>NZ_OZ409841.1:4512500-5974499 GCF_979258175.1 Pseudomonas sp. AC255 | reverse complement strand
TTCTAAAATTCGCCGTCAACCCCCAATTTCAACTTTATTCAGATTTCAGCGTAATACGTGCAAAAGCCTTCTTGCCGGCCTGACAAACGTGAGTCGTGCCCAGTACATATATAAAGGAACGATCAACCACCTCACCATCAACACGCACCCCACCCGCCGCCAACAGATCACGCGCCGCCGCCGAGTTCTTCACCAGGCCTGCCTTATTAAGGACGGCAGCGATCGGCATATCCTCAACCGAAGACAGTTCGATCTCAGGCAAGTCATCTGGAAGCTCGCCATCCTTCATGCGGTTGCCGGCGCCTCGGTGAGCATTCGCCGCAGCCTCTTCACCATGGAAGCGCGCAACGATCTCTTCAGCCAGCTTGATTTTGATGTCGCGTGGATTCGCTCCAGCTTCGACGTCAGCCCGGAAGGCGTTGATCTCGTCCATTGAGCGAAAGCTGAGCAACTCGAAGTAACGCCACATCAGCGCATCCGGGATGGAAACCAGCTTGCTGTACATGACGCCTGGTGCTTCCTGGATACCGACATAGTTGCCCAGCGACTTGGACATCTTCTTCACGCCATCCAGACCTTCCAGCAATGGCATCGTCAGAATGCACTGTGCCTCCTGACCATACCCACGCTGCAACTCACGCCCCATCAGCAGGTTGAATTTCTGATCGGTACCGCCCAGCTCGACATCGGCGCGCAGCGCGACCGAGTCATAACCCTGAACCAGCGGATAGAGGAATTCGTGAATAGCGATTGGCTGGTTGGTGGTGTAGCGCTTGTCGAAGTCATCGCGCTCAAGCATGCGAGCGACCGTGTATTGCGAAGTCAGGCGAATGAAATCCGCCGGCCCCATCTTGTCCATCCAGGTGGAGTTGAAGGCAACTTCGGTTTTCGCCGGATCAAGGATTTTGAAAACCTGAGTCTTGTAAGTCTCAGCATTTTCCAGAACCTGTTCACGCGTCAGCGGTGGACGCGTTGCGCTTTTGCCACTCGGATCACCGATCATCCCGGTGAAGTCACCTATAAGGAAGATGACCTGGTGCCCCAGCTCCTGGAACTGGCGCAGCTTATTAATAAGCACCGTATGACCCAGATGCAGATCCGGAGCGGTCGGATCGAAACCAGCCTTGATACGCAGCGGTTGGCCGCGCTTGAGCTTCTCGACCAGCTCGGACTCGACCAACAGTTCTTCCGCACCACGTTTAATCAGCGCTAGCTGCTCTTCAACCGACTTCATAACAGACCCGCAAGGCTCAGATTCAAAGGGAACCAACCATACAAGAACGCGCACCAATTACAAGTTTTGCCCGGCGCACGGACACCAATCCACAGACCCGAGGTCTGTAGACTTGCTTCAGCGATGATTTGGTTATATTTTATACAGTTATTTCATCTTCATCATGTCATTCATCTTTTCCAATTCATCTATTTCAAAGTCAAAAATTACCTATGACCACAGAACCGTCTAAAGCGCCCCCGCTTTACCCGAAGACCCACCTGCTCGCCGCAAGTGGAATCGCCGCCCTTCTCAGCCTGGCGCTGCTGGTATTTCCCTCCAGCGATGTTGAAGCCAAAAAGACGACTCTGAGTCTTGAACTGGAAAGTCCTGCTGAACAACTGACACAAGATCAAGACGCTGCTGATGCGGCTCAAGCCACAAACGAGCCCGCAGCTTCGCCGTTCGCCCAAATCGAAAACAGCGACGAAAACGCCGCGCAAACCGCTGAAACCGCGCCAGCACCTGTGGCGCCTGCTGAGAAACCGAAAGAGCCTGGGCACCGTGAAGTCGTGGTTTCCAAAGGCGATACGCTGTCTACCCTGTTTGAAAAAGTCGGTCTGCCTGCAGCCTCCGTGCACGAAGTACTGGCAAGCGACAAGCAAGCCAAACAGTTCAGCCAGCTCAAGCGTGGCCAGAAACTCGAGTTCGAACTGAGTCCGGAAGGCCAGTTGACCAGCCTGCACAGCAAGGTCAGCGACGTTGAAACCATCACCCTGACCAAGAATGACAAGGGTTATTCGTTCAACCGAGTGACTGCCAAGCCAACTGTTCGCACTGCCTACGTCCACGGTGTCATCAACAGCTCACTGTCGCAGTCCGCAGCCCGCGCCGGCCTTTCTCACAGCATGACCATGGACATGGCCAGTGTCTTTGGCTACGACATCGATTTCGCGCAGGACATTCGTCAGGGCGATGAATTCGATGTGATCTACGAGCAGAAAGTCATCAACGGCAAGGCCGTCGGCACCGGCCCGATCCTGTCGGCGCGCTTCACCAACCGCGGCAAGACTTACACCGCCGTTCGCTACACCAACAAACAAGGCAACAGCAGCTATTACACTGCCGATGGCAACAGCATGCGCAAGGCCTTCATCCGCACCCCTGTTGACTTCGCCCGCATCAGCTCGAAGTTTTCCATGGGCCGCAAGCACCCGATCCTCAACAAGATCCGCGCCCACAAAGGTGTCGACTACGCAGCGCCGCGAGGCACGCCGATCAAGGCTGCCGGTGACGGCAAAGTGTTGCTGGCCGGTCGTCGTGGTGGCTACGGCAACACTGTGATCATTCAGCACGGCAACACTTACCGTACGCTCTATGGCCATATGCAAGGCTTTGCCAAAGGCGTGAAAACCGGTGGCAGCGTCAAGCAAGGTCAAGTCATTGGCTATATCGGCACCACCGGACTGTCCACCGGCCCGCATTTGCACTATGAGTTCCAGGTCAACGGCGTTCACGTCGATCCGCTGGGCCAGAAGCTGCCAATGGCCGATCCGATCGCCAAGTCCGAACGCGCGCGCTTCCTCGCGCAGAGCCAGCCACTGATGGCGCGCATGGATCAAGAGAAGGCCACCATGCTGGCTTCGAGCAAGCGCTAAGCCATGGCCCTGTATATCGGTGTGATGTCCGGAACCAGTCTCGACGGGCTGGACATCGCCCTGATCGAGCAGACCTCGGCGATCAAACTGATCGCCACCCACTACCTGCCAATGCCTGACTCCCTGCGCGCCGAGCTGCTTGGCTTGTGCGCCAGCGGCCCCGACGAGATCGCCCGCTCGGCGATTGCCCAGCAACACTGGGTCGAACTTGCCGCGTCGGGCATTCACACCCTCCTCGCGCAGCAACAACTCAAGCCCGAAGCAATCCGCGCTATCGGCAGCCACGGTCAGACCATTCGCCATGAGCCGGCGCGCGGGTTTACCGTGCAGATCGGTAATCCAGCCCTGCTGACTGAGTTGACCGGTATTACCGTCGTCGGTGATTTCCGCAGCCGCGATGTCGCAGCGGGTGGCCAAGGTGCGCCTCTGGTACCAGCCTTTCACGAAGCTTTGTTTGAAGAGCGTACTGGTAACCAGGCTGTCTTGAATGTCGGCGGATTCAGCAATCTCAGCCTGATTGAGCCGAACAAACCGGTAGCCGGTTTCGACTGCGGGCCGGGGAATGTTCTGATGGACGCCTGGATTCACCGGCAACGTGGCGAAAACTATGACCGGGACGGCAAATGGGCTGCGACCGGCAAGGTTGAACCAGCCCTGCTCAAGGCGCTGCTCAGCGACCCGTTCTTCGTGACCAAAGGCCCGAAAAGTACGGGCCGGGAAGTCTTCAATCTGCCATGGCTGGAACAGCATCTATCGCGTCTGCCGACTTTCGCTGCCGAAGACGTTCAGGCCACCCTGCTCGAACTTACGGCGCTGACCATCGTCGAGTCGCTACAAAGCGCTCAATCGGGCACTCAGGAACTGCTGGTCTGTGGCGGCGGCGCGCACAACGCCACGCTGATGAAACGTCTGGCGGACCTGCTGCCAAATACCCAAGTCGCCAGCACCGCAACTCACGGGGTTGATCCGGATTGGGTGGAAGCCATGGCCTTCGCCTGGCTCGCCCATTGCTGCCTGGAAGGCATCGCCGCCAATCGGCCAAGCGTCACCGGCGCTCGCGGCCTGCGCGTACTCGGCGCCATCTACCCGGCATAACCTTCAGAAACAAAAACGCCGCAGAACCGAAAGGCTCTGCGGCGTTTTGTTGTGTGCTGTAAAGCGCGATCAGATCGAGAACGACGACCCGCAACCACAAGTCGTTGTCGCGTTCGGGTTCTTGATCACGAAGCGTGAACCTTCCAGACCTTCCTGGTAGTCCACCTCCGCGCCGGCCAGGTACTGGAAACTCATCGGATCAACCACCAGACTCACGCCTTCGCGCTCGACAATGGTGTCGTCATCAGCCACGTCTTCATCGAAGGTGAAACCGTATTGAAACCCTGAACAACCGCCGCCCGTAACAAATACGCGCAGCTTCAAGCGATCATTCCCCTCTTCATCGACCAGGCTCTTCACCTTGTGCGCAGCACCTTGAGTGAATTGCAAAGCCGTGGGGGTGAAGGATTCGACGCTCATGCTGACTATCTCCCGGCGTTACGCCGCCATAATGCGTGATGACGCGCATTATCCGCTTGTCCTAGAAAATTGGTCAACTATTAGAGGAGCAGCGGCAAGCTTCAAGCAGTGAGCTCCAAGCTTGCGGCTTACAGGTTGTGGCTAACGTTACGGCAGCATACCGGCGTGTGACAGGCCGAAGCGCTCGTCCAGTCCGAACAGAATGTTCATGTTCTGCACCGCCTGGCCCGAGGCGCCCTTGACCAGGTTGTCAATCACCGAGAGTACCACCACCAGATCGCCATCCTGTGGACGATGCACGGCGATGCGGCACACGTTGGCGCCGCGCACGCTACGGGTTTCCGGATGGCTGCCGGCTGGCATTACATCGACGAACGGTTCGTTGGCATAGCGCTTTTCGAACAGTGCCTGCAGATCCACCGAACGATCGACCACAGTCGCGTAGAGCGTCGAATGGATACCGCGAATCATCGGCGTCAGGTGCGGTACGAAGGTCAGGCCGACATCCTTGCCCGCCGCGCGACGCAGGCCCTGGCGAATTTCCGGCAGGTGGCGATGACCTTTTACCGCGTAGGCCTTCATGCTTTCCGACGTCTCGGAGTACAAAGAACCTACAGCCGCACCACGCCCGGCACCACTGACACCGGATTTGCAGTCGGCGATCAAACGCGATGCGTCAGCCAGACCTGCTTCCAGCAATGGGAGAAAACCCAATTGCGTTGCGGTCGGATAGCAACCCGGTACCGCGATCAGGCGCGCTTTCTTGATCTGCTCGCGATTGACTTCCGGCAGACCATAGACCGCTTCGTCCAGCAATTCCGGTGCGCCGTGCGGCTGGCCGTACCACTTGGCCCATTCATCAGCGTCTTGCAGACGGAAGTCGGCGGACAGGTCGATGACCTTGGTGCCCGCCGCCAGCAGTTCGCCTGCCAAGGCGTGAGCCACACCGTGCGGCGTGGCGAAAAACACCACATCGCAAGCGCCAAGGGTTTTCACGTCCGGCACGCTGAAGGCCAGCCCGTCATAGTGACCGCGCAGGTTCGGGTACATGTCAGCTACGGCCAGACCGGCCTCGGATCGGGAAGTGATGACGACCACTTCTGCCTGCGGATGCTGTGCCAACAGACGCAGCAGTTCGACACCGGTGTAACCCGTGCCGCCGACGATACCGACCTTGACCATAAACCTGCCCTCAACGAACCCACTGGAAAGCCGTCGATAATAGGGGCCGCGCGCGCCTGCGACAACCGCCAAGGTGACGCGCGGACGCTCAAGCCTCTACTATCTGGCTACCGTGAATGAGGGAATACCCAAAAATGCTCTATCTATGGCTCAAAGCGTTTCACATTGTCAGCGTCGTCTGCTGGTTTGCCGGACTGTTCTACTTGCCGCGCCTGTTCGTTTACCACGCGCAAAGCGCAGACACGATCAGCCAGGAACGCTTCAGCGTCATGGAGCGCAAGCTGTATCGCGGCATCATGGGCCCGGCGATGATCGCCACGCTGATCTTCGGTGGCTGGCTGATCTACCTCAACCCTAGCCTTTTCAGCCAGGGCGGCTGGATCCACGCCAAACTGACCCTGGTCGTATTGCTGATCGGCTACCACCACATGTGCGGCGCGCAGGTCAAACGCTTTGCCCGTGGCGAAAACACCCGCAGCCATGTCTTTTATCGCTGGTTCAATGAAGTGCCGGTTCTGATATTGCTGGCTATCGTAATTCTGGTCGTGGTCAAGCCGTTCTAACTTCAATCAATAAAAATCTTCGGGGTGTTCACAATGTCGCTGCCCGCTTTGCTCGAACAACGTCTGCGTCTGCCCGTGGTGGCGGCACCGATGTTCCTGATCTCCAATCCGGAACTGGTGCTCGCCTGCTGCCGCAATGGTGTGGTCGGCAGCTTTCCGGCGCTGAACCAACGCGAAAGCAGTGGGTTCAAGGCTTGGCTGGAACAGATCGAAGCAAGCCTGGCGACTCTGGATAATCCGGCCCCTTATGCGGTGAACCTGATTGTTCACCACAGTAATCCGCGCCTGCAGGCGGATCTGGACATCTGCGTGGAGCACAAGGTGCCGATCGTTATCACCAGCCTCGGCGCGGTGAAGGAACTGGTCGACGCGGTGCACAGCTATGGCGGTCTGGTGTTTCACGACGTGACCACGCGGCGCCATGCCGAAAAAGCCGCTGAAGCCGGTGTCGACGGGCTGATTGCCGTCGCGGCCGGTGCCGGCGGGCATGCTGGTACCTGGAGCCCGTTTGCGCTGATTGCCGAGATCCGTGAGTTCTTCGACAAGACACTCTTGCTTGCAGGATGTCTGAACCACGGCCATGAGATTCTCGCCGCGCAACTGCTCGGCGCGGATTTGGCCTACTTCGGTACGCGATTTATCGGCACCACAGAAAGTCACGCGCCTGACGCCTACAAAGACATGCTGCTGACAGCCAAGGCTGCCGACATCATTCATACTCCAGCAGTGTCGGGAGTGCCGGCCAGTTTCATGCGCCAGAGCCTGGAGGCGGCCGGTTTCGACATGGCGGCACTGCAAGGCAAGGGCGAGGTGAACTTCGGCGACAAGCTAAAGCCGATCAACGATGAAGCCAAAGCCTGGAAGACCGTGTGGTCGGCGGGCCAGGGTGTTGGCCAGATTGGTGACCTGCCAAGCGTGGATCAGTTGATTGCGCGGCTCGACGCAGAATATCGTCAGGCTCAGGCGCGCGCCGCACAGCTGCCGGAACGCTGGCCGCGCTGAGCAATACCCCCGGCCAGTCGCTTTCAGACTGGCCTTGAACTGACTACTGCAAACCCAATCGCGACAAGGATGCCTCGGCCATGAGCGACACCCGTTACAAGATCGTCTTCGACGGCGCGCTGCAGCCCGGCGTCGACCTCACCACCGCCAAACTGAATCTGGCGGATCTGTTCAAAAGCGATGTGGCCGCCATCGAGCGCCTGTTCAATGGCCGCACCATCGCCCTCAAACGTGATCTGTCCCACAGCGATGCCCAGACGTATCTGCAGGCATTGAACAAAACCGGGATCGATGCGCGGATAGAAGCGGAAACCGCCATCGAGCTGAATCTGGCGGACGTCCACGATAACTCTGCAGCGGTTGTGGAACCGGACTCGCCTTACGCCCCACCGCGCGCCAATGTCGGTGAAGCTCTGCCGCCATTCGCCACGCTCAAGCCATTCAGCGTCGAAGGCCGGATCGGTCGCCTGCGCTTTCTCGCCTGGACCATGGTCCTGAGCCTGGTGACCCTGCCCATCGTCGGTGTGTTTGCCTTGATTGCCTTGGGTCTGGTCAGTGGCGATTCAACCACAGGCCTGATCCTCGGCGGCATTCTGGCGGTCTTCCTGTTCCTCGGTTTCATGATCGTCAGCATTCTGTTCAGCGTTCAGCGCCTGCACGATATCGGCTGGTCGGGCTGGCTGTGGTTGTTGAATCTGGTGCCGTTCGTCGGCAGTTTTTTCCCGCTGGTGATGATGGTCGTACCCGGCAATACCGGCGCCAACCGCTATGGCCCGCCACCACCGCCGAACAGCACGGCGGTCAAAGTGCTGTGCTCGTTGTGGATCGTGTTCTTCGCACTGATTTTTGCCGGAGGCCTTCTTGGCGGCTTCTCGGCTGTGCAGGAAGAATATGAAAGCAATCTGGAGAGCAGCTATGACAGCGGCGCGGTGACCACCGACGAAGTTGAGGTTGTCGAGCCGCCAGCGATTTCCGCCGACGAGGCAGCCGAACCGGCGCAGGCCCCTGTAGACTCTGCGCAAGAATGAACAGCGCTCCCTGCCGCGACAACCGCGTCGCCGGCGCGGAGCTGTTGCGATGGAGAACTGCATGACCCGTTACGCTCTGATCACCGGTGCTTCCAGCGGCATCGGCCTGGCCATGGCCGAAGCACTGGCCCGGCGCGGCCGCAGCCTGATTCTGGTGGCACGGCAGCGTGATCAGCTGGAAAGTATCGCCATCGAGCTGACCCAGCGTTTCGATGTCGAAGTATTGTTTCGCGCCTGCGACCTCGGCGAACCGTTGCGCCTTTCCGGTTTTTTGCTGGAGCTCGAAGAAGGTGACCGGCAGATCGATCTACTGGTCAACTGCGCCGGCATCGGCACTTGCGGGCCATTCCTCGCGCAGGACTGGATGACCGAGCAGGACCTCATCGAGGTCAATATCCTCGCCCTCACCCGCCTCTGTCATGCGGTGGGTAACAGCATGGCGCTGCTGGGTGGCGGGCAGATTCTCAACGTCGCGTCGGTCGCCGCCTACAGTCCTGGCCCGTGGATGAGCACGTACTACGCCAGCAAAGCCTATGTGCTGCATTTTTCCGAAGCCTTGCGCGTGGAGCTCAAACAAAGCGGCGTGAAAGTTTCGGTGCTGTGCCCCGGCCCGACGCGCACACCGTTCTTCCGAACCGCACAGATGAGTAGCGAAAAGATCGAAAGCAGCCACTCGCTGATGAGTCCGGAAGAAGTGGCACTGCATGCCGTACGCGCACTAGATAAAAACCGCGCCATCATCATTCCGGGACGACGCAATCGCTGGCTGGCGTTCCTGCCGCGGCTGGGTTCGCGCTGGCTTAACCGGACGATTGTCGGCATGGTCAACAAAGCTTACTGCCCCCGCTAGGAAGACAACTTCGAAGCGGTACACTCGATTCAGCCCAACTCAACGGAGAAACAGCAGTGGATACTCTGTTCACCAAGATCATCAACCGGGAAATCCCGGCGAAGATCATTTACGAGGACGACCAGGTTCTGGCCTTCCACGACATCGCCCCCCAGGCTCCGGTGCACTTTCTGGTAATCCCGAAAAAACCGGTGCGCACGCTCAACGACCTGACCGAAGACGACAAGGCGCTGGCCGGGCACATCCTGTTCACCGCGCAGCGTCTGGCGCTGGAACTGGGTTGCGAAGAAGGCTTCCGCGTAGTGATGAACTGCAATGAACTTGGTGGGCAGACTGTCTATCACATTCATATGCACGTGCTGGGTCAGCGCCAGATGAACTGGCCGCCGGGCTGACTGGCGACAACCAACTGTGGGAGCGAGCCTGCTCGCGAAGGCGCCGATACATTCAACACTTCAGTATCCGATAATCCGCTTTCTCGAGCAGGCTCGCTCCCACAAAAAAGCCTGACCGCGCAGCAAGTGACCCAGCGCAAACCCTCGCCGGCCGATTCGGTTAAACTGGCCGCCGAGATTCTTCCCGGAGGTCAGCATGACTACCCAACGTCACTACTCGCCCATAGACCGTCTGCTGCTGCAAGCCGATGCCGCGATGCGCACTCTGTTGCCCTTCAGTGGCCAGCCGTACCGCCCGTCGCCAGCGATTCTGCAGCCGGATACGCAGATGAGCGATGAAGACACTCGCCACGTCGCCGGTCTGATGCGCATCAACCATACCGGCGAAGTCTGCGCTCAGGCGCTGTATCAGGGGCAAGCGCTGACCGCCAAGTTGCCGCAGGTACGCGCAGCCATGGAGCACGCGGCTGAAGAAGAGATCGATCATCTGGTCTGGTGCGAGCAGCGCATCCATCAGTTGGGCAGCCACACCAGCGTGCTGAACCCACTGTTTTACGGCATGTCGTTCGGTATCGGCGCGGTCGCAGGACTGATCAGCGACAAGGTCAGTCTAGGGTTCGTAGCGGCGACCGAGCATCAGGTCTGCAAGCACTTGAACGAACATCTGGAGCAATTGCCGGCCGAGGACGAAAAGTCCCGGGCGATTCTTGAGCAGATGCGCATCGATGAAGAACACCATGCGGAAAGTGCCCTGGATGCGGGCGGGTTTCGTTTTCCGGCGCCGGTCAAGTTCGGGATGAGCTTGTTGGCCAAGGTGATGACCAAGAGTTCTTATCGGATCTGAGATATGTATCGCCCGACATTGCTCTATCGCTGGCAAGCCAGCTCCCACAGGGGTTTTGTCTGAAGCATGAAAAAGGCGACCAGGAGGTCGCCTTTTTTGTTTCCGGGAATCTTAGGTCGGCATATTGCGCGCGTAGAAGATTTCCAGCATTTCGTGTTTCACACGGTCGGTCACCTGGGCACGCTGCTCGGGCGATAGGTTGCTGGTGGCGTCGCCGAACAGGTAGTTGTCCAGTTCGAAGTTCTTCAGCAGCATTTTGGTGTGGAACAGGTTTTCCTGGTACACGTTCACGTCGGTCATCTGGTACGCGTCGCGGGTGTCTTCGGAGAGGTAGTTCTGGATCGAGTTGATCTCGTGGTCGATGAAGTGCTTGTTGCCTTCAACGTCACGGGTGAAACCGCGCACACGGTAATCCACGGTCACGATGTCCGAATCGAACTGGTGAATGAGGAAGTTGAGCGCTTTGAGCGGTGAAATGACACCACAGGTCGACACGTCGATATCCACACGGAACGTTGCAATACCGTCGTCCGGATGGATTTCCGGATAGGTGTGCACCGTGATGTGGCTCTTGTCGAGGTGGGCCAGAATAATTTCGGGCAACGGGCCCGGCGATTCTTCGATCTGGCTGTCAGTCGGGGTTACCGGCTCTTCCGAAATCAGAATCGTGACGCTGGCGCCCTGGGGTTCATAGTCCTGACTGGCGATGTTCAGGATGTTGGCACCAATGATCTCGACAACTTCTGTGAGAATCTGCGTCAGGCGTTTCGCGTTGTACTCTTGATTGATGTACTCAACGTAAGCCTGCTGGTCTTGCGGGGTTTCCGCGTAGCAGATGTCATAGATGTTGAAGCTCAAGGTCTTTGTCAGGTTATTGAACCCGTGGAGCTTGAGTTTGCTTTTCACCGTTAAAAACTCTCTATGTATGCGGCGCGGCCGCGTGATCAAGCATGCCCGTCAAGTGCGAACAACGCACCTGCGTAGGACGGTTAACACCTCTTCGCGATGGCGATTTTGGTTATCTGTTCAGGCGGATGACCCGTCGGCTGACCGATCACTGCCCTGAAAAAAGTGGCGCATTATGCAGACGTCAGCGGGGGATCGCCAGAGTCTGCACTGCTTTTATGATAGTTGAATGTCGGTTCAGCCGAGTTCGACGATTTCATAATCGTGGGTGATTGCCACGCCAGCCGCGCCGAGCATGATCGACGCCGAGCAATACTTCTCGGCCGACAGCTCGATGGCGCGCTTGACCTGAGCTTCCTTCAGGCCCCGGCCCTTGACCACGAAGTGCATGTGGATCTTGGTAAACACCTTGGGATCTTCAGTCGCACGCTCGGCATCAAGGAAGGCTTCACAGCTTTCAACGGCCTGGCGCGACTTCTTCAGGATGCTGACCACGTCGAAGTTGCTGCAACCGCCGACACCCAGCAAGAGCATTTCCATCGGGCGAACCCCGAGGTTACGGCCACCGGCATCTGGCGGGCCGTCCATCACCACGACATGACCACTGCCGGATTCGCCGAGGAACATGGCTTCGCCAGCCCATTGGATGCGTGCCTTCATCGCCCAGACTCCACTGTAAAAAAAGGGTCGCCAGCTTAGCACAGCACTTTGTCCCGACAGGAACGACGTCCTAGGACCGATGCTTTCTGGCTGTAGGTAATTTCTCGAATTCTCGACGGAGTGTCTGGTAAGCTGGCGCCAATTCGCTGGCGCCAATTCGTCAGCTCTGTAGCGACCGCCTTCAGCGCCTCATAAAAACTCAAACATCACCGTGCAGTCTTTTCGGGATACAACCATGGTTGCTATTACCCCCACACCCAAAATCAAGAACATCGACAAGCTGTTGATGCATTGCCAGCGCCGGCGTCATGCGGCCAAGAGCAATATCATCTGCGCCGGGGATCGCTCGGACACGTTGTTTTTCATCATCAAAGGCTCCGTCACCATCCTCATCGAAGACGACGATGGTCGCGAGATGATCATCGCTTACCTGAACGCCGGGGATTTCTTCGGCGAACTGGGTCTGTTCGAGCAGGCAGGTCAGGAGCAGGAGCGCAGCGCCTGGGTGCGTGCCAAAGTTGAATGCGAAACCGCGGAAATCAGTTACGCCAAGTTCCGCGAACTGTCGCAGCAAGATCCAGACATTCTTTACGCCCTCAGCGGACAAATCGCACAACGCCTGCGTAACACCACGCGCAAAGTCGGCGACCTGGCGTTTTTCGATGTCACTGGCCGAGTCGCCCGCTGCCTGCTGGAGTTGTGCAAACAACCGGACGCCATGACTCACCCGGACGGCATGCAGATCAAGGTCACCCGCCAGGAGATCGGTCGAATCGTCGGCTGTTCTCGAGAGATGGTCGGCCGCGTGCTCAAGGATCTGGAAGAACGCAACCTGGTCGATGTGAAAGGCAAGACCATGGTGGTCTTCGGTACGCGCTAAGCTCGTAAATCAGGCACTGTAAATCTGCGCCAGCATCAAACGAAACAATTCATCGAGACGCGCCAATGCCTGTGGCGCGTTGAATTTCTCATGCAGGGCGATGTGGCTTTGCGCCCTCACCCGCTGATCCAGGCCGCAGGCTTCATTGAAGCGATTGACCGCAGCAACCATCGCTTCGCGCTCGTCATCCATCAGCATCGCACCGTGCACCAGGCCCACCGGACGCTGGCCGCCCTGACTCTGGCGCCAGCGCTGGGCCGTGCCGACCATCTTGCGACCGTCGAGATTGATGTTGAAACGTCCATCACAGAATGCGCCGTCGATTTCCCCGACCGACGAGGTGCCACCCAATTCATCCAGCAACTGACAGATCGGATCGCACAGGCGGCGGTAGCCGGTTTCGATGCGGTTCAGATCGCCTTCGCTGCGAGGCGGGGCATACACCAAGGCAATGTTGATGGTCGCAGCGGATTGCGGGACGGGCTCACCACCGGTTTCACGCAACAGCACCGGCCAGCCAGCAGCAGCGGAAACTTCGCAGGCGTGGTCGAAATGCGGGAGACGGTTGAGGCGGCGCGGCATGACCAGCGCGCGATCGGTGGGTTGCCAGAACAGCAGGCCGAATTCGGCGTCGCCAGCGCAGACCGAGGCCAGCAAGTCCTGTTCGGCTTGCAGGCCGGATTCGATGGTCAGGGGGTTTGGCAACGACATGGTGAGCTCCGGCAGATTGAATCTCTTTAGCGGAATTTAGCGCCTCTTCGCGAGCAGGCTCGCTCCCACACTGGAATGCATTTCCCTGTGGGACCGAGCCTGCTCGCGAATGAGGTCGACTCGGTCAGTCGAGGGTCGAACCACTGATCGGCACACCACGCTCCGGAAAGAACAGGCGCTGCAATTCAATGCCTGGATTTTCCGCGCGCATGAACGCTTCGCCGACCAGGAACGAGTACACATCGCTGATTTCCATCAGCTCGACGTCGGCCCGATTGAGGATGCCGCTCTCGGTGATCACCAGGCGATCGCGCGGGATGCGCGGCAGCAGGTCGAGGGTGGTTTCCAGACTGACGTCAAATGTGTGAAGGTTGCGGTTGTTGACCCCGACCAGCGGCGTGTCGAGAGTCTTAAGCGCGCGCTCCAGCTCGTCACCGTCGTGCACTTCCACCAAGACGTCGAGACCGACCCCTTTGGCCACGGCGGCCAGCTCGGCCATTTTCACGTCGTCCAGGGCGGAGACGATCAACAACACGCAATCGGCGCCAAGCGCACGGGCTTCAACGATCTGGTACGGATCGATCATGAAATCCTTGCGGATCACCGGCAATTTGCAGGCGGCGCGCGCCTGTTGCAGGTAGGCATCGGCGCCCTGGAAGTAGTCGATATCGGTCAGCACCGACAGACAGGTGGCCCCACCCTTTTCGTAGCTCTTGGCAATGTCTGCCGGCACGAAGTCTTCGCGGATCACGCCTTTGCTCGGCGAAGCCTTTTTGATTTCGGCAATCACGGCCGGTTGTTTCTTCTTCGCTTGCGCCAGCAAAGCCTGGGCAAAACCACGGGGTGCATCGGCCGCCTTGGCCAGACTTTCCAGCTCGCTCAGGCTGACCCGAGCGCTGCGCTCGGCGACTTCCTCAACCTTGCGCGCCAGAATGTTTTCCAGAACCGTCGGTACACTCATCCTTCATTCTCCACTTTGAATACCGCGGTAAAGGCACCCAGCTCCTCGAGCTTTTCCCGAGCGAGGCCGGTGTGCAGCGCATCGTGCGCCAGCTCCACACCTTGTTTCAGACTGCTTGCGAGGTCGGCGGCATACAGCGCCGCACCGGCATTGAGCACAATCATCTCGGCAGCTTTCTGGCCGTTTTCGGTTTTGCGCTTGCCGAGGGCGTCACGGATCAGCGCCAGCGATGCTTCCGGGCCTTCAACCGACAGGCCGTGCAGGCTCTGGCTCTTCATGCCGAGGTCTTCCGGTTCGACCCAATACTCAGTGATTTCGTTGTTTTTCAATTCAGCGACAAAGGTCGGCGCGGCGAGGCTGAACTCATCCAGGCCGTCCTTCGAATGCACGACCAGCACGTGTTTGCTGCCCAGTCTTTGCAAGACTTCGGCCAATGGCCGGCACAGCGCCTGAGTGAACACGCCGACTACCTGATGCTTCACACCGGCCGGATTCGTAAGCGGGCCGAGCATGTTGAACAGCGTGCGCAGGCCGAGTTCGCGGCGCGGGCCGGCGGCGTACTTCATCGCTTTGTGGTGAGTCTGGGCGAACATGAAACCGATGCCGACGTTGTCGATGCAGCGCGCGACCTGCACCGGGGTCAGGTTCAGATAAATTCCGGCAGCTTCCAGCAGATCGGCACTGCCGCTCTTGCCGGACACCGCGCGATTGCCGTGCTTGGCGACGGTGCAACCGGCGGCTGCGACAACGAAGGAAGACGCGGTCGATACGTTGAAGATGTTCGCACCGTCACCGCCGGTGCCTACCACATCGACGACGCCGTCGAGGGTTTTCAGCTCGACCTGATCGGCCAGCTCGCGCATCACCGACACCGCGCCGACGATTTCGTCGATGCTCTCGCTCTTCATGCGCATGGCCATCATGAACGCGCCGATCTGCGCTTCGGTGCACTGGCCGGTCATGATCTCGCGCATCACATCGCGCATTTCATCGGTGCTGAGGTCGAGGTGTTCGACGATACGGCTGAGGGCTGTCTTGATATTCATGGGAAGTCCTTAGCGCGTGCCGCCGGTTTGTTTGAGGAAATTGGCAAACAGTTCATGACCCTGCTCGGTGAGGATCGATTCGGGGTGGAACTGTACGCCCTCGATGTTCAGGGTCTTGTGACGCAGGCCCATGATCTCGTCGACCGAGCCGTCGTCGTGCTGGGTCCATGCGGTCAGCTCGAGGCAATCGGGCAGGCTGTCATGCTTGACGATCAGCGAGTGGTAACGGGTAACGGTGAGCGGATGATTGAGGCCGGCAAACACGCCCTTGTCCTCGTGGAATACCGGGCTAGTCTTACCGTGCATGACTTGGCGGGCACGCACCACATCACCGCCGAAGGCCTGGCCGATGGACTGGTGGCCGAGGCAAACGCCGAGGATCGGCAGCTTGCCGGCGAAGTGCTTGATCGCATCAATGGAAACGCCCGCCTCGGTGGGCGTGCACGGCCCCGGGGAAACCACAATGCGCTCGGGATTCAGCGCTTCGATTTCGGCGATGGTCAGTTCGTCGTTGCGCACCACTTTGACCTCGGCACCCAGCTCGCCGAGGTATTGCACAACGTTGTAGGTAAAGGAGTCGTAGTTGTCGATCATCAGCAACATGGCGTTTCGAACCTCTTGAATTCTGACTTGATGACAGCCTTCAGATGACTTGCCCGCAGGGCGCTGCGCGATGTCGGACGCGCAGAGGGCGCCAGCACAGCGGCATTTCAAACAGACAAGGAAGGCAAAGCGATACAGATCCGGCGGAGCCGGCAGAGAAGATTCAGGCGCGCCAACGCCAGCGGGCGTGTGCCTTGATGACTTGATCCAGGAGTTTGCTGGTGATCAACACGGGGAAGGTCTCGTTCATACGTTCCGGCACAGTAACTTAGCTGGGCGGAGCGTGCAATATGGCGGGACCTGCGGGTTATAAAACGGCAGAAGGATTCGCGACCGATGGCAAAATGCCGAAAGTTTTTGGTACTGTCGTTTCGTTCACCTACAACAATAAATAAACGGACTTGCTCATGATCAGACAGACTTTGTTTGTACCGCTGGCCAGCTGCTTGCTCGCACTCGCTTGCGCCCAGGCCAATGCAGCGCCCAATCCTTATTCCAGTTTCATCGTCTTCGGTGACAGCCTCAACGATGCCGGCACCTTCGCCGACACGGGCGGCCCGGCGGGCTCCACCGAGCGTTACACCAACCGTACCGGGCCGGTGTATCAGGATGGCAGTGGCGAAGTTTTTTCATTGAATTCCACCCAGTTGCTCGGCGGCCGCCTGGGCTTTTCGCCCGACCAGACAGCCTCTTCCAGCTCCGCAGTGCGCGCGGAAAACGGCCAGCCTGACGGCAACAACTGGGCGGTCGGTGGTTATCGCACCGACCAGATTCTCGACTCGATCACCACCCAATCTGCCACCGGCGAACGCACCCGCGCCGGTTACCTGCCGTCGAACGGCTTCCGCGCCGACCCGAATGCGCTGTATTACATTTCCGGTGGCGGCAACGATTTCCTCCAGGGCCGCATTCTCAGCCTGCCCCAGGCCAACGCCGCAGCCGATCGACTGGCCGATAGCGTGCAAACCCTGCAGACCGCCGGCGCCAAATACGTGATGGTCTGGCTGCTGCCCGACGTGGGCCTGACACCTGCTCTGAACGGCACGCCGCTGCAAGCGTTCAGCAGCACCCTCGCCAACCAGTTCAACAGTCAGTTGGTGACGCGCCTGCAAGGCATCGACGCCGAAGTCATTCCGCTGAACATTCCGGTGCTGCTCTCGGAAGTCTTCGCCGACCCGGGGCGCTTTGGTCTGGCTACCGACCAGAACCTCACCGCGACCTGCTTCAGTGGCAATAGCTGCACGGAAAACGCCCGTTACGGGATCAACAGCGCCACGCCGGATCCGACCAAACTGATCTACAACGATGGCGTACACCCGACCGAATCCGGGCAAAAACTGATCGCCGATTACGCCTATTCGCTGTTGGCTGCGCCATGGGAATTGAGCCTGCTACCTGAAATGGCCCACGGCACCGTGCGCGCGCATCAGGATGAATTGCGCAATCAATGGCAGGCGGACTGGGAGAACTGGCAAGCGGTCGGCCAATGGCGTGCGATTGTCTCCGCCGGCGGACAGCGTCTGGATGTCGACAGCCAAAGCAGCGGCGCCAGCGCCGATGGCAGCGGTTACAACCTCAACGTCGGCGGCAGCTATCGTCTCAATGAGGCCTGGCGCGTGGGCGTGGCGGCCGGTTTGTACCGGCAGAATCTTGAGGCCGGGCACAACGATTCCGACTACAAACTCAACAGCTACATGGCCACCGCGTTCGCCCAGTTCCAGAAGAACCGCTGGTGGGCCGACGCGGCGCTGACCGGCGGCAAACTCGACTACGACAACCTCAAGCGCAAGTTCGACCTCGGCGCCAGCGAGGGCGCGGAGAAAGGCGATACCGACGGCAGCCTGTGGGCGTTCAGCACGCGCCTGGGCTATGACATTGCGCAACCGGGCAGCCAATGGCACCTGTCGCCGTTCGTCAGCGCCGATTACGCCAGTGTCGATGTCGACGGTTACTCGGAAAAGAGCAACCGCGCCACCGCGCTGACCTTCGATGACCAGAGCCGCGATTCGAAACGCTTGGGCCTGGGGATTCAAGGCAAGTACAACTTCACCGCGCAAACCCAGGTGTATGGCGAATACGCCCACGAGCGTGAGTACGAAGATGACGTGCAGAAGGTCAACATCGCCCTCAATACCCTGCCGGCCAATGACTTCACCCTTGAAGGCTATACACCGGCAAGTCACCTGAACCGCTTGAGCCTGGGCGTCAGTCACAAGCTGACGGCAGATCTGGCGCTGCGTGGGGGTTATACGTTCCGCAAGGATGATGACTTCAAGCAGCAGGGCCTGAATGTCGGGGTTGTGCTGGATTTCTGAGTCGTAGATGCAAAAAAGCGGCGCCTGTCAGGGCGCCGCTTTTTTATGCCTCAACACAAAACAATGTGGGAGCGAGCCTGCTCGCGAAAGCGCTGGGTCAGTCAGCATCAACGGTGACTGACTCACCTCTTCGCGAGCAGGCTCGCTCCCACATGGGAAATTGCGTGGATCAGGCGTCCGGGGTTTGCTCGGCCAAGGCCACGGCGCGGAACATCGCGCGGCGTTTGTTCAGGGTTTCTTCCCATTCCAGCGCCGGCACCGAGTCGGCGACGATGCCGCCGCCGGCCTGCACGTGCAACTCACCGTTCTTGATCACCGCTGTGCGAATGGCAATGGCGGTGTCCATGTTGCCGTTCCAGGCGAAGTAACCGACCGCACCGCCGTACACACCGCGCTTGACCGGTTCCAGTTCGTCGATGATTTCCATCGCGCGAATTTTCGGCGCACCCGACAACGTACCCGCCGGCAGGATCGCCCGCAGTGCGTCCATCGCGGTCAGGCCCGACTTCAACTGGCCGGTGACGTTGGAGACGATGTGCATCACGTTGGAATAACGTTCGATGACCATTTTCTCGGTGAGCTTCACCGAACCGATTTCCGAAACGCGCCCGGTATCGTTGCGGCCCAGATCGATCAGCATCAAGTGCTCGGCGATCTCCTTGTCATCCGAGAGCAGGTCCTGCTCCAGCGCCACATCGGCTTCTTCGGTGGCGCCGCGTGGGCGCGTGCCGGCGATCGGGCGCACGGTGATCAGGTTGTCTTCGACGCGCACCAGCACTTCCGGCGAACTGCCGACGACGTGGAAATCGCCGAAGTTGAAGAAGTACATGTACGGCGTCGGGTTGAAGCAACGCAGCGCGCGATACAGATCGATCGGCGCAGCCTTGAAGTCGATCGACATGCGCTGCGACGGCACCACCTGCATGCAGTCGCCAGCAAGGATGTATTCCTTGATGGTGTCGACGGCTTTTTCGTAATCGTCCTGAGTGAAACTCGAACGGAACACCGGATCAGCCGATTGCTGTTTGCTGAAATCCAGGCCACGACGCGGGGTGATCGGCTGACGCAGTTGCTCGAGCAGTTCCTGCAAACGCGCCTGACCTTGCTCGAAGGCATCGGTCTGCGCAGGGTCGGCGAGGACGATCGCGTGCATCTTGCCAGCCAGGTTGTCGAACACCACGACGGCGTCGGAGACCATCAGCAGAATGTCCGGCACGCCCAGCGGATCCGGGTTCGGGCACTTGCCCAGACGCTTCTCGACATAGCGCACACAGTCGTAACCGAAGTAACCGACCAGTCCACCGTTGAAGCGCGGCAGGCCGGCGATGGTCGGCACGTTGTAGCGCGCTTTGAAGGTTTCGACGAACGCCAGCGGGTCTTCAACCTCGTGGCTTTCGGTCTCGACGCCATCAACGCTGATGCTGACGTGATGGTCGTGCACCCGCAGCACGGTGCGGCACGGCAGGCCGATGATCGAGTAACGGCCCCATTTCTCACCGCCCTGCACCGACTCGAGCAGGTAGGAGTTGGGCTGGTCGGCCAGTTTCAGGTAGATCGACAGCGGCGTGTCGAAGTCGGCCAGGGTTTCGCAGGCCAACGGGATGCGGTTATAGCCGTCAGCGGCCAGACGCAGGAATTCTTCGCGATTCATAAAGTGCCTCGTGGGGTGAGGTGCAATCAGTCAAGTATGCAAACGCGCCGGCAGGGCCGGCCAGAATCAGTCAGGCGCGCCAACGCCAGCGGGCCAGGGCCTTGATGACTTTCATCCAGAGTTTGCGGGTGACCACCACGATGGCGTTTCCAGAAGGGGGTTGAACAGCGTCGGGCAACGTTATCCCACCGGCCAGATCCAGGCAACCGGGAATTAGTTTGCGCAAATCGTCGATCACCAGAGCCGGCGATTCCTCGGCAATCGGCCGGCCATGGTTGTAGCCATAACTCAGCGCCACACACTTGACCCCCGCTGCTTTCGCGGCCTGCACATCACTGCGCGAGTCGCCGACGAACAACGATTGCGAGGCCGGAATGTTGGCCATTTTCATCACGAAAAACAGCGCCGCCGGGTCAGGCTTCTTCTGCGGCAGGGTATCGCCGCCGATGATCCACTTGAAGTAGCGCCCGATCTTCATCTGATCGAGCAGCGGCGCGACGAAGCGCTCCGGCTTGTTGGTGATCAACGCCATGGCCACGCCTTGCTTGTGCAGCCACTTGAGCGTGTCGCGCACACCGGGATAGACCACGGTCAGTTCATGGCTGGCGCCGTACGCCTCCATGAAAATCTCCAGTGCGCGCTCGGCTTCAGCGTCGTCCACTGCCGAGTGATCGATGCCACCCGCCAAGGCCCGACGCACCAGCACCGGCGCGCCATTGCCGACCCATTCGCGCACCGCTTCGATACCTGCCGGCGGACGGCCGAGGGAGAGCAGCATGGTGTCCACCGCTGCTGCCAGGTCGGGAACCGAATCGATCAGCGTGCCATCCAGATCGAACATCACCAAGCGTGGCAGCTGCCCCGGGAACAACTGCTCAAAACCGCTCATGGGCGCGCCAGTGCCAGTTCGGAGCGCATCTTGTCGATGACTTCCTGATAGTTTGGCGCGTTGAAAATGGCCGAGCCGGCGACGAAGGTATCGGCGCCAGCAGCGGCAATTTCGCGGATGTTGTTGACGTTGACGCCGCCGTCGATTTCCAGACGGATGTCGCGACCGGAAGCGTCGATGATCGCCCGCGCTTCACGCAATTTGTCGAGGGTGCCGGGAATGAACTTCTGCCCGCCGAAGCCCGGGTTGACGCTCATCAGCAGAACCATGTCGACCTTGTCGATCACGTACTTGAGCACGTCCAGCGGAGTCGCCGGGTTGAACACCAGACCGGATTTGCAACCACCTTCGCGGATCAGTTGCAGCGAGCGATCGACGTGCAAAGTGGCTTCCGGGTGGAAGGTGATGTAAGTCGCGCCGGCTTCGATGAAGTCGCCGACGATGCGGTCCACCGGGCTGACCATCAGGTGCGCGTCGATCGGCGCGGTGACGCCGTACTTGCGCAGCGCCGCGCAGACCATCGGGCCGATCGTCAGGTTCGGTACGTAGTGGTTGTCCATGACATCGAAGTGGACGAAGTCGGCGCCGGCGGCGAGAACGTTGTCCACTTCCTCGCCGAGGCGGGCGAAGTCGGCGGAGAGGATCGACGGAGCAATTACGAAGGGCTGCATGACGCACCTGTGCTGAGCTAAATCACGATGGCGCGCATTGTATACCTCAAGTTTCCACGCGCGCACCGGGACCGCGATGATTGGGTTGTGCCATGTGCCCTCAGCGCCCGCGCCTCAGTAAGCCGCGCGGTAGATCTTCTCGATGTCGCCGGCGCTGAGTTTGCGCGGGTTGTTGCGCATCAGCCGCTCGATGCCGGCGGCCTCCACGGCCATCGCTGGGATCGCTTCCTCCGGCACCCCGAAACTGCGCAGCCCGGCAGGGATTTCCACTGCCGCGCACAGGTCGGTCATGGCCTGCACGGCTTTGTCCGCGGCTTCGCTGGCGCTCAGATGCGCGGTCTTCACGCCCATGGCTTCGGCAATATCCTGCATGCGTTCGACACAGGCCATTTTGTTCCAGGTCATCACATAGGGCAGCAGCAAGGCGTTGCTGACACCGTGGGCAATGTTGAAGCGCCCGCCCAGCGGATACGCCAACGCATGCACCGCACCGACCCCGGCGTTACCGAACGCCATGCCGGCCATGAGGCTGGCGGTGGCCATGTCTTCGCGCGCTTGCAGGTTGGCGCCGTTGGCGTAGGCCTTGGGCAGAGCGCTGGCGATCAGCTTTATCGCGCCAATGGCGAGGGAGTCGGTGATCGGCGAGGCATTCACCGACAGGTAGGATTCGATGGCGTGCACCAGTGCATCGACGCCACTGGCAGCAGTGACGCTGCGCGGACAGGTCAGGGTCATTTGCGGACTGACCAGCGCCACATCCGGTAGGAGATAGTCGCTGACGATGCCTTTCTTCAACTGCGCGACCTTGTCGGAGAGGATCGCCACGTTGGTGACTTCGGAACCAGTGCCGGCGGTGGTGGGGATGGCGATCAGCGGCGGGCCTTTGCGCGGGACTTGGTCGACGCCGAACAGATCTTCCAGCGCGCCGTGATATCCGGCGTAGGCGGCGACACTTTTGGCAATATCGATGGCGCTGCCGCCCCCGAGGCCGATCAAGCCGTCATGGCCGCCTTCGCGATAGGCGCGCATGCAGTCTTCGACGATGGCGATTTCCGGATCGGGCAGTACACGGTCGAAAATCTCGTACTCGCGCCCGCCGAGTTGCACCAGCGCCAGTTCGACAGTACCGGACTTGACCAGCGCGGCGTCGGTGACGATCAGCGGATTGTCGATGTCCAGACGGGTGAGTTCAGCGGCCAGTTGTTCGATGGCTGCGGCGCCGGTGATCAGTTTGTGAGCGATTTTGAACTGGGACAGACTCATGGTGCGCAGCCTCTTATAGATGTGGGAGCTGGGCACAAGACTAGCTGGGGATTTGGGGTTGTCTGCTATTCAGGGTGTGAATGGTTGATCGGATAGGAAGATCAAGAGCCCCTCACCCTAACCCTCTCCCGGAGGGAGAGGGGATTGACCGGGTTGTACTCTCGAAATACATCGACCTGAATTACCGAGTCGAACTCCGGCCGCGAAAGCCACGAAGATCTGCTCCCTTCCCCCTCGCTCCCTTGGGGAGAGGGCTGGGGTGAGGGGTGGCTTTTGACCTTGATCTCAGACTTGCGCAGTACGCAGTTTCTCGCTACGCCCGCGCAGCCATTCCAGCGTCAGCAGCAGGATGACGGAGAAGGCAATCAGCAACGTCGCAGCAGCCGCAATCGTCGGACTGAGGTTTTCGCGAATCCCGCTGAACATCTGCCGAGGCAATGTCGCCTGCTCAGGCCCGGCGAGAAACAGCGTCACCACCACTTCATCGAAAGAAGTCGCAAAGGCAAACAGCGCCCCGGAAATCACTCCCGGCGCAATCAGCGGCAAGGTCACCCGGCGGAACGCCGTCAGGGTGAAGCACCGAGACTCGCAGCAGCACGCACCAGGTTGTGATTGAAACCCTGCAACGTTGCCGAAACGGTGATGATCACAAACGGCACACCCAATACCGCATGCACGACGATCAGCGAGAAGAAGCTGTTACCCAGCCCCAGTGGCGCGAAGAACAGATAGCTGGCCACGCCAATGATCACCACCGGCACCACCATCGGCGAAATCACCAGCGCCATCACCAGCGACTTGCCGGGGAAGTCGCCACGGGTCAGGCCGATCGCCGCCAGGGTGCCGAAGATCATCGCCAGCACCGTCGCCGCCGGGGCGACGATGATGCTGTTCTTCAGCGCGCGCATCCATTCCGCCGAGGCGAAGAAGTCGTGGTACCACTGCAGCGAGAAGCCCTGCAGCGGATAGACCAGAAAACTCCCCGAGTTGAACGACAGCGGCACGATCACCAGCACCGGCAGGATCAGGAACAACAGGATCAGGCCACAGAGAATCCGCAGGCTGTAGAACCACACCCGTTCGATGGGCGACATGTAAGGACTCAGCATCGCAAATTCCCCTTAGCTCAGGCGCAGGCGACTGGCGCCGACCAGCCAGCTGTAGATCAGATAAAGCACCACGGTCGCCAGCAACAGCAAGCCGCCGAGCGCGGTGGCCATGCCCCAGTTGATGCTGGTGTTGGTGTAGAAAGCGACGAAGTAGCTGACCATTTGGTCGTTCGGGCTGCCGAGCAGCGCCGGGGTGATGTAGTAGCCAATCGCGAGGATGAACACCAGCAGGCAGCCGGCGCCAACGCCGGCATAGGTCTGCGGGAAGTACACCCGCCAGAAACTGGCGAACGGATGACAGCCGAGGGAAATCGCCGCGCGCATGTAGGTCGGCGAGATGCCTTTCATCACGCTGTAGATCGGCAGAATCATGAACGGCAGCAGAATGTGCACCATCGAGATGTACACGCCGGTGCGGTTGAACACCAGTTCCAGCGGTTTATCAATGATGCCCATGGCCAGCAGCGCACTGTTGATCAGGCCGCCCGATTGCAGCAGCACGATCCACGCTGCGACCCGCACCAGAATCGAAGTCCAGAACGGCAGCAGCACCAGGATCATCAGCAGGTTGCTCTGCCGCGAAGGCAGATTCGCCAGCAGATAAGCCAGTGGATAGGCGAGCAGCAGGCAGATCACGGTGATGACCAGGCCCATCCAGAACGTGCGGGCGAAGATGTCGAGGTAGATCGCCTGATCCGGGGTGGCCGGGGCCAGTTCGCCGAGATCATCGATACGGTGATCGACCGCCGCCAGCAGGTAATACGGAGTGATGCTGCTGGTGTTGCGTTTCACCGCTTGCCAGTAGGCCGGGTCGCCCCAGCGTTCGTCGAGCGCTTCCAGCGCTTCTTTATAAGAAGCCGGTTCGCTGGCGAACGGCAGCGCCCGGGCGGTTTTGGTCAGCAGGCTGCGGTAGCCGGCCAACTCCATGTTCAAGCGCTTGGACAGATCGCCCAGCGTCTGGTTTTTGCGGGCTTCGGCGAGGTCTTCGCTGGCCGCCTTGTACACCGGCTCGGCGGGCAGACCACGGCCGTCCCAACTCGCGATGGCAGTGACAGTGCGCGGCATGCCGCCAACCACTTCCGGGTTGCCGACGCTTTTATAGAGCAGCGCCACGATCGGCACCAGAAACACCAGCAGCAGAAACAGCACCAGCGGCGCAATCAGTGCCTGGGCCTTCCAGCGGTTGACCCGCTCGGCGTGCTTGAGCTTCTGCTTCAAGGTGGGGCTGTTGCCCTCGTTCAGGGGAACGGCGATGGCCATGACGTACTCCGCAAATCTTTGATCGTTACAGAGGTGGCGAACCACCTCGAACTTTTGCCAGTGATCGTTCCCACGCTCTGCGTGGAATGAATCCAGTGACGCTCTGCGTCACACAGGGACGCGGAGCGTCCCGGGCGGCATTCCCACGCAGAGCGTGGGAACGATCATCCGGAAAGCCATCGGTCCGCATGCTTGGCTTATTTGGCAGCCCAAGAGTTGAAACGCTGTTCCAGTTGCTCGCCGTTGTCAGCCCAGAAGCTGACGTCGATCTGCACCTGGTTGGCGATGTTTTCCGGGGTGGTCGGCATGTCTTTCAGGACATCCTTGGCCAGCAGCGGCACGGCTTGGGTGTTGGCCGGGCCGTAAGCGATGTTTTCCGAGTAGGTCTTCTGCTGCTGCGGCTGTACCGAGAAGGCGATGAACTTCTTCGCCGCTTCCGCGCGTTTGGCGTCCAGACCTTTCGGGATGGCCCAGGCGTCGAAGTCGTAGATGCCGCCGTTCCACACCACTTTCAGGTTGGATTCTTTTTGCACGGCAGCGATGCGACCGTTGTAGGCCGAGCTCATCACTACGTCGCCGGAAGCGAGGTATTGCGGCGGTTGCGCACCGGCTTCCCACCATTGGATGCTCGGCTTCAGCTCATCAAGTTTCTTGAACGCGCGATCCTGGCCACCCTTGCTCGCCAGCTCTTTGTAGACGTCTTTCGGCGCCACACCATCGGCCATCAGCGCGAATTCGAGGGTGTACTTGGCGCCTTTGCGCAGGCCACGCTTGCCCGGGAATTTCTTGGTGTCCCAGAAATCCGCCCAACTGGTCGGCGCGGTTTTCAGCTTGTCGGCGTTGTAAGCCAGTACAGTCGACCAAACGAAGAAGCCCACGCCGCAAGGCTGAATCGCGCCTTTGACGTAGTCTTCAGTCTTGCCGAACAGCGCCGGGTCGAGTTGTTCGAACATGTCTTCGTCGCAGCCACGGGACAGCTCTGGCGATTCAACTTCGACCAGATCCCACGACACGCTCTTGGTGTCGACCATGGCTTTGACCTTGGCCATCTCGCCGTTGTATTCGCCAGCGACGATCTTGCCGTTACCCGCCGCTTCCCAGGGTGCATAGAAGGCTTTGACTTGCGCCGCCTTGTTCGCCCCGCCAAACGACACCACGGTCAAGTCCGGGCCGGCGGCCATTGCGCCGGTCGCACCCATCAGGCCCAGAGTCAGGGCGGTGAACTTCAGGGATCTCAACATTTATTGTTCTCTCCACGTGCAGGGTTGGTGTTGGTATTGCCGGGGCGCTTAGTGCGCCTCTAAAAGCGGATCGAGCGCACGAACGTGCTCGACCTGCCAGCCAAGCGGTACCACGTCGCCGACGCTGAGCGCAGGATCGAGCTCGGCAATCGGTTGTTTCACGAAGAAGTCGGTCTTGCCGCAGACTTCCAGGCGCACCCGGACGTGGTCGCCCAGATAGATGAATTCCGCCACCCTCCCTGAGAAGCGGTTGACGCATTGATCGCTCGAACCGTTGAGGCTGACGCGCTCCGGACGGATCGACAGGGTCACCGGTTCGCCGGTCTGGCCAACGTTGACGGCCAGCGCCTCGACCTTTTCGCCACGGCCCAACTCGACCACACAGCGCTCGCCGCTCTGGCTGAGCAGGCGACCGTTGAGGCGGTTGTTCTCGCCAATGAAGTTGGCGACGAAGGTGTTTTTCGGTTCTTCGTAAAGCGTGCGCGGCGGCGCAATCTGCTGGATCTCGCCTTGATGGAACACCGCGACGCGGTCGGACATGGTCAGTGCTTCGCCCTGGTCGTGGGTCACGTAGACCACGGTCACGCCGAGGCGCTGGTGCAGGTGCTTGATCTCCATCTGCATGTGTTCACGCAGTTGTTTGTCGAGGGCGCCCAGCGGTTCGTCCATCAGTACCAGTTGCGGCTCGAACACCAACGCGCGGGCCAGTGCCACACGCTGCTGCTGACCGCCGGACAACTGCGCCGGATAACGCGAGGCGAAGGCATCGAGCTGAACCATACTGAGGACTTTCTTCACCCGCTCGCTGACATCGCTTTTATTCAGGCCGCGCACGGTCAACGGGAAAGCAAGGTTCTCCGCGACAGTCATGTGCGGGAACAGCGCGTAGTTCTGGAACACCATGCCGATATCGCGCTTGTGCGGCGGCACGTTGTTGATCGAACGCCCGGACAGAAGGATTTCACCGGCGGTCGGCGTTTCGAATCCGGCGAGCATCATCAGGCTGGTGGTCTTGCCGGAACCGGACGGCCCGAGCAGGGTGAGGAATTCGCCTTTGCGAATGTCCAGGTTGAGGTCTTTGACGATCAGGTTCTCGCCGTCGTAGCTCTTCTGCACACCACGAAAGCTGACCAGCACATCACTGGTCCCTGCGCTTGTATCGACCTGGCTCATACCCACACCTTTGTTGTTGATGACTGCTTGTTCATCAAGCCTAGTGGCTGGCGGCGGCCACGCAAATCGGGGCGCAGGAGAGAATCGCTTAAGCGCAATGGAAGGTTGGGGGTAGGGAATGCCCTACAAGGATGGCGCGTTTGGGCAAACGCAGCGGCAAGGGGCAAGCTGCAAGCCGCTAGTAAAGGCAAAAGCGTCTGTCGCTAATGGATATGCCAACTCCGAACCTGTGGGAGCGAGCCTGCTCGCGAATGCGGTGGGTCATCAAACTGAATGGCTGACTGTTACGCCGCCTTCGCGAGCAGGCTCGCTCCCACATGAGGGCGGTGACGGTCAGAGGAGTTTGTGCTCCATCGCATATTTCACCAGCTCCGCCAGCGAGGTGATGTTGAGCTTCTGCATCAGCCGCGCCTTGTGCGTGCTGATGGTCTTGCTGCTCAAGGCCAGTTGCTGGGCGATTTCGTTGACGTTCGCGCCCTGAGCGAGGCGCTCGAACACTGAGAATTCGCGTTCTGACAACAGCGAATGCAGCGGCCGGGTATCGGTCAGGCCGACTTCGAAGACCATGCGGTCGGCCAGTTCCGGGTCAATGTAACGCCCGCCCGCCGCAACTTTGCGGATCGCCGTGAGCAGCAGCGCCGGATCGCTGTCCTTGGTCGCATACCCGGCCGCGCCGACCTTCAAGGCGCGCGCGGCCATTTGCGCTTCGTCGTGCATCGACAGCACCAGAATCGCCGGCGGATTGTTCAGCGCACGGATACGCGGGATCGCTTCAAGTCCGTTGACGCCAGGCATGGAGATGTCCAGCAGCACCACCTCGCACGGCACGCTGCGCAGGGTTTCGAGCAGTTGCTCGCCATTGCTCGCCTCCCCCACTACTTGCAGATCCTTGGCCAGGCCGATCAGTTGCTTGATGCCCTCGCGGACGATGGTGTGGTCTTCGGCTACCAGTACACGGATCACGTTCTTCTCCAGATTTCAGGTACACACCAATCCCTGTGGGAGCGAGCCTGCTCGCGAAGGCGTCAGCACTCACAATACAAAACCTCAGACCTCACTTACCGGCACCCACACTTGAAGACTGGTGCCCTCCCCCGGCTCACTCACAAGCTCCAGCCGCCCGCCCATGATCAGCACCCGCTCACGCATGCCAACCAGACCAAACGAGGTCGGCCTACCCTCGGCCGCGACAAATCCTACGCCATCATCGCTGACGGTCAGACACAATTCATCGCCCGCAAGCTCCAGCGTCAACTCCACCGTATGTGCCTGAGCATGGCGCATCACGTTGGTCAGTGCCTCCTGCAAAATCCGGAACAGCCCCACCGCTTTGGCATCGCTGAGCGCCGGCAGGTTGTCCGGCACCTGCACCAGACACGGAATCTGCGTGCGTGCCTCGAAGCGTCGTGCCTGCCACTCGATGGCCGAGGCAATCCCGGCATCCAGAATCGGCGGGCGCAACGCCGTCGCCACATCGCGCACCAGCTGAAATAACTGTGCGATCAGGCGCTTCATGCTGTTGAGCCGCTCGTTGAGTCCCGGATCGAGTTGCGCGTAGGCCAGCTCGCACATCGATGTCTCCAGTTTCAGCACGGTGAGCATCTGTCCCAACTCATCATGGACTTCCCGGGCGATACGCGCCTTCTCTTCTTCGCGCACGCTCTCCAGATGCGCCGACAATTCGCGCAGTTGCT
This sequence comes from Pseudomonas sp. AC255, assembly GCF_979258175.1. Classification (NCBI taxonomy): domain Bacteria; kingdom Pseudomonadati; phylum Pseudomonadota; class Gammaproteobacteria; order Pseudomonadales; family Pseudomonadaceae; genus Pseudomonas; species Pseudomonas sp. AC255. The sequence continues at coordinate 5,945,216 of NZ_OZ409841.1, read as the reverse complement.
CGCGCGAGGCCGCCAGTTCCAGCTCGATGCGTTTGCTTTCGCTGATGTCCCAGACAATGCCGTCCCACACGTAGGCGCCATCCTCCAGCTGGCGGGTGATCGCCTTGATCTCGGCCCAGCGCTGCTCGCCCCGGCGCGTGACGATGCGGCCCTGCCACGACCAGTCGCTGTCAGTGTCCAGCGCCTGATCCTGGGTACGGTGATAACTGGCCCTGTCATCGGGGTGCACCAGACTGCGCAGGCCCATGTCGCGATGGGCGATGGCTGCCGGTGCATAACCGACCAGACTTTCGCTGCCCTCACTGATGTAGGCAAAGTCGATCTGCCCGGTGACCGGTGCCCGCTCCAGCCTGAACACCAGACCCGGAACGTTGGCGGCGATGCCTTGCAGGCGCGCCTCGCTTTCCTGCAAAGCGGCGAGCGCGCGGCGGCGGTCGGTGACGTCGGTGAGGTAGACCACCAGATATTCACTGTCGCGAAAACGCAGAAAGCTCAGGGAAACGTCCGCCGGCAGCACACTGCCATCTGCGCGCAGGCAGCTGGTTTCGAAGCTCAGCGGCCCTTCTTCACTGGCCCGTGCACGCTTCCACAGATTGAGCCAGCGATCCATGTGAAGGCCGGGCTCGAAATCGATCAGCGGCCGTTCGATCAGCCCGCCCGAGGGATAGCCGAGCATGTTTTCCGCCGCGCGGTTGGCGTAGCGCACATGGCTGTCCCAATTGACCCAAAGAATGCCGACGGTACTTTGGTCGATGGAAAACTGCGTCAGTCGCAGGGCCTCTTCGCTGGCGGCGCGCAACGCGATGTCCTCGCGGGCGCTGAGCAAGCGTTGTTCGAGGCTGTGTTGTTGGCGCCGCTGCCACACCACGATCACCGCGCAACTGAGCAGCATCACCGCGAACAACAGGCTGAGATTCTGCCAGAATCCCGGCGATTCGGTCAGCCGTGGGTACTTCGGCTGCAGCCATTGGTTGTGCAGTTGTTCCAGATCCTTGGCCGGTATTGCGCGCAAGGCGCTCTGGACGATACCGGCCAGTTCCGGCCAATCGCGCCGCGAGGCCACGCGCAGCAACTGCGGCAGGCCGATATCGCCGACCACCACCAGTTCGGCAAACTCCGGCTCCACCGACAGACGCCCCAACTGCGCTTCGTCGACCACTGCGTAGGAGGCTTGCTGACTCAACAGCAGTTGCAAGGCCTGACGCTCCAGCGGCACGCCTTGCAGATTCAAGTGCGGATAATTGCTGCGCAGGTAATCGGCGGTGCTGCTGGGCATGCGCACGGCGACGCGGGTCTGGCTGTCGAGCTTTTCCAGATCGACCGCGCCGCTGCTTTTCTGATCGCTGACCACCAATTGCGGGACGCGCATGTACGGGTCGGAAAACTGCCAGAGGCGCAGCGCGCTCGGGGTCTGGCTGAGGCCCGGAGCGATGTCGATCTCGCCCTCGCGCAAAGCGTTTTCCAGCGCCCCGAGATCCTGGAAGTTGCGCCAGCTCAGCTCCACGCCCAAGGTTCTGGCGAGCAGCTTCATCAACTCGACATTGGCCCCGGACAATCGCTGCAAGCGCCGATCGTAGGTCGCGTAAGGCGCCTGCAACACCAGGCCGACGCGCAATTCGTTGTGCTGCGCCAGCCATTGCTGCTGCTCTGGCGACAATTGCGCGGTATGGCCCGGCGGCGCAGGCGCCGCCCAGCCCATCAAGGGAAACCACAAACAGCCGATAACCCACAGGCAGCAAAATCGCTTCATTGAAGTCTCATACACTGACAAATTCTGACCAACCCATTAGGCTGCCGGGATACTTTTCTGGCCTGGAATAACCGATGCCCTCTGTCTACCGCCTGGCACTGCCAGCATTGTGCCTGTCGCTGATCCTGCCTTGTGCGTTTTCCGCCGAAGCCGCCGACCCTGCGCCTGCGGCCACGGATAAACCCGCCGAAGAAAAACCGGCCGAGCGCCAGCCACTGCTTGAGCGTAGTCAGGAAGAGGCCGCCGCACTGCAACGTAAACTGCCGGCGCAAGAGCAGCAACAACTGCAGGCTGGCAGCGACACTTTCCTCGCCCTGTGGAAACCAGCCAACAGCGCCGAGCCCAAAGGCGCGGTGATCATCGTTCCCGGTGCCGGCGAAACCGCTGACTGGCCGCAGGCAGTTGGCCCGTTGCGAGGCAAATTGCCGGATGCCGAGTGGAGCAGCCTGAGTATCACCCTGCCGGATCTGCAAAGCGACGCCATTGCTCCGCGCGTAATCGAACCGGCCGCAGCGCCGAAAGCCCCGGAAACCACAAGCAAAGACGCCACCACCGCGCAACCGATTGAGCAAGCCGCTGGTGGGGAAGCGGAAGTTGCCGAACAGGTAGTGGCCGAGACCAGCGAAGAACAAACCAAAGCCGACGCCGAGCGCATTTTCGGACGGATCGACGCGGCGATTGCCTACGCCGAACAGCAGAGCGCGCGCAGCATTGTCGTGCTCGGTCACGGCACCGGTGCCTACTGGGCGGCGCGTTTTCTCAGCGAGCGACAAACGCCGCAGGTGGAAAAACTGGTCATGGTTGACGCACAAGCACCAGCCAAAGCCCTGCCGCCACTCGCCGAACTGACGCCGACACTGAAGCTGCCGACGGTGGATATTTTCTACATGGACAGAGCGCTGGATCGCAACGCGGCGCTGGAGCGCATGCAGGCGAGCAAGCGCCTGAAGACCTCGGCGTTCAGCCAGGTGGCGCTGAAGGTGTTGCCGGACAAGAAGGCTGAGCAGGAACAATTGTTTCGGCGGGTGCGAGGATGGTTGAATCCACAAAATACGGACTGATAAAAGCAAAAGATCGCAGCCTTCGGCAGCTCCTACCGGAAAAATGCATTCCAAAGGTAGGAGCTGCCGAAGGCTGCGATCTTTTGATCTTCAAGGGTCAGCGAAAATCCCGTCGCTCGCGAATCAGCGTATAGGCGCTATGCAGTTCCCGCGTACGCTCGGTCGCGTCACGCACCTGCGCCGGGGTCGCGCCGCTGCCGGCGATTTTGTCCGGGTGATGGCGACTGAGCAATCGCCGGTAAGCGCGCTTGATCTGTGCCGGCTCGCTGCTCGCCGACACCCCAAGCAGCTTCATCGCCTCCTGATAGCTCACTGCCGCACTGACGATCGGCCGCTTGCCCGGCTCGTAATCGCTGGCCAGCGCTTGCACCTGCTGCGACGTCCAGCCGAGCCACTTGCCCCACTGCGCCAGCAACTCGCGTTCGCTGACCCCGGCGCGACCATCAGCCCAAACCATTCGCCAACAGGCGCGCAACACACCTTCGGCCGCGTGCGGTTGAGAACTCAGACGACGCAGATAGCCGCGCAGATTGTCGCTGCCGGACTTGCCGCGATTGAACGCGGCAATTGCCCGCCGTGTCGCCGGCTCGCTCATTTCCAGCGCGCGCATTTCATTGCGCGCCTGCTGGATATGCCCGTCAGTGACGCGCCCGTCGCTCTTGGCCAGACGCCCGAGCAACACGAACAGCAGTTCATCGTTGCGCAGCATCGGCCGGCCGCCGAGCTTTTCGCGTAAGTGTCCCCAGCTCTGCAAGTGCAGGCGCCGATCCAGCGCCTGCCCCAACAACGCCCCAAGCATGGCCCCCGGAATGCTGGCAATCGCGTACCCCACTCCGGCTCCAATCAGAGTCCCTGGCCACAGCATCTCAGTGACTCGCTCTTATCAAGGCTTCGGCTTCGGCCAGACGCTCGTGGGTACCGACATCCACCCAATGCCCCTTCAGGCGCTCGCCCGTCACTTCACCTTTGGCCATGGCGTTGCGCAGCAGCGGCGCGAGCTTGAACGCGCCATCGCTGCAACCATCGAACAACTGCGGATGCAGCACCGCGATGCCGCTGTAAGTCAGCGTCTGCGCATCAGGCTCGCCGTCCTGCACTTTGCCGTCGATGAGAGTGAAGTCGCCTTTCGGGTGATGCGCCGGATTGTCCGCCAGCACCAGATGCGCCAGGCCATTGATTGGCTGGTGCAGCACGCTGAAGTCGTAATCGGTCCAGATGTCGCCGTTGACCACCAGAAAAGCATCGTCACCAAGTAACGGCAGCGCACGGAAAATCCCGCCACCGGTTTCCAGCGGCTCGCCCTCCGGCGAGTACTGAATACTCAGGCCGAAACGCGAACCGTCACCCAGATGATCCTCGATCTGCTGACCGAGCCAGGCGTGGTTAATGACGATTTCGTTGAAGCCTGCGGCCGCGAGGGCGTGCAGGTGATACTCGATCAGCGGCACGCCAGCGGCACGCACCAGCGGTTTCGGCGTAGTCAGGGTCAGCGGGCGCATACGCTCGCCTTTGCCCGCCGCCAGAATCATTGCCTTCATGCCGTCGCTCCAGCACGCAAGCTGCTGAACAGCGCTTGCAGCTCCGCCAGTTCAGGACGGCGGGCGATCACTGCTTCTATATAAGAGAAGAAGCGCGGCACATCGGCCAGATAACGCGGCTTGCCATCGCGATGGCAGATACGCGCGAAGATGCCGATGACTTTCAGGTGACGTTGCACGCCCATCAAGTCGCTGGCGCGCAGGAAGTCTTCGAAATCAGATTGCACCGGAATGTCCAGTGCCGAGGCTTGCTGCCAATAACTTTTCAGCCAGCCGCATACACGTTCTTCCGGCCAGCTGAGGAAAGCGTCCTTGAACAGGCAAGTCACGTCGTAGGTCACCGGGCCGTACACCGCGTCCTGGAAGTCCAGCACGCCAGGGTTCGGCTCGCTGAGCATCAGGTTGCGCGGCATGTAGTCGCGGTGCACCAGCACTTTCGGCTGCGCCAGCGCGCTGTCGATCAAGAGCTCGCTGATGTGCTGCCACTGTTGCTGCTGGGCCGCATCGAACTCGACGCCCAGCTCGCGCTTGACGTACCACTCGGGGAACAATTCCAGCTCGCGACGCAACAAGGCGACGTCGTAACTGGGCAATGGCGCCACCATCGGCAACTGTTGAAAAGCCAACAGCGCTTGCAGGGCATCGTGGAATAACGCGTCGGCATTTTCGCCATCGATGACGTCGAGATAGGTCTTGTTGCCCAGGTCATTGAGCAAAAGAAAACCGCGCTCGAGGTCTTCGGCGTAAATTTTCGGCACATTAATTCCGGATTTCGCCAGCAAAAAAGCGATATCCACGAACGGTTTGCAGTTTTCCTGGGGTGGCGGCGCGTCCATCACGACGAAGCTGCGACCATCGCCCTCCCAGCGGAAGTAGCGGCGGAAACTCGCGTCGCTGCTGGCCGCGGTCAACGTGGCCGGGGGCACGGTGCCCCAGCCCTGCTCGGCAAACAACTTTGCCAACTGCTCATCGAGCCAAACTTTCAGGTGTTGCAAGCGTACATCTTGGTCAGGCATTGCAAGGGTCTCCGACGGCGCTAGCCGTCAAGCGGGTCATGCTTTATTATCCAGCATCTTTTTCAGACCATCGAGAGGCGTGCGGCCCACACCGCGGGCAGATGGCACGCAGGAAGCCCGGACTAATAAGATGGCATTGAAATCCCCCGCGTTTCGTAAAAAATTTCCGTTGTTGGTAACCGGCAGTCTGCTGGCTATGCAACCTCTGGCCAGTCAATTCGTTGTTGCCGCCGAGCAGTATGACTGCTCCGTCTCGGCTACGGGTGGCTGGGACTGTGCGCCCAAGTCGCCCGCCGCGGCATTGCCGCCGCGTCCGGTGCATGACGGCAGTGCCGTCAGCGCTGCCGGCGAGCCTGCGGCCGACAAGGGTTCCGACGCCGACACTGGCGCGAAAACCGCACTGGTTACCGAGTCCAAGGGCCGCGGCCTGAAATCCCGTAGCGAAGACTACAGTCACCTCGACTGGGTTCCGCGCGAGAAGCTCACCGCTGCGCAATTGGCCGAGACTGGTCCTTACTGCTCTGGTTCCTATATCGAACCGATTCGTCCTGGCATGAATGACAAGACGAATAAAAGTGACGCGCCGACCTTCATCGGTGCCAAAGCGTCGCGTTACGAGCAGGACACCCAGGTCGCCAGCCTTGCCGGTGACGTGATCATGCGTCAGGGCAGCATGCAGGTCGAAGCCGACGAGGCCAATCTGTATCAGGCCGAGAGCCGTGGCGAACTGGCCGGCAACGTGCGCATCCGCGACAACGGCGCGCTGATCGTCGGCGACCACGCCGATGTACAGCTCGACACTGGTGAAGCCAAGGTCGACAACGCCGAATACGTGATGCACAAATCGCGCATCCGCGGTAACGCGCTGTATGCCAAGCGTGCCGAAAACGCGATCATCCGCTTGAAGGACGGCACGTACACCACGTGCGAACCGAACAGCAACGCGTGGCAGCTCAAGGGCAACAACATCACCTTGAACCCGGCGACCGGTTTCGGCACCGCGACCAACGTGACGTTGCGCGTCAAAGACATCCCGATTCTGTACACCCCGTACATCTACTTCCCGATCGACGACCGTCGCCAGTCAGGCTTCCTGCCGCCGACCATCGGTTCGGGCAGCGACACCGGCTTCATGCTGGTCACCCCGTACTACTTCAACCTGGCGCCGAACTATGACGCCACGTTGTACCCGCGTTACATGAGCAAGCGCGGCATGCTGGTGGAGGGTGAGTTCCGCTACCTGACCAAGTCGAGTGAAGGGCAGTTCGGTGCGGCGTATCTCAACGATGAGAACGACGATCGCAAGCTTCAGTCCGACTACAAAGACACTCGCTATATGTACAACTGGCAGCACAAGGGCGGTCTCGACTCCCGCGTGCTGACCCAGGTCGACTACACCAAGATCAGCGACCCGTATTACTTCCAGGATCTGCAGACCGATCAGATTGGCGTGAAGAGCGGAGATTACGTTAACCAGCAAGGCGCGATCACCTATCGCGGCGACAGTTACACCGCACAGCTGAACGCCCAGGCCTATCAGCTGGCGACCGTTTCGAGCATCACGCCGTATGACCGCCTGCCGCAGATCACCTTCAATGGTCAACTGCCATATCATCCGGAAGGCCTGAATTTCGATTACGAAACAGAGCTGGTACGTTTTGATCGCGATCTGCGCAGCGGCAGGTTTGTACAGGAAGACGGCATCACCACCGAGTCGCGGTTGGACAACAACATCACCGGCCTGGCTCGTGCCACCGGCGACCGCTTGAATCTGAAGCCGGGCGTGAGCTTGCCGATGAACTGGAGTTATGGTTTCCTCAAGCCTTCCCTGAAGTATCAATACACTCAGTATCAGCTTGATCTGGACGGCACCGGTAAATCGCAGATCGATGCGCTGTCGCCAGAAAACCAGAAGCTCTACGGCAAATTCAGCAGCAATCAGAATCGTGGTGTCCCGATCGCCAGTGTCGACAGCGGCCTGTACTTCGACCGCGATACGTCCTACTTCGGCAAGAATTATCGCCAGACTCTGGAACCACGCCTGTTCTATCTCTACGTTCCTGAGGAAGATCAGTCCGACATCCCGATATTCGACTCCAGCGAGTACACCTTCAACTACTCGTCGCTGTTCCGTGACAACCGTTTCTCCGGCTCCGATCGCGTCGGCGACGAGAACAAACTGTCGCTGGGCGTGACCAGTCGATGGATCGAAGAAGATGGTTTCGAGCGCCAGCGCATCAGCGTGGGCCAGGCGTACTACTTCAAGAACCGCGAAGTGCAACTGCCTGGCATCGATGCGAAAACTCGTGAAGATTCCAAATCCAGCGTTTCGCCGTACGCGCTCGAATATGAATACCGCTGGAACCGTGACTGGCGCGCCACTGCCGATTACAACTGGGATCCGGACACCCGCAGCCCGCGCTCCGGCAGCGCGATGTTCCATTACCAGCCTGCGGACAACCCGAACAAGGTCATCAACGCCGGTTACCGCTATCGCAACGACCAGATTCGCTACGACCAGAATACCGGTCAATGGTCGGTGGGCGGTGGTGACTACGGCACCCCGGGGCAGCCTGGCTACGTGAAGGACTACTACAAGATCCAGCAACATGACTTTTCGGTCATCTGGCCGATCGTTCCGCAGTGGAGCGCCATCAGCCGCTGGCAGTACGACTACAACCGCAATCGCACGCTGGAAGCCTTCGGTGGTTTCGAATATGACAACTGCTGCTGGAAACTGCGCCTGATCAACCGTTACTGGGTTGCCTATGACGAGTTCAGCCAGGAAGCTCCGCAAAACGAAAAAGGCGACCATGGCGTCTTCCTCCAAATTGTTCTGAAGGGACTCGGCGGCCTGACTGGCGCCAAGACAGAGAGTTTCCTCGATCAAGGCATTCAAGGTTATCGTGAACGTGAAGACCAAGCTTTCTGATTGTCTGCGCCCGGTGCTGCTGGGCGCGCTGTTCCTGGGTACGGCGGCCAACGCCGCCGTACAGTCCATCGACAAAGTGGTGGCGATCGTCGACAACGACGTGGTCATGCAGAGCCAACTGGACCAGCGGGTTCATGAAGTTCAGCAGACCATCGCCAAGCGCGGTGGCGGCCTGCCGCCTCCGGGTGTGCTCGATCAGCAAGTGCTCGAGCGCCTGATCGTCGAAAACCTGCAACTGCAGATCGGCGAACGCTCGGGCATCCGCATCACTGACGAAGAGTTGAACCAGGCTGTCGGCACCATTGCTCAGCGCAACAACATGAGTGTCGATCAGTTTCGTGCTGCACTGGCTCGTGACGGCCTGAACTATGACGACGCCCGTGATCAGATCAAGCGCGAGATGATCATCAGCCGTGTGCGTCAGCGTCGTGTGGCCGAGCGCATCCAGGTGTCCGAGCAGGAAGTGAAGAACTTCCTCGCCTCCGACCTCGGCAAGATGCAACTGTCCGAAGAACTGCACCTGGCCAACATCCTGATTCCGACCCCGGAAAGCGCCAACTCTGAAGCGATTCAGAGCGCTGCGCGTCAGGCCATGGAGGTCTACCAGCAGCTCAAGCAAGGCGCCGACTTCGGTCAGATGGCCGTGGCCAAATCCGGCAGCGACAACGCGCTGGAAGGCGGTGACATGGGCTGGCGTAAAGCCGCACAACTGCCACCTCCGTTCGATCGTGAGCTGAGCAGCATGGCGGTTGGCGACATCACTCAGCCTGCGCGCACGCCGGGCGGCTTCATTATTCTGAAGCTGCTGGGCAAACGTGGCGGCGAAGCGCAGATGCGCGACGAAGTGCACGTCCGCCACATCCTGGTCAAGCCGAGCCCGATCCGCGACGAAGCCAAGACCAAGGCACTGGTGCAATCGTTGTATGAACGCATCACCGCCGGCGAAGACTTTGCCGAGCTGGCGAAAAACTACTCGGAAGACCCGGGATCCGCCCTCAACGGCGGCGACCTGAACTGGATCGACCCGAACGTGCTGGTACCGGAATTCCGCGAAGTGATGGCTTCGACCCCACAAGGTCAGCTGTCCAAGCCATTCCAGACCCAATACGGCTGGCACGTGCTGGAAGTCCTCGGCCGTCGCGCCACTGACGGCACCGAACAGGCCCGTGAGCAGCAAGCGATGTCCGTACTGCGTAACCGCAAATACGATGAAGAGCTGCAAACCTGGCTGCGTCAGATCCGTGACGAAGCGTACGTAGAGATCAAACTTCCTGGTGCAGACCAGGCAGCGCAGTGAAACCCAAGCGTTTCGCGCTGACACCCGGCGAACCGGCCGGCATCGGTCCCGACCTGTGCCTGCTGCTCGCCTCGCAAGCCCAGCCACATCCCCTGATTGCCATCACCAGCCGCGACCTGCTCCTTGAGCGGGCCGCGCAGCTGGGGCTGGCCGTCAGTCTGCTGGATGTCGCGCCGGGGCAGTGGCCAGATGTTCCAGCACCGGCCAACAGCCTGTACGTCTGGGACACGCCGCTCAGCGCACCGGTAATCGCCGGGCAACTGGACAAGGCCAACGCTGCATTCGTCCTCGAAACCCTGACCCGCGCCGGCAACGGCTGTCTGAACGGTGATTTCGCAGGGATGATCACCGCGCCGGTGCACAAAGGTGTGATCAACGAGTCGGGCATCGCGTTCTCTGGACACACTGAATTTCTCGCCGACCTGACGCACACCGCGCAGGTAGTGATGATGCTGGCCACTCGCGGTTTGCGCGTGGCGCTGGTCACCACCCACCTGCCCCTGCGCGAGATTGCCGACGCGATCACCCCTGAACGGCTCGAGCGAGTGACGCGAATCCTGCACGCCGACCTGCAAGACAAATTCGGCATCGCCCGGCCACGCATCCTGGTCTGCGGCCTCAACCCGCATGCCGGTGAAGGCGGCCACCTGGGCCATGAAGAAATCGACATCATCGAACCGACATTAGAGCGCCTGCGCGGCGAGGGCATGGACCTTCGTGGCCCGCTGCCTGCCGACACTCTGTTTACCCCCAAATATCTGGAGCACTGCGACGCAGTGCTGGCGATGTACCACGACCAGGGCTTGCCCGTGCTCAAGTACGAAGGCTTCGGCGCTGCCGTCAACGTGACGCTGGGCCTGCCGATCATCCGCACCTCGGTCGACCATGGCACCGCCCTGGATCTGGCCGGCAGCGGCAGGATCGACACCGGCAGCCTGCAAGTCGCCCTGGAAACCGCCTACCAGATGGCCGAGACCCGTTTATGAACGAGCAATATCAACACAAGGCGCGCAAACGCTTTGGTCAGAACTTCCTGCACGATGCCGGCGTTATCGACCGCATCCTGCGCTCCATCCATGCCAAGCCTGACGATCGCCTGCTGGAAATCGGCCCCGGTCAGGGTGCGCTGACGCAGGGCCTGCTCGGCTCCGGCGCGCAACTCGACGTAGTGGAACTCGACAAGGATCTGATCCCGATCCTCAATCAGCAGTTTGCCGGCATGAGTAATTTCAACCTGCATCAAGGCGATGCGCTGAAGTTCGACTTCAATACGCTGAACGCCGCGCCAAACAGCCTGCGGGTGGTTGGCAACCTGCCGTACAACATCTCCACGCCGCTGATTTTTCACCTGTTGAACAACGCCGGCATCATTCGCGACATGCACTTCATGCTGCAGAAAGAAGTGGTCGAGCGCCTGGCCGCAGGCCCGGGTGGCGGTGACTGGGGTCGTCTGTCGATCATGGTCCAGTACCATTGCCGCGTGGAACATCTGTTCAACGTCGGCCCGGGCGCATTCAACCCGCCGCCGAAAGTCGACTCGGCGATCGTTCGTCTGGTGCCCCACGCGGTACTGCCGCACCCGGCCAAGGATCACAAGTTGCTGGAGCGCGTGGTACGCGAAGCCTTCAATCAGCGCCGCAAAACCTTGCGCAACACCCTCAAGCAATTGCTCAGCAATGCCGAAATCGAAGCCGCCGGCGTCGATGGCAGCCTGCGTCCCGAGCAACTGGATCTGGCTGCATTCGTGCGTCTGGCCGACCAGCTCGCGATACAGGTCCCGGCAGCTCCCGCCGCCGACTGACCCGCGATGAACGCTATCGGGCAGCACACCACTCTGGTTTACTGCCCGATACTTGCCTAGACTGATTCCCCATCAGCTAAGCCCCGCGTTCCGCTTCATTAAGGCCTTCTTGCATGTCCGATTCCCGTTATCAGGTCGATGTCAGCGTCGTCACCCGCTATCTGCCAGACCAATCGCAACCCGAACACGACCGTTTCGCCTTCGCCTACACCATCACCGTACAGAACAACGGCAAGGTTGCGGCCAAGCTTCTGTCCCGGCACTGGGTGATCACCGATGGTGACGGCCATGTCGAACACGTGCGCGGTGAAGGCGTCGTCGGCCAGCAACCGTCGATCGATGTAGGCAAGAGCCATGTCTACACCAGCGGCACAGTGATGACCACCAAGGTCGGCACCATGCAGGGCACTTATCAAATGCTCGCCGACGACGGCAAACATTTCGATGCAATCATTGAACCGTTTCGCCTCGCCGTGCCCGGAGCCCTGCACTGATGACGACGTATGCCGTCGGTGACCTGCAAGGCTGCCTCGAACCGCTCAAGTGCCTGCTCAAACAAGTTGCCTTCGACCCGGCGCTTGACCGGCTGTGGCTGGTCGGCGATCTGGTCAACCGTGGCCCGCAGTCGTTGGAAACCCTGCGTTTTCTCTTTGGCATGCGTGAGTCGCTGGTCTGCGTGCTCGGCAATCACGACCTGCACCTGCTGGCCGCCGCGAAGAAGATCGAGCGCCTGAAGAAAAGCGACACACTGCGCGAAATCATCGAGGCCCCCGATGGGCCGCAACTGATGGAATGGCTGCGCCAGCAAAAGCTGATGCATTACGACGAAACACGCGATGTTGCGATGGTCCATGCTGGCATCCCGCCGCAATGGTCGCTGCGCCGTGCGTTGAAGTGCGCCGCCGAAGTGGAGACCGCCTTGCGTGACGACAACGTGTTCCCCGCCTACCTTGACGGTATGTACGGCAACGAGCCGGCAAAATGGGACAACGATCTCAAAGGCATTGATAGGCTGCGGGTGATCACCAATTACTTCACGCGCATGCGCTTTTGCACCGCTGAGGGCAAGCTCGACCTCAAAAGCAAGGAAGGCCTCGACAGCGCACCGCCCGGCTACAAGCCGTGGTTTCAGCACAAGGAGCGCAAGACTAAAGGTCTGCGCATCATTTTCGGCCACTGGGCGGCGCTCGAAGGCAATATCCACGAGCCGGGCATTTCCGCGCTGGACACCGGATGCGTATGGGGCGGCAGCCTGACCCTGATGAACGTCGACAGCGGCGAACGCCTGTCATGCAAATGCGACGAGCACGGCGGACTTGCGCCATCAGTCGCCCCACTCACCCCCAACGATTCGCCCGTCAACGCCTCGCGTTAGACTGCGCCTTCAGTAGAGCAACAGGTACTTTGTCATGACCGAATTCAAACGAATCCCCCCGGAACAGGCGCAGGCCCTGCGTGAACAGGGCGCAGTCGTAGTCGACGTACGCGATCCGGCGACCTTTGCCGCGCTGCACATCAGCGGCTCCAAACATCTCGACAACCATTCCCTGCACGCTTTCATTCAAGGCGCCGACCTCGATGCACCGACCGTCGTGGTCTGCTACCACGGCAATTCCAGCCAAGGCGCAGCCGCCTATCTGGTCGGCCAGGGCTTCTCCGACGTCTACAGCATGGATGGCGGTTTCGAGCTATGGCGTACGACCTATCCTTCGGAAACCGCGCAAGGCACCGACGAATAATTTTTGCGCGGCGCAGGCCCCGGCTGCCATGGGCCTGCGCGCGGCAGACGAACGGTCTGCCACAACTAATTACGTATCTCGCCTTTACCTCTCGAATTCCCAACTATCCTTAAGCGCAGGCCATCCAAAACAGGGGAGAGCCGGTACACCGGCGCGCGGGTCATCGGGAGTAGCTTTCGCGGTTTGTCGACCGTGGGAGAATTCTGGGGGTAAACAGCAGCTGCCACAGCGACTGCTGCCAGCATCGACTGAGTGATCCGGCGTCGGCTCCACGTATCGAGCGAGGTGACGTCATGAGTATCTTTAGCCACTTCCAACAACGCTTCGAATCCACACGCCAGGAAGAACTCTCTCTGCAGGAGTACCTGGAGCTGTGCAAAAACGATCGCAGCGCCTACGTTTCCGCCGCCGAACGTCTGTTGATGGCGATCGGCGAACCGGAACTGCTCGACACTTCGACCAATTCGAGGCTGTCGCGCATCTTCTCCAACAAGGTGATCCGCCGCTATCCGGCCTTTGAAGACTTCCACGGGATGGAAGAATGCATCGACCAGATCGTCTCGTATTTCCGCCACGCCGCCCAAGGCCTGGAAGAGAAGAAACAGATTCTTTATCTGCTCGGCCCCGTTGGCGGCGGTAAATCGTCCCTGGCCGAGAAGCTGAAACAGCTGATGGAGAAAGTGCCCTTTTATGCCATCAAGGGCTCGCCGGTCTTCGAGTCGCCTCTGGGTCTGTTCAACGCCACCGAAGATGGCGCGATCCTCGAGGAAGATTTCGGCATTCCACGGCGCTACCTGAACACCATCATGTCGCCCTGGGCGACCAAGCGCCTGGCCGAATTCGGCGGCGACATCAGCCAGTTCCGCGTGGTCAAGCTGTACCCGTCGATCCTCAATCAGATTGCCGTGGCCAAGACCGAACCCGGTGACGAGAACAACCAGGACATCTCGGCGCTGGTCGGCAAGGTCGATATCCGCAAACTCGAAGAATTCCCACAGAACGACGCTGACGCCTATAGCTACTCCGGTGCGCTGTGCCGGGCCAACCAGGGCTTGATGGAATTCGTCGAAATGTTCAAGGCGCCGATCAAGGTGCTGCACCCATTGCTGACTGCTACCCAGGAGGGCAACTACAACAGTACCGAAGGCCTCGGCGCGATTCCGTTTACCGGCATCCTGCTGGCTCACTCCAATGAATCGGAGTGGCACACCTTCCGCAACAACAAGAACAACGAGGCGTTCATCGACCGGATCTACATCGTCAAAGTGCCGTACTGCCTGCGCGTCAGCGACGAAGTGAAGATCTACGACAAACTGCTTTTCAACAGTTCCCTGTCCAAGGCGCACTGCGCACCGGACACCCTGAAAATGCTCGCGCAGTTCACTGTGCTGTCGCGCCTCAAGGAGCCGGAAAACTCCAACATCTATTCGAAGATGCGCGTCTACGACGGCGAAAACCTGAAAGACACCGATCCGAAGGCCAAGTCGATTCAGGAGTACCGCGATTCGGCCGGTGTTGACGAAGGCATGAACGGTCTGTCGACCCGCTTCGCCTTCAAGATCCTCTCCAAGGTGTTCAACTTCGATCCGCATGAAATCGCCGCCAACCCGGTGCACCTGCTCTATGTGCTTGAACAACAGATCGAACAGGAACAGTTCCAGGCCGAAACCCGCGAACGTTACCTGCGCTATCTGAAGGAATACCTGGCGCCGCGCTACATCGAGTTTATCGGCAAGGAAATCCAGACCGCTTATCTGGAGTCCTACAGCGAATACGGCCAGAACATCTTCGATCGCTACGTGCTGTACGCGGATTTCTGGATTCAGGATCAGGAGTATCGCGACCCGGAAACCGGCGAGATCCTCAACCGCGTGGCCCTGAACGAAGAGCTGGAAAAAATCGAAAAACCGGCCGGAATCAGCAATCCGAAGGATTTCCGCAACGAGATCGTCAACTTTGTCCTGCGCGCCCGGGCCAACAACAACGGCAAGAACCCGACCTGGCTCAGCTACGAAAAACTGCGGGTGGTCATCGAGAAGAAAATGTTCTCCAACACCGAAGACCTGCTGCCCGTCATCAGCTTCAACGCCAAGGCCAGCAAGGAGGATCAGCAAAAACACAACGACTTCGTTACGCGAATGGTTGAACGTGGCTACACCGATAAACAGGTACGCCTGCTGTCCGAATGGTACCTGCGGGTCCGCAAGTCGCAGTGAGGCAGCTGCAAGCTATAAGCCACAAGCTGCAAGGAGAACGCGCGTGAATCCCCATCCGGGTGAATCGGCCTCTACTTGCAGCTTGCAGCTCAAAACTTGAAGCTCCCCGGAGGGGCCTTATGAGCTATGTGATCGACCGACGCCTCAATGGCAAAAACAAGAGCACGGTGAACCGCCAGCGTTTTCTGCGGCGTTACCGTGACCACATCAAAAAGGCTGTCGAAGAGGCAGTCAGTCGCCGCTCCATTACCGATATGGAGCACGGTGAACAGATCAGCATTCCCGGTCGCGACATCGACGAACCGGTGCTCCATCACGGACGCGGCGGCAAACAGACCGTGGTGCATCCCGGCAACAAAGAGTTCACGGCCGGTGAACATATCGCCCGTCCACCGGGCGGCGGCGGTGGGCGCGGTCCGGGCAAGGCGGGTAATTCCGGCGAAGGCATGGACGAGTTCGTCTTCCAGATCACTCAGGAAGAGTTCCTCGAGTTCATGTTCGAAGACCTGGAACTGCCGAATCTGGTCAAACGCAACCTGACCGGCACCGACACGTTCAAAACCGTCCGCGCCGGGATCAGTAACGAAGGTAACCCCTCACGCATCAATATCATTCGCACGTTGCGTTCGGCTCATGCGCGTCGTATCGCCCTGTCCGGCAGCAGCCGCGCGAAATTGCGCGAAACCAAGGATGAGCTGGCACGGCTCAAGTGCGAAGAACCGGACAACTTCGGCGATATCCAGGAACTCGAAGCTGAAATCGAGAAACTCAGCGCGCGCATTCACCGCGTGCCGTTCCTCGACACCTTCGACTTGAAATACAACCTGTTGGTCAAGCAACCCAACCCCAGCTCCAAAGCAGTGATGTTCTGCTTGATGGACGTGTCCGGTTCTATGACGCAGGCCACCAAGGACATCGCCAAGCGCTTTTTCATCCTGCTTTACCTGTTTCTCAAACGTAACTACGACAAGATCGACGTGGTGTTCATCCGTCACCACACCAGCGCCCGGGAAGTGGACGAAGAGGAGTTTTTCTATTCTCGTGAGACCGGCGGCACCATTGTTTCCAGCGCCCTGAAGCTGATGCAGGAAATCATGGCCGAGCGCTATCCGAGCAACGAGTGGAACATCTACGCCGCTCAGGCCTCCGACGGCGACAACTGGAACGACGATTCGCCGATCTGCCGCGACATCCTGATCAATCAGATCATGCCGTTTGTGCAGTACTACACTTACGTGGAGATCACCCCGCGCGAACATCAGGCCCTGTGGTACGAATACGAACGCATCGCCGAAGCCTTCTCTGACACGTTTGCCCAGCAGCAACTGGTCTCGGCCGGAGATATCTATCCGGTCTTCCGTGAACTCTTCCAGCGCAGGTTAGTGACATGACCGCCAAAGAGCAGAAGCGCCAACCCATTTCCACCGGCTCCGAATGGACATTCGAGCTGATCCAGACCTACGACCGCGAAATCGCCCGGATCGCGGCCCGCTACGCGCTGGATACCTATCCCAACCAGATTGAAGTGATTACCGCCGAGCAGATGATGGACGCCTATGCCTCGGTGGGCATGCCGCTGGGCTATCACCACTGGTCCTACGGCAAACACTTCCTCAGCACAGAGAAATCCTACAGTCGCGGACAGATGGGCCTGGCTTACGAGATCGTGATCAACTCCGACCCGTGCATCGCCTATCTGATGGAAGAAAACACCATCTGCATGCAGGCGCTGGTGGTGGCCCATGCCTGCTATGGCCACAACAGCTTCTTCAAGGGCAACTACCTGTTCCGTACCTGGACTGACGCCAGTTCGATCATCGATTACCTGGTGTTCGCCAAGCAGTACATCATGCAGTGCGAAGAGCGCCACGGCATCGATGCCGTGGAAGACCTGCTCGATTCCTGCCATGCCCTGATGAATTACGGTGTCGACCGCTACAAGCGCCCGTATCCGATTTCCGCCGAAGAAGAGCGCCGGCGGCAGAAGGATCGCGAAGAGCACATGCAGAAGCAGATCAATGATCTGTGGCGCACCATTCCCAAAGGCGCGGACAAATACAGCGACAAGGACAACGCCCGCTTCCCGGCCGAACCGCAGGAAAACATCCTCTATTTCATCGAGAAACACGCGCCGCTGCTGGAACCCTGGCAGCGCGAAATCGTGCGCATCGTGCGCAAGATCGCCCAGTATTTCTATCCGCAGCGCCAGACTCAGGTCATGAACGAAGGCTGGGCAACGTTCTGGCATTACACGCTGATGAATGATCTGTACGACGAGGGCCTGGTGACCGACGGTTTCATGATGGAATTCCTCACCTCGCACACCAGCGTGGTATTCCAGCCGGGTTTCGACAGTCCGTACTACAGCGGCATCAACCCCTATGCATTGGGTTTCGCCATGTACCGCGACATTCGGCGCATGTGCGAAGAGCCTACCGAAGAGGATCGCCGCTGGTTCCCGGACATCGCCGGTTCCGACTGGCTGTCGACCATCAAGTTCGCCATGAGCAGTTTCAAGGATGAGAGCTTCATCCTGCAGTACCTGTCGCCCAAGGTGATCCGTGATCTGAAGCTGTTCAGCATTCTCGATGACGACCAGAAAGACGACTTGCTGGTGCCGGCCATTCATGATGAGGGCGGCTACCGCATCATCCGTGAAACCCTGGCAGCGCAATACAACCTCGGCAATCGTGAGCCGAACGTGCAGATCTACAGCATCGATCGGCGGGGCGATCGCTCGCTGACCCTGCGCCATCAGCAGCACGACCGCAAACCCTTGGGCGACTCCACCGAAGAAGTCCTCAAGCACCTGCACCGGCTCTGGGGCTTCGACATTCATCTGGAAACCCTGCAAGGCGACCAGATCATGAAAACCCATCACGTGCCGCCACGCAGTGAACACAGCGAAGGCGATTACGGCCGGCTCGATCTGGCCGTGATTCATCTTTGATCCGGTTCCGGCCTCCGAAAGTCTGACGCAAGGGTTATCCTGTCGGACTGACGGAGGTTTTTATGCAGGTTTACAAGGTTGGCGGCGCAGTACGTGATCGCCTGTTGGGGTTGCCGGTCACTGACATCGACAGAGTCGTGGTGGGCGCCACCACGGAGGAAATGCTCGCCAGGGGATACCGCCCGGTTGGCGCCGATTTTCCGGTGTTTCTGCACCCCAAAACCGGTGAGGAATATGCCCTCGCCCGTACGGAACGCAAGAGTGGCCGGGGTTACGGCGGCTTCACCTTCTACGCAAGTCCCGAAGTGACGCTTGAAGAAGACCTGATTCGCCGCGACCTGACGATCAATGCCATGGCCGAGGACGATCAGCTCAACCTGACCGATCCGTACCATGGTCAGCGCGATCTCGAAGCACGAATCCTTCGCCATGTTTCCCCGGCGTTCGCCGAAGATCCGTTGCGAGTGCTGCGCGTTGCCCGTTTTGCTGCACGCTACGCAGGATTGGGCTTTACGGTCGCCGATGAAACCATGGACTTGATGCGCCAGCTCAGTGAGTCCGGCGAATTGCAGGCGCTGACTGCCGAACGTAGCTGGAAGGAGATTTCCCGGGCACTGATGGAAGATCATCCACAGGTGTTCATCCAGGTCTTGCGCGACTGTGGCGCACTCAAAGAGCTATTGCCGGAAGTCGACGCCTTGTTCGGCGTGCCGCAGCCAGAGACCCATCACCCGGAAATTGACACAGGCCTGCACACCCTGAGCGTGCTGGAGCAATCAGCCCTGCACAAACAACCACTGACGGTGCGCTGGGCCTGCCTGCTGCATGACCTGGGCAAAGGCCTGACGCCGGAAGATGAGTGGCCCAGGCATATCGCCCATGAGCACACCGGGCTGAAGCTGATTAAAGCGGTCAACGAGCGCTTCAAGGTCCCCAAGGACTGTCAGGAACTGGCGCTGCTGGTGGGGCAGTACCACACCCATGGGCACCGGGCGCTCGAGTTGAAAGCCTCGACGCTGCTGGAGTTGCTGCAAAGTTTCGATATCTATCGCCGGCCACAGCGCTTCGAGGAATTTATCGCCGCGTGCGAGATGGACGCCCGTGGCCGCAAGGGCCTGGAGCAGCGCAGTTATCCACAGGCGGATTATTTGCGCGGAGCGGCGAAAGCTGCGCGAGCGGTGGCGGTGCAGCCGTTGCTGGAGCAGGGATTCAAGGGGCCGGAACTGGGCGAAGCGCTGAAGCGGGAACGACTGAAGGCGTTGAAAGCCTACAAAGAGGCGGCGACAGCCTGATAAAAAACTTCGCGAGCAGGCTCGCTCCCACAGGAGACCTCGATCCAATGTGGGAGCGAGCCTGCTCGCGAAAGCGCATTTGATATCACCGCAAATCCGAAGGCGTGAGCTGCTCCCCCCGCCATTCGAACGCAACCGGCGCCAACACCTGATCAATCTGCGCCTCGGCCCACAACATCGCAAAGCTCTTGCCCACTCCCGGATGCACCCGATCCGGCGCAATCAACGACAGCGGCCACAGCACAAAGGCATTTTTCAGGATTTCCGCACGCGGCAGCATCAATCCATCGAAATTACCCACCAGATCGCCATACAGCAGCACGTCGATATCCAGCGGCAGACCTTTGCGATCCGGGGCATAACGACCGTTGTCCGCCTCGATGAATTTCAAGCGGCGGTCGAGCTCCATCAATGGCAGATCGGTGTAGGCCGAGACCACGAAATTGAAGAACGGCCCGCTCTTGATGCCCACCGGTTGGCTCTCGAACACCGCCGAACAACGGATATCCACCAGGAACGTGGCCAGCGCATCGAGACCGGCGCGCAAATGGGTTTCGCGCTCGATATTGCTACCGAGCCCGAGGTAGACCTGAGTCAGCGACATCCGCGCTCGATCTCCACACCCACACCACCCTTGGCCGCTGGAACGGCGCCCGGTTTGGTCAGTTTCAGTCGCACCCAGGTGATCTTGAATTCGGCCATCAGCACTTCAACCAGACGCTCGGCGAAGGTTTCGACCAGCTGGAACTGCGCCTGCTCGGCGAAGGCCTGAATGCGCGTGGAAACACTGGCGTAATCGAGCGCCAGGGTCAGGTCGTCACCGGCGGCGGCC
Source organism: Pseudomonas sp. AC255 (assembly GCF_979258175.1). Classification (NCBI taxonomy): domain Bacteria; kingdom Pseudomonadati; phylum Pseudomonadota; class Gammaproteobacteria; order Pseudomonadales; family Pseudomonadaceae; genus Pseudomonas; species Pseudomonas sp. AC255. The sequence goes on along the minus strand of NZ_OZ409841.1, from coordinate 5,924,792 downwards.
GGGCGATTGTCCCAGGCGAAGCTCAGATCAAGACGCAGGCACTGACGGATGCCGCGCTCCCAGTCGTAGGCACCGATCACGGTGTCGACTTCCAGGCCCTCGATAAACACTCTGTCCAAGCACTTCTCTCCGCTGCACGACAAGGGCGCGATGCGCCGTTAGAATCAGGGCGTCCTCGCCCGGAATAGTTAGCATGTTTTGGCTACTGGCGATTCTCGCCTACCTGCTCGGCTCGCTGTCCTTTGCCATTTTGCTCAGCCGCCTGACCGGAAATCCGGATCCGCGAATGAGTGGCTCGGGTAATGCCGGCGCCACCAACATGCTGCGCCTGGCCGGTCGCAAACTGGCGATCCTGACCCTGCTCGGTGATCTGTGCAAAGGCCTGCTGCCGGTGCTGATCGCCTCGGGCGCGGGCCTTTCAGTGCAGGATCAGGCCTGGATTGGCGTATGCGCCGTGATCGGTCACCTGTTCCCTTTGTACTTTCGCTTTCGTGGCGGCAAAGGCGTTGCCACTGCCGCCGGCATGCTGCTCGGCCTGTATCCACCCGCCGCGCTGCTGGCAGTATGTGCCTGGCTACTGACGTTTTACCTGACCCGCACCAGCTCGCTGGCGGCGCTGATTGCCACGCCACTGACCCTGCCGTTGCTGGCCTGGCAGGAGCCGGAAGCCTTGCTGCCAATGAGCGCGCTGACCTTGCTGATTGTCTGGCGCCATCGCGGCAATCTACGCGACCTGTTTGCCGGGCGCGAACGGCATTTCTGACTGCCGTCCATGAGCGTCGCTCATTACAGCGCCGACAACTGCTCCATTGGCCAGCGTGCCTGCACGGTGATTGCCAGACTTTCCTGCTGACCGGCCTTCAGGCGCTGGCAACCGGCAAATGCGATCATCGCGCCATTGTCGGTGCAGAACTCCGGGCGCGCATAGAACACATCACCCTTCATATCGCCGAGCATCTTTTCCAGCGAAACCCGCAACGCCTTGTTGGCGCTGACGCCGCCGGCAATCACCAGCCGCTTCATGCCTGCCTGTTTCAGGGCGCGCTTGCACTTGATGGTCAAAGTCTCCACCACGGCCTGCTGGAACGCCAGCGCGATGTCGCAACGGGCTTGCTCGCCGTCGTCCCCGGCGCTGACGCATTGCTGCCAGGTATTGAGGGCGAAGGTTTTCAAGCCGCTGAAACTGAAGTCCAGACCCGGGCGATCACACATCGGACGCGGAAAGGTGAAACGTCCTGCGACGCCCTTCTCGGCCAGCTTGGCGATTTCCGGCCCACCGGGGTAATTGAGGCCCATCATCTTTGCGGTTTTGTCGAAGGCTTCACCGGCCGCATCGTCGAGCGTCTCGCCGAGCAGGCTGTATTGACCAATGCCGTCGACCTGAACCAACTGCGTATGGCCACCGGAAACCAACAAAGCGACGAACGGAAATTCCGGCGGTTTCGGCTCCAGCATCGGCGCCAGCAAGTGGCCTTCCATGTGGTGCACGCCAAGCGCCGGAATGCCCCAGGCAAACGCCAGCGCCTGCGCGCAGGACGCACCCACCAGCAGCGCGCCGACCAGGCCAGGACCTGCGGTGTAGGCGATTGCGTCGATCTCGGTCGGCACACAGTCGGCCTCGGCCAACACCTGACGGATCAAGGGCAGCATGCGTTTGACGTGGTCACGCGAGGCCAGCTCCGGCACCACACCGCCATAGACACGGTGCAGGTCTATCTGACTGAACAGCGCATCGGCCAGCAGACCGCGTTCACTGTCATACAATGCGACGCCGGTTTCGTCGCAGGAGGTTTCTAATCCCAGTACTAGCATGGGTTTGCGCCTTGTTTAGGCTGAATTCGAAGGCGCGCATAATAGTCGCCACGTGATGCCCCGACCAGCGGTTTTCGATCAGAGGCTTTGCATTCCGAGCGATGAGGGGTTAACATCCGCAACCCTTAAAAACCGACGTCTTCAAGTGCTCTTTTGCCGCGAGGATGTTGACCCCGGTAATGAATGAAGGTAGCTCTGGATGCCAGCCGTCAAAGTAAAAGAGAACGAACCCTTCGACGTAGCTCTGCGTCGTTTCAAGCGCTCCTGCGAAAAAGCCGGTGTACTGGCTGAAGTTCGTAGCCGCGAATTTTACGAGAAGCCAACTTCTGAGCGTAAGCGCAAAGCAGCAGCTGCTGTTAAGCGTCACGCCAAGAAAGTTCAGCGCGAACAGCGCCGCGCCGTTCGTCTGTACTAATCCACAGACGTTCGTAGCAAGCTTCTTGCCTAAGCCCGGCCCTCAGCCGGGCTAATGGCATTTGCGTAAAACGCTTGATGCTTCACCGTCGACGCCGCCGATGCGACCGAGACAAATCTGCTTCACCGCGTCAGGCCTGGCTCTTTTGCCAGCGGTGCACGTCTTTTCTGACGAGCCTTTCAAGGCTACTGACGAGCACACCCACTGATTCCTCTTACGACGATCAGCCCAAGGCACCTGCATGCGTGCCCGCTTTATTGAGCTATCCGAGGTCGACAACCGGCCGTCAGCGGATTCAGCGCAACACTTTCACATAGTCGAAGACTGATAGGTACTAACGTCAGTGGATTTTCGGCAGATACACTTCCCGACAGCGATTACGCAGACGACACCGGTCGAGCCGCACTTTTTGTGCGTTTCCAGCAATGGCCCGCGTCCGACGGCCTGTCGCAACGGATTTATTGCAGCGCAGACGACGAGAACGCCATGGCCGGGCTGATTCCCCAGAGCTTCATTGACGACCTGCTGAACCGCACCGACATCGTCGACGTGGTCAGCTCGCGCGTGCAATTGAAGAAGGCCGGCAAGAACTACACCGCCTGCTGCCCGTTCCATAAAGAGAAAACCCCGTCATTCAGCGTCAGCCCCGACAAACAGTTCTATTACTGCTTCGGTTGCGGCGCCGGCGGCAACGCCCTCGGCTTTCTCATGGATCACGACAATCTGGATTTCCCCCAGGCTGTCGAAGATCTGGCCAAAGCCGCCGGCATGGAAATCCCCCGCGAAGAAAGCGGCCGCGAGCGCAAGCCGCGCCAGCCGACCGATTCGCCGCTGTACCCGCTGCTGACCGCCGCTGCTGATTTCTACCGGCAGGCACTCAAGAGTCATCCGTCGCGCAAGGCTGCGGTGGATTACCTCAAGGGGCGGGGTCTGACGGGCGAGATCGCCCGGGATTTCGGCCTCGGTTTTGCCCCGCCGGGCTGGGACAACCTGCTCAAGCATCTGAGCAGCGACACCCTGCAACAGAAAGCCATGATCGAAGCCGGCCTGCTGATCGAGAACGCCGAAACCGGCAAGCGCTATGATCGCTTCCGCGATCGCGTGATGTTCCCGATCCGCGACACCCGCGGACGGATCATCGCCTTCGGCGGCCGCGTACTGGGCGACGACAAGCCCAAGTACCTGAACTCACCGGAAACTCCGGTATTCCATAAAGGCCAGGAACTCTACGGCCTCTATGAAGCGCGCAAGAACAATCGCAACCTCGATGAAATCATCGTTGTCGAGGGTTACATGGACGTCATCGCCCTCGCCCAGCAAGGCTTGCGCAATGCCGTCGCCACGCTGGGTACCGCGACCAGCGAAGAACACCTCAAGCGCCTGTTCCGCGTCGTGCCGAACGTATTGTTCTGCTTCGACGGCGACCAGGCCGGCCGCAACGCAGCCTGGCGCGCACTGGAAGCGACCCTGCCGTGCCTGCAGGACGGTCGTCGCGCGCGGTTCCTGTTTTTGCCCGAAGGCGAAGACCCGGACACCCTGGTTCGCGCCGAAGGCACCGATGCTTTCAAGGCGCGCATCAATCAGCACGCGCAGCCGCTGGCCGATTATTTTTTCCAGCAACTGACCGAAGAAGCCGACCCGCGCTCTCTTGAGGGCAAGGCACACATGGCCACCCTCGCCGCACCATTGATCGACAAGGTGCCGGGAGCGAACCTGCGCATCCTCATGCGTCAGCGCCTGACCGAGATTACCGGCCTGAGCAGCGAGACCGTCAGCCAATTGGTTCAGAGTGCGCCGCAGGAAGCACCGCCCGCCTACGATCCGGGCTTCGATTATGACGCCATGCCGGACTACAGCGACTACCATCAGCCGCAGGCACAGGACATGTATGTGCCGCAGCAGGAATGGACGCCGAAGAAACCCGGCGCCGGCGGCAAGAAGTGGGACAAGAAACCGTGGGACAAGAACGGCAAACGTGGTGGCGATCGCGAACAGCAGCGCCCGCGTACGCCGATTGGCGTTGAATCGCCAACCCTGACGGCACTGCGAACATTGCTCCATCATCCGCAACTGGCCAAGCGCGTCGAAGACGCCGGGCACATTGCCGATGAAAATCAGACCAACGCCCAGCTGCTTGTGGCGCTGCTCGAAGCCGTACAGAAGAATCCCAAGCTAAACTCATTTCAGCTGATCGCGCGATGGCACGGTACTGAACAGGGTCGCTTGCTCAAGGCGCTGGCAGAAAAGGAATGGCTGATTGACGGAGATAACCTTGAACAACAGTTTTTCGACACCATTACTAGCTTGTCCGCCCGCCAACGCGAGCGAAATCTCGAACAGTTACTCAGGAAAGCGCGGCAAAGCGAACTGAGCGTCGAAGAGAAAAATCAACTGCGCGACCTTTTAAGTCGCAATGTTTCCGCATCAAACCCGACCTCAACTGGCGCGTGAGGTCATAGCTCAGGTATAATCCTCGGCTTGTTTTTTGCCCGCCAAGACCTTCAGTGGATAGGGTGTTATGTCCGGAAAAGCGCAACAGCAGTCTCGTATTATTGAGTTGATCAAACTGGGTCGTGAGCAGAAGTATCTGACTTACGCCGAGGTCAACGACCACCTGCCCGAGGATATTTCAGATCCGGAGCAGGTGGAAGACATCATCCGCATGATTAACGACATGGGGATCCCCGTACACGAGAGTGCTCCGGATGCGGACGCCCTTATGTTGGCCGACGCCGATACCGACGAGGCCGCTGCGGAAGAAGCAGCCGCTGCGTTGGCGGCGGTGGAGACCGATATCGGTCGCACCACTGACCCGGTGCGCATGTACATGCGTGAAATGGGTACGGTCGAGCTTCTGACCCGTGAAGGCGAAATCGAAATCGCCAAGCGGATCGAAGAAGGCATTCGTGAAGTGATGAGCGCGATTGCGCACTTCCCAGGCACGGTTGACCACATTCTCTCCGAGTACACCCGCGTCACCACCGAAGGTGGTCGCCTGTCCGACGTCCTGAGCGGTTATATCGACCCGGACGACGGCATCGCGCCGCCTGCGGCAGAAGTGCCGCCGCCGGTTGACCCGAAAGCCGTCAAGGCCGACGACGATACCGACGACGATGATGCCGAATCTTCCGACGACGAAGAAGAAGCCGAAAGCGGTCCGGATCCGGTCATCGCTGCGCAGCGCTTCGGCGCCGTCGCCGACCAGATGGAAATCACCCGCAAGGCCCTGAAAAAGCACGGTCGTCACAACAGGGCAGCGGTTGCCGAGTTGCTGGCCCTGGCCGAGCTGTTCATGCCGATCAAACTGGTGCCGAAGCAATTCGAAGCCCTGGTCGAGCGTGTACGCAGTGCCCTGGATCGCCTGCGTCAGCAAGAGCGCGCGATCATGCAGCTGTGCGTACGTGATGCACGTATGCCGCGCGCCGATTTCCTGCGTCAGTTCCCGGGCAACGAAGTCGACGAAAGCTGGTCCGACGCCCTGGCCAAAGGCAAGAGCAAGTACGCCGAAGCCATCGGTCGCGTGCAGCCGGACATCATCCGTTGCCAGCAGAAGCTGATTGCGCTGGAAACCGAGACCGGCCTGACCATTGCTGAAATCAAGGACATCAACCGTCGCATGTCGATCGGTGAGGCCAAGGCCCGCCGCGCGAAGAAAGAGATGGTTGAAGCCAACCTGCGTCTGGTGATCTCGATCGCCAAGAAGTACACCAACCGCGGTCTGCAATTCCTCGATCTGATCCAGGAAGGCAACATCGGTCTGATGAAGGCGGTGGACAAGTTCGAATACCGTCGTGGCTACAAGTTCTCGACTTATGCCACCTGGTGGATCCGTCAGGCGATCACTCGCTCGATCGCCGACCAGGCCCGCACCATCCGTATTCCGGTGCACATGATCGAGACGATCAACAAGCTCAACCGTATTTCCCGGCAGATGCTGCAGGAAATGGGTCGCGAACCGACTCCGGAAGAGCTGGGCGAACGCATGGAAATGCCTGAGGACAAGATCCGCAAGGTACTGAAGATCGCCAAAGAGCCGATCTCCATGGAAACCCCGATCGGTGATGACGAAGACTCCCATCTGGGCGACTTCATCGAAGACTCGACCATGCAGTCGCCAATCGATGTCGCCACAGTGGAAAGCCTGAAGGAAGCGACTCGCGAAGTGCTGTCCGGCCTCACTGCCCGTGAAGCCAAGGTACTACGCATGCGTTTCGGTATCGACATGAACACCGACCACACGCTCGAAGAGGTGGGCAAACAGTTTGACGTAACGCGTGAGCGGATCCGTCAGATCGAAGCCAAGGCGCTGCGCAAGCTGCGCCACCCGACGCGAAGCGAGCATCTGCGCTCCTTCCTCGACGAGTGATACCAGAACCCCGGCCCAGGCCGGGGGTTTTGTTTTATGGCAGATTAAATTCCCCGCTCCGCCCTCCCCGTCGCGTACCCCGTCTACACTCGAAACAATCATCCCAAGCCCTGACGAGAGCGTTATGCCCAGACTGGCGCCCGTGCTTTTTCTGCTGTCATTGATGATCTGCACCGCCACGGCTGACGCGCTGACTCTCACCGATGAAGAACGCAGCTGGCTGGCGGCTCACCCTGACTTGCGCCTGGGTGTTGATGCATCGTGGCCGCCCTTCGAGTTCCGTGACGATCAGAACCGCTATCAGGGCCTGGCTGCCGACTATATCGAGGTGATCCGTGAACGTCTGGCAATCAAGCTGACGCCCATCGAGCCAGCAAGCTGGACAGTGGTGCTGGAGCAGGTGAAAAAAGGCAAAATCGATTTGCTGCCGGGAATCATGTCCACGCCGGAGCGCCAGAACTATCTGTCGTTTACCCGGCCGTACCTCGACTTCCCGATCGTCATCCTCGCTCATGTCGGCGGCGCCCAGCCGCGCAAACTCGACGACCTGTACGGTCTGAAAATCGCCGTAGTGGAAAACTATGCCCCCCACGAACTGCTGCGCACTCACCATCCCGATCTGAATCTGGTGGCCATGCCCAATGTCAGTTCGGCGCTGCAAGCCCTGGCGACCGATGAAGTGGACGCGGTGGTCGGCGATCTGGCTTCGAGCGTGTGGAGCCTGCGCCAGCTCAAACTCGACGGCCTCTACGTCAGCGGCGAAACCCCGTATCGTTATCAACTGGCAATGGCCGTGCCTCGCGATAACAAGATGTTGGTGGGCATCCTCGATAAAGTCCTGGCCGACATGACACCGGCGGAAATCAGCAGCATTCAGGAACATTGGGTCGGTAATGTGCTCGACCACCGCACGTTCTGGTCGGACCTGCTGATGTATGGCCTGCCCGGTCTGTTGTTGTTGATGACGGTGCTGGCCGTGGTGATTCGCATCAACCGTCGCCTGAGCTCGGAAATCTCCCGGCGCATCGACCTCGAACAGGAATTGCGCAGCAGCGAATATCACTACCGTGGCCTGGTGGAGAGCTTGTCGGCGATCGCCTGGGAAGCGCGGATGAGCGACTTCACCTACAGCTATGTGTCGCCCCATGCTGAAGACCTGCTCGGGTATCCACAGTCTCACTGGCTGATTCCGGGTTTCTGGCACAACATCATTCACCCGGCCGACCTGACCCGCACGCAAAACTATTGCAGGAAGCGCTGCGCCAGGGCCGCGATCACATCGTCGATTATCGCGTGATCACCGCCGACGGCCGCTGCCTGTGGGTGCGCGACATTGTCAGCCTGATCGAGCATGGCCACGAACCGGTGATGCGCGGGTTGATGATCGATATCAGCGAAATCAAACGCACCGAAGAGGCGCTGCGCCTGTCCGAGCAGAAGTTCGCTTCGGTGTTCGAGCAATGCCCGGACATTCTGGTGATTGCACGCCTGTCCGACGGCTGCCTGCTGGAGGTCAACGAGGCCTTCGAGGAGCAGATCGGCCTCAGGGCCGAGGACGTGATCGGGCAGACCGCCACCAACCTCAATATCTGGGGCATTGCCGGGGTCGGGCCGGGCCTCTTGCAGCGTTTGCAGGCCGGCAGCATCCGTAATCTGGAAATGCCCTTTCGCCGCAACAACGGCCAACTGTTCACCGGGCTGATTTCCGCCGAGCCCTTCGACCTCGATACCACACCGGCGCTGGTGGTGGTAGTTCGCGACATCAGCCAGCTCAAGGAAACCCAACAACAACTGCAAACCTCTGAAGAGAAGTTCGCCAAGGCTTTCCATGCGTCGCCGGATGGCCTGTTGCTGTCGCGCCAGAGCGACGGCCTGCTGTTGGAGGTCAACGAAGGTTTTAGTCGTATCACTGGTTTCAACAGCGCCATGTCGGTGGATCGTTCAACGCTGGATCTGGGCATCTGGGTCAACCTCAACGAACGCAAACAGATGCTCGATCTGCTAAAGCGCGACGGGTTTGTCCGCGACTTCACATGCCACATCCGTCGCAGCGACGGGCAGATTCGCCTGTGCGAAGTGTCCAGTCGCCCGCTGCCGATCGGCGACGAGGATTGCATGCTGACCATCGCCCGCGACATCACCGAACGCCATCTCATGCAGGAAAAACTGCAGCAGGCCGCGACCGTTTTCGAGAGCACCGCCGAGGGCGTGTTGATCACCGATACTCAACAACACATCAGCGCCGTCAATCGCGCTTTCACCGAAATCACCGGTTACAGCGAAAGTGAAGCGCTGGGCCACACGCCACGCTTGCTGGCGTCAGGGCTGCATGACAGCGCTTTCTACGCGGCGATGTGGCACCAATTGACCGACGAAGGCCACTGGCAGGGCGAGATTTCCAACCGGCGCAAGAACGGCGAGCTGTACCCAAGCTGGCTGACCATCAGCGCCGTGCGCAATCGCGACAAGTTCATCACCCACTTCGTCGCGGTGTTCGCCGATATTTCCAGCCTCAAGCATGCCCAGGCCAAGCTTGATTACCAGGCTCACCACGACCCGCTCACCGGCTTGCCAAACCGCACCTTGTTCGAGAGCCGCCTGCAAATGGCCCTGACCAGCCAGCAGGAAAATGGCGGCCAGGGTGCCGTGCTGTTTCTCGATCTCGACCGTTTCAAACACATCAACGACAGCCTCGGCCACCCGGTCGGCGACCTGTTGCTCAAGGGCATCGCCGTGCGCTTGAAAGAACAATTGCGCGATATCGACACGGTCGCGCGATTGGGCGGCGACGAGTTCATCATTCTGCTGCCGGGCCTGCAGCAAGCCAGCGATGCCGACAACATCGCGACGAAACTGCTCAACTGCTTCGGTGCGCCGTTCCAGGCCGGCGAACACGAGTTTTTATCAGCGCGAGCATCGGCACCAGCCTCTATCCCCGCGACGGCTGCGATGTCGCCACCCTGGTGAAAAACGCCGACGCGGCGATGTACCGCTCCAAAGCCAAGGGGCGTAACCGCGTCGAAAGCTACACCCGCGACCTCACCGCCCAGGCCAGCGAGCGCGTAGCGCTGGAACACGAACTGCGCCGCGCCATCGAGCGCGATGAGCTGTTTCTCTATTACCAACCGAAAATCAGCCTGGTCGACCACAGTCTGGTCGGTGCAGAGGCGCTGATTCGCTGGCGCCACCCAACCTTCGGCGACGTGCCGCCCGAGCATTTCATTCCGCTGGCCGAAGAGAACGGCATGATCCTGCAGATCGGTGACTGGGTGCTCGAAACCGCTTGCCGGCAAATGTTCGAGTGGAGTCGGATCTACCAACCGCTCGGGCCGCTCTCGGTAAACCTCGCTGGCGCACAGCTGCGTCAGCCGAACCTGTTGGTGCGCATCGAGCAACTGCTCAAGGACAACCGCCTCAGGCCGGATTTACTGCAACTGGAAATTACCGAGAATTTCATCATGAGTCAGGCCGAAGAGGCGCTGGCAGTGCTGCACCAGCTCAAACACCTCGGCGTGCAACTGGCGATCGATGACTTCGGCACCGGCTACTCGTCGCTCAGCTATCTCAAACGCCTGCCGCTGGACATCCTCAAGATCGACCAGTCCTTCGTCCGCGGACTGCCTGACGATCCCCACGACGCGGCCATTGTGCGCGCCATCATCGCGCTCGGTCGCAGCATGCAATTCACCGTGATTGCCGAAGGCGTGGAAACCCAGGCGCAACAACAATTCCTCGCTGCTGAAGGGTGCGAACAGATCCAGGGCTACATCGTCAGCCTGCCGCTGCCCCCGGACGAATTCGCCGCGACGTTTCTGCATGTAACCGTATCGGATTTTTCGGATAGCACAGCCGCGAAACCGTCGCTATAATCCGCGGCCTACTGAGGGCCTATAGCTCAGTTGGTTAGAGCAGAGGACTCATAATCCTTTGGTCCACGGTTCGAGTCCGTGTGGGCCCACCAAATTGAAAAGCCGCGCTGAATGCGCGGCTTTTTTGTGGGCGAGTGGTTGGGTTTCGTCTCGGCGGGCGCAATGTTCGGAAGACCTAACCAGAGCTGTAGGAAAGATCCTAAGCTGCGGTTTTGAGCGGTTAGACATCTGTTGATGATGTCTTCGCAGGGATACTCTCGAGACGTCGCTGCTTATCAGCGACCGGGCTTGGAAATCCCTACAAATCAATACGTCCGGCGACAGTAACAATGGAATGGAAAGACCTGATTATTGGCGGACGCAGATATTGCATGGCGCATCTACAGCCTTTTGAACAGACATTTGAAGTGGCGGAGCAGCAGCTTGTCGTCAGGTTTGAATTCGGGTTCCACTGTTTTACCGATGACAAAGGTCACGGTCAGCCATTAAGACACAGAGGAGAAGCTCGGTATTTCTGTGCGGACCGCCACTACTACAGCAGCCAGATCACGGACTACCTGCAAAAACGCTTTTTCAAAGGCCTGGCGGTGCCCTTCTACGTCGAAAACAGTCAGCGCTATTACTGCCTTGATTTGCATGACTACGCGGTCTTTTTTTCGATCAGCAAGCCGCAAAATACAACAAACTTTCTCAAACTCCGGATCATTTCCGCCTACGAGGTCGCTGAATGGGGACGCTCGAAGCTGCCAAAAGGAAAACCACATAACGTCCGCTACATTCTGGAAATGCGTAGCGCGGGGAAATCCGTGTGAGAGAAAGCAAAAAGCCCCGATGCTTGCGCAACGGGGCTTTCTGTAAATCTGAAATATCGGCCTGTCCTTTTACGGTTTCCCGCTTATCCCGCTCACTGGCTAGGAGTGGCTTGCGCCACCGAAATCAACACCCTTTGCTTACAAAGTTCCGGTCTGTGCTGACGTACCGATCATAGCCCTTGAACCTGACAAGAGCAACCGTCACAGCCGTTATCCCTCTCATCGAGCGATGGGTTCCAAATATGCCCCAATGCGCTTGACCCTGTACCATCGGCAATCTCATCGCCCACGCCATCGGAGCCCACCTTGCCAGACACCCGCCAACCCATCCTCGACGAAATCGACCGCCAGCTAATCGCCGCGCTGCAAATCAACGCCCGCGAAAGCGTGGCCATGCTCGCCCGTCAGCTAGGCATTGCTCGCACGACGGTGACGTCGCGCCTGGCCCGGCTGGAAAAGGCCAGAGTGATCACCGGTTATGGCGTGCGTCTTGGTCAGCGTGTGGTCGATGGTGGCTTGCAGGCGTACGTCGGGATCAAGGTGCAGCCGCGTTCCGGCAAGGACGTGTTGCGGCGTTTGAGTGCGATGGCGCAGGTGCAGCAGTTGTGTGCGGTGAGTGGCGAGTTTGATTATGTGGCGTGGTTACGCACCGACTCACCGGAGCAGCTCGATCAGTTGCTGGATCAGATTGGCAGCGTCGATGGGGTGGAGAAGACCACGACGTCGATCATTCTGAGTAGCAAGATAGATCGGGGTCAGCCGGTTTAAGATTTTGATCGAGCTTCTCGGGTGAATTTCAGAGCCTCTTCGCGAGCAGGCTCGCTCCCACACTTTGGTCGGTATGCAGCCTGCAATCGTCAATCTGCACAATAATCATGCAAAATGACGACACATTGCGCCTTATTAACGCGCTCCACGCTCCCTAGAATGGCTGACATCTTTTCCTATACTCAGACGCGAACCCTGCGTCGGGTCACCAACAAGGTCAGCCATGAACAAGAACAACCGCCATCCTGCAGACGGAAAAAAACCTGTCACCATTTTCGGTCCGGACTTTCCGTTCGCGTTTGACGACTGGATCGAGCATCCCGCCGGCCTGGGGAGCATTCCCGAGCAGCACCATGGCGCTGAGGTGGCGATTGTCGGGGCGGGCATTGCCGGTCTGGTGGCTGCGTATGAACTGATGAAACTCGGTTTGAAACCGGTGGTGTACGAGGCGTCGAAACTCGGCGGTCGTCTGCGCTCGCAAGCCTTCAACGGTACCGACGCCATCGTCGCGGAGCTTGGCGGCATGCGCTTTCCAGTGTCCTCCACGGCGTTCTATCACTACGTGGACAAGCTCGGCCTCGAAACCAAGCCTTTCCCCAACCCGCTGACCGGTGCTTCGGGCAGTACCGTGATCGATCTGGAAGGCGAAACCTATTACGCCGAAAGCCTGAAGGATCTTCCTGCATTGTTCCAGGAAGTCGCTGACGCCTGGGCAGATGCGCTGGAAGCCGGTTCGCAGTTCTCCGATATCCAGCAAGCCATTCGCGATCGCGATGTGCCGCGCCTGAAAGAGCTGTGGAACAAGCTGGTGCCGCTGTGGGACGACCGGACCTTTTATGACTTCGTCGCCACCTCGAAAGCCTTTGCCAAATTGTCGTTCCAGCATCGCGAAGTGTTCGGGCAGGTCGGTTTCGGCACCGGCGGCTGGGATTCGGACTTCCCCAATTCGATGCTGGAAATCTTCCGCGTGGTGATGACCAATTGCGACGATCACCAACACCTGGTGGTCGGTGGCGTCGAGCAGGTGCCACAGGGCATCTGGCGCCATGTGCCGGAGCGCTGCGTGCACTGGCCGGCCGGCACCAGCCTGAAATCCCTGCACCGTGGCGCACCACGTTCCGGTGTGAAGAAAATTGCTCACGCACCGCAAGGCCGTTTCGCCGTTACCGACAACAACGGTGACACCCGCGAATACGCCGCCGTCCTGACAACCTGCCAGAGCTGGCTGCTGACCACTCAGATCGAATGCGATGAAACCCTGTTCTCGCAGAAGATGTGGATGGCCCTCGACCGCACGCGCTACATGCAGTCGTCGAAAACCTTCGTGATGGTCGACCGGCCATTCTGGAAGGACAAGGATCCGGAGACCGGCCGCGACGTGATGAGCATGACCCTTACCGATCGCCTGACCCGTGGCACCTATCTGTTCGACAACGGCGACGACAAGCCGGGGGTGATCTGCCTGTCGTACTCGTGGATGAGCGACGCGTTGAAAATGCTCCCGCATCCGGTGGAAAAACGCGTTGAGCTGGCGTTGAACGCACTGAAAAAGATCTACCCGAAAGTCGACATCGCCGCGCGGATCATCGGCGACCCGATCACCGTGTCGTGGGAAGCCGATCCGTATTTCCTCGGTGCCTTCAAAGGCGCCCTGCCCGGCCATTATCGCTACAACCAGCGTATGTACGCGCACTTCATGCAGGACGACATGCCGGCCGAACAGCGCGGGATTTTCATCGCCGGCGACGACGTGTCGTGGACACCGGCGTGGGTCGAAGGCGCGGTGCAGACTTCGCTCAACGCGGTGTGGGGCATCATGAAACATTTCGGCGGCTCCACACATAAAGAGAACCCCGGCCCGGGTGATGTGTTCAAAGACATCGGCCCTATCGCCCTGCCCGAGTAAGAGGATTCCCCGATGCGCGTAGCCGTTTACCAATGTCCACCGCTGCCACTGGACCCCGCCGCCAACCTGCATCGCCTGCATCAGGTAGCGATGGAGGCCAAAGGCGCCGATCTGCTGGTGCTGCCGGAGATGTTCATGACCGGCTACAACATCGGCGCCGAAGCGGTCGGCACGCTGGCCGAGGTCTATAACGGTGAATGGGCGCAGCAGATCGGCCGGATTGCCAAGGCTGCCGGTCTGGCGATTGTCTACGGCTACCCGGAGCGCACCGCCGACGGGCAGATCTACAACGCCGTGCAACTGATCGACGCCCACGGCGAGCGTCTGTGCAATTACCGCAAGTCGCATCTGTTCGGCGATCTCGACCGGTCGATGTTCAGCTCCGGCGAAGCGGAGTTGCCGGTGGTTGAGCTGAACGGCTGGAAGCTCGGCTTCCTGATCTGCTACGACCTGGAGTTTCCGGAAAACGCGCGGCGCTTGGCCTTGGCCGGCGCCGAGCTGATTGTGGTGCCGACGGCCAACATGATTCCGTTCGATTTCGTTGCCGATGTCACCGTGCGTGCCCGCGCCTTCGAAAACCAGTGCTACGTGGCTTACGCCAATTACTGCGGACATGAAGGCGATATCCAGTATTGTGGACAAAGCAGCATTGCCGCGCCGGACGGCAGCCGTATCGCCCTGGCAGGTCTGGACGAGGCGTTGATCGTCGGCGAACTGGACCGACAACTGATGAACGATTCACGCCAGGCCAATCGCTATCTCAGCGATCGCCGCCCGGAGCTTTACGGCGCGCTCAACCGCCGCTAATCCGCTAGCATGGGCACTTCACTGTTCTGGAAGTGCCCATGCCCGCGCCGACTCATCCCCGCCCCCACTCTGAAACCCTGGCCAACGGCCTGCGCGTGACCCTGCGCCACGTGCCCGGTCTCAAGCGCAGCGCTGCCGCGTTGCGCGTGGCGGCCGGGAGCCATGACGTGCCGCTGGCATGGCCGGGGCTGGCGCATTTTCTCGAGCACTTGCTGTTTCTCGGCACCGAGCGTTTTCCCACAGACGAAGGGCTGATGGCCTACGTGCAACGTCACGGCGGCCAAGTGAATGCCAGCACCCGTGAGCGCACCACGGACTTTTTCTTCGAGCTGCCCGTGCCGTCCTTCAGCGCGGGGCTCGAGCGTCTGTCAGACATGCTCGCCCGGCCACGGATGAATCGGGACGATCAACTGCGTGAACGGGAAGTGCTGCAGGCGGAGTTTGTCGCCTGGTCGCAGGATCCGACAGCACAGCAGCAGTTTGCCCTGTATGAAGGTTTACCCGCGCAGCACCCGTTGCGTGGGTTTCATGCGGGCAATCGGGACAGCTTGCAGGTCGAATCGCCTGGGTTTCAGTCGGCGCTGCAAGACTTCCATCAGCGGTTTTATCGAACCGGGCAAATGAGCCTGAGTCTGGTCGGGCCACAAAGTATCGATGAGCTTCGGGAGCTGGCGCAGCAATTCGCAGCGGTGTTGCCGATTGGGGATAAAGTTGCCCAGGCCGCACCGCCACCGTTGGCAGTGAACAGTTATCAACAGGTCGGCGCTCACGCGAACCTGTTATTCGCTTTCGACGCGTTGCCCGAGTCATCCGCCGAGGCGATGGCTTTTCTCTGTCATTGGTTGAATAGCGCAAAACCTGGTGGATTGCTCGCATACCTGCATCAACAGAATCTGGCTGACAGCCTGAAAGCCACGCCGCTCTACCAGCTCGCCGGCCAAGCGCTGCTGCATCTTCAATTCAATGCTGGCGGCGACCGCCTGGATACCATTCGCGAACACCTGCTGGACTGGCTGAGCTTCTTCGCCCGTCAGGACTGGACGCCGTTGCGCGAGGAATACGCCGCCCTGCTTCAGCGCCAGCAGCAAGTCAGCGGCGCATTGCAACTGGCGCGAACCGACATCGAGCAGCAAGCATTCGGCCTGTCCGAATCCGGCGCTGCCGCGCTTGAGCACATCCTTCGCGAAATCGGCGTTGTGGATAACTTCAGCGATCATTGGCACCTGCCCGCCGCCAATCCTTTTCTGCGAGCCAGCGAGCCACTGGCAAACGCCGGTCTGATTCGCGGCCAGACCAGCGCCCACCGTGGCCTGCGCACCTTCGCCCAGGATCGCTCGCGCAGTCGTCGCGAGCGATCGCCGATGCAGTTCAGCCAGGCGCTGCCGGACAACAGCGATGAGGGCGCGATTTACCTGCGCTGGCAGGTCGAGACGGCGGCCAGCGCCGATCTGCGCTCAAGATTGCAGCGCAGTCTGCGCCAGACCCGACAGGATGCGTCCGAAGCCGGAGTGGACTTGTCTTTCAGCGCCGCAGGTAACCAATGCCTGCTGAAAATGACCGGACTACAGGAACCGATGCCCAGCATCCTCGAGCATGCGCTGAAATGTCTGACGATGATCGGCGCCGATTCGCCGCGCGACGAGGTGCAGATACCGTCGATGCCGATCCGCCAACTACTCGAAGCGTTGCCAGAGAAATCCCTGCCCACGATTGAAACCAGCGATGATGCCAATCAGCCGTGGACAACTTCGCGCTGGGACGGCCTCGCTCTAGGCCTTAACCAATCCACCCAGTCAGCCTTGGGCCTGGCGCTGAGCCGCATTCCCGGCACACCGGACAATCAACTACCGGTGACACCGATCACCCAAGGCCAGTACCACTGGAGCCAGATCAACACCGCCTCCAGCGAACACGCCTTGCTGCTGATCTGCCCGACTGCCAGCCGCGACATCGCTGATGAAGCAGCGTGGCGCCTTCTGGCTCAGTTGTGCCAGACGCCTTTCTATCAGCGCCTGCGCGTCGAATTGCAATTGGGGTACGCCGTGTTCAGCGCGCTGCGTCAATTGCACGGCATGACCGCGATTGTCTTTGGCGTGCAATCGCCGACGATCCTGGCGGGCAAGTTGCTCGAATACATTCAGGAGTTTTTCAATAGCATTCCCGCGTTGATCGAAACGCTCGATGAAGCAAGCCTCGAGCAACAGCGCCAAAGCCTCGCCGATCAGTTCGACGACACCACACTGTCCACCAAGGATGCCGCCGAACTCCTCTGGCAAGGCAAGCTTGTCGGCCATTCGTCGGATTACCGGGAGCAGTTGGTCACGGCGATCCGGCAACTCGATCGCCAGGCTTTGCTGGCCGCTGCGCAGCGCCTGATCAATGCCGAGAGTGGCTGGCATTGCCTGGCCAATGAATCGATGCCGGGCACACCGTGGCAAGCGGCAAACTGATCATTACCGAGGCTGCAAGGAGCTTTCTCAAAGATTCACGGGTCACGGCGTTGAAATTTTGAGTAACATAGCCGCCTAACTAATTGGAACATCACCGCGCTGCCGTGGACTATAACTATGGATAGCGCTATCCCAACCCTCAGAAGGAGACATCTCATGGCCTGGACCAAACCTGCTTACACCGACCTGCGTATCGGCTTCGAAGTCACCATGTACTTCGCCAGCCGCTGAGTTCTGCCTACGCAGAATCGCAGTGCAACGCCTCGGCTCGCCGAGGCGTTTTATTTTCCGCGTTGAAATGATGGAGCGTTCATGTTCGTCCAGATTCTGGGTTCGGCCGCCGGTGGCGGTTTTCCGCAGTGGAACTGCAACTGCGTCAACTGCGCAGGCTTTCGCG
The DNA here is from genome assembly GCF_979258175.1 of Pseudomonas sp. AC255. Taxonomy (NCBI): domain Bacteria; kingdom Pseudomonadati; phylum Pseudomonadota; class Gammaproteobacteria; order Pseudomonadales; family Pseudomonadaceae; genus Pseudomonas; species Pseudomonas sp. AC255. The sequence continues at coordinate 5,907,190 of NZ_OZ409841.1, read as the reverse complement.
ACGGCAGCCTGAATGCCAAGGCCCGCACCCAATCGTCCATCGCCATTTCCGATGACGGCGTGAACTGGGTGCTGTGCAATGCCTCGCCGGACATCCGCGCGCAACTGCAAAGCTTCGCCCCGATGCAACCGGGCCGGGCGCTGCGCGACACCGGCATCAGCGCGATCATCCTGATGGACAGCCAGATCGACCACACCACCGGCCTGCTGAGTCTGCGCGAAGGCTGCCCGCATCAGGTCTGGTGCACGGACATGGTTCACGAAGACCTGAGCACCGGTTTTCCCCTGTTCAAGATGCTCACCCACTGGAACGGCGGGCTGGACTGGAACCGTATCGAGCTCGACCAGAGCTTCACCGTAGCCGCCTGCCCGAATCTGCGTTTCACCCCGTTGCCGTTGCGCAGCGCCGCGCCGCCGTATTCGCCGCACCGTTTCGATCCGCATCCGGGCGACAACATCGGTTTGATCGTTGAAGACCTCAACACTGGCGGCAAGCTGTTCTACGCGCCAGGGCTGGGCAAGGTCGATGCGCCGTTGCTGGAAATCATGGCGGGCAGCGATTGCCTGCTGGTCGACGGCACGCTGTGGGATGACGATGAAATGCAGCGCCGTGGCGTCGGCACCCGCACCGGTCGCGAGATGGGCCATCTGGCGCAGAACGGCGCCGGCGGTATGCTCGAAGTGCTGGAGCAGTTGCCCGAGCAGCGCAAGGTACTTATCCACATCAACAACACCAACCCGATCCTCGACGAGGATTCGCCGGAGCGTGCCGAACTGGCGCGGCGTAATGTTGAAGTGGCGTTCGACGGCATGAGTATCGTGCTTTAAGCAATCGAGACCGCTGCGCGGTCTATCGCGAGCAGGCTCACTCCTACAATGGAATGCGATCAACTGTGGGAGCGAGCCTGCTCGCGAAGAAGCCAGCACAGACACCAGAGATTTCCAGGGTTGTTCCCGGAGAACAGACATGACCGACACCCCGCTGTCCCCCGCCGAATTCGAAGCGGCCCTGCGCGCCAAGGGCGCCTACTACCACATCTACCACCCTTACCACGTGGCGATGTACGAAGGCCGTGCGACCCGCGAGCAGATTCAGGGCTGGGTCGCCAACCGCTTCTACTATCAGGTGAACATTCCCCTGAAGGACGCAGCGATCCTCGCCAATTGCCCGGATCGGGAAATCCGCCGCGAGTGGATTCAGCGCCTGCTCGACCACGACGGCGCCCCCGGTGAAGATGGCGGCATCGAAGCCTGGCTGCGTCTGGGCCAGGCTGTTGGCCTCGACCCGGACCAACTGCGCTCCCAGGAACTGGTGCTGCCCGGCGTGCGTTTCGCCGTCGATGCCTACGTCAACTTCGCCCGTCGCGCCAGTTGGCAGGAGGCCGCCAGCAGCTCGCTGACCGAACTGTTCGCGCCGCAGATCCACCAGTCGCGTCTGGACAGTTGGCCGCAGCATTACCCGTGGATCGACCCGGCCGGTTATGAATATTTCCGCACCCGCCTCGGTCAGGCGCGGCGTGACGTCGAACATGGGCTGGCGATCACCCTCGAGCACTACAAGACCCGCGAAGGCCAGGAGCGCATGCTGGAAATTCTCCAGTTCAAACTGGACATTCTTTGGAGCATGCTCGATGCCATGAGCATGGCCTACGAACTGAACCGTCCGCCGTATCACAGCGTGACCGGACAACGGGTCTGGCATAAAGGAATCATCTTATGAGTTTCGACCGCAGCAAAGTGCCGAGCTGGCGCCCGGGCTATCGCTTCCAATACGAGCCGGCGCAAAAAGGCCACGTGTTGCTGTACCCGGAAGGCATGATCAAGCTCAACGACAGCGCCGCACTGATCGGCGGCTTGATTGATGGCGAACGCGATGTCGCGGCGATCATTGCCAGACTCGACGAGCAGTTCCCCGGCGTGCCCGAGCTTGGTGACGACATCGAGCAATTCATGGAGGTTGCCCGTGCGCAGCACTGGATCGAACTTGCCTGATTCGTCAGTGCAAGTACCGCCGAAACCTGAAGTCGGCCTGCCCCTTTGGTTGCTCGCCGAGCTGACCTACCGCTGCCCGCTGCAATGCCCGTACTGCTCCAATCCGCTGGATTTCGCCGAGCAGGGCAAAGAGCTGACCACCGAGCAATGGATCAAGGTGTTCCGCGAAGCGCGGGAGATGGGCGCGGCGCAATTGGGCTTTTCCGGGGGCGAACCGTTGGTGCGTCAGGACTTGGCCGAACTGATCCATGAAGCGCGGCAGCTGGGTTTCTACACCAACCTGATCACCTCCGGCATTGGCCTGACCGAGCAGAAAATCAGCGACTTCAAAAAGGCCGGGCTCGATCACATCCAGATCAGTTTTCAGGCCAGCGACGAGCAAGTGAACAACCTGCTCGCCGGTTCGAAAAAGGCCTTTGCGCAAAAGCTGGAAATGGCTCGCGCAGTCAAGGCCCACGGCTATCCGATGGTGCTGAACTTCGTCACCCATCGGCACAACATCGACAAGATCGACCGCATTATCGAACTGTGCATTGCGCTGGAGGCCGACTTCGTCGAACTCGCCACTTGCCAGTTCTACGGCTGGGCGCAGCTCAACCGTGTTGGCCTGCTGCCGACCAGGGAGCAACTGGTGCGCGCCGAACGCATCACCAACGAATACCGGGCCAGGCTGGAAGCCGAAGGGCATCCGTGCAAGCTGATTTTCGTCACTCCGGACTATTACGAAGAACGCCCGAAAGCCTGCATGAACGGCTGGGGCAGCATCTTCCTGACCGTCACCCCGGACGGCACCGCCCTGCCCTGCCATGGTGCCCGCCAGATGCCGGTGCAGTTTCCCAACGTGCGCGATCACAGCATGCAACACATCTGGTATGACTCGTTCGGCTTCAACCGTTTTCGCGGTTACGACTGGATGCCCGAGCCGTGCCGCTCTTGCGACGAGAAAGAAAAAGACTTCGGCGGCTGCCGCTGCCAGGCGTTCATGCTCACCGGCGACGCCAGTAATGCCGACCCGGTGTGCAGCAAGTCCGAACATCACGGCGTGATCCTCAAGGCCCGCGAAGAAGCCGAGACCGCCACTCAAACCATCGAACAATTGGCCTTTCGCAATGAACGAAACTCACGCCTCATCGCCAAGGGCTGAGCCTTTCAGCGCCGCCCAGGCCGTCGCCGCCGGAACCGACTTCGCCGAACTGCAGCTCGGCGCCCATGGTGTGTTCTGGAATGAATACCGCCCCGAGGATGCCGCATGCCGGATCTGGCATTGGCGCGATGGCGCAGCGAAAAGTCTGACGCCGGACGGCTTCAGCGTGCGTAGCCGCGTGTACGAATATGGCGGTGGTGCGTTTTGTCTGACGCCTGACGGGGTGGTTTTCGTCAATGAAGCGGATCAGCAGATGTATCGGCAGGCGCTGGATGGCGAGCCGGTCGCGCTGACGTCGACTGACTGCCGCTACGGCGATCTGCAATTCGCCGCTGGCCGGGTATTGGCGGTTGAAGAGCAGCAGGATCGGCATCGACTGGTGGCGATTGATCTGAACACCGGAACGCGACAGGTGCTGGCCGAAGGTGCGGATTTCTATGCGTCGCCAACGCTCAGCCCCGATGGCCAGCGGCTGGCGTGGATCGAGTGGAGTCGCCCGCATCAGCCGTGGACCTCGACCCGGTTGATGGGCGCGCAAGGCGATTTTTCTGCGCCTCGCTGTGTTGCCGGTGAGCAGATCGAGGAGTCGATCCAGCAGCCGCGATTCGACGCTGATGGGCGGCTCTGTTGCCTGACGGACCGTGGCGGCTACTGGCAGCCGTGGGGCGAAACGTCTGATGGCTTGCACGCGCTACCGAGTGCCGAGGCCGATCACGCGCCCGCGCCGTGGCAGCTAGGCGGCTGCACGTGGCTGCCTGTCGGTGATCAATTTTTAGCCAGTTGGAGCGAGGGTGGTTTCGGTCGCCTGGCCCTTGGAAGTGAAGATTTCAGCGGTGACTACAGCCGCTTCCGCCACTTGGCGATGGATCAACAATTCATCTATTGCATCGCTGCATCGCCGACCAGCCCGTCGGCAGTGATCGCCATTGATCGTGTGTCTCATGCCGTGAAAATCCTCGCTGGCGGCGTGGCTCCATTGCCTGCCGAACGCATCAGCCGTCCGCAGACCTTGCGTTATCCGAGCGGCTCCGGCGAGGCGCACGGTTTCTTCTACCCGGCCATGAGCGGTGAAGCAAAACCGCCGCTGGTGGTGTTTATCCACGGCGGCCCGACGTCGGCGTGCTATCCGATACTCGACCCGCGCATCCAATACTGGACGCAGCGCGGTTTCGCCGTCGCCGACCTCAACTATCGCGGCAGCAGTGGCTATGGTCGCGAATATCGCCAAGCGCTGCATCTGCGCTGGGGCGAGGTGGATGTCGAGGATGCCTGCGCGGTGGTCAGCTATCTCGCTGGCCAAGGTTTGATCGATGGTGACCGCGCGTTCATTCGCGGTGGCAGTGCGGGTGGCTACACAACGCTGTGTGCGCTGGCGTTCAGACAGGTTTTCCGCGCAGGCGCCAGCCTCTACGGCGTCAGCGATCCGGTCGCGTTGGCTCGCGCAACGCACAAGTTCGAGGGCGATTATCTGGACTGGCTGATCGGCGATCCCGAGCGAGATGCCGAACGCTATGCCTCCCGCACGCCACTGCTGCACGCAGACAACATTCGCGTGCCGGTGATTTTCTTTCAAGGTGAACTGGACGCGGTGGTCGTGCCGCAACAAACCCGCGACATGGTCGCGGCGCTGGAGCACAACGGCATCCCGGTCGAGGCGCATTACTACCCTGACGAACGGCACGGCTTCCGCCGCGCGGCCAACCAGGCCCATGCGCTGGAGCAGGAGTGGACGTTTTATCGGCGGGTGATGGGGCTGGTTGACTGAAAACTGTGTTGCGCCCTTCGCGAGCAGGCTCGCTCCCACAGAGGACTTGTGTACACCACAGATCCAGTGTGGGAGCGAGCCTGCTCGCGAAAGCTATCTAAGTTGCGCTAGCGGACTCAGCGCTTGGCGATGATATAAACCGCATGCACGATCCCTGGAATGTAGCCGCACAACGTCAGCAGAATGTTCAGCCAGAACGCCCCGCCAAACCCGACCTGCAGAAACACGCCCAGTGGCGGCAACAGAATAGCGATGATGATACGAATGAAATCCATGGGGCAGCTCCTGAATGGGGGTTGGCTCACTTGAGCCATACAAGCTAATCGACACGCGCCGTTCGTCAGGGTTCAGTGCGATAGCTGCGTCAGGCTCAAGCGAGAATTTTCAACCCATGTTTTTGTACGATGCTCAGTAGTTTGAGCGCCATACCGCTGGGATGTTTGTCACCCGATTCCCACTGCTTCACCGTGGATGCACTTGTGTTGAGATAGCGTGCAAATACCGGTTGGCTGACCTTGTTTCGCTCGCGTAGCGCCTTGATCTCCTCAGCCGGGATCGCTAAGGGAACCGATGCCAGACAGGAGTCATCAAATTCTCGCATCGTTGCCTTGTTTATTGCTCCGACAGCAAGCAACGCCCCGGCTGATTCGTGTATCGATTCAAAAACTTCACTTTTGAATTTCTTACTCATGACATATCTCCACAAACTCCTTCATCGCCAACAAGTCGCTGATCTGCGCTTCGGTCAGTTGCGCATAGACCTTTGCCAATTTACGTAAATCCTTCAATTCTGTTGGCGTGATATTGCTTTGATCCTGCTTGGCGAAAAGCACTTGGTTGATCCAGTGACGTCCACCTTTTGCCAAAACAATCGAACGGTGACGGTTCGCCTTCAAGCGCTTCTTCCACACGCCTCCGCCAAGATTGTCCGCCTGTCCCTGAAGCATCTGGTGAAACGCCTCTTGCAACTCTTCATCTGTGATCCACGCCCTACTGGCCTGGAGGGCGAAGCGTTTGGTCTTGAACAGCCTCAATGGCATAGGTATCCCTTCCAAAAACATACCACCTAGTGGTACAGATCGCAAAACGGCTTTTTCGGTGATACCGATCAGGCCGTAGCCGCATCCCTTGCTGGCATTCTCTAAAAGACCATCCACGGTACGATCCCTCAAGCTCTAAATCACGTCTGTAAAACCCGGCCACAAAAAAACGCCCCACGCCAAAAGAATCAGGCGTGGGGCGTGCGTTATACCGCGAGACGGTTCGAGTAATCGGTTGGGGCTGCTCAGCTCACACGGCAATGCCCTTGCGACATTGCACTTGGGCGGTGCGCACTCGCGAGAAGGCGCGGCCCAGGCGCAGGAGCATTTCGTCGATGTTGGCTTTGCTGACAGTGAGGGCCGGGGTGAAGCGCAGGCAGTCAGGCTGCGCGGCGTTCAATATCAGGCCTTCGTGAAGTGCGGCATGGACGACGGCGTCGGCGCATTCGTCGGACAGCGTCAACCCGTAAAACAGGCCTTGGCCGCGTAACTCGCCGTGGCGGTAGCGGTGCGCCAGTCGCGCAAGGCCTTCGCGCAAATGCTGGCCGCTGTCGTTAACCTGCTGGAGAAAGCTGCGGTCATGGATGCTGTCGAGCACTACCAGACCGGCCGCCGTCATTAGTGCATTACCGTGATGAGTGCCGCCCAATTCGCCAACGCCGAAACAGCAGGCCGTGCCCCGCGCCAGCAAAGCCGCCAATGGCAAGCCGCCGCCAAGGCCTTTGCCGAGCACGACGATATCGGCGCGAATCCCGTAGGACTGTTCGGCGAGCAAGCTGCCGCAGCGGCCGATACCGGTCTGCACTTCGTCGAGAATCAGCAGAATGCCCAGTTCACGGCACAGTCGTTCGACCCCTTTGAGGTAATGCTCGGTCGCGGGAATGACCCCGGCATCGCTCTGGATCGGCTCCAGCATGATCGCCACGGTCTGCGCGTCTACCGCCGCATGCAGCGCCGGCAGGTCGTTGAATGGCACTCGATCAATCGTCGCCAGACTGCGGCCATGACAACCCTGCTCAGCCATGATGATCCGCGAGGCGCCGCCGCGATGCAGCTGCCCCCATTTGCGCGCCAGTTTGATCGCCGCCTCACAAGCCTCGCTGCCACTGTTGAGCAGGTACGCCTGATCGCTGGACGTGCTGGCGCACAAACGTTCGGCGAGGCTGAGCATGCCGCGATTACGCAGATTGAAGCCTGGATTGATCAGCGCCTGGGCATGATTGGCGATGGCTTTGACCAGCGCCGTGGGGCTGTGGCCAAGGCTGTTGGCGCCGCCGGCCTGGGAAAAGTCGAGGTAGGCGCGATCGTTGCTGTCCCACAGCCAGGAACCCTGGCCGCGAACGAACACTTGTTGCGGCCGATCGACGCTGGGCATCAGGCGTTGGGCATTGAGATGGTCGGTCATAGCGGATGGCCCCGCCTCGAAGCAGAGGTCATCCAGACTCGGCGTCTGACGCCGCAAACTGAACAGATTCATGCGGAAAAACCTCGCTGGAGGTTTTTTGAACTGCCTATGTAATCACGAACGAAGCAAATGGAATTCGTCACGCTTTCTGGCCCTGCAAGCCTTGTGAATGCGGTTAGACTAGGCGCGCAAACGGCTTCAGGCCATTTCGATTTCTCAGCCATTTCGATAAGCGCTACTTATGGATTTCAAACAACTGCGTTATTTCGTCGCGGTCTACGAAGAAGGCCATGTCGGCCGTGCGGCTGAGCGCTTGTCGATCTCGCAACCGGCGCTGTCGCAACAGATCCGTCAGCTGGAGCAGAACCTCGACGTAACCCTGTTCGAACGCAGCAGTAAACGCCTGCTGCCGACCCTCGCTGCGCATACGCTGTACAACCACGCGTTGCCATTGCTCGATGGCTTGCAGCGGGCGCGCGAGGCGTTGGGTAGTTTCAAGGGTCAGGCACTGCGCACACTGGCGATCGGTGTGTTGCAAACGGTGCACACCAGCCTTGTGCCGCAGATGCTCGAGCGTGTGCGCAAGGCGCAGCCGCATCTGGTGGTACAAATCTATGAACTGACCGGGCTGGAAATCGAACGGCGTCTGCTCAATGGTTCCCTGGACATCGGCATCAGCTATCTGCCACCGCGCCAACCCGGTCTGCACGGTGTGTTGCTGTACGAAGATGAACTGACGCTGGTCATCCCGGCGGACCATCCCTTGCGCGAGTTCAAGAAGGTCTCGATGCGCCAGGCTGCTGAGCTGCCCATGTTGCTGCTCGGCGAAGAGTTCCAGATCCGACAGATCTGGCAGGCACAACTGACCAGCCTCGGACGACGCCCGCAGGTGCAGGCCGAGTTGAACACTATGCTGGGGATTCTCGATAGCCTGCCGCACACCAGGCTGGCAACGGTGCTGCCGGGACGTTCGCAAAAGGAATATGACGATGAAGATCTGCTATGGAAACCGCTGAGCGAACCACGGGTGCCGTTGCAAGTTGGCCTGGTGTGCCGTGATGTGCAACGCCAGCAGGCCTCGTTGGCATTGCTGCGGACATTGCTTGAAGAGGTGATCGACCGCGAAACGAAGCCGCCCCTTGATCCGCTCGCCTGAAACTTTTCTTCAGGCAAAAGAAAACCCCGCCGAAGCGGGGCTTTGCAGACTGTTTCCCTGACATCCATTTCACTCCGCCACCCTGGCAGAATCCTACGTGTCCGTGTTGTTTACTTTGCGCTTCCTGCGCGACGTCCATGAAATGTAGATTAGCCGTGGATCCAATATACGGATATGGGAGAACAGCAGCACGTCACGTAAGCAAATGCTTACATGACGTCTACAGGATCAAAACTGTGCCGCATCCAGCAGGAACAGCGACTCGCTACCGGCCTTGACCGACGCGCTCAACGAGTGGATACGCGGCAGCAGACGGGCGAAATAGAAGCGCGCGGTGCCCAGCTTGCTCGCGTAGAAATCCTCCTGCGCTTCCTTGCCCAGCGCGGCTTTGGCCATCAACGCCCACATGTAGGCGTAAGCGGTGTAGCCGAACGCTTGCAAATATTCGACCGAGGCCGCGCCGATTTCGTTCGGATTGTTTTTCGCCCGGTCCAGCAGCCACGCGGTCAACTCGTCGAGGGTGTCGACGGCATCGTTCAACGGCTTGGTGAACTCGCCCAGATCAGCACTGGCGGTTGCGGTGAAATGGCGGATCTCGTCAGCGAACAGCTGGTAGAACGCGCCGCCACTGCCAACGATCTTGCGCCCGACCAGGTCCAGCGCCTGAATACCGTTGGTGCCTTCGTAGATCTGGGTGATGCGCACGTCACGCACCAGTTGCTCCTGGCCCCACTCGCGGATGTAGCCGTGGCCGCCGAAAATCTGCTGGCCGTGGACAGTGGTTTCCAGACCCAGGTCGGTCAGGAAGGCTTTCGCCACCGGCGTCAGCAACGCCACCAGATCTTCCGCGCGCTTGCGGGTGGTCGCGTCTTCGCTGAACTTGGCGGTGTCCAGTTGCATCGCCACATACGTGGAGAACGCACGGCCGCCTTCGTTCGAGGCTTTCATGGTCAGCAGCATGCGCCGCACGTCCGGGTGGACGATGATCGGGTCGGCGACTTTGTCCTTGTTCTGCGCACCGGTCGGCGAACGACTCTGCAGACGATCGCGCGCGTATTCAACAGCGTTCTGATAAGAGCGCTCGCCCGTGGCCAGGCCTTGAATACCAACACCCAGGCGCTCGTAGTTCATCATGGTGAACATCGCCGCCAGGCCTTTGTTCGGCTCGCCGACCAAATAACCCACGGCTTCGTCGAAGTTCATCACGCAGGTCGCCGAGGCCTGAATGCCCATCTTGTGCTCGATCGAACCGCAGTTGGCCGGGTTACGCGCACCGAGGCTGCCGTCGGCATTGACCATGAACTTCGGCACCAGGAACAGCGAAATACCTTTTGGACCGGCCGGCGCGTCAGGCAGCTTGGCCAGTACCAGGTGAATGATGTTTTCGGTGAGGTCGTGCTCGCCACCAGTGATGAAGATCTTGGTGCCGCTGACCTTGTAGGAACCGTCGGCCTGAGGTTCGGCTTTGGTGCGGATGATGCCCAGGTCGGTGCCGGCGTGCGGCTCGGTCAGGCACATGGAACCGGCCCAAATGCCGGCGTACATGTTCGGCAGGTACGCAGCTTTCAGTTCTTCACTGGCGTGGGCATTGATCGACAGGCAGGCGCCGGCGGTCAGCATCGGGTACAGACCGAACGCCAGGCTGGCGGAGTTGACCATTTCTTCGACCTGCGCCGACACGGCTTTGGGCATGCCCATGCCGCCGTAGGCCGGATCGCCGCCAACACCGACCCAGCCGCCTTCAGCATAAGTCTGATAGGCCTGTGGGAAACCGGCCGGCGTGGTGACAGCACCGTCCGCCCAATGGCAACCTTCCTCGTCAGCAGCACGGCTCAGTGGCGCGATGCTTTTGCTGGTGACCTTGCCGGCCTCTTCGAGAATCGCTTCAACGGTTTCGGCATCGACGGTCTCGGCCAGCGCCGGCAGCTCGGCCCAGAGTTTGGCGACTTCGAACACTTCATTGAGGACGAAGCGCATATCGCGCAGCGGCGCTTTGTAGTCAGCCATGGCAAACCTCGCAAGATCTAAACAGGTGGTTCGTGGAATGATGTTTTCGTTGATCCGGAGTGTACCTCAACAACTTTTGCGACACATAGGGTCAACCGGTGACTGATTTGTTATTTTTGGTCACCGGAAAAAGATCGCCGCGATCTTTCGATCTGCCCTACAAAGCAAACGCCTGCGCCGGCAGATTCATCAAACAATCACTCCCCGCCTCGATCGCCGCCTGATGCGCAGCCGTACGCGGCAGCAAGCGCTTGAAGTAGAACTCGCACGTCGCCAGTTTGCCCTTGAGGAAATCAGCCTCACCCTCGTCCGCCTCCAGCTGTGCCTGCGCAACCAACGCCATGCGCAGCCACAGGTAGCCCAGGATGATGTAGCCGCTGTACATCAGATAATCCACCGACGCAGCACCGACTTCGTCCGGGTTCTTCATGGCCGCCATGCCGACCTTCATGGTCAGGTCGCCCCACTGTTGGTTGAGCCCGTTGAGTTGCGCGACGAAGCGGCCCAGCTGCGCATGTTCGGCGTTCGCTGCGCAGAACTTGTGGACGATTTTGGTAAAGCCGCGCAGCAGCTTGCCCTGACTGCCCAGCACCTTGCGCCCGAGCAGGTCGAGCGCTTGAATGCCATTGGTGCCTTCGTAGATCGGCGCAATCCGGCAATCGCGCACCAGTTGCTCCATGCCCCACTCACGAATGAAGCCGTGGCCGCCGAATACCTGCATGCCGTGATTGGTCACTTCCAGCCCGGTGTCGGTCATGAACGCCTTGCAGATCGGCGTGAGGAACGCCAGCAGGTCTTCGGCCTCCTGACGCGCATCGGCATCGCTGCTCAGGTGCGCAACATCGAGCATCTGCGCAGTGAAATAGGTCAGCGCGCGGTTGCCTTCGTTGAAGGCTTTCATGGTCAGCAACATGCGTCGCACATCGGGGTGAACGATGATCGGGTCGGCAGGTTTTTCCGGGGATTTGGCACCGGTCAGGGCGCGCATCTGCAGGCGGTCATTGGCGTACTTGATCGCGCCCTGAAAACTCGCCTCGCCCAGACACAGCCCCTGCATGCCAGTACCAAGCCGCGCGTGGTTCATCATGGTGAACATGCAGTTGAGGCCCTTGTTCGGCTCGCCGATCAAGTAACCCGTGGCGGCATCGAAATTCAGCACGCACGTAGCAGAAGCCTTGATGCCCATCTTGTGCTCGATCGAGCCACAGGAAACGCCATTGCGCTCACCCGCTTCGCCTGCTGCATCGGGCAGAAACTTGGGCACGATAAACAGGGAAATGCCCTTGGTTCCGGCCGGTGCGTCCGGCAGCTTGGCCAGGACCAGATGGATGATGTTGTCGCTCAGGTCATGCTCACCAGCGGAGATGAAAATCTTGCTGCCGGTGATCGCGTAGCTGCCGTCGGCCCGGGGCACCGCGCGAGTCTTGATGATGCCCAGATCAGTGCCGCAGTGCGCTTCGGTCAGGCACATGGTGCCGGTCCACTGGCCAGCGGTGAGTTTGCTCAGGTAGGTGTCTTTCTGCTCGGCGGTACCGTGGGCGTGGATCGCCGACATCGCGCCGTGGGTCAGGCCGGGGTACATGCCCCAGGACGTGTTGCTGGAGCCGACCATCTCGCTGATCACCAGCCCTAGCGAACTCGGCAACCCTTGGCCACCGTAAGCCGGATCAGCCGCCAAACCGTGCCAGCCGCCCTCGACATATTGTGCGAAGGCCTGCTTGAAGCCTGTAGGCGTTGTCACCACGCCGTTGTCGAAATGGCAGCCCTCTTCGTCGCCGCTGCGATTGAGCGGGGCCAGCACGTTCTCGCAGAACTTCGCGCCTTCTTCGAGGATCGCGCTGATCATGTCCGGGCTGGCGTCATGAGCGCCGAGAGCGGCGTAGTTGGTATGGAAGTCGAAGACGTGATCGATCAGAAAGCGCATGTCGCGCAGGGGAGCTTTGTACTCGGGCATGGTGGATTCTCCGTCAGCAGATTTGTTCAACCTACTGCTGGCCACCACGCGCGACAATCACTGTGCAGGCGCTGAATGCGCCGTCATCACTCAACCCGCAGCAGCGTCCATGCGCACCGCGCCACGGCGGTTCTGCCCGAACGCCATGACGCAGTTACGCCCGGCGCCCTTGGCGCTGTACAACGCCTGGTCGGCGGACTTGAGCACTTCTTCAGGGGTGCGCTGCTCGACACGTTCGGCGACGCCGATGCTCACCGTCACCGACACCGCCGAAGCCCCGGAACCGCTGCGCCGCTGGCGACCTTGCTGATCATCCTGCGGGCGGTTTTCCTGGTTGCGTAGCTGAATGCTATAAGACGCAATCGATTCACGGATCACTTCCAGGTGCGGCATGCACTCCTCAAGGGTCTTGCCTGCGAACACCAAGGCAAATTCCTCACCGCCGTAGCGATACGCCCTACCGCCACCGCTGATTTTCGACAGTTTGCTGGCGACCAGCCGCAGCACCTGATCACCGACATCGTGGCCGTGGGTGTCGTTGAATTTCTTGAAGTGATCGACGTCGCTCATCGCCAGCACATAGTTGCGCCCCAGTCGCTGCATGCGTTCGTTGAGCGCACGTCGTCCCGGCAGGCCGGTGAGCTCGTCGCGGAAGGCCATTTGATAGGCCTCATGCGCAACGGCGGCGGCGATCATCAGCATCACCTGGCTGCACATGATGTTCAGGGTGAACGGCAGAATGAAGGTCTTCGGCAGCATCCAGAACACACCGAGCAAGCCAACCAGTTGCGCCGCGTGCAACGGGCGCGGGTTGCGCCAGTATTGCCAGGCCAGAAGCAGGAAGGCCGAGATGAACACCGGATAGGACAACTGGATGAGACTCATCCATGCCCCATGCAGCGCCGGCCAGCGGATCTCCGACAACCACAGCAGCAGCGCCTGTGGGTAACTTTGCTCCAGTCCCAGCGCCACGCTGCCAAATGCCAGCAGCACGGCAAAGCGCGCGACCATGTCCTGAAACAGATGGGTACGTTCCTGCCATGCGGCGAATAATCCGAACAACAACGGCAGCAACAGGCAGACCAGATGAAACACCACCGCAGCGTCTTCGCGGACCTTGCCGTTGTCGCGGTAGAAATCTGTCTGGGTGTCCAGCAGAAAGTAGGCGATGTACACCGTGAGCATCAGAAACAGTTCGCGCTGACGTCGATACACCGCGCAATACGCGCCACCGAGGAGCAGAACCAATGTCGGCAGGACGTTGAACAGCGATGTGAAGAATACGCTGAGGTCTTTGACGTACGCAGCCGCCAGCCCCGCAAGCAATAACAGCAGTGATGGCAGGAAATGGCTGAAACGCACAGCGGAAGAACGCGGCAAGGGTAAGCTCCGACCCGTCATAGCAAAGAGATGGCATTGTGCCTGCAAAGTGCGGCCAAGCCCATACAATGTGATCCAGATCACACACGGTCTCTGTAACGGCCGGAAGCTCGACTATCTGAGCGATCCACAAACAAAAAAACCGCTGCCCCCTAACGGGAGCAGCGGTTTTCGTCAGACTGCGTTAAGGCTTAGTAGCCCAGTGCGAAGTCTTCTTCTTTCATGTCCATCAGGTTGCCAGCACCCGACAGCATAGTGGCCACGTGCGTACGGGTACGCGGCAGGATGCGCTGGAAGTAGAAGCGCGCGGTTTGCAGCTTGGCGGTGTAGAACGCCTCGTCGCTGGTGCCGGCAGCCAGTTTTTCCGCAGCCAGACGTGCCATGTCTGCCCAGAAGTAGGCCAAGCAGGCATAACCGGAGTACATCAGGTAATCCACGGAGGCCGCGCCGACTTCTTCGCGATCTTTCATGGCAGCCATACCGACCTTCATGGTCAGCTCGCCCCATTCCTTGTTCAGTGCAGCCAGCGGCGCGACGAATTCCTGGACGGCTTCGTTGCCTTCGTTGGTCTGGCAGAACTTGTGGACGATCTTGGTGAAGCCTTTCAGAGCCTCGCCTTGAGTCATCAGCACTTTGCGGCCGAGCAGGTCGAGGGCCTGGATGCCGGTGGTGCCTTCGTACAGCATCGAAATGCGGCTGTCGCGAACGTTCTGCTCCATGCCCCACTCGGCGATGAAACCGTGGCCGCCGTAGATCTGCACGCCGTGGTTGGCGGCTTCGAAACCGACTTCGGTCATGAACGCTTTGGCGATCGGGGTCATGAACGCCAGCAGTGCGTCGGCCTTCTTCTTCTCTTCTTCATCGACGCCGTATTTGACGATGTCGACCTGCTTCGCAGTGAAGTAGACCATCGCGCGGTTGCCTTCGGCGAACGCCTTCATGGTCAACAGCATACGGCGCACGTCCGGGTGGACGATGATCGGGTCAGCGGCTTTGTCCGGCGCTTTCGGGCCAGTCAGCGAGCGCATTTGCAGGCGATCACGAGCGTATTTCAGACCGCCCTGGAAGCCGATTTCGGCGTGAGCCAGACCTTGCAGTGCGGTACCGAGGCGAGCGGTGTTCATAAAGGTGAACATGCAGTTCAGACCTTTGTTCGCCGGGCCGATCAGGTAACCGGTGGCGCCGTCGAAGTTCATCACGCAGGTGGCGTTGCCGTGGATGCCCATCTTGTGTTCCAGCGAACCGCAGCTCACTGCGTTGCGCGCGCCAATGGTGCCATCGGCGTTTGGCAGGAACTTTGGAACGATGAACAGCGAGATGCCTTTGGTGCCAGCCGGAGCATCCGGCAGACGCGCCAGTACGATGTGGACGATGTTATCGGCCATGTCGTGTTCGCCGGCCGAGATGAAGATCTTGGTGCCGGAAACTTTGTAGGAACCGTCGGCCTGAGGCTCGGCCTTGGTGCGCAGCATGCCCAGGTCGGTGCCGCAGTGCGGTTCGGTCAGGCACATGGTGCCGGTCCATTCGCCGGAGACCAGTTTGGTCAGATAGGCTTCCTGCTGCTCTGGGGTGCCGTGCTCGGAGATGGTGTTCATCGCACCGTGCGACAGACCTGGGTACATGCCCCACGACCAGTTGGCTTCGCCAACCATTTCGCTCACTGCCAGGCCCAGCGACTCAGGCAGACCCTGACCGCCGTGCTCGACGTCGTGCGCCAGGCTTGGCCAGCCGCCTTCGACGAATTGCTTGTACGCCTCTTTGAAGCCAGTCGGGGTTTTCACGCCGGACTCGCTCCAGGTGCAGCCTTCGATGTCGCCCACGCGGTTCAGCGGCGCCAGTACCTGCTCACAAAACTTGGCGCCTTCCTCGAGGATGGCGTCAACCATGTCCGGCGTGGCGTCTGCGCACGCTGGCAGGCTCTGATAGTGCGCTTCGTAGCCGAGCAGTTCGTCACGAACGAAGCGAATATCACGCAAGGGGGCCTTGTAGTCAGGCATAGCGATAAACCTCTGCTGATGTAACCGGGAATGAACGACCGTGTTGAATTGTTGTGACGGTCAAACAGTTGTTTGAAACATACGTTTACGCCGAAATCTTGTCAAGCATCGATCTTTTGCCGTTCGTCATCACGCTCTCCAAATGCCGGAGACGACAAATCGCCGCGACTTGATATAAGCCACGGGCGTTGTAAAAAGATTAGTTGAGCAAGAAGGACTTAAACGAAAAACGCCGCGACAGGGCGCGGCGTTTCGGGGTCTATAACAAATTCGATCAGGCAAAGGTATCGATGATCGTCCCGAGCATTTCGTCGGATGCCTTGGCCACCTTCACACCCAACTCTGCCTGGATCTTGCCCTGCGACAGCTCGACGATATTGCTCGCCAGATCCGATTCTTGTGCGCGATCCACACCGCGCAGGCGATTGACCTGCACTTCGGACGACTGGCTGGTCACCGAACGTTCGATAGTGTTGTTGGCGATCTGGCTGGCAGCCTGATCGACGCGGTTCTGCCCGGACTGAATCGAGCTCAGCCCCGCATAAAAAGCTGTGTTACCTGAGATTTCCATAGTCGCTCTCATCCTTGCAAAGGATCAATGGTCGCCATTGAAGCAGACGCGCCAACAAAACACCCGTCAAAAACACTAATGGCACAGTGCCTGTTCATAGCGAGAAACTTAATCGAGCAAATCCAGTTGCAAATGCTCGGCCACCGCTTCGGCGCTCAACGCCTTGAGTTTCGGCACCCGGCCCAGGCATGGCGCGGGAATGCGCTCGGCCAGGGTCGCGAGGTTTTCCTCCAGCCGCGAAGTTTTCGGATCGATGATATTCGCCACCCACCCCGCCAATTGCAGACCATCGCGGGCAATCGCCTCGGCGGTCAGCAACGCATGACTGATGCACCCCAGCCTCACGCCCACCACCAGAATCACCGGCAGCTTCAGTGCAATCGCCAGGTCCGAGAGATTGTCCTGATCGGCCAACGGCACCCGCCAGCCGCCCGCGCCTTCGATCAGGGTGAAATCGGCGTTCATCGCCAGAATCCCGCGCATCGGCGCCAGCAGCGATTGCACCGTCAACGCCACACCCGCTTCGCGCGCCGCGAGATGGGGAGCTATCGCTGGCTCGAACGCCACTGGGTTGACCTGTTGATAAGTCAGCGGCAACGAACATTCGGCCAGCAGCGCCAGGGCGTCGGAATTACGCAAGCCCTTGGGCGTGACGTCGCAACCCGATGCCACCGGTTTGCCCGCCGCCGTGCTCAAGCCTGCCGACCGCGCCGCATGGAGCAATCCGGCAGCAACGGTGGTCTTGCCGACATCGGTGTCGGTACCGGTGACGAAATAGGCTGCGCTCATAGAGGTTTCTCCAACACGGCGTATACCACCTGATACGTTGCCGGCAGCCCCGACGCCTGACGGAACCGCTCGTACGCGTCGATCAGCCCGAGAATCCGCGCCCGTCCGGTCAAACCGCCCGGCCGCCCGGGATTCAGATTGTGTGCGCCCAACGCCTTCAGCTCATGGGTCAGGCTGCGCACATCCGGGTAATGCAACACGTGCGGCTGATTCTCCAGCGCCAAAATGCGCATGCCACTGCCGGCACATAACTGCTCATAGCGGGCGAAGGCGCGGAAGCGATTGACGTGCACCAGCCCGTCGACCTGCTGCCAACTCTCACGCAACTCGAACAGCGTCCCTGTACAAAGACTAGCTAACGCAAAAATCCCCCCGGTTTAAGCACGCGAAAGGCTTCGCTGAGCACCGCCTCGAAGTCGGCGCACCATTGCACTGCAAGGCTGGAGAAAATCAGATCGAAGCTCGCGTCCTGCAACGGCAGCCTTTCGGCATCGCCGGCAATGAAATGCTCAGCGCCACCCAGCGGCCGTGCGTGATTGAGCATGCCCTCGGCGATGTCCAGCGCGACACCGCTGCCCTGGGTGAAACGCGAGGCCAGCGCACGAGTGAAATAGCCGGTGCCGCAACCGAGATCGAGCCACCGCGACGGCATGAAACTCCCAGGCAAACGCTCAAGCAGCTGCGTGCCGACGTCACGCTGAAACTCCGCGACACTGTCGTAACTGGCCGCAGCGCGGGAAAAGACGCCGCCACCTGGCGCTTGTCGGGCAAGCCCTCAGGGAGCACAAGGGACAGATCAGTCATCAGCGCACTCATGTAGAAAAGCCTGGATCGCGCCCGCGACTCCATGCGGGTCTTCCAGCAGAAAAGCATGGCTGGCCTGTTCGATCAGACCAATTTCGATATCCGGCAACAGCGCGAACAATGCGCCGGCCGCTTCCGCCGGAACCAGCGCGTCCTGCCCGCCGAACAGATGAAACTGCGGCCCGCGAAACGCCTGCAACGCCTGGCGTGTATCCATCTGCGCGAGCAGCTCCAACCCTGCCATCAGCGCGGTCGGCGCGGTGGCCGGCGCGCCAGCGAGCAGCAAGCGCGACAAGCCGCGCGGGTCTGGTGAACCTTGCGCACATAGCAGAGCGAAGCGCTTGAGCGTGGTACGCGGGTCGGCCTGACAACCGGCAAGAAACGCATCGAAGGTCTCGCCAGGCATCGCGTTCGGCCACTGCTCATGGGCGACAAACGCAGGGTTGCTCGCCAGCGTCAGCAGCCCGCAGCACGCCTCGCCGCGTCGTGCCGCCAGTTCGCTGGCGAGCATGCCGCCCAGCGACCAGCCACCAAGCCAGACTTCCTGCGGAATGCGCGCATCGAGTTCGTCGAGCCAGTCTTCAAGGTCAGCGGAGTCCAGCTCCGGCAGCGGTTCGATCTCGACTTGCAGATGTTCGTCGAGGCCGCGCAATGCTGCGGCCAGCGGTTCCAGCGGCGACACGCCGAGGCCCCAGCCGGGCAGCAGGATCAGACGATTACGCATGGCTTGGCTCCAACGACAATCGGGCGAAACAATCTGCCAGCCCATCCAGCAACTGTTGCACCTGCGCCTCGCTGTGGGCGGCGGTCAGCGTGACGCGCAACCGCGCGCTGCCGGCCGGCACGGTCGGTGGACGGATCGCGGTCACCATCAAGCCGCGCTCGCGGAGCATTTGCGAGAGCCGCACCGCGCGGCCGGCATCGCCGATCATGATCGGCTGGATCGGCGTGAAGCTGTCCATCAGCTCCAGCCCGATCTGCTCGGCGCCGTGGCGGAACTGGCGGACCAGTGTCTGCAAATGCTCACGGCGCCAGTGTTCACTGCGCAACAGCTCGAGGCTTTTCAGCGTCGCGCAGGCCAGCGCCGGCGGTTGGCTGGTGGTGTAGATGTACGGGCGGGCGAACTGGATCAGGCTTTCGATCAACTCTTCGCTGCCAGCGACAAAGGCCCCGGCGGTGCCGAAGGCTTTGCCGAGGGTGCCGACCAGCACCGGCACATCGTCCTGGCTCAAGCCGAAATGCTCGACGATACCGCCACCGTTGGCGCCCAACGGGCCGAAGCCGTGGGCATCGTCGACCATCAGCCACGCGCCTTTGGCCTTGGCCGCGCGGGCCAGTGCCGGCAAATTGGCGATGTCACCGTCCATGCTGAATACGCCATCGGTCACCACCAGTGTGTTGCCAGTGGCTTTCTCCAGGCGTTTGCCCAGGCTTTCGGCGTCGTTGTGCAGATAGCGGTTGAAACGCGCGCCGGACAACAGGCCTGCGTCCAGCAACGAAGCGTGATTGAGCCGGTCTTCGAGTACCGTATCGCCCTGCCCGACCAGCGCGGTGACCGCGCCGAGGTTGGCCATGTAGCCGGTGGTGAACAGCAGCGCACGTGGGCGCCCGGTCAGATCGGCGAGCGCTTCTTCCAGCGCGTGATGCGGGCTGCTGTGGCCGATCACCAGATGGGATGCGCCACCGCCAACACCCCAGCGCTCGGCCCCCGCGCGCCAGGCTTCGATCACCTGCGGATGATTGGCCAGGCCCAGATAGTCGTTGTTGCAGAAAGCGAGCAGCGGTTGGCCGTCGACCACGACTTGCGGGCCTTGCGGCGATTCGAGCAGCGGGCGCTGGCGGTAGAGGTTGTCGGCACGGCGGGCAGCAAGGCGTGCGGCGAGATCGAATGACATGCAGGCCTCGATTTTCAAATGACACAGATCCCCTGTGGGAGCGAGCCTGCTCGCGAATGGGCGTCACATCCAACATGGATATTCGCAGCCAAACCGCTTTCGCGAGCAGGCTCGCTCCCACAGAGGTTTTGCATTCCTTCAGCGCAATCCGTGCAGCTTTTAGATGGCAGCGTTATAGAACTGCTCGCTGCTTTTCTGCTCCACCAGCGCCTGCTCGATCGCCGCTTGGTGCACTTCATCCGCGTGCTCTTCGCGAGCCTCCGGCTGGATACCGAGGCGCGCGAACAGCTGCATGTCCTTGTCCGCCTGCGGGTTGGCGGTGGTGAGCAATTTGTCGCCGTAGAAAATCGAGTTGGCGCCAGCGAAAAATGCCAGGGCCTGCATCTGCTCGTTCATCGCTTCGCGACCGGCGGACAGGCGCACATGGGATTGCGGCATGAGGATGCGCGCCACGGCGAGCATGCGGATGAAGTCGAACGGGTCGATGTCTTCGGCGTTTTCCAGCGGGGTGCCGGCGACTTTCACCAGCATGTTGATTGGCACCGATTCCGGGTGCTCCGGCAGGTTGGCCAACTGGATCAGCAGATTGGCGCGATCGTCCAGCGATTCGCCCATACCAAGAATGCCGCCGGAGCAGATTTTCATTCCCGACTCGCGTACATAGGCCAGCGTCTGCAGACGTTCGCTGTAAGTACGGGTGGTGATGATGCTGCCGTAGAACTCCGGCGAGGTGTCGAGGTTGTGGTTGTAGTAATCGAGACCGGCCTTGGCCAGCGCTTCGGTCTGCTCCTGATCGAGACGTCCGAGGGTCATGCAGGTTTCCAGGCCTAGGGCTTTCACCCCTTCAACCATCTTCAACACATACGGCATGTCTTTGGCCGACGGATGTTTCCACGCTGCGCCCATGCAGAACCGCGTCGAACCAATGGCTTTCGCGCGGGCCGCCTCTTCGAGGACCTTCTGCACTTCCATCAGTTTTTCTTTTTCCAGCCCGGTGTTGTAGTGCCCGGACTGCGGGCAATACTTGCAGTCTTCCGGGCAGGCACCGGTCTTGATCGACAACAGTGTCGAGACCTGCACGCGGTTGGCGTTGAAATGTGCGCGGTGCACCGTTTGCGCCTGGAACAGCAAGTCGTTGAATGGCTGTACGAAGAGTGCTTTGACTTCGGCCAGAGACCAATCGTGACGCAGGGTGGCGGTGGTACTCGCGCTCATGGGCAATTCCTTGGTTATGCTTGGCTGGCGCTGGGGGAAACGGAATACCCACAGGCGCTACACGGATGTTCGGCATATTTAAGGAAGAGCGATGCGCTGTCAACCGCAATACCAAGGACAGGTTTACATCTGTTTAAAAAACGTACAGACCTGTTTGCTGTGCGATGAGCCCGCAGAAGCACAAATGCCAATGTGCGAGGCCTGTGAAACCGAGCTGCCCTGGCTCGGCAGTCACTGCCAGACCTGCGCTTTGCCACTGGCGGCGGATGGCCTGACTTGCGGCGAGTGCCTGCTAGAGCCTCCGGCCTTCGAACAGGTTGCCGTGCCGTGGGTTTATGGCTTCCCGGTGGACAGCATGATCACGCGCTTTAAACACAACGCGAAATGGCCGTTTGGTCACCTGCTCGCCGACGTTCTCGGCCAATACCTGCAGCATCGCTTCGCCGAGGACCTGCCGCGCCCCGATGTACTGCTACCGGTGCCGTTGGCGAATAAACGCCTGCGTCGGCGAGGATTCAATCAAGCGGCGATGCTCGCGCGCTGGTTGAGTGTTTCTCTGGATCTGCCCTGTGAAGAACAGCTTCTAAGGCGAGTCATGGACACCGACGCCCAGCAGGATCTCGACGCCAAGGCGCGCAAACGCAACTTGCGCAATGCCTTTGCGCTGGCGCCTGACGCGCAGGTCAGTGGCCGCCATTGGGCGCTGGTGGATGATGTTCTGACCACGGGCGCGACCGCTCAAGCGCTGTCGCGGTTGCTGATGAATGCAGGTGCGGCGCGGGTCGATGTGTATTGCCTGGCTCGTACGCCGAAGCCCGGTACCTGAAGCGAATACAGATATCGTGTGGGAGCGAGCCTGCTCGCGAATGGGCATCACATTCAACAAAGCTGTTGTTGGTCAAACCGCTTTCGCGAGCAGGCTCGCTCCCACAGGGGCTTTGCGTCAGGCTTGACTCATGCGTTGCAAGTGGCCAACGTCCATTTCATCGCCCGAGCCAGAAGCGTTCTGCCATGTCCCTGCCCACCCTGCTCTCCCAGCACATCGTCCGCCGCCCGCAGCGCATTGCCCTGCTGCAACACATCGCCGAGCAGGGCTCGATCACCCGTGCGGCGAAAAGCGCGGGGCTCAGTTACAAGGCGGCGTGGGATGCGATCGATGAGCTGAACAACCTGGCGCAGAAACCCCTGGTCGAGCGCGTGGTGGGCGGCAAGGGTGGCGGCGGCGCCAGATTGTCCAGCGAGGGCGAGCGAGTGCTGCGCCTGTATCAGAAATTGCAGGCGTTGCAGGCGCAGGTGCTGGAAGCGGCGGAAGACGCCAGTGATCTCGACCTGCTCGGGCGGCTGATGCTCAGGACCAGTGCGCGCAATCAGCTGCATGGCACGGTGGCAGCGATTCAGGCGCAGGGTCGCAATGACTTGATCCGCCTTGAACTGGCCGAAGGCATTGCTCTGGAGGCGCAGATCACCCACGACAGCACCGTGCATCTGGAATTGCAGGTCGGTACCGAAGTGATGGCGCTGATCAAGGCTGGCTGGCTTGAGTTGCTCGGCGCCGATCAGCCGGCCACGCCCGGACACAATGTCCTGCGCGGCACCATCGAAGCCATCCTCGATGCCGAGGACGGTCCCAGCGAGGTGCGCATTTCCCTGCCCAACGGCCAGACACTTTGCGCCTTGGCCGAACCGCTGCACTTGCGCAGCCACAGGCTGGAGGTCGGCAATCCGGTGCAGGTGCAATGCGCACCATCTAACGTGCTGATCGGCACCCCGCTCTGATTAGCCCTTGCCACAAAAGCGTCATCGACCCGCATTAAGGTGTTGCCCATAACCAAGCAGGGAGCCTGATGTGAGCCTATTAGAAGAAAACCAATCCACTGATCTGGAAAAAATGGTCGGCCTCAGCCGTCGCGGTTTCATCAGCGCCGGTGCCTTGTGCGGCGCGGCGATGTTCCTTGGCGGCAACCTGTTGAGCCGCAGCGTCATGGCCGCCAGCGTCAGCGCCGGCAACAGCCGCCTGCTCGGTTTCGAGAGCATTCCGGCGGCGACCACCGACGCCATCAGCCTGCCCAAGGGCTACAAGTCTTCGGTGCTGATCAGTTGGGGCCAGCCGCTGCACAAGAACGGCCCGGCCTTCGACCCGAGCGGTAACGGCACCGCTGCCGCACAGGAAGTGCAGTTCGGCGACAACAATGACGGCATGAGCCTGTTCGCCTTCCCGGACGACAAGAACCGCGCGCTGATGGCGATCAACAACGAATACACCAACTATCGCTACCTGTATCCGCATGGCGGCATGCCGCAGTCAGCTGAGGATGTGCGCAAGGCATTGGCCTGCGAAGGCGTGTCGGTGATCGAAGTGCAGCGCAAGAACGGCCAGTGGCAATTCGTCCAGGGCTCGCGCTACAACCGCCGCATCCACGGCAACTCGCCGCTGCGCATCAGCGGTCCGGCCCGCGGCCACGACTTGATGAAAACCGCTGCCGACAAGCACGGCAAAAAAGTCCTCGGTACGTTCCAGAACTGCGCCAACGGCAAGACGCCTTGGGGCACCTACCTGACCTGCGAAGAAAACTTCACCGACTGCTTCGGCAGCAGCAACGCCCAGCAGCAATTCGATGCCGCGCAAAAGCGCTACGGCGTTGTCGCCAGCAGCAAAGACATCAACTGGCACCCGCACGACCCGCGCTTCGACATGGCCAAGAACCCCAACGAGCTCAACCGTCACGGCTGGGTGGTCGAGATCGACCCATTCGATCCGCAATCGACTCCGGTCAAACGCACCGCGCTGGGCCGCTTCAAGCATGAAAACGCCGCACTCGCCGAGACCGACGATGGTCGCGCTGTGGTGTACATGGGCGACGACGAGCGTGGCGAGTTCATTTACAAATTCGTCAGCCGCGATCGCATCAACCATCGCAATCAGAAGGCCAACCGCGACATCCTCGATCACGGCACGTTGTATGTGGCCAAATTCGATGCCGGTGACGGCAACCCTGATCACCCGAAAGGCCGGGGCCAGTGGATCGAACTGACCCACGGCAAGAACGGCATCGACGCCAGCAGCGGATTTGCCGATCAGGCCGAAGTGCTGATCCACGCGCGCCTCGCCGCCAGCGTCGTCGGCGCAACACGCATGGACCGCCCGGAATGGATCGTCGTCAGCCCCAAGGACGGCCAGGTCTATTGCACCCTGACCAACAACGCCAAACGTGGCGAAGACGGTCAACCGGTGGGCGGGCCGAACCCGCGCGAGAAGAACGTCTATGGGCAAATTCTGCGCTGGCGCACCGACCGCGATGACCATGCCTCGAAGACATTCGCCTGGGATCTGTTTGTGGTCGCCGGCAACCCGGGCGTGCATGCCGGGACGCCGAAGGGTGGCTCATCGAACATCACCCCGCAGAACATGTTCAACAGCCCCGACGGTCTGGGTTTCGACAAGGCCGGACGCCTGTGGATTCTCACCGACGGCGACTCGAGCAACGCTGGCGACTTCGCCGGCATGGGCAACAACCAGATGCTCTGCGCCGATCCTGCGACCGGTGAGATTCGCCGTTTCATGGTCGGGCCGGTGGGTTGTGAAGTGACCGGGATCAGCTTCTCGCCGGATCAGAAAACCCTGTTTGTCGGCATCCAGCATCCGGGCGAAAACGGTGGTTCGACCTTCCCCGAGCACCTGCCCAATGGCAAGCCAAGGTCTTCGGTGATGGCGATTACGCGCGAGGATGGTGGGATCGTCGGCGCCTGATAAACCCTCATCGCTGGCAAGCCAGCTCCCACAGGTATTGCGCAAAACCTGTGGGAGCTGGCTTGCCAGCGATGGCATCAGCAATGACACCAACCACCTCCGCCGCCGCCATCTGCGCTACCATGCCGAGCCGGACGCAGCAGCCTGCTGCGCGCAGGAGTCAGCATGGCCCACCCGTTTGAAACCCTCACCCCCGATCTCGTCCTGGATGCCGTTGAAAGCATCGGTTTCCTCAGCGACGCGCGCATTCTGGCGCTCAACAGCTACGAAAACCGTGTGTATCAGGTCGGTATCGAAGACTCCGAGCCGCTGATTGCCAAGTTCTATCGTCCGCAGCGCTGGACCAACGAGGCCATCCTCGAAGAGCACCAGTTCACCTTCGAACTGGCCGACATCGACATCCCGGTGGTAGCGCCGCTGATCCACAACGGCGAAACCCTGCATGAGCACGCCGGCTTCCGCTTCACCCTGTTCCCGCGCCGTGGTGGTCGGGCGCCGGAGCCGGGCAACCTTGATCAGCTGTATCGCCTCGGCCAGTTGCTCGGGCGCATGCATGCGGTGGGCGGTACCAAGCCGTTCAAGCACCGCGAAGCCCTCGCGGTGCAGAACTTCGGCCATGCTTCGCTGAACACCCTGCTTGAGGGCAATTTCATTCCCAAGAGCCTGCTGCCGGCGTACGAGTCGGTTGCCCGCGACCTGCTCAAACGCGTCGAAGATGTCTACGCCGCTACGCCGCACCAGAACATCCGCATGCATGGTGACTGCCACCCCGGCAACATGATGTGCCGCGACGAGATGTTCCACATCGTCGACCTCGACGATTGCCGCATGGGCCCGGCGGTGCAGGACATCTGGATGATGCTCGCCGGCGATCGTCAGGAGTGTCTTGGGCAGTTGTCGGAATTGATGGACGGCTACAACGAATTCCATGATTTCGACCCGCGCGAACTGGCGCTGATCGAACCGTTGCGCGCCCTGCGCCTGATGCACTACAGCGCCTGGCTGGCGCGGCGCTGGGACGACCCGGCATTCCCGCGCAGCTTTCCGTGGTTTGGCACGGAGCGGTATTGGGGCGACCAGGTGCTGGCCTTGCGTGAGCAGCTGGCGGCACTGAATGAAGAGCCGCTGAAACTTTTCTGATTCAAACCTGAACCCTGTGGGAGCGAGCCTGCTCGCGATAGCGGACGGACATTCAACTTTGATGTTGGCTGACCCGACGCTATCGCGAGCAGGCTCACTCCTACATTTGTCCGGTGTTCACAAATTCACAACTCACTTGCAGACAAATCTCCTTACAATCCTTCCTTTGTCAGCTGCCTGAGCAAGGATTCTGCATGCAAGCCGCCAACCCGCGTCGCGGGTACATTCTGGGCCTGAGCGCCTACATCATCTGGGGCCTGTTCCCGATCTATTTCAAAGCCATCGCCGAAGTCCCGGCCGTCGAGATCATCATCCATCGGGTGCTGTGGTCGGCGCTGTTCGGTGCGTTGCTGCTGATGGTGTGGAAACACCCGGGCTGGCTGCGCGAGCTGCTCGACAATCCAAAACGCCTGGCGATTCTGGCCCTGAGCGGCACGCTGATCGCGGCCAACTGGCTGACCTATGTCTGGTCGGTGAACAACGGCCGCATGCTCGAGGCGAGTCTGGGTTACTACATCAATCCGCTGGTCAACGTACTGTTGGGCATGGTGATCCTTGGCGAACGGCTGCGGCGCATGCAGTGGGTTGCGGTCGGTCTCGCGGCCATCGGCGTAGCGCAGCAGGTGTGGCAGGTCGGCAGCTTGCCGTGGGTGTCGCTGGCGCTGGCGCTGACCTTCGGTTTCTACGGCCTGATCCGCAAGCAGGCGCCGGTCAAGGCATTGCCGGGGCTGGTGGTGGAAACCTGGATGCTGGTGCCGATTGCGATCGCATGGTTGCTGTTCAATCAGACTGCCACGAGTGTGCAGCCGGCCTTCTGGACCACCTCCGAAGCCTGGTGGCTCGTGGCTGCCGGCCCGGTGACGCTGGTGCCATTGGTGTGTTTCAACGCCGCCACCCGCCACTTGCCCTACACCACCATCGGCTTCCTGCAATACATCGCGCCGACGCTGGTGTTGCTGCAAGCCGTGCTGCTATTTGGCGAGCATTTGTCGTCCAGCACGCTGGTCGCGTTCATGTTTATCTGGGCCGGTCTGGCGGTCTACAGCGTTGATGCGTGGATAAGTTTGCGCCGACGGGCCTGATCAAAAAACGCACAAAGCTCCGCAGGCCACGGTTCTCGTGGCCTGCATCGTTCCTTCCCAAGCTTATCCACAGCGTGATCCCCGCCGTTTGTGCGCAAGTCACTGAATGTTGGCGGTTTTTTGATCAACGGGCGCAAAGCCACGGCCGGCGTGGCGTGGCGGTCTGTCTCTACAGGTTATCCACAGGCAGGTGCACGTTAAACCTGAATAACCCTGTGAACGTTTAAACCTCTGTGCGTAACACCAGTTCGACCATCAGATCATCGGCCAGGGTTTCCAGGCGCGCCTGCAACACATCCAGCGACAGCGTCAGTGGTACCGCGAGAATCGCCTCGGCGTGGAACAGCGGCTCGCTGCTCATCGGCGCCGGGCGCACTTCAGTTACCAGTCGCTCCAGGTTCACGCCCTGCTCGCTCAACAGGCGAGTGATATCACGAACGATACCCGGTCGGTCATTGCCGACCAGTTCCATGGCGATCGGTTTCCACGTGCAGGACTGCTCCACTCCGCTTTCGGCAATCAATACCCGAATGCCATGGGCCGACAGCGCTTGCAGGGCATCGACCAGTTCGTCGTAAGCCTCCGCCGGCACGCCCACGCGCAGAATCCCGGCGAACTGCCCGGCCATGCGTGACATGCGGCTTTCCAGCCAGTTGCCGCCGTGCTCGGCAATGCATTGGGCGATGCGCTCGACCTGCCCGGGCTTGTCCGGGGCGAAAACGGTGAGTACGAGATGGTCCATGGCGCAGCCCTCTTGTCATGACTTTTGTTATCGAAGGGCAAGTATAGGCAAGGGCTGATTATGTGTTGAATCGACCGGCCCCTTCGCGAGCAGGCTCGCTCCCACAGGGGTCGCATTCCAAATGTGGGAGCGAGCCTGCTCGCGAAGGGCAGCACTGGGGAGCTGCGCGAAAGACAAATCGTGTACAACTTTCGATATTTAGCTGGAACAATCCAATGCTTTTTGAGAACATCCCGTTCCGCGACGTGACCGCAATGCGTCATGAGGTCGCAGAACGACGTAATTAGTCTGATTTTCACAAGCGCAACTCATCATGTAGTATGCCGCAGCGCGCACTACATAACGCTGGATCGATGTCTGCCCAAGGCCCTTCGCAACCCTGAAAGCCCCGTCAGCAAGGCCTCCAAGCCGTTGATTGGTCCTAGCCCAGCCGCCAGCGATGGCATGTACTGGTCCGCAGGTTTGTGGTTTAAATGGCCGGAAGCTTCATTGTTAAATTGACGAGCTGAAAAGCGAAATAGCTGAGCAGAGTGAGGCAAGCAATGACTGAACACGTTCAAGTCGGTGGCCTGCAGGTCGCCAAAGTCCTGTTCGACTTCGTGAACAACGAAGCCATTCCCGGTACCGGCCTCACCGCCGAACAATTCTGGGAAGGTGCCGACAAGGTCATTCATGACCTGGCGCCGAAGAACAAAGCCCTACTCGCCAAACGCGATGACTTCCAGGCGCGCATCGATGCCTGGCATCAGCAGCATGCCGGCCAGGCGCACGATGCCGTGGCCTACAAAGCTTTCCTGCAAGAGATCGGTTATCTGCTGCCAGAAGCGGCTGATTTCCAGGCGACGACGCAAAACGTCGACGATGAAATCGCCCGCACCGCCGGCCCGCAACTGGTCGTGCCGGTGATGAATGCGCGCTTCGCGCTCAATGCTTCGAACGCCCGCTGGGGTTCGCTGTACGACGCCCTCTACGGCACCGACGCGATCAGCGAAGACGGCGGCGCGGAAAAAGGCAAAGGCTACAACAAGGTGCGTGGCGACAAAGTCATCGCCTTCGCCCGCGCCTTCCTCGACGAAGCCGCGCCTCTGACCGCAGGCTCCCACGTCGATTCGACCGGCTACAGGATCGCTGACGGCAAACTGGTCGTGACGCTCAAGGGCGGCAGCAACAGCGGCCTGCGCGATGACGCTCAGTTGATCGGTTTCCAGGGTGACGCCAACGCGCCGATCGCCGTTCTGCTCAAGCACAACGGCCTGCACTTCGAAATCCAGATCGACGCCAGCACCCCGGTCGGCCAGACCGACGCCGCCGGCGTCAAAGACATCCTCATGGAAGCGGCGCTGACCACGATCATGGACTGCGAAGATTCCGTGGCCGCCGTCGATGCCGACGACAAAGTGGTGATCTACCGCAACTGGCTCGGCCTGATGAAGGGCGACCTCGCGGAATCCGTGTCCAAGGGCGGCCAGACCTTCACCCGCACCATGAACCCGGATCGCACCTACACCGCGCCCAACGGCGGTGAAGTGACCCTGCACGGTCGTTCGCTGTTGTTCGTGCGCAACGTCGGCCACCTGATGACCATCGATGCGATCCTCGACAGCCAAGGCAACGAAGTACCGGAAGGCATCCTCGATGGTCTGGTGACTTGCCTGGCCGCAATGCACAACCTCAACGGCAACACTTCGCGGCGCAACACCCGCACCGGTTCGGTGTACATCGTCAAACCGAAAATGCACGGCCCGGAAGAAGCGGCGTTCACCAACGAGCTGTTCGGGCGCATCGAAGATGTCCTGCGCTTGCCGCGCAACACCCTGAAAGTCGGGATCATGGACGAGGAGCGCCGCACCACGGTCAACCTCAAGGCTTGCATCAAGGCCGCCAGCGAGCGCGTAGTGTTCATCAACACCGGCTTCCTCGACCGCACCGGCGACGAAATCCACACCTCCATGGAGGCCGGCCCAGTGGTGCGCAAGGCTGACATGAAGGCCGAGAAGTGGATCGGCGCCTACGAAAACTGGAACGTCGATATCGGTCTGAGCACTGGCCTGCAAGGTCGTGCGCAGATCGGTAAAGGCATGTGGGCGATGCCGGATCTGATGGCAGCGATGCTCGAGCAGAAAATCGCTCACCCACTCGCCGGCGCCAACACTGCCTGGGTGCCATCGCCGACCGCCGCTGCGCTGCACGCGCTGCACTACCACAAGGTTGACGTGTTTGCGCGTCAGGCTGAACTGGCCAAACGTGCGCGCGCTTCGGTGGACGACATCCTCACCATTCCATTGGCAGTGAACCCAAGCTGGACGCCAGAGCAGATCAAGAACGAACTGGACAACAATGCCCAGGGCATTCTCGGTTACGTGGTGCGCTGGATCGACCAGGGTGTCGGTTGCTCCAAAGTCCCGGATATCAACGACGTTGGGCTGATGGAAGACCGTGCGACGCTGCGTATCTCCAGCCAGCACATCGCCAACTGGCTGCGCCACGGTATCGTCAGCCAAGAGCAAGTGATGGAAAGCCTCAAGCGCATGGCGCCGGTGGTTGACCGCCAGAACGCCAACGACCCGCTGTATCGCCCGCTGGCACCGGACTTCGACAGCAACATCGCCTTCCAGGCGGCAGTCGAACTGGTGATCGAAGGCACCAAGCAACCGAACGGCTACACCGAGCCGGTGCTGCACCGTCGTCGTCGCGAGTTCAAGGCCGCGAATGGTCTGTAATTTGCGCTGACGCTGGAAATGAAAAAGGCCCTGATCGAGAGATCAGGGCCTTTTTTGTTTGTGAGGTGGATTGGATTGTTGTGCTGGGCTTGAGATCCATCCCCCTCACCCCAGCCCTCTCCCCCAAGGGGTAGAGGGGAAAGGGAGCAGATTGGGGAAGTTTCAATTCCTGAGTTCGACTCATGAAATTCAGGTCGGTGTACCTCCAACATTCACCGCGGTCAGTCCCCTCTCCCTCTGGGAGAGGGTTAGGGTGAGGGGCTTCTAGGGCTCGATGCCCAATTCGTGTTTCACCAACTCAAGCAACTTCCCCGTATCAATCGGCTTGAGCAGAAAATCCACCACGCTCAAATGCATCGCTTCGATCGCGTCTTTCACGTCGGCATCGCCGGAGACGATGATGATCGGCATCGCTGCCCGTACCGATTCACGCACCTGGCGAATCAGCTCGAGGCCGTCGACATTGCCCATGCGCAGGTCGGTAATCACCAGACCGATCGAAGGCTTTTCATCGAGCATTTTCAGCGCGGTTTCACCGCTGGCTGCGGTCATGCAGCGAATGCCGTCCAGCGCGAGTATCTCCGACAACAGCTCGCGGGCGTCCTTGTCGTCGTCGACGATCAGGACACGCTGCGGCGGCAGATCGGGTTCGAGCATGACTGCGCTGAGCGCTTCTCGCTCGGCGTCGCTCAAAATATCGTGGTCGGACATGGCGCTCTCTAAATGTTCAAACAATCCCTGGCAAGTCGTCAGACATCACCGGACAGCGCTTCAATGTGCACTTCGTCGGAATTTTTCCAAGTGGCTAGCGCAAGCTTTTCCGAGCTTTTGCGTAGGTTATTTCCGAAAATCGGCCAATGGTGGCAAAACCTAGACTTACGTCCAATGGGCACCCTGCCCGCCGGGGTTGACCATGGTGGCAACGATCCGACAACAACAATTCGAAAAAGACTGCGGTAATGGTTATGAGCAAAGCGGACGCCTTCACCCAGGCAGGGAAAACCGCGGTGTTGCAGAACATTCAGGGCACCCTGCAATTCCTTCAGCGCTTCCCGCCCTTCAATCAGATGGAACACGCCCACCTCGCCTATCTGGTGGAGCAATGTCAGCTGCGTTTTTTTGCCCAGGGCGAGAGCATCATCAAACCGGCTGACGGCCCGGTGGAGCACTTTTATATCGTCAAACAGGGTCGGGTGGTCGGCGAACGCCAGCACATCACCAAGCCCGGCACCGAAACCACCTTCGAAATCACCACCGGCGAATGCTTTCCGCTGGCCGCGCTGCTCGGTGAGCGCGCCACGCGCACCGAACATCTGGCGGGCGAAGACACCTTCTGCCTGCAACTGAACAAGCTGGCGTTCATCAAACTGTTCGCCCTCTCCAGTGCCTTCCGCGATTTCGCCTTGCGTGGGGTGAGCAGCCTGCTCGATCAGGTCAACCAGCAAGTCCAGCAAAAAGCCGTGGAAACCCTCGGCACCCAATACTCGCTGAACACTCGTCTCGGTGAACTTGCGATGCGCCATCCGGTGACTTGCAGCGCCGATACACCACTGCGTGAAGCGGTGAAGCTGATGCACGAGCAACAGGTCGGCAGCATCGTCGCGGTGGATGAGCACAAGGCGCCGCTGGGGATTTTCACCCTGCGCGATTTGCGCCATGTGGTCGCCGAAGGTGTCGGCGATTTCAGCGACGCCATCGAACAGCACATGACTCGATCACCGTTTTATCTGTCGCCGGATCACAGCGCCTTCGATGCGGCGATCGCCATGACCGAGCGGCACATCGCCCACGTCTGTCTGGTCAAGGATCAACGCCTGTGCGGCGTGGTGTCCGAGCGTGATCTGTTCTCCCTGCAACGGGTCGATCTGGTCCACCTCGCCCGGACCATCCGCAGCGCGCAACGGATCGAGCAACTGGTGACCTTGCGCGGCGAGATCGGCCAACTGGTCGAACGCATGCTCGCCCACGGCGCGTCGTCGACGCAAATCACCCACATCATCACCCTGCTCAACGATCACACGGTGTGCCGGGTCATCGAACTGACCCTCGCGGAAAAGGGCGACCCGGGTGTGCCGTTCAGTTGGCTGTGTTTCGGCAGCGAGGGCCGGCGCGAGCAGACGCTGCACACCGATCAGGACAACGGCATCCTGTTCGATGCCCGCGATGCGGCGCACGCAGCGGAGATACGCGGCAAGCTGCTGCCGATCGCCCAGCAGATCAACCAGAGCCTGGCGCAGTGCGGTTTCACTCTGTGCAAGGGCAACATCATGGCCGGCAATCCCGAGCTGTGTCTGTCGCGGGCCGAATGGGCGCGACGCTTCGCGGCGTTCATCCGCGAAGCCACGCCAGAGAACCTGCTGGGTTCGAGCATTTATTTCGACCTGCGCGTGGTCTGGGGCGATGAGCAAGGCTGCGAGCAATTGCGCCGGGGCATTCTCGATCAAGTCGCTGACAACCGTCTGTTCCAGCGCATGCTCGCCGAAAATGCCCTGCGCAATCGCCCTCCCGTTGGGCGCTTCCGTGAGTTCGTGCTGGCACGCAAGAACGGCGAGAAGGCCACGCTGGATCTGAAAATTCAGGGTCTTACGCCGTTCGTGGACGGCGCCCGCTTGCTGGCGCTGGCCAACGGCATCGACGCCAACAACACCCTCGAACGCTTCCGCCAATTGGTCGATAAACAAGTCATCGAGCCGCTCGACGGCGCGGCGTATGAAGAGGCCTATCACTTCATTCAGCAAACGCGCATGCAGCAGCATCAGCTCCAGACCCGGGAGAACCAGCCGTACTCCAACCGCGTCGATCCCGACAGCCTCAATCACCTTGACCGGCGCATCCTGCGTGAATCCCTGCGCCAAGCGCAACGCCTGCAGAGCAGCCTGAGCTTGCGGTATCAGCTATGAGCCTGTTTTCCTGGCTGCGCCCGTCAAGTCCCGTTGTGTCGGCGGATCTACAGCAGCGGCTGGCGAATCTGCCGGCGCTTGCCGAGCTGAGCGAATGCAGCCTGCGTGAGCAGCGCTGGGTGGTGCTGGACCTGGAAACCACCGGCCTGAATATGAGCAAGGATCGGGTCCTGTCGATTGGCGCGGTGGTGATCGAGGACGGCGCGATCGATTTCAGTCAGCAGTTCGAGCGCACCTTGCAATGCCGCGAATTGAAGCTCAGCCCCAGCGTGCTGATTCATGGCTTGGGACCGAATGCGATTGCCGCAGGCAGCGACCCGGCGGAAGCGTTGCTGGAGTTGCTGGAGTTCATCGGCGACAGCCCGGTGCTGGCGTTTCATGCGCCGTTCGATCAGCACATGCTCGGGCGCGCAGTGAAAGAACACCTGGGGCATAAGCTGCAGCATGTGTTTCTGGATGTGGCAGATGTCGCGCCGTTTCTGTGTCCGCAGGCGCAGATTCGCGAGGCCGGGCTGGATGAGTGGATCGAGTGGTTTCGCCTTGAAGTGTTCGAGCGGCATAACGCGAGTGCCGATGCGCTGGCCACGGCGGAGTTGGCGTTGATCCTGTTCAGCCGCGCGCGGGCGCAGCAGATCTACAGTCCGTTGCAGTTGCAGCAGCGGTTGAGTCAGTGGAAGCGCAGGCAGCAGGCGCCGTCCTTTTAGAATCATTCAGATCAAAAGCCCCTCACCCCAGCCCTCTCCCGGAGGGAGAGGGAGCCGATCGTGGTGTCTGAAGCCTTATATCGACCTGAAAGACCGAGTCGATTGAGGAATCGCTGAAAATCGTTCAGGTCGGCGTACCTCCAGAATATCCCCCGATCAGTCCCCTCTCCCTCCGGGAGAGGGCTAGGGTGAGGGTGAGGGGCTGCCCTTGATTCATCACCTGACCAGTGGCCAATTGCTAACCATTCCCACCTCTGCCAGAATCGCGAACTATTCTCGTTAGTTAACATTTCCCAATCGGTGATGTCCGGTGTCGTCAGTGCCCAACCCCCACAGTGAGCTCGTCGGTGCGATGTATCGCGACCATCGCGGTTGGCTGCTGGC
Organism: Pseudomonas sp. AC255; assembly: GCF_979258175.1. NCBI lineage: Bacteria > Pseudomonadati > Pseudomonadota > Gammaproteobacteria > Pseudomonadales > Pseudomonadaceae > Pseudomonas > Pseudomonas sp. AC255. The sequence goes on along the minus strand of NZ_OZ409841.1, from coordinate 5,872,657 downwards.
GTGGTTGCGGCGCAATGTGGCGTGTCCGCAGCGTGCCGAGGACCTGAGCCAGGACACCTTCGTGCGCCTGCTCAACCGCGACGAACTGCTGACGCCGCGCGAACCTCGGGCATTTCTGGTGGCGATCGCCAAAGGCCTGTTGTTTGACTACTTCCGCCGCGCCGCGCTGGAACAGGCCTACCTCACCGAACTGATGCTGATCCCCGAAGACGAACAGCCGTCGGTGGAAGAACAGCAAATGATCCTCGACGATCTAAAGGCCATCGACCGGCTGCTCGGCAAGCTGTCGACCAAGGCGCGCGCGGCCTTCCTGTATAACCGCCTCGACGGCCTCAGCCACGGCGAAATCGCCGCCAGACTCGGCGTGTCAGTGCCGCGCGTGCGGCAGTATCTGGCCCAAGGTCTGCGCCAGTGCTACATCGCCCTGTACGGTGAGCCGACATGACGGCGGCCAGTTCGCGCCCGGTGCCGGCGCATGTGCTGGACGCGGCAATTGCCTGGCAATTGACCCTCGATTCGAGCACCGCGCTGGAGCGCGAGGAATTCGCCAAGTGGCATGCGGCCCATGAGGAACACGCCCGCGCGTGGCGCCAGTTGGGCATGCTCGATCAGCGCTTCAGTGTCGCCAAAGGCCCGGCCCGAAGTGCGTTGCTGCAATCGCGCGAAGGCATTCGCCGCCGCGTGCGCAAACTCGGCAGCGGGCTGGCCAGTGTCGTGGTGATCATCGGGCTCGGGCTGTTTGTCAGCGAGCGCTATCTGCCGCTGGATTACTGGCTCGCCGATCAGCGCACCGCCACCGGTGAACAGCGCAGCGTGCGCCTGTCCGACGGCACTCTGCTCAACCTCAATACCCACAGCGCGGTCGACGTACGCTTCGATGACGAGCGCCGCTTGATCGTGCTGCAGGAAGGCGAAATCCTCGTCGAGACCGGCCATGGCGATGCGCGGCCGTTTATCGTCGAAACCCGCGAAGGCAGCATGCGCGCGCTGGGCACGCGCTTTCTGGTCAAGCGCGAGGACGATGGCACCCGCCTGAGCGTGTTGCAGTCGGCGGTGGCGGCCCATGCCCAGGCGAATCCGCAAGAACAGATTCTGCGCGAAGGCCAGCAGGTGCTGTTGCGCAGTGACGGGCTGGGCTCGATTGCCGCCCTCGCCCCAGGCGCGGATGCCTGGACGCGCGGCATGCTGGTGGTGGACAACGCACGGCTGGGCGATCTGGTGCACGAGCTGGGGCGCTATCGTCGCGGGCATCTGGGTGTGGCGCCGGAAGTGGCCGATCTGCGCATTACCGGCAGCTTTCCGTTGCACGACACCGACAAGGCCCTGAGTGCGTTGCTGCCAACCTTGCCGGTGCAGATCGAGCGGCATACGCCGTATTGGGTCACCGTGGCGAAGGCGGAGCCCTCCTTCCCTTGACATGATCGTTCCCACGCTCTGCGTGGGAATGCAGCCCGGGACGCTCTGCGTCCCTGCCGAAGCGGACGCAGAGCGTCCAATGAGGCATTCCCACGCGTAGCGTGGGAACGATCAATGTGGGAGCGAGCCTGCTCGCGATGACGGCATCAGCCGCACAACCATTTCCAGCAAAAAATAATTTCCACCCAGCCCTATCACTTTTCCAATCTCGTCCGGCACACAGGCAATTGAGAAATATTTCCATTCAGGAGCCGCCGTATGTCCCGTTCGCCAGACACCTTGTTGCGCCCCAGTCTGCTGGCTTTTGCCATCGCTTTCGGCACGCCGCTGATCAGCAGCCCGTTGCTCGCCGCTGAGCAAGCGTCCAGCGTGCGCGCCTACAACCTGCCGGCGGCGCCGCTGTCGACCACCCTGAACCAGATCGCCAGCCAGAGCGGCCTCGCCCTGTCGCTCAATCCTGCGCTGGCCGCCGGCAAGACCTCGGCCCCGGTCAACGGCCAGTACGACGCCGCCGGAGCCCTGCGCGCGGCCTTGCGCGGTACCGGTCTGCAACTGGAACAGAGCAGCGCCGGCACCTACACCTTGGTGGCCGTGCCTGAAGGCACGCTGGCCCTGCCGGAAACTTCGGTCATCGGCGTGGAAAACTTCGAAAGCGCCTGGGGCCCGGTCGAAGGCTACACCGCGACTCGCACCGCCGCCGGCACCAAGACCGACACCGCCCTGGTCGAAGCACCGCGTTCGATCTCGGTGGCGACCCGCCAGCAAATGGACGACCGCAGCGTGCACAGCCTCGATGACGCCGTGCGCTACATGCCGGGCATCACCGCCAGCAGCTACGGCAGCGACACCCGCGCCGACTGGCTGCGCGTGCGTGGTTTCGAGCCGACCCAGTTCCTCGATGGCCTGCCGCTGCCCAAAGGCGTGTACGCCAACCCGAAACAGGAAACCTGGAACCTCGACCGCCTCGCCCTGCTGCGTGGCCCGGCTTCGTCGGTGTACGGCCAGACCCCGCCGGGCGGTTTGCTCGACATGGTCAGCCGCCGCCCGAGCGCTGAAGCCAGCAGCGAAATCCAGCTGCAATACGGCAGCGACAATCACCGCCAGATCAACTTCGCCAGCACCGGCAAGATCGATGACGCCGGGCAGTTTCTCTATGGCCTCAGCGGCGTGGTGCGCGACAGCGGCACCCAGGTCGATCACGTCGACAACAAGCGCTACAACATCGCGCCGAGCCTGACCTGGAACATCGATGACGACACCAGACTCACTCTGCTGAGCCAGTTCACCCGCGACGACACCGGCATCACCAGCCAGTTTCTGCCGATCCAGGGCACGAAGATCAAATCGCCGCTCGGTGATATTTCCCATCACAAGAATCTCGGCGATCCGGATTGGGAATACTACGACCGCACCTACTACGCGCTGGGTTATGCCTTCGAACATCGGTTGAACGATGTCTGGCAGTTCAAGCAGAACCTGCGCTACACCAAGTCGGACCTGTCGTTCCAGTCGCTGACCCCCGGTTCCTACCCGTTCACCACCGTGGATGCAGAGGGCAACGTCGGCCGCACCAGCACCAGCGTCGACGAAGACATCAGCCAGTTCGCCGTGGACAACAACTTCCAGGCCGACTTCGCCACGGGTGAGATTCGCCATACCTTGCTGCTGGGTCTGGATCACCAGCGCAGCAACACCAACTACACCTCGATCTTTGGCGATGGTCTGCAAACCAACGTCATCAACCCGATCTACGGCCAGCCGATCGTACGTCCGGCGCGCTCCACCGCGTTTTACGACTACAACCAGAAGACCTACCAGACCGGCCTCTACGTGCAGGACCAAATGGCCCTCGATCAGTGGCGCCTGACCCTCGGCGGCCGTGAAGACTGGGTGCACACCAGCACCCAATTCATCAACCAGAGCGACGCCACCAACACTCAGCGTGACAAGAAATTCAGCGGCAACGCGGCGCTCAGCTACGTCTTCGACAACGGCTTCGTGCCGTACCTGTCCTACGCCGAATCCTTCCAGCCGACCACGGGCGCCGATGCCACCTCGACCGGCTCGCTCAAGCCAACCGAAGGCAAGCAATGGGAATTGGGAATCAAGTACCAGCCTCCGGGCAGCAAGACCCTGCTGACCGCCGCCGTGTATGACCTGACCCAGAAGAACGTCGCGGTGAACACCTTCGTCAACAACGTTTCGGTGACCAGCCAGACCGGCGAAGTGAAGGTCAAAGGCCTGGAACTCGAGGCCGTGTCGGATGTGACCGACAACCTCAAAGTCATCGCCGCCTACACCCTGGCCAAGTCCGAAGTGCAGAAAGGCGTCGACAAGGGCAATCGTCTGCAACTGATGCCCAACCAACAAGCCTCGCTGTGGACCGACTACACCTGGCACGCCGGCGTGCTCGACGGTTTCGGCATTGGCGCCGGCGTGCGCTACACCGGCAACACCTACGGCGACAAGGCCAACACCTGGCTGGGCAAGGCTGACGCTTACACCGTGTTCGACGCCAGCGTGCATTATGATCTCGGCCGTCTGGACAACAGTCTCAAAGGTGCATCGCTGGCGGTGAACGCGACCAACCTGTTCGACAAGGACTACATTTCCACCTGCGACAGCTTCTACTGCTACTACGGCGACCAGCGCAGTGTCGTCGCCAGCGCCACTTACAAGTGGTAAGCCAGTGAGCTGAAACAGGCCCTGTTCCCAGGCCGTCCGTACCGGACGGCTTTGGTGTTTTTGAAGGTCATGCAATGAAAAGTAAAACCATCCGCCGCTGGTCGTTCATCCACACCTGGACCAGCCTGATCTGCACGGTGTTTCTGCTGATGCTCGCACTGACCGGTCTGCCGCTGATTTTCAGCCACGAGATCGATCATTTGCTCGGCAACGCCCCGGAGCTGCGCGAGATGCCGGCCGACACGCCGCAACTCAACCTGCAGCAACTGGTCGATGCCGCGCAGAAACATCGCCCGGGCGAAGTCATGCAGTACTTCGGTTATGACGACGAAGAGCCGAACGCGGCGTTCGCGATCATGGCCAGGACGGCCGACACCGAGCCGAACTCTTCGCACACCTTCATGCTCGATGCGCGTACTGGCGAAGCGCTGGAAACCCCTTCGGCAAATGGCGGTTTGATGCTGTTCATCCTGCGTCTGCACGTCGACATGTTCGCCGGGCTGCCGGGCAAGCTGCTGCTGGCGTTCATGGGGCTGCTGTTTGTCGTGGCGATCGTCTCCGGCACGGTGCTGTACCTGCCGTTCATGCGCCGCTTGAAATTTGGCACCGTGCGCCAGGACAAGTCGACAAGACTGCGCTGGCTCGATCTGCACAACCTGATCGGCGTCGTCACTTTGACCTGGTGCCTGGTGGTGGGCGTGACCGGGGTGATCAGCGCCTGCGCCGACCTGCTCATCGCCGCCTGGCGCAACGATGCACTGACCACCCTGATCGCGCCGTATCGCGATGCGCCGCCGCTGACTCAACTGGCGCCGGCTACGCGGCTGCTCGACATCGCCGAGGAAGTCGCACCGGGGATGAAGCCGGATTTCATCGCCTTCCCCGGCACCCGTTTTTCCAGCGAGCACCATTATTCGGTGTTCATGAAGGGCGGCACGCACCTGACCTCGCACCTGCTGACGCCGGTGCTGATCGACGCCACGACCTTGCAGGTCACCGCCGTGGCCGAACGGCCGTGGTACATGGACGCCATGGGCATGTCGCAGCCGCTGCACTTTGGTGACTACGGCGGCATGCCGATGAAGATTCTCTGGGCGACGCTGGATGTGCTGACGATCATCGTGCTGGCCAGTGGTGTGTATTTGTGGGTGGTGCGGCGCAAGGCGGCCAAGCCTGTTCTGGAAACGGCGGAGGCCTCGGCATGAAGCCGCGTCAGTCGAGTTTCTGGAAGGTTTTCAGCACACCGATCGTGATCGCCCTGCTCAGTGCGGCGGGGCTGTTTGCGGCGTTGCTGGGGGATGGAATTTGGGATGCGTTGAGCTGGGTCGGGCTTGGCGTGCCGGCATTTCTGGCGATAAGAGGTTTACTGCCGCGACGCTGAGAATCCCTTGTGGGAGCGAGCCTGCTCGCGAAAGCGCCCGGACATTCAAACATCAAAGTCGACTGTCACGACGCCTTCGCGAGCAGGCTCGCTCCCACATGGGTTCTGCGCCGGACGCGAGCAGGCTATGCTGCCCGATCATTGTCCTGATCGAGACCTTGCCATGTCCGCCCCCAGCATGACCCTGTACCACAACACCCTGTCGCCCTTTGTCCGCAAAGTCATGGTGCTGCTGCACGAAACCGGTCAGCAGGATCGTGTCGCGCTGCAGGACTGCGTGCTCAGCCCGGTCAGCCCGAACCCGGCGCTGATTGCCGACAACCCGCTGAGCAAGATCCCTGCCCTGCGTCTGGCCGATGGCAATGTCATCCATGACAGCCGCGTCATCCTCGAATACCTCGATCAGCAGCACGTCGGCAATCCGCTGATCCCCCGTGAAGGTGCGGCGCGCTGGCGGCGCCTGACCCTGGCGTCGATGGCTGACGGGATCATGGATGCCTCGGTGATGGTGCGTTATGAAACTGTGCTGCGCCCGGTGGAAAAACACTGGGACGAATGGCTCGACGCCCAGCGCGACAAGATCCGCCGCGCCCTCGCCGTGCTGGAGAACGAAGCGATTGCCGAGCTGACCAGCCATTTCGATGTCGCGGCGATCAGCGTGGCCTGCGCACTGGGTTATCTGGATCTGCGCTTCCCGGACATGGACTGGCGCGCGGCCAATCCGCAACTGGCCAACTGGTATTTTGAAGTGAGTCAGCGACCGTCCATGGTGGCGACGATGCCCAAGCCCTGATTCTGCGGCGCCTGATCTGCCCCCATCGCTGGCAAGCCAGCTCCCACATTGAATCGGGACAGACCGCTGACCTGTGTGTCGGCATATATCCTGTGGGAGCTGGCTTGCCAGCGATGGCACCACCTCGGTTCTGGCGGCAGCGCTGCAACAATCAGCGTCAGCAGAACCGCCACTTCCCTGCGCTCAGCCCTCAACCCGCTCATTGCATCGCCTCCACATCAAACTCCAGCGGCTTGGCCGGTTTCAAACCAATCCCGTACCAGTCCAGTTTGCGCGTCAGCACCATGAACACCCCGAGCAGACCGAACAACATCAACGAGCCCATCAGCAGCGCGTAATCCTCGGCGCTGAGCAAGCCGTACAGCAAGCCATACAGCGCCGCCAGCCCGGCCGAGAAGCTCAACCCATGCCGCGCGCTGCGCAGGACGTGGCTGACATAGAAGCCGATCAGCAACACGCAGCCACTCGCCGACAACAGATACGCCAGCGCAAAACCGATGTGTTCCGACAGCGACAACAGCAGCAGGTAAAAGAACGCCAGCGCGACACCGACCAAGGCATATTGCACCGGGTGCACCGCCAGGCTCTTGAGCACTTCGAAGAGGAAGAAACCGGCGAATGTCAGAACGATGAACAGCAGCGCGTATTTGATCGCCCGGTCGCTCTTCAGGTACTGATCCACCGGGTCGATGAAGCTCACGCCGAAGCTGCGCCCGTTAAGCGCGTCACAGTCGCCAGCGACGCAGCGCTCCATCGCCTCTTGCAGGTTGGTGGAAAAAAACGAGGTCTGCCAGTCGGCACTGAAACCCTGATCGTTGATCTCGCGCTTGGCCGGCAGGAAGTTGCCGACGAAGCTGGGGTGCGGCCAATTGGCGGCGAGGCTGACGCTGCTGGTCTTGCCCACCGGCACCACCCGCAGCGAGCCGGTGCCTTGCAGGCGCAGGTCGAAACCGAAGGTCAGTTGCGTGGCTTTGCTGGCGTCGAGCGCCGGCAGAGTCACGTGTACGCCCTCACCGATCCACGCCACTTCACTGCCTGGCACGAAGTCCAGTTGCTGGTCGGCGAGCTCGAGTTTCAGCGCGTTTTCGATGCCGCGAATGTCGCTGATCCCCACAGCCAGGAACGGCGCATCGAACTGATAATCGGCAAAATTTTCCTTGATGCCCAACTGCGCCGGCAGGGAAAAATGCCCATCGATGCGGTTGTCGGCGTGGAACAGTCGCGCCTCGTAAATGCCGCGTTTGCGCAGTTCGGTTTGCACCTGGCCGTCGAGTTCAAAACGCTCTGGCAGAAAGTACAGACGCCCGCGCGCTTCGCCGATCTCCTCGTAGCGCTTGTTGGTTTTCTCGTTGGTTTTCCAGGTGCGCACCACCTTGCGATATGGCACTACCATCACCGGCCCGGTCAGCTGCTGGCTGTAACTGGAGCTGCGCGCGATGTCTTCGAGCACACCGTCGCGCAGTTGCTGACGTTCGTCGATGATGCCGTCGATCATCAACAGCGGTATCAGCAACAGCAGGATCAACAAGGCAATCGCGCCGAGCTTGATGGTCAGATTCTTGTTCATGGGACTCTCCCTGTTTGGATGGGGGAGTCTGCTGATGCGGTGTGGTGGGAGTGTGGGGGGAATATGGAGATTGTGTGGAGAATGCATTCCCCTGTGGGAGCGAGCCTGCTCGCGAAGGCCGCGACTCGGTTTCAAGGCAGGCGCAATACCACCTCAACCCCGCCCTCGACATTGCCAATGCGCATCACCCCGCCATGCAACTTGACCACTTCTTCAACGAAGTTCAGCCCCAGCCCGGTGCTCTTGCGTCCGCTGTCCGGGCGCGGCAACGAGTAGAAGCGTTCGGTCAGACGCGGCAAGGCGTAATCGGGAATCGGCGTGGTCTGGTTGAACAGGCGGAACTCGATCTGCTCGCCAACCCGCTCGGCACGCAAGCGCAGCAGGCCCTGCGCCGGTGTAAAATCCAACGCGTTTTCCAGCAGATTGCCCAACGCCTGGCGCAGCAGAAACGGCTCGCCAATCAACAGCAGATCCTCGCCGATCGCTTGCTCGACGCGCAGTTGTTTGCCCTCGATCCGCGCGGCCTGCGCCTTGAGCAGTTCTGCGACCAACAGCGCCAGCGGCACTGCCACCCGTTCTTCCAGCCCTTGGCGTTGTTCGACTTGCGCCAGGTTGAGCAGGCGCTCGATCAACTGCTGCATCCGCGCGCTTTCGCTGTCGATGTTGCTGACAAAGCGCAAACGCTGGACGGCCGGCATCTCGCTTTGCAGCAACTCCGCCGCACCCCGGATCGCCGCCAGCGGACTTTTCAATTCATGGGTCAGGGTGTGCACATAACGCTCGACGTAGGCCTTGCCTTCGAGCTGCGTGCGCATCTGCTCGACCGCCGTGGCCAGTTGCTCCAGCTCGCCGCCGCGATAATGCGGCACTTCCACGCGCCGGCCTTCGCTGACCGCCTGGGCATAACCGGTCAAACGGTGCAGCGCACGACTAAGCCACCATGAGAGCAAAGCGCCGAACAGCAGACCGAGGCCGATCAGTCCGGCGCCGTAAAACAGCAAGCGCCGCTCGGTGCGATCGACGTAGGGTTGCAACGAACTGTTGGGCTTGGCCACGGTGACCACGCCGATGATCCTGCCGTTGTCGCGGATCGGCGCACCGACGTGCATCACTGAAGAGCTCGGATCGTCAGGATCACTGCGGCTGGAGCGCGCGCCGTACTCGCCACGCAGGGTCAGGTAGACGTCGTTCCAGCGCGAATAATCCTGGCCGACCGCGACGCCGCTGGAGTCGAGCACGACGATGCCCTTGGCGTCGGTGACATAGATGCGGTGGTTGACCTGATTTTTCGGCAAGCCCCAGATCGTCGCTTGCGGCTGCCGCTCGCCATAGGCGCGGAGCAATTGCGGCCAGCGGTTCTCGCTGAGGGTGCCGGCCTTGAAATCGTCGCGCAGGATTTCTGCCATCAGGTTGGCAGTGTCCACCAGCGTCTCTTCGGTGGACTGACGCACGCCGGGGCGGATTTCTTCCATGACCGTGTTGAGGACGAAATAACCGGTCAGGCCGACAAACAGCACGTACACCAGAAAGATCCGCAGCCCCAGCGACATCAGCTGTGCCCCGGGCTGTAGCTGTAACCGAGGCCGCGATGGGTCTGGATCGGCTCGGCCTCGGCGCGCACCAGGCGCAACTTGGCGCGCAGGCTTTTGATGTGGCTGTCGATGCTGCGTTCGTAACCGGCGTCTGCCGCTACGCCCAGCGCATCGAGCAATTGCTCGCGGCTGAACACTCGCTCAGGTTGTTCGAGCAGGCATTGCAACAAGCGGAATTCATGGCGGGTCAGGCTCAGCGGCTGGCCGCGATAGCTGATCTGTACGCGTTCGGCATCGATGCGAAACAGCGTTGAGCCTGCTTCCAGGGTTGCGCGCGGCGCCATGCGTTTGAGGATGGCTTTGACCCGCGCCGCCACTTCACGCGGGCTGAACGGCTTGACCACGTAATCGTCGGCACCGATCTCCAGACCCACCACGCGGTCGATCTCGGCGTCGCGGGCGCTGAGAAACAGCACCGGCACCTCCGTGAAGCGCCGCAGTTGCTTGCAAGTCTCGAAGCCGCTGATGTCCGGCAAACCGATATCGAGAATGATCAGGTCGGCCGGCGTCTGCCGCTGATGCTCCAGCGCCGCCGCGCCGAGGTTCAGCCACGTGGTGCTGAACCCCTCGCCCTGCAAGGCAAAAATCAGTGTGTCGGCTATTGCCGCTTCGTCTTCGACAATCAGGATGTGCGGCATGGCGTCCGAGCCCGTGGCAGTTAGTGCGCGAACGGTGCCCCAAGCCCGGGGTTACGTCAATCAGACCACTTAGCAGTCAGGCTTGTCGGCGGTGTAGCGCCGCGCCGGGTTTACCGCCGCGCCGAACTCGCGCAAGGCCTTGGCGCCGATCAGCAGCGGATAGTTGAAGTGGCTGCGGTCGGTCAGGTTGACCTCGACGGTGCGCTTGACGTTGCCCAGGCACAGTTCCAGATCGACCACCGGGCGCTTGGCGACATCGCTGCTGTCGCGCTCTTCATCGTCCTCGTCGGAACGGCTTTTGATCTTGCTGATCCGCGCGACCTTGTGCTCGAAAACCTTGTTGCTGGCGTCCTTGGTGGCGAGGCGAAAACGCACCCAGTCTTCGCCATCACGGGTGAAGGTCTCGATGTCCTTGGCCGACAGCGAGGCGGTCAGCGCGCCAGTGTCCATCTTGGCCTTGAGCACTTCGCCACCGATTTCCGGCAGCGCGATGTATTCGTAGCGACCGTACAGCGTCGGCTCGGCGGCCATGACCGGAAGCGCGACGAGGGCAAACAGAGCAAGGAGGGATTTCACGTAAGGGGCTTCCTTGGGAGGTTGGGCAACGGCATTTTAGACCGTCGCGCGGTTGATCGTTCCCACGCTCTGCGTAGGAATGCATCCAGTGACGCTCTGCGTCACAGGGGACGCGGAGCGTCCCGGGCGGCGTTACCACGCAGAGCGTGGGAACGATCAGGTTAACGGGACTGAAGTGAAACATTCGTCAGCGCCGATTTGGCCTGTCGCGCGAAGCTGCTTATCATGGCTCGCCCCTGCCACTTCATAGAGTTGCTTATGCGCCGCCTGCTCACCGGCTGTTTCGTCACCCTGCTGCTGTTGCTCAACACCCTGGTCCTGATCGGGCCATTGATGGTGTTTGCCCTGCTCAAACTGGTCGCACCCGGGCGCTGGCGGGATTACGCATCGGGGGCGGTGATGTGGATCGCCGAGACCTGGGCCGAGATCGACAAGCTGATCTTCCGGCTGTGCATCCCGACGCAATGGGACATTCGCGGCGGCGACGATCTGCGCCGCGACACGTCCTATCTGGTGGTCAGCAACCATCAATCGTGGGTCGACATTCCGGCACTGATCCAGACCTTCAACCGGCGCACGCCGTTCTTCAAGTTCTTTCTGAAGAAAGAGCTGATCTGGGTGCCGTTCCTGGGCTTGGCGTGGTGGGCGCTGGATTACCCGTTCATGAAGCGCTACACCAAAGCCTTTCTGGCAAAGAACCCAGAGCTGGCAGGCAAGGATCTGGAAATCACCAAAGCGGCGTGCGAGCTGTTCAAGCGCCAGCCGGTGACGGTGGTGAATTATCTGGAAGGCACGCGCTACACCCTGGCGAAAAGCACCCAACAGGAATCACCGTTCAACCACTTGCTCAAACCCAAGGCCGGCGGCGTGGCGTTCGTGCTGGCGGCGATGGGTGAACAGCTCGACGCGATGCTCGATGTGACGGTGGTGTATCCGCAGGAAAAAATCCCGGGCTTCTGGGACCTGATCAGCGGCAACGTGCCGCGAGTGATCATCGACATCAGGACCCGCGAACTCGACCCGGCGCTGTGGCAGGGCGATTACGAGAAGGATCCGGCCTTTCGCCAATACGTCCAGAACTGGGTCAACCAGCTCTGGACCGAGAAGGATCAGCGCATCGTCGAGCTGCGCAACGAGCGCGGCTGACTCAAGTGCCGGTGCCGGTGCCCCAGATGCTGCCCAGGCTGCTCAACAGCGAACCACCGACGCCCTGCTGACCGAGATATTGCAGCAACACCGGGGCAAACTGGCCGATCATGCCGCTGTCCATGCCCAGCGCGCTGAACGCGTTGTTCAGGTCGTTAGTGTCTTTGACATTGCCCAGCGCATTTTCAAGACCTGCGGACTTGCCGGACGAACCGAGCAAAGCCCCGAGCGCCGCCAGATTGCCGCTGCCACCGGACAGTTTGTCGATGCCCGGCACTTCCTTGGCCAGTTGCGAGTAGTCGGTGCTGCTCAACTGATTCTTCGCCAGCCCAAGCATCGCACTGGTACCGCCAACGGCCTGCTCCGGCGTGACGTCCAGCGCACTCAAAGCACTCAACAAACCAGCGGTCTCCGAAGTCGGCGCTGCAGCGGCCGCCTTGTCACCACCTTGCATCCCCGCTACCGCACCGGCCACGTCGTTCAAACTGAAACCGGCAAACACCGGCCCGGCGGCCAGAGTCAGGAGCGATGCCAAGGCAAAACCGCGTGAAATCTTCATTCAGACATCCTCTTGGGAAAAGCAGCCGCCGGACAACGGCGACGAAACTGCCGGTTTGACCGGTGATCCGGTGGCATGTTCCGGGTTGCAAGTCCATTCTCAGCCACGGTCCGTCGAGAAAATGTGAAAACGCGGCAATAAAAACGGCGACCCTGAGGTCGCCGTTTTGCGTTGCGGTAAAACCTTACGCCGCACTGAACAACTTATGCGGATCAATCACAAACTTCTTCGGCACGCCCGCATCGAACTCGCCGTAACCTTCTGGCGCCTGATCGAGGCTGATCACTTGCACGCCGACCACTTCGGCAATGTTGATGCGGTCCCACATGATCGCCTGCATCAACTGGCGGTTGTACTTCATCACTGGAGTCTGGCCGGTGTGGAAGCTGTGGGATTTGGCCCAGCCCAGGCCGAAGCGGATGCTCAGGCTGCCCATTTTCGCGGCAGCGTCGACGGCGCCCGGATCTTCGGTGACGTACAGGCCGGGGATACCGATCTTGCCGGCAACGCGCACCACGCCCATCAGTGAGTTGAGCACCGTGGCCGGGGCTTCGGCCTTGACGCCGTCGTGGCCGTGGCCGCGTGCTTCAAAGCCAACGCAGTCCACCGCGCAATCGACTTCCGGCTCGCCCAGCAGCGCGGCGATCTGTTCGTGCAGCGGGGTGTCTTTGGACAGGTCGACGACCTCAAAGCCCTGGGCCTTGGCGTGGGCCAGGCGGATGGTGTTGACGTCGCCGACGATCACCACCGCCGCACCGAGCAAACGTGCGGAAGCGGCAGCGGCGAGGCCGACCGGACCGGCGCCGGCAATGTAAACGCTGCTGCCCGGACCGACGCCGGCAGTGACGGCGCCGTGATAGCCGGTCGGGAGGATGTCGGAGAGGCAGGTCAGGTCGCGGATTTTCTCCATGGCCTTGTCGCGATCCGGCAGTTTCAGCAGGTTGAAGTCGGCGTACGGCACCAGCACGTATTCAGCCTGGCCACCGGTCCAGTCGCCCATGTCGACGTAACCGTATGCGCCGCCGGCACGGGCCGGGTTGACGGTCAGGCAGACGCCGGTGTGTTGCTCTTTGCAGGAACGGCAGCGCCCGCAAGCCACGTTGAACGGAACGGAGACCAAATCGCCGATCTTCAGGTTTTCGACGTCGGAGCCCTTTTCGATCACCTCGCCGGTGATCTCATGGCCCAGCACCAGACCGGCCTGCGCCGTGGTCCGGCCGCGCACCATATGCTGGTCGGAGCCGCAGATGTTGGTGGAAACCACTTTGAGAATGACCCCATGCTCGATCTTGCGACCGCGCGGGTCCTGCATTTTCGGGTAGTCGATTTTCTGTACTTCGACCTTGCCAGCGCCGAGATACACCACACCACGATTGCCAGACATGCTTTCACCTCGCTGTTGTTTTTATGGAACTGCGTTGCCCCGGTTGGGCAGCGCGTTGAGTGCTCGGGTATTGCTTGTTGGTCTTGCGTTGTTTGTTACGGCCCCTTCGCGAGCAGGCTCGCTCCCACATTGGAATGCATACCCTGTGGGAGCGAGCCTGCTCGCGAAAGCGATCTAGAGAACGACGGTTCTGTTGGCGTTCAAAAAACTCGTCTTTCGATGTGATACCCAACCGCCCGCGCCAAGGTCAGGCCTTCGATATCCCGCCCTTTGGCAATCAGATCCTCGGGGTAATGACTGTGATCCACCGCCTCGACGCCCTGGGCGATGATCGGCCCCTCGTCGAGGTCGTTGTTGATGTAATGCGCCGTCGCGCCCACCAGTTTCACGCCCTTGTTGTAAGCCTGGTGATAAGGCTTGGCGCCCTTGAAGCCCGGCAACAGCGAGTGATGAATGTTGATCGCCTTGCCGTCGAGCTTGCGGCACAGCTCCGGCGATAGCACCTGCATGTAGCGGGCGAGGATCACCAGTTCGGCGCCGGCTTCTTCGATCACCTGCCAGACCTGACGCTCCTGCGCCGGCTTGTCATTGGGGTCGAGAGGGAAATGGTAGTAGGGAATCTGGTGCCAGTCGGCCAACGGCTTGAGATCCGGATGGTTGGACACCACCGCCGCGACGTCCATCGACAACTGGCCGATGCGCTGGCGATAGAGCAAGTCGTTGAGGCAGTGATCGGCCTTGGAGACCATGATCACCACTTTCGGCCGGTAGTTCGGTGCGGTCAGTTCGAAGAGCATGCCGAACGCCTGCCCGCGCTCGGCCAGCCCGGCGCGGAAGGATTGTTCGTCGAAGCCGTCGGGCTGACGGAATTCCACGCGAATGAAGAAACGCCCGGAGAGGCGGTCATCGAACGAATGGTGCTCGGTGACGTAGCAGCCCTGCTCGAACAGAAAACGCGTGACCGCGTCCACCGTGCCGAGGACGCTGGGGCAGTCGGCGGTCAGAATCCATGTGTCTGGGGCGCGGCTCATGGTGCGGTGACTCCTGTTCGTTGTGCGGGGTGTCAGGTTTTCCCTCACCCTAGCCCTCTCCCAGAGGGAGAGGGCTAGGGTGAGGCGTTCTTTCGAGCTACGCCGACCTGAAATAGCGCGTCGAACTCAGGCTCGAAAAACACACAAATCTGCTCCCTTTCCCCCTCTCCCCCTCAGGGGGAGAGGGCTGGGGTGAGGGGGTGGCTTTTGATCTTCAGGCCTGAACGCTCAGCCCGTACTCGGCCGAAGCATCCTGCAACCACAACCACCAGTAATCCGAGAAACTGCGCCGGATCAGCAGTTCCCAGGTGTCTTCGGCGGTATGACGAATCATCAACTGCGACTTGGCGAACACCGTGCCCACCGCTTTGCCGACCGGGAAGTTGTTCGGGTGCACGTCGTAGCTGGTCGACTTCATCAGCACCTGACGCACGTTCGGGCCGCTTAATTCGAGAATCTGCTGGCCGCCGCTGACGTTGACGATGGCAATGTGCAGATCGCCCAGCGCTTCGCGCAGTTTCTGCTCGGCGGCGAATTCCTCACCGCTTGGCACGATCAGCAGCCACTCGTCCGGGCCCATCCATTGCAGGCTGGTTTCGCCTTTGACGATTACGCTCAGCGCACCGGGCAATTCAATGCCAAGCGCCTTGTGCACACCGGCAGCGAACGCGGCATCGTGACCATCACCACGAATGGTCAGGTGGCCGAGGAGTTTCTTTTCCCGCACGATCACGCCGGCGTTCTTGCGGCCCTTGCCGACCAGGCTGGCGAGGTCGGCATGGTGCAGCGACGATTCGGCCTTGGCGCCAGTGGTCGGGCGTTGTTGGTAAACATTGGCTGTGGTCATAAAGCACCTTCTGAATTCTGTTGGTTCCTGTGGTTGCTGTGCCGCCGCCTTCGCGAGCAGGCTCGCTCCCACAGGGGAACGCGATCGAATGTGGGAGCGAGCCTGCTCGCGAATAGCCGCCCGCCCACCGCTCCCGAGGTTGTCAGATGTTCTGCCGATCACCCTTCGGATCGAAGAACACCGAAGAAACGATTTCCGCCTCGATCACGCTGCCATCGGCCAGCGGTGCGAACACCCGCTCGCCCATGCGCTTGAGACCGCCCTTGACCACACCCATGGCAAACGAATAACCGAGGGAGTTGTGCGCGTAACTCGAGGTCACGTGGCCGACCATGGTCATCGGGATCGCCTGTTTGGTGTTGAACACCAGCTGCGCACCTTCCGGCAGCCATTTGGTCGGATCGATCGGCTTGAGGCCCACCAGTTGTTTGCGCTGGTCTTTCACGCAATCTTCGCGGTTCATGCCGCGCTGGCCGATCCACGAGAACGGTTTGGTGCGACCGACACACCAGCCCATGTTCAGGTCGTCCGGGGTCATCGAGCCGTCGGTGTCCTGACCGACGATGATGAAGCCCTTCTCGGCCCGCAGCACGTGCATGGTTTCGGTGCCGTACGGCGTCAGGTTGTACTGCTTGCCGGCCTCGACGATTTTCTCCAGCACGCCCATCGCATAATCGGCCTGCACGTTGACTTCGTACGACAGCTCACCGGTGAACGAGATACGGAACACCCGCGCCGGCACATCGCCGACCAGACCTTCTTTCCAGGTCATGAACGGGAACGCTTCGTTGCTGAGATCAATGTCGGTCACGGCGCTGAGCAGCTTGCGGCTGTTCGGCCCGGACAGGGTCATGGTCGCCCAGTGATCGGTAACGGAGGTGAAGTACACCTTCATATCCGGCCATTCGGTCTGGTGGTACAGCTCCAGCCACTGCAGCACGCGAGCCGCGCCGCCGGTGGTGGTGGTCATGACGAAATGGTTGTCGGCCAGACACGCCGTCACACCGTCGTCGAAGACCATGCCGTCTTCCTTGCACATCAGACCGTAGCGAGCCTTGCCCACGTCGAGCTTGGTCCAGGCGTTGGTGTACACGCGGTTGAGAAACTCGCGGGCATCCGGGCCTTGAATGTCGATCTTGCCGAGGGTCGAAGCATCGAGCAGGCCAACGCTGTCGCGCACGGCTTTGCATTCGCGCTTGACCGCCGCGTGCAGGTCTTCACCGTTTTTCGGGAAGTACCAGGGACGCTTCCACTGACCGACGTCTTCAAACTCGGCGCCGTTCTTCACATGCCAGGCATGCAGCGCGGTGTAGCGCACCGGTTCGAAGATGTGCCCGCAGTGTCGACCGGCCACGGCGCCGAAGGTCACCGGCGTGTAGTTCGGACGGAACATGGTGGTGCCCATCTGCGGGATGGTCACGTTCAGCGAACGGGCGGCAATGGCCAGACCGTTGACGTTGCCGAGCTTGCCCTGATCGGTGCCGAAGCCCAGCGCGGTGTAGCGTTTGACGTGCTCGACCGACTCGAATCCTTCACGGGTCGCCAATTCGATACCACCGGCGGTGACGTCGTTCTGGAAGTCGACGAATTGCTTCGGGGCACGCGCCGAGTTCTTCTCGTGCGGCACCTGGAACAGCGCCAGGGTCGGCTCTTCGAGACGGCTCAGGGCTTTCGGCAACACGCCTTCGACGGTCTGGAAACCGGCTTCGGCGGCAGCGCGCACGCCACCTTCAAAACCGTCGGCCAGCGAATCGCCGAGCGCGTAGACGCCATTGATG
This sequence comes from Pseudomonas sp. AC255, assembly GCF_979258175.1. NCBI lineage: Bacteria > Pseudomonadati > Pseudomonadota > Gammaproteobacteria > Pseudomonadales > Pseudomonadaceae > Pseudomonas > Pseudomonas sp. AC255. The sequence goes on along the minus strand of NZ_OZ409841.1, from coordinate 5,855,264 downwards.
CCACCGACGCACACGCGTTTCTGCGGTGCTTCGCCCGGCACGAAACCGAGAATGTCTTCGCGCCAGACCGGTTTGCCACCGAGGTGCGAAGCCAGGTGAACCACCGGGCTGTAACCACCGGAGCTGGCCACCAGATCGCAGTCGAGCCATTCGCCCGGACTGGTCACGGCGTGGGCCTTTACGTCAATCGCGGCGACGCGGGCAGCGGTCACACGCTTGCTGCCACGCACTTCGATGACGGCGCTGCCGGTGAGGATGCGAATGCCTTTGGCGCGCGCTTCTTCGACCAATGCACCGCGCGGATTGCTGCGGGCATCAGCGATGGCGACCACTTGCAGACTGGCATCGAGCCAATCCAGAGCGACGCGGTAGGCGTGATCGTTGTTGGTCGAGAGCACCAGTTTCTTGCCTGGCGCTACGCCATAACGACGCACGTAAGTCGACACCGCGCCAGCGAGCATGTTGCCCGGCACGTCGTTGTTGCCGTAGACCAGCGGACGCTCGTGGGCGCCAGTCGCCAGCACCACGCGCTTGGCGCGGACACGGTGGATGCGCTGACGCACCTGTCCGATCGGCGCGCGGTCACCGAGGTGATCGGTGAGGCGTTCGTGAATGGTCAGGAAGTTGTGGTCGTGGTAGCCGTTGACCGTGGCGCGCGGCAACAGCAGCACGTCCGGAGTGTTCTTCAATTCAGCGATGACACTGGCGACCCATTCAATCGCCGGTTTGCCGTCGAGGCTTTCGCGCGAGTCGAGCAGGCTGCCGCCGAACTCTTCCTGCTCATCGGCCAGAATCACGCGGGCACCGCTGCGCGCAGCGGCCAGGGCAGCGGCGAGACCGGCCGGGCCAGCGCCGACGATCAGCACGTCGCAGTGCTGGTTCATGTAGTCGTAGGTGTCCGGATCGTTCTCGGTCGGCGAACGGCCGAGGCCGGCAGCCTTGCGAATGTACTTCTCGTAAGTCATCCAGAACGATTGCGGGTACATGAAGGTTTTGTAGTAGAAACCCGGCGGCATCAGCTTGCCGCCGACCTTGCCGAGAATGCCCATCATGTCGTTGTTGACGCTCGGCCAGCCGTTGGTGCTGGTGGCGACCAGACCCTGATACAACGCCTGTTGCGTGGCGCGCACGTTGGGAATCTGCGTGGCTTCGGTAGCACCGATCTGCAGCACCGCGTTCGGCTCTTCGGAACCAGCCGCGAAGATGCCGCGAGGGCGCGAATACTTGAAGCTGCGGCCGATGATGTCGACGCCGTTGGCGATCAGGGCAGCGGCCAGCGAGTCGCCTTCATAGCCTTTGTAGGTCTGGCCGTTGAAGGTGAAGCTCAGCACTTTGTTGCGGTCGATCCGTCCACCGTTGGACAGGCGATTGGTCTGGCTCATACCTTCTCTCCCAGCGCCGTCGTGGCTGTTTTCGCAGTGCCAGCCTTGTCGGTGAATTGCGGCTTCTCGCCGATCTTGTAGCTCTCGAGAATCTCGTAGGTCACGGTATCGCGAGTGACGTTGAAGTACTGGCGGCAACCGGCAACGTGGTCCCACAACTCGTGGTGCAGACCGCGCGGGTTATCGCGGAAGAACATGTAGTCACCCCACTCCTCATCGGTGCAGGCGTTCGGATCCAGCGGACGCGGGATATGCGCCTGACCGGATGCGTGGAATTCCTCTTCAGAGCGCAGTTCGCCGCAGTGAGGACAGAAGATATGCAACATGGGGATTTCTCCTGTTAGTGGGCAACCGCAGCAGCGCCGTGTTCATCGATCAACGCACCGTTGTGGAAACGGTCGATGGAGAAAGGTGCAGCCAATGGGTGCATTTCACCCTTGGCCAGACTCGCGGCAAACACGTTGCCCGAGCCAGGTGTGGCTTTGAAACCGCCGGTGCCCCAACCGCAGTTGAAGAACATGTTTGGTACCGGCGTCTTGGAAATGATCGGGCAGGCGTCCGGGGTGGTGTCGACGATGCCGCCCCACTGGCGGTTCATGCGTACGCGGGACAACACCGGGAACATCTCGACGATGGCCTGAATGGTGTGTTCGATCACCGGGTACGAACCACGCTGGCCGTAGCCGTTGTAACCGTCGATACCGGCGCCGATCACCAGGTCGCCCTTGTCGGACTGGCTGATGTAACCGTGTACGGCGTTGGACATGATCACGCTGTCGATAATCGGCTTGATCGGCTCGGACACCAGCGCTTGCAGCGGGTAGGATTCGATCGGCAGGCGGAAACCGGCAAGCTTGGCCATGTGCCCGGAGTTACCGGCCGTCACCACGCCGACGCGCTTGGCGCCGATAAAACCCTTGTTGGTTTCGACGCCGATGCACACACCGTTTTCCTTGCGGAAACCGATCACTTCGGTCTGCTGGATCAGGTCCACGCCCAAGGCATCGGCGGCACGCGCGAAGCCCCACGCCACGGCATCGTGACGGGCGACGCCGCCGCGACGCTGCACGGTCGCGCCCATGATCGGGTAGCGGGTGTTTTTCGAGCAGTCCAGGTACGGAATCTCGTCCGCAACCTGCTTGGCGTCGAGCAATTCGCCGTCGACTCCGTTGAGGCGGTTGGCACTGACCCGACGCTCGGAATCACGGATGTCCTGCAGGGTGTGGCACAGGTTGTAGACGCCACGCTGGGAGAACATCACGTTGTAGTTGAGATCCTGCGACAGGCCTTCCCACAATTTCATCGCGTGTTCGTAGAGGTGCGCCGACTCGTCCCACAGGTAGTTGGAGCGCACGATGGTGGTGTTGCGCGCGGTGTTACCGCCGCCCAGCCAGCCCTTCTCGACCACGGCGACATTGGTGATGCCGTGCTCCTTGGCCAGATAGTAGGCCGTCGCCAGGCCGTGCCCGCCGCCGCCGACGATGACCACGTCGTAGACTTTTTCGGGGTGGGCGTGCGCCACATGCGCTGCCAGTTTTCGTGGTGGCTGAGCGAGTGTTTGAACAGGCCGAAGCCGGAATAGCGTTGCATAGTCATTACTCCAAAACCGACTCAGCGATAAACCGGGAAGTCTGCGCACAGGGCCGAGACCTGCTGGGCGACATTGGCCTCGACATCGGCGTCGCCGAGGTTGTCGAGGATGTCGCAGATCCAGCCGGCGAGGGTTTCGCACTGGCTGACCTTGAAGCCGCGCGTGGTCACCGCCGGGGTGCCGATGCGCAGGCCCGAGGTCACGAACGGCGACTGCGGGTCGTTCGGCACGGCGTTCTTGTTCACGGTGATGTGGGCACGGCCCAGCGCGGCATCGGCGTCCTTGCCGGTCAGGCCCTGACGAATCAGGCTGACCAGGAACAGATGGTTGTCGGTGCCGCCGGAGACCACATCGTAGCCACGCTTGATGAACACGCTGGCCATCGCCTGGGCGTTGTCGATCACTTGTTGCTGATAAGCCTTGAAGCCAGGCTCCAGCGCTTCCTTGAAGCACACTGCTTTACCGGCAATGACGTGCATCAGCGGACCGCCCTGGGCGCCGGGGAAAACGGCCGCGTTGAGCTTTTTCTCGATCTCTTCGTTGGACTTGGCCAGGATCAGCCCGCCACGCGGACCGCGCAGGGTCTTGTGCGTGGTGGTGGTGACCACATCGGCGTACGGCAGCGGGTTCGGATACAGGCCAGCAGCGACCAGACCGGCGACGTGGGCCATGTCGACGAACAGCAGTGCACCAACCTTGTCGGCGATCTGACGGAAGCGCGGGAAGTCCAGAGTCTTCGAGTAAGCGGAGAAACCGGCAACGATCATTTTCGGTTTGCACTCGACCGCCAGACGCTCGACTTCGTCGTAGTCGATCAGTCCGGTGTCGGTGTTGATGCCGTACTGCACGGCGTTGTAGAGCTTGCCCGAGGACGACACTTTGGCGCCGTGGGTCAGGTGACCGCCGTGGGCCAGGCTCATGCCGAGGATAGTGTCACCCGGCTGGATCAGCGCCAGATACACGGCGCTGTTGGCCGAAGAACCGGAGTGCGGCTGGACGTTGGCGTAGTCGGCACCGAACAGTTGCTTGGCGCGTTCGATGGCCAGTGCTTCGACTTTGTCCACATGCTCGCAGCCACCGTAGTAGCGCTTGCCCGGATAGCCTTCGGCGTATTTGTTGGTGAGGCCGCTGCCCTGCGCTTGCATCACGCGTTTGCTGGTGTAGTTCTCCGACGCGATCAGCTCGATGTGATCTTCCTGACGTTGCTCCTCGGCATTCATCGCCGCCAGCAGTGCATCGTCGTAACCCTGGATCTGGTCTTGCTTGCTGAACATCGCGTCTCTCCCAGCGGCATCTGTGCGCCATTCGTCTCGGTAAGGCACTGGCAATGATGGCAGTGCCCTTTGATGCGATGGTATGACCGGCACAGACAGCTCAAATGCCTGCGCGCGCCACGCAAAGGTGCGTTTACGACATGGCTGGAAATGACCCGAAGAATGCACTCCCCTGTAGGAGCTGCCGAAGGCTGCGATCTTTTGACTTTGACTTTGAAGATCAAAGGATCGCAGCCTTCGGCAGCTCCTACAGGGGTCAGGCGATGATTTGGCGGATGGCAAGCAGCAGGAGGAAATGCGCGGGATACAGCGCATAGGCCCAGCGCCGCATCGGTGGTGGCTGCAGATGTCGCCCATGTCGCAAAAAGAACATTCCCAGCATCGGCGCAAACAGACATGTCGCCAGGCCGAGAATCGCCACGCTGTTGCCGAACCGCGCCGACTCGAGCAGCACCTGCCATTGGTTCGCCGCCAGACACACCAGCCCCGGCAACAGGCTGAAATACCAGGATCGGCGGAACACCAGCAGCAGCGCCAACGGCAACAATACGCCGAAGAAACCGAACATCAGTCGTTCTGAAAAAACCGCCGCAACCACCAGCGCGGCCAGTGCGAGCAATCGCGCCACCGATGCTGAATCCTGCCAGCCACGCGCCACCAGCAAGCCCAGCGCCAGCGTCGGCATTACGTTGAACGTGTCAGGGTCGGGGATATAAAAGCGATAAGGGATTTCGCTGATGGCGCTGAACAGCACCAGCCAGCCCAGATAGCGCCATTCCATCTTGCGCGAATCGTCCCGGGCCAGATTCGCCGCCATCGCCAGGCAAAACCACGGAAATGCAAGGCGACCTGGCACATACAGCCAATCGGCGGAGAAGCCGACATATCGCAGGTGATCGAGCAACATGCTCAGCAGCGCCAGCCACTTGAGCAGATCCAGGGCACCGTCGCGTTGGCTCAGGTGCATAATCGGCCCATAAACTGGTAATTTTCCCCACCCGACATTGCATGTGCTCCCCGGAAGATCTTCGGTAAAGTGCGCATCCTCATTGACCACGAGCCTTCACAAGAGTCTCGATTACGGAAGCCGGCCATGACCGACAAGAGCCAACAATTCGCCAGCGACAACTATTCCGGGATCTGCCCTGAAGCCTGGGCCGCCATGGAACAGGCCAACCACGGCCACCAGCGCGCTTACGGCGACGATGAATGGACCGCCCGCGCGGCCGATCATTTCCGCAAACTGTTCGAAACCGACTGCGAAGTGTTCTTCGCCTTCAACGGCACCGCCGCCAACTCGCTGGCCCTGTCGTCGCTGTGCCAGAGTTACCACAGCGTGATCTGCTCGGAAACCGCCCACGTCGAAACCGACGAATGCGGCGCTCCGGAATTCTTCTCCAACGGCTCGAAGCTGCTGATCGCCGGCACCGAAAACGGCAAGATCACCCCGCAATCGATCCGCGAAGTCGCGCTCAAGCGTCAGGACATCCATTACCCGAAACCGCGCGTGGTGACCCTGACTCAAGCAACCGAAGTCGGCAGTGTGTACACCCCGGAAGAAGTCCGCGCCATCAGCGCAACCTGCAAGGAGCTGGGCCTGCATCTGCACATGGACGGCGCGCGGTTCTCCAACGCCTGCGCATTCCTCGGCTGCTCGCCCGCCGACCTGACCTGGAAAGCCGGCGTCGACGTGCTGTGCTTCGGCGGCACGAAAAACGGCATGGCGGTGGGTGAAGCGATCCTGTTCTTCAACCACAAACTGGCCGAAGACTTCGACTACCGCTGCAAGCAGGCCGGGCAACTGGCGTCGAAGATGCGCTTTTTGTCGGCACCGTGGGTCGGCATTCTGGAAAACGACGCCTGGCTCAAATACGCCCGCCACGCCAACCACTGCGCGCAACTGCTGGCAGAACTGGTCAGCGACATTCCCGGGGTCGAACTGATGTTCCCAGTTCAGGCCAACGGCGTGTTCCTGCAACTGTCCGAGCCGGCCATCGCTGCGTTGACTGCAAAGAACTGGCGCTTCTACACCTTCATCGGCAAGGGCGGCGCACGCTTCATGTGCTCCTGGGACACCGAAGAAGAGCGCGTGCGCGAACTGGCGCGCGATATTCGCGAGGTCATGTCGGCCTGATTCCCTCCCAAGTTGCATTCCCATGCTCAGCACGGGAATGCAACCCAGAGGCTGCGCGTCGCGGACCTGCATTTTCAGAATCGGCCTACACCAAGGCCTACAGAAAGCACAAAAAACCCGCCATAGACTGCTTGCTCCCGATTCAAGGAGCGCACGCGATGGCAATTCCCGGCTACATGACGATCACGGGCAAGACCCAAGGGCTGATTTCGGCAGGCTGCTCAACGCCTGATTCGGTGGGCAACAGATATCAGGCGGCACACACCGATGAAATCATGGTGCTGTCGTACAGCCACAACCTCGCCAACCTCGACAACTCTCACCGAGCCACCCACGCGCCGGTCATTGTCACCAAAGTCGTCGACAAATCTTCACCGCTGCTGGCCCAGGCACTGGCCAACCGTGAAGAGATCGACTGCAAGATCAACTTCTACCGAACCTCCCCTCAGGGTCAGCAGGAAAAATACTTTTCTGTCTCGATCGACGGTGCGGTGCTCACCGAACTGAACCTGGATATGCCCCACGTCATTCTGCACAACGACGCGGAACCTCAGGAGCAGGTCGCCATTCGTTATCGTGGCATCAGCTGGGTGCATCACCTCGCCGGGACCAGCGGCCATGCCTCGTGGGGCGAAGAAGGTTGAGCGATCGGCGCCATGGTCTCAGCGACGTTCGACACGTTGCCGGCAAGCTGCTCGCACAGGCACAGACAGTCGGCTCACGTCATCTGGCATTCGGCAGTGCGCGCGTGCAGTTCAATCAGGAGGTCGCGCGCTTCGCCAAGGGCATTGTCGATGATGTCGCCAGCGGCCGCCTTTCAGCGGACATGGGCCTTGACGCCTTTGCACAGGAACAGCGTCATCTTCTGAACCAATCCAGAGTTCTGGTACGCGGCACCAAAGGTGCCGTTCCTGAAGCGGTGAAAAAACGCCCGTTATCGATGCTCAGGCAGCCTGCCTCGCGCTCCGATCCAGACAGGTTGCTGCGCGCGATTCATCAGCAGAACCTCAGGGTGGCGCGCGTTAATAACAGCAGCACCGCGCGCAGCCCTCACCCCATCAACGACTTGAAGTTCTTCCCCAGCGAGCACTGGCCGCAAGATCGTCCGGCCCCATCGGAGCCGGGTTTTTACATCGTGCAGAAAAGTATTGTCGCCGAGAAGCTTGAGGCACAACTGCTCCCCTCCGCCAACCCGAATGTCATCGCCAGATTCAGAAGTTTGAATCCGACTCCGGACATGATTAAAGCCGGTTCGATGATCGTGCTGAGCGACCCTGACAATCAGCAATGCACATACGAGGAAGCATTGCTGATGCAGACCGCGCGTTTCGTCAGTGCGACGCTGGAACCGCTGACCGTGGAAGAAGCGGATTTCATGGCGCAGCACTATGGCGTAATCCAGACCGCACTCGCCTATGAATCAAAAGTGATCGGGGTCGTCACGGCCATGGCAGCCAATCATCTGGATGGCATAAAAAATGTTCTCGCAGATCTTGAGAAGTTGCATGTTCAAACGCTGGACGTAAAAGGCAGTCTGAACTCGAAGCCGTTCAAAAAACAACGTGCGCAGTTGCTGGAAAAACTGGACGTCCATCTCAACCGGTTCACGCGGCAAAGCATTGGTCTCCCGGATCACCCGAGCCTCAAGACCGCTCTCGGCATCGATCATCCTCACCTTGTGCACCGCTGGAGAAAGGCTGGCGGCATCGGCCAGAACCCAGGTTATGCCACACATATTCGGGCTATCAGCCAAGCGTCACAGTACGTCAAATATGGCGGCTGGATCGGCACAGCAGTAGGCGGTGGCGCCTCGGCCTTGAAGGTGCAGGATGTGTGCCTGCATGGGAATACCGAGGCGTGTGAAAAGGTGAAATTCACGGAAACCGGAAGCTTTATGGGTGGCATGGTTGGAGGAGCAATCAGCAGTCGCCTCTTGACTGCGCCACTAGCAGCGAAAATTTGTCTGGGAATAGGCGTTCCGACAGGAGGAGTTGGCACCTTGGTCTGCGGTGCAGTAGCGGTGGGCGTCGGATCTCTTGCAGCGGTAATAATAGGTGAAACATTGGGCGAAGATGCTGCTGAGATAATTTACCAAGATTCTCGATAAGTCGCCTGACCAAACATTTCCCGATATAAAACCAGCGAACACTCCAAGCAGAACCAAATAGCGTCTTTCTTTATGAAACCACGAACAAAAATATGCAAAACATGCAGTGCCAAAAATAAAAAGACGCTTTTCAAATGTCATGTTTGTGGCAGCAGGTTTGAAAAACGCCTGCCGCAGCCAAAAAAATGGTTTGCCCTTACACCGAGAAGGCGTGGACTTCTAATATGCGACCTGGCGACCCTATGCTTGTTTATCGTTGCTGCTCGCGCAATTTACAAACAGAGCATTCAGTTACCTTACAGAATTCAGAGAAAAACCCAGTGGTACGAATTCAACGGATTGGAAATAGCAGCCCCCTTGTCAGCAATGTTTATGCTTGCGGTTTTGATGACGACTTTTTCAATCATCATTGGAGACCAAGGCAAACATTTCAATTCAAAGCCATTTGATCGGATCTTAATTTTCAGCTTCATCTCAACTCCACTGCTTTATTTCAGCGCATCGTTTTTTGGACATCCCGTCCGGTAGATCTGGCACGCAGGACTAGGAAATTACACCGGCGGGACTTTGGGCGAGAAAGGCGGCGAACGGATCGCACAGAAAGTATACGAGGCTGTTAAATGACTCTTCGTACTTCAGAGAAAATATTCTTGTTGATTGGTATTGTAGACTTCGTCGGCATATTTATTTTGATAGGAGTGATGTTGTATGTCGCGAAAACAAAGACCGAAATCATATTGGACCATCTAACAAACAGTTCTATTTCGAGCAGACTGATAATGCTTTGGCACGGAGGTCCTTGGGGCAAAATCTACATGATGGGAGAAGTGTTCGACATCATGCGAAACCCTGAATTTTACATTCACACAGGAAAGCTTTGCGCGAAAGACTTCGAAAACTTCCCCAAAAAACTGAAAAAGAACCTGATTATTTTATACAAACTGGTTTTCATTTTTTTTGCAATTATGATGTGCCTGGGAATAAGCTCATCCGTAGATCAAATTAACAATATCGTAAAAGATCCAATTGTGATCATGACACTGGTGAGTTTCACAGGTCTTTTAGTGGTAAATGGAATTTTACTTTATACCGCCAAGAGAAGACTGGAAACGATCCTAAATAGCCTGAAACGCAGTTCAATCACATCGTCTTTGCTCATGTTATGGCAAGCGGGCCTGGGGGGACGTATTTATATGTTGGGTGAAATTTTCGGCATCCTCAAAAAACCCGCACGGTACATTTCCCAAGGCAAAGTCAGCGCAAGAGACGTTAAGAATTTCCCGCCAAAACTCAAACGCGACCTGCTCAAACTGAATAAATACCAGCAAATATTTGGCTTTGCCTTTGTGGGCTTCGGCCTGCTCGCTTTGTTCGGGCTGATTTGAAATTGCACTTTCCCGGTCGATCTCCTCATTTAGGAGATCGACCCAAGTTCATGCCTATTTAAAACTCAATCCGCACATCCCCTTCGGCACGCTGCAGCACGACAAGATAAACCCTTCAGCCTCGTCATCCTCGGTAATCCCGCCGTTGTGTTCCATCTCCACTTCGCCGCCCAGTTTCATCACCTTGCACGTTCCGCAAATGCCCATGCCGCATGCTTTCGGGATCATCAGGCCGAGTTTGGCGGCGGCTGCGTGTACGGTTTCGCCCGGGCCGACGCGGATGCTTTTGCCGGAGGCGGTGAATTCGACCTGGTGCAGATCCGCGGCGTCGATTTCCGGCGCATCGGCGGCTTGTTCGGCCTGTTCCACCGCGTCGGCGCGGGCCTCGGGTGGAGTGGCGCCGAAGGATTCTTCGTGGTAGCGCGACATGTCGTAGCCGGCCGCTTCCAGCAAGCGTTTGACCGCAGTCATGTACGGCGTCGGGCCGCAGCAGAACACTTCGCGTTCGAGGAAGTCCGGAACCATCAGTTCGAGCATCTTGTGGTTCAGGTAACCGCGATAACCGGCCCATGGCTCACCGAGGCCGTGTTTTTCGCAGATCAGGTGCAGGCTGAAGTTGTCGATCCGCGACGCCATGTGCTCAAGCTCGCGGTGGTAAATGATGTCTTTCGGCGACCGCGCGCTGTGCACGAACGTCATGTCGACATTGGCGTTGGTGTCGTAGAACCAGCGCGCCATCGACATGCACGGGGTGATGCCGACGCCACCGCTCAGATACAGGACCTTCGGGCTTGGGAAGTCGATGGCGTTGAACAGCCCGACCGGGCCGTGCACCGCAAGCTCCTGACCTTCATGCAGGGTGTCGTGCAACCAGTTCGAGACCTTGCCACCTGGCACGCGCTTGATCGTCACCGAGAAGCTGTACGGCACCGACGGCGAGCTGGAGATGGTGTAGGAGCGCATGATCGGCTGGCCTTCGATTTCCAGCTCCAGGGTGACGAACTGCCCCGGCTTGAAGAAGAACAGGATCGGCTGGTCGGCCATAAAGCAGAAGGTGCGCACATCCCAGGTTTCCTGGATGACTTTGACGCAACGGACAATGTGTCGGCCATTGGCCCAGGTCTGGGTGGTGACCGGATTCAGGAAGCTGTTGGACATGCTGTTCTCCACGGCCGACTGTCGGCCTCTTGTCGGCGATTCTGCGTATAGCGCAGACCGTGCGTTTACCTATCCGCGACATTGACATACTTATCGCGACCAGCCCTTGAACACCGGGGCTTGCGCGTCGGGAACAGATTGCGCCATGTCGCGCATGGATAAGGTTCCCCCCAGCGCCGGCCCCACACTCGCCCCAACACAAGACGACTTCTTTACACCTTGCGTAGCAACCGTTTTGCAGCACACCTGATCAGCCACTTTCGCCGGCCACGCAGAGGGCCATGAGGATTACATCGATGGACGTCACCGCAAAAATCAGCCTGGGCGATCCGCTGGAACCCGCACGCAAGGCCACCGCGCAAATGCTTCAGGAGCGCGAGCGCACTTTTTCGCTGCCACAGCCGTTCTACAGCGACGAGCGCCTGTTCGATATCGATATGCAGGAGATCTTCCAGAAGGAATGGTTGATCGCTGGCATGACCTGCGAGATCCCGGCCAAGGGCAACTACCTGACCCTGCAGGTCGGCAAGAACCCGATCATCGTCATTCGCGGCGCCGAGGGCGTGGTGCACGCGTTCCACAACGTCTGCCGCCACCGTGGCTCGCGCCTGTGCACCAGTGAAAAAGGCAAGGTCGCCAAACTGGTCTGCCATTACCACCAGTGGACCTACGAACTGGACGGTCGCCTGCTGTTTGCCGGCACCGAGATGGGCGCCGACTTCGACATGAATCAGTACGGCCTGAAACCGGTGAACGTGAAAACCGCTGGCGGCTACATTTTCATCAGCCTGGCGGAGAACCCGCCGGCCATCGATGACTTCCTGTCGACGCTCAACCATTACATGGAACCGTACGACATGGAGAACACCAAGGTGGCGATCACCACCACCTTGATGGAAAAGGCCAACTGGAAACTGGTGCTGGAAAACAACCGCGAGTGCTACCACTGCAACGCATCGCACCCGGAACTGTTGAAAACCCTGCTGGAATGGGACGACGTCACCGACCCGCGCGCCGATCAGGCGTTCAAGGATCACGTCGCCGCTTCCGCCGCTGCCTGGGAAGCGGAAAAGATCCCTTACGCTCACGCCAGTTTCGGCTTGCGCAACCGTATCGTGCGCATGCCGCTGCTCAAGGGCACCGTGTCGATGACCCTCGACGGCAAGCAGGGCTGCGCGAAACTGATGGGCCGCATCAAGAACCCGGACCTGGGCTCGATGCGCATCCTGCATCTGCCGCACTCGTGGAACCACTGCATGGGCGATCACATTATCGTCTTCACCGTGTGGCCGATCAGCGCCCAGGAAACCATGGTCACCACCAAGTGGCTGGTGCACAAGGACGCCGTGGAAGGTGTCGATTACGACGTCGAGCGCATGCGCCAGGTGTGGGATGCGACCAACGATCAGGACCGCCGTCTGGCTGAGGAAAACCAGCGCGGGATCAACTCCACCGCTTACCAGCCGGGGCCTTACTCCAAAACCTATGAATTCGGCGTGGTCAACTTCGTCGACTGGTACAGCGAGAGGATGTTGAACAACCTCGGGGCTGAGCCAGCGCCTTACCTCAAAGGCGTACCGGTTCAGGGCTGATCAAGAGCAAAAGATCGCAGCCTGCGGCAGCTCCTACAGGTGGAATGCATTCCCCTGTGGGAGCGAGCCTGCTCGCGAAGACGCCCTGACCCACGCTACATCTTCCAGCTGATCAATTTCCGATCAACCACCCCCGTCCCCATACCCACCAAGCCCTCCAGCCTTCCGCAAACAAGTTATCCACATACCCGCCCACAGCAAATGGGGGTAACTGTGGATGACTCAAAAAATATCCTGCTGATTTGCAAAGAAAAATCGTGACTTATGCTGAATCGCGGTTTCCCAAAACAATTGATCGTTTTTTGATCATGCCCGTACACAGCACGGGTTCAAAGGCCTGTAGCGGGTAGCGAACACGTTATCCACAGAAGCGCCAACAGAGATCGGGGACAACTTTCAATCTCCTGTGGAAAAACACCCATGACTGGGGAAAACCCCTTCGTCTTAACAGCTCTCGGCGCCCGGGGATCACATTTGATCAATAATTGATCAAGCCAATGGAAGCCACGGTCCATATGGCCTACAGCTGATAGCGAACATCTTATCCACAGAAGCGCCAACAGAGATTGGGGGCAACTTCTCGATTTATACCGAGGGAAAAGCCCGTTAAATCCGAGAGTTACGCTGATCGTTTTTTGATCTTACGGCTGGAAGGCTTGAATGGCGTGGAATGCGCGGAAGGGCGAACACGTTATCCACAGCTTCGCCAACAGGGATTATGGGTAAGCAGTACAGATTGGCGGTGAAGAAATGCCAATGTGGGAGCGAGCCTGCTCGCGAAAGCGGACTATCAGCTGATACATGTATCGACTGACCCATAGCTTTCGCGAGCAGGCTCGCTCCCACAGAGGTTATTCCATGCCTGGAAGAGGGTGACTAGCGGACAACGCCCTCTTCAATCAGCAGCTTCAGAATCGCCTCCGCCCCAGCCTGCGCGGTAACGCCCTTGAGCACCTGCCCACCGCCACCACTGGCTTTGGCCGTAGCGGCCTTCATCCGGTCGGCGCCGCTCTTGGCCTTGATCACCTTCAAGCGCTTGGGCCGTGGCTTGGCCGGTTGCAGCGTGGCAACGGCCAACAACTCATCTTCCACCGTTTCAACGTCGTCGGCGGCCAATTCGCCCCGTCGCGCCGGGCCGTACGCGCTCTGCCGAGGCTTCGGGGCGGCGTTATCCACAGTCGCCAGAAACGGCAGTTTCACCTTCAAGCGGCGTCGCTGCCCGCGCGGCAACGCTTGCAGGACCAGCGCCGAACCGTCATTGATTGATTCGACCTGCGCCAGGCCCACCACCAGCGGCCAGCCCAGGCCTTCGGCCAGGAGGAACGGCAACATCCCCGAACCTTCCCCGGTTTCCGCCTGACTGCCGGTCAGCACCACTTGCGCCCCGGCGTCGCGCAGGTACGCGGTCAGCGCCGGCAATGCATCGGCGCCAACGGGTTGTTCCAGCACATGCAGTTGTTCCAGGCCCATGCCCAGATAGGCACGCAGGGCCGGTTCGGCAACATCACCGGCATGCAGCACTTGCAGGTTATCCCCATCCAATTGCAGGCCCAGTTCCACCGCGCGCGCATCCTGATCGGCGCGCCGTGGCCGACCTGAGGTCGGGTGAGCGCCGATTGAAACCAGACTGATAACATTCGTGTTCATAGGGTTTCCTTACGCCGCATCGCGCTTGGCTTCGTTGCGGTAAGCCGCGACCGCTTCGATCAACGCTTGCAGAATCTCTGCGCTTTCGCCGATCACCGAGAGGTCGGCACGCTTGATCATGTCGCAACCCGGATCAAGGTTGATTGCCACCACCTTGTCGCAGGCGCCAATGCCTTGCAGGTGCTGGATTGCGCCAGATATACCCACAGCCACATAGACCCGCGCAGTGACCCAGGTGCCGGACGCGCCGACCTGACGATCGCGCGCCATGAAGCCGTCGTCCACCGCAACCCGCGAAGCGCCTTCGGTGGCGCCGAGGGCCGCCGCTGTTTCGTGAAACAGCTGCCAATCCTTGACGCCGTTGCCGCCGGAGAAAATGAACTCCGCTTCGGCCATCGGAATCGCTGCCGGATCCACCGCCACGGCACCAAGATCTTCGATTCGCGACAAGCTGCGCGCGACGCTTGTGGATAACTCCACTGGCAACGCTTCGTGACGAGTTTCGCTGACCGGTTCTGCGCATTCGGCAGCGGCGAGAATCAACCGCGCCACCGGACGCGCCAGATCTTGCAATCCGGCCCCGGCGCGGCCGATGCACTCCTGATCCTTGACCTGCCAGACCCGCGTGGCCGGACGCTCACCCAGCGCTGCAGCAAAGCGTCGGCCGAGTTCGCCGCCACCGCTGCGGCTGTCCGGCAGCAACCAGTGACGCGGGTTGAATTGGTTATCCACAGCGCGCAAGCCCTGCACCCGTTGTTCCGGTGCATAACCGCTGAATTCATCGCCTTCGAGCAGCAACAGGCGATCGACGCCAGCGGTCTCGAAAGCGCTTTCCTTATGCTCGCCGAACACCACGGCGAGCACCGCACCATCGGTGCCGGCCAGTTGGTGAGCAAGGCCGAGCAGATCGCGGTCGTGGCTGCTCAGGCGACCGCCGACCATATCCGGCACCACGCTGATGTAGAACGCCGGGGCCGGTACCTGATGCAGCGGCAACTGCACTTCAACAGCAGCCGAGCGTTTGACCGCCCCACCCTGCTGCGCGCCGCTGCGGTCAATGCGTTTGATGCCGTTGGGGCCGATAAAACCCATGCCGTGCAGATTCTTGCGGATGACGCCATTGGGACCCATCCAGCTGTGTTGCGCCGGTTGCATCGCCGCGTGCAGCGGATGCAGGCGGTTGCGCGCAATCCATTCGGCGCGCGGGTCGCGGCGGATAATGTCGCTCATCAGTGCACCTCCGCAGGTTCACGTTTGGCCGGCGTGGCAGGCTTGCTTGGCGCGGCGTCTTCGAGCAGCGCGTCGGCCACCAGTTCGGCGATGTCCTTGATCAGCGGACGCGGTTCGACCACGCCTTCGAGCATCGCCGTGCACTGTGGACAACCCACCGCCACCAGTTCGGCGCCGGTTTCGCGGATGTCTTCCATGCGCATGTCGGGGATGCGCTGCTTGCCCGGAATGTCGGTGATCGGCGCGCCGCCACCGCCGCCGCAGCAGCGCGAGCGGAAACCTGACCGTTGCATCTCTTTGACTTCGATGCCGAGCGCGCGCAGCACTTCACGCGGCGCTTCGTACTCGCCGTTGTAGCGGCCGAGATAGCATGGATCGTGATAGGTCACGCTGTGGCCTTTGTGCTGCCCGAGGTTGAGCGCGCCGGCCTGAATGATCTCGGCCATGTAACTGCTGTGGTGCTGCACCAGATAGTTGCCGTCGAAGGCGCCGTACTCGTTTTTCAGCACATGGAAACTGTGCGGATCGCAGGTGACGATGCGGTTGAAGCTGTATTTGGCCAACGTCTGGATATTGCGTTTGGCGAGCTGCTGGAACGTTGCTTCGTCGCCGAGACGGCGGGCCACATCTCCGCTGTCGCGTTCCTCAAGACCGAGTACGGCGAAGTCGACTTTCGCTGCCTTCAGCACTTTGACGAAGGCACGCAAGGTGCGCTGGTTGCGCATGTCGAAGGCGCCGTCGCCGACCCAGAAGAGCACGTCGGTGGATTTCTTTTCGCTGAGCAGAGTGAGGTTCAGGTCCGCTGCCCAGTTCATCCGCCCGCCCGGGGCGAAACCGCCGGGGTTGTCGGTTGCAATAAGGTTCTCGAGAACTTCGGCACCCTTGTTCGGCGTCGCGCCTTTTTCCAGGGTCAGATGCCGGCGCATGTCGACGATCGCATCGACGTGCTCGATCATCATCGGGCACTCCTCGACGCAGGCGCGGCACGTGGTGCATGACCACAGGGTTTCAGCATCGACCAGACCGTTGACGATTGGTTGATGCGGATTGCCGGAATGCTCGCCGATTGGTTTGCCCGGATACGGGCTGCCGGCGAACTTAGCGTCAGTGCCGCCGGCGAGGCCGACGACCATGTCCTGAATCAGTTTTTTCGGGTTCAGCGGCTGGCCGGCGGCGAAGGCCGGGCACGCCGCTTCGCACTTGCCGCACTGCACGCAGGCGTCGAAACCGAGCAACTGGTTCCAGGTGAAATCCTTGGGTTTTTCCACGCCCAGCGGCGCATCGGGATTGTTCAGGTCCAGCGGCTTCAAACCGGTCGAGCGCCCGCCGCCAAAGCGTTCCGGGCGACGGTGCCAGGCCAGGTGCAGCGCTCCGGCAAAGGCGTGTTTCATCGGCCCGCCCCAGGTCATGCCGAAGAACAGCTCCGACACGCCCCACAGCACGCCAACACCGAGGATGGCGGCGAGCACCCAACCGCCGAAGTTTTCCGGCAGGATTCCCGCCACCGGCAGGGTCACCAGGAAAAACGACGCGGAGAAGGCCAGCAGGCTTTTCGGCAGGCGCATCCACGGGCCTTTCGACAGACGCGCAGGTGGATTGACCCGGCGCAGATACATGAAGATCGCGCCGACAAACATCACCGCCGACATCAGCAGCAAGGCGTAGCCAAGGATGCGGTTATGCAGGCCGAAACCGTGCACCAGAGTGGCCAGCACAATCGACGCCACCGCACCGCCCGCCGTGGCGACGTGGGTGTTGGCAATGTATTTGTCCCGCGCGACGACGTGGTGCAGGTCGACCATGTAGCGCTTGGGCATGGCCAGCAGACCGCCGAGCAGATCGACCTTCGCCGCCCGCCCCCGGCGCCACATGTTCATCCGCCGCAACGCGCCGAGGACAGCAAGGCCCAGGGCTGCGAACAACAGGATTGGAAGAAGGGTGTTCAACATGGTGAAGCTCCCACCAGACAGCCTGGAGAAACACGATCCGCTTTACTGTGGGAGCGAGCCTGCTCGCGAAAGCGCTGGGTCAGTCGACATCAGCGTCAACTGACAGATAGCATTCGCGAGCAGGCTCGCTCCCACAGGGTTATGTGCAAGCCTTAAAAGTCTTTACACAGTCTGAGTGCGTCATAGATCGCGGCGTGGGTATTACGCTGCGCCACACAGTCGCCGATGCGGAACAGCAAGTAGCCGTCGCCCGCTTCGCTCAGCGAAGGTTGCGGCTGGATCGCGAACAGCGCTTCGACGTCGATCTGGCCCTTGTTGCGCGAGCCGTCCTTGAGCGCGTAGTAGATTTCCTCGTCCGGGCGTACGCCGTTTTCGACGACCACCTGATCGACCACCCGCTCCTCTTTCGCGCCGGTGTATTCGTTCTCCAGCACCGCGATCAGCTTGTCGCCTTCGCGGTAGACCTTCTCCAGCATCATGTCGCCGGTCATGATCACTTCTTTCGGGTACATGCTGCGGTAGTAGGTCGGGAACGACGTACCGCCGATGGCCACGCCCGGCTTGATGTCGTCGGTGACGATCTCGACCTGGCTGCCCTTGTCGGCGAGGAAGTCGGCCACCGACATCCCGGTGAACTCGCAGATGGTGTCGTAGACCAGCACGTTCTTGCCCGGCGCAACCTTGCCGTCGAGCACGTCCCAGCTGCTGACCACCAGCCCTTCGGCCGCGCCCCAGTGTTCGTTCTGCTCAAGGTACGGATGACCGCCGACCGCCAGCACCACCACGTCCGGACGCAGGTCCATGATGGTGTCGGCATCCGCCGCCGTGCCCAGGCGCAGATCGACTTTCAGCCGCGCCAGTTCCAGCTGGAACCAGCGAGTGATGCCGGCGATCTGGTCACGCTGCGGTGCTTTCGATGCGGTGGTGATCTGCCCGCCGATGAAGTCTTTTTTCTCGAACAGTGTGACGTCGTGGCCCCGCTCGGCAGCCACGCGTGCTGCTTCCATCCCGGCCGGGCCGGCACCAACGATCACCACTTTGCGTTTCGGCCCGGTGGATTTCTCGATGATGTGCGGCACGCCCATGTATTCACGGGAGGTCGCGGCGTTCTGGATGCACAGCACGTCCAGGCCCTGATACTGGCGGTCGATGCAATAGTTGGCGCCGACGCACTGCTTGATCTGGTCGATCTGGCCCATCTTGATCTTGGCGATCAGGTGCGGGTCGGCGATGTGCGCGCGGGTCATGCCGACCATGTCGACGTAACCGCCTTCAAGGATGCGCGTGGCCTGGTTCGGGTCCTTGATGTTCTGCGCGTGCAGCACCGGCACCTTGACCACTTCCTTGATCCCGGCAGCCAGATGCAGGAACGGCTCCGGTGGATAACTCATGTTCGGAATGACGTTGGCCAGGGTGTTGTGGGTGTCGCAACCCGAGCCGACCACGCCGATGAAGTCGAGCATGCCGGTGTCGTCGTAATACTTGGCGATCTGCTTCATGTCCTCGTGGGACAAGCCGTCCGGGTGGAACTCGTCACCGCACAGGCGCATGCCCACGCAGAAATCGTCACCGACCTCGGCGCGCACGGCTTTGAGGACTTCCAGGCCGAACTTCATCCGCCCTTCGAAGGTGCCGCCCCATTCGTCGGTACGCTTGTTGACGCGCGGGCTCCAGAACTGGTCGATCATGTGCTGGTGCACGGCCGACAGTTCGACGCCATCGAGGCCACCGGCCTTGGCCCGGCGCGCCGCCTGGGCGTAGTTGCCGATCACTCGCCAGATCTCTTCCGGCTCGATGGTTTTGCAAGTGGCGCGGTGCACCGGTTCACGGATGCCCGAGGGCGACATCAAGGTCGGCCAGTTGAAGCCGTCCCAGCGCGAGCGACGGCCCATGTGGGTAATCTGGATCATGATCTTGGCGCCATGCTTGTGCATGGCGTCGGCCAGATTCTGGAAGTGCGGAATGATCCGGTCGGTGGACAGATTGACCGAACTCCACCATTCCTGTGGGCTGTCGATCGCCACCACGGACGAACCGCCACAGATGGCCAGGCCGATGCCGCCCTTGGCTTTCTCTTCGTAGTATTTGACGTAGCGGTCGGTGGTCATGCCACCGTCAGTCGCATAGACCTCGGCGTGCGCGGTGCTGAGCACGCGGTTGCGGATGGTCAGTTTGCCGATCTGGATCGGCTGGAACATTGCTTCGAAAGCCATGGCACGGTCCTCGGCTTACAACGGCTTGACGATAAACAAGCCGTCATCGTGGCCCTCTTCGGAGCCCCCGTAGACTTGTTCGGCCACAGTACGAATCTTGCTGCCACGGGCTTCGAGAATCTGGTCCATGGCGCCGGCGAACCAGCCGGTGAACATGTAGTCGACCTTGCGCCCGACCTTGCCGTAGACATAGACAAACGCCGAGTGCTCGAGCTTGACGCTGGCGGTGCCTTTGTCGAGGTCGATGTCCTGGATCTTGAACAGACCCCAGCCGCGCTGCGACAGGCGTTTCATGTAGTGCTCGAACACCGCGACGCCTTCCAGGCCGTGGCATTCGGCTTCCTTTTCACACCAGTGCCAGGCGGATTTGTAGCCGGCCTTGTAGAGGATCTCGGCATAGGCTTCAGCGCCGAGCACTTCCTCGATGCCCATGTGGTTGTTGACGAAAAAGTGACGCGGCACATAGAGCATTGGCAGGGCGTCGGAGGTCCAGACACCGGTCTCGCTGTCGACTTCGATTGGCAATTGCGGGGCGATCTTGGCCATGGAAACTTAACTCCAGAAAAATGATGGTTCAGTGTTGGCCGCGGCCCTCACCCCAGCCCTCTCCCGCAGGAGAGGGGGCAGATCGGCGGCGGTCTTGAGAAAGCGTTATTCGCCCCAGACGTTCTTAAGAACGCTTACCCAGTTCTCACCCATGATCTTGCGCACCACACGCTCGGAATGGCCGCGCTTGAGCAGGGTTTCGGTGAGGTTGGGGAATTCGCCGACGGTGCGGATGCCCAGCGGGTTGATGATCTTGCCGAAGCTGGTCAGGCGGCGGGCGTAGCCCTTGTCGTGGGTCAGGTATTCGAAGAAGTCCTGGCCGTGACCCTGAGTGAAATCGGTGCCGATACCGATGGCGTCTTCGCCGACGATGTTCATGGTGTATTCGATCGCTTCGGCGTAATCGTCGATGGTCGAATCAATGCCCTTGGCGAGGAACGGCGCGAACATGGTCACGCCGACGAAACCTCCGTGGTCGGCAATGAACTTCAGCTCTGCATCGGATTTGTTGCGCGGGTGCTCTTTGAGACCCGACGGCAGGCAGTGCGAATAGCAGACCGGTTTTTTCGATTCGAGAATGACTTCTTCGGAGGTCTTGGAACCGACGTGGGACAGGTCGCACATGACGCCGACGCGGTTCATCTCGGCGACAATCTCGCGACCAAAACCCGACAGGCCGCCGTCACGCTCGTAGCAACCGGTGCCGACCAGATTCTGGGTGTTGTAGCACATCTGCACGATGCCAACGCCGAGCTGCTTGAACACCTCGACATAGCCGATCTGGTCTTCGAAAGCGTGGGCATTCTGGAAGCCGAAGAGGATGCCGGTCTTGCCCTGCTCCTTGGCGCGACGGATGTCGGCGGTGGTGCGCACCGGCATCACCAGGTCGCTGTTCTCGCGGATCAGTTTCTGGCTGGCAGCGATGTTGTTCACGGTCGCCTGAAAGCCTTCCCACACCGACACAGTACAGTTGGCCGCCGTCAGACCGCCCTTGCGCATGTCTTCGAACAGCTCGCGGTTCCATTTGGCAATGATCAGACCGTCGATAACGATGCTGTCGGCGTGTAATTCGGCTGGGCTCATCAGGCGTCCCCTTATTGGCGATTCATGCGCCGAATCGTCTGCCGGCGCTTTGGGGCCAGCATATGCCTCGGTGCCGGGGCGACCGGGTGCAAAAACGACAGGGGAATTGCCGAAAGCGTCAATCCGCGACAAAGGGTCGTCGGCCGCCCTCCTCGGCTGGCTGTTCAAGCCCGCGCGCTTACGCCAGAATCTGCCGCAGCCTGCACCTACCAACGGATTAGAGCGACCCCAATGAAATCAATAATCCTCGCCCTGGCACTGATTGCGACCGGCGCCCACGCCGCCGAAGAATCCGAGAACAACCCGTGCGATGCGGTGGAAAACGACATCCAGACCCTGGAATGCTCTGCCTACAGCCGCAGCACCGCCGAGGACCTGCTCAAGGACAACTACGCCAGCCTCAACGAACGCATGCAGACCGCCTACGGCAAGAACCCGACGCAACTGGCCGACATCACCGCCAAACTGAAAACCGCCCAGCAGCAGTGGTTGAAGACGCGGGATGCGGATTGCGCGGTGGAAGCGTTCCCGGCCACGGCGGGAAGCAAGGCCTTCACCATTGCGCAGAATGATTGTGTCGCGCGGATGAGTGATGAACGGTCGGAGTTTTTGGAGTCGATCGGGCAGGAATAAACATACAAAGGATAAATCAATGATTCCTCATGAAGTGGTCAGCCATATGGTTGATGGCGCAACACCGATCCGCGCCTGGCGCGAACATCTCAACCTGACTCAGGAAGAAGTGGCCAAGCGCATGGGCATCTCGCAACCGGCGTTTGCCCAGCAGGAAACAGTCGCCAAACCCCGCAAGGCCACCCGCGAGAAAATCGCCGCCGCGTTCGGCATCACAGCCAGTCAGCTTGAGCTGTAGGCTGCCCTCTTTATTCAAAGGAATTCCCATGAACATCTGCGGCATTGAAATCAAAGGCAGCGAAGCGATCATCGCCGTGGCGGCGCTCGATGGTTCGACGTTGAGCCACGTCCCTCTCGCCACGAAGAAGATTGCTCTGGATGACGACGACGAGGCGGCGAACGTGCGGCGGTTTGCGGCGCAGGTGGCGTCGTTTGTGCGGGAAAACTCGGTGGACCGGATCGCGATCAAGAAGCGCAGCAAAAAGGGCGAGTTTGCCGGTGGGCCGACGACGTTCAAGATCGAGGGCGTGTTTCAGTTGCTTGATGGCTGTGAGGTGACGCTGCTGTCGCCGCAGACGATCAATGCCCAGGCCAAGAAGCACAACTTTGAACTGCCGGGGACGTTGAACAAATATCAGCATGAGGCTTACAAGGCGGCGTGCTCGGCGTTGGTGAAGAAATAAGCCTCTCTCAGGCGCCGGAAATTATGTGGGAGCGAGCCTGCTCGCGAATGCAATGTGTCAGGCAACATCAGTGTTGGATGACAGACCGCTTTCGCGAGCAGGCTCGCTCCCACATTGCTTTCATGCAAGCCCATTCACGCCTGCGCGGTACGCCGGTCTTCCCGGGGGCAGCGGGCGAAACGTGCGCGATAGCTGCGGGTGAAATACGACGGCGATTCAAACCCGCAGGCAATGCTCACTTCGAGCACGCTCATGTCGGTCTGGCGCAGCAACTGCCGGGCCTTTTCCAGCCTTAACCGCAGATAGAAATTGCTCGGCGTATCGTTCAGGTGCAGCCGGAACAACCTCTCCAGTTGCCGCCGGGTCACCTTGATCGACTCCGCCAGTTGCAGCGTGGTCAGCGGTGGTTCGCTGTGCTGTTCCATCT
This sequence comes from Pseudomonas sp. AC255, assembly GCF_979258175.1. Lineage (NCBI taxonomy): Bacteria > Pseudomonadati > Pseudomonadota > Gammaproteobacteria > Pseudomonadales > Pseudomonadaceae > Pseudomonas > Pseudomonas sp. AC255. The sequence goes on along the minus strand of NZ_OZ409841.1, from coordinate 5,832,230 downwards.
CGCCGATCACCTGCACCAGTTTCTTGTTGCTGATGCCGTAACGCGTGGCGACTTCCATGCGCTGGTGATCCTTGCGCGGGCGTATGCGCCCGAGCACAAACTGCTCGCTGACCTGAATCGCCAGTTGCGGGCCGTGGGCCTGGGCGATCAGGTCGAGCATCAGATCAATCGAGGCCGTACCTCCCGCCGAGGTGATCCGCCGCCGGTCGATCTCGAACAGCTCCTGGGTGACGCTGAGCTGTGGATAAGATTCCTTGAAGGCATCGATCGCCTCCCAGTGCAGGGTCAGGCGATGGCCGTCGAGCAGGCCTGCTTCGGCAAGGACGAAGCTGCCGGTGTCGATCGCACCGAGGGTTACGCCGTCGTTGTCCAGCCTGCGCAACCAGTGCTCCAGCGTCGGCGTGATGAACTTCAGCGGTTCGAAGCCGGCCACCACCAGCAAGGTCGCGCCTTTCTTCAGCGGCTCCAGCGCTGCATCGGCGTTGACCGACATGCCGTTGCTCGCCAATACCGCGCCGCCATCGGCGCTGAGCACATGCCAGCGGTACAACTCGCCGCGAAAACGGTTGGCCACGCGCAACGGTTCGATCGCGGAAATAAAGCCGATGGCAGAGAACCCCGGCATCAGTAAAAAGTAGAAATCCTGGGACATGGGCGCACTCGGTTGGCGGGTCGCGTGGCTCGTTGATACGCCGATTATCGGCGGCGTTCAAGCGTGCAGGTCGCTACAGTGCAAATGCCAGTCGCCGCAGTGCGCTTTCACGGGCCTATAGCTGCGTAACTTGGCCTCACCGGCGCGCAGATGCCGGGAACCACAATAATCGAACTGCCGAGGAACCCGACATGAAACGACTGATCAGCAGCTGCGTTCTTGCACTCAGCGGTACCGCTTTCTTCAGCACCGGCGTGATGGCGGCCGAACCGGCCTCCTGCAAGAACGTACGCATGGGCGTGGTCAACTGGACTGACGTGATCGCCACCAGTGCCATGACCCAGGTCCTGCTCGACGGCCTCGGCTACAGCACCAAACAGACCAGCGCCTCGCAGCAAATCATCTTCGCCGGGATCCGCGATCAGCGTCTGGACCTGTTCCTCGGCTACTGGAACCCGCTGATGACGCAGACCATCACGCCGTTCGTCGAGGCCAATCAGGTGAAAGTGCTCGAAGCACCGAGCCTGAAAGATGCCCGCGCCACTCTCGCCGTGCCGACTTATCTGGCCGACAAGGGGCTGAAAACTTTCGCCGACATCGCCAAATTCGAGAAGGAATTGGGCGGCAAGATCTACGGCATCGAGCCAGGCTCGGGCGCCAACACGCAGATCAAAGCGATGATCGCCAAGAACCAGTTTGGTCTGGGCAAATTCCAGCTCGTCGAATCGAGCGAGGCCGGCATGCTCGCCGCCGTCGATCGCGCCGTGCGCCGCAAGGAAGCCGTAGTGTTCTTCGGCTGGGCGCCGCACCCGATGAACGTCAACATCCAGATGACCTATCTGACCGGCAGCGAAGACGCCCTCGGCCCGAACGAAGGCATGGCCACGGTTTGGACGGTCACCGCGCCGAAATACGCCGAGCAATGCCCGAACATCGGCCGCCTGCTGGCCAACCTGACTTTCACCGCCGAATCCGAGAGCCGGATGATGCAGCCGCTGCTCGATCACAAGGATGCCTTCGAGTCGGCGAAGCAGTGGCTCAAGGATCACCCCGAAGACAAACAGCGCTGGCTTGAAGGTGTGACGACTTTCGATGGCAAACCGGCTGCTGAAAATCTGCAACTGACCAGCAAATAGCCCCTCGATTGAAGAGCCCCTCACCCTGACCCTCTCCCCAAGGGAGAGGGGAATTTGACGACGCTTCGCAGCCCCGCAACGGGCTGCGGACAGACACATCACGCCTGAAGGAAACGCACCATGAACCACGACGTCATCATCACCTGCGCACTCACCGGTGCTGGCGACACGACCGCCAAAAGTCCACATGTGCCGATCACCCCGAAACAGATTGCCGCTGCAGCGGTGGAAGCGGCCAAGGCTGGCGCCACCGTGGTGCACTGCCATGTTCGCGATCCGCAGACCGGCAAGTTCAGCCGTGACGTGGCGCTGTACCGCGAAGTGATGGAGCGCATTCGCGAGGCGGACGTCGACATCATCGTCAACCTGACCGCCGGGATGGGCGGCGACCTGGAAATCGGACCTGGCGAGAAGCCGATGGAGTTCGGCCCGAACACCGATCTGGTCGGTCCGCTGACCCGTCTCGCCCACGTTGAACAGTTGCTGCCGGAAATCTGCACCCTCGATTGCGGCACGCTGAACTTCGGCGACGGCGACACCATTTACGTATCCACTCCGGCGCAACTGCGCGCCGGCGCCAAGCGCATCACCGAACTGGGGGTGAAGGCCGAACTGGAGATTTTCGACACCGGGCATCTGTGGTTCGCCAAGCAGATGATCAAGGAAGGCTTGCTCGACAACCCGCTGTTCCAGCTGTGCCTGGGCATCCCGTGGGGCGCACCGGCCGACACCACCACGATGAAAGCCATGGTCGACAACCTGCCCGCCGACGCGGTGTGGGCCGGCTTCGGCATCGGCCGCATGCAGATGCCGATGGCGGCGCAAGCGGTGCTGCTCGGCGGCAACGTGCGGGTCGGCCTGGAAGACAATTTGTGGCTGGACAAAGGTGTGCTGGCGACTAATGGCCAATTGGTTGAGCGCGCCACGGAGATCCTCAGCCGCCTCGGTGCCCGGGTGCTCACACCGGCAGAAGGCCGGAAGAAAATGGGCCTGACCCAGCGCGGCTGATCCATCACCCATTTCACCTGTAGGAGCTGCCGAAGGCTGCGATCTTTTGACTTTGATTTTTTAGAAGCAAGATCAAAAGATCGCAGCCTTCGGCAGCTCCTACAGGGCTCTTCGAACTCTTCAGGACATCACCATGCGCTTTATCACCGAAATCAAAACCTTCGCCGCTCTCGGTAGCGGTGTCATCGGCAGTGGTTGGGTCGCCCGTGCCCTCGCACACGGCCTCGATGTAGTGGCCTGGGATCCGGCGCCCGGCGCTGAGGCGGCATTGCGCCAACGCGTGGCCAATGCCTGGGGCGCGCTGGAGAAGAACGGCCTGGCGCCGGGTGCTTCGCAGGATCGTCTGCGTTTTGTCGCGACCATCGAGGAATGCGTGCGTGACGCCGACTTCATCCAGGAAAGCGCCCCGGAGCGGCTGGAACTGAAGCTCGATCTGCACAGCAAAATCAGCGCCGCGGCCAAGCCCGATGCGCTGATCGGCTCCAGCACTTCAGGCCTGTTGCCCAGCGAGTTCTACGAGAGTTCGACGCACCCTGAACGCTGCGTGGTCGGGCATCCGTTCAACCCGGTGTATCTGTTGCCGCTGGTGGAAGTGGTCGGCGGCAAAAACACCGCGCCCGAGGCGGTGCAAGCGGCGATGCAAGTCTACCAGTCCCTCGGTATGCGCCCGTTGCATGTGCGCAAGGAAGTGCCGGGTTTCATCGCCGATCGCTTGCTTGAAGCGCTGTGGCGTGAGGCATTGCACCTGGTCAACGACGGTGTCGCGACGACCGGCGAGATCGACGATGCAATCCGTTTTGGCGCTGGTCTGCGCTGGTCGTTCATGGGCACGTTCCTGACCTACACCCTGGCCGGCGGCGATGCCGGCATGCGCCACTTCATGTCGCAATTCGGTCCGGCGTTGCAGTTGCCGTGGACGTATCTGCCGGCACCGGAGCTGACCGACAAGCTGATCGATGATGTGGTCGATGGCACCACTGATCAGCTCGGTCGGCACAGCATTTCGGCGCTGGAGCGCTATCGTGATGATTGTTTGCTGGCGGTGCTTGAAGCGGTGAAGACCACCAAAGAGAAGCACGGAATGAGTTTCAGCGAATAATCCGCCACCTGATCGTTGCCACGCTCTGCGTGGGAATGCAGCCCGGAACGCTCCGCGTCCCAGAAGCGTGACGCAGAGCGTCACAGGAGGCGTTACCACGCAGAGCGTGGGAACGATCGCCGCCAGGAGAAACCATGCCCCACCTCACCACCTACCAAACCACCATCATCCCCGACTGGGTCGACTACAACGGCCACCTGCGCGATGCCTTCTACCTGCTGATCTTCAGCTACGCCACCGATGCGCTGATGGACCGCCTCGGCATGGACAGCAGCAACCGCGAGGCCAGCGGCCACTCGCTGTTCACCCTCGAACTGCACCTCAATTATCTGCACGAAGTGAAACTCGACACCGAGGTCGAAGTGCGCACGCAAATCATCGGCCATGACAGCAAGCGCCTGCACCTCTATCACAGCCTGCACAAGGTCGGCGATGAGCAAGAGTTGGCCGGCAATGAACAGATGCTTTTGCACGTCGACCTCGCCGGCCCGCGCTCGGCGCCGTTCAGCCCCGATACGTTGCATCGCTTGCAGACCATCGTCGCGGATCAGACCGACCTGCCCGCTCCCGCTTACATCGGCCGTGTGATCGCGCTGCCACCCGCTCGGTAAATCCCCCCATCGCCAAGGAGCCGCCATGAACACCGCCGTCGCTGTTGCCGATTTTCGTACTTATCCGTTGATCAGCGCGCTCGGTGGCGTGCAGGGTCTGGCGGATCGCGTTGTCATCGAATGGGCTGACGGTCGTGTCAGCCCGTTTCACCACGTATGGCTGCGCGACAATTGCCCGTGTGATCAATGTGTCTACAGCGTTACTCGCGAGCAAGTCTTCGAAAGCGTCGATGCCGCCGAGGATTTGCAACCGCTGGCCACGCGCATCGACACCGATGGTTGCCTGCGCATCGACTGGCAGGACGGTCACCTCAGCCGCTTCGACCCGGGCTGGCTGCGCGCACATGCCTATGACGATGAATCCCGCGCCGAACGCCTGGCCGGCAAACCGCAGCCCCGTTTGTGGCACAGCGATCTGCAGTTGCCAGTGTTCGACTTCACCGCGCTGATGAACGACAACGCCGCGCTGCTGCAATGGTTGCTCGCCGTGCGCGACATCGGCCTGACCCAAGTGCGCGGCGTGCCCACCGAGCCGGGCTCGCTGAAGCTCATCGCGCAACGGATTTCCTTCATTCGCGAAAGCAATTTCGGCGTGCTGTTCAATGTGCAATCCAAAGCCGACGCCGACAGCAACGCCTACACCGCCTTCAACCTGCCATTGCACACGGATTTGCCGACTCGCGAGCTGCAACCGGGGCTGCAATTTCTGCATTGCCTGGTGAATGATGCCGAGGGTGGCGAGAGTATTTTCGTCGATGGTTTTGCGATCGCCGACGCCTTGCGTCTGGAGGAGCCGCAGCTGTTTGAGGCCCTGTGTGAAATACCCGTGGAGTTCCGCAACAAGGACCGGCACAGCGACTATCGCTGCCTGGCACCGGTCATCGCTTTGGATGCGCTGGGCCGGGTGGCGGAGATTCGCATGGCCAACTTTCTGCGCGGGGCGTTCGATACGTCGGTGGCGCAGATGCCGTTGCTGTATCGCGCCTATCGGCGCTTGATTGCGATGACCCGCGAGCCGCGATTCCGGCTGATGCAGCGGCTCAAGCCGGGCGAATTGTGGTGCTTTGACAACCGCCGCACGCTGCATGCGCGCAATGCTTTTGATCCAGCGACCGGGGCGCGGCATTTTCAGGGCTGCTATGTCGACCGGGATGAGTTGTTGTCGCGGATTCTGGTGTTACAGAGGTAGATCTGTGGGAGCTGGCTTGCCAGCGATGGCGTCAGCTCGATCACCCCCGTGATTCACGGCAAAAAAACTCCGATCAAGCCGTGACAGGATCGGAGCTGAGGAGGGTACTGTTGAGGAGCTGCCAGGCGAGGGTGACCAAACCTTCGTGAAGCGAGCTGAGGCCAGTGTGCCTAGTCGACAATCCAGTCGGTTAGCCGAAAACGACCTGTTCATAGTCGTCCCGGCCACCGCGACAAAACGCCCTTGCCGCGTCCGGTCGGGGCCACCAGAATCGAGCCAAGACCTCCGTTGCCACAGAAGGATTTGCGTAATGATGTACGCCGATTTGATTGACCAGGAAGATCTGTTGGGCCAGCTCAAGGCCTTGGGTATTCAGGTGCCGAGCGGTACCACCGCCGAGCAGGCCTGTGAGTGCGCGGTGCGTGGCCTGGATAATGTTCGCGCATTCGAACTGCGCAAGATGGTCAAGGACATGTACACCAGCGGCGCCAGCATTCAGCCGGCGGTGCGTCAGGCGATCGACAAACAGTTGTTGCCGGCCCTCTCGCAATACCAGCAGTCACACAGCGCCTGAGAAAAGATCAAAAGATCGCAGCCTTCGGCAGCTCCTACAGGGGAACGTATTCCAAAAGTAGGAGCTGCCGAAGGCTGCGATCTTTTGCTTTACAGCCTTACGCTGGCAAACGTCGACTCATTGCGCGCCTGACTCAGCGCCGACATCGGCCCCGACAGCGGCGACATCACGATGGCCTGCGGCAGCGGCAGCATGGCTACCTGCTGGGTGGTGTTGGAGCCCACGCGCTCGTCACGTGGCGGAATGCCGAAGTACTCGCGATAGCACTTGGAGAAGTGCGGCGTGGAGACGAAACCACACACCGACGCCACTTCGATGATCGACATCGGCGTCTGCTTGAGCAGTTGCCGGGCGCGGATCAGGCGCAGCTTCAGGTAGTAGCGCGATGGGGAGCAGTGCAGGTATTTCTGGAACAACCGCTCCAGCTGTCGACGCGACACCGCGACATACACTGCCAGCTCATCAAGGTCGATCGGCTCTTCCAGATTGGCCTCCATCAACGCGACGATTTCCTGCAGCTTCGGCTGGTTGGTGCCGAGCATGTGCTTGAGCGGCACACGCTGGTGATCCTGTTCGTTGCGAATGCGCTCGTAGACGAACATTTCCGAGATCGCTGCCGACAGTTCACGACCGTGATCGCGGCTGATCAGGTGCAGCATCATGTCCAGCGGCGCGGTACCGCCGGAACTGGTGAAGCGGTTACGGTCGAGGGTGAACAGGCGTGTGCTCATGGCCACGCGCGGGAAAGCTTCCTGCATCGCCGCCAGACATTCCCAGTGCACGCTGCAATCGAAGCCGTCGAGCAGACCGGCGCAGGCCAGCGCCCAACTGCCGGTGCACACCGCGCCCAGGCGCTTGGACTGGCGCGCCTGACTTTGCAGCCAAGAGACGTGTTCACGGGTCACGGTGCGTTGAATGCCGATGCCGCCGCAGACAATTACAGTGTCCAGGGGCGGGGCTTTGTGCATGGAGGCGTCGGGAGTGATCTGCAGACCGTCACTGGCCCAGACCTGGCCGCCATCGACGGTGAGGGTGCTCCAGCGATACAGCTCGCGACCGGACAACTGGTTGGCCATGCGCAGCGGCTCAACGGCGGACGCCAGGGAAATCAGCGTGAAATTGTCCAGCAGCAGAAAGCCGATGGATTGAGGCGCACGGTTCTGGGGTTGGGCCCCGGAGTTGAACGACGTCATCGCGGTATCTCCTCACACAAAGCGGGTGGCGGCCTCAGGCGGAGGCTCTTGTTATTGCCCGCGTCTCACAGAGAAAGCAGGCTTTGTTATGACAGAGCAATTGCCGTGCCTGAAATTGGACGGCCATTCAATAACTCCTGAAAACGACCTCGCGACGCGTCTATACGAGACCTCGGAACACGCCATTTTGAAGTGCCATCAGGCGCCGTGACTGCCCTGCCGCGCAGCCTGTGAGCAGATCGGTAGCACTTGTGGGAACTGGCCTGCAGAGGATTTGCACAGAGTGTCACCGCAAGCACGGGCGACGGACGGTCAGGTAACGACTGACGAGTCACGACTGACAATGACGCTTGTCTGATTGCGACGCGCCAAAAGGTGGCGTGGCTGGATCGAGGTGTTCTTTTGTCGAGCAGTTTTGACTGGTCTGGCCCTATCGCTGGCAAGCCAGCTCCCACAGGGATTTGTGGTGTAAACCAAATGGCATCAACGCTGAAGAACCTGTGGGAGCTGGCTTGCCAGCGATAAGGGCAACGCGGTTTCAGCACTCAACCGCACTGACCGCCAAGCCACCGCGCGAAGTTTCCTTATATTTGTCATGCATATCGGCGCCGGTATCACGCATGGTGCGGATCACCCGGTCCAGCGAGATAAAGTGCTGACCGTCGCCACGCAGAGCCATCTGCGCCGCGTTGATCGCTTTCACTGCGGCAATCGCATTGCGCTCGATGCACGGCACTTGCACCAGCCCGCCGACCGGGTCGCAGGTCAGGCCCAGATTGTGCTCCAGGCCGATTTCCGCCGCGTTGCACAACTGCTCAGGGGTGGCGCCGAGAATCTCCGCCAGCCCTGCCGCCGCCATGGCGCAGGCCGAACCGACCTCGCCTTGGCAGCCGACCTCCGCACCAGAGATCGAAGCATTCTTCTTGCACAAAATGCCGACCGCCGCCGCGCCGAGGAAATAGTCGACGACGTTGGCGTCAGTGACTGCCTCGCTGAATTTCATGAAGTAGTGCAGCACCGCCGGGATGATCCCCGCCGCGCCGTTGGTCGGCGCGGTAACCATGCGCCCGCCGGCAGCATTCTCTTCATTGACGGCCAGGGCGAACAGGTTGACCCACTCCATCGCGCTCAGGGTCGAGCCGATGACATTGGGTTTATTCAGCTCTTGCAGGCTGCGGTGCAACTTCGCCGCACGCCGCCGCACGTTCAGGCCGCCGGGCAGAATGCCTTCGTGCTTGAGGCCCTGCTCGACGCAATCCTGCATCGCCCGCCACAGTTTCATCAGCCCGGCACGGATCTCTTCTTCGCTGCGCCAGACCTTTTCGTTGGCCATCATCAGTTCGGCGACGCGCAGGTTGTGCGTTTTGCACAACTGCAGCAGCTCGACCGCACTGGAGAAATCGTAGGGCAATTCGGTGCGATCCAGATCGACCACACCGCTGGCCGCTTGCGCCTCATCAACGACGAAGCCGCCGCCGACTGAATAGTAGGTGTCACGATGCAGCTCACCGAATTCGCCTTCGGCCACCAGGGTCATGGCGTTGGGATGGAATGGCAGGTTTTCGTCGATCAGGCGCATGTCCCGCGCCCACACAAACGGCACAGCCAGACGGCCATCCAATAAAAGCGTATGGGTTTCGCGCAGCGCCTGAATGCGCGGGCCGATCTGCGCCGGGTCGATTGCGTCCGGCCACTCGCCCATCAGGCCCATGATCACCGCGTTGTCGCTGCCGTGGCCGATGCCGGTGGCCGATAGCGATCCGAACAACTGCACCTCGATGCGCCGCACCTGCTCCAGTTGATGCTTGCCGCGCAGCGACTCGACAAATAGTGCGGCGGCGCGCATCGGGCCGACGGTGTGGGAACTGGAAGGGCCGATGCCGATTTTGAACAGGTCGAAAACGCTGATAGCCATTGCTGCGAAGCTCCTGAGAATACCGGTCCGGGCGGCAAAAGCGCCCGCTGGCGGAGCTGCTACGCTCAAGCTGCGATCCGCCGAATGCCGGCATCATCGGGCTTTTGTCGGCGCGCACGGCGTCTGACACCGACGCAGTCATGTCCAGCAGCGTCGTCACGTTTTCGCCCCGCAAATACGCCGTTTTTATGCAGTCGAGCAGGTCATCGGGGGCGGAAAAAAGCTGTAAGCGACGTCACCGACACTGGAAGCGACCATCCCTGTACTGGATACGACCCTCCCTGTAGGCGTCAGATTTTCACTGGTACATGATCGGGATGACTCGATTGCAAGGCGCTGCGGTAGAGCTGTCTCAAAAACGCCACCAACCGCAACCCATAAGTGCGGTGGTCCACAGTCGGAACACTGCCAAAAAAACACCAAGGAGTCCATCCATGAAAGGTTCCCCGTCGTTGTTGTTGGCCGCCCTGCTGAGTCTGCCGTTACTGGCGCAAGCCGCAGAACCGGCACAGTGCAGCCTCGTTAACTTCTCCGATGTCGGCTGGACCGACATCACCGCCACCACCGCCACCACTTCCGTTGTTCTCAACGCCCTCGGCTACAAGACCAAGACCACCATGATCTCCGTGCCCGTGACCTACAAGTCGCTGGCCGACGGCAAGAACATGGACGTGTTTCTCGGTAACTGGATGCCGACCATGGAGAACGACATCAAGCCGTATCGCGATGCCGGCACCGTCGACACCGTGCGCACCAACCTCAAGGGTGCCAAATACACCCTCGCCGTGCCGCAAGCCCTGTACGACAAAGGCCTGCATGACTTCGCCGACATCGCCAAATTCAAGAAAGAACTCGACGGCAAGATCTACGGCATCGAGCCGGGCAACGACGGCAACCGGCTGATCCAGAGCATGATCGACAAGGACGCCTTCGGTTTGAAAACCGCTGGCTTCAAGATCGTCGAATCTTCCGAGGCCGGCATGCTCTCGCAAGTCGACCGGGCGCAGAAGCGCGACACCGCCGTGGTCTTCCTCGGCTGGGCACCGCACCCGATGAACAAGCGCTTCAAGATTCAATACCTGACCGGCGGCGACGACTTCTTCGGCCCCGATTTCGGCGCAGCCACCGTAGCGACCAACACCCGCAAGGGTTACGCCGAAGAATGCAGCAATGTCGGTCAGCTGTTGAAAAACCTGGAGTTCACCGTCGACATGGAAAGTGAACTGATGGGCAACATCCTCGACGACAAGATGAAGCCTGACGCGGCCGCCAAGGCCTGGCTGAAAAAGAATCCACAGGTGCTCGAAACCTGGCTCGCTGGCGTGACCACCATTGACGGTAAACCAGGCCTGGAGGCCGTGAAAGCCAAGCTCGCGCCTTGATTTGAGGGGCACCGCTTATGCCGGGCAGGCGTGCCTGCCCGGGCTGTTAATTTCCTTGCATGCGGACGTTCACTACCATGCTGATTGATCAGAAAATACCTTTAGGCCAGTACATCGCGGGCTTCGTCGAATGGTTGACGCAACACGGCGCCAACACCTTCGACGCAATCGCCGTGACACTGGAAACGATGATCCACGGCGTGACGTTTGCGCTGACCTGGTTCAACCCACTGGTGCTGATTGGCCTGATTGCCATCATCGCCCATCTGATTCAACGCAAGTGGGGCCTGACCGCGTTCGTGGTTGCCTCGTTCCTGCTGATCCTCAACCTGGGGTACTGGCAGGAAACCATGGAAACCCTCGCCCAGGTGCTGTTCGCCACCCTGGTCTGCGTGTTGATCGGCGTGCCGCTGGGCATCGTCGCCGCGCACAAACCGATGTTCTACACCATGATGCGGCCGGTGCTCGATCTGATGCAGACCGTGCCGACCTTCGTTTACCTCATTCCTACCCTGACCCTCTTCGGGCTGGGTGTGGTCCCGGGCCTGATCTCCACGGTGGTCTTCGCCATCGCGGCGCCGATCCGCCTGACCTACCTGGGCATCCGTGATGTCCCGCAAGAACTGATGGACGCCGGCAAGGCCTTCGGCTGCTCGCGTCGCCAATTGCTCTCAAGGATCGAACTGCCGCACGCCATGCCGAGCATCGCGGCCGGCATCACCCAGTGCATCATGCTGTCGCTGTCGATGGTGGTGATCGCGGCACTGGTAGGCGCCGACGGACTCGGCAAACCGGTGGTCAACGCACTGAACACTGCTGATATTGCGCTGGGCTTCGAAGCAGGCCTGGCAATCGTACTGCTGGCGATCATGCTCGACCGTATCTGCAAACAACCCGACGCTAAAGTAGGGGGTGACGCATGAGCATAATTCGCTTCGAAGACGTCGACGTAATCTTCTCCAAGGATCCGCGCGAGGCACTCAAGCTGCTCGATCAGGGCATGACCCGCAACGAGATCCTGAAGAAGACCGGGCAGATCGTCGGCGTGGAAAAAGCCACGCTGGACATCAACAAGGGCGAGATCTGCGTGCTGATGGGCCTCTCCGGCTCGGGCAAATCGAGCCTGCTGCGCTGCATCAACGGCCTCAACACCGTGAGCCGCGGCAAGCTGTTCGTCGAGCATGAAAACCGCCAGATCGACATCGCGTCCTGCACGCCCGCCGAGCTGAAGATGATGCGCACCAAGCGCATTGCCATGGTGTTCCAGAAGTTCGCCCTGATGCCTTGGCTGACAGTGCGCGAGAACATCAGTTTCGGTCTGGAGATGCAGGGCCGACCGGAGAAGGAACGCAAGAAACTGGTCGATGAAAAACTCGAACTGGTCGGCCTGACCCAATGGCGCAACAAGAAGCCTGATGAGCTATCCGGCGGCATGCAGCAGCGCGTCGGCCTCGCACGCGCGCTGGCGATGGACGCCGACATTCTGCTGATGGACGAACCGTTCTCGGCCCTCGACCCGTTGATCCGCCAGGGTCTGCAGGATGAACTGCTGGAACTGCAACGCAAGCTGAGCAAGACCATCGTGTTTGTGAGCCACGACCTCGATGAAGCACTCAAATTGGGTAGCCGCATCGCGATCATGAAGGACGGTCGGATCATCCAGTACAGCGTGCCGGAGGAAATCGTCCTCAACCCGGCGGACGACTATGTGCGCACCTTCGTCGCCCACACCAATCCGCTCAACGTGCTCTGCGGCCGCAGCCTGATGCGCACGCTGGACAAGTGCAAACGCATCAACGGCTCGGTGTGCCTCGATCCGGGCGGCGACTCGTGGCTGGACCTGGCCGAAGGCAACACCATCAAAGGCGCGCGGCAGAACGGCTCGGTGCTGAACCTGCAGAACTGGGCACCTGGCCAAGCGGTGGAAGGCCTGGAGCGCAAGCCAACGCTGGTGGACTCGAACATCGGCATGCGTGACGCGCTGCAGATCCGTTATCAGACCGGCAACAAGCTGGTGCTGCACGATAACAATCATGTGGTGGGGATTCTGGGCGACAGCGAGTTGTATCACGCGTTGCTGGGCAAGAATCTGGGGTAATGCGCCAGGTGGGATAAAAAAGGGATCGCGGTGAGCGATCCCTTTTTGTTGGGTCAGGAATAGCCCCTCACCCTAGCCCTCTCCCAGAGGGAGAGGGGACCGATCGGGGGATGCTGCAGATCTGCACCGACCTGATCTTGCTTTACCGAATCCATAATCGACTCGATCTTTCAGGTCAATGTACAACGCCAGACACCTCAGTCGGCTCCCTCTCCCTCCGGGAGAGGGCTGGGGTGAGGGTCAGCTTTTGACTTTAGCTATAAACCCGCCCCAACAACTGCCGATGGCTTTCAAACTGATCGAGCACATCCCGGGTGATCTGCTCCGGGGTGAAGCCCATCAAGTCATAGTCCTGACTGCCATTGTGCAAATACACCTCAGCGCGGTAATAACGCTGACGCGCTTCATCGGACTGCGCCGATTCGGTCGGGGTCGCCAGATAACCATCCAGGCTCACTTCGTAAACGAAAGGGTTGCCCTCTTCCATCTCGACCCGCACACCCATGCAACGCTTGGCTTTGCCCAGCAGCGTCTGCACTTCAATGCCCTGATTGCGCAATTGCGCCGCTGCATCTTCCAGCGCCGGAGTGACGTGCTTGTCCATGAAGCGCTGCACCACCGATTGGCTCGGCTGCAGATCCAGTTGCGTCAGGCGCTCACTGAAACCACGGCGTCCGCGCTCGGCCAGTTGTGCTTGCTCCTGTTCGATCTGCACGTCCTGGCGCATCGCCTTGTGCAGGCCGAACATGAAGCAGATCAGCACCACCGAGAACGGCAGGCCGGCCAGCACGACCATGGTCTGCATGGCTTCGAAGTTGCCGGCGAACAGCAGGCCGATGGTCACCAGCGTGATCACCACCGACCAGAAGATCCGCAGCCAGTGCGGCGCGTCTTCATCGACGTTACCGCCCTTGCAGGAAAGATTCGCCATCATCACCGCGCCGGAGTCGGCCGGGGTCAGGAACAGCACGAAGCCGACAAAGATCGACACACCAATCACGACTTTCGACGCCGGATAATGCTCAAGCAACTGATAGATCGCCATCGACGGCTGTTCCAGCGCCGTCTTGCCCAGCTCCACCGCGCCCTGATTCATCACCAGATCCAGCGCCGAGTTGCCGAAGATCGACAGCCACGCCAAGGTGAAGCCCAGCGGAATCAGCAGCACGCCAGCGACCAGTTCACGCACGCTGCGGCCACGGGAAATCCGCGCAATGAACATGCCCACGAATGGCGCCCAGGAAATCCACCAGGCCCAGTAGAACAGCGTCCACAGGCCCAGCCAGCGGTCGGACTTGGCGCTGTCGCCTTCATAGACGTAAAGGTCGAAGGTCTTCAGCACCACGCCGTTGAGATAGTCGCCAATGTTCTGCACGAAGCCGTTGAGCAGGTGCAGGGTCGGGCCGAACAGCAGGACGAAAATCAGCAGGCCGCTGAACAGCACGATGTTCAGGTTGGACAGACGACGGATGCCGTTTTCCACACCGGACACAGCGGCGATGGTCGCTACTGTGCTCATGACGATGATGACGATCAGCAGGTTGGTGTTGCTGTGCTCCATGCCGAACAGGTTTTCCAGCCCGGACGACACTTGCAGCGAGCCAATCCCCAGGTTGGTCACCAGGCCCAGCAGCGTTACGAACATGCCGAAGCCGTCCACCGCGTGCCCGGCCGCGCCTTTGACCCAGCGCTCGCCGACCAGCGGATACAGCGCCGAACGCAGGGCCAGCGGCTGGTTATGCCGATAGGCGAAATACGCGACGGCCAGGCCGACCAGTGCGTAGATCGCCCAGCCGTGCAGGCCCCAGTGCAGGAAAGTCAGTTGCACCGCCTGCCGCGCCGCCATATTCGTCGCCGAGGTGCCTTCCGGCGGATTGAAGTAGTGATCCAGCGGCTCGGACGCGCCGAAGTACAGCAGCGAAATGCCGATGCCCGACGAGAACAGCATCCCCGCCCAGGCGCCGTAGCTGAAATCCGGGGTGTCGTCCTTGCTGCCCAGTTTGAGTTTGCCGTACGAGGAAAACGCCAGACCGACCACGAACACCAGGTAGGCGGCGATCACCACCATGTAGTACCAGCCGAAGCTGCGCGACAACCAGGCCTGGGCCATGCCCAACATTCTGCCGGCCTCTTGCGGGGCGATGATCAGAATGGCGGTCAACAACAGAATCAGCGCGGTCGAGGTGTAGAACACCCAACCGTTGACCGTCACCTTCTCGGGCGGGGTCTTTATTAGCGAGGCAGAACTCATGGCACAAATGCTCCAGGCAGTGCGAGAGAAGAACACAAGGCATCACGGAACCCGACCAATCGGTTAGTTGGCAGCCGACCGGCGGGTGATATAAAGACACTCCGAAAAAAGCCCGAACCTGCCGAAATGGCGTTGCGTATTCGCTTTCGTGGCCAGAGGCGACGGACGTTCATCCGAAACCTGGCCCCGAGCGTCTTGCCCTTTCAACACGTCCTTCGAATCGCGAACCGCGCCATGCCCCACGCAGGTTTCGAGCCGTTTCAGGTGTCGGTTTTTATCGTCATTACACGTAGGAATTTTCTGTAGGCAGCGACGAATTGTCGCAGATCTTATTCTTTGTTGATTGAACGTTCAATCAAAACAAAATAGACTGGCCCTCAATCCGATCGGCGTCATTCGCCTCTCGGAAGGCCTAAGGAGATGTGCAAGATGCCCAAGGTCGGTATGCAACCCATCCGCCGCCAACAATTGATCGAAGCCACTTTGCAAGCGGTCGATCAGGTCGGAATGGGGGACGCCAGCATTGCGCTGATCGCCCGTTTGGCCGGTGTCTCGAATGGCATCATCAGTCATTACTTTCAGGACAAGAACGGCCTGATCGCCGCCACGATGCGGTACCTGATGACCGCCCTCAGCGAGAGCGTCACCGCGCGCCGTCAGGCGCTGGCAGATGACAACCCACGGGCGCATCTGCAGGTGATCATCGAAGGCAACTTCGACGCCAGCCAGGTCAATGGCCCGGCAATGAAAACCTGGCTGGCCTTCTGGGCCACCAGCATGCACCAGCCGTCTTTGCACAGGTTGCAGCGGATCAACGATCACCGTCTGTATTCCAACCTGTGCTGCCAGTTCCGCCGTGTGCTGCCGCTCGAAGATGCGCGCAGCGCCGCCCGGGGTCTGGCAGCGTTGATTGACGGCTTGTGGTTGCGCGGCGCGCTGTCGGGAGACGCTTTCGACACGGCGCAGGCGCAACAGATCGCTTACGAATACATGGATTTCCAATTGGCCAAGAAGGTGAGCTAGAGCACACAGAAAATGCTCGGCCCCTGAACTCCACCGCAGCGTCATCGCGGTGGTCAACGCCAACCACCAATGCACTTGCGAGGACACTATGGCCCGTTTCGAACTGCAAAAACTCTACATCGATGGCGCGTACACCGACGCCGGCAGCGACGCCACCTTCGAAGCCATCAACCCGGCGAACGGTGAAGTCCTCGCACTGGTGCAACGTGCGACCAAAGACGACGTCGAGCGCGCCGTGGTCAGCGCCGAAAAGGGCCAGAAAATCTGGGCCGCGATGACCGCCATGGAGCGTTCGCGCATCCTGCGTCGCGCCGTCGACATCCTGCGCGAGCGCAACGATGAGCTGGCTGCGCTGGAAACCCTGGACACCGGCAAATCCTTCTCCGAAACCAAGTACGTCGACATCGTCACCGGCGCTGACGTGCTGGAATACTACGCAGGCCTGGTGCCCGCCATAGAAGGCGAGCAGATTCCGCTGCGTGACACCTCTTTCGTTTACACCCGTCGCGAGCCGCTGGGCGTGGTCGCCGGTATCGGCGCGTGGAACTACCCGATCCAGATCGCCCTGTGGAAATCCGCTCCAGCCCTGGCGGCCGGTAACGCGATGATCTTCAAGCCAAGCGAAGTCACCTCGCTGACCACCCTGAAACTGGCCGAGATCTACACCGAAGCCGGCGTACCGAACGGCGTGTTCAACGTCCTGACCGGCAGCGGCCGCGAAGTCGGCACCTGGCTGACCGAGCACCCGCGCATCGAGAAAATCTCCTTCACTGGCGGCACCGACACTGGCAAGAAAGTCATGGCCAGCGCTTCGGCTTCGTCGCTCAAGGACGTGACCATGGAACTGGGCGGCAAGTCGCCGCTGATCATCTGCGACGACGCCGACCTCGATCGCGCCGCCGACACGGCGATGATGGCCAACTTCTACAGCTCCGGTCAGGTCTGCACCAACGGCACTCGCGTATTCGTACCGGCGCATCTGAAAGCCGCGTTCGAGGCCAAGATCGTTGAGCGCGTTGCGCGCATCCGCGTCGGCAACCCGGAAGACGAAAACACCAATTTCGGCCCGCTGGTCAGCTTCGCCCACATGGAAAGCGTGCTGGCCTACATCGAAAAAGGTAAGGAACAAGGTGCCCGCGTCCTGTGCGGCGGTGGTCGCCTGACCGACGGCGAATTCGCCAAAGGCGCGTTCGTTGCGCCAACCGTGTTCACCGACTGCACCGACGACATGACCATCGTCCGCGAAGAAATCTTCGGTCCGGTCATGGCGATCCTCTCCTACGAAACCGAAGAAGAAGTGATCCGCCGCGCCAACGACACCGACTTCGGCCTGGCTGCCGGTATCGTCACCAAAGACCTGAACCGCGCCCACCGCGTGATTCATCAACTGGAAGCCGGTATCTGCTGGATCAACGCCTGGGGCGAGTCCGACGCAAAAATGCCGGTCGGCGGCTACAAGCAGTCGGGTGTGGGCCGTGAGAACGGGATCAGCTCGCTGAACAACTTCACGCGCATCAAATCGGTACAGGTCGAGCTGGGCGATTACGTTTCGGTGTTCTAAGACCCGAGATTTGCATTGCTCGCGAAGGCCTCTTCGCGGGCAAGCCCGCTCCCACAGGTTGGAGTCGTCCACCCAATTTGTGGCAGCCCCCAATCCCTGTGGGAGCTGGCTTGCCAGCGATTCGAGTGCACAGCACTCGCCAAGGTCCGACCTGACCACTATCAAAGAGGGTGCATTCAATGTCCCAAGAATTCGACTACATCATCATCGGTGCCGGCTCGGCCGGTAACACCCTGGCGACCCGTCTGACTGAAGACGAAGGCGTCACCGTTCTGCTGCTCGAAGCCGGGGGGCCGGACTACCGCCTCGACTTCCGTACCCAGATGCCCGCCGCGCTGGCGTTCCCGCTGCAGGGTCGTCGCTACAACTGGGCCTACGAAACCGATCCAGAGCCACACATGGACGGTCGCCGGATGGAATGCGGTCGCGGCAAGGGCCTTGGCGGCTCTTCGCTGATCAACGGCATGTGCTACATCCGTGGCAACGCGATGGACTACGACGGCTGGGCGAAACTGCCGGGCCTGGAAGACTGGTCGTACCTCGATTGCCTGCCGTATTTCCGCAAAGCCGAAACCCGCGACATCGGCCCGAACGATTACCACGGTGGCGACGGCCCGGTCAGCGTGACCACGCCGAAAGCCGGCAACAACCCGCTGTTCCACGCCATGGTTGAAGCCGGCGTGCAGGCCGGTTACCCGCGTACCGAAGACCTCAACGGTTACCAGCAGGAAGGCTTCGGCCCGATGGACCGCACCGTGACGCCGAACGGCCGCCGTGCTTCCACCGCCCGTGGCTACCTCGACATCGCCAAAAAACGTTCGACCCTGACCATCGTCACCCACGCCCTGACCGACAAGATTCTCTTTGAAGGCAAGCGTGCGGTCGGCGTGCGTTACCTGATCGGCGACGCTGAAGAACGTGTTGAAGCCAAGGCGCGCAAGGAAGTCCTGCTGTGCTCCGGCGCCATCGCTTCGCCGCAGATTCTGCAGCGCTCCGGTGTCGGCCCGGCGAAACTGCTGGAAAGCCTCGACATCCCGGTGGTCCACGATCTGCCGGGCGTCGGTGAAAACCTGCAGGATCACCTCGAGCTGTACCTGCAATACGCCTGCACCCAACCGGTTTCGCTGTACCCGTCGCTGCTTTGGTACAACCAGCCGGCGATCGGTGCCGAGTGGCTGTTCAACGGCACCGGCATCGGCGCCAGCAACCAGTTCGAGGCCGGCGGTTTCATTCGTTCGCGTCCGGAATTCGAATGGCCGAACATCCAGTACCACTTCCTGCCGGTGGCGATTAACTACAACGGCAGCAACGGCGTGAAAGAACATGGTTTCCAGGCGCACATGGGTTCCATGCGCTCGCCGAGCCGTGGCCGCATCCAGGTCAAATCCAAGGATCCGCGTCAGCACCCGAGCATCCTCTTCAACTACATGGCCACCGAGCAGGACTGGCAGGAATTCCGCGACGGTATTCGCTTGACCCGCGAAATCATGCAGCAACCGGCTCTCGACGCGTTCCGTGGTCGCGAAATCAGCCCGGGCATCGAAGTGCAAACCGATGAGCAGCTCGACAAGTTCATCCGCGAGCACGCCGAAACCGCGTTCCACCCGTCCTGCTCGTGCAAGATGGGCACCGACGAGATGGCCGTGGTCGATGGCGAAGGTCGTGTGCACGGCATGCAGAGCCTGCGCGTGGTCGATGCCTCGATCATGCCGATCATCACCACCGGCAACCTCAACGCGCCGACGATCATGATGGCCGAGAAAATCGCCGACAGGATCCGTGGCCGCAAGCCGCTGCCGCGCAGCACCGCTGCTTATTACGTCGCGAACGGCGCGCCGGTCAAAGGCAAGCCGATGCGGGATATCACCCCGGTTACGCAGTAAGTCGTAGTACCGAGGCGCCGCCTTCGCGAGCAGGCTCGCTCCCACACTGGATCTGTGGCATTCACAAATCCCCTGTGGGAGCGAGCCTGCTCGCGAAGAGGCCCTCACAGCAACACACACTTCCCCGCTGCACAGTAAATCCCCCTACACCCCCTCTTCACTTGATCCTACCCCCACGCAGGCCTACTCTAGACCTCGCGCAACCGTTTCACCCCTCCCCGCTGTCGCCATGCCGCTACTCCATTACAAGGAGGTTCCCGAATGTTCGATTTCCACCCCCAGCTCAAGCAGCGCTTTGCTGCCTTGCGCACGGGCGCTGAATTTTTTCCCTGCGATATGTGCGCGAGTCCGGGCAGTATCTATCGGTGCGCAAGAACGTCGCCGAACCGCCGAGTTTGAGCCGCGATGAAGGGGTGATGCTCACCGTCCGGGTCAATGGCGTCGAAGCCTATGCGGCGACCAATGACCTCTCGCAACAAGGCCTGCAAGCCGCTCTCGAGCGCGCTGAGCAACAGGCCCGCCGGCTCAAGCCGCACGCCTTGCTCGATCTGCGCGAGCAGCCGCTTTCCAGCGATCGCGCTGATTATTTTTCACCCAATCTCGAACAGCCCTTCCCGTCCCTGAGCGAATGCTTCGATCTGCTCGGTGCGGAGTCCGCCTCGGTGCCCAAGGATGAACGCCTGGTCAATTGGCAGGTGAGCATCGGCATCACTAACGTCGAGCAGATCTACCTGAGCAGCGCCGGCGCCGAATTGCGTCAGGCCCAGCGCTTTGTCTATCCGAGCCTCGACGTCACCGCCTACGACGGCAACGACAGCCAGACCCGCAGCCTCGGCCGCGAGAACTTCGGCCAGCAGGGTGGCGCCGACGTCATCAGCCGTTGCGGCCTGGTCGGTGCCGGTCCGCAAGTCGCCGATCAGGCCCTGCAATTGCTGCTCGCGCCGAACACCCCGCAAGGCCGGCGCGACCTGCTGCTGATGCCCGATCAGATGATGCTGCAGATCCACGAATCCATCGGTCACCCGCTGGAGCTCGACCGCATCCTCGGCGATGAGCGCAATTACGCCGGCACCAGTTTCGTCAAGACCAGCGATTTCGGCAGCCTGCAATACGGCTCGAATTTGCTCAACGTGACTTTCGACCCCGGCATCCCGGAAGAACTCGCCAGCTACGGCCATGACGACGACGGCACCGCGGCGAGCAAACAATTCCTGATTCGCGACGGCCTGTTGCTGCGGCCACTAGGCGGAGCGCTGTCGCAATATCGCGCCGGCCTCGATGGCGTTGCCAACAGCCGCGCCTGCGGTTGGAACCGGCCGCCGATCGACCGCATGGCCAACCTCAACATCGAGCCGGGTGATCAAACGCTGGAGCAGATGATCGGCGGTATCGAGCACGGCATTCTGATGAGCACCAACCGTTCGTGGTCGATCGACGATGCGCGCAACAAATTCCAGTTCGGCTGCGAATGGGGCCAGTTGATCGAGCATGGTGAACTGAAAGGCGTGGTAAAAAACCCCAACTACCGGGCGATTTCCGCGCACTTCTGGAAGAGCCTGCGCGCCGTCGGCGATGCCAGCACCGTCAAGGTGCTGGGCACGCCGAACTGCGGCAAGGGCGAACCGAACCAGGTGATTCGCGTCGGCCATGCTTCGCCGGCCTGCGTATTCAGCAACATTGATGTGTTTGGGGGAGACGCCTGATGAGCATTTCGAAGCGTCAGTCCGACGCCTTCAAGGTCATGGTCAACTGGCTGCGCGACAGCGTGCGCGAGCCGGAACAGTTCACGCTCAGCTACGCCGCCGAAGCCTCGGCGTTCGTGCGCTTCAATCACGCCAAGGTGCGCCAGGCCGGGCAAGTGCAGCAGGCCAACGTCGGCCTGAAACTGATCAACGACGGTCGCCACGCCGACCTGCAGATCACCTTGTCCGGGGATCAGGAAGCCGATCTGCAACGGCTCGCCGAAGGCCTGCAACAATTGCGCGAAACCTTGCCGCTGCTGCCGCAGGACCCGTACTTGCTGCTCAATCACAACAGCTGGCAGAGCACGCACGTACAAGCGCATCCACTGCCGGACACCGAAGATGTCGTCGGGCAAATCTGCGCCGCCGCTGAAGGTCTCGATCTGGTCGGTTTTTATGCTGCCGGTCCGATCAGCCGTGGCTTTGCCAGCTCCGCTGGCGCGTTCGGCTGGCATGAAGCCAACAGCTTCAATTTCGACTTCAGCCTGTTCCACGAAAACGGCGAAGCGGTGAAGGCCAGCTATGCCGGCCACGATTGGAGCGACGAGGGCTTCGCCCGCCGTTTCGCCCAGGCACGCGAACAGCTTGAGTTTCTCGGCCGACCGTTACGCACCCTGGCACCGGGGCAGTACCGCGCCTATCTGGCACCGGCGGCACTGGAAGAAATCATGGGCATGCTCAGTTGGGGCGGGTTCTCGGCGCAATCGATCGCCAGCAAGAGCAGCCCGTTGCAGAAGCTCTACGTCGGCGATCAGGCGTTCAGCCCGTTGCTGTCGCTGGACGAAAAAGTCAGCGAGTCCCTGAGCCCGGCGTTTTCCGCCGAGGGTTATCCGCGCAGCGATCTGCGTCTGATCATCGAGGGCAAGGCCGGCGATCAACTGGTGGGCTCGCGCAGCGCCGCCGAATATGGTCTGGCGGCGAACGGTGCGGGCGGCGGCGAGATGCCCAGTGCGTTGAACATGGCCGCCGGTGATCTGTCGCAGCAAGAGATCCTGAAGCAGTTGGGCACCGGGCTGTACATCAGCAACCTGTGGTATCTGAACTACTCGGATCAACCGGCGGCGCGCATGACCGGCATGACCCGCTTCGCGACCTTCTGGGTCGAGAACGGCGAAATCCAGGCGCCGGTCAGCACCATGCGCTTCGACGATAGCGCCTACAACCTGCTCGGTTCGCAGTTGGAGGCACTGACCACCGAGCGTGAGCTGCTGCTGTCGGCGAGTACGTACAGCCAGCGCAATACCTCGTCATCGCTGTTGCCGGGGGCGCTGGTCAGCCGGTTGACCCTGACCCTCTGACGGCGATCGTTCCCACGCTCCGCGTGGGAATGCAGCCCGGGACGCTCCGCGTCCCAGCCAAAAGCGGACGCAGAGCGTCCGTTGAGGCATTCCCACGCAGAGCGTGGGAACGATCATCAAACAGACCACAAGAGGTTCCATGCCCAACCGCCCGCCTCTCGACGCCATCACCGCCCGCTGGTTGCCGTGGGTCGTCGCCATTGCGTTCTTCATGCAGTCCCTCGACGGGACCATCCTCAACACCGCGCTGCCGGCCATGGCCAGCGATCTGGCCGAAGACCCGTTGCGCATGCAGGGTGTGATCATCGCCTACATGCTCACCGTGGCCCTGCTGATCCCGGCCTCTGGCTGGATCGCCGACCGCTTCGGCACCAAGAAAATCTTCTTCGGCGCGATTCTGCTGTTCAGCTTCGGCTCGTTGCTCTGCGCGTTATCCAGCAGCCTGAGCATGCTTATCGGCGCACGGGTGATCCAGGGCCTCGGCGGTGCGCTGATGTTGCCGGTCGGGCGGCTGGTGGTGCTGCGTGCCTACCCGCGCTCGGAACTGGTGCGGATCATGGGTTTCATCACCATTCCCGGCCTGCTCGGCCCGCTGATCGGCCCGACCATGGGCGGCTGGATGGTGGAATACGTGACGTGGCACTGGATCTTCCTGATCAATCTGCCGGTCGGGGTGATCGGCTGTTATGCGGTGTGGAAGTTCATTCCCGACCTGCGCGGCACGGAGCGCACCCGCTTCGATAGCCTCGGCTTTTTGCTGTTCGGCGCGGCGATGATCCTCATCACCATCGCCATGGAAGGTCTTGGCGAACTGCACCTGCCGCACCTGCGGGTGATGCTGCTGCTATTCGCCGGCATGGCCTGTCTGGCGGCGTACTGGCTGCGCGCCGGGCACATCGAAAACCCGTTGTTCGCGCCGTCATTATTCAAGACCCGCACCTTCGCCGTCGGCATCCTCGGCAACCTGTTCGCGCGACTGGGCAGCGGCGCTTTGCCATTTCTGGTGCCGTTGTTGCTGCAAGTGGCGCTGGGTTATTCGCCCTCGCAAGCCGGGATGAGCATGTTGCCGCTGGCCGCTGCGGCGATGGTCGCCAAGTGGGTCGCGCGGCCGCTGATCGAACGTCTCGGCTATCGCATCGTGCTCACCGGCAACACCCTGGCGTTGGGGATCATGCTGGCGAGCATGGGCCTGGTCAGCGAGCAGACGCCGTACTGGCTGCTGCTATGCCTGCTGGCGGTGCTGGGGGCAATCAACTCGCTGCAATTCACCGCGATGAATACGGTGACGCTGATCGACCTCGACGATGCCAGCGCCAGTAGCGGCAACAGTTTGCTGTCGGTGGTCGCGCAATTGTCGCTGAGCCTCGGCGTGGCCTGCGCCGGCGCGCTGCTCGGCGGCTTCACTGCGAAGGTCGGCAACGATGGCGTGGAAACCGTACTCGGTGCGTTCCAACTGACCTTCGTCACGGTCGGCGTGATGGCGATGCTGGCGGCGACGATCTTCTCGCAACTGTCGAAGGAAGACGGGCGCCGCGCCAAGCGCCCGGAAGAGCACATCGAGCACTGATGTGTGGGGGAGAGCTCTGTGGCGAGGGGATTTATCCCCGTTGGGGCGCGTAGCGCCCCTCTGCTTCTGCTGTCGCCTCGGCCAGTCAGGCTGATCGCATTCATCTTTTTGGGGGGCGCTACGCACCCCAGCGGGGATAAATCCCCTCGCCACAGTTAATCCCTGCCTCGGGTTCAATCGCTGTTCGTCCAGAACTGTCGAGGAAACCGGCACGGGGCTGCTACACTGCGCGACATTTTGTTTTGCAGGCCAGTCCCGTGACCACCATCGCCACCGCTTTTAATACTCTGCCGCTGTCCGCCGCCATGCTGGCTAACCTCGAATCACTCGGTTATGCCCAGATGACGCCGATCCAGGCGCAGAGCTTGCCGGTGATCCTCAAGGGGATGGACCTGATCGCCCAGGCCAAGACCGGCAGCGGCAAGACCGCCGCGTTCGGCATCGGCCTGCTCAACCCGATCAACCCGCGCTACTTCGGTTGCCAGGCACTGGTGATCTGCCCGACG
The DNA here is from genome assembly GCF_979258175.1 of Pseudomonas sp. AC255. Classification (NCBI taxonomy): domain Bacteria; kingdom Pseudomonadati; phylum Pseudomonadota; class Gammaproteobacteria; order Pseudomonadales; family Pseudomonadaceae; genus Pseudomonas; species Pseudomonas sp. AC255. The sequence continues at coordinate 5,807,542 of NZ_OZ409841.1, read as the reverse complement.
CGTGAGCTGGCCGACCAGGTGGCCAAGGAAATCCGTCGTCTGGCCCGTGCCGAAGACAACATCAAGGTCCTGACCCTGTGCGGCGGCGTGTCGTTCGGCCCGCAGATCGCTTCGCTGGAGCACGGCGCGCACATCATCGTCGGCACCCCGGGGCGCATTCAGCAGCATTTGCGCAAGGGTTCGCTGGTGCTCGATGGCCTGAACACGCTGATCCTCGACGAAGCCGACCGCATGCTCGACATGGGCTTCTACGACGCCATCGAAGACATCATCATCAAGACCCCGGAGCGCCGGCAGACTCTGCTGTTCTCCGCGACCTACCCGGTGGGCATCAAGCAACTGGCCTCGAAATTCATGCGCGATCCGCAGACCGTCAAGGCTGAAGCCTTCCACGACGACACGCAGATCGAGCAGCGCTTCTACGAGATTTCCCCGGAAGAGCGCATGAGCGCGGTGACCAAGGTCCTGCACCACTTCCGTCCGGCGTCCTGCGTGGCGTTCTGCTTCACCAAGCAGCAAGTGCAGGAAACCGTCGATCACCTGACCGCCAAAGGCATTTCCGCTGTTGGCCTGCACGGCGATCTGGAACAGCGTGACCGCGATCAAGTACTGGCGATGTTCGCCAACCGCAGCACCTCGGTGCTGGTCGCCACCGACGTCGCAGCCCGTGGTCTGGATATCGATGCGCTGGACATGGTGATCAACGTCGAGCTGGCTCGCGATTCGGAAATCCACATCCACCGCGTTGGCCGTACCGGTCGTGCCGGCGAGAAAGGCATCGCCATCAGTCTGGTCGCGCCGTCCGAAGCTCATCGTGCGCAAGCCATCGAACAACTGCAGAAAGCGCCCCTGAACTGGGATCAGATCGACAACCTCAAGTCCCAGGGCCTGGCGCCGCTGCAACCGCCGATGACCACCCTGTGCATCGGCGCTGGCCGCAAAGACAAAGTGCGCCCGGGCGACATTCTTGGCGCACTGACCGGCGAAGCGGGCATTCCCGGTGCGCAGGTCGGCAAGATCGCGATCTTCGATTTCCAGGCCTACGTCGCTGTCGAGCGCACCGTGGCCATGCAGGCCTTGCAGCGCCTGAACGACGGCAAGATCAAGGGCCGCTCGTTGCGCGTGCGTATTCTGTAAGCGATCTTCCATCCATAGGAGATCCCCTGTGGGAGCGAGCCTGCTCGCGAATGCAATCTGTCAGTCGACATCATTGTTGAATGACACAACGCTTTCGCGAGCAGGCTCGCTCCCACAGTTTGTTTTGTAGCGACCCACCAAGAGGACACCGTTTTGCGCTCTACCGAAGTCGTGATCATTGGCGCTGGCGCGGCCGGCTTGATGTGTGCCCTGACTGCCGCCGGGCGCGGGCGTCAGGTGTTGCTGCTCGACCACGCGAACAAGGCCGGCAAGAAAATCCTCATGTCCGGCGGCGGTCGCTGCAATTTCACCAACATGTACACCGAACCGGGCAATTTCCTCTCGCAGAATCCGCATTTCTGCAAATCGGCGCTGGCGCGTTACACCCAGTGGGATTTCATCGGTCTGGTGGGCAAGCACGGTGTGCCGTACCACGAGAAGAAACTCGGCCAGCTGTTCTGCGATAACAAGTCCAGCGACATCCTCGGCATGCTCCTTGATGAATGCGATCAGGCCGGCGTCGAGCTGCACCTGGACACCTCGATCCAGACCATCGAAAAAACCGACAGCGGCTACCTGCTCGACACCACCCTCGGTCAGGTCCAGTGCCAATCGCTGGTGATCGCCACCGGCGGCCTGTCGATTCCGACCCTGGGCGCTACCGGTTTCGGTTACCAGGTCGCCAAACAGTTCGGCCATGAACTGCTGCCGACCCGCGCCGGGCTGGTGCCGTTCACCATCACCGACCAGCTGAAGGAGTTGTGCACAGAGCTGTCCGGCACTTCGGTGGATTGTCTGGTCAGCTGCAATGACCAGAGCTTTCGCGAGAACATCCTGTTCACCCATCGTGGCCTCAGTGGCCCGGCGATCTTGCAGATCAGTTCGTTCTGGGAGCCCGGCGACACGGTGGAGATCAACCTGCTGCCGGATCACGACGCCGCGAGCTGGCTGCAACAGCAAGTCGCCGAACGCCCGAACAGCGAGTTGAAAACTTTGCTTGGCGAGATCTTCACCAAGAAGATGGCCAATCTGCTGGCGGACAACTGGTTTGTCTCCAAACCGATGAAGCAGTACACCCACGCCGAACTGGCGGAGATTGCCGAGAAGCTTGGCAGCTGGAAAGTCGTGCCGGCGGGGACCGAAGGCTATCGCACGGCTGAGGTGACTCTGGGTGGCGTCGATACCCGCGAGGTGTCGTCCAAGACCATGGAATCGCTGAAAAGCCCGGGCCTGTACTTTATTGGGGAAGTGCTCGACGTCACTGGGCATCTGGGCGGCTTCAATTTCCAGTGGGCCTGGGCCTCGGGCTACTCTGCTGCGCAGTTCGTCTGACCGGAACAACACTCCCCGTGTAGGAGCTGCCGAAGGCTGCGATCTTTTGATCTTGTTTTTACACATCAAAGTCAAAAGATCGCAGCCTTCGGCAGCTCCTTGTATCTCGACTAACGCTCCGTCAGGAGCGATAGTTCTCGACTGATCATCGAGGGAGGGACTTGGAAGCCGCGCAGCTCCTTAGGCTTTTTGCCTGTGACGTAGATCGTGCTCCAGCCCTCCACACTCACTCGTACAGTTCGCACGGTATCTTGGGCCCGCCTGCGGCGAGAGCCCGCATTCGCAAGGTTGGACAGAGTGACGTGATGATCGCAACAGGGAACAAGTGGAGAAACGATCATGTCCGGTTTCGTTGGCGTCGACATCGCAAAGAACACCTTTGATATCGCTACACACCAGCCCAACGGCAAGCACAAAACCAAGGCCAAGCTGGCCAACGATCCAAAGGGCTTTAAAGAGTTTGAGGCGTGGCTAGAAAAAAACGCCGAGCGTTCGGCCCTGATCGTGATGGAAGCCACCAGCGTCTACCACTTGGAGCTCGCGGAATTCGTTTACAACAAAGGCTTCCGGGTCTGCGTCGTGAACCCGGCTACGACCAAAGCGTACGCTGACAGCGAACTGCGCCGCATCAAGACCGATAAAAGCGATGCCAAACTGATCGCCGACTTTGCCCGGGAAAAGGATCAAAAACTTCACCCATGGGCGCCTGAGCCGCTGAAATACCGCCAGTTAAAAGCAATGGTGCGCCGCCTGGATGACCTTCAGGAAATGGAACAAATGGAGCTTAATCGTCTGGACGTTTCCGACGAAAAGGTCAAAGACTCGATCAACTCCGTTCTGCGCCATATCGAAAAAGAGATCGTAGAAACGCATAAGGCGATCAAAAAACACATCGATGACGACCCGGATATGCGTCAGATGCGGGATCTCATCGTAACCATCGACGGCATCGGACAAAAAACGCTTGAACGATTGCTCGCCGAACTGGGTGACCTGCGCAAATACAGTGATCCTCGCCAACTGGTCGCTGCCGCAGGGCTCAATCCAAAGCTGCAGGAATCAGGAAAGCTCAAAGGTCACACCCTGATCTCAAGAGTAGGGTCAGCACGGCTGCGTGCAGGCCTTTACATGCCTGGCATGGTGGCGCTGAAACACAATAAGGCGATCAAGGCGATGAAAGAACGCCTGGAAGCCAATGGCAAGGCCCCCAAGCAGATCATCTGCGCAGCAATGCGCAAGCTGCTGCACTTCATTTACGGAGTGCTCAAGTCAGGACTGCCATATGACCCGAAACTTGCGCTTGCCCGGTGAGGCTCAAGACGGTATCTACAGGGGGGCGGGCGATCAAGGAACACTTTTTGCTGTCAGATGTGCTCGGCGCCATTGCGTCGGCGTCATTACTGGCTCAATTTAGCGGCATCGCCTCGGAAGGCCTTCGCACTTCATGTCCTCGACCTCGTTTCGTCAGTCTTTGCGGCGCCTTTGGGCGCTGGATAAATTCAGTTACAGCGTGCGGGTATTCATCGCCCTGACCGGCAGCATGGCGCTGTGCTGGTATCAGGATGAAATGGGCCTGCTGATCCCGTTGTTCCTCGGCATCATCGCCAGCGCCCTGGCCGAAACCGACGACAGTTGGCAGGGTCGTCTCAACGCTCTGGCGGTGACGCTGGTGTGTTTCAGCATCGCCGCGCTGTCGGTGGAATTGCTGTTTCCCTACCCGATCATTTTCGCCGTGGCCCTGGCACTGGCCAGTTTCGGCCTGACCATGCTCGGTGCGCTGGGCGAGCGTTACGGCGCGATCGCCTCGGCGACGCTGATTCTGTCGGTGTACACGATGATCGGCGTTGATCAGCGCGGCGGCGCGGTCACTGATTTCTGGCATGAACCGATGCTGCTGGTCGCTGGCGCGGCGTGGTACGGCCTGCTCTCGGTGCTGTGGCAGGCACTGTTTTCCAATCAACCGGTGCAGCAAAGTCTGGCGCGGCTGTTCCGTGAACTGGGACTTTACCTGAAGCTGAAATCCTCGCTGTTCGAGCCGATCCGGCAGATGGACGTCGAAGCCCGCCGCCTCGAACTGGCGCAGCAGAATGGCCGGGTGGTCGCCGCCCTGAACACGGCCAAGGAAATCATCCTGCATCGGGTCGGCAACGGTCGACCGGGCTCGAAAGTCAGCCGTTATCTGAAGCTGTATTTCCTCGCGCAGGACATTCACGAACGCGCCAGCTCTTCGCACTACCCGTATAACGCGCTGGCCGAGGCGTTCTTCCACAGCGACGTGCTGTTTCGCTGCCAGCGCCTGCTGCGCCAGCAAGGCAAGGCCTGCCGGGCCTTGGCCGAGTCAATCCAGATGCGCCAGCCGTTCATCTATGACGCCAGTTTCGCCGAAGCCCTGAACGACCTGCATGCCTCCCTCGAACACTTGCGCATCCAGAGCAATCCGGCATGGCGCGGCCTGCTGCGCTCGCTGCGCGCCTTGGCGGCCAACCTCGGCACCCTCGACCGCCTGCTTAGCGATGCCAGCAACCCCGATGCTCTGGCGGACGCCACCGACAGCAGCCTGCTCGACCGTTCACCGCGCAATCTCAAGGACGTATGGATTCGCCTGCGTACGCAACTGACGCCGACCTCGCTGCTGTTCCGCCATGCCCTGCGCTTGCCGCTGGCACTGAGCATCGGCTACGGCATGGTGCACCTGATTCACCCGTCGCAAGGCTACTGGATCATCCTCACCACGCTGTTCGTCTGCCAGCCGAACTACGGCGCCACCCGGCGCAAACTCGGCCAGCGGATCATCGGCACGGCCATTGGCCTGACGGTGGCGTGGGCGCTGTTCGATCTGTTCCCCAACCCGGTGGTGCAATCGTGCTTCGCCATCGCTGCCGGGGTAGTGTTCTTCACCAACCGCACCACCCGCTACACCCTGGCGACGGCGGCGATCACGATCATGGTGCTGTTCTGCTTCAATCAGGTCGGCGATGGCTACGGGCTGTTCCTGCCACGGCTGTTCGATACCCTGCTGGGCAGCCTGATCGCAGGTCTGGCGGTGTTCCTGTTCCTGCCGGACTGGCAGGGTCGGCGCCTGAACAAAGTGCTGGCCAACACCCTGACCTGCAACAGCATCTACCTGCGCCAGATCATGCAGCAATACGCCGCCGGCAAAAGCGATGACCTCGCTTATCGCCTGGCCCGACGCAACGCCCATAACGCTGACGCAGCGCTGTCGACAACACTGGCGAACATGCTCATGGAGCCGGGGCATTTCCGTAAGGAGGCGGATGTCGGCTTCCGCTTCCTGGTGCTATCGCACACGTTGCTCAGCTATTTGTCAGGGCTCGGCGCGCACCGTGAAACACAGTTACCAGCGGAGGTGCGCGAGCATCTGATCGAAGGCGCCGGGGTGAAACTGGCGACCAGCATCGACGAAATCGCCCAAGGCCTGGCGAGCAAGCAGCCGATTGCGATTCAGAGTGATGACGAGGAAGCGCTGGCCAATGAGCTGGAACAGATGCCGGATGAAATCGATGAAGGGCAACGGTTGGTGCAGACGCAGCTGGCGCTGATTTGCCGGCAGTTGGGGCCGCTTCGGACGTTGGCGGCGCATTTGATCAAGGACACTGCCGAAATCAGCGGCGCCTGAGACGACGCGTTCGCGAGCAGGCTCGCTCCCACAGGGTATGCATTTCAAATTGTGGGAGCGAGCCTGCTCGCGAAGAGGTCATCAGCCACAAAGAAATTGCCGGATCACCCTTCACATTCCATGCCGCCGCAATAACTTCTCATAAGTCCCGTCAGCCTTCATCGCCTCGATCGCTCGATCAAACCCGGCGACGATCTGCTCATGCTGCGGGTTCTTCAGGCTGACCAGAATATGCAGGCTATTCTCACTCAACGGCTTGGGTAAAAACTCCACCGAATTGCGTACCTTGGCCGATTCCCGTGCCAGGTAATACTTGGCCACGTACTCATCCTCCAGGGTCAGCTTGACCCGGTCCGCCGCGAGCATGCGCACGCCCATGGCGAAGTTGTGCACAGGGACTTTCTGCATCGCCGTATCGGCATCGAAAGGTGCGGAATAGGCGTACCCGCGCACCACGGCAATCGGGTAAGTGTGCAGTTGCTCGAGGTTGCTGTAGTCGATGGGTGCGTCTTTGCGCTTGAGGAAGCGGATGCGGTTGATCAGGTACTCACCGGAAAACTGACCGATCTGCGTGCGTTCGTCGTTGTACCAGGCGTTGACCAGTACGTCGTAACGCCCCTCGCCAATCCCCAGCAATGCTCGCGCCCACGGCACTTGTTCGTAACCGCTGGCATAACCGGCGCGAGCCAGTGCGGTGCTGACAATGTCGGTGGCCAGTCCACCGTTGACCAGTGCATCGTCGGTAAACGGCGGCCAATTATCGAACGCCAGCCGCAGCTTCTGCGCCGCAGCATCCTGGCCCAGCACCAGCAGTACGATCAAAGCAACGGCTTGAAGCAATCGCAGCATGCTTGAACATCCTCAGCGGGCAACCGCCCGACGTGGTTTCACGTCAAAACCAAAGGCCCCTTACCGGCAAAACCCAAGCATTGAACATTAGCTCATGGGAACCAGTGCGCAGTGCTCTTGAGCAGATTACACAAAGTCTCGGCGGGCGCGAGAAAGGAATGGTGGCATTTTGACCTTTATCACAGACTGTTGCGCCATACAGACATATGGCGCAGCTGCGCTTAGTATCGGGCGACATGGTCAAGGAATCGAAAAATGACAATCGAGTGGATCTGCAAACATCATCGCGATCTGGGCAAAGAGCAGTTGTACGCCTCGTTGAAGCTGCGCTCTGATGTATTCGTGGTCGAACAGAAATGCGCCTACCCGGATCTCGACGGCCAGGATCTGGAGGGCGATACCCATCACCTGATGGGTTGGGAGGATGATCAGTTGATGGCTTACCTGCGCCTGCTGGATCCGGAATCCCAGGGCGGCGACGTGGTGATTGGCCGCGTGGTGACCGCGCCCGCCGGCCGTGGCAAAGGGTTGGGCCACGCGATGATGGAACAGGCGCTGAAGCAGGCCGAAAAGCACTGGCCGCAGGTGCCGATCTATTTGTCAGCACAGGCGCATCTGCAGGGGTATTACGGCAGGTACGGGTTTGTCGTGGTGGGTGAGGAATATCTTGAGGATGACATTCCACATATCGGCATGCGTCGTTCTTGAGGGCCTCATCGCTGGCAAGCCAGCTCCCACAGGTTCATCGCTCGTTCACGAAAACCGTGTTCGCTGGAGATCCCTGTGGGAGCTGGCTTGCCAGCGATTGCGTCAGTTCAGGCGCCGCAGGAATCAGGGGTATTCCAGCACCGCTTTTATCTGCCGCAAATTGCGCTCGATCCATCCGCGATCAATCGCTCCCCACTCGCGAATCCGATAGCGCCCGGCATGATTGCGTGCGCCCTCTTCCTGTTCGAACTCGCAGATGATGTCCAGATCGGCCAGCGCGGCAATCGTGTCCTGCGCCGTGCGTCGCGGCATGCCGGTGACTTCGGTCAGCGTCGGCACACTCGGCGCCAGGCCGCTATCGATGAGATAAGCCACGTACAAACGGCGATAGAAACTGCTTTTGGTCTTGCTTACGTCCATCTAAACACTCCCACCGTTAAAAGATCGCAGCCTTCGGCAGCTCCTACAGAAGATCGCATTTCAACTGCAGGAGCTGCCGAAGGCTGCGATCTTTTGATCTTTACTGCATATCCCGCCACGTCAGGTACACACGCAGATCGAACTCGATCTGGTGATACCCCGGCAGCATGTGCTCGCACAGTTTATAGAACGCCTTGTTGTGCTCCGATTCCTTGAAGTGCGCCAGCTCGTGCACCACGATCATCTTCAGAAAATCCGGCGCAGCGTCCTTGAACAGCGCGGCGATGCGGATTTCCTTGTTGGCCTTGAGCTTGCCGCCCTGCACCCGTGACACCGTGGTGTGCAGACCGAGCGCGCGGTGGGTCAGGTCGAGGCGGTTGTCGAACAGCACTTTGTCGATCGCCGGCGCATTACGCATGTACTGCTGCTTGAGATCCAGCGCGTAGCTGTACAAGGCCTTGTCGCTCTGCACGTCGTGTCGCCCTGAATAGCGCTGATTCAGGTATTCACCCAGACGCCCTTCGGCAATCAGTTGGCGCACCTGATCCTGCAATTGCGCGGGGTAGGCCTGGAGGTACTTCAACACAGTCATGGACAAGCGACGCGGTTCGAAAAAGGTCCGCCAGTGTAGCGAATTCAACCGGGCAGCGCGCTCCAGTCAAAGGGTTCGACGAAGCTGACCGCGTCTTCGGCGATCAACGGCCGCGCGACGAGGAAGCCCTGCACATACTCGCAGCCATGGGCTTGCAGCCACTGATATTGCTCGAGGGTTTCCACTCCTTCGGCAATCACCAGCAGACCGTATTGCTTGCACAGGTCGATGACCATGCGCACCAGCGCCGCATCACGAGGCGAGTCCGGCAGGCGCGCGATCAAGTGGCGGTCGAGCTTCAGCGTGTCCAGCTCCAGATCGCGCAGATGCGCCAGCGAGCACGGCCCCGAACCAAAATCATCCAGCGCCACGCGCACCCCGAGATGACGCAGCAGCCGCAGTTGCTTGCGGGTTTCGTCCGGGTCTTGCATCAACGCTTCTTCGGTGACTTCGACTTCCAGTTGCCGCGGTTGCAGCGCATGGCGTTCCATGACTTGACGCAATTCAGTGACCAGATTCGGCAGGCCGAACTGGGTATTGCTCAGGCTCACGCCGAGCACCAGATCTTCAGCGAACAAGGTTTCCCAGGCTTTACGCTGACCGGCGCCACGGTGATAGATCCAGCTGCCGAGGCGACTGATCAAGCGCGCCTCTTCCAGCAATGGCAGAAACAACCCCGGCGGCACATCGCCGACGCTCGGATGCTGCCAGCGCAGCAACGCCTCGAACCCACGGATCTGTCCGCTGCCGATCGCCACCTGCGGCTGATAGACCAGATTGAAATCGCGATTCTCGATGGCCTCGCGCACGCTGTCTTCCAGCATCAGACGCGAGCGTGCGCGGCCGTTCATTTCAGGGTCATAGAAACGATATTGCTGACGCCCGGCGCGCTTGGCCTCGTACATAGCGATGTCCGAGGCGCGCAGCAAGCCGTCGAGATTGCGCCCGCAGTCAGGATAGGTGGCGATGCCGATACTGGCGCCAAGAACGATATCCAGACCTTCGATCTGCTGACACACCGATACCCGTTCGATGAGTTTTTCGGCAATCTTCGCCGCTTGCTCGGGGAATTCCAGATCCAGCAGCGCGGTGAATTCATCGCCGCCCATGCGCGCGAGAATATCGAACGGCCGCAGGCACGCTTTCAATTGCTCGGAAACCCAGCGCAACACGCGGTCGCCGGCATCGTGACCGAGGGAATCGTTGACCCGTTTGAAGCCGTCGAGATCGAGGTAGAGCAACACCCAACTGCTGTCGCTGCGTTCGCCGCGCAACAGCAGGTTTTCCACGGTCTGGTAGAACCCGCGCCGGTTGAGCAGACCGGTCAGCGGATCGGTCACCGCCTGGAACTCCAGTTGCTGGTGCAAGTGACGCACCACCGACATGTCCAGCACCGTCACCACCATCGCATGCTGCTCCGAGGGCAGCGGCGCGCAGGACAAGGCCACCGGCACTTGCTGCCCGGGCGCAGTACGCAACAACGCATCATGCAGGCGCAGGGTTTCACCGCGTTGGTAGCCGGCGTAGAACTCGGAATCGGCCCACAGGGGAATGTGTGGCTTCTGCAGGAAATCGAGAAACTCCTTGCCTTCCAGATCCTTCACCGGCGCATTGAGCAACCGCGAAATCGCCGGATTGGCGAAGCGGATCACGCCGTCCTCGCTCAACACCAGAATGCCTTCGGCGGCGTTGTCCAGCACCGAGGCATTGAAGGCGCGCGCCACTTCCAGGTCATGACTCAGGCGTTGCAAGGCACGGCGATTGCGCTGGTGCTCGAGCAGCGCCTGGACCTTGGGCTTGAGGATTTGCGGATCGAACGGCTTGAACAGGTAATCCACCGCGCCGCTGGCATAGCCTTTGATCACGGCGTCCTGGGATTGCTCGTTGGCGGTGAGGAAAATGATCGGCGTCAGCCGCGTGCGCTGGCTGCCGCGCATCAGCCGCGCGACCTCGAAACCGTCCATGCCGGGCATCTGCACATCGAGCAGGACCAGGTCGATGTCGTGTTCGAGCAAAAGGTTCAGCGCCTCGAAACCGGAGGCGGCGGTCATCACGTGCCAATCCTGACGCTGCAGCAACGCGCGCATGCTGATCAGATTTTCGGGGTAATCATCGACGATCAAAAGGACCGAGCTGCCTTCACCTGGCTGGGGTTGCGCGCATTCCATGCTGCTTCTCTTATCGGGACCGGTTGCCGGCAAAACCATAGACGTACTGAGCCTTCACTCTAGACGCGGATCAGTGAAAGCAGAAGCTGTCATCCCGCCATCATTTAAACAATGCTCAACCCAGCCGACTAACGGTCACCGCTACAGCCCCCGAAAACCGGGCGGGATGGCATTTCGACAGGACTTTGACGTCAAGTAATCGCCGGACGGGCATTAACAAAAATTGCCGCTACGCTTATAAAGACGCCCGAAAACGCGCGGGCTAGAGCTTCTGGCACCGGCGTTCCGGATGAATTGATTGGAAGAACCGTCATGATCGACCTCGCAACCTGGAACCTCAGCGTTCCTGTTGGCAGCCCGCCGTACACCGTCGAAACCTCGAAACTGGTGGATGGCTTCAAGGATCAGTACTTCCATTCCGACACCGGCACCCTGTTCTTCTGGTCCCCGGTGACTGGCTCGAAAACCGAAAACGCCATCTACCCGCGTACCGAACTGCGCGAAACCTACAGCAACGGCACCCTGCGCAACTGGTACTACCCGGACGCCGACAACCTGCTGCGCGCCACCCTCGCGGTGAACAAGGTGCCGAGCTCGGGCAAGATCGTCATCGGCCAGATTCACGCGTACGAAAGCCAGCGGCCGATGGTCAAGCTCGAATATCAGTACAAGGAAAAAACCCAGACCGGCAATCTGGTGATCAAAGTGCGCATGCGCCCGGACGACGCCGAAAGCCGCGTCATCACCCTCGCCACCGGCGTCAAGCTTGATCGCGAATTCAACTACCTCATCCACTTGAGCCCCGGCGGTGCCCTGGGCGTGAGTGCGGCGGGCTATCAGTGGGACTCCCAGATCAGCGCGACCTGGCGCGACAAGCCGCTGTACTTCAAGGCCGGCGTGTATGTGCAGGACAACACCGGCTATACCAGTGAGGGTGGACAGGTGACGTTTACCAAACTGGATATTGATCACGACAAGTAGCTAGCCGCCAAAATGACAAACAACCCATAACTTGCAGACCACACTCGCTCCAATTGTAGGAGTGGGCCTGCTCGCGATAACGGTGTGTCATTCAATATTCATGTGTCTGAAACTCCGCTATCGCGAGCAGGCTCACTCCTGCAAGGGCTTCAGGGGTGGGCTGCGGACTGCGCCACCTCCAAATGCGGGCCGCTGCCTTGGCGAAATGTCGCGTATACGCGACTTTGAGTAGCAAATGTCACCGTAGCGGTACACCGCTTATCATTTATCAGCCTTTTCCTTTCTACCGCTTGATAAAGGATGACGCTTCAAACCCGAACCGACCGAGTCATTCAACGCAACCATGCGCCCGATGTCCCATTCGCGTTGCATCCTTGCAAACAATTCAACGTCTATCCGTGGTCGGTGAATCAAAAGCGCCTGACTCATTGCCTCGGCTATCCGGTCGACGATCAGTGCTGGCTTATCCACAGCGCAGTGTTTACGACCAAACTCAATCAACTGCTGACGATCCGGATAAGCTTTGGCCTTGTTCATCTTGATGGCGAGAGTACGGTCAACCAGCGATCGCCCGGTCCTGGGGTTGTAGTTCTCGTATACGGTTGTCGTCGTGACATCGTATACCGGCGCCAACTGCACCGTTTCAGAGGCCGCGGGGTGCGTGTAGGTCACCCCGAAGTTTTTCAAATGCGCATCGCCGTTACGCACCATGACCGAAAGACAGACGGATGAAAAAATCGTTCCAGTTCTCGTATCGGGTCGGCATGCCTGCATACCTGACGGATCACTGCAGCAAGGGTTTCGTAGCTCTGCGAATATTTATAGTTGTCGTGGGGATCCTTGTTTAACCCCAGCAGCACCGCCATGTCTTCAAAGCCAAGGCGATCAGACGCTGTCAGATCAAAACGCTCCATGACAAACAGCTCACCGTTATCGGAAAGCCAGAAAGGCGGCGTGTACAGTCCAGCCAGCCGCGCTGCTTCCAGACACAGAAACTCGTTTTGAGCCAGGTGCTCATACTCTTCCGCTCCTGATTTGACGATAAGGTCGGAGCTGATCACTGTTTTTCGGCTACCAGTCAGTTTGTCCAGATCGGGCACCAGAACCTTGGGCTGAACACCTGAAATCCCCGATTCGAAGTAGGTTTCGACCAAAAAACCGAAAACATGCTGAGAGGTGTCCGCCGACAGGATCTCCTGCAGGCCGACCTGCGCACGAACAGAGCCTGAAGGTTCTACCGGATTCTCATACGTGAGGCGACCGATCTGATTACCGCCAATGACGGACAACAGGCGCATTTCATCCACTTGCATATGCTTGGCCATGCGCCGCTTGATTTGGTCGGCCAGATATCCCTCAGGCACATTCATATCGAAGATGGGCTGCAATACGCTGCTCACCGACGGTGTCGGGTCATAGGGCATGACCAGGGAAACTTCCTTGAGTGGCGACGCTGACTGGTAAGCGAATGAAAACTGCGAACCTTTGGACAACTCGCCGGAATGGCCCTGAGGCGTCATGACATTCAGTCGTTTCACCTTACTCATCATGCTCTACCAATTCGGCGAGTGATTTGAGATCGATTCGGTTATCGACAATCTCCAACGCCATGCCTAACGCGGCAATAACTCTAAACACCGTATAAAAAGCGACGTTTTCGCCTGCTTCTAGATCGATGATGGTTTTGCGGCTGCAATGAGCCCTATGCGCAAGCAGCGCTTGACTGTAGCCCTTGGCTTTGCGCAATTGGCGAATACGCTGGGCAAACGTTGCTGGATTATCGAGAAGCAAAATGTCACCCATATTGGACTTTAAATAGATTATTACCAGTAAAGTCCCCTTTAGGTGACATTTCAAGCAAAAGGATGCCGATGTCTTGTCACAACGCTTCCACCACAAAAAAACCCGCCTCTCGGCGGGTTTCTTTTTAATCAGCTCAACGCTCAGGCTCAGTTAACCTTGGCGTTCAACTCACCCTTCAGATAACGCTGGTACATCGCTTCCAGCGAGATCGGTTTGATCTTCGAGGCATTACCGGCAGTACCGAACGCTTCATAACGAGCGATACATACATCGCGCATTGCCGTCACGGTGGCGCCGAAGAATTTACGTGGGTCGAATTCGCTCGGGTTGGTGGCCATCAGGCGACGCATGGCGCCAGTGGAGGCCAGGCGCAGGTCGGTGTCGATGTTGACCTTGCGCACGCCGTGCTTGATGCCTTCGACGATCTCTTCAACCGGGACGCCGTAGGTTTCTTTGATGTCGCCGCCGTACTGGTTGATGATCGCCAGCCACTCTTGTGGCACGGAGGACGAACCGTGCATCACCAAGTGGGTGTTCGGGATGCGCTTGTGGATTTCCTTGATGCGGTCGATCGCCAGCACGTCGCCGGTTGGTGGCTTGGTGAACTTGTAGGCACCGTGGCTGGTGCCGATGGCGATGGCCAGGGCATCGACCTGGGTGCGCTTGACGAAGTCAGCGGCTTCTTCCGGGTCGGTCAGCATCTGGCTGTGATCCAGAACGCCTTCAGCGCCGATGCCGTCTTCTTCACCGGCCATACCGGTTTCCAGCGAACCCAGGCAACCCAGCTCGCCCTCTACCGAAACGCCGCAGGCGTGAGCCATGGCCACGGTTTGTTGGGTAACGCGGACGTTGTAGTCGTAGTCGGTCGGGGTCTTGCCGTCTTCGCCCAGCGAGCCGTCCATCATTACCGAGCTGAAGCCCAGTTGAATCGAGCGCTGGCAAACGTCAGGGCTGGTGCCATGGTCCTGGTGCATGCACACCGGGATGTGCGGGAATTCTTCGATCGCGGCCAGGATCAAGTGACGCAGGAACGGTGCGCCGGCGTATTTGCGGGCGCCGGCCGAAGCCTGGACGATCACCGGGGAGTCAGTCTTGTCAGCGGCTTCCATGATGGCGCGCATCTGCTCAAGGTTGTTGACGTTGAAGGCTGGAACGCCGTAGCCGAACTCGGCTGCGTGGTCCAGCATCTGGCGCATGCTGATAAGTGCCATTGTGTGTGTCTCTCCCGGTTGAGGGTCGTTGATCGTGCCAGCCTGCCGAAGCGGCGGCGGCTATTCAAGTTAATGCAGATCGGGGGTTGAGGCCCGACCTGGTGATTCGGTGTTACCAAAACTGTGTGAACAACAGAGACCCCCTGTGGGAGCGAGCCTGCTCGCGAAAGCGGTCTGACAGACACTGCATCATCGACGGCAAGATTGCTTTCGCGAGCAGGCTCGCTCCCACATTTGGATCTCTGTACACCAATTCAATCGTGTTACTCGGCCTTGCAACCACGGCCAATCAGGTCATTGGTGGCGACCCAGTACACCAGGCCTTCGTCACCCTTGACGTGAAACGCCAGCATGCCGTCGCTGTACAGCGTGCCCGAGGCGCCCGGCTCTTCTTTCAGGCGATAGACCTGATCACCGCCGCCGAGGCGAACGTCGACTTCCTTCTGGCCGGCATCGGCGTAACGCCACAACACCTTGGCCTGACTGTCGCAGGTCCAGGTCGTCCAGTTGTCTGCCGGGGCCGACGACTGAAACAGGTTCAACTGCGCGCAACCACCCAACAATGCCAACGCCGCAACGGCGATCAAGCCTTTCATCCGTGTTCCTCGACTGACGACGCACGCCGCCAGCCCTGAGTTAAAGAGTCAGACCCGTCAAGGACAACCATGTTCCTTGACCGGGGTTTGCGTCTCGTATTTGTCCAGGCCGTCCGGGCCCGAGCGCTTGTTCAGCACCGGGTTGGTTTCGGCCTGCCAGTCGGCCTGATAACAGCCCTTCTGCGGCTCGCTCGGTGCTGGCGTCGCGTCGGCCTTCGGGGTGCTCCCGCAGGCCGCCAGCGTACCGGTCAGCAACAACAGCGCTAACGACTTGACCATGTGAACACTCCTTTGCCTGGCCAAACGGGCGGCCTCAGGCCTTGGCCCGGCTTTCCAGGACTTCAACGGCAGGCAGCACCTTGCCCTCGACGAATTCGAGGAACGCGCCACCACCGGTGGAAATGTAGGAGATCTGCTCAGCCACGCCATATTTATCGATCGCCGCCAGGGTGTCGCCACCGCCCGCGATGGAGAATGCCGAGCTCTCGGCGATGGCCTGGGCCAGCACTTTGGTGCCGTTGCCGAACTGATCGAACTCGAACACGCCAACCGGGCCGTTCCACAGAATGGTTTTCGACGACTTCAGCAGCTCGGCGAAATTGGCGGCGGTTTGCGGGCCGATGTCGAGAATCATGTCGTCAGCCGCCACGTCAGCGATCAGCTTCACAGTCGCTTCAGCGCTTTCGGCAAATTCCTTGGCGACCACAACGTCAACCGGCAACGGTACGCTGACTTTGGCAGCGATTTCACGCGCGGTGTCGAGCAGGTCCGGTTCGTACAGCGACTTGCCGACCGGGTGACCAGCCGCCGCGAGGAAGGTGTTGGCGATGCCGCCGCCGACGATCAGTTGATCGCAGATCTGGCTCAGGCTGTTCAGCACGTCGAGTTTGGTCGACACCTTGGAGCCGGCAACGATGGCTGCCATTGGCTTGGCCGGCGCGCCGAGGGCTTTGCCCAGTGCATCCAGCTCAGCGGCCAGCAACGGGCCGGCGGCAGCGACTTTGGCGAACTTGGCTACACCATGGGTCGAACCCTCGGCGCGGTGAGCAGTACCGAAAGCATCCATCACGAACACATCGCACAGGGCTGCGTATTGCTGGGCCAGGTCGTCGGCGTTCTTCTTCTCGCCCTTGTTGAAGCGTACGTTTTCGAACAGCACGATGTCGCCAGCCTTGACCTCCACGCCACCGAGGTAGTCAGCCACCAGCGGCACTTCACGGCCCAGCGCTTTGCTCAGGTAGTCGGCGACAGGTTTCAGGCTGTTTTCGGCGGAGAACTCGCCTTCGGTCGGACGGCCCAGGTGCGAGCAGACCATCACCGCCGCGCCTTTTTCCAGGGCCAGCTTGATGGTCGGCAGCGAAGCCAGGATGCGCGCGTCGCTAGTGACAACACCGTCCTTGACGGGGACGTTGAGGTCTTCGCGGATCAATACGCGCTTACCTTGCAGATCGAGGTCGGACATCTTCAACACGGTCATGGGTCGCACTTCCTACGGTTTTTTTGAAGTTGCTGTTTGCAGATAGTGATCTGCAACGTCCAGCATTCGGTTGGCAAAACCCCACTCGTTGTCGAACCAGGCCAGGATGTTCACCAGTTTGGGGCCGGAAACTCGGGTCTGGCTGGCATCGACGATGGCCGAATGTGGGTCATGGTTGAAATCACAGCTGGCGTGCGGCAACTCGGTATAGGCCAGAAGGCCTTTGAGCGGGCCGCTGGTGGCGGCTTCGCGCAGGATCCGGTTGACCTCATTGGCGTCAGTCGCCGTGGCGGTCTGCATCGTGATGTCGAGGCAGGACACGTTGACTGTCGGCACGCGCACGGCTTTGGCCTGAATTCGCCCGGCAAGTTCCGGCAGCAGGCGCTCGATACCACGCGCCAGACCAGTGGACACCGGGATCACCGACTGGAACGCCGAACGCGTGCGGCGCAGGTCTTCGTGGTGATAGGCGTCGATCACTGGCTGATCGTTCATCGCCGAGTGAATCGTGGTGATCGACACGTAATCGAGGCCGATCGTCTGATCGAGCAGGCGCAGCAGCGGCACGCCGCAATTTGTCGTGCAGGAGGCATTGGACACCAGCAGTTCGTCGCCGGTCAGGCAGTCCTGATTGACGCCGTAGACGATGGTGGCGTCGACATCCGCTTCGCTGGCCATCGGCTGCGAAAACAGCACGCGCGGTGCGCCGGCGTCGAGAAAACGCTGGCCATCGGCACGGGTGTGGTAAGCGCCGGAGCACTCAAGCACCAGATCGACGCCCAGCGACGCCCAATCGATGCCTTCGGGGGTGGCACTGCGCAGGACCTTCACGCAGTCGCCATTGATATGCAGACAATCGCCTTCAACCCGCACTTCGCCGGGAAAGCGGCCGTGGGTGGAGTCGAAGCGTGTCAGGTATTCGATGCTGGCCATGTCGGCCAGATCGTTGATCGCGACAATTTCAAACCCGGCTTTCTCGCCTCGCTCAAACAACGCACGCAAGACGCAACGACCAATGCGGCCGTAGCCGTTGAGTGCAACTTTGTAGGGACGCGGTTGAGGCATGGGGTTCTCGATAGATTCGCTAACAACACAACCCCATGTAGGAGCTGACGAGTGAAACGAGGCTGCGATCTTTTGATCTTGTTTTTAAGATCAAGATCAAAAGATCGCAGCCTTCGGCAGCTCCTACAGGGGAACGCGGCGGCCAGGGCCACCGCATTCGTACTGCTTAGTCTTCCAGCAGCTCTTCAGCCTGACCGAGGATGTTTTCCAGGGTGAAGCCGAACTCTTCGAACAATGCCGAAGCCGGCGCCGACTCACCGTAGGTGGTCATGCCGATCACACGACCTTCCAGACCCACGTACTTGAACCAGAAATCGGCGTGGGCCGCTTCGATGGCGATACGCGCGCTGACCTGCAATGGCAGAACCGACTGCTTGTACTCCGCATCCTGAGCATCGAACGCGCTGGTGCAAGGCATCGAAACCACGCGAACTTTGCGGCCCTGCTCGGTCAGTTTGTCGAAGGCCTGTACGGCCAGACCGACTTCCGAACCGGTGGCGATCAGGATCAGCTCAGGCTCGCCTGCGCAATCCTTGAGCACATAACCGCCACGGCTGATGTTGGCAATCTGGCCAGCATCGCGTTCCTGGTGCTGCAGGTTCTGCCGGGAGAAGATCAGCGCCGACGGGCCGTCCTTGCGCTCCAGCGCGTTTTTCCAGGCCACTGCCGATTCCACGGCATCGGCTGGACGCCAGGTGTCGAGGTTCGGCGTGCTGCGCAGGCTGGTCAATTGCTCGATCGGCTGGTGCGTCGGGCCGTCTTCGCCCAGACCGATAGAGTCGTGGGTGTACACGTGGATCACGCGCTTCTTCATCAAAGCCGACATACGTACGGCGTTGCGTGCGTATTCCATGAACATCAGGAAGGTCGCGCCGTAAGGCACCAGACCGCCGTGCAGGGCGACGCCGTTCATGATCGCGGTCATGCCGAACTCGCGCACGCCGTAGTACATGTAGTTGCCGCTGGCATCTTCAGCGCTGACGCCTTTGCAGCCTTTCCACAGGGTCAGGTTGGAACCGGCGAGGTCAGCCGAACCGCCAAGCATTTCCGGCAGCAGCGGGCCGAAAGCGTTGAGGGTGTTCTGGCTGGCTTTGCGGCTGGCGATGGTTTCGCCCTTGGCGGCGACTTCGGCGATGTAAGCCGAGGCTTTTTCCGAGAAGTCGGCCGGCAGTTCGCCGCTCAGACGACGGATCAGCTCGTTGGCTTCAGTCGGGAATGCAGCGGAGTAGGCGGCGAAACGCTGATCCCACTCGGCTTCGACCGCGCGGCCAGCTTCTTTGGCGTCCCACTCGGCATAGATCTCGGCCGGAATTTCGAACGGGCCGTAGTTCCAGTTCAGCGCCTGACGGGTCAGGGCGATTTCCGCGTCACCCAGTGGGGCGCCGTGGCAATCTTCCTTGCCCTGCTTGTTCGGCGAACCGAAACCGATGGTGGTCTTGCAGCAGATCAGCGTCGGTTGAGCGCTCTTGCGTGCGGTTTCGATGGCGGTCTTGATCTCTTCCGGATCGTGGCCGTCGACGTTGCGGATCACCTGCCAGTTGTAGGCTTCGAAACGCTTCGGCGTGTCATCGGTGAACCAGCCTTCGACTTCACCGTCGATGGAAATGCCGTTGTCATCGTAGAAGGCAATCAGCTTGCCCAGGCCCAGCGTGCCGGCCAGGGAGGCGACCTCGTGGGAAATGCCTTCCATCATGCAGCCATCACCGAGGAACACGTAGGTGTGGTGATCAACGATGTTGTGGCCGGGACGGTTGAACTGCGCGCCCATGACTTTTTCAGCCAGGGCGAAACCGACGGCGTTGGCCAGACCCTGACCCAGCGGGCCGGTGGTGGTTTCGACGCCCGGGGTGTAACCGAATTCCGGGTGGCCTGGAGTGCGGCTGTGCAGTTGACGGAACTGCTTGAGGTCGTCGATCGACAGGTCGTAGCCGGTCAGGTGCAGCAGCGAGTAGATCAACATCGAGCCGTGGCCGTTGGACAGCACGAAGCGGTCACGGTCGGCGAACGACGGGTTGCTCGGGTTGTGCTTGAGGTAGTCGCGCCACAGCACTTCGGCAATATCTGCCATACCCATAGGGGCACCGGGATGGCCGCTGTTGGCTTTTTGCACGGCATCCATGCTGAGGGCACGAATGGCGTTGGCACGCTCACGACGGCTAGGCATCGCTGATCTCCTGGGTGTGAATAGACTGAAACGGAAAAAAGGAGGGCATTTTCCCTCACCCATGCGCCTCGGGGCAATGACAGATAGTCATCGGCAGGCGTTTTTCCAATCGATAGCACAGGTTTCGCTTGGTGAAACCTTTCCGCTATTCGTTTGTAGAGACTGCCGTCCGCCGAGAAGTGCCATTTATCGAGCAATATCAAAACTTTTTGATATTGACCTTGCGGTGCCTTGCCCCCGTCTCTAGACTGCCAGCCCTATGAACTTACGCGTGCCTTCCATTCGCCATGACGATTGCGACGAGCTGGCGGCCCTGTGCAAGGCCGGCGGCGATCCGCTGCGGCTGAATGTATTGCGCGCGCTGGCCAACGATTCGTTTGGCGTGCTGGAGCTGGCGCAGATTTTCGGCATCGGCCAGTCGGGCATGAGCCACCACCTCAAGGTGCTGGCGCAAGCCGATCTGGTGGCGACACGCCGTGAGGGCAACGCGATTTTCTATCGTCGCGCCCTGCCCCACAGCGGATTGCTCGGCGGCAAGCTGCACGCGGCATTGCTGGAAGAAGTCGACAATCTGGATCTGCCCGATGAAGTGCAAGCACGCATCGAGCAGGTTCATGGTCAGCGTGCCGCCGCCAGCCGGGATTTTTTCGCCCGGGTCGCGGAGAAATTCCGTGCCCAGCAAGATTTGATCGCAGGCCTGCCGCAGTACCGTGACAGCGTGCTGGCCCTGCTCGACAAACTGAACTTCGATGGTGCAGCCACGGCCATTGAAGTCGGCCCCGGCGATGGTGCTTTTCTGCCGGAACTGGCCCGTCGTTTCGGCACCGTAACCGCGCTGGACAACAGCCCGGCGATGCTCGAACTGGCGCGTCAGGTGTGTGAACGTGAACAGCTGGCTAACGTCAGCCTGCAATTGGCCGATGCATTGAACGGCACAAGCCTCAAGGCCCATTGCGTGGTGTTGAACATGGTCCTGCACCATTTCGCCGCTCCGGCCGATGCGCTCAGGCACATGGCCGATCTGCTGCAACCGGGCGGTAGCCTGCTCGTGACAGAGTTATGTAGCCACAACCAGAGTTGGGCCAGGGAGGCCTGCGGTGATCTCTGGTTGGGGTTTGAACAGGACGATCTGGCCCGTTGGGCCACCGCTGCGGGACTCGTTCCCGGGGAAAGCCTCTATGTAGGCTTACGTAATGGTTTCCAGATCCAGGTTCGCCACTTTCAGCGACCGGCTGGCGACACTCACCATCGGTAAATTCAGGAAAACATCGAGATGAGCGAATACTCCCTCTTCACCTCCGAGTCCGTGTCTGAAGGACATCCGGACAAAATCGCCGACCAGATTTCCGATGCGGTGCTGGACGCCATTATTGCCCAGGACAAACACGCTCGCGTGGCCGTGGAAACCCTGGTCAAGACCGGCGTCGCCATCGTTGCTGGTGAAGTGACCACCAGCGCCTGGGTCGACCTGGAGCAGATCGTTCGTGACGTGATTTGCGACATTGGCTACACCAGCTCCGAAGTCGGCTTCGACGGCGCGACCTGCGGCGTGATGAACATCATCGGCAAGCAGTCCCCTGACATCAACCAGGGTGTCGACCGCGCCAAGCCTGAAGATCAGGGCGCCGGCGACCAGGGCCTGATGTTCGGTTACGCCAGCAACGAAACCGACGTTTTGATGCCAGCACCGATCACCTTCTCGCACCAGCTGGTGCAGCGTCAGGCTGAAGCACGCAAGTCGGGCCTGCTGCCGTGGCTGCGTCCGGACGCCAAGTCGCAAGTGACCTGCCGTTACGAAGGCGGCAAGGTTGTCGGTATCGACGCTGTTGTTCTGTCGACCCAGCACAACCCGGAAGTGTCGTACAAAGACCTGCGCGAAGGCGTGATGGAGCTGATCGTCAAGCACGTACTGCCTGCCGAACTGCTGAGCAAGGACACCCAGTTCCACATCAACCCGACCGGCCAGTTCATCATTGGCGGCCCGGTTGGTGACTGCGGTCTGACCGGTCGCAAGATCATCGTCGACAGCTACGGCGGCATGGCCCGTCACGGCGGCGGCGCGTTCTCCGGCAAGGATCCATCGAAGGTTGACCGTTCGGCTGCCTACGCTGGCCGTTACGTAGCCAAGAACATCGTTGCGGCCGGCCTGGCCGAGCGTTGCGAGATCCAGGTGTCCTACGCGATCGGTGTGGCCCAGCCTACCTCGATCTCGCTGAACACCTTCGGCACCGGCAAGATCAGCGATGACAAGATCATCAAACTGGTGCGTGAAGTGTTCGACCTGCGTCCATACGCGATCACCACCATGCTCGACCTGCTGCACCCGATGTACCAGGAAACCGCAGCCTACGGCCACTTCGGTCGTGCGCCGCAGACCAAGACCGTTGGCGAAGACAGCTTCACCACGTTCACCTGGGAAAAAACCGACCGCGCCGACGCCCTGCGTTCCGCCGCTGGCCTGTAATTCCCTGGCTGCTAGAAAGCCCCGCACGGTTCGCGCCGTGCGGGGCTTTTTCATGCCTGAAACATTCTTTAGATCCCTGTGGGAGCGAGCCTGCTCGCGAAGGCGCCCGCCCATGCAACGTCAATTCAGAATCCGGAAACACCTCGAAAAACACCCCCGGTAACGCATTTCGAATCCTCACCTACCCTTCAAATATTACCCCCGAGCAAGGACGCTCAACGATGCTCTTCACACTGCGCCTGTTGCTGGCTCTCCTGCTGGCACTCATCACCCTTGTCAGCCAAGCCAACTGTCCGAACTGGGATCATTCCCAAGCCCAACGCGAAATCACCAGCCTGCAAAACCGGATCGACCAATGGGACGACGCCTATCACCGCGAAGGCCGTTCATTGATCAGCGACGAACTCTATGACCAGTCCCGACTGCGGCTGAAAGAATGGCAAGCCTGTTTCAACCAACCCACATCCCCGCAGCCGTTGCGCACCGCGTCCGGCACGGTCACCCACCCCATCGCCCACACCGGTCTGGACAAGCTGCACAAAGTCGAAGACGTCGCCCACTGGCTGCGCGATCGCCAGAACGTCTGGGTGCAGCCCAAAGTCGACGGCGTGGCTGTCACGCTGATCTACCGCCAGGGGATATTGCAGCAGGCCATCAGTCGCGGTGACGGGGTCAACGGCCAGGACTGGACCGCCTCCGCGCGCAGGATTGCAGCCATTCCGCAACGTTTGAGGCAGCCACGGGATCTGCTGGTACAGGGCGAACTCTATTGGCGCCTGAGCGCGCATGTTCAATCACAGTCCGGCAGCGTCAATGCCCGCGCCACCGTCGCCGGGCTGATGGGACGTAAAACACTCGATGTTGAACAGGCCGCCGGGATCGGCCTGTTTGTCTGGGACTGGCCGCAAGGTCCTGTGCGGCTGCCGGAAAGATTGTCCGAACTTCAGACATTGGGGTTCGCCACAACCGAGCCCTATACCCAGCCCGTCACCCGATTCGAAGACGCGCAAAAATGGCGCGAGCACTGGTATCGCTCGCCACTGCCCTTTGCTAGCGACGGCGTGGTGCTGCGTCAGAGCCAACGGCCACCCGCCGAACGCTGGCAGGCCAAGGCACCTTATTGGGCGATCGCCTGGAAATACCCTTTCGCCCAGGCATTGGCCGAAGTGCGCAAGGTCAATTTCAAGATCGGCCGCACCGGGCGGATCACGCCGGTGCTGGAACTGCTGCCGGTCAGACTCGATGACCGCGAAATCAAACGGGTCAGCGTCAGCTCACTCAAGCGCTGGCAAACCCTCGACATCCGTCCCGGCGATCAGGTGGCAATCAGTCTGGCCGGGCTGACCATTCCGCGCCTCGACAGTGTCGTGCTGCGCAGGAGCGAACGGGCGGACATCAACATCCCCGATGCTGGCGACTACCACGCCCTGAGCTGCTGGCAACCGACGCCGGGGTGTGAAAGCCAGTTTCTCGCGCGTCTGACCTGGCTCAGTGGCAAGCAGGGCCTGGCCATGCAGCATGTCGGTCGCGGCACCTGGGAGAAACTTTTGGAAACAGGCCGTCTGAAACACCTGCTGGATTGGCTGACCCTCGATGCGTCAGAGCTTGCTAACATTGCCGGCCTCGGCGAGCGCAGCAGCGCACGGCTGATCGACAGTTTTCAGGGCGCGCGGCAAAAGCCGTTCGCTCGATGGTTGAAAGCGCTGGGCATGCCGCCGGCCGGACAGGCACAACTGGACGATTCGTGGCAGGCCCTGGCACAACGCGACACTGAACAATGGCAGGCAGAAGCCGGTATCGGCCCGGGACGCGCGGCGCAACTGAGCGCATTCTTTCGTGACCCGCAGGTACTGGCTTTGAGTGACACCCTGAAAGCCGCCGGAATCGACGGCTTCTGAACCTGCAATCCCCGCCCGGCGGGAACCCAACGGCCGGCCAGACGCTCCAACAGCGCAGTGCCCTCCCACCCCGATTGCCTTTGCACATGGAGCTTTTATGAAATTTCTCGCACCGCTCGCCCTGCTTACTCTTTGCGGCGTCATGGCCGCCCCGGTCATGGCCGAAGAAGACGGCCCGGGCCTGACCGGTTGCGCTGCCAAGAAGCAGGGCATCATCAATCAGATCGAACAGGCCAAGTCGCGCGGCAACATGGAGCAGCAGGCAGGCCTGGAAACCGCACTGCGTGAAGTGAACGAACATTGCACCGACGCCGGGCTGAAAAAAGAACGTGAAAACAAGGTGCTTGAGGCCAAGCATGAAGTCAGCCAGCGTCAAGCGGATCTCGACAAGGCCATGAAGAAGGGCGATCCGGAGAAGATCAACAAACGCAAGGAAAAGCTCGCCGAGTCGCGCAAGGAACTGCAGGAAGCACTGGACGAGATCGATAAGTAACCCAAGCCCTGTGGTGAGGGGATTTATCCCCGTCCGGCGGCGAAGCCGTCGCAAATTCGACTGGTCGGGTCCGACTGAAAAAACTCGGTTATATGGTTTTGGGGCTGCTTCGCAGCCCATCGGGGATAAATCCCCTCGCCACAAGGTACTCAGCAGCCTCAGGAATCAATGATCGCGAAACTCTTTATGGCAAGCACTGCAGGCATCCTCGACTTTCTGCACTGCCGGTCCGAGATTGCTGGCCTTGTACGGCTGAACCTGACTGGCGACCACCAGTTCACCGGTTGCCGCTTCGAGGGCGCGGGCCAGTTGCTGAAAACGCGCCTGTTTCTGCCAGACATCGTCCTTGGCGCTGGTGTGATCTTCCTCGCGCACCTGCGGAAAATGCTTCCACGGTTCATGGGCCAACGCATCAAGTCTGACCGCGCCCTCGGCAAATTTCGGTCCGTCGAAGGCAATGCGCCCGCGCAACATGCCGCCGAGGTCTTCGCTGGTCTTGAGCATCTGCTTGAAGATGGCCTTGCGCTGACCCAGCGGCGAATTCGGGTCGACGCCGCCACAGGCGGACAAGTTCAGACAGGCCAGCAATACAACAGCAATTGGTTTCAGAGTCATGATGGCTTCAGGTCGCGGAAATCGGCGGCCAGTATCCTCGGCTCACCGCCAAACACCAATAGCCCTATTAAAAATACGGGTTGGTCGAGCGCATGGAGCTCTCGGCCAATCGGCACAGGAATCACTCCATGAACAGCCGCTTCACGGCCTGGCGTCACCCGCTTATCGTCACCCTTCCACTGCTCGCCATCCTCGCCGGTTGCACAGGCGGCGACAGCGCCAAACCAAAAACCCATGCGCTGGCCACCTATTCCAGCGCGACCTGGGAAGCCTTGCCCGCTGTCTCCGACAGCGATCTGGTCGCCGGTTTCGGTTCCTGGCGCAGCGCGTGCACCCGACTCAAAGCCGACGCAGTCTGGGGGCCGACCTGCGCTGCGGCGGCGAATGTGCCGCAAAGCGCCGCCGAGATTCGTGCATTCCTCAAGCAGAATCTCGATGTCTACGGCCTGCGCGCCGAGAACGACAACCCCAACGGTCTGATCACCGGCTACTACGAACCGGTGTACCCCGGCAGCCTGACGCCCACCGCAACGGCGAACGTGCCGGTGTATGGCGTGCCGGAAGACATGATCATCGTCTCGCTCGACAGCATCTACCCGGAATTGAAAGGCAAGCGCCTGCGCGGCCGCCTCGAAGGACGCGTGCTCAAGCCTTACGACGACGCGGCGACCATTGAATCCAAAGGTGTGAAAGCGCCAGTGGTCGCCTATCTGACTGATCCGATGAACCTGCAATTTCTGCAGATCCAGGGCTCGGGCCGGATCCAGACCGAGGACGGCAAACAGTTGCGCATCGCCTACGCCGATCAGAACGGCCACCCGTACCGGCCGATCGGTCGCTGGCTGGTCGAGCAAGGAGAGCTGAAGAAAGAAGACGTGACCATGACCGCGATCAGCAACTGGGCCAAGGCCAACCCGATGCGCATTCCGGAACTGCTCGCCAGCAACCCGAGCTACGTGTTCTTCACCCGCAACCCGGACAGCAACGAAGGCCCACGCGGCTCGCTGAACGTGCCGCTGACCGCCGGCTACAGCGCGGCGGTGGATCGCAAGGTGATTCCGTTGGGCAGTCTGTTATGGCTGTCGACCACCAAACCGGATGGCACCCCGCTGGTGCGCCCGGTCGCGGCGCAGGACACCGGCGGCGCGATTGCCGGCGAGGTGCGCGCGGATCTGTTCTGGGGCACCGGCGATGCGGCCGGGCAACTGGCCGGGGACATGAAACAGCAGGGGCAGATCTGGATGCTCTGGCCTAAAGGAAAAGAGCTGCCGCAAGTGCCGCAGGTGGCTGACAAACCCTAAAGGCAAAAGATCGCAGCCTTCGGCAGCTCCTACAGGAGTATGCATTCCTCTGTAGGAGCTGCCGCAGGCTGCGATCTTTTGAACCTGCTTTCAGATCGACACAAAGAAAAACGAAGCAATCAGCCCCATCCCGATAAACCACACCACCGAACGCAGTGCAGCCCAGTCAGCCAGGTAGCAAATGATGTACAGCAGGCGGCTGGTGATAAACAGCACGGCCAGCACATTGACCGTCACCAGCTCCGCAGTGCCGACCAGATGCGCAACGATCACCGCAGCGGCAAACGCGGGCGTTACTTCAAAGCTGTTCAGTTGCGCGGCGTGGGCGCGACGGGCGACGCCATCGACGCTGTCGAGAAAGTCCCGTGGATCGTAATTGTCCTTGAGGCGGAAACCGCCGGTGGCCTTCGCCACGATCGTGCACACGTACGGCAGGAAAATCGCGATCAACACACACCACAGAGCCACTGTCATAACGTCGTCCTTTTTTCGATTGGAGAAATTGGCGAGCGGTCAGAACTTCATCACCAGCATGCCGATCAGCACCTGCCCACAGGCTAAGAGCAGCGCCCGGCCGAAAGGTTCTTTCAGGCGGATATTTCACGACAGCGTCTACGGTGAACATCCGAATCCGGAACCGATTAGTCAGATTACTGATTCGCCATGTGTCAGCAGCTGTTTATACTGCAACCCACCACGCCGTACTCAGCTGCACACCAAAAAACTCCAATAAAAGCTGCCTGCTCCGCTTTCTTCGAAAACGGTCGCTGGCACGCGTATGCCTGATCAAAGCGTCAAGACTACCGACAGAGACCTTGCGCATGCCCCTCGCTTTACTTGCACTCGCCGTTGCCGCATTCGGCATCGGCACCACCGAATTCGTCATCATGGGCCTGCTGCCCGACGTTGCCCGCGATCTGGCGGTGAGCATTCCTCATGCCGGGCTGCTGATCACCGGTTACGCCCTGGGCGTGGTGTTCGGCGCACCGATCCTGGCGATCGGCACCGCCAATATGCCGCGCAAAGCGACACTGCTGGGCATGACGCTGATGTTCATCCTCGGCAACGTGCTCTGCGCGCTCGCGCCGAACTACGCGACGCTGATGGCGGCGCGCGTGGTCACGGCGCTGTGTCATGGCGCGTTTTTCGGCATTGGCTCGGTGGTTGCCGCCGGCCTGGTTGCGCCGAACAAACGCGCGCAAGCCATTGCCATGATGTTCACCGGCCTGACCCTGGCCAACGTGCTCGGCGTGCCACTCGGCACAGCGCTGGGCCAATACGCTGGCTGGCGCTCGACCTTCTGGGCGGTGTCGGTGATCGGCATTGTGGCGGCGTTGGCGCAATGGTTGTGGTTGCCCAAACACATCGCGATGGACAAGGCCAATCTCGCCAGCGAATTCAAAGTGCTGGGCAAGGCCAACGTCTTGTTGGCGCTGGGCATGAGCGTGCTGGCCTCGACCAGCCTGTTCAGCGTGTTCACGTATATCGCACCGATCCTGCAAGACATCACTGGCGTCAGCCCCCACGGCGTGACGGTGATGCTGCTGTTGTTCGGCGTCGGCCTGACAGCGGGCAGCATGCTCGGCGGGCGTCTGGCCGATAGCCGCTTGCTGCCGTCACTGGTCGGCGTGGCACTGGCAGTTGTGGTGATTCTGGCGGCGTTCAGCCAGACCAGCCGTGCGGTGATTCCGGCGGCGATCACTCTGGTGCTGTGGGGAATTTTCGCTTTTGCGCTGTGCCCGATTCTGCAGCTGCTGATCATCGATCAAGCGCATGAAGCGCCGAATCTGGGTTCGACGCTGAACCAGAGCGCGTTCAATCTGGGCAACGCAGCAGGTGCCTGGATTGGCGGACTGGTGGTTGCCAGCGGCGCGGATCTGGCGGATCTGCCGTGGACCGGGGCGCTGGTTGGCGTGCTGACGGTGCTGACGGCGCTGTTGTTCATTTACCTGCAACGTCGGCAGGCGAGTGCGGTCAATGTGACTGGCTGATCGTGGTGTGTCAGATAGAGCCCTACCCTAGCCCTCTCCCGAAGGGAGAGGGGACTGATCGGGGGATGCTCGATACCCACGCCGACTTGAACGTGCATTGCTGAATCCATAATCGACCCGATCGTCCAGGTCGATGCACCTCGCCAGACACCTCGGTCAGCTCCCTCTCCCTCGGGAGAGGCCTGGGGTGAGGGGGTTGTTGAGCATGACGCGCCATTCGAATGTGCCCTCAGCCAACCCCGCCCCATCAAACCCCTGCGTCCAACCTCCGGTCGCGCTCCATTCACCCCTCATCCAAAGGACCCCGGATGCTTGAACTTGTCGCCGCTTTCATCTGCCTCACCACCCTCCTGACCTTCGTCAATTTCCGCTTTATCGGCCTGCCGCCGACCATCGGCGTGATGGTTACCGCCCTGCTGTTCTCACTGCTCCTGCAAGGCCTCAGCGTCCTCGGCTTTCCCGGCCTCGAAGACCGCGTGCAGCAACTGATCGGCCAGATCGATTTCGGCGACCTGCTGATGAACTGGATGCTCTCGTTCCTGCTGTTCGCCGGCGCCCTGCACGTCAACCTCAATGATTTGCGCAGCTACCGCTGGCCAATCGGCCTGCTGGCGACCTTCGGCGTGTTGATCGCCACCGTGGTGATCGGCAGCCTGGCCTTCTACATTTTTGCCCTGTTCGGCTGGCACGTGAGTTTCCTCTACTGCCTGTTGTTCGGCGCGCTGATCTCACCGACCGACCCGATTGCGGTACTCGGCGTGTTGCGTACCGCCAACGCTTCGAAGCCACTGAAAACCACCATCGTCGGCGAATCACTGTTCAACGACGGCACGGCGGTCGTGGTCTTCACCGTGCTGCTGGGCATCGCGCAACTGGGCGAAACCCCGACCGTCAGCGCCACGGCCATGCTCTTCGTCCATGAGGCGATTGGTGGTGTGTTGTTCGGCGGACTGATTGGTTATCTGGTCTATCGGATGATCAAAAGCGTCGAGCAGCATCAGATCACCGTGATGCTGACCCTGGCCCTGGTGATCGGTGGCTCGGCGATGTCCACCGAGTTGCACGTCTCGGCGCCGATTGCGATGGTGGTGGCCGGTCTGATCATCGGTAACCTCGGGCGCAATCTGGCAATGAACGACATGACCCGCCGTTATCTGGACGGTTTCTGGGAGTTGCTCGATGACATGCTCAACGCGCTGCTGTTTGCGCTGATCGGCATGGAGTTGTTGCTGCTGCCGTTCAACTGGCTGCACATGGCCGCCGCAGGTCTGCTGGCGGTGGCGATTCTGTTGTCGCGCCTGCTTACCGTGGCGCCGGCGATCCTGCTGCTGCGGCGCTGGCGCTCAGTGCCGGCCGGCACGATCCGCATCCTCACTTGGGGCGGTTTGCGCGGCGGTGTTTCGGTGGCACTGGCGCTGGCGCTGCCGCTGGGCCCGGAGCGCGACCTGCTGCTGAGCATCACCTACATCGTCGTGCTGTCGTCGATCCTGCTGCAGGGCCTGACCATCGGCAAACTGGTCAAGCACGCGACGCGCAACGAGCCGGCGAGCGTGGCTGAGCCAGCCCACCACTGATCATTTCTTGATCGACTGCGGATCGGGCTTAACAGCCTGATCCGCAGATTCCTTCGGCGCACCGCTTTCGCTGCGAATCTGCGCATGGCTGATCAGCGCGAAGATAAAGCTGCCGCCGATGATATTTCCTGCCAGCGTCGGCCCGGCGAACACCGCCCAGAAATCACTCCACGGCAACTCGCCGGCAAACACCAGATAGGACACTTCCGCCGATCCGACGACGATATGGGTGAAGTCGCCCAGCGCCATGAAGTAGGTAATGAGGATGATGATCCACATCTTCGCGCTCTCCATGGACGGGATCATCCAGACCATGGTGGCGATCATCCAGCCGGAGACGATGCCCTTGGCGAACATCTGACTGGCGCTGTGTTCCATGACCTTGCGGCCGATCTCGAGGAAGGCGACGTCGGTCTTGCTGTCGAAAATCGGCAGTTCCAGCATCACGTAGGCGACCAGAATCGTCCCGCAGAGGTTGCCGACCAGTACCACTGTCCACAGACGGATCAGTCGCAGGAAGTTCTTCAGCGTCGGCTTGGTCATCACCGGCAGCACGGCGGTCAAGGTGTTCTCGGTGAACAGCTGCTGGCGGGCAAGGATCACCGCGAGGAAACCGGCACAGTAGCCGAAACTGGCGATCACCTTGAATTCGTCTCCGTCGGGCAGGCGCGAATTGAGCAGGCCCATGCCCATCAGGGACAGGCCCATGGTCAATCCTGCCGCCAGCGCCGACCACCACAGCGCGGCAATGCTGCGCTCCAGTTCCTGGTCGCCCTGGGTGCGGATGATTTCATGCAGAACGGCCGCGCGCGGCGGCTGGCTCTTCTCGACTTCGTGCTGCTCCTTGGCCGAGAGGTCGGGGGTCTTTTCGCTGGTGGGGGTGGTCATGGCGTGGCAACCGGTGGGGGGCGATGTAGCTACGACCGTTGCGCTTGGGAATACGTTCTGTAGGCGCGGCGCAAATCTCTGGATGCACGCCAATCCAGGGTAGGAGCTGCCGAAGGCTGCGATCTTTTGATTTTGATTTTCAGAAACAAGATCAAAAGATCGCAGCCTTCGGCAGCTCCTACAGGGCTCGCATTACTCGCTGACGGCTTCGTCATCCTTGAACTGGTCTTTCACATATTTGATCTCGGTACGCCCGTGCGGCGCCGGCAGGCCGTCTTCGCCGAGGTTGACGAACACCATTTTCTCGACGGTCAGGATGCTCTTGCGGGTGATCTTGTTGCGCACTTCGCAGGTCAGGGTGATCGAGGTGCGGCCGAATTCGGTGGCGGTGATGCCCAGTTCGATGATGTCGCCCTGGCGCGAGGCGCTGACGAAGTTGATTTCCGAGATGTACTTGGTCACCACGCGCTGGTTGCCCAGTTGCACGATGGCGTAGATCGCCGCTTCTTCATCGATCCAGCGCAGCAGGCTGCCGCCGAACAGGGTGCCGTTGGGGTTGAGGTCTTCAGGTTTAACCCATTTGCGGGTGTGGAAATTCATGTTCACTCCTGAGCGCTTGCCGAAAGATGTGCCCATCTTGGCAGACTGCTCAGTCAGGCTCCAGGCAGCTGCGACTATGGTCGCCATTGGCGATCTTCATCTGGCCGACAGAAACCCTTTGGAAGATCAGCCCGGGCGGCTATAATCGCCCCCGTTTCAAAAAACGGTAACGTTCATTGGCTACCGTTTTCCCGCCACCTGTCCGAGGGGCGCTGCAGCAGGTTCGACCTGTCAGGCTCGGATGGGGCGTTGACCGGCTCACGCCGGACACTAAACGCACAACGGCGCCCATTCGCATACATTACGAATGGAGGCTCTTCATGAGCGCTGTCAACACGCCTGCCGATTTTACCGATTACAAAGTTGCCGACATGTCCCTGGCTGCCTGGGGCCGTCGCGAAACCATCATCGCCGAATCGGAAATGCCTGCCCTGATGGGTCTGCGCCGCAAATACGCTGCCGAACAGCCGCTCAAGGGCGCGAAAATCCTCGGCTGCATCCACATGACCATTCAGACCGCCGTGCTGATCGAAACCCTGGTTGCCCTGGGTGCCGAAGTACGCTGGTCGTCCTGCAACATTTTCTCCACTCAGGATCAGGCCGCTGCCGCTATCGCTGCCGCCGGTATCCCGGTGTTCGCCTGGAAAGGCGAGACTGAAGAAGAGTACGAGTGGTGCCTGGAGCAGACCATCCTCAAGGATGGCCAGCCATGGGACGCCAACATGATCCTCGACGACGGCGGCGACCTGACCGAGCTGCTGCACAAGAAATACCCGCAAGTGCTCGATCGCGTTCACGGCGTGACCGAAGAAACCACCACTGGTGTACACCGTCTGCTGGACATGCTGGCCAAGGGCGAGCTGAAGATCCCGGCGATCAACGTCAACGACTCGGTGACCAAGTCCAAGAACGACAACAAGTACGGCTGCCGTCACAGCCTGAACGATGCGATCAAGCGCGGCACCGACCACCTGCTGTCCGGCAAGCAAGCGCTGGTCATCGGTTACGGTGACGTGGGCAAGGGCTCGGCCCAGTCGCTGCGTCAGGAAGGCATGATCGTTAAAGTCTCCGAAGTTGACCCGATCTGCGCCATGCAAGCCTGCATGGACGGTTTCGAACTGGTGTCGCCATTCATCGACGGTATCAACGACGGTTCCGAAGCGAGCATCGACAAAGCGCTGCTGGGCAAGATCGACCTGATCGTGACCACCACCGGTAACGTCAATGTTTGCGACGCGAACATGCTCAAAGCCCTGAAGAAGCGCGCCGTGGTCTGCAACATCGGTCACTTCGACAACGAAATCGACACCGCTTTCATGCGCAAGAACTGGGCATGGGAAGAAGTGAAGCCACAGGTGCACAAGGTTCACCGCACCGGTGCCGGCAGCTTCGATCCACAGAACGACGATTACCTGATCCTGCTGGCCGAAGGCCGTCTGGTGAACCTGGGCAACGCCACCGGTCACCCGAGCCGCATCATGGACGGTTCGTTCGCCAACCAGGTACTGGCACAGATCTTCCTGTTCGGTCAGAAATACGCCGACCTGTCGCCAGCGCAGAAAGCCGAGCGTCTGACCGTTGAAGTGCTGCCGAAGAAACTCGACGAAGAAGTGGCCCTGGAAATGGTTCGCGGCTTCGGCGGCGTGGTCACCCAACTGACCAAGCAACAGGCTGACTACATCGGCGTCACCGTCGAAGGCCCGTTCAAGCCGCACGCCTACCGCTACTAACAGGCGCTGAATGCTCGCTCTCCCTGTGGGAGCGAGCTTGCTCGCGAAGGCGGCTTATCATTCAACATCCGTGTTGTCTGACCCAGCGCTTTCGCGAGCAGGCTCGCTACCACACCGGATTGCAGCGTCTCGAAGGTACTTGTTTCCAAGGGTATGACCATGTCCCAAGACCGTCGCTACAGCTTCGAGTTTTTCCCGACCAAGACCGATGCCGGGCAAGAAAAGCTGCTCGCCACTGCCCGCCAGTTGGCCACCTACAATCCTGATTTCTTTTCCTGCACCTACGGCGCTGGCGGTTCGACCCGTGATCGCACGCTCAACACCGTGTTGCAGCTGGAAAGCGAAGTCAAAGTACCCGCCGCTCCGCACTTGTCGTGCGTCGGTGACAGCAAGGACGACCTGCGCGGCCTGCTGAACGAATACAAGGCTGCCGGCATCAAGCGCATCGTTGCCCTGCGTGGCGACCTGCCGTCCGGCATGGGCATGACCAGCGGTGAGCTGCGTCACGCCAATGAACTGGTGGAATTCATTCGTGAAGAAACCGCCGATCATTTCCATATCGAAGTCGCGGCTTACCCGGAGATGCATCCGCAAGCACGCAACTACGAAGACGATCTCGCCAACTTCGTGCGCAAGGCAAAGGCCGGTGCCGACAGCGCGATCACCCAGTACTTCTTTAACGCCGACAGCTACTTCTACTTCGTCGACCGTTTGCAGGCGCTGGGCGTGGATCTGCCGATCGTGCCGGGGATCATGCCGATCACCAACTACAGCAAACTCGCGCGCTTCTCCGATGCCTGCGGTGCGGAAATCCCGCGCTGGATCCGCAAGCAACTGGAAGCCTACGGCGATGACACGCGAAGCATTCAAAGCTTTGGCGAACAAGTCGTCAGCGAAATGTGCGAACGCCTGCTGCAGGGCGGCGCACCGGGGCTGCACTTCTACTCGATGAACCAGGCCGAACCTAGCCTGGCGATCTGGAACAACCTCAAGCTGCCGCGCTGAAGGTTTTCCATGCGATAAAAAAGGCCCTCACCGGGCCTTTTCACTGAAAAGCACAAATGGAATATTGTCGTCGATGATCTGCGCGCAAACAAAAACACGCCCTCAACTGGTCTATCTGGTTTTCGGTGCCGAGACTTACCATCAGGAAGCTGTTTTCAGCATCGCCAGTGCTCTGGCGTGGTTGCGCGAGACACCGGATGCCCCGATCGATATCCAGGTCTTCAGCGACAATCCGCAACCCTATGCACATCTCCCCGTACGCGTTCGCCCGCTGGACGCCGAAACGCGCCAGAAATGGAGCGAGCCCCACGGTTATCATTTCCGCATCAAACATGTCGCTTTGCGCTCGGTACTTGAAGAGCATGAAACGGCGCTGTTGATCGACACCGACACGTTCTTCCACTGCTCGCCGCTCAAACTGTTCGAGCGGGTGCAGCCCGGCACCCTGCTGTGCAACGACTACTACGCCCGCTATGGCGACAACAAGATGAGCCTGCTCTACCGCACGCTGTCGGCCACACTGCTGGACAAAGGTCTGACTGACGATCACATGCGCCTGCTCAACTCCGGCGTCATCGGCTTGCACCGCCAGGACGCTCACGTGCTCGACCGCTCCATCGCTTTGATCGATGAGCTGTTCCCGTCGGCACAGGGCGCCTACACCCTCGAAGAGTTCTGCCTGTCAGTGGCCGCCTACCGCACGCTGGACGTCAACAAGTGCCCGGATCTGATTCACCATTACTGGAGCCGCAAGCACCTGTTCAGGGCCAAGGTTCAGGCCTGGGTCGCCAAACATGGCGACAACCCGACCGGCGAGGCTGCACTGGACGACACCCGACGTGTATCACCGCAACTGCCTCGACCACCGCGACTGCAGCGGATGTTCTACAAGCTCGTCACGTTGCTGCTGCCGGCACATCTGCGTCAGTTCATTCGCGAAATCCTTTACGGCTGCTATGAACATCCCAACGAGTTCGATCAGGCGTGTGCAGCGGTCTGGTGGGACAAGGCGCTGGAAAACCAGCAGCAACGCATCGGCAAGCCGGTTTGCAGGCACTTGCTCAGGGACTGGTTCAGTCGCGGCCTGGTCAAGCGGATCCTTGGTTCGCGTCACGCGAAGGTCCACCAACACCTGCTGAAAACCGCAAGCAAATAAGGCCATCGCGGCCATTGCGCCCGGGGTCTGCGCGAAACATGCATGCCAGAGCTTCTCATCAGGCGTTTCGCGTACTAACCTCAGGCCATGCCCCTTATTGCCCAACTGCTGAGCGTTATTCTTCTGACTTGCCTGAGCGTCGCCGCTCGGGGGAGAAGTTGCGTATTGTCACCGAGCCGTGGGCGCCTTACGTCTACGAACAGGGTGGTAAAAACCTCGGTCTTGACTACGAAACCACCGCCATCGTGTTCCAGCGCCTGGGCATTGAAGTGGAATGGCAGTTCCTGCCGTGGAAGCGCTGCCTGTCGATGCTCGAGACCGGTCAAGCCGACGGTGCGCTGGACATCTTTCACAGCGCCGAACGCGACGCCACTCTGCTCTACCCCAGCGAACCGCTGTCCGACGTCGAATTCGTGATGTTCTACGCCAACGAGCGGCCGCATCCATTCAACACCCTCGAACAACTCAAAGGCCTGACCATCGGCACCTCGCCGGGTTATCTGTACAGCCCTGACTTCAGCCAGTCGGACCTGTTTACCCGTGAACCGGCGCCAACTCATGAAGCCAATTTCGGCAAACTGGTGCGCGGGCGGATTGACCTGCTGATTACCGATCGCCGCGTCGGTCAGCATTTGCTCGATGAACTGGATATTCGCGATCTGATCACGGAAAACCCGACGGTTATCAGCCGCCAGAGCCAGTTTCTAGCAGTTCGGCGCAATGCCGGCATGGATTTGCTGGTGCAGCGTTTCGGTGCCGAGCTCAAGCGTTTCAAGCGCGAACCGGCCTACGCGGAGCTCAGCGCGCGCTACGGTGCCGCGCCTGTCGATAGGGCATCACTGCGCTCGGCCACGGCCAGCGGCGAAACCGTTGAGCAGCAGGAAAGCAGCGCGCAGTGATTGCTCTGTTATACTCCGGCGTTCCCGCCAGGCTCACGCCCGGACGCCCGGAACCGTAACAGGCCTCTCGACCCGCTACAGCGCAGCTTCCAGCCCGCGCGAGCGCTCCTGACGTGCCTTCGGAACCGCCGCTGGACCGGACGGGATTGCGTCCTCTTAAACGTGATTCGCGCCAGGCAAGACTCCCATTGGGCCAAGCCCTAACTAAAACAGGATTACTCATGTCCTTTGCTTCCCTCGGTCTCTCCGAGGCTTTAGTCCGTGCCATCGAAGATGCGGGCTATACCGAGCCTACTCCGGTGCAACAGCGGGCCATTCCCGCCGTGTTGCAAGGTCGCGACCTGATGGTGGCGGCTCAGACAGGTACCGGTAAAACCGGCGGCTTCGCCCTCCCGATTCTGGAGCGGTTGTTCCCCAACGGTCACCCGGACAAATCCCAGCGTCACGGCCCGCGCCAACCGCGCGTGCTGGTCCTGACCCCGACCCGCGAACTCGCGGCCCAGGTGCACGAGAGCTTCAAGATCTACGCCCGTGACCTGAAATTCGTCAGCGCCTGCATCTTCGGCGGCGTCGGCATGAACCCGCAGGTCCAGGCCATGTCCCGTGGCGTCGACGTTCTCGTCGCCTGCCCGGGTCGCTTGCTCGACCTCGCCGGCCAAGGCAGCGTCGATCTGTCCCACGTGGAAATTCTCGTTCTCGACGAAGCCGACCGCATGCTCGACATGGGTTTTGTCCACGACGTGAAGAAAGTCCTCGCGCGTCTGCCGGCCAAGCGTCAGAACCTGCTGTTCTCGGCGACCTTCTCCAAAGACATCACCGACCTCGCCGGCAAGCTGCTGCACAACCCGGAACGCATCGAAGTGACGCCGCCGAACACCACGGTCGAGCGCATCGAACAACGCGTGTTCCGCCTGCCGGCCAGCCACAAACGTGCGCTGCTGGCGCACCTGATCACCGCCGGCGCGTGGGAACAGGTGCTGGTCTTCACCCGCACCAAGCACGGCGCCAACCGTCTCGCTGAATACCTGGACAAACACGGCCTGCCGGCTGTGGCGATCCACGGTAACAAGAGCCAGAACGCGCGCACCAAAGCCCTGGCCGACTTCAAGGCCGGCGAAGTACGCATTCTGGTTGCCACCGACATCGCTGCCCGTGGCCTGGACATCGATCAGTTGCCGCATGTGGTCAACTTCGAGCTGCCGAACGTCGATGAAGACTATGTGCACCGTATCGGCCGTACCGGCCGCGCCGGTCGTTCGGGCGAGGCGATCTCGCTGGTCGCGCCGGACGAAGAAAAACTGCTGAAAAGCATCGAGCGCATGACCAAGCAGAAGATTGCCGACGGCGATCTGATGGGCTTCGACTCCAGCACCATCGAAGCCGAGAAGCCGGAAGCCCGCGAGCGTCCGGACATCCGCAACCCGCGCAATTCCCGTGGCCCGCGTGGCGACGGCCCGAATGGCGGCGGCGGTGGCGGCGGTCGCAAGGACAAAGGCAAAGACAAGGGCAAGGAAAAGCCGGCCGGTGAACGTGGCGAGCGCCCTGCCCGTCAGCAGAAACCGCGCGAAGGCACCCCGAGCCGCGACCAGCGCCCAAGCCAGCCACCGCGTGCAGCGGCTGACCGTGCCCCGGACGAGTTCCTCGACGACGATATCGATAACTTCGGTAACCGCGTTGACTACGTGCCGAAGGCCGCTCCTGCCGGCGGCCGTGGCCGTCGTCCGGGCGCACCGGCGCAAGGTGCAGGCACTGGCGCACCACGCGGTGGTCAGCCACAGGGTCGCCAGAACGGTCCGCGCAACAGCAACGGTTCGAGCACCGGCACGCCACCGGCCAAACGCAGCGGCCCGCGCAATGGCGCTCCGCGTGACGGTCAGGGTCGTCGCGACGAATCCGCGCCGCGCAATCGCCGCCCGGCCCGTGACGATCAGCCTCGCAGCGAACCGGCCGTGCAGAATCCGCGCAGCAACGGTCCGAAGATCATGCACAAGGAATCGAAAGCCGACCGCTTCCCGACGCCTGAGCAGCTCGATCAACTGCCAAGCCGCCCGCGTGGCGAGAAACCAGCACTGCTGACCCGCAATCGCTGAGTTTCATACCGTCATGAAAAATGCCCCGACTCGAAAGAGCCGGGGCATTTTTTTACCTCGATTATCTCTGCCACACCGCAATACCCCTGTGGGAGCGAGCCTGCTCGCGAAGGCGGCGGGTCAGCTGAATCTTTGCCGATTGACACACCGCTTTCGCGAGCAGGCTCGCTCCCACACGGAATAGCGTGTTACAGCAATAAAAAACGCCCCCGACCTTTCGACCGGGGGCGTTTTCATGTGGCGGCGAAAGTTATTTCGCTTTCACACCTTCAAACGAAACATACAGCTCGACCGCGTCGGACTTAGGACCGAGGTCTTTCTGCTTGCCGAAATCGGAGCGCTTGATGGTGGTGGTGCCTTCAAAGCCGGCACGGTAGCCGCCCCATGGATCCTTGCCTTCGCCCAGGAAGGTGGCCTTGACGACAACTGGCTTGGTCACGCCCAGCAGGGTCAGGTCGCCGGTCACGTCAGCGGTGTTGGCACCGGTGGACTTGACGCTGGTGGACACGAAGGTGGCCTTGCCGAACTTGCTGGCGTTGAGGAAATCAGCGCTGGCGATGTGCTTGTCGCGCTCGGCGTGGTTGGTGAACACGCTGGCAGTGTTGACGTTGAACTCGATCTTGCTGTCTTCAGGCTTGGCAGCGTCGAAGCTGAACTTGCCGTCGATGTCCTTGAAGGTACCGGTGATGTAGCTGTAGCCCAGGTGGCTGATCTTGAAGTCGACGAAGGCGTGCTGGCCTTCCTTGTCTACTACATAGTCAGCAGCCATTACGTTGGCGGACAGCACGGCCGAACCGATTGCCAGAGCGGCCAGAGTCTTTTTCAACATGCTTTCTTTTCCTTTGAGTCGAGGTTGAATTTCAGGCTTTGCGACCGAGCATTCGAGTGAGGGTCGCATCACGATCGATAAAGTGGTGCTTCAATGCTGCCAACGCATGGAGACCGGAAAAAATTACCAGTGCCCACGCCAGCCACAGATGAATCACCCCAGCGGTATCTGCCTGATCCGGTAGTCCGGAGAGCAGAGCAGGGACTTCAAACAGGCCAAACACCGGGATCCCGACACCGTCTGCGGTGGAAATCAGGTAACCGGCAATCATCACAGCGAACAGCGCCAGATACAGAAACCCGTGGCCGAACTTAGCGCCGATACGGGTCATGCGGCTGTAGCTTTGCAGCGTTGGCGGCGGTGGGCTGATGAAGCGCCACAGCACCCGCAACACCATCACACCAAGCAGCACCAGACCGATGCTCTTGTGCAGATCCGGCGCGTCTTTGCGCCAAGTGCTGTAGTAATCCAGCCCAACCATCCACAGACCCAGCGCAAACAGCCCGAAGACCGCCAGCGCCACGCCCCAGTGCATGAAGATGCTGACCCAACCATAGCGCGAAGAAGAGTTACGTAGCTGCATTGCCCAAATCCTGTGAGAACTGCGAACCAAGACTAGCGAGTTATCTATCGAATTAAAGCGGAAAATTTTGCTTTGAAATATCGATAAATACGATCAAGAGTCTGGAAGTGACGAGTTAAGAAAAGATTAAAGGCAAAAGTGTGGCGGATTGTTGTCCCCAGGCAATGGAATTTGGGTGTCTGAGTTGGCCCCTTCGCGAGCAGGCTCGCCCCCAGGTAATCGCATTCCTACTGACAGTACTCGGTCAAATGTGGGAGTGAGCCTGCTCGCGATAGCGATCTTGCAGGCAAAAAAAGCGCGGCATATACGCCGCGCTTCTTCATTCACCGCAAAGCCTTACTGCGCCTTGGTCTCGGTCGTTGCAGCAGGCTTGGCCGCTGGCTTCTTCGCCGGTTCAGCCTTCTTCGCCGCCGGTTTGGCCGCCGGCTTTTTCGTTTCGGTTTTTGCCGCCGGTTTCTTCGCCGCTGGCTTGGCCGCTGCTTTCTTCGCTGGCTCGGCTTTTACCGGGGCCGCTGGCTTCGGTGCTTCCACCGGCGCAGGTGCAGGTGCCGGGGTCGGTGCAGGCGCTGGAGCGGCCGGAGCAGGTGCTGGCTCTGGCGCTTTAACAGGCTCTGGCTTTTTCTCGTCATCCGAACCGCCGAACAGGTTGCTGAAGAAGTTGCCCTTCTTCGCCGCTACCGCACCCGCCGCGCCTGCCGCAGCTGCAGCCGGAACCACTTTGGCCGGTTCGAACGACTTGCCTGCCGCCAGATCTTCAACCTGGCTAGCCGCGCGCTGGCCGGTGCGCAGTGCGCCTTCCAAGGTGCCCGGGTACAAGGTGTCGGTGTGTTCGCCGGCGAACGCTACGCGTTGCAGCGGACGTTCCCACAGGCGCCAGAACTTGCTGATCTGCCCCGGGCCGTAAGCCAGGTAGGCGCCGCCCATCGACGGGTCGGTGCTGTAGCGACGGATTTCATAACCGGTGAACGAGCCACGGGCCTGTGGGTAAAACGCGTGCAGACGGATCAGCACCTGATCGACCATCTGCTTGTCGCCGAACGCCTGCATCACACGGGCGTTATCGCCGGACAGGTTGATCACCACGTTGGCGCCGCCCTTCAGTGCCGGTTCGATCCAGAGCATGCCCAGACCGGTATTGCTGTAGATCTCGCCGGACATGCGCGATTTGCTTTCCCACACTGGCGTCTTGAACTTCAGCATGATCTGGTCGCGCCAGCCGTAGTTGGTGCCTTTGATCGCCGCCAGATGCTGGGCATCCAGCGCAGGGGTCAGGGCGATCTTGTTCAGCGCGCGCAGCGGTACCGCCAGCACAACGTAGTCGGCCTGATAGCCGACGCTGCCGACTTTGACGGTCACACCGTCCTTGTCCTGGATGATGGCCGAGACCGGCGAGCTGGTCTTGATGGTCTTGATCTGTTTGACGAAGGCCTGGGCCAGGACCTGGCTGCCGCCGACCAGACGCGAGGCGCGCAGGTCGCGGTCGGAAACGCCGCGATAGACGCGGTTCTGCTGAGCGAAATACAGCAGCGACAGACGCGAAGGTTCGTCGTAGTGGGTGCGAATGTCCTGGTTGATCAACTGACGCGCGGTGGCCGGCAGGTTCTGCTTGTCGAGCCAGCTCGATACGGTGATCTGGTCCAGTGCATGCAGGGTGGCGGTCGCCGCCGGGTTCTGCGGGTCGTCGATCGAGCGCGCCAGATCGTCGAGGGTTTTCTGGTAGCGCTTGAGCGCATCGGCGGTGGCTGGCTGTTTGGTGGCCAGATCAGCGGCGGAGAAATAATCGCCGTCGATCAGATAACCCGGCGTACGCACGAATTCCGGCGCCGGCGTGGTGCCGAGCTTGAAGGTCGACACGTACTTGTTCAGCACCGGCTGGGTCTTGTCGTTGCCGATCCACTCGCTGGTGGCCATGCCCGAGCGCCCGCCCAGGCTCGGCTTGGCTTCCAGCAGGGTGACCTGCCAGCCTTTGTTCTGCAGTTCGTAAGCAGCGGTCAGACCCGAGAGGCCGCCGCCGATCACGATCGCGGTTTTATCCTTGGCCAGCGCCGTAACGCTGAACAGCCCCAACATCACCAGCGCACAGGCGCGCAGCCAACCGACAGACATTCAGCGAACTCCGGAAAAACATGTGGGAAAAAGCAGTTTTGCGAGTCAGACGACTCAAAGAACCGCGAAGAATACGTTAGCCATCAAAACGCCGCCAGCGACGTCTATCGGCTCAGACAAAGTAGTTCAATCGACACAATGGGTTGTTCCCGCGCGATGCATTGCATAGGCTTGCGCGATTGTTCGCCCGCGCCTGACGCGAGCCGCCTCGAGGAGACTGTAAATGGGCCTGAATAACCAGTGGATGCAACGCGATCTCGCGGTGTTGTGGCATCCCTGCACCCAGATGAAAGACCACGAACAGCTGCCGCTGATCCCGATCAAGCGCGGCGAAGGCGTCTGGCTCGAAGACTTCGAAGGCAAGCGCTACCTCGACGCAGTCAGTTCCTGGTGGGTCAACGTGTTCGGCCACGCCAACCCGCGCATCAACCAGCGCATCAAGGATCAGGTCGATCAACTCGAACATGTGATTCTTGCCGGTTTCAGCCATCAGCCGGTGATCGAGCTGTCCGAGCGCTTGGTGAAGATGACCCCGCAAGGCCTGAACCGGGTGTTCTACGCCGATAACGGCTCGTCCTGCATCGAAGTCGCGCTGAAGATGAGCTTTCACTACTGGCTCAATCGCGGCCAGCCGAACAAGAAGCGCTTCGTCACCCTGACCAACAGCTATCACGGCGAGACCATGGCGGCGATGGCGGTCGGCGATGTGCCGCTGTTCACCGAGACCTACAAAGCGCTGCTGATGGACACCATCAAAGTGCCGAGCCCGGATTGCTACGGCCGGCCCGACGGCATGAGCTGGGAAGAACACTCACGCAATATGTTCGCGGCCATGGAACAGACGCTGGCAGAGAATCATGACAGCGTCGCGGCAGTGATCGTCGAGCCGTTGATTCAGGGCGCGGGCGGCATGCGCATGTATCACCCGGTGTACCTCAAGCTGTTGCGCGAGGCCTGCGACCGTTACGGCGTGCACCTGATCCACGACGAAATCGCCGTCGGCTTCGGCCGCACCGGAACGATGTTCGCCTGCGAACAGGCCGGCATCCGCCCGGACTTCCTCTGCCTGTCGAAAGCCCTCACCGGCGGCTACCTGCCGCTGGCCGCGTGCCTGACCACCGACGAGGTCTACAGCGCCTTCTACGACGACTACCCGACCCTGCGCGCCTTCCTCCACTCGCACAGCTACACCGGCAACCCGCTGGCCTGCGCGGCGGCATTGGCGACCCTGGATATCTTCGAGCAGGACAACGTCATCGAGAACAACAAAGCCTTGGCTCAGCGCATGGCCTCGGCGACTGCGCATCTGGTGGATCACCCGAACGTCTCCGAAGTGCGCCAGACCGGCATGGTCCTGGCCATCGAGATGGTCAAGGATAAAGCCACGAAAGAGGCCTACCCTTGGCAGGAGCGTCGTGGCT
Source organism: Pseudomonas sp. AC255 (assembly GCF_979258175.1). NCBI lineage: Bacteria > Pseudomonadati > Pseudomonadota > Gammaproteobacteria > Pseudomonadales > Pseudomonadaceae > Pseudomonas > Pseudomonas sp. AC255. Next base: position 5,763,759 of record NZ_OZ409841.1, on the reverse strand, counting down.
TGAAGGTTTTCCAGCATGCACTGGAACGTGGTGCGTTGTTGCGGCCGCTGGGCAGCGTGGTGTATTTCCTGCCGCCGTATGTGATCACCCCGGAGCAGATCGACTTTCTGGCCGAAGTGGCCAGTGAAGGTATTGATATTGCTACGCGGGACAGCGTCAGTGTTGCGGTGCCGAAAGACTTCCATCCCGGCTTCCGCGATCCGGGCTGATCTATTTCACTTAAGCTTCAGCGGTGAACGGACTACCGTCATCGCTGGCAAGCCAGCTCCCACAGGTCCTGCGCAAGTCCTTGTGGGAGCTGGCTTGCCAGCGATAGGGCCGCCAGACTTTTACACTTTTTACAGAGACCCCGCATGAGACTGTCCCGCTTCTTTATCGACGCCCCGCTGAGCACTGGCGAACACGAACTGCCGGAGGCCCAGGCGCATTACATCAGCCGCGTCCTGCGCATGGCCGAAGGCGATGCGGTGCAGTTGTTCGACGGTTCCGGCCATGAGTTTCGCGGATCGCTCGTCGAAGTCGGCAAGAAGCGCGTGGTCGTGCAGATCGACGAGCAGTTCGCCGGGCAAATCGAATCGCCGCTGCAGATCCACCTCGGCCAGGGCCTGTCCCGGGGCGAGCGCATGGACTGGGCGATTCAGAAAGCCACTGAACTCGGCGTGACGCAAATCACCCCGATCTTCAGCGAACGCTGCGAAGTGCGGCTCAAGGACGAACGCGCCGACAAGCGCTTGCTGCACTGGCGCCAAGTGGCGATCAGTGCCTGCGAACAGTGCGGGCGTTCACGGGTGCCGGTGATTCATCCACCAGTATTGCTGGCGGACTGGCTCAAGCAGACCGAAGCCGAATTGAAACTGGTGCTGCACCCGGTGGCGGAGCCGTTGGTGAGTCATGCCAAACCGGCGACGCTGGCGTTCCTGATCGGACCGGAAGGTGGCTTGACGGACGGCGAAGTCGAGCAGGCCAAAGGCAATGGCTTCCACGCCGCCCGCCTCGGCCCGCGCGTGTTGCGCACCGAGACCGCGCCGGTGGTGGCGTTGGCGGTGGCCCAGCAACTGTGGGGTGACTTCTAAGGCCCCTTCGCGAGCAGGCTCGCTCCCACATTGGATCTAGGGTGTTCACAAAACCAGAGTTCACTGAAGATTTATTGTGGGAGCGAGCCTGCTCGCGAAAGCGGTGTTTCATTCAACGAAGGTGTTGGCTGACCTGACGCCTTCGCGAGCAGGCTCGCTCCCACAGGGATTGCATTTACAGGACGTAAAACATAATCGCCACAAAGTGCAGCAAACTCCCGGCAATCACGAACAGATGCCAGATGCCATGGGCATGCCGCAGCCGGTGATCCAGGGCAAAAAAGATAATCCCCACCGTATACAGAACCCCTCCCGATGCCAGCCAGGCAAACCCCGCTGTGCCCAGTGCGGCAATCAGCGGTTTGACTGCGACCAGCACGATCCAGCCCATCACCGCGTAAATCACGATCGACAGAATCCGCGCTTCGGAACGCGGTTTGATCTCTTGCAGGATGCCGATCAGCGCCAGCCCCCAGACAATCCCGAACAGCGTCCAGCCCCAAGGCCCGCGTAACGTCACCAGACAGAACGGCGTGTAGCTGCCGGCGATCAGCAGGTAGATCGAGAAATGATCGACCTTCTTCATGATCGCTTTCTTGCGCCCGCGCACGCTGTGGTACACGGTCGAGGCGCTGTAGAGCACCAGCAAAGTGAAGGCGTAAATGGCTACGCTGACGATCTTCCACGGACTGCCGTCGAGGCTGGCAATCACCAGCATCCACACGCCGCCGATAAACGCGGCGATGGCCCCGACCAGATGGGTCCAGGCGTTGAGTTTTTCCCCGTGATACATGTATTGCTCACCTCACATTCGTTACCGCAGCGCGCAAGGCTCGGGCCTTGAGCGTAAAAGCGCAATGTTTCTGTTCAACCTCGCCTGCGCGGCCCGCGGGAATTGGGCACAATCGGCGCATTAAAAAAAGAGTCCGCGCCATGCTGATCGACGAAGAATTGACCCTGAAAAAACTCGAGGTGTTCCTCGCCTTCATGCGCACCGGCAACCTCGCCCGCGCTGCCGCCGAACTGCAGACCAGCAACGTCAGCGTGCACCGCGCCATTCACTCTTTGGAAAACGCCCTGCGCTGCCCGCTGTTCAAACACGAAGGGCGCAACCTGACGCCGCTGGAAAGCGCTTATGTGCTGGAAGAACGTGCGCAGAAGCTGATCAACGACGTCGTCGACAGCGTGCGCCTGACCCGCGAAGCCGCCGGGTTCTCCGCCGAGCGCTTCAAGCTCGGCTCGCTGTATTCGCTGACGGTGAAGACCGTGCCGCAGCTGATCATGGGCCTGAAAATCCGCCGCAGCGAACTCAACATCGACCTGATCCTCGGCTCGAACATCGACCTGCTCTACAAGCTGAAAAACATGGAAGTCGACGCGATTCTGGTGTCGCTGGACGACAGCATCAACGACCCCGATTGCGAACAGATTGCGCTGTTCTCCGACGACATCTTCCTCGCCACCCCGGCCGATTCAAAATTTGCTCAGCGCAGTGAAGTCGATCTGGCGGAAGTGCGTGATGAAACCTTCATCACCCTGACCCAGGGCTTCGCCACGCATCAGGACGGTGTGCGGGTATTCAAGCAAGCGGGGTTCGAGCCGAAGGTGGCGATGCAGGTCAATGACATCTTCACCCTGCTGAGCATGGTCAGCTCGGGGGTGGGTTATGCGTTGCTGCCGGGAAGGATTGCGGCGGTGTACGAAAATCGGGTGAAGCTCATCCCGTTGCAGGAGAAGTACCGGTTGCAGCAGCACATTGGCGTGGTGTTTCTCAAGGCCAAGGAGCGTGATCCGAATTTGTTGGCGTTGCTGGCGGAGTGTCGGATGTATGCCAATCGGCAGGCTGGGGTTTAGATCAAGATCAAAATCAAGAGCTACCCCCTCACCCCAGCCCTCTCCCCCAAGGGGTAGAGGGGGAAAGGGAGCAGATCGGGGGCTTTTTCAGAACCTGAGTTCGACTTAGAAATTTCAGGTCGATGTATAACGCCAAAACAACTCGGTCAGTCCCCTCTCCCTCCGGGAGAGGGTTAGGGTGAGGGCAGCTTAAATTGACTAACCCATCAATCCGCGCATCGCCAGAAACAACAGCGAAGGCCCAAGCAGACACCCGAGCGCGGTGTAGAACGCCGCCGTCAGGCAACCGTACGGCACCAGCTTCGGATCGGTGGCCGCCAGGCCTCCGGCAACGCCGCTGGAGGTGCCCATCAAGCCACCGAAAATCACCGCGCTGCGCGGATTGTTCAGGCCGATCATCGGTGCCACGAACGGTGTCATCACCATCACCAGAATCGCCTTGATCAGCCCCGCCGCAATCGACAGCGCCATCACCTCGGAACTGGCACCAATCGCCGCGCCGGTCACCGGGCCGACAATGTAAGTCACGGCACCCGCGCCAATGGTGGTCAGGCTCACCGCATCGGTGTAGCCGAACGCCATCGCCACGCCGACCCCGGCGACGAACGAGGTGCCAACGCCGACAAACAGCGCCAGCACACCGACGAATCCGGCGCGTTTGAGCTCATCGACACTCACGCCAAACGCCGTCGCCACAATCGCGAAATCCCGCAGCATCGCACCGCCGAGCAGGCCGATGCCGGACAGCAGGGGAATATCCACCACGCCCTTCTGCCCACCGGTCAGTGCGCCGCCGATATACGACAGCACCAGCCCGAGCAGAATGGCGATCGCCGAACCGTGCAGACGGCCCTTGGTGAAAGTGTTGGACATCCAGTAGGACACCCACATGGTCAGGCCGACAATCAAAAAGCCGCTGATCAAACCGTAGCCGGTGATCACTTTCATCATTGATTCGTACATGGCGATTACACCGCAGTCTTGGCAGGAGCAATCGGCGTCTCTTGCTTGTTGCCCATGCGCGTCAGCACCGGCACCAGGGCAAAAGCGATCACTACGGCGAGGGTGCCGGCGAGAATCGCCATCGGCCCGCCCTTCAGCGCACCGTAGACATTCTGCTGCGCGGCCATGGCGACCACGATGGGGATGTAGATCGCGCTCCAGAACTCCACGCCCTGCTCGGTCTTGCCCTTGAGCCAGCCGCTCTTGTAGAGATAGCTGCCCAGGCCGATCAACAGCAGCATCGCAATACCGACACCGCCGACATTGGCCGGCACGCCGATCAGCTTGCCGAGCAATTCACCGACCCAGATACCGACCAGCGTGCAAAAGGCGAGAAATGCCACACCGTAAATAATCATTGTTGTAGTCCTCAAAGTGCATCGTCGAATGTTGTTTTTGTTGTTCGAAGCTTGAGTCGCGGCGGTTTTAGAGTTGGCGGCCACCCTCCTCGCGCAACAGCGCTTGCAGGGTATCGAGGCGGGCACTGTCGAAGGCAGTGACGGTGCCCTGCTCGAACACCCGGCGCGCCAGCCCGGTCAGCACCGCACCGGGCGGCAGTTCGATCTGTAGACGTACGCCGCGCTCGTAGGCGCTTTGCACGGTGCCGCGCCAGTCCACCACGCGGCACATGTTGAAAGCGAGGTCGTCACGCAGCGCTTCGACTTTGCTCACAGGGCGGGCGCGGCTGCCGCTGAGATAGCCGATCCGTGGCGTTTTAAGTTCGACCCTGGCGAAGGCTTCGGCAAGCGCCTGCGCCGGTTTTTCCAGCAATGGGCAATGCGACGGCACGCTCACCGCCAGCCGTTTCGCCACTCCGGCGCCGCGACTGCGTGCCAGTTCGGCCACCGCGTGCATGGCCTTGTCGCTGCCGGCAATCACCACTTGGTTATCGGCGTTGATGTTGGCCAGATACACCGGCGCATCTTCGCTGTGCACTTGCGCCAGCAGCGTTTCGACGGTGGATAACTGCAAGCCGATGATCGCGGTCATGCCGTAGCCCTGTGGATAGGCCTGTTGCATCAGCTCACCGCGCAGGCTGACCAGATGCAGCGCATCGCTGAAACTCAAGGCCCCTGCCACCACCGCCGCCGGGTAGGCGCCGATGGACAGGCCGGCGACGTAATCCGCGCTCAGTTCATCCTGCAATAACTGCCGCGAAGCAGCGACACCGGCGATCAGCAGGCACAGCTGAACCGCTCGTGTCGTGCGCAATGCCTCGGCACAATCCAGCAGCAAGACATCCTCGCCGAGCACATCACTGGCCTCGACCAGCGTTTCCCTTGGCAAACGCTGGAGCATGCCCGCTTGCTGCGCGCCTTGGCCGGGAAACACCAACAGGCTGCTCACGCTGCCTGCTCCTGCGGGTTCCACGGATCCGTCACCAGACAGGCCTGATAAGCATTTTTCAGCAGCACTCGGGACGAACCGCTGGCCCATTCACGCAGCGCCACCGCGCCGAATGGCGTCTGCAATTGCATGTCGACTCGGCACACAGTCTGATCAAATAGCGCGACCAGTTCGCGCGCCTGATCACGGCCGATCATCTGCGGCGCACGCAGAATCAGATCGAGATCACTGGCCGCATGCATCGCTGCAAAACCACTGGCCAATTCAAATCCGACACTGCCGCTGACACCCCAGACCCAACGGCAGTCATCGAGCATCGGCCGCAGTTGTTTGAGCGCCTGCATCACCGGCAGATCTCGCTCGCACTCAATATGACAAAGGGCTTCGGGACTGACCCGACAGGCAATCGAATCCAGCGCCATAAACGCCGCCAGCCGCTGCTCGCGCAACACACCGCGCACACCGACCGCGACCTGACCTTCCTCGCTCAAGGCCCGGCGCACCACCACCGGTTGCCCGGCCGCCAGCGCCGCGATCGCCCACTGCGGCGCATCCGCCGGCAACTGCGCCGGGGTCATGCCCCAGAGCAGATCGTGGGCCAGGGGCAGGTTCACCACTGCGCCCTCAGCAGTTCGCGGACGCGGCTGGAGGCGGCACGATTACTCGCACCAAGGCGCCCTTTCAAATCTGTGCTGGTCACATCGTTGATCGCTTGCTTGAGGCACTCAGTCACGCGCGTCAGATCTTCCGCCGTCGGTTGCTCGATCTGCTGCACCGAGAGGGTTTCCCAGAGCAGGCCGAGGCTGGCGTAGCTGTCGATGTCGTAGGCCATGGGCGGCACGCTGGCGGCCAGCGCTTCCAGTTCTTCAACACTGCGCAATGTCACCCGCGCCGCCGAGGCCTTGCCCATCGCGTGCACCATCACACCGGGATCGCGCAAAGCAATCAGGCGATTGGCCTGATAACCGTGAGCGAGAAACGCACCCGACATGGCCTTGCCCACCAGTAGCGCAATCACCGGATGCCCGGCCAGACGCGCACGAGCATAACTGTCCGCCGCGCCGGCCAGCGCCTGATGAATGCCGAGGGCTTCTTCGCGGCGGCCATACGCCTGGCTCGGCACATCGACGATGGCAATGATCGGGCGCTTCTTCGCGTTGTCGCGGTCGGCGCTGATCGCGTCATCCACAGCCTTGGCCAGCCCCCAGCCTTCGAGCAAACCGACTTCGCCGTTTCGGGCGCGGGGGAAACGATTGTCCGGGTCGGCGACCACGGCGATAAAACGCCCGAGCTCAGCGTCGGCCGCTTTCAATGACGGCGGCAACCCTTCGACGCTTTCAGCGCCGGTGCTCAAGGCGTTGAACCAGTGCAAACCGCGCAATGAATAACCGCTCATGAGCGCTCTCCTTGATACAGATCGCGAACCACCGAAGGCTCGATTTGCGCGTTCGTGTCCAGGCTCGCCAAGCGTTGCAGGAACCACTCGGCGCGTTGACTGCGTGACTGTGCCGGCAAGCCTTGCTGGAGCAATTCACCGACCTGCTGACGAATTTGCGCCACGTCATCGCCGACATAACGGTCCACCAGCCCCGTGTTGAAACGCTGCTCGCCGCCGGTCAGGCTCCAGATGAAGGGCCGGTCGCGGGAGTCGTATTCCTCGATCCCGGCTTCCTGCTCGATTACCTGCGGGCCGTTCAGGCCGAGACGTGCTTCCTGGGTCACCAGCAAATAACTGCACAGCGCTGCGGCGATCGACATGCCGCCGAAGCAACCGACACTGCCGGCGACCACGCCGACCACCGGTTGGTATTGCTGCAAATCGACAATCGCCGCGTGAATATCGGCAATCGCCGCCAGCCCTAGATTGGCTTCCTGCAAGCGCACGCCGCCGGTTTCCAGCAGCAACACGGCGCGGGTGGGGATGCCGTTGCGGTTGTCTTCAGTGGCCAGTTCCAGCGCACCGGCAATCTTCGCCCCGCCGACTTCGCCAAGGCTGCCGCCCTGAAACGCACCTTCAATCGCTGCGATCACTATCGGCAGACCGTCAAGACTGCCCTTGGCGATAATCACGCCGTCGTCGGCTTGCGGCACTACACCCTGGCGCTCGAGCCACGGCGACATGACCCGTTGAAACGGATCGAGCAGTTCGCGAAAGGTCCCGGCGTCGAGCAAGGCTTTCGCCCGCTGCCGTGCGCCAAGTTCGACGAAGCTGTGTTTGTTGAGCAACGCTGCGCTGTCAGTCATGGCCGATCTCCTCGAAACCCTGTTCCAGACGCAAGCGCACCACCCCCGGTGTCGCGCCGAAATCGTGGATATCGATGGCCATCGCCGGCGGCGTGGTGCCGTCGAACATCCGCGCAAACAGGTGTTGCCAGCGCTGCTGCGCGCCGTTGACCGAGGTCTGCACGTTGATCGTCAGCTTGCCGGCCAGACCCGGTTCGATCAGCACTTCCAGATCACCCGAGCCGACACAACCGACCAGCGCCCGCCCGCGTGGCGGCTGCCCGGCGGGGAATTCAAACGATAGGCTTTCCATCAAAACGCTCCCTGAACAATGCCGTCGCGCTCGATGCGATCGAGCAGCAGCGTGGCCGCGAGCAAGTCAGCGGCGCCACCGGGCGAGGCATTCAATGCGATGAGTTGTTGATCCAGTTCGTGCAGGCGCCGACGACCGCTGAGGCTGGCGCTGCCGCCGGCATCAAGCACCGCTTGCGCGCCGGCCTGCATGGCGTGCAGACCGGGCTCGCCGGCGCGGTAAAGCACGCAGGTGTCGGCCAGCTCGGTCATGATCGCCAGCAACGCATCAAGCCGGGCGTTCTGTTCGCCGTGGCCGTTGGCGCGGCTTTTGTGCAGTTGCGGCAGGCCGCGTTGCAGCACGGACGGGAAGCCGAGTTGCGCTTCTTCCCGAGCGCCACGTGCGCCGTAACGCTGGGCGACTTGTGCGCCGTGGCTGAGCGGTGTCGGTGCGTAGCGGTCGTCGAGCAGTGCCAGGCGTGCGGCACACAGGGCGATGGATTTCGGTTGCAGCGCGGCGGCCGTCACCAACAGCCCCAATGCCCAGATCGCACCGCGATGGGTGTTGACGCCGTTGGTGGTCACGAGCATGGCTTGCTCGCCTTCACGACCGATGCGGCCAATCGCTTCGCGCAACGGCACACCGACTTCACCGGTCTCCAGCGCGGCCTCGGCCATTTCCTTGAATGCCGGCCACAAGGCCAGCGCCGACGCGTGCATCAGGCCCAGGTGCAGATCGGTGTGTGCGCCGTTGCCACGACGGTCGACCAGCGCCGGTTTCGGCGACAGATCGGCTTCGTCGATCAGCGCGTCCACCGCCAGATCGGCCAGGCGTTCGGCCAGGGACAGCGGTTTCGCTTGCAGGTTGAATGCGTGCATTACCAGCTCCTGAATTTGGCGGGCGGGTTGTACAGGCCACCGGACCACTCGACCAGATCGGCGACGCTTTTCGCCGCGAGCAATTCGCGCGTGGCGTCGGTGCGGCGGATGCCGAGGTCTTCGGGCAAGGCGATCAGGCCTTCGCGGCGCATGCGTTCGGTGTCTTTCGGGTTGTGCCGCAGGCCGATGGCGGTAACCCCGGCAACCGCTGCGATCATCGCCTGGCGCTCTTCCAGCGAGCGCGCCTTGTAAAGGTAGGCGATGCCTTCTTCGGTGAGCAGGTGGGTGACGTCGTCGCCGTAGATCATGATCGGCGCCAGCGGCATGCCGCTTTTCTTCGCCACTTCCACCGCGTCGAGGGTTTCGACGAAGGTCGGTTTGCCGCCCTCCTGGAAGGTCTCGACCATTTGCACCACGAGTTTCTTGCCGCGTTCGAGCATCGGTTGCGGCCCATCGGCGTGGCGCATGTCCAGCCACGCCGGGGTGCCGTGACGGCGGCCGCGCGGGTCGTGACCCATGTTTGGCGCACCACCGAAACCGGCGAGACGGCCCCGAGTCACGGTCGAGGAATGGCCGTCGCCGTCGACTTGCAACGTCGCGCCGATGAACAGATCCACCGCGTACTGCCCGGCGAGTTGGCAGACCATGCGGTTGGAACGCAGCGAGCCGTCGCGGCCAGTGAAGAACACATCCGGCCGAGCGGCAATGTAGTTTTCCATGCCCAGTTCGGTGCCGAAGCAATGCACGCTCTCGACCCAGCCGCTTTCGATCGCCGGGATCAGCGTCGGGTGCGGGTTGAGCGTCCAGTTGCGGCAGATCTTGCCTTTCAAACCGAGGGATTCGCCGTAGGTCGGCAGGATCAATTCGATGGCGGCGGTGTTGAAACCGATGCCGTGGTTGAGTGACTGCACATTGTGTTTTTCGTAGATCCCGCGAATCGCCATCATCGCCATCAGCACGTGCACAGGCTTGATGTGCCGTGGGTCGCGAGTGAACAGCGGTTCGATGTAGAACGGCTTGTCGGCGACCACGACGAAATCGACCCATGAAGCGGGAATGTCTACGCGGGGCAGTTCGCTGACGTCATCGACCAATTGGTTGACCTGAACGATAACGATGCCATCGCTGAACGCCGCCGGTTCGATCAGTGCCGGGGTATCTTCGGTGCTCGGGCCGGTGTAGATGTTGCCGGCGCGGTCGGCCATGAAACCGGCCGAGAGCACAACGTTGGGGATCAGGTCCACGACGAGGCGGGCGTAGAGTTCGATGTACGTGTGAATGGCGCCGACTTCGAGCAAGCCATCTTCGAGCAATTGGCTGATGCGCAGGCTCTGGGTGCCGGCGAAGGAGAAATCGAGCTTGCGGGCAATGCCACGTTCGAACAGATCAAGGTGCTCGGAGCGGCCGACGCTGGGCATGATCATGTGCAGATCGTGGAGTTTGGCCGGGTCGGCCTTGGCCAGCGAACGCGAGAGGAAATCCGCCTGCTTCTGGTTGTTGCCCTCCAGCACCACACGGTCGCCGGGATGGATCAGCGCTTCGAGCGCGGCGACGATTTTGTCGCTGGGCAGCACCGCGCCATCGGCGAGCCCGCGCACCTTGTCGAGCCGGCGCTGCTTTTCGTCACGCCGCCGCGTCCAGCGCGAGTCGGGGGAAATTGTTGTTGTCATGCTCACTCCACGGGTTCGCTGTCGTGGAGCCAAGTTAGGCGTGTGCGGTGAGGGCATCAATCAAGCTGGGCGGTGAATCATTACGCTGAGCGTAACGTTCAAAAGCTACCCTCACCCTAGCCCTCTCCCGGAGGGAGAGGGAACCGATTGGGGGATGCTTGGGAATGACGCTGACCTGAGCCCGTTGCCGACGCGGAGCGTCCCGGGCTGCATTTCCACGCGGAGCGTGGGAACGATCAGTCAAGCCTTGGATCAGCGGGCCAATCCCGCATCCACCAGTAACTGCTCCAGCCCCAACAAATCCGGCACCTTCGCCACCTGCTCGCCGACCTGCACCGCCGCCTGCTCCAGCGCACACAACGGCACATCCACGTAACTCAACTGACTGTCCAGCTTGTACGACCGAGGAATCCCCTGCACCAACAGGGCGATGAATCTCAGCTCGGGCAAGCCGCCCAAGGCATTCAGAATGACGATCCGCGCCCGTTCGCCGATGACGATTTTCTGCCCGCAGGCCGATTCGAAACTGATCAGCGGAATCTGCCGCTCACGCCACGTCACCCGGCCCAGGTACCACGGCGGCGTGTCGAGATCGAAGGCGCTGGCCTGGTAGTCGATCAGCTCGGCAATGGCGACATTGGGCAGGATCAGGTTGCGATCGGCCAGCGGCAGCAGCAGCCCGGTGAGCTGGCTGGTGCGCGGGTTGTGCCGGTGCTCATGCATGTTTCTTGCTCCACTGGGCGATGCTCTCCAGCAACACCGATTCCTGATACGGCTTGCCGAGGTAGTCGTTGACGCCGATGGCCATGGCGCGGTCGCGGTGTTTCTGGCCAGTGCGCGAGGTGATCATGATGATCGGCAAGTGGCACAGGCGTTCGTCGGCGCGCACCTGGGTGGCGACTTCGAAGCCGTCCATGCGCGGCATTTCGATGTCGAGCAGCATCAGATCGGGCAGGTGCTCTTCGAGCAGCAGCATCGCATCGACACCGTCCTTGGCGGTCAGCACGTTCATGCCGTGACGTTCAAGCAAACGGCTGGTGACCTTGCGCACCGTCACCGAGTCATCGACGACCATAATCAGCAACGGCTTGTGCGGTTCGCTGTCGATCTCCGTGGGCGTCGGTTCCTGCGCCAGGCGCGCCTGCATCGCGCGGATCGGTGCGAGCAGATCCAGAATCAGCACCACCCGGCCGTCGCCGAGAATCGTCGCCCCCGACACGCCCTGCACCGCCGCGAACTGCGGGCCGAGGCTCTTGACCACGATCTCGCGAGTGCCGGCCATGGCGTCGACCAGCACGGCAATGTGGCGGTCGTTGCAATGCACCAGCAGCACCGGCAACGGCAGGTTCTGCCCGAGCAGTTTCGGCCGTGGCGCAGTCTTCAACAGCTCGCCGAGATAGCACAGCTCATACCGCTGGCCGCCGTATTGATAGCTCGGTGGATCGTGACGGAAATGCCCTTCCAGATCATTCGGCAACACGCGCACGATGCCTTCGATGGTGTTCAGCGGAATCGCGTACTGATCCTCGCCGCACTGCACCATCAGTGCGCGGTTGACCGACACGGTGAACGGCAGGCGAATGCGGAAATGCACGCCCTGCCCCGGCACCGAATCGATACTCATGCTGCCGCCGAGCTGACGCACCTCTTCGTGGACCACGTCCATGCCGACGCCACGCCCGGAAATCTGGGTGATCTTTTCCGCCGTGGAGAAACCCGGCTGAAGGATGAACTGCAACACGTCGCGGTCGCTGATCTCGGCGTCGGGCGCCAGCAAGCCGCGTTTGATCGCCTTGCGCCGCACGGCTTCCAGCGGCACCCCGGCGCCGTCGTCGCGGATGTCGAAAACCATGTCACCGCCTTCGCGGGACAGATCAAGGGTGATCTGCCCTTGCGCCGGTTTGCCTGCCGCCAGCCGCACATCGGCGGGTTCGAGGCCATGGTCGACGGCGTTGCGCAGCATGTGTTCCAGCGGCGCGGCCATGCGCTCCAGCACGTTGCGATCCATCTCGCCATCAGCGTTGCCGACGACGAATGCGACGTCCTTGCCCAGCTCTTCGGCGACCTGCCGCACGATGCGTTTGAGACGCGGCACCATGCGTTCGAACGGCACCATGCGCGTACGCATAAGGCCTTCCTGCAGCTCGGTGTTGATCCGCCCCTGTTGTTGCAACAGGTTTTCCGCGTCGTGATTGCGGCGGTCGAGGGTTTCCTTGAGGTCGAGCAGGTCCGAGGCGGATTCGAACAGCGCCCGCGACAGTTGCTGAAGCTGCGAATGGCGGTCCATTTCCAGCGGGTCGAAGTCTTCATAACCGAGGCGTTCGCCATCGACTTGCTGGCGGCTGAGAATGCGCCCCTGGGTTTCGGTGTCGAGGCGGCGCAACTGATCGCGCATGCGCTCGATGGTGGTTTCCATCTCGTTGAGGGCAATCTGCGCATCGTTGACTTGCTGCTCGATCCGCCCACGAAAGATCGAGGTTTCCCCGGCCAGGTTGACCAGTTCATCAAGCAGCTCGGACGAGACCTTGACCATGTCCGCGCCAGCATCGGCGGCCGGTGGCGCAGCCTCGGGCTTGGCCACCGGTGCCGCGACCGGCGCCGCGACCGGCGCCGGCAGCGCTTCAACCTGCACCGGGTGACTGAAATTCTGGATCGCATTGATCAGCCGATCGGCCGGCGGGCACGGTTGCCCGGCGCGCACACCATCGAGCATTTGCGCCAGTCGGTCATGGCCGCGCTGCACCAGCGCGAACAGTTCGGCAGACGGTTGCAGCGCACCGCTAGAGAGGCTTTCGTAGAGAAATTCCAGCTCATGGGCGAGGTCGCCGATCGGGCCGATTTCGACCATCCGCGCGCCACCCTTGAGGGTGTGTAGATCGCGCAGCAGGGTTTCAATCTCCTGACGGTTACCCGGCTCGGCCTGCCAGCGCAACAGCGCGGCGCCGGAGCTTTCGATGATGTCGAAACCTTCTTCGAGGAAGATTTCCAACAGTTCCGGATCATGCCCGGCGTTGTCGTGTTCGACCGCTGCGGGGGCAGATTCGCTGGCGGCCTGGCCCTGACGCAATTGACGGATCGCGTCGATCAGATCCTGCGCCGGGGTCAGCGCTTGATGCGCTTGCAGTTGCTCCAGCATCAGCGCCAAACGCTCGTGACTTTGCTGGAGCAAACCTTCGAGCACGACGCTGTGGCTGTAACGCCGATCGACCAGCCCTTCGTAGAGGTTTTCCAGCTCCTGGGCAAGGTCGCCGATAACCTCGACCTCGGCCATGCGCGCGCCGCCCTTCAGCGTGTGCAAGTCGCGCTGCAATGACGACAGCGGCGCGGCGTTGTCCGGATCCTTGCGCCAGCGCTGCAAGGCTTGCCCGGCGCTGTCGAGAATGTCCACCGCCTCTTCGAGGAAGATTTCGACGATCTCGTCGTCAGGCTCAAGGGCGGCAACCGATTGCTGCAATTGCGCGGTGGCGCTGCCCAGTTCGCGAATGTCCAGGGTGCGGCTGCCGTCGCTGCGGATCAGGCCCATCGCCGCCGGGTCGAGGCCTTCGTCGAGCAGTTCCTGCAAGGCACGAATCCGCTCCGGTTGCGCGGTGATTTCCTGGCCGGCAGCGAGTTCGTCGAGCATGTTGATCAGCGCTTCGTGGGCCAGTTGCGCTTCGTGGAAAAACCGCTCACTGACCGCCAGGCTGCTTTCTTCCATCGCGCCATACAGGTCGAGCAAAGCTTCGCAGAGGCCATCGACCGGAAGCAGATCGGCAAGGTGCGCGCCCTCGCCCAGAGTGGTCAGCTCATCGAGCAGAGCGCTGAGTTCCTGGCGCTCGCCGGGGTGCTGCTGCCAGCGCTGCAAAAGGTTTTCGGCGTCGAGGAGGATGTCCATGCCCTGGGCGAGGAAGTTGTTGATCAGCTGCGGATCGCGCTTGAGGCGCAGGCCGCTGTCAGCGCCATCGGAGCTGGCTTGCAGGCGCTCGGCGAGCAGCGCCTCGGTGCGTTTGATCAGCGACTGCGCACCGACAATCGGCGCCAGCGGATCGTGTTTGAGCTGACGCAGGCCGACGCGGAACAGGCCCTCGGCTTCGAGCAGCAGTTCGACCTCGTCCAGATCCAGCGGCAACTGATGCGCCTTGAACTCGCGTGCCAGTTGATCCAGTGAAGCCGCCAGTTCGGCCATCGGCAATACGCCGGCCATCGAGGCACTGCCCTTGAGCGTGTGCAGCGCCCGTTGCAGTTCGTCGCTGGCCGGCAACGGCACCTGTTCGGCGGCCTGATCGAGGAAACGGTTGAGGCTGGCGAGGTGGGTTTCGGCTTCTTTGCGGAAGATTTCCAGCAGCAGCGGATCAAGCGCAGCGACGTCGTCGGTGTCTTCGGCAGCCAGCGGCTCATCGCCTTTGGCCAACGCGTGGGCGCGGGCGGCGAGTTGATCGACATCGTTGCGCTGGCGCTGACGCTGGGTGGCAAATTCGTTGATCAGCTCGGGCAGCAGCAACACGGTGTCGCCGAGCAATTGGCGCAGCACTGCCCCGGGTTCGACGCTTTGTTCGAGCACGCGGTTGAGCAGGTTTTCCACCGCCCAGGCCAGCTCGCCAAGGACCAACGCGCGGACCATGCGCCCGCTGCCCTTCAAGGTGTGAAAGGCCCGGCGCAGTTCGGTCAGCGCGGCGCGGTCCTGGGGATTGGCGGTCCAGCGCGGCAGGTATTCGTGGAGGACCGCGAGGACTTCGTCGGTCTCCTCGAGGAACACTTCGCGCAGTTCATCGTCGACCGGTTCTTCATCGGCTGGCGGCGGCATCAGGCTGTCGGGGCTGTTGCGCGCCGGCGGGTTGAGCGCCGACAGCGGGCTGGCCAGCACTTCGGCCAGCGACTGCACGACGTCAGGGTCGTCGAGCGCTTGCAGATCCTGCATGAGCTGCGCTTCGCTGGGGCTGAGCACCTCATCAAGCACCGGTACTTGCGCTTCGCCGGGCTGCTCGTTGGCAAAGAAGCCGAGGCTGGCAAGGCTGTTTTGCGCGACATCGAGCAGATGCTCGGCGGGCGCCTGCGGGTCGTCGCTCAGGCGTTCGAGGTAATACTCGAGGCTGCTGATCACATCGGCCAGATGATCGAGTTGTTCCCAGCCAGGTTCATGGGCATCGAACATCAAATGCTCGCGAATGAAACCGTTGCAGGCCTCGACCAGACTCGCCGCGCGGGCCAGCGGAATCATCGCCAGCGCGCCGCGCACCTGTGTCAGCAGTTCGGGCAGCGATTGCAGATGCTGGCGGTCCCAATCGGCGTCGATGTAGTCGACGATCATGTCCTTGGCCTGTTGCAGGCAGATGCGCGCTTCCTTGATCACGATCTGATGGATCTGCGTCAGGTCGGTGGTCGGCAGGCGCGCGTCTTCGGCGCTTTGCGTCTCCACCGTGCCAACCATGCCGGCCAGCGTCGCTTCGACGTAGAGCAAGGCCCCGGCGACGTCCATAAGGATCGCGTCGTTCGGTTCGCGCTGGCCCTGAGCGAGGCTGAGCACCACTGCCAGTTGGTCGATGATGACTTTGCGCGGCTGGCCGAAACCCAGCACCGCGAGGGTGTCGGCGATCTGTCGCAGCGGCGCGAGCAGGCTGTCCAGATCCGAGGCGTGCTGGCGGTCGCTGCGCACGAACAGATCGAGGCGCTCCTTGACCCGCACCAGCTCTTCGCACAGCGCCGCCAGCACCGAGCGCATGGCATCGCGGTCGGGGCCGGCGAGGCGCGCGCGTTCTTCATCGACCATCGCGCTGTCGGGCAACGCGTCGTCCAGGGAGTAGTGATCTTTCATGGTCAGCATCTGCCCGGTGGGATGTTCGGCTTTGGCAATATAGAACAACAGGCTTTTCAGCAGCTCGGCCGGCGCCGGTTGATTGAGCCCGACGATGCCCTGCTCGAGCAGGCGCTTGAGCTCTTGGTCGGCGTCCTTGAACAGGCTGCGCAGCGCCGGACTGTTGGCGATGACGCCCTCGCGCATGCCCTCGACCAATGCCGAGGCGATTTGCCACAAAGGGCTCAACGGCGCATCGCCGCTCAGCGCTTCGAGACGGCTGAAGACTTTGGCCAGATAGCCAAGGTGCGTCTGGTCGTCCTGTTCGCGCAGCAGACCGACCAGAGCCATTTGCAGCATCTGCCGCAGTTTGCGCAGCACGTTCGGCAGATCGGGCGGTTCCAGCGCGGCGAGTGCCTCGTCGCCGAGCGGCGCCAGCTCGGGCAGTGGCGGGCTGAACAGGCTGGTTTCCGCTAGCAGGCTTTCACCGCGAGCGCTGCGCAGATCGTTGATCAGCGGCAACACCACCAGCGGCAGGTCGCGGCGGGCGCTCTGCACGCGGTCAAGGTAAAGCGGCAGTTGCCCCAGGGCTTGCAGCAGCAGGTGCAAGGCCTCGTCGCGGTGTGGCACGCGTTGATGTTGCAGGGCTTCGACCAGATGCTCCATTTCTTCGGCGAGCAACGCTGCGCCGTAGAACTCGACCATTTGCAGACTGCCGTGGACCTGATGAATGTACGCCAGACATTCGTCCAGCCCGGGGAAGGCCTGCGGATCGTCGAGCACGGCTTCGATCGCCTGATGCGCCAGCTTCAGCGTTTCGGCAATTTCGCCCTTGACCCATTCCAGGGCCACGTAGTCGTGCCGATCACCCATAACCACTCCACTCACGCTTTATCTGTCGCCGCCGGCAAGGTGAAACCGGACACCGAACGGCGCAACTGACTGGCCATTTTCGCCAGGTTGCCGATGCTCTCGGCGGTGGCCGTGGACCCCGACGAAGTCTGCGACGTGATCTGCTGGATCACGTTCATCGTCAGCGAGATCTGCCCGGCCGAAGACGTCTGCTGTTGCGCCGCGTTGGAAATGCTCTGGATCAGCGCGGCGAGGGTCTTGGACACGCCTTCGATTTCTTCCAGGGCCACACCGGCATCCTGCGCCAGTCGCGCGCCGCGCACCACTTCGGTGGTGGTCTGCTCCATGGAAATCACCGCTTCATTGGTGTCGGCCTGAATCGCCCGCACCAGGGTTTCGATCTGCCGGGTCGCGGCGGATGAACGTTCGGCCAGCCGTTGCACTTCGTCGGCAACCACGGCAAAACCGCGCCCGGCATCACCGGCCATCGATGCCTGGATCGCTGCGTTGAGGGCGAGAATGTTGGTCTGGTCGGCGATGTCATCGATCAGGCTGACGATGTCGCCGATTTCCTGGGACGACTCGCCGAGGCGCTTGATGCGCTTGGCGGTGTCCTGAATCTGTTCGCGGATGTTGTCCATGCCGTGGATGGTGTTGTGCACCACCTCGTTGCCCTTGTTGGCAATTTCCACGGAACGCTCGGCCACCGCCGACGATTCGGCAGCGTTGGCCGAGACCTGATCGATGGACTCGGCCATGTCGCTGATCGCCGTCGAGGCTTCGGAAATCTGCTGGGCCTGTTGCTCAGACGCTTGGGCCAGATGCATGGCGGTGGCCTGGGTTTCCTGCACAGCGGCGGCAACCTGGCCGGCGGTGAGGTTGATGGTCGCCACCAGATCACGCAATTGGTCGACGGAATAGTTGATCGAGTCGGCGATGGTGCCGGTGAAGTCTTCGGTCACCGAAGCGGTCACGGTGAGGTCGCCATCGGCGAGGTCTTCGATTTCGTCGAGCAGGCGCATGATCGCGTTCTGGTTGCGCTCGTTCTTCTCGGCGGTTTCACGCAACTGGCGATTGGTTTCGCGGACCATGACCAGACCGATGAGGATGATCGAGGCCAGCGCCAGCAGGCCCAGCACATAGCCGCCAATGGTGTCGGTGTTGCGCCCGCCGGCCAGATGCTCGAAACCTGTAGCAAGGTGTGAGGCTTCGTCGAGCAGGGTTTGCGACAGGGTGAAGATGTTGCTGGCCGACTCGCGGACCTTGAACAGCTCTGGCGAGGTTTCGAGGATTTCGTCCACCGAGCCGGAGACGAACTGGAACAGCTCGGAGATTTCGCTCAAACGCGCACGGGCGTCGCGGTCTTCGACCTGGCTGATTTTCAGCGCCGGGTTGCCTTGCAACATGCCGTTAAGCACCAGGCCGAAACGCGCGGCATCGCGGCCAAAGGCGTCGGCGGCCTGCTGCGAGTTTTCGTCACCGGCAAGCACCGTGTTGACGGCACCGAGGATGCGTTCGGCAAGCAACGATTGCCGTTGCGCCATTGCCACCTGCGCCGCCGGGGCGCCGCGCTGGAGCAGGATTTCCACGACTTTTTCGTATTCGATCTGCAACTGCGGCACGGTTTCGGCCAGCGTCGCGGCGACCTGATGCAGCGACAGCACGGTCTGTTCGCTGCTGAGGATCGCATCGGTGTTTTTCAACAGGCGCTCCCAGTCCATCTGCACCGCGCGCATTTCCGGGCGCACGGCGACGGGTGCCGGCGGCAGGCCGGTGTTCGGGTCACCCTTCTTCAGGTAGCCCCAGCGCTGGGCAAAATCGTTGCGCGCATCACTGAGCAGTTTGAAGGCGGCCGCCTTGCCCGCCGCCGCTTCGGTGGCGTTCTTGGCGATGCGTTGCGAGAGCACGCGCAGTTCGCCGGCATGGCCGATGTACTGCTTGTCGTAGTTCGCCTGGGTGTTGAGGTACGCGAAGTTGGCGAACAGCAGCATGATGAACACGATCAGTGCGATAAACAGCACGATGATCTGTGCGCGACTGCGCGATGCTTCTGCCGACTTGCCTGTTTTTGCTTTTGTCATCGGTCCTCGCCTATGAAACCTGCCATGGCCCTTGTGGGAGCGAACCTTGCTGGCGAGGGGATTTATCCCCGTTCGGCTGCGAAGCAGTCGCAAAAATATCGCATGCGCTGACAGTGTCAGGCATTGCAGTTTTTGGGGCCGCTGCGCGACCCAACGGGGATAAATCCCCTCGCCACATGGCTCGCGTCCACATGGGTTCTGTTGTTCGTGCTAAAGAGCGACACCCATGAACACCGGGGATCTGGCCAGTGCGAACAGGCTGAACACCCGCCAGTTCTGTTCACGGCGGAAATAGCCTTTGACGAATTCGGCCTTGGAGCCCTGGCGCTTGCTGATCGACAGCGGCTCGAAACTGCCCTGTTCGAAATGCTGCAAGCCGATGACTTCGTCGACCATTACCCCGGCGAACACGTCTTCATGTTCCACCACCAATACCCGCCGTTGTTTGCGCAGCGGCGACAGCTCATGGCCGAAGAAGCCGCACAGGTCCATGATCGGCAGCAGCCGCCCGCGCAGATTGGCGACACCCTTGACCCACGGCTTGACCCCGGGCAACTGGGTGAAGCGCGGTTCATGCAGGACTTCGCTGACTTCGCCCATCGGCGCCACATACCAATGCTCGCCGAGGCGAAAGCCGATGCCGCTCCAGCGATCCGGGCGCGCCGCTTGCGACGGCAGGTCCGCTGCCAGCAGGCGGCAGCGCTGGTCGATCTGCCAGAGCAGTTCGAACGCGGTCAGCGATTCGTTCATGATCGCGCGATCAGCCGTTGAGGACGTTGTTCAGGGTCTTGATCAGGGTGTCTTCGTCGACCGGTTTGGTCAGGTAATCCTTGGCGCCCTGGCGGGTGCCCCAGACCTTGTCGGTTTCCTGATCCTTGGTGGTGATGATGATCACCGGGATGTGCGCAGTGTCGGCATCCTTGGTCAACTGCCGGGTCGCCTGAAAACCGTTGAGGCCGGGCATGACGATGTCCATCAGCACCGCGTCGGGTTTTTCCTGACGGGCCAGGGCCACGCCGTCGGCGCCGTTCTCGGCCTTGAGCACTTCATGGCCGTGCTTTTCGAGCATGCCGGTGAGTTTGTACATTTCAGTCGGCGAATCATCGACGATCAGGATACGTGCCATGGTCTTCCCCATTTTTCTGGTCGACTGCCGGCCCGCTGGCCGAGCGTCACTGTGCGTGTCTTACTGCGGCAAAACGGCGGCGAAGCCCGGAACATGGGCCTGGATCGCGTTGAGCAGTTCTTCTTTGCTGAACGGCTTGGTCAGAAATTGATCAGAACCGACAATCCGCCCCTTGGCCTTGTCGAACAACCCGTCCCTGGATGAAAGCATGATCACCGGCGTCGCCTTGAAGGCGCTGTTGTTCTTGATCAGGGCGCAGGTCTGATAACCGTCCAGACGCGGCATCATGATGTCGACGAAGATGATCCCGGGATGGTGGTCGGCGATCTTCGCCAGCGCATCGAAACCGTCGATGGCGGTGATCACTTCGCAACCGACATTCTTCAACAATGTTTCGGCGGTGCGGCGAATCGTTTTCGAGTCGTCGATCACCATGACCTTCAAGGCGCTGGACTGCTGTTCCATAAGAGGGTTCTACCGTCGCCTTTGCGAATCAAATTGTCCGTTTTGCTGTGAATAATGGCCTGAAACCCTTGAAACCCATGGGGCGGCGCGATCTGCCAGCCTTTTTAGCACAGTCTCCAGATGCAATCTATCGACGGCTTTTTCCTTGACCCGAAACCCGCCCGGCGCCACTCTGGCGGCACTTTTTCAATACCGATCCGGTAGCCAAATTTCGAGGAAAACCCAATGAGCGTTCGCGTCGGGATTGTCATGGACCCTATCGCCAGCATCTCCTATAAAAAGGATAGCTCGCTGGCCATGCTGCTGGCCGCGCAGAAGCGTGGCTGGGAACTGTTCTACATGGAACAGAAAGACCTGTATCAGGCCGAAGGCCAGGCGCGGGCGCGGATGAGCCCGCTGAAAGTCTTCGCCAACCCGGACAAATGGTTCGAACTGGACGCCGAGCAGGACAAGCTGCTGAGCGACCTGGACGTGATCCTGATGCGCAAGGATCCGCCGTTCGACATGGAATTCGTCTATTCCACTTATCTGCTGGAACAGGCCGAAGCCGCTGGCGTGCTGGTGGTGAACAAGCCGCAGAGCCTGCGCGACTGCAATGAAAAGCTGTTCGCTACGCTGTTTCCGCAGTGCACGCCGCCGACCATCGTCAGCCGCCGCCCGGACGTATTGCGTCAGTTCGCCGACCATCACGGTGACGTGATCCTCAAGCCGCTGGACGGCATGGGCGGTTCGTCGATCTTCCGCCATACCGCCGGCCACCCGAACCTCTCGGTGATCCTCGAGACCCTGACCCTGCACGGCAAGCAGCAGATCATGATTCAGGGCTACCTGCCGGCGATCGTCGATGGCGACAAGCGCATCCTGATGATCGATGGCGAACCGGTGGATTACTGCCTGGCGCGGATTCCGGCTCTGGGCGAAACCCGTGGCAACCTCGCCGCCGGTGGCCGTGGCGAAGCGCGTCCGCTGACCGAGAAGGATCGCTGGATCGCCGCCCAGGTCGGCCCGACCTTGCGCGAGAAAGGCCTGCTGTTTGTCGGCCTCGACGTGATCGGCGAGCACCTGACCGAAATCAACGTCACCAGCCCGACCTGCATCCGCGAAATCGACAATGCGTTCGGCACTGATATCGGCGGGATGCTGATGGATGCGATCGATAAAAAGCTGCAAGCGGCCGGCAAAAAGCCACAAGCTTGATGTACGTCACATGCAGCCTGTCGCTTGAAGCGTGAAGCCCAAGGCGCGAAACCAACATTGCGTTATCATGCGCAGCCTCTGAAAAACGCGATGTTGGTTTTCTTGTCATGACCCTCCCGTCCGATCTGCCCGCTGAACTCGCCCATCGTGGCGTGCGCCCGGCCGATCGCCTCGGTTTTACACTGTTTCTGGCAGCGCTGATTCACCTGGCGCTGCTGCTCGGCGTCGGCTTCACCATGGTCGAGCCGCAGCAGATCAGCAAAACCCTGGAAATCACCCTGGCCACCTTCAAGGCCGAGAAGAAGCCGGAAAAGGCAGATTTTCTCGCCCAGGAAAACCAGGAAGGCAGCGGCACGCTCGATAAGAAGGCCCTGCCCAAGACCACTGAAGTCGCGCCTTTCCAGGACAATCAGGTCAAAAAGGTCACCCCGCCGCCCGCCGCCAAGCCAGTGGTGCAGGAAGCCGCACCGAAGGCAGCGGTGACCACCGTCGCGCCGAAACCGAAAAAGGCGCCGACCAAGAAAGAAGAAAGCAAAACCGAAGTCAAACCGACCGTCGACGCGCCGGTGTTCGACAGCTCGCAGCTGTCCAGCGACATCGCCAGCCTCGAGGCGGAGCTGGCCAAGGAACAACAGCTGTACGCCAAACGCCCGCGCATCCACCGCTTGAGCGCGGCCTCGACCATGCGCGACAAGGGCGCCTGGTACAAGGACGACTGGCGCAAGAAGGTCGAGCGCATCGGCAACCTCAACTACCCCGAAGAAGCACGGCGCAAGCAGATCTACGGCAATTTGCGCCTGATGGTCTCGATCAACCGCGACGGTTCGCTGTATGAGGTGCTGGTGCTCGAATCCTCCGGCCAGCCGCTGCTCGATCAGGCCGCGCAGCGCATCGTCCGCCTGGCCGCGCCGTTTGCACCGTTTACCGGCGATCTGTCGGACATCGACCGCCTGGAAATCATCCGCACCTGGAAATTTGCCCGGGGCGACAAGCTTTCAAGCAATTAAGAGCAAAATCAAAGATCGCAGCCTTCGGCAGCTCCTACAGTGGGCCTGCGTACACCCTGTAGGAGCTGCCGAAGGCTGCGATCTTTTAAAGCCTCAGCTTGTCAGTTTGCCCCTTCGACGCCACACTAGCGCTCATGAAAAACGTCAGCCCCAGCTACCTCAAGCATCACTTCCTGATCGCCATGCCACACATGGCCGACCCGAACTTTGCCCACACCTTGACCTACATCGTCGAGCACACGGCCAATGGCGCGATGGGGCTGGTGGTCAACAGGCCGCAAGAGTTGAATCTGGCCGACATCCTTGAACAGTTGCGCCCGGACATCGAGCCGCCGGCACGCTGCCAGGATGTGCCGATCTTCATCGGCGGGCCGGTGCAGACCGATCGCGGTTTTGTCCTGCACCCGGCGGGCCAAACGTTCCAGGCCACGGCGCAACTGGATGGCGACCTGGCCCTGTCGACTTCGCAGGACGTGCTGTTCGCCATCGCTGACGGCGTCGGCCCCGCGCAGAGCCTGATTACCTTGGGTTACGCCGGCTGGGAAGCCGGGCAACTGGAAGCCGAACTGGCCGACAACGCCTGGCTGACCTGCCCTTTCAACGCCGACATACTGTTCAACACCCGCAGCGAATTGCGCCTGGAAGCGGCAGCGCGGCACTTGGGCATCGATCTCAATCTGCTCACCAGCCAGGCAGGTCACGCCTGATGGCCCTGCGCCTGATTCTCGGCTTCGACTACGGCACCAAACAGATCGGCGTCGCGGTCGGCCAGGTCATCACCGGCCAGGCCCGCGAGCTGTGCACTTTGAAAGCGCAGAACGGCGTGCCGAACTGGGATCAGGTCGAAGCGCTAATAAAAGAATGGAAACCCGACGCCGTGGTGGTCGGCCTGCCGCTGAACATGGACGGCACGCCCAGCGACATGTGCGTACGCGCCGAGAAATTCGCCCGCCGCCTCAACGGCCGCTACAACCTGCCCTTCTATACCCACGACGAACGCCTGACCACTTTCGAAGCCAAGGGCGAGCGACTGGTGCGTGGCGGGCAGAAAGGCAGTTACCGCGACAACCCGGTGGACGCCATCGCCGCTGCCCTGCTGCTGCAGGGCTGGCTCGATGAAAACACTGCATTGTTTGAATCCTGACAAGCGCTTCGGCGCTTTTCTTTTGGTTATAAACCGAGCTTCGTCCAGCAGGACGCAGCGCGGAATCACGAAGGAGCAACCATGAGCCTGCCCAATCCCGCCGATCTGATCAGCCAGATGGCGACCCGCCTCAAGGCGCACCTTGCCCAGCGTGACATCAGCGAACCGCGTTACATCGGTATCCGCACCGGCGGCATCTGGGTCGCGCAGGCGCTGCTCAAGGAACTGAACAGCGATGCGCCACTGGGCACGCTGGATGTGTCCTTCTATCGCGATGACTTCAGCCAGAATGGCCTGCACCCGCAAGTGCGCCCGTCCGCCCTGCCCTTCGAGATCGAAGGCCAGCATCTGGTGCTGATCGACGACGTGCTGATGAGCGGTCGGACTATCCGCGCCGCCATGAATGAATTGTTCGATTACGGCCGCCCGGCCAGCGTCACCCTGGTCTGCCTGCTGGACCTGGACGCCGGCGAGCTGCCGATCCGCCCCAACGTGGTCGGCGCCACCCTGACCCTGGCCGGCAACCAGCGGGTCAAGTTGTCCGGCCCCGAGCCGCTGACGCTCGAACTGCAAGACGTCACCCTTTAATCCGCCCTATTGAGAGTCCCCCTCGCGATGACGCCTCTAGATACCAAGCGCCCGCTGCAGCTCAATGATCAGGGCCAGCTGCGCCACTTCCTCTCGCTCGACGGCCTGCGCCGCGAGTTGCTGACGGAAATCCTCGACACTGCCGACTCGTTCCTTGAAGTCGGTGCCCGGGCGGTGAAGAAAGTCCCGTTGCTGCGCGGCAAGACCGTGTGCAACGTGTTCTTCGAAAACTCCACGCGCACCCGCACCACGTTTGAACTGGCGGCCCAGCGGCTGTCGGCAGACGTGATCACCCTGAACGTGTCGACATCGTCGGCGAGCAAGGGCGAAACGCTGCTCGATACCCTGCGCAACCTTGAAGCGATGGCCGCCGACATGTTTGTCGTGCGTCACGGCGACTCGGGCGCGGCGCACTTCATCGCCGAGCATGTCTGCCCGCAGGTGGCGATCATCAACGGCGGCGACGGCCGGCATGCGCACCCGACCCAAGGCATGCTCGACATGCTCACTATCCGTCGGCACAAGGGCGGTTTCGAAAACCTTTCGGTGGCGATCGTCGGCGACATCCTGCATTCGCGGGTGGCGCGCTCGAACATGCTCGCGCTGAAAACCCTCGGCTGCCCGGATATCCGCGTGATCGCGCCGAAAACCCTGCTGCCGATCGGCATCGAGCAATACGGCGTCAAGGTCTACACCGACATGGCTGAAGGCCTGAAAGACGTCGACGTGGTGATCATGCTGCGCCTGCAGCGCGAGCGCATGACCGGCGGCCTGCTGCCCAGCGAAGGCGAATTCTACCGCCTGTTCGGCCTGACCACCGCACGTCTGGCCGGGGCCAAACCCGATTGCATCGTCATGCACCCGGGGCCGATCAACCGTGGCGTGGAGATCGAGTCGGCGGTGGCCGACGGCCCGCACTCGGTGATCCTCAATCAAGTGACCTACGGCATCGCGATTCGTATGGCTGTGCTGTCCATGGCCATGAGCGGGCAGACTGCGCAACGTCAATTCGAGCAGGAGAACGCCCAGTGAAGCTCAGCATCCTCGGCGCACGCGTTATCGATCCCAGCAGCGGTCTGGATCAAATCACCGACATCCACGTTGAAGCCTGCAAGATCGTCGCCCTCGGCGCGGCGCCGGCCGGGTTCAGCGCAGTGGAAACCATCGATGCCCAAGGCCTGGTCGCCGCGCCTGGTCTGGTCGATCTCAATGTTGCCCTGCGCGAGCCGGGTTACAGCCGCAAAGGCTCGATCGTCAGCGAAACCCGCGCCGCCGCTGCCGGTGGCGTGACCAGCCTGTGCTGCCCACCGAAGACCAGACCGGTGCTCGACACCTCAGCCGTCGCCGAACTGATCCTCGACCGCGCCCGCGAAGCCGGCAACACCAAGGTGTTCCCGATCGGCGCCTTGAGCAAAGGCCTCGACGGCGAGCAATTGGCCGAACTGGTGGCCCTGCGGGACGCCGGATGCGTGGCGTTCGGCAACGGTCTGGAGAGCTTTCGCAACAGCCGCACCCTGTGCCGGGCGCTGGAATATGCGGCTACTTTCGACCTGACGGTGATCTTCAACTCGCAGGATCACGATCTGGCCGAGGGCGGTCTCGCCCACGAAGGCGCGGTCGCCAGTTTCCTTGGCCTGCCGGGGATTCCGGAGACGGCGGAAACCGTGGCGCTGGCTCGCGATCTGCTGCTGGTCGAGCAAACCGGCGTACGTGCGCATTTCAGCCAGTTGACCAGTGCGCGCGGTGTGGCGCTGATTGCCCAAGCGCAGGCCCGTGGCTTGAAGGTAACGGCGGATGTTGCGTTGTATCAGCTGATCCTGACTGACGAAGCGCTGATCGACTTCAACAGCCTCTATCACGTGCAACCGCCGCTGCGCACCCGCGCCGATCGCGATGGCCTGCGTGAAGCTGTGAAGTCCGGGGTGGTCTCGGCCATTTCCAGCCATCACCAGCCCCACGAGCGCGACGCCAAACTGGCCCCGTTCGGCGCCACCGAGCCGGGCATCAGCAGTGTTGAGTTGCTGCTGCCGCTGGCGATGACGCTGGTTGAGGATGGTTTGCTCGACTTGCCGACGCTGCTGGCACGTCTCAGCGCAGGACCGGCCGAAGCCCTGCGCCTGCCGGCGGGCAAACTGGCGGTAGGCGGTGCGGCGGATATCGTGCTGTTCGATCCGAAGTCATCGACGGTGGCCGGTGAACAATGGCTGTCGAAGGGTGAGAACTGCCCGTTCATCGGGCACAGTCTGCCGGGCGTGGTGCGCTATACGCTGGTGGATGGGCGGATTACTCACCAGGCCTAAAAAGCAAAAGATCGCAGCCTGCGGCAGCTCCTACTTTGGAATGCATTTCCCTGTAGGAGCTGCCGCAGGCTGCGATCTTTTGATCTGGCAAAAACTTACTGAAAGGCGCCGCGATTCTGCGCGTTGCGCACCGACACCTGATCGTTCAGCGTCCAGAAGTCATACAGCACGCCGATAAAGAACAACCCGCCGGTCAGCAGATACAGCAAGCCGCTGATCCATTTGCCCTGGTACATGCGGTGTACGCCGAACACACCGAGAAAGGTCAGCAGAATCCACGCGACGTTGTACTCGATCGGCCCGGCAGCAAAGCGCAAATCCGCTTCGCGATCCATCGCCGGGATCAGAAACAGGTCGATCAGCCAGCCAATCCCCAGCAAACCGAAGGTGAAGAACCAGATCGTCCCGGTCACCGGTTTGCCGTAGTAAAAGCGGTGCGCGCCAGTGAATCCGAAAATCCACAGCAGGTAGCCGATGACTTTGCTGTGAGTGTCTTTTTCTTTCACGCGGGGTAGCTGATAGCTGTTCATTAAGACCTCATTGCACTCGATAGATAAATATTCTTCATTTCTTTGTGACTTTTTTACAGGTGGCCGACGTATGGCAAATGTTACCGTTGCTAGCGCGAAACCCTTGTAGAACCTGACTTCTGTCGGACAATTGCGTACTTTTTGAGCGTTTTTGGTTCCGTAGCCGGCGGAATGAATCGATGAACGGCCTCGGAACGGCAAAAAAAGCTGTTATAAAGTTGCGCGCTATCACTTATGAGCCACGCCTAATGCGACCATTTTTCAAGACATGGCTGACTATTTGCCTATTAATGCCACTGGCCGCCCACGCCACCAATCGTGAGCAACGTCTTCCCAACGTCAACGGCTTCACCCCGAAATCCCATGCTTCGGCTCCTTCGAGCAAAAGCAGCAAGAGCAAGACCACCACGCTGAGCAGCAAGAGCCGCAGCAAGCTGGTGCCACCGATGGCGAGCAAGGAAAGCAGCAATGTGCTGAGCCGTGCGGTAAACGTCCTCGGTACACCTTATCGTTGGGGCGGCAGCAGCCCAAGTAAAGGCTTCGATTGCAGCGGTCTGGTGAAATACGCGTTCAACGACGCTACTTTCGACCTGCCACGCACCTCCAATGCCATGGCCAGCGGTCACGGCGAGAAAGTCGAGCGCAAGGATCTGAAGCCGGGCGATCTGATTTTCTTCAACATCAAGAGCCGTCGGGTCAACCACGTTGCCATCTACCTGGGCAACGACCGCTTCATCCACGCCCCGCGCCGTGGCAAAGCGGTGAGCATCGACACGCTGAACAAGCCGTACTGGGAAAAGCATTACGTCGTCGCCAAGCGCGTATTGCCGAAAGAACAACAGCAGCTGCGCGTAGTCCAGCGCTGAGCTGACTGATCCGGAAATCTGCTCAAGCAGTACCGCCACCTTCGCGAGCAGGCTCGCTCCCACAGAAGAATGCATTCCAGCTGAAGGAATGCGGTTTGATGTGGGAGCGAGCCTGCTCGCGAAGGGCCGGCAGCCGCACCACCGACCCTCAGAAGTTATCCGGGGTGCGCGCTTTCTCGCGCGCATGCTCGCGGCTGATCAAGCCCTTGGTCACCAGATCCTTCAGGCACATATCGAGTGTCTGCATCCCCAACGAACCACCGGTCTGAATCGCCGAATACATCTGCGCCACCTTGTCCTCGCGGATCAGGTTACGGATCGCCGATGTCCCGAGCATGATTTCATGAGCTGCCACCCGCCCGCCGCCGATCTTCTTGATCAACGTCTGCGACACCACCGCCAGCAACGACTCCGACAGCATCGAACGCACCATCGACTTCTCGTCGCCGGGAAACACGTCGACCACGCGGTCGATGGTCTTCGCCGCCGAGGTCGTGTGCAGGGTGCCGAACACCAGATGCCCGGTCTCGGCGGCGGTCAGCGCCAGGCGAATGGTTTCCAGATCACGCATTTCGCCGACCAGAATCACGTCCGGGTCTTCACGCAGCGCCGAGCGCAGTGCGGTGGCGAAGCTCCGCGTATCGCGATGGACTTCGCGCTGATTGATCAGGCATTTGCGCGATTCATGGACGAACTCGATGGGGTCCTCAATGGTGAGGATGTGGTGATGGCGATGGGTGTTGAGGTAATCGATCATCGCCGCCAGCGTGGTCGATTTGCCGGAGCCGGTCGGCCCTGTGACCAGCACCAGCCCGCGCGGCGCATCGGTGATCTTGCGGAAAACATCGCCCATGGCGAGGTCTTCCATGCTCAGCACTTTCGACGGAATAGTGCGGAACACGGCGCCAGCGCCACGGTTCTGGTTGAATGCGTTGACCCGAAAGCGCGCCACGCCGGGTACATCGAAGGAAAAATCCGTTTCCAGATTTTTCTCGAATTCGATGCGCTGGGTGTCGTTCATGATGTCGTAGATCAGCTCGTGCACTTGCTTGTGATCCAGCGCCGGCAGATTGATCCGTCGCACGTCGCCATCGACACGGATCATCGGCGGCAGGCCGGCCGACAGGTGCAGGTCGGAAGCGCCCTGTTTGGCGCTGAAGGCCAGCAATTCAGTGATATCCATAGCGTCCCTCAATTCCAGTAGAATGCCGCGAACCTACAGACCGCCGGCGCCTCTTGATGTCCACGATAGCAGACAACATCCTTCAGGTTAGTTCGCGCATCCAGGCAGCGGCGAAAGCTGCGCACCGCGACGAAAACAGCATCCATTTGCTCGCCGTGAGCAAGACCAAACCCGCCCAGGCCCTGCGGGAGGCCTACGCCGCCGGCCTGCGCGACTTCGGCGAAAACTACTTGCAGGAAGCCTTGGGCAAACAGCTGGAGCTGGCCGACCTGCCCTTGATCTGGCACTTCATCGGCCCCATTCAATCGAACAAGACTCGCGCGATTGCCGAGCATTTCGACTGGGTGCACTCCGTGGATCGGCTGAAAATTGCCCAACGCCTGTCCGAGCAGCGCCCGGCCGAATTGCCGCCCCTGAACATCTGCATTCAGGTCAATGTCAGCGGCGAGGCGAGCAAATCCGGTTGCACCCCGGCCGATCTGCCAGCGCTGGCCGAGGCCATCAGCGCCCTGCCCCGGCTGAAATTGCGCGGACTGATGGCGATTCCCGAGCCGACCGAAGAGCGCGCTGAACAGGACGCTGCCTTCGCCGCCGTGCAGACATTGCAGGCGAGCCTCGCTCTGCCGCTCGACACACTGTCCATGGGCATGAGCCACGACCTCGAGTCGGCCATTGCCCAAGGCGCCACCTGGGTGCGGATCGGTACCGCGCTGTTTGGCGCCAGAGATTACTCCCAGTCTTGAACGTTTCCAGATAAGGACCACACATGAGCAACACACGTATTGCGTTTATCGGTGCGGGCAACATGGCGGCCAGTCTGATTGGCGGCTTGCGCGCCAAAGGTCTGGAAGCGGCGCAGATCCGCGCCAGCGATCCGGGCGAAGACACCCGCGCCAAAGTCAGCGCCGAACACGGCATCGAAACCTTCGCTGACAACGCCCAGGCCATCGACGGCGTCGATGTCATCGTGCTGGCGGTCAAGCCACAGGCGATGAAAGCCGTGTGCGAGGCGATTCGCCCAAGCCTGAAACCGAATCAACTGGTGGTGTCGATCGCCGCCGGCATTACCTGCGCGAGCATGACCGCGTGGCTCGGCGAACAGCCAATCGTGCGCTGCATGCCGAACACCCCGGCGCTGCTGCGTCAGGGTGTCAGCGGTTTGTACGCGACCAGCGAAGTAACCGCCGAGCAGCGTCAGCAAGCCGAAGAGCTGCTGTCCGCCGTCGGCATCGCCCTGTGGCTGGAAGAAGAACAGCAACTGGACGCGGTCACCGCAGTGTCCGGCTCCGGCCCGGCGTATTTTTTCCTGTTGATCGAAGCGATGACCGCCGCCGGCGTCAAACTTGGCCTGCCACAAGAGATCGCTGAGCAACTGACCGTGCAGACTGCTCTGGGCGCCGCGCACATGGCGGTATCCAGCGATGTCGACGCCGCCGAATTGCGTCGCCGCGTGACCTCGCCAAACGGCACCACGGAAGCAGCGATCAAATCATTCCAGGCTGGCGGCTTCGAAGCGCTGGTTGAAACCGCACTCGGCGCCGCCGCGCACCGCTCGGCCGAAATGGCCGAACAACTGGGCAAATAAAGGAGCCTTACATGATCGGATTGAACACCGCAGCGGTTTACGTGCTGCAAACCCTCGGCAGCCTGTACCTGCTGATCGTGCTGCTGCGCTTCGTCCTGCAACTGGTGCGGGCGAACTTCTACAACCCGCTGTGCCAGTTCGTGGTCAAGGCCACTCAGCCGCTGCTCAAGCCTTTGCGCCGGATCATCCCGAGCCTGTTCGGCCTCGACATGTCGTCGCTGGTGCTGGCGATTCTGGTGCAACTGCTGCTGATGGCGCTGACCCTGCTGCTGACCTACGGCACCACCGGAAACCCGCTGCAACTGTTGATCTGGTCGCTGATCGGCGTCACTGCGCTGTTCCTGAAGATCTTCTTCTTCGCTCTGATCATCAGCGTGATTCTGTCGTGGGTCGCACCGGGCAGCCACAATCCGGGCGCTGAGCTGGTCAACCAGATCTGCGAACCGGCGCTGGCACCGTTCCGCCGCTTCCTGCCGAACCTCGGCGGTCTGGACCTGTCGCCGATCTTCGCCTTCCTTGCGCTGAAATTGATCGACATGCTGGTGATCAACAATCTGGCGGCGATGACGATGATGCCGGAGATTCTGCGTTTGCTGATGTGAGATGAGAGGGATCGGCGCTCGGCTTGATATGGCGTCGTCTGCGCCCCTCACCCCAGCCCTCTCCCAAGGGAGAGGGAGCCGATTTGTGTTGAGCTCAAGATTGGAGTTCGACTCGCAATTATCAGGTCGGCGCAGTTCGACAGAACACCTTGGTCAGTCCCCTCTCCCTCTGGGAGAGGGTTAGGGTGAGGGCTGCTTGCCGCTAACCCCCCGGTCTTTAGACTTACGCCTCATTTCAACGAGAGCAGGGTCGATGCCAACTGCCTTTCCCGCCGATTCTGTTGGTCTGGTAACGCCGCAAACCGCGCATTTCAGCGAACCGCTGACGCTGGCCTGTGGGCGTTCCCTGGCCGCTTATGATCTGATTTATGAAACCTACGGCACGCTGAACGCCCAGGCGAGCAACGCCGTGCTGATCTGCCACGCCTTATCCGGTCATCATCACGCCGCTGGTTATCACAGCGTCGACGACCGCAAGCCCGGTTGGTGGGACAGCTGCATCGGCCCCGGCAAGCCGATCGACACCAACAAGTTCTTTGTGGTCAGCCTGAACAACCTCGGCGGCTGCAACGGCTCCACCGGCCCGAGCAGTATCAACCCGGAGACCGGCAAGCCGTTCGGCGCCGATTTCCCGGTGCTCACCGTGGAAGACTGGGTGCACAGCCAGGCGCGTCTGGCTGACCTGCTCGGCATCGGCCAGTGGGCGGCGGTGATCGGCGGCAGCCTCGGCGGCATGCAGGCGTTGCAATGGACCATCACCTACCCCGATCGCGTGCGGCACTGCCTGGCCATCGCCTCGGCACCAAAACTGTCGGCGCAGAACATCGCCTTCAACGAAGTCGCGCGCCAGGCGATCCTCACCGATCCGGAATTCCACGGCGGTTCGTTCCAGGAAGCCGGCGTGATCCCCAAGCGCGGGCTGATGCTCGCGCGCATGGTCGGCCACATCACCTATCTGTCCGATGATTCCATGGGTGAGAAATTCGGCCGTGGCCTGAAGAGTGAAAAGCTCAACTACGACTTCCACAGTGTCGAGTTCCAGGTCGAAAGCTATCTGCGTTATCAGGGCGAAGAGTTCTCCGGGCGCTTCGACGCCAATACCTATCTGCTGATGACCAAGGCGCTGGACTACTTCGATCCGGCGGCGAACTTCGACGATGATCTGGCGAAAACCTTCGAAAACGCCACAGCCAAGTTCTGCGTGATGTCGTTCACCACCGACTGGCGCTTTTCTCCTGCGCGTTCGCGGGAACTGGTGGATGCGCTGATGGCCGCGCGCAAGGACGTCAGCTATCTGGAAATTGACGCACCGCAAGGCCACGACGCCTTCCTGATTCCGATCCCGCGTTACTTGCAGGCGTTCGGCAATTACATGAACCGCATTTCGTTGTGAGAAAGCCATGAGAGCTGATCTGGAAATCATCCAGGAATGGATCCCCGCCGGCAGCCGCGTCCTAGACCTGGGTTGCGGTGACGGCGAGCTGCTGACCTGGCTGCGCGACAACAAGAACGTCACCGGTTATGGCCTGGAAAACGACGCCGACAACATCGCCGAGTGCGTGGCCAAGGGCATCAACGTCATCGAGCAGGATCTGGACAAAGGCCTGGGCAATTTTGCCAGCAACAGTTTCGACATCGTCGTCATGACCCAGGCCCTGCAAGCGGTGCATTACCCGGACAAGATCCTCGACGAAATGCTTCGGGTCGGCCGTCAGTGCATCATTACCTTCCCCAACTTCGGTCACTGGCGCTGCCGCTGGTATCTGGCGAGCAAGGGCCGCATGCCGGTCTCGGAATTCCTGCCCTACACCTGGTACAACACGCCGAACATTCACTTCTGCACCTTCGAGGATTTCGAAGAACTGTGCCGCGAACGTGACGCCAAGGTCATTGATCGGCTTGCCGTGGATCAACAGCACCGCCACGGGTGGGCCAGTAAGCTATGGCCTAATCTGTTAGGTGAAATCGGTATCTACCGCGTCAGCAGTCCGCAGTTGGCGGACGCCCGAGTCGCGGTCTGAGCCAGGGCATTTGAAGGAGCACGAACATGAGCCGTCTAGCGTTGCTGTTATTCACCGCCTGCCTGAGCGCCAGCACCATGGCGGCGGACGTCATCAAAGGTGAGCGCAAGGAAACCTTCGGCGACATCACGGTGCACTACAACACCTTCAACTCGACGTTCCTGCAACCGGACATCGCCAAGGCTGCCGAGCTGATCCGCAGCAAGAACCAAGGCGTGATCAACGTCTCGGTGGTCAAGGACGGCAAACCGGTGATCGCCAGCGTCACCGGCACGATCAAGGACCTGACCAGCAACAGCGTGGCGCTGAAATTCCGCCAGATCACCGAACAGGGCGCGATCTACTACATCGCCCAGTACCCGGTGCCGCAGCAGGAAACCCGCACCTTTGAAATCAAGGTGCAGAATGGCGACAAGATCAACACCATCAATTTCAACCAAGAACTCTTTCCCGGCGAATGATGAACATCAAGCAGCTCGTACTGGCCAGCCATAACGCCGGCAAACTCAAAGAACTCCAGGCCATGCTCGGCGACTCGGTGCAACTGCGCTCGATTGGCGAATGGAGCAAGGTCGAGCCGGAAGAAACCGGTCTGTCGTTCGTCGAGAACGCGATTCTCAAGGCCCGCAACGCCGCGCGTATTTCCGGGCTGCCGGCGCTGGCCGACGATTCCGGGCTGGCAGTGGACTTCCTTGGCGGCGCACCGGGTATCTACTCGGCGCGTTACGCCGACGGTCAAGGCGATGCGGCGAACAACGCCAAACTGCTCGATGCGCTGAAGGACGTGCCACAAGCCGAGCGCGGCGCGCAGTTCGTCTGCGTATTGGCACTGGTGCGCCACGCCGATGATCCGCTGCCGATTCTCTGCGAAGGTCTGTGGCACGGGCGCATCCTCACCGCAGCCAGCGGCGAACACGGCTTCGGTTACGACCCGCTGTTCTGGGTGCCGGAGCGCGACTGCTCCAGCGCCGAGCTGAGCCCGGCCGACAAGAACCAGATCAGCCACCGCGCCCGTGCAATGGATCTGCTGCGCCAGCGTCTGGGCTTGAAATGACCACTGATTCTTCCGCGTCGTCGCTGATTATCGGCGGCGCCGCGTCCTCGCCTCGGGCGCCGCTGCCAACTCTGCCGCCCCTGGCGCTGTACATCCACATTCCGTGGTGTGTGCGCAAATGCCCGTATTGCGATTTCAACTCGCACACCGCCAGCCCGGTGCTGCCGGAGCAGGAATACGTCGACGCGCTGCTGGCCGATCTCGATCAGGATCTGCATGCGGTGTATGGCCGTGAGCTGACTTCGATTTTCTTCGGTGGCGGGACGCCCAGCCTGTTCAGCGCCGAAGCCCTCGGGCGTTTGTTGAAGGGCGTCGAACAACGCATCCCGTTCGCTGCCGACATCGAAATCACCCTTGAGGCCAATCCGGGCACCTTCGAGCAAGAGAAGTTTGTCGCCTATCGCAAGCTGGGGATCAATCGGCTGTCGATCGGTATCCAGAGCTTTCAGCAGGAAAAGCTTGAGGCCCTCGGCCGCATCCACAACGGTGACGAAGCCGTGCGTGCGGCGGGCATGGCGCGGCAGGCCGGGTTCGATAACTTCAACCTGGACTTGATGCACGGTTTGCCCGATCAGTCGCTGGACGATGCCTTGAGCGATCTGCGTCAGGCCATCGCGCTGAAGCCGACGCACATTTCCTGGTATCAGCTGACGCTGGAGCCGAACACGGTGTTCTGGAACCAGCCGCCAGCGCTGCCGGAAGACGACACGCTGTGGGACATTCAGGAAGCCGGCCAGGCGCTGCTGGCCGAGCACGGTTACGCGCAATACGAAGTGTCGGCGTACGCCCAGGCCGGTCGACCGGCGCGGCATAACCTTAATTACTGGAGCTTCGGCGACTTCATCGGCATCGGCGCCGGCGCCCATGGCAAGTTGAGCCACCCGGACGGGCGCATCGTGCGCACATGGAAAACCCGCCTGCCGAAGGATTATCTGAACCCGGCGAAAAGCTTTCAGGCCGGCGAGAAATCGCTGAGCAATGACGAGATGCCGTTCGAGTTCCTGATGAACGCCCTGCGACTGACTGCCGGGGTCGAATCGCGCCTGTATCCGGAGCGCACCGGCCTGTCGCTGGACACCCTCGCCGAACGCCGGCGCGAAGCCGAACAAAGCGGCCTGTTGCAGGTCGAACCGTCACGCCTGGCGGCGACCGAACGCGGCCAACTGTTCCTCAACGATTTGCTGCAACAATTTCTGAACTGACTTCAGCTCAAAGGGAAAACGCATGGATTTGATACTCGACCTGCTGGCCACCGTCTCCCGCTGGAGCCGCAGCAATCTCTCGGAAATCGCCCTGGCGCTGGTCGGTTGCCTGCTGGTGCTGTTCGGCGCTGACTTCAAAGGCTGGGTCGAGCAACGCCTGGGCAGCATCGCCGGCGCCCTGCGCGTGCCCCTGATGGCCCTGCTCTGCCTGATCGGCAGCGGCGCCGCGCTGATCTACGCCACGCCGTGGGTGATCAAAGGCCTGAGCCAGTTCAACAACTACAGCCTGGCGCCGGTGCTGCTGGTGGTACTGGTGTTGATCGGCGTCGTCGCCGACCGCCGCTGACCCCGCAAGCACCCCGAAACGAAATGTGGGAGCGAGCCTGCTCGCGAAGGCGTCATGACATCCAACATCATCGTTGATTGTCAGACCGCTTTCGCGAGCAGGCTCACTCCCACAGTTGATCGCAATGAAAGGGAAGTTCATGAGTAAAAAACTACTGGATGAGACGAGCAAATTTCTTAGCTTCGTGTTGCGTCACGAGCCTCAGGCGATCGGACTGAATCTGAATTCGGAAGGCTGGGCAAATATCGAAGCACTGATCAGCGGCGCGGCGCGTGATGGCAGGCATTTAAGTCGTGAGCTGATTGAAAACGTCGTGACCAGCAGTGACAAGAAGCGTTTTACGATTTCCGCTGATGGCCACTGTATACGCGCTGTTCAAGGCCACTCGACGAAAAGCGTTGATCTGCAATTCGAGCAGAAACAGCCACCGCAAACGCTCTACCACGGAACAGCGACGCGTTTTCTCGACTCGATCCACAGACAAGGCTTGATTCCAGGACAACGCCATCAGGTGCATCTGTCCGACGAGATCGCCACCGCGTCGGCCGTGGGTCAACGCTACGGAACGCCAGTCGTTCTGAAGGTTGCCGCGAAGCAGATGGAAGAACAGGGCTTCAAGTTCTATCAGGCCGAAAATGGCGTCTGGTTGACAGAGCAGGTGCCCGCTCGATTTCTTGCCCCCTGTAATCTCCTCATACACAAAACAATTGTGGGAGCGAGCCTGCTCGCGAAGGCGTCTTGACATCCAACATCATCGTTGAACGTCAGACCGCTTTCGCGAGCAGGCTCGCTCCCACAGTTTTTTTGCGTGATGCTTAAGCGATCTTCTCGAACTTCAAATCCCACACGCCATGGCCAAGTCGTTCGCCACGGCGTTCGAACTTGGTGATCGGGCGTTCGGCCGGGCGTGGGACGCATTTGCCGTCTTCGGCAAGGTTGCGGTAGCCCGGGGCGACGTTCATCACTTCCAGCATGTACTCGGCGTACGGTTCCCAGTCGGTGGCCATGTGCAGAATGCCGCCGACCTTCAACTTGCTGCGCACCAGTTCAGCGAACGAGGCCTGGACGATGCGGCGCTTGTGGTGGCGGCTCTTGTGCCACGGATCCGGGAAAAACAGCATCAGGCGATCGAGGCTGTTGTCGGCGATGCAGCGGTTGAGCACTTCGATCGCGTCGCAATCGTAGACCCGCAGGTTGGTCAGCCCTTGGGTCAGCACGCCATTGAGCAGCGCGCCGACACCCGGACGGTGTACTTCAACACCGATGAAATCCTGCTCTGGAGCGGCCGCGGCCATTTCCAGCAGCGAATGGCCCATGCCAAAACCGATTTCCAGCGAGCGCGGCGCCGAACGGCCGAACACCTGGTCGTAATCGACCGGCGCATCGGCCAGCGGCAGCACATACAGCGGCGCGCCCTGGTCCAGGCCGCGTTGCTGGCCTTCGGTCATGCGCCCGGCGCGCATCACGAAACTCTTGATGCGGCGGTGTTGGCGCTCGTCGCCTTCGTCCGGCTGGACAGGCGTGTCGTTCGATTCAGTCATCAATGGCTCTTACTTGATCAGACCATCCAGCGGCGAAGAGGCGCTGGCATAAAGTTTTTTCGGCATGCGGCCGGCGAGGTACGCCAGGCGACCGGCGACGATGGCGTGCTGCATGGCTTGCGCCATCATGACCGGTTGCTGGGCGTGGGCGATGGCCGAGTTCATCAGTACGGCGTCGCAACCCAGTTCCATGGCGATGGTCGCGTCGGAAGCGGTACCGACACCAGCATCCACCAGCACCGGGATCCTGGCTTCTTCGAGGATGATCTGCAGGTTGTACGGATTGCAGATGCCCAGACCGGAGCCGATCAGACCGGCCAGCGGCATCACGGCGATGCAGCCGATTTCCGCCAGTTGCCGGGCGATGATCGGGTCATCGCTGGTGTAGACCATCACGTCGAAGCCTTCCTTGACCAGGGTTTCGGCGGCCTTGAGGGTTTCGATCACGTTGGGGAACAGGGTCTTCTGGTCGGCCAGCACTTCCAGCTTCACCAGATTGTGGCCGTCGAGCAGTTCACGCGCCAGGCGGCAGGTGCGCACGGCTTCGATGGCGTCGTAGCAACCGGCAGTGTTCGGCAGGAAGGTGTAGCGATCCGGCGACAACACTTCAAGCAGGTTCGGCTCGCCTTCGATCTGGCCCAGGTTGGTGCGGCGTACGGCGAAGGTGACGATCTCGGCACCCGAGGCTTCGATGGCCTGGCGGGTTTCTTCCATGTCACGGTACTTGCCGGTACCGACCAGCAAACGCGACTGGTAAGTACGACCGGCCAGCACAAAAGGCTTGTCGCTACGAACGATGCTCATGGGGAATCCTCTTTAAGGGTGAGGGTCTTGCAGAATTCTGTGCCCTTGCGGGCCGGGCGATCAGCCGCCGCCGATGGCGTGGACCACTTCGACGTTGTCGCCGTCGTTCAACGTAGTGTCGGCATGCTGGCTGCGCGGGACGATGTCCAGATTGAGCTCGACCGCCACCCGACGTCCGGCCAGATCCAGACGGGTGATCAGGCCCGCAACGGTTTCACCGTCGGGCAGTTCAAAGGACTCACCGTTCAACTGAATGCGCATGCACAACGCCGCCATCATTTTTAGGGGCTGGCATTCTAGCCCGATCATGACCTAAAGGTCAGTACCAAGCGTCAAGCGGTTAGCTGCAAGCGCCAAGCGGCTAGCCCCAGACATAACCAACCTATGAGAAACGCCAGGCCTCCGAACGGCGTGATGATACCGAGCTTGCTGATGCCGGTGGTGGTCAGCAGATACAGGCTGCCGGAGAACAACACAATGCCGACGGTGAAGGACACGCCGGCCCAAGTGACCAGCCGCCCTGGAATCTGCGTGGCCAGCAGCGCAACGCCGAACAGTGCGAGCGTGTGCACCAGTTGGTAGGTGACGCCAGTGTGGAAGATCGTCAGGTATTCCGGCGTCAGACGGTTTTTCAGGCCGTGGGCGGCAAACGCGCCCAGCGCAACACCGGTGAATCCGAAAAAAGCAGCCAGCATCAAAAAGCCACGCAGCATGGGGAACTCCAGTCAGACGCCATCGGCAGGGTCTGTATAATGGCCCGCTCCACGGGTTCGGCCAAGCCATCTCTATGCTGCGTTCAATTTTCCGTCGTCTCACGAAGGCTCTGCTCTGGTTCGCCGGCGGCAGTGTCTTGCTGGTGCTGGTGTTTCGCTTCGTGCCACCGCCGGGCACGGCGCTGATGGTCGAGCGCAAGGTCGAATCCTGGGTCGACGGCGAGCCGATTGACCTGCAGCGCACCTGGAAACCGTGGAACGAGATCTCCGATGACCTGAAAGTGGCGGTAATTGCTGGCGAAGACCAGAAATTCCCCGAGCACTGGGGCTTCGATCTGCGCGCGATTCAGGCTGCTCTGGCCCACAACGAACTGGGCGGTTCGATTCGCGGTGCCAGCACCTTGAGCCAACAGGTGTCGAAAAACCTCTTTCTGTGGTCGGGCCGCAGTTATCTGCGCAAAGGCCTGGAAGCGTGGTTTACCGCGCTGATCGAGGTGTTCTGGCCCAAGCAGCGAATTCTCGAGGTGTACCTGAACAGCGTCGAGTGGGATGACGGCGTGTTTGGCGCTGAAGCGGCGGCTCGCCATCACTTTGGTGTGAGCGCGAAGTCGTTGTCGCGCCAGCAGGCGAGTTATCTGGCTGCCGTACTGCCCAATCCACGGGTGTGGAGCGCCAGCCATCCGACTGGTTATGTATCGCGCCGGGCTGGGTGGATTCGGCAGCAGATGAGTCAGTTGGGCGGGGACAGTTACTTGCTCGGGCTGAACGATTCGCGGCGGGCGCCTTGGGCTGAATAACACCGAAATTCCAATGTGGGAGCGAGCCTGCTCGCGAAAGCGGTGTGTCAGCTTGCATTGATGGCACTGATAAACCGCTTTCGCGAGCGGGCTCGCTCCCACAGGGATTTGTGTTGAAACAGAAATGAAAACGCCCCGATCATCGCTGATCGGGGCGTTTTTTATTGCGGATTCGCCAGTTAAGCGGCGATCGACAACTTGAGCTTGTTCATCGCGCTCTTTTCGAGCTGACGGATTCGCTCGGCCGACACGTTGTACTTCTGCGCCAGATCGTGCAGCGTGGCTTTCTCTTCCGCCAGCCAGCGCTGGTAGAGGATGTCACGGCTGCGTTCGTCCAGCACTTCCAGTGCTTCGTGCAGGTTGGTGTTCGAGTTGTCGCTCCAGTCGGCATCTTCCAGTTGACGCGCCGGGTCGTACCGGTGGTCTTCCAGGTAGTTGGCCGGAGACTGGAAAGCACTGTCGTCGTCGGCTTCGGCAGCCGGGTCGAAGGCCATGTCGTGACCGGTCAGACGACTTTCCATCTCGCGCACTTCACGTGGTTCGACGCCAAGGCTTTCCGCCACACGGTGGACTTCCTCGTTATTCAGCCACGCCAGGCGCTTCTTCTGGCTGCGCAGGTTGAAGAACAGCTTGCGCTGGGCCTTGGTGGTCGCGACTTTCACAATGCGCCAGTTGCGCAGGATGAACTCGTGAATTTCCGCCTTGATCCAGTGCACGGCGAACGACACCAGACGCACGCCCATTTCCGGGTTGAAGCGCTTGACGGCCTTCATCAGGCCGACGTTGCCTTCCTGGATCAGGTCAGCCTGAGCCAGACCGTAGCCGGAATAGCTACGGGCAATGTGTACGACAAAACGCAGGTGGGCGAGCACCATCTGCCGAGCCGCCCCCAAATCCTGCTCATAGTAGAGACTCTCGGCCAGTTCACGCTCCTGCTCCGGCGTCAGCAATGGAATGCTGTTGACGGTGTGCACGTAGGCTTCCAGGTTCGCACCCGGAACCAACGCATACGCAGGTTGCAAAGAATTGGTCATACGAAAAAACCTCCCACTCACATACTCGTGCCTCTCGGCACTGCGAAAAATTGACCGGGAACTCAGGTACAAGTTCCCATAAAAACCGCAAGGTCAATCACGCGCAAAAAAGATTCTACTTCGGCGCCAGCTCCCTGAGATGACGTGCGACTGCAATCCATGCACCGATATAACCCAACAGCACCGCGCCAAGCAAGAGCGACAGACCGTCGGCCACTGGCACACCGGCCAGGGCGAAATCACTGCCGTACAAGCCGGCCAGTCCGACCACCGCATCGTTCAGCCAGTTGAGGCCGAACGCCAATACGCCCCAGGACAACAGCCCTGCACCGAAGCCATACAACGCGCCCATATAAAGGAAAGGACGGCGCACATAACTGTCAGTGCCGCCGACGAGTTTAATCACTTCTATCTCGGTGCGGCGGTTTTCAATATGAAGACGAATGGTATTGCCTATCACCAAAAGTAATGCAGACACCAACAACACCGTCAGACCGA
Source organism: Pseudomonas sp. AC255 (assembly GCF_979258175.1). NCBI lineage: Bacteria > Pseudomonadati > Pseudomonadota > Gammaproteobacteria > Pseudomonadales > Pseudomonadaceae > Pseudomonas > Pseudomonas sp. AC255. Next base: position 5,722,114 of record NZ_OZ409841.1, on the reverse strand, counting down.
AGACAAAGCGGTCGCCAAGCTTGAGGATGGCGGCCAGACGCTCGACCCAGACTAGATCAAGTTGCGCCTGTTGTACCTTCGGCAGCTCGGAAAGTTTTTGTCTTAATGCTTCGAGTGTCGGCTTGTCGACTTCGTTCGGTGTCACCAGCACCACACCCGGCAAAGGGTTGTCAGGCAGCTCACGCAGGGCTTCGCCCAGGCCGGATTGCTGCTGGAACTCTTCCAGCGCCTGATCGCGGCCGACATATTCGGCATCAGCGACGCCCGGCATGCCTTTGATCTGCTCACGCAGCGCTTCGCCTTGTTCCGGGCTGGCGTCGAGTTGCAGGTACAGGGAAATCTGCGCCGCGCGCTGCCAGGAACCGCCGAGACGTTCGACGTTATTGAGCAACAGCGAAAGCCCCATCGGCAGACTCAACGCCACGGCCATCACCATGCAGGTGAAGAAGCTGCCGATCGGCTGTTTGCCGAGACGGCGCAGGCTGTCGAGCAGGCTGGCGCGATGGCTTTCGATCCAGGCGCGAAACAGCGTGGCGAAGTCCGGGCCGTCGTCATCGTCGTGCTTTTTCTTTTTCTGCGGTTGCGGATCGGCGGCCTTCGGGGCCACGCGCTCGGAAACCTTCGGACTGCGTGTCGCACTCATACCCCGGCCTCCCCGTCGCCGATCAGGCGGCCGCGTTGCAGGGTCAGCATGCGATGACGCATGCGCGCGATCAGTGCCAGATCGTGACTGGCGATCAGCACGCTGGTGCCCAGACGGTTGATGTCTTCGAACACACCCATGATTTCGGCGGCCAGACGCGGGTCGAGGTTACCGGTCGGTTCGTCCGCCAGCAGCAAGGCCGGGCGGTGGACGATGGCGCGGGCAATGCCGACGCGCTGTTGCTGACCGGTGGACAGGTCGCCCGGGTACAGATCGGATTTATCCGACAGCGCCACGCGCTCCAGCGCCGAATCGACGCGCTTGGCGATCTCGACCTTGGACAGGCCGAGGATCTGCAGCGGCAAGGCGACGTTGTTGAACACCGTGCGATCGAACAGCAACTGGTGATTCTGGAACACCACGCCGATCTGTCGGCGCAGAAACGGAATCTGCGCATTGCTGATAGTGCTCAGGTCTTGCCCGGCGAGCAGCAATTTGCCGCTGGTCGGCCGTTCCATTGCCAGCAACAGGCGCAACAGCGTGGATTTACCGGCACCGGAGTGGCCGGTGACAAACAAGAACTCGCCACGACGGACTCGAAAGCTCAGCTCATGCAAGCCGACGTGACCGTTCGGGTAGCGTTTACCGACCTGTTCGAAACGAATCATGAACGCTCCCGCTCGGCAAACAGTGCCTGGACAAAGGGTTCGGCTTCAAAGGTACGCAAATCGTCGATGCCTTCACCGACGCCGATGTAGCGGATCGGCAGGCCGAATTGCTTGGCCAGGGCGAAAATCACCCCGCCCTTGGCAGTGCCATCGAGTTTGGTCAGCGCCAGGCCGGTCAGTTCGACGGTCTGATTGAACTGCTTGGCCTGGTTGATCGCGTTCTGGCCAGTACCGGCGTCGAGCACCAGCAGCACTTCATGCGGCGCGTCGGCGTCGAGCTTGCCGATCACCCGGCGAACCTTTTTCAGTTCTTCCATCAGGTTGTCTTTGGTGTGCAGACGACCGGCGGTGTCAGCGATCAGCACGTCGATGCCACGGGCCTTGGCCGCTTGCACGGCGTCGAAGATCACCGAAGCGGAATCGGCGCCGGTGTGCTGAGCGATCACCGGAATCTTGTTGCGCTCGCCCCAGACCTGCAATTGCTCTACCGCCGCAGCACGGAAGGTGTCACCAGCGGCGAGCATGACTTTCTTGCCTTCCAGTTGCAGCTTCTTCGCCAGTTTGCCGATGGTGGTGGTTTTGCCGGCGCCGTTGACGCCGACCACCAGAATCACGAAAGGCTTGTTCTGCGAGGCGATTTTCAGCGGTTGTTCAACCGGTTTGAGCATCGCTGCCAGTTCAGCCTGCAGAGATTTATACAGAGCGTCGGCGTCGGCCAGTTCCTTGCGAGCAACCTTCTGGGTCAGACGCTGAATGATCTGCGTCGTAGCCTCGACACCGACGTCGGCGGTCAGCAGTCGGGTTTCGAGGTCATCGAGCAGGTCATCATCGATGGTCTTGCGCCCGAGGAACAGGCTGGCCATGCCCTCGCCGATGCTGGCGCTGGTCTTCGACAGGCCTTGCTTGAGGCGGGCGAAGAAACCGGCTTTGGTTTCTTCGGTGCGCGGTGTTTCGACTGGCGCTTCTACAGGGACTTCGACCGGCACGACCGGAGCGACAACCGGCGCAGCGGCAATCGGTGCAGGCTCGGACGGCGGGACAACCGGGGCGGCGGGTTCAGAAATGACCGGCGCTGGCTCGACAACCGGCTCAGGCACAGGCTGCGCAGGCACCTCGGCAACCGGCGCAGGAATCACTGGCGTCACATGTGGCGCCGCATCTTCAACAAGCGCGACCGGTTCTTCTGCCACCGGCAAGGTCAGCCACGGCTCGGCGGCGGGCGTCAGCGGCAGTTCGGGAGCGGCGGGCGCTTCCGGCTCGGCTTCAGCCTCCGGTTGCAGCACCGGCTCGGCGATCGGCAGCACAATCGGCGCCGGCTCTTCTTCTATTACAGGAGCTGGCGCGGGGGCCGGTTCAGGAATCGCGGGCGGCTGTTCGACGACGGGTTCCTGCGGTTTTTTCCGCAGCCATCCGAACAGGCTTTTCTTCTCGCCAGCCGCAGCTGGGCTCTTCTTGTCGTCGTTGGAACCAAACATGGAGGACGGCTATCTCACGGTAGCGACGCGCCAACAGGGCGCCCCGGCAAATAAATATTCGATGCAGAACAGACTGTGTTTCACCCAGCTTGTTCACGCGCAACATTTTGTCGAGGCACCGAAGGCACCTCAAGGATCGTTTTTACGATGATCTAAACCGGCAAAAATCGGCGAAAACGCAGGGTCTGGTTGCCAAACCGCTGCCTTGTGCCGCAAACCCATTCAGCCTTATCAGGTTGCAGAACCTCATAGACGTGGCCGCCAGTAAAACGGATCAGTATCCTAGCACCCTCTCGCCCGCCGACGCTAAGACCAAGCGGGCAGCCCAACAGGTTGAAAAACGAATGAATGCTCTAGCCCGCCGCGCTGCTGGCCTGCTGCTCAGCGCAGTCTGCCTGCCCCTTTCGGCCCTGGCGGCCGACCCGCAACCGACCCATGAATTCACCCTCGACAACGGCCTCAAGGTCGTCGTGCGCGAAGACCATCGTGCGCCGGTGGTCGTTTCCCAGATCTGGTACAAGGTCGGTTCCAGCTACGAGACTCCGGGGCAGACCGGTCTGTCCCACGCGCTTGAGCACATGATGTTCAAGGGCAGCGAAAAAGTCGGCCCCGGCGAAGCCTCGCTGATCCTGCGCGACCTCGGTGCCGAAGAGAACGCGTTCACCAGCGACGACTTCACCGCTTACTATCAGGTGCTGGCCCGCGATCGCCTCGGCGTGGCCTTCGAGCTTGAAGCCGACCGCATGGCCAACCTGCGCCTGCCGGCCGACGAATTCGCCAAGGAAATCGAAGTCATCAAGGAAGAGCGCCGCTTGCGCACCGATGACAAGCCGATGTCCAAGGCCTATGAGCGCTACAAGGCCATGGCCTACCCGGCCAGCGGTTATCACACGCCGACCATCGGCTGGATGGCTGACCTCGACCGTATGAAAGTCGAAGAACTGCGCCACTGGTACCAATCCTGGTACGCGCCGAACAACGCTACGCTGGTGGTGGTCGGTGACGTCACTCCAGACGAAGTGAAAACCCTCGCCCAGCGTTACTTCGGCCCGGTCGCCAAACGCGACGTGCCACCGGCGAAAAAACCGCTGGAACTGGCCGAGCCCGGCGAACGTCAGATCACCCTGCGCGTGCAGACCCAACTGCCAAGCCTGATGCTCGGCTTCAACGTGCCGAGCATTGCCACGGCTGAAGACAAACGCTCGGTCAATGCTCTGCGCCTGATCTCCGCGCTGCTCGATGGCGGCTACAGCGGGCGCATCCCGGCGCAGCTGGAACGTGGCGAAGAGCTGGTCTCCGGCGGCTCGTCGGACTATGACGCCTACACCCGTGGTGACAGCCTGTTCACCCTGTCGGCCACGCCAAATACGCAGAAGAAAAAGACCATCGCCCAGGCCGAAGCCGGCCTGTGGAAACTGCTTGAGCAACTGAAAACCACCGCGCCGTCTGCCGAAGAGCTGGAACGCGTCCGCGCTCAAGTCATCGCCGGCCTGGTCTACGAGCGTGACTCGATCACCAGCCAGGCCACCGCGATCGGTCAACTGGAAACGGTCGGTCTGTCGTGGAAGCTGATGGACACCGAACTGGCCGATCTGGAAAGCGTGACCCCGCAAGACATCCAGAACGCCGCGAAAAAGTATTTCACCCGCGAACGTCTCAGCGTCGCCCACGTCCTGCCTTTGGAGACGACTCATGAGTGAGCGCAAAACCCCACGTCTGATGCTGTTTGGCCTGATTGCTGTCGCGGTGATCGGCTCCGCAGCGGTTTATTTGTCGCCAAGCGCTGACAGCAAGGCCAGCGAAGCACTGGATAACGCCAAGTCCAGCCAGAAACTGCAATCGCTGGCCGAACTCGACGGCAAGGCCCCGGCCAGCCGCAAGCTCGATGTGCAGACCTGGAACACCGCTGAAGGCGCCAAAGTGCTGTTCGTCGAAGCGCATGAGCTGCCGATGTTCGACATGCGCCTGATCTTCGCCGCTGGCAGCAGCCAGGACGGCAACGCGCCCGGCCTCGCGGTGCTGACCAACGCCATGCTCAACGAAGGCATCGCCGGCAAAGACGTCGGCGCCATCGCCCAGGGCTTTGAAGGTCTCGGGGCCGACTTCGGCAACGGTGCGTTCAAGGACATGGCGCTGGCCTCGTTGCGCAGCCTGAGCGCAACTGAGCAGCGTGAACCGGCGTTGAAGCTGTTCGCCGATGTGGTCGGCAAACCGACCTTCCCCGCCGATTCCTTCGCGCGCATCAAGAACCAGCTGCTCGCCGGTTTCGAATACCAGAAACAGAACCCCGGCAAACTCGCCAGCCTGGAGCTGATGAAGCGTCTGTACGGCGATCACCCGTACGCGCATTCCAGCGACGGCAATCCGCAAAGCGTGCCGAAGATTACCGTCGCGCAATTGCGCGAGTTCCACGCCAAGGCCTACGCCGCCGGCAATGCTGTGATTGCACTGGTCGGTGACCTGTCGCGAGCCGAAGCCGAGGCGATCGCCAATCAGGTCTCCTCTGCCCTGCCGAAAGGCCCGGCACTGGCGAAAATCGCTGCGCCGCAGGAACCGCAAGCCAGCGTCAACCACATCGAGTTTCCGTCGAAACAGACCAACCTGATGCTCGCGCAACTGGGCATCGATCGCGACGATCCGGATTACGCCGCGCTGTCGCTGGGCAACCAGATCCTCGGCGGGGTGGTTTCGGAACGCGCCTGATGAGCGAAGTGCGCGAGAAGCGTGGCCTCACCTACGGCGTGTATTCGGCGTTCAGCCCGATGCAGGCCCGTGGCCCGTTCATGATCAACCTGCAGACCCGCGCCGAGATGAGCGAAGGCACCCTGAAGCTGGTGCAGGACGTGCTCGCCGACTACCTGAAAACCGGGCCGACACAGAAAGAACTCGACGATGCCAAGCGCGAACTGGCCGGCAGCTTCCCGCTGTCCACCGCGAGCAACGCCGACATCGTTGGCCAATTGGGCGCGATGGGCTTCTATAATCTGCCACTGAGCTATCTCGACGATTTCATGCGGCAGTCGCAGAGCCTGACCGTAGAGCAGGTCCGCGATGCGCTGAACAAACACCTGAGCACGGAGAAAATGGTCATCGTCACCGCTGGCCCGACCGTGCCGCAAAAGCCGTTACCGGCCCCATCTGATAAACCTGCCGAGCAACCGCTCGGGGTTCCGGAGCATTAATGGCCACTCGAGCACCGAAAAAACCTGTGCAAAACGTGCACAACGGCGTGAACCAGCTGCGCATCATTGGCGGCCAGTGGCGCAGCCGCAAGCTGAGCTTCCCCGACGCACCGGGCCTGCGCCCGACCCCGGATCGCGTGCGTGAAACCCTGTTCAACTGGCTCGCGCCCTATGTCGAAGGGGCGAAAGTGCTCGACCCGTTCGCCGGCAGCGGCGCGCTGTTTCTCGAAGCGCTGTCCCGAGGCGCGGCCACGGCCCAGGCGCTGGACGCCAGCAACGTTGCAGTTTCCAGCCTGAAAGAACACCTCGGCACCCTGCGTTGCAGCAACGGCCAGGTGCAAACTGCCGATGCGCTGCGCTACCTGGAAACCCAGGCCGCGACGCCGTTCGATCTGGTGTTCCTCGACCCGCCGTTCAACCAGAACCTGTTGCCAGCGGTTTGTACTTTGCTGGAAGAGCGCCAATGGCTGGCGGCCGATTCGTGGATCTACACTGAAAGCGAAACAGCGCCATCGACGCTGGGCCTGCCGGGCAACTGGCGCCTGCACCGCGAACAGAAATCCGGTCGTGTGTATTACGCGCTGTGGCAGCGCAGCGCTTGAACCATCCGTACTGCGCTTTAGCGTGCGGTAGATAGTTACCGCACCCAGTGCCTCGCAGTCCGCCACAGTGGTTACCGCAATCTGCGTTAACCACTGAGGATTTCGCGTATGGATACGCTCTGCAGCCGGATGCTGCTTTTTCTTGGCCTCGCGCCGTTCATGACGCTGGCCGCCACGCCCCCGCCGACTCATCAATTCACCCTGGAAAACGGTTTGCAGGTACTGGTGCGCGAGGATCACCGTGCGCCGCTGGTCACTTCGCATTTGTGGTTCAAGGTCGGCTCGGCAGACGAGGCGCCGGGGCAAGCCGGGCTATCGCACGTTCTTGAACACATGCTCTACAAAGGCAGCCACAAGACCTGCGCCGGTGAGGCTTCGCGTCTTTTGGAGTCCCTGGGTGCCGAAGAAAATGCCTTCACCGCCGAGGACGTCACCGGCTACTACCAGACCTTGTCGCCGCGCTATCTGGGCGTGGTTTTCGAGCTGATGGCCGACCTGATGACGACTGCTGATTTGCACGTCGACGACCTGAAAACCGAACTGGCAGTCATCCGCGAAGAGCGCCAGCTGCGCATCGACGACGATGTCGACGCCGCTGCGCTGGAACACTTCACCAGCCAGGCGCATGTCGCCAACAGCTATCGCACGCCAGTCATCGGCTGGATGCACGACCTGCAGCACGTGGACGCCAAGGAACTTCGCCATTGGTATCAAAGCCGTTATGCGCCGGGCAACGCCGTACTGGTGATCGTCGGCGATGTCACGCTCGCACACGTGCAGCCGCTGGCCGAGCGCTATTTTGGCGCGCTCGCAAATCGTCCCGTGCCGCGCCTGTTACGGCCCGTGGAGCTGAAAGTGCCGGGCGAACGCAGACTGACCTTGCAGCGCCATGTCCCAGCAGAGCGGTTGCTGATGGCTTTCAATCTGCCCGGACTGGCCACGGCCAAAGACCTGCACGCCGTGCACGCCCTGCGCCTGATCAACGCGATACTCGGCGGCGCACATGGCGCGCGCCTGCAAAAGAAACTGATTTTCACCGACCGCGTGCTCAATCGTGTCGACACTCACTACGACGAACGGACGCGCGGCGACAGCCTGCTGCTGTTGACTGCCGAGCTGGCCGATCCGCCGCTGACCGATCTTGAAGGTGCGCAAGCGCGGGTGTGGGAGCAGATCGAAACGTTGCGCACCACACCACCGTCGGCGGAAGAGCTCGAGCGGGCACGCACGCAACTGATCGCGCAGCAGGTGTATGCCCGCGATTCGATTCAGGAACAGGCGCGTCAGCTGGCCAGGCTCCAGGCCATCGGCTTGCCTTGGCGAATACTCGATGAAGATGCAGCTGCATTGGCGAAAGTGACGCCGCAACAGATCCGCGAAGTGGCCGCCACGTGGCTGATACCCGAGCGTCTCAGCGTTGCCCAAGTGCGCAAGGTGGACGTCCGATGAGCAGGTTCTCAAGGCGCACGGGATTGATCCTGATGTGGCTGTCGGCTGCGGCGGCTTGCGCTGATGGCCAGCCTGAACAAGCGCGGACATCGCGCCTGCAATCGCTCAGCGAAGTCCAGGCGCTGGAAATCAAGCCGCGCGCATTGCAGATCAGGGGCTGGAAAACCCTGACCGGCACCAAGGTGCTGTTCGTGCGCACGAGCGATCTGCCGATGTTCGATATTCACGTCAGCTTCGCCGCAGGCAGCGCCCGCGACGGTAGCCTGCCGGGCCTGGCTGCCACGACCTTTTCCATGCTCAATGAAGGTATCCCCGGCAAGGATTTGTCCGCCATCGTCGAAACCTTCGACGGGCTCGGCGCGCAATGGGAAATGGACATCGATCACGACCGCGCCGTGTTCTCCCTGCGCAGCCTCAGCGATCCGGCCAAGCGCCTACCGGCGATGGATCTGTTGACGCGAATATTCAGCGAGCCATCGCTCAGCGCCCAGCGCCTGCCGCCAGTGAAAGACGAACTGCGCGCCGCGCTCATCGCAGAGCAAGGCGATGCCGCGGGTCTGGCCTCGCAGAGCATCAAGGCACTGCTTGCGCCGGACAGCCCCTACAGCCTTCCGGTCTATGGCACGCAATGGGGCCTCAATGCCGTGACCCGGGCCGCCGTGGAGGATTTCCATCGCCGCTATTACGCTGCCCGACATGCGCAAATCACCCTGGTCGGCGACCTCACTCTGGACCAGGCACAAGCGATCAGCCTGCAGATCAGCAATGCCCTGCCCAAGCCTCCTGACGCGCTGGTGTCTTCAGCAATGGCAACGCCCGGAAACGTCCAGTCCAGTCACCTGGAACTGAATCAACTGCAGACCCACATTGCCTTTGCCCAAATCAGCGTGCCGCGACGACATGCCGATCACCCCGCCTTGTACGCCGCCAGTCAGATTCTCGCCGGAGGCAGCAACAGTCGGTTGATGAATGAACTGCGGCACAAGCGCGGACAGGTTTATGACGTGTATGGCGCCAGCGTCAATTGGGCTGGTGGCGCCGGGTTGCTGACCGTCACCTTGCAGACCGGTAGCTCCATGAGCGACAGCACCGTCGCTTTGGTGCGCTCGATGCTCAATGATTTTCTTCGGCAAGGGCCGACCGCCCCGGAACTCGAGCACCTCAAGCGCAGGCTGGCCAACAGAAATGTGCTCACCAGCGCCAGCAACCGGCACATTCTGGCCAGACTCGTGGAGATCAACCGCTACGACTTGCCGCTCGATCTGGATTACACAATGCAACAAGTGCAGAAGCTGACGGTGGACGACATCAAACTCGCCATGAACCGTCACTTGTCTGTTGATCGCTGGGTGTCGGTTACGGTCGGCCCCAGTGTCGAGCAACAGCCACTGCCTGGACCGGAGGTTGCGCCGATCGGTCAGGCTGAAGAGGACATGTGTCGCGCCGACCCGGGCTTTGTGGCAAGTTAGGCGCTTTCGTTGAGAAGCGACAGCCCGCCCTGTGCGCCGGTCGCTTTACGCAAGACCTGTCGAGATTTGCCGTGCATTCACCGTCCCCGCTTCCCGCCTCGCGTTTCGTTCCGGCCTTCGGCCTCGGCAATCCGCATCTGCAAACCCTGTGGGGTCCGCTGTGGCGCAAGACCGTGCACATCGAGCGCGAACGCGAACGCCTGTGGCTCGAGGACGGCGACTTCCTCGACCTCGACTGGCACGGCCCGCACAGCGCCGAGGCGCCGTTGGTACTGGTGCTGCACGGTTTGACCGGCTCATCCAATTCGCCCTATGTGGCGGGCATTCAAAAGGCCTTGGCCGAGCAGGGCTGGGCCAGCGTCGCGCTGAACTGGCGCGGTTGTTCCGGCGAGCCGAATCTGTTGCCGCGCAGCTACCACTCCGGCGCCAGCGAAGACCTTGCCGAAGCCATCCAGCACCTGCGCGCCAAACGACCGTTGGCGCCGTTGTACGCGGTCGGCTATTCACTGGGCGGCAACGTGCTGCTCAAACATCTTGGCGAAACCGGCAGCAACAGCGGCGTGCTCGGCGCGGTGGCGGTGTCGGTGCCGTTCAGGCTCGACCAGTGCGCAGACCGGATTGGCCAGGGATTTTCGCGGGTTTACCAGGCGCATTTCATGCGCGAAATGGTCGCCTACATCAAGAACAAGCAGCGCCAGTTCCAGCATGACGGACGCGAAGACGGCCTGGCGAAACTGGCCGCGCTCGGCTCGCTGGAAAACATGCGTACGTTCTGGGATTTCGACGGCCGGGTCACCGCGCCGCTGCATGGTTTCACCGATGCCGAGGATTACTACCGCCGCGCCTCGAGCCGCTACTACCTCGGCGAGATCCGCACGCCGACGCTGATCATTCAGGCAGCGGATGATCCGTTCGTATTTCCCCACAGCCTGCCGCAAGCCGATGAGTTGTCAGCCTGCACCCAGTTCGAATTGCAGGCGCGTGGCGGTCATGTCGGCTTCGTCGACGGCTCGTTTCGCCGGCCCGGGTATTACCTGGAGCGGCGTGTCCCGCAATGGCTGGCCGCACTCGGTCAATAAACGCCGCATGGCCCTTGCAGGAGTGAGCCTGCTCGCGATGGCGATGGGTCAGTCTGGAAATTCAATGCCTGACAGGACGCCTTCGCGAGCAAGCTCGCTCCCACAGGGATTTGTGTCGGCATGAAAATGCATGGCACAACCTGATTCAATGTGGGAGCGAGCCTGCTCGCGAATGCGGTGGGTCAGGTGGCATTTAACTCACTGACACACCGCCATCGCGAGCAGGCTCACTCCTACAGAGAGATCGCTGTGTTTATTCGCCCGTGGCAATGCCGCGCGACGGTTCGTTGATCCACTCGCTCCACGATCCGGCATACAGCGCCCCCAGCGGATACCCAGCCAGGCACAGTGCGAACAGGTTATGGCACGCCGTCACCCCGGAGCCGCAGTAGGCGACCAGTTCCGACGGTGAGCGATCACCCAGTTTCGCGGCAAAGCGCTGCTTGAGCTGCTCCGCCGGCAGAAAACGTCCATCACTGCCGAGGTTGTCGGTGAACGCCGCGCACTGCGCGCCGGGAATATGCCCAGCCACCGGATCGATCGGTTCCACTTCGCCCTTGAAGCGCGGCAAGGCGCGGGCGTCGAGCAGGGTCAGGGTTGGCTGGCCGAGGCGCTGCTGCAATTGCTCGGCGCTGAGCAGCAGGCTCATGTCCGGCTGACCGCTGAAGTGGCCGGGCGTCATGCTCGGCGGATCCAGGCTCAGCGGCAGGCCGGCCGCGTGCCAGGCCTTGAGCCCGCCGTCGAGAATGAACACGCCGTCGCGCTTGCCCAGCCATGCCAGCAACCACCACGCCCGCGCCGCATACGCACCCGGGCCGTCGTCGTACAAAACCACATCGCTGTCGTTGCTGATGCCCCAGGCTTGCAGGCGCTCGATCAACACCGCCGGCTCGGGCAACGGATGACGTCCGGTCACGCCCTTCTCGACTTTACCGCTCAGATCCTGCTCCAGATCGGCGAAACTCGCCCCGGCAATGTGCCCTTCGGCGTAGCTGCGCTGGCCGTAATCCGGATCTTCGAGGGCGAAACGACAATCGAGAATCACCAGCCCCGGCTGCTCTTTGCGAGCGTCCAAAGCTTGTGGGCTGATCAACTGCGCAATCGACATAACGGGCTCCTGTGGCATTCGGCTGAACGGTTTATTTCACGTCTTCAAGGGCCTGCGCCAGCGGCACATAGAACTCGTCGAACAGTGCGTTGACTTCATCCCGCGCCTGATCGGTGACAAACCCTGCCTCAAGCACCAGCACCTGATACACGCCACGCTTCACGGCCTGTTCGCTGAGGTGGTTGGAGTTTTCCCGGGTGGTGCACAGAAAACGCACCCACGACGTCAGGATGATCCACGCATTGAGGGTCAGCGATTCGATCTGCACACGGTCCATTTTCAGGATGCCGGCGGCGACGAAGCCTTCGTAGATCGCTGCGCCCTGGATCACGCAGCGCTGGGAAAAGCGCCGATAGCGCGCGGCCAGTTCCGCATCGCTGTCGAGCAGATGCTCAAGATCGCGATGCAGAAAACGGTAACGCCACATGGCCGAGAGCAGTTCCTTGAGATAGAAACGCTTGTCCTCGACGGTCGCCGGGCGACCCTGAGGCGGACGCAAAAAGCTGTCCACCAGGGCTTCGTACTCACTGAACAACACGGCGATGATCGCCTGCTTGTTGGGGAAGTGGTAGTACAGGTTGCCCGGAGAAATCTCCATGTGCGCGGCGATGTGGTTGGTGCTGACGCTGCGCTCGCCCTGCTGATTGAACAGCTCCAGGCTGTTCTGAACGATGCGCTCGCTGGTTTTTATTCGTGGGGCCATGGCTTGAGCTTTAATTCAGAGTGCGTAGACGGCGCATCTTACGACCTAACCGGAAATGGATAAAACCTTGCCGTGCACGGAAGTCGTTTGACTTTCTAGAGCTTAGACTCTAAAAAGTGCCCATTACAATAAAATCCGGAGCCCGCGATGACTGCCGACATTGCCTACCTGCAAACCCTGCAACAGCCTCTTGAAACCCTCGATCGGCAGTTCCAGGCACAACGGGCCGCGTACGCCGCCAACCCGATGCCGCCGGCCGCACAACGTCAGCAATGGCTCAAGGCTTTGCGCGATCTGCTCAGCGCTGAACGGCAGACATTGATCGAGGCGATCAGCGCCGATTTCAGTCACCGCAGCGCCGACGAAACCCTGCTCGCCGAACTGATGCCGAGCCTGCACGGCATTCACTACGCCAGCCGTCATCTGAAGAACTGGATGAAGCCATCGCGGCGCAAGGTCGGCATGGCGTTCCAGCCTGCTTCGGCAAAGGTGGTTTACCAGCCGCTGGGCGTGGTCGGTGTGATCGTGCCGTGGAACTACCCGTTGTATCTGGCCGTAGGGCCGATGGTCGGCGCCCTGGCGGCGGGCAATCGGGTGATGCTCAAGCTCAGCGAATCGACCCCGGCCACCGGCCTGTTGCTCAAAGAGCTGCTCGCGCGGATCTTTCCCGAAGACCTGGTTTGTGTAGTGCTGGGCGAAGCGGATGTCGGCGTAGCGTTCTCGCGGTTGCCGTTCGATCACTTGCTGTTCACCGGTTCCACCAGCGTCGGCAAACACGTCATGCGCGCTGCGGCGGAAAACCTCACGCCGGTCACCCTGGAACTGGGCGGCAAGTCGCCGGCCATCGTCTCCACAGACGTACCGCTCAAGGACGCCGCCGAACGCATCGCTTTCGGCAAAACTCTCAATGCCGGGCAGACCTGCGTCGCGCCCGATTATGTGCTGGTGCCGGAAGACCGCGTCGGCGCCTTCGTCGAGGCCTACCGTCAGGCTGTGAAAGGCTTCTACCCGACCCTGGCCGACAACGCCGACTACACCGCGATCATCAACGAACGCCAGATGTCCCGACTGAACGGTTACGTCAGCGACGCGACCAGCAAGGGCGCGCTGCTGATCCCGTTGTTCGAACAAGGCCAGGGCCGACGCATGCCGCACAGCGTGCTGCTCAATGTCAGCGATGAGATGACGGTGATGCAGGACGAAATCTTCGGCCCATTGCTGCCAATCGTGCCTTATCGCGATCTGGAGCAGGCATTCGCTTACATCAATCAGCGGCCTCGTCCTCTGGCTCTTTACTACTTTGGCTACGACAAACGCGAACAGCATCGCGTGCTGCACGAGACCCATTCCGGCGGCGTATGCCTGAACGACACCTTGTTGCATGTCGCTCAGGACGATATGCCCTTCGGTGGCATCGGCCCCTCGGGCATGGGCCATTACCACGGCCACGAAGGTTTCCTGACCTTCAGCAAGGCCAAGGGCGTGCTGATCAAACAGCGCTTCAACGCGGCCCGGCTTATCTACCCGCCCTACGGCACATCGATTCAGAAACTGATTCAGAAGCTGTTCATTCGCTAAACGTTCGTCGACGCCGGGTAATAAAAACAATGCACCCAAGCCTGACCGAAACACCCGCCCTGTCGCGCCGTGGCCTGCTGAAATTCAGCCTTGGCGCCAGCGCGTTTCTCGCCACCGCCGGCCTTGGCGCCAGCCTCACTGGCTGCTCGTCGAGCATCAGCGCCAACGGCTTCGTCAGTTTGCGCGACGGCGATCTGCTGTTCCTGCGCGCGCTGATCCCGGTGATGCTCGACGGCGCCGTGGCCGCCGAGAAAATGCCCGCTGCGCTCGACGGCACGCTGAAGTCGCTGGACTACAGCCTCGATCACCTGTCGCCGGAAATGCTCAAGCTCACTCGGCAACTCTTCGATGTGCTGGGCATGGCCGTGACCCGTGGCCCGCTCACCGGCATCTGGGGCAGTTGGGAAAACGCCAGCCCTGAAGCGATGCGGCATTTCCTTGAACGCTGGGAGAACAGTTCACTGAGCTTGTTGCGCATGGGCCACAGCTCGTTGCAGCAGATGGTGATGATGGCCTGGTACACCCGCGCCGAGTCCTGGGCGCATTGCGGTTATCCCGGGCCGCCTAAGGTCTGAAACCAGGGCGCGGCCTTCGCGAGCAGGCTCGCTCCCACATTTGAAATGCATCCCCCTGTGGGAGCGAGCCTGCTCGCGAAGGGGCCTGCTGCATCACCTCAGCATCCAGAATAATAAAGAGAACCTGACCGATGCCCGTACCCGATCCCTTCCGCGAAGGCCTCGCCCGAGGCTGGAAAACCTACAACGGCGCGCAATTGAGCGACGACCTCACCCTCGAAGCCGACGTCGCCATCATCGGCAGTGGCGCCGGCGGCGGCACCACAGCGGAAATCCTCAGCGCGGCCGGCTACAAAGTCCTGCTGATCGAAGAAGGCCCGCTGAAGACCAGCTCGGATTTCAAACTGCTCGAAGACGAGGCCTATAGCAGCCTCTACCAGGAAGGCATCGGGCGCATGAGCAAGGACGGCGCGATCACGATCCTGCAGGGCCGCGCGGTCGGCGGTACGACGCTGATCAACTGGACCTCGAGCTTCCGCACGCCCGAGCCGACCCTCGAACACTGGGCCAGCGAGCACAACGTCACAGGCCATAGCCCGGCAGAGATGGCGCCGTGGTTCGAAAAAATGGAGCAGCGCCTCGGGGTCGCGCCGTGGATGGTGCCACCCAACGCCAATAACGACGTGATCCGCAAAGGCTGCGAGCAACTCGGCTACAGCTGGCACGTGATCCCGCGCAACGTGCGCGGCTGCTGGAATTTGGGCTATTGCGGCATGGGCTGCCCGAGCAACGCCAAGCAATCGATGATGGTCACGACCATCCCGGCGACGCTGGAAAAGGGCGGCGAGCTGCTGTATCTGGCGCGGGTGGAGAAACTGCTGATCAGTGGCGACAAGGTTACCGGGCTGCATTGCGTGGCGATGGACGAACGCTGCGTCGAGCCGACCGGGCGCAGCATCACCGTCAAGGCGCGGCATTATGTGCTGGCCGGCGGCGGCATCAACAGCCCGGCGCTGTTGCTGCGCTCCGACGCGCCGGATCCGCATGAGCGCATAGGCAAGCGCACCTTTCTGCACCCGGTGAACATGTCCGCCGCGCGTTTCGCCGAGGTGGTCAATCCGTTCTACGGCGCGCCGCAGTCGATTTATTCCGACCATTTTCAATGGAAGGACGGCACCACCGGGCCGATGGCATTCAAGCTCGAAGTGCCACCACTGCACCCGGCGCTGGCCGCCACGCTGCTGGGTGGTTTCGGCCAGGAAAACGCCCGGCATATGGCCGACCTGCCGCACACCCACGCGATGCTGGCGCTGCTGCGCGACGGCTTCCACCCGGACAGCAGCGGTGGCTCGGTGGAGCTGCGCGGCGACGGCTCGCCGGTGCTCGACTATCAGGTTTCGCAGTACGCCTGGGACGGTTTGCGCCGGGCCTTTCACGTGATGGCCGAAATCCAGTTCGCCGGCGGCGCGCAATCGGTCATGCCGATGCACGCCGACGGTCGCTATGTGAAGACACTGGCTGAGGCGCGCTCGCTGATCGACGGATTGAGCCTGGAGCTGTACCGCACGCGGCTGGGCAGTGCCCACGTGATGGGTGGTTGTGCGATGGGGGAAGATCCGAAAAGCGCGGTCGCCGACAGCCTCGGTCGCCATCATCAACTGCGCAATCTGTCGATTCACGACGGCTCGCTGTTCCCCACCAGCATCGGCGCCAACCCGCAGTTGTCGGTGTATGGCCTGACCGCGCAACTGGCGACAGCCTTGGCTGACCGACTGAAAAATCCATGAAAAAGCGGAATATTCCTATCGTCTATAGTGCTTTCTTACCCAACAGGCGACTTGGCCGACCGGGAAGGCTGCGATACCATCCGACTCCCCAACGGACTCCCGCCAGGACGACGCGATGAACCGAGTGTTGTACCCAGGTACCTTCGACCCTATTACCAAGGGCCATGGCGATCTGGTCGAACGCGCCTCGCGCCTGTTCGATCACGTGATCATTGCGGTCGCCGCCAGCCCGAAAAAGAACCCGCTGTTCCCGCTGGAACAACGGGTCGAACTGGCTCGCGAGGTCACCAAACACCTGCCGAACGTGGAAGTGGTCGGTTTCTCGACGCTGCTCGCGCATTTCGCCAAAGAGCAGAACGCCAATGTGTTCCTGCGTGGTCTGCGTGCGGTGTCGGACTTCGAATACGAATTCCAGCTGGCCAACATGAACCGCCAACTGGCACCGGATGTGGAGAGCCTGTTTCTCACGCCGTCGGAGCGTTATTCGTTCATTTCCTCGACGCTGGTGCGGGAAATTGCTGCGCTGGGCGGCGATATCAGCAAGTTCGTCCACCCGGCCGTGGCCGACGCGCTGACCCTGCGCTTCAAGAAGTAGGAGCTGCCGCAGGCTGCGATCCTTTCGTTTCTGGATCGCAGCCAAAGAGTGCCCTTGATCGCCCCCGCGTGCACTGCGAGCGTCAATGCGGCACAATTGCGCGCATTGATTTATAGCGCCCGGGCCTGCCGCCCCGGCTGGAGTTAGCATGTCCCTGATCATCACCGACGATTGCATCAACTGCGACGTCTGCGAACCCGAGTGCCCGAACGCCGCCATTTCCCAAGGCGAAGAGATCTACGTGATCGACCCGAACCTGTGCACCCAGTGCGTCGGCCACTACGACGAGCCGCAGTGCCAGCAGGTCTGCCCGGTGGATTGCATTCCACTGGACGAAGCCCATCCGGAGACTGAAGAACAGTTGATGGAGAAGTACCGCAAGATCACCGGCAAGGCCTGATCTCTTCAGTGCCCGTCCGGCCCTCTTCGCGAGCAGGCTCGCTCCCACATTTGCAATGCATTCTCCTGTGGGAGCGAGCCTGCTCGCGAATGGGCCATCAGCCACACCCCTGAAACCCGATTAGCTCACTCGCGCTGCTCGAACCCCTCCCCCGTACACCCCAGACACCGCACAAACGCCGCTTTCGCCGGGTCTACCACCAGCGCCTGACCGGCATCGCCAACACCGCCGCCGAGCGCGGTAAACGGCAACGACACCACAAACGCTCCCGCACCGATCACCGTTGCTACCACCAGCAAAGGTCGGGCAATCAGCAGGTCGCCGAGCATGGCGTAGGCCGGGGGATTCTGGATGGTGTATCGCGGGTCACCGCTGCCGTTTTCCGAGGCGTGAGCAGCCAGACTGGAACACAGCAGCAGCGTGACGAAGAAGACTTGCAGGAGTTTCATGGCACGATCCTTCGGGCTGAACAGTGAGACTTCTCACTATAGACCGAAGGATTTTTCAGGTCTGGCAGCGCGGGCAAAACACGCTGGCGCGCTGACCGAGCTTCACTTCGCGCAGACCGGTGCCGCAGACCTTGCAGTGCTGCCCTCCCCGGCCGTAGACAAACAGTTCCTGCTGGAAATAGCCGGGCTGACCGTCGCCGCCAATGAAATCGCGCAATGTCGTGCCGCCACGCTCGATGGCGGCGGCGAGGATGCGTTTGATCTCGATCGCCAGTTTCAAGTAACGCCCGCGGGAAATGCTTCCGGCTTCGCGGCGCGGGTCGATGCCGGCGGCGAACAGCGCTTCGGTCGCATAGATATTGCCCACCCCGACCACCACCGCGTTGTCCATGATGAACGGCTTGACCGCCATCGAGCGCCCGCGTGACAGCTTGAACAATCTTTCGCCATCGAACAGATCGGTCAGCGGCTCCGGTCCGAGGCGAATCAGCAGTTCGTGATTGAGCGGGTCGTTGCTCCACAGCATCGCGCCGAACCGTCGCGGGTCGGTGTAGCGCAGGGCCAGACCCGATTCCAGTTCGATATCGACGTGCTCGTGCTTCAACGCCGGCAACCCGGCCTCGACCAGACGCAGGTTGCCCGACATGCCTAAATGGCTGATCAGCGTGCCGATCTCGGCGTTGATCAACAGGTATTTGGCGCGCCGCTCCACCAGCACGATGCGCTGCCCGGACAGGCGCACATCGAGGTCTTCGGGTATCGGCCAGCGCAGGCGCCGGTCGCGGACGATGACGCGGCTGACCCGCTGGCCTTCCAGGTGCGGGGCGATCCCGCGACGGGTGGTTTCGACTTCCGGCAGTTCAGGCATGGTGTCCTCGGATCAATGCGCGCCGAGGTCGCGAATCGTTTGTTTGAGTGTTTCGAAGTCGTAGTCCGACAGACCGACGTAATCGAGCACCAGCGGGCCGACCGCGTTCCACTCGAAATCTTCGCTCTGGTTACCCAGCACCCGATACGAGGCGCAGATGTGCTCGGCCATTTTCAGAATCGCCAGCAAATTTTTCAGCTGGCTGTTCTTCGACGATTCGTCGCTGAAGATCGCCAGCGCGTTGTGGTGGTTGGCGATGGCGGCGCTGACATGCTCCGGCAGGCGCCAGGACTTGGCCGTGTAGTAACCGACCACGGCGTGGTTGGTGTTGAACACACGGTTTTCCGTATCGACCACGCGGCATTCCGGGCTGGCGCTGGCATAGGCCTCTTCCAGTACGGTCATGTAGTTGGGGAAACGTTGCAGCATCAACGGTACGCCGCAATCGTGGAACAGCCCTAACGCATAGGCTTCGTCACCGGCCTGGGTACCGATGCGCTTGGCCAGGGTCAGGCAGGTCATCGCCACGTCCTGCGCGGTGTCCCAGAAACGGTTGAGGGTGACGATGGTGTCGTCGTTCATCTCGCCCTTGATCGACTGCGCGTTGATCAGGTTGATGATCGAGCGGCTGCCCAACAGGTTCACCGCACGCTGAATCGAGGTGATCTTGTTGCTCAGGCCGTAATACGGCGAGTTGACGATTTTCAGCAACGCGCCGGACAGACCGGGATCCTGGGAGATCAGCTTGGCGATCACCTCCAGGTCCGGGTCGGGCATGTACTGCTCCATTTGCAGATCCACCATGATCTGCGGTTGCGCCGGCACACTGATGCCTTGCAGCGATTGTTGAATCTGTTGGGTGGTCAGCTCTTGGGACATAAGTACACACTCCGGGGCAGGCGGCGATTCTAACCGCTGAAACGGCAGGGCGACACACCGATGGGCACATCGTCGGAACTTTCATCTGTGCCCAGGCTTCGGAATCTGTAGGGCGCATCGGACCTCAACGGTTCGCTGCGAAGGCAAAATCTCCACAGACTCAGGAGCTTACCGATGGCAACTTCCTCAATGGCAAACGCGTCGCTATTTTGGTTACCGATGGTTTCGAACAGGTCGAACTGACCGGCCCCAAGGATGCCCTGGAGCAGGCCGGCGTGCAGGTCGATATCCTTTCCGCCGAGGCTGGCACGGTCAAAGGCTGGAACCATGACAAGCCGGCCGACGACTTTCCGGTCGCCAACACCTTCCAGGCCGTGAGCATCGATCAATACGATGCCGTGCTGCTGCCGGGTGGTGTGCAAAATTCCGACACCATTCGTATCGACCAGGATGCTCAGCATCTGGTCAAGACTGCCGCTTCGGCGGGCAAGCCGATTGCCGTGATCTGTCATGGCAGCTGGCTGCTGATTTCCGCAGGGCTGGTCAATGGCAAGACCATGACCAGCTACAAAACGGTCAAGGACGATCTGGTCAATGCCGGGGTCAACTGGGTCGACCAGGAAGTGGTCAAGGACGGCAACCTGATCAGCAGCCGCCAACCGGATGATGTGCCGGCGTTCAGTCAGGCCCTGATTGACGCACTGGCTGCATAAGAGCTGAAATCGCTTTCGCGAGCAGGCTCGCTCCCACAGGTGAATGCATTGCAAGTGTGGGAGCGAGCCTGCTCGCGAAGGCATCATCAGCGTTTCATCGCATCCTCAGCCCTGCGCAAACCTCAACACGCTATACTCCCGCTCTTTTTCCGGAGCGACGTCATGTCCCTGCCTAGCCTGCGCCTCAAAGCCAACGCCGACCGTCGCCTGCGCAACGGCCACTTGTGGGTCTACAGCAACGAAATCGACGTGGCCGCCACGCCTCTGCACGGCTTCAAGGCCGGCGATCAGGCGGTGCTCGAAGCCGCTGGCGGCAAGCCGTTGGGCATCGTCGCCATGAGCCCGAACAACCTGATCTGCGCGCGCCTGCTGTCGCGCGACATCAAACTGGCACTCGACAAGTCGTTGCTGGTGCACCGTCTGAACGTCGCGCTGTCGTTGCGCGAGCGTCTGTTCGACAAGCCGTTCTATCGTCTGGTCTACGGCGACTCCGACCTGCTGCCGGGTCTGGTGGTCGATCGTTTCGGCGACATCCTCGTGGTGCAGATCGCTTCGGCGACCATGGAAGCGCACAAGGACGACGTGATCGCCGCGTTGACCCAGGTGCTCAAGCCAAGCGGCATCCTGTTCAAGAACGACTCCGCCGCCCGCGACGCCGAAGGCCTCAACCGTTATGTCGAAACCGTGTTCGGTCTGGTGCCGGAGTGGGTCGCGCTGGAAGAGAACGGTGTGAAGTTCGAAGCGCCGGTGATTCAAGGGCAGAAAACCGGCTGGTTCTACGATCACCGCATGAACCGCGCGCGCCTGGCACCCTACGCCAAAGGCAAACGCGTGCTCGACCTCTATAGCTATATCGGTGGCTGGGGCGTGCAGGCCGCCGCGTTCGGCGCCAGCGAAGTGTTCTGCGTCGACGCCTCCGCATTCGCCCTCGACGGTGTAGAGCGCAACGCTGCGCTGAACGGTTTTGCTGACAAGATGACCTGCATCGAAGGCGACGTCTTTGAAGCGCTGAAGGAACTGAAAGCCAGCGAAGAACGCTTCGACGTGATCGTTGCCGATCCGCCGGCCTTCATCAAACGCAAGAAAGACATGAAGAACGGCGAAGGCGCCTACCGTCGTCTGAACGAGCAAGCCATGCGCCTGCTGACCAAGGACGGCATTCTGGTCAGTGCTTCGTGCTCCATGCACCTGCCGGAAGATGATCTGCAGAACATCCTGCTGACCAGCGCCCGTCACCTGGACCGCAATATCCAGATGCTCGAGCGTGGCGGTCAGGGTCCGGATCATCCGGTGCATCCGGCCATCGCTGAAACCCGTTACATCAAAAGCATCACCTGCCGTCTGCTGCCCAACAGCTGATTGCGCTTGCACACCGGGGAGCCACTGAGCTCCCCGTTTTTTTTGTGCGCCCTGCCCCCGTTTTTTCACACTCGACATGAGTGTCCTGCCCTCTTCCTACAACTTCTTTCTCGCTGCCTTGCAGGAAGTTTCGTCATGCCTGTCAATCATGGAAATTAAACCTACGCAGTAAGCCTCCTGCAAAAGATCACTCCGACAAAATTACTGGAATATTCCTACTTAATATCCGCTTGCCAATATTCGATTACAAACTAATATGAAGTTGTCGCAACGAAGCGACTCAACTACCAACGAACAAGGAGTTCACATCATGAAAACCATTTATCTCGAAACAGACAAACTCGCCAACCTGGCCTTTCTGGTTGCAGCCACCGGCCGCTAAGTAAGCCTGGACGCCGGAGAGTGCCGGCACTCTGGCGTCCATCAGACTTTTTCCCGAGTGACCTGAGCCCATGTATATCAATCCTTTTCTTTTTATATTGCCGCGCCCGCCTGGACAAGTTGTCTGGAACTACAAGAACCACACTCAACACGAACTTGATCTTGATTACTCCCATCGCCTCGCCAGACTTATACACAACCCTGAATTATTTGATCCGAACAACATAATAGACACACAACTTCTGGACGCAGGAATTCTGACAACTTCACAAATAGACAGTCCGAATTGGGGCTGGGATGAATTGTCGAAGATCTATCACATCGGCACACAAAACATACCTAGCGCACATACGCCTCGGAATATCCACGAGTGGTCCAGGCAATATCTGGCGCACTGCAGCGAAGTGCTGGCGAAGCCAGAACCTGCAGACACCCGGGCGCGGCGATCAGTGCAGCCCCTGATTACCCTGCCCGTACCTGGCGCCATTGATGATGACAGCCTGACTCAGGCCCTGATGAGGCGCAAAACCTGTCGTTCCTACACCGGTGCAGCGGTGACACTGGATGAGGTCGGCACGCTGCTGTATCTGACCCTCGGCTACCTTCCCCCACGCGACAATGTCCACGACGATCCGGTCGCACCGGGTCTGGAGGCACGCCGAAGCTGCCCGTCCGGCGGCGGACTGAACGCCTGTGAGGGATTTGTCCTGGCGCAAAATGTCAGCGGACTGGAACCCGGCATCTACGCCTATCACCCTGCCGAACACGCCCTGAGTCGGATCAATGCGCTGCCGGATCCGGAGCTGGGTCAATTGCTCGGCGGCCAGCATTTCATCAACAACCTGCCACTGGGCGTGTTCATCACTGCAAGGTTTGATCGTCTCTGGTGGAAGTACGAGCACTCGCGTGCCTATCGCATGGCCTTCATCGAAGCCGGTCATCTCTCGCAAACCTTTCAACTGGTAGCGACGACGCTAGGGTTGAACACCTGGTTGACCGGCGCGTTTGCCGACGCACAGATTGAAACCCTGCTCGGCATCGCGGACAGCGCCGAGCAACCGTTGTTCTTCGTCGGTTGCGGACAAAGCGATGGCCAGGCCATGTGCCAGGAAATGCGTGATCTGCTCAGCGGAGCACAGTCATGATTCCCACGGCTATGGACGAGAGCGAAGCCCCGGTGTCATGGTCGCTCAAATTCACGCTTCCAGGCTGGGAGAACCGTGCATCGGTACGCAGCAGTGTCCATGACTATCGGTTACCGGGCGATGTCGAGCAGCAATTGCAAACCCGCTACTGGTTACCCCCGGCCTTTGTGCCCTATCTGGCGCATCCGGCCATCCAGGCCAAAGGTCGCGAAACCCTGCACCGCCTTACCGCCAATCATCTGGTGTATTTCCTCGACTACACCACCCTGCTCGAACACCGCATCGTCAACCGCGCGGTGGAAGTCATCGTGCACCGCGAACTGCCCATTTATATACCGCTACCGATGAAACATGCGGCACTGCAGCTGTATACCGACGAGGGCTACCACGCGCTGTTTTCCAACCAGATTGCCGAGCAGATCGCTGCGCTCTACGGCATCACCCGGCGACCGGTCATTCCGAAGCGGATCAGCCGCATGAACGCTTTGATCGCGCGCACGCCGGAGAAAAACCGTGCATTGGCCTGGTTCCTGCTGGGATTTGTCTCGGAAACCATCATTGCCCGCGAGTTGCTGGAGGTCTGCCGCGACACGCTGGTGTCCAGTGTGAGTGACATGTTGCGCGATCACCTTGCCGACGAAGCCCGGCACAGCCGCTATTTCGCCGAAGCCTTCCATTACTTCTGGATTGCGATGAACAGTCGTCAACGCCTGTTCGCCAGCAAGACCCTCGTGGAGATCATTTCCATCTTCTTCGAAGCAGATGAAGGCTGGCTGCAACAAAGCCTGCGTTCGGCCGGTATTGCCGAGATCGACGTGATGGAGATTGTCGGCGGCACGGCAACGGTGCAGGCCAACCGCGCCCGTGCACGCGTTGGCTGCAAACCTACGGTGGAGGCCCTGCACAAGGCCGGCTTCTTTGCATTGCCCCATAACCAGACACTCTTCGCCAAAGCAGGATTGATCGATGGATAAACACAGCCGTGCAACCACCCGCCGACAACAGCGCGGAGCAATCAGCCTGCTGCTGGCGATGATCCTGCTTGGCGTGTTTCCGCTGGATGTGCTGCTGCCTTCCTTTCCGGCGTTGGCAGCCCACTTTGGCCGATCGGCAAACGACATCGCGCTGTCGATCAGTCTGTTTGCCGTGGGCATCGCATTTGCCCAGTTATTGATCGGCCCGCTGTCAGATGTGATCGGGCGCAAAGGTCTGCTGCTTGCCGGCATGAGCGTGTCGCTGCTCGGCGCACTTGGCTGCGTGCTGAGCAATGACTACACGCTGTTCCTGATTTTCCGGGTAATGCAGGCGCTGGGATGCGGTTGCTTCGTGCTGTCCCAGGCACTGGTGCAGGATCTGTTCGAAGGCAACGAGCGTGATCGCCTGCGGATCCTGATGGTCACCGCAACGGGCATCTTCATTTCGGTATCACCATTGGCGGGCACGTTTCTGCAGGCCACGCTCGGCTGGCGCGGCAGCTTCTGGGTCTTCATCGCCCTGGCCGCAGCAGTTCTGATCAAGACCTGGCGATTGCTCGATAACAGCCGTCCTCCTCATGATGCCAACCGTCTGGGCTTCATCCAGTCCTATCAGCGCGTTCTGGGCAATTTCGAATTTGTCGGCTGTTGGCTGATTTCCGCATTCGCTTTCGCTTGCCACTTTTCCTTCATCGTCATTTCCCCGCTGATCTTCATGGAGCAGCTGCAGATGGCACCTTACGATTTCGCCTTGATCCTGCTGATCTACGGCGCCGCCTATGTCTTTGGCGGCGTGCTCGCCAGCGTGCTGAACCGGCATATCAATGCGCAACAGCAGATTTTTACCGGGCTGAGTCTGATCCTGCTCTCGGGACTGGTAATGCTCTATCTGGCCGCCAACCATGATTTGTCAGCTGCGACTGTGCTGATTCCAATGCTCATCTGCACGGTGGGCACGACCATTACCCGGCCACCGGCTACCTCCCGCGCCATGAGCCTGTTTGCCGAAAATGCCGGCGCATCGGCGTCTGCCGGCAGCACCATCATCTTTATCTGTGGCGGGCTGGTCAGCGCCTTGATCAGCCTCGGCCCGGCCAACCTGCAAGCGACGCTGGGCTACGGTTTCGTCCTGTTGAGCGGCATATCCCTGTTGCTCAACAGCGTGATTGGCCGCCGCGTCAGCAACCTGCGCAGCAACAGGTTGATGCCCGGAGGCGACCATTGACCCTGCCAGTCGTCATCCCGCGCACCGCATCAGCAAGTCAACGATGCTTTGCGCCATTCCCTCGCGACGCCAGCGGTGTAGAATCGCCTCATTCATCGCCATTCATCCCCGGCGGGTTTATGAGCTCAGGCTGAGACCAGCGGCGATCCCGCAACGTCATCGGCAGCTTCCGGACACACGGCCATTTTTCGGGTGTTTCAGAGGTCAACAGAAGCTCACTCCCCTTTAGTACGTGATTAGCCGCCCGGAGTGCTCCATGCCAGATTACCGCTCGAAAACATCCACCCACGGCCGCAACATGGCCGGCGCCCGCGCACTGTGGCGCGCCACCGGCATGAAAGATGACGACTTCAAGAAGCCGATCATTGCCATCGCCAACTCGTTCACCCAGTTCGTCCCGGGGCATGTGCACCTGAAGGACCTGGGTCAACTGGTCGCCCGCGAGATCGAACGCGCCGGTGGCGTGGCCAAGGAATTCAACACCATCGCCGTCGATGACGGCATCGCCATGGGCCACGACGGCATGCTGTATTCGCTGCCGAGCCGCGAGATCATCGCCGACTCCGTCGAGTACATGGTCAATGCCCACTGCGCCGACGCTATCGTGTGCATTTCCAACTGCGACAAGATCACCCCGGGCATGCTGATGGCCGCGTTGCGCCTGAACATCCCGGTGATCTTCGTTTCCGGTGGCCCGATGGAAGCGGGCAAGACCAAACTCGCCTCCCACGGCCTCGACCTCGTCGACGCCATGGTGATCGCCGCCGACTCCAGCGCTTCTGACGAGAAAGTCGCCGAGTACGAGCGTAGCGCCTGTCCAACCTGCGGTTCGTGCTCCGGCATGTTCACCGCCAACTCGATGAACTGTCTGACCGAAGCACTGGGTCTGGCCTTGCCGGGCAACGGTTCCACTCTGGCCACCCACAGCGACCGCGAACAGCTGTTCCTGCAGGCCGGTCGCACCATCGTCGAGCTGTGCAAGCGTTACTACGGCGAGAACGATGACTCCGTGCTGCCGCGCAACATCGCCAACTTCAAGGCGTTCGAGAACGCGATGATGCTCGACATCGCCATGGGCGGTTCGACCAACACCATCCTGCACTTGCTCGCAGCCGCCCAGGAAGCCGAGATCGATTTCGACCTGCGCGACATCGACCGCCTCTCGCGCAGCGTGCCGCAGCTGTGCAAAGTCGCGCCGAACATCCAGAAGTACCACATGGAAGACGTGCACCGCGCCGGCGGCATTTTCAGCATCCTCGGTTCGCTGGCCCGTGGCGGCCTGCTGCACACCGACCTGCCGACCGTGCACAGCCGCAGCATGGAAGAAGCCATCGCCAAGTGGGACATTACCCAGACCAGCGACGAAGCCGTGCATCACTTCTTCAAGGCAGGTCCTGCGGGCATTCCGACCCAGACCGCGTTCAGCCAGTCGACCCGTTGGGAAACCCTCGACGACGATCGTGAAAACGGCTGCATCCGCAGCTTCGAGCACGCCTATTCGAAAGAAGGCGGCCTCGCCGTGCTGTACGGCAACATCGCGCAGGACGGTTGCGTGGTGAAAACCGCCGGGGTCGATGAGTCGATCCACGTCTTCGAAGGCAACGCGAAAATTTTCGAAAGTCAGGACAGCGCCGTGCGCGGCATCCTCGCTGACGAAGTGAAGGAAGGCGACATCGTCATCATTCGCTACGAAGGCCCGAAAGGCGGCCCGGGCATGCAGGAAATGCTCTACCCGACGTCCTACCTGAAATCCAAAGGTCTGGGCAAAGCCTGTGCGCTGCTCACCGACGGGCGTTTCTCCGGCGGTACTTCCGGCCTGTCGATTGGTCACGCTTCGCCAGAAGCTGCGGCCGGCGGCGCGATTGGTCTGGTGCAGGATGGCGACAAGGTGCTGATCGACATTCCGAACCGCTCGATCAACCTGTTGGTCAGCGACGAAGAACTGGCGGCACGCCGTGCCGAGCAGGACAAGAAAGGCTGGAAACCGGTCGAGGTGCGTCCACGCAAAGTGACCACCGCGCTCAAGGCCTATGCCCTGCTGGCGACCAGTGCCGACAAGGGCGCGGTGCGTAACAAAGCGATGCTCGACGGGCTGTAACCGTCAAATCGTCGATGCAAAAATGCCCCGCCATGTGCGGGGCTGATCGTTCCCACGCTCTGCGTGGGAATGTCTCAAGGGACGCTCCGCGTCCAGTGACGCGGAGCGTCACGGGCTGCATTCCCACGCAGAGCGTGGGAACGATCCAAAACAAGATCAAAAGATCGCAACCTTCGGCAGCTCCTACATGCGATCGTGGCTTACTGAATGTCTTCCGGTTTGACGATCACCCAGTTCTTGTCCGCCGTCACCGGCAAGCCTTCCTTGGCCTGCGCCGCCGCGTGCTTGGCCATCATGCCGTTGATTTGCGTCATGTACTTGTCCTTGCGGTTGATCCACAAGTGAATGCCGCCCTTGGCCACGTCGACATCATGGAACAGCATGTAACCGTCGCTCGTCGGGGTATCGCCGCCGACCAGTACCGGTTTTTTCCATTCATCGATGTAGGTGAGGATCGCCGCGTGCTTGCCGGCCATCCAGGTTGCCGGGGTCCACAGGTACGGCGTCAGCTCCAGGCCCAGGTTGGCCTTCTCGTCATATTTGCCGGCAGTGATCTGTTTGCGCGCAGTGGTCAGCTCGCCGGTCTTCTGATCCTTGAGCAGCAGTGAAACGCCAATGACGTTCTGCGGTTTGACGTTGTAACCGTACTTGGGATCCGCCGCGACCATGCGTACCAGTTCCTCTGAAGCGGCGGTCATCACGTAGACCTCGATACCGTTCTCCATCAGCTTGTTGTACAGCTCCTGCTGGCCAGTGAAGATCTTCGGCGGATTGACATCGAGCTTCTTCACCACATCGCCTTCGTAATACGTCGCCGGCACCGGTTTGCCCGAAGCCATCAGCTCGTCAACGTAGCCCTTGAGTTCCTTGAGGGTGAAGCCAGAGAACACCTGCGCCACCCACGGGTAGCAGACCATGTCGTCGACTTCGCAGAGCCGGTAGTAATAACTGAACAGGCTTTCCTTGTGCTCGGCGGTGTCCTTGAAGGGCATCAGTTTCAGCGAGGGGTCGAGCTTGTCGCGGGTAATAAGGCCCTTGTTTTCCATGAACGGCAGCAAGGATTCTTCGAGGTCGTAGCGGTAACTGGTGTTGTCCATGTCGAACACCGCGTAATTACCCTTGTTGGCGTTGGCGGCAATCATCGCGTCCAGCGCCTTGGCCTGATCCGCCGGCCAGTGCTTGAGGTCCGTGGCGAATGCATGGCCGGCGAGGCCAGCCGCCAGTGCTACAGCCAACAACGTGCGTGCAATTCTCATAGCGCTACTCCCCGATGCAAAGAGTTCGACGCTAACAAATCAGTGTGACAACCCTCGCCTGTCAGCGACCGCTGACGTCCCCTGCGCGTCAGTTGCATTGCCGACAGCGACACGCGCTTATTCCAAAAACGACGGTTGCCCAGCCATTTTGGTATTAAATCATTGCAAATCAAGCTGTTAGGCTTGCCGGTTCGCAGCAGCCCCGGATGGCTGTTGGCACAGTCTTTACTGGAGTTCTCATGAATCTACCGCTGATTCTCAACTTGCTGGTGTTCCTCGCCTTGCTCTTCGGTCTGGCGCAGACGCGCCACACCACCTGGAGCCTGGCGAAAAAAGTCCTGCTCGCACTGGTCCTCGGCGTGGCGTTCGGCGTCGCGCTGCACACGATTTACGGTGCCGGCAATCCGGTGCTGAAAGCCTCGATCGGCTGGTTCGATCTGGTCGGCAACGGTTACGTGCAGTTGCTGCAAATGATCGTGATCCCGCTGGTGTTCGCTTCGATCCTCAGCGCCGTGGCCCGCCTGCACAATGCCTCGTCGCTGGGCAAGATCAGTTTCCTGACCATCGGCACGCTGCTGTTTACCACCGCCATCGCGGCGCTGATCGGCATCGGCCTGACCAACCTGTTCGGCCTTACCGCTGAAGGTCTGGTCGCCGGCACTCAGGAAATGGCGCGCCTGCAAACCATTCAGAACGACTACGCCGGCAAGGTCGCCGACCTGAATGTGCCGCAATTGCTGCTGTCGTTCATTCCGCAGAACCCGTTTGCCGACCTGGCCCGGGCCAAGCCGACCTCGATCATCAGTGTGGTGATCTTCGCCGCGTTCCTCGGGGTTGCCGCGCTGCAACTGCTCAAGGACGACGTCGAGAAAGGTCAGAAAGTGATCAACGCCATCGACACCCTGCAAGCCTGGGTGATGCGTCTGGTGCGTCTGGTGATGAAGCTGACCCCGTACGGTGTGCTGGCGCTGATGACCAAAGTGGTCGCCGGTTCCAACCTGCAGGACATCATCAAGCTCGGCAGTTTCGTCGTGGTCTCGTATATCGGCCTGGGCCTGATGTTCGTCGTGCACGGCGTGCTGGTGTCGGCCGCCGGGATCAACCCGCTGCGCTTCTTCCGCAAGATCTGGCCGGTGCTGACGTTTGCTTTCACCAGTCGCTCCAGCGCGGCGACCATCCCGCTGAGCATTGAAGCGCAGACCCGTCGTCTGGGCATTCCGTCGTCAGTCGCCAGTTTCGCTGCCTCGTTCGGTGCGACCATCGGCCAGAACGGGTGTGCCGGCCTGTACCCGGCGATGTTGGCCGTGATGGTGGCACCAACGGTCGGCATCAACCCGCTGGATCCGCTGTGGATCGCGACGCTGGTAGCGATTGTCACGTTGAGTTCGGCCGGTGTCGCCGGAGTGGGTGGAGGCGCGACGTTCGCCGCACTGATCGTGCTGCCAGCGATGGGCCTGCCGGTGTCACTGGTGGCGTTGCTGATTTCGGTCGAGCCGCTGATCGATATGGGGCGCACCGCGTTGAACGTGAGTGGCTCGATTACCGCCGGGGCGATTACCAGTCAGGTCATGCAGCAGACGGATAAAGCGCTGCTGGATGCCGATGAACACGCAGAGTTGGCCCAGGCTTAAGCTTCTCAGCGACTGAGCGGGCCTCTTCGCGAGCAGGCTCGCTCCCACACTGAAATGCGTTCCCCTGTGGGAGCGAGCCTGCTCGCGAAGCTGTTAGGCTTTCTCCCAGACCTCAAAGCTATATGCAGGTTTATCGCCCTCTGCCGGATTCGGTACATCCGACACCAGCTTCCATTCGCTCAGATCAAACTCCGGAAACCACGCATCCCCTTCCGGGCTCAGCGCTACGCGGGTCAGGTACAGCCGATCGGCCTGCGCCAGCCCTTGCGCATACAACTGCGCGCCGCCAATCAGCATCAGTTCATCAACGCCCTGGGCTTTCGCCCATTCCTCGGCGCGCGCCACGGCGGCTTCCAGCGACGGATAGACCTCGGCGCCTTCGAGCTGCAGATCAGGCTGACGGCTGACCACGATGTTCAAGCGCCCCGGCAGCGGCCGGCCGAGCGAGTCCCAGGTCTTGCGACCCATGATGATCGGCTTGCCGAGCGTGGTCGCCTTGAAGTATTTGAAGTCCCCCGGCAGGTGCCAGGGCATGCTGTTGTCGACGCCGATCACGCGGTTTTCACCGAGGGCTGCGATCAGGCTGAGGGGCAGTGATTTAGTCATGCCGGCGAGGATACCAGAGCCGCGCTTACCCCGATAAGCGCCACAGCGGTTATGCTCAGCGCTCGATTTAGCGACGGGACGCCGCGTGACTGAACTGACTCCACTGCAAAACCTCTGGCTCACCGAAACCATCCGCCTGCGCGAAGAACACGCGGGGCCGCTGGATGACCTGGAAGCCAATCGTCTGGCCCGCGCCGCTGGTGGCGATCTGCCGAGCCGCATTGCGCGCCGGGCGCTATGGCTGGCCGAGCGCGACGGACTGACCGCCGCGCTCAAGCACTGGCTGCAAGGCGCGCGCCTGGCGCTGGTGCTGTTGATGATTTTCGCCGTGCTCAGCGGCGCCGGTCTGGCATTCGCCGCACTTGGGCAGACGCCGGTAAATGTGTTCTGGGCGCTGGGCAGTCTGCTCGGGATCAATATGATTTTGCTGCTGAGCTGGGCGCTGGGCTTGATTTTCGCTGGCGAACACGGCGCCACCCTCGGGCGCTTGTGGCTGTGGCTCAGCGAAAAATTCGCCCGCGACGCCAAAGCCGCGCAACTGGCACCGGCCCTGCTGTTGCTGCTGCAACGCAAGAAACTCAACCGCTGGGCGCTCGGCGCGTTGGTCAATGGCCTGTGGCTACTGGCAATGCTCAGCGCGCTGATTCTGTTGCTGACCCTGATGGCCACGCGGCGCTACGGCTTTGTCTGGGAAACCACGATCCTCGGCGCCGACACCTTTATCCATGTCACCCAGGCCCTTGGCTATCTGCCGGCGCTGCTCGGCTTCAATGTGCCGACCGAGGAAATGATCCGCGCCAGCGGCGACGGCGCACTGGATATTGAAAGCGCACGACAAGCCTGGGCGACCTGGCTGGTCGGTGTGCTGGTGGTCTACGGCGTGCTGCCGCGCCTGCTGCTCGCGCTGTTCTGCCTGTGGCGCTGGAACAGCGGCAAAGCCGCGCTGCGCCTGGATCTGAACCTGCCCGGCTACGCGCAACTGCGCGAACGGTTGATGCCGACCAGCGAGCGCCTTGGTGTCAACGACCCGGAGCCGGCGCAACTGCATCGCGTCGAAAGCAACATCGGTGAACGCGCCAGCGAAGGCGCGCTGCTGGTGGCGATCGAGTTGGACGAACAGCGTCCGTGGCCACCCGCGCTGCCGAAAAACGTCAGCAACGCGGGCATCCTCGACAGTCGCGAATCGCGGCACAAACTGCTCGAGCAACTCAGTCGCTTCCCGCCGGCGCGGCTGGCCATCGCCTGCGATCCACGACGTTCGCCGGATCGCGGCAGCCTCGCATTGATCGCCGAACTCGCGCGCAACGCCAGCGCCACCCGCATCTGGCTGCTGCAAGCGCCGCCTGGCGAAGCGCTGGACGGGCAACGTCTGGGTGACTGGCACGCGACGCTGCAACAGCTGGAACTGCCATTCGCCGATTGCGCGCCGATGAACTGGCTGGAGAGCGGACATGACTGATGCACGCAAGGCACCGCTGAAACTGGCAGTGGTTGGCCACACCAACGTCGGCAAGACCTCGCTGCTGCGCACGCTGACCCGTGACGTCGGCTTCGGCGAAGTCTCGCACCGGCCGAGCACCACCCGGCATGTCGAAGGCGCGCGGTTGTCGGTGGACGGCGAGCCGTTGCTCGATCTGTACGACACGCCGGGGCTGGAAGATGCGATCGCCCTGCTGGATTTTCTCGAGCGTCTGGAACGCCCCGGCGAACGCCTCGACGGCCCGGCACGACTGGCGCGGTTTCTCGACGGCAGCGAGGCGCGCCAGCGTTTCGAACAGGAAGCCAAGGTGCTGCGGCAATTGCTCGCCTCCGACGCTGGTCTGTATGTGATCGACGCCCGCGAACCGGTGCTGGCCAAGTACCGCGACGAACTGGAAGTGCTCGCCAGTTGTGGCAAACCGCTGCTGCCGGTGCTGAATTTCGTCAGCAGCGCCAACCATCGCGAACCCGATTGGCGTGAAGCGCTGGCGCGGTTGGGGCTGCATGCGTTGGTACGTTTCGACAGCGTCGCGCCGCCCGAGGATGGCGAGCGGCGCTTGTACGAGAGCCTCGCCCTGCTATTGGAAAACGCCCGCCCGCAACTGGAGCGGTTGATCGCCGACCAGCAGGCGCAGCGCCTCGCCCGTCAGCAAAGCGCCGCGCGCCTGATTGCCGAATTGCTGATCGACTGCGCTGCGTGCCGACGCAGTGTGGTCAGCGAAGCCGAGCAGGAACAACAGGCGATCAGCGAGCTGCGCAAAGCCGTACGTCAGCGTGAGCAGAAGTGCGTTGAGGCGCTGCTCAAGCTCTACGCGTTTCGCCCGCAGGACGCGGCGGCCAGTGACTTGCCGTTGCTCGACGGGCGCTGGGGCGATGATCTGTTCAACCCGGAAACCCTGAAGCAACTCGGCGTGCGCGTCGGCGGCGGCATTGCTGCCGGTGCAGCGGCCGGGGCTGGGGTGGATTTGCTGGTCGGCGGGATTACCCTTGGCGCGGCGGCGTTGGCCGGTGCGATCGCCGGCGGTGCGCTGCAAACCGCGCGCAGTTATGGCAGTCGCCTGCTCGGCAAAATCAAAGGCCAGCGGGAATTGACAGTGGATGACGCCGTGCTGCGCCTGTTGGCGTTGCGCCAGCGCCAGTTACTGCTGGCCCTGGATCAGCGCGGGCATGCGGCGATGGACAGCATTCAGGTGGCCACGCCTCTGGACAAGACCTGGCGCGAAGGCAAGTTGCCGGAAGCGCTGAACAAGGCGCGCGCGCATCCGCAGTGGTCGTCGCTCAATCCGCAGGCGAAGTTGAATCAGGCGGAAAGGCAGGAGCAGGTTGAGGCGTTGGTTGATCGGGTGCTTGAGCTTTAGATCGCTACCCCCTCACCCCAGCCCTCTCCCGGAGGGAGAGGGGGCCGACTGTGTTGCTCTTGGGTCATACACCGACCTGAGATATCCAGTCGGACTCAGGTTTGAAAAGCATGGAGATCAGCTCCTCTCCCTCCGGGAGAGGGCTGGGGTGAGGGCTGCAATCACTCAGCCGACAACAATTTCTCAGCCTTGCGCTTTAACACACTCAGATCCACCAGCGGCACCGCAACCTCCTTCGCCAACTCATCCCAACACCGCATGCGCAGACTCAGCGCACACAACGGATCAGCCTCGAACGCATCCGCCTCAGCCGCGCTCATTACCCCGCCCTGATATTCCAGCGTCCTGCGACTCGCCTCACTCAACCGTGCGTAATAGCCCGGCTCGCGCAAGGTCAGATAGCGCTTGGCCTGAACGTGATATTCCACCAGTCGCGCCAGCCGTTCGCTGAAACCTGCCTCACGCAGATAATCGGCCCCGAGCCGTTCATGGCTGACCACGCCATAACCGCCCATGTTTTCCGCGCCCTCGGCACACAAATGGCCGATGTCATGAAAGAACGCCGCCAGCACCACTTCATCGTCACAGCCTTCAGCCATAGCCAGTTCTGCGGCCTGGGACATGTGCTCGAGCTGCGACACCGGTTCGCCGATGTAATCGCTGGCGCCGAAGCGTTCATACAGGCCGAACACCCGGGCGATCACCTGTTCGTGATTCATGCCTCCTCCAGTAATTGCGCGATGTTGCGTTCGGCCAGCGCCGGGCCGACGCTCATGCCGACGCCGGTGTGCATCAGCGCCACGCTCAGGCCCGGTGCCGGGCGCAGGAAAGAAAACGGACCAGGCCCACGAGCACCATAGACGCCCTGCCAGCGTTCGACCACTTGCACCTGACAGCCCAGCGTCTGCTCGGCGAGTTCGAGCATCCAGTTGTCGACCTGCTCGGCGTTGAACGGCGACGCATCGCTGCCGTAATGATGCGAATCGCCGATGATCAGTTCGCCATACGGTGTCGGGCTGATCAGCAAGTGAATGCCGTTGGCGTGCAGGTGCGGTTGTTCACGGAGAATCTGCGCCTGCACCGCTGCGGCTTGCGGCAAATCGGCGAAGGCGCCGTAGTGCACGCAGCTCAGGCCGGTGAGCACGGCGTGTTGCAGATTGAGATCGACCTGCGGTTTGGCCCGCAGCATTTGCAGACGACAGATCTGCGGATTGAGCGCAGCAATAGGCTCGGCCAGTAGGGTCTGATAGTCGTGGCCGGAGCAGACGATGATCTGCTTGGCGCAGAACTCACCGACAGTGCTGCGCAGTCGCCCCGGCTCGACGTCGCGCACCAGCGTGGAAAAGTGAAACTCGACACCCAGGTCGCGGCGCAAGTAGTCGATCAGCGCCGGAATCGCTTCGCGCGAGTACAACTGCTGATCATCGATACCGTGCAACGCGGCGCGGTGATGGCTGAACTGGCCGCCATACAGATCACGCAACGCCGCGCCGCGCAGCAAATCGACGTTGTAGCCATGCTCGATCGCGCGGCCGGTGCAGAAGGCTTCGAGCAGGTGTTCTTCGGCCTCGCTGCGGGCGAACAGGTATGAGCCGTTGCGCTTGATCTGCACACCGGCAAGTTGCGCCCAGTCGCCCCAGATCTCGCGGCTGGCCTTGGCCAGTTCAAGCATGATGCCGGGCGGCTGACCGGTCACCAGCGCCTGGCCGAAGTTGCGCACCGAAGCGCCGAGGGGCGTGGCGGTGCGTTCGAATACCGCAACTTTCAGGCCGCGTTTGGCAGCAGCATAGGCGTGGGACAGACCGAGGATGCCAGCGCCGATGATGAGCAGGTCTTTGGGTTGTGTCATGTAGAGGTGCTCTGAATGAGAAACCGCTTTCGCGAGCAGGCTCGCTCCCACAGGGGACAGCATTGCAACTGTGGGAGCGAGCCTGCTCGCGAAGGGGCCTTGTCAGTCGATAAAGATCTTACTTGGCGACAACTTTCTCGGACTTGCCGTCATACCGCTTGCGCCATTCAGCCAGGATCTCGTCGCGGTTCTTTGAGGCCCAGGCAAAGTCGTTCTTGATCAGACGCTGCTCATAGTCGGCTGGCAATTCGGTCTGCGGCTTGGCAATCCCCGGCTGGGCGAGCACTGCGAAGTTTTCCTTGTACAGATCCATCGCCTCGGCGCTGGCGGAGAAGTCAGCGAGTTTTTTCGCTGCCTCTTCATGCGGCGTGCCCTTGATCACCGCCGTCGCTTCGATCTCCCAGCCCAGACCTTCCTTCGGCAGGATGATGTCCAGCGGCGCGCCCTGGCGTTTCAGCTGTACGGCTGGATATTCAAAGGAAATCCCGATCGGAAACTCCCCCGCCGCCGCCAGTTTGCACGGCTTGGAACCGGAGTGAACGTACTGGCCGATGTTCTGGTGCAAGCCGTCCATGTAGGCCCAGCCCTGTTTCTCGCCGAAGGTTTGCAGCCAGGCGCTGACGTCGAGGAAACCGGTGCCGGACGACGCCGGATTGGGCATGACGATCTTGCCCTTGTACTCAGGCTTGGTCAGGTCCTGCCAACTGACCGGTTTGCTCAGCCCCTGCTTCTCAGCCTCGACGGTGTTGAAGCAAATGGTCGCGGCCCACACGTCCATGCCGACCCAAGCTGGCGGGTTGGCGGCGTCGCGGTAATTCGCGCCGATCTTGCCGAGATCCTTCGGTGCATAGCTTTGCAGCATGCCTTGCTGATCGAGAATCGCCAGGCTCGACGCGGCCAGGCCCCACACCGCGTCAGCCTGCGGGCGGGCTTTTTCGGCGAGTAGTTTGGCAGTGATGATCCCGGTGGAATCGCGCACCCATTTGATCTCGACGTCCGGGTTGGCTTTTTCGAACGCGTCCTTGTAGGACTTCAGTTGCTCGGCTTCGAGTGCGGTGTACACCGTCAACTCGGTTTTTGCCGCGAAGGCATTCAGGCTGAAAGTCGCGAGCACAGCAGCGGCCAGGGCCATAGGCTTGAACATGAGCGTTTTCCTGTAGATGAGTTGAACGGAGTAGCAATCAGTGACCGGGCGCGGTTTGCCGCCAGGCCTGGGAACGGCGCAGCAAACCGCGCGAAGCCCACGCCAGCAGCAAGGACACGCCGGCCGAGGTGAACAGAATCAGGGTCGACATCGCCGCCGCGCCGCCAACGTTGCCGGCGTCGTCCATGTTCAGCACCGCCACCGCCGCGAGGATGGTGTCGGGGCTGTAAAGGAAGATCGCAGCGGAAACCGTGGTCATCGCCGAGACGAACAGGTAGCGCACGATGTCCAGCAGCGCCGGCAGGCAGATCGGCACGGTGACACGCAGGTAATGCCGGTACAGGGGCGCCTTCAGCGACAGCGCCGCAGCCTCGAACTCAGCATCGAGCTGGCGCAGCGCGGTGGTCGCGGTCATTTGGGCGGTGGTCAGATAGTGCGCAATGGTGCAGACGATCAGCAGCGTCATCGTCCCGTAGAGCACGTGCAGCGGATTGCCGCTGAGGTTGAAGAAGAAGACGTAACCCAGGCCCAGCACCAGCCCCGGCACCGCCATCGGCACGAAGCTGAGCATACGCAAAGCCAGGTTGAGCCCGCGCTGAGTGCGGGTTTTCTCCATCAGATAGGCGCCAGTGAAAATCAGCACGCTGCCAATCAGCGCCGTGCCCAGCGCCATCTTCAGACTGTTGCCGTAGGCGAGCCAGCCACCGCCGGCGGTTTCGTTGAACTGGTAGTGATTGAGCGACAGCGACAGGTTGTATGGCCAGAACTTCACCAGGGAGGAGAACACTGCCATGCCGAATACCAGCAGCAGCGCGGCGCAAATCAGCAAAACGATCGCCAGATAGCAGCCGTCGCGCATTTTCGACGGCAGCGGTTTGAACACCTGCGCGCGCCCGCTCATCGAGTCACCATGGCGGCGACGCAACCAGGCATCGACACCGAAACTGAACAGCGCCGGCAGCAACAGCACCATGCCGATCAACGCGCCGCGACCGAATTGCTGCTGGCCGACCACGGCTTTGTAGGCCTCCAGCGCCAGCACTTGATAGTCGCCACCGACCACCACCGGCACACCAAAATCGGTAATGGTCAGGGTGAACACCAGACAGAACGCGGCGAACACCGCCTGACGGGTCGCCGGCCAGGTGATGCTGCGAAACGCCTTCGCAGGGCTGGCGCCCATGCTCGATGCGGCATCGAACAGCCGCGCATCGGCCAGCGACAACGCCGAGAGCAAAATCATCAACGCATGGGGGAAGGTGTAGATCACCTCACCCAGCACAATGCCCCAGAACCCGTAGATATTGTCCGAGAGCAGCCCACGCAGCATGCCCTGGTTGCCGAACAGATAGACCAGCGCAATTCCCGGCAGCATCGACGGCGCCATCAGCGGCAGCAGCGAGATCCCGCGCCAGATGCCTTTGCCCGGAATCAGCGTGCGTTGCAGCGCGTAGGCAAACAGGTAGGCCAGCGGTACGACAATGGCCGCCACGCTGAGGGACACTTTCAGGCTGTTGCCGAGCAACCAGTGGAAATTGGCGCTGGTCACCAACTCCTTCGCCGCGAGCCAGCCACCGCCCTGCCCGGCGTCATTGCTGAAGCCGCGCCAGAAGATCGCCAGCAACGGCAGCAGCACCGCGAGGCCGAGCAACACCAGCAGAACGACTTTGCCGCCGACCACGAACAGGCGATCGCCGATCTCGGCTTTCGAGGACTGTCGCACCTGCTTGTG
Source organism: Pseudomonas sp. AC255 (assembly GCF_979258175.1). Lineage (NCBI taxonomy): Bacteria > Pseudomonadati > Pseudomonadota > Gammaproteobacteria > Pseudomonadales > Pseudomonadaceae > Pseudomonas > Pseudomonas sp. AC255. The sequence continues at coordinate 5,683,715 of NZ_OZ409841.1, read as the reverse complement.
CGGTAGCGGCAGCGCGAGGTTGCTGTTCATCAGGCGAACACCTGCAAACTGCGCGGCGGCAAGGCGACCATGATCTGCTGGGCGCCGAGGCGCGGCATGGCTTCTGGCGCGATTTCGGCGAGCAGCGCGTGGCCCGGCAATTGATCAAGTTCGAAGCTCATCCGGCAGCGGTTGCCGAGGAAAGTGATTTCGCGAACCCTGGCCGGGAACAGGTTCTCTTCGTGCACCAGCGGATTAACGTTGATCGCCTCCGGGCGGCAGAACAGTCGACCCGAAGCGCCGTGTACGCTGCCCTCGGCCAAGCGCAGATTCATCCCGCCAACCTTGGCGTGACTGTCGCTGCTGCGCTGAAACGGTAGCCAGTTGCCCTGGCCGACAAACTCGGCCACGAACGGCGTGGCCGGGCGGTTGTAGATTTCCTGCGGCGTGGCGTACTGCTCGACGCGGCCGTTGTTCATCACGGCGATGCGATCGGCCATCAACATCGCTTCGTCCTGATTGTGCGTGACCATCAGCGTGGTGATGCCGAGGTTGCGTTGCAGCTGACGCAGCTCAGTGCACAGATGCTCACGCACCCGCGCGTCGAGAGCCGACATCGGTTCATCCAGCAACAGCAGCGACGGTGCCGGCGCCAATGCGCGAGCCAGCGCCACCCGCTGTTGCTGACCGCCGGACAATTGGCCTGGGTATTTTTCTCACTGCCAGTGAGGCCGACCAGTTCCAGCATCTGGCCGACACGCCGGCGCACTTCATCGCGACCGCTGCCGGCGAGGCCGTAGGCAATGTTCGCTTCGACCGTCAGATTGGGGAACAGCGCGTAGGACTGGAACAGAATCCCGTAATCCCGCGCTTGCGGGGCAAGGTGCGAGACGTCGCGATCACCCAGATACAGCTCGCCACTGTCCTGCTGCTCCAGCCCGGCAATGCAGCGCAGCAACGTGGTCTTGCCACAGCCCGACGGACCGAGCAGGCACACCAGTTCGCCGGCGGCGACATCAAGGGAGACGTTATCCAGCGCAGTGAACGCACCGAAACGCTTGTGCACGCCGCGCACTTTCATTGGCGCGCCGGGGTTGGTCAGGGCAGTTGCGATGGCAGGATTCATGGACAGGCCTCATCAAACGGATGAGGCCAATCCTAGAGTTGTAATGCGTCCGTCATGTGGCAACGAGGCAAAAACGGCTGATAGTGGTATTCGGTAATTTGGGTTGCTGATTTGTCGCCTGAACTGGCGCCTTCGCGAGCAGGCTCGCTCCCACAGAAGTCGCACGTTGTGAATACGATCAATGTGGGAGCGAGCCTGCTCGCGAAGAGGCCGTCTCAGGCAATGAAGATCTTCAGGCCGGAGACATCTCTTGGGCCAACCCAAGAAACGCTGCCGGCAACCGCGCCCCTTCCTCTCTTTGAGGCAATACAGATACTCCGGAATCTGCGGCGCATTCTCGATGGTCAGCACGCGCAACTGCGGATCATGCGGCACTTCCTGGCGGGCGATGATGCTGATGCCGATATTGCGCAGCACCGCCTCGCGAATCGACTCGCGGCTGCCGATCTCCAGCAACGGCCCGAAACTGACCCCGGCGCTGGCCAGCAACTCTTCGGTCAAGCGCCGCGTGGTCGAACCCGGCTCGCGCATCAACAACGTATGCCCGGCCAGCGCATTCAACGTCACATGCTCCAGCGAGGCCAACGGATGATTGCGATGCACCGCCAGCACCAGCGGATCGGTGCCGAGTACCCGGCGAATCAACCGCGCATCGTCGAGCAGCTGTGACGACGCCGCGACATCCACGCGGTAATCCTCCAGCGCTTCGAGCACTTGCTGCGAATTGCCGATCTCCACCGACACTTCCACCTGCGGCAAACGCTCGCGGAAGGTCTTCACCAGATCGAGGATGTAATACGGCGCCGTCGCGGCAATGCGCAGCGTGCCCTGCACCTGACCGCTGTTGCGCAGGAAAAACTCGATGTCCGCCTCTTGCTGCAACAGGGTCTTGACCATCGGCAGCAGCCGCGCGCCTTCGTCACTGACGCTTAAACGGCGGCCGCCTCGGTAGAACAACTCCACCGAGTACTGACTTTCCAGATTGCGGATCTGCGTGGTCACGGTCGGTTGGCTGAGGCCGAGTTTTTTCGCCGCCAGCGTGATGCTGCCCAGGCGGGCGACCATGTAAAACGCTTTCAGCTCGGCACTCAGCACAACCATCCCTCACGTTTACTTGCGCAGCAGGCGCAAACCGTTGAACACCACCAGCAGGCTCACGCCCATATCGGCAAACACCGCCATCCACATGGTGGCAAGCCCGGCAAAGGTTACCGCAAGAAAGATCGCCTTGATCACCAGCGCCAGTGCGATGTTCTGTTTCAGGATGCTCGCGGTGTTGCGCGACAGGCTGATGAACGCAGGGATCTTGCGCAGATCGTCGTCCATCAGGGCGACATCGGCGGTTTCGATCGCGGTGTCGGTGCCGGCGGCGGCCATGGCGAAACCGATCTCGGCGCGGGCCAATGCCGGGGCGTCATTGATGCCGTCGCCGACCATGCCGACCCGGTGGCCCTGCTTGTACAGATCTTCGATGGCTTGCAGCTTGTCGGTCGGCAGCAAATCGCCGCGCGCCTCGTCGATGCCGACCTGGGCGGCAATCGCCTCGGCAGTGTGGACGTTGTCGCCGGTCAGCATCAGGGTTTTCACCCCGAGTTCATGCAACTGACGAATCGCTTCGCGGCTGGTTTCCTTGACCGTGTCGGCCACGGCGAACAGTGCCAGTGGGCCTGAGCTGTCGAGCAGCAGCACCACGGATTTGCCCTGTTTTTCCAGCGCGAACAGCTTCTCTTCCAGTTGCGGTGAGCACAGGCCGAGCTCTTCGACCAGACGATGGTTGCCCAAGTGATAAGTCTGGCCGTTGATGTCGCCTTTGACGCCCCGCCCGCCCAGCGCGGCGAAGTTATCCACAGTCAGCGCGGCGAAGTTTTTATCCACAGCGGCGTTGGCAATCGCCAGCGACACCGGGTGATCGGAGCGCCCGGCCAGCGCGGCGGCGATTGCCGGTGCGCTGGCATCGGCCGTCGGGTCGAGTGACAGGTAATCGGTCTGCACCGGTTTGCCGTGGGTGATCGTGCCGGTCTTGTCCAGCGCCAGATAATCAAGCTTGAAGCCGCCCTCCAGATACACGCCGCCCTTGACCAGAATACCCTTGCGCGCCGCCGCCGCGAGGCCGCTGACGATGGTCACCGGGGTGGAAATCACCAGTGCGCACGGGCAGGCAACCACCAGCAACACCAGCGCGCGGTAGATCCAGTCGAACCACGCCGCGCCCATGAACAACGGCGGGATGATCGCCACGGCCAAGGCGAAGACGAATACCGCCGGGGTGTAGATTTTCGAGAATTGGTCAACGAAACGCTGCGTCGGCGCCCGCGCGCCCTGGGCCTGTTCGACGGCGTGAATGATCCGCGCCAGGGTCGAATTGTTCGCCGCAGCGGTCACCGTGTATTCCAGCGAACCGGCCTGATTGATGGTGCCAGCGAAGACTTTGTCACCGACGGTTTTTTCCACCGGCAGACTTTCGCCGGTGATCGGCGCCTGGTCGATGGTCGAGCTGCCGCTGACCACCGCGCCGTCCAGCGCGATGCGCTCGCCGGGTTTCACCCGCACGCGGGCGCCCAGTTCGACGCTTTTCACCTCTTGTTCGCGCCAGTTGCCGTCGGCCTGCAAGACCGTGGCTTGCTCGGGGGTCATCTGCATCAAGCCGCTGATCGCATTGCGTGCACGATCCAGCGAGCGTGCCTCGATCAACTCGGCGACGGTGAAAAGGAACATCACCATCGCCGCTTCCGGCCACTGACCGATGAGGATGGCGCCGGTTACGGCGATGCTCATCAGCGCATTGATGTTGAGGTTAAGGTTCTTCAGGGCAATCCAGCCCTTTTTGTAGGTGCCGAGGCCGCCGCTGAGGATCGACACCAGCGCAACGACTGCCACCACCCAGTCCGGCGCGGCGCTGGTGAAATGAATGACTTCGGCGCCCAGCGCGGTCAAGCCGGACAGCGCCAATGGCCACCAGTGTTTTTTCACCGCAGCCGGTGCCGGCGCGTCGACACCCGCCTCCAGCGGCTCGGCGTGCATGCCGAGGGACTTGATCGCTTCGGTGATCGGCTCGGTGCCCGGCAGATTGTGGGTCACGCCAAGTACGCGGTTGATCAGGTTGAATTCCAGTTGCTGCACCCCGGCCAGTTTGCCGAGTTTGTTCTGGATCAGCGTCTGCTCGGTCGGGCAGTCCATTGCCTCGATGCGGAAGCTGCTCAGGCGCGCGTCGGCGCTGGTCTTTTCGCTCAGTTGCACCCGCGCAGGTGCGGCGGCTTTTGACGAGCAGCAGGAATCGCCGCCATGCGCATGTTTATGCACGGGCTGCAATTTATGACTGTGATCGTGACCGTCGCCGGGCTTGTGGGTGTGCAGGGAATCGCTCATTGGTCGCGTCCATGAAGGTGCCTGTTGCCAAGTAAAGACCCTGTAGCCACTATAGGGTCAAGCACCCTTTTGGAGATGGCGGTCATGAAGATCGGCGAACTGGCGAAACTCACCGACTGTGCGGTTGAAACCATCCGCTACTACGAGCGCGAAAACCTCCTGCCGGAACCGGCGCGCAGCGACGGCAACTACCGCGTCTACACCCAGGCCCACGCCGAGCGCCTGACCTTCATCCGCAACTGCCGCACCCTCGACATGACCCTCGAAGAAATCCGCAGCCTCCTCGCCCTGCGCGACAGCCCGCAGGATCAGTGCGAGAGCGTCAATGCGCTGATCGACGAACATATTCAGCATGTGAAGGCGCGGATTGATGGCTTGCTGGCCTTGCAGACACAACTGCTCGACCTGCGCCAACGCTGTGGCGAAGGGCCGGAGGCGGATCAATGCGGGATCTTGCAGCGGCTGGAGGTGAGTGGCGGGGTTGTCGCGACCGAAGTTGAGCATTCCCACGTCGGCCGTAGCCACGGCCACTAAGCACACCGCAAAAACAAATGTGGGAGCGAGCCTGCTCGCGAAAGCGGTGTATCAGTCGACACATCTGTGACTGACACGCCCTCTTCGCGAGCAGGCTCGCTCCCACAGGGATATTGCGGTGTGGTTTAGACCGCCATCGGCGCGGTCATCGGCGGATGGTGCTCATAGCCTTCCAGCGAGAAATCGCTCGGCTCAACCAATTCCAGCCATTCCGGCTGATATACACCAGTCTTGGCAAACTCCGGCACGCGGTCGGAGATTTTCAGTTTCGGCATGGCAAACGGCTCGCGCTTGAGCTGTTCGTTGAGCATGTCCAGGTGGTTTTCGTAGACGTGCGCATCGCCGATGAAATAGGTGAACCAGCGCGGCGTGTAACCGGTCAGGCGACCGATCAGGCTCAGCAGTGCGGCGCCTTCGGTGAGGTTGAACGGCGTGCCCAGTCCCAGATCATTGGAGCGGATGTACAGGGTCAGCGAGATCTCTTTGGTCTCGACGTTCGGGTGGAACTGGTACAGCAGATGGCATGGCGGCAGGGCCATTTCATCGAGCTGGGCGACGTTCCAGCCGTGGAACAGAACGCGGCGGCTGCCCGGATCCTTGATGATCGTGTCGACGCACTGGCGCACCTGATCGATCGCCTTGTACAGCACGACGTAGGCCTGGCCGTCTTCTTCGCCCTGGGCGATCTGCTTGTAGCCGTTGCTCAGGGTTTGTTCGATGGCGGCGGTATTGCTCAGCGGGATCTGCTTGTACGCCGGCCACTTGCGCCATTGCACGCCGTAGATTTCACCGAGGTCGTCGTCGCCCTGACGGAACGGGTTGGCCAGCCACTGCGCGTTTTCGTTGGCGTTCTGGTCCCAGACCTTGCAGCCCAGCGCGCGGAATTCAGCGGCGTTGTTCACGCCACGGAGAAACCCGCACATCTCGCCGATGGCCGATTTGAAGGCCATCTTGCGCGTGGTGATCGCCGGGAAGCCTTCCTGAAGATCGAAACGCAGCATCGCTCCCGGGAAACTGATGGTGTTGATACCGGTGCGGTTGGCCTGCTTGGTGCCGTTCTGAATGACGTGCGAGACCAGTTCGAGATATTGCTTCATGAGTTACCTGTGTCCTTGGAGCCCCGGCGTCGCGCGCCGGGGTTCGTAGTTTAAGCCGTCGGCGCGAGTGGCGCTGCCGGGGCGCGACGATAGGCCAGCCAGATCAGCAACAGCCCGCCGACAATCATCGGCACGCAGAGCACCTGACCCATGGTCAGCCAGTTCCACGCCAAGTAGCCGAGCTGAGCATCCGGGACGCGGACGAACTCGACGATGAAACGGAAGATGCCGTAGAACAGCGCGAACATGCCGGAGACCGCCATGGTCGGACGCGGTTTGCGCGAGAAGATCCACAGGATCAGGAACAGCGCCACGCCTTCGAGGGCGAACTGATACAGCTGCGACGGGTGGCGCGGCAACTGCGCCGGATCGCTGAACGGCGGGAACACCATGGCCCACGGCACGTCGGTGGCCTTACCCCACAACTCGGCGTTGATGAAGTTGCCGATGCGCCCGGCGCCCAGACCGATCGGCACCATCGGCGCGACGAAGTCCATGAGCTGGAAGAACGACTTGCCATTGCGCTTGCCGAACCACAAGGCCGCGAGCATCACGCCGATGAATCCGCCGTGGAACGACATGCCGCCCTTCCACACTTCGAAAATCAGCGTTGGGTTGGCCAGGTACGCGCTCAGATCATAGAACAGCACGTAACCCAGACGGCCGCCGACGATCACGCCCATCGATAGCCAGAACACCAGATCGGAGAGTTTCTCCTTGGTCCAGGTCGGGTCGAAGCGGTTGAGCCGGCGCGACGCCAACAGCCACGCGCCGCCGATGCCGATCAGGTACATCAGACCGTACCAGTGGATTTTCAGCGGACCGATGGCCAGGGCCACCGGGTCGATCTGCGGGTAAGGCAGCATTGCGACTCCTTGTTAGAGTTGAAAGCAAAATTCCCGGGTGACGCTGCCACCTCAGGATTAAGCCAGGATTGCCACGCGATCAGAGCAGAAAGCTCAAACCCACGCAGAACAGCAAAGCGGCGAACAGCCTTTTCAGCAAGCGCGGCGACAACCTGTGTGCCAGACGCGCGCCGAGCCGGGCGAAGACCATGCTGGTCAGGGCGATGCCCAACAATGCCGGCAAATACACAAAACCGAGACTATGGGCCGGCAACAACGGATCGTGCCACCCCAGAATCATGAAACTTAACGCGCTGGCCAAGGCAATCGGCAGGCCACAGGCCGACGAGGTCGCCACGGCCTGCTGCATCGGCACGCTGCGCCAGGTCAGAAACGGCACGGTCAGCGAGCCGCCGCCAATACCGAAAATCGCCGAGGCCCAGCCAATCACCGTACCGGCAGCGGTCAGACCGAGTTTGCCCGGTACCGTTCGGCTGGCCTTGGGTTTGACGTCCAGCGCCAGTTGCACGGCGATCACCAGGGCAAATACGCCGATGATCTTTTGCAGGTTCGGCCCGGAGATGGCTTCGGCGGTCAGCGCACCGAAACCGGCGCCGAGCAGAATGCCCACGGTCATCCAGCGAAAAATCGCCCAGCGCACCGCGCCGCGACGGTGATGTTCACGCACGGCGTTGACCGAGGTGAATATGATCGTCGCCAGCGACGTGCCCACCGCCAGGTGCGTAAGAATCGACTGATCGAAGCCCTGCAAAGTGAAGCTGAACACCAGCACCGGGACGATGATGATCCCGCCGCCAACGCCAAACAGCCCGGCGAGCACGCCCGCACAGGCACCGAGCGCCAGGTAGAGCAGAAATTCCATGACCGTCTCCAGCACGCATCGGCAAAACAGGAGCGGCATGTTAACGGATGCGCAGCCTTCTGCTCCACTGGCGATGGATGCACGGACGCCGGATGCGTAGAGTGGGCAAAAAACACACAAGGACCACCTTATGTGCCTGATTGTTTTCGCCTGGCGCCCGGGCCATGCCCAGCCGCTGATCGTCGCGGCCAACCGCGACGAGTTCTACGCCCGCCCCAGCCTGCCATTGGCACCTTGGCCCGAGGCGTCACAGGTGCATGCCGGGCGCGATCTTGAGGCCGGCGGCACCTGGCTGGGGATCGGCGCCAACGGGCGCTTCGCCGCACTGACCAATATTCGCGATCCGCAACAGCCGCCCGCGACCAAATCCCGGGGCGAGCTGGTGGCGCGGTTTCTTGCGGGCGATCTGTCGATTGATGATTATTTGAGCGATGTGGTGGCTCGTGCCGCCGAATATGCCGGGTTCAATCTGCTGCTGGGCAATGCCCATGAGTTGTGGCACTTCAATGCGCGGGCGTCAGAGCCGGTGATGTTGCAGCCGGGGGTTTATGGGTTATCCAACGCGGGGCTGGATACGCCGTGGCCGAAACTGCTCAAGGCCAGGGCGGCGTTGAGCGCGGTACTGGATGATCCGCAGCCTGAGCGCTTGTTGACCCTGCTCAGCGATGCACAGACCGCACCCGAGGCCGAGTTGCCGGATACCGGAGTGGGCATGGCAACGGAGTCGTTGCTGTCGAGCGTGTTTATTGCCAGCCAAAGTTACGGAACGCGGGCGAGTACAGCGTTGGTTGTGCAGGCGGACGGAACGCGGCGGATGGTAGAGCGCAGTTTTGGGCCGTATGGCGGGCATCTCGGGGAAGTTGAGGTTTGTGTCTAACAGCAGCCCCTCACCCCAGCCCTCTCCCGGAGGGAGAGGGGGCCGACCGAGGTGTCATGCGGTATACATCGACCTGAGAGATCGAGTCGATTATGGATTCAGCAAAGCACTTACAGGTCGACGGAGTTCTGCAGCATCCCCCAATCAGTCCCCTCTCCCTCTGGGCGGTCCGACGTTTCGGGAGGGCTAGGGTGAGGGGCCTTTGATCTTTAGAGAGCCTTGGTCACCACCGGCGAATTCATCTTGGCCAACCCGAGATTCTTCAGCGCCAGTTGCAGCGAGCTGTGGATAACCTGCGGGTTATCGATCTTCATCAGTTCGGCCAGCATCTCCTGGGCCTTGCTCAGGTTCACCTGACGCAACATCCACTTCACCTTCGGCAGGTTGGTGGCGTTCATCGACAGACTGTCGAAACCCATCGCCATCAACAGCACCGCCGCCGCCGGATCACCGGCCATCTCGCCGCAGATGCTCACCGGTTTGCCTTCGGCGTGGGCGTCAGTGACCACGGTTTGCAGGGCTTGCAGCACCGCCGGGTGCAGATAGTCGTAGAGGTCGGCGACGCGCGGGTTGTTGCGGTCTACCGCCAGCAGATACTGGGTCAGGTCGTTGGAGCCGACCGAAAGGAAATCGACCATCCGCGCCAGTTCCTTGGTCTGGTACACCGCTGCCGGGATCTCGATCATCACGCCGATCGGCGGCATCGGCACGTCGGTGCCTTCGTCGCGCACTTCGCCCCAGGCGCGGTGGATCAGGTGCAGGGCTTCTTCGAGTTCGTGAGTGCCGGAGATCATCGGCAGCAGAATCCGCAGGTTGTTCAGGCCTTCGCTGGCCTTGAGCATTGCGCGGGTCTGCACCAGGAAGATTTCCGGGTGGTCGAGGGTGACGCGGATACCGCGCCAGCCGAGGAACGGGTTGTCTTCCTTGATCGGGAAGTACGACAGCGATTTGTCACCGCCGATGTCGAGGCTGCGCATGGTCACCGGTTGCGGGTGGAACGCGGCGAGCTGTTCGCGGTAGATCGCCAGCTGTTCCTTCTCGCTCGGGAAGCGCTGGTTGATCATGAACGGCACTTCGGTGCGGTACAGACCGACCCCTTCGGCGCCACGCTTCTGCGCCCGCGCCACATCGGCGAGCAGGCCGGTGTTTACCCACAGCGGCATGCGGTGGCCATCGAGGGTCACGCACGGCAGGTCGCGCAGGGTGTCGAGGCCCAGCGCCAGTTGTTTCTCTTCTTCGACGACTTCGGCGAACTGCTTGCGCAGCACTTCGCTCGGGTTGGTGTAGACCTCGCCACGGGTGCCGTCGACGATCATTTCGATGCCGTCGACCTTGGCGTACGGCAGATCGACCAGGCCCATCACTGTCGGAATGCCCATGGCTCGGGCGAGAATCGCAACGTGGGAGTTACCTGAACCGAGCACCGAAACCAGACCGACCAGCGTGCCTTCCGGCACCTCGCCGAGCATCGCCGGCGTCAGCTCTTCGCTGACCAGAATGGTTTTTTCCGGGTAGACCAGGTTCTGCTGACGCTCTTCCTGCAGATAGGCGAGCAGACGGCGGCCAAGGTCTTTGACGTCCGAAGCACGCTCGCGCAGGTAGGCGTCGTCCATCAGTTCGAAACGGTTGACGTGCTCAGTGACCACCTGACGCAGCGCGCCCTGAGCCCACTGCCCCGTCTTGATCACGGTGGTGATTTCGCTGCCCAGCGAGGCATCGTCGAGCATCATCAGGTAGACGTCGAACAACGCGCGCTCTTCCGGGCGCAGTTGGGTCGCGAGTTTGGCGGACAAGGCGCGCATGTCGGCGCGCACGCCTTCGATGGCAGTCTTGAACAGCGCCAGCTCAGCGTCGATGTCGGTGATGGTCTTGTCCGGCACCACGTCCAGGTCCGCCGGCGGCAGCATGACCACAGCGGTACCGACGGCAGCACCCGGCGAACCCGGTACGCCGACGAACTTGGCTTCCTGAATGCCCTTGCCCTGCCGGCCCAGACCACGGATCGAACCGGTGGCCTCGGCGTGGGCGATCACGCCGGCAAGCTGCGCGCTCATGGTCACGAGGAAGGCTTCTTCACCTTCGTCGAACTGGCGGCGTTCTTTCTGCTGGATGACCAACACGCCGACGACGCGGCGGTGGTGGATGATCGGTGCACCGAGGAACGAGGCGTAACGCTCTTCACCGGTTTCGGCGAAGTAGCGATAGCGCGGGTGAACCGACGCGTTTTCCAGGTTCAGGGGTTCTTCACGCGTGCCGACCAGACCGACCAGACCCTCGTTGGGGGCCATGCTGACCTTGCCGATCGAGCGCTTGTTCAAGCCCTCGGTGGCCATCAGGACGAAGCGATTGGTTTCCGGATCAAGCAGGTAGACCGAGCAGACCTGGCTGCCCATGGCCTCTTTGACGCGCAACACAATAATCCCCAACGCCGCCTTGAGATCCTTGGCGGAGTTAACTTCCTGGACGATCTTGCGCAGCGTATTGAGCATGGCTCGGGGTCGAACTCCGTCGTCAGTCGCGCGCTAAAAGGCGCGGGGCAAGCTCTTTGAGAGCGCGTCGATACACCTCGCGCTTGAATGTCACCACCTGGCCCAACGGATACCAATAGCTGACCCAGCGCCAGCCATCGAACTCCGGTTTACCGGTCAGATCCATCCGCACCCGCTGCTCGTTGGAGATCAGGCGCAGGAGGAACCATTTCTGTTTCTGGCCGATGCACAGCGGTTGGCTGTGGGTACGCACCAGGCGTTGCGGCAAACGATAGCGCAACCAGCCCCGGGTACAGGCCAGTATTTCAACATCTTCACGTTCCAGGCCAACTTCTTCGTTCAGCTCGCGGTACAAGGCGTCTTCCGGCGTCTCCTCGGGGTTGATCCCCCCTTGCGGAAACTGCCAGGCGTCCTGATTGATACGGCGAGCCCATAGCACCTGGCCGGCGTCATTCGTCAGAATGATCCCGACATTGGGGCGGAAACCATCGGGGTCGATCACGGCAACAACCTCGCAAACGCATGTCGCCGCATTGTTCCACAAAGCTTGATCAGGCGGCAACGAAGGTTCCTACCTTATGTGCACTCTTGTGAAAAGACCGTATTCTTGTCGCCTTTTTACTGACTTTTCAGCGGGTAACTGCAATGCGCCTGGCTTTATTCGATTTGGACAACACCCTTCTGGGCGGCGACAGCGATCACGCCTGGGGCGATTATCTGTGCGAGCGCGGCTTCCTCGACCCGATCGCCTACAAGGCGCGTAACGACGAGTTCTATCAGGATTACCTGGCCGGCAAGCTGGACAACGCCGCCTACCTGAACTTCTGCCTGGAAATTCTCGGCCGCACGGAAATGGCCGTGCTTGAGCAATGGCACAGCGATTACATGCGCGACTGCATCGAGCCGATCGTGCTGCCCAAGGCACTGGAGCTGCTGAAGAAGCACCGCGATGCCGGCGACAAACTAGTGATCATCACCGCCACCAACCGTTTCGTGACGGCACCGATCGCCGTGCGCCTGGGCGTGGAAACCCTGATTGCCACCGAATGCGAAATGATCGACGGCCGCTACAGCGGGCGCAGCACCGACATCCCGTGCTTCCGCGAAGGCAAGGTCACGCGCCTCAATCGCTGGCTGGAAGAGACCGGCTATTCGCTTGAGGACAGCTATTTCTATAGCGATTCGATGAATGATCTGCCGCTGCTGGAGCAGGTGGCGAATCCGGTGGCGGTGGATCCGGATCCGAATCTGCGGGCCGAGGCCGAGAAGCGTGGCTGGCCGGTGATTTCGTTGCGCGACTGAGATTGCTATCGCTGGCAAGCCAGCGATGGGGGTCAACTCGGCCTCAAGCCTTAAACCGGCTTGGCCCCCATCAACGCCGCGATGGCGACAAATCCGACGCCGCTGACAATCGCCAGCGCCAGATTGAACTTGCGATTGCCCACCCCGCTTGTCCACAGCCGATCCAGCCGGACCAGCAGCCAGACCGCACTGAACGTGGCCACGGCGTAGATCACGCTGGATCCCAGAATCCACAATTGGCCCAACGGCCAGCCCACCAGATGCACCAGCCACCAGCCGGTGAAGGGCATGCTGAGCATGCCGATCAGCATCAGACACCAGATGAACAGCCAGGGACGGCGCATCGTACTGGCCGGCCCTTCGCTGCGATTTCGCCAGGTCAGGGCGGCGAGCCCCAGCCCGCTCGCGAGGATCACCACGGTCGCCGCGACGTGAATGACTTTCATGGTGGTCAGGGTTTCCATGTCGTTCTCATCCGTAGATCCATGCCCATCAGCGTAGCCGCTCAGCCAAGAAACAGCTGATAGGCCGGGTTATCGCTTTCATCCCAGTATGGATAGCCGATTTCCGCCAGCGCCGCCGGCACCAGATGACGCTCGTCATGCGGCACTTGCAAGCCGGCGACCACACGCCCGTCCGCCGCGCCGTGGTTGCGGTAGTGGAACATCGAGATGTTCCAGCGCCCGCCGAGCTTGTTGAGGAAGTTGAACAACGCGCCCGGACGCTCCGGGAATTCGAAGCGCAGCACCACTTCATCGACCACCTGCGCGGCGCGGCCACCGACCATGTGGCGAATGTGCAGCTTGGCCAGCTCGTTGTCGGTCAGGTCGAGCACCGGGAACCCCTGCTCGGTCAGGCTCGCCAGCAAGGCGCTGCGCGGGTCGTTGTCCGGGTGGGTCTGCACGCCGACGAAAATGTGCGCTTCGCTGCCGGTGTTGTAGCGGTAGTTGAATTCGGTTATCTGGCGCTTGCCGATGGCTTCGCAGAACGCCTTGAAGCTGCCGGCCTTTTCCGGAATGGTCACGGCGATGATCGCTTCGCGACCTTCGCCCAGTTCGGCGCGTTCGGCGACGTGGCGCAGGCGGTCAAAATTGACGTTGGCGCCGGAGTCGATGGCGACGAAAGTCTGCCCGCTGACGCCACGCTGCTCAACATACTTCTTGATCCCGGCCACGCCCAGCGCGCCGGCAGGCTCGGTGATCGAGCGGGTATCGTCGTAGATATCCTTGATCGCCGCGCAGATCTCGTCGGTGCTGACAGTGATCACTTCGTCGACGTAATCCTTGCAGATCTCGAAGGTGTACTGGCCGATCTGCGCCACCGCCACGCCGTCGGCGAAGATGCCTACGGTCGGCAGAACCACGCGCTCACCGGCAGCCATCGCTGCTTGCAGGCAGTTGGAATCGTCCGGTTCGACGCCAATTACCTTGATGTCCGGACGCAGGTATTTCACGTAAGCCGCGATACCGGCGATCAGCCCGCCCCCGCCGACCGGGACGAAGATCGCATCCAGCGGCTGCGGGTGCTGACGCAGGATTTCCATGGCCACGGTGCCCTGCCCGGCAATGGTGTGCGGATCGTCGTACGGGTGGATGTAGACGTAGCCTTTTTCATCGACCAGTTTCAGCGAATAGGCCAGCGCCTCCGGAAACGAGTCACCGTGCAGCACCACTTTGCCGCCGCGCGAACGCACGCCTTCGACTTTGATTTCCGGGGTGGTCTTGGGCATGACGATGGTGGCTTTGACGCCCAACACTTTCGCCGCCAGAGCCAGACCCTGCGCATGATTGCCCGCCGACGCGGTGACCACGCCACGAGCGCGCTCTTCGTCGCTCAATTGCGTCAGCTTGTTGTAGGCGCCGCGAATCTTGAACGAGAACACTGGCTGCAAGTCTTCGCGCTTGAGCCAGATGTCATTGCCCAGCCGCTCGGAGAGCTGGCGGGCGTTCTGCAGCGGGGTTTCTACGGCAACGTCATAAACGCGCGAGGTGAGGATCTTTTTGACGTACTGTTCGAGCATCGGAAAGCATCACTGGCGATTGGGCGGGACCAGCGAGTCTAACCCGCCTTTTGCCGAGGCGACCACACTAAACAGGTGGTTTTAAGGTCTGGAAACCCAATCTTGAGTGAGCACCGTTGTGGTGAGGGGATTTATCCCCGCTGGAGTGCGAAGCGCTCCCCTGCTTTTTCAGTCACACCGCGTTCCTGGGTTTTACGACGACTGCGTCGCCGAACGGGGATAAATCCCCTCGCCACAGCTTGTTTCCCCCTGTACCACCGCGAGGCCTATAATGCCGGCCTTTCTGCCCAACCCTTGCCCGCTTCCGGAGCCCGCATGACCCAGGATCAACTCAAACAGGCCGTGGCCCAGGCCGCCGTCGACTTCATCCTGCCGAAACTCGACGACAAGAGCATCGTCGGCGTCGGCACCGGCTCCACCGCCAATTGCTTCATCGACGCCCTGGCCCAGCACAAGGGCGCGTTCGATGGCGCGGTCGCCAGCTCCGAAGCCACCGCCGCGCGCCTCAAGGGCCATGGGATTCCGGTGTATGAGCTAAATACCGTCAGCGATCTGGAGTTCTACGTCGACGGCGCCGATGAGAGCGATGCGCACCTGAACCTGATCAAGGGCGGCGGCGCGGCCCTGACCCGCGAGAAGATTGTCGCCGCTGTGGCCAAGACCTTCATCTGCATCGCTGACGCCAGCAAACTGGTGCCGGTGCTCGGCGAGTTCCCGCTGCCGGTGGAAGTCATCCCGATGGCCCGCAGCCACGTTGCCCGCCAACTGGTGAAACTGGGCGGCGACCCGGTGTACCGCGAAGGCGTGCTGACCGACAACGGCAACATCATCCTCGACGTGTTCAACCTGCAGATCACCAACCCGGTGGAGCTGGAAGCACAGATCAATGCCATCGTCGGCGTGGTCACCAACGGCCTGTTCGCCGCGCGCCCGGCGGATCTGTTGTTGCTGGGCACCAGTGAAGGCGTGAAAACCCTCAAGGCTGAGTAAGCCGGACTGCCCACACTGGTGTGGGCAAATGAAATACCTGTGGGAGCTGGCTTGCCAGCGATAGCGGCCTGTCAGTCAACAGTGATGTTGAAAGTGATGGCCTCATCGCTGGCAAGCCAGCTCCCACAGTGTTTTGGGGTGTTGGTTAGGGCTGTGCCGGTTTTTTGAAGACGTAAAACAGATTCGGCTCGCTCACCAGGTACAACGTGCCGTCATCATCCATTGCAATTCCCTCCGCCTGCGGCACGGTTTTCTGCAAACCCTGGCGCCCGCCGCTGATCGACATGGTGCTCAACGGGCGCCCGTCGACATCCAGTTCGATAATCAACCGCGACTCGTCCGACAGCGCCAGCAAGTGCCCGCTGCGCTCGTCGTACTGCAGACTCGACAGATCACGCACAAACATTCCGGCATCGCGCTTGGGGTTGTTGATCACGTGCACCGCGTAGGTCTTGTCCGGTTTGAAATGCGGGAAGCCGTGGACTTCGTAGATCAGCATCGGGTCGCGTTCTTTCGCCACGAACAGCCGCTTGCCCACAGAATCATAAGCAAGCCCTTCGAAACCCTTGTTGCCGGACATGTGCACGCCAAGGGTCATTTGCTCGGCATCCTCGGCATCGAGAAAAGTGGTGTCGGCCTCGAGGTGGATCTTGATCAGGCGTTGCTGACGCTCGTCGGTGATCACGTAGGTGTCGGCACTGATGTACTCGACGGCTTCCGGATCGCCAAACCCCACCAGAGCGATGCGCCGCAGAATCTTGCCTTCCAGGGACAATTCGACCAGTTCGGAATTCTTGTTGGTGACCGTGAACAGACTTTTGCGCACCGGATCGTAGGTCAGCGCCGAGACGTCATCGTCGAGCCCCTCGATCGGCCGCGCCTCGATCGTCACCCGATACTGGTCGAGCCCGATCGCCTCGCTGCTCACCGGTTGCCACAGCGTGTGCAGGTTGAACCAGGCGCGCTCGAACAGACGCAGGTATTGGCCGATCGCGATCAACGCAATCAGGACAATCATCAACAGGACGAGAATCAGCGGTTTGGGGCGGGCAAGTCGACGCATTCAGGCAGGCTCGGATTCATGACAGGCCGATGAAATATCACGCCTGTCTGAACTGAAGCTTAATGGCCACTTGCCTCAGATCACAAGCCAAGCGCCGTAGGAGCTGCCGAAGGCTGCGATTTTTTGACTTTCATAAGCAAGATCAAAAATCGCAGCCTGCGGCAGCTCCTACAGGGAAGGCATCACCGGTGTTTTTCGAATCGGTAGAACAGGTTCGGCTCGCTGACCATGTACAGCGTGCCGTCCGCATCCACGGTCATGCCTTCGGCGCGGGGAATGGTGTCTTTCAGACCGTTGAAATTCCCAAGCAACGTCATGAAGCTGACTTGCTTGCCATCCTCGTCGAGTTCAAGCAACAGATGTGAATCCGCCGACAGCACCAGCAGATGGCCAGTGCGCGGATCGACAGCCAGCGCCGACAGGTTGCGCAGATCCAGCTGATCGCTGGCCAGCTTCTGCTTGTCGCCCTGCAGGGTCTGGCCGCCATCGCTTTTCCAGGTGAACAGCGCCGGTGGGCGTTCCTCCCCCAGAATCAGTCGCTGATTGCGCGGATCCCACGTGATGGCCTCAAACGCCTTGTTCTGATCTTTCGACGGCCCGAGATCGTATTTCGGGAAATCGGCGATGTTCAGCTCACGAGTCACGGCGTCGATCTTGACGATCGACAAGGTATGCTCACGCTCATCGACAATGGCCAGCAAACCGTTTTCCATGACCGTCAGGCCTTCCGGATTGCTCCAGCCCACCAGCGGCATCTTGCGCAACACGTCGCCCTCAAGCGTCAGCTCGACCAGGAAGGCATTCTTGCCCATCACCGCAAACAGGGTCTTGGTCTGCGGGTTATAGGCCAGATCCGAAGCTTCGTCCTTTTCCATACCCGGCAGCGGCTTGGCATCGATGACCACCTGATAATCCGGCAGCCACACACTCTCCTTTTGCTCGGCCTTGCTCTCGAAGCGCTCCAGCACCCACAGCACGCCGCGATCATCCCAATGCATGGCGAACGCCAGCCCATAGGCTGCGGCGATGACCAGCAACAGCCAGACATACCAGCGCAGGACGAAGCGCGAACGGGAGGGGATTTCTGCTGAGTTCGAGATGCCATCGAGGGATGCGTTCCGTTAATTCAGGCCAAGGGTAATAGCACAAAGAGGCCGGCTGAGACGCCAGAATCGCGGGAATTATCCAGAGAGGATGTGAAAAAAACGGGAAATGGCGGGATTGGCGTGTGCGTTTGCCAGCAACACACTTGTGGCGAGGGGATTTATCCCCTCACCACAAAGCTCACCCCCTGCAAGGGCTTCTGCGGTTAGCGCACGCTGCTGCTGAAGCTGCTCGCCCCCGGCAGCTCGAGGACGATTTCATCGCCGACATTCAGCGGGCCGACGCCCACTGGCGTGCCGGTGAGGATCACGTCGCCGGCCTGCAGCGAGAAGCAGCCGGCCATGTGCTGGATCATCGGCACGATCGGGTTGAGCATCGCGCTGCTGTTGCCGTCCTGACGCACTTCGCCGTTGATGGTCAGGCGGATGCCGATGTCGGTCAGGTCAGCGAAGGTGCTGCCGACCACGAACGGCGCGATCACCGCCGCGCCGTCGAACGACTTGGCGATTTCCCACGGCAGGCCCTTGGCTTTCAGCTCGGCTTGCTTGTCGCGCAGGGTCAGGTCCAGCGCCGGGGCAAAACCGGAGATTGCGTCGAGGACTTCTTCACGGCTCGGTTTGGTCGACAGCGGCTTGCCGATCAACACGGCGATCTCCGCCTCGTAGTGCACTGAACCACGCTCGGTCGGAATGCTGAAACCGCCTTCCAGCGGCACCACGCAACTGCCCGGCTTGATGAACAGCAGCGGCTCGGTCGGCACCGGATTGTCCAGTTCCTTGGCGTGTTCGGCATAATTGCGGCCAATGCATACGACTTTCCCGATCGGGAAGTGAATGCGCGTGCCGTCGACGTACTGGTGCTGATAGCTCATTTACCGACTCCTGCCTTTATTGATTCAACAGAGATTACCGATCAAACCGGGAAAATCTTGCCCGGGTTCATGATGCCGTTCGGGTCGAACACTGCCTTGACCGCTTTCATGTACTCGATCTCGGCCGGCGAGCGGCTGTAGGTCAGGTAATCGCGCTTGGTCATACCGACGCCGTGCTCAGCCGAGATCGAGCCGTTGTATTTCTCGACGGTTTCGAACACCCACTTGTTGACGGTGGCGCACTTGGCGAAGAACTCGTCCTTGCTCAGATTTTCCGGCTTGAGGATGTTCAGGTGCAGATTGCCGTCGCCGATGTGGCCGAACCAGACGATTTCGAAATCCGGGTAGTGCTCGCCAACGATCGCATCGATTTCGCGCAGGAACGCCGGCACTTTCGAGACGGTAACCGAGATGTCGTTCTTGTACGGCGTCCAGTGGGAAATGGTTTCGGAGATGTACTCGCGCAGCTTCCACAGATTGTGCAGTTGGGTTTCGCTCTGGCTCATCACGCCGTCGAGCACCCAGCCCTGTTCAACGCAGTGTTCGAAGGTTTCCAGCGCGCTGTTGGCCACTTCTTCGGTAGTCGCTTCGAATTCCAGCAGGGCGTAGAACGGGCACTCGGTGTCGAATGGCGCCGGCACGTCGCCACGGCCCATGACCTTGGCCAGCGCCTTGTCGGAGAAGAATTCGAACGCAGTCAGGTCGAGCTTGCTCTGGAAGGCATGCAGCACCGGCATGATCGAATCGAAATCGGCGGTACCGAGGACCATCGCCGTGAGGTTTTTCGGCGCGCGATCAAGGCGCATGGTCGCTTCGACGACGAAACCAAGGGTGCCTTCGGCGCCGATGAACAGCTGACGCAAGTCGTAACCGGTGGCGTTCTTGATCAGGTCCTTGTTCAGTTCGAGCACATCGCCCTTGCCGGTGACGACTTTCATGCCGGCCACCCAGTTGCGGGTCATGCCGTAGCGAATCACTTTGATCCCGCCGGCATTGGTGCCGATATTGCCGCCAATCTGGCTGGAACCTGCCGAGGCGAAGTCGACCGGATAGTACAGGCCGTTTTCTTCGGCGACGTTCTGCAGATGCTCAGTGACCACGCCCGGTTGGCACACGGCAGTGCGGTCGGTGAGGTTGACGTCGAGAATCTGGTTCATGTAATCGAACGAAACCACCACTTCGCCATTGGCCGCCACCGCAGCGGCGGACAACCCGGTGCGCCCGCCGGACGGCACCAGCGCAATTTTGTGGGTGTTGGCCCAACGCACCACGGCCTGCACTTGCTCGATGGTCTTGGGAAACACGATGGCGCTCGGTGCCGGGGCGAAGTGCTTGGTCCAATCCTTGCCGTAAGTGTTCAGGGAGTCGGCGTCGGTGAGGACTTTGCCAGGCTCAACCAGGGTCTTCAGTTCATCAATCAGCGCAGGATTGGTCATCGACAGAACTCTCGAACAATTCATGGTCATCCTGAGAACGCTTCACGTCGCAGGAATGAGTGTTTAGCGGGGTGGCTATGCTAGCATACCGACCCCGCAGGACAGTGCCCAAGGCCAGATCCGCGGTGACGGCTTTGTTGCCGTGCGGGTCAGCTCCAGGCTGCTCCCTCCCTGCCATTTTTCTCCGGGATACAGGTTTACGCAGATGAGCAAGACTTCTCTCGATAAGAGCAAGATCAAGTTCCTTCTTCTCGAAGGCGTCCACCAATCGGCTGTCGACGTCCTCAAGGCGGCGGGCTACACCAGCATCGAATACCTGACTGGTTCCTTGCCGGAAGCCCAGCTCAAGGAAAAGATTGCTGACGCTCACTTCATCGGCATTCGCTCGCGCACGCAACTGACCGAAGAGATCTTCGATCACGCGAAGAAACTGGTCGCGGTCGGCTGTTTCTGCATCGGCACCAACCAGGTTGACCTCAGTGCGGCCCGCGAGCGCGGTATTGCCGTGTTCAACGCGCCGTACTCCAACACCCGTTCCGTAGCCGAGCTGGTACTGGCCGAAGCGATCCTGCTGCTGCGCGGCATCCCTGAGAAAAATGCCTCCTGCCACCGTGGCGGCTGGATCAAGTCCGCTGCCAACTCGTTCGAGATCCGTGGCAAGAAGCTGGGCATCGTCGGCTACGGCTCGATCGGCACGCAGTTGTCGGTGCTGGCTGAAGGTCTGGGCATGCAAGTGTTCTTCTATGACACCGTGACCAAGCTGCCACTGGGCAACGCTACGCAGGTCAACAATCTGCACGAGCTGCTGGGCATGTCCGACATCGTCACCCTGCACGTACCGGAAACCGCCGCCACTCAGTGGATGATCGGCGAGAAGGAAATCCGCGCCATCAAGAAGGGCGGCATCCTGATCAACGCTGCACGTGGCACCGTGGTCGAGCTCGACGCCCTGGCGGACGCGATCAAGGACAAGCACCTGATCGGCGCGGCCATCGACGTGTTCCCGGTGGAGCCCCGCTCCAACGACGAAGAGTTCGAAAGCCCGCTGCGTGGCCTCGACAACGTGATCCTGACCCCGCACATCGGTGGCTCGACCGCCGAAGCGCAAGCCAACATCGGTCTGGAAGTGGCAGAGAAACTGGTCAAGTACAGCGACAACGGTACCTCGGTGTCGTCGGTCAACTTCCCGGAAGTGGCCCTGCCGGCTCACCCTGGCAAGCACCGCCTGCTGCACATCCACGAGAACATCCCGGGTGTGATGAGCGAGATCAACAAGGTCTTCGCCGAAAACGGCATCAACATCTCCGGTCAGTTCCTGCAGACCAACGAGAAAGTCGGCTACGTGGTGATCGACGTCGATGCCGAATACTCGGAGCTGGCGCAAGAGAAGCTGCAGCACGTCAACGGTACTATCCGTAGTCGGGTGCTTTTCTAAAAGCAGCTGCAAGCGGCAAGTGAAAGCGCTTTGCCTTTACTTGCCGCTTGCAGCTAGCCACTTGAAGCTGAATAAAAAGGGAGCCCCGCAGGGCTCCTTTTTTATTTCACGTTGACCGTGATTTTTTCCGAAACGATCGATGGGTCGAACGGCATGTGGCCGCTGTCGCCGAGGATCAGTTGCAAGGTGTGCTTGCCCGGGGCCAGTTTGATCGTGGCTTCGGTCTGCGCCTTGCCGAAATGCATGTGGTGAGCGTCAGTCGGGATCGGCGCGCCTTCGGCCGGCAGGTCGTCGACGTCGATCAGCAGGTGATGGTGGCCGGTGTTCCTGGTGGTGTCACCCGCCGGGGCCAGCGCGATGTTCTTGACGCCGAACTTGACCTTGAATTCCTGCGAGACGGTGGCGCCGTCCTCGGGAGAGACGATGAACACTTCAGCATCCTTCGGCGCCGGTGTCGCCGCACTGGCCAGCACCGAAACACCCATCAGCACACCGGCCAACGCTGCACGTGACAAAAAGCTTTTCATTTTCTTCTCCAGTTTTTCCGTAAAATCCGCACGGCCATGACAACTTCATGACCATTCGTTGTCGAAGGCACTCGACAACCATAGCAAAGCGAGCCTGAATCAGAGCGTCGCGATAATGATTTCAAAGGAGTGACCATGCGCTTGCTGCCTGGCCTGATCTGCCTGCTACCCTTTCTGAGCCCACTGGCTCACGCCGAACTGATTGATGACGTCAACGACCGTGGCGAGCTGCGCATAGCCCTTGAGGCTAATACACCGCCCTTCAATTACAAGGAAGGCGACACCCTCACGGGGTTCGAGGTCGAGCTTGGGCAACTTCTGGCCCAAGAGCTGGATGTACGCGCCGACTTCATCGTCACCGACGAGGGCGACCTGCTCCAGGGCGTTGAAAGCGGCAAATACGATGTCGCGCTCAACCACATAGCACTGACACCCGAACTCAAGGATCGTTTCGACTTCAGCGAGCCGTACGGCGAGGTCGACGGGCAGTTGCTGGCGAAGAAGGACGAGACGCCGCGGCCGCTGGTGCTGGTGCAGGCGTTGACCGAAGCGAAGCCGAAAGCGGCAGCGCCGGTCGAGTTGGCGATCCCGTTTCAGAAGGGTAATCCGGCATTTCAGGCCAGCCTCAAGAGCGCGCTGGAACGGATCAAGGCGGATGGGCGGTTGGCGGCGCTGTCCGAGAAGTGGTTGAAACCGTAAGAGCCCCTCACCCTAACCCTCTCCCGGAGGGAGAGGGAACTGATCCGGGGATGCTTTAGAGGTACGCCGACTTGGGATTGCTATACCGAATCCGAAATCGACTGATCATGGCTTTGTCGAATCCCTGGTCGCCAAGGTATTTCAGGTCGATGGACAGCGCCAGACACCTCGGTCGGCCCCCTCTCCCCCGGGAGAGGGCTGGGGTGAGGGCAACGATGGCTGATCAGTCCAAAGCCGCCAGAGTCACCGCCGCCTCAGCCAGCTCAAGTTCACTGAAAACCCGAACCCCATGACGCTTGAGCAACGCCGCCGTCACCCCTTCGCCACTGACTCTGACCCCACTGAACGTGCCGTCATACGTCAACAGATTCCCGCAAGAGGGGCTGTTGGCCTTGAGCACCGCCACCCGAATGCCGTGCTTTTGCACCAGTTCCAGCGCTTGCCGCGCCCCCTCGAGAAATTGCGCGCTGACATCCTCGCCCTCAGTAGTGATGACTGCGGCAATGCCATCCAGCACCTCAACACCCTGCCCGCCAGGAATCTCCGCCGCCGCCCGCGGCGTCGGCAATCCTCCGGCCACCTCAGGACACAACGGCACTACCCGCCCTTCTTCGATCCATTGCTCAAGCAGATCAAACGGCCCGCTCGCGCCACCGTCATAGCGCACGCGATGGCCCAGCAGGCAGCGACTGACCAGGATCTTTTCCATGTTCAGAACGGCTCGTTGCCACGGCGACGGAACCAGCCAGTCAGCGACAGGCGCTCGCGATGGGCCGGCAGTACTTCGTGAGGCACTTCGCCGGAGAGAAACACCACCAGGCAGCCGCCGGTCGGCTGCACGTCGTGCACGCGCTCATCGCCCAGGTACATGCGCAACTGTCCGCCGTCCTCCGGCAGCCAGGCGTCGTTGAGGTAGATGACGGCCGAGACCATGCGCCGGTCATCATCGCGAAAGCGGTCGAGGTGCTTGAGGTAAAACGCGCCGGGCGGGTACAGGGCGAAATGGCATTCGAAATCTTCAAGTCCCAGAAACAAGCCGCGATTGAGCGCCTCGCGCAGACTGTCCATCAGGCTCAGGTAACGGTCAGTGGCGTCGGCCTGACCCGGGTCGATCCACTGGATGTGATCGCCGCGAATACCCTCGCGAATCTCCGAGAACGGCCCGCGTCCGACCGCCGCCGGCGCCAGCTCACCCTCGGCTTCACGTTTACGGCACTCGGCCGCCAGCGCCCGGGTCAGATCGGCGGGCAGGAAGATGTTCTGCTGCGACCAGCCGTGTTCGGCCAGGTCGTCGACAATGCGTAACAGCAGCGGGTGTTCAGAGGATATCGGCATGGCGCGCATAGTATGCCGACGGCAACAAATCCGACAGAGCCACGCAGCGCCTTGCTACGAATTCTCGACAAGTACCGGCACCGCACGGACAATAGTCCGCTGCTGACAGGAGTCCCTATGCGCCGTTTGCTTTTTTCACTGTTGATGTTCTGCGTATTGCCCGCCTGGGCGGACGGCCACGATCAGTTGTACAAGGTCGCCGGCTGGCCAGAACAACGCGCGCATTTCAACGATGCCCTGAGCGCCGCCCAGCAGCGCTATCAGAACAGCCTGCCGCCTGCGGTATTTCAGGCGCTGGTCAACAACAGCAATCAGCGCTTCGCCGCGCAGGCCATGGATCAGCGTGCCGAAGCGCAACTGCGGCAGAAACTCGCCGACCCGAAACCGGCGCTGACCTTCTTCCAGTCACCACTGGGCAAGAAAATCGTCGCCGCCGAACTGCTCGCAACCCGTCGCGATCAACTGGCAAAAAATGCCCAGGGCCTGCCGAAGATGCAGGCCAGCGACAGTCGCTTGCTGATCATCGGCCATCTCGCCCAGGCCCTGCCGGCCCGTGAGGCTGGCGCCGAGGTCAGCCTGGCGATTGCCGGCGTGGCAGCGGACAGCTTGAGTTCGATGATTCCGGGATTGCTTGGCGGTGGACAGGCACAGGGCATGTTGAACGGTCAGCGCCAGCGGCTGATG
The DNA here is from genome assembly GCF_979258175.1 of Pseudomonas sp. AC255. Lineage (NCBI taxonomy): Bacteria > Pseudomonadati > Pseudomonadota > Gammaproteobacteria > Pseudomonadales > Pseudomonadaceae > Pseudomonas > Pseudomonas sp. AC255. The sequence continues at coordinate 5,659,053 of NZ_OZ409841.1, read as the reverse complement.
GATCAGATCGGCGCCGATCTGAACAACACGTTGCTCTACGTCTATCGCGATTTGTCGGATGAAGAGCTGGAAGAGTTTGCGACGTTTGCCGAGTCGACCGAGGGCAAGGCTTACTACCAGGCGGCACTGGCGGCGATTCGGGCGGGGTTGGCGGTCGGCCAACCTTAAAGATCGCAGCCTTCGGCAGCTCCTACATTGAAACGCGTCCCCCTGTAGGAGCTGCCGAAGGCTGCGATCTTTGATCTTGCCTTAACGCTTCAGAGATTCCGGCCCCTGATCCGCTTGCTCAAGAACTCGAAATACTCCTCACGCATCTCCGCCGTTTCATTGGCCAGGTGATGCCGTGCCTCGGCCAACAGCAGAATCTGCGGCCGGTCGAACTTCCATTTCAACACCTGCAGATTGTGCTGCCAGTCGACAGTCATGTCCGCCTGCCCCTGAATGATCAGCGGCCGTCGCGGACTTTTTTCGCGTGCTCGACGCGGATGATCCAGCGCGACAGCGCGCCCACCCATTTCGTCGGCAGTCGCCTTGGCTGTAACGGATCGGCCTGCAGAAACGGCAGAAAGTCCGGATCGTTGGAATTCTCGCTGAAGCGTCGCGCCACACCGCGTACAAACGGCCGCAGCAGGTAATAACTCAACTGCGACCAGCCCCACGCCCTCGGTCGCACCAACGGCGCCAGCAGAATCACCTGCCCCTGCGCCGGGCTGTTCTCGCCATGGTTGAGTAGATGATCGACGACAATCGCGCCACCGGTGCTTTGCCCGCACAAATGCCAAGGCTGCGGCAGCGCGATCGAGTTCGCTTCAGCGAACAGCGCCTGCAACACGTCCTGGTATTCAGCGAAATCACGAATGCTTGCCCGTGGCCCGCTCGACAGACCATGGCCCGGCAAGTCGCAGGCGATCACGGCGAAATCCTGATCCAGCGCCCACTCGATCACATGCCGGTACAGGCCGATGTGATCGTAGTAACCGTGGAGCAGAAACAGCGTCGCCTTGACCTTCTCCGGCCACCAGCAATGGCTGACCAGCTCGTAGCCATCGACTTCGAAACGACCCATGCCGCGCCAGACATCGCGCTCGGCGAAGTCGGTCTTGTAGAAGCGCTGATAAGCCTTCGCCTCATCCGATAACGGCTGCCACTCGGCCAATGGCTTGAGGCTCGCGCGTAAATGATCGGGGTCGAAAGTATCAGGCATGCGGACATTCCAGAACGGTAAACGGACTTTATCGGCCTGCGATATTCATCTGTAGAGGCAGACATGGCAAGCTAGCCGGCCTTTCGAGGATCGAAAACCATGCGCTCGCCCTACCGCACCGCACTGTTCGCCAGCCTGCTCGCGCTTATCTGCGCCGGGGTGTTGTGGGCGGCATATGACTGGTTTCAGGGCCGCTACCTGCGCGCGTTCAGCGAACATACGGCGGTATTTTCCGGCGACCCGCTGCGCCTGCCGGACAACCTCGCCGGGCCGGGAAATATCCGCCTCGTGCACTTCTGGGACCCGGCCTGTCCGTGCAATGTCGGCAATCAACAGCACCTGAGCGAGATGGTCGAACAGTTCGGCGCGCGTGGCGTGGAGTTCTTCGCCGTGCAAAAGCCCGGCAGCCACGGCCAGTTGCCCGCCACCCTCGCCAGCCTGAAAACCATCGTCGTCCTGCCCGGCGCCGAACAGATCCCCGCCAGCCCTGCCGTGGCGATCTGGGATCGCAGCGGCAAACTCGCCTACTTCGGCCCGTACAGCGAAGGCCTGACCTGCAACTCCAGCAACAGCTTTATCGAACCGATCCTGCATGCCCTGACGGAAGATCGCCCGGTCAATGCTACCCACACCTTGGCGGTGGGTTGTTATTGCCCATGGCAGCCGGACGCGAAGTAAGGCATTCCGGACTTTTCAAGGACAGCGCTGCACCGCACAGATGCTCTGTGCTAAATGTTTGCAGCCCGACGGGTGGCCTTCCCGCCTGCACAAGGAGTCACCATGAAGCGTGCGTTGATCGTCGTTGCCTTGCTCATCGTTGTCCTGCTCGGCGCCGCCGGCGGGTATATCTACAGCAAGCAGCCGACGCGCCAGGGCCAGGTCGAGCTGCGCAACCTGCAAGGCTCGGTGACCGTGCGCTATGACGAGCGCGGTGTGCCGCATATCCGCGCCGAGAACGAAACCGACCTCTATCGCGCCCTCGGTTATGTGCACGCGCAGGATCGTCTGTTCCAGATGGAAGCCATGCGCCGCCTCGCCCGCGGTGAGCTGGCCGAAGTGCTCGGGCCGAAACTGCTCGACACCGACAAACTGTTTCGCAGCCTGCGCATTCGCGAGCGTGCGGCCAGTTACGTCGCTAGCCTCGACAAGCAGTCGCCGGCGTGGAAGGGCCTGCAAGCCTATCTGGACGGCATCAACCAATATCAGGACAGCCACGCCGCGCCGATCGAGTTCGACGTGCTGGGCATCCCCAAGCGGCCGTTCACGGCCGAAGACAGCATCAGCGTCGCCGGTTACATGGCCTACAGCTTTGCCGCCGCGTTTCGCACCGAGCCGCTGCTGACCTACGTGCGCGATCAGCTCGGCGCCGATTACCTCAATGTCTTCGATCTCGACTGGCAGGCCAAAGGCGTTCTGGCCACCGATCACACCCGGCACGCACCGGCCCTCGCCGCCGGCGACTGGCAGGACCTCACCGCCCTCGCCCGCCTCAGCGAACAGGCGCTGCTCGACAACGGCCTGCCGCAGTTCGAGGGCAGCAACGCCTGGGTGATTGCCGGCAGCCGCAGCCAGAGTGGCAAGCCGTTGCTGGCCGGCGATCCGCATATTCGTTTCTCGGTGCCGTCGGTGTGGTACGAGGCGCAGCTGTCGGCGCCGGGTTTCGAGTTGTACGGCCATCATCAGGCACTGGTGCCGTTCGCGTTTCTGGGACACAACCTCGATTTCGGCTGGAGCCTGACCATGTTCCAGAACGATGACCTCGATCTGATCGCCGAGAAGGTCAACCCGGCCAACCCCAATCAGGTCTGGTATCGCGGCCAGTGGACCGAGATGCTCCTCAGCGAACAACAGATCAATGTAAAGGGTCAGGCGCCGGTGACTCTCACCTTGCGCCAGTCCCCGCACGGGCCAATCGTCAACGATGCTCTTGGCAGCGCCGCCGGCAAGACCCCGATCGCGATGTGGTGGGCCTTCCTCGAAACACCTAACCCGATCCTCGACGGCTTCTACCAGCTCAACCGCGCCGACACCTTGGCCAAGGCCCGCGCGGCAGCGGCCAAGGTGCAGGCGCCGGGCCTGAATCTGGTGTACGCCAACGCCAAAGGCGATATCGCCTGGTGGGCCTCGGCCCTGCTGCCCAAACGTCCGGCCGGGGTGCAACCGGGCTTCATCCTCGACGGCAGCACGCCCGAAGCGGACAAGGACGGCTACTACCCGTTCAGCGCCAACCCGCAGGAAGAAAACCCGGCGCGCGGCTATATCGTCTCGGCCAACTTCCAGCCCGTGTCGCCGACCGGCATGGAGATTCCCGGTTATTACAACCTTGCCGATCGCGGTCAGCAGCTTGACCGTCAGCTCAGCGACAACCGGGTGAAGTGGAGCAACGAGGCCAACCAGCAACTGCAGCTGGGCACGGCGACCGGTTACGGCCCGCGTCTGTTGGCGCCACTGTTGCCGGTGTTGCGTGAGGTGGTGAGTGATCCGGCGCAGCTGAAACTGGTCGAGCAACTGGCGCAGTGGCCCGGCGACTATCCGCTGAATTCGATCAGCGCGACGGTGTTCAACCAATTCCTCTACGACCTTGCCGATGCGGCGATGCGCGATGAGTTGGGCAATGACTTCTTCGAGACACTGCTGTCGACGCGGGTAATCGATTCGGCGTTGCCACGCCTGGCGGTCAAGGCGGACTCACGGTGGTGGGACAATCGCAGCACGCCGGCCAAAGAAACCCGCGCCGATGTCGTGCGCACGGCGTGGGCGGCAAGCATGGCGCATCTGAAACTGACCCTCGGCGATAACGTGGCCGGTTGGCAGTGGGGCGCGGCGCACACCCTGACTCACGGCCATCCGCTGGGGCAGCAGAAGCCGCTGGATCGCCTGTTCAACGTCGGCCCGTTCGCAGCGCCGGGCAGCCACGAAGTGCCGAACAACCTCTCGGCAAAGATCGGCCCGGCGCCGTGGCCGGTGACGTATGGACCGTCGACCCGACGCCTGGTGGACTTCGCCGATCCGGTACATGGCCTGACAATCAATCCGGTCGGCCAGAGCGGCGTACCGCTGGACAGTCACTATGACGATCAGGCTGAAGCGTATGTAGAAGGGATTTATGTGCAGGCGCATTTCAGCGAGGAAGAGGTGCTGGCGAATACACGCAGTACGTTGAAGCTGTTGCCTGCGCGGGCTGCGCGATAGATTGATGCAATCTGCACCGGCCCTTTCGCGAGCAAGCTCGCTCCCACAGGAGATTGCATTCCAAATGTGGGAGCGAGCCTGCTCGCGAAAGCGCTGTGTCAGCCGACATCTGAGTCGACTGACACTCTGTCTTCGCGAGCAGGCTCGCTCCCACATTTACAACCAGGTTGGCCTCGAGGTTGAGGCCAACCTGATATTGCTTAGGCCGCTTCCGGCGCTGGCGCGCGGCGTGCGTCCGGTTGTTTCCACGAATCGGCAGCGCTTTCTTCGATGGCTTGCTGGATGGCTTTCTTGCGGGCTTCTTCGGCGCGGCGGCTGAAGAACCAGACGAGGAAGGTCACCAGCGACACCGCCAGCAGAATCAGGCTGGCCACGGCGTTGATTTCCGGTTTCACACCCAGGCGCACGGCCGAGAACACTTCCATCGGCAGGGTCGTCGAACCCGGGCCGGACACGAAGCTCGCCAGCACCAGGTCATCCAGCGACAGCGCGAACGACATCATCCCGCCTGCCGCCAGTGATGGCGCGATCATCGGGATGGTGATCAGGAAGAACACCTTCCACGGCCGCGCGCCCAAGTCCATCGCCGCCTCTTCGATCGACAGGTCCAGCTCACGCAAGCGCGCTGACACCACCACCGCCACATACGCGGCGCAGAACGTGGTGTGGGCGATCCAGATGGTGACGATGCCGCGCTCCTGCGGCCAGCCGATCATTTGGGCCATGGCCACGAACAGCAGCAACAGCGACAGACCGGTGATCACTTCCGGCATCACCAACGGCGCAGTCACCAGGCCACCGAACAGCGTACGGCCCTTGAAGCGCGTGATACGGGTCAGCACGAACGCTGCCAGGGTACCCAGTGCCACCGCCGCCACGGCGGTGTAACAGGCGATTTCCAGCGAGCGCAACACCGAGCCCATCAATTGCGAGTTGTCGAGCAGGCCGACGTACCACTTGATCGACCAGCCGCCCCACACCGTCACCAGTTTCGAGGCGTTGAACGAGTAGATCACCAGGATCAGCATCGGCAGATAGATGAAGATCAGACCCAATACCAGCATCAGGCTGGAGAAACGGAAGCGCTTCATTCTTTACCCTCCATTTCCTTGGCCTGACTGCGGTTGAACAGAATGATCGGCACAATCAGGATCGCCAGCATCACCACCGCCAGGGCGGACGCCACCGGCCAGTCGCGGTTGTTGAAGAATTCTTGCCACAGCACCTTACCGATCATCAGGGTTTCCGGGCCGCCGAGCAGTTCCGGGATCACGAACTCGCCGACCACCGGAATGAACACCAGCATGCAGCCGGCAATGATGCCGTTCTTGGACAGCGGAATGGTGATTTTCCAGAAGCTGTTGAAGGTGCTCGAACCCAGATCCGACGCGGCTTCCAGCAGACTCTGATCATGCTTCACCAAGTTGGCGTACAGCGGCAGGATCATGAACGGCAGGTACGAATAGACAATCCCGATGTACACCGCCAGGTTGGTGTTGAGGATCTGCAGCGGCTCGTCGATCAGGCCCATGCTCATCAGGAAGCCGTTGAGCAGGCCGTTGTTGCTGAGGATGCCCATCCACGCGTACACGCGGATCAGGATCGCCGTCCAGGTCGGCATCATGATCAGCAGCACCAGCACCGTTTGCAGCTCCTTGCGCGCGCTGGCGATGGCGTAGGCCATCGGGTAACCGATCAGCAGGCAGAGCACGGTGCTGATAAAGGCCATTTTCAGCGAGCCGAGATAGGCGGCGATGTACAGTTCGTCGTCGCCAAGCAACGCGTAGTTGCCCAGGTTCAGCAGCAGTTGCAGCTTCTGCTCGGCGTAGGTGTAGATCTCGGTGTACGGCGGGATCGCCACGTCGGCTTCGGCGAAGCTGATCTTCAGAACGATGAAGAACGGCAGCATGAAGAACAGGAACAGCCAGATGAACGGCACCCCGATGACCAGCTGCCGGCCATTGGGGATGATTCGGTTTATACGGCGTTTGAATTTGCGCATGTTCATGAGCGAAGTACCACGCCGCTATCGTCTTCCCACCACACGTAGACCTGATCGCCCCAGGTCGGACGCGCGCCGCGACGTTCGGCGTTGGCGACGAACGACTGCACCAGTTTGCCGCTCGGCAATTCGACGTAGAACACCGAGTGCCCGCCCAGATAAGCGATGTCGTGGACCTTGCCGCTCGACCAGTTGTACTCGCAGGTCGGCATGTCGGCGGTGACCAGCAGTTTTTCCGGGCGAATCGCGTAGGTGACCGACTTGTCCTGCACCGAGGTACTGATGCCGTGGCCGACGTAGATCTGCCGGTCGAGGTCCTTGCAGGTGATGGTCGCGTGGCCTTCGGCGTCGTCGATCACTTCGCCTTCGAAGATGTTGACGTTGCCGATGAATTCGCAGACCAGACGGCTGGTCGGGGTTTCGTAGATGTCAATCGGGCTACCAATCTGCGCAATCCAGCCCAGGTGCATGATCGCGATGCGCTCGGCCATGGTCATGGCCTCTTCCTGGTCGTGGGTCACCATCACGCAGGTCACGCCGACGCGCTCGATGATTTCCACCAGTTCCAGCTGCATCTGCGAACGCAGCTTTTTGTCCAGTGCGCCCATCGGTTCGTCGAGCAGCAACAGCTTCGGCCGCTTGGCCAGCGAACGGGCCAGGGCCACGCGTTGACGCTGGCCGCCGGACAGTTGATGCGGCTTGCGCTTGGCGTACTGGCTCATCTGCACCAGCCTGAGCATCTCGGCCACGCGGGCGTCGATCTCGGCCTTGGGGATCTTGTCCTGCTGCAAGCCGAAGGCAATGTTCTGCGCCACGGTCATGTGCGGGAACAAAGCGTAGGACTGGAACATCATGTTGATCGGACGGTCGTACGGCGGCATGTCGGTGATGTCGACGCCGTCGAGGAAAATCCGCCCTTCCGTGGGCCGTTCGAAGCCTGCCAGCATCCGTAGCAAGGTGGATTTGCCCGATCCCGAACCGCCGAGCAGAGCAAAAATTTCGCCCTTCTTGATTTCCAGGGACACGTCGTCCACGGCAATCGTCTCGTCGAACTTCTTCGTGACCCGGTCGATTTTGACCAGCACCTGTTTTGGTGTCTGGTCGCCCTCGAGGGCTTTCTTGTAGGCGCCGGAGGCAACTGCCATTTACGAAACTCCCAACAGAAGCAGCAGTTCGCCCCGCAAGACGAACCCTGGATAGTTTGTGCGTTATTTGCCCGACTTGACCTTGGTCCAGCTACGGGTCATCAAACGCTGAATATTGGCTGGCAACTCGGTCGACACGTAGGTCTTGTCGAGGACTGCTTGCGGTGGGTAAACCGCTTCATCGGTGCGAATGGATTGTTCCATCAGCTTGTCCGAACCCGGATTGGGGTTGGCGTAACCGACGTAATCACTGACCTGGGCGATCACCTCAGGTTTCAGCAAATAATTGATGAAGGCGTGGGCCTGTTTGACGTTGGACGAATCCTTGGGGATCGCCAGCATGTCGAACCACAGCGCGCCGCCCTCTTTCGGAATCGAATAGGCGATGTTGACGCCCTTCTTGGCTTCCTCGGCACGGTTCTTCGCCTGGAAGATATCGCCGGAGAAACCGATGGCCACGCAGATGTCGCCGTTGGCCAGATCGCCGATGTACTTCGACGAATGGAAATAGGTCACGTAGGGACGCACCGCGAGCAACTTGGCGGTGGCCTTTTCGTAGTCCTTGGTGTTGGTGCTGTTGGCGTTCAGGCCCAGGTAATTGAGCATGGTCGGCATCATTTCGTCAGCCGAATCGAGGAACGCGACACCGCAGCTGTGCAGCTTCTTGATGTTTTCCGGCTCGAACAGCACGGCCCAGGAATCGATCTTGTCGACGCCCAGCACAGCTTTGACCTTGTCGACGTTGTAGCCGATGCCGTTGGTGCCCCACAGATACGGTACGGCGTAGAGGTTGCCGGGATCGTTCTGCTCCAGGCGCTTGAGCAGCACCGGGTCGAGGTTGGAATAATTGGGCAGCTGCGCCTTGTCGAGCTTCTGGAACGCGCCCGCCTTGATCTGCTTGCCAAGAAAGTGGTTCGACGGCACGACCACGTCATAACCGGTGCGCCCGGCGAGCAGCTTGCCTTCCAGGGTTTCGTTGGAGTCGAAAACGTCGTAGACCGGTTTGATCCCGGTCTCTTTCTCGAAGTCGGCCAGGGTCGATTCGCCGATGTAATCGGACCAGTTATAAATATGCACCGTACCGGCGGCCTGGGCTCCGACAGCGATTGTCAGGCCGGCAGCGGCCAGCAGGGCTTTGCGCAAAGAAGAAAATACAGGCAAGTGGAGGTCCTCTAAATTGATTGGGCCCAAGTTGCCCCGCGCTGCATGACAGCCATGGCTGCCCGACAACAAAACCGGCGCGCAACTTACCCTCGAAAAACCGATCCAGCAAAACTTTCTGTCATTTAATTATCCGCTGGCCGCCGTCGCGACGACGACGGCCAGTGGTTGTGGCGACAAACCGGCTTATTTGCCCGATTTGATCTTGGTCCAGCTGCGGGTGATCAGACGCAGTGTGGCGGCGTCCAGATCGCTGATCGCATAGAGCTGCTTCTTCACTTCAGCCGAAGGATAGATGCTCGGGTCGCTGGTGATGTCCTTGTCCACCAGAGGCGTTGCCGCCTTGTTGCCGTTCGGGAAACGCACGGCGTTGGTGATGCCGGCCATCACTTGCGGCTCCAGCAGGTAGTTCATGAACTTGTAGGCGGCTTCGACGTTTTCGGCATCCTTGGGAATGGCGACCATGTCGTAGAAAGTACCGGCGCCTTCTTTCGGAATGGTGTAGGCCAGCTTGACCTTGTCACCGGCCTCCTGGGCGCGGGTCTTGGATTGCTCCAGGTCACCCGAGTAACCGACGGCGACGCAGATGTTGCCGTTGGCCAAATCCGAGATGTACTTGGACGAGTGGAAGTAGGCGACCGAAGGACGGATCTTCAGGAACAGGTCTTCGGCGGCTTTCAGATCAGCCTTGTCCTTGCTGTTGGTCGGCTTGCCCAGATAGTGCAATGCCGCCGGAATCATTTCGGTCGGGGCATCGAGGAAGCTCACGCCGCAGCTTTTGAGTTTCTCGATGTTTTCCGGCTTGAACACCACGTCCCACGAATCGATCTTGTCGATACCCAGCGCAGCCTTGACCTTGGCCGGGTTGTAGCCGATGCCGATCGAGCCCCACATGTACGGGAAGGCGTGTTTGTTGCCCTGGTCGCTGGCGTCGCCAACGGCCTTGAGCAGGTCTTCGTCGAGGTTTTTCCAGTTCGGCAGCTTGGACTTGTCCAGCTCCTGGTAAACCCCGGCCTTGATCTGCTTGGCGAGGAAGTTGTTGGAAGGCACCACGATGTCGTAACCGGACTTGCCGGCGAGCAGCTTGGCTTCCAGGGTTTCGTTACTGTCGAAGACGTCGTAGACGACTTTGATCCCGGTGGCTTTTTCGAAGTTGGCCACGGTGTCCGGCGCGATGTAGTCGGACCAGTTGTAGACGTGCAGCACCTTGTCGTCCGCGTGCACCGCACCCGCCATCATGCCCGCCATGGACAGCGCGAGCAGAGTCTTGCCAGCTAGCTTTTTACCTAATGCCTTCATGCGTCATGCTCCAAATTTTTCTTTTTTGAACCACTTTGTTCAGCGGCCGAACCCGGACAACTGGAACCGCGGCTAGTCTGGCAAGATCCGAGGCGGTCTTTCAACAAAAGACCAGCCTTTCTGACAGCTTTGAGCGAGTGCGCCGCAGCTCCCCGCCCAAAGCCTAGCACCTAGGCCTGCAGCGCATTGAGGGTCAGGTCCAGACACTTGCGTGCTTTTGTAACCAGCTCATCGATTTCGGCTTTGCTGATCACCAGCGGCGGCGCGATGATCATGGTGTCGCCCACCGCGCGCATGATCAGGCCGTTGTCGAAGCAGAACTGCCGGCAGATCATGCCCACGCCCTTGCCTTCGTAACGCTTGCGCGTGGCCTTGTCCTGCACCAGCTCGATCGCCCCCAGCAGACCGACGCCGCGAACTTCACCCACCAACGGGTGATCGTTCAGCTCGCGCAGACGTTTCTGCAAATACGGTGCCGTTTCGTTGTGGGCGTTCTCGATAATTTTTTCGTCGCGCAGGATGCGGATGTTTTCCAGGCCCACCGCTGCTGCCACCGGGTGCCCGGAGTAAGTGAAGCCGTGGTTGAAATCGCCGCCTTCGTTGAGCACGGCCACCACCGAATCACGCACGATCAATCCGCCCATCGGGATGTAGCCGGAGGTCAGGCCCTTGGCGATGGTCATCATGTCAGGCGCAAGGTCGTAGAAATCGCTACCGAACCACTCACCGGTACGGCCGAAACCGCAGATCACTTCATCGGCAACGAAGAGGATGTCGTACTTGGCGAGGATTTCCTTGATGCGCGGCCAGTAGGTGTCGGGCGGAATGATCACGCCGCCGGCACCCTGAATAGGCTCGGCAATAAAGGCACCGACGTTGTCGACGCCGACTTCGAGAATCTTTTCTTCGAGCTGATTGGCCGCCCAGATGCCGAACTCTTCCGGCGACATGTCACCGCCTTCGGCAAACCAGTACGGCTGCGCGATGTGGACGATGCCCGGAATCGGCAGGTCGCCCTGCTCGTGCATATAAGTCATGCCGCCGAGGCTCGCGCCGGCCACGGTCGAACCGTGATAACCGTTCTTGCGGCTGATGATGACTTTCTTGTTCGGCTGGCCTTTGATCGCCCAGTAGTGACGGACCATGCGCAGCATGGTGTCGTTGCCTTCGGAGCCGGAGCCGGTGAAGAACACGTGGTTCATGCCTTCTGGCGCCACGTCGGCGATCGCCTTGGCCAGTTCCAGCGCGGGCGGGTGGGCGGTCTGGAAGAACAGGTTGTAGTACGGCAGCTCGCGCATCTGCCTGGCGGCGGCATCGGCCAGTTCATCGCGACCGTAACCGATCGCCACGCACCAGAGGCCGGCCATGCCGTCGAGGATCTTGTTGCCTTCGCTGTCCCACAGATAAACGCCCTTGGCGTTGGTGATGATCCGCGGGCCTTTCTCTTTCAGTTGCTTGAAGTCGCTGAACGGGGCCAGGTGGTGATCGCTGCTCAGCGCTTGCCACTCACGGGTTTGCGGGTTGTTGCTGGTCATGCCAATTCTCCTTGTTATCGGTGAAGGCGCGACGGCTGGCCGCCGCGCCCGGCGTATCAGACGGCGAAGAGCAGGTACTCACGCTCCCAGGAACTGATCACGCGCTTGAAGTTTTCATGCTCGGCGCGCTTGACCGCGACGTAGCCGGTGATGAAGGTCTTGCCGAGATACTTCTCGATGGTCGCGCTGTTTTCCATGCGCTCCAGCGCGTCTTCGATGGTCAGCGGCAGGCGCAGGTTGCGGCGCTCGTAACCACGGCCGACCACTGGCGCGCTCGGGTTCAGGCCCTCGACCATGCCGATGTAACCGCAGAGCAGACTCGCGGCGATCGCCAGGTACGGGTTGGCGTCGGCGCCCGGCAGACGGTTTTCCACGCGGCGGTTCTGCGGGCCGGCATCCGGTACGCGCAGGCCGACGGTACGGTTCTCTTCGCCCCACTCGACGTTCACCGGTGCCGATGTGTCCGGGAGGAAGCGGCGGAACGAGTTGACGTTCGGCGCGAACAGCGGCAACAGCTCGGGGATCAGCTTCTGCAAGCCACCGATGTGGTGCAGGAACAACTGGCTCATGGTCCCGTCTTCGTTGGAGAAAACGTTCTTGCCGGTCTGAATGTCGATGATGCTCTGGTGCAGGTGCATGGCGCTGCCCGGCTCGCCGGTCATCGGCTTGGCCATGAATGTCGCAGCGACATCGTGCTTGAGCGCGGCCTCGCGCATGGTGCGCTTGAACACCAGAATCTGATCGGCCAGCGACAGGGCGTCACCGTGACGGAAGTTGATTTCCATCTGCGCCGTGCCGTCCTCGTGGATCAGCGTGTCGAGGTCCAGCTCCTGTAATTCGCACCAGTCGTAGACGTCTTCGAACAGCGGGTCGAATTCGTTGGCCGCTTCAATGGAGAACGACTGCCGGCCGATTTCCGGACGGCCCGAGCGGCCGATCGGCGGCTGCAACGGATAGTCGGGGTCGTCGCTGCGCTTGGTCAGGTAGAACTCCATTTCCGGCGCCACGATTGGCTGCCAGCCCTTGTCGGCATACAGCTTCAAGACTTTCTTGAGGACGTTGCGCGGCGACAGCTCGATCGGGTTGCCTTGCTTGTCGTAGGTGTCGTGGATCACCTGCGCGGTCGGCTCGATGGCCCACGGCACCAGGTACACGGCGTTCTGGTCGGGACGGCAGATCATGTCGATGTCGGCCGGGTCGAGCAGTTCGTAATAGATGTCGTCTTCGACGTAGTCGCCGGTCACGGTCTGCAACAGCACGCTTTCCGGCAGACGCATGCCTTTCTCGGCGATGAACTTGTTGGTCGGCGAAATCTTGCCCCGGGTAATACCGGTCAAGTCGCCGATCATGCATTCGACTTCTGTGATCTTGCGGTCTTTCAACCAATCGGTGAGCTGGTCGAGGTTGTTACTCATAAATGCCTCTGGGCTGAGTCTCCTGACGCGATGTCAGGCAATTTTGACGCTTGCGGCGTCGCGTTAAAGGGGCTTGCTCGCGCAGTGCCGGCTTACGCCTGGCACCGCGCATAGACAATGAAAGAGGAGCTTACCTGCCCTTGACGCTGGCGTTGCATTTCCCGTGCACTTTGCAAACGTGCAGAATCAAAAGCACGGCGCCAAGTGCGGCACGGGCTTTGAGCGGGAAAGAGTTCTATAGTGGAAGGAGACGCCATAAAGCGGATGCTGTGCCCGACGTCCAGAATATCGGACGCTGCCGTTTTGCCGGATTTCGAAGAGAGTCTCGTCAACAGGCTGCGCGCCTTGCTGGCTGCGCTACGGACGGATTGATCGCCACTGATGTGATGAGCATGCAGACCGGACTGTTGCGAGCAGTCGGTGATGCCGATTAACGGCAGGCGAGACATGAAGCACCCCGGTATTATTGCTGTTATGGGTTTGACCGGAGCTTAGCCTTGTTCATTTTTTTACACAACACCCCCGTAAAAAATACAACACGGCCTGCTCAAGCCCGCAGCTGAGCAACGTTCAAGGTTGAAAAAAACGCCCCAAAGTGCCCCATAAATGCCCTTCAAGCGCTTTTTCGGGGCAAAAAAGGCCTCGCTTGACTTCGGCAGGCCGTTCGGGTTGACTGAAACCAGAAAAGATCAATGATTGATATTTTTAACAACAAAGGTGTTGCATCATGTCGGTACCCCCGCGTGCCGTTCAGCTTAACGAAGCGAACGCGTTCCTTAAGGAACATCCTGAGGTTCTGTACGTTGACCTTCTGATTGCGGATATGAATGGTGTGGTGCGCGGCAAGCGCATCGAACGCACCAGCCTCCACAAGGTTTACGAGAAAGGCATCAACCTGCCGGCCTCTCTATTTGCTCTGGATATCAATGGCTCCACGGTGGAAAGCACCGGTCTGGGCCTGGACATCGGCGACGCCGATCGCATCTGCTATCCGATCCCCGATACCCTGTGCAACGAGCCATGGCAGAAGCGCCCGACCGCGCAGCTGTTGATGACCATGCACGAACTCGAAGGCGATCCGTTCTTCGCCGATCCCCGTGAAGTGCTGCGCCAGGTGGTGACCAAGTTCGACGAGCTCGGCCTCACCATCTGCGCCGCCTTCGAACTCGAGTTCTACCTGATCGACCAGGAAAACGTGAACGGCCGTCCACAGCCGCCACGCTCGCCGATCTCCGGCAAACGCCCGCACTCGACTCAGGTCTACCTGATCGACGACCTCGACGAATACGTCGACTGCCTCCAGGACATTCTGGAAGGTGCCAAAGAACAAGGCATCCCGGCCGACGCGATCGTCAAGGAAAGTGCCCCGGCGCAGTTCGAAGTGAACCTGCACCACGTCGCCGACCCGATCAAGGCCTGCGACTACGCGGTCCTGCTCAAGCGTCTGATCAAGAACATCGCCTACGACCATGAAATGGACACCACCTTCATGGCCAAGCCGTATCCGGGCCAGGCGGGCAATGGTCTGCACGTACACATTTCGATTCTGGACAAAGCCGGCAAAAACATTTTTGCCAGCGAGGATCCCGAGCAGAACGCCGCGCTGCGTCACGCGATCGGCGGTGTGCTCGAGACCCTGCCGGCGCAGATGGCTTTCCTCTGCCCGAACGTCAACTCCTACCGTCGCTTCGGCGCGCAGTTCTACGTACCGAACTCGCCGTGCTGGGGCCTGGACAACCGCACCGTGGCGATTCGCGTACCGACCGGCTCTGCCGATGCCGTACGTATCGAGCACCGCGTGGCCGGCGCCGACGCCAACCCGTACCTGCTGATGGCTTCGGTACTGGCCGGCGTGCACCACGGCCTGGTCAACAAGATCGAACCGGGCGCGCCTGTCGAAGGCAACAGCTACGAGCAGAACGAACAGAGCCTGCCGAACAACTTGCGCGATGCCCTGCGCGAGCTGGACGACAGCGAGGTGATGGCCAAGTACATCGATCCGAAATACATCGATATCTTCGTTGCCTGCAAGGAAAGCGAGCTGGAGGAGTTCGAACACTCCATCTCCGACCTTGAATACAACTGGTATCTGCATACTGTTTAAGCGTTGTAACGTCCAAAGAAACGCCGTTGGCTTCGCGCCCACGGCGTTTTTTTTATGGCCGAACACAAAACCTGTGGCGAGGGGATTTATCCCCGTTGGGTTGCGAAGCAGCCCCAAATCCATACCACTCGGTGTGTCAGGAATACCCGGCTCTCAGGGTTTACGACTGCTGCGCAGCCGGACGGGGATAAATCCCCTCGCCACAGGGTACTGGCAGACAACGCACAAGCCGCCTCGTACAATGCCCGCTGCCCCGCAGGAGACTTCCATGACGCGTCCCGCCACCGTCCGCAAACCCCGTGCCCGCAGTCAGGCGCGGATCGATTCGATCCTCGATGCCGCGCGCACGTTGCTGGCGGCCGAGGGCGTGGCCAGTCTGTCGATCTACAGCGTCGCCGAACGCGCGCAGATTCCGCCCTCCTCCGTGTATCACTTTTTCGCCAGCGTCCCGGCGCTGCTCGAAGCGCTGACCGCCGATGTCCACGCGGCCTTCCGCGCCTGCCTGCAAGCGCCGATCGATCATGATGCTTTGCGCGACTGGCGAGATCTGTCGCGACTGGTCGAACAGCGCATGCTGGAGATCTACGACGAAGACGCAGCCGCGCGGCAATTGATTCTGGCGCAACATGGCCTGACCGAAGTCACCCAGGCCGACCGCCAGCACGACCTCGAACTGGGCGACCTGATGCACAAGCTGTTCGACCAGCATTTCGAGTTGCCGAGGCTGCCGGACGATGTCGATGTGTTTGCCCTGGCGATGGAACTGGGCGACCGGGTTTATGCCCGTTCGGTGCAGCAGCACGGGCAGATCACCCCGCGCATGGCCGAGGAAGGGATGCGCGTGTTTGATGCCTATATCGGGTTGTACCTTCCGCCATATTTACCCAAAAGAAATCTCTAGCGCATGCACCGGCCCTTTCGCGAGCAGGCTCGCTCCCACATTTGAAATGCGTTCCCCTGTGGGAGCGAGCCTGCTCGCGAAAGCCGCGCCGCCGAATCCGCGACAGGCACAAAAAACCCCGAAGGGCTCACACCCTCCGGGGTTGTTTTTTGCTCACCGGCTCACAACTTGGCGATCGACACCTCGGTGGATTTCACAAAGGCGATCACCTCACTGCCGACCACCAGCTCCAACTCTTTCACAGAACGGGTGGTGATCACCGAAGTGACGATGCCCGAAGCGGTCTGCACGTCGATTTCCGACAGCACGTCGCCGAGGACGATTTCCTTGATCGAGCCTTTGAACTGGTTGCGCACGTTGATGGCTTTGATAGTCATGGCATTTCTCCTAGGATCGAAATGAGCTGCAAGTAAAAGCACCAGGCTTGTTCTTGCGGCTTGTAGCTTGAAGCTTGCAGCTGCTTCATTGCGCCCAACGCAATTGCGTAGGCAGGGGTGAAACGGGTTCCGGCGCCGGCGGTTCGCCGGGCAGGGACAGAACACGGTTGAGCACTTCGGTTTCCAGTGCGGCGAGGCGATGCGAGCCACGCACCCTGGGGCGCGGCAGTTCGACGTGCAGGTCGAGGCCAACTTCGCCGTCCTCGATCAGGATCACCCGATCGGCGATCGCCACCGCTTCACTGACGTCATGGGTCACCAGCAGCACGGTAAAACCGTGTTGCTGCCAGAGCCGTTCGATCAGTTGCTGCATCTCGATTCGGGTCAGCGCATCCAGCGCGCCGAGCGGCTCATCGAGCAACAGCAGACGCGGCTGGTGAATCAGCGCCCGAGCCAGCGCGACACGCTGCTTCTGGCCGCCGGACAACGCCGCCGGCCATTCATTGGCGCGATCGGCCAGGCCCACTGCTTCCAGTGCATCCAGCGCTTGCTGGCGCCAGTTGCCCTTGAGGCCAAGACCGACGTTGTCGATGATCCTTTTCCACGGCAGCAGCCGCGCTTCCTGGAACATCAGCCGGGTATCGTCGCGCGCCTGGCTGAGCGGCGCGGAGCCGGCCAGCAGCTCGCCGCCAGTCGGTTGATCGAGGCCGGCGAGCAGGCGCAAAAACGTGCTCTTGCCACAACCGCTGCGCCCGACCACGGCGACAAACTGCCCCGCCGGAATGTGCAGATCGATGTCGCGCAACACCTGGCGCGCGCCGAAGGTTTTCTGCAGATTGCGCACCGCCAGCGGAATCCCGCGCAGCAGGCGTGGAGGTTGTTGAGCGGTCATGCCGCACCTCCCTTGGCAACCTGATAGGCCGGGTGCCAGCGCAGCCACACACGTTCAAGACCACGGGCGGCGAGGTCGGCGAGTTTGCCGAGCACCGCGTAAAGCAGGATCGCCAGCACCACCACATCGGTCTGCAGGAACTCGCGGGCGTTCATCGCCAGATAGCCGATACCGGAGCTGGCCGAGATGGTTTCAGCGACGATCAGCGTCAGCCACATAAAGCCCAGGGCGAAGCGCACGCCAACCAGAATCGACGGCAACGCACCCGGCAGAATCACCTGCCAGAACAGGCTGAAACCGCTCAGACCATAACTGCGCGCCATCTCCACCAACGCCGGGTCGACGTTGCGGATGCCGTGGTAAGTATTGAGGTAAATCGGGAACAAAGTGCCCAGCGCCACGAGGAAAATCTTCGCTGACTCGTCAATGCCGAACCACAGGATCACCAGCGGAATCAGCGCCAGGTGCGGCACGTTGCGGATCATCTGCACCGAGCTGTCGAGCAGGCGTTCGCCCCACTTCGACAGGCCGGTGATGAAACCCAGCACCAGACCGATGCTGCCGCCGATGGTGAAACCGAGTGCTGCGCGCCAGCCGCTGATCGCCAGGTGTGTCCAGATCTCGCCGCTGCGCACCAGACTGACACCGGCTTCGATCACCGCCACCGGTGCCGGCAGAATCCGCGTCGACAACCAACCGGCCGACACCGACAACTGCCACACCGCCAGCAGCAACACCGGCAACGCCCAGGGCGCGAGGCTGTGGATAAATTTGTTCATGGCCGCGCCTCAGCTCTGCGACGCGGCTTTGGGCAGGATGTCGTTGGCGACCATCTCGCCGAACGGGCTGACATAACCGGCGCTCTTCGGCAGTTCCGGGCGTTCAACGTCAAGATGCGGGAACAGCAGCTCGGCTACCCGATACGATTCTTCGAGGTGTGGATAACCGGAGAAGATGAAGGTATCGATGCCCAGATCCGCATATTCCTTGACCCGCGCTGCCACGGTCGGGCCATCGCCGACCAGCGCCGTACCGGCACCGCCACGTACCAGACCGACGCCGGCCCAGAGGTTCGGGCTGACTTCAAGGTTGTCGCGGCTGCCGCCGTGCAGCGCGGCCATGCGTTGCTGGCCGACCGAATCGAAGCGCGCCAGCGAAGCCTGGGCACGTTGGATGGTGTCGTCGTCCAGATGCGAGATCAGCCGGTCCGCTGCCTGCCAGGCTTCGGCGTTGGTTTCACGGACGATCACATGCAGACGAATACCGAAGCGTACGGTGCGGCCGAGCCTGGCAGCTTTGGCGCGCACTTGTGCGATCTTCTCGGCCACCGCTGCCGGCGGCTCGCCCCAGGTCAGGACCATTTCCACTTGCTCGGCGGCCAGATCTTGCGCCGCTTCCGAAGAGCCACCGAAATACAGCGGCGGACGCGGTTGCTGGATCGGCGGATACAGCAGCTTCGCCCCCTTCACGCTGATGTGCTCGCCGTCATAATCGACGGTTTCGCCTTCCAGCACACGGCGCCAGATGCGGGTGAATTCCACCGAGGCCTGATAGCGCTCTTCGTGGTTGAGGAACAGCCCGTCACCGGCCAGTTCTTCCGGGTCACCACCGGTGACCAGATTGAACAGGGCACGCCCGCCGGACAGACGATCCAGCGTCGCAGCCTGGCGCGCCGCGACCGTCGGGGAAATGATCCCGGGGCGCAGGGCGACGAGGAATTTCAGACGCTGGGTCACCGGAATCAGCGAGGCTGCCACCAGCCATGAGTCTTCGCAGGAACGCCCGGTCGGAATCAGCACCCCGCCAAAACCCAGACGATCCGCCGCTTGCGCGACCTGTTGCAAATAACCGTGATCAACCGCGCGGGCGCCTTCGGCGGTGCCAAGGTAATGGCCGTCGCCGTGGGTCGGCAGGAACCAGAAGATGTTGAGGCTCATGGAGTGGTCTCCTTGTGGATTCGAATTACTGGGCTTGGGAGCTTTGGGCCACAGCGGCCGGCGGGGTCCAGATCACATCCTTGATGCTCAACGGCTTGGGAATCAGCTTGAGCTGGAAGAACGTGTCGGCGATTTTCTGTTGCGCAGCGACCACTTCCGGGGTCAGGAACAGCGCGCCGTAGCCCTGGCGCTTCACCGAGGTCAGGGTGATGTCCGCCGGCAGGCCAAGCAGTGGCGCGACCTGTTGCGTCACGTCTTCGGGATTGGCTTTCGACCATTCACCAACCGCGCGCACCTCTTCGACGAGGGTCTTGATCACCTCGGGATTTTTCTGCGCGTAAGGTTTTGTGGCCAGATAGAACTGATGGTTGTCGACGATGCCTTTGCCGTCGCGCAGGGTGTGCGCTTGCAGTTGCTTCTCGGCAGCGGCCTGATACGGATCCCAGATGACCCAGGCGTCGACACTGCCACGTTCGAACGCAGCGCGGGCATCAGCCGGCGGCAGGAACACGGTCTGAATATCGCTGTACTTGAGGCCGGCGTCTTCCAGCGCGCGCACCAGCAGGTAGTGGACGTTGGAGCCTTTGTTCAGGGCGACTTTCTTGCCTTTGAGATCTGCCACCGATTTGATCGGCGAGTCCTTCGGCACGAGGATCGCTTCGCTGTTCGGCGCTGGCGGTTCATAGGCGACGTAGAGCAGATCCGCGCCAGCGGCCTGTGCGAAAACCGGAGGGTTTCGCCGGTCACACCGAAATCGATCGAGCCGACGTTGAGGCCTTCGAGCAACTGCGGGCCGCCAGGGAATTCCGTCCATTGCACGTCGACGCCTTGCGCGGCGAGGCGTTTTTCCAGCGTGCCTTTGGCTTTGAGCAGCACCAGCGTGCCGTACTTCTGATAACCGATCCGCAATGTCTCGGCTTGAGCTTGGGTGATGGCGCCGAAGGTGACAGCCGCAGCAAACAGAGCGACCAGACCACGACGCAAAAATACAGTGCGCATAGCGCTCTCCTTTTTGCTGTTGGGTTGTGGCTGCACCTGCTTGCCCGTTGGCGGGCGAGTAAGGCCAGTACTTCAAATTTCGATAAGGCTTAAATGCTCCAGCGAGCACTCAACAAACGTTCGTTCAGCAGGCCTGGCTCCAGCGGTTTCGGCCGGCGCGCCATGGCGCCGATGAACTGATCCAGGGCCTCGTGCAAGCGCTGCTCCAGGGCCGGCGCCAGTTGCGCGGCGGCACTGCCTTCGCCATAAGCGATCTGGCTGTCCTCGGCGAAAATGCCCTGAAGCATCTCTTGGGCCTTGAGTGCCGACAGCACAGGCTTGAGCGCGTAATCGACCACCAGCATGTGGGCGATGCTGCCGCCCGTGGCCATCGGCAAGACAATCTTGTGGTTCAAGGCACGCTCGGGGAGCAGATCCAGCAGGGTCTTCAGCGCTCCGGAAAACGAGGCCTTGTACACCGGCGTGGCGATCAGCAGGCCATCGGCGTTTGCGATCTGTTGCAACAGGTCGAGGACCTTCGGACTGTCGAAGCGCGCGTGGAGCAGATCCTCGGCCGGGAAGTCCCGCACCTGATAACTCACCACTTCCACCCCTTGCTGTTGCAACCAGCGTTGCGAACGCTCCAGCAGCACCCCGGAACGGGAGCGCAGGCTGGGACTGCCACCGAGTGAGACGACCAGCATTGCAGATTCCTTTAAGCGTTACAGGCGATTCGCAGGCTGCGATCTCGCTTCAATGGCAGTGACCTTACCAGCTGATTTATATATCCATAAATCATATTTATTCATTTGGTTATGCATTTAAGAGATATATCGCGGAGCAGAATCCAGGCGAAAAAAAGGCCGTCGAAACGGCCTGAAATCCCCTGCTTTGTGGCTCCGTGATGATGATCGTTCCCACGCTCTGCGTGGGAATGAATCCATGGACGCTCCGCGTCCACTGTGACGCGGAGCGTCACGGGCGGCATTCCCACGCAGAGCGTGGGAACGATCAAAATCTCACTGATTCATTTGTTCGGCTGCGGCGTCAGGCGCAGGTACGGCTTCACCGCGCGATAACCTTTGGGGAAGCGCTGCTTTATCTCGTCCTCATCCTTGAGCGACGGCACGATCACCACTTCTTCACCGTCCTGCCAGTTAGCCGGTGTGGCGACTTTGTAGTTGTCGGTGAGTTGCAGCGAGTCGATCACCCGCAGAATCTCGTGGAAATTACGCCCGGTGCTCGCCGGGTAGGTGATGGTCAGACGGATCTTCTTGTTCGGGTCGATGACGAACAGTGAACGCACGGTCAGCGTGTCATTGGCGTTCGGGTGGATCAGGTCGTAGAGATCGGAGACCTTGCGATCGGCATCGGCCAGGATCGGGAAGTTGACGATAGTGTTCTGGGTTTCGTTGATGTCCTCGATCCACTTGTGGTGCGAGTCCACCGGGTCAACCGACAGCGCGATGGCCTTGACGCCGCGTCGGCTGAATTCATCCTTGAGCTTGGCGGTGAAACCCAGCTCGGTGGTGCACACCGGAGTGAAGTCCGCCGGATGGGAAAACAGCACGCCCCAGCTATCGCCCAGCCATTCGTGGAAACGAATCTTGCCGGCGCTGGAATCCTGTTCGAAATCGGGGGCGATGTCGCCGAGTCTGAGGCTCATGGTGCTGCTCCTGATGAGGGATGGGAGACAACAACTGTAGCTCGGGATCAATCAGTGTGAAAAAGAATAAATAACTAGATATCTAGATCATTAGTGAATATTAAACATCTGTTCATTGGACACCAGACGGCATCGCGACGAACATCCAACCAAGGTTCGAGAAGGCCTTGAGTTGCAGCAAAGAGGGAAATCGAGAAAGGCTTACGGGGGTGAGCCTGACTCGAAACGCAAAAGCCCCGTCCGGCGCGATGCCGGACGGGGCTTTTTTTGCTTCAGTTGCTCGAGCGCTATTACAGCAGCGGGATCGAGTAGCTGAGGATCAGGCGGTTTTCGTCCTGGTCGCGTTGACCAGCGATGTCGGTGCGCCACGAAGCGTTTTTCCACATGAAGCCGACGTTCTTCAACGGGCCTTCCGGAACCACGTACGCCACGGTCAGATCGCGTTCCCACTCGGAAGCGCCATTGGAGGTTTGCACACGACTCGCGTAGGTATCGACATTGTCGCCACGCAGGTAAACCATGCCTGCGGTCAGGCCAGGCACGCCAACCTTGGCGAAGTCATAGGAGTAACGTGCTTGCCAGGTGCGCTCGCCGGCACGGTTGAACTTCTGGATCTGCATGTCGGTGATGGTGTAGTTCGACGAACCGTCGCCCTGGTTCAGCCAAGGGAAGTCGCTGCTGCCGTTGCTCACCTGATAGCCGCCACCAAAGGTGTGACCGGCAACGGTGTACAGGAACAGGCCGCTGTACAGATTGTTGTCGACCTTGCCTTTGCCGTTACCCAGCGAACTGTTGCCGTAGGCACCGTTGCTGAAATAGGCAGATTCATCGCCATTACGGCCGTCGTCGGAGCTATTGAAGTAACGGAAGTCGGACTTCAACACACCTGGACCGATCGACCAGTTATGCACCAGACCCAGGAAATGCTGCTTGTAGAAGTTTTCCAGATTGCCGTAGTAGTACTGGGCAGTCAGGTCCTTGGTGATTTTGTAATCACCACCGGCGTAGATGAACTTGTTGCTGTTCGCGGTGCGTGCGTTTGCACCACCGATCGACAGCTGTTCATTGTTGCTGGAGTTACGACCTTTCACGTGCTCGATCTGGCCACCGACCAGAGTCAGGTCCTTGATCTCGCCGGAAGTGATCTGGCCACCCTGCCAGGTTTGCGGCAGCAAACGACCGTCGTTGGTGACGATGACCGGGTTCTTCGGCTGCAGAGTACCCAGCTTCAGTTCGGTCTGGGAGATCTTCGCTTTGGCTGTCAGGCCCAGGCTGGAGAAGTTATCAACTGCCTGACCGTTGGATTCGCTTGGGAAAACAGTGCCGCCGTAAGCAGTGCCTGGGGTGCCGTTGGAGGCAACGTTACCGTTGGTGCCGCCGCCCGAATCCAGACGTACGCCCAACAGGCCGATGGCATCGATACCGAAGCCGACAGTGCCTTGGGTGTAACCGGAAATGAAACGCAGATCGAAGCCTTGGCCCCACTCTTCGTTGCGGCTTGGTTCGGCAGTGCCGTTACGGTTGTCAGTGTTGATGTAGAAGTTACGCAGCCCCAGAGTAGCCTTGCTGTCTTCGATGAAACCGGCGGCGCCTGCCTGCTGCGCCATAACCCCAACGGCCACAGCCAGGGCCAAGGTGGACTTGTTCATGTATCGCTCCTCTCGTTCTAATTCTTGTGTTCCTGGTTCGGGGTCGATTTGCCCTGAATCCTAAGATCCGCGATTAGCGCCAGACCGTGACTGCCAAGTCAATCGTAACCTTGTATGTCTACGACCATCGTCTAATCGCGAGTGATTTGGTCCCTGCAGCGTAAAGACTTCCTGATAATCCCAAAAGAATTTATTCGTTCTTTTTCATGCCATTCAGGTATATGGCCCATTAATGGCCATCCGCGCCGGGAAACAGCGTATCGGCGCCTAAGCTCATTCCTAAATGGTATTTGTTGACCTTTTTTAGATCGATTAGCTTTGCCGTGCTCCCAACACGGCAAATCCCATCGAAAAGGCGACGCATCATGGCGAAACGCGCACTATCAAGTCAATTTGTTACAGTTTGTGTGTCGGCACTGTTTTCTTTTTCCACACATGCCGCCGGTCTGACGGTCGGTTACCAGACCGGGATCGATCCGAGCAAAGTGCCGCAGGCCGATGGTGTCTATGAAAAAACCATCGGCGAGAAGATCGACTGGCGTCGTTTCAACAGCGGCCCGGAAGTCGTCACTGCCATTGCTTCTGGCGACGTGCAGATCGGCAACCTTGGCTCAAGCCCACTGGCAGCAGCTGCTTCACGCAATCTGCCGATCGTGGCGTTTATCGTTTCGGCGCAGATTAATGCCGCAGAAGCCTTGGTGGTGCGCAACGGCAGCGGCATCGACAAACCGCAGGATCTGGTCGGCAAGACCATCGCCACACCGTTCGTGTCGACCTCGCACTACAGTCTGCTTGGGGCGCTGAAGCACTGGGGCCTGAATACTTCGCAAGTCAAAGTGGTCAACCTGCAACCGGCGGAAATCGCCGCCGCGTGGAAGCGTGGCGACATTGATGGGGCGTTTGTCTGGTCGCCGGCGCTAGGCGAGATCCGCAAGACCGGCAAGACCCTGGCCGACGCCGCCCAGGTCGGCCAGTGGGGTGCGCCGACCTTCGAGGTGTGGGTGGCGCGCAAGGACTTTGCCGAGAAGCATCCCGAGGTCGTGGCGAAATTCGCCAAGGTCACCCTGGATTCGTTCGCTGAGTACGCCGCGCACAAAGACAGCTGGACGGCCGACTCGGTGCCTGTGCAGAAAATCGCCAAATTGACCGGTGCCAACGCAGCAGATGTACCGGAACTGCTGGCCGGTTCGGCGTTCCCGGATGCCAAGGCGCAGCAAAGCACGGCGCTGCTGGACGGCGGCACCGCGAAGGCCATTGCCGAAACGGCGAAATTCTTGAAGGAACAGGGCAAGGTCGAAACAGTGCTGGCGGATTATTCGCCGTACGTCAGCGCCAGGTTCATCTCTGACTGAATGCAGAAAGTGGCGAGGGGATTTATCCCCGTTGGACTGCACAGCAGTCCCCCAGCGATTCCAAGTGAAAACACAGGGGGCCGCTACGCGACCCAGCGGGGATAAATCCCTCGCCACAGACCTCGCTGGTGTTCAGAGGGTCTTTTCGAAAATTTTCGAATTGCGCTGATAGTTGTACAGCGACGCCCGCGCCGCTGGCAGGCGTTCCACGCTGCTAGGCTCGAACCCGCGCTCGCGGAACCAGTGCGCAGTGCGCGTAGTAAGTACGAACAGGGTTTTCAAACCCTGCGCCCGCGCGCGGGTTTCGATGCGTTCCAGCAATTCGTCGCCGCGTCCGCCGTGGCGGTATTCCGGATTCACCGCCAGACACGCCAGTTCGCCGGCATCGGAATCGGCAATCTGATACAGCGCCGCACAGGCGATGATCATGCCTTCGCGCTCGACCACGCTGAACTGCTCGATCTCGCGCTCCAGCACTTCCCGCGAGCGGCGCACCAGAATGCCCTGCTCTTCCAGCGGACTGATCAGGTCGAGCAAACCGCCGACGTCTTCAATCGCCGCTTCGCGCACCAGTTCGAACTGCTCCTGCGCGACCAGCGTACCGCCACCGTCACGGGTGAACAGCTCAGTCAGCAGCGCGCCATCTTCGGCGTAACTGACGATATGACTGCGCGCCACACCGCCACGGCAGGCTTCGGCGGCGGCATCGAGCAACTCCGCTTGATAGTTGCTCATGCCGAGGCGCTGCAAATGTGCCGGCACTTGTTGCGGGCGCAGTTCGCGCACCAGTTTGCCGTTTTCGTCGATCAGGCCGAGTTCGGCGCCGAACAACAGCAGCTTGTCCGCGCCCAGATCAATCGCGGCGCGGGTGGCGACGTCTTCGCAGGCGAGGTTGAAAATTTCACCGGTCGGCGAGTAGCCCAGCGGCGACAGCAATACGATCGAGCGTTCATCGAGCAGGCGATTGATCCCCTTGCGGTCAACCCGACGCACTTCACCGGTGTGGTGATAGTCGACACCTTCCAGCACACCGATCGGCCGCGCGGTGACGAGGTTGCCGCTGGCCACGCGCAGACGCGAGCCCTGCATCGGCGACGAGGCCATGTCCATCGACAGCCGCGCCTCGATGGCGATGCGCAACTGGCCCACCGCATCGATCACACACTCAAGCGTCGCGGCATCGGTGATGCGCATGCCGTGATGGTAATGCGGGGTCAGGCCACGGGCGGCGAGGCGGGTTTCGATCTGCGGGCGCGAGCCGTGCACCAGCACCAGACGCACGCCCAGACTGTGCAGCAAGACCAGGTCGTGGACGATATTGCCGAAATTCGGATGCTCGACGCCGTCGCCGGGAAGCATGACGACGAAGGTGCAATCGCGGTGGGCATTGATGTAGGGAGACGCGTGGCGAAGCCAATTAACGTATTCGGGCATGAACCTGGGCCTGTAATAAAGAGCAGCCGAAAAAAGGGGCGAAACGAAAAACGCACAGCGGGCTGATGGTTATCGTCGGAACAGGCTTGGCGACACGCGCGCTCTCCTCATGAATACGGGTTGTGGTGCAGGCAATTTACCGGGTTGATGCAAGACATTTAACCCTGTGGGAGCGAGCCTGCTCGCGAAAGCGGTGGATCAGGTTCATCAATCGCGACTGACAAAACGCTTTCGCGAGCAGGCTCGCTCCCACACAGGGTCGTCATCGTTCGTCTGTCGTCAGGCAATAATGTTCAATCAACTGCCGAATCAGATGCACGGTAGGCTGCAAACGTGACATTTCAAGGTACTCGCCGGGTTGATGCGCGCAGGCAATGTCGCCGGGGCCGAGGACGATGGTTTCGCAGCCGAGGCGCTGAAGATAAGGCGCTTCGGTGCCGAACGCTACTGCTTCGGCGCGATGGCCGGTGAGCTTTTCAGCGATGCGCACCAGTTCGGCATCTTCGGACTGCTCGAACGGCGGCACTTCCGGGAACAGCGGTTTGTAATCGATTTTCACCTTATGCCGCTCGGCCACCGGGTTGAGCTTGCGCAGGATTTCCGCACGCAGCACGCTCGGGTCCATGCCCGGCAGCGGGCGCAGGTCGAATTCCAGCGAGCACTGGCCGCAGATGCGATTGGGGTTGTCGCCGCCATGAATGCAGCCGAAGTTCATCGTCGGTTGCGGTACGCTGAACTGTGGGTTGCTGAATTCGCGCTGCCACAACAGACGCAGACCGCGCAGTTCGCCGATGGCATCGTGCATCGCTTCAAGGGCGCTGTGGCCCAGGCGCGGATCCGAGGAGTGGCCGCTCTGCCCGAGGATGTCGATGCGCTCCATCATGATGCCTTTGTGCATGCGAATCGGCTTGAGCCCGGTCGGCTCGCCGATCACCGCCGCGCGGCCCAGCGGCTGCCCGGCCTCGGCCAGCGCGCGGGCGCCGGACATCGAGCTTTCTTCGTCGCAGGTGGCGAGGATCAGCAATGGCTGTTTGAACGGCTGATCGAGCAGCGGCTGCACGGCTTCGATGATCAGCGCGAAGAAGCCCTTCATGTCACAACTGCCCAGCCCGACCCAGCGACCGTCGACTTCGGTGAGCTTCAGCGGGTCGGTCTGCCACAACGCATCGTCATAAGGTACGGTGTCGCTGTGCCCGGCCAGCACCAGGCCGCCGGGGCCGCTGCCGATACTGGCAAGCAGATTGAATTTGCCGGGGCTGACCTGCTGGATATCGCAGCTGAAACCCAGGTCACCGAGCCAGCCCGCCAGCAGATCGATGACGGCGCGGTTGGACTGGTCCAGGTTCGGTTGGGTGCAGCTGACCGATGGCGCGGCAATCAGCGCGGCGAACTGGTCTTGCATGGACGGCAATGGCATCACTGACTCCAGGTCCCGGATTGAGGCCCACTATAGAACCATCCGGCGCGCGGAATAAACCGCCGCAGGGCGTAGGAAGTTTGACTCCTGTACACTGCACGGCCTTGGCAGCCACACATTCCCCCGGCTGCGCTCCCGATTCTGGATGTTCCGGCCATGCAAAAAGAAACTGAAATCAAACTCCGCGTCAGCCGCGAAACCCTCGCTGCCCTGCGCGAGCACCCGCTGCTGAAGAAACGCAACAAAAGTGGCTGGGAACGCCGTGAGTTGATGAACCAGTACTTCGACACCCCCGAGCGCGACCTCGCCCAGGCCAAGGTCGCCCTGCGCCTGCGCAAGGACGGTGACGAAGTGATTCAGACCCTCAAGACCCGTGGCCAGAGCGTCGCCGGTCTGTCCGAGCGTAACGAGTACGACTGGAAACTGCCGAAAGCCAAGCTCGACGTGAAGAAACTCGACGGCGAATGCTGGCCAGAGTCGCTCGCCGAGCTGGACAAGAAAACCCTCAAGCCGATCTTCACCACCGATTTCGTCCGCGAGCGCGCCGAAATCGCCTGGGGCCGTGGCAAGACCAAAGTGGTTATCGAGGCCGCGCTGGATCTCGGTCACGTGGTGGTCGGCAAGCAGAAAGAAGAAATCTGCGAGCTGGAACTGGAGCTGCGCGAAGGCGAGCCTGCCGCGTTGCTGGAACTGGCTGCCGAACTGGCCGAAACCCTGGCGCTGATGCCATGCGATATCAGCAAGGCCGAGCGTGGTTATCGCCTGCACGACGCCAACAGCTACTCGCTGAGCCTGCCAGCGCCGCAGCTGACCAGCGAAACCCGTCTCGACGACGCCTTCGCCGCGCTGAGCTGGCATCTGCTCGGCAGCAGCCAGCGTCTGGCCGAACAATATCGCTTCAACGGCCACTGGCGTCTGTTGCAGGACTGGGTCGAGAACCTCGCGGAAATGCGCGCCCTGCTCAGCAGCCTCGGTCAGGCTGCGCCGCGTCAGTCGACCCACGATCTGCGCGTGGCCCTCGATGCCTTGCTGGAAGACTGGCGTCCGCTGGTACAGGTCGGTATCGAAGACGAAGACGTGCGCAAGGCCGCGCCGGAGCAGTTCCTCGAAGAACTGGAAGACCCGCGCTGGGGCCAGTTCTCGCTGAACGCTTCACGCTGGCTGCTGGCCCGCACCTGGACCGCCGACCGCAACACTCGCGGTAATCGTCAGGGTGACGCGCAACTGCACAGCTGGCTGCCGCGTCTGCTCGGCGAAGAAGCCACTGCTCTGCAGCTGCAACGCTATCAGCAGCAGCCGGAAGATCTCGCTGAACAACTGCCGCGTATCGAACGCATTCAGGTCTGGTTGCACCATGCGCGCAACGTGCTGGACATCCCGGAAATGGATCGCCTGTACGGTGAGCTGAACAAACTGGCGCAACTGGCCAACGAGCCGACCATCACCGACGAACTGCTCGATGCACGCAAGCATCAGGCAATTGCGGTGTACCAGAACCGCGCCTGGAAAATCCTCCTGCGCAGCTAAACACCTTCCCACCTGATCGTTCCCACGCTCTGCGTGGGCACGTCTCAATGGACGCTCTGCGTCCGCTTTGGGACGCAGAGCGTCCCGGGCTGCATTCCCACGCGGAGCGTGGGAACGATCAAGCGGGGTCTGCTGCGCAGCCCAGCGGGGATAAATCCCCTCGCCACAAAGGCCATCCGCACTAGACCGGCAGGCTGGTGGTGGACTTGATTTCAGAAAGCGCCACGATCGAATTCACTTCCTGTATCCCCGGCACCAGCGACAGCTTCTCGAAGAAGAACCGCTCGTACGCCTCGATGTCCGCCGCGACTATGCGCAACATGAAATCCACCGCGCCCATCAGCACATAACACTCCAGCACTTCCGGAAAGCCGCGAATCGCCTCGGTGAATTCAGTGAAGTTCGAACGCCCATGAGCGTTGAGTTTGATCTCGGCAAAGATCTGCGTGTTCAGGCCGATCTTCTTGCGATCCAGCAAGGTCACCTGACCGCGAATAATGCCCTCCTCCTTCATCCGCTGAATCCGCCGCCAGCACGGCGATTGCGACAGGCCGACCTGTTCGGCGATCTGCGCGCTCGACAGCGAAGCGTCTTCCTGGAGCAAGGCGAGGATCTTGCGGTCGTAGGCGTCCAGCTCGCTGTGCATAAAAATCCTCAAAGATCAGCTTTCACGAATCAACTCTTTCGATAAATCCGTTCAGACGCCGATCATAGCCAAGAAATACCCCGCACCGAATGTAAAAATTTCTCCAGTGATTTTGGAGACTCGCCATGCCGCACCTTGAAGCCGTGAACAGCACCCCCACCCGCGCCGATGTCTGGAACCTCAACAACGCTCACTGCCTGGCGCAGTACCGAATCCTTGCCGAGGCCGAGCCGGACCTGCTGGTGCGCGTGCTGAATCTGTTCGCCTTGCAGTTTCTGACCCCGGAGCAGGTCAACGTCCAGCGCCAGGACGATCTGCTGTCGATCGACCTCCTCATGAGCGGCCTGAGCTGGCATCGCGCGCAAGTGATCGCGGAAAAACTGCGCAACCTGATCAGCGTCTGCGCGGTGGACCTGCACAACGCCGACGCCGCGTGGCAAGCGCCCGCCCAGGCTGCCGGCTGACAAATCCGGCAACGGCTTCGTCGGGTAGTGGCCCAACGGTCAGCAGAGCCACGACTATCCTTTTGCGCATGACGCTTAAAAAGGAAAGCCGCATGTCCGTTCAATTTGTCACTCAGGACCGCTGGCTGGACCTCAACGATGTATTACGGGAACTGGTCGCCCAAGGCTTCATCTGCCAGGACGCGGCGGAACAGGCGCTCAACGCCCGCCGTCGCCATGCTGCTCACGGGCAGATGCATCCGCTGGAATTCATCGCCAGCCAGCAACTCGACGACCTCAGCCGTCCGGGCAAACATCTGGATCTGGAAAGCCTGACCCTGTGGCTGGCGCAACAGGCCGGTCAGCCGTATTTGCGCATTGATCCGCTGAAAATCAATGTCGCGGCGATCACGCCGCTGATGTCCTATGCCTTCGCCCAGCGCCACAAGATTCTCGCCGTCGCCGTGGACCGCGATTCGGTCACCGTGGCCAGCGCTCAGCCCTACGTCAGCGGTTGGGAAGCCGACCTGACCCACGTGTTGAAGCTGCCGATCAAACGCGTTGTGGCCAACCCGGTCGACATCCAGCGCTTCAGCGTCGAATTCTTTCGTCTGGCCAAATCGGTCAGCGGCGCCAGCAATGCCGACGCCCAGGGCGGCAACCTCGGCAATTTCGAACAACTGCTCAATCTCGGCGCCAGCGACCAGGAACCGGACGCCAACGACGCGCACATCGTCAACATCGTCGACTGGCTGTTCCAGTACGCCTTCCAGCAGCGCGCCAGCGACATCCACATCGAACCGCGCCGCGAGCACGGCACCGTGCGCTTTCGCATCGATGGCGTGTTGCACAACGTCTATCAATTCCCGCCGCAGGTGACCATGGCGATTGTCAGCCGCCTGAAAAGCCTCGGTCGCATGAACGTCGCGGAAAAACGCAAACCCCAGGATGGCCGGGTCAAGACCAAGACCCCGGACGGCGGCGAAGTGGAGTTGCGTTTGTCGACCTTGCCGACGGCGTTCGGCGAAAAAATGGTCATGCGGATCTTCGACCCGGAAGTGCTGCTGAAAAATTTCGACCAGTTGGGTTTCAGCGCCGACGACCTGCGGCGCTGGCAGGACATGACCCGCCAGCCAAACGGCATCATTCTGGTCACCGGGCCGACCGGTTCGGGCAAGACCACCACCCTGTACACCACGCTGAAAAAACTGGCGACGCCGGAGGTCAACCTCTGCACCATCGAGGACCCGATCGAAATGGTCGAGCCGGCCTTCAACCAGATGCAGGTGCAGCACAACATCGAACTGACCTTCGCCGCCGGGGTGCGCGCGCTGATGCGACAGGACCCGGACATCATCATGATCGGCGAGATCCGCGATCTGGAAACTGCGGAAATGGCGATTCAGGCCGCGCTCACCGGGCACTTGGTCCTGTCGACGCTGCACACCAACGATGCGCCGAGCGCCATCAGCCGTTTGCTCGAACTCGGTGTGCCGCATTACCTGATCAAAGCCACCGTGCTCGGCGTTATGGCTCAGCGTCTGGTGCGCACGTTATGCCCGCACTGCAAGGCGCCACTGACGCTCGAGGATGAAGACTGGCAAACCCTGACCCGGCCCTGGCAAGCGCCGCTGCCGAGCAATGCGCAGCGAGCGATCGGTTGCCTGGAATGCCGCGACACCGGCTATCGCGGCCGCGCCGGGGTCTACGAAATCATGCAACTGAGCGACAGCCTCAAAGCGCTGATCACCCCGGATACCGACCTCACCGCGATCAGGCGTCAGGCATTCAAGGAAGGCATGCGCAGCCTGCGCCTGTCCGGCGCGCAGAAAGTCGCGGCGGGGCTGACCACGGTGGAAGAAGTACTGCGGGTGACGCCGCAAAGTGAGTTGAAATAATTCAGCACGGAACTGGATCGGGGGATCGGCTATCCAACGCCGTAGTCAATCCCAGGAGTCACCTCATCATGCGTCTCAAACTTGCTGTCGCCACCTTGGCCCTGCTGTCGCTTCCCGTTGGTTCGGCCATGGCGGACAGCTTTTGGCGTAACGTCATCTCCTCCGGTGCCACCACCGGCTCGACCTACCTGACGTTCAAGGATCACAAGCTGATCGTCGCCGCCCAGGACGACGCCGGCAGCTTCGTCGCCAGCGACGGCGGCATCCGTGGCCCGTACCTGGAAGCAGCCATGCAGAAAGTCCGCGCCGACAACCCGGGCCTGCAGGCTTCGGACATGGAACTGGCGAACGCGATTCTGGCGAAGAACGCCGTGGCGTCCGAGTAAGCCTCGCACCCTCAAAAATGCCGCTCGATCGAGCGGCTTTTTTTGCGCCAGAATCAAAAGATCGCAGCCTTCGGCAGCTCCTACCTTTGGAATGCATTCCTACTGTAGGAGCTGCGATCTTTTGATCTTCAGCGGTAATCATCCACCGGCACGCAGGCGCAATACAGATTGCGATCGCCGTAGACGTTATCCACCCGATTCACCGCCGGCCAATATTTGTGCAATCGCGTGTGCGCATCCGGGGTGATGGCCTGTTCGATGCTGTACGGCCGTTCCCAGATCCCAGTGACATCGGCCAGCGTATGCGGCGCGCGTTTGAGCGGGTTGTCTTCGCCCGGCCAGTTGCCCTTCTGCACTTCATTGATCTCTGCGCGAATACTCAGCATCGCCGCGATGAAGCGGTCGAGTTCTGCCTTGGATTCGCTCTCGGTCGGCTCGACCATCAACGTACCCGCTACCGGGAAGGACATGGTCGGCGCGTGGAAGCCGTAATCCATCAGCCGCTTGGCAACGTCTTCCTCGCTGATGCCGGTCTGCGCCTTCAGTGGGCGCAGATCAAGAATGCATTCATGCGCCACCCGGCCGTTGCGCCCGGCGTAAAGCACCGGGAATGCCCCGGATAGATGCTGCGCCAGATAATTCGCCGCCAGAATCGCCACCTCGCTGGCGTCCGCCAGTTGCGGGCCCATCATGGCGATGTACATCCAACTGATCGGCAAAATGCTCGCACTGCCCCACGGTGCTGCGCTGACTGCGCCGTTCTGCGCCAGCGGCCCGTCAATCGGCACCACCGGATGGTTGGCGACGAACGGCGCCAGATGCGCACGGACGCCGATCGGCCCCATGCCCGGCCCGCCGCCGCCATGGGGAATGCAGAAGGTCTTGTGCAGGTTCATGTGCGACACGTCGGCGCCAATGTCCGCCGGTCGGGCGAGACCAACCTGGGCATTGAGGTTGGCGCCATCCATGTACACCTGGCCGCCGTGCTGGTGGATCACTGCGCAGATGTCGCTGATGCCTTCCTCGTAAACGCCATGGGTCGACGGATAGGTCGCCATCAGGCACGACAACTTATTCCCAGCCTCGGCGGCTTTGAGCTGCAAATCATCCAGATCGACGTTGCCCGCCTCATCGCATTCGACAATGACTACGCGCATCCCGGCCATCTGCGCCGACGCTGGATTGGTGCCGTGGGCCGACGACGGAATCAGGCAGATATCCCGCGCGCCCTCTCCTCGGCTCTCGTGATATTTACGGATCGCCAGGAGCCCGGCGTATTCGCCCTGGGCGCCGGAGTTGGGCTGCATGCAGATCGCATCGAAACCGGTAATCGCGCAGAGCCAACGCTCAAGCTCTTCGATCATCAGTGTGTAACCGACAGCCTGCTCCCTCGGCACAAACGGATGCAGATGGGCGAACTGCGGCCAGGTGATCGGGATCATCTCGCTGGTGGCGTTGAGCTTCATCGTGCAGGAACCGAGCGGAATCATCGACTGATTGAGCGCCAGATCCTTGTTTTCCAGTTGTTTGAGGTAACGCAGCATCTCGGTTTCGCTGTGGTGAGCGTTGAACACCGGATGTTGCAGGTACGGCGTGCTGCGCTGGAGTTCGTCGGGAATTCCCGAGGCGATGTCCTGCGCATCAAGCGCATCAACGCTCAGGCCGTGATCGGCGCCGAGCAGCACATCGAACAGCTTCGCCACGGTGTGTTCATCACAGGTCTCGTCCAGACTCAGACCGACGCGGCCGCGGCCAAGAATGCGCAGGTTGATCTGCGCCGCCTGAGCGCTTTCGATGATCGCCGTTTGCGCACCGCCGACCTCCAGGGTCAGGGTGTCGAAGAATTGCCTGTTGAGCCGCTTGATGCCGTTGCGCTCGAGTCCCGCGGCGAGGAGGCAGGTCAGGCGATGCACGCGCTGGGCGATACGCTTCAAACCCTCCGGGCCGTGATACACCGCGTAGCAACTGGCGATATTGGCCAGCAATACCTGCGCGGTGCAGATGTTCGAATTGGCTTTCTCGCGGCGGATGTGTTGCTCGCGGGTTTGCAGGGCCATGCGCAGCGCGACGTTGCCACGAGCATCTTTCGATACACCGATGATTCGTCCCGGAATCGCCCGTTTGTATTCTTCACGACTGGCGAAAAACGCCGCGTGCGGGCCGCCATAACCCATCGGCACACCGAAACGCTGGGACGAACCGAACACCACGTCGGCACCCAACTCACCCGGCGGCGTCAGCACCAGCAGGCTGAGCAAATCGGTAGCGACGCAGGCCAGGGCCTGTTGTGCGTGCAGGTGGTTGATCAAGGGTTTGAGATCGCGGATTTCGCCGTGGGTGTCGGGGTATTGCAGCAGCGCGCCGAACACCTCGTGCTGCGCCAGGTTATCCACCGCGTCGACGACCAGCTCGAAGCCGAAACCTTCGGCGCGGGTCTGCACCACGGAGAGGGTTTGCGGATGGCAGTTTTCATCCACAAAAAACAGATTGCTCTTCGACTTCGCCACGCGCCTGGCCAACGCCATGGCTTCGGCCGCTGCGGTGGCCTCATCGAGTAGCGAGGCGTTGGCCAGCTCCAGGCCGGTGAGGTCGATGGTCAGTTGCTGAAAATTGAGCAGCGCTTCGAGCCGGCCTTGAGCGATTTCAGGTTGGTATGGGGTGTACGCGGTGTACCAGCCGGGATTTTCCAGCACATTGCGCAGAATGACGGTCGGCGTCACGGTGCCGTGATAGCCCATGCCGATCAGGCTGGTGAACAGCTGATTCTGCTCGGCATAACCGCGCAGTTTCGCCAGCGCAGTCTGTTCGTCGAGGGCCGGCGGCAGATCCAGTGCGCGATTGAAGCGAATGCTCGGCGGCACGGTCTGCTCGATCAGCTCGGCACGACTGCCCAGGCCCAGGCTGTCGAGCATCGCCTGCTGCTCGGCGGCATCCGGGCCAAGGTGGCGGCGCAGAAAGGCTTCGGGATCGCGTAACTGGCTCAGGGACGGCGACTGGGACATGACGGGCTCTCCTGGCTGGCGCTTGGCGTCAATCGACACGGTCAAACCAGCATAGCAGTGCCCTCGAAGATCAAAAGATCGCAGCCTTCGGCAGCTCCTACAGGGGAATGTATTTCAAAGGTAGGAGCTGCCGAAGGCTGCGATCTTTTGATTCTGAAAAAAAGCCCCGACGAATCGGGGCTTTGGGTGTTGCCGGCAACTTACTCGCCGATTGCAGCCTTGTACCCAGCAGCATCCAGCAGCTTGTCCAGCTCGGCCTTGTCGCTTGGCTGGAGCTTGAAGATCCACGCGCCGTACGGGTCATTATTCAGCTCTTCTGGCGAGTCGGTCAGCGCCTCGTTGATCGCGATGACTTCACCGCTGACCGGGGCGTAGATGTCGGAGGCGGCTTTCACCGACTCGACCACGCCGGATTGATCACCGGCGGCGAACACCTTGCCGACTTCGGTCAACTCGACGAACACCACGTCGCCCAGCGCTTCCTGCGCGTGATCGCTGATGCCCACGGTGACAGTGCCGTCAGCTTCCAGACGCGCCCATTCATGACTTTCGGCAAAACGCAGTTCGGCAGGGATATCGCTCATCTTCGGTTCCTCGGAAATTGGTCAGCGGTCATACCCGCCAGAAAAGGTTAGATCAAGGTTTTGCCATGGCGCACGAAGGTCGGTTTGACCACTCGCACCGGGTACCACTTGCCACGGATTTCCACTTCAGCGCGGTCGGCGGTTGCCATCGGTACACGCGCCAGGGCAATCGATTTGCTCAGCGTAGGAGAGAAACTACCACTGGTGATCTCCCCTTCGCCAACATCGGCGATGCGCACCACCTGGTGAGCGCGCAAAACCCCGCGTTCTTCCAGCACCAGACCGACCAGTTTGTGCGCCACGCCGGCGGTTTTTCCGCCTCCAGCGCCGCGCGGCCGATGAACTGCCGCGAGGCCGGCTCCCAGGCGATGCTCCAGGCCATGTTCGAGGCCAGCGGTGAAACGTCCTGATGAATGTCCTGACCGTACAGGTTCATTCCGGCCTCGACACGCAAGGTGTCGCGAGCGCCAAGGCCGATCGGAGAAATACCGGCACCGACCAGGTCGTTGAAGAAACCCGGCGCCTGATTGGCGGGCAGGCAGATTTCCAGGCCATCCTCGCCGGTGTAACCGGTGCGCGCGATAAACCAGTCGCCGTCGATGGCGCCTTCGAAAGGTTTGAGTTGCTGGATCAGCGTGGCGCGCGACTGGGTCACCAGTTCGGCAATCTTGTGCCGGGCCTGCGGGCCTTGGATGGCAAGCATCGCCAGCTCCGCGCGCTCGTGCAGTTGCACGTCGTAGGCGCCGAGCTGGGCGTTCATCCAGGCCAGATCCTGATCGCGGGTCGAGGCGTTGAACACCAGCCGGTACGCGTCGTCGAGGCGATAGACGATCATGTCGTCGACGATGCCGCCGCGCTCATTGAGCATGGTGCTGTACAACGCCCGGCCCGGGCGGTGCAGACGTTCGACGTCGTTGGCCAGCAAATGCTGAAGCCAGGCCTTGGCCTGGGCGCCGGTGACATCGATCACGGTCATATGGGAAACATCGAACACCCCGCAATCGCGGCGCACTTCGTGGTGCTCCTCGACCTGCGAGCCGTAATGCAGTGGCATGTCCCAACCGCCAAAATCGACCATCTTCGCGCCGAGCGCGAGGTGCAGGTCATACAGAGGCGTACGCTGTCCCATGGGTTTCTCCTTCCGGGCGTGGCGAGGGTGCGGACCGCCGCTATACGGCTGAAGGCCTTGATGAATAAGGCTTGCAGCCGATTCCAGCGCACGGGTCTGTCAGACGAACCGCACCGAATGCCGCGCATTGTAGCCGCATGATGTAGGACTCACTACTACGGGGGCGTTCTCAATTGGTTTCCCCACCGCGTTGTCGCCTAAAAGCGAGCCAGGCAAGGCGCAGGCCGCTGGGAATGGTATTCCCTTTTCAAGGCCTGCAACGCAGGCTGGCTCGCTTTTAGGCACAACCCGGAGGGCCGGGCCTGCTGTTGTGCAGGGCTGCGTTGCTCGAAGCTTATTTGGAACAACCAAACCACGCTTCTCGCGTCTTGCCCTGCACAACAGCAGACCCGGCGCGGTGGGGAAACCAATCGAGAACGCCCCCTAGTTTCGGTGCGCCGAACGTCGAATCAATCCGATCACTGGCAATAGACCAACCAGCACCAGGGTCAATGCCGGCAACGAGGCGCGCGCCCATTCGCCTTCGCTGGTCATTTCAAAGATGCGCACCGCCAGCGTGTCCCAGCCAAACGGGCGCATCAGCAGGGTCGCGGGCATTTCCTTGAGCACATCGACGAACACCAGCAACGCCGCACTCAAAGTGCCGGGCAGCAAGAGCGGCAGATACACTTTGAAAAACAGCCGCGGCCCACTGACACCCAGGCTACGTGCCGCTTCGGGCAAAGATGGCCGTATACGCGCCAGACTGCTTTCCAGCGGCCCGTAAGCGACAGCGATAAAGCGCACCAGATACGCCATCAGCAAAGCTGCGAGGCTGCCGAGCAGCAACGGTCTGCCCGCACCGCCGAGCCATGACGAAAGCGGAATCACCAGCTCACGATCCAGATAACTGAAGGCAAGCATGATCGACACCGCCAGCACCGAACCGGGCAAGGCGTAGCCGAGATTGGCCAGACCGACGCCGGAGTTGATGGCTGGGGTCGGCGCCAGGCGCCGGGCAAACGCCAGCAACAGTGCAACGCTGACGGTGATCAGCGCCGCCATGGCACCCAGGTACAGCGTGTGCAGAATCAGTCCGGCGTAGCGCTCATCCAGATCGAAGCGTCCACGCTGCCAGAACCACACGATCAGTTGCAGCACCGGGATGACGAAGGCGCAGGCGAACACCAATCCACACCAGCCCGTCGCCGCGAACGCCTTGAGCCCGCGCAGGTGATACAGCGCCTTCACCCGTGGCCGCTCGTTGCTGGCCCGATTCGCCCCGCGTGCACGGCGCTCGCCGTACAGCACCAGCATCACCACCAGCAGCAACAGACTGGCCAGTTGCGCAGCGCTGGGCAGGCTGAAGAAGCCGTACCAGGTCTTGTAGATTGCCGTGGTGAAGGTGTCGAAATTGAACACCGATACCGCGCCAAAATCGGCGAGGGTTTCCATCAGCGCCAGCGCCACGCCCGCGCCAATCGCCGGACGCGCCATCGGCAGCGCGACCCGCCAGAACGCCTGCCACGGCGATTGCCCGAGCACCCGCGCCGCTTCCATCAGGCCTTTGCCCTGAGCCAGAAACGCGGTGCGCGCCAGCAGATAAACGTAGGGATAAAACACCAGCACCAGCACCACGATCACCCCGCCGGTGGACCGTACCCGAGGCAGGCGCAGGCCGGTGCCGAACCATTCGCGCAACAGGGACTGCACGGGCCCGGCGAAATCGAGCAGGCCGACGAAAACGAACGCCAGTACATACGCTGGAATGGCGAATGGCAGCATCAGCGCCCAGTCGAGCCAGCGCCGACCGGGAAATTCGCAGAGGCTGGTCAGCCAGGCCAGGCTGACACCCAGCAGAGTCACGCCGACACCGACGCCGAGGATCAGCGTCAGGGTATTGCCGAGCAGACGCGGCATCTGGGTTTGCCACAGGTGCGACCAGATCTGCTGATCGATGGTTTGCCACGACAGCAGCAACACGCTCAGGGGCAACAACACCAGCGCGGCGATGGCGAAGACGATGGGGTACCAGCGGCGTTGGGCGGGGTGGGCCACTTTTGGGTCTCTGGAGGGATTGGGGTGTTCTTGGAATGCGTATTTCAGGTTGGGATTGCTGCCCTCACCCTAGCCCTCTCCCGGAGGGAGAGGGAACTGACCGAGGTGCTCATGCAAACTACATCGACCTGAGATATTGAGTCGAACTCAAGTTTCGAAAACAACACAAGTTGGCTCCCTCTCCCTCCGGGAGAGGGCTGGGGTGAGGGAGCGATCTTAGATCAACAGTTACACGAAACGCCTCAGTTCCACCCCGCCCGATCCATCATCCGGATCGCCTCAGCCTGACGTTTACCCGCCACCTCAACCGGCAACGTATCAGCAACAAACTTGCCCCACGCCGCCACTTCTTCCGATGGCGCCACCGCCGGGTTGGCCGGGAATTCCTGATTCACATCAGCAAAAATCTTCTGCGCCTCAGGCGTGGTCATCCATTCGACCAGCGCCTTGGCCGCTTCCGGGTGCGGTGCATGTTTGGTCAGGCCGATGCCCGACAGGTTCACATGCACACCGCGATCCGCCTGATTCGGCCAGAACAGCTTCACCGGCAGTTCAGGCTTCTGCTTGTGCAGGCGACCGTAGTAGTAGGTGTTGACGATGCCGGCATCGCACTGCCCGGCGTTGATCGCTTCCAGCACTGCAACGTCATCGGAGAACACGTCAGTGGACAGGTTGTTGACCCAGCCCTTGAGGATTTTCTCGGTCTTCTCGGCGCCGTGAACTTCGATCATGGTCGCAGTCAACGACTGGTTGTAGACCTTCTTCGCCGTGCGCAGGCACAGGCGGCCTTCCCAGTTCTTGTCGGCCAGCGCTTCGTAGGTGGTCAGTTCGCCCGGCTTCACCCGCTCGGTGGAATAGGCGATGGTCCGTGCGCGCAGGCTCAGGCCGGTCCAGGCGTGGGTGGACGAGCGATATTGCTGAGGGATATTGGCGTCGATGGTTTTCGAGGTGAAAGGCTGCAGAATGCCCATCTGCTCGGCCTGCCACAGGTTACCGGCATCGACCGTGAGCAGCAGGTCGGCGGTGGCGTTTTCGCCTTCGGCCTTGATGCGCTGCATCAGCGGCGCTTCCTTGTCGGTGATGAACTTGATCTTCACCCCGGTCTTGGCGGTGTAGGCATCGAATACCGGTTTGATCAGCTCATCGATGCGCGACGAGTACACCACCACCTCATCGGCGGCCTGGGCAGTGGTGCTGCCGATCAGGGTCAAGGCCAGTGCGGTCAGAAGACGCTTGGGTGCCAACATGGGAGTGGTCTCACGGTCGGGAAAGGTGGGCCAAATGATAAGGACTCACATTTACCACCACAATCGAACACTGGGGGAAGGCGTTACCAGATGTTGCACAGCGTTTTTTTGTGTCGGGTTTGCCGACGCCATCGCTGGCAAGCCAGCTCCCACAAAGTTTTCGGTGTGTCCAACATTAATGCTTCACACCGACCACTGTGGGAGCGGGCTTGCCCGCGATGAGGTCAGCAGCAACAACGAACATCTCAGGGTTTGGCCAAGGCCGGAAGGTCCCCCGTCAACCCCAGCGCCTCGCGCACAAACAACGCCTTGGCCTCGGGCATCTGCTCGACCAGTTTCAATCCGGCATTGCGCAACCAGCGCAGCGGCAGGGGGTCGGCCTGGAACAACCGCTCGAAGCCTTCCATCGCCGCCATCAGCGCCAGATTGTGCGGCATGCGCCGACGCTCGTAGCGGCTCAACACTTTGACGTCCGCCAGTCGCTCACCGCGCTCATGCGCTTGCAGGAGCACTTCCGCCAGCACCGCTGCATCGAGGAAACCAAGGTTCACACCCTGCCCCGCCAACGGGTGAATGGTGTGCGCCGCATCACCGATCAAGGCCAGGCCCTCAGCGACGTAGCGCTTGGCATGGCGCTGACGCAGCGGCACGCACAGACGCGGATCGGCGCTGATCACTTCACCGAGGCGCCCTTCGAACGCTCGCTCCAGCTCAGCGCAAAACGCAGTCTCCTCGAGTGCCATCAGGCGCTCGGCTTCACCCGGCGTGGTCGACCAGACGATCGAGCACCAGTCCTGCTGACCGTCACGCTCCAGTGGCAAAAACGCCAGCGGCCCGTGATCGGTAAAGCGCTGCCAGGCGGTTTTGCGGTGCGGCTGGCTGCAGCGCACGCTGGTGACGATGGCGTGATGCAGATAATCCCACTCGCGAGTCGCCACGCCGGTCAGACGGCGCACAGCAGAATTGGCGCCATCGGCCGCGATCACCAGCGGCGCGCGCAAGGTGCGGCCGTCGGCCAGGGTCAGCAGCCAGTCATCGCCGGAGCGACGCATCTGCTCCAGCCGCGCATTGGCCAACATGCCGAGGTCGCAATCATGCAGACGCTCGAGCAGCGCATCCTGGACCACGCGATTTTCGACGATGTGGCCGAGCACATCGGCATGCACGCTGCTCGCCGAGAAATGAATCTGCCCGGTGC
The DNA here is from genome assembly GCF_979258175.1 of Pseudomonas sp. AC255. NCBI lineage: Bacteria > Pseudomonadati > Pseudomonadota > Gammaproteobacteria > Pseudomonadales > Pseudomonadaceae > Pseudomonas > Pseudomonas sp. AC255. The sequence goes on along the minus strand of NZ_OZ409841.1, from coordinate 5,617,296 downwards.
CGCTGCCGTCCCACACGTGCATGTCGGTGTACGGGCTGCTGCGCCGCTGGGCGATGCCGTCCCAGACGCCAAGGCGCTCGAGAATGCGCTGGCTCGCCGCCGACAATGCACTGACGCGCGGTTCGAACGCCGCTTCGGCAGCGAAGGGTTTGACACTCAGCGGGCTACCGTCGAGCAGCAGCACTTCCAGCCCACTGTCCTGTAGCGCCAGCGCCAGGGCGCTGCCGACCATTCCGGCTCCGACAATCAGCAGATCTGCGCGCATTTCCATGCTTTAGGCCTGTCTCGCTTGCGGCTTGAGCCGCACGTAAAGGGTTTTACCGACCCGCGCCACAAGGTTGCCGGCGCCGTCATGAATGTCGACCTGCAACTGCGGCAGGTATTTATCGCCGTTGGCGGTCTGTCGGCGGATCTCGTCGAGCAACGTCTGGTCGATGTTGAACCGGGCGAACACTTTACCTTTGCCCGGCGCAATGAAATCGATGTCGGCAGCCTTGTCCCAGACGATGTACTTCGGACCGAGGTTTTCCATGAGCATCAACATGAAGAACGGGTCGACCATCGAATACAGACTGCCGCCAAACTGGGTGCCGACATAGTTGCGGTTGTACCAGCCCAACCCCATGGACACCTGAACGTCGCGAAAGTCATCGCTGATGTGGCGCACCCGCACACCCGCGCCGAGATATGGCGGGTAGCAGGTCATTACCCAACGCATCAGTCGTGCCTTGCCGAATGTGTTGCTCAGCCACTCAAGCATCCGGACGGGTTCCCAGACCCATCGCCTGCCGGGCGAACCAGCGTTTGGCTGGCGGCAGCAGGTCGAGGCCGAGCAGGCCGAGGTTGCGCCCCAGCGACACCAGCGGCTGGGTGCTGCCGAACAGACGCGTGACCTGATCGGAGAAGCCCACCGTCAGGTCCTGATCGAGGCGCTGCCGTTCGCGATAGGCCTGCAACGTGGCGAAGTCGCCCAGCGGCTTGTCGCTGGCCAGCAGCGCGGCAGCCAAGGCGTCGGCGTCACGCAGCGACAGGTTGAAGCCCTGGCCGGCGATCGGGTGCAGGCTGTGTGCGGCGTTGCCGAGCACGGCCAGATGCGAGCGCACCTGTTCTTCAGCCTCGATCAGTGCCAGCGGATACAAATGCCGTGCGCCGACCTGTTTCAAAGTGCCGAGGCGGTAACCGAACACGCCTTGCAGCTCGCTGAGAAAATCACGCTCGCTCAACTCGGTCAGACGCTGCGCATCCATGCCCAGACGGGTCCAGACCAAGGCGCAGCGATTGTCCGGCAGCGGCAGCAGGGCCATCGGCCCCTCGTCGGTGAAGCGCTCGAAGGCCATGCCGTTGTGCGCTTCACTCGGGGTGATGTTGGCAATCAGCGCGCTCTGGTTGTACGGGCGCTTGCGCACGTTGATGCCCAACTGTTCGCGCAAGCCGGAGCGGCCGCCATCGGCGAGCACTGCGAGATCGCATTCCAGCGTGGTTTCATCGTTGAGGGTCAGGCGATAGCCATCGGCCAACGGCTCCATGCGCGTGACTTCCGCCGGGCAGCGCCACGTGATCACGTCTTTGTCGAGGTGCTGCCACAGGCACTGGCCGAGCCAGGCGTTTTCCACCACGTAACCGAGCGCTGGCACACCCTCTTCCATCGCCGACAAGCGCGCGGTGGAGAAGCGGCCACGGTCAGAGACGTGAATCTGTTTGATCGGCTCGGCTCGGCGGGAAATTTCCTGCCACACGCCCAGGCGCTGATAAATCTGCCGCGAGCCGAAGGACAACGCCGAGGAGCGGGCGTCGTAGCTCGGCTGCCAGTTGTCGCCGGGGGCGAACGGTTCGATCAGGACAATTTTCCAGCCCTGCGCCTTGGCCCCGGCCTGCAACGCCAACGCCAGACTGGCGCCGACCAGACCGCCACCGATGATTGCCAGATTGACTCGACTCATGCTGCGTGTGTCCTTGCTTGTGCCATCAGCGCTTCGATCTCGGCGACGGTTTTTGGCACGCCGCTGGTGAGGATTTCACAGCCGGATCGGGTCACGACCACGTCATCCTCGATGCGCACGCCAATGCCGCGCCATTTCTTCGCCACGTTCTGATTGTCCGCCGCGATGTAGATACCCGGCTCCACGGTCAGCGCCATGCCGACTTCCAGCACGCGCCATTCGCCGCCGACCTTGTACTCGCCGACGTCATGCACATCCATGCCCAGCCAGTGGCCGGCGCGGTGCATATAAAAAGCCTTGTAGGCTTCGCTGGCGATCAACTCGTCAACCTCGCCCTGCAACAAGCCAAGCTTGACCAGACCTGCGGTGATCACCCGCACCGTGGCTTCGTGCGCCTGGTTCCAGTGCTTGTTGGGGGCAATCTCGGCGAATGCCGCTTCCTGCGAAGCCAGCACCAACTCGTAGATCGCCTTCTGCTCCGGCGAGAACCTGCCATTGACCGGCCAGGTGCGGGTGATGTCGCTGGCGTAGCAGTCGATCTCGCAACCAGCGTCTATCAACACCAGATCGCCGTCCTTGAGCAGCGCGTCATTTTGCTGGTAATGCAGGATGCAGCTGTTGCGCCCGGCGGCGACAATCGAACCGTAGGCCGGCATCTTCGCCCCGCCCTTGCGGAATTCGTAATCCAGCTCGGCTTCGAGGCTGTATTCATACAGCCCCGGACGACTGGCCTGCATCGCGCGGATATGCGCCTGCGCCGAAATCCGCGCGGCTTCGCGCATCACCTTCACTTCTGCCGCCGATTTATACAGGCGCATGTCGTGCAGGAGGTGATCCAGGGCAACGAATTCATTCGGCGGCTGCGCGCCGAGGTGCGCCTTGGAGCGGATCACGTTGATCCAGTCCATCAAATGCCGATCGAATTCAGGGTTGCTGCCCATCGCCGAATACACTCGGTCGCGGCCTTCGATCAGGCCCGGGAGGATGTCGTCGATGTCGGTAATCGGAAAGGCGTCGTCGGCGCCGTACTCGCGGATCGCGCCTTCCTGCCCGGCGCGCAGGCCATCCCACAATTCGCGCTCGGCATTGCGTTCACGGCAGAACAGGATGTACTCGCCGTGCTCGCGGCCGGGCATCAGGACGATGACGGCTTGTGGCTCGGGAAAACCGCTGAGGTACTGGAAGTCGCTGTCCTGACGGTAGACGTGCTCGACGTCGCGGTTGCGGATGGCCACCGCGGCGGCGGGCAGGATCGCGATGCTGTTGGGTTCCATCTGCGCCATCAGGGCCTTGCGGCGACGGCTGTATTCCGCTTTGGGGATATGGGTCATGGGCAGATGGCTTTCCCTGGCACGCGATTAATGCAGCGACGGCTTGGCGGCTGGCGGCACATCGGCTTTTTTGGTTTCCGAGAACAGCAGCAACGGCGCGACGCGCAGGTATTCCATGACTTCCATGTAGTCGGATTCGCCGTCTTCGGATTCTTCCAGCGCGTCCTGCACCTGGGAAATGGCGGCCAGATCCTGCAGCACTTCGGTGGCTTCGGTGCTGAGCATGCTGCTGTCGCGGCAGTTCAGGCCGAAACCGCTGAGAAAGCCCTGGCACCACTCGCCCAGTGCGGCAGCGCGGTCGGCCAGCGGTGCATCGTCGGTCGGCAGCAGCAGCACGACAGTGACGTCGTCGCCGGTCAGCTCGCCTTTAACCATCTCCTGCAGGCCGATCAGAGCGTTGCGGACGTTGTCCTGGATGTCGCCTTCGAGCAGTTCGGCGGCGTCGATCAGCCAGCCTTCGTGATCGAAGCCGGCCCCGGCGCAACTGCGCCCGAGCAGCACGCCGTGCAGTTCGGCAGGCGAGACGTTGTGGCCGCTGGCAGTCAGCAGGGTGGCAAAGGCTTGGTACGGGGAATTCGCAATGGTCATGGGCAGCTAGGCGCCAGACGGCGCTATGTCTAGAATGAAGGCCTTGTATCCTACATCGACAGCCCCGCCAAGACCATTAAAGGCTGTCCGCCAGTCACCACCCATCAGACGAACACGTGGACCCAATGGAAGACACCGACCTGCAAGCGCTGATGGCCAGACTCGAACTGCTGATTGGCCGAGTCGAGCAACTTAAGAGTCAAAACGCACTCTTACTAGCTCAGGAAAAAACCTGGCGCGAGGAACGCGCTCACCTCATTGAAAAAAACGAAATCGCCCGGCGTAAGGTCGAATCGATGATTTCGCGCCTCAAGGCCCTGGAGCAAGACTCATGAGTTCAAGCAATAGCGTTACCGTGCAGATCCTCGACAAAGAGTATTCGATCATCTGCCCGCCGGAAGAACGCAGCAATCTGGTCAGTGCCGCGCGCTACCTGGACGGCAAGATGCGCGAGATCCGCAGCAGCGGCAAAGTCATCGGTGCCGACCGCATTGCCGTGATGGCCGCGCTGAACATCACCCACGACCTGTTGCACAAAGAAGAGCGCCCGGACATCCAGGCCAGCGGTTCGACCCGCGAACAGGTGCGCGACTTGCTCGATCGTGTCGATCTGGTCCTGGCCGACGATCAGAACACCGCCAAGGGCTGATTCGCCTGACAGCTTGAGGTATACTCGCGGCACTCCCTGGGGTGCTTGCCAGTTGACGATGTCCCGGAGCCGATTCGCACTACCCTGGAAGTTGCACGTTGGGCTGGTGTGCATGTCCGCTAGACGGAAAGCCTTAAAGTCTACTGCTTCTTCCACCTTGAACTTTCGGGTTCAAGGGCTGAGTTGACAGCGGTTCATCCGGGGAGCCTGATTCGAATCCGATGTCGGTGTATGCCGACATCGGATTTTTTATGCGTACGTTTTTGCATCCACCTGCCGAAGCCGAACCATGACCGAGCCCGCGCTGCTGCCCCGCCCGCAACTCCGCCGCCTGCTGCGCAAGGCCCGTCGCGCACTGACGCCAGGCGAACAACGCCAGGCGGCCAAAGGCCTGTTCCGCCAATTGGCCCAGGACCCGCACTTTCGCCGGGCAAAACATATCTCTCTGTATTTACCCACCGACGGTGAAATCGATCCGCGCCTGCTGCTGCGCGAAGCCCAGCGTCGCGGCAAGGCAACTTATCTGCCGGTACTCAGCGCGTGGCCACGAACGAAAATGGTCTTCCAGCGCATCCGCCCCGGCGAAAAGCTGACCCCCAATCGTTTCCGCATCCTCGAGCCCCGGGCCAATCTGACTCGGCAACGCAAGGTCTGGGCGCTGGATCTGGTGCTGTTGCCGCTGGTAGGGTTTGACGATGTCGGCGGGCGCCTGGGCATGGGCGGCGGATTTTATGATCGCAGCCTCGCCTATCTGGCCCGCCGCAAGAACTGGCGCAAGCCGACGCTGCTGGGCCTGGCCCATGAGTGTCAGAAGGTCGAACGTCTGGCGCAGGCGAGCTGGGATGTGCCGTTACAAGGCACGGTCACCGACAAGGCGTGGTATTTCGCAGAGTAGACGCCGCATGGAACAGCGGCGTCGAAGAGACAGGTTCAGCGTTTGAAAGCGGTCGACTGTTGCACCTGTTGCGCCACTTCAATCGGCGCGTCGGTCTTGTTCGCCCACAGGCTCTGCGCGTAACCGGTGGTTACCACGCCCAGGCCAAACAAAATTACCAAAGTCCATAGCAAATCCGGTTTGCGTTTCATCGATTGCCCCCTCAAGGCACATCATCACGATGACAGCAGCGGTTTCCGTTCGTAGGCCGTGCAGCAGCGTCAAGCTTTAAAGGCCGGCATTTTGCGGCAACGTGAACCTGTGCGCAAACGCTGACGTCAACCGACTGTCGGTTTGTCATAAAATTGCCCGACAACCTGCCCAATGACCGCTTCAGGAGCACACGACATGGCCTACTGGCTGATGAAATCAGAGCCCGACGAACTCTCGATCAAGGGTCTGGAAAAGCTCGGCAAGGCGCGCTGGGACGGGGTTCGCAACTATCAGGCGCGCAATTTCCTGCGGGCGATGGCGGTCGGTGACGAGTTCTTTTTCTACCATTCCAGCTGCCCCGAGCCGGGGATTGCCGGGATTGGCAAAATTATCGAAGCAGCGTATCCCGATCCGACGGCGCTGGAGCCGCAGAGCCATTACTTCGATCCGAAGGCCACCGCGCAGAAGAATGCCTGGAGCGCCATCGACGTGGCGCACGTCGAAACCTTTGCGCGAGTCTTGAAGCTCGACTACCTGAAACAGCAGACCGCGCTGGCAGAAATGCCACTGGTGCAGAAAGGCTCGCGGCTTTCAGTGATGCCCGTCACCGCCGAACAATGGGCCGCAGTGCTCGGCCTGCGCTGAGAACTGCCAAGTCACACCGTGGTGGCAGACAAAAGGGTCTAGGCTTGACGCTCATTTGACTGACATCAAGCGCCCCCAGCGCTTGAACCGTCAGAGTGGACGCCACAGCCGCAGGATGCCCCTATGTCGACGCACCGCCGTTCCTCACTGTTATTTGCCGGATCGCTCATAGCCTTGCTGTTGGCCGCTGGCGGCTTCGGTTACTGGAAGTCGATGAGCAGCCGCCTGCCCGAGGGGCTGTCGGCCGGCAACGGACGACTTGAGGCCACCGAAGTGCAAATCGCCAGCAAGACCCCCGGTCGCCTCGCCGAGGTGCTGGTCGATGAAGGCGACAAGGTCACTCAAGGCCAACTGCTGGCCCGCATGGACACCCGCACTCTTGAAGCCCAGCGCAACCAGGCCGAAGCCGAGGTGGTGCGCGCCCGGGAAAACCTCAACGCCGCCCAAGCCAACGTGCAGTTGCGTCAGAGTGAGCTACTGCTGGCCCAACAGGAACTCGGGCGCTCTGAGTCGCTGTTCAAGCACGGTTTCGTCAGCGCTCAGGTCATCGATCAATTGCAGTCGCGCATCGGCACCGGCAACGCTGCCGTGACGGCGGCTCGCGCCCAAGTGTCGGCGGTCGCTGCAGCGATCGGCGCAGCCCAGGCGCAGGTCGCTCAACTGACCAGCGAAATCGACGACAGCAGCCTGCGCGCGCCGATTGATGGGGTGATCCAGTTGCGCATGGCCGAACCCGGCGAAGTGCTGGGTGCCGGTGGCCGCGTCCTGCTGTTGATTGATCCCAACGATCAGTACATGAACCTCTACTTGTCCGCCTCGGTGGCCGGGCGTCTGGCGGTGGGCGATGAGGCCCGGGTACTGCTCGATGCCCTGCCCGACAAGCCCTTGCCAGCGAAAATCAGTTTTGTCGCCGGCAAATCGCAGTTCACCCCCAAGGAAGTCGAAACCCGCGACGAGCGGCAAAAACTGGTGTTCCGCGTCAAACTGCGCTTGACCCAACCCAGCGCCGTACCGCAAGCCAAGCCCGGCATGCCCGGTGCCGGGTATGCGCGCACCGCGCCGATCGCCTGGCCGGCCAATCTGCAATGAGCAGCCTCGCGGTCCAGGCCAATGCTATCGCGCACCGCTACGGCAAACAGCAAGCACTGAGCGATATCACCTTCAGCCTGCCAGCCGGCACCCGTTGCGGTCTGATCGGCCCCGATGGCGCGGGCAAGTCCAGCCTGCTGGGGCTGATCGCCGGCGTGAAGGCCTTGCAGCAAGGGCAACTGGACGTCCTTGGCGGGCCGATCCAGCAGCGCCACCACCGCGACACGCTGTATGCACGCATCGCTTTCATGCCGCAGGGATTGGGCGGCAACCTGTATCCAGAACTGTCGATCCGCGAAAACATTCAGTTCTTCGCCACGCTGTTCGGCCTGTCGAAGGCCGACAGCGAACAACGCATGCGCAATCTGCTGCTTGCCACCGACCTGCTGAAGTTCGCCGAGCGCCCCGCCGGCAAGTTGTCCGGCGGCATGAAACAGAAACTCGGACTGTGCTGCGCGCTGATCCACGAACCGGATCTGTTAATCCTCGATGAGCCGACCACCGGCGTCGACCCGCTCTCACGACGGCGTTTCTGGGAGCTGATCGACGACGTGCGGCGCCAGCGCCCGCAACTGACCCTGCTGGTCGCCACCGCGTACATGGAAGAAGCCGAACAGTTCGAGCATTGCCTGATGCTCGACAACGGCAAATTGATTGCCACCGGTCTGAGCCGTGAACTGGCGGCCGGCACCCCCAGTGGCAAACTCGATGAGGCCTTCACCCATTTCCAGGGTGACAGCCAGCATGACGCCAGGCCGCTGGTGATTCCGCCACGTAGCAGTGGCAGCAGCGACACCGCCATCGAGGCCCACGACCTGACACTGCGTTTCGGCGACTTCACTGCGGTCGATCACGTCAACTTCGCCATCGGTCGCGGCGAAATTTTCGGTTTTCTCGGCTCCAACGGCTGCGGCAAGACCACTACGATGAAAGTCCTGACCGGGCTGATGCCGGCCAGCGAAGGCCGCGCGACATTGCTCGGCAACCCGGTAAATGCCAAGGATCTGGCCACGCGCAAACGGGTTGGCTTCATGTCCCAGAGCTTTTCGCTGTATGGCGAACTCAGTGTGCGACAGAACCTGGATCTGCACGCCCGGCTGTTCGACTTGCCCAAAGCCGAGAGTGCGCCACGCATCGATGCCCTCATTCAACGCTTCAACCTGCTCAGCGTCGCCGATCAGCCGTCCGGCGCCCTGCCTCTGGGGCTGCGTCAACGCCTGTCGCTGGCGGTTGCGGTGTTGCATCGTCCGGAAGTGCTGATCCTCGATGAGCCGACCTCCGGCGTCGACCCGGCCGCCCGCGATGACTTCTGGCGACTGTTGATCGAACTGTCTCGCGAGCAAGGCGTGACGATTTTTCTCTCCACCCACTTCATGAACGAAGCCCAGCGCTGCGACCGCATTTCGCTGATGCACGCCGGCCAAGTGCTGGCGTGCGACACCCCGGCAGCGCTGCAACGTCAGTTCGCTGGAGAAACGCTGGAAGCCGCTTTCGTGACGTGCCTGGAACAGGCTCAGGGCACTGCGCAGTCGCCGCCTGCCAGTGAATCGCCGACCGCGCCAACGACCGCCACGCCGCCGCTCCAGCAGCGCGGTTTTAGCCTCGGTCGCCTGCTGGCAGTGGCCAGTCGCGAAGGCAAGGAGCTGCTGCGTGACAAGGTGCGCATGGCATTCGCCCTGGCGGGGGCAATTTTCATGATGGTGATTTTCGGCTACGGGATTTCCCTGGACGTGGAAAACCTCGCGTTTGCCGTGTACGACCAGGACCAGACACCGCAGAGCCGAACCTATCTGGAGGCCTTTCGCGGCTCGCGTTACTTCGATGAACGGCCAGCCATCCATGATGCACAGGAATTGCACCGACGCCTGCAACGCTCGGAGATCAAACTTGCGCTGGAAATCCCCCCGGTTTCGGCCGTGACCTGTACGCGGGACGCCAGCCCGCGGTGGCGGCATGGCTGGATGGCGGCATGCCGTTTCGCGCCGAGACCAGCCGCAATTATGTCGAAGCCGTGCACCTGGCCAACCTGCAACAGTTGGCCGAACAGAGCAGTCTCGCCATCAACCATCAGGCGGGCGCCAGCCTGGAAACACGCTTTCGCTACAACCAGGATGTGGTCAGCGTCAACGCCATCGGCCCCGGCGTCATGGCGCTGATACTGGCGTTCATTCCAGCGATGCTCACCGCACTCGGCATCGTGCGCGAGAAAGAACTGGGCTCGATCACTAACTTCTACGCCACGCCTCTGACCCGCCTGGAGTTTCTGTTGGGCAAGCAGGCGCCATACCTGCTGGTCAGTCTGATCAACCTTGCGCTGCTGGTGGCAATGAACCGCTGGCTGTTTGGCGTGCCGTTCAAGGGCAGCCTGCTGACACTGGCGTTTGGCGGCCTGCTCTACGTGCTGGCGACCACCAGCATGGGTCTGCTGATCTCGGCCTTCACCCGCACACAGATCGCCGCGATCCTCGGCACCATGATCATCACCAGCCTGCCGACCATCCAGTTCTCCGGGCTGATCGTGCCGCGTTCTTCGCTGCAAGGTGCGGCTGCGGTGATGGGCATGCTGTTTCCGGCAGGACATTTTCTCGATATTGCCGTGGGGACGTTCACCAAGGCGCTGGACTTGCGGCAGCTGTGGCCACAATGCCTGGCCCTGTTCGGCTTCTTCGTCGGGTTCACAGGGTTGAGCCTGATCATGCTGAAAAAGCAGGAGGCCTGATGCACAAGTTCGCGCACATCCTGCGCCTGGGACTCAAGGAACTGACCAGCCTGCGCCACGACAGCGTGTTGTTGCTGTTCCTGTTCTACGCCTTCACGGTGGCGATCTACATGCCCGCCGCCGGTTCGGTAATCGGCGTGCACAACGCCAGCGTGGCGATCGTCGACGAAGACCGCAGCGCCCTCTCGCGCCAGTTGGCCCAGGCCCTGCAACCGCCGGAGTTCCAGACGCCGGTGCTGCTGCCTTACCCGCAACTGGATCAGGTGATGGACAGCGGCCAGTACACCTTCGTGATCAACATTCCGGCGGGGTTTCAAACCAACCTGCTCGCGGCGCGGCGACCGGCCATTCAGGTCAACGTCGATGCCACCGCGATGAGCCAGGCGTTCATGGGCGCCGGTTACATCGGCCGGATCTTCCAGCGTGAACTGCAGGCCTACGGCGGTCAGAGCGATGCCGCGAGCAAGACGCCGATTTCGCTGACCACCCGCGCGCTATTCAATACCAACCTGGAGGGCGGCTGGTTTCTGGCGGTGATCCAGATCGTCAACAACATCACCATTCTGGCGATCATCCTCACGGGCACGGCGCTGCTGCGCGAACGCGAGCACGGCACGCTCGACCATTTGCTGGTGCTGCCGCTGACGGCGCTGGAAATCATGCTGGCGAAAATCTGGAGCAACCTGCTGGTGGTGGTGCTGTGCACCTGGCTGTCCGTGGAGGTGGTGGTCAAAGGCGCACTCGGCGTGCCGCTTTCCGGCTCAATGAGCCTGTTTTTGCTGGTGACTGCGGTTTATCTGTTTGCCAGTACCGCGCTGGGCATCTTTCTGGCGACACTCGCGCGCTCGACGCCGCAGTTCGGCTTGCTGGCGATTCCGGTGATCATCCCGATGCTGCTGCTGTCGGGCGGCAGCACGCCACTGGACAGCATGCCGCACTGGCTGCAGTGGGTCATGCAGGGCTCACCGTCCACGCATTTTGTCAGCCTCAGCGCCGCGATTCTGTTTCGCGACGCCGGGCTGAGCGTGGTCTGGCCGGAGTTGCTGGCGCTGACTGCCATCGGTCTGCTGTTCTTCGCCATCGCCCTGGCACGCTTTCGCAAAAGTCTGGCGTCCTGAAGAGCAGCAGCCAACGTATTTACTGAATGATCAGGTTGTTGAACAACAGATCCTCAACAACAGGCTTGCCGGTCTCGTCATTCATGACCTGCTGGGTCTGCTTCAACGCTTCCTGACGCAGCTTTTCCTTGCCCTCGATGCTGCCCATCGCCTCGGTCGACTGCTGAGTGAACAGCGCCACCAGCTGATTGCGGATCAGCGGCTCGTTGGCCTTGACCAGTTTGGTCGCCTCCTCACCAGTCACACGCAATGCCACATCGGCCTTGTAGACCTTGAGTTTGGCGGTGCCGTCCAGGCCATAGTTGCCGACGAACGGCGGGCTCAGGGTGATGTAATTGACCTTCGGCGCCTCGCCTTCTTTGGCTTCTTCGGCCAGTGCTGCCACAGGCAGAGACAGGGCCAGCAACAACATGATCCACGCTTTCACAATTCGCTCCTTATCCGGTTTGCGGCCTAGCATAACGACCCGCCGCGCAAGCACAAGCTTATGGCTGACTATCAGGGCCGGGCATGCTCGTTGACCCGTTGATTCACACACCTACACTTATCGGCCATCACTCCCAAAGGAATAGCCCTGATGAAAGCCGTGCTGTGCAAAGCCTTCGGCCCTGCCGAATCGCTGGTGCTGGAAGACGTCGCCAGCCCTGTCGCGAAGAAGAATGAAATCCTGCTGGACGTGCACGCTGCCGGAGTCAATTTCCCGGACACGCTGATCATCGAGGGCAAATACCAGTTCAAACCGCCCTTCCCGTTTTCGCCAGGCGGTGAAGCGGCGGGCGTGGTGCGCGAAGTCGGGGAAAAGGTCAGCCATCTGAAAGTCGGCGACCGGGTCATGGCGCTGACCGGTTGGGGCAGTTTTGCCGAGCAGGTGGCGGTCCCGGGCTACAACGTCCTGCCGATTCCGCCGTCGATGGACTTCAACATTGCCGCTGCATTCAGCATGACCTACGGCACGTCGATGCACGCGCTCAAGCAACGCGCCAACCTGCAACCGGGCGAAACCCTGCTGGTGCTCGGCGCGTCGGGCGGCGTCGGCCTCGCCGCTGTGGAGATCGGCAAAGCCATGGGCGCCCGCGTGATCGCCGCCGCCAGCAGCGCCGAGAAACTCGCGGTGGCCAAGGCTGCCGGCGCCGATGAGCTGATCAATTACAGCGAAGCCAGCCTCAAGGAGGAGATCAAACGCCTCACCGACGGCCAGGGCGCCGACGTGATCTACGACCCGGTCGGCGGCGACCTGTTCGACCAGGCCATCCGCGCCATCGCCTGGAACGGCCGCCTGCTCGTAGTCGGCTTCGCCAGCGGACGCATCCCGGAACTGCCGGTCAACCTCGCCCTGCTCAAGGGCGCGGCTGTACTCGGCGTGTTCTGGGGTTCTTTGCCCAACGCCAGCCACAGGACAATGCAGCCAACTTCCAGCAGCTGTTCGCCTGGTTTGCCGAGGGCAAGCTCAAACCGCTGGTGTCGCAGGTGTATCCGCTGAGCAATGCCGCGCAGGCGATCGATGATCTTGGCCAGCGCAAGGCTGTGGGCAAGGTTGTCGTTCAGGTTCGTTAACAACATGGAGCGATCCGGAGCAGCAATCCGGATCGCTTTAGCGCTGAGATCTGCCTCTCCCATGCGTCAAACCGCAGAAACCCACCCGAGCCACCATTCCCTCAGCGCCGCGTACTTGTCTCAGAGCGACATGTTCATAAAGGTACGTTCATCTGCCCAAATTTCCGCTGTTTTGCCGACGTGAAGCGATGCTATTTTCGGTAACGAAACTGTAACATTCGCATCCGCAGTCAAAACAAGAAAACTGGAGCTCTTGAATGTTTGCTTTCTTTCGTCCTGCCGCACATCAGGCTCCATTGCCTGAAGAAAAAATAGACAGCACCTACCGCCGCCTGCGCTGGCAGATCTTCGCCGGTATCTTTATCGGCTACGCCGGTTACTACCTGCTGCGCAAGAACTTCTCCCTGGCCATGCCGTACCTGATCGATGAAGGCTACAGCCGTGGCGACCTCGGCCTGGCGATGTCGGCGATCGCCATTGCGTATGGTTTGTCGAAGTTCCTCATGGGCCTGGTGTCCGACCGTTCCAACCCGCGCTTCTTCCTGCCGTTCGGTCTGCTGGTCTCGGCCGGGGTGATGTTCATTTTCGGTTTCGCGCCGTGGGCAACGTCCAGCGTGACGATGATGTTCATCCTCCTGTTCATCAACGGCTGGGCGCAGGGCATGGGCTGGCCGCCGAGCGGGCGGACCATGGTGCACTGGTGGTCGCAGAAGGAACGCGGTGGCGTGGTGTCGGTGTGGAACGTGGCGCATAACGTCGGCGGCGGTCTGATCGGCCCGCTGTTCCTGATCGGCATGGGTCTGTTCAATGACTGGCACGCGGCGTTTTACGTCCCGGCAGCAGTCGCACTGGGCGTAGCAGTATTCGCCTTCATCACCATGCGTGACACCCCGCAATCGGTCGGCCTGCCGCCGATCGAGCAGTACAAGAACGACTACCCGGAAGGCTACGACGCCAGCCACGAAGACGAATTCAGCGCCAAGGAAATCTTCGTCAAATACGTGCTGCGCAACAAAATGCTCTGGTACATCGCTCTGGCCAACGTCTTCGTCTACTTGCTGCGCTACGGCGTGCTGGACTGGGCGCCGACGTACCTGAAGGAAGCCAAGGGCTTCACCGTGGATAAGACCTCGTGGGCCTATTTCTTCTACGAGTGGGCAGGCATCCCGGGCACGCTGCTGTGCGGCTGGATGTCCGACAAGATCTTCCGTGGCAACCGTGGTTTGACCGGCATGGTGTTCATGGCCCTGGTGACTGTCGCGACCCTGGTTTACTGGCTCAATCCGGCCGGCAATCCGATGGTCGACATGATCGCCCTGCTGTCGATCGGCTTCCTGATCTACGGCCCGGTGATGCTGATCGGCCTGCAAGCGCTGGAACTGGCGCCGAAGAAAGCCGCCGGTACCGCAGCGGGCTTCACCGGTCTGTTCGGTTATCTGGGTGGTTCGGTCGCGGCCAGTGCGGCGATGGGCTACACCGTTGACCACTTCGGCTGGGATGGCGGTTTCGTGCTGCTGGTCGGCGCTTGCCTGCTGGCGATGGCCTTCCTTGCGCCAACGCTGTGGCACAAGCAAGTCGCCAGTCAGAGCCGTGAAGCGGTCGCCTGATCGCTGTGTGATTTACAGCGCTTGAGCCGCGCCTCCAGATTTCGATCCGGCATGGCGTGGCTGCGCAGGGCGTGCGCGGTCTGCTCGACATAATCGCGAGTGGTGCCGTAACGCCCGCTGGCGCTGGCGAACACCTGGCTGAGCACATGATCCGGCAAGTTGCCGGCATAGCTCGGCAGGTGACGCTCCAGAACGAAGCCCAAGGCCTGCACCTGAGTGCCATCTTCGAGCCGGCAATTGAGCCAGTGCGGGCGATACGAGGGAAACGGCATCTCGCGTTTCCACAGCGCGTACAGCGCGGTATCGAGATTGTCTTCCGGCAAGCGGTAGGCAAAACCGCTGCATGAACCGCCGCGATCCAGACCGAAGACCAAGCCGGGCATTTCCGGGGTACCCCGATGCTCGTGGGACCACAGGTACAAGCCGCGATGATAGCCATGCACGCGACCGCGCATGCGCTCAACCGCCGTGCATTCCGGCCGCCAGATCAGCGAGCCATAGGCGAACAGCCACACAGGCCCGCCCTTGTGGCGTGCCATGGTTGATTGCATGGAAGCGAGAAGTTGTTCGTGCGTCAGCTGCGGCCCAAGATCGAGCCGCGGAGGGTAAGCCAGGTTCAGGATTGCGTTTTCAATGGCGCTCATGGCGAATAGCGTTCAGCTCCCCGCGGGTGAAGAATTACTTAATAGAACGCACCGTTGTAACAATAAGGCACATATGTTTTAAGGCAAATTAAGTGCCACTGATTAATTGCCTGATTCATATATAACCTAGCGATATTTACTGTTTAGGGTAAATACCGATCGGCTATATACCAAGTTATAAGTCTCAGGAGCGCGGCGCATAGGTGAAGACGTCGGCGCGCATCTGATGCGCATCCATCCCCGCCTCGACCAGCGCGTCCAAGGTGCCGTAAACCATCGCTGGCGAACCGCTGGCGTAGACGTGCAGCGGCTTCAGATCGGGGAAATCCTCGCAAACCGCTTCGTGCAACATCCCGCAGCGCCCTTCCCAGCCGCACTGGTCGCTGACCACTTTGTGCAGGAACAGATTGGGCAGCTTCAGCCATTCGTACCAGTGCTCAATCTGATAAAAGTCTTCGGGACGGCGCACACCCCAGTACAGATGCACTGGATGCTTGAAGCCTTTGGCGCGGCAATGTTCGATCAGGCTGTGAATCTGGCCCATGCCGGTGCCGGCGGCGATCAACACCAGAGGACCGTCGGGCAGCTCCGCAAGATGTGTGTCACCGAACGGCAACTCGACACGCACCAGCGGGTTGCGTTGCAGCTGCTCGATCAGGTTCAACGCACTGGTTTCGCGCGCCAGCACATGGATTTCCAGATCACGTCCGCCGTGGGGTGCCGAAGCCATGGAGAACGCCGATTTCTCACCGTTCTCACGCTCGATCATCAAATATTGCCCGGCGTGATAGCGCGGCGGCTTGCCCGCCGGTGCCCGCAGACGCACGCGCCAGGTATCGCCGCCGACCTCGCGGCACTCGATGACCTGACACGACAGGCTACGCACCGGCAGCTCACCCAGTGCGAGCACGCCATCCCACAACAGCACGCAGTCTTCCAGCGGTGCGGCGATGCAGGTGTAGAACTCGCCATGGTCGTGGACTTTGCCGGCCTGCTCGACGCGGCCCTCGACCAGCAGCGCTGCACACACGTGGCAATTGCCGTTGCGGCAGCTTTGCGGGCAGTCATAGCCCAGGCGCCGCGCACCGTCGAGAATCCGCTCACCGGGCTGTATCTCGAGCACTGCTCCGGAAGGCTGCAGGGTTACACGCATCAATCTATTCCTAACTGATTCCAGATGGCATCGATCCGTTGGGTGACGGCGTCGTCCTTGACGATTACGCGGCCCCACTCGCGGGTGGTTTCGCCCGGCCACTTGTGGGTGGCATCCAGGCCCATTTTCGAGCCCAGGCCGGAAATCGGCGAAGCGAAGTCGAGGTAGTCGATCGGCGTGTTGTCGATCATCACCGTGTCGCGCTTGGGGTCCATGCGCGTGGTGATGGCCCAGATCACGTCGTTCCAGTCGCGGGCGTTGATATCGTCGTCAGTGACGATAACGAACTTGGTGTACATGAACTGTCGCAAAAACGACCAGACACCGAGCATCACGCGCTTGGCATGCCCCGGATACGACTTCTTCATCGTCACCACGGCCATGCGGTACGAGCAGCCTTCCGGCGGCAGGTAGAAGTCGGTGATCTCCGGGAACTGCTTCTGCAGGATCGGCACGAACACTTCGTTCAGCGCCACGCCGAGAATCGCCGGCTCATCCGGCGGACGGCCGGTGTAGGTGCTGTGATAGATCGGCTTGATCCGGTGGGTGATGCGCTCGACGGTGAACACCGGGAAGCTGTCGACTTCGTTGTAGTAACCGGTGTGGTCGCCATACGGGCCTTCGTCGGCCATTTCGCCCGGATGAATCACGCCTTCAAGGATGATTTCGGCGGTGGCCGGTACTTGCAGATCGTTGCCACGGCACTTGACCAGTTCGGTACGGTTGCCGCGCAAGAGCCCTGCGAAAGCATATTCGGAGAGGCTGTCCGGCACCGGCGTCACGGCACCGAGAATCGTCGCCGGATCGGCGCCAAGGGCCACGGACACCGGGAACGGCTGGCCCGGGTGCTTCTCGCACCACTCGCGAAAATCGAGAGCACCGCCACGGTGACTGAGCCAGCGCATGATCACCTTGTTGCGGCCGATCACTTGCTGGCGGTAGATGCCGAGGTTCTGGCGTTCCTTGTTCGGGCCTTTGGTGACCGTCAGGCCCCAGGTAATCAGCGGGCCGACGTCGCCGGGCCAGCAGGTCTGCACCGGCAACATCGCCAGATCGACGTCGTCGCCTTCGATGACCACTTCCTGGCATACCGCGTCTTTGACGACTTTCGGCGCCATCGAAATGATCTTGCGGAAGATCGGCAGTTTCGACCACGCGTCCTTCAAGCCCTTCGGCGGCTCCGGCTCCTTGAGGAAGGCCAGCAGCTTGCCGATTTCGCGCAGCTCGCTGACCGACTCGGCGCCCATGCCCATGGCCACGCGCTCGGGGGTGCCGAACAGGTTGCCGAGCACCGGAATGTCGTAACCGGTAGGCTTCTCGAACAGCAGTGCCGGGCCTTTGGCCCGCAACGTGCGATCGCACACCTCAGTCATCTCCAGCACCGGCGAGACGGGAATCTGGATGCGTTTCAACTCTCCGCGCTGCTCAAGCTGCTGCACGAAATCCCGAAGATCCTTGAATTTCATTGACGATGGCACCCTCAAAATAGGCGTACATCCTACCTGCTCTGAGGGGCAAACAGCAGCCCGTCATTGCTCGATTGTGGCCCCCGCGCTGCGGCGAAGGCGCAGGCCTCCAACTCGGGAGTGCGCTGCCGACGCCGCAGAATCGGCCCATCAACAGATATCTGTGATGGCCGCGAGATTTTTCGGGGCAAAAAAACGCCCCTCGCGGGAGCGTCCTTTGCTGAAACGCCAGCGTCTTACTTGCGTTTCATCGACAAGAAGAACTCGTCGTTGGTCTTGGTCGTTTTCAGCTTGTCGACCAGGAACTCGATGGCGGCGACTTCGTCCATCGGGTGCAGCAGCTTGCGCAGAATCCACATGCGCTGCAACTCGTCGTCGGCGGTCAGCAACTCTTCGCGGCGGGTGCCGGAGCGGTTGATGTTGATGGCCGGGAACACACGCTTCTCGGCGATCTTGCGATCCAGAGGCAGTTCCATGTTGCCGGTACCCTTGAACTCTTCGTAGATCACTTCGTCCATCTTCGAGCCGGTTTCAACCAGCGCGGTGGCGATAATGGTCAGCGAGCCGCCTTCTTCGATGTTACGCGCGGCACCGAAGAAACGCTTCGGCTTCTCCAGGGCGTGGGCATCGACACCACCGGTCAATACCTTGCCGGAGCTCGGGATCACGGTGTTGTAGGCACGGGCCAGACGGGTGATGGAGTCGAGCAGGATCACCACGTCTTTCTTGTGTTCGACCAGGCGCTTGGCCTTCTCGATCACCATTTCAGCAACCTGCACGTGACGGGTCGGCGGCTCGTCGAAGGTCGAGGCGACCACTTCGCCGCGCACGGTGCGCTGCATTTCGGTCACTTCTTCCGGACGCTCGTCGATCAACAGCACGATCAGGTGAACTTCAGGATTGTTACGGGCGATGTTCGCTGCGATGTTCTGCAGCATGATCGTTTTACCGGCTTTCGGCGGTGCGACGATCAGACCACGCTGGCCTTTGCCGATCGGTGCACACAGGTCGATCACGCGACCGGTGAGGTCTTCGGTGGAACCGTTGCCGGCTTCCATCTTCATGCGCACCGTCGGGAACAGCGGCGTCAGGTTCTCGAAGAGAATCTTGTTTTTCGCGTTCTCCGGACGATCGAAGTTGATCGTGTCGACCTTGAGCAGGGCGAAGTACCGCTCGCCTTCCTTCGGAGGGCGGATCTTGCCAACGATGGTGTCACCGGTGCGCAAGTTGAAGCGGCGGATCTGGCTCGGCGAGACGTAGATGTCGTCAGGGCCGGCGAGGTAGGAAGCGTCTGCGGAGCGCAGGAAGCCGAAGCCGTCCTGGAGAATCTCCAGCACGCCATCACCGGAGATTTCCTCGCCGCTTTTCGCGTGCTTTTTCAGCAGGGAGAAAATCACGTCCTGCTTGCGCGAACGGGCCATATTTTCTATGCCCATCTGTTCGGCCAATTCGAGCAGTTCGGTAATCGGCTTTTGCTTGAGTTCAGTCAGATTCATATAGGAATGACGTAATCATTTATGGAGGGGGAAATTAAGCTTTTGGCTTAATGAGGCCGCGCCGCGGAGAAGGCGACAGGATCGCGAACTAATTCGAAAAGGAGTGCGTCGGCGACGGCTAGCAGGGGGCATTGGAGAAACCAGTGCGGGGCCGAATGTACCACCTGAGTTTCGGAGCGTCTAGCCCTGAATACGCAAAAAGCCCCGCGATTTGCGGGGCTTTTTTCAGCGTTTTACTGCGACGCTCAGATGTTGGCGTCGAGGAAAGCCGCCAGCTGCGACTTCGACAGTGCGCCGACCTTGGTCGCTTCAACGTTGCCGTTCTTGAACAGCATCAGCGTCGGGATACCACGCACGCCATGCTTGGCCGGGGTTTCCTGGTTTTCGTCGATGTTCAGTTTGGCGACGGTCAGCTTGCCTTTGTAAGTCTCGGCAATCTCGTCCAGAACCGGTGCGATCATTTTGCAAGGGCCGCACCATTCAGCCCAGTAGTCGACCAGGACAGCGCCTTCGGCCTTGAGTACGTCGGCTTCGAAGCTAGCGTCGCTAACGTGTTTGATCAGATCGCTGCTCATGGAATTCTCCAGGTTGTAAGCAAAAAAACGTGGCCCATCATAGCCGCCCTTCCCTTGTTCAGGAAGCCGCAGATGATTGAGTGTTGCTATGGCCCTTGATGAGTTTGGGTATAGCTCAAGTCACGCCGTGGCGGGAGCGATGAAGGCGATTCCAGTGCGCAGGGCGGCGTTGCGCACGTGTTCCTGCATGGCTTTCTGCGCCGCCGCCGAGGCGCGGCGCGCCAGTGCGCGGAGGATCTTGCGGTGTTCCTGCCAGGTTTCCATGGCGCGCTCGGCGCGGATGAACGGCAGTTTCTGGCTCTCGAGAAAGATCTCGGCGCTGGCGGTGAGAATGCTCAGCATCGCCTGATTACCGCTGGCAAGAAGGATGCGTCGGTGGAATTCGAAGTCGAGTTTCGCCGCTGCCTCAAAGTCGCCGAGCTTCAATTGCTCGCGCATGGCCGCAACGTTGTCTTCCAGCGCATCCAGATCGAACGTGCTCAACGTCACCGCCGCCAGCCCTGCTGCAAACCCTTCGAGCGCATAGCGCAATTGAAAGATATCCAGCGGCGATGCCTGCGCCGCAAACGACCAGCCTGGCGCGTTGTCGCCGCGCGACAATTCGACCGGCGACTGCACGAACACGCCCTTGCCCGGCTGAATGCTGACCACGCCCAGTGCACTGAGCGACGACAGCGCTTCACGCAACGATGCCCGACTGACGCCCAGTTGCAGCGCCAGATCCCGTTGCGAAGGCAACGCGTCGCCGGCACCGAAGCCCTGTTCGGTGATCAGTTTGCGGATCGCTTGCAGCGCCACTTCGGGTACGGCGCGGGAGATCGAATTCATGATGTGCGGACGCGTCAGGGCCAAGGTGCGGCTAGTTGTAAAGCTATTCGTCGAGTCCGGCAAGTCGTGCCCCAGCGGGGTTCGGCGCGCACTGCCGATGCGCCATCGCAGTGCGAAAACCGAGTTGACTGTTCAGACCAGTAAGACCGAACGAAGCCGCTGGTGCCGCGGCTTGCCGGGGCGAAATCCGCCTGTTGGCACGGCCCATGCTCTGTCCGATCGCAGCAACCACTTCCCGCCGATCCGGAGATTGTCCATGACCCAGCGTTACAGCGCCCTCCTCGCTTCCCTGTTTGCCGGCCTGCTGCTGTGCCAGGCCCCCGCTCACGCCGACGGTCTGGACGACGTGGTCAAACGCGGCACGCTGAAAGTCGCCGTGCCCCAGGACTTCCCGCCGTTCGGCTCGGTCGGCCCGGACATGAAGCCGCGCGGCCTGGATATCGACACGGCGAAACTGCTCGCTGACCAACTCAAGGTCAAACTCGAACTGACCCCGGTCAACAGCACCAACCGCATCCCGTTCCTCACCACCGGCAAAGTCGATCTGGTGATTTCCAGCCTCGGCAAAAACGCCGAGCGTGAGAAAGTCATCGACTTCTCCCGCGCCTATGCGCCGTTCTACCTCGCCGTGTTCGGTCCGCCAGACGCCGCGATCACCAGCCTCGACGACCTCAAGGGCAAGACCATCAGCGTCACCCGGGGCGCCATCGAAGACATCGAGCTGAGCAAAGTCGCCCCCGAAGGCGTGACCATCAAACGTTTCGAAGACAACAACTCGACCATCGCTGCTTATCTGGCAGGCCAGGTCGATCTGATTGCCAGCGGCAACGTGGTGATGGTGGCCATCAGCGAGAAGAACCCCAAGCGCGTGCCGGCGCTGAAGGTGAAGCTCAAGGATTCCCCGGTCTACGTGGGCGTGAACAAGAACGAAGCGGCGTTGCTGGCCAAGGTCAACGACATCCTCAACACCGCCAAGGCTGACGGCGCACTGGAAAAGAACTCGCAGACCTGGCTGAAAGAGCCGCTGCCGGCCGATCTCTGATCGACTGCGCGGGAGACGTTCATGGCTTATCAGTTCGATTTTATGCCGGTGGTGGAAAACACCGACCTGCTGCTGCGCGGCGCACTGTTCACGCTGGAGCTGACCGCCATCGGCGCGCTGCTCGGGGTCGGCGTGGGCATTGTCGGCGCGCTGGTGCGAGCGTGGCAGATCCGCCCGTTCTCAGCGATCTTCGGCGTCTACGTCGAGTTGATCCGCAACACGCCGTTTCTGGTGCAACTGTTCTTCATCTTCTTCGGCCTGCCGTCGCTCGGCGTGCAGATTTCCGAGTGGCAGGCGGCAGTGCTGGCGATGGTGATCAACCTTGGCGCCTATTCGACCGAAATCATCCGCGCCGGCATCCAGGCGATTCCGCGCGGGCAGCTGGAAGCGGCTGCGGCACTGGCGATGACGCGCTTCGAAGCGTTCCGCCACGTCGTCCTGCTGCCGGCGCTGGGCAAGGTCTGGCCGGCGCTGAGCAGCCAGATCATCATCGTCATGCTCGGTTCGGCGGTGTGTTCGCAGATCGCCACGGAAGAATTGAGCTTCGCCGCCAACTTCATTCAGTCACGCAACTTCCGCGCCTTTGAAACCTATGCGCTGACCACCCTGATCTATCTGTGCATGGCGCTGCTGATCCGCCAGTTGCTCAACTGGTTCGGCCGCCGGTTCATTGCGAGGAGCAGCCAATGAGCGATTTCACTTTCTGGGACATCCTGCGCAACCTGCTCACCGGCCTGCAATGGACCCTGGCGCTGTCACTGGTGGCGTTCATTGGCGGCGGCCTCGTCGGGCTGCTGATTCTGGTGATGCGCATCTCCAAGAACACGCTGCCAAGCAGCATCGCCCGCACCTGGATCGAGCTGTTTCAGGGCACGCCCCTGTTGATGCAACTGTTTCTGGTGTTCTTCGGCGTGGCGCTGGCCGGCATCGAGATTTCGCCGTGGATGGCCGCGGCGATCGCTTTGACCTTGTTCACCAGCGCCTATCTGGCGGAGATCTGGCGCGGTTGCGTCGAGGCCATTCCCCACGGTCAGTGGGAAGCCTCGTCGAGCCTGGCGCTCAATCCGCTTGAGCAGTTGCGCTACGTGATCCTGCCGCAAGCGCTGCGCATCGCCGTGGCGCCGACCGTGGGCTTCTCGGTGCAAGTGGTCAAAGGCACAGCGGTGACCTCGATCATCGGCTTCACCGAACTGACCAAGACCGGCGGCATGCTCGCCAATGCCACGTTCGAACCGTTCATGGTCTACGGCCTCGTCGCCCTCGGCTACTTCCTGCTCTGCTACCCCTTGTCCCTCAGTGCGCGCTACCTGGAAAGGAGACTGCATGCCTCTGCTTAGAATTTCCGCCCTGCATAAATATTACGGCGATCACCACGTACTCAAAGGCATCGACCTCAGCGTCGAGGAAGGCCAGGTCGTGGCGATCATCGGCCGCAGCGGCTCGGGCAAATCGACTCTATTGCGCACACTCAACGGCCTGGAGTCGATCAACGACGGCGTGATCGAAGTCGACGGCGAATACCTCGACGCCGCCCGCGCCGATCTGCGCAGCCTGCGACAGAAGGTCGGCATGGTCTTCCAGCAGTTCAACCTGTTCCCGCACCTGACCGTCGGGGAGAACGTCATGCTCGCGCCGCAAGTGGTGCAGAAAGTACCCAAGGCCAAGGCAGCCGAACTGGCGCGCGAAATGCTCGAGCGAGTCGGGCTCGGGGAAAAATTCGATGCCTTCCCGGACCGCTTGTCCGGTGGTCAGCAGCAGCGGGTGGCGATCGCCCGCGCCCTGGCGATGTCGCCGAAGGTGCTGCTGTGCGATGAAATCACCTCGGCGCTGGATCCTGAGCTGGTCAATGAAGTGCTCAGCGTGGTGCGGCAATTGGCCAAGGAAGGCATGACGCTGATCATGGTCACCCACGAGATGCGCTTTGCCCGGGAGGTGGGCGACAAACTGGTGTTCATGCACCATGGCAAGGTGCATGAGGTGGGCGATCCAAAGGTGTTGTTTGCCAATCCGCAGACGGCCGAGCTGGCGAACTTTATTGGCACGGTGGAAGCGACAGCCTGAAGCAGCCTCATCCTGATCGTTCCCACGCTCCGCGTGGGAATGCAGCCAGGGACGCTCCGCGTCCCAAAAGCGGACGCAGAGCGTCCGGTGAGGCATTCCCACGCGGAGCGTGGGAACGATCAGGTTCGGGGTGCGCGCTCCGGCGGTTTGAGCCATGCGCGTTGGCGCCAGCGTTTGATCGTGGCACGATGTCGGGGTTATCGACCGAGACCCCCTGACCATGCCGCAATCCCAAGCCAAGAATCTGTCCCTGATCGCCGCAATCGACCTGGGCTCCAACAGCTTTCACATGGTCGTGGCCAAGGCCCAGAACGGCGAAATCCGCATCCTCGAGCGCCTCGGCGAGAAGGTGCAACTGGCCGCCGGCATCGACGACGCGCGCCAGCTCAACGAAGAATCGATGCAGCGCGGCCTCGATTGCCTCAAGCGCTTTGCCCAACTGATCAACGGTATGCCGCTCGGCGCCGTGCGCATCGTCGGCACCAACGCCCTGCGTGAAGCGCGCAATCGTGGCGAATTCATCCGCCGCGCCGAAGAAATCCTCGGCCACACGGTAGAAGTCATTTCCGGCCGTGAAGAAGCGCGCCTGATCTATCTCGGCGTTTCGCACACGCTCGCTGACACCCCAGGCAAACGTTTGGTCGCCGACATCGGCGGCGGCAGTACCGAATTCATCATCGGCCAGCGCTTCGAGCCTTTACTGCGCGAAAGCCTGCAAATGGGCTGCGTGAGTTTCACCCAGCGCTACTTCAAGGACGGCAAGATCACCCCGGCGCGCTACGCCCAGGCCTACACGGCGGCGCGCCTGGAAATCATGAGCATCGAGCACGCGCTGCATCGCCTGACCTGGGATGAAGCCATCGGCTCCTCCGGTACGATTCGCGCCATCGGCCTGGCCTTGAAGGCTGGCGGCCACGGCAGCGGCGAGGTCAACGCCGAAGGCCTGGCGTGGCTCAAGCGCAAACTGTTCAAGCTGGGCGACGCCGACAAGATCGATTTCGAAGGCATCAAGCCTGACCGCCGGGCGATCTTCCCGGCGGGCCTGGCGATTCTCGAAGCGATCTTCGACGCCCTCGAACTGCAACGCATGGATCATTGTGAAGGCGCGCTGCGTGAAGGTGTGCTCTACGACCTGCTCGGCCGCCATCATCACGAAGACGTGCGCGAACGCACCCTGACCTCGCTGATGGAGCGCTATCACGTCGATCTTGAACAGGCAGCGCGGGTCGAGCGCAAGGCCCTGCACGCCTTCGATCAGGTCGCCGTGGACTGGGAACTGGATGACGGCATCTGGCGCGAACTGCTCGGCTGGGCGGCGAAAGTGCACGAAGTCGGCCTCGACATCGCTCACTATCACTACCACAAGCATGGCGCTTACCTGATCGAGCACTCCGATCTGGCAGGCTTCTCTCGCGAGGATCAGCAGATGCTCGCGCTATTGGTGCGTGGCCACAGGCGCAATATCCCCAAGGACAAGTTCGCCGAATTCGGCGATGACGGCATCAAACTGATTCGCCTGTGCGTGCTGCTGCGGTTTGCGATTCTGTTCCATCACATTCGCGGGACCCAGGCGATGCCACAGGTGGCACTGCATGCCAATGGCGATCATCTCGACGTGGAATTCCCGGAGAACTGGCTGGATGAAAATCAGCTGACCCAGGCGGATTTCGGCCTCGAAGCGGATTGGCTGACGCGGGTTGGAATTGTCCTCACGGTGCACTGAGTAACTGGCTGGCACAAAAAAGGCGATCCGTTAGGATCGCCTTTTTATTGGGTTTGGCTTGAGAGCAGCGGTGTAGCTCTCCCCTCACCCCAGCCCTCTCCCGAGGGAGAGGGAGCCGATTTGTACTAGCGTTGAGGCCAGAGTTCGATCAGGTATTTCAGGTCAGTGTATGACGCAAGACACCTCGGTCACTCCCCTCTCCCTCCGGGAGAGGGTTAGGGTGAGGGGCTTTTGACCTTC
Source organism: Pseudomonas sp. AC255 (assembly GCF_979258175.1). Lineage (NCBI taxonomy): Bacteria > Pseudomonadati > Pseudomonadota > Gammaproteobacteria > Pseudomonadales > Pseudomonadaceae > Pseudomonas > Pseudomonas sp. AC255. Next base: position 5,591,741 of record NZ_OZ409841.1, on the reverse strand, counting down.
GGCACTTAACTGCTGACAGGCAATATCGGGCTGCCCAGCCGCTCCAGCAACGTCGCCTGGGCACTGCGCGGGTTCTGGTTGCCGGTGGGTGTGTTGCGGATGTAGCGGCCGTCCGACTGCAGGCTCCAGCTGTGGGTGTTGTCGGTCAGGTACAGCTCCAGCTCCTTCTTGACCCGAGTCAGCAGCTTCTTGCCTTCCACCGGGAAGCAGGTCTCGACGCGCTTGTCGAGGTTGCGCTCCATCCAGTCGGCGCTGGAAAGGAACATCTGCTCGTCGCCGCCGTTGAGGAAGTAGAACACCCGCGTGTGCTCGAGGAAGCGGCCAATGATCGAGCGCACATGAATGTTGTGCGAGACCCCGGCGATGCCCGGACGCAGGCAGCACATGCCGCGCACCACCAGATCGATGCGCACGCCGGACTGGCTGGCCTTGTACAGCGCGCGGATGATCTTCGGATCGGTCAGCGAGTTGAACTTGGCGATGATGTGCGCCGGCTTGCCTTCCACGGCAAACTGGGTTTCGCGGGCAATCATGTCGAGCATGCCCTTCTTCAGGGTGAACGGCGCATGCAGCAGCTTTTTCATGCGCAGCGTCTTGCCCATGCCGATCAACTGGCTGAACAGTTTGCCGACGTCTTCGCACAAAGCGTCGTCGGAGGTCAGCAGGCTGTAGTCGGTGTAGAGCTTGGCGTTGCCGGCGTGATAGTTGCCGGTGCCGAGGTGCGCATAACGGACGATTTCGCCAGCCTCACGGCGCAGGATCAGCATCATCTTGGCGTGGGTCTTGAAGCCGACCACGCCGTAGATCACCACTGCGCCCGCCGCTTGCAGACGGCTGGCCAGTTGCAGGTTGGATTCTTCGTCGAAGCGCGCGCGCAGCTCGATCACGGCGGTGACCTCCTTGCCGTTACGCGCGGCGTCGACCAGCGCATCGACGATCTCCGAGTTGGCGCCGGAGCGGTACAGCGTTTGCCGTACGGCCAATACATGCGGGTCTTTCGCGGCCTGACGCAGCAGGTCGACCACCGGCGTGAACGACTCGAACGGGTGCAGCAAGAGGATGTCCTGCTTGCTGACCACACTGAAGATGTTTTCGCTGTTCTGCAGCAGTTTTGGGATCTGCGGGGTGAACGGCGTGTATTGCAGCTCTGGATGGCTGTCCAGACCGGTGATGCTGAACAGGCGCGTCAGGTTGACCGGGCCGTTGACCTGATACAGCTCGGTCTCGCTCAGGTTGAACTGCTTGAGCAGGTAGTCCGAGAGGTGTTTCGGGCAGGTGTCGGCAACTTCCAGACGCACCGCGTCACCGTAGCGCCGCGAGAACAACTCGCCACGCAGGGCGCGGGCGAGGTCTTCGACGTCTTCGGAGTCGAGCGCCAGATCGGCGTTTCGGGTCAGACGGAACTGGTAGCAGCCTTTGACCTTCATGCCCTGGAACAGGTCATCGGCGTGGGCGTGGATCATCGACGACAGGAATACATAGTTGTCGCCAGCGCCGCCGACTTCTTCCGGGACCTTGATGATCCGCGGCAGCAGACGTGGCGCCGGAATGATCGCCAGACCGGAGTCGCGCCCGAAGGCGTCGATGCCTTCGAGCTCGACGATGAAGTTCAGACTCTTGTTCACCAGCAGCGGGAACGGGTGCGTCGGGTCGAGGCCGATCGGGGTGATGATCGGCGCGATCTCGTCGCGGAAATAGCGGCGTACCCAAGTCTTGAGCTTGGTCGTCCAGTTGCGCCGACGGATGAAGCGCACCTGATGCTTTTCCAGCTCCGGCAGGAGGATGTCGTTGAGGATCGCGTACTGGCGGTCAACGTGACCGTGGACCAGTTCGCTGATCCGCGCCAGCGCCTGATGCGGCTGCAAACCGTCAGCGCCGGCCTGTTCGCGGGCGAAGGTGATCTGCTTTTTCAGCCCGGCGACGCGGATCTCGAAGAATTCGTCGAGGTTGCTGGAGAAGATCAGCAGGAACTTCAGCCGCTCCAGCAACGGGTAGGACTCGTCCAGCGCCTGTTCCAGCACGCGGATGTTGAACTGCAATTGCGAAAGCTCGCGGTGGATGTACAGGCTGCTGTCATCCAGGCCGGGAATGGCGATCGCCGGTACCGCCACAGCGGTTTCGGCAACCGGCGCGGGTGGCGCAGGCTCCAGTTCCGGCGGGGTTTCGGTGATTTGCTCGACCACCGGCTGAGCTTCTTTTACGGCAACTTCAGTGAGTCCTTCGGTATTCATGGAATGTTCCTGGGAGGGCTATTTCTGCTCTCGTAACAATTGAGCGGCACGAACGGCAAAGTAAGTCAGGATGCCATCTGCACCGGCACGTTTAAAGGCGGTCAGTGACTCGAGGATCACCGCTTCGCTCAACCAGCCATTCTGGATAGCGGCCATGTGCATGGCGTATTCGCCACTGACCTGATAGACGAAGGTCGGCACCTTGAAGGCATCTTTGACCCGAAAAAGAATGTCCAGGTAGGGCATGCCCGGCTTGACCATGACCATGTCCGCGCCTTCGGACAAGTCCGCACCGACTTCGTGCAGCGCTTCGTCGCTGTTGGCCGGGTCCATCTGATAAGAGGCCTTGTTGGCCTTGCCGAGGTTCGACGCCGAACCCACGGCATCGCGGAACGGGCCGTAGTAGGCGCTGGCGTACTTGGCCGAGTAGGCCATGATGCGCACGTTGACGTGGCCGGCAATTTCCAGCGCCTCACGTATCGCCTGGATGCGGCCGTCCATCATGTCCGATGGCGCCACCACCTGCGCGCCGGCCTCGGCGTGGGACAACGCCTGACGCACCAGCGCATCGACGGTGATGTCGTTCTGCACGTAGCCGTCTTCGTCGAGAATGCCGTCCTGACCGTGGGTGGTGAACGGGTCCAGCGCCACGTCAGTGATCACGCCCAGCTCCGGGAACCGCTCACGCAGGGCGCGAGTGGCGCGCTGGGCGATGCCTTCGGGGTTCCAGGCTTCGGCAGCATCGAGGGATTTCAGTTCAGGCGGGGTGACCGGGAACAGCGCCAGCGCCGGAATGCCCAGCTCGACCCATTTCGCCGCTTCTTCAAGCAGCAGATCAATGGTCAGTCGCTCGACGCCCGGCATCGAGGCCACGGCTTCGCGGCGGTTTTCACCGTCGAGCACGAACACAGGCAGAATCAGATCATCGACCGTCAATACGTTTTCACGCACCAGCCGCCGCGAAAAATCATCACGACGATTGCGACGCAGACGAGTGGCTGGGAACAGACGATTGGCGGGGGTAAAGCTCACGGCAGACTCCTGAGCCCGGGCAAACGGGCGAGCGTGACAGTTATAGACGGCCATTATGACTAACAGATGACAGTTATGTGTGCTCTGTGACAGGTAGCCGCAATCCATTGTCGATGTAGGAAATGTTCACGTCGAGACACATTTGGACACTTTCATGAATGTGCCCGAAGGGTTAGGCTGCGCGTTCATTTCGCCAGCACCCAGACAATGCTCCAACAATTTCTGCACGACTTTGGCTACTTTGCCTTGTTCCTCGGCACGTTCTTCGAAGGCGAAACCATTCTGGTGCTCGCAGGCTTCCTTGCGTTCCGTGGATACATGGACATCAACCTGGTGGTGGTTGTGGCGTTCTTCGGCAGCTATGCCGGCGACCAGCTGTGGTACTTCCTGGGGCGCAAGCACGGGCGCAAATTGCTTGCGCGCAAGCCGCGCTGGCAGATGATGGGCGACCGTGCGCTCGAGCACATCCGCAAACATCCGGACATCTGGGTCCTGAGCTTCCGCTTCGTTTATGGCCTGCGCACCGTGATGCCGGTGGCGATCGGCCTGTCCGGTTATCCACCGGGACGTTACCTGCTGCTCAACGGTATCGGCGCGGCGATCTGGGCCACCGCACTGGCTGCGGCGGCTTACCACTTCGGCGCAGTGCTGGAAGGCATGCTTGGCAGCATCAAGAAGTACGAGCTATGGGTGCTCGGCGCCTTGCTGATCCTCGGGCTGGGCCTGTGGCTGCGGCGCCGCTTCAAGAATGCGCAACTGGCAAAGAAAATCTATCAGGACGAGCAGCTCGCCAAGGCCGCCGAGGCAGAGCAGTTGCGCCAGGCCGAAGCGCCCCTCCTGCCGGGCCGAAAACGCCAGCCGAATAAGCCATTCGCTGGCGGCTGCCACGCGCATTCCAGGCAAATAATGAACACCCCGCCGCCGTTGCGATCCATTGAGAGAGCGCTCTGTTCCCGCGCGCGTCAGCCATGCCCCTATGGCCACGCGCGACGATTTAAGGGACATCGAGCGCCATGAATCTGGAGAGAAGCCCATGAGCAAAAAAGTTGCAGTGATCCTGTCCGGCAGTGGCGTGTACGACGGCGCCGAAATCCAGGAAAGTGTCATCACCCTGCTGCGCCTCGACCAGCGCGGCGCACAGGTGCAGTGCTTCGCGCCAAACATCGCGCAATTGCATGTGATCAACCACCTGACCGGCGAAGAAATGCCGGAATCGCGCAACGTACTGGTGGAATCGGCGCGGATTGCCCGGGGCAACGTCAAGGATATCCGCGACGCCGATGTCGAGGATTTCGACGCACTGATCGTGCCCGGCGGTTTCGGCGCGGCAAAGAACCTGTCGAACTTCGCCATCGAAGGCGCCGGCTGCACCGTGCAACCTGAAGTGCTGGCCCTGGCCGAAGCATTTGCCGAAGCGGGCAAACCGGTCGGGCTGATCTGCATCTCACCGGCGCTGGCGGCGAAAATCTATGGCCCGGGGGTGACTTGCACCATCGGCAACGACGCCGACACCGCTGCGGCCATGAACAAAATGGGCGCCACCCACGAAGAGTGCGCCGTGACGGAAATCGTCGAAGACAAGGCGCGCAAACTGGTCACCACCCCGGCGTACATGCTGGCGCAGACCATCAGTGAAGCGGCTTCGGGGATCAACAAACTGGTCGACCGCGTGCTCGAACTGACCCACGAAAACGACGCTTGAAATCAAAAGATCGCAGCCTTCGGCAGCTCCTACAGGTTTCGTGTCGCGCCGTGATATTGCGGCATACACCGCCCCTGTAGGAGCTGCCGCAGGCTGCGATCTTTTCAGGGCTTGCGGGTGAGCCGGGTGAGAATCCGGTCCAGCGCATTGGCAAACGCCTGCTTCTCGCGCTCGCCAAACGGCGCCGGGCCGCCGCTCATCTGGCCCTGCTCCCTGAGATCGGTGAACAGATTCCGCACCGCCAGCCGCTCGCCCATGTTCTGCGCATCGAACTCCTTGCCGCGCGGATCCAGTGCCGCCACGCCCTTCTTGACCAGCCGATCGGCCAGCGGAATATCGCTGCAGATCACCAGCTCGCCCGGCACGGCGTGCTCAACCAGATAGTCATCCGCCGCATCCGGCCCGCTCGGCACTACGATCAGTTTGACGATGGCCAGCCCCGGCTTAGTCTGCGGCTGCCCGGCTACCAGCACCACTTCGAACTGGCGCTTGAGGGCGAATTTCACTACAAGATCCTTCGCCGCCCGTGGACAGGCGTCGGCATCGATCCATACACGCATGTTCTTGCCTCCAAAAATTCGCGAGCAGGCTCGCTCCCAAAGGATACAGACCGAACCTGTGGGAGCGAGCCTGCTCGCGAATATGAGCGCAGCGAATGCCTTTATGCAGCCGAAACCCGACGCTTCTCCGCCACCCAACTGCGCCCATACAGCACAGCAATCGCCACAATCGCCACCACCTGCGCGGTCAGCGAATAGGCATCGGCATGGATCCCCAGCCAGTCGAATTCAAAGAACGCGACCGGCCGTGTGCCGAAGATCCCGGCCTCCTGCAACGCCTTCACGCCATGCCCGGCAAACACCACCGACAACGCGCACAACAGCGCGGCGTTGATGCTGAAGAACAGCGTCAGCGGCAGTTTCGCCGAACCGCGCAGAATCACCCAGGCCAGGCCGACCAGCAGCACCAGCGCCGTGGCACCGCCAGCCAGCACGGCGTTATGCCCGGCAGGCCCGGCCTGCAGCCACAGGGTTTCGTAGAACAGGATCACTTCAAACAACTCGCGATAGACCGAGAAGAACGCCAGGATCGCAAAGCCGAAACGTCCACCGCCGCCGACCAGACTGCTTTTGATGTAATCCTGCCAGGCCGCCGCATGACGGCGGTCATGCATCCACACGCCGAGCCACAACACCATGACGCTGGCAAACAGCGCGGTGGCGCCTTCCAGCAACTCACGCTGCGAACCGCTGACGTCGATGACGTACGCCGCCAGTGCCCAGGTACCCAGACCTGCCAGCAGTGCCAGACCCCAGCCAACGTTGACACTGCGTACTGCCGATTGCTGACCGGTATTGCGCAGGAAGGCGAGGATCGCCGCCAGCACCAGAATCGCTTCCAGGCCTTCGCGCAGCAGAATCAGCAGGCCGGAGATGAAGCTCAGCGACCAGCTCAGACCATCGCTGCCCAGCAGGCCGGCGGATTCCTTGAGTTTGGCTTTGGCCGCGTCCAGACGCTGCTCGGCCTGCTCGACCGGCAGACCATCCTGCAATGACTGCCGATACGCCATCAGCGATTTTTCGGTGTCCTTGCGCACGTTGGCATCGACGTTATCCAGCGAGCTTTCGACCAGTTCGAAGCCCTCCAGATACGCCGCCACCGACAGGTCATAGGCCTGATCGTGCTCACCGGCACGGTAGGCCGCGAGGCTTTTGTCCAGCGTGGCGGCGGTGTAATCGAGCAACTGCGCCGGCCCGCGCTTGACCTGCGGTGGTTGCGCGCGCTGGGCACGGAACGTCGCCGCGACCTCTGCGCCCTCCGCCGCCTGCACTTCGGCCGGGGTCTGGCGGGCCAGGTCAGCGATGTTGTAGACCTTGTCGGACTTGGCGGCTGCCGCATCGGCGCTGAAGCCGGCGATGTAGGTGGCCAGATCCCAGCGCTGGCGATCATCGAGCTGATCGGCAAACGCCGGCATGTCGGTGCCTTCGACGCCCTGGCCGAGGGTGCTGTAGATCGCGTACAGGCTCAGGTGATCCATCCGCGCAGCGTCGCGCAGGTTGGCTGGCGCAGGGGTCAGACCGACACCGGCCGGGCCGTCGCCAGCACCAGTGTCGCCATGGCACACCGAGCAATTTTGCGCATACAGCGGCGCACCGCGTGTCGGGTCCGGAGTGATGATCGGTGCCTGGCTGACTTCATAAGTCACCGCCAGTTTCGCCCCCAGCTGTCGGGCCTGACGGGCGACATCGGCACCGTCCTGCTTCGCAGTGATGGCGGCGTGCAGAGACTCGACGCCCTGTTCCAGCGCGGCTTTTTCCGGTTTGACTGGCAATGCAGTGATCAAGCCTTGCAGAACCTGGGTGAATTCCAGCTGCTCGCGGTATTCGCCATCGTCGATGACTTTGCCTGCCGCGACCGTCGGCGGGTAATCGGCACTGATGTAATCGAGCAGGTGCAACGCTTGCGGCGCGCCTTCCACGGTATCGGCCAGCAGCGGCAGGCTGCTCAGGGACAATAACGGGAACAGCAGCCAGGCCAGCAATCGGGACGAGGCAGTCATGAACGAATCTCAAATGGAAATGCGAAGTTACATATTGTTCACTTCGAAGACATTTCTCTCAAGCTTTGTCGGCGTTTCGCTTTGATTGGCAGGAAATACCCGGCAGACGGCAGCAGCGTTTGTCGCCGAGTATTGCCGCACTGCCCGCTGCCGATTGACGCTCGATCAAGATCGCAGCCATTTGCCACCATCCACTTTATACTGCCCGCCCCAGAGCATTTGCGCGCAAGGAATCAACCTCAATGCGGAGTCTTCCGTTCGTTTTGCTGCTTTGCGTCGCTGTTCAGTTGAGCGGTTGTGCCGCCTATCGCAACTACGATCTTGAAATGCAGCAGACCACCGAGCAAATGACCCGGGGCAATCTGACCGGGGCTCTGGCACTGGTGGAAATGAACAACCCGTGGGAAGACAAGGATCTGCTGTATTACCTGGAAAAAGGCGCGATCCTCAGCGCTGGCAGTGCCCTGCCCGACAGCCAGGACGCCTGGCGCAATGCCGACCGCATGATCTTCCAGCGCGAGGAAGCCAACCCGTCCGGCGCGATGAAATTACTGGCCCGTTTCGGTGATGAAATGGGCACGATGCTGGTCAACGACAAGCTGCGGCGCTATGAAGGCTACGATTACGAAAAGGTCATGTTGACTACGCAAATGGCCTTGAACCAGCTATCCGTCAATGACTTTGCCGGCGCCCGCGCAGACATCAGGAAAACCCACGAACGCGAAGCATTGATCGCCCGCCAGCGTGAAAAGCAATACGAAGCGGCCGAGGAACAGGCAAAAGCTCAAGGCAAAGTTCTCCATTACAAGGAGCTGGAAGGCTACCCGGTCGCCTTGCTTGATGCGCCACAGGTCGTCGAGCTGAAAAACGGCTACCAGAGTGCGTTCAGCCACTATCTGGCCGGTTTCACCTATGAAGCCCTCGGCGAGCGCGCCCTCGCGGCGGCCGGTTATCGTCAGGCGATCGAACTGCGGCCGGACATGCCCTTGCTGCAAAAGGCCCTGCGCAATCTCGACAAACCGCCAGCGAAAGCCGATGAAAGCGATGTGTTGCTGATTATCCAGAGTGGCCTGGCCCCGGCTCGCAGCTCCGTGCAGGTGCCGATCCCGGTTCGTCTGAACGAAACGCTGGTCATCATCGCGCCCATTTCATTCCCGGTGATGGTGCCGGACGCGGTCACGCCCAACTTCAGCCATATCACCGTAGACGGTCGCAAACAGCCGTTGGTAGTGATCAATAGCGTGACCGATATGTCCATGCGCACACTGCGCGACGACATGCCGCAAATCATCTCGCGGGCGATGTTCCGCGCCAACATGGCCGCCATCGGTCAAGCGCAGGAAAACGAGCGCAACCCGGCGAAAGCCTCGTTGATCGTCACTCAGCATGATCCGTTCGAAGAAGCCGACACCCGCACATGGCGAGCGTTGCCGGACAAGACGCTGGTCGCCCGCCTGCGCTTGAAGAAAGGCCTGCATACCTTCCGTTTTGCGCCTGCGTCCATCGACCACCCTTTTGAAATGCGCGTCGACCAGGACCGCCAGATTCTGCACCTGCGGGTATTCCGGGATCAGGTCTATACCGTCGGATCAGCCTTTGTACCGAATCAAAAACCCGCGTTGGATAAACCCGCTTCTGCGGAGAAGTGATGGCACAACATCTAGAAATGCACCCAAAAAGCTATTACATAGCCATCACCCCACGTTTATAATGCCGCGCCCTCGCCCAGCGAGCCGGCATCAAAAGCTCCTCACGCATGAGGAATTGGCAGGAGGCCAGCGCCACCGTCGATAGGTCACACCAGCCCGACCAGCACACGCGGCTGCAAGTTTTGTTACTCAGGGAAGAAGTACCCATGGCATTCCGCGCTCCCATGCTGCTCGCGCTCAGCGCCGTCACGCTGTTGTCCGGCTGCGCAGCGTTTCGCAACTACGATTCCGAACTGGCCCAGACCAATCAGCAACTGGCTTCCGGCAACGTCGACGCCGCGCTGACCCTGCTGGAGAAGAACAACACCGGTACCGACAAAGACCTGCTCTATTACTTCGAGAAAGGCGAACTGCTGCGCGCCAAGGGCGACCTGTCAGGCAGCCAGAACGCCTGGGGCAGCGCCGATCAGGTGGTCGGTCAGTGGGAAGACGCGGTCAAGCTCGATTCGGCCAAGTACCTGGCACAGTTCGGCAGCTTCATCGTCAACGACAAGGTGCGTCGCTACGAAGGCTATGACTACGAGAAAGTCATGCTGACCACGCAGATGGCCTTGAACCTGTTGGCGGTCAACGATTTCGATGGCGCCCGCACTGCGATCAAAAAGACCCACGAACGCGAAGCGGTGATCGCTGACCTGCGCGACAAGGAATACCTCAAGAGCGAAGAACAGGCCGAAAAAGAAGGCATCAAGACCCAGTACAAGGATCTGCAGGGTTATCCGGTGGCCAGCCTCGACGCGCCGGAAGTGGTCGGCCTGAAAAACAGCTACCAGAGTGCGTTCAGCCATTACCTGGCCGGTTTCGTTTACGAAGCCCTGGGCGAGAAGGATCTGGCCGCGCCGGGTTATCGCAAGGCTGCCGAATTGCGCCCGAACACGCCGCTGCTCGAGCAGGCGCTGGTCAATCTCGACAAGCCTTCCAAATCCGATGACAGCGACATTCTCATCGTCGTGCAGAGCGGTCTGGCCCCGGCCCGTGACTCGATTCGCGTACCGCTGCCGCTGCCGATTTCCAACAACGTGGTGATCACCCCGTTGTCGTTCCCGATCATCAAACCGGACACCTCCACCGCGCCTTTGCGCAGATCGGCGTCGACGGCAAGCAGGTCGACCTGACCGCGCTGAACAGCACCACCGCCATGTCCCGCCGCGCCCTGCGTGATGACATGCCGGGGATCATCGTGCGCACCACCGTGCGCGCGATCACCAAAGGCGTGGCGCAGAAGCAGATCAACGAAACCAATCCGCTGGCCGGTCTCGCTGTGGGTATTTCTTCAGCAGTGCTCGAAGGTGCCGATACCCGTACATGGCGCACCCTGCCGGACAACACCCAAGTGGTGCGTCTGCGCCTGAAAAAAGGTGAGCATCAGGTTACCCTGCCGAGCGCCGTCGGCGGCTCGGTGGTCAAGGTCACCGTCGACCAGCGTTACCAAGTGATCAGCCTGCGTGCCGTGGGCAACCAGGTATTCGCTGGCGGCATCGCTGCTCACGTAATGCCGAGCGCTGCCGCGACCAACGTCGCCAGCCTCAAACAACCTTAAGAACGGAGTCTTTGCAATGCGCTTGAAGATCATCGCCGTCGCCGCCCTCGCCTTGCTGGCAGGCTGCGCCACCCCGCCACCGCCGGAGCCGGGCAGCGCCGCGAGCAAAGTCGTGGCCATGGGCCCGCAGAAACACATCGTCGTCGGCGCCATGCGCGTGGCTCGTGAAAACGGCTTCATGACCGTCAACGTGCAGTTGAGCAACACCCTTAACAGCAACAAGATTTTCTACTACCGCTTCGCCTGGCTCGGCGCCGAAGGTTTCCCGGTTGCCGAAGAAGAAGTGTGGAAAAGCCAGATGATGTACGGCGCCCAGACCAGCTTCATTCAGGCCATCGCCCCGACCCCGAAAGCCGTGGATTTCCGTCTGGAAATCAAGACGCCTTAAGCCCGCCACCCTATTTCTGATTGAGAGAGCTTTCTCATGTTTGCACGCTTTTCCTGCATCGCCGTCATCGCCCTGCTCGCCTCCGGTTGCGCCAACACCTCGCCGACCCTGGGCAGCAAGAACATCAGCTACGGCGACACCAAGGCTGTTGAAACCGTCACCAACGAATTCGGTTCGACCGACCTGCAAATGATCGCCGAGTCGATGACCCGCTCGCTGGCCCAGTCCGGCATTCTGCAGGGCCGTCCGGTGGTTCAGGTCTACGATGTGAAGAACAAGACCAGCGAGTACATCGACACCCGCGAAATCACCACCAGCATCAAGACCCAGCTGATGAAGACCGGTGTTGCGCGCTTCGCCAGCGACAACAATGCAATGCAGAGCCAGGTTGACCAGCTCAAGCTGCAAAACCAGAGCGGCCTGTACAAGAAAAGCACCGTGGCCAAGACCGGCAACATGGTTGCCGCCAAGTACCGCATCGAAGGCTCGATCAGCTCGATCGTCAAGCGCAGCAGCGACTACAAGGACGTCTTCTACAAATTCAGCCTGCAGTTGATCGACGTCGAAAGCGGTCTGGCCGAGTGGATGGACGAAAAAGAGATCCGCAAAACCACGGAGCGTTAATCGATGCGCACATGGATTGGCATGATGGCCCTGGCTTGCGCGTTCAGCGCGCAGGCGGCCCCGAAAGTGGCGGTGACGGATCTGGCGTATCAGGAGCGCGTGGAGCAATACATCCACATCGTTTCGGCGCAGAGTAATCATCGTGAGAGTTACTACAGCGCCAGCGGCTCTTCGAGCTACAACGAGATCGAAGCGACCACCAGCTACATCGAACAGGGCGAGTTGCGCAAATTCACCGGCGACATCAAGGGTGAAATCCTGCGTACCGGCATGTTCCAGCTGGTGCAGGGCACGCCGTATACCGCCTCATCCAAAGGCGACGTGTATGACGTGATCAAGCGCATCAAGGCCGGCAACTTCAAAGGCGCCGACTACGTGCTGTTCGGCACCGTGTCCGACATCGATTTCACCCAGGACATCAACGAGCTGGCGCACACCGACAGCTACTCGGCGGTGCTGGGCCTGACGCTGGTGGCGGATTTCAGCCTGATCAACACCAAGACCTACGAGATCACCTCGGCCTTTACGGCGATGGGCGAAGCGCAGGACACCAAACTGGTGAACCATCGCGACATCAAGATCTCGCTGAACCGTCCGCGGGTGGTGCGTGAGGTGTCGAAGGCCTTGGGCGAAGACGTGGCCGGGCAACTGAGCATGCAACTCGGTGGCGGTGACGGTTATGAGCAGCCGCGTGAAGCGCCGCAGCGCAATAATCTGCCGCGTGATACGGCGCCGGTGATTTTACGCTGAGCCGATCTGAGGACTTTTGTGGCGAAGGGCTCTGTGGCGAGGGGATTTATCCCCGTTGGGTCGCGAAGCGGCCCTCGCTATTGATTCAAGACGATTGGGACTGCTGCGCAGTCCAACGGGGATAAATCCCCTCGCCACAAAAGCTCGCTTGCCCCGATGTCTCGGTAGAAATGAAAAAGGCGACCTCTTGAGGTCGCCTTTTTTCTGTCCGAGCGGTTTACGCCGCCGCTTTGCGCAACGTCGCCATGAACGCCGCCGCGCCAATGAATAACCCGGCAAAGGTGCGGTTCATGCGTTTCTGCTGCTTGGGCGTGCGCAACAGGCGCAGCACCTTCGACGCCAGTCCGGTGTAGCCGGCCATGACAATCAGATCGACGAAAACCATGGTCACGCCGATCACCACATACTGAATCAGCAGCGGCGCATGGGGATTGATGAACTGCGGCAACACCGCGAGCATGAACACCAACGCCTTGGGGTTGCTGATGTTCACCAGAAAGCCGCGAAACACCAAAGCCAGCGGCTTGCCGATCGGCCGCACTGCGGCGTCATCGCTCATGTCCATGGGCAGCGCCCGCCATTGCTTGATCGCCAGGTAAACCAGATAGGCGACACCGAACCATTTGATCGCATGGAATGCTGTGGCCGAAGCGGTGAGCACAGCGCCAACACCCGCGCCGACAATCGCGATCTGCACCGCCAGACCGATCTGCAGGCCCAGTGCGTTCCAGTAGCCGCGCCAGAATCCGTACTGCAGACCGCTGGACATCGACGCGATGGCGCCCGCGCCCGGGGACAGGCTGATCACCCAGCAGGCGGCAAAAAATGCCAGCCATGTTTGAAGCTCCATCGCACACCTCGGCTGATGCTTGTGACAAGTCGTCAAAACTAATGCTGTTTGGGGCTAAAAGCAAAAGATCGCAGCCTTCGGCAGCTCCTACAGGGATCGTATTCCAAATGTAGGAGCTGCCGAAGGCTGCGATCTTTTGATCTTGCTGGAAAAGCTACTTCTCAAAGCCACTCGACGGAAACACATCTGTCCCGCGCCAACGCCGCACCGAACGCTGGAAGAACAGGCTGTTCGGCACCTGCACCATGGCGCTGCCGGTGCCCAACTCTTCGGCCTCGACCAGCGTGGTGTAGAGCAGATTGATCGCGATCACCCGGCCTTTGACGCCAGGCTTGTCGGTGGTATCCACCAGCTCGACTACGTCGCCGAGGCGGAACGGCCCGACGGTGAAGATGAGAATCGCGCAGAGCAGGTTCGACAGCACGCTCCACATGGCGAAGAACGCCACCGCCGCCACCGCGACAAATCCCGACAGCGCCGTCCACAGCACCGTGGCCGAAACGCCGAGGCGCTCGAGCACGAAGAGCAGCGCGCTGCCCATGATCAGCCAGCGCAACACGCCGCGTAGCGGCATCAGCAACTGCGGCGGAAACGGATAGCGCTCACCCAGGCGAGTGAGGCCTTTGGCGACGAAACGCTGGGTCAGGTAACCGGCCAGCAGAATCAGCAGAATCTGCGCGGTGAACCACAACGGTTCGACCCACACCGCCGAGAAAGGCAGCTTGAAGGCTTCCATCAGGACAACGCCTCCAGCTCCGCCTGCATGCTTTCCAGGGTTTCCAGCGCTTCCATCCAGGCTTCTTCCAGCTCGGCTTCACGCACCTTCAATTTGGCCTGTTCGGCGAGCAGATCACGCAATTCATTCTTGCGCGCCGGCTCGTAGATATCGCTGTCACCGAGGCTGGCATCGACCTTGGCCAGTTTCTCGTGAAGCTTGCCCAGCTCGGCTTCAAGCTTGTCGGCCTCGCGCTTGTGCGGCGCCAGTTGCTGACGCAACGCTGCCGCCGCCTGGCGCTGCGCTTTCTTGTCGGTCTTGTCCGGGTTGACAGGCGTGTTGCTGACCGGCGCAGTGCGCTGACGGTATTCCACCAGCCAGCGCGCGTAGTCTTCGAGATCGCCGTCGAACTCTTCGACCTTGCCGTCAGCGACCAGATAGAAGTTGTCGGTGGTGCTCTTGAGCAAGTGCCGATCGTGAGAGACCACCAGCACCGCACCGCTGAATTCCTGCAGGGCCATGGTCAGCGCCAGGCGCATTTCCAGGTCGAGGTGGTTGGTCGGTTCGTCGAGCAGCAGCAGGTTCGGCCGTTCCCAGGCGATCAACGCGAGGGCCAGACGTGCCTTCTCGCCACCGGAAAAATTCAGCACCGGCTCATCGATGCGCGCGCCCCGGAAGTCGAAGCCGCCGAGGAAATCGCGCAAGGTCTGCTCGCGCTCACCCGGCGCGAGGCGCTGCAAATGCAGCAACGGGCTGGCCTTGGAGTCCAGCGAGTCGAGCTGATGCTGAGCGAAGTAGCCGACCACGGTGTTTTCGCCACGGGTCAGGCGCCCGGCCAGCGGTTCGAGCTCGCCGGCGAGGTTCTTGATCAGCGTCGATTTACCCGCGCCGTTCGGCCCGAGCAGACCGATCCGCGCACCCGGGGTCAGTTGCAGCTTGACCTTCTCGAGGATGGTCTTGTCGCCATAACCCAGGCGCGCATCGGACAGGTCGATCAGTGGGCTGGAGATCTTGGTCGACTCGCGGAAGACGAAGTCGAACGGCGAATCGACGTGAGCCGCCGACAATTCTTCCATGCGCTCCAGCGCCTTGATCCGGCTCTGCGCCTGACGGGCCTTGGTCGCTTGCGCCTTGAAGCGGGCTATGTAGCTTTCCATGTGCGCACGCTGCGCCTGCTGCTTCTCGTAGGCCTGTTGCTGCTGGGCCAGACGCTCGGCACGGGCGCGCTCGAACGCGGTGTAGCCGCCACGGTAGAGGGTCAGTTTGCGCTGATCGACATGGGCAACGTGATCGACCACTTCGTCGAGGAAATCCCGATCGTGGGAAATCAGCAGCAAGGTGCCCGGATAACTCTTCAGCCACTCTTCGAGCCAGATGATCGCATCGAGGTCCAAATGGTTGGTCGGTTCGTCGAGCAGCAGCAGATCCGACGGGCACATCAGTGCCTGCGCCAGATTCAGACGCATCCGCCAGCCACCGGAGAAATCGCCTACCTGACGATCCATCTGCTCATTGGTGAACCCAAGACCGGCGAGCAGCTTGCGCGCCCGCGCATCGGCGGTGTAGCCGTCGGCGCTGTCGAGTTCAGCGTGCAGGCGCGCCAGTGCGGTGCCGTCATGGGCCTCCTCGGCGGCGGCAAGCTCGCGTTGCACCTCGCGCAAACGCAGGTCGCCATCGAGCACATAATCGACCGCCAGGCGCTCGAGGGTGTCGACCTCCTGACGCATGTGCGCGATGCGCCAGTCGGCCGGCAGCAGGCAGTCGCCCGAATCCGGGTGCAACTCGCCGCGCAGCAAGGCGAACAGGCTGGATTTGCCGGCACCGTTGGCGCCGATGAGGCCGGCTTTGTGGCCGGCGTGCAGGGTCAGCTCGGCGTCTTCTAGCAGACGTTGCGGGCCACGCTGTAAAGTCAGGTTCTGAAGTCGGATCATAATGGCGGCGGAGTCTACCAGCTTCGCTCACAACTGGCGCGAGTAGCACGATGTCCTCTGACCTGTGGAGCTTTGCCCTTGATGTCTACGCCCGCCCGGGTGTGGAAGATGCCTGCCTGCAATTGCAAACGGCGGGCGCCAATGTCTGCCTGCTGCTGTGCGGTTTGTGGCTGGAGCAGCGCGCGGTGGCCTGCGATCAGCCGCGCGTACGCTTGCTCAAGGCCTTGACCGCGCCATGGGATATCGAAGTGGTGCAGCCGCTGCGAACCCTGCGCCTGCAATGGAAAGCGCGGGCCGTCGACGATGCGGTGGTGGCCGGCATGCGCGAGCAGATCAAATCACTGGAGCTTGAAGCTGAGCGCACCTTGCTTTCACGCCTTGAAGGTGTGGCGCAGGAGTGGACGCGCAACGATGCAGGTTCGGTGACCTGGCTTGAAGACCTGGCCGGCAATGCCGCCAGCCTGAACCGCGACGCGCTGCAAGTGCTGCGCGTCGCGGCAACCGGCACTTAGGAAGCGCTGGTCGGGGTGCTGCTGACGTTCGACGAAGCGGCTGGTGCTGGCGCAGTCGAAGGGGTCGAGTGGGCGGCGGACGACGGTGCCGACGCAGCTGGAGCAGCCGGGGTAGCGGCAGTGACAGGCTTGGCCGCTGGAGCGGTAGCCGTTTTGGTCGCGGCTGGCTTGGCAGCTGCAGGCTTTTTCACCGCTGGTTTTGCGGCTGGCTTGGCGGCCGGTTTTGCAGCAGCGGCAGGCTTGGCAGCAGCGGGTTTGGCAGCAGGCTTGGCGGCGGCCGGCTTAGCAGTGGTTTTTGCCGCAGGTTTTGCTGCCGATGTTGCGGCTGGTTTGGCAGCCGGTTTTACCGCCACTTTCGCAGCAGGTTTGGCGGCGGCCGGCTTGGCCGCAGTCTTGGCAGCAGGCTTCGCAGCGGCGGTCTTGGCAGCAGGTTTTGCTGCTGGTTTCGCTGCTGCTTTGGCAGCAGGTTTGGCGCCTGCGGTTTTCGCCGGTGCAGCTTTGCTCGCGGCCGGTTTTGCAGCGGCTTTGGCAGGGGTGGCTTTCACTGCTGGCTTGGCTGCAGCAGGTTTGGCTGCGGTGGTTTTAGCCGCCGGTTTTGCCGCGCTCGCCGCCGGCTTCTTCGCTGCAGTTTTCGCCGCTGGTTTGGCAGCCGCTTTCACTGGCGCCTTCGCCGCTGGTTTGGCGGCGGTTTTCGCAACAGCAGGTTTCGCCGCAGCGGTCTTCGCCGGGGCTTTGCTTGCAGCAGGTTTAGCAGCGACTTTCTTCGCTGGTGCTGCTGCCGGTTTGGCCGAGCGCGACGACAGAACTTTGCCCACTGCTTCTTGAACGCGACCAACACCCTGGGCCAGTTTCAGGCTTTCCTGAGCATCGCGCTTGAGTTGCAGAATGTAGCTGCGGGTTTCGGACTGACGATCTTTCAAAGCGTCGAGCAGCTCTTCGAGTTCTTTCACGGAAGACTTGGCTTTGTTCTGAGCCTTGGCTTTGCCGGCAGTGGCGGCGTCCTGCAACTTGGTGCGCGATTTGTGCAGTTTTTCCTGCGCCTTGCCACGCTGTTTTTCCAGCTTGGCGAGCAGTTTTTCAGCATCAGCCAAGGCTTGCGAGCAAGCGTTTTCCAAATGCTCGAGCAGGCTGCCCGACAATTGTTGGAGTAAGTGCAACGGAGTATTTACAGGCTTCTTGGTGGCCGACATGGTTTACCTCCTGGCTGACGTGAGTGCGGCTCATACTAGACCTCTGCTGATACCGCCGCTAGGGCATGTTGACAGTATCTGCACCGTTGCGTTGCACCGCAGCCGAAATGTTCTGCGCCGAGGAAAAAGCAGTTCACCGATGCAGACGTTTGCACTGGCATAATCCCCCGCATCTCAGGTCGGAGAGTGCCCATGTCGCGCTACTTTATTTTGTCCCTCTGCGTGTTTTTTTCGACGGCGTATGCCGATGAAAAAACCACGGCGAACGATGCTCATGATCTGGCTTACAGCCTCGGTGCCAGCCTCGGCGAACGACTGCGCCAAGAGGTGCCGCAGTTGCAGATCCAGGCGCTGATCGAAGGTCTGCAACAGGCGTATCAGGGCAAGCCACTGGCGCTGAGTGAAGCGCGTATCGAACAGATTCTGGCCGACCATGAATCGCAAAATGCCGAGCAGGCATCACGGCAATCGAGCGACGCGGCGATGGAAAACGAGCAACGCTTTCTCAGTGCGGAAAAAGCCAAACCGGGGGTGAAGGAACTGGCCGATGGAATTCTCCTGACTGAACTGGTTCCGGGCACTGGCGCCAAGGCCGGCGCCGACGGCAAAGTGCAGGTGCTGTATATCGGCAAGCTGCCGGATGGCACCGTGTTCGATCAGAACACCCAGCCGCAATGGTTCAACCTCGACAGTGTGATCGCCGGTTGGCGCACCGCCTTGCAGAACATGCCGGTGGGGGCGAAATGGCGGCTGGTGATTCCATCGGATCAAGCCTATGGTGCCGACGGTGCCGGCGACCTGATTGCGCCGTTCACGCCTCTGGTTTTTGAAGTGGAGTTGCGTGGTGCGACGAGCTGATCAGGCATAAAAAAACGGTGCGCTTGCGGGCGCACCGTTTTTTCATGAAGGACGTGGATCAGGCCTGAACCGGATCTTCTGCCTTGTGCGCCGTGTGCAGCACTTCGATCAGGCAGTCTTCAAGTTCGAAGCGCTCATGCAGCAAGCCGCCCAATTCCTTGAATTTCTCCGCAACGCATTTGCCTTCGTCGCACAGATCATTGAAGGCCAGCAGCTTCTCGGTAATGACGTCGATGCGCGGGTAGATGGTCTCGGCGAGTTCCAGACCGCGCTTGTCGTTGAACGCCTTGGCTTCGCCAGTCAGCTGTTCATAGATTTCGAAGTGCCCCGCCGATACGTAATCGACCAGCACTCCGCAGAATTCCTGCAAAGGCTTGCGGCTCTCGGACAGCGAATCAGGCTTAGCACCGAGCTTGTCGTAGGCGCCAATCAGCTCTTCACGCTCCTGCAACCAGCGGTCGATCAGCAGATGAACTCCACCCCAACGTTCCTGAGCATTCTGACAACTTTCGAGCATGGCGATCTCTCTTCCCTTGTGGGTCATGCTGCTCTACACCCGCGCCCCTGTTCTGATTTGACTGGTGGACGATCGGGCAGAGCGTCATCGAGCAACATAAATCCAATGACACGTGCCGGCCAGATTATGCCCGCACGCCTATGGCTTCAAGGTACGCAGGAGATAAAGTTCATACAAGTGTTTAATCCCTGACCAGCAGGTGGTGCGACGCTTCGTCGCTGACCGGTCGTTGCAGAGCGCTCCAGATCAGACGCAACAACTGATAAACCGCAAGGATCGACACACCGACAAAAAACAGCAGGCTCCATTCGGGGATGCTCAGATCGAACAGCGTCCAGGAGATGTCCGCACAATCGGCGCCGCCGTTGAACATCCGTTGCAGGGCGCAGATCCACGGCAGGTCGCTGAACATTGACTCCACGGTGGGCGAGCATTTGACCAGTTGCAGCATCGAATCACTCTGGATCAACACCTGCCGCCACGCGGCGGTGGTACCACCCAGACTTGCGCCGAGTGCAAACAGCCAGTACCACCATAAGCCAACGCGCCGGGGGCCATGCACCGCCGCCACGCCGCAGCCGATGCACAGCAATGTGAGGAACAACCGCTGCACCAGGCACAGACTGCAAGGCGTCAGTCCGACCGCGTATTCGAGGTAATAGGAAGCTCCCAGAGCAAAGGCCCCCGCAATGAAAGCCATGAAGAACAAGGAGCGTGAGCAGGCCAACGACATGGCTTTTCCGTAACAGTAGAGACAGACGGTTACGGTAGAGGAAAGCGTGTCAGCCTTTCAAGGCAAGGGCCTGCCGACAGTTCACCACAGGTGTAGGGAAAACCCGACAGGCTCGATAGGAAACGGTGAAGCGCTTTGTAGGACTTTGTCTCTAGAGCGCAAAGAAGGGGAATTTTCGGTCATCGAAGTTCACGAGGGAGCATCCTCCCTCGCTTTTCAGACCTTCGCCGAGACTGGCAGAGGCGCCGCCAGCAGGCGTTCATCAAGCAGCCCCAGACCTTCCTGGAACAACTGATTGCTGCGCTCGGTATCGCCAAGCTGTGCAAGCAGACGGGCCAACTCCGCACAGGTCTCCGGATTGCGCTGCACGCGCAGACTGCTTTCCAGATAGTCACGGGCCTTGCCCCAAAGGCTGGTTTGCAGACACAGGCGTCCAAGGGTCAGCAGCAGGCTCGGATCGGCCGGGTGCTCCTTGAGCCAGCCTTCGGCCGTCTGCAACTGACGCGCAGGATCACTGCCACGAACCAGACCATAAAGCCGCGCCAGATGGCTGTCGTATTTGCGCTTGAGCGCTGCTCGCAGGACCTCTTCGGCCTCGACCTGAGCGCCCAGCTGGCGCAATTGCTCGGCATAGGCCAGTACCAAAGGTGCTTCCTGACGCTGCGCCGAAGTCAGCTGTTCCCACGCCCGCTTGAGCGATTGCAGACCCACCGTACCGTCTTCTTCACGATGCGCTGCCAGCGAGAGGTTCTCACCCCAGGCGCGCCGTTCGAGCTCGGCCAGTTCTGCTGGCGGCAGCACTTTGTCCTTGCGCAACTCAGGCAGCAAACGAATCACCGCCGACCATTCGCCACGCTGCTGATGCAGACGTTGCAATTGACGCAACGTCTGCGCGCTGCGCGGATGCCGCTCATGCATTGCCTGCAAGGTCACCAGCGCACCGTCGGTGTCGCCACGGTCGGTTTGCAGTTGGGCGTGACTGAGGGCAATTGCCAATTCGGCTTGCGGCTGACGCTCCAGCGCGCGTTCGAGCAAACGATCACTTTCTTCGTACTGGCCCTGCTCGTTCGCCGCACGTGCGGCGCCGAGGTAATAAAGCAATGGTTGGCGCTCGGCTTCCGCCGCGCGGGTCAGATGCCGTTGCGCACTGGCCCAGCGACCTTCAGCCAGATCCAGCTGCCCGTGCTCGATCGCCACTTGCACGCGGCGGCTGCGATTGCGTCGCGACCACGGATTGACCACGCCGGTGGAGGTCATCACCAGCTCGACCAGCACCTTGATGCCCCAGAACAGCAGCCACAGCACCGCTATCACCGCCAAGGTCGCCCACAGGCTCGATTCGTAGCGGAAGCTCTTGTACGCCACCAGCACGTAACCGGAATGCTCGGCAATCGCCAGGCCCAGCGCTGCCGTCGCGGCGATGACCAGAAACACGATTACATAGAGGCGCTTCATGGGGTCGCCTCCTGCGCAGCATTGGCGGCCGGTTTGGCAAACGGTTTCACCGATTCTTCAGCATTGACGTTACGCCGCTCCAGATACCCCTGCACCGCACTCAAGGTGCCAGTCAGATCCGGCGTCTTGACGGTGACCGGTTCCTTGCTCAGCTCGGAGACCTGTTCGAGCATGACTTTGCTTTGCGGATTGTCCGGGTTGAAATTGCCCTTGAGCACATCGCGTGCCTCGGCCAGCGCCTGGGTGTACACCGCCGCCTGACCGTTGAGCGCCGCCCACTGCGCCTGCTCCAGCGCCAGACTCAGGGCCAGGCGCACCTGGCTCAGGCTCTGTCCGGCGAGTAGCGGTTTGACGTTTTTGTCAGCGTTGAAATCGATGCGGATATAGCGCGACACCTTGTCCCACCACTGCGCCCAGCGACCGGCGCCATCGCCGTCGGCGGTCAGCCCCAGCAGCGACTCGCCGCGATCCTTGTACTCCGGCGCCAGCTCGGTGAGGTCGATGACCTGATCGCGCAAAGCGCCAAGGCGCAGGAACAGCCCGGTACGATCCGGCTGTTCAGTGCTGCGCAAGGCGACCAGGGTTTTCGCCACTTGCTCGCGCGCGGCGAAGGAACCCGGATCGTTCTGTTCACGGAGGATTTCATCGGCGCCCTGCACCAGCGCCTGGGCGCTGCTGATGTCCTGCAACGCTGAAAGGCGCAGGCTGGCCAGACGCAGCAAGTGCTCGGCCTCGGCCAGACGCCAGTCCTTGCGGCTGGCGCCGAGGACGGTTTCCAGACGTTGATTGAGGCGCTGTTGATCGCCCTGCAGTTGCGTGACCAGACGCTGGCGCTCGGCGAGTTCGTCCGCACCGGGCAACTGTGCAAGACGCTCGGTCAGACGCTGTTCGTTGAGCTTCAGACTCTGCGCCTGATCGTTCAACGCCTGCACCTGACTCGACTGTTGCTGCGTGTTGTTCTGCAGGTGGCGCACCTGCCAGACACCCCAGCCGCCTATGGCGACACCGGCGGCGCCGAGCAGCAGGGCGACAATTGCCAGTCCATTGCCTCGGCGCGGCTCTTTGGCCGGTGGTGGAGTTTCAACCTGGGCATCAAGCGCAGGCTGGACGTCATCTTTTGGCAAGGCTGTTTCGCTCACGTATCCATCCTTTGCATTAGAAAACGGCACGGGAAATTCCCGTAACGCCGTCAGCAAAGCCGCGGCACTCGCGCCGCGGCAATCCACAACTGTTTGAGCCCCGGCGGCACGTGCCAGCTCGGCGACCCTCGGGCTTGGAACAAACAACGGCAACTGCGCGATCCTCGGCCAGGCATCGCCGGCCATCTGCCGCAGGTGCTCGAAACCCTGTCCACTGCTGACCACCAGCCCGTTCAAGCGTTCCGCTTCGATCCGCCGTGGCAGCTCGTTTGGCGGGTAGACTGGCAGATCGCGGCGATACAACTCCAGATACTCGACACTAGCACCAAGCGCGCGCAGGCGCTCGGCGAGCAGTTCACGACCGCCCTCGCCGCGCAGGATCATCACCTGCGCACCAGACTGGTCGAGCGCCTCGCGCAGACGCGGCAATTGCAGCAAGGCTTCACTGTCATCGCCGTCAACCGGAAAGCTCACATCGAGACCGTGTTCGCGAAGAATGCCTGCGGTCGCCGCGCCGACGCTGAACCACGGCATGCTCAATGGCGGCGCGCCTTCAGACTTGAGCAAGTCCACCGCGATCCGCGCCGCCGGTTTGCTGACCACGATCACTGCGCTGCAAGCGGGCAATCGCGAAATCGCTTGGCGAATAGTGTCAGAGACCGGCAGCGGAACAATGTCCAAAAGCGGCAGACAACTGCTGAAAATCCCGTGCCCGGCCAGCTGTTCGGCCAGCGCCGCGCAGTCGTCTGCCGGGCGCGTCAGCAGCAGACGCCAGGCTGTCACTCGTGACCCGCCTCGCCGTAGACAGCTTTGAGAATGTCGTCAGCGCCTTGCTTGAGCAAGTCTTCAGCGACCTGCACACCCAAGGTTTCCGCGTCGGCACGCGGCGCCCGGGCTTGGGCACTGAGAAGCTTGCCACCGCTCGGCTCACCGACCAGACCGCGCAACCACAACTGCTCGCCTTCAAGCACGGCGTAGCAGGCGATCGGCACTTGGCAGCCGCCGTTCAAATGTTTGTTGAGGGCGCGTTCCGCATTCACCCGCGAAGCGGTATCGGCGTGATGCAAAGGCGCGAGCAAGGCGTGGATTTCGTGGTCGGCGCTGCGGCATTCGATGCCGACCGCGCCCTGGCCACCGGCCGGCAGGCTGTCATCGACACTGATCGCCGATGTGATGCGCTCTTCGAAACCCAGGCGGATCAGGCCGGCAGCGGCGAGGATGATCGCGTCGTACTCGCCGGCGTCGAGCTTGGCCAGACGGGTGTTGACGTTGCCACGCAGGAACCGGATCTGCAGATCCGGGCGACGCGCCAGCAATTGCGTCTGCCGACGCAGGCTCGAGGTGCCGACGATGGCACCGGCAGGCAGCCCTTCAAGACTGGCGTAGGTGTTGGAGACGAAAGCATCGCGCGGGTCTTCACGCTCGCAGATGCAAAACAGACCCAAGCCTTGCGGGAAGTCCATCGGCACGTCTTTCATCGAATGCACGGCGATATCAGCTTCGTTTTCCAGCAGCGCGGTTTCCAGTTCCTTGACGAACAGGCCCTTGCCGCCGATCTTCGACAGTGGCGAGTCGAGCAGCTTGTCACCGCGACTGACCATGGGCACCAGCGTCACCAGCAGGCCCGGGTGGGCCGCCTCGAGACGGGCTTTGACGTATTCGGCCTGCCAGAGGGCCAGCGCACTTTTACGGGTGGCGATGCGGATTTCGCGAGGGGACATGGAACAATCCGTACTGAATAGATACGGCGGATAATAACAGCTCAGTCAATTTCACTTTGACCTGAATCAGAACCGGCGCGGCCTCCCTGGCCTGCCATGCCGGGTAAAAGAACTCGAAAGGCCCGGCGAAGACCGGGTCACAGCCCCTGCATCATCTTGCGCACACCGGCAACATGCCGACGGCTGACAATCAGCGCATCGCCATTGAGGCCTTTGAGGAACAACTGGAAATGTCCCAGTGGGGTGCGTTGCAAGCGCTCGATGCGGTCGCGAGCGACCAGCGCGTTGCGGTGGATACGCACAAAGCGTTCGCCGAATTCGTCTTCAAGGGCTTTGAGGGGTTCGTCGAGCAGCACCTCGCCGGCTTCGTGACGCAGGGTCACGTATTTGTGGTCGGCGATGAAGTAGACCACCTGATCCAGCGGAATCAGCTCGATGCCTTTACGGGTCCGTGCGCTGATGTGGCTGCGTGGGCCGTTGCCACTTTCGGCAGCGGGACGGGTCAGGGCCGAGAGTTGCGCCCGGTTGGGACGTTCAGCCCGCTTCAGGGCTTCATTCAAGTGTTCGGTTCGCACAGGTTTCACCACATAGCCCACGGCGCTGGCCTGCAGGGCTTCCACGGCAAATTCATCGGGACTGGTGCAAAACACCACGGCCGGCGGCGTCTCTCGTTCGCACAGTCGGGCAGCAACCTGCAGGCCATCGAGGCCCGGCATGCGGATATCGAGCAGCACGATATCCGGCTTGTGGCTGTCGATCAGCGCTAACGCCTCCTCGCCATTCGTGGCACTGGGCTCCAGGACTGTGTAACCCTCGAGCTCGCTCACCATACGGCTTAGGCGCTCGCGAGCCAGGGGTTCGTCATCAACGATCAGGACATTCATATTGCGCTGGATTCCTGCGTGAGTCTCGCACAAGGATAGCGTAGACAGGTGTAGTGACCTCCGTCACCGCGATCCACGCTAAGACTAGCCCGAGCGCCAAAAAGTGCCGTACGTCGGCCAGCAATATTTGCCAGCGTCCGGGTCGAACGGCTCAGAGCCCAGTGTTTCCTGCGTTTCTCGCGGTGGGTGACCGTTGTACAACTCACCCGCCCCCTCTTCTTATAGCCAGTGGCCGGACCTTTGCATGATCCGCATTCGCACCGACCCTTATGTCCACTGTAGACGTTCGTCGGAACGATATTGCTCAATCAAAAAATATCCTTTTGTAAATTCCTTGCAGACCGCGCCGGACATGCCTGACACATCCGCGAAAAAACGTATCGACCGGTGTCAGCGACAGGATTGGCAACCCTGTTATTATCCGCGCCAGCGTTTCACGCCATTTCTTCAAGCCGATACGAGCGAATTCATGAGCACTGACAAGACCAATCAGTCCTGGGGCGGCCGCTTCAGTGAACCCGTCGACGCCTTCGTCGCCCGCTTCACCGCCTCCGTCACTTTCGACCAGCGCCTGTATCGCCACGACATCATGGGCTCAATTGCCCACGCCACCATGCTGGCCAAGGTCGGCGTGCTGACCGATGCCGAGCGCGACAGCATCATCGATGGCCTGAAGACCATTCAGGGCGAAATCGAGGCCGGCCAGTTCGACTGGCGCGTCGACCTCGAAGACGTGCACATGAACATCGAAGCACGCCTGACCGACCGCATCGGCGTCACCGGTAAAAAGCTCCACACTGGGCGCAGCCGCAACGACCAGGTCGCCACCGATATCCGCCTGTGGCTGCGCGATGAAATCGACCTGATCCTCGCCGAGATCACCCGCCTGCAAAAAGGCCTGCTGGAGCAAGCCGAGCGTGAGGCCGCAAGCATCATGCCGGGCTTCACCCACTTGCAGACCGCGCAGCCGGTAACTTTCGGGCACCACATGCTGGCCTGGTTCGAAATGCTCAGCCGCGACTACGAGCGTCTGGTCGACTGCCGCAAGCGCACCAACCGCATGCCATTGGGCAGCGCCGCACTGGCCGGCACCACCTACCCGATCGACCGCGAATACACCGCGCAACTGCTCGGCTTCGACGCCGTCGGCGGCAACTCGCTGGACAACGTCTCCGATCGTGACTTCGCCATCGAATTCTGCTCGGCCGCAAGCATCGCGATGATGCACCTGTCGCGCTTCTCCGAAGAGCTGGTGCTGTGGACCAGCGCGCAGTTCCAGTTCATCGATCTGCCGGATCGTTTCTGCACTGGCAGCTCGATCATGCCGCAGAAGAAAAACCCTGACGTGCCCGAACTGGTACGCGGCAAGACCGGCCGCGTCTTCGGCGCGCTGATGGGCCTGCTGACCCTGATGAAGGGCCAGCCGCTGGCCTACAACAAGGACAATCAGGAAGACAAGGAGCCGCTGTTCGACGCCGCCGACACCCTGCGCGATTCGCTGCGCGCGTTTGCCGACATGATCCCGGCGATCAAGCCGAAACACGCGATCATGCGTGAAGCGGCACTGCGCGGTTTCTCCACTGCGACTGACCTGGCGGATTATCTGGTGCGCCGTGGCCTGCCGTTCCGTGATTGCCATGAAATCGTTGGCCACGCGGTGAAATACGGCGTGGACACGGGCAAGGATCTGGCCGAGATGAGCCTCGAAGAACTGCGTCAGTTCAGCGATCAGATCGAGCAGGACGTGTTTGCCGTGCTGACCCTGGAAGGCTCGGTGAATGCCCGCGACCATATCGGCGGGACTGCGCCGGCGCAGGTCAGGGCTGCGGTGGCGCGCGGTCAGGCCCTGCTGGCCAGCCGCTAGAAGCATCGCGGGCAAGCCCGCTCCCACAGGGTTCTTTGTGGAACACAATTTTGCGTTCGACCCATAGCCCTGTGGGAGCTGGCTTGCCAGCGATGACTGACTTCAGAGCGCTACAAAATTCACTTCTTGGCAGCAATCATCGCCAAAAACGCCGGCATCGCCGCGTCTTTATCCGCCGCAATCTTCTGCACGTGCGGATTCTGCTCTAACCGCTCCAGCAGCGCCTTCGCCTGCGGCATCTCGGCCAGCAGATCAATCCCGAACAGCTTCTGCCCGACCGCACAGGCCAGCGGCACGCTGTAGAGGAAATACAAATCGGCAATGCTCAGGCTGTCACCCGCCACATACGGGGCGAACTGGCCGTGGCGGCCGAGTGCCGCGAAGCCCAGCAGCAGCTCCGTCCGGGTCTTCTCTTTGATCGCCTCCGGCAACGTCATACCGAAAAACGCCTCGCCATAGCAGGCACGCCCCGGCAACTCGATGTACAACTCGATCTCCTTCGCAATCGCCAATACCTGCGCGCGCTCGAACGGATCGCTGGGCAGGAGCGGCGTGCCCTTTTGTGATTGTTCGAGGTATTCGAGAATGATCGCGGTTTCGTTGATATAACCGGCGTCGACGCCCAGCACCGGGACCTTGCCGCGCGGGCTGATCGCCAGTGACTCCGGGGTTTGCGCCGGGTAGAACGTCACCTCTTCGAAGGGCAGGCCTTTTTCCAGCAGCGCCAGTTTGACCATGTTGTAGTAGTTGCTGACAGCAAATCCGTAGAGCTTGAACATCACAGAGCCTCCAGGCCGTGCGGGGTGGGCAGTGCCTGTTTATAGATCGCCGCGACGTTTCCCGCCAGCAGCATCACGCCGCTGAATGCGGGTAAACTGGCGCCTTTCACTGAGGAGCCTGCCATGAGCGAGCCGACAGATATCGTCAACGATGACGACGAAGAAGCATTCACCGAAGCGACGCTGATCGAAGCCATCGAGAACCAGATCGAAAGCGACACCCCCAGCGGCCAAGGCGACATTGAACAAGCTGACTCTGGTCGGTATGGAGCGCGAAGAGATCCTCAACCTCATGGCTCACGTGCTTGCCTATGAGATTGACGCGATGCTCGATGAAGACCGCGCGTTCAACACCGAATGGTATGAAGCGGCCTTGCGCGCATTGCCAGAGCTGCCACCGGAAAAGCTCTAAAATCAAAAGATCGCAGCCTTCGGCAGCTCCTGCACCAATCTCCTGTAGGAGCTGCCGAAGGCTGCGATCTTTTATGCGGACTACACTGGAATTCGCCTCAAGACAAAATCCCCTGATCCGAGCACTGGACATGCTGCACCAGCGGGTTCACCTTAGAGGCGCTGTCGTCCAATTCCTAGAAAGTCTGGAGTCCTTATGTCGCTTACCCCTGAGTTGGTTGCCGAACTGGAAGTCCTTGCACTCTTCAACCTGGACAGTTCCCAGGAAGGTCTGAAAATTCATCAGACCGCTGCCCCGAAACACATAGCCGCCGCCAAACGCCTCTTCGAAAAAGAACTCACCGACCAGCCCGATGGCGGTTATCTGACCAGCCTCGGCCGCGATGCCGCGCAAAACGTGCAGACCGTACTGACGATTCTGAGAGAGCAGGAAACCGCCTGACTTTTTCCGACTTTGCCCACGGAAACTCCTGCCACGGGATTTCCGCGGGCCAGCCTGATCACTGCCGATGAAAATCTGACGTCAAAAAACAAATTCAGCTTAAACCTCCTGCTGCGCAGAGGCTAAACTGCGGCCATTCCGAGACCCTCTACGTCCGAGCCTGCAAGCCGGTTTGAGCTGACATGACGCGCACCCACGAAATCCGCCCCGACCTGGACGAAGGCATCGACCGCAAGGTACTCAGCCAGCTGCGCGCCCGTTTTCTCAAACTCAATGAAGGCCGCCTCGGCCGCGCCCTCGAAGGTTTGTCGACGCGCCAGCAAAGCGTGCTGACGCTGTTGCCGCTGTTCTTTCACGTCAATCATCCGTTGCTGCCCGGCTATGTCTCGGGCAGTACGCCGGCCGGTCTCTCGAATTATGAGCCGGACGCCAATGCGCTGACCGAGGCGCAGCGCCTGACCCGCTCGTTTTCTTACAAACCGCGCCATGGCAGCAACCCGCCGCGACCGATTCACGGTTTGTTCCTGATGGGCAGCCTCGGCACGCTGGCACAGGCCGATCAGAGCGACATGGATGTGTGGGTCTGCCATGCCCCAGATCTGAGCGAAAGCGAACTCGCCGAGCTACGCAAGAAATGCCAGTTGCTGGAAACCTGGGCCGCGAGCCAGGGTGCCGAGGCGCATTTCTTCCTGATCGACCCGGCGCGCTTCGTCAAAGGCGAACGTGATGCTCAGCTCAGTTCGGAAAACTGCGGCAGCACCCAGCACTATCTGCTGCTCGACGAGTTTTATCGCACGGCGATCTGGCTGGCCGGGCGCACGCCGATCTGGTGGCTGGTGCCAGTCTATGAAGAAACAGCCTACGACGCTTACACCCACACCCTGCTGTCCAAACGCTTTATTCGCGCCGACGAAACCCTCGATCTCGGGCCGATGGCGACCATTCCGCCCGGGGAATTCATCGGTGCCGGGTTGTGGCAGTTGTTCAAAGGCATCGAATCGCCCTACAAGTCTGTGCTCAAACTGCTGCTGACCGAGGTGTACGCCAGTGAACACCCGCACGTGCAGTGCCTGAGTCTGCGCTTCAAGAAAGCCGTATTCGCCAATCAGCTCGATCTCGATGAGCTTGACCCATACATGGTCGTGTACCGGCGTATCGAGGAATACCTGATCGCCCGCAACGAACCGGAACGTCTTGAGCTGGTGCGCCGTGCGCTGTATCTGAAGGTCAACCGCAAGCTCACCGGCAACAGCCGCAGCCAGGGTTGGCAACGCGCACTGCTCGAACGCCTGGCCGGCGAGTGGCACTGGGATCAGCGGCAACTGGCGCTGCTCGACAGCCGCAGTCAGTGGAAAGTCCGCCAGGTCAGCGCCGAGCGCCGCGCGCTGGTCAACGAACTCAACTACAGCTATCGCTTCCTGACCCAGTTCGCCCGCAGCGAACAGACTGTCAGCCTGATCAACAAGCGCGACCTCAATGTGCTCGGCCGTCGACTCTACGCGGCATTCGAGCGCAAGGCCGACAAGGTCGAGTTCATCAATCCGGGCATCGCCCCGGACCTGGCCGAAGACACCCTGACCCTGGTGCAGTCGCCGAACAAAAAGGAGCCGGGGCAGACCCAGTGGGGTTTGTACAACGGCAGCCTGACGGCGCTGGAGTGGGAACACTTCGCGCCGATCAAGCGCAGTCGCGAGCTACTTGAACTGCTGACCTGGTGCCACCGCAACGGCGTGATCGACAGCAGCACCCGCCTGGCCCTGCATCCGGGCACCAGCGACTTGAGCGAGTTCGAGCTGTTCAACCTGCTCGGCAGCCTGCAGCAGTGCATCGCCCTGCCCTTGTCCACCGTCGCCGAAGAGCCCTTGCTGCGCGCCGCCGTGCCCAGCGAAGTGCTGCTGCTGATCAACGTCGGCGTCGATCCGCTCAAGCATCACCGTGATCTGAACATTTTGATGACCACCGAACGCACCGACTCGCTGAGCTATGCCGGCGTGCGCGAGAATCTGGTGCTGACCCTCGATCAGGTCACGCTCAACAGCTGGAACGAAGTGCTGGTCAATCGTTTCGACGGCGCGCATGCGCTGCTCGACTGCCTGCGCGATTACCTCAACAACCTGCCGCGCGGCCCTGTGCAGCCGTCGCTGAAAGTGCGCTGCTTCTGCCACAACCGCGCGCAATTCATTGCCCGCCGCGTCGAAGAAATCGTCGACACCGCGCAGACCCTGTTGCTCAGCGAGCTGAATCACCGCTACCTGATTCAGGTGCAGCAGCACTATCACGTGCTGGAGCTGGTGCCGGGTCAGGTCAACCATGTCGCCCTCGCCACCCTGCCGGCGTTGCTCGATTATCTGGGCGAAGAACAACCGCGCTACAGCCCGCTGCACCTCGACCCGATGGCGCTGGAAGATCACGATCTGGCGCTGATCCTGCCGATGGGTCAGCCGGAGTGCATTCAGGTGTTCTATCGCATCAGCGAACAGCAGGCCGAGCTGTACGTGCTGGATGAATTCAATGCGCTGTGGCAACAGCAGCTGCCGTACCACGACGAGCAGAGTCTGCTGGTGCCGCTGCAACGTTTTCTGCAATCGATCCAGTACCGCCGGGAAGCGCAATTGCCGATGGACGGTGGCCCTGCGGGCAGCCCCGAGACTTTGTATTACCAGCTGTTGCCGTCAGGCCCGGGACGCTCGCGCAGGGTCGAAACCCGCCCGGCACCGCAGACGCCGGTGAACAAACCGTTCTACGACGTGCAGGCGATCATCGGCAAAGCCGCACCCGGCGAAGTGCAGGTCACCCTGTATTGCAATCAGCGGGAATTCAGCGAGCTGGAGCATGGCGACCAGTTGTTCCGCGTGGTCGCCCGGGAGATCGTCGAGCAGCGCCGCGAGACCGAGCGTTATCGCTGCTACATCACCGACCTCGACCTGTCGGGTCTGCTCGGTGACGGGCACAGTTCAAGCAATCTGTATCTGCGCTACAAGGCGGACCTGGAGCGCTCGTTGAATGAAGCGCTCGAACAGGTTTGAAGCGGGGATTTATTCGGGAAAGGCGCCGCCGTTGACCGGTTGCGATTCCACTTCCAGCAAGGTCAGTTTCAGCGACTTGCCGCCCGGCGCCGGCCAATCGATATGCTGACCGACCTTCAGGCCCAGCAGCGCACTGCCGACCGGCGCGAGAATGGAAATCTTGCCTTCATCGGCGTTGGCGTCCTTGGGATAGACCAGCGTCAGGTGGTAGTCCTTGCCACTGCCTTCTTCGCGGCAATGCACGCGGGAATTCATGGTCACGACATCGGCGGGCACTTCATCGTGGCCGACCACGGTATCGGCGCGGTCCAGCTCGGTTTGCAGCGCAATCACGCCCGGCGCAGCCTGGTCTTTGTCGCTCAGGCTGTCGATCAGGCGCTCCAGACGTTGCACGTCCAGACGGGTAAGGGTGATGGAAGGTGCGGTCATGATCCAGGCAGACTCCTTTCTTCTGCACAAAAAAGCAAAACCCCGCCAAAAAAGACGGGGTTTTCACCGTGCCTCGGTGGTTTGAGGCGTTCGCGGACACTATCACAGCTCAAAAAATATACAAGTCACGCCCTTTTTTGCCTGGGTGAAACCCTTGTGGCGAGGGGATTTATCCCCGTTCGGCTGCGCAGCAGCCGTATAGATTTTGGGGCCGCTACGCGACCCAACGGGGATAAATCCCCTCGCCACGGTATCAACAGGCTTGGGATTTTCGTGCGGTAGCCTGCTGGCAAATCACCCGGCGCCGCTGATCATCCGCCGAGCGCCACTCGCGAATGTCCTCGACGTGGCGCGCACAGCCGAGACAGACTTTCTGCTCGTCCAGTCGACACACACCCGTGCAGGGCGAAGGCACCGCCGGGCTGACGTTGCTGTAGAGCGGTTTCGGCGGGCGAACAGGCGCGGCATCCGTCACGAATCACAGACCTTCGAAATCGAATTCGGCGCCAGCCTGCTGCTTTACGAGGCGCTGAAGCATTTCGCCCAATTGCTCTTCGCTCTTGTCGCACATCCAGCGCTCGCTTTCTTCGTCGTAGTCGAAGTGGAAACCACCGGACACGGCCGCCAGCCACAGCTGACGCAACGGCTCCTGGCGGCTGAAGATCAGCTGCGAGCCATTTTCGAACTTGACGGTCAAGACACCTGCCGAGCTCTCCAGGTCGATATCCAGGTCGCTGTCATCAAAGATATCTTCCAGCGTCTGCTGGGTAGCATCGACCAGATCGTGGAAACGGGCTTCGGACAAACTCATTGCGGCAACCTCAAAAATGTCTGATCAGGCTCAAGCGCCGAAAGATACGGACGCTGCCGGCCGATTGCAAAGATTAACGACCAAGCACCTGTCGGCCCATCCAGCACCGCCCCCGTGGGAGCGAGCCTGCTTGCGAAAGCGGTGTGTCAGGCAACGAGCCTGTTGAATTTGCCGACGCCTTCGCGAGCAGGCTCGCTCCCACAGGGATGATGCGCATCACAGGAGCCCCGCCCGACGGGAACCCCTCGCATAGGCAAGCTGCCGGGTGGCCGGTATACTCCGGCGCAATTAACGCATTTTCAAGGATTTCGCCATGAAGCGCCTGATCTCTTCCCTTGCTGCGCTCGTCGCGGTTGCCTGCCTCGTTTCGGCCTGTGGTCAAAAAGGCCCGCTGTACCTGCCGGATGACGATCAGGACCCGGCCGAACAAGCCCAGTCTTCGCAGAAGCAGCCATCCAAGGCTCATAAGCACGACGTTTACTAAGGGATCGCCATGGACGCTTTTAACTACCGTGGCGGGGAGCTGTTCGCGGAAGGTGTGGCGCTGTCCGCCATCGCCGACCGCTTCGGTACGCCCACCTATGTCTACTCGCGCGCGCACATCGAAGCGCAGTATCTGGCCTACGCCGATGCGCTGGCCGGCATGCCGCATCTGGTCTGCTTCGCGGTCAAAGCCAACTCCAACCTCGGTGTGCTGAATGTCTTGGCCCGTCTCGGCGCCGGTTTCGACATCGTTTCCCGAGGCGAGCTGGAACGTGTACTGGCCGCAGGTGGCAGCGCCGACAAGATCGTTTTCTCCGGCGTCGGCAAGACCCGTGACGACATGCGCCGCGCCCTCGAAGTCGGCGTGCACTGCTTCAACGTCGAGTCCACCGATGAGCTTGAGCGCCTGCAAGTAGTCGCCGCCGAGCTGGGTGTTCGCGCCCCGGTTTCGCTGCGCGTGAACCCGGACGTCGATGCCGGCACCCACCCGTACATTTCCACCGGTCTCAAAGAGAACAAGTTCGGCATCGCCATTGCCGATGCCGAAGACGTGTACGTGCGCGCCGCGCATCTGCCGAACCTGGAAGTGGTCGGTGTTGACTGCCATATCGGTTCGCAACTGACCACCCTGCCGCCGTTCATTGATGCACTCGATCGCCTGCTGGATCTGGTCGACCGCCTCGGCGATTGCGGCATTCACCTGCGCCACATCGATCTCGGTGGTGGTTTGGGCGTGCGTTACCGCGATGAGGAGCCGCCGCTGGCTGCCGACTACATCAAAGCCGTGCGCGAACGTCTCGACGGGCGTGATCTGGCGCTGGTGTTCGAGCCGGGCCGCTTCATCGTTGCCAATGGCGGCGTGCTGCTGACGCAGGTCGAATACCTCAAGCACACCGAGCACAAGGATTTCGCCATCGTCGACGCGGCGATGAACGACCTGATCCGTCCGGCGCTGTATCAGGCGTGGATGGACGTCACCGCGGTGAAACCGCGCGACAGCGCTGCACGCAAGTACGACATCGTCGGCCCGATCTGCGAAACCGGCGACTTCCTCGCCAAGGACCGCGAGCTGGCGCTGGAAGAAGGCGATCTGCTGGCCGTGCATTCGGCTGGCGCCTACGGTTTTGTGATGAGCTCCAACTACAACACTCGCGGCCGTGCCGCTGAAGTGCTGGTGGATGGTGATCAGGTTTTTGAAGTGCGTCGCCGCGAAACCGTGGCCGAGCTGTTTGCCGGCGAAAGCCTGCTGCCGGAGTAACCCATGCTGCTGCGTTTTACCAAAATGCACGGCCTGGGCAACGACTTCATGGTCCTCGACCTGGTCAGCCAGCACGCGCACATTCAGCCCAAACACGCCAAGCAATGGGGCGACCGCCACACCGGTATCGGTTTCGACCAATTGCTGATCGTCGAAGCGCCGAGCAACCCGGATGTGGATTTCCGCTACCGGATCTTCAACTCCGACGGCTCGGAAGTGGAGCAATGCGGCAACGGTGCGCGCTGCTTCGCCCGCTTCGTGCTCGACAAGCGTCTGACTGCGAAACGGCAGATCCGCGTCGAGACCAAGGGCGGCATCATCGAACTGGACGTGCGTAACGACGGCCAGATCGGCGTGAACATGGGCGCGCCGCGCCTGGTGCCGGCGGACATTCCATTTCAGGCACCAGCGCAGACCAGCAGCTATCAGCTGGAAGTCGATGGCACCACGGTCGAACTGGCCGCCGTGTCGATGGGCAATCCCCATGCGGTCATTCGCGTGGACGACATCAACAGCGCACCGGTGCATGAACTGGGGCCGAAGATCGAACACCACCCGCGCTTTCCGGCGCGGGTCAATGTCGGCTTCCTTCAGGTCATTGATCGCCATCGCGCGCAACTGCGTGTGTGGGAACGCGGCGCCGGGGAAACCCAGGCCTGCGGCACCGGCGCCTGTGCGGCGGCGGTGGCGGCCATCAGTCAGGGGTGGATGGATTCGCCGCTGTTGATCGACCTGCCCGGCGGGCGTCTGTCCATCGAGTGGGCCGGCCCGGGCGAACCGGTATTGATGACCGGTCCGGCAGTGCGTGTATACGAAGGACAAGTGCGTCTTTGAGCGAGCAGAAATCATGACCGACAAGCCACAGGTACCCGCCCGACCAGCCGACGAATCAGCGTCCGAGAGCCTCGAGGCAGCCGCAGTTGCCGCCTACCTGGAGGCTCATCCGGACTTCTTCGTCGAGCACGAAGAGCTGCTGCCCTCGTTGCGCATTCCGCACCGACGCGGCGACACCGTGTCGCTGGTCGAGCGGCAGATGACCATCCTGCGCGACCGCAATATCGAGATGCGCCATCGCCTTTCGCATCTGATGGACGTGGCTCGTGACAACGATCGCCTGTTTGAAAAAACCCGCCGCCTGATTCTCGCGCTGATGGATGCATCGACCCTGGAAGACGTGGTCATCAGCGTTGAGGACAGCCTGCGTCAGGATTTCCAGGTGCCTTTCGTCAGCCTTATCCTGCTCGGCGACAACCCCGCACCGGTCGGCCGCTGGGTGACTCACGCCGACGCGCAAACCGCGATCGGCGGCCTGCTCACCGAAGGCAAAAGCGTCAGCGGCAGCCTCCGTGAACATGAGCTGGATTTCCTCTTCGGCGAAGAACAGCGCCAGCAGATCGGCTCGACCGCCGTGGTTGCCATCAGCCATCAGGGCATTCACGGTATTCTGGCCATCGCCAGCCGCGACCCGCAGCATTACAAGAGTTCGGTCGGCACCCTGTTCCTGAGCTACATCGCCGAGGTCATGGGCCGTGTGCTGCCACGAGTCAACAGCTCGCTGCGCTCGGTACGCTGACCATGGAACGACAACTGGACGCTTACTGCGAACATCTGCGCAGTGAGCGACAGGTGTCGCCGCACACCCTGTCGGCTTATCGCCGCGACCTCGATAAAGTCCTTGGCTGGTGCATCAAGCAGAACATCGGCAGCTGGGCCGCGCTGGATATCCAGCGCCTGCGCAGCCTGATTGCCCGGTTGCATGCGCAAGGCCAGTCCTCGCGCAGCCTCGCCCGCCTGCTCTCGGCGGTGCGCGGGCTCTATCACTACTTGAATCGCGAAGGCCTGTGCGACCACGACCCGGCCACTGGCCTGGCCCCACCGAAAGGCGAACGACGCCTGCCGAAAACCCTTGATACCGATCGCGCATTGCAGCTGCTGGAAGGTGCGGTCGAGGACGATTTTCTCGCCCGGCGCGATCAGGCGATTCTGGAGCTTTTCTATTCCTCTGGCCTGCGCCTGTCCGAGCTGACCGGGCTCAATCTCGATCAACTCGATCTCGCCGACGGCATGGTTCAGGTGCTCGGCAAGGGCAGCAAGACCCGGCTGCTGCCAGTCGGCGCCAAGGCCCGCGAAGCCCTCGAACACTGGTTGCCGCTACGCGCAATGACCAACCCGGCAGACGATGCCGTATTTGTCAGCCAGCAGGGCCGACGCCTTGGCCCGCGCGCGATTCAGGTGCGGGTCAAACTGGCTGGCGAGCGCGAACTGGGGCAGAACCTGCACCCGCACATGCTCCGGCACTCCTTCGCCAGCCATTTGCTCGAGTCCTCGCAGGATCTGCGCGCGGTGCAGGAATTGCTCGGCCACTCCGATATCAAAACCACACAGATCTATACCCACCTCGACTTCCAGCATCTGGCGGCGGTCTACGACAGCGCCCATCCCCGGGCAAAACGCATGAAAGGCGATGATTCATGAGCATTCAGTTGATCACCTTCGACCTCGACGACACCCTGTGGGACACCGCTCCGGTGATCGCCAGCGCCGAAACCGTGTTGCGCGAATGGCTGAGCGAGCATGCGTCGAACCTGGGCGCGGTGCCGGTGGAGCATTTATGGTCGATTCGCGAGCGTGTGCTGGCGGGCGAACCGGGACTCAAGCACCGCATCAGCGCGCTGCGTCGACGCGTGCTGTTCCATGCGCTGGAAGAAGCCGGATATGCCCACGGCGAGGCGTCGGATCTGGCTGACAAGGCTTTTGAAGTGTTCCTGCATGCGCGGCATCAGATCGAAGTGTTCCCGGAGGTCGAGCCGCTGCTGGAGCTGCTCGCCAATCATTACGCCCTCGGCGTGGTCACCAACGGCAATGCCGACGTGCGCCGGCTGGGGCTGGCGGATTACTTCAAGTTCGCCTTGTGCGCCGAAGACATCGGCATCGCCAAACCGGATGCACGGCTGTTTCATGAAGCGTTGCAGCGCGGTGGTGTAAGCCCCGCAGCGGCGGTGCATGTCGGCGATCATCCTGGCGATGACATCGCCGGGGCGCAGCAGGCGGGGTTGCGCGCGGTGTGGTTCAACCCGACAGGCAAGGTCTGGGAGGCGGAGCGCTTGCCGGATGCGGAAATTCGCAGCCTGACCGAATTGCCCGCCGTGCTCTCGCGCTGGAATGAGCAACACAGACCCTGAATTAACTTCATTCCCTGTGGGAGCTGGCTTGCCAGCGAAGAGGCCAGAACATTCAACATCAATGTTGTCTCACAGGCAGCTATCGCTGGCAAGCCAGCTCCCACAGGGTCTGCATTGCCTTCACAACCTTTATTTCAGGCATAAAAAAGCCCGCAGCGACGGCGGGCTTTTTCAGCAAGCGAGCGACGCGCCTCAGATAGGGCGGCTGCCGTACTTGTTATCCGGCTTCTTGGGCGGATCGGCGACCACGTTGGCCTCCACTTCCTGCACCTTGCCGCCGCGCGCAAGGAATTCTTCCATGGCCTTGGCCAGGGCGTCACGCTCCTTGTTCTTGGCTTCGATGCTCGGCAACTCGTCGACCGAGACCGCAGCCTTGGCTTTGCCTTTGGCAGCCGGGGCCGGCGTGTCGTCACCGCCATCGTCTTCGGTAACGTCTTCCGCTGCCGCTTCCAGGCCTTCCTCGGCCTCGTCTTCGTCGCCTACTTCGAGGTCGTCGTTTTCCAGATCATCGTCGCTCATGTTCTACCTCATGACTTGCCAAAAGCAGATTAGTTATAGACCAGCTTTGGCGGCTGTCGAAGCCGCCGTTGAAAAATCTTCTGCCGCTGCCCGGCAGCGGCTCATGCCTGTTCACCGTGCAAGGTGGCGAGGACTTTACGGGCACCGCCATGATCACGGTGCTCGCCCAGATAAATCCCTTGCCAGGTACCCAGTGCCAGCCGCCCTGCCGCAACCGGCAGACTGACCTGGCAACCGAGCACGCTGGCCTTGAAGTGCGCCGGGAGATCATCCGGGCCTTCGTCGTTGTGCTCGTAGCCGTCTGTTCCTTGTGGGATCAGACGATTGAAAAATCGTTCGAAGTCGCGACGAACTGCCGGATCGGCGTTCTCGTTGATGGTCAACGATGCCGACGTGTGCTGCAGCCACAAATGCAACAGACCGACCCGACAGGCCTTGAGTTCAGGCAAGCCTGCGAGCAACTCGTCCGTCACCAGATGAAAGCCCCGGGGCCTTGCCCGCAGGGTTATCAGAGTCTGTTGCCACATACAGTTCTCCGCTCGTTCGGGGCGCATTCTAGCGTGCTCTGAAAAAAAACAAAGGCCCTAATATTCCTGCAGCGATGTAAGCGATTGCCCGCAGAAAAAGCCTCGTCGTAAAGACGACCAAAGCCGTAAGAAAAATCCTTTCAGCCGCACCTTGAATGACAAATCCCGGACAAAAAAATGCCCGGCGAACCGGGCAATTTTTTATCGCGCGTACTTACAGGTTGTAGCCGCGTTCGTTGTGTTGTGCCAGATCGAGGCCGACCGACTCTTCTTCCTCGGTTACGCGCAGACCCATGACGGCGTCCAGCACCTTGAGGATGATGAAAGTCACGATCGCGGTGTAGATCACCGTGAAGCCGACGCCTTTGATCTGAATCCAGACCTGCGCGCCGATGTCAGTCACGGTGCCGAAGCCGCCCAGTGCCGGTGCGGCAAACACACCAGTGAGGATCGCGCCGAGGATACCGCCGATACCGTGCACGCCGAAGGCATCCAGGGAGTCGTCATAGCCGAGTTTGCGTTTCAGGGTGGTGGCGCAGAAGAAGCACACCACGCCTGCGGCCAGACCGATCACCAGTGCACCCATCGGGCCTACAGTGCCAGCGGCCGGAGTGATCGCGACCAGACCGGCGACCACGCCCGAAGCAATCCCCAGTGCGCTTGGCTTGCCGTGGGTGACCCACTCGGCAAACATCCAGCCCAGTGCCGCAGCGGCGGTGGCGATCTGAGTAACCAGCATGGCCATACCGGCAGTGCCGTTGGCGGCAGCAGCGGAACCAGCGTTGAAGCCGAACCAGCCAACCCACAGCATCGCCGCGCCCATCAGGGTGTAGCCGAGGTTATGCGGAGCCATCGGTGTGGTCGGGAAGCCTTTGCGCTTGCCCAGTACCAGGCACGCGACCAGGCCGGCGATACCGGCGTTGATGTGCACCACGGTGCCGCCAGCAAAGTCGAGCACGCCCCAGTCCCACATCAGGCCGCCGTTACCGGACCAGACCATGTGCGCGATCGGTGCATAAACCAGAGTGAACCAGATGCCCATGAAAATCAGCATCGCGGAGAACTTCATGCGCTCGGCGAACGCACCGACGATCAGCGCCGGGGTGATGATCGCGAAGGTCATCTGGAAGGTGATGAACACCGCTTCAGGGAACAGCGCCGCCGGGCCGGTGATACTCGAAGGCGTGACACCAGCGAGGAACGCCTTGCCCATGCCGCCGAAGAACGAATTGAAGTTGACGACGCCCTGTTCCATGCCGGTGGTGTCGAAGGCAATGCTGTAGCCATAAATGACCCACAGGATGCTGATCAGGCCGGTAATGGCGAAGCACTGCATCAGCACGGAAAGAATGTTTTTCGAGCGAACCATACCGCCGTAGAACAGCGCCAGGCCGGGGATGGTCATGAACAGCACGAGCGCTGTCGAGGTGAGCATCCAGGCGGTGTCGCCGGAATTGAGGACTGGCGCTGCCACTTCGTCTGCCGCCATGGCGATGCCGGGCATTACGATGGACAACAGGGCGCCTAGCCCTGCGAATTTACGCAGAGTCATATTGTTTTCTCCTGGGGCGTTGGGTTTGTGGCGGCGCTTAGATCGCGTCGGTATCGGTTTCGCCGGTACGGATGCGGATCGCCTGTTCCAGATTGACCACGAAGATCTTGCCGTCACCGATCTTGCCGGTGTTGGCCGCTTTGGTTATCGCCTCGATAACCCGATCCAGATCCTTGTCGTCGATGGCCACGTCGATTTTCACCTTGGGCAGAAAATCGACCACATATTCCGCGCCGCGATACAGCTCGGTGTGACCCTTCTGCCGGCCGAAGCCTTTGACTTCAGTGACGGTAATGCCCTGCACGCCGATTTCGGACAGCGACTCGCGCACGTCGTCCAACTTGAACGGCTTGATGATGGCAGTGACTAGCTTCATGAAACTCTCTCCCGAATTGGTGGACTTGCCCCAGGAAAACAAACCCGTCTCAAGTCTAAGCGCAGTGCCTGGCTTTGTAACGCATCGTTGACGCCAGCTAACCGCATCAGACGAAACTCCCCGCTTCGTCTGCCGCACTGCATTCGTCACAGCGACTGCATCAGTGCATGGGTCGAGGGTGACTAAGCAGAAACCTTGCCAGCTCGGCAAAAACCCTGCATTTCAATCTCTTGGCCCCTGTTGCACGCGCTCGGGCAGAAAAGCTTTTGCCGATACGCACAACAACGGTGCGCCACCGTCCGTCCCCCTGCGCGAAAAGCGTGCATCCGTGCAACGGGATTGACTATAGACACTGCGTGATACACTGCCGGCCATTGTTTCCAGGACATTTCCCATGCTCGCGCCCAAAGACTTCCTCGACGCCCTGAGCGGCACCGCCTCCCGCCTCTTCAACGGCGACACCCCGCTGCCGAAAGCCGAAATCGAAAGCCAGTTCAAAATGCTGCTGCAAAGTGCCTTCAGCAAACTTGATCTGGTCAGTCGGGAAGAGTTCGATAGTCAGATGGTAGTGCTGGCGCGTACTCGCGCCCGCCTCGAAAGCCTCGAAGCCAAGGTTGCCGAGATGGAAGCGAAGCTGACACCGCCCGCTGAATAATTCGCGTCCCCTGTAGGAGCTGCCGAAGGCTGCGATCTTTTGATCTTCAGCCCTTGAACCATCCCCGCAACGTCCTACAACCTTAATGACCGCCGTCCGATTGCGCCAAAAAGCCCAGGTTTCTAAGCTCATCTGATGCTGAATGTTCAGCAGAGGGTTGGGCGACCCGGGCAGGGCCATGGTGGAAAGGGCTTCGCGGATGCTGCAATCGCTATGAGCCCGCATGCCGGAGCTGGGCTCTGCGCAAATCGTAAGTCGATTGGAGATTCATCCAGAACTCAGGCGTAGTGTTGAGCTGAATGGCGAGGCTGATTGCCAGATCGGCGCAGATCCTGAGCTGGCATTTCACAAGCTTTTCGATCTCACTTTCGGGCCAGTTGGTGGGCATGGCCAGTTCCATGACGGCCATGCCCAACGGCTCCATGAATTACTTATTCAGAACCTCGCCCGGATGAATCGGGCGCATACCATTGCGGTCCATTTTTCGCCTCCAGAGGCTGCGTTGAGTGGCCAAAGTGGAACATCCGACTCCCGGTACAAGACCTTCACACCCCTTTCGCCAGCGTCCTACAAATATTAGGGCATGGCCCTACAAACATCAGCGTCTGCGCCTGATTCCGTGAGCTCTTCGCTGTGATTAGGCTGGTGGCTTTCGCCTGCGCTGGTCGATCCTATTCGTCGAGTTCCAGGCGATACACATTGATCGCCAGACACTCTGGTTCTGGATCCCTCTTGTCTGATTTGCTCAAGCTCAAAGAAAACACGCTGGTTCAGCATCCAGATGGTGGTTACATCTTTGGCACGATCCCCGATATGCCAAAATTCGGCTTGCCAGGCGGGAAGATTTATCTGCGGGTAGGTATTCACCGTCGAGCGAATAGTGGTTTTGGCGTAGTGCACATTTGGGAAGCCCATAGTGCCGATTTGCTCAAGCATGGTTGCCAGACTGCCGATGGGGTAGCAGCGATTGTTGCGAAAATGATCGTCCCGGGGGCGCAAATCTATTGTGAGTTCAAAGAACAACGATGTGGAAACAGGGTCGCGGTACTGAGGACATCTATGGGAACACTGATTCTTGAACCGCGACACGAGCGCGCCACAGGATTTGGTTACTTCGTGGTGACTTGGTACCCGCAAAAACGTGCACATGGCACGTTAGTGGGGCAGATACCACGAGCACCACCAAATCAGAAATAAAAAAAGGCGTCCGATGGACGCCTTTTAAGTATTTTTTGAGGAGTAGTCGCAGCGATTCTTTAGCTCCTGGCTTTACGGCCTTGGGTTCAGAATCCGACAGGCTAGCCCGTCGTCACTACTTCAGAGAAACCAGCTTTCTCTGCTGCCAAAAATGCGGGGGAGCTTTTGCTGGTGCCCAGTCCCGACGAATGCGCAGTTGCAGTCCTCGAATGGGATGATCCTTCAATGCCGTGCGAGAGTCAACGCTCTAATTCAGGCAAGCAGTGACAGCCCATCGGGTCTGGATACGTCTTGTAAACCTCTATTTCAGCACCGAAACCCGGCTCAACTACCCTTCAAAAACCCGCATGAAGCGGCTCCCCGATTCAGCTCAAGGAACGACCATGTCCCTCTCCATTGTCCACAGTCGCGCCCAGATTGGCGTGGAAGCCCCCGCTGTTACCGTCGAAGTCCATCTGGCCAACGGTCTGCCGTCGCTGACCATGGTCGGCCTGCCTGAAGCGGCGGTGAAGGAGAGCAAGGATCGCGTACGCAGCGCGATCATCAATTCCGGACTGCAATTTCCGGCGCGGCGGATCACCTTGAATCTGGCGCCGGCGGATCTGCCCAAGGATGGCGGACGCTTCGATCTGGCGATTGCCTTGGGGATTTTGTCGGCCAGTGTGCAGGTGCCCTGCCTGACCCTGGACGAGGTGGAATGTCTGGGTGAGTTGGCGCTGTCGGGTGCCGTGCGGCCGGTGCGTGGTGTGCTGCCGGCGGCACTGGCGGCGCGCAAGGCCGGGCGGGCGCTGGTGGTGCCTCGAGCGAATGCAGAAGAGGCGTGCCTGGCATCCGGGCTCAAGGTGTTTGCGGTCGATCATTTGCTGGAAGCGGTGGCGCATTTCAATGGGCACACGCCGGTCGAGCCTTACGTTTCCGATGGTTTGATGCACGCTGCCAAGCCCTATCCCGACCTCAACGAAGTGCAGGGTCAAACAGCCGCAAAGCGCGCACTGCTGATTGCCGCAGCGGGAGCTCACAATTTGTTGTTCAGCGGGCCACCGGGAACCGGCAAGACGCTGCTGGCCAGTCGTCTGCCGGGTTTGCTGCCGCCGCTTTCCGAATGCGAGGCGCTGGAAGTGGCAGCGATTCAATCGGTCGCCAGCGGGGTGCCTCTGACTCACTGGCCGCAACGCCCCTTCCGCCAACCACACCATTCGGCTTCAGGGCCGGCATTGGTCGGTGGCAGCTCGAAACCGCAACCCGGCGAGATCACCCTCGCCCACCACGGCGTGCTGTTTCTCGATGAGTTGCCGGAGTTTGATCGCAAGGTGTTGGAAGTTTTACGCGAGCCTTTGGAGTCGGGACATATCGTCATCGCGCGGGCCAAGGATCGCGTACGTTTCCCCGCGCGATTTCAATTGGTTGCCGCGATGAATCCGTGCCCCTGTGGATATCTTGGCGAACCCAGCGGCAAATGCTCGTGCACACCGGATATGGTCCAACGCTATCGCAACAAGTTGTCAGGGCCGCTGCTGGATCGTATCGATCTGCACCTGACCGTGGCGCGGGAGGCAACCGCGTTGAATCCGGCAGCCAAGCCCGGCGAAAACAGCGCCAGCGCTGCGGCTTTGGTGGCCGAGGCTCGCGAACGACAGCAGAAGCGTCAGGGCTGTGCCAATGCGTTTCTCGATCTGCCGGGATTGAAGCGGCACTGCAAGTTATCCACAGCCGATGAGACATGGCTGGAATCAGCCTGTGAACGGCTGACGCTTTCGCTGCGCTCGGCCCATCGCCTGCTCAAGGTCGCCCGCACTCTGGCAGACCTCGAGCAAGTCGATGCAATCAAGCGCGAACACTTGGCCGAGGCACTGCAATACCGGCCGGCGACACCTTAATGCTCGGTCAGATCAACCAGCGGTGCTTGGCGCACTTCAGTATCGCGCCCGGCCTGAATTTCAGTCACGCGCTTGAGGGCCTTGTCCACCGCCCCTTTGTCGGCCAGCAGGCTGTAGCTGATCTGGAACTGCTTGTGCTGTTTTGGGGCGATGGTCGGCACCAGATTCAACGGCCGCTGATAGCGACGGTTATAGGAAAAACTCGTCCCAGGCTCCAGCCCGGTGACGTAGCCCTGCCCTTGGGTGTCGGTGTTTTTCCACAGCGAAAACAC
This sequence comes from Pseudomonas sp. AC255, assembly GCF_979258175.1. Lineage (NCBI taxonomy): Bacteria > Pseudomonadati > Pseudomonadota > Gammaproteobacteria > Pseudomonadales > Pseudomonadaceae > Pseudomonas > Pseudomonas sp. AC255. The sequence goes on along the minus strand of NZ_OZ409841.1, from coordinate 5,547,040 downwards.
TGGCAACTGCTGGGTATTGAAGCCAACCGCAACGCCGAGGCTACCGGCCTTGTTGTGCAGCACGGTCAGGGTGTCACCCTTGGCGTCCGCATACGGCACGACGTTGTAGACAGTTTCGTCGTAGTCCTTGGTTGGCGCGCGATACGTCTGCCAGTCGGCCAGATCACCCTTGGCCTTGTCGTTGAACGGCGACACCTGCTTCACCGGCGCAGCGAATTTTGCCCCTTGCTCAAGAAACGGCGTGCTGAAGTTGCTGTGATACAGCGCCTGATATTCCTTCGCATAGTCGCCGTTGTTGGTCAGGGTGTCGTTAAGGGCGAAGCTTGCGCTGCCCGGTTCGGTGACAAGTTCGGTCGCTACCGAGAAATCGACTTTCTTGAATGCCTGCTCTTTCAGCTCGCCACGCAGCGTGATGGCATACGGCGGCTTCTCGTCGATGTGCAAAGTGACGGTGCTGGCCGGGATGTTGGCGGCGCGACCGTGCAGGGTCAGCAGTTCGCCGTTGTCCATGCCGGGATGGCCAACCCACTCGTAACCGCAACGGGTGACCAGCTCATTGAAGCCTTCCAGCCAGCCCAGACCACCGCGACCGTTGAGTTCGATGAACGCTGGGTTGACCACGTCCTTGACCGGCGAATCCCAGCCCATGCGCACGTCGCCCACCGAGGCCTGCAACACGTTCATGCCACGGGTCGGCACCACCGAGAGTTTCATCGTGCCGTTATCGATGTCGACGATGCTGACGCCCTCCTGACGACCGCCATGCAGAGTACGCAAGGTCACGGAAAACGGTTTGGCGGTTTTTACACCGAGTTGCTCACTGGTGATCGTCCGTTTTTTTGCCGGAGTGTTGGCGTCGAGCAGGACATAGTCCCAAGCCATGGCATGAGAAGCGGCAGAGAATGCGCCGAGGGCGACGAGGAGTTTGAGCGGGGTCATGGCAGCAGCCTTTATTGGAGTTGTGCCATTTTTATAGCGCTGCGGAAACGTTTCAGCAAGTGCAAAGAAGCGGTGGGAGAAAAGCATTCGCGAGCAGGCTCGCTCCCACAGGGACATCGGGCCTTCACAATATTTGTGAATTACGCCGACTACTGTGGGAGCGAGCCTGCTCGCGATAGCTGTTTCAAAGATGCATCAACGGAAGCGGTCAACCTCGGAACGCAGATCCGCCGCCAGCTTCTCCAGCTCTTTCGCGGTGACAGCCAGGTTCGACACCACCTCACGCTGCTCGCTGTTGGCCAAGGCGATGCTCTGCAAATTGCTGCTCAGCAACGTCGCAGTGCTGCTTTGTTCCTGAGTGGCGGTGGTGATCGCAGCAAACTGCTGGCCTGCCGAACGGCTCTGCTCGTCAATCCGCGCCAGCGCCGACGCCACGTTGGCGTTGCGCGACAAACCTTCCTGCATCAGCACATTGCCCTGCTCCATGGTGCTGATCGCGTTACCGGTTTCCTGCTGGATGCTGTGGATCATGCTGGAGATTTCGTCGGTCGCCTGACGGGTACGCGAGGCGAGGCTGCGCACTTCGTCCGCGACCACGGCAAAACCGCGACCCTGCTCACCGGCACGCGCGGCTTCGATGGCAGCGTTGAGCGCCAACAGGTTGGTCTGCTCGGCGATCGAGGTGATCACACCGACGATGCCGCCGATTTCCTGCGAACGCTGCCCCAGCGTATTGATCACGCTGGCGGTGCTGTTCAGCGCACCGGCGATCTGCTCCAGCGACGACGACGCTTCTTCCATCGAGCTGCGGCCGATCTGCGTTTGCTGAGCGTTTTCCTGCGCCAGGCGCTGGGTCGCGCCCATGTTGTCGGCGATGTTCAACGACGTCGCGCTGAACTCTTCCACGGCGCCGGCCATGCTGGTGATTTCGCCCGACTGTTGCTCCATGCCTTCGTAAGCACCACCGGACAAACCGGACAGCGCCTGCGCACGGCTATTGACCTCTTCCGAAGCGCGGCGGATGTGCTCGACCATGGTCGACAGCGCCTGGCTCATCTGGTTGAACGCGCGGGACAGCTGCCCGATTTCATCGTGGCTCGATACGTTCAGACGCACGCTCAGATCACCAGCACCCAAGGCCTCAGCCTGACGCACCAGATCGCCCAACGGCGCGAGTTTGCTGCGCAGCAGCCAGACCACGGAACCGACCGCAAGCAACATCGCCAGCAGGCTGCCGATCGCCAGTTGCGTACCGACGCTCCAGGTCACCGCGCGGATCTCGGCTTTCGGCATGCTCGCCACCACCGACCACGGACCACCTTCGAACGGCACGGCGATGCTGTAGAAGTCCTCGCCCTTGTCGCTCCAGAACTCACCCTTGCCCGGGGTTTTCACCAGGTTGTTGATGGTCGGGGCGGCTTGATCCAGGTTTTCGACGCCGGCAATCGGCACCAGCCATTTGTTCTGCTCGTCGAGCAGGGCCAGCGAGCCGGTCTTGCCAATACGGAAGCGCTTGAGATTGGCGAACTGCGCGTTCTGCGCGTCGGTGTAATCGAAACCTACGTACAACACGGCGATGATCTTGCCGCCCGCATCGCGCACCGGTGTGTACTGCGACATGTAGTAGCGCTCGAACAGCAACGAGCGGCCGACATAACTCTGCCCTGCCATCAACTTCGCGTAGGCCGGGTTGGCATGATCGAGCACGGTGCCGATGGCACGGGTGCCGTCCTGCTTGCTGACGTTGGTGCTGACGCGAATGAAGTCTTCGCCGCTGCGCACGAATACCGTGGCCACACCGGCAGTCATCTGCTTGAACTCGTCAACTTCCTTGAAGTTGTTGTTCAGCACTTCGTTGCCCAGATGCAGACCCGGGGTCTGCACGCCGGCCACGGTCACTGGCTGATCGGGGTGCACACTCAGGCCACTGCCGAAGCGTTTTTCGAACAGACCGCTCAGGCGCAGGGTGCTTTCGCGCAGCGTACCGTGGAAGGTACTCAGTTGATCGGCCAGCAGCCGGGCCTCACTGGCCAGATGCTCTTCACGGGTGGCGAGGTTGGCGGAATCCAGCGAACGCAAGGCGAACACCGTACTGCCGCTGATGACTATCGCCAGTATCACAGCAAGGGCAAGACCCAGCTGCGAGGCGATCCGAGCACGAGGTTGAGACATGAACAGCTCCTGGCCGAGCCACCGAATCCTCCTTGATCGCGGTAATTGCCCGGAAAATATTCTAATAGTGGGGTGTAACGCGGAACCGGCACGACGGTTCCACAAGCTCGTAGTCGGCGGTAAAACCGAATACTTGAGCGCATTGCGTGGGTATGGCGCAGTGGTGGCATTGTGCCGGCTCGAACGTTTCAGCTCAAGCGCGCCACCGCCGGCAGTTGCATGGCGCGGACTTCGCTCTGCAGAAAATCGCTGAGGCGGCGCAAACGTTCACCTCCCGGGCGCGGCTTTGGCCAGACCAGGTAATAATTCAGGCCACTGGCGACGGCCGTAGGCCACGGCAGGCTCAAGCGCCCTTGCGCAACATCTTCGGCAACCATCAACAGATCACCCATCGAAACGCCGTAGCCGCGCGCCGCCGCGATCATGCCCAGCTCCAGCGTATCGAACACTTGCCCGCCCTTAAGCGAAACTTGCTCGGACAGACCCATGCGCTCCAGCCAACTGCGCCAGTCACGGCGATCCGGGGTCGGGTGCAGCAGTTCGGCGGTCGCCAGACGCGCTACATCCCAAGGTTGATCATTGAGCAGGTTCGGCGCGCCGACCGGAATCAATTCCTCGGGAAACAGCAGGCTCGCTTCCCAGTCCGGCGGGAAATGCCCGTCACTGAGCAACACCGCGCAATCGAACGGTTCGTTGTTGAAGTCCACCGAATCGATATCCATCCATGCGCTGGTCAATTGCACCTCATTGCCCGGCTGCAAATGGCGGAAGCGACTCAACCGCGCCAGCAGCCAACGCATGGTCAGGGTAGATGGCGCTTTCATGCGCAGGATGTCGTCCTCGGCACGCAAGGTATTGCAGGCGCGCTCAAGGGCGGCGAAGCCTTCGCGGATTCCGGGTAGCAGCAGCCGTGCCGATTCGGTCAGTTGCAGGTTGCGCCCGCTGCGATGAAACAGCCGGCAGGCGAAGTGTTCTTCAAGGGTGCGCATGTGCCGACTGACCGCGCTCTGGGTGATCGACAATTCTTCCGCCGCGCGGGTGAACGAGCTGTGTCGCGCTGCCGCTTCGAATGCGCGCAGGGCATACAACGGCGGAAGGCGTCGGGACATACAAAAAGCTCCAGTAGCGGGGATGTAGCCAATTCGGCGGGTACGTTTCAGGATGAGTATTAATCATGCCACCCATCCTTTTTATCCCTTTGTGCAAAGCCTGCCAAGCGCCGAGAATCGACGCTCTTCTGCTTCCTCTGATATTTGGGTGGTGATGACCATGCAGCATCCTGTGCGTACCGAACTCTGGGCCATCCTGCGGCTGGCGGGGCCGCTGATTGCTTCGCAGTTGGCGCACATGCTGATGGTGCTGACCGATACCCTGATGATGGCGCGCCTCAGTCCCGAAGCGCTGGCCGGTGGCGGCCTCGGTGCGGCGAGCTACTCGTTCGTGTCGATTTTCTGCATCGGCGTGATTGCAGCGGTCGGCACTCTGGTGGCGATCCGTCAGGGTGCCGGCGACATCATCGGTGCCGCGCGCCTGACACAGGCCGGGTTGTGGCTGGCGTGGCTGATGGCCCTCGGCGCCGGGCTGCTGTTGTGGAACCTCAAACCGGTGTTGCTGCTGTTCGGCCAGACCGAAACCAACGTCAACGCCGCCGGGCAATTCCTCATCGCCCTGCCCTTCGCCCTGCCCGGTTATCTGAGCTTCATGGCTCTGCGCGGCTTTACCAGTGCAATCGGCCGGGCGACGCCAGTGATGGTCATCAGCCTCGCCGGCACGGTGGCCAACTTCCTGCTCAACTACGCGCTGATCACCGGCATGTTCGGCCTGCCGCAACTGGGTCTGACCGGCATCGGTCTGGTCACGGCGATTGTCGCCAACTGCATGGCACTGGCGCTGGCCTGGCATATCCGTCGGCATCCGGCTTATGACGCTTATCCGTTGCGCGCCGGTCTGTCGCGGCCGAACCGGCAATACCTGAAAGAACTCTGGCGCCTGGGCCTGCCGATTGGCGGCACCTATGCGGTGGAAGTCGGGCTGTTTGCCTTTGCCGCGTTGTGCATGGGCACCATGGGCAGTACGCAAATGGGTGCGCATCAGATCGCCCTGCAGATCGTGTCGGTGGCCTTCATGGTCCCGGCCGGGATGTCCTATGCCATCACCATGCGCGTCGGCCAACACTACGGCGCCGGGCAACTGGTCGATGCACGGATGTCCGGGCGTGTCGGTATCGCTTTCGGCGCCGTGGTGATGCTCGGCTTCGCCCTGGTGTTCTGGCTGTGGCCGAACCAGTTGGTCGGCCTGTTCCTGGACCATAATGACCCGGCGTTTGCCGAGGTGATCCGTCTGGCGGTGAGCCTGCTGGCAGTAGCGGCGTGGTTCGAGCTGTTCGACGGCACGCAGACGATTGCCATGGGCTGTATTCGCGGGCTCAAGGATGCCAAAACCACATTTCTGGTCGGGCTGGCTTGCTATTGGCTGATTGGCGCACCGGCGGCGTGGTGGATGGCGTTCCACCTCAACTGGGGGCCGACGGGTGTCTGGTGGGGTCTGGCGTTGGGCCTGGCGTGCGCGGCGGTGAGCCTGACGCTGGCGTTCGAATGGAAGATGCAGCGGATGATTCGGCGCGAGCCGCAAGCTCAAGGTTTCAACATCCCACAGGCCGAATGAGGGTTTCCTTTGTGGGAGCGAGCCTGCTCGCGAAGACCGAGTGTCAGGCCCAGATCATCCAGCTGACATAACGCCTTCGCGAGCAGGCTCGCTCCCACGGGGATTTGCGCCGGCCGCAACAATTGTGATCAACCGACGATTTCCAGGGCCGGCTGCTGGTTCGATCCAGACGTCAGATATTCCACCAGCTCATCCAACGGCAACGGCCGGCTGATCAGATAACCCTGCACCTGATCGCAGCCGAACCCGCGCAACAACTCCAGTTGCTCCGGCGTCTCGACGCCCTCGGCGACCACTTCCAGATGCAGGTTGTGCGCGAGGTTGATCATCGCGTGCACCAGTTTGCGGTTCTCTTCGCGCTGTTCCATGCCGCCGACAAAACTCTTGTCGATCTTCAGCAAGGTGATGGGCAGGCTGTTGAGGTGCACGAACGACGAAAACCCGGTGCCGAAATCGTCCAGGGAGAAGCGCACACCGAGGCGGCCGAGCGCATCCATGGTCTGTTTGACCAGATCGCTGCGCCGCATTACCGCGGTTTCGGTCAGTTCGAATTCCAGCCACTGCGCCTCGACGCCGCGCTCGGCAATCAGACGGCTGAGTGTCGGCAGCAACTGGCTGTCCTGAAACTGGCGGAACGACAGGTTGATCGCCATGTGCAGCGCCGGCAGACCCTGCTCGCGCAAAGCCTGCATGTCGCGCAAGGCGCGAGAAATCACCCAGTAACCCAATGGCACGATCAGACCGCTCTGCTCGGCCAGCGGGACGAACTCGCTCGGTGGCAACAGACCGCGCTCGCCATGACGCCAGCGCACCAGCGCTTCGAGGCCGACAATCTGGCCGTCCTCAAGATTCAGGCGTGGCTGGTAATGCAGTTCCAGCTCATCGCGGCGCAAGGCCCGGCGCAGTTCGCTTTCGAGGTCGGCCATGCTTCGCGCGTTGCGGTTGATGCGTTCGTTGAAGATATGAAAAGTGCAGCCCTGCGTGCTCTTGGCCTGCTGCATGGCGATGTGCGCGTGCCACATCAATGGATCGGCGCCGCCATTGGCGCGGGCATGGGCGATGCCAAGGCTGGAGCCGATCAGCAGGCTCTCGCCGTCGACCCAATAAGGTTCGGCCAACGCCTCAGTGATGCGTTCGGCCATCCACTCGGCGCGTTGCGGTGCACGACGGGTATCGATCAGCAGAGCGAATTCATCGCTGCCCAGCCGTGCCAGTTGATCGCCGGCCTCCAGCTGACTTTTCAGCCGCGCGACGACCTGCAGAATCAGACGATCCCCGGCCTGATGCCCGAGGGCGTCGTTGGCATGGCGAAAATTGTCGAGATCAAGATGGCCGAGGGCGAGACCGCGCCCGTCGCCTTCGGCAAGACGCGCAGTAAGCAGGGTCTGAAAGCCCTGGCGATTGGCGATGCCAGTCAGCGGATCCTGTTCGGCGAGACGCTGGAGAGTGTTTTCCAGCACGCCGCGCTCGCGCACATGGCGCAGGCAGCGCTGGAGCATGCCGGCGTCGAGAGCGTCGAACACCAGCCAATCGCTGACACCGACCGGCGCAGTGGCCGGTTCGTGCTCCAGCAGCAGAACGGTCGGCAGGCTGCAACGACCGGGCGCCGGTTGCAACGCTGGCAGGGTCAGCAGTACCGCGTGGCGGTTGTCTTCGAACAGGCGGCTGACCGAATCCCAGTTCGGCGCGCTGATCAGCACCGCCGCGCTCCCCATCGGAGCCAGACACTCACGCAACAACGCTGTCCACGCTGGCTCTTCGGCCAGTAGCAGCAAACGCAAGGGTTCGACAGGCGTAGACAAGCTGACTCCCTAGACTCTGCAATGATGTAGGCGGGGCATTATGCCGGTGTGCTGAACAATGACCAATGCGTTGTCTGATGACAACGACCTCCAAACGTTATTTTGTGTCACGAATGAGAACATTAGCCGCAAAATCCCCGCGTATCCTGCGTGAAAGTAACAAAACCGGCAAATTTGAATCGCGTGTTGCGTCACAAGTCGGACAGAGCAGCACAAATCGCTGAGCCTGTTAAAATGCCGGCCCATTTCGTCAACGACTCCCGAATTTTCGTATGTCCCGACTCAATCCCCGGCAGCAAGAAGCCGTGAACTACGTCGGCGGCCCTCTATTGGTGCTCGCCGGTGCTGGCTCCGGCAAGACCAGCGTGATCACGCGCAAGATCGCGCACCTGATCCAGAACTGCGGCATCCGCGCCCAGTACATCGTCGCCATGACCTTTACCAACAAGGCCGCGCGCGAAATGAAAGAGCGGGTCGGCACCCTGTTGCGTGCCGGCGAAGGGCGTGGCCTGACCGTCTGCACCTTCCACAACCTGGGCCTGAACATCATCCGCAAGGAGCATGCGCGGCTGGGCTACAAACCCGGTTTCTCGATCTTCGACGAGACCGACGTCAAAGCCCTGATGACCGACATCATGCAGAAGGAATACGCGGGCGACGACGGCGTCGACGAGATCAAGAACATGATCGGCGCCTGGAAAAACGACCTGATCCTGCCCGCCCAGGCCCTGGAAAACGCGCGCAATCCCAAGGAACAGACCGCCGCGATCGTCTACACCCACTACCAGCGCACGCTCAAGGCGTTCAACGCGGTGGACTTCGATGACCTGATCCTGCTGCCAGTAAAGCTCTTCGAAGAACACGCCGACATTCTCGAAAAGTGGCAGAACAAGGTCCGTTACCTGCTGGTCGACGAATACCAGGACACCAACGCCAGCCAGTATTTGCTGGTGAAGATGCTCATCGGCAAGCGCAACCAGTTCACCGTGGTCGGCGACGATGACCAGTCGATCTACGCCTGGCGTGGCGCGCGCCCGGAAAACCTGATGCTGCTCAAGGACGACTACCCGTCCTTGAAAGTGGTGATGCTGGAGCAGAACTACCGCTCCACCAGCCGCATCCTGCGCTGCGCCAACGTGCTGATCTCGAACAACCCGCACGAATTCGAAAAACAGCTGTGGAGCGAGATGGGCCACGGCGACGAGATCCGCGTGATCCGCTGCCGCAACGAGGACGCCGAAGCCGAGCGCGTGGCCATGGAAATCCTCAGCCTGCACTTGCGCACCGACCGCCCGTACAGCGATTTCGCCATTCTCTATCGCGGTAACTACCAGGCCAAGCTGATCGAATTGAAGCTGCAGCACCACCAAGTGCCGTATCGCCTGAGCGGCGGCAACAGCTTCTTCGGTCGTCAGGAAGTGAAGGACCTGATGGCCTACTTCCGCCTGATCGTCAATCCGGATGACGACAACGCCTTCCTGCGCGTGATCAACGTGCCACGCCGCGAGATCGGCTCGACCACCCTGGAAAAGCTCGGTAACTACGCTACCGAACGCAAGATCTCGATGTACGCCGCCACCGACGAAATTGGCCTGGGCGAACATCTCGACAGCCGCTTCACCGATCGCCTGGCGCGCTTCAAGCGCTTCATGGACAAGGTCCGCGAGCAGTGCGCCGGCGAAGATCCGATTTCGGCGCTGCGCAGCATGGTCATGGACATCGACTACGAGAACTGGCTGCGCACCAACAGCTCCAGCGACAAGGCGGCGGACTACCGCATGGGCAACGTCTGGTTCCTGATCGAGGCGTTGAAAAACACCCTCGAGAAAGACGAAGACGGCGAAATGACCGTCGAAGACGCCATCGGCAAACTGGTGCTGCGTGACATGCTCGAGCGCCAGCAGGAAGAAGAGGACGGTGCCGAAGGTGTGCAGATGATGACGCTGCATGCGTCCAAAGGGCTGGAATTTCCCTACGTGTTCATCATGGGCATGGAAGAGGAAATCCTCCCGCATCGTTCCAGCATCGAAGCCGACACCATCGAAGAAGAGCGTCGCCTGGCCTATGTGGGCATCACCCGCGCCCGCCAGACCCTGGCATTCACCTTCGCTGCCAAGCGCAAGCAGTACGGTGAAATCATCGACTGCGCGCCGAGTCGCTTTCTGGATGAGCTGCCGCCGGACGATCTGGCCTGGGAAGGCAACGACGACACCCCGACTGAAGTCAAAGCCGTGCGTGGCAATAGCGCATTGGCCGATATACGCGCGATGTTAAAGCGCTAGAATCGACTACTTTTTAATCTACCTTCGGCGCCCATCGCGCCAACAGAGGAAGCTGTTGTGGAAGCACTGCACAAAAAAATCCGCGAAGAAGGCATCGTGCTTTCCGATCAGGTCCTGAAAGTCGACGCTTTCCTGAACCACCAGATCGACCCGGCCCTGATGAAGCTCATCGGTGACGAATTCGCCGCGCTGTTCAAGGATTCCGGGATCACCAAGATCGTCACCATCGAGGCCTCAGGCATCGCCCCGGCGATCATGACCGGTCTGAACCTCGGCGTGCCGGTGATCTTCGCCCGCAAGCAACAGTCGCTGACCCTGACTGAAAACCTGCTCTCGGCGACCGTCTACTCGTTCACCAAGAAGACCGAAAGCACCGTGGCCATTTCCCCGCGCCACCTGACCAGCAGCGACCGCGTGCTGATCATCGACGACTTCCTGGCCAACGGTAAGGCCTCGCAAGCGCTGATCTCGATCATCAAACAGGCCGGCGCCACCGTCGCCGGTCTGGGCATCGTCATCGAAAAGTCGTTCCAGGGCGGCCGCGCCGAACTGGACTCGCAGGGCTACCGCGTTGAGTCGCTGGCTCGCGTGCAATCGCTGAAGGATGGCGTCGTTACCTTCATCGAGTAACCCGCCGCCCCGAGTTATCCCCTGTGGGAGCGAGCCTGCTCGCGAATGCATTGTGTCAGTCACCCTGTTGAGTGAATGACACACCGCTTTCGCGAGCAGGCTCGCTCCCACAGTGGGTTCCGGGGTGGTCAGTTATTGCGCGGTAGCTTTGAGGCCTGTGAGCAGCAAGCGCTGGAACAGGTCTTCCTTGAGACCTTCCGGATTGGTCAGCTGCATCCTTTCAAGATGTTCCGGGAACGTTGAGGCCTCCGGCGCATCCAGCGCTGCCTTGCCCAATTCCAGAATCTCAGTCAGCTTGAACTTGCTCTTCAGCCAGTTCAGCGCCCGCAGCAGATCCCGTTCGATCACAGTGAAATCACAGCCCAGCGGATACTCCGGAAACAGGTTCGGATGTCGCGCGGCAATCGCCTGCAAGCGGTGCGGTGTGTTATCGGCAAACCGTGGATCGATACGGAAATCCTTTGGCAGCTTGCCGACTTTCTGCGCCTGTTCGATCAGTCCCGGCTGGAAGCGAGAATCGCTGATGTTGAGCAGCGCTTCGATCACCGCTGCGTCGGATTTTCCGCGCAAGTCGGCGATGCCGTACTCGGTGACGACGATGTCGCGCAGGTGCCGCGGGATCGTGCAGTGGCCGTAGTCCCAGACGATATTGGAACTGACCTCGCCGCCGGACTCGCGCCAGCTGCGCAGGATCAACATCGATCTCGCGCCTTCCAGTGCGTGTCCCTGAGCAACAAAGTTGTACTGCCCACCGACACCGCTGAGCACGCGTCCGTCTGCCAATTGATCAGCCACGCCGGCGCCGAGCAGAGTCATGGTGAACACGGTGTTGATGAAGCGCGCATCGATGCGCTGCAAGCGCTTGAGCTCTTCCTGGCCGTACAGCTCGTTGATGTAGCTGATACGGGTCATGTTGAATTCCAGCAGCTTGCTTTGCGGCAACTCGCGCAGCCGCTCATAGAAACTGCGCGGGCCAAGGAAGAAGCCGCCGTGCACCGAGATACCGTCGGGCTGCGCGCCTTCGTCGAGGGTACCGGCATTGGCCTGCTCCTGGGTCGGCACATCCGGATAGACCTTGCGCCGAATGATCCCGGCATCCGCCAATACCAACAGCCCGTTGACGAACATCTCGCTGCAACCGTAAAGGCCTTTGGCAAATGGCGCGGTGCCGCCCTCGCGCTGGATCAATTGCGCCCATTGGCTGAGGTTGATGTCATCGAGCAACGCCTGATAACCGGCGTTATCGGCCTGACGGGCAAGCAACGCAGCGGTCAGGGCATCACCCATCGAACCGATGCCAATCTGCAACGTGCCGCCATCGCGCACCAGCGCACTGGCGTGCAAACCAATGAAATGATCCTGAAAGCCCACCGGCATATTCGGCGTGGAAAACAGCGTGCTGCTGTCCTTTTCGTCGATCAGCAGATCAAACGTGTCGATATCGACTTCCGCATCGCCGGGCATGTACGGCAGATCCGTATGGACCTGGCCGACCAGCACAATGGTCTCCCCCGCCTCGCGGCGCTTGGCGATCATCGGCAGCAGGTCGAGGGTGATGTCCGGGTTGCAGCTCAGGCTCAGACGATCGGGATGCTCACTGTTGCTGGCCAGCAGTTGCGCCACAAGGTTCAGGCCCGCCGCATTGATGTCGCGGGCGGCATGGCTGTAATTGCTGCTGACGTAATCCTGCTGCGCCGGCGCGCTGTTGAGCAGACTGCCAGGCTGCATGAAAAACTGCTGGATACGGATGTTGGCGGGCAGGCTGTCGCGCTGCAGATCGGCAAGGAAATCGAACTCCGGATAATCACCAAACACGCGCTCGACGAAGGGCTCGATAAAACGCTTCTGCAAGCCATCGCCCAGATTCGGCCGACCGAGGCACAGCGCGGTATAGATCGTCAGCTGCCGCTCGGGCAGGCCCTTGATGCGCCGGTATAGCGCGTTAACGAAGTGATTCGGCTTGCCCAACCCCAGCGGCAGGCCCATGTGGATGTGCGCAGGCAAACGCGCCAGCACGTCGTCCACCGCCTGTTCGATCGAACACAACTGCACCATCTGAAGCCTCCCGCCCGTTCTGTTGATAGGGGTAGACCGAGATTGCCTTGAGTTTGCTGCAAAGGACAGTGTTTGGTTTGGAGGGATCAGGGCCTGAATGAATCGGAAACCAGAAACCACAGACACAAAAAAACCGTCCGAAGACGGTTTTTTTCAAAGCCGGCGCTGATTACAGACCGGACATCTCTTTGATCGCGCCCTTGAGCTCTTCATCGGAGCAATCGGCGCAGGTGCCTTTTGGCGGCATGGCGTTGATGCCGGTGATGGCCTTGGCGAGGATGCCGTCCAGACCACCCTGATGATCGGCCCGCTCCTTCCAGGCTGCCTTGTCACCGATCTTCGGCGCGCCGAGCAGGCCCGTGCCGTGGCAAGCGTTGCAGTGTTTGGCGATCACGTCTTTAGGTGCCTTCGCCCCGCCACCGCCGCCTGCGGTCGCAGCCACCTCCATGCCTTTGCATTCCTGCCCTTGAACACACACCTGGCCGACGGGCTCGAGGCGCTTGGCGATGTCGTCATTTGTCGCAGCTTGAGCGCTGACAGCCCAGAGGGCCAGTACGGTTGCTGGTGCGGCCAGCATTTTCATAATTAGGTTCACGCGTTCACCCTCAATGGTGGCTATTCACGCCTGCGGCCACGGTTCGCAGGCGGGCGCAAGTATAGCGGGTAGGCCGCTGTACTGAAACAACCCCATGGTTAGAGGGGTCTTGTTGCCCATCGGTAAAACGGTTCTGGGGCCTTTGCCGTATTGGCTTGGCGCCTTCTGCTTAGAAATTCGCCGGCGTGGCTGCGCTGATTAGTCGCGCCGGCACGTCAAACGGGTTACGGAAACGATGCGGCTTGGTACTTTCAAAATAGTAGCTGTCGCCGGCTTCGAGGATAAAAGTTTCCAGACCCACCACCAGTTCGAGGCGGCCTTCGACCAGAATTCCGGTTTCCTCGCCCTCGTGGGTGAGCATTTCTTCGCCGGTGTCGGCGCCCGGCGGGTAGATTTCGTTGAGGAAGGCGATGGCGCGGCTCGGATGGGCGCGGCCGACCAGTTTCATGGTCACGGCGCCGTCGGAGATGTCGATCAGCTCATTGGCCTTGTAGACGATCTGGGTCGGCTGGTCCTGCAGGATCTCTTCGGAAAAGAACTCGACCATCGACATGGGAATGCCGCCGAGCACCTTTCTCAGCGAACTGATCGATGGGCTGACGCTGTTCTTTTCGATCATCGAAATGGTGCTGTTGGTGACGCCCGCGCGTTTGGCGAGTTCACGCTGGGAAAGCCCTTTGAGCTTGCGGATCGATTGCAGTCGTTCACCGACGTCCAAGGCGGGAGCCTCCTGATGTTGTAAGAATATTGAGCGTTATCATGGCGACAGCGTTCAGTATTTACAACACTTGGCCCCCGCAGCGGCGTCAACCCTCGGAATAGAGCCTTGGCACACGTTTCAGGTTGCAGAAGATCTGATACGGGATGGTATCGGCCCACTTCGCCACATCGCTGGCGAGGATGTTCTTGCCCCACAGTTCGACGTTGGAACCGAGGCCCGCTTCCGGTATGTCGGTCAGGTCGATGCAGAGCATGTCCATCGACACACGCCCCAGCAGGCGGCTGAGTTTGCCGGCCACCAGCACCGGCGTGCCGGTCGGCGCCTGACGCGGGTAACCGTCGGCGTAGCCCATGGCGACCACGCCGATGCGCATTGGCTTGTCGGTGATGAACCTGGCGCCATAGCCGATCGGTTCGCCGGCCGGCAATTCACGCACGCTGATGACTTTCGATTCGAGGGTCATCACCGGTTGCAGGCGTTCGGCCACGGCGTTGACTTCTTCAAACGGGGTCGCGCCGTAGAGCATGATGCCCGGGCGTACCCAGTCGCTTTGGATTTCTGGCCAACCGAGCACGGCTGGCGAGTTGCGCAGGCTGACTTCCGCCGCCAGACCCTGACGCGCCGCTTCAAACACCGCGACTTGCTCGGTGCTGCTTTGCGCATGCAGTTCATCAGCGCGGGCGAAGTGGCTCATCAACACGATTTTCGCGACTTTGCCGCTGGCCAGCAGACGCTGATAGGCCGCTGGATAATCTTTCGGATGCAGGCCGACGCGATGCATGCCGGAATCGAGCTTGAGCCACACCGTGATCGGTTTGCTCAGGACTGCCTGTTCGATCGCTTCGAGCTGCCACAGCGAATGCACCACGCACCAGAAATCATGCTCGACGATCAACGCCAGCTCATCGGCTTCGAAGAAGCCTTCCAGCAGCAGTACCGGCGCGCGAATTCCGGCAGCACGCAGCTCCAATGCTTCTTCGATGCAGGCCACGGCAAAACCGTCAGCGTCGGCTTCCAGCGCCTGAGCGCAACGCACCGCGCCATGGCCGTAGGCGTCCGCCTTGATCACGGCGAGCGCCTTGGCGCCGGTGACTTCGCGGGCAATTCGGTAGTTGTGGCGCAGGGCTTGAAGGTCGATCAGGGCACGGGCAGGACGCATGGCGGCAGACTTCTGGGCGGTCATGGGAAGAAAAACCGGCGCCGACTGACGGCGTGAACCGCCAACAGCACCGGGAGAGGGAGCTGTAAAACGTTATGGCAGCGCGGCGACGATGGATATCTCCACCAGAATGCTCGGCTTGGCCATCTTCGCTTCGACGGTGGCACGGGCCGGTGCGGCGCCTTTTGGCAGCCACTGGTCCCACACCGCGTTCATCCCGGCGAAGTGCGCTTCAATGTCGTTCAGGTAGATCGTCGCCGACAACAGATGCTGCTTGTCCGTCCCGGCCAGATCGAGCAGGCGCTCGATATTGGCGAGCACCTCGCGGGTCTGCTGTTCAATTCCGGCTTCAAAGTCGTCGCCGACCTGCCCGGCCAGATACACGGTGCCGTTGTGGCTGACGATCTGACTCATGCGCTCATTGGTGAGCTGGCGCTGGATTGACATGTTTTGCGGACTCCTGGGTCTGGTTGCCGTAACGGGAAATATCGAGGCCTTCGGCGCTGATCTGCGGCTTTTTCTTCGCCATCAGGTCGGCGAGCAAACGGCCGGAACCGCAGGCCATGGTCCAGCCGAGCGTGCCGTGACCGGTGTTGAGGAACAGATTCTTGAACGGCGTGGCGCCAACGATCGGCGTACCGTCCGGCGTGGTCGGACGCAGGCCGGTCCAGAAACTCGCTTCGGCCAGATTGCCGCCCTGAGGATAAAGGTCGTTGACGATCATCTCCAGGGTTTCGCGCCGACGCGGGTTCAGCGACAGGTCAAAACCGGCGATCTCGGCCATGCCGCCGACGCGGATGCGGTTGTCGAAACGGGTGATCGCGACCTTGTAGGTCTCGTCGAGAATGGTCGAGGTCGGCGCCATGTCCGGGTTGGTGATCGGCACGGTCAGCGAGTAGCCCTTGAGCGGATACACCGGGGCCTTGATGCCCAGCGGCTTGAGCAACTGCGGCGAGTAGCTGCCCAGCGCCAGTACGTAGCGGTCAGCGGTTTCCAGCTTGCCGTCGATCCACACGCCGTTGATGCGATCACCGGCGTAATCGAGCTTCTGGATGTCCTGGCCGAAACGGAATTCCACGCCGAGCTTGCGCGCCATTTCGGCGAGGCGCGTGGTGAACATCTGGCAGTCGCCGGTCTGGTCATTGGGCAGACGCAGCGCGCCAGCGAGAATGTCAGTCACGCCTGCCAGAGCCGGTTCGACGCGGGCGATGCCGGCGCGGTCGAGGACTTCAAAGGGCACGCCGGATTCTTTCAGCACGGCGATGTCTTTGGCGGCGTTATCCAGTTGCGCCTGAGTACGGAACAACTGCGTGGTGCCGAGGCTGCGGCCTTCGTAGGCGATACCGGTTTCGGCGCGCAATTCATCGAGGCAGTCGCGGCTGTACTCGGACAGACGCACCATGCGCTCCTTGTTCACCGCGTAACGGCTGGCGGTGCAGTTGCGCAGCATTTGCGCCATCCACAGGTATTGGTCGATATCAGCGGTGGCCTTGATCGCCAATGGCGCATGGCGTTGCAGCAGCCACTTGATGGCCTTGAGCGGCACGCCCGGCGCGGCCCACGGCGAGGCGTAACCCGGCGAGACCTGGCCGGCGTTGGCGAAACTGGTCTCCATGGCCGCAGCAGGCTGCCGGTCGACCACCACCACTTCAAACCCGGCACGGGCCAGATAGTAAGCACTGGCGGTACCGATGACGCCGCTACCCAAGACCATGACGCGCATTTTCAATCCCTCATCGCGGCTTTTCGCCGAACTGTTTGTTAGAGCAATGATGGGCGCAGTGTAAAAAGAAATGCCAGTGCTTTTCACTATATAAGCGCCTATATTTGGCGACAATTCTCGGCAAAAACCCTTTTCACGGAGGCGCATCCCCTATGCGTACCAACACTCAGACCAAACGTGAGCTGGACAAGATCGACCGCAACATCCTGCGCATCCTCCAGGCGGACGGGCGGATTTCCTTTACCGAACTCGGGGAAAAGGTCGGTCTCTCGACCACGCCCTGCACCGAGCGCGTGCGGCGCCTGGAGCGCGAGGGGATCATCATGGGCTACAACGCCCGGCTCAATCCCCAGCATTTGAAGGGTAGCCTGCTGGTGTTCGTCGAGATCAGCCTCGACTACAAATCCGGCGACACATTCGAAGAATTCAGACGCGCGGTGCTGAAGCTGCCGCATGTGCTGGAGTGCCATTTGGTCTCAGGAGATTTCGACTATTTGGTGAAGGCGCGGATTTCCGAGATGGCCTCGTACCGCAAACTGCTCGGCGACATTCTGTTGAAGCTGCCACATGTGCGTGAATCGAAGAGCTATATCGTCATGGAAGAGGTGAAAGAGAGCCTTTGCCTGCCGATTCCGGACTGATCACCGCAATGATCGTTCCCACGCTCTGCGTGGGAATGCCTCTTCGGACGCTCCGCGTTCGGCCTTTGAGACGCAGAGCGTCCCGGGCTGCATTCCCACGCAGAGCGTGGGAACGATCGCTTACACCAACACCTGCCGATTCGCCGCCATGTACTCGAAAATCTGCTTCTCGACCCGTGGATGTATCAACTCCACCGGCCGCCGCTCGTTCGGGCACGGCAGGGTCTTGGTCGTACCAAACAATCGACAGATCAGCGGCCGCTCTTCATACACCGTGCAGCCATTCGGCCCCAGGTGCACACAGTTGAGTTCTTCCAGCGCGGCATCCTGCTCGGCGCGGGATTTGCGCGGCAGCCGGGCCATTTCCTCGGGCGACGTGGTCACCGGGCCGCAGCAGTCGTGGCAGCCCGGCACGCAGTCGAACGTGGGGATCTGCTGACGCAGGGTGCGGATTTTCTGACTGTTGCAGCTCATCGAAACGGTGACCAAAGTGGCGGGCTGATGATTGTGCCGCAAAAGTCCGGATCCAGACACCGCAGGCCGACCGATGTTGCCCACGTTCGGGCGCGCGGCTTATGCTCCGTCAAATTTTCTCGACACTCAGCCGTTGGATGATGCCCATGACCGCCCGCGCCCCGACCACCGCGAGCCAACCCCACGTTGCCTCTTATTACGCCGCCAGCAGCCTGCCGCAGCCTGACCATCCCGTGCTGCAAGGCGAGGTGGTGGCGGATGTCTGCGTGGTCGGCGGTGGCTTTTCCGGGTTGAACACGGCGCTGGAACTGGCCGAACGCGGTTTCAGCGTAGTGTTGCTGGAAGCGCACCGGATCGGCTGGGGCGCCAGCGGTCGCAACGGCGGGCAGTTGATTCGCGGTGTCGGTCACGGCCTTGACCAGTTCGCCAATGTCATCGGTGCCGAGGGCGTGCGCGAGATGAAACTCATGGGCCTGGAAGCGGTGGAGATTGTCCGTCGGCGCGTTGAGCGTTTCGGCATTGCCTGCGACCTGACCTGGGGCTACTGCGACCTCGCCAACAAGCCTTCCGATCTCGACGGTTTTGCCGAAGATGCCGAAGAACTCCGCAGCCTGGGTTATCGCTACGAAACCCGTCTGTTGCAGGCCAGTGAAATGCACACCGTGGTCGGTTCCAAGCGCTATGTCGGCGGTTTGATCGACATGGGTTCCGGGCATCTGCACCCGCTGAATCTGGCGCTGGGCGAAGCGGCAGCGGCGCAGCAACTAGGCGTGCAATTGTTCGAGCAATCGGCAGTGACGCGCATCGATTACGGCCCCGAAGTGAAGGTGCACACCGCGCTAGGCTCGGTGCGGGCGAAGACTCTGGTGCTGGGCTGCAATGCCTATCTCCATGACCTCAACCCGCAACTGAGCGGCAAGGTCCTGCCCGCCGGCAGCTACATCATCGCCACCGAACCGTTGAGCGCAGAGCAGGCGCACAACCTGCTGCCGCAGAACATGGCGGTCTGCGATCAGCGGGTGGCGCTGGATTACTACCGGCTCTCGGCGGATCGACGCTTGTTGTTTGGCGGCGCATGTCATTACTCGGGACGCGATCCGAAAGACATCGGCGCCTATATGCAACCGAAGATGCTTGAAGTGTTCCCGCAACTGGCCGGGGTGAAAATCGATTATCAGTGGGGCGGGATGATCGGCATCGGTGCCAACCGCTTGCCGCAGATTGGCCGGCTCGCCGACCAGCCGAACGTGTATTACGCCCAGGCCTATTCAGGGCATGGGGTGAATGCCACACACCTGGCCGGCAAGCTGCTGGCCGAGGCGATCAGCGGGCAGCATGGCGGCGGCTTTGATCTGTTCGCCAAGGTGCCGCACATCACCTTCCCCGGCGGTAAGCACTTGCGCTCGCCGTTGTTGGCGTTGGGGATGTTGTGGCATCGGCTGAAAGAGTTGGTCTGACGAATCAGGATCGTTCCCACGCTCCGCGCGGGAATGCATCCAGTGACGCTCTGCGTCACAGCGGACGCAGAGCGTCCGGGCCGGCGTTCCCACGCAGAGCATGGGAACGCTCTGCGGTATTCATATCCGCCAGAACGGCTTCAACCCCTCCTCCCTTGCCTGCTCCCGCGTCAACCCGACATCCTTGAGCTGCTCCGGTGTCAGGCCGAGCAACGCCTTACGCGTGTGCAGACGATGCCAGAACAGATCCCAGCGACTGAGGCCGGACGGCGCGTTACGCAGCAGATTGCGCGCGTTGTCCTTTTGCCCTGCCGCCAGTTCCTGACTGTGTAACGTCAGCCGCACATCGCTCAAGCCGTTCATTTTCGTTGCTCCTGTTTACTTGGGTAGCCAGAGATTCCATGATGCGCGGGCGAGCAAAACCATTACAGACTCAAAGAACCAGTATTAACTCCATACAGATTTGCCGATTCATCGACTGAATGACTGATTTTTGCCGCATCTGTACTGGTTTTCACCAAGACGCACCGAGGCCACCATGACTCTGTATGTAAACCTCGCCGAATTGCTCGGCACCCGCATCGAACAAGGCTTCTACCGCCCCGGTGATCGCTTGCCGTCGGTGCGTGCCTTGAGCATCGAACACGGAGTCAGTCTGAGCACGGTGCAGCAGGCCTATCGCGTGCTTGAAGACAGCGGTCTGGCCACGCCAAAACCCAAGTCCGGCTATTTTGTCCCCGTAGGACGCGAATTGCCGGAGCTGCCCGCAGTAGGCCGCCCCGCGCAACGGCCGGTAGAGATTTCGCAATGGGATCAGGTGCTGGAACTCATTCGCGCCGTACCGCGCAAGGACGTCGTGCAATTGGGACGTGGCATGCCCGATGTTGGCTCACCTACCATGAAGCCGCTGCTGCGCGGGCTGGCGCGAATCAGCCGCCGGCAGGACATGCCTGGTCTGTATTACGACAACATCCACGGCAACCTCGAACTGCGCGAACAGATCGCACGGCTGATGCTCGATTCCGGCTGTCAGTTGAGCGCCAGCGATCTGGTGATCACCACTGGCTGCCACGAAGCGCTCTCCACCAGCATCCATGCGATCTGCGAGCCGGGCGACATCGTCGCGGTGGACTCGCCGAGTTTTCACGGCGCCATGCAGACCCTCAAAGGCCTGGGCATGAAAGCCCTGGAAATCCCCACCGACCCGCTCACCGGGATCAGCCTCGACGCCCTGGAACTGGCGCTGGAACAGTGGCCGATCAAGGCCATTCAGCTCACCCCAAACTGCAACAACCCGCTCGGCTACGTCATGCCCGAGTCGCGCAAACGCGCGTTGTTGACGCTCGCCCAGCGTTTCGACGTGGCGATCATCGAAGATGATGTGTATGGCGAGCTGGCCTATACCTACCCGCGCCCGCGTACGATCAAATCCTTCGACGAAGACGGCCGCGTGTTGCTCTGCAGCTCGTTCTCCAAGACCCTGGCGCCGGGGCTGCGCATCGGCTGGGTGGCGCCGGGCCGATATCTGGAGCGAGTGCTGCACATGAAATACATCAGCACCGGCTCCACCGCGCCACAACCGCAGATCGCTATCGCCGAATTCATCAAGGCCGGCCATTTCGAGCCGCACTTGCGGCGTATGCGCATGCAGTACCAACGCAATCGTGACGCGATGATCGACTGGGTGACGCGCTATTTCCCGGCCGGCACCCGCGCCAGTCGCCCGCAGGGCAGCTTCATGCTCTGGGTGGAACTGCCGGAAGGTTTCGACACGCTGAAACTGAATCGCGCGTTGCACGATCAGGGCGTACAGATTGCTGTCGGCAGCATCTTTTCCGCCTCGGGCAAGTACCGCAATTGTTTGCGGATGAACTACGCTGCCAAACCAACAGCGCAAATCGAAGAAGCGGTGCGCAAGGTCGGCGCTGCGGCAATCAAATTACTCGCTGAGACCGACTGACCTTTTTTGCGCGCCCGGCGTCCAAATTGCCGACCTCAGCCGCCAACCGGAACGACCCTACGTGAGCTTCAGACAGCCCTTACTCGCTTTACTGATACTCGCCTCGTTCCTCAGCGGCTGCGCCAGCCTTGATGTGCCGCGCGAACCGAGCCAGGCCCTGCCGGCGTCGGACTCCAGCTTCGGCCGTTCGATTCAGGCTCAGGCCGCACCCTACAAGGGGCAGTCGGGGTTTCGCCTGCTCTCCGACAGCGGCGAGGCGTTTACCGCCCGCGCCGAGCTGATTCGTCATGCGCAGGTCAGCCTCGATTTGCAGTACTACATCGTCCATGACGGCATCAGCACGCGAATGCTGGTGGAGGAAGTACTCAAGGCTGCCGACCGTGGCGTGCGCGTGCGCATCCTGCTCGACGACACCACCAGCGACGGCCTCGACCAGATCATCGCGACCCTTGCGGCACATCCGCAGATCCAGATTCGTTTGTTCAATCCGTTGCACCTGGGGCGCAGCACCGGCGTAACACGCGCGGCCGGGCGACTGTTCAATCTGTCCGTGCAGCATCGGCGCATGCACAACAAGTTGTGGCTGGCGGACAACAGCGCGGCCATCGTCGGCGGGCGCAATCTGGGCGATGAATATTTCGACGCCGAAGCCAACCTGAATTTCACCGACATCGACATGCTCAGCATCGGCCCGGTGGCCGAGCAGCTCGGGCACAGTTTCGACCAGTACTGGAACAGCGCGCTGAGCAAGCCGATCGACGAATTTCTCTCCAGCCAACCGACCGCCGCCGACCTGCAAAACACGCGCACGCGCCTGGAAGAATCGCTGGAAGAAACCCGCAAGCAGAACCACGCGCTGTATCAGCAGTTGATGAAGTTCACCACCGACCCGCGCATGGACATCTGGCGCAGAGAGCTGATCTGGGCCTGGAACCAGGCCTTGTGGGATGCGCCGAGCAAGGTCCTGTCCAAGGGCGAACCCGATCCGCATCTGCTGCTGACCACGCAACTGGCGCCGGAACTGACCGGCGTCAGCAAAGAGCTGATCATGATTTCCGCCTACTTCGTGCCGGGTCAGCCGGGGCTGGTTTACCTGACTGGGCGCGCCGATGCCGGGGTCTCCGTAAGTCTGCTGACCAATTCGCTGGAGGCTACCGACGTGCCGGCGGTGCATGGCGGTTACGCGCCCTATCGCAAGGCGTTGCTTGAACACGGGGTGAAACTCTATGAGTTGCGCCGCCAGCCTGGGGATAACTACGGCAGCGGGCCACGCGTGTTCTACAGCAAGTCGTTTCGCGGCTCGGATTCCAGCCTGCACAGCAAGGCGATGATCTTTGATCGACGCAAATCGTTTATCGGCTCGTTCAATTTCGACCCGCGCTCGGTGCTGTGGAACACCGAGGTCGGCGTCCTGGTGGACAGCCCGGAACTGGCCGAGCATGTGCGCGCACTGGCACTGCAAGGCATGGCGCCAACCTTGAGTTATCAGGCGAAACTCGAGGACGGCAAGGTCGTCTGGGTCACCGAGGACAACGGCCAGATGCATACCCTGACCAAGGAACCGGGGAGCTGGTGGCGGCGCTTCAACTCATGGTTCAGCACCAGCGTCGGCCTGGAGCGGATGCTGTAAAAGCAAAGATCGCAGCCTTCGGCAGCTCCTACAGTTGGAAATGCGTTTGCCCTGTAGGAGCTGCCGAAGGCTGTGATCTTTGATCTCAAGCAGTCTGGATTTTGCCGAAGGCGCCCTGGCGCAACAACAGGATAACCAACCCGAAAGCCCCCGCCGCCATCAACAGTGGCAACGCATGCCCGTTGATCCACTGACTCCCCGCCCCCGCCGCCAACGGCCCGACCAGACAACCGACACCCCACAACTGGGCAATATGCGCATTGGCGCGCACCAGCGCATCGTCACGATAACGCTCGCCAATCAGAATCAACGACAGGGTAAACAAGCCGCCGGCACTGGCGCCGAACAGCACCCAAAGCGGCCAGATCAGCAGCGTGTCGAGCAACATCGGAATGGCCAGACTCGACAGCATCAACACCACAGCGCAACCAGCAAACAGCGTGCGCCGCGACAGGTAATCGGCCAATGCGCCGATCGGCAATTGCAGCAGCGCATCGCCGACCACCACGGTGCTGACCATGGCCAGCGCGATTTCGGCGGTGAACCCCTGTTGCAGACAGTACACCGGCAGCAGCGTCAGGATCATCGCCTCGAACGCGGCGAACAACGACACCGCCCAGGCAATCGCCGGCAGCTCACGGGCGAAGCCCCACAGATCACCAAACGTGACGCTGTTGGCCTCGCTGCTCGGCGCGCCGCTGCGCCCCAGCAGCAGGAAAGGCGAGAGCGTCAGCAGACCGGCCCCGACCCAGAAACCGTAATCATGCTCGGTACCCAGCGCACCCAGCAGCAACGGACCGGACAGCTGGCTCAGCGCATAGCTGCTGCCATACAGCGCCACCAGACGCCCGCGCCACTGCTCGACCACCAGCTGATTAATCCAGCTCTCGCCGAGGATGAACACGATGGTCAGGATCACACCGATCAGCAACCGCAGCAGCAACCAGATCGGATAACTCGGCAGCAGCGCCAGCAGGCCGATCGACAATGCCCCGGCCCACAGGCACAGGCGCATCAGGTTCGCCGTGCCGAAATACGCGGCGAGATGGCTGGAAACCTTCGCCCCCAGCAGCACGCCTATTGCCGGCATGGCTGCCATCACACCGATGGCGAACGAGCCGTAGCCCCAGCCTTCCAGACGCAACGACACCAGCGGCATGCTGACCCCCAGGGCCAGGCCGACACTCAAGACAGACGCCAACACGGCGAAATACGTCGCCCACCGCATGTTCCACGCTCCTGTGGATATTTTTATATGCACCACAAAATCACTGTGGGAGCGAGCCCCTGTGGCGAGGGGATTTATCCCCGTTGGGTCGCGCAGCGGCCCCAAAACCTGCAACCACGATGTACCAGGTACACCGCGTGCAATGGTTTAGCGACTACTTCGCAGCCGAACGGGGATAAATCCCCTCACCACAGAGGCTCGCTCCCACAGCG
Source organism: Pseudomonas sp. AC255 (assembly GCF_979258175.1). NCBI lineage: Bacteria > Pseudomonadati > Pseudomonadota > Gammaproteobacteria > Pseudomonadales > Pseudomonadaceae > Pseudomonas > Pseudomonas sp. AC255. The sequence continues at coordinate 5,522,696 of NZ_OZ409841.1, read as the reverse complement.
GATCTCTGTTTGGTCAGGAAGCCCGGAGTGACCGGGCTCGCTAACGTCTTACAGCTTGATCCACGTCGCCTTCAGCTCGGTGTACTTGTCGAAGGCGTGCAGCGATTTGTCGCGACCGTTGCCCGACTGCTTGAAGCCACCGAACGGCGCGGTCATGTCGCCGCCATCGTACTGGTTGACCCACACGCTACCGGCGCGCAAAGCCTTGGCGGTCAGGTGCGCCTTGGAGATGTCCTGGGTCCACACCGCTGCGGCCAGACCGTATGGCGTGTCGTTGGCAATCTGGATGGCTTCTTCGGCGCTGTCGAAAGCGATCACCGACAACACTGGGCCGAAAATCTCTTCCTGAGCAATCTTCATCGCATTGCTCACACCATCGAAAATGGTTGGCTCGACGTAAGTGCCACCGGTCTCCTGGAGAATGCGCTTGCCGCCGGCGACCAGTTTGGCGCCATCGCTATGGCCGGATTCGATGTACGACAGCACGGTGTTCATCTGCTGGGTATCGACCAGCGCACCGACGTTGGTCGCCGGGTCCAGCGGATTGCCCGGCTTCCAGGTTTTCAGCGCCTCGATCACCATCGGCAGGAATTTGTCCTTGATCGAGCGCTCGACCAGCAGACGCGAACCGGCGGTGCAGACTTCGCCCTGGTTGAAGGCGATGGCGCTGGCGGCGGATTCAGCGGCGGCCTGCAGATCCGGCGCATCGGCGAAGACGATGTTCGGGCTCTTGCCGCCGGCCTCCAGCCAGACGCGCTTCATGTTCGATTCGCCGGCGTAGACCATCAGTTGCTTGGCGATCTTGGTCGAGCCGGTGAAGACCAGCGTGTCGACATCATTATGCAGACCCAGCGCCTTGCCGACAGTGTGGCCATAGCCCGGCAGCACATTGAGCACGCCTTTCGGAATCCCGGCTTCAATGGCCAGCGCAGCGATACGGATGGCGGTCAGCGGCGATTTTTCCGACGGCTTGAGGATCACCGAGTTGCCGGTCGACAGCGCCGGGCCGAGTTTCCAGCAAGCCATCATCAGCGGGAAGTTCCACGGCACGATAGCGCCGACCACGCCCACCGGCTCGCGAGTCACCAGGCCCAGTTGATCATGTGGGGTCGCGGCGACTTCGTCGTAGATCTTGTCGATCGCTTCACCGCTCCAGCTCAGCGCCTGCGCCGCACCCGGCACGTCGATGTACAGCGAATCGCTGATCGGCTTGCCCATGTCGAGGGTTTCCAGCAGCGCGAGTTCTTCGGCGTGCTGTTTCAGCAGGCTGGCGAAGCGGATCATGGTGGCTTTGCGTTTGGTCGGCGCCAGGCGCGACCAGACGCCGGAGTTGAAGGTGGCGCGGGCGTTTTCTACAGCACGGTCAGCATCGGCGGCGTCGCAGCTGGCGATCTTGCCGAGCAAGCGGCCATCGACCGGGCTGATGCATTCGAAGGTTTCGCCGGAAACGGCGTCGGTGTATTCGCCATTCAGGAAGGCGCGGCCTTCGATTTTCAGATCGCGGGCGCGTTGTTCCCAGTCGGCACGAGTCAGGGTGGTCATTCGGGTGTCCTCCTCTTATTGAATACGAGCACCGCAAGCGCTGCGGCGCTGTTCAAGAATTCTGCCCGGCCAGCCTGCACTTTCGGCCCGAGGCACCCGCCACCCTAAACCAGCGACCGGGTTTGTTTCAATATATTTGACATAAGCTGGCCATACGGCCTTGCGGTGTTCATTTTAATAAACATAGACTTTGGCTCATTCCAGCCAACGCGCCGTCATTAACGGAGAAAACAACAATGAACATCCAGAACGTCGTCGACATCAGCCTCGCCAGCAGCGAAGCCGAGCGTTATCGCCCGGACCCGGCGAAAGTGCTCAAGGGCGATCCTGAGCAGGCGGTGTTTCATCAATACGACAGCCCTTGTGGGCAAATGGGTGTTGGTGTGTGGGAAGGCGCGGTGGGCCAGTGGACGGTGAATTACACCGAGAATGAGTACTGCGAGATTCTGCAGGGGGTTTCGGTATTGCGTGACAGCGATGGCAATGCCAAGACCTTGCGCGTTGGCGATCGCTTCGTGATCCCGGCGGGTTTTCGCGGCACCTGGGAAGTGCTGGAGGCTTGCCGCAAGGTTTATGTGATCTTTGAACAGAAGGCTTGAGATGTTTGCTGGCTGATCGGCCCTCATCGCTGGCAAGCCAGCTCCCACAGGTTTTGTGCATGACACAGGTTCTGTGAAGACCGGCAATCAATGTGGGAGCTGGCTTGCCAGCGATAAGGCCTAACCGGTCACCGCAGAATCCAAGGCAAAAAAAGGCCCGTATCTCACGATACGGGCCTTTTTCGCAGTCAGGAAAAATCAATTACTTGATTTTGCCTTCCTTGTACATCACGTGCTTGCGAACAACCGGATCATATTTCTTGATCTCGATTTTGTCCGGGGTAGTACGCTTGTTCTTGTCGGTAGTGTAGAAGTGACCAGTACCGGCGCTCGAGATCAAACGAATCAATTCACGCATGATTAGCTCCCTTAAATCTTGCCATCGCGGCGAAGTTCGGCGAGCACGACAGTGATGCCACGCTTGTCGATGATACGCATGCCTTTGGCAGATACGCGCAGACGCACAAAACGTTTCTCTTCTTCAACCCAGAAGCGGTGATGCTGCAGGTTCGGCAGGAAACGACGACGGGTTTTGTTGTTTGCGTGGGAAATGTTATTCCCAGTCACCGGACCCTTACCGGTAACTTGACATACTCTCGACATGCCTCAGCCCTCTAAAACCACATGCCCAACCCGGCATGGGTTGGCCGCTTAATCTCTCAGTCATTTGGCGCCAGGCGCCGCGTTTCTTTAGAGGTCTTACCGGCTACACCTACAGTGAAGGAACCGGGCCCCTAGAAAAGAGCGCTGCTTTATACCAGAAAGACCGGGGTGCAACAACAATCGGTGTGCAATCAATCGGCAAAAGGGCGATTTTTTCCGCCGCAGACGCCTTGGACAAAGGCTGCGGCCAGTTTTGACCACTCGTCGCAGAAATCCCGTCCTACAGGCGATTCAGACTTTTCATCGGGCGGCCCACGCTAGAAACCGCGCAAGAGTGCGCCTGAAAATGCAAAAAGGGGATAGTCATTTGCAATTCAGAGCTCTAGGGTAGGACTTTTCCAGACTGCACTTGCAGATGGGCCTTCGATCTGTAAAGGAAACCGACCATGCGCCTCGCTGCCCTACCCCTGTTGCTCGCCCCGCTCCTGCTGAGCCCCCTTGCCCAGGCCGCCGCGTTGAGCGTGTGCACCGAGGCCAGCCCTGAAGGGTTCGACGTGGTGCAGTACAACTCACTGACCACCACCAATGCTTCGGCTGACGTATTGATGAACCGCCTGGTGGATTTCGACACCGCCAGCGGCAAGGTCATTCCGAGCCTTGCCGACAGCTGGGAAGTCAGCACCGACGGCCTCACCTATGTGTTCAAACTGCACCCGCAGGTGAAATTTCACACAACCGATTACTTCAAGCCGAGCCGCGAGCTGAGTGCCGAAGACGTCAAATTCAGCTTCGACCGCATGCTCGACCCGGCCAACCCGTGGCACAAAGTCGCCCAGAGCGGCTTCCCCCATGCGCAGTCGATGCAGTTGCCAACCCTGATCAAAAAGATCGACGCCCTTGACCCGCTCACCGTGCGCTTCACGCTTGATCATCCAGATTCGACCTTCCTCGCGACCCTGAGCATGGGTTTCGCCTCGATCTATTCCGCCGAATACGCCGACAAACTGATGAAGGCCGGCGCCACCGACAAACTCAACAGCCAGCCGATCGGCACCGGTCCGTTCGTGTTCAATCGCTTCCAGAAAGACGCGGCGATTCGCTACAAGGCCAACCCGGATTATTTCCATGGCAAGCCTGCCGTCGACCCGTTGATCTTCGCCATCACGCCGGACGCCAACGTGCGCCTGCAAAAGCTGCGGCGCAATGAGTGCCAGATCGCCCTGTCGCCGAAACCATTGGATGTACAGGCCGCGCTGAAGGAACCGACGCTGAAAGTCGAAAAGACTGACGCGTTCATGACCGCTTTCGTGGGCATTAACAGCCAGCATCCGCCGCTGGACAAGCCGGAAGTGCGTCAGGCGATCAACCTCGCCTTCGACAAGGCCAACTACATCAAAGCCGTGTTCGAAGACACCGCCGAGGCAGCCAATGGGCCATACCCGCCGAACACCTGGAGCTACGCGAAGAACCTGCCGGGCTATCCGCACGACGTGGCCAAGGCCAAGGCTTTGCTGGCCAAGGCCGGCTTGAAGGACGGCTTCCAGACCACAATCTGGACGCGGCCATCGGGCAGCCTGCTCAACCCGAACCCAAGCCTCGGCGCGCAGATGCTGCAATCGGATCTGGCCGAGATCGGCATCCAGGCAGAAATTCGTGTGATCGAATGGGGCGAACTGATTCGTCGCGCCAAGGCCGGCGAACATGATCTGCTGTTCATGGGCTGGGCCGGCGACAACGGCGACCCGGACAACTTCCTCACCCCGCAATTTTCCTGCGCAGCAGTGAAGTCCGGGACCAACTTCGCGCGGTACTGCAACGCCGATCTGGACAAGCTGATCAGCGCCGGCAAGACCACCAGCGAGCAAGGCGTGCGCACCAAGCTGTATGAGCAGGCACAAGCGCAGATCCAGCAGCAGGCATTGTGGCTGCCACTGGCGCACCCGACGGCCTACGCTTTGACGCGCAAGGATGTTCAGGGTTATTCCGTCAGCCCGTTCGGCCGCCAGGATTATTCCAAGGTCAGCCTCAAATAACCTGCCTGACACACCGGTGGATGGAAACAATCTGTGGGAGCGAGCCCGCTCGCGAAAGCGGTCATTCAGCAAACAATGATGCTGACTGATAAAACGCCTTCGCGAGCAGGCTCGCTCCCACAAGGTCCAGAATCGGCGCCGAGAACTACATCCAGCCACACTCCGCCATCGACAGCGGTTCGCCGTCTCCGACGATGAAGTGATCGAGCACTCGCACGTCAATCAGCTCCAGCGCTTTCTGCAGGCGCTTGGTCAGCAGCCGATCGGCCTGACTAGGATCGGTGTTGCCGGACGGATGGTTGTGACACAGGATCACCGCCGCCGCGTTATTGGCCAGCGCCCGCTTCACCACCTCCCGTGGGTGCACGCTGGTGTTGTCGATCGAGCCGCGAAACAGCGCCTCGAAATTAAGCACCTGATGCTTTGAATCGAGAAACAGGCAGCCGAACACCTCGTGCGGCTCATGCCGCAGCATCGCCTTGAGGTAATCGCGGACGACCTGAGGGTTCTCCAGTGCCGGTTTCTGTCGTGAGCGCTCGGCCAGATGGCGCTTGCTCATTTCCTGCGCGGCTTGCAGCTGCGCGAACTTGGCGGGGCCGAGGCCCAGTTGTTTGCTGAATGCGTCCTGATCGGCCTCGAGCAGCAAACGCAGGCCACCGAATTGCGTCAGCAGATGTCTGGCGAGGTCCACAGCGCTTTTTCCGGGCAATCCGGTGCGCAGAAAAATCGCCAACAACTCAGCGTCCGAAAGACTCCCTGCGCCGTGTTCCAACAGCCTTTCCCGAGGCCGTTCCGCCGCCGGCCAATCGCGAATACTCATAGCACCTCCTTGTCTGTGGGCGCCGCTGTTCCGTAGCGGTCGCTGTGATATCGTAGCCCATCTTTTTGGCGGTCGATTCAACCCTGGGGAGGGGTATCGCGCCGCCGTCATCAACGAAATGAAAGGCAGACCTATGCAGCGGCTGTATCGGAAACGCATCGTTCTGGGCGTCGGCGGCGGCATTGCGGCCTACAAGAGCGCCGATCTGGTTCGCCGCCTGATCGACCAGGGTGCCGAAGTGCGCGTGGTCATGACCCATGGCGGCGCCGAATTCATTACCCCGCTGACCATGCAGGCCCTGTCGGGCCACCCGGTTCACCTCGACTTGCTCGACCCTGCCGCCGAAGCCGCCATGGGTCATATCGAGCTGGCGAAATGGGCCGATCTGGTGCTGATCGCCCCGGCCACCGCCGACCTGATCGCCCGTCTGGCCCAAGGCATCGCCAACGATCTGCTGACCACCTTGGTGCTGGCCACCGACGCCGTGGTTGCTGTCGCGCCAGCAATGAATCAGGCGATGTGGCGCGACCCGGCGACCCAGGCCAACCTGCAACTGCTGGAAAGCCGTGGCCTGAAGACTTTCGGCCCGGCCTCGGGCAGCCAGGCCTGCGGCGACGTCGGCATGGGCCGCATGATGGAGGCCACCGATCTGGCCCTGCTCGCCGCTGATTGCTTCCAGCGCCAGGCCCTGACCGGCAAGCATGTGGTGATCACCGCCGGCCCGACTCAGGAAAACATCGATCCGGTGCGCTACATCACCAACCACAGCTCCGGCAAAATGGGTTTTGCCCTCGCCGAAGCAGCCGTGGAAGCCGGCGCCCGTGTCACTTTGATCAGCGGCCCGGTGCACTTGCCGACGCCTGATCGCGTGACGCGGATCGATGTGGTCAGCGCCCGCGACATGCTCGCCGCCTGCGAATCGGCCATGCCTTGCGACGTGTTCATCTCGTCGGCAGCGGTGGCGGACTACCGCCCTGAAGTCGTCGCCCCGCATAAACTCAAGAAAGATCCTACGAGCGGTGACGGCTTCGTCCTGCAAATGGTGCGCAACCCGGACATCCTTGCCACTATCGCGACCCGTCCCGACCGTCCGTTCAGTGTCGGCTTCGCCGCCGAAACCGAACACCTGCTCGACTACGCTGCACGCAAGCTGAAGGACAAGAATCTCGATCTGATCGTCGCCAACGACGTCGCCAACCCGAGCATCGGTTTCAACAGCGAAGAAAACGCCTGCAGCGTCATCGACCGTGAGCTGCACGCCACGGTTTTCGCCCAGACCAGCAAGAGCAAGATCGCTCGCCAACTGGTCACTTTTATCGCCGAACGTCTGAACCAGGTTTAATTTACATGCACGCTTTGCAAGCCAAGATCCTCGATCCACGCATCGGTAGCGAATTCCCGCTGCCGCAATACGCCACGCCGGGCTCCGCCGGCCTCGACCTGCGCGCCATGCTGGAACAGGACATCGTGATCAAACCGGGTGAAACCGTGCTGATTCCTACCGGCCTGTCGGTGTACATCGGCGACCCGAATCTCGCCGCGCTGATCCTGCCGCGCTCGGGCATGGGCCACAAACATGGCATCGTGCTGGGCAATCTGGTCGGCCTGATCGACTCCGATTACCAGGGCCCGCTGATGGTCTCCTGCTGGAACCGCGGCCAGAGCGACTTCACCATGACCGTCGGCGAACGCCTGGCGCAATTGGTGCTGGTACCGGTGGTGCAGGCGCATTTCGAAATGGTTGAAGAGTTTGTCGAGACCGAGCGCGGTACCGGCGGCTTTGGCCACACTGGCACCAAATAACCGGATAGAAATTATGGTGGTGAGGGGATTTATCCCCGTTGGGCTGCGAAGCGGCCCCAAGATTTTGGGTCTGCTGCGCAGCCCATCGGGGATAAATCCCCTCGCCACAAAAAATGCGCTATATCGGCAGCAGGTTTTAACACCGTAAATCAAGGTTTTGCCGGCCGAAAGCCACGCCAGCCGGGGCGTCATGGCCCTTTCATAGCACGAACTCTCTGTGGAAAACGCCGTCATACCCTTCAGTTTGAGCCTGCCGTCGAATCTTTCGCCGGTCTGTCCCGCCCTTTTCGAGATGGAGCATGTCCACAGATGAGCACCCCCGCCAAGATCGCCCCGACGCTGCCTGACAGCATTTTCCGCGCCTACGACATTCGTGGCACCGTGCCGGAATACCTCAACGGTGAAACCGCCTACTGGATCGGTCGCGCCATCGGCTCGCAGAGCCTGGCCCAGGGTGAACCGAACGTGTCGGTCGGTCGTGACGGTCGCCTGTCCGGCCCGGAGCTGGTCGCGGAACTCATTCGCGGCATCGCCGAGAGCGGTTGCCACGTCAGCGATGTCGGCCTGGTGCCAACGCCAGCGCTGTACTACGCCGCCAACGTGCTGGCCGGCAAGTCCGGGGTGATGCTCACCGGTAGCCACAATCCGTCGAACTACAACGGCTTCAAAATCGTCATCGCCGGCGACACCCTCGCCAACGAGCAGATTCAGGTGCTCCACGAGCGCATCAAGAACAATGACCTGAGCAGCGGCCAGGGCAGCGTCACTCAGGTCGAAATCCTCGACCGCTACAACACCGAAATCGTCCAGGACATCAAACTGGCCCGCCGCCTGAAAGTCGTGGTCGACTGCGGCAACGGCGCGGCCGGCGTGATCGCCCCGCAACTGATCGAAGCGCTGAACTGCGAAGTCATCCCGCTGTTCTGCGAAGTCGACGGCAACTTCCCGAACCATCACCCGGATCCGGGCAAACCGGAAAACCTCGTAGACCTGATTGCCAAAGTCAAAGAGACCAACGCCGATATCGGCCTGGCCTTCGACGGTGACGGCGACCGCGTTGGCGTGGTGACCAATACCGGCAGCATCGTCTACCCGGATCGCCTACTGATGCTGTTCGCTCGCGACGTAGTGGCGCGCAACCCGGACGCGGAAATCATCTTCGACGTCAAATGCACCCGTCGCCTGGTGCCATTGATCAAGGAATACGGTGGTCGGCCGCTAATGTGGAAGACCGGTCACTCGTTGATCAAAAAGAAAATGAAACAATCCGGCGCGCTGTTGGCCGGCGAAATGAGCGGGCACATCTTCTTCAAGGAACGCTGGTTCGGTTTCGACGACGGCATCTATAGCGCCGCACGTCTGCTGGAGATCCTCAGCAAGGAAAAATCCACTGCTGAAGAGCTGTTTGCGACCTTTCCGAACGATATTTCCACGCCGGAAATCAATATCCATGTGACCGAAGAGAGCAAATTCAGCATCATTGATGCACTGCACGATGCTCAGTGGGGCGAAGGCGCCGACCTGACCACCATCGACGGCGTGCGTGTCGATTACGCCAAAGGCTGGGGCCTGGTGCGCGCGTCCAACACCACACCGGTGCTGGTGCTGCGCTTCGAGGCCGATGACGAGGCTGAATTGCAGCGCATCAAGGATGTGTTCCACGCCCAACTGAAACGCGTTGCACCTGATCTCCAACTACCGTTCTGATCCACCCGGAGCCCTGAATGACCCTCGAACGCGAAGCCGCCGCCAACACTGCCAAGGTCCTGTCCGAAGCGCTGCCTTACATCCGACGCTATGTCGGCAAGACCCTGGTGATCAAATACGGCGGCAACGCGATGGAAAGCGAGGAGCTGAAAACCGGCTTCGCCCGCGACATCGTGCTGATGAAAGCCGTGGGCATCAACCCGGTGGTCGTGCACGGTGGCGGCCCGCAGATCGGTGATCTGCTCAAGCGCCTGTCGATCGAAAGCCACTTCGTCGACGGCATGCGCGTTACCGACGCGGCGACCATGGACGTGGTGGAAATGGTCCTTGGCGGTCAGGTCAACAAGAGCATCGTCAACCTGATCAACCGCCATGGCGGCAGCGCCATCGGCCTGACCGGTAAGGATGCCGGGCTGATCCGGGCAAAGAAGCTCACCGTCTCCCGCCAGACCCCGGAGATGACCCAGCCGGAAATCATCGACATCGGCCATGTCGGCGAAGTCGTCGGCATCAATACCGAGCTGCTGAACCTGCTGGTCAAAGGCAACTTCATCCCGGTCATCGCGCCGATTGGCGTCGGTGAGAACGGCGAGTCGTACAACATCAACGCCGACCTGGTGGCGGGCAAGGTTGCCGAAGCACTGAAAGCTGAAAAGCTGATGCTGCTGACCAACATTGCCGGCCTGATGGACAAGTCGGGCACCGTGTTGACCGGCCTGAGCACGCAGCAGGTCGACGACCTGATCGCCGATGGCACGATCTACGGCGGCATGCTGCCGAAGATCCGCTGCGCACTGGAAGCGGTTCAGGGTGGCGTAGGTAGTTCGTTGATCATCGACGGTCGTGTGCCGAACGCGATCCTGCTGGAAATCTTCACCGATACTGGCGTGGGTACGCTGATCAGTAATCGCAAGCGTCCCTGATCGCTGATACACCGGAGATCGCTGTCTGCGGCAGCGCCTGCAAATTTCGTTAATGCGAAATTTCTGTAGGAGCTGACGAAGGCTGCGATCTTTTTTGTGCGCGCAGGAAAAGCCTGACTCGACACAGCGAAACGTCCGACATCCCTCCAGAACAAATCTCCATAGGATCTTCCCCTCATCCAACGGAGATTCACTCATGCAGAAAGATTACGTTCCCTACGGCAGCGATGTTTCAGCAGGCACCTACGAATGCGTGGACTGCGGTCATCGTTATTCCAATCAAGCCAAGACTTCAATGCCGCCCTGCCCGCAGTTTCGCAAGACGGCGCATGTCCTGAACGGCTGGAAAACCCTCACCGGCCAAGGTGACGCCCCTCAAGATCCGTACCCGGAAAAAACCGAAAAGCCGGCTGCCAGCAAAAAATAATCCCGGAGCGCCTGAGCCATGCAGATCTCGTTCACGATCGACGCCGACGCTTTCGAGCAGGAACAGAAGGAACCGGTGAAAAAGACCTTGCGCATCGGCGACGCCGAAATCGCCCATGCGCTTTTCTGGTGGTGATCAGCTCGACGTGATTCGCGATGAATTGAACATGCTCATCACCCAGAACGAGCCGACCTTCAAACCCATCACCAAACGCAAGGGCCGCGCTGGACAGTTCGAGATCAGCGAAGATTCCCACGCATTGCTCTGCGCGACGCTGGGTCTGAATGCCGTTCAGTGACATCGTCGCGGTCAGTGGCTTGCTGCTGACCCTGACTACGTTCATGTTCAATCTGGCGTGGCCGGCGCTCAGGACTGGCGCTGAGACTGCTGATCAAATGGCAAAAACTGCGTAGACCACTGTAGGAGCTGCCGAAGGCTCGGGCCGCGATCGGACGATCTTTTGATCTTGATCCTGAAAAACAAGATCAAAGATCGCAGCCTTCGGCAGCTCCTACAGGTGCGTATCACACGCCAAATTGGGCGCGGTACGCTTCCACGGCTGGGAGGTGTTGCTTGAGCTGCGGATCGTCGGCGAGGAACTCCAACACCTGATTCAGCGAGACGATGCTGATCACCGGAATGCCGAAGTCGCGCTCGACTTCCTGGATGGCCGACAATTCGCCGTTGCCACGCTCCTGGCGGTTCAGCGCGATCAGCACACCGGCGGCTTTGGCGCCGTCTTGGGAAGCGATGATCTGCATCACTTCACGAATGGCGGTGCCGGCGGTGATCACGTCGTCGATGATCAAGACTTCGCCAGTCAGCGGCGCGCCAACCAGGCTGCCGCCCTCGCCGTGGGCCTTGGCTTCCTTACGGTTGAAGCACCATGGCAGGTCACGGCCGTGATGTTCGGCCAGCGCAACGGCGGTCGTGGCCGCCAGCGGAATGCCTTTATAAGCCGGGCCAAACAGAACGTCGAAAGAAATGCCGCTCTCGGCGATGGCGGCGGCGTAGAAACGCCCCAGCTGCGCCAGGGCCGAACCCGAGTTGAACAGGCCGGCGTTGAAGAAGTAGGGACTGGTGCGCCCGGACTTCAGGGTGAACTCACCGAAGCGCAAAACGCCGCGATCGATGGCAAAACGAATGAAATCGCGCTGATACGCTTGCATGAAAAAACCCCAAATACCACGGATTTAGCTAATTAGCTTGACGCCGTGTATCATACACGCACGCGATTTTTGGGGCCATTTATGCGGATCATCAGTGTGAACGTCAATGGTATTCAGGCGGCAGTCGAGCGCGGTTTGCTCAGTTGGCTGCAAGCCCAGAATGCCGACGTCATCTGCCTGCAGGACACCCGTGCCTCCGCCTTTGAACTGGATGACCCAGCCTTCCAACTGGATGGCTACTTCCTTTATGCCTGCGATGCTGAAGTCCCTGCCCAAGGCGGCGTGGCTTTGTATTCGCGGTTGCAACCGAAGGCTGTCATCAGCGGTCTCGGTTTCGAGACGGCCGACCGCTACGGGCGCTACCTGCAAGCAGATTTCGACAAAGTCAGTATTGCCACCTTGCTGTTTCCTTCGGGGATGAACGGCGATGAGGACTTGAACCAGAAGTTCAAGCTCATGGACGATTTCGGCAAGTACCTGGACAAACAGCGACGCAAACGTCGCGAGTACATTTACTGTGGCTCGCTGTACGTTGCGCAGCAGAAGCTCGACATCAAGAACTGGCGCGACAGCCAGCAATCTCCAGGCTTCCTGGCGCCGGAACGCGCCTGGATGGACGAGATTGTCGGCAACATGGGCTATGTCGATGCGCTGCGCGAAGTCAGCCGCGAAGGCGATCAGTACAGCTGGTGGCCGGATAACGAACAGGCCGAGATGCTCAATCTGGGCTGGCGTTTCGATTATCAGATCCTGACCCCGGGCCTGCGTCGCTCGGTGCGCAGTGCACGCCTGCCGCGTCAGCCACGGTTTTCGCAGCACGCGCCGCTGATCGTCGACTACGACTGGACGCTGACCATCTAAGCGTCGTATCGCAGCCAAAGAAAATGCCCGCATCGTGAGATGCGGGCATTTTTTATGCGCCGTGCTTCCTAAACCGCAGCGAAGAATGGCAAGGCCAGGTACAGCTTGATCACGATGACGTTAACGATATCGATGAAGAACGCTCCTACCATCGGCACCACCAGAAACGCGATTTGCGAAGGGCCATAGCGCTGCGTCACCGCTTGCATGTTGGCAATGGCCGTAGGCGTGGCACCCAGACCGAAGCCGCAATGTCCCGCGGCCAGCACTGCGGCATCGTAGTTGGCGCCCATCACCCGGAACGTTACGAAAATCGCGAACAGCGCCATGACCAGCGCCTGCACGGCCAGAATGATGAAGATCGGCAATGCCAACGCCGCCAGATCCCAAAGCTTCAGCGACATCAGCGCGATCGCCAGAAACAGCGAGAGGCTGACATTGCCGAGCACGGAAACTTCACGTTCGAACACCTGATACAAGCCAAGTGCTGACAGACTGTTGCGCAACACCACACCTACAAACAGCACGCAAACAAACGTCGGCAGTTCGAACGCAGTGCCATGCAGAACGCCATTCAGAAGGTTGCCAGCGAGCAGGCTGACGGCAATCAGCGCCAGCGTCTCGACGAACGAAAACGGCGTGATTGAGCGTTCCTTGTTTGGCTGTTCAAAACCTCTTGGCAGTCGCGGCGCTTGTTGCGGATTGCAACCCGGCACTTGCACGCGCTTGATCAGCAACCGGGCAACGGGCCCACCGATCAGACCACCCAGCACCAGACCGAACGTCGCTGAGGCCAGCGCCAGCTCTGAAGCCGACGCCAGGCCATATTTCTCGCTGAACACCGCGCCCCATGCCGCGCCAGTGCCGTGGCCGCCGGCCAGCGTGATCGAGCCCGTCAGCAAGCCCATCAAAGGGTCGAGCCCGAGCAGGGTTGCCAAGCCGATACCCATGGCATTTTGCACCACCAGCAAGCCAATGACCGCCAGCAGGAAGATACCGACTATGCGGCCGCCCTTCTTCAGACTGGCAAGGTCAGCACTCAAGCCAATGGTGGCAAAGAAAGCCAACATCAGGGGGTTTGCAATGATGTATCGAAGCGCACTTCAATGTCGAAAGTGCGCAATATCAACAGGAGCACGGCAACCACCAGGCCACCCGCTACCGGTTCAGGAATATTGTAACTTCGCAGAAAGCCGACACGCGTAACAAGTCCGCGTCCGAGCAGCAGTACTAAAGAAGCGGCCACGAGCGTGCCGTAGAAATCGAGCTCAATCATGTGGATTATTCTTGGCTAAGTATTCACGAGGCGAGCGTTTACCTGGGCTCGACGGGTGAACCGGCTGATTTTCTCAACACTGATTACTGGGGAATTCAAGTGCCATCGATGGCTTGAACATATCGGAATGTTTCAACCGAAACATTACATCGGGCAACTTTAACAACCAGCTCGCGCCAATAACAAGAACGGGAATAAGCACTGGACCGATCAGTTGTGACCAAAGATGTAATAGAGGAACATCAGCAAATAAATGCCAAGCCGCACATCGTTAACAGACTAGTCCTACAGCAAAAACCAATTATTAAGTTGCACAAATAAAAATACCCCGATAAGTCGGGGTATTTTCATATTGTGATACAACAGACTTTCACTTGATCAATCGCCAGGTGAACGGATATCTGTATGGGAAACCTTCGTTGGCTTTGACCCCTGCAATGATCGTCAGGACCAGTGCGGCGATCGCCAACAAACCAAACAGGAAGAAACCAATGATCAGCAGCATGAGCAGGAAGCAGATCATTGAGGCTATCGCCACCGTGATCTGAAAATTCAACGCCTCTTTGCCCTGTGCATCGATAAAAGGGTCTTTCTCGCGCTTCATCTGCCATAGGATCAACGGCCCGATCAGATTGCCGAACGGAATCCAGATCCCCAGCAAGGCGGACAGGTGACAGAACATTGCCCACTGGCGAACCTCCTGGCTCGGTTTGGGCAGCAACTCTTGCTCGTCACTCATCATGTCCTCCTTGTGGTCGAAAACCTCAGTCGGCCAGTGCAGCCTTCTGCAGTTCGAAGATCTCGGTCATGCCTTTCTTCGCCAGTTCCAGCATGGCGTTCAAGTCTTCAGGCTGGAACGGCGCGCCTTCAGCAGTGCCCTGCACTTCGATGAAACCGCCGGTGCTGGTCATCACTACGTTCAGGTCGGTTTCAGCAGCGGAATCTTCAAGATAGTCCAGATCCAGCACCGGCTCGCCCTGGTACATGCCCACCGAGACTGCACCGATCATCTGCTTGAGCGGGTCACCGCCTTTCAGGCCGCCGCGCTTCTTGATCACTTTCAGGGCATCGACCAGCGCAACCATGGCGCCGGTGATGGACGCGGTGCGAGTACCGCCATCGGCCTGGATCACGTCGCAATCGACATACAGGGTCACGTCGCCAAGCTTGGACATATCCAGCGCCGCGCGCAGGGAGCGGCCGATCAGACGCTGGATTTCCAGAGTACGACCGCCCTGCTTGCCACGGCTGGCCTCACGCTGGTTACGCTCACCGGTGGCGCGCGGCAGCATGCCGTACTCGGCAGTCAACCAGCCCTGGCCCTGGCCTTTGAGGAAGCGCGGCACGCCATTTTCGACGCTGACGGTGCAGATGACTTTGGTATCACCGAATTCGACCAGTACGGATCCCTCGGCGTGTTTGGTGTAGTTGCGGGTGATGCGGATCGAGCGGAGCTGATCGGCAGCGCGACCACTTGGACGTTTCATAGGGATACCTGTACTGAGGACGGAAAACTGCCGAGCATTATAGAGCCCTGCACCGCGAGTGGGCACTGGTTAAAACCGCCGGCCGACGACCGAAGCCCCTCAAGCGCGCATAACCGACGGGCTGCAGCGCTTTGTCACATCGTGTGTTTGGGCGCATTCGCCGCACTGCGCTACAATCCTGCGCCTTTGCTGCCAGTCGGCTTAAATTCATTGAAATCGCGCCTGCGAAACAGCGTTTCGCGCCGATCTGCATTGCGAGGTCACCGCCATGGTGCACAGCATGACCGCCTTCGCCCGCGTCGAGAAAGCCGGCGTTCAGGGCACCCTGAGCTGGGAACTGCGCTCGGTCAACAGCCGCTATCTGGAACCGCACCTGCGCTTGCCCGAATCGTTCCGCGACCTCGAAGGCGCCGTGCGTGAAGCACTGCGTCAGGGCCTGTCGCGAGGCAAACTGGAGTGCACGCTGCGCTTCACCGAAGAAAGCACCGGCAAACCGCTGCAAGTGGACCGCGAGCGCGCCGCGCAACTGGTGGCCGCTGCGGAAACCGTTGCCGGGCTGATCAAGAATCCGGCTGCGCTGAATCCGCTGGAAGTGCTGGCCTGGCCCGGCGTGCTGGTGGCCGATGCGACCGACCCGCAAGCGCTAAATGCCGAAGCGCTGGCGCTGTTCAATCAGGGTTTGAAAGATCTGAAGGCTGGCCGCGAGCGCGAAGGCGCGGAGCTGGCGCGCTTGATCAATGACCGCCTGACGTCCATCGAAGAAGACGTTGTGACCCTGCGCGAACTGGTGCCGCAGATGCTCGCCACCCAGCGCCAGAAAGTCCTCGATCGCTTCGCCGACATGAAGGCCGAGCTCGACCCGCAGCGCCTGGAACAGGAAATGGTCATCCTCGCGCAAAAAAGCGACGTGGCCGAAGAACTGGATCGCCTGAGCACCCACATCATCGAAGTTCGCCGGGTGCTCAAGTCCGGTGGTGCCGCCGGGCGGCGTTTGGACTTCCTGATGCAGGAGCTCAACCGCGAAGCCAACACACTGGGCTCCAAAGCCTTCGACCCGCGCAGCACCCAGGCCGCCGTCAACCTCAAGGTGTTGATCGAGCAGATGCGCGAACAAGTGCAGAATATTGAGTAAGGCTACCCTGACATGACCCAACATACCGGCACCCTGTACATCATTTCCGCGCCATCGGGCGCGGGCAAGAGCAGTCTGGTCAAGGCGTTGACCGACGCCGACCCGGAGATCCGCGTTTCGGTCTCGCACACCACCCGCGCCATGCGCCCGGGCGAAGTGGATGGCGTGAACTACCATTTCGTGACCCGCGAAGAATTCGTGAAAATGGGCGAACACGGCGACTTTCTTGAACGCGCCGAGGTCTTCGGCAACTTCTACGGCACCTCGCAAAGCCGCCTGCAACAGACCCTGGACGAAGGTCACGACCTGATTCTGGAAATCGACTGGCAAGGCGCCGAGCAAGTGCGCAAGCTGATGCCGCAAGCGCGCTCGATCTTCATCCTGCCGCCATCGCTGCAGGCCCTGCACCAGCGCCTGACCAATCGTGGCCAGGACAGCGACGAGATCATCGACGGCCGCATGCGCGAAGCGGTCAGCGAGATGAGCCATTACGTCGATTACGATTACCTGATCATCAACGACGATTTCGCCCACGCGCTGGACGATCTGAAAGCGATTTTCCGCGCCAATCAGCTGCAACAGAAACGCCAGCAAGTGCGTTTCGGCAAATTGCTGGCTGAATTGCTCGACTAAAACAGCACTTCCCAAAATGCCTGCAAGCGCTTTACATTGGTGCTTGCAGCGCGTTGAAGGGTCTGGTCAAAAAATCAGCGCTTCCCTAATCGCTGGTGATTTTTTAAACTGCTCAGTCCGCTCGCCCAACCGGGCAGCGCGCATATTGCATTCGCTCCGAGGAATACCATGGCCCGCGTAACCGTTGAAGACTGCCTAGAACACGTGGAAAACCGCTTTGAGCTGGTCATGCTCTCTACCAAGCGTGCCCGTCAACTGGCCACCGGCGGCAAAGAGCCATTGGTGCAGTGGGAAAACGACAAGCCGACCGTTGTCGCGCTGCGTGAAATTGCTGAAGGCCTGATGAGCTACGAGTTCATCGCCGAGCAGGAAATCGTCCAGGATGAACCGCTGTTCGCAGCGTTCGAGGACGAGTCGAACGAGGCCGTCTAAGCCTATGCCTGGTCGACGTAGCACGGCGCGGGGTCACAGCTTTCGGCAGGAATCATCATGCCGAGCATAGACGCCCTCGCCGATCGCTTATCGACCTACCTCGGCAACGACCAGGTCAACCTGGTCCGCCGAGCGTATTTCTACGCCGAACAAGCCCATGACGGTCAACGCCGTCGCAGCGGCGAGGCGTATGTCACGCATCCTCTTGCCGTGGCCAATATTCTTGCCGACATGCACATGGACCATCAGAGCCTGATGGCCGCGATGCTGCATGACGTGATCGAAGACACCGGTATCGCCAAGGAAGCGCTGCAAGCGCAGTTTGGTGAAACCGTGGCCGAACTGGTCGACGGGGTCAGCAAACTGACCCAGATGAATTTCGAGACCAAGGCCGAAGCGCAGGCGGAAAACTTCCAGAAAATGGCCATGGCCATGGCGCGCGACATCCGGGTGATCCTGGTCAAGCTCGCCGACCGTCTGCACAACATGCGCACGCTGGAAGTGCTGTCCGGCGAAAAACGCCGGCGTATCGCCAAGGAAACCCTCGAGATCTACGCACCCATCGCCAACCGGCTGGGCATGCACGCGATCCGCATCGAATTCGAAGACCTCGGCTTCAAGGCCATGCACCCGATGCGTTCCGCGCGGATCTACCAGGCGGTCAAGCGCGCCCGGGGCAACCGCAAGGAAATCGTCAACAAGATCGAAGAGTCCCTCGGTCACTGCCTCGCCATCGACGGCATCCAGGGCGAAGTCAGCGGTCGCCAGAAACACCTCTACGGCATCTACAAGAAAATGCGCGGCAAGCGTCGGGCCTTCAACGAAATCATGGACGTTTACGCGTTCCGGATCATCGTCGACAAGGTCGATACCTGCTACCGCGTATTGGGTGCTGTGCATAATTTGTACAAACCGTTGCCAGGGCGCTTCAAGGATTACATCGCGATCCCCAAGGCCAACGGCTATCAGTCGCTGCACACCACGTTGTTCGGCATGCACGGTGTACCGATCGAGATCCAGATCCGCACCCGCGAAATGGAAGAAATGGCCAACAACGGCATCGCCGCCCATTGGCTATACAAATCCAGCGGTGACGAGCAACCGAAAGGCACGCACGCCCGCGCTCGCCAGTGGGTCAAAGGCGTGCTGGAAATGCAGCAACGCGCCGGCAACTCGCTGGAATTCATAGAAAGCGTGAAGATCGACCTGTTCCCGGACGAGGTTTACGTGTTCACGCCCAAAGGCCGGATCATGGAGCTGCCAAAAGGCTCCACGGCGGTCGACTTTGCCTACGCAGTGCACACCGATGTCGGCAACAGCTGCATCGCCTGCCGCATCAATCGTCGTCTCGCGCCGCTGTCCGAACCGCTGCAAAGCGGCTCCACGGTCGAGATCGTCAGCGCTCCCGGCGCCCGGCCGAACCCGGCATGGCTCAACTTCGTCGTTACCGGCAAGGCGCGTACGCACATTCGTCATGCGCTGAAGCTGCAGCGCCGCTCCGAGTCCATCAGCCTCGGCGAACGCCTGCTGAACAAGGTGCTCAACGGTTTCGATAGCGCGCTGGAAAAGATTCCGGCGGAACGCGTCAAGGCGATGCTCACCGAGTACCGCCTCGAACTGATCGAAGACCTGCTCGAAGACATCGGCCTGGGCAACCGTATGGCGTACGTGGTCGCCCGTCGCCTGCTTGGCGAAGGCGAGCAGCTGCCGAGTCCGGAAGGTCCGCTGGCGATTCGCGGTACCGAAGGCCTGGTGCTCAGCTACGCCAAATGCTGCACGCCGATCCCGGGCGACCCGATTGTCGGGCACCTGTCGGCGGGCAAAGGCATGGTCGTGCACCTGGATAACTGCCGCAACATCAGCGAAATCAGGCACAACCCGGAAAAATGCATCCAGCTCTCGTGGGCCAAGGATGTCACCGGCGAATTCAACGTCGAGTTGCGCGTCGAGCTGGAACACCAGCGCGGCCTGATCGCCCTGCTGGCCAGCAGCGTCAACGCGGCCGACGGCAATATCGAGAAAATCAGCATGGACGAACGCGATGGTCGCATCAGCGTCGTGCAGTTGGTGGTCAGCGTCCACGACCGTGTGCACCTGGCCCGCGTGATCAAGAAACTGCGCGCCTTGACCGGGGTGATCCGCATCACCCGCATGCGCGCATAACCTGCCTATTACAAGGAGTCCTACATGACCAAAACCGTCATCACCAGCGACAAGGCCCCGGCCGCCATCGGTACTTACTCCCAGGCGATCAAGGCAGGCAACACCGTTTACATGTCGGGCCAGATTCCTCTGGACCCAAAAACCATGGAACTGGTTGAGGGCTTCGAAACCCAGACCGTCCAGGTCTTCGAGAACCTCAAAGCCGTGGCCGAAGCCGCCGGCGGTTCGTTCAAGGACATCGTCAAACTGAACATCTTCCTCACCGACCTGAGCCACTTCGCCAAGGTCAACGAGATCATGGGCAAGTACTTCGACCAGCCATACCCTGCCCGCGCCGCCATTGGCGTGGCCGCCCTGCCGAAGGGTGCGCAGGTTGAAATGGATGCCATTCTGGTCATCGAGTGATGCGCACGGCGCGGCCTTCACGCCGCGCCGACTGCTGCAAGAAAAGGTTTTGAAAGGATTTCACCATGCGCAAAGCGCTAGCTCTCTCGCTGCTCGCCCTGTTTCTCGGCGGCTGCGCCAGCGACCCTGCCGACCGTGACATCAGCGGCACCTGGATCAACCAGGTGGCGATCGATGCCGCCGCCAAGGGCGGCCCCCTGCGTGAAGCGCTGCAGGCCTACGGCCCGAATCTGGAATGGGACGTCAACACCAAGGCCGGTCAGGCCCGCTACACCAACGGTTTTGAGAACGTCGAAGGACGGCTGCTGGGCGAAGAGTCCGGCGCCTGGAAAGTCGACTTCTATGGCAGCTCCGCCAGCGAACTGAAACGCGACGGCGGGCGCCTGCAACAAGCTGCCAGCGACAACGAACCCGAACAAGTCTTCGATCGCGCACAGATCCCCGTGCCGGAAGGCGCGCCAATCGGTGCCAGCTTCGAACGCGCGCTCTACTCAGCATACCTGGGCGGCAACTGGATCATCGCCAGTGGCCAGGGTGAAGGCGGCACCGTGCAGTTCCAGGCCGACGGCCAGGTGACCGGCCTGCCGGGCGTTGACCGTTATGCCTTGTGTCTGGCCGGCGATTGCGCGTCCATGAGCAATGGCAACGACAGCATGTGGCTGCAACTCAATGGCCAGGGCAATAACTGGATCTTTGTGCGCAAGGGCAAGGAGCTGGAGATTTTGCAAGCAGTCAACGCTGCGCTGGCGGATGAGCAACCGCAGTTTGCCGCGGGTGAGCGCAAGTGGTTGCTGGAAAAACAGTAACCTGCTTCCGAAACCTCAGAAGATCAAATGTGGGAGCGAGCCTGCTCGCGAACGCGGTGGGTCAGTCGAACTGATAATGACTGACATACCGCATTCGCGAGCAGGCTCGCTCCCACAGTGGTTTTTGTGTTGCTGAAAATTCAGCACTTACCTTCAAGAATCGCTGCGTAGCCTTCACGATAGCTGGGATACTTCGGCACCCACCCCAACGCTTTCGCCCGCGCATTGCTGCAACGCTTGCTGCCGGTGCGCCGCACACTGGCGTCGTCCGCCCATTCAGTCACACCCAGGTACTCGCGCAACCAGCCCACCACCTCGGCCAATGGCGCTGGCGCGTCATCCACACCGATATAGAGCTCGTCCAGCTTGACGCCCTCGCGGTCTTTTTCCAGCAAGAACGCCAGCAGCCCCGCTGCATCATCGGCATGAATACGATTGCCATACAGCGGTGGCTCCGTAGCCACGCGATAGCCGCGACGCACCTGAGTCAGCAGCCACTCGCGGCCCGGGCCGTAAATGCCGGTCAGGCGCAGCACGCTTGCCGGGATGCCGCTATTGAGCGCGACCTGCTCGGCTTCGAGCATCAAGCGACCTGAATATCCGGCCGCGACCGTCTCGGAGGTCTCATCCACCCATGTTCCATCCTGCTGGCCGTACACGCTGCTGCTCGACACGAAGATCAGCCGCTCGGGCACTTGCCCATAGTCACCCAGCCAGCTCAGCACATTCTGCAAACCCTGCACGTAGGCCTTGCGATAGCCCTCTTCGTCGTGATCGGTGGCCGCGGCGCAATACACCAGATAATCGACAGCGCCTACCGGCCAGGTCGCCGGACACTCTTCGCCGAACAGGTCGCCGGCGACGCCGATGACACCCTCCGGCAGCTTGGAAACGTCGCGGCGCAGGCCATGAACTTGCCAGCCAGCCGCCAGCAATTGCGTGGCCAGACGACTGCCGACATCACCACAACCGGCAATCAAAACAGAAGGCGCGGACATCAGAAAACTCCCATCAGAAAGGCACAGACTAGCTCTGGCACAGGACGAACGGCTAGCAATGAAGGAAAAAAGTTACTCTATTACTTTTGTTAACAAGAATTACTTGCAATAATGCACGCCACTTTTGTTCTCGGCCTCACGAGGCCTGGAAGAGCAACAACGTTTTTCTATCTCAGGTCCGGCCAGCATGACACGTAATCAAACTCCCGCTTCGCCAACCACTCGACCTCGCGCCTGGAGCGCCGTCGCGGCTCTGTTGCTCAGCCTGATGCTGGCACCGACCGCCGCCTTCGCCGACGCTCAAGCACCCGCCACCCCAGCCGCCACCGAGCAGAGCGCACCCGCTGCCGCTCCGGCTGCACCAGCCGCCACCGATCCGGTGCAGGCTGTCGACGCCGCTGACGCACCTGAAGCCCTCGAAGCCGACAACACCTTGGGCATGGCCCACGACCTTTCGCCGTGGGGTATGTACCAGAACGCCGACATCATCGTGAAAATCGTGATGATCGGTCTGGCCATCGCTTCGATCATCACCTGGACTATCTGGATCGCCAAAGGCTTCGAGCTGATGGGCGCCAAGCGTCGTCTGCGTGGCGAAATCGCTGCACTGAAAAAAGCCACCACCCTTAAAGAAGCAAGTGCCACGGCTGGCAAGGAAGGCACCCTCGCCAACCTGCTGGTGCATGACGCGCTCGAAGAGATGCGCCTGTCGGTCAACAGCCGCGAGAAAGAAGGCATCAAGGAGCGTGTCAGCTTCCGCCTCGAGCGCCTCGTTGCTGCCTGCGGTCGCAACATGAGCAGCGGCACCGGCGTCCTCGCCACCATCGGTTCCACCGCACCGTTCGTAGGTCTGTTCGGTACCGTGTGGGGCATCATGAACTCCTTCATCGGCATCGCCAAAACCCAGACGACCAACCTTGCAGTTGTCGCACCGGGTATCGCTGAAGCGCTGCTGGCCACTGCACTGGGTCTGGTTGCGGCGATTCCTGCGGTGGTGATCTACAACGTCTTCGCCCGTTCCATCGCCGGTTACAAGGCGCAGGTCTCCGATGCCTCGGCAGAAGTCCTGCTGCTGGTCAGCCGCGATCTCGACCACCAGCCTGAGCGCAGCTCGCAGCCGCACATGGTTAAAGTGGGGTAATCGGCCATGGGCCTGCATTTGAAAGAAGGCGCAGACGACGATCTGGCCGAGAACCACGAAATCAACGTCACGCCGTTCATCGACGTGATGCTGGTGCTGTTGATCATCTTCATGGTGGCCGCGCCGTTGGCCACTGTGGACATCAAAGTCGACCTGCCGGCCTCGACCGCCAAACCGGCGCCGCGGCCAGAGAAACCGGTGTTCCTCAGTGTGAAAGCGGACCAGCGCCTGTTCCTCGGTGACGACGAAGTGAAAGCCGAAACCCTCGGCGCCACCCTCGACGCCAAGACCCAAGGCAAGAAAGACACCACCATCTTCTTCCAGGCCGACAAAGGCGTGGATTACGGCGACCTGATGAGCGTGATGGACAGCCTGCGCGCCGCCGGTTACCTGAAGGTTGGTCTGGTCGGACTTGAGACGGCAGCCAAGAAATGATCACGACGCGCCATAAGCTGACGCGTTACAGCGGTAGCCTGGCCGTGGTGCTGGGCGTGCACGCGCTGGCCATCGCGCTGGCGCTGAACTGGACCGCCCGCCCGCCCATCGAATTGCCGCCGCAGGCAATGATGGTCGAGCTGGCCCCGTTGCCTGCCCCGCCACCGCCGGTTCCGCCGAAAGTCGTCACACCGCCGCAGCCACCGGCTCCGGTTGAAGAGTTGCCGATCCCGAAACTGGCTGAAGCACCAAAAGCGGAAATCGCGGTACCGAAACCCAAGCCGAAGCCCAAGCCAAAACCGCCGAAGCCGGTCGAGAAAAAGCTGCCCGAGCCGCCGAAGGAGAAACCTTCCGAGGAGAAACCGGCCGATACCCAGCCGACCCAGGCACCGACGGAGAAATCCGCCCAGCCTGCACCAGGTCCGTCGCCGGCTCAGTTGGCGGCCAAGGCCAGTTGGCAAGGCACTCTGCTCGCGCATCTGCAGAAGTACAAGAAGTACCCGCAGAGTGCGCAGTCGCGGGGCAAGGAAGGTTTGAATCGTCTGCGCTTCGTGGTTGATGGCGAAGGTAATGTGCTGTCGTTCGAACTGGTGGGCCGCTCTGGCAACGCTGATCTGGACCGGGCCACCCTGGACATGATCCGCCGCGCGCAACCGCTGCCCAAGCCTCCGGCCGACATGCTCAACAACGGCTCGATCGAAATTGTTGCGCCGTTTGTTTATTCGCTGGAACGCCGCCGCTAAGAAGCACCGCAATACCTGTGGGAGCTGGCTTGCCAGCGATAGCGGTGTGTCAGAGAAGGATTTATTAGCTGACCCACCGCAATCGCTGGCAAGCCAGCTCCCACAAGGTTCTCCGCCAGCCGAGAGAACCAAGCCAAGAGGCACCGAAAGGTGCCTTTTGCATATCTGCCAGCGGCAAACCGACCTCGACCGGTGTCGCACTCAGCCCGCAGTCTGATAACGTGCGTCTATCGATTGCAGCCGGTATGCTTGGCGCGCATCTTCATGGACGCTTGCTATGACCCTCACAGAATTACGCTACATCGTTACCCTCGCCCAAGAGCAGCATTTCGGCCATGCCGCCGAGCGTTGCCACGTCAGTCAGCCGACGCTGTCGGTGGGCGTGAAAAAACTTGAAGACGAACTCGGTGTGCTGATTTTCGAGCGCAGCAAAAGCGCCGTGCGCCTGACCCCGGTCGGCGAAGGCATCGTCGCCCAGGCGCAGAAAGTCCTGGAACAAGCCCAGGGCATCCGCGAACTGGCCCAGGCCGGCAAGAACCAGCTGACCGCACCGCTGAAAGTCGGCGCCATCTACACCGTCGGCCCATACCTGTTCCCGCATCTGATTCCACAACTGCACCGGGTCGCCCCGCAGATGCCGTTGTACATCGAAGAAAACTTTACCCACGTGCTGCGCGACAAACTGCGTAACGGCGAGCTCGACGCGATCATCATCGCCCTGCCGTTCAATGAAGCCGACGTGCTGACCCTGCCGCTTTACGACGAGCCGTTCTACGTCCTGATGCCGGCCCAGCACCCGTGGACCAAGAAAGAATCCATCGACGCCGGCCTGCTCAACGACAAGAGCCTGCTGCTGCTCGGTGAAGGCCACTGTTTCCGCGATCAGGTGCTCGAAGCCTGCCCGACCCTGACCAAGGGCAATGACGGCGCCAAGCACACCACGGTGGAATCCAGCTCGCTGGAAACCATTCGCCACATGGTCGCGTCCGGCCTGGGCATCTCGATCCTGCCGCTGTCGGCGGTGGACAGCCATCACTACGCCCCCGGCGTGATCGAAGTGCGCCCACTGACCGCGCCGGTGCCGTTCCGCACCGTGGCGATCGCCTGGCGCGCCAGCTTCCCACGGCCGAAAGCCATCGAGATCCTCGCCGACTCCATTCGCCTGTGCTCGGTGGCCAAGCCAGCGGCGCCGGTTACGGCCGGTTAAGCGCGCGTCATGACGGAGCTGTCGCAAGTGTCGGTGACGGCACTCAAGGGTGTCGGCGAAGCCATGGCCGAGAAACTGGCCAAGGTCGGCCTCGAGAATCTGCAGGACGTGCTCTTCCACTTGCCGCTGCGTTATCAGGATCGCACCCGCGTGGTGCCGATCGGCGCATTGCGACCGGGGCAGGACGCCGTGGTCGAAGGCACCGTCAGCGGTGCCGACGTGGTCATGGGTCGCCGCCGCAGTCTGGTCGTGCGCTTGCAGGACGGCACCGGCGGGCTGAGCCTGCGCTTCTACCATTTCAGCAACGCGCAGAAGGAAGGGCTCAAGCGTGGCACGCGGGTTCGCTGCTACGGCGAAGCCCGGCCCGGCGCCTCAGGCCTGGAAATCTACCACCCCGAATACCGCGCCATCACCGGCGACGAACCGCCGCCAGTGGATGAAACCCTGACCCCGGTCTACCCGCTCACCGAAGGCCTGACCCAGCAGCGCCTGCGCCAGTTGTGCATGCAGACCTTGACGCTGCTCAAGCCGAGCACCCTGCCGGACTGGCTGCCGACCGAACTGGCCCGCGACTACCAACTGGCGCCGCTGGCCGACGCGATCCGTTACCTGCACAACCCGCCCGCCGATGCCGATGTCGATGAACTCGCCCTCGGCCATCACTGGGCGCAGCATCGTCTCGCTTTCGAAGAACTGCTGACGCACCAACTTTCACAGCAACGTCTGCGCGAAAGCATGCGTTCCTTGCGCGCCCCAGCGATGCCGAAAGCGAAAAAGCTGCCGCCGAAATACCTGGCCAACCTCGGTTTCAACCCGACCGGTGCTCAGCAGCGAGTCGGCAACGAAATCGCCTACGACCTCAGTCAGCACGAACCGATGTTACGCCTGATTCAGGGTGACGTTGGCGCGGGGAAGACCGTGGTTGCCGCCCTCGCCGCACTGCAAGCGCTGGAGGCCGGTTATCAGGTTGCATTGATGGCGCCGACCGAGATCCTCGCCGAACAACACTTCATCACCTTCAAGCGCTGGCTCGAACCGCTGGGCATTGAAGTCGCGTGGCTGGCCGGCAAGCTCAAAGGCAAAAACCGCGTCGCCGCGCTGGAGCAGATCGCCAGCGGCACACCAATGGTGGTCGGCACCCACGCGCTGTTCCAGGACGAAGTGCAGTTCAAGAACCTCGCACTGGTGATCATCGACGAACAGCACCGCTTCGGCGTGCAGCAGCGTCTGGCGCTGCGGCAGAAAGGCGTCGGCGGGCGCATGTGTCCGCATCAGTTGATCATGACCGCCACACCGATTCCACGCACGCTGGCAATGAGCGCCTACGCCGACCTCGACACCTCGATCCTCGATGAATTGCCGCCCGGGCGAACGCCGGTCAACACCGTGCTGGTCACCGACACCCGCCGCGTCGAAGTCATCGAACGGGTGCGCAGCGCTTGCGCTGAAGGTCGTCAGGCCTATTGGGTGTGTACGCTGATTGAAGAATCGGAAGAGCTGACCTGCCAGGCCGCCGAAACCACGTTTGAAGACCTCACCGCCGCCCTCGGCGAATTGAAGGTCGGGCTGATTCACGGGCGCATGAAACCGGTAGAGAAAGCCGCCGTCATGGCCGAGTTCAAGGCCGGCAACCTGCAACTGCTGGTCGCCACTACAGTGATCGAAGTCGGCGTCGACGTGCCCAACGCCAGTCTGATGATCATCGAAAACCCTGAACGCCTTGGTCTCGCACAGTTGCACCAGTTGCGTGGTCGCGTCGGCCGGGGCAGCGCCGCCAGCCATTGCGTACTGCTCTACCATCCGCCGCTGTCGCAGATCGGTCGCCAGCGCCTGGGCATCATGCGCGAGACCAACGACGGTTTCGTCATCGCCGAAAAGGACCTCGAACTGCGCGGCCCCGGGGAAATGCTCGGCACCCGCCAGACCGGCCTGCTGCAATTCAAGGTCGCCGACCTGATGCGCGACGCCGATTTATTGCCCGCCGTGCGCGATGCAGCCCAGGCTTTGCTGGAGCGCTGGCCGACCCACGTCAGCCCATTGCTTGACCGTTGGCTGCGGCATGGGCAGCAATACGGCCAAGTGTGAGCACCGTCGCAGTTTGTGCAGGATCGTTCCTACAGAGCTGGTTATACTCCTGCCATTGTTTCAAAAACGGATACAGACCATGACCGAAGCTGCTCTCGTCCCCGAATCTCCGCAAGCTCCGTCTGTTATTCGGCTGCTGCTCAACAAGCTGGGCGTTGCCTACGAAGAAGTGCTCGACCACCACGGCCTCAATGCCTCGCGCAAAGTGCAGGCCGTGTTGCTGGACGACGCCGTGGGCGCGTTGATGGTGCTGTTTCCACAGAGCCAGTTGCTGGATCTCAATCGCCTCGCCGAACTCACTGGTCGCCGACTCACAGCCGTGTCCACCGAACGCCTGGAAAAGATGCTCGGCAAACACAATCTGAGCCTGCTCCCAGGCCTGCCGGCGCTAACCAGTTCGCCGTGCCTCTACGAAGAAAGCCTGCTGCGCGAGCCGAAGCTGCTGATCAACTCCGGCGAGCCGGGCCTGCTGCTGGAAATCAGCAGCGAAGACTTCAAATCGATGCTGACCAAGGCCAGCGCCGCCAACTTCGGCGAAGCCCTGAGCAGCATCCGCCCGAACCTCGACCGCCCGGACGATGACCGCGAGGAAATCACCCAGGCCGTGCAGGCGTTCACCGCACGCCGCATTCAGCAGCGTCTGGAAGCGACCATCGAGATTCCGCCGCTGGCCGAAACCGCGCAAAAAATCATCAAGCTGCGCGTTGACCCCAATGCCACCATCGACGACATCACCGGCGTGGTTGAAACCGACCCGGCGCTGGCCGCGCAAGTGGTGAGCTGGGCGGCGTCGCCGTACTACGCCTCGCCGGGCAAGATTCGTTCGGTGGAAGACGCGATCGTCCGCGTGCTGGGCTTCGATCTGGTGATCAACCTCGCGCTGGGCCTGGCCCTCGGCAAGACCCTGAGCCTGCCCAAAGACCACCCGCAACACACCACGCCGTACTGGCAGCAGTCGATCTACACCGCCGCCGTCATCGAAGGCCTGACCCGCGCCATGCCGCGCGCCCAGCGCCCGGAAGCCGGCCTGACGTATCTGGCCGGTCTGCTGCATAACTTCGGTTACCTGCTGCTGGCCCACGTGTTCCCGCCGCACTTCTCGCTGATCTGCCGCCACCTGGAGGTCAACCCGCACCTGTGCCACAGCTACATCGAGCAACACCTGCTCGGTATCAGCCGTGAACAGATCGGCTCGTGGCTGATGCGCTACTGGGACATGCCGGATGAACTGGCCACCGCCCTGCGCTTCCAGCACGACCCAAGCTACGACGGCGCCTACGCCGAATACCCGAACCTCGTCTGCCTGGCCGTACGCCTGCTACGCAGCCGCGGGATTGGCTCCGGGCCGGATGAAGATATTCCGGATGCCCTGCTTGAACGCGTCGGCCTGAGCCGTGACAAAGCCAACGATGTCGTCAGCAAAGTGCTTGAGGCTGAAGTGCTGCTGCGTGAACTGGCTTCGCAGTTCAGCCAGGCATAAACAATCCGCTCTCACGAGATCATTTCAAATCGGTGAGAGCGGGCTTTCATCAGTGCTTATCAAGAAAAGTAGCGCGCTATCCACCCGCCAACAGGAAGGCTAAGCTCGTCTTTATAAAGTTCACCGCAGATGGCAATTTTGCCTTGGGACGTGATCACTGCATCCAGGGCAGACGCCATTCGATCGGGCTGACTGAAAGCCAACCAGCCCTTATCAGTGTTGAATGACTTATCGAGCGTACCGGTGAGTAAGTAACGTGCGCACACTGCCTGCGTATCGTAAAAAATATCTCCGCTGCCACTTGTGCCGGCAACGATCAACTTACTGTCCTCCGCTCCGCCAAACGCGCAAGATTGCCACTGCTGACCTTTCTCAGGTGATAGCTTGGAATACAACGGTTTACCTTCGTTGAACACTAGATTCGGTGAGCCGTTCTCGTTGAGCACGACAATTACACCTGTACCCTCGGGAAAATTGTCTTCGAATTGACCTCCTACTATGGCAATCATCCCGTCCTTTGTTCTGACGGCAATATCGCGAAAACGGGGCATATAACGGGACGTAAGCACCACATCGGGAAATTCCTCGTCCCGCACTCCATCCTCTTTGAAACGCACAACATAGGTACCAAAGGTACCTGCATCAAAGTAATCGCCAATTACTACTAAACTACCGTCCGCCTGTGCAGCCACTCCACGCGCGGCATTATCACCAGCAATTCCCAACTCAACCCAGGTCGAACCGGTCTTGTTAAAGGTTTTGTCTAATGTTCCATCAGGATTGAGTCGTATAACCGAACCCTTGGTTTGCGAAGAAGAAGGATCGTAAGTAAAAGTAGCCAGGACAATTTTGCCGCCTGGCAACTCGATGCCGCGTACTCCAGAATTGTCGCCGCCCTGAACAACTGACACGGCATCCAGGCCCGCACTTCGCCGGGCAGTACGCAACGCTCCTCTGCTAAGAGTTGCGGGCACCGCACGGTCTGGAAGAACAAGGACTCCGCCCTTGCCAAACTTGTCGTTGAGACTGCCATCGTCCAGAAGTCGAACAACCAAAAGACCGTTTTCATTAGGTCGCCATGAGTACTCCAAGACGATCAGGAATCCGCCATCACTGAGTAGGCTGGAGCCTAAAATGCTAACAATGTGTTTCTCAGGAATCGTAATGCGCGCAAAACCCCGCTGTTCCACCCCGAAGCCGGTGCCTGCATCGAGTTGCCCTTTTTCAGTGAGTCGCACGATCACGAAGCCGCGGGGATAACCCGGCTCATTCGCCACCGCAACCAGCCTGCCATCGGGCAGAGAAACAATGGCATGGGGAGCGATGCTGGCGAATTCAGGGAAATCCCAAATGCGTGCTCCGTTGTTACCAAACTCAAGATCGGGCGTGCCAGACTTGGTAGTCATGATAGTTATTCTCCAAACAGGTTCAGTCCCTTTACCGCTGGACCATCTCCTCATGAAGCACCAAGACGCCAGTAAAAGCACCTGTCACTTCTGACAGGTGCTTATGGTATTTAGAGACAAATGACCGACTTGGCGAGCCAGCGACCAATATCAGGCCTTATTCGGTTTAGCCTTGCGCGGCTTCAAATACTTCATCAAGCCCTGAAACCACATCACCAGCGCCGGATTGCCCTTGAGCTGGATCGACTTGTCCTGAATCCCCTGCATAAACGCTAACTGCTTGTTCTTCGCCTGCATTGTGGCAAAGCCATAACCGGCATCTTTAAACGCAATCGCAAACGCCGGCTCCGGCACCACGCCAGACTTGCTGGTGATGCGCTGATCCTTGACCACGAAATGCCGCGCCACTTTCCCGTCCAGCGTCTGCAACTGAAACACCAGGTCCTTGTCACCCAACTGCTGCTGAAACGCAGGATTTGTCCGGCTGGCCTTACCCATCAACAAACCCATCATCCACAGGAGAAAACGAAATTTCATGCGCACAGCCTCAAAAGGAAAATGAACGGCCGGGGCAGTGTAAGGGATTCGGACGATAACGCCAGTATCTGACACTGTTGGAAGAGGATGCAGACCATTTCCCGCACGATGACCACCAAGTCACGATTCAGCGCTCGCCCACTGATCGTTCCCCCGATCCGCGTGGGAATGCATCCCGAGACGCTCCGCGTCTCACCACTCACCTTTCCTACACCTGTTGAAACACATCCCTGTAGGAGCCGGCGAAGCCTGCGATCTTTTGATCTTCCGGCCCGCGAATCCATGGGAAGTTTCCTGCAAAGTGCGGGGCTGTCCGTGAACTAGGCGAGCTTGAAGATCACCGATAGGCTTCCTGCGTCATCGGGTATTCGGTGACCGGATGTGCAAGTCCGAATTCGGGAGCAATTACTTCTTACTCCAAGGGATTTACACCGATGACCAATTCAAATACCAACACCGAGGACACCTCCCCCTACGAATCCTTCGATTCAAGAAAACTACATGAAGCCGCCAAACGCGCCCTTGATCACCACTTCGGCAAATCTGATCTCTCTCAGGCCCCACGCCGTGAAGGCTTGTTCAGCCTGAACCAGGACATCGACGCCGAAGCCCTCTTGGCCAACGCCTCGGAAGACCTGCTGTCCATCAGCATCATCGCTGCGGATCTTGCGGACGACATAGATGGCTCACGCCGCTCGGTTGCATTGGCATTGAGTAGGATGGCGGACGGGGTCAGATTGATGGTGGAAGGGACGCTCGACCAGATTGAAGTGCGAAGCGTGGCGGCCAAGTTTTAGTGAGATTCGCGGATGAAAAAGAGGGGGCGTTGAGTCCCCTTTCTCGATGATCCCTGTTTTACCACCGACAGCCTGTCTCTGGAGATGCATCCATGGTGATGTCTTGTTCAAATGAATACTTCTTTCCGGATTTGTAGTTCGTGTAAGTCATCCCGTAAATTCGAGCACCCTGGCTGACCATTTCATATTCGCCTGTCAGCGAGTCTTCGGTCACTTCTACCCAAGTTGTCGTGAACTGAGAAGGCCGCCCCTCTGCCATGACTTCCTCTTCGACACTCCGATAGACAAGGGGAATGACCTTTCGGGACTTCGTGTACTTGACCCCTGCTCCGCTCCACCGTGAGACGGTGTCGTAATAGGATCGAAACTCGAAATTGATGTTCTTGCCTTCCAACGAACGGAAGCAGGAAACCTCGGTGGTAACCTCACCTAGGGCGGTCAGCGGTATTAGAAGAAGCGCAGAAATAAACGCAAACGACGATTTCAAACCGATCATTCCTTAGCGACTTATGGGCAATTGAAAGTGCATTTCTGCGAACTTTACGGGAATAGGGCCCGAATCATTTCTTGGAGACTCCAGCACTGCGCTCACCCACCCTCGCCGGGATCTTCGAAACCTTCCCCGCTTCAGACATTCGCGATGCGTATTGCTTGTACGCCGCCACCGCCCGCTCTTTATCGTTCACGGCCCAATAACTGTCAGCGAGATTCAGGTAAGCAACCGTCCTGTTTGGGTGGTTGGCAATCACTGCATTGAGCAACTCAATCGACTCAGCGTAGTAACCCGCCTCGCCGAGCAGAAAACCGAGGTCGTTGGACCAGCCGGGACGCTGCGGGTAGTAGTACTTTGCGACGATATAGCTATCCGGGGGACAAGTGTCATGCGGGCCACCGCCCATCAACGCGTAGCTCATCGTATCCTTGAAGGAAGAGTCATCACCCTTTCGGTAGGCTGCCAGCGCCATATCCAGCAAATCAGCCGAATTGACGGTCATCAATTTCTTTCTAACGCCCTCAATACTGCCAGTACGAGCAACCTGCAGCTTCTGCAGCACTTCACGCCCATCGAAAGAAGCGAGAGTGATGGGGCCCAGTGTCTGCACCGGCAACTCCACTGCGCTAACAAGCGACCGGTCACAGGAGTCGTTATTCGCCACCTCCAGCAGAGCTTTCAGCTCAAACTGCTTTGAACCTCTGTTGAAGGCGAACAACAGGTTGAAGTTGTAAACCGCGTTATCTTCCTCGCTGGTTACCAGCGCGATGTAATCCCCAGCCTCAACGAACGGTTGCTTGACCACAGCTTCCTCAGCCTGTGGATCAATGACGGTCATGACGCCAGGGCGACCTTTGAGTACATGGACGCTGAAGACACCCTGAAGCGCAGACGAGTACTGACTCTTGATCAGAGGCAGCGCCTTCGACGTATCGAGTAAGATGTCCTCGTCACGCGCTTGTTCCGGCGCAATCAACAATCGGTTAGAAACTTCGTCCGCATCGCCCGCCAGTACAAACACCTTTTGCCGTGATGCATCACCCAGCAAGCTAGCCGGAATTTCCTTGAGGACTTGGGGCGCAGCAAGCGCGGGAGAACCCGGTACAGCGACACAACAAGTTAGAGCGCAGAGAACGCTCTGCAATACGCGTTTCACTTTCTTCAATCCTTGATTCAATCAAATGATGTCCAAATACGTCCCAATTGAGCCCCGATTAGGCACCGGGTTCAGGCGCGCCGCATTTCAGCTCTTTGATTTGCTCGTTCTTGATCGGAATCACACAAGCGAGGCGCTTTTCTCCGAGCCCACGAAGCTCCGTCAAACTGAGCGTCACGTGCAACCCATCGTCGGCAAACGCATGATCCTCAAACCCGGCATCGGCATAGTCCGTCCAAAAAGCCTTGCCCTCGAAATTGCAAAACCGCTTGGAAGACAGCACTCTCCAACCGCCGTTGGGCGCCAGTATCTGGACCGTCAGACATGGGCTGCCAAAGGTGCTGACATAACGTGCCACAATATCGCCGAAGCGCTGGGAGCCGGACAGGTACACCTTGTTGAGATCGACCACATTACCCGGCTCATCAGCGACGATTGTGTTCAGGTAGGCCGCACGCTCCAGACTCAGTCTGGCCATGCAGTTGTTAACCGTTGTGACATGCGCTGCCACCCCAGGCTCGATTTCCGTGGCTTCAAGTGGGCAGGTGGTGTCGCGCAGCTTGATCCAGGCGCGCTGGGACTCTCTGGCCATTGCGACCAGCGCCTTACCCTGCTCAGGGTCACGCCGTTGTTGAGTCTCAAACCGTCCCAGCAGTTTCTTGTAGCTGGCATTGAGTTGCGTGTCGGCTTCTTTGCGAGCTGCCTCCACACACCGATCGACCTGAGCACTCACGGTGATTTCTTTGCAGTCGTCCTCGGCCATCGCAAAAGAGGCAAACAGGCATCCAAAGGACAACGCGATAAAACGCGCAAACATGTTCAATTTTTCATTCCCTGAATGACGGATCGCTCAACTACGCGTTGTGGAGTTTTCTGCGCCTTGCCGTCGGCGCTCATCGCGTCGCGGTACTGGCTGTAATAGCGCTGCGCTTCGTCTTTGCGATCGAGACGCCAGAGTGAATCGGCGATGTTCAACATCAGTACCGTGCGTTTACCAACGGCCTCAACGCCGCGATAAAACTTCAGCGCCAGCTCATCGTTGCCGCCCTCGGCCAAGTAGAAAGCCAAGTCGTTAAAAGCTTGAACATTGCGCGCCGGTGGGTGACAAGCCATATAGGACTCTGGACTTATAGTGCGAAGATTGAATGCGAGTTCTTCCACGCGAGATTGCGGCATCTCAATATTTGAGACCTGCTTCAATAAGTCCTTTGGAGACGGCGTCTGCATGACGAGGTCAGGCGCATCCTCTTCCCCGGAAGTCCACCGATTGCCCTCCCACTTGCCGTAGCAAAACCTGGCTGCAGGCTGACTGAGCACGCAACCGGTCTCCATCGAAATGACCCCGCAACCAGTTTCCTCTGTTGGGATTTCTTCACCCTCCTGGCCAATGACAACGCCATACAGAGTCTGAAGGAGGAGCAATGTTTTCTTGTCGGGACTTAACCAAGCCTCATGCGTTTCAGTACCCACCGCGGGTACATAGAGGGGAAACGTTTTTCCATTGGCGGTAAACGAGGCAACCGCCGCCTCCGCAGCAGGCCTGCCCCATGTCTTGTCCTTCAATGTCACTAAGTGCCCGCCAACCCCCACGATCTGAATATTTTCAGACAAGGCATTGGCTGAAGCTGTCAGGCTCATGACAATCATCAACCACTTAAGGCTGCCCGCGAGAAGACGGTTCATCCACTCACTCCTCATCCATCGGCGACGATTCCACGTCGGTCATGCTCAGCAGCCGGAATTCGTTGTTCACAAATTCGTAGTAACGGTCCCGGTTGCCGCTTTCCAAAGCATTCCCCTGCGCATCTTCTTCGCCGTCGAGCGTGATGCCGGACACGATGATCAAACGGCTGTCGGGCTGGTAAACCATGCCGAACGTGCTGCCGTCGTAAGCATTCGGCAGACCGCCAACCACTTCACCGGTCTGGGCGTCCAGCACTTCGCCGCATATAGCGCTACCGCCACAGCCGAGCCTACGAAGGATGTAATGGCCGGCGAAGTTGACCTTGCCTTTCAGGGCTTGCACCCGTGCCTGATCCATCATTGGGCTGCTGTTTTCTTGGGGCACCAGCTTATGGTTGGGGCCGGTGAAAACTGGCGTGACGGTGTAATCCTTGAAGGTTGGATCGGCAGCGAATGCCATGGACGCGGCAGCCAATATCAAGCTGCCGAGAAGAACCGAAAATCCTTTCACGTAGTAACTCCGTAAATGCAGCGGGGACCGTCGGCTTACTCAGCCTGCCCTTCGTAACGCTGTGTCTGCGGGTCGAATTGCCACAGATGTGGCCGGGTCATGGCCTTTTCACCCTTGTAGCGAATCCGCCCGCGCTTGTCCCTGATGTAGGAGTAGATCTCGATGTCCTTGAACTCACCTCCCCCTTGGCTGGGCCGTCCAGAACTTTGACCCCGGCGAAGTAACCGCCGCCCGAATACCTCAAATAACCACGGCACTGGATCAGGAAGGCGAATGTGCTATCCATTGATGAGCCAATGCCGACGCGGGAATTGAAGATGAAGTCTTCGATGCCATCGCCATTTAGATCGCCGCGAAAAACCACGTGGCCCGGATCGATAGAAAATTCTTTTCCATCGAGACTGGAAAGTATGTCTTCCGGATGTTCACTGCTCTGCGACCATTGCGATAAGAAATATTTTGAGTCAGCTTCCTGATTGCAAACATCTGCCGCCATAACCGCTATCGGCAACCAGCTCACACATAACACCAGCAATCGTTTCACTTCGTATCCTTCGAATTGATCAATTCCAACTCACCATCCCGATACAACACCTCACACCCCACCCACGCCGGATCAACCTGCGGCATCACCGCCGACGGCTTGCGCAATTCGCGTAGCAACGTCGAACCATGCGACAAGCGCCCGCCCATTCGCGCAATCACCGCCCGCGCGGTTTGGTAGTGTGCATGCCGCCCGGGATCGAGTGTGTCTTCGAGCAAAATATCCTCGCCCAGAATGCCCTGCACTTGCCCCGGATAAATCATGAACCCGGTGGCCTGCTCCGCACCTTCGCGACCGTCCTGCCAGAAGCTGCCGTCTCGGGTGCGAACATCGGGATGCGGTGCAAACCAGTGCTCGCGATCCGACAGCGGCATCGCGTGGTGCAGGCGGAAGAAGATGCGCATCAGGTTGTCGCGATACCACTCGCGTACTTGCAGGTAGTAACCGCGTAGGCCCGGCAGGCCGGTCGAATGCGCTAGGCGGATCAGCCCTGACCATTGCGGGAATGCTTGTAACGGCAGCTCAGTCGCCGTAGGTCGAGGCGTAGCGGGATCGGTTTCCCACGGCAATCGATGCGGGCTGTTTTGGAGGTTGTCGTACGCGGTCGGCGGGCGGCCCAGCCAGTCGCCGCCACTGCTGGCCAGCGCCGTGGCGATGCACAGATTGCCTTGCACCACGAACACGTAAAACCGGGTGAACCAGTCCGCAAGTTGTTGGCCATTGGCACTCTGGGCGAAGAGTTCGGCCAGCTCCCGATCAAAGCGCTGCAAGCCATTTTCAAGGCTCAGCAAATGGCTGCGAGCCTTGCGTTGCATGCGCAAAAACAGCGGCAACGAACGCAACATCTTCAGTGGCTGCCACGGCAAATGCGGCGTCGCACCACCGACTTCACCAGCGTAGTTATCGGCGCTGATGCCCCAGTCGGCCAGCCGGGCGAGGAACAGGTCGTTGTTGATGTAGGAAGCGCCGCCGAACACGGCGGTGAACGGCTCGTTGTCCTGCAACACCCGCGCATCCCAACGCGCCATGATCGCCGGGATACTTGCCGCTGCCCGGCGCTGGGCGTACTCCACAAAAACGCTCGGTTGCGGCGGCAGGATCTCGGCGATGTTGGCGGCAGTCAGGTGTCGGCGCCAGCCGTAGTCGCTGATCGGCCGGTATTGCAGCAGCCAGAGTTGCGAGCCATCCCAGGCCCATTCGACGTCGCCGGGCACGTAATGGAACACGCGCAACACGTCTTGCAGAAAGCGCCAGAGCAGGTCTTCGGTCAATCCATGGGACGGCGTGAACGTGCCGCTTCGCCACGCATCGCCGAGCCGCGAAAGCGTTGCTCGCGAAGGGCTGACGTGACCGTCGGCCAGCGATTCGAGATGGCCTTCAACCCACTCAAGTTCTACCGAGAGATGGCGCACGAACGCGATGCCGGAAACGACCGGCGTGATGAAGCGCTGCACCACCACTTCCTCGACGCCTTCGGCCGTCAGTTCGGCGATGCGTTTCGGCACGTTGGCGGTCGGCTCGCGCAGATAGGTGGTGCTCAAACCGGCATTCGCCGAATCGGCCTGATCCTCACCGTAACTGGAGGAGCGCACCGCCCAGGTCACATCAGGTTGGGCGGCGAGAAATGCCGGCAGACGCGGATCGCTGCAATCGTTGAGCGTCAGCGCCGCCGGCACCGCTTGCCGCGCCAGTTCGGCCAGGCGCAAACGCCCGCCCTTGGTGTGGGCGACAAACCCGCGCTCGCCCGACTCCAGCCACTCGGCGAATTCGGCGGGCGAGTCGATCCACGGGTAATGGCCCCAACCGGGTTTCAGGCTGATGGTCAGATCTGCGCGGGCGAGAATCGCCGACCACGCTGCCGCTTGCTCGATACCGAGCACAGCGTCCTGATCGCCCCAAACCACCTCGACCGGATCGGTGATCCACTCCAGCAGCGGCAACGCGGTGTCGGCGCGAATCAGATCCCAGTGCGGCACAAACGCACGGCAGCGCGCATAGCCGGCGCCCATGCGCTGGTACTGCGCGGGCGTCCAGGTCTGGTTAGAGAACTTGCGCGCGAACAGCGTGGGTTTGTTCGACAGCAGCCAGTGGATGGTCTTGCGGATCGGCAGCGGCGACATTAATGCCGGCAAGCGACGCTGCCACAAAAACGCCCCAACCGGCGCCAACAGAACACTACGCGAAAAGTGCCCGGGCCGACGTTGCAACGCGTGCAGCACCAGCAACGCGTTGACCCCGACCGCCATGATCGCGCTGCCCTGCTTCGTCATCGCCAGCAAGGTTTGCGCGTAGTCCGCCAGATCCTCGCAGGGCGGTTGCGGATTGGCGCCGAAGCCCGGCAACTCCAGTGGCACCAAGTCGTAGCGCTGAAAGTGCGGCAGCGCATCGTCCCACCAATCAGCGGCGCTGCCGTTGCCGGCCAGCAGGTACATCAACGGCTTGCTCATGAGCGATCCTCAGGTCAGATCGCGCAGAGCGGCGTCGAGAGTTGGATAACGGAATGTGTAGCCGGCCTCGGTCAAACGCTGCGGCACCACGCGCTGACCGTCGAAAAACAACTGCGCCATCTCCCCCGCCATTGCACGCACTGGCGCGGCGGGAATGTGCAACCACACCGGACGCTTGAGGACCTTGCCGGCCTGCTCGGCAAACGCTGCCTGACTGACCGTCTCGGGCGCGACCATGTTGTAGGTGCCACGCAGATTTTCGTCGTTGAAAGCCCGCGCGATCACCTGAAGCACATCGTCGCGATGCACCCAGCTCATGATCTGCCGACCGTCACCCATGCGCCCGCCGAAACCCAGGCGGAATGGCAGCAGCAACGGCGTCAACGCACCGCCGGGGCCGAACACCACGCCGAGACGCAGCACTACCTGACGCACGCCAAACTCGGTGGCCGGTTGCGCGGCGGCTTCCCAACGCGCGCAGAGTTCGGCCATGAAGCCGTCGCCCTTGCTGGCGTGTTCGTCGAGGCTTTCGCTGGCATCGCGTACGCCGTAGAAACCGATGGCCGAGGCTTGAATCCATAGCGAGGGTTTCTGCTTGGTGTTCTTCAGCCAGGTCATCAACGCTTCGGTGGTGCCGACTCGGCTGGCGAGCAGTTGTGCCTGACGCTTGGGAGTCCAGCGTGGGCCGGCGACAGGCGCGCCGGCGAGATTGATCACTACGTCGAAGGTGTCGTCGTGGCTGAGTTCGCTGAGCGAATGCACACAGCGGACGCGGCCATTGAATAGATTGGCCGCGTTCAACGGATCGCGCGTCAGTATGCTGACCGAGTGGCCGGCGTCGAGTAATTGATTGACCAAGGCTTCACCGATGAACCCGGTGCCGCCGGTGATTAGCACTCGCTTGTAGGCGCCATCGGCAAACGGGTTGGATTGGCTCGGTGCCTTTACTGAAGAAGCCTTTCGGCGGTCATGCCGATACAGCCAAAATAGCGGCGGCAACAACACCAGCAACGCAAATCCATCAAGCCACACGTGCGACCAGACCTGCTGTTGCGCCGAGAGCCACATGTCCTGCGGCGCCCATAACAGGATGCCGGCGATCAACCATCCCCAGACTGCCGGCACCTTGAGGCGATTGCCCAGATGCACCAATGCGAGCATATACAGCGAATAACTTTGCAGCGTCGCGCCGAACAGCGCGAGCCACCAGACTTGTTGTTCGTGGCCGGCAGCAGGTACGGCATCGGCGCCCCAGAACGACAGTTCGAGGACTTGCAGGTAGCCATCGAGCACGCCGGAGTCACCGGCCCAGGTCAGGGTAAAACCGGCGAGGATGTGCGTGATCGCAGCGGCATATAGCCAAAGCACCAACGCTGGGCGAAGCGAGGAAGAAGAGGCTGGCATTCCGTGTCCTGAGCGCGTTCCTTGGGGGTGGGGAGTTTAAAGGAAAATCGGGGGAGTCAGATGCTCAAGCGTTAAACGTTTTAGCGTGAGGGATTCAGACAAAACTTTTGCAAAAACCGCTTCAAACAGCCCCTCGAAATTCAAATGCAGTGGCTGGCTTTGATCGGCGCCGTGGCTGACGATCCCAATCGCCCCACGTTGAAGAGGCCCAGCTGATCACCTTTGTCAGCCGCCATTTGATAACAGGCTAACGCTCGAGATATATCCTTCGTTCCCAACTCCCCACCCTCAAAGGTAGAGGCCAGGTAATTCATCGCGTCCGTAGAGCCCATGATAATCGCTCGAATAACCTGCTCTTCTGCCTGCTTGGGATGAAGGCAAGGGCCGTTATAGTCAGTGGAGTTTCCCGAACAAAGAAACGTCGCATAGCCCATCGCACCCTTTGGTATTTTCGAAGCCGCTTTGAACAAAGCCTCAACCTTAGGGGTTTCCAACTGAGATGCCATTTGCGAAAGACTCAGGCTCGCCGCCGACAGGCTGGCCTGTGCATCACCTGACTCTGCAGCACACACAAAATTTTCCAGCGACGCTTCAATCAGCTCCGCAGTCAGCCGGTATTGCTCAAGAGACCCCAGCCCACCCAACGCTTCTGCACGCTGATAACAAAAGTTTTCGGCGCGGCTCATTCCCGGGTTATCCGTTGCGACAAGATCCTTTTCGCTGATCGACCAATCCTCAATCCCCTCAAGCACCCAGCACGCCTGACGAGAGAAGTTGAAAATCTTGATATTGCTGTTGCCCGCCCGTTTGTCCACAACGTTGACGTGACTGTCATCGACCTCTTCGATCTCGACTCCAGGTGTCTTGCCGGGTGTGATTGCAGCCATCAGCGGATAGGTGAAGGTTGTTCCACTGACACCCGAGGTCGAAGGCTCGAAGGTACTTCGATCCTTCCCCGCTACCGGTTTCAACACCAGCGACTTGACCGTCATCGCAGTGAGCCGACGTTGTGATTCGCTGTTGGCGGAAAACGCTGTCAGGAAAGGAGCGAACTCCTCCGAGGGGCAAGCGTCATTGGTCGGTGCCGTCGAAGCGCTCTTGTCGAATGCAAGAGCAGGGGCGATCTTCTCCAGATACGCCGAGCGCTCGCGACTCATTCTGGCGATACACGAGTTAACGGCAAACACATGCGCTGACATCCCAGTCTCGATTTCGAATGCCTCCAACGGACAATTCGCATCGCGCAATTTCAGCCACGCACGTTGCGACTCTTTAACCTTCGCCGCGTACTCCGCACCCAACGCCGGATTTGCCCGATAGTCAGACTCAAGCCGCGACATCAGTTGCTTGTAGCTGACATTCAACTGCGTATCGGCAGCCTTCTTCGCCGCCTCCGAGCACGGCACCATTTCCAGACTTGAGGTGACTTGGCTGCAGTCGTCCTGCGCATAGGCAGCTGAAGCCGGCAGCATTACGGCCAGCAGGGTTAAAACAAAACGGTTCACTGTGTTCATCTTTGAGTCATTCAGGTTTTGCGTTTGGTGAATCGGGTGATGCATTGCTTGGGTATGTTCATTTCCCAGTAAGTGCTGAGCAACGCTTTGCGTTTTTTGTCGACGCGCAGGTTAACGAAGCCATCGCCGCAGTCCGGCTACCACTCTTCGAACACACCGGTTTTGGTCCTTTTCAATGTCTGCTTTTGTCCGGTGCCAAAGCCAATTGGCGAGTACGCTCTATCGTCGCGCGAATTAGGCAGGCATCGGACCACTCACCGAAAACTGATTTATGCAATTTCGGGTCGGCCTGGCACTCCGCATCTCGAAATTTCATCCAGGCTCTTTGAGTTTCTCTCAGTGCTTTCTGACCGCTTTCGTCCAGCCGACTCATACGATCCCGAAATACAGAATTCAACAATGCATCCGCGTCAGGAACCATCAGATCAAGAACGCCATTTCCCGAGGGAAACCACTCAACGTCCGCCAATGCCTGTTCGCTCTCATTGTTCCAATTGTAGAGGCCGTTTTCTTCGATCTTCAGTGTGGCGGATCGCTGATGGTGATTCGTCGGATCGCTTTCGCTGACCTCTGAGCGATAAACAATTTCCAAATAGATAGGGTCGGTTGTGCGCTGAGGATCATTCAATAGCGTTTGCCGAACAATGGCCCGTTGCTTATTGCTCTCAGTGATCTCTATCGAAAAGCACGGATCCGGCCCAGGACGTTCTGCGAACGCCTTCCTCTCCAGGCATTGAGTACGAACCGCCATGGAAGGGGTATCCGAACCGCCACCCACATCAACGACTCTGACAAGCAACCGGACTTCCGGATCCTTGGAAAAGTCGGCCTGAAGGATGGTGGCAATCATCGTGCCCTCAGCCATGACCACAGGCGACAGTATTGAAAGTAAAAAAATGAGGCTGAATCTGAAAATCTGCATTCCTTGGCGTCCGTAAAAAACTCAGTGATCCGTTCAATTCTGAACGGGCCTGCGACAGAAGATAGAGTCAGAACCGAAAAACGGGCCAGATCTATTTAAGTTCTCAACCAAATTCAAAGCGATCGAACGCAACAAATAAATCCGTCCACTTTGATTCGTCCCCTTTGATTATTAAAAAATTCAGATGAAAACAAATCCTTCCTCTACCTTAGAGCCTCACTCAACAAACTCAATAGTTTCAACCATCTTAATAACCTCCTTCAACGCAGAACCATTTAGATCATTCAAGTAGGCCACACTTCCACCTCCACAAAGTGCAGCAGATCCATGGGGGATGCAGAATCCAAACCCACGCGTTCGATCCTCTTCTTCACCATTTGTAACATCCTGAGATATCGCGGGACCTTCCCAGTTCTTCCCTTTTAATACATAAAAAGTATTATGCATGGACGTGTCAGCCTCAACATCTGGATCCAAACTCATTACCCATCCTTTGTCAGTCATTTTCCCACCCGAAAAGTTAGCAAAAGTTTGGGCATCGGCGGGATCCACACATCGTAATTTCAAATCGACTTCTATCGGCCGCCTAGAATTAGGCTTAATAATCTTCGAATAAAATAAGAGCGCAGGCACTTCTTCCTTATCCACCACATAATCAC
The DNA here is from genome assembly GCF_979258175.1 of Pseudomonas sp. AC255. Taxonomy (NCBI): domain Bacteria; kingdom Pseudomonadati; phylum Pseudomonadota; class Gammaproteobacteria; order Pseudomonadales; family Pseudomonadaceae; genus Pseudomonas; species Pseudomonas sp. AC255. The sequence continues at coordinate 5,479,713 of NZ_OZ409841.1, read as the reverse complement.
CTCCGTACAAATTATTCATTTTAAATTTGCACGCATTGATATCTGCAAATATGACCGACGACTTCACATTCGCTTCATTAGCGAACGAAACCGACGAAATTGAAAGAACCAAAATAATCAACCAAACCTTCATCACTGTCTCCTCGCCTTAAACAGATCTGGGAGCTTAAGAAAAAAGGGGACAGAAAAAAGGGAAAAATGGGACAGACCACGTTTTGTGGGTAATTACTCAAACCGTGGTCTGTTCCCATTCCCCTGCAACAGTTAAATAAGCTTCACTTAATAGCTAAGGAGCTGACATACCGCAAAGCAGCTTCCATAGTGAGCAATCCTTGACCCTGTAAACTGAATACCAAAGCAGGTGTCACACAACCAGTGTTCCGGACCCACTCCGCGGGACTTTCTTTCTCCAACTCATCAGAGATTTTCATCAGAGAATCCCCTCCTAGCTCTTGAACACACGTGCCAAACGCAGAAGAAAATAACTTCTTTGCATCGCCATCGTTCTCGAGAAACTTTTGATAGGTTAGATCACTCAGAGGCGTGGCAGGGCGTTGGTAAAAAACGTCACGCGTTATCGTTTTTTCAGCTGAAGCGACAACTTCTTCACGAGAAAACAAAAAGCTTCCATCCTTATAAGTGCCCACAACATTTCTGCTGTAGCAAACACTGGTTGATGGCTCACAGAAGTGATACTGAATTACCAAATTTCCGTCTATTACAGATAGACCATGCGATACATCCAGCCCCCGCTATTGTTCATTTTTTTCGTTGGTACAAGACTGTTATTTTCAAGAACATCTTTTCCGCCAGAAGTGACCACGAGATCATAAAAATCAGGCCCGCCCTCGGACAACTTTATAACGTCTGCTTGCCCATCCCCCGTCACATCAGCATTAATGACAAGATAATCCCCTGCACTGACCCTAGCAGCGAAGCAAAAAATAAATAAGCCCAAAAACAAACTATCTAAAAATTTTTTCATTTTCCCATATCCTTGTAAATTGAGCTCGACGCTCAGCATAACTACTCGTGTACAGATTTATGACTTTCGTAATATCATTAACAAAGGATCCAGAGTCTCCCTTATCCGCAATATTATACAGCTCATTTTTTAACCAAAAATAGACTGCTGACCTAGCAGCATACTTTGGCTGCTCCAATAAAGCTGGATTATTTATAAAATTCAAATTTTCACCAGGCCAAAGCCCTGGGTACTTATTAGTAAAATCATTGTAGTTGTATCGCCCAGTTAACTGTTTCAGACCACGACCTCGATATTTCCAACCATCTCCACTTGCAATATTCCCATTACCTAGATCAGAGTTTCCAGTAATTCCATTATATGCTCTGTTGGCGATTTCAACTTGATTCGCACTTTGCACATTAGGTTTAAACCCATACAGATCAGCTTCGTCTGGCCTGTTTCTGAAATAAACAAATTTATCAATCAACACTTGAGGCCGGTATTTAAGCGACTCCACAAGAGCATAGCTATCGCCAACCTCGACGCGCACTTGTGCAAAAAAATGACTTAACCGTAGAGGGGTATCGAGTTTATACTCTGAAAGCCTTGGATTTAATTCATCCGCTAAAAGCTGCAATTGGGAGGAATCATCAGCACTTTTGAAAACCGCCTTAAGCATCGCCAAAGTAATAATCATAGAGCTTTGCGCTTTGGCGTTCGCAATGAATTCAACAGGGTGAAAATGCCAAATCATGCCGGTACTTATGGAAGCTTTTGCTCTCAACTCATCCCAAAAAACATAGTTATTTATTCTTTCTTTTTCATGCTTTAGAGTTTTGGGCGAATGTACCAGCTCTGTATCCAGTTTGCTCCACTTAGGTGCATCTGCCTTGTCTTTCCATTCGGTCGGATGATGGGCTACCAATTTTGACCACTGCATTCTCGTATCAGGATTTTTCAAAGCGTCAGTCAATTCATCCGGTTCGACTTCACCATTGCCGCTTTTATCGACCTTATTAAAAAGACCCTGAAAGAACTGAGGCATATCCTTATGATCAAGAAACCCATCCGCTGCTGCATTGGTTTCCTCTACAATCTTGAAACCAAGCTTTTCCCAGTCGTGTTGCGTGATAATCTGCGCGCCTGCTTTTTTTACCAGCCCGCTGACTGCCCCCTCTTTTTCGGCAACGGTGATTTCATAATACTCATCATTACCTTCTTTAATAATAGGTGCAATGTTCAAATCAACCGAGTGCTCTAGCTTCAACACTGAACTGCCAGTTACAGGAGATTTTTTCTTTAATTCACTTTCAGCGGGCAAATACAAGTACTGCTTGCCGACCTTCAACCCAGCCGTATTCTTCAGAAAATCTTGAACATCAGCCTCAGCGGTAAAAATTTCAACATGAACTTGGTGCTTACTCGCGACGCCTCCATCTTCGCCAGTCAGGTTTTCAGTCAATCCTAGATATCCTATCGGGTCACCAGCCTTGATCCCGCTATTGGCTGGCTCTACCGAATCAAAACTAGCAGGGATTACCTCCCAGGCAACGAACTCATTTTCTACAATTGCCCAGAAGCTGGGAGGGAGGTTGCCCGCCCCAGCCAAGCTACCACTGCTGGTACATTTCGCCATACTGCGAGTCGAACCAGAGACATTGAGGTTCAAAACGTCCTTGCTTTCGAATTCTACAATACTGCCCTGTGTAAGCTGCATCGTCCCCATTTTCGCGCCAGCAGGCTGACCATTCTGCGGTGAAGCGGGGTCCTGATAGAGATCCAGCTTTTTGACTGCAGTACCCTTCACCTTACCTTGCCAATATTTGGGCTTGGATCGCTCCGGGATCGGGTCTTCCAGCCATATACGAGCAGGTTTGGAGTTTTTGTAGGGCTCTCCATCTTTCAGATAGACGAACCAGACTTCTTGCCCGACTTCCCTCACCTTATGCGAATTTTTCTTCACACTACCCGACAAGATCTTTCCTTTGGCGTAGGTGAGGTTAACTACATCCTTCTGCTCTAAGATCTCGAGCTTCGTACCGGCGACTAATTTCCCTACATTCTCAACACTACTGGTTGCGGGAAAATCATCGTAAGCCTTGAAGTCACTAACCTTCATGGTTACTTTTGTTTTGGGTCTTTCGTTATCGGACAAGGGGTAACGTTTGAAGGGAAGCAAATGCATGTAAAGACTGAAAAAGGTCAGCTTGTTTTGTTTGCCCTTATTAGGCCCTTCCTCCGGATTCGGCGCAGATTTGTACTCATGCCGTACCAGACAGAACGAGTTGGAATACTTCAGTTTTTTCTCGTTATCACCGAACGTCGACTCCAGATAGTCTTCGTTAAGTCGATAGGCCACCACCTCGCCGTCGGCCATGCAGCGGATCGGTTCGTTCAAGATGCACTGGGGAGCGCTGGCATTGCTGATATGAATGCCACCATGCCAGAACTTATTACTGCCGAGGAGATAGTGACCCGAAGTTTCTTTTTCTAACGCCTTATATATTTCATCGGCACTCTCAAACTGCTTCCCATCCGCCTTTCTGAATGGGTATTGGAAACTCATGAGCGGCGACCCCGCTGGAGCAGGGGTCGGTGCAGGCGCGGGAGCAGGCGCCGGTTGCGCACCGCTTTTGTACTCTGCTTTCGGCCGCAAGTACTTGTCAGGCATCGGCCAGTAACCGCTACCGGCACCGTACTTTGCGGACTTCGGCCCAGTCGAGCTCTGTGAGCCGAAGAAGTTACCCTTGGTCCGGTGGACGTCCATATCCTCGATCACACCGGTATGGTGCATTCCTGTCCAAAGCGCAATATCACCCGGCTGAACACTGTTGAGGGGTATGACTTCGAAGTGCGTGGTGTCTGTCGCGAGTTGGCGTGTGGTGCGGTACGGAATGTTGTACCCCGCATCACCGAGCATGAGATTGAGTAAGTGAGAACAATCGATTTCCTTCCGGCCGTCACTGTCTTCGTCCGCAGTTCCACCCTTACCGTAACCGTATTCGTATCCGCTGCTGGGGTAGTTGACCCGCTGCTCGAGTAGTCCTGTGCTCATCGATAGCATCCTGCTTTAAAGGCAATGAATTGAATTATTTGCGGTAATGCCTTGGGTGCTTAGTCGTTCAACGCCTCTTGCACCTGCCTCATTGCCTTTCTTGTCGGCCTCTTGATAACAGGCCATCGCCCGGGGCAAATCACCAGAGACGATGGCGCCGGCCTCATAGGCGCCTCCTAGTTGAATCAGTGCATCCGGGGAGCCGAGCCGGGCAGAGTTCACAAGAGCGCCCAATGATTTTTCTGGACTGACACAGGCTCGTGTCTCTTCGTAATTGCCTTCGTCGCAATAGAAATCGGCAAGGGCGACCCCTGCTTCAGGCACGTTTATGGCAGCTGATTCCAGGAGCTGAAGGATCTTTCCATTTTCCAACCGTGGTGCTTGACCTGAAAGGCTGATCCCCGCCGCTGCGAAGGCCGCCTCTGCTGAGCCTTGATCTGCCCCATTCAAGTAACTATTCAGAGCGGAAATGTACAACTGGCTGGCAGAAGATGAGTCGGTATCAATACCCAGCTGGTTATACAATGCCCCTCTTTTTAATGCGCGCTCACCCGACGAGTTTTTTAACTTCGGGTATTGAGCATCAAGTACTGCCTCAAGCGACCAGTCTTCAATACGGGTCAATACCCAGCAGTCGTTATGTTTGAAAACAAAGATCTTCAGCACTTCACCGTTGTGATCGCGAACAATCACTTGGTTTGGCAACTGGACTTGCATGCTCAACTCAGACTTCGCGATGCTGTCCGGAGCAAGCATCACTAGCGACTGGAGGTCTAACACCTTCGACTTCCGCTCCAACACTCGCGGCTTCGAGTCGGTGACGGCTACCGTCTGCTCGATCACGGGCGAGGCAATAAACGCTTGCTGCACCTCCGGCTTGGCCGAGAATTCTTTTACGAAATCTGCGAAGTTATCACTCGGGCATTGCACTGTGCTCGATTGCGCAGCAAAGGCTCCTGAACACGCCCCGAACGCCAGCAGCGCCAGACATTTCAGCTTGAATTGACGCACTCGGTTGTTCTTTCTCATCACGAACTCATCACTCAGAAAACACAAAAAAAGCCTTCGGCTTAACCTTCTCAGGCGGCGAATTCGCCAACGCCTGATCCATCAAACTCCCCGCCTTATCCTTATCCGCCGCACCCGGCAGCACCGGCGGTTTAATCCCGATCCCCGTGCCGGAGCCAGCCGAGCCACCCGCATTGATCTTGATCACCGGCCCAACCACCGTAACCCCACCGCCATCCAGCTTGATAAAGCTCCCACCGCCAAGAATGGTCAGCTCCGTCCCGGCCTCAATAACAATCTTGTCCCCAGCCTTGAGGTGAATCTCTTTCCCCACGCTGGTCAGCTGCGCCGTGCCCAACTTCACATGCTGGTTCTGCCCAATCGTCAGGTGATCATCCAGCTTCGCTTCAATCTTGCGATCAGAGATCGTGGTGCGGTGTTCTTCAGCCTTCAGCTCGGTGTAAGTGTTCTTCACCACCGTGTCGTGACGTTCATTTCCGACGCGAATCTTCTGGTCGTGCTCAACGTTCTCATCCCAGTCACGCTGCGCATGAATGTAGATCTGCTCCGCACCTTTCTTGTCTTCAATGCGAAGTTCGTTATAACCACCACCACCCGGTGAGCTAAGCGTTTTGAACACGCTGCGAGTCTTGTTCGCCGGCAGTGCGTACGGCACCGGGTTTTCCTTGTGGTACAGGCAGCCGGTGACAAGCGGTTGGTCGGGGTCGCCTTCGAGGAAGGTGACGAGGACTTCCATGCCGATGCGCGGGATGGAGATGGCGCCGTAGCGGTCGCCGGCCCAGGAGCTGGAGACGCGCAGCCAGCAGCTGGTTTTGTCGTCGGCGAGGCCTTCACGGTCCCAGTGGAATTGCACTTTGATGCGGCCGTACTGGTCGCAGTGGATTTCTTCGCCTTTGGGGCCGGTGACCATGGCGGTCTGGCTGCCGAGGACGCGTGGTTTCGGGTGTTCGAGGGCCGGGCGATAGAACACGTCCCACGGGGTGGCGAGGAAAGTGTTGCGGTAGCCCTGGTGGAAGTCGTCTTTGTTGTCGGTGGTGTCGCTGGTCACGCCTTCTTCGAGGACTTGCGGTTGTTTGCCTTCGTGGAAGATTTCGGTGAGCAGCCACAGGTCGTTCCACTCGCTGCGCGGGTGGTCGGACATTTCCATGAAGTGGCCGCTGACCAGTCTGGTCTGGTCGCCGCGGCCTTCGGCCTGGCGGTAGTCGGCGCGGTGCCGTTCGAGGGCGCGCTGGCTGAGGAACTTGCCGCGCGCGCGGTCGATGAAGCGGCCGGGGTAGTCGTAATCTTCGAGATCCGGCTCGGTGCTGTCGCCGTCAGGTTTGTACGCCGCTTCCATTCGCAGGCGCGGTTTTTCGAAGTCGTAGTCACGGCGAGTGGTGCGCGTGGTGCGGGTTTCCAAGCGCAGTTTGAAGGCTTTGATCACCGGCTCGTCGGCGACCATGCCGCTGCCCTGCACATAAGCAGTTGGCTGCCCAAGGTTCTGGAACACGGTCTGGTCGTCGCCGAACACCAGCAAGTGGGCTTTTTCGCTGTGCTGGAAGTGGTAGTGGATACCTTCTTCTTCGCACAGGCGCTGAACGAAATGCAGGTCGGTTTCGTCGTACTGCACGCAGTAGTCGCGATCCGGGCACGGCTGGCTGAGCTGGAAGCTGTAGGCGTTGCTCTTGATGCCGTGCTCTTCGAGGATCAGCGCGATGATCTTCGGCGCCGACATCTGCTGGTAGATGCGCTGGTTGGTGCGGTGATGCAGGTATTGCAGTTGCGGCACGATCGAGACTTTGTAGCGGGTCAGGCGCTTGCCGGCATCGCCCTGGGCGACGCGGTAGATCTGCCCGTGGATGCCCGAACCTTGTGGATCGAATGCCAGAAACGCCTGCTTGTGCAGCAGTTGTTCGAGGTCCAGATCGGGGTTTTCGCTGACCAGTTCGAGGTCGAAGCGATACGCCTGGCTGATGCCTTCGGTGCCGGTGAAGGACAGCACTTGCAGGTCGCCGACGTAGTCTTCGACCTTGAGGCTGAAGTGGGTTTCGTTAGCTGAGTTGAACATCGTGTGCTCCCTGTTCGAATGTCATCCGTTACGCCCGAAGTCGCAGACGTTGCAGCCAGGACGAAGTGGCGCCCAAGGCGTCACGCAATTGTTGGGCAGTGATGGTGCGTTCTGCCGGGTTGAAGCTCAGCGCGGTTCGCAGCGCTTGCCAGCCGTGCTGGGGTAGATTGGCTGGGGCGCGCAGTTCGCGCTCCAGGTGCTCGTCGCGGGCCTGGGTCGAGGGCAAGCGGCGGAACGGGTGTTTGCCGCCCGCCAGTTCATAGATCACGCAGGCCACGCCGTACACGTCCGCGCTGGCCGACAATGGTTGGCCCTCAAGCAGTTCGGGGGCGGCGTAGCCCGGGGTCCAGGCGTTGAAACGCTCGCGGCTCAGGTGCGGCAGACCGGGCAAGGTGCCCTCCTCTGCCTGTCCCAGACCGAAGTCGAAAAGGCGCAGGCCGTCTTCGCTGAGCATGACGTTGCTCGGTTTCAGATCACCGTGCAGCACGCCGCGACGGTGGGCGTAGGCCAGCGTGTCGAGCAGCGGCAGGACGATGTCACGCAATTCTTGCCACGGCAGGCCGAGGGGCCGCTCGCAGAGCAATTTGTCCAGGGTCAGGCCACGCATGTATTCCATGGTGATGAAGGCCCGCTGGCAGTCGGTGTCGACTTCAAAGGTGTGTGCACGCACAACGTTGTCGTGGCGCAGGCGTCGGGTCAGGGCGAACTCGCTGTAGAGCAAGGCACTGGCGTCCGGCGATTCGGCAAATTCTTCGCTGAGGATTTTCAGCGCAATGTAAGGATCGGGATCGCCGAACTGCTCATGCAGCAGATCCCGCGCCCGGTAAACGGCGCCCATGCCACCGGCCCCGAGCAGACGCTCGAGGTGGTAGCGACCGGCGAGTACATCTGGCAGCGCACCGATGCTGGCCTTGGTCGGCGCCAGCAACGGTTCGGCCTGGTTGCCCTTCGCGAAGGCGAAGTAGGTCAGATTGTTGGCCTGCTCTTCGCTGATCAGCAGGTCATCGATGGGCGATTCGAGTTCACTCATTGGCGGATCACCACGGCAGTCAGGTTGTCCCGCGCAGCGCCACGCAGGGCGCCGTCGAACAAACGTTCCAGCGCCACGTGCGGCGCGCTGAGGCTGAGGGCGTTGCCGAGGGCATCGCTGCTCAGGCCCTGATACAAACCATCGCTGCAGAGCAAAAACACATCGCCCGGATAGACCTCGAGTTCAAGCACATCCAGGGTCAGTGTGTCGGCGGCGCCGACGGCTCGGGTGAGTGCCTGAGCCGCCGGGTGCGCTGCCGCCTGTTCGACGCTCATTTGCTGCTCGTCGATCAGTTGCTGTTGCAGCGAATGGTCCTTGGACAGTTGATACAGCCGCTGCCCGCGCCACATGTAGCAACGACTGTCGCCGGCCCAGATGCAGGCCGCGCGATTGCCTTCCACCAGCAGCGCGACGACGGTGCTGCCCATGATGCTGTCGTGACGTCCGGCAGTGACCGTCAACTCCTGCCCCAAGCGCCGGTTCAGCCAGTGCAGGCACTGGCGGATGGCTTTGAGGCGTTCGTCGAAGTCCTCGTGTTGCGGCAACTCAGCCAGGCTGGCGACGATCAACTGGCTGGCAATGTCGCCACCCTGATGACCGCCCATGCCGTCCGCGACCACCCACAGCCCATGCTGCGGCGAGTCGAGGAAGGCATCTTCGTTGCGCGCCCGCACCTTGCCCGGGTCGGTACGCGCCGCGCTGCGCCAGGGACTGGCCACCAGCATCAGAGCTGCACCGGCATACGGAAGGTGCGCAGTACGCCCATGTCGAACGGGTTCGGCGTGCGCTGGCTGGTCAGCAGGTAGTTGGCGCGCAGGCCGCCCACGTCGGCTTTCAGTACCAGCACGTCGCGACCGTTCAGGTACTCGGTCTGCATCAGGTCGAACAGACGGAACAGCGACCATGGGCCGGAGTTCTTCTCGATCCCGATCGGACGCCCGGCCATCTTGTCCATGACCAGGCTGGTGCGACCATCTTCAGCATCGGTCGGCCACTTGAAGGTCATTGGCAGGATCGGGCCGTGACGGTATTCCATGGTCTTGTCGCCGAACTTGAATTCGGAACGGCTGACCGCCGGATCGAGGGTGTACGGCTCGAGCTTGAACTGCACGGTCGGCTCGGCCGGGTTGATCGAGAAGAAGCTCTGGCGAATGGTCTGCGCCGCCGCCATCTGATCGAGGTAGACCTTCGATACCGGCAGGCTGTGACCGTCGACGCTGCGCATGCGGTAGTTGCCCGGATCGCCGCTGACGAATGGACGCATGTAGCTGTCGAAGAAGCGGTCGACGGTACCTTGAGCACGGAAGAACTCGCGGAAGTCGCTGATCGCCACGTCGCTGGTGCTGCTGGCGCTGAACGGATAACGCTTGCTGATGGTTTTGCCATACACGCTGTACAGCTCGTTCTGATAACGGCCGTTCAGGTATTGATAGGCATCGTTGAGCACCAGACGCCACGAGTCCTCGGCCAGCACGTTGAACCACACGCTCAGCGGACGCGGCAGACGACCGGAGGCATTGCGCAGGTTGGTCAGCGCATCACGCTGGCCGCTCATGCGCGTCTTGGCCATCTCGAACGCGGCTTGCTCCGGCGTGCTGGAACGGGCCAGACCGGCCAGTTGCAGTTGCAGGTCGTTGAGTGCGCTGAACGCTGGCGTCAGGTCGGCGCCCGGGCCGTTGTTGTCGTCGAGCAGACGATGCAGCGGTTCGAAGCGGCGTTGCAGGGATTTCTTCGCGGTGTCCGGCAGGTTCTTCGCCACGTTCAGCGCCGAAGCCTTGTCGGCGGCAGCGGCGGCGAGTTTGCCGACCTTGCCCAGTTTGCCTTTCTGTCCGGCCAGCGCATCGGCAGCTTCGCCGGCTTCATCGACCGGATCAGCCGCGGCTTCGAAGCGGGTGTTTTCACGCACTTCGGTGAGCAGCGCGAGGACCGGCGAGTTGGCCGAAGTCAGGCCCGCCAGTTGCTCGGCGCCTTCGCCAGCGTCGCTGATCGGTGGCAGTGCGACCTGGCCAACGGCTTCGCTCCAGTAGTTGGCGTAGTCGCGGAAGTACAGCTGCTCAAGCTCGACCATCAGGCGACGCAAATCCATGTCGCTGATGCCCGCGCCTTCGCCCAGCACCCAGTTGTCACGCAGGATGTCGGTGACCAGCGCCGCGCCCTGCACCGAGAAATACTGCTGATAACCCTGCTGGGTGTAGAAACCCGGGATCACGTATTCAGTGCCGATGAACAACGAACCTTGCGGGCCGAGGTGCTGGCTGAAGCGGTAGTCCGGCAGGTTGCGCGCCTGCTCGCGGAGCATGCGGTAAACCACGTTGGCCAACGATTCGCTGCGCAGGACCTGACGCGCCTGCGTCACCAGTTGATCGTTCAGCGGGTAGATGAACGGCTGCTTGAGCAAGCGCTCAAGGTGCGTGTTCAGACCATTCTGCACCGCAGTGTTACCGGTGTAGCGCTGCGACCAGTCAGTGGCGACCCAGTCCTTGAGCCACGCCGCGTCGCGACGATCCTTCATGTTCAGCATCAGGTACGCGCGCAGGCTGTTGAGCAGGCGATCGCGGTCCTTCATGTTGGCGCGGATCTGCCCCTCGAGCATGGTCGCCAACCGTGGCAGCAACTGCGCTTCAAGCTCACGCTCGTAGGCGGTTTTCACCACCGGGTTGATCTCTTCGCCTTGATACAGGCCGCCACGTTCGTGGTACGAGACGTCGCCCTTACTCGGGAACACCTGGGTCGCGGCGTAGCTGGTGTCGAGAACTTTCAGCACACCCATGGCGTCATCGCGCGGCGTTACGGCCGAACGTTGCTGGGTCCAGTTCTGTGCCAGCGTGCGCAGGTTTTCCAGACGCTCGTAGTTGGCCGAAAAACCACCGGCCCAGAGCATGCCGAACAGTGCCAGTGCTGCCAGTGCGCCGACGTACAGCGCACGCTGGCCCCAATGAATGCGGCTGCGCTCGCGCTTGTCCAGACCGGCCAGATCGGCCTCGGGGAAAATCACCTGGCTGAGCAAGTGGTGGATGAATCGCGAACGACCGCTGCGCAGAGTCGGCAGCACGCCGGCGTTCATGCCCAGGCTGGCGCCGATGCCGGCGGTGGTCGAATCCATTTCCTGGGTCAGGTGCGGCGCGCTGGTCAGGTAGAAACCGCGCAGTTGCGTGGCGCGCTGATAGCGGTTGCCGGTGAACGCCATGTCGACGAACAGGCACAGGCGCTCGCCGATCTGCCCGAGCTGATGCGGGAAGTCGAGGATGCGGCCACGGCGCTGAGTGTCGCGCTCGGAGTGCATGCGCATGATCACTTGGCTGTTCAGGCGGCGCAGCAGCTCTTCGAACTCGTTGCGCAGGACCGTGACGTCGGTGCCGACCTGATCCTTGCGGAAACTGGTGCCGAGCACCTGATCGCTTTCTTCGCGGGTCAGTTGATCGAAGAACTCGTCGAAGCCGAGCAGCTTGTCAGCCTTGCTCAGGACCAAATACACCGGCACGTCGACGTGCAGTTTCTGATGCACATCCTGCAGACGGCTGCGCACCTGGCGTGCGAGGGTTTCGATGTCCTGCTCGCTGCCGCCGGTCAGGGTTTCCACCGGAATGGTCACCAGCACGCCGTTCAACGGACGACCGCGACGACGCTTGCGCAGCAGCTCCAGCAGTGTTGTCCAGGCGTTGCCGTCGACTTCGGCGTCCGGTTGAGTGGTGTAACGCCCGGCGGTGTCGATCAGTACACCGTGATCCGCGAAATACCAGTCGCAATGACGGGTGCCGAGGGTGTCGCGGGTCAGCTTGCGGTCGATCTTGTTGATCGGGAATTCCAGACCGGAAAAATCCAGCAGGCTGGTCTTGCCGGAGGCCTGCGGACCGATCAGCAGGTACCACGGCAAGTCACTGCGCCAGCGCTCGCTGCGACCGCGATACAGGCTCGACGTCTTCAGGGTTTTCAGCGCGTCCTTGAAACGCGCCTTCAACTCTTTCTGTTCTTCGTCGATCAGCTCTTCGCGGCGGATACGGTCCTGACCGTCCTCGCTTTCTTCCTCGGCTTTCTTGCGGATACCCGCGCGCCAGCTGACGAAGACCATGGTCAGGCCCCAGATCAGGAACAGCACGCTGATGGTCAGCAGGCGCGAGGTCGCGCTTTCCCAGAACTTGTAATCATCGACCGCCAACAACGGGCCGACGAACCACACCAGCAGCGCCACGAACAGCACCAGCAGCAGAGTCCAGACCCAGGTCTGGCGCAGGAAGGCGCCGACTTTCTTGAAAAACTTTTTCATCACACGTCCCTGTTTTACGGCTGCGCCTGCGGTTGCACCGCGGCTGGATCAAGCGGCTGATAAGGATGCAGAACGGTGTCGCGTTGTTCGCTCAGGACCCAGGCGAAGCCCGAATACATCACCACCAGGCAGACCAGAGTAAAGAGCACCACCATCCACGCCGGCACGATGCGCACCAGGTTGCGGCGCTGATCGTTGAGACCTTCCCAGTGCGGCGACAACTCGCGCGGCACGTCGCCACGCAACTGACGGATCTGCCGGTACAAGGCGTCGCGGATGCCTTCAAGCTCAAGCATGCCGCGCGCCTGCACGCGGTACTTGCCCTCGAAACCGAGGGACAGGCACAGGTACATCAGTTCGAGCATCGGCAGGTGCTTGACCGGGTTTTTCGACAGCCGATCGAGCAGCTGGAAAAACTTCTCGCCGCCGAAGGTTTCGTTGTGGAAGCTGCTCAGCAGGCTCATCTGCGACCACTCGCTTTCGTTGCCCCACGGCGTGGTCACGACGGCTTCGTCGACCACGGTGCAGAGCACGTAACGCGCGGCCATCACCTGGCTGCTTTCGGCGCCGTTGTGCAGGGCGCGTACTTCGAACAACTTCAGCCCGGCGGTCAGACGCTCATTGAGAGCGTACAGATCTTCACGGGTTTCGCTGTGCTTGAGGCGCACCACTTCCGAGAGCAGGTCGGACGAGGCCGCGACCAGCGAGTTGAGGCTGATATTGAACGCCTCCGCCGGACGCAGGCGCGCGGCGTAGATCATGCGTTCTTCCAGTTGCTCGAAACGCGGCGGCGCGGCGAAGTCGGTCAGCGGACTCGATGCCGGTCCGTGGCCCTGACGGTCGAGCAGGACGGTTTTGTCGTCCTGGTTGTAATCCGTTTCCTTGATCATGTCGGTCAGTTCCTGATGGCCCAGAATTTCAGTTCAAGCTCGGCGAATTCGCCGGACACGTGGAACGCGAAACCGCCGGAGCGCTCGAGTTGTGCCAGGTCTTCGGAACTGAGTTCGAGGATGAAATAGGTTTTGTTCGAATGGAACGCGATCTGCCGTGGGGCCACCGGCAACGGTTTGACCTTGATCCCCGGCAAGTGCAGGTTGACCAGTTGGCGGATGCGCTCCACCGGGCCGACCTTGAGGTGCTGCGGCAAGCGCTGACGCAGTTCTTCGGAGTCGCAGTTGGCACTGGCTGCCAGCACGAACGAGGCCGAGCCGAGCAGTTTGTGGTCGTGCAACGGCGAGACGATGATGCCGTACTGACGCGCCTGCAGGATCAGTTCGATGGCGTGCTGTTCGAGCACCATCGACAGCACCTGACGGATCGCTTCCATCAGTTTGCGAAAGCTCGCGCCCTGATCGGCGTGGGAGTAGCGGCTGTCCAGACGCGGGCGTTTGCTCTCGCCGGAGAAGGTCGCCAGATCGCCGAGCATGGTCAGCAGCGTGCGATACAACTCTTCCGGGTGAACCTGCTCAAGACCGAGGTAATGGCGCAGCAGCAGTTCGGTACGGTTGATCAGTTGCAGCATCATGAAGTCGCCGACTTCAGCGCCGCCGACCTTGCCGTTGGAGCGAATCCGCTCGGCGATGGTGTCGCCACGGTGGCTGAGCATGCTGATGACTTCTTTCAGGCACGACAGCAGGTAGCTGGAGGCGTGGGCCTGAATGTAGGTCGGGACGAAATCCGGGTCGAGGCTGATCACGCCGTCGGGCGTGGTGTCGAGCACGTCGCAGATTTTCAGCTTCACGTAGGCCTGATCGCTCTGCTGCTCGCCGAGCAACAGTTTGAAGTCCGGACGACCGCAGCTGACCTGGCTGGCGGAATCGTCGCCGGCGTTGGAGTCAGCGACTTCCGCGTCATACGCGGTGTAGCGCGCGAGCACGTCGGATTGCTCCGGGCGCCGGGCCTCGATGTGGTTGCCGGTGACCAGCGGCAGCGCCAGATAGATCGGCGTATTGCCGGTGTTCGGCGGCACGTCCAGCGCCAGCGGCTCGGTGTTGCCACCGAGTTCGAACAGGCTGCCGTCCGGCAGAATCCCCGAGGCTTCACTGATCACCAGTTTGCCCATGTTGAGGAACTGCAAGTCGATTTCCAGATTGAGAAAACCCCAGGTGTAGCCACCGAGCAATTGCGTGCGGGTTTTCATCTGGTGATCGTAATAACGATCGTTGTGCTGGAAGTGCTGCGGTCGCAGCAGCATGCCTTCCTGCCAAATGACTTTATGGGTGTTCATGATCAGTCATCCGCCTTGGCGAGCACTTGTTGGGTGTTGCGGATACCGGCCTGATCGAGGGTCAGATCAGCCTCGGTGAGTTCCAGCGGAGTGATCTGCACGGTGTGGCGCCACTGGGTATCCGGCAGGTCGCGATAGGCGGCGAGGATGCCCACGTAACGGCTGCCCTCCTCCACGCTGAGTTTCAGTTCCACGGTTTCACCCGGGCGCAGTTCGAGTTCTTCGCTGGCCACCAGATCCGGGTTGAGGGATTCCTTGGCGCGCTCGTAGAGGCTGAAGAAATCAGCGTTCTCGAAGGTCACCGGGTGTTTGAGTTCGAACAGGCGCACGACGATCGGCGACGGCCGCCCGTTGAGGTCCGGATTGAGCTGATCGCTGCCGGTCAGCTTGAGGTTGATCTTGGTCACTTTCGAGTACGGCGACAGCGACGAGCAACCGGCAAGCAGCACCAGCACGGTGAGCGCAGTCAGCGTCTTGAAAAAGCGGTCGAGCGGCGAGACATGCGCATCATCCTTGGTGGTCGGTGTGGAGGGTGGAGATCAGGCGGATCTGTTCTTCGTAGGCCTGGGCGAAGTCGCGGGCCAGCAGACGCTCGCTCCAGTCATCGTCCTGACGCAGTGCCTGGTGATAGCGGCCGAACGCTCTCCAGCGCCCACCCGATGTTGCAATCAATGGCTTGTTGTCGCGCTCGAAACGCAGGGTCAGCTGCTCTGGCGAGAAGTGCTCCAGCGTGCCGCGTACGGCGGCGCGACTGGCAGTCAGCAGCGCCACTTGGTGCGCCTGCAAATCACGGAATGCGCGGGAGATCGCCTGCTCGGCCGGCAGATGGCCGGGCTTGCTTGGCTGCAACAGAATTTGCAGTGCTTCGCTCGGGTCGACGGCGAATTTCAGCGGGTTCTTGTTGGTGCCCTGCACGGTGGTCTGGGCCAGACGCAGCTCGTTTTTCAGCTCCGAGCGGGTGCGCAGGCTCTGCTGCAAACCACCGATGCTCTGGCGCAGCAGCCGCGCAGCGTTGAGCGCCAGCGCTTCGCGTTCGTCGTGGCTGAGGCCTTTGACGTCGACGCCCAGCGCCGCGCCGAAGTGTTCCCAGAAACCTTCGCTCTGACGCTCGACGGCTTTCGGCGCAGGCGCCGGCTCAGGTTCGACCGGGGCGGCAATCAGCTCGGGGACCATCAGGCTTTCCATGTCGATGCGCGCGTAGTCGGCACGCTGACGGGAATCTTCCGGCTTGGCGGTGGGCGACAGCAGCTCATCGATTTCCGAGTAGACGCGCTCTTGCTGTTCGAGGGCGTTGAGCGGGTCGAGGTCGAGGAACGCGTCATCCGGAATGATGCTGCCAGCGGCGCGCGGGCGGCCGACTTCGCCGTCGAAGGTCGCCGGGTCACGGACCAGCCGCGCACGGATCTCGAAGTCGCCGAGAATGTAGGTGCTGCCGTGCTCGATGCGCACCGGCTCGCCCTTGTGCAGGCGCGCGCCGCTGCTGCCGTCCTGGACACCGTTGCTGCTGGTGTCGGTGAGGAAGAACGAGCCCTCGCGGTAGCTGACAATCGCGTGGTGGTTGGACAGGTGCCGCTTGCGGTCAGGGATGATCCAGTCGCAGTCCTCGCCGCGCCCGATCACGCCGCCGGCCTGCTTGAAGGTCCGCTGGCACAGCTCGGTGGGCACGAACTGCTTGGTGTTCAGCATTTCGAAAACCAATTCCATGTTTGATGCTCCTTGCGGTCACTTGCCGCGATTGACCGCTTGCGGATCACCCAACGGGCGATAGTCGTTGTCGTTGAATTTGTAATTGCCGCTACAGCCGCCAAGGCCGCATAGAACGACGAGGGTCAGCAGGACAGCGTGCCAGTGACGAACAGACATCAGAGGGTCTCCAGGTGTAGACAAAGCACAAAGCGCCGACCCTTGCGGGCGGCGCTGAAATGGGTTTTTGCGGAAAGATCGCTGACCTTTTGCCTAGCCATCGAAATCTCCCAGATTGATGTTCAAGCGCCCCAGTCGATACAACAGCGTCCGCCGTGGCAGGCCCAGTTCGCGGGCCGCGAGGGTCTGGTTGCCGTCGTTCTTGCGCAGACAATCGAGGAGCAAAGTGCGCTCGACTTGCTCCAGGCGTTCGCGCAGATTCAGGCCGCTGTTGTCTTCGGGCATCGGTTCCAGGCGCAGGGAAAAATGCTCGGCGAGCAACTCGCCACCCTCGCAGAGCAACACCGCGCGCTCGACCAGTGCCTTGAGTTCGCGAACGTTGCCGGGGAAGGTGTAACCGCACAGATGCTCCAGCGCCGAATCCGACCAGCGCACCGGATCACGCTGCAGAAAGGTGCAGGTCTTCTCGGCGAAATGCCGGGCCAGATCGAGGATGTCGCCTTCGCGCTGACGCAGGGCCGGCAGCTCGATCGGGAATTGTGCGAGGCGGTAGTACAAGTCCTCGCGGAACTTGCCTTCGCTGACCAGCGCCGCCAGATCACGGTGCGTCGCGGCGATGATGCGCACGTCGATCTTGTGCGTGTCGTTGGAACCCAGCGGACGAATCTCGCCTTCCTGCAACACACGCAGAATCTTCGCTTGCAGCGACAACGGCATGTCGCCGATTTCATCGAGCAGCAACGTGCCGCCATTGGCCGCGTCGAACAGCCCTGCGCGATCTCGATCGGCGCCGGTGAAGGCGCCTTTGCGGTAGCCGAACAGTTCGCTTTCCAGCAGGTTTTCCGGGAACGCCGCGCAGTTCTGCACGATGAACGCCTGGGAGCGACGCGGGCCGCAATCGTGGATCGCCCGCGCCACCACCTCCTTGCCGGTGCCGGTCTCGCCACGCAACAGCACGGTGTACGGGCTGTGAAGGATCTTGCTGATCAGCGAATAGGTCTGGCGCATCGCCGCGCTTTTGCCGATCAGGCCGTAGCCGCTGATGCTCGGCACACTGCGAGTGGCGGTGGCCGATTCGGCGGCTGGCTGACGCAGGCGTTGCAGCAGATGCAGTTGGCCGAGCACGAACGAGCCGAGCTGGCCGAGGGAGTCGGCGAAACCCTGCAAGTCAGTGCGACGACGACTGGCACACAGCAACAAGCCCTCAACCGACTTGTGCTGATTGACCAGCGGCACGCACAACAGCGACTGCCACGGCGTGCTCGTCGCCGGTAGAAAACTGGTTTCGTGCAGGCTGCCGGTCAGGTCGTCGAGGCACACCACGCGGTTCTGGCACAGGGCAAATTGCAGCAGTTGTTCACCGTTGTAATCCGCCGGCAGGCTCGCCGCCTGACGCGGTTGCAGCGCGCCGTCGAGGCACTCGGCATTCATCCCCAGGCAGGTGTGGGTGGCGTCGAGCAGATACAGCTGCGTCAGTTCGCAGCCGCTCAGCTCGGCCAACCCACGGACGAATTCACCCAGCAGCGCAGCACTGTCCGCCGCGCGCGAAAGACTGGCGAACTGCGCCAGCAACGCTTCGGCATAGACCAGTGGCTGCGGCACCTGAGTGAACATCACGCCCACCTCAGACGAACTCGCAGGTCACGCTGGAGTTGCCGTCGAGCGTGGCATGCACACGCTTGAGGCTCTCGCCGGTCGCCATCGCATCAAGCAGACGATCGGCCACCAGCGGCAGCACGTGTTGATCGAGCAGATGATCGATCAGGCGCGCACCGCTTTCGCTTTGCGTGCAACGCTCGGACAGGTGATCGACGAGGTTCTGGCACCAGCTGAACTCCAGCTGACGACGGTTCAGGCGCTCGCCAAGACGGCCGAGTTTGATCTCGATCAGCTCGCGCAGCACCGGGCCGCCCACCGGGTAGTACGGCACCACTTTCATCCGCGCCAGCAGCGCCGGTTTGAAGTGTTTGCTGAGTACCGGGCGAATGGTTTCTTCGAGCACTTCGGCGGTCGGCCGCGCGCCGTCTTCGCAGAGTTCGCTGATCTTGTCGCTACCCAGGTTCGAAGTCATCAGGATCAACGTATTGCGGAAGTCGATTTCGCGACCTTCGCCATCGTTGGCCACGCCTTTGTCGAAGATTTGGTAGAACAGGTTGAGCACGTCCGGATCAGCCTTCTCGACTTCATCGAGCAACACCACCGAATACGGCTTCTGGCGCACGGCTTCGGTGAGCATGCCGCCCTCGCCGTAACCGACGTAGCCCGGTGGCGCACCGATCAGGCGCGAGACGGTGTGCTTTTCCTGGAACTCGGACATGTTGATGGTGGTGATGAAGCGGTCGCCGCCGTACAGCAGGTCCGCCAGTGCCAGCGCGGTTTCGGTCTTGCCGACGCCGCTCGGGCCGACCAGCAGGAAAACCCCGACCGGTGCATCAGGCTTGTTCAGACCGGCAGCGGTCGCGCGCATCGAACGATCCAGCGCGTGCACGGCTTGTTCCTGACCACGGATGCGCGTGCGCAGGTCGGTGGCGAAACTGGCGACCTTGGCGTTGTGCTCGCGGGCCAGTTGCGCCAGCGGCACACCGGTCCAGGCGCTGATCACTTCGGCGACCAGACGCGGGCAGACTTCGAAGCTGACCAGGCGTTCTTTGACTTGCGCAGCCGTCAACGCGGCGTGGGTTTCATGCAATTGGGCTTCCAGCGCTTCGACGCTTTGGCCTTCTTCGACTTCGGCGACCAGAGTTTCAATCACGGTGCCTTCGGCGTCTTCTTCCACGCTGACGGTCGGCTCAACAGCTGCAGCCTCGCGGGCCTTGGCCAGTTGCTGACGCAGTTCCAGCAGACGCTCGGCCAGCTCTTTCTGCTCAGTCCACAGGGTCTCGAGCGCAACCATCTCGCTTTCCGCTTCGTCCAGCCGCGCTTCCAGCGCATCCAGCGCTTCGTGGTCGATCAGCAGACCGGCCTCGGCATCGCGACGCAGGGCCTGACGCTGACGACCGCCTTCAGCCAGTTCGCCACGCAGGCGCTCCAGACTTTCCGGGGCCGCAGCGAGGCTGATGCGCACGCGGGCGCACGCGGTGTCGAGTACGTCTACAGCCTTGTCCGGCAGTTGCCGACCGGCCAGGTAACGCGCGGACAATTCAGCGGCGGACACCACCGCGTCATCGCGCAGGTAGATGCCGTGGCTCTTCTCGTAGACCTGAGCCAGACCACGCAGAATGGTCACCGCTTCGCTGACGGTCGGTTCGTGCAGTTGCACGGGCTGGAAGCGACGCGCCAGCGCCGGGTCTTTCTCGAAGTATTTCTTGTACTCGGCCCAGGTGGTGGCAGCGATGGTGCGCAGTTCGCCACGGGCCAGTGCCGGTTTCAGCAGGTTGGCCGCGTCGGAACCGCCGGCATTGCCGCCCGCGCCGATCAGGGTGTGAGCTTCGTCGATGAACAGAATGATCGGTTTTGGCGAGGCTTTGACCTCATCAATCACGCCTTTCAAACGACGCTCGAATTCACCTTTGACGCTGGCGCCGGCCTGCAACAGGCCCATGTCCAGCGAGAGTAATTCAACGCCTTTGAGCACCTGCGGCACTTCACCAGCAGCGATGCGCGAGGCGAGGCCTTCGACGATGGCGGTCTTACCGACACCGGCCTCACCGACGACGATCGGGTTGTTCTTGCGCCGACGGGCAAGGATGTCGACCATCTGGCGGATCGCGCCATCGCGGCAGAGCACCGGGTCGAGTTTGCCGTCGCGGGCCTGTTGGGTCAGGTTGTGGGTGAAGCGCTGCAACAGCGATTCGCCCTGTGCGGCCGGTTTGCCGTTGGCCGCCGGTTGCTCCTGTTGCGACAGGGCAAATTCTTTCAGGCGATCAATGTTCAGTTTGGCAAGCAGCGGTTGATAGCGGCTGCCGGCATAACGCATCGGGTTGCGCAGCAACGCCAGGATCAGCGCCGCGTCTTCGACCTGGGTCTGGCCCAGTTCGAGGTTGGCCACCAGCAGTGCGTCTTGCAGCCATTGCACCAGTTCCGGGGCGAACACCGGGTTGCGCGAAGCGCTGTGCTCGACCCGCGACTGCAATGCAGCGGTCAGTTCACCGGCGTCGACGTCAGCATCTTGCAACGCGCGCGACAGCAAACCGTTCGGACGCTCGAGCAAGCCCAGCAGCAAGTCTTCGACCAGAATCTTGCTCCCGCCACGGGCGACGCAACGCTCGGCCGAACGTTCCAGATCACGACGGGTTTCGGCGTCCAGCGCCTGGATGAGTTGTTGCAGGTCTACGTTGATCATGGCTCACGTCCTTAATGAATTTTGCTGCCCAGGGTCACCACGCCGTCCGCTTTCTCGCGGCCCAGCCAACTGGTCCAACCGAGGCGACAGGCGTTCTGCTCACCGATGCGCAGTTCGCGGATTTCTTCCTGGCGCAGGACCAGGCGGATGTCGTAATCGAGCGGGTCACGCAAGGTGAACCGCACCAGCGCGCAGAGCGGCTGGTAGCCGAAACCGATCGGCAGGAATTCATGGAATCGCTGCCAGTCGAGTTCGGTGATGTGGATGCGGAATTTGCCGCTGCGGTCGCGCACGTGCTCGCCCAGCACCAGGTCTTCGCCGAGTACGCTGTTGGCGCGGCCCAAACGATTGCGTTGCTCTTCGAGGATTTCCACGCGGCGCTCGATGCACTGCTCGATGACCAGGTCTTCGTGCTTGAAGTAGTAACGCAGCACGGCTTCGATCAACGCCGCCGAGTGCGCCCGCAAGCTGAGCAAACCGAGGTACGGCAGCAGGCGTTTCCAGTTGAGTTCCTTGGCCTTGCGGATCTCGTCGCCGCCCAGGCCGATCAGCGCAAAGAGTTGCGCCGAGAACGGGTCGATCGCGCCGCTCTGGAAGCTCGCGCGGTAGCGGTACTTGCGCCAGATCGGCAGCATCAGTCGTTGCAGGCGATGGTGGAACAGGTCGAGGAAATTACGCGTCGGGTTGCCGTCCTCGCTGTCGCCCAGGGCTTGTTCGCCATAGAACGCCGGCAGCGGCGAACCGGAGCCGACCAGGCCGATCAGGTTGAAGCGCATGCGCGCGCGCATCTTGCCGTGCTCTTCGAAAAACTCGACGCGATCGACGTCGCTGCGCGGAAAACCCAGGCTCGGGTTGGCCTGGAACTCGACCTGGTCGTACAGATCGTCTTCGCTCAGATGCGGGTGTGCCTCGCGCAGCCGGTCGATCACCAGCAGCACGGCCTGAAACAGCGAGTACTCGCGTATTACCTTGGTCAGCCCGCTTAAAGCAGGGGCTGCAGGCCCATACGTGGTGTCCATTGGTACACCTCTCCCTGTGTGCTTTTTACCCGCAGCTCATGGAATGAATTGAGACTGGCGTAAAGCGCGAAAAACTCGTTGAGAACCGAAGCGAAGACGAACAGGTCGCCTTCGCCGATATAGCCTTCCGGGTCGATGGTCAGTTCGGTGCGCAAACCGCGCACCGGCAGACCGCGATGCAGGCGGTCGACGTGGTGATGCTTGATGTGCTTGAGGCCGCCGAGCAGGCGCTTGCTGACCTTTTCCGCGTGCTGGTCGTAGTAGCGCGGCAGGTCGTAGGTTTCCAGAATCACCTTCAACGCATTGACGTCCGCCAGCGACAGATAGTTAAGCGACATGTTGCTGATCAGCTTCCACAGGAAGTCACGGTTCAGCGGTGGCGCGAAACTCGGAGTGGCCGGGGTGATGTTGCGGAAACTGAGGAATTCCGGGGTCTGCTCGCTGGCCATGCAGATGTCGCCGAGCTTGAGCTTTTTCGGCAGGTTCTGGTTGGTGCACATCAGCTCGATCGACAGGGTTTCGTGGGCTTCGGTGTGGCGGATGCCGAAGCTCAGGTAGGTGTCGAGGCCGTCATGCAACAAGGACGAACGCTGGCGAATGCTGTAATGCGGACGGCTGTTGGGCACGTCGAAACTAGGGTCGTGCTCGAAGGATTCGAACGGCACGTACTCCTGATAACCGAGGCCGCCGGGCTTCCAGCCAGTGACGGTTTCCACCGAGAACACACCGCAGTTTTCCAGGTCGTATTCCGCCGGCAGCAACAGGTATTCGTCCTGCTTGCCGTCGAGACGGATCGGCAGAGCGTCGTGCTCGAACAGATTGACGATCGGCGTGCAGAACAGCTTCACGTTATCGAGGGTCGGGCGCATGCGCATGATGCCGCTCTTGCGAATGTCGAAACGCAATTCGAGGCCACGCATCTGCTTGAGCGTGTCTTCCGGCAGCGCCTTGAGAATGTCCAGACCGTTGACGTCGACGAACAGGAACTTGTCCTGGAAGGCGAAATACTCCTGCAGGTAGCGATAGCCACGGAAGGTATTCAGCGGATACGGGATCAACGCTTCTTCTTCGGCAAAACCCACCGGTTTGACCCGATCACCGGGAATCTTGAACGCCATCGGCTTGCCGCTGACGCCATCGATCGGCTTGCCGGCGCCGTCAAGCGGGATCAGTTCGATGCCGTCGAGGTTGCGCAGCAGGCTCAGGTAGAGCATCTGGCTGATGTAGCGCTCACCGGCAAAGTGCAGGCGCAACTTGCTCAGCTCCAGTTCGCCGAGGTGGCCGTCGGCGCTCATTTCCAGACGCAGGCTGAGCAGCGAGCCATCGCCCTTCACCGAGTAGTTCAGCGCGGCCAGATCCAGCGGCAGCACGTCAGTCGGGTAGCAGGTGCGGAAGCGGCAACGCACGTCTTCGATCGGCTTGCTTTCAATCGGCGTATCACGCTCGACGCGCAATGCAGGCCCGGATCGCTTGAGCGGATCGAACTGCAAAATACTGAACGCCGGCAGCGGGCGCATGTAGTTCGGCCACAGCAGCTGCATCAGCGAATGGCTGAGCTCCGGCAGTTCGTCATCGAGCTTCTGGCGCAGGCGCCCGGTGAGGAACGCAAAGCCTTCCAGCAACCGCTCTACATCCGGATCCCGCCCGGCCTGCCCCAGATACGGCGCCAGCGCCGGACTACGCTCGGCGAAACGGCGACCGAGCTGGCGCAGTGCGGTGAGTTCGCTTTGGTAGTAGTGGTTAAAGGACATGGAGTGATTGCCTGATCATAATCTGAATTAAATATTCCGTGCTGGCCGCAAGCCACCGCTCATTTATTATTACTAATTCGCGCCAAAGTACTTACCGTGATTTGCCCAACTAAGGTTCGGCACTTCAATTGGGAATAACCTCATACGGAGTGTTGCTGATAAACAGATCCAGCCAATGCTTTCTTGGATTAGATAGCGCCAGCGTGAACTCCTTGTTTTTTTATCCAGCATAATAAAAACAACACCGACAGCATCATCACTTTCATCAGCGGTCATATCCAGTGAAACATCAGAAAACAAAGGAGTTCGATAAACATGACCAAGGTCATTCAAATCCGTAAAACGCAAGTAAACCGAGTCTCGCGGAGTCAAAAGCGAACTGGCCGGTACTGACTCTATAAGATAGTGGCCGTAAGGGCTCTTTTTTGAGACATCAGGCGCACGACTCAAAACTCCATTCACGATAAAAGCGACGGCAATTAAAAAACTGACCAGTAGTGCGGCCAAACTTAGAAAAAACTTGCGCCATGAACTCATTTAGAGATCGCCTCGATAGGAGCCACGGATACGCTTTCGTACAAAACGTCTGAGTAAACGCGAAAATCCCCGCCTTTCTTATTCACATCCCGATAATCTCGAAAATCGCTATTCTGAACCAGCATGTAATGCTTACCTTCTAGCTCTTTATACCGGCGAACAGCCTCTTCTCTCTGCTGAGGTGTTTGTTCTCCCCTAACCCGTTTATATGCAGACTCAGCCAATACAGAGTTCATTTCAGCCGCCAGCTTAGCGTTTGCTTTGACGCCTTCAACCGGGTCAGTGACCAATTTATCGAAATTCCAATAACCTAGAATCTGGCTAAAAAGAGCAACTCCATCATTAAAATCATACGCATCTTCAATGTAAAAGCCGATTTTTGACGGCGTAAAAACAATATTCTTGCCTGTCACCACCACCGCCCCTTCGGCAATCACGCGCATATTGAAATTCGCAAGTGCAGCGCGAAGCTCATTGACTTCATCATCACCAGCCTGCTCGAACTCTACAACTTTGTTATTTGAGTAGCCGAATTTCTCTGCAGCACTGGCCACGCCATTAAAAGTCAACGGATAACAGCCAGGAGCACTATTGGAAAATTGCTTAAGCAATCTTGTCTTTATCAGATTTATTCCAGCGGGGCTGTTCCAGTTGGCCTTCAAATGTTTGAATGCTGCGTTTGCACGCTCGAATCCAAGGACCCAATTCATTTTTACGATGGTTTCTTCGATGTACTCTGCAGGTGCAAATGCCTCATGTCTTTTTACGACATCATCCATTCCACCATCTTTTGTTGTCCATGGCTTGCCATTGAACCAATGGCTCATCAACGCAGCAGCAACGGGCCAATTGATTTTTTTCATCGTATTTGGAATATCGGTAATTTTGAACTGGCGAGCAGTAGCAATCTGACCGGAGTTATTACTTGCCGGAGTCATCATGGTTGCCACTGTCTTCGCTGCCATTCCTCTATCCCTTTGCTATATTTTCCAGCAATCAAAATTTCTGTAATTCAAAAGAGAAACTAAGCGAGCACGACTCTACTCTGAGGCTCAATAATCAACTCAATTGCCTCTGCAGTAGCGGAGAATACTTTTGAGTTTTCCCATCCGCGCCAGTCACGCCGTTTATGATTTTCCCCGATGCGGTTTTAAGTGTGTACTCCACGCCTGCAAGGGGTTTGCCTGTTTCTTCGCAATTGATCACAAAGTGCTCGTTAAACGGCCACTGAATCTCCACCGGCAACGGCGGCACAAACGGCGCCGGCGAATGCGAATTGCCGATAATCACCGTGCCGGACCCAGCCGTGACCTTGTTGCCATGGGTTCCCACCGAATCAACCGTCGCGGCAGGCTTGCCGTTGATCAACACGGTGGTCGCCAAGCCGCCGGACATCGCACCACCACACGCCGAGGCATCGCCTTGGCGGGCGGCCGCGAGGCCGTCGAAGAACACGTCGCCGGAACCGGCGGCGATCGGGTTGGTGCCGTGGCCGGGGAGCGGGCAAGCGGTGGGGTCGGATACGCGTGCTGCGGGTTTGCCAGACATCGGGGATCTCCTTAGGTGACCTTGACTTGACCGCTGCCATCCAGGCGCGCGGAGAAACTGACCTGACGCTTGAACCCCTCGACTTCCAGCAGGCCTTCGATACTGAAGGCCAGGCGAAGTTGATCGTGGTCACGCGGCAGGGAAATGACACGCACGTTGCTCAGGCGTGGCTCGTAGGCTTCGATGAAGTTTTCGATGGCCAGACGGGCCTGACTCAGCGAGTCGTGCAGGCTCAGGCGCATGTCATTGAGATCGGGCAACCCGTAGTCGGCCAGCGTTTGCACGCTGCCGGCCCGGGTGCTGAGCATTTTGGCCAAATGGGCAGCCACTGACGCCATGGCACAAGCCTCAAGGCTGTTGCCCTTGCGTAGTTGTGCGTCGCCGTTGAGGCGTTCGAACAGGCTGCCGTATCCGTCCATGAGTCGCTCTTACTCTTTGTCCAGCTTGCCAACCAGCGACAGGGTGAAATCGGCACCCATGTACTTGAAGTGCGGACGCACGTTCAAGCTCACGCGGTACCAGCCCGGCTCGCCTTCAACGTCGCTGACGATCACTTGCGCAGCGCGCAGCGGACGACGGCCACGCACTTCGGCGCTCGGGTTTTCCTGGTCGGCAACGTACTGACGGATCCACTTGTTCAGTTCCAGCTCGAGGTCGGTACGCTCTTTCCACGAACCGAGTTGCTCGCGCTGCAGCACTTTCAAGTAGTGAGCCAGGCGGTTGACGATCATCATGTACGGCAGTTGGGTGCCGAGCTTGTAGTTCAGCTCTGCCGCCTTGCCTTCTGCGCTGATGCCGAAGAACTTCGGCTTCTGCACCGAGCTTGCGGAGAAGAACGCCGCGTTGTCGGAGCCTTTGCGCATGGTCAGGGAGATGAAGCCTTCCTCGGCCAGTTCGTATTCACGACGGTCGGAAACCAATACTTCGGTTGGGATCTTGGTTTCGATTTCGCCCATGCTTTCGAAGTGGTGCAACGGCAGGTCTTCAACCGCGCCACCGCTCTGCGGGCCGATGATGTTCGGGCACCAGCGGAATTTGGCGAAGCTGTCGGTCAGCTTGGTGCCGAAGGCGTAAGCGGTGTTGCCCCACAAGTAGTGCTCGTGGCTGTTGGCAACGGTTTCCTTGTACACGAACGATTTCACCGGGTTTTCTTCCGGATCGTACGGGTTACGCAGCAGGAAACGCGGCACGGTCAGACCAACGTAGCGCGAGTCTTCCGAAGTACGGAAGCTCTGCCATTTGGCGAATTGCGGGCCTTCGAAGTGGTCTTTCAGATCTTTCAGATCCGGCAGGCCGGTGAAGCTTTCCAGACCGAAGAATTTCGGCCCGGCGGCAGCGATGAACGGCGCGTGGGACATGCACGAAACGCTGGCCACGTACTGCATCAGCTTGACGTCTGGCGAGCTTGGCGACATGTAGTAGTTGGCGATGATCGCGCCCACCGGCTGACCACCGAACTGGCCGTATTCAGCGGTGTAGATGTGCTTGTACAGGCCCGACTGCATGACTTCCGGCGAATCTTCGAAATCGTCCAGCAGGTCTTCTTTGGAGACGTTGAGGATTTCGATCTTGATGTTTTCGCGGAAGTTGGTGCGGTCGACCAGCAACTGCAGACCACGCCACGACGATTCCAGCGCCTGGAAATCCGGGTGGTGCAGGATCTCGTCCATCTGACGGCTGAGCTTGGCATCGATCTCGGCGATCATGCGGTCAACCATGGCTTTCTTGACCGGCTCACCGTTGTTCTGCGGCTTGAGCAGCTCTTCGATGAACGCCGACACGCCACGCTTGGCGATGTCGTAGGCTTCGTCGTCCGGGGTCAGACGGGTTTCGGCGATGATGCTGTCGAGAATGCTGTATTCGCCGCTGGCGGCGCTCTTCTCTTGTGCTGCGCTAGTGCTCATTGTGTTGGCTTCCTTGGCTACTGGAGTCTCAGGCGTCCGGGGCTGCGGCGTTCAGGCCCAGCTCACCGAGTACGCGACCGCGGGATTCGTCGTCGGCGAGCACGCCTTCGATCGCTTTACGGAACGCAGGTGCGTTACCCAGCGGGCCTTTGAGGGCCACCAGCGCATCGCGCAGTTCCATCAGTTTTTTCAGCTCAGGCACTTGCTCGACCAGGCTGGCCGGGTTGAAGTCCTTCATCGAATTGACGCGCAATTGCACGGCCAGCTCTTCAGCCTCGCCATCTTCCTGCAGACGGTTCGGCACGCTCAGCGTCAGACCCAGCTCTTGCTTGGCCAACACTTCGTCGAAGGTCATCTTGTCGATGCTGATCGGCTTGCGATCTTCGATTTTGCGATCGTCCTTGCGGTGGGTGTAGTCACCGATTGCCAGCAGCTTCAGCGGCAGTTCAATCTCTTCCTGAGCTCCGCCGGTGGCGGGTTTGAAGGTGACGTTGATGCGTTCCTTGGGGGCTACCGAGCCTTCTTTGGCCATGGCTTTTCTCCTTGCGGTTGTGGCCCTGGGGCCTATTCGAGTACCACTTCGAGGTCGAGGTGGCACAGCCTGCGATAAATCTCTTCCTTGCTTTCACGTACGGCGTGGTTCTGCGGCAACAACTCGCAGCAACTGTGCAGCAGGTGCAGCACTTGCAATGCAAGATCGGGCTCCCAGGCGTGCAGGCCTGAGTCCTGTAATGTCTGATCGAGGGTTTCGAGCTGGTTCTTGGCCAGTTCGTATTTCTTGGCCAGGAAACACAGCCGCGCGAGGGTGAACTGCCAGAAGAAGCGTTCACGGCCACCGTGGGCCGATTGCAGACCCTGCTTGAGAATCTGCACGGCCGGCTTCAAGCCTTCCTTGCGCAGGATCGGCTGGACTTCCTCGAGGGCTTTTTCCCAGGCCGGCTGGGTTTCGACGTTCTCGCTTTCGACCTTGCGCGGCGCGCTGGCGCTTTGCAGGTGCGGCATGACATTGGCGGCGATCCACGCCCGGGTGGACGGATCGGCAAACGGCGCGCCGTCATGGAAGCGCAACTCGATGATGCCCGGCAGGCGCTGAATCAAAAGCGCGAAGTGGATTTCCACTTCGCGCATTGCCAGCTCGGCGTTGAGGTTCTGGAGACATTCCCAGACCATCCTCTGGCCATCGAACCAGAACGGCGCCTTCGCCAGGCTCGCCTCCAGTTCCACCAGCAGATCGGCGTATTTGCCCTGATCGAAACGGTCCTGATAGAGCTTGAGTTTTTCCAGCGGCAGACCGCGCAGCACGGTGATCTGCTCGGCGTTGCGCTCGGGCACTGCGTCGATGGTCATCCACAACAGCGTGCGATTGAGGCGCAGGGCACGCAGATCGGTAGCCTTCTGCTTGAGCCACCAGGCACACAACGGCCGGGCGCTGTCCTGCTGGGCGCGCAGGGCTTTGTGCGCATCCCGCTCGTTGTCGATCGGTGCGCCAGGAGTGAGCAGCTGGGTCGCGGCCTGCTTGACCTGCGCCACCGCCGCCCCCACCACGCCGGGTGCCGGCTGGTTGTCGGCGGCACGCTGGATCATGGTTTTCAGGCGGCGGGAGATCGGCAGCAGCAGTGGCGCGTCATCGCCCAGATGTTCAGTGCACGCGGCCTCAAGACCGGCCAGGTGCTCGGAGAGCTGCCGGAACATCGGCAACTGCTCTTTGATCGCAATGTTTTCGGTGATGACCTGCTCGAGACGCGGCACCAGCCAGCCGATCGCGGCGGCACGGGTGCGGGGTTTGAGCGGGTGGACGTCGGCCCAGTTGTTTTCCGACAGATGGTGCAGCAGACCGAGGCCGGCAAGCAGCCCGGGGAAGGATTCGCGCTGGTATAGCGACCACGTCAGCCAGGCGCCGACACGCAGATCCTTGGATTGGGTACGCAGCAGATTTTCGCTGTTTTCGCGGATTTTCAGCCAGTCGATCTGCCCGCTTTCGTGCATCGACGAAGCCTTGGCCAGCTCACTTTCAAGCGCCTCGAATTCGCTCGAAAAACGAACGTCTTCGCCCGCAAAATTCTCTTTGGAAACAGAGACTTTTGCGAGTTCGAGGTAATGGGCGGAAAGTTTGCTTGAGTAGGACATCCATGGCCTTTATTAAGGATTACAGTCATGCGCGTGAATGGAGTTTCAGCAACGCGGGACAGTATCGAAGAGCAGTTCAGCGACTCATCCAATTGAGATGTGCTCTTTCAAGTGGGCGCATCGTAATCACTATGATGGCCACTAGCAAGCATCTGATTAAACAACAAGACGAACTGTTCATTGAGGTCTGCAGGAGATCGCCCTATATGTCGCAGGGGTTTCCCTGATGCCGTTTATAAATCAGCGCATTTTCCCGGCTCCCGCCAAACCATTGTCCCAGAGCCTCGGCCGCAGCCGGGCGAGTTTACCTGACGCCCGCACCCTCGAGCGGCGTGCAGCATGCCAAATTCAAAAAAATAGAAGTAGGACACTTCCTAAAATGACCGGGTTCCATCGAGAAGTTTGCAGCGACAACGATCAATGCAAAAAGTGCCACTATAATGATGGCATTTCATTATTCTGAAACTTTACTCCCCCGGCAAATACTGGCACTTCGATAGTTATCCGAGCCGCGTCCTACAGACACTTCTCGCATTCCAACCAAGACTTCCACACCGGAATACTCTGACAAATTTCAGGGATACTTCTTACATCAATTGGTTTGCCGCGCCGCTAGCTTGCCCTGGCAACTTTTCATGCGCGGCGATCAGGGAGGGCGGTATCGCGCTTTGACTCACTTTGCTTAAGGACAAGCCCATGTTCGGCAAAGGCCACTGCGCGCCATTCTCACTGCATATCCCGGCCATTCGTCACGACTTCAAGGTGCTCGCGTTCACTGGCACCGAAGCGATCAGTCAGCTGTACGCATTTCGCATCGAGCTGGTGAGCGAGTACGCGGACTTCGATCTGGAAAGCCTGCTCAGCCAGCCTGCTTTTCTGCAATTCGGGTTAGCGGGCGAAGGCATTCACGGGCGGATCGAAAATGTCATGCTCGGCGAATCGGGAAAGCGCCTGACCCGCTATGAGCTGTCACTGGTACCGGCGCTGCATTATCTGCAAATGAGCCACGACCAGCGGATTTTTCAGCAACTGACAGTGCCGCAGATCATCGCGCAAGTCCTCAAAGGCCATGGCATCCAGGCCGATGACTTCACGTTCAATGTCGCCGCCGGTGAGCCTCGTGAGTACTGCACGCAATACGGCGAAAGCGACTTCCTGTTCATTCAGCGTCTGTGCGCCGAAGAGGGTATTGCCTGGCACCACCAGCATTCGCTCGACAGGCACTTGCTGGTGTTCAGCGACAGCCCGGTGTTCGCACCCAAATTGGGTACGACAGCCTTTCGGGTTGATAGCGGCATGGTTGCCGAACACCCGGTGGTCAACCACCTGACCATGGGCTTCAACACCCGTACCAGCACCGTCACCCGCCGCGACTATGACCTCAAGCGCCCAAGCCTGCTGCTGGAAAGCCGCTTCACCGCCGAGTTCACGCCGGCTCTGGAGGACTATCGCTATCCACTGCTGATCAAGTCCGAGAAGCACGGCAAACAGCTGGCGCGTCAGGCATTGGAGCGCCATCGCAGCGACTATCAATGGATTGAAGGCAAAAGCAATCAGCCGATTTTGCGCAGCGGTCACCTGTTCGAGCTGAGCGAACATCCTAGGGCCGACTGCAACGAGTTGTGGCTGCTGGTCAGTCTCAGTCACGAAGGCAAGCAACCGGCGGTGCTCGAAGAGGCTTTCAGCAGCGAGGCGAAACCTGCCGATGGTTTTTCCCAGGGTTACCGCAATACCTTCAGGGCCATTCCCGCAGAGGTGGTTTACCGTCCGCCTTTGCCCGCGCCAAGGCCCTTGCTGGTCTGCCAGACCGCGCGCGTTACCGGGCCTCCCGGAGAAGAGATCTTCTGTGATGAATACGGCAGGGTTCGTGTCGAGTTTCCCTGGGATCGCGCTGAACGCAACAGCGAAAAAGCAGCTGCTGGTTACGCGTAGCGTCCAGTTGGGCAGGTGACGGATTCGGTGCGGTGACCATTCCCCGGGTCGACATGGAAGTGGTCGTGACCTTCCAGGAAGGCGACCCGGACCAACCGCTGATTACCGGCTGCGTCGCCAACAAGGTCAATGCCGTCGCTCATCCCTTGCCGGCGAGTAAAACCCGCACGGTATTACGCAGCCAGAGTTCGCCGCGCAATGGCGGCTACAACGAATTGTCGATCGAGGATCGCGCCGGGCAGGAGAAGATCTACCTGCGCGCGCAGCGCGACCTTGAGCAACTGATCCTCAACGACAGCCGCAGCCTGATCACTCGCGACCGCCATGAGCATGTCGGCAATGACAGCACCAGTCTCATCGAGGGCAGGGATTCGCGCACTCATCAAGGGCTGCGCAGCACCGTGATCAACGCCGATGACTTGTTGCAGGTCAGCGGCACCAGCAGCCAGACCCTGGGCGCTCTGGTGATCCAGGCCGGCCAGCAGGCGCATGTCACGGCAAGCAACGTGGTGATCGATGCCGGCATGAGCCTGACGCTGTCAGCGGGCGGTCATCACGTCGTGATCAATGCCGGCGGGATTTTCAGCAGCGTGCCCATCGTTCAGGGCGGCGCGCCACTGCCGGGTCTCGCACCGCTACAACCGCTACAGGCAGAGGCTGGCCTGGTTCTTCCGAGCAGCGCCACACCGCTGTCGATCGTCAACAGCGCCCGCCAGCAGGCAGCGGATTTTTGCCCGCTGTGCGAAGCCTGCGCAGCGGGTCAGTGCGAGCTGGGAGAAGTCGCATGAGCCCGGTCGAACAATGGTTGCACGCTCAGTCCCGCGCCGGCTGCGAACTGTATCTGATGCTCGACACCGACGGCCACAGCGCAGAGCACGCTGCGTTGACCCGCGACCTCGGAACCGAGTGGTTTCGTCCGCTCTACAGCGGCACGCCGGCCGAGTCGCTGGTGCCGACCGGCCCGCTACTGTTGCAAATCGATACGGCGCAGCATCTCGCCATCCAGACCTTGCTCGCCACGCCCGAGCGCAATTGGGGCTGGCTTGCCAGTGCCCGTCACGTCGAACTTGATCTGCTGGCGGCGCATTGGCGCGAGCGCCTGATAACCGGCGAACGCCCGAATCAGGCGGTGTACCGCGTGCATGACAACCGGGTTCTGGGACGTGCGCTGGCGCACCTGCAACCCGAGCACCGCGCGGCGTTTCTCGGGCCATTCAACAGCGTCTGCTATTGGCACGCAGAGCGATGGAACGCGATCGACAACCCGGACCCCGGCCACCATCCGCTGCCGATGGATCCGCCGTGGCTGCACACGCCGACCCCGGAGCTGATCTACGCCAACGTGCTGTTCGACAACACCCGCCGTTACCTGGTCGGCGAACACACCGAAGCCATGGCCACGCTGGCCGAACAGCTCGACGTCGATGAGTGGCTGTGGGGCCTGATTCAACTGACGCACTTGTGGGGCTGGCAACAACCGGAGCAAGTGCATTTCTTGCTGACCCGCAGTTTGCATTTACCGGGATATCGGCCAGGCAAATCATGGCTGCCCAAACCCGGTGAAGATCCGGCGATGCATTTTGAGCGGGTATATCAGGAAGCGTTGTATTGGCAGGGAGAGGTAGGTCGATGAGGCACTTGAAACGAGGGTTGCTGCTGAGTGGTTGCCTGGGATTGCTGGTGGGTTGTACGACGGTGAAGACCCCGAACACGTTTACGTTTGTTCCGGATTTTCCGCCTGGATTCAAATATGAGCTGAAGGCTATCTACCTGCCCGCAGCGGGTGAAACCTGCCGCGTGCCAGGAAAGCCGGATTTCTGGGTGAGCTTCAATAAACCCACCATGGAATATGTAAGCACTGCGGAAATCGAGTTGTACAAAACCGTCAGCGATTGTCCGTTGGCGCTCAACAAAGTGGAAATCAAGGTCATCGGCTTTTATGGAAAAGGCCGAAGCAACTTCAGCATGGACTACGCCTCGATTTTCGTACGTCCAGATTTGCTGGAACGACTAAAGGGCACTTTCAACGAGGACGGTGCAGGGGAGTTTTATGGTGAATGCAGGTGGTCATTCCGCACCGTCGGTCCACATCGTTCCCTGATCAAACTGCTGACCTGCAAAAACATGGACGCACAGGGAAACGTGCTGCGAACGAGACCTTCCACGGCGTACACATTGACTCAACTTGAGGGCAAAAAGGTGACGCTGAAGGTCAGGCTGGCAAGTGAAGAACTTCCAGCCATCGGCGATACCTGGATCAAAGTACCCCGCGGCTGGAAGCGCTGTATGGGTGACAACTTCGAGGATCAATACGCCTTTTGCTACGGCAACGACACAAATTTCAGCACTTTTAAAATGGTCGATGGGCGGGTTTGCACCATCTATCCGGGATGCACGGAGCAAGGGGCACCATGAACATTGAGACTCCCTCGGCGACCGATTTGCGCTTCATGCAGGGCGACATACATGCCTGCCCTAAACGCGGCCATCGTACCAGCTTCCAGCTAGTGGACGAATTCGGCGACGGTAAGCCATACGCTGGTCTGTCTTACGAAGTGATTGATTACGAAGACACGGTCCATAGCGGAAAACTTGATGCGACTGGATCTGCAAAGATCGACGATCATTATTGCGGTCCGCTAGTACTCAAATTGAAGAGCCGCTATCAAGGCAGCGAAAAATCTTACACATTTTTGCAAAAGCGCCCCCACTATCCCCTTCCCATCACCGAACTCCAGGTCCGCGCCGAAAAAACCCGCTTCTTCCACAAAACAGGCACTCGCACCCAGGCAAACCCCGCCAAGGACCTGCCCGAAACCGACGCGTACTGTCAGGTCGAAGTCAGTGAACTGGTAAAGCACATCGCCCACCTGCCACCACTGGTTGCTCGTCGCGACCCTCCGAAGAGGGCGGCGCACAAGCTCATGCGATCGGCGGCGAAGTCCAGAGACTTCACGCTCGTCGATAAAACTTCTGCGGATGGCGGACTGCACACAATCTTGAGTGCGGCGGAGATGGCCACCGTCGAACTGGGGTTTTCCCCGCCACCGCCCAAGGGCGTCGCGCTGCTGCCGAACAAACACCATGTGCTGGAAGTACGGCCGATGAGAGCGCTACGGCCAATGCTGTCGACAGGCGAGGCGTTCTGCGCGCTCAACCTTTATCAGCTGTCGGTGATGGCGACGCTGAGCTACACCGATTTCGGACAGCAACCCAACACTCAACCGGTGCAGACCGACACGGTAAGCTTTCCGCTACAGCCCAGCAGCGGCAACTGGTTCGGCCACGCGCTACCGCAGTTCGATGAGTTGTGGAAGGTCGATGACTCGCAAACGCAGAAATACTACCCACTGTACGAAGACGTGCCGTATTCGAAACGCCTGGAGGTGGTGCCGTTCGACCCGAACCTTTACCCCGAAGTGAATGACCCCGCGTTGGGCGACGAACAAGAACACCCGGCCAAGTTGCACTGTCTCGATGACCGTAACAAAGACAACAGTACTGATACCCAGGCCTTTATCTGCCACCACGACGAACTGATCCTGATCAGCGTACGCGGTACCAGTGAGATCTGGCCCGACGGCCGGCGTGACGGCGATGCCTATCAGGTTCCCTTTGCCGAAGGCGAAGGCAAAGTGCACCGCGGTTTCTACGGTGGCGCTTTGGCGGCTTATCCATTTATCGTGACTTATCTGGAAAAATTCTACAGCGGGCAAAAGCTGCTGATCACGGGTCACAGTCTGGGCGGTGCAGTTGCACTGATCCTGTCCGAGATGCTGAGACGCAACCTGGAGTTCTCCCCGCAAATCGTGCTCTACACCTACGGCGCCCCCCGCGCCGGCGACACCACCTTCATCGAAAGCGCCAGATCGCTGGTGCATCACCGCATCGTCAATCAGAACGATCCGGTACCGAGCGTGCCGGCGACCTGGATGAACACCTTTGCCAAGCCTGGGCCGATGTACGCAACCAACGCCGTGGTGCTGGGCTTCACCCCGGTCGCCGGCCTCGGCCTGCTGATCTGGGGAATCATCAATTTCTTTGGCGACGACTATGGGCATCACGGTGCTTTGCGCCATTTCATGCCCGTTGAGTTCGACAAGGACCACCGATCCTCCCTTCTCTGGGAGCCGGGTTGCAGCACGATCGTCGATCACGGCTGCGCCAAGGCCCTGCGCGCTACCAACGGCTTGCCCGAACGCGGATCGTTTCTGCGGCAGTTGTTCGACCGGGGTCACCACTCAATGGTCGGCAGCTACATCCCCGGCTGCTGGGCCAGCTTGCGCCGTTGGCAGGAAGCACTGCAGCTCAAGCGTTCGCTGGTGACCAATCGCGAATTCGAGTGGATCAGCAGCGCGCTGGAGAATATTCAGCAACAGCTGCGGGCCGTTAAGCGCGATCTGCAAAACAACCACCGTTCTTACGTGCGAGAGCAGGAGCGCGCGCACAAGACGCTGATGCTCAATCAGGAAATAGACAAGATCAGCATGACCAAGGCCCGCCTGACAGCGCTGCGCAGTCAACGGGTCACCGAGGTCGACGTTTACGGCAGCTATGCCGACCAGCCCGAATGGGTCGAGGAAAGTCTGCTGCGCTGGAACGCCCACCCTGAAAACCTGGTTCAGGAGCAACTGGCGATGATTCCG
The DNA here is from genome assembly GCF_979258175.1 of Pseudomonas sp. AC255. Lineage (NCBI taxonomy): Bacteria > Pseudomonadati > Pseudomonadota > Gammaproteobacteria > Pseudomonadales > Pseudomonadaceae > Pseudomonas > Pseudomonas sp. AC255. Next base: position 5,443,485 of record NZ_OZ409841.1, on the reverse strand, counting down.
CCAGCCGCTGAAGACCACGATGCCGCTATCGCCGCGATGACCGGAGGGCATGCGGTTGGCGCGCCGTTTCGGCTGGATATTGATTCGTTCATTTAACTTAATCAGTCAACAAGGAAGTACCGATGCTCTCGTTGTCCCCCAAGTTAAACTTCGTCACTGCAACGCACTCGATCCGCGCTTTGTTATTGGCCAGCTTCATAATATTTGGAACTGGATGCAATTCGTTCTCCAGTTCGGCAACACTGAACATGGACATCCCTGCGAATTTTAGCGTCACCGCCGAAGCGTACTATCAGCCGTTTTCCCCATATTACTGTTACGCGCCAGAAAACTACGCAAGAGACCCCAACCTTGGAGTCAAAAAATTTAAACAACCTTGGCAACCCACTGCGCAGACCGCCAAGTTCAACGTCAAATTACTTCCCAGCATTGGGGGCTGTCTCACGCTCCTCAGCGAAATCAAGATCTGGATCATGGACATGACTGAGGATCCAGAGAAACTTGGCTTAAGCGCCGTCTGGATACATATTAATGACCTGGCAGATGAACCACTGGACGAGCATGGGTCGAACGAGAACTTGCTTTCAGTCGAGTGTAAGTATGCGGACTCCCGGTTAAGTAAAGTCTTCAAATATGAATTGGTATGCAAAGGGCAGAGTACGAACGATGAAATTTTGGGCAGGCTACGAATTGAGCAATTCCAGGATAAGCCATTGCGATTAACAGTTCGGATGACCGAGTAGTCGGCGTGCTGCCCGATGCTTAAGTCCCAATGACTGCCGCAAGCTGGCTAGGCAGCTTGGTCATGTCCGCTATCAAACGCAGTCTGAGCGCGAAGGACTGGGGCACAATGATCAAAGGTCACGGCGGAATCCTCGATTGGATGGACTCGATATGCTTCGCGGCACCGCTCTTCTTTCACCTGACGCGTTACTTCTTCTCCGTCTGATCTAGACGAATGCTCCAACCACAAAAAATGGGCACCCGACCGCAATCGGTGTGCCCATTTCTCATTCGCGGTTCTCCCCGTCATTCAGGAGAGCACGCCGCCATCAAGGATTGACGCTGTCTTTCAACGACTTGCCTGGCTTGAACGCCACGGTGTTGCTGGCCTTGATCTTGACCGGTTCGCCGGTCTGCGGGTTTTTGCCGGTGCGGGCGCCGCGGTGGCGTTGCAGGAAGGTGCCGAAGCCGACCAGCGTCACGCTGTCCTTGCGGTGCAGGGCGCCGGTGATTTCTTCGAGGACGGCGTTGAGGACGCGGTTGGCCTGTTCTTTGGTCAGGTCTGCCTTTTCGGCGATTGCAGCGGCGAGTTCTGGTTTACGCATTAGTGAAGCCCCTTTGACGGTTTTTTGTTGTTATGTCCGTGCTGTTCTCGTTGGAACAGCGCCCAAGGCGCCGCAGGCTCTACTCTGCGGCAGACGGAGTGAGAATGGCACGCCGCCAACGGCGGCGCCAGTCTCCCCAAGACCTTTGTCGGGGCGAAAGAGCGGTGTTTGCGACAGAACGACCGGCATTTACGCCAGAAGCGGCGGCAGCTGTTTGTTCAGGGCCAGTTTTTCCATGACCGCCCCGCCGGTCAGGGCGTAACCGAGCAACTGACCGTCGGCACCGTGGCACAGCGCTTTGACGTCGGCGCCCTGCCCTTCGACGCTCCAAATGCCTTCGCTGCCCCGTGGCGGCGGCGAAACCACCAGCGGGCACACCGGGGTTTTCACGGTGATCGGCATCGGCCCGTAGCTGACCGCAGTCGGGTTTCCAGCGAGGGTTTGCGCCAAAGCGCGCGCGCAGCTCATCAGCGGCATCACGTAAAGCAGATTGAGCCCGTCGACTTCGGCGCAGTCACCCAAGGCGTAGATGTTGGCGTGGGAGGTCTTCAGGTAACGATCGACCATCACGCCGCGATTGACCTGCACGCCGGCAGCCGCTGCCAGATCGATGCGCGGGCGCAGACCGATCGCCGAGACCACCACATCGCACGGGATGATCTGACCGTCGGACAGGTGCGCTTCCAGGCCATCGGCGACTTTCTCCAGCCGGGTCAGCACCGGGCCGAGGTGAAACTTCGCCCCGATACTTTCCAGCCCGGCCTGCACGGCCGCCGCCGCGGCAGGATGCAAGAGCATTGGCATGACCTGTTCGCACGGCGCGACCAGTTGCACTTCGTAGCCGCCGAGGATCAGGTCATTGGCGAATTCACAGCCGATCAGCCCGGCGCCGAGTACCAAGACCCGACGCTTGCCCGCCGCTGCGACACGGAAGCGCGCGTAGTCTTCCAGATCGTTGATCGGGAACACCAGTTCCCCGCCGTCGCCTTCGATCGGCACACGCACGGTTTCCGCGCCCCAGGCCAGAATCAAGTCGCGATAGGGCACGGCTTCTTCGCCGATCCACAAGCGTTTGTGGCCGGCATCGATGCCGCTGATGCGCGTGTGGGTGCGCACTTCGGCCTTCAACTGCTCGGCCATGGCGCCGGGTTCGGCCATGCTCAGGCCGTCGGCATCCTTGTTCTTGCCGAAGCCGGTGGAGAGCATCGGCTTGGAGTAAGAGCGGCCGTCATCGGCGGTGATCAGCAGCAGCGGGGTTTCGCTGTCGAGCTTGCGAAACTCGCGGGCCAGGTTGTAGCCCGCAAGCCCGGTGCCGATGATGACGACTGGTGCGCTCATGCCTTACTCCTTGGTTGTGTTCAGTTAATTTCGATCATTTCGAAGTCCATCTTGCCGACGCCGCAGTCGGGGCACAGCCAGTCTGCCGGGACGTCTTCCCAGCGGGTGCCCGGCGCGATGCCGTCATCCGGCCAGCCATCGGCTTCGTTATAGATCAGGCCACAGACGATACATTGCCACTTCTTCATTCAGGTACTTCCTCAGGGTTCAGGCGTAGTGCCGGCGCGGACGGTCGATGGGTGCTGCGTTGCCATCCGGCTCAGGGCGTTTTGTACTGAGGGTGCCGGGCAGATGCAAGCCTGTTCGGCGCAACGGCAGCCGGCGCCGCTCGATCCTGTCGCCCGCCATGGTAAGCTCGCCGCCTCATTTGCGGCCAATAATGACTCATTGTGCAACATTCAAATGCCTGCCCCGCCCCGCTCTGGCTGACCCAGGACCGCCTGACGCCCCGCCCCGATCCGTTGACGCTGGACTGGTTGTTCGACGAAGGTTCGCTGACCCGCCGTTTGACCCGTTTGTCCGAGGATGGCTTCAGCGTGTCGCCGCTGTTCGAAGGCTGGGACACCCTGCGCGCTGATGAATGCGCGGCGCTGGATCTGGCCGAGGGCAGCGAAGGCTGGGTGCGCGAAGTGTATTTGCGCGGCCATGGTGAGGCCTGGGTGTTCGCCCGCAGCGTTGCCTCGCGGGCGGCTCTGCAAGGTGATGGTTTGCACATGGATGAACTGGGCAGCCGCTCGCTGGGTGAACTGCTGTTTTGTGATCAGGCGTTCCAGCGCCGCGCGATCGAAGTCTGCCGCTACCCCGAACAATGGTTGCCGCCAGCGGTGCAAGCCCCTGACCTGTGGGGCCGGCGCTCGCGTTTCGACCGTGGCGCGCTGAGCGTGCTGGTCGCGGAAATCTTCCTGCCGAGCCTGTGGGACGCCGCCCGCGCCCATCCGGAGAACTGCTGATGTATCAAAGCCTGCTCAAGTCCCTCAACCGTCTGAACCCGCGCGCCTGGGATTTCGTTCAGTTGACGCGCATGGACAAGCCGATCGGCATTTACCTGCTGCTGTGGCCGACATTGTGGGCATTGTGGATTGCCGGCAAGGGCTCGCCGTCGCTGGCCAACGTGGTGATTTTTGTTCTTGGCGTAGTGCTGACCCGTGCCGGCGGCTGCGTGATCAACGACTGGGCTGACCGCAAGGTCGACGGCCACGTCAAACGCACCGCGCAACGGCCGCTTGCTGCTGGCCGGATCAGCTCGAAGGAAGCGCTGGTGTTCTTTGCCGTGCTGATGGGCATCAGTTTTCTGCTGGTGCTGTGCACCAATGCGCCGACGATCTGGCTGTCGCTCGGCGGTCTGGCGCTGGCGTTCACTTATCCGTTCATGAAGCGCTACACCTACTACCCGCAGGTGGTGCTGGGTGCGGCGTTCTCCTGGGGCATGCCGATGGCCTTTACCGCCGAGACCGGCGAGTTGCCAGCGGCGGCGTGGCTTCTGTGGATTGCCAACCTGCTGTGGACGGTGGGCTACGACACTTATTACGCGATGACCGATCGTGATGACGATCTGAAGATCGGCGTGAAATCCACGGCGATTCTGTTTGGCGAGGCGGATCGGGTGATCATCCTCAGCTTGCAGGCGCTGTCATTGGGCTGCCTGATTCTGGCCGGGTCGAAGTTCGAGCTGGGGATCTGGTTCCACCTCGGCCTGCTGGTGGCTGCGGGGTGTTATGCGTGGGAGTTCTGGTACACACGCAGCAAGGACCGCATGCGTTGCTTCCAGGCCTTCTTGCACAACCACTGGGCAGGGTTGGCGATATTTGTCGGGATCGTGCTGGATTACGCACTGCGCTGACTGAAAAGATCGCAGCCTGCGGCAGCTCCTACAGGTCCTACTCATTCCAGTGTAGGAGCTGCCGAAGGCTGCGATCTTTTGCGTTATTTGGCCTTGGCGACTTTCCACGCGCCGTCCATTTTGCCGTCGCCGGTCATGTCGCCGGCCTTCTTGTCCATCACGAAGGTGTACAACGGCATGCCCTGGTAGGCCCATTGCATCGTGCCGTCGTCACGCTTGATCACCGTCCAGTCGCCCATGGATTTGTCACCCGCCTGCGCCATCAGCGGCGGCCAGTTTGCCGCGCACTTGTCGTTGCACGCGGACTTGCCAGCGGAGTCCTTGGCGAAGGTGTACAGGGTCATGCCCTTGTGGTCGGTGTACATGCCGTCCTTCTCCATCGCCGGATCGGCCGCCATGGCCAGCCCCGGTAATGTCAGGGCGGCGGCCATCAGCAGGGCTTTGAACGAAGCAGTCATCTGAGTCATGGAAACCTTCTTTTGTGGTTGTCAGGATTCGGACTTAGAGCTTAGTCGAGGATGGGTGCAAATGTTGCGGGCCTGAAATACTGTCACACGACTGCAATAATTCCGTTATCTAATGCGGCGCAAGACAGTTAAATGACAAGAGGATTAAGGCATGGTTGGCAGGAGCATTCTGATCGTCGACGACGAAGCGCCCATTCGCGAAATGATCGCCGTGGCGTTGGAAATGGCCGGCTATGACTGCCTCGAGGCAGAGAACTCGCAGCAGGCTCACGCCATCATCGTCGACCGCAAACCGGACCTGATCCTGCTCGACTGGATGCTGCCCGGCACCTCGGGCATCGAACTGGCCCGGCGCCTCAAGCGTGACGAGCTGACCGGGGACATCCCGATCATCATGCTCACCGCCAAGGGCGAAGAGGACAACAAGATCCAGGGCCTGGAAGTCGGCGCCGACGACTACATCACCAAACCGTTTTCCCCGCGTGAACTGGTCGCCCGCCTCAAGGCTGTGCTGCGCCGCGCCGGACCGACCGATGGCGAAGCGCCGATCGAAGTCGGCGGCCTGCTGCTCGACCCGATCAGCCACCGCGTGACCATCGACGGCAAACCCGCCGAGATGGGCCCGACCGAATACCGCCTGCTGCAATTTTTCATGACCCATCAGGAACGCGCCTACACCCGCGGCCAGTTGCTTGACCAGGTCTGGGGTGGCAACGTCTACGTCGAAGAGCGCACCGTCGACGTGCACATCCGCCGCCTGCGCAAGGCCCTCGGCGACGCTTACGAAAATCTGGTACAAACCGTGCGCGGCACCGGCTACCGGTTCTCCACAAAAGCATGAAAGCAGCTGCAAGCTTTCAGCTACAAGCGGCAAGAAACAGCGAGCCGCTCTGACTTGCAGCTTGTAGCTTGAAACTTGACGCTGCGGCTAAGGACGCCTCTGTGAATCAAAACTGGCATGGCACCCTGATTCGCCACATGTTGCTGCTGGTCACAGCGTGTCTGGTGATCGGGTTGATCACCGGCTATTACGGCTGGAGCCTCGCGGCGGGTCTGGGGCTTTATCTGGCCTGGACGCTCAAGCAATTGCTGCGTCTGCACGAATGGCTGCGCCAGCACCAACCCGACGAAGCGCCGCCCGATGGCTATGGTCTGTGGGGCGAGGTGTTCGACAGCATCTATCACCTGCAACGCCGCGACCAACGGGTGCGCGGGCGTCTGCAAGCGGTGATCGACCGGGTGCAGGAATCCACCGCCGCGCTGAAAGATGCAGTCATCATGCTCGACAGCGACGGCAATCTCGAATGGTGGAACCGCGCCGCTGAAACCCTGCTCGGCCTGAAGACTCCGCAGGACAGCGGCCAACCGGTGACCAACCTGGTGCGCCATCCGCGCTTCAAGGAATACTTCGAGCAGGACAGCTTTGCCGAGCCATTGGAAATCCCTTCGCCGACCAACGATCGCGTGCGCATTCAGCTGTACCTGACGCGCTACGGCAACAATGAACACCTGATGCTGGTCCGCGACGTGACGCGCATCCATCAGCTGGAACAGATGCGCAAGGACTTTATCGCCAACGTCTCCCACGAGCTGCGCACACCGCTGACGGTGATCTGCGGCTATCTGGAAACCCTGCTGGACAATGTCGAAGAAGTGAACCCGCGCTGGAGCCGTGCCCTGCAGCAGATGCAGCAACAGGGCGGGCGCATGCAGACACTGCTCAACGACCTGTTGCTGCTGGCCAAGCTGGAGGCTACTGATTACCCGTCGGACAACCAGCCGGTGCAGATCGACACCTTGTTGCAATCGATCACCAGCGATGCGCAGCAGTTGTCCGGGGCGAAGAACCAGCGCATCAGCCTCGAGGCCAATGCCGGAGTGCTGCTCAAGGGCAGCGAAGCGGAGTTGCGCAGCGCGTTCTCCAATCTGGTGTTCAACGCGGTCAAGTACACCCCCGCCGAGGGCAACATCCGCATTCGCTGGTGGGGCGACGATCAGGGCGCGCACCTGAGCGTGCAGGATTCCGGCATCGGTATCGACAGCAAACACCTGCCGCGCCTGACCGAGCGTTTCTACCGCGTCGATTCCAGCCGCAACTCCAACACGGGCGGCACCGGCCTCGGCCTGGCCATCGTCAAGCACGTGCTGCTGCGCCACCGCGCGCGCATGGAGATCAGCAGCGTGCCCGGCCACGGCAGCACGTTCACCTGCCATTTCGCCCCGGCTCAGGTGGCCAGCGCACGGGCGATCAGCGCCGCCGAGTGATGCCGCCCGGCACACGCCACTAGGCAATCGCACGGTCAGCCGCTACATTGGCTGACTTGTGCCTGCCTTTCAGGCGCTGTTTCTCCCTACTTTCGAATCACACGGAACCCGCAAAACTCCATCATGGACCCTTCCCCTGGCTTGTCCCTCGCAACCATTTTTGCCGACTTCGGCATGATTCTTTTTGCTCTGATCCTGGTTTTGCTCAACGGTTTTTTCGTTGCAGCGGAATTCGCCATGGTCAAACTGCGCTCGACCCGGGTCGAGGCCATCGCTGAACAACACGGCTGGCGCGGACACATCCTGCGCACCGTGCACAGTCAGCTCGATGCCTACCTGTCGGCGTGTCAGCTCGGCATCACCCTCGCCTCCCTTGGCCTGGGCTGGGTCGGTGAACCGGCGTTCGCGCATATTCTTGAGCCGCTGCTGAGCGCAGTCGGCGTCGACTCGCCAGAGATCATCAAAGGCGTGTCGTTCTTCACCGCGTTCTTCATCATTTCGTACCTGCACATCGTGGTCGGCGAGCTGGCGCCCAAGTCGTGGGCGATCCGCAAACCCGAGCTGCTGTCGCTGTGGACGGCGGTGCCGCTGTACCTGTTCTACTGGGCGATGTACCCGGCGATCTACCTGCTTAATGCCAGCGCCAACGCGATTTTGCGTATCGCCGGGCAAGGTGAACCCGGCCCGCACCATGAACACCATTACAGCCGCGAAGAACTGAAACTGATCCTGCACTCCAGCCGTGGCCAGGATCCGAGCGATCAGGGCATGCGCGTGTTGGCTTCGGCGGTGGAAATGGGCGAGCTGGAAGTGGTCGACTGGGCCAATTCCCGCGAAGACCTGATCACCCTCGAATTCAACGCGCCGCTGAAGGAAATCCTGGCGATGTTCCGTCGCCACAAGTTCAGCCGTTATCCGGTGTACGACAGCGAGCGCCAGGAGTTCGTCGGCCTGCTGCACATCAAGGATCTGCTGCTGGAACTGGCCGCGCTGGACCACATTCCCGAGTCGTTCAACCTGGCCGAGCTGACCCGCCCGCTGGAGCGCGTCTCGCGGCACATGCCGCTGTCGCAACTGCTGGAGCAGTTCCGCAAGGGCGGCTCGCACTTCGCCGTGGTCGAGGAGGCTGACGGCAACATCATCGGCTACCTGACCATGGAAGACGTGCTGGAAGTGCTGGTCGGCGACATTCAGGACGAGCACCGCAAGGCAGAGCGCGGCATTCTCGCCTATCAGCCAGGCAAGCTGCTGGTGCGCGGTGATACGCCATTGTTCAAGGTTGAACGTCTGCTGGGCATCGATCTCGATCACATCGAAGCGGAAACCCTTGCCGGGCTGGTTTACGAAACCCTGAAACGGGTGCCGGAAGAGGAAGAAGTGCTGGAAGTCGAAGGCCTGCGGATCATCATAAAGAAGATGAAAGGGCCGAAGATTGTCCTGGCCAAGGTGTTGATGCTGGATTGAGTGCAATGCGGGAAACCGCGTTGCCTGCCAAAAGATCGCAGCCTTCGGCAGCTCCTACAGGGATCGCATTCCCATGTAGGAGCTGCCGCAGGCTGCGATCTTTTGCTCTATTGCTTGCCCAACGCAAAGTTGGGCAAGGCTCCCAGTGGCTGGTTGAACTGATAGGGAATCGACACCAGCCCCTCTCCGGTATTGCGCTGCACCACGAAGTGCAGGTGCGGGCCGCTGCTGTTGCCGGTGTTGCCCGACAGCGCCAGCGGGCTGCCGACCTTGACCCGCTGGCCTTCGCGCACACTCACCGAACCCTGTTTCAGATGCAGGTACACGCCCATCGTGCCGTCGTCGTGCAGCACCCGGACGAAATTGCCGGAGGCATCGGTACCGCGCCCGCTCTGGGAATTCTCGGTTTTCACCACTACTCCCGCTCGCGCGGCGATGATCGGCGTGCCCACCGGCATGGCGATGTCCATGGCGTAGCGGTTCTTCGGCCCGTAGTGGCTGTATTGGCCGTTGGCGCCCTGACTCAGGCGAAACGGCCCGCCACGCCAGGGCAGCGGATAGCGATAGCTCTGTGCGGTGCCTGCGGGGTCGCCCAGCGAATACTGGAACTGCGGCGAATACACCAGCGGCTGGTCACGGCTGATCGCCGTCAGCAGCGCCAGCCGTGTGTTGCTGCGCGGCGGCAGCACGCGACGGATCGCCCGCGCGGGCACGCCGCGCACATTGCTCGTGCCGATGAAGGCCAGGGCAACCTCGACCGGCGCGTACAAATCGTTGCGCGCAAACACCACGTCGACGCCTTTCTGCTTCTTGATGTCCAGGTACACCTGGCGGTCGAGGCGCTCGACCATACGGTCCTGAAACACGAAAACCTTTGCGCCTTTGCTCGGGCGGTCGCTGTACGAGACCACGCCGTTGGCATCGGTGGATTTGTAGATGGTCATGGCCATCGCCAGCTGGGAGGCCAGGCAGAGACCGCAGAAAAACAGCAGGCGCGCGAGCATGGGCAAAAGTCTGTCGAAGGAAGGCCTGGGAATCAGCCTAGCAGCTGAGACAGACCAGGCTAGTCGACAGATGTTTCAAAATGGCCAGCACACAAAGCAAAAGATCGCAGCCTTCGGCAGCTCCTACATGAGAATGCGTTCCCCTGTAGGAGCTGCCGAAGGCTGCGATCTTTGGGCCGCTGCGGTTACGCGCCGGGCACGAAGTGCTTCTGCGCCGTGCCCCGGGCGATCAGGCGCGAGATGTAGTCGAGCTTCTGCGCATCCTGGTCGACAAAGCGGAAGGTCAGTTGCAGCCAGTCGCTGTCGGCTTTCTGCTCGTGGGCGACGATGGCGTGCAGGTAACCATTGAGCCGCGCGATCTCGGCGTTGTCGCCCTGCTCCAGATCGAGCACGGCGCTGTCGAGGATCTGCGGCAGGGTTTCGGTGCGCTTCACCACCAGCAGGGCTTCCTTGATGCTCAAGGCCTTGATCACGCATTGCTGAGTACCGCTCGGCAGGCGCAACTGGCCCTGACCACGACCGCCCACCGGCGCCTTGGATGCACCGGGCGCCTGAACTGGCGGGCTGTTGAGCAAACCGCGCGACGGCGCAGCGGCTGGAGCGGGTGCAGCAGCGGCAGGCCTGGCCGCAGCGCCGCCGACCACGGCAGGCTTGCCGCCGGTCAGTGCGCTCAGGGAATCGTTGCCGAATGCCGAATTCATCTTGGTCGGCGCGCTGTTCATCAAGGTGTCGAGCTTGCCGACCTTGTTCAGTGCCTGCTTGACCTTGGTCAGCAGCTGCTCGTTGGTGAACGGCTTGCTGACGTAACCGGATACGCCGGCCTGAATCGCCTGCACGACGTTTTCCTTGTCACCACGGCTGGTGACCATGACGAACGGCATGGTCTTGAGGTTGTCCTGCTCGCGGCACCAGGTCAGCAGTTCGAGGCCGGACATTTCCGGCATTTCCCAGTCGCACAGCACCAGGTCGAAAGCCTCTTTGGCCAGCATCGCCTGGGCCTTTTTGCCGTTGATGGCGTCCTCGGTGCGGATCCCCGGGAAGTAATTACGCAGGCACTTTTTCACCAGGTCACGAATGAACGAAGCATCGTCCACGACCAACACACTGATCTTGCTCATCCAACACCCCTATTAAAATCCCGGCAAGCATAACGCTGGCTGATGGCACATTGCCAAAACTCTTCAGTCACGCCGGGACTTTTCGTTCGCGGGTGCTGCTTTTAATACGAATCCGCTTCTGAAAAGCAGAAACAAAAACGCCCGGCCAGAGGGCCGGGCGCTTTTCTCAGGCAATCTTACTTATCGTCAGCTTCGCCCGGAACATTAGCGGTTTCAGCGCTTGTGCCTTCAACTTCTTCCTTCATGCGCTTGAGGCCCATGTGGCGCACGTCGGTGCCGCGCACCAGGTAGATCACCAGTTCGGAGATGTTGCGCGCATGATCGCCGATGCGCTCCAGTGAACGCAGGACCCAGATGATGCTCAGCACCCGCGAGATAGAGCGCGGGTCTTCCATCATGTAGGTGGCCAGCTCACGCAAAGCGGTTTTGTATTCGCGATCGATGATCTTGTCGTACTGCGCCACCGACAAGGCCAGATCGGCGTCAAAACGCGCGAAGGCGTCCAGCGCATCACGAACCATGTTGCGCACCTGGTCGCCAATGTGACGAACCTCGACGTAACCGCGCGGCGCTTCACCTTCTTCGCACAACTGGATGGCGCGGCGGGCGATCTTGGTGGCTTCGTCGCCGATACGCTCGAGGTCGATCACCGATTTGGAAATGCTGATGATCAAACGCAGGTCAGAGGCTGCCGGCTGACGACGGGCAAGAATGCGCAGGCATTCTTCGTCGATGTTGCGTTCCATCTGGTTGATCTGGTCGTCGATCTCACGGACCTGCTGAGCCAGGCCGGAGTCGGCCTCGATCAGCGCCGTGACCGCGTCGTTGACCTGCTTCTCGACCAGCCCGCCCATGGCAAGGAGGTGACTGCGCACTTCCTCCAGTTCAGCGTTGAACTGCGCGGAAATGTGATGGGTAAGGCCTTCTTTGGAAATCATTGTTCGCTCCGCGAAAGTTGCAAGCTTCAAGCTGCAAGCTTCAAGCAGTTATGTATAAGTCCTGATATCGCACCAATTATTTCTTGCCGCTTGAAGCTTGCGGCGTGCAGCTGCTCCAATCAGCCATAGCGACCGGTGATGTAGTCTTCGGTCTGCTTCTTCGCCGGATTGGTGAACAGAGTATCGGTGTCGCCGAATTCCACCAGTTTGCCCATGTACATGAACGCGGTGTAGTCGGACACCCGTGCCGCCTGTTGCATGTTGTGGGTAACGATGACGATGGTGAACTTGGACTTCAGCTCGTAGATCAGCTCTTCGACTTTCAGCGTCGAGATCGGGTCGAGAGCGGAGCAAGGTTCGTCGAGCAGCAGCACTTCCGGCTCGACCGCGATGGTGCGCGCGATCACCAGACGCTGCTGCTGACCACCGGACAGGCCGAGGGCCGAGTCGTGCAGGCGGTCTTTGACCTCGTCCCACAGTGCTGCGCCTTTCAACGCCCATTCAACGGCTTCGTCGAGGATGCGCTTCTTGTTGATGCCCTGGATGCGCAGGCCATAGACCACGTTTTCGTAGATGGTCTTCGGGAACGGGTTGGGCTTCTGGAACACCATGCCGACGCGACGACGCAGTTCGGCAACGTCTTCGCCCTTGCGATAGATGTTGTTGCCGTACAGGTTGATCGCGCCCTCGACACGGCAGCCGTCGACCAGATCGTTCATCCGGTTGAAGGTACGCAGCAGCGTCGACTTACCGCAGCCGGACGGGCCGATGAACGCGGTCACACGCTGCTTCGGGATGTTCATGCTGACGTCGAACAGTGCCTGTTTGTCGCCGTAGTACAGGCTCAGGCCCGGCACTTCGATGGCGACGGTTTCCTGCGCCAGGTTGAGGCTCTGCTTGTCGCGGCCCAGGGCAGACATGTTGATGCCGTGGCTGTGTGTTTCGTGCTGCATGGGTCTCACTCCGTTCGTAGCTGCAAGCTTCTGGCTGCAAGCTGCAAGTTTGAGCAAAAGCGGCTTGTAGCTTGCCGCTTGTGGCTAATGGCTTTAGCTATCCAGTGCTTTGTATTTTTCGCGCAGGTGGTTGCGGATATACACCGCCGACAGGTTCAGCGTCGCGATCACCAGCACCAGCAGCAGCGCCGTGGCGTACACCAGCGGGCGGGCTGCTTCGACGTTGGGGCTCTGGAAGCCGACGTCATAAATGTGGAAGCCCAGGTGCATGATCTTCTGGTCCAGGTGCAGGTACGGGTAGTTGCCGTCCACCGGCAGCGACGGCGCCAGTTTCACCACACCCACCAGCATCAGCGGCGCCACTTCACCGGCGGCGCGGGCCACGGCGAGGATCATCCCGGTCATCATGGCCGGGCTGGCCATCGGGATAACGATTTTCCACAGCGTTTCCGCTTTGGTCGCGCCGAGGGCCAACGAACCTTCACGCACGGTACGAGGAATCCGCGCCAGACCTTCTTCGGTCGCCACAATCACCACCGGCACTGCCAGCAGCGCGAGGGTCAGCGAGGCCCAGAGCAGGCCCGGCGTACCAAAGGTCGGCGCCGGCAGTGCTTCAGGGAAGAACAAGCGGTCGACCGAACCACCCAGTACGTAAACGAAGAAGCCCAGACCGAACACGCCGTAAACGATCGCCGGTACGCCGGCGAGGTTGTTCACCGCGATACGAATGACGCGAGTCAGGGTGTTCTGCTTGGCGTATTCGCGCAGGTACACCGCTGCCAGCACGCCGAACGGGGTGACGATCATCGCCATGATCAGGGTCATCATCACGGTGCCGAAGATCGCCGGGAAGATCCCGCCTTCGGTGTTCGCTTCACGCGGGTCGTCGGAGAGGAATTCCCAGATCTTGCTGAAGTAGAAACCAACCTTGGTCAAGGTGCTCATGCCGTTTGGCTGGTAGGCATGCACGACTTTGCCCAGACCGATTTCGATTTCCTTGCCGTTGGCGTCACGGGCGGTCAAGGCGTCGCGGTTGAACTGAGCATGCAAATCAGACAGACGTGCTTCGATGTCTTTGTAGCGCGCGTCCAGCTCGGCGCGCTCGGACTCCATGTCCGCTTGTGCGGTGGCGTCGAGTTTGCCTTCCAGCTCGAGTTTGCGCCCGTGCAGACGGATTCGCTCGAGGCCGGCATTGATTGCGCCGATGTCGGTTTTTTCCAGCGTCTTCAGTTGAGCAGCAAGATCGTTCACCCGATCGATGCGCGCTTGCAGTTCAGGCCAAGCGGCCTCGCCTTCGGCGATGACCTTGCCATCCTGTTTGACGTTGACCAGGTAGCCGTAGAAGTTGCCCCACTCGCGACGCTCGATCGCCATCAATTCTGGCGGCGTGGTCTGCTTGGTCAGCCACTCGCCGACGATCCAGGTGAAGTCGTTACCGTTCAAGTCACGGTTGCCGACCTTGATCAGCTCGCGGGTCATGAATTCCGGACCTTCGTCCGGCACCGGCAGACCGGCGCTCTTCAGACGCGCGCGCGGTACTTCTTCTTTCTGCACCACTTCGCCGATCACCAGGTGATTGGCCTGGCCCGGTACGTCGTAATGCGCGTGGATCAGGTCCGCCGGCCAGAAGTGACCGAGACCGCGCACGGCAATCACCGCCAATAGACCAATGGTCATGATGACCGCGATGGACACCGCGCCACCGCTGATCCAGACGCCCGGGGCGCCGCTCTTGAACCATCCTTTCAGGGAGTTCTGTTTCACAGACTTCTACCTTTGCTTAAAGCGACGAGTATTTCTTGCGCAGACGCTGACGAATCAGTTCTGCCAGGGTGTTCATGACGAAGGTGAACAGCAGCAGCACCAGCGCCGAGAGGAACAGCACGCGGTAGTGGCTGCCGCCGACTTCCGACTCGGGCATTTCCACCGCGACGTTGGCGGCCAGGGTGCGCAGGCCTTCGAACAGGTTCATCTCCATGACCGGGGTGTTGCCGGTGGCCATCAGCACGATCATGGTTTCGCCGACCGCACGGCCCATGCCGATCATCAGCGCCGAGAAGATGCCCGGGCTGGCGGTCAGGATCACCACGCGGGTCATGGTCTGCCATGGCGTCGCACCCAAGGCCAGCGAACCCAGGGTCAGGCCGCGCGGCACACTGAACACGGCGTCTTCGGCGATCGAGTAGATGTTCGGGATCACCGCGAAACCCATGGCCAGACCGACCACCAGAGCGTTGCGCTGGTCGTAGGTGATGCCCAGGTCATGGGAGATCCACATGCGCATGTCGCCGCCGAAGAACCAGTTCTCCATGAACGGGCTCATGTACAGCGAGAGCCAGCCCACAAACAGGATCACCGGAATCAGCAGCGCACTTTCCCAACCGTCCGGGACTTTCAGGCGGATCGATTCAGGCAGGCGGCTGAAGGTGAAACCGGCGACCAGAATGCCGATCGGCAGCAACATCAGCAGGCTGAAGATGCCCGGCAGATGGCCTTCTACGTACGGCGCGAGGAACAGGCCGGCGAAGAAACCGAGGATCACCGTCGGCATCGCTTCCATCAGTTCGATCACCGGTTTGACCTTGCGGCGCATGCCCGGGGCCATGAAGTACGCGGTGTAGATCGCAGCGGCGACGGCCAGTGGCGCGGCCAGCAGCATGGCGTAGAACGCGGCTTTCAGGGTGCCGAAGGTCAGCGGCGACAGGCTCAGTTTCGGTTCGAAATCGGTGTTGGCGGCGGTCGATTGCCAGACGTATTTAGGCTCGTCGTAGTTCTCGTACCAGACCTTGCTCCACAGCGCGCTCCACGATACTTCCGGGTGCGGGTTGTCGAGCAGCAACGGCTGCAGCTTGCCGCCGGCTTCGACGATCACCCGGTTGGCGCGTGGCGAGAGACCGAACAGGCCCTGGCCTTCAACCACCTGATCGACCAGCAACGTGCGGTGCGCGGTGCTGTGGAACACGCCGAGCTTGCCGCTGGCATCAAGGGCGAGGAAGCCTTTGCGGCGTTCTTCGGCAGCGATTTCAACGATCGGCGTGGTGCCCATCTGGAAGGTGCGGATCTGCTTCAGACGCAGCTCGCCGTCGGTATCGCGGGCCATGAACCACTGAGCCAGACCACCCTTGGAGTCGCCGACGATCAGCGAGATGCCACCGACCAGTTGCGTGGTCGCAGTGACTTCGGCGTCAGCGTTTTCCAGCAGTTTGTAGCGACCGTTGAGGCTCTTGTCGCGCAGGCTGAACACATCGGCCTGGGCACGCCCGTTGACCACGTACAGCCACTGCTGGCGCGGGTCGACGAAGATGTTTTTCACAGGCTCGGTCATCTGCGGCAGATCAATGCGCGTCTGCTCGTTGGTGACTTCGCCGGTCATCATGTTTTCTTCGCTGGTCAGCGAAAGCACATTGAGTTGCGAGCCGGTGGAGCCGACCAGCATCAGCGTCGAGTCGGTGGCATTGAGGCTGACATGCTCCAGCGCGCCGCCGCTTTCGTTCAGCGCAATTGGCGCCTCGCCATACGGATATTCAATGGCCGGGCTGATGGTTTTCTTGCCGTCCGGGTAGCTGACTTTATAGGTGTGACGGAACACCAGCGCCTGACCGTTGGACAGGCCCACGGCCACCAGCGGATGACCCGGCTGGTCTTCGCCGATGGACGTCACGGTAGCGCCCGCTGGCAGCGGCAGTTCGACACGTCTCAATTCAGCGCCACTGTCGAGATCGAAGAACAGTGCCTGGCCCTTGTCGGATACACGCATGGCCACCTGATTCTGCTCCTCGAGCGAGATCATCAGCGGCTTGCCGGCGTCCTGCATCCAGGCCGGGGTGATCGAATCTTTCGCGGTCAGGTCGGCACCTTGAAACAGTGGCGCAACGACGTAGGCGAGGAAGAAGAAGATCAGGGTGATGGCCGCTAGCACCGCGAGGCCGCCGACGAGGACGTACCAACGGGTGAAGCGATCCTTGAGCGCGCGAATGCGGCGCTTGCGTTGCAGCTCAGGCGTATTGAAGTCAATGCGCTTGGGAGGGGAAGTCGTAGTCATTGGGGAATTGGCCAGATCATTCATGCGCACACCCTAGCGATCCTGTATGACAGAAAGATGACAATGCAGTGACGCAGCAAATCCGCCACCCGGAAGATCCGGCAGCGGAGTCGAAAATTTGGTGGTTGCGGCAGCGAGCCTGCTCGCGAGAGCGTCGGGTCGGTCACATCGATGGTGCATGTGACGGCCCCTTCGCGAGCTGGCTCGCTCCCACAGGAGTCCGGCGTCAGGCCGGCCTCAGGGTGTTACTTCTTGGCGACCGCGCCGCCTTCTTGCAGACCGAGGTCAGCCAGTGCTTTGGCAGCAACCTTGGCTGGCAGCGGGATGTAGCCGTCTTTCACTACCACTTCCTGGCCCTGTTTCGACAGCACCAGCTTCACGAACTCGGCTTCCAGCGGGGCCAGAGGCTTGTTCGGGGCTTTGTTGACGTAAACGTAGAGGAAACGCGACAGCGGATACTTGCCGTTCAGGGCGTTTTCTTCGGTGTCTTCGATGAACTCGCCGCCTTCTTTCTTGGCCAGGGCTACGGTTTTCACGCTGGCGGTCTTGTAGCCGATGCCCGAGTAGCCGACGCCGTTAAGCGAGCTGCTGATCGACTGCACCACCGACGCCGAACCTGGTTGTTCGTTGACGTTTGGCTTGTAGTCACCTTTGCACAGGGCTTCTTCCTTGAAGTAGCCGTAGGTGCCGGACACCGAGTTACGGCCGAACAGCTGGACCGGCTTGTTGGCCAGGTCACCGGTCACGCCCAGGTCACCCCAGGTCTTGACGTCAGCTTTGGCACCGCACAGGCGCGTCGAGGAGAAGATCGCATCGACCTGAGCCATGGTCAGGTGCTTGATCGGGTTGTCCTTGTGCACGAACACGGCCAGGGCATCCACGGCAACCGGGATCGCCGTCGGCTTGTAGCCGTACTTCTGTTCGAAAGCCTGCAGTTCGTTGTCCTTCATCTTGCGGCTCATCGGGCCCAGGTTGGCGGTGCCTTCGGTGAGTGCAGGTGGCGCGGTGGAGGAGCCAGCGGCCTGAATCTGGATGTTGACGTTCGGGTATTCTTTTTTGTAGTTCTCAGCCCACAGGGTCATGAGGTTGGCCAGGGTATCGGAACCGACGCTGGACAGGTTGCCCGACACACCAGTGGTCTTGGTGTAGCTCGGGATAGCAGGGTCAACAGCGGCGAACGCGTTGGCGGTCGCAACGCCAGCAGCGACAAAAGTCATTGCCGCCATCAAACGCTTCAGTTTCATGCCTTACTCCTAGCAGATAGGGTGTGTTAAGTCGGGGCCAAGTATCAGCAGGCCGTGTGAACACTCTATGGCTGAAATATGACAATTGGATGAAAGGCCAGCATGTCGCGACAGATCGTTCCCACGCTCTGCGTGGGAACGCAGCCATGGACGCTCTGCGTCCGCATTTAAGACGTGACGCGGAGCGTCACAGGATGCATTCCCACGCGGAGCGTGGGAACGATCAGGCGGGAGAGAAAATCAACGCCCCTTCTTCCAGAGCCAGGCGCCTACCAGAATCCCCATCCCGCACAGCACTGCCACATAGTAAGCAGGCCCCATTGCGCTTTCCTTCAGCAGCAGGCTCACCACCATCGGCGTCAAGCCACCGAAGATCGCGTAAGCGACGTTGTACGAGAACGACAAGCCACTGAAGCGAACCACCGGCGGGAACGCCTTTACCATCACGTACGGCACCGCGCCGATGGTGCCGACCAGCAAACCGGTCAATGCGTACAGCGGGAACAGCCTGTCCGGGTGGTCGGCGAGGCTGTGGTAGAAGGTCCAGGAGCTGATCAGCAGACCGAGGCAGCCAAAGACGAAAACGCGACCGGCGCCGAAGCGGTCGGCCAATGCGCCGGCACCAATGCAGCCGAGGCTGAGGAAGACGATGGCCAGGCTGTTGGCCTGCAGCGCCGTGGTTGGCGAGAAGTGGTAGACCGTTTGCAGCACGGTCGGGGTCATCAGGATGACTACGACGACGCCAGCCGAGAGCAGCCAGGTCAGCAGCATCGAAATCGCGATGGCGCCGCGATGGTCACGCAGCACCGCGCGCAACGGCACTTCTTCGGCCAGTGCCTTGCGCAATTGCAGTTCGGCGAACACCGGTGTCTCGTGCAGCCAGCGGCGCAGGTACACCGAGAACAGGCCGAAGACGCCGCCGAGCAGGAACGGGATCCGCCAGGCGTAATCCGACACTTCGGCTGGCGTATAAATGCTGTTGATCGCAGTGGCGACCAGCGAGCCGAGGAGGATGCCGGCAGTCAGGCCGCTGGTGAGCGTGCCGCAGGCATAACCGATGTGCTTTTGCGGTACGTGTTCGGAAACGAAGACCCACGCCCCCGGCACCTCACCGCCAATAGCGGCGCCCTGGATCACCCGCATCAGCAGCAACAGGATCGGTGCCCAGATGCCGATCTGCGCGTAGGTCGGCAGCAGCCCCATGATCAGCGTCGGCACGGCCATCATGAAAATGCTCAGGGTGAACATCTTCTTGCGCCCCAGCAGGTCACCGAAGTGCGCCATGACGATGCCGCCCAAAGGACGCGCCAGATAGCCGGCGGCGAAGATGCCGAAGGTCTGCATCAAGCGCAGCCACTCGGGCATGTCGGCCGGGAAGAACAGCTTGCCGACGACGGTGGCGAAGAAGACGAAGATGATGAAATCGTAGAACTCCAGCGCCCCGCCGAGGGCGGACAGCGACAGAGTCTTGTAGTCATTGCGGGTCAACGGTCGTGCGGGTTGCTCGGGCTGCGCGAGGCTCGAAGGCGCTGTGGTCATGGCAAGGGCTTCTCTTATAGTCGAATCTGTCGCCACAACAACGCTGGCGGTGGCTTGGACAGGTTCGGCACCATAGCAAATTGTTCGAAAAAGCACATAGAGGCGCGTAATTGACGGTCGAAATCAGAACCGGGTGGTCGTCGCGGGGTCTATCGACCGATATACTCGCCACCTGCGCAGGATTTGTAAGAGGTTGCTGTGCGAAAACGTTGTTGGCCCGTCCTTTGCTCGGGATTTAGCCTTTTTCGCAGAGTTTCCCTTTAGGCGCCTGATGGAAAACGTGACGAACGCAGTGTGTTCGGTGTTGAATCGTTTTTCTTGAAGACGGCTACCACCCGCAATACCCACGAAGAGTCACGGGTCAGAGGCCCCTCGGCATGATAGAGCTCGAACAAGAAGATCCGATCCCACAGGGCGACCTGGCCCTGCAAATCACCGCACTTCCCCGCGAAACCAACGGCTTTGGCGATATTTTCGGCGGCTGGCTGGTCGCGCAGATGGATCTGGCCGGCACCGCCATGGCCAGCCGGGTGGCCGGTGGCCGCGTTGCCACTGTCGCCATCGACCGCATGGCGTTTCTCGTCCCGGTCGCGGTCGGCGCGCAGTTGTCCTTTTATACCCAGACCCTGGAAATCGGCCGCAGCTCGATCCAGATGATGGTCGAAGTGTGGAGCGATGACCCACTCTCCAGCGAATGGCGCAAGGTCACCGAAGCGGTCTTCGTTTTCGTCGCCATCGACGGCAGCGGTCGCACCCGTTCGGTGCCGCCACGCGCGCGTTAAACCTCGCGGCCGTTTTGCGGTCGATAGCCGTCCCCAGTGTCTGATCGAGAGTTGCCCATGAACACGCCCAACGTTGAAGCCGTGAAACAGGATGAACTGAACTGCTGGCGCATCCGCCACGGCAAGGCCGAAGTGCTGGTGGCCCAGCAAGGCGCGCACATCCTCAGTTATCAGATCGACGGCCAGCCGCCGATCATCTGGCTCAACGACAAGGCCGAGTTCAAGACCGGCAAGAGCATCCGCGCCGGCGTGCCGGTGTGCTGGCCGTGGTTCGGCAAATTCGAACGCAACCCGAGCAGCGTGCAGGCCATGTATACCGGCGAGCAGCCGGCCCCCGCGCACGGTCTGGTGCGGGCGATGGACTGGGAGTTGGGCAACATCGAATCAGAGGCTGACGGCATCAAGGTCGAATTCAAGCTGCCCTACCCGGAAGGTGGCCTGCCGGGCTGGCCCCACGAAGTCGATCTGACCCTGACCCTGCATCTGGCGGATCAACTGCATTACAGTCTGACCAGCCATAACCGGGGGACTGACAGCGTCACGCTGAGTCAGGCGCTGCACACCTATTTCGCCGTGAGTGACGTGCGTAATGTGCATGTCGACGGCGTGGCCGGGCTCAACTACATCGAGACCCTGGACGACTGGAACACGGCCAGCCAGAGCGGCGATCTGCATTTCGCCGGCGAGACCGACCGCATCTACCTCGACGTTCCGCCGCAATTGAGCATCGTTGATCCGACCTGGGAACGACGCATCGTGCTGACCTCCACCGGCTCACGCACGGCGGTGATCTGGAACCCGTGGATCGGCCGCGCCGCCGCCCTGCCGGACATGGACAACGATGGCTGGCAGCGCATGCTGTGCATCGAAACGGCGAATGTGATGGATGATCTGGTGACCCTGGCGCCGGGTGCGCGCCATACGATGGGTGTTAGCGTCGCCGCTACGCCGCTCTAAGCTCTAGCGCAATACAAAAGGGCAAAGAGCCCCGTGGCGAGGGATTTATCCCCGCTGGGTCGCGAAGCGGCCCCCGCTTTTTTTAAATCAAAAGCTGGGGCCTGCTGCGCAGTCCAGCGGGGATAAATCCCCTCGCCACAGATAAATCCCCTCACCACAGATAAATCCCTTCACCACAGATAAATCCCCTCACCACAAAGGCTCACTCCCAAATTTATGTGCGGCGCGCTTTAGAGGTCAGCCTCCTGCACCACCCGCACCTTCTCCGCCTCCAGCGCATACGCCGCATCCGCCAGGTCATTACTGACCTTTTCGATTTTAAGCGTGCCGGTCACCCAAAGCGGTGTGTAGATGTCCTCCAGCTTCAACCCTTTTGGATACCGCACCAGCACCAGTTGATTCGGCGGTGGTGGCGGCACGTGGATGCAGGCGCCCGGATACGGCACAAGGAAGAACAGCGTACTGCGGCCCTTGGCGTCGGATTCCAGCGGCACCGGGTATCCGCCGATGCGGATGTGCTTGTCGTTCATTGACGCCACGGTTTTCGTCGAATACATCACCGCTGGCAGACCCTTGGCCTGCTTCATCCCGCCCTTCTCGGTGAAGGTGCCGGTGGCTTCGGGGGAGTTGTGGTCGATTTCCGGCATGGCCTCGAGGGCCTTTTGATCCGACTTGGGCATCAGTTCCAGCCAGTCGGTTTCCGGCAGTTCGCCGGCGTGGGCGAGATAGCTGCCCAGCAAGAGGAGAGTCAACAGAAGACGGCGCATGAAGGTGCTCGGCAGGCAAAGGAATGGACGGTGAGTCGCCGCGCATTCTAGCCCTCCCGGCCGCGCTGGCCGAGAGGGCTTTGTCGCTTTCGATCAGTTCTTTTTGATCAGACCGTAGATCACCAGCAACACGACAGCGCCGACCAGTGCGCCGAGGAAACCAGCGCCCTCGCCCGCCTGATAGATGCCCAGAGCCTGGCCGCCGTAGGTGGCCGCCAGCGAACCGCCGATACCGAGCAGGATGGTCATGATCCAGCCCATGCTGTCATCGCCCGGTTTCAGGAACCGAGCCAGCAGGCCGACGATCAAGCCGATAAAGATGGTTCCGATAATTCCCATGGCATTTCCCTCTGATTTGGAAGATATGCGAAAGACTAGCCAGTGTTTCGCATCCTGCCATGAGAGAACGGCGGCCCCTGAATGGTTCCGCCGCGGCCACATGAAACTGGTTTACTCGGCGATCAGCGCTTCGACCTTGATGATCTGCGCTTGCAGCGTGGCCATGTCGGCGCAGCGCAAGTTGGCGTGGCCGACCTTGCGTCCGGCCTTGAAAGCTTTGCCGTAGTGATGCAGGTGGCAGTCTTCGATGGCGATGACTTTTTCCACCGGCGGCACTACGCCGATGAAGTTGAGCATCGCGCTCTCGCCGACCTTGGCGGTCGAACCCAGCGGCAGGCCAGCCACGGCGCGCAGGTGGTTTTCGAACTGGCTGCACTCGGCACCTTCGGTGGTCCAGTGCCCGGAGTTGTGCACGCGCGGGGCGATTTCGTTGGCTTTGAGGCCACCGTCGACTTCGAAAAACTCAAAAGCCATCACGCCGACGTAGTCGAGGTGTTTGAGCACGCGACTGGAATAATCTTCCGCCAGCGCCTGCAGCGGGTGATCGGTGCTGGCCACCGACAGCTTGAGAATGCCGCTGTCGTGGGTGTTGTGCACCAGTGGATAGAACTTCGTTTCGCCATCGCGGGCACGCACGGCGATCAGCGACACTTCGCCGGTGAATGGCACGAAGCCTTCCAGCAAGCAGGCAACGCTGCCCAGTTCGGCGAACGTACCCGCCACGTCTTCCGGTTTGCGCAGGACTTTCTGGCCCTTGCCGTCATAACCCAGGGTGCGGGTTTTCAGCACGGCCGGCAGACCGATGGAAGCGACGGCGGCATCCAGGTCGGCTTGCGACTGGATGTCGGCGAAGGCCGGGGTCGGAATGCCGAGGTCTTTGAACATGCTCTTTTCGAACCAGCGGTCACGAGCAATGCGCAGGGCTTCGGCGCTCGGGTAGACCGGCACGAATTGCGAAAGAAACGCCACGGTTTCGGCCGGGACGCTTTCGAATTCGAAGGTCACCAGATCGACTTCATCGGCCAGTTGGCGCAGATGATCCTGATCGCCGTAATCGGCCCGCAGGTGTTCGCCCAGCGCGGCCGCACAGGCGTCCGGCGCAGGGTCGAGGAAAGCGAAGTTCATGCCCAGCGGAGTGCCCGCCAGGGCCAACATGCGACCCAACTGGCCGCCACCGATTACACCGATCTTCATCTCAACAACCTCAGGCAATACGTGGGTCTGGATTGTCCAGGACGCTGTCTGTCTGCTCGGCACGGAAGGTTTTCAGTACCGCGTGGAACTGCGGGTGCTTGGCGCCGAGGATGCTCGCCGAGAGCAGGGCGGCGTTGATTGCGCCAGCCTTGCCGATGGCCAGGGTGGCAACCGGAATGCCAGCTGGCATCTGCACGATCGACAGCAGCGAATCGACGCCCGAGAGCATGGCCGACTGCACCGGCACGCCCAGCACCGGCAGGTGGGTCTTGGCCGCACACATGCCTGGCAAGTGGGCTGCGCCACCGGCACCGGCGATGATCACCTCGATGCCGCGGCTTTCAGCCTCTTCGGCGTACTGGAACAGCAGATCCGGGGTGCGGTGGGCGGAAACCACCTTGACCTCGTACGGGATGCCGAGCTTTTCCAGCATATCGGCGGTGTGGCTAAGGGTGGACCAATCGGACTTGGAGCCCATGATCACGCCAACCAGTGCACTCATCGTCGCGCCTCTTCTCTCTGGAGCGCCCGCAGGCGCGTCATAAAACAACAAGCCACGCAGGTTGCGTGGCTTGATTGTACGAAAAATGGCCGGACGTGCCGGCCGAAGGCCGCGCAGTATACCGCAAAGAAAGCAATAAACAGCCCCCGAAACGACCATCTGTCAAATGAGCGAAACGCCCGGTTTTATTGACTTAAAGGTCAGCACCGAGACATCTCCGGATCCCTGTGGGAGCTGGCTTGCCAGCGATGGCGTCGCATCAGTAAAAAGAGAAGGTGACTGAACCACCGCAATCGCTGGCAAGCCAGCTCCCACAGGGTGTTTCGTTCACCTCAGGTTCCGGTTGTACCTTGCGCAGCGCCGCCTTCAAGCTTGCGCCACAGCAACCGCACGTTGGCCTTGCGCACCAGGGCGCAGCGGTACAAACGAATCTCCAGCGGCACATGCCATTGCGGGCCGCCGCACACCACCAGTTCACCGCGAGCCAGTTCGGCGCGTACGCTCAGTTGCGGCACCCAGGCAATGCCGAGGCCTTCCAGGGCCATGCTTTTCAGGCTGTCGGCCATCGCGGTTTCGTAGATCGTGGTGAAGCGCAACTGGCGCTGGCGGAGCAATCCATTCACCGAACGCCCAAGAAACGCCCCGGCGCTGTAAGCCAGCAACGGCACACTCGCCTCGCCTTCCAGATCGAACAATGGTTTGCCGTCAAGATCCGCCGCGCACACCGGCAGCATCTCGGTCTGGCCCAAATGCAGCGACGGGAAAATCTCCGGGTCCATCTGCATCGCCGAATCCGGGTCGTAGAACGCCAGCATCAGATCGCAGCCACCTTCACGCAAAGCGTGCACGGCGTCGCCAACGTTGGTCGCCACCAGCCGTGTGGCGATGTTCAACCCTTCGTTGCGCAACTGGGCGATCCAGCGCGGGAAAAAGCCCAGCGCCAGCGAGTGCGCCGCTGCGACTTGCATGACCTCGCCCTGCCCGCCTTCCAGATGATGCAGGTGGCGCAGGACTTCACCGAGCTGTTCGACCACGGTGCGCGCAGTCACCAGAAACAACTGCCCCGCCGCCGTCAGTTCGACCGGCGTGCGCGAGCGATTGACCAGAGTCAGCCCCAGCGCCGCTTCGAGGCTGCGGATCCGCCGACTGAATGCCGGCTGGGTCACGAAGCGCCGTTCGGCCGCCTGCGAGAAGCTGCGGGTGGCGGCCAAGGCACTGAAGTCCTCGAGCCATTTGCTTTCCAGATTCATCACGTCCTCCCGGACACGCACCAAAACAGGTCACACGTCTGCCGCACAGGCGGCGTCACATGGGCATTATGCCGAATGTGCATAGGGCAGTGCTGAACAGCATTGGCCCAAAAATCCCTACAAGCCTAGCATTCGCAGCGTTCCGGCACAGACCGGGTCCTTATCGAGATGATTTCTATCATGTCCTCCGCTGCATCTTTCCGCACAGAAACCGACCTGCTTGGCGCCCTCGAAGTACCGGCCCATGCGTATTACGGCATCCAGACCCTGCGAGCGGTGAACAATTTCCGCCTCTCGGGCGTTCCGATTTCGCATTACCCGAAACTGGTTGTGGGCCTGGCGATGGTCAAACAGGCCGCCGCTGACGCCAACCGCGAGCTGGGTCACCTGAGCGAAGCCAAGCACGCTGCCATCAGCGAAGCCTGTGCGCGATTGATCCGCGGCGATTACCACGAAGAGTTCGTGGTCGACATGATTCAAGGTGGCGCCGGCACCTCCACCAACATGAACGCCAACGAAGTGATCGCCAACATTGCTCTGGAAGCGATGGGCCACGAGAAAGGCGAGTACCAGTACCTGCACCCGAACGACGACGTGAACATGGCGCAGTCGACCAACGACGCCTACCCGACGGCGATCCGCCTGGGTCTGCTGCTGGGTCACGACGCGCTGCTGGCCAGCCTCGACAGCCTGATTCAGGCGTTCGCGGCCAAGGGTAAAGAGTTCGACCACGTCCTGAAAATGGGCCGTACCCAGCTGCAAGACGCCGTGCCGATGACCCTCGGCCAGGAATTCCGCGCGTTCGCCACCACCATGGGCGAAGACCTCGCGCGTCTGAAGACGCTGGCCCCGGAACTGCTGACCGAAGTCAACCTGGGCGGCACCGCGATCGGCACCGGCATCAACGCCGACCCGCGTTATCAGGCGCTGGCGGTACAGCGTCTGGCGCTGATCAGCGGGCAACCGCTGGTACCGGCCGCCGACCTGATCGAAGCGACCTCCGACATGGGCGCCTTCGTGCTGTTTTCCGGCATGCTCAAGCGCACTGCGGTCAAGCTGTCGAAGATCTGCAACGACCTGCGCCTGCTGTCCAGCGGCCCACGCACCGGCATCAATGAGATCAACCTGCCGGCGCGTCAGCCAGGCAGCTCGATCATGCCCGGCAAGGTCAACCCGGTGATCCCGGAAGCCGTGAACCAGGTCGCGTTCCAGGTCATCGGTAACGATCTGGCGCTGACCATGGCAGCCGAGGGCGGCCAGCTGCAACTGAACGTGATGGAGCCGCTGATCGCTTTCAAGATCCTCGACTCGATCCGCCTGCTGCAACGTGCCATGGACATGCTGCGCGAGCACTGCATCGTCGGCATCACCGCCAACGAAGCGCGCTGCCGTGAACTGGTCGAGCACTCGATCGGTCTGGTCACCGCACTGAACCCGTACATCGGCTACAAAAACGCCACCCGCATCGCCCGTATCGCTCTCGAAAGCGGCCGCGGCGTGCTGGAACTGGTGCGCGAAGAAGGTCTGCTCGACGAAGCCATGCTCGCCGACATCCTGCGCCCGGAAAACATGATTGCCCCGCGTCTGGTTCCGCTCAAAGCCTGAGCCGACGCGAACTTGTAGCACCGCTCACCAGGTCGAGGGACTAGACACCTCTCACCTTTTGAGGGCTTGGGGATTTTGTCCCCGAGCCCTTTTTTTAACTTCTTTGCGGGCAGGACGTTAGATGCTTTGTGTATTCGATACCGCCAAGATCGCAGCCTTCGGCAGCTCCTACAGGATTGACGTGCACCTGTAGGAGCTGCCGAAGGCTGCGATCTTTGATTTGCAGCAACCTCGTTTCGTCGCTTGCACCACTACCGTGCAGACGGGCGCGCCACTGATCGGTATAGTGCCGCCCCTCTTCGCGTGAGCGGTCGTCGGTAACGAGGCCATAACCCATGCGAAACCCGAACTAATAACAAAACCCGCGATATGGATCCGGGACGAAACCTTCGCCTCACCCGTCGTGCCGCGCGCAGGCCGGTGTAACACGATGTTTCTCCGATCCAGCATTTGCACCCACAAAAAACAGCGAGGATAAATCCATGCTCGAAGTCATCAACGACTTCCTCTCAGGGAAAGTACTGATCGTGCTCATTGTCGGGCTCGGTAGTTACTTCACGATTCGCTCGCGTTTCGTTCAACTGCGTCATTTCTTCCACATGTTCGCGGTGTTCCGCGACAGCCTCAAAGGCAGCGCCGGGCAACTCAGCTCGTTCCAGGCCTTGATGCTCAGCCTCGCCGGCCGCGTCGGTGCAGGCAACATCGCCGGTGTCGGCATCGCCGTGACTCTCGGTGGTCCGGGTGCGGTGTTCTGGATGTGGGTGACCGCTCTGGTCGGCATGTCCAGCAGCTTCTTCGAGTGCACCCTGGCCCAGGTCTACAAGCGCGCGGATGGCGACGGCCTGTACCGTGGCGGTCCGGCCTACTACATCCAGCACGGGCTCAAGCTCAAAGGCATGGCGATAGTCTTCTCCGTTCTGCTGCTGGTCACCTACGGCTTCGCCTTCATCGGCCTGCAGTCCTACACCGTGACCCACTCGCTGCAGAACGCCTTTGACTTCAACCCGCAACACACCGGTATCGTCCTGGCGGTGCTGCTGGCCATCACCTTTATCGGCGGGATCAAGCGCATCGCTTCGGTGTCCGACCTGCTGGTACCGATCAAGACCCTGGCCTACATCGGCGTGACCCTGTACGTGATCGGCACCCAGATCGAACACGTGCCGGCCATGCTGGAAACCATCTTCAAGAGCGCCTTCGGCCTCGACCCGGCCTTTGCCGGCCTGCTCGGCAGCGCCATTGTCATGGGCGTGAAGCGTGGCGTGTTCGCCAACGAAGCGGGCCTGGGCAGTGCGCCGAACGTTGCCGCCGTGGCCGCCGTCAAGCACCCGGGCGCGCAGGGCGTGGTCCAGGCTTTCAGCGTGTTCCTCGACACCTTCGTGATCTGCACCTGCACCGCGCTGCTGATCCTGCTGTCGGGCTTCTACACCCCGGGTTTCGAAGGTGACGGCATCGTCCTGACCCAGAACTCGCTGGCGGCCGTGGTCGGTGACTGGGGCCGCATGTTCGTCAGCGTCGCGCTGTCGCTGTTCGTCTTCACCTGCATCCTCTACAACTACTATCTGGGCGAGAACAGCTTGCAGTTCCTCAGCCGAAACCGCGCCCTGCTGATGCTGTTCCGCGGCCTGGTGCTGGCGCTGGTGGTATGGGGTTCGATGCAGGACCTGACGACGGTGTTCGCCTTTGCCGACATCACCATGACCTGCCTGGCCTTCGTCAACCTGGTGGCCCTGGCCATGCTGTTCAAGGTCGGCCTGCGGGTGATGCGCGACTACGATGAGCAGCGTCGCGCCGGCGTTAAACAGCCAGTGTTTGATTCGAGCAAATTCGCCGATCTGGATCTGGATCGCAACGCCTGGCCGGTGAACCCGCCAGCAGCGGCGGGCCAGACTGAAACTGCGCCGCAAGGCGTACCTGCAGCGCAACGCTGACAGGTGAATGACGGGCGCATCCCCTGCGCCCGTCAGTTATTGTGATGCAATAACCTGTAGGAGTGAGCCTGCTCGCGATGGCGGACTTTCAGCCAACATCATTGTTGAATGACACACTGCTTTCGCGAGCAGGCTCGCTCCCACAGGGCCCTCATCGTTTCGGAGAATCCTATGAGCTCGTCGACCTATCCCGCCGCTCAACACGTCATGGTGCTCTACACCGGTGGCACCATCGGCATGCAGGCCAGCGCCAACGGTCTGGCCCCGGCGTCCGGTTTCGAAGCGCGGATGCGCGACTACCTGCACAGTCAGCCTGAGCTGGTAGTGCCGCAGTGGCAATTTCGGGAAATGTCGCCGCTGATCGACAGCGCCAACATGACCCCGGCCTACTGGCAGCAACTGCGCGAAGCGGTGGTCAATGCCGTGGACGTGCAAGGCTGCGACAGCGTGCTGATTCTGCACGGCACCGACACCCTGGCCTACAGCGCGGCGGCGATGAGTTTTCAGTTGCTCGGTCTGCATGCCCGCGTGTGTTTCACCGGTTCGATGCTGCCAGCGGGTGTGACCGACAGTGATGCCTGGGAAAACCTCGGCGGCGCGCTGGTCGCCCTCGGCCAAGGCCTGGCGCCGGGCGTGCACCTGTACTTCCACGGCGAACTGCTGGCACCGACCCGCTGCGCGAAAGTGCGCAGCTTCGGCCGCCATCCGTTCAAACGCCTGGAGCGTCAGGGCGGTGGTGTGAAGGCGCCTTCGATTCCAGGCGCGCTGAACTACAACCAGCCGAAGCAACTGGCGAAAGTCGCGGTGTTGCCGCTGTTTCCCGGCATCAGTGCCGAAGTCCTCGACGGCCTGCTCGACAGCGGCATTCAAGGTCTGGTGCTGGAATGCTACGGCAGCGGGACCGGGCCGAGCGATAACCCCGAGTTCCTCGCCAGCCTTGGCCGTGCACGGGATAACGGCGTGGTGGTGGTGGCAGTGACGCAATGCCATGAAGGCGGGGTAGAGCTGGATGTCTACGAGGCTGGCAGCCGCTTGCGTGGGGTGGGCGTGTTGTCCGGTGGCGGCATGACCCGCGAGGCGGCGTTCGGCAAGTTGCATGGCTTGCTGGGGGCCGGGCTGGAAACGGCTGAAGTGCGACGATTGATCGAACTGGATTTGTGTGGTGAGTTGATCTGAGCTCGGCGCTGGATTGCCCCTCACCCTAACCCTCTCCCAGAGGGAGAGGGAACTGACCCTGTTGTCTTGCGCTATACACCGACCTGATAAACAGTGTCGATTATGGATTCGGCGGCGGTGTCTCACGTCGGTGTAGTTCTGCAATATCCCCCGTTCGGCCCCCTCTCCCTCTGGGAGAGGGCTGGGGTGAGGGCCTGCGGCATGCAACTTGCTGCGTTCCAGCCACCTCAAGGCTGGAAGATCCCATGCTCCACTCCCACCTCACCACCCTCAACGCGGTCTCGCTGATCCTCAACACGTTCAAGGCCGAAGGCCTGTCGAGCGAGGCGTTACTGGCCGGCAGCGGCATCGTGGCAGCGGATCTGCAGCGTGCCGATACGCGCATCACCACCCATCAAGAGATGCAGGTCTGCACCAACGCAGTGGCACTCAAGCGTGACATCGGCCTCGAATTGGGCCGGCGCATGCACGTGTCCTGTTACGGCATGCTCGGTTACGCCCTGCTGACCTGTGCCACCTTCGGTGACGCTTTGCGGCTGGCGATCCGTTATCCGGCGCTGTTGGGCACGTTGTTCGAACTGAGCCTGGAAGACGATGGCGAGCAGGTCTGGTTCGTCGCTGCTGATTACCGTGAAAGCGCGGCGATGGCGGTGTTCAACGCCGAATTCTGTCTGGTGTCCCTGAAAGTCATCTGCGACGACTTGCTCGGCCATTCCCTGCCGCTGCGCGCCACGCGCTTCGAACATGCAGCGCCGGACTACCGCGACAGCTACGCCGAACCCTTTAACTCGCCACTGCACTTCTCGGCCAAAGACAACGCCTTCGCCTTCGACCGCCACTGGCTCGATCAGCCGCTGCCGCTGGCCGACGCCATCACTCATCAGGCCATGGCCGAACGTTGCCGCAAACAGAATCTGGAATTCACCGGACGCCAGGCCTGGCTGGGGCGGATTCGTCAGTTGCTCAGCGCACAATTGAATGCCGCGCCGGGGCTGGAGGGGCTCGCGCAGCAAATGAAGTGCTCACCGCGCACCCTGCGCCGGCATTTGAAAGACATGGGCAGCAGCTATCAGGAACTGCTCGATGAACTGCGCTTCGAACGGGCCAAGCAGATGTTGTGTGAGGACCAGTTGCCGATCTATCGGATCGCCGAGACGCTGGGCTTCAGCGAGACCGCGAGTTTCCGTCATGCATTTGTGCGCTGGAGTGGCGTGGCGCCGAGTCAGTTCAGATCCTGAAGATCAAAGATCGCAGCCTTCGGCAGCTCCTTGTATCTCGACTAACGCTCCGTCAGGAGCGATAGTTCTCGACTGATCATCGAGGGAGGGACTTGGAAGCCGCGCAGCTCCTTAGGCTTTTTGCCTGTGACGTAGATCGTGCTCCAGCCCTCCACACTCACTCGTACAGTTCGCACGGTATCTTGGGCCCGCCTGCGGCGAGAGCCCGCATTCGCAAGGTTGGACAGAGTGACGTGATGATCGCAACAGGGAACAAGTGGAGAAACGATCATGTCCGGTTTCGTTGGCGTCGACATCGCAAAGAACACCTTTGATATCGCTACACACCAGCCCAACGGCAAGCACAAAACCAAGGCCAAGCTGGCCAACGATCCAAAGGGCTTTAAAGAGTTTGAGGCGTGGCTAGAAAAAAACGCCGAGCGTTCGGCCCTGATCGTGATGGAAGCCACCAGCGTCTACCACTTGGAGCTCGCGGAATTCGTTTACAACAAAGGCTTCCGGGTCTGCGTCGTGAACCCGGCTACGACCAAAGCGTACGCTGACAGCGAACTGCGCCGCATCAAGACCGATAAAAGCGATGCCAAACTGATCGCCGACTTTGCCCGGGAAAAGGATCAAAAACTTCACCCATGGGCGCCTGAGCCGCTGAAATACCGCCAGTTAAAAGCAATGGTGCGCCGCCTGGATGACCTTCAGGAAATGGAACAAATGGAGCTTAATCGTCTGGACGTTTCCGACGAAAAGGTCAAAGACTCGATCAACTCCGTTCTGCGCCATATCGAAAAAGAGATCGTAGAAACGCATAAGGCGATCAAAAAACACATCGATGACGACCCGGATATGCGTCAGATGCGGGATCTCATCGTAACCATCGACGGCATCGGACAAAAAACGCTTGAACGATTGCTCGCCGAACTGGGTGACCTGCGCAAATACAGTGATCCTCGCCAACTGGTCGCTGCCGCAGGGCTCAATCCAAAGCTGCAGGAATCAGGAAAGCTCAAAGGTCACACCCTGATCTCAAGAGTAGGGTCAGCACGGCTGCGTGCAGGCCTTTACATGCCTGGCATGGTGGCGCTGAAACACAATAAGGCGATCAAGGCGATGAAAGAACGCCTGGAAGCCAATGGCAAGGCCCCCAAGCAGATCATCTGCGCAGCAATGCGCAAGCTGCTGCACTTCATTTACGGAGTGCTCAAGTCAGGACTGCCATATGACCCGAAACTTGCGCTTGCCCGGTGAGGCTCAAGACGGTATCTACAGGGATCGGTGTAGGAGCTGCCGAAGGCGGCGATCTTTGATTGTGAGGGGCGAATTGCGGTCAGAGGTTTTGGCCATATCGATCCCCTTTTGGCCGCTCCCGACGTTCTCCGATTCAAACTGCGCCGCAACACTGAAAGCCACCGAATCAGCCTTGCGGAGAACAACAAATGCTGACGATCTACTCAGACGATCACCACTTGCACCATGGCCGCTGCGAACTCATCGATGGCCAGCTCAAGCCGTGCTTCGAAATGCCGTCGCGTGCCGACCATGTGCTGCAACGCGTGCAGAAGCAAAACCTCGGTGCGGTCGAAGCGCCGAAGGATTTCGGCCTGGAGCCGATCGCGCGCATTCACAGCCGCGACTATCTGGAATTTTTCAAAGGTGCATGGCAACGCTGGACCGAGTTCAACACCGACGGCGACCTGCTGCCCTACACCTGGCCGGCGCGGACCTTGCGTGCGATCAAACCGACCAGCCTGCATGGCCAGCTCGGTTATTACAGCTTCGACGGCGGCGCGCCGATTACCGCCGGCACCTGGCAAGCGGCCTATAGCGCGGCGCAAGTGGCGCTTACCGCGCAGGCAGAAATCCAGCGTGGCGCACGCGCGGCCTTCGCCCTGTGCCGTCCGCCGGGACATCACGCCGCCAGCGACTTGATGGGCGGTTATTGCTACCTCAACAACGCCGCCATCGCCGCTCAGGCCTTTCTCGATCAGGGCCACAAGAAAGTCGCGATCCTTGACGTCGACTACCACCACGGCAACGGCACTCAGTCGATTTTCTATGAACGCAGCGACGTCCTGTTCACTTCGATCCATGGTCACCCGGAAGCGGAGTTTCCGTTCTTCCTCGGCTATGACGACGAGTGTGGCGAAGGCGCCGGTGAAGGGTTCAATTTCAACTATCCGCTGCCGGCCGGTTCCGGCTGGGATGTCTGGAGTGCAGCGCTGGATCAGGCCTGCGACGAGATTGATCGCTACGGAGCGGACATCGTTGTCGTCTCCCTCGGCGTCGATACGTTCAAAGACGACCCTATCTCGCAGTTCAAACTCGACAGCCCGGATTACCTGGCCATGGGCAAGCGCATCGCCGCCCTCGGCAAGCCGACCCTGTTCGTCATGGAAGGTGGCTACGCGGTGGAAGAAATCGGCATCAACGCAGTGAACGTGCTGGAAGGTTTCGAACAATGAAAAAGCGACTGATCGCCTCGGCGCTGTGCGCAGCCATGCTGAGCGCTGGCGCCCACGCCGAAGAACGCACGCTGCGCGTCTATAACTGGTTCGACTACATCACGCCCAAGGCGCTGGACGACTTCAAGGCACAGAACAGCCAGACCAAACTGATCTACGACATCTTCGACACCAACGAAGCGCTCGAGGCCAAGCTGCTCACCGGCAACTCCGGCTATGACGTGGTGGTGCCGTCCAACGTGTTCCTCGCCAAGCAGATCGAGGCCGGGGTATTTCAGCCACTGGATCGCAGCAAACTGCCGAACTGGAATCATCTCGATCCGAAGCTGATGAAGCTGATCGAAGCCAATGACCCGGGGAACAAGTTCGCCGTGCCATACATGTACGGCACCATCCTGATTGGTTTCAACCCGGCCAAGATCAAGGCAGCGCTGGGCGACGACGCGCCCGTGGACAGTTGGGACCTGATCTTCAAGGAAGAGAACATCAGCAAGCTCAAGCAGTGCGGCGTCGCCCTGCTCGACTCGCCGTCGGAGATTCTGCCGCTGGCTCTGCAACACCTGGGCCTGGACCCCAACAGCAAGAAGCCGGCGGATTACGCCAAGGCCGAAGCGCTGCTGATGAAGATTCGTCCTTACGTGACCTACTTCCATTCCTCCAAATACATGGCCGACATTGCCAACGGCGACATCTGCGTGGCCGTTGGTTATTCCGGCAGCTTCTCGCAAGCGGCCAACCGCGCCAAGGAAGCGAAAAACGGCGTGGTGGTGGACATGCGCTTGCCCAAAGAAGGCGCGCCGATCTGGTTCGACATGCTCGCCATTCCCAAGGGCGCGAAGAACACCGAGGACGCCTACACCTTCATCAACTATCTGCTGCAACCGGCGGTGATTGCCCCGGTCAGCGATTTTGTCGGCTATCCGAACCCGAACAAGGACGCCACCGGCCTGGTCGATCCAGCCATTCGCAACAACCCGAACCTGTACCCGACCGACGCGGCAATGAGCACGCTCTACACCTTGCAGCCGCTGCCTCGGGATGCCGAACGCGCACGCACGCGAGCGTGGACGAAAATCAAGTCCGGGACCTGAAACCGGCTCGTTTGCTCAAGACCCGCCTCGGCGGGTCTTTTTTTGCCTGGCAGCTTTATCTACCGCACGGGTCGCTGTTGCGCCTTTTAACTTGCCCTGCTCCGCCGCCCTTGCGGCGTCCCGACAGAGCAGGAAACCACCATGACCGCCATTCCCAAAGCCAGTGCCGTCGATATCGTGACTCAGCTGGTTACTGGCCCCTCACTGCAGGAAGTCGCTTCAAAAACGCTGCGCGATGCCCTCAAGACGCTGTATCCGAATCTCGACATAGACCCGCGTCTGGCGATGGTCGTGCAACCCACTTGGGCCATTGTGGATGGTCGAGTCGTACCCGATGGGTATCAGGCTGGATCGCTGACCAACGCCCTGGTGCGGCTCGGCCTGTCCGGCACCACGGTGACGTACCTTGATGGCGAGCACTATCTGACCCTGCAACCCGGCATGCCCGCACCCGCGCATCTGCCGGTAAAGATCGATGCCATCGGCCTGTTGCTCAACGAACTGGCGCCACTGCTGTTCATCGCCTACAAGGAGCAGCACGTCGAATACTGGGACGAGTTCACCTACCCCGGGCAACCGCGCTGGCAGCAATTGTCCGAGGCACTGCGCAACCTGTGGAACGTCGATGCCAGCGTCGGCTGGGAACCTGACGAGATCGCCATGGCCCGGGCGATTTTCAAACAGCCCGACCCGCAACAACGCCTGGCCCCCGCCCCGTACTCGGCAAAGGCATATCTGATTGACCTCGATCGCGGTAGCTCCGACAAGTCATCGCACTTGACCCTGGTCGATGCCGCAGTAGTGATCGGCACAATCGCAGACCGCAAGTTGATTCTCACCCACGCGGTCACCCAGGGCTTTCAGCGTTTCGATTCACTGGAGGAACTCGGCGAGGCTCTGCTGCGGATATATGGCGCAAGCGCCTCGGGCGAAGATCTCAAGTGGCGGCTGGTCGAACCCCAGGGCAATTTCTTCGACCAGCAGGCGTGCACGCTGATTTCCATGGAAGCGGATGCCTTGGGCGAAATCAGTTTTTTCAGGATTCCCCTGGTCAACGCATCTATCCGCATACCGGCACGGCCGGCAAACCGGCACAACCGACACCGCGCCTCGAAGCGCACTTCGAGCGTTTGCAGCCGATGCTTCCGGACTGGCTGAACGACGCACTGCCCATGGATCAGACGCGTTACAGCCGGCACCTGCTGGATCTGACAACGCTGCAGCACGAAAACAACGGCAAATCCTTTCAAAGCGAAATCACCAGCCTGCAGGCGTTCACTCGTGCAGCGCTGATCAGGCAGATTCTCAAGGAGCAGCCCGGCGCCAAAGACGTGAACATCGACAACATCGAAATCACCATCACCAGTCTCGTGGTCTGGGGCACGTTTGTATTGCCGGGAAATACTCAGGCTCAGACATGGACGCTGACCGAGCTTGCCCTGCAAAACCTCGCAGGCCTGCCGTTGGGCAACAAGACTGTGCGGTACAAGGATGGCAGCCCGGTACCCGAGTGGATGAGCGCGACTTTTCTGGAAAAACTGGTCAGCACGGTCGACATCGGCAAGACCTACCCGGCGCATCTCAAGGCCATGCTGCTAGACGACCCCGTGCAAGCGCCGCTGTTGCAAGGGCTCTACACCAGTCAGCTGCGCATTGAGCTGCCATTGCTGGCGTTGCAGCACAAGATCCGGGGTAAAGCCGGCCTCGATGAATCGGGTTATCGATACGTGGTCGCCGCATTCGCAACGACTGGCGCGGAACGCTACGTCGATGGCGAGGAAATCGTCATTCGCCCTTTGGCCTTCGTCGCTCATCGCAGCCGCTCCACCGCAGACACTGTCGACAACATGTATGTCATAGGCCCGCGCGATGCCGACAAAGGGCCGTGCGTGCTGTATCGACCGCTGTTCGACAAGACTCTGCTGCAATATC
Source organism: Pseudomonas sp. AC255 (assembly GCF_979258175.1). NCBI lineage: Bacteria > Pseudomonadati > Pseudomonadota > Gammaproteobacteria > Pseudomonadales > Pseudomonadaceae > Pseudomonas > Pseudomonas sp. AC255. The sequence goes on along the minus strand of NZ_OZ409841.1, from coordinate 5,406,725 downwards.
CGGGGCCCGCGAATCTGCTTTTTGCGATCCAGCATTCGCGACATTTGCGTGACTCGGTACTGGCCTGGTTGCCGGACGATGTGCGCTTCAATTACAGCCAGTTCGTCTTTACCGCCAGGCTGCCGTCGGTGTGGACGATCCCGCAACTGATGATCAATCCGACCACTGCGCTGGATATGTCAGGCGCGGTTGCGCTGGGCACTCAGGTGATCGCCAGCGATGTCCTCGCAACCCTGCACGAAAGCAACGTCAAGGCGCTTGTTACTCAAGCCGACCGGCAGTCGGTCTCCGATGCCGAAGCACGCTGGGCCTCGCTGAAACAGGGCGGTTGGGTGATGCTCAATGCCGCGCTGCCGTTCCTGGGCCGCAGCGTAGGCACAGCGGCGTGGATCTGGCAGATCATGGATGATCTGCAGGAAATCACCGACGGCGCCAACGAGCAATCGGGGAAGATCGCCTGGACGGCCATCGCCGATATTCTCCTGGCGCTGGGCATGGTGCTCGCCCACCGTGCGGCGGTGGGCGATGCGCCATCGACACCCGTGGCCACGGAGCTCGAAGAGGACCCAGCGACGACCAGACCTGCCGCCAGAATCGTCAAAGCGCTGCGCCAGCCCGATATCACCGGCCCGCAATTAACCCAATTCCATGGCACATCGATCGACAGCATCACGGCGCTGAAACGATCCCCGACGGCACTCGCCACGCTGTTGGACGGGTTCAAGGTCGGCAAGCCCAAAGCCCTTGGCGCAGCCACCCGGGAAGGCGCGTACCGAGACCTCTACGCCCACGCAGACAAATGGTACGCCCGGGTCGGCGAGCGATGGTTCGAAGTCGCGCGCAACGCGCAAGGCGATGTGCACATCGTCGATACGCGTCAGTCCACCCGACCTCCCGGGCCCAAGCTGGCCTATACCGCCAATGGCCAATGGGTGATAGATCTGCGTTTGCGCCTGCGCGGAGGCGGGCTGGAGGACGGGCGCAAGGTGGCGCAAGGCAAAAACCAGGAGGTGGCCGTATTGTCCGAGCAGATCACCGCGTTCGATTTGACGATGGAGAGCAAAGGCAGCCGTCTCGATGCCGAACGCAATAGCCTGCGCGATGCCCCTGCGCAGGCACGCGAACAAGCGCTTGCGCAGTACCTCGCCACGCTCGATTCACAGCACAACGAATATGCCGCGAACATTCAGCTGATCAAGACACTCAACTGCAAGCAATCGATTCCCAACTACCGCACGGTCATGCCGGAGCGGTTGGACATGCAATTGTTTCTGGGGCAGGAGTGGCTCAGCAATAACGCTTCGGATTACCAGCAACGCGTACTGAGGGTGCAGGCGATACTGGACGACGAACTGCGCGGCGAATCGCAGGCAGTCACCTCTGCGTTTGAACAGTTGAACGATGCCACTCAAACCATTATCGAGAAAATGGAGTCGGCTGAAGCCTGCCTGGATGAACTGACCAGGCTGGGACCTGATGGCCTGGAGATAAAGCAGAAATACAACATCAGCCTGGCGCCCTACCCGCTGGATGATCTGAAGACTCTGCAAATCAGTCTCGGCCAGTACACCTGCATCAAGCCCGGCGATTCCACCGCTCATGTCGAGGCACAACAAGCGCTGGCCAGTCTGTTCGAAGATGCTGCGCTGAACGTTCAGAGTTCGCGGGACCTGAGCGCCGATGAAAGCCTCAGTGATCTGCGCATACGCATCGACGCCCTGAGTCAGGTGAGCGAACAGTTCGCTTCCGTGGACAAGCGTTTCGATGACCTGGCGAGTGAATATTCCGAACACATACACACGGAACGACTCAGGCAATTGCAGGCGCGCGTGGCCGCATTCAAGGATAGCGCCGACAACCGACTCGCCGATCTGTTGCGCTACCGGCATCTACTGGTGCCGCAAGCCGGTCCGTCGAGACCCGCAACGTCAGCTTCGAATCGGCAGATCATCAAGACACGCAACAAGGGCACCCTGGTCGGCCAGCGGAAAAAAGCCTCGACGGCAAGAACACCGATCTGGTCGAAGTCGGTACGGCGCTGACGAGAGTGATCGCGACATTCAAGGAGGAATCGCCAGGTATCTGGGTCGAGCAGAGTGCACGGCCTGCACCGTTGCCTAAAGCCCGGCCCAACCTCAACAAGAGCATCAGCGAAGGGCAGGCATTGATCGACGGGCTGGCGGCGTTTCATCGGCGCATCGAGTCGCGTCTCAAACGCGGCTCGCGCATTCCAGTGGAGGTCGAAGAGGAATACCACAATCACGCCACCCTGTTGCGCAAAGCCGGTGCGGCGATCGATGAAGCGTTAACGGCGAGTAACCTCACCGCTGCTTTGCACGAACCGTCCGAAGAGCTCAACCACAAGCTCGACGCTGCGGCTACGACACTGGAGCAAAAAGGCACCAGCACGCGAATCCGCCTGGTCAAGCAACAACTGCCAACAGCTGCCGGGGTCGAGTGGCTCAAGGACAAGGGCGAAGTGAGCATCTCGAAAACCCTGACCCGACGGCGTCTGAGGCGCCATCAGAACGATTTTCTCGACGAGTATCAGATTCGTGATGCGCATACCGACAAGGTCCTCTGCTATGCGCATTTCCATTACAGCAGCGTCGACGCGCCCGTTGGTGCATTTGTGCGTGGACATATGAAAACGCTCGCTCAGCACCGCATGGGGGGCGTCGCCGAAATAACGGGTGTGGATAATCAGAGGCTGATTGAAATCCATCGCAGCGAAATTTCCAGTCGCAGCGCCGAAACGCTGTTCTTCAATCTTGCCAAGCCTGCCGCAGACGCGACAGCGCCGCTTTGATCGCAGGCTCAGGTACGGCGGCAAAACCCAGCACCAGGCCGGCGCGCTGATCCATGGGCGTAGTCGAGTCGGGTAACCAGTAGCTGCTCAGGCCGTTGATTTCGACATCGACATCAGCGGCCTGAGCGATCAATTGCTGCTCGCGCTCGATGCTGTCCACGGCGACGGTCAGGTGCAGCCCGGCTGAAACGGCCGGCAACTGACCGACACCGGCGATCATCGGCCAGCCTTCGAGCAGGCAGTTGCGTCGGCTCAGCGCAGCCCGGCGCATGCGGCGGATATGCCGCTGGAAATGCCCGGCAGCCATGAATTCGGCCATCACCGCTTGGGTGCTGACCTCCGAATGCCGCACATCGACGGCGCGGCGTTGCGCAAACGCGTCGACCAGCGCTGGCGGCAGCACCAGATAACCAAGGCGCAACGCCGGAAAAGCGACCTTGCCGAAGGTGCCGACGTAGAGCACACGCCCCTGACGATCAAGTGCGGCCAACGGCGCCAGCGGTGCGCCGGTGTAGCGGTACTCGCCGTCGTAATCATCCTCGACGATCCAGCCGCCGACACGCTCGGCCCAGGCGAGCAATTCCAGACGCCGGGCCAGACTCATCACCACTCCGGTCGGGTACTGATGAGACGGCGTGACATAAGCCACCCGACAATCGATGAGCCGGGCCATGGCGCTGCAATCGATGCCGTCGCTATCTACCGCCACCCCATGCAATTTCGCCCCCGCCACAGCGAAGGCATGCCCGGCGGCGCGATAGCCCGGATTCTCGATCGCCACCCCGTCCCCCGGCTCGACCAGCAACTGTGCACAAAGGCTGATGCCCTGCTGTGCGCCACTGGTGATCACAATTTGCTCAGCCGTGCACTGCATGCCGCGCGAGCTGCGCAAATACGCAGCAATCATGCCGCGCAGCCGCGCATCACCGGCCGGGTCGCCGTAACACAGCTGCTGCAGATCCGGTTTGCGCCAGAAAGCCGCGTTCAGCTTGGCCCAGACCTCGAACGGGAACAGATCGAATGCAGGCACACCCACCCGAAAAGCGCGCGGCGGACCGCTCGGTGGTCGAGGTAAATGATGCCTTTCAATGCGAGAAAAGCCACCACTGTGGATAACTTTGCTGGATGGATTCACAGGTAAATCCAGCCAATTTGTGGATAAGGCTGTGGGTAAGCCTGTTGACAAGCCTGTGGATGAATTTGTGGATAGTTTTTCTTCGACGTGGCTGTCTGAGCCAATTGCGCCACGTAAGTACCGTCGCCGACGCGCCCTTCGATAAAGCCCTCGGCATACAACTGATCGTAGGCACGCACCACGCTGTTACGGGAAATGCCCAGCGCCGAGGCCAGGTCTCGGCTGGCCGGCAATCGCGTGCCACTGGCCAGGCGTCCATCCAGCACCCGCAGGCGCAGAGCCTGATAGAGCTGGCGACTCAGGCCTTGACGGCGATCGAGTTCGATTCCGGCCGGATTGAAAGGCATCGACAAGGGTGGCAGATCGGGCATGGCTAATGGACCTATGAAATGGCTCATCAATGGCTCTTACAACGGACCAATAGCCTGCCTAGGATGCAGGCATTCGCCAAGGAAAATCTGTCCATGTACACGCCACGCGCCTTTGCCATCGAAGACTTGTCCCAACTGCACGAACTGATCCTCGCCACGCGCCTGGCCATTCTGGTCAGCCACGGTGAGAACGGACTCCAAGCCAGCCACGTGCCGGTGCTGCTGCATCGCGAACAGGGCGAATACGGCACGCTCTACGGCCATCTGGCCAAGGCCAATCCGCAATGGAAAGACCTGCGTGACGGCGCCGAGGCGATGTTGATCTTCGCCGGACCAGACGCCTACGTAAGCCCGGGCTTCTATCCGAGCAAGGCCGAGCACGGCAAGGTCGTGCCGACCTGGAACTACATCGCCGTGCACGCCTACGGCCAGGCCGAGACCTTCAGTGATGGCGGCCGCTTGCTCGACATCGTCAGCACCCTCACTGACCGTCACGAAGCGGGCCGCGCGCAGCCGTGGTCGGTCGACGATGCGCCGGCCGACTACATCGACGGCATGCTCAAGGCCATCGTCGGGTTTGCCATTCCCATCGACCGCCTCGAAGGCAAACGCAAGCTCAGCCAGAACCGCAGCGCTGAAGACATTGCCGGCGTGCGCGAAGGCCTCGCCGCCAGCCCCGACGCCAACGATCAAACCCTCGCCCGCTTGATGCGCTAAGGAAATCACCATGACTGAGATCGACATTCGCCAGGTCAGCGCCGACGACCACGATGCCTGGCTGCCGTTGTGGCAAGCCTATTTGCGCTTCTACAACACGGAACTGCCAGACGCCGTCACCCAAAGCACCTGGCAGCGCTTGCTCGACCCGAATGAACCGACCCACGCCGCACTCGCCTGGGCTGAAGGCAAAGCGCTGGGCATGGTGCATTACATCTATCATCGCTCGAACTGGAGCATCGAAAATTCCTGCTATTTGCAGGATCTGCTGGTGGTGCCGGAAGCCCGTGGCACCGGTGTCGGTCGGCTGTTGATCGAGCATGTCTACGCTACCGCCAAGGCCGATGGTTGCTGCAAAGTCCACTGGCTGACCCATGAAACCAACGCCACGGCGATCCAGCTCTACGAGCGCATTGCCGAACGTCCGGGATTCATCCAGTTTCGTAAAGCCCTTTAAGGAGACGCGCACATGACTGCTTCACTCGCTGACTGGAAAGGCGTCCCCGCCCCCTCCGCCACGCTGCTCGAGGGCCGTTTCATTCGTCTGGAAAAACTCGACCCGGCGCGTCATGGCGATGAGCTTTACGCCGCCCTCGAAGGGCCGGGTGCCGATCCGAAGCTTTGGGATTACTTGCCTTACGGTCCGTTTCCCGAGCGCAGCGCGTTCAACGACTGGCTGAACAATCATGCGGCCAACAGCGACCCGTATTTCTTCAGCATCATCGACCGTGCGACTGGTCAGGTCCAAGGCATCCTCAGCCTGATGTCGATCGTCCCGGCGCAGGGCCGCATCGAAATCGGCCACGTCACTTTCGGTGCGCCAATGCAACGCTCGCCGAAAAGCACCGAGGCGGTGTACCTGCTGGCCAAGTATTCGTTCGAGCTGGGTTACCGGCGCCTGGAATGGAAGTGCAACAACGGCAACGCCCGCTCCAAATACGCGGCCGAGCGTCTGGGTTTCAGCTTTGAAGGCGTCTTCCGCCAGCACATGGTGGTCAAGGGCCAGAACCGCGATACCGCGTGGTATTCGATTCTGGATGCGGAATGGCCGGCGATTGGTGCTGGGTTCGAGCGCTGGCTGAGCGATGAAAACCAGACGCCTGCTGGCCAACTCAAAGGTCTGGCCGAATGCCGTAGCTGAACTTCACGGATACCCCTGTGGGAGCGAGCCTGCTCGCGAAGGCGGTGTGTCAGTCACTGCAAATGTGGCCTGACTGACCGCTTTCGCGAGCAGGCTCGCTCCCACAATTGGCGGGGTCTTTCTTAACGACGCAGTTCTTGCGCCAGCACCGCAATGTGCTCTGGCCCGATCCCGCAGCAGCCACCCAGATGGCTGGCGCCGCGCTGTTGCCAGTCCAGCGCCCAGTGCAGATACCCCGGCGGATCAAGATCGTCACGCAACGGGTCGAGGCCGTCGTTGGCCGTGGCTTCTTTCGGTTGCGGAGGAAACGCGTTGGCATACGCGCCGATATTGATCATGACGCCGAGACGCTCAAAGGTGGCGCGCGCCGCGTCGATTGCTGCGCCAATCACTTCAGGCTGACTGCAGTTGAACAGCAGGGTTTCGACGCCGAGTTCAGCCGCCACCGCAGCCGCTTCGGCCACTGGCTCGCCAGAGCGCAGGCGCGGCACTTCATCGGTGTCTTCATCCTTGAGAGTGAACGACAGCCAGAACGGTTTGCCGTCCTTCGGCAGCCCGGCGTGGATAGCGCGGGCCTCGATAATCGAGCTCTGGGTTTCCGCCAGCCACAGATCAACATGCGGGGCCAGCCCCGTGACCAGCGGCGTCAGCAGCTCGCTCACGCGATCCGCTTCGAACAGATCCGGACGATACGAACCAAACAGCGGCGGCAACGAACCGGCAACACGCACTGGCTTGCCGGATGCCTGCACCGCCCGCCGCGCCAACTCCCCCGCCAGTGCCGCAAGCGCCTGGCCTTCAGCCGCAAAGCGCGCCTCGCCAATGTGAAATGGCACCACCGCGTAACTGTTGCTGGTGATCACGTCGGCGCCGCTGTTGATGTAAGCGGCATGCACCGCCTCGACCGCCTGCGGCGCTTCGCTCAGCGCCAGTGCCGACCACTCGGGCTGGCGAAATGGCGCCCCGGCGCGTTGCAGTTCACGGCCCATGCCGCCATCGAGAATGACCGTACTTGCTGCGCCCATATGCTTTTCACTCATATGCTTATGAAAATAACTCACTATCAGAGTCGTTCTTATAACTATTTAATACGCACCACTCGGTTAATAACAACCTCTTTTTTCAACAGGAAGCGACTGTGAAACTCCAACCGCTATTGGCCCTGGGCCTGACCATTTTGGCCTCCACCCAAGCCTTCGGCGGCGCGACGCTGGACCGCGTCGAGCAGAAAAAAGAACTGGTCGGCGTGCTCATGGAAAGCTATCCACCCTTCTCGTTTCTCAATGAGCAGAATCAACTCGACGGTTTCGATGTCGACGTTGCCAAAGCGGTGGCGGACAAGCTTGGCGTCAAACTGCGTCTGGAAACGCCGTCCTGGGACGTGATCGCCGCCGGCCGCTGGAGCGGGCGCTACGACATCTGCATCTGCTCGATGACCCCGAGCAAGGCCCGCGCAGAAGTGTTCGACTTCCCGGTCGAGTACTACGCCTCGCCAGCGGTAATCGTGGTCAATGCCAAGGACGATCGCATCCACAGCGCCAAGGATCTGAGCGGCAAAAAGGTCGGCCTGACCAGCGCCTCCAGCTACGAAAGTTATCTGAACAAAAATCTGGTGATCGAAGGCGCCGAGGATACGCAGTTGCAGTATCCGTTCGAGGATGTGCAGATCGCCCCGTACGACACCGACAACGTCGCCTTCCAGGATCTGGGCCTGGGCGCCGGCGTGCGCCTGGATGCAATCCTTACCAATCTGGTCACCGCACAGCCGCGCCTGAATCAGGATCAGCGCTTCAAATTGGCCGGCGAACCGCTGTACTCGGAACCGAACTCGGTGGCCATCGAAAAGGGTGACCCGCAATGGGACGCCAAGGTACGCGAGGTGTTCGCACAACTGAAACAGGACGGCACCCTGAGCAAGCTGTCGCAGAAATGGATCGGCGCCGATATCAGCCAATGACTTCTTTTCCGACCCCGCCACAGCCACCGCAACCGGTGGCTGAAACACGCCTGCAAAAGCTCTTTGGTTTCCGCACGCGCCTGTACCTGACGTGGGCGGCGCTGTTCTGCCTGTTCGCCGGATTCTTCCTCAGCTTCGACCTGAAGTTCGCGATCATCCTCGACAAACTGCCCAACCTCGTTGGCCTGAAGCTGGCGCCAAACGGCTTCCTGCAAGGCGCAGCGCTGACGCTGTTTCTCTGCGCCTGCTCGATCATCGCCTCGTCGCTGCTCGGTTTCATCACCGCGCTGGCGCGCCTGTCGAGCAGCGCCGTGGCGTTTGGCATCGCCAGTTTCTACACCTCGTTCTTTCGCGGCACGCCATTGCTGATCCAGATCCTGCTGATCTACCTCGGCCTGCCGCAACTGGGCATCGTCCCCGGCGCCATCGTCGCCGGCATCATTGCCCTGTCGCTGAACTATGGCGCCTACCTGAGCGAAATCTTCCGCGCCGGCATCCTCGGCGTCGATCACGGCCAACGCGAAGCATCCCTGGCGCTGGGCCTGCGCGAAAGCGTGATCTTCTGGCGCATCACCCTGCCCCAGGCCATGCGCACGATTATCCCGCCGACTACCAACCAGTTCATCTCGATGCTCAAGGACTCGTCGCTGATCTCGGTGATGGGTGTCTGGGAAGTCATGTTTCTCGCTCAGTCCTACGGGCGCTCAAGCTATCGCTACATCGAAATGCTCACCACGGCGGCGATCATCTACTGGCTGATGTCGATCGGGCTGGAGCTGATTCAGGCACGGATGGAGCGGCATTACGGCAAGGCGTATGTGCGCCGTAGTTGAGGTGCATTCAAATGGTGTCCCGGCGAATCCGCACTACGCCCATTTTCATGCCGAATGGGCGGAACACCGCGTTCAGCGACTTCAGGGTCTGATTGCCTTCGCCATGTTCGATATGCACCAGCGTGCGCACTGAAATCTTGCACATCTTCGCGAACTGGGTCTGATGCAGACCGGTGACTTCGACCCGTAAACGGCGCACGGCGTCACCGATTTCCAGAGTGCCTTCGGCCAGCGCTTGCTGAATGCTTTCGATGAGCGCCGTGCGCTCGAGGACGGTCAGACTCATTGCAGGTCCCACTCTTTCAAACGTTGCTCGAGGTTTTTCAGATGAACGCTCGGGTGATTCATGGTTCTGGCGGGCAAACCGCTGGCCGCAAGAATATCCGGCAGTGCGGCCAGACGGCGGGCATCCGCGCGCAGGCCTTCGAACAGCGCCGAGGCATCCAGCCCCGCCAACGAATCGTGCGGATCTGCGCTATCGGCCAATACGCGGCAGACACCTCGCCAATCGACATCGCCCGCCCGCTCCAACTCTTTTGGCCATTTGGTCGTACGCGTCACGCCTTCGTCATCCATGACCATCGGGGCGAGGTCATAAATAGGCGCGAGCTGGAAAGCGTTCTCTTGCCGGATGATCGCCGTGTTACGACCGTGGTTATCGGAGTTTCCGAGGATTTTATTGATCAGGTCGCGACGCAGATAATCGGCGACGAGGCCGGGAATCTGGCTGGCCTGACCCGCTTTGCGCCAGAGCCCGGCGAGCATGCGGATCACTTCCAGATGATTCATGGCGCTCCCTGGCGTCGTCACTTCAGCCAGCGAATAAATCGATTCGACGGCGAAACGCGACACCGCCCCATCTTTCACTTGTCGATCAAAACGCCGCATCCACAAACTCGGTTTGGTCGCCTCTTCCAAGGCCAGGCCTTCTGCCGCGACGGTTGCGATGCCCAATGTCTGCAGCGCTTTGTAGTAATGGAATTCGCTGCGCAGGATGTCCTGGTCGGTCTGCCCGCCCCTGTTTCTGGCGAATTTCACGAACCAGTGCTGTCGCACTTCTTCATCGTCCAATACCGCATCGGGATACAGAAGCCCGGCGCTGTTCTCTGCCAGTAAGAGCTTTGGAGCTTCCCCACCTGCCCCCGTCGCGCCACCGATGGCCGCGCCCAGCTCGTAGGCATATTCAAGAAAGCGGTTGTCGCGGCTAATGACCTCCTCGCGCTTGAATCCGATCGGCTTCCTCTCATCGACTGCTTCCGCCGATTCCTTTATTCGCATGTTGCCAATGGGTGCCGGTGTACTGCGACCCAGCAGAAAGAGATCGGCGCTGATCTCGGCGGGTCTTTCCTGACCCAGGCGGGCGAGTAGAAACCGCTTGGCTGCGCCTGCCGGTGCGATGTCGTGGACAAAGGCCGGCGTCTTCGCGCGCCGACCTTCCCAATCCAGCGGATACAGGGCACTCACGGCTTGGGAAAAAGGCGACCCGATCAACTCGATGTTTTCCACCAGATAGTCCGCTTCATAGCCAAAACTGCAGCGGCTTTCGAAGCCTTTTTCCGGATCATCGAAGTCAAGAATCATTGCGTCGAGCCATTGCCCGGCGGTGAAGATCTGGAGTGTCAGGTTGTACATGTTGATTCCATTTGCATTTTAATGCAGTTCAACGAGGAAAAACTTTCAATACATGCAATATAGTGCATACGAGCACTATTACGCGCTTAAATATCTGCAACAAAATGCAGATTAGCACTCCCATGTGGCCGTCTGAACGCAAATTAATGCAGTTAAGCGTCTGACGTGCCGCTGGTTAAGGTTCTTCAACGGGAGAAAGCCGTAGGAAAAAGAACAGCCACCACTGCGCAAAATCTCTGATTTGTGAACACCAGTGAGGATTTTCTACACAACGATCCGATGTCGCCTGCGTGGATGTGGGAAGCGGCCGACATCGGTTTTTTTCAGGCAGCAATAGAGTTGGATTTTCTCGATACGGAAATCGAACCTGATGCCCACTCAACACCTATTCGCACCAAAACACCTGGCTCTGGCTATTTCACTGGCGCTGGGTGGCGTAGCGCTGGCTAACGCCGAGCAATCCACTGAAGCAATCGAGCAGCCCCCAAGCATGGAAACGACGGAGCAGCCCGAAGCCAACCCCAAGCAACAGGCTTTGGAACGGCTCCAGGGTTTTCTCAACGACGCGAGCACAGTGCCGATTACCTTTACGACACCGGAAGCCGTGTTCAAAGGGACTGACGTCAACGACTTGATCACCCTTGCAGACGGGGCAAGCTTCACTGGCCGGCTGGATGGCGGCAAGGGCGATAACGTGTTGTTCCTGAATGCTGCGGATGGCGGCACGTTGAACGACACGCGCAACTTCAATGGGTTATTCGTCGCCCAAGGCGACTGGACATTGAGCTCCAAAGGCGATTTCCATGAAGGTGTTCTGGTCGACAGCGGTGGAGCGTTGACCAACCTCGGCAGCATCAAGGGTGATGTGTATGTCCAGAATGGCGGCAGTTTCGCCGGTAAAGGCACGGTGGGAAATCTTGAGGTGGGTGGGCTGCTCACCGTCAATGCAGCGCTTGGCGCACCACGAGTGAAGGGTAATTTGCACTTGGCGCCTGGTGCCGAATTGGCTTACGAGGTCACTCCCGCTGGTTCTCAGACGATCAAGGTCGATGGCACCGCCCAACTCGAAGGTGCCACCCTGAAGATTGTTTCGGCTCCCGGAGAATATCCGCAGAGCAGCCAATACAAAATCATCGAAGCCCGTGAGGTGAAAGGCGAGTTTGGCCGGATCGAGAACGATCTGGCGTATATGACGGCCACGGCTCAATACAACAAGAAATCGGTTGGGCTGACTTACGCTCGCAATGGTGAACCGCTTGAAAGCCTCGCTCCTACAGAAAATGCAGGCGCACTTGCAGGAAGTATTATCGAGCCAGAGCAGCCGACTTCTCCCGCTGTACCGATCGCGACAACGCCCGCTCCAGCTTCAATGACAGCGGGGATCGCAACTCCAGCCCCCGCCCTGGCCTCAGTTGCGACCTTGATTGAAGACTCCGCATCGGTGGAATCATCGATACCCGATGAAATCGTAACTGCACAAACCACCGCACAGCCCGCGTCGGAGCCTGCAAAGCCCATTAACACCGCCGTCGCCGCACTGCTGACCAGCGATAAAACCACCGCGCCAATCGCCCTCGATCAACTTGCCGCAGGCAGCAATGCCAATCTCGCCAAAGCCACGCTGAGCAGTGTCACACCCGTCAGTGCGAGCATGCTTTCGGCGATGCGGCAGCTGGACAATCATTCCGCCTCGACCTACGGCTCGCGCAGTTCACCGCGTCAGGCCGCAGGCAGCGAAGACTCCGGACGGGTGTGGGTTCAGGCGCTGGGCCACGGCGGCAAGGTTGACCGCGACGCTGACGGCATCCTCCAACATGCCACGCAAGGACTGGTCGTGGGCGCTGACTGGCGACTCGACGAGCACTGGCATGTCGGCCTGCTTGGCGGCAAATCGCAGACGAAACTCGATGCCCGCCAGTACGACGGCGACCTCGACAGCTGGCACCTCGGTGCCTATGCCGTGCGTCAGGACGGCCCGCTGTCGCTGCGTCTCGGCGCGACCTACGCCAGCCATGACGGCAGCAGCACACGGCGGGTCGTGTTCAAGGGTTTCAGCGATCGTCTCAAGGGCAATTACGACGCCAATACTCAGCAAGCATTTGCCGAGGCCGGGTTCAACCTGGGCCGCAACAACGTGACCCTCGAACCCTTCGCCAGCCTCGGCTATCAGCGCTATCAGCGCGACAGCTACAACGAAAAGGGCGGCGACGCGGCGTTGAAAGTCTACGGCCAGACCCGCGACAACTTCAGCAGCACCTTCGGTCTGCGGGTTGCGCAGGTCAATACGCTGGATAACGGCATGCATTTGACCCCGCGATTGAGCGCAGGCTGGAAACATACCTACGGTGACATCGACAGTGACACCCGCCAGCAACTGCGCAAGGGCGGCAAGCGCTTCGAAGTGAACGGCGCGGCACTGGATCGGAACAGTCTGTCGCTGGATGCGGGGTTCGATCTTGGCCTTTCGGCGGCGCACACACTGGGCGTGGGCTTGACGGGTGAGCTGGGCAGCGACAGCCGAACGTATGGCGTAGCGGGTCAATGGCGCATGGCGTTCTGATGGATTAAGCACGCCTCCTGTGGGAGCGAGCCTGCTCGCGAAAGCGGTGAATCATACAAAGATGCTATTGGCTGACCTGGCGCATTCGCGAGCAGGCTCGCTCCCACATGCGGTCCCTGACAATGACCTGACAAGGTCGGAAAATCACAGGCAAAAAAAGGGGAGCACATGCCCCCCGAGGTTTAAAGCATTGGATCGCGACTGTTATCTCAGCCTTCGATCTCGATGAGGATTTCGCCCGGGTTGACCCGGTCGCCCTTGGCCACGTGAATCGCGGTGACCTTGCCGGCAATGGCAGCCTGGACTTCGGTCTCCATCTTCATCGCTTCGGTGATCAGTACCGCCTGGCCCGCCTTGACGGTATCGCCCTCCTTGACCAGCACATCAACGATGTTGCCCGGCATGGTGGTGCTCACGTGGCCTGGTGCCGAGGCCTGTTTGCGTTTGCTGCTGCCACCACCGACAAATTCGTTGAGCGGTTCGAACACCACTTCTTCCGGCATGCCGTCGATGGACAGATAGAAGTGGCGCTTGCCTTCAGCCTTGACGCCGACACCGGTGATATCGACGCGATAGGTTTCGCCGTGGACGTCGATGACGAACTCGGTCGGCACGCCTTCGCCGCCCGCCGAGGCAACGGTGCCCGCTTCCGGGATTGGCAACAGCACTTCCGGCGTAAGAGTGCCGGCGGCGCGTTCTTCGAGGAATTTGCGGCCGATGTCCGGGAACATGGCGAAGGTCAGTACGTCTTCTTCGGATTTGGCCAGTGCTCCGATATCGGCACGCAGCTTGGTCATTTCCGGCTTGAGCAGATCGGCCGGGCGCACGTCGATGACGTCTTCGCTGCCGATCGCCTGACGGCGCAGTTTTTCATTGACCACGCCCGGTGCCTTGCCGTAGCCGCCCTGCAGATACAGCTTCACTTCGTTGGTGATGGTCTTGTAGCGCTCGCCGGCCAGTACGTTGAAGAACGCCTGGGTGCCGACGATCTGCGAAGTCGGGGTCACCAGCGGCGGGAAGCCGAGGTCTTCACGTACGCGCGGGATTTCTGCGAGCACTTCGCCCATGCGATTCAGAGCGCCCTGCTCTTTCAACTGGTTGGCGAGGTTGGAGATCATCCCGCCCGGTACCTGGTTGACCTGCACACGGGTATCGACGGCGGTGAATTCGCTTTCGAACTGGTGGTACTTCTTGCGTACGGCATAGAAGTACAGGCCGATTTCCTGGAGCAGCTCCAGATTCAGGCCGGTGTCGTACTCGGTGCCCTTGAGCGCGGCGACCATTGATTCGGTGCCCGGGTGGCTGGTGCCCGAGGCGAAGCTGGAGATTGCGGTATCGATGTGATCGGCGCCGTTTTCGATCGCCTTGAGCTGGCACATGGCGGCCAGGCCGGCGGTGTCGTGGGAGTGGATGAACACCGGCAACGACTGCTCGGCTTTCAGAGCACGCACCAGTTCACCAGTGGCATACGGGGTCAGCAGACCGGCCATGTCCTTGATCGCTACCGAGTCGCAGCCCATGGATTCCATTTGCTTGGCCTGGGTGACGAAAGCGTCGATGGTGTGCACCGGGCTGGTGGTGTAGGCGATGGTGCCTTGCGCATGTTTGCCTGCAGCTTTCACTGCTTCAATGGCAACGCGCAGGTTACGCACATCGTTCATCGCATCGAAGATGCGGAACACGTCGATGCCGTTCACCGCTGCCTTGGCGACGAAGGCTTTGACCACGTCATCGCTGTAGTGGCGATAGCCGAGCAGATTCTGCCCGCGCAGGAGCATTTGCAGGCGGGTGTTGGGCAGCGCCGCACGCAGTTGGCGCAGGCGCTCCCACGGGTCCTCCTTGAGAAAGCGCACGCAGGCGTCGAACGTCGCGCCGCCCCAGCATTCCAGCGACCAGTAGCCGACCTTGTCGAGCTTGTCACAGATCGGCAGCATGTCTTCGGTGCGCATGCGGGTGGCGAGCAGCGATTGGTGAGCGTCGCGCAGGATGGTGTCTGTTACGAAGATTTTCTTGCTCATTCTTGTATTCCTCACAGGCCTGCGTGGGCGGCGATGGCGGCGGCGATGGCCAAGGCCAGCTCTTCGGGTTTGCGCTTGATCGAGTAGTTGGTCAGTTCCGGGTGGCTTTCAACGAAGCTGGTGTTGAACTGGCCGCTACGGAATTCCGGGTTGCGCAGGATTTCCTGGTAGTACGCGGCGGTGGTCTTCACGCCCTGCAGACGCATGTCGTCCAGCGCCCGCAGACCACGGTCCATCGCCTCTTCCCAGGTCAGCGCCCAGACCACCAGTTTCAGGCACATCGAGTCGTAGAACGGTGGAATGGTGTAGCCGGTGTAGATCGCCGTGTCGGTGCGCACGCCCGGGCCGCCGGGGGCGTAGTAACGGGTAATTTTGCCGAAGCTCGGCAGGAAGTTGTTCTTCGGGTCTTCGGCGTTGATACGGAACTGCAACGCAAAGCCACGGTGCTGAATGTCTTCCTGCTTCACCGACAGCGGCAGGCCGGAAGCGATGCGAATCTGTTCGCGGACGATGTCGATGCCGGTGATTTCTTCGGTGATGGTGTGTTCCACCTGCACCCGCGTGTTCATTTCCATGAAGTACACCTCGCCCTCGGCGAGCAGGAACTCCACGGTGCCGGCGTTCTCGTAGCCCACAGCCTTGGCTGCACGTACCGACAGGTCGCCGATGTAGGCGCGCTGTTCCGGGGTCAGCTGCGGGCTCGGCGCGATCTCGATCAGCTTCTGGTTGCGGCGCTGGATCGAGCAGTCACGCTCGAACAGATGCACAACGTTGCCGAAGCTGTCGCCAAGGATCTGCGCTTCGATGTGCTTGGGATTGACGATGCATTTTTCCAGGAACACTTCCGCCGAACCGAACGCCTTGGTGGCTTCGGAGATGACCCGGGGGAAGTTCTGTTCGAGTTCTTCGCGGCTGTTGCAGCGACGGATACCGCGCCCGCCACCACCGGAGGTGGCCTTGAGCATTACCGGATAACCGATACGGTCGCCTTCGACCAAGGCTTCTTCGATGCCGGAGACGTTGCCTTCAGTACCGGGCGTTACCGGTACGCCGGCCTTGATCATGCTGCGGCGCGCTTCGGTCTTGTCGCCCATGCGCCGGATGACCTCCGCCGACGGGCCGATGAATTTGATGCCGCGCTCGGCGCAGATTTCCGCCAGCTCGGCGTTTTCCGAAAGGAAGCCGTAGCCGGGGTGCAGCGCATCGCAGCCGGTTTCCACCGCCAGGTTCACCAGCTTGCGCGGGTTCAGATAGCCGGCCAGTGGCTCGGCACCCACGCTGTGGGCCTCGTCCGCACGCTTCACATGCAAGGCATGGCGATCGGCGTCGGAGAAAATCGCAACCGAGCGAATGCCCATTTCGGCGCAGGCTCGTACGATGCGTACGGCAATCTCACCACGGTTGGCGATCAGGATCTTTTTATCACTTGGAGGTTCCCTTGAGCCGGTGGCACCACGACCTGCTAGACCCAGGTCGACGCGTGACCAAATGTTTCAATTCAGTCGCAGGTCCACACTAGCGCTGCTGAGGGATTAACAAAAATGAATAAAAATTGGGTCAGGCATAAGCAAACACTTATAGTTGAATTACCTGACCGCTGACCGAGCCTGAAAACTATGCGTAAGTCATTGATGCGTATGACATTGCGTCAATTGCAGATCTTCAATGAGGTGTGTGATTTACGCTCGTACAGCCGCGCCGCCGAGGAAATGTCCCTCACACAACCGGCCGTCAGCCTACAGATTCGTCAGCTGGAAGAGCTGATTGGCCAGCCGCTGTTCGACTATGTCGGCAAAAAACTCTACATGACCGAGGCGGCGGAAGCGCTTCAGCGCGCCAGCCGCGACATTTTCGGACGACTGGAAAACCTCGACATGCAACTGTCGGACATGCAGGGTTCACTGCAGGGTCAGCTGAAACTGGCGGTGGAATCGAGCGCCAAATATTTCGTGCCGCATCTGTTCGCCGCGTTCAAGCGCCAGCATCCGGAAGTCAATTTGCAGCTGACCGTGGTCAACCGTGGCCAGGTCATCCGCCGCCTCTCGGACAATCGCGATGATCTGGTGATCATGTCGATGGTGCCGCAGGACATGGGCCTGGAATTCCTGCCATTCCTCAACAATCCGATTGTCGCCGTGGCGCGCCCGGATCATCCGCTGGCACACATGGGCCCGTTGCGCTTGCAGGATCTGGAGCCGTATACGCTGCTGATCCGCGAGCCGGGCTCGGGCACACGTCTGGCCTGCGAAGAATATTTCAAGGAAAAGCGCGTGCACTTCACTCAGACCCAGGAAGTGGCCTCGGCCGAAGCTCAGCGCGAATGCGTATTGGCGGGTCTGGGCCTGGCGCTGCTGACGCGCCACGCCCTGAACCTGGAGCTGGCGACCGGCGGCCTGATCGAGCTGCCGGTCGAGGAGTTGCCGCTGATGCGCAGCTGGTGTCTGGTGCAAGCCAAAGCCAAACGGCTGTCACCGGTGGCGCACGCCTTCCTGGCGTTCATCCGCAGCGAGCGGGCGCAGATTATTGCGCTGGTTGAGCGTTTCGACGGGAAGCGGCGGGCGCTGCCTGCCAGTGCGTGATCTCGGGAAAATCGCCGATCTCGGCCTGAAGCTGGCGAAGTTCGAAGCGATCCTCGATTGCGCGGCGAAATTCCATGCGGCGCTGATCTTCCTGCTGACGACGGGTTTTCGCGGCGCTGTTGCGTTCTTCGTAGGGCTGAGCCATTTCGAGTCTCCCAGGGCGAGTACGGGAGTTTTACGATAGGCGTGGGGGATGACGGTTTGGCTGCGCGGGGATGACAATGTGATGAAATGTGCGCAGGGATGTGCTGTTGTTGAGGACGCTTTCGCGAGCAGGCTCGCTCCCACATTTGATCCCGTTATGACCCAGAATTTATGTTCTCAGAAGCCCCCCTGTGGGAGCGAGCCTGCTCGCGAACAAGGTCGGAACGACCTTGCTCAATCGTCTAGCGCTTTCACGGCCTTGGGCGACAAACGCAGACTGCGCAGACTGCGCTTCACGCTCTTGAGGTGATTGACCAGGCTCGGCCCGCGCGCCATGGCCACGCCCATCGCCAGCACGTCGATCACCACCAGATGGGCGATTCGCGAGGTAAGCGGCGTGTAGATTTCGGTGTCTTCGTGCACATCGATCGCCAGATTGACGGTCGACAGTTCGGCCAACGGCGTCTGGCTCGGACACAGGGTGATCAACGACGCCCCGCTCTCGCGAACGAGGTTAGCGGTGATCAGCAAATCCTTGGAGCGCCCTGACTGGGAAATACAGATCGCCACATCGGTAGGCTTCAGCGTCACAGCCGACATCGCCTGCATGTGCGGATCGGAATACGCCGCCGCGGTCAGCAGCAAACGGAAAAACTTGTGCTGTGCATCCGCGGCCACCGCTCCGGAAGCACCGAAGCCATAGAACTCGACACGCTGCGCTTGGGACATCAGCGTCACCGCGCGTTGCAGCTCCACCGGGTCGAGCTTCTCGCGCACTTCCATCAGGGTGTGCAGCGTGGTGTCGAAAATCTTCAGGCTGTAGTCGGCGACGGAGTCATCTTCGTGGATCGCGAACTGGCCGAAGCTGGCGCCGGCGGCCAGGCTCTGAGCCAGTTTAAGTTTGAGATCCTGAAAGCCGGAACAACCGATGGCGCGGCAGAAGCGCACGATGGTCGGCTCGCTGATGCCGACGCTGTGAGCCAGGTCGGCCATGGAGCTGTGCATCACTGCCGCAGGGTCAAGCAGCACGTGGTCGGCGACCTTGAGCTCCGACTTGCGTAACAGGTGACGTGACTGGGCGATGTGTTGCAGCAGATTCAAGGGGCTGGACTCTTCTTGTGGGCAAGGATGTAGCAAGCTTGTAGTTATACTACATGAATGGGCATTTTGCCTGCTCAATGCGTAACTCGATGTCCCGGCATCAGGCGCGCTGAGGTGCATGTAGCCCTTACTGCGGATTGGCCTGATCACGCAAAAGCCCGGCCAGACGGGCAGCGTCCACTGGCCGGCTGATCAGATAACCTTGCACTTCGTCGCAGCGTTCGGCGCGCAGAAATGCCAGCTGATCCTCACGCTCGACACCCTCGGCGACGACTTTGAGGGCCAGTCCGTGGGCCATGGCGATGATCGCGCGAGTGATCGCCGCGTCCGCACTGCCCTCGCTCAAGCCGCGAATGAACGCCTGATCGATCTTCACGTAATCCACCGGAATGCGCTTGAGGTAACTCAACGACGAATACCCGGTACCGAAATCATCGATCGCCAGTTTCACTCCCAGATCGCGCAGTTGCTGGAACGTCGCAATGATGTGTTCGACGCTGTCGAGCAAATGACTTTCGGTCAGCTCCAGCTCGAGGTAGTGCGGCGCCAGCCCGGTTTCTTCCAGCACTTGCCGGACCAGACTGACCAGCTTGCCTTGGCGCAGTTGATGCACCGACAGGTTCACCGACACGCGGATCGGCGCCAGGCCCTGGCGCTGCCATTCGCAGGCTTGCCAGCACGCCTGACGCAAAACAAATTCGCCGATCGGCCCGATCAGCCCGGTCTCTTCGGCCAGGCCAATGAAATCTGCCGGCGGCACCTGGCCCATGCTCGGATGATCCCAGCGCACCAGCGCTTCAGCGGCATTCATCCGACCGGTTTGCAGGCACAGTTTGGGTTGGTAGAACACTGTCAGTTGCTGTTCTTCAATGGCTCGGCGCAAGTGGTTTTCCAACTGCAAGCGTTCGAGTGTGCTGGCTTGCAGGCTGTCGGTGAAGAACTGGAAATTGTTGCCGCCCAGATGTTTGGCATGCTGCATGGCCATGTTCGACTGGCTGACCAGCGCGGAAATCTCCCGCGCGTTGTCCGGCAACAGGCTGATGCCCATCGAAGCGCTGACCACCAGTTCATGCCCGTCGACGCTCAGCGGCAAACGCAGCTTGGCCGACAACCGCGTCGCTACCCGTGCCAGGCTCGACAGATTGCCGTAGGCATCGAACAGCACGGCAAACTCGTCTCCGGACAAGCGCGCAATGGTGTCGGCCTCAGGCAAGGCATTGACCAGCCGCCGCGCCATTTTTTGTAGCAGCTGATCGGCGACTTCATGGCCGAGGCTGTCATTGAGCAATTTGAAACGATCCAGATTGATGTGCAGCAATGCGAGACTGCGGCGCCCGCCCTGCCGCACCCGCTGATGGGCTTCGTGCAGGCGTTCGCGGAACAGTGAACGGTTGGCCAGGCCGGTGAGCTCGTCGTAATGGGTCAGATAACGCAGGCGTTCTTCCGACGCACGCCGTGCCGAGAGGTCGGCGAAGAAGCCGACAATATGGCTGACATTGCCCCGGCTGTCGCGCACCGCGTTGAGCTGCAACCACTGCGGGTACAACTCGCCGTTCTTGCGGGTTTCCACCAACTCACCCTGCCAACTGCCGTGCTGCTCCAGTGCATGACGGATCGCCACATAGTGGCGATGGGCATCGCGGCTGCAGGGCAACTCGACGACGTTGCGCCCGAGCATGTCGTCGATCTCGTAACCGGTGACCCGGCTGAACGCCTGGTT
This sequence comes from Pseudomonas sp. AC255, assembly GCF_979258175.1. Classification (NCBI taxonomy): domain Bacteria; kingdom Pseudomonadati; phylum Pseudomonadota; class Gammaproteobacteria; order Pseudomonadales; family Pseudomonadaceae; genus Pseudomonas; species Pseudomonas sp. AC255. The sequence goes on along the minus strand of NZ_OZ409841.1, from coordinate 5,386,008 downwards.
GATCGCAATCAGCGCGTAGTTCGGGTCGAGAATCACGATGCCTTCGCTGGCCGCTTCGAACACCGTGGCCGCCAGCCGCTGCTGCTCTTCAAGGCTTTTGCTGGCGCTGATATCGCGGCGAGTGCCGACCATGCGGATCACCCGGCCGCTGGCGCTGCGCTCTACGGCGCGGCCACGGTCCTCGATCCACACCCAGTGGCCGTCGCCGTGGCGCAGGCGATACTCAACCTGATAATCCTCGGTGCGCCCCTTCAAATGCTCGACCAGGGCGAACTTGAGTGACGGCACGTCTTCGGGGTGCAGTCGTGGCTTGAGGTCGCGCAGCAGCGCCGTGACGTACTCCGGGGCGAGGCCGAACAGTTCCTGAATCTGTGTGTGATGGACTTCGTCGGTCTGCAGGTTCCAGTCCCACAATCCGAGCTCACTGGCCTTGAGCGCAAGCGCCAGGCGCGCTTCGCTTTTGCTCAGGGCCTGATTGGCGGCATCCAGTTCGCGGCTGCGCTGGGCCACGCGATCTTCCAGATCGACCTGCGCTTCACGCAATTGCGCCTCGGCACAGCGGCGCTGTTCGATCTCTTTGCCAAGCTCCTGATTGAGTTGTTCGCTGCGCGTCTGCGCTTGCTGCAAATGCTCGATCAAGTGCTGATTCTGGAAGCGCCGCAGCAATCCACGGTCGATCAGCCGATTGACCTGCCACGCCACCACGCTCAGCGAACCGAGCAGGATCAGCCCCAGCCAGCCCCAGCCCCGCGCCTGATCGTCGCCGCCCCAGAACAGGTAGCCGATCGCTGGCAGCAGGCACGGCAAGGTAAACGAGAGGAACGCCGGCAGGCTTACTGCGTAGGCGACGCTGGCGGACAGTGTTGCCGCGCCGATCAGGCCGAACACCCAGGCTTGCTGCATGAAGTTGTCAGCGGGTACCAGAGCGATGCCGGCTCCGGCCAAAGTCAGGCCAGTCATGGTCGAACCGAGCAGGAACATGCGGAACCAAATCGGCCGGGCCTGGCGATCGGGAATCGCCGAATCGAACGCGGCCACCTGAATCACCCGCAGCGCGACCAGCGACAGCAGCCACACCAGCCAGACGCTGACCACGAAGTAGCGCTGCGGGCTCCAGAGCAAAGCGGCGCAGACCAGACCATTGATCAACATGAACAGCGTGGGCAACAACGAGCCCTGATACAGCAGACGCGTGCGCTCCACCGCCATTTCGACGGCATAGTGCTTGCGGATCACCCGGGGGTCCACGGAGGGCCCCGACAGTTCGGCGCTGAGGATCATGGGCAACGTTCTTGTTCTTATAGGAGGGCGTGCGCCCGAAACGTGGACGGAGCATACACAAGCCGATCCCGATGCCAAACTGCTGCCGATCACAATTGCGGGGAAATTTTCCGCCGCTTGCGCACCGCTGCAACCCCTCAGGCGAGACGGGCCGAAGCCTGCAGCCAGTGACCGACCGGTCGTCATCGGCAGCACTTTCATCGGCTAATGCAACGCACGGTTTGCCCGGGCCTGCGGCGCACCCTAGAATGCCCCGATGCGCGATGATCTCTCCCTTCTGCTGAACTCCCTCAACGATGCCCAACGCCAGGCCGTAGCAGCCCCCGTTGGCCGTCAGTTGGTCCTGGCCGGCGCCGGTTCCGGTAAAACCCGAGTGCTGGTGCACCGTATCGCCTGGTTGATCCAGGTCGAAAACGCCTCGCCTCACTCCATCCTGTCGGTGACCTTCACCAACAAGGCCGCTGCCGAGATGCGCCATCGCATCGAGCAGTTGCTGGGCATCAACCCGGCCGGCATGTGGGTCGGCACCTTCCACGGCCTCGCGCACCGCTTGCTGCGGGCGCACTGGCAGGAAGCGGGCCTGAGCCAGACCTTCCAGATTCTCGACAGCGATGACCAGCAACGGCTGGTCAAGCGGGTGATCCGCGAGCTCGGTCTGGACGAGCAACGCTGGCCGGCGCGTCAGGCGCAGTGGTTCATCAACGGCCAGAAAGACGAAGGTCTGCGGCCGCAACACATTCAGGCCAGCGGCGACCTGTTCCTCGCCACCATGCGCGGCATCTACGAAGCCTACGAGGCAGCGTGCCTGCGGGCTGGCGTGATCGACTTCTCCGAACTGCTGCTGCGCGCGCTCGATCTGTGGCGCGATCACCCCGGCCTGCTGGCGCACTACCAAAAGCGCTTCCGGCATATTCTGGTCGACGAATTCCAGGACACCAACGCCGTGCAGTACGCCTGGTTGCGCCTGCTCGGCAAGGGCGGCGACAGCCTGATGGTGGTCGGCGACGACGACCAGTCGATTTACGGCTGGCGCGGGGCGAAGATCGAGAACATCCATCAGTACTCTTCGGACTTCCCGGACTCCGAAACGATTCGTCTGGAACAGAATTACCGCTCCACCGCCGGTATCCTCAAAGCCGCCAACGCGCTGATCGCCAACAACACCGGGCGTCTCGGTAAAGAGCTGTGGACCGACGGCGGCGACGGCGAAGCGATCAACCTGTACGCCGCGTTCAACGAACACGACGAAGCGCGTTACGTGGTGGAAACCATCGAAAGCGCGCTGAAAACCGGTCTGGCCCGTAGCGATATTGCGATTCTGTACCGCTCCAACGCCCAGTCGCGGGTGCTCGAAGAAGCCCTGCTGCGCGAGCGCATCCCGTACCGCATCTATGGCGGTCAGCGCTTCTTCGAACGCGCGGAAATCAAGAACGCCATGGCCTACCTGCGCTTGCTCGAAGGTCGTGGCAACGACGCGGCGCTGGAGCGAGTGATCAACGTACCCGCGCGGGGCATCGGCGAGAAAACCGTCGAAGCGATCCGCGAGCATGCGCGGCACAGCGACGTATCGATGTGGGAAGCGATGCGCCAGCTGGTGGCCAACAAAGGCCTGACCGGCCGTGCAGCGAGCGCGCTCGGTGCATTTATCGAACTGATCGAGAACCTCGCCGCCAAGTGCGCCGAGATGCCGCTGCACCTGATGACGCAAACCGTCATCGAGCAATCCGGCCTGATCGCTTATCACGAAGCGGAAAAAGGTGAGAAAGGCCAGGCCCGGGTAGAAAACCTTGAGGAACTGGTCAGCGCCGCACGTAACTTCGAGAACACCGAAGAGGACGAAGAACTCACGCCACTGGCGGCATTCCTCGGCCACGCATCGCTGGAGGCCGGCGATACTCAGGCCGACGAGCACGAAGACAGTGTGCAACTGATGACCCTGCACAGCGCCAAAGGTCTGGAATTCCCTTACGTGTTCCTCGTGGGCATGGAAGAAGGCCTGTTCCCGCACAAGATGAGCCTGGAAGAACCGGGTCGTCTCGAGGAAGAACGGCGCCTGGCTTACGTCGGTATCACCCGGGCGATGCAGAATCTGGTCATGACCTACGCGGAAACCCGGCGCCTGTACGGCAGCGAAACCTATAACAAGGTATCGCGTTTCGTCCGCGAGGTGCCCAAAGGCCTGATCCAGGAAGTGCGCCTGTCCAATAGCGTCAGCCGACCGTTCGGCGGCAACCAGTCGATGAGCGGCAGCAGCCTGTTCAGCGGCAGCGAGATTCCGGAAACCGGTTTTGTGCTCGGTCAGGCCGTACGTCACTCGATCTTCGGCGAGGGCGTGATCCTCAACTTCGAAGGCTCCGGCGCCCAGGCCCGGGTACAGGTGAATTTCAGCGAAGGCAGCAAGTGGCTGATGCTCGGCTATGCCAAGCTGGAAGCGATCTAATCACCGGCACTGAACCCATGTGGGAGCGAGCCTGCTCGCTCCCACAGGTTATGCGGCGCAAGTGCATCAATCCCTCTGAACCTATCGCCTTTTCCTACAGACAAAAGTACATCGGCTGATTGCCTCGCCAAGCTGAACGCAACCTGTCAGGCAAAAGCCCGAAACACTCTCTCGCTAGCCAGTAACACTTCAGCTGTGCAACATGGCGCGCGTGTCTCCACAAAACGGGAATACCCTTTATGAAACGTTTTCTTAGCATCGCCATGGCGTTGTGCATCGGCCTGACGATGAGCCTCGACGCCAACGCCAAGCGCTTTGGTGGTGGCAAAAGCGCCGGCGCTGCGCCGACGCACCAGACCAGCCAGATGGCTCCCTCTTCTCCAGGCGTGGGCGGCGCAGCAGCGACCGCTGGCGCTGCCGGTGCTGCTGGCGCCGCGGCCAAGGCCGGCGGTGCTTCGCGCTGGCTCGGCCCATTGGCGGGCATCGCCGCCGGTGGCCTGCTCGCGTCGATGTTCATGGGCGACGGATTCCAGGGCATGCAGATCTTCGACATCCTGATCATGGCCCTGATCGCGTTCGTGATCTTCCGCTTCATCGCCGCCCGTCGTCGTAAGCAGCAGGAGCAATTCGCTCCGGCCGGCGCGCCGATGCAGCGTGAAGTGTTCGAGCAGAAGCCTGCCGCCATGGGTTCGATCTTCGGTGGTTCGGCTGCTCCGGCTGCCGCCCGTCCAGTGATCAACGCACCGGCCTGGTTCAACGAAGAGCGCTTCCTTGAAGCTGCGCGTAGCCACTTCCAGTCGCTGCAGCAGCACTGGGACGCCAACGAAATGGACAAGATCGCCGAGTTCGTGACCCCGCAAATGCTTGAGTTCCTCAAGCGTGAGCGTGCGGATCTGGGCGATGGCTTCCAGTCGACCTACATCGACAACCTGCAGGTGCAACTGGACGGCGTCGACGATCGTGCCGACAAGACCATCGCCACCCTGACCTTCACCGGCGTGTCGAAAACCTCGCGTTTCGACCAGGGCGAAGTGTTCAGCGAAAGCTGGAACATGGAACGTCCGCAGGGCGACAACCAGCCTTGGCTGGTCGCCGGTATCCGCCAGAACGGCTGATCCCTGCTGCGCTTCACTTGCGGTAACAGAACCCCGGCCCCGGCCGGGGTTTTTCATTTCACGGTTGCATCTATGGCGAGCTACTGTATAAACCGGCCCATATAAACCGCGCCATTCAGCAAGAGGATCCCGGACGTGGAAGAAATCATCGAACAACTGCGCGAAGCCAACGAACCCGTACCGGTTCCTTTGGAATTGCCTGACGAAGACCTGCTGGTAGAAATCGAAGAACAACTGTTCATCGACATTCCGTTCGTCTTCAAAGAATTTTTGCTGACCGTCAGCGATGTGGTCTATGGCAGCCTCGAGCCGGTGACCGTCACTGACCCGCAATCGCACACCTATCTGCCGGACGTGGCGGCCAATGCATGGGACGCGGGTGTTGATCGCAGCTTGATCCCGATCTGTCAGGACGGCGATGACTACTACTGTGTCGAAGAAGACGGCACCGTGGTGCTGTGGCAGGCCGAAGAAGAACTGATTGCTGAAGAAACCTGGGAATCGGTGTGGCACTGGGCGCGGGACGTCTGGCTGGAAAGCTGATCCGCCAAACGCCTCGGGTGGTCAATGCCCCGACGACTCCTTGTGGTTGTCGAGGGTTTCCAGCAAGGCCACCTGCATACGCGTATGCACGCGAATGAACCAGCGCCAGAGCAGTGCCGCTACGGCGGCCGCCACGACTGCGATCAGCACCAGCAGCTTGTTGGTCGGCAGGATACTGGCCGACAAGGCTGCCAACAGCAGGAAAATCACCAGCAGCGAGAGAATCGGGATCACTTCGGCGATCACCCGGCGCACTCGCTGTGTGTGACGCCCGGCCATCTCCGGCTTGACGCCCATCTCCGCCAACAGCATCGACAGCGCCTTGAGCTTGCGATAAGCCGCAATCAGGAACGGTAGCGAGACCAGCAACGCACCGCCCCAGATCAGTGCCTTCTGCCAGCTCGGATCGCTGATCCAGTCCTGCAGCCACAACGACATGCGCTCGGCGAAATATGCGCCGGCAAAGAAGATCGCAATCACCAGCGCCAGATTGACCCCGACCTGCAACAGGATCCGTCGGATCATCGACGCCAGTAGCGCGCCCTCACCTTGCGGCTGGATGCTGCGCAACCATTCGCCATACATGCCGAGTACACGCCCTAGACGCTTGGGCACGACTGCCGAGAGCTTGATCGACAACGGATCCGCCGCGCGGATCAGATACGGTGTCAGCAGTGTGGTGATCACCGACACGGCTACAGCGACCGGGTAGAGGAAGTTGCTGGTCACCTGCAAGGTCATGCCCAGCGCGGCGATGATGAAGGAAAATTCGCCGATCTGTGACAGACCCATGCCGACCCGCAGTGAGGTCCGTCCGTCGTTGCCAGCGATAAACGCACCGAGGCCGCAGGACAACATCTTGCCCAGCACTACGGCCACGGTAATCACCGCAATCGGCCAGGCGTATTCGATGAGAATCAGCGGGTCGAGCATCAGCCCGATGGCGACGAAAAAGATTGCGCTGAACAGATCGCGAACCGGCTCGACCAGCCGTTCGATTTTCAGCAATTGCCGGGACTCGGCCATGATCGCGCCGATCAGGAAAGCGCCGAGCACCATGCTGTATTCGAGCTTGACCACCAGCAGACAGAAGCCGAAACACAGGCCGAGCACGGTGATCAACAGCATCTCGTTGCTTTCGAATTTCGCCACATAAGCCAGCAGACGCGGCACCAACAGAATGCCGATGACCAGCGCGACGATCATGAACAGCGACAGCTTGCCGACCGTGGAGAAGACTTCGCCCGAGCTCACCGTGCCGCTGACGGCGATGCTCGACAGCAACGCAATGATGCCAATGCCAAGGATGTCCTCGACAATCAGTACACCGAAGATCAACTGCGCAAAGCGCTCGTTCTTCATCTTCAGGTCATTCAGCGCTTTGACGATGATGGTGGTTGAGGAGATCGCCAGAATCGCGCCGAGGAACAACGAATCCATGGTGTTCCAGTCGAACCAGCGGCCGATTTCGTAGCCGATCCAGATCATCAGGATGATTTCGAGAAATGCGGCAATGAACGCCGTGGCGCCGACCTTGAACAGCTTGCGCAGGCTGAACTCCAGGCCAAGGCAGAACATCAGGAAGATCACCCCGAGTTCGGCCAGGGTCTTGATGGTTTCTTCGTCGTGAATCAGGCCGAACGGCGGCGTATGCGGGCCGATGATGAAGCCGGCGACGATGTAGCCGAGCACCACCGGTTGTTTGAAACGATGAAACAGTACGGTTACCACGCCCGCGACCAGCATGATCACTGCCAGATCCTGAATAAAACTGATGGCATGCATGGCGTAGGCTCCTTGATGACGAGGCGCGCGGACAGACGTAAGACGTTCTGCGCGAGCAGGGTAAAAATCCGCTTTTAATGTAGGAATTGCCCTTGGGCAGGGCTTTTGCAGGTTAACACCGCGACTTCGCTCTGGAAGCCGGTGCAATATATGGAAACAGATCGCTACCGGCGTGACGGCGGCCCGCCGCGCGGCGTCCCGATAACGGTGCTTTTTGAAAAGCCACCAGGTGCCCGCAGAGGCGCTTCCTGCTATCAGCCTTGATCCGTGAGAACGTTATGGAACCCGGAAACGCCCAGCTGTCGATGACGGTACTGATGACCCCCGACATGGCCAACTTCTCTGGCAATGTCCACGGCGGCACCCTGCTCAAATACCTCGACGAAGTGGCCTACGCCTGCGCCAGCCGTTATGCCGGGCGCTACGTGGTGACCCTGTCCGTGGATCAGGTGATTTTCCGCGAGCCGATTCATGTCGGCGAACTGGTGACGTTCCTGGCCTCGGTCAACTACACCGGCAACACGTCGATGGAAGTTGGCATTAAAGTGGTCACCGAAAACATCCGCGAACGCTCGGTGCGCCACACCAACAGCTGCTTCTTCACCATGGTCGCGGTGGATGATCAGCGCAAACCGGCCGCCGTGCCGCCGTTGCAACCGCAGAACAGCGAAGACAAACGCCGCTTCATGCAGGCGCAGCAGCGCCGGCAGATTCGTCAGGAACTGGAGAAGCGTTATCAGGAGATCAAGGGCGACGCCTGAGACCAAAAAGCAAAAGATCGCAGCCTTCGGCAGCTCCTACATTTTGGAATGCAAACCCATGTAGGAGCTGCCGAAGGCTGCGATCTTTTTGAACAACGACGAGATTACAGACTGATCGCGGTCGCCTCGAACTTCACCCGCGGATGCGCAATGCGATCCTGCGCCCGCACAAGTTGCAGCTCATAACTGGCGCACGCCTGGGTTTCCAGCAACACCTCATGCACCGCTGCTGCGGTGAATTCGAATGCCGCCAACAGCGTGTCGCCCAGCAGTACCCGCGCCAGGAACAGGCCGGACGTTAGGTCGCCCACCCCCACCGGCTGACGCGGAAACGCCAGCAAGGGACGGCGCAAATGCCAACTGCCCTCAGCCGTCACCAACAACATTTCGAAGCCATCCGCCGGTTTGCCCGGATAATCCAGATGCTTGACCAGTACCGCTTTCGGCCCGCGCGCCAGCAGCGCCCGTGCCATCGCCAGGCAATCGAACAGCGACTGCGGCTTGCGCCCGGAAAAACTGTCCAGCTCCAACTGGTTCGGGCACATGATGTCCGCCACGGCCGCCGCTTCATCGAGAAGGAAATCGCTGACCTCGGTGGGCACGCTGCAACCCTTCTCTGGATGGCCCATCACCGGATCACACAGATACAGCATCTTCGGATTGACCGCTTTGATCCGCGCCACACCGCTGAGAATCGCCCGGCCCTGCGCGGCGCTACCGAGATAGCCGGACAGCACCGCGTCGCAATTGCCCAGCTCGCCAATCGCAGCGATGCCTTCGATCAGCTCGGGGATCTGCTGCGGTGCCAGCACTTCACCGGCCCACTGACCATACTGGGTGTGGTTGGAGAACTGCACGGTGTTGAGCGGCCAGACGTTGACCCCGACGCGCTGCATCGGAAAAACCGCAGCGCTGTTGCCGGCGTGGCCAAACACCACGTGGGACTGGATGGCGAGCAGATGAGGCGTACGTTTCATTCGGGTCATTCCGTAAAACGATTGAAATTCAAGCCGCGCAGTATGCGACGAAACACAGCCTGTACGACAGACCGGCGAGACAGTTAAGCTGACGCCATCTTTTGGAGTTCGATGTCGATGCTGACCCTGGAAAACATCTTCGTGCTGATGCTGTTCGCCGCCGCTGGTGCCTGGCTATGGCACAACCACGGCTTGCGCGAGCGCGCGCTGGAGCGGGTCAAACAGCATTGCACCAATGTCGGCGTCGAGCTGCTGGACGGTAACGTCGCGCTGAAAAAGATCGGGCTGATCAGGGATGCCAACGGTCGCCGACGACTGGCGCGGGTCTACAACTTCGAGTTCACCGTGACTGGCGAAAGCCGCCACAACGGCACCGTCACCCAGTTCGGCGCGCACAGTGCGCAGATTGAACTGGCGCCCTACCCGGCGCCGTTCGACGACACGCCGCCGGTGGTCGAAGTGCACAAGCCTCGCGCAGAAGTCATCGAGCTGAGCCAGTGGCGCCAGGAACATACCAAGTGGAAGCCTTGAGCTGACTCACTGAATCCGGCATTCAGCCAAACCGGCTTGCAGCTGTTCGATGTTCTGCGGTTCAGCGAAGATCAGCTCGATTCTTGAGTCTTTTCGCCATTCGCTGGCTTGCCAACTCAGCTCGGCATGCTCCAGGGCATTGCCCGAAACCCAGCCATCCGTGCTGTGGATAACCAGTTTCGCCCGGTTCCAGTCGAGCGCGCTCAGCCAATAGGCGATGCGTGCTTGATCAAATACCTGCTGCGGATGCCAGCGCCAACCGATGCTCCACCCACCCTCCTGCGCCTGACTCAGGCAAATCGGTTCGGCCGGATCGCTCCAGAGCGCTGGCAGCTGTGCCAATCCAGTGGGCAGCGGCAGATGACCTGCGCCTTCGTTTGCTTTTACTTTCACCCCCGGCAGCTCGCTCAGAGGCAGCTGGGCTTGCTGCGTCCAGATCAGCCTGACGGGCGGCAACTGGCTGGCGATTCTGTCTCGAGCTGTTTCATTGAGATCTTCCGCCTTGTTCAACAGCAACAACCCCGCGCTGGCCAACGCTTGCTGCTGGGCGTCCGGCAAGTCCCTACCCGCGTGCAATGCCTGAGCGTCCAGAACCAGAACACAGGGCTGAACCGCCAGCACGCCCAGCCACGGCGCCTCGTTAAGTTGCTTGAACAGCTGCGCCGGATGGCCCAACCCGGATGGCTCGATAAACAGTCGATCCGGCCTGGCCTTGCGCAGCAGGCGGCCAAGGCCGATCTGGAATGGCGCGCCATTGACGCAACACAGGCAGCCCCCGGCCACCTCACCCAGTGCGATACCATCGTCGTCGCGAGTCAGCAACGCGGCGTCCAGACCAATCTGGCCGAACTCGTTGATCAGTACCGCCCAGCGTTCGTCCGCCGGCCGTTGCGCCAGCAACTGGCGAATCAGGCTGGTCTTGCCGGCGCCCAACGGGCCGGCGATGACGTGGGTCGGAATGTTCTGCAACATGGCGGGTACTTTCTGCGGACAGTTATTGAGGAGATCGAAGATGCGCTGGTCGGGATGGTCGTTGCTGTTGGCGCTGCTGTCGAGTGAAGCGTGGGCTCAGGCCTGCGTGGTGCACACACAGGGCGAACGGCTCGACGTCAAAGTCTGTCAGCAGAACCGGACGATTCCGCAGAAATTGTTCAATGACGGCTTCTGCCAACCGACGCTGGCCGGGCAGAAGGTCGAGGTGCAGTACGTCGACCAGTGCCCGAGCGGCGCTTTCGGCGTGTGCAGCAACGCGCAAGTCGCCAATATGCCCTATCGCCAGGATATCCACTATTACGGCGTGGCCACCGATACGGCGTATCTCAAGCCATATTGCGAAGGCCAGAGCCAGGGCGTCTGGCGCAAGCCCTGATGTGTCAGCCGAGCCAGTCGAGGGTCAGCAACAGACGGCGCTCACCGGGTGCCGGTTGCGGCGAACGATGGATCAGGCCGAAGCCTTCATTGCCGTGCCACTTTTCGCCTTTGAGCAGCGCGACGTCGCCGCTGTTGAGCTGACGAATCGACGCTGGATCTTGCGGTTCGGCATTGGACTGGCCAAGTTGCGCGCGGTCCATCGCACCCTCCTCAAGCCATTGGCTGCCGATGCCAGCGTAAGTAGTGATCAGGCGCACCGGCACGTGATCGACGTGGAAACGCGGACACATGGCCTTGTCCAGCACGCGCAAACGCACGCCGATACGCCGCGCGCCCAACAGACAGGCGAAGGCACTGATCAGCCACTTGAGGTCGCTGATGAAACCTTCGAATCCTTGCAGATCACACAGCCCTGCAGCCAGACCGGCGAGATCCGGTTCGGCATCTTCGTCGGGCAATTCCAGACACAGCGACTCGGCCAAGGGCTCGTTGAGCGACAGCACCAATTGCGCAAAATCGGCGATGTGCACGGGTAGCTGGCGTTGCCAGACGGCGAGATTGGTCTGGTCGTCCAGGATTCGCGTCAACGTTTGCGGTGTCACACCCTGGTGCTGATGACGGGTAAGAAGCGGCTGATCCTTGAGTGCGAGCATCAGGCGGCCTCTTCTTGCCACGGGCCGAATGGATCAGGCAGCAAACGCCAGCCTTCTACACCCATGGCCATTTCTTCATCGGTCAAAAGGCAGGCATCGAGTTCGGCGGACAGTTGCAGGAAATCTATGTTTTGACCGATGAATACCAGTTCCTGCCGGCAATCTCCTACGCTTGGAGTCCAGTTATCCATGATCGCCTGCACGCTTTCCTGATCTTCGGGCCATTGGTTCTTTGCTACGAAACGCCACCAGCGCCCGGCGAATCCATGCCGCATCAAACCGCCGGCTTGAGACCAGCTACCGGCATCGGTGGGTTTGCTGGCGAGCCAGAAGAAGCCTTTGGAGCGCAGCAGCTTGCCGTTCAGCCATGGGCGGTCAATGAAGCTGAAAAAGCGTTGCGGGTGGAATGGCCGGCGCGCGCGGTAGGCCGTCGAGGCGATGCCGTATTCCTGTGTTTCCGGGACGTGCTCACCGCGCAATTCCTGCAGCCACCCAGGCGCTTGTGCGGCCTTCTCGAAATCGAAACGACCGGTGTTGAGGATTTTCTCCAGGGGGATTTCGCCCATCACCATTGGAATGATTTCAGCCTGGGCATTGAGGCGCTTGAGGATCGCGGTAAGTTCTTCGCGCTCGTGCTGGCTGATCAGGTCGATTTTGCTGATCAGCAGGACGTCGGCGAACTCGATCTGCTCGATCAACAGATCGGTGATGGAACGCTCGTCTTCTTCACCAAGGATTTCGCCGCGAGAGGCCAGGCTTTCGGCCGCCTGGTAATCGAGCAGGAAATTCACGCCGTCGACGACCGTGACCATGGTGTCCAGGTGCGCGATGTCGGCGAGGCTTTGCCCTTGTTCATCGCGGAAGGTGAAGGTTTCAGCGACCGGAAGCGGTTCGGAAATGCCGGTTGATTCGATCAGCAGGTAATCGAAACGATCCTCGCGAGCGAGTTTGCTGACTTCTTCAAGGAGGTCTTCACGTAACGTACAGCAGATACAGCCATTGCTCATTTCGATGAGTTTTTCCTCAGCGCGGTTCAGGCTGACATCACGCTGGACTTCACTGCCATCGATGTTGATTTCGCTCATATCGTTGACGATCACCGCTACACGCAAGCCGTCTCGGTTACGTAGTACGTAATTCAAAAGTGTACTTTTTCCCGCGCCGAGAAATCCGGAAAGTACGGTGACGGGCAATTTGGCTGACATTGGATAATCCTCATAAATGGCAGCCGATTTGCGCTTTCAGGTGTGCGCTTGGCGTGTTGCGCTCCATTACTCGGGGCAATGAAGGCAAACGATTGTGATCGGCAGCTCAGGCTGGTGGCGATTTATGTTATGGTATAACAACCTGAGCTTGCCAGTCCGACGCAGGAGATTTCGCAAATTGCCGCACCACCGATCGTGGAAACTCGCAATTAACAATGGGTTGAAATACCTGCTTTTGAGCTGCGCTACGTCGCTGGCCGGCCAAGCCCAAGCGCAAATGCCGGCGCTCGTGCACTGCACGCGCAGCGCTAATTTGCTGGCATGTGTGGACGCCGACGGCAATGCCTATAGCGTCAATACGGTCGGCACCACGCTTTACCTGCGCGGATTCGAGAAGGACGGCCATCGCTATTGGGCGCAAACCAACAGCCGCTTCGGCCAATTAACCTTTTTTACCGGCATCGCCTCCGATGGCGAGGCTTGGGTTGGCTATACCCGTCGTGTCGGCTGGACGACCATCAACCGTTTTTCCAGCTCGGGTGGTAGCAGCGCAAGGTTCACTTGCAGCCGGATGACGGGCTGCTAGTGAAAACCTTTTCATGAAAAAAGCATCGCTGAATGGATTGTTATAATGTAACGTAAATAGAGATCAATACGACGGTCTCAACCATGAATGCTCTTACTCTCCCGGATATCGCCGCCCAATCTGCGCGCCAGGCACTGCCACTCGATTGGGTAGGCATGCGTGGGATTGCCCTACCCGTTGTGCTCGAAAGCCAACGCCTCAGCGCCAGAGTCGACGCTGGCGTGAGTCTCGATGATGGTGAAGCGCGTGGTATTCACATGTCGCGCTTGTATCTGGCACTCGAAGCCCTCGAACAGCGACGCCTTTCTCCCGCTCTGCTGCATCAGGTACTCAAGGGTTTTCTGGTAAGTCACCAAGGTCTATCCGCCTGCGCATATCTGAACATTCACACCGACTTATTGCTGAAACGACCGGCGTTAGTCAGCCCCCTAGCCGGCTGGAAATCCTATCCGACAACCATTTCAGCAAGCCTGAAACAGCAAATGTTCCACGTGGAACTAAGACTCGAGGTGCCCTATTCCTCGACATGCCCCTGCTCGGCAGCCTTGGCAAGGCAATTGATCCAGCAGCAATTCATCGACGACTTCGCCAACAAGGCTCTGCAACATGCCGATGTTTTGGCATGGCTTGGCTCAACCAAAGGGATCGTAGCGACGCCGCACAGCCAACGTAGCTATGCGCAACTGCACCTGCATCTCGACAATTTCATCGACGAGCTACCGCTGACAGCGATCATCGATGACGCTGAAGCAGCCCTCGGCACAGCCGTGCAGACCGCAGTAAAGCGCCCCGACGAGCAAGCCTTCGCACTCGCCAATGGGCAAAACCTGATGTTCTGCGAAGACGCCGCGCGCCGCCTCAATCTGGCACTGCAGCGCACGCCCGGCATCAAACAATTGCATATCCGCGTGATCCACGCCGAAAGCCTGCACGCCCATGACGCTGTCGCCGAGAGCAGTTGGCACCGGGAGCAGCAATGATCCGCTGCCAATCGCTGGTCTGGGGCGCTCCCGGCCAACCGCTGACGACGCCTCTGAGTCTTGAGTTCGAGAGCGCCAGCCTGACCGCCATCATCGGCGCCAACGGCTGCGGCAAAAGCAGCCTGCTAAAGGTCATTGCCGGATTGCAGAAGCCTCTCGCTGGCAAAGTGGAAACGGCTGTTCCACGCCAAAGCGGAATTTCCTTTCTGCCGCAACAGCAGCACTTGGATCGGCAATTTCCAATAAGCCTGGAAGAACTCATCGCCGCAGGTTTCTGGGGCCGCCGGCTGTCGACGCAACTGCGCACGCAGCGACTGAAAAACGCATTGGAAGACTGGCACTTGAGTGGCCTCGAACAGCGTCCGTTGATGGCCCTGTCCGGCGGTGAGCTACAACGTGCCCTGCTCGCACGACTGAGCCTCGCTGACGCCCCGGTGCTGTTGCTCGATGAACCGCACGCCGCACTCGACGATCTCGGCCAGCAATTGCTCTGGCAACACATTCACCACTGGCACGCCGAGGGCCGGACACTGGTCGTGGTCTGCCATGACCTGGCGGCGGTACGAGAACATGTTCCGCATACGCTGCTGATCAAAAACGGCCACTGCGTGTACGGAACCAGCCGAGAACTGATCCAGCCGACACCGCACATGCAGGTCGCCTGATGCTCGCCACCGTCAGCCATTTCTGGCAGCCGTTCAGCGAGTTTGTGTTCATGCGCCGGGCCTTGCTAGGCGGCTTAGTGTTGGCGTGCAGCACGGCGCCCTTGGGCGTGTTTCTGATTCTCAGACGGATGAGCCTGATCGGCGACGCTGTCGCCCACGGCATTCTCCCTGGTGCAGCGCTGGGATTCTGGTTTGCCGGTTTGAGCCTTCCTGCCCTGACGCTCGGCGGCCTCGGCGCCGGCCTGAGCATGGCCGGACTTGCAGCCTGGATAACCCGGCGTACGGGTTTGCGCGAGGACGCCAGTCTCGCCGCGATCTATCCGATTTCACTCGCCAGCGGCGTGCTGATTCTCGGTATTGCCGGCAAGCGCCTCGACCTTCTGCACTTGCTGTTCGGTTCGGCGCTAGCCGTGGATGGACCGACGCTGACCGGCATGCTTTGGGTCTCGGCCATCAGCCTCATGGCTATGGCCGCGATCTACAGACCCCTGCTGTTGGACACACTCGACCCGCTGTTCTTGCGCACGGTCAGTCGTCTCGGGCCACTGGCTCATGGCGTGTTCCTGACCCTGGTCGTGCTGAATCTGGTGATCGGCTTTCAGGCCATCGGCGCACTGATGGTAGTCGGGCTGATGATGCTTCCGGCTGCCGCGTCGAGATTCTGGAGTCGCCGTCTGCCAATACTGATTGGCGTCGCCGCCGTCATGGGCTGCGTGTCGGTGTGGCTCGGTTTGCTGCTGTCGTTCTATTACTCGCTGCCCAGCGGCCCGGCCATCGTCCTGGTTGCCGGGGCCGGCTATCTGCTGTCGGTGGTGTTTGGACCGGTTCACGGTTTGCTGCGCCGCCCGCCTTTGCTCACATCCCAATGAGGTGTTTCCCGATGCGCGCTCTACTCGTGCTGTTCAGCCTGATGCTGTCGATGTCACTGTCGGCTGCCGAAAAACTGCCGGTGGTTACCAGCTTCAGCATCCTTGCCGACATGGTTCATCAGGTCGGCGGCGAACACGTTGAGATCACCAACATGGTCGGCGCAGATGCCGATGCGCACACCTACGAGCCAACACCGGACGATGCCAAGGCATTGCTCAAAGCCAAAGTGATCATCAAGAACGGCCTCGGTTTCGAGCCTTGGCTGGATCGCCTGGTGACCAGCACCGACAGCAAGGCGACGGTGATCAGCGCCAGTCGCGGGGTGATTCCACGTTCGCTCGATGAAGACGGCGAGACTGTTGCGGATCCACACGCCTGGCACAATCTGGCGAACGCTGAGTTGTACGTCGCCAACATCACCAAGGCGCTGATCGCCGCCGACCCGGCCAACAAGCCTGACTACGAGCGCAACAGCCAGACCTACCTCAAGCAGATCTATGCCCTGCTCGCCGAAGCCAAAAACAAACTCGGCGCGCTGCCGCCGGGTAATCGCAAGATCGTCACCAGCCACGATGCCTTTGGCTATCTGGGTCAGGCCTATGGCATCGACTTTATCGCGCCACAGGGTTTGTCCACCGAACGCGAACCCTCTGCCGCCGAAGTCGCTGCGCTGATCACGCAGATTCGCCAGGCGAAGGTCAAAGCGGTGTTCATGGAGAACATCAAGGACGCGCGTCTACTCAAGCAGATCGCGGATGAAAGCGGCGCACACATCGGCGGCACGCTGTACTCGGATGCGCTGGCGGTGAGTGGACCGGCGAGCACCTTTACCGGGCTGTTCGAATACAACCTCAATACGTTGTACAAGGCGTTGAGTCAGCCATGACTTGAGGCGAACTTCCGATCTATTCGCGAGCAGGCTCGCTCCCACAGTTGGAATGGGTTCCAACTGTGGAGCGCTGCGAAGGTTTTAAGCGCGGGGTTTTACCGTGCCGCAATCCTGACCCAGCCACACCGCACGGGTTTCCAGGCTACCCTTCTGGTTAATGCCGATGGCGTTGAAGGTGCCATTGGCAACGGTGGTGAATTCGCGGTCACTGAGGAATGTCGCCACACCGGTGCCTTGGGCTTTCGGGCAGCTGAAGCGGAATTTCCATTGATTGCCGGTGCGCTCGGTGATCTGTTGCTTGCAGCCCGATTGCGGATCGGCCAGCGGGATATCGTTGGTTGCCACCTGCTGCGGCGTCAGGCAGGCCCGGATACCTTTACCGCCGATGTTGATGCCGTTCTTCTCCAGCGCCGCCCGCTGCTGCGGGGTGATCTGGCCTTGAATCTGGCCAAGGATCGATTGCACGTCCATGGCCTGATCATCGACCTTCAGATTGCTCGAAGACATTTCCCACAACCCCGGCTGCAGCATTTGTGCCTGCGCAACCACCGGTAATGCCAAACCCAGACCCAGCGCCAAACCCAGCAGACGAACGTTCATCGAGTAACTCCTGATCAGTTGTGGCCGTTAGACGCCGGCCGATTGTGTCGGTTCATGCGCCGATTAAATAGAGACATTCGCCGCAGAACATGGTCTGTTAAGCATTGCATCTCGCGGAGCAAGGCTGCCCCATGGATTTTTTCGGACCGCACATTTTCGGTTACCTGATCGCCCTGTTGCACACACTCGGTTCGATCGCGGCGATCCATGCGGTGCTCACCGTGCGCACAGCGCAAGGCTCGATCGCCTGGGCATTGTCGTTGATCTTCATTCCCTACTTCACGCTTATTCCGTATCTGGTATTTGGTCGCAGCACCTTCGATGGCTACATCAAGGCCCGGCGCCAGGCCAACGAGCAGATGCGCCTGGCCATTTCCGAACTGAACTGGCGTCCGTGGGTGGAGGAAGCCCTGGCCGCTCGCGCTTCGAGTGCCTACGCCTCACTGCGCGCGATGCCGAAACTGGGGCGCATGCCGTGCCTGGCGAACAACGAGGTGCAACTGCTGGTGAACGGCACCTCGACCTTCGATGCGATATTTCAGGCGATCGAACAAGCCAGGCAAGCAGTGCTGGTCCAATTCTTCATCATTCACGACGACCGGCTCGGCCAGCGCTTGCGTGATTTGCTGTTGAAGAAAGCCGCCGAAGGCGTATCAATTCATTTGCTTTACGACCGCATCGGCAGCCATGCCCTGCCCCATCATTACGTGCAGGCGCTGCGTGATGCCGGCGTCGAGGTCAAAGCCTTTGCCACGCGCAGCGGCTGGCTCAACCGCTTTCAGGTCAACTTCCGCAACCACCGCAAAATCGTTGTGGTCGATGGCGTAGTCGGCTTTGTCGGCGGGCATAACGTCGGCGATGAATACATGGGTGAGAAGCCACCATTGGCGCCATGGCGTGACACCCACGTCAAAGTCCGCGGGCCGGTGGTGGCCTGCATGCAGGAATCGTTCGCGGAAGACTGGTTCTGGGCTGCTCGCACTCTGCCGCCGTTGATCCTGCCGGATACGTACCCGGAGGATGGCGTGCTTTGCCAATTGCTTGCCAGCGGCCCGGCGGATGCCTACGAAACCTGCTCGCTGTTTTTCGTCGAAGCCATCCACGCAGCAACGCAACGCGTATGGATCACCAGCCCGTACTTTGTCCCGGACGAAGCGGTATTCGCGGCATTGAGGCTGGCGGTATTGCGTGGTGTCGATGTGCGCCTGCTGTTGCCGTCACGGCCTGATCACCGCATTGTCTACGCCGCCTCAAGCCTGTATGCCTTTGAAGCGGTACGGGCCGGCGTTAGGGTGTTCCGTTATCGACCGGGTTTTCTGCACCAGAAAGTGGTGTTGATCGACAGCGAAATCAGCGCCATCGGCAGCGCCAACCTGGACAATCGCTCGTTCCGCCTGAATTTCGAAGTGATGTTGCTGACCGTCGACAGTGAGTTCGCCGCCGCCGTGGAACACATGCTCAATGACGATTTCGCCCAGGCCGATGAGGTGGCCAAAGAAGAAAGCCGGGAGATCCACCGCCTGCAACAGGTCGGCATGCGGATCGCCCGGCTGATTTCGCCGATACTCTGAGTGGCCCGTTTCAGGGGTGGTAGATATCGTCGCGGGTCCAAGGCAGTTCGTGGCTGCCATCCGGATGCGCTTTCACAGCGAGGATCTGATGCAGATTGATCCAGCCCCGCGCGAAGGCATAAGCGCAACCGGCCAGATACAGACGCCAGATACGCAGTGCTTGCTCAGGCACCAGTTTCCCCGCAGCTTCGAGGTTGTCCTCCAGTCGCTCGCTCCAGTGATCGAGCGTGCGCGCGTAATGCAGGCGCAGGCTTTCGACATCGACAATTTCCAGTCCCGCTTCACTGATTTCGGCAGAGATCATCGCCAGGTGCGGTAACTCGCCGTTGGGAAACACGTATTTTTCGATGAAGTTGCCTGCGCCGCGTCCAACCGGGCGGCCATCGGTGTGCTTGGCGGTAATGCCGTGGTTCATCACCAGGCCGCCCTCCTTCACCGCACCAAACAGGGTTTTGCAGTATTCGGCGAGATTGGCGTGTCCGACGTGTTCGAACATGCCGACGCTGACAACCTTGTCGAAGCGGCCGTCCTGGGGCAAATCGCGATAGTCGAGCAATTGCAGTTCGACCTGATCGTCCAGCCCTTCGGCTTTGACTCGCTCCTGCGCCAGGGCCAATTGTTCCTTGCTCAAGGTAATACCAAACACTTTGACGCCAAACTCTCGCGCCGCATATCGCGCCAGACCACCCCAACCACAACCGACATCCAGCAGATATTCGCCCGGCTGCAAGCGCAGCTTGCGGCACAGATGGCGGAATTTGGCTTGCTGAGCCTGTTCGAGGGTTTCGCTGCCGGTTTCGAAATAGGCACAGGAATACGCCATGTCGCTGTCCAGCCACAGCTGATAAAAGGCATTCGACAGGTCGTAATGATAGGAGATGGCTTTGGCGTCGGTGTCCTTGTCGTGTTGCGCGCGCACCGGCTGACTGTCTTCGTCTTCGTCGAGCAGCGCATTGCTCAACTCATCGCAAACCCGGATGACCTCGCTGATCGAGCCCTCAAGTTCCAGCTTGCCTTCGACGAACGCCGCACCGAGTACATCCAGGCTTGGGTGGGTGAATTGAGTAACCATCTGCGGGTCCTTGACCACGATGGTTACGCTGGGCGTCGGTCCCAGATTGAACTCGTGGCCGTCCCAGAGTCGCAGGCGAAGCGGTAAATGCAGGTTCTGCAAGGCCGGTGGAAGTTGCGCGAGCATGGAAAATCCCCCTTGTTTCAGACGTCTGATCTGAGGGTAGACCAACCTTGAAAAATAGCAGGCTATCGATTCGATCGGCCTTGTCTATCGTGATCGGCACATCGGCTGAACGCCACAGGCAACGTGCCTTACGATAGATGACTGCCTGCGTACTCTGCGGTTCGATGAATTTTCTTTCATTTAGCCTGAGGGTCGAGCCTGAGCAATGGCTCCTGAAAGCGCAGCAAACGTCCGGCGTTGCCCAACACCAACAAGGTACTCAGGTTATGCAGCAGCGCCGCGATCATCGCCCCGGCCGCGCCAAGCCAACCGAAAGCCGCGAAGACCACGATCGCCAGGGTCCAGCCGAGGCCGATGATCACATTGACCTGCAAAGTACGCCGGCACTGACGACTCAAGCGCACGCAAGTACCGAGGCGGCGCAAATCGCTGCCGATCAACACAATGTCCGCTGAAGCCAGAGCAATATCGGCCCCGCCAGCGCCCATCGCCACGCCGACCACGCCGGCCTTGAGAGCGAGTGAATCGTTGATGCCGTCACCGACCACCATCGGGCGGAAGCCGTGATCGATTTCCTTGAGCACGCGATTGAGTTTGTCCTCCGGTAGCGCTTGCGCCTGCACTTCATTCAGCCCGACTTCCTGCGCCAGGGTTAGGGCAACGCTCTGACGATCCCCCGTCAGCAGGAGTTGGCGTCCCAGCCCCAGTTCGCGCAATTCGCTCAAGGCAAAGCGCGCTTCGGGTTTGATGCTGTCTGCTAGCAGCAGCCAGGCGAGGAATTCACCGTTCAAAGCCAGGCCGGCAATCGGGCCATCGTGTTCAGGAACGAGGGTCGTTGTGATGCCCAGTTGCGCGAACAACTCTGGACGACCGAGCGCAGCTTCGCCCTTCTCTGTCGTCGCCACTACGCCCAAGCCTTGGCGCTCATGGATGTTGGTCAGAGGCCAATAGGCTTCCTGATCGGCCATCCCGGCGAGTGCCCGGCTCACCGGATGACTGCTCGCCGCGCCAAGACTGGCGGCCAGCCCCTGCACTTCTTTAGTGTCCAAACTGAGGCTGTCGATCGACTGCAAACGCAACGTGCCGTAAGTCAGCGTGCCGGTCTTGTCGACCACCAGTGAGGTCAGATCGGCGAGTTCTTCGAGGAACGCCGAGCTGCGAATCAGAATCCCGTGGCGCGCGGCGACGGCGACACCGGCAATCGCCGTGGCCGGCGCCGACAGCACCAACGCACACGGACACGCCGCCACCAGCACCGCGAGCATCGCCTGTGCATCATGGGTGACGAACCAGGTCACCGCCGCCAGCAACAAGACCAGCACCATGTAGCTGCCGGCATAGCGTTCGAGCAATCGCGTGATCGGCGGTTTCGAGCGCTCGGCGTTTTGCATCAGGGCGATGACTTTGCCCAAGGTGGATTCGTCGCCGGTGCGGGTGACTTCGACGCGCAGCAATCCATCGAGGTTGATCGCGCCGCCAAACACCAGCATGCCCACGCCCGCTTCCACCGGTACCGATTCACCGGTAATCGACGCCGTATCGAGACTCGCCTGGCCGGACAATACCCGACCGTCCGCCGGCACCCGATCACCGGCCCGCACCTCGACAATATCGCCAGCACTGAGCGTGCGGTTGTCCACTTCGATGATCGAACCGTCCGCTTGCAGCTTGCGCGCATGGCTGCGGGTCAGCCGGCCAAGCGCATTAATCGCTTCCTGAGAACCGATGACGCTACGCTCTTCCAGCACATGGCCAAAGATCATGATGATTGGCAACAACGCCGCGGTGAGCAGATCACCGGTTGCCCAGGCACCGAGCATGGCCAGCGCAATCAATTGATCGGTGATGCCGTGCAGGCTTGGATAACGCAGGCTGTACCAGGCGGAACGCATTACCGGAACCGCTACGAGCAAAGAAGCGAAACCCAGCAGCAGTTGGCTGACACCGATTTGCTCCGGGAGTATCCAGCGCCAGACCAGCCCCAGACCCAGCAGCCCGAGCGCAAGCATCGCCAGGGTCAATTGGCGCGCGGCGCGACGTTGTTCGGCCGAGGACAACAGACTTGAAGCAGCGGTGGTCGCGGTCATTGACTGGCTCCTTGAATGATCAACCGGGAATCGTCTTTCGGATTGACGGTGGTGACCGACCCGGCCTGATCCAGGATCTTCGGTATGCGCTCGCGATACAGACGCAGGAGCATTTGCGGGTCGGCAGACGTGGCCAGGCTCGTGACGGTTGCGGTATCGGTTGAGGCTTTTGCAAGACGCTCGCCTGCCTGCGCGTGAGCCACCTGGAGCGTGCGGTCTGCCTGTTCGTTGGCGGACTGGGCAAGTTTCTCGGCATCGGTGCGCGCGTTAGCCACTGCTTTGTCAGCCTGCTGACTGGCCGTCAGAACCGCATTGAAAGCAGTGATCGCTGGCTCCGGCAGACTCGATTGCACATCGACCCGCGACACCTCGATACCGATGCCCTGCCCGCTCGCCTTCAGTTCAGCAAGACGCGCGTTGATGCCTTGCACCAGATCACCGCGCAATCGCTCACGGCGCTCGGCTGCCTGATTGTCGGCGCCGATCAATTCCGGGCGAGCGACCAGAATGGTGTCGAGATCTCGCGCGGCGGTCAGGGCTACGGCGCTGCGCGTCACCAACCGATCGAGCGCTGGTAGCACATGTTCGCCCTGTAACACGAACGCATAGGGATCCGAGACTTGGTAAAACACTCGCACGTCCAATTGCACCACACCGGCGTCACCGGTCAATAAATAACCAGACCCGGCAAGTGCATCGCTCAATGGCGTAGCGAAGGACGCCACCCGGTCAGCCTTCAACGCCTCGTCACTGCGCAACAGATTTTCCTCTCGACGCTCGATCACCCGATCAGCCGCCGGCAACAGAATCACCTGCTCAAAGGGTTGCGGCCACGCCCATAACAGCCCGGCATTCTGAACGCGATCAAGCGCGCCAAAGTGCAGTACTACTGCGCGGTTTTGCGGATCAATCTGCCGGACATTCGAGACCGCCCATGCTAATGCGGCCAAAACAGTGATCGCATACAAGGCGATGAAGGTCAGACGGCCGGCCTGAATCCACGGACTGTTCAACGCATGTGTTCCACGTGGAACTTCTTCGCTCATGGCTGCGATCCGACTTTTTTGTCGAGAGTCGGTGGGCCGTCGACCAACACACGGAACGGCGCAGCATCGGTGCGCAGAATCAGTTTGGTTTCCGGTGTGACAATGGTGCCGAGGGTATCGAGCGAGCGGAGCAGGTTGTAAAGCTGCGGCGAGCTGGCGTAGGCGCGTCCATAAATCTGCGCAGCCTCGACTCGCGATTGCGCTTCAATGTCGGCGGCTTTCACCGTCGCATCAGCTTGGACGATTCGCGCATCGCGCTCGGCGGCGGAGCGAATTTGCGCCGCTTCGCGTTTGCCGATCGCTGTACGTTCCGTAGCAATGGTTTCACGCTCGGCGCGCATGCGGTCGACCGTTGCGCTGAGCGTGACCGAGGGCAAAGTCAGCCGCTCGATACCGACCTGCACCACGCGCACGCCATAAGTGGCGAGCAACTGTTGGTCGATCTGCTGACGCAACTGCGCTTCAAAATCGCCGATGCGCACTTGTTTGGCATCAGTGTTGACCAGATTGGCCAGATCGAAACTGCTGGCCGTGGTCTCCAGTGCCGAACCGACAAAGGTGCGAATCTGCCGCGCCGCCTCGTCCGGCTGATTCTGCACGGCACGCATGAAACGCTGCACGTGTTCAGGATCACCCTGCACCTGCCACGCGACGTAGGCCTGAACGATGATGCGCAAACCGTCCTTGGTGCCGACGTCCTGCAAACCACTTGAGGTGGTACGTAGACGCAAGTCCACTGGAATCGCCGCTTCGAACGGCGCAGGCCAGCGCCAGCTCAAACCGGGATCAAGCAATACCCGCGACGGATTTCCGAAACGCGTGATGACCGTGGCTTCGCCGGAGCGCACTTGCACCAGACTCGCGGCGGCAATGGCAAACGCCACCAGCAACGCAGCCCAGGCCATACGCCGCCATGGAAATGGTCCGGCTTCTGGCACCTCGCCGTGATGGTGATGATGACCATGATGATGGTGATGCCCGCCGTGGCCGTGGTCGTGGCCGCTGTGGTCGTGAACGTCATGAACAGGCGACTGGCTCAATGGGTGGCTCCTGGTTGAGCGGTGGTACGGGCGGGCGACGGATCAGTCGGCAGTGCGAAAGTACGCAGATCGATGGTTGGCGCATTTGCGCTCCCGCCAAGTCGATGGTCGAGCACCAGCAACCTGCCTTTACTCAAGCCCTGACTGAGCTGGCTGAGATATTGCTCCAGCACGAAGGCCTGGCCAGCACTGGCGAACGCTTTCTGTTCGGCGCTGAATTTCAGGTCTGCCGTTTGCGCAGCGGCACTGATCTCTCGCGCGTTTGCCGTTGCCTGATCCCGCGCCGCGCTCGCCTGCAACTGCGCCTCGTTAGTGGCCTGCGCAGCCGCCCCGCGTTCGCGAGCGATCAACGCCTGCGCGCCGATCTGCGCCGCTTGCACACTGTGATAGGCATTCGCCGCGCCGGCCGGCGGATGAATCGCTTCGACAACTGTGGCAAGGATCTCTACACCACTGTTCAATCTGTTCAGATCGCTTTGCACCGAGCGACCGATTTCCTCGGCCAGCCCTGCCCTGTCGTCGCCGAGCAGACCGTCGAGGGTGCGCGAGGCAAAATCGTGAACCAGGATGCGGCTGGCGGTGCTGCGAATCAGCGTCGGTACATCGGCGCTGTTATAAGTCGCGGCGAGTGCCGCCTCGTCGTTCAAACCGATGCGATAAACGAAGCGCACGTCCATGTTGACGATTTGCAGGCCCTGTTGCGCGCCGCGGCTGCTGGCGATGACCTGGGATTTGTCATTGACGTGGCTGGCGTCCCACAAACGGTTGGCGGTCACCGGCGCCGGGCCTTCAGCGGAGTCGGACTGCACGGCGATTGGCTTGTCGCCGACACTGGTTGCCAGTTCATGGACCACGCCGTTTTCAATGGGGATCACACGCCCCAATGGCCAAGGCAACCCGCTATGCAAACCCGGGCCGAAAACCTGTACCGGTTTACCGAAGCGCTCATAGATGCCGCGACCTTGCAGGGGAATTTCATGTACCCCTGTCAGCAGCCAACCGCTAAGGGCGACCACTGCCAACACCGGCAACAACGCCCGGCGCATGTAACTGAAGGCCCAGATCTGGCGCAAATCGATGCCGAAACGGTTGTGCATTTCATGCTGTAACGCCAGCCACGGCTGCGGCGGCCAACGCAGCATATCGGCGATAAAACTGCGCGCCAGCAGGGTCGGTTCGAGTTGTTCGCGGCGCGGGCTGAAAACAGACAGCACCGCGCGCAATAACAGTTCGATGGCAACCAACATCGGCAGGATTGCGCTGAATACCGCAACACGCGCCGGCCAGACTGCGTCTTCGCTGGCAAACAACAGACACGGCGCACCGGTCAACAGGGTGATGATCACCACCCGGGTCAGTTGTGCCAGGGCAGCCGCTTCCGGCCATTGCGCCGGCGGTTCCTGCGCCAGTTGCCGTTCCAGCACCAGCAGGGCAAACGCCAGCAACAACGCCAATGCCGCACCGATGCTCGCCGACAGCCCCAAGGCCGCCGCAGGCAACGTTAGATTCCACACCTGCTCAATACCAAGCAGAACCAGCAACGCCCAGCCGCCGAGCCACAATGTCGGCGCGCCGATTTGTCCAAGCAGATGGCGGCTCTGCTGACTCAAGCGCTCCAGAAGCCTTTCGTACCAGCCCTCGGCTGCGCCGCCCTCTTCCATGACGGTCGATTGCGAAGCGGGCGGATGCATCACCCGCGCGCGCCATTGCGTCACCCACCACGCCGATTGCAACCCGGCGACCAGCACCAGCAACGCCGCGCTCTGATTGACCAACAACGGTAACCACAGGGACTGCGGCGCAAACAGGCCGACGAAAAACGCCAGCACCCAGCCCGACGCGGCCACTGCGCCGAGTCCATACGCCAACCGACGCAATTTGCGTGACTGCGCGGCTGCCTGCTGAAAGCGCGGCAGCCCGGTGACTGGCGTGGCGTCCAACTCAAGATCGACTTGCATAACACCCCGAAAATGTTGGCTCAGCGTTCATAGCGTTACGATATAACGGACACTGTGAAATATTCGTACACAATTGCATCTATTCAAAGATGCCGCAGCTGTCGCTTGCCTGAAGCCTTGACCGAAATGTTCGACGAAGCTCATATTACGCACATAATCTTTATCGCAACTAATCTTGGCTATCCCCATCGAGCAATCTGGAGCAAGCGCATGAGCAACTATGACGTGGTAATTCTGGGCGGTGGCCCCGGCGGTTATAACGCAGCGATCCGCGCCGGTCAGCTCGGGCTCAAGGCCGCTTGCGTCGAAGGACGTGCAACCCTCGGCGGCACCTGTCTGAACGTCGGTTGCATGCCGTCCAAAGCCTTGCTGCACGCGTCGGAGCTGTACGCCGCTGCGGTGGGGACAGAGTTCGCCAATCTCGGCATCGAGGTCAAACCGACGCTGAACCTCGCGCAGATGATGAAGCAGAAGGACGAAAGCGTCGCCGGCCTGACCAAGGGCATCGAATTTCTGTTTCGCAAGAACAAAGTCGACTGGATCAAGGGTTGGGGCCATATCGACGGCCCGGGCAAAGTGACGGTGACCGACGCCCAAGGCAACAAGAGCGAACTCAGCGCCAAGGACATCATCATTGCCACCGGCTCCGAACCCACTCCCTTCCCGGCGTCGAGATCGACAACCAGCGCATCCTCGATTCCACCGGCGCGCTGTCGTTGAGTGAAGTGCCCAAACATCTGGTGGTCATTGGTGCCGGGGTGATCGGCCTGGAGCTGGGTTCGGTATGGCGCCGACTCGGCGCGCAGGTCACCGTGGTCGAATACCTTGATCGCATCTGCCCCGGCGTCGATGGCGAGGCCGGCAAGACCTTGCAGCGCGCGCTGAGCAAGCAAGGCATTGCCTTCAAACTGAGCTCGAAGGTCACCAGCGCCACCAGCTCAGCTACAGGTGTGCAGCTGAGCGTCGAGCCTGCCGCCGGTGGCACGGCTGAGCTGATCGAAGCCGACTATGTGCTGGTGGCCATCGGGCGCCGGCCGTACACCAAGGGCCTGGGGCTGGAGAACGTCGGCCTGAGTGCCGACAAACGCGGCATGCTCGCCAACAAGCAACATCGCACCGAAGCCGCCGGGGTCTGGGTGATCGGCGACGTCACGTCCGGCCCGATGCTCGCGCACAAGGCTGAAGACGAGGCCATGGCCTGCGTCGAGCAGATCCACGGCAAGGCTGGCGAGGTCAATTACGCGCTGATCCCCAACGTCATCTACACCCAACCGGAGCTGGCCAGCGTCGGCCAGACCGAAGAACAGCTCAAGGCCGAGGGCCGCGCCTACAAGGTCGGCAAGTTTCCCTTCACCGCCAACAGCCGGGCGAAGATCAATCACGAAACAGAAGGCTTTGCCAAAGTCCTCGCCGACGAGCGCACGGACGAAGTGCTCGGCGTGCATCTGGTCGGGCCGAGCGTGAGCGAGATGATCGGCGAGTTCTGTGTGGCGATGGAGTTCAGCGCCTCGGCCGAGGACATTGCCCTGACCTGCCATCCGCACCCGACGCGTTCGGAAGCGTTGCGGCAGGCAGCGATGAATGTCGAGGGGATGGCGACGCAGATGTAGGTTCCAAACCTTGCCGCCGTCTTCGCGAGCAGGCTCGCTCCCACTTTGGAATGCGTTCCCCCTGTGGGAGCGAGCCTGCTCGCGAATGGTGCCACCCGGTCTACAGCGGCAGATGCCCCAACGGCAACGCCCCCGGCGCTTTCACCGTGTGAATGGCAAAGTTGCTGCGAATATCGCTCACACCCGGAAGCTTGAGCAGATGGCCGCTGACAAAGCGGTCATAAGCGCGCAAGTCAGGCACCACTACCTGCAACAAAAAGTCCGATTCGCCGGACACCAGAAATGCTGAGACCACTTCAGGCAACGCAGTGACGGCCGCATAAAAAGCCTCGGCGCGTTCTTCGTTGTGCCGCTCGACCTTGACCCCGACAAACACCGTCAGCCCCAGCCCGACTTCATCGCGATCCAGATTGGCCTGGTAGCCTCGGATCACCCCCGCCTCTTCCAGCATGCGCACCCGGCGCAGACACGGTGAGGCCGACAGGCCGATTTGTTCCGCCAGCTCGACATTGCTCAGGCGGCCGTTGCGCTGCAGCGCAGCGAGAATCTTGCGGTCATAAGCGTCGAGTTTCATCTTTGGCAGATCCCGATAGTCTGACGGTTGAAATCCAGCAGGTTATGCCAAAGCTGTGAACAATAGAAGCCGACTACGCAAGCACCTGCCCTGCCGTCTCGCTCTAGACTGGCGCGAGAAAATCGACATCGAAAACGGGGTGTGATGTGGCAAGTCTTTGGCTGTTTATTCTGACGCTGGCTGTGGTTCTGCTACTGCCGGGACCGGACATGATCCTGCTATTGCAAACCGGTGCGCGGCAAGGTCGCGGTGCGGCGCTGGCCACCGCACTGGGCCTGGCCATCGCCCGCGCCTGCCACGTGGCACTGGCAGCATTGGGGCTGGCGGCGCTGTTCAAAACGGCGCCGTGGACTTTTGACGTGGTGCGCATCGCTGGCGCGGCCTATCTGTTGTGGATCGGTATCCAGTGTTTGCGCAGCTCGCTGGTACCGAGTCTGCAAAACCAAGAGCAGGCACCTGCTCCCGGCCAGTGGCGCGATGCGATCCGTCGCGGTTTGCTGACCAACCTGCTTAATCCCAAGGCTTTGCTGTTCTGCTCAGTGCTGTTGCCGCAATTCATCGTCAGTCACGGCGCGCCGGTATTGAGCCAATTCGCCGTGCTCGGCCTGGTGCTGGTCTGCGTCGGCCTGCTGTTCGACAGCGTGGTTGCCCTGACCGGCGCGGCTCTGGGCCGTTGGCTGCAACACAGTCCGACCGCCCAGCGCGTTCAGCAATGGCTGTTCGGCAGTCTGTTGATTGGCTTCGCCGTACGCCTGAGCTTTATTCAACAGGCCTAGCCTTTGCGCACCTTGCGCTGACGACGGGTGATCAGCAGTAACGCGATGGCCGCGACTACGACGATCGCGCCGATCTGCACCGGCCACTTGTACGGCCGCAGCGTTTCACGCACGGCATCGGTCACCTGGGTGACGTAGCGCTTGTCGGCATTTTCGAAGTCCGGGTACGGGCATTGATTGCCGAAGTCTTGCGCCCACGGCACATAAGGACCTTCCTTGACGTAGCGCTGATACAACGCACTCTGGTCCTCAAGGCTGCTGTTCCAGCCGGCCGCGTTGCACAACACGGCGGCAAACGCCTGACTGGTGTGCGGCAGGTTATCGGCGGCGCGACTGGCCAGTGCCGTGGCGACGAAACGATAGTGATAACGCTGATCCGGTTGCGCGGCGCTGGCCTGTTGGCGCTGCACTTCCGCCGTGGAAATCAGCGGGCCGACATCCAGCTTCGTGCTCTCCAGCGTGTAATTGCCACCGAAGGTGGCGTAATCAGGGGCCATCTCATAACCGAGGATGTCCATGCCCCACTCCCGGGCCGTCCATGCGGCGTTGTACAACGCACTGGCGCGTTTGCTCGGCCACCACGCCGACTCGGCCTTGAGCCGTTGCTCGCCATAGAGCCGGGCCTTGTGCTGCAGATCGTCACTGGCGAAATAACCGACCGCTTCCTCGTAACGTCCCTCACGCAGCAAGCGCCGACCGAGCAGATTGCGCAGATTGGCGGCCACCGACAGCGGCACATAGTTGTCGCGCTCTTGCTGCGTCAATGGCGGCGGCGCCGGCACGTTCTCATCGACGTACCGCTTGAGCTCATCGACCGTCAGCACCCGCTCGGCAACAGTGACGGCATCGAACCAGTAAAGGCTGTTGCTGCGATACAGCTGCACGAAAGCCTGCAGGTATTCGCCGCGTTGCAACGCCAGGATCGCGCTTTCGCCCTCCACCCGGCATTTTGGCTGTACCGTTTCAAACGCCCAGTCCGGCGTGCGGCGATAACCCCAGTCTTCGTTCTGCGGAAAGGCCTGGGCGGCTTTGGCGTAGGCGGCAGCGGCGGCAGTCGTGTCGCCGTCACGCACTGCCAGTTTTGCCCGCAGCCACCAGGCCAGTCCGCCGTCCCCGGCGTTTACCAGAAAGGCCTTGGCAGACGCGTAGTCGCCCTGTTGATAACTCATCGCCGCCAGTCGATCGGCATTGTCGAGGCTGCCACGGGTGCTGTTTTGCAAGAGTGTGACGAGTTTCTTTTCATTCGGCGGCTGCTCACCGAAAGACCAGCCCTGACGGCTGACCAGCGACGCCGTGACCAGTTGCTGCACTGCTGGCTGCTGGAGCAGTTTGGCCAGCTGAGATTCCGGCAATTCGGCCAGTTCGTTCATCAGTTGCTTGAGCGAGGTGTAACCGACGGCCGAACCGTGCAGGTTCTGTGCTTCGTACAGTTCGATGGCGCCGCTCCAGTCGCCCGCGCTGCGCAACGCCCGTGCCTCTTCACCAAGGCTGGCAACGCCCAGTTCCAGCGGATCGCTGAAGCCGTCGATGCTCAGTTGCCGGGCTTGGCGAAAGGCATCGCGCGCCTGCTCCAGCGCTTCGATGCGATCGTGCGCCTCGTTGCTCATGGCGAAGGCGATGCGCCCGAGGGAATACGCCGCCCACGTGCTGCGCAACGGACGCTGGTCCGCCGGCAGGGCCAGCACCTTGTTGAAATACTCCGTGGCCAATTGATGATCACCGGTGGCAAAAGCCACCGCGCCGGCGACGTACAAACGGATTTCCACCGGCAGACTGGCGCCCTGCTCCTCGGCCTGATGGGCATCGCTGAGCCCGCGCAGGCGCTTGACTACCGCGTATTGCTCGGCGCTCAGGCCAACCTGCTCAGCCTGTTCGCGGGCCAGCTCTGACGCGTTGTCTTCGGCATAGTCGTTGGGGTTATGGGTCGCTGCGGTGACGTTTTTCAGCCCGGCAATGGTTTTACCCAGGCGACTGATTTCGAAGCTGAAGCTGCCCTCGGGCAAATCGGCAAGGGTCTGCGCGCGATTGTCGAGCAGGCGCATCGGGAAGTCCGGGCCGCAGGCCAGCGCCGAACCCAGCGGCAGGCTGAGGCTCAGGCAGAGCAGATGGCGGGGCCAGTTACGGGTCAACATGCGAACCTCCTTGATCAATATGTGCACAACGCGCCCAACCGACAGCGCGCTGCCCGCCCGCCGGCAAGCGGCCGTCACGCAGGCGGGTGAAGGTAAGCAGATTGGCACTTTGTTGCAACGAGTAACCGGCGATCGCATCGGCGCCTGCACAATCCTGCGCCTTCAGCGTAATTTGCGCGGGCCACGGGCTGTCGAGATTGCCGCGGTTTTCGAGCTGGATGTCATAGAGTCCATCCTGCTCTTTGAATGACAAATCCAACCGACTGTTCAGCCAATCGCCCCGCGCCACGGCGCGCAAAGTGGTGAGGCTCCAGGCGCGACGATCGTTGGTCAGCGGCAAGCGAAACCAGATCAACCCGGCCAGATGCTCAGGCGGATTCTCGCGCAAGGTTTTGGCCAATTGGCTTAGTTGCTGCGGATCGGCGAGCAATTCCCGGCGCTGCCCGCCGCGCTCCAGTTGCACTTCGCTTTCCACTACCGGCGCGCCACCATCATGGCTCAACAGCGCAACGCCGTAGGCCGGCAGCGCCAGATAGAACGGTTTGTCGCTGACATGTGCCCAGGCCTTGGCCCACTTCAACGCCTGCCTGGCGTCGAAAAGACCCAGTCGCGGATCGCTCACGGCGTGGACTTGCAGCACGCTGCTGTCGACGCTCTGCAACAGCGCCGGCAAGTGCGCGCTGTCGAGCCAGGCCGGCAGTGCGGTGATGCTCAAAGGCAACGATGGCGGCAAGGTCGCGCGCAGATCTTTGAGCAATTGGGCATACGCAGGCAGCCGTGCTGTACCGGCGTCGTGATCGATCTCGACGCCGCTCAACGTGAGGCCCTGCGCCTGCCAATCGGCGATGACTTGCCGAATCTGCGCGGTGACCTGCTGCTGGTCCAGTGATTGCAGCTGACCATCGAGGCGAATCACTGCGATCAGAGGGCGACCATCGGCTTTCAACAATGCCGGATCAACCCGCGCCCGGCTCCAGCGCTCGCCAGGAAAGGCCTGCAATGCCAGTACGCGCAGGGTCGAGAAGTCATGGCGACTGTCGCGCAATGCCGGTTCATGCGCAGGTGTCCATTGGCGTTGCCAGACGTAGAGTTGCTGGTCGAGGGCCGGCGCGACGTGTTGCTCGCAACCCGCAAGCAAGACGCCAAGGAACAGACACACAATCAACCGCATACCTTGAAAATCCCTGAAACCACAGGGCTGCAAGGTTACACAAAAACCGTGTAGGAGCTGACGAGTGAAACGAGGCTGCGATCTTTTGATCTTGCTTCAAGACTCCAGATCAAAAGATCGCAGCGTGCCGTAGCGCCTACAGGGATGCCGCAGGTTTGCGCGCGATAATCACCTGGCTCTTGGCCACCACCGCATCCAGCGCCTGCTTGATCTGCGCGCCGCGCGGGGAATCAAGCACCGCTTGCCAGGTATTGGCCCAGTGCTCGAGCATCGGGTGATCGGGATTGCTGAACTCGACCTTGGCCTCCCAGAACAACATCATCCACATCGACCAGTAGAAGCCATATTGGCTGTGGCTGATGATTTCCAGCCCGGCCTCGCTGACCATGGCCTTGAACTGGTCTTCGCTGATGATGCGTATGTGGTTGGGTTTCTGGAAATACTCCGGCGCGGCGATGTCCTTTTGCAGGTCCTCGGAGCTGGGATGCGGCACGCTCAGCAGATACAACGCACCCGGTTTGCCAACCCGTACCAGTTCGGCAAGAAACTGCGCAGGATCGTCAACGTGTTCGATAACTTCGGTGCAGACCACGCGCGTCGCCGTTGCCTCGGCAATCGGTAGCGGGTTGCAGTCGGTAACGTGGCATTCGATGTCCCGGGCCGGGGTGTCGCTCAGACGCCGGCGCGTGGCCTCGACCTTGGCCGTATCGATATCGGCAAGAATGATCTTCGCCCCGCGCATACCGCAGAAGTGCACGTTGCCGCCATCACCGCAGCCGACATCAAGCAGCGTGTCGTCGGCGCTCACGGCGAACCCCGTGTACAGCTCGTGAGTTTCCTGGTTGAACCAGCCGCTGAGCTTCGCATCGTAAAGGCCGAGCATGTACGGGTCGACTTTGTCGGCGACCGCAGCGACCGGTTCTGCTGCAGGCTGTGCAGGCGCTGTCGCCGAGAGTTTCTTCAAAAAGCTCAGCATGAGGTGGCTCCGGGTGAGGTAATAGCGGTTCGGGAGGTGTCGAGGCGCTTGACCAGTGCAGCACCGCGATTGCGCATCGGCATTTCGATCACGCGGTAGTTGAGTTCGCTGAGGAGCGCGATCAGGCCAAAGGCAATCAGCATCGTAATGATGGGATGTCCGGCGGGGCTCGGCAGGCCACTGCTCTGCAAGCGAAAGATCAGTTCACGCACCAATAGATACGCCGGAATGTGAATGAGGTAGATACCGTAGGAGCGGCTGCCGATCCATGCCAGCAACCGCTGCAAGCGTCCGGCAGGCATCAGGTAGTCACAGTTGTACGAGGCGATCCAGACCAGCAGCGCACTGAGCACGGCGATCAAACCGATCCGATAATTGGCCAGGGTAAAACGGTCGGTGGCCATGAAGCTCAACAGCGCTCCAATGACCATCAACGCTGAAATGCCAAGCCATGGTCGGCGCAAGAACGAGGGCTGCCAGCGCTGAAAACCCGGCTGCGCACTCCACATCGCCAACAGCACGCCAAGGGCCAGCGCATCGGTGCGTACTACCATCAGCAAAGGCGTGCGCACAGTCAGAATCTGCACCGCCACCAGCGCCAGCAATGCCCAGACCAGGTGTCGGCGAAACAACAGGATCAGCAACGGAAAGAGCAGGTAGAACTGCTCCTCCAGCGCCAGGCTCCAGTAGACGAAACTGCTGCCGTATTCGTATTGGAAAAAGCTGTCGGCGAAGCGGAAATTGGCGTATTGCAGTACCCCGGCGAGGGTCGCCTGAAGATTGGCGGACAGCGTACCGAACGCACCGGACCGGTTGAAAAACATACAGGCCAGCAGGATCACCGCCAGCCATAACCAGGCCGAAGGCAACAGGCGAAAAGCCCGGCGCAGCCAGAAATGGCGCACCTGTTGCCAGCGCTCCTGGCCCGTCGTGCAGCCTTGCAGCACCGGGATCAAGCTGCGGGCGATGACAAAACCGGAGATCGCAAAAAACAGGTCGACGCCCCACCACGTCTGCGCCCATTCGTGGATCCGGGCCAGCGACGGCACCGGGTCAGTGAACAGATTGTCCGGCAAATGGTGGAACAACACCGCGAGCACCGCGACCGCACGCAGGACTTCAACGTCCATGATGCGCTTGGCGTTCATGCCTGGGGGCTTCCAAAGCAGGCGCACGATGCTCGAACAACTGCGTCAGAAACCCTCGCAAACGCTGTTCAGCCACAGTCTGGCTGCAGAACGCCTGCAAACTTACGACTGCCTGCGCCGACATCTCGGCATAGCGCTGCGGCTGGTTTTTCGCGACGTCGTAACTGGCCCGATAGGCCTCGCACAATGAGCTCCAGTTGGTCACATAACGCAGGGTTCGGAAGGCTTTGCGCGGGTCGTGGGGCCAGGCTGTCAGCTCGTCGGTGGACTCGATGAGAAAGGCATTTTCCGTGCTCAGGTAATCGATCATCGCCGTGGTACGCGGCGCCACCGCCGGCTTGCCGCAGGACATGAATTCCATCAGCGGCAGGCACTGGCCTTCACCGTACGAGGTGTTGACCACATACCGCGTGGCCTGCACCAGTTGCTCGTAGTCCGGATCGGCAAGGTAACCGTAGATCAGAACGATGCGGCAGCGGTAAGACTGGTTTTTGTACAAATGGTGGAGGATATCGCTGAGCGCTTCTTCGGCGTCGTGGTGAGTGAGCTTGAGCACCAGCGTCGCGTCTTCGACATCGCGAAAACTAACGCAAAAAGCGCTGAGCATGTCTTCCCAGTTCTTGCGCCCGTCACCGGGATTGAACACCGAGGTATAAACCACGCCGTCAAGCACCAGCGTCTGCTCGGAGGCCGGCGCGGCGAAGTCGATGCCGTCGCCGCTGCGCAGGTGCGCCGGCCCGAATGCATTCAGATTGAGGGTGCGGCTGTCCGCGACCAGACCTTTGATCGTCAGGCTGTAGGCGGTGGCCAGGGCTTGCTCGGGCATTTTCGCGCCACGGGCAGCAAAGCGGTCCCAGACCGGCGCCGGCACCGCGACGATCGGGTACTCGGCACCCATCGCCTCGTGCACGGCATTGACCGTGTAGCTGGAGTGGGTGATCGCTGCGCCACAGGCATGCAAGACGCTACGCCAGTCATTGCGCGGCTCGCCCGCGAAGGCTTCATTGGGGATCGTGCTGAACTCCCACGCAAACACCGGCAGCGTCGGACAGGCCAGGTGAACGGGAGTGCGATGCGGCGGCGAGAACGACAGAAACACGCAGGGCTCGCCACGGCTCAGACACTCCAGATACAGAGCATCGACTTCCGTCTGCGGATCGGCCACTTCCACGACCCGACCGATGCGTTCGAGCACCGGACGATACTCCTTGAGCACGAAGTAATAGCTGTACTCCGAACGCCCGAGGTTCTGCGCAATGGTGTGCCGGTTGGTTTCCGAATGAATGATGATCAGCATGAGGCGTTATCCGTCACAGGCGCAGCATCGGTGGGGCCTGCTGTCAGCGCAAAGAACTCCGCGAGCCGTTTGCGCACCGGCGCGAAGGCGCAGTATTGCTGCATGCGCGCGACGGCGGCGGCAGACATCCGCTGATACTCCTGCGGCTGGGCCTTGGCCATTCGATAGCTGTTTTCGTAGGCGTTTTTCAGCGAGCCCCAGTCGGGGCGGTGCCGCAGCGTGCGGTAGATGATCCGCGTGTCCTGCGGCCAGATCGTCAGCTCTTCACTGGACCTGACCACGAACGCCACCGAGTCATCGATGTAATCTTCCATCGCCGTGTGATCG
Organism: Pseudomonas sp. AC255; assembly: GCF_979258175.1. Taxonomy (NCBI): domain Bacteria; kingdom Pseudomonadati; phylum Pseudomonadota; class Gammaproteobacteria; order Pseudomonadales; family Pseudomonadaceae; genus Pseudomonas; species Pseudomonas sp. AC255. Next base: position 5,349,845 of record NZ_OZ409841.1, on the reverse strand, counting down.
GGGGCGATCACCGGTTTACCGCTGGACATGAACTCCATCAAGGGCAGGCACAGCCCTTCGCAACGTGACGCGTTGACGTAGAAACTGGCCGCCTGATAGAGCCTGGCGTACTGCGCGTCGTCGAGGTAACCGTGCATCACCACGACCCGACAGGCGAACGGTGTGAGTTGCGCCAGCAGGGTCATCAACTCGCTGTAATAGGACGCCAGATCATTCTGGGTAATCTTGAGCACCAGCGTCGCGTCGGGCGTTTCGCGGAACGCCCAGCAGAATGCGCTGATCAGTCGATGCCAGTTCTTGCGGCCATCCTTGGGATTGAATACCGAGACGTACACCACACCCTCGACTGTGGTTTCGACCACCGATGAGGTGTCCGGCAGATCGAGTGGCGCCGGTTCGATCACGGGCACCGGCGCAGCGCCGCACACCTCAGGCCAACGCTGTTGCAGCCAGCCATGCAAAGCGTCCGGCAGCAGATCGCGAATGCCCTCCCAGTACCAGTTGTGCAGAAATTTCACCCGTGGCACTGGTTCCGCCTGCTCGTGTCCCAGATCCAGCACCCACAGGCGCAGATAATGTCGAGCAATGACCAGTCGGCGTTTGAACGTCAACGGTGGCGGGCGCGCGGCTTCAATTGCTGCGGCCAGTGCAGCCTGCTCTTCAGGGCTGATTGGCGTTGGGATCAGCGCATCGGCTGACAGGCCGAGGGTGCGTGAATCGAAAATACAGCCCTTGATCGCCAGTGCAGTCCCGGGATTGACCGGCATGGGTTGGTGTTGCTGACGAATCGTTGCGAAGCTGTCCCACAACGGCGTCGGCAAAACCAGCACCGGGAACGCTTCGCCCATGGCGCGGCGGATGGCCGCTGCCGTGTGGCTCGACAGAGTGATGACCCGGCCGTGGCGCGCGAGCATGCGTGTCCAGTCCTGACGCGGATCGTCGTCCCATTGTTCATTCGGGATCGAATCGAACTCCCAGGCCACCACGCAAATCGTCGGGCATTCCAGATCAACCGGGGTCTTCTGCGGTGGGGTGAAGGACAGGAACACAGTGTCTTCACCTGCGGCGAGCAATTGCCGGTAAATCACATCGACGTCGGCGACAGATCCGGCCACGTGCACGCGCCCCAGGCTTTCCAGCACCGGGCGATAGGCTTTGAGGACAAAGTAATAGCTGTATTCCGGACGCCCCAGACTGGCACTGATGGAGCTGTCGTTGACGTCCGAATAAAGAATGAAATTCATGGCATCCCACGATGAAGCGCCATCCCGGCTACTTCATGCTATGACGGCCGCGCGTCGGATCGGGTCGGCAAGGCCGGCACTCGTCCGTCATCATCGGGCACGTCTCTGTTCTTGTTTTAGTGGTCAGTTTCACCCCGCGTCGCGGCGCCCCAAAAACAACCGGCCAACTCGCGACGAAGGCCATTCTAAACACATCCATCGCGAGTCCGGGAACCGCCGGGCGAGAATAAATCGGACTATGCTGACGAGAACTGACCAGTCACGGTTTGCCCGGTTGAAATTGCCGAGCAATTGGCACAGATTGGCAACCAAACAACTACAACAACGGCTTCGCCTGCTGTTTGCGCGGATATTCCCCGCTGTATTTCAGACTTATCCCAAAAGCATCCGGGAAAGCGGCGCAAGTCATGACCAAGGGGTCGCTGTTTGAAAAAACGTCTGTTCGTCACGGGCCTCAGCGGCTTCGTGGGACAACACATTCAGTCTCGTCTGGCTTCGCCGGGATCGTCGTGGGCGCTGCTGCCTGCCGCATCGGCCTACGACCTTACGAACGCCGACAGCCTCATCGACCTTTGGCCCGAGATGCCGGATGCAGTCATTCATCTGGCCGGACAGACCTTCGTGCCGGAAGCCTTTCGTGACCCGGCCCGCACCCTCGATATCAATCTTTTCGGCACCCTCAACCTGTTGCAGGCGCTCAAGGCTCGCGGCTTTGCCGGCACTTTCCTGTACGTCAGCTCCGGCGACGTTTACGGGCAAGTCGGCGAGCAGCACCTGCCGATCACCGAGCAACAACCGCCGCTGCCGCGCAATCCTTACGCGGTGAGCAAACTTTCAGCGGAGTTCCTCAGCTTGCAATGGGGCCTGAGTGAAGGCTGGCCGGTGCTGGTGGCGCGTCCGTTCAACCACATCGGCACCGCGCAGAAGGACAGCTTCGTGATCGCCAGTGCCGCCCGGCAGATCTGCCGCATCAAACAGAGCCTGCAAGCACCGCAACTGCAAGTCGGCGATATCGACGTGACCCGCGATTTCCTCGATGTCGGCGATGTGATTCGCGCGTACTTCGCATTGCTGGAAAACGGCACACCGGGGCAGGTCTACAACATCTGCTCGGGCCGCGAGCAAAGCATTCGCAGCCTGATCGAGCAATTGGCCGATCTGGCCGAAGTCGACGTTGAACTGGTGCCGGATCCGGCGCGCATGCGTCGCGCCGACCAGCGCCGCGTCTGCGGCAGCCACGCAAAACTGGCCAACGCCACAGGATGGGCGCCAGCCACCACCACACAACAATCCCTGCGGGCGATCCTGTCCGACTGGGAGATGCGAGTACGACAAGAATGACAAAAAGTGCACTGATTACCGGGATCACGGGCCAGGATGGCGCCTATCTGGCCAAACTGCTGCTGGACAAGGGTTACAAGGTTCACGGCCTCGTTGCTCGACGCAGCAGCGATTCACGCTGGCGCCTGCGCGAGATGGGTGTCGAAGCCGACATTGTCTACCTCGACGGCGACATGGCCGATGCCTGCTCGGTGCAGCGTGCGGTAATCAAATCGGCACCGGACGAAGTCTACAACCTCGCCGCACAGAGTTTTGTCGCCGCCTCCTGGGATCAACCGGTGACCACCGGCATCGTCGATGGGCTGGGCGTGACGCACCTGCTCGAAGCGATTCGCCAGTTCAGCCCGCACACGCGCTTCTATCAGGCCTCGACCAGCGAAATGTTCGGCCTGATCCAGGCAGAGCAGCAGGACGAAAACACCCCGTTCTATCCACGCAGCCCTTACGGGGTGGCCAAGCTCTACGGCCACTGGATCACCGTCAACTACCGCGAAAGCTTCAACCTGCACGCCAGCAGCGGCATCCTCTTCAACCATGAATCACCGTTGCGCGGTATTGAGTTCGTCACACGCAAAGTCACCGACGCCGCCGCGCGCATCAAGCAGGGCAAACAGCACGAGTTGGCGCTTGGCAACATTGACGCCAAGCGCGATTGGGGTTTTGCCGGCGATTACGTCGAAGCCATGTGGTTGATGCTGCAACAGGACAAACCCGACGATTTTGTGGTCGCCACGGGCGTCACCACCACCGTGCGCGAGATGTGCCGCATTGCCTTCGATCACGTCGGCCTGAACTACCGCGATTACGTGAAGATCGACCCGGCGTTCTTCCGCCCGGCCGAAGTCGAAGTGCTGCTCGGCAACCCGGCCAAGGCCCAGCGTGTGCTGGGCTGGAAACCGAAAACCGACCTGGATACCTTGATCCGCATGATGATGGATGCGGACATGAAACGCGTCGCCAAGGAGTAGGCCATGCTGATTCCGGTGATTCTGTCCGGCGGTGCCGGCACCCGTTTGTGGCCGGTGTCCCGCGAGGGCCACCCCAAGCCGTTCATGGCCCTGCCCGACGGCCAGTCGCTGCTGGGCAAGACCTACCAACGTGCGGCGGCGTTGCTGGACGGCTGGGGCGACATCGTCACGGTGACCAACCGCGAGTATTACTTCCAGAGCAAGGATCACTATTGCGCGGCTCAGGTATCGCGCCATCGCGGGCACTTTCTGCTGGAGCCGAGCGGGCGCAATACCGCACCGGCGATCGCAGCGGCAGCACTGTCATTGCAGGCGCTGCATGGTGACGACGCAATCATGGTGGTGATGCCGGCGGATCATTTGATCGTCAATCAGGACGCCTTGAAGTGTGCGGTCGAGCACGCAGTGAATCTGGCGAAGGACGGTTATCTGGTGACCTTCGGCGTGGTCCCTACCGCGCCGGAAACCGGCTTCGGCTATATCGAAACCGGTGCGCCGCTGGACGCCAGAGGCGCGGCCAAGGTGCAGCGCTTCGTCGAGAAACCCGACCTGCAGACCGCCACGCATTACCTGGAGAGCGGCAACTTCCTGTGGAATTCGGGGATGTTCTGCTTCACCACCGCGACGCTCATTGCCGAACTGCAACTGCACGCACCCGAGTTGCTGGAACAGACCCGCGCCTGCATGGCCGTCAGCGCACCGGTCGAAACGGTCGGCTGCCTGCAACAGGAGTTGTCGTCGACCCTGTTTGCCGAAATCACCGACATCTCCATCGATTACGCGCTGATGGAGCGCTCGGAAAAAGTCGTGGTGGTGCCTGCCGGTTTCGACTGGAGCGACATCGGTTCGTGGAGCGCGGTCGCCGCGCTGATTCCCGCCGATGCCGACAACAACCGCGCCAGCGGCGAAGCGATCTTCATCGACAGCCACAACAACTTCGTGCAGAGCGAAGGCCGGCTGGTGGCAACCGTCGGTGTGGATAACCTGATCATCGTCGACACCGCCGACGCGGTGCTGGTGGCCCATGCCGACCGTGCGCAGGATGTACGCCGCGTGGCGAAGCAACTCAAGGACAAGTCCCACGAAGCCTATCGCCTGCATCGTACGGTCAGCCGTCCGTGGGGCACCTACACCGTTCTGGAGGAAGGCCCGCGTTTCAAGATCAAGCGCATCGTGGTCAAACCCGGTGGCAAGTTGTCGTTGCAGATGCACCATCATCGCAACGAACACTGGGTAGTGGTCGAAGGCATGGCCAAGGTCACCAACAACGGTTCCGGCACGACCCTGGTCGCCAAGAATGAATCAACGTTCATCGCCGCCGGCCACAAGCATCGCCTGGAGAACCCCGGGGTGATCGACCTGGTCATCATTGAGGTGCAAAGCGGCGAATACCTGGGCGAGGACGATATCGTTCGCTTTGAAGATCAATACGGCAGGACGCTCTGAATGCTGCTTTCCCTGTACCGCTCGCTGCGCAGCTACCGTGGATTCATCCTCGGCAGCGTGCAGCGCGAGTTTCAAGCGCGTTATCGCAATTCGCTGTTCGGCGCGCTATGGCCGATTTTCAATCCGCTGTCGATGATCATTGTCTACACGGTGATCTTTTCCCAGATCATGCGCGCACGTTTACCGGGTGTGGACGACAGCATGGCCTACAGCGTCTACCTGTGCGCTGGTCTGCTGGCCTGGGGACTGTTTTCCGAAATAACCCTGCGCAGTCAGAACATGTTTCTGGAAAACGCCAACCTGCTGAAGAAAATCAGCTTCCCGAGGATCTGCCTTCCGGCGATTGTATTGATCAATGCCGGGATCAATTTCGCCATCATCATCAGCCTGTTTCTCGGTTTTCTGCTGATCACCGGACGCTGGCCGGGAATGGCTTTGCTGGCGCTGATTCCGCTGATTGCTCTGCAAATGATGTTCTGCGCCGGGCTGGGCATGGTCCTTGGCGTGTTGAACGTGTTCTTTCGCGATGTCGGCCAGTTGTTCGGCATCTGCCTGCAGTTCTGGTTCTGGCTGACACCGATCGTCTACCCGATCACGATCCTGCCGGAATGGGTGCAGCGCCTGCTGCAACTCAACCCGCTGACCAACCTGTTCAGCAGTTATCAGAACCTGTTTCTCTACGGTCAGTGGCCGGTATGGAGTTCGCTGCTGCCGGTTTTCATTACTGGCGTGGTGTTCTGTCTGATCGGTCTGCGGCTGTTTCGCCAGCGCGTCGGCGAAATGGTGGATGAACTCTGATGGGACATATTCGCGTCACCGGCCTGGGCAAGGCCTATAAGCAATACCCAAACCGCTGGGCACGGCTGGCCGAGTGGCTGATTCCGTTTTCGCCGCTTCGGCATCAACAGCACTGGGTACTGCAAGATGTCGAATTCGAGATTGCTCCGGGTGAAGCGGTGGGTATCGTCGGCGCCAACGGAGCAGGCAAAAGCACCTTGCTGAAAATGATCACCGGCACCACTCAACCCACCCGGGGCAGGATTGAATTGCAGGGTCGCGTCGCAGCGCTGCTGGAGCTGGGCATGGGTTTCCACCCGGACTTTACCGGTCGGCAGAACGCAATCATGGCCGGTCAGTTGTTGGGCATGCAGCTTGAAGAAATCCAGGCCCTGATGCCCGATATCGAGCGTTTTGCCGAAATCGGCGAAGCCATCGATCACCCGGTCCGCACTTACTCCAGCGGCATGCAGATGCGTTTAGCGTTCAGTGTCGCCACCGCCCGGCGCCCGGACATCCTGATCGTTGACGAAGCGCTGTCGGTGGGCGATGCCTATTTCCAGCACAAGAGCTTCGAACGCATCCGCAGCTTTCGCAAATCCGGCACGACGTTATTGATCGTGTCCCATGATCGCTTCGCGATTCAGTCGATTTGCGACTCGGCGATCCTGCTCAAGGATGGGCGCGTGGCCATGCGCGGCAAACCGGAGCCGGTTCTCGATTATTACAATGCGCTGATGGCCGAACGTGAGGGTCAGGTCGTTCGCCAGGAAACGCTCGCCGGCGGCGAGGTGCAAACGGTCTCCGGCACCGGCGAGGCGGCGATTCTGAGCGTACGCCTGCTCGATGAAAACCAGCGCAGCATTGAGGCTGTCGAAGTCGGCCAACCGGTGGTGCTCGAAGTGCAGGTCGAAGTGCGCAAGGACATCGAACGGCTGGTGCTGGGCTTCATTCTCAAGGATCGCCTCGGCCAGATGATGTACGGCATCAACACCCACCGGCTGAACAAGGCATTGACCGATCTGCGCGCCGGTGAACGCTTCACCTATCGCTTCGCCTTCATCATGGGCCTGGGCAAAGGCAACTATTCGGTGTCGCTGAGCCTGTCGCGTCTGGACTCACATCTGGATCGCAATTTCGAGTGGCGTGACTACGGGATGGTGTTCCAGGTGATCAACAGCCGTCGGGAAGACTTCGTCGGCTGTACCTGGCTGGACGCCAAAACCACCATCAGCCGCGACACCGAGGCCCTGTCTGTCGAGCGCGCGCCATGACCCGCCTGCTGGTCGAATGCACTCACGTATTCAAACACCCCAAGGTCAATTCCGGAATCCAGCGCGTGGTGCGCAACGTCGTCAAGCAATTGCCGGCCAGTGCGCAAGGGGTCGAGTGCCTGCCAGTGGTGGTGATCAACGGCCAGCTCTATCGTGTGCTGAGGTTGGCGCCGCTCGACGCGCCGTTCCTGAATGCTCTGCAAACCTTCGGCGAACGCCTGGAGCGCCTGGCTCATCGTTTCTGGCAGTGGCACCAGCGCCGCGATGCGCGATGCACTTCGAAAGTGTCCCGAGGGCTGCTGTATGTTGGCTATCAACTCACGCAAATCGGCGTATTCGGCTTGCCGATACGATTGAGCCGGCAGATCAATCGCAGGCAGTTGCTCAAACGTTGTTCGCCGCTGCAACATCAGCAGGGCGATCAATTGGTGCTGCTGGATTCCTCATGGCACTCGGACTTTTTCGCCCACGTCGAACAGCTCAAACGCGACGGAGTCGGCGTGATCGCCGTGGTTTACGACCTGATTCCGCTGACACATCCGCAGTTTTACGACACGCGTCTGGTTGAGGTTTTCAACGAATGGTTCGACTGGATCACTCGCACCGCTGACGGCTACATGGCGATTTCGGCCACCGTGCGCGATCAGGTGCACGGCGAATTGCAGCGCAGAATCGGCGCTGACCAGACTGACAGTCGCTGGTTTGATTTCTTCCATCTGGGTTCCGAACTCGATCTGCATCACAGCGCAGCATCGGTCGAACCACGCCTCAAGAATCTGTTCGCCGGGTCCGAAGCGATCTTTCTGATGGTCAGCACCATCGAGCCGCGCAAGAACCATGGGTACCTGCTCGACGCCTTCGAACGCGCCTGGGCTGCCGGCTCGACGGCACGCTTGTGCATCGCTGGGCGTATCGGCTGGAAATGCGAGGCGCTGCTCGAGCGAATCCGCAATCATCCGGAACTGAATCGGCGCCTGTTCATGTTCAATGACCTGAGCGACACCAGCCTGGAATACGCATATGCGCAGGCCAGTGCGCTGGTCTTCCCCTCGTTCGTCGAAGGCTTCGGCCTGCCGCTGGTGGAAGCGATGCAACGCGGGTTGCCGGCAATGGGCAGCGACATCGCGGTATTCCGCGAAATCGGTGGCGAGTTCATGGCTTATTTCGATCTGCAGGACCCACAAAGCCTTGCCGATCTGATCGAAACCTATCAGCGCAGCGGACAGTTTCCCGCCGCCCGCGAGGTCGCTGACTGGCGCTGGATCGGCTGGCGCGAGGCCAGTGAGCAATTGGCGACCCGCAGTCTTGAAAATATTTTGCAGGCCCCGCGCGTGCAAGCGAGGCCGCATGCGCATTGCTCTTAACGCCCGCATCCTGCAAGCGCCGCGCACCGGCATCGGCCACTACGTCGCCGAACTGGTCAACGCCTTGCGCAGCGAACCTGATGTGGACGTAAGCCTGTTTCATGGCTGGGGCTGGAGTTCGGCCCTGCCGGACGCGGCCATGCCCGGCTACTCGCGCATGACGCCATTGCTGCGAAAAATTCCCGGGGCCTATCAGGCACGCCGCTGGCTGGAGCAGAAACGTTTCGATCAGGTGCGTGCACAAAAGATTGATCTTTATCACGAGCCAAGCCTGTGGCCGCTGGCCTTCGACGGCCCGACCGTGATCACCCTGCATGATCTGACGCACCTGCATTTTCCAGAAACCCAGCCACCTGCACGTTTGAGGGAAATCGAACGTCGTCTGGCCGCCGGTGTGGAGCAGGCGCGGGTCATTCTGACCGATTCGCAGGCGATCGCTGACGAGGCGCAGGCCTACTTCAATCTCCCTGCACAGCAATTCGTTGTGGCGCCGTTGGGTGTGTCCGAGCGCTTCCGTCCCCGGCCACTTGAGGAAATCGACAGTGTGCTCAAGGCTCACGCGGTCCAGGCACGGGAATATTTCCTCTGTGTCGGGACTCTGGAGCCGCGCAAGAATCTGAGCCTGGCGTTGCAGGCCCACGCCCTGCTGCCCGACGCCGTGCGCCAGCGCTTTCCCTTGTTGATTGCAGGCATGGCCGGGTGGCAGCGCGAACAGTTCAACGAGCCACTGCGCCAGGCACTGGCCAGCGGCCACGTGTGCCTGCTCGGCTATCTGCCCGATGAGCAATTGGCGCAACTGCTGGCCGGCGCCCGGGCGCTGGTATTTCCATCGCTGTATGAGGGCTTTGGCTTGCCGGTGCTGGAAGCCATGGCCAGCGGCACGCCGGTGGTGACCACCCGTTCCTCGGCGATGCCGGAAGTAGCCGGCGAGGCTGGCAACTATATTGAAGCGAACGATGCCGAGGGCTTGCGCGATGCAATGAGCCGTCTGCTTGACGACTCGCTGCATTGGCAGGCCTGCCGCGAAGCAGGATTGCAGCAGGCGCGGCTTTTTTCCTGGCAACGTTGTGCACAGGCCACGGCCGGTGCCTACCGCCAGGCCATGGGAGGTTGAATGCGTGTTCTTCATTTTTTCAAGACTTACCTGCCCGACTCATTCGGCGGCATTGAACAAGTCGTCTTCCAACTATGCGAAAGCGGCGTTCAGCACGGCATCGAAGCGCAAGTCCTGACTCTCAGCACGGATCCGACACCACGGGTCATGCAGTTGGGCCAGCATGAAGTGCACCGGGCGAAACTGGATATCCAGTTCGCCTCGACCGGGTTTTCCTGGAGCGTGTTCAAGCAGTTCCGCGAGTTGGCCGCCGAGGCCGATGTGATCAACTATCACTTCCCATGGCCATTCATGGATCTCGTGCACTTCGCCAGCTCCCTGAACAAACCCAGTGTGGTCACCTATCACTCGGACATCATTCGGCAAAAACACCTGCTCAAGTTGTACCGACCGCTGATGCAACGATTCCTGGCCAGCGCCGACCGAATCGTCGCCGCATCGCCCAACTATTTGCACACCAGTGATGTACTGCAGCAGTTCCAGGAAAAGACTCGCGTCATTACCTACGGCTTGAACAAGGCAGGTTATCCACAACCTGACGGTGAGCGGATGAACCGCTGGCGTCAGCAAGTCGGGGACAAATTTTTCCTTTTCGTTGGGGTGATGCGTTATTACAAAGGCTTGCATATCCTGCTCGACGCGCTCAAGCAGGCGGACTACCCGACAGTCATCGTCGGCGCCGGCCCGCTGGAGCTGAAGCTGCGCGCTCAGGCCACTGCACTTGGCTTGCGCAACATCCATTTCGTCGGACGCCTGGACGATGAAGACAAAGTCGCGCTGCTGCAATTGAGCTACGCGTTCGTCTTTCCTTCGCACTTGCGCTCCGAGGCCTTCGGCATCTCGTTGCTCGAAGGCGCGATGTACGGCAAGCCGATGATTTCCAGTGAGATCGGCACCGGTACCAGTTTCATCAATATCCACAACGAAACCGGTCTGGTGGTGCCGCCCAGTAATCCACAGGCATTCAGCGAAGCCATGCGCACGTTATGGGAAAACCCCGAGCGCGCAGCCGCCATGGGCATCAAGGCAGAAGCGCGTTATCGGCAGTTGTTCACTGCCGACGTGATGGGCCGCAAGTGGACTGAGTTGTATCAGGAATTGCTGGCAGAAAAGGCGCTGTCCTACGCGTGAACATGACCCGCCTTCAGAGGACGCGAATTGGCTCGCGTCTGCGAAGGCGGAATGTCACGCGGTCTTCTGCAAGCCGGCGACAGTGCGCGGCATCGCAACGAAACCCGGCAATGCTTCGATCCGTGCCAGCCAGGCGCGAACGTTGGCGTAGTCGTCCAGCGAGACATTGCCCTCCGGGGCATGCGCAATGTAGCTGTAGGCAGACACGTCAGCGATGGTCGGCTCTTCGCCCGCCAGATACGCAGTTTTACCCAACTCCAGCTCCATGACCTTGAGCAGGTTGTGCGCACGGCCAATGACTTCCTCGGCATTCAGTTGCGCACCAAACACCGTGATCAGGCGTGCCGCCGCCGGGCCAAATGCAATCGGTCCCGCCGCTGCCGACAGCCAGCGCTGCACATGCGCTGCGTCCACCGGGTCGGCCGGCAGCCAGCGTCCGTTGCCATATTTCTGCGCCAGATAAACCAGAATCGCATTGGAATCGGCCAGCACCACGCCGTTGTCATCAATCGCCGGCACTTGGCCAAAGCTGTTGATCGCCAGGTACTGCGGCTGCTTGTGCTCACCTTTGGCCAAATCGACGAAGATCAGCTCGGTCGGCAGTTGCAGCAGCGACAGCATCAACTCGACGCGGTGGGCGTGACCGGAACGGGGAAAGTTGTAGAGTTTGATCGCTTGCATGGTCGACTCCGCTGAAAAGTGACGTCGCTACGGGAATGAGCGCGCCGATGGAGTCATCATCTATGGGTTGCCGGAACAACAGAATAACCAGCCGCTGCAATCGATTATTTCATCTCGTGCAATAACGCCGCTGCGCTCAAGGCCGGATGCTCGCGTAGCGCCTTCACGGCGAAGTCGACAAAACTGCGGATCCGCGCCGGTGCCTTGCGCCCGCCCTGATAAACCACATGGATCGGCAACGGCGGCAATTCAAACTCGGCGAGGACGATTTCCAGCTCCCCCGCCGCGACTTTGTCCGCCACTTGATAGGACAGCACTCGCGTCAGGCCCAGGCCTTTGCGCGCAGCGGTGATCGCCGACTGATTGGCCGTGACGGTCAGGCGCGGTTCGGTGCGCACACTGAGTGCTTCACCGCCGTCGAGAAACGGCCAGTTGCGTTGCTGACCGATCGCCGACGTCGCCACCACCGGCAGCCCGGCCAATGCCTGCGGATGCTCCGGGCGGCCATGTTCAGCCAGAAACCCCGGCGAAGCGCAGATTACCCGCCGCACTTCCCCAACTCGGATCGCATGCTGATTGCTGTCCGGCAGCTCACCGATGCGTACCGCGACATCAATGCCCTCCTCGACCATGTTGACCACCCGATCCAGCAACAACGCGTTGATCGACACATCCGGATAACGACAGAGGTAATCGGCCATCACTGGCGTCACGAACAGATCGCCGAACAACACCGGCGCAGTAATCGTCAACTGCCCGCGCGGCAAGGCATGGCTGCCCGCCGCCGAATCCTCGGCCTCCTGCACCTCGGCAAGAATCCGCCGGCAGTCATCGAAATAACGCTGCCCGGCTTCGGTGAGATGCACGGTGCGCGTGGTACGCACCAGCAGCTGCGTACCGATATGCTGCTCCAGCGCCGCTACCGCCCGGGTGACGCTCGCCGCCGACAGCCCCAGACGCCGCGACGCCGCCGAAAAGCCTTGCTCCTGGGCGACGACAACGAAGATCTGCATTTCCTGAAAGCGGTCCATGGGATTCCTCGGCGCGGATACGACAATCGCAGCCGAGGCTGCGATTGTGGGAGAGCTTAGATCAACGGTGGATAACTTATTCCACGGTGACCGATTTCGCCAGGTTGCGCGGCTGATCAACGTCGGTGCCCTTGAGCACGGCGACGTAATACGACAGCAGTTGCAGCGGGATCGTATAAAGGATCGGCGAGAGAATGTCGTGGATGTGCGGCATTTGCACCACGTGGGTGCCTTCGCCGTTGGTCATCGCAGCCTTCTCATCCGCGAACACGATCAACTCGCCGCCGCGAGCGCGGACTTCCTGCAGGTTGGATTTGAGCTTCTCCAGCAGTTCGTTGTTCGGCGCGACGGTCACCACTGGCATGTCGTTATCCACAAGTGCCAGCGGCCCGTGTTTGAGCTCGCCGGCCGGGTAGGCTTCGGCATGGATGTAGGAGATCTCCTTGAGCTTCAAGGCACCTTCCATTGCTACCGGGAATTGCGCGCCGCGGCCGAGGAACAGGGTGTGGTTTTTCTCGGCAAACAGCTCGGCGATTTTTTCCACGGTGCTGTCCATCGCCAGCGCTTCGCCGAGGCGAGTCGGCAGGCGACGCAGTTCTTCGACCAGCGTGGCTTCGACGCCATTGGCCAGAGTGCCGCGCACCTGACCCAGCGACAAAGTCAGCAGCAACAGGCCGACCAGTTGCGTGGTAAAGGCTTTGGTCGAGGCCACACCGATTTCGCGGCCGGCCTGGGTCAAAAGAGTCAGGTCGGATTCACGCACCAGCGAGCTGATGCCGACGTTGCAGATCGCCAGGCTGGCGAGGAAGCCCAGCTCTTTGGCATTGCGCAGGGCCGCGAGGGTGTCAGCGGTTTCGCCGGACTGCGAGATGGTCACGAACAGCGTGTCCGGCTGCACCACCACTTTGCGATAACGGAATTCACTGGCGACTTCCACCTGGCACGGGATGCCGGCCAGTTCTTCGAGCCAGTAACGCGCGACCATGCCGGCGTGATAACTGGTGCCGCAGGCAACGATCTGCACGTTGCGCACTTTGGCAAACAGCTCGGCAGCTTGTGGACCGAAGGCCTCAACCAGCACTTGATTGTTGCCCAGGCGACCTTCGAGGGTGCGCTGGACCACGGCCGGCTGCTCGTGGATTTCCTTGAGCATGTAGTGGCGGAACTCACCCTTGTCGGCGGCTTCGGCACCGTCGGTGTACTGCACGGTCTGGCGCTCGACAGCGTTGCCGTTCACGTCCCAGATCTGCACGCTGTCGCGACGGATTTCAGCGATATCGCCTTCTTCCAGGTACATGAAGCGGTCAGTGACCTGACGCAGAGCGAGTTGGTCGGAAGCGAGGAAGTTCTCGCCCAGACCCAGGCCGATCACCAATGGACTGCCACTGCGCGCGGCGACCAGGCGATCCGGTTGGCTCGCATTGATCACCGCCAGACCGTAGGCCCCGTGCAGTTCCTTGACGGTTGCCTTGAGCGCTGCAGTCAGGTCCGGTTGTTCCTTGAGCTTGTGGGTCAGCAGGTGCGCGATGACTTCAGTGTCGGTGTCCGAGCTGAAAGAGTAACCCAAGGCTTTGAGTTGTTCGCGCAGAGCTTCGTGGTTCTCGATGATGCCGTTGTGCACCACTGCAATGTCACCGGAAAAATGCGGGTGAGCGTTGCGCTCGCACGGCGCGCCATGGGTCGCCCAACGGGTGTGGGCGATACCGAGACGACCGGACAGCGGCTGTTCGGCCAGGGCGGTTTCCAGCTCACTCACCTTGCCCGGACGGCGCATGCGTTCCAGGGTCTGGTCATTGGTATAAACCGCCACACCGGCGCTGTCATAGCCGCGGTATTCGAGGCGCTTCAGGCCTTCGAGAAGGATGGCGGTGATATTACGTTCAGCTACAGCGCCGACAATGCCACACATGGTTATTTCTCCTGACTGACAGCCGCACAGATCAACGTGATCCCACGGGCCTGAAGCTGATCGCGTGCCTCGACAGACAGGCGATCATCGGTAATGAGGGTATGGATGCTGCTCCAGGGCAGCTCCAGGTTGGGAATCTTGCGACCGATCTTGTCGGCCTCGACCATGACGATGACTTCTCGCGCAACGTCGGCCATCACCCGGCTGAGGCCGAGCAGTTCGTTGAAGGTCGTGGTACCGCGCACCAGATCGATACCGTCGGCGCCGATGAACAGTTGGTCGAAGTCGTAAGAGCGTAGTACCTGCTCGGCGACCTGGCCCTGAAAGGATTCCGAGTGCGGATCCCAGGTGCCACCGGTCATCAGCAGCACCGGCTCGTGTTCCAGTTCGCTCAAGGCGTTGGCAACATGCAGCGAGTTGGTCATCACCACCAGACCCGGTTGCTGGCCCAGCTCGGGAATCATCGCGGCGGTGGTGCTGCCGCTATCGATGATGATACGCGCGTGCTCGCGGATGCGTTTGACCGCCGCGCGAGCGATCGCCTGCTTGTACTTGGAAATACTCTGCGCCGTTTCTGCGACCAGCTCTTGCGGCATGGTGATCGCCCCGCCGTAACGACGCAGCAACAGACCATGGGTTTCCAGCGCCGCGAGATCCTTGCGAATCGTAACTTCGGAAGTTTCGAAACGCTTGGCCAGCTCGTCGACACTGACTTCGCCCTGCTCATTGAGCAAGGCGAGGATGTTATGGCGACGTTGAGGAGTATTGCGCTTGGACATGGCAGCTTAAGTTTCGATTCGAAAGATAACGCAAGCAATGAAACTCTATCGAAAGGTTGCCGTCAAGACGCGGGGAGAAAAATTCAGAAAGATTGAAATGACTGTGGGAGCGAGCCCGCTCGCGAAAGGAGTCTCAGCCACTGAAGACGTGACCGGATAACCGCATTCGCGAGCAGGCTCGCTCCTACAAAGGATTGTGGATAAATCAGGATTTTTTGATTTTTTCCGGCCGCTTCCAGCCGTCGATGTTCTTCTGGTGGGCTCGGCCTACCGCCAACTGAGCGTTATCCACATTTTGCGTGATGGTCGATCCGGCCGCAGTGGTTGCACCGTTGGAGATATCCACAGGGGCGACCAGCGAGTTGTTGGAGCCGATGAAAACGTCAGCGCCCAACACGGTTTTCCACTTGTTGGCGCCATCGTAGTTGCAAGTGATGGTGCCGGCGCCGATGTTGGTGCGTGCGCCGATTTCTGCATCGCCCAGATAGGTCAGATGGCCAGCCTTGGCACCCTCGCCCATGTGTGCATTTTTCAGCTCAACGAAGTTACCCACATGGGCGCGCGCTTCGAGCACAGTGCCCGGGCGTAAACGCGCGAAGGGACCAGCGTCACTGCCTTCACCGAGAATGGCGCCTTCTATATGACTGTTGGCCTTGATTACCACGCCTTTGCGCAGGGTGCTGTCCTTGATCACGCAGTTCGGGCCGATCTGTACGTCGTCTTCAATGATGACCTTGCCTTCGAGGATCACGTTGATGTCGATCAGCACATCGCGACCGACGCTGACTTCGCCGCGTACGTCGAAGCGGGCCGGGTCACGCAGGGTCACGCCCTCAGCCATCAGGCGGCGGCCGGCGCGCAACTGGTAATGACGCTCCAGTTCAGAGAGCTGCTTGCGATCGTTGGCGCCCTGCACTTCCATCGGGTCGTGCGGTTGTTCGGTGGCGACGACCAAACCATCGCTGACCGCCATTTCGATCACGTCGGTGAGGTAGTACTCGCCCTGCGCGTTGTTGTTCGACAGGCGACTCATCCAGTCTGCCAGCCGATTGGCCGGCACAGCGAGGATGCCGGTGTTGCCTTCGGTGATCGCACGTTGCGCTTCGCTGGCGTCTTTGTGCTCGACGATTGCCGCGACCTTGCCGTCAGCATCACGCACGATGCGGCCGTAACCGGTCGGGTCATCCAGCTCGACAGTGAGCAAACCCATCTGGCCCGGCACGACATGCTTGAGCAGACGTTGCAGGGTTTCGACTTCGATCAGCGGCACATCACCGTAAAGAATCAGCACGGTGTCGGCATCAATGAACGGCACCGCCTGGGCGGTGGCATGGCCAGTGCCCAGTTGCTTGTCCTGCAACACGAAATTCAGGTCATCAGCTGCCAGCCGCTCACGCACCACATCGGCACCGTGACCGATCACCACGTGAATGCGTTGTGGATCAAGTTGCCGAGCGCTGTGGATAACATGGCCGAGCATGGAATTGCCGGCAATCGGGTGCAGCACCTTGGGCAGCGCCGAGCGCATGCGCGTGCCTTGACCGGCCGCGAGGATAACGATTTCGAGAGACATGACTGGCTACCAATCCTGGGTGGTCAGCAACTGCGACCGGGTTTGAAATTCGGAAAAGAAAAAGGGTAGCCGAGGCTACCCTTTTTTATCAATCGCACAACAAGCGGATGACGGATTAACCGCCAAACTTCTTGCGGATCTGCTGGACGGTGCGCAGCTGGGCTGCAGCCTCGGCCAGACGAGTGGCAGCGGCGCCGTAATCGAAGCCCGCGCCTTTTTCGTTCAGGGCATTCTCGGCAGCCTTGAGAGCTGCCTGAGCCTGAGCTTCATCCAGGTCGGCGGCACGTTGCACGGTATCGGCAAGTACCTTGACCATGTTCGGCTGAACCTCGAGGAAACCACCGGAGATGTAGAACACCTCGGCTTCCCCGCCTTGCTTGATCAGGCGGATCGGACCCGGCTTGAGATTAGTGATCAGCGGCGCGTGACCCAGAGCGATACCAAGATCACCCAGTGCACCGTGCGCAATCACCATCTCGACCAGGCCGGAAAAGATTTCCCCTTCCGCGCTGACGATATCGCAATGGACTGTCATAGCCATCTGATTGCCTCAACCTAAATTAGCGCCCGTTGCCGGGCGCCGGGATTACAGTTTCTTGGCTTTCTCGATCGCTTCTTCGATGCCGCCAACCATGTAGAACGCTTGTTCTGGCAGGTGGTCGTAGTCACCGTTGAGGATGCCTTTGAAGCCAGCAATGGTGTCTTTCAGGGAAACGTATTTACCCGAAGCACCGGTGAAGACTTCAGCCACGAAGAACGGCTGCGACAAGAAGCGCTGGATCTTACGAGCACGGTTAACCAACTGTTTGTCGGCTTCCGACAGCTCGTCCATACCCAGGATCGCGATGATGTCTTTCAGCTCTTTGTAACGCTGCAGAACATACTGAACGCCGCGAGCGGTGTCGTAGTGGTCCTGACCGATCACGTTCGGGTCCAGCTGGCGCGAAGTCGAATCCAGTGGATCTACCGCTGGGTAGATACCCAGGGAAGCGATGTCACGGGACAGAACGACGGTGGCGTCCAAGTGGGCGAAGGTGGTCGCTGGCGACGGGTCGGTCAAGTCGTCCGCAGGTACGTATACCGCTTGGATCGAGGTGATCGAACCTTCCTTGGTCGAAGTGATACGTTCCTGCAGAACGCCCATCTCTTCAGCCAGGGTCGGCTGGTAACCTACTGCCGAAGGCATACGGCCCAGCAGTGCGGATACTTCAGTACCGGCCAGGGTGTAACGATAGATGTTGTCGACGAACAGCAGAACGTCGTTACCTTCGTCACGGAACTTCTCGGCCATGGTCAGGCCGGTCAGTGCTACGCGCAGACGGTTTCCCGGCGGCTCGTTCATCTGACCGTAAACCAGTGCCACTTTGTCCAGAACGTTGGAGTCCTTCATCTCGTGGTAGAAGTCGTTACCCTCACGAGTACGCTCACCCACACCGGCGAACACGGAATAACCGCTGTGCTCGATGGCGATGTTACGGATCAGTTCCATCATGTTTACGGTTTTGCCTACACCGGCACCACCGAACAGACCGACTTTACCGCCCTTGGCGAACGGGCAGACCAGGTCGATAACCTTGATGCCGGTTTCCAGCAGGTCGTTGCCGCCTGCTTGCTCGGCGAACGAAGGTGCTGCGCGGTGAATGCCCCAGCGCTCTTCGGTGTCGATCGGGCCAGCTTCGTCGATCGGGTTACCGAGGACGTCCATGATCCGGCCCAGGGTCGCTTTACCGACCGGTACGGAGATGGCTGCGCCAGAGTCGGTGACTTCCAGACCGCGCTTCAAGCCCTCGGTGGAACCCATCGCAATGGTACGCACCACGCCGTCGCCCAGCTGCTGCTGAACTTCCAGGGTGGTTGCGGCCGCGCTTTGTACAGTCAGCGCGTTGTAGATGCTCGGTACGCTGTCGCGTGGAAATTCCACGTCGATAACGGCGCCGATGATTTGAACGATACGTCCGCTACTCATAGCTGGATCCTCTGAATATTTGAACCGTTAAACCGCGGCAGCGCCGCCGACGATTTCCGAGATCTCTTGGGTGATCGCAGCCTGACGCGCCTTGTTGTAGATCAGCTGCAAATCGCTGATCAAATCACCGGCGTTGTCGGTAGCGTTCTTCATCGCGATCATCCGCGCAGCCTGTTCAGCCGCGTTGTTCTCGACCACCGCCTGGTAGACCTGCGACTCGACGTAACGGACCATCAAGCCGTCAAGCAGCTCTTTGGCGTCCGGTTCGTAGAGATAGTCCCAGTGGTGCTTGAGATCCTGATCCGGGGTTGCCACCAGTGGAATCAACTGCTCCACGGTAGGCTGTTGCGTCATGGTGTTGATGAACTTGTTGGACACCACGGACAGGCGGTCGATACGGCCGTCCAGGTAGGCATCCAGCATCACCTTGACGCTGCCGATCAGATCATTGATCGACGGCTCTTCACCCAGGTGGCTGATAGCTGCAACGACGTTACCGCCGAAGTTGCGGAAAAAGGCCGCACCCTTGCTACCGACTACACACAGATCAATCTCGACGCCGTTTTCGCGGTTTACCGCCATGTCCTTGACCAGGGCCTTGAACAGGTTGGTGTTCAAGCCGCCGCACAGACCACGGTCACTGCTCACGACGACATAACCGACGCGCTTGATTTCGCGGTCGATCATGAACGGGTGGCGGTATTCCGGGTTGGCGTTGGCCAGATGCCCAATTACCTGGCGGATACGCTCCGCATAAGGACGGCTAGCAGCCATGCGCATTTGTGCCTTGCGCATTTTGCTGACCGCCACTTTTTCCATGGCGCTGGTAATCTTTTGCGTGCTTTTGATGCTCGCAATCTTACTGCGAATCTCTTTTGCGCCTGCCATGTAACACCTATCAGGTTAGCAAGCGGGAGCCTCGCGGCTCCCGCTGCGGCTTACCAGGTTTGGGTGGCCTTGAACTTCTCGATACCGGCTTTCATGCCAGCGTCGATTTCGTCATTGAAGTCACCTTTAACGTTGATCTTGGCCATCAAATCGGCGTGATCGCGGTTGAAGAAAGCAATCAGCGCTTGTTCGAAGCTGCCGACCTTGGCGATTTCAATGTCAGTCAGGAACCCACGCTCAGCGGCATACAGCGACAGCGCCATGTCAGCGATCGACATTGGTGCGTATTGCTTCTGCTTCATCAGCTCGGTAACGCGCTGACCATGCTCAAGTTGCTTGCGGGTCGCTTCGTCCAGGTCAGAAGCGAACTGGGCGAATGCCGCCAGTTCACGGTACTGAGCCAGAGCGGTACGGATACCACCGGAGAGCTTCTTGATGATCTTGGTCTGAGCGGCACCACCCACACGGGATACCGAAACACCGGCGTTCACTGCAGGGCGGATGCCCGAGTTGAACATGGCCGATTCCAGGAAGATCTGACCGTCGGTGATGGAAATCACGTTGGTCGGAACGAACGCGGAAACGTCGCCAGCCTGGGTTTCGATGATCGGCAGTGCGGTCAGGGAACCGGTTTTGCCGGTCACTGCGCCGTTGGTGAACTTCTCTACATATTCTTCCGAAACGCGGGATGCGCGCTCCAGCAGACGGGAGTGGAGATAGAACACGTCGCCTGGGTAAGCTTCACGGCCTGGTGGACGGCGCAGCAGCAGGGAAATCTGGCGGTAAGCCACTGCCTGCTTGGACAGATCGTCATAAACGATCAGCGCGTCTTCACCGCGGTCGCGGAAGAATTCACCCATGGTGCAACCGGAGTACGGTGCCAGGAATTGCAGCGCAGGAGATTCCGAAGCACTGGCAGCCACGATGATCGTGTTGGCCAGGGCGCCGTTTTCTTCCAGCTTGCGAACCACGTTGGCGATGGTCGATTGCTTCTGACCGATGGCTACGTAGACGCAGAAAATGCCGCTGTCTTTCTGGTTGATGATCGCGTCGATCGCCAGAGCGGTTTTACCGATCTGACGGTCACCGATGATCAGCTCACGCTGGCCACGGCCGACAGGGATCATGGCATCGACAGCCTTGTAGCCAGTCTGTACAGGCTGGTCTACCGACTTACGCCAGATCACGCCTGGAGCAACTTTCTCGACCGCGTCGGTCTCGGTGTTGCCCAGTGGACCTTTGCCGTCAACAGGGTTACCCAGAGCATCGACTACGCGGCCCAGCAATTCCTTACCAACAGGAACTTCGAGGATGCGGCCGGTGCACTTGGCGCTCATGCCTTCAGCCAGCGACTGGTAGGAGCCCAATACCACGGCACCTACGGAGTCCTGCTCCAGGTTGAGGGCCATACCGTAGACGCCGCCCGGAAACTCGATCATCTCGCCGTACATGACGTCGGCCAGACCGTGAATCCGCACGATGCCGTCAGATACGCTGACGACAGTGCCTTCGTTACGGGCTTGGGAGGTCACATCGAGTTTGTCGATGCGGCCCTTGATAATTTCACTTATTTCGGAAGGATTGAGTTGCTGCATTGCTCTGCTGCCCCTTCAAACTCAAGATTTCAATGCTTCGGCAAGTTTCGCGATTTTGCCGCGAATCGAGCCATCGATAACCAGGTCGCCGGCGCGGATCACGACACCACCAATCAAGGCAGCGTCCTCCGCAACTTGCAGGCGCACTTCCCGGTTGAGTCGTGCACTGAGAACCTTGGCGAGTTTGTCTTGCTGTTCTTGGTTCAATGCAAATGCACTGGTTACTTCAACGTCTACCGATTTCTCTTGTTCGGCCTTGTACAGGTCGAACAGAGCGGCGATCTCCGGCAGAAGCAGGAGACGGTCGTTCTCGGCAACGACGTTGATGAAATTGCGTGCCTTTTCATCAAACTTGTCGCCGCACACGTCAATGAACGTGGCGGCCTTTTCTGCGCTCGTCAGTCGCGGGGCCTTGAGCACGCGCTGCAGGGTGTCGTCTTGCGACACCGCTGCTGCCAGGCCGAGCATGGCTGACCAATTGGCCAGTTGCTGGTGGGCCTGAGCGTGCTCGAAGGCCGCCTTAGCGTAAGGTCGGGCCAACGTGGTCAGTTCTGCCATGATCGCCCTCGCTTAGATTTCAGCAGCCAGTTGGTTAACCAGCTCTGCGTGCGCGTTTTGATCGATTGTGGCACCCAGGATCTTCTCGGCGCCGCCAACAGCCAGCAAGCCCACTTGGGCACGCAGCTTGTCTTTGACGCTGTTCAGTTCCTGTTCGATCTCGGCTTGAGCCTGAACCTTCACACGGTCAGCGTCGATACGGGCTTTTTCAACAGCCTCTTCGACGATCTGGTTACCGCGTTTCTTGGCTTGCTCGATGATTTCAGCTGCCTGAGCTTTCGCTTCGCGCAGTTGCTGACCCGCTTTCTCTTGGGCCAACTCCAGGTCGCGAGCTGCACGGCTGGCAGCGTCCAGACCATCAGCGATCTTCTTTTGACGTTCGTGCAGAGCAGCGATGACCGGAGGCCATACATACTTCATGCAGAACAGTACAAAAATCAGGAACGCAACGGACTGGCCAATCAGGGTCGCATTAATGTTCACGCCAACACCTCGCAGTTACGTTGTCCATCACACCAAATTACCCGGAAGATCCGAGTAATCAGCCAGCGATCTGACCAACGAACGGGTTCGCAAAGGTGAAGAACAGAGCGATACCAACACCGATCATGGTTACGGCGTCGAGCAGACCGGCAACGATGAACATTTTTACTTGCAGCATTGGAACCATTTCTGGCTGACGCGCTGCGCCTTCCAGGAACTTGCCGCCCAGCAGGCCGAAACCAATTGCGGTACCCAGTGCGCCCAGGCCGATCAACAGTGCAACAGCGATAGCGGTTAGACCAACTACAGTTTCCATCTTTCCTCCCGACTTTTACGTCGTATGGTTTAGGTTTTTTAGATTAAAGCGGTAAAACAAATCGTTTCAGCTGCCCCGCAAGGAGCTCCCTCCCGTTTGACCGGGAGGAACATCAGACTAGTCGAGACTGGTCTTAATGGTTTTCTTCGTGCGCCATCGACAGGTAGACGATGGTCAGCATCATGAAGATGAACGCCTGCAGGGTGATGATCAGGATGTGGAATACAGCCCACGCCCACTGCAGAACTACGCCCAGGCCGCTGAGCCAGAGCAGGCCGCTGCCGAACATCACAGCGATCAGAATGAACACCAGCTCGCCGGCATACATGTTGCCGAACAGACGCAGAGCCAGAGAGATCGGCTTGGCGATCAGGGTGACGAATTCCAGCAGGAAGTTCACCGGGATCAGCAGGGCCTGAACGAAGATGTTCTTGCTGCCGAACGGGTGCAGGGTCAGTTCGCCGATGAAGCCGCCGATGCCCTTGACCTTGATGCTGTAGAAAATGATCAGTGCGAACACCGAGAACGCCATGCCCAGAGTCGCGTTCGGGTCGGTAGTCGACACGGCGCGGAACGGGATGTGGGCATCGCCGGAGATCAGGATGGCCAGCTGAGGAATCCAGTCGACCGGTACCAGGTCGACGGCGTTCATCAGGAACACCCAGACGAAGATGGTCAGTGCCAGCGGTGCAATCACCGGGCTACGGCCATGGAAGCTGTCTTTCACGCTGCCATCGACGAATTCGACCAATACTTCAACGAAGTTCTGCAAGGCACCCGGCTGACCCGAAGTCGCTTTCTTTGCCGCCATGCGGAAAAGAAGAACGAAGATCAGACCCAGCGCGACCGACCAGCCGAGGGTATCGACGTGGAAAGCCCAGAAGCCCATTTCCTTGGCTTCTGCTGCGGTGTGGGCAAAGCCCCAGCCGCCGTTGGGTAGCTGACCGAAAGTCAGGTTCTGCAAGTGGTGCTGGATATAGCCCGAAGCGGTTGTCTCTGCCATGGTTGCCTCAAACGCCCTAAGGTCTCGAAAGTCTTGTTCTCATCAGCAGGGGAGCGAACCAGCTGACCGACTGCGTCAGCACGAACACGCCGAATACTGCGATCGGCGCCAGTGGCTTCACACCTGCGAACACCAGTGCAAACAGCACTGCCGTCAAAATAAGTTTGCCTGCCTCGCCGGCATAAAAAGACCGGACGATGGACTGGGCTGCTCGGGCGCCGGAAAACCGAAATGCCCTGTGAGCGAAATAAACATTGGGCAGCAAGGCTATCAGGCCTCCGCAAAGTCCCGAGTATCCGGCAACGACTCCATGCCATTGCCAGAGCGCCAAAGCGGCAATGAGCAGAATGACAAATTGAGCCATCAACACCGGAAAAACCGCCAGGCGATGGAAAGGCAAGCGGTTTGGCGTGCGGGTTTCCATCACAGTTGCTCTCCAATGGTCGGCTGCCGAAATTCAATAACTTGGCATAATTTGTGCCGACAAAATGCGCGCAGAGTATAGGGGCGGTTCTGCCCCTATTCAACTGTCAGGTAGTGATTTCCGACTGCGCGCTACATGAGGAAATGTTTCAGCGGATGTGTGCGAGCACACCTTGAAGCTCGTCGAGCGAGTTATAACCAATCACCAATTGGCCTTTGCCCTTCTTGCCATGGCGAATCTGCACCGCAGAGCCTAGGCGCTCGGCCAGGCGCTGCTCGAGGCGAGCGATGTCCGGGTCGGGTTTTGCAGCTTCCACAGGCTCCGGTTTGCCACTCAACCACTGACGAACCAGTGCCTCGGTTTGGCGCACGGTCAGTCCTCGTGCGACAACATGTCGCGCCCCTTCGACCTGCTGATTGTCCGGCAGACCGAGCAAGGCACGCGCGTGACCCATTTCCAGGTCACCGTGCGACAGCATGGTCTTGATCACTTCGGGCAGTGCAATAAGTCGCAACAGGTTAGCCACAGTCACCCGCGACTTACCCACAGCCTCGGCAACCTGCTGCTGAGTCAGCTGGAATTCCTGCTGCAAGCGCTGCAAGGCGACGGCTTCTTCGATCGGGTTGAGGTCTTCACGCTGGATGTTCTCGATCAGCGCAATCGCAATGGCGGTTTCATCCGGCACATCGCGAACCATCGCCGGGATGGTTTCCTGCCCGGCCTGCTGACTGGCGCGCCAGCGGCGTTCACCGGCAATGATCTCGAAGCGACCGCCGCCAATCGGGCGCACCACGATCGGCTGCATCACACCTTGGGCCTTGATCGACTGCGCCAGCTCTTCCAGGGCCTGCGGGTCCATGTCACGGCGCGGCTGATATTTGCCGCGCTGCAGCAGGTCCAGCGGCAGGTGTTGCAGTTCGCGGGTGTCGGCCTGCGCGGCTTGTTCTTCCAGCGCGCTGACCGTCGGACCACTCAGCAGTGCATCCAGTCCACGTCCGAGACCTCGTTTCTTGACGGCCATGGGGATTCCTTAAGTTGGCTGAGCAGCAGCAATGCGTGAATTTTTGCGCTGACGACGAACCATCTCGCCTGCCAGAGCCAGATAGGCCAGGGCACCACGCGATTGCTTGTCGTAAGCCAGCGCCGGCATGCCGTAGCTCGGTGCTTCGGCCAGGCGAATGTTGCGCGGGATCACCGTGTCGTACAGCTGATCGCCGAAGTGTTCCTTGAGCTGCGCCGAAACATCGTTCATCAGGCTCAGGCGCGGGTCGTACATGGTCCGCAGCAGGCCTTCGACTTTCAGGTTCGGGTTGAGCAGCTCGGCGATGCGCTTGATGTTATCCACAAGGTCGCTCAAACCTTCCAGCGCAAAGTATTCGCACTGCATGGGGATAATCACCCCGTCAGCGGCGACCAGTGCGTTGAGTGTGAGCATCGACAGCGACGGTGGGCAGTCGATCAAAATGTAATCGTAGTTGTCACGGATCGGCGCCAGCGCGCTGCGCAGACGGCTTTCCTTCATCTGCATTTCCAGCAGCACCACTTCGGCCGCGGTCAGATCGCGGTTGGCCGGCAGCAATTGATAACCGCCGTGCTCGGAGAAGTGCATGGCCTGACCCAGGTCGCATTCACCGATCAGCAGATCGTAGACCGAGTTTTCCAGACCATGTTTATCCACACCGCTACCCATGGTGGCGTTGCCCTGTGGATCGAGATCGATCAACAGCACCCGGCGCTTGGTCGCGACCAGGGATGCTGCGAGGTTGATGCAGGTGGTGGTCTTGCCCACACCACCCTTCTGGTTCGCTATCGCGAATACCTTAGCCATTCTTGCTTGTGTTCCCAATCATGCCGTGCGGCGCAGTATCAGCAGATGGCGTTGGCCTTGGCAACCGGGGACGGCCAGGGCGTGTTCGCTATCGAGTTTGAAATCTGCCGGCAATGCTACCAGCTCATCGGCCGGATGAACGCCCTTCATTGCCAGCCAGCGTGTATCGGCATCGCCCAAGTGGCGAGTCCAGTTGGTGAAGTTTTCCATGCTGCTGAAGGCCCGGGAAATGATCCCGTTGAATGGTTGCGCAGGCTGGAACGCTTCGACGCGACTGTGGATAACTTGCAGGTTATCCAGCTTCAGCTCCAGTTTGACCTGAGTCAGAAAGCGGGTTTTCTTGCCGTTGCTGTCCAGACAGGTCACCTGCGAGTCCGGATACAGGATCGCCAGCGGGATACCAGGCATGCCACCGCCACTGCCGACATCGAGCCAGCGACCGTTTTCGATAAACGACATCACGCTGAGACTATCGAGCAAGTGCCGCGAAACCATTTCATCAGGATCGCGCACGGCGGTCAGGTTGTAGGCCTGGTTCCATTTGATCAACAGGGCCAGATAACCCAGCAGCAATTCGTGCTGGGTTTCTGTGAGATTGACACCGAGCTCGCGGGCTCCTGTGGATAACTCTTCGGCGTGTTGCGAAGTGACCTTGGCACTCAAGCGCTTTGCTCCAACTGACGGCCCGCGCCGCGTTTTTTCAAATGAATCATCAACAGCGAAATCGCTGCCGGGGTCACGCCCGGGATCCGCGAAGCCTGGCCCAGCGTTTCGGGACGTGTGGCGCCGAGCTTGCTCTGGATCTCCTTGGACAGGCCGGAGATGTTGGTGTAATCGATATCCACAGGCAATTTCGTGTCTTCGCTGGCGCGCAGACGGGCGATTTCGTCCTGTTGGCGGTCGATGTAACCGGCGTATTTGGTCTTGATCTCAACCTGCTCGGCGACCTGTGGATCTTCGGCGCCCTGCCCGGTCACTTCGACCAGACCGGCGTAGTCGATTTCCGGACGGCTCAACAGGTTGAGCAGGTTGTATTCGTGAGTCAGCGGTGTGCCGAATTTCTCGGCAATCGCATCGCCCTGCGGGGTGTTCGGCCGCACCCAAGTGCTTTTCAGACGCTGTTCTTCAAGCTCGATGCTTTCGCGTTTCTTGCAGAAGGCCGCCCAGCGCGCGTCATCGACCAGCCCGAGCTCGCGACCTTTTTCGGTCAGACGCAGGTCGGCGTTGTCTTCGCGCAGAATCAGGCGGTACTCGGCGCGGGACGTGAACATACGGTACGGCTCTTGGGTACCGAGGGTGATCAGGTCGTCGACCAGAACGCCGATGTACGCTTCATCGCGGCGCGGACACCAGGCTTCTTTGCCCTTGGCCCGCAGCGCAGCGTTGGCCCCGGCGAGCAGACCTTGAGCGCCGGCTTCTTCGTAACCGGTGGTGCCATTGATCTGCCCGGCGAAGAACAGACCGCCGATGACTTTGGTTTCCAGGCTGTACTTCAAATCGCGCGGATCGAAGTAGTCGTACTCGATCGCATAACCCGGACGCACGATGTGCGCGTTTTCCATACCGCGGATCGACTGCACGATCTGCAATTGCACGTCGAACGGCAGGCTTGTGGATATCCCGTTCGGATACAGCTCATGGGTGGTCAGACCTTCCGGTTCGATGAACACCTGATGGCTTTCCTTGTCGGCAAAGCGATGAATCTTGTCTTCGATCGACGGGCAATAACGCGGGCCGACGCCCTCGATCTCCCCGGCAGCGGAATACATCGGCGAACGATCGAGGTTCGCCGCGATGATTTCGTGGGTGCGGGCATTGGTATGGGTGATCCAGCAGCTGACCTGACGCGGATGCTGCTCCTTGCTGCCCATGAACGACATCACCGGGATCGGAGTGTCACCCGGCTGCTCGGTCATCACCGAGAAATCCACAGATTTGCCATCAATACGCGGCGGTGTACCGGTCTTCAGGCGCCCGACACGCAATGGCAACTCACGCAGACGGTGGGCCAGAGCAATCGACGGTGGATCACCGGCGCGACCGCCAGAGAAATTCTGCAAACCAATGTGGATAAGTCCACCGAGGAATGTACCGGTGGTCAACACCACGGAATCGGCGAAGAAACGCAGACCCATCTGTGTGACGACACCACGGACTTGCTCCTGCTCGACGATCAGGTCGTCAGCAGCCTGTTGAAATATCCACAGGTTTGGCTGGTTTTCGAGGATTTCGCGGACAGCGGCCTTATAGAGAATTCGGTCGGCTTGCGCACGGGTGGCCCGTACTGCCGGGCCTTTGCGGCTGTTCAACACACGAAACTGGATGCCGCCCTTGTCGGTAGCCATGGCCATCGCGCCGCCGAGGGCATCGATTTCCTTGACCAGATGGCTTTTGCCGATGCCACCGATGGCCGGGTTGCAACTCATGGCGCCGAGGGTTTCCACGTTATGCGTCAGCAACAGGGTTTTTGCCCCCATGCGTGCTGACGCCAGTGCTGCCTCGGTACCGGCATGACCGCCGCCGATGACGATCACTTCAAAACGGGAAGGGAAATCCACCACGCACCTCGTGCCTGCTTAAGTAGGTCATTCAGGAAATATTGAAACCAGGTTTCTGGACCTGGTCGGCAAGTATAGGGACTTCGCCCTTTCTAAAGAACCCTTTGCACAAAATTTAACCAGCTGTGGAGAACTCGAGGTTAAAAGAATAAAAAAGAGAGAAATTTATAAAACCTTTGTTTTTATGTTTATTCTTACTGCGCACCATTTCTGTGGATAGATCTCTACAGGCCATGTTTTACAATGTGTACAGAGATTAAAAAACCTGTGCTCATGTGGCAATGAGGCCCTTGGATAACCGGTGTAAGCCTGTGGATGAAAGGGGTGGTTATCCACAGAGTGGGTTATATCCAGTTTTCAACCCCTTTATCAACTGACCTCAGGAGCAGTTATTCACAGGGCTTAGTCCATAGAAAATCGCCTACATGTCTTTTTCCGGACGCAAAAAAAGCGTCAGCGTGGGATTAGTGACGCTCGGCAAGCCAAGGGCAGGAAATGAAAAGGCTATTGTGAGAGGACGTAACAGAAGCTAATAATAGCCATTATCATTAACACATCAGTTTCTCCCATGCCCCTACCCGCCCACACCGCTGCGATCGAGCAAATCTACGAGCAACATCATTCGTGGCTGTATGGTTGGCTCAAGGGCAAACTGCACAACGCCTGCGATGCAGCCGATGTGGCGCATGACACGTTTTTGCGAATTCTGGCGGCGCGCAATGCAGCTCATATTCGTGAGCCGAGGGATTACCTGACGACTATTGCGCGCGGCCTGGTCATCGATCGTTATAGACGCAGGGCGATTGAAAGCGCTTATCTGCAGGCCCTCGCAGCTCGGCCGGAAGCGTCAGTCATCAGCGAAGAAGACAGGGCGCTGATCATTGAAACCCTGATCGCTGTGGATAAAGCATTGACCGGACTGGGTCCGCGAACACGGCAGATCTTCATGCTTTCGCAAGTCGACGGACTGACTTATCAACAGATCGCCGTGCAATTGAGAGTCTCGCTGACCACAGTAAAAAAACACATGATCCGCGCCCTGACTGAGTGCGCCCTGGTCATGGCGCAGCCATGATGGCCGCCGCTGCAAACCGTCAGGTATTGGAAACTGCCGCCAGCTGGTACGTGCAGTTTCAATCCCAGCCACCGAGCCTTGCCGAGCAAAAGGCCTGGCAGCTGTGGATAGACAGCGATCCAGCGCATCTGGCGGCGTGGAACCAGATGGAACAATTGCAGCGCCACCTAGGTACGCTGCCGCAGGATCTGAAACGACGTGCGCTCAATAGCGGCCAACAAAGACGCCAGGCACTCAAACTGCTGTTGCTTGCAGCGGGAACAGGTTTCGTTGGCTGGAACGTTCAACGACACACATCCCTGGGCAACGTCTGGGCCGACTATAAAACCGGTGTGGGCCAGCGTCGCACCATCAGCCTGGCCGATGGCAGCCAGATCCAGCTCAACACCGACTCGGCCATTGATGTTTCTTTCGACGCAGCGCAACGCCTGATTCAACTGCGTGCCGGTGAAATCCTCATCCAAACCGGCAAGCTTGGCGATCAGCGGCCGTTTTATGTGCAAACCCGCGACGGGCGGATTCAAGCTTTGGGCACCCGGTTCTCGGTGCATCAGATGCCGGACTCAACCCGGGTCGGCGTGCTGGAGGATCGAGTCAGCGTTCAACCCGCGCAGTCATCCACTGCTGCGCTCATTCTGAAAGCAGGCGAAGGCGCGGATTTCGATAGTCGACATATCGGCCTCAGTCATCCCTTCCAACCATCAGACGTCGGCTGGATCAACGGCCAGTTAATCGTTCTCGATGCGCGCCTGGGCGATGTAATCGCGGAGTTGGGACGCTATCGCAGTGGTGTATTGCATTGTGATCGCCGCGCTCGGGATCTGCGGGTCTCCGGGACTTTCCGGCTCGATTCGACCGACGCAGTGCTGGCCAACCTTCAGGCCTCGTTGCCAATCAACGTGCGTTATTTCAGCCGTTACTGGGTCTCGATCAGCCATAGCGCTTGATCAAAAAATGCCTGGGGAAAAATAATTTCAAGCAGGGTTATCTTTTTTCGCCCTGACCCGGCCCTACAGGTAATCGCGATAAACGCGGCTCTTCGCCACCTTCAGGGCTAATCCACACATGCGTCTTCCCACGTTCCGTCAGCGCTTTTCTCCACATTGCATTGCATACAGCTTATTGATGGCCAGCGCTGCGTCCTGTCTGGTGATCAGCAACAGCGCCTTCGCGGCGTCGACATCCCAGCGCTTCGCCATTGCCGCCGGCCCGCTGGATAGTGCCTTGAGCCAGTTCGCCGCTGCCGCCAATGTGATTCTGTCGTTCTCGCCGCAGCAGACCAGCCGCTTGCGCAGTGCCGGTTTAAATGGCGATTTCAGCGTCGAACAAGGTTTCGCTCAATTGCTGCAAGGCTCGGGTTTACAGGCAGTGCCACAAGCACCCGGCAGTTACATTCTGCAGAACTTGCCCAGCGGTGACTCCCTGGAACTGGCGCCGACCAACATCAATGCGCAGTTGGGCAATCCAATGCATCTGGATTACGCCGCCGACGTCGGCTACAAGGCGCAAAACAGCCGGATCGGTACGAAAACCAGTACGCCGCTGTCGCAAACACCGCGTTCGGTGTCAGTGGTAACCGGGCAGCGCATCAAGGATCAGAAATCCCAGACTCTCACCGACGTCCTCGGCTACGTGCCGGGGATCTTCGCCCCACCATTCGCCGCCGGTGACAGCCTGGCTGGCGACCTGTTCTATATCCGTGGTTTCAACGCCACCGATTACGGCTACGGTCTGCTGCGCGATGGACTGCGCGTGCAGGGCAATCGCTATGACACCAGCACCGAGCCGTACGGACTTGAACGGGTCGAGGTATTCCGTGGCCCGTCGTCGCTGCTGTATGGCGAAAATGCGCCGGGCGGTCTGGTCAATCTGGTCAGTAAACGCCCGACCGCCGCGCCTCAGGGCGAAGTGCAATTGGGCTATGGCTCGAACAATCGCCGGCAAATCGGCGTAGATGTCTCCGGCCCGCTCAATGACAGCGGCAACGTTCTCGGACGCGTGGTGATGCTGGGGCGCAAATCCGATACCCAGACCGAGCACGTTCCTGACGACCGGATTTATGTCGCCCCTTCGCTGACCCTGAATTTCGACGATTTCAATACGCTGACGCTGTTGGCCAACTACCAGAAAGACCACACCAACATGGAGCTTGGCCTGCCGGCCGCCGGTACGTTGCTGAGCAATCCCAACGGCCGGTTATCCAAAGACACGATGCTCGGCGATCCGGACTGGAATACCTTCGAACGGGAAACCTGGAGCAGCGGTTACGAGTTCAGCCACTCGTTCAACGATGACTGGCAGTTCCGCCAGAACTCGCGTTACATGCAGTCGCGCATCACCCGCCACGAAACCTGGCCGGGCAATCTGAACAACGCCGGTTTCGGCACGCGGTTGAACGTGACCGCTTACGATCGCTTCAACAAATCCATGGTGTATTCGCTGGATAACCAGCTCGAAGGCAAGTTCGAGGCGGGCGAGCTGGAAAACACCGTGCTGTTTGGCGTCAGCTACGATCGCACCTCGTTCAACCAGGACTGGAATGCCGGCGTTGTCGGGCCGATCGATGTGTATAACCCGGTTTACCTGCGCGATCCGACCACGCCAATTGCCGTGCAGAACACTTTGCTCGAGCAGCAGATGAAGGGTGTTTATGCACAGATTCAGAGCAAGTACGACCACTGGCTGTTCCTGCTGGGCGGGCGCCAGGACTGGGTCGACAGTGACTTCCGCGACAAGGTGGCGCGAGGCAGCAACATCAGCTCCGAGGACAAGAAGTTCACCTATCAGGGCGGCGTGATGTATCAGTTCGACAACGGCATGACGCCGTATGTCAGCTATTCAACAGCGTTCGTGCCGGTACAGCAGATTTCCAATGCCGGCGCACCGCTTGATCCGATCACCAGCAGCCAGTACGAAGTGGGTTTGAAGTACGAACCGATGGGCTGGGACACCGCTTTCACCGCTTCGGTGTATGACCTGCGCAAAAAGGACGACACCTATTTCGACCCAACGACGTCAACCTATCGCCAGGTGGGCGAAAGCCGCGCCAAAGGGGTGGAGCTGGAACTCAACAGTAATCTGACGCAGAACCTCAATGTCACGGCGGCTTATACCTACACCGATGCAAAGATCACCAAGGATGCAGCGACGTCGCTGGTCAAGGGCCATCAAATGACCGGCGTGCCGCGTAATCAAGCGTCGGCCTGGGCGAAATATCGCTTCCTCGACGGCGATTTGAAAGGCATGTATGTGGCGGGGGGCGTGCGTTATTTCGACAGTGCGTTTGCCTACACTTCGCCTTCTCTCTACGGAAAACTGGATGCCGGCGACGTGACATTGGTCGACGCGGCGGTTGGATATCAGATCGATACACACTGGAGTGTCGATCTGAACGCGAAGAACCTGTTCGATAAGGAATACGTTTCGGGATGCAACGATGCAGGTCGCTGTTACTGGGGCGAGGATCGTACTTTGCTCGGTACGGTGTCCTATAACTGGTGAACAAAAAAGGGGCTGTGGATGAATTATCCACAGCCCCCTCTTTATTTGCCAATGCAGAAGCTGGAGAAAATCCGTCCGAGCAAATCATCAGAACTGAACGCCCCGGTAATTTCACCCAGGGAATGTTGAGCCTGGCGCAAATCCTCAGCGAGCAACTCCCCAGCGCCCGCCAGGGTCAGTTGCGCGCGGCCATGTTCCAATGCCGCGCTGGCGTGGCGCAGTGCCTCCAGATGCCGGCGACGTGCGCTGAAGCTGCTCTCCGAGGTCTGCTCGTAACCCATGCACGCCTTTAGATGATCACGCAGCAGATCGAGGCCTTCGGCAGACTTGGCACTGAGACTGATGGTCACGTGGCCGTCGTCACTGGTTTCCAGAGCAATCGCTTCACCGGTCAGATCGGCTTTGTTCCGGATCAGGGTGACTTTCGCCGGATCCGGTCGAGACTCAAGGAATTCTGGCCACAAGGCAAATGGATCCAATGCTTCTGGTGCGGTCGCATCGACCACCAGCAAAACCCGATCCGCTTCACCGATGGCTTTCAACGCCCGTTCCACACCGATCTTTTCCACATGATCATCGGTGTCACGCAGTCCTGCAGTATCGACCACATGCAACGGCATCCCGTCGATGTGGATATGTTCGCGCAGGATATCCCGCGTGGTGCCGGCAATCTCGGTGACGATGGCAGCCTCGCGACCGGCTAGAGCATTCAACAGGCTTGATTTACCGGCATTCGGCCGCCCAGCGATGACGACGGTCATGCCATCACGCAATAACGCTCCCTGCCCTGCTTCGCGCAGCACTGTGGATAACTCATCGCGTACTTTGTCGAGCATGCTCAGTACATGGCCGTCGGCGAGAAAGTCGATTTCCTCTTCCGGGAAGTCGATGGCGGCTTCGACGTAGATACGCAAGCCGATCAGTTGCTCGGTCAGGTTATGCACACGCTGGGAAAACGCACCCTGCAATGAACGCAGCGCATTGCGCGCAGCCTGTGCAGAACTGGCTTCGATCAAATCGGCGATTGCCTCGGCCTGGGCCAGATCGAGTTTGTCATTGAGGAAGGCGCGCTCGCTGAATTCACCTGGACGGGCCAGACGGCAGCCCAGTTCCAGACAACGCTTGAGCAACATGTCCAGAACGATCGGGCCGCCATGGCCCTGCAATTCCAAGACGTCCTCGCCGGTAAACGAGTTCGGACCCGGAAAATACAAAGCCAGACCTTCGTCCAGCACCTGCTGGTCGTCACTGAAAAACGGCCCGTAATGAGCGTAACGTGGTTTCAGTTCTCGGCCGCTGATGGCTATTGCCGCAACGCTGGCCAACGGCCCGGAAATACGGACGATGCCCACACCGCCGCGCCCTTGAGCGGTGGCGACAGCGGCGATGGTTTCACGGGGTGTGCTCATAAAGCGGCATCCAGACAAAAGTGGCAGATAGCAAAACGCCCCACTAGGGGGCGCTTTGAGTGGTGTTATCCACAGTGCAAGTTACGCCTCGGCTTTTTTCGTCGCCGCTTCGATCTTACGCGTGATGTACCACTGTTGTGCAATCGACAGGCAGTTGTTCACAACCCAGTACAGCACCAGGCCCGCCGGGAACCACAGGAAGAAGAAGGTGAAGATGATTGGCATCATTTTCATGACCTTCGCCTGCATCGGATCCGGAGGCGTCGGGTTCAGCTGCTGCTGGATGAACATGGTTGCGCCCATGATGATCGGCAGAATGAAGAATGGATCCTTGATCGACAGGTCAGTGATCCACAGCATGAACGGCGCCTGGCGCATTTCCACGCTTTCCAGCAGAACCCAGTACAGCGACAGGAAGACCGGCATCTGCACGAGGATCGGCAAGCAGCCGCCCAGTGGATTGATCTTCTCTTTCTTGTACAGCTCCATCATGGCCTGCGACATTTTCTGCCGGTCATCGCCATGTTGCTCTTTCAGCGCAGCCAGTTTCGGAGCCACGGCACGCATGCGCGCCATCGATTTGTAGCTGGCGGCCGACAGCGGGAAGAAAATCCCTTTGATCAGCATGGTCAGGAAGATGATCGACCATCCCCAGTTACCGACAATGGCGTGGATATGTTGCAGCAGCCAGAAGATCGGCTGGGCAATGAACCACAGAATGCCGTAGTCGACGGTCAGTTCCAGACCTGGGGACAACTCTTTCAGTACAGCCTGACTCTTCGGACCGGCGTACAGCACAGCACTGGTTTCAACTTTCGCACCCGGAGCAGCGGTCAGAGTCGGACCGGTGTAACCAATGATGTAGTTGCCTTTGCTGTCTTTACGGGTCTGGACGATGTTGTTTTCGCCCTTGGCCGGAATCCACGCGGTCACGAAGTAGTGCTGCAACCAGGCTACCCAACCACCGGTGACCGTTTCCTTGAGCTGCGCCTTGTCCATGTCCTTCATCGACACTTTCTTGTACGGCTCGGAACTTGTCCACAGGGCGGCGCCCAGGTAAGTCGCGGTGCCAGTAGCCGTGGTCGACGAAGGATCAGCGCTGGCGTCGCGCTTCAACTGGGCAAACATTGCGCCGTTCCAGGGCTGAGCGCTCTGGTTATCCACAATGTAGGAGACAGCGACATCGTACAGCCCACGTTTCATGGTGAAACGCTTGATGTAGTTGACGCCGTCCTTGCTGAATTTCAGGTCAACGACGAGTTGATCCTGACCGTCAGCCAGTTGGTAAACCTTCTTCTCCGAGGAATAAACCGGACGACCGGCCGGGTTTGCATCCGGGCCGTTGGTACCGATCAGACCGCTTTGCGCCAGATATACACGTTCGCCGCCGTTATCGAACAGCTGGAACGGAACGTCAGGACGATCCTGACGACGTGGATACAAAGGCAGAGTCAGTTGCGCAACGTCGCCACCCTGTGGATCGATCGCCAGATCGAGCACATCGGTCTTGACCTGAATCAGATCCTTGCTGGCGGCGACCGGCGTTTCGGCAGGTGCGCTGGTATCGCTGGCGGCGCGCGGAATATCGTCACTGGCAGCATTTGTGCCAGTGGCGGTGTCCGGCAAACCGGATGTAGTCGTACTGGAAGCAACATTCTGAGTCGGCAGGGCAGCCTGGCCATAATCCTGGTTCCATTTAAGAACCATGACGTAGGACACGATTGCCAGGGCGACGATCAGGATCGTGCGTTTGATATCCATGATTACTCGGCCATCGAAGAAGAACGGGAGGTAGGGACAGGTGGAACCGGGTCATAACCACCGGGATTCCACGGATGACAGCGACCTAAACGACGAAAGGTCAGCCAGCCACCGCGCAGAAGGCCATGATTTTCAATGGCTTCATACGCGTAGCAGGAACAACTGGGGTAGAAGCGACAGTGGCTGGCCATTAAAGGACTAATGGCATAGCGATAAAACTGGATCGGAACGAGGGCCAGTTTACGCATCGGTACTGTCTACCCCTACAGTTTCGGTTTTGACTGCCGGAACGGGCTTGTTGCGTGCCAGACGCTTCCAGAGTTTGCCGAAATGCTGAATCAATTCGGGGTTTTCTACATCACCCAAACCTTTGCGCGCGACGATAACGATGTCCCAGCCGACCAGTGAATCCTGGTGCAGACGGAACGATTCGCGCATCAGACGTTTGAGGCGATTGCGCTCAACGGAGAGCTTCACGCTCTTTTTCCCGATAACCAGCCCGAGACGGGGGTGATCAAGATCGTTGTTGCGTGCAAGGAGCAGGAGATTTTTCCCCGGAACCTTGCCGGTAGGGGAGTCAAAGACTGCCTTGAAATGCCGGGGGGTAAGCAGACGCTTTTCCCGACTGAAGTCCTGACTCACCTCCAGTACCGGATTATCAAACTGCCAGACGCGCACGACCTTTGGCGCGACGACGCGACAGGACTGCGCGGCCGTTCTTGGTAGCCATGCGAGCACGGAAACCGTGGGTACGAGCGCGTTTGATAGTGCTTGGTTGGAAAGTACGTTTCATGTCGTGTTACCTGGTTCGTCCACAACGGGCCGGAATGGCCCCCGTTTTAAGAGACCGGGGATTCTAGAGAAAGCAAGCCTTCAGGTCAATTTCCAACCAGCGTTTCCTTATAAATAGATCCGGGCAGGGTTTGAACTCGAAAGCCTGTCAGCCAGATATAGAAATAAAGAAGGGAATTATTTAAAGCTTTTCTGTAAAGCTTGTAAAAGCTAGACACGCCATCTTCTGTGGATAACTGCTATCAGGCCTTATTTTGTGTGGTGTACAGAGAATGACAACTACAGTGGAAAACCGTGTTCAGCCTGTGCTGCGCTATCGGAAAAGCTGTGTGTGAAAGGGCTTGTTATCCACAGGCTGGTTATCCACCGGGTTTAGCCCCCAGTTGTCCAGTGCCCCCAGAGGTGTTTATCCACAGGGCTTATTCATGTGCCGTTGGTCGCCTTTTAATGCTTTAACGCATTGATAAATGATGGCGATGGACCTACCTGCATGTGGATAAGTGAACCGCTCGCCGCTACAATGGCCGCTTGTTTTTGCCTCACCGGCTTTCAACTTAGGGGATATCCGTGTCAGTGGAACTTTGGCAGCAGTGCGTGGAGCTTTTGCGCGAAGAGCTGCCTGCCCAACAATTCAACACCTGGATCCGTCCACTACAGGTCGAAGCCGAAGGCGACGAGTTGCGCGTCTACGCACCGAATCGTTTCGTGTTGGACTGGGTCAACGAAAAGTACCTGGGCCGCGTTCTTGAACTGCTGGATGAGCACGGCAATGGCTCGACGCCGGCGCTGTCCTTGTTAATAGGCAGCAAACGCAGCTCGGCACCTCGCGCTGCACCCAATGCGCCACTGGCGGCCGCGCAGGTTGCTCAGGCGCAGGCCAATAATGTGCCAGCGAGCAACCCGGCACCGGCGCCCGCGCCTGCTCCGGCCAAACGTTCCACACAGAAGGCCGCTGAAGTCAGCGAAGAACCTTCCCGCGACAGCTTCGACCCGATGGCCGGCGCCGCTTCGCAGCAGGCCCCGGTTCGAGCGGAGCAGCGCACCGTGCAGGTAGAAGGTGCGCTCAAGCACACCAGTTACCTGAATCGCACGTTCACCTTCGAAAACTTCGTTGAAGGTAAATCCAACCAGCTCGCCCGTGCGGCGGCCTGGCAGGTGGCGGACAATCCCAAGCACGGTTACAACCCGCTGTTCCTTTATGGTGGTGTCGGCCTGGGTAAAACCCACTTGATGCACGCGGTGGGCAACCATCTATTAAAGAAGAATCCGAATGCCAAGGTCGTGTACCTGCATTCCGAGCGCTTCGTGGCCGACATGGTCAAGGCGTTGCAACTGAACGCCATCAACGAATTCAAGCGTTTCTACCGTTCGGTGGATGCCTTGCTGATCGACGATATTCAGTTCTTCGCCCGCAAGGAGCGTTCCCAGGAAGAGTTTTTCCACACCTTCAACGCGCTGCTTGAAGGTGGTCAGCAGGTCATTCTCACCAGTGACCGCTACCCGAAAGAAATCGAAGGCCTTGAAGAACGCCTCAAGTCCCGCTTCGGCTGGGGACTGACCGTTGCGGTCGAGCCGCCTGAGCTGGAAACCCGCGTGGCGATCCTGATGAAGAAGGCCGATCAGGCCAAAGTCGATCTGCCACACGACGCCGCATTCTTCATTGCTCAGCGCATTCGCTCTAACGTCCGTGAGCTGGAAGGTGCGCTGAAACGTGTGATCGCTCACTCGCACTTCATGGGCCGCGACATCACCATCGAGCTGATTCGCGAATCCCTCAAAGACTTGCTGGCGTTGCAGGACAAACTTGTTTCTGTGGATAACATTCAGCGCACCGTAGCCGAGTATTACAAGATCAAGATTTCCGACCTGCTGTCCAAGCGCCGTTCGCGCTCGGTGGCTCGTCCGCGTCAGGTGGCCATGGCGTTGTCCAAGGAACTGACCAACCACAGCCTGCCGGAAATCGGCGATGTGTTTGGCGGCCGCGACCACACCACCGTGCTGCACGCCTGCCGCAAGATCAACGAACTTAAGGAATCCGACGCGGACATCCGCGAGGACTACAAGAACCTGCTGCGTACACTGACCACTTGATGAACACCAGCGCAGCTTATTAAGGCAAGGGACTAGACCATGCATTTCACCATTCAACGCGAAGCCCTGTTGAAACCCCTGCAACTGGTCGCAGGCGTCGTCGAGCGCCGACAGACCTTGCCGGTACTGTCCAACGTGCTGTTGGTCGTCGAAGGCCAGCAACTGTCGCTGACCGGTACCGACCTGGAAGTCGAGCTGGTCGGTCGTGTGCAACTCGAAGAGCCGGCCGAAACCGGTTCCATCACCGTGCCGGCGCGCAAGCTGATGGATATCTGCAAAAGCCTGCCCAACGATGCGCTGATCGACATCAAGGTCGACGAGCAGAAGCTGGTGGTAAAGGCCGGTCGTAGCCGCTTCACCCTGTCGACCCTGCCGGCCAACGATTTCCCGACCGTCGAAGAAGGCCCGGGCTCGCTGACCTGCAGCCTGGAGCAAAGCAAACTGCGTCGTCTGATCGAACGCACCAGCTTCGCCATGGCCCAGCAGGACGTGCGTTACTACCTCAACGGCATGCTGCTGGAAGTTTCCGCTGGTGTGATCCGCGCCGTGGCCACCGACGGACACCGTCTGGCGATGTGCTCGATGCAGGCCGATATCGGTCAGCCGGATCGCCATCAGGTGATCGTGCCGCGCAAAGGTATCCTCGAACTGGCGCGTCTGCTCACCGAGCCGGATGGCAATGTCAGCATCGTCCTCGGCCAGCACCACATCCGCGCCACCACAGGCGAGTTCACTTTCACCTCGAAACTGGTCGACGGTAAATTCCCGGATTACGAGCGCGTCCTGCCGAAAGGTGGTGACAAGCTGGTACTCGGCGATCGTCAGGCGTTGCGTGAAGCGTTCAGCCGTACCGCGATTCTGTCCAACGAGAAGTACCGCGGTATCCGTCTGCAACTGGCCAGCGGTCAGTTGAAGATCCAGGCCAACAACCCGGAGCAGGAAGAAGCGGAAGAAGAAGTGGGCGTTGAATACAACGGCGGCTCGCTGGAGATCGGCTTCAACGTCAGCTACCTGCTCGACGTGCTGGGCGTGATGACCACCGAGCAGGTTCGCCTGATCCTGTCCGACTCCAACAGCAGTGCGCTGGTGCAAGAGTCCGACAATGACGATTCGGCTTACGTTGTCATGCCGATGCGTCTGTAATCAGCTGATCCTGAATGTCGTTAAGTCGTGTTTCGGTCACCGCGGTGCGCAATCTGCACCCGGTGACCTTCTCCCCTCCCCCGCATCAACATTCTTTACGGCGCCAACGGCAGCGGCAAAACCAGTGTTCTGGAAGCCATTCATCTGCTGGGGCTTGCCCGTTCGTTTCGCAGCACGCGGCTGTTGCCCGTTATTCAGTACGAACAGCTCGCCTGTACCGTATTCGGTCAGGTTGAGCTGGCTGAAGGCGGACACAGTGCGCTGGGGATTTCCCGCGACCGTCAGGGCGAGTTCCAGATTCGCATCGACGGCCAGAACGCCCGTAGCGCTGCGCAGTTGGCGGAGATCCTGCCGCTGCAGTTGATCAACCCGGACAGCTTCCGTCTGCTGGAAGGCGCGCCGAAGATTCGCCGGCAGTTTCTCGACTGGGGCGTGTTCCACGTCGAACCGCGTTTCATGGCCACTTGGCAGCGTTTGCAGAAGGCGCTGCGCCAGAGAAACTCCTGGCTGCGGCATGGTACACTTGACGCCGTTTCGCAAGCGGTTTGGGACAGGGAACTGTGCCAGGCCAGCGCTGAAATCGATGAATACCGCCGCGCTTACATCACAGCCTTGAAACCGGTCTTCGAACAGACCTTGAGCGAACTGGTTGAGCTCGAGGGTTTGACGCTCAGCTATTACCGAGGCTGGGACAAGGACCGCGAATTGAGCGCCGTACTCGCCGCTTCCGTACAACGGGACCAGCAGATGGGGCACACCCAGGCCGGACCGCAACGAGCTGATTTGCGTCTCAGATTGGGCGCACACAATGCCGCGGACATTTTGTCCCGGGGTCAGCAGAAGCTTGTGGTCTGTGCACTGCGGATTGCCCAAGGGCACCTGGTCAGCCAGGCCCGTCGCGGACAGTGTATTTATCTGGTGGATGACTTGCCGTCCGAGCTGGACGAGAGCCACCGTCGCGCGCTATGCCGCTTGCTGGAAGACTTACGCTGCCAGGTGTTTATCACCTGTGTAGATCACGAATTACTGAGGGAAGGCTGGCAGACGGAAACGCCAGTCGCTTTGTTCCACGTGGAACAGGGCCGTATCACCCAGACCCACGACCATCGGGAGTGAAGGCATTGAGCGAAGAAAATACGTACGACTCAACGAGCATTAAAGTGCTGAAAGGCCTGGATGCCGTACGCAAACGTCCCGGTATGTACATTGGTGACACCGACGATGGCAGCGGTCTGCACCACATGGTGTTCGAGGTGGTCGACAACTCGATCGACGAAGCCCTCGCCGGCCATTGCGACGACATCAGCATCATCATTCACCCGGACGAATCCATCACCGTTAAAGACAACGGTCGTGGCATCCCGGTAGACGTGCATAAAGAGGAAGGCGTTTCCGCCGCAGAGGTCATCATGACCGTCCTCCACGCTGGCGGTAAGTTCGACGACAACTCCTACAAAGTATCCGGCGGTCTGCACGGCGTAGGTGTGTCGGTGGTGAACGCGCTGTCCGAAGAACTGGTCCTGACCGTTCGCCGCAGTGGCAAGATCTGGGAACAGACCTACGTCCACGGCGTGCCTCAGGCACCGATGGCCATCGTTGGCGACAGCGAAACCACCGGTACCCAGATCCACTTCAAGGCTTCCAGCGAAACCTTCAAGAACATTCACTTCAGCTGGGACATCCTCGCCAAGCGCATTCGTGAACTGTCCTTCCTCAACTCCGGTGTCGGCATCGTCCTCAAGGACGAGCGCAGCGGCAAGGAAGAGCTGTTCAAGTACGAAGGCGGCCTGCGTGCGTTCGTTGAATACCTGAACACCAACAAGACTGCGGTCAATCAGGTGTTCCACTTCAACATCCAGCGTGAAGACGGCATCGGCGTGGAAATCGCCCTGCAGTGGAACGACAGCTTCAACGAGAACCTGTTGTGCTTCACCAACAACATTCCGCAGCGCGACGGCGGCACCCACCTGGTGGGCTTCCGCTCGGCACTGACGCGTAACCTGAACAACTACATCGAGCAGGAAGGTCTGGCGAAGAAGCACAAAGTCGCCACCACCGGTGACGACGCTCGTGAAGGCCTGACCGCGATCATCTCGGTGAAAGTGCCGGATCCGAAGTTCAGCTCGCAGACCAAAGACAAGCTGGTGTCTTCCGAAGTGAAGACTGCGGTGGAACAGGAGATGGGCAAATACTTCTCCGACTTCCTCCTGGAGAACCCGAACGAAGCCAAGCTGGTGGTCGGCAAGATGATCGACGCCGCCCGTGCCCGTGAAGCTGCGCGCAAGGCCCGTGAAATGACCCGCCGCAAAGGCGCGCTGGACATCGCCGGCCTGCCGGGCAAGCTCGCTGACTGCCAGGAAAAAGACCCGGCGCTGTCCGAACTGTACCTGGTGGAAGGTGACTCCGCGGGCGGTTCTGCGAAGCAGGGACGTAACCGCAAGACCCAGGCGATCCTGCCGTTGAAGGGCAAGATCCTCAACGTCGAGAAGGCACGCTTCGACAAGATGATCTCGTCCCAGGAAGTGGGCACGCTGATCACCGCGCTGGGCTGCGGCATCGGTCGCGAAGAGTACAACATCGACAAGCTGCGCTATCACAACATCATCATCATGACCGATGCTGACGTCGACGGTTCGCACATCCGTACCCTGCTGCTGACCTTCTTCTTCCGTCAACTGCCGGAGCTGATCGAGCGTGGCTACATCTACATCGCCCAGCCACCGCTGTACAAAGTCAAAAAAGGCAAGCAAGAGCAATACATCAAAGACGACGACGCCATGGAAGAGTACATGACGCAGTCGGCCCTGGAAGATGCAAGCCTGCACCTGAACGAAGAAGCCCCGGGCATTTCCGGTGAAGCGCTGGAACGTCTGGTGAACGACTTCCGCATGGTCATGAAGACCCTCAAGCGTCTGTCGCGTCTGTACCCTCAGGAGCTGACCGAGCACTTCATCTATCTGCCGGCCGTCAGTCTGGAAACCTTGGGCGACCACGCAGCGATGCAAGAGTGGCTGGCCCAGTACGAAGTTCGCCTGCGCACCAACGAGAAGTCCGGCCTGGTCTACAAGGCCAGCCTGCGTGAAGATCGCGAACGTGGCGTCTGGCTGCCAGAGGTCGAACTGATCTCCCACGGCCTGTCGAA
The DNA here is from genome assembly GCF_979258175.1 of Pseudomonas sp. AC255. Classification (NCBI taxonomy): domain Bacteria; kingdom Pseudomonadati; phylum Pseudomonadota; class Gammaproteobacteria; order Pseudomonadales; family Pseudomonadaceae; genus Pseudomonas; species Pseudomonas sp. AC255. Next base: position 5,306,680 of record NZ_OZ409841.1, on the reverse strand, counting down.
CTACGTCACCTTCAACCGCGACTTCTTCGGCAGCAACGACTACAAAACCGTGGTCACTTTGGGCGCCCAATTGAGCACCCTGCTCGACGAAGGCGCGTACATCCAGCGTGGCGAGCGCAAGAAAGCCGTTACCGAGTTCAAGGAAGCCCTCGACTGGCTGATGGCCGAAAGCACCAAGCGCCACACCATCCAGCGCTACAAAGGTCTGGGCGAAATGAACCCGGATCAGCTGTGGGAAACCACCATGGACCCAAGCGTGCGGCGCATGCTGAAAGTCACCATCGAAGACGCCATCGGTGCAGACCAGATCTTCAACACCCTGATGGGTGATGCGGTCGAACCTCGCCGAGACTTTATCGAGAGCAACGCATTGGCGGTTTCCAACCTGGATTTCTGATCCTGATTGCTACCCGCTCATGAAAAACCCCGGCCAATGCCGGGGTTTTTTTGGCCTCACTCATTTCCAGTGCCGACACTCTCCAACCGATACCCATACCCATAAATTGTCAGCAACTGCCAACCCCGATCCGCTGTCAGCCCGAGCTTGTTGCGCAATCGGTAGATATGCGTATCCAGTGGCCGCGAAGAAGTTGTCTCCTCGTTCGGCCAGAAGCGCTCGTACAGGTAATCCCGCGACAATGGCCGCCCCAGGTTGCTGAACAGGCAACGCGCCAGGCGGTATTCGCGTTCGGTCATGAGGATCGGTTTGCCTTCACGGGTGACGGTCAGTTCGGCGTCGTCGAAAGTCAGATCGTGAAACGTCTGTATTTCGCCCGCCGCGCTGCGCGGTTGGCTATGCCGACGCAATACCGCAGCCACCCTCGCCTTCAACTCATTGGGGCGAAACGGCTTGCTGACATAATCGTCAGCCCCGGCATTCAAGGCTTGAACGATATCGCTCTCGCCATCGCGGCTGGTGAGCATGATTGCAGCGGGTGGCGCGTCCATGTGTTCGCGGGTCCAGCGCAGCAGTGCCAGACCCGTGAGATCAGGAAGTTGCCAATCGAGAATCAACAGGTCGAAGGTTTCCCGGCGCAGCTGGCGCAACAAGTCTTCGCCGCGCTCGAAGCTGTGCAGTGACCACGGCTGCTCGCCCGCTTCGGCCATTTGCTCCAGGGTTTGCTCGACCCGGCGCAGTTCGGCGGGTTCGTCGTCCAGAATGGCAACGCGCATCGGCGGTGTTCCTTGTCGCTGGGGCTGGGATGTCGACAATAGCGACTCCCCGGCCGCGATGAAAGAAGCAGCCCGTCGGTGGTCGACGTCCGCTATGATTCTTCGGGTCTACGCCTCCGACCCGAGACCTATGAAACCCTATCCACTGCCCTGCCCTTTGCCTCATGCGTAACCCTCAACGCCGACGTGAAAGTCGTGAGCCGAGCCAGGTCCAGCGTCTGTTCCGGCGGCTGGTGCGCGAGTGGTTGTGGATAAGTCTAGTGCTGTTGCCGCTGACTGCCTTGTTGTCTTATCGCGCCCAGATCAATCTGCACAATCCGTCGCCAGCGCCCGGCGCTCTGTTGTCCGTGGCGATGGTCGCGGGTGTGCTGGGATTATTGCTGTGGCGGCCGCGTTGGGCGCTGTGGGTAACCTTGGTCGGTATGGCCTGTGCGCTGATCGCCAGCGCCCTGCTGGCCGAAGTCCGCTACTGGTGGTCGCCAACGCCAGCAGCCTTGGGGATGTTGTTCGGTTACCTGATCTGGAACTGGCGACGCCTGAGTGTTGTGCTGACCTATTTTGGCTGGGAGCTGGCACGTCTGGACAGCGAACCGAAAGTCTTCCCTGAACGTCGGCGGACCCGCTTCACCGGTGCCGACCGTTTGCAGGGCCAGATCATGGCGCTCGAACAAGCCATGAGCCGCACCCGCGACACCCGGCGGTTCATTGCCGATGGCCTGGAATACCTGCCGGTGGCGACGCTGATCAGTGATCCGCTGGGCAAGATCCTGCTGGGCAATCGCAAGGCGCGCGAGTTGTTCGAGGTTGCGCTGGTGGGCGATGACGTACTCGATCAACTGGCACGGCTCGGCTATCCGGAATTATCCACAACGCCGCGACCGCCGCTGGCCACGCTGCCGCTGCTGGAATTTCGCGATCACAAGGAACGCAGTCTGCGCCTGGAAAGAGCGGCGCTGCTGCCGGTCGACGGCGATACGCCGATCGGTTGGCTGCTCAGCCTGACGGACTTGAGTGCCGAGCGTGCGGCTGAGGAGCAGCGCGGCGTCCTGCTGCGTTTTCTGTCCCACGACCTGCGCGCCCCCCATTCGGCGATCCTCGCCCTGCTGGATGTGCATCGTCATCAGGCGGGTGCTGATGCGCCGCTGTTCGAGCAGATTGAGCGCCAGGTGCGCCGCGCGCTGGATCTGACCGATGGTTTTGTCTTGTTGGCGCGCGCTGAATCCGAAACCTACCAGTTCCGCCCGACATTGTTCGCCATGCTGGTACTGGACGTGCTGGATCAGGCCCTGCCGATCGCCCAGCAGAAACGCATCGAGCTACTCAACGAGGTCGATGAGCAATGCCAGGAGCGGCTGATTCTGGCCGATCAGGGATTGCTGACGCGCGCCCTGTTCAACCTGCTGGAAAACGCGATCAAGTACAGCCCCGCAGACAGCACTGTGCAACTGCAGGTCAGCTGTGATGGACAGTGGCTGCGCTGCGAATTGACCGATCAGGGCAAGGGCATTGCCGCCGGTGAATTGCCTGACCTGTTCAGCCAGTATCGGCGTTTCTCTTCGGCCCAGGGCATCGACGGCGTGGGCTTGGGTTTGTCGATGGTCAAAGCCGTGATTGATCATCATGGCGGTACGATCGAGTGTCGTAGCGTGGTCGATGCGGGAACCACTTTCCTTATCGAGTTGCCGCTGCTTGCTGAATGAAAAAGGGGCACAAAAAAACCGGCTATAACGGCCGGTTTTTTTACATCCGAATAAAACTTATGCACGGATTTTGTTCAATTCATAAATTTATAAATATCTATGAAAATCAATAAGTTATAAAACAATTGCGGTCTTTTTAAGCAAAAGCGTACACAGGTTATCCACAAAATTCAGACAGCCAGCTGGTCACTCGCGGCCGGTGCCTGTGGCGCCGGTGGCAGCGAGCCCATTTCGCGCTGGGTCTTTTCGTTCCACGCCTGCACGCGGTCATTCAGATCAGCGATGGCGCGCGGCCCGCTGCCTTCGGCATACATCGGTTCGCCAATGACCACGGTGATCACTCCGGCCTGTTTGCCCCAGCCGATTTTTGGCCAGAATTTGCCGGCATTGTGTGCAATCGGCAGCACCGGAAGCGCCGCATTCACCGCCAATGCGCTGCCACTGCGGGAGAATTTTCCGACAGTGCCGTAGGGGACTCGTGTGCCTTCGGGGAAGATCAGCACCCAGACGTTATCCTTGAGCAGCTCGTCGCCTTTGGCCGCGACTTGTTTGAGCGCGGCCTTCGGGTTGTCGCGGTCGATGGCGATCGGGCGCAGCATGGCCATGGCCCAGCCGAAGAACGGCACGTAGAGCAATTCGCGCTTGAGCACTTGGCTCAATGGCGAGAAATAAGCGGAGAGAAAGAACGTCTCCCAAGTGCTCTGGTGGTTCGATTGAATCACGCAGGGCCGGTCAGGCACGTTTTCCGCACCTTTGATTTCGTAGCGGATGCCAAGGAAAACCTTGGTCAGCCACAGGGCGCAACGGCACCAGTACACGTTGATGAAACGATAGCGCGCCTTGAAGGACAGAAACGGCGCGATGAAAAAGCTCAGACTGCACCACAGCAACGCTGTTGTGCCCAGCAGCAGATAAAAAACAAAGATTCTGAAGGCCCGCAGTATCGACATGGCGACGGTTACCGTTACGGGGCAATGCCCCGACTGTTCAAGCGCACTCCCGAGCAATCCCTGGCCAGGAAATTCAGAAGTACTCTAGTTGTGGATAAGTTCTGCGGCAATCGCCGCCAGATCGTCAAAAATCAGGGTGCCAACCGGCAGGGTTTTACCCTGAGTCTTTTCGCCTTTCCCGGTCTTCACCAAAACTGGCTGTGAATCGACGGCTTTGGCGGCCTCCAGGTCACCAAGGCTGTCGCCGACGAACCAGACATTGGTCAACGGCACCATGTAATGCTCGGCAATGGTTTTGAGCATTCCCGGTTTCGGTTTGCGACACTCGCAACCTTCATCCGGGCCATGCGGGCAATACACGATCAAACCGACTTCACCGCCCTGCTCCGCGACCAGCTCGCGCAGGCGCGCGTGCATGGCCTCGAGGGTGGCGAGGTCGTAATAGCCGCGAGCAATGCCCGACTGGTTGGTGGCCACCGCCACCGTCCAGCCGGCCTTGCTCAACTGCGCGATCGCTTCGATCGAGCCGGGCAGCGGGATCCACTCCTCTACCGACTTGATGTAGGCATCGGAGTCGTAATTGATCACGCCGTCACGATCGAGAATCAGCAGTTTCAACAGCAATCCCTCAACCCAGCAGCGAAATGTCGGCAACACCGAGGAACAGGCCACGCAGGCGCGCCAGCAGCGCGTAACGGTTAGCCCGCACATTGGCGTCGTCGGCATTGACCATCACCGCGTCGAAGAACGCGTCGACCGGCTCGCGAAGTGCCGCCAGGCGTGCCAGCGATTCGTTGTACTGACGCGCTGCGGCCATTGGCTGCACGGCCTGATCCGCTTGCTGGATCGCCGAGTACAGCGAGAACTCGTTGGCGTTGTCGAAATACTTCGCTTCGACCACGGTCGGTACCGAGCCTTCGACTTTGCTCAACAGGTTCGACACGCGCTTGTTCACCGCCGCCAGCGCTGCCGCTTCCGGCAGTTTGCGGAAGGCCTGAACCGCTTGCACACGCTGGTCGAAGTCCAGCGCCGAGCCCGGCTTGAGGGCACGGACCGACAGGTAAGTGGCGACGTCGACGCCTTCGTCTTCATAACGCGCACGCAGACGGTCGAAGATGAATTCCAGCACGGCTTCGTTGAGGCCGGCCGCCTTGACCTTGCCGCCAAATGCAGTCACGGCGAACGCCACGGCGTCGTTCAGGTCGAGATCGAGTTTCTTTTCGATCAGGATACGCAGCACGCCCAGTGCCGCACGGCGCAGGGCATACGGGTCTTTGCTGCCGGTTGGCAGCATGCCGATACCGAAGATGCCGACCAGAGTGTCGAGCTTGTCGGCGATGGCGACAGCTGCACCGGTCAGGGTCGCTGGCAATTCGGCACCGGCACCGCGTGGCATGTACTGCTCGTTCAGCGCCAGCGCGACGTCCTGCGGCTCGCCGTCATTGAGGGCGTAGTAGTAACCGGCGACACCTTGCATCTCAGGGAACTCGCCGACCATTTCGGTGGCCAGGTCGCACTTCGACAGCAGGCCCGCGCGGGCAGCCCACGACGCGTTGCCGCCGATACGTGCGGCGATGTACGCGGCCAGTTTCGATACGCGTTCGGCCTTGTCGTAGACGCTGCCGAGTTTTTCCTGGAACACCACGTTCTGCAGGCGCAGGTTGAAGTCTTCGAGTTTCTGCTTCTTGTCCTGCTTGAAGAAGAACTCGGCGTCGGTCAGGCGTGGGCGCACCACTTTCTCGTTACCGGCGATGATCTGCTGCGGGTCTTTGCTTTCGATGTTGGCCACGGTAATGAAACGTGGCAGCAACTTGCCGTCGGCATCCAGCAGGCAGAAATACTTCTGGTTGTCCTGCATGGTGGTGATCAGCGCTTCCTGCGGCACGTCGAGGAAGCGTTCTTCGAACGAGCACACCAGCGGCACAGGCCATTCAACCAGCGCAGTCACTTCGTCGAGCAGTGCCGGCGGCACGATCGCGGTGCCTTCCTGACGGGTGGCCAGCTCCTCGGTGCGCTTGCTGATGATCTCGCGACGCTCGTTGGCATCGGCCAATACATACGCGGCACGCAGGTCGGCGAGGTAGCTCGACGGCGAACCGATGCGCACGCTCTCCGGATGATGGAAACGGTGACCACGGGATTCACGGCCAGCCTTCTGCGCGAGGATCGTGCAGTCGATGACCTGGTCACCGAGCAGCATCACCAGCCACTGGGTCGGACGCACGAATTCTTCCTTGCGCGCACCCCAACGCATGCGTTTCGGGATCGGCAGGTCGTTCAGCGAATCTTCGACGATGGTCGGCAGCAGGCTCGCGGTCGGCTTGCCGGCGATGTTCTGGCTATAACGCAGTTTCGGACCGCTCTGGTCGATTTCGCTCAGCTCGACGCCGCACTTCTTGGCAAAGCCCAGGGCGGCCTGAGTCGGATTGCCGTCAGCGTCGAACGCGGCCTGACGTGGCGGGCCATCGAGGTTGATGCTGCGATCCGGCTGCTGAGTGGCCAGCGCAGTGATCAGCACAGCCAGACGACGTGGCGCGGCATAAACGGTTTTGCTTTCGTAGCTCAGGCCAGCGGCTTGCAGGCCCTTGTCGATACCGGCGAGGAACGCATCAGCCAAAGTGTTCAGGGCTTTGGGTGGCAGTTCTTCGGTGCCCAGTTCAACCAGAAAATCTTGCGCACTCATTGTGCAGCCTCCAGCTTGGCCAGTACTTCGTCACGCAGGTCCGGGGTCGCCATCGGGAAGCCCAGCTTGGCGCGGGCCAGCAGGTAGGCTTGCGCAACGGAACGCGCCAGGGTGCGTACGCGCAGAATGTATTGCTGACGCGCAGTCACCGAGATCGCCCGGCGCGCATCCAGCAGGTTGAAGGTGTGCGACGCCTTCAGCACCATTTCGTAGCTCGGCAACGGCAGCGGCTGGTCGAGTTCGATCAGGCGCTTGGCTTCGCTTTCATAGAAGTCGAACAGCTCGAACAGTTTGTCGACGTTGGCGTGTTCGAAGTTGTAAGTGGACTGCTCCACTTCGTTCTGGTGGAACACATCGCCGTAGGTGACTTTGCCGAACGGGCCGTCAGCCCAGACCAGGTCGTAGACCGAATCGACGCCTTGCAGGTACATCGCCAGGCGCTCGAGACCGTATGTGATCTCGCCGGTCACCGGGTAGCACTCGATGCCGCCCGCTTGCTGGAAGTAGGTGAACTGAGTGACTTCCATGCCGTTGAGCCAGACTTCCCAGCCCAGACCCCAGGCGCCGAGGGTCGGCGATTCCCAGTTGTCTTCGACGAAGCGGATGTCGTGCACCAGCGGGTCGAGGCCGACATGCTTGAGCGAGCCCAGGTACAGTTCCTGGAAATTGTCCGGGTTCGGCTTGAGCACGACCTGGAACTGGTAGTAGTGCTGCAGACGGTTCGGGTTTTCGCCGTAACGGCCGTCAGTCGGACGGCGGCTTGGCTGCACGTACGCGGCGTTCCAGGTTTCCGGGCCGATGGCGCGCAGGAAGGTCGCGGTGTGGAAAGTGCCGGCGCCTACTTCCATATCGTAGGGCTGAAGTACCACACAACCTTGCTCGGCCCAGTATTGCTGGAGCGCGAGGATCAAGTCTTGGAAGGTACGCACGGCTGGCGTAGGCTGGCTCACGAAATTCACCTGTTTCTTGGGCTGCGATTTAAAGAGCGGGAGTATACCCGATTCGTTGCTGCGCACGCCCCCTGGAGCCTTATGCCACGCTGCTTTTGGTGTACCGAAGATCCGCTGTACATGGCTTATCACGATCAGGAGTGGGGCACGCCGCTGCGCGATGCGCAGGGTTTGTTCGAGTTGCTTTTGCTCGAAGGGTTCCAGGCCGGGTTGTCGTGGATCACTGTGCTGCGCAAGCGCGAGCGTTACCGTCAGGTGCTGTTCGGCTTCGATGTGCAGCGCGTGGCGCAGATGAGTGACTCCGAGATCGACGAACTGATGCTCGACCCGGGCATCATCCGCAATCGCCTGAAACTCAACGCCGCCCGGCGCAATGCCCAGGCGTGGCTGGCGCTGGAGGATCCGGTGGCATTTCTGTGGTCGTTTGTTGGCGACCAACCGATCATCAATCATTTCAAGGATCGCAGCGAAGTCCCGGCGATCACCCCCGAAGCGCTGGCGATGAGCAAAGCGCTGAAAAAAGCCGGCTTCACCTTCGTCGGTCCGACCATTTGCTACGCGCTGATGCAGGCCTCGGGCATGGTCATGGACCACACCCAGGATTGCGACCGCTACGCGCAGCTCGCCAACGCCGGTTAGAATGCCCGCCTCGCGCACAGCACAAAGATCAGGAGTGACCTGTGGAAAAGTTTAAAGGCGCCTTGCTGGTAGGCGCTCTGCGGCTGTTTGCCCTGCTGCCATGGCGGGCCGTGCAGGCCGTGGGTTCGGCGATCGGCTGGATCATGTGGAAAACCCCCAATCGTTCCCGCGACGTGGTGCGGATCAACCTGTCCAAGTGTTTTCCCCAGATGGATGCGGCCGAACGTGAGCGTCTGGTCGGACAGAGTTTGAAGGACATCGGCAAGTCGCTGACCGAAAGCGCCTGCGCGTGGATCTGGCCGGCGCAGCGCTCAATCGATCTGGTCCGTGAAGTCGAAGGCCTCGATGTGCTCAAGGAGGCGCTCGCTTCGGGCAAAGGCGTGGTCGGCATCACCAGCCACCTCGGCAACTGGGAAGTGCTCAACCACTTCTATTGCAGCCAGTGCAAACCGATCATTTTCTATCGTCCGCCGAAGCTCAAGGCAGTGGATGAATTGCTGCGCAAACAGCGCGTGCAGCTGGGCAACAAGGTCGCGGCGTCGACCAAGGAAGGCATTCTCAGCGTCATCAAGGAAGTGCGCAAGGGTGGTGCCGTGGGCATTCCCGCCGACCCGGAACCGGCCGAATCCGCCGGGATTTTCGTGCCGTTCTTCGCAACTCAGGCGCTGACCAGCAAATTCGTGCCGAACATGTTGGCCGGCGGCAAAGCGGTCGGTGTGTTCCTGCACGCCCTGCGCCTGCCTGACGGCTCGGGCTACAAAGTGATTCTCGAAGCCGCGCCCGAAGCGATGTACAGCACCGATACCGCAGAGTCCTGCGCGGCGATGAGCAAGGTAGTGGAACGTTATGTTGCGGCGTATCCGAGCCAGTACATGTGGAGCATGAAACGCTTCAAGAAGCGTCCGCCGGGCGAGGCGCGCTGGTACTGAGCGGCTTCGATCTGATGACGGTCAATGGAGACGCCTTGTGCTGTCTATAGCTCAAGGCGCCTGTCGCTCGAGCTTTTTCAGGAACACCGTCATCTCCTTTTCGGCCTGTTTGTCACCGTGGGCGCGGGCCGCTGCCAGGCCTTGCTCCCAGGCCTGACGCGCAGCGGCGTGATCGCCTAGCGCCAGCTGCACCTTGCCCAGCAGTTTCCACGCTGCCGAGTATTTCGGATCGAAAGCGACACAACGCTGAAAATGCTCGGCAGCCTTGGCGTTTTCACCCAAGTCCAGATAACCCTTGCCCAGACCGAAGCGCAACAGCGCGTTATCCACACCCTTGGCGAGCATTTTTTCCAGGGATTCGAGCATTGGCGGATTCCTTTCTATTGTTCGTCAGAGAACCTGCGAGTCTGTCAAACCGCTTTCGCGAGCAGGCTCGCTCCCACATTTGGAATGCATTCCACTGTGGGAGCGAGCCTGCTCGCGAAGGGGCCATCACGGGCAACGCTGTCTTCAGGTCAGAAGAAGCTCAACCCCACATGAAACAGCTTCTCCACATCGCGAATATGCTTTTTATCCACAAGGAACAGAATCACATGGTCACCCGCTTCGATCACCGTGTCGTCGTGGGCGATGATCACGTTCTCGTTGCGGATCACCGCGCCGATGGTGGTGCCTGGTGGCAGGCCGATCTTCTCGATCGGTTTGCCGATGACCTTGCTCGATTTCGCATCACCGTGGGCAATCGCCTCGATTGCTTCCGCCGCGCCGCGCCGCAGTGAGTGCACGCTGACGATATCGCCACGGCGCACGTGGGCGAGCAAGGTGCCGATGGTCGCCAGTTGCGGGCTGATGGCGATATCAATGTCGCCGCCCTGGATCAGGTCGACGTAGGCCGGGTTGTTGATGATCGTCATGACCTTCTTCGCCCCCAGCCGTTTCGCCAGCAGCGACGACATGATGTTGGCTTCGTCATCGTTGGTCAGGGCGAGGAAGATATCGGCGTCGGCGATGTTCTCTTCCAGCAGCAGATCGCGGTCCGAGGCACTGCCCTGCAAGACCACGGTGCTGTCGAGGGTGTCGGAGAGGTAGCGGCAGCGCGCCGGGCTCATCTCGATGATCTTCACCTGATAGCGGCTTTCGATGGCTTCGGCCAAGCGCTCGCCGATCTGCCCGCCACCGGCGATAACGATGCGTTTGTAGGTTTCGTCGAGGCGACGCATTTCGCTCATCACTGCGCGAATGTCCTCACGGGCAGCGATGAAGAACACCTCGTCATCGGCCTCGATCACCGTGTCGCCCTGCGGCAAAATCGGCCGGTCACGGCGGAAGATCGCCGCCACGCGGGTTTCGACATTCGGCATGTGCTCGCGCAACTGGCGCAGTTGCTGGCCGACCAAAGGCCCGCCGTAATAGGCGCGCACCGCCACCAGTTGCGCCGCGCCTTCGGCGAAGTCGATCACCTGCAAGGCGCCGGGATGCTGGATCAGGCGCTTGATGTAGTTGGTCACGACCTGCTCGGGACTGATCAGCACGTCGACCGGAATCGCTTCGTTCTGGAACAGCTGTTCCTCGCGATTGAGGTACGACGCTTCGCGCACGCGAGCGATCTTGGTCGGCGTGTGGAACAGCGTGTGGGCGACCTGGCAGGCAACCATGTTGGTTTCGTCGCTGTTGGTCACCGCTACCAGCATGTCGGCGTCGTCGGCACCGGCCTGACGCAGCACCGACGGCAGCGAGCCCCGGCCCTGCACGGTGCGGATGTCGAGGCGGTCGCCGAGGTCGCGCAGGCGCTCGCCATCGGTGTCGACCACAGTGATGTCGTTGGCCTCGCTGGCCAGATGTTCGGCCAGCGAACCGCCGACCTGTCCCGCACCGAGGATGATGATTTTCATCCAGTCACTCCATGAATCCGTTTAGCCGCGCGCGGCGGCGATCTTGATCAGCTTGGCGTAGTAAAACCCGTCATGCCCGCCCTGCTGGGCCAGCAACTGGCGGCCATGGGGCTGCTTGATTCCCGCCGCTGTGGCCAGGTCCAGTTCACGGGCACCGGGGGTGCGCGCGAGGAACGCGGCGATGACTTCGGTGTTCTCGGTCGGCAGTGTCGAGCACGTGGCGTAGAGCAGGATGCCGCCGACTTCGAGAGTTTTCCACATGGCGTCGAGCAGTTCGCCTTGCAGTTGCGCGAGGGCGACGATGTCGTCCGGCTGGCGGGTCAGCTTGATGTCCGGATGGCGGCGGATCACCCCGGTGGCCGAGCATGGTGCATCGAGCAGGATGCGCTGGAACGGCTTGCCGTCCCACCATTTGTCGATATCGCGACCGTCGGCGGCGATCAGTTCAGCGTCGAGGCCGAGGCGCTCAAGGTTTTCCTTCACCCGCACCAGACGCTTGGCTTCCAGATCCACCGCTACCACGCCAGCGAGCGCCGGTTCGGCTTCGAGGATGTGGCAGGTCTTGCCGCCAGGGGCGCAGCAGGCGTCGAGTACGCGCTGGCCCGGGGCCAGATCGAGCAGGTCGGCGGCCAGTTGCGCGGCTTCGTCCTGCACGCTGATCCAGCCTTCGGCGAAACCCGGCAGGCTGCGCACGTCGGCAGCAGCTTCGAGGACGATGCCGTCGCGGCTGTAAACGCACGGTGTCGCGGCGATCCCGGCGTCGCCCAGCAACGCGAGATAAGCATCGCGGCCGTGATGACGACGGTTGACCCGCAGGATCATTGGCGGATGCGCGTTGTTCGCTGCGCAGATCGCTTCCCACTGCTCGGGCCAAAATGCCTTCAGGGATTTTTGCAGCCAGCGCGGGTGGGCCGTGCGCACCACCGGGTCGCGTTCCAGTTCGGCGAAGATCGTCTCGCTTTCGCGCTGGGCATTGCGCAGCACGGCGTTGAGCAGACCTTTGGCCCAAGGCTTTTTCAGCTTGTCTGCGCAGCCGACGGTTTCACCGATGGCGGCGTGCGCCGGCACGCGGGTGTATAGCAGTTGATACAGACCGACCAGCAGCAACGCCTCGACATCAGCGTCGGCGGCTTTAAACGGTTTCTGCAGGAGTTTTTCCGCCAATGCCGACAGGCGTGGCTGCCAGCGTGCGGTGCCGAAGGCCAGATCCTGAGTGAAACCGCGATCACGATCCTCGACCTTGTCCAGTTGCGTCGGCAGGGAGCTGTTCAGCGAAGCCTTGCCGCTGAGTACGGCGGCGAGCGCCTTGGCGGCGGCCAGACGCGGGTTCATTGCGCTTCCACCGCAGCGCCGAGGACGCTGCCGACGGCGAATTTCTCGCGGCGGCTGTTGAACAGGTCGCTGAAGTTCAGCGCCTTGCCGCCGGGCAATTGCAGGCGGGTCAGGCACAGCGCTTGTGCACCGCAGGCGACAATCAGGCCGTCCTTGCTGGCGCTGAGGATTTCACCCGGAGCGCCAGTGCCTTCGGCCACGGTCGCGGCCAGCACTTTCAACGCTTCGCCATTGAGCGTGCTGTGGGTGATCGGCCATGGATTGAAGGCGCGGACCAGACGTTCCAGCTCCACCGCCGGGCGGCTCCAGTCGATGCGTGCTTCGTCTTTGTTCAGTTTGTGCGCGTAAGTGGCGAGCTCATCGTTCTGCACCTCACCTTGCAGGGTGCTGGCAGCCAGACCGGCAATCGCCTGCACCACGGCGGGCGGACCCATCTCGGCGAGGCGATCATGCAGGGTGCCGCCAGTGTCTTGCGCGCTGATCGGCGTGACGACCTTGAGCAGCATCGGCCCGGTATCCAGCCCGGCCTCCATGCGCATCACCGTTACACCGCTTTCGGCATCGCCGTGTTCGACCGCGCGCTGGATCGGCGCCGCACCGCGCCAGCGCGGCAGCAACGACGCATGGCTGTTGATGCAACCCAGACGCGGAATATCCAGCACCGCTTGCGGCAGGATCAAACCGTAGGCGACCACCACCATCAAGTCCGGCTTCAGCGCGGCCAGCTCCGCCTGGGCCTCGGCATTGCGCAAGGTCGGCGGCTGCAACACCTGGATATTATTTTCCAGGGCGAGTTGTTTGACCGGGCTTGGCATCAGTTTTTGCCCACGGCCGGCCGGGCGATCCGGCTGGGTGTAGACCGCAACGACCTCGTACGGGCTGTTCAGCAGGGCCTTGAGGTGTTCAGCGGCGAATTCCGGGGTACCGGCAAAAACAATGCGCAGTGGCTCAGTCATGAAAGGCGTCTCATAAAAGAAAAAGGCTTGCCGCAGCAAGCCTTTGAAGAGGGGCATCAAGCGTTCTGGCGGTGCAGCTTTTCCAGCTTCTTCTTGATCCGGTCGCGTTTGAGCGTGGACAGGTAATCGACGAACAATTTGCCGTTGAGGTGGTCGCATTCGTGCTGGATGCACACGGCGAGCAGGCCTTCGGCGATCAGCTCATAGGGCTTGCCGTCGCGGTCCAGCGCCTTGATTTTGACCTTCTGCGGGCGGTCGACGTTTTCGTAGAAGCCCGGTACCGAGAGGCAACCTTCCTGATACTGGTCCATCTCGTCGGTCAGCGGTTCGAACTCGGGGTTGATGAACACCCGTGGCTCGGTACGGTCTTCGGACAGGTCCATCACGACGATACGTTTGTGCACGTTGACCTGGGTCGCGGCGAGGCCGATGCCCGGCGCTTCATACATTGTTTCAAACATGTCGTCGACCAACTGACGCACTTCGTCGTCCACTACAGCCACTGGTTTGGCGATAGTGCGCAGACGCGGGTCCGGAAATTCGAGGATGTTTAAAATGGCCATAGGCTTCGATTGCTGCACACGTTGAGTAAAGTCGGGTCGATGGCCTGGCGGGTCCGAAGATGCAGGCTACCGTTGTGAAGCGTAGCTTCTGAAAAACAGAAGCGAGCCACGGGGGCTCTGACGATTCACGCGAATGCACATGATAAAGGGATTCACTGCATGAGGAAAACACTACTCGCCCTGCTGCTTCTGGCTTCGGCCGGCGCCGCGCAAGGGCAAGTGCAACTCAGGGATGGTTTTCCACAGCAATACACGGTGGTTTCCGGGGACACGCTCTGGGACATTTCCGGCAAATACCTGCGCGAGCCGTGGCAGTGGCCACAACTGTGGCGGGCCAACCCGCAGATCGAAAACCCCAACCTGATCTATCCCGGCGACACGCTGACACTCAGCTACGTCAACGGCCAACCGCAGTTGACCGTCCAGCGTGGCGAGTCGCGCGGCACCATCAAGCTCTCGCCACGGATTCGCACCAGCCCGGTGGCCGAGGCGATTCCGAGCATTCCGCTGAAATCGATCAACAGTTTTCTGCTGAGCAATCGCATCGTCGACAAGGCCGAAGACTTCGACAAGGCGCCGTACATCGTCGCCGGCGATGCCGAACGGGTGCTCAGCGGTACCGGTGACCGCATCTTCGCCCGTGGCCATTTCGATCCGGAGCAACCGGTGTACGGCATCTTCCGCCAGGGCAAGGTCTACACTGACCCGCAGACCAAGGAATTCCTCGGCATCAACGCCGACGATATCGGCGGCGGCGAGGTTGTTGCCACCGAAGGCGACGTCGCCACTCTCGCCTTGCAACGCACCACCCAGGAAGTGCGCCTCGGTGACCGCTTGTTCGGCGGTGAAGAACGTTCGATCAATTCAACGTTCATGCCCAGCGCGCCGAAGCGTTCCATCGACGGCCTGATCATCGACGTGCCACGCGGCGTCACGCAGATCGGTGTGATGGACGTGGTTACCCTGAACAAAGGCAAACGTGACGGTCTGGCCGAAGGCAATGTCCTGGCGGTGATGAAAACCGGCGAAACGGTGCGCGACCGGATCACTGGCCAGCCGTTGAAGATTCCCGATGAACGCGCCGGCCTGCTGATGGTGTTCCGCACCTACGACAAACTCAGTTACGGCCTGGTCCTCAATGCTTCACGCTCGCTGGCGGTGCTCGACAAGGTGCGAAATCCGTAAGCTTGCTTAACAAGTTACCAACAGAGTTATCCACAACTTGTTCCGAATGGTTCGGAGCACAGAACGATCAAGGATGATCCATTCATGTTGTCTGTCAGTACAGCCATTTCCCCGGCGGAACTGGAGGCGCGTCTGCGCCTGCACCGCATGCCGGATATCGGCCCCAAGCGTTTTGCCAAACTGCTCGAAGCCTTCGGCTCGGCGTCGAAAGCCCTCAGCGCGCCGGCCAGTGCCTGGCGCTCGCTGGGGTTGCCGGCGGCGTGCGCCGAGGCACGGCGTAGTCCGACGGTGCGCGACGGCGCCAGCCACGCAATGCGCTGGCTAGAGCGCCCCGGTCAACATTTGCTGATGTGGGACCAGGCGGACTATCCAGCGTTGCTGGCGCAGATTCCTGACCCGCCGCCACTGTTATTCGTCGCCGGCGATCCGTCGATTCTGGAAAAACCGCAACTGGCGATGGTCGGCAGCCGCCGCGCTTCGCGCCCGGGCATGGACACGGCGGCGGCGTTTTCTCGCAGTCTGGCCGGGGCCGGTTTTGTCATCACCAGTGGTCTGGCGCTGGGCATCGATGCCGCTGCCCATCAGGCTGCTCTGGACGTTGGCGGGTTGACCGTGGGGGTGCTTGGCACGGGCCTGGAGAATTTTTATCCACAGCGCAATAAACGCCTGGCTGAGGCGATGATTGCGTCGGGCAGCGCGGTGCTCTCGGAGTTTCCGCTGGACGCCGGGCCAACCGCGAGCAACTTCCCCCGGCGCAATCGCATCATCAGCGGTTTATCCCTTGGCGTGCTGGTGGTCGAGGCCAGTGTTGCCAGCGGTTCGTTGATTACCGCGCGGCTGGCGGCAGAGCAAGGGCGCGAGGTTTATGCCATTCCGGGCTCTATCCATCACCCCGGCGCGCGCGGTTGTCATCAGTTGATTCGCGACGGGGCGGTGTTGGTGGAGACTATCGAACATATCCTCGAAGCCCTGCGCGGCTGGCAGCAACCGTTGTTATCCACAGCGCCGCCGCAGGCCGATCACCCGTTGCTGACGCTGCTGCACGCGGCGCCGCACACCAGCGAGGCGTTGGCCGCGAGCTGTGGCTGGGCGTTGCCGAAAGTGCTGGCAACGTTGACCGAGCTGGAGATCGAAGGCCGTGCGGTATGCGAAAACGGTCGCTGGTTGGCGCGGTCGAGCTAGGTTTTACGATGAAGATCGGTAAACTGCGCGAAACCTGTTTGTGGAGAGTTTTTTCATGGTCAACAGTTGGCGTGTGCAACAAGCCGCGCGGGAAGTTCGCGCCGGCGCGGTGATTGCCTATCCAACCGAAGCCGTCTGGGGGCTGGGTTGCGACCCGTGGAACGAAGACGCAGTGGACCGCTTGCTGGCGATCAAGAATCGCTCGGTGAGCAAAGGGCTGATCCTGGTCGCCGACAATATCCGCCAGTTCGATTTCCTCTTCGAGGACTTCCCGCAGGACTGGATCGACCGCATGGCCAGCACCTGGCCGGGGCCGAACACCTGGCTGGTGCCGCACCAGAACCTGTTGCCGGAATGGGTCACAGGCGTGCATGACACCGTGGCGCTGCGAGTCAGCGATCACCCGCAGGTGCGCGACTTGTGCTCGCTGGTCGGGCCGCTGATCTCGACATCAGCCAATCCACAGGGGCGACCGCCCGCGCGCACGCGTTTGCGCATCGAGCAGTATTTCCGTGGGCAGGTCGATCTGGTGCTCGGCGGGAGCCTTGGCGGGCGCAAGAATCCCAGCGTGATCCGCGACCTGGCCACCGGTAACGTCGTTCGTCCTGACTGACGCCATTCTTTTTATTTTTTGCGGACTCCTCGGCGTCGACGAGGAGTTCTGCGCATGCCCGCAGTTTATTCCTGCACTCGCTTAAAACTTATCCGTTGCCATTGTTCTTGCATGCGTCAGACGGATCTTCGACTCTGGAATATCTGTAAGTTTTCCTACGCGATTATCAGAACGCGTGCAGTGGCGAGATTTTCAAAAGCAACCATTCTTTCAATGTGCTTGATACAACTTCGAAATGTTAATGGCTGCGGAGAAGTAATGGATATTACGGATTTACACCTCAAGGATTATCTGCAGGGCTTTCAGGAGACACTCAAGAATCAACAGGCCGACTATCGAGTGGCCATTCTTGAGGCGGGGTCGGACGCCGGAGAATTCGAGCGTTTCATTGGTCGGCAGTTTCGCCTGCGATTGCAGCATTACATGCTCACCTCCAGAGCCCGGGCGCTGGAAACCCGCTTGGCGATCACCTCGCGCAGTACGCACTTCCTGCTCTACCAGCGAGATCAACTCATTGCAGTGCTGCGGGCAACCCCGGCGCCGTTCGAATGGGCCTCACTGGCGCAGCATCATGTGTCTCCCACTGTGGCATTGGCGCGGCATGTCGAATTCAGTCGCTTGATTACCCATTCCCAGCAGCACCGGCCGGTGTCGATCAATGGCTTGCTCGCCACCGCCGCCGAATGGGCGATCGATCGCGGATATCAGGGGGTGACGGCCTTGTGCAGATCGCCACAGCGGCAACTGTTTCAGCGCTTCGGCCTGACACCGATCGCTTCGCACGCCATGCATATCGAGCAGCGTGCCCGGGGCGATTATTGGCTGTTGTCCGCCGAATGGCGGCAAATTCTGATGGCCCTGGATCAGCCAGTGAACATGAACGTGCATCAGCCGGAGTATCGTGATGTTCACAACCGTCAGTATTGATCCGCCAATAATCGAAGAGTGGGCAGAGAAATGGCTTGTATACGAGTCGAAGAAGTTGCGCAGGAAGTTTTCCGGTCGTAGGCCAGCGGCGAAGAAACTTCACCGGAAGATGTACTTGATATAGCTGAAAGATACTCGGCGAACTCATGGAAGAGTTCACCGAGTATCAACTTGAAGCGTTATGGCAACAGAATCGTGGAACCGGTAGTGCGCCGTGCCGACAGTTCGGTTTGTGCTTTTGCCGCATCGGCCAATGCATGGCGCTGGCTGATGTCGACCTTCAGCTTGCCGCTGATGATCATCTCGAACAGCTCGTCGGCCATGCGCTGCAGGTTCTCGGCGTTGTTGGCGTAGGTCGCCAGCGTAGGCCGGGTGACGTACAACGAGCCCTTCGCGGCAAGAATGCCCAGGTTGACGCCGTCGACTGCGCCCGAAGCATTGCCGAAACTCACCACCAGGCCACGTGGTGCCACGCTGTCCAGGGACGTGAGCCAGGTGTCCTTGCCGACGCCGTCATACACCACCGGGACTTTCTTGCCGTCAGTCAGCGCCAGCACGCGCTCGGCAACGTTTTCATGGCTGTAGTCGATGGTGGCCCAGGCGCCGTTGGCCTTGGCCAGTTCGGCTTTCTCCTTCGAGCTGACGGTGCCGATCAGCTTCACGCCCAGCGCTTTGGCCCATTGGCAGGCCAGAGAGCCGACTCCACCGGCTGCGGCGTGGAACAGAATGGTTTCGCCGCCCTGCAGTTGGTAGGTCTGGCGCAGCAGATATTGCACCGTCAGACCCTTGAGCATGACCCCGGCGGCAGTTTCGAAACTGATTTCATCGGGCAGGTGCACCAGATTGTCCTGCGGCAGAACATGCAGCTGGCTATAGGCGCCGAGCGGGCCGCTGCCGTATGCCACGCGATCGCCGACCTTGAAACGGGTGACTTCGCTGCCCACCGCTTCGACCGTGCCGGCGCCTTCCGAACCCAGGCCGGACGGCAACGCGGGTGGTGCATAGAGGCCGCTGCGGTAATAGGTGTCGATGAAATTCAGGCCGATCGCCTGGTTGGCCACGCGCACCTGATTCGGCCCGGGTTCAGCGGGTTCGTAGTCAACATGTTCGAGCACTTCGGGACCGCCGTGGGCGCGGAACTGGATACGCTTTGCCATCTGCCTGCTCTCCTTGGGTCGTTGCTAAGCCCTCTATCCAACTCCCCTGCTTGATCTTCGTCAACTGCGGCGCGCCGGTCTGCGATGGTATGCTACGCGCCCATTTGCGCCGCCCGCCTGCCGGGGCGCCGCCCGATTCAAGGTGAAGCCATGACGACCCGCACCGACGCCGTAAAGGCCTATCTGCTCGATCTGCAAGACCGCATCTGCGCTGCACTGGAAACCGAAGACGGCGGCAAATGCTTCGTCGAAGACGCCTGGACCCGGCCGGCGGGCGGTGGCGGGCGCACCCGCGTGCTGGAAAACGGCACGCTGATCGAAAAGGGCGGGGTCAACTTTTCCCACGTATTCGGCAGCGGCCTGCCGCCCTCGGCCAGCGCCCATCGGCCGGAACTGGCCGGGCGTGGTTTCGAGGCGCTCGGCGTGTCGCTGGTGATCCACCCGCACAACCCGCATGTGCCGACCTCCCACGCCAACGTGCGTTTTTTCATTGCTGAAAAAGAAGGCGAAGAACCGGTCTGGTGGTTTGGCGGCGGTTTCGACCTGACCCCGTATTACGGCGTTGAGGAAGATTGCATTCATTGGCACCGCGTCGCCGAGCAAGCCTGTGCGCCGTTCGGTGCGGACGTCTATCCGCGTTACAAGGCCTGGTGCGACACCTATTTCCATATCAAGCATCGTCATGAGCCACGGGGCATTGGCGGTCTGTTCTTCGACGATCTGAACGAGTGGGATTTCGACACCAGTTTCGCCTTCATGCGCGCCATCGGCGATGCCTATATCGAGGCCTACCTGCCGATCGTGCAGCGGCGCAAGAATGACGCCTTCACTGCCCAGCAGCGCGAATTCCAGGAATTCCGCCGAGGCCGCTACGTCGAATTCAACCTGGTTTACGACCGTGGCACGCTGTTCGGTCTGCAATCGGGTGGCCGCACTGAGTCGATTCTGATGTCGCTGCCACCGCAAGTGCGCTGGGGCTATGACTGGAAGGCCGAGCCGGGCAGCGCAGAAGCGCGCCTGACCGATTACTTCCTGCAGGATCGCGACTGGCTGGCCGAGGCCTGAGGACGGGTGATGGATCGTTACGTCGTTTTCGGTAATCCGATCGGCCACAGCAAGTCGCCGATGATTCACCAGTTGTTCGCCGAACAGACCGGCCAGCGCCTCGACTACAGCACGCTGCTGGCGCCGCTGGATGATTTTGTCGGCTGCGCCAAGGCGTTCTTTCGCGAAGGGCGCGGCGCCAATGTGACGGTGCCGTTCAAGGAAGACGCCTACCGTCTGGCTAACAGCCTGACCGCCCGCGCGCAGCGCGCCGGTGCGGTGAACACCTTGAGCAAAATGGACGATGGCTCACTGCTCGGCGACAACACCGATGGCGCCGGCCTGGTCCGCGATCTGACGGTGAATGCCGGGTTCAGCCTGACCGGTAAGCGCATCCTTTTGCTCGGCGCTGGCGGCGCGGTGCGCGGTGCGCTGGAGCCATTGCTGGCGGAGAAGCCGGCCTCGGTGATCATCGCCAATCGCACCGTGGACAAGGCTGAACTGCTGGCCGAGTTGTTCTGCGACCTCGGGCCGGTGTCGGCCAGTGGTTTCGACTGGCTGCGCGAACCGGTGGACGTGATCATCAACGCCACCTCCGCCAGCCTGACCGGTGACGTGCCGCCGATTGCGCCAAGCCTGATCGAGCCAGGCCAGACGCTGTGCTACGACATGATGTACGGCAAGGAACCGACCGCGTTCTGCCGCTGGGCCACTGAGCACGGCGCGGCGCTGGCGATGGATGGTCTGGGCATGCTCGCCGAACAGGCAGCCGAGGCGTTCTGGCTGTGGCGTGGCGTACGCCCGGATACCGCGCCGGTACTCGCCGAACTGCGCCGCCAACTGGCCCTTTAAGCTTTGCTCCCACATTGAAATACGATCAATGTGGGAGCGAGCCTGCTCGCGAATCGCATCACCACCGCGATATCAGATCAATCCTCAAACCTGATTGGGCACTTCTCCGCCCCCTCCAGCTTCCTCAACTCCTCCACCACCGGCGACCGCGCCCGGCGCAGGGTCAGGCTGCGACCCTGGCCCAGCAGGCGTCGCGCTTCCTGATGCAGCATCTCCACCCCCGAATAATCGATGAAGTTGATCTGCTCTGCCTCGATCACCACCCGTGCGCCATGCAGGCGTTGCAGGCGCACTTGCAGGTAATGGCTGGCGCCGAAAAAGATCGAACCACCCACGCGCAACACATCGTCGTCACCGTCGCGCCAATGCTGCACCCGTGGTTGCGAGGTGCGCTTGAGGTAGAAAAACAGCGACGCCAGCACCCCGGCGTAGATCGCCGTCTGCAATTCCAGCAGCAAGGTCGCAAGACAGGTCAGGGCCATCACCACGAACTCGGCGCGGCTGACCCGCAGCAAAGCGCGAATGCCTCGGTGATCGACCAGACCCCAGGCAATCAACAGGATGCTGCCGGCCATGGCCGGGATCGGAATATGCGCGATCAGCCCTGCGCCGAACACCGCGAACAGCGCCACCCAGAGCGCCGAAAACACCCCGGCCAGCGGCGAGCAGGCACCCGCCTCATAACTCAATCCCGAACGGGTAAACGATCCGGCTGAGAGCGACCCGGAAAAGAACGCACCGACGATGTTCGACAAACCCTGTGCGCGGACTTCCTGATTGGCATCGAGCAACTGCTGCGACCGCGCCGAAATCGAGCGGGCAATCGACAGGCTGGTGACCAGCCCGAGCATGCCCACTGCCACCGCGCTTGGCAGCAGGCGCAGGATAACCTCCAGATCCAGCGGCAGCGTACTGAACGGCGGCAGGCGTCCGACGAAAGCGCTGACCAGATGCACATGGCCGAACATCGCTGGCCAGATCCACACCAGCAGGCTGGCCAGCACCAGCGTGAGCAACAGCGTCGGCCAGCGCGGCAGAAGTTTTTCAGGGCCACGCCGACGATTACCGTGGCGACGCCGAGCATCAGCGAAGGCTTATCCACAGCCCCCAGATGCCGCAACAGGTCCATCAGGCTGGCGAGCGCCGTGGTGTTGGCCGGCAATTCCAGCCCGAGCAGATTGGGCAATTGCCCGATGGCGATCACCACGGCGGCACCGAGGGTGAAGCCGAGCACCACCGAATGCGAAACGAAATTCACCAGTGCGCCAAAGCGCAGCAAGCCGAGCAACCATTGGAAAATCCCGGCGAGAAACGTCAGCAGCAGGATCAGAGTGATGTAGTCCTCGGAAGCCGGCACCGCGAGCGGGCTTACGCTGGCGTACAGGACAATCGAAATCGCCGCCGTCGGGCCGCAGATCAGATGCCATGACGACCCCCACAGGCACGCGACCAATACCGGAATGATTGCGGCGTATAGACCGTATTCCGGTGGCAGCCCGGCAATCAGCGCGTAGGCAATCGACTGGGGTAAGGCGAGAATCGCACCGCTGAGGCCGACGATCAGGTCCCGCCCGACGCTGGCGCGGGTTTGCCGTGGCAACCAGCTCAGGAAAGGAAAAAGTGAATGGCGGCTGGGGATGGCCATGGGTCCTCGCGGTTGGGGTTTTGTTCAAGGTTATCAGGGTGTCAGGTGTAAAAGCCCCTCACCCTAGCCCTCTCCCTGAGGGAGAGGGGACTGACCGAGCTGTTTGTTGAAGATTCACCGACCTGCGATTTCGGCGTTGAACGCAAGTTTTGATTCAACAGCGATCGGCTCCCTTTCCCCCTCGCCCCCTTGGGGGAGAGGGCTGGGGTGAGGGGGAAAAATCTCCAGCCGAACGCTATTCCAGCAACCCTGAGATCAAAGCTTGGCCTTCACCGCCACCAACGCATCCTTGCCATCCACGGTCTTCACCCCGTCCAGCCACTTGTCCAGCACCGCCGGATTGGCCTTGATCCACGCCTTCGCCGCTTCGGCATTGCTGACCTTCTTGTTCACCACCTCGGCCATGATGCTGTTCTCCATGTCCTGGGTGAACGCCAGATTGGTCAGTAACTTGCCCACATTCGGGCAGGCCTCGGCGTAGCCCTTGCGGGTCAGGGTAAAGACGCTGCCGGTGTCGCCGAAGTATTTTTCGCCGCCCTTGAGGTAACGCATTTTCAGCTGCACGTTCATCGGGTGCGGGGTCCAGCCGAGGAAGGTGACGAATTTCTGTTTCTTCACCGCCCGCGACACTTCGGCGAGCATCGCCTGTTCGCTGGACTCGATCAGCTTCCACTGGCCCATGTTGAAGTCGTTCTTCTTGATGATCTCCTGCAGCGAAATGTTCGCCGGCGCGCCTGAGCCGATGCCGTAGATCTTCTTGTCGAACTTGTCGGCGAATTTGTTCAGGTCGGCAAAATCATGCACACCCGCCTCCCAGACATAGTCGGGGACGGCGAGGGTGAATTCGGTGCCTTCCAGGTTCTTGGCCAATTGCGTCACATCACCGGTGGCGACGAACTTGTCATAGAAGCCCTGCTGCGCCGGCATCCAGTTGCCGAGGAACACGTCAACCTGGCCATCCTTCAAGCCGCCGAAGGTGATCGGCACCGCAAGGGTGTCGACTTTGGCCTTATAGCCCATGCCGTCCAGCAGAAACCCGGTGATGGCATTGGTTGCGGCGATGTCGCTCCAGCCCGGATCGGCCATCTTCACGGTCTCGCAGCTTTGCTCGGCGAAGGCCGAGGCGCTGCTCAATGCGATCAGACCGACAGTGACAGCTGTGGATAACTTGCGCATGGACTTCCCCTTAACATTTTTGGTTTTGGCAGGGTTGTGGATAACGGGCCTTGCGCTCCAGATCATCAAGGTCGATGTGGTTGCGCATGTACTGCTGACTGGCATCGACCAGCGGCTGGTGATCCCAGCTCTTCAACTTGCCGATGGTTAACGCATCGGCGACGAAACGGCGTCGGCGCTGGCTGGCCAGCACGTCCCGATGGATCGCCGGAATGTCCCACTTGGCCCGCGCTTCGGCGAGAAAGTCTTCGAACAGCTGACGATGTTGCGGCGATTGGCTCAGCTCTTCTTCTTCGCGCGGATCGTTATCCACATCGAAGAGTAGGCACGGGTCGCTTTCGCTGTAGATAAATTTGTAGGCGCCCCGGCGAATCATCATCAGCGGGCTCACAGTGCCTTCGGCCATGTATTCGCCGAACACCTCGTCGTGTCCGCCCTGCCCTTGCAGGTGCGGCAGCAAGGAACGGCCGTCCAGCGGCAGGCCCGGCTCAAGCGTGCCACCGGCCAGATCCACGAAGGTCGGCAGCAGGTCGGCGGTGGAAACGGCGGCGCTGACCCGGCCGGCCTCGAATTGTCCCGGGGCGCTGATCAGCAGCGGCACTCGAGCAGCCATCTCGAACCAGTGCATTTTGTACCAGAGGCCTTTCTCGCCGAGCATGTCGCCATGGTCACCGGAGAAGACGATGACGGTGTCATCGATCAGCCCGGTTTCCTCAAGGGTTTGCAGCAGTTTGCCGACATTGGCGTCGATATAGCTGCAAGCGCCGAAGTAGGCGCGACGGGCATCGCGGATCTTATCCACAGGCAGAGGCTTGTCCCACAGGTCGTAAACCTTGAGCAGACGTTGCGAGTGCGGATCGAGTTCGTCCTGGTTCAAGGCTGTAGGCAGCGGAATATCAGCATCGTCATACAGATCCCAGAAAGCCTTGGGAATCGTGTACGGATCGTGAGGGTGGGTCATCGACACGGTCAGGCAGAACGGTTGCTCGCCGTCCTCGCGAATGTGATCGAACAGATATTGCTGCGCCTTGAACACCACCTCTTCGTCGAAATCCAGCTGATTGGTGCGCACGCACGGCCCGGCCTGTAATACCGAAGACATGTTGTGATACCAGCTCGGCCGCACGTCCGGCTCGTCCCAGTTCACCGCCCAACCGTAATCGGCCGGGTAGATATCGCTGGTCAGGCGTTCTTCATAACCGTGCAGCTGGTCCGGCCCGCAGAAATGCATCTTGCCCGACAGCGCGGTGCGGTAGCCGAGACGCCGCAGGTAATGCGCGTAAGTCGGAATGTCGGCGGGGAAATCAGCGGCGTTGTCGTAGGCGCCGATCTTGCTCGGCAACTGGCCGCTGACCAGGGTGAAGCGCGACGGCGCGCATAGCGGGCTGTTGCAATAAGCAGCATCGAACACCACGCCTTGGGCGGCGAGGCGGGACAGATTCGGCAGTTTGATTGGCGATGGGCCGTAGAACGGCAACATTGGCGCGGCCATTTGATCGGCCATGATGAAAAGAATGTTCTTGCGCTTCATGTGATCGCGGCATTCCATGTTGAATATTTATGCGAGAGTGCTTCGATCGAGCATGGATTCCATGCCTGTTCCGGTAAAGCCCGCGCCGGACAATGACTAGGATAAGTACAGCTTATGTATGACGCCCTCGGTGACCTCTCCCTCGATCTGCTGCGCGCTTTTGAAGCGGCGGCCCGCCATCGCAGTTTTACCGCTGCTGCGGTTGAGCTTGGCACCACGCAACCGGCTATCAGCCAGCAGATAAAACGTCTGGAGGAGCAGCTCGGCACACGCCTGTTCGATCGGATCTACCGGGGCATCGAATTGACTGAGGTGGGCAGCCTGCTTTTCCAGCAAGTTGCCCTCGGTTTGCAGAATATCGACGCAGGATTAAGCGCAATCAGCACTCAGCAGCAACATGAAGTGCTGCAAGTGGCCACGGATTTCGCTTTCGCCGCCTATTGGCTGATGCCGCGCCTGCATCGCTTCCATGAGGCCAATCCGCACATTGATGTCAGCCTGGTCACCAGCGAGCGCAACCACAACATGCTGCGCACCGACATCGACGTGGCGATCCTGTTTGGCGATGGTCGATTCAAGCAGGGTGAGAGCCACTGGCTGTTCAGCGAAGAAGTGTTCCCGGTGTGCAGCCCGCTGCTGCTCAAGGAGCGTTCATTGCCGTTGCCCGCGCAGGCCCTGCTGGAATTGCCGCTGCTGCATCTGCGTGGTGAAAACAGCAGCAACTGGTTCGACTGGAGTGGCTTGTTTCGTCAGTTGGGCCTGACTACGCCGCCAGCGCCGGGGCAATTGCGCTTCGACAATTACACCTTGCTGATTCAGGCGGCGATCGGCGGACAAGGCGTGGCGATTGGCTGGCGGCACCTTGTGGATAACTTGCTGGTGCAGGGTTTGCTGTGCCGGCCGCTGGCGGAAACCACGCTGTCGCGGCTGGGGTATTACGTGGTGTTGCCGCAACGCAAGCGTCGGGGTGCGTTGATTCAGGATTTTGTTGATTGGTTAATGGCGGAACAGGCCAGCAGTGCCGAATCGCTTAACGGTCTGGCCCTGCCCTCGATTGCGGTGTGAAGAGCAAAAGATCGGACGATCTTTTACGAATCAGAAGCCGCCACAAAATTCACATGCTGGCCCACATGCAGATTCAATCGCAGCTCATCGGCGACACCCACCGCTACACGGTTCAAACGCTCCAGCGGTTCAGCCAATCCCGGTTCGAGATTGCCGCCGACCTGACTGAAGTGCTCGATGGTCAATCCGGCCACGCCATGGGGCGCATTGACCAAGGTCCAGCGCAGTGAGCTGCTTTGTACCGCCTCGAGGATTTCTTCGGCAGCGTGACGTTGCAAACGCTCGTCATTGTCAGGCTCGTCGAGCACACCGAAGTTGCCGACCAGAAACAGGCGCGGCACGCTGGCCAGTTGCAAACCTTCGACCAAGGCGTCGACTGCCAGCACCTGCTCCACTGGGCCGAGCGTCACCGAGCGCTCAACGTGGTCGCTGCTGAACGGCAGCCCCGGCGCGTCCAGCAGGCAGATCACCGCCGAACTGCCGGCGACGCTCTGATTGACCCGCTCGGCGTCGAATAGATCGCCGGTCTTGGTGCGCAACCCCGGACGCGGCGCGAGTGCGGTGAGATCGTCGAGAATGGCGATGACTTCGTGTTGGCGACGCAGCAATTCAGCCATCAATGCACCGCCCAGGCTGGCCATGGCACCATAAAGCACCACTTTGACCACTGGGGTCTCGGCATTTTTCATGGCTGTTTTCCTTATAGTTGTCCTATATGACCTGTGACGGTGGAAACAGCCAAGGGTTCGAACCGATTGAGAGGCGACACGATGCAAGGGATCAAGGGCTATCACGCCCATGTCTATTTCGACGCACAAAGCATCGACCAGGCGCGGGCCTTGTGCGAGCAGGCCGCGCAGTTGTTTGCGCTGAAAATGGGCCGCGTGCACGAACGCCCGGTGGGGCCGCACCCCGACTGGAGCTGCCAACTGGCTTTCGGTCCCGAGCTGATCGGCGAGGTGCTGCCGTGGCTGGCGCTTAACCGCAAGGGATTGGTGGTGTTCCTGCATCCGGACACTGGCGATGACCTGCTCGACCACACCGAACACGCGATCTGGATGGGCGCGGTGCGGCCGCTGGATCTGTCGATTTTTAACCAGGTGCTTGGACTGAACTGATAACGAATATGTCCAGACTGCCAGCCAGCGTTGTCTATCCGTTCCCTCGTATCGCTTCTCGTCCCGTATTCATTGGCTGTCGCTGCATCCGACCGCCGGTTGACCATTCATTCATCGCTTTCGGTCGCGAAAGGTAGCTGAAAGCTTCCCCGATTAGGATCGCCCCA
Organism: Pseudomonas sp. AC255; assembly: GCF_979258175.1. Lineage (NCBI taxonomy): Bacteria > Pseudomonadati > Pseudomonadota > Gammaproteobacteria > Pseudomonadales > Pseudomonadaceae > Pseudomonas > Pseudomonas sp. AC255. Next base: position 5,279,251 of record NZ_OZ409841.1, on the reverse strand, counting down.
CTCCCGGCAACAGACCGGTTGGCCCAAGCCCTGTGTTTTTTCCACAGGCCCGGCCCAATTAACAACAACAATGGTGATTCTGATGTCTTCTGCAACCCGCCGTTTCTCCCGCTTCCTGCTGGTCACTCCGCCCGTACGCCTCGCGCCTCCCGTTCTGCGCTGATCCCGCCCGATCCGCTCATTCAACTAGCCGCGCTACGCCTGGAGTATTCCCATGCTGACTTTCCTTGGCTTCGCCATGGTCATCACGTTCATGTTCCTGATCATGACCAAGCGCCTGTCCGCGCTGATCGCCCTGATCATCATCCCGATCCTGTTCGCCCTGTTCGGTGGTTTCGCGCCGAAGATCGGCCCGATGATGCTTGAAGGCATCACCAAACTGGCGCCGACCGGCGTGATGTTGATGTTCGCCATTCTGTATTTCGCCCTGATGATCGACTCCGGTCTGTTCGACCCGGCCGTGCGCAAGATCCTCAAACTGGTCAAGGGCGACCCGCTGAAAGTTTCGGTCGGTACCGCCGTTCTGGCGCTCGTCGTTTCCCTCGATGGTGACGGCGCGACCACTTACATGATCTGCGTGGCTGCGATGCTGCCGCTGTACAGCCGCATCGGCATGAGCCCGCGAATCATGGCCGGTCTGATCATCCTCGCCGGTGGCGTGATGAACATGACCCCGTGGGGCGGCCCGACCGCCCGCGCGGCGAGTGCCCTGCATGTGGATCCTTCGGACATTTTCGTACCGATGATCCCGGCCATGGCCGCCGGTGTCTTGGCGATCCTGGTGATTGCCTACTTCTACGGCAAGCGTGAACGTGCCCGCCTCGGTGAACTGCACTTGGTCGGCGATGAGATTGATCACAGTGAAATCAGCGTCTCGCAATTCCCCGACGCACGCCGTCCGAAGCTGATCTGGTTCAATGCCGCACTGACTTTCGGCCTGATGTGCACGCTGATCGGCGGTCTGTTGCCGCTGCCGGTGCTGTTCATGGTGGCGTTCAGTATTGCCATGATCGTCAACTACCCATGCCTGCAAATGCAGAAGGATCGCGTCGCCGCGCATTCCGGCAGCGTGCTGGCAGTGGTCGGGCTGATCTTTGCGGCCGGTATCTTCACCGGTATCCTGTCGGGCACCGGCATGGTCGATGCGATGTCGAAGAGCCTGTTGGCGGTGATTCCGGAATTCCTCGGCCCGTACCTGGCGGTGATTACGGCGCTGGTGAGCATGCCCTTCACCTTCTTCATGTCCAACGATGCGTTCTATTACGGTGTATTGCCGGTGCTGACCGAAGCGGCCAGCCACTACGGGATCACTGCGGTGGAAATGGCCCGTGCCTCGATCGTCGGCCAGCCCGTCCACTTGCTGAGCCCGTTGGTGCCGTCGACCTATCTGTTGGTGGCGCTGGCCGGCATCGATTTCGGTGATCACCAGCGTTTCACCCTGAAATGGGCGATCCTGGTGTGTATCTGCATTCTGATTGCTGCACTGCTGTTGGGGACTTTCCCGCTGTTCAGCACTCTATAAGCCCAAGACTCACCGTTACGGGTCCCGGCTTCGCGGTTTGAAGCCCGGACCTTTTTCGGTTTAATACTCGCTCAAAGGAATACACATGGATTGGCTGACCAACCCCGAAATCTGGGTTGCCTTTTTTACCCTGACCGCCCTGGAAATCGTCCTCGGTATCGATAACATCATCATGATTTCGATCCTGGTCAGCCGCATGCCGAAACACATGCAGCAGCGCACGCGGATCTTCGGTCTTGGCCTGGCCATGGTCACGCGGATCCTGTTGCTGCTGTCGATCACCTGGGTCATGCGCCTCACCGCCGACCTGTTCGAAGTGTTCGGTCAGGGCATTTCCGGCCGTGACCTGATTCTGTTCTTCGGTGGCCTGTTCCTGTTGTGGAAGAGTTCGCAGGAGATGTACCACGCGCTGGAAGGTGAAGATGAAAGCGACGACGCGCCATCGGGCAAGGGCGGCAACTTCCTCTACACCATCATCCAGATCGCGATCATCGATATCGTCTTCTCGCTGGACTCGGTGATCACTGCCGTCGGCATGGTTTCCCACGTGCCGGTGATGGTCGCGGCGATCATCGTGGCGGTGCTGGTGATGATGCTGGCGTCGGGCAAGATCAGCGAATTCATCGACAAGCACCCGTCGCTGAAAATGCTCGCGCTGTCGTTCCTGCTGGTGGTCGGTACCGTGCTGATCGCCGAATCGTTCGACGTGCACGTGCCAAAAGGCTACGTCTACTTCGCCATGGCGTTCTCCCTGGCAGTGGAAGCGATCAACATCAAACTGCGCGGCGCGATGGCCCGGAAAAAGAAACAGCAGGATCCGGTGAAACTGCGCAAGGATGTGCCGGGCCAATAACCCGGTAGTCCCGGCAGCACGCTACACCCCTGTGGGAGCGAGCCTGCTCGCGAAGACGGAGTGCCAGTCGACAACAATGTTGGCTGGCCCACCGCTTTCGCGAGCAGGCTCGCTCCCACATTTGTTTGTGCAGCATTCAGGCACCGCGGACCCTGTGGGAGCTGGCTTGCCAGCGATAGCGGAATGTCAGGCGACATCAATGTTGGTTGTGCCGACGCCATCGCTGGCAAGCCAGCTCCCACAGGGGCGGCGTTGATTTAAATGGGAGTGTATGAAGCGCTTCTCATGACACTTTTGTTTCAATCCACTCTTTAGCTGTGCAATGCTGGCGCCGAGACCGTTCGCCAACTACAGCTTAAGTATCAAAAACGTAGAAACCGCGCGGTGCCGTTCACTTGCCCCTCTGGGGCGCTGCTACTACAGGGGGTCTGCATGCTCACCCTGCTCAATCTGTTGTCCGCCGTCGCCCTGTTGATCTGGGGCACGCACATCGTCCGAACCGGCATCCTGCGGGTTTATGGCACCAATCTGCGACATGTCATCGGCCAGAACATGTCGAAGAAATGGCTGGCGTTCATCGCCGGTATTCTCGTCACCGCCATGGTGCAGAGCAGCAACGCCACGGCGATGCTGGTCACTTCGTTTGTCGGTCAGGGCCTGATGGCGCTGACCCCGGCGCTGGCGACCATGCTGGGCGCCGATGTCGGTACCGCGTTGATGGCGCGGGTGCTGACCCTCGATCTGTCGTGGCTGTCGCCGCTGCTGATTTTCCTCGGGGTGATTTTCTTTCTGTCGCGCAAACAGACGCGGCTCGGGCAGATGGGCCGGGTGTCGATCGGGTTGGGGCTGATCATTCTCGCCCTGCAATTGATCGTCGAGGCCGCCGCGCCGATTACGCACGCGCAAGGGGTGAAGGTGATTTTCGCCTCGCTGACCGGCGACATCCTCCTCGACGCCCTGGTTGGCGCCCTGTTCGCGATGATTTCCTACTCCAGCCTCGCCGCCGTGCTGCTCACCGCTACATTGGCCGGTGCTGCGGTGATCAGCTTGCCGGTGGCGATCGGTCTGGTGATCGGCGCCAATATCGGCAGCGGCATTCTTGCCTTCATGAGCACCAGCATGCAGAACGCCGCCGGCCGCCAGGTTGCGCTGGGCAGTCTGCTGTACAAACTGATCGGCCTGCTGCTGATCATCCCGGTACTCGACCCGCTGGTGCACTGGATCGACAGCCTCGATTTCAGCCCGCAGGAAATGGTCATCGGCTTCCACCTGCTCTACAACACCGCGCGCTGCCTGATCCTGCTGCCGAGCGTCGGGCCGATGGCGCGGCTTTGTGCGTGGCTGCTGCCAGAGCGGCCGGAGGTCAACGGCGCCGCCAAACCACGCCATCTCGACCCGACCGCGCTGGTCACGCCGAGCCTGGCGCTGGCCAATGCCGCGCGGGAAACTCTGCGCATGGGCGATCTGCTCGACAACATGCTCGACGCCTCCCTCGATGTGCTGCGCGGCAAGCAGACCGCCGTCACGCAGGAGATGCGCCGACTGACCGATGACGTCGAGGCGCTGTACAGCGCGATCAAGCTGTATCTGGCGCAGATGCCCCGCGAGGATCTCGGCGAGCACGACAGTCGGCGCTGGGCCGAGATCATCGAACTGGCGATCAACCTGAAACTCGCCGCCGACCTGATCGAGCGCATGCTGCGCAAGATCCAGCAGCAGAAGACTTCGCAGCGCCGTTCGTTTTCCGAAGAAGGCCTGGAAGATCTTGCCGGGCTGCAACAGCAACTGATCGCCAACCTGCGCCTGGGCCTGTCAGTGTTTCTCAGCGGCGACCGCGAAAGCGCGCGGCAGTTGTTACGGGAGAAACGCCGCTTTCGCGCGCAGGAACGGCGTCTGGCCCATGCGCATGTCAGCCGTTTGCAACGCAAGATCGTGCAGAGTCTGGAGACCAGCTCGCTGCATCTGGAGTTGATCGCCGACATGAAACGGCTCAATTCGCTGTTCTGCAGCAGCGCCTATGTGGTGCTGGAAACGGCGGACACCGGCGCGCTGGCGGTGGATGACATGGCCGACATTACGCATTCGCCTTGAACGTCTGAGGCTGGGGCCAGTCAGTTACAGTGGTTCAGCCTTGAGACCGTCATCGCTGGCAAGCCAGCTCCCACAGGGTTTTGTAAGCGCCGCAGATCCTTGTGGGAGCTGGCTTGCCAGCGATGGGGCCCTGACTGACGACACGGATCTCCAAATCAGCCGTATGGAAGCCTGTTATGCGTTGCCTGTTGTTTGCCTGTCTGTTGCTCGGTTCCCTGCCCGCCTTTGCCCTGGATCGGTTTCAGGTCGAAGGCTATGCGCTGCCCAATGGTTTGCAGCTGATGCTCAAACCAGGCACCGAGCGTGGGCATGTGGCGATCCGGTTGGTGGTCGGCGTTGGCCTGGATGACTTCGATTGCGACGAGAAAGAGCTGCCGCATTTGCTCGAACACTTGCTGTTCAGCGGTATCGACGCCACCGGCGAAGGTGGTCTGGAAGAACGCATGCAGGCGCTGGGCGGTGACTGGAATGCGTTCACCAGCAATGCCGACACCACGTTCGTCATCGAAGCCCCGGCGAAAAACCAGCGCAAGGTGCTCGACCTGCTGCTGGCGCTGCTGACCCAGACACGCATCGACGACAACGCAATCAACGCGGCGAAACGGGTGGTCGAGCGTGAGGACGGCGGGCACTACACCAGGCTGCAACGTTTCCTCGACCGTCAGGACCTCGGTCATACCGCGAGCAATCAACTGGCTGTCGAGCTGGGACTGAAATGCCCGCAGCGTGCCGAAGTCGGCCATCTGACTCAGGAACAACTGGAGAAGGTGCGCAAAGCCTGGTACGCGCCGAACAACATGACCCTGATCGTCGTCGGCGAACTCGACAAACTGCTGCCGGCCTATCTGGAGCGTACCTGGGGTGAGCTGGAGCCGGTCGAGCCGAGCGAGCATCGGGCGCTGCCGGACATCCGCACCAGCGCCGCCCATGAACGCACCCTCACCCGTGGATTTATCGGCGACAGCGCCAAGCTGCACTGGCTGGTGCCGGAACCGGTGCTCGACGATCAGTACGATCAGACGTTCGACATTCTCAAGGATTACCTCGACTGGGCGCTGTACCGGCAGATTCGTCTCAACCATGGCTTGTCGTACGGGCCGTGGGCCGAGCGCGAAGTGTTCGGCGGTGTCGGCTTCATGAGCCTCAACGCTGACCTGGATCGCGATGACGTCGACGAAGCCATCCAGGTGCTTGAAGACCTCAAGGCCGACCTGCTGCAAAACGGTCTCGACCCGAGCACCTTCGCCCGCATCAAGCAAGCCGCCATCGCTCACCAGGCCTGGGCCGTGCAGGGCAACAGCGCACTGGCGGACTATTACTGGAGCGCGCTGGCCGACTATCAGGATGGCCGCTTTGCCAATCCCGCGCGCGAGCTGCAAGGGGTGACGCTGGAAGCGGCGAACAAGGCGATGCGCGAGCTGCTGTTGCAGCCGGGGTATATCCGGATCGAGAAGCCGTTGATCAGTGATGATCAGGTGTTGTGGCTGGCTGCAGGCGGGGTCGGTCTGGTGCTGCTGATGTTGATCGGCTGGCGTGTGTATCGCCGCCACAAAATTGCTGGAAGCCATTAATCCTGTGGTGAGTGAGCACTTGTGGCGAGGTGATTTATCCCCGATGGGCTGCGCAGCAGCCCCAATAAGGGCAGCTCGGTATATCCAGACAAAATTCGCTCGCAGGATCTACGACGGCTGCGCCGCCGATCGGGGATAAATCCCCTCGCCACAGGGGGCATGCGGCGTTAACCTTTCCGGGATTTTCCCCATATCGTCGTGAACCGCCAAAATGCCAAAACTGACCCTCCTTATCCAGCGCCTTCTCGAGCTGATGAAGCGCTACCCCGGGTTGATCGCGGCGGGTGGTTTCATTTCCGGGGTCGGCAGTTTCATCCTCGTCGATCGCCAACAGGGGCTGGCCAGCTGGATCACGGTGATCATGCTGCTCAGCTGGATCTGGCTGATGCTGGAAAACACCCTGACCGGGCTGTTCACACGGATCTTCAAACGCGAAATTCCCCAGCCGCTGCTGCGCTACGCGACGCAGATGATCCATCAGGAAAGCCTGTTTTTCGTTCTGCCGTTCTTTTTCATCACCACCACGTGGAACAGCGGCCAGTTTGTCTTTACGGGGCTGCTCAGCGTTGCTGCACTGATCTCTATCGTCGATCCGCTGTACTACAAATGGCTGGCGCCACGGCGCTGGGCGTTTCTCGCGCTGCACACCCTGACCCTGTTCGCCGCCCTGCTCACTGCGTTGCCGGTGATCATGCACCTGACCACCGCGCAGAGTTTCAAATGGGCGCTGGGGATTGCCGTGCTGCTGTCGTTCCCGAGCCTGGCGTCGATCTTCCCGATCCGCACGGTGCGTAATGCCCTGGCGATTCTGTTCATTACTTTCGGCATCGGCGGCGTCGGTTGGGCGCTGCGTTCGTGGGTGCCGCCGGCAACGCTGTGGATGACCGACGTAGCGATCAGCACGCAGTTGCAGGATCGCACCCCCGGCGCCAGCCTCGACACCGTCAGTGCCGAGCAGATCCGCAGCGGCGGGCTCTACGCCTACACTGCGATCAACGCGCCGCGCGGTCTCGACGAGCGGATTTATCACGTGTGGACCTACAACGGCAAAGAGGTCGACCGCATCGCCCTCGACATCCATGGCGGGCGCAAGGAAGGCTACCGGGCGTGGACGCACAAACAGAATTTCCCCGGCAACCCGGCGGGCAAGTGGCAGGTGCGGGTGCTGACCGAGGATGGCCAGTTGATCGGCGTGCTGCGTTTCGCAATTACCGACAGCACACCGGCCAAAGAAAAGTAATCCGGTTCGTGCTATTACGTAGGATCTCGTAACGGCCGTACAAGCACGGAGCTTATGACCAGCAGCCCAACCCCGGCAGTGCCCATCTGGACACCGCGCTCAGCCCTGCCCGTCTGCGGGTCAGCGGCGACTGGACGCTCGCCCACTACACCGCGCTCAAGCATCTGAGCGAAAAGCTCCGCGGCCAGTACGACGCCAACACTTCCATCGATCTGAACGGCCTCGGTGCCCTCGACACCGCCGGCGCCTCGTTGCTGGTCGAGCTGCTCGGTTCCGAGCGCTTGGGCAAAACCGCCGAACACCCCGATTGCACCCTTTCGACGGCTGATCGCGCCTTGCTGCAAACCGTGTATTGCTCGCTGAGCGATTTCTGCGTGCCGATCAAGGAACCGGAAATCAGCGTCAGCGTGCAACTGCTGACGCGCATTGGCCGCGCGGTGGACAAGGTCTGGACCGACACGCTGCAACTGCTCGGCTTCGTCGGCCTGATTCTCGAAGTCATCGCCCGTGGTCTGTTGCGGCCCAAGCGCTGGCGCATTACGCCGATGATCGCGCACATCGAGCAGACCGGCCTCGACGCCGCGCCGATCGTGGCCTTGCTGACGTTTCTGGTCGGTGCGGTGGTGGCATTTCTCGGCGCCACGGTGCTGGCCAGTTTCGGCGCGACGATTTTCACTGTGGACCTGGTCGGCTTCTCGTTCCTGCGCGAATTCGGCGTGTTGCTCACGGCGATCCTGATGGCCGGGCGCACCGCCAGTGCATTCACCGCGCAGATCGGCTCGATGAAGGCCAACGAAGAAATCGACGCGATCCGCACCCTTGGCCTCGACCCGATCGAATTGCTGGTGGTGCCGCGTGTGCTGGCGCTGCTGGTGGCGCTGCCGATGCTGACGTTTCTGGCGATGCTCTCGGGGATCGTCGGCGGCGGTGTGGTCTGTGCGGTGTCGCTGGACATCTCGCCGGCGATGTTCCTCTCGCTGCTGCAATCGGACATCGGCATTCAGCATTTTCTGGTCGGGCTGGTGAAGGCGCCGATCTTCGCCTTCCTGATCGCGGCGATCGGTTGCCTGGAAGGCTTCAAGGTCAGCGGCAGCGCCGAATCGGTCGGCGCGCACACCACCTCCAGCGTGGTGCAGTCGATTTTCGTGGTGATCGTGCTTGATGCGGTGGCCGCGCTGTTTTTCATGGAGATGGGCTGGTGAGTCGTCTACCCCGCGCGCCCTCGGAGGCGGTGATCGAAGTCCGTGGCCTGTGCAATCGCTTCGGCCCGCAGAGCGTGCACGAGAACCTTGATCTGGACGTGTACAAGGGCGAGATCCTCGCCGTGGTTGGCGGCTCCGGTACCGGCAAATCGGTGCTGCTGCGCAGCATTGTCGGGCTGAATCGGCCCAGCGAAGGCATGGTCAAAGTCTTCGGCCAGAACCTGCCGAACCTGGCCGAGCATGAACGCTCGCTGATCGAACGCCGCTTCGGTGTGCTGTTCCAGAAAGGCGCGCTGTTCTCGTCGCTGACCGTGACCGAGAACGTCGCCCTGCCCCTGATCGAACACGCCGGCCTCAGTCGTCACGACGCCGAGCATCTAGCGGCGGTGAAACTGGCGCTGGCCGGGCTGCCGTTGTCGGCGGCGGACAAATACCCTGCGTCGCTGTCCGGCGGCATGATCAAGCGCGCGGCGCTGGCGCGGGCCTTGGCGCTGGATCCGGACATTCTGTTTCTCGACGAACCCACCGCCGGCCTTGATCCGATTGGCGCGGCGCAGTTCGATCAATTGATCCTGACCCTGCGTGATGCGTTGGGGCTGAGCGTGTTTCTGGTGACCCACGACCTCGACACGCTGTACACCATCACCGATCGCGTGGCGGTGCTGGCGCAGAAGAAAGTGCTGGTCGCCGGCCCTATCGACGACGTCTCGGAAACCGCCGACGCGTGGATTCACGAATACTTCCACGGCCCGCGCGGCCGCTCGGCGCTGGACGCCGCCAAACAGCTCAACGAGGTCTGATATGGAAACCCGAGCCCATCATGTGTTGATCGGCCTGTTCACGGTGATCGTCGTGGCCGGCGCCCTGCTCTTCGGCCTGTTTCTGGCCAAATCCAGCGTCGACACCGAGTTCAAGGATTACGAAGTGGTGTTCAACGAGGCGGTCAGCGGTCTGTCCAAGGGCAGTTCGGTGCAGTACAGCGGGATCAAGGTCGGTGACGTGGTCAGCCTGCGCCTTGACCCGCAGGACCCGCGTCGGGTGCTGGCGCGGATTCGTCTGGCGGGCGACACCCCGGTCAAGGAAGACACCCAGGCCAAACTGGCACTGACCGGCATCACCGGCACGTCGATCATTCAGCTCAGCGGCGGTACACCCGAGAGCCCGAAACTGCGCGGGCATGACGGCAAGCTGCCAACTCTGGTCGCCTCGCCCTCGCCTATCTCACGTCTGCTCAACGACAGCAGCGACTTGATGACCGGCATCAGCGCCCTGCTGCAGAACGCCAACCACATGTTCTCCGCGGAAAACGTCGAGCGTGTGAGCAAGACCCTTGCCCATCTGGAACAGACCACCGGCACCATCAATGACCAGCGCGGTGACATCAAACAAGCCATGCAGCAACTGGCGACCGTCGGCAAACAGGCCGGCAGCATGCTCGAGCAGACCTCACTGCTGATGCGCAACGCCAACGGCCTGCTCAACGATCAGGGCAAGCAGGCCTTGGGCAGCGCCGAACAGGCGATGAAGTCGCTGGAGCAAAGCAGCGTGACCATCAACGGCTTGCTCAGCAAAAACCAGAATTCGCTGGATAACGGCATGCAGGGCCTCAACGGCCTGGCCCCGGCGATTCGCGAACTGCGCGAGACGCTGACCTCGCTGCGCGCGATTTCCCAGCGCCTTGAGGCCAACCCCAGCGGCTACCTGCTGGGCAGCGACAAGAACAAGGAATTCACCCCATGAAACTGACTCGAATCGCCCTGCTCGGCGCTGGCCTGACCCTGATCGGCGCGTGCTCGATCTTGCCCAAGTCGGAACCTTCGGATGTTTACCGCCTGCCCGCTGCACCGGCGCCCGCCTCGGCCAGCCCGGCGACGGTTCAGCCGTGGTCGCTGCGCTTGAATAAATTGCAGGCCAGCGAAGCGCTGAACCGGCCGAGCATTGCCGTGATTCCGCAGGGCGATGTGATCAGCTCCTACAAGGGCTCGCGCTGGAGCGATCCGGCGCCGGTACTGCTGCGCAATCGTCTGCTCGATGGATTCCAGCGTGATGGTCGAGTGACGCTGCTGAGCACCGACGACAGCAACTTTCAGGCGGATCTGGAACTGGGCGGCAGTTTGCAGGCGTTTCAGACCGAATATCAGGGCACCCAGGCCGGCGTTGTGGTGCGGGTTGATGCGTTGCTGGTGCGTGGCTATGACCAGCGAATTCTGGCCAGTCGCCGCTTTGAAGAGCGCCAGGCGCTGAATGATGTGCAGGTGCCGGCGGTGGTCGCCGGGTTTGGCCAGGCCAGTGATCGCCTTACGGCCAAGGTTGTGGCCTGGGCCGTGGAGCAAGGCCAGAAACTGGCCCCCAAAGGCCTTAAGCCCAACACAATCCCTGTGGGAGCGGGCTTGCCCGCGATGGCGGTGTGTCAGCTACCAGATATTTCGGATGTGCTTCCCTCATCGCTGGCAAGCCAGCTCCCACAGGGTTCTTTATCAACCAAAGAACCAGTAGCAGACGCCAATCGCGCCGAGTACACCGGCCAACTCGGCCAACAACGCACAACCCACTGCATGCCGTGCGCGCTGAATCCCCACCGCGCCGAAGTACACCGCCAGCACATAGAACGTGGTTTCGGTACTGCCCTGCACCGTCGCCGCGACCAGCGCCGGGAAGCTGTCGACGCCGGAGGTCTGCATGGTCTCGATGAGCATCGCCCGCGCGGCGCTGCCGGAAAACGGTTTGACCATCGCCGTCGGCAGCGCATCGACGAAGCGCGTGTCCCAGCCGGCCCACTCGACCAGATGACGAATACCGTCCAGGCCGAAATCCAGCGCACCAGAGGCGCGCAACACGCCAACCGCACAGAGCATCGCCACCAGATACGGCAAGAGGTTCTTCGCCACATCGAAGCCCTCTTTCGCGCCTTCGACGAACGCCTCGTAAACCTTGACCTTGCGCAGCGCACCGATCAGCAAGAACAGCATGATCAAGCCGAACAACGTGAGATTGCCGAGGATCGACGACAATCCCGCCAGCGCCGTTGCAGATAGTGTGCCGAGCAGGGCCATGAAGCCGCCGAGAATCAGCGCGCCGGGCACCAGATAGGCGAGCACCACCGGGTCCCAGATGCGCAGGCGTTGCATGAAGGCAACGGAGAGGAAGCCGACGATGGTCGAGCAACTGGTCGCCAGCAGAATCGGCAGGAACACCAGCGTCGGATCCGGCGCGCCTTGCTGGGCGCGGTACATGAAGATGGTCACGGGCAGCAGGGTCAGCGACGAGGCGTTGAGCACCAGAAACAGGATCTGCGCGTTGCTGGCGATGGTGGCGCTGGGGTTGAGCTCCTGCAGCGCTTTCATGGCTTTCAGGCCGATCGGCGTGGCGGCGTTGTCCAGGCCCAGACCGTTGGCGGCGAAGTTCAGCGTGATCAGGCCAAGGGCAGGGTGGCCGGCCGGGACTTCCGGCATCAGCCGCAGAAACAGCGGGCCGAGGACCTTGGCCAGCCACTCGACGATCCCGGCCTTTTCGGCGATGCGCAGAAAGCCCAGCCACAGGGTGAGGGTGCCGAACAGCAGCACCATGACTTCGACCGACAGCTTGGCCATGGCGAAAATGCTTTCCACCATCGCCGCAAAGATCCCGGCGTTGCCGCCGATCAGCCACTGCGCCAGCGCCGACACGGCTGCCACGATGAAGAAGCCAAGCCACAGGCCATTAAGCATCAGTCAAATCCCCCGAAGAATGCGGCGAATGATAGCGGGGTCGCCAGAAACGACAAACCCCGGATTTCTCCAGGGTTCGTATGGATCTGCCGCCCCCCGATTTACTGGGTGGCCTCAATCTACTGTAGGAGCTGCCGAAGGCTGCGATCTTTTGATTTTGTTTTTTAAAAGCAAGATCAAAAGATCGCAGCCTGCGGCAGCTCCTACAGGGGGTGTCAGTTCTTGGAAATCTCGCCAGCCGGCAGTTTTTCCTTGCTGCGCCAGTGCGGCAGGGAATTCCAGTAACGCTCGCCCTTGGCGTCGTCGTACATGCCTTCCCAGCGCGCGATAACCAGCACTGCCAAGGCATTACCGATCACGTTCAGTGCAGTACGCGCCATGTCCATGATGCGGTCGACACCAGCGATAAACGCCAGGCCTTCAAGCGGAATGCCGACGCTGCCCAGAGTCGCCAGCAGCACTACGAAAGACACGCCCGGTACACCGGCGATGCCTTTGGAGGTGACCATCAGCGTCAACACCAGCAGCAGTTGCTGGCTGATCGACAGGTCAATGCCGTACAGCTGGGCAATGAAGATCGCCGCGATCGACTGGTACAGGGTCGAGCCGTCGAGGTTGAACGAGTAACCGGTCGGTACCACGAAGCTGCAGATGGCTTTCGGCGCGCCGTAGGCTTCCATCTTCTCGATGACACGTGGCAGCACGGTTTCCGAGGAAGCGGTGGAGTAGGCCAGCACCAGCTCATCCTTGAAGATGCGCATCAGCTTGAGCACCGAGAAGCCGAACAGCTTGGCGATCAGGCCCAGCACGACGAAGGCGAAGAAGGCGATGGCGACGTAAACCAGAATCACCAGTTTTGCCAGCGGCAACAGCGAAGCGAAGCCGAAATTGGCGACGGTCACCGCGATCAGTGCGAATACGCCAATCGGAGCGTAGTTCATGATCATGTGGGTGACTTTGAACATGCTTTCCGAAACGCCCTGGAACATCTTTACCAGCGGCTCGCGCAGGTCCGACTGCAGGCTCGACAGGCCGAGACCGAACAGTACGGAGAAGAAGATGATCGGCAGCATTTCGCCGCGAGCCATGGCCGCGAAGATGTTCGACGGGATCAGGTTGAGGATGGTCTCGATGAACGCATGTTCATGTTGCACTTCGGCGGCGGTCGCCTGGTACTTGGAGATATCCACCGTGCCCAGAGTGCTCATGTCGATGCCGGTGCCCGGATGGAACACGTTGGCCAGCACCAGGCCGACGACGATGGCGATGGTGGTGACGATCTCGAAATAGATGATCGTCTTCAGGCCGATACGCCCGAGCTTCTTGGCGTCGCCCACGCCAGCGATGCCGACGATCAGCGAGGAAATGACGATCGGGATCACGATCATCTTGATCAGACGGATAAAGATATCGCCTGCCGGTTGCAGGACGTTGCTGATCCACCAGGCCTTCTCGGCGCTGAAGTGATTGAGCAACGCACCCAGTGCAATCCCCAGAACCAGACCGATGAGGATCTGCCAGGCGAGGCTGATTTTTGCCTTCTTCATTATCTTTACCCTTACTTGCGTTTGACTCAGGCACATGCAGGAACTGGAACGCTCATCAGCGGAAAAGTCTGTGCATCTGCCTCCGTATAAGGTGCCCCGAAGCGCGTGTTTACGGCTCTTCGGCAGGCGAAAAAAGGCGCAACTATTCCGATGCAAGGTGGCGCCGTCTAATGCCGTAAACGCCTACCCTATGCCGAATCGGCATGAGCTTTTTCAATTGAAACTGGCGTCCCAAGCGGTTCGATTGTGACATTTCAGCCGGCATAAGTGCCGTGAACCGGCCATTACAGCTTAGGGCGGTCAAATTTTGTACAGCGGGAATTGGCGGAAATTTCCGGAAAAACTCCAAATCGAAAGACTAGGAGTCACACGAATCGAGCGCGATCTTTGTCGATATACGGTCGTCAGGAAACACCGCGAAATGTTTTTCCGCACAGTGTCGACGATTCAAAGAAGGGGATTGGCGCGCTGGATCAATGGTTTAGCTGATTCAAAGCCCAGCGCAGATTCGTCAGACCATCGGGTCGACGAACCTGCGGCGCAGCTTTACCCTGACCCGGCCCTTGCGCAGGTACTCCCTGTACCCGTAGGTCACTCCGACCGTGCATCAGTCAGAACGTCCCGGCCCCCTGGTCATGCACCGACCCTCATCGGGCGGTGCAATGGAAAGCAGCGGGGCGCTGCTTTCGTGTTCGAAACCTTTGCGCGTCCTGCGTCAGTACCACTTCGGATCTTTCTTCAGGGTTTCCATCAGCAGATCCTGCATGCCCTGATCAGGTTTGCCGAAGAAGCGATAAGTCGCGTGTCGCGTCGGCGACTTGTCTTGCGGCAGACCTTCCGGCACATCGACCAGCATGGCGTAGGCGTCATCCTTGTCGAAGCTGAAGGCCACGATCAAACGGTGATTCAGGCACTTGTCCTGACTCTCGCAGAGCGGGCCGACCAGATACTGATCGCCATCTTCCGTAACGGCATGCATCTGTTGCTCGGAGGTGCCGGACAGGTTGATCACCCATTCCGGTACGCGCTCTTCCTTTTTGATCACGCCTTCCCAGGTTTCACGGTACTGCGCGTCGGAGGCGAGCAGTTCGTTGACCCGGGTCTGGCCGTCATTGGCCGCCATGGCCATGGTACTGCCGCCCAGAAGCAGGGCGGCGGCCAATGTCTTGAGACCGATCATCGTTAACCTCGGCCGCGACGGCCAAAGAAGAAGGAAGCGATGAACATCACCAAGAACACGACAAAGAGAATCTTGGCGATACCCGTGGCGGTGCCCGCGATACCACCGAAGCCCAGAACGGCGGCGATGATGGCAATGATCAAGAATGTAATTGCCCAGCTCAACATGGTGATTCTCCTTACTTCTCTATTTAGGGGTGTTTCCGGTTTCCGGCGCTACGCGCCCGAATGTATTCACTGACTTAGAAAACCCAGCGCTCTTCCCGTGGCAATTGATCCAGCGGTTGCGCCTGGTCGACATCGATCATGTGCATCGAAGCGTTTTCAGCCTGGCTGCTGCTCACGGCACTGAAGTGCGTCTGAGTGCTGTGCTGCATCGAAATCAATGGCTCGGGTTTACGGCTGTTTTCCCAGCTCATGTACTGCTGGCAGACGATCAGGGTGATCAGCAACGCCAGTACACCGAACAGACCTTGCTGGATCTGCAGTGGCGAAATACGTACTTGGGCGGCGATTGGGCGAGTCATCCTGTGTTCCTCACGCTTGTTCTGTTGGGGCAGTGCTGTTCTGCCCGGGCTGAGTGAGGTATTGCAGCCTGCATGCCAGTTTTTTGATGTCAGAAATTATCAATAAAAACAATAAGTTACGTACTCTTCGGAAATTTCCTGCGACGCATCCTGCACGATGGCTCTTCTGCGGTCGTGCGCAATGCACGATTATTTCGTGGGAAATTTCGATGATATGGAATTGCTACCGGTACGCAGATGTCAGAAGAGGACGCAGGATCTGCCCTGCAAAACGCCGAATGTTTTAAAACTCAACGAAATCAATGAATTGGCCGTTATGGCAGTAGAGAGCTACCCTCCTATGGCTGGTATCGTTCAGAATCAACCATGCAACTTGCCCGATTTTTCCGGGACTAACCCAAGACTAATCACTATGGAGCGTAGGAAAAATGGAATCTGCCACTGAGCAACAAGGCCGCATTCTGCTGGTGGACGATGAATCCGCCATCCTGCGTACGTTTCGTTATTGCCTCGAAGACGAAGGCTATACGGTAGCCACCGCCAATAGCGCGGCCCAAGCCGATGCTTTGCTGCAACGTCAGGTCTTCGACCTGTGCTTCCTCGATTTGCGTCTGGGCGAGGACAACGGTCTCGACGTTCTTGCACAGATGCGCATTCAGGCGCCGTGGATGCGCGTAGTGATCGTCACTGCCCATTCGGCGGTCGACACTGCGGTTGATGCCATCCAGGCTGGCGCCGCCGATTATCTGGTCAAGCCGTGCAGCCCTGATCAACTGCGCTTGGCCACCGCCAAGCAACTGGAAGTGCGCCAGCTCTCCGCGCGCCTTGAAGCGCTGGAAGGCGAGATCCGCAAACCGAAAGACGGTCTTGATTCCCACAGCCCGGCGATGAAAGTCGTGCTGGAAACGGCCCGTCAGGTCGCAAGCACCGACGCCAACATTCTTATCCTTGGCGAGTCCGGCACGGGTAAAGGTGAACTGGCCCGTGCGATCCACGGCTGGAGCAAGCGCGAGAAGAAATCCTGCGTCACTATCAACTGCCCGTCGCTGACTGCCGAACTGATGGAAAGCGAGCTGTTCGGCCATAGTCGTGGCGCGTTTACCGGTGCCAGTGAAAGCACCTTGGGGCGTGTTAATCAGGCTGATGGCGGCACGCTGTTTCTCGACGAGATCGGCGACTTTCCTCTGACTTTGCAACCCAAGTTGCTGCGCTTCATTCAGGACAAGGAGTACGAGCGGGTCGGCGACCCGGTCACTCGCCGCGCCGATGTGCGCATCCTCGCCGCCACCAACCTCAACCTCGAAGACATGGTCCGCGACGGACGTTTCCGCGAAGACCTGCTCTATCGTCTCAACGTCATCACCCTGCATCTGCCGCCATTGCGCGAGCGCGCCGAAGACATCCTGACCCTTGCCGATCGCTTCCTCGCACGCTTCGTCAAAGAGTACGCGCGCCCAGCGCGCGGCTTCAGCGATGAGGCGCGCGAAGCATTGCTCGGTTATCGCTGGCCGGGCAACATTCGCGAACTGCGCAACGTGGTCGAGCGAGCAAGCATCATCTGCCCGCAGGAACGCGTTGAAATCAGCCACCTGGGCATGGCCGAACAACCGGCCAACAACGCGCCACGGGTCGGCGCGGCACTGAGCCTGGACGAGCTGGAGAAAGCGCACATCGGCGCGGTTCTGGCCACCGCCGGCACTCTGGATCAAGCGGCGAAAACCCTCGGCATCGACGCCTCGACCCTGTATCGCAAACGCAAGCAGTACAACCTGTGAGCACTGCGCGATGAAACTGGCGATCAAGCTGCGCACGCGCCTGTTCCTGAGCATTTCTGCGTTGATCACCGTGGCCTTGCTCGGGCTCTTGCTCGGGCTGGTCAGCGTGATGCAGATGGCCGGGTCGCAGGAAGCGTTGGTGCGCAGCAACTTTGTCACTCTGGATCTGGGCCTCAAGCTGCGCCAGACCCTCGGTGATCAATTGATCATCATGCTCGCCGAGAAGCCCGACCCCGTCGCGTTCGAAGCGTCCAAGCAGCACTACTTCGAGTTGCTCGACCAAGGCATCGCCCAGCAGCAGGAGGGCGATGGCCAGCCTTACGGTTTCCGCCAGGCCAAGGCCGATTACCTGAACTTCCTCGCCTCATTCGACGTGACTGCCGAAGCGGCAAAGAACGCCAGCACTAGCACGGATTTCCGCGAGCGTTTCAACATTCTGCGTAATGGGTTGATTGCTGAGCACAAGCACGCGCTGGACAGTATCAATGAGGTGCAGCACGCCGCTCGCGAACGCGCCCTGCTGATAGCCGGGCTGCTTGGCCTGGTCGGGCTGGCAGTGCTGATCATCGGTTTTGTCACGGCGCAGGGCATTGCTCGGCGCTTCGGCGCACCGATCGAAGCGCTGGCCAAGGCTGCCGACAACATCGGCCAGGGCAACTATGACGTGACTCTGCCGATTTCCACGGCCATGGAAGTCAACCTGCTGTCGCGGCGCTTCGGCCTGATGGCCGAGGCGTTGCGCGAACACCAGGCGATGAATGTCGACGAACTGTTGGCCGGTCAGCAGCGCTTGCAAGCGGTGCTCGATAGTATCGACGACGGTTTGTTGATGATTGACCGCCAGGGCCAGCTCGAGCACCTCAACCCTGTTGCTCAGCGCCAGTTGGGCTGGGAAGACGATCGACTGGGCCAAGGCTTGGGCACCGCGCTCGGCCGCCCGGAACTGGATGCGCAACTGCAATTGGTCCTGCGCGGCGGCACGCTGGAGCGGGCGCCGGAAGATCTGAGCATCGAAGTCGATGGCGAATCGCGCCTGCTGACTTACAGCCTGACGCCGGTCAGTCATACCCAAGGACATATTCTCGGTGCGGTGATGGTGCTGCACGACGTCACCGAGCAACGCGCGTTCGAGCGCGTGCGCAGTGAGTTTGTCTTGCGCGCTTCCCATGAGCTGCGCACGCCGGTCACCGGCATGCACATGGCTTTCGGGCTGTTTCGCGAGCGGGCCAAGTTCCCGGTGGAATCGCGCGAAGCTGACCTGCTGGATACGGTCAACGAAGAAATGCAGCGGCTGATGCAATTGATCAACGACTTGCTGAATTTCTCGCGCTACCAGAACGGTCTACAGAAACTCACCCTGGCGCCATGTTCCATTGAGGACCTGCTGGAGCAGGCGCAACTGCGCTTTGCTGACGTGGCTGCGGCCAAAGGTGTTGCGCTGAACGTCGAGATTCAAGGCCCGCTGCCGAGGTTGCAGGCTGATCAGGCGCAACTCGATCGAGTCCTCGACAACCTGATCGACAACGCCTTGCGCCATACCGCCCGCGACGGGCAGATCCGTCTGCAGGCGCGCCGCCATGGCGAGCGGGTGATCATCAGCGTCGAAGACAATGGCGAAGGCATTGCCTACGGCCAGCAGGGGCGGATTTTCGAGCCGTTCGTGCAGGTCGGGCGCAAGAAGGGCGGCGCCGGGCTCGGCCTGGCGCTGTGCAAGGAAATCGTCCAGTTGCACGGCGGGCGCATGGGCGTCTACTCGCGGCCTGGGCAGGGCACCCAGTTCTACATGGCGCTGGCCGTTTAAGCCTCGTCGTCCATACGCCGCCCGGCCAGGCGTCGACCTCGGGTGATCAGTTCGATGAATTGCACGGCGCTCAAGGCGTGGGCGAACAGCCAGCCCTGACCGAACTTGACCCCCTCACTGCTGAGCAGCGCTGCCTGGGATTCCAGCTCGATGCCTTCGGCAATCACTTTCAGATCCAGCGCCTGCGCCATGTGAATGATGTGCGGAGCGACGCCGCTGCTCGCCGCGTCATGGCCCAGCGCATCGATGAACGCCTTGTCGATCTTCAGGCAGTCCACCGGCAAGGTCTGCAGATAGGCAAGGCTGCAATAGCCGGTGCCGAAATCATCGATCAGCACCTGATGGCCAACGTCGCGCAAGGCTTGCAGGTTTTCCCGCGCCACCACTACATCGATCAGACCGCGTTCGGTCACTTCGAAGGCTATCTGCCGCGCGGCGACACGGTGCAGCGCCAGCAGCCGCGCCATGACCTGGCCGATGCGCGGCACCATGACATCGCAGGCCGCGAGGTTCACCGAGATATACAGCTGCGGATTGGCGCGCAGTAACTGGCCCAGTTGTTCGAGCAGACGCTGCAACACGAAGTCGGTCATCTGCCGGATCTGCCCGGTGTTCTCCGCCATGGGAATGAACAGGTCGGGGCTGGTCAGGGTGCCGTCCGGGCGCCGCCAGCGCAGCAGCGCTTCGGCGCCGACGCAGTGGCGGCTGTCGAGGTCGAAGATCGGCTGATACAGCACCTGCAACTCACCCCGGCGGATCGCCCCGTGCAGCTCGGCATCCAGTGACTGGCGCTGACGCACCAGCAGCAAGGTCAGAAAGCCGACAACGGCGCCGGCGATCAGGCACACCGGCAACAGCCACCACCACACAGCCGGGACGTGCATGCCCGTGCGCGGCGTGAT
Organism: Pseudomonas sp. AC255; assembly: GCF_979258175.1. Lineage (NCBI taxonomy): Bacteria > Pseudomonadati > Pseudomonadota > Gammaproteobacteria > Pseudomonadales > Pseudomonadaceae > Pseudomonas > Pseudomonas sp. AC255. The sequence goes on along the minus strand of NZ_OZ409841.1, from coordinate 5,259,334 downwards.
CAGCACCAATTGATATTCCGGGTTGTCGGTGGGCATGCGATAGATCAGCCGCGTTTGTGTGACTTGCAGCGCATCACGGCTCTTCGGTGGCCAGGGTTCGGTCGGTGGCCAGGTCTGTGCGGTGCCGAGCACCGGAATCGCGCGAGTGCCGTGATCGAGTACCACCAGCAGGCTGCTGCCGGGCGACAGATCGACCATGTCGGTCAAATGTCCGCGCGAGGTAGCGACACGGAAGTTACCGCGCCCGAGCATCAGTGCCGCGCGGTTTTCATCGGGTTCGGTGGTGGTATTCAGCCAATAGCTGTAGGTCGGGCCCTGAATGTCCGGCGCACGCACCAACGACAGACCTTCCTGGCGCGGACGGTTGGAGCAGAATCGCGAAGCGTCCATATATGCCGCTTCATAGACGAAGCGGTAGTTGAAGGTGACTTGCTGCAGGGTCGCGATCATTTCTTCGTCGCAGCCACGCAAGGGCTGGGCTTCAAGATCGTCGAGACTTTCGCGCAACTGACCGAACAATTGTTCGAGGCGAGCAAGGAAACGCTCGCCCTGGGCGTTCATTTCCTGGCTCTCGCGCATTTCCATCTGGCGTATCGCTGCGAACATACCGCCGGCGATCAACAGGCTGGCGCTGAGGACAGCCGCGATCATCGCCAAAAAGCAGGGCGATAAAACCAGCTACGCAGCGTCTCTCGGGTCGCAGCCATCAAGGATTTTCCGAAGAATTACCATGAGTTATAGCTGCTGATTGCGATTTCGCCCTGACCGTCGGGCGGGCGTCATTATTTTGTCTGATTGAGGACCAGAAGAAGTGCTGCGGTTTGCGCATCCGGCGTGCCGTCGAAGCGAGCAGGGCGGTAATGCATCTGGAACGCGGCGAGGACATGGCGCGTGGCGACGTCCAGTTCGCCGGTTTGCGGCGTGTCGTAACCCAGGCGCGCAAGTTGCGCCTGGAACCAGCCTGGTTCCGGCAGCGGACTGCTGTTGAACACGGCTTGCTGACGCGCTACCGCTTGCTCGTTCGGCCACAGACCCAACCCTTCATCAGCGAGACGTTTCCACGGAAACAATGGCCCCGGATCAAGCTTGCGCAGCGGCGCGATGTCGCTGTGACCGATGATGTGCCGCGGGCTGATGCCGTTGCGCTTGCTGATGTCCTTGAGCAGGGTGATCAACGATTCGATCTGCGCTTCGCTGTACGGATACCACAGGCGCCCGGTCGGGGTGTCCTTGTAGCCGGGATTGACGATTTCGATGCCGATGGAACTGGAGTTCAGCCAGGTACGGCCCTGCCACTGACTTTCGCCGGCGTGCCAGGCGCGCTGGTTTTCATCCATCAGCTTGTAGATTGTGGCGTTGTTGTCATCGCCGATCAGGTAATGGCTGCTGACGTCGCCATGGGTCAGCAATTGCAGCGAACGCTCCAGCGACGCCGAGGTGTAATGCACCACAACGAACTGGATGCGGCTGTCGTAATTGGCCGAAGGGTGGCTGGTGTCATAGCGCGGACCGCTGGCGCAACCAGCGAGGACGAGCAGCGAGGCAACAAGGGCAAGGAATTTCATGGCAGGGGACGATACGCTGAAAACGATAATGCAACAGTGTAACGTACGGATTTGCTCAGAGTCCGCCAGCGGGCGGATTTAAACAAAATGGAACAATTGCCTTAGCCGAGCTCCACTCGGTTGCGCCCGGCGTTTTTTGCCCTATACAGCGCCTGATCGGCTCTTTTCAACACAAGATCGCTGTGTTCTCCGACCCTGAACGATGCCAATCCCATGGAAATCGTAATGGTCACTCGCTCGCCTTTGAAATGAAACGGGCAGGCTTCGATCGCCGCGCGCAGGGTTTCCAGCAGTTTTGCGCCCACCGCTGGCGGCGTCGCCGGCAGCAACAGCACGAACTCTTCACCGCCGAAACGGGCGATGAAATCCGAGCCGCGCAGGCGCTTGCGCAGCACTGTGGCGATGATCTTCAGGACTTTGTCGCCCGCCAGATGGCCATAGCTGTCGTTGATCCGCTTGAAGTGATCGAGGTCGAGCATGGCCAGGCTGAGGGTGTTGCCGTGCTGCTGCCATTGCTGGATTTCATGCTCCAGGCGTTCACTCCACGCCGCGCGGTTAGGCAGGCCGGTCAACGGATCGATCAGGGCTTTCTGCCGCTGCTCTTCAAGATGTTCACGGAAGCCCATGGCTTCCTGCTCCATATGCGCCACGCGCTCCGACAGGCTCTTCAATCTGGCGGCGACTTCCTGCTCGCGGGCGTCGCGCTGCTTCTGGTGCTGATCCATCGTTCCCAGCAGGCCTTCCAGATGATTCTCCAGCACATGCTTGAGGTCATCGAGGTCGGCTGCTTGCTGGACGCTGCTCTGCAAGCCGTCGACCTGCTCGCGAATCTGCGTGTCCATGGCCCGCGCCGCCGAGCTGTTGTCGGCATGCCCTTCGCTGGCCGCTTGCAGGTTGCTCTGGAACGCTTCAAGGCGTTCGTTGAGCTGTTGCAGATAGGCTTCGAATTCGTGCTGACCGCTATCGGTAATCGCCAGCATCAAAGTTGCAAGATCGTCGAGGATCGGCAGCAGTTCGTACCAGTTCAACCCATGTTTGAGTCGTTCGCGCATGGCTTCGGCTTGCGGCCGGTGACGCTCGGGCAGGGTCAGGTCATCGAGCAGGCCGATCAGCGTGTCTTCGATGTGTCTGGCCACGGAGCTGTAGGACGGCTCCGGAGAATCCGGCAGCGCGAAGAGGATGTCGTGTTCCGACTGCTCCGGGTCGATAGCGGCCAAGGCTTGAGCGATTGGCTCGGGCAAGGGCAGGCTGTCGAGGAGCAGCGGCGAGGGATCGCCGGGGTGGATCAATTCATCGGGGTTGAACGCCTCGGTTGCTGGCGCAGCGACGGTCATCTCGGCGTCCGCGGCGGGTTCAACTTGCGCTAGCTCGGCTTCAACGACGACCACAGGCGCAGCGAACGCAACGACTTGCGGCACATCAGGCGGGGTCTGGGCGGGCGTTTCGATGATGGTCGCGGGCGCTGCGATCGCTGGCTCCGCGTTGGCCACCGGTGCCGATTGCGCAGGCTCCGGTTCAGGCTGCCGGGCTTCGACCGGCTGCGGCACTGGTGTTGCTGGTATGTCGGCCGCCGGTGCAACGGCTTCTTCACCGTCGCGACTACCAAACAAACGCTGCAACAACCCCGGCCGACCCGGCTCGGCAGGCGTTTCCAACTGACTCAAGGCCTTGCCCTGCAAGCCACTGAGTTCGCTCAGCAGCAGTGGCATTTCCCGCGCCTGACCGACGCGGCTGTCCAGTTGTTTGGCAAATTTCTTCAGCGGTTGCGCGACTTCGCGCGGCAGCGGTAAAGCCTGCAACTGGGTGACCAGCGCGGTCAGCGCGGTGCTGACCTGATCGATGCGGGTCTCGCGGCGCTGCTCGGAGTCGAGCACGGCTTTTTCCAGGCGCGGCAGCAGGGCGGCGAGGCCAGCGTCCATGTCATCGGTACGCACCACTTCGCGCATTTCTTTCATGCACTGATCAACGACCTTGTCGGTGCCTTCGGCCGCCAGCGTGCTGCGCACCAGACCGCGCCGCAGCAGGTCGAGTCGCGCGGCCCAGCGGCGTTCGAGCTTGTCCTGCTGTTCGATGCTCTTGAGGTACTTCTCTTTCCAGCGCTGGGCGTCGTCGCTCATTCACAGGTTCCGCGAGGGGCAGGGCTCAACGCGGGCAATGCGTCGGCCGTGAGCGAACCCGGCAGACGAATTTCCACCGCGACCGGCAGGTGATCGGAAATGGGCTGGGCCAGTACCTCGACCTTTTCCAGGGTCAGGGTCGGGCTGAGCAGAATATGATCAAGGCAACGCTGTGGGCGCCAGCTGGGGAAGGTCGCTTCCACCTGCGGGGCCAGCAGGCCGAGATCGCGTAATGGCGAGTGTTCGAGCAGGTCGCTGGCATGGGTATTCATGTCGCCCATCAGCACCTGATGCTTGTAACCGCTGATCAAATCACGAATGTAGGCCAGTTGCAGGCTGCGGGTCCGCGCGCCGAGGGCCAAGTGCATCATTACCACCACCAGCGCTTCCGGACCTTCGCCGAAGCGCAGCAGGATCGCGCCGCGACCTTTCGGGCCGGGCAGCGGATGATCCTCGATCGCCCACGGCTTCAGGCGACTGAGCACGCCATTGCTGTGCTGGGCCAGTCGACCGAGGTTGCGATTGAGTTGTTGATACCAGTAGGGAAAGGCGCCGAGATGGGCCAGATGTTCGACCTGATTGACGTAGCCCGAACGCAGGCTGCCGCCATCGGCTTCCTGCAGGGCGACCAGATCGAAGTCGCCGAGCAGGTCACCGATCTTCTGCAGATTGCCGGAACGCCCGGTGTGCGGCAGCAGATGCTGCCAGCTGCGGGTCAGGTAATGCCGATAGCGCTCGGTGCTGATGCCGACCTGAATGTTGAAACTGAGCAAGCGCAGACGCTGGTCTGCGGGCAGGCCCGTAGACGCCAGATGATGCTCGTTGACCTGCGGATCATGCAGGCCAACGATGCGTTCGGACTTCCAGCGGCGCATGGCGAATGCCGCGCTTAGTTGGCAGCAGCCTTGTTAGCCGCTCGCTCTTTGGCGACCAGATCGTCAGCCAGCTTCAATGCTTGCTCGGCACCACCGGCAGAGCCGATGTCGAAGCGGTATTTACCATTGACGATCATGGTTGGCACGCCAGTGATTTCGTACTTCTTCGCCAGCTCACGGGCCTTGACGATCTGGCCTTTGATAGCGAACGAGTCGAAAGTGGCGAGGAACTTGTCCTTGTCCACGCCTTGAGTGGCGAGGAAGTCAGCCATGTCATTCTTGTCGGTGAGCTTCTTGTGTTCTTTCTGGATCGCGTTGAACACGGCGTTGTGCACCTGGTGCTCGACACCCATGGCTTCCAGAGTCAGGAACATCTGGCCGTGAGCGTCCCATGGGCCGCCGAACATGGCGGGAATGCGCACGAAGTTGACGTCGGACGGCAGTTTTTCAACCCATGGATTGATCACTGGCTCAAAAGCGTAGCAATGCGGGCAGCCGTACCAGAACAGCTCGACCACTTCGATCTTGCCAGGCTTTGCAACCGGCACCGGATTGGCCAGTTCGACATAAGGGGCGGCAGGGGCTTCAGCGGCCTGGGCGGTGACGCCGAACAGGCTGGCAGCGACGAGGGCGGCGCTGATGATCAGATTACGCATGCTTTACTCCTGAACAATTTGGGTCGCCTCGCTCGACCTGTTGCGACACAGATCCTGGCGGGCATGAGTGCTGTAGTGTAACGGCAGCGGCCACAAAAAAGGGCGGCCAAAGCCACCCTTTTTATACTTGCTGCGAAGGATTAATCGAGCGTTAACGTGGCAGGCGTTACGCGCCTCGTGCAACCCTCGAATCAGGGTCTCAGTGCAAGCCCTGGATGTAGCTGGAAACCGCAGCGATGTCTTCGTCGCTCAGCTTGCGTGCGATGGTGCGCATGGTCATTGCGTCGCCGTCGTTGGCGCGACCGCCTTCTTCCTTGCGGAAATCGGTCAGTTGCTTGGCGATGTATTGCGCATGCTGGCCACCCAGGTGCGGGAAGCCTGCTGCAGCATTGCCGGCACCGTTCGGCGAATGGCAGCCGGTGCAGGCTGGCAGGCCTTTTTCCAGGTTGCCGCCACGGAACAGCGCTTCACCGCGAGCGACGATCTTCGGATCGGCGGCGCCGACGCTGCCTTTCTGGCTGGCGAAGTACGCAGCGATGTCGGCCAGATCCTGGTCATTCAGGTTGGTCAGCAGCCCGGTCATTTCCAGCACTACGCGCTTGCCCGACTTGATGTCGTGCAATTGCTTGTCGAGGTAGCGTTCACCCTGACCTGCCAGTTTCGGAAAGTTTGGCGCCATGCTGTTGCCGTCCGGGCCATGGCAGGCTCCGCACACGGCAGCTTTGGCCTGGCCTGCTGCGGCATCGCCGGCAGCATGGGCGACACCTGAAATTCCCACGGTCAACAGCAGACTCACGATCAATTTGTTCATCAGCTAATCCAACTACGGCTAAGGGTTAAGTTATGGACCGGGCTTACTCTCGCTCATCCACAGGATGATGGCCTGGTAATCCTCGGCACTGCAGTCCATGCACAAACCACGCGGCGGCATCGCCTTGAAACCCTGGGTCACGTGTTGCACCAGCGTCCCCATACCTTTCGCCAACCTCGGCGTCCAAGCTTCCTGATCGCCTCTTGCGGGCGCCATGGGTAGTTGGCCGGAATGACAGGCACCACAAACACGGTTGTACACAGCTTCCGGATCCTGTGTAGCCTGTGCGCTGTAAAGCGGCATCAAGACTCCGGCAGCCAGCAGCCATTTCGTCATAAAACGACCTTTTCAGGGTTGAGAGCGTTCTGCGTTCTAATGCGCAATCAAAGTCTGTCGCTCTCGTGAACTTCATCCTTCGCTGGGACAAAGCACACACAAAATCTGCGGCATTATATACTGGCGTCACTGAAACGGAAGCGACACCGCGTTCCGCGCCCAATCCCGGCGCCGCCCACATCGGAAATCCCATGCAACTCAAGAATCCCATCCTCGGCCTGTGCCAACAGTCCACGTTCATGCTCAGTGCCGCCAAAGTCGATCAATGCCCTGACGACGAAGGCTTCGAAGTGGCGTTTGCCGGTCGTTCCAACGCCGGCAAATCCAGCGCGCTGAACACCCTGACTCACGCCAGCCTGGCGCGCACCTCGAAAACTCCGGGTCGCACACAGCTGTTGAACTTCTTCAAGCTAGACGATGATCGCCGTCTGGTCGACCTGCCGGGCTACGGTTATGCAAAAGTACCGATCCCGCTCAAGCAACACTGGCAGCGCCACCTTGAGGCTTACCTCGGTGGTCGGGAGAGTTTGAAAGGTCTGATTCTGATGATGGACATCCGCCATCCGATGACCGACTTCGACCTGCTGATGCTCGACTGGGCCGTCGCCGCCGGCATGCCGATGCACATCCTGCTGACCAAAGCCGACAAACTCACCTACGGCGCAGCCAAGAACACCCTGCTGAAAGTACAGTCGGAAATCCGCAAGGGCTGGGGCGACTCGATCACCATCCAGTTGTTCTCCGCACCAAAACGCATGGGCCTGGAAGAGGCCTACACCGTATTGGCCGACTGGATGGAACTGGCAGACAAAAACACCGAGGCCGCTGCCGAGTAAATTCAGAATGGGGAAAAATTGATTGTAGTGTGGCCAGGCAAGGCAAAAGTAGCGCTAAAAAGCGGAGTTTAGGGGACCTAAATGAGCATTTTTAGCGATGCTTTTAACGCAGCATGGCCGCGCGACAGCCGATTTTTTGGCAAAAAAAGCCCCGGACTTCATTGGGGAGGGAGAAGTTCCGGGGTTCAAGTTCCGAACCGCTAGGGCGGGGTTCAGATATCTGCCAACACTTAACACAACATAGGAGCATCGAAGGGCTTCACCAGCCATTCAGTACCTCAGAGTGTTCGGTCGACAGATTAGTTCAGATTTTTTTCAAAAAGCTTTGGAATAGCCTCAAGCATTTATCGTTCTAAGCCGGTTTACGGGGCTTGCCGCGACGTCGCGTCGCGGCACCTCTACAAACTCAGTGCGCCTCATCCCAGTTGTTGCCCACGCCAACTTCCACCAGCAGCGGCACATCCAGTTTCGCCGCTTCGCTCATGTGCGTACGAATTTCGGCACTGACCTGCTCGACCAGATCCTCGCGAACCTCCAGCACCAGTTCATCGTGCACCTGCAGGATGACCCGGGCATCCAGCCCCGACGTCGCCAGCCAGTTGTCCACTGCGACCATGGCTTTCTTGATGATATCCGCTGCCGTGCCCTGCATCGGCGCGTTGATCGCTGTGCGTTCTGCAGCGGCGCGTTCCTGCGGCTTGTTCGAGTTGATCTCCGGCAAGTACAGGCGACGACCGAAGAAAGTTTCGACGTAACCCTGATCCGCCGCCTGCGCACGAGTGCGCTCCATGTATTCGCGAACGCCTGGATAACGGGCGAAGTAGGTGTCGATGTAAGCCTTGGCGGTCTTGGTGTCGACGCCGATGTCCTTGCCGAGCTTCTGCGCGCCCATGCCGTAGATCAGACCGAAGTTGATCGCCTTGGCGCTGCGGCGCTGGTCCGAGGTCACTTGATCAAGCTCGACCTTGAATACTTCGGCAGCGGTTGCAGTGTGCACGTCGAGATTGTTGCGAAAGGCGTTCATCAGGCCTTCGTCGCGGGACAGGTGGGCCATGATCCGCAGTTCGATCTGCGAATAGTCCGCCGCCAGTAGTTTGTAGCCCTTCGGCGCGACGAATGCCTGACGAATGCGCCGGCCTTCGGCGGTGCGCACCGGGATGTTCTGCAGGTTCGGATCACTGGAGGACAGGCGTCCGGTCGAAGCCACGGCCTGATGATACGAGGTGTGGATGCGCCCAGTGCGCGGGTTGATCTGTTCAGGCAGGCGATCGGTGTAAGTGCTTTTCAGCTTGCTCATCGAACGGTGCTCCATCAGCACCTTCGGCAAGCGGTGATCGTCTTCGGCGAGTTTCGCCAGCACTTCTTCAGCGGTGGACGGCTGGCCCTTGGCGGTTTTCTTCAGCACCGGCAGGCCGAGCTTTTCATAGAGAATCACGCCCAGCTGCTTCGGCGAGCCGAGGTTGAATTCCTCCCCGGCAATTTCGAAGGCTTCACGCTCCAGCGCGACCATTTTGTTGCCCAGCTCAATGCTCTGAATGCCGAGCAGTTCGGCATCGACGAACGCGCCCTGGCGTTCGATGCGCGCCAATACCGGTACCAGTGGGATTTCGATGTCGGTCAAGACGCTGGCCAGGCTCGGAATCGCGCTGAGCTTGTCGAACAGGATCTGGTGCAGGCGCAGAGTGATGTCGGCGTCTTCGGCGGCATACGGCCCGGCCTGTTCCAGAGCGATCTGGTCGAACGTCAGTTGCTTGGCACCTTTGCCTGCGATGTCCTGGAAGCTCACCGTGGTGTGGTCAAGGTACTTCTGCGCGAGGCTGTCCATGTCGTGACGGGTCGCGGTGGAATTGAGTACGTAGGACTCGAGCATGGTGTCGAAGGCGATGCCGTGCACGCTGATGCCCTGGCTCTGATCGCCGCCAATGGCGCAGTTGGCCAGAATGTTCATGTCGAACTTGGCGTGCTGGCCAACCTTGAGTTTGCTCGGGTCTTCCAGAATCGGCTTGAGTGCGCGCAGCACGGTGTCGCGATCCAGCTGCTCCGGCACGCCGATGTAGGAGTGGGTCAGCGGGATGTACGCAGCTTCGTTGGCCTGTACGGCGAACGACAGACCGACCAGTTGCGCTCGCTGCGCGTCGATGCCGGTGGTTTCGGTGTCGAAGGCGATCAGCTTGGCGTTGCGCAGTTTTTCCAGCCAGACGTCGAAGCGAGCCTGATCGAGGATGGTTTCGTAGGCGGCTTCGGCAGGGGCAGCAGGTGCCTCGGCTTGCGGGGCGCTGAACAGATCATGGGCGGGCGCAGGTTCGGCCGCCGCGCTCAGTTCCAGACGCTTGGCATCGCGATCCAGATCATTGAGCCAGCTCTTGAATTCCAGCAGGGTGTACAGCTCGTAGAGTTTGGCCGGATCTTCCTGACCCATCTGCAGATCGTCGAGGCCGATATCCAGCGGCACGTCGACCTTGATGGTCGCCAGTTGATAGGACAGGAAAGCCATTTCCTTGTGCTCTTCGAGCTTGGCCGGCAGGGTTTTTGCGCCACGGATCGGCAGGGTCGGCACGATGTCGAGGTTGGCGTACAGCTCGGTCAGACCGCCGTTGACGCCGACCAGCAGGCCGGACGCCGTCTTCGGGCCGATCCCCGGAACGCCCGGAATGTTGTCGGAGGAATCGCCCATCAGTGCCAGATAATCGATGATCTGCTCCGGTGCGACGCCGAATTTCTCCTTCACGCCTTCCACATCCATCGAGCTACCGGACATGGTGTTGACCAAGGTAATGTGGCCGTCGACCAGTTGCGCCATGTCCTTGTCACCGGTGGAGATGATCACCGGGCGATCGGCCGCCGCACTGCTGCGGGCGAGGGTGCCGATCACGTCGTCGGCTTCGACGCCGTCCACGCACAGCAGCGGGAAGCCGAGGGCGACCACGCTCTGGTGCAGCGGCTCGATCTGCACGCGCATGTCATCGGGCATGCTCGGCCGGTTGGCCTTGTATTCGGCGTACATCTCATCGCGAAATGTCCCGCCCTTGGCGTCGAACACCACGGCGAAGGGGCTGTCCGGGTACTGCTTGCGCAGACTCTTGAGCATGTTCAGCACGCCTTTGACCGCACCGGTCGGCAGGCCTTTGGACGTGGTCAGTGGTGGCAGTGCATGAAAGGCGCGGTACAGGTAAGACGAACCGTCCACCAGGACGAGGGGGGCTTGGCTCATGAGCAGGATCAACCTTTTCGGCGGGTCCGGCGCTAGAATAGCGGGACCGTTGACGACAAAGGGACAAGGTTATCATGCGTACGTTAAATCGCTTGCTGCTGGTCGGGTTGATCGCTGTTTCACCACTGGCCGCGATTGCGGCGGATGATGCGCCGGGCGGCGACCCCGAGGTCACCATCCGCACGGAGGGCGACAAGACTATTCAGGAGTACCGTCAGAACGGTTTCCTGTATGCGATCAAGGTCACGCCGAAGGGCGCGCCGCCGTACTTTCTGGTGCGCGCCGACGGAACGGATGCCAACTTCATCCGCTCGGACCAGCCGGATATGCTGATCCCGTCATGGAAGATCTTCGAATGGAAGTAGGTTTTAATTCACTTGTGGCGCCGCCGTTGCGGCGCCCGTACTGGCAGTCAAGACATGTCTGTGTTCACTCCCCTGGCTCGGCCCGAGCTGGAAACCTTTCTCGCCCCTTACGGGCTCGGCCGCCTGCTCGATTTCCAGGGGATCGCCGCCGGCAGCGAAAACACCAATTTCTTCATCAGTCTGGAGCAGGGCGAGTTTGTCCTGACCCTGGTCGAACGCGGCCCGGTGCAGGAGATGCCGTTCTTCATCGACCTGCTCGACGTGCTGCACGAAGCCGAACTCCCGGTGCCTTACGCCCTGCGCACCACTGACGGCTTGGCCCTGCGTGAGCTCAAAGGCAAACCGGCGCTGCTGCAACCGCGTCTGTCGGGCAAGCACATCAAGGTCGCCAACGCCCAGCATTGCGCGCAGGTCGGTGAGTTGCAGGCACATCTGCATCTGGCGACTCAGGGCGAGCGCATGATCAAGCGCAAAACCGATCGCGGCCTGGACTGGATGCTGGAGGAGGGCACTGAATTTCTCTCGCACCTGAGCGATGAGCCGCGTGCCTTGCTGCAAAAGGCGCTGGATGAGATTACCGAGCGCAAAGAGAAGATTCTTGCGCTACCTCGGGCCAATATTCACGCCGATCTGTTCCGCGACAACGCCATGTTCGAAGGCACCCATCTGACCGGGTTGATCGACTTCTACAACGCCTGCTCGGGGCCGATGCTGTACGACGTGGCGATCGCGTTGAATGACTGGTGTTCGGACGAGGAGGGCGTGATCGATGGCCCGCGCGCCCGGGCATTCCTCGGTGCCTACGCGGCGCTGCGCCCGTTCACGGCGGCGGAGGCTGAGCTCTGGCCAACGATGTTGCGTGTGGCTTGTGTGCGGTTCTGGCTGTCACGCCTGATCGCCGCCGAGCAGTTCGCCGGGCAGGATGTGTTGATTCACGATCCGCAGGAATTCGAGCAGCGCCTGGCGCAGCGGCAGAAGGTCAATACACCGTTGCCCTTCGCCCTCTGAGTAGATTCGCCAAGCAAACACGAACCTGTGGGAGCGAGCCTGCTCGCGAAGGCGGCGGCCCGTTCAGCATTTTTGCTGACTGACCAACCGCTTTCGCGAGCAGGCTCGCTCCCACAGGGTTTGTGTTGTTACAGCGACTCCAGGCACCCGGCCAGATCATTGCTGAGTTTTTCCAGCACCTGCTCATAGCCCTGAGCCGTCGCCGGCGTATAACCACCCAACGCATCCAGCTCGGCGAGTTTCACCGGCAAACCGGCCACCAGGGTTTCCGCCAGGCGCGGACGCAATGGCGGCTCGCTGAACACACAGGTCTTGCCCACTTCCTGCAAACGCTTGCGCATCGCCGCGACATGCTGGGCGCCGGGCTGTACTTCAGCGGCCACCGCGAACACGCCCGCGTGCTTCAGGCCGTAAGCGTCTTCGAAATAATCAAACGCCTCATGAAACACGAAGTACGGCTTGCCTTCGACATTGGCCAGACGCTTCTTCAAGCGCTGATCCAGCGCATCCAGACGTTCATCGAAGGCTTTGGCATTGCTCTGATAGCGCTGGGCATTGGCCGGGTCGGCGGCGCTGAGGTCGGCGGCCATTTTGTCGGCGATTACCCGCGCATTGACCGGTGACAGCCACAAATGTGCATCCAGCGAGCCGGGGCGATGATCGTGATCATGCTCGTCGGCTTCTTCGGCATGGGAATGGTTGTCCGCGCCAAAATGCCGCAGCTTGAGCCCCGGCAGATCCTGCACGGCGACGCTCGGCAGGCTGCGACCGCCGAGTACGCGCGGCAGGAAACCTTCCATGTCCGGGCCGATCCAGTAGAGCAGATCGACCGACTGCACCTTCCGTACGTCGGATGGGCGCAGGGCGTAATTGTGTGGGGAGGCACCCGGCGGCAGCAGCACCTCGGGAATCGCCACGCCGTCCTGCACGGCAGCGGCAATCAGCTGCAACGGTTTGATGCTGGTGAGCACTTTGACCTCGGCCTGGGCCGTACCGATCAGCAGAAAACTGGCAACACAAGCCACAAAAACAGAAAAAAGTCGGGACACGATAACCACTCAAGGAAGCGAGAACGGGTAACATAATAACGTCTCCAGCAAATCTCGTCGCCGCTCATGCCTATTACACCGATTGCCAGCCGTCCCCACGACCACTCCCATTGCGTGCACAGCGCTCTGTCCGAGGCCGATACCTTGTGCGCGCAGAAAGGTTTGCGTCTGACTGCCCTGCGCCGCCGCGTGCTGGAACTGGTCTGGCAGAGTCACAAGCCGCTGGGTGCCTACGACATCCTTGCGGTGCTCAGCGAGCAGGACGGCCGCCGTGCAGCGCCGCCTACGGTGTACCGCGCACTGGATTTCCTGCTCGAAAACGGCCTGGTCCATCGCATCTCGTCGCTCAACGCCTTCGTTGGCTGCGTGCATCCTGAACACGCGCATCAAGGCCAGTTCCTGATCTGCCGCGAGTGCCACGCCGCTATCGAACTTGAGCAAAAAGTGATCAGCGACGCGATTATTAGCAGCGCCAAGGACGTGGGTTTCATCGTCGAAGCGCAGACGGTCGAAGTGGTTGGTCTGTGCGCCGGTTGCCAGGGGGCCTGATGAGCAACGCGCTGATCCGTCTGGAGCAGGTCGCCGTCACGTTTGCCGGGCAGACCGTGCTGGACAACATCGAGCTGAGCGTCGAGCCGGGGCAGATCGTCACCCTGATCGGCCCCAATGGCGCCGGCAAGACCACGCTGGTACGCGCCGTGCTCGGGCTGTTGAAGCCGAACAGTGGCAGCGTCTGGCGCAAACCGAAACTGCGCGTCGGCTACATGCCGCAGAAGCTGCATGTCGACCCGACGCTACCGCTGTCAGTGCTGCGCTTCCTGCGCCTGGTGCCTGGCGTCGATCGTTCGCGTGCCTTGGCCGCGTTGAAGGAAGTCGGCGCCGAACACGTGATCGACAGCCCGGTGCAGAGCGTTTCCGGCGGCGAAATGCAGCGTGTGCTGTTGGCTCGGGCACTGCTGCGTGAGCCGGAACTGTTGGTGCTGGATGAACCGGTGCAGGGCGTCGACGTGGCCGGGCAGGCCGAGCTGTACAGCCTGATCACCCGTCTGCGCGACCGCCACGGTTGCGGCGTGCTGATGGTGTCCCACGATTTGCATCTGGTGATGAGCACCACCGATCAGGTGGTCTGCCTCAATCGTCACGTCTGCTGCTCCGGGCATCCCGAGCAGGTCAGCGGCGATCCGGCATTTGTCGAGTTGTTCGGCAAGAACGCGCCGAGTCTGGCGATCTATCACCACCATCACGACCACGCCCACGACCTGCACGGTTCGGTGGTCAAAGGCCCGCTCGGCGGGCAACCTCATGTTCATGGAGACGGCTGCAAGCATGGCTGATTTTCTTTTGTACGCCCTGCTTGCAGGTCTGGCCCTGGCACTGGTGGCCGGACCGCTCGGCTCGTTTGTGGTGTGGCGGCGCATGGCCTATTTCGGCGATACCCTGTCCCACGCCGCATTGCTCGGCGTGGCACTGGGCTTTTTGCTGGACGTCAGCCCGACGGTGGCGGTGACGGTCGGTTGCCTGCTGCTGGCGGTGCTCTTGGTGACGCTGCAACAGCGTCAGCCACTGGCGTCCGACACACTATTGGGAATTCTTGCGCCGAGCACCCTCTCTCTCGGCCTGGTGGTACTAAGCTTCATGCATGAAGTGCGGATCGACCTGATGGCCTATCTGTTCGGCGACTTGCTGGCAATCAGTCCGAGCGATCTTGCGTGGATTCTCGGTGGCACCGCGGCGGTGCTGGTGTTGCTGGTGACGCTGTGGCGACCGCTGCTGGCGATCACCGTGCACGAAGAACTGGCGCGGGTCGAAGGCTTGCCGGTTGCGGGTTTGCGCTTGGCGCTGATGCTGTTGATCGCGGTGGTGATCGCCGTGGCGATGAAAATCGTCGGGGTGTTGCTGATTACATCGCTACTGATCATCCCGGCGGCTGCGGCACAGCGTCACGCCCGTTCGCCGGAGCAGATGGCCTTGGGCGCGAGCCTGCTGGGCATGCTCGCGGTGTGCGGCGGGCTGGCGTTGTCGTGGTTCAAGGACACCCCGGCGGGGCCGTCTATCGTTGTGACGGCAGCCGCGCTGTTTCTGTTGAGTTTTGTTCTGCCCCGTCGTGGGGTGTAGACTTGGCCGCTTTTTGCGCAATTAGAGAGTCGCAGGAATGAAGCCGTTCGCCTCCCGTTATCTGCTCCTTGTCGCATTTTCAGTGCTGCTGGGCGCCTGCCAAAGCACGCCGCCGGTGGCTGAAGTCCCCGATGCGCGGGCTACGGCCATCGCGCAGCTGGAGCAAAGCCTGGCCAGCAGCGAACTGGCCACCGCCGAAGACCAGTTGGCCGCCTTGCAGGCCGCAACCCCCAACGATCAATCCCTTGAGCAGTACCAGCGGCAGCTGGCCGAGGCGTACCTGCGCCGCAGCCAGATCGTTCTGCAAAAGGGCGATGTCAACGCTGCCGCCACCGCGCTCAGCCGCGCCCGTGCTCTGATGCCCAAGGCGCCAGCGCTGACCGGCGGCGTCAACGGCGCGATCACCGAAGCGCGCAAGGCCGAGCTGGAAAAGGCCGAGGCCGCGTTGCTGGCTGCCGAAGCCAGGCCGAAAGCCAAGGTCATCGACCCGACCGCCGAGAGCACCACTGTTGCGTTGAACATCGGTGATATTCACAAGCTGCAACGACAACTCGATGCGATCGCCGCCGATGTGGTGAATTACGAATGCGCCGTCAGCATTCAGGCGCCGCGCACCGCGGATTATCCGTGGCTGGCGACGTTGCTGAGCAAGCGAGTAAAGAAGCTCGATCCTGATTTTGATTTGCAGATCGAGAAGCAGATCTTGCGCACGGTTCCGGCGCAGATGGTTTTAAGTCCGCGCAAGCCATAAAAAGCTTCGCGAGCAGGCTCGCTCCCACAGGAGCAACAGCGTACCTGTGGGAGCGAGCCTGCTCGCGAAAGCGTCCTCTCAGCCAATAAAGATCTTAAGCCGGAATAGCCTTGGCCTTAGGCTCCCGCGCCCAGACCCGATGCTCGCCGATCGCGGCGAAAAACGGTTTGGTCAACGCCCCTACATCCGCGCCCTGCAACAACCCCGCATCCGCGTCGAGCTTCAACAAGTCCTGCAACTGCTTGGCCTCGCCGTGCAGCGCGATCGCCTTCAGGTGCTTGTAGGCTTCGAGCAGGTAGTGCAACGCCACGCCGTCACCGCTCAACGCGGTAATCGACGCCGCGCCACCCGGTACGAACACCGCATCGAACGCAATTGAAGGCATGCCTTCCATCGACGCATCCACCGGCAATGCCTTGCCGTCAGCGGTCTTCACTGGCGCCGAGGTCGGGCCGAGCAGTTTCGCGTGGGCGCCTTCGGCTTCAAGTGCTTTCTTCATCGCATCGATGGCTGCAGCATCAACGCCGTTGGCCGCGAGAATCGCCACTTTGCGCGTCTTGATGTTGCCTGGCAGCAGGTTGGCCTGGCTCAGCGCTGGCGATTGCTCCAGCGAGGTCTTGCGCACTTCGACCGTGCCTTTGGCGGGTGCCGGCAAACCAAGGTTTTCAGCCACACGTTTGGCCAGGGTCAGGTCGATATTGGCGAGGATCTCGTTCACTTCACGGGCACGGATGAACTCACGTTCGACCTTGCCCAGCTCGAAGCTGTAGGCAGCGATGATGTGCTCTTTCTCGTGGTCGCTCATGCTGTTGAAGAACAAGCGGGCCTGGGAGAAGTGATCGCTGAACGATTCGCTGCGCTGACGGATCTTCGCCGCATCGATGCGCTCCGGGTAGCTCTCGAAACCACCGTCCTGTGCCGCTGGCGGGGTTTCTTTTGGCCAACCGCCGTCGATCGAGTTCGGCTCGTACGAGGCACGCCCCTTGTCGATGGTGCTGCGGTGTTGCGCGTCGCGCTGGCCGTTGTGGAATGGCGCCACCGGACGGTTGATCGGCAACTCATGGAAGTTCGGCCCGCCGAGTCGGCTGATCTGCGTGTCGGTATAGGAAAACAGCCGACCTTGCAGCAACGGATCATTGGAGAAGTCGATACCCGGCACGATGTGGCCAGGGCAGAAGGCGACCTGCTCGGTTTCGGCGAAGAAGTTGTCCGGGTTGCGGTTCAGGGTCATTTTGCCCAGCGGCGTAATCGGGACGATTTCTTCTGGAATGATCTTGGTCGGGTCGAGGATGTCGAAGTCGAAATCGTGTTCGTTCTCTTCTTCGACGATCTGTACGCCCAGTTCCCATTCCGGGTAATCGCCCATCTCGATCGCTTCCCACAGGTCGCGGCGGTGGTAGTCGGTGTCCTTACCGGCGAGCTTCTGCGCCTCGTCCCACACCAGCGAGCAGGTGCCGGCGGTAGGGCGCCAGTGGAATTTGACGAAGCGTGATTTGCCCTCGGCGTTGATCAGGCGGAAGGTGTGTACGCCAAAGCCCTGCATGCTGCG
The DNA here is from genome assembly GCF_979258175.1 of Pseudomonas sp. AC255. Lineage (NCBI taxonomy): Bacteria > Pseudomonadati > Pseudomonadota > Gammaproteobacteria > Pseudomonadales > Pseudomonadaceae > Pseudomonas > Pseudomonas sp. AC255. The sequence continues at coordinate 5,242,090 of NZ_OZ409841.1, read as the reverse complement.
CAGGCTTTTCGGGATGGCCCGGTCGGACATCGCCCAGATGACCATGTGCGCCGATTCCGGCACCAGCGAGACGAAGTCCCAGAACGTGTCGTGAGCCGAGCCGCCGGTCGGGATTTCGTTGTGCGGCTCGGGCTTCACCGCGTGGACGAAGTCCGGGAACTTGATCGCGTCCTGAATGAAGAACACCGGCATGTTGTTGCCGACCAGATCGAAGTTACCCTCGTCGGTAAAGAATTTCACCGCAAAGCCACGCACGTCACGCACGGTATCGCCGGAGCCACGTGGCCCCTGCACCGTAGAAAAACGCACGAACACCGGGGTTTTCTTGCCCGGATCCTGTAGGAAACCGGCCTTGGTCAGTGCTGCATGGTTCTCGTAGGTCTGAAAAAAACCGTGGGCGCCGGTACCGCGCGCATGGACGATACGCTCCGGAATGCGCTCATGGTCAAAGTGCGTGATCTTTTCACGCATGATGAAGTCTTCCAGCAGCGAAGGCCCGCGCGGCCCGGCTTTGAGGGTGTTCTGGTTGTCGGCGATCTTCACGCCCTGATTGGTCCGCAGTGCCTGACCGGTGGCGTCGGAACGGAATTCTTCCAGGCTGTCGAGCTTGGCGTTGGTGTTGGCGCGATCCGGGGTATCGGTCCCGGCCATTTCGCTTTTATCAGGTGCAGGCTTTTTGATGCTCATCAGACGTAAACTCCTCGTTTGGCCCCGGATGCCTTCCGAAGACCCTTGAGTGATTCCCGGGCACGGCACCCAGGGGTTTCAAGTCGCTTAAGTAGTGACTGATGAGCGTCTCAGCCGTTCCGTTTATCTGACCTTTGATCGCGTTATTGCCAAATTGAAGGTTAATTGCGAAATAAATGCTAAGAACCTCTATACGGACAGGCTAAAATGCGCGCCCGGCTAACCGCTGATCCTTTTCCAACGCGCCCCACAAGGTTCGCTACGTGATCGAGTTTCAAAACGTCCACAAGACTTACCGCGTTGCCGGTAAGGATATTCCCGCGCTGCACCCGACCAGTCTCGCCATCGAGAACGGCCAGGTGTTCGGCCTGATTGGCCATTCCGGTGCGGGCAAAAGTACCCTGCTGCGTCTGATCAATCGCCTGGAAGACTCCAGTGGCGGCAAGATCATCGTCGACGGCGAAGAAGTCACTGCACTGGACGCCAACGGCTTGCGCCGTTTCCGCCAGCAGGTCGGGATGATCTTCCAGCACTTCAACCTGCTCGCCTCCAAGACTGTCGCCGACAACGTGGCCCTGCCGCTGACCCTGGCCGGTGAGCTGTCGAGCAGTGAAATCAATCAACGGGTGGCCGAGCTGCTGGCGCGGGTCGGTTTGTCCGACCACGCGAAAAAGTACCCGGCGCAACTGTCCGGCGGTCAGAAGCAGCGCGTCGGCATCGCTCGTGCGCTGGCGACCAAGCCGAAGATTCTGCTGTGCGACGAGGCCACCAGCGCCCTCGACCCGCAGACCACCGCATCGGTCCTGCAACTGCTGGCAGAAATCAATCGCGAACTGAAACTGACCATTGTCCTGATCACCCACGAGATGGACGTGATCCGGCGCGTCTGCGATCAGGTCGCGGTGATGGACGCTGGCGTGATCGTCGAGCAGGGGCCGGTGGCCGATGTGTTCCTGCATCCGCAGCACCCGACCACCAAGCGTTTCGTGCAGGAAAGCGAGCAGATTGACGAGAGCGAGCAGCGTGACGATTTCGCCCACGTGCCCGGGCGCATCGTGCGTCTGACCTTCCAGGGCGAGGCGACCTATGCGCCGTTGCTCGGCACCGTCGCCCGGGAAACCGGCGTCGACTACAGCATCCTTGCCGGTCGCATCGACCGCATCAAAGACATTCCGTACGGGCAACTGACCCTCGCTGTCACCGGTGGCGACATGGAGGCGGCGTTTGCCCGCTTCACCGCCGCTGACGTTCACATGGAGGTGTTGCGCTAATGGCTGACCTGATGAGTTTCTTCGCCAATATCGACTGGTACGAAATCTGGCTGGCGACTGGCGACACCATGCTGATGCTCGGCGGTTCGCTGCTGTTCACCGTGCTGCTCGGCCTGCCGCTGGGGGTGCTGCTGTTTCTCTGCAGCCCGCGTCAGTTGCTGGAGAACCGTGGCCTCTACGCCGTGCTGTCGCTGGTGGTGAACATCTTGCGTTCGCTGCCGTTCATTATTCTGCTGATTGTGATGATCCCGTTCACCGTGCTGATCACCGGCACCTCGCTGGGTGTGGCCGGGGCGATCCCGCCGCTGGTGGTGGGCGCCACGCCGTTCTTCGCGCGTCTGGTGGAAACCGCGCTGCGCGAAGTCGATCGCGGCATCATCGAAGCGACCCAGTCGATGGGCGCGACCACGCGGCAGATCATCATGAACGCCCTGCTGCCGGAAGCCCGTCCGGGCATCTTCGCAGCGATTACGGTGACAGCGATTACACTGGTGTCCTACACGGCGATGGCCGGTGTGGTCGGCGCCGGTGGTCTGGGCGACCTGGCGATCCGTTTCGGCTACCAGCGTTTCCAGACCGACGTGATGATCGTCACCGTGGTGCTGCTGTTGATTCTGGTGCAAGTGCTGCAAATGGTTGGCGACCGCCTGGTCGTGCATTTCTCGCGCAAATAAGCGGTTTTTTAATCAAGAGGCGCCGGCCATTCGCTGGCGGGCGCCCTCACAAGGAGTTAGCTGAATGAAAAAACTGATCGCTGCTTTCGCCGCTGTTGCGGCGTTTTCGGCCCACGCCGAGACCCTGACCGTTGCCGCTACTCCGGTGCCGCACGCGGAAATCCTCGAGTTCGTCAAACCGGCCCTGGCCAAGGAAGGCGTGGATCTGAAGGTCAAGGTCTTCACCGACTACATTCAGCCGAACGTACAGGTCGCGGAAAAGCGTCTGGACGCGAACTTCTTCCAGCACCAGCCGTATCTTGATGAATTCAACAAGGCCAAGGGCACTGATCTTGTAGCCGTGACCGGTGTGCATCTGGAGCCGTTGGGCGCTTATTCGAGCAAGATCAAGGATCTGAAAGACCTGCCCGGCGGTGCCAACGTGGTGATCCCGAACGACGCCACCAACGGCGGCCGCGCGCTGTTGCTGCTGGACAAGGCTGGCGTGATCAAGCTCAAGGATTCGAAGAACATCCTGTCGACCGTCAAAGACATCGCCGAGAATCCGAAAGACCTGAAGATCCGTGAACTGGAAGCCGCGACCATCCCGCGCGTGCTGACTCAGGTCGATCTGGCGCTGATCAACACCAACTACGCGCTGGAAGCCAAGCTTGATCCGTCCAAGGATGCGCTGGTGATCGAAGGCAACGACTCGCCGTACGTGAACATCCTCGTGTCCCGCCCGGACAACAAGGACAGCGACGCGATGAAGAAACTGGCGGCTGCGCTGCACAGCCCGCAAGTGAAGCAGTTCATTACCGAGAAGTACAAAGGCGCGGTATTGCCGGCGTTCTGATTTGGATGGCTGCAATGAAAAAGGGGACGCCAATGGCGTCCCCTTTTTTGTGTCTGGTGTCTGGCTTTGGACCTGCTGTGAAGCTGCCCCTCACCCCAGCCCTCTCCCAGAGGGAGAGGGGGCCGACCGAGGTGTCTGGCGCTATGCATCGACCTGAAAGATCCAGTCGATTATGGATTCAGCACAGCGCTTACAAGTCGGCGTATTGCTTCAGCATCCCCCAATCAGTCCCCTCTCCCTCTGGGAGAGGGTTAGGGTGAGGGGCTTTTCGCTTTCTGCGTTTATTTGCGGTTGAGCATCACCGGCAATTGCGCCACCAGTTTGGTGTTATTCAACGGCGCCCGAATAAACCCACGCTGCGTACCATCCGGCCCGATCACCGCCAGATTGCCGCTATGGTCCACCGTGTAATTCGGCTTGCTGGTATCAGCCGGAATGAACGGAATGCTCACCGCATTCGCCACCTTCTGCAGCTCTTCGATAGATGAAGGCGTCAGGCCAATGAACTGCGGATCGAAGTAGCCCAGATACTGCTTCAACTGCTTCGGCGTATCGCGGTTGGGGTCCACGCTGACCAGTACGATCTGCAACTTGTCCACAGCCTCTTTCGGCAGTTCACTCTTGATCTGTCGCAGTTGCGCCAGGGTGGTCGGGCAGATGTCCGGGCAGAAGGTGTAGCCGAAGAACAACAGACTCCACTTGCCTTTCAACTCATCGATGGCAACCGGTTTGCCGTCCTGATCGGTCATGGTCACGTCCGGCAGGTTGCGGCTCTGCGGCAGCAGAATGATCCCGGCGTCGATCAGCGCAGTCGGATCGCCCTGGCCTTTGCCGTTCAGCACTTTATTCACGGTAAGCCCGAGGATCAGCGCGATCACGGCGACGAGGATGAAGACGGTTTTCTGGGTTCGGGTCATAGGTTCAACAGTAAGTAGTGGTCTACGAGCAGGGCGATGAACAACAGGAACAAGTAATAAATAGAGTACTTGAAGGTATTGATCGCCGCGTGCGGCCGAGTGCCACGGTACAGCACCACGGCCCATTGCAGAAACCTTGCGCCCAACGCCAGCGCACAGACCAGATACAACATGCCGCTCATGTGAATCACGTACGGCAGCAGACTCACCGCCAGCAGCGCGAAGGTGTAGAGCAGAATGTGTACTTTGGTGTAGTGCTCGCCATGGGTCACCGGCAGCATCGGAATGTCGGCCTTGGCGTATTCCTCCTTGCGATGAATCGCCAGCGCCCAGAAATGCGGCGGGGTCCAGGCGAAGATGATCAGCACCAGCAACAGCGGTTCGGCGCTGACATGACCGGTGGCGGCGGTCCAGCCGAGCAGCGGTGGCGCGGCGCCAGCGAGGCCGCCGATGACGATGTTCTGCGGCGTCGCACGCTTGAGAAAACCGGTGTAGACCACCGCGTAACCGAGCAGCGAGGCGAGGGTCAGCCACGCGGTCAGCTGATTGGTGAAAGTCAGCAGCAGCGCCTGACCGAGCAGCGCCAGCACCAAAGCGAAGGTCAGCGCCGCCGCAGGTGAAACCCGGCCTTCGGCCAAGGGACGTTTGTGCGTGCGCGCCATTACCGCATCGATACGCCGATCGACCACATGATTGACCGCCGCCGCACCGCCGGCACACAACGCAATGCCCAGATTGCCAAACACCAGCACTGTCCACGGTACGCCCGCGCGGGTGGCGAGGAACATGCCGACCAGCGAGGTGATCAGCATCAGCACCACGACTTTCGGTTTGGTCAGCTCCAGATAATCGCGCCACAGCGCTTGCGCCGCACGCTCGCCGATCAGACTCGCCATGGCGTTTCTCCTTTCAATGCGATGGGCGCAACGGCAGGTTTGTGCGCACTCAAGCGCCAGCGCGCCAGCACCGGTTGGCTCACCCGCAGCAGGCTGGTGCGGGCGTGATAATTGACCAGCACCAGAGTCAGCAACAGCGCCGCACCGCCAGCGTTATGGGCGACGGCCACCGGCAGCGGCAGATGAAACAGCACGTTGCTGATGCCGAGGGTGATCTGCGCCGCAAGGGCGATCAGCAGCAAACCGGCCAGTCGGGTCATGCCCACCACTTTCAACTGCCAGGCCAGACCGAGCAGTACGACCGTCACCAGCAAAGCGCCGATGCGGTGAGTCAGGTGAATCGCCGTGCGTGCATCGCTATCGAGTTGTCCGCCGAGATAATTCGGGCCGATGTGCTGGGTCAGGTGGAAACCGTTGGCGAAGTCCGCCGGCGGCAGCCATTGGCCGTGGCAGGTGGGGAAGTCGATGCAGGCCACCGCTGCGTAGTTGGAACTGACCCAGCCGCCCAAGGCGATCTGGCCGATCACCAGCAGCAGCCCCGCCGTCGCCCAATATTGCAGGCGCTTCGGTACCGTCAGCGCCGGCAGCACGCCGGATAACCTCAGCGTCAACAGAAACAGCAGACTCAACGTGGCAAAGCCGCCGAGCAAATGTCCGGTGACCACTTGTGGCCAGAGCTTGAGCGTCACCGTCCACATACCGAACGCCGCTTGGGCGATGACCACCGCCAGCAGAAACAGCGGCAGTTTCAGCGGCTGGCCCGGATGGCGCCGGTTGACCCACGCGCGCCCGGCCAGCACTGAAATCAGCAAACCGAGGGTGCCGGCGAAGTAGCGGTGAATCATCTCGTTCCAGCCCTTGTGCGCCTCCACTGGCGCGTCAGGGAAGTGCAGTTCGGCATGGGCCAGTTGCGCTTCGCTTTTCGGCACGCTGATAAAGCCGTAGCAGCCTGGCCAGTCCGGGCAGCCGAGGCCGGCATGGGTCAGGCGGGTGTAGGCGCCGAGCAGCACTACAATCAGTGCCAGCAGGGTGGCAAACAGCGCGAGGCGAAATCCAGGTTTGGCCATGACGATGCCCTCATCCGATGTTCGACAGTTTCAGCAGATGCCGCAGGTCGTTAAGCAGATCCTTGCCCTTCACATTCGGCTCGTAACGCAGCACCAGATTGCCGTGCGGGTCGACGATCCACAGCTGCGGCACGGCTTTGTCGCCGGTGGTCTTGTTGAACACCCCGGCATCCAGCGGATAGCGCTGCAGCTGCGGATATTCACGGTCGAGCTTGGCGGCGTAATCGGCGCTCAGTGGTTGCGCGGCGGCGAGGGCGTGGCTGGCGCGGCCGGCTTCGCGGCCGAGGCTGATCTGGATCTGCCGCGCCAGATAAACCAGTTGCTGGCAATCGACGGCGCAATCCTTCGGCGCCGTGACCAGAATCTGCCAGCGCTGCTCATCGGCCTGCACGCCGAGGTCGGCGCGGGTCTGGCCGTTGCCGATCAGCTCGCCGTGATAGCTGCGTCCTTCCGGCACCCAGAACTGCAATTTGTACATGCCGGTGGCGAGCAGCATCGGCCCGACCACGCCAAGCACGATCAGCAACAACTGAATGCGCCCGCGCCGGCGGCTGGGGGCAGGTTTGGCCTCAGACATGCTGGGTGGATTCATGGCGCTTCCCATGGCGTTTCTCCTTTGCGTGGTGCCAGCCGAAATAGAGGTAGAGCCCAAGCAGGGCCGTGGCCATGGCGAACCATTGCACGGCGTAGCCGAGGTGTTTTTCCGGCCCCATCGCGACTACCGGCCAATCGGTCTGATAGCTGACCGGGCCGGGTTCGGCGCGTAATTCGTAGGCGAAGCCGTCGCGCTCCAGGGTTCGCCACAATTTGCCCGGCTCGACGGCGGTAATGGTTTGCGGCCAGGCATTGCTGGCCGGATCGGCGTGCAACTGGAACGTCGCGCCGGGAGCGACGTAGACCCAGGCGTCGAGCGTCAGCGTCTCGGCGGGTGTTGTAAATTGCGGCGGCACACGCCGGTCGGGCCAAGGCAGCCAGCCGCGATTGACCAGCAGCCACAGACCGCTGCGTTGATCCTGAAACGGTTGCAGCAATTCAACGCCGACCTTGCCGCCACGCTGGCGGTTGTCGAGCAACAGGGTATGGGCGGGGTCGAACTGGCCGTGCAGGCGCACGCGGCGGTAAGCCGGGTCGGCGTTGCCGAGCAGTTCACTGCTGGCCAGCGGTTCGGCCACGCGACGTTCGGCATAACTGGCCAGCAGCGCGGTTTTCTCCGCGCCCCGGCCCAGTTGCCAGAAGCCCAGCGCAACCATCAGCGGCAGCAACAGCGCCACCACGACAGTGGGAATCACGCCCGGGCGAAAGCGCTTCATGGGCGCGCCATAAAGTCAGTCATCGCGATCGCTATACTCAATTGCATCGCCTGTCCCCCGGAGTCTTGCCATGTTCAAAGCAGCGATCGTCCTGATGCTGATTGCCACGGTCGTCAGCCTGTTCAGCGGCCTGTTTTTCCTGGTCAAGGACGACAGCAGCTCCAATCGCCTGGTCATCGCCTTGAGTGTTCGGGTGGCACTGGCCGTGGGCACCGTCGGCCTGATGGCCTGGGGTTTCTACAGCGGCCAGTTGGTGTCCCATGCGCCCTGGTAGCGCCAGCAGTCAGAGGACGTAAACGAAGAAGAACAAACCGATCCACACCACATCGACGAAGTGCCAGTACCAGCTCGCCGCCTCGAAACCGAACTGGTGCTCGTTGTCGAAGTGGCCCTTCATGATGCGCATCAGCATCACGAACAGGATGATCGTGCCGATGGTCACGTGGGCGCCGTGGAATCCGGTGAGCATGAAGAACGTCGCGCCGTAGATGCCCGAGCCGAGGGTCAGCCCCAGCTCTTTGTAGGCATGGATGTACTCTTCCGCCTGGAAACCGAGGAACGCGACGCCCAGCAGTACGGTGATCGCCAGCCACAGTTTCAGTGCGCCGCGATGGCCTTTCTTCAGCGCATGGTGGGCGATGGTGATGGTCACGCTGGAGCTGACCAGCAGAATGGTGTTGATCAGCGGCAGGCCCCACGGGCTGATGACTTCTTTTGGCGGCGGGAACAGTTTCGGATCAGGTGTGTGCAGCAGCGGCCAGACAAATTCGAAGTTCGGCCAGAGCATGTGCGCGATGCCTTTCGGCCCCTCACCGCCCAGCGCCGGCCCGGACACATGGCGCACATAGAACAGCGCGCCGAAGAAGGCGACGAAGAACATCACCTCGGAAAAGATGAACCAGCTCATGCCCCAGCGGAACGAGCGGTCCAGCTGCGGGCTGTACAGCCCCGCGCGACTTTCCTTGATCACCGCACCGAACCAGCCGAACAGCATGTACGCCAGCAGCAGGCCGCCGACGAAAAAGATCAGCGGGCCGTGGGAGTCCGGGCGTGCGGCCTTGAGATCGTTGAACCAGGTGGCGAGGCCGTACACGGTGACGAACATCCCGAGCGTGGCGATGATCGGCCATTTGCTCTGGGCCGGGACGTAATAATGCTCATGAGTTGCCATTTATTGTTCTCCTTATCGGCCACGCTCAACCGCCAGTGTTAACAGCCACCGGCGGATGTCGGGCGGTGATATCGAACAGCGTGTAGGACAGCGTCAGGTGCTTCACTTCCTTGGGCATGTCGCGGTCAACGATGAAACGCACCGGCATTTCGATCTGTTCACCGGGCTGCAGCACCTGCTGGGTAAAGCAAAAGCATTCGGTCTTGTGGAAAAACGCCGCGGCGTTGCTCGGCGCAATACTCGGCACCGCTTGCGCACTCATCGGTTTGTCGGTGGGATTGCGTGCGATGAAGACCATCTCGTTCACCGCGCCGGGATTGGCGGTCAGCTCGTCGTGTTTCGGGTAAAAGTCCCACGGCATGTCGGCGGTGTTGGTCGAGAGAAACTGCACGCGCACCTGGCGCGAGGTGTCGACCACTTGCTCGCCCGCATACTGGCCGCCGGTCTTGCCGTTGATGCCGAAGGCTTTGCACATCACGTCGTAGATCGGCACTAGGGCGAAACCGAAGACGAACATCGCCACCACCACCAGCAACAGGCGGGTGACGAGTTTCTTCAGCGAGATCGAGTCAGCCATGGTTCATGCCTCCCTCGTGTTCCCTGGTGGCCGGTGATGCTGTGGTGAGGGGATTTATCCCCGTTGGGCTGCGAAGCGGCCCTGAATCCAGCGCACACGGTCTACCTGATAAATTTCGATTGCAGATTTTGGGGCTGCTGCGCAGCCCAACGGGGATAAATCCCCTCGCCACGGGGGATCTGTGTACATCCACAGAAGATCTGTGAGCATCCACTGGGGATCTGTGCCTCTGCACACATTGCAAAAAACAGGAGGTGTTCATTTCACTTCCGGCGGCGTGGTGAAGGTGTGATACGGCGCCGGCGACGGCACGCTCCACTCCAGCCCTTCGGCGCCGTCCCACGGTTTGGCCGGGGCCGGTGCGCCGCCACGGATGGTCTTGATGACGATGAACAGGAAGAAAATCTGCGTGGCGCCGAACATGAACGCGCCGATCGACGAGACCATGTTGAAATCGGCGAACTGCAGGTTGTAGTCCGGAATCCGTCGCGGCATCCCCGCAAGGCCGACGAAGTGCATCGGGAAAAAGGTCAGGTTCATGCCGACGAACGACAGCCAGAAATGCAGCTTGCCGAGGGTTTCGTCGTACATGTGCCCGGTCCACTTCGGCAGCCAGTAATAGGCCGAGGCGAAGATGCCGAAGATCGCCCCGGGCACCAGCACATAGTGGAAGTGCGCGACAACGAAGTAGGTGTCCTGGTACTGGAAGTCCGCCGGGGCGATCGCCAGCATCAGCCCGGAAAAACCACCGATCGAGAACAGGATGACGAACGCCACGGCAAACAGCATCGGCGTCTCGAAGGTCATCGAGCCCTGCCACATGGTGCTCGCCCAGTTGAACACTTTCACACCCGTCGGCACGGCGATCAGCATGGTCGCGTACATGAAAAACAATTCGCCCACCAGCGGGATGCCGACCACGAACATGTGGTGCGCCCAGACAATGAACGACAGGAACGCGATGCTCGCCGTGGCGTAGACCATCGAGGTGTAGCCGAACAGCGGCTTGCGCGCGAAGGTCGGGATGATCTGGCTGACCGCGCCGAACGCCGGCAGGATCATGATGTACACCTCGGGGTGGCCGAAGAACCAGAACACATGCTGGAACAGCACCGGGTCACCCCGCCGGCAGCACTGAAGAAACTGGTGCCGAAATGGATGTCCATGAGCATCATCGTCACGCAGCCAGCGAGCACCGGCATCACTGCGATCAGCAGAAACGCGGTGATCAGCCAGGTCCACACGAACAGCGGCATTTTCATCAGGGTCATGCCGGGTGCGCGCAGGTTGAGGATGGTCGCGACTACGTTGATCGCGCCCATGATCGAACTGATGCCCATCAAGTGGATGGCGAAGATGAAGAACGTCACGCTTTCCGGTGCATAAGTCGTCGACAGCGGCGCGTAGAACGTCCAGCCGAAATTCGGCCCGCCGCCCGGGGTGAACAGGGTCGAGACCAGCAGCAGAAACGCGGCCGGCAACAGCCAGAAACTGAAGTTGTTCATCCGTGGCAGGGCCATGTCGGGCGCGCCGACCATCAGCGGGATCATCCAGTTGGCGAGGCCGACGAAGGCCGGCATCACCGCACCGAACACCATGACCAGACCGTGCATGGTGGTCATCTGGTTGAAGAATTCCGGCTGCACGATCTGCAGGCCGGGCTGGAACAGCTCGGCGCGAATGACCATGGCGAACGAGCCGCCCAGCAGGAACATGCAGAAGGCAAACCACAGGTACAGCGTGCCGATGTCCTTGTGGTTGGTGGTCAGCACCCAGCGCATCAGGCCTTTGGCGGGGCCGTGGGCGTGGTCGGCGTGACCGTGGTCATCGATGACAGCGCTCATGGCCGGTCTCCTTTACGAAGTTGGACGGGGCGGGCCGGGGCGCGCTGCCCTGACCGGTTCACTGAATACGCAATTGACCGGCTCATTTGCTTTCCGCCTGTTTCAGCTCCAGCACTTCTTTTGGCGTGACCATGTCGCCCTTGTTGTTGCCCCAGGCGTTACGTTCGTAAGTCACGACCGCTGCGATATCGACTTCCGACAGCTGTTTGCCGAACGCCGCCATGGCGGTGCCGGGTTTGCCGTGGTAGACGATGCTCAGGTGGTCCTTGATCGGCCCGGTGGCGATTTTCGAGCCCTTGAGCGCCGGGAACATCGGCGGCAGGCCCTGGCCTTCAGCCTGGTGACAGGCCACGCAAGTGGTGTGGTAAACCTTGTCGCCGCGTTCCTTGAGCTCGTCGAGGGTCCATTCCTTGCTGGTCAGTTCTTTGAGCTGCGCGGCCTCGGCCTTGCGCTCGGCGAGCCATTTTTCGTAGTCGGCCTGTTCCTTGACCTCGACCACGATCGGCATGAAGCCGTGATCCTTGCCGCACAATTCGGCGCACTGGCCACGGTAGAGGCCTGGTTTGTCGATGCGCGTCCAGGCTTCGTTGACGAACCCGGGAATCGCATCGCGCTTGACTGCAAATGCCGGCACCCACCAGGAGTGAATGACGTCGGCGGAGGTCACCAGAAAGCGCACCTTGGCGCCGATCGGCAGCACCAGCGGCTTGTCGACTTCGAGCAGGTAGTGCTCGCCCTTGGCTTCTTTGTTGTGAATCTGCTCGGCGGGGGTGGCCAGGTTACTGAAGAACTCGACGTCCTGGCCCAGGTATTTGTAGTGCCACTTCCACTGATAACCGGTGATCTGGATATCGATGTCCGGCTCGCTGGTGTCGTACATCTTGATCAGCGTCGCGGTGGCGGGGACGGCCATGGCCACCAGAATCAGCAGCGGCACGATGGTCCACATGATCTCGACGCCGGTGCTTTCGTGGAATTTGGCCGCGACCTGGCCGGTAGAGCGGCGGTGCACCATCATCGACCAGAACATGGCGCCGAAGACGATGATCCCGATCACCACACAGATCCAGAAAATGGTCATGTGCAGGTCGAATACTGCGTGACTGATTTCAGTCGCTCCAGGCGCCATATTCACAGTCCATGCCGCGTTGGCCGGGCTGAAAATCGACCACAACAGGAGGCCCATCCAGACATGTGGATGTCGCATCATTGCGGGTTCCCCTTATCGTTCTTGTTATCCCGCCGGCGTATCGCCTGCGGCAAGGGAGCGGCTGCATCAGACTACGAACTTGAATCGCCGGGCCTTGCTGCGGGTGCAGTCGGGCGTCATCAGCTAACTCCATTCATTGGCGAGTATAGACAGCGCCCGGGAATTGCAACCCGGGCACGTAAATGAGCTGAAACACCCGGCGCTTGCGTTCAAGTGCCCGAATGGAGAAGGATGCAGACGAGTGGTGGCGAATGGATATAACGCAGCTGCATCAAGGATGAAATAATTATGACAAATGCGTCTTAGCGTTTTTCGTAAGCCAGCTAAGTTATGTCTTCCCTATTTCATTGCCTTGTTTCCTGGAGTTTTCATGAACACCGCCGCATTGCGCGAGCAGATCCAACAAGCCCAACAGCACGAAAAAGACACCGGCCTGCTGACCCGTCAGCTGGAAAGCAAGCTGCCTCACCTGCACCCGGCGATCCAGTTGCCGGAAGCCGACGCCCAGGGCGTGCTGACACGTTTTGTCGCCGCCTACATCGATGAAGTGCCGGACCTGCTGGATGCAGCCAATGAAGTCGCCAGGGAAGCGGGAATCGAATCGCAGATCAAACCGGTGCTGAAGATCGCCGAGCAGTATTTCCTCCAGCCGCCGGCGATCATGGCTGGGCACGTCGGCCTGGACAGCCTGCTCGACGAGGCCTATCTGGCACACCGTTTTGTCGAAGAGGTCAACGACCTGTACATCAAGCATTTCGGCCAGCCATTGATCCCCTTGGACATGACGGTCGCCAACCTGATTGCTCACCAATTGATCGGTGAGGAATTCGCCAACCAACTGGACGAAGCGGTGCATCACGCGATCGACGAGATGCTCAACGAAGAGAGTTTTGCTTTGGAGTCGGTAGAAGCCTACCGCGAAAAACTCAGCAGTCCGGACACTGGCGCGGCGTGGAAACGCTGGCCGTGCATGAGCCGCCGGTTGGGAGTGGGGCTTGAGCTGGATCAGCCTGCTGCCTGAGTCATACACAATCCAATGTAGGAGCTGCCGCAGGCTGCGATCTTTTGATGTTGTTTTTAAAAATCAAGATCAAAAGATCGCAGCCTGCGGCAGCTCCTACAGGGGTCGAGTCAACCCGGAGATTTAAGCGGCTGAGCCAATCCCGGTATTGGTCCGCACCCGCCCCTCAAGCCGTCGCTTCAACCCACGCGATTCGATCAACAGCTTCGACCCCTTCGCCGCATTCGCCCGGCCCCACTCCTCAAGCAACTCGAGACACGAATGGTCGATGTAGCTCAGGTTGTTCAGCGGCACATGCACCGTGGTGCCGTGGGGAATGCTGCCCAGCACTTGAGTCAGCGCCGGTACTTTGAGGAACGTCGCCGCGCCGACCAGACGCAATTCCATTTCGCCGTCCTGCGGCAGGTCGATCAGGCTGATTTTCAGGCGCGAAGCCTTGAATGCCAGCTTCAACATGGTCAGACCGAAGCCGATCAGCACACCGGTGAGCAGGTCAGTGAAGATGATCGCCAACGCTGTAGCGGCGTAGGTGAACATCGGCATCCGCCCGTACCGGCCCAGACCACGGAAGGCTTTCAGGTCGACCAGTTTGAAACCGGTATACACCAGCACGCCCGCCAGGCTCGCCACCGGAATGCTTTGCAGCACGCTCGACAGTAACAGCACGAATGCCAGCAGCCACAGGCCATGGAAAATCGTCGAGTAGCGCGTGGTCGCACCGGCCTGGACGTTGGCCGAACTGCGCACGATCACTCCGGTCATCGGCAGCGCGCCGACCAGACCGCAGAGCATGTTGCCGACACCTTGCGCCGACAGTTCACGGTCGAAGTCCGAACGCACGCCGCTGTGCATGCGGTCCACCGCCGCGGCGGACAACAGGGTTTCGGCACTGGCGATAAACGCCACGGCGAACGCGGCAATCAGCAGTGTCGGGTCGGCCAGACTCATCAGGTCGGCTGGCTTGAGCCAATCGATCGCCTCGGCCAGGTTCGCCGGTACCTCGACGCGCTTGACCTGCAACGCCAGCAGCAGACTCGCCACGGTGGCCAGACCCACACCGAGCAATGCGCCGGGAATGAAGCGCAGCGAATGCGGGCGGAATTTTTCCCACAGCCACATCACCGCAATCGTCGACAGACCGAGCAGACCCGCCTGCCAGCCGAACGATGGCAAGGCTTGCGCTACGGCCGCCGGGAACGCCGTGAGGTTGTCGAGACCGGAAGGCTGCGGCTTGGCATCGAGCATCACATGGATTTGCGAGAGCACAATCAACACGCCAATGCCCGCGAGCATGCCGTAGACCACTGCTGGCGCCGTGACCCGAAACCAGCAGCCAAGCTTCAGCCGCCCGGCGACCAGTTGCAGAAAACCGGCGAGCAGCAGGATCGGCCCGAGCATCTCGATGCCATGCTGGCGCACCAGCTCGAAAACCAGCACCGCCAGACCCGCCGCCGGACCGCTGACCTGCAACGGCGAGCCCGCCAGCCAACCGACCACCAGACCGCCGATGATGCCGGTGATCAGACCTTTTGCCGGCGGCAGCCCTGAGGCAATCGCGATGCCCATGCACAGCGGCAGGGCGACCAGAAACACAACCACGGAGGCGAGCAGCTCCCGTGGCAACACAGCTTTCAATTGAGCCGCACGCATGGCGATTCTCCCGAAGTTTTCTTCAGGCGTGGCGAGGCCGGACCGCTGAATCAGCGGCCGGCGTCATACCACACAGATTGTTGGGAAGATTTAGAAGCGCGCTTTGGGCGTCGCCACAGGAATCGGATGGCTGCCGTCGAGAGGCAGGAAACGACCCTGGTCCGCGTCGTAAGCTTTGATTTCGCTGGTTTCGATGTTGTAGACCCAGCCATGGATGAACAGATGACCGTTCGCCATGCGCGAGGCTACCGAAGGATGGGTACGCAAGTGCTGCAGTTGGGCGATGACGTTTTCCTCGGTGAGGATCGGCATGCTGTCTTTTTCGTCGGTGCAGTTGCAGTTGTCGTGCACCATGGTTTTCGCGACTTCAGCGTGGCGCAGCCAGGCTTTGACCGTCGGCATTTTTTCCAGGCTGTCGGGGTTGAGTACCGCGCGCATGGCGCCGCAATCGGAGTGGCCGCAAATGATGATGTGCTGCACGCCCAGCGCCAGTACCGCGTATTCGATCGCGGTGGAGACGCCGCCGTTCATCTGACCGTAGGGCGGCACCACGTTGCCGACGTTACGGGTAACGAACAGATCGCCCGGCGAGCTCTGGGTGATCAGCTCGGGAACGATGCGCGAGTCGGCGCAAGTGATGAACATCGCCTTGGGCGCCTGAGCGGTGGCGAGCTTCTTGAACAGTTCTTCCTGCTGCGGAAAAACGTCATGATGAAAGCGTAAAAAGCCATCAACGATCTGTCGCAGTGCTGCATCGGCGGATTGTGCTTCAGGGCTTTGCGCCGAGGCAGCCAACGACTGTTTATCCTTGTCACTCATGATTCATCCTCTTGTGCGGATTCAGGGAGTCTTCCCCGGTATTCCGGTATGAAGCCAGTGGCTGTTTAAACCATCCGGGTCATCCCGACCCGTCAGTCACTCGATGAACAAGGTAGCCGCCGAAACTTAACTGAAACTGAATCAAACGCTCTAGAACGTGTGTTCCAGGTCACAAAAAACGTGACTGGCGTGTTTCGGCGGAAGGATTCCAACCCGTCAACCCAAAGCCAATTGTCGCTAAATCAACGACATCTGGCGACCCGGCGGACAGAAGGCCGAGCAGTCGAGGTTATAGCCCTCGCGTTTGTTCAGGCCAAGCTTTTTGATGGCCTTGGCAAATCTTTGTGCGAGCAGGTCTGCAAACGGTCCTTCACCGCGCATGCGCGCACCGAAACGGCTGTCGTAGAGTTCGCCGCCGCGACTCTGGCGGATCAGGCTCAGCACATGGGCGGCACGTTGCGGATAGTGCGCCTGCAACCACTCCTCGAACAGCGGCGCGACTTCCAGCGGCAGGCGCAGCATCATGTAGGCAGCGCTTTGCGCACCGGCGGCGTGGGCCTCGGTGAGCAGGCTTTCGATCTCACTGTCATTGATCATCGGAATCATCGGCGAACACAGCACGCCTACTGGAATGCCTGCTTCGCGCATGACCCGGATCGCGCGCAGGCGTGCCTTGGGCGCTGCGGCGCGCGGTTCGAGGGTGCGTTTGAGTTCATCATCCAGCGTGGTCAAGCTGATCATCACCGACACCAGCCGTTGCTGCGCCAACTCGGTCAGCAAATCGAGATCGCGCAGAATCAGCGAACCTTTGGTGACAATGGTCACCGGATGCCGGTAACGCAGCAGCACTTCCAGGGTCTGACGGGTGATTTTGTATTCGCGCTCGATGGGCTGATACGGGTCGGTATTGGAACCGAGATTGATCGGCGCACATTGATAGCTGGGTTTGCTCAGCTGTTCCTCGAGGACCTGGGCGGCATTGGTCTTGGCAATCAGCCGGGTTTCGAAATCCAGGCCCGGCGACATGTCCCAATAGGCGTGGCTGGGCCGTGCGTAGCAATAGATGCAGCCGTGTTCGCAGCCGCGATAGGGATTGAGCGAACGGTCGAAGGGCAGATCCGGCGAGGTGTTGCGGCTGATGATCGATTTGGCCTTCTCGATGATCACTTCGGTGTTTTGCGTCTCTGGCACTTCCTGATACCAGCCATCGTCCTCGGCCACCGAACGACTGGGCGCAAAGCGGTTGTGCGGGTTGGTTGCGGTGCCGCGACCGCGAGGTGGCAATGGAGTAGACATGAAAACGCCCCGATACTGTATATGCGCACAGTATCGGGGCGATCCTCATCTGGCTAGTGCCATCGGGCGAGTGGTCAGTTGTGTTGCGTCACTTGGCCAAGATCGTCACCGGAGGTCTGCTTCATATCCTCCGTACGCAACTCGGCAACATCGGCAGCTTTCACTGGCGCACCCTTGTTGCCCCAGCTGCCACGAATGAAACTCATCACATCTGCCACTTCCTGATCCGACAGGCGCCAGGCGAAACCGGGCATGGTGAAGGTCGATGGCGCGGTGTGCGTTGCCGGCAAAGTCCCGCCCTTGAGCACGATGTGGATCAGCGATGTCGGGTCATCCGTCTGCAGCACCGGATTGCCCGCCAGCGCCGGGAACACCCGGGTGTAGCCCTGGCCATCGGTACGGTGGCAGGCTGCGCAGTTGTCGATGTACACCGACGCGCCGCGTTGGCTGTCGTCGCCGTTCCACAGCGCTTTGGCCACTTTCTCGTCGTACTGATGCGGCTGATCCGCCGGGTCATTGGCCGGTAGCGATTTGAGATAGCGGGCAATCGCGGTGAGGTCGGCGTCGCTCATGTACTGCATGCTGTGGGTGACCACATCGCTCATGCCGCCGAACACTGCGCTGCGATCACTGCGCCCGGTCTTGAGGAACTGCACCAGTTGTTCTTCGCTCCAGCTGCCGAGGCCATCCTTGTGATCGCCGCGCAGGCTCTTGGCGATCCAGCCTTCCAGCGGTGCACTGCCGGCGAGGAATTCGCTGCCGTCCGCCGCGCTCAGGGATTTTTCCTGCATGGTCAGCGCGCGCGGGGTATGACAGGCACCGCAGTGGCCGAGGCCTTCGACCAGGTATGCGCCACGATCGATCACCGGATCGGCCGATGTGGCCTGGTAATCCTCGACCTTCGGCGCAAACAGCCAGCGCCAGCCCATCAGCGGCCAGCGCATGCTCAACGGCCAGGGAATGTCGCTGGCCTTGTTCTCCTGCGCCACCGGTTCGACGCCGTGCATGAAGTAGGCGTACAGCGCTTGCATGTCGGCCTGGTTGACCCGCGCGTAGGACGGATACGGCATCGCCGGGTACAACGTGCTGCCGTTTTTGGCCACACCGTGGCGCACGGCCTGATCGAAGTCTTCGAAGCTGTAGTCGCCCAGACCGGTCTTGTCCGGGGTGATGTTGGTCGAGTAGATCGTGCCGATCGGCGTCTCCATCGGCAGACCGCCGGCGAACGGCTTGCCGCCCTTGGCCGTGTGGCAGGCCACGCAGTCGCCGGCGCGGGCAAGGTATTCACCTTGCTTGATCAGATTTTGATCAACATCGGCCGCATAAATTGCAGTGCTGCCGAGCAGGGCGACGGTGGCGATAACGAGGGTTTTCATGGTCATCGCTCCTTAAGCCTGCACCAGCGGGCCGGGGTTTTTCAGGTATTGCTCGCGGATCGCTTTTGCCGACCAGTAGGTCAGCGCCGCCACCAGCCCGGTCGGGTTGTAGCCCAGGCCCTGCGGGAACGCCGAGGCGCCCGGGACGAATACGTTGTGCACGTCCCAGCTCTGCAAATAGCGGTTCAGGGCGCTGGTCTTCGGATCGGTGCCCATGATCGCGCCACCGTTGAGGTGGGTGGTCTGGTACGAGGCGGTGTTGAAGTGATCGCCGACCTGCTTGCCGATCACTGCAATGGCTTTCGGGCCCATGGCTTGGGCGATCTTGCCCATTTTCTCGACCATGAAGCGGTTCATCTTGATGTCGTTTTCCTGCCAGTCGAAGGTCATGCGCAGCAGCGGCAGGCCGTAGGCATCGCGGTACACCGGATCGAGATCGAGGTAGTTGCCACGGTAGGATTGATGCGCGCCGTGGGCGTCCATCGACACCTGGTGGGTGTAGTAATCGGCGGTGGCGCGTTTCCATGCGCTGCCCCAGGCCGGTGTGCCCGGCGGGTTCGAGGTGCCGGCAATCGGTCGACTGCCAGCCTGGTTGACCCACATCGGCGAACCGCCGACGAAGCCGTGCGGGCCGTGGTCGAAGTTGTCGGCGTTGAAATCGTCCACCGCCACGCCGTTGCCGCCAGCGCCGATGAAGTTGTTGGTGTGGGTGTCCTTGTCGAAGAAGGCCTTGATGGTGGCCATGTTCTGGTAGGCGAAGTTACGCCCGACCACGCCTTCGCCGCTGATCGGGTCGTACGGTTTGCCGATCCCGGACAGCAGCATCAGACGCACGTTGTGCAACTGGAATGCGCCGAGGATCACCAAATCCGCCGGCTGCTCGATCTCGCGGCCCTGGCCGTCGATGTAGGTGACGCCGGTGGCTTTGCTTTTCGTGCTGTCGAGGTTGACCCGCAGCACATGGGAGTTGGGCCGCAGCTCGAAATTCGGCAGGGGCTTGAGCGCCGGCAGAATGTTCACGTTCGGCGAGGCTTTGGAATACATGTAGCAGACGTAGCCGCTGCAGAAACCGCAGAAATTGCACGGCCCCATCTGTGCGCCGTAGGGATTGGTGTACGGCCCCGAAGTATTAGCCGAAGGCAGGTTGTAGGGTTTGTAACCGACTTCTGTGGCCGCTTTGCCGAACAGCTGTGCGGATACGGTGTTCTTCTGCGCTTCAAGCGGAAACGGATTGGAGCGATCCGCCGCATAAGGGTTACCGCCCTTGCCCTGACCGACCAGTTGGCCTTTCACCGTCCAGGCCTGGCCGGAGGTGCCGAAGACTTTTTCCGCGAAGTCGAAAAACGGTTCCAGCTCTTCATAGCTGACGCCGAAATCCTGAATGGTCATGTCTTTGGGGATGAAGCTTTTGCCGTAGCGTTCTTCATAGTGGCTGCGCATGCGCAACTCGATCGGGTCGACACGAAAGTGCACGCCCGACCAGTGCAGACCGGCGCCGCCGACGCCATTCCCCGGCAGGAACGCGCCCAGCTGGCGGTTGGGCAGGGCGATGTCGTTGACGCTGTGGCGAATGGTCACCGTCTCTTTGGAGATGTCCTGAAAGAGTTTCTTGCGCACGCTGTAGGTGAGTTCGTCGATCACCTGCGGATAGTTGCCGTCGGGGTAGGTGTCCTGCATCGGCCCGCGCTCCAGCGCCAGCACGTTCAGACCCGCCTCGGTGAGCTCCTTGGCCATGATCGCGCCAGTCCAGCCAAAACCGACGATGACTGCATCAACCTTCTTCATTACCGTTGCCATGCTTACGCCCTCTCGCCGCGAATCGACACTGCCGGGAAGGGGTATTGCTCGTTGCGTTCCACCCAATCCATGAAATCGGCGCGGGCGCCGGGGAAACCGATCATGGTCCAGCCGACCATGCCTTTATTGCCACCGTGGATCGGGTCACAGAAGAAACCTTCCTTGGTATTTTGCAGCAGCAGATTGAAGAAGATCTTCGCCGGCACCGCATCGAACTGCGGCTTGCCGGCTTCCAGTTGCTTGAGCAAATCGTCTCGGGTAGCGCTGTCTTGCTCGGCAAATGTTTTACCGCTCAAACCTTTTACCCACTGATCCGTGGCGGCGATGCCGAGGCGATAGATGTCTTTGGGCACCAGTTTGCTCTGCCAACCCATCTCGGGTGCGGCGTCGGCATTGAACGGGCCTTGCATGTACCACAGGGCACCGGCGGCGTACGGGGTGTTCATTTGCCGGTCGATGTATTCCGGCACGCCGGCTTCGAGGGCACCGGGGCCTTGCGCGTCGTTGGGGATCAACTGGGCGACGGCGGCATTGATGAATGCCCATTCTTCAGCGGTGAAAAAGCTCGGCTGATAGTCACCAGCGACAGAGGCCGGTTTTGCTGCGGCCGGCGCCGGTGTGCTTTCAGGTGCGGCTTGCAGCACGCTGCTGCCCAGGCCGGTACCGGCAAGCGTGACCACCGGAATCAGGGTCAGGGATTTGCGCAAGAACTCACGCCGCGGGTTGTCTCGATCTTGATCAGACATGGGGGGCACCTCATCAGGCATAGAAGTCAGCCGCTTCTGCGAGCAGCTCGAGGAATTTTGCGTTGCGACGATCAGGGTCCGGTCGGGTAAAAGCCGTTCCCTCTGCAACATCATGTGACAAATGGTAGCAGGCTAAGCATCAAGAAAAACCGTTTGCACGGAAAAAAGCCCGGCGAGGCGCCGATTCACGTTTCTTTGACGGCCGGCTCACGGCGTATTGACCGCTTGATAGCGAAGCTGCAATTCCTCCCATGAAGATTGCCGAAACGGTCAGCCCAGCATGTCTCGAGTGCGCTTTTTCCCCGCGTTATGTTTTTCGCTTGTTGCACTGTTGCATGGCATTGCCGCCCGGGCGGCCGACGCCACGCCATCTCGCCCGGCCGAGTGGGCGCAACCGGTAGAGGCGCAGTTCAACCTGTTCCGCATGTCACCGACGCTGTATCGCAGCGCCTTGCCCAGCCGCAGTGCGGTGCCGCTGTTGAACGATCTGCATGTCGTCACGGTGATCAACTTCCTGCCTGACGCTGATAGCGACTGGCTCTCCGCGCCGGGCATCAAGCAAGTGCAGCTGCCGTATCGCACCAACCACGTCGACGACAGCGATGTGCTCAAGGCTCTGCGCGCGATTCAGTCCGCCGAAGCTGACGGCCCGGTGCTCATGCACTGCAAGCACGGTTCTGACCGCACCGGTCTGATGGCGGCGATGTACCGGGTGGTGGTGCAGGGCTGGAGCAAAGAGCAGGCGCTCAAGGAAATGACCGAGGGCGGATTTGGTGACAGCCAGCACTTTCATGACAGCGTGCGTTACGTGATGCAAGCCGACGTCGACCGCTTGCACGAAGCCTTGATCAATGGCGAATGCAGCACCAGTGCATTCGCCATGTGCTCGATGAAGAGCTGGTTCGACTCGGCCCACGTTCAGCGTTGATCAGCTCAAGCGGCTGGCGCAGGAAATAGCGCGTTGTCGATGGGTTTTCCGAGAAAGGCTTGCAGTGCGGCGGGCAGTGCCTGCCTGTCCCCCGAGAGCAGGTGTTCGCGCATGTCGCGGCCCGTCTGTTCGTTGAACAGACCTTCACGTTCGAAGCGCTTGAACGCCTCGCTCGCCAGCACACCCGACCATTTGTAGGCGTACAGCGAAGCCTCATAACCGGTAACCAGATAATCGCAGCTGTTGGCGAAGCGGCAGTAGGCCGGGATGGACAGGTGCGCGAACTCACTTTGCACATCCTCGACTACTTGCTGAACAGTGCGACCGTCACCGTGACAGCGGTGCAGTTCGAAGTCGACCAGCGCGTTCAGCAACAGCATTGCCGTCTCCCGGCTGCGCTGGATGCCTGTGGCGGAAAACGCGGTATTGGCCTGCGCTTCGGAGAGACGCTCACCGCTCTGGTGATGCGTACCCAGCCAGCGCAGGAATTGCCCGGATAACGCCCATTTTTCGAACAGTTGCCCGACGAACTCGGCAGCGTCGCGGCTCAGATGCGAAATGCCGGACAGGTTGTAATGCGGCGAACGCGTCAGCACGTGATGCAGGCAATGGCCGAATTCGTGCAGCAGAACGCGCAGATCCTGCGGATCCAGCAGGTGCGTTTGCCCGTTTTCCGCTGCCGGGTAATTGCATTGAAGCGAGGCAATCGGCAGTAATGGTCGGCCTTCGGCGGTGATTCGTCGATTGCGCAGTACACCGGTCCAGGCATAGTCGTTGCCCGCGTCGCGGTGGAACGGGTCGATGTAGATGTAACCAACCGGTTGCTGACGCTCGCTGATTTCGAACAGGCGCACATTTTCTGCGAAACGCTCGTGGACGGTATTTTCGCTGATGCTGATACCGAACATATGCTCGCTGAAACGGCAGAGGCTGTGCAGTGTGGCTTGCAGCGCGAAGAACTCGCGCAGGTCCTGCTCCGCGCCGCCGGACTGCTTCAGGCGTAATTGCTCGGCGAGGAAATCGTGATCCCACGCTTCTAGCTGTTCAACCCCGTGCTCGCGGGCCAAGGCCTGCAAATCATCGGTCTCGCCCGCCAGTGACACGGCATTGCGGGCGATCTGCTGGCGCAGAAAACGGCCAACCTGATCGGTACCGGTAGCCATACGGTTGTGCAGGCGCAGATGGGCAAAGTTGTCAAAACCCAAGAGCCGGGCTTTGGCATGACGTGCGGCCAGCAGCGTCTGCAAAACCGGCCCGTTATCGAAGCGACCGGCCTGTGGCCCCTGGTCCGAAGCGCGGGTGCACCAGGCTTTGAAATACTCCTCGCGCAGTCCGCGGTGTTGTGCCCGCCTCATGACCTGTTGGTAAGTGTTCTGATCCAGGGTCAGCCGCCACCCGGGCAGGCCGGCCTTGTCGGCATTGGTGGCCAGATGCGCCCGCATTTCGGCCGGCAGTCCCGCCAATAGCGAGGCATCGTCGATGTCTTTGCTCCATGCCGCGTTGACCGATTTGAGGTTGCTCATGAAGCGCTTTTCCAGCAGATCGATTTCGCCGTTCAATCGCGTCAGATCCTTGCGCTGCGCACTCGACAATTCACTGCCGGCCAAGTGAAACCGGCGCAGGATTTTCGCCAGCGAGGCTTTGCGTGCATCGCTGAAGCTGGCGGCTATGGAGCTCTGTGCCAATCGTTGATAAACCTGGAGCAACTGTCGATTGCCGGCCTTCGCAGTCTTGTAACGCTGCGCGGCGTGCGTACTCAGGGCTTCCTGCATCAACCACTGGGGCTCATCGGCATGACTGATCGAGAGGAATTCGATGATTGCCATGGTTTCATCCAGGCGCGCATCGGCTTCATCGATGGCAATTACCACGTCGTCCCAGTTGGGATGATCGACCTGAGTGGCGATGACGTTTTCGATGATCAGCAGGTTGTCGGCAACGATGCGCTCGACTGCTGGCAGCAAGTGCTCGGCGCGTATCGCCGACCAGGGCGGCAACTGCCAATGTTGCAGGAGTGGGTTGGTGTCAGGCATGGCGTCTTCCGTGAGAGAGGGCTGGATTGGCCAGCCTAATCAGGAAGCGCAGGGGCAAGGTGGTGAATAGATACCGCCACCTGCCGACGATGATCGGCAGGCAGCGGTCGTTGTCATTGTTGCTCGTCGGGCTTTTTCTTCAACTTGGGGTTGGGGAAAAACTGCACCGCCTGAACCTTTTTGTCGGCGGCAGGCTTCAGCGCGCTGGTATTGACCCGCGTGCCCAGCTCTTTGGGCACCGACAGGCCTTGCTCGTTGAGCGTGTCGGAGTAACCGCAGGCCACGCATTCGCGGTGCGGCACGCCGTCTTCGTTCCACATCATCAACTTGTCCGGCTCGCTGCACGCCGGGCAGACCGCCCCGGCGATGAAGCGCTTCTTGGTGATCACAGGGCCGTCGCTCATGCTGCCGCGTCCTCACTCAGACCGCTGTGGCGCAGCAGCGCGTCGATCGATGGCTCACGGCCACGGAAGTCGACGAACAGCACCATCGGTGCCTGTGAACCGCCGCGCGCCAGAATCGCTTCGCGGAACGCACGACCGGTTTCAGCGTTGAGCACGCCGTCCTCCTCGAATTTCGAGAAGGCGTCGGCGGACAACACTTCGGCCCACTTGTAGCTGTAGTAACCGGCTGCGTAACCACCGGCAAAAATGTGCGCGAAACTGTTGGGGAAGCGGTTGTACGCCGGTGGACGCATCACCGACACCTCGTCACGCACGCCCTCCAGCACTTGGGCCACGCTGCGGCCATCGCCGTGGGTGGCGTGCAGTTCGAAGTCGAACAGCGAAAACTCCAGCTGACGCACCATCATCAGCCCGGACTGGAAATTCTTCGCCGCGAGCATTTTTTCCAGCAGGTCCTGCGGCAGTGGCTCGCCGGTCTCGTAGTGGCCGGAGATCAGCGCGAGGCCTTCCGGCTCCCAGCACCAGTTTTCCATGAACTGGCTTGGCAGCTCGACCGCATCCCAGGCCACGCCATTGATGCCGGATACGCCAGCGTGTTCGACGCGGGTCAGCAGGTGATGCAGGCCGTGGCCGAACTCGTGGAACAGGGTGGTCACTTCATCGTGGGTCAGCAGCGCAGGCTTGCCGCTGTCGGCCGGGGTGAAGTTGCACACCAGATTGGCGACCGGGCTTTGCAGCACGCCGTCGACGGTGCGACGACGGTCGCGGGCGCCATCCATCCACGCGCCGCCACGCTTGTTGGCGCGGGCATACAGGTCGAAGAAGAAGCGGCCGACGTGCTGGCCGTTTTCCTTGATCTCGAACAGGCGGACGTCCGGATGCCAGGTGTCGAAGCCTTTCTGCTCGGCGATCTCGATGCCGTACAAACGCTGGACGATGGCGAACAGACCGCTCAGGACCTTATCGATCGGGAAGTAGGCACGCAGGGTTTCCTGGGCGACGCTGTAACGCTGCTCGCGAAGTTTTTCACCGTAGAAACCACTGTCCCAGCTTTGCAGATCGGCGCAGCCCTGTTCGGCAGCGTAAGCGCGCAGCTGTTGCAGATCCTGCGCGGCGAACGGCTTGCTGCGCTGGGCCAGATCCCGCAGGAAGCTCAGCACCTGATCGCTGGATTCGGCCATTTTCGTCGCCAGGCTCAGCTCGGCGAAACTGGCGAAGCCCAGCAGTCGGGCCAGTTCCTGGCGCAGGTCGAGGATCTCTTCCATCACCGGGCCGTTGTCGTTCTGGCCAGCATTCGGGCCTTGATCCGAGGCACGGGTGCAATAGGCGGCGTAGACTTCTTCGCGCAGCGCGCGGTCTTGCGCGTAGGTCATCACCGCGTAATAGCTGGGGAATTCCAGAGTGATCAACCAGCCATCCAGACCTTTGGCCTGGGCGGCGGCAGCCATTTGCGCCTTGGCCGAATCGGTCAGGCCGGCGAGGGCGGCTTCATCGGTAATGTGTTTGGTCCACGCCTGAGTGGCGTCGAGCAATTGGTTGGAGAAGCGGCTGCCGAGCTCGGACAGCTTGCTCTGCACTTCGGCGTAACGTTTCTGCTCGGCTTCCGGCAGATCGATACCCGACAGACGGAAATCGCGCAGGGCGTGTTCCAGAATGGTTTTTTGCGCGACGTCGAAATTGGCAGCTTCCGGACTGTTGGCCAGCGCTTCATACGCCTGGAACAGTTCGCGGTTCTGGCCCATCTCGGTGGAGTAGGCGCTCAGAGCCGGCAGGCACGACTCGTAGGCTTCACGCAATTCGGCGCTGTTGCACACGGCGTTAAGATGGCTGACCGGGCTCCATGCCGCACCGAGGCGATCGTTGAGTTCGTCCATCGCCAGCACCAGACCGGCCCAGGTCGGGTTCTTGCCCTGGGTCTTGAGAATTTCGGCGATGGCGGCGCGGTTGTCCGCGAGAATGGTTTCGATGGCGGGCAGGACGTGTTCGGCACGGATCGTGGAGAACGGCGGCAGGTCGTAGGACTGCAAAAGAGGGTTGTTCACGCTCACGGTTGGCACCTTGGCTGGAAGAAACATGCGCCCATCTTAATTACAATCGACACTCACCGCAGCTATCGGCGACAGAGAGAGAACTAATCGTGTCCCTTCGCAAATACCAGAATCACACCCCACGCCTGAGCATCGGCGCATTCGTCGACGGTTCGGCGGTGGTGATCGGCGACGTCGAAATTGGCGCAGACAGCTCGGTCTGGCCGCTGACGGTGATCCGTGGCGACATGCACCGCATCCGCATCGGTGCGCGCACCAGCGTGCAGGACGGCTGTGTGCTGCACATCACCCACGCCGGCCCGTTCAACCCGGACGGTTTTCCCTTGCTGATCGGCGATGACGTGACCATCGCCCACAAGGTCATGCTGCACGGCTGCACCGTGGGCAGCCGCGTATTGATCGGCATGGGCAGCATCGTCATGGACGGCGCCGTGGTCGAGGACGATGTGATCATCGGCGCCGGCAGCCTGGTGCCGCCGGGCAAGCGCCTGCAGAGCGGCTTCCTGTATGTCGGCAGCCCGGTCAAGCAAGTGCGCCCGCTGACCGAAAAGGAAAACGCCTTCTTCACCTACAGCGCGGCGAATTACGTCAAGCTCAAGGACCTGCATCTGGCCGAAGGCTACGACCAGCTCTGAATCGCCCTACACCTGCTCGGGAATTTCCATGCATTACCAGACTGTACTGTTCGACCTCGATGGCACCCTGACCGACCCGCGTGAGGGCATCACCCGCTCAATTCAATTTGCCTTGGCCAATCTCGGCATCGACGAACCGGACCTGAGCAAACTGGAACACTTCATCGGCCCGCCGCTGCTGCAAGCGTTCATGCAGTTCTATGACTTCGACGAGGCCAGGGCCTGGGAAGCGGTGAATTTCTATCGCGAGCGCTTCAAGGTCACCGGCCTCTACGAGAATCGGGTGTTCGACGGAGTGACGCCGTTGCTGGAAACCTTGAGCGGGCAGGGGCGGCAGTTGTACATCGCAACGTCCAAACCGTGGGTGTTCGCCCGCGAGATCGCCCGGCACTTCGACTTCGCCCGGCATTTCAAAGTGATCTACGGCAGCGAGCTGGACGGCACGCGGACCAACAAGGTTGAGTTGATTGCGCATCTGCTTGAGGAAGAACGCCTGGACCCGGCACAGACCCTGATGATCGGTGATCGCAAGCATGACCTGATCGGCGCCCGCAGCAACGGCCTGGATGCGGCGGCGGTGGGCTATGGGTTTGGCAGCTTCGAGGAATTGAACGCCGAATCGCCGGCTTATCACTTTGAAACTTTGAATGCGTTGCATCAGGCTTTTTTGCAGCGCTGAGCAGATGGCTATCGCTGGCAAGCCAGCTCCCACAGGTTAGCGATTCTTCAGGCTCACCGCTGTCCCTGTGGGAGCTGGCTTGCCAGCGATGAGGCCCGTTCAGCCGCTGGTGGACTCAGGAACTGCCAAGGCCCTCAAAGCCGCCTTACGCTCATCAACCGGCAATCGCCCCAACCGCTCAACCTCGGCATAGAACCTCAGCCAATCCCCACCCACTTGGTTGAACAGCGCCGCAAACGCCGGCACCCACTGGTCATACAGCCCGAACGGCAACAGTCGCGCGTTGTTCAGCGGCGCATTGACCCAGGCGTCATAGCGCTTGTCCCCGCCCCACTGACTGTCGCGCATTACCCGATACTCCCGGCGCAAGCGCTCGAATTCAGCTGCTTTGCGCTCACGCATTTGCTCAACCGACAGCGGCTGCGCATAGAGCTTTTCCAGTCGTGAACGCGTGGCGAGTACCAGTTCGATGAACTGATCACGCTGCTTGAGCCTGGCATCCGACTCCGCCGGCAGCCCACGAAATAAGCGCCACTGCCGCGTGCCTTCCTGCTCGACGAAGGTGGCGAATGACTCGTTGAACTCGGTGTCGTCCTTCACATAGAACTTCTGGTGCGCCAGTTCATGAAAGATCAGCGTGGCCAATCGCTCATCGCCCCAGCCCATCATCGAATTGAGGATCGGGTCATTGAACCAGCCGAGCGTTGAGTACGCCTCGACTCCGCCGATCGACACGTCCATGCCCTGCAATCGCTGAATCGCCGCTTCGCCACGGGCGGCGCTCTGGCTGTAGTAGCCGCGATAGGCCACGCAGCCGGCGATCGGGAAGCAATGATTTTGCGGCGTGAGGGAAAACTCTGCGGTGGCGAACACGTTCCACACCACGAACGGCCGGCCGAGGTCGGCGTACAGACGATAGCTCTGGTTGTCCGGCAGGTGCAGATGCTCACTGGCGAACGTGCGGGCCTTTTGCGATTGGGTCAGATGCGCGCGCAATCTGGCGTCGCGGCTTGGGTCGGCAATGACCTTTTCCACTGGCTCCCGCGCGCGCAGCAATTGCAATTGTCCGCTGGCCAACTGGCTGTAGTAGCTGACGCTGGCGCAACCGTTGAGCAACAAAAACAACACACCCGGAAACAAAATCGGAAAAACGCGATCAAGTAACCCAAGGCTGGAAAGCGGCCTGATCAAAATAAGAAATTCCCCGGAAAGTCTGCCCAAGACTATCCCGCCTCAAGGAGCACCGCTATGCGCATGTTGATGCTGACAGGAGGCCTGCTGACGCTGGCCGGTTGTGCCGGATTCGGAATTCCCGACCCCGACCCCTCGCAAGCCTGGATCGATCTTGACGCTCGCCAACACGACACGGCGCTGCAAGCCGTACAAGTCGATGCCACCCAGGCCATCGACAAACGCTATTTCGAAGTGCAGCCCGGCAGCCATGAGCTGAAGGTGCGCTATCAATTCCCGGTCGAAGCCACCAACATCGGCCCGACTGCCGAACCGCTGTGGCGCGATTGCCAGTTGAGCGTGAAATTCAAGGATTTCAATGCCGGCCAGCGCTATCAGCTGCAGGCGGGCAGCATCGGCTTCCGGCCTTGGGCCAAGCTGTATGACGAAAAGCGCAAGGTTGTCGGTCAGGGCACACCGGCGGGCTGTCAGAGCAGTTGATCGGCGCTATGCTGGCTATTCGAATCTGCGGATATCCATCATGCGTACCTTGCTGCTGTTGCTCGTTGTCGGTCTTGTCGCCGGTTGCCAGACGCCATTGCCACCGGTTGACCCGCACATGGCCTGGGTCGACTTCTCTACGCCAAGCCCCGGCGGCAAGTTGCTGATGGCCGAGCGTCTCGATAACCAGCGCTTGAGCGACGGGCGCTTCTTTCAGGTGACGCCCGGCAGCCACGAGCTGCGGGTGCGTTTCGACTTCGAAGTGTTTGGCGGTGGTGGCAGTCTGCTCACCGGCCCGGTGGAGCGTTTGTGTTATCTGACGATCCGCTATGACCACTTCGAGGCCGGCCAGCGTTATCTCTTGGAAGGCCGCTCGCTGGCGTTTACGCCGAGCGCGCGTTTGTACAATGCCAAGCGCGAGATCGTTGCTGAAGACCGCGAGTTCCACTGCATCATCTAGCGCTTCAGCTGTCGTTTTTCTGGTAGATGATCCGTTTGGTGCCGTTCTCGCAAGAACCGACGATCATGGCTGAGTCATGCTGCTTCGCCTCCTCCGCCGTGATGATTTCCAGGGTGTACGTAGGGACCGCTTTCGCCTGAATTTTGACCTCGATTTCTTTTTTGAGCTTTTCGCAGTCCTTGGGGGCTGCGAAAGCGGAAGTGGCCAATGCACTGCAAAGGATCGCCAAGCCAATACGTTTCATCGATGAAGCTCCTTGAGGCAGCGCGCACGGGTGTGCGCTGAAGCTGCTGTCGATTATTCGACCACAATTCTGCGGAGCGGGTTCTGACTTTGCTCACACCTTGTATTAATTGCCGGCCGCTGAGCTGGTTTCGAGACTGCGTTCGCGAGCAGGCTCGCTCCCACACTGGATCCGCGACGTGCACAAATCCCCTGTGGGAGCGAGCCTGCTCGCGAAGGCGTCAGCCCGGCAAACGCCGAATCAGCTGACGAGCGAAGCCTCAAGCGTGATCTTCGCATTCAGCACCTTGGAAACCGGGCAACCTTCCTTGGCCTTGTTGCTCAGTTCTTCAAACTGCTGCTGAGTTGCGCCTGGAATCTTCGCCTTGAGAATCAGCTTTACCGCAGTGATTGCGAAGCCGCCGTCAACCTGATCGAGGGTGACTTCAGCGTTGGTGTCGATGCTGTCTGCCTTCAGGCCGGCATCGCCGAGAATCATCGAAAACGCCATGGAGAAGCAGCCGGCGTGAGCCGCGCCGATCAGTTCTTCCGGGTTGGTGCCCTTGCCGCCCTCAAAGCGCGCCTTGAAGCCGTACGGTGCTTCCCGCAGTACGCCGGTTTCGGTGGAGATCGAGCCGAGACCGGTTTTCAGATCGCCTTCCCAATGCGCCGATGCCTTTTTCACGATAGCCATGTCTGCCTCCTCAAATGTGGCGCGGAACGCCGCGCCGTCGCGGTTTTTACTAGCAAGGCTTCTGAGGATAGACGGCGGAACAAAGTTCAGCCTGGCTGAATCGTTGACTTTTTTAGTAGGAAATTTCGTCGCTGCTATTGAATCTCGGGTATATGCCCTCATTCCATAAAACACGCTTATGGATTTGGCAGGTTTTCGCTCGCAAGAAAAACCTGCCTCCCCACCCGGAGATGCAGGTTCATGAAAAAACTGTCCGACGTAAAATTTTCCACCCTCGACTTGGTGCCGGTACGCGAAAACGGCAGCGCGGCGCAATCGCTGCGCAACTCGCTGGACCTGGCGCAGCATGCCGAGAAATTCGGCTACACGCGCTTCTGGGTCGCCGAACATCACAACATGGACGGCATCGCCAGTTCGGCAACTTCGGTGTTGCTCGGTTATCTGGCCGGAGGCACGTCGACGATCCGCGTCGGTTCCGGCGGGGTAATGCTGCCCAACCATGCGCCGCTGGTGATCGCCGAGCAGTTCGGCACCCTCGAGAGCCTGTACCCGGGACGGATCGACCTGGGTCTGGGTCGCGCGCCCGGCTCTGACCAGATGACCGCCCGCGCCTTGCGCCGTGAGCGCTCGGGCAGCGCTGACGACTTCCCTGAAGACGTTTCCGAACTGATGCGCTACCTCGGTCCGCGCACTCCGGAACAACGGGTGATCGCCATGCCCGGCACCGGCACCAACGTGCCGGTCTGGCTGCTCGGCTCAAGCCTGTTCAGTGCGCAATTGGCGGGTGAGCGCGGCTTGCCTTACGCCTTCGCCTCGCACTTCGCGCCGCGCTTCATGCACGAGGCGATCCGCATCTACCGCAATCACTTCAAACCGTCGGCGGTGCTCGACAAGCCGTACGTGATGCTCGGCGTGCCGCTGGTGGCAGCGGATACCGATGAGCAAGCCGATTACCTGGCGACGTCTGTGTACCAGCGCATTCTTGCGCTGATGCGTGGCCAGAGCCTGGTGCAGCGTCCACCGGTGAAAACCATGGACGGCCTGTGGCTGCCCCATGAACGTGAAGCGGTGGGCGATTTCCTCGGTCTCGCCATGGTCGGCGGCCCGCAGAAGATCCGCGCCAAACTGGAAGTGTTGATCGAGCAGACCCAGGCGGATGAGCTGATTTTCACCAGTGATCTTTACGAACACGCCGATCGCATCCATTCCTACGAATTGCTGGCCCAAGTCATGAAGGGATAACGCGAACCCTTGTAGGAGCTGTCGAGTGCAACGAGGCTGCGATCTTTTGATTATGATTTGAAATCAAGATCAAAATATCGCAGCGTCCCGCAGCTCCTACCCGGAAAATCATCGTCCACAAAAAAGCCGACGCATCCGCGTCGGCTTTCGTATTTCAGGCGCAATCAACCTCGCTTGTAGACGATTTCCTTGCTGCCGCCTTCGCAACTGCCGACGACGTCGCCATCAGCGGCCGCACCCTTGTCGACAACTTCCAGCGAATAACCGGATACGCCTTTGGCGTCGAGCTTCGCGGCGATTTCGCTTTTCAGCTCTTCACAAGGCTTGCCGGCTGCAAACGCACCACCCGCAAGGCTCAACAAACCTACTGCCAACATGAACTTCTTCATCGGTCGCACTCCCTGGTCGGATTGAATGAGGCGGGCATCGGGTCATCCACCCGATGCGCTCACCTTGTAGCGCTTTGCCATTCCCTATGGCACTCGGCCAGCGCGCAAGTTCAGAAGACTAGCTCAAACTCAGCTGGCGGCAATCTTGAAGCCGACTTTCAGCGTTACCTGAAAGTGCGCCACCTGGCCGTTTTCGATGTGGCCACGGGTTTCGGTCACTTCAAACCATTCCAGATTGCGCAGGGTTTTGTTGGCTTCGGCCAGTGCGTTGTTGATGGCGTCTTCGATGCTGGTGGTGGACGAACCGACCAGCTCGACTTTCTTGTACGTGTGATGGTCACTCATGGCGTTCTCCTTGGGTTGGAATGGCGTATGAAATTGAGCCTAGCAGGCAATTGCACTGTTGATTTCGGCGCCTCTGCGCTGCCGAAGTTCAGAATTTCTGCACTTTCTCGAAGTGGTGAAGTCCCAACCAACACACGCCACTCATCACCAATGCAGGAGAGCCACCATGGCCAACACCTCTTTACGTAAAGCCTCGTTGCAAAGCATGGAAGCCGAGATCGAGAGTCTGCTCAAATCGTTGGAAAGCTTGAAAGACGATGCTTCGGACGAGTCGCGCAAGACCCTCAAGGCGCTGAAAAGCAATGCCGAAAGTGCATTGAAACATTCCCGTCATCTGCTCAGCGACGCGTACGAAGAAGTCAAAGTGAAAACCCGCGAGACCGGCATTGCCACTCGTGATTACGCGCAGGAACATCCTTGGACCACAGCCGGTGTGGCTGTCGGTGCAATCGGTCTGCTCGCTGCCTACTTTTTGTTCAAGCGCGGTGAGTGATCAGGCTGGCGCAGCTCGTTTTTGAGCCACTGCGCCAGTTGCCGGGCGCGCCCGTCCGCGGCGCGCTTGGGTAGCCACAACGCCAGTTGCGCCGGGGTTTCGCAGAAGCCCCATGGCGCAACCAGGCGCCCTGCCTTCAGATCTTCGATTACCAACGGCTCCGGTGCGATTGCCACGCCGAGACCTGCAACAGCCGCCTCCAGCAAATAATACAAATGCTCAAAACCTTGCCCGAGCTTCAACGCCTTGGGATCGAGGTGGTTTTGCTGTGCCCAGCTGGGCCAGGCTTGCGGGCGAGAGGTGGTGTGCAGCAAGGGCTGCTTGAGCAATTCTGCGGCAGGAGCGTCGTGCAGGTTCTGATAACCGCTGAATAACGGGCTCATCACCGGGCCGATGCGTTCCGCCGCCAGTTCATAGACCTGCATATCGGCCGGCCACGGTGGCTCGGCGAACAGCAATAGCGCATCGAGGCCCGGGCGCCGAGGGTCGAGATCGCCTTCACCGGCCGACAGGTGCAGTCGCAGATCAGGCAAATCGGCATTCAACCGCCCCAGGCGCGGAATGAACCAGCGCGCCAGCAGACTCCCCGAACAACCAAGCACGAACGGCGCATCGGCAGTGCTTTGGGTCAATTCCGCACAAACAGTGCGCAAGCGATCAAACGCCTCTGCGCTGGCATCGCGCAGACGCACGCCGGCATCTGTGAGTTTCAAGCCGCGCCCGTCCTTGACGAACAGGCTCACGCCGAGATGTTCTTCAAGCGCTTTCAGCTGGCGGCTCACAGCGCCGTGAGTGACATGCAGCTGCTCGGCAGCCTGACTGACGCTGTTCAGACGGGCGGTGGCCTCGAAGGCGCGCAAGGCATTGAGCGGGGGAAGGTCGTGGCTCATGGTATCTGTGAGTTTTCCTGACAGGTTGCGGCGATCTTATCGGTTTTCAGCCTGGAAAGTCAGGGGTAGAGTGGTCGTCATTGTCTTCTGACCGAATTCACCTGGAGCGACCCATGACCCAGACTTCGAACACCTCTGATCTGCGTAACGGCCCTGACGCCAACGGCCTGTTCGGTGCGTTCGGTGGCCGTTATGTAGCGGAAACCCTGATGCCGTTGATCCTCGACCTGGCCCGCGAATACGAAGCTGCCAAGGAAGATCCGGCATTCAAAGAAGAATTGGCCTACTTCCAGCGTGATTACGTCGGACGTCCAAGCCCGCTGTATTTCGCCGAACGCCTGACCGAGTTCTGCGGCGGCGCCAAGATCTACCTCAAGCGTGAAGAGCTGAATCACACCGGCGCGCACAAGATCAACAACTGCATCGGCCAGATCCTGCTGGCGCGGCGCATGGGCAAAAAGCGCATCATCGCCGAGACCGGCGCCGGCATGCACGGCGTGGCCACGGCCACCGTTGCTGCGCGTTTCGGTCTCGATTGCGTGATCTACATGGGCACCACCGACATCGAACGTCAGCAGGCCAACGTCTTCCGCATGAAGCTGCTGGGCGCTGAAGTCATTCCGGTGGTGGCCGGCACCGGCACCCTGAAAGACGCGATGAACGAAGCCCTGCGTGACTGGGTGACCAACGTCGACAACACCTTCTACCTGATCGGCACCGTGGCCGGCCCACACCCTTATCCAGCAATGGTCCGCGACTTCCAGGCCGTCATCGGCAAGGAAACCCGCGATCAGGTGCAGGCTCAAGAAGGTCGTCTGCCGGACAGTCTGGTGGCATGCATCGGTGGCGGTTCGAACGCCATGGGCCTGTTCCACCCGTTCCTCGATGACAAGAGCGTGGAGATCATCGGCGTCGAAGCCGCCGGTTACGGCATCGAAACCGGCAAGCACGCAGCCAGCCTGAACGGCGGTGTGCCGGGCGTGCTGCACGGTAACCGGACTTTCCTGCTGCAGGACGACGACGGCCAGATCATCGACGCCCACTCGATTTCCGCTGGCCTCGATTACCCGGGCATCGGCCCTGAACACGCCTGGTTGCACGACATCGGCCGCGTCCAGTACACCTCGGTAACCGACGACGAAGCGCTTGAAGCGTTCCACAAATGCTGTCGTCTGGAAGGGATCATTCCTGCCCTGGAAAGCGCCCACGCTCTGGCCGAAGTGTTCAAACGTGCACCGAAGCTGCCGAAGGATCACCTGATGGTGGTCAACCTCTCGGGCCGTGGCGACAAGGACATGCAAACCGTGATGCACCATATGCAACAGTCGCAGCAGGAGAAACACTGATGAGCCGCCTGCAAACCCGCTTTGCCGACCTCAAGCAACAGAACCGCGCGGCGCTGGTGACCTTCGTCACCGCTGGTGATCCTGACTACGACACTTCGCTGGCAATCCTCAAAGGCCTGCCTGCCGCAGGTGCCGATGTGATCGAGCTGGGCATGCCGTTCACCGATCCGATGGCCGATGGCCCGGCGATCCAGCTGGCCAACATTCGCGCCCTGGGCGCCAAACAGAATCTGGCGAAAACCCTGCAAATGGTGCGCGAATTCCGTGAAAGCAACAGCGACACGCCGCTGGTGTTGATGGGTTACTTCAACCCGATTCACAAATTCGGCGTCGAGCGTTTCATCGCAGAAGCCAAGGATGCCGGCGTCGATGGCCTGATCGTGGTCGACATGCCACCAGAGCACAATGAAGAACTGTGCGACCCGGCGCAGGCTGCCGGGCTGGATTTCATCCGCCTGACCACGCCGACCACCGACGACGCGCGTCTGCCGCGTGTGCTCAACGGCAGTTCCGGTTTTGTCTACTACGTGTCGGTCGCGGGTGTCACCGGCGCCGGTGCAGCGACTCTGGAACACGTGGAAGAGGCGGTTGCACGTCTGCGTCGGCATACCGACCTGCCGATCAGCATTGGCTTCGGTATCCGTACACCGGAGCAGGCTGCGGCCATCGCGCGTCTGGCTGACGGTGTGGTGGTGGGCTCGGCGTTGATCGATCACATCGCCAGTGCCGATACGCCTGAGCAGGCCATCGATGGCGTGTTGAGTCTGTGTTCGGCGCTGTCCCAAGGCGTGCGCAAGGCTCGCCTCTAAAGCCGCAGGGGAAAACAAAAAGGCTTCAGAACAGGCGTTCTGAAGCCTTTTTTGTGCTCAGGGCAATTGCAGTCCGCCCGAAGCCTTGTGCAGTTTGCGCAGATGCTCGCCAATCTGTTTCACGTTGGCCTCGCTGGCGGCAATCTCGGCGGCGCGCTTGGGTTCGAGCAGCTTGCGCACTTCAGTATCGAGGTCGCCGGACAGCGCCAGCAGCTTCTTCTGCCGCTGGCTGCTTTCCGCTTCCAGTCGGCCAAACTCGCTCGGCTGGGGCAGTCCGTAACCTTTAGAGTCGAGCAGTTCCGCCGGGCGGCTGAGGAAACCACTGTTGGCGAGAATCTCCTGCAAGGTCGCGTTGGCCTTGTCCATGCCGCCGTTTTCCAGCTCGCGGGCGCCGAGGTAACGTTGCTTGACCTCATCCTGTGCCAGCAACAACTGTCGGCGGAAACTCGCCTGCTCAAGCAGCAACAGCGCCGCGCTGGTGCGCAGGTCGGCGCGGTCGAACCATTCGCGGCGTTGCTCAGCGCTGAGTGACAGCCAGTCTTCGACAGTGGTCTGCTTGATCGGCAGCTGCTTCTTCAATACATCGAACATCGCTTGATAGCGATCGCGGAACGAGTCGAAGCGGTAACCCAGACGCAGCGCTTCTTTCGGATCGTCGAGCACACTGGTGTCGGCCAGACCACGGCCCTTGAGCACTTCCAGCAAGCCGTTGGGCATGATGCTGTCGAGGCCGACCAGTTGGCTGTTATTGCTGCCGCTGCGCAACAGTTTCAAACCCTCTACCGCGCAGTTGTTGGACAGGAAGAAATAGTTGCCGTCGTAGCTCCAGTGCATCTCGGCGGCATGTTCGACCACGCCTTCGATTTCCTCGCGAGACAGACTCAACGGCACCGAAGCGAGGCTGCGCAGCTCGGTCTTGGTGTACTCGTCGATCACCTGTGCCAGCGGCAACACGAACAGCCGCGACGGGTATTTGCCGACCAGTCCATCCCAGCTCGACAGCTGCACATCGCCAACGAAGGCGCGATAGGACAGCACCAGGTGCTGGTCAAGGTCGAGGCGGCAATCCGGACCGCGCGGGCGACCGGGGCGCAGATCACCAGGCGCAGCATGCTGTGGCCCCAGCGACTGACCCAGTTCTGATTGGCCTCGGCCAGCAGGTAATCGACCGCGTAGACCCGTTCCGGATCGACTTGTCCCAAGGGTTGCTTGGCGAAGTCATTGCCCGCATTGAGAAAGGCAAAGCTCTTGCTGCAGGTGTCCTGCGCTGGCGGCGCCCAGCCGAAATGTTCTTTGTAGTAGCGATACAGCGCCGGGCGGCGGCAGGCGTAGCTCGGGTCGAGGAGGAAGTACTCCATGTTGACCGCGACATATTCCTTGGGACTGGAAATTTCGTAGAGGTCCGGGCTGCGAGCGATCTGCCGGTTATGTTGTTCACGCTCGCCACGGCGGCCGACGTACTGTTGCCACCCGGCCAGATCGAGCAGGCGCGGATCGTCGCTGATGGTGAAGCGGCGACCGTTCTGCCCGCGACACTCATCGGGAATACCGATCAGCCCGGCGCTGTTGAAGCGTCGGGTGCAGCGCTGGATCAACGTGCGCTCGGCGCTTGGCCATAAACGCGCGCGGTCGTAGATATGCGTGATTTCGTGCAGCACTGTGGCCAGCAGTTCCTGGCGCACAGTGCCGTGGGGGCGATTGGTTTTCTCTTTCGCCGCGCTGCCATCGGTGAGAGCTGCGAGAAGCTTGCGATTCAGATCAAGTTCGGCAACCAGCGTCGCCTGCCCGTAAGCATTGGCCGGCATGTCGTCGGTCCAGCCGACATCGATACGCCGATCCAGCCGCTCGATGAAGCTCGGCGGCAGTTTCGCCATGGCCTCATCAATCAGCGCCTGACTGGCCTGTTGTTGAGCGGGGCTCAGACCCTCGGTCTTGAGCCGCAATTGCAGGCCGGCGTGGGCGCTGTTGCCAAGCAGCAACAACGCCCCGGCCAGCAGCCAGGCGCCAACGGACCTCACAGTGCGAGGATGGCTTCGGCGAGTACCTGGTCACTGGCGTCGCGCGCTTCCGGCACCCGTGTACGCAAGGTGTTGAGAGCGGCTTCGAGGTGCGCGCCACGGATGTCGCCGTTGCTGGCGACGAAACTGGCGGCGTCGTCGTGGGCTTCGCGGATGATTTTCGAGTCGCGAATCGACGTGGTGGTATCGGAGGTGAAATCGATGCTGCGCTGGGAGGCACGAACGATGATGTTACTGGTGGCTACCAGGGTGTGCGCCTGGGCCACATCGGCCAACACAAACAGGCCAAGGGCGGCAGCAATCAGCGGGCTACGCATGGAACGACTCCGGAAGGACAAGGATAACTATTGGACGAGAATTGCTTCTGCCAGTTCAAGGTCGCTGGCATGAAGTTTCGGCCGGGTTTTGCGCAGGTAATGCAGCGCGGATTCCAGCCGTGCGCCTCGCCATTCACCGTCACTGGCGACGAAGGCGGCCGCGTCATCATGGGCGGCGAGCAGCAGTTTACGGTCGAACGGCGCAGAAGACACCATGCTGGTGGCGTAACCGCTGACAACCGTACCTTGGGTCGATGCATTGAAAGCATCGAAGGCGTTGGCAGACATCGCCCAGCAGGCGGTGAATAGAGTAGAAGAGATGAGCAAAGTTGGAAGAAAGCGCATGGGACTCGACAACTGTTAGCGAGCCTGAAGGCTAGCGCAAATGCCCGGGCCAGAGCCAGCGTTGAAACATCGGGACACGGCTGGCGTGTCCCGCAATACCGCAAGCGATCAGAGCGTCAGAATGGCCTGAGCCAATTGGGCATCGGTGGCATTGAGTTGTGGCGCCTGATGGCGGATGTGATCGAGCGCGCTTTCCAGCTTCACCCCACGGATATCGCCTTCGCTGGCCACGAAGCTGGCGGCATCGTCGCGGGCGGCGAGGACGATCTTGTCGTCACGGAACGAGGAGGTCACATCGGAAGTGGCGTCGGAAGTGGCTTTCAGCGCGCCGACGATCGAGTCGGTGGTGACGATGAAACTGGTAGCACTGGCGTTGGCAGCCACGGCCAGCAGGGCGGCGGCACTGAGCAGGCGAAGACGGGTCATGATGTAACTCCTTTGGATAAACCGTAGTGAGAGGTGGCTCGGTATCTGAGGAGTCAGACGCCTGTTGCGCAACGTTCGCCACGTTCTGCATGGATATTAGGCTGCCAAATCCGGTTCGCCCAGTGGTGGCCAGTGATACTCCAAAGGTTCTGCATAACTGTACTGGTGTTACCTGAGGCTTTCGTAAATTGTACCTGTTCTCGTTCAGTTATGCGTTTTAGAGCATTCAAGGCCCTGAAACGACAAAACCCGTCGTGGCTGCCCACGACGGGTTTTGCTTGTGCAATTCGGGTTGCTGGCGGTGGGTCTGACGACCAGAGCCAGCGACGCTGCTTAGCGCCAGAACGGCTTGCTCAGCTCTTCGTAGCGTTGTGCTTCGCTGATACCGGCGTCGGCCAGCAGACGCGAATCCAGACGGGCCAGTTGGTGGCGGCTGGAGATGCGGCGCTGCCACAACATCAGGTTGGAGATAACGCGCAGAGGCAGGGAAGCCTGGGTGTTTACAGCTTTGTCTTCGAAGAACAGTTCGGAACTGAGTGTACGTTCCATGGTTGACATCCTTCCGCTTGTGGCGGGATCAGGTAGTGGTTTGACTGGTGCCCATGATCCTCTCGTTTGGATAGTCTCTGTAGATACAGTTCATTTGTATTGTGAGTGAGCAGTTAACTGTTTATGGATGGTGTACGGGTCGAAATTGGGCAAACTGTACCTGTCTGCACTTGATTGGTGCATTTCGGCTCGTATCAGGGGGTTGAGTAGGAGTTTGCGGTAGGAAAAGACCGGTACAGCAGTACAGTTTTTTTGCGATCCTGCTTCTCGCGGGCATCCCTCGAGGCAAAACTGTGTTTGCCTCGGTGGTTATCTGTGTGAATCACACTGCCAGCATGCGCCCGGTTTCTTCCAGGTTCATATGCCAGCTCAGGGCTTCGCGCAGAATATGCGGGGTGTGACCGCCGATTGCACAGGCAGCGCTGAAGTAATCATTCAGTGCCTGGCGGAAGTCCGGATGCACGCAGTTGTCGATGATCACTCGTGCACGTTCCCGTGGCGCCAGGCCACGCAGGTCGGCGAGGCCGACTTCGGTCACCAGAATGTCGACGTCATGCTCGGTATGGTCGACGTGGCTGACCATCGGCACCACGCTGGAAATCGCGCCACCCTTGGCAATCGATTTGGTCACGAATACCGCCAGATGCGCATTGCGTGCGAAGTCGCCGGAACCGCCGATGCCGTTCATCATCCGCGTACCGCAGACATGGGTGGAGTTGACGTTGCCATAGATGTCGAACTCCAGCGCGGTGTTGATGCCAATGATGCCCAGGCGCCGCACCACTTCCGGGTGATTGGAGATCTCCTGCGGCCGCAGAATCAGTTTGTCCTTGTACTTCTCCAGGTTGCCGAACACGTCGCTGTTGCGGCGCTCGGACAGGGTGATCGAACTGCCCGAGGCGAAGCTCAGCTTGCCGGCATCGATCAGGTCGAAAGTCGAATCCTGGAGCACTTCCGAGTACATGGTCAGGTCTTCGAACGGCGAGTCGATCAAGCCGCACATCACCGCGTTGGCGATGTTGCCGATGCCGGCCTGCAGTGGGCCAAGCTTGTTGGTCATGCGCCCGGCCGCGACTTCCTGCTTGAAGAAGGTGATCAGGTGTTCGGCAATGGCATTGGTATCAACGTCCGGTACCGATACTGTGGACGGCGAGTCCGACTGCTGAGTGATGACAATCGCAACGATCTTCTCCGGTGGAATCGGGATCGCCGTGCTGCCGATGCGATCGTCGACTTTCACCAGCGGGATTGGCGTCCGCGTCGGGCGGTACGTCGGGATATAGATGTCGTGCAGGCCTTCGAGGTTGGCGTTGTGGGCCAGGTTGATCTCGACTATCACTTGTTTGGCGAAGATCGCGAAGCTGGCCGAGTTGCCCACCGACGTGGTCGGCACGATATGACCTTGTTCGGTGATGGCGACTGCCTCAATGACGGCAATGTCCGGCAGTTTCAACTGTTGGTTGCGCAGTTGCTCTACGGTTTCCGAGAGATGCTGATCAATGAACATTACTTCGCCGGCGTTGATTGCCTTGCGCAACGTGCTGTCGACCTGAAACGGCATGCGCCGCGACAGCACGCCGGCCTCGGTCAGTTGCTTGTCGAGGTCGTTGCCCAGGCTGGCGCCAGTCATCAGGCTGATCTTCAGCGGCGTGACCTTGGCGCGCTCGGCCAGTGCGTGGGGAACGGCCTTGGCTTCGCCGGCGCGGGTGAAACCGCTCATGCCGACGGTCATGCCGTCCTCAATCAGAGCAGCGGCGTCGGCAGCGCTCATCACTTTATCCAACAACGAAGGCAGGCGAATACGGTCACGGTACATGGATTATTATCTCGGGCAACGAGTAGCAGGATGCGCAGTCTAGTGAATTTGGCCGGCGCCTGTCCCGCTACCAAGGTCGCAAACGAGGCCTCTATTTCGCGGGTTTGCAGTAAAACACCGTTACCGGATCTGCAACAACGCGGCAAATTGTCCAGCGTCTGGCGCAAACAAAAACGCCCCGACAAGTCGGGGCGTTCGCTATTGCAGTGGTGAATTACTCGACCGCTTTGACCATGTCTTCGATGACTTTCTTCGCATCGCCGAAAACCATCATGGTTTTGTCCAGATAGAACAGTTCGTTGTCCAGGCCGGCGTAGCCGCTGGCCATCGAGCGCTTGTTGACGATGATGGTCTTGGCCTTGAACGCTTCGAGAATCGGCATACCGGCAATCGGTGACTTCGGATCGTTCTTCGCGGCCGGGTTGACCACGTCGTTCGCGCCGAGCACCAGCACCACGTCGGCCTGACCGAACTCGGAGTTGATGTCTTCCATCTCGAACACCTGGTCGTAAGGCACTTCGGCCTCGGCGAGCAGGACGTTCATATGCCCAGGCATCCGACCGGCCACCGGATGGATCGCGTACTTCACAGTCACGCCGCGATGGGTCAGCTTCTCGGTCAGCTCCTTCAGCGCATGTTGTGCACGCGCTACTGCTAAGCCATAACCCGGGACGATGATCACGGTGTCGGCGTTGGTCAGCAGGAAAGTCGCGTCATCCGCCGAGCCGGATTTCACCGGGCGGGCTTCCTGCGCACCGGCAGGACCTGCATCTGCCGTATTGCCGAAACCGCCGAGCAGTACATTAAAGAAGGAGCGGTTCATCGCCTTGCACATGATGTACGAGAGAATCGCACCGCTCGAACCCACCAGCGAGCCGGCAATGATCAGCATCGAGTTGTTCAGCGAGAAACCGATGCCCGCCGCCGCCCAGCCGGAATAGCTGTTGAGCATCGACACCACCACCGGCATGTCGGCGCCGCCGATCGGGATGATGATCAGCACGCCCATCACGAACGCCAGGGCCAGCATCAGTGCGAACGCCGTAAGGTTGCCGGTGAACATGAAAGTCAGACCGAGAACCAGCGTTGCCAGACCCAGAATCGCATTGAGCTTGTGCTGGCCACTGAACTGTACCGGTGCGCCCTGGAACAGGCGGAACTTGTACTTGCCCGAGAGCTTGCCAAAGGCAATCACCGAACCGGAGAAAGTGATCGCACCGATTGCCGCACCGAGGAACAGCTCCAGACGGTTGCCCGCCGGGATCGCATCGCCCAGCTGTTTGACGATACCCAACGACTGCGGCTCAACTACCGCCGCAATGGCAATGAACACCGCCGCGAGGCCGATCATGCTGTGCATGAACGCTACCAGTTCCGGCATCTTGGTCATTTCAACGCGCTTGGCCATGATCGAACCGGCGGTGCCGCCGACCAGCAGGCCAACGATCACATAACCGATGCCAGCCGTGGCCAGTTCAGCGCCCAACTTATAGATGAGGCCGACCGTGGTGATGATGGCCAGTGCCATGCCAAGCATGCCGAACAGGTTGCCGCGCCGCGAGGTGGTCGGGTGCGACAGGCCTTTGAGGGCCTGGATAAAGCAGATCGACGCGATCAGGTAGAGCGTCGTCACGAGATTCATGCTCATTACTTCGGCGCCTCTTCTTTTGCTTTCGGGGCTTTCTTCTTGAACATCTCAAGCATGCGGCGGGTGACCAGGAAGCCACCGAACACATTGACCGCCGCCAGTGCCACAGCCAGCGTGCCCATGGTCTTGCCCAAAGGCGTGATTGTCAGCGCAGCGGCGAGCATGGCGCCGACGATCACGATCGCCGAGATCGCGTTGGTGACTGCCATCAACGGCGTGTGCAGCGCAGGCGTAACGTTCCAGACCACGTGGTAACCGACATAAATCGCCAGCACGAAGATGATCAGGTTGTAGATACCGGGGGAGATAAGCTCTTCCATCGTCTGAATCCCTGC
Organism: Pseudomonas sp. AC255; assembly: GCF_979258175.1. Lineage (NCBI taxonomy): Bacteria > Pseudomonadati > Pseudomonadota > Gammaproteobacteria > Pseudomonadales > Pseudomonadaceae > Pseudomonas > Pseudomonas sp. AC255. Next base: position 5,198,184 of record NZ_OZ409841.1, on the reverse strand, counting down.
TTAGGCGTTTTTGCGGATGACTTGGCCGTCGCGGCACATCAGGCACGCGGCGACGATGTCGTCTTCGAGGTTGACGTCGAACTGGCCTTCCTTGGTAAACACCAGCTTGAGGAAGTCCAGCAGGTTGCGTGCGTACAGCGCCGAAGCGTCGGCGGCGACTTCACCGGCGAGGTTGGTCGGACCGACGATCGTCACACCGTTTTCCACAACGACCTGATCGGCGACGGTCAGCGGACAGTTGCCACCCTGAGCGGCCGCGAGGTCGATGACCACCGAGCCCGGCTTCATCTGCGCCACGGTCTCGGCGCTGAGCAGCGTCGGCGCCTTGCGGCCCGGAATCAGCGCAGTGGTGATGACGATATCAGCCTGCTTGGCGCGCTCGTGCACGGCCTGGGCCTGACGCTGCATCCAGCTCGCCGGCATCGGCCGCGCGTAACCGCCGACACCGACGGCGCATTCGCGCTCTTCATCGGTCTCGTAAGGCACGTCGACGAACTTCGCGCCGAGGGATTCGATCTGTTCCTTCACCGCTGGGCGCACGTCGGACGCTTCGATCACCGCACCCAGGCGTTTCGCCGTGGCAATCGCCTGCAAACCGGCCACGCCTGCGCCAAGAATCAGCACCCGCGCCGCTTTCACGGTACCCGCAGCAGTCATCAGCATCGGCATGAAGCGTGGGTAATAGTGAGCCGCGAGCAACACCGCTTTGTAGCCGGCGATATTCGCCTGCGACGACAACACATCAAGACTCTGCGCCCGCGAGGTGCGCGGCGCCGCTTCGAGGGCGAATGCGGTAATGCCGCATTCGGCCATCTTCGCGATGGTCTCGTTGTTGAACGGGTTGAGCATGCCCACGAGCACCGTGCCGCGCTTGATCAGCGGCAGTTCGGCATCGCTTGGCGCGACCACTTTGAGAATCAGCTCGGCGCCAAACGCGTCATTGGCGCTGCCAATGCTTGCGCCGGCCGCTTCATAGGCACTGTCGACGACACTGGCTTTGACGCCAGCGCCGCTTTGCACAGTGACCTTATGGCCTTGGCTGATCAGCTTCTTGATGGTTTCCGGGGTTGCAGCAACCCGTGTTTCACCGGTCTGGGTTTCGAGAGGAACACCAATGTGCACGTCAAATCTCCTGCGTGATCTTATTGAGTAAACCCATGCACTACGGATGGTGCGACTGGGGCGGCCGATCAGCACGATCCCGCCGAATCAGGGCGGGGCGCGGCATTTTGCAGGCGAACTTTATGCCCTTCAAGGGATTATGACGTGTGACGGAAAATTAACTACAAGTCATGCCGTGACCGAATGTCGCAGATGGCCAGTTGAACCCCTTGCAGGCCGTGCCCTGCAAGGATTCTGGCTGAATTTGAAAAAAATTCGCATCGGTGGCGTGAATAGGCAGCAATGAGTCGCCATTAGAGGCTCAAAGCCACGTGTTTGGCAGCTTGTGGGACGTCTGTACGACTTTCGGATACAGTCTGCTCAGAAGCGACAAATAGTTATATCTGTAGGGCTTTGGTTTTTCTGACTACGGGGTTAGGTATTGCGCAAGGCCTTTATTCTTCTAGGCTGTAGCTCTGCGCCTGATTTACCAGCCAGTCACGAAATGCTTTCAGCGAAGCCGATTCGACTTTTCGCTCCGGAATCATCAGGTAATAGGCCTTGATGCTGGAGAGCGCTTGAGAGTTGGCAACCACCAGACGTTTCTCTGTCAGCTCGCGCTGAATCAGAAACGGCGGAATCAGCGCAACGCCCATGTCGTGCATGGCTGCCTGGGCAAGCATGGAGAATAGCTCGTAGCGTGGACCTGTCATGTCGCGAGGGATATTCAGTTGCTGCGAGTTGAACCATTGGCGCCAGGCGTAAGGTCGGGTGGTCTGCTGCAGCAGCGGTAGCTCGGCGATGGCTTGCGCTGTCAGCTGCGTGTGATCGCCGAGTAGGGCGGGGCTGCACACCGGCATCGGATTCTCGCCCATCAATCTGTGGGATTCGGTACCCGACCAATCGGCATCGCCGAAGTAGATCGCGGCATCGAATTCGGTGTCGGCAAACAGGAACGGCCGGGTGCGGTTGGTCAGGTTGACGGTCACTTCCGGGTGCTTGAGCTGGAAATCCTTGAGCCGTGGCAGCAGCCATTGCGTGCCGAAGGTCGGGACGACTGCGAGCTCGATGACGTTGGTGCCCTGCTGGCCCATCACGGAAAGGGTGTCGCGCTCCACTGCATCGAGCTGAGTCGCCACCCGACGGCTATATGAAAGACCCGCCTCGGTCAGTTTCACTCCACGCCGCGAGCGTCGGAACAGTTCCACGCTGAGGAAATCTTCCAGGCTGGCGATCTGTCGGCAAATGGCGCCTTGGGTGAGCGACAGTTCTTCAGCAGCACGGGTAAAGCTCTCATGGCGGGCGGCAGCTTCGAAACTGATCAGGGCGGCGGTGCTGGGAATCTTCCTGCGCATGTACGTCAACCTCACTAATGCGCCGCATAAAAGGCTATTCGCGACGGTACGGAGTGAGAAATTAGCACAACAGAATGCGAAATCCTCGTTTGCCCCGACGGCGAACCGCGCCTAGGATCAATGCCACGTTAATTCACCCGATTGCGAGGGCACACTCATGGGCGGTAAAGCTAGCTTCAACTGGATCGATCCCCTGCTGCTGGATCAACAGCTCACTGAAGAAGAGCGGATGATCCGCGACACCGCCGCGCAGTTCGCTCAACAGAGTCTCGCCCCGCGTGTGCTCGAAGCTTTCCGTCATGAAAAGACCGACCCGGCAATCTTCCGCGAGATGGGTGAAGTCGGCCTGCTCGGTGCGACCATTCCCGAACAATACGGTGGCAGCGGTCTGAACTATGTCAGCTACGGCCTGATTGCCCGTGAGGTCGAGCGCGTCGACTCTGGCTATCGCTCGATGATGAGCGTGCAATCCTCACTGGTGATGGTGCCGATCAACGAATTCGGTACCGAAGCACAGAAGCAGAAGTACCTGCCGAAACTGGCTTCCGGCGAATGGATCGGTTGCTTCGGTCTGACCGAGCCGAACCACGGTTCCGATCCGGGCGCGATGATCAGCCGGGCGCGCAAGGTCGATGGCGGCTACAGCCTGACCGGCGCGAAGATGTGGATCACCAACAGCCCGATTGCTGACGTATTTGTGGTCTGGGCCAAGGATGATGCCGGCGATATCCGTGGATTCGTTCTGGAGAAAGGCTGGAAAGGTCTGAGCGCTCCGGCGATTCACGGCAAGGTCGGCCTGCGCGCTTCCATCACCGGCGAGATCGTCATGGACAATGTGTTCGTGCCGGAAGAAAACATCTTCCCGGACGTCCGAGGTCTGAAAGGTCCGTTCACCTGCCTCAACTCCGCACGCTACGGCATTTCCTGGGGCGCACTGGGCGCGGCCGAGTTCTGCTGGCACACCGCGCGTCAATACACTCTGGATCGTCAGCAATTCGGTCGACCGTTGGCCGCGACTCAACTGGTGCAGAAGAAACTCGCCGACATGCAGACCGAGATCACTCTGGCGCTGCAAGGCTGCCTGCGCTTGGGCCGGATGAAGGACGAAGGTACCGCGGCCATTGAAATCACTTCGATCATGAAGCGCAACTGCTGCGGCAAGTCGCTGGATATTGCGCGGATGGCGCGCGACATGCTCGGTGGCAATGGTATCTCCGATGAGTTCGGCGTGGCCCGTCACCTCGTCAACCTGGAAGTGGTGAATACCTATGAAGGTACCCATGACGTTCACGCGCTGATCCTCGGGCGTGCGCAAACCGGTCTGCAGGCGTTCTATTAATAGGAGGGCGGACCATGGGCGCGCTGTCGCATCTACGGGTACTGGATTTATCACGAGTGCTGGCCGGGCCTTGGGCCGGACAGATCCTCGCCGACCTGGGCGCCGAGGTGATCAAGGTCGAGCGCCCGGGCAATGGTGATGACACCCGCGCCTGGGGCCCGCCCTTTCTTAAAGACGCTTACGGCGAGAACACATCGGAAGCGGCTTATTACCTCTCGGCAAACCGCAACAAGCAATCGGTGACCATCGACTTCACTCGGCCTGAAGGGCAGAAGCTGGTGCGCGACCTGGCGGCGAAGTCGGACATTCTGATCGAGAATTTCAAGGTGGGCGGTCTGGCGGCCTATGGTCTGGACTATGAGTCGCTGAGGGTTCTCAACCCGAATCTGATCTACTGCTCAATCACCGGCTTCGGCCAGACCGGCCCGTACGCGAAGCGCGCAGGGTATGACTTCATGATCCAGGGGCTTGGCGGCTTGATGAGCCTGACCGGCCGGCCTGACGGAGATGAGGGCACCGGTCCGGTGAAAGTCGGTGTCGCGCTCACGGATATTCTTACTGGGCTGTATTCAACGGTGGCGATTCTCGCGGCGTTGGCTCATCGCGATCACGACGGTGGCGGCCAGCACATCGATATGGCGTTGCTGGATGTGCAGGTCGCGTGTCTGGCTAACCAGGCGATGAACTACCTGACCACGGGCAATGCGCCAAAGCGTCTGGGAAATGCGCATCCCAACATCGTGCCTTATCAGGACTTTCCTACGGCGGATGGTGACTTCATTCTTACCGTGGGTAATGACGGGCAGTTCCGCAAGTTCGCAGAGGTGGCTGGCCAACCGCAGTGGGCGGATGATCCGCGCTTCGCGACCAACAAGCTGCGGGTAGCGAACCGCGCGGTGCTGATCCCGTTGATCCGCCAAGCTACGGTCTTCAAGACCACGGCCGAGTGGGTTGCTCAACTGGAGCAGGCGGGTGTGCCTTGTGGGCCGATCAATGATCTGTCGCAGGTGTTTAAAGATCCCCAGGTGAAGGCGCGCGGTCTGGCGATAGAGCTGCCGCATGCATTGGCGGGGATGGTGCCTCAGGTGGCCAGCCCGATTCGATTGTCGGAGACGCCCGTTGAATATCGTCATGCGCCTCCTTTATTAGGTGAGCACACATTAGAGGTTCTGCAGCGGGTGCTGGGTCTGGGGGCAGGCGCGGTGGCTGCGTTGAAGGAGGAAGGCGTCCTTTAAGTCTTCTTCTATATAGAAGAAGCTCTTTTCTCATTTGATTGGATGTTTTTTAACCAATACGCAAGTTATTGAAAGAAAAGCGAAATTAACGGTTGACGGCAGATTCCAGAGGTCTATAATTCGCCCCACTTCCGGCGCAGTCGAAACGGAAAACTCCTTGAGATTCAAAGAGTTACGCAGTTTTCGACAGCGGCTTGCTTCAGATCATCGAGGCCTGGGAGGAGTTGAAAGAGCAGCGATGTGTAGCTCTTTTAACGGTTCGATCTTCTCGGTCGAAAGCGGAGAAAAAGAGGTGTTGACAGCAGCGATTAACGCTGTAGAATTCGCCTCCCGCTAACGAGAGATCGGAAGCGCAAGTGGTTGAAGTTGTTGAAGAATTCTTCGAAAACTTCTGAAAATAATCACTTGACAGAAAATGAGGCTGCTGTAGAATGCGCGCCTCGGTTGAGACGAAAGATCTTAACCAACCGCTCTTTAACAACTGAATCAAGCAATTCGTGTGGGTGCTTGTGCAGTCAGACTGATAGTCAACAAGATTATCAGCATCACAAGTTACTCCGCGAGAAATCAAAGATGTAACCAACGATTGCTGAGCCAAGTTTAGGGTTTCTTAAAAACCCAAAGATGTTTGAACTGAAGAGTTTGATCATGGCTCAGATTGAACGCTGGCGGCAGGCCTAACACATGCAAGTCGAGCGGATGAAAGGAGCTTGCTCCTGGATTCAGCGGCGGACGGGTGAGTAATGCCTAGGAATCTGCCTGATAGTGGGGGACAACGTTTCGAAAGGAACGCTAATACCGCATACGTCCTACGGGAGAAAGCAGGGGACCTTCGGGCCTTGCGCTATCAGATGAGCCTAGGTCGGATTAGCTAGTTGGTGAGGTAATGGCTCACCAAGGCGACGATCCGTAACTGGTCTGAGAGGATGATCAGTCACACTGGAACTGAGACACGGTCCAGACTCCTACGGGAGGCAGCAGTGGGGAATATTGGACAATGGGCGAAAGCCTGATCCAGCCATGCCGCGTGTGTGAAGAAGGTCTTCGGATTGTAAAGCACTTTAAGTTGGGAGGAAGGGTTGTAGATTAATACTCTGCAATTTTGACGTTACCGACAGAATAAGCACCGGCTAACTCTGTGCCAGCAGCCGCGGTAATACAGAGGGTGCAAGCGTTAATCGGAATTACTGGGCGTAAAGCGCGCGTAGGTGGTTTGTTAAGTTGGATGTGAAATCCCCGGGCTCAACCTGGGAACTGCATCCAAAACTGGCAAGCTAGAGTATGGTAGAGGGTGGTGGAATTTCCTGTGTAGCGGTGAAATGCGTAGATATAGGAAGGAACACCAGTGGCGAAGGCGACCACCTGGACTGATACTGACACTGAGGTGCGAAAGCGTGGGGAGCAAACAGGATTAGATACCCTGGTAGTCCACGCCGTAAACGATGTCAACTAGCCGTTGGGAGCCTTGAGCTCTTAGTGGCGCAGCTAACGCATTAAGTTGACCGCCTGGGGAGTACGGCCGCAAGGTTAAAACTCAAATGAATTGACGGGGGCCCGCACAAGCGGTGGAGCATGTGGTTTAATTCGAAGCAACGCGAAGAACCTTACCAGGCCTTGACATCCAATGAACTTTCCAGAGATGGATTGGTGCCTTCGGGAACATTGAGACAGGTGCTGCATGGCTGTCGTCAGCTCGTGTCGTGAGATGTTGGGTTAAGTCCCGTAACGAGCGCAACCCTTGTCCTTAGTTACCAGCACGTAATGGTGGGCACTCTAAGGAGACTGCCGGTGACAAACCGGAGGAAGGTGGGGATGACGTCAAGTCATCATGGCCCTTACGGCCTGGGCTACACACGTGCTACAATGGTCGGTACAAAGGGTTGCCAAGCCGCGAGGTGGAGCTAATCCCATAAAACCGATCGTAGTCCGGATCGCAGTCTGCAACTCGACTGCGTGAAGTCGGAATCGCTAGTAATCGCGAATCAGAATGTCGCGGTGAATACGTTCCCGGGCCTTGTACACACCGCCCGTCACACCATGGGAGTGGGTTGCACCAGAAGTAGCTAGTCTAACCTTCGGGAGGACGGTTACCACGGTGTGATTCATGACTGGGGTGAAGTCGTAACAAGGTAGCCGTAGGGGAACCTGCGGCTGGATCACCTCCTTAATCGACGACATCAGCTGCTGCATGAGCTCCCACACGAATTGCTTGATTCATTGAAGAAGACGATAGAAGCAGCTTTAAGCTCCAAGCTGATAGCTCTGAGCTAACAGTTACAAGCTCGAAATTGGGTCTGTAGCTCAGTTGGTTAGAGCGCACCCCTGATAAGGGTGAGGTCGGCAGTTCGAATCTGCCCAGACCCACCAATTTTGTTATGGGGCCATAGCTCAGCTGGGAGAGCGCCTGCCTTGCACGCAGGAGGTCAGCGGTTCGATCCCGCTTGGCTCCACCATAAACTGCTTCGAAGTTTGAGAGTTTAGAAATGAATATTCGAACTGAATATTGATTTCTAGTCTTTTGATTAGATCGTTCTTTAAAAATTTGGGTATGTGATAGAAAGATAGACTGAACGTTACTTTCACTGGTAACGGATCAGGCTAAGGTAAAATTTGTGAGTTCTCTTAGTTGAGAAATTCGAATTTTCGGCGAATGTCGTCTTCACAGTATAACCAGATTGCTTGGGGTTATATGGTCAAGTGAAGAAGCGCATACGGTGGATGCCTTGGCAGTCAGAGGCGATGAAAGACGTGGTAGCCTGCGAAAAGCTTCGGGGAGTCGGCAAACAGACTTTGATCCGGAGATGTCTGAATGGGGGAACCCAGCCATCATAAGATGGTTATCTTGTACTGAATACATAGGTGCAAGAGGCGAACCAGGGGAACTGAAACATCTAAGTACCCTGAGGAAAAGAAATCAACCGAGATTCCCTTAGTAGTGGCGAGCGAACGGGGACTAGCCCTTAAGTGGCTTTGAGATTAGCGGAACGCTCTGGAAAGTGCGGCCATAGTGGGTGATAGCCCTGTACGCGAAAATCTCTTGGTCATGAAATCGAGTAGGACGGAGCACGAGAAACTTTGTCTGAATATGGGGGGACCATCCTCCAAGGCTAAATACTACTGACTGACCGATAGTGAACTAGTACCGTGAGGGAAAGGCGAAAAGAACCCCGGAGAGGGGAGTGAAATAGATCCTGAAACCGTATGCGTACAAGCAGTGGGAGCAGACTTTGTTCTGTGACTGCGTACCTTTTGTATAATGGGTCAGCGACTTATTTTCAGTGGCGAGCTTAACCGAATAGGGGAGGCGTAGCGAAAGCGAGTCTTAATAGGGCGTCTAGTCGCTGGGAATAGACCCGAAACCGGGCGATCTATCCATGGGCAGGTTGAAGGTTAGGTAACACTGACTGGAGGACCGAACCGACTACCGTTGAAAAGTTAGCGGATGACCTGTGGATCGGAGTGAAAGGCTAATCAAGCTCGGAGATAGCTGGTTCTCCTCGAAAGCTATTTAGGTAGCGCCTCATGTATCACTGTAGGGGGTAGAGCACTGTTTCGGCTAGGGGGTCATCCCGACTTACCAAACCGATGCAAACTCCGAATACCTACAAGTGCCGAGCATGGGAGACACACGGCGGGTGCTAACGTCCGTCGTGAAAAGGGAAACAACCCAGACCGTCAGCTAAGGTCCCAAAGTTATGGTTAAGTGGGAAACGATGTGGGAAGGCTTAGACAGCTAGGAGGTTGGCTTAGAAGCAGCCACCCTTTAAAGAAAGCGTAATAGCTCACTAGTCGAGTCGGCCTGCGCGGAAGATGTAACGGGGCTCAAACCATACACCGAAGCTACGGGTATCATCTTCGGATGATGCGGTAGAGGAGCGTTCTGTAAGCCTGTGAAGGTGAGTTGAGAAGCTTGCTGGAGGTATCAGAAGTGCGAATGCTGACATGAGTAACGACAATGGGTGTGAAAAACACCCACGCCGAAAGACCAAGGTTTCCTGCGCAACGTTAATCGACGCAGGGTTAGTCGGTCCCTAAGGCGAGGCTGAAAAGCGTAGTCGATGGAAAACAGGTTAATATTCCTGTACTTCTGGTTATTGCGATGGAGGGACGGAGAAGGCTAGGCCAGCTTGGCGTTGGTTGTCCAAGTTTAAGGTGGTAGGCTGAGATCTTAGGTAAATCCGGGATCTTAAGGCCGAGAGCTGATGACGAGTGTTCTTTTAGAACACGAAGTGGTTGATGCCATGCTTCCAAGAAAAGCTTCTAAGCTTCAGGTAACCAGGAACCGTACCCCAAACCGACACAGGTGGTTGGGTAGAGAATACCAAGGCGCTTGAGAGAACTCGGGTGAAGGAACTAGGCAAAATGGCACCGTAACTTCGGGAGAAGGTGCGCCGGTGAGGGTGAAGGACTTGCTCCGTAAGCTCATGCCGGTCGAAGATACCAGGCCGCTGCGACTGTTTATTAAAAACACAGCACTCTGCAAACACGAAAGTGGACGTATAGGGTGTGACGCCTGCCCGGTGCCGGAAGGTTAATTGATGGGGTTAGCTAACGCGAAGCTCTTGATCGAAGCCCCGGTAAACGGCGGCCGTAACTATAACGGTCCTAAGGTAGCGAAATTCCTTGTCGGGTAAGTTCCGACCTGCACGAATGGCGTAACGATGGCGGCGCTGTCTCCACCCGAGACTCAGTGAAATTGAAATCGCTGTGAAGATGCAGTGTATCCGCGGCTAGACGGAAAGACCCCGTGAACCTTTACTATAGCTTTGCACTGGACTTTGAATTTGCTTGTGTAGGATAGGTGGGAGGCTTTGAAGCGTGGACGCCAGTTCGCGTGGAGCCATCCTTGAAATACCACCCTGGCAACTTTGAGGTTCTAACTCAGGTCCGTTATCCGGATCGAGGACAGTGTATGGTGGGTAGTTTGACTGGGGCGGTCTCCTCCTAAAGAGTAACGGAGGAGTACGAAGGTGCGCTCAGACCGGTCGGAAATCGGTCGTAGAGTATAAAGGCAAAAGCGCGCTTGACTGCGAGACAGACACGTCGAGCAGGTACGAAAGTAGGTCTTAGTGATCCGGTGGTTCTGTATGGAAGGGCCATCGCTCAACGGATAAAAGGTACTCCGGGGATAACAGGCTGATACCGCCCAAGAGTTCATATCGACGGCGGTGTTTGGCACCTCGATGTCGGCTCATCACATCCTGGGGCTGAAGCCGGTCCCAAGGGTATGGCTGTTCGCCATTTAAAGTGGTACGCGAGCTGGGTTTAGAACGTCGTGAGACAGTTCGGTCCCTATCTGCCGTGGACGTTTGAGATTTGAGAGGGGCTGCTCCTAGTACGAGAGGACCGGAGTGGACGAACCTCTGGTGTTCCGGTTGTCACGCCAGTGGCATTGCCGGGTAGCTATGTTCGGGAAAGATAACCGCTGAAAGCATCTAAGCGGGAAACTTGCCTCAAGATGAGATCTCACTGGAACCTTGAGTTCCCTGAAGGGCCGTCGAAGACTACGACGTTGATAGGTTGGGTGTGTAAGCGCTGTGAGGCGTTGAGCTAACCAATACTAATTGCCCGTGAGGCTTGACCATATAACACCCAAGCAATTTGCTGACCTGAAAAGGCACCAGATTGCGGTGTGTGAAGACGAAACGAACCGAAAGTTCGAAGTTCACAAACACCAGCTGTCACATACCCAATTTGCTGAAGCGAGGCCGTCTGGTCCCGAGTCAGTACCCGAATTTCTTGACGACCATAGAGCGTTGGAACCACCTGATCCCATCCCGAACTCAGCAGTGAAACGATGCATCGCCGATGGTAGTGTGGGGTTTCCCCATGTGAGAGTAGGTCATCGTCAAGATTAAATTCCGAAACCCCAATTGCGAAAGCAGTTGGGGTTTTGTTTTAGTAGAAGTTCCTGTTTTTGCTGGCTTGTTACCGTGTTGACGGGCCAGATAAAGAATTTCTTGACGACCATAGAACATTGGAACCACCTGATCCCATCCCGAACTCAGAAGTGAAACGATGTATCGCCGATGGTAGTGTGGGGTTTCCCCATGTGAGAGTAGGTCATCGTCAAGATTGAATTCCGAAACCCCTGTCTGCTAACGCAGACAGGGGTTTTGTCATTAAAACGTGTACGAAAGATCATGCCGTTCTGCGAGTCTTGCTTTTGCGTCTTGCCTGCCACTTGCGCCACCAGATATAAACCCCCGTCCCTGACAACCCCGCAATCAACACACCCAGTACCGCGATCATTACCTGCCCTGTTACCCCGATGATCCGTCCCCCATGTATGGGCAACTGGAGTCGATAGAACTGCTCTCCAAGCGTTCCCTGTCCAGCGATTTCCTGTCCCAATAATCGGCCATCGGTACCGTGAAAAAACAACCAGGATTTTCCATGTGCGTCCGTATCGTGCTGTCCAAATCCTGCGCCGTAGAAGTTGTACTCAAAGCTGTAATACAACTCGCCGATTGCCGCCGTCAGTCCTAATCGTTTCCCTTCCTGCAATGCCCTTTCGTACGCCTGTTGATAACTCAACTGTGTCGTCCCCAGTTGATTGGCGGGCATTCGTCCTCTGGCTTCATAAACGCTCGGCTCGATGGGCGAAAACAACGAAACTGCAGGCTTGAACACCTGGCTCGGCAAGTTCATCGCCACGCTGCTGACGGCGATCGGTAACAGCAGCAGCCACAACCACAATCCTCCGGCGCGATGCAGATCGAAGTTCAAGCGGTAGGCATGCCCGCCTTTGACCTTCCAAGCAGTCGCCCACTTCTTCCAGAAGGGCTTGCCCCGCGGCAAGGTCAGGAACAATGCGACAAAGCAGTCGATCACCCACGCGATCGCCACCCCACCCATCAACAGCAATCCCCAGTTACCGGGCAATGTCAGGTTGTAATGAAACTCCAGAATGAACGGGATGAAGTTCTCTCGTTGAAAACAGCATTCACCCCAGTAGCGCGCGCCTTTTTGCTCCGCGCTGATCGGGTCCAGATAGAACACCTGATTGCGCTCATCGAACGGCTGGCCCGTCGCCGGATCTTTACGCGGAACGGCCGCCAGCAGCGCCGTATGCCCCGTCTCATGGGGATACTCCATGTACCAGACTTGCAGTTTCGGATGTGCAGTTTGCACCGCCTCTACCAACGCGCCGGGCGGCAGGCGCTCACCCACTGACGTCGCTTTATAGAATTGCGGATTCAGCCATTCATCCAGTTCATGATTGAACGCCAGCACACTGCCTGTAAGGCCCGCCAGCAATAGAAACACCGCAATGGCCAGGCCGATATATCGATGCAATAAAACCAGAAACGCACGCATACAGAACACCCCCGAAGAAACGACAAAGCCAGCCCCTGATATCAGGGGCTGGCTTTTTTATGCACAGGACACGGCTTTAGAACTGATAGCTGACGGTCGCCGCTACGTTGCGTTCTTCGCCCATGTAGCAGAAGTTCAGACTGGCGCAGGACGCGACATAGGATTCATTGGTCAGGTTGTTCGCGTTGAGCCGTACATCCACACCTTTCAAGCCGACCTTGCCCAGGTCATAACCAATCGAGGCGTCGAACAGCGTGTAAGACGGCACCCTCATCGTGTTTTCCGCATCGGCCCAGCTGTAGCCGACATATCGCACGCCGCCACCCAGGCGCAGACCATCAAGTGCGGCGCTGTCGAATTTGTAGTCAGCCCATAGCGAGGCCATGTGGCGCGGCGCCTGAGTCGGCGAGTTGCCCTTGTTCTCGATTACATCGGTCGGCGTGCTCAAGGTGCTGATCATCGATCTGGAATATTCGATATCAGTGAAGGTGTAACTGCCGAGCACTTTCAAGTTATCGGTCAGTTGCATGTGCGCTTCCAGCTCCAGACCTTGCGAGCGCACAGCGCCGACCGCGCGATAGAAGTTTTCCTGCGGCAGTTTGGTCGCGAGGTTTTCCTGGTCGATGCGGAACAGCGAGGCGGTGAACAGATTGTCGGTGCCCGGCGGCTGGTACTTCAAACCGACTTCCCACTGTTTGCCATCGGTAGGAGCCAGTGGGTTGCCGGCGCTGTCGGCATAGGAGTTCGGGTTGAAAGACTCGGAGTAGCTGATGTATGGCGCCAGACCGTTATCGAACAGGTATAGCGCGCCGGCGCGGCCAGTGAGTTTCGTGCGTTGATCATTGATCTCTGTGCCAACAGGACGCCCTGCTTCAGCAATGCGGTTTTCATCGGATGTCTCTACCCAGTCCTGACGCAGGCCAAGCGAGAAGCGCCATTTGTCCATCTCGATCAGGTCTTGCAGGTACACACCGGTCTGCTCGAGACGACGCAGATAGCTGGTGTCGCCGTACATTTCGATCGCCGAATTGCCATACACCGGATTGAACGCATTGATCGGCGCGAGGCCACCGCTGGTCCAGTCGACCACCGTTTTACGTCGCTGATAATCCGCGCCCATCAGCACCGTGTGCTTGGTCGCGCCGGTAAAGAATTCGGCCTGCAGCATGTTGTCGACGATGAACGCATGCAGGCGCTCATCACCGCCGGTGTAATAGCGGTTCAGTTCATTGCTGGTCGGGGTGGTCCAGCCATAGGCGTAGACCTGATCCATGTTCACTTTGGAATCGAGATAGCGGAAGTTCTGCCGGGCGGTGAAGACATCGTTGAAGCGATGTTCGAACTGATAGCCAAACGACTGCTGGTCACGGGAGTAGCCATCGATCCCCGGCTCGCCCTCGAAGAAGCCCGACGAGATGCGCTCGCCATTGCGCTGATGGACTGTGCCGTCCGCCGGAACGCCGCCGTGATAGCCGCCGTCCGGATCGTGCTGCAGATAGGCTTGCAGAGTCAGCGAGGTGTCTTCGCTGAAATCGACGCTCAGCGTCGGCGCAAGGGCGAAGCGTTTTTCCTTGTTATGGTCGAATTGCGTGTCGGACTGATCGCTTAGTCCGGTCAGACGATAGGCAATGCGCTTGTCGTCATCGACCGGACCGCTGAAGTCAAAACCAACCCCACGCTGGCCTTGCGTCCCCACTGTCGCCTGCACCTGATGGTAGGCCTCATACAACGGCTTTTTGCTGGTCAATGCGACCAGGCCTCCGGGCGAGCTGCGACCGTACAGCACCGATGACGGGCCTTTGAGAATGTCCACACGCTCAAGGAAATACGGATCGACCTGCATGGTGCTGTAGGTGCCGCTGTCGCCCATCGACTTGAGGCCGTCGAGGTAGATGTTGTCCACCGAGCCGTCGTTGAAACCGCGCATCGCCACGTAGTCGTAACGGTGCGTAGCGCCATACGGGTTGGTCAGCACGCCCGGGGCGTAGCGCATCGCTTGCGAGACGGTCTGCGAGCCTTGGTCATCCATTTGCTCGCGCGTGACCACCGATACGCTTTGCGAGGTTTCCAGCAAGGCGGTACTGGTCTTGGTGGCGATCTGGCTGTGCGTGGCGTTGTAGCCGGCCATGCTGCCCAGCGCGTTGCCGAGGGCAAAACCTTTGATATCAGTGGTCGGCAAGGCCAGTGCTTCGCTTTCAGCGAGTGGGCGCAGAATGTAGCTGCTGCCGTCCTGGCTGACGGCTTCCAACCCTGAGCTGCCGAGCAAATGGCTCAAGGCCTGGTCGGTCGAATATTCACCCTGCACGCCGGGTGATTGCTGACCTTGAGTCTGTTGCGGTGTTATCGCCAGGGTGATACCGGCCTGCCGGGCAAACTGATTCAACGCCTCGCCCAATGGCCCGGCAGCAATGTTGTAGCGGTGGCTGATCTCGGTGCCGGTGTTGGCGGCCAGACTCAGGCTCGGTAACACGCTGACGCCCAGCGCAGTGGACAACAGCGCTGCCCGAACCGCATGGCGCAGCAGTGTCGATTCTGCAGTGAAATTCAGAGGGTTCTTACAAGTGGCGCGGACAGTCATTGTGGATTTCCGTAGGCAGTCGCGGGGGCTGAGTTGAAGTGCTTACTGACTAAGCCGGACTGCCTGCGAAAACCCGCCAAAAAATGTTCAGACCGCACGCTCCAGAGTCACCCACCAACGGGTGCGATAACGCAATTGCACCGGCAGCGTCTGCGGCAGGACCGCCAGCAGCCTGTCGGTGTCCTCCAGACGGAACACCCCAGAGAGGCGCAAGTCTGCGATATCCGCCGCGCAACTCAGAAACCCCGGGCGATAACGGGCGACTTCAGCAAGAAAATCACCCAGGCGCATATTGCGCGTGACGATCAAACCGTCGAGCCAGGCGCCCGCATCCATATCCGGCGTCGGCGCTGCGCGCAAACCGCTTTGGTCGACCAGAAAACTCTGCCCGGCGAGCGCTTCGAGGGAATGACCGCCAGCGCGAACCAACACTCGGCCGCGGGTAACGCTGAGCCGCGTGCACTGATCTTCCTGACGCAAAATGAAACGCGCATCGACCGGCGCATAAGTGCCGTGGCGATTCTGTATGCGCAGCGGTCGATCGGCCGCCGCGCCTTCGTCAGAGCCACCGCAGGTAACGATGATCTCGCCACGGGTCAGTTTGATCAGGCGCTGCTGCGCGGTGTAATCCAGGTCCACGGCGCTGGCGGTATTGAGTTCGATGCGCGTGCCGTCGGGCAACTGGAAACTTCGCCGTTCGCCGGTCGCCGTCGCGTAGTCGGCGCTCCATTGCTGCCAAGGGGCGCTGTCCTTGGCCAGCCACGCGGCGGAGCCCATCAACAGCGCGCCCGACAACAACTTCAAGGCCTGGCGTCGGCCCAATCCCTGCGCACTGTTTTCCAAGGTATTGAAAGCGACCTGCGCACCCGGCACGGCGCGCAGACTGGAGCTCAATTCGGCTTGCAGCGACTGTACCCGCTGCCAGGCGATTTCATGTTCGTGATGCTCGGCGCGCCACTGCTCGCATTGGCGAGTCAGCCGCGAATTGCCGTGGTTATTGCGCAGCCGCAGCAGCCAGTGAATCGCTTGCTTGACCACGTGTTGACGCAGTTCGACGCGGCGACCGAGTGAGAGGTTATCCACAGGCATCAGCTTTCATATCGCAACACATAGCAGTGATACAGCGCATCGGCGACGTATCGTTCCACTGAACGTACCGACACGCCCAACTGCTCGGCGATCTGTTTGTGAGTCAAACCTTCGCACTGCGCCAGGAGAAACGCCTGACGCACTTTCGGCTTCAAACCCTCAAGCATGCGCGCAATGCTTTCCAGCAGTTCCAGCACCAACGCGCGCGATTCGGCGTCAGGTACTTCGCCTTCAGGCAAATGAGCAATGGTTTCCAGATAGGCCCGCTCGATTTCCTCGCGGCGCCAATGATCGATCACCAGGCCGCGCGCGATGGTCCGCAGGAAAGCGCGAGGCGCTTTGAGTTCGAGGCGTTCAGTACGTTGCAGCAGGCGCAGGAAAGTGTCCTGAGCCAGATCCGCCGCATCCGCTGCGTTGCCCAGCCGCGCGCGCAGCCAGGCATTGAGCCAGCCGTGATGACTACCGTAAAGCGCCTGTACGACCAACTCAGGTGAAGACATGACACGCCAGCCCGAACGTCACAAATGATAATTAGTCGCATTGTCATCAAGGGTTACAGATTTTGCAACCGTCGCCCCTATGGCGGTTGTGAAAAATTCCATCGCAGCCGCTCTGGCACGCCGTCCGGCGGGAATCCTGTCCAGAAAGCGTCCATTTCTCACGCGCCCCTAAGATTTCTCCGCCGTTGGCCGACAGACTGGTGAGAAATGCGTGCACCAAAGTAGAGCGGCCAGAAGAACGCTGCCTGCGCTGTACATGGAATGTTGCAACCGGAACGCATCCCCACTTTTGGCATAAGAAGTCCCATGAAATGAATCTCAAGTTCAGCCATAAAATCCTCCTGGCCGCTTCGGGCGTCGTCGTCCTGGCGTTCGCGTTGTTCACGCTCTACAACGATTACTTGCAGCGAAACACCATTCGCCAGAATCTGCAGTCCTCTGTGCAGCAGGCCGGTGACCTCACCGCCAGCAGCGTGCAGAACTGGATGAGCGGACGGATTCTGGTGCTGGAAAACCTCGCGCAGAACGTTGCCCATCAAGGCAGGAATGCCGACTTGCCGGGCCTTGTCGATCAACCGGCCTTCACTTCGAACTTCCAGTTCACTTACGTCGGCCAGGCCAACGGTGTCTTCACCCAACGCCCCGATGCGAAGATGCCGGACGGTTACGATCCGCGTCAGCGGCCTTGGTACAAGCAGGCCGTGGCCGCCGACAAAACCATGCTGACGCCGCCGTATATGGCGGCAGTCGGCGGCTTGGTGGTGACCATCGCCATGCCGGTGAAGAAGGACGGTGAATTGCTCGGTGTGGTCGGTGGTGACCTGAGCCTGGAAACCCTGGTGAAGATCATCAACTCGGTGGACTTCGGTGGCCTCGGCCATGCGTTTCTGGTCAGTGCAGACGGTCAGGTGATCGTCAGCCCGGACAAAGATCAGGTAATGAAAAACCTCAAGGACATCTACCCGAACACCAGCGTGCGCATCGAGAAGGGCAACCAGAATGTCGTGCTCAACGGTCAGGAGCGCATTCTCTCGTTCACCCCGGTCAGCGATCTGCCGAATGCGCAGTGGTACATCGGTCTGTCGATCGATCGCGACAAGGCCTACGCCGCACTCAGCCAATTCCGCACTTCGGCGTTGATCGCCATGTTTGTCGCGGTCGCGGCGATTGCTTTGCTGCTGAGCCTGTTGATCAACGTGTTGATGCGTCCGCTGACCACCATGGGCCGCGCGATGAAAGACATTGCCCAGGGCGAGGGCGATCTGACCCGGCGTCTGGTGGTCGAGAGCAAAGACGAGTTCGGTGAACTGGGCAGCGCGTTCAACCAGTTCGTTGAACGGATTCACGCATCGATTTCCGAAGTGTCGTCGGCGACCCGTCACGTACATGACCTGTCGCAACGGGTGATGGCGTCGTCCAACGCTTCGATCGTCGGTTCCGACGAGCAAAGTGCGCGCACCAACAGCGTGGCGGCGGCGATCAATCAGCTGGGCGCGGCCACTCAGGAAATCGCGCGCAACGCGGCGGATGCTTCGCAGCACGCCAGCGGCGCCAGCGAGCAAGCTGACGACGGTCGTCAGGTGGTCGAGCAAACCATTCAGGCGATGACCGAGCTGTCGCAGAAAATCAGCCTGTCGTGCACACAGATCGAAACCCTGAACGCCAGCACCGACAACATTGGCCACATTCTCGATGTGATCAAAGGCATCTCGCAGCAGACCAACCTGCTGGCGCTCAATGCTGCCATCGAAGCCGCACGTGCCGGTGAAGCCGGGCGCGGTTTTGCCGTGGTCGCCGATGAGGTGCGCAACCTTGCGCATCGCACCCAGGAATCGGCGGAAGAGATCCACAAGATGATCACCTCGCTGCAGGTCGGCTCGCGTGAGGCGGTCAGCACCATGAACGCCAGCCAGGCGTCAAGCGAGCAGAGCGTGGAAGTGGCGAATCAGGCCGGTCTGCGTCTGGTCAGCGTGACTCAGCGTATCGGCGAAATCGACGGTATGAACCAGTCGGTGGCAGCTGCGACTGAAGAGCAGACTGCGGTGGTGGAAACTCTCAACGTCGACGTCAACCAGATAAACCTGTTGAACCAGCAGAGCGTGGCCAACCTCAACGAAACGTTGAAGGATTGTGATGCGTTGTCGCAGCAGGCGAACCGGTTGAAGCAGTTGGTCGACAGCTTCAAGATCTGATTCACAGATCGCAGACCGCGTTATCGTTCTTCGCGAGCAGGCTCGCTCCCACAGGGAAATGCATTCCAAATGTGGGAGCGAGCCTGCTCGCGAAAGCGGCGGTTCAATCACCGCCAAACCGATGCCTTAAACAAACAGCTTCAGCACATTGCCCATCGCATCATCGGCAAACCCCTGCACAAAATCCTTGAACCCCGGCAATGCTTCATCCCCACCCGCAGCCGGTTCGGCAATGATCGTCCAGGTCGCTCGCGACTTCCCTTCGCTCAGCGATTCCACCTGCATTGCCGCCCACAGATTCGCCACCCCCAAGGTGTTGTAAATCGTCGTCCAGGTCATGCGCTGTGCCTGTTCATCGCGCGAGTTGAGTTGTTCGACCACGACGTTGCCGTCCTTGAAGATTTTCTTGCGCAGCGAAGACACGCCCTCGCCGGTCATTTCGGTGTGCGACAGCGCCGGAATGAATCGTTCGAAGCCAGCGAAATCGCCAACGATCGCCCAGACTTTTGCCGCGTCCGCCGGCACTTCCACCGACGACACAACGTGGCAGCCTTGCGGGTTTTTGATCAGGGTGTCGGGTTGCAGATTGCTCATGGTGTTGCTCCTTTGGGATGAGTCAGATGAAGTTGATTTCTTTCAGGTAGTCGCAGCCGCGACGCAGCAGCGCCGGGGATTTCTGTGGGTAGTGCGCGCCCATCTGCTGCACGCCGGCCTCGGCGTTGGCGTGGCCGATCAGCGAGATGTCGCCGATGTCTTCTTCAAAGCCGTTGAGGTAGAAACCGAGCACGCCGAACAGCGCGTTGTCGGCGTCGACCCGGTTCAGTTGCTGCTGCCAGTCGGCGACGCTGACCAGCGAAAACTCGCTGCCGGTTTCGCGGAACGATGCGACGTAGGCATCCCAGCTCAGCGGCTCGGGATTGTGCAGATTGAACACCGCGCGATCCGCTGAATAACGGCTGGCATGGAAGGCGATGAAGCGGGCGAGAAAGTCCACCGGCATCAAGTCGAAATTCAATGCAAAGGCCGGCACCTGACCGAGCTGGATCGAGCCTTTGAGCATCAGCATCAAGCGGTTCTTGTGCGGCTGGCAGACGCCGCTCAGGCTATTGAAGCTGATGTTGCCGGGGCGATACAGATTGACCCGTACACCCTGCTCGCGCGCCCTCTCAAGGATGCGTTCGCCGACCCACTTCGACAGGTTGTAGCCGTTGCGAATGTAGATCGGCGGCGTCGCGGCGGCGGGCAGTTCCAGCACTCGACCGGCATCATCCACGGTGCTGGATGCCGACAGGGTCGAGACGAAGTTGAAGACCTTCTTACTGCGCCCCTCGCACAGTTTCAGCAGGGCGAAAATCGGCTCGACGTTGTCCGCCGCCAGGGACTCGTAATCGAGCACGTGGTTGACGTTGGCGGCGTTGTGTACCAGTGCACCGAACTCGCGGTCCAGGCGCTGATAATCCTCATCGCCGAGACCCAGTTGCGGACGGCTGATATCAGCTGCGTAAACCCGCACACGACTCAGGTCGAGGTGCTCCAGACGGTTTTCGCGCAGTGCCTGAGCGAAGCGTTGCGTCGCCGTTTGCCCGGCGCTATCACGTACCAGACAGGCGACCTCGCTGGCGCCCCAACCGAGCAGCGCTTCGACGATGTGCACGCCGACAAAACTGTTGGCACCGGTGACGATGACCTTGTGCACATCGCCCATGCGGCTGATCGGCAACGGTTCGATATCAAGCTCGCGCTCGGCGTCGGCCATGGCCTGAGCGCTGAGCACGGCGCTGTCATCGCTGCCGCGCACCAGCGTCGCCAGTTTGCTGATGGTCGGCTGTTCGATGAAGCGATTGATCGAAATGCTCCGGCCGAATTCCTCACGCAAGCGTAGCAACATCCGCGACAGCAGAATCGAATGACCGCCGAGATTGAAGAAGCTTTCGTCGATGGAAATGTCGCTGGTCGGCAGTTCCAGCAATTCGGCCCAGATCTCCAGAAGCAGCGCTTCGTCAGCATTGGCCGGCAGGCATTTCGCAGCGTTGTCCTGCACCGTCACCGGCAATGCCAACAGCGCCTTGCGATCGACTTTGCCGTTACTGGCGAACGGCATCTGCGCCAGTTCGGTCCACGCTACCGGTTGCATGTAGTCCGGCAGAAACTGCCGGGCGTGAGGCTTCAATTCGTCCCGGGCAGTCTCGGTTTGTGGCTGGGCGAGGAACGCCAGAATGCGCCGCTGATTGTCGATGACCACGGCAATCTGCCGATACAAGCGGCTCTCGCGCAGGCAGCGCTCGATCTCTTCCGGCTCGACGCGGAAGCCACGGATTTTCACCTGATTGTCGCGCCGCCCGCACAGCTCGATACCGTGCTCGCCCCATTGGGCCATGTCGCCGCTGCGGTAGGCGCGCAGGGTCTCGCCGCCGGGCAATGACAGGCTCAGATAACGCTCGGCGGTCTGCTGCGGATTGTTCAGGTAACCGAGGCAGACACCGGGGCCGACGATGAACAGCTCACCGACGGTTTGATCGGGCACCGGTTGCAGATCGTCGTCGAGAATCAGCACCCGACTGTTGGCGATTGGCCCTCCCAGCGTGCGGTTGCTGTCGCCCGGTTTGAGCTGGCGCGCGGTGATCAGCACGGTGGCTTCGGTCGGGCCATACAGGTTGTGCAGGGTGCCTTGGCGGGTCAGTTGCTCGATGACGTACGGCTCGCAGACATCACCGCCGGTCATCACCTGCACGCCCTCCAGTTGCTCCAGTGGCAGGATGCTCAACAATGCCGGCGGCAGGAAGGCGTGGGTCAGTTGCCGTCGGCGAATCAGCGCAACCAGCTGCAATGGATCGCGGCGCTGGGTGTCGTCGGGCACGACCAGTTCTGCCCCTGCGAGCAGGCTGGGGAAGATGTCGATCAGCGATGAATCGAAACTCAGCGATGAGAACTGCAACACCCGACTCTCGGCGTGCAACTGCACGTAGTCGGCGTACCACGCGGTGAAGTGGGCGAGATTGGCCTGGCTGAGCAGCACGCCTTTCGGATGCCCGGTGGTACCCGAGGTGTAGAGCGCCATGCACGGCGCATCGAGCACCGGGCGGTGCTGCATCAGCGGCCGGTCGAGAGCGGCGTTCGGCGCTTCGATGCCACTGACATCCAGCCCCGCCATCGATTCGCTGAGCGCCTGCTGTCCATCGTGAAGCAACAGCACCGCACCAGCGTTTTCCAGGATGTATTGCTGACGCGGCAATGGATGGCTGGGCTCCAGCGGCAAGTACACCGCGCCGCTGCCGAGAGTCGCCAGAATCGAGGCGAACAGTGCCGGGCTTTTGCCTTGGCAGACAGCGACCACCCACGGCTGCGGATGTTGCTCGAGCAAGGGCAGCAGGCGCTGTTGAATCGCGCGGCTGTGGGCGTGAAGCTGCTCGTAGCTGATGGTCTTCCCGCCGACATGCAGCGCCGGTCGTTCGGCATGCTCGATCAGGCTTGGCTGCAGACGCTCGATCAGCGGGATTTGCGCCTGCTCCAGCAGCGCCGGGTTTGCCGTGTCGTTGAGACGGTGGACGTACGCTAGCTTGTCGAGAAACAGCAGGTCTTCCAGGCGTTCGAAATCCGGCGCTCTAAGAGCCGGGGCATGGCGCAAATAATCGGCATCGCGGGAAAAGCGGCTGACCAGCAACGCCACCTCATCGACCACATGGGCAAGCGCTCGTTGGCGTAGCGACTGACCGTTGCCGGATGGCTCATCGCCAATCGGCACACGGCTGATCAGCGACGAGCCGAGGAAGCACAGCAAGTCGAGGGTCGGCAGGCCGCCATGGTCTTGCGCGGCGATACCCAGGCGCAGGTGCAGATGCGGGATCGCGCAGAAGTCGCCGGCAGCGATAAAGCCATCGTCGATGATCAGATCCACCGCCGTTTGAGCCACGCCGCTGCGGGTCACAGCATGGCCATGCTGTTCGAGCTCCCGGGCCAGATCGGTCATGGCCTGGCTGGCGCCGGTGAGCAAAATGTCGAGACGTTTCATGTCAGCCTCCTCAAACCAGATAGTCGCGCAGCGCGTGCTGCACGCACGGTGTGTCGAGCAGCGAGCTGTTGTGGAAAAACCTGACGATGTTGCCCACCAGCGGGTGGTGGCGGTTGATCGGGAAGGCCAGTCCGGCGATTTCCTCGCGCAGTGAGCACCGCGTGGTTTCGCTGACCGTCAGCGCGTCGATCAGGCGCAAGTCGAAGGACTTCTGGATGTCGTTGGTCAGGTAATGGCCGATGAACACCGGCAGAATCTGCGCGATGGTTTCGCGGTCCGTGTCGCTGGCGGTGTGCCAATAGATGCGCACCATCCGCGCCCAGAAACTCGAGTGGCGACCTTCGTCGAGCAAGTGGTCGGCCATCAGGCCCTTGATCGACGGCTTGACCGAATCGTCGCGGGCGAACGCGGCGACATCGCCGGTCACGGTGTTCTCCGCGATGGCCACGCAGATCAGCTCCACCGCGCTGCGCAAAGGCTCGGGCGCCAATGCGACGGCGGCAGGAATCGCCCGGCTCAGCTCGATCTGATCAGGTAGCTGAATCGGTTCGATGCCGGTCATGGCTACCGTCTGCTGCATGAAATCCATGGCCACCAGCGCGTGGTAATCCTCATCGACCACCACGGTCATCGCGTCGTAACGACAGGCGAACGGGAACGCCACGGCGAAGCGATTCTTGGCAATGCTGCGGGCGGTCTTGTCGACGATTTCGGTCTCGAAAATCACTACGTCATTGATGAATTTGTACAACGTCTGCACCAGGGCGAAATCACGTTGCTGTGGGCATTCACGCAGGAAGGTTTCGCTGAGCACCAGCGGCTGGCGGCTGAGTGGATAGATCAAGCGCTGATCGTCTTCGAGCAACCGCCGGGGACGGGTGCGGATGGTCGCGCGGCTTTCCCAGGCCTCGGCGAAGGATTGATAGTCGGCAGCGTTCATTGGGTCACCTCGGCAACTTTTGCGCCCATGCTCAAGCGCAGCCCGTCCCACAAGGCGATGCGGCTTTCCACGGCAGCGATGGCGCTGGCGTAAACCTCGGCTGCGCGCTGCGGATCGCCATCGACCAGACGCTCCAGCAACTGTTCGGCGGCGGGGCCATGGTCTTCGGAATCGACTTCGATATGCCGTTGCAGGTAGTAGCGGAAGGTCGGCGCCTGTTCGATGCCGATGCCCCAGTCATCAAGGATGCGCTGGAACATCGTCGGAATAACGCTCTCGCGACCGTGCAGGAACGCGGCGGCAACGCTGTGTCCCGGCGCCTCCAGGGCAATGCGCAAGGTATCGCGAACAAACTGTGCCGCCGCCGGGTCGACGTCGACGCTCTGCAACGCGACGTCATAACTCACGCCTTCCTGCTGCAACGCGACGAAGCGCTCCACCGCCGTGGTGCTCGCGCCGATTTCGCGCATCGCATCCAGGTACAACTCGAAGTGGCTGTAATGGCCGGCATCGAGGCGATCGTCCGATTCCTCGCCCAGCACGATCTCGTTGATCAACCGAGCGGCGTGGGGATCGCGCGGCGGCAACCAGGGTAAACGCGTGCAGGTCAGTTCCTGTTGCAGGCGCTTGGTCAGCGACATGAAGTCCCATACGGCAAATACATGGGTTTCCATGAAACGGCGTAATACCGATAACGAAGTAATCTCGGAAAAGATCGGGTGAATACTCAGTTCGGCTTTCTTCAGGGCGAGTTGCTGCTTAGTGGGCATCATGATGTCCTTTATCATTGATTGAAGTGCACGGTTCTTTTCAGTCGCTGTAAGCGGTCGAGCAAGTTGGATAGCAAGTTGGTCGGGCAAATATTGATTGCGCTGTGGCGCCGTTGCGGCGCCACGGGTGCTGCGGTTGTTACGTGAGGTATGCCGCGCTGAACGGCGACGTTCAAACCTGGCGAGAGAAAAACTAATACAGGGCAAATGCATTTAACAAGTTTATTTTCAATTATTTTAAGTTGGCTGTTTTTTGAATATGAGAGTGGCCGATAAAACTTTCGGATCAAGTTTTATTTGGGCGTAGTTACTCCTTTCGGCTAATAACGGCCAAAATCGATAACAAGAGTGAATGCCTCACTCGAAGCAACTTTTTAAACAAGGGAAGTTTATGAATTCAAAGGGGGCGAAAGTTGGCCGGGACCGGCGCCATGACTTCCTGTTTCCCGTGACAAGGCTCCTTCCGTAGGTTCCTGTTGCGGGGACTGTGCCGTCAGGGCGGCGCGTCCCCGTTCTGTAGGGGTGGCGCTGGAAGAGTGCGGGTAAATTGCCGTCAGGGCTATTACCGATTGGTCATCGGCGGGCAGCGGAAACGCGTCGGCAGGGTCGGGGCGGTCGCCAGCGGGCACGCCGATCCGCTGCCAGACCCGGCAGCAGAGCGGTCGCGAAGATTTGTAAGGGGATTATTCGACGTACGAGATATCAGCGTGCGGTGTGGCGCTTCTGTGCGGCGGGAGTCGCGAGGTAGCGGGTGATGACCTCGACGCCACGGTTGAGGTGCTGCTCCAGCATTTCGAGCGAGCGCGGGATGTCCCGCTCGATCACGGCCTGGAGCATGGCGCGATGGTCATCCTGGGACAGCTTGCCCAGGCCCATGGCTTCCAGATTGAAACGCAGAAAACGTTCTTCTTCATTCAGACCGTCTTCCACCAGACGCAGCAGTCGCTGATTGGGCGCCTTGCTGTACAGGGCCATGTGGAACAGACGGTTGAGGCGGCCGATCTCGTTGTAGTCGTGCTGCGCTTCCAGTTCTTCGATGTAGCCGGCGGCGAGTTGATGCTCGGCCTCAGTCAGCAGCGGAATGGACTGCCGCAATGCCTCGGATTCGAGCAAAATGCGCAACTCGTAGGTTTCAGCGGCATCGCCCTGGATCAGCGGTGCGACTACGGCGCCTTTGTGCGTGGTGACGCTGAGCAGCTCCTGCGCTTCGAGCTGACGCAAGGCTTCGCGCACCGGCATGCGGCTGACCCCGAACAGATCGGCCAGATCCTGCTGGCGCAGCGCAGTGCCACAGGGCAGGCGGCCATCGAGAATAGCCGAGCGCAGGGTTTCTTCAATCACCGACCGGGCCAGATGCGCAGGAATCGGTCCTTCGACTTTGATGCTGTGCAGCGGTTTGGGCTTCTGAGTCACGACAACACACCCTGTAGGTCGCAATATTTGGATCCAAATGACACTAGTGATTGCTCTACAGGTTGTCAAACCTTGTAAAACGTTGCGCGGCAATCTCAAGTCTAGCGGGTCTTCGATGATCTCACGGTGCCATTGTTTTTTGCCGGGCTAGGCTTCACCATCAAACGCTTCCTTTCTGTCCTTCTGGAAACCTGCAGTGGCGGTACGTTTCGCGATCCCTCGGACCTTGCGCTGGCTTGGCTGCGCATTGCTGCTGGCCGGCGTCATGCTGGGCGGTCTGCACGCCGATTGGGATTTTTCCGCGATCAGCCGCAAGGCCACTGCTCTTTATGGGCCACTGGGCGCCGGGCAGCAGCGCATCGATGCCTGGCAGAATCTGCTGGCGACGCAGAAGCAGGCCAGTGAGATGGACAAGCTCAAAGTGGTGAACCTGTTCTTCAACAAGCAGGTGCGTTACGTCGAAGACATAGATCTGTGGCGCGAAGTGGATTACTGGGAAACCCCGATCGAAGCGCTGTGGAAGGGCGCCGGCGACTGCGAAGACTACGCCATCGCCAAGTATTTCAGCCTGCGCCATCTCGGCGTTTCCAGTGACAAGCTGCGCATCACCTACGTCAAGGCGCTGCGCCAGAACCGCGCGCACATGGTGTTGACGTACTATGCGACCCCCGATGCCATGCCGCTGGTGCTCGACAGCCTGATCGATCCGATCCAGCCGGCGGCGCAGCGAACCGATTTGCTGCCGGTCTACTCTTTCAATGCCGAAGGCCTGTATTTGCCCGGCGCCAAGGGCAACAAAAAGGTCGGCGACACCAAACGCCTGTCACGCTGGCAGGATGTGCTGAAAAAAATGCAGGCCGAAGGTTTCCCGGTCGAGACGACTAACTAGGAGCACGCGCTCAGATGTCTTTGTTCAAACAGCTGTTGATCGCTATCTGTCTGTTCCTGGTCGTGGCCTTCACCGGCAGCTTCATGGTCAGCCTGGAGAGCTCGCGCACCCAGTACGTCAACCAGTTGCGCTCCCACGCACAGGACGCGGCGACGGCGCTGGCGTTGTCGCTGACGCCGAATATCGACGACCCGGCGATGGTCGAGTTGCTGGTCAGTTCGATTTTCGACAGCGGTTATTACGCGAGCATCCGCGTGGTCGACGTGAAGACCGAGCAGACCATTGTCGAGCGTAGCGGTACCCCGGCGGTGAGCAACGTGCCGGACTGGTTCGTCAAATTGATCGGCCTCGAACCGGCTGGTGGCGATGCACTGGTCAGTCGTGGCTGGGAGCAGGCGGCGCGGGTCGAAGTCGTCAGCCATCCGATGTTCGCCGTGGCCAAGCTGTGGCAGAGCGCACTGGGCAGCCTTGGCTGGTTGCTGATCTGCGGTGCATTGAGTGCGGTGCTCGGCGCGCTGTTGCTGCGTCGGCAGTTGAAGCCCCTCGATTACATGGTTCAGCAGTCCCATGCGATTGCCCGCCGCGAGTTTCTCAGCCTGCCGGATCTGCCGCGCACGCCTGAATTGCGTCGCGTGGTGCAGGCGATGAATCAGATGGTCGAGAAGCTCAAGACGCTGTTTCAGGAGCAGGCCGAGCGCAGTGAAAAACTGCGTACCGAGTCCTATCAGGACAACCTCACCGGCCTGGCCAACCGCCGCTATTTCGAAATGCAACTGAACAACCGTGTGAGCAACCCGGAGCAGGCCAGTTCCGGTTATTTGCTGCTGTTGCGGGTCAAGGATCTGGCCGGGCTCAACCAGCGTCTCGGCGGCCAGCGTACCGACCAATTGCTCAAGGCTGTCGGTGAGCAACTGACCCGCGAGTGCGCCAGATATCCACAAACCCAGGACTTGGTCACGCGTATTCGCGGCGGTGAATTCGCCGTGCTGGCGCCGGGGCTGGTGCGTGAGGAAGCGCTGCAACTGGCGCAGAATCTCGACAATGCATTGAGCAGCCTGCATGCCACTGGCGCGACCGATGTGCCGGCGGTGGCTTCGATCGGGCTGGCGCCCTTCGCTCACGGCGACTCCCCGCAAGCGGTGCTGACACTGGGCGATCAGGCACTCGCGCAGGCCGAAGGGCAGGGCGAGCAGAATTGGGCGTGCATCGATCAGAGTCTGGTGGCGGAGGTCGGTGACGACCATCACGCTTGGCATCGACTGCTGGATCAGGCTTTGAGTCAGCAGCGTTTCGAGTTGTATTTCCAACCGGTGGTCGCCGCGCAGGACACGCAACTGGTGCTGCATTACAAGGTCCTGTCGCGCTTGCTCGACGAGCAGGGCCAGACCATTCCCGCCGGGCGCTTTCTGCCGTGGCTGGAGCGCTTCGGCTGGACCGCGCGACTCGATCGGCTGATGCTCGAACGCGTGCTTGATCAGATGAAAGGGCACGAGGATTCGCTGGCGCTGAACCTGTCCTCGGCGACGCTGGCCGACCCGCAGGCGCTGAACAAGGTCTTCGAGATTCTGCGCGCGCATTCCAATCTCGGCGCGCGTCTGACTCTGGAAATTGGCGAGGAGCAATTGCCTGAACAGGCGGTGCTGGAGCAGTTGACCCGACGCCTGCGCGAGCTCGGTTTCTCGCTGAGCCTGCAGCGCTTCGGCGGGCGCTTCAGCATGATCGGCAACCTGGCGCGGTTGGGTCTGGCGTATTTGAAGATCGATGGCAGCTACATTCGGGCGATCGATCAGGAGAGCGACAAGCGCCTGTTCATCGAAGCGATCCAGCGCGCGGCGCACAGCATCGATTTGCCGCTGATTGCCGAGCGGGTCGAGACTGAAGGGGAGTTGTCAGTGATTCGCGAGATGGGCTTGTATGGCGTGCAGGGGCAGTTGCTCGGTGAGCCGAAGCCTTGGGGGTGAGCCAATAAGCGCCCTCACCCTAACCCTCTCCCAGAGGGAGAGGGGACTGACCGTGGGATATTTACGAGATACGCCGACGTGCAAGAGCTCCACTGAATCCAAAATCGACTCGATCTCTCAGGTCGATGGATAGCGCAAGACACCTCGATCGGCCCCCTCTCCCTCCGGGAGAGGGCTGGGGTGAGGGTAAGCTTTGGATCCTGGGAGGATCAGATCAACCCGCCCTCATCCTCATCGATCAACTGGCTCAACCCGCCCAGCGCTTCACGTGCCTGGGTACGATCCATCAGTTTGGCCTGGGCCGCCGCTGGCAGGTCGGTGACGCGGATCACGCCTTTCTGGGTCAGCACCTGAATCAGGTCGTCGAGTACCCGAATCATTTCAAAGTCGCTCTGCTTGAGCTGTTTGAGGCTGTTTTCCACGGCTTCGTTGGCGTACCACGCCTGAATCTCATGGTTATCGGCGGGCAGCGTTTCCGTGGCCTCGGCGTACGCCGCAGCTTCCACGCGAATCAACTGGCCTTGCGCATCGCGTTGCACGTAAAACATTGAGCATCCCTCACAAATGAACAGCGTCATGCTGTCAGCAGCATAGCCAACTGCGGGCCAGTATGCGGGGCGCCGATGAAATCGTCACCGCTGCATTGCCCGCAAACGCGACGGCCGCCTCACAAGAGGCGGCCGTTGTTGTTTCAGCCTCAGCTGTTGTTGTGATCGACCTTGATGGTCGGATCGCTGCCGGCAATCAGGTTGTGCAGGTTGGCGCTCGCCCAGTTGTTGCCTTCCAGTTTGATCGTCACGTCCGGCGTGGCCGCAGCGGCATCGCCCGAGTTGAATTTGCCCGCCGAGCTGACTTGCAGCGACGACGTGCCATCCACTGTGGTGATCTTCAGGAAGTTGTCGATCGTGCTGCCGGTCTCGCCCTGCAACAGGTCGCGCAGGTCGATGCGGTCGCCTTCGCTGGCTTTGAAATCCTTGATCACATCGCTACCGGTGTCGCCCGATTTCCAGACGAAGGTGTCGCCACCGGAACCGCCAATCAGGATGTCATTGCCCTGACCGCCGATCAGCGTGTCGTTACCGGTGCCGCCGAGCAGGATGTCATTGCCTTTGCCGCCGTCGAGCAGGTCGTTGCCGCCCGAGCCGAACAGGATGTCATTGCCCGCGCCACCGAGCAGCGTGTCGTTGCCATCGTGCGCGCCGGATACATCGAACGCCTGATAGTGCTCGGTGATGTACTGGTGCACGTTGCTGGTGCTGACTTTGCTGACGTCGACGCCGGTTTCTTTGGCGACGAACGCCTGCATCGCCTGGTAACCCTCGCCGGCAATGCCGTTGAAGCTGACCAGATCGCCGAACAGGATGTCGTTGCCTTCGCCACCGTTGACGGTGTCGTTACCCGGCATCGTCGCTTCGGTATGGCCGATGATCGAGTTGGCCAGATCCTTCGGATCGATGTTGGTTTGCGGCGTTTTGTCCGAATCGTACGGCTTGAGGTCGTTGAGGCTGACGTCGTTGTTCAGGCCAATGGCTTCGACGCTCGACAACCCGCTCAACAAGGCAAAGCCGCTGGTCGAGTTGCTGGTCGTCGACGAGTTGGTGCTGTTGCCGGTACCCGCGAGGTTCGACAATTCATAAGTACCGTCGCCCTGCGCATGAATCGTGCCCAGGGTCTCGCTGCTCCAGCCCCACCACGAGTTGTAGGTTTGCAGCACAACGCTGCCAGCACTGTTGATGGTCAGGTAGTGCGAGTTGTCGATGTAGGTGCTGAACGTGTCGCCCTGCTTGTAGTTGCTGGTGTTTACCACGCTGTCGAGTTTCACGTTGCCATACAGCGTCGGGTTGGTCTGCTCGCCGGTCTGGTAGTAAGTCGGCTGGCCGTCGGTGATGAAGTACGTGAGGTTCTTCGCCCCGGTGTTGGCGACCGCATCGGCGCTCTGGAACCAGTTGGCCGTGGTCTTGAACACGTCCTCGTAGTTGGTACCGCCGCCAGAGCCCATCGAGTTGAGTACGGCTTTGAGCATCGTCAGCGCGTTCGGGTCGTTGAGATTCACCGACACCGATTTGTTGACCTGGGTATCGAAGTCCACCAGGAATATGTTCACCGTGCCCGAGTTGCTGCCGCCCAGGCTTTGCTTGAGGCTGTTGAACACCGAGGTCAGCGAGTCTTTCGCGGCGTTCAGCGACGAAGTGCTCATGCTGCCCGAGCTGTCGACCATAAACGCAATGTTGTAGTTGGTGCCCGGCACCACGGTCAGGCCGCCGATGTCAGCGACGATGATGTCGTTGGCGTCGGTGCCGATGACGTTGTCATCACCCGAGGTGGCGGTGACCGCGTTGTACACCGCAGGCACTACCGTGACCGGAATGGTCGCGGTGCTGCTCGCGGAGCCACCGACCTGTTCGGTGGACGTCGAGGTCACGGTCAGGTTGAACTGGCCGTTGTAGTAGGTCGGCGGAGTCACGGTCAGAGAGCCGAGGTTCCAGCCGGTGACGTTGGCTTCGCCATTGCTCGCGGTAACGGTGAAGGTATGCCCCGCGCCATCGCTGAGCACCGAACCGACCGGTGCGCCGCTGATCTTCACGCTCAGGGTTTCCGAGCCGTCGGTGTCGGTCAGCGCGGTGCTGATTGCCGACAGTTTCACCGTGGTGCCTTCAGCGCCGGTGTTGAGCTTGTAGCCGTCGTAATAACCTTCGCCGTTGGTGCCGTGCAGATCGGAGACGGTCACGCCCGAGTTGATCAGATCCTGCACACCGGTGTAGATCGGCACGCCGGCGTTGCTCAGATCGATTGGCGTGCCGCCGTTGACCGACAGGTTGACGTCGTAGCTGCCCGGGCCGCTCTGATTGTGGTGGTAGATGTCGAGCGTGTAGTAACCGCTGGTGGTCGGGGTGAACGAGCCGTTGATCGCACCCCCGCGCCCCAGGTACCCGACGCCACGTTCTTGCCGCCGATGGTGATCAGCAGGCTGTCATCGGCCACGCCGCTGAAGCTGTAGGTCTTGCCGGCTTCCAGGTAGATCAGGCCCGAGGTCTTCGACGCCGTACCGGCGGCGACACTGCCGTCAGACTGCACGTTGGTGACGTTGCCACTGGAGTTCGGTTTGCCGGCGGCGTCGATGACGTTTTTCAGGGTGGTCGAATTCGCCCCGCTGCCGTCAGTGCCCAGCCCCGAGAGACCGGTCCAGACTTCCTTGATCAGGCCGGTGGATTTAACGCTGTTGTCAGCCACGGCTACGGTCGGCGCATCCGCCACTGGCGTGATGTCGATCTTCACCGTGCCGGTGCTGCCCAGCGCCTGGCCATCGGTAGGCTGGAACTTGATCTGTGCGTAGTCCGCCTGATTGTTGCCCAGACCGGTGCCGCCGTAACCGTTGGTGCCCGACTCGTTGGCATCCGGCAGGAAGCGCAGCTTGCCGGCGTCGATGTCGGCCTTGCTGAAGGTCTGGTTGTTGGCAACATCCTTCCAGGTCGAGCCGTCCAGATACTGCAGTTTGCCCTCGCCCGGCAGCTGCGTGATCTTGATACCGAGGCTGCTCGCCGGGCTGTCGACATCGCTGACGCCGAAGGTCGACCAGCCGAGTACCAGCGGCGTGTCTTCGTTGCCGGTGACATTGCTCGGCGCAGCAACCGGTGCATCGTTGACCGCCACCACGTTGACCGTGGTCGTCGCCGTGTTCGAGTAGTTGCCGCCATCGGTCACCGTCACGGTGATGACGCGCGGCACAGTGCTCGGGTTTTCGCTGCTGTTGGTGAAGCTGATGTTCTTGATGGCCTGCATGTAGTCGGCCAGGGTCGCGTTACCCGAGAGGGTCAGGGTTACCGTGCCGTTGGTGCTGTTGGCATTGATGGTGATGCCGTTGACGCTATTGCCCAGATTCAGCGCATCGCCGTCCTGACGGTTGGTCAGCACCACAGTGGCGCCGGTCAGCATCGTGCTGTCCGGGTCGGTGATGCTGATGTCGGTGTCAGCGATCGACACGCCGGCGCCCGGGGTGTTCTCGGTGAACGTCACCTTGTAATCGGCACCGGTCGCACCGCTGGAGTTGTTGGCATCCAGATCCAGCACCGGTGGCGCATCATTGTCGATGATCGAGGTGCTGACGCTGCCATTGGTGCTGCTGACCGCGAGGTTCTCGAAGTTGCCACCGGTAGCCGAATCGATCTTGACCACGAAGTTCTCGGTGCCTTCGGTGATCTTGTCATCGAGGGTGGCGACGTTGAACTGCGCGCTGCTGGCGCCCGCCGGGATCTTCACGGTGTACACGCCGGTGAAGTCCGAACCGTCGGCAGCAGTGCCGCTGTAGACGATTTTCAGGGTCACTTCGGTCTGCGCCGGGTGATTGAGGCTCACGGTATAGCTGGCGGTCTGGCCTTCGGTCACCGAGCTGCTGCCGGTGATGCTGACGGTGGTGGTGTCGACGGTGTCGGTGACGCTGGTCACCGCTGGCGTGGTGCTCGGTACCAGTTTTTCGAAGCTGCCTCCGGTGGCGCTGCTGATGGTCGCCTGCACGGTGCCGGCGTCTTTGTAGACGTCGTCAGCTGGCGCTGGAACGTTCACGGTGCCGGTGGTTTCGCCCGCTTTGATGGTGATCACGGCACCGTTCGACAGGGTCACGGTCACAGGCGATCCTGCGGCGTTGGTCAACGTTGCGGTGTAAGTGATCTGGCCACCTTCGGCCACGGAGCCGGTTGCGCTCAGTGACAGATTGGTGGTGTCGACGGTGTCGGTCACGGTGGTGCTGACCGGAGTCTTGTCGGCGACGAGGTTTTCGAAATTGCCGCCGCTGACGTTGGTAATCGAGTTGGTCAGCGGAGCGTTGCCGGTCAACGCATCGTTCGGTGCGACGGCAGTTACGGTGCCGGTAGTCTGGCCGACCGCGATGGTGATGTTCTGGCCGTTGGCCAAAGTG
Organism: Pseudomonas sp. AC255; assembly: GCF_979258175.1. Taxonomy (NCBI): domain Bacteria; kingdom Pseudomonadati; phylum Pseudomonadota; class Gammaproteobacteria; order Pseudomonadales; family Pseudomonadaceae; genus Pseudomonas; species Pseudomonas sp. AC255. Next base: position 5,164,581 of record NZ_OZ409841.1, on the reverse strand, counting down.
ACCACCACTGGCGAACCGGTGACGGGTGCGCCGACGGTTGCGGTGTAGACGACGTTGCCGCCTTCGGCCGCTGTGGCGGTTGCGCTCAGTTTTACGGTGGTGGTGTCGATGGTGTCGGTGACGCTGGTCACTGCTGGCGTGGTGCTCGGTACCAGGTTTTCGAAGTTGCCACCGATAGCTTTGCTGATGGTCGCCTGCACGGAGCCGGCGTCTTTGTAGACGTCATCGGACGGGGCCGGAACGGTTGCGGTGCCGGTGGTTTCGCCAGCCTTGATGGTGATCACAGCGCCGTTCGACAAGGTCACGGTCACTGGCGAACCAGCGGCGTTGGTCAGGGTCGCGGTGTAGGTGATCTGGCCACCTTCGGCCACCGAGTTGGTGGCGCTCAAGGACAGGTTGGTGGTGTCGACGGTGTCGGTCACGGTGGTGCTGACCGGGGTCTTGTCGGCGACGAGATTCTCGAAATTGCCGCCGCTGACGTTGGTGATCGCATTGGTGATCGGAGCGTTGCCAGTCAGCGCATCGTTCGCAGCAACAGCGGTTGCAGTGCCAGTAGTCTGGCCGACGCCGATGGTGATGGTCTGGCCGTTGGCCAGAGTTACCACAACTGGCGAGCCGGTGACCGGAGCGCCGACGGTGGCGGTGTAGGTCACGGTGCCGCCTTCAGCTACCGAAGTGTCAGCGGTCAGTTTGACGGTCGAAGTGTCGATGGTGTCAGTGACTGTCGTCACGGCCGGAGCAGTGCTTGGTACCAGGTTTTCGAAATTACCACCGGTAGCGCTAGTGATCGTCGCCTGCACAGAACCGGCGTCTTTGTAGACGTCGTCGGACGGTGCAGGAACAGTTGCGGTGCCGGTGGTTTCACCAGCCTTGATAGTGATGACAGCGCCGTTCGACAAGGTGACTGTCACAGGCGAGCCAGCGGCGTTGGTCAGGGTCGCGGTGTAGGTGATCTGGCCACCTTCGGCCACCGAGTTGGTGGCGCTCAAGGACAGATTGGTGGTGTCGACGGTGTCGGTCACGGTGGTGCTGACCGGGGTCTTGTCGGCGACGAGATTTTCGAAGTTGCCGCCGCTGACGTTGGTGATCGCATTGGTGATCGGCGCATGGCCGGTCAGCGCATCGTTCGACGCAACAGCAGTTGCAGTGCCAGTAGTCTGGCCGACACCGATGGTTATGGTCTGGCCGTTGGCCAGAGTTACCACAACTGGCGAGCCGGTGACTGGCGCGCCGACGGTGGCGGTGTAAGTCACGGTGCCGCCTTCAGCCACCGATGTATCGGCGGTCAATTTGACGGTCGACGTATCGATGGTGTCGGTGACTGTCGTCACGGCCGGAGCAGTGCTCGGTACCAGGTTCTCGAAGTTACCGCCGGTAGCGCTTGTGATCGTCGCCTGCACCGAACCGGCATCTTTGTAGACGTCGTCGGACGGTGCAGGAACAGTTGCGGTGCCGGTGGTTTCGCCAGCCTTGATGGTGATCACAGCGCCGTTCGACAAGGTCACGGTCACTGGCGAACCAGCGGCGTTGGTCAAGGTCGCGGTGTAAGTGATCTGGCCACCTTCGGCTACCGAACCGGTCGCACTCAGCGACAGATTGGTAGTGTCGGAAACGTCGGTGACAGTGGTCGAAACCGGTGTTTTATCCGCCACCAGATCTTCGAAATTGCCGCCGCTCACGCCAGTGATCGAGTTGGTGATCGGAGCATTACCGGCCAACGCATCGTTCGCAGCAACAGCAGTTGCAGTGCCAGTAGTCTGGCCGACGCCGATGGTGATGGTCTGGCCGTTGGCCAGAGTTACAACCACTGGCGAGCCGGTGACTGGCGCGCCGACGGTGGCGGTGTAAGTCACGGTGCCGCCTTCAGTTACCGAAGTATCAGCAGTCAGTTTGACGGTCGAAGTGTCGATGGTGTCGGTGACTGTCGTCACGGCCGGAGCAGTGCTCGGTACCAGGTTCTCGAAGTTGCCACCGGTAGCGCTGGTGATCGTTGCCTGGACGGAACCGGCATCTTTGTAGACGTCATCGGACGGTGCCGGAACGGTCACATTACCGCTGGTTTCGCCAGCCTTGATGGTGATCACAGCACCGTTCGACAGGGTCACGGTCACTGGCGAGCCAGCGGCGTTGGTCAGCGTAGCGGTGTAAACGATCGAGCCACCTTCAGCCACGGAGCCGGTCGCACTCAGCGACAGGTTGGTGGTGTCGGTAACGTCCGTGACAGAAGTCGAAACTGGAGTTTTGTCCGCCACCAGATCTTCGAAGTTGCCACCGGTTACGCCAGTGATCGAGTTGGTGATCGGGGCGTTGCCGGTCAGCGCATCGTTCGCAGCAACAGCGGTTGCAGTGCCAGTAGTCTGGCCGACACCGATGGTGATGGTCTGGCCGTTGGCCAGAGTTACCACAACTGGCGAGCCGGTGACCGGAGCGCCGACTGTGGCGGTGTAGGTCACGGTGCCGCCTTCAGCCACCGAAGTGTCAGCGGTCAGTTTGACGGTCGAAGTGTCGATGGTGTCAGTGACTGTCGTCACGGCCGGAGCAGTGCTTGGTACCAGGTTTTCGAAATTACCACCGGTAGCGCTAGTGATCGTCGCCTGCACAGAACCGGCGTCTTTGTAGACGTCGTCGGACGGTGCAGGAACAGTTGCGGTGCCGGTGGTTTCACCAGCCTTGATAGTGATGACAGCGCCGTTCGACAAGGTGACTGTCACAGGCGAGCCAGCGGCGTTGGTCAGGGTCGCGGTGTAGGTGATCTGGCCACCTTCGGCCACGGAACCGGTCGCACTCAGCGACAGATTGGTAGTGTCGGAAACGTCGGTGACAGTGGTCGAAACCGGTGTTTTATCCGCCACCAGATCTTCGAAATTGCCGCCGCTCACGCCAGTGATCGAGTTGGTGATCGGAGCATTACCGGCCAACGCATCGTTCGCAGCAACAGCAGTTGCAGTGCCAGTAGTCTGGCCGACGCCGATGGTGATGGTCTGGCCGTTGGCCAGAGTTACAACCACTGGCGAGCCGGTGACTGGCGCGCCGACGGTGGCGGTGTAAGTCACGGTGCCGCCTTCAGTTACCGAAGTATCAGCAGTCAGTTTGACGGTCGAAGTGTCGATGGTGTCGGTGACTGTCGTCACGGCCGGAGCAGTGCTCGGTACCAGGTTCTCGAAGTTGCCACCGGTAGCGCTGGTGATCGTTGCCTGGACGGAACCGGCATCTTTGTAGACGTCATCGGACGGTGCCGGAACGGTCACATTACCGCTGGTTTCGCCAGCCTTGATGGTGATCACAGCACCGTTCGACAGGGTCACGGTCACTGGCGAGCCAGCGGCGTTGGTCAGCGTAGCGGTGTAAACGATCGAGCCACCTTCAGCCACGGAGCCGGTCGCACTCAGCGACAGGTTGGTGGTGTCGGTAACGTCCGTGACAGAAGTCGAAACTGGAGTTTTGTCTGCAACCAGATCTTCGAAATTGCCGCCAGTTACGCCAGTGATCGAGTTGGTGATCGGGGCGTTGCCGGTCAGCGCATCGTTCGCAGCAACAGCGGTTGCAGTGCCAGTAGTCTGGCCGACACCGATGGTGATGGTCTGGCCGTTGGCCAGAGTTACCACAACTGGCGAGCCGGTGACCGGAGCGCCGACGGTGGCGGTGTAGGTCACGGTGCCGCCTTCAGCCACCGAAGTGTCGGCGGTCAGTTTGACGGTCGAGGTATCGATGGTGTCGGTGACAGTCGTCACGGCCGGAGCTGTGCTCGGTACCAAGTTCTCGAAGTTGCCACCGGTAGCGCTAGTGATCGTCGCCTGCACAGAACCGGCATCTTTGTAGACGTCATCGGACGGTGCCGGAACAGTTGCGGTGCCGGTGGTTTCGCCAGCCTTGATGGTGATCACAGCACCGTTCGACAGGGTCACGGTCACTGGCGAGCCAGCGGCGTTGGTCAGCGTAGCGGTGTAAACGATCGAGCCACCTTCGGCCACGGAACCGGTCGCACTCAGCGACAGGTTGGTGGTGTCGGTAACGTCCGTGACAGAAGTTGAAACTGGAGTTTTGTCCGCCACCAGATCTTCGAAGTTGCCGCCGCTCACGCCAGTGATCGAGTTGGTGATCGGAGCATTACCGGCCAACGCATCGTTCGCAGCAACAGCAGTTGCAGTGCCAGTGGTCTGGCCGACGCCGATGGTGATGGTCTGACCGTTGGCCAGAATTACCACAACAGGCGAACCAGTAACTGGCGCACCAACGGTGGCGGTGTAAGTCACGGTGCCGCCTTCAGCGACCGAGGTATCGGCGGTCAGTTTGACCGTCGACGTATCGATGGTGTCGGTGACTGTCGTCACGGCCGGAGCAGTGCTCGGTACCAGGTTCTCGAAGTTACCGCCGGTAGCGCTTGTGATCGTCGCCTGCACCGAACCGGCATCTTTGTAGACGTCGTCGGACGGTGCAGGAACAGTTGCGGTGCCGGTGGTTTCGCCAGCCTTGATGGTGATCACAGCGCCGTTCGACAAGGTCACGGTCACTGGCGAACCAGCGGCGTTGGTCAGCGTAGCGGTGTAAACGATCGAGCCACCTTCAGCCACGGAGCCGGTCGCACTCAGCGACAGGTTGGTGGTGTCGGTAACGTCCGTGACAGAAGTCGAAACTGGAGTTTTGTCCGCCACCAGATCTTCGAAGTTGCCACCGGTTACGCCAGTGATCGAGTTGGTGATCGGGGCGTTGCCGGTCAGCGCATCGTTCGCAGCAACAGCGGTTGCAGTGCCAGTAGTCTGGCCGACACCGATGGTGATGGTCTGGCCGTTGGCCAGAGTTACCACAACTGGCGAGCCAGTAACTGGCGCACCAACGGTGGCGGTGTAAGTCACGGTGCCGCCTTCGGCTACCGAAGTATCGGCGGTCAGTTTGACGGTCGAAGTGTCGATGGTATCGGTGACATTGGTCACCGCTGGAACCGCGCTTGGCACCAGGTTCTCGAAGTTGCCGCCGGTCGCACTCTCGATGGTCACTTCGACTTTGCCGGCATCTTTATAGACGTCGTCTTTCGGTGCGTCGACGGTCACGGTGCCGGTGGTTTTGCCTGCATCAATAGTGATCGTGGCGCCGTTCGACAGGGTCACGGTCACCGGTGTGCCGGCCGGGTTGGTCAGCGTTGCGGTGTAAGTGATCTGGCCGCCTTCGGCGACCGAATCGCTGGCGGTCAGGTTCAGGTTGGTGGTGTCGGTGGTGTCGGAAACCACGGTGTCTGCGGACTTGCCGTCGACCACCAGTTTTTCGTAATTGCCACCCGTGGCGCCATCAATGGTCACGCTCAAGGAGCTGCCGCCCGCCAGCGGGCTGTTCGGCGCGACGTAGTTGACGCTGCCGGTGGTTTCGCCAACGGCGATGGTGATGGTCTGGCCGTTGGACAGGCTGACGGTGACCGGCGAACCGGTCACTGGCGCGCCCACCGTGGCGGTGTAGACCACGGTTTCGCCTTCAGCGACGTTCGCAGTGGCGCTCAGCGACACGGTGGTGGTGTCGATGGTGTCGTTGACCGTGGTTACCGCCGGCGCTGTGCTGGTGACGAGGTTTTCGAAGTTGCCGCCGGTTGCGCTCTGGATGGTCGCTTCAACGCTGCCGGCGTCTTTGTAGACGTCATCTTTCGGTGCATCGACGGTCACGGTGCCGGTGGTTTTGCCGGCCTCGATGAGGATGGTCGCACCGTTCGACAGGGTCACGGTGACCGGTGTGCCGGCGGCGTTACTCAGGGTTGCGGTGTAGGTAATCTGGCCGCCTTCGTTCACCGCGCCGGTCGCGCTGAGCGACAGGTTGGTGGTGTCGACGGTGTCGGTCACGGTGGTGCTGACCGGGGTCTGGTCGGCGACAAGATTTTCGAAATTACCGCCGCTGACGTTGGTGATCGAGTTGGTCAGCGGCGCGTGGCCGGCGAGGACGTCGTTCGGCGCGGTGGTGCTCACGCTGCCGCTGGTCTTGCCGACTTCGATAGTGATGTTCTGACCATTGGCCAGGGTGACGACCACAGGCGATCCGGTGACCGGCGCGCCGACGGTGGCGGTGTAGGTGACAGTGCCACCTTCGGCCGCGGTTTCGGTGGCGGTCAGTTTGACCGTCGAGGTGTCGACGGTGTCGGTGACATCAGTGACCGCTGGCGTGGTGCTTGGCACCAGGTTTTCGAAGTTGCCGCCGGTGGCGTCCTTGATCGTGACTTCAACTTTGCCAGCGTCTTTATAGACATCGTCGGCAGGTGCCGGAACGGTGACGGTGCCGGTGGATTTGCCGGCCTCAATGGTGATCACCGCGCCGTTGCTCAGATTAACGGTCACCGGGGTACCGGCCGGGTTGCTCAGGGTCGCGGTGTAGACAATCGAACCGCCCTCGGCCACGGAGCCGGTCGCGGACAGCGACAGGTTGGTGGTGTCGGCGACGTCGGTTACCGAGGTCACCGCCGGGGTTTGGTCGGCGACGAGATTTTCGTAATTGCCACCGCTGGCGCCGTCGATTTTCACGCTCAGGGTGTTGCCGCCGGCCTGTGCATCGTTCGGCGCGGTGAAGTTGACGCTGGCGCTGCTGGCGCCGACCGGAATGGTGATGGTCTGGCCGTTGGACAGGGTCACCAGCACTGGCGAACCGGTGACCGGGGCGGTCACGGACGCGGTGTATACAACCACGCCGCCTTCTACCGCGCTGGCGCTGGCGGTCAGCGCAACGGTGCTGTTGTCGATGGTGTCGGTGACATCAGTTACCGCAGGCGTCTTGTCGATCACCAGATTTTCAAAGTTGCCGCCGCTGGTCTTGGTGATGTTCGCATCGACCTTGCCGGCGTCCTTGTACACATCATCGCCAGGCGCGGCGACGGTCGCAGTGCCAGTGCTCGCGCCTTTGGCAATGTTGATCACCGCGCCGTTGCTCAGGGTCACGCTCATGGCGGTGCCGGCCGGATTGCTCAGGGTGGCGGTGTAGACGATCGAGCCGCCCTCGGCAACGCTGCCGGTGGCGCTCAGGCTGATGTTGGTGGTGTCGACGGCGTCGGTGACTTTGGTCACCACAGCCGAACGATCGGCCTCGACGCGCTCGAAATTGCCGCCGCTGTGGCTGGCGATCGCCGTCCGCACGTTGCTGCCATCGATGTACGGCGTATTGGCGGGCGCCGGGAAATTCACCGAGCCGCTGGTAGCACCGGCCGCGATGTTGATCACCGCGCCGTTGGCCAGGGTCACGGTCATCGCAGTGCCGGCCGGGTTGCTCAGGGTCGCGGTGTAGGTGATCTGGCCACCTTCGCTGACGGTATCGCTGGCGGTCAGGGTCAGTGCGGTTGTGTCGACGGTGTCGTTGACCGTGGTGCTGACCGGAGTCTTGCTGACGTCGAGTTTCTCGAAGTTGCCGCCGCTGGCATCGGTCATGGTTACGGTGAGCTTGCTGACGTCCTTGTAGACGTCATCGCTCGGTGCGGCAATCGTCACCGAACCGCTGGTCTTGCCGGCTTCGATGGTGATGGTCTGGCCATTGCTCAGGTTGACGGTCACCGGCGTCTGCGCGGCGTTGGTCAGCGTTGCGGTGTAAGTGATCGAAGAGCCTTCGAGCACATAGCTTTCTGCGCTGAGGGTCAGGTGCGTGGTGTTGATCGTGTCGGCAACATTGGTCACCGCAGGCGTAGTGCTCGGCACCAGATTTTCGAAGTTGCCACCGGTGGCGTCCTTGATGGTCACTTCGACTTTGCCGGCGTCTTTGTAGACGTCGTCGGCAGGTGCCGGAACGGTCACGGTGCCGGTGGTCTTGCCCGCTTCAATGGTGATGACCGAACCGTTGCTCAGATTGACGGTTACCGGCGTGCCGGCCGGGTTGCTCAGCGTCGCGGTGTAGGTGATCTGCCCGCCTTCGTTGACGTTGCCGGTGGCAGTCAGCGCGACGCTGGTGGTGTCGACGGTGTCGGTGACAGTGGTGCTGACCGGGGTCTTGTCGGCGACCAGATTCTCGTAGTTGCCGCCGCTGACGTTGGTGATCGAGTTGGTCAGCGGTGCGTGACCGATCTGCACGTCATTCGATACCGGGGCGGTAACGCTGCCGGTGGTCTGGCCGACGGCGATGGTGATGTTCTGGCCGTTAGCCAAGGTCACGACCACAGGCGAGCCGGTGACTGGCGCGCCGACGGTGGCGGTGTAAGTCACGGTGCCGCCTTCAGCGACCGAGGTGTCGGCGGTCAATTTGACCGTCGAGGTGTCGATGGTGTCGGTGACTTGAGTGACCGCTGGCGTGGTGCTCGGAACGAGGTTCTCGAAGTTGCCGCCGGTGGCGCTGGTGATGGTGGCCTGCACGGAGCCGGCGTCTTTGTAGACGTCGTCGGACGGAGCCGGGAAGCTCACATTACCGCTGGTTTCGCCTGCCTTGATGGTGATGACGGCGCCGTTCGACAAGGTCACGGTCACTGGCGAACCAGCAGCATTGGTCAAAGTGGCGGTGTAAGTGATCTGGCCGCCTTCAGCGACGGAAGCGGTCGCACTCAGCGACAGATTGGTGGTGTCGGCCACGTCGGTGACGGTGGTCGAAACTGGAGTTTTGTCCGCCACCAGATTTTCGTAGTTGCCACCGGTTACGCCAGTGATCGAATTGGTCAGCGGAGCGTTGCCGGTCAAGGCATCGTTCGGTGCGGTGTAGGTGATGGAGCCAGTGGTCTGGCCGACGCCAATGGTGATGTTCTGGCCGTTGGCCAACGTCACGACCACAGGCGAGCCGGTGACTGGCGCGCCGACGGTGGCGGTGTAAGTCACGGTGCCGCCTTCGGCAACCGAGGTGTCTGCGGTCAGCTTCACTGTCGAGGTATCGACGGTGTCAGTGATTTCGGTCACTGCTGGCGTAGTGTTCGGCACCAGATTTTCGAAGTTGCCGCCGGTGGCGTCCTTGATGCTGACTTCGACCTGGCCGGCGTCTTTGTAGACGTCATCGGCCGGCGCTGGAACGGTAACGGTGCCCGTGGTTTTGCCGGCATCAATGGTGATCACCGAGCCGTTGCTCAGGGTCACGGTTACCGGGGTGCCGGCCGGATTCGTCAGCGTGGCGGTGTAGGTGATCTGGCCACCCTCGGCCACAGAGTCGGTGGCGCTGAGGCTCAGGCCAGTGTCATCCACCGAATCGGTGACGGTGGTGACCGCAGGCGTGTTGCTTGGCACCAGGTTTTCGAAGTTGCCACCGGTAGCGCCAGTGATCGTGGTGCTGACGGTACTGCCATTGTTGTAAACGTCATTGGCCGCAGTCGGCACGTTGACGGTGCCCACGGTTTCGCCGGCCGCGATGGTGATGGTCGAACCGTTCGACAGGGTGACGGTAACCGGCGTCTGCGCCGGATTAGTCAGTGTCGCGGTGTAGGTGATCTGACCGCCTTCAACGATGTTGTTGGTCGCGGTCAGGGTCAGGCCGGTGTTGTCGACCGAATCTGTGATGGTGGTAACGGCTGGTGTGGTGTTCGGCACCAGGTTTTCGAAGTTGCCACCGGTAGCGCCAGTGATCGTGGTGCTGACGGTGCTGCCATTGTTGTAGACGTCACTGGCCGCTGTTGGCACGTTGACGGTGCCGACGGTTTCGCCAGCAGCAATGGTGATGGTCGAACCGTTGGACAGAGTGACGGTTACCGGGGTTTGTGCCGGATTGGTCAGTGTCGCGGTGTAAGTGATTTGACCGCCTTCGACGACGTTATTCGTCGCAGCCAGGGTCAGACCGGTGTTGTCGACCGAATCGGTGATCGTGGTAACGGCAGGTGTGGTGTTCGGCACCAGGTTTTCGAAATTGCCACCGGTTGCACCAGTGATCGTGGTGCTGACGGTGCCGCCATTGTTGTAGACGTCGTTGGCCGCAGTCGGCACGTTGACGGTGCCCACGGTTTCGCCAGCCGCGATGGTGATGGTCGAACCGTTGGACAGAGTGACGGTTACCGGCGTCTGCGCTGGATTAGTCAGCGTCGCGGTGTAGGTGACCTGGCCGCCTTCGACGACGTTATTCGTCGCAGTCAGGGTCAGACCGGTGTTGTCGACCGAATCGGTGATCGTGGTAACGGCAGGTGTGGTGTTTGGCACCAGGTTTTCGAAATTGCCACCGGTAGCGCCAGTGATCGTGGTGCTGACGGTGCTGCCATTGTTGTAGACGTCGTTGGCCGCTGTGGGCACGTTGACGGTGCCGACGGTCTCGCCAGCCGCGATGGTGATGGTCGAACCGTTGGACAGAGTGACGGTTACCGGGGTTTGTGCCGGGTTGGTCAACGTCGCGGTGTAAGTGATCTGGCCGCCTTCGACGACGTTATTCGTCGCAGTCAGGGTCAGACCGGTGTTGTCGACCGAATCGGTGATCGTGGTAACGGCAGGTGTGGTGTTTGGCACCAGGTTTTCGAAGTTGCCGCCGGTAGCGCCAGTGATGGTGGTGCTGACGGTGCTGCCGTTGTTGTAGACGTCATTGGCCGCTGTTGGCACGTTGACGGTGCCCACGGTTTCGCCAGCAGCAATGGTGATGGTCGAACCGTTGGACAGAGTGACGGTTACCGGGGTTTGTGCCGGATTGGTCAGTGTCGCGGTGTAAGTGATTTGACCGCCTTCGACGACGTTATTCGTCGCAGTCAGGGTCAGACCGGTGTTGTCGACCGAATCGGTGATGGTGGTGACCGCAGGCGTGTTGCTTGGCACCAGGTTTTCGAAGTTGCCACCGGTAGCGCCAGTGATCGTGGTGCTGACGGTACTGCCATTGTTGTAAACGTCATTGGCCGCAGTCGGCACGTTGACGGTGCCCACGGTTTCGCCAGCCGCAATGGTGATGGTCGAACCGTTGGACAGGGTGACGGTAACCGGCGTCTGCGCCGGATTAGTCAGTGTCGCGGTGTAGGTGATCTGACCGCCTTCAACGATATTGTTGGTCGCTGTCAGGGTCAGGCCAGTGTCATCCACCGAATCGGTGATGGTGGTGACCGCAGGCGTGTTGCTTGGCACCAGGTTTTCGAAGTTGCCACCGGTAGCGCCAGTGATCGTGGTGCTGACGGTACTGCCATTGTTGTAAACGTCATTGGCCGCAGTCGGCACGTTGACGGTGCCCACGGTTTCGCCGGCCGCGATGGTGATGGTCGAACCGTTCGACAGGGTGACGGTAACCGGCGTCTGCGCCGGATTAGTCAGTGTCGCGGTGTAGGTGATCTGACCGCCTTCAACGATGTTGTTGGTCGCGGTCAGGGTCAGGCCGGTGTTGTCGACCGAATCTGTGATGGTGGTAACGGCTGGTGTGGTGTTCGGCACCAGGTTTTCGAAGTTGCCACCGGTAGCGCCAGTGATCGTGGTGCTGACGGTGCTGCCATTGTTGTAGACGTCATTGGCCGCTGTTGGCACGTTGACGGTGCCGACGGTTTCGCCGGCTGCAATGGTGATGGTCGAACCGTTGGACAGAGTGACGGTTACCGGGGTTTGCGCCGGGTTGGTCAACGTGGCGGTGTAAGTGATCTGACCGCCTTCAACGATATTGTTGGTCGCAGTCAGCGTCAGACCGGTGTTGTCGACCGAATCGGTGATCGTGGTGACCGCAGGCGTGTTGCTTGGCACCAGGTTTTCAAAGTTGCCGCCGGTAGCGCCAGTGATCGTGGTGCTGACGGTGCCGCCATTGTTGTAGACGTCGTTGGCCGCTGTGGGCACGTTGACGGTGCCGACGGTTTCGCCCGCAGCAATTGTGATGGTCGAGCCGTTGGACAGCGTGACGGTTACCGGGGTCTGCGCCGGGTTGGTCAACGTCGCGGTGTAAGTGATCTGACCGCCTTCAACGATATTGTTGGTCGCAGTCAGCGTCAGGCCGGTGTTGTCGACCGAATCGGTGATGGTGGTGACCGCAGGCGTGTTGCTTGGCACCAAGTTTTCGAAATTGCCACCGGTTGCACCAGTGATCGTGGTGCTGACGGTGCCGCCATTGTTGTAGACGTCGTTGGCCGCAGTCGGCACGTTGACGGTGCCCACGGTTTCGCCAGCCGCGATGGTGATGGTCGAACCGTTGGACAGAGTGACGGTTACCGGCGTTTGCGCTGGATTAGTCAGTGTCGCTGTGTAGGTGATCTGGCCGCCTTCGACGATGTTGTTGGTCGCGGTCAGCGTGAGGCCGGTGTTATCAACCGAGTCTGTGATGGTGGTAACGGCTGGTGTCGGGTTCGGCACCAGATTTTCGAAGTTGCCGCCGGTAGCCCCGGTGATCGTGGTCGTAACGGTGCTGCCATTGTTGTAAACGTCATTGGCTGGGGTCGGCACGTTGACGGTGCCGGTAGTCTGGCCAGCGCCAATGGTAATGGTCGAGCCATTCGACAGCGTGACGGTAACCGGAGTTTGCGCCGGGTTAGTCAGCGTCGCGGTGTAAGTGATCTGACCGCCTTCGGTCACGCTCGAACCAGCCGTCAACGTGACGGTAGTGGTGTCGACGGTGTCGGTGACTTGCGTGGTCGCCGGGATAGTCGGCGGGGTCACGGTGATGCCGTTGCCGCCGCTGGTGCCAGTGACGGTCACGTCGATCTGGGTCGGGTCGTTATAGACAGTGTCGTTCGGCGCCAGCGGCACGTTGACGGTGCCGGTGGTGGCGCCGGCGGGAATGACGATGACTGCGCCGTTGGACAGGGTGATAGTCAGGTCGGTCAGCGGCGCCTGGGTCAGGGTCGCGGTGTACACCAGCACGCCGCCGGCTTCGGTGATGGTCGGCGTGGCGCTGAGGCTCAGGGTCGAGTCACGCAGTGCGTTGGTGGTGGTGTCGGTGGTCAGGCCGCCCGTGGTGTCCTGCGCGACTTGCCCGGCAGAATTGATGCCCGCCGTGGGGAAGCCAATGGTCGGATCGACGCGGCCAGCGGTGGCGTCGAGCATGACGAAGCTGTGACCGCCGCCGGCAGCACCACCGGTACCTGCGGCGGTCGGGCCGGCCGCGGTGGATTCGAGTGCGGTGGTCGGGTCGACACCGGCGGCGATGGCTTGCTGCAGTTCTTCTACAGAAGGCGCAGCCTGCGCCGTGGCTTCGGCCAGGTCAGTGCTGGAGTCAGGCGAGCTGGCGCTCCACTGGGTGTCACGGCCCAGATCGAGCATGCGGCCATCGGCCAGTTCCAGCGACACCGCGCCGGACAGACCGGTATCGATCTGGTCGCCGACATACAGGCGATCGCCTTCAACGAGTACGCGACGCACGCCCTCTGGGGACACCACGAAAACCTGACCGACAATGCTTTTGACGACGGCAACAACACTGCTCATTGAAGACTCTCCGGGGTGTCACATTCAGTTGACTTCCATGGACCTGACGGGCGTCGGCGCCACTTCAGTCTGGACGTACTTTCTATAAATGGATAACTTATTGACGCTGTATTTCCGTCAATAATCTGGCTATAAATTATCGCGATTAACTTTATGCCAAACTATTGACCTTCTGGGAGCCATCCTAAACAATCGCCCCACTAATGTCACATTGATATTTCCGCGGCGACCTGTCCTTCAGCCTGTCATCCAGTTCCTGTTTTGAACTTTCCGACATACGGTCTTTCGGGTTGCCATCATCCGACGCAGCACCACGTTTCTGCTGTGATTCAAGACAAGAAGTTCCGGGAAAATTCCAACCATGCGTTCGCTTTTGCTCCTTGCCGCTCCCTTCGCTCTCGCCGCCTCTTTTGTACAAGCACAATCCTTACCAGAAGCCATGCAACAGGCGCTGGATGTCCATCCGGAGATTCAGGCGGGGGTCAACAGTCGATTGGCGGCGGATTATCAGTTAAAGGCTGCGAAAGGGGGATACCTGCCCAAGGTCGATCTGCTGGGCGGTTATGGCCGTGAAGGCACTGACAGTGTGACCACGCGAGCGAACGGTGGAAGCAATCACTGGGAGACGTTGAACCGCAGCGAGTCAAGTTTACGTCTCTCGCAAATGGTTTTTGACGGTTTCGCGACGTCCAACGAAGTTGCGCGTCAACAAGCCAACGTCAGCTCGCGTGCTTACTCGCTGCTGGGCACTTCCGAGCGTACTGCACTGACCGTCGCCCAGGTGTATCTGGACGTGCTGACCCGTCGCGAATTCGTGCGTCTGGCCGAGGAGAACCTCAAGAGCCACCAGCGCATCTACGACCAGATCCAGTTGCGCACCCAGCGCGGCGTCGGCAGCGGTGCCGACCTTGATCAGGCCGAAGCGCGCATGGCCCAGGCCCGCAACAACCTGATCACCGAACAGACCAACCTCGCCGACGCGGAAACCAACTTCCTCAGCGCCGTAGGCCAGATGCCCGACCAGCTCGAGCGCCCGGCGCCGTTCATGGCGATGATGCCGGCCAACCTCAATGAAGCCCGCGCGCAAATGCTGGAAAACAGCCCGATCCTGCGTTCCGCCGAGTCGGACATCGCCGCTGCCGAGAAGCAGTTCGCCACCGCCAAATCGACCTTCTACCCGCGTTTCGACGCCGAATTGGGCCGCTCCGCCGACAACGATCTCGATGGTCAGAACGGCCACAACAACGAATGGCAGGCCATGCTGCGCATGCGTTTTAACCTGTATTCCGGCGGCAGCAACAAGGCCGATCTGGAATCCAAGTCGTACCTGGCCAACCAGGCGCTGGACATCCGCAACAACGCCCTGCGTCAGTTGAATGAAGAGCTCGGCCTCGCCTGGAACGCGCTGAACAATGCCAACGCCCAAGTGCCGATCGCTCAGCAGTACGTCGATCGCAGCACCTCGGTGCGTACCGCCTACCAGCGTCAATTCAGCCTCGGCGAACGCACCCTGCTGGATTTGCTCGACAGCGAAAACGAACTGTTTACCGCCTCGCGGCGTCTGGCGGAAATCAAGAACATTCAGTTATTTACTCAGTACCGAATCAAGGCGACCATGGGCCAATTGCTCAAAAGCCAGGGAGTGGTCGCGCCGTTGGCATCCGTTGTGCAGAACGACGTGAAGCCCAAGGTCCAGCTGCCTGGGATGAACTGAGTTATCCCTTCCAACTGTTAAAGAGTGTCGAGCGTGGAATCAGAAGTCAGTCGAGTTCAACTCAGCCATGATCCACGCGCGTTGCATGACGATCCGTTGCTGGATGGTCTGCTCGCCCTGTGCATGCTGCACCAGAAGCCTGCCAGCGCGGCGATGCTGACCACCGGCCTGCCGCTGCCCAAACAACGTTTGAGTGTCGAGTTGCTGCCGCGCGCAGCGGCTCGCGCCGGGCTGCAGGGGCGGGTGTTGCAGCGCAAACTCGAAGAAATTCCGGCGATCGCCATGCCCGCGCTGTTGCTGCTCAAGGATGGCCGCAGCGCCGTTCTGCTCGGCTGGCAGGGCGACAATGAAGCACGAGTGCTGCTCAGCGAAAGCGATGGCGGCGAATCGGTGGTCAGCCGCGAACTGCTGAGCGACGATTACACCGGCAAAGTGTTCTTCGCCCAGCCGCAGCACAAATTCGACGTCAATCACGGCACGCTGATCCCGCGTGCACGCTCCTGGTTTCGCGACACCCTCAAGCGTTCGCGCTGGCTGTATGCCGATGCGATCGCCGCCAGTTTCCTGATCAACATCATCGCCATGGCCGCACCGCTGTTCGTGATGAACGTCTACGACCGCGTAGTACCGAACCAGGCCGAAGCAACCCTGTGGGTGCTGGCGCTGGGCATCACCGGCGCTTACATCTTCGACTTGATCCTCAAGAGCCTGCGCAGCCTGTGCCTGGATCTGGCCGGGAAGAAAACCGACCTGATCATCTCCGCCACGCTGTTCGAGCGCATTGTCGGCATGGCGATGAAATACCGCCCGGCGCGGGTCGGCAGCTTTGCCCAGAACATCCATGAGTTTCAGAGCCTGCGCGACTTTCTCGCGTCGCTGACCCTGACCAGCCTGATCGACCTGCCGTTCACCATCCTGATTTTCATCGTCATCGCCATTCTCGGCGGGCATCTGGTGTGGATTCCGGTGCTGGCTTTCCCGATTGCCCTGCTGATCGGCTACGCCTTGCAGAAGCCGTTGATCGCGACCATGGAACGGACCATGGCGCTGGGCGCCGAGCGCCAGTCGAGCCTGATCGAAACCCTCGCCGGTCTGGACGCGGTCAAGGTCAACAACGCCGAAAGCGAGCGCCAGTATCAGTGGGAGCAGACCATCGGCACCCTCAGCCGCCTAGAGCTGCGAGTGAAAATGCTCTCCGGTCTGGCGATGAACATCACCTTGCTGATCCAGCAACTGGCCGGGGTGATCATGATCGTCTTCGGCGTATACCAGATCATCGCCGGCAACCTGAGCATGGGCGGGCTGATTGCCTGCTACATGCTCAGTGGTCGTGCGCTGAGCCCGCTGGCGTCGCTGTCCGGCCTGCTCACGCGCTATCAACAGGCGCGGGTGACCATGACTTCGGTCGACCAGATGATGGAGCTGCCGCAGGAGCGCAATTTCGAAGAGCGCCCGCTGAGCCGCAAGGTTTTGCAGGGTGCGATCGAATGCCGTCAGCTCAGCTTCACCTACCCGGACCAGCAGAACCCGGCGCTGAAGAACATCAACCTGGTCATCCGTCCCGGCGAGAAGATCGGCATCATCGGCCGCAGCGGTTCGGGCAAGAGTTCGCTGGCGAAACTGCTGGTGGGCCTGTATCAACCGGACGACGGTGCCTTGCTGGTCGACGGCGTGGACATCCGCCAGATCGACGTCAGCGAACTGCGCTACAACATAGGTTACGTGCCGCAGGACATCCAGCTGCTGTCCGGCACCCTGCGTGACAACCTGGTGTCCGGCGCGCGTTACGTCGAAGACGAGCTGGTGCTGCAAGCCGCCGAACTGGCCGGCGTCCACGAATTCGCCCGTCTGCACCCGCAAGGCTACGAGCTGCAAGTCGGCGAGCGCGGGCAGAACCTCTCCGGCGGCCAACGACAGAACGTCGCCCTGGCCCGGGCGCTGTTGCTCAATCCACCGATTCTGCTGATGGATGAGCCAACCAGTGCGATGGACAACACCGGCGAAGAGCGCCTCAAGCAACGCCTCGCAGCAGTGATTGAAAACAAGACCGTGGTGCTGGTCACGCACCGGGCATCACTGTTGTCGCTGGTCGATCGCCTGCTGGTGATCGATCGCGGGCAGATTCTCGCCGACGGCCCGAAAGCCGCCGTGATGGAAGCGTTGAAGAAGGGGCAGATCAGTGTTGCTTAAATCCGGTGTCAAGGAGTCGATCCGTCGCTACTTCAAGGGCTCTGCCTCGCTGCAGGGTCAGCCGCTGCCGGAGGTCAACAAGGCGCTGATCGAAGACGCCCCGCGCGTCGTGCGCCTGACCATCTGGGCGATCATCGGCTTTTTCGTGTTCCTCATGCTCTGGGCCAACTTCGCCGTGATCGACGAGGTGACCAAGGGCGACGGCAAGGCGATTCCGTCGTCGAAGATCCAGAAAATCCAGAACCTGGAGGGCGGTATCGTCTCCGAGCTGTTCGTCAAGGAAGGCCAGATCGTCGAGGCCGGCGCGCCGCTGATTCGTCTCGACGACACACGTTTTGCCTCCAACGTCGGCGAAACCGAGGCCGATCGCCTGTCGATGCTGCTGCGGGTCGAGCGTCTGAGCGCGGAAGTCGATGATCGTCCGCTGAATTTCCCCGAGGACGTACTCAAAGCCGTGCCGGGTCAGGCGAAAAGCGAAGAGTCGCTGTACATCAGCCGCCGTCAGCAATTACACGATGAAATCGGCGGCTTGCAGGAGCAGTTGATCCAGCGTCAGCAGGAGCTGCGTGAGTTCAGCTCCAAGCAGGCGCAGTACCGTCAGCAGCTCGGCTTGCAGCGTCAGGAAATCAACATGTCCGAGCCGCTGGTGGCGCAGGGCGCGGTCTCGCCGGTGGAAGTGTTGCGCCTCAAGCGTGCCGAAGTGGAAACCCGTGGCCAGCTCGACGCGACCACGCTCGCCATTCCGCGCGCCGAATCGGCGATCAAGGAAGTGCAGCGCAAGATCGACGAAACCCGCGGCAAATTCCGCAGCGAAGCGCTGACCCAACTCAACGAAGCGCGCACCGATCTGAACAAGGCCCAGGCCACCGGCAAGGCGCTGGAAGACCGCGTCAGCCGTACGCTGGTCACCTCACCCGTGCGGGGTATCGTCAACAAGTTGCTGGTCAACACTATCGGCGGTGTGATCCAGCCGGGCAGCGACATGGTCGAAATCGTGCCGCTGGATGACACCCTGCTGGTCGAAGCCAAGATCCGCCCGCAGGACATCGCGTTCCTGCATCCGGGTCAGGAAGCGATCGTCAAATTCACCGCCTATGACTACACGATTTACGGCGGCCTGAAGGCACAGCTGGAGCAGATCGGTGCGGATACCATCACCGACGAAGACAAGAAAACCACTTATTACGTGATCAAGGTACGCACCGAGCGCAGCCACTTGGGCACGGATGAAAAGCCTTTGCTGATCATTCCCGGGATGGTCGCTTCGGTGGATATCATCACTGGCAAGAAATCGGTGTTGAGCTATTTGCTCAAGCCGATCATTCGCGCGCGGGCTGAGGCGTTGCACGAGCGCTAGATCTTCGGCGCTGGTGACGGCCTATTCGCGAGCAGGCTCGCTCCCACAGGAGATTGCATTCCAACTGTGGGAGCGAGCCTGCTCGCGAAGGCGTCCTCCGAAGCGCTACATATCCGTCGGTAAGTGACACAAATGGTCACCCACCCCCTCACCAATCGCCATATCGTTATTCATTAACGGTATTTAATTTCCAATTCTTATAGCTATAAAGTCACCCATCTGCGTACCTGCCGACCAATCGGCGCGCCGCACGACCTGAACCGACACGCAATCCAGCGTGAGTGTCTGATCGACGAGCGCGGCCATGAGCGCGCCGTGCGTGGGAGATGATTGATGTCCGCCGCTACTGCCACCGAAAGCGCCGCAACTGCCGCGCCGCAAATCTTCGAAATTCGCCCCTTCAGCGGTGCCGTCGGCGCCGAGATCGTTGGCCTCGACCTGCGCCGGCCGGTCAATGATCAGGACTTCGCGCGCATTCACCGCGCGCACCTGGATCACCACGTCGTGGTCTTTCGCGATCAGCAGATCACCCCGCAACAGCAAATCGATTTCAGCCGTCGCTTCGGCGTGTTGCAGATCCATGTGCTCAAGCAGTTCCTGCTGGCCAATCACCCGGAAATCCTCATCGTTTCCAACATTATCGAGAACGGCCAGAACATCGGTCTCGGTGACGCCGGCAAGTTCTGGCATTCCGATCTCTCCTATAAAGAGCTGCCAAGTCTCGGCTCGATGCTGCACGCCCAAGAGCTGCCCGCCGAGGGCGGCGACACGCTGTTCGCCGACATGCACAAAGCCTGGGACGACTTGCCCGCTGCCTTGCGCACTGCGGTCGAAGGACGTTCCGCTGCGCATTCCTATACCGCGCGCTACAGCGAAACCAAGTTCGAAGGTAACTGGCGCCCGACCCTGACCCCGGAACAACTGGCTCAGGTCGCCGAAGTGGTGCATCCGGTGGTGCGCACCCATCCGGAAAACGGCCGCAAAGCCTTGTTCGTCAGCGAAGGCTTCACCACGCGCATCGTCGGTCTGCCGGAAGACGAAAGTCGTCAGCTGCTCGGCGAACTCTTCGCTCACAGCGTGCTGCCGCAAAATATCTACCGCCATCAATGGGAGCCGCATGATCTGGTGTTCTGGGACAACCGTTCGCTGATCCATCTCGCCGCCGGCTGTCCTGCGCACCTGCGCCGCAAGCTGTATCGCACGACCATTCAGGGCGATGCGCCTTTCTGATTTGCCGGAGATCGACCATGAACGCCCCTTTGCCAGGCCACGCGGCCAGCAACCCGATCGCCCACAGCGAAGCGTTGCTGGCCGTCGATCACGTCAGCCTCGAATACCGCACGCCGCAACGCGTGGTGCGCGCCACCCATCAAGTCAGTTTCGCCGTCGACCCGGCTGATCGTTTCGTCCTGCTCGGCCCGTCCGGTTGCGGTAAATCGACCTTGCTCAAAGCGGTCGCCGGATTCATCCAGCCCTGCGAAGGCGAGATCCGCCTGCAAGGCCAGCGCGTTGATGCGCCGGGGCCGGATCGCATTGTGGTGTTTCAGGAATTCGACCAGTTGCCGCCGTGGAAAACCGTTAAGCAGAACGTGATGTTCCCGCTGCTGGCCTCGCGCACCTTGAGCAAGAAAGACGCCGAAGAACGCGCGCTGCACTATCTGGAAAAGGTCGGCCTGGCGGCGTTTGCCGACGCCTATCCACACACCTTGTCCGGCGGCATGAAGGCGCGGGTGGCGATCGCCCGGGCTTTGGCCATGCAGCCGAAAATTCTTTTGATGGACGAACCCTTCGCTGCACTCGATGCGTTGACCCGCCGCAAGATGCAGGAAGAGTTGCTGCTGCTCTGGGAAGAGGTGCGCTTCACCTTGTTGTTCGTCACCCATTCGATTGAAGAAGCCCTGGTGGTGGGCAATCGCATCCTCTTGTTGTCGCCACATCCGGGCCGGGTGCGCGCCGAAGTGCACAGCCATCAATACGATCTGCACAGCCTCGGCGGCGTGGCGTTTCAGGCGTCGGCGCGGCGCATTCATCGTCTGCTGTTCGATGAGGGCCAGGCGCCGGAGACCGAATGTGATCACGACTTCAACGATGTTCGCATCGCCTATTGAGCGGCCAGGAGGACTACCCGATGAGCCATTCATCATCCGTGCGTGAAGAATTCGAAACCGTGCTCGAGCCGCTGACCGCAGTGCCGGTCGAGCGCGAATTGCCGCTCGGCACACGCCTGTGGCAACAGGGCTGGCTGCGCAAAAGCCTGATCCTGATCGTGCTGGCGATCATCTGGGAGGTGGTCGCGCGGATTCAGAACAATGACCTGATGCTGCCGAGTTTTCTGCAAACCGCGCAGGCCCTGTTCGACGGGCTGCTCAGTGGCGAGTTGCTGGCCAAGGTGTGGATCTCCCTGGTGGTGCTGATCAAGGGCTACCTGATCGGCATTGTCCTCGCCTTTGCCCTGACGACATTGGCGGTCTCGACCCAGTTGGGACGTGATCTGCTCAGCACCATGACTTCGATGTTCAACCCGTTGCCGGCGATCGCCCTGTTGCCGCTGGCGCTGCTCTGGTTCGGCTTGGGGCAGAACAGTCTGATTTTCGTGCTGGTGCATTCAGTGTTGTGGGCGTTGGCGCTGAACACCTATGCCGGATTTCTCGGTGTGTCCGAGACGCTGCGCATGGCCGGGCGCAACTATGGCCTCAAGGGTTTGCGCCTTGTGTTGTTCATCCTGATCCCGGCGGCACTCCCGTCGATTCTCGCCGGTTTGAAGATTGGCTGGGCGTTTGCCTGGCGCACCTTGATCGCTGCCGAACTGGTGTTTGGCGCGACCAGCGGCAAGGGCGGGCTGGGCTGGTACATCTTCCAGAATCGCAATGAGCTGTACACCGACAAGGTGTTTGCCGGGTTGGCGGTGGTGATCCTGATTGGCCTGTTGGTGGAGAATCTGGTGTTTGCCACCCTTGAGCGGGTGACCGTCAAGCGCTGGGGTATGCAGCGCTGACCTGAAAAAGATCGCAGCCTGCGGCAGCTCCTACATGGGAAAACCATCCCCGGTAGGAGCTGCCGCAGGCTGCGATCTTTGATCTGCTAGCATTGCGCCTGGATTAATCCAGATCAGCCAAGAGTGCTCAGCATGCAACTCCCGGACATGAACCTTCTGGTCGCCCTCGATGCCTTGCTCGACGAGGGCAGTGTGGTCGGTGCGGCGCGGCGGATGAACCTCAGCCCGGCGGCCATGAGCCGCACGCTGACGCGAATTCGCGAAGCCATCGGCGATCCGATTCTGGTGCGCGCCGGGCGTGGTCTGGTGCCGACCCCCAAAGCCCTCGAACTGCGCGAACAGGTGCGCGACGTGGTCGAGCAGGCGGCGCTGCTGTTTCGTTCCGCCGACAGCGTCGAGCTAGGCACCTTGCGTCGACGTTTCAGCATTCGCGCCAATGATTTCTTCGTCGGCGTTTACGGCGGCAAGCTGTTCGACACCCTCGACCAACTCGCCCCGCATTGCGAATTGCGCTTCGTCCCGGAAGGCGATGGCGACGATGAAGCGCTGCGCGAAGGGCGCATCGATCTGAGCGTCAGCAACACCCGACCGCTCACGCCGGAGGTTAAGGTACAGAACCTGTTCTCCACGCATTTCGTCGGCTTGGTGCGGGAGAACCATCCTTTGCTCGACGGCGAAATCACTGCCGAGCGCTACGCCGGTTTTTCCCATATCAGCATGTCGCGCCGTGGCATCGCTCGCGGCCCGATCGACACGGCGTTGAATGCGTTGGGGCTGGAGCGTCGAGTGGCGGTGATCGCGCCGAGTTTCCATGCGGCGATGTTTGCCCTGCCGGACTCCGACCTGATCCTGCCGGTGCCTAAAGAAGCCCTGCTCAGCGTGCGGCGGCTGGGCCTGAAACTGCGTTCATTCGACCTGCCGATTCCGCTGCCCATGCTGATGCTGACCCAGGCCTGGCACCCGCGCTTCGACAAGGACCCGGCCCACCGCTGGCTGCGCGAAACCCTCAAGACCTGCTGCGATGAAACGTGGCTGGCGGCACAGCCGTAAATCATCAGACACCATCGAATCCCTGTGGGAGCGAGCCTGCTCGCGAAGGCGTCGAGTCAGTCACCTCAATGGCGGCTGGTCCACCGCTTTCGCGAGCAGGCTCGCTCCCACATAGGCATTCACCGTTGTGTCTGATGCACTTATAACCTGCCAATAAGTCAATTTTCGTCAGCATCAAGCCCCACTAAAATGCTCCGGTATTTCACCCCGGAGCTTTTCATTCATGACATCCCTGACGGTCACGGCGCCCCTCGCCGCGACCAGCCCGGCGACGGCGGCTGCGCCACCGCTGTTCGGGGCGCGGATCATCATTGGTCTGGTCGGCGTGCTGTTGGCCGTGCTGGTCTCGGGCCTCAACGAGATGGTCACCAAAGTCGCACTCGCCGACATTCGCGGCGCGCTGCACATTGGCTACGACGAAGGCACCTGGCTGGTCGCCAGCTACACGGCCACGTCGGTCGCGGCCATGGCCTTCGCGCCTTGGTGCTCGGTGACCTTCTCGCTGCGTCGCTTCACCCTCTGCGCCATCGGCCTGTTTACCTTGCTCGGCGTGCTGTGCCCGTTCGCCCCGAACTACGAAAGTCTGCTGCTGATGCGCATCCTCCAAGGTCTCGCCGGCGGTGCAT
Source organism: Pseudomonas sp. AC255 (assembly GCF_979258175.1). NCBI lineage: Bacteria > Pseudomonadati > Pseudomonadota > Gammaproteobacteria > Pseudomonadales > Pseudomonadaceae > Pseudomonas > Pseudomonas sp. AC255. The sequence goes on along the minus strand of NZ_OZ409841.1, from coordinate 5,141,426 downwards.
TGCCGCCGATGCTGATGACCGTCGCGCTGCGCTTTCTCCCGGCGAACATCAAACTGTACGGACTGGCCGGCTACGCACTGACCGCGACTTTCGGCCCGGGACTCGGCACGCCGCTGGCCGGTCTGTGGACTGAATACGTCGGCTGGCAATGGACCTTCTGGCAGATCATCGTGCCGTGCCTGATCGCCATGGCCGCAGTGGCTTACGGATTGCCCCAGGATCCGCTGCGCTTGGAGCGTCTCAAGTCGTTCAACTGGAAAGGCCTGCTGCTGGGCTTTCCAGCGATCTGCATGCTGGTGATCGGTCTGTTGCAGGGCAATCGACTGGACTGGTTCGAGTCGAATCTGATCTGTGGATTACTCGGTGCCGGTTCGCTGCTGCTGGTGGCTTTTATGATCAATGAATGGTCGCAGCCGATTCCGTTTTTCAAGCTGCAGATGCTCGGCATCCGCAACCTGCTGTTCGCCCTGATCACCCTCGCCGGGGTGCTGATCGTGCTGCTGGCGGTGGTGTTGATTCCGTCGAGTTATCTGGCCCAGGTGCAGGGTTATCGTCCGGCGCAAACCGCGCCGATCATGCTCATTGCCGCGCTGCCGCAGTTGATCGCGCTGCCATTGGTGGCGGCGCTATGCAACTTGCGCTGGGTCGATTGCCGCTGGGTGCTTGGCATTGGTCTGAGCATGCTCGCGCTGTCCTGCCTCGGCGGTTCACACCTGACTTCGGCGTGGATTCGCGATGATTTCTACGTTCTGCAATGGCTGCAGATTTTCGGCCAGCCGATGGCGGTGTTGCCGCTGCTGATGTTGTCGACCGGCAGTATCACGCCGATGGAAGGCCCGTTCGCGTCGGCGTGGTTCAACACCGTCAAAGGTCTCGCCGCAGTGGTCGCCACCGGCGTGATCGAAGCGCTGACCACCGCGCGCCTGCATTTCCATTCGACCATGTTGGTCGACAGCCTGGGCAATTCGCCGCTGGCCGATCACAGCGATCCGGGCCTCGCTCACCGCGTGCACGAGCAGGCGGTGGTGCTGACTTCGGCCGATCTCTACGTGTGCATGGCCGGCGTCGCCGTGGCGTTGATCCTGCTGATTTTCTGGCTGCCGACGCGGATTTATCCGCCGCGCGCGCCGACCTGATCGCTGTACTGAAACTGAAGGTTTTTTATGACTCAATCCAAGCAAAAACTCGCGGTGGCCGTGGCTGCCGCGCTGGCGGTGGGCGTGCTGGTGTACCTGGCGATGCCCGGGCTGTTCGGCCAACGCACCGAGCAAACCACCAATGACGCCTTCGTCTCCGCCGACTACACGCTGGTGGTGCCGCGCGTGGCCGGGTTCATCAAGCAGGTGCTGGTCGAAGACAACCAGCAGGTCAAGGCCGGGCAATTGTTGGCGCTGATCGATGACCGTGATTTGCGCGCAGCGGCGGAAGCGGCGGACGCGCAAACCCTGGTCGCGCGGGCGCAATTGCAGAACGCCAATGCGACCCTTGAGCGGCAGGCGTCGCTGATCGCTCAGGCGCAGGCCACCGTGGTCTCGGCCAAAGCGCAAATGGCTTTTGCGCAGCAGGAACTGAACCGCTACAACCATCTCGCCGGAGTCGGTGCCGGCACCGTGCAGAACGCGCAGCAGGCGCGCACGCGCATTGATCAGGCTTCGGCGCGCCTCGACACCGCGACGGCGAAACTGGCGGCCGAACGCAAACAAGTCGAAATCCTCACTGCCCAGCGCAACGCCGCTGAAGGCAATCTGAAACACGCGCAGGCGGCACTGGAAATCGCCAGTTTCAACCTCTCTTACACGCGCATTACCGCGCCGCAGGACGGCATGATCGGCGAGCGCGCGGTGCGTGTCGGTGCCTACGTCACCCCGGGCAGCAAACTGCTGGCGGTGGTGCCGTTGCAGCAGGCTTATGTGGTCGCCAATTTTCAGGAAACCCAGTTGACCGACGTGCAGCCGGGTCAGGATGTGCAAGTGCGGGTCGACAGCTTGGGCGGCGAAGCCCTGACCGGCCGCGTCGAGAGCATTGCGCCAGCGACCGGCGTGACCTTCGCTGCGGTGAAACCGGATAACGCCACCGGTAACTTCACCAAAGTGGTGCAGCGGATTCCGGTGAAGATCATGCTGGAACCGGGCCAGCCACTGGCCGAGCGCTTGCGGGTGGGGATGTCGGTCGAGGCGAGTATTGATACCGCCAGCTCGAAGGCGTCCGGGCGCGAGGTGACGCAGCGATGATCGGTGTTAAATCGGTTGGCCTCATCGCTGGCAAGCCAGCTCCCACAGGGGTCATTGGCAGGCTGAACCATTTTGCACAACCTGCACAATCCTTGTGGGAGCTGGCTTGCCAGCGATGGCGGCATAGGCAGCAGCTCACCCTGAGTGCCTTGCTTGCAGTCAGCCTCAGCGCCTGCACCGTCGGCCCGGACTTTCAGAAACCCGAAACCAGGCAGCCTGCCGACTGGGCCAAACCGAGCCAATCCGCCCCGAGCCAGGCCGTCAGCGAACCCCTGAACGAACGCTGGTGGGAAACCTTCCACGACCCGCAACTTTCCGCGCTCACCCAGCGCGCGCTGAACAGCAACCTCGACCTGCAACTGGCCAGCAGCCGCCTGCAACAAAGCCGCGCCGCGCGCCAGGTGATCACCGCCGAGCGTTATCCGAACAGCGCCGCCACCGGCAGCTACGCACGTAAACGCAACAGTGGCAAAGGCTTGAACGATCCATCGGGAAATAACGGCGATGAGGCTTTCAACCTGTGGGATGCCGGCTTCTCGGCGTCATGGGAACTGGACTTCTGGGGCCGCGTGCGCCGTGAAACCGAAGCCGCTGATGCCAATCTCGAAGTGGCAGAAAACGACCGTCGTGACGTACTGCTGACCGTGCTCGCCGACACCGCGCAAAACTACATTCAGCTGCGCGGCGTGCAGAACACCCGCGCCGTCACCGAGCAGAACCTCGACGTCGCTCGCCACAGCCTGAAACTCTCGCAGCTGCGGCTGGCCGATGGCGTGGCGACCGACCTGGACGTCGCCGAAGCCGCCGCGCAAGTCGCCGCCATCGAGGCACGGCTGCCGGCGCTCGAGCAGCGTCAGGCGCAACTGATCAACGCGATCAGTCTGTTGATGGGCGAGCCACCGCAAACTCTCGCTCAAACGTTATCCACAGACGCGGCAGTACCGCAGTCGCCACTGCAAGTCGCCATCGGCCTGCCGTCGCAATTGGCCGAACGCCGCCCCGATATCCGCCAGGCCGAAGCGCGTCTGCACGCCGCCACCGCCAACATCGGCGTGGCCAAGGGCGATTTCTATCCGCGCATCACCCTGTCCGGCAACCTCGGTTCACAGGCCATGCAGCTGAGCGATTTCGGTTCATGGGGCTCGCGTGCCTTTGCCATCGGCCCGCAATTCAGCTTGCCGTTGTTCGACGGCGGTCGCTTGCGCGGCATGCTGCAACTGCGCGAAGCCCAGCAACAAGAAGCGGCCATCGCCTACCAGCAGACTGTGCTGCGTGCCTGGCATGAAATCGACGACCAGCTGACCGCCTACAACGCCAGCCAGCGCCGGCGCGACAGCCTCGCCGAAGCCGTGCGCCAGAACCAGATCGCCCTGCGCACCGCGCAACAGCAATACGTCGAAGGCGTGGTCGATTTCGTCAACGTCCTCACCGTGCAGAGCGCCTTGCTCGCCACGCAGGAGCAATGGGTAGAAAGCTCGACCGGCGTGTCACTGGCGATGGTCGGTTTGTACAAGGCGCTTGGCGGTGGATGGCAGTCGGTCTATCCGGCAGCGCAACTGGCCGCAGGCTCACCTGACGTCGCCAGACCCTGAACCCGCAGCGCCAGCTATGATCAACTCCATTGCAGCAAACGGCGCAACGCCGGACCTGAATTGCAGAGGAGTTGCATCATGGAAAATCCGCAGCACAGCCTACCGGCCCTGTTCAAACAACTCGGCCTCGAAGACGATCCGACCGGCATCGACAAATTCATCGCCAGCCATTCGCCGCTCAAACCGGAATTGCATCTGGCTGACGCGTTTTTCTGGACGGCAGGTCAGGCGCAGTTTCTGCGCGAGGAGATTCTGGATGATGCGGATTGGGCGGAAGTGGTGGATCAGTTGAATGTGATGTTGCGCAAGGGGCGGGTGGGGTGATCATCGCGAAGTTGTATCCTCGTTGAACGCCACAGTTGTCCACATGGCATAAATAGACCAAAATCACGTCCTAATTTGAGGTCCTTATTATGCAAAGCGTTCTCGCCGATATGGCTGTCAGTGTCTCTGAACTGAAGAAAAATCCTACTGCCGTGTTGAACGGTGCACATGGGGGCCGTCGCTGTCCTCAACCACAATCGCGTCATGGGCTATATGGTGCCGGCCGAAGTTTATGAAGCAATGATGGAGCGGCTTGATGATCTTGAGCTGGCTGACATTGTTCGTTCCCGCCTCCACGAAACGCCCATTTCGGTAAGCCTGGATGACTTATAAGCTTGAGTTTCTGCCGTCTGCGCACAAAGAGTGGAACAAGCTGGGTCATACGTTGCGGGAGCAGTTCAAAAAGAAGCTGGGTGAGAGGCTGAAGCTTCCCAGAATCCCGGCTGACGCACTCCACGGCATGCCCGACTGCTACAAAATCAAACTCAAAGCCTCGGGATATCGATTGGTTTACCAAGTCATCGACGAACGAGTCGTGGTTTCCGTGCTAGCGGTTGGCAAGCGCGAACGCAGCAGCGTTTACGATGCTGCCAGGAACCGTTGAACGAGCCCCCGCTTTATTCAAGTGGCCGATGTTTGTCGATGAGATTCTTGAGTGACCGGACTGGGCCACCAAAGTGTGGGATCAGTTGATGTATCGTCTGGCATGAGGCGCAGCATGTAAAAAAAATTGCGCGAAAAGGCTCAGATGTAAAAAAACCTCCTTACTGTAAAAAAAATTTCGTTTTGTCCGTCGCATTAGATTTTTTCTTCGAAAAATTACAAATCCAACTCGTGGTACGCCTCGGCCAAGCGTAGGGAGATTTGTTTCAAAACTTGACTGAAATTCCCCTCCAATGCGATATTGATAGTTAGCAAACTAACAGTGTCCGTTATCCCGTGTCCGATTCCCTCGACAGTCTCCAGATGAACATCAGCAGCGCCATGGTGGTGGCCGCCCGGCATTGGCGGAAGATCTGCCAGACCACGCTGGTCAATTACGGAATTTCCGAAGCCTGCGCCGTGCCCTTGTTGATGATCGGGCGTTTGGGCGAGGGCGTGCGTCAGGTGCAAGTCGCCCAGGCTGCGGGGATGGAGAGTCCTTCGCTGGTGCGTTTGCTCGATCAGCTGTGCCACGCCGGTTACGTCTGTCGCACCGAAGATGCCCAGGATCGCCGGGCCAAGTGCCTGAGCCTGACCGATACCGGTCGCGAGCTGGTGCAGGCGGTGGAGGCCGAGCTGGTGCGCCTGCGCCACGAAGTGCTGGAAGGCATCGAGCGCAGTGATCTGGAAGCTACGCTTCGGGTACTGAGGGCTTTTGAGGCGGCGAGTTCGCCTGTGGTGGTCAATTCTTGAACGGTTTTTTCACTGGCATGCCGCCGGCCCGTGACTGGTTTTACGGGGTTCGTACCTTTGCAGCGTCGATGATTGCGCTGTACATCGCGTTGCTCATGCAAATGCCGCGTCCGTATTGGGCGATGGCCACGGTGTACATCGTCTCCAGCCCGTTTCTCGGCCCGACCAGCTCCAAAGCGCTGTACCGCGCGGCCGGTACATTTCTCGGCGCAGCGGCGGCGGTGCTGTTCGTGCCGATGTTCGTGCAGAGCCCGTATGTGCTGGTGGTGGTGATTGCCTTGTGGACGGGGATCTTGTTGTTCATGTCCCTGCATCTGCGCACCGCCAACAGTTATGCGCTGATGCTGGCCGGTTACACCTTGCCGCTGATTGCCCTGCCGGTGGTGGATAATCCGCTGGCGGTGTGGGACGTGGCCGAGGCGCGTACCGAAGAGATTTTCCTTGGCATCGCCGTCGCTGCGGTGGTCGGTGCGATGTTCTGGCCGCGACGGCTGGCGCCGGTGTTCAATGATGCCGTGAGCAAATGGTTCGCCGATGCGACGAGCTACAGCCTGAAGTTTCTCAGCCGCGATGTGCAGCCGGAAGAGGTCACCGCGCTGCGCATGGCCATGGTCGCCAATTTCAACAGCCTCGAGTTGATGATCGGCCAGTTGCCCCACGAAGGCGCGCGGCCACAAACCGTGCGTAACACCAAGGAACTGCGCGGCCGGATGATTCACCTGTTGCCAGTGATCGATGCCCTAGAGGATTCGCTGTACGCCCTCGAACGCCGCACCCCGGAACTGGTGGAAAAATTCCAGCCGTTGCTGACCGCGACCCGGGAATGGCTGGGCCACGCGGACGCCAATCTCGAGCGCTGGCAAGCACTGAGAGATCAACTCGACGCGTTGCAACCGAGCGCCGAAGCGCTGGAGGAGCGCAAACAGTTGCTGTTCTCCAATGCGATTTACCGCCTCGGTGAATTCATCGATCTGTGGCAGGACTGCCGCAGCCTGCAGGATGCGATTCTTTGCGAGCGCCAGGACAGCTGGCGCGCGGTGTACCGGCACTGGCGCCTGGGCCGGTTGACGCCGTTCATCGATCGCGGGCTGATGTTGTATTCGGTGGCCTCGACCATCCTGGCGATCATCGTCGCTTCGGTGCTGTGGATTCTGCTCGGCTGGCCGGACGGCGGCAGCGCGGTGATTCTGGCGGCGGTGGCGTGCAGCTTCTTTGCCTCGATGGACGACCCGGCGCCGCAGATTTACCGGTTCTTTTTCTGGACCGGGATGTCGGTGCTGTTCGCCAGTCTTTACCTGTTTCTGATTCTACCCAACCTGCACGATTTCCCGATGCTGGTGCTGGCGTTTGCCGTGCCGTTCATTTGCATCGGTACGCTGACCGTGCAGCCGCGTTTCTACCTCGGCATGCTGCTGACGCTGGTCAATACCTCGTCGTTCATCAGTATTCAGGGTGCCTACGACGCGGACTTTTTCGCCTTCGCCAACTCCAATCTGGCTGGACCGCTGGGGCTGTTGTTCGCCTTCATCTGGACGCTGGTAGCGCGGCCATTCGGTGCCGAACTGGCGGCCAAGCGTCTGACCCGATTCAGCTGGAAAGACATCGTCAGCATGACCGAACCGGCCAGCCTCGCCGAGCATCGGCAGTTGGGCGTGCAGTTGCTCGATCGGCTGATGCAGCACCTGCCGCGTCTGGCCCTGACCGGTCAGGACACCGGCATCGCGATGCGTGAAGTGCGTGTCGGTCTGAACATGCTCGATCTGCTTGCCTACACCCCGCGCGTCACCGGCGTGCCAAATGCCCTGTTGCGACAAGTGGTGGGGGAGGTCGGCGAGTATTTTCGCGCCTGCCTCAAAGCCGACGAACGCCTGCCGGCGCCAAGCGGTCTGCTGATGACCCTCGATCGCACGCGCCGTGCGCTCAACGGCCAGGGTGACGATGAAACCCGTCTGCACCTGTTGCACGCCTTGAGCGGTCTGCGTCTGGCCTTGCTGCCCGGCGTCGAGTTCGTCTCCAGCGCCGAGCCCGAAGAACCGCTGCCCGATGGAGCGCCCCTATGATCGGTGACCTGGATATCAGCGGCATCTTCCTGCCGACCCTGCTGGTGCTGATGGGCATCACTTACGTGCTGTTTTTGTTGGTGCATGGCGTGCTGCAACGCCTGCACTTTTACCGTCTGGTCTGGCACCGGGCATTGTTCAACGTGGCGCTCTATGCCGTGCTGCTGTACGGCGTGGACTCACTCAGTCGATACCTGATGACATGAAAAAACCGTTTCTGACCATCGGTCGCGTGGTTCTGACCCTGCTGATCGTGACTTTTGCCGTTGTCCTCGTCTGGCGCATGGTGATGTATTACATGTTCGCGCCGTGGACCCGCGACGGCCACATTCGTGCCGACATCATCCAGATCGCTCCGGACGTGTCCGGGCTGATCCAGCAGGTCGAGGTAAAGGACAACCAGTTGATCAAGCGTGGCCAGGTGCTGTTCAGCATCGACCAGGATCGCTTCAAACTGGCCCTGCGCCAAGCCAAGGCCGCCGTTGCCGATCGCGAAGAAACCCTCGCCCAGGCGCAGCGTGAAGCCAAGCGTAACCGTGGCCTCGGTAACCTGGTGCCGGCCGAACAACTGGAAGAAAGCCAGTCGCGCGTCGCCCGTGCGCAGTCGGCATTGGCCGAAGCCTTGGTGGCGGTCGACAGTGCACAGCTCAACCTCGATCGCTCGGTGATCCGCAGCCCGGTCGACGGTTACGTCAACGACCGCGCGCCGCGTCCGCAGGAGTTCGTCACCGCCGGGCGCCCGGTGTTATCGGTGGTCGACAGCAATTCATTCCACATCGACGGCTATTTTGAAGAAACCAAACTCGACGGCATTCACGTCGGGCAATCGGTGGATATTCGCGTGATCGGCGACCGCGCGCGGTTGCGCGGGCATGTCGAAAGCATCGTCGCCGGCATCGAAGACCGCGACCGCACCAGCGGCAGCAACCTGCTGCCCAACGTCAACCCGGCGTTCAGTTGGGTGCGCCTGGCGCAGCGGATTCCGGTGCGCATCGCATTCGATGATGTACCGGCCGACTTCCGCATGATTGCCGGGCGTACCGCCACTGTGTCGATCATCGACGATCAGCATGAGGAGCCGCAGCCATGAGCAGGGCCTGGTTGATCGCCGGGTTGGGCATGATGCTCTCGGCCTGTCAGATGGTCGGCCCGGATTATCAGGTGCCCGCCGACGCGGCGGTGCAGCGCAAGGATATTCAGGGTGAGCTGGCAGTCGCCGGCAAACCGGTGGTCTCGGCGCCGGTGCCAGCGGACTGGTGGCGGCTGTATAAAGACCCGCGCCTCGATCAACTGGTACAGCAGGCCATGGCTTCCAACACCGATTTGCGTGTAGCGGCGGCGAACCTGTCGCGGGCGCGCGCTCAGGTGGATGAAGCCGAGGCCGCTGGCGGCTGGAGCGGCGGGGTGAAAATGGGTGCGCAACGTCTGCAGGAATCCGGTCAGGCGTTCCTGCTGCCGGAAAAAGTCCCGGTGGCCAACATCGCCGATATCGGCATCAGCGCTTCGTACCAATTCGACCTGTGGGGCACCTTGCAGCGCGGTATCGAAGCGGCCAAAGCCAATGCCGATGCTACTCAGGCCGCAGCCGACACTGCGCGTATCACCTTGGTGGCGGACGTGGTTCGCGCCTATACGCAAGTCTGCGCAGCCAATGAAGAGCGGGAAATCGCCGAGCATTCTCTCGACCTGCAATCGCAGAGCACCACGCTGATCCAGCGTCTGCGCGATGCCGGGCGTGGCGACGAGACCCAGGTCACCCGTTCGCAGACCCAATTCAAATCCCTGCGCGCCGACTTGCCGCGCTATGAAGCAGCGCGTCAGGCCGGGCTGTTCCGTCTGTCGATGCTGCTGGCCAAACCGGTCGAGCAGTTGCCGGCAGGTACCGCCAGTTGCGCCGAGTTGCCGAAGATCGCGCAACTGGTGCCGGTCGGTGACGGCGCTGCGCTGCTCAAGCGCCGTCCCGACATTCGTCAGGCTGAACGGCGCCTCGCGGCGGCAACCGCCGGAATCGGCATTGCCACCGGCGAGCTGTACCCGGACATCAGCATCGGCGCGACCATCGGCACCGTCGGCATCATTGATGACCTCGGCGACCCGTCGACCAACCGCTGGGGCTTCGGCCCGTCGTTGAGCTGGAAAGTACCGACCAACGGCGCCCGCGCGCGCATCCGTGAAGCCGAGGCCAACACTCAAGGCGCGCTAGCGCATTTCGACGGCGTGGTGCTCAACGCCATCCGCGAGACCCAGACCGGTCTGGCCCAGTACAGCGCGCTGCTGCAACGCCGCGATGCGCTGGCCGAAGCCGAGCAGTCGGCCAAGCTCGCCGCCGAGCAGACGCACCGCTTCTTCCAGGCCGGCCGCGAGTCGTTCCTTGCCGACCTGCAAGCAACCCGCACCTACACCGATGTCACCGCGCAACTGGCCGCCGCCAACACCCAGGTCGCAATGAGCCAGATCGATTTGTTCCTCGCCCTGGGCGGTGGCTGGGAAAGCGGACGAACGAACACCTCGAGCGCCAGCAAACCCTGAGGCCGTTGCTATGCTTTGAAGTGTTGGAGGGGCGCCCCATGCCAAGCGCTCCTGCAATGCACATTGCTCGTGCTGGCCCAGGGGAAACCAATAATGAAAAACCCTTACGCTCTCGGCTTCTGGTGCGCTCTGGTGGCGCTGGTGCTGCTCTCGGCCACGTATTTCTACGGGATCATGCTGGCCCACCAGATCGACACGGCAATGGTTTTCCTCGACAGCGCCGTTGCGTTGATCGCGGTGATGGCGATCGTCGTCGTCGCGTGGACCTCGATTCAGCTGCAACGGGTCAAGAAGCGCCAGCTCGAACGGGGCAGGATGCTCGTGCTGATCTGGGACACTAAAGTCGCCCTGCGGCGGGTCGAAACCGTGTTCGACCGCTACTTCTGGGGTAGTTACTGGCAGCCCGGGCGAACCTTCGCCGAGGTCATGGGCGAGCTCACCGGCACGCCGCTGGAAAAAAGCCTCGAAGGGCTGAAGAAGCAATGCCTGGAACTCGACAAGCAGATCGCCGATGACGGCTGGCACTGGCTGAACAACGCCCGCGAGCTGTCCGACGTCGCCACGGCCATGGCTCGTGAACGCTATCAGCTGGATTTCTGCGATGTGCGGGCGGATACCACCGGCGGAGCGGTGATCGATCGTGACTTTGAAGTGCTGGTGTATACGTGGACCGCGCGGCTGAAGAGCTTTGATCATCAGTTGGATGAAATCGAGGTTCAATATTCCTGAAATCAAAGATCGCAGCCTTCGGCAGCTCCTACAGGACAATCGGATTGCAAATGTAGGAGCTGCCGAAGGCTGCGATCTTTTTGCTCTCCCAAGTGTCCATAGACACTCTTTAACCTTTAAACATTGGGCCGTCGCCCGCGCCCGGTGCTAATCTCCATCGCTTAATTGCGCACAGTCGAGCCGCGACCCGATCCCGGGTTCAAGGAAGACGACTTCATCCACAGCCACGGAAACCGATCAGGTCATTCATGAATAAATCAGCAGGCGTGCTTCTCGGAATTGTTGTTGCCATCGGCGCGATCAGCGCAGGCGGGGCCTGGTACACCGGGACCAAGATCGAAGGCGTACTGAACAACGCCGTGACCAACGCCAACAAAGAGCTGCAGACCGCCATGGCCGGCTCCAACGGCACCGCGTCGCTGGAACTGGTATCGCTGGAGCGCCACACCTTCACCAGCACCGCGCACTATCGTCTCAAGGGCGAGGGCGAGATGTTCGGCGATGCGCCGGTCGAGCTGCTGTTCGTCGACCACATCGAACACGGCCCGCTGCCGTTCTCGCGCCTGGTTTCGCTGAAGTGGCTGCCGGTCATGGCCACCAGCAACTACGAGCTGGAAAAGAGCCCGTCCACGGAAAAATGGTTCGCCGCCACCAACGGCGCCGCGCCGCTCAAGGGCGTGACCAACATCGGCTACGACGAATCGACCACCAGCACTCTGAATCTGGTGCCGTTCGAAACCGCGCTGGATGAGCAGTCGAGCCTGAAGTTTTCCGGTCTGAGCATGGACATCGCCGCCAGCGCCCAGGCGCAGAAGGTCAAGGCCGACGGCTACATGGATAACCTGAAACTGGTCACCGTGTCGGAAGACCAGGCGCCGGTGCAGGTCGAGCTCAACGGTCTGACCCTGGCCAGCAACCTCGCCAAGAGCAGCTACGGCTACTACACCGGGGAAAACACCCTGGAAGTGACCAGCAGCAAAACCACCTTCGGTGCCAAGCCGATGGTGCTGGGCGTGAAGAACTTCGAAATGAAGAACCGCACCGAAGAAAGCGGCAGCAACGCCTCGGGGCGTGCCGACTACAAAATCGGCGAAGTGACGCTCAACGACAAGAAAGTCGGTTCGGCGGCCATGGCCATGAGCCTGAAGAACCTCGACATTCCGTCGACCATGTCGCTGATGCAGATCTACCAGACCAAATTGCAGCCATACGAAAAAGCTGCCGCCGAGGCCGCTGCGCAAGGGTTGCCGGCACCGGAGCTGAATCTGACCGAAGCGGAAAACGCCCAGGTCAAAGCCGATCTGCAGAAGTTGCTGGCGGCCGGCCCGCAACTGGCGCTGGAGAACCTGTCGTTCAACACCGCCAACGGTGAAAGCCGCGCCAATCTGGTGATCGACCTGACCAAGCCGCAATCGATGGATCTGCCGCCGGATCAACTCGGCAAGCAACTGATCGCGCTGCTCGACCTGAACATTCAGGTATCCAAGCCGATGCTGGTCGATCTGCTCAGCGTGCAGGCGCAACTCGATGGCCAGACTGACGCCAAAGCCATCGTCGACCAGTCCAAGGAAGCGGCGGACATGTTCGCCGGCATGGCGGTCGGCTCGCAACTGGCTGTCGCCGACGGCACCAACGTGGTGACCAAACTGCATTACGCGGCCAATCAGGTCGAATTCAACGGCCAGAAGATGACCGTCGAGCAGTTCATCGGTTTCCTCATGAGCAAGTTTGCCGGCGTCACCCAAGAGCAATAAACCCAACCGCGCCCCCAGACGCCCGGCCCCTGTGTGAACAGGCGCCGGGCGTTTTGCTGTACGGATTTTGTACAGATGGACCGATTCTGAACAAATATTGCGTTGTGAAAATTCGCTCTCGCTTGCGTGCAGACTGCCTCACCAAGCTTGGCCGAAGGCTGTTTTTGTCGGCCACCGTTACGAATGGGCAAGGAGGGCATTGCGACCCGGCTGGCCATGTAAGGATGCTGACAAATGCCGCGTATTGATGGCCCTGTATTACATCGTGGTTTACGCCCTTTGTTCCGATTCGCCCTGTGCAGCCAGTTGCTCTGGCCGCTGCTGGCGTTGGCCGACACACCCTACGACGAGATGGTGCGCGATGCCCGGGCCGGGCATTACACGCCTGCGTTGACCGTGCTGCGTCAGGTGCCGCCTGGCCAGGCCAGCGAAGGCCAGGTCAGCGATCATCTGCAAATCGCCAGTTGGGCCGGGCTCGATGCCGAAGTGGTCAAGGTCTATGAAACCCAAGGCCGTGACCGCGTTCTGCCGGTGCAGGCGCTGACTGCCGTTGCGCGTGCCTATCGCAACCTCAAGCGCTGGGATCAGGCCACCCAGGTGTACAACAAGGCGCTGGTGCTGGAGCCGGACAACGCCGACCTGCAACTGGGTCTCGCGCTGACCCAGGCCGATTCCGGCAAGCCCGATCAGGCCGTCACCCGCGCCCAGGCGCTGGTCGCCGCCAAACCCGACGATCCGTCACGCCGTCTCGCCTTGGGCTACGCACTCGGTCGAGCCGGCAAACAGTACGACGCACTCTTCGAATACGATCAGGCCTTCATCCGCGCCGGCAACAAGCCGGAAGTTGCCCGCGAGTACGTGGTCGCCCTGCAAAAGGCCCGCCTGCCAGAACCGGCGCTGCGTCTGGCCAGTCAACGTCCCGGCCTGATTGATCCGGTGTCCTTGCGCCGCCTGGAAGGCGATCTCGCCGCCGAACGCGTGCGCCTCGCCGAACTGGCCACCCGCAGCGAAAAGGAACGCTACGTCATCGCCGACCGCGCGCTGGCCGATTACGACAAATTGCTCGCAACCTGGACCCCTGACGCCACTGCTCACGATGACGTGACGCGCTGGCGCATCGACCGCATGGGCGCGCTCAAGGCGCGGGCGCGCACCGCCGACGTCATCAGCGAATACCAGAAACTGCAAGCCGAGGGCGTGGAAATTCCGACCTATGCCCTGCGCTGGGTGGCAGCGTCTTATCTCGATCAGCGTGAGCCCGAGACTGCCACCGATCTGTATCGCCAGGTGCTTTCGGCGCCGGACGCCGATGTCGGTGATCGCCTTGAGGACAGCACTGCGCTGTATTACTCCTTGCTAGAAAGCGACCGCGCCGATGAGGCGCGCAAGGTCGCCGAGGACGCAGCGAAAGCCCAGCGTCCGCGCGTCGAGCTCAAAGGTCTGCCCATCGGCAACCCCAACGATGAATGGATGGACGCCCAGCAACTTGCCGCCCAGGCCGGTACCTACGGTTCCGATCTTCCGCACGGTGAAGAGCGTTTGCAGACGCTGGTCGATCAGGCGCCGGGCAACCTTGGCTTGCGTCTGGCCCAGGCCGATCTTTACCTCGCCCGACAGTGGCCGCGCCGCGCGGAAAATCAGCTCAAGGAAACCGAGAGCATGGCGCCCCGCGATGCCGGCCTGGAAGTCGCTCAGGCGCGCACCGCGATGGAGTTGCAGGAGTGGCGGCAGAACGATGCGCTGGTCGACGACGTGGTCGCGCGTTATCCGGACAACCGCCAGGTGCAGCGTCTGGCTCGCGAACGGGAAGTGCATGACATGGCCGAACTGCGCGTCGAAGCCTACGGCGGCAAGGCCAACGGTGGCGGCAGCGGCGATGCCGGTGCGGTCAGCGGCAGCCGTGATTTCGGTATCCAGAGCACCCTTTACAGCCCACCGATCAATGAAGACTGGCGAGTGTTCGCCGGCGCCGGTTATGCCACCGGTGATTTCGCCGAAGGCACCGGCCACCATCGCTTCCAGCGTGTCGGCCTGGAACGGCGCACCCGTGACATGACCCTCGAAGCCGAGGTGTCGAATCACGATTACGGCTTCGGTGACAAACAAGGCGCACGCCTGGCGATAGCCCGCGACATCAACGATCACTGGCAGTACGGCGGCAGCCTCGAATACCTCTCGGCGGAAACGCCGCTGCGCGCGCTCAACAGCGACATCAAGGCCAATGGCGGCAGTGCGTTCCTGCGCTGGCGCGCCAACGAAAGTCGCGAGTGGCGCGTGTCGGTCAGCCCGTCGCACTTCAGCGATGGCAACAACCGCGTCGAAGCCTTGGTGACCGGGCGCGAGGGTATCTACACCGCGCCGAACATCCAGGTCGACGCTGGTCTGGAAGTCGGCACCAGCCACAACTCGAAATCCGACGACGTGCCCTACTTCAACCCGAAGTCGGACTTCAGCGTGATGCCGCTGGTCAACGTCAACCACGTGCTCTACCACCGCTACGAGACTTCCTGGAGCCAGCAATTCCAGGCCGGCGCGGGCACTTACAGTCAGCGCGACCACGGCACCGGCGGCATGGCATTGCTCGGTTACGGCCAACGGTACGCCTGGAACGACGTGTTCGATGTGGGCGGCATGTTCAGTGTGATCAACCGGCCTTATGACGGTGATCGGGAAACTGATCTGCGTCTGCTTGTCGACCTCACTTTCCGCTTCTAGAAGAGTTTGAAGATGCCTTTTATCTCGCGTTTCATCCTTCTGCTGGGAGCGCTGCTGGTCAGCGCCTGCGCCCAGCAAGCCCCGGCCTTCGCGCCGCCCTCCGAGCGCCCGGTCGCGGCCAGTGAACAACCGTGGCCAAAAACCACGTGCTCGGCATCGCCTACCACGATGTCGAAGACCGTGATCCTGATCAGGCCGTGGTGGCGGTGCGCACCGAGCGCATGATCGAGCAGCTCGCCTGGCTGCGCGAGAACGGCTACAAACCAGTGACCGTCGACCAGATCATGGCCGCACGCAATGGCGGCCCGGAGCTGCCGGCGAGAGCGGTGCTGCTCAGTTTCGACGACGGTTACGCCAGCTTCTATACCCGCGTGCTGCCAGTGCTGCGCGCCTACAACTGGCCAGCCTTGCTGGCGCCGGTTGGCACCTGGATCGACACGCCGCTCAATCAACCGGTGGATTTCGCCGGCACGCCGCGTAACCGTGAGAACTTCCTGACCTGGCAGCAGATCCGCGAAATTTCCAGGTCCGGGTTGGTAGAGATCGCCGCTCACACCGATGCCAACCACAAAGGCATCCTTGGCAACCCGCAGGGCAACCTGCAGCCGGCCGCCGCGACCCGGCGTTATGACCCGGTGACCAAACGCTACGAATCCGAAGCCGATTTCCAGGCGCGCATTCGCACCGACGTGAAAAACATTTCCGAGAAGATCCGCAAGGCCACCGGTTACAAACCACGCGTCTGGGTCTGGCCGTACGGCACCGCCGACGGTACCTCGCTGACCGTGGTCGGTGAGGAGGGCTATGAAATGGCCCTGACCCTGGACGACGGCCTCGACACCCTCGATAACCTGATGAGCGGGCCGCGCTTTCTGGTCGCCTCCGATCCTGATGGCGAGCATTTCGCCAACAGCATCGTCTCGGTGCAGGCCGAAGCGCCGATGCGCGTGGTGCATGTCGACCTCGACAACGTCTACGACCCGGACCCGGCCCAGCAGGACATCAACCTCGGCAAACTGGTGCAGCGCATGGCTGACCTCGGTGCCAGCACGGTGTTCCTGCAAGCCTTCGCCGACCCCAAGGGCGATGGTCTGGTGCATTCGCTGTACTTCCCCAACCGTCACTTGCCGATGCGCGCCGACCTGTTCGATCGCGTCGCCTGGCAACTGCGCACCCGTGCCCACGTGAAGGTCTTTGCGTGGATGCCGGTGCTGAGTTTCGAACTGGATTCGAAGCTGCCGCGCGTGACCCGCTGGGACCCGAAAACCGCCACCACCTCGGTCGATCCGAAACAGTACAAACGCCTGTCACCGTTCAATCCGGAAGTGCGCAAGATCATCGGTGAAATCTATGAAGACGTGGCGCGGCTGACCTCGGTCGACGGCATTCTCTACCACGACGATGCGGTGCTCTCGGATTTCGAGGACGCCAGCCCGGATGCCCTGAAGGCCTACGCCGCTCAAGGTCTGCCAGGTTCGATTGCCGCGCTGCGCGACGATCCGGCGGCGATGCAACGCTGGACGCGGTTCAAGAGCCGCTACCTGATCGACTTCACCAACGAACTGACCGCGAAAGTCCGTGCGATTCGCGGCCCGCAAGTGCTGACGGCACGCAACATCTTCGCCGAACCGATGCTCAATCCAGAGAGCGAAGCGTGGTTCGCACAGAACCTCGATGACTTCCTCGCCACCTACGACTGGACGGCGCCAATGGCCATGCCGTTGATGGAAAAACAGACGCTGGCCGAGTCCGGCCCGTGGCTGGAAGAACTGGTCGCCACGGTGAAGAAACGTCCCGGCGCGCTCAACCGCACCGTGTTCGAATTGCAGGCGCGTGACTGGAACCAGAAGGATCAGGCCGATATCGACGCCGTGCATCTGGCGGACTGGATGGGCCGGCTCAAGCGTCAAGGCGCAACCAGCTTCGGTTACTACCCGGACAACTTTCTCGACAACCTGCCAGACCTGAAAACCGTAAGGCCTGCACTCTCCAACAAATGGAATCCATAACATGCTGGATAGACTGTTAGCCCTGCTTGTTCTGGCGATTGTCCTTGGCGTTCCGCTGGGGCTGATCTTCCTCGTGACCGGCCAGTTCCTGATGTCGTTCGTGTTCTTCTACCCACTGTTCATGTCCGGGTTGTGGATCGCCGGCGGCCTGTATTTCTGGCTGCACTGGGAGCGCCACTGGCCATGGCAGGACGACACGCTGCCGCCGCCGCTGGAGGGCGAACCGCTGATTTCGATCCTGATTCCTTGCTACAACGAAGGCGATAACGCTGCCGATACCATCCACGCGGCGCTGGCGCAGCATTACCCGAACATCGAAGTCATCGCGATCAACGACGGCTCCAAGGACAACACTGCCGCTGTGCTCGATGCGCTGGCCAAGGAAGATCCGCGACTGCGGGTTCTGCATCTGGCGGAAAACCAGGGCAAGGCTGTAGCCCTGCGCATGGGCGCGATTGCTGCGCGCAGCGAGTATCTGGTGTGCATCGACGGCGACGCCTTGCTGGCCCCAAACACTGCGGCGTACCTGGTCGCGCCGATGCTGGATAACGCACGTCTTGGCGCAGTGACCGGCAACCCGCGGATCCGCACGCGTTCGACCTTGATCGGGCGGGTGCAGGTCGGCGAGTTCTCCTCGATCATCGGCCTGATCAAACGTACGCAACGGGTCTTCGGGCGCATCTTTACCGTCTCCGGGGTGATCGTCGCGTTCCGCCGCACCGCGCTGAACCGGGTCGGCTACTGGAGCCCGGACATGATCACCGAAGACATCGATATCAGCTGGAAGCTGCAACTGGATCACTGGAGCATCTTCTACGAACCGCGCGCACTGTGCTGGATCCTCATGCCGGAAACCCTCGGCGGTCTGTGGAAGCAGCGTCTGCGCTGGGCTCAGGGCGGCGCCGAAGTGCTGTTCAAGAACATTCGCGGCATCTGGCAGTACCGCCATCGCTACCTGTGGCCGCTGCTGTTCGAATACTGCCTGTCCACCGGTTGGGCCTTCACTTTCCTGCTGTCGGTGATTTTCTGGGGCATGGGCAAGTTCATGGTCATGCCCGACGCGATCGCCGTGGATCACCTGATGCCACCGGCCTTCACCGGTCTGTTGCTGGCGTTTGTCTGCCTGGTGCAGTTTGCCGTCAGCATCGTCATTGACCGACGGTATGAGCCGGGTCTGGGCAAGACCATGTTCTGGGTGGTCTGGTATCCGTTGGTGTTCTGGCTCGTCAGTCTGCTGACCACCCTGGTCAGTTTCCCCAGAGTGTTGTTCAGCCAACACAAAAAACGCGCGCGCTGGGTCAGTCCTGATCGGGGCATTCGCCCGCTGGGCGACGACCAGGAGGAAGTCATCAAATGAAAATTATCCGCACTCGCCAGCGGCCCTTTCTGGTGGTGATCGACGTGATCCTCACCGTCCTGGCCTGGGTTGGCCTGCTGTTCCTGCTGGTACGCGGGTTATGGCCATTGATCGAAACCACCGGCGGCCCGCGCATCGATCATTCGGCATTCGACGCCTTGGGCACTTTGCAGGTTTACATGTGGGTGGCGCTGGTCAACGCGGTGATCCTGATCGGTTGGGCGCGTTACCAGCAACGCAAAAGCCGCAGCTTCGCCCAGCGCCGTTTGCCGTCACCGGTGATTGGCGATGAAGGTCTGAGCAAGAGTTTCAAGTTGTGCGACGAGCGTTTCCAGAAACTGCGCACGCCGGGGGTGATGACCATTCATAACGATCAGGACGGCGACATCAGCCATGTGGAAACGCATTTCTGGCCGTTACAGCAGCAGGCCTTGCCCGCGCCGCTGGGGCAACAGCGGGTGATCTTTCTGCATGCCGATGAAGATGACAATCGCGAGCCGGTGAACCGGCTGACGTGACCTCCACTGTAGGAGCTGCCGAAGGCTGCGATCTTTTGATTTTGCTTATGTAAAAACAAGATCAAGAGATCGCAGCCTCGTTGCACTCGTCAGCTCCTACAGGACTGGTGTCAGGCCTGGATCAGCGTCCAGGCCTCTTTGATCCGCAGAGGTTGCTTCATCCGCTCGGCCAGCAGCGCCATCGCGCGTTGCTTGTCGCAGGCCACCGCCGCAACGACGATACCGTCTTTTGCAAACAGGCCAATGAATGGCGGCTGTTCCGGCTCACCGCTGAACTCGACCTCGTCCCACTCCTGCGCGTGACCGAGATAGTCGTAGTTCTTGCCGAAGTGGTACGTCCAGAAAAACGGCACATCCAGATAATGTTCCTCGCCACCCAGCATGTTGGCGGCGGCAATCCGCGCGTGTTGCTGGGCCAGGCGCCAATGCTCGATGCGAGTTGGCTGGCCGCTCAGCGGAAACGTGGCGATATCGCCGATGGCCCATAAACCATCGCTCACGCGCATGCCGTCATCGACACGCAACGATTGGTCTTCTTCCTTGGGTAATGAGTCGAAAGGCTCAGTGGCCGGGTGAACGCCGACGCCGGCGAGAACCAGATCCGCCGCCAGGCGCAGACCGTTGTCGAGCAGCACGCCCTCGACCTTGTCCTCGCCGAGTATCTGCGTGGCCTCATGTTCACTGATGAACTTCACCCCGTGCTCTTCGTGCAACCTGCGGATCGCTTTGCCCACCGCTTCTCCGAATTGCTTGGCGAACGGTATTGCATGGCGGGCAAGCACGGTAACGTCGAGGCCGTACTCGCGCAGGGCCGACGCGCATTCGAGGGCGATGAAACTGTCGCCGATGATCACCGCGCGCTGGCCAGGTTGAGCTGCGTTGATGATCTGTTCAGCCTGGGCTTTTGAGCGCAGGACGAAAACGTTGGCCAACTCGGCGCCAGGCAACTTCAAAGGATTGGGCGCGCCACCGGTGGCGAGTACAGCGGCGTCGTAGCGCAGGATGCCGCCGTTGTTCAGATGCAGTGTTTTGCCTGGGGCGTCGAGTGAAGTCACTTCGCCTTGCACACGTTCAATCCGTTGCGCTTGATAGAACGCCTCATCGCGCAGCGGCGGCACTTCTTTCGGCGACATCTCCCCGGCGAGAACAAATTTGCTCAACACCGTGCGGTCGTAGCCGGCATCCGGTTCGCCATCGACCAGCACGATGCGTCCGCCGAAACCCTTCTCCCGTAGCGCCGCCGCGCAAGCCGTGCCCGCCGCCCCGGCGCCGACCACCACGAACGTTCTTGGGTCGTCAGCGGGCGGGGTGTGCGGATCGGGCAACGGCTGGTCATCGACCCACACTTCATCGCCGCGCAACTCCAGCGGATAGCGCTTGAGACTGTCCAGCGATGGCGGCTCGCACAGGCCGCCGTCCTCGGCGCGGTAGGCGGCTTTGTGCCAGGGGCAGATCAACCTGCCGTGACACAACGCCCCCTCGGCCAACGGTGCGCCGGCATGTGGACACAGGCCCTGAAACGCCCGCAACTCGCCGTTGGCACGCAGCAGGACGATCTTGCAGTCGCCGATTTCGACTTGCAGGCCACGGTCTTGCGGGACATCGGCGAAACGGGCGACACGGTGCAGGGACATTTTCGGCTTCCTCGCAGGCATTTCTCTTGTGAGTTGGCGGCGCCGCGCGAGGTTCAGCCATTTGCTACTGCCAAGGCACGAACGGTACGGCTATAGTTTGCGGGCCGACGACGGCCTCACTGCACAAGGTGCTCCCGGAATGACCCGATTGACCTCTCTCAACCCATGGCTGGCGGCCATCGCCGTGACCCTTTGCGTGCAGTTCCCGGCACAGGCCCAGGAGCGCTTCACCCTGAGCATCCCCGGCGTGTCGGATAACCGTCTGTTCACCTCGGCAGCGGCAAGTGACGCACCCGGCTGCGGCGGCAAGAACCAGTCGCCGGCGTTGAGCTGGAACGCCGGCCCGGCCGGTACCCAGAGCTACGCCATCGTCATGCACGACCCGGATGGCCAGAAAGGCTTGGGCGTCGATCACTGGATTCACTACGGCATCAAACCCACCACCCACCAGATCGCGGCTGGCGTCGGTGCCAAATCCGCCCTCGAAGGCGTCGGCGGCACCAACAGCAAAGGCAACACCCATTACATGGGTCCATGCCCGCCAGTGGGCGACAGCGCGCACCACTACATCATCCAGATCTACGCCCTCGACCTCGCCCCGGACGCCCTGCCTGCCGGCCTGACCCGCGCCGAGCTGATGGAAAAAATCGAAGGCCATGTGCTGCGCAACAGCAGCGCGGTGCGGCGTTATCACCGCTGAGGTTCGGCCGCTCTCGGGCGGCTGACTGCTCTGATTCCCCAGCCATTTGGCATTGCCCCGCGAAAACGCGCACTATCAAGCCATTGCCAATGCGCTGGAGGACACCGTGGCAGCAAAAATCGACCGCATCGCCCAGCTACTCAACTGCCCGGAAAAGGGCGAACAAATGCGGCGTGCAGTAACCGAGACACGTAAGGAGTTTCTGCTGAATCAGCCGGAAGAAGAACTCGTTGAAGAAGACGAGGTATTTGACGAGGCTGAGGAGGAGGGGGATGACGACGATGAATATGACGAGTTTGACTGGACGACGGAGTGACGGCGTTCCAGCGATCTTGCCATCGCCCACAAAAAAGCCCCGGACCATCACAGTCCGGGGCTTTCTCGTTTGATTCATGGTGCACCAGGCGGGATTCGAACCCACGACCCCTGCCTTCGGAGGGCAGTACTCTATCCAGCTGAGCTACTGGTGCAGCGGGCGACATCATACCTAGGTCGGCTCGGGGCGTCCATGCCGGGTTTGGCGGGTTTTGTCAGTGTGCGTGTCGGCGCAAAATCGCTGCATTCCTTAAAGCGGTAACGTCCTGCAAAACCCTCGCTTGGCGCTTCGTCGGGGTTGATCTAAGGTTTTTCCTGCGGCATGGGTATTGTGTGCGTTGATCTGAAAAGCGGCATTTTTGTTCTTTTTTCGAACGACCTATTGTCCTTTACCCCCTTTGAACCTACGATCCGTTTGAGATTTCAAACGCTCTTTGGCGGGATGTTGCAGCGCAGGTGCGCCCGGTCGTGCACTGTTGATGCGCCACAATCCGCTCACTGATTTCCCTGACGGCAGCCTTGCGAGGCGCCTTTCTACAATCATAATTTGCTCCGCGCAGGCCGCGGTGCTGTTAAGGAAAGCCGACATGCAGCTTAAAGACACCCAGTTGTTCCGCCAGCAAGCCTTCATCGATGGCGCTTGGGTCGATGCCGACAACGGTCAGACGATCAAGGTCAACAACCCGGCAACCGGCGAAATCCTCGGCACCGTGCCGAAGATGGGCGCCGCTGAAACCCGCCGTGCCATCGAGGCCGCCGACAAGGCGCTGCCGGCCTGGCGTGCACTGACCGCCAAAGAGCGTGCCGGCAAGCTGCGTCGCTGGTTCGAACTGATGATCGAGAACCAGGACGACCTCGCGCGCCTGATGACCCTCGAGCAGGGCAAGCCGCTGGCCGAAGCCAAGGGCGAAATCGTTTACGCCGCATCGTTCATCGAGTGGTTCGCCGAGGAAGCCAAACGCATCTACGGTGACGTGATTCCGGGTCATCAGCCGGACAAGCGCCTGATCGTGATCAAGCAGCCGATCGGCGTTACTGCTGCGATCACTCCGTGGAACTTCCCGGCAGCAATGATCACTCGCAAGGCCGGCCCGGCGCTGGCCGCCGGTTGCACCATGGTGCTCAAGCCGGCATCGCAAACTCCGTTTTCCGCTTTCGCCCTGGCCGAACTGGCTCAGCGCGCGGGCATTCCTGCGGGCGTGTTCAGCGTGGTCTCCGGCAGCGCTGGCGACATCGGCAGCGAGCTGACCAGCAACCCGATCGTGCGCAAACTGTCCTTCACCGGCTCGACCGAAATCGGTCGCCAGTTGATGGCCGAATGCGCCAAGGACATCAAGAAAGTCTCGCTGGAACTGGGCGGCAACGCGCCGTTCATCGTGTTCGACGACGCCGATCTGGATAAGGCCGTCGAAGGCGCGATCATCTCCAAATACCGCAACAATGGCCAGACCTGCGTCTGCGCCAACCGTCTGTACATTCAGGACGCGGTCTACGATGCGTTCGCCGAGAAGCTGAAAGTAGCTGTAGCCAAACTGAAGATCGGCAACGGTCTGGAAGACGGCACCACCACCGGCCCGCTGATCGACGAAAAAGCCGTGGCCAAGGTTCAGGAACACATCGCTGACGCCGTGAGCAAAGGTGCCACCGTATTGGCGGGCGGCAAGGCGATGGAAGGCAACTTCTTCGAGCCGACCATTCTCACCAACGTGCCGAAAAACGCGGCCGTGGCCAAGGAAGAAACCTTCGGTCCGCTGGCTCCGCTGTTCCGCTTCAAAGACGAAGCCGAAGTGATCGCCATGTCCAACGACACCGAATTCGGTCTGGCCTCGTACTTCTACGCACGTGACCTGGGCCGTGTGTTCCGTGTCGCCGAAGCGCTGGAATACGGCATGGTCGGCGTCAACACCGGGCTGATCTCCAACGAAGTCGCGCCGTTCGGCGGCATCAAGGCTTCGGGCCTGGGCCGTGAAGGCTCCAAGTACGGCATCGAAGATTACCTGGAAATCAAATACCTCTGCCTGGGCATCTAAGCCGAGAAAGGGATCGCTGCAAACGCAATGGGCACGAGAGCGCTGTCCCTTTGCGTGGTTTCAAACAGGAAATTTCTCTGCGGCCAGGAACGCCGTGGCAGTCGATCATCGCATGCTGCCACCGCCGATTCCTCCCGCTTCATCCTTGAACCACGCCGCCCGATGAGCGGCGAATGAGGACTGTAATGAGCAAGACTAACGCTGAACTGATGGCCCGTCGTACCGCAGCTGTTCCACGTGGTGTTGGCCAGATTCACCCGATCTTCGCCGAGTCGGCAAAGAACGCCACCGTGACTGACGTTGAAGGTCGTGAGTTCATCGACTTCGCTGGCGGTATCGCTGTACTGAACACCGGCCACGTACACCCGAAAATCATCGCCGCCGTGACTGAACAGCTGAATAAGCTGACCCACACCTGCTTCCAGGTGCTGGCCTACGAACCGTACGTTGAGCTGTGCGAAAAAATCAACGCCAAGGTGCCGGGTGATTTCGCCAAGAAAACCCTGCTGGTCACCACCGGTTCCGAAGCGGTGGAAAACGCCGTGAAGATCGCCCGTGCCGCCACTGGCCGCGCTGGCGTGATCGCTTTCACCGGCGCTTACCACGGTCGCACCATGATGACCTTGGGCCTGACCGGTAAAGTCGTGCCGTACTCGGCGGGCATGGGCCTGATGCCAGGCGGCATCTTCCGCGCGCTGTACCCGAACGAACTGCACGGCGTGAGCATCGACGATTCGATCGCTTCCATCGAACGCATCTTCAAGAACGACGCCGAGCCGAAAGACATCGCTGCGATCATCATCGAGCCAGTGCAGGGCGAAGGTGGTTTCTACGTCGCGCCGAAGGAATTCATGAAGCGTCTGCGCGCTTTGTGCGACCAGCACGGTATCCTGCTGATCGCTGACGAAGTGCAGACTGGCGCTGGCCGTACCGGTACTTTCTTCGCCATGGAACAGATGGGCGTTGCCGCCGATCTGACCACTTTCGCCAAGTCCATCGCTGGCGGCTTCCCGCTGGCCGGCGTGTGCGGCAAGGCCGAATACATGGACGCCATCGCTCCGGGCGGCCTGGGCGGCACCTACGCCGGAAGCCCGATCGCTTGCGCCGCTGCGCTGGCAGTCATGGAAGTGTTTGAAGAAGAGCAACTGCTGGACCGCTGCAAGGCTGTCGGCGAGCGCCTGGTCACCGGTTTGAAGGCGATTCAGGCGAAGTACCCGGTCATCGGTGAAGTGCGTGCGCTGGGCGCAATGATCGCGGTCGAGCTGTTCGAAAACGGCGACAGCCACAAGCCGAACCCGACTGCCGTGGCTGCCGTGGTGGCCAAGGCGCGTGACAAGGGCCTGATCCTGCTGTCCTGCGGCACTTACGGTAACGTGCTGCGTGTGCTGGTTCCGCTGACGTCGCCAGACGAGCAACTGGACAAAGGCCTGGCGATCATCGAAGAGTGCTTCTCTGAGCTCTGATCCGTTGGTGTGACTTGTTCGACAAAAACCCGCTTCGGCGGGTTTTTTTCGTCCCTTGAAACACATCGGACCTGTTTGCGCTGTATCGAATCGCCAGCATTGGCTAAGGTTCAGGCATTGCAAGGAGAGCGCGCATGACTGCCGTTGATTTACCCGCTGTACCCCGGGTGTTGATTGCCGAGGCCGATCCCTGGTCCCGCGACCTGCTCAAACAAGTGCTGCTCAATGTGCGCTGCGATGCGCGCCTGGATTTGTGTGCCGATGGCCAGCAGGCGATGTCGTTGCTCAGCGAGGTGCCCTATGACTTGGCCATCGTCGATTGGGAGCTGCCCGGCATCGACGGATTGCATGTGCTGCGCAGCGTCCGCCAGCGCAAACGCAATCCGCCGTTGCCGTTCATTCTGATGAGCAGCCGCAACGACAGCGCCAGCGTGCGCGAAGCGATTCCGCTGGCGCCGACGGCGTACCTGACCAAACCGTTGAACATGGAAGGCCTGACCGAGCGCTTGCAGGGCTTGCTGCTCAACGCTGGCGAAGCGGTGGTTTGCGAAGTGCCGGCACTGGCGCCGGGCATGACCCTGTCGGTGTTCCTTGAGCGGCGTCGCGAGCAGGCTGATGGCGCGCCGCTGATGACCGACGTGCAAGTGGCGGTCAAGCGCAGCCTCAATCCCGAGGGGCTGGACCTCAAGCTGCTGGAAGAAGAGGTGCGCACCGATCCGCAGATTACCGCCGTGCTGATCGCAGCCGCCAACAGTGCCGCGCAACACTACGGCGCGCCGGTGCAAACCCTGGCCCAGGCGCTGCACCGACTCGGCACCGGGCAGAGCATGAACCTGATTCTCGGGCTGGCGCTCAAACGCAGCGCGCGGCTCAGCGATCCATGCCTGGCGGATTACGCCGAGCGCTATTGGGGACTATCCCTGCACACTGCGGAATACGCCCGTACGCTGGCGCGCCTGCTCGATCTGGATCAGGAGCGCTGCTATTGCGCGGGCATGCTGCATCGGCTCGGCGATCTGGCGCTGCTGCGCTGCTTGCAGGAGTGGCAACAAGCCGGCGGCGAGCTGGACGAGTTGCAGGAGGTCGGTGAAGCGTTGGCGAAGTTTGGCGCTTCTTACGGCTCGGCATTGCGCACTCGCTGGCGTCTGCCGCTGGAGTTGCGCGAGTTGATTGCTTCGGCCTACCAGCTCGGTGGTGGCGTTTACAGTCGCGAGGCGCTGGTGATGCACATGGCGGCGCAGATGGCGCGGCTGACCGAGCATGAAGGCGTAGAGGAACTGGCGAAGAGCCGGACGGCGCGGTTGCTCAAGATCGGGCTGCCGGAGTTGCTGCGGATGCGCAAATGACAGATCACCACATTCCAATGTGGGAGCGAGCCTGCTCGCGAAGGCGCCAGCGCAGGCAACATTTTTATTGAAGGTGCAGGCCTCATCGCGGGCAAGCCCGCTCCCACAGGAATTGCGGCAGCCACAAAATACGGATCAGGCCGCAATAATCCGGTTCTTGCCCTGCCGTTTCGCCTCGTACATCGCCGCATCCGCGCGGGCGAACAGGCTGTCCAGGCTCTTGTCTTCGTCGGTGAGGTTGGTAAGGCCCTGGCTCACGGTGATGCTGAATGCTTGCCCGTCGTGGTTGAAGCGCAGTCGCTGGATCTCCTGCTGCAGTCGCTCTGCCACTTGCACGGCCATGTCCGGCGCACAGCCGGGAAACACCGCAGCGAACTCCTCACCACCAATCCGCCCGAACAGATCGCCACGGCGCAATGAGCCGCGCCCGCATTCGGCGATCCGTTGCAGCACGTTGTCGCCCTCGGGGTGGCCGTAGCTGTCGTTGATCACTTTGAAATCGTCGATGTCCAGCAACAGGAAGGCCAGCGGTGTGCCTTGGCGGCGGGCCTCAGCGAACTCGCGGTGGGCACATTCGAAGAAGTGGCGGCGGTTGCTGCTTTGCGTCAGCACATCGGTGGTGGCCAAGCGCTGCAGCTCGGTTTCCATGTTTTTCTTGTCAGTGATGTCTTCGGCGATGCCGACGATGATTACCGGCTGTCCAGGCTCGTCCTGGCGATTGATAAAACATTTGTCGCTGAGCCAGCGCACCTGGCCATCGGCGGCAATGATGCGGTACTCGCGATCTTCCACCGCACCTCGGTGCAGGACTTCGGCGAGGCTCTGCTCGGCGTACTCCAGATCATCGGGATAAATGCTGTCGCGCCACTGGTTGTAATCCGCCAACAACAGCGCGGCGGAACGGCCGAAGATCCGTTCATAGGCCGGACTGACGTACAACACCTGTCGGGTTTCCCAGTTGAAAGCCCAGAGCACGGCGTTGACGCTGACCAGCAGCGAACTGATCAATTGTTCGCGCTCGCTCAGGCGCGCGACTTCGCCCTGCGCGTGCATCAGCGCCATCAGCGTTTGCGCGGCCTCGGGCCATTGAGTGAAGGACGTGTCTTTCTGGTTGTTGTTGACCATCGGCACAAATCTCAAAGGGCGCGCCGCAATGTCGACAACGGCCACAGGACAGCCCGCCGGGATGGCGAAGTGTCATTGAGATAGAGGATTTTCGGCGAAGTTCCCGGCCATTACCGAGTCCCGCCGGGCGGCGAGGTGCAGGAACCGAAGAGCGCAACGAGGCTGCGATCTTTGAGATCGCAGCCTCGTTGCCGGTCAGGCAGTCGCAGGACGCAGCGAGTAGGTTTTCAGCTGATCAGCAAAATCCCGCAACGACTGGATGCCACTGGCCTCGGCCTCGTGAATCCATTCCTTGATGGCGGCCAGCATGTCGTGGCCATTGGAACTGGTCTTGACCCAGATCTGCTGCAAAGCCAGGCGCTTCTCGTAGATCACTTTCAAAGCATGGCTGTGTTCGAGCATGGTCTGGATGCGCAGGTGATGACGGTCTTCCAGCAGGCTGGTTTCCCGCGACAGCAGGCGTTTGGCCCGGTGGAACTGGTGGCGCACCGAATGATCAACCTTGGCCAGCTCTTGCTTGACCAGCGGGCCGATCACCAATTTGCGGTACTGGGCCATGATCTGGAAGCGGTTGTTGAGGATCGCCATGGCGGTGTCCATGTCCAGGCTGCCTTTGCCTTCGACGCGGTGGGCAATCGGTGCGACCCGCTG
Organism: Pseudomonas sp. AC255; assembly: GCF_979258175.1. Lineage (NCBI taxonomy): Bacteria > Pseudomonadati > Pseudomonadota > Gammaproteobacteria > Pseudomonadales > Pseudomonadaceae > Pseudomonas > Pseudomonas sp. AC255. Next base: position 5,112,949 of record NZ_OZ409841.1, on the reverse strand, counting down.
CACCTTGGCCAGGCGCAGGAAGCAGAAGACCTTGATCCACGCCCAGCCGAGGTCGAATTCCCACTTCTTCACCGACAGCTTGGCCGAGTTGGGGTAGGTGTGATGGTTGTTGTGCAGCTCTTCACCGCCGATCAGGATGCCCCACGGCACCAGATTGGTCGCCGCGTCACGGCATTCGAAGTTGCGGTAGCCGACAGCATGGCCCAGACCGTTGATCACGCCAGCGGCCCACACCGGAATCCACATCATCTGGATCGCCCAGATGGTGATGCCGATGGTGCCGAACAGCAGCAGGTCGATCACGCCCATGATCGCCACGCCCAGCAGCGGATAGCGGCTGTAGACGTTGCGTTCGATCCAGTCTTCCGGGCAGTTCTTGCCGTAGATGCGCAGGGTTTCCGGGTTCTGCGCTTCGCTGCGGTACAGCTCGGCGCCGGTGCGCAGTACGGTGGACAGACCCTTGATGACCGGGCTGTGCGGGTCATCCTCGGTTTCGCATTTGGCGTGGTGTTTGCGGTGGATGGCAGTCCACTCGCGGGTGTTCTGCGCCGTGGTGAGCCACAGCCAGAAACGGAAAAAGTGCTTCAGACCCGCATTCAGCTCGAGCGAGCGGTGGGCCGAGTAACGGTGCAGATAGACCGTGACGGCGACAATCGTCACATGGGTCATCAGCAGGGTGACCGCGACCAGTGACCAGGCCGACAAGCCAAGAAAACCTTCGTACCACATAGGCTATAGGGCCCTCGATAAAGATAAAAACAGCCGTTGCATTATCACTAAGCACACAGATAAAACCAGTCGCCCTTTCAGATAAGAAGTCGCTGAATGTTTCTTGACCTATAATTCCAACCTTTTTGTAGGGACATGGACGACCGAATGTCTGCGACTTACCGCGATGCCTTGCGTGCAGCGCTGCTCTACCTCGTACTGGCCGCCCTGTGGCTGCAAGTTTCTGATCATTTATTAAGCAGATTCTTCGATGACTCCCGTGAGCTGACCCATTGGCAACTGATCAACGGTTATCTGCTGGCGACGATCAGCGCCGCGCTGATTTTCCTCGCACGGGCGCGGCTGTGCGGGTTTCTCGGCATCGGCGCGCATTTGCGCGAGCGCCACACCGACCGTGAGCGTCTGCGTCAGGCGGCCGCCGTGTTCGACTGCACTCGCGAAGGGGTGCTGGTTACCGACCACCGGGGCCTGATCGTCCACGTCAATCGCGCCTTTATCGAGATCACCGGTTATCGGCGCGACGAGGTCATCGGCCAGCAGCCCAGTCTGTTCAAGTCCGGCCATCATCCGCCGGGCTTCTATCAGGCGATGTTCGCTACCCTCGAGGCTGAAGGTGAGTGGAGCGGCGAGATCTGGAACCGGCGCAAGACTGGCGAGATTTATCCACAGTGGCAAACCATCCGGGTGATTCACGATGATTCCGGCCGGCTCAGCCATTACGTGGCGGTGTTCTCCGACATCAGTGCGATCAAGGATTCCGAGTCCGAGCTCAAACACCTGGCGCATCACGATCCGTTTACCGATCTGCCCAATCGCCTGCTGTTCAGCGACCGCGCCGAACAGGCGTTGGCTTCCGCGCAGACGCACAAGCGTGGCTGCGCGCTGCTGATGCTCGATCTGGATCATTTCAAGATGATCAACGACAGCCTCGGGCATAACGTCGGCGATCGGTTGCTAAAAGCGGTGGCGACGCGTTTGCAGGAACTCTTCGGCCACGGCATTACCTTGGCGCGGCTCGGCGGTGACGAGTTCGCGGTGCTCGCGGAAAGTTGTCCACAGCCGGCCCAGGCTGCCGCGCTGGCGCAACGGACTCTGGACGCCTTGAAGGAGCCGGTGCTGGTAGATGGCAATCAACTGTTCATCAACGCGAGCATCGGCATCAGCCTGTTTCCCAGCGATGCCCTCAGCGCCGAGCAGTTGTTACGCAACGCCGACAGCGCGCTGTTCAAGGCCAAAAGCAGCGGGCGCAATGGCTACGCGCTGTATACCGAAGAGCTGACCGCCCATGCCCAGCAACGGGTCGAAATCGCCTTCGAACTGCGCCGCGCACTGGAGCAGGAGGAACTGCGCGTCTACTACCAACCGGTGCATGACCTGCAAAGCGGCCGTCTGGTCGGCGTCGAAGCACTGGTGCGCTGGCAGCATCCGCAGCGCGGTCTGGTGTCGCCGGCAGAATTCATTCCGATTGCCGAGCGCACCGGCCTGATCGCCGAGATCGATGCCTGGGTGATGCAACAGGCCTGCCGGCAGATGTGTCAGTGGCAGCAGAGCGGTGTGGTGCTGGCGTTCGTCGCGGTGAATGTCTCCTCGCGGCTGTTTGCCCGACGTGAGCTTTACCAGCAGGTAGCGCAGGTGCTGCACGACACGGGGCTGGATCCGGTCTATCTGGAACTGGAAGTTACCGAAAGCGCGGTGATGGATGACCCTGAAGTGGCGCTGGAACAGATGCATCGCTTGCGCGAGCTGGGTGTGCGTCTGGCTATTGATGATTTCGGTACTGGCTATTCGTCGCTGCTGCGGCTCAAGCGCCTGCCGGTGCAGAAACTCAAGATCGATCAGGGCTTCGTCGCCGGGTTGCCGTGGGATGAAGATGACGTGGCGATTGTCCGGGTGATCATCGCGCTGGCCCGCAGCATGGGCATGCAGGTCCATGCCGAAGGGATCGAACAGGTTGAGCAGGCGGCATTTCTGTTGGCGCAGGAATGCGATCTGGGGCAGGGCTACTGGTTTGGGCGGCCGGTGTCTGCGGATAGGCTTGATTGGGCGAAAACGCCATTGATTGGCTGAAAAGGCCTATCAGGCTATCACCGACCTTGTGGTGAGGGGATTTATCCCCGTTGGGTCGCGTAGCGGCCCCAAGAAATGGGACTGCTACGCAGTCCAACGGGGATAAATCCCCTCGCCACAAGTTCTCTTGACGATTTCAAATCAGCGCAAACCCCTTGCCCTCTCTCATATTGATTTCTGGTTATATAAACATTCTTAAATAGTCTTTTTAAGAATATCCATGCCTCTCTTATATTGCTCCCACGCCGAACGCAGTGCCGCCCACTGCCAGGCAAATCCCCTTCAAAGGAGCAGCACCATGAGCGCATCCCTTCGCAGCGTTGACGGTCAGGACGAAAGCACCATCTTGCGTGAAATCCAGAGTGCCCTGCGCGATCTGCGGTTCGGCGCAGTGGAGATCACTGTGCACAACGCGCAAGTCGTACAGATCGAACGCAAAGAGAAATTCCGTTTGCAGCAACCCGGTAAGCAACCGGGCTGAGCTGAAGATCAAAAGATCGCAGCCTTCGGCAGCTCCTACAGGGGGCTGCGTGCAGGAGCTGGCGAAGGCGGCGATCTTTCAACGCGATCCGATTCCAGCAATACATAAGAAAAAGCCATCACCAAGAATTCCAGGAGCTTTCACCATGTCGTCGATTCGCCGTTACGCTCTGGCCACGCTGGTCAGTGCCGTGTTTGCCGGTTCCGCCGTTGCCAAGGATTACGAGCTGCTCAACGTGTCGTATGACCCGACGCGGGAGCTGTATCAGGAATACAACGCCGAATTCATCAAGTTCTGGCAGAAGGACCATGCCGGCGACACTGTAAAAATCCAGCAGTCCCACGGTGGCTCGGGCAAGCAGGGCCGTGCGGTGATCGACGGTCTGCGTGCTGACGTGGTGACCCTGGCCCTGGCTGGCGACATCGATGAAATCGCCAAGCTCGGCAAGAGCCTGCCGGCCGACTGGCAGAAGCGTCTGCCGCAAGCGAGCACGCCGTACACCTCGACCATTGTGTTTCTGGTGCGCAAGGGCAACCCGAAAGGCATCAAGGACTGGGGCGATCTGGTCAAGAACGATGTCTCGGTGATCACGCCAAACCCGAAAACCTCGGGCGGTGCGCGCTGGAACTTCCTCGCCGCGTGGGCCTATGGCCTGAAAGCCAACGGCGGTGATGAAGCCAAGGCCAAGGAATACGTGCAAACCCTGTTCAAGCACGTGCCGATCCTCGACACCGGCGCCCGCGGTTCGACCATCACCTTCGTCAACAACGGTCAGGGCGACGTGTTGCTGGCCTGGGAAAACGAAGCGTTCCTGGCGTTGAAAGAAGACGGCGGCGCGGACAAGTTCGATATCGTCGTGCCGTCGCTGTCGATCCTCGCCGAACCGCCAGTGGCGGTGGTCGACAAGAATGCCGAGAAGAAGGGCAACGCGCAGATCGCTGAAGCATATCTCAAGCACCTGTACAGCCCGGCCGGCCAGGAAATCGCCGCGAAAAACTTCTATCGTCCACGTGACAAGGACGTAGCGGCCAAGTACGCCCAGCAGTTCCCGAAACTGGAACTGGTGACCATCGACAAGGACTTCGGCGGCTGGAAATCCGCGCAGCCGAAATTCTTCAACGACGGCGGCGTGTTCGACCAGATTTATCAGGCGCAGTAATCTCGCCTTCAACCGGCCTGATGTCTGGGCACATGACATGTGGGACTGAGCTTTTGTGGTGAGGGGATAAGTCCCCTCACCACAGGGCTCACTCTCACATTGATGCGTTTTCAACCAGGGACTTTTATGTCGCGTCGTATCTCCCCCGTCATACCCGGCTTCGGGCTGACGCTGGGTTACACCTTGGTGTACCTCAGTCTGATTGTGCTTATCCCGCTGGCGGCGATGTTCGTCCATGCCGCCCAGCTGACCTGGGATCAGTTCTGGACGATCATCTCCGCACCACGGGTGCTGGCGGCGTTGAAGCTGAGCTTCGGTACCGCACTGTGTGCGGCGATCATCAACGGTATCATCGGCACGCTGCTGGCCTGGGTGCTGGTGCGCTACACCTTCCCCGGGCGCAAGGTGATCGATGCGATGATCGATCTGCCGTTCGCCCTGCCGACCGCTGTGGCCGGTATCGCGCTGACCGCGCTGTACGCGCCGGCCGGGCTGGTCGGGCAGTTCGCCGCCGACCTCGGTTTCAAAATCGCCTACACCCCACTGGGCATCACCCTCGCACTGACCTTCGTCACGCTGCCGTTCGTGGTGCGCACGGTGCAGCCGGTGCTGGCCGATATTCCCCGTGAAGTCGAAGAAGCGGCGGCGTGCCTGGGTGCGAAGCCATGGCAGGTATTTCGCCACATTCTGGTTCCGGCACTGCTGCCCGCCTGGCTGACCGGTTTTGCCCTGGCGTTCGCGCGTGGCGTCGGCGAGTACGGTTCGGTGATTTTCATTGCCGGCAACATGCCGATGAAAACCGAGATCCTGCCGCTGCTGATCATGGTCAAACTCGACCAATACGATTACACCGGCGCTACCGCCATCGGCGTATTGATGCTGGTGGTTTCCTTCATCCTGTTGCTGCTGATCAACTTGCTGCAGCGACGCATCGAAACACCATAAGGAGGCGCGAACATGTCCCAATCGTCCATTGCGGCCGCCTCTTCGGCCAACGCTGCGCGCCGTGGCAGCGCCACTTCGCGCAGAGTCCTGATCGGTCTTGGCTGGCTGATCTTTTTCCTGTTTCTGCTGCTGCCATTGTTCATCGTGGTGTCGCAGGGTTTGAAGAATGGCCTCGGTGCATTTTTCACCGCGATCTTTGAACCGGACGCACTGTCGGCACTGAAACTTACCGTGTTCGCCGTGCTGATTTCGGTGCCGCTGAACCTGGTGTTCGGTGTCAGTGCGGCGTGGTGCGTGAGCAAATACTCGTTCCGTGGCAAGAGCATGCTGGTCACGCTGATCGACCTGCCGTTCTCGGTGTCGCCGGTGATCGCCGGTCTGGTCTACGTGCTGATGTTCGGTGCGCAGGGCCTGTTCGGGCCGTGGCTGCAGGATCACGACATCCAGATCGTCTTCGCCCTGCCGGGCATTGTGCTGGCGACGATTTTCGTCACCGTGCCGTTCGTGGCCCGTGAACTGATTCCGCTGATGCAGGAACAAGGCACCCAAGAGGAGGAAGCCGCGCGCCTGCTCGGTGCCAATGGCTGGCAGATGTTCTGGCACGTCACCGTGCCGAACATCAAGTGGGGCCTGATTTATGGCGTGGTGCTGTGTACCGCGCGGGCCATGGGCGAGTTCGGTGCGGTGTCGGTGGTTTCCGGGCACATTCGCGGGGTGACCAACACCTTGCCGCTGCACGTCGAGATCCTCTACAACGAATACAACCACGTGGCCGCGTTCGCCGTGGCGAGCCTGTTGCTGATCCTGGCGCTCTTCATCCTGCTGCTCAAGCAGTGGAGCGAAAACCGTATCAACCGCCTGCGCGCCAGCGCCGCGGAGGAATAATTCATGTCGATCGAAGTGCGTAACGTCAGCAAGAATTTCAACGCGTTCAAGGCGCTGGACAACATCAGCCTGGATATCCACAGCGGTGAGCTGGTCGCGCTGCTTGGTCCGTCGGGCTGCGGCAAAACCACCTTGCTGCGGATTATTGCCGGTCTGGAAACTCCGGATCAGGGCAACATCGTTTTTCACGGCGAGGACGTTTCCGGCCACGACGTGCGTGATCGTAACGTCGGTTTCGTGTTCCAGCATTACGCCTTGTTCCGCCACATGACGGTGTTCGACAACGTCGCGTTCGGCCTGCGGATGAAACCGAAAAACCAGCGCCCGAGCGAAAGCCAGATCGCCACCAAGGTTCACGAACTGCTGAACATGGTCCAGCTGGACTGGTTGTCGGATCGCTACCCGGAGCAGTTGTCCGGTGGTCAGCGTCAGCGCATCGCGTTGGCCCGTGCTTTGGCGGTGGAACCTAAAGTGCTGCTGCTGGATGAACCGTTCGGCGCCCTCGACGCCAAGGTGCGCAAGGAACTGCGGCGCTGGCTGGCGCGGTTGCACGAAGACATCAACCTGACTTCGGTGTTCGTGACCCACGACCAGGAAGAAGCGATGGAAGTCGCCGACCGCATCGTGGTGATGAACAAGGGTGTGATCGAGCAGATCGGCTCACCGGGCGACGTCTACGAAAACCCGGCCAGCGATTTCGTCTATCACTTCCTCGGCGATTCGAACCGCTTGCTGTTGAGCGACGACAACCACGTGCTGTTCCGCCCGCATGAAGTGTCGTTGTCCAAGCATGAGCTGGAAGATCACCATGCCGCTGAAGTGCGCGATATCCGCCCATTGGGTGCGACGACGCGGGTGACGCTGAAGGTGGAAGGGCAGACGGATTTGATCGAGGCCGAAGTGGTGAAAGACCACGACAGCCTGATCGGGTTGGCCAAGGGTGAAACCCTGTTCTTCAAGCCGAAGGTCTGGCAGAAAGTCGCCAATATTTAAAGGCAAAAGCTTCGCGAGCAGGCTCGCTCCCACAGGGAAAACTCATTCCAAATGTGGGAGCGAGCCTGCTCGCGAATACGATCTAGACAGCAGCGCGATTCGGATTGACACGCACCATCCCCGCCCGCAACTCGATCTCTTGTTTCAATTCCTGCCGTATCCCCAGCAGAAACGCCAACTCAGCCACAACGAACAACGGCCCGACAATCAGCCCGCTGATGTCATCGACAAACGCCGGTTTGCGCCCTTCATAGTGATGCCCGACAAACTGGATCACCCAGCCGATCACAAACATCGCCAGGCCGCTGCTCAGCCAGACCATGGTGCTCTGCTGCGCCAGTGCATGCCCGGCCCACACCGACAGCCCCATCAGTACTGTCATCAACACGCCAAGCTTCAACTCCAGACGCAGGTAAAACCACGCCGAGGCCAGCGCCACCACGACGGCTGGAGATATCCACAGCCCGCCCAGCGCCCACTGCGGCCGTGACAGCAGGACAGCCACCGCCACCACGATCAGCGGAATGCCGATAAAGTGGCTGGCAATGTTGCGCGGGTCGCGGTGGTAGGCGGCGTATTGACTGAGATGGTCGACGAGGCTTTTCATTGTTGTTCCTCCAGTGGGGTTGAATGCATCATCTCTCGGGATCCGCGTTCGCTCTGTCGGGCAGGCGACACTCCAGGAGTGGTTATGCAAATTCGTGCACAGTTACTCAGCGGCCAGTGGTTCAGTCATTTGCCTGCATCTTTTCAGGATAGCCTGCTGGCGCTGGCTCGGGAGCGGCGGCTGACGGCGGGACAACGATTGTTCCAGCGTGGCGATGCGCCGTGCGGTCTGTATGCAGTGCTCGATGGCGCCGTGCGCATCGGCGCGGTGAGCGAGCAGGGCAAGGAGGCGTTGTTGAGTCTGGTGGAGGCGCCGCACTGGTTCGGCGAAATCTGCCTGTTCGATGGCCAGCCTCGCACTCACGATGCCTATGCAGTCGGGTCGTGCACCTTGCTGAATGTTCCGCAAGCGGCGTTGCTCAAATTGCTCGACGAACAGCCGCAGTACTGGCGGCATCTGGCGCTGTTGATGAGCCACAAATTGCGCCTGGCCTTCATCAATCTCGAACAGCTGAGCCTGCTGCCAGCCCCGGCGCGTCTCGCCCATCGGCTGCTGATGATTGCCGAAGGCTACGGCGAACTCGACGCACCACGCCGGACGCTGCAACTGCCGCAGGAGCAGCTGGCGGCGATGCTGTCGCTGTCGCGGCAGACCACCAATCAGATCCTCAAGGATCTGCAGGGGCAGGGGATTATCGGGCTCGCATACGGCGAAATCGAAATTCTCGATGCGGTGAGATTGCGTGCCTTGGCCACGATCTGAAAACTGAAACCGATCCAATGTCGGAACTGGCACCTGTGGCGAGGGGATTTATCCCCGCTGGGGCGCGAAGCGGCCCTGAAAAATGGGACCGCTGCGCAGTCCAACCGGGATAAATCCCCTCGCCACAGAAACCAGTTCCAACAAAGGATCTGTGTTTATTTTACGAACCGCGATAGGTCGAGAAACCGTACGGGCTCAGCAGCAGCGGGATGTGGTAGTGCTGATCGGTCTGCTTGACCTGAAAGATCACCGGAATTTCCGGGAAGAACGTCTCATGCTTGATCTTCTGGTAATACTCGCCGGTCTTGAACACCACGCGGTATTCACCGGCTTCGAATGGCTGTTTGGCAGGGAACAGCTCGGCGATCCGCCCTTGCTCGTTGGTGGTGCCTTTGGCCAGTGGCTGCCAGTTTTCGCCGACGTGTTTTTCCAGGGTGACGTTGATGCCCGGTGACGGCAGGCCGTTTTCCAGGTTGAGCACGTGCACGCTCAGCGGATTGCCGGCGGCCAGCGCCAGGCTGGAAACAGCGCTCAGGCTGAGCGCGGCGAGGGTCATGCGCAGGGTGGTCATGGTGGATCTCCTTAGTGGGAACGGGTGATGGTCAGGCCGGCTTTGTCGGCGGCGGCGCGGGCGCAGTTTTCGTCTTGCTCACCGCCGCCGGAACCGGCCACGCCCAAGGCGCCGACCAGTTCGCTGCCGGCGAACAGCGGAATGCCGCCGCCGAGCAAGAGCAATTCATCGAGGGTGTTGAGGTTGGCGGTTTCCGGGTTGCTGCGGGCGCGCTCGGCGAACAGCCGTGTCGGCGTCTTGGTCGACAGCGCGGTGTAGGCCTTGCGTTGGCTGGCGGCGGTGTTGTGCGGGCCAACGCCGTCACCACGCAGAGTCACCAGCAGGTTGCCGCCACGGTCGAGCACCGACACCGTGCCGGTGCAACTGCTCATCGCCTTGTCCGCCAGCCAGCGTGCGGTTTTCAGGTCGAGATCGGCGTGGCGCGGCAGTTCTGGCGTGGCACTTGCTGCGCCGCTGAGGCCGAGGATCAGGCTGGCGACAAGGTATTTGACGGTCATGGGCAGGCTCCGAATGGGGATGTCTGCACCTTAACCGGCGCACTTCGTCAGAACTCCGTCAGGCGGATTACAAGTTTGTAATGGGCAACGGCGCCGAACACGCCTAGCCTGTGTACCTGATCAATCGAGGTGTGCCATGCGTTTGCTGGTCGTAGAAGATGAAGCCAAAACCGCCAATTTCCTCGCCAAGGGCCTGGGCGAGTCGGGTTTCGCCGTGGATGTGGCGCTCAATGGCCTCGACGGCCGCTATTTTATCGAGCAGCAGGAATACGACCTGATCATCCTCGACGTGATGCTCCCGGGTCTCAACGGCTGGCAATTGTTGCAACTGATCCGCCAGCGCGGCGCCACACCGGTGCTGTTTCTCACCGCCAAGGACGCTATCGAAGACCGCGTGCGTGGTCTTGAGCTGGGCGCAGATGACTACCTGCTTAAACCCTTCGCCTTCGCCGAACTGCTCGCGCGCGTGCGCACGCTACTGCGACGCGGGCCGATGCGCGAAGCCGAGTCGTACAGCATCGCCGACCTGGAAATCGACGTATTGCGCCGACGGGTCAGTCGCGGCGGCCAGCGCATTGCCCTGACCAACAAGGAATTCGCCCTCTTGCAACTGCTCGCCAGCCGCCAGGGCGAAGTGCTTTCGCGCACGCTGATCGCCTCGCAAGTGTGGAACCTGAATTTCGACAGCGACACCAACATGGTCGAAGTCGCCGTCCGGCGTCTGCGCGCCAAGGTTGATGATCCGTACATGCCGAAACTTATCCACACCGTGCGCGGCGTCGGTTATCAACTGGAAGCGCCGGACGATGTGGAGTAAGTCGATCGCCTGGCGATTGGCGCTGGCCTTCGCCATGGTCTGCGCGCTGGTGCTGAGCGCAATCGGCGTGTTTCTCTACCGCTCGCTGGCCTCGGAATTGGCCTTTCGTGACGACATGGCCCTGCTCGGTCGCCTCGAGCAAGTACGCGCCTTGCTCGCCGACAGCGACAGCCTCGACGCCTTGCAGGCACGGCCACGGTTGTATCAGAACATGCTCGGTAATCTCGACAGTCTGCTGCTGGTGCGCCGGGCCGACGGTTCCAGCGTGATCGCGATCAACCCGCGTCAGCGTGAACTGCCCGCGCTCAATGCATTACCGCGAGAGCAAATGCCGCAGCGCCGTGACGTGCTCACCTGGCAGGCCAGCGACGGCGCCGAATTGGCCTTGCTGTCCGGCCAGGCGCAAGGCCCCAACGGTGAAACCCTCACGGTGATCGCCGGCAAAGTGCTCAGCGAGCGCGAGCAGATGCTCGGCAGTTATCGCCTGCGTCTGTACCTGTCCGTCGGCCTCGGCGCGGTGCTCGCATTTGCCTTGGGTCTGTTATTGCTGCGGCGTGGCTTGCAGCCCTTGCATCAGTTGAGCGAAGCGGTGCGCAGTATCGATCTGCGCAGCCTCGATCGACGCCTGCCTACCGAGGGCACGCCGAGCGAACTGCGCGAGCCGGTGCACGCGCTCAACACCATGCTGGCGCGGCTGGACGACAGCGTGCAGCGCCTGTCGCAATTCTCCGCCGACCTCGCCCACGAAATCCGCACCCCTCTGCACACCTTGCTCGCCAGCAACGGCCAGGCCCTGAACCATCCGCGCAGCACGGCCGAATATCAGGAAGTGCTGGCCTCGAACATGGAAGAGTTCGAACGGCTCAAGCGCATGGCCGAGAACCTGATGTTCCTCGCCCGCGCCGAACAGGCCGAACGTGCGCTAAATCTGCAAACACTGGACTTGCGCAACGTCGGCGACGAACTCTGCGATTACTTCGAAGCCCTCGCCGATGACCGCGACCTCCAACTGCAAAACCGCATGCACGGCGAATTGCTCGCCGACCAGCAACTGCTGCAACGCGCCCTCGGCAATCTGCTGGCCAATGCCGTACGCCACGCCGACCCCGGCACCCTGATCAGCCTGCAACGCCGCGATGAACCGGGTATGTGCTGGCTGCAAGTGCACAACCACGGCCCGGTCATCGCGCCTGAGCATCTGGGCAAACTGTTCGACCGTTTCTACCGCGTCGATCCTTCACGTGCGGAACCGGGAGATTCGGGTGGGCTGGGTTTGGCGATCGTGCAGTCGATCATGCAGTTGCATGGCGGGCAGGTGCGGGTGAGGAGTGATGTGGGGGGGACGGTGTTTGAGTTGGGGTTTGCGGGGCGGTGTTAAGACGTTAGCGATGGCTGACCATCTACGCTAAGCTCAATTAATTGCATTGCTTATGATGCAGTTAATTTTTTTAGTGGATTTGCATTGTAAACAATGCATCTGGGGCGGTGATGGAAAAAATTGGCGAGTTGATCAGAAGCTTGCGTAAGGCTGAAAAGCTGTCCCAGCAAGCTTTGGCGCAGCAATACGGCATGAGCCGCGCAACAATCTCGGGGATTGAAAACAACACAATCTCGGAAATCGGTCTGCGTAAAGTCGAAGCGATTCTTAACGGATTCGGCTACGAATTGGCCGCAATCCCCCGCGCCTCTCGACGGCCGACACTCGACACGCTGCGCAAGGTGAACTTCCATGACTGAGGCATTGGACCGCTTGCAGGTCTGCGTCGGCGGCCATGAGGTTGGAAGATTGGGGCGCGGGCACGCAGGTGTCGACAGCGTGTTCAGCTATCGGGACGATGCGATTGATGAAAATGCCGTTTCGCTGACCATGCCGACACGCCTGGAAAGTTATGGTTATGAACGCGGCATTCATCCGATATTCGAGATGAATCTTCCTGAAGGTGCGTTGCGCGATGAGTTGGTCAGGCGTTTCAGCAAAGCCGTGCGCGGCTTCGATGACTTCGCTTTACTAAGTATCGTCGGCCCGCATCAACTCGGGCGTCTTTCGATCGCGAGCGCATCGACAACTGATCGTCCACCTGAAACCTCGCTGGCTGAATTGTTGGTTCATGACGGTGCGCAAGGTTTGTTCGAGGATCTTTTGCAGACTTACGGGCAGTATTCCGGAGTTTCAGGCGTGCAGCCCAAAGTGTTGGTGCGTGACAGTGCCGCTGCAATAGACCGACTGACGCACCGAGGCTCGACTCATCTGGTCAAAGCCTTCCGTGCCGAAGAGTATCCCGAGCTGGCAACCAACGAATATTTCTGCCTGCGCGCTGCGCAACTTTGTGGCCTCGACGTGCCGCATTTCGAACTCAGCGAGCATGGCAAGTTTCTCGTCATCGAGCGTTTTGACTTGAGCGACACCGGATACCTCGGTTTCGAAGACTTTTGCGTGCTCAACGGCTGGCCGTCGAAGGCCAAATACGATGGCTCTTACGAAGGAGTCGCACGGCAGATCAAGGCGTTTGTTTCGCCCTCATTACTCAAGCACGCACTGGAAGCTTTCTTCAAGATTGTCGCTTTATCGGCGGCATTGAAAAACGGCGATGCCCACCTGAAAAACTTTGGCGTGCTCTATGAGGATTGTGGCGAGCGCGCATTGGTCAGGCTGGCTCCGGCGTACGACATCATCACCACGTCGGTGTACATCAAGAGCGATAGCATGGCACTGCTGTTGGGCGGTTCGAAGGCGTGGCCCAAGCATAAAATGCTTACCAGGTTTGGTCGTACGGCCTGCAATCTAAGTGAAGCGCGTTGCAACCAGTTACTGCAAATGGTCGCGCAGGGTGTACAGCAAGCGCTGGGCGAAATGGCGGAGTACAGCGCAAATCATCCTGCCTTCGCAGAGGTGGGCGCTGCAATGATCGAACAATGGTCGGCCGGTCTGGCGCGCAGCCTGCGCAACAGTTGAAACTCAGCGCAACTGATCCCGAAACTGCCCCGGCGTCATCCCGGTCCAGCGCTTGAACGCGCGGCTGAAGCTGCTGGTGTCGGCGAATCCCAGCAGATAGCTGACTTCACTCAAGGAACACTGCGGGTCACGCAGGTGCAGCAGCGCGAGATTTTCGCGGCTTTCGTTGAGCAGGGTGTCGAAGCGACAGCCCTCATCCGCCAGATGCCGCTGCAGGCTGCGCAGGCTCAGGTGCAAGGCCTGGGCGATGCGCTCGGCGCTCGGTTCGCCTTCGGGCAGTTGTTCTTCAATGGCATCGCGCACCTTGCGCTCCCAGGTCAGCGGTTTGAGCTGGGCGAGGGTGCGTTTGAGTACGGCTTCGTTGTGCTCGGCCAGTTCCGGGTTGGCGTCGTCGAGGTGGCTGTCGAAGTCGCTGAGGGCGAATTCCAGGCGGTCCTCGGCGGCGGAAAAATACACCGGCGCGCGGAAGACTTTGTGCCATTGCTGGGCATCGCTCGGTTCGGGGCGGCGCAAGTACACCGCCAGCGGTGCGTAGTCACGGCCGAGGCGATTGCGGCAGGTGCGCACGTAGATCGCCGTAAATGCGTCGATGGCTTCGAAGGCCGGCGCCGGGTTGCCGGGCGGAATTTTCAGGCGAAATTGATAACGGTCATTGCTACGGCTCAGCTCCAGCTCCAGCGCATCGCTGACCACCGGATGATAACGCACGATGCGTTCGAACACTTCGCGCAAGCTGCCGCTCGCCACCAGTGCATAACCAAGCGCGTGGAACGTGGTCGGGCTGACGAAACGCGACACGCGCAAGCCCAGCGCCGGGTCGCCGCTGGCTTCAACGGCGAGCGCCCACAGGCGCGTGGTACCGGATAGCGGATAGCGCGCATTGGGGTCGTCCATCAGCGTTGGGTCGAGCCCGGCCTGTTGGCACAAGGCAAGGCTGTCCAGCCCGAGCGCGTCGAGTTGTTTGCGCAAGGCGCGGGTCCAGCTGGCGAGGGAGGTCGGTTCCTTCATGCTGATTGGCGCGTCCGGTCAACAGGTTGGCGTTCTTGGCTAGCGCGGATCGAACCCCGGCAAGGCACGATGCATTCATCTTAGACCCGAGGATGGAAGCATGGACGGTACTTCTGCAAGCCCTGAACGACTGAATGCGGCGCAGCGCTCGGCACATATTCGCCAAGTGGTGTTGGCCAAGGGTGCGCAATTGCGTGAGCGCTACCCGATGCTTCAGCATCAGGATGCCCTCGGTGCGGGGATTCTGGCGTTGGCGCTGGCCGGGATGATCGGCTCGGCGGCGCTGTACATCACTGGCCATATGGCCTGGTGGGTGTGCCTGCTGCTCAACGGGTTTTTCGCCTCGCTGACCCATGAGCTGGAACACGACCTGATCCACAGCATGTACTTCCGCAAGCAGCGCGTGCCGCACAACCTGATGATGGGCCTGGTCTGGCTGGCGCGACCGAGCACGATCAACCCGTGGATCCGTCGTCATCTGCACCTCAACCATCACAAGGTTTCCGGCACTGAAGCCGACATGGAAGAGCGCGCAATCACCAATGGCGAGCCGTGGGGGTTTGCCCGTCTGCTGATGGTTGGCGATAACGTCATGTCGGCGTTTATCCGCCTGCTCCGCGCCAGGACCTGGGCACACAAGTGGAGCATCGCCAAACGCGTGCTCAAGGTCTACGCACCGCTGGCGCTGCTGCATTGGGGCGCGTGGTATGTGTTTCTCGGCTTTCACGCGGCCAATGGCATTGCGCATTTGCTCGGCTCGCCCATCGAATGGTCGGCCACCACGCTGTCGGTGATGCAGGTGATCGATATCGCCGCCGTGGTGATCATCGGCCCCAACGTGCTGCGCACTTTCTGCCTGCACTTCATCAGCTCGAACATGCATTACTACGGCGACGTCGAACCGGGCAATGTGCTGCAGCAATGCCAGGTGCTGAACCCGTGGTGGCTGTGGCCGTTGCAAGCGTTCTGCTTCAACTTCGGCAGCAGTCACGGGATTCATCATTTCGTGGTCAAGGAGCCGTTTTACATTCGTCAGATGACCGTGCCGGTGGCGCACAAGGTGATGCGCGAGATGGGCGTGCGGTTCAATGATTTCGGCACGTTTGGCCGGGCGAACCGGTTTGTGCGCGGAGATGAGGAAGTGGTGTCCGGGGAGGCGGTGGAGGCCTGACAGATGCCCCTCACCCTAACCCTCTCCCAGGGGAGAGGGGACTGATCCAGCTGTTTATGCTGGATACATCGACCTGAAATTTCGAGCCGACCTCAGGTTGGAAAAGCATGAAGATCTGCTCCCTTTCCCCCTCCCCCTCAGGGAGAGGGCTGGGGGTGAGGGGGCTTTTGATCTTGGTTCAATCCGGCTGAAACGGCGAAGCACTGAGGATCACCCCGGTCTCTTCTACATACCGCTGCCAATGCCCGATCAGGTCAGTGAGTTTCTGCGGCTGACTCAACGCCAGATCATGAATCTCCCCTGGATCATTCGCCAGATCATAAAGCTGCCAGGTCGCTGGCCCGACCGGCCCGGGGATCCATACCGCTTTCCACGAGCCCTGGCGAATCGCCCGGCGTCCGAACAATTCCCAACCGGTGACCGTATGCTCGTCATGCACCTGCGCGGTCTCGCCGGACAGGAAGCCCAGCCACGACTTGCCGCGCAGTGGCGCCACGGCTTTGCCTTTCCACTGTTTGCCCGGATGCCGCACGCCAGCCAGATCGAGAATGGTCGGGGTGATGTCCATCACCGTGCCGAAACCATGGCTGATCTGCCCTTTCAGCGGCAATTGTGGATAGTGCAGCAGCGCCGGCACGCGGATCCCGCCCTCGGTGGTGAAAGCCTTGAACAAGCGTGACGGCGCGGTTGCCACTTGCGCCCAGTTCGGCCCGTACCAGACGTAGGAATTGGCCCGGCCGATGTTGTCGAGGCTGTTGTCGTAATGCTGGTTGAGGTAGGTCATCAGCTCCGGGCCGAATTTGGGGAACGCTTCCAGCAGCGCGCCTTCGGCACCGTTGTCGGACATGAACAGGATGAAGGTGTTGTCGAGCTGGCCTTGCTGGCGCAGGTAATAGACGACCCGGCCGATGTTCCAGTCCATGCGCTCGACCATCGCCGCGTAGACCTCCATGGCTCGTGCGGAAATCTGCCTTTGTTCATCGCTCATCGCGTCCCACTGCGCGCTGAGCTGAATCAGCGGGTGCGGTTCGACGTCTGCCTCGATCAGACCCAGTGCCTTGAGTTTTTCCAGGCGTTCGAGGCGCAGCACTTGTGGGCCGGCGTCATAGCGGCCACGGTATTTCTCGACGATCTCGGCCGGTGCCTGCAGCGGCCAGTGCGGCGCGGAGAAGGGCAGGTAAGCGAAGAACGGCCGGGTCTGATCGCGTTCCTTGAGGTACTGCAGCAGCTTGTCGCCGAAGGCATCGGAGGAATAGAAATCCTTCGGCAACTCGTCAACAAACTGATCGTCCTCGATGTACAGCGCCGGGGTGGATTTCAGCAGGCCCGGCGTTTGCTCATCGTAGGTCGGCTCGAAACCATAGTGGTTGGCAGCGCCCGGCAACAGTGAAAACGAGCGCTCGAAACCGCGCGCATGGGGCGCCAGTTCAGCCTTCAGACCCAAATGCCATTTGCCGCTCATCAAGGTTTGATAGCCGGCCTCGCGCAGCAGCTCGGGCAGGGCGACGACGCGGTCATTCAGGTAGCCTTCGTAGCCAGGTTTGCCGATCAGTTCCGGGGTCAACGCTTCGGCCATGGTGCCGATGCCGGCGATGTGGTGATCGGTGCCGGTCAGCAGCATCGAGCGCGTCGGCGAGCAGGTCGGTGCGGTGTGGAAATCGGTCAGGCGCAGGCCGTTCTCGGCCAGCGCATCGAGGTTCGGCGTAGCGATTTCGCCGCCGAACGCACCGATGTCGGAAAAGCCTAGGTCGTCGGCCAGAATCACTAGAAAGTTGGGACGTTGCGGCATCGCGAAACTCCTGTTCAGCAGGCAATGAACGTCAGCGGCAGATCGCGGATCTGCACCGGTGCGCTCGGTTGGTAATGGTCATCACTGGTCAGCTCGTGCAGCAGTTCTTCGCGCAGCTGATGAAAGTCGTAACTGCTGCGCTGGCGCGGGTGCGGCAGGGCGATGTCGACCACTTGCTTGATCCGCCCCGGACGCGGCTCCATCACCACCACGCGATCGGCCAGAAAAATCGCTTCCTCGACATCGTGGGTCACCAGAATCGTGGTGATCTTTGCTCGTTCGCGGATTGCCAGCAGTTCGTCCTGCATTTGCTGGCGGGTCAGTGCGTCGAGGGCGCCGAAGGGTTCGTCGAGCAACAGGATTCGCGGGCTGGCGACGAGACCGCGAGCAATCGCCACGCGCTGCGCCATGCCGCCGGAGAGTTGATGCGGATAGGCCGCGGTGAAATCGCTGAGGCCGACCAGCTCGATAAAGTCTTTGATGCGTTGTTGTTTCTGCGCTCCGCTCAGCGGTTCATTGACCAGACCGAGGCCGATGTTGTCGGCGACCGTCAGCCACGGAAACAGACGATGTTCCTGAAAGACGATACCGCGCTCGCCGCCGATGCCGCTGACGGCCTTGCCATCGACACTGATCTGTCCGCGAAACTCGGTGTCGAGGCCGACCAGCAAACGCAGCAAAGTGGATTTGCCGCAGCCGCTGGAGCCGACGATGGCGACGAATTCGCCCTCGGCAATGTCCAGGTTGAATTCGCGAATCGCCTCCAGTTCGAAACCGTTGACGGCGAAGGATTTGCCTACGTGGTTGAAGCTGACAATCGGTGCGTTCATGCGTGTCTCCAGCGGGTCGCGCGAATTTCCAGGCGTTGGCCGATCAGGTTGAGCAGGGCGCCGGTGAGGCCGACAAGCAGCATGCCGGCCATGATCAGATCCATGCGCAACAGCTGCTGCGCGCCGATCATCTGGCTGCCGATGCCGCCATTGGACGGCATGAAATATTCAGCGCCGATGGTGCCGAGCCAGGCGTAGATCAGGCTCAATCTGAGCCCTGCGAAAATCCCCGGCGCAGCACCGGGAAGGACCAGTCGACGCAGGCGCTGGCCGAGGCTCAGGCGCAGCACTTGCGCGGCTTCGTTGAGTTGCGGCGAGAGGTTGGCGACGCTGCGCTGGGTGGCGACGAACAGCGGAAAGAAAGCAGCGAGGGCGACAAAGACCCACTTGGCCAGTTCGCCGAGACCGAACCACGCGGTGAGCAGTGGCACCCAGGCGAAAATCGCAATCTGCCGCAGTGCGGCGAGTGTCGGGCCGAGCAGGCGTTCGCTGAAACGCGACAGGCCGAGGAGCAAGCCCAGGGCGAAGCCGAGGCCGCCACCGATCAGCAAGCCGCTCAGGGTGCGGCTCAGGCTCAGCGCCATGCCGTTGACCAGCGTGCCGTCGAGCAATCCGTCCCATGTCGTGCTCAGCACAGCCGCAGGGCTGATCAGAATATTCGCGTCGACCCACTGCTGATCATTGGCCGTTTGCCAAAGCGCCAACAAGCCCAGCGGCAACAGCCACGGTTGCAGGCGTTGCCAGCCCTGATAGCGCGGGCCGCGAGTGATTTGCGCGGTGGCCGGGTGCGGCCAGTGCACCAGTCTGCGGTCGAGAAGGCCGATGCCGCGATCCATGGCCACACCGATCAGACCGATGACCACGATGCACACGAACACGATGTCGAGCATGAACAGCTGCCGCGCCCAGACCATCAGATAGCCGATGCCTTCACTGGAGGCCAGCAGCTCGACCGCCAGCAACGAGGTCCAGCCGGCGGCGAGTGCCAGGCGCACACCGGCCATGAACGCCGGCAACGCCGCTGGGAGCACCAGACGCCGAATCAGCAGAAGCGGCGGCAGGCGCAGCACGGCGGCGGCTTCGCGCAGTTTCGGTTGCGCATCGCGCACACCGACCAGTGTGTGCAAGGTCACCGGCACCACAATGGCCTTGATCAGCACCACCAGTTTCAGCACTTCGCCGATGCCGAAGAACACCATGAACAGCGGAATCCACGCCAGCGTCGGCACCTGCGCCAATCCAGCGAATGTCGGAAAAACCAGGCGCTCCAGACGTCGACTGAAACCCAGTGCGGCGCCAAGCACCGCGCCGGTCGAAACGCCTGCCAACAAACCCCAGAACAACCGTTGCAGGCTGATCCACAAATGACTCCACAACTCGCCTTGGGCCAGTTCCACAGCGCTGCTCCACACCAGCGATGGCGCCGGCAGGATCTGCTCGCTCATCCACTGATTGCGCGCGGCCAGCCACCACAGGACGAACAGGCTGACGGGTAGCAGCCAGGGCAACAGGCGTTGATTCAGGCTCGGCCAGGTGCGACGGCTTTTCAGCGGCGGCGCGGCCAGCGGCAGGCTGAGCAGAGATTGACGGGCCATGGGTGACCTCCGTTGTCGGGTTGCATGGCGAACCGCTTTTCATGTGGGAGCGAGCCTGCTCGCGAATGGCTGTTTCAGGCAGCACTGATGTCGGCTGGTATGGCCTATTCGCGAGCAGGCTCGCTCCCACACTGGGTTTCGTCATATATGAAACTGATCTAACAAAGTTGCGTTCGATGCTATCGGGAGATAAGCGAATCCATTTAAGGCTTGCCTGCTTACGCGCATCCAATGCATTCGAAGAATATTTTCGATGCTGTTAATGCATATCGCGCTGCACGCCGCACAACCACTTGCTTAGCTCATAAAGATATAAAAATGTGAATTTTTAGTATTTAAGCGAATGTAGCCAGTCAGCCTACTTTCGGCTCCTCAGCGATCAAGGAGCCGCACCCATGAACCTTCCCTTCAAACGAATCCTCAGCCTGTTTGCCGTCCCCGCGCTTGCAGGCTTTCTCGCGCTTGGCGCCCAAGCCGAGGAGCTCAAGGAAATCCGCATCGCCGTGCCCGACCTCAGCGCCGGTACGCAGCACAGCGGCGGCGGCATCGTCGATGTGCTGCACGATCAGCAGATCTTCGAAAAGGCCTTCGCCGAGCAGGGCATCAAGATCCAGTGGAGTTTCTTCAAGGGCGCCGGGCCGGTGATCAATGAGGCGTTTGCCAATGGGCAGGTCGATCTGGCCTATCTCGGTGATCTGGCCGCCATCATCGGCAAGTCCAACGGTCTGGACACGCGCCTGCTCAGCGCGACGGCGCGTGGGGTCAAGCAATACCTCGGCGTGGTGCCCGGCTCGGGGATCAAGACCTTGCAGGATCTCAAGGGCAAACGCGTGGCGATCTTTCGCGGGACGGCGACGCAGCTGTCGTTCGATGCGGCGCTCGCCAGTCAGGGCCTGAGCGAGAAGGATCTGAAGGTCATCAATCTGGATTTCAACGCGGCGGTTTCGGCACTCGCGGCCAAGCAGATCGATGCCTCGTGGGGCAGCTCCGCGCTGAGTGCCTTGCAAGCCAAAGGCCTGGCGGAATTGCCGCTCAACACCAAGGACCTTGGCGGCGCTGGCAGCGTGCAGGCGGTGCTGCTGGGTAATGGCAAGTTTGTCGACGCCCATCCTGAGGTCATTGCGAAACTGCTCAAGGCGCAGCAGCAAGCGGTCGAGTGGCTGACGCAGGACAGCAACAAGGACGCCTATGTGCAGCTGGTATCAGGGCTGGCCAGTTATCCGCCGGTGATTCTTGCTCAGGATCTGAAGGATCAGAATCTCAGCGAGATTTTCCCGTCGACACTGGATCCGGTGTTCTTGAGCGGCCTGCAAGACAAGGTCGACCTGGCGGCGCAGCAGAAGCTGATCCGCAAGCCGTTCAAGGTCAGTGATTGGGTGGCGCCTGAACTCTCAGCCGCCAAGCTTTAGATCTCCAGCGTCTTCGCTGCCCTCTTCGCGAGCAGGCTCGCTCCCACATTGGATGTGTACACAGGTCCTGTGTGGGAGCGAGCCTGCTCGCGAAAGGGTTTCAGACAGCGACGCTGACGTCCTGCCGATCCAACGCGATCAACGTCTCGATCATTGCCCTCGCTGCTGGTGATAGTCGAAACCCGGTGCGGCTGACGATGCCGCAGCGCGCGTTCATCGTTTCGAGGTTCTGCGGCAGGTTGCGCCAGTGCAGCAGCACCAGCGAGCCCTTGGCGACATCCTCGGCAAACGCCTCCTCGGTACCGACACCTATCGCATTGGATTGCAGCACCACTTTGACCAGTGCCGGAAAGTGCTCGGTCTCGATGGTCGGCGAGAAATCGATGCGCCCGCTCAGGTTCGCCAGCAGCTTGCGAATGCCCGGCGGGATCAGTGTGGCGGCCAGCGGGTAGTCGAACATGTCGTTGGTCGACAGGCTTTCCTTGGCCAGCAACGGATGCCCCGGTCGGCAGAAAAACACGCCGCGCTTGGGCGTCAGCGGTTGCGTCTGGAAATTCGGGTCGGACTCGAAATGGCGGATGTCGGCGATGAAGAATTCGATCTCTTCGCGGCTCAGCGCACGGCTGAGTTTTTCCCAGTTATCCACTTGAAAACAGGTGCGCACTTTCGGGTGCGCATTGATGAATTGCGCCACCGCATCCGGCACCAGTTTCACCGCGGGTGCCGGGCCGCAGCCGAAGTGCACCTCGCCAGCGTCGAGCTTGGTCATCTGCGTCACTTCGGCGCTGAGCAAAGCTGCGCCCTGCACCAGGCTCAGGGCGTGTTGCAGCACCACCTGGCCTTCGGGCGTAGGGCGCAGATCCTTGTTGCCGCGATCGACCAGCACGCAACCGAATTCCTGCTCCAGCCCCTGAATGCTGCGGCTGAACGCCGGTTGAGTGATGCCCATGGCGTCTGCCGCACGGACAAAACTGCGGTGTTCGTTAAGGGCGATGAAGTAGCGCAACTGGCGAAGATCCATATGCTTTTCCGGCATCCTAAAAATAGCTCGAAGGCATTTGCGACGAGGGTTGCTTGAGGTTTTAAATGCAAGCTCTTATTCCGTCAACGAAGCATGTGATTATCTATTAGATGTAAATGGAATATAGATAGAGCGTTGTTTCGCTGCCGTCAAAACCGCAAGCCGTCGATGAGGGTCTTCCCATGAGCAATGCCGCACTCGCTGTAAAACCCGTTTCTCACGCGCTGGAAATTCACCCGGTGGCCGGTCGTATCGGTGCCGAAATCCGCGGCGTTCACCTGTCCGGTGAGCTGGACGCCGCCACTGTCGAAGCCATCCAGCAAGCCTTGGTCGAATACAAAGTGCTGTTCTTCCGCGAGCAGACGCAACTCGACGATCAGCGTCAGGAAGCCTTTGCCCATCTGCTTGGCGAACCGGTGGCGCACCCGACCGTGCCGGTGCGTGAAGGCACTCGCTACCTTCTGGAGCTGGACGGCGCCGAGGGCCAGCGCGCCAATTCCTGGCACACCGACGTGACCTTCGTTGATGCCTATCCGAAAGCATCGATCCTGCGCTCGGTGGTTGCGCCGGCATTCGGCGGCGATACGCTGTGGGCCAACACCGCGACCGCTTACAGCGGTTTGCCGAGCGAGCTGCGTGAGCTGGCCGACAAACTGACCGCTGTGCACAGCAACGAGTACGACTACGCCGGGGCGAAGCCGGACGTCTCGGCAGAGAAGCTGGAGCGCTATCGCAAAGTCTTCACCTCGACCGTCTACGAAACCGAGCACCCGGTGGTGCGCGTGCACCCGATCAGCGGCGAGAAGAGCTTGCTGCTGGGGCATTTCGTCAAACGCATCAAAGGTTATTCACAGGCCGATTCGGCACACCTGTTCGGCTTGCTGCAGAGCCATGTGATCCGCCAGGAAAACACCGTGCGCTGGCGCTGGCAGGCTGGAGATGTGGCGATCTGGGACAACCGCTCGACGCAGCATTACGCGATTGATGATTACGGCAGCCAGGATCGCGTGGTGCGCCGGGTGACGCTCAAGGGCGAGGTGCCGGTGGGGGTGAATGGGCAGCGCAGCCAGACCATCAAAGGTCGTGATTGAAGATCAAGAGCCCCTCACCCCAGCCCTCTCCCAGAGGGAGAGGGAGCCGACCGAGTTATCTAGCGTTATGCATCGACCTGAAAGACCTTATCGATTATGGATTCGGTGAAGCTGGATCAGGTCGGTGCACCTCTGAAATATCCCCCATTCAGTCCCCTCTCCCTCCGGGAGAGGGTTAGGGTGAGGGGCTCTTCCCGCTACCAAACACCAATCTGAACAACCTTCTCGGTTTCCGGTTCGCCATAACGAAACCGCTGCCCGCGCAAATCGATCTCCGGATGGCTGATCGTCGTCCGCCGCTTCAACCCCCTCATCCACTCAAACAGATATCCGGCATGCTCCTCGCGCACCGCCGCGTATGCCGGGTCCTCACCCAGATCATTCAGCTCCTGCGGATCATTCAACAGATCAAACAGCTGCGGTCTAAACCCGTCGTACGCCAGGTATTTCCAGCGCTCGCTGCGCACCATGGTCATGCGGCAACGGTCGATCGGCTGGCCGAGACGTTCCCGCGCCGGGGCCTGGAAGGCGTAGTCGTATTCGCTGATTGCATAGCGGCGCCAATCGGGATTTTCCCCGTGCAGCAACGGGATCAATGAACGCCCTTCAAGCCGATGCTCTGCTGCCGGCAATCCCAGTGCTTGAAGAAATGTCGGCAGCGCATCGATGGTTTCTGCCAAGCGCTCATCGACAGTGCCGCGAGTGACATCCGCCGCCCCCCGAGGATCGCGCACGATCAACGGCACACCCACCGCCTGCTCGAGCAAAAACTCCTTCTCGCCGAGCCAATGATCGCCGAGGAAATCGCCGTGATCGCTGGTGAACACGATCAACGTGTCATCCCAGCGCCCGTTTCTCTGTAGAAAATCGAACAGTCTCCCCAACTGATCATCCACTTGCTTGATCAGGCCCATGTAGGTGGGGATTACATTCAATCGTACTGAATCGCGGGAGAAGTTGCGGCTTTCCTCATGTTGGCGAAAGGCAGTGTATACGGGGTGTTTGCTGGCTTCGGAGAGCGTCGCGCGGATCGGTTGCAGAATCGATTTCGTACTGTACAAGGCGTGGTATGGCGCCGGTACGATATAGGGCCAGTGCGGTTTGATGTACGAGAGGTGTAAACACCAGGATTTTTCGCCTTGCTCAGCGATGAAGTCGATGGCCCGAGTTGTAGTGTAGACAGTCTCTGAGTGTTGCTCGGGAATTCGTGCTGGCAAATTCGCATGACGCATTTTCCAGCCGCTGAGGATTTCACCGTTCTCGCCTTCGGCGGCATTCGCCCAGTCGTGCCAGGGATTCTTGCCATCGAAGCCCTGCGCGCGCAGGTATTGGGTATAGGGCGCGGATTCGCGCTTGTCGTCGAATGACGGATCGTCGGGGTAGATGCCGTCGTGGCGCAGGTACGGTTCGAAGCCGACCTCATTGAGCAACTCGGCTTGCGCGCTTTGCGGGTTGATCGCCAGCCGCTGCAAGGCGTCGACATTGGCCGTCGCATGGGTCTTGCCGACCAGCGCGGTGCGGATGCCGTGAGGTCGCAGGTAATCGCCGATCGTCAATTCATCCAGCGGCAACGGCACCGAGTTCCAGGCCACTTGATGGCTGCTGACATAGCGCCCGGTGTAGGCCGACATCCGCGACGGGCCGCAGATCGTACCTTGGGTGTAGGCACGGCTGAAACGAACGCCTTCGGCAGCGAGGCGATCGATGTTCGGTGTGTGCAGATACGGGTGTCCGTAGCAGGACAGGTAATCGCGGCGCAGTTGATCGCACATGATGTACAGCACGTTGCGCACGGGGTTGGATGGGGTGGGCATGGAGTTCACCGGTCAGTGGGACAGGTGAGGGTTTTCGCTGTCGGTGAGGGTGTTCGGCAAGTGCATTTGGGGAATGAGTTTTATGCAGGGTATGCATTGGTGCCTGCGCTGCCGCTATCGCCGGCAAGCCAGCTCCCACAGGTAATGGGGGGTTCACATTATTTGTGCTCGGCGTGAACCATGTGGGAGCTGGCTTGCCAGCGATAGCGGTGGATCAGACAGCGAGATTCTGCAGCGAACAAACCTCCTCATCATGCTGATCAATCTCTTTGATCTGCTCGATCATCGCTTCGGCTAACGGTGACAACCGATACCCGGCGCGGCTGACAATCCCATAGCGGGTGTACAGCTCCTCCAGATCATCCGCCAGGCCTTCGATCTTCAAACAGACCAGCTCACCCTTGGCCAGATGCAGCGCATCGGAATACGCGCCGACAATTCCGATCGCCTCCGAACGCAGCACCACGCTCAACAGCGTCGAACCGTTTTCGCATTCCACATTCGGGGTGAAATCAGGGCGGCCGCTGAGGTCGACGATGACCTTGCGCAGGTTCGGCGGGCGAATGCTTACGGCCAGTGGATAACTCAGCAACTGCTCGGCGGTGATGCGCTCGAACGCCGTCAGTGGATGCCCGGCGCGGCAGCAGAAATACCATTTGCGCGCCCGCAGGCGGTGGGTCTGGTAATCCGGGTCGGCCTCGAATTGCCGGGTATCGGCGACGAAAAATTCGAACTCTTCGCTGAGCAGGCGTTTGCTCAGGCTCTGCCAGTCATCGACCAGAAACTGCACCCGCGCTTTCGGGTAGCGACCAATGAATGCGCCGATCGCGCGCGGGATCAATCCGGCGGCTGGCGCCGGCCCGCAACCAAAGCGCAATTCCCCGGCCTCGAGGCCATTGAACTGGCTGATCTCATTGGCCATCTGCTGTGCACCGCTGACCAGTCGCCGCGCATGTTCGAGCAGCACCTGGCCCTGTTTGGTCGGCGGCAATTCCTTGCGCCCACGGTCGACCAACTGGCAGCCGACGCTGTGTTCCAGTGCTTGGATGCTGCGGCTGAATGCCGACTGCGACAGGTTCACCGCCTGCGCGCCAGCGACAAAGCTGCGTTGCTCAACCAGAGCGATGAAGTGACGCAATTGGCGCAAGTCGATATGCATTTTTCACATAAAAAATATCCGGGAAATGCATTGGATATGCATTAGGTCGACTCCTTATAAAGGCAATCTCTTATGCAGTAAATATTTGTAAATCCATAAATAAATAACTTAAAAGAATATGCAGCACTGAAGATGTCTGTGTGTTTTTTGACCAGGAGCCGCGCCATGAGTCCGTTGAATCTCGCGTTACCCCCATCTCCCCGACGGCTCAAACGCCTGCCTTTGGCGCTGTTGCTGGCAGGCAGCGCCAGCTGGACTCACGGCTATGCCGCCGAAGCCGAAACCCCTCCGCCCGTCCCCGCAGACACAGCGGCGGCCAACGGTTCGCAGCTGGAAACCGTGACCGTCACCACGCGCCGCCGCGAAGAAAGTTCGCAAGACGTGCCGACGCCAATGAGCGTGGTCAGCGGGCAGAATCTGGAGACGCAGCGGGTTTACCGGATTCAGGATTTGCAGCAACTGGTGCCCAGCGTCAACGTCGCTTACATGCATGCGCGGCAGTCCAGCGTGTCGATCCGTGGCCTCGGTAACAACCCGGCCAGTGATGGCCTGGAAGGCAGCGTTGGCCTGTACATCGACAACGTTTATCTGGGCCGTCCGGGTATGGCAGTGTTCGACTTGATGGATATCGAGCAGCTTGAGGTCTTGCGCGGGCCGCAGGGCACGCTGTTCGGCAAGAACACCACCGCCGGGGTCATCAATATCAGCACCCGCGCGCCCAGTTTCACGCCTGAGCGCAGCATCGAAACATCGGTCGGCGAGGACGGTTATTTCCAGACCAAGGGCACGATTTCCGGGCCGCTCAATGATGAGTTGGCCGGACGTTTTTCCGCCTATCGCACGCGCAGTGACGGCGACATCAAGAACGAATATGACGGCCACGACCTCAACGGCGGCTCCCGCGAGGGCTTCCGCGCGCAGCTGTTGTTCAAGCCCAATGAAAATTTCAATCTGCGCTGGATCGGCGATTACAACGAAGAAGATTCCAGTGCCGGCACCCGCGTGCTGTACAACACCGGGCCGACCATCAACGGCGTCAATCTGTATGAATCGCGGGCCAGCGCGGCCGGGGCGACGCTGGTCAACGGCCGGCATCGCAAGGTCAATCTCGACAATGACCAGCACGTCACCGTGCATCAGGGCGGCACTTCAGTGGAAGCCAACTGGACGTTGCCGAGCGACTTCACCCTGACGTCGGTCAGCTCTTATCGTTTCTGGAATTTCACCCCGCGCAACGATGACGGCCTCAATGTGCCGGCCAGTTACAACGCCGGTGTGTCGGTGGAAGACAAACAGTACTCGCAGGAATTTCGCCTGGCCTCGCCCAAGGGCGAGTTCTTCGATTACGTGGTCGGCGCCTACTATTTCGGCTCGGACCTGGACAACAAATCCTTCGCCTATTACGGCCCGCAAGCGGATATCTGGAACGGCACGCCGGCAGGCGCCCTGGCCAACGTCAGCAGCGTCGGCAACGGCCATATCAAGACCGACAGTTTCGCCCTGTTTGCCCAAGGCACCTGGCACCTGAGCGAGCGGCTGGATTTCACCGCCGGGGTGCGTGGCACCTACGAGGAGAAAAACGCCTCGGTCGGCCGCAACGCGCCGGTCGGCGGTGTAGCTGTGGCCGGTGCGGCAGCCAATGCGCGTCGCGGCCGTGCCGGCGTCTACGATTCCGGAGACTTGAATCAGTACAGCTCCAGCCCCTCGGGACTGCTCAACCTGAGCTATCGCATCACCGACGATGTGCTCGGTTACGCCACGCTGTCCCACGGCGAGAAATCCGGCGGGGTCAACCTTGCGGTCGGCTCCGCACCTACCGCTGGCGCCGACTCGTTATTGATCGGCACCGAGCGCGCCAACAACGCCGAACTCGGCTTCAAAAGCACCCTGTGGGATCGCCGCCTGCAACTCAACGCCAACGTGTTCTGGACCCAGGTCAACGCTTACCAGACCAACGCCTACGACGCCGCCAACCGCGTGCAATACCTGACCAACGCAGGCTCGGTGCGCTCGCGCGGCATCGAGTTCGAAAGCACCTTGGTGCCGCTGCGTGGCCTGACCCTGAATTTCAACGGCTCCTATAACGACGTCAGCTACCTTTCGTACAAGGATGCGCCATGCCCGCCGGAAGTCAGCCAGGCCCCGGGTGCGCCGGCCTCCTGCGATCTCAGCGGCCATCAAGTGGTCGGCGCGTCGAAATGGATCGGCAACGCCAACGGCGAATACAAATGGAATCTGGATAACGGCTTCGAACCCTACGTCACCGGCAGCTATGCGTTTCGCTCCAAAGCGGTGGGCACGGTCGAGGATTCCGATTACGGGCAGATACCCAGTTACGCGGTGGTCAACCTTTCCACCGGCCTGCGCGGTGATTTCAATCAGGGCCAGTGGGATGTCTCGCTGTGGCTGAAAAACGCCTTCGACAAAACCTACTACACGACTCTGTGGACCGGCGGCAACGGCGGCTATGAAGGCCTGCTCGGCACCCCGCGAACCCTCGGCGTTACCGGTCGCTACGACTTTTAATTGAGCTTTCAAGGCGCTGACCTGGACATGGCCGTTCAACCAATCCTCAGCGGCGCCGGCAAGCAGACGCAGCTGATCGACAGCGACGGCGGCAATCGCGCCTAACATCGGCATTCAGCGAACCAAAACCAGCCTTTTAAGGCGTTAACGGATGCCGTAGCCGAATACTTTTCATGCCGTAAAAGCATGGCGTTTATGGCAGATCGCTGCAGCCCTTGTAGTGCGCGGCTTCGGTAAAAACGGACGATTTGTATATTCCTTGAAGGCCTATGGATAACGTTAAAGATTACTTTCGGTGATAAGCGTCCACAGCCAATGATTGCCCCATCGACTACGCCGTGGGGGCTTCAAGAAT
The DNA here is from genome assembly GCF_979258175.1 of Pseudomonas sp. AC255. Lineage (NCBI taxonomy): Bacteria > Pseudomonadati > Pseudomonadota > Gammaproteobacteria > Pseudomonadales > Pseudomonadaceae > Pseudomonas > Pseudomonas sp. AC255. The sequence continues at coordinate 5,083,715 of NZ_OZ409841.1, read as the reverse complement.
GGCGGGTCGATCGCTTTGGCTCGTAGAACGGAAAGAGACCGCAGGGAGTTGAACAATGGGCAATGTCCAGACCGCCGCCAGCGCAGGGGAATTGCTCTGGCGGCACACGCCGAGTGGCGAACTGGTCGATCTTGGCCGGCCGCACCGGGTGCCGTTGGGGCAGTTGCGTTTGCAGCGTGCGCCCAAGGGCATTTTGAGTCGGCGCGAAACCCTTCTGCTCGGTGTGCTCGCGTTGATTGTGCACGGTGCGGTGATTTATTGGGTCAGCCAGAAACCGACGCCGGTGCTGCCGGTGGTACCGCCGGAAATTCCGCCGATGACCATCGAGTTTTCACGCCCGGCTCCGCCCGCGCCGCCGGTTGTGGTGGCGCCACCACCGGCGCCCGTGGTCGAGCCGCCACCGCCAGTGGAGGACGAGTTGGCGGTGAAACCGCCGCCGCCCAAGCCGATCGCCAAACCCAAACCGGTGGTGAAACCGCCGCCCAAACCGGCGCCGAAGGCAGTAGAGCAACCGCCAGCGCCAGCGAAACCCGCAGCCCCGGTCGCCGCTCCAGCGCCTCCTGCGCCACCGGCACCGGCGCCTGTTACTCCGGCTTCAGCCAACGCTGCGTATCTGAAAAATCCGGCGCCGGAATACCCGTCGCTGGCCCAGCGGCGCGGTTGGGAAGGCACGGTGTTGTTACGGGTGCATGTGTTGGCCAGCGGCAAGCCGGGCGAGATCCAGATTGCCAAAAGCAGCGGCCGCCAGCAGCTTGACGACGCTGCGCTGAATGCTGTGAAGCGCTGGAGTTTCGTTCCGGCCAAGCAGGGTGATGTCGCCCAGGACGGCTGGGTCAGCGTGCCCATCGATTTCAAGATTCATTAAACCGCAACCAAATTCGCGCGAAATGTTTACACGAGGGAACACATCATGACGTTACTGGCATCTCCACTGGAATCCATCGAAAGCGCGGTGATCTGGCTGCTGGTGGTTTTTTCCGTCGCCACCTGGGGCCTGGCATTGCTTAAGGCCGTGCAGTTCGGTCGTCTGAAGGCGCAGGACCGGCGCTTTCACAAACGTTTCTGGGCGGCGTCGAGTCTGGATGCCGCCGCCGAGCTGAGCGAAACCCAGCCCGGCGCCGCAGCGCGAGTTGCGCAGGCCGGTTACGCAGCAATCCAGGTGGGCGAGGCGCCGCAGGCGAGTGATCTGAGCCAGGCGATCAACCATCAGGATCGCCTCGAGCGCGCCTTGCGCCAGCAGATCGTCCGCGAGCGGCGCTCGCTGGAAACCGGTCTGGCAGTGGTCGCGAGTATTGGCAGCACCTCGCCGTTCATTGGTCTGTTTGGCACGGTGTGGGGAATCATGGAGGCCTTGAAAGGCATCAGCGCCGCCGGTTCGGCGAGCCTGGAAACGGTGGCCGGCCCGATCGGTGCGGCACTCGTCGCGACCGGCGTGGGGATCGCCGTCGCGGTGCCGGCGGTGCTGGTTTACAACTATTTTTTGCGAAGGCTGAAACTGACCGCCGCGGATCTGGATGACTTCGCCCACGACTTCTACAGCCTGGCGCAGAAGAGCGCGTTCCGCGTGCTGATCCACCCGACCGCACACAAAGTGGCAACGTCGGGCAACGCGGCAAAAGTGAAGGAGGCGTCCTGATATGGCCTTCTCCACGCAAGACACGGATGAGGTGCTCAGCGAAATCAACGTGACGCCGCTGGTAGACGTGATGCTGGTGCTGCTGGTGGTGTTTATCGTCACCGCGCCGCTGCTGACCAACGCGATCCCGATCAACCTGCCGAAGACCGAAGCGGTGGCACCGGTCGAGCAGAAGGATCCGCTGGTGGTGAGCATCGACGGCGTCGGCAAACTGTTTATCAACAAGGACGAGATTCAGCCCGACTTGCTCGAATTCAACCTCAAGTCGGCCAAAGCCAAGGACCCTGAGGTGCGCGTGCAATTGCAGGCCGATGACGGGGTGAATTACGGCGAAGTGGCGCGTGCCATGGCTTCGATCGAACGGGCGGGGATTACCAAGTTGTCGGTGATCACCGCGCGGTGACAGATTTTCGTTTTTCCGGGGCCGTCTCCTTGGCAGGGTGCGGCCCTTTTTTTGCGTTCAGTTTTTGAAAAGCCCCTCACCCTAGCCCTCTCCCGGAGGGAGAGGGGACTGACCGGGTTGTCTGGCGGCTATACACCGATATGAGAAATCCAGTCGAACTCAAGATTTGAAGAGCCTGAAGATCAGCCCCTTTCCCCCTCGCTCCTTGGGGGAGAGGGCTGGGGTGAGGGGAAGAATCTCACGCCCTACACAGATCACATATTCGATACAGGTCTTAATAAATAGCTTCTTATTCCTTAACGAATATAACTCCTCTCCCTATACTCGACCCGGAACAGACACGACGCAGGAGAGCTTCCCCATGCGCAACGAATCAATCCGCTACCTGATTGTGCCGGGCTGGCAAGGATCGCCAGAAGATCATTGGCAAAGCCATTGGCAGAACAGCCTGCCGAACAGCGCACGGGTGGAACAGGCCGATTGGCTGACGCCGCGCCGTGAGGACTGGGTCGCCGCGCTGGCTGAAGCGATTGCCGCCGACAGCACGCCAGTGATCCTCATCGCTCACAGCCTCGGTTGCATCACCGTTGCCCACTGGGCGGCGACAGCGCCGTTGCAATACCTGCGTCAGGTGCGCGGGGCGTTGCTGGTTGCGCCGGCCGATGTCGAGCGTCCTGCATGTGCGCCGGCACTGCGCAACTTCGCACCGATTCCGACCGATCTGTTGCCATTCCCCAGTCAGGTCGTCAGCTCCGACAACGACGCCGCCGTCAGTGCCCCGCGCGCGCTCGAACTGGCACGCAACTGGGGGGCGGAGGCGGGGATTCTTGCCGGTGCCGGGCACATCAACGTCAAGTCCGGGCATCAGCGTTGGGAGCAGGGTTTCGCCTATCTCTATCGCCTGCAAAACCGCCTGGAAGACCACGCCCGCCGTCGCGCCTGATCTAATTTTTCAACGCCCCCGTCGGCTGGCGGTTTTGGGCGGGAGCCTGCCATGAGTTTTGAAACCTTCGGTCAGCCCTTGCTGACCTTTCCCGATGCGGAAAAAGCCCTCTGAGCATTCGCGCCAAGGCCCTGGTGTTCGTCGACCCACGCTCACGGCAATTGCGCGAGGAGTTGGAGCAGTTGGCTCCGCGTTCGATTTCAGTGTTGATTCGCGGTGAGACTGGCACCGGTAAAGAGCTGCTCGCCCGGCATATCCATCGCGCCAGTGACCGCAGCGGTCTGTTCGTTTCGGTGAACTGCGGCGCGATCAGCCCGACCTACGCCGACGCCGAACTGTTCGGCTACGCCGCCGGCAGCTACAGCGGTTCGGCCAGCAGCCGCGCCGGCTGGTTCGGTTCGGCCAACGGCGGCACCTTGTACCTGGATGAGATCGGCGACCTGCCGCTGCCTATCCAGGTCAAGTTGCTCGCGGCATTGGAAAACCACGAAGTCACCCGCGTCGGTGCGCATCAGCCGAGCCCGGTGGATGTGCGCCTGGTGGCGGCGACCAGCATCGATCTGGCCCAGGCCGTGGACGCGGGAAAATTCCACGAGCGTCTCTATCACTATCTCAGCGAGGGTCATCTGGAGCTGCCGGCGTTGCGCGCGCGGACCGGCGACATTCTCTCGCTCGCCGAGTATTTCCTTGGCATCTACAGCCAGCGTCTTGACCTGCCCGTACCGCTGATCAGCGAAGCGGCGCAACATGTGCTCGAACAACACAGTTGGCCGGGCAACACTCGCGAACTGGAAAACGTCATTCACTTTGCCCTGCTGGTCAGCACCGGCGACGAGATTCTGCCGGAACATCTGAATCTGCCGCCGGTGCTGACGCAGATCGAAAGCCAGATCAAACAGATCCTGACCACCGGCTCCCCGCTGACCAAGCCGCGCTCAAGCAATTGCTGGCGAACATCAAACTTCTGTAGGAGCTGCGGCACGCTGCGATCTTTTGATCTTCAGCTGTCTCAAAGCCTTGAAAATCAAAAGATCGCAGCCTTCGGCAGCTCCTACAGTTGAGGTAGAGCTGTATGAACAAAATGGAATATGAAGCTGAATAAACGTTATTGTCCGGGAATAAAAAATCCGGGTATTGTCCGCCTCACGCCAGCGATATCACTTCACTGGCACACGTATTAAATGCCGTCGTCGATGACGACCGTGATTTTCGATAAGGACACTGCATGAAAAAGGTTCTGTTGTTTACCGCATTGGCGGCTGCGCTGACGGCTTCTTTCGCCAACGCCGGCGAGAAACTGGTGGTTGCCGCAACGCCGGTGCCCCACGCTGAAATCCTTGAACTGATCAAACCGACCCTGGCCAAAGAAGGCGTCGATCTGGAAATCAAGGTCTTCACCGACTACGTGCAGCCGAACGTACAGGTTGGCGAGAAGCGTCTGGACGCCAACTACTTCCAGACCCTGCCGTACCTGAACAGCTTCAACCAGGGCAAATACAAGGACGACAAGTCCAAGTACCTGGTGACCGTGCAGGGCGTCCACGTTGAACCGTTCGGTGGTTACTCGAGCAAGTACAAAACCTTGGCTGAACTGCCGGATGGCGCCACCATCGCCATCCCGAACGAAGGCAGCAACAGCGGCCGTGCGCTGATCCTGCTGCAGAAGGCCGGTCTGATCGAACTGAAAGATCCGAAAAACGCTCTGGCAACGCCGAAAGACATCGCCAAGAACCCGCACAACTTCAAGTTCAAGGAACTGGAATCGGCGCTGCTGCCGCGCGTGCTGAAAGAAGTTGATCTGGACATGATCAATACCAACTACGCGCTGGAAGCCAAGCTCAACCCGCAGAAAGATGCGCTGGTGATCGAGGGCGCTGACTCGCCGTACGTGAACTTCCTGGTGGCCCGTGAGGACAACAAGAACAGCGACGCGATCCAGAAACTGGCCAAGGCGCTGACCAGCCCGGAAGTCAAAGCCTTCATCGAGAAGAAGTACAGCGGCGCGGTATTGCCGGCGTTCTGATCTGACTTGAGTGAATCCGCTTCAGACGTGAAAACGCCGATGGCCAGTGATGGTCATCGGCGTTTTTGTGTGTCTTGAAAAGCCCCTCACCCTAGCCCTCTCCCAGAGGGAGAGGGGACCGATTGGGGGATGCTGTAGAGGCCCGCCGACCTGTTCGTGCGTCGCTGAATCCATAATCGACTCGGTTCGTCAGGTCGATGTACGACGAAAGACACCACGGTCGGCCCCCTCTCCCTTCGGGAGAGGGTTGGGGTGAGGGGCTTTCGACTTACGCTGTAGTCTTCAACGCCCGGCGCAACGCCCTGAGCAATTTCACAATGTCCTGCGGATCCAGCCGCTGCGGCACTTTTACGTCCATGTCTTTCTTCCTTGTGGTGAATGGGCCGGAGAGTCTGGCCAAAAGCTGTGGTTCCTTGGAGGTCTTTCCTGAAAAAAAGATCCGTCCTACAGCGCAAGGAAAAATAGCCGTCTTATTCCTTCCCGGCAAACCCATAGATAGTTTTTTGGGTGATATCAATATGCTTTAAAGGTATTTAAATTATGGTTTTTATACCTATAAAGTCAGTGCCTGCCGGACGGCCATCCGCCGTCCATGGATTGCATCATCGCCGCTTACCAAGCAGCGTCAGGACGCTTCATGACTTTCGACTACGCCTTTATCCTCAGCACTCTGCCGGCTTTTCTCAAAGCAGTCGGCGTGACTCTGCAGGTCGGTTTGATTGCGATCGCCACTTCGCTGCTGGTGGCGCTGCTCAACGCGACGATTCTGGTGTTTCGCACGCCATACCTGCAAAAACTGGTCGGCCTCTACGTAGAGCTGGCGCGCAACACGCCGTTGCTGATTCAACTGTTCTTCGTCTACTTCGCGTTGCCGACAGTGGGGATCCAGGTTTCCGGTTTCACTGCGGCAATCATCACCATGACTTTCCTTGGCGGCGCCTATCTCACCGAAGTGCTGCGCGCCGGCGTCGATGCGGTGCCCCAGGCACAACTGGAATCCGGGCAGTCGATTGGCCTGTCCCACGGCCAGTTGCTGCGCTATGTGATCCTGCCGCAGGCGGGGATCCTCAGCCTGCCGTCACTGTTCGCCAATTTCATCTTCTTGCTCAAGGAAACCACTGTGGTCTCGGCGGTAGCGGTGCCGGAAATCCTCTACACCACCAAAAGCTACATCGCGCTCTATTACAAAACCTACGAAATGCTCGCCGTTCTGACGCTGATCTGCGTGCTGCTGTTCTTGCCGATGTCGCTGTTGCTCAGCCGTCTGGAAAGGAGGCTCCAGCATGGCCAGTTCGGGTCTTGAGTTGCTGTGGATATCGTTGCCGCAACTGGCAAAAGGCGCCGGGCAAACGTTGTCGATCTCGTTTCTGAGCATCGCCATCAGCACGATCGGCGGTGTGTTCTACGGTGTGTTGCGCACGTTGAACGTCACGTGGCTGAACGCGATTCTGTGCATCTATCTGGAGCTGTTCCGGGCAATTCCGGTGCTGGTCTGGTTGTATCTGCTGTTCTTCGGTCTGCCGATTTTCTTCGGCCTGAGCCTGCCGAGCTTCTGGTGCGCGGTGCTGGTGCTGTCACTGTGGGGCGCCAGCGAAGTTGGCGAGGTAGCGCGCGGTGCGCTGCATTCGTTGCCGCGCGGACAGCGTGAAGCTGGGGTGTCGATCGGCCTCAATGCAGCTCAACTCTATGGCTACGTGCTGCTGCCGCAAGCGCTCAAGCGCATGACGCCGCCGACCATCAACGTCTACACGCGGATCATCAAGACCAGTTCCCTGGCGGTGCTGATCGGCGTGGTGGATGTGATCAAGGTCGGCCAGCAGATCATCGAGCGCACCTACGAATCGGTACTGATCTACGGCGCATTGTTCCTGTTTTTCTTTTTCATCTGCTACCCGCTCTCGGCCGCTTCGCGCGTGCTGGAGCGGCGCTGGACGCAAGCATGAGCGCACTGATCGAGTTTCACGGGTTCAACAAATTCTATGGCGCGCAGCAGGTGCTCGATGGCATCGACCTGCAAGTGCAGAGCGGCGAAGTGCTCGTCATTCTTGGTCCCAGCGGTTGCGGCAAAAGCACCTTGCTGCGTTGCCTCAATGGTCTGGAAGAGGCCCACAGCGGCAGCCTGAAATTCCTTGACCGCGAGCTGTTGGACAAGACCACTGACTGGCGCGAAATCCGTCAGCAGATCGGCATGGTGTTCCAGAGTTATCACCTGTTCCCGCACATGAGCGTGCTCGACAATCTGCTGCTCGGCCCGCTCAAGGTGCAGAAGCGCCAGCGTCGCGAAGCGCAGCAGCAGGCCGAAGCCTTGCTTGAGCGTGTCGGCCTGCTGGACAAGCGCGATGCTTTCCCGCGTCAGCTCTCCGGCGGCCAGCAGCAACGCATCGCCATTGTCCGCTCGCTGTGCATGAACCCGCGGGTCATGCTCTTCGACGAAGTCACCGCCGCCCTCGATCCGGAAATGGTCAAGGAAGTACTTCAAGTCATTCAGGGCCTGGCCCGCGAAGGCATGACCCTGTTGATCGTCACCCACGAAATGGCCTTCGCCCGCGCGGTGGCCGACCGCATCGTGTTCATGGATGCCGGGCGCATCCTCGAACAGAACCCGCCCGAGATTTTCTTTACGAACCCGCAAACCGCACGCGCGAAGCAGTTTCTGGAGAAGTTCTCCTTCGTTGCCACATCGCCAGAATCGAATCCGAAAAAGGAACTGGAACTGCTATGAAAACTGCCGCTTTGTTACTGCCCCTGCTCAGCCTCGCCCTGCTTGCCGGTTGCGGTAAGACGGAAGAGCCACCAAAGCCGAAAGCCAGCGAAAGCGCCGCGCCCTCGGGTTATCTGGACAAGATCAAGGCCCGCGACAAATTGATCGTTGGTGTATTTACCGACAAGCCCCCGTTCGGTTTCGTCGATGAGGCCGGGCGTTACGTCGGCTTCGACACCGACATTGGCCGGCGCTTCGCCAAAGATCTGCTCGGCGACGAAAACAAGGTCGAGTTCGTCGCCGTCGAGCCGGCCAGTCGCATTCCGTTTTTGCAGAGCGACAAGGTCGACCTGATCCTCGCCAACATGACCGTCACCCCGGAGCGCAAGGAAGCGGTGGAATTCACCAACCCGAACCTCAAGGTCGCCGTGCAGGCGCTGGTGCCGCAGGGCAGTTCAGTGAAAAAACTGGATGATCTGGCGACGCGCACCACGATTGTCACCACTGGCACCACCGCGGATATCTGGCTGACCAAGAACCACCCGGACTGGAAACTGCTCAAGTTCGAGAAAAACTCCGAGTCGCTGCAAGCCCTGGCCAATGGTCGTGGCGATGCCTATGCGCAGGACAATCTCGTGCTGTTCAGCTGGGCCAAGCAGAACCCGGGGTATCGCGTGCTTGAGGAAAAGCTCGGAGCCGAGGCGCCGATTGCGCCGGCAGTGAAAAAGGGCAATCTCGAGTTGCGTGATTGGGTCAACAGCGAATTGGCCAAATTGGGCGAGGAGAAGTACCTGCTCAAGCTGTATGACCAATATGTGCGCAAAGAACTGAGTGATGACACCCGACCCGAGAGTGTGATTGTTGAAGGGGGCCAGTGGCAGGGGTGATTGCCTGTTGATCGTTCCCACGCTCTGCGTGGGAATGCCTCCAGGGACGCTCCGCGTCCAGTGACGCAGAGCGTCACGGGCTGCATTCCCACGCAGAGCGTGGGAACGATCGAATGGGCTAGTCTGGCCACTGCCACGCCGGCTCATCCAGCACCCGCTGCCCGACGATCCCGGTTTGCCCCAGCGTCTTCTCCAGCACGATGCAATTGCATTCCGGGTCCTCCTGCAACGCCGAGATCAAACGCCGTGCATGGGATACGACCCACACCTGACACTGCTCCGAAGCGCGAATGATCAGCCGCGCCAGCGCCGGCAGCAGGTCCGGGTGCAGGCTGGTTTCCGGTTCGTTGAGCACCATCAGCGATGGCGGTCGTGGGGTCAGCAGGGCGGCGATCAGCAGCAGATAACGCAAAGTGCCGTCCGACAGTTCTGCCGCTGACAGCGGTCGCAACAAGCCTTCCTGATAAAACTCGATAGCGAAACGGCCACCGGCCAACAATGCGATATTCAGCCGCGCGCCGGGAAACGCATCGCTGATCGCCGCGCTCAGTGCTTGCGGATCGCCAATCTCGATAATTGTCTGCAAGGCCGCCGCCAGATCGCGGCCGTCGTGGTGCAGCACGGGCGTGCGAGTGCCCAGTTGCGGCTGACGCACCGGTGCGTCGGCATCGCTGCGAAAGTGATCATAAAAGCGCCAGCGCCGGATGAATTCGCGCATCTGAAACACTTCCGGCGAGCTGCGCAGATTGCCGACCTGATCGAACAGGCTGTCGAAGTTCGGCGTGTGTTGCGCCAGCACATCCCAGGCGCGACCTTCGCGGGCGCGGATCATCGGGCCGTTGCGGTCGACCAGCAGGCTTGCCGGGCGAAACACCGGGCCGGCCCAGATGCACTCACGCTTGATTTCCGGGTCGAGGAAAAGCATGAAGTGCTCGGCTCCGGCAGGCCCAGGCCGATGGCGTAACTGAAATCCTCGCCGGCGAATCCCAAGCGCAACCTTTTCACGCCTTGGCGCACCGTCGGCTCGATCGCCACCTCACCGTTGCGCATGCGCCGGCTGATGGTTTCCGGCCCGGCCCAGAACGTCGATTCCAGCCCGCCCTCACGCGCCAGTGCATTGACCACACCGCCCTGGGCGGTTTCCGCCAGCAGGCGCAAGGCGCGGTAGAGGTTGGACTTGCCGCTGCCGTTTGGCCCGGTAATCAGGTTCAGGCGCCCGAGCGGAATCACCAGTTTGTTGATCGAGCGGTAATTGGCCACCGCCAGGGTGTTGAGCATGAAATCCTTCTCCGGGTCACTGCGATACGCGGGCAGCATACCTTTAATGAGATAAATCTGGTGTTGGCGTCCGCAACCGTGGAACCCTGTTCTAAGCTCTGAAGTCGTATCGTCTCGACAGCAGCATTTAAGGCCAAGGAGTGTGCATGGCGGGTCCCGGATTGAAAGTGCTGATGGCCGTGAGCGCCATGGCGTTGCTCACCGCTTGCGGCGACAAGAAGCCTGCTGAGGAATACTTGCCACGGGTCTTTGTGCAAGAGGTCGAACCGGCCAACTACGCCGCAGCGGTGACCCTCACCGGTGATGTGCAGGCGCGGGTGCAGACCCAGCTGTCATTTCGCGTCGGCGGCAAGATCATCCAGCGCATGGTCGATGTCGGCGACCGCGTCACGGCCAAACAGGTGCTGGCCAAACTCGATCCGAAGGATCTGCAGACCAACGTCGATTCCGCTCAGGCCCAGGTCGTCGCCGAACAGGCCCGCGTTAAGCAAACGGCGGCCGCTTTCGTGCGTCAGCAAAAACTCCTGCCCAAGGGCTACACCAGCCAGAGCGAATACGATTCGGCACAAGCCGCGCTGCGCAGCAGTCAGAGCGCATTGAGCGCGGCGCAGGCGCAACTGGCGAACGCCAAGGACCAGCTCGGCTACACCGCGCTGATCGCCGATGCACCCGGGGTGATCACCGAGCGCCAGGCCGAAGTCGGCCAGGTGGTGCAGGCCACCGCGCCGATTTTCAGCCTCGCCCGCGATGGCGACCGCGACGCGGTATTCAATGTCTACGAATCGCTGCTGGCCGAGCGTCCGTCCGATCGTTCGATCGTGGTCAGCCTGCTCGACAATCCCGAGATCAAAACCACCGGCACCGTGCGTGAGATCACGCCGTCGGTGTCGGCGCAATCGGGCACCGTGCAGGTCAAGGTCAGCCTCGACAAGCTGCCGCCGGGCATGCAACTCGGTTCTGTGGTCAGCGCCACCGCCAAAGGCACCGGCAAATCAGCTGTGGAACTGCCTTGGTCGGCGCTGACAAAAAACATCAGCGACCCGGCGGTGTGGCTGGTCGATGACAAAGGCGAAGCGCAGTTGCACACGGTCACGGTCGGTCGCTACCTGACCGGCAAAGTGATCATCAGCGAAGGTCTCAAGGGCGGCGAGAAAGTCATTGTCGCCGGCGGCCAGTTGCTGCACCCCGGCATGAAAGTCGAGATTGCCGAAAACACCTACAAGGATCTGCAACCGGGAGCGCAGCCATGAAGCGCCTCGGACTGTTGTGCATGGCGCTGCTGCTGGGCGCCTGCTCGGAAAAGGAAACCCCGCCGGAACCGGTACGTCCGGTGCTGTCGGTCACGGTCAAAGCGCTCAACGAAGAAAGCCTCGGACGCTTTGCCGGCAGCATTCAGGCGCGTTACGAGAGCAACACCGGTTTCCGCGTCGGTGGACGCATCGCCAGCCGCAACGTCGATGTCGGCGCCGAGGTGCAGAAGGGCACCTTGCTCGCCACCCTTGATCCGTCCGATCAGCAAAACCAGTTGCGCTCGGCTCAAGGCGATCTGGCGAGGATCCAGGCGCAGCTGATCAACGCGCAGGCCAATGCACGTCGTCAGCAAGCGCTGTTCGATCGCGGCGTCGGTGCGCAGGCGCAACTGGACGTCGCCAACACCGATCTGAAAACCACTCAGGCCTCGCTCGATCAGGCCCGCGCGGCGGTCAGCCAGAGCAAGGATCAACTGAGCTACACCGAGCTGCGCTCCGATCACAAAGCCGTGGTCACCGCGTGGAACGCCGAAGCCGGGCAAGTGGTAACTGCCGGCCAACAGGTGGTGACGCTGGCGCAGCCGGACATCAAGGAAGCGGTGATCGATCTGCCCGATACGCTGGTCGATCAGTTGCCCAGCGACGTGGTGTTCTCGGTGGCCGCGCAACTCGACCCGAGCATCAACACCACGGCGATCATCCGCGAGATCGAACCCCAGGCGCAAAGCGCCACGCGCACCCGCCGCGCGCGCCTGACCCTGTCGGATACGCCGGACGGTTTCCGCCTCGGCACCGCGATCAGCGTGACCCTCAGCTCGGCGATCAAGCCGCGCATCGAACTGCCGGTGACGGCGTTGCAGGAAGCCGACGGTAAAACCCGGATCTGGGTCATCGACACGCAGAACAAAACCGTCAACCCGCGCGACGTCAGCGTGGTCAGCCGTGGCGACAACAGCGTGGTGCTGGCCGGTGGCGTGCAAAACGGCGAGCGCGTGGTCAGCGCCGGCGTCAACAGTCTCAAACCCGGACAATCGGTAAAACTTGACGAGGACAGTCAATGAAAGGCTCTTTCAACCTCTCCGAATGGGCCTTGAAGCACCAGTCATTCGTCTGGTACCTGATGTTCGTCGGGCTGCTGATGGGGGTGTTCTCCTACTTCAATCTCGGCCGCGAAGAAGACCCGTCATTCACCATCAAGACCATGGTGATCCAGACCAAATGGCCGGGCGCGACCCAGGAAGAAACCCTCAAGCAGGTCACCGACCGCATCGAGAAAAAACTCGAAGAGCTCGATTCCCTCGATTACGTGAAAAGCTACACCCGCCCCGGCGAGTCGACGGTGTACGTGTACCTGCGCGACACCACCAGCGCTGAGGACATTCCGCAAATCTGGTACCAGGTGCGCAAGAAGATCGACGACATTCGCGGCCAGTTTCCCCAGGGCATTCAGGGGCCGGGGTTCAACGATGAGTTCGGTGACGTGTACGGCTCGGTCTACGCCTTCACCGCCGACGGCCTGACCATGCGCCAGTTGCGCGATTACGTGGAACAGGCGCGGGCCGAGATCCGCAACGTGCCGGGGCTGGGCAAGATCGAAATGGTCGGCCAGCAGGACGAAACGATTTACCTGAACTTCTCCACGCGCAAACTTGCCGCGTTAGGTATCGACCAGCGCCAGGTGGTGCAGAGCCTGCAATCGCAGAACGCGGTGACTCCGGCCGGGGTGATCGAGGCGGGGCCGGAGCGGATTTCCGTGCGCACCTCGGGCCAGTTCGAGTCGGAGAAAGATCTGGCCGAGGTCAATCTCAAGCTCAACGATCGCTTCTATCGTCTGGCCGACATCGCCGAGATCAGCCGTGGCTACGTCGACCCGGCGACACCGGAATTCCGCTTCGACGGCAAACCGGCGATCGGCCTGGCGATTGCCATGCAGAAGGGTGGCAACGTTCAGGAATTCGGTAAGGCGCTGCATGAGCGCATCGACCAGCTCACCGCAGATTTGCCGGTCGGCGTCGGCGTGCACACCGTTTCCGATCAGGCGGTGGTGGTGGAAGAGGCCGTCGGCGGTTTCACCAGCGCGCTGTTCGAAGCGGTCATCATCGTGCTGGTGGTGAGCTTCATCAGCCTCGGCGTGCGCGCCGGTCTGGTGGTGGCCTGCTCGATTCCGCTGGTGCTGGCGATGGTGTTTGTGTTCATGGAATACAGCGGCATCACCATGCAGCGGATTTCCCTCGGCGCGCTGATCATCGCCCTCGGTCTGCTGGTGGACGACGCGATGATCACCGTGGAAATGATGGTTACACGCCTGGAAATGGGCGAGAGCAAGGAGCAGGCGGCGACGTTCGCCTACACCTCGACGGCATTCCCGATGCTCACCGGTACGCTGGTGACCGTCGCCGGTTTCGTGCCCATTGGTCTCAACGCCAGTTCGGCGGGTGAATATACGTTCACGCTGTTTGCGGTGATTGCCGTGGCGATGATCGTCTCGTGGGTGGTGGCGGTGTTCTTCGCACCAGTGATTGGCGTGCACATCCTCAGCGACAAGGTGAAGGCCCACGATGCCGAGCCGGGTCGCGTCGGTCGCGCCTTCAACGGTGGTCTGTTGTGGGCCATGCGCAATCGTTGGTGGGCGATCGGCGTCACCGTGCTGTTGTTCGTGCTGGCGGTGTTCTGCATGCGTTTCGTGCAGAACCAGTTCTTCCCCGCTTCCGACCGCCCGGAAATTCTGGTCGACCTGAACCTGCCGCAAAACGCCTCGATCGACGAAACCCGCAAAGCGGTGGACAAGCTCGAAGCGACGCTCAAGGGCGACCCGGACATCGTGCGCTGGAGCACTTACATCGGTCAGGGCGCGATCCGTTTCTACCTGCCGCTGGATCAGCAATTGCAGAACCCGTACTACGCGCAGCTGGTGATCGTCAGCAAGGATTTCGAAGCCCGCGAGGCACTCAGCCAGCGCTTGCGTGAGCGCCTGCACAAAGACTTCGTCGGCATCGGCAGCTACGTGCAGGCTCTGGAAATGGGCCCGCCGGTGGGGCGTCCGATTCAGTATCGAGTCAGCGGCAAAGACGTCGATCAGGTGCGCAAACACGCCATCGACCTGGCCACCGAACTGGACAAGAACCCGCACATCGGCGAGATCATTTACGACTGGAACGAGCCCGGCAAAGTCCTGCGCATCGATATTGCCCAGGACAAGGCGCGGCAACTCGGGCTGTCGTCCGAAGATGTGGCCAACCTGATGAACAGCATTGTCAGCGGCTCACCGTTGACCCAGGTCGATGACGATATCTACCTGATCAACGTGGTCGGTCGCGCCGTGGATTCCGAGCGCGGTACCCCGGAAACCCTGCAGAACCTGCAGATCGTCACGCCGAGCGGCACCTCGATTCCGCTGCTGGCGTTTGCCACCGTGCGCTATGAACTGGAGCAGCCGTTGGTCTGGCGTCGCGACCGCTTGCCGACCATTACCATCAAGGCCTCGGTGCGCGACGAGATTCAGCCGACCGATCTGGTGAAACTGCTCAAGCCGTCGATCGATGCTTTTGCCTCGAAACTGCCGGTCGGCTACAAGGTCGCCACCGGCGGCACGGTCGAGGAAAGCGGCAAGGCCCAAGGGCCGATTGCCAAGGTGTTGCCGCTGATGCTGTTCCTCATGGCGACGTTCCTGATGATTCAGTTGCACAGCGTGCAGAAGATGTTCCTGGTCGCCAGTGTGGCGCCGCTGGGGTTGATCGGCGTGGTCCTGGCGCTGGTGCCGACCGGCACGCCGATGGGCTTCGTGGCGATCCTCGGGATTCTCGCGCTGATCGGCATCATCATCCGCAACTCGGTGATTCTGGTGACGCAGATCGATGAGTTCGAGCAGAAAGGCTATGCGCCGTGGGACGCGGTGGTCGAAGCCACCGAACACCGGCGCCGGCCGATCCTGCTCACCGCAGCGGCAGCGAGCATGGGCATGATCCCGATCGCCCGCGAAGTGTTCTGGGGGCCGATGGCCTACGCAATGATCGGCGGGATTGTCGTGGCGACGCTGCTGACGCTGCTGTTCCTGCCGGCGCTGTATGTGGCCTGGTACAAGATTCGCGAGCCGCAGAAGGACGAGGCTTAAAAGCGCGTGCTGCGCACTCATCGCGAGCAGGCTCACTCCTACAGTTGAAATGCGTCCCCTGTAGGAGTGAGCCTGCTCGCGATGGCGTCAGAACGGTTTATGAAGATTTATGCCACACGCTCGCCAGCCAAGGCTGCTGCTCACGCGGCAACCCGGCGGGGCGGTAATAATGCTCCAGCTCGACAAACCCCGCCGCCGTCAGCAACCCGCGCCAGGCCTCGAGATCGTGATACGAGCCGTAGCGCGGCCCGTTCCAGCCCTCTTGGTTGTCGCCACGCGGATTGGAACTGAACAGCACTCCACCCGGTTTCAAGGTGCCGTGCAGTTGCCGTAGCACTTGCGGCAACACCTGCAGCGGCACATGAAACAGCACGGCGTTGGCGAAAATGCCGTCGAAGCGCTCGGCCGGCAGATCAAGCTTGAGAAAGTCCTGCTGCCAGACTTCGCAACCGCTGTCTTCGCGGGCCATGCGCGCGAATTCCTGTGAGCCATCAAGGCCGATCGCGACGTGGCCCATGCGCGTGAAGGTTTGCAAATCCCGCCCCGGCCCGCAGCCGAAATCGAGAATCGTGAAGGGTGCTTCACCGTGAATGTGGCGCAGCAAGGCCTCGATGTTCTGGCTGACATCGTGGTCGCGAGTGCCTTCACGGAAATCCTCGGCCACCGAGTTGTAGTGACCAAGGGTGGTGGCGGTGATCTGTTCGAGGTCGCTGGGCGTTTGCTTCATGATCAATGCTGTATTGGCGGCGTGAGGGCGGACTATAAGCCTTTTCACCGGCAAAAAAACGCCGCCTGCGCTGGGGCCAGTGCAGGCGGCAATGGGTGCCAGGCTTCAGTGCTGCTTCGCTCCCAGACAATCGATCGAGCGGTCCATCATCGCCTTGGCCATTTCCAGCAGATGCCAGACCGAAAACACCATGGCCCGATCCGCGCCCCCGAGCTGGTCACCGCATTGATGGACGGTCACCGAGGCGCAGCGCAGCAGATCGGCAACATACAGTTGGGCGTCCTCCAGCGTCACATCTTCGCTGATGCTGTAAACGCGTTTCTGTCCCGCCAACGTGACCTGATTGCCGGCCAGATGCGAGTCGACGGCGCGGCACAGTGCAGAGCGATCCTTGAGCAAATCCTCGGTGAACCGCTTGCTTGAGGTAAGGCTGAGTGGCGGATCGGCAAGATTTTTTTCCATGGGTAAACTCCTGACTTCAAGTGGGAGCCAACCATTTCGCGACTAAACGAGCAGGACGGCGGCTGCACGCGGATCAGTCGCCGGCCGGACAACTGAATCCAGTCACCGCAAAACAGTGACGACCGGAGATTAGCTACAGGATATTTCGGGTACAAGCGGGCAAAATATTCTAGGAATCGTCCTGCAAACCCCCGTGGTTCGGGCTGGCGAAACGACAAAAGTGGTGTAGGAAGCATCTGATTTTTGCGAAGGGCGTTGCCTAAGATATCGCGATCACAAGGGCCTGATTGATGGCCACCTGCCGCCATCGACCTTAGCGCTTATTCAGTCCTCGCGCCAGCCTGTCTGAATGACCGCATGGGTGCGCAAACCTGAATGCAACTGGTAGTTCTTACAGTATCGGGATGGAGAAAACTGGTTCAGTCTCGGCGTATAGACATCAGGGACTCGCGTAGCCGTGAATACCCGCCATGACACCGCCACTCCGACCTTGTCGGTCATTGACCCGCGCGCACTGGTGGTTCGCAGCGTTGCCTATTGCCGACACCCGGATAAAGCCGACATCGAATCGCGCATCACCCGGCAGATCTTTGATGAGGCGGGGCGTCAGGTAGCGTCGTGGGATCCGCGTTTGTACGGCGTTGCGCCCAAGCCGAATCTGGCCACACTCTACGCATTGAGCGGTCAAGACTTACTCGCAGACAGCGTCGACTCCGGTTGGCAGGTGCGGCTGTTGAATGAAGCGGGCTCGATGTGTTCTGGCTGGGATGCCCGGGGCAGTCAGAGTCACCGCCAATACGATGATCTGCTGCGACCGCTAGCCCTCACCGAGCAGGCGCACGACGGGCAGCCTCACGTGGTCGAGCGCTGGACCTATGCAAAAGCCACCGATGATCACGCACAGCACAACCAGTGCGGTCGACCAATCCGCCACGACGACCCGGCCGGCAATCGGCATTTCGATGGCTACGGCCTCGGTGGCGCAGTGGTGGTGGAGTCGCGACGCTTTTTGATCGAGCTCGAGACGCCTGACTGGCCGCTCGAACCCGACCGGCGGGATGACTATCTCGAGGAAACAACCTACGTCACCCGGCAGACGTTCATTCCAACCGGCGAGTTGCAGCATCACACCGACGCGGTTGGAAACCTCAGAACGCAGCATTACAACATCGCCGGGCAAGCTTGCGCGACCTGGCTGTTGCAGGCCGGCGAGGGCAGGCAGCCGAAGTGCCTGGTCAGCGCGATTCGCTACAACGCGCAGGGTCAGATCGAAAGCGAAACGGCCGGCAACGGCGTCATCGCCCGCGCCGAATACAGCCGCGATGACGGCCGGTTGCTGAGACTGCTCGCCAGTGTCGGCACGCATCCTCCGTTGCAGGATCTGAATTACGTCTACGATCCGGTGGGCAACATCGTCAGCCTGGAAGACAAGACTCAAGCCGTGTCCTGGCTCAACAATCAGCGCATCGATCCGGTCAGTCGGTATCGCTACGACAGCCTTTATCAACTGGTCGAGGCCAGCGGCTGGGAAGTCAGCCAGCCCAGTCATGGCCCGGCCTTGCCGGAGCTGCTGCCAACGCCGCTGGATCCTAATCAACGGCGCAACTACACGCAGAAATTCGACTACGACGCAGCGGGCAACCTCATCACTCGCCATCACAGCGGTGCGCCGGGTTTTTCGATGTACACCTCCCATCGCAGCAACCGAAGCCTGGCGCAGCGCGACGATGGTTCCTTGCCCGGAGAAGCGGAGATAGCGCTGGGATTTGATGCGGCGGGTAATCAGTTGGAGTTGCAACGTGGTCAGGCCATGTGCTGGAACGTACGCAATGAGTTGAGCCGGGTTGTGTTGCTGAAACGTCCGAATGAAAGCGATGACTACGAATGTTATGGCTACGACGAGCCGGGGCATCGGTTGCGTAAAACGACTGTCAGCCAAGCGTCCGGTCAGAAGCTGACGGTAGAAGTTCGTTATCTGCCGGGGCTTGAGATTCATCGCGAAGTCGATGGTGTCGAGCGACATGTCGTCAATGTCGACACCGGGCGCAATCGGGTACGACTGCTGCACTGGCCAAGCGGGGTGGAAGGCGACCAACTGCGTTACAGCCTCAGTGATCATCTTGGTTCCAGCACGCTGGAATTGGATGATGGTGCGGGGATTTTGACTCAGGAGCACTATTACCCGTTTGGTGGCACGGCGTGCTGGGCGGGTAAAAATGCATTGGCGGTGAAAAACAAAACGATTCGCTACTCAGGCAAAGAGCGGGATGCGACCGGTCTTTACTATTATGGATATCGTTATTACGCGCCGTGGTTACAACGCTGGACAAGTCCCGATCCTGGCCGAGATATCGATGGAATCAATCTTTACGCAATGCTAGGAAATAGTCCGCTGATTTTCGTTGATGAACAGGGGACGGTCAGAGGTTTGAGTAGCGTTTTGAGCGGCGAAAGTGACGCGGAGCATGCGCGCAGGGCCCATTTCAAATTGCATTTGCTCCCCAGCATCATGGCTAGAAAGGACACGGATAAGAGTTCTGCCATTGGCAAAATTAAAAAGCTGGCGCGCATCCAGAGCGATGTGGCTGCGGATGAATTGCTGGAAGCCGCTGTTGATGTCATATCCAGGGCGAAACTGACTTTCAATATCAATCCGGAAAGCATCCCTGATCTAGAAGGTGATGGCCTCATGAATATGTGGCATCAAGGGGTTAAACCAGGTTTTGCAACGGAGATCCGGGATGGTTTCGAAATGGGCATGTTTGACTATGCTCATTCCCCTTCCAGAATAATAAAAGAGTATGGCTCGCTAGATCATCCGAAATTCAATGGGGATTTCAGGCCTTTTTATGGGGCTTTGAAACTCTCTTCCGGTCTGGCCAGCGCGGGTGGCGCTTCAGCCTATGGGGCTGCTGCCTTCCATCTGAAGGATGAGTCACGTAAATATATGACGTTGACCGGAGTCGACAGCTTTGATCTGAAGCCTTCAATCAATAATCTGGCTTCATTTGGAAATCTGTATCCAGTGTTTCACCAAATGCAATCCAAAACGTGGCAAGTATTGACAAGGATTATGTCGGGTGTCGAAACGGGTCTGGCTTCGCCTGATGAGTATGTGGAGTGGCAATCTCATAACAGCGTGAAGTGGAAAGACATGACGAGTCTGATTTTTCAGACAAGAGAAAACATGGAAAACACGCTTGATCAGGGAAATACCCGGGCTTTTCTGAAAAAAAATTCGATTACTCCAGGTTATGTCGGGTGAACACTCACAGTAGCGCCACCAGTTCGCATCCGATGGTGGGCGCTGGCGTCCCAGCCATCGGAAGCAAAGAGTCTGCTTCACCGCTTGTTCAACCCCGAGCCAACCGATCCCCACCCAACTGAATCACCGCCACCAACGCCACCAGCAAGACAATCACCGTCAACATGATCTGGCTGTCGAAGCGCTGATAACCGTAGCGGTAAGCGATATCCCCCAGCCCACCAGCACCAATTGCCCCAGCCATGGCCGACGAATTGATCATCGTCACCAGGGTGATGGTGAAACCGCCGACAATCCCCGGCAGCGCCTCGGGCAGCAGCACATGCCAGACGATATGCCAGCGCCGGCAACCCATGGCCTGCGCGGCTTCGATCAGACCATGATCGACCTCGCGCAGACTCACTTCGGCGATCCGCGCGAAGAAGGGCGTTGCGGCGATTGTCAGCGGTACCACAGCGGCCCACACGCCATAGGTGGTGCCGACGATCAGGCGGGTAAACGGAATCAGCGCAACCATCAGAATCAGGAACGGGATCGAGCGGAACAGATTGACGAAGGCGCCCAGCGCACGGTTCAACAGCGGCGCCTCATAGATCCCGCCCTTGTCACTGGTGACCAGAATCACCGCCATGGGAATCCCCACCAGCAGCGCGATCAGCGACGACACGCCGACCATCAGGAAAGTGTCGATAAAACCCTGCAGCAAGCGATCAAACCACATAGCCCAATACCTCCACTCGTTGCGCCCATTGCCCGGCGCGTTCGCGCAATTGCCC
The DNA here is from genome assembly GCF_979258175.1 of Pseudomonas sp. AC255. Classification (NCBI taxonomy): domain Bacteria; kingdom Pseudomonadati; phylum Pseudomonadota; class Gammaproteobacteria; order Pseudomonadales; family Pseudomonadaceae; genus Pseudomonas; species Pseudomonas sp. AC255. The sequence goes on along the minus strand of NZ_OZ409841.1, from coordinate 5,063,253 downwards.
GGCGCTGAACGCCGAGCCGCTGACGGCCAGTAAAAGCTGCCCCAGCGCATGACCCTGAATCCTTTCCACGCCGCCCTGAAGCAGCTTCACTTGGCCACCCAACGCCGCAAACAACGCGGCCAGATCCGGCTCATCAGCGGCACTGCCGGTGAACTGCAAACGCAACACCACCGCTGCATCAGAAGCCGTGGATTGCGCCTGCAAACGGCTTTGCAATTCTTCCGGCAAGGCGTGTTGCAGCGGCGCGAGCAAGGTCTGGCTGACCTCGTGTTGCGGATTGCCGAACACTTGCCACACCGGGCCTTGCTCGACCGCATGGCCATGCTCAAGCACGACGACGCGATCGCAGATGTCGCGGATCACTGCCATTTCGTGAGTGATCAGCACAATGGTCAGGCCGAGGCGTTTGTTGATCTCGCGCAACAGGCCGAGGATCGACTGCGTGGTCTCCGGATCGAGTGCCGATGTCGCTTCATCGCAGAGCAGAATGTCCGGGTCATGCACCAGCGCGCGGGCGATGCCGACACGCTGCTTCTGCCCGCCGGAGAGTTGTGCCGGGTAGGCCTTGTGCTTGCTTTGCAGGCCGACCAGTTCGAGCAGTTCGCGCACCTTGTTGTCGCGCTGTTCCTTCGGCACGCCGGCGACTTTCAGTGGCAACTCGACGTTCTGCCAGACGGTCTTGGCCGACATCAGATTGAAGTGCTGGAAGATCATGCCGATACGCCGGCGCAGAGCGACGAGGCGGTCTTCATCGAACTCGCCGATATCGACCTGATCGATCAGCACCCGCCCCGACGTTGGCTGTTCCAGGCGATTGATCGTGCGGATCAGCGACGACTTGCCGGCGCCGCTGCGGCCGATGATGCCGAACACTTCACCACGCTGAATCGCCAGGTCGATGCCCTGCAAGGCCGCGACCGGACCTTGCCGGCCGTCGTAGGTTTTGCCCACGCCAATAAAGCGTACGTGGGCGCGATTCAACTCGGGGTGCAGCTCGGTTTTTTCAGCATTGTGTGGCTCTGGAAGCTCCAGTCGCCGTTGGATCGCTGCGGTCATGTTCAGCTTTCCCAGCCGGCCTGATAGAGCTTGCCGTGGGCCTTGTCCAGTGCCGCGCGAACGGCCGGCGAATGCTGATAGATGTCGACGAACTTGATCAGGCGCGGGTCGGTTTTGCTCTTCGGCTGGATGACGAACTGGATCACGTATTCCTTGTGATCGAGACCGTCGAACAGCAGCGCCGAGCCGGCATCGAAGGTCTTCGCCAAGCGGATATAGGCTGGATAACCCTGGACCAGGTCGGCGTCGTCGTACGCGCGCACCAGTTGCACGGCTTCGACCTGAAGAATCCTGATCTTCTTCGGATTGGCGACGATGTCGTCTTCGGTGGCTTTGTAGCCGACGCCCGGTTTCAGGCTGATCAACCCGGCCTTGGCGAGCAATTGCAAACCGCGTCCGCTGTTGATCGGGTCGTTGGCGATGGCGACGCTGGCGCCTTCGGGCAGCTCATCGAAGCTTTTGTATCGCTTCGAATACAGACCGACGTTGTTAATGATCCCAGGAGCGAATGGCACCAGATCGAAACCGGACGCGGCTTTGGCGTTTTCCAGGAACGGAATGTGCTGGAAGTAATTCACATCGATGTCGCCAGCGGCGAGGCTGACGTTGGGCGCGATCCAGTCGGTGAATTCCACCAGTTCGACTTGCAGGCCCTGTTTGGAGGCTTCCTCGACGGCGGCTTCCAGCGGGATGGCAAAAGCGGCGGTGGTGCCGATTTTCAGCGGCGCATCGGCAGCAAACACCGCCGAGCTGAACAGGCCGAAGGCCAGGGCCAGTGCTTTGACTGGGTGGGACAGGGTTTTTTTGGTCATGGTGGTTTTTCCAGTCAGTGCATGAATTTTTGCTGTCGGGGAGGGCCTCTTCGCGAGCAGGCTCGCTCCCACAGGGGCACGCATTTCAAATGTGGGAGCGAGCCTGCTCGCGAAGCTTCTGATGCCTGTACGAAGATCCGCTGTGTTGCTCAGGCAACTGAGCCTCACCGTGAAACAATTTCTCGCGCAAGCTGCCGCTGTCATACGCAGTCTTGTACGAGCCGCGCCGCTGCAGCTCGGGAATCACCAGTTCGATGAAATCGACATAGCTTTCCGGGGTGACGATGCGGGTCAGGTTGAAGCCGTCCAGACCGGTTTCGGCGATCCACGATTCCAGTTCATCCGCCACTTGCTCGGGCGAGCCGACCACGGTGATGTAACGACCACCGAGGGCGTGCTGGTCGAGCAATTTGCGCCGGGTCCAGTCGTTGTTTTGCAGGTTTTTCGTCGCCGACTGAATCGCGTTGCTCTTCACGTACTGGATCGGTTCGTCGATTTCGTACTGGGCAAAGTCGATGCCGGTGGAGGCGGAAAAATGCGCCACGCCGGCCTCGGCACTGGCGTAACTCAGGTACTCGGCATGCTTGGCCCACGCCGCTTCTTCGGTGGCGCCGACGATCACATTGAGGCCCATGAACACCTTGATGTCTTGAGGATTGCGCCCGGCTTCGACCGCGCTGGCACGGACCTTGTCGACCTGCACTTTGGTCGATGGTTTGTTCTGGCCGCTGATGAATACGCACTCGGCATGACGCCCGGCGAAGAGCAAGCCGCGATCGGAGCTACCGGCCTGAAACAGCACTGGCGTGCGCTGCGGTGACGGCTCGCAGAGGTGATAACCCTCGACCTGATAGAACTCACCCTTGTGCTCGATCTTGTGCACTTTGTCCGGGTTGGCGTAGATGCGCTGCTCGCGGTCGTTGAGCACCGCGCCGTTCTCCCAACTGCCTTCCCAGAGCTTGTACAAGACCTGCAGATACTCTTCGGCCTGGTCGTAGCGGCGGTCATGTTCGACCTGTTCGCGCAGGCCCATGGCTTTGGCGGCGCTGTCCAGATAACCGGTGACGATGTTCCAGCCGACCCGGCCGCGACTCAAATGATCTAGCGTCGACATGCGTCGGGCGAACAGATACGGCGGCTCGTAAGTGAGATTGGCGGTCAGGCCGAAGCCGAGGTTTCTGGTGACGGCTGCCATCGCTGAAACCAGTAGCAGCGGATCGTTGACCGGCAACTGGATCGACTCTTTCAGCGTGACGTCCACCGAGTTCTGGTAGACGTCGTAGACGCCGACGATGTCAGCGATGAACAAACCATCGAACAATCCACGCTCAAGCAACTGCGCCAGTTCGGTCCAGTATTCGATCGTGTTGTAGCGGGTCGAAGTGTCGCGCGGATGCGTCCACAGGCCGTGATTGATATGGCCGATGCAGTTCATGTTGAACGCGTTGAGCAGAATTTTCTTTTTCGCAGCGCTCATCAGATCGTCCCTCGCAGCGGAGGGTTTTCGTCGTTGAGGTAATAATTGCCAACTGCGTGATATTTCCAGCGCACTGGGTCATGCAGGGTATGCACTCGGGCGTTGCGCCAGTGGCGGTCGAGGCCGTGTTCACTCAGCGTCGCCTGGCTGCCGGCCAGTTCGAACAGGGTGCTGCCGGCGGCGAGGGAAATTTCCGTGCTGATCGCCCGCGCTTCGGCAACCGCGATCGATGCGGCGGCGACGGTTTCGGCGTTGGTTTCGGCTTGCGCGGCATCGAGGATTTCGCCGGCACGTTCGAGCAAGGCTTCGGTGGCGTGCAACCGAATGCTCAAGTGGCCGAAGCTCTTCAATGTCAGCGGATCTTCGGTGGCCTTGTCGTTGCCGGAATCGATCCACGGACGGGTTTTGCTGCGCACGAAATGCAAGGCATCTTCGAAAGCGGCGCGGGCAATGCCGGTGTCGATGGCGGCGTGGAGAATCTGCGCCAGCGGGCCGACCGTGGTCGGGCGCTCGAAAGCGCTCTGAAACGGCAGCACATCTTCAGCCGCTACATAGACATCTTCGAACACCACCGAGCCACTGCCAGTGGTGCGCTGGCCGAAGCCGCTCCAGTCGTCGATCACCGTCAGGCCCTTGCTCTCGCGCGGGACGAAGGCCAGTTGCTGTACGCCGTTTTCATCGACCACCGACGTCGGAATGCGCTGCGCGTAAATCGCCCCGGTCGAGTAGAACTTGCGACCGTTGATGCGATAACCAGCGCCGTCGCGTTCGAGGCTGGTGACGCGGTCGTGAGCGGTTTTGGTGCCCAGTTCTGCCAAGGCATTGCCAAAGCGTTGGCCGGCGAGGACCTCGGCGTACAGGCGCTGTTTCTGTTCATCGCTGCCATTCACGCGCAGCACTTCCAGTGCGTAGAAATGGTTCTGCGGAATTTGCCCGAGTGAACCGTCGGCCTGCGCAATCAGGGCGATGACTTTGGCCAGGGTGACGTTGGATACGCCCGCGCCGCCATAGTCTTTTGGCACGCTGATGCCCCACAGGCCAGAGCGGGAAAACACTTCGAGCTCGGCCAATGGCAGGCGGCGTTCGCGGTCGCGGATCGCGCTGTCGCGTTTGAAATCTTCGGCCAGGTCGCTGGCGACGATCAGGGCTTGCTCATCGCTGGTGATGAGCGCGACGTGATGGGAAAGCGTCATAGGGGGTTCTCCAGATGACTGGTCGTCTCAGATCCAGGAATGGCGAGCCGGCAAAGTGCCGTTCAGGCGATAGGCGCCGACTGCGTGATATTTCCAGCGCACCGGGTCGTGCAGGGTGTGCACGCGGGCGTTGCGCCAGTGGCGGTCGAGGTTGAATTCGGCGAGGGTCGCGCGGCTGCCGGCCAGTTCGAAGAGCTTTTCGCTGGCCAGCAGCGAGATCTCGGTGGTCAGTACTTTTGCTTCAGCCACGGCGATCGAAGCGCGAGCAGCGGACTCAGCAGTGAGTGGCGCCGCGTGAACCTGATCAAGCACTTGTCCGGCCTTGCGCAGCAGCGCTTCGGCGGCGTGCAGTTCGATTTTCAGTTTGCCGATATCGGCGATCACGTAGAGGTCATCGCTGGCGCGCTCGACCTTGGCGTCGATCCATGGCCGCGCGCGGCTTTTGACGAAGTCGATGGCGTCGTCGATAGCGCCGCGTGCGATGCCGGCGTCGATGGCCGCTTGAATCAGCTGCGACACTGCCCCTTGGGTGTTCGGCTTGTCGTTGATCTTCCAGTTGTCGATGACCAGGCTCGACTCGACGCGCACGTTGTTCAGCAGGATCGTGCCGCTGGCGGTGGTGCGCTGGCCGAAACCCGACCAGTCATCGACGATGCGCAAACCTGGCGTGCCGCGACGGACGAAGGCCAGCACTTGCTTGCCGTCATCGTTGAGCGTTTTCACCGCGACCCAGTGGGCGAACAGGGCGCCGGTGGAGTAGAACTTCTGGCCGTTGATCACGTAGTCGTCGCCATCTGCACTGATTCGCGCCTTCAGTTCCAAGGTGTTTTTCGTGCCGCGTTCCGGGCCGGCATTGCCGATGCGCCAGCCTTCCAGAACACTCTGGAACAGCTGCTTTTTCTGCGCTTGGGTGGCGGTGCCGAGCACCAGATGGATGATGCCGAACTGGTTTTGCGGGATCTGCCCGAGCGCTGGGTCGGCGGCGGAAATGATCGCGAATACTTCAGCCAATGTGACGAAGGAAACCTGCGGGCCACCGTATTCGCGCGGGATGGCAATGCTGCCCAGACCGCTGCGGGTGAACTGTTCAATTTCCGACCATGGCAGCTTGCGCTGACGGTCGCGTTTGGCCGCCTGCACGCGGGCGGCCTGCGCCAGCTCGTGGGCGGCCTTGATGGCTTGAGCGTCGTTGCGCAGTACTTGCGCGGGCAATAACAGTGGGGCGATGTCCAGATCGGACTGCAGATTCGCATCTGCCAGACTGGACATCAGTGCCGCTCCCTGGCTGCACGCAATGCCCTGGCGATCTGCACTGGGGTGATTGTGTTCCGGACCATACCTACCTCACATCTCATGAAAAACGCCGCGGAGTGCGACGATTGAAAGAATGTCCGGTGGTCCGGTGCATATACCCTAAGCGTGTATAAAAATTAAATGAACTAACTTTTAGGAATATGCATAGAAGGGTGGATGTTCGGCTTGGTTAACGAGGTTCAGGTGAGAGATAACTGACCTCCCACCTTGAGCAGGTCTCACTTGGTACGTGATTCAGCGGCCTTGAATTCGGGCTTCAACGGGACTTTCACGTACGGATTCACGCAACCGATTTTGAGTGTGCGCGGCGGTGCCCAGCGCGAGTTGTTACCGACCCGGTCGAGGATGCAGTAGGTCACGTCCAGCCGCAGGTCTTCGCCCGCTTCGACAATGACCGCCGGTGGCACCCAGACCTGAATCGGCAGCCCGACGTCGGCCGCAGTGAGCGCCGCCAGATCCATGCGCACATCACCCCAGCGCAATGTGATGGCGTCGTCTTCGGCCATGTTCAGATAAGGCTCGATAGTCAGCGGCACGCCGCGTTTGATCTGGCTGGGGTTGACGCCCTGGCGGCGAATCGCTTCGGGGATGATCACCGGTGCCAGTTGCTGGTTTTCATCTTCGCAGTGCGCAGCGGGCTGGCCACCCGGGCAATCGAGTTTGACCTGTATCCGCGTCGTTGCCGAAAGCGCGGGGCCCTGGCCGACCTGCATCACGCGGTAGTGAATGCGCGCGGTGCCATTGGCAATGAAACTCTCCGGCACCCGCAGGCTGACCGACTCGCCCACATCGGCCGCGCTGAGGACTTTCGAAGCGACATAACATTTGTTCCAGAACAGTTCGATCAGATCGCCATCGTCCATGCCGCAGTAGGGCGGCACGTCGATGAGCAGGTGGGCTGCTGTTGCCAGGTTAATGCCGGTTTTTTGTGCGCATGCCAGCGTTGGCGCTGCAAGTTCGGGTGTGTGCGAAGTGCGGGTCATCGGTTTCTCTCCTTGAAGTCTTGCAGCGAAATCCGTTTCTGGAAAACAAAAAAGGCGCGAATCAACTGGCAATAAAAGCGACAAGTATTTGCTCGGTATTAGTGCGGGTTGTTTGAACTAAGGGGCGCCGGTTGCCGACTAGATAAAAGTCTGCGGAGAGGGGTGTCAATAGAGGGGATTAGTTAATGCGTAAATTACAAGTTAATCAGAAAGCTCCTACGTCATCGAGGCAATAAGCCTAGGCGTAAGCGCGAAATCAGCTACAGATAAACAGCGGTTTCGCGGCGTTTTGTGCGGGTTCGTTCACCGGCAAACGTGTGGAAATATGACGAATCGAGGATGTGCGTCATCGTTGCGCAATGTTTATCTGCGCGCACAAGTAATAAATGTTTAGAAGAATGAAATGCCGGGGGAGGGATAACTTCCGTCCGTGGAAGTTGAGGGCTGTGGCAGAGAAAGTTCTCAGGCGTGATTCAGAAACTTGCTGAGAAACTGTTTGGTGCGTTCTTCTTTCGGGTTGGCAAACAGTGCCTTGGCTTCACCTTGTTCAACAATTACGCCCTTGTCGAAAAACACCACGCGATTGGCCACGTCACGGGCAAAACCCATTTCATGGGTGACAATCACCATGGTGCGATTTTCTTCGGCAAGACCGCGAATGGTCGCCAGCACTTCGCCGACCAGTTCCGGGTCGAGGGCGGAGGTCGGTTCGTCGAACAGAATGACTTCCGGCTCCATCGCCAGCGCCCGGGCAATTGCCACGCGCTGTTGCTGGCCACCGGAAAGCCGGCGCGGATACGCGTCCTCCTTGCCGGCAAGCCCCACTTTGGTCAGCAGCTTTTTACCCAGAGCAACTGCCTGGTCGCGCGGCATCTTCTTGACCACGATCGGGCCTTCGATGACGTTTTCCAAAGCGGTGCGATGGGGGAACAGGTTGAAGTTCTGGAACACGAAGCCGACGTGCTGGCGCAGGTTGCGCACCAGGCTTTGCTGCTGGTTCAGCGGGCGGCTGGTATCGATTTCGATATCGCCGACCTTGATCCGGCCGCTGGTGGGTTCTTCGAGGAAATTCAGGCATCGCAGGAACGTCGTTTTCCCCGAACCACTGGGACCGATGATCGCGACGACTTCGCCTTCCTTTACCTCAAGGTCGATGCCGTTGAGCACGACCTGTCCCTTGAATTGCTTGGTCAGTTTTTCCACGACAATCATCGCGTCAGGACTCCTGGTCGTGCCGATTGACCCGCTCTTCCAACTTGTTCTGCAAGTGCGAAAGCACCGTGGCCAGAATCCAGTAGATCAGCGCGGCGGCAAGATACATGGTGAAGACTTCAAAAGTCCGGGCGGTAATCAGCTGCGCCTGACGGAACAGCTCCGGCACCTGAATGGTCGCGGCCAGCGCCGTGTCCTTGACCAGCGAAATGAAGCTGTTGCCCAGCGGCGGCAATGCCGTGCGCATCGCTTGCGGCAGGATGGCCCGGCGCAGGGTCTGCGCGCGGGTCATGCCGATACTCGCAGCGGCTTCCCACTGACCGCGTTCGATCGAACCGATCGCGGCACGGAGGATTTCACATGCGTAGGCGGCCATGTTCAGCGAGAAACCGATCAGCGCTGCTGGCAGCGGATCAAGCTCCATGCCCAGTTGCGGCAAGCCGTAATAGATCACGAACAGCTGCACCAGCAACGGCGTGCCGCGAAAGAACGACACGTAGATGCGGGCCAGCCAGCTGACCGATTTGAAGCGCGACAGGCGCATCAGCGCGAGGCCGAAGCCCAGCAGCAGACCGAAGAACATCCCGCCGAGGCTGAGGACTACCGTGTAGTACGCGCCCTTCAACAAAAAGGGCGCGGAATCCAGCGCGAGTTGGAAAGCCTCTTCCATTATTTAGTGACGTCTGCGTTGAAGTATTTCTTCGACAGTTTCTCAAGAGTGCCGTCAGCACGCAGTTCGTCGAGCGCCTTGTTCACCGCAGCCAGCAGTTCAGGCTCGCCTTTGCGCAGGGCGATACCGGATTCCTGACGCGAGAAGGCCTCACCGGCAGCTACGGTTTTCGGGGCTTTCTTGGCGTATTCGAGGGCAGCCAGACGGTCGATCAGGATGGCATCGGTACGACCGTTGTTGAGGTCGGCGAATTTGGTCGGATCATCATCGTAGGTGCGCACGTCAGCACCCGGCACGTTGGCGCGGACCCACTGCTCGTAGTTGGTACCCAGGCCGACACCGACTTTCTTGCCGGACAGGTCAGCGGCAGTCTTGATGTTCAGCGCCGACTCTTTGCTTTTCAGCACGAGGGCCTGGATGCCGGAGACGGTGTACGGTTCGGAGAAGTCATACTTCTTCTTGCGCTCGTCGGAGATGGTCACTTGGTTGACCACCAGATCCAGACGCTTGGATTCGAGTGCGGCGAGGATGCCGTCCCATTTGGTCGGCTGAATCTTGGCCTTGACGCCGAGTTTTTGCGCCAGGGCTTCGGACAGCTCCACTTCAAAACCCGACAGCTTGCCGTTCTCGTCGACGTAGCTGAACGGTGGGTAAGTGCCTTCCAGGCCGACGTTGAGAACGCCCTTGTCCTTGATCTGTTGCAACTGCTCACCGGCCACTGCCTGACCGATCAGGCCGGCGCTCAGTGCCAGACCCAGCGAACCGACCAGCAGAGTGCGACGTAGTGCGGAAAAATTCATGACAAGCCCCTGTGTTTTCTTATGGAAGACGCTTAAGGAATGTAGGCAAATTGGTGATTTGAACGACAGCGCTATCCTGCCTTAAAGCAGCTTAAGCGTCTCGCCCGAAATTCGCCTGCGGCGAGACTATAAGATGTCTGTTTTAGACTTGAAAATACTTAATACTAAAATTGTTATTCATTTCAGGAATATGCGTGACTGCTTGAAGATCGCAGCCTTCGGCAGCTGCTGCAGGTGATCTCATGTAGGAGCTGCCGAAGGCTGCGATTTCTTGATCTGCTCTTACAGAAAATCCTTGTAGGCAAACAACGCTGGCGCGCCCCGGTGTGCAGGAAGATGACCGGGCCGTCATCGAATCGCTGCCGGCCAATCCCGTCTAACAGGCCGGCCATGGCCTTGCCGGTGTACACCGGGTCAAGCAACAGACCTTCCTGAGCCGCCAACAGTTTCACCGCCGCCAAAGTCCCGGCATTCGGTTCGCCATAACGTGGGCCGAAATATTCGTCCCACAGCTCGACCTTGAAGCTGGCCGGCAACTCGACGCCCAGCAGCTCTGCCGTGCGTTCGGCCAACCCCTGCACCTTCGAGCGTTGATCTTCTTCACTGCGCGAAACGGTCACGCCAATCACCGGCAGTTGCGGCAGCGCCTCACTCAGCGCCAGTCCGAGGCCACTGTGAGTACCGGCACTGCCCGACGCCAGCAGCACTGCGGCGAAATCGAGGCCGCTGTCCTTGATCTGCTCAGCCAGCTCCAGCCCGGCGCGCACATAACCCAGAGCACCAAGGGCGTTGGAGCCGCCGATCGGCACCAGATACGGCTTCTTGCCGTTGCTGCGCAGGCGCACGGCGAGGGCGGCCAGTTGTTCGTCGGCATTGTCGAGGTTGTCGACCAGCTCGACTTTGGTGTCGAAAAGATCCAGCAGTAAGCGGTTGCCGTTGCCGGTGTAATTTCCGTCATCAGTGCCGAGCGGGTTTTCCAGCAGCGCCACACAACCGAGGCCGAGTTTCGCGGCCAGCGCGGCGGTCTGGCGCACGTGGTTCGATTGCAACGCACCGGCCGTGATCAGCGTGTCAGCACCTTGCGCGAGCGCGTCGGCGGCCAGGTATTCCAGTTTGCGCAGCTTGTTGCCGCCCATCGCCAGCGGCGTCAGGTCATCGCGCTTGATGTACACCTCGCGACCAAGCCAAGTGGACAGGCGTTCGAGTTTTTCCAGCGGAGTAGGGTGGCTCAGCAGTTCGAGACGGGGGAAGCGTTGCAGCTGTTGTTTGATCATGAGTCCGTACTGGCGCAGAAGAATGAAAGGACTATAGGCACGCGATTTTGCCCGGGCAACCGCCAATCACTTATAGCCAAATGGACTGAGGCCAGCACTATCGGTTCTTAATTCGTCGGCAAAGGCATGCCGTAAAGTAGGCGCCGTTGACGCGGCCAGACAGTCCGGCCGCCCGTGAGGAGTCTTTACCGTGAGCGAGCGTTCCAGCCATTGGCAATTGCAGACCATCGTCAGCCAGCTGCGCAGCGCGCGGGATCAGTGGCGCGCACAGAATGGCCGGGCTTCAGGGGAGCAGGGCGGCCGCGAATTGCCATCGCGAGCGGCGATGGCGGAAATCCTCGAGGCGCTGTGTGGCGCGCTGTTCCCGATGCGTCTGGGGCCGGTCGATCTGCGTGAAGAAAGTGAAGACTTCTACGTCGGCCACACGCTTGATGTAGCGCTCAATGCATTGCTGGCGCAGACGCGCCTGGAGCTGCGTTACGTTGCCCGCCACAGCGCGCAGGACGACAGTGAAGTCGAGACCCGCGCCATTCAGATCGTGCAGGATTTCGCCTTGGCCTTGCCGGGCCTGCGCACGCTGCTCGACACCGATGTGCTGGCGGCTTATCACGGCGACCCGGCGGCACGCAGCGTTGACGAAGTGCTGCTGTGCTATCCGGGCATTCTTGCGGTGATTCACCATCGCCTGGCGCACCATTTATACCGTGCCGGGCTGCCGCTGCTGGCGCGGATCAGCGCGGAAATCGCGCACTCGGCGACGGGCATCGATATCCACCCGGGCGCGCAGATCGGCCGCAGTTTCTTTATCGATCACGGCACAGGCGTAGTGATTGGCGAAACCGCGATCATTGGCGAACGGGTGCGCATTTATCAGGCGGTGACTTTGGGTGCCAAGCGCTTTCCGGCGGATGAGGACGGCCAATTGCAGAAGGGCCACCCGCGCCATCCGATCGTTGAGGATGACGTTGTGATTTATGCCGGGGCGACGATTCTAGGACGGATCACCATCGGCAAGGGCTCGACCATTGGCGGCAACGTCTGGCTGACGCGCAGTGTGCCGGCGGGGGCGAATCTGACGCAGGCAAATCTGCAGCATGATGACGGGACGCAGAAGTAGGCCGTGGAATCCTTTTCCCTCACCCCAGCCCTCTCCCGGAGGGAGAGGGGGCCGACCGAGGTGTTTTGCGTCATACATCGACCTGAAATACCGGGTCGATTATGGATTCGGCACGGTTTCCTCAGGTTGGCGCACATTCTGAACATCCCCCAATCAGTCCCCTCTCCCTCTGGGAGAGGGTTAGGGTGAGGGGCTTTTGATTCTTGCTTGGCGCAGTGAACGAATCTCACAAAACCCGCGTCATAAACCTCCTCGGGCGCTGTAGGAAACCTACCGCCCAGCCCTGCGATTAGTCCTTACCGCCCCATTCATGTTTAACTTGAACGTTCATTCAAGTTAAACCGGTGGTTCGCTGCCCGCTCACAACAGGAGGCTTGCCTTTGCTGAGTCCGATCATTTCAGCCACGTTTCAACCCTTCGAGGTGCACCTTTCATGAGTGCATCGTCTACCCCCGCCAGCGGTCTGGTGCGCATGAATCCGCCGGTGTTCTACTTCGCCGCGACGGTCATTCTGCTGTTTGGTCTTGTCGTCATCGCCATCCCCGAGCAGGCCGGCGCCTGGTTGCTGGAAGCGCAAAACTGGGCGGCCAACACGGTCGGCTGGTACTACATGCTCGCGATGACCCTGTATCTGGTCTTCGTGGTGGTCACCGCTTTATCCGGCTACGGCAAGATAAAACTCGGTGCCGACCACGACGAACCCGAATTCAGTTACCTGTCCTGGGCCGGCATGCTGTTCGCCGCCGGGATCAGCATCACGCTGTTCTTCTTCTGCGTCTCCGAACCGCTGACCCACATGCTCCAGCCACCGCAAGGCGACGCGGGCACGGCGGACGCGGCGCGCCAGGCGATGCAGATCCTGTTCCTGCATTGGGGCCTGCATGGCTGGGGCGTGTTTGCCTTCGTCGGCATGGCGCTGGCCTATTTCGCCTATCGGCACAACCTGCCGCTGGCCCTGCGTTCGGCGCTGTATCCGCTGATCGGCAAACGCATCAACGGCCCGATCGGCTATGCGGTGGACGGCTTCGGCATCATCGCCACGGTGTTCGGCCTTGGTGCCGACATGGGCTTCGGCGTGCTGCATCTGAACTCCGGGCTGGACTACCTGTTCGGCATCGCCCACACGCAGTGGATTCAGGTCGGCCTGATCACGCTGATGATGGGTGCGGCGATCATTGTGGCCGTCTCCGGCGTCGACAAAGGCGTGCGGGTGATGTCGGACATCAACATGCTGCTGGCCTGCGGGCTGCTGCTGTTCGTATTGTTTGCCGGGCCGACTCAGCACCTGCTCAACACCCTGATCCAGAACGTCGGCGACTACCTCGGCGCTTTGCCGATGAAGAGCTTTGACCTCTACGCCTATGACAAACCGAGCGACTGGCTGGGCGGCTGGACCGTGTTCTACTGGGCCTGGTGGATCGCATGGTCGCCGTTCGTGGGCCTGTTCATCGCGCGGATTTCCCGTGGCCGCACCATCCGTGAATTCGTCTTCGGCGTGCTGTTGATTCCGCTGGGTTTCACCTTGGCGTGGATGTCGATCTTCGGCAACAGCGCCTTGGACCAGGTGCTCAATCACGGCATGAGTGCGCTGGGCATGTCGGCCATCGACAATCCGTCGATGAGCATTTATCTGCTGCTGGAAACCTATCCGTGGAGCAAGACTGTCATCGCCGTGACGGTGTTCATCAGCTTCGTGTTCTTCGTGACGTCTGCGGATTCCGGCACCGTGGTGCTCTCCACCCTGTCGGCGAAAGGCGGCAACCCGGATGAAGACGGGCCGAAATGGCTGCGGGTGTTCTGGGGTGCGATGACCGCGCTGATCACCAGCGCACTGCTGTTTTCCGGCAGCATCGATGCGTTGAAGTCGGCGGTGGTGCTGACCTCATTGCCGTTCTCGTTGATTCTGCTGCTGATGATGTGGGGCCTGCACAAGGCGTTCTATCTGGAGTCGCAGAAGCAGATCGCGCAGCTGCATTCGCTGGCGCCGGTCTCCGGTTCAAGGCGTGGCACCGGTGGCTGGCGTCAGCGCCTGAGTCAGGCCGTGCACTTCCCGTCCCGCGACGAGGTGTACCGCTTCATGGAAAGCACCGTCCGCCCGGCGATCGAAGAAGTGACCGCCGTGTTCGTCGAAAAAGGCCTGCACGTGGTTACCCAGCCGGATCCGGCGCATGACAACGTCAGCCTGGAAATCGGCCATGGCGAGCAGCATCCGTTCATCTATCAGGTGCAGATGCGCGGCTACTTCACGCCATCGTTCGCGCGTGGCGGCATGGGTTCCAAGCAACTCAACAATCGCCGCTACTACCGCGCCGAAGTGCACTTGAGCGAGGGCAGTCAGGACTACGATCTGGTCGGCTACACCAAAGAGCAGATCATCAACGACATCCTCGACCAGTACGAACGGCACATGCAGTTCCTGCATCTGGTGCGTTGATCCAGCGGCTGAGCGCCGAGAGGTTTTTACGCCTCGGCGCTCAGCACCATGAACAACACCATCGCCGCCACCGGCACGCCAAACACCGCACTGCCCATCGCAATCTTGGGCCCCGCCGGCGATCCGTCCCTCTGTGATGATCACGAAACAGACTATTATTTATCCAAGTGTGTATGGTGTGTATCGCTGCGCGCTTTATGCCCTAGAGTTGTAATTCTTGACGTCGGAAAGGGCGAAGGAAACCTTTATGAAATTCCCGGTCGTTCTGCATAAGGATGCCGACTCGGACTACGGCGTGATCATTCCGGACGTACCGGGGTGTTATTCCGCAGGCGCCACGGTAGCCGAAGCTTTCGAAAACACGCAGGAAGCGCTGGCGCTGCACTACGAGGGGCTGGTCGCCGATGGCGCCCCACTGCCGCAAGTGCGCGACATTGATGCTCATCTTGATAACCCGGATTACGCGGGCGGTATCTGGGGCGTGGTCGACTTTGACATCACGCCTTACTTCGGCAAATCAGTGCGCTTCAATGCCACATTGCCCGAGCAGTTGCTGGAACGTATTGACCAGACCGTCCGGCGAGACCGGCGCTACCGTTCCCGCTCCGGATTTCTGGCGGCGGCTGCGCTGCGCGAATTGTCGGTATGACAGAAATTCTGTGGGAGCGATCCTGCTCACTCCCGCAGTCAGGAGCTTTCGCGCTCGATCACTTGGCATCGCAGCAGGTTCAGCCGTTGCACTGCTTCGTTGGGCAGTACGCCAAGGCTTTCCAGCACTCGCGTTGCCGCCAGCACGCCAATCTCCAGCGCTGGCGGTTTGATCGTGCTCAGACTGGGCAATAACATCTCGGCAAACGGGTAATCACCGAAGCCGAGCACGGCGCAGTCTGCGGGGATTTTGATACCCGCGCGTTGTCCGGCGAGGAGGCCGCCGGCGGCGAGATTGTCGTTGGCGAAGATGATCGCGTCGGGGCGTGGTGAGGCGTTCATCAGGGCGTCCATCGCTTGCTTGCCGGCCTCGAACGGTGCGCGGTCGGCGTCCGGGGCGAAGATCCATGGCTCACGTCCTGCTTCACGCACAGTGGCGGCATAACCATCGCGGCGCTCCAGTGCACTGAAGTCGCCCGGCGCACTGTTCTGTACGAAAGCAATGCGTTGATAGCCTTTGTCCAGCAGATGCCTTGCCGCTGTCACGCCCACTTCGAAATGCGAAAAGCCAATCTGCATCGGCCCGCGTTCCGGCTGGTAATCCCAGGTTTCGATCACTGGAATATCCGCCTCGGCGAGCATTTTCTCGGTGCCTGCGCTGTGAAAGTGGCTGGTCAGCACCAGCGCTGCCGGCGACCAGCCGAGAAACGCGCGCACGGCATTTTCTTCCTGCTTGATATCGAAATAACTCGACGCCAGCAACAGTTGATAACCGTGACGGCTAAGGGTGTCGCTGAAGCCCTGGATCGTGTTGGCAAAAATCGGCCCGGAGATGTTCGGAATGACCATGCCGACGATTTTCCCCCGCGCCGAGGCCAGACCACCCGCCACCAGATTCGGCACATAACCGAGCTCGGCAACCACCGCTGCAATACGCTCGCGCCGCTCGGGCGAAACCTGTTCGGGCTGATTGAAATACCGCGACACGGTAATCGCCGACACCCCGGCCGCACGCGCCACGGCATTCAACGTTACACGGCCGGCGCCACGACGTTTACGCGGTTTTTCTACGTTCAAGACTCGATCCTTTCTAAAAACCAAATCGCATATAAAAGTAATTTTTCAGTATTGGACGCTCTATTCGCCGATGGCCAATATTGCCGATGTTAGCGCTAACAAGGCGCGTTGTCTGCTACTCGCTCGAGCGAATGCCCAAGACAGATTCAGGCGCTGTCGTCGCAGAACGGCAGCGGTTCAGGGCCATTTTCGAGCGAACACCTATGCGTAATTTTCCTGGGGCATTACACACACTGACGCAGTCGATACACGCGGCGGGCTGGATTTTCACCGGGCTGGCGGCGCTGCCGCTGCCCATGGCGTTTGCCGCTGACAGCAGCGATCAGGAACCGACGCTGAAATCCGTCACGGTGACCGCGACTCGCCGCGAAGAGTCCCTGCAGAAAGTGCCGGTGGCGGTTTCCGTGCTCGACGGCGAACAGCTCGAACGCGATAACCGCAATAGCTTGGCGAGCATCGTTCAGCAAGTGCCGTCGCTGAATTTCCGTACCGGCGCCTCGAACAAGGACACCTCGTTATTCGTGCGCGGCGTCGGCACGATTTCCACCTCGCCCGGCGTCGAGCCGACCGTGGCGACAGTGATCGACGGCGTGGTGTACGCGCGGCCCGGTCAGGCCACGCTGGATCTGCTCGATCTGGAGCGCGTCGAAGTGTTGCGTGGCCCACAAGGCACGCTGTTCGGCAAGAACGCCTCGGCCGGTGTACTCAACATCTCCAGCAAGGCACCGACCGCCGAAACACACGGCTATATCGATCAGGCGTTCTACAGCGGCAACGAAAGCCGCAGCCGTTTCGGCCTTGGCGGCAGTCTGATTCCGGACACGCTGAAGGGCTCGATCAGCACCTTGTTCGGCACGTACGACGGTAACATCGACAATCAACACAACGGCCACGAGGTCAACGGTTACAACCACCGCGGTGTGCGCGGCAAACTCGAATTCACCCCGAACGACGACATTACTTTCACCCTGATCGCGGACTACATGCAGTCCCACGACGACGCGCCCAATGGTGTCGTCAGCCAAGCGCTGACGCCGGCCTTCGCCAACGCGCTGAGTCCGGTGAGCGCGAGCAGCCACAACCGCGACATCAACACCGACACCCGCTCTCACATCGAGGACATCAACAAAGGCCTGTCCGGCCAGCTCGACTGGCAACTGGGCGATTACACGCTGACATCGATCACCGCATGGCGCGGCTGGGACAATACCCAGTATCAGGATGGTGATCGCCTCGGCACCGTGACGGCGGCGTTCCCCGGCACGGCAGATAAAGGCGATCTGGCTTTCGACCAGTATTCGCAAGAGCTGCGTCTGGCCTCACCGAAGGGCGAGTTTCTCGAGTACGTCGGCGGCCTGTTCTACATGCACGGCAAGGACGACGAGACCTATCAGCGCACCCTCACGACCACCACACGCACCGACCGTGGCGTTGCCGATTACAGCACCACCAGCGACAGCTACGCGGTGTTTGGTGAGAGCACGCTGAACTTCACTTCGAACTTTCGCGGCATCGCCGGTCTGCGCTATACCCACGATGATCTGAAATACGATCACCGTCGCGTTTCAACATCAGCGACCACCGTCAGCGGCATTCAACCGGCGACCAGTAGCTCTGGCTCGGTGGACGAGGACGGCTGGTCCGGTCGCCTCGGTCTGCAATATGACCTGAGCGATACCGTTACCAGTTACCTGACCTATTCGCGCGGTTACAAAGGCCCGGCGTACAACGTGTTTTTCAACATGCAGCCGCGCGACACCGAAGCGCTGAAACCGGAGACCTCCAACACCTGGGAAGTGGGGATCAAAGCCACCTCCTGGAACAACCGCCTGACCACCAACCTGGCGATCTTCCACAGCGAGTACGACAACTATCAGGCGAACTTTTTCGACACCGTCGCCGGGCAGGTGGTGACGCGTTTGATCAACGCCGGCAGCGTCACCAGTGAAGGCATCGAACTCGATTACGCCCTGCAAGCCACCCAGCAACTGAAGTTCTCCGGCTCACTGGCCTACACCCGCGCACGCATCGACGAACTCGCCTGCCCGGCCGGCGCGGCGGCGTCGTGCAACGTCAACGGCAAACCATTGCCGTTCAGCCCGGACTGGAAAAGCTACGTGCGCGCCGACTACACAATTCCGCTGGACAACGGTCTCGATATCGAACTGGGCACTGACTACAGCTGGCAGAGCGAAGTGCAGTACGACATCAGCCAGAACCCCGATACCAAACAGGGCGCCTACGGGCTGTGGAACGCCAGCGTCGCCTTGGCCGATTACAGCAATGGCTGGCGTGTCGCCCTGCTCGGCAAGAACCTCGCCGACAAATCCTATTCGTCATTGCTGGCCAGTGGCGGCAGCTACATCTATCGCGCCGTGCCACGGGATGACGAGCGCTATTTCGGCGTGCAACTGCGCAAGGATTTCTGAGATGAGCAGACAGATGAAACTCGGTGCGTTTTTCATGGCCACCGGGCATCACGTAGCGGCCTGGCGGCACCCGGACGTGCCGGCGGATGCTGGGCTGGATTTCGCCCATTACAAACGTCTGGCGCAGATCGCCGAAGCGGCAAAGTTCGATGCGCTGTTTGTCGCCGACAGCGTCGCCGCACCGACCGAAAACATCGCCAGCCGCATGGCGCGCTCCGATCACTTCGAGCCGCTGACCTTGCTCTCGGCACTGAGCGCGGTGACCGAGCACATCGGCCTGATCGCCACGGCCACCACCAGTTACAACGAGCCATACCACGTCGCGCGCAAGTTCGCTTCGCTCGATCATTTGTCGGGCGGACGGGCGGGATGGAATCTGGTGACTTCGGACAATGCGGCCGAGGCGCTGAATTTCGGCCGCGACGCACACATCGGCCACGCCGAACGCTACAGCCGCGCCCGTGAGTTTCATCAGGTGGTCACCGGGCTCTGGGACAGTTGGGAAGACGATGCCTTCCACCGCGACAAGGCCAGCGGCGCCTATTACCACCCGCAGAAGCTGCACGTGCTCGATCATGTCGGTGAACATTTCCGGGTCAAAGGCCCGCTGAACGTCGCGCGCTCGCCGCAGGGGCAACCGGTGATCGTCCAGGCTGGTTCTTCCGAAGCCGGGCGCGAACTGGCGGCGCAAACGGCGGAAGTGGTGTTCACCGCGCAGACTTCGCTGGCCGCCGCACAGGCGTTTTACACTGATATCAAGGGACGCTTGGCCAAGTTCGGGCGCAGCACCGATTCGCTGAAAATCATGCCCGGTGTGTTCGTGGTGGTCGCTGCTACCGAAGCTGAAGCGCAGGAAAAGTTTGAAACGTTTCAGCAATTGGTCGAACCGGAGGTGGGCGTCGCGCTGCTTGGGCGTATGCTGGGCAACTTCGATTTATCGAAGTACCCGCTGGACGGGCCGCTGCCGCCATTGCCGCTGACTGACAGCGGTCAGCAGAGCCGACAGAAATTGCTGACCGAGCTGGCCGGGCGGGAGAGCCTGACCCTCGCCGAGCTTGGTCGCAGGATCGCTGGCGGGCGGGGGCATCACAGCCTGGTCGGCACGCCGGCACAGATTGCCGATTGCCTGCAGGAGTGGTTCGAACAAGGCGCGGCGGACGGCTTCAATGTGCTGGTGCCGCACCTGCCGGGCGGGCTGGAAGATTTCGCCAATGGCGTGGTGCCGGAACTGCAACGGCGTGGCTTGTTCAGAACTGAATATGAAGGCCGCACGCTGCGGCAGAACCTGGGGCTGGTTCGACCTGCAAATCGCTTTGCATGATTGATGGGGCTTTTGTGGCGAGGGGATTCATCCCCGTTCGGCTGCGAAGCAGTCGTAAAACCAGCGCATTCGGTACACCAGATTCGCCGAGGTTTCAGGTTTTGGGGCGGCTTCGCCATCCATCGGGGATAAATCCCCTCGCCACAAAGGTGTCCGGTTGCAGATGACTAAAAGACAGACAAGAGAGGATTCGATGACTTACACCGCTGCCGAAAATCGCTACGACTCCATTCCCTACCGCCGCGTCGGCCGCAGCGGTCTGGTGCTGCCGGCCTTGTCGCTGGGCCTGTGGCACAACTTTGGCGACAGCACGCCGATCGAGACCCAGCGCGCCTTGCTGCGCACAGCGTTCGATATGGGCATCAACCATTTCGATCTGGCCAACAACTACGGCCCGCCATACGGCAGCGCCGAGATCAATTTCGGTCGCCTGCTGCGCGAAGACTTCAAGCAGTATCGCGACGAGCTGATCATCTCCAGCAAGGCCGGTTGGGACATGTGGCCCGGCCCGTATGGTCAGGGCGGCGGTTCGCGCAAATACGTGCTGGCGAGCCTCGACCAGAGCCTGCAACGCCTCGGTCTGGACTATGTGGACATCTTCTATTCGCACCGCTTCGACCCGGACACCCCGCTGGAAGAAACCGCCAGCGCCCTTGCCACCGCCGTGCAGCAGGGCAAGGCGCTTTACATCGGCATCTCGTCCTACTCAGGGGTGAAGACCCGAGAAATGGCCGCGCTGCTGAAAGAGTGGAAAGTGCCGCTGCTGATTCATCAGCCGGCGTACAACCTGCTCAATCGTTGGGTGGAAAAGGATCTGCTCGACACCACCGATGAACTCGGCACGGGCGTCATCGCGTTCACGCCGCTGGCGCAGGGCTTGCTCACCGACAAATACCTCAACGGCGTGCCGGCCGATGCGCGAGTCAATCGCCCGGGCGGCGGCTCGCTGCAGGCTTCGCACTTGTCCGAGGCCAACATTGCTCACGTGCGAGCGTTGAACGAAATCGCCCAGCGTCGCGGCCAGAGTCTGGCGCAACTGGCACTGGCGTGGACGCTGCGTGATCCACGGGTGACCTCGGCACTGATCGGCGCGAGCCGGCCGGAGCAGATCATCGAGAACGTCGGGGCGCTGAAGAATCTGAATTTCAGTGCTGAAGAGCTGGCGGAGATTGACCGGTTTGCCCAGGAGGGCGGGATCAATCTTTGGGAGAAGCCTTCGACGGCGGAGTGAGCCACCCTCACCCCAGCCCTCTCCCAGAGGGAGAGGGAGCCGACCGAGGTGTCTTGCGTCTTACATCGACCGGAATACCGAGTCGATTATGGATTCAGCAAAGTACGTTCAGGTCGGCGTACTTCTACAGCATCCCCAATCAGTCCCCTCTCCCTCCGGGAGAGGGTTAGGGTGAGGGGCTTTTGCCTTTAAAAGGGCTCAGCGAAAAAACGGCACATCCCCCAACACCGTCGCCCGCTGCATCACCCGCCGCGCCGGGCGGTAATCATCCACCGCGTAATGCTGCGTCACGCGGTTGTCCCAGAAAGCGATGTCGTCCTTCTGCCAGCGCCAGCGAATGGTGAATTCCGGCCGGGTCGCGTGGGCAAACAGAAATTTCAGGATCGCCTCGCTCTCGGTTTCCGACAATTCGTTGATCTTTGAGGTAAATCCTTCATTGACGAATAGCGAGCGCCGCCCGCTCACTGGGTGGGTGCGAATCACCGGGTGCGACAGCGGCGGATTCTTGCGCCGCGCTTCTTCCCACTGCGCCAGCGCCTCAGGCGTGTTGCCGTAGCGCTCGAGCGGAAACGAACGAATGAAATCGTGGGTGGCCGTCAGACCTTCGAGCAGGTTTTTCATCGGCGCCGACAACGCTTCATATGCCGCGATGCCGCTGGCCCACAACGTGTCGCCACCGAACTCCGGCAGCAACTTGGCGCTGAGCACTGCGCCCATTGCCGGCGTCGGCAGGAAGGTTACGTCGGTATGCCAGATCGCGTTATCGCGCACGTCGGTGACGGCGGTGTCAAGGATGAGTACTTCCGGTTGTTCCGGCACGTTCGGGTAGATCGGATGAATGTGCAGGTCGCCGAAATAATGCGCGAAGCGTGCCTGCTGTGCCGGCTCGATCGGCTGGTTGCGGAAGAACAGCACCTGATATTTGAGCAGCGCCTGTTCGATGACGTCGCGGTGTTCCAGGCTCAGCGGCTGGCTGATGTCGACGCCACTGATCTGCGCGCCGAGGGCCGAGCTTAACGGGGTGATGTTGAGGGTGCTCATGGTCGTTCTCTTCGAATTCGGAGTGTCATGCTTTTGTGGGAGCGAGCCTGCTCGCGAATGCAGAGTGTCAGGCGACAGTGCAGTGAATGATCTGACGCTTTCGCGAGCAGGCTCGCTCCCACAGGGGAATTTTCACAAGGCGATTTAGTGCGCCTGGCCGTGCCACGGCACCAGTCTGCGCTGCAATGCGCGCAGGCCCATTTCCATGGCGAAGGCGATCAGGGCGATGACCAGAATTCCCAGCACCACGACATCGGTGACCAGGAATTGCGCGGCCGACTGCACCATGAAACCCAAGCCGCTGGTGGCAGCAATCAGTTCGGCCGCAACCAGCGTCGACCAGCCAACCCCCAGGCCAATGCGCACGCCGGTGAGAATGTCCGGCAGAGCGCTGGGCAAAATCACATGGCGAATCAACTGCGCGCGCGTCGCGCCCAAGGACTGCGCCGCGCGCAGTTTTGCTGGATCAACCGTGCGCACACCCGTCGCGGTGGCAATCGCAATCGGCGCAAAAATCGCCAGATAGATCAGCAGCACTTTCGACAACTCGCCAATGCCGCACCAGATCACGATCAGCGGCAGATAGGCCAACGGCGGAATAGGACGGTAGAACTCGATCAGTGGATCGAGCACGCCACGGGCGATGCGGTTGGCGCCAATGGCAATGCCCACCGGCACGGCGGTCAGAATGGCAAAAACCAGACCAAGGCCGATGCGGCTCAGGCTCGCGCCCAGGTGCTGCCATAACGTTGAATCCATGTACCCCGAGGTCGCCAGCAACCAGCCCTTTTGCAGGACGGCGGAGGGTGGCGGCAGGAACAGCGGTTCGATCAGGCCGGTCGCGGTCACCGCCCACCAGACCGCCAACAGGCCGAACAGGGTCAGCAGGCTGATCCAGCGAGTGCTGAGGCTGCGGCGCACCGGGATGCTCACCGAAGGTGTTTTCACCGCCGCAGCGGAAACCTCGTAACTGCTCATGCGCGCTCCTGCCGGGGTACGGCGCTGCGTTGCGAGAAGACTTTGCTCAGCACGTGCTCGCGGGTTTCGATAAAACGCGGATCGGACTTGATCGCGCGGGCCGACTCGCCAGCGGCATAACGCTGACCAAAATCCAATTGCAGGCGCTCGACGATCTGCCCCGGATTCGGTGCCAGCAGAATCAGGTCCGTGGCGAGGAACACCGCTTCTTCAATGTCGTGGGTAATCAGGAAAACCGGTTTGGCAGTGCGCTGCCAGACTTGCAGCAACAGCTCCTGCATCTGCTCGCGAGTGAACGCATCAAGCGCACCGAACGGCTCATCCATCAGCAGCACGCGCGGATCGGCGGCGAGGGCGCGGGCGAGGCCGACGCGTTGTTTCTGGCCACCGGACAATTGCCAGATGCGCCGGTCTTCGAAGCCGGCAAGATCGACCAGCGCGAGCATTTCACGGGCGATTTTTTCCCTCTTGTCCTTGCCGACACCGGCCAGTTCGAGGCCGAAGGCGACGTTGGCCAGTACGTCCTGCCAAGGCAATAAAGCGTCGTCCTGAAACACCACGCCACGTTCGGCGCTCGGGCCTTTGACCGGCACGCCGTCAAGGGTGATGCGCCCGGCACTCGGCTCGACGAAGCCGGCAATCAGGTTCAACAGCGAAGTCTTGCCACTGCCGGACGGGCCGAGGGCGACCAGCAATTGCTGCGGCCCCAGGGTCAGAGAAATATCCGCCAGCACCGGCTCCGGGCTGCCCGGGTACTGTGCGCTGATGCGCTCCAGCTGTAGCAAGGCCATCGCTGTACCTCCCGATCAGTTGGTGATGTATTTGGCGCTGACGTACGGCGCGTAGTCCGGCAGGACGGCTTCGACCTTGCCTTGCTCCTTGAGGAACGCGGCGGTGTCGGTGATGGCTTTGGTGGTCGGCGCGCCGAGGTCACTGACCTGATCTGCCGCCAGCGGGTAGACGTTGCCCTGCAACAGCAATGGAATGTCGCTGGCCTTGGCGCCGGAGAGTTTGACCAGTTTGTCGACGTTGCTCTGATTGGCCAGCCAGGCCTGCGGATCCTTGCGGTAAGCGGCGTAGGCGTCGAGGGTGACCTTGGCGAACGCGGTGACGATTTCCGGGTGCTTCTCGGCGAAGTCCTTGCGCACGATCCAAGCGTCGAAGGTCGGCGCGCCGAACTTGGCCAGTTCGCCGGAGGTGATCAGCACTTTGCCGTTTTCCTTGGCGACGCCCAGTGCCGGATCCCAAACGTAAGTGGCGTCGATATCGCCCCGTTTCCACGCCGCGATGATGGCTGGCGGCGCGAGGTTGAGCACGGTGACTTTCGACGGGTCGATGTTCCAGTGCTTGAGCGCCGCGAGCAGGCTGTAGTGCCCGGTGGACACGAATGGCACGGCGATTTTCTTGCCGATCAGATCCTGCGGAGTCTTGATGCCGGAACCGTCACGCGCGACCAATGCTTCAGCGGCGCCGATTTGGGTGGCGATGAGGAAGGTTTCCACCGGCACTTTGCGCGTGATCGCAGCGGTCAACGGGCTCGAACCGAGATAGCCGATCTGCACATCGCCGGACGCGATGGCGGCAATGATGTCGGCACCGTTATCGAATTTGCGCCAGCTGATATCGGCATTGGTGGCTTTCTCGTAGGCGCCGTCGGCCTGCGCGACTTTGGCCGGGTCGACGGTAGTCTGGTAGGCGACGGTGAGATCGGCCGCCTGGGCCAGGAAGCTTGCAGCGGCCAGCGAGGCGGCGGCGAGCAGGCGAAGCGGGAAATTCAGTTTCAATTGAGAGCTCCAGATCAGGCGACCGAATGTCGGCGTGAATGGAGACTAAATGATCTAAGAATCGATAAATAAATAACTTTTTCGAATGAGCATATGAGCGGAAAAATCTAAGGATAGGAGAGGGTGTGGGGATTTCGGATGATTCGTTCGACGTCAGAACTTTGCCCCCTCACCCCAGCCCTCTCCCCAAGGGGGCGAGGGGGAAAGGGAGCTGATCTTCATGCTTTTCAAGGCCTGAGTTCGGCCCGGTATTTCAGGTCGGTGTAGCTCGCAAGAACAACGCGGTCAGTCCCCTCTCCCTTTGGGAGAGGGTTAGGGTGAGGGGCTTTTAATTGCTGATGGCGAGGATGCTCGCCTGATACGCGCCGACAAACACATCGAAATCGCCAACCTCGTTCTGCTCAAGCTCGGTCTGCTGTGCCAGCGACGCGCGCGCCAGCTCTTCAAACTTCGCTTGCTCGTCAGCCGCCAACGGCTCGCTGCGGAAGAACTCGGCGTGGGTCTGGCTCTGGCGCAGGGAGAACTGCGCAAAGCTTTCCTTGTGCTCGGCCATGGCCGCCAGCACCTGCGCCGATGGGGTCAGGGACGGGTCGTTGACCTTGGCCAGTTGCGCATCCAGGGCCTTGCTGTGGGCATCGCCGCCGACGCTCTGGTCGAGCATCGCCGCCAGCGGAGCAATCTGTTCCAGCAGTTCGGCCGCCCATTGCTTCATCTCGACCGGTTGACCGTCACGCTGCAATTGCAGGCCCGGACGGCGACCTTCCTTGACCACGCTGAGGAAGTTCGAGGTGGCGTTGCTGCACGAAATGTTGGTCAGCAGCGGGCTGTCGTTCAGCGCGCAGTACAGCAGGAAGGCGTCGATGAAGCGCGATTCGGTGAGGTCGATGCCCATCGGCAGGAACGGGTTGATGTCCAGGCAGCGCACTTCGACGTACTGGATGCCGCGCGCCATCAGCGCCTGGATCGGCCGCTCGCCGGTGTAGGTCACGCGTTTCGGGCGGATGTTGGAGTAGTACTCGTTTTCGATCTGCAGGATGTTGGTGTTGAGCTGCACCCACTCGCCATCCTTGTGCGTGCCGACTTCCACGTATGGCGCGTAGGGCGTGGCCACGGCTTCGCGCAGGCTGTCGGTGTAGCTCGCCAGGTCGTTGTAGCACGGTGTCAGGCCGGCCTGGGCATTGCTCTGATAACCGAGATCGCTCATGCGCAGGCTGGTGGCGTACGGCAGATACAGCGTGTCCGGATCGAGCTGCTCGAGCTGATGCGAACGCCCGCGCAGGAAGCCGGCGTCCAGCGCCGGCGAGGCACCGAACAGGTACATCAGCAGCCAGCTGTAGCGACGGAAGTTGCGAATCAACGCGATGTAGGAAACCGATTGGAAATCGCGATCGGTGCCGACGAAACCTTCGGCCTCGCGCAGCAATGGCCAGAGCTGTTCCGGCAGGGAAAAGTTGTAGTGAATCCCGGCAATGCATTGCATGGTCTTGCCGTAACGCAGGGCCAGGCCCTTGCGATAAACGTACTTGAGCTGACCGATGTTGGAGGTGCCGTAATAGGCGATCGGAATATCTTCCTCGGCCGGCAACGGGCACGGCATCGATGGACTCCACAGGTACTCGTTGCCGAGTTTGCTGTAGGCAAAACGATGAATCTTGTCCAGGCTCGCCAGCGTGTCGGCAGGATCCGGCAGGGCAGGCGTAATGAATTCCAGCAGCGACTCGGAGTAGTCGGTGGTGATCTGTTCGTTGGTCAGCGCGGAACCCAGGGCTTCGGGGTGCGGCGTTTGCGCCAGGCGACCTTCACTGGTCACGCGCAGGCATTCACGTTCGATACCGTGCAGGCACTGCTTGAGCAGAGAGAGGTTAGCGCGCTCGCCGAGCAGAGCCAGGCGGCGGTTGAGAAGTTCGCTCAATTTGGATTCCTTCACGCGTCAGTCGCCCCAATATGGGGGTGGGCAAGACGGTCTACAAGGGTGAAGTTGAAACTGGCGTTATCGCCTGGTTTTCTAGCCTGTCAGCCGCACACATGAACCCGTAGAAGCTGCCGAAGGCTGCGATCTTTTGATCTTGCTGTTGAAAAACAAAATCAAAAGATCGCAGCCTTCGGCAGCTCCCACAGGATTCGTTGCGCCGAAATTAACTCAAAATGATGAGCAACATCTACAGGACAGCGAAGGTGCCTTGCGCTTTTGCGACCAGTTTGTCGCCCTGCATCACCTCGGCTTCGACCACCAGCGTGCGCCGGCCCGGGTGGATCACCCGCGCCGTGCACAGCACCTCGCCGTCGGAAACGGCGCGGATGTAGTTGATCTTGCATTCGATGGTCGCACTCTGCTGATCGAAGCCATGGCTGCTGGAACAAGCCAGGCCCATGGCGATGTCGACCAGACTGAACAGCGCGCCGCCGTGCAGTTTGCCGCCGCGGTTGCGCAGTTCGGGCTCAAGCGCCAGGGCGACTTGCGCCACCCCGGTTTCGAGACTGTGCAGGCGACAGCCCAACAGCTTGAAAAACGCGCTCTCGACGAGCCCGGCCGGCATTTCCATTAGCGTTTCTTCAACTGCTTGGCGTTGGCGAACAGCGAGGCCATCGCATTGTTCACCGGCGCGGCGGTGGCGGTTTCCTTGCGCGGCGCGTTGCCCGAAGACTGGCGCGGTGCCGAGCCCGGACGCGAGCCACGGGCGCCATCGATTTTCTCGCCGGGAGTGTCACTCATGCGCATCGACAGACCGACGCGTTTGCGCGGGATATCGACTTCCATGACCTTCACTTTCACCACGTCACCGGCCTTGACCGCTTCGCGCGGGTCCTTGATGAACTTCTCCGACAGCGCCGAGATGTGCACCAGACCATCCTGATGCACGCCGATGTCGACGAATGCACCAAACGCCGTCACGTTGGTCACCACGCCTTCAAGGATCATCCCCAGTTGCAGATCCTTGAGGTCTTCGACGCCTTCCTGGAACTCGGCAGTCTTGAACTCCGGACGTGGATCGCGACCGGGTTTTTCCAGTTCTTGCAGGATGTCGGTGACGGTCGGCAGACCGAAGGTTTCGTCGGTGAATTTCTTCGGGTCCAGACGCTTGAGGAACGCGGCATCGCCGATCAGCGAGCGAATGTCGCGGTCGGTTTCAGCGGCAATGCGCTGCACCAGTGGATAGGCTTCCGGGTGCACCGCCGACGAATCCAGCGGGTTGTCGCCGTTCATCACGCGCAAGAAACCGGCGGCCTGTTCGAAGGTTTTCTCGCCCAGTCGCGCGACTTTCTTCAGCGCTGCACGGGTCTTGAACGCGCCGTGTTCGTCACGGTGAGCAACGATGTTCTGCGCCAGCGTCGCATTGAGGCCGGAAATCCGTGCCAGCAAGGCCACGGAGGCGGTATTCACATCCACGCCCACGGCGTTTACGCAGTCCTCGACCACGGCGTCCAGACCGCGCGCCAGTTTCAGCTGCGAGACGTCGTGCTGGTATTGGCCGACGCCAATGGATTTCGGATCGATTTTCACCAGCTCGGCCAACGGATCCTGCAGGCGACGGGCGATCGACACGGCGCCACGGATCGACACATCGAGGTCCGGGAATTCCTTGGCCGCCAGTTCCGACGCCGAGTACACCGAGGCGCCGGCTTCGGAAACCATGACCTTGGTCATTTTCATAGCTGGATATTTTTTGATCAGCTCGATCGCCAGCTTGTCGGTCTCGCGGCTGGCAGTGCCGTTGCCGATGGCGATCAGGTCCACCGAATGCTTGGCGCATAGCGCGGCGAGGATGGCGATGGTCTGATCCCATTTGTTGTGTGGCACGTGCGGGTAAACCGTGGCGTGGTCGAGCAGCTTGCCGGTCGAATCGACCACGGCCACCTTGCAGCCGGTACGCAGGCCCGGGTCGAGGCCCAGCGTCGCGCGCGGGCCGGCCGGAGCGGCCAACAGCAGGTCGTGCAGGTTGTGCGCGAAAACGTTGATCGCTTCGGTTTCGGCACCGTCGCGCAACTCGCCGAGCAGGTCGGTTTCCAGGTGGGTGTAGAGCTTGACCTTCCAAGTCCAGCGCACCACTTCACCGAGCCATTTGTCCGCCGGGCGGTTCTGGTTCTGGATGCCGAACTGCTGGCCGATCATGCCTTCGCACGGGTGCATCGTGCCGGGCAGCTCATCGCCGACTTTCAGCGCGGAGCTGAGAATGCCTTCGTTGCGGCCACGGAAAATCGCCAGGGCACGGTGCGATGGCATGCTCTTCAGAGGCTCGTCGTGTTCGAAGTAATCACGGAACTTGGCGCCTTCCTCTTCCTTGCCGGCGATGACGCGGGCACTGAGGATCGCTTCCTGTTTGAGGAAATTACGCAGCTTTTCCAGCAGGCTGGCGTCTTCGGCGAAGCGCTCCATGAGGATGTACTTGGCGCCTTCCAGCGCAGCCTTGACGTCGGCCACACCTTTTTCGGCATCGACGAAGCGTGCGGCTTCGGCTTCCGGCGACAGGTTCGGGTCGTTGAACAAGCCGTCGGCCAGTTCGCCGAGGCCGGCTTCGAGGGCGATCTGGCCCTTGGTGCGGCGCTTCTGCTTGTACGGCAGGTACAAGTCCTCGAGACGGGTTTTGGTGTCGGCGAGCTTGATGTCGCGTTCCAGGGCAGGGGTGAGCTTGCCTTGCTCTTCGATGCTGGCGAGGATGCTGATGCGCCGTTCGTCGAGTTCTCGCAGGTAGCGCAGGCGCTCTTCCAGATGACGCAACTGGGTGTCATCGAGGCTGCCGGTGACTTCTTTCCGGTAACGGGCGATGAAGGGGACGGTAGAACCTTCATCGAGTAGCGCGACGGCCGCTTCGACCTGTTGTGGGCGTACGCCGAGTTCCTCGGCGATGCGGCTGTTGATGCTGTCCATAAAACCACCTGACATAGTATGAAAGCAGGCTCGCAGGCACGCAGATAATGGCCTGGAGGCTGATTGAGCGGCTGGAAAATTGCCGCTGCCTGGATCAAGAAGCTGCCCATTGACCCGTGAAATCGAACAGTTACTGCACAGGGCCGGAAAAAATACCGGCCACTTACGGTAACGATTCAGACGTTGCCTGGCGCAAAACGCCGCGCATTATAACCAGCGTTCTGTCATTCGGGGGCGTTGCAGGCTGTAGGCATAAACCCCGGTTTTCTGGCAGTGAAGGAAAAATCTGCTAACAATGCACACGGTGCGTATAACGGCAGCTACGCCATAATGCGCGCCGAGCTAAAAGGAGCATCCAATGAGCAGCACTGCACAAACGGCTGAAGGCGAAAAAATTCTTATCGTTGATGACGATCCGGGGCTGAGCAGCCTGCTGGAGCGTTTCTTCGTCAGCAAGGGCTACCGTGCCCGTACCGTTCCGAACACCGAGCAGATGGACCGTCTGCTGGCGCGTGAAGTGTTCAATCTGGTCGTTCTCGACCTGATGCTGCCGGGCGAAGACGGCCTGACCGCGTGCCGCCGTCTGCGCAGCGCGAACAACCAGATTCCGATCATCATGCTCACCGCCAAGGGCGATGAGCTGAGCCGTATCAAGGGCCTTGAACTGGGTGCCGACGATTACCTGGCCAAGCCGTTCAACCCGGACGAGCTGATGGCTCGGGTCAAAGCGGTATTGCGCCGTCAGGCCGCACCGGTGCCGGGCGCACCGGGCAGTGAGGACGAAAACGTCACCTTCGGTGATTACGTGTTGTCGCTGGCGACCCGCGAGCTCAAGCGTGGCGATGAAGTGCACATGCTCACCACCGGTGAGTTCGCGGTACTCAAGGCGCTGGTGATGAACGCGCGTCAGCCGCTGACCCGCGACAAGCTGATGAACCTCGCCCGTGGCCGTGAATGGGATGCGCTGGAGCGTTCCATCGACGTGCAGATCTCGCGTCTGCGCCGCATGATCGAACCCGATCCGTCGAAACCGCGCTACATCCAGACTGTCTGGGGCGTGGGTTACGTGTTCGTACCGGATGGCACCGCCACCAAGTGATCGGTGATTTGTAGGAGCGGGTCTGCAAGGCTCTGGTCGCACGGCCATTGCCACAGACTCGCAATCCGCAATATGCGAGCATTGCTCGCTCCTGCAAGTGTGTAGCGGTTAAAGATGAAAACCCCCGTCTGGTTCCCCCAAAGTTTTTTCTCCCGCACCCTCTGGCTGGTGCTGATCGTCGTGCTGTTTTCCAAGGCGCTGACCCTGGTTTATCTGTTGATGAACGAGGACGTGCTGGTGGATCGCCAATACAGCCATGGTGTCGCTCTGACGCTACGCGCCTATTGGGCCGCCGACGAAGAGAACCGCGCAAAAATTGCCGATGCCGCGACCCTGATTCGGGTGGTCGGCGCCGGTGTGCCGGAAGGTGAACAGCACTGGCCGTACAGCGAAATCTACCAACGTCAGATGCAGGCGGAACTGGGTGCCGACACCGAGGTGCGTTTGCGCATGCATTCGCCGCCGGCGCTGTGGGTGAGGGCACCGAGTCTGGGCGATGGCTGGCTGAAAGTGCCGCTGTATCCACATCCGCTGCGCGGCCAGAAAATCTGGAACGTGCTCGGCTGGTTCCTCGCCATCGGCCTGTTGTCGACAGCCTCCGCATGGATTTTCGTCAGCCAGCTCAACCAGCCGTTGAAGCGCCTGGTGTATGCCGCGCGGCAACTCGGCCAGGGTCGCAGCGTACGTCTGCCGATCAGTGATACGCCGAGCGAAATGACCGAGGTTTATCGCGCCTTCAACCAGATGGCCGAGGACGTCGAACAGGCCGGGCGTGAGCGCGAGCTGATGCTGGCGGGGGTTTCCCACGACTTGCGGACACCGCTGACGCGCTTGCGCCTGTCGCTGGAACTGATGGGCGATCACACCGACCTCACCGACGACATGGTCCGCGACATCGAAGACATGGACGCGATTCTCGACCAGTTCCTCGCGTTCATTCGCGACGGTCGTGACGAGTCGGTGGAAGAGGTCGACCTCAGCGATCTGGTGCGCGAAGTCGCCGCGCCATACAACCAGAACGAAGAGAAAGTGCGCCTGCGCCTGGAACCGATCCAGCCGTTTCCGCTGCGTCGGGTGTCGATGAAACGCCTGCTCAACAACCTGATCGGCAATGCCTTGAACCATGCCGGTACCGGCGTTGAAGTAGCGGCGTATGTATCGGGAGATACCAGCGCGCCGTATGTGGTGCTGAGCGTGATGGACCGTGGCGCGGGAATTGATCCGTCCGAGCTTGAAGCGATCTTCAACCCGTTTACCCGAGGTGATCGGGCTCGCGGTGGCAAAGGCACCGGGCTGGGGCTGGCGATCGTGAAAAGGATTGCGGCGATGCATGGCGGCAATGTCGAATTGCGCAACCGGTCCGGGGGTGGACTGGAGGCGCGGGTGAGATTGCCGTTGGGATTGATGTTGCCGCGTGATGCTGTTTAAGCGCTGAGATCTTCAATAGGGCGGATGGCCCTTCGCGAGCAGGCTCGCTCCCACATTTTGGAATGCGATCAACTGTGGGAGCGAGCCTGCTCGCGAAGGCGGCTTTCCAGCCGCCGAATATCTCTGGGTTAACCTTTGCCCTTGGTGCGAGTCATATTCGGCCCGCCATTCTTTTCCAGATGCTCGATGATGATTCCGGCGACATTCTTGCCAGTGGTGGTTTCGATGCCTTCCAGTCCCGGCGACGAGTTCACTTCCATCACCAGCGGACCGTGATTGGAACGCAGGATATCCACACCCGCCACCGCCAGGCCCATGACCTTGGCAGCGCGTAACGCGGTCATGCGTTCTTCCGGGGTGATCTTGATCAGGCTGGCGCTGCCGCCGCGATGCAGGTTGGAACGAAACTCGCCCGGTTTGGCCTGGCGCTTCATTGCCGCGATCACCTTGTCGCCGACCACGAAGCAGCGGATATCCGCGCCGCCGGCTTCCTTGATGTATTCCTGAACCATGATGTTCTGCTTCAGGCCCATGAACGCTTCGATCACCGACTCTGCCGCCGTGGCTGTTTCGCACAGCACCACGCCGATGCCCTGGGTGCCTTCCAGTACCTTGATCACCAGCGGTGCACCGTTGACCATGGCGATCAGGTCGGGAATATCGTCAGGCGAGTGGGCAAAACCGGTGACCGGCAAACCGATTCCGCGCCGCGACAGCAGTTGCAGCGAACGCAATTTGTCCCGCGAGCGGGCAATGGCCACAGACTCGTTGAGCGGGAACACGCCCATCATTTCGAACTGACGCAACACCGCGCAGCCGTAGAACGTCACCGATGCGCCGATCCGCGGGATCACCGCGTCAAAACCTTCCAGCGGTTTGCCGCGGTAATGGATCTGCGGCTTGTGGCTGGCAATATTCATGTAGGCGCGCAAGGTGTCGATCACCACCATTTCATGCCCGCGCTCGATTCCGGCTTCGACCAGACGGCGGGTGGAATACAGACGCGGATTACGCGACAGCACAGCGATCTTCATGCAACACCTGTGGAGGAGGTAGATACCGGGAACACCGGCTTGTCTTGTACATATTTGATGCCCGGATTGACCACCAACTGGCCATCGATCAGGGCTTTGGAACCGAGCAGCAGGCGATAGCGCATGGACTTGCGGCAGGCCAGAGTGAACTCCACCGGCCAGACCCGATCACCCAGGGCCAGCGTGGTGCTGATCACATAGCGCACCTGCGCATGGCCGTTGGAGCTCTTGATGGTTTTGCGCGTGACCAGCGGCGCTTCGCAGCGCCGGTGACGCAACTGCACCACCGTGCCGAGATGCGCAGTGAAGCGCACCCATTTCTCGCCGTCGCGTTCGAACGGTTCGATATCGGTGGCGTGCAGGCTGGAGGTGCTGGCGCCGGTGTCGATTTTTGCGCGCAGGCCCGCAACTCCCAAACCCGGGAGCGCCACCCACTCGCGCAGACCGACAACGGTCAAATGATCAAATGTCTTCAAAGAAAAAACCAAGGGTTAACGCTTCCAGGCCCCGTCCGGCACCTGGGCCAACGCTTTGAATGCAGGTCTGGCGAACCAGTAGCCCTGCATCAGGAAAATTCCACAGTCCGCGAGGAAATCCCGTTCCCCGGCGCTTTCTATGCCTTCGGCAATGACTGTAACGTCCAACTCCGCACACATTGTGACAATCCCCCGAACGATCACCTGACGGACACGATCCTGGTCAATATCGCGGATCAGCGCCATGTCGAGTTTGATCAGGTCCGGTTGGAAATCAGCCAGCAGATTGAGCCCTGAATAGCCGGCACCGAAATCGTCGATGGCGGTCTTGAAGCCGAATTCGCGGTATTCACGCAGAATATTGGTCAAATGGCGATAATTATCTACGTGCTCGATTTCCAGAGTTTCGAAAATCAGCCGATCGATCGGAAAGTTGTGTTTGCGTGCGGCCTCCAGTGTGCTGCGAATGCATAGCTCTGGACGGTAGACGGCGTTGGGCAAAAAGTTGATCGACAAGTGTGTCTGCATATTAAGGCTCGCTGCGCCTTCGATGGCGCGGGTCCGGCAGAGCTGGTCGAAACGGTAGCGGTTGTCTTCTGTAACCTGATTTAACACCGACAGTGCGCCTTCCCCTGACACGCCTCGCACCAGCGCTTCGTGGGCAAATACCGATTGATCGCGCAGGTCGACAATCGGCTGGTAGGCGAAGGCAAAATCGAAATCCAGCGGTTCGCTTTGCTGGCAGCCCTGGCAACCGCCCCTGGGTGAGGTCAACGAAGTTGGAAATTTAGTCACGCGGTCACTCCAGGCCGGTCGGGCGGCGAAGATCACAGTCAATCTGGAGGGCCGAGTTCTTGCGCCCGACAGAAACGGTAGTACAGTTCCGACTACTGGCTGAGCGAGGAATTCATATGGGACAGAAGCAGGAGGAGGACGACAAGGTCCGTCTCGATAAGTGGTTATGGGCGGCGCGTTTCTACAAGACGCGTGCTCTGGCCAAAGCAGCAATCGAAAGCGGCAAGGTGCATTGTCGTGGCGAGCGCTGCAAGCCGGGCAAGGAGCCGCGCATTGGTGATGAGTTCGAGATTCGCACCGGCTTCGAAGTGCGCACGGTGAGGGTCGAGGCATTGTCGATCGTGCGGCGTGGCGCACCCGAGGCGCAAACCTTGTATGCCGAGACCGAAGCGAGTGTCGCCAAGCGTGAAGCAGCTGCGGCGATGCGCAAGGCGGGCTCGTTGGGCGTGAGCACCGATGGCAAACCGAGCAAGAAGCAGCGGCGGGATCTGTTCAAGTTTCGCGGTAGCAGCAACGAAGATTGAAACATTGTGCCGGCCTCTTCGCGAGCAGGCTCGCTGCCACATTTGATCGAGGTCGTCTGTGGCAGCGAGCCTGCTCGCGAATCGAGTACGACGCGGTATCAGGCGCTACGCACCACACTCATCCGCGACAGCATCGGCAGCTTGCCCAACAGCGCGAAAACCGGCGCGGTCAGCTTCAACCAGAAGTTCGACGCGTGATAGGCAAACGGCGTGTAGTAACCCCAGCCCAACGCCCACACCGCCAGCAGCAAGCCGCCGATGTAGTCGTCCTGACCCCAATGCGCGCCGGCCACCAGACGCGGCAGCATGAACAACACTGCCAGACCCCATACTGTTAGAAATTGTCCGACGGTGCGGCTGAACACGCCCATGAACAATGCCCAGATCAACAGCACTGAGGCATGATCACCGGGGAAACTCTGGCCGGAACGGTCCTTCAGCTCCCAGGTTTTTTCCAGGTGCGGAAAGTAATCGCTGATGTGCACGGCGCCCTCAAGCACCATTGACGGGCTGCTGTGCTGCCAGCCCATGTGATCGGCGAATTTGGAAAACAGCGCGCGGATCACCACCATCAGCAGCAGGATCGAGAAAAAACCGAAGAACGCACGACGCACGTCGATCGCCCTGAAAACCCAGTCGCCCTTGATCAGCAGCGTCAGCAGAATCAGTCCGACGACGATGTCGAACGGGCGCAGACTTGCAATTGCCCAGATGTGGAGCCATATCGGGTTGCTGGCCAGCGGCGCATTCAACGAGCGGAACAGCCACTCGTCGAAAATCACACACAGCATCTGACCGGTAGGCCATAACCAGAAAGCCAGTAGCGCCAGCGGCACTACGTTACACAGAACCAGCCGGCCGAGGTTCCACCTTGATTGGAACAAACCCGGATTGTTCATAAAATGCCTCCCATGGCGAAAAAGCGCCGGCACCAAAAAAAGTGCCAGCAAGCGCAAATTTTCACGTTTTGTAACCATTTTGTCATCACATTCA
Source organism: Pseudomonas sp. AC255 (assembly GCF_979258175.1). NCBI lineage: Bacteria > Pseudomonadati > Pseudomonadota > Gammaproteobacteria > Pseudomonadales > Pseudomonadaceae > Pseudomonas > Pseudomonas sp. AC255. Next base: position 5,027,186 of record NZ_OZ409841.1, on the reverse strand, counting down.
GATACCCAGACCTATGACCGATCTAGCGGATACCGATTTCACTCAACGCTTCATCTTCGATGACAGCGACACTCGCGGCGAACTGGTAGCGCTGGAGCGCAGCTACGCCGAAGTCCTCGCCAAACACCCGTACCCGGAGCCGGTCGCGCAGTTGCTCGGCGAACTGATGGCGGCCGCGTCGTTACTGGTCGGCACGCTCAAGTTCGATGGCTTGCTGATTTTGCAGGCGCGCTCGGAAGGGCCGATTCCGCTGCTGATGATCGAGTGCTCCAGCGAGCGTGAGATCCGTGGTCTGGCGCGTTACAACGCCGAGCAGATCGCGGTTGACGCGACCCTTGCCGACTTGATGCCGAACGGTGTTCTGGCCCTGACCGTCGACCCGACTGTTGGTCAGCGCTATCAGGGCATTGTTGATCTTGACGGCGAAACCCTGTCGGACTGTTTCACCAACTATTTCGTCATGTCGCAGCAGGTTGGCACGCGCTTCAAGCTCTTCGCCGACGGTCGTCGTGCCCGTGGCATGTTGCTGCAACAACTCCCCGCCGATCGCTTGAAAGACGAAGAGGACCGCGCCGCCAGCTGGCAGCATCTCACCGCGTTGGCCAGCACTCTGAGCGCCGATGAATTGCTCAGCCTCGACAACGAAACCGTGCTGCATCGCCTGTACCACGAAGAGCAGGTACGTCTGTTTGATGTGCAGCATCTGCGCTTCAGTTGCAGCTGCTCGCGGGAACGCTCCGGCAATGCGCTGGTCAGTCTTGGGCTGGAAGATGCGCTGGCGCTGGCCGCCGAGCAGGGCGGCAAAGTCGAGATCGATTGCCAGTTCTGCAATCAGCAGTACCTGTTTGACGCAGCCGATATTGCTCAATTGTTCGCTGGCGCGGGCGTCGATACGCCGTCAGATACCCGTCACTAAAACGGTTCAGCGCAGGTAAATTCACTGCGGAATGACGGAATATCGCCGTTACGACGGGAGGACCCTACTCTTTTGGGCTTTTCTGGCATAATCCGGCCCACTTTTTCGCGGTAGTAGTGCACGACTTTCTACTACAAAACGTTTGGAGCACACTCGGCCACTGGCCGACGGGGAACCTCATGACGCAAGCCAATAACGCCGTGTACACCGATCTGAGTGTTGATGATCTGGTAAAAGAAGCCCTGAATCGCGGTGAAGGCGAGCTTGCCGATACCGGCGCTCTGGTTGTTCGCACCGGTCACCGCACCGGCCGCTCGCCAGTCGACCGTTTCATCGTTGAAGAGCCTTCCACCCAGGCCGCTATTGCCTGGGGCCCGATCAACCGCAAGTTCCCGGCCGACAAGTTCGATGCCCTGTGGGCTCGCGTCGAGGCCTTCAACAACGCGCAAGAGCACTTCGTTTCCCACGTGCATGTAGGCGCGGCGGAAGATCACTACCTGGCCGTGAAAATGACCACACAGACTGCCTGGCAGAACCTGTTCGGTCGTTGCCTGTTCATCAACCCGGCCCAGTACAACCCGGCTGGCCGTGAAGAATGGCAAGTGCTCAACGTTGCCAACTTCGAGTGCGTGCCTGAGCGTGACGGCACCAACTCCGACGGTTGCGTGATCATCAACTTCGCGCAGAAGAAAGTGCTGATCGCTGGCATGCGTTACGCCGGCGAGATGAAGAAAGCCATGTTCTCGGTGCAGAACTTCCTGCTGCCGGCCGCTGACGTGCTGCCAATGCACTGCGCTGCCAACATCGGCGAAGACGGTGACGTGACCCTGTTCTTCGGTCTGTCGGGCACCGGTAAAACCACCCTGTCGGCCGACGAAAGCCGTTACCTGATCGGTGACGACGAACACGGCTGGGGCGAAGGCGTGGTGTTCAACATCGAAGGCGGTTGCTATGCCAAGTGCATCGACCTCTCCGAGAAGAACGAGCCGGTTATCTGGAAAGCCATCAAGCACGGCGCGGTGCTGGAAAACGTCGTCATCGACGACGCCAAGCACGCCGATTATGCCGATGTCAGCCTGACCCAGAACAGCCGCGCGGCGTATCCGCTGGAGCACGTTGCCAAGCGTTCCGAGAAGAACCTGGGTGGCGAGCCAAACGCGGTGATCTTCCTGACCTGCGACCTGACCGGCGTACTGCCGCCAGTGTCGATCCTCAACGAAGAGCAAGCGGCCTACCACTTCCTGTCCGGCTACACCGCACTGGTGGGTTCGACTGAAATGGGTTCGGGCAGCGGCATCAAGTCGACCTTCTCCACCTGCTTCGGAGCACCGTTCTTCCCGCGTCCGGCTGGCGAATACGCCGAACTGCTGATCAAGCGCATCCGCGGCTTCGGCTCCAAGGTCTACCTGGTCAACACCGGCTGGACCGGCGGCGGCTACGGCGTCGGCCAACGCTTCAACATCCCGACCACCCGCGCGGTGATCGCAGCGATCCAGAGCGGCGCTCTGATCGGTGCTGCCACCGAGCACCTGGACACCATCAACCTCGACGTGCCTCTGGCCGTACCAGGCGTCGACACCAACCTGCTCAACCCACGCAACACCTGGGCTGACAAGGCGGCGTACGACGAGGCAGCGAAAGCGCTGGCCGGTCTGTTCATCGAGAACTTCAAGAAGTTCGAAGTGAGCGACGCGATCAAGGCGGCTGGGCCGAAGTTGTAAGTAGTAGTTTGCAGTGAATAAAAAACCGCCCTTTGGGGCGGTTTTTTCATGGGCGAAGATTTGGGTAAGCTCATCTCAACGGCGGTTCGTCACTTGCCACGTAGCAGTATTCATTCATTTTTGGCCTGATACGGCCAGAGTAATGCCACTCAACAGTACTGCAACATGATCCTCTAATTAAGGCCATTGCTGCCGTGCATGCATGACACGCAGCACTTCCACCCGGTCTTTTTTGATTGCGTAGACGATGACGTAGTTGGCGGCCGCAACGATTTCACGTGTTCCGAGGACCCTGCCCTTTCGGTACAAGGTTGGGCGCTGTCTTGCTATTTCCCCTTTTGATTCGAACATTTCATCGAGATCCGCAGCAGCGTCTGGGTTGTCCTGACCGATTCGGTCCATTATCCGGTCTCGGTCAGCAAGCGCTTCCGGGCGCCAGACCAACCTCATCAGCGCCCTCGTTGACGCAGGGCATCACGCTTGGCGGCGAATATTCGGCGAGCATCTTCATCGCTGATACTTGGCCTTGGATCATCGATGCTGATCTGCACCTGTCGCTTGAACCATTCCTCATAAGCGGCCGCTTCATGGGCTTGTTTCAACGCTTCAGAGCGATCAGGCCTGGCGTAGGTTTTCAGTTGCAGCGGGTCATAGCCGGAGGCATCCACGTTGAATTGGCTGATGCCCAAGCCCTGCAGATAGGTCACAAGCGTCTCCAGCCTCTTGAACAGGCGCACCTGACCACTGCGTTGTGCTGTCAGCGCGCATTTGCGGCTGCCTTGCCGAATCTCGACCGACCAGCCTCCTGGTTTCGCGACGATAATTGTGCCGCTCACAGAACCGTTTTCGACCAAGCGAACGAGGGCGCTGTGATCGATGATTTCAGTGCTGGCCATAAATGCGAGCCCTTCGCTGAGTAATGGCTCCCATCGTACGCAATCAATAGTAGTTTGCAAATTTTGACTCCTGGTGCTGGACACGGCGTGTGCAGCGATGATGTTTCGTTTGTTACTTGGCCGGGGGCATCTGACTTGCAGCAGGTCCCAGCCGTCCTGTGTCAGTAGGTACAGGGCGTGGGTGATGTGGGTGTCGCTGCCAAAGCAGCGACACCCACGACTATAGGTTCGCACCACCCGCTCGCGATAGCCGACAGGGCATTGCGTGAAGTAGGAACGGGACGAACAATTCGCCAGACGTTGCTACCGATTTTTAAACGCTTTTCAACGCAAATGTTGGTAGCCAGAAATATCCAGCAGGCTTGTGGTCAGTCCTGTTGCCGGCCGGTAGATCGTGCCTTTGACTGCCGAGAACGGCACGCCTTTGCTGCCCAGCGAGACATAGCGCTCGCCTTTGTCCTGTTCGGTGAAATAGGTGTAGGACTGGCTATGCATCTTCTTGTAGCGGGCTTCGTCGCTGACGATGGTGCCGGTGAAGCGCAGCAGGTCGGCATCGCTCAGATTGAGCGTTTTGCTCAGTGGCACGCCCCAACGCTTGAGGCAGATTTCCGCCAGATGGCGAACGATGCGGCCGGGCTCGATCAGCGCATTGAGGTCGCTGCTGTTGGTGGGATCGCCGCCGAGGGCCGTGGCGTTGCCGGCGAGGGTGGCGTGGCGACCGGCCATTGGATAGATCGAGGTTTTGGTGCCGGTAGCGGTTTGCGGGATCACGCAGCTGAAGCCTTTTGAGCGCTCGTCGCGGGCATAGAAGGCGATGTATTCCTTGACGTTGGATTGAAGTTTGACGCGGTTTTCCTGGAAGTTGCCGATGCCCGGGACTGGATCAATCGCAAATATATTCACCGGAATATGTTTGAGTGCAGCGTCCTGGAACATCGCATTGGCGAGCATGTGGCAACTGATACCGCCACGGCTCCAGCCGACCAGATTGACTCGCGCAGGAATAACGCCGTCCTTGCGGAAAGTCTTGATGATTTGTTCCTGTAGTTTCTGTTGCGTGATACTGCGATCGCCATAGTTATACTGGCGCCAGAACCAGGAGCCTTCCACTTTTACATCTTCAATAGGAATGCCTGCGGCTTTCAGACGGTTATATTCTAACTCGGTCAGTTGTTTACGCTGCCAGTCGCATTTGCCTTTGATAATGTTCACAGCGTGTTGCACGTTTTCATCCCAGCCTTTGCCGAACAGGGTGCCGGAAAGGCCGTATTCAGAGGTCTTGGTGAACAGGTCGTCGGCTTGCAGATTGCCGCTGCCAGGGCCATCGACGACGATCCACTCGGCAAATTCGCGTCCGCTGTGGTGTGCAGCGAGCGTAGAAACGATTTCGCCGTCCCAGAAGCTTTTATGTTTGTCATCAAATTTGTTGGAGCCGGTGCCGCAGAAAAATATTGTTAAAGTTGTCATTTCGTTGCTCTTGCATATGTATAAGAGCAGCCAAGTTAGTTTTAGGTGGTGTAAAAAATAAAGGGCGCTGTTGTATCTGTGTTTGTAATGTGAAGTTTGTTATATATATGTAGCTGAGCTTTTCGAAAGTATGTCGAGGCGCTTCGATTGTTAAACGCTTGGTTTTCGCTTCCCATGTATCATTCAGTATTGATTCAACCCCGACCTTTTCTCGACTCGCTGCAATCGCCCGCTAGGCTTTGGGCATGGCAGCAGTCAAAGGAGTGACAGCAAATGCACCACACCCTGGAACAGGTTTTTGGTTATCCACAGTTTCGCCCCGGTCAGGAGGCCGCTGTCAGCGCGGTGCTGGCGGGGCGATCCGCGGCGGCGATCTTTCCCACCGGCTCCGGCAAATCGCTTTGCTACCAACTGCCGGCACTTTTACTGCCACACCTGACATTGGTGGTCTCGCCGTTGCTGGCGTTGATGCAGGATCAACTGGCGTTTCTCAAGTCTCGCGGCATCTCGGCAGGCAGTATCGATTCGGCGCAGAGCCGCGAGGATGCCAACGACGTCATGGCCCGTGCGCGTTCGGGCGAGCTGAAAATTCTGATGATCTCCGTCGAGCGCTTGAAGAACGAGCGCTTCCGCAATTTCCTGCAGCAGGTGCCGATCTCGTTGCTGGTGGTCGACGAGGCGCACTGCATTTCCGAATGGGGCCACAACTTTCGGCCGGACTATCTGAAACTGCCCGACTACCAGCGTCAGTTCAACATTCCGCAGGCTTTGCTGCTCACCGCCACGGCGACACCAAAAGTCATCGCCGACATGCAGGCCAAATTCGCCATCGCTCCGGACGATGTAGTGACCACTGGTTTCTATCGGCCCAACCTCAATTTGCTGGTCGAGCCTGTACGCGGTCAGGACAAACGCCGGCGTCTGGTCGAATGGATGACCGAGCGTCCTGGGCAACCGAGCATTGTCTACGTGACGTTGCAGAAGACCGCCGAGCACATCGCCGAGCATCTTCAACGCAATGGAATCCAGGCCGAGGCTTACCACGCCGGTTTGCCCCACGATCAGCGTGAAGACATTCAACGCCGCTTCATGGCCGGGCAGTCCAATTGCATTGTCGCCACCATTGCCTTCGGCATGGGCATCGACAAGAGCGACATCCGCAACGTGGTGCATTTCGATCTGCCCAAATCCATCGAAAACTACAGCCAGGAAATCGGCCGCGCCGGACGCGACGGACAGCCCTCCGAGTGCCTGGTACTGGCCAACCGCGACAGCCTCAATGTGCTGGAAAACTTCGTCTACGGTGATACGCCCGAACGCGACGGGATTCATTATGTGCTCGAAGAGCTCAAAGCCTCAGTGCCGGACGGACAATGGGAGTTTCTGCTTGGGCCATTGGCGGATCAGAGCAATATTCGCTCGTTGCCATTGAAGACGTTGTTGGTGCAGCTGGAACTGCGCGGTCTGATCGCGCCGCGTTATGCCTATTACGCCGAGTATCGCTTCAAATATCTGCTCGAGCCGGAGGCATTGCTCCAGCGCTTCGAAGGCGAGCGCAGGGATTTCGTTGCGGCGATCATCAGGACGTCCACGCGAGCACGCACCTGGGCCACAGTAGATTTCGAGGCGATGTATTCGCAGTATTCCGCCGAGCGCAATCGCGTGGTGACAGCACTTGATTACTTCCAGGAAAAAGGCTGGGTCGAGCTTGAAAGCAAGCAAATGACCGAGGTTTACAGCCTGCTGCACAGTGATTTCGCCAGCGATGCCCTGAGCGCTGAGCTGCACGAGTATTTCACCCGCCACGAACAGACTGAAGTGGCGCGGATTCACGCCATGCTTGAGGTGTTTGCCACCGAACGCTGCCTGGGTTATCGCCTGGCCGAGTATTTCGGTGACCACAATGCCCCCGAGCGTTGTGGCCATTGTTCGGTATGTCACGGCCAGATCGCGCGGTTGCCGGAGCCGCCGCCATTGCCGCCGCTTGTGGATAAAAACTTCGCGCAGTTGTGTGGTGAATTTATCCACAGGCATGAGCAGCAAACAGGGCGTATTCCATCGGCCGAACGTCTGACGCGGTTCCTGTGCGGAATCAGCGTGCCGTTGTTCACCAAACTCAAGGCGCGGGCGATACCGGGTTTTGCTGCGTTGGAAGAATACCCCTACGCGCAGGTCCGCGAGTGGGCGCAAGAGCACCTTTGACCCCTGTAGGAGCTGCCGAAGGCTGCGATCTTTTGATGTTGATTTTTTCAAGATCAAAAGATCGCAGCCTTCGGCAGCTCCTACTTCAAGTGTCATCAAGGCAGGGCCTCCATCCATCCGCTGAATGTCGATCATCACGCTAATAAACTTCAAAAAGCGTCGTGGCCTGACTAAGGTTGGAATCTGTCTTCGGGCCACCCACAAGAGAACAACATGAGCCAGACATCCTTCGAAATCCAGCAAGCTGCGGTGATCGGTGCGGGCACCATGGGCCGTGGCATCGTCATGTGCTTGGCCAATGCCGGCGTGAGCGTGCAGTGGGTGGACAACAATCCACAGATGCTTGAGCAGGCGCTGACGACGGTCGCCGAGACTTATGCACACAACGTGCGTCAGGGCCGCATCGATCAGGCCGAAGCGGATGCGCGAATGGCTCGCGTATCAGCAGCGGCGGATTACGCATCGATTCGCAATGTCGATCTGGTGATCGAAGCGGTGTACGAAAACCTTGAACTGAAGCAGAAGATCTTTCGCGAGCTGGATGGCTTGCTCAAGCCCGAGGCTTTGCTGGCGAGCAACACCTCGGCGCTGGACATCGACGCCATCGCGGCTGCGACCCGGCGCCCGGAACAGGTGCTGGGTCTGCATTTCTTCAGCCCCGCGCACATCATGAAATTGCTGGAAATCGTGCGCGGTGCGCAGACCTCGCCAGCGGCACTCGAGGCAGCGTTGTCGCTTGGCAAGCGCATGGGCAAGGTCAGTGTGGTGTCGGGCAACTGCCACGGTTTTATCGGCAACCGCATGCTGCATCCGTATGTACTGGAAGCGCGCAAGATGCTTCTCGAAGGCGCTTATCCACAGCAGGTGGATACCGCGCTGCAAGGCTTCGGCTTCGCCATGGGGCCGTTTCGCATGTACGACGTGGTTGGCATCGATCTGGAATGGCGTGCTCGGGAGCTAGCTGGCAAGGGGCAGGATGCGCCCGAAGTTCAGGTGGATAACCGCCTGTGTGAGATGGGCCGGTTCGGGCAAAAGTCCGGTAACGGTTATTACCATTATGAGCCGGGCAGTCGCCAGGCCGAGCATGATTCCGAGGTCGATGCATTGGTACTGCGGGTCAGCGAAGAGCTGGGTTTCCAGCGTCGCGACATCGGTCCCGAAGAAATCCTTGAGCGCTGTTTGCTGGCGCTGGTCAACGAAGGCGCGAAGATTTTGCAGGAAGGCATTGCCGGCTCGGCCCATGACATCGATCTGGTGTACTTGAACGGCTATGGTTTTCCAGCGGATAAGGGTGGGCCTATGGCCTGGGCGGATCAGCAGGGGCTGGCGGATATTCATCAGCGCTTGCTGGCGCTGGAGACACGCCAGGGCGATCAGTGGAAGCCGGCGCGGTTGATTGGCGAACTGGCGGCGCAGGGGAAGGGGTTTGCTGATCGTTGACACCAGTCGGCTGTGCTGACGCCTTCGCGAGCGGGCTCGCTCCCACAGGTAAAGTGTTCGTCATCACGATCAAATTCAATTAAGAGAATGCGAGAACCCTGCATGAATCAACGCTGCGACTACCCCCACTTCCAGCCCATCACCACACGCTGGCATGACAACGACGCCTACGGTCACGTCAACAACGTTACCTACTACAGCTTCTTCGACACGGCGGTGAATACCTACCTGATTCAGGTCGGTGGCCTGGATATTCATGACGGCGAAGTGGTGGGGTTCGTGGTCAGTTCCGCCTGCGATTACTTTGCCTCGATCGCTTTCCCCGATCTGATCGAGATCGGACTGCGGGTCGGCAAGCTGGGCAACAGTTCGGTGCAATATGAATTGGCTGTGTTCAAGGTCGGCGAAAGCGAGGCGTGTGCGGCGGGACGGTTCGTGCATGTGTTTGTCGATCGGGCGAGCAATCAGCCGGTGCCGATTCCTGCCGGTTTGCGCGGGGCGCTGGAGCGGCTGGTGGTCTAGACGCGCAAAAAAATCGCAGCCCAAAAGCTGCGATTTTTTGTTCAAGCCTTCGCCTTAGTGGTGGCGATAGTACTTGTGATGCTTGCGGTGGCCGTAGGCATGGCCGCGACCTGGATGACCACGGTCGCGGTAGTAGCGACGGTCATCATGGCGACGGTCGTAACGACGATCATCGTCGTCACTCTTGTTGCCCATGTAGTTACCCAGTGCGCCACCTGCGCCGCCACCAGCGGCGGAGCCGATCAGGCTGCCGGTGGTGCCGCCGAGACTACGGCCAACCACGTTACCGCCGGCTGCACCCAGTGCACCGCCGATGGCCGCTTCGCCACGGCTGCGCTTGTCTGCACCGACCGCACTACCACCCGCGCCGCCCAGGGCTGCGCCGATGGTGGAACCTGTATTGCCGCCTAACGATTGACCGACGACCGAGCCAAGAACCCCGCCCAATGCGCCGCCCACACCTGCTTCGGTGGTGCCTCCGGCAGAAGCGAAGCCACTGACCAGGCCAAGGGACAACAAGAGAATCGAGGAGAACTTCATAGAGGATGAGCCTCAAAGGGATGACGGCGCCGATCCTGAAGCTCTGCAATGGGCGTGACAATCAAAATCCGACGAATAACACGACTTGTATACAATATTGCAAGTTACTGTTTTTTCACCGGAACTTAACCGATTTTCGCCGGTCTTTAGCTACTTCGGACAGGCCGTTTTCATGCAGAAACGGCCTTTTTTGTGGGCGGTCGAAAATCTTTGCCACGGCAGATCTGTTGACAGGTCGATCGCATTCGCGAGCAGGCTCGCTCCCACCTTTGAAATGCATTCCAAGTGTAGGAGCGAGCCTGCTCGCGAAGGGGCCGGATCTGGCTCCGCGGTTAAGCGGATTTAGCCATGATCAACCCAGTCTCACTCGCCGCTTCCAGCCGGATCGCAATGAACTTCGACGTAGGCGTGTGGCTGCCATCTCCCGTACTTTCCAGCGGCACCAGCGGATTGACCTCCGGATAGTACGCCGCCGCCTGCCCCGCAGGAATATCGAACGCCAACAATGTAAAACCTTTCACCCGACGCTCGCGACCGTCGTCCCAGATCGACACGATGTCGGCCTTCTGCCCAGGACGGAAGCCCAGGCGAATGATGTCGGCCTCGTTGGCGAACAGCACGTCACGCTGGCCCTTCACGCCACGGTAGCGGTCGTCGAGACCATAGATCGTCGTGTTGTACTGATCGTGGGAACGCATCGATTGCAGGATCAGATCCGGCACCTGCCCAGTGGCACGGGTGCGTTCGTGAACCAGATCTTTCGGCAACTGGTTGGCGCGGAAATTGGCACGGCCCGATGGCGTGTTCCACTTGCGGGCGCCAGCCGAGTTGCCCAGATAGAAGCCGCCCGGGTTTTTGATCTTGTCGTTGAAGTCTTTGAAACTCGGGATGGTGTCGGCGATCAGTTCGCGAATGCGCCCGTAATCGGCTACCAGCCAGTTCCAGTCCACCGGTTGGCTGCCCAACGTCGCGGCAGCGATGCCGGCGATGATCGACGGCTCCGAGCGCATCTGGTTCGACAGCGGCTGCAACTGGCCGTTGGAAGCGTGGACCATGCTGAACGAGTCTTCCACAGTCACCGCTTGCGGGCCTTCGGTCTGGATGTCGATGTCGGTACGGCCCAGGCACGGCAGGATCAGCGCGTCTTTACCGTGAGCGAGGTGGCTGCGGTTGAGTTTGGTGCTGATCTGCACAGTCAGGTCACAGTTGCTCAGCGCTTCGAAGGTGCGTGAGCTGTCCGGCGTGGCTTGGGCGAAGTTGCCGCCCAAGCCGATGAACACCTTGGCGCGACCTTCGGCCATCGCATGGATTGCCTCGACCACGTTGTGACCGTTATGACGCGGCACCTTGAACTGGAAGCGACGCTCCAGCGAATCGAGGAACGCCACCGGTGGACGCTCGTTGATGCCCATGGTGCGGTCGCCCTGCACGTTGCTGTGACCACGCACCGGGCACAGACCGGCGCCAGGTTTGCCGATATTGCCGCGCAGCAGCATCAGATTGGCGATTTCCTGAATGGTCGGCACCGAATGACGGTGCTGGGTGATGCCCATGGCCCAGCACATGATCACGTTCTTGCCTTTGGCGTACATGCGCGCTGCTTGCTCGATCTCGACCAGGGTCAGGCCCGATTGCTCGACGATCTGCTCCCACGAGGTATCGTCGACCGTGGCGAGGTACTCCAGCACGTTGGCGCTGTGGGCATTGAGGAAATCATGGTCGAACACCGCCGGCTCGCCCGCCTTCTGCGCATCGCGTTCCCATTGCAGGAGGAACTTGGCCATGCCGCGCAGCACCGCCATGTCGCCGCCGAGTGCCGGGCGGAAGTACGCAGTGTTGGTCGGCTTGTCGCCGTTGGTGAGCATTTCGATCGGGTGCTGGGGATGCTGAAAACGCTCCAGACCGCGCTCTTTCAGCGGATTGATGCACACCACCTGAGCGCCGCGTTTCACCGCTTCCCGCAACGGTTCGAGCATGCGCGGATGGTTGGTGCCGGGGTTCTGGCCCCAGACGAAAATCGCGTCGGCGTGTTCGAAGTCGTCGAAGGTCACCGTGCCTTTGCCGACCCCGACACTCTGCGCCAACGCTACGCCGCTGGCCTCGTGGCACATGTTCGAACAGTCAGGGAAATTGTTGGTGCCGTAAGCCCGCACGAACAGTTGATACAGATACGCCGCTTCGTTGCTGGCACGCCCCGAGGTGTAGAACTCTGCCTGATCCGGGCTCGGCAGATTGCGCAGGTGCTTGCCGATCAGAGCGAAGGCATCTTCCCAACTGATCGGCTTGTAGCGATCGGACTCGGCGTCGTAGACCATCGGCTCTGTCAGGCGACCCTGATATTCCAGCCAGTAATCGCTCTGCTCCAGCAGAGAAGTGACGCTGTGCTTGGCGAAGAATTTGGCATCGACGCGACGCTTGGTCGCTTCCCAGTTCACCGCTTTGGCGCCGTTCTCGCAGAACTTGACCATGCCGCTCTCCGGCGAATCACCCCAGGCGCAACCCGGGCAGTCGAAGCCGCCGTTCTGGTTGGTCTTGAGCATCATGCGCAGGTTTTTCAGGGCGTTGTCGCTGGTCAGCCACGCCTGGGCCACACTGATCAGGGCGCCCCAGCCGCCGGCGGCACCTTTGTAAGGCTTGTAGCGCGGGACAGGTTTCTGGTCGGCTTGATGATGTTGGCTCACGCTTGATTCTCCATCGCGGGGCTGTACACCCGCGGCGCACTTTTCTGCGGCAGGTGGATGAGATTGAGGTTATGGCGCCGGGCCCATTGCACGGCCAGGCCGGTAGGCGCCGACAGGCTGACCAGGGTCTGGATGCCGGCACGCAAGACTTTCTGGATCAATTCGAGGCTGCAACGGCTGGTGACGATCGCCAGCCCGCCCTCTGTGGATATCTTCTGGCGGATCAGTCCGCCGATCAGCTTGTCCAGCGCGTTATGCCGACCGATGTCTTCACGACCGAGCAGCAGTTCACCACTGGCGTTCATGAACACCGCCGCATGCACCGCGCCGCAGTGCTGACCGAGCGGCTGAAAAGCGCCGATGCGCTGGCGCAAACCGTCGAGCCATTCGATCGGTGGCAGGGCTGCGCCCGGCAATACCTTGAGATCAGGCAGCGCCTGTTCGACCGCTTCGACGCCGCACAGTCCGCAGCCGCTGGTGCCGGCCAACTGCCGACGCTGCTGTTTGAGGTTCCAGAATGCGCGATTGGCGATGGTCACTTGCGCGTATTGCGCCGAGCCTGCGCCTGTCAGTTGCAGATCGTAGATATCGCTGGCGTCTTCGATGATGCCGCTGCCGAGGCTGAAGCCGACAATGAAGTCTTCCAGATCGGTCGGGGTCACCAGCATCACCGCCTGGCTGATGCCGTTGTAGGCGATCGCCAACGCGACTTCCTCGGCCAGCGCGGTGCTGGCCGATGCCTCAAAGGGTAAATCGCTGTAGCTGTAGGTCTGGCTGGCGGCTGGCGCGGGCGTTTCAATTGCTGGCGCCGCGCAGGCTGGGCGCTTGGCGTTCATGGCATCACCGACGGTTTGATCTAGGTCAAGACTAGGCGCGGCAAGTTGTCGCGTCTAATCGCTATTACCGATCTACCGATAGATGCCGTCGATCAAGCGTCTTTTGACGATTTCTGATAAAGCGCGAAACAGGCTTCTGCCAGCGCTGAACGCGGCGCGCCACGGCGCATGATCAGGCCCAGCGGGGCGAGAGTGTGGGCATTTTCGATCGGTTGCAGGCGCAGGTGATCGGCGAGGGTTTCCGCGCCGCCGTCAAGGGGCATGATTGCGCAGCAAAAGCCGCCGTGGACTGCTTGCAGCAGTTGATGCACGGCGTCGGTTTGCAACAGCGGCTGCGGGGTCAGGCCGCGGCTGTGGAAGTTGTGGTCGATGGACTGGCGAAAGTGCATGCCGCTGGTGAGCATGCACAGCGGCAATTCGATCAGCGATTCCCAGCTCAGGGGTTCTTCGCCGAAGTTGAACGAGCGCTCGTCATAGAGCAGGCCCATGCGCGTCTCGTTAAAGGCCAGCGAATCGAACCGCTCGCTGTCCAGACGCTCCAGATACGAAACGCCAATGTCGATGCGGTTGTTCGCCAGGTGTTCGAGCACCTGCTCGGAGCTCAGCGACGACAGCTCGAAGCGCAGGTCCGGGTGCGCCGCGTGCAGACGTTGCATCAGCGGCAAGGGATCGAAGCTCGACAGCGGCACCACGCCCAGGCGCAGCGTACCGATCAGATTGCCGCGACAGGCCGCCGCTTCCGCCTGCAAGCCGTCATAGGCTGCCAGCACCGTGCGGGCCCACGCCAGCACGCGTTCGCCCGGTGCGGTGAAGCCTTCGAAGCGCTGGCCGCGATTGACCAATGGCAGGTCGAGTTCTTCCTCGAGGCTGCGCAAGCGCATCGACAGGGTCGGCTGGGTGATGTGGCAGCGCGCGGCGGCCTGGCCGAAATGGCGGGTTTCGTCGAGGGCGATGAGGAATTTCAGTTGCTTGATGTCCATCTTCGCTCCGGGCGTTGGCGGGGTGTGGCGATTCTACCGCCTGCGGCGCGGCAGCGTCATTGGTCGGACTGGAACCGGGTTTGGCCGGGGTGGTCTAGGCTTGGACGACTGGAACCCAAATCAAGGAGTGTGCGCTATGAGTCTGTTGAGCTTTGTGAAAGAGGCCGGTGAGAAGCTGATTGATCTGTTGACCCCAGGCAATGCCAATGCGAGTGAGCAGTTGAAGGAACATATCAGCAAGGTCGGGTTGGGCAATCCCAACGTGCAGGCGACCGTGGATGGCGACAAGGTGACGGTGACCGGTGAAGTGGCGAGCCAGGAAGAGAAGGAAAAGATTCTGCTCGCGGTGGGCAACATTGCGGGCGTAGGCAGTGTCGATGATCAGATCACGGTGACCGGACCGGTCGTCGTGGCTGCCGAGTTTGTCGAGGTCAAGGCAGGTGACACGCTCAGTGCGATCTCCCTGCGCGTCTATGGCAATGCCAACCAGTACCAGAAAATCTTCGATGCCAACAAACCGATGCTCAAGGATGTGAACAAGATCTATCCGGGACAAAAACTGCGCATTCCAAAATAACGCAGTCATGTAGGAGCTGCCGAAGATCTGCGATCTTTTGACTTTGATTTTTAAAATCAGGATCAAAAGATCGTCCGATCGCGGCCCGAGCCTTCGGCAGCTCCTACAGGGATCAGAGTCCGGTAATCAGATCGCGATAATCCTCGACTGCGGCAAATTCTGCGGTGTCCTTCGGCCCTTTGCGGCTGTCCGGTTCTTTCACCGCCAGCAAGTGCGCCACGCCAAAATCCCGCGCACTGCGCAGGATCGGCAAGGTGTCGTCGATAAACAGGCTGCGCGCCGGATCAAAACCGATGTCCGCCTGCAAGGCTTCCCAGAACTGCGGGTTCTCCTTGGGATAACCATAGTCATGCGAACTGATCAGCCGCTCGAAGTACGCTGCCAGTTCAATCCGTTCCAGTTTCAACGACAGCGAATCGCGGTGCGCATTGGTGATCATGATCACCCGTTTGCCGGCGCGTTTGATTGCGCCGAGAAAGGTATCGGCATCGGCGCGCAGAGCGATCAAGTGGGCAGTTTCCTGTTTCAGTTCACGCACCGACAATTTCAGTTCTGCGCTCCAGAAATCCAGGCAGTACCACTGCAACTGGCCAGCGTGGCGCTCGAACAACGGCTGCAATTCCAGCTCGGCCATGGCCCGGCTGATGCCGTGCAGTTCGGCGTAGCGTTGGGGCAGGTGTTCGAGCCAGAAATGGTTGTCGAAGTGCAGATCCAGCAGCGTGCCGTCCATGTCGAGCAGAACGGTATCGATGTCGGACCACGGTAAAGAAGGCATGGCAACGTCTCGAACGGTGAAAGGATATCCGACGCAAACAATCGGGAAAGCCGCGTTATAGTAGCGCGTTCACGCCAAGGAGCTTTGCATGCGCCAGAAACCCACCGTACTCGCCCGCGAGATCGTCGCCACCAGTCGCCTGTTTCGCGTCGAAGAACTCAAGCTGCGATTTTCCAATGGCGTGGAGCGCACTTACGAGCGTCTGGTCGGCAAGGGTGCGGGCTACGGCGCGGTGATGATCGTCGCGATGCTTGATGCCGAACACGCAGTGTTGATCGAGGAATACTGCGGCGGCACCGACGAATACGAACTGTCTCTGCCCAAAGGCCTGATCGAGCCGGGCGAAGACGTGCTGGCAGCGGCCGAGCGGGAGCTCAAGGAAGAGGCCGGTTATGGCGCGCGTCAACTGGAACATCTGACCGAGCTGTCGCTGTCGCCCGGTTACATGAGCCAGAAAATCCAGGTGGTGCTGGCCACCGACCTGTATGAAGAGCGGCTGGAAGGTGATGAGCCGGAGCCGATGCGGGTCGACAAGGTCAACCTGCGCGAACTGTCGGCACTGGCGCAGAATCCGCAATTTTCCGAGGGCCGCGCCTTGGCTGCGCTGTATCTGACCCGCGACCTGCTGAGCCAGCGCGGGGTGTTCAGCTATGAGTGAGACGTCGATGAATTTTCCCCATCCGCTGATGGCACCTGTGGTTGCGCTGGCTTTACAGGCTGGCGAGGCGATTCTGCCGTTCTGGCGCGCCGGTGTTGAAGTCACGGCCAAGTCCGATGATTCGCCGGTCACGGCCGCCGACCTGGCCGCCCATCACCTTATCGTTGCCGGGCTGATGGCGCTGGATCCGAGCATTCCGGTGCTGTCCGAAGAGGACGCCGACATCCCGCAAAGTGTTCGCGCCGGTTGGCAGCGCTGGTGGCTGGTGGATCCGCTGGACGGTACCAAGGAGTTCATCAGCGGTAGCGAAGAATTCACTGTCAACATCGCGCTGATCGAAAATGGCCGGGTGGTGTTTGGTGTGGTGACGATGCCGACCAACGGTCGTTTTTATGTCGGCGGCGCCGGACTTGGCGCCTGGCGTGGCGACGAGGGCGGTACGCCGACGGCGATTCAGGTGCGCGATGTGCCTGCGCCGGGCGAGGCGTTTACCGTGGTCGCCAGCCGTCGACATTCCAGTCCCGAGCAAGAGCGTTTGCTGGCCGGGTTGAGCGCCAGTCTTGGTGAGTTGCAACTGGCCAATATCGGCAGTTCCTTGAAGTTCTGTCTGTTGGCCGAAGGTGCTGCTGATTGCTATCCGCGACTGGCGCCGACTTCGCAGTGGGACACGGCGGCAGCGCAGGGCGTGCTGGAAGGGGCGGGGGGCGAGGTGCTGGATTTGAAGGGTGAAGCGTTCAGTTATCCGCCGCGAGAATCGCTGTTGAACGAGTTCTTTCTGGCGCTACCGGCGAAGGCTGCGTGGCGCGGACGGTTGTTGGAGTTGGCCCGAGGCTAACTGCCTGATCCGCAATTCCCCTCACCCCAGCCCTCTCCCCCAGGAGAGGGAGCCGACCGAGTTGTCTGGCGCTATGCATCGACCTGGAGAATCGAGTCGATTGTGGATTCGGCGAAGCAGTTTCAGGTCGACGTAAATCTGTAGCATCCCCGTATCGGTTCCCTCTCCCTCGGGAGAGGGCTAGGGTGAGGGGCTGTTGATCTTCAACGGTGCAAAACGTACTGCCCGGTAAATCTCACCGCCTCGTCCTCACTTCCCGCATTCAGTATCCGCGTATCCAGCGTCAGCCGCGCCCGTCCATAGCGCCGATACATCGCCACAAAGCGTTTCCACACCGCGGCCTCCGGCGCCGGGCAAATGGCCATGGCGTCTCCCGTCACCGGCAGCGGATAACTGATCTGCCCTTCCTGAATGACGATATGTCCGTCGGCAATCCCTTCTTCTTTCAAACGTAAATGCAACCAGCCCCAACCGGCCAGCACCGCTGCGCAGTACAGGCTGCCGCCAAACATGGTGCTCTTGTGATTGACGTTGGGCGCGAGGGGCAGGTGCAGGCTCAGTTACTGCTCGCGCCACTCAAGCACCTCGAGGCCCATTTCGGCGGTCAGCGGAATGTCGTGATGCAGCACCGTTTGCAGGTATTCGCTTTCGCTGCTCATTCGTTGTCTTCCCCGTGACTGCTGTCGCCGAAATTCAGACCGTGTTTGCGCAGCTTGTCATGCAGGGTCTTGCGCGGAATACCCAGAGCTTCGGCGAGGCTGCGCACCGAGCTGTGCGAGCGCGCCAGTTCGGCGGCTATCAACGACTTCTCGAAGTTTTCCACTTGCTCACTGAGGCCGCCGCTGACCACTTCTACGGGCGCGCCGCCGCTGCCATCAGCGCTGTTGTCCAGTGCCAGCTCAAGCCCGAGGGCGAAGCGTTCGGCGGCATTTTGCAGTTCACGTACATTGCCCGGCCAGGTGTGGCGCAGCAGCAGGGCGCGGTGTGCCGGCTGCAGCTCATGGGGCGGCAAGCCATGGCGGGCGCTGGCTTCATCGGCGTAATGCTGGAACAGCACCAATGCGTCTTCGCCCCTTTCGCGCAGCGGCGGGATGCGCAGCGGCGCGACGTTGAGGCGGTAATACAAGTCGGCGCGGAAGCGACCCTGATCCGCCGCCTGGCGCAGGTCTTCCTTGGTCGCGGCGATGACGCGGATGTCCAGCGGTATCAACTGATTGCCACCCAGGCGTTCAACAACGCGTTCCTGCAGCATGCGCAGCAGTTTCACTTGCACGTCCATGCTCATGCTTTCGATTTCGTCGAGAAACAGCGTGCCGCCATTAGCAAATTCAAATTTACCGATGCGACGTTTCTGCGCCCCGGTGAAGGCGCCGGGCTCGTGACCGAACAGTTCGCTTTCCACCACCGATTCCGCCAGGGCGCCGGCGTTGATCGCTACGAACGGACCGTTGCGGCGGCTCGACAAGTCGTGCAGCGCGCGGGCCACGACTTCTTTGCCGGCACCGGTTTCGCCGAGGATCAGCACGTCAGCCTTGGTCGCCGCCAGCGCACCGATCTGTTCACGCAGACGCAGCATCGGCGTCGAATGGCCGACCAGCCGCGCGCTCAATTCGTTGCGGTCGCTCAAGGCCAGACGCAGGCTGCGGTTGTCCAGCACCAGCCGCCGTAGCGCGAGGGCGCGACGGACGCTGTCGAGCAGTGCATCGCTGGCAAAGGGTTTTTCCAGAAAGTCGTAAGCGCCGGCGCGCATCGCTTGCACTGCCAGCGGTACGTCGCCATGGCCGGTGATCAGCAGCACCGGCAACTCGGGATCCTGTGCGTGCAATTCACTGAGCAGCTCGAGGCCGTCCATGCCCGGCATGCGAATGTCGCTGACCACCACACCTGGCCAGTCACGCTCAAGCTGTGCGGCGAGGCCCTTGGCTTCGGACAGCGGCAGAATTTTCAGGCCGGCCAAGTCCAGGGTCTGACCGAGAGCCTGGCGCAAGTGCGGATCGTCGTCGATCAACACTACCTGGATGCGATTGTCGATGGTCATGCACTTCGATCCTCGGACGGTTGCAGGCTGACTCCGGGCGCGCCGGCGCGCAGGCGCAGGGTAATCAGGGCACCGCCTTGTTTGTGGTTGGCGAACGACAGCTCGCCACCAAAGGCGCGCATCAGCGTTTCACAAATGGCCAGTCCCAGACCCAGACCCTGGGTGCGAGTCTTGGTGGTGTAAAAGGGCTCGCTGGCGCGGCCAAGAGCTTCCATGCAGAACCCGGGGCCGTTGTCGCGAATGTACAGATTGACGCCGTCGGCGGTGGCTTCGGCACTCAGCCACAGCTTGCGCGGCGGGCCTTTTTCGGTGAGCGCATCGAGGGCGTTGGCCAGCAGATTGCCGAGCACCTGGCGCAATCGGGTTTCGCCGGCCTCGACCCACAGCGTCGCGGCGGGCAGGTCGCGAATCAGTTCGACTTCCATGCTGCGCCGACGTTTGGCGAGTAATGCCAGCGCATCGTCCAGCGCCGGTTGCAGAGCGACGCTTTCCGGTGCGTGGCGATCGCGCCGAGCGAAGGCACGCAAATGGGCGATGATCGAGGCCATGCGCCCGGTCAGTTCGCTGATCAGCTTGAGGTTGCCGCGCGCTTCCTCGGTGCGCTGATGATCGAGCAGCACTTCGGCGTTTTCCGCATAACTGCGAATCGCTGCCAGCGGCTGATTGAGTTCGTGGCTGATACTCGCCGACATGGTCCCCAGCGCCGACAGTTTGCCGGCCTGGACCAGATCGTCCTGGGCGCGTACCAGCTCCTGCTGCGCATGCTCACGCTCGAGCACTTCCTGCTTCAAACGCCGGTTGAGGCCTTCCAGATCGCTGGTACGTTCGGCCACCCGGCCTTCCAGTTCGCGGCGCGCCTTGGCCTCGAAGGCGATGCGCTCCAGATAATGCCGGCGACGTTGCATCATCAAACCCACCAGCAGCATCACCACCAACAGTGTGGCGCCGCCGATCGCGACCACCGTGCGCACGGGACGATCAATCAGCGTGCGCGGGGCGAGGATGCTCACGCTCCAGCCGGTCTCGGCGATGTCGTGGGTCTGCGTCAGCCAGGCGTCGGGGCTCAGGTTCAGCGGCCGGGGTTCACGGGTCGGATAGGGCTGGATCGCAGTGATCGCGGCGCGCTCGGCATCGCTCAGCTCGCGAGTGGAGCGGAAACGCCATTCCGGGCGTGACGTCAGGATGACCACGCCGTTATGGTCGGTCACCAGCAGTTGTTCCGGGGTTTTGCCCCACAGGCTTTCCGTGTGGTCGAGGTCAACTTTGATCACCAGCACGCCGATGATTTTCTCGCCGCTGCGCACAGCCGCGGCGAAGAAATAACCGCGCTTGGCCGAGGTGGTGCCGAGGCCGAAGAAGCGTCCGAGGCGCCCGGCCATGGCTTCACTGAAGTACGGGCGGAAGGCGAAGTTGCGGCCGACGAAGCTGTCGCGTTTGTCCCAGTTCGACGCCGCCAGCGTCTGGCCGGAGGTGTCCATCAGATACATGACTTCAGCGCCGGTCTGCGCAGCGATGTTTTTCAGCAGGCGATTGGCGTTGCCTTGGGTCACGCCGTCGTCCGGCGCACCGAGCACTGCGCGCAGGGCCGGCAGATCGCCGAGAATCTGCGGCAACACTTCATAGCGATGCAGGGTGCCGAGCAGGTTGGCGACGTAGAGATCGAGGGTCTGGCGATTCTGCCCGGCGAGTTCGCTGCGGTAATAGCGCTCGGCAAGATGTTCCAGCGGCCACAGCAGCGGCGCCAGGCACAGGGCCAACAGCGCGAGGCTGCGCCAGCGGGGTCTGCGGGGAAGCGGTGGTTTCATGTGCCGGATACGCCTGTAGGGACAGGCGCATTATGCCCGGCCTCAGGCGAAGACGTCAGCGTCCTTGAGCAGCGCGGCCGCCTGGTCCTTGGCTGACAGCTTCGGCGCTGCGTCCAGTTGCCAGTCGATGCCCAACGCCGGGTCATCCCAGCGAATGCTGCGCTCGGAAGACGGGTCGTAGTAGTTGGTGGTCTTGTAAAGAAATTCGGCGAACTCGCTCAGCACCACGAAGCCGTGAGCGAAACCTTCCGGTACCCACAGTTGGCGATGGTTTTCCGCCGACAGGCGCACCGCCACCGACTTGCCGAAATGCGGCGAACTGCGACGGATGTCCACCGCCACATCAAGCACTTCACCCGCGGTCACGCGAACCAGTTTGCCCTGGGTGTTCTGCAACTGGTAATGCAGACCACGCAGCACGCCTTTTTGTGAGCGCGAATGGTTGTCCTGCACAAACTGCAGATTCAGACCGGTGGCGTCCTGAAACGCCTTGGCATTGAAACTCTCGAAGAAAAAACCGCGCTCGTCGCCGAACACCTTGGGTTCGATGATCAGAACACCGGGCAGATCGGTGGTAATGACATTCATGAGGATTTCCATAGACAGGTGTGAACGGCCGACATTCTTGCGCAAAGTGCTGCAGGGCGAGAGCGCGGACTGCGCCGTAGCGTCAATCGACCTCGCCAAAATACCAGCGTTCCTCTTCATAAGTCTGCCCATCCCAGCCTTCAACCTCGTAGCGCAAACCTCGTTCGCCCATGCCCTGTGGCAACACAAGCCCCCATTCTTGAGCCAGGCTTTTGCCGGTTTCGACATATTCGCTATCGGAGGCAGGTATATGACCGCGGTGGTATTCCAGATCTGTATAGATACAGATTTCGCTGGAAAACATGCCTGGAACACAAATGGCTGCGACCACTCGGCAGTCAAGCGCATGCACCGGGCGAGCCAGGCGTAAATGCTGCGCCGCGTCGATCAAGTGCTGGGCACATTGCTTTTTCAACTCGGTTGTTGCCTGCCTTCCTTCCACCATTGCCATGTGGATCGGAATTTTCCAGTTCCAGTATTTGTCCTCAAGAGTGAGGTCAGCAGGAAAATACCCTTCGAAATCGGCGGCCCAAGCGGCGAGAGCTCGCAAGCGGCGAGGGATATTGCGGACTTTTTTGTTCGTAAGGGCGAGGCGACGATGGGACATGACGTGGGCTTGCATCCGTGCTGTGAACTTGTGGCGCAGATTGCACAGAGCTGAGCTGAAAAACAATCTGAAAGTCTTGCAGGAAAGTTTGCCTGGAAGGCTTTCGTGATCGCATTTCCGTTTTCGGTTGACCGGGCAACGTCTTAAGGGGTTGCGTAACCGCCAAGGCAATGGCGATATAAGCGCCTAATAAAATTACAGGGGTCGTTTCATGCCGCTCGCCACGTTGATTCATCGCGCCAGTTTGCCCGGTCCGCAGGTTTCAGAGGCGCAGGCGCTGCAATGGCTGGCCGAACATTACGGGCTCAGCGGCACGTTGCAGGCGCTGGGCAGCCAGCAGGATCTGAATTATCGCGTCGACGGTGGCAGTGGGCGCTTCGTGTTGAAAGTCTGTCGTGGCGACTACGCTCTTGTGGAGCTGCAAGCCCAGCACGCAGGCCTCAATTATCTGGCCGAGCACTCGGCGATCAAGGTGCCGCGCGTCATCGCAGCCAATAACGGTGCAGATCTGTTGTCGTTGCAAGCCAATGGCGAAACGGTGCATGTGCGGTTGTTGGAGTACATCGACGGGCAGCCGTTGACCGATTTCGATCATCTTGGCCAGGACGTGGTTGCCGGGTTTGGCCGACTCTGTGGCGAGATGGATCTGGCGCTGGCAGGCTTCGATCACCCCGGCCTTGAACGCACCTTGCAGTGGGACGCGCGTCACGCCAACGCTTTGATCAGTCATCTGTTGCCGGTGATCTCGGACGTGCAGCAGCGTGCGGTGATCAGCGCTGCCGCCGAGCAGGCCGAGCGCCGTTTGCAGCCGCTGCTGGACAAGCTGCCGGTGCAGGCGATTCACATGGATATCACCGATGACAACGTCGTCTGGGCGCGTGATGCCCAGCGGCATTGGCAATTGCAGGGTGTGATCGACTTCGGTGATCTGGTACGCACCTGGCGCATCACCGATCTGTCGGTGACCTGTGCGGCTTTGCTGCATCACGCCGATGGCGATCCGTTTGTCATCCTGCCGGCGGTCAAGGCTTATCACGCGGTCAATCCGTTGCAGTACGCTGAGCTGCAAGCGCTGTGGCCATTGATCGTGGCGCGGGCGGCGGTGCTGGTGCTCAGTGGCGAGCAACAGGTGAGCATCGATCCCGGCAATACTTATAGCCGCGACAATCTCAGTCACGAGTGGGAAATCTTTCGCGTCGCGACATCGGTGCCACAGGCGCTGATGGAAGCGGCGATTCTCACAGCCGTGGGACAGACCGTGCCGGAGGCTGAAAACACAGAATTTGCACCATTGTTGCCCGGGCTGGTCGGGCGCGAATTTGCGCTGATCGATCTGGGCGTGTTGAGTCCGCACTTCGAAGCGGGCAATTGGGAGCAGCCGGGCATTGATCAGCGCTTGCTGACAGAAGCCGCAGCGGTGCATGGGCTGGCGGCGACGCGTTATGGCCAGTACCGCTTGTCACGCACCCGCCCGGACAGTGCGGCTGAACCGGATACGTTCCCGTTGCATGTCGAATTGCGTGTGCCGACCGGAACCGAAGTTCAAGCACCGTTCGCTGGCGTTCTGAATCAAGCGGCAAACGGTGCGCTGCAACTCGATGGCCCACAGTTCAGTGTTCGCCTGTGGGGCGTGACGCCTGTTCTTGAACATGGGGTGGCAGTGGATAGAGGCCAGAAACTCGGTGCGGTCACGGGTTCGCTGCTAGTGCAGATGTGCCGGGGAGCGGAACTCGACGCGCCGCTGTTCTGCACGCCGTCCCGTGCATCCGCGTGGCAGGCGTCGTGCCCGTCGCCGGCGACGTTGCTCGGGCTGGCCTGCGACGCCGAGCCTGAGCTGGACGCGCAAACCCTGCTTGAACGCCGCGATGCCAGTTTCGCCCGCACGCAAAAACACTATTACGTTGACCCGCCACGTATTGAACGCGGCTGGCGCAATCACCTGATTGATATGCAGGGCCGCTCCTATCTGGACATGCTCAACAACGTCGCGGTTCTCGGCCATGGTCACCCTCGGATGGCGGCGGTCGCGGCGCGGCAGTGGTCATTGCTCAATACCAATTCGCGCTTCAACTACGCGGCGGTCGCCGAGTTTTCCGAACGCTTGCTCAAGCTGGCGCCGAAGGGCATGGATCGCGTGTTCCTGGTCAACAGCGGCAGCGAGGCCAATGACCTGGCGATTCGTCTGGCCTGGGCTTTCAGCGGCGGGCGCGACATGATCAGCGTGCTCGAGGCGTATCACGGCTGGACGATCGGTGCCGATGCGGTATCGACGTCGATTGCCGACAACCCGAGGGCGCTGGAAAGTCGCCCGGACTGGGTGCACCCAGTGCCGGCGCCGAACACTTATCGGGGAGAATTCCGTGGCGCGGATTCGGCGCCGGATTACGTGCGCAGCGTCGAACATCACCTGCAAAAACTGGCCGAGCAAAAGCGGCAACTGGCCGGTTTCATCTGCGAGCCGGTCTACGGTAATGCCGGGGGTATTTCTTTACCGCCGGGCTATTTGCCGCAGGTGTATGAAAAGGTCCGCGCGCAGGGCGGGGTGTGCATCGCTGACGAAGTGCAGGTCGGTTACGGGCGCATGGGCCATTTTTTCTGGGGCTTCGAAGAGCAGGGCGTGGTGCCGGACATCATCACCATGGCCAAAGGCATGGGTAACGGCCAGCCACTTGGCGCGGTGATCACCCGCCGGGAAATCGCCGAGGCGCTGGAGGCCGAGGGTTATTTCTTCTCGTCGGCGGGCGGCAGTCCGGTCAGTTGCCAGATCGGCATGGCGGTGCTGGATGTGATGGAGGAGGAAAAGCTCTGGGAAAACGCCCAGGTCGTCGGCGGTTACTTCAAGGCGCGCCTGGAAGCGTTAATCGATAAACATCCGCTGGTCGGCGCGGTACACGGCTCCGGGTTTTATCTGGGGCTGGAGCTGATCCGCAATCGGCAGACGCTGGAACCGGCAACCGCCGAGACAGCGTTGCTGTGTGACCGCCTGCGCGAGTTGGGGATCTTCATGCAGCCGACGGGCGATGACTTGAACATCCTCAAGATCAAACCACCAATGGTGACGTCGCGCCAGAGCGTGGATTTCTTTGTCGACATGCTGGATCGGGTGCTTACCGAAGGCGTTTAAGCAAGGCACATCCCCTGTGGGAGCGAGCCTGCTCGCGAAAGCTGTGTATCAGTCGCCACATGCGGTGACTGACACAGCGCATTCGCGAGCAGGCTCGCTCCCACATTTGTTTTCGCTCTCAAGTTCGATTTGTATCGATTTAATTAGCGTTCAAACGAATAGATTACTGATTTATAGCTTTTAAAGCCGATATTTATCGGTTATAAATTCGCCATTGCTCCGGCATGGCGATCTCTTGTCCGGTGCGCGCGTTTTCTTTTCGGTTGAATTCTTCGACCGTCAAAGCACTAGCCCGGAGATGATTCATGAGCCGTATCGTTACCGTCGCCGCCACGCAGATGGCCTGTTCGTGGGACCTGGAAGCCAACCTCGAAACCGCTGAAAGACTGGTCCGTGAAGCCGCCGGCAAAGGCGCGCAGATCATCCTCATCCAGGAACTGTTCGAGGCACCGTACTTCTGCCAGAAGCCCAATCCGGATTACCTGCAACTGGCAACGACGGTTGAAGAAAACGTCGCCATCAAGCATTTCCGGAAAATTGCCAAAGAGCTGCAAGTGGTGCTGCCGATCAGCTTCTACGAACTGGCCGGGCGTGCACGCTTCAACAGCATCGCGATCATCGACGCCGACGGCAGCAACCTCGGGATTTATCGTAAAAGCCACATTCCGGACGGCCCGGGCTATCACGAGAAGTATTACTTCAACCCGGGCGACACCGGCTTCAAGGTGTGGAATACCCGTTACGCGAAAATCGGCGTCGGCATCTGCTGGGACCAGTGGTTCCCGGAAGCGGCGCGCAGCATGGCCCTGCAAGGCGCGGAAATTCTCTTTTATCCAACCGCGATCGGCAGCGAGCCGCACGACAAGACCATATCTTCGCGCGATCACTGGCAGCGGGTGCAGCAGGGCCATGCCGGCGCCAACCTGATGCCGCTGATCGCCAGCAACCGCATCGGCAACGAAGAACAGGACGGCTACGACATCACCTTCTATGGCTCTTCGTTCATCGCCAACCAGTTCGGCGAAAAAGTGCAGGAGCTGAATAAAACCGAAGAAGGTATTCTTGTGCACACGTTCAACCTCGACGAGCTGGAACATATTCGCAGCGCGTGGGGTTCATTCCGCGACCGCCGGCCGAATCTGTACGGCGCGTTGAAAACCCTCGACGGTTCCCTGGAGTCCTGATGACCACATTGAAAAGTACCCCGCGCGCCGACGGCTTCTACATGCCGGCCGAGTGGGCGCCACAAACCCAGACCTGGATGATCTGGCCCGAGCGCCCGGACAACTGGCGTCTGGGTGGCAAACCGGCGCAGGCCGCGCACGCCACAGTGGCCAAAGCCATCGCCCGCTTCGAGCCGGTGACCGTTGCCGTCTCCGCCGGCCAATACGAAAACGCCCGCGCGCGCCTCGATGTGCCGAATATCCGCGTGGTGGAAATGTCCAGCGACGATGCCTGGGTTCGTGACAGCGGCCCGACCTTCGTTATCAATAACCATGGCGAAGTGCGCGGTGTGAACTGGGATTTCAACGCCTGGGGCGGTTTCGATGGCGGCCTGTATGCACCGTGGAACCGTGATTCGCAGGTCGGCGGCAAGATCCTCGAGATCGAACGCAGTCCACGTTACCGCACCGAAGGTTTCGTGCTCGAAGGCGGTTCGATTCATGTCGACGGCGAAGGCACGCTGATCACCACCGAAGAATGCTTGCTCAACCGCAATCGCAACCCGCACCTGAGCCGCGAAGAAATCGAAGCCGTACTCAGCGACAACCTGTCTGTGGACAAGATCATCTGGTTGCCGGATGGCTTGTTCAACGATGAAACCGACGGCCATGTGGATAACTTCTGCTGCTACGTGCGTCCGGGCGAAGTGTTGCTGGCCTGGACCGAAGATCCGCAGGATCCGAACTACCCGCGCTGCCAGGCCGCGATGCAAGTGCTGCAAAGCAGCACCGACGCCAAGGGCCGCCCGTTCACGGTGCACAAAATGCCGATTCCGGGGCCGCTGTACGCGACCGAAGAAGAGTGTGCCGGCGTCGATGCGGTGGACGGTTCGCAGGAGCGCAATCCTTCCGTGCGCCTGGCCGGCTCCTACGTGAACTTCCTGATCGTCAACGGCGGCATCATCGCGCCGAGCTTCGACGACCCGATGGATGCCCCGGCCAGGGAAATCCTGCAGAAGCTGTTCCCGCAGCACGAAGTGGTGATGGTGCCGGGCCGTGAACTGTTACTGGGTGGCGGCAATATTCACTGCCTTACCCAACAGCAGCCAGCGCCGCACAAAGAGTGAGTTGAGTCGTAACAGCTTGAGTTGATTAACAAATCAGCCAGGCAATGATTAGCTCGCTCAGCATGAAAGCAAGCCCGCGGCCCGTCAGGACCGCGGGCTTGTTTGTATCCGCCGGTCGACATTCGAGTCGCCTTGGCATAGCTCTTGTATTGCTCCTGATGCACTAGGGAGGGAGGGGAACTTCAACAGTTCTGTCACAAACCTTGGATAACGTAGCCGCTCACGAACGGGGAGAGAGCGCTGAAATGAACGCCGAAGTGAACGTAATCAGCGAGCGGACTGTGCATCCCATGGCCGTCAACGGCGAATCGCTCCAGCTTGTCGCGCACTGGTTGAAGTCCAATGGAACGCGTCAGATCAGAGAACCTGATCCGCGCCGGATGATGATCGAGCGCTACCCCGCTGGCCTGTTCAGCGAGGCCGAGCTGGAAGCCTTGTGGGATGTGATGGAAGGATAGGAACAACAGGGATTGGTCAAAAAGCGCTGCCGGGATGGCGGCGCTTTTTTTGGCCTGATTTTTATCCACAGGCATTCAAAGGTGGGAGCGAGCCTGCTCGCGATGACGTCAGCCCTGCCAATGACTTTATGCGCGTTCGCGAGCAGGCTCGCTCCCACAGTTCAGAACTCCCTGCTTAACCTCATTTTTCTGCAACCGCCCAGCAAAAAAATTACGTTTTTTAGACGTTTTTCGCCTATTTAAAGACGATTCTTGAAATTGACACACAGTTCAGGGCGCGGCTACGATTCGGCCCAACGCCTGTGGCTAACCGCCATGACTCAAAATAAGGAGCAGGCCCGCCATGACGTTAACGTCGGCGGGCTTTTTTGTTTCGGGGTGAATACAAGAGTGCAGAAAGCGCCGTTTCAGCCGTTCGACACAGCGCGTTTCAACCCGTAATAAGGAAAACAAAATGTTGAACAAGCGAATCAGTCTGATCGCACTGGGGATGTTGAGTGCTACACAGGCCATGGCTAACGACCAGGCCGAATCCAAGGGTTTCGTTGAAGACAGCAGCCTTAAAGTGCTGTTGCGCAACGCCTACATCAATCGAGATTACAAAGACGGTAACAAGGACAAGGCCGAATGGGGCCAAGCGGCCATCGGTACGTTCTCGTCGGGCTTCACCCAAGGCACCGTTGGTGTCGGCGTGGACGCTTTCGGTCTGTACGCATTGCGCCTGGACGGCGGCAAGGGCCGTAGCGGCGCCGGCGGCATCGACTTCTTCAGGCAGGAAAATGATGGTCGCGCGAACCACGACATTGCCAAGGGCGGCGCAGCGGTCAAATTCCGTGTTTCCAACACCGTGTTGACCTATGGCGACCAGATGCCGGCCCTGCCGGTGCTGAGCTACGACAACGTGCGTCTGCTGCCGGAAAGCTATACCGGTACTTTGATCACCTCCCGTGAGATCAAAGGCCTGGAATTGAACGCCGGTCGCTTCACCGCCGAATCGCGCAAGAGCGATGAAGGCCGTGACAGCGGCGGTCTGAAGTCGATCAACGTGTTGGGCGGCAGCTATCAGTTCACCGAAAACTTCAAAGGCGCGCTGTACGCCTCCGACGTTGAGGACGTCTTGAAGAAACAGTACGTGAACGCCAACTATGTGATTCCGTTCAACAAGGATCAGTCGCTGACCCTGGATTTCAACGGCTATCGCACCAAGCTGGACAGCTCGTACGTACGCGAAAACACCGTACCGGGCGAAAGCATCGTCACCGGTCGCGACAACAAGATCTGGAGCCTGGCAGCCACCTTCGCCACCGGCCCGCACTCGTTCACCGTGGCGCACCAGCGTTCCACCGGCGACAGCAACCTCGGTTATGCCTACGGCGGCTACCAGAAAGATCAGGGCCGTGTCGGCGACGGTGGTAACTCCATCTATCTGGCCAACTCCTACTGGTCTGACTTCAACGCCGAAGACGAACGCAGCTGGCAGCTGGGTTACGGTCTGGACTTTGGTTCGTTCGGCGTTCCGGGTCTGAGCTACAACTTCGCTTACGTGCGCGGCGACAACATCACCACGTCCACCAGCGAAGGCGGCACCGAGCGCGAAATCTTCAACCAGTTCAAGTACGTCGTGCAGAGTGGCCCGGCCAAAGACCTGAGCGTGAAGTTGCGCAGCTCGATCCTGCGCGTGTCGCAGAAATCCAGCGAGTACAACGTCAGCGGTAACGAGCTGCGTGTATTCGTGGACTATCCGATCAACATCTTCTGATGATCGATCCGCTGTAAGAAAAATGAGAAAACCCCGATTCGTTCGGGGTTTTTTTTCGCCGGTTTTTCAGCGAAAACCGCAAATAACCGGTGTTCTTGTCATGTAAAAGTCGTTTTTCAAGCGCTGCAGATTCCGTTTCAAGCAGTGCTTCAAATGCCTGAAATTCTTTCTCATGGACGCAAATTCTCCACCCAATAGATTAGGGCGTTCAACGCAGCGGAGAATTTGGTAATGATCGTTTTGAACAGAGAAGTGGGCGAATCGCTACGGCGCGACAAGTTTGTCAACGTCCAGGGTGGTGACTTCAATCTCTACGGTCATTTTGCCGACTTCGTCAGACTGACCAAAAGTTGGGAAAACATGGAGCCAGACAGCTACTACGGTCAGGCCGAAGCCGGCATGCGTTATCGTCGTTACAGCGACTTTGAATACAACCCGAAAACTCGCGAGCTCAAGCAACTTGAGCATCGCGCCTATGTGCAATCGAAAGAGAACAACGCTTACGTCGGTGGCGTGGTGCGCCACTTCCAGGACTTTTCCGAGGAAGTGATCTCCTCGCCGGTGATGCGCAGCCTGATCGACACCGATTTCGAAGTGTACAAAAGTGTCCTGCCGGAAGAGTTGCACGATGAAATCTGGCAGTGCCAGATCCATCAGATCCGCATCGAGATCAAACCCGGCAAACAGCTGGAAATCACTCCTGAAGGTATTCATTGCGACGGCTATCCGTTCAGCGGTGTGCACTTCTGGGGCCGCAGTAACGTAGAGGGTGCCGAGAGTCGACTGTACGACATCCACGAGCATCAACTGGCGGCGACCACCTACGAGGAAATTCTCGATACCACCTTCTTCCTCGATCGCGACATGCGCCACTACGTGACCCCGGCGCGCAATACCCACACCCATGCCATGGCGTACCGGCAGATTCTGGCGATTTCCTTCTCGCGGCCCGGGACCGCTTTCGACATTGTTCGCTAATCAGATCACCCCAATCGACGGCGTCGAGTGCTCGACGCCAGTGGTACTGCGCCGCGCCACCGCCAAGGATGCGCAACGCATGGAGCGCTTCTTCCGCCAGTTCGACGAAGTGTCGTTCTGCGAATGGCAGGACGCCAAATGCCTGCGCGGCGTGTTGATCCAGAAAACCACCACGGCGTATCTGGCGTTCGATGTGGCTGGCGAGATCGTCGGCGCGGTGCTCGGCGGCATGCTCGGCAGTCGCGGCACGATCAATCATCTGGCCGTGAGCCCGCGCTACCGCAGCCAGGGCGTGGGCCAGCGTCTGGTTGAAGCAGCGTCGTCCGACATGAAACGGGTCGGGGTGCTGCGGATGTTTCTGTTCGTCGACGATGCTAACCTCGCGGGCAAGCGATTCTGGGCTGCCCAGGGTTTTTGCGAGCCTCACGGCGAACGAACATTTGAGAGGGATCTATGAATGAAAGGTCCGGCAGCGCGCCGCTGATGGCGACTCATCAGCCGTCGCGCACGTTTGCCGAAGCCAGCCCGGTGGTCGCCGGGTATTTCACCGTGTCGTTTGTCTTCGGGCTGATGGCGGTCAACGCCGGCCTGCCGATGTGGCTGCCAGTAGCGATGTGCTTGTTCGTCTATGCCGGCGCTTCGCAGTTCGCCGCGCTGGCGCTGATCTCCAGCGGCGCCTCGCTGACCACCATTGTGCTGACCACTTTCCTGATCAATGCGCGGCACATGCTGATGTCGGTGTACATGGCCAAGGCCCTGCGCGCCCTTGGCTTGAGCCGCATGGAGCGTTGGGCTTACGCCGGTGGCCTGACGGATGAATCCTTCGCCTTTCATAGCGTCAAGCTCGGCACGGGCGCACCGGTCAATGTGCGTTACCTGATCGGCTTCAACCTGTTCTGCCACACCTCGTGGGTGCTCGGCGGTTTGCTCGGTGCGGTCTGCGCGCAGTACGCGGCGCACTTGATCAAATATCAGCTCGACTACGCGCTGACGGCGATGATGCTTTACGTGCTGGTCTCGCTGTGCAACACGCGCAACAAACTGATTGCCGCCGCTGCCGCCGTGGTCTGCATGGGGGCGCTGAGCCTGATCGGCAGTTCGCCCTTCAACGTATTTATCGCCACGTTTGTGGGCTGCGGAGTGGGTGTATGCCTGACCAAACGTTCCTGATTCTGGTGGTGGTGCTGATGATGGCCGTGACCTTCCTGCCGCGCGCCTTGCCACTGCAGATCAACACCGAACACTGGCCGCCCTTCGTGGCGCGGGCGCTGGAATATCTGCCGGTGGCGATCGTCGCTGCGATCAGCCTCACACCCCTGTTGATCAAGGATCGGCAGATCCAGCTCGATCGCCCGGAATTCTATGCTGCGATTCCGACGTTGCTATGTGCGTATTTCAGCAAAAACCTCTTTCTCAGTGTGGCGGTGGGGACGGCTGCGTACATTGCGCTCGGCTCGTTCATGTAGCGGCAGATCAACGACGTCGTTCAGCGCCTGGTGCGACAGCTCCGGATTGTTTACCGCCAGGCGCACTTCGAGGAAATCCTCGAAACCGGGAAAAATCGTCAGACCGTTCTTCTGCGCCGCTTCACGCGAGACCATGCCGACCGCATCCATCTGCGTGATCAACGACAGCGTCAGGGTTTCGCTGCAGGAATAGACCATGCGCTGGCCGTTCTCGTGATTGCCCAGCCCGGCGTCGAGAAACCGCAAGAAGCTGTGGGAATACGGACAATCTTCCGCAGGACGCACCTGAAACTTGTTGCCCAGCAAAGTCAGCGGATCGTTTTCCTGACCGCAATGCGCACCGACCACCTGCACCTGCACCTCCGGCAGCACGATACTCGGCAGCCCCGGCCGCTGCGGGCCGATCAGCACGGCAAGGTCGAAATCTTCGTTCTTCAGCTTGCTGAGATTTTCCATCGACTCGGCGTAGCTGAATTCCATCTGGTAATCGGGAAACACCTCAATCAGGCGTCCGATCATGCGTCGGTTGAAATCAGGCGACAGGGTGTTGTTCAACGCCACCTTCAACGTGCGCTGCCCGGGCACCTTCAGCGCCTCGACCTTTTCTTCCATCTGTCGCGTGGCGATCAACACTTTGTCGATGTAAGGCGTGAGCTCCGTACCTTGCGGCGTCAGCGTCAGGCCCTTGTTGGAGCGGCGAAACAAGCGGAAACCGAACTGCTCTTCGACCTTGTTCAACTGTGCGGCCAACGCCTGCACGGTCAGGCACGAATGCTCGGCTGCGGCCGACAACGAGCCGGTCTGCACGATGCGCATGAGGTTGCGTAAGGTTCTGCTATCCATGGGTAATGCCCTCTGAAGTGGGCTGGGTATTGTTGTTTACGAAACGACCGAAACGGCGCCATATGCTGGCTATATTCCTGCACCTGAGCATAGTTGTCGCGGATTTAGTAGCGAATTGATTTCCCCGCCGATGGCTGGAGGCTGACAGAGGATCGGGGTTTTTGGTGAAGTGGGGGTGATGAAGGTCAAAAAAGTGCGTGGTTTTGGTGCGCGGGGAGATTTTTTTCGAAGAGAAACAGCTTACATCTTCCTAGCTTTTTGCCTGCGTCATACGCAGATAGGTCTCAGGTAAAGTAACGATTCAGCTGATAGCGCCCAACAGTCAAAGGAGTTGAAATGGATGTCTGGCATGCGAGCCATGGTGGTAGATAACCACCTATCAACTTCGCATTGACCCACAAAGATCACTCCGAACACAATGCAGAGGTAGCGCTGATGTAGCTACAAAACCACGATGAGGTAATTGAAATGGCTGCACTACTGAAAACTACCGATGTGCGCTGCCGCATTGATGAGGATTTGAAAGCGCGTGCCACTGAAGTCTTGAACGCTTGCGGGCTGAGCATTAGCGACGCCATGCGACTTTTTCTGCGACAGGTTGTTGCTACTCAGGGGCTTCCCTTCGAGGTGCGAGTTCCATCGGAGAAGACGGCCCGCGCAATGATGGAAGCACGAGAAATCCGTCAGCGTTTCGACTCGATAGACGACATGCTGAGGAATGCTGATGGCGAAACAGGAGAAAACGCAAAAACGCGCTGATCGGCCTAAACAGTGTGCACAGACTTCTGAATTCAAGAAGTCTTGGGATCGTTTAGGGAGTCATTCAGAACTGTTTAAATAGCGCAGAAAAACATAAGCCGGCTTAACTCCGGCTTCTGTGCGTGTGATTGTTACGATTCGTTCATTTGTGTATCAAAACGCTAAAAAATTACAGTTATGTACTAGTCTTCAGCTAAGACAAAAAATCAGGAGGCGTCTATGCCTACCTCATCCCCAGCTCTCACCCCACGCGAACAACTCGACGCCCCCGAAGCCGGCCGCGTCGCGCTGAAGTTCTTCTTTAACCTCATGGAGCGCTGGGGCTGCAGCGCTGAGCAGCAACGCACATTGCTGGGCGGTGTCGGTAACACCACCTTCTATAAATACAAACACCTGCCGAACGTACGTCTGCCTAACGATACCCTTGAGCGCATCTCTTATCTGATGGGCATTCACAAGGCGCTGAGCATCATCTTCAGCAATAGCCGTGAGCGCGCCTACAAGTGGGTCAGCAGCCCGAACACTGCGGCACCGTTCAATGGCAAAACCGCCCTGGATTACATGCTGGCGGGCCGAGTGGTCGATATCGCCGATGTGCGCCGCTACCTCGACGGAGTGCGCGGTTGAAAGCGCCGGCGCTGGTCGACGTGCCATGGCCACGCGCCTATCGCATCGTCAACAGCAGCTTCCCGCCGATTGCGCTGTTCGAAGACGTCCTCGACCCCGAGGACCTCGAAGTTGCCTACGCCATCGAAGCGCTGACCAATGATCGCCTGATCGAACAGGCCGGCGTCCTTGCCCGCGTACGTCCCGAAGATCGCCTGTCCGGCCCCGGTTCCAGCCCGGTGATGGCCGCGTTCACTCACGTCGGCAAACGCAGCCGTTTCAGTGACGGCACCTTCGGCGTCTATTACGCCGCCAGCAGCCAGGCTGCGGCCATCGCTGAAACCTGTTTTCACCAGGAACGCTTTCTCGCGGCGACCCAGGAAGCCGATCTCGAATTGACCATGCGTACTTACATCAATCAGGTGATCAAGCCGCTGCATGATGTCCGCCATGGCTTTGATCACTTGCATCAGCCTGATCCTGAAGCCTATGGCCCATCACAGCTGTTCGCGCGGCAACTGCGCGATGCCGAGTCGTGGGGCTTGCTCTATAACAGCGTGAGGTTGCCTGGGCATGAATGCGTTGCAGCGTTCCGTCCGCCGGCGGTATCGATTCCGAAGCAGGGCAAGCATTTGCGCTATGTCTGGAGCGCAAGTGAGGGCAGAATTTCGTTTGTGTTCGAGGTCAGTCAGGTCTGAATTATCGCTTTGACTTCGTCGAGTGTTTTGACCGGAATGACGCCGGAAGGAATTCGCGAAGAGGGCGACAAGTTGTAAACGGCAAACTCTTTGCCGACGACTTTGTCGGACATGAGTTTCAGAGATGGAAGTATTCTGGAATGAAAATGCTGATCCAGACCGCACGGCGAGATAGAGCTTCCATCAGTCTCGTAAAAGCGCCCCGCGGACTGGTTCATATCCGCTCCCACCAAAATCACCTTTGAAAAGCCTGCGTGATAGGCAAGTTGGAGTGCGAGATACAAGACTGTGCGGGCATCAAAAAAACCATGGGCCAGGTTTTTGCTGAACCCGATACTGCGGTTTCGACTACCCCAAACAGCTCGATTACGTACCAGATCCTGGTTGTTGCGCAGTAGCCATTCAGTCAAGGTTGGTTTGGGCGCTTTCTTGAGCAAATAGAGATCACCTGTCGGTTCAACAATCAGTTCCTGAGCCTGGTTAGCCCACACAGCTACACGCTGACTAGTGCGCATCGCATAGGCAAACAGTTCAGGTTGTTGTAGCGAAAAACTGGTATCGGTGCATGCGTAGAAGAACGGCTTTATGCCTGTTCCCATGAACATGGATATCGCGCCGTTCACCGTGATCATCGGGATGTCGGCAAACTGTTCAATGGGAAAATCTTTCGCGGAGCTGCCCGAAACGATGATGAATGCAGCGCCGTGAGCGATATTTCGGCAGTCAGCAAAGTCCCTGACGTGGAGGGGAAGTGGGGAGGCATTTGGCGTTCTTGATGTCGAGTTCATCGATGGTCTCTAGGTCCATGTCATGCGTTCAGTCCGTTGTGCTGACGTGATGAAGCGAGATGACTCTTCCACAGCGCCGCGCTTTGTAAGTGAGTGTTGCGCTCGGCGTTAGTTCCCAGTTGGCTGCTGGGCAGCCCATGCGTTGGCCAAGAACGCTCCAGTGGCTGGCGGGTTATCTGGATAGATGCAGGAGGGAAGTCGGATATGTCCCCGCACCAAGGGACCTTGAGGAAGGCCGGCATGTTTTCGGCAGGCCTGAAATGCAAAAAGCCCTCGCATCAAGGAGGGCTTCGAATGGCGGTTTGCATCGATGCCTTTCTGGTGGCGAATCCATTACTTCACCACATCATCGATCAATGCCTTGCTTAGCTCGTGCAGATACTGCGAGGCATAAGCGCGGACTTTGCAGGATTGGGAGCAGGGGCGCAGGCAACCGACGGGTGCAGCGCAGACTCTCTTGCGGGTCGCAAGTCAGCATCCTGAGGCGTTGCGGGATTTGCATATTGCTTGATACCACTAAGGCCTTTGGCCTGACCTCTGCAATACAAAACGAAGCCCCTGCATTTTTGCAGGGCTTCGTTTTGTATGGCGTCAGCACTAAAATCGTAAAAAATGAATTCAGGTTGCGACTCTGTCATTTTTTGAAAAACGTGGTCTGTCCCCAATTCTGCTAATTTTCTTCCGTTTCGTCTGGAGGGGCGTCTCTCAATGCGCGCACACTCCCAACGGCATTAAAAACAAGCTCTCTCAGGCCACAAAGCTCGTTTACTCATGGCCACCTTCGTGAACCCACAGCGTTACGTTCAGTGCTCAAGTTACGAGCGAATCGGTTCCAGCGAATGGTTAAATATCCAGAACACGCGACGGCCAGAGCTGCCGCGATCGCCAGCATCGGCGCAAGGATTTCCCAACGATTCTGCAACTCCAATCCTTCAACCATTAGCGCCATCAGCTGGGTTCCGCCGGTGTACGAGCCTATGGCCACAAACACTGATACAACTCGTGGTGTTCCGAAGTCCTGCGGCGTGACCACAGCAACCGCGAACATCACGCTCAAACAAAACATCATCCACGCGCTCAGGCCCTGGAACGCGGGCTTTAAATATCGAATGTATGGCGATTTGGGCAGAGTCAGGTCTGTATAGGTAACGTGCGAGATCCCTGCTATGCGCGCTCGCACGCTGTAAACAGGCTTTTTACCTGAGGTGATTATATTTAGTGAGACAGAGTCACCGGAATTCGAGAGGTGCGGTGCGATGCGAACAATACGGTCAGTGGTGGATATCTCCACTGGTATATCGCTAGGGGAGGTACCAGTGATCCTGGCTGTTATGACCTGGGCACCATCCTCGACTGTGATTTCGATCGGCTTGTCGAAATCCTTACTCAGTACCGACTTGGAGCCGGTATTTACCAGTTCTACCGTCGTGGAGTAGGGGGATTCGAGCTTTTTCCCGTCAAGCATCAGCTGAAGATCGTGAATCTGGGAGGCAGGCTCTAGAGAAATGATGGAGTTAAGTCGAAGCTCCATACTTTTTGAGGACGGATCGGACTGCCAGACCACTGGAACCACGACGCCTAGAATGGTTACTGCCAAAGTAACAAGAAACTTCCAGTCCAGAAATCGCCAAGTCATAGCAGTAACTCTCCTTCATCCTGAAGCGTGACGGGGGCCATTCAGAGCCTTGTTACGTGGCTTGTTACGTATCTCAGATAAACAAAAGGCCCGCATTGCTGCGAGCCCTTGTTTTATATGGTGCCGGCACCAGGAGTCGAACCCGGGACCTACTGATTACAAGTCAGTTGCTCTACCAACTGAGCTATACCGGCGTGTGGGCGACGATTATAGCGATTGGGTAGATCCTGTAAACCCCTGAATTCAGACTATTTTTGCATTCCGGAAAAATCAGGCCCAGCGCAAATTTATGCGCTGCTTTTGTACCTCGCGCGTAGTAAGACATTTATACAGGGCGTACGGGTCAGCTTCGGCTTTCATGACCCCACAATTATTCACTCGGCTAGCCCAATATTCGTCGGTTATGTCGTTTTGATTGGCAGCTTATGCACAACTGAGGGGCGCGGATACTGGCTTATGCGAGGTGTTGTGAACCCATTCTTATCTTGTTCGCAAATCCCTGTTTTACAGGTTTTTTATTCATGTGAACAAAAAATGACCAGTGTTGTTAACGCGACGAAACAGGCGCAGATATTGGATCCACGGCAAATCCATCAACAGAGTTATCCACAGGCTGTAACGTTTTAAGCGCGTTCGGCGAGCAGCAGTAGGTTACGGGGTGTGAGTGAGGTGTCGCAAAAGGTGCCGAGGCGTACGACGTATCCCTGTTCTGCGAGGAAAAGCGCCCGATCCAGATTCAGCCAGAGCTCCAGCGATCGCCGGAACAATCCGCGAAGCAATTCCAGGTTGCGAACTTCGGCCAACCGCTGCCAACCGGCTGTTTCGAGTGCGGGCCAATCTGGCTCGCGGATTGTGGATAACTCTTTGAGCACAGCCAGATCGCGACAGTAATCGGCGAACGGTTTGTCCAGCCAGGCGCTGGGCAGGGAGGGCGTTGGCAGGTATTCATCGACGCCGCGCACTTGCCGTTGCAGCAGGTCAAAAGCCAGGCGACGAGCCATCGATGTGTCACGCTGGCGCCGGACGCGCGCACCGGCGGTGACGGTTTCGTTCATCGGCAGCGCCAGATCTTCCAGCGAGAGCTGTAGAAGCGATGCCGATCCTGCGCAGGACAAGGCCTGGTATTCGTTACGACTGATGCGGTTGTAACAGCACGGTGCGATCGCCATTTGCTGGCAGCCGGCAGCACTGGCCAAATGCATCAAGCGCACGTGCAGATCACCGCATGCGTGGAGGGCGACGGGGGTGTGGGCGGCGTTCAATACGGCCGGGGCGTCTGCCGCGAGTACATCCTGTTCGACATGCAGGGCGTGCAAGTGATGACGCTGACTCAGTGCCTGACCGCTGGCGACCAATAAAGGATCGTATTCAACGCAAGTCAGTTGCTGCCCCGACCCCATTAAGCGCCGTCCCAAGTGCCCTTTGCCTGAACACCAATCCAACCAATGCGTCGGTGGCGAAGCGAAAGACAAACGACTGGCAAACGCTTCAATCTGCTGCCACTTGCGCCCGGGCACATCGACATTCAAGCGATGCCCGGCAGCCTCAAGCGCATGCCCCGGCAACTCACCGACCGCACTCAACTCTGCCGACAACTTCGCCAATGAAGCGAACGGCTCTGGCGCATCGACAAGATCAGCAGGATGGTTATGCGCGCGTTCTGCATCTTCCAGCGATCGCTTGCGCAGCCACGCAGACAACTCCGGGTAGGACGCTTCCCATGGAAGTTGTAGGTGAGTGAACGGTCGAGGTTTCCACAGCGCCTGATGCTCAATCAGAAAAGCATCCAGCGCGGTGAAGCGGGCGAGTAAGTCCTCGCCCGTCAGCACGCAGGAAGTGTCAGCGGCCTTGGCAGGCATCGACGCGCAGCCAGCGCTCCAGCAGCTTGAAGCCGCGTACCAGCACGTAAGCCATGACCAGATAGAACACGCCGGCGGCGAAGAAGATCTCCACCGGCAGATAAGTGCGGGCGATGATCGTGCGTGCCATGCCGGTCAGTTCCAGCAGGGTCACGGTGCTGGCCAGGGCGCTGGCCTTGAGCATCAGGATCACTTCGTTGCTGTAGGCCGGCAGGCCGATGCGCGCAGCACGCGGGAGGATGATGTAGAACATCGCTTTCGGTCTGGACATGCCCAAGGCTCGCGCGGCTTCAATTTCACCGGGTGGAATCGCCTGAATGGCACCGCGCAGAATCTCGGCGATGTACGCCGCTGTGTGCAAGGTCATGGTCACGGTCGCGCACCAGAACGGATCGCGCAGGTAGGGCCACAACGCGCTTTCACGTACGGCGTCGAACTGCGCCAGGCCGTAATAGACCAGGAACAGCTGCACCAGCAACGGCGTGCCCCGGAAAAAGAAGATGTAGGCGTAAGGCAGCGAGCGCACGTACCAGCGCTTCGAAGAGCGGGCGATGCCCAACGGAATGGCGAGCAGCAGGCCGGCAATGACCGCGATGGCGACCAGTTCCAGCGTCAGGGTCGCGCCCTGTGCCAGTTTTGGCAGCCACTTGATGATGACTTCCCAGTTCATTGCGCGCTCCTCGCAAAGCCGCGGGCGGCGCGTTTTTCCAGCAAGTGCATGCCGGTCATCGCCAGCACTGTCAGGCCGAGGTACATGATCGCCGCGACCATATAGAAGGTGAACGGTTGTTTTGACACGGTCACACCGATCTGCGCGTGACGCATGATTTCTTCCAGACCGATGACCGATACCAGCGCGGTGTCTTTCATCAGGATCATGAACAGGTTGCCCAGGCCCGGCAGGGCGATGCGCCACATCTGCGGCATGATCAGCCGGGTGAAAATCCGCCATTTCGACAGGCCCAGGGCCTGGCCGGCTTCACGGTGGCCCTTGGGAATGGCCAGCAGGGCGCCGCGAAACACTTCCGTGGAGTAGGCGCCGAAGCACAGGCCCAGTGCGATCACACCGGCGGCAAAGGCGTTGAGTTGCAGGTCGGGGTTGCCGAAGTACTCACCGAGGGCGCGCATCAGGTTGACCGTACCGAAGTAGATCAACAGCACCCAGAGCAATTCCGGGACGCCGCGCACCAGTGTCGAGTAGGTACCGCCAAGCCATTGCAGCGGCTTGTACGGGGAAGTCTTGGCCAAGGCGCCGAGCAGGCCGAGCACCAGGCCCAGGCACAGGGCGGTGAGGGCCAGTTGGACGGTCATCAGCGCACCAGCGGCGAGCGCCGGGCCGAATCCGTAGAGGTCGATAATCATGGGTTTCTGTTCAAATTGCGGCAGGCAAAGTCGGGAGCCGGCGCCGCTTCATCGCGGCGCCGGTCCCACAGGTCAGATCAATAGATGCTGAACGGGAAGTACTTGTCGTTGATTTTCTTGTAGGTACCGTCAGCGACGAT
This sequence comes from Pseudomonas sp. AC255, assembly GCF_979258175.1. NCBI lineage: Bacteria > Pseudomonadati > Pseudomonadota > Gammaproteobacteria > Pseudomonadales > Pseudomonadaceae > Pseudomonas > Pseudomonas sp. AC255. The sequence goes on along the minus strand of NZ_OZ409841.1, from coordinate 4,986,336 downwards.
TTCCTTCAGCGCGGCGTTCAGCTTGTTGCGCAGTTCGTTGTCACCCTTGCGCACGGCGATACCGATCTTGTCGCTTTCCACTACCGGGTCGCCCTTGAACTCGTAGTTCTTGCCAGCGTCGGTTTTCAGCCAGTCATAGTTGGCGTACTTGTCGGCGAGGATCGCGTCGACACGACCGGAGGTCAGGTCGAGGTAGGCGTTTTCCTGGGTGTCGTAGAGGCTGACCTTGATATCGTCACCGTAGGTGTCTTCCAGCCAGGTGCCGGCCAGCGTTGCGCGCTGGGTGCCGATGGTCTTGCCCTTGAGCGAGTCCTTGTCGGTTTTGAAGTCGACGTTCTTCGGCGCGATGAACTGCAATTTGTTCGAGTAGTACGGGTCGGTAAAGTCCACTGCGGCTTTGCGATCTTCGGTGATCGACAGCGAGGAAATCAGGAAATCGAACTTCTTCGCGTTCAGCGCCGGAATGATGCCGTCCCAGTCGGAAGTGACGACGGAACATTCGGCTTTCATCTTCGCGCACAGGGCGTCGCCGATTTCCTTGTCGAAGCCGACCACTTGGCCGCTGGCGTCTTTATTGTTGAACGGCGGGTAGGCCGCTTCGATGCCCATCTTCAGGGTTTCAGCCATGGCACCGGCGCTGAACGCGAGGGTGACGGCGGCGGCCAGGAAGACCTTTTTGAAATTCTGCATGCATGTTGCTCCGTTAGCGGTTGCTGGACATGAATTGTTTGCAGCGCGCCGAAAGTGGGTTGTCGAACACCTGCTGTGGCGATCCTTGCTCTTCTATAAGGCCCTGATGAAGGAACACCACTTCGCTGGAAACCTGGCGGGCGAAGCCCATTTCGTGGGTCACGAGCAGCATGGTGCGGCCTTCTTCGGCCAATGCGCGGATGACACTAAGTACTTCCTGAACCATTTCCGGGTCAAGCGCGGAGGTCGGTTCGTCGAACAGGATCACCTTCGGCTGCATCGCCAGCGTGCGGGCGATCGCTGCGCGTTGTTGCTGACCACCGGACAATTGCGCCGGGTAGGCGTGGCGCTTGTCGGCGATGCCGACCTTGGCGAGCAACGCTTCGGCGGCTTCGATGGCTTCGGCCTTGCTCTGGCCGAGCACGCGGCGCGGGGCCTCGATGACGTTGTCGAGCACGCTCATGTGCGGCCACAGATTAAAGTTTTGAAATACAAAACCAATCTCCGAGCGCAGACGATTGATCTGTTTGCCGTCGGCGGCGACCAGTTCGCCGTTCTTCGCGGCTTTAAGCTTGAGTTCTTCACCGGCCACCAGGATCTGGCCCTGGTGCGGGTTTTCCAACAGGTTGATGCAGCGCAGGAACGTGGACTTGCCGGAACCGGAAGAGCCGAGGATCGAGATCACGTCGCCGTCGCGGGCGGTCAGCGAGATGCCTTTGAGCACCTCCAGCTGTCCGTAGCGTTTGTGCAAGTTGCGGATTTCAAGCGCGGGCGTGGCCTCAGCCATGTGCGTTCCTCATATATGTTGCGCTCCTGCTGTTGGCGGGCCTTCCTGGCGAGGCGGCCAAGCTAGCATAGCGTTTCAATGGCAGCCAACAGCGCTACGAGCGGTAAACGGGTGGCATGTGGCGGGTTGTCGCATCGGCGCAGCAGACTGTCGCCCCGTCAACAACCGAACGGGTGTTTGATCGTGCAAACCCGTGGGTGCCGCGTAAAAAAAGGCGCGATGTTGCCAGCTTTGGCGGGGTGTTGGAAGCGCTATCCGGCCGAACGTTCCTTATTCGCCCTTTTTCTGTGCGCCGCACACTTTATCTGTGTGTTTCTGGTGCGCGAATTCGTCTTGAAAGTGAGTCGCCGGGTAACGTTCTGGCGAATAGCCATTAAACTCAAGGACTTGCACCGGATGCCGGAGCCCCCGGCCCTCAAGGACTTGAAACATTTTGGCGCAAATATTGCGTGCAGAATAAGGAACAGGCCGTTGGATTCTTTTTACGAGAAAGAATTTACAGACGCGCCGGACGCACTCGCTTTCCTTGCAAAGGTAGTCTCTATGAGCAGTACCCCAAGCTCCACTGGCCTCGAACAGGGGCTCAAACCGCGTCATGTGACCATGTTGTCGATCGCCGGTGTGATCGGCGCCGGTCTGTTCGTCGGCTCCGGCCACGCCATCGCTGCCGCCGGCCCGGCCGTGCTGCTGGCCTACGCCGCTGCCGGTACTCTGGTGGTGCTGGTGATGCGCATGCTCGGCGAGATGGCCGTGGCTTCGCCGGACACCGGTTCGTTCTCGACTTACGCTGATCGCGCGATCGGTCACTGGGCCGGATTCACCATCGGCTGGCTGTACTGGTGGTTCTGGGTGTTGGTGATTCCGCTGGAAGCCAACGCCGCCGCGACCATCCTGCATGCGTGGTTCCCGGGTGTCGACATTTGGGCTTTCGCGCTGGTGATCACCATGCTGCTGACCGTGACCAACCTGTTCAGCGTGAAGAATTACGGTGAGTTCGAGTTCTGGTTCGCCCTGATCAAGGTGCTTGCGATCATCGGCTTCATCGGCCTCGGCCTTGCAGCGATTTTCGGCTTCCTGCCGACCAGCCAGGTCAGTGGCGTTTCGCACCTGTTCGACAGCGGCGGCTTTCTGCCCAATGGCATGGGTGCTGTGCTGGGCGCGATCCTGACCACCATGTTCTCGTTCATGGGTACCGAAATCGTCACCATCGCAGCGGCGGAATCGAAAGACCCTGGCAAGCAGATTTCCAAAGCGACCAACTCGGTGATCTGGCGGATCGGCCTGTTCTATCTGGTGTCGATTTTCATCGTGGTTGCGCTGGTGCCGTGGAACGATCCTACCTTGGCCAACCTGGGTTCCTACCAGACCGTACTTGAGCGCATGGGCATTCCCAACGCCAAGATGATCGTCGACATCGTCGTACTGGTCGCAGTGACCAGTTGCCTGAACTCGGCGCTGTACACCTCCTCGCGCATGCTCTTTTCCCTCGGCAAGCGCGGCGATGCCCCGGCCATGTCGACCCGCACCAACAAGAGCGGTACGCCTTACTGGGCGGTGATGTTGTCGACCGGCGCAGCGTTTCTCTGCACCTTCGCCAACTATGTGGCTCCGGCCGCGGTGTTTGAATTCCTCCTGGCCAGCTCCGGCGCCATCGCCCTGCTGGTGTACCTGGTGATCGCCTTCTCGCAACTGCGCATGCGCAAGCAGCGCATGGCGCGCGGCGAGAAAATCGTCTTCAGCATGTGGCTGTTCCCGGGTCTGACCTGGGCGGTAATCATCTTCATCGTCGCCGCGCTGACCATCATGCTGTTCCAGGAAGCCCACCGCGTGGAAATCCTTGCCACGGGCCTGCTGAGTCTGATGGTGGTGGCTGCCGGTCTGCTGGTGTCGCGCCGGCGCAAGCTGGAGAAACGTGGTGCGGTGGTGTTGAACTGAGTCGTAACGCGTGATGTAAAAACGGCCGCTGTCAGGGATGACTAGCGGCCGTTTTTGTTTCTGAGAAGGGCTTATTCGCTCTTGTCTTCCTGGGTGTCTACCGACTTCCCATAAGCATCCAGCGCCACCCCGAAATCCGTAATGAACTGCGGCTCGCTCAGCCAGGCCTGGGCTTGTTCGATGGTCATGCCGTCGGCCCACATGCGGTAGTCGATGAGCATGTCGGCGGCCAGGTGGGTGGCGGCCATGCCTTCGTTGTCGGCGTTTTCCATGTCGAGCAGTTCGGGGTGGTCGACGATGATGAAGGCCAGTTCGCGCAGCAGGGTCAGCAGCATTTCGTTGCGGCTGACGGCTTCGGCATCGCGCATTTTGCTGAACATCGCCAGGGTGTATTCCGGGATCGGCTCGGCGAGGTGGCCGAGGTCTTCGTCCTGATCCAGCGGTTTGCGCCCGACCATACGGATCTGCTTGGCTTTGGCCTTGGCGCGTTTGGCGCGTTTCTGTTGCTTGTTCAGGGATGCCATGGGAGCTCAGTTCTTCTGTTGGGTTTGTGCAGCGATCGCGTCGGATGCCGCTACGTAGTCAGCTTGGAATGCCGGAGATTCGATCCACGCCAGCGCGCCGGCCTCGTCGGTTTCCTGCGACCACTGGCGATACTCGATCAGCGCTGCGAGGATGAAATCCATCGCGCCTTCCTCACCTTCCTGCTCATAGACCAGTTCCAGCAGCGGATCTTCAAGGAACGCGGTGCACATGGCCTGTTGGCTGATCTTCTCGGCGTCGATCATTTTCTTGAACAGCTCGGTCAGGTCCACCGATTCGAAATCGATGCGGTCGTCGTTCGGGTCCAGCTCGACCGGCGCTTCGGCGCGCTTGGTGCGGTTCTGCTTGGCCTTGGCTTTGGCCCGGGTGGCGCGTTTTTGCTGCTTGTTGGCGGAGGCCATGATGTGTTCCGTCGTGCGTTGAGAGGGGCTCAGCTGCGTGGCACTTGTCGGCCGGGTGTATCGGCGGCCAGTGCGCCGGTCTGCAGCCAGGTCAGAGCAATGGGCCATAGTGTGGCTTGGTATGCGCTGCGAAAAAAGCCGAAATGTCCGACTTGTCGTTCGCCGATGTCCTGCGGCGCAATGCGCAGATGGGTTTTTGCCGCGTTGCTGAAGTAGCCGAGCAGGCGTTCGATCGCCGGGATCGTTCCGTAAGGATCATCGCTGAGGCTGATGGCGAGGGTCTGCGCGCGGACGCCATCGAAGGGCAGGGCGCCCGCCTTTTTCATCAGCACACGACCGCTTGGACGATCCTCGTACCGTGCAGTGGGGGTGCTCCAGTCGCAGACAACGCCGGTTGGCGTGTCCTCCAGCCAGCCGATTCGCTTGCCTGGAAAATAGCCGCAGAGCAGCGCCATCAAAGGCATGACCACATGCCACTTGCCGAACATCCGCCAGCGCTGTTCAGGGGCGTAATCGCGCCAATAAGCGAACTGCGCACCGACGGTTACCAACCGTCGGATCACCTTGCCCGACTCCGCCAAGCCCGCCGCGCAACCGCCGAAACTATGGGCGACCACATCGATTGGCTGACCGGGAAACTCCCGCTGCGCGCGTTTGAGCATCGCTTCGAAATCCAGCGCGCCCCAGTCGGTCCACGAGGCACGCAGCCCTTTGATCGATTCGCTGCGTGATTCGCCAATGCCCCGGTAATCGTAGGTCATCACATCGCAGCCATGGCTGAACAGGTAGGCCGCGAACCGTGAATAGTGCCGACAGCGCACCGAGGTGGCGGCGTTGATGATGACCACCGGACGCTGTGGATCGGGCGAACTGTGGCGCCAGGTGAAGCCGCCGAGTGCGTAGCCGTCGACTGCGGTTTCCTTGAAGGGCATAGCTTTAGTTGAAGTCAAAGCTGCTTGGCTCAACTCTGGGTCGCCCACATCGGATGTCTGCTGACAGCTCATGGTGCTTGACCTCGGCGGTTAGGTGCCAACCATAGTCGCCGCGCTGATCAAGAACAATCCGGCCGGTTCATTCACTGGATTGAATGAGCATGCGTTCTTCGATCAACGCCTGTTCGCGGTTGAGTTCAGCACGTAACTCTTCTTCGCTCGGCAGTATCGTCTTGTAGCTGCTGGCGAACAGTTGCTCATTGCCTTTGAGCATGGAATAGCGCGCCACCGAGTCATTGCTTTCCGCGCTGAGAATGATACCGACGGTTGGCTTGTCACCTTCGCTGCGCTTGAGCTCGTCGTACATGCGCACATACATGTCCATCTGCCCGACATCGCGGGCGCTGAGCTTGCCGCGTTTCAGGTCGATGATCACGAAGCACTTGAGCAGATAGTTGTAGAACACCAGATCGATATAGAGGTCGACGCCGTCAGTGCTGATGCGTTGTTGGCGGGCGACAAAGGAAAAGCCTTTGCCAAGTTCAAGCAGAAAGCTTTGCAAGTGATCGATGAGGGCTTGTTCGAGTCCGCTTTCCCTGACTTTGCCTGCTGAGGGCAGGCCGAGGAATTCGAGCATGACTGGATCGCGAATGAATTCCCGCGGATTGCATTTCATCGCGTCGATGTTGGTCGTGGCTTCCTCGACCACCTCGGCTTTGTCCTGACTCATCAGCAGGCGCTCGTAGTAGAGCGTCAGGATCTGACGATCAAGGGCGCGGCTTGACCAGTTGAGGTCGGCGCATTCGTTCATGTACCACAGGCGCGCTTTCTCGCTTTCGACCCGCAGTAGCCGGCGGTAGTGGGTCCAGCTCAATTCGGGACGCAGTGCGTCTCGAATTGGAAATTTTTGATAGAACAGGCGCATCTTCCACAAATTGGTTTCATCAAACCCTTTCCCGAATTGCCCGGTCAGATCCTTAGCCAGTAGGCCAATCAATTTTTTCCCATATCCCGCACGTTGGGCTCCCTGTTGTTCAAACTCGACGATATGCCGGCCGATTTGCCAACAAGTCTGCACCTGAATCGTATCGACCGCGCGTAGCACTTTTTGCCGCGCCTGGCGAATCAGCTCGCCCAGTTCGCCCAGCAGTGAATCGATTTTATGGTCTTGCGTATCAGCAGGTTTGAGCTGGCTCATCGGGTCTTCCGCATTCTGGAAACAGAGACGCAAGCATGCCGGGGAAGGCGGCGCAGGTATGTCGGGCGAACCTGCGAGTTCGGAAGGAAGGGTGGGACAGGCGTTGCAGGACATTGCCACCGGAAGGCGCGTAACAGGGTAAATGTCCGTAGTCCATTTCGTACTTTTGCCCAGTCAATCGCCGCAGAGTTGGCAGCGCTGCGGTGAGCGATCTGGTGTTGCGCTGGAATGAAAGAACAGGCAGGTAAGAGGCTGCTTCAAAAAAGCGCCCCAGTTGCATCATCGCGAGCGCTTGCCCTTCGGCCTCTGCTCACGCACCCGTCCTTTGCGATAAATCCACAGCCCGAACACACCGATGGCCAACATGAACGCGGTCCAGAAGCTCTGCCACATGAACTCGAACCAGTATCGCCGAGGTTGCAGTGCCAAGGTGTAGGTGCTGCGCGGTCCGCGATTGTTGGTGGTGATGGAACCGCTGATCCAGCTTTCGATAAGCATGTAGATCGAAAGACACACGGCTAAGGCAATCAGCACCCCAGCGAGCACCGTCAGCCAGAATGTCCAGTGGCTCGGGCGATACGGCGGGGGATGCGGCAAGCGAATACGGGTTCTTTTCTGATTCATAAGCGAGGCTCGCGCAAGTCGGTCAGGAAACTGCCAGCTCTTGCAGCTGTTCAGTCGGCATCTGCCGCGGGCTCGTCGGGCGTGCGGCAAGGTGGGCGCATTCGGCGATCACCTTGAGAATGCCGATCACCGCCGGGGTCAGCGTAGTGCCGAGGCAAATGCGCACGCCTGTGGAGGCCTGGCCGTCGGCGAAAAATATGCCGCTGCCAGCCACGTGGCAACCACGCTCCGTGGCCAGTTGCTGCAGCGCCGGCATGTCGGTGTGTGCAGGCATTTCGACCCAGTGGATGAAACCGCCGCGCGGTGGCACATAGACGGTCCCGAGCGGGAAATCCGTGCGCACCAGCGCTTCGACAAAACTCGCCAGCGAAGAGAGTTGCGACCTCAATCTGGCGCAGTGCTCGTCCATGTAGCCACGGCCGATGAATTCATTGAGAACATTTTGCGCCAGGCTGGAAACGGCCAGGTTGCGCGAAAACATCTGCGCGAGGATGGCATTGCGGTATTTGCCGGCCAGACACCAGCCGACGCGATAACCCGGCGCGATGGTTTTGGAAAAGGACGAGCAGTAGATCGTCTGGCCGCTGCTGTCGTAGCTCTTGAGGGCGCGCGGTCGATCAGCTTCGGGCACCAGGTCGAAGAAGATGTCGTCTTCGATGATCGGCACATCCGCTTCCCGGGCGATCCTTGAAAGTCGCGCGCGCGTCGTCGGGCATGATGAAGCCACGCGGATTCTGCAGCGTCGGGTTGAGAAAAATCACCGCGACCTTTTTTTGCTTCAGGGCTTCTTCCAGATGATCGACATCCAGGCCCGTGCGGCCGTCGGTGCGGATCGGCAGGGCGCGCATGCCCAGGCGTTCGATGGTCTGCAGGATGCCGTAATAGGTCGGGGTTTCGATGGCGACGGTAGCGCCTTTCGACGCGACGGCTTCGAGGGCCAGTTCCAGAGCGATGGTGTCGCCCGAGGTCACCAGAATGTCGTCCGGCCCGCATACCACTCCGCGAGTCAGCATCAGGCCGGCAATACGCCTTCGCAGCGCGGGAAGGCCGGGTGGCGCGACCAGGCCGCTCAGCGTGTTGTCAGTCTTGGCGGCCAGCACCGAGAGGCATTTGTTGAGCAACACGTTGGGCGTGAGATCGCTGTGCAGGACGGCCGAATTCAGCGATGCGGTGGTGCGCGAGGCCGCCTCGGAGAGCATCGCAACCACCGCATGATTGACGTTGACGGTGACACTGGAAAAGTCGAAAGCGCCGGACGGTTTTGCCCGCCCTGATGCCGAGACGAAGTAGCCGACGCGCGGTACCGTCGAGACGTAGGCGTCGGCCTCGAGATCGGCCAGCGCCCGCTGCACCGTGGTGATGCTGGTCTCGAACATCCGCGCCAGAACGCGGATTGACGGCAGTTTCGCTTCGGCCGCCAGGTCACCGCTGTCGATCTGGCGAATAATCCAGTCCTTGACTATCCGCCAGCGCTTGTCCGGCAAATCAAACCTGTCCATAAGTTCTCTGTGATGATTCGAAACAATTCACAGAAAGTAGAGCAAAACGATCCCGGTTGCAGCAACTATGACGATGTTCAGCGCCACCAGACCGAAGGCGAAGCGGATCAGGCTGTTTTCTTCCTGGCGGTTGGCCCCGGCAAGTCCGGTGATCAACGACAGAATCGACAGCGAGCCAAGTGCGCCATGGCCGGCGGCGCTGTTGACCATTGCCGCCAGCCACGCCCCGTGTTCGCTGCTCAGCGCGGCAATGGACGGCATCACCAGCGTGTTGCCGCCGACGTTGGAGCCGGTGACATAACCGGCAATCCCTGCCAGCAGAGCGATCGTCGGCGCCAGCGAAATACCCGACATGGATTGCAATGCGCTTTGCGCCTCGACGAGGAATCCGGCGTTGACCATCACCTGAGACAGCAGCAGGAACAGGAAGATTGTCGTGACCGGAAACTTCGCCCGGTTCAACAGCGCTTGCCACGGGAAACCCGCCCCCGCGGTTTGCCTGAACGCCATCAGCACGGTCACGATCAGCAGCGCCAGCCCTGGAGACGCCAGCGGCTTCCATGAAACGTGTTCGCCCCTGATGACCCAAAGGCCATCCCAGCCCGACAGCACGAACAGTCCGCGCGACGCCACAATCACTCCCAGCAAGGCTAGATAAGGCCATGCCGCGCTCGGCCAGCGCACCAGTTTTTTCCGTTGCGCCCAGGAGATGCCCAGGCCGACGCAAGCCACGGCCAGCCCGGCCAGCACACCGGAGACTTCCGGGCCGACCCACAGGTTGATGGAAAACAGCACGGCAACGAACAGGGCCGTCACGACAAGCAGCCCCAGCCACGCTGTGATCCTGCGGATGCCGGCCTGCCACAAGGCCAGCGACGCCAGGCAGAGGAACACCGGCGCGCTGATCAGCGCTGAATGGCTACCGAGGGTTTGCGCCGGCAAATGTGCCAGCAGGGCACCGATCACCGTTGCCAGACCCAGCGTGCCCCACGGCATGATCACCATGCCGGCGAGAGCGATTTTCATCCCCGACTGGCGAGTGAAAAGCCCCATCAGCAGCGGCACCGTGGCGATCAGCGAAACGCCGAAGCCGGTCATCGCTTCCAGCAGCGGCGCCAGGCCCAGCACGATGAAAATCACCTGCGCCGGGGTGTCCAGCCGAGTTCCTTGACCCACGCGCCGATGGCCTGTGGCGCGCCGCCGCGCTCGACCAGAATGACGAAGGCCAGCCCCGGGACGATGACGCACGCGGTGCTGAGAAACAGGATCGTGGTGTCCTGAAATATCGCCGAGGAGATGGCCGCCGACACCGGCCCGGCAGCGCCCAGTGCCCACAGCACCAACACCAGCACCACACCGGCCAACGCCGCCTGTACTGGTGGACGCCGGAGGATCAGGATCAGCGCGATCACCAGCGCGATCGGTGACATTTGCAGCAAGAGAGAGCTCATAGCGGTTTCCTTGGCTTAATCGTGCGTCTGTCCGCTGTACTCGGTCGCCCGCATGGACGCGCGCTGGCAGAACGTCTGATACCACTCGCTCAGGCGTGCTTGCGCCGAGAAGTCCGAGAGTTGACGGAAAGCGATCCAGTCCAGCGCGGTCGCCAAGGCGATGTGGCCAACGGTGATCGGGCCATTGAGGTCGACGTGTTCTTCGATGAAGCGATACGCCTCCTTGAGTTTGTAGGCCTGGCCGTCCGCGTACGCCGGATAGCGCAAAGCCTCGGGGCGCCGCTCGACTTCCCAGCGCAGCTTGATGCCGACGTCGCACATGCCCTGCGCCAATGCCTGCAGGCGCAGCGCCTTGTAGCGCTCGGGGCCGCTTGCCGGGATGAATTTACGGCCGTTGCTCAGGTCATCGAGGTATTCGCAAATCACGATGGAATCGAACAGTGCGGTGTCGTCGGGCAGCATCAGCACCGGCAGTTTACCCAAGGGGTTGGCTTGGTAAATGGTCGCGTTCGGTGAAGTCGGGCTGGTCTCGTGATGTATCACCTCAAGGCTCGATGCGATGCCAAGTTCGTGAGCCAGCACCAACACCTTGCGGGCGTACGGCGAATGCGTCTGATAGTAGAGTTTCATGCGCGAGTTCCTGTCTCAAGGATGGCGGTGGCGACTCGATGGGCGTCCATGAACAGCCGCGAAGGTGCGCCCGCCGAGGTGACGTAGTGGTTGTAATAACAGGAGCCTTCAGCGAGCGGACCCAGCACCCAGATGTCACGCACCGTTTCGCCGCTGTTCGACTTGGGGTTGGACGCCGCGTCGACATCGATGCCGTCGATGCCCGGCACATCGGTGCGTGGACGCACAAGGCCCAGGCGCGCGAGGTCGCGCACAGGTGCGCAGTCGCTGTGGGTGACGCCGCTGCTCTGGACGTAACCGGCGACTCGCTTGAAGTGATCGATCGCGGGGCGTGAGCCGGGCTTGAGAAAGGTCAGCAAACCGGCATCACACAGCGCGAGCAGATCGGCGTGGCGCTCCTTCTGCGGGCCGGCGACCAGACGGTTGATCGCCTTGTGCCAGCGGCCATAGAACTGCCGATGCGAATCTTCGGTGAGCCCGTCGAAATCGACCGCCTCACGCAGCCGGTCACGCAAGTCGCGCCAGACTTCGATGGCGGCTTTGATCGGCGACGCTCCGCGTCCCAGACGCGCTTCTTGCAAGTCGGCTTCGAGGGTGTCGTAAATCCATGCGTGATAGTTGTAGGGCGTGACGCTGTCGGGCAGTTTGTGGCTGATCAGCTCCAGCGGACTGATTGCGCCGGCAATCGCTTCGAACTCGCGCAGCAAGGCTTCACAAGCGGCCACACCGGCAGGGCCGGCAACGCTGACGGCTCTGAGCTGCTCAAGCAGCTGTTGCGGCGCTGAGGGTTTATGCAGGACGGCGACCGCAGCGGCACGCATCTCCAGCAGCATCAGCGGGAGAATGTCCCGTTCGAAATCCAGTCGGCGGTTGTGCGCGTTGACCCGCAACGATTCGATACGCTCGCTCGTGAGCAGCACGGCGCTATGGCGGGGGCAGCCGATCAAGCCATTGGGACGCGTGCGAAACGGCAGCCCGTCCCGCGACTGAATGAAGATCACCGGCTCCTGACCCGAAGGCTGGTAAGTGTGACTGCCATCGGCCATGGGTTTGTAGATCCCGCCTCTGCCAGCCGTCAGCGCCGCCAGGGTGTCCATGGCGCCCAGGCCCAACCCTTCGATCAACACCGTTTCGCCGGGCTCGACGGTGGTGAGGCTGCCCGGCAGCGGGTAAACGTTGTCGACCCGGTTCTGCCCCGCCAGGCGCAGGCGTCCGGTGTGGCCAACGGTCAGCACCAGACGATCCACCGTCACCGCAGCGCCTTCGGCGGTCAGCAGAATGTATTGCTGATTCTCGTTGCGCTCGACCGCCGTGACCTGATGCCGATGCAGATTGACCGTGACCCAGGCGGGTGCGGTCGCGAGGATCCGCGTGAAGGCGTCGGCCAGATAAGCGCCAAGCAGGTGCCGTGGCAGAAAATCCTCCGGCTCGACGTCGCGACCGTCGGCGGCGAGCAGGCCGCTGTCGGGGTCAACCTTGACGCGCCGGGCTCTGCACCACGCGAGAAAGTCCGGCCCTGGTCGTTCCCGGGCGTCGGTCAGATCACCGAACGCTGCTGCGTCGGGAAATACCCCGAGCTGACCGGCGACGGTGTTGAGCAGCAGGTAGTCCGGTTGATCGGGCCAGTGCGCGCCGCTGCCGAGCACGTTGGGCTCGAAGATGTCGATGAACACCGGTTGTTGCGGGCGTTCCTCGGCGCGGCTCAACAGGCGCTCGAATATCGACAATCCGCGCGAACCGCAGCCGACCAGGCCGATGTGCACAGGCGCCTTCACCATCTGCGCTCCTCGCCAAAAAATGAGGGGATGGCAATTGCCGTACCGGCCGCCACCGCAATGTCGTGGATCATCCGGCCAATCGCGAGATCGAGAATGCCCATGCCGAATGGCGAATAGATCAGCGGTTTGTCTTGGGCGACATGCAGGTCACCGCGAATCAGCTGCGCCACTGTGCCGGTGACAAAGTCGCGATGGCCGTATTGCTGCTCGGCCAGATGCGGTGAGGTATTGGCCTTCAGGCAATGGGTGATGTCGTCGAAGTAGTTGTAACTTTCCTCGATGATTTCGGCGCCGATATCCCGCAGCGAGATGTTCAGAACAATCTGCCCCGGGCGGAACGTGCCCTGGCCTTTTACGTAGGGCTCGCCCGCGCTGGTGGCGAACACCACGATGTCGGCTGTCAGTGCGTCTTCGAGCGACAGCAGACGCACATCCGGCAGGCCCAGTTGTTCGCCAAATTCCGCGAGGGCTTGCGCCGATTCGGCGTTGAGATCGTGAATGCCCACGCTGTCGAAGGACCAGTCGTCCGCGACGAAAGTCTCGAGGATATTTCTTGAGATTACCCCGCCACCAATGATCGAAAGTGTCGCCGCGTGGCGGTTCTGGCCATTCAGCCACCAGGCACCCAATACCGCCGACGCCGCCGTGCGCACGGCACTGATCAGCGCACCTTCGAGCAGGGCGTAGGGATAACCGGTCTGCGGGTCGTTGAGAATCAGCACGGCAGATGCGCGCGGAATGCCTGACTTGATGTTGTCGGGATAACTGGCAATCCACTTGATCCCGGAGACGGATTGATCGCCCTCGCTGTCGACGATGGCCGCCGGCAGCGCAATGATCCGGTTCGCCGGTTGCGCAGGGAAACGCAAAAAGTAACTGTCGGGGTTAACGGTTTCGCCACGCTCGTGGGTCAGGTAGGTCTGCGCCACCATGTCGATGGTTGCATGCCGCAGCCCGTTGAGGATGTTTTTGACGACAGCGCCGGGGATGACGTGGAACGGCTGGATCAGATTCTGTGTGGTCATGAGGATTACGCCGAGAGTGCCAGAGCGATTTCAGGGAAAAGGGGCTGCAGTGCGGTTGCGCCGATCCGCTGGGTGACCCAGTCGTCGGAATAGATGGTTTCGAGATAGCGCTCACCCATGTCGGGGGAGATCGCCACCACGACATCGTCGGGCCGGATATGCGGCGCCCACTGGCGGATGCCGGCGAGCACAGTGCCGGTGGAGCCGCCGAAGAGCAGGCCGTAGCGTTGCGCCAGCCAACGGCAGACCTTGATCGTCTGTTCCTCGGGAATCGACAGGAAGTCGTGAATGCCCGACGACTCGAATATCTCCGGCAGGCGGCTGGTGCCGAGCCCCGGGATATGGCGCGTGCCGCCCGGCAGGCCGAACGTCACCGAGCCGACGGTATCGACGGCAATGACTTTGGTCTGCGGATGATGTTCGGCGAAGTAGTTCTTGCAGCCCATCAGCGTGCCGGTGGTGCCCGCGCCGACGAACAGGTAATCCACCTGGGGAAACTTGCGCGCGATGGACCTGGCAGTCGCTTGATAGTGGGCGAGGGGGTTGGTCGGATTCTTGTACTGGTTGAGCCAGATGTAGTCGGTGTTGTCAGCGACCAGTTGTTCGATCAGGCGAATCCGCGAATTCAGGTAACCGCCGTTCTCGTCACGCTGATCGACCATGAGCATTTGCGCGCCAAGGGCGTGAATCAGCTTGCGGTTCGGCGCGGAAATATTCGGGTCGATTACGCAAACGAACTTGTAGCCCTTGGCGGCGCAGGCCATGGCCAGCGCAACGCCCAGATTCCCCGATGAGGATTCGATGAGGCGCGTCTTGTGGTTGATCAGTCCTCGGACTTCAAGATCAGTGATCAGCGCGTGCGCGGTCTTCAGCTTGATGGAGCCGGCGGGATTCAGTCCTTCGATTTTCAGCTGGATCGTTGCGCTGCAAAGATCGCCGATCTGCACATAACTGTCTTCATTGATGAGTTGCTTGATCATACGTCGTCCGTTTCGCTCTTTTGCCGGGCGCACGGGGGCGCCAGCATTCATCCTGGAATGTTTGAAAAGCAGTAACTGCAGTTCGCCTGTGGGTTGGGTTCAGATTTTTTTGCTGGACAGGAAGTGACCTTGCGGACGACGCCGATCGATTCAAAAATCAGGGTTTGCGCTCTGAGGGCTACAGGAGTCCAGAGTGTTGCGGGGCGCAAAGTAGAGCCAGTCATTGGCTCGCCAAGGCTTGCTTGAAGTATTGGCGAAACGCCATCTACACGGAGAGATACAGATTTCGGGTTTTTTCCAGTACAGCTGGAATCCGGGTGTATCGAAGGGGACGAGGGAGGGGAATCAAATCGCAGGCATAAAAAAACCCTGAATCTTGCGATTCAGGGTTTTCGGTATTTGGTGCCCAGAGACGGAATCGAACCGCCGACACGGGGATTTTCAATCCCCTGCTCTACCGACTGAGCTATCTGGGCAACGGGGCGCATTAAAAGGGTTTTTCGGATTTACGTCAACGACTTTTTGAAAATTTCTTAAATTAATTCCGTCGCTTACGAAATATACCGGTTATTCGGCTGGCGGCACGTAGCCTTCGGCCTTGGCGTATTCCTCGCCGGAGAAGTACTTGTCCATTTCGCCCTGCAGGTATTTGCGATCGTCGGCGTTCATCATGTTCAGGCGCTTTTCGTTGATCAGCAGGGTCTGGTGTTTCTGCCAGTCGGCCCAGGCCTTGGCCGAGACGTGGTCAAAAATATCCTGGCCCTTGGCGCCCGGGAAAGGGCGCGCTCCAGCGCGGGCAGTTCTTCTTTGTACTTGCGGCACATTACGGTGCGGGTCATGGCGACTCTCCTGCATTCAATACGGCGGCCGCGCGTTCGAGCAAGGTCTTGACCGGGGCAGCAAGGCCCAGGCGCGGCGGGGTGGCGAGGTTATACCAGAGCCAGTCGGCCTCGGCCACGTGATGGCTGGCTTCCTGCACCTGAACCAGCCACGGTTCGATGGACAACTGGAAGTGGCTGAAGGTGTGAATCAGGCTCGGCAGCGCCTGCTGCTGGCCCATGGTCAGCGAGTGCTGATCGGCCAGATGTTGCAGATCTTCCAGATCATCCAGCTCCGGCAGGCTCCACAAACCGCCCCACAGTCCTGTTGACGGGCGGCGGTAAAGCAGAATCGCGCCTTCGCCGTTGGCGAGCATCGGCATCAGCGTGCGTTTCTGCGGGATGGCCTTGCGTGGCTTGGGAATCGGATAACGTGTTTCCAGACCAAGCATGTGCGCTTCACAGCCACGCTTGAGCGGGCACAGCAGACAGCTCGGCTTGCTGCGCGTGCAGAGTGTGGCGCCAAGATCCATCATCGCCTGGGTGTAAGCGTTGACCCGATCGTGCGGGGTGAAGCGCTCGGCGTTGGCCCACAGCTGTTTGGCGACTTTCGGTTCGCCGGGGTAGCCCTCTTGCGCCGTGAAGCGCGCCAGCACGCGTTTGACGTTGCCGTCGAGGATCGGCGCGCGCAGGCCCATGCTGATGCTGGCGATCGCCCCGGCGGTGGACAGGCCGATGCCCGGCAGCTCGGTGAGTTTTTCCACGTCACGCGGGAAATCGCCAGCGTATTGGCTGACGACGATCTTCGCGGTCTTCTGCAGATTGCGTGCGCGAGTGTAATAACCCAGCCCGGTCCACAGATGCAGCACCTCGTCTTCCGGCGCTTCGGCAAGCGCTTCGACTGTCGGCAGCGCCGCCATGAAGCGCTCGAAATAGTTGAGCACGGTGCTGACCTGGGTCTGCTGCAACATGATCTCGGACACCCAGACCCGATACGGATTGATGTCCTGCTGCCACGGCAAGTCGTGGCGGCCATGGCGGTCGAACCACTCCAGCACCGCCGTGGAAAACTGCTCCGCTGTCATCGCTTGAACAGCCCCTTCAATGCGTTTTTCAGTTCCGGACTGACTTTGTCGCCCAATTTCTCGTCGATCTTTTCGCTGAGTTTGTTGCCGGCCATTTTGCTGGCGACCTGACCTAGGCGGTCATTGTCGACGCGACAGGCCTTGGCCCCCAGTTCCAGCGGGCCACGGCAGCGCAGCGGCCACTCGATGCCGACGAACTTCTCGCCGACCTGACAGGCCGGGTCGGGCATGGCGCTGGTATCGCCTTCGACGATGATGCCGACACGGTAATCCATGCCGAGCACGCGCAGGTCGATGTCGCCGTCACCGTTGACGGTCATGCCAGGGATACGCACTTTCAGGTCGGGGTTGCTGGCGACGCCGTTGCGCACGGTCAGATTGCCCTTGAGCTCCTCGAACGGCGTGTCCTTGCCCCGAGGCTCGCCGCTAAGGGTCTTGCGGTTGAGGGTGGCGATGCCTTTGCACAATTGCTGTTCGAGATTGGCATTGAGCAACACGCCGTTGTTGATGACGAAACTGGCGTTGCCGTTGAGCGTGTCGATCAGCGCTTGTTGGCTGTTGCCGCTGCCGGTGAGGCTGCTGGTCAGCGTCACCAACCCTTTGACCGGTGGAGTCTTGCCCTGGCTTTCGATGATTTTTTCCACCGGGACGCGATTGAGCCGGGTCTGCAGGTTCAGCACTGGCGCGCTTGGGCGCACGTCGAGTGTGCCGTTGGCGACGAAGCCGCCGTTGTACAGATCGCCGCTCAGGTTAGTCAGTGTCAGCAGGCCGCCCTGGCCGGTGGCTTTGAGCGCGGCGTTCTGGATCGGCAGCTTGTCGAGGGTCAGTTGGCCGAAAGTCAGGTCGGCGTCCACATCCAGTTTGGCCAGGCGCTCGACCGGCAGCAGGCGCTCGGTGCTCCAGGCGGTTTTGCTCGGTTTGTCCGGCAGCGGCGTGGTACCCGCGACGGCGCCGGCCTCGGTGCTGGCGACTTCGGCCTGACGGGTTTGCGTGGCGCTGTTGGCCTGAGCCGATTTCGGTGGCAGGTAGCGGTCGACGTTGAACGTGTCGGCCTTGAGAATCGCGCGCAGCGACTGTTTGGCGAAGTCCTCGACGGCGATGCGGCCACTGAAGCTGCTGTCATCGAGTTTCAGGTTGATGTTGTCGAACGACAGGCTGGTCGGGGTGGCCGCAACGCGGCTGACCAGTTCGACCTTGCTCAGGCTGCCTTCGCCCATCGCCGGCAGTGTCTGGCCGATACTGTCGACGAATTTCGCCAAATCGAACTGGGCGATGGAAATGCCGCCGCTGATCTGTGGCGTCTTGTCGAGGTCGTTGGCTTTCAACTCGCCCAGGGCGCGCAACTGGTTGGCGGAAATTTTGATGCCGGTCCATTCGGCGACGTTCGCTGCTTTATCCAGCAATAACTGCCCTTGAGCGGAGAAGGTCATGGTTTTGCCTTGCAGCGGATCGCCAGCGAGTTCGCCGGTCAGCTTCAAGTCTTCGAACTTGTAGCGTTGCAGGGCGCGCTCGAAGCGCAGCTCGCCGTTGAGCTCGGTACGCACGCGCAGCACCGGTTGATTGGTGCCGAGGAACGCGGTGGCTTTCACCGGGATATTGGTCGAATCGTGTACCGGGCCGGTGCTCAACTGAATGCTTTCGGCACTGAACTGCTTGCCGGTCAGCTCATCGGTGTACTCAACGCGGGCGTTGTTCACGGTCAGGCTGTCGATGTCGAGGCGGATCGGTTGCGCCGGTTTTTCCACGGCGACGGTCGGCTCGCTGGCGGTCGCGCCCGGTGTGGCGGGTGGAGTCGAGCCAGGCGCCACAGGCACCTTGCCGATGTCTTCCCAGTTGCCGTGGCCGTTCTTGTCGCGGTTCAGGCGCAGGTTGAGGCCTTCGACGCGCACGTCGCTCATCTGCACTTCGCGGCGCAACAACGGCAGCACGCGCACGGACAGGCCGAGCATCTGCAAGTCGGCAAACGGTTCGGCAGGCTTGGCCAGAGTGGCGACGCTGGCTTCGTGCAGTTCCAGACCAAGCCACGGGAACAGGCTCCAGCCTATATCGCCATTGAGCGTCAGCTCGATGTGGGCCTTGTCGCGGGCTATCTGGCGGATCTCGTCTTTGTAGTCGTTGGGATCGAAGAGGTGGGTCAGGGCAAAACCTGCCGCCACAATGATCAGCAACAGCCCGAGAAGTACCAGACCCAGGATTTTGCCGAACGCTTTCATGGGCGAGTCCTTGTAGTTAGTCGAATTCGTCATTTGGCCGGGGAGTATAGCGCTGCCGGCACCCGGTTCGGTGTGGCGTCATCTGCCGAGGGTCGGCGGCGGCACCTGCAACTTCGCCACCGGGCCTGCGCTTGAGGATGCCCGGCGGGCGCCAGAGGGCGCAATCCGGCCCCGCTTGCGACGCCATTTTTTGCGCTTGGTTCACCAGTCGTTCAGCCCCGCCAAGGCGACGGGTAACTTTTCGCACGCATAAATGGGACAAGTAGCAAACGGCGTGGTGCCTTTGCAGACGCGGGGTTGGCGGCTTCCCGAGTCGTACGAGAACAGATGACTTGAAAAAAGGTGATATCAGTTTGGTTTTTCTGTCACCTGAGAATGGTAACCTTCGCCAGTTCGTCCGCCCGTCTGCGACTTAACGTCGCGCCTTCAAGGAGCTTCACCTAAAAAACGGTCATGCCTGCGTGCATAAGGCCGAGGGTGAGCAGTGGCTGGCGAACCATACTAACAATTGGGGGATACACAATGAGCACGAGCATCACGGCGGACGGCCTCAAAGCCGACCAGCCTGCGTTCCTGTCCAAGGAACGCATCATCGCCAAGCCCGGTTTCAACCGTTGGCTGGTTCCACCGGCCGCTTTGGCCATTCACCTGTGCATCGGCATGGCCTACGGCTTCTCGGTGTTCTGGTTGCCGCTGTCCAAGGCACTGGGCGTTACCGCACCGGTGGCTTGCGCGCCGGACATGAGCTTCATCGCACAGGTATTTTCGTCGAACTGCGACTGGCCGATCTCCATGCTCGGCTGGATCTACACGCTGTTCTTCATCTTCCTCGGCTGCTCGGCAGCGATCTGGGGTGGCTGGCTGGAACACGCCGGGCCTCGTAAAGCGGGCGTGGTCTCGGCCTTGTGCTGGTGCGGCGGTCTGCTGATTTCCGCGCTGGGTATCTATACCCACCAGATCTGGCTGATGTGGATCGGCTCCGGCGTGATCGGCGGTATCGGTCTGGGCCTGGGCTATATCTCGCCGGTGTCGACCCTGATCAAGTGGTTCCCGGACAAGCGCGGCATGGCAACCGGCATGGCGATCATGGGCTTCGGTGGCGGCGCGATGGTCGGTGCACCGTTGGCGACTGCGCTGATGAGCCACTTCGCATCGCCAGAAGGCGTGGGCGTATGGCAGAGCTTCGTGGCCATGGCGGCCATTTACTTCGTGTTCATGATCGGTGGCGCATTGTCCTACCGCGTGCCGCCAACCGGCTGGAAGCCTGAAGGCTGGACCGCTCCGGCGAAGAAAGCTTCCAACGCGATGATCACCAACCGTCACGTTCACGTGAATGTAGCGTGGAAAACTCCGCAATTCCGTCTGGTCTGGCTGGTGCTGTGCCTGAACGTGTCGGCGGGTATCGGCATCCTCGGCATGGCTTCGCCACTGTTGCAGGAAGTGTTCGGCGGCAAACTGCTGGGCGTCGATGTGCCGTTCGGTCAACTCGACGCTGGCCAACTGGCCTCGATCGCGGCGATCGCAGCGGGCTTCACCGGTCTGCTGAGCCTGTTCAACATCGGTGGCCGCTTCTTCTGGGCTTCGTTCTCGGACTACCTGGGGCGCAAAAACACCTACTTCGTGTTCTTCGCATTGGGTTTTGCCCTGTATGCGCTGATTCCGAACATGGGCCATCTAGGCAACGTTGCGCTGTTCGTGGCGGCGTTCTGCATCATCCTGTCGATGTATGGCGGTGGTTTTGCCACGGTCCCGGCGTATCTGGCC
Source organism: Pseudomonas sp. AC255 (assembly GCF_979258175.1). Taxonomy (NCBI): domain Bacteria; kingdom Pseudomonadati; phylum Pseudomonadota; class Gammaproteobacteria; order Pseudomonadales; family Pseudomonadaceae; genus Pseudomonas; species Pseudomonas sp. AC255. Next base: position 4,965,983 of record NZ_OZ409841.1, on the reverse strand, counting down.
GACCTGTTCGGTACACAGATGGTCGGTGCGATCCACGGTCGTCTGCTGACTGCCTGGGCCGCTGCCGGTGTGCTCGGTCCGGTGCTGGTTAACTACCTGCGTGAGTATCAGTTGAGCATCGGCGTGGAACGCGCTGCCGCTTACGACATCACCCTGTACATCCTCGCCGGCCTGCTGGTGCTGGGCTTCCTGTGCAATCTGATGGTGCGCCCGGTGGCCGACAAGTATTTCATGACTGACGCTGAACTGGCTGCTGAACAGGCGCTGGGTCACGACAAAGGTGCTGACGCCAGCACCGTTCTGGAGTGGAAAGCCGCGCCGGGCACCAAGCCTCTGGCGATCGCGGCATGGCTGGTGGTGGGTATTCCGTTGGCGTGGGGTGTGTGGGTGACTCTGCAGAAAACGGCGGTATTGTTTCACTAAGGTGTTAGCTGAATAAACGCCGAACCTGTGGGAGCGAGCCTGCTCGCGAAGACGGAGCACCAGTCGACATCCATGTTGGCTGGCGTACCGCATTCGCGAGCAGGCTCGCTCCCACATTTGTTTATGGCATGCCTGTACTGGCTTGTATGGACATGTCTACCCGCGACAGCCGGGCGTTCTATCCGTCAGGCATCTCACCTCTCGTGTTTCTGTTTGCCTCCTGCGTGCCTATAATGGCTGCCTTTTTCGCCCAATGATTTTGCGGAGCTGGTGATGGCCGAACGTAAGGCGTCTGTCGAGCGCGACACTCTGGAAACCCAGATCAAAGCCTCGATCAACCTTGATGGCACCGGAAAGGCCCGATTCGATATCGGTGTACCTTTTCTTGAGCACATGCTGGATCAGATTGCCCGTCACGGGTTGATCGACCTGGATATCGAATGCAAGGGCGATCTGCATATCGACGACCACCATACGGTGGAAGACGTCGGTATCACCCTCGGCCAGGCGTTCGCCAAAGCCATCGGCGACAAGAAAGGCATCCGTCGCTACGGCCATGCCTACGTGCCGCTCGATGAAGCGCTGTCGCGCGTGGTGATCGATTTCTCCGGTCGCCCGGGCCTGCAGATGCACGTGCCGTACACCCGCGCCACCGTCGGCGGTTTCGACGTTGACCTGTTCCAGGAATTCTTCCAGGGCTTCGTCAATCACGCGCTGGTCAGCGTGCACATCGATAACCTGCGCGGCACCAACACTCACCACCAGATCGAAACCGTGTTCAAGGCTTTCGGCCGCGCGCTGCGCATGGCTGTCGAGCTGGACGAGCGCATGGCCGGGCAAATGCCGTCGACTAAAGGCGTTCTGTAATGCAGACGGTTGCAGTTATCGACTACGGCATGGGCAATCTGCACTCGGTGGCCAAGGCTCTTGAGCACGTCGGCGCCGGCAAGGTGCTGATTACCAGCGACGCGAACGTGATTCGAGAAGCCGACCGTGTGGTATTCCCGGGTGTTGGCGCGATTCGCGATTGCATGGCGGAGATCCGTCGCCTCGGCTTCGACTCGCTGGTCCGTGAGGTCAGCCAGGATCGGCCGTTCCTCGGCATCTGCGTCGGCATGCAAGCCTTGCTCGATACCAGCGAAGAGAACGCCGGCGTCGACTGCATCGGCCTGTTTCCGGGCGCGGTGAAATTCTTCGGCAAGGATCTGCACGAAGACGGCGAGCACCTCAAAGTCCCGCACATGGGCTGGAACGAGGTAAAGCAGAAGATCAGTCACCCGCTGTGGCACGACATCCCCGACCTGGCGCGTTTCTATTTCGTGCACAGCTACTACATCGCCGCCGCCAATGCGCGTCAGGTTGTAGGCAGCGGCCATTACGGTGTCGATTTCGCCGCAGCGCTGGCCGACGGTTCGCGTTTCGCCGTGCAGTTCCACCCGGAGAAAAGCCATACCCACGGCTTGCAACTGCTGCAGAACTTCGCTGCGTGGGACGGTCGCTGGTAAATGGCTGTCAAGAAATCCAGACCGCCGATCCTGACCCTCACTCCCGAGCAGGAGAGCGAGGCCAATCGCAAGATCCAGCGGTTCATGGAAGACCGTTTCGAACTGGATCTGGGTTCGTTCGAGGCGGCGGAAATTCTTGAGCTGTTTACCCGCGAGATTGCTCCGCACTATTACAACAGGGCGATTTTCGATGTGCAGACCCACCTCAAGGAACGGTTTGAAAGCATCGAAAGCGACCTGTGGGCGCTCGAGAAAAACTGATTCCCGAGCCAAGCTGAACATTCCAATTTTAAGGTTTGCCAGATGCTGATTATTCCCGCTATCGATCTCAAAGACGGTGCCTGCGTACGTCTGCGCCAGGGCCGCATGGAAGATTCCACGGTGTTCTCCGATGACCCGGTGAGCATGGCTGCCAAGTGGGTGGAGGGCGGTTGCCGCCGTCTGCATCTGGTCGACCTGAACGGCGCGTTCGAAGGCCAGCCGGTCAACGGCGAAGTGGTTACCGCAATCGCCAAGCGTTACCCGACCCTGCCGATCCAGATCGGTGGTGGCATCCGTTCGCTGGAAACCATCGAGCATTACGTCAAGGCGGGCGTGAGCTACGTGATCATCGGCACCAAAGCCGTTAAGGATCCGGCGTTCGTTGCTGAAGCCTGCCGTGCGTTCCCAGGCAAGATCATCGTGGGTCTGGATGCCAAAGACGGTTTCGTCGCCACCGACGGCTGGGCGGAAATCAGCACCGTGCAGGTCATTGACCTGGCCAAGCAGTTCGAGGCTGACGGCGTATCCTCGATCGTTTATACCGACATCGCCAAAGACGGCATGATGCAGGGCTGCAACGTACCGTTCACCGCTGCGCTGGCCGCTGCCACCAGGATTCCGGTGATCGCTTCCGGCGGCATCCATAACCTGGGTGACATCAAGTCGCTGCTCGACGCCAAGGCACCGGGCATCATCGGCGCGATTACCGGCCGGGCGATCTATGAGGGCACTCTCGATGTCGCCGAAGCGCAAGCTTTCTGCGATTCGTACCAAGGCTGAGGACTGACCATGGCGCTGGCCAAACGCATCATCCCTTGCCTGGACGTGGACAACGGCCGGGTCGTCAAAGGCGTGAAGTTCGAGAATATCCGCGACGCCGGTGACCCGGTGGAAATTGCTCGTCGCTACGACGAGCAGGGCGCCGACGAGATTACCTTTCTCGACATCACCGCCAGCGTCGATGGCCGTGACACCACGCTGCATACCGTCGAGCGCATGGCCAGCCAGGTATTCATCCCGCTGACCGTCGGCGGTGGCGTGCGTACCGTGCAAGACATCCGCAATCTGCTCAATGCCGGCGCGGACAAGGTGTCGATCAACACCGCCGCCGTGTTCAACCCCGAGTTCGTCGGCGAGGCCGCGCAGCATTTCGGCTCGCAGTGCATCGTCGTTGCCATCGACGCCAAGAAAGTTTCCGGTCCCGGCGAAACCCCGCGCTGGGAAATCTTCACCCACGGCGGGCGCAAGCCGACCGGTCTCGACGCAGTCGAGTGGGCGAAGAAAATGGAAGGCCTCGGTGCCGGCGAGATCCTCCTGACCAGCATGGATCAGGACGGCATGAAAAACGGTTTCGACCTCGGCGTGACCCGCGCCATCAGCGACGCGCTGGGCATTCCGGTGATCGCTTCCGGTGGTGTCGGCAATCTGCAGCATCTGGCCGATGGCATTCTCGAAGGTCATGCCAGTGCGGTGCTGGCGGCGAGTATTTTCCACTTCGGCGAATACACCGTGCAGGAAGCCAAGGCCTACATGTCGCATCGCGGCATCGTCATGCGCTAAAGCGTACAGGCCAGTGGACAGCATGGCGCGCCCAAGGCACTCTTGGGCACGCCATGGATTCCGGTAGCCCGACATGATCAAACGCCTGCTTGTTGTTCTCGCCAGCGCCTCGTTGTTGTTCATCAGCAATGCCCGGGCCGAAACCAGTCCCGACACCGATCTGGTGCTGCTCACCGAGAACTTCCCGCCGTACAACATGGCGAAGAACGGCAAGAATTTCGCCCAGGGCGACAACATCAACGGCATTGCCACGGACATCGTTCGCGAGATGTTCCAGCGCGCCGGCCTCACTTACAGCCTGACCCTGCGTTTCCCCTGGGAGCGTGTCTACAAACTCGCCCTGGAGAATCCCGGCTACGGGGCCTTCGTCATGGCGCGCCTGCCCGATCGCGAAAGACTGTTCAAATGGGTCGGCCCAATCGGCCCGGACGACTGGATCCTGCTGGCCAAGGCTGACAGCAAGATCACCCTCGAAACCCTCAATGATGCGCGCAAATACAAGATCGGCGCCTACAAGGGCGATGCGATTGCCGAGACGCTCACCAAGCAAGGCCTCAAACCGGTAGTAGTGCTGCGCGATCAGGACAACGCAAAAAAACTGCTCAATGGCCAGATCGATCTGTGGGCCACGGGTGATCCTGCCGGCCGTTATCTGGCGCGGCAGGATGGCGTGACCGGCCTGAAGACCGTGCTGCGCTTCAACAGCGCCGAGTTATATCTGGCGCTGAACAAGGACGTCTCCGATGAGGTGGTCAACAGGCTACAGACCGCGCTGGATCAGTTGCGCAAGGAAGGCGTGGTCGATGAAATCATGGCGCGCTATCTGTAACGGCTGACTCCTCGGGCTCTGGCAGGGAGGTGCTGATTTCGCCCTCGGTCGCAGGCGCAAGCACAGTCTGATCTTCGACCGCCTCTGGCTCCGACGCGACGATGGTTGCAGGCTCGGTGGGTGCGTACTGGCTGATGTGCAGGCTATTGCCATCGGTGTAGATGAAACCATCCGTCACTGCCGTGCCGTCCGCGCGCACCAGTCTGTATTCGCTCTGGGCCAGGTAGGCGGCCACTGAGCGGTTTTTGTCCACCACCGCAACCACTTCGATGGTCGCTGTATTGAGCCATTCATTCGAATGCAGTTCGCATTGGGTGAAATCGTGGCCCAGCCGTGCGGAAAACATCAACGCGCCGTGCTGACGGGTTTGCCATTGCGCCCCGAATTCGATGCAAGTGGTTTGAGTGAAAGTACGCAAGCCGCCAGTACGCTGGGCGCGCTGCGCATTCCACCTGAATATCTGGCTGTCGTTGCCACTGTTGCGTGCGTGACCGACGAGGATGTAGCGATCCTTGCGTTCAAGCAGATAGAAGGGCGAGTGACGCCATTGCTCAGCGGCGGTGTAACGCGGATCGTTGACCGTGAACCAGGGGAGGCTGGCGGTGTAAGTCGCATCGTCCGTTGGCTCTACAGGTGTTGGCGTCTCGCCGCAGAGCACCGGTGGCGATGGGCGTGTAGACATCTGCAGGCCGATCTGCAAGCGCAAGCAGTAGACCGGGAAACTGGCCGGTCGGGTGTAGTCACTCAAGCTGAAAAAACTGCCCGATGCCAAGTAGACTTCGCCCGGCAAAGCGGCTGGAGGAACGGCGCTCCAGGTGCTGACGCGCTGTCGGGCCTTGCTGCCCTTGTCGTCCCAGATCAGATCGGTGGTATTCGACGCGATCACCAGGTCTTCGCGAACGCAGCGCACCGCGTTGAGCGAAGGTTTTTCATGATCGTTCGAGCACACCGACCCCAGCGCTACGTAGCCTGCGGGAGCTAGCGGTCGCCAGATCGACAGATCTCGTTTCGAGCCTGATCCGGAGTCCTTCCAGACCAGCTCGTAATCATCGGGACGTCGCAGTGCCCTGCCTTTGGTGGGGTCAGTGCTGGCAATGTCTGCCTCACAAACAACCGCGACCACGCGTTCGCCGTTGATGTTGCCAACGCCTCTGGTGACGAAGTCGCCCAAGGGGAAATAACCGGGCAGCGCGTCGGGAGCCGGAGTCGGGCGCCAGAACGACGCGGGTCTGGCCGACAAACCGTTGGTATCCCAGATGCGCAGAAATTCTGTTGTGAAGTTGATCAGCAGGTTATCGATGCGGATCGGTTCAGTCCGCCCAACGGGCGGGATAATCGGGGCGTTGTTTGTCATGGGCACTCCTGATAGTTGCAAGCGACTCAAAGGAGTCGCGACCTGTTGCAGGTCTCACTATCCGGAAGGGGAGGGGCGTTCGGTGGTAACTATGTATTGCAACGTGACCGGGTGTTACCGGTAAACGCCATCCTTGCCATGGCCAGCCATGGCGCGGTTGCTGCGCACGCTGATCATCTGCCTGATATCGATCCAGTCGATGCCCTGCGCTTTGAGCTTGGGTAATTCGCGCTCGAGCACCGCCAGGGTCTGCGGATACGGATGGCCGATCATCACCGCTGAACCCTGTTTGTGCGCCAAGGCGATCGCGGTCTGCAACTGAGTGGCAATGGCCGCTTCGGTGCGCTCATCATCAAGAAACACATCACGGGAAACGCTGGCCAGGTCGATCTTCTGCGCCTGCTGCGCAGCGACCGTTTGAGCGCTGGTGCGGCTGTCGACGAAGAACTTGTGCCGACGCTGCAATTCGCCCATCAACCACGCCATCGCCGCAGGCTGCGCGGTCATGCGGCTGCCCATGTGATTGTTGATGCCGGCAGTGAACGGGACTTTTTCAAACGCGGCATTCAGGCGTTTCTGCAGCTCTTCAATGGGCAGTTCGGGGCGCCAGGCGTACGGCCCGGTGGCCGGGTCCATGGGCATGTGCAGGATGACGATCTTGCCGGCGCGATGGGCTTCGCGGGCAAATTCGGTGGCGTGGGGGGTATCGGGCATGATCGCCGCCGTGACCGGGCCGGGCAGGGCGAGCACGCGACGATCCCGGGGCAGGTTCTGCCCCAGGTCATCGATGATCAGTGTCAGGTAGGCCTTGTGCGGCGAGGAACTGGCGGGCTCTGCTTGGGCAAGACCCGCCAGACAGCACAACAGAACGCAGAGGGAACGCAACAACATCCTCAGCGGCCGGACGTGATGCTCAGGCCTTTGAGCAGGCTCAGGGCCTGGGCCAACTGGTAATCGTCATCCTGCGGCATCGCTTTCGCCTTGCCGCCGGAGCCGCTCGGTTTGTCGGCGCCGCCGTTGCCGTTGCCCAAGTGACCTTGCAGATCGGCTTCCTTGAAGTATTCGCTGTCCGCTTCGTTGGTGATCTTCGCGCGGCGCACTTCGATGTCCGGCACGATGCCCTGAGCCTGGATCGAGCGGCCGTTCGGCGTGAAATACAGCGCGGTGGTGATCTTCAGCGCGCGGTCGTTGTTCAGCGGCAGCACGGTCTGCACCGAGCCCTTGCCGAAACTGGTGGTGCCCATGACCACGGCACGTTTCTGGTCCTGCAGGGCGCCGGCGACGATCTCCGAAGCCGAGGCACTGCCACCGTTGATCAGCACGACCATCGGTACCGCTTCGCTCTCGTCCTTGCCGGTGGCGGAGAAGCGCAACTCGGAGTTGGCAATGCGGCCCTTGGTGTAGACGATCAGACCTTTGGTGATGAAATGGTCGACCACTTCCACCGCCGATTGCAGCACACCACCCGGGTTGTTGCGCAGGTCGAGGATGATGCCGTTGAGCTTCTTGCCGTTGTCCTTGCGCAGTTTGGCCAGAGCCTTGGAGACTTCTTCGCCGGTCTTGACCTGGAACTGGGTGATGCGGATATAGCCGTAGCCCGATTCCAGCAGCTGCGCCTTGACGCTCTTGACCTGAATCACTGCACGGGCCAGGGTCACGTCGAACGGCGTGCCGCCATCGCGAACCAGGGTCAGGGTGATTTTCTGGCCGATCTTGCCGCGCATCTTGTCGACGGCTTCGGTCATGGTCTGGCCACGGGTTGGCTGGCCGTTGATCTTGACGATGAAGTCACCGGCCTGGATGCCCGCCTTCGACGCTGGCGTGTCATCAATCGGCGAGACGACCTTGATGAAGCCATCTTCGGCGCCGACTTCGATGCCCAGACCGCCGAATTCACCGCTGGTGCTTTCCTGCAGCTCGGTGAAATCTTCCGGGCCGAGGTAGGCCGAATGCGGATCGAGGTTGCTGAGCATGCCCTTGATCGCGTTTTCCAGCAGGGTCTTGTCGTCCACAGGCTCGACGTACGCGGCTTTGATCCGGTCCATGACCTCGGCGAAGGTGCGCAGCTCTTCCAGTGGCAACGGCGCCTTGGCGGTCGCGGCAGTGCCTGCCGGAGCGACGGTCGGGGCCGGTTGCGCGGCGAACGCCAGAGGCGCGCCGATCACCAGGGCGATCGTCAGGGCCAGCGAGGTAAGGCGGGACAAATGCAGCATGTCGAACGAACTCCTGAATTAGGTGGTGCGCTTATCCTTGCGCACGGCACCATTGCGCCGGATCACTCGGGTGACCCTGCTGACGAATTGCGAAATACAGCGCTGGCGTGTCCTGACCGCCACTGTTACCGACAGTGGAAATCGACTCGCCCGCCTTGACCACATCACCCGCCGACTTGAGCAGCGTCTGGTTGTGGCCGTAAAGACTCAGAAAACCGTTGCCATGATCGAGGATCACCAGCAAACCGGCACCGCGCAGCCAATCGGCGAACACCACGCGCCCGCCATGTACGGCATGCACCTGACTGCCGGCGGAGGCGCTGATCATCACGCCATCCCACTTGGTGCGGGCGTCGTCGCCACGGCTTTCACCGAAGCGTGCGAGTAATCGACCATCAACCGGCCACGGAAGTTTTCCCCGCGTTGCAGCAAAAGGCCCGCCAAACGTTTCGCCGCTGCTCGATACCAGCGCGCCGGGGCTTGATCTGGCGGGTTTTCGTGGGGCGTCGCTGTTTTCAGCCTGCGCCTCACGCAAACGCTTTTTCCGCTTCCTGCTGGGCGATCAGCGCTTTCTGCCGCGCTTCTTCTGCCTCACGAGCCTGACGGGCCAGGGTTTCTTCAATGGTTTTAAGGACTTTAGACAGGTCTGCCTGATCCTGCTCGCGGGCGGCGAGTTTCTGGTCGCGGGCCTTGACGTCGTCATTGAGTCTGGCGAGAACCTGCTGGCGCTCCTTGCGGACTTTCTCGAGTGCTTCGCGCTGCGTGTCGAGGTCGCTTTTCTGCACCAGCAACTGCGCTTGCTGCAGACCGATGTCTTTTTCGACATTGGCCAGTTGGCGCAGGGTTTCGTTGAAGTTCTTCAACTGCTCCAGGCGTGCCTGGCTCAGGTAGTCGTAATAGGTGAGGGTGCGGGCGAATTTCTCGGGATTCTGCTGGTTGAGCAGCAGCTTGAGGTATTCCTGGCGGCCGTTCTGGTACGCCGCTCGGGCCTGAATGGCGATCAGTCGCTGCTGTTCAGTGCGCGCGCTCTGGAGTTTTTTCTCTGCATCGAGCCGCTGCAGCTCGGATTCGCTTTTCTGCAGTTCTTTCTGCAGCGCGTCGACCTGCTTCTGCAGCTTGCCCATCTCGGTTTCAGTGCCCTTGAGCTCTTTCTGCACGCCGGACTTTTCTTCCTGCAGCTTGCCCAGAAGCTTTTTCAGCTCGGCGATATCCTGACGCGTGGCGTCCAACTGCTGTTGGGTTTGCGCGCGCTCGTCGGCGAAGGCCGGCTGGAGCAGACAGGTCAGAGCAAGGGCGATCAGGACGCGAAGCATAGGGGCGGGCGGCACCAGGGTAAGGGACGGCCTAGTATGCCCGCCCGAGGCTGCAAAAAAAACGCCCAATTGGGGCTGTGTGATAACTGGCTGGAGATACAGCTGAAAATAATCTTCGAAACCAGCACAAACCACTGTGGGAGCTGGCTTGCCAGCGATGGCGGCTGCACATTCAACATAAATGCTGGCTGTCAGCTTGCTATCGCTGGCAAGCCAGCTCCCACAGGGTTTTTGCGGTGTTTTCCGGATTCGGCTCAGACCAGAATCGAAGTCCCGGTCATCTCCGCCGGTTTTTCCAGACCCAACAGCATCAGCATGGTCGGTGCCACGTCCGCCAGCACGCCGCCTTCGCGCACTTTCAGGTCGCGTTTGCCGACGTAGATGAACGGCACCGGCTCGGTGGTGTGTGCGGTGTGCGCCTGGTGGGTTTCTTCATCGGCCATTTTTTCGACGTTGCCGTGGTCGGCAGTGATCAAAGCTTCGCCGCCGACCTTTTCCAGCGCATCGACGATGCGACCGACGCAGGTGTCGAGGCACTCGACCGCTTTGACCGCTGCATCGAACACACCGCTGTGGCCGACCATGTCGCCGTTGGCGTAGTTGACCACGATCACGTCGTAGCGCTGGTTTTCGATGGCGTCGACGATACGGTCGGTGACTTCCGGCGCGCTCATTTCCGGCTGCAAGTCGTAGGTGGCGACTTTCGGCGACGGGATCAGGATGCGCTCTTCGCCCGGGAACGGTTCTTCACGACCGCCGGAGAAGAAGAAGGTCACGTGAGCGTACTTCTCGGTTTCAGCGATGCGCAGCTGGGTCTTGCCGTTTTTTGCCAGGTAATCACCAAGAACGTTTTCCAGGCTGCCGGCGGCGAAGGCCGACGGTGCCGGAATACTTGCGGCGTACTGGGTAAGCATGACGAAACCGGCCAGTTTCGGCTGACGGGCGCGCGCGAATTCCTTGAAATCGTCTTCGACGAACACCCGGGTCAGCTCGCGGGCGCGGTCGGCACGGAAGTTCATGAACACCACGGCATCGCCGTCTTCGACTTTGACCGGCTCACCGATGGAAGTGGCTTTGACGAATTCGTCGCTTTCGCCACGGGCGTAGGCGGCTTCGAGACCTTCCTGAGCGGTGGCGGCGTTGAATTCGCCGTTGCCGTCGACGATCAGGTTGTAGGCCTGGGCGACGCGATCCCAACGGTTGTCACGGTCCATGGCGTAATAGCGGCCGATGATGCTGGCGATCCGGCCTTTGCCCAATGCCTGGAACGTCGCGTCGAGCAGTTCGATCGACGAGACAGCGCTTTTCGGCGGCGTGTCGCGGCCATCGAGGAAGGCGTGCAGATAGATTTTTTCGGCGCCGCGCTTGAAGGCCAGTTCGGCCATGGCGATCAGGTGATCCTGGTGGCTGTGCACGCCGCCATCGGACAGCAGGCCCATGAAGTGCACGGCTTTTCCGGCGGCCACGGCTTTATCGACAGCGGCGCAGATGGTCGGGTTTTCGAAGAATTCGCCGTCGCGGATCGCTTTGGTCACACGGGTGAAGTCCTGATACACCACGCGCCCGGCGCCGAGGTTCATGTGGCCGACTTCGGAGTTGCCCATCTGGCCGTCCGGCAGACCGACGTCCATGCCGCTGCCCGAGATCAAGCCGTTCGGCACGGTGGCCCACAGACGATCCAGCACAGGTTTCTTCGCCGCGAACACGGCATTGGATTCGGGGCTGTCGCTGTGACCGAAGCCGTCGAGAATCATCAGGACCAAAGGTTTGGGCGTAGTCGTCATGGAATCCACTCGTGGCTGATAAAGAAGAGGGCGATGGAAAACGGAGTTGGAGTTTAAAGCGAAGTTCCGACCGCGTCACCGCCGGACGGGGTTTGGCCGACCATAGTGGCTGTGTATACTGGCCGACATTTTAACGCCCTGGAACCTCCTTCGATGGTTGCTCACCTGATTGAATTTGCCACTAACCACTACATTCTTGTCGGTATCTTCGTCGTACTTCTGGCTCTGTTGCTGGCGCACACGATGCAGGGCGGCGGCAAGAGCCTGAGCACCGGCGAACTGACCGCACTGGTCAATAAAGACGCAGGCGTGGTGGTGGACATCCGTCCGGCCAAGGATTATGCCGCTGGCCACATCGTCGGCGCGGTGAACATCCCGCAAGACAAACTGGCCGCCCGCGTCGGCGAGCTGGAAAAACACAAGGCCAAGACCATCATTCTGGTCGATGCCCTCGGCCAGACCGCCGGCACCCACGCCCGCGAACTGATGAAGTCCGGCTTCACCGCCGCCAAGCTGTCCGGCGGGATTTCCAGCTGGAAAGGCGACAACCTGCCGCTGGTGAAATGACATGAGCGAAGTCATCGTCTACTCCAGCGATTACTGCCCTTACTGCTCGCGCGCCAAGCATCTGCTCGCCAGCAAAGGCGTGGCCTTCGAAGAGATCAAGGTCGATGGCAAGCCGCAGCTGCGTGCCGAAATGACCAAAAAGGCCGGGCGCACGTCCGTGCCGCAAATCTGGATCGGCGCAAAGCACATCGGCGGTTGTGATGATTTATACGCCCTGGAGCGCGCCGGCAAACTCGACGCGCTGCTCAAGGGCTGAACGGCTGCACCCACGTACAGCACTCCCTAAAAGACCCAAGATCGATAAGGACCTGAGATGACTGACCAACAGAACACTGCAGCCAGCGAAGAAGAAACCGCACCGCAATTCTCCTTGCAGCGCATCTACGTACGCGACCTGTCCTTCGAAGCCCCGAAAAGCCCGGCGATCTTCCGCCAGCAGTGGGATCCGGCGGTCGGTCTGGATCTGAACACCCGCCAGAAAGCGCTGGAAGGCGATTTCTACGAAGTGGTGCTGACCCTTTCCGTCACCGTGAAAAACGGTGAAGAAGTGGCCTTCATCGCTGAAGTGCAACAGGCCGGTATCTTCCTGATCAAGAATCTGGACGCGGCTTCGATGAGCCACACCCTCGGTGCGTTCTGCCCGAACATCCTGTTCCCGTACGCCCGCGAAACCCTGGACAGCCTGGTCACCCGCGGTTCGTTCCCGGCGCTGATGCTGGCCCCGGTGAACTTCGACGCCCTGTACGCGCAAGAGCTGCAGCGCATGCAGGAAAGCGGCGAGACCCCGACCGTTCAATAAAGGCTCGGATACGCATCGCGGGCAAGCCCGCTCCCACAGGTTTGCACATTCCTGTGGGAGCGGGCTTGCCCGCGATTGTTTTGGTCAGGCGAAAACTATTTGAAGTCGTTCTGCCGCCACGCTTCGTATACGGCGACCGCCACGGTGTTGGACAGGTTCAGGCTGCGGCAGCCTTCGCGCATCGGCAGGCGCAGGCGCTGTTCGGCGGGCAGGGCGTCGAGCACGTCCGCCGGCAGGCCACGGCTTTCCGGGCCGAACAGAAACGCATCGCCGGGCACGAACGCGGCATCATGGAACGGCCGCGAACCCTTGGTGGTGAAAGCGAACACGCGCGGGTTACCCAGACTTTCCAGACAGCTGGCCAGGTCAGCGTGACGCTGCAACGTGGCATATTCGTGGTAGTCGAGACCGGCACGGCGCAGGCGCTTGTCGTCCATCTCGAAACCCAGTGGTTCGATCAAATGCAGGTGGCAGCCGCTGTTGGCGCACAGCCTGATAACGTTGCCGGTGTTCGGCGGAATTTCTGGTTGAAAAAGGATGACGTGAAACATGCACGGCTCCGAAGGTAAAGATGAGCGGCATTCTACGCCGCCTGTGGACAACCGTTCGAAACTATTCCCGCGAGTCATCGGCTCGCTGGCGATTGTCGGCTTGATGATCGGCTTGATGATTGGCCGTCTGACCACGCCCGATCCAAGCGTGCTGGAGCGTGTCGAGGTCACCGATGGCGGCCTGGTGGTGTGGTTCAACAACGAGCCGAAACTGCACGGCGAGATTATCGATGGCACCGTCGCGCTGCTGTTTCAGGCCGAAGGTCGACCGCAGAAAGGCCAGCTCAGGCTCAACGGCAAGGACGTCAACTGGCGCACGCGCAAAAGCGATGGAGGGTTATTGCTGACGGTGCTGGCAGCGCGCCCGTTGCAGGGCGACTGGGTTGGCAGCGAGATCGATGATCGTTGGCGGCTGGAGATCCGCTTGAGCGAGCCCTAGGGGCAAGTCCTCATCACTGGGCGCGCTCCGACACTGTTTGAGGTCGTTTCCCACTGCGGCCGTCTCCCTTTCCCATCTCCGTCCGATGCTCGTCCACGCTATCGTTTGCCCCTTCAAACGGCAGGATGCCGAAACCCGTCGTCCCCTTGCTCGACTGCATGGGACGTCTTTTTCAAGGATGAAAACATGCCAGTAAAACCCCCTCGCGGTGGCGGTACCCACGTGGACGTTCCGGACAGCCTGCATCGGGCTGCGGACGCCGACATTTCGCTCCACGGCCACCCGGGTCGCACAGGCGTCGATGTGAATTTTGCTTCGCATCATTTGCTGCCGCGCGCCGAATCATCCAGTGATGCGACCCTAGATGCCATACCCCCTGCCGCGGCCGTTGTGGTGCGCGCACTCGCAGAAGGTATTCGCCCTCCCGCCACCCAGCCTTCGCTGGACAATTACGTCACCAACGCCCGAGCGATACTTCCACAGGTCAACAGTGAGGGTTTGCGGGTGATCAGTCGGCGAACCTACGCAGACCTGGTCAACGGCGACCTGGTGCCTGTCGCAGTGGATCCTGCGACGGGTCTGTATCGAGCCCGGCGGCCAAGCGAGTTGCTCCCATCCGGCCCGGTGATGCTGCGCGATGTGGACAGCGGACTTTGGTATGCGCGTGAAGTCGCGGAACCAACTACCCGGGAGCAGATCCGCAAGTACCTGCCCGACACGACCGACGAGGACGCGGACGCCTTCATCACCCGGTTCGATGACAAGGACGGGGCAGAGCTTGAGCTCAAGCATATCGAGCTTGGGCTGGCGCAATTGGACTCGACGCGTTTTGACCTGCCGATCAGTCGAGGTCGCATTTCATCGGACAAGGAGTTACATGAGGCGCGGAATGTGTGGACGACGTTTCGCCAGCTGTATAGATGGCAAGGCCAGCCCGAACAGCGCGTCTACCGTGACGGGCGGCATGTGGGCTTCAAGCTGGAAATCGATCTGACGATATGGCCAGTTCAAAAACCGCTTTCCTTGAAATTCAGCTCAGTGGTTTCTCTGACTTTAAGAGGCCGTGGCCGGCTGGACCCGGACGTGTTTTGCGCACAGTTTCCCAATCTTGAAAGTCTGACCATTACCAGTCAGGCAATCGAAGTGGAAGGGCGGTTTCAAGGATGGAACGTGATCGAACGGGCTTATTCGAAATTCAGGCTGGATTCGCGCTTTGCCGAGCAATTGAAAAGATTCCCGCGTTTGCAAAGGCTGCACCTGCAGGACTGTGAACTAACGTCTGACTTTTCCGTACGAGGCCTTGCCAGGCTAAACGAGCTATGGCTTTGCAACACATTCGAGGCCCCGGTGAACAGCCTGGACATGCAGATCCGGCATCAGGAGCAAGTCACCTTTTTGCAAGTGGCAGCTGATATCAGAGGGATGACTGAACTGCGGGTGCTGGATCTGAGCCGCACCGGAATACACCTGCTGCCTTCCGGACTTGATGCCATCGACGTGGCGTCGACGCTGGAAGTGTTGAGACTGGGGGGCAATCCGCTTTCGACCAGCCCCTCACTCGAACACATGACCGCACTGCAGGAGCT
The DNA here is from genome assembly GCF_979258175.1 of Pseudomonas sp. AC255. Taxonomy (NCBI): domain Bacteria; kingdom Pseudomonadati; phylum Pseudomonadota; class Gammaproteobacteria; order Pseudomonadales; family Pseudomonadaceae; genus Pseudomonas; species Pseudomonas sp. AC255. Next base: position 4,950,799 of record NZ_OZ409841.1, on the reverse strand, counting down.
GGATCTTTCCAATACACGATTGCAAAGATTTCCCGAGGGCATTACCGACAGGATTCCCGCAAGAGAACTGAATCTTGCGGACAATCACATCAGGTCGATCCCCGAATCCGTGGAGCTCAGAGCGGGCTTCAATCTCATCGGCAATCCGATAATGGACCCGGCCTCTTTACGGCGGTTGATACGAGCACGGGTAGAGACAGGCACCGATATCTGGCTTGGGCAGGAAAGCAGCGATGTAACTGCCGATCTCTGGCTACGCAATGTGCCACAGGAACAGATAGCGGAAAAACAAGCGCTGTGGGACAGGCATAACGCCGCAATGCCACTGGCAGTGACCGGCATTCTTCGTCGACTGAGTCGAACGCCCGAGTTTCACGTTGAACGCACGCTTCTGCAGCGGCGCGTGTGGTGGTTTCTGGAAATGTATGACAGCGCCGAAGTCAACGAGCGGGCCAGGCTCGACGCCATTCTTTATACGGAAACGAGTCCCGGGAGAATGCTGGACAGGCTGGAGAATGAAATCCGCAACTATGACGGAGGGCGACAGAGTCAGCCGCTGCATCCTTTGCCCAAGCGGCCCAGGTTCGAGTAACTCGCAGGAGTACGCAGTGCCGATGCAAAAGCGGCAAGCCTCGACCCGTCTGTAACAGCAATGCCACCCCCCATCGTCTCTGGGATAAATGCCAGGGACGACTTTCAAGGATGAAAACATGCCAGTAAAACCACCCCGCAGTGGCAGCACCCGCGTGGACACGGATGTTCACCCGGCCATGACCCGACGTCTGGACAAGGATTTCGCACTGGTGCGCACTCCCGATCTCAATGGCACCGCCCCCTGGGTTCGCGGCGATGATCCGAAGCTGCGGGGCAGCTTGCCGGGCGATGTTGTCGGCGCGGACAGGACCTTGCCGACGCCGATGGTCGAGGTTCGCGCTGCGCCGCACACCAATCCAAGTCCTCCCGTCATCGCCAGGTCGCTGGACAGTTACGCAATGCGATCACCGGCCGGACTGCCGGCAGCTGACGGTGACGGCTTCAGGCTGTACAAAAAACGTCAGTATGTGGATGTGTCTGGCGGCGGCATCGTTCTGGTAGGGGTGGATCCGGACAGCGGATTTTATCGCGCTCGACTCCCCAGCGAGTTGCTGCCCACCGGTCCATGGATGTTGCGGGATAGCCGCAGCGGCCTCTGGCATCCGCACAACGACTTCAACGCACGCACCGATCCTCTGACCGCTGCGGGTTTGCAGGGATTTCGCAGCGGGCTGGATCTCAGCGGCGTCGCCCCCGGCAGCGACGGCGTGGTACGTCACGCTGGCAAGCTCTACGTGGTCATTGATCAACAGGCGTATCAGGTTTTGCAGGATCTTGCTGCGTCTCGCCCGGAATACAAGGTCTGGCGTCTGGTTGATCCCAGTCATCCCGGCGCCACCGACAGCGCAAACATTTATCGCGCCAGCCTCGGCGGTGAGACGCTGGCCATTACCCGGAACGAGCGCAATACCTGGGTTTCCATCCTTCCTGGTTTACGCGGGGGCATGCAGCGCAATGAGGCTGCAGGTGCCAATCCGTTCAACTTTCATCGCCCCTGGCTCACTGACTCCGGCCCTTCACGGGGGCAAGCGGCGGTTGCAGACGCGACCACGCGGGCGCAGGTAAAACGCTATTTCGCCGACTCCACCGATCAGCATGCCGATGATTTCATTGCCCGATTTGCTGAGGCAGGTGCGGCTGAGGTGGAGCTCAAACGGCTACAGCTTGAGTTTCCTCAACTCAACCGTGAGGTCACTGCGTGGGAGACTGCCTACAGGGGTGACAGCAGTGCCGAGCGCATTCGGCGACTGGCAATAGGTGCCAGCGTGCGTCGATTGTTCAAGTGGCAGGGCGACAGTTCGGAAAAAGTCTACCGGGATGGCCGGCTGATCGGCTTCAGGTTGAAACTGGATTTGGGCGCGCGGGGGAATTTCGCCCTTCCGGTTTTTTCGACTCGACTCGGATCTGTTGTGTCTCTTGGCCTGGAGGGACGCACCTCTAGGAATCTGGGAGATCTGTTGTCGATGTTCCCGCGCATGGACACCTTGCAAACACGCAGAATCGACGGCCAGAAATTGCTTGCCCAACTCGACAAGCTCCCACAGTTGAGAGTCCTGGAAATTCGTGAAAGCAGTCTGTTGCTGTCGTCGACAGGCCTCGACCACTTCGCCACATTGACCGGGCTGGAAGAGTTGAGCCTGATCAACTGTGGTATCTGGCCCGATCTTTCAGTGCGAGGGATGACCGGGTTACGGGTATTGCGCGCACGTTCCTGTGGCTTGCTCCGTCTGCCTTTCGGATTGGATGAGGTGGCCGTGGCGTCACGGTTGCAGGTGCTTGATCTGTACCACAATCCCGAACTGCGACATCCGCCTGATGTGACCCAGATGTCCGAATTGCGAGTATTGGATCTGTCCCATACCCGCATATCCGCGCCGCCACCCGGGCTTGGCATGCAGAGCGGTCCTTCGCGACTCCAGGTCTTGAATTTATCCAGCACCCCACTCGCTGTGGCGCCGTCGCTCAGCGCAATGTCGGCATTGCTGGAGGTTGACCTGAGCCATACCGCGATAAAAACTTTCCCGGACGGCGTGAACTCCGAGGTTCCCCGAGCACGTCTGGATCTGAGTTATACCCGGATCGAATCAATCCCCGAAGCTGTTGAACTCAGGGAAGGTTTCAACCTTACCGGCACGTTGATTTCCGATCCTGTCTACTTTCGGCGGTTGATTGCTGCACGTCGGCAAACAGGTACGGACATCTGGTTGGGACGAGCTTCGAGCCATCTGGTCATAGACCACTGGATGCACAATGTTCCACAGGCGCAACGCGCCGCCCGGATTTCCCTCTGGGACTCGTTAATCGATCAGACGAATGTTGCCATGATGGGCAAAATCAGAGAGCTGGTCCGAACGCCTGAGTTTCAGGTTGAGCGGCCGCTTCTGCAGCGTCGGGTGTGGGCGTTTCTGGAACATTTCCAAAAGGCGAGTCTTGGTGAGCAAGACGCTTTGCGGGACATCGCGATAACGGAGTCCAGTCCCGGAAAAATGCTGGAAAGGCTCGAAGAGGAAATGACGAAGTTCGACTCAACCTGGCAGCACCAGCCCCCGCATCATTTGCCCAAGCGGCCGCGGCTTGCATAGGGGGTGCAAACCGCAGGCGGCACGATGCCGGCATCATCACCCCTGCACAAAAGCGCAGGCTGATGACGTTCGGCCTGCCCTGCCATTCCCACATTTGCTAGCGTCATTTCCCACCGGAGCCGTCTGTTTTTCCGCTGCGCGTCAACGTTTACGCAGGCTATCGTTGGCCTTCCCAGCTAACCGGCAGGATGCCGACCCCCCGCCTGAGCATGAATGGCGGGGCGACTTTTCAAGGATGAAAAACATGCCACTAAAACCACCTCGCGGGGGCAGCACCCACGTTGATAAGGATGTCCACACGTTCCCGAAGCGAAGCTCGGACAAGGATTTCACAGCGGCGGATATGCCCGTCCGCGATGGCACGGTCCCCTGGGCTGGTCTCGATGATCTGAAGTCGCTTAGCACCAAACCTGGCGACGACGCAGGCCCGAATACGATCCTGTCGGCGCCGGTGGTCGAGGTTCGCCCGGCACCGGAGGTTGCTGCCATCTCTCCTGTGATACACCGGTCGCTGGAGACTTACCGGATAACATCAACCACCGAATTGCCTGACGCTGATGGCGAAGGCTTCAGGCTGTACAAAAATCGCCGTTATGTTGACGTCCCTGGCAGTGGCCTCATTCTCGTCGCAGCTGATCCGGATACGGGATGGTATCGCGCTCGACATCCCGGCGAGTTGTATCCTTCCGGCCCATGGATGTTGCGCGATAGCGAAAGCGGCATCTGGCATCCGCACAGCGACTTCAGCACCCGCACCAACCCCCTGACCGCCCAAAGCCTGGATGGCTTTCATGCCGGGCTGGATGTCAGTGGCGCACAATCGGGCAGCGACGGCGTGATACGTCACGATGGCAAACTCTATGTGGTCATCCATGAGCAGGCGTATCAGGTGATGCAGGATCTGGATGCCTCCCGCCCGGAATACAGGGTTTGGCGCCTGGTCAAACCCAATGATCCCGTCGCTGCCGACAGCGCGAACATTTACCGCGCCAGCCTGGGCGGTGGAACCCTGGCGATCACCCGCAGCGAGCAGAACACCTGGGTTTGCATCCTCACAGGTTTGCGCGGTGGGATGGATGGCGCTGCTCAAGCACCTGCCAACCCGTTCAACTTTCACCGCCCCTGGCTCACCGGCGCAGGTCCCTCCGGGGGACAGCCGCCGGTTCTGGTTGCGACCACACGGGCACTGGTCAGACGCTATTTTGCTGATGCGACGGATCAACATGCCGATGATTTCATCGCAAGGTATGGGGAAGCGGGTGTGGCAGAAGTCGAACTCAAGCGGCTTGAGCTGGAGTTTCCTCGATTGAACCGTGAGATCACTGCCTGGGAGACGGGTTACAAAGGCCTGGACATTGCCGAACGCAGGCGCCGGCTGGCAATAGGGGCCAACGTGCGTCGGTTGTTCAAATGGCAGGGAGAGCATTCGGAAAAAGTCTACCGCGACGGGCGGCTGGTCGGTTTCAAGCTGGAGCTCGACCTGGGAAGTCGGCGCAATCTGGCGCTACCGGGTTGTTCCGTTCCGCTCAGATCCGTCGTATCTCTAGGCCTGGAAGGAAGTCCTTCGAAAAGTCTGGGAAAATTGTTCTCGATGCTTTCCCACATTGAAACCCTCGAAATCCGCAGATTCAATGGCAAGTGTCATGAACTGTTGGCCGAAATCGATAAACTCCCGACGTTGAAAGTCCTGACGATGCAGGAAGCCAGACTATGGCTCCCGTCGGACGGCCTTGAGCATTTCACGCGATTGACCCGTTTGCGGGAGTTGAGCCTGACGCACTGCAGTATCTGGCCGCTTTTTTCAGTGCGTGGCATGAGCGAGTTGCGGGTCTTGCGCGCACGTTCCTGTGGTTTGAGTCGTCCCCCTGTCGGGCTGGATCAATGGCCCGTGGCGTCACGGTTGGAGGTGCTTGACCTGTACCATAATCCCGATTTGACAGAAGCACCTGATGTGACTCGCATGTCCGGATTGCGAGAGTTGAATCTGGCCAATACGTTCATAACCTCGCCGCCGCCCGGGCTTGGTTTGCAGAACGGTCCGTCGCGGCTGGAGATATTGAATTTGTCGGAAAGTCGGCTGGCTGTGGCGCCCTCACTGCGGGGAATGACGGCGTTGCGGGAAGTCGATCTCCACCGAACTCGTATAAGAGAATTCCCGGACGGCGTGACATCCGATATTCCCAGGACACGTTTGAATCTGGCCTATACCGCGATCAGAGCCATTCCCGAAACCATTGAGCTGAGAAAAGGGTTTGACCTGACTGGCAGTCCGATTGCCGACCCCGCTTCTCTTCGACGATTGATAGCTGCACGTCGGCAGACGGGTACCGATCTGTGGCTTGGGAGAATCGAGGCTGATTTGGCGGACAGTCCATGGCTGCACCATGTCCCCCAAACGCAACGCGCTGAAAAGTCTGCCCTGTGGGATTCATTTGTCCTTCAAGCGAACCCCGCAATGATCAAACAACTCAGAAATCTGGTGCGTACGCCGGAATTTCAGGTTGAGCGTCTGCTTTTGCAGCGCCGGTTCTGGTCGTTTATTGAAAGCTTCCAAAAGGCCAGCGTAGGTGAGCAAGAAAGTTTGCTGAACATTGCGTCTACTGAACCCAGCCCGGGGAAAATGCTGGACAGGCTGGAGGAGGAAGTAAGGAGGTTTGACCCGACATGGCAAAACCAGCCCCCACATCATGTGCCCGAGCGCCCCAGGTTCGAATAGGGGCGGGACGCATTGCGGTGTAAAAGCGGGAATCCCTGACCTGCCTGTATCAGGGTTCCCAAAAGCATGGGCTTCGCTTGCAGCGTCAGCCCGGTGTAAAGAGGGAACCCCCGGCCTGCCTGTACCAAGGATCCCAAAAGGGTAGGCTCGCCGCTTTGCGCTGCGAGCCCGGTGTAAAGAGGGGAATCCCCGGCCTGCCTGTACCAAGGTCCCCGAAACGGGTGGTGAATCGAATCACCTGAGATAGATATTGCAGGCGGCGTGCCAGGTTTTGATTTGCTGTAACAAAAAATGCTTCGAAAACGCGAAAGCCCCGGAATACGGGGCTTTCGTTTATTTCAAGTCTGGGTTTTTCGGCACTTTCAGATGCGGGGGTGGCGATATGGCTCTGCGCGATCCCGGGTCATCGTGCATTGATGCGGTGCATGCTGGCGCCAAAAGCTTCGTCGGAGCGCCGCCCGGAGCAGGCTCGCTCCCACAGAGGAGCGTATTTCAATTGTGGGAGCGAGCCTGCTCGCGAATGGGTTCAGCGCAGAACCGGAGACTTAACCCTCTTCCCCCTCATCATCATCCCCACCATCAACCTTCATCCCCAGTTCCTTGATCTTGCGCGTCAGGGTGTTCCGCCCCCAACCCAACAGCACCGCCGCATCACGCCGACGTCCTGCGGTGTGCTTCAGTGCCGTCTCGATCATGATCCGCTCGAACGCCGGCACTGCGCTGTCGAGCAGGCTCGACTGGCCGCGAGCCAGGGCTTGATCGGCCCATTGGCGCAGGGCCTGTTCCCAGTTGGTCACTGGCGCCGAATCCTGCGGCAGGTTGAGCAGTTCCGGTGGCAAGTCGCTGATGTGCACTTCGCGACCGGAGGCCATGACGGTGATCCAGCGGCAGGTGTTCTCCAACTGGCGCACGTTACCTGGCCACGGCAGGTTTTTCAGGTATTCCTCGGTCTCGCTTTTCAGCAGCTTCGGCTCGACCGCCAATTCCTGCGCGGCGCGGCTGAGGAAGTGCCGGGCCAGGGTTGGAATGTCTTCGCGACGATCCGACAGGCGCGGGATGTGGATGCGGATCACGTTGAGGCGGTGGAACAAGTCCTCGCGGAACTTGCCGGCGTGGACGAGGGTTTCCAGATTCTGGTGTGTCGCAGCGATGATGCGCACATCGACCTTGACCGGCACATGGCCGCCGACGCGGTAGAACTCGCCATCGGCCAGCACGCGCAACAGACGGGTCTGGGTGTCCGCCGGCATGTCGCCGATTTCATCGAGAAACAGCGTGCCGCCGTCCGCCTGTTCAAAACGACCGCGACGCAGGTTTGCCGCGCCGGTGAACGCGCCTTTCTCGTGGCCGAAAAGTTCCGATTCCATCAGATCCTTGGGGATCGCCGCCATGTTCAGGGCAATGAACGGCGAGGCCGCGCGTGGGCTGTGGCGGTGCAGGGCGTGGGCCACCAGTTCTTTACCGGTACCGGATTCGCCGTTGATCAGCACGGTGATGTTGGAGTGGCTCAGGCGCCCGATGGCGCGAAACACTTCCTGCATCGCCGGCGCTTCGCCGATGATTTCCGGGGTGCGGGTCAGCGCCGGCACCACTTCCAGGCCCTGCTGTTCCTGGGCATGTTGATTGGCGCGTTTGACCAGCGATACCGCCTCATCGACGTCGAATGGCTTGGGCAGGTACTCGAAAGCACCGCCCTGATAGGAGGCGACAGCGCTGTCCAGATCGGAGTGAGCGGTCATGATGATGACCGGCAGCCGTGGGTGCTGTTCGCGAATCCGCGCCAGCAGATCCAGGCCACTGGCGCCCGGCATGCGGATATCGGAAATGATCACGTCCGGCTGCTGCCGGGCGAGACGACTCATCACGCCATCGGCGCTGTCGAAGCTCTGGGTGGTCATGCCTTCCTGCTGCAAGGCTTTTTCCAGGACCCAACGGATAGAACGGTCGTCATCGACGATCCACACGGTTTCACTACGGCTCATGTCGATGTGGCTCCTTGTTCCAGTGGCAGGAAGATCGAGAAGGTGGTGTGGCCTGGATGGCTCTCACACTCGATCAGGCCCTGGTGCTGACTGATGATGTTCTGGGTAATGGCCAGACCCAGCCCGGTACCATCCGGGCGGCCGCTGACCATGGGAAAGAAAATGGTTTCCTGCAGTTCCGCCGGAATGCCGGGACCGTTGTCGATGATCTCGATCTTGGTCACCAGACGATGGCGGATGTGGCCGATGGTGAACTGGCGCATGGCGCGGGTGCGCAGGCTGATGCGGCCCAGGCGCAGCTCGTTCTGGCTGCTGATGGCCTGCATCGCATTGCGCACGATGTTCAGCACCGCCTGAATCATTTGCTCGCGGTCGATCAGGACGTCGGGAATGCTCGGGTCGTAATCGCGCACCAGGGTGATGCAGCCCTGGCTTTCGGCTTCGACCAGATGGCAGACGCGTTCGAGCACTTCGTGGACGTTGCACATGGCCAGCGACGGCAGTTTGTTCGAGCCGAGCATGCGATCGACCAGATTGCGCAGGCGGTCGGCCTCTTCAATGATCACATTGGTGTAATCGCGCAGGCTTTCCTCCGGCAGCTCGCGGGCCAGCAATTGCGCTGCGCCACGGATGCCGCCAAGAGGGTTCTTGATCTCGTGGGCGAGGCCGCGCACCAGCATCTTGCTGGTTTCCTGCTTGGACAGCTGCGCCTCTTCCTTGGTGATGCGCAACAGGCGATCACGCGGGTGCACTTCAAGCAAAAGCAAAGTCTCGCCGTTGCTGAGGATTGGCGTGACCGCGTAATCCACGGTCAGCGTCTGGCCGGTGAGGGCGGTGAGCATCGCTTCACGCTTGGTGAAAGGGTGCGCCTGCTCGACCGCCTGGCGTAGGGAATTGAGCGCCTCGGGGGATTCGGTGAACAGCTCGCTGATGAACTGGCCGTGGCTGCGCTGACCGCTGACGGCCAACAGCATCTCCGCTGCCGGGTTCATGTACTCCAGGCGCAATTCGGCGTCGAGCAGGATGGTCGCCGTGGTCAGGTTGTCGAGCAGCAAACGGTGAATAGCGTCGCTTATGGTCATCTGGACCCCTTTTGGAGCAAGGCGTGCGCGAGAACAAAGCGCTGATGTCGGGAAAATGCAAAAACCAAACCAAGGCTCCGAAAAGAAGCGTTTAACCCCTGAAACAGGCGTTTGACGCGCGTTTGTATGGCACGAAGCCAGCTCAAACGGGAAGTTTCGAACCAAAATGGGTTGGGTTGTGGGCGAGATGCAGTTTAGTGCACCAATAGAGTGCGCGCGGCTGGCGGAGGTTAAAAGAAGCGCAGGAATGGATTTTTCGGCTCTTCAGGTTTGTCCTTGAGCGGGCATTCCGGGCGCACGCCATAGTCGTCGGCAACGCAGGGTTTGACCTGACGTTTCTGCGCCAGGGAAATGCGCAGCATGTGGAACGGCTGATTGGCGGTGCGTTCCACGGTACGCCCGGCGGCGTCGAGGATTTCGATCGAAAGGCTGTGGCTGCCGCGATCGATATTGCTCAGCGCAAATACCGGGCTGACGCCGGGCTCGCCAGTGGCCTTGCCATCCAGCAGCAGGCGATAACGATGGCCGCTTTGCAGGCCGGGCTCGCTGGTGACGCTGACGATCAGCTCGCCGGCGCTGCTGCGCAGAGTGGCATCGGGCTCCGGGATCAGAATGCGCAGCATGTCGTAGTGAAAGGGCGCTGGTTCGGCGGATTTTTCGCTGTGGTGATCGGTGCTGCGGTGTTGGCAGGGACAGCCATGCGATTGCTCGTCGCGATCGGCACTCGCTTGGCGTTGGCGCGTGGCTGGTCGGTATAGACGCGGTTGCCCTGCGCGTCGACATAGGTAAAGACCTCCGCCAAGGTGTACGTCGACATCAGCGCCAGAATGAGTGCCAGCCCCGCGCGGATCATGGCGTGTTTACCCGTTGCACGGTGAAGACCGCTGGCGGGCTCTGCTGAACGACGCTTTGGCCGTCGATCACTTGCACGGCCAGGCGATGCTCGCCGCGATCGATGTTGACCAGTTGCAGAACCGGCACGTTGCTCGGCTGGCCATAGGGCTGGTCGTCGAGTAGCAGCCTTAATTGATGCGGCGGTTGCAGACGCGGCTTGATCAGAACATTGACCGTGAAGGTGCCGTTGTTGGCGCGCAGCGCCTCGTCAGTGGGCAGGCCGGCGAGTTCGAGGATTTCATAGGCGTTGCGCGGTGGTTGCGGTTGTTCTGCGGTGGGTGCTTGCGGCGCACTCGGTGCTTGCGGCTCGACCCGATTGAGCGGCGGCAGCTCGACCGGTTGCGCCTGCACGCCGTCCGGCGGCTGATTGCTGTACGCCGTGTTGCCGTTGGCGTCGGTGTACTTGTAGATCTGCGCGGCGGCGGGCAGGGCGATCAGCAGCAGAATGTAGAGAAGCGTGCGACCCATGAAATCGACCGGGGTTGGAAACTGTGGGTAGCAGCATAGGACAGGTGGGGCGGTTGGCCAAAACCGTTAATAACTGGAATTGAAAAGACTGGTAGCCAAAACACGGATCGTTCCCATGCTCTGCGTGGGAATGCCTCCTGGGACGCTCCGCGTCCAGTGACGCAGAACGTCACGGGCTGCATCCCACGCGGAGCGTGGGAACGATCAAACGATCCATGACCCACCGCCTTCGCGAGCAGGCTCGCTCCCACATGGAAAATGCGTTGCGCCGGGCAATAAAAAAGGCCTCCCAAAGGAGGCCTCTTTTGTCACGCCGCTTTACGCAGCGCTACCGGATCAGCAGCTGTAGTACAGCTCATATTCCAGTGGGTGTACGAAGGTGCGAACCTTGATTTCTTCTTCCGATTTCAGCGCGATGTAAGCGTCGATGAAGTCGTCGGAGAACACGCCGCCCTTGGTCAGGAACGCGCGGCCCTTGTCCAGCTCTTCCAGGGCTTCTTTCAGGCTGCCGCAAACCTGTGGAATCTCTTTCGCCTCTTCAGGCGGCAGGTCGTACAGGTTTTTGTCGGCGGCATCGCCTGGGTGGATCTTGTTCTGGATACCGTCCAGACCGGCCATCAGCAGAGCTGCGAAAGCCAGGTACGGGTTGGCAGCCGGATCCGGGAAGCGTGCTTCGATACGGCGGGCTTTCGGGCTCGACACGTAAGGAATACGGATCGAAGCGGAACGGTTGCGCGCCGAGTAGGCCAGCATTACCGGAGCTTCGAAGCCTGGCACCAGACGCTTGTAGGAGTTGGTCGCCGGGTTGGTGAAGCCGTTCAGGGCCTTACCGTGCTTGATGATGCCGCCGATGAAGTACAGAGCGGTATCGGACAGGCCGGCATAGCCTTCACCTGCGAAGGTGTTCTTGCCGTCTTTCCAGATCGACATGTGTACGTGCATGCCCGAACCGTTGTCGCCGTACAGTGGCTTCGGCATGAAGGTCGCGGTGCGGCCGTAAGCGTCGGCAACGTTGTGCACAACGTATTTCAGGGTCTGAACTTCGTCAGCCTTCTTCACCAGGGTGTTGAACTTGACGCCGATTTCGTTCTGGCCGGCAGTTGCCACTTCGTGGTGGTGAACTTCAACCGACTGACCCATTTCTTCCAGTGCGTTGCACATGGCAGTACGGATTTCGTGGTCGTGGTCGAACGGTGGAACCGGGAAGTAGCCGCCTTTCACGCCTGGACGGTGACCCTTGTTGCCACCTTCGATGTCCTGGTCGGACATCCACGAACCTTGCTCGGAGTAGATCTTGAACATCGAGCCGGAGATGTCCGACTTGAATTTGACCGAGTCAAAGATGAAGAACTCAGGCTCCGGACCGGCGAATACGGTGTCACCGATACCGGTGGCTTTCAGGTGCTCTTCGGCGCGCTTGGCGATCGCACGTGGGTCGCGATCGTAGCCCTGCATGCTCGAAGGCTCGATGATGTCGCACACCAGAATCAGGGTTGGGTCTTCGGTGAACGGATCGAGCACGGCAGTTTCGTCGACCGGCATCAGGATCATGTCGGAGGCTTCGATGCCTTTCCAGCCGGAGATGGAGGAACCGTCGAACATCTTGCCGACTTCGAAGAAGTCGTCATCCAGCGCATCGCGAGCCGGCATGGTCACGTGGTGCTGAGTGCCTTTGGTGTCCGTGAAGCGCAGATCAATCCACTTGACGTCATGATCTTTGATGAGTTGAACCGACTTCGACATAGTGTCCTCCGGGTGAATTAGGGCGGGTAGTGGATGCCCTTAATAATGGTGATGCCGGCGCGAATACTCTGCCAAGGCAACCTGCCTCACAAGGGAGCAAATTGCATGCCAGTGCCCCAGCATGGGTTTTTTGCCCCAAATTCACGCTTATTAAGGCGTGCGAGGTTCTGAATCGACAAATCCCGCCCCTTAATGTTGCGTTTAAATTCAGAAATGACCTGTTTTGGTGCAAGCAAAACCTTCTGCACATTAACTGGTTAAACCTTGAGCAATTTCCGCTATAATCCGCGCCCCCTTTTTCGGCTGGCCGTTCGCGCGCTGTTTTCATGAAACTTATCGTAAAAGTCTTCCCCGAGATCACCATCAAAAGCCGACCTGTCCGGACGAAATTCATCCGCCAGTTGGCCAAGAACATCCGCACCGTGCTCCGTGACCTGGACCCGGCCGTGGTGGTGAACGGCGTGTGGGACAATCTCGAGCTGGAAACCCGCGTTACCGACCCCAAAGCCTTGAAAGAGATGGGCGAGCGCCTGACCTGCATGCCGGGTATCGCGCATTTTCTGCAGATCGACGAGTACCCGCTGGGCGACTTCGACGACATCACCGAAAAGTGCAAACAGCACTACGGCGATGCACTGGCCGGGAAGATTTTCTCGGTGCGCTGCAAGCGCGCAGGCAAGCATGCCTTCAGCTCGATGGACGTGGAAAAATACGTCGGCAGCAAGCTGCGTCGTGAGTGCGGTGCGGCCGGAATCGACCTTAAAGCACCGCAAATCGAAGTCCGTATCGAAGTTCGCGACAAACGGTTGTTCGTGATTCACAGCCAGCACAACGGCATCGGCGGCTACCCGCTCGGCGCGTTGGAGCAGACGCTGGTATTGATGTCCGGCGGCTTTGATTCGACCGTGGCGGCTTACCAGATCATGCGTCGCGGCCTGATGGCGCACTTCTGCTTCTTTAATCTCGGCGGGCGTGCCCACGAATTGGGCGTGATGGAAGTCGCGCACTTCATCTGGAAGAAGTACGGCAGCTCGCAACGCGTGCTATTTGTCAGTGTGCCGTTCGAGGAAGTGCTGGGCGAAATTCTCGGCAAAGTCGATAACAGTCATATGGGCGTGGTTTTGAAGCGTATGATGTTGCGCGCCTCGTCCGAGATCGCCGAACGCCTGCACATCGATGCACTGGTGACCGGTGAAGCGATCTCCCAGGTGTCGAGCCAGACGCTGCCGAACCTGTCGGTGATCGACTGCGTGACCGACAAGCTGGTGCTGCGGCCGCTGATCGTCGCGCACAAGCAGGACATCATCGACACCGCCAACGAGATCGGCACCGCCGATTTCGCCCGGCACATGCCGGAATACTGCGGCGTGATTTCGGTCAACCCCAAGACCGCCGCCAAGCGTGGCCGGGTTGAGCACGAAGAGAAAGAATTCGACATGGCGGTACTCGAGCGTGCGCTCGCCAACGCCAAACTGGTGCCGATCGATCGGGTAATCGACGAGTTGGGCCAGGATTTGCAGATTGAAGAAGTCAGCGAAGCGCTGGCCGGTCAGATCGTGATCGACATCCGCCACCCGGATGCCGCCGAGGATGACCCGCTGGAGCTCGCCGGCATAGAGGTACAGACGATGCCGTTCTATGCAGTGAACGCACGTTTCAAGGAACTGGACCCTACTCGCCAGTACCTGCTGTATTGCGACAAAGGCGTGATGAGTCGCCTGCATGCCCACCATTTGCTCAGTGAGGGGCATGCCAATGTGCGCGTTTATCGACCGAGCTAAGTGCCCGGGGCTGTTTGCCTGTGGCCTGCGTCACCGGCCCCCCGACACCGCCGTCAAGCTGTAACGGCCATGCCGGACACTACTGCTAATCGCTGCCATGACTTGTCAGCAAACCGAATCCTCTGATCGAGATACACAAGTGATCGAAAATCTACGCAACATCGCCATCATTGCCCACGTTGACCACGGTAAAACCACCCTGGTAGACAAACTCCTGCGTCAATCCGGCACCCTGGAGCGCAACGAGCTCAACGACGAGCGCGTGATGGACTCCAACGACCAGGAAAAAGAGCGCGGTATTACCATTCTGGCGAAGAACACCGCCATCAACTGGAACGGCTACCACATCAACATCGTGGATACCCCGGGCCACGCCGACTTCGGCGGCGAAGTTGAACGCGTAATGTCGATGGTCGACTCCGTTCTGCTGCTGGTTGACGCTCAAGACGGCCCTATGCCGCAAACCCGTTTCGTGACCAAGAAGGCTTTCGAAGCCGGCCTGCGTCCAATCGTGGTCATCAACAAGGTTGACCGTCCAGGCGCGCGTCCGGACTGGGTTCTGGACCAGATCTTCGACCTGTTCGACAACCTCGGTGCGACCGAAGAACAACTGGACTTCCAGGTTGTTTACGCTTCGGCCCTGAACGGTATTGCCGGTCTGGACCACACCGCCATGGCGGAAGACATGACTCCGCTGTACCAGGCAGTAGTCGACCACGTTCCGCCTCCGGCCGTTGACCGTGACGGCCCGTTCCAGATGCAGATCTCCGCTCTGGACTACAACAGCTTCCTGGGTGTTATCGGTGTTGGCCGTATCGCTCGTGGTCGCGTCAAGCCGAACACCCCGGTTGTCGCTATCAGCGCCGACGGCAAGCGTCGCAACGGTCGTATCCTGAAGCTGATGGGTCACCACGGTCTGCACCGCATCGACGTTGACGAAGCAGCAGCTGGCGACATCGTCTGCATCAGCGGCTTCGACGAGCTGTTCATCTCGGACACTCTGTGCGATATCAACACCGTCGAGGCGATGAAGCCGCTGACCGTTGACGAGCCAACCGTTTCCATGACCTTCCAGGTAAACGACTCGCCATTCTGCGGTAAAGAAGGCAAGTTCGTGACCTCCCGTAACATCAAGGATCGTCTGGACAAAGAGCTGCTGTACAACGTTGCACTGCGCGTTGAAGAAGGCGACTCGGCTGACAAGTTCAAGGTTTCCGGCCGTGGTGAGCTGCACCTCTCGGTACTGATCGAAACCATGCGTCGCGAAGGCTTCGAGCTGGCCCTGGGCCGTCCTGAAGTGATCATCCGTGAAGTCGACGGCGTGAAGCAGGAACCGTTCGAAAACGTCACCATCGACATCCCTGAAGAATCCCAGGGCAAGGTCATGGAAGAGATGGGTCTGCGTAAGGGCGACCTGAGCAACATGGTGCCGGATGGCAAGGGCCGTGTTCGTCTGGAATACAACATCCCTGCTCGCGGTCTGATCGGTTTCCGTAACCAGTTCCTGACCCTGACCAACGGTGCTGGCATCCTGACCTCGATCTTCGACCGTTACGCTCCAGTGAAGTCGGGCCACATGTCCGGCCGTCAGAACGGCGTTCTGGTTTCGGTTGAAACCGGCAAGGCTCTGACCTACTCGCTGGAAACCCTGCAGGCTCGTGGCAAGCTGTTCGTAGAACACGGCCAGGAGATCTACAACGGTCAGATCGTTGGTCAGAACAGCCGCGACAACGACCTGGGTGTCAACCCAACCAAAGGCAAGAAGCTCGACAACATGCGTGCTTCGGGTAAAGACGAAACCATCGCTCTGGTCCCACCTGTTCGCTTCACCCTGGAACAGGCTCTGGAATACATCCAGGAAGACGAGCTGTGCGAAGTTACGCCTAAGTCGATCCGTCTTCGCAAGAAGATCCTCGACGAAAGCGAGCGTACCCGCGCTGCCAAGAAAGCCAAGGCGTAATTCAGCCCTGGAATAGAAAACGCCCCCGGTCGCGAGACCGGGGCGTTTTTGTTTGTCTGGCGTTTATGCAGTGTTTGCACTGGCCCTTTCGCGAGCAGGCTCGCTCCCACAGGGGATTTCGGGTGCACACAAAATCCGTGTTCACTGATCTCTATTGTGGGAGCGAGCCTGCTCGCGAAAGCGGCCGATCAGCCGCCGAAAACTTCACCAGCGATCAAAATTTGTCGATGGCCCGGAAATTTTGCACCCGCTCGACTTCTTTCGGCTTGTACGCGCAATACCCCGGCCGCGGCCCGATCTTCGGGTGGTTGCGGCAGGTGTCCGGGCGCTTGTCATAAATGGTGCATAGGCGCGTTTTACGATCCAGGTAATAGCAATCGTTGTTGCTCATGCGCTGGAGGGTGAAGATTCCCGACTTCTGATTGAAGCGCTCGACCAGACCTTCCTTTTGCAGACGCTTGGCAATGTTCTTTGGCGGATCGCCCAGTTCGAACTCGTCGACCACACCGATGCGCACCAGATCCTTGATCTTCACTTCGACCGGCAGCGTGCAGCAGCTGGACATGCACGAGCCGCACATCGGCGCCGAGTATTTGGCCCACGTATCGAGACGATCAATCTCGGCGGCGGCGATCAGGTTGGGCTTCATCATCGGGAGTTACCAGGCGTGTATGCATCAGGGCGCGCGATCATACCGGGAGCGGTGGAATTTTGAACAACCTTTCGCCGGATATTTTCGCAACGACTGCAATTTGCCCGACAGGACGGCACGGCCCCTGCATTCATTGGTTCATCCGCCAAGGTTATGTCGGACTGCTGCACAGTCCGGGCAAATACTGCCGAACCAGAGCCGTTACCGCCGGTCAGACCGTCTAGGCTCAGAAAATTCCCGCTCGCTCGAGGTCCTGTTGATGACTCAAGAACCACTAGTTCGCGAAGCAGAGGTGGCCGCGTTCCGCGACGCCGTCCTGACCAAACTCACCTACGCCGTGGGCAAAGACCCCGATCACGCCTTCGACCATGACTGGTTCGAAGCCATTGCCCTGGCTGCGCGTGATCACATGGTCGAACACTGGATGGACCACACCCGGCAGATCTACCGCAAAGGCCAGAAGCGGGTTTATTACCTCTCGCTGGAATTTCTCATCGGCCGCCTTCTCTACGACAGCCTGAGCAACCTTGGGCTGCTCGACGTCGCCCGTGAAGCGTTGACCGAACTGGGCGTCGATCTGGAGCGCATCCGCTTGCTGGAGCCTGACGCGGCGCTCGGCAACGGCGGCCTCGGTCGGCTCGCGGCGTGCTTCATGGAAAGCATGTCGACCCTCGGCATCGCCGGCCATGGCTATGGCATTCGTTATGAGCATGGCTTGTTCCGTCAGGCGATCGTCGATGGCTGGCAACAGGAGCAGACCGAACACTGGCTGGATTTCGGCAACCCTTGGGAATTCGAACGGCCGGAAGTGGCGTACCCGATCGGCTTCGGCGGCAGCGTCGAAACCGTCACCGATGCCTCCGGCAAGACTCGTCAGGTCTGGTCGCCGGCGGAAACCGTGCGCGCAATTGCTTATGACACGCCCGTGGTCGGCTGGCGCGGAGCGAGCGTCAACACTCTGCGCCTGTGGCGTGCCCGCGCCATGGAAGACCTGCACCTGGAACGCTTCAACGCCGGTGACCACCTGGGCGCCGTGGCGGAAGTGGCCCGCGCCGAGAGTATCTCCCGCGTCCTTTATCCGGCCGACAGCACCGAAGCCGGGCAAGAGCTGCGCCTGCGTCAGGAATACTTCTTCGTCGCCGCTTCGCTGCAGGATCTGCTGCGCCGTCACCGCAACATGCACACCTCGGTGCTGACCCTCGGTGATCACGCGGCGATCCAGCTCAACGACACTCACCCCTCGATTGCAGTGGCCGAGCTGATGCGCCAACTGGTCGACGTCTACGACGTCGCGTGGGACGCAGCATGGCAAGTCACCGTCGACACGCTGTCGTACACCAACCACACGCTGCTGCCGGAAGCACTGGAAACCTGGCCGGTCGGGCTGATGGAACGCATGCTGCCACGGCACATGCAGATCATTTACCTGATCAACGCGCAGCACATCGATTCGCTGCGGGCCAAGGGCATTCACGACTTCGACGTGCTGCGCGCGGTGTCGCTGATCGAAGAAGACAACGGCCGCCGGGTGCGCATGGGCAACCTCGCGTTCCTCGGTTCCCACAGCGTCAACGGCGTGTCCGGTCTGCATACGCAGTTGATGCGCAAAACCGTATTCGCCGAACTGCACAAGCTCTACCCGGAGCGGATCAACAACAAAACCAACGGCATCACGTTCCGCCGCTGGCTGTATCAGGCCAACCCGGAACTGACCTCGATGCTGATCGACGCTCTCGGCCCGGATGTGCTCGACCATCCCGAAGAGCGCCTGCTCGAACTTGAACCGTTCGCCGAGAAAACCGCCTTCCGCAAAGCCTTCGCCGAGCAGCGGTTGCACAGCAAGAAGGCGCTGGCCTATCTGATTCACGAGCGCCTCGGGATCGCGGTCAACCCGGCAGCGATGTTCGACGTGCAGGTCAAACGTATTCACGAGTACAAACGTCAGTTGCTCAACCTGATGCACACCGTGGCGTTGTACCAGGCGATTCGTGCCGAGCCGGAAGTCGACTGGGTGCCACGCGTGAAGATCTTCGCCGGTAAAGCGGCGGCGAGTTACCACCAGGCCAAGCTGATCATCAAACTGACCAACGACATCGCTCGGGTGGTGAACAACGACCCGACCGTGCGCGGCCTGCTGAAAGTGGTGTTCCTGCCCAACTACAACGTCAGCCTGGCCGAAAGCATCATTCCGGCGGCGGATTTGTCCGAGCAGATTTCCACCGCCGGTTTCGAGGCGTCGGGCACCAGTAACATGAAGTTCGGCCTCAACGGCGCGCTGACCATCGGCACCCTCGACGGTGCCAACGTGGAAATGTGCGAGCGCATCGGTGCCGAGCACATGTTCATCTTCGGTCTCAGCGCGCAACAGGTTGAAGCGCGCAAGCAGAACCACGAGTTCAGCGCCGTACCCGACATCGCCGCCTCCCATCGTTTGAACGATGTGCTGCAAGCGATTCGCAGCGGTGTGTTCTCGCCGGACGATACCTCGCGTTATACCGGGCTGATCGACTCGTTGATCGACTATGACCGCTTTCTGGTCTGCGCCGACTTCGATTCCTACTGGGAAGCGCAGAAGCGTGTCGATGCGCACTGGCACGACTCGCAGAACTGGTGGCGTTCGGCGGTGCTCAACACCTCGCGGATGGGCTGGTTCTCTTCCGACCGGACGATTCGCGAGTACGCCACGGATATCTGGAAAGCGCTGGAGTAACTTTCCCCGACAAATCTGCGCAAGGCCCAACGTTTGTTGGGCCGGATCGATATACTGAGCGCCGGTTAAAAGGCATCAATCACCGCCGTACCCTGTGGGAGCGAGCCTGCTCGCGAAGCGATCGTCGACTTAAACAGAAATGTTGGCTGACAATCCGCCTTCGCGAGCAGGCTCGCTCCCACACGGTTTGTGCCTAGACTGAAGCCATCGCCGGACTCGCCCCGCCCCGGGGCTCCTTAGGGATATCGACCATGCAATGGATGTTCATGTTGATCGGGCTGGTGCTCGGTGGACTGCTCGACGAGTCGTTCAGTGGCGCGCTGTTGGGTGCGCTGCTGGGGCTGGTCATCGGCCAGATGCTGCGCATCGCGCGCCTTGGCTCGCAGGCGGCGGAGCAGCAGCGTCAACTCGAGCAGGTGCGCGAAGCCTTGCAAGGCGTGGCTCAGCGGCTGTTTGTGCTGGAGGGTTCGCCCTCGCATGCGCCCGCGCCGTCACCTGAAGCCGAGCCAGTCGCCGCACCCGTCGACATGGCTGAGCAGGCTGCCCCGACCACTGAGCTGATCTGGGAACTGCCCCCCGAACTCGAACCGATCTCCGCCGTCGCCCGCGAAACCAGCCAGCCGCTGCCGGCCGATGTCTGGCGCGCCGAACCGGCTCCCGTTGCACCAACGCAAAAACCCGCCGAACCCCGTGGCCCGAACCTGATCGAGCGCGGCATCAGCGCTGCGCGCAACTGGCTGTTTGGCGGCAACACCGTGCTGCGCGTCGGTGTGGCGCTGCTGTTTTTCGGTCTGGCGTTTTTACTGCGTTACGCCACCGAAGGCATGGTGGTGCCGATCGAGTTGCGTTACGCCGGTGTTGCGGCAGCGGCGTTCGCCTTGCTTGCGCTGGGCTGGTGGCTGCGCCGACGCAACAGCAACTATGCATTGATGCTGCAAGGCACCGGGATCGCGGTGTTGTACCTGACGGTGTTTGCGGCGATGCGTCTGCATCCGTTGCTTGATCCGTCCGCTGCACTCGGTTTGCTGGTCGCGGTGACGGTGTTCTCGGCCATTCTGGCGATCACTCAGGATGCACTGGGGTTGGCCGCAGCGGCAGCGTTGGGCGGTTTCGCCGCGCCGATTCTGACTTCTACCGGCGAAGGCAATCACGTCGCACTTTTCAGTTATTTCGCCTTGCTCAACGCCGGCATTCTCTCCATCGCCTGGTTCAAGGCCTGGCGCCTGCTCAACCTGATCGGTTTTGTCGGCACCTTCGGTATCGGTTTCGCCTGGGGTCTGCGTTCCTACACCCCGGAACTGCTGTGGAGCACCGAGCCGTTCCTGATTGTGTTTTTCCTCATGTACCTCGCCATCGGCCTGCTGTTCGCCCGGCGCAAATTGCGCGACCTGCAGGATGCTCCGGCGGAGGCTGATCGCGAGGCGCTGCTGCAATGGTCGGCCCGCAAGGGTGATTATGTCGACGGCACCCTGCTGTTCGGCCCGCCGATCATTGGCTTCGGTTTGCAGTTTGCGTTGGTCCAGCACCTCGAATTTGCGGCAGCGTTCAGTGCCTTGGCGCTGGGCATGATCTATATGGCGCTGGCCAAAGTTTTGATGGGCGGGCGCGCGATGCTGCTGGGCGAAACCTGCCTGGCGCTGGGGGTGATTTTTGCCAGCCTGGCGATTCCGCTGGGGCTCGATGCGCGCTGGACGTCTGCGGCGTGGGCCGTGGAAGGCGCAGGAATTTTCTGGCTCGGGTTGCGTCAGCATCGACCGTTTGCCCGGGCCTTTGCCTTACTGCTGCAACTGGGTTCGGCACTGGCGTTTCTCAGCCAGTTGCAGCCCGGCGAGAGCAGCCTGCTCGACGGCGCACCGCTGGGCGCGCTGATGCTTGGCGCCGCGCTGCTGTTCAGTTTCCTTCAACTGCGCAAGGCTACGCCCGAGCAGACATCGCCGTGGGAAAGGCAAGGCCTGCCGCTGCTGGCGTGTCTGGGCCTGACGTTCCTTTATCTGCTGGCACCGTTGTTCCTGTTCATCCAGGGCACGGCAATCAGTTGGGCCTTGGCCGGGTTGGCGACTTTGTTCGTGGGCTTGCGGATTCAATCACGCACATTCCTGTTTACCGCGTTCGCCGTGCAGTTGCTGGGCGGCGCGTTGTTCCTGCTGCGCCTGCAAACTGCCGGCGAAGATTCGGCGGCGGTGTTCAGCGCTGGCTGGAGCGGTTTGCTCAATGCGTCCTTGATCGGACTGGCCTTGATTGGCGGCATGCTGCTGGCAGCGCGGAATGAGATGGTGCGCGACGATGTGCGCCTGCTGCGCGGCTTGTCGGTGGTGTTGCTGGCGGGGTTGGTGCTGATCAATCTGGCGGTGCTGTTCGTGCTGCCGTGGCAAACCGCGAGCGCGGTGTGGGCGGCCAGCGGTTTGCTGATCATCTGGCTGAGCCTGTACCTGCAACAGCGTCTGAGTTTCGTTTTCGGGCTGCTGTTGCAGGTGGTCGGCGGCGCAGCGTTTCTGCTCGCCGGCCCCGAATGGCTCGGGCCGCTGTCCAGCGAAGGACTGAAACCGTTGGCCCATAGCGGCTTCTGGACGCCGCTGGTGCTGGGGCTGGCCGCGCTGATCGGCGCGTGGCGCTTGCAATTGGGCAACCATGCCACGGCTTTTGATGCCTTGAGTTTGCAGCGCTTGTCGCAAGTGCTGCTGGTCTGGGGCGCCGGTTGGTGGACGCTGGCGTGGGTCGGCGAGATCCTGCGTTTCGCCTCGCCGAACCTGCAAGGCACATTGTTGCTGCTGGTCGCTGCGATCAGTGGGGCGCTGTGGACGGTGTTGTCGTTGCGCCTGAGATGGCCGGCGCTGGGCTTGCTCTGCACTTTGCTGATTCCGGCGGCGGCGCTGATTCTGCTCGGCGCGTGGCATGCACGCTATCACCCGGCTGCCGACTTCGGCTGGCTGGCGTGGCCGGCGCTGTTCGCGGTGCATTACTTCAGCCTGCGCCGCTTGGCTTCGCTGTTGCCGGCGCGCGCATTGAGCGCGGCCCATGTGTTCGGTTGCTGGCTGTTGATTGGCGTGCTGGCGCTGGAGTTGTGTTACGGCCTGCTGTTGTTGTCCGAGCAGTACAACGCGTGGCGCTGGCTGGGCTGGGCGATTCTGCCGAGCCTCTATCTGTTGCTGATGGCTGCACCGCGCAACTGGCCGTGGCCGGTGTCCGCATTTGCCCGCGAGTACCGCTTGTACGCAGCGGCACCGCTGGCGGTGCTGATGCTGGCGTGGTTCTGGCTGGCCAATGGCGTCAGCGATGGCAATGCCGAACCATTGCCTTACGTGCCGCTGCTCAACCCATTGGAGCTGGGTCTGCTGTTTGCGCTGTTCGGCGTTTATGCCTGGTCGCGCAGCGCCGTCGCGCAACTGTCGATCCGTCAGGATCATGCCGACAAGGCTACGCAACTGATCGCCGGGGTTTCGCTGTTCGCCTTCTGCACCGCGCTGGTCACCCGCGCGGCGCATCACTGGGCCGGCATCCCGTTCGAGCTTGATCAACTGCTCGCGTCGATGCTGGTGCAGGCCGGCCTGTCGATCGTCTGGACGTTGATGGCGCTGGGGCTGATGATCGGCGGCCATCTGCGCCATCGCCGCGAAGTGTGGCTGATCGGCGCGGCGCTGATCGCGCTGGTGGTGGCCAAGCTGATTTTTGTCGAACTGAGCAACCGTGGCGGCCTCGCCCGGATCGTCTCGTTTATCGGCGTTGGCGTGTTGCTGCTGGTGGTCGGCTACTTTGCGCCGCTGCCACCCAAACGCGTCGAGGCTGAACCGGCGGCGGACAAACCCGCGCCGGAAACCGAAGGAGTTGCATCTTGAGTCGCATGCTGAATCTGGGTTGGTTGGCGCTGGGCGTGGTGATGGTCGCTGGTGCTCAGGAAAAACCGGCGGACTTCGCCACGCAAGTGCCGTTGACGGTGAGCGGCAATGGCCCGTGGTATCGCCTCGACTTGCCGCTGAGCGCGCAATTGCAGGCGCGCCAGACCGATCTCAGCGACCTGCGTGTGTTCAACGCCGCCGGCGAAGCGCAGGCCTACGCCTTGGCTCGCGAATCGGCGCAGACCCGCGACGACGGCAAGCTGCACGAGGTCAAATGGTTCCCGCTGTACAACGCCGCCGACGCCAGCGAGCGCGCGCCGAATGTGCGCGTGCAGTCGACCACCAACGGCACCCTGGTCGAAGTGCAACCGTCCTCGCAACTGGAGGCGGGCGAAGAAGTGCTGCGCGGCTGGCTGCTCGATGCCAGTGCGATCAAGGCACCGTTGCAGCAGTTGATCCTCGACTGGACCAGCGAGCGCGACGGTTTCCAGCGTTTCAGCATCGAGGCCAGCGACGATCTGCAGCACTGGCAGTCATGGGGCGAGGGCCAGGTGGCACGGCTGACCTTTTCCGATGAGCGCATCGAACAGCACGAAGTGACCCTGCCGGGGCAGACCGCGCGCTATGTGCGCCTGCTGTGGGAGTCGCCGGGTTCGGCGCCCGTCCTGACGTCGGCGCAATTGAAAAGCAGCGACCCGCGCAACCTGCCGCTGCCTTTGGTCTGGTCGCCCAGCGTGGCCGGCAGCAGCACCAAGTCCGGGGAATACATCTGGCAGTTGCCGATGGGGCTGAATGTCGAGCGGGTGCAGATCGAGCTGAAACAGCCGAACAGTCTGGCGCCGGTCACGTTGGCCGGCCGGCGCGAGAGCAACTTGCCGTGGCAGCCACTGAGCAGCGGTTTGCTGTATCGCCTGAGCCAGAACAATCAGGACGTGGTCCAGAACGAAATCCCGCTGTCCGGGCAGACCGTGCAGCAACTCAAGCTGACCGTGGATGAGCGCGGCGGCGGGTTGGGTGAGCAGGCGCCGGACCTGAAATACGCGGTGCGCGCCACGCAAGTGATCTTCCTCGCCCGGGGCGAAGGGCCGTACAGCCTGGCCTTGGGCAATGCCACGGTGAAAACGGCGAACCTGCCGCTGGCAACGTTGATTCCGGATTTCAAGCCAGAAAAGCTGGCGAGCCTGGGCAAGGCGACGGTGCAGGACGAAGCGAAGGCCACGCAAACTTCGGCGGCGACGACGGCTGCGGTGGCCGGGACCAACTGGAAGAAGTTCGGCTTGTGGGCAGTGTTGCTGCTCAGTGTGGTGTTTCTCGGGGCGATGGCGTTCAGCCTGTTGCGCAAACCGCCAGCCAATACCTGAGCATGGCCGGCGCTGCGCGCCAATCGCTGGCAAGCCAGCTCCCACAGTGACTCGGTCGTTCACATATTTTGTGTACACCACACATCCTGTGGGAGCTGGCTTGCCAGCGATGGCGGCCGGTCAAACAACAAAATCATCAAACTGCCGCTATCACTCAACCACCACCCGCCCCATTTCCAACTACGCTCAAGCCGACACCTGAACTCTCCACCGACAATCACGTCTCATACAGGCAAATACACCCAGGCGCACGTTAGCCGGCGTCTTCGCTCGCTAGGTTTTCAGACTCCCTGTAAACTGCGCGGGTTTTCCGCCCCCATTCCACCGGAGCCGTCCATGTCCCGCGTTACCTTGAGTCGCTATTTGATTGAGCAGACCCGCAGCAACAACACTCCTGCCGATCTGCGCTTTTTGATCGAAGTGGTGGCGCGTGCCTGCAAGGAGATCAGCCACGCCGTGTCCAAAGGCGCCCTGGGTGGTGTTCTGGGCAGCATGGGCACCGAGAACGTGCAAGGCGAAGTGCAGAAGAAGCTCGACGTGATCTCTAACGAGATCCTCCTCGAAGCCAACGAATGGGGCGGTCACCTGGCCGGCATGGCGTCCGAAGAAATGGACAACGCCTACCAGATCCCGGGCAAATACCCGAAAGGCGCGTACCTGCTGGTGTTCGACCCACTGGACGGCTCGTCGAACATCGACATCAATGCCCCGGTCGGCACGATCTTCTCGGTACTGCGTTGCCCGAACGAGTACCTGAGCCAGAACGAGCCGCTGAACGAAAAAGCGTTCCTGCAGCCAGGCACCCAGCAAGTGGCCGCCGGTTACGCCATCTACGGCCCGCAGACCATGCTGGTGCTGACCTTGGGCGACGGCGTCAAAGGCTTCACCCTGGACCGCGAAATGGGCAGCTTCGTCCTGACTCACGAAGACATCACCATCCCGGAAACCACCCAGGAATTCGCCATCAACATGTCCAACCAGCGCCACTGGGAAGCCCCGGTACAGCGCTATGTCGGCGAGCTGCTGGCCGGTGAAGAAGGTCCGTTGAAGAAGAATTACAACATGCGCTGGGTCGCGGCGATGGTTGCTGACGTCCACCGCATCCTGACCCGTGGTGGTCTGTTCATGTACCCGCGCGACAGCCGCGAGCCGTCGAAACCGGGCAAGCTGCGCCTGATGTATGAAGCCAACCCGATGTCGTTCCTTGTCGAACAAGCCGGCGGCGCGTCCACCGACGGTCACCAGCGCATTCTCGACATCCAGCCGGAAGGCCTGCACCAGCGCGTTGCAGTGTTCCTCGGTTCGAAAGAAGAAGTCGCCCGCGCCACGGCCTACCACAAGGAATAAACCATGCACGCGCCCTGGCAGCCGTTGCTCGACTGGTGGTTCGGACACGCCGAATCAGCCAGCGAAGTAGCGGCCGAAAAGGGCAAGTTGTGGTTCGGCAAGCGAAACAGCCAGGACCTCGAAGCGCAGACGCGTTTCGGGGTCTTTGTCGATCAGGCCCTGGCCGGCGAATTGACTGAGTGGACGCAATGTCCCGAAGGCTGGCTGGCGGTAGTGCTGCTGCTCGATCAGCTGCCGCGCATGATCTATCGCGACACTCCCAAAGCCTTTTCCGGTGATCTGCGCGCACAGAAGCTTGTCGCGCAAGGCATTGCAGCGGATTTCGATCGGCAGTTGAAACCGATTCAGCGTGTGTTCATTTATCTGGTGTTCGAACACTGCGAAAACCTCGCGGTGCAGAACGAAGCCGTTTCCAGATTTATTGAATTGGTGGCTGAACAGCCAGAGTCGGAGCGGGCGGTGTTTGCCGATAACCTGGACTATGCCGAGCGGCATCGGAAGGTGATTGCCCGGTTTGGCCGGTTTCCGCATCGCAATGCGGTGTTGGGGCGGGAGTCTACGTCTGAGGAATTGGAGTTCCTGTCCAGGCCCGGCTCAAGATTCTGAATCTTCAGTGCGGCTTATGCCGCTTTCGCGAGCAGGCTCGCTCCCACAATTGAAATGCATTCCACTGTGGGAGCGAGCCTGCTCGCGAAGAGGCCTGAGGCTGCAGCTTAGATCCTGAAGCTGCCGACCAGATGCTTCAACCGCGCCGCCTGCTGCTCAAGGTCCGAACACGCGCGCAACGTCGCCTGCAAGTTCTCCACGCCTTCCTGATTCAGCGTGTTGATCTCGTTGATATCAACGTTGATCGACTCGACCACGGCGGTCTGTTCTTCGGTCGCGGTGGCTACCGACTGGTTCATGCCGTCGATTTCGCCGATGCGCTGGGTCACGCTGCCCAGACGCTCGCCGGCCTGGTTGGCGATGCCGACGCTGCTTTCGCTCTCGCGCTGGCTCTCGGTCATGATGGTTACCGCCTGGCGTGCGCCGACCTGCAGCTCTTCGATCATCTTCTGCACTTGCTGCGCCGAATCCTGGGTGCGGTGCGC
Organism: Pseudomonas sp. AC255; assembly: GCF_979258175.1. Taxonomy (NCBI): domain Bacteria; kingdom Pseudomonadati; phylum Pseudomonadota; class Gammaproteobacteria; order Pseudomonadales; family Pseudomonadaceae; genus Pseudomonas; species Pseudomonas sp. AC255. Next base: position 4,924,003 of record NZ_OZ409841.1, on the reverse strand, counting down.
GAGGTTGCGCACCTCGTCAGCGACCACGGCGAAACCGCGTCCGGCCTCACCGGCACGCGCGGCTTCAATGGCGGCGTTGAGTGCGAGCAGGTTGGTCTGCTGGGAAATGCTGGTGATCACTTCGAGAATCTGGCCGATGTTCACCGTGTTGCTGTTCAGCGTTTCGATATTGCCGCAGGAATCGCTGATCTTCGCCGACAGTTGTTGCATGGCGTGGATGGTTTTATCCACCACCTGCTGGCCGTCGACCGCGAGGCTGCGCGCATCGCTGGAATGCTGCGAGGCGAGCGCGGCGTTCTGGGCGATTTCCTGAGCGGCGGCGCCGAGCTGATTGATCGCGGCGGCGACGCTGTTGGTGCGGCTGGCCTGCTGGTCGGAGTTGTACATCGACGAGTTCGAGGCAGCGACCACACGCAGGGCGACTTCGTTGACCTGGCCGGTGGCCGAGGACACTTCGCGGATCGACGTATGAATGCGTTCGACGAAGCGGTTGAACGACGTACCCAATGCGCCGAATTCATCGTTGCCGTGAATCACCAGACGCTTGGTCAGATCGCCTTCGCCTTCAGCGATGTCATGCATCGCACGGCCCATGGTCAGCAGCGGTTGCATCAGCACGCGAATCAGCATGCCGAGCAGGCCGATGATGATCAACACGGCGATGACCATGGCGATCAGTGCCGAGGTGCGGAATTCGCTGAGCATCGAGAACGCGGTGTCTTTGTCGAGCACCAGCGCCACGTACCAGTCAGCCGATGGCACGCCGTTGACGTGGGTGAATGAGATCAACTGGGTCTTGCCGTCGAACTCGACTTCTTTCAGGCCCGGGCTGACTTTGGGCGCACCGTTCGGATAAGCCTCGGCCAGTGTTTTGAGCACCAGCTTGCTGTCCGGGTGAATCAGGATTTTCCCTTCGGCGCTGACAATGAATGCATGACCGTGGCCGCCGAAGTTCAGCGAGTTGATGATCGCGCTGACGCTGGTCAGATCGATGTCGGCACCGGCGACGCCGAGCATTTGGCCCTGACGCTGCACCGGGGTGGCGACGGTGATCACCAGTTTGCCCGACGAAGCGGCTATGTACGGTTCGGTGACGATGGTCTGCTGCGCGCTGTTGGCCGCTTTGTACCAGCCGCGCGCCCGTGGATCGTAGTCCGGCGCACGGTTGCCGGCCGGCACCGAGAACATCACGCCGTCGGCACCGCCAAAATAGCTGAGCTGGAAATTGCCGGTGTAGGCGGGCAGGTCGATGATGCGCTTGAGGCTGGCGGGCGCGTTGCCGTCGACGGCGACTTGCTGCGACAGCGATTGCAGCAGTTGAATGCGACTTTCCAGCCAGGTCTGGATGTTGCTGGTGGTCAGGCTACCCAGTTCCTGCATGGTCGCTTCGGTGCTGCTGCTCAATGCCTGACGCTGGCGATAGTCGTTGAAGAGGATGAAACAGACGAACGCAACGGCCACCACAAGGGCAGCAGCCAGCAAAATCTTGTGGCTGAATTTCATGTTTCTGGTCATCGAATGAACTACCGCGAAGGGGCTGGTCAGGAAAGGGCGGCAATTTGCCATATTCGGCAGCGTTGCGCTGCTCTTATTTCGACCGCGCCGCGCCAAAGATTAGGCGCTTGTGGGGAAAGTCGACGAAATGCTCGACGGCTTCACAAAGTTTTTGATTTACCGACAAAAGCCGGACGGGCGGGCTGATAAATAGGCGTTCGGTCACGGAACCAGATGACACTTTTCTCTTCTAAGCTTCTGGTTGGCACCATGCCATCCCCCCTCGTTCCAGGAGTTTCACCATGTCGCTGCGATCTATCGCCCTGCTGTCGTTTTGCGTGCTGTTGGCCGCATGCAGCAAGGTCAATCAGGAAAACTACTCCAAGCTCTCGGCCGGCATGGCCAAGTCCGAAGTGGAAACCCTTCTCGGCAAGCCCACCGATTGCTCGGGCGCGCTCGGTATGTCCAGCTGCACCTGGGGCGACAAGAACAGCTTTATCAGCGTGCAATACGCCGGTGACAAAGTGCTGATGTTTTCCGGCCAAGGCCTGAAGTAAACCGGGGCTTCGCGCCCACGGAGAAAAAAATGAAGCGGTTATTGCTGATCCTTTTTGCTGGCCTGGTACTGGCTGGCTGCGCCACTTCCGGCGTCGACCCGTTGGCGCCCAAGACCGTCAACAGCGTCAATCTCAAGCGTTATCAGGGCACCTGGTATGAACTGGCACGCTTGCCGATGTACTTCCAGCGCCACTGCGCGCAATCCGAAGCCCATTACACCCTCAAGCCTGACGGTAATGTCGGCGTGCTCAACCGTTGCCTGACCCCGGAGTGGCAGTGGGAAGAAGCCAAGGGCACGGCTTATCCACAAGTGCCGGGCAAGACCGACAAGCTCTGGGTCGAATTCGATAACTGGTTCTCGCGCCTGGTGCCGGGTGTGGCGAAGGGCGAGTACTGGGTGTTGTATGTCAGCGACGATTACAAGACCGCCATCGTCGGCGATCCGAGTCGCAAGTACTTGTGGCTGCTGTCACGCACACCGACCGTCAACGGTGTAGTGCGTGAAGAATTGCTGAGCAAGGCGCGTCAACAGGGTTACGACACCACACGCCTGATCTGGCGCGCGTCGGATCGGCAGATGGCCAAGACGTCTAATTAAGAGCGAAAAGATCGCAGCCTTCGGCAGCTCCTACATGAGAATGCATTCGTGTAGGAGCTGCCGAAGGCTGCGATCTTTTGCTTTTCTTACCCTAAAAGATCGCGCAGGACCTGGGTGAAGGCTCGGGCGCTTTCCTCTTCGCCAGCATGCCGGCCATCGCGCACCACCCATTGACCATTGACCAGCACATCGCGCACCTGGCGATCGCCGCCGGCGAACAACCAGCGATTGAGAATCCCGTCGCCATTGGCCGTCGCCAGATACGGATCGTTGCCATCGAGGACAATCCAGTCCGCGCGCTTGCCCACTTTCAGCGCACCAATCGGTTGCCCCAACGCTTGCGTGCCGCCGTCCAGCGCGGCGTCATATAGTGTGCGACCGACCATCGGCTGCTGCGCGCCATACAAGCGATTGCGCCGCTGGTCACGCAGACGCTGGCCATATTCCAGCCAGCGCAATTCTTCCACCACGCTCAGCGACACATGGCTGTCGGAGCCAATGCCCATGCGCCCGCCCTGGGCAAGAAAGTCCACCGCCGGGAAAATCCCGTCACCCAGATTCGCTTCAGTGGTCAGGCACAGCCCGGCGATCGCGCGACTGTTGGCCATCAGCGTGACTTCTTCCGGGTTGGCGTGGGTGGCGTGGACCAGACACCAGCGCTGATCGACTTCAGTGTTCTCGTACAGCCATTGCAGCGGACGACGACCGCTCCAGCTCAGGCAATCGTCGACTTCCTTTTGCTGTTCGGCGATGTGTATGTGCACCGGGCATTGTTTGTCACTGGCCGCCAACACTTCGCTGATTTGTTGTGGCGTCACCGCCCGCAGCGAGTGGAAACACAGGCCCAGCGATTGCGCCTTTTGCTGCGCCAGTAATGGCTGCAACCGCGCTTGCAGATTCAGATAGTTTTCAGTGCTGTTGATAAAGCGACGCTGGCCATCGTTTGGCGTCTGCCCGCCGAATCCGGAATGACTGTAGAGCACTGGCAGCAGGGTCAGACCGATGCCGCTTTCGCTGGCGGCCTGGCTGATACGCAAAGCCAGTTCGGCAGGATCGGCATACGGCTGGCCGTTGCTGTCGTGGTGCACGTAGTGAAATTCGGCGACCGAGGTGTAACCGGCCTTGAGCATTTCGATGTACAGCTGACGGGCGATGATGCCGAGCTGATCCGGGCTGATTTTTCCGACGAGGCGGTACATCAGATCGCGCCAGGTCCAGAAACTGTCGTTGGGGTTGCCGGCCACCTCGGCCAATCCAGCCATGGCACGCTGGAAGGCGTGGGAGTGCAGATTGGGCATCCCCGGCAGCAACGGCCCGCGCAGCCGCTCGGCTTCGTCTGCGCTGGAATCGGCCTGGATTCGGGTCAGCAGGCCATCGGCGCTGACCTCGAGACGTACATTTTTGGCCCATCCGTTAGGCAGCAGTGCGCGTTCGGCAAAGAAGGCGGACATCGTTCGGCACCCCATCGTGTGTTATTTGTATATACATATACAGACGTTTGCCTGCCCGGTAAACTCCGGCAAGCTAGTCACTTTCATCCAATGAACAGGGATCAACCGTGCCGACTCCGCCTCCAGTTTCTCCGTTGGCCGCGAACATGGGCGACAGTCCGGCGCCCTTGTACGCCCGCGTCAAACAGATGATCACCCAGCAGATCGACAGCGGTAATTGGCCGCCGCACTACCGCGTGCCGTCCGAAAGCGAGCTGGTCAGCCAGCTCGGCTTCAGTCGCATGACTATCAACCGCGCCCTGCGCGAGATGACCGCCGACGGCCTGCTGGTGCGCATGCAAGGCGTGGGCACGTTTGTCGCCGAACCGAAGAGCCAGTCCGCGCTGTTCGAAGTGCACAACATTGCCGACGAAATCGCCTCGCGCGGGCATCGCCACACCTGTCAGGTCATCACCCTCGAAGAAGAGGCCGCCGGTTCCGAACGCGCGCTGGCGCTGGACATGCGCGAAGGCCAGAAGGTCTTCCACTCGCTGATCGTGCACTACGAAAACGACATCCCGGTGCAAATCGAAGACCGTTTCGTCAACGCTTTGGTCGCCCCGGAATACCTCAAGCAGGATTTCACTCTGCAAACGCCCTACGCCTATCTCAACCAGGTCGCGCCGCTGACCGAGGGCGAACACGTGGTCGAAGCGATTCTTGCCGAGCCGTCGGAGTGCAAGTTGCTGCAGATCGAAAAGGGCGAGCCGTGTCTGCTGATCCGTCGGCGGACTTGGTCGGGGCGTCAACCGGTGACGGCGGCACGTTTGATTCACCCGGGTTCCCGCCATCGTCTGGAAGGGCGCTTTCACAAATGAATGAGATAAAGGTTTTACGCGCCGAAGGCTACCCGCGCATGCCGTGGAAAAACGGCGGCGGCAGCACCGAGGAAATCACCCGTGATGCCGGCGCTGGCCTGGACGGTTTCGGCTGGCGCCTGTCAATTGCCGACATCACCGAATCGGGCGGTTTCTCGACATTCGCCGGTTACCAGCGAGTGATCACCGTGTTGCAGGGCGACGGCATGACCCTGTGCGTCGACGGTGACGCTACCCGCCCACTGTTACCGCTGGACCCGTTCGCCTTCAGCGGCGAAAGTCGGGTGTCCTGCACCTTGCTCGGCGGTGCGATTCGCGACTTCAATCTGATCTACGCGCCGCAATGTTACAGCGCGCGGTTGCAGTGGTTGGCCGGCGAGCAGCGGTTCTTCAGTTCGGCATCGACAGTGCTGGTGTTCAGTGTCAGTGAGCTGATGGACGTGCGTGTAGGCGACGGCGTTTCACAGCTCGGTCGGCATGATTGCCTGCAGCTGGACGGCAACAGCGGGCTGGTCGAAGTCTCCACCAACGCCGCATGCTGCGTGATCGAACTCCTCCAGAACTGAACACACCCCTGTGGCGAGGGGATTTATCCCCGCTGGGTCGCGAAGCGGCCCCATTCTTGATAAAAAAGCGGTCTGCTGCGCAGCCCAGCGGGGATAAATCCCCTCGCCACAAAAGCCATCCCCACTCTTGTTTCCCTCCACGCACCAACTTGTTACCGAACGCCCCAGCGTGGCGCAAACCCACGCTGACCTGGCCCAGCCGCATCTCCCCGGAATCTCCTGCCGGAAAATTTCATTCACGCCAGAACCCCCGATTCAGGCGCTCTCCAGCCCTACCCCTGATTTTTCCTGAACACTCCTCCAACAAGTTGGCCGCTTGATTGCATATGCTTGTATGTACAAGTAAAGACGTATGCGTATGAGTCGTTCGAGACTCTCTGCAGCGTCCACTGATTCGCTTGTCGCGCAGCATAGCGCGCAGGCTGCTGCCCACTGCCAGGGTTGGTTTGAATTGATCGCTGAGGAGTCTTTTTCGTGACTGACAATACCCAGAACAGCAACAAGTTTCGTGACGTGCAGATCCGCGCCGCACGCGGTAACACGCTGACCGCCAAGAGCTGGCTGACTGAAGCGCCGCTGCGCATGCTGATGAACAACCTCGACCCGGAAGTTGCCGAAAACCCGAAGGAACTGGTGGTCTACGGTGGCATCGGTCGCGCCGCGCGCAACTGGGAGTGCTACGACAAGATCGTCGAGAGCCTGACCAACCTGAATGACGACGAAACCCTGCTGGTGCAGTCGGGCAAGCCGGTCGGCGTATTCAAGACTCACAGCAACGCACCGCGCGTATTGATCGCCAACTCCAACCTGGTGCCACACTGGGCGAGCTGGGAACACTTCAACGAACTCGACGCCAAAGGCCTGGCCATGTACGGCCAGATGACCGCCGGCAGCTGGATCTACATCGGCAGCCAGGGCATCGTTCAGGGCACCTATGAAACCTTCGTCGAAGCCGGGCGCCAGCATTACAACGCTGACCTCAAGGGCCGCTGGGTGCTCACCGCCGGCCTCGGTGGCATGGGCGGCGCGCAACCGCTGGCCGCCACCCTGGCCGGCGCCTGCTCGCTGAACATCGAATGCCAGCAAGTCAGCATCGATTTCCGCCTGAAGAGCCGTTACGTCGATGAGCAAGCCAAAGACCTCGACGACGCTCTGGCGCGTATCGACAAATACACCAAAGAAGGCAAAGCGATTTCCATCGCGCTGCTCGGTAATGCGGCGGAAATCCTCCCGGAACTGGTCAAGCGCGGCGTGCGCCCGGACATGGTCACCGACCAGACCAGCGCCCACGATCCGCTCAACGGCTACCTGCCGGCCGGCTGGAGCTGGGACGAATACCGCGCCCGCGCCAAGACCGAACCGGCCGCTGTGATCAAAGCCGCCAAGCAGTCGATGGCGGTGCATGTGAAAGCCATGCTGGAGTTCCAGAAGCAAGGCATTCCGACCTTCGACTACGGCAACAACATCCGTCAGATGGCTCAGGAAGAAGGCGTCGAAAACGCTTTCGATTTCCCGGGTTTCGTGCCGGCCTACATCCGTCCGCTGTTCTGCCGTGGCATCGGCCCGTTCCGTTGGGCGGCGCTGTCGGGTGATCCACAGGACATCTACAAAACCGACGCCAAGGTCAAAGAGCTGATCCCGGACGACGCGCATTTGCACAACTGGCTGGACATGGCCCGCGAGCGCATCAGCTTCCAGGGTCTGCCGGCACGTATCTGCTGGGTCGGTCTGGGCCAGCGCGCCAAGCTCGGTCTGGCCTTCAACGAAATGGTCCGTAGCGGTGAGCTGTCGGCACCCGTGGTGATCGGTCGCGACCACCTCGACTCCGGCTCGGTGGCCAGTCCCAACCGCGAAACCGAATCGATGCAGGACGGCTCCGACGCCGTGTCCGATTGGCCGCTGCTCAACGCACTGCTGAACACCGCCAGCGGCGCGACCTGGGTCTCATTGCATCACGGCGGCGGTGTCGGCATGGGCTTCTCGCAACATTCGGGGATGGTGATCGTCTGCGACGGTACCGATGAAGCCGCCGAGCGCATCGCTCGCGTGCTGCACAACGACCCGGCTACCGGCGTCATGCGCCATGCCGATGCCGGTTACCAGATCGCCATCGACTGCGCGAAAGAGCAGGGGCTGAATCTGCCGATGATCACTGGCGGGTAACACGCTCTGGTTTTATGTGGGAGCGAGCCTGCTCGCGAAGGCGTCGTGTCAGTCGCTACTGCTGTGCCTGATACACCGATTCGCGAGCAGGCTCGCTCCCACAGAGGAATTTCAGTGAACCCGAATAGCAATCCACAGAGGTTGAATCATGGCGGTTAACAACGAACGTGCAGGCAGTACTCCGTTGATCGAAAGGCGTTCGATCGACTACATCCCGGAAGCGGAAAGACACGGTCGTCTGTTCAGTCAGTTCACCCTGTGGATGGGCGCCAATCTGCAGATCACTGCGATCGTCACCGGGGCCTTGGCCGTGGTGCTTGGCGGTGATGTGTTCTGGTCGTTGATCGGTCTTTTGATCGGCCAACTGCTCGGCGGTGGTGTGATGGCGCTGCATGCCGCGCAAGGACCGAAACTGGGCCTGCCGCAGATGATCTCCAGTCGTGTGCAATTCGGCGTTTACGGCGCTGCGATTCCGATCGTGCTGGTGTGCCTGATGTACCTCGGCTTCACCGCCACCGGAACGGTGCTGTCCGGGCAAGCGCTGGGCCAGTTGTTCGATGTCAGCGACAGTGTAGGCATCCTGATTTTCGCCAGCGTCATCGTGCTGGTCACGGTGCTTGGCTACCGGGTAATCCACTGGATCGGCCGCGTCGCCAGTGTGATTGGCGTGATCGCTTTCGTATTCCTGTTCTGGCGGCTGATGAGCCAGACCGACGTCGGTGCACTCCTGCAAATCCGCCACTTCAGCTGGAGCAGCTTTCTGCTGGCGGTGTCGTTGGCGGCGTCCTGGCAGATCGCTTTCGGCCCGTATGTGGCGGACTATTCACGCTACCTGCCGAGCACCACTTCATCGGTGAAAACCTTTTCGCCGCTGGCGCAGGTTCGGTGATCGGCGCGCAAGTCGCGATGGTTCTCGGTGTATTTGCCGCCGCGTCGGCCAACGGTCAATTCGCTGGCCATGAAGTCGCCTACATCGTCGGCCTCGGCGGTACCGGCGCCACTGCCGCGCTGCTGTATTTCAGCATCGCGTTCGGCAAGGTGACCATCTCGACGCTGAACTCCTACGGCAGCTTCATGTGCATCGCCACCATCATCAGTGGCTTCAAAGGGCACCTGACGGTGACCCGCATGCAGCGGCTGGTGTTCGTGCTGTTCATCGTCGGCGCGGCAACCCTGATTGCCCTGCTCGGGCAGCACTCGTTCCTCGGTGCGTTCAAGTCGTTCATCCTGTTTCTGCTCGCCTTCTTCACCCCGTGGAGCGCGATCAATCTGGTCGACTACTACTGCATCACCCGCGAGCGTTACGACGTGACGGCGCTGGCCGATCCGGACGGTCGCTATGGCCGCTGGAACCTGCTCGGTATCAGCGTCTACGTGTTCGGCGTGCTGGTGCAATTGCCATTCATCTCGACCAAGTTCTACACCGGCCCACTGGTGGCCGCCCTCGGTGATGTCGACATTTCCTGGATCATCGGCCTGGTGCTGCCGGCCGCCGTCTATTACTTCTGCGCAAAGAAATGGCACAGCGCAGTGCCCGACCGCCTGATTCTGCCGGTCGAGCAGAACAGCACCCTACAAGCAAAAACGAGCGGGGCCGGTCGCGCTGCGGCGCAGGCCTGATCTGGACGTGGACCAGGCTGGATGCCTCTTGAACTGCCGTAAGCCCATTCATGATTAGGAGCGTCACGACAATGAAATCGAACAAGACCCTGCTGACCACATTGCTGTCCATGGGCCTGTTGGCCAGTGCCGGCGCGACGCAAGCCGCCGGCTGGTGCGAATCGGGCAAACCGGTGAAATTTGCCGGGCTGAACTGGGAAAGCGGCATGCTCCTGACCGACGTGCTGCAAGTGGTGCTGGAGAAAGGTTACGGCTGCAAGACCGACAGCCTGCCGGGCAATTCCATCACCATGGAAAACGCCCTGAGCAGTAACGATATTCAAGTGTTTGCCGAAGAGTGGGTCGGCCGCAGCGAGGTCTGGAACAAGGCCGAGAAGGCCGGCAAGGTCGTCGGCGTCGGTGCACCGGTGGTGGGCGCTGTCGAAGGCTGGTACGTGCCGCGTTACGTGATCGAAGGCGACGCCAAGCGCAAGCTCGAGGCGAAAGCCCCGGAGCTGAAAAACATCGCTGACCTGGGCAAGTATTCCGCCGTGTTCAAGGACGCCGAAGAGCCGTCCAAGGGCCGCTTCTATAACTGCCCGGCCGGCTGGACCTGCGAGCTCGACAACAGCGAAATGCTCAAGAGTTATGGCCTGGAAAACAGTTACACCAACTTCCGCCCAGGCACAGGACCTGCGCTGGATGCGGCGGTGCTGTCGAGCTACAAGCGCGGCGAGCCGATCCTCTTCTACTACTGGTCGCCGACCCCGCTGATGGGCCAGATCGATGCAGTCAAACTGGAAGAGAAACCCGGCGTCGACAAGACCGTCAGCATCAAGGTCGGCCTGTCGAAAACCTTCCACGACGAAGCCCCGGAACTGGTCGCCGTGCTGGAAAAGGTCAACCTGCCGATCGACCTGCTCAATCAGAACCTCGGCCGCATGGCCAAGGAACGCATCGAGTCGGCAAAACTGGCGAAAATCTTCCTCAAGGAACATCCTGAAGTCTGGCACGCATGGGTGAGCGACGACGCAGCCAAGAAAATCGACGCGGCCTTGTAGGTCAGGTTTCCCCGGCTGCCAGCCACGGCAGCCGGACGCTTGATCGCAACCCCTTGATTGAGAGTCCCTTATGTTTCCCGAAAGCTTTACCTTTTCCATCGCCGACTGGGTCAACGGTTGGGTCGATTCGCTGGTGACCAACTACGGCGACGTGTTCCGGCATATCTCCGACACGCTGTTGTGGGCCATCGTCAGTCTCGAAGGTTTGCTGCGTGCGGCGCCGTGGTGGTTGATGCTGGCAATCGTCGGTGTCATCGCCTGGCACGCCACGCGCAAAGTCGTGACCACCGCCGTGATTGTCGGTCTGTTGTTTCTGGTGGGCGCGGTCGGCCTCTGGGACAAACTCATGCAGACCCTGGCGCTGATGATGGTCGCGACGATCATTTCGGTGCTGATCGGCATCCCGTTGGGGATTCTCTCGGCGCGTAGCAATCGCCTGCGTTCGGTGCTGATGCCGCTGCTCGACATCATGCAGACCATGCCGAGTTTCGTTTACCTGATTCCGGTGCTGATGCTGTTCGGCCTGGGCAAGGTGCCGGCGATTTTCGCCACGGTGATCTACGCCGCGCCCCCGCTGATTCGCCTGACCGACCTTGGTATTCGCCAGGTCGACGGCGAAGTCATGGAAGCGATCAATGCCTTCGGCGCCAACCGCTGGCAGCAACTGTTCGGCGTGCAACTGCCGCTGGCGCTGCCGAGCATCATGGCCGGGATCAACCAGACGACGATGATGGCCCTGTCGATGGTGGTGATCGCCTCGATGATCGGCGCCCGCGGCCTCGGTGAAGACGTGCTGGTGGGGATTCAGACCCTCAACGTCGGCCGTGGTCTTGAAGCCGGGCTGGCGATCGTGATTCTCGCGGTGGTCATCGACCGCATTACTCAAGCGTACGGTCGGCCACGCCACGAGGTGAGCAAATGAGCAACGCAAGCGTGAGCAAGATCGAAGTGCGCAACGTCTTCAAGATTTTCGGCAACCGCGCCAAGGATGCGCTGGCCATGGTCGGCCAGGGCAAGAGCAAGGATCAGGTGCTCAACGAAACCGGTTGCGTGGTCGGCGTGAACGACTTGTCGCTGAGCATCGGCACCGGTGAAATCTTTGTGATCATGGGCCTGTCCGGCTCGGGCAAATCCACCCTGGTGCGCCACTTCAATCGCCTGATCGATCCTACCAGCGGGGCGATTCTGGTCGATGGCGAGGACATCCTGCAGTACGACATGGACGCCCTGCGCGAATTTCGTCGACACAAGATCAGCATGGTGTTCCAGAGCTTCGGTCTGCTGCCGCACAAGACCGTGCTCGATAACGTCGCCTACGGCCTGAAAGTACGTGGCGAAAGCAAGCAGGTCTGCGCCGAACGCGCGCTGCACTGGATCAACACCGTCGGTCTAAAAGGCTACGAAAACAAATACCCGCACCAGCTCTCCGGCGGCATGCGTCAGCGCGTCGGCCTCGCCCGTGCATTGGCGGCGGACACCGACATCATCCTCATGGACGAAGCGTTCAGTGCGCTGGATCCGTTGATCCGCGCCGAGATGCAGGACCAGTTGCTGGAACTGCAAAAGACCCTGCACAAAACCATCGTCTTCATCACCCACGACCTCGACGAAGCCGTGCGCATCGGCAATCGCATCGCGATTCTCAAGGATGGCCGGTTGATCCAGGTGGGCACGCCAAGAGAGATCCTGCATTCACCGGCCGATGAGTATGTCGACCGGTTCGTGCAGCGGCGCGCGGCGGTGGTCTGAGACTGAGTGGCCTTTGTGGCGAGGGGATTTATCCCCGTTCGGCTGCGAAGCAGTCGTAAAACCGGCCACTGCGGTCTGTCTGACGGATTTGCGGGCATGGTTTGGGGCGGCTTCGCCACCCAACGGGGATAAATCCCCTCGCCACAGGGTTACTTGCATCAACAGAATTGGTATGAGGTTTTAGATGTCCCAGGCTGAAAAAATCGTTATCACAGGCAGCCCTCTGCGTTGGCAGGACGTGGTCGCCGTTGCCCGGCACGGTGCGCCACTGGAACTGTCCAGCGAAACCTGGGCGCGCCTCGATAACGCTCAGGCCATCGTCCAGCGCATCGTCGCCAGCGGCGAGCGCGCCTATGGCGTCAACACCGGTCTGGGCGGTCTGTCCAACGTCTCGCTGCAGGACGAACAGCTCAGCCAACTCTCGCGCAACACCTTGCTCAGCCATGCCTGCGGTGTCGGCCCGGTGCTCAGCGACGAGCAGACCCGCGCAATCATCTGCGCTGCGATCCACAACTACAGCCACGGCAAGTCAGGCCTGCATCGGCGTGTGGTCGAAGGGCTGCTGGCGCTGCTCAATCGCGGCATCACCCCGCAGGTGCCGTCGCAGGGTTCGGTGGGTTACCTGACGCACATGGCGCACATCGGCATCGCGCTGCTCGGCGTTGGCAATGTCAGTTATCGCGGGCAGATCATTTCGGCGCAACAGGCGCTGGCCGAAGAGGGCCTGCAACCTGTGCAGCTCGGCGCGAAGGATGGCTTGTGTCTGGTCAACGGCACGCCCTGCATGACCGGCCTCAGTTGCCTGGCGATTGCCGATGCTACGCGGCTGTTGCAATGGGCCGATGTCATTGGTGCGATGAGTTTTGAAGCCCAGCGCGGCCAGATCGATGCCTTCGATGCCGAGATCATTGCGCTCAAGCCGCATCCGGGCATGCAGCAGGTCGGCGAAAATCTGCGTGCATTACTCGATGGCAGCGAAGTGATCGCCGCAAGCAAAGGCATTCGCACTCAGGACGCGCTGAGCATCCGCTCGATCCCGCAGGTCCACGGCGCCGCGCGTGATCAATTGGAGCACGCAATCAAACAGGTGGAAGCCGAACTAAACGGCTGCACCGACAACCCGTTACTGCTCGGCACACCGGACAATTTCCGGGTGATGTCGCAGGCCAACCCGCACGGTCAATCCGTGGCGATGGCGGCGGATCTGCTGGCGATTGCCATGGCCGAAATCGGCTCGATTGCCGAGCGCCGTCTGGACCGTTTGGTCAATCCGCACGTCAGCGGTCTGCCGGCGTTTCTGGTGGCCAATCCCGGGGTCAACTCGGGGATGATGATCGTGCAATACGTCGCCGCCTCGCTGTGTGCGGAAAACCGTCAATTGGCGCAACCGGCGGTACTCGACAACTACATCACCTCGGGCCTGCAGGAAGATCACCTGAGCATGGGCACCAACGCCGCGCTGAAGCTGCATCGCGCGCTGGAAAACTGCACGCAGATCCTCGCGATTGAATACCTGCTGGCGGCGCAGGCGTTTGAATTCCTCAAGGAACAGCGCTTTGGCGTGGGCACTGACCGCGCGTGGAAACTGCTGCGCGAAACGGTCCCCGCCTACGATCAGGATCGCTGGCTGGCGCCGGATATCGCTGCCGCTGCGACCGTGCTGAAAGACCCGAATCTGCCGCACAACGTTCTACCGAATTTGCACTGACAACTACCCATACCAGCGTGCCAAGGCGTGGATCGTTCACAAGACGAGAAACGACGGATAACGGAATGCTCCGGAGCGACTGGTAGTTAATAACAATGCCTGACAGGAGCATTTTAATGACTGCGCTGAATCTGATCCCCGGCCAACTGAGCCTGGCCCAACTGCGTGACGTCTATCAGAACCCGGTCACACTGACCCTCGACAACAGCGCCAGCGCGCAGATCGAGGCCAGCGTCGCCTGCGTCGAACAGATCCTCGCCGAGAACCGCACCGCCTACGGCATCAACACCGGTTTCGGCCTGCTGGCCTCGACGCGCATCGCCAGCGAAGACCTGGAGAACCTGCAGCGTTCGCTGGTGCTCTCGCACGCTGCCGGCGTCGGCCAGCCGATCAGCGATGACCTTGTGCGACTGATCATGGTGCTCAAGGTCAACAGTCTCAGCCGTGGTTTTTCCGGCATCCGTCGGCAGGTGATCGATGCGCTGATTGCGCTGATCAATGCCGAGGTCTATCCGCACATTCCGCTGAAAGGTTCGGTCGGTGCGTCGGGGGATCTGGCGCCGTTGGCGCACATGTCGCTGGTGCTGCTGGGCGAGGGCAAGGCGCGCTACAAGGGCGAATGGCTTGAAGCCACCGAAGCACTCAAAGTCGCCGGCCTGGCGCCGCTGACTTTAGCGGCTAAAGAAGGTCTGGCGCTGCTCAACGGTACCCAGGTTTCCACAGCGTTTGCCCTGCGCGGCCTGTTCGAAGGCGAAGATCTGTTTGCCGGTGCAGTGGCGCTGGGCAGTCTCACCGTAGAAGCCGTGCTCGGGTCGCGCTCGCCGTTCGACGCGCGCATTCATGCCGCGCGTGGGCAGAGAGGGCAGATCGATGCTGCTGCCGCGTACCGCGATCTGCTCGGTGAGCGCAGCGAAGTCTCCGCCTCGCACCAGAACTGCGACAAGGTCCAGGACCCGTATTCGCTGCGCTGCCAGCCGCAAGTCATGGGCGCCTGCCTGACCCAGTTCCGCCAGGCCGCTGAAGTGCTGGCGGTCGAAGCCAACGCGGTTTCCGACAACCCCTTGGTTTTCGCCGCTGAAGGCGACGTGATTTCCGGCGGCAACTTCCACGCCGAACCGGTAGCCATGGCCGCTGACAACATGGCCCTGGCCATCGCTGAAATCGGCTCGCTGAGCGAACGCCGCATCTCGCTGATGATGGACAAGCACATGTCGCAACTGCCGCCGTTCCTGGTGGCCAATGGCGGGGTGAACTCCGGTTTCATGATCGCCCAGGTCACCGCTGCGGCGTTGGCCAGCGAAAACAAGGCGTTGTCCCACCCGCATTCGGTGGACAGCCTGCCGACCTCGGCCAACCAGGAAGATCACGTATCGATGGCCCCGGCGGCGGGCAAGCGTCTGTGGGAAATGGCCGAGAACACTCGCGGCATTCTCGCCGTGGAATGGCTGGCGGCAGTGCAGGGCCTGGATCTGCGTAACGGCCTGAAGACTTCGCCGAAGCTGGAACAGGCGCGGGCGATCTTGCGCAAGGAAGTGCCGTTCTATGAGAAGGACCGCTTCTTTGCGCCGGACATCAATGCGGCGACTGAATTGCTGGCGTCGCGGTGTCTGACCGAGCTTGTTGCTGGGCAGTTGTTGCCTAGTTTGTAAGCGCTTTACGGGGAGATTTGTATTGTTAGTGAAATCGCTCCCCCTCACCCCAGCCCTCTCCCCCAAGGGGGAGAGGGGGAAGGGAGCCGATCTTCATTGTTTTCGCAACGTGAGTTCGGCTGAGAAATTTCAGGTCGGCATATCTCGACAGAACAACACGGTCAGTCCCCTCTCCCTTTGGGAGAGGGCTAGGGTGAGGGGCTTTTGAGGCTGCTCACCATACAAACCCAAACGGAGGCCAACAGTGAAAACCCTCTGGCAACACTGCCACGTCGCAACCATGGCCAACGGCGCCTATTCGATCATCGAGGATGCCGCGATCGTGACGTCCGGCACGCTGATCGAGTGGGTCGGCCCGCGCACTCAATTGCCGTCCGGCGAATACCCGGCGGTCAATGATTTGCAGGGTGCGTGGGTCACCCCCGGTCTGATCGACTGCCACACCCACACCGTGTTCGGCGGCAACCGCAGCGGTGAGTTCGAGCAGCGTCTGCAAGGCGTCAGCTACGCCGAGATCGCCGCGCAGGGCGGGGGCATCGCCAGCACGGTGCGCGCCACCCGTGAAGCGAGCGAAGACGAGTTGTACGCCAGCGCCGCCAAACGCCTGAAAAGCCTGATGCGCGACGGCGTGACCACGGTGGAAATGAAATCCGGCTACGGTCTCGATCTGGCCAATGAGCGCAAGCTGCTGCGGGTCATCCGGCGCCTGGCCGAAGAGCTGCCGATCAGCGTCCGCAGCACTTGCCTGGCGGCGCACGCGTTGCCGCCGGAGTACAAGGATCGCGCCGACGATTACATCGATCTGGTCTGCGAGCAGATGCTTCCGGCCCTCGCCGCCGAAGGTTTGGTCGATGCCGTGGATGCGTTCTGCGAATACCTGGCGTTTTCGCCGGAGCAGGTCGAGCGGGTCTTCGTCGCCGCGCAACAACTCGGACTGCCGGTGAAGCTGCACGCCGAGCAATTGTCCTCGCTGCATGGTTCCAGCCTCGCCGCGCGCTACAAAGCCTTGTCCGCCGATCACCTGGAGTTCATGGACGAGGACGACGCGATCGCCATGGCCGCCGCCGACACCGTCGCCGTCCTGCTGCCCGGCGCGTTCTACTTTCTGCGCGAAACCCAGCTGCCGCCGATGGACGCGCTGCGCAAGCACAAGGTCAAGATCGCCATCGCCAGCGACCTCAATCCCGGCACCTCGCCAGCGCTGTCGTTGCGCCTGATGCTGAACATGGCCTGCACCTGTTTTCGCATGACCCCGGAAGAAGCCTTGGCCGGAGCGACCATCCATGCCGCGCAGGCATTGGGCCTGGCCGATACCCATGGCTCGCTGGAGGTCGGCAAGGTCGCTGATTTCGTGGCGTGGGACATCGAGCGTCCAGCGGATCTGGCCTATTGGCTCGGTGGCGATCTGGACAAGCGCGTCGTGCGTCACGGCGTCGAATCGAATTTCTAGGAGGGCGGTTGTGGACAAGGTTCTGAGTTTCAAACAAGGCCGCGTGCCGCTGCTGATCAGCATGCCCCACGCCGGCGTGCGTCTGACCCCGGCGGTCGAAGCCGGGTTGATCCCCGCTGCGAAGAGTCTGCCGGACACCGACTGGCATATCCCGCAGCTCTACGATTTTGCCGAGGAGCTGGGCGCCAGCACCCTGGCCGCCGAGTATTCGCGTTTCGTCATCGACCTCAACCGGCCGTCCGACGACAAGCCGTTGTATGTCGGGGCAACCACCGGTTTGTACCCGGCGACGTTGTTCGACGGCATCCCGTTGTTTCAGGAAGGTCTGGAACCGTCGAAAGAGGAGCGCGCGACTTACCTGGAGCAGATCTGGACGCCGTACCATCGCACCTTGCAGCAAGAGCTGGCACGACTGAAAGCCGAATTCGGCTACGCGCTGTTGTTCGATGCGCACTCGATCCGCTCCATCATCCCGCACCTGTTCGATGGCAAACTGCCGGACTTCAACCTTGGCACCTTCAATGGCGCCAGTTGCGATGCGCAACTGGCGAGTCAACTGGAAGCCATCTGCGCGCGGCACGGGCAGTTCACCCATGTACTCAACGGTCGGTTCAAGGGCGGGCACATCACCCGCCAGTACGGCGATCCGGCGCAGAACATCCACGCCGTGCAGCTGGAACTGTGCCAGTCCACCTACATGGAAGAGTTCGAACCGTTCCGCTACCGCGCTGACCTGGCCGAGCCGACGCGGGTGGTGCTCAGGGAATTGCTGCAGGGCTATCTGGCCTGGGCAAAATCTCACTACAGCGCATAACCCCTGTGGGAGCGAGCCTGCTCGCGAAAGCGGCCTTTCAGCCAAAATCCAGGTTGAATGACACACCGCGTTCGCGAGCAGGCTCGCTCCCACAGGATCGCGTTCAGACCGTGAAGGTGATGGCTGACAAACGGTGACAGCGCACAGGCATGCTCATTGACGCAAATCGGGTTTATGATGCCCAACGGCAGAATAATACGAGTCCCCCCAGGGATGACCTCGACCCCTTACGGAGCGCGCAATGCAGACTTTGTTTCCGCAGATCAAACCCCACGCCCGGCACGATCTGGCTGTCGATGACACCCATACGCTGTACGTCGATGAAAGCGGCTCGCCGGAAGGATTGCCGGTCGTATTCATCCACGGTGGCCCCGGCGCCGGCTGCGACGCCCAGAGCCGACGCTATTTCGATCCGAATCTGTATCGCATCGTCACCTTCGACCAGCGCGGCTGCGGTCGCTCCACCCCGCACGCCAGCCTGGAAAACAACACCACCTGGGATCTGGTCGAAGACCTTGAGCGCATCCGCAAACACCTGGGCATTGAAAAATGGGTGCTGTTCGGCGGCTCCTGGGGTTCGACCCTGGCGTTGGCCTACGCGCAAACCCACCCGGAGCGCGTGCACGGTCTGATTCTGCGCGGGATTTTCCTCTGCCGTCCGCAGGAAATCGAATGGTTCTATCAGGCCGGCGCCAGCCGTCTATTCCCGGATTACTGGCAGGACTACATCGCGCCGATCCCGCTGGACGAGCGCGACGACCTGCTCAGCGCTTTCCATAAACGCCTGATCGGCAACGATCAAATCGCCCAGATGCATGCGGCGAAGGCGTGGTCGACCTGGGAAGGGCGCACCGCGACTCTGCGCCCGAACCCGCTGGTGGTCGATCGTTTCTCCGAGCCGCAGCGCGCGCTGTCGATTGCGCGGATCGAATGCCACTACTTCACCAACAACGCCTTCCTTGAGCCGAACCAGCTGATCCGCGACATGGGCAAGATCGCTCATCTGCCCGGCGTGATCATTCACGGGCGCTACGACGTGATCTGCCCGCTCGACAACGCCTGGGAATTGCACCAGGCCTGGCCGAACAGCGAATTGCAGGTGATCCGCGACGCCGGCCACGCCGCGTCCGAGCCGGGCATCACCGATGCGCTGGTGCGCGCCGCGAGCAAAATGGCCCAGCGCCTGCTCGACCTGCCACTCGAAGAAGCATGAAGGCGCTGTTGCAACGCGTACGTGGTGCGCGGGTTGAGGTCGCCGGCGAGGTAGTCGGCGCAATCGATCAGGGTTTGCTCGTGCTGGTCGCGGTAGAACCCGACGATACGCGTACCAGCGCCGACAAACTTCTGCATAAGCTGCTTAACTATCGAGTATTCAGTGACGCCCAGGGCAAGATGAATCTGTCCCTGGCGGATGTGGGTGGCGGGTTGCTGCTGGTCTCTCAGTTCACCCTCGCTGCCGATACCAAAAGCGGCCTGCGCCCGAGCTTTTCCACGGCCGCACCGCCGGCACTGGGTGAGGAATTGTTCGACTATTTATTGAGCCAGGCGAAACAGGTGCATGGCACTGTGGCATCAGGTAGATTCGGCGCCGATATGCAGGTGCACCTGGTCAACGATGGCCCGGTTACCTTTTTGTTACAGACCTGACAGTGCCTGAAACACCTTTTTCGGAAATTTCGACTGTTTTTAGGCTGTTTTCGCGATAAATACTTTGTTACCCCTGATGCGTTGTCATCCGGGCTACTAGATAATCGCGCGCTGCGGGGATCGACATTCGTTGATCCGTTTTGACTTAGGTAGAGACTTGTCTGGATCCGATTGGGGAATCATTTTGCCCCGGCGGAGTCGGAACAATGCTCGCCAACCTGGCATAAAGATAGCTGGCCGTTGGTTTATTGATCTGTTTTCGGCGAGGGTTGCTCGTGATTGTTAGTCCCTGTAATGCAGCAAAAATGTCTGCCAAACGCATGCGAAGTGCTCTGGTAGCGGGTTCGGCGCTCCTGTGCCTGCTCAGCGCCGGTCAGCTTTGGGCGTTCAATCTTGACGACGTATCGGCCAAGGCCAAAGAGCTGGCCGGGCAGAAGTTCGAAGCCCCGCGCAGCAACCTGCCGAACGAATTCCGCGAAATGAAGTTCGCGGACTACCAGAAGATCCGCTTCCTCACCGAAAAGGCTGAGTGGGCCGATCAGAAGACGCCGTTCAAGCTCTCCTTCTATCACCAGGGTATGCACTTCGATACACCGGTGAAAATCAACGAAATCACCACCAATACCGTCTCGGAGATCAAATACGATCCGAGCCGCTTCGATTTCGGCGATCTGAAATTCGATCCGAAAGCCACCGAGCAACTGGGTTACGCCGGTTTCCGTGTGCTGTACCCGATCAACAAGGCCGACAAGCAAGACGAGATCATGACCATGCTCGGCGCGAGCTACTTCCGCGTCGTCGGCAAGGGCCACACCTATGGTCTGTCGGCCCGTGGTCTGGCGATCGATACCGCGCTGCCGTCGGGTGAAGAGTTCCCGCGTTTCCGCGAGTTCTGGATTCAGCAGCCCAAGCCGGGCGACAAGCACCTGGTGATCTTTGCTCTGCTCGACTCGCCGCGTGCCACTGGTGCCTACCGTTTGATCCTGCGTCCGGGCAGCGACACCATCGTCGACGTCAAGGCGCAGATGTTCCTGCGTGACAAGGTCGGCAAACTGGGCATCGCGCCGCTGACCAGCATGTTCCTGTTCGGCGCCAACCAGCCGTCGAAAGTCCTCAACTACCGTCGTGAACTGCACGATTCCAGCGGTCTGTCGATCCATGCCGGCAACGGTGAGTGGATCTGGCGTCCATTGAACAACCCGAAACACCTGGCCGTGAGCAACTTCAGCGTCGAGAACCCGCGTGGTTTCGGTCTGCTGCAGCGTGGCCGTGATTTCAGCCACTACGAAGACCTCGATGACCGCTACGACAAGCGCCCAAGTGCCTGGATCGAGCCGAAGGGCGAGTGGGGCAAGGGCACTGTCGATCTGGTAGAGATTCCGACCGCAGACGAAACCAACGACAACATCGTTGCGTTCTGGAGCCCGGAAAAAATGCCGGAGCCAGGCCAGCCGCTGGACTTCGCCTACCGCATGCACTGGACCATGGACGAAGCAGCGATCCACGCACCCGACAGCGCCTGGGTGGCGCAGACCCTGCGTTCGACCGGTGACGTCAAGCAATCGAACCTGATCCGTCAGCCCGATGGCAGCGTGGCTTATCTGGTCGACTTTGAAGGTCCATCGCTGGCGGCACTGACGCCGGATGCCGACGTGCGCAGTCAGGTCAGCGTCGGTGACAACGCCGAACTGGTCGAGAACAGCGTGCGCTACAACCCGGAAACCAAGGGCTGGCGCCTGACCCTGCGGATGAAGATCAAGGATCCGAGCAAAGCGACCGAGATGCGCGCTGCCCTGGTTCAGCCGGTGGTCACCGCAGATCTGGGCAAATCGGTGCCGGCGTCCAATTCGTCGGTCGCCAAGGCTGACAAGGTTGCTGCCAAACAACAGGAAAAACTCGACAAGGAAGCCAAGGCCGCCGAAGCCAAACAGGCTGAAGCCAAGCCTGCAACCGACGCCAAGGACAAGGCCAACAAAGACGCCAAGCAGCCAGTCGCTGCCGACGCGGCCCCTGCCACACCGGAATCGGCGCCGACTGAAGAAGTCCTGACCGAGACCTGGAGCTATCAGTTGCCTGCCGATGAGTAATTCACCAGTACAGCCAGAGACTCTGTCCGAGTATCTGGCGCATCTGCCGATGACCGACGAGCAACGCGCGGAACTCGCGGGTTGCCAGTCGTTCAGCGAGCTGCATGAACGCCTGTCGTCCTCGACATTCGACGCCCCTGCCGAAGCCGCCCAGGCTTCGGTGGGCAAGCGCCTGACCCTGAGCACTGCCGAAGAACTGGCCGAAGCGGAAATGCTGGTGCTCGACGCCAGTGGTCGGGTCAGCCTCAAGGCGACCCCGCCAATCCGCCGCACCAAGGTCGTGCCGGAGCCATGGCGCACCAATATTCTGGTGCGTGGCTGGCGCCGTCTGACCGGGCGCACCAACCCGCCGCAGCCGCCGAAGGACGCCAACGTCCTGCCGGCCGCGCGCTGGCGCACCGTCGGCTCGATCCGTCGCTACATCCTGTTGCTGCTGATGCTCGGCCAGACCATCGTTGCCGGTTGGTACATGAAAGGCATCATGCCGTACCAGGGCTGGTCGTTCGTCGATCTGGAAGAAGTCCTGCATCAGCCGCTGCTGCAAACCGCCACGCAAGTGCTGCCGTATGCGCTGCAAACCAGCATCCTGATTCTGTTCGGGATTCTGTTCTGCTGGGTCTCGGCCGGTTTCTGGACCGCGCTGATGGGCTTCCTCGAGCTGCTTACTGGCCACGATAAATACCGTATCTCCGGGAAAAGCGCCGGTAATGAGCCGATTCCGAAAGATGCGCGTACTGCGCTGGTGATGCCGATCTGCAACGAAGACGTGCCGCGTGTATTCGCCGGTCTGCGTGCGACGTTCGAATCGGTAGCGGCCACCGGTGATCTGGATCGCTTCGACTTCTTCGTCCTCAGTGACAGTAACGACACCGATATCTGCGTCGCCGAGCAACAGGCCTGGCTGGATGTCTGCCGCGAAGCCAAGGGCTTCGGCAAGATCTTCTATCGCCGTCGTCGCCGTCGTGTGAAGCGCAAGAGCGGCAACCTCGACGACTTCTGCCGTCGTTGGGGCGGTGACTACAAGTACATGGTCGTGCTCGACGCCGACTCGGTGATGAGCGGTGAGTGCCTGACCAGTCTGGTGCGCTTGATGGAAGCCACGCCGGACGCCGGGATCATCCAGACCGCGCCGCGTGCGTCGGGCATGGACACCCTGTATGCGCGCATGCAGCAGTTCGCCACCCGTGTGTACGGCCCGCTGTTTACCGCCGGTCTGCACTTCTGGCAGTTGGGTGAATCCCACTACTGGGGTCACAACGCGATCATCCGCATGAAGCCGTTCATCGACCACTGCGCCCTGGCGCCGTTGCCGGGCAAAGGCGCGTTCTCCGGTGCGATCCTGTCCCACGACTTCGTCGAAGCTGCGCTGATGCGCCGTGCCGGCTGGGGCGTGTGGATTGCCTACGACCTGCCGGGCAGTTACGAAGAGTTGCCGCCGAACCTGCTCGACGAGCTCAAGCGTGATCGGCGCTGGTGCCACGGCAACCTGATGAACTTCCGCCTGTTCCTGGTCAAAGGCATGCACCCGGTGCACCGCGCGGTGTTCCTGACCGGCGTGATGTCCTACCTGTCGGCGCCGTTGTGGTTCTTCTTCCTGGTGTTGTCGACCGCGCTGCTGGCGGTGAACACGCTGATGGAGCCGCAGTACTTCCTCGAACCGCGCCAGCTCTATCCGCTGTGGCCACAATGGCACCCGGACAAGGCCATCGCGCTGTTCTCGACGACCATCGTGCTGCTGTTCCTGCCGAAGCTGTTGAGCATCATCCTGATCTGGGCCAAGGGCGCGAAAGAGTTCGGCGGCAAGTTCAAGGTGACCCTGTCGATGCTCCTGGAGATGCTGTTCTCCATGCTGCTGGCGCCGGTGCGGATGATTTTCCACACCCGCTTCGTCCTCGCCGCGTTCCTCGGTTGGGCCGCGACCTGGAACTCGCCGCAGCGTGACGACGACTCGACGCCATGGAGCGAAGCGGTCAAGCGCCATGGTCCGCAGACATTGCTAGGCTTCTTCTGGGCGCTGCTGGTGATCTGGCTGAACCCGAGCTTCCTCTGGTGGCTGGTGCCGATCGTCGGTTCGCTGATGCTGTCGATCCCGGTATCGGTGATCTCCAGCCGTGTCGGCCTTGGTCTGAAGACCCGTGACGAGAGCCTGTTCCTCATCCCTGAGGAATACAATCCGCCACAGGCCTTGCTGGCAACCGATCAGTACACCCACGAAAACCGCTATCACGCCCTCAACGACGGCTTCGTCCGCGCCGTGGTCGATCCTCAGCAGAACGCCTTGGCGTGCTCGCTGGCGACCTCGCGTCACGGCCAGGCCGAGCCGATCGAGTGGCTGCGTCAGGAACGCGTGCGTCACGCGATCAAGGTCGGCCCGGCCGGGCTGAACAACCATGATCGCCTGCAACTGCTTAGCGACCCTGTCGCACTGGCACGCCTGCACGAGCAGGTCTGGGCCGAAGGGCTTGCCGAATGGCTCGATGCCTGGCGCGCTTCGGTGAAAGCCGATCCGCATGCGCCGTTGCTGCCGCTGCGACCGGTGAGTTTGCAGGCTCAGCCGGCCTGATAAGAGAACCCCGCTGATTCAGCGGGGTTTTTTTATGTCCGCTGTTGAGCTGCGAACAAACACCGATCAAACCTAAAACCAGTGCATAGCATCCGTCGCCGAATTGACGCGCCCGTTACCTACGACGCGCAGACCGCGCCGCTGCCTTCGCGAGCAGGCTCGCTCCCACCTTGGAATGCGTGTCCCTGTGGGAGCGAGCCTGCTCGCGAATGGCATCACCTCGGTTTCAGGCGAACCGAGGTTGTGCATCAACTCAGACTTTAAAGCGGCCTACCAGCATCTGCAGATGCGTGCCCAACCGCGCCAGTTCAACGCTGGACGCAGCGGTCTCTTCACTCGCCGCCGAGGTTTGATCCGACACATCGCGCACGTTCAGCACGCTGCGGTTGATCTCTTCGGCCACGGCGCTCTGCTGCTCGGCAGCGGCGGCGATCTGCTGGTTCATCGCCTGAATCGCCGAGACGGTGCGGGTGATGCTCTCCAGTGAGCCACCGGCACGCCGGGTCAGTTCGACGCTGCTGTCGGTGAGGCTGCGGCTGTTGTCCATGATCGTCGCCACTTGCTGAGTGCCGTTTTGCAGGCCGACGATCAGCTCTTCGATCTCTTCGGTGGACTTCTGGGTGCGCTGGGCGAGGCTGCGCACTTCGTCGGCAACCACGGCGAAACCACGTCCGGCTTCCCCGGCACGGGCCGCTTCGATGGCAGCGTTGAGGGCCAACAGGTTGGTTTGTTGGGCGACAGACTTGATCACGTCGAGGACGCTGCCGATCTTGTCGCTTTCACGCTTGAGCTCGCCCATGGCTTCAGTGGAGTGACCCACCTCGATTGCCAGACGCTCGATCTGGGCGATGGCTTCGCCGACGACCTTGTCGCCTTCACGGGCCTGTTGGTCAGCGGCGACAGCGGCCTCGGAAGCTTCTTCAGCGTTGCGTGCGACTTCCTGCACGGTGGCGGCCATCTCGTTCATGGCGGTGGCGACCTGATCGGTCTCCACCTTCTGATTGTTGACCCCGGCGCTGGTCTGCTCGGTCACCGCCGAAAGTTCTTCAGCGGCGCTGGCGATCTGCGTGACGCCGTCGCTGATGCCACCGATCAACTCGCGCAGGCCTTGGGTCATGCTTTGCATCGAGCGCTGCAATTGCCCGAGTTCGTCGCGACGCAGGGAAACCAGGTTGTGGGTCAGGTCGCCAGCGGCCACGCGCTCGGCGACTTTCAGGGTCTGGGTCAGCGGAATGATGATTTGCCGAGTGATCGCCCAAGCCGCAATCAGACCGAAGGCCAGCGCCAGCGCAGTAGCGATCAGCAGCATGTTCTTGGCATGGGCGGCATCGGTGTCGCGCACCACGGTTTGCGATTCGGTGAGCTTCTTGCTGGCCGCGATCAGGATGTCGCCCTGAGCCGACATGTTGGCCAGTGCGGCGGCGTTCTTGACCTGCGAATCACGGAACTGAGCGACAGCGGCGCGGTAAGCCTTGAGCGAATCGGTGGCTTGCTGCAGGTTGGCGATGTGCTGCTCTGGCACGCGGGTCGGCAGGCTTTCGAGATTCTTCAAGGCGTTGTCGATGGCGGTCAGCGCCGGTTGCTCGGCATCGGCCTTGCCGCTGTAGGTGTAACCGCGCACCTGATAGCGCGCCTGCTGCAACAGTTTGCTCAGCTCGATGACAGCGTTGTACTGCGCAACGCTGTCGCCTTGCAGCAGCGCACTTTCGACTTCGCCGACCTTGGCCACAGCATTGTCAGCGTTGGCGCCAAGCTTGCTGCGCGCATCTTCACGGTGCACGGTGGCCTGGGTCATTTCGCCGAAAGCGCGTTTGTATTCGGCGACCGCAGCAAGCTGTTGGTCGACCATTGCCACATCCGACGGCTGCTCGATCATGCCGCGTGCCGATTGCAAACCGCTTTCGAGTTTGCTGAGCAATTCATTGACCGCCCCCGGACCCTGTTCACCACGACGCATGTCGTAGTCCATGCGCGCCAGGCGCAGGTCTTTGGTCAGCTCATTGAGGCTGGAAATGAAGCCGAGCTTGTCGCCACGGCTGATGATGCCGCTCATGCCGGTCCAGCCGGTGAACGTGATCAACAGCGTCAGCAACAGCACCAGGCCGAAACCGATGCCCAGCTTGCGTTTGACGCTGACGTTTCCAAGACTCTCGGCTAACCAACGGTACATGCGACCACTCCCTTCGGACCACTTAATTGGACTTATAGGGGTTGTATCGGCTGGGTGGTGGCAATCTGTAACGCCACTTGTCTGCGACTGTAGGGGCTTGTAGGAGCTGACGAGTGCAACGAGGCTGCGATCCTTTGATCTTGCTTTTAAAAACAAGATCAAAAGATCGCAGCCTTCGGCAGCTCCTACACAGGATCGGGGTCGCGTCAGAACAGGCGTGCGAGCAGGGCGGTGACGGCGGTTTCGACGCGCAGGATGCGCTCGCCCAATTGCACCGGTTGCAGGCCGGATTTTGCCAGCAGGTCGATTTCGTAGGGAATCCAGCCACCCTCGGGGCCAATGGCCAGGGTCACCGGTTCGTTCAGGGCGCGCGGGCAGGGCGGGAAGTGGCCGGGGTGGCCGACCAGGCCGAGGGTGCCCGCGCTGATCGCCGGCAGCCGATCCTCAACGAAAGGCTTGAAGCGCTTTTCGATGACGATCTCCGGCAATACCGTATCGCGAGCCTGTTCGAGCCCGAGGATCAACTGCTCACGAATCGCTTCCGGCTCCAGAAACGGAGTCTGCCAGAAGCTTTTCTCCACGCGATAACTGTTGACCAGAATCACCTTGGCCACACCCATGGTCGCGACGGTCTGGAACACGCGGCGCAGCATTTTCGGCCGGGGCAGGGCCAGCACCAGGGTCAGCGGCAGCTTGGCCGGCGGTGGCTGATCAAGGCTGACACGCAACTCTGCTTCGCCCGCTTCCAGACGCAGCAGCTCAGCCGAACCCATCAGTCCGTTGATGCGCCCGACGCGCAGGCTGTCACCGACTTCGGAGCGATGCACTTCCTGCATGTGGGTCAGGCGCCGGTCGCGCAGGATCACGCGGTCGGCCGCAATGAAGTCGGCCTCTTCGAGCAGCAGCAGGTTCATGCCTGAGTCGCTGGCGGCTGGTCGTTGTGGTCGTCGGCCGGGGTTTCGTCCGGGCGTTCGCGCTTGCTGACCAGCGCGCCGAAGAGGATGCCGATCTCGAACAGCATCCACATCGGCACAGCCAGCAGGGTCTGCGAGAAGATGTCCGGCGGGGTGAGGATCATGCCGACCACGAAGCAGCCGATGATCACGTACGGGCGGATCTTCTTCAGGTATTTGACGTCGACCACGCCGATCCACACCAGCAGGACCACGGCCACCGGGATTTCGAACGCCACGCCGAAGGCGAAGAACAGCGTCATGACGAAATCGAGGTAGCTGGCGATGTCGGTCATCATTTCCACGCCGGCCGGGGTGGCAGCGGCGAAGAATTTGAAGATCAATGGAAAGACGAAGTAATAGGCGAACGCCATGCCGATGTAGAACAGCAGGATGCTGGAGATCAACAGCGGTACCGCGACGCGTTTTTCATGCTTGTACAGGCCCGGCGCGATAAAGCCCCAGATCTGATGCAGGATCACCGGAATCGCGAGGAATAGCGAAACCATCATGGTCAGTTTCAGCGGCGTCAGGAACGGCGACGACACGTCGGTGGCGATCATCGTCGCGCCGACCGGCAGGTACTGGCGCAACGGCGTCGAGACGAAGGTGTAGATCTGCTGGGTGAACGCGAACAGCCCGGCAAAGATAATGAAGATCGCCGCCACGCAACGCAGCAGGCGGGTGCGCAACTCGGTGAGGTGCGATACCAGCGGCATGTGCTGGTCGTTTTCCGGAAGATCGCTCATGGGGCTCGCGGCGGCAGTGTAGGGTCTTGAGGCGCTGGTGTAGTCGGCGCGGCGGAGGGCGCTACGTGTTCAACCGATGTGTCTGTGGTAACCGGCGCCGGTCCTGGCGGTGTTACAACAGGTGAAGGAGTCGGAGCGGCAGCGCTGTGAATCGTCTGCTCGCCCACAGGCTCGACCGGCGTCGGCTCCTGCTGGTTCGGATTGAAGATCTTCCGCGCCTCTTGCTCCAGCGACAGAATATGTTCGTTGTGCAGTTGCCGACGGATCTCGTCGGCACCTATTTCACGTTCAACTTCCTGTTTGATCGCGTTGAAGCTGCGCTTCAGGCGGCCGACCCACAGACCGGCGGTGCGCGCCGCGCCCGGCAGACGCTCGGGGCCGAGCACCAGCAGGGCGACGAGGCCGACGAGCAGCAGTTCAGAGAAGCTGATACCAAACATTAGTCAGTGCTCACACGTCTTTGCGGATCGGCTCTTCGACTTTCTGCGCCTGCACGTCGATGGTGTGCGGCGGGTTGGCCTGAGCGGTGGTTTGCGGCTGCACCGGTGGCACAGGCTGGGCCGGCGGGGTCACGCTCGGTTCGGCCGGTTTTTCGTCGTCGTTCATGGCTTTGCGAAAGCCCTTGATCGATTCGCCAACGTCGGTGCCGAGGTTTTTCAGTTTTTTGGTACCGAACACCAGCACCACGACAATCAGAATGACGACCCAGTGTTTCCAGTCAAAAATGCCCATGTGGCGATTCCTCTCTAAAAGTTGTTCAGGCGGACGGACGCGAGGCTTTCTCGACGTGTCCGGACAGGCCGAAGCGACGGTCCAGTTCATCCAGCACGGCCTGCGGATGCTGCCCCAGTTGGGCGAGCATGACCATGCTGTGGAACCACAGGTCGGCGGTCTCGTAGATCACATCACTGCAATCGCCGCTGATCGCGGCATCCTTGGCGGCAATAATGGTTTCGACCGACTCTTCGCCGACTTTCTCCAGAATCTTGTTCAGCCCCTTGTGATACAGGCTGGCGACATACGAACTGTCGGCGGCTGCGCCTTTGCGCTCTTCAAGTACCTGAGCGAGGCGGGTCAGGGTGTCACTCATGTGTGTGTCCTGCGGAATAGATAGCGTGCGGGTCTTTCAGTACCGGATCGACCGTTTTCCAGTCGCCGTTTTCGAAGACCCGGTAAAAGCAGCTTTGACGGCCGGTGTGGCAGGCGATGTCGCCGATCTGTTCAACCATCAGGATGATCACGTCGGCGTCACAGTCCAGACGCATTTCATGCAGGGTCTGCACATGGCCGGACTCTTCGCCCTTGCGCCACAGCTTGCCACGGGAACGTGACCAGTAGATTGCACGATTCTCCGCAGCGGTCAGTTCCAGCGCTTCGCGGTTCATCCAGGCCATCATCAATACGCGCCCGGTCTTGTGATCCTGGGCAATCGCCGGCACCAGGCCGTCAGCATCCCACTTGATCTCGTCCAGCCAGTTTTTCATCGTCAAATCTCGAAAAGCAGCAGCAAGCCATGAGCTTCGAGCTGCAAGTAAACGCACGTTGCGGCGTGCCTGTAGCGTCAAGCTTGAAGCTGGCAGCTTATAACTTGCAGCTCAATCGTGCTATCGGCGAACGACCAGATACAAACCGACCGCGATCATGATTCCGGCGGGCCAGTGCGCCCACTCGGTCAACGGACCACCCGCTGCGAGGATCGCGCCGCCGGCCAGATGCGCGCAGCCGAGCAGGCGCAGGAACCAGTCGTCCTTGCGTTTGTGCCACGGCGGCGGAGGGTCTTTGGCGTGGGGTTGCGACATGCGTTCGAGCAGATCGCGGGCCATGTTCGACAGGTGCGGAATCTGCTCCAGCTGGCTCTGCACGTTGCCCAGCAAGGCTTTCGGGCTGACGCGTTCGCGCATCCAGCGCTCGAGAAACGGCTGCGCGGTGTTCCACAGATCCAGATCCGGATACAACTGACGACCGAGGCCTTCGATGTTCAGCAAGGTCTTCTGCAACAGCACCAGTTGCGGCTGCACTTCCATGTTGAAGCGGCGTGCGGTCTGGAACAGGCGCATCAGCACCTGGCCAAATGAAATATCTTTTAACGGTTTTTCGAAGATCGGTTCGCACACCGTACGGATCGCCGCTTCGAATTCGTTGAGTTTGGTTTCCGCCGGCACCCAGCCCGAGTCGATGTGCAGTTGCGCCACACGACGGTAGTCACGCTTGAAGAAGGCGAACAGGTTGCGCGCCAGATAGTCCTGGTCTTCCGGGGTCAGGCTGCCGACGATGCCGCAGTCGATCGCGATGTATTGCGGGCTCCACGGATTGACGGTGCTGACGAAAATGTTGCCCGGGTGCATGTCGGCGTGGAAGAAGCTGTCGCGGAACACTTGAGTGAAGAAAATCTCCACGCCACGCTCGGCGAGCATTTTCATGTCGGTGCGCTGGTCAGCGAGGGTCGCCAGATCGGTGACCTGAATGCCGTAAATGCGCTCCATGACCAGCACTTTCGGTCGGCACCAGTCCCAATAGACTTGCGGTACATAAAGCAGCTGCGAGCCCTCGAAGTTGCGGCGCAACTGGCTGGCGTTGGCAGCCTCGCGCAACAGATCGAGTTCGTCGTAAATGGTCTTTTCGTAATCCTGCACCACGTCGACCGGGTGCAGCAGGCGCGCGTCAGCGGAGAACTTCTCGGCGGCGCGGGCGAGGATGAACAGCCACGCCAGATCCTGCGCGATGATCGGTTTCAGGCCTGGGCGAATGACCTTGACCACGACTTCTTCGCCGCTTTTGAGCTGCGCCGCATGCACCTGCGCCACCGAGGCCGAGGCCAGCGGGGCGACGTCGAAACGGCTGAACACTTCGCTGATTTTCTTGCCCAACTGTTCTTCGATCAGCTTGATCGACACTTGCGAATCGAACGGCGGTACGCGGTCCTGCAAGAGCATCAGCTCATCGGCGATGTCCTCCGGCAGCAGGTCACGGCGGGTTGAAAGGATCTGCCCGAACTTGATGAAGATCGGCCCCAGATCCTGCAACGCCAGACGCAAGCGCGCGCCACGGTTGAGCTCCAGCGGCTTGCGCGGCAGCCAGCGCCACGGCAGCAAAAAGCGCACGGCCAGAAGGAACCAGGGCAGTGGCAGATCGAACAGCAGGTCATCGAGGCGGTAGCGGATCACGACGCGCTGGATGCGCAACAGACGGCGGACGGCAAGCAGCTTCATGCGTTATCGCTTGGATCGAGGGATCGGGAAAGGCGCTCGAAACGCGCCTCGAGTCGTTCCAGATCAAGTTTGATCCGGTCCAGTTCGCTGAACCGCGCTTCGGCTTCACGCTGCCCGACAAGGGTGCGTGATTCTTCGGCGAGGTATTCGGCAAGATTCTGGTTGAGGCTGGCAAATCCTTGTTGATACCAGCGTGCGCGGCTGCGCAGATGGCCACCGAGCAATTGCGTGGCGACCGGACCGAGCCAGCGCGAGAGTTCGTACTCCCAGTCCAGCTCAAGATCCTGCAGCACGCCGGCCAGCTCCAGCAACACACCGCTGTCGCCATCGAGCTCGACTTCCGGTGCATGCAGCACGGCGGTCTTGTCCTTGCTCAGGGCCAGTTTCACCAGGCTCGAGGCCGGTGCGCGCAACGTGCAATCGACATCCGCTGCCCACTGCGAGGCGAGCATCAAGCCTTCGTCGCTGGGCAGGATGAACAGTTGCAGCGCCGGGCTGCGGCAGTCGACGGCAATCACCTTGCCGGTCAGATGCGCCAGGCGCGGCAGCGCCGTGCTGTCGAGACGCAGCACCCGGTTGAGGCCGAGTTCGACGCTGGCGAGCAGCCCGGTGAGCAACATCAGGGTTTGATGCCGCGGTGCAGGGCGACGATGCCTGCGGTCATGTTGTGATAGGTCACGCGGTCGAAACCGGCCTCGACCATCATCGACTTCAGGGTTTCCTGATTCGGGTGCATGCGGATCGATTCGGCCAGGTAGCGATAGCTTTCCGAGTCATTGGTGATCAGCTTGCCC
This sequence comes from Pseudomonas sp. AC255, assembly GCF_979258175.1. Classification (NCBI taxonomy): domain Bacteria; kingdom Pseudomonadati; phylum Pseudomonadota; class Gammaproteobacteria; order Pseudomonadales; family Pseudomonadaceae; genus Pseudomonas; species Pseudomonas sp. AC255. The sequence goes on along the minus strand of NZ_OZ409841.1, from coordinate 4,892,114 downwards.
ATCAGCGGCATGAAGGCGAACGAGTAGGCGTCGTAGGCTTTGGACATCAGCGCGTTGGTCGGCTTGGAGAATTCCAGCACCAGCAGGCGGCCGCCGGGCTTGAGCACGCGCAGCATCGAACGCAACGCGTCCTCTTTGTGCGTGACGTTGCGCAGGCCGAAGGCGATGGTCACGCAGTCGAAATGGTTGTCCGGGAACGGCAGTTTTTCCGCGTCGGCCTGGACGAATTCGACGTTGCCGGCAACGCCCAGATCGAGCAGACGATCACGGCCGACCTTGAGCATCGACTCGTTGATGTCGGCCAGCACGACCTGGCCGGTCGGGCCGACGAGGTTCGAGAACTTGCGGGTCAGGTCGCCGGTGCCACCAGCGATGTCGAGTACGCGGTTGCCGCTGCGCACGCCGGAAAGCTCGATCGCGAAACGCTTCCACAGACGGTGCATGCCGCCCGACAGAAGGTCGTTCATGAGGTCGTATTTAGCGGCTACGGAATGGAAAACCTCAGCGACTTTTTCCGCTTTCTGGCTTTCCGGAACGTTTTTGAAGCCGAAGTGAGTGGTGGGTTCGGCATCGCTGCCTTTGCGCTGATCAGTCATATCGCTGTCACCAAAAGAGAATGCGCGACATTCTAATCCCCAAGCCATGCTTTGTCTTGGAATGGCTAAAGGTAAGATGGGCAACCTTCGGGACGATTTGCCGCAGATGCGGTCAAGATTCAACGTCAGCCATTCAATCATCAGGAGTCATTCCATGGCCAAAATCAGTGTTGAGCGCGCCCACACCCTGGGCAAGGAAGCCGCCCGCGAAAAGGCCGACAAACTGGCCAAAAAGCTCAACGAACAATACGGCCTGGAGCCGCAGTGGTCGGGCGACACCCTGAACCTCAAGCGCTCCGGCGTGAAAGGCGAAGTGCATGTGGCGGACGATTCGATCAGGGTCGACGTCGAACTGGGCCTGATGATGTCGGCCATGAGCGGCATGATCAAAGCCGAGATCGAGAAGGCGTTGGATAAAGCCCTCGCCTGATTTCCAGGTTGAAATCCAGTCCCCTGTGGGAGCGAGCCTGCTCGCGAAAGCGGTGTATCAGTTGACTGAAATGTTGGCTGATATGACGCATTCGCGAGCAGGCTCGCTCCCACATTTGTTTAGTGATGCTCCCGCTGGTTAGGGTGCCCTTTCTAATTTTTCTCCCTACTTTGTGCCTGAGCCCGACACTCGTCCGGCAGTTCCTCAAACCTTCTGCGCGTGAGGTGCACCATGGCCAAAGTCATTTTGAAGAAAAAATCGACGCTCCGACTTCTACCCTGAGCGACGTCAAATCCTATGCCCGCAAGATCTGGCTGGCAGGCCTGGGCGCCTACACCAAGGTCGGCCAAGAGGGCAGCGAGTACTTTCAAGAACTCGTAGCCGCCGGTCAAACTGTTGAAAAGAAAGGCAAAAAAGCCGTCAGCGAAAAACTCCATGCGGCCAACGCCGAGATCGATGACGCGGCCACTCAGGTCAGCTCGTTCAAGGGTCGCGTTGAAGTTCAGCTCGACAAGGTCGAGAAGGCCTTCGACAACCGTGTGGCCAGCGCCTTGAATCGGATCGGCATTCCGTCTAAACATGACGTTGAGGCACTCTCTGCTAAGCTCGATGAGCTGACGGCATTGCTCGAACGCGTCGCGCGAAAATCTTAAGGAGAACGGGATGGCTGGCAAAAAGAACACCGATAAAGAAAGCAGCTCGTGGGTCGGGAAGGTCGAGTCCTACTCCCGCAAAATCTGGCTGGCTGGTTTAGGCGTGTACTCGAAGATCGACACTGACGGCAGCAAACTCTTCGATGCATTGGTCAAAGACGGCGAGAAAGCCGAGAAGCTCACCAAGACTGCCGTCGGCAAGAAAGTCGAGGACTCGACCTCCTCGGCCAAGTCGCGCATCAGCGGCGTGAAAGACCGCGCACTGGGCAAGTGGGACGAGCTGGAAGGGGCTTTCGACAAGCGCCTGAACAGCGCGATTTCGCGCCTGGGTGTGCCGAGCCGCAATGAGGTCAAGGCGCTCAACGCCAAGGTCGATACGCTGACAAAGCAGATCGAAAAACTCACCGGTCTGAAGGCTCAGCCTGTGGCGGCAAAAACCGCTGCGGCGAAACCTGCCACTAAAACTGCAGCGGCCAAACCTGCGGCGAAAACCGCAGCCAAGCCACTGACCAAAGCGGCAGCAAAACCGGCTGCGAAAGCTGCGACCAAAACTGCGGCCGCCAAGCCTGCGGCCAAGGCTGCCGCCAAACCGGTTGCCGCCAAGGCCGCTGCCAAACCGGCAACCAAAGCAGCAGCAAAACCAGCGGCTAAAGCAGCAGCAAAACCAGCGGCCAAGCCAGCAGCGAAAACTGCTGCCGCCAAACCCGCTGCGAAGCCTGCGGCCAAACCGGCTGCGGCGAAAAAGCCAGCAGTGAAAAAACCGGCCGCGCCGAAAGCCGCTGCGCCGAAGCCGGCTGAGGCGCCATCGACTGCGCCAACAGCTCTGGCCAACGCGGCAAACTCCGCTGCGGCACCCACGGCAGCAGCTACTCCGACTGCGGCATCGACACCGTCGACGCCATCCAGTCAGTCCTGATTTCAGGGCAAATCAAAAACGCCCGGCCTGTGAAGGTCGGGCGTTTTTGTTTGTGCATTCCAAGCGGCCCCTCACCCCAGCCCTCTCCCCAAGGAGAGGGAGCCGACCGAGGTGTCCTGCGTCATACGTCGACCTGAACAAATCGAGTCGATTATCGATTCAAAGAAGCTCGCTCAGGTCGGCGTAGCTCGCGAACATCCCCCAATCAGTCCCCTCTCCCTCCGGGAGAGGGTTAGGGTGAGGGGCTTTTTTCGGGTCAGTCGTGATCCTCAAGGTATTGCAAGGCCATCCGCTCTGTCGCCACCTTCACTGGCGGCAGCAAATGCGGCGCCACCAGCATCATGATCTGATAAACCACCAACCGAACCTCTCCCTCACGATCAAGAATCCGCTGGTAATCCAGCGAGAACAGCAACGTCATGGTCACCTGCTCCACCAGTTGCCCCAATGCCTGGGTATCGCTGACCAGTTGCCCCGAAGCCTTCAATCGCGCCAGCAACGACGCCAGCGTCCGCTTCAGCGCATTGAGCAGATTGCGAATCCCCTTGGCCAGTTTCGGCAAGCGCCCGGCGAGGTTCGACAGGTCCTGGAACAGGAACCGGTATTGCGCCAGGCGCTCGACGATCAAATGCAGAAACAGCCAGTAATCCTCCGGCGCCAGTTCAACGTCCGGCGGTGGGTCGAGCAGGGGCGCGAGCTCGTGCTGGAAGCGTTCGAACAGGCCGAGAATCAGCGGTTCCTTACCGTGGAAGTGGTAGTAGAGATTGCCCGGGCTGATCCCCATTTCGTTGGCCACCTCCATGGTGGAAACGTTCGGCTCACCCTTTTCGTTGAACAGTTGCAGCGCACATTCGAGAATCCGGTCGCGGGTTTTCATCCAGTCTTCTTAGAAAAATCGGTTGAGCGTCAGCGCACATGCACATAGGTGCCGGGTGCCGCTTCCATCGGTGGGTAGTTCGGATTGCCGAGGGTGGTGCGAGTCTCATTCAGAGCGCCGGAGCGTTGGGCGACCCATTCCAGCCACTGCGGCCACCAGCTGCCGTCGACGTGTTTGGCATCGTAGTACCAGGCACGCGGGTCGCTACTCAGTTTGGCGTTCTCGACGTAGGCAGCTTTCGGGTTGCTCGGCGGGTTGAGGATGCTCTGCACGTGGCCGCTGTTGGACAGCACGAAACGTCGCTCGCCACCGAGCAGCAGGGTCGAGCGATACACCGCGTCCCACGGCGTGATGTGGTCGTTCATGCCGGCGACGCTGAAGCTGTCAACATTGACCTTCTGCAGATCGATCGGCGTACCGCACACCTCGAGACCGCCCGCGTGGATCAGCGGGTTGTGCTTGAAGAAGTCCAGCAGATCGCCGTGCAGCGCCGCCGGCAGGCGGGTGTTGTCGTTGTTCCAGTAGAGGATGTCGAAGGCTGGCGGCTCCTTGCCCAGCAAGTAGTTGTTGACGAAATAGCTCCAGATCAAATCGTTGGGGCGCATCCAGGCGAAGACCTTGGCCATGTCGCGACCATCGAGCACGCCTCGCTGGTACGAGCGACGTTTGGCCGCTTCCAGTGTTTGCTCGTCGGCGAACAGCGTGGCCGGGGTCTCGATCTGGCTGTCGAGCAGACTGACCAGGTACGTCGCGCTGGCGACCCGGCGCAGTTGCCGTTTGGCCTGCAAATGCCCTTGCAGGGCGGCAATGGTCAGGCCGCCGGCGCAGGCGCCCATCAGGTTCACTTCGCGGGCGCCGGTAATCGCCCGGCAGATATTCATCGCTTCTTCGACCGCTTCGACGTAACTCGACAGGCCCCACTCGCGATGGCGCACATCAGGGTTGCGCCAGCTGATCATGAAGGTCTGCAGGCTGTTTTTCAGGGCGTACTGGACGAAGCTGTTCTGCGGGCTCAGATCGAAGATGTAGTACTTGTTGATTTGCGGCGGCACCACCAGTAAGGGCTTGGCGTACTGCTTTTCGCTCATCGATTTGTACTGGATCAACTCGAACATTTCATTGCGAAACACCACAGCCCCAGTGGTGGTCGCTACGGTTTTGCCGACCTCGAACGCCTGCTTGGTCACTTGCCGTGGCAGGCCGTCGTTGTGCAACAGATCATCGAACAGATGGCTCAGGCCACGCACCAGACTCTGCCCGCCGGAATTGAACAGCTCCTTGACCGCCAGCGGATTGAGCAGGGTGTTGGAGGGCGCCACGGCGTCATTGAGCAGAGTGAAAGCGAAGTGCGCACGGGCACGATCTTCAGGGCTCATGTCGCCTTCATCGATCCAGCTCTTGACCTGTTTCTGCCAGGCCAGATAAGCCTGCAGGCTGCGTCGGTAGAACGGGTTTAGGCTCCACGCCGGATCGGCGAAGCGGCTGTCTTGCGGATTGGTCGGGTGCAGGGTTTCGCCGAGCAGCACGCGGCCCAGCTGTCCGCCAAGCTTCAGCGCATGCTTTGCGCTGTGCAACGGATTGCGCAAGCCGTGGGCGGCGACGCTGCGCAGTGTCGACAGCAGATCCCTGCCACGCAGACCGGCGATCGCACTTTGGGCGTTGATAAACACGGCGGGGCTGGGCACCACGCCCGTCGCTGGTTTTTCGCGCATGACTCAACACTCCTTCGTCTTCAGGGCAAAAACACACTCACCGAACCAGAACACCATAGACGCTGTTACCGGTTGCTGCCTGCGCGGCGTCCTGCCGCGCGCTTGATTTGAAAAGTGCTGCATAAAGCAGGCCGCCGCGATCAGCCGCCGAGCGGGGTCGGATGCGGGTGCATGACTGCGCGCAGACGCTCCTCTTCGAGAAACTTCATGATGATCGGCGCCACCGCTTCGGCGCGGGTAATCAGGAACAGATGGCCGTCATCGATGATGTGCAACTGCGCGTTGGGAATGCGCCAGGCGAGCATGCGCATGTTGATCAGCGGAATCAGCGGATCGTCATCGCCGGCCAGCACCAGCGTCGGCTGATGGATCTTGTGCAGCCAGTGGATGCTGGTCCAGCCGAGGCCGGCGAACAGTTGCCAGTAGTAACCGAGCTTGCCCGCCGAGCGCACTTTCGCCGCATGGCTGGCAGCCAGCGTCGGGTCGCGACGGAACGAGCCGCCGTAGATCATTGGCGCGATGCGGATCACATGGGATGGCTGAATGTAGCGGCGGGGGCTGGCCATCATCCACAGCACTTTCGGTTTGCCCGGGACCATCACCGCACCGGCCGCAGTGGCCGCCAGTACCAGTTTTTTGCAGCGCTCGGGATAGTCGTAGGCAAACTGCTGCGCCAGAGCTCCGCCCCACGACACGCCGATCACATTGACCTGACCGTAGTCGAGATAGTCGAGCATCCGCGCCGTCAGTTTGGCCAGGCCGGGGAAGCGATACGGCCGGTTCGGCGTCGACGATCCGCCGACCCCTGGCACGTCGAAGGCGATCACTTCCAGATCCGGGTCGAGCGCTGCGACAAACGGGAACACCAGCTCCAGGTTGGCGCCGATGCCGTTGAAAATCAGCAGAGGCGTCAAATGAGGCTTGCCGGGACGCACCGCCGTGCGGAGGGTCTGGCCATCCAGATCGACGGTGCGGAATATGAACGGTTGCGGCATGCTTCAGGCCCTGTAGATTTCAAGTCCACCTCGCCCCTGTAGGAGCTGCCGAAGGCTGCGATCTTTGATCTTGCCTTTCAAGCAACATCAAGAGATCGCAGCCTTCGGCAGCTCCTACAGTAGGAATTTGGTGCTGTCAGTTACCGTTCGTGAACATAAGTGCCCGGCGAAGCCTCGCCTGCCGGGTACGCCTTGTTGCCCAGTTTCGTCGGGGCCTTTTTCAGGTTGCCCGAGCGCTCGGCCAGCCATGCCTGCCAGTACAGCCACCAGGAATCGGTGTGCTTGGTCGAGTTTTCCTGCCAGTCATCGGCAGTCGCCGCCATCTCTTCGCTGGTCATGTAACGCGATTTCGGATTGCCCGGCGGGTTGAGGATGCTTTGGATATGGCCGCTGCTCGACAGCACGAATTCTACTTTTCCGCCGAACAGCTGCGCCGACTTGTAGCAGGACTTCCATGGCGTGATGTGATCGTTGGTGCCGGCCAGCGAGAAGATGTCGGCGGTGACCTGCTTGAGGTCGATCGGCGTGCCGCACACTTCCAGTGCATTGGGGCGGATCAGTGGATTGTTTTTGAACATCTCGATCAGGTCGCCGTGGAACGCAGCGGGCAGGCGGGTGGTGTCGTTGTTCCAGAACAGAATGTCGAACACTGGCGGCTCATTGCCGAGCAGGTAGTTGTTGACCCAATAATTCCAGATCAGATCGTTGGGGCGCATCCAGGCGAAGACCTTGGCCATGTCTTTGCCTTCGAGCACGCCGGCCTGGTAGGAGTGGCGCTTGGCGGTCTCCAGAGTCTGCTCATCGACGAACAGGGCGACGTCGCTGTCCAGGGTGGTGTCGAGCACGCTGACCAGCAAGGTGAGGGCGTTGACCTTGTTCTCGCCGAGCGCGGCGTAGTGGCCGAGCAGGGCGGTGCAGGTGATGCCGCCGGAGCAGGCGCCGAGCATGTTCACATCTTTGCTGCCGGTGATCGCCGTGACCACATCGACGGCTTCTTTCAGCGCTTCGATGTAGGTAGACAGGCCCCATTCGCGCTGGGCCTTGGTCGGGTTGCGCCAGCTGATGATGAAGGTCGGCACATTGTTGCGCAGGCAGAAGCGCGCCAGACTCTTGTCCGGGCTCAAGTCGAAGACGTAGAACTTGTTGATCTGCGGCGGCACTACCAGCAGTGGGCGTTCGTGGACCTGCTCGGTGATCGGCCGGTACTGGATCAGCTCCAGCACATCATTGCGGAACACCACAGCACCTTCGGTGACGCCCAGGCTCTTGCCGACTTCGAACGCGCCCATGTTGACCTGGCTCGGCATGCCGCCGTTGTGCACCAGATCCTTGGCCAGATGCGAGAGGCCATCGAGCAGGCTTTTGCCGCCGGTTTCGAAGAAGCGTTTGACCGCCGCCGGGTTGGCCGCCGTGTTGGTCGGCGCCATGGCTTCGGTCATCAGGTTGATGACGAAATGCCCGCGAGCGATGTCCTTGGGGGACAGGCTGCTGTCATCGATCCAGGCATGCAGTTCCTTGCGCCAGGCCAGGTAGGTTTGCAGATAACGTTTGTACAGCGGGTTCTGGCTCCACGCCGGGTCGGCAAAGCGGCGGTCATCACCGGCCGGTTGCAGCGCGGATTTCCCCAGCAGCACGTTCTTCAGCTCGAGGCCGAAATGGGTCACGTGCCTGACGCTGTGAATCGGTTGTCTGATGGCCTGTTTCAGCACCATTCGAGCAGAGGCCAGCAGATCCTTTCCGCGCAGCCCGACGACGGGGTTAAGCCCCAGAGTGTTTTCCGAGGCTTGGTACTTCAGGTCATCGTTATTCTTGTCACTCATCTACGACGCTCCATTGTCCTGAGACGAGTACCCGGTTTCACGCTGTCGCTTCCACAGCCAATGCCGGGTACTACTGCTCGGGTGACCGTTGATTCTGCATAGCTGCTTTACAGTCGTAGAGCACTGCAGGGAACTTGCCAGCTCCATTGGTTACCCGAGTTTAATTTTTTTCGCAAGCGGCCGATCCGGGGCCATATGCGCGGAGCATTCAAACAGATGAAGTTAGAAAATGCCCTCTAAAGAGCGAGAGCCACGGCCTAGAGCATCAGCTTGACGAACGACTCGTTCGGATCGCGGGATTTTCCGGCAGCGCGCAGCTCGGCAAGATAATCGTCCCAGAGTTCGTTCTGGCGCTTGCCGAGTTCGTAGAGGTATTCCCAAGTGAACAGGCCGCTGTCATGACCGTCGTCAAAGGTCAGTTTCAGTGCGTAGTTGCCAGCCGGTTCCAGCTTGCTCAGACCCACGTTGAGCTTGCCGAATTGCAGGATCGGTTTGCCGTGGCCCTGGACCTCGGCGGAGGGAGAGTGCACGCGCAGGAACTCGGCGGGCAGAGTGTATTCCTCGCCGGACGCGTAAGTGAGCGTCAGGGTTTTCGAGGCTTTGTGCAGTTTGATGTCGGTGGGGATTCGATTCATGGGCTGGCGTCCGATGTGTGGGCGACCCTGATTCAAATGTGGGAGCGAGCCTGCTCGCGAAAGCGGCGGGTCAGACGGCATTGATACCGCCTGACACGACCTCTTCGCGAGCAGGCTCGCTCCCACAGGGTCCGCTACCGCTGTAAGTATGGCTTACAGGATATAACGGGACAGATCTTCGTTCTGCGCCAATTCGCCGAGGTGGCTGTTGACGTAGTCGGCGTCGATCAGAATCGCCTTGTCATCGTGGGCGCTGGCCAGGTCGCCGGCGCTGAACGACACCTCTTCGAGTAGACGCTCAAGCAGGGTGTGCAGGCGACGGGCACCGATGTTCTCGGTTTTCTCGTTGACCTGCCAGGCGATCTCCGCCAGACGCTTGATGCCCTCGGGCTGGAACTGGATGTTCAGGCCTTCGGTCTTCAGCAGCGCGCAGTATTGCTCGGTGAGCGAGGCGTGCGGTTCGCTGAGGATGCGTTCGAAGTCTTCCGGGCTCAGTGCCTTGAGCTCGACGCGGATCGGCAGACGACCTTGCAGCTCCGGTACCAGATCGCTCGGCTTGCTCAGGTGGAACGCGCCGGAGGCGATGAACAGGATGTGGTCAGTCTTGACCATGCCCAGCTTGGTGTTGACGGTGCAGCCCTCGATCAGCGGCAGCAGGTCGCGCTGTACGCCTTCGCGGGAGACATCGGCGCCGCCGACATTGCCGCGCTTGGCGACCTTGTCGATCTCGTCGATGAAGACGATACCGTGCTGTTCGACCGCTTCCAGCGCCTTGGCCTTCAGTTCTTCTTCGTTGACCAGACGCCCGGCTTCTTCATCACGCACCAATTTCAGCGCTTCCTTGACCTTGAGCTTGCGCGACTTCTTCTTGCCCTTGCCCATGTTGGCAAACAGCGATTGCAGCTGGTTGGTCATCTCTTCCATGCCTGGCGGCGTGGCGATCTCGATGCCGGAGACTTCGGCGACTTCGATTTCGATTTCCTTGTCGTCCAGCTGGCCTTCGCGCAGACGCTTGCGGAACAGCTGACGCGTGTTGGAATCGGAGCTCGGCGCTTCTTCGTTGCTGAAGCCCATGCGTGCCGGCGGCAGCAGCGCGTCGAGGATGCGGTCCTCGGCGGCGTCTTCGGCGCGGTGGCGTACGCGGGTCATTTCCTGCTCGCGGAGCATCTTGATCGCGGCATCGGCCAGATCACGAATGATCGACTCGACGTCACGGCCGACATAACCAACTTCGGTGAATTTGGTCGCTTCGACCTTGATGAACGGCGCATTGGCCAGTTTCGCCAGGCGACGGGCGATCTCGGTTTTACCGACACCGGTCGGGCCGATCATCAGGATGTTCTTCGGGGTCACCTCAACGCGCAGCTCTTCAGGCAGCTGCATGCGGCGCCAGCGGTTGCGCAGGGCAATCGCGACGGCGCGCTTGGCATCGTCCTGGCCGATGATATGGCGGTTGAGTTCGTGGACGATTTCGCGGGGAGTCATGGACATAGTAATTGACGGTCCTCAAGCAGAAACAAGCCGTGGCACACGGGCCGCAACAGGCTTATTCAGCGAGATCCTGCTCCTCAATGGTCTGGGTGTGGTTGGTGAATACACAGATGTCGCCGGCGATGCCGAGAGCGGTTTCGACGATCTCGCGCGCCGACAGGTCGGTCTTTTTCAGCAGGGCGCTGGCGGCGGCTTGCGCGTAGGCGCCGCCGGAACCCATGGCGATCAGGCCATCTTCGGGTTCGACCACGTCACCGTTGCCGGTGATGATCAGCGAAGCATCCTTGTTGGCGACCGCGAGCATCGCTTCGAGGCGGCTCAGGGAGCGGTCGGTGCGCCATTCTTTGGCGAGTTCGACGGCGGCGCGGATCAGGTGACCCTGATGTTTTTCGAGCTGGCCTTCGAAACGTTCGAACAGGGTGAAGGCGTCGGCGGTGGCACCGGCGAAACCGGCGATGACCTGGCCGTGGTACAGGCGACGGACCTTTTTGGCGTTGCCTTTCATCACGGTGTTGCCGAGAGAAACCTGGCCGTCGCCGCCCATGACGACTTTGCCGTGGCGGCGGACTGAAACGATGGTGGTCAAGGGAAGAGTCTCCACGCAGCGGGGCGAAAATGCCTTATGCCCATTCATATGGGGGTGCTGGAGGGGATTTCAACCGGTTGGGGCGATGGGAGACGAATGGTGTGTGTGATGACTGTGGCGAGGGGATTTATCCCCGTTCGGCTGCGGAGCAGTCGCGAAACCATCATTTGCGGTATGCCTGCTGCACCGCAATGGCTGGTTTCAGGGCTGCTCCGCAGCCAAACGGGGATAAATCCCCTCACCACAAAGTTTGAAGGTCACCTGCAAGTTGCAGCTGACCTCTGAGAGCCTTAGCGGCTCTGGCGTTGTTGTAACAACAGGTTGCTGAAGCCGGCGCCAGCCAGTTGTTTCTGCGCCGTGGTCAGTTGTTCACGGTTGCTGAACGGGCCGACCAGCACGCGATACCAGGTTTCATCCTTGACCGTGCCGGACTCCACCGACACGGCCTGGCCGAGCAGAATGATCTGCGCGCGAACCTTGTCGGCATCGGTTTCCTTGCGGAACGAACCGGCCTGGAGGAAAAACTTGGTCACTGGCGCGGCCTTGCTCACCGGTGGCGCTGGCGGCGGCGTGATCCCGGCCAGAGCTGCCTGTGCCCGTGCGGTGTCGATCTTCGCCGCTTCGGCCGGGGTTACCGGCGTGGTCGGGACGGCCGGCACTTGCGGCGTCGGCAGGGTCTTTTCCGGCACCGCGTCCGGCGGCACGATCACTTCCGATTCCGGCAGCAGGGTGTAGAAGTCGTACTTCGGTTTCACCGGTTGCGTCGGGCTCGGCGGGGTCTTGTTGGCCTCGGCGATCTTTGACGCTTTCTGCTGCTGTTCGACCTTCTCGCGCTTGACCGTGTCGCTGCCCTTGCCCGGTTCCAGTTTCATCAGAAACACGATGAACGCGCCGACGGTCAGGCCGATGGCCATCCACAGCCAGCCCGGAATCGGTTGTTTCGCCGGGGCCTGATAGCGGCTGGCGCCGCGTTTGGGTGCAGGTTTTTCTTGGCAGCCAACTTACATACGCTCCAGAGTTTCCAGACCCAACAGCTCCAGGCCTTGCTTGAGGGTGCGACCGGTCAGTGCGGCCAGACGCAGACGGCTCTGCATCTGTGCCGGGGTGTCGGCGGCGAGGATCGGGCAGTTCTCGTAAAAGCTGGAGAACAGGCCGGCGACGTCGTACAGGTAAGTGCAGAGAATGTGCGGCGTGCCTTTTTCAGCCACGTTGTTCAGCACTTCGCCGAACTGCGCCAGCTTCGCCGCCAGCTCCTGCTCGTGCGCCGCTTCGAGGACGATCTGGCCGTCGACTTCGCTGAAGTCCTTGCCCAGTTTGCGGAACACACCGGCCACACGGGTGTAGGCGTACAGCAGATACGGCGCGGTGTTGCCTTCGAAATTGAGCATCAGGTCGAAGTTGAAGCTGTAGTCGCTGGTGCGATGTTTGGACAGGTCGGCGTATTTCACCGCGCCGATGCCGACGACCTTGGCGATGTTGCGCAACTCGTCTTCGGCCAGGGTCGGGTTCTTCTCTTTCACCAGGTTGTAGGCACGTTCCTGGGCTTCGGTCAGCAGGTCGATCAGCTTCACGGTGCCGCCATCACGGGTCTTGAACGGACGCCCATCGGCGCCGTTCATGGTGCCGAAACCCATGTGTTCCATTTCCATCGGATGGGTGACGAAACCGGCCTTGCGCGCCACCGCGAAGACCTGCTGGAAGTGCAGGGCCTGGCGCTGGTCGACGAAATACAACGCGCGATCAGCCTTGAGCTTGCCGCTGCGGTAGCGCACGGCCGCCAGGTCAGTGGTAGCGTACAGGTAACCGCCATCGGCCTTGACGATGATCACCGGCAGCGGGTCGCCATCGGCGTTCTTGAACTCGTCGAGGAACACGCACTGGGCGCCGTTGCTCTCGACCAGCATGCCGGCAGCCTTGAGATCGTTGACCACATTGATCAGGTCATCGTTGTAGGCGCTTTCGCCCATCACGTCGGCCATGGTCAGTTTGACGTTGAGCAGTTCGTAGATCTTCTGGCAGTGCGACAGCGAGATGTCCTTGAACTTGGTCCACAGTGCCAGGCATTCGGCATCGCCAGCCTGCAACTTGACCACCAGGCCACGGGCGCGATCGGCAAATTCTTCGGACTCGTCGAAACGCTGCTTGGCGGCGCGATAGAAGTTCTCCAGGTCGGACAGCTCGTCGCTGGTGATCGGGTTTTCCTGCAGGTACGCCATCAGCATGCCGAACTGGGTGCCCCAGTCGCCGACGTGGTTCTGGCGGATCACTTCGTCGCCGAGGAACTCAAGCACGCGGGCCACGCCGTCGCCGATGATGGTCGAGCGCAAGTGGCCGACGTGCATCTCTTTGGCCAGGTTCGGCGCCGACAGGTCGACCACGGTGCGTTGCGCCGGGCCGGCCTTGCGCACGCCGACATGGGCGTCGGCCAGTGCGGCGTCGAGGCGCGAGGCCAGTGCCTGGGTGTTCTGGAAGAAATTGATGAAGCCCGGGCCGGCGATTTCGGCCTTGGTGACGTTCTCGTCAGCGGGCAGGGCGGCGATGATTTTCTCCGCCAGATCGCGTGGCTTCATGCCGGCAGGCTTGGCCAGCATCATGGCGATGTTGCTGGCGAAGTCGCCGTGGGTCTTGTCGCGGGCGTTCTCCACCTGGATCGCCGGCGTCAGGCCTTCAGGCAACACACCTTCGTTGACGAGTTGGGTGAGGGCTTGCTGGATCAGCTGGCGAATGGTGTCTTTCATGGTCTTCTCTTTCGACCGCAAGCGCGGCGGGCGCATCGATGCGCGGGTGGAAAAACTGGGCATTATCCGTTGCGAAGACGGGCTTGCCAACCTTAGCAGGCAGCTTAGGGATTTGTGGTGACAATTCGACCGTTATCGCTGGCAAGCCAGCTCCCACAAGAGCGGCGCAGTCCCTGTGGGAGCTGGCTTGCCAGCGATAGCAATCGATCAATCAGTACAAGTCGACGGGATCAACATCCAGCGACCAGCGCACCGCCCGCCCACTCGGCATCTGCTCCAGCACCAGCATCCAGCTCGCCAGCAAGCGGTGCAGCGGTGCCCGCGCGGTCGCCTGTAACAACAGCTGGGCGCGATAACGCCCGGCTCGGCGCTCCATCGGCGCCGGCACCGGCCCGAGCAACTCGATGCCGCTCAGATTCAATTCGGCCAGCAAGCGTTCGGCCGCGCTGCACGCTTCATCGAGAAAGCCTTCCGCCTGCCCCGGCTTGTGCGCTTCGGCACGCAACAGCGCCAAATGGGCAAACGGCGGCAACCCCGCGGCGCGGCGCTCGCTCAAGGCTTGTTCGGCGAAGGCGAAATAACCCTGCTCGGTCAGTTGCACCAATAAAGGATGGTCGGCCAAATGCGTCTGGATGATCACCCTGCCCGGCTCCTCAGCCCGGCCGGCGCGCCCGGCGACCTGGACGATCAACTGCGCCATGCGCTCGCTGGCGCGGAAGTCGCCGGAAAACAGGCCACCGTCGGCATCCAGAATCGATACCAGCGTCACCCGGGGGAAATGGTGCCCTTTGGCCAACATCTGCGTGCCCACCAGAATGCACGGCTGACCCTTTTGAATCGTTGCAAACAGCTGATTCATCGCGTCCTTGCGCGATGTACTGTCGCGATCGACGCGCAGTACCGGGTAATCCGGGAACAGAATCGCCAAGCGTTCTTCGGCGCGTTCGGTACCGGCGCCGACCGGGCGCAGATCGACCTTGCTGCACTTCGGGCACTGGCGCGGCGTGCGCTCGACGTTGCCGCAATGGTGGCAACGCAATTCGCCGTAACGTTGATGCACGGTCATGCGCGCATCGCAGCGCGAACACTCGGACATCCAGCCGCAATCGTGACAGAGCAGGGTCGGGGCAAAGCCGCGACGATTGAGGAACACCAGCACCTGCTGGCCGTTGGCGAGGGTCTGGCCGATGGCTTGCTGCATCGGCCCGGAAATACCGCTGTCGAGCGGCCGGCTTTTCACGTCCAGCCGCAGGAAGCGCGGTTGCTTGGCGCCGCCGGCGCGTTCGTTCAGGCGCAACAGGCCATAGCGACCGGTGTAAGCGTTATGCAGACTTTCCAGCGACGGCGTGGCGGATCCGAGCACGATCGGGATGTTTTCCTGCCGCGCGCGTACCAGCGCCAGATCGCGAGCGTGGTAGCGCAGACCTTCCTGCTGTTTATAGGAGCCGTCGTGCTCTTCATCGATGATGATCAGCCCGGGATTTTTCATCGGCGTGAACAGCGCCGAACGGGTGCCGATAATAATGTCGGCCTCGCCATCGCGGGCGGCGAGCCACGCGTCGAGGCGTTCGCGATCATTCACTGCCGAATGCAGCAGGGCGATACGCGCATTGAAGCGCTGTTCGAAACGCGCCAGGGTTTGCGGGCCGAGGTTGATCTCCGGAATCAGCACCAAGGCTTGCTTGCCGGCTTCGAGGGTTTCGCGGATCAGTTGCAGATAGACTTCGGTCTTGCCGCTGCCGGTGACGCCGGCCAGGAGAAACGCGTGATAACTGTCGAAACCGGCGCGAATCGCTTCATACGCCGCGCGTTGTTCGCTGTTGAGCGGCAGCTCCGGTTGTGCCAGCCAGTGTTCATGGCGGACGCCGGGGGCGTGGCGGCGGATTTCGACTTGCACCAGTCCCTTGGCCAGCAGCAGATCGAGGCTGTCCTTGCTCAGCATCAGTTTGCTCAACAACTGATGGGCGACGCCGTGGGGGTGCTGGGCCAGCGTGGTCAGCGCCTCGCGCTGGCGTGGCGCACGGGCCACTCGCGGGTCATCGACGCTGGCGCCGGGGGCCACCGACCAGAAGCGTTCCTGGCGGGCTTCGGCCAACTCGCCCTGACGCAGCAGCACTGGCAAGGCCCAGTTCAAGGTGTCGCCGAGGCTGTGCTGATAATACTGCGCCGTCCACAGGCACAGCTTGAACAGCGCCGGCGGCAGCGGTGAAGTCGAGTCGAGGAGGGCCAGTGCCGGTTTGAGTTTTTCTGCCGGCACCTCGCTGGTGTCGGTGACCTCGACCAGAATCCCGATCATCTCGCGCCGACCGAACGGCACCCGCAAGCGCATGCCCGGCTGCAATTGCTCGCGCCGCACCCCGGCCGGCGCCCGGTAATCGAACAGGCGGCGCAAAGGCGAAGGCAGGGCAAGGCGCAGAATGGCGTCG
Organism: Pseudomonas sp. AC255; assembly: GCF_979258175.1. Classification (NCBI taxonomy): domain Bacteria; kingdom Pseudomonadati; phylum Pseudomonadota; class Gammaproteobacteria; order Pseudomonadales; family Pseudomonadaceae; genus Pseudomonas; species Pseudomonas sp. AC255. The sequence goes on along the minus strand of NZ_OZ409841.1, from coordinate 4,876,239 downwards.
GGCACGCGGGGGATCTCGATACGCAAAATGATCGGATATGCATGACCTGTGGGAGCGAGCCTGCTCGCGAAGGCGGTGGGTCAGGCAACACATGTGTCGACTGCCATGGCGCCTTCGCGAGCAGGCTCGCTCCCACAGGGAAGTGCGTTCAAGGCCGGGAGCCTAGCAGACGGTCGGTCTCGGTGACAGCTTGCGCGATTGAAAAGGTCTGGTAGAATCCGCGGCCTAATTACGTGCGGTATTCAACAATAGTGTTGGGTGGCGGCACGCTAGCCTGAGGAAGACACCATGAAAGCCGATATCCATCCGAACTACCCGGAAATTGCTGTTACCTGCAGCTGCGGTAACAAGTTCGAAACTCGTTCGACCTACGGCAAAGCCCTGGCGATCGACGTTTGCAACGAATGCCACCCGTTCTACACCGGTAAGCAGAAGACTCTGGACACCGGCGGCCGTGTGCAGAAGTTCGCAGACCGTTTCGCTACTTTCGGCGTCGGCAAAAAAGCCTGAGGCTGATCATTTTGGATGGTCGTTTCGACTTCTCCAGACTGATGAAAAAGGCGTCCCTTGCGGGCGCCTTTTTTGTGTCTGCGATTTGGCTGTCCGCCGCCCAGGCGTTCTGCCCGACACCCGCAGGGCTGACCAGCGTCAGCGTGCAGCGGGTGGTCGATGGCGACACCCTGCGCCTGAGCGACGGGCGCAATGTGCGCATGATCGGCCTCAATACGCCGGAACTGGGCAAGCAGGGCCGCAGCGACGAACCCTTCGCCGTGGCGGCGCGTAAACGCCTGCAAGCGCTGGTGGATGAGAGCGGCGGCCGGGTCGGCTTGCGGCCCGGCAAGCAGGCGAAAGACCATTACGGCCGTACGCTCGCGCATGTTTACAGCGCCAGCGGAGTGAATCTCGAAGCGCAAATGCTTGCCGATGGCCTGGGTTTTCACGTTGCAGTCGCGCCGAATGTCGACCTGGTCGCCTGCCAGCACGCCGCCGAACGCAGCGCTCGACAGGCCGGGCTTGGTCTCTGGCGGCAATCGCCGGTGCAGAAAGCGCAGGAGATCCAGCGTTCAGGCTTTGCCGTAGTCAGCGGTCGGGTGAGCAAGGTGCAGCGCAATCGCGGCGGAATCTGGATCGAGTTGCAGGACAGGGTTGTATTGCGGGTTGCACCCAATCTGCTCGGACGATTTGACAGTGCTGGTCTGGAAGCACTGAAAGGCAGGCGGATCGAGGCGCGTGGCTGGGTGGTTGACCGATCCCGGCGCGGTGGATTGCAAAAAGGTCAGGCGCGCTGGTTGTTGCCGTTGACCGATCCTTCGATGCTGCACGTAACGCGTTGAAGAAAAATTGTAGACATTTTTACAGCTGATTGTGAACAGTCCAGCCCTTGTGCGCCGTGGCTCTTGGCCCAAAGTCGTAGGGCAGGGCGCTTGACAGCGGTGACTGCCCAGTCTTGTGGGGACTTTGCGAGGCGCGTATCCTCGCTGACCAGTCTGTCCAACAGTAAAAAAGCGGAATGCCAAAATGTCTGATCTGAAAACTGCCGCTCTCGAATACCACGCCAATCCTCGTCCGGGGAAGCTGAGTGTCGAGCTCACCAAGGCCACTGCTACCGCCCGCGACCTGTCGCTGGCCTACAGCCCCGGCGTAGCTGAACCAGTACGCGAGATCGCTCGCGATCCTGAACTGGCCTACAAATACACCGGCAAGGGCAACCTGGTGGCAGTCATTTCCGATGGCACCGCGATTCTGGGCCTGGGCAACCTCGGCCCATTGGCTTCCAAGCCTGTGATGGAAGGCAAGGGCGTGCTGTTCAAGCGCTTCGCCGGCATCGACGTATTCGACATCGAAGTCGACTCGGAAAGCCCGCAAGCCTTCATCGACACCGTCAAGCGCATCTCCATCACCTTCGGTGGCATCAACCTGGAAGACATCAAGGCGCCAGAGTGCTTTGAGATCGAACGCGCTCTGATCGAGCAGTGCGACATTCCGGTGTTCCACGATGACCAGCACGGCACCGCGATCGTGACCGCTGCCGGCATGATCAACGCCCTGGAAATCGCTGGCAAAACCCTGCCGGAAGCAAAAATCGTCTGCCTGGGCGCCGGCGCTGCCGCCATCTCCTGCATGAAACTGCTGGTGAGCATGGGCGCTCGCATCGAAAACATCTTCATGGTTGACCGTACCGGCGTGATCCACTCCGGCCGTGACGACCTGAACCAGTACAAAGCCGTGTTCGCCCACGCTACCGAGAAGCGCACCCTGGCAGACGCACTGGCAGGCGCTGACGTATTCGTCGGTCTGTCCGGTCCGAACCTGCTGAGCGCCGAAGGCCTGCTGTCGATGGCGGCCAACCCGATCGTGTTCGCCTGCTCCAACCCGGATCCGGAAATCTCCCCGGAACTGGCGCACGCCACCCGTAGCGATGTGATCATGGCAACCGGCCGTTCGGACTACCCGAATCAGGTCAACAACGTACTGGGCTTCCCGTTCATCTTCCGTGGTGCCCTGGACGTTCGCGCCAAGCGCATCAACGAAGAAATGAAAGTCGCCGCCGCCAACGCCCTGCGCGAACTGGCCAAACTGCCTGTTCCACAGGACGTGTGCGATGCCTACGGCGGTGCTCCGCTGGAGTTCGGCCGTGAGTACATCATTCCGAAGCCAATGGACAAGCGCCTGATCACCCTGATCTCCGACGCCGTGGCCAAGGCCGCGATCGAGACCGGCGTTGCTACTCTGCCGTATCCGAAGAACTACCCGCTGAAAAGCGTGGATGACGTGTTCAACGGCTAAGTCGTTGTAGCGTTTCAAACAAAAGCCCCGGCTCGTGAGAGTCGGGGTTTTTTTGCCGGAAGATCAAGAGCCCCTCACCCTAACCCTCTCCCAGAGGGAGAGGGGACTGATTGGGGGACGCTTGGGAGCTACGCCGACCTGAATGTATGGTTTTGAATCCATAATCGACACCACACTTTCAGGTCGGTGTTTGACCCCAGACAACTCGGTAAGTCCCCTCTCCCTCTGGGAGAGGGTTAGGGTGAGGGGCTTTTGATCTTCGGGTAATAAAAAGCCCCGCACTTCTCACGAAGACGGGGCCTTTTGCGGCATCAGGATCAGAACAAATCGATCGGCGCCTGCTCATCCGCCGGCAGCGGGCTGCCTGGCACGGCGCCGTTGCCCAGCTCGTTCACCGATGGCGGCGTGTCTTCGGCCTTGAACAGTTCGAAGTACGCACCCGGTGTGCTCGGTGTTGCTGCACGGCCGCTGACCGGGTCTACCCGCAGGCTGAGCAAGCCTTCTGGCTCAGGCTGTACATGCGGCGGCTTGTCTTTCAGCGCGGCCGACATGTAATTCATCCAGATCGGCAGCGCCACGGTACCGCCGAACTCACGGCGACCGAGGCTTTCCGGTTGGTCGAAACCGGTCCACACCGTGGTTACGTAATCAGCGTTGTAGCCAGAGAACCAGGCATCTTTCGATTCGTTGGTGGTACCGGTCTTGCCGGCGATGTCACTGCGGCCCATGGCCAGTGCGCGCCGGCCGGTGCCAAGTTTGATTACGTCCTGCAGCATGCTGTTGAGGATGTAGGTGGTGCGTCCATCGACAATCCGCTCGGCCACGGCCGGCGCTTGTGGCACTGCCGGATTGGCCGATGCTTCACCGGCAATCGGAGCGGCATTGACCGTGAACGACTCGGTAGCCGGCGCAGCGATACCGTCGGTCGCCGCGCCACCCTGTGGCACGGTCGGCGGGTTGGCGACGAACAAAGTGTCACCGTTACGGCTTTCGATCTTGTCGATGATATACGGAGTGATCTTGTAGCCACCGTTGGCAAAGGTGCTCCAGCCAGTGGCGATTTCCATCGGCGTCAGCGTTGCGGTGCCGAGTGCCAGCGACAGGTTCGGCGGCAGGTCCTGCTTGTTGAAGCCGAAGCGAGTGATGTAATCGATGGTCTTGCCCACGCCCATGGCCTGCAGCAGGCGGATCGACACCAGGTTGCGCGACTTGTACAGCGCTTCACGCAGGCGGATCGGGCCGAGGAAGGTGTTGGTGTCGTTCTTCGGTCGCCAGACCTTGTCCAGGTACTCGTCGACGAACACGATCGGCGCATCGTTGACCAGGCTTGCTGCGGTGTAGCCATTATCCAGCGCGGCACTGTAGACGAACGGCTTGAAGCTCGAACCAGGCTGACGCTTGGCCTGCATCGCGCGGTTGTAGTTGCTCTGCTCGAAAGCGAAGCCACCCACCAGCGAGCGGATCGCGCCGTTCTGCGGATCCAGCGACACCAGTGCGCCCTGAGCCTGCGGAATCTGACTGAATTTCAGCGAATTGTCGGTCTGGCGCTGTACGCGAATCAGATCACCGACCTGCGCGACATCCGACGGCTGGCGCGGGTTGGCGCCCATGCTGTTGGTGTTGAGGAACGGTCGCGCCCATTTCATCGTGTCCCAGGCTACGTGCTCTTCACCGGTGCGGGTCAACACCTGCAGGCCGGTTTTATCGACCTGGGTGACGATCGCAGGTTCGAGGCTGCTGATGGTGCGCTGCTTGGTCAGCTCGCTGGCCCAGGCTTCGCGGGTCTTGCCCGGCAAGCGCGACTCGGGGCCACGGTAGCCGTGGCGCTGGTCGTAGGTCATCAAGCCTTCGTGCAGCGCGGTGTTGGCCATTTCCTGCAGATTGCTCGGCACTGTGGTGGTGACGCGGAAGCCTTCGGTGTAGGCCTCGCTGCCATAACGACCGACCATTTCGGCACGGGCCATTTCGGCGATATACGGTGCGTTCACTTCCGGGGTCGGCACGTGGTAGCTGGCGTTCAGCGGCTCGTTGATCGCCGCGGTGTAGTCGGCTTCGCTGATCTTGCCCAGCTTGTACATGCGTCCGAGGATCCAGTCGCGGCGTTCTTTGCTGCGCGCCGGGTTGGCCAGCGGGTTGAAACGCGACGGTGCTTTTGGCAGACCGGCGATCATCGCCATCTGCGCCAGGCTGATGTCACGGATCGATTTGCCGTAATACACCTGCGCCGCCGCCTCGATGCCGTAGGCGCGGTTGCCCAGGTAGATCTTGTTGACGTACAGCTCAAGAATCTCGTCCTTGGTCAGTTGTCGTTCGATCTGCAGGGCCAGAAGAATTTCGGTGGTTTTGCGCGAGAAGCTGCGCTCGCTGGTGAGGAAGAAGTTCTTCGCCACCTGCATGGTGATGGTGCTGCCGCCGGACTGAATATGTCCGCTCTTGACCAGTTGCGTCGCCGCGCGCATCAGGCTGCTCGGGTCGACGCCATAGTGGTTGGCGAAATTGTCGTCTTCAGCACTTAGTAACGCATTGATGAAGTTGGGCGGAATGTCGGCGAAACGAATCGGTGTACGGCGCATTTCGCCAAATTCTGCGATCAACTTGTTGTCGCTGCTGTAGACGCGCAGAGGAATCTGCAACTGAATGCTTCTCAGCGCCTCCACAGACGGCAAACCCGGACTAAGGTAAAGAAAGGCGCCGCTGAGACCTAAGAGCAGTCCGCAGAAAACGGCGACGATGGACCAACCGAAAAATTTCAGCAGACGAATCAAGGCTTTTGGACATCCAGGGCAAAGAATGAATTTGGCACGGGGCTGCGGTTACACACAGAGCCATCCGCGCTGGCAGTAAAAAGCGGAAAAAATCGCTGGGCATTATAAGCACTTTTCCGTCGGGGGCGTCATTGGCGCTTCTGTCAAGACGGGGGTGAAGGAACGCAATGCGTATTACAGAGTCCGTAACTCACGGAAAGTCATAGGGAATTGGTAGTGCTGGGACTCTTCAATAAAAAGACCAATCCGTTGCTGGGGATCGACATCAGCTCCACGTCGGTGAAGCTGCTGGAACTGAGCCGTCAGGGCGAGCGCTACCGGGTCGAGGCCTATGCGGTGGAGCCGTTGCCGGCGAACGCCGTGGTCGAAAAGAACATCGCCGACCTCGAAGGCGTCGGCCAGGCGCTGAGCCGGTTGCTGGTGAAAGCGCGAACCGGGGTCAAGAGCGTGGCGGTGGCAGTGGCCGGTTCTGCGGTGATCACCAAGGTCATCGAGATGGACGCCGGGCTGTCCGACGACGAACTGGAAAACCAGCTCAAGATCGAGGCCGACCAATACATTCCCTATCCGCTGGACGAAGTCGCCATCGATTTTGAAGTCCAGGGCGTCTCGCCGCGCAACCCGGATCGGGTCAACGTGCTGCTTGCCGCCTGTCGCAAGGAAAACGTCGAGGTACGTGAAGCGGCGCTGGCGCTCGCCGGCCTGACCCCGCGGGTGGTGGACGTCGAGGCCTACGCCCTCGAGCGCTCGTTCGGTCTGCTGGCGACGCATCTGGCGGCCTCCCAGGAGCGCCTGACCGTGGCGGTGGTCGACATCGGTGCGACCATGACCACTCTCAGCGTCCTGCACAACGGCAAGATCATCTATACCCGAGAGCAATTGTTCGGCGGACGTCAGCTCACAGAAGAGATCCAGCGCCGTTACGGCCTCACGGTCGAACAGGCGGGCCTGGCGAAAAAACAGGGCGGGCTGCCTGACGATTACGTCAGCGAGGTCTTGCAGCCATTTCGCGAGGCACTGGTGCAGCAAGTCTCGCGTTCGCTGCAGTTCTTCTTCGCCTCCGGGCAGTACAACGCGGTCGACCATATCCTGTTGGCCGGCGGCACCGCCTCGGTGCCCGGCCTGGACCGTCTGATCGAACAGCGGCTGGACACGCCGACGCAGGTCGCCAACCCATTCGCCGACATGGCCTTGGGCAGTAAGGTCAACGCAGGAGCGCTGGCCAGCGACGCGCCAGCCTTGATGATTGCCTGCGGGCTCGCGCTCAGGAGTTTCGACTGATGGCGCGGATCAACCTTCTCCCCTGGCGCGAGGAACGCCGCGAAGAACGGCGCAAACGCTTTCTGCTGGTACTTATCGGCGTGCTGGCCGGCTCGATCGGCGCGGTGCTGATTGCCGACCAGATCATCACCGCAGCGATCGAGCGGCAGATGGCGCGCAACGATTACATCGGCAAACAGATTGCCGTGGTCGACGAACGCATCAAACAGATCAGCGAACTCAAGGCGCGCCGCCAGCAACTGGTCGAGCGCATGCGCATCATCCAGGACCTGCAGGGCAATCGGCAGATCAGCGGGCGGGTCTTCGACCAACTGGCGCGTACCCTGCCGGACGGCGTGTATTTCACCGATGTGAAAATGGCCGGCAAGACCCTGTCCATCAGTGGCGCGGCGGAGTCGAACAACCGGGTCTCCGAGCTGATGCGCAATCTCGACGCGTCCGACTGGTTCGACGCGCCAAGCCTGAATGAGGTCAAGGCCACCAGCGCCGATCAGGTCGAACAGGCCAACGTCTTCCAGCTGACCGTTCGTCAGACCCAGCCCAAGGTTGTGGAGGACGAGCAATGAACGCCTCCGAATGGCTGCAAAGCCTGCGCAATATCGATTTCAACGACCTCGACACCAGCAACATCGGCTCCTGGCCCCCGGCGGTAAAAACCCTGTGCGGTGCGCTGGTGATGGTGTTGATCCTCGCGCTTGGCTATTACTTCTTTATCAGCGATATGGAAAATCAGCTCGACCTCAAGCGCGAAGAGGAAACCACCCTCAAGGAACAATTCGCCAGCAAGGCGCGGCTGTCGGCGAACCTTGAGCTGTATACCCAGCAAATGAAGGAAATGGAAAACACCTTCGGCGTGCTGCTGCGGCAATTGCCCAGCGACACCGAAGTGCCGGGCCTGCTCGAAGACATCACTCGCACCGGTCTGGGCAGCGGCCTGGAATTCGAAGAGATCAAGCTGCTGCCGGAAGTGACCCAGCCGTTCTACATCGAGCTGCCGATCCAGATCACCGTGACAGGCGCCTATCACGACCTCGCGACCTTCGTCAGCGGCGTCGCCGGGCTGCCGCGAATTGTCACTCTGCACGATTTCGAACTGGCGCCGGCCAATCCCGAGGGCGGGACGAAGCTGCGCATGAGTATTCTTGCCAAGACGTACCGCTATAACGACAAGGGGCTGGAAAAATGACCCCGATTCGTTATCTCGTCCTGCCCATGATGCTGGCGCTGAGCGGCTGCGGTGGCGGCGATGACTTCAGCGACCTCGACGCGTACCTCAACGAAGTGCGCCTGCGTCCGGCGGGCAGGATTGAACCAACGCCGACATTCCGGTCTTACCCCACATTCACATACAGCGCCGCCAACCTGCGCAGCCCGTTTTCGCGGCAGGCGCGGGTCGATCTGGCCGGGCAGAAGCACGGCTCGCGCAACGTCAAACCCGACCCCAGCCGGGTCAAGCAATACCTTGAAGGGTTCAATATCGAGCAGTTCGAAATGGTCGGCACGATTGCCAATGCCTCGGGCTCGTTTGCGCTGTTGCGCGGCGCAGGCGGGGTGCATCGCCTGAAGGTCGGCGACTACCTGGGCCGCAACGACGGCCGCATCGTCGCCATCAGCCCTACCCAGGTCGATGTCGTGGAGATCGTGCCCGACGGCGCCGGCGCCTGGCTGGAGCGGCCGCGCACCATTCCTTTGAAAGAGCACTCATAGTGGAAGTCGAATAATGAACAGGATTTTCTCCACCCTCGGTTTTTCGCTATGGATAGCGCTGGTGTCACCGATGGTAATGGCGGCCAGTCTGAAAGCGCTGGATGTCGCCGCGCTGCCGGGTGACCGCGTCGAACTGAAGCTGTCGTTCGACGGCCCGCCACCGCAGCCCAAGGGCTACACAACCGAGTCACCGGCACGCATTGCACTGGATCTGCCGGGCGTGACCAGCCAGATGGCCAACAAGAATCTTGATCTGGGCAGCGGCAACGCGCGTACCGCAACGGTGGCCGAAGCCAAGGATCGAACCCGGCTGATTGTCAGCCTGACGCAATTGGCGCCGTACAGCACGCGGGTCGAGGGCAATAATCTGTTTGTGGTGGTCGGTCAGGGCGCTTCCGCGACTGCGCCGCGCCCGGCTGCCGTTGCACCGCGTGCCGCCACGGCCGCTGCGGCACCTGCCAGACCAGCCGCGCAACGAAGCAGGGCGATTCGCGGTGTCGATTTCCAGCGCGGCACCGAGGGCGAGGGCAACGTGGTCATCGATCTCTCTGATCCGACCATCGCCCCGGATATCCAGGAGCACGACGGCAAGATCATCCTCAGCTTCGCCCGTACGCAACTGCCGGAAAAACTGCGCGTGCGCCTCGACGTCAAGGACTTCGCCACCCCGGTGCAATTCGTCAACGCAGCGCTCACCGGCGATCGTACGGTGATCAGTGTCGAGCCCAGCGGCACCTTCGACTACTCCACTTTTCAGACCGACAACAAGCTCACCGTGAGCGTTCGGCCGATGAGCATCGACGACCTGCAAAAGCGCAACGCCGACCGTCAGGCCTATGTCGGCGACAAGCTCTCGCTGAATTTTCAGGACATCGACGTGCGCTCGGTGCTGCAACTGATCGCGGACTTCACCAATCTCAATCTGGTGGCGAGCGATACGGTGCAGGGCGGTATCACCTTGCGCCTGCAAAACGTGCCGTGGGATCAGGCACTGGATCTGGTGCTGAAAACCAAGGGGCTGGACAAGCGCAAGATCGGCAACGTGCTGCTGGTCGCGCCGGCCGATGAAATTGCCGCTCGCGAGCGTCAGGAACTGGAATCGCAGAAGCAGATCGCCGAGCTGGCGCCCCTGCGTCGTGAGCTGCTGCAAGTCAATTACGCCAAGGCAGCGGACATCGCCAAGCTGTTCCAGTCGGTGACCAGCGCCGAGGCCAAGGTCGACGAGCGCGGTTCGATTACCGTCGATGAGCGAACCAACAACATCATTGCCTACCAGACCCAGGATCGCCTCGACGAACTCCGGCGGATCGTCGCGCAGCTGGATATTCCGGTGCGCCAGGTGATGATCGAGGCGCGCATCGTTGAGGCCAACGTCGATTACGACAAGAGCCTGGGCGTGCGCTGGGGTGGTTCGGTGCAGAACAAGGGCAACTGGAACGCCTCCGGGGTCAACGGTTCGTCGAGCACTATCGGTACGCCGGGCAGCACCGGCACCAACTCGCCGTTCGTCGACATGGGCACGGTCAACAATACCTCGGGGATCGGCATCGCGTTCATCACCGACAACGTGCTGCTGGATCTGGAACTGACGGCGATGGAAAAGACCGGCAACGGTGAAATCGTCTCGCAGCCGAAGGTAGTCACCTCGGACAAGGAAACCGCAAAAATCCTCAAAGGCACCGAGATTCCCTATCAGGAGGCCAGCTCCAGCGGCGCGACCTCGGTGTCGTTCAAGGAGGCTTCGCTGTCACTGGAAGTCACACCGCAGATCACCCCGGACAACCGCATCATCATGGAGGTCAAGGTCACCAAGGATGAGCCCGATTACCTGAACAAAGTGCAGGATGTGCCGCCGATCAAGAAAAACGAGGTCAACGCCAAAGTGCTGGTAAATGACGGCGAGACCATCGTAATCGGCGGTGTTTTTTCAAATACTCAGAGCAAGGTCGTAGATAAGGTGCCATTTCTTGGCGATGTGCCGTATCTTGGCCGCCTTTTCCGGCGTGATGTGGTTTCGGAGAAAAAATCCGAGCTGCTGGTATTTCTCACTCCGCGTATCATGAATAACCAGGCGATTGCTGTGAGTCGTTGATTCTGTGCGAAATTTGATACTTGTAGGACCGATGGGTGCTGGCAAAAGCACCATCGGCCGATTGCTGGCCAAAGAGCTGCGCCTGCCGTTCAAGGATTCCGACAAGGAAATTGAGCTGCGCACGGGTGCCAATATCCCATGGATCTTCGACAAGGAAGGCGAGCCCGGCTTTCGTGACCGTGAGCAGGCGATGATCGCCGAGCTGTGCGCGTTCGATGGCGTGGTGCTGGCGACCGGCGGCGGCGCAGTGATGCGTGATGCCAATCGCAAGGCCCTGCATGAAGGCGGGCGCGTGGTGTATCTGCACGCCTCCGTCGAGCAGCAGGTCGGCCGCACCTCCCGCGACCGCAATCGGCCGCTGCTGCGTACCGCCGATCCGGCGAAAACCCTGCGCGACCTGCTCGAGATCCGTGATCCGCTTTATCGGGAAATTGCCGATCTGGTGGTGGAAACCGACGAGCGGCCGCCACGCATGGTGGTGCTCGACATTCTCGACCGTCTCGCGCAGTTGCCACCCCGTTAAAGCATCGCCCGAAATGCGCTATCCTCGGCGTCCTGTCAGCGCCCGCCGAGGGTGTGGCGGATGCCGGGCGAGCGGCGTCATACCGCTACAGGCCGCAGAACACCAATAATTTCAGGGCAGGATGCCTGCTTCCATCTTCACTGTGGGGACACATGCAGACACTCAAGGTCGATCTAGGCGAGCGCAGCTACCCGATTCATATTGGCGAAGGTCTGTTGGATCAGCCCCAACTCCTGTCGCCGCATATCCACGGGCGGCAGGTGGCAATCATCTCCAACGAAACCGTCGCGCCGCTCTATCTCGAACGTCTGACCCGCAGCCTTGCGCAGTTTTCGGTTATCTCGGTGGTGTTGCCTGACGGCGAAGCCTTCAAGAACTGGGAAACCCTGCAACTGATTTTCGACGGTCTGCTGACCGCCCGTCATGACCGCCGCACCACCGTGATCGCCCTGGGCGGCGGGGTGATCGGCGACATGGCCGGTTTCGCTGCCGCTTGCTATCAGCGCGGTGTCGATTTCATCCAGATTCCTACCACGCTGCTGTCGCAGGTCGATTCGTCGGTCGGCGGCAAGACCGGCATCAACCATCCGCTGGGCAAGAACATGGTCGGCGCGTTCTATCAGCCGAACGTGGTGCTGATCGATACCGCATCGCTGAAAACCCTGCCGCAGCGCGAGCTGTCGGCGGGCCTGGCGGAAGTCATCAAGTACGGCCTGATCTGCGACGAACCATTCCTGACCTGGCTCGAAGAAAACGTCGACGCCCTGCGCGCGCTGGATCAAACCGCGCTGACCTATGCGATCGAGCGTTCCTGCGCGGCCAAGGCTGCGGTGGTCGGCGCCGATGAAAAGGAAACCGGCGTCCGCGCTACGCTCAACCTCGGCCACACCTTCGGCCACGCCATCGAAACCCACATGGGCTATGGTGTCTGGCTGCATGGCGAGGCGGTGGCGGCGGGCACGGTGATGGCGCTGGAAATGTCCGCGCGCCTGGGCTGGATCAGCGAACAGGAGCGTGATCGCGGCATTCGTCTGTTCCAGCGGGCCGGTCTGCCGGTCATTCCGCCTGAAGAGATGAGCGAAGCCGATTTTCTCCAACACATGGCAATTGATAAAAAAGTGATCGACGGTCGTCTGCGCCTGGTGCTGCTGCGCCGGATGGGCGAAGCGGTAGTGACCGACGATTATCCGAAAGAGGTTCTACAGGCCACGCTGGGAGCGGATTACCGCGCCCTGGCTCAGCTTAAAGGTTAAAACGATTCCGATGACTAGTTTGCATGCCGACGAGGCGTTTCTCGGCCATTTCCAGTTAAGTCACGACCCGTTCGCGCCACGGGTGCCGGGCTTCAAATTCTTCCCGGCCCAGCGCAAACCGGTGCTGGGTCAACTGCATCACCTGGCGCGTTACAGCCAGTTGCTGCTGGTGGTCACCGGCCCGCAAGGCAGCGGCAAGACCCTGCTGCGGCAGGCGCTGGTGGCCAGCACCAATAAGCAATCGGTGCAGAGCGTGGTGGTTTCCGCCCGTGGCGCCGGTGATGCGGCCGGCGTGCTGCGCCAGGTGGCGCAGGCGCTGGATGTCGCGCAGGCCGAAGTCGGCGCGATTCTCGAGCAGGTGGTGCAACTGGGTCTGACCGGGCAGGAAGTCTATCTGCTCGTGGACGATGCCGAGCAGCTCGACGAGTCCGCGCTGGAAGCGTTGATGGCGCTCGGCGCCGGCACGCCGGAAGGTCGTCCGCATGTGTTCCTGTTCGGCGAGTCGTCGCTGATCGCTCAGCTTGAGGCGTTGCAGCTCGAAGAAGAGCGTTTCCACGTCATCGAATTGCAGCCGTACACCGAAGAAGAGACCCGCGAATATCTCGACCAGCGGCTAGAAGGCGCGGGCCGGGGTGTCGAACTTTTCACCGCAGATCAGATCTCTGATATTCACGAAAGCTCCGAGGGCTGGCCGGGCAACATCAACCAGGTCGCTCGCGATGCACTGATCGAAGTCATGATTGCCAGCCGCTCCGCGGTCAAGCGTCCAAGTATGGGGTTCAACATGCCGAAGAAACACGTATTGGCGATTTCCGCCGTCGTTGTGGTCGCGGTTGCCGCCGCCTGGCTGATGCCGGGTCGCAGCAAGGCACCGACCACCGGTGCTCCGGCCAACGAACAGGCGCAACTGCCATTGGGTCAGGGCGCAGCGAACGGCGCCAACCCGTCCGTCGAATTCGCCGGCAACACCCAGCCGATGCCGCTGCCATTGGTCGGCAACTCGCAGCCGGTCATGCGTGGCCCGCTGGCCGAGGCCGCCGGTGGCATTACCGAAGGCGACGACGGCGTGCCACTGGAAGGCTCCAGCGATACGCCGCCGACCGTAACCACCTCTGCACCGCCTGCGGGCGTTCCGGCCGGTCCTGCGCCGACACCGGCTCCGACCCCTGCCGCCAAACCGGCACCAACACCGGCACCGACGCAGATCGCCACGGCCAAGCCTGCTCCGGCCACGCCAGCGCCAGCCGCGAAACCGGCCCCCGCTCCGTCCAAGCCTGCCGACAAGCCGGTCACGGTTGCCAAAGCCGCCGGTGGCAGCTGGTACGCCGGTCAGCCGACCAGCAACTATGTCGTGCAGATCCTCGGCACCAGCTCGGAAACCGCTGCGCAGAACTTCGTCAAGGAGCAGGGCGGCGAGTACCGTTATTTCAAGAAAGTCCTCAACGGCAAGCCGCTTTACGTGATCACCTATGGCAACTTTGCCAATCGTGATGCGGCCGTTTCTGCCATCAAGGCCTTGCCAGCGAAGGTTCAGGCTGGTAAACCTTGGCCTCGCACTGTCGCCAGCGTCCAACAGGAACTGGCAACAACTCGCTGAAGATTCGGCGGCCTTACCCAGGCCGCCTCTCCAAGCACCTCAAAATTTCTACGAGTGCGCGCCGCCTTCACAGGTCGCGTGCCTTGTGGTGTCTGCGTCACAGTAGTCTTTGAGTCGTTGCGGTCAAAATTAAAAAAGTTTTGACTAGCACAGCAGATCGCTTTAAACCTTTCACAAATGCGACATGAATTTGCGACAGTTCGTCGTCAAATTTGTGAGCCTCTGTGTCGCTGTGTACAATGACCACCCTTTTGCCCCCGCTAAGCCGGCGTACGTTCGGCGCGGAACGCAAGTGGTTGAATTGAAAAGAAATTTGCCTCGAGTAGAGGCAGCCTGGTGAGAAAGTGTCTATGAAAGCAGGTCTGTACCAACCAGATGAATTCAAGGATAACTGCGGTTTCGGCCTGATAGCTCATATGCAGGGCGAGCCCAGTCATACCCTTTTGCAAACGGCCATCGAGGCCCTGACCTGCATGACCCACCGCGGTGGGATTAATGCCGACGGCAAGACCGGTGACGGTTGCGGTCTGCTGATTCAAAAACCCGACGCCTTCCTGCGAGCCATTGCCCAGGAAAGCTTCGGCGTCGAAATGCCCAAGCAATATGCCGTGGGCATGGTGTTCTTCAATCAGGATCCGGCCAAGGCCGAAGCCGCTCGCGAGAACATGAACCGCGAGATCCTCGCCGAAGGCCTGCAACTGATCGGCTGGCGCAAAGTGCCGATCGACACCAGCGTCCTCGGCCGCCTTGCCCTTGAACGCCTGCCGCAGATCGAGCAGGTCTACATCGGCGGCGAAGGCCTGAGCGATCAGGACATGGCGGTGAAGCTGTTCAGCGCCCGTCGCCGTTCGTCGGTGGCCAACGCCGCTGACACCGACCACTACATCTGCAGCTTTTCGCACAAGACCATCATCTATAAAGGCCTGATGATGCCGGCCGACCTGGCCGCGTTCTATCCGGACCTGAGTGACGAGCGCCTGCAAACCGCGATCTGCGTGTTCCACCAGCGCTTCTCCACCAACACCCTGCCGAAATGGCCGCTGGCGCAGCCGTTCCGCTTCCTCGCCCACAACGGCGAAATCAACACCATCACCGGTAACCGCAACTGGGCGCAGGCCCGTCGGACCAAGTTCACCAATGATCTGATGGATCTGGAAGAGCTCGGCCCGCTGGTCAACCGTGTCGGTTCCGACTCCTCGAGCATGGACAACATGCTCGAACTGATGGTCACCGGTGGCATCGACCTGTTCCGTGGCGTGCGGATGATCATTCCGCCAGCGTGGCAGAACGTCGAAACCATGGACCCGGATCTGCGTGCGTTCTACGAGTACAACTCGATGCACATGGAGCCGTGGGACGGCCCGGCCGGCGTAGTAATGACCGACGGTCGCTACGCGGTGTGCCTGCTCGACCGTAACGGTCTGCGTCCGGCGCGCTGGGTCACCACCAAGAATGGTTTCATTACCCTCGCCTCGGAAATCGGCGTGTGGAACTACCAGCCTGAAGACGTGCTCGCCAAGGGTCGCGTCGGCCCGGGCCAGATCTTCGCCGTGGACACCGAAACCGGGCAGATCCTCGATACCGATGCGATCGACAACCGTCTTAAATCCCGTCATCCGTACAAGCAATGGCTGCGCAAGAATGCCCTGCGCATTCAGGCGACCATGGAAGACAACGACCACGGTTCGGCTTTCTACGACGTCGACCAGCTCAAGCAGTACATGAAGATGTATCAGGTCACGTTCGAAGAGCGTGATCAGGTGCTGCGCCCGCTTGGCGAGCAAGGTTACGAAGCCGTGGGCTCGATGGGCGACGACACGCCGATGGCTGTGCTGTCCCAGCGTGTGCGCACGCCGTACGACTATTTCCGTCAGCAGTTCGCGCAGGTGACCAACCCGCCGATCGACCCGCTGCGTGAAGCGATCGTGATGTCGCTGGAAATCTGCCTCGGTGCCGAGCGCAACATTTTCCAGGAGTCGCCGGAACACGCCTCGCGCGTGATCCTCAGCTCGCCAGTGATCTCTCCGGCCAAGTGGCGCTCGCTGATGAACCTCGACCGTCCGGGTTTCGAACGGGCGATCATCGACCTCAACTACGACGAAAGCCTTGGCCTCGAAGCGGCGATCCGCAACGTTGCCGATCAGGCTGAAGAAGCCGTGCGCGCCGGGCGTACCCAGATCGTCCTCAGCGACCGTCATATCGCCCCGGGCAAGCTGCCGATCCACGCTTCGCTGGCGACCGGTGCAGTGCACCACCGTCTGACCGAAAAAGGCCTGCGTTGCGATTCCAACATCCTCGTTGAAACCGCGACCGCCCGTGACCCGCATCACTTCGCCGTGCTGATCGGTTTCGGCGCCTCGGCGGTGTATCCGTTCCTGGCCTACGAAGTGCTGGGCGACCTGATCCGTACCGGTGAAGTCTTGGGCGACCTCTATGAGGTGTTCAAGAACTACCGCAAGGGCATCACCAAAGGCCTGCTCAAGATCCTGTCGAAGATGGGTATCTCGACCATCGCTTCGTACCGTGGTGCGCAGCTGTTCGAGGCCATTGGTCTGTCCGAAGAAGTCTGCGAACTGAGCTTCCGTGGTGTGCCAAGCCGGATCAAGGGTGCGCGTTTCGTCGACATCGAAGCCGAGCAGAAAGCCCTCGCCGTCGAAGCCTGGAGCCCGCGCAAGCCGATCCAGCAGGGCGGTCTGCTGAAGTTCGTCCACGGTGGCGAATATCACGCGTACAACCCGGACGTGGTCAACACTCTGCAAGCCGCTGTGCAGCAGGGCGACTACGCCAAGTTCAAGGAATACACCTCACTGGTGGACAACCGTCCGGTGTCGATGATTCGCGACCTGTTCAAGGTCAAGACCCTCGACACGCCGCTGGACATCAGTGAAGTCGAGCCGCTGGAATCTGTGCTCAAGCGATTCGATTCCGCCGGTATCTCGCTGGGCGCGCTGTCGCCGGAAGCTCACGAAGCCCTGGCCGAAGCCATGAACCGCCTCGGCGCGCGTTCCAACTCCGGCGAAGGCGGCGAAGATCCGGCGCGTTACGGCACGATCAAGAGCTCGAAAATCAAGCAGGTCGCGACTGGCCGTTTCGGTGTAACCCCGGAATACCTGGTCAACGCCGAAGTGCTGCAGATCAAGGTCGCCCAAGGCGCCAAGCCGGGCGAGGGCGGGCAACTGCCGGGCGGCAAGGTCAACGGGCTGATCGCCAAGCTGCGTTACGCAGTGCCGGGCGTGACCCTGATTTCGCCACCGCCGCACCACGATATCTACTCGATCGAAGACTTGTCGCAACTGATCTTTGACCTCAAGCAGGTCAACCCGCAGGCGCTGGTTTCGGTGAAACTCGTAGCTGAAGCGGGCGTCGGCACCATCGCCGCCGGTGTGGCCAAGGCCTATGCCGACCTGATCACCATTTCCGGTTACGACGGCGGTACCGGTGCTTCGCCGCTGACTTCGATCAAATACGCGGGCGCACCTTGGGAACTCGGCCTCGCTGAAACCCACCAGACCCTGCGCGGCAACGACCTGCGCGGCAAAGTCCGGGTGCAGACCGACGGCGGCCTGAAAACCGGCCTCGACGTGATCAAAGCGGCAATCCTCGGCGCCGAGAGCTTCGGCTTCGGTACCGCGCCGATGATCGCACTGGGCTGCAAATACCTGCGCATCTGCCACCTGAACAACTGCGCCACTGGCGTCGCGACGCAGAACGAGAAGCTGCGCAAGGATCACTACATCGGCACCGTCGACATGGTGGTGAATTTCTTCACCTACGTCGCCGAAGAAACACGTGAGTGGCTGGCCAAGCTTGGTGTGCGCTCCCTCGAAGAACTGATCGGTCGCACTGATCTGCTGGAAATCCTCGAAGGCCAGACCGCCAAGCAACATCACCTGGACCTGACCCCGCTGCTGGGCAGCGATCACATCCCGGCGGACAAACCGCAGTTCTGCGGCGTCGAGCGCAACCCGCCGTTCGACAAAGGTCTGCTGGCGGAGAAGATGGTCGAGCTGGCCTCGTCGGCGATCAACGACCTCAGCGGTGCCGAGTTCGAGCTGGATATCTGCAACTGCGACCGTTCGATCGGCGCCCGGATCTCCGGCGAAATCGCGCGCAAGCATGGCAACCAGGGCATGGCCAAGGCGCCGATCACCTTCCGTTTCAAAGGCACGGCGGGGCAGAGCTTCGGTGTGTGGAACGCCGGCGGTCTGAACATGTACCTTGAAGGCGACGCCAACGACTACGTCGGCAAAGGCATGACCGGCGGCAAGCTGGTCATCGTGCCGCCGAAGGGCAGCGTCTATAAAACTCAGGAAAGCGCCATCATCGGCAACACCTGCCTGTACGGTGCCACTGGCGGCAAGTTGTTCGCCGCCGGCACCGCAGGCGAGCGTTTCGCCGTGCGTAACTCCGGTGCCCACACCGTCGTGGAAGGCACTGGCGATCACTGCTGCGAGTACATGACCGGTGGTTTCGTCTGCGTGCTGGGCAAGACCGGTTACAACTTCGGCTCTGGCATGACCGGTGGTTTCGCCTACGTGCTCGATCAGGACAACACCTTCGTTGACCGGGTCAATCACGAACTGGTGGAAATCCAGCGGATCAGCGGCGAGGCGATGGAAGCCTATCGCAGCCACCTGCAGAACGTGCTGAACGAGTACGTCGCCGAAACCGACAGCGAGTGGGGTCGTGAACTCGCCGAGAACCTCGACGATTACTTGCGGCGTTTCTGGTTGGTCAAGCCCAAGGCTGCCAGCTTGAAAACCCTGCTTTCCAGCACTCGTGCCAACCCGCAGTGATATGCGCCTGAAGAGTTTGATGAGGTTTTAACAATGGCTGAACGTCTGAATAACGACTTCCAGTTCATCGATGTCGGGCGCAAGGATCCGAAGAAGAAACTGTTGCGTCAACGCAAGAAAGAGTTCGTTGAAATCTACGAACCGTTCAAACCCCAGCAGTCGGCCGATCAGGCCCACCGCTGCCTGGGTTGCGGCAACCCGTATTGCGAATGGAAGTGCCCGGTGCACAACTTCATTCCCAACTGGCTGAAGCTGGTGGCCGAGGGCAACATCCTCCAGGCCGCCGAGTTGTCGCACCAGACCAATACCCTGCCGGAAGTCTGCGGCCGGGTGTGCCCGCAGGATCGTCTGTGCGAGGGTGCCTGCACTCTCAACGACGGCTTCGGCGCGGTGACCATCGGTTCGGTCGAGAAGTACATCACCGACACCGCGTTCGCCATGGGCTGGCGCCCGGACATGTCCAAGGTCAAACCGACCGGCAAACGTGTCGCGATCATCGGCGCAGGCCCGGCGGGTCTGGGTTGTGCCGACGTACTGGTGCGTGGCGGCGTAACCCCCGTGGTGTTCGACAAGAACCCGGAAATCGGTGGCCTGCTGACCTTCGGCATCCCCGAGTTCAAGCTGGAAAAGACCGTGCTGAGCAATCGTCGCGAAGTCTTCACCGGCATGGGCATCGAGTTCCGTCTCAACACCGAAGTCGGTAAAGACGTGACCATGGAACAACTGCTCGCCGAATACGACGCAGTGTTCATGGGCATGGGCACCTACACCTACATGAAGGGCGGCTTTGCCGGTGAGGACCTGCCGGGCGTTTATGACGCGCTGGATTTCCTCATCGCCAACGTCAACCGCAACCTGGGCTTTGAAAAGTCGCCGGAAGATTTCGTCGACATGAAAGGCAAGAAGGTCGTGGTACTCGGCGGCGGCGACACGGCGATGGACTGCAACCGCACCTCGATCCGTCAGGGCGCCAAGTCGGTGACCTGTGCCTATCGTCGCGACGAAGCGAACATGCCCGGCTCGCGCAAAGAGGTGAAGAACGCCAAGGAAGAAGGCGTGAAATTCCTCTACAACCGCCAGCCGATCGCCATCGTCGGTGAAGACAAGGTCGAAGGCGTGAAGGTGGTCGAGACCCGTCTCGGCGAACCGGATGCCCGTGGCCGTCGCAGCCCCGAGCCGATCCCGGGTTCCGAAGAGATCATCCCGGCCGATGCCGTGGTCATCGCCTTCGGCTTCCGCCCGAGCCCCGCGCCGTGGTTCGAACAGTTCGAGATCCAGACCGACAGCCAGGGCCGCGTTGTTGCGCCTGAGCAAGGTCAGTACAAGCACCAGACCAGCAACCCGAAAATCTTCGCCGGTGGCGACATGGTGCGCGGTTCCGACCTGGTGGTGACGGCGATCTTCGAAGGGCGCAATGCGGCTGAAGGGATCCTCGATTACCTGGGTGTCTAACCCCGGCGCCTGAGCCAAACGCAATACTCTTGTGGGAGCGAGCCTGCTCGCGAAAGCGGTCTGTCAGCCAACTTCAATGTTGGATATACCGGCCTCTTCGCGAGCAGGCTCGCTCCCACAGTTGTTTTAGGGTGTTGCGGAAAATCGTGTTCCAGCGCGACAAATTGACCCGATAGACAAAAGGCTGACCCACATCCGTGCCTTTTGCCTCGCGCTCTGAGAAAATGCCCGCACTTTTTTCCGGATGCCGACATGACTGCCCTGAAGAACGACCGTTTCCTCCGCGCCCTGCTCAAGCAACCCGTTGACGTCACCCCTGTATGGATGATGCGCCAGGCCGGTCGCTACCTGCCGGAGTACCGCGCCAGCCGCGCGCATGCCGGCGACTTCATGAGCCTGTGCATGAATCCGCAATTCGCCTGCGAAGTCACCCTGCAACCGCTCGACCGCTACCCGCAACTGGATGCGGCGATCCTGTTTTCCGACATCCTCACCATTCCCGATGCCATGGGCCAGGGCCTGTACTTCGAGACCGGTGAAGGTCCGCGCTTCAAAAAAGTCGTCAGCACGATGGCCGACATCGAAGCGTTGCCGATCCCGGATCCGCACAAAGACCTCGGTTACGTCATGGACGCGGTCAGCACCATCCGTCGCGAACTCAACGGTCGCGTGCCGTTGATCGGTTTCTCCGGCAGTCCGTGGACCCTCGCGACTTACATGGTTGAAGGCGGCTCGTCGAAAGACTTCCGCAAGACCAAGGCGATGCTTTACGACAACCCGCAAGCCATGCACCTGCTGCTCGACAAACTGGCGCAGTCGGTGACGTCGTACCTCAACGGCCAGATCATGGCGGGTGCGCAAGCGGTACAGATCTTCGATACCTGGGGCGGCAACCTGTCGGCAGCCGCGTATCAGGAATTCTCCCTGGCCTACATGAAGAAAATCGTCAGCGGCCTGATCCGCGAGAACGACGGACGCAAAGTGCCGGTGATTCTGTTCACCAAGAACGGCGGCCTGTGGCTGGAAAGCATCGCCGAAGCCGGCGCCGACGCCCTCGGCCTGGACTGGACCTGCGACATCGGCAACGCCCGTGCCCGTGTCGGCGACAAGGTCGCGCTGCAAGGCAACATGGACCCGACCGTGCTCTACGCCAAACCGGAAGCGATCCGCACTGAAGTCGGGCGCATTCTGGCCAGCTACGGCAAGGGCAGCGGCCACGTGTTCAACCTTGGTCATGGCATCACCCCGGAAGTCGATCCGGAACATGCCGGCGCATTCCTGCGTGCGGTGCATGAGCTGTCGGCGCAGTATCACGAGTGATCAGCGCCCAATAAAAAACGCCCGGCCAAGTGCCGGGCGTTTTCTTTTGCACGATCTAATGTCGTACCCAAATCAACTGTGGGAGCGAGCCTGCTCGCGAAAGCGGTGTGTCATTCAACACTGATGTTGCCTGACACAGTGCATTCGCGAGCAGGCTCGCTCCCACAGGGTTTTATGTCAGGCTTTGACACCCTGCAACGGCGGCAACTTCGCCAGCTTCAACGCCACCAGAAGGGCAATCAGCAACAGCGCACCAATAAACAAGCCGATGCCGTTCCACCCGCCCAGATGCCAGAACACCCCGCCCGCCGTCCCGGCAATGCTCGACCCGGCGTAATAACTGAACAGATACAGCGACGACGCCTGACCCTTGGCCGTCAACGCGCGCCGGCCGATCCAGCTGCTCGCCACCGAGTGCGCGGCGAAGAAGCCGAAGGTGAACACCAGCATGCCGATGATGACCAGCAACAGCGGCGTGAACATCGTCAGCGCGAGCCCGGCGAACATCAGCGCAATCGTCGCCCAGAGCACTTTGCGCCGCCCCAGTTTGTCCGCCAGCGAACCGATCTTCGCCGAGCTGTAGATCCCCGACAGGTAGACCACCGAGAGCAATCCGACAAATACCTGATCGAGGTTGTACGGCGCAGCCAGCAAGCGGTAGCCGATGTAGTTGAACAGCGTGACAAACGCGCCCATCAGCACAAACGCTTCAAGAAACAGCAGCGGCAGACCGGCGTCGCGAAAGTGCATGGTGAAGCCGTCGAGCAGGCTGCGCGGGTGCAGCGAGCGGGCGCGGAAGTTGCGCGACTCCGGGAGGATCTTCCAGAACACCGCCGCCGCGACCAGCGCCAGACCGCCAATCACCAGCATCGCCGTGTGCCAGCTGACGAAGTCGATCAGCACGCCGGTGATCAAGCGTCCGCTCATACCGCCGATCGCGTTGCCGCCGATGTATAAACCCATCGCCAGGCCGATGTGTTGAGGATGGATTTCTTCGCTCAGATAGGTCATCGCCACCGCTGCCAGACCGCTCAATGACAGGCCGATCAATGCGCGCATGATCAGCACGCCGTGCCAGCTCGGCATCATCGAACTGGCGATGGTGCACAACGCGGCAGCGAACAATGCCGCGACCATCACCGGTTTACGGCCGATGCGGTCGGAAATCGGCCCGGTGATCAGCAGACCGAAGGCCAACATGCCGGTCGCCACCGAGAGGATCAGACTGCTCTGCGCCGCGTTGATCCCGTATTCGTGGGATAGCAGCGGCATCATCGGTTGTACGCAGTAGAGCAGGGCAAACGTCGCAAAGCCGCCACAGAACAGCGCCAGCACCGTGCGCATGAACGCCGGCGTGCCTTTTTCGATGTAGATCTCTTGCAGCTCGGCGAGGGTATCGTCGCCGGCAGCGGGCGGGACTTCGTGGGCAAGGGGCGCGACAGCAGTTTTCACTTCAGACCTCGGAAAGCACAGCCGGGCAGGCAATGAAAAAATCATATAGCTGGCTAATGTTTCTATCCAATATATTGTTCGACCTGTTTGATAGCTTCAGCGACCTAATGGAAATCCTATGGAATTGCGTCATCTGCGTTACTTCATCGCCGTCGCCGAAGAACTGCATTTTGGCCGCGCCGCACAGGTGCTGGGCATCTCCCAGCCACCGCTGAGCCAGCAGATTCAGGCGCTGGAACAGCAGCTCGGCGCGCGCTTGTTCGAGCGCACCAATCGTCGGGTCGAGTTGAGCGAAGCGGGCAGGCTGTTTCTGCAGGAGGCGCGGCTGGTGCTGGCGCAGGTCGACAAGGCCGCGGATGTCGCCCGGCGTGCGCAACTTGGTGAGCTGGGTGAGTTGAAGATTGGTTTCACCTCGTCGGCGCCGTTCAACTCGACGATTCCGCAGGCGATTTTTCCTTTCGTCAGCGCTTTCCGGCGGTGCATCTGAACCTGCGCGAAATGAGCAGCACCATGGTCGCCGATGCTCTGGTGGACGAGTCGATCGAAGTCGGCATCATGCGCCCGCTCGGATTGCCAGACTCACTGAGTGTTGTGGAGTTGATGCGCGAGCCATTGGTGGCGGTGCTCAGTTCCAAGCATCCACTGGCCCAAAGTAGCGATGAAGGCCTGTTTCTATCGGCGCTGGCGCTGGAGCCCTTCGTGTTTTTCCCGCGCAGCTATGGCAGCGGGCTCTATGCGCAACTGCTAAACCTGGCCCGTGACGCCGGCTTCAGCCCGCACTTCGCTCAAGAGGCTGGTGAGGCGATGACCATCATCGGCCTGGTCGCAGCGGGCCTCGGTGTGTCAGTGCTGCCAGCGTCCTACCAACGCATGCGCATCGACGGCGTGGTTTACCGTCCGCTGCTCGATCCCGAAGCGATCTCAGCGGTGTGGCTGGTGCAGCGCAAAGACCAGAAATCGCCGATGGCCAAGGCGTTTGTCGAACTGCTGACGCGTAAGGTTGAGCCGCTGAAAACCTGAAATCAAAAGATCGCAGCCTTCGGCAGCTCCTACACCGATCCATGTAGGAGCTGCCGAAGGCTGCGATCTTTGGACTTTGCCCTTCAAGGCAACCGCACCAAATCCCCCTTCAAAGCCACCCGGGTAACAAAAACTCCTGCCCGGCACTCGTAGGTATTCAAATCCTTGCGTACACGTTGGTCGTAGTAACTGACGATGTTGACCACCGCATTCGCCCCGACCCGCTTGGCATCAGCCTGCAATTTGATCAGATTCGACTGCAACACCCATTCACACGAAGCCTGATCGCTCTTGTTGAAGCCGTTGGTTTTCAAATCACTGACCACCCCTTGGCGCAGCAACTGCTGAGTGCCCTGCGGCCCGTTGCCGATCAGGTAGAACTTCACACTGCCGTCCAGTCGCCCGGCGCGAATGGCGTCCGACAGCACGGTTTCGAAAGGCATGTACATGAGGTTGGTGGCATGGCTGGCACTGGGCGGCAGGGCGATAAGCGCAGCGGCGATCAGGGCTTTCACTTGCATGGTCATCTCCTTTGACGGTGAAAGAGAACTGCGAGGGCAGGTTATGGTGCTGCGACCTGCATCAGCGAGTGTAGATGCTGTTCAATCACCGCAAAAAAAGGGCGCCAAACGGCGCCCTTTGTCGTTTCCGGCGTTTATTGAACCTTCGCCAGATCACCCTTCAGCGCAACGCCCGCCATGATCGCGCCGGCGTGGCATTCGTAGGTTTGCGCGTCCTTGCGCTCGTTGCGCTTGTAGAAGCTAACGATGTTGGTCACGGCGTTGGCGCCGGCGTTTTTCGCGGCCTGGTGCAGGCTGATGATTGCCGATTGGGCGACCCACTCGCAGGCGACTTCATCGGACTTGTTGAAGGCGTTGGTTTTCTTGTTGGTCACGGCGTCGGGGCTGACGACGGTGACTTTGCCGGCCGGGGTGTTGCCGGCCAGATAGAATTTCACGCTGCCATCTATCTTCCCGGAGCGGGTGGCTTCGGCGACGGCTTTGTCGAATGGCAGGTACACCGCCGTGTCGCGGGCCTGGCTGACCGCTGGCAGGGCGCAGAGCAGCAGGGTAACGGCGGCGAATTTCTTGAAGTGCATGTAGGTCTCCTTGACCTGGATTGATTCGGTTATGCCCAGCGGCGGAAGATCAACGAGGTGTTGACGCCACCGAAAGCGAAGTTGTTGTTCATCACGTAGTCGTGGTGCATCTGACGAAATTCGCCGCGCAGGTAATCGAGCTTGCCGCAGTGCGGGTCGACCTCGTCGAGGTTGAAGGTGTGCACGTAACGGTCGCTGTTGAGCATCTCGATGCTGAACCATGACTCCAGCGCACCGCAGGCACCGAGGGTATGGCCGAGAAAGCTCTTTTGCGAGCTGATCGGCATGTGTTCGCCGAACAAGCTGCTGGTGGCCAACGTTTCGGCGATGTCGCCCTGTTCGGTCGCGGTGCCGTGGCCGTTCACATAGCCAATGGCGTCCGGACTGAGGCCGGCATCTTCCAAGGCCAGCTCCATGGCGCGGCGCATGGTGACCTGTTCCGGGCGGGTGGTGTGCTGGCCGTCGGCGTTGCTGCCGAAACCGACGATTTCCGCGTGAATGTGCGCGCCACGGGCGAGGGCGTGTTCCAGCTCTTCAAGCACCAGCATGCCGCCGCCTTCGCCGATCACCAGACCGTCGCGGCCCTTGTCGTACGGGCGTGGGCTGGTCTGTGGTGCATCGTTTTTCAGGCTGGTGGCGTAGAGCGCGTCAAACACCATGGCTTCAGTCGGGCACAGTTCTTCGGCACCGCCGGCGAGCATCAACGGCAAGCGGCCGAACTTGATTGCCTCGTAGGCGTAGCCGATGCCCTGGCTGCCGCTGGTGCAGGCGCTGGAGGTCGGGATCAGGCGGCCGGTGAGGCCGAAGAAAATGCTGATATTGGCGGCGGTGGTGTGCGGCATCATCCGCACATAGGAGTTGGCGTTGAGCCCCTCGGCCACCGAGTTGAGCAGCATGTTGCCGAAGGCTTTGATCTCGTCAGTGCTACCGGTAGATGAACCACAAGCGACGCCCATGCGCCCGTCCTTGATCGATTCGTCACCGAGCAGGCCAGCATCGGCCAGAGCCTTTTCTGCTGCGCCGACCGCCAGTCGCGAAACCCGGCCCATGCTGCGCAACTGCTTGCGGGTCCAGTGCGACGGTACGAGAAAATCATCGATAGGCCCGGCCAGACGCGTGTTCAGCTCAGTGAAGCGATCC
This sequence comes from Pseudomonas sp. AC255, assembly GCF_979258175.1. Classification (NCBI taxonomy): domain Bacteria; kingdom Pseudomonadati; phylum Pseudomonadota; class Gammaproteobacteria; order Pseudomonadales; family Pseudomonadaceae; genus Pseudomonas; species Pseudomonas sp. AC255. The sequence goes on along the minus strand of NZ_OZ409841.1, from coordinate 4,849,955 downwards.
CACTCGTCCATCCGGCGAATGCCGCTGCGATTGGCCGCGAAATTGCCGGCAATGGTCGGCCAGTCGCTGCCCAGAGAGGTGATGCCGGCCATGCCGGTGACGACGACGCGTTTCATCAGCACAGGCCTCCGTTGACCGCCAGCACCTGGCGGGTGATGTACGAGGCTTCCGCCGACATCAGGAAATTCACCGCAGCGGCCACTTCTTCAGGGTGCCCATGCGTTGCGCGGGGATCATTTTCATCAGTTCCTCCACCGGCACGTTTTCGTCGAGCATGGCCGTGTCGATCAGGCCAGGGGCGACGCAGTTAACGGTGATTTTGCGCTTGCCCAGCTCGATCGCCAATGCCTTAGCGGCGCCAATCACCCCGGCCTTCGAAGCGCTGTAGTTGACCTGGCCACGGTTGCCGATCAGGCCCGAAACCGAAGTAATGCACACGATGCGTCCGGCGGCGCGACGACGGATCATCGGCATCATCACCGGGTGCAGGACGTTGTAGAAACCGTCGAGGTTGGTGCGCAGGACCACGTCCCAATCGTCATCGCTCAGCGCCGGAAACGCGCCGTCGCGGGTCAGCCCGGCATTGAGCACCACGCCGTAATAGGCGCCATGGTTTTCAACGTCGGCTTCGAGAATGCTTTTGCAGGTTTCACGGTCGGCGACGTCGAATTGCAGGATGCGTGCGCGGCGACCCAGTGCTTCGATTTCGGCCTGCACCGCTTGGGCTTCGGTCATGCCGCTGCGGCAATGCAGGACGATGTCGTGCCCGGCTTGCGCCAGACGCAAGGCAATGGCGCGGCCGATGCCACGGCTGGAGCCGGTGACCAGTACGGATTCAGTCATCGTGCGACTCCTGTGTCTGTTGCAGATATTGGTTGGCTTGCGGCGGGCGGAACACGTTCAGCCGGGCGCTGGCATGTATGCCGTCGCCGTGGATATGGCATTCGAATACGCCCATGCCGTTGTCGTCTTCCAGTGAGCGCAGGCCGTGGATGGTCAGCTCGCTGCCGGCCGCAAAGGCTTCGACGTTGCACTCGAATTTGCGTGTGCCGAGCAGAAAGCCCAGCTCCGGCGGATTGCCTTTTTGCCGGGCGTGGCAACCGGCGAAAGCGGCGACGCTCTGCGCCATCAGCTCGACGCCGACCCACGCCGGCAGGCTGCCGTCGGGCAGGTTGAACAGGCCGTCGGACTTGACCGTGAGGCGGGTGAAAATCTGCTCGTCATCGAAGCGCTCGATGGCGTCGATCAGGATCATGTCGCCGGCATGCGGCAGCAGTTCGGCGAGCGGCCAGTGGCTCATGGTGCGTCTCCGATAATCAGGCTGACGTTGTTGCCGCCGAAGGCAAACGAGTTGCTCATCAGGTAGCGCGGTGCAATGGACGTCAGGGGTTCGCTCGCGGTCACCCACTTGAGCGGCGGCAGCGCGGGATCGGCCTGGCCGTCCCAGATATGCGGCGGTAACGCCTGCTCAGGGTTGTCGGCACTCAGGCTCAGCCAGCAGAACGCCGCTTCCAGCGCGCCGGCAGCGCCGAGGGTGTGACCGGTCAGCGGCTTGGTTGACGAGCAGGCGACGCCTTGGGGAAACAGCGCCGCGACCGCAAGACTTTCCATCGCGTCGTTGTGCTGGGTCGCGGTGCCGTGCAGGTTCAGGTAGTTGATTTGCGCGGCTTGCAGATGCGCGCGGCCAAGGGCTTTCTGCATCGCTTGCAGAGCGCCGCGACCGCTCGGCTCCGGCGCGGAAATATGGTGCGCATCCGAGCTGGCGCCCGTCCCCAGCAGGGCGATGCCCGGGCCTTCGCCGCGCTGTTTGCTCATCACGAACAGCACCGCTGCTTCGCCGATATTGATGCCGTTGCGGTTGGCGGAAAACGGATTGCAGCGCTCATCTGAAACGGCTTCCAGCGATGAGAAACCGTTCAGCGTGAGCTTGCACAGACTGTCGACGCCGCCGCACAGTACCGCGTCGCACAGGCCCAGATCGAGCAGGCGCTGAGCGCTCATCAGCGCGCGGGCGCTGGAGGTACAGGCGGTGGAAATCACGTAGGCCGGGCCGCTCAGTTGCAGCCATTCGGCGAGAAAATTCGCCGGGGCGCCGAGTTCCTGTTGGCGATAGTCGTACTCGTGGGGAAATTGCTGTTCGCGGATGTAATGCGCCAGACCCCGGCTGGCCTCGTCGATGCCTGAGGTGCTGGTGCCGAGCACCACGCCTATGCGCTCGCGGCCGAAGGTCTGGATCGCACGATCGATGTCGTCTCGAATCTGCAGCGCGGCTTCCAGCAACAGCTGATTGTTGCGACTGCTGTGCTCGACCAGGTCCGCAGGGATCGCCGCCAATTCACCGTGTACGCCGGCCACAGGCAGTTCACGTTCGGCGACCCAGCCGGACTCGCGGCGCATCCCCGAACAGTCGCCGGCGAACAGATTGCGCGCGACTTCAGACTTGTCGCGGCCCAGGGCGCAGATCACGCCGAGGGCATTCAGGTAAGCGGTCATGGCGTCGATTCACCTAACTGGGAAACGCGATAGTGCGGGCCTTGGGGCAGATTCAATTGGAAGCTCAACGGTTGTGAATAGCGGATGTTCCAGCGCGCCGGCAGTGAACGCTGATCGGCCTGTTGTCGGGCGTCGGGATAGTTGCGCAGCAGCTCGGCAGGAGGCGTCAGGGCGAACAGCAATGCGGCGAACAACTCCCGCGCCTCGGGATTGGGCGGCAGCAGACCGTCGGCCTGCCAACGCCCGTCGATCAGTTGCTGACGCGCCTGGGGAATGCCCAGCGGATCCATCATCGACCAACGCGTGCCGGCGCCTTCGCGCTGGATCACCAGCAGCCAGTCCTGACGTTGCCCGGCTTGCTCGCGCTCAATGTGCAGTTGCAGCGGCAGAGGCAGCGTCGGGTTGGCCGCTGGTAGCGGTGGCTGGCTGGCGCAGGCGCTGAGCAAGGCAAATAGCACCAATACTAGCCACACCACAAACCTTGTGGGAGCTGGCTTGCCAGCGATGGCGTCGGCACATCCAGCATTTTTTTGACTGACACACCGCCATCGCTGGCAAGCCAGCTCCCACAGGGACCAATGTATTCAGGTCGAAAGTGGTGCATCAGATGTCACCTTGCAATGGCTTGCGCGCGACGACGTTTACCAGCGTCTCTTCGCGCTCACCGAATGGCTTGGGTTTGCTCAACCCCAACCGCTCCAGCAAACCAAAATCCTTCGACCGGCTCCACCACAGATACGGGTAGGACACATTGCGCTCGGCAAACTCGAAGCCCTGCTCGCGGATCATCTGCAGGTAGCCGGCGGCGCTCTTCTGCACATGCATCGGATGGCGGAACAGCCAGCGAATCACCCAGGTATCAATGTAAGCCTCGGTGGATTCGGCGAACAGCAGATAGCCGCCTGGCTTGAGCACGCGATAGAACTCGGCCAAGGCCTTTTCCTGCTCGACCAGATGATGGAAGGTCTGGTGGCAGAACAGCAGGTCGACGCTGGCATCGGCGACGTTGAGCGTGGCGCAATCGCTGCCGATCAACTCGACTGGCATGCCCAGGCGGGTGGCCTCTTCGGCGCTGAGTTGCAAACTGTGCGGGTCGGCGTCGACGCCGATCAGTCGCTGCGGGGCGAAGGTCTGACGCAGGTGGCCGAAGGACTTGCCCTGACCGCAACCGGCGTCGAGCAGCACCGGGTGTTCCGGCAGCGGCTCACTGAATAATCCACGCAAATCGTTGATCGCCACGCGCAGCACATGGTGCTGCCAGGTGTGGCTGCGCAAGAACCAGAGACCGAAGCGGGTTTCCTCGACGTAACTGTCGCTCAAGTAATTCATGAGGCGTCCTGCGCGCAGAGTTGGGAAATCATCTTCAGCCGGCGCCGCGCTTCACTGACGAACGGGTTGCGCTCGTCCCAGGCGTAACCGGCGAGGATCGAGCAGATCATCCGGCGAATTTCCGCTTGGCTGTCCTCATAGAAAATCACGTCCTGGAAGGTGCCGGCGTACCAGCCTTCGACGTAGCAACGGAAGGTATCGACGCCGCGTTTCAACGGTTCGGCAAATTCGCTTTGCCAGTCCACCGTTTCACCCTGCAACTGACGGTGCAGCACGCCGGCAGCCATGCTCGCCGAACGCATGGCGATGGTCACGCCGGAGGAGAATACCGGGTCAAGGAATTCTGCGGCGTTGCCCAGCAGCGCGAAGCCCGGGCCGTGCAGGGATTTCACGTTGGCCGCATAGCCGCCGAGGGTGCGCGCCGGGGTGTCCCAGACCGCGTTGTTCAGAACCCCGGCGAGGCTCGGCGTCTCGGCGATGAAGCTGCGCAGGCAGGCATCGAGATCGCTGTCGCGACCCCGGAAATGTTCCTCAGCCGCGACCACGCCTACCGAGCAGCGGCCATTGCTGAACGGGATGGTCCAGAACCACACATCGCGATGCTCGGGATGGGTGGTGACGAGGATCTTTTCACGGTCGAACGCCGGGTTGTCGATGTGATCTTCGACATGGGTGAACACGGCCTGACGCACCGGGAAATTCGAAGGTGCTTCGAGGTCGAGCAAGCGCGACAGCACGCGGCCGTAGCCGCTGGCGTCCAGGACGAAATCGGCTTCGACGCGGTACTCGCTGCCATCTTCGCGGCGCACATCGAGTTGTGGTTTCGCCTGATCGAAATCGACGCTGACAATCGCATCGCCATAACGGATTTCCGCACCTTGCAATGCTGCTTGATCGGCCAGCAACTTGTCGAAATCGGCGCGCTGCACCTGGAACGTGGTCGGCTTGCCGGCGGTGAAAGTGTCGCCAAAATCGAAGGCGCTGTAGCGCTCGCCCCAGGCAAACGCCGCGCCGGTCTTGCGCTGGAACCCGGCGGCGTTGACGGCGTCGAGCATGCCGGCTTCTTCAACGAAGTCCAGGCAGTGGCTGAGCAGGCTTTCGCCGATGGAGAAGCGTGGGAAGTGCTGGCGCTCGAGCACCAGCACATCGTGGCCCTTGCGCTTGAGCAGGGCAGCGGCGATAGCACCGGACGGGCCGGCACCGATGATCACGACCTGACGGGATTCCATTTCAACGATTGGCACGTGAGCTCCGGGGCAGAGGACTGTTCAGATTCAGGGGCGCGCGATGCAGGCCGATCAGGGCCGGCAGCAGCGTCGCGATCAGGCCCATCAGCATCAGCGCGAAATACAGCGCCGGGGTGATGAGCTGTTGTTGCAACAACAGATTGAGAAAGACGATTTCGCTCAGGCCGCGAATGTTCAGCAGTACGCTTTCGCGCCAGCGGCTGGCACCCGCGAACGAGGCTCCAGCCCAACCGAGGCCGAGCCAGTTGCCGAGCAGTTTACTGGCAATCGGCAACAGCAGCAGCGCCGCCCATTGCCCGGCGTCGAGGCTGGCGAGGGCGCTGTGGACGTCGATCTGGACGATGCCGAACGTGAGGATCAGCGGGATTGCGATCCACGTCTGCAAACGGCTCATCCAGCGTGCCGGCAACGGCAGCACCAACGGCACTTTCAGCAGCGCCATGCACAGCAGATAGCCGATGCCGAAAATCAGCGCGTTGAGTTTGTAATGCTCGGCCATGACCAGCAACGCGAAGAAGCCGAGGCTGTAAGTCAGCGGGCGACGCACGCGCAGCAGGTGCAAAAGCAGCGGCACGCCGGCCATGGCCACGGGCAGCAACAGGCTGCTCAGGTACAGGCTGCCCTGGGCGAGGCCGAACAGCGTCCAGCAGGTCAGATCGATAAGGATCGCTGTTTGCACCAGACGCCGCGTGGCAGCGGGCGGGTAATCGATGTGACGCAGATACAGGTACAACACCGGGATCGCGGTAATCGCGAAGACCAGTCCGATGGCCAATGCGTTGAGCCACGGCTGCGACGGCAGCAACCAGTACGCAACCGCCAGCCCGCAAGCGAACGGCACAGCGAAACTCGGTATAGCGATTTTGACGCTCTGGCGATCCAGACGCAGATCGATGACATCGCTGAGGATATGCCCGAGCAGCAAGGCGAAGCTCAGGCTGTAGAGGTTTTTCAGCCAGTCCGGAGCGATCAGTTGTGCGCCGCTGAGCTGCCAGCCCGGCTCGATCCAGAAATACATCAGCAACGGCAAACCGAAGCTCGCCAGCAGCAACTGACTGACGATCGGAATCAGGCCGAAATGGCGGCCGACCCGGGTCGCCAGGGCGAACAGCGCCAAGGCCAGCAACCAGAAGCCGAAGACCATCATGCCGCTGGCTCCGCAACCGGTTCATGGCGCCCGGCCCACGGCGCGAGCATGAAGCTGAACGCCAGGCCGAGGCTCACCGACAGGCCGAAATTGCTCACCGCCGGCGTACTGGAGACCGCCAGCAGGCCGAACGATAGCCACGTGGTGACGGCGGCGAGCAAGGTGCCGAGCAGACTTACCGCTGCGCCGCCCACCTGTTCGCGCATGAGGATTGCGTAATCGACACTGATCGCCGTCACCAGCAACAGGCCGAACAGGCTGAACAGGGTCAGCGGCTGACCGAGCCAGCCAAGGCTGGCCAGACTGCACAGCGCCGCCAGCAGCGGCAGGGCGACGATACGCAGGGCGCCGGTCAGGCCGAACGGCAGGATCAGCACCAGCACGATCAACACGCAGGAGGCCAGTTTCAGTTCGGCGGCGCTGATCTGCGTGGCGGCGAACACCTTGTTCAGATCACCGAGGCGATCGACCAGCACCACCCCCGGCAGATCGAGCGCCTGCACGCGCAACAACGACGGATTGTTCAAGCCCTGCAGGCTGGTGATTGCCGCAACGCCGTCTTCAGTCGGGCCAAGCCATAGCGTGCGATACGGCTCGCCGAGCGGGCCGGCCAGCGCGGCGTCGATGTCTTCGGCGGGCAGGGTCTGCAACTGCTGCAATTCATTTTGCAACGCAGCCGCCGGCACGCCGAGATCGAGCAGCGGTTGCCAGAACGACGGCAGCTTGTTCAGTGATTCGCGCACTTGCTGTTGCTGGCTCGGCGCACTGACCAGTTGATCAAGGGCCAGATAGCCTTGCAGTTTGTCGAGGTTGACCAGCTGCTGCAGCCGTTCGCTCAGCGCTGCCTGGCGCTCGAGCAATTGCTCCTGATTGGCAGCGCGGATCAGGAAGAACTGGCTGGTCGGTTGATACCCGGTGATGCGCGCGATGGTCTGCGCTTCGTCGGTCAGATGCTGCGGCGCGCCGACCCATTGGCGGATGTCGTTCTTGCTCTGCAACTGCATCAAGCCGCCGATGCAGAAGGCGATCAGCAGGGCCAGCAGCGCGGGCGTGCGCATGCAACCGAGCAGCGCCTCACGCAGATGAATCAGGCGCTCGGCCAGGCGCAGCGGCCATTGCGCCGGGCGCAGTTGGACATTTTTCAGCAGCGCCGGCAGCAGGCAGACCGCCGACAGATAGGCACCGAGCAAGCCGGCGGCGGAGAACACCGCGATCTGCGTCAGCGCCGGGAACGGTGTCCAGGCCAGCGCCAGATAGCCGATAACGCTGGTGATCAGGCTCAGGGTCAGCCCCGGCAAGGTCAGGCGCAGGGCCGGCCAACTGCGCCACGGCTTGAGACTCCAGCTTTTGGACAGATAGTGCAGCGGGTAATCGACGGCGACGCCGATCAGACTCGAACCGAGCACCAGCGTCATCACATGCATGTGGCCGAACAGCGCCACGCAGGCCACCGCGCCGAACAGCATGCCGACCAGCACCGGAACAAATGCCAGCAGCACGCCCCAGCGGCGAAACGCCAACAGCAGCAACAGCAGAATGCCGACCGTTGCGCCGCCGCCGACCCAGGTCATTTCGCGGGTGGCTTGTTGCTGGCCGTTGGCGGCGTAGAGCAGGCCACTGGCGGCGAGCAACTGCACGCCGCTTTGCGCCGCCTGTTCGCGGCTGTGCTGGAGCAGCTCTGCCACTTGCAGCGGCAGATTCATATCGAAGGCGTTACCGGTGGTGCGCGCACGCAGCATCACCCAGCTCTTGCCGTCGGCATCGGCGACCAGTGCGCCGCTGCCAATGTCCAGTTGCACTGCGCCATGTTTCGGCTGGCTGTTCTGGATGCGCCCGGTCAGGCCGAGCCAGTCGTCCTGGCTTGGCACCAGGGTGAAGCCGTTGAACGGATCGAACAGCGCCTGTACTCGCTGCTGGATGAACGCGTCGGGGTGCTTGCTGAGTAGCTGCCGATCATCCGCCGAGAGCATCGCAAGGCGTCCTTGCAGCAATTGCTTGCGCAGCGCCGGCAAGTCGGCTTGCAGGTTCCACTGCACGGTTTCGAACAGACCGCTGGCCTGCCATTGTTCGCCCAGTTGTTGGGCCATGGTCAGCGCTTGCTGGCGATCGGCGTGGCCGACCAGCACCAGCATTTCGCGATTGAGCGGTTCTTGCATGCGCTGTTCGGCGCGCAACTCCAGCGCGTCTGGATTGGTCCCGGGTACCAGCTCCATGAGATTGGCCGACAGCGGCGCACCGTCGCGCCACTGCCAGGCAGCCAGCGCGACGACGGCCAGCAGCAGGCTCAGAAACAGCCAGGGCAGCTTGCGTTCACTCGGCAAAGTCATGTTGCTCCGCTTCGCTCAAGGGTTGCTCGGCCGTGCTGTCCTGCATGCGCAGCAGGGTGCTGTCGCCCTGGGTTTCCAGCAGCTCGATGGTTTGCACAAGGGCGCCGCCATCGATATTGATCTGCTGGAACACTTGCTTGAGCAGCATCGAACGCGGCGTCAGGGTCAGTTGCCACTGCTGCGCCGTGCCGCTCAGGGCCAGTTCGAAATCGCGCTGCAAACCGCTGCTGTCACCTTGCAGCACGGCGAGAAACAAACGGTTCTGCTCGGCACCGGCGCTCTTGTTCGGCAGGAGTTGCCAGCCATTGGTGTCACGGCGGGCGATGCCATTGGCGGTGATGCGGTAATCCTGTTGCAGCGGGGTTTTCAACAGCCACAGCAGGCCATGATTTTTCGCGAGGACGAAGCTGCCCTTGCTGATCAGCGGCTGCGGCAGGGCGCGCAGGTGTTTTTCCTGAGTGAACTGGCCGTGGATAACATCCGGTTTCGCCAGTTGTTCACTGAGTTGTTGCAGGTCGAAGGCATTGGCCCATGACGACACGGCCAGCAGCGCCAACGCGCCAAGGCTTTTGAACAACACATTCATCGCAGCATCCTTTCCACGGCATCGGTGAAGACTTTGGGTGAGGCCAGTTGCATCTCGCGGCTGCTGACTTCCACAGCGACTTGCACAGAGCTTGCGCGGGTCAGGCGCTCGCCGGTCTGCAGGTCGCTGATCAGGTAATTGATCTTCAGACGGTTTTCCCACTCGATCAGGCTGGCGCGCACGTTCAGCCGCTGGCCGAACACCGCGCTGCGCACGTAGCGCAGTTGCAGGTCGATGATCGGCCAGGCGTAACCCGAATCGACCATGTGCGTGTAGTTGTGGCCGATCTTGTCCAGCAGCGCACAGCGCGCCACTTCGAGGTATTTGACGTAATGGCCGTGCCAGACCACGTGCATGGTGTCGACGTCGAAAAACGGCACGAGAATCTCGGTATCGGCGTGAAGCACTCCGGCACTACGCATGCAGCCTCCAGTGTTGCGCGGCGATGCGTTGCAGGCACAGGCGCAGTTCGCCTTCCAGCGCGCGGTCTTCGATGACCGGCGGGAAGTCCTTGCCCAGCTCTTTGTGCATCGCTGCCAGTGCCGGCGGCAGCGGGCGCGCATCGGCGGCTTGAGCGCGCAGCCACACGCCCTGATTGGCGGCGAGCAGCGTGGCGGCGGCGACCTGTTCGGTCAGCTCCAGCACGCGAATCGCATCACGGGCGGCGATGGTGCCCATGCTCACCTTGTCCTGGTTGTGGCACTCGGTGGAGCGCGAGAACACGCTGGCCGGCATGGTGTTTTTCAGTGCTTCGGCGGTCCAGGCGCTGGTGCCGATCTGCACGGCTTTGAAGCCGTGATTGATCATGGCCCGATCGGCTGGCGCGCCGGAGAGGTTGCTTGGCAAGCCGTGGTTGTAGCGCTCGTCGACCAGCAACGCCAATTGCCGATCGAGCAGATCGGCGACGTTGGCCACGAGGTTTTTCAGGCTGTCCATAGCGAACGCAATGTGCCCGCCGTAGAAGTGCCCGCCATGCAGAACGCGCTCGGCTTCGGCATCGATGATCGGGTTGTCGTTGGCGCTGTTCAGCTCGGTTTCGATGAAGCCGCGCAGCCAGTTCAGGCTGTCGGCCAGCACGCCGAGCACATGCGGCGCGCAACGCAGCGAATAACGATCCTGCAGACGATGCAGTGGCGCGGTCGGCGCGTCGATCGCCAGATCCTTGCGCAGCCACGCGGCGACCTGCATCTGCCCCGGGTGCGGTTTGGCGGCGAACAGGCGTTCGTCGAAGTGCTCCGGGTTGCCTTGCAGCGCGACGACATTGAGCGCGGTGATGCGCGTGGCCAGTTGCAGCAGGTAATCGGCGCGGGCGAAAGCGAGACAGGCGAGGCCGGTCATCACCGCTGTGCCGTTCATCAGCGCCAGCGCCTCTTTCGGGCGCAGCACCAGCGGCGTCCAGCCTAGCTCGCGATGCACGTCGGCAGCCTGACGACGTTCGCCACGGAACAGCACTTCGCGCTCGCCGGACAGGGTTGCGGCGACATAGGACAACGGCGTCAGATCGCCGCTGGCACCCACCGAACCCTCTTCGGGAATCAGCGGCAGGATGTCGTATTCGAGAAACGCGTGCAGACGCTCGAGCAGTTCGACGCGCACCCCGGAAACGCCGTGACACAACGACTGCAAGCGCGCCGCCAGCACCGCGCGGGTCGCCTGCGCGTCGAGCAGTTTGCCCAGGCCGCAACCATGAAAGGTGTAGAGATGACGCGGCAGCGCCTCGACGTGATGCAGCGGCACCGTGACCACGCAGGAATCGCCGTAACCGGTGGTGACGCCGTAGATCACGCCTTCCTTGTCCAGCAGCGAATCGAGAAACCGCGCGCCCTTGGCGATGCGCTCGCGATAGTCGGCGTCAGCCTGCAATTGCACGGGCGCCTGACGGTTGGCCAGGGCCAGCACGTCTTCGATGCGCAAAGGGCGTTCGCCGAAGGTTACCGGCTCATGGGTTGGCGTCGTCATCGGTCTTCCAGAAAGGGTAAAAGTTGAACCATTGCTGCGGGGCTTCGAGGCAATAGTGACTCAGGCGCTGCGCGTAGCGAGTGGCCCACTGATGAATGACCTGCTCGCGCTCGCGGCGTGTCCACACCACCGCGTCGGCGAACGGTTCGAGAGTCAGGCGATAGTGGCCGTCGGGTTGCTTGAGGCACATCAGCAGATTGACCGGGCACTTGAGCAGGCCGGCCAGTAACCACGGGCCTTGCGGAAATGGCGCCGGATGGCCGAGAAAGTCCACCGTCACGCTGCGCCCGCCGTGCAGCGGCACGCGGTCACCGGCAATCGCCAGCCACTCGCCGCGTTCCAGTCGTTCATGCAGTTGCAGCATGATCACCGGGTCTAGTTCGCTGACCTGAATCAGGCGCAGATTGGTCGCCCCGGCCTCGCCAAGCAAGCGGTTGAATTGCTCGGCGTGCTTGGTGTGCACCAGCACGTTCATGGTGACCTTTTCGCCGATCTCCGCCAGCGCCCGGCAGACTTCGAGATTGCCCAGATGCGCGCCGACCAGCAGTTGCCCGCGACTGCCGCGCAACTGCTTGCGCAGCAGCGCAGGGTCGATGATTTCGATCTGCTCGATACTCAGCTTGCCGTTCCACACATCGAGCTTGTCGAGCAGTGAATCGGCAAAGGTCATGAACTGGCTGAACACCCGCCAGTGACTCGGGCGCAGATCGTCGCGCCGGCTCCACTCGGCCAGCCGCTGCTGGTACTGCCAGGCACTGCGCCGGGCGATCCGGCCGAAGAGGAAAAAATACAGGACGATGCCGTACAGCAACGGACTGAGCAGGCGCCTGCCGAGGACTTTGGCGGCGAACGCGGTGAATTTCATCAGCAGGAAACTGCCGCGCTCTTCGCGGTCGGCCCAGTGCTTCTTGTCGACTTCTTCGCTCATGGTTTCCACCGCCGCCAGAGGATCACCGGCCAACGCAGCAACATGCCGAAGAACAGCCGCGTGTGCATGCTGGAAATCAGCGCGTTGTCGTGGAACAGGCGAAAGTGCGACACGCCGTCCAGCGGGTAATGCACGCTTGTCTGCAGCCAGCGCATCGGCTGATTGCGCCAGGCCAGCCGCACAAGAATGTCCGAGTCGAAATCCATGCGCTTGCCGACTTTGGCCGAGTCGATCACGGCCAGAGTTGGCGCCAGCGGGTAGACGCGGAAGCCGCACATCGAATCGCGAATCTGCAACGACAGGGTGTTGATCCAGACCATCACGTGCGTCAGGTAGCGCGCGTACAAACGCCCTTTCGGCACGCTCTCGTCGAACAGCGGATAGCCGCAGATCATCGCCTCGGGATGGCCGCGGGATTCGCCGACGAAGCGCGCGACGTCGTGCAAATCGTGCTGGCCGTCGGCATCGACCTGCAAGGCATGGCTGTAACCCAGACGCGAGGCTTCACGCAGACCGGTCATCACCGCGCCGCCCTTGCCCTGATTGGCCGTCAGGCGCACCAGAAAAACCCTGTCGCGCTCGGCCAGGGTGTCGAGCACCCGCGCGCAGGATGGCTCGCTGGCATCGTCCACCAGAATGCACGGCAGACCTTGTGCGAGCAGGGCATCGACCACGGTGGTGATCGCGGTTTCATGGTTGTACACCGGGATTACGGCGCAGGGGTTATGCATGGGCAGGCCCCAGGAGAATGCGTCCGCTGGAACAGGTCGCCGTGTCATTGCGATAAGCGAAATACAACTTGCCGCGCTCGGCATCGAAACGCAGATGCAGCTGGATTTCATCACCCGGGCGCACCAGTTGCTGAAACTTCAGCACCTCCATTCCCGCGAACCCGCCATCCAGCTTCAGCAACTGCCGACCCAGATTCAGCGCCCATTCCACCTGCACCACACCGGGCAACACCGGTGCCTTGGGAAAATGCCCGCTGAAGTAGGCCAGATCCGGCGGCACGCTGAGTTGCAGGCTCCACTCGCCGTCGCTTTCGCTTTGCTCCAGCACTTCGGGGGCTTTGGGTCGCGCGGCCAGCAGCAATGCTTCGACGTCGGCTTGCGCCAGTTTGCCCTGGCTGTTCAATGGCATCTGCCGCAGCAGGCGCCAGCGTCGGGGCAGGGCGAGGGCTTCGCAATGCTGGCTCAAATGTTTGCGCAGGGTCTCGGTCAGGCCACGGCGGCCGTGCTCGCGCAGGGCGAACAGACCCGATTCGCTGAGCACCAGCAGCGCGCCGAGCGAGGCGCGGTTTTCCTGGACCACACCGAGCCGCGCCTCGGCGACCCAGTCATGGGCTACCAATGCCTGCTCGAGCATCGGCAGCGAGATGCGTTTTTCTTCCAGTTTGACGATGCGGTCCAGTCGCCCCAGCAGTTCGAAGCGACCATCGGTGGCAATGCGTGCGGCGTCGGCGCTGTGTTCGACGTGACCGGCAGGCAGGTAAGGCGAGGCGATCAACAGGGCGCCGTCGCTGTCCTGGCTCAGTTCGACGCCAGCAAACGGCCGCCACAACGAATCGCCCTGACGCCAGGCGATGCCGCCAGTTTCTGAGCTGCCGAGGATTTCCGTCGGCCATTGCTGCAAGCGCTGTTGCAGACTTTGCGCCGCTTCCGGCGGTAACGCGCCCCCGGAGGAAAACACCCGGCGCACCGCGCTCAGGGCCGGCCAGTCGAGGTTGTCGCCCATGCGCTTGAGCAGCGCTGGGCTGGCGACCCAGGCAAAGGCCGGATGCTCGCGGCTGGCGCGTTGCAGGTCTTCGGAAAAGGCCAGTTGCCGGCGCACGAACGGACGCCCGGCGCACAAGGGCCACAACACGCGAAACAGCAGGCCATAGATGTGTTGCGTGGCGACACTGCCGATGATGCAGGCTTCACCGAGGTCTGCGCCCCACAACTGTTCCAGCGCTTCGACCTCGTTGGCCAATTGGCGCAGGGTCTTGTCGATGCGCTTGGGCTCGCCGCTGGAGCCGGAAGTGCACAGGCTCAGGCGGCATTGATCGAGATCCAGTTGTGCTCCGGGCAGGCCGGGCTGAGTGAAGTCGTCCAGCTGTGCATCGCCTGATTGATCGGTCAGCCATAGATCGACTTCCTGCGACCAGCGCTGACGCGTCTGCGCTTGCAGATCCGCCGGCAGCAACACGCTGACGCCGGCACGCCACGCGCCGAGCAGGGCGATGGCGAGGTCGGCGGCATCTTCCAGATGCACGGCCAGCCTTTTCACGCCTTGGCTTTGCAGACCCGCGGCGACGCTCAAGGCCTGCGCTCGCAGTTGCGTGTGATCGAGTGCCGGCGCCTGGCAGATCGCCCGTGCCGGCAGTGCCTTGAGCAACAGCTGCTCAAGTTTTATCCAATTCATGTACGGCCTCTTACCCGTTGTCGTATCAGCCATTCAATGGCAAACATCAGGCCGATCAATCCGTAGGAGATCAGGCCGGTGTACAACATCCACCAATCCAGCGGCGCCCACAGGGTGAGGAGGGCGGCGCACAAACCGTTGCAGAAGAAAAACACGCTCCAGGCCAGCGTCACCTTGCGTGTGTAGCGAACGGCAACCTCCGGCAGCTCCGGCTCACGCAAGCGCGCCAGACGCTCGACCATCGGCGGGCCGAATTTCAGGCTTGCGCCGAACAGCACCAGCATGAATGCGCTGATCAGCACCGGGTACCAGCGCAGCAGCTGCGGGCTGTCGAACACCGCCAGCAGCAGGCAGAACACCATCGCCACGCACGCCATCCACAGGCTGCCAGGCTTGCGCTCGCCGGTCAGGACCCGCGCCAGCCACAGGCTGCCCAGCAGCAGTGCAAATTGCCACGGGGCGAAGTGCTCCATGCCGAAATACACCGCAAAGGGGTACAGCAGACCGGCCAGCAGCAGGCCCAGGCCGATCAGTCGGCTCATGCGGCCGGTTGAACCAGACGGAACACCGCCTCGACCACGTCACCGACGGTGCGTACCGATTTGAACTCTTCGGCAGCGATTTTCTTGCCGGTCTGGCGTTTGATGTGATCGATCAGGTCGACCGCATCGATGCTGTCGATTTCCAGATCCTGATACAGATTGGCGTCCATGCTTACGCGGGCCGGATCCAGTTCGAACAGCTCGACCAAGGCATCGCGCAGGGTGTTGAAAATATCGTCACGAGTTTGCATGGTCCGGTCTCAAGCTGCCTGTTTTGCCGTGACGAATGCCGCAAGGCTGGCCACGTTGGTGAAATGGTTGCGGGTGTCCTTGGCATCGGCGTCGATCTTGATGCCGTATTTTTTCTGGATCGCCAGGCCCAGTTCCAGCGCGTCCACGGAGTCCAGGCCGAGGCCTTCGCCGAACAATGTCTGCTCGTCGCCGATGTCCTCGGTGCTGATGTCTTCCAGGCCCAAGGCATCAATGATCAGCAGTTTGATGTCACGCACCAGGCTAGCGGTGTTCAGTTCGCTCATCTGCGGCGAGCTCCTTAATGAAATAGTCATGCAAATAATCGTTGAGCTTGCGCGAGGCCTGCGGTGCGGGGCCTTGCGCGGCGAAGGTCTGTGGGTCTATATCGGCCCCCACGCGAAAACTGAAGTGCACGCGGCGATGGGGGATGCGATACCACGGCTCGGCTTTGGTCAGGGTGGTCGGGCTGACCTTGATGATCACCGGGGTAACGATTTTCGCACCGCGCAAGGCAATTGCCGCCGCCCCCGATGAAAGGCCGGCGCCTGCCCCGGCTGGGTGCGGGTGCCTTCGGGGAAAATGATCAGGGTCTGGCCGTCCTGCAATGACTGCGCGGCGGCGTCGAGCATGTCCATGCTGCCGTCGTTGCTGATGTACTCGGTGCGGCGCAGCGGGCCACGGGTGAACGGGTTTTCCCAGAGGTTTTTCACCACGCAATTGGCGTGGCGCACCAGACCGATGAGAAACACCACATCGATCAGCGACGGGTGGTTGGCGATGATCATCTGCCCCGGGCGACCGAGGCGCTCGGCACCCTCAATGTCGTAAGTGAGCACGCCGGTGCGCGCCATGAAACGCACGAAAAACCAGAACAAGCGACTGACCGTACGCCGCGCGCGCAGGCGATGGACCAGCGCGTCACCGGGCAGGCAGCCGAGCAGCGGAAATACCAGCAGGCGCAGACACAGCCCGCCGAGCCCGAACAAGGCGAAGCTCGCAGCAGTGGCCAGCAGGCGCCAGTAGTAGGCGTCGCGGTGTTTGGCGGTCACGGGTTGCGATGCCAGGTCCATACACGATTTTTCCACGCATGTTGGCAGTCAGGTTGCTGGCCGAGCAGGGTTCGCAGCAGGTTGAGCGCGTGCGGCCAGTGCGCCTTTGACCGGGTTTCGGTGCTGCTGTTCAGGGTCAGCCGCCAGTCGGTACCGGGCGTGAGCAACAAGCCCAGCGCATAAGGGAACGGCACATCATCGACCCACTGCGAATACGCCTCGGGCGGCTGCTCTTCGGTGATCACCAGCAGCACCGCCGGGGCGCCTTCATCAAGCAGTGCCGCCGCTTCGAGCATGCCGTGTTCGAGGCCGTCGCCAGCAGCGGCGAGGGCGGTCATTTCGCTGGTTTCACCGCGCATGATCGACCACAAACCGATGATCGCGTTATGCACCGACAGGCTGAATTGGGTCGGCGACAAGGGCTGCTCGGTGGCCAGATCGCGGAGGATTTCAAACGTGCGGGGGTTTCGCCGTGCCGCGAGACGAACACCAGCGGCAGATTGTCCCGCCCGTCGGCCAGCGGCCAGCCAACGCTGAAGGCCATCCGCGCCAGGCGGCTGAGGCGGCGGCGCTGCATGGCCGGCAGAAACGACACATCGGGCGCGGCATCACTGCTCTGCAGCACGACCGGTTGTCGGCTCCAGGCCTGCCAGGCGTCCACGCTGTCGAGCCCCGGGGCCCACGCGCGCCATTGGGCGATGTTGAAGTTGATCACGGACATTCATCCCGCCCCTGCGGGCTTTCGTTGACGCGTTGAGTCGCCAGCGCCGCAGCAGGCTTGGCTTGGCGCAGGGCGCCGGGTGGCGCGCATTATCCCGGTGCGACGGGTGTGTAGCAAATGTTGGTTACATTTTGCCCAACAAAATGTACCGAGCGGTTCGCTGCATGGCTATCACTTGGCCATTATCCAGATTTGACGCGGCGTGTCTGTCAGGTGTCTCCGTAATGGCTGGCGGTTTTTTCCATGCCTGGGCGTCGATTTTTACACCTGACGACGTAGTCCATGTCGGTGAAGGTAGCGAAGCGCGGTCACCGGCAACTACACTCGGTCATTCTTTGATACACGGAGGTTTGGTCATGCGGCGCGTGGTGTTCAATCAGAAAGGTGGCGTGGGCAAATCCAGCATCGCCTGCAATCTGGCGGCGGTCAGCGCCAGCGAGGGTTATCGCACGTTGTTGGTCGACCTCGATGCCCAGGCCAATTCCACTCAGTATCTGACCGGGCTCACCGGCGACGATATCCCGATGGGTATCGCTGACTTCTTCAAACAGACCCTGTCCTCCGGGCCGTTCTCGAAAAAGAATCAGGCGGACATCTACGAAACGCCGTTCGACAACCTGCACATCATTACCGCCACCGCCGAGCTGGCCGACCTGCAGCCCAAGCTCGAGGCGAAACACAAGATCAACAAGCTGCGCAAGTTGCTGGACGAATTGTCCGAGGATTACGACCGGATCTATCTCGACACCCCGCCTGCACTGAATTTCTACGCGGTATCGGCGCTGATTGCCGCGGATCGAGTGTTGATCCCCTTTGACTGCGACAGCTTTTCACGTCAGGCCCTGTATGGGCTGATCGCCGAGATCGAAGAGTTGAAGGATGACCACAACGAAGGATTGGAAGTCGAAGGCATTGTGGTCAATCAGTTTCAGGCGCGGGCCAGCCTGCCACAGCAGATGCTCGATGAGTTGATCGCCGAAGGCTTGCCGGTATTACCGGTGTATCTGAGCAGTTCGGTGCGCATGCGCGAGTCGCACCAGGCCAGCATGCCGCTGATCCACCTCGATCCACGGCACAAGCTCACGCAGCAGTTCGTTGAACTGCACAATCTGCTGGAAGACCACTGATTCCCCGACTCACACGCAAATCCTGTGGGAGCGAGCCTGCTCGCGGAGAGGCCGGCACATTCAACATCGGCGCTGAATGATCGACCGCCTTCGCGAGCAGGCTCGCTCCCACAGGGGATCTGTGGTGGGTCAGATGCCTTGGCTACGCAGCCACGCCATCAACTGCGGCAATGGCAACGCACCACTCTGGCGCGCCACTTCCCTGCCGTTCTTAAACAGAATCAGACTCGGAATCGAGCGAATCCCCAACTGCGCCGACAATTGCTGGTTCGCTTCGCTGTCGAGCTTGGCCAGCCGGCACTTGCCTGCCAGCTGCGCCGCAGCCTGTTCGAACACCGGCGCAAACGATTTGCACGGCCCGCACCAGTCCGCCCAGACATCCACCAGTAACGGCACATCGCCCTTGATCTGACTGGCGTAATCGCCTTGCTTGAGTTCGAAGGGTTTGCTCAACAGCACCGCAGACTTGCAGCGCCCGCATTTGGGCTGGTCAGCCAGGCGCTCGGCGGGGATGCGGTTGAGGCCGTTGCAGGTGGGGCAGGGGATGAGGAGTGGGGTGGTCATGATGGGCTCTCGGGCAGGAAGTCTTTGAAGACTGATCTGGAGTCGAAGTCGCGATTATCAAGTAATTGTTCTGTAAGTCATGACCTTCTTTATTTGAGGAAAGCGCCTACGCATATCGGTGTGGAGGCTGACTATCTGGATTTCATCGAGTCGGTAATCTTGTGCAGCCCTCAACGATATTTCTCTTGGACTTCCATGCAATGACCACCAAGACTGCGAAACGCTTTTCCCTCTCCGAGCTTTTGCATAGACCGAAAAACGAAGACGACTACGACGCTTTGGTATTGGCAATTGACGAACTGCTAGAAATTACCGGCGCCGATGAGTCGCATCCGTTGATGAGGCTAGTGGATATAATTGGCGACTGGATTGAGGAGTGGGATCACACGCATCACCCAATGCCGGTGCCAAGTGGCGCAGAAATGCTTGGCTATATGATCCGTGAGCACTCCCTGTCTCAGAGCGATCTTCCAGGCGTTGGATCAGAATCGGTGATTGCGGAAATCCTCAGTGGCAAGCGTCAGCTCAACCTGAGCCAAGCACGCTGGTTAGCTCAGCGCTTCAAAGTGTCGATTGAGGTATTTGTTCCCGCTCAGGAAGAACAACTGATCTCCAAATGCTTGCCCCACTCCGGCGGTCTCTCGGCGTAACTTTCCATTCCCGGCTGCTCGTCGAACGGTTTGCTCAGCACCGCATGCAGCCGGCGCACCTCGGAATAGTCGCCTTGCTCGGCCGCATCGATGGCTTTTTGCGCAAGGTAATTGCGCAGGATGTACAGCGGATTGACTGCATGCATCCGTGCGCGGCGTTGTGCCTGATCGGCATTGCCGTCGCGGCCGACGCGGGCGACGTAGCGTTCGCCCCAGGCATCGAAACCTTTGATATCGACAAAATCGTCGCGCAGGCGGGCGATGGCCTGTTCGGCTGACTCTTCACCGAGGCGGCGGAAAAACAGCGTGTAGTCGACGCCGCTGTTCTGCATCAGTTGCAGCAGGTTTTCCAGCAGTTGCTGGTCCTCCTCCTCGGCGGTGGTGAAGCCGAAGCGACGGCGCATCAGGTCGAGGTAGTGCGCCTGGAACAGCGGCAGGTACAAGCCGAGGGTTTCACGCAGGGCCTCGACGCTGATGAACGGCGTCAGTGCCTGGGCGAGCGCGCTGAGGTTCCACTGGCCCACCGGCACCTGATTGCTGAACGAGTAGCGACCCTGATCATCGGAGTGATTGCAGATGAAATGCGCGTCGAAGTCATCGAGGAAGGCGAACGGGCCGAAGTCGAAGGTGATGCCGAGGATCGACATGTTGTCGGTGTTCATCACGCCGTGACAGAAGCCGTAGGCCTGCCACTTGGCGATCAGCTCGGCGTTGCGCTCGACGATCTCGCGAAACATCGCCAGATACGGTTCCGGTTGTTCCAGACACTCGGGAAAGTGCATCGCCAGCACATGCTCGCCAAGCTGTTTCTGCTGCTCGGGGCGCTTGGTGTAGTAGAAATATTCGAAGTGGCCGAAGCGGATATGGCTCGGCGCCAGACGCAGCACCATCGCCGCGCGTTCCTGCTTTTCCCGCCAGACCGGCGTGTCGGAGCCGATCACGCAGGCTGCCCGCGAAGATGGAATGTTCAGCGCAAACAGCGCCTCGGAGGCGAGAAACTCGCGAATCGATGAGCGCAGCACCGCGCGGCCATCGCCCATGCGTGAAAACGGCGTCTGCCCGGCGCCTTTGAGGTGCAAGTCCCAATGCTCGCCAGCGTTGTTGTACACCTCACCCAGCAGCAGGCCGCGCCCGTCACCCAGTTGCGGGGTATAACCGCCGAACTGATGCCCGGAATACACCATCGCCCGTGGCTCGGCATCGGCCCACAGCTTGTGGCCGCCAAACAGTTGCGCGAATTCTTCGGTTTCGGCGCTGGCCGGATCAAGATCCAACAGAGCCAGGGCGGCCGGGCTGGCGACCACCAGACGCGGATTGTCGATCGGCTCGGGCAGCACGTGCGCGGAGAACGCGTCGCCCAGGCGGGCAAAGCGGTTGTCGAAAGTCAGTTCGTCGAGGGCTTTCACGGGCCGGCTCCAGCAGAATGTCCGAGCATTCTGCTGGGACCATGTCGGTTAGTCGAGTTTGCTCGGTGGCGGTTCCGGCAACGGTTTCTGTCCGTCGACGATCGGCACGATGGTTTTGTTCTCGGGCTCCACAGGCACCATCTTGTATTCCTGACCGTGGAGGTTCTTCAGATAAACCTCCATCTGCCGGAACGAAATGTTGATGTGCTGCTTCTTGAACTCGCGATTGATGAAGCGGTTGACCTCATCCAGCACCGGGTTGCGGTCACCGAGATCGCGCACATGCATGCGCAGTTCGTGGTCGAGGGTGCTTTCGCCGAAGTTGAGGAAGTACACGTGTGGCTCAGGTTCTTTGAGCACGCGCGGGTTCTCCCGAGCCGCTTTGAGCAGCAACTCCTTGACCAGATCCAGATCCGAGCCGTAGTCGACGCCGAGTTTCAGCGTTACGCGGGTGATGGTGTCGGTCAGCGACCAGTTGATCAGTTGCCCGGTGATGAACGTTTTGTTCGGGACAATGATGTCCTTGCGGTCGAAGTCGGTGATGGTTGTGGCGCGGATGCGGATCTTGCTCACCGTGCCCGACAGGTTGCCGATGGTGATGGTGTCGCCGATCCGCACCGGGCGTTCGAAGAGGATCATGATGCCGGAGATGAAGTTGGCGAAGATCTCCTGCATACCGAAACCGAGGCCCACCGACAGCGCTGCCACCAGCCATTGCAACTTGTCCCAACTGACGCCGAGGGTCGACAGGGTGGTGACAAAACCAACGCCGGCAATCACGTAGGACAGCAGCGTCGTTGTCGCATAAGCGCTGCCCTGGGCCAGATTGAGTTTGGACAGCACGAACACTTCGAGCAGGCCGGGCAAGTTGCGCGCCAGAGCGAAGGTGATACCGATGATGATCAGCGCGCCGAGCATGTCGCCGATGCTGATCGGCACCATGCTCATGTTGGCGCCGGTGCCGCTGGTGTATTCGTAAAGGGTGATGTTGTCCAGATACGAGAACACCGAAATCAGGTCCGACCAGACCCAGTACAGCGCCGCGATGAAACCGCCGAGCAGGGCCAGGCGGATCAGGCGCAGGGACTGTTCGTTGACCTTTTCGATATCCAGCGTCGGCTCTTCGATCACCGCTTCGCCGTCGCCGGCCTCTTTCGCCGCCTGCCGCTTGGCCAGCGCGCGCTGGTAAGCCAGACGCCGCGCGGCAACGCTCAGGCCCCGTACGAAAGTGGCCTCGATCACTAGCCAGAACATCAGCAGGTACAGGGTGTTGATCAAACGGTCGCTGAGTTTCAGCGCGGTGTAGTAGTAGCCGAAACACACCGCAACAAACAGGGCGATCGGCAGCAGGGTGAACATCACTCCGACGGCTTTGCGGAACAGCGAAGCGTTCTGGTGCGTCGGGCTGCTGATCAGCAGGCGACTGAGCAGCCATGCCATCAAGGCGTAGCAGGTCAGCACCACCGGCATGCCGAGCACGTCATCGGCCAGCGCCGCCGGTTGCAACTCGGCGACGGCCACCACGGCCACCAGCGCCATGACCACAAGGCCCAATCGACGTACCCAGCCCTGAAGGAACTCGACCTGCGGTTTTTCCCAGCGGAAGTGCAATTCCGCCACGCCACCCGGCGCGAGAATCCGGTACGCGGTGTAGAACACCAGCCAGGCCTGGCCCATCTGCAACAGCGCCGCGCCCATGTTGGCGTTCTGCCCGCGCGCGTCGATCTGCAGGGCCAGACCGCACAGCGCCAGACCCAGCGCCACCGGCATCGCCAACAGGATGTTGATCAGAATCGCCTGCGGCGTGTGCCACTGGCTGTCGCGCTTGAAGTGGCCGATGTCCTGGTGAACCTTGTTGAGTCTTCCGTATAGCGCTTTGCGTCGCCACAACAGGGCGCCGATCAGCAGCGCCAATGGCAGAAACAGCAATGGCCGCTGGGTCAGGCCGTCAGT
Organism: Pseudomonas sp. AC255; assembly: GCF_979258175.1. NCBI lineage: Bacteria > Pseudomonadati > Pseudomonadota > Gammaproteobacteria > Pseudomonadales > Pseudomonadaceae > Pseudomonas > Pseudomonas sp. AC255. Next base: position 4,827,272 of record NZ_OZ409841.1, on the reverse strand, counting down.
CAGTTCGCTCAGGCTCGACGCCCAGGGCAGGGTGTTGACCTGTCGCTCGAGACGCTCGGGCACACCGCGCATCCATTCCACATCCAGCGGTTTGTTGCTGGGGATCCAGAACATCTGTTCGTCGAGGGTCGCGCGCAGGCTTTGCGCGGTGCTCAGCAGTTGTTTCTGGTTGAGCTGCAGGGTGATCGATTCGTTGAGCATCGCGCTCAACTCGCGGTTCAGCCGCTCGAGCAGATCAGCGCGGGTGTTGGCCAGATCGAGCAGGCTTTTGCGCAGTTGCGGGGTGACTTGCTCTGGCGGCTGCGTGGCCAGCAGATTGTCGACATAGGTCGCCGGATTGCTCAACAGCTCCCGCTGCTGGCTGACATCGAACTGATACAGGCGAATATCGGCAATCTGGTCGGCGAGGTCGCGGTCGACCTTCAAGTGCGGTAGCGCCTGCTTCTGTTTATAGAGGATTTTCGACAGCAGCAGGCTGCCCTTGAGCACGCTGATCTGTTCGTCCAGTGCCGAATCGCTCTGGGTCAGGGTGTCGAGTTGCTGTTTGGTCTGCAGGTTCTGCTGCGTGACTTCGTTGAGACGGTCGGTGCTCTTGAGCAAATAGTCGGAAAGCTTGAGGTTGGTCGCGCTCTCGCTCGCCAGCAGGCTGCTGCCGCCGGCCTTCTGCGCTTCGATCGATTGCTGGGTGACGGTTTCCTGCGACTGCGCCAGACGCTTCTGGTTGATCAGGGTTTGCAGTTCCTGGATCTCGCGGTCCAGGCGATCGGATTTCTCCGAGAGCAAGTCATGCTGAGCGTTGCCCAGATCCTGCAACTGGGTGTTGCCAGCCAGTTCCTGGCGGCGCAGCGGAATCAGCGCATTGAGTGCGGCCAGTTCGGCGTTCAACTGGTCGCGCTGTTCGGCGGTGACCGTTTTGCCCGTGTCCTTGCCGGATTTGAGGATGGTGTTGATCTGCTGGATGCGCGTCTGGCTGGCGGAAATCTCCGCCTGCGCACGCTCGGGGCGAGTCTGCGCGGTGATGATCAGACTGTTGGCTTCGGCCAGGGCTTTTTGCAGATCGCTTTGCTGGGTCGAGCGATCGGTGAGGATCTGCTCCAGTTGCTGGATCGACTCTTTCGGAAAACGTTGCGCTACCGGCACCGGTGCGGTGGCCTTGAGGCGGCTCAGTTCGCGGGTATTTTCAATCGTCTGCTTCGGCGCGTTGGCCAGCTGACGCTTGAGATCGATCAGCTTCTGCTCGTAATCACGCTGGTTGTTCAGCTGGTTGAGGGTGTTCTGCAGGACGGTCTGCAGGGTCTTCTTGTCGGCGTCCGGCAGTTTGCTGTCAGCCAGCTTGTCGAGGCTGGCCTGCACGGCATCGCTGGACGGTGGTTCGGCAGCATGCAGCGGGCCGACGACAAGACTGAGGCCCAGCAGGGCCGCGGCGAAAAAGGAGCGCAGGGTAGGCATAGAGACCGGTCAAGCAAGTGAGAGTGGAAGCAGTTTAGAGGAAGAGTCCGGGGCCCGGGCGACTTCCTTCGGGGAATCTGACGCCCACTTTGCCGATCTTGTTCCCGTCCATGACCGCAACCGTCCAGTGGGTGTTGTTCCACTCCACCTGGTCGCCGACGATGGGGGCGCCCCCGACTTTTTGCGCGATGAACACGCCCAGGGTCATGTCCGGATCGATGCCTTCGGCCGGCAAGCCATACAGCGCTGCAACCGCTTTAAGCTGGGCGTCTCCTTCAAGCACGAAGTCGCCGAAGAAGCGCAGATCGAGGCCACGTTGCGGCGCCTGGCTGAACAGTTTGCCGAGGGCCGACAAGTTGTGTTCATGGCCAATAACACACAGCAAATCATCGACTTCCAGCACCGTACTACCCGACGGATGGAGCAGTTGCTGGCCACGAAACAGCGCCGCGATGCGTGTGCCTTCGGGCATTTTCAGCTCACGCAGGGGCGAACCGATGCACCATTTCTCCGCGCCGAGCTTGTAAACGAACAGTTCCCACTCGCTGGTCACGTGCACTTCCAGTGCCGCCCGGGATATCGGCGCGGGTTCTGGCGGAACGGTCACCTTGAGCAATTTGGCCACCCACGGCAGGCTCGTGCCCTGCACCAGCAGCGACACCAGTACGATAAAGAAGGCCAGGTTGAAATACAGCTGCGCTTGCGGCAGCCCGGCCATCAGCGGGAACACCGCGAGAATGATCGGCACCGCGCCGCGCAAGCCGACCCAGGAAATAAAGGCTTTTTCGCGACCGTGGAAGGCCTTGAACGGCAGCAGTCCGACCATCACCGACAGCGGCCGCGCGAACAGGATCATCCACAGCGCCAGACCGAGGGCGGGCAGGGCGATCGGCAGCAGATCGTGGGGCGTGACCAGCAGGCCCAGCACGAGGAACATGCCGATCTGCGCCAGCCAGGCCATACCGTCGAGCATGTGCAGAATGCCGTGGCGGCTACGCACCGGGCGGTTGCCGATCACCAGACCGCACAGGTACACGGCGAGAAAACCACTGCCGTGCAAGGCGTTGGTCAGCGCGAACACCACCAGACCGCCAGCGATGATCAGAATCGGATAGAGCCCGGCCGCGAGATTGATGCGGTTGACCAGTTGCAGCATCACCCAGCCGCCGCCCAGACCGATCACACCACCGATGCCGAACTCGCGGATCAGGTGGGTCAGCAGGCTCCAGTGCAGGCCGGTTTCGCCGCTGGCGAGCATGTCGATCAGGGTCACGGTGAGGAACACCGCCATCGGGTCGTTGCTGCCGGATTCGATTTCCAGACTGGCGCTGACCCGTTCGTTGAGGCCTTTACCGCCGAGCAGCGAGAACACCGCAGCGGCGTCGGTCGAACCGACGATGGCGCCGATCAGCAGGCCCTGAATCAGATTGAGGTCGAACAGCCACGCAGCGGCCATGCCGGTCAGCCCGGTGGTGATCAACACCCCGACCGTGGCCAGCGACAGCGCCGGCCATAACGCCACGCGGAAACTCGACACCCGCGTACGCAAGCCGCCGTCGAGCAGGATCACTGCCAGGGCGAGGTTGCCGACCAGATAGGCCGTCGGGTAGTTATCGAAAATGATCCCGCCACCATCGACCCCGGCAGCCATGCCGACCGCGAGAATGATGACCAGAATCGGAATGCCGAGACGTGAAGAAAGAGAACTGACAAGAATGCTTGCGCCTACCAGCAACGCGCCGATCAAGAACAGGCTGTTGATGGTCGTCGCATTCAAAGGCAGTACTCCAGAAGCGTAAAGACGGGGGCACAAACTGACCATGCAGTCTGCGTGCCAGCGATTCTAACCTGTTGAAATGTGATGCTGTCAAAAAGGTTTTCAGGGTGCATCAGGTTTTGCGGCAGGCGGAGGATTGCGGCCCTCACCCTAGCCCTCTCCCGGAGGGAGAGGGGACTGACCGAGGTGTTTGTGCAGGTTACACCGACTTGCAATATCGAGCCGAACTCAAAATCTGAAAGGCCCTCAATCAGCTCCCTTTCCCCCTCGCCCCCTTGGGGGAGAGGGCTGGGGTGAGGGGGTAGCCTTTGATCTTAGAGGCTGAACCGCCCAACCATGTTGTTCAAATCCAGCGCCAGGCGCGACAGCTCATTGCTCGCCGCGCTGGTCTGATTGGCGCCGGTTGCCGACTGCACCGACAGATCGCGGATATTGACCAGGTTGCGATCGACTTCCCGCGCCACCTGCGCCTGCTCTTCGGCAGCGCTGGCGATGACCAGGTTGCGCTCGTTGATTTCGACGATGGCGCTGTTGATCGTGTCCAGCGACATCCCGGCGCCACGGGCGATGTTCAGCGTCGACTCGGCGCGCTCGGTGCTGTTGCGCATCGAATCCACGGCATGCTCGGTGCCGCTCTGGATGCTGCCGATCATCCGTTCGATTTCGCTGGTCGACTGCTGGGTGCGATGGGCCAGGGCGCGCACTTCGTCCGCCACCACGGCAAAACCACGACCGGCCTCACCGGCACGGGCCGCTTCGATCGCTGCGTTCAATGCCAGCAGGTTGGTCTGGTCGGCGAGGCCACGGATCACGTCGAGCACCTTGCCGATGTCGCGGGATTCATTGGCCAGGTCGCCGATCAGCGACGCGGTGCTCTGCACATCGGCGCTCATGCGTTCGATGGCGCTGACGGTTTCCTGCACCAGATCACGACCGTCGCCCGCCGAAGTGGTGGCGTTTTTCGAGGCTTCCGAAGTGCTGACCGCGTTGCGCGCGACTTCTTCGACGGCGCTGGTCATCTCATTCACGGCGGTGGCCGCCTGCTCGATTTCGTTGTTCTGCTGGGTCAGGCCGCGAGCACTTTCATCGGTGACGCTGTTCAGCTCTTCTGCGGCAGACGCAAGCTGTGTGGCCGAACCGGAGATGCGCTGCAGGGTATCGCGCAGCTTCGATTGCATCTTCGCCATCGCCGCCAGCAAGCGCCCGGCTTCATCTTCGCCATCGACATGGATCGGCTGGGTCAGGTTGCCTTCGGCGATGGTTTCCGCCGCCTCCAGTGCCTTGGAAATCGGCTTGGTAATGCTCACGGTCAGCAGCCAGGCGAACAGCAGGGTCAGGCCGCTGGCGATCACCAGCAAGGTCACCACCAGATTGAACGACATCGAATACTGATCCTTCGCGCCCTGGTCGGTTTCGGCGATCTGCTGGGTGTTGATATCCAGCAAGCGCGCCAGCGCGGTATTCACCGCTTCCGAATTGCTCAGCAAATCGCTGTTGAGCATCTGCCGCAACTCGTCGATCTGATTGTTGCGCGACAGGGTTTTCATCCGCTCTTCGAGCTGACGGTACTGCGCCAGCAATTGCACGTACTGATCGTACGCCGCACGTTCCTGCGGGCCTTCGATCAGTGGCTCGTATGCGCGTTGCGCATCGGCGATCTGGCGATTGCGCAGGTCGAACAGTTCGATGGTTTTCTGCTGCACGTCGGGTTCGCGGTTGATCAGCAAACGATAGGAGAGCACGCGCAGGCGCAGGGTCAGTTGGGTGAATTCGTCCAGAGCCTTGATCGACGGCACGCTGGCGGTGGCGATGTCTTCGCCGGCCGCGCGGATCTTGCTCATCTGGTTCAGTGCAAACACGCCGAGGATCAACATCAGGCCGCCGATCAGGGCGAAGCCGGTGAACGCCCGTGGGGCGATGTTCATATTGCGAAGGGACATGGGCGGATACCGAAAAGGGCCGCATCCATGCGGGCAGAGACTGCTGTATGGGTGACTTATCGGTCATACGACTAAAGTCTTGAGGTGGTGTGCGTATTTGTCGCAGACAGGCTTGAGCGACGAAGTGCAGGAACCAGATCGACCAATCACAGTCTTTTAAACTCGCGAGAAGCTTCGCCACCCAGGAAAATCAAGGCCTTGCGCCGGTTTAACCCTGGCATCCGTGGTGACTTTTCTTTATCGTACGCGCCCTTTGAAAAACGCTTGGAAGATCAAAATGTTGGAAGCATCCCTCAGCCAATTGGAACAGCTCGTCAGCGACCTGGTGCAACAGAACCAGACCTTGCTGCAGACCAACCAGACCCTATCCACGGAACTGGCCCAGGCCAAGGATGAAAACGAAAACCTGCAACTGAACCTGATGGAGCAGGAAGAAAAACACGGCGCCACCGCCGCGCGCATCCAGGCGCTGGTTGATCGCGTCAATGCCGGTCCCGTCAGCGCATGAACCACGGCACAGCAGGGGTAAAAGTCATCTCCATTCTTGGCGAGGACTATTCGATCAAGGCACCGGCCGGGGAAGAACAGACCCTGTTGGACGCGGCGATGATGCTCAAGGCCGCGCTGGAAGACACCAAGCGCAAATACCCGACGCTGATCGGTGACCGTTTGCTGGTGCTGGCGGCGATGAATCTGTGCTCGCAGCAGATCGAAATGAAGAAACAGCACCAGGAAGAACTCGACCGTTATCAAGAGCAAGTCAGCGCCACGGTCGACACCATTGCCAAGACGATCAGTCAGGGTTGACTCGCTTTTCGCAGCGCCTCGGTACATTGAGGCGCTGAACATGCTGAGGTCTTGTTGCTATGAGGCTTGGAGTATTGGCTGCCAGTAGACTTTTGTTGTCCATTCTCCATCGGATTGCTTGATGAACTCTGAGTGGGAAACTCTATAGGTAGTATTTTCGATCGTCACTTCATCACCCTTGGAAAGCAGGTAGATATATTCTGCCGACGGAATTGGCTGAACTGTGCTGTACGTCGTGCCTGCGAGGGTGGTGATCGTAATTTTGTAATGGATTACCGGGAAAACCATGACCTCGGTGAAGTGCCTGCGAATAATCATCGATTGAGAAGTCGAGCTCCCGACAAAGTCGCCAATGAGCGCCGATTTAACAAACGTATCGTTGTCAGCCATTGCCTGAACAAAATTCTCTCGTGGACCGGTGTCAGTCATGTTCTTTCTCCTGCGATGGACGGCTTGGATCTGCGACGCGGATGCTTGTCACAGACGTGAAACCGCGAATCTAAGCCACCCGATGCAAGTTGTAACCTGTCAGACTTGACAGTGAATCCCTCGATATAATGGCCAGCTTCTTGCTAGTAAGGATACGGCTGTACCGAAGGTTGTGTTTTATTCTGATGCTCTTTGTATACAATCGGCACGGCTGTTGCAGTGGTTCAGGCTCTTATTCTTCGGGGGTGCTCCATGCAGTGGTGGCGACGCAGTATTCAGTGGCAGTTGATTCTCGGCATGGGCGCGGCCCTGCTGATCAGCATCGTGATTGTGGTTGGCATTTATACCCTGGTGGTCAACCGCCTCGCCCAGAGCTATCTGGTCGAACAGGCGCTGCCGTCGAGCATTGAAGCGACGCGCAACGATATCGAACGCATCCTCGTCCAGCCACTCACCGCCGCCAAGGACATCGCCAGCAACACCATGGTGCGTGACTGGCTGGCATCCGGCGAAGACAGCCGCAAAACCGCGCTTTTCGCGCAATATCTGGAAGGCATCCGCGCTGAACACAAAGCCTTTACCGCGTTGATCATCGGCACCGAATCCAATCATTACATCACCGAAAAAGGCCTCGATCGCACCCTCAGTCGCGCGAAACCGGCCGACGCCTGGTTCTATTCCTTTCTCGACAGCAATCAGCCGCGCACGCTGAACATCGACAACGACGGCGCCACGGGCGAGCTGGCCTTGTTCATCGATCTGAAGGTCGAGCAGGCCGGCAAAGTCGTCGGTGTCGCCGGGCTGGGGCTGAGCATGAAAGAGCTGTCGGAGCTGATTCACAATTTCAGTTTCGGTGAACGCGGCAAGGTCTATCTCGTGCGTTCCGATGGTTTGATTCAGGTCCATCCTGAAGCGCAGTTCAGCGGCGAACGCACCTTGACCGAGCAGATCGGCGCCAACGCGGCGCAAGCGCTGATGGGGCACAAGGACGCGGTCAACAGCAGCTTCCAGCGCGACGGTGAAGACTTCCTCGCCTTCAGCCTGCCGCTGCGCGATCTCGGCTGGACCCTGGTGGCCGAAGTGCCGCAGTCGCAGATCTACGCCGAAGCACGGAAAGCGATGTGGATGAGTGGCGGCATCGGTCTGGTGGTGGCGCTGGTCTGCCTGGCGATGGTGGTGTGGCTGGCGCAGGGGCTGGTGCGACCGATTCGACAAGTAACACGGGCGCTGGTGGCCATCGGTAGCGGTGGTGGAGATTTGACCCGCCGGTTAGATTCCAGCCGTGCCGATGAGCTGGGTGACCTCGCGCGCGGCTTCAACCGTTTCCTCGACAGCCAGCGCGCGATGATCGGCGAGGTGCTGACCACCAGCGAACGCCTGCGCACGGCCGTGGGGCAAGTGGCGAAGGTGGTGGACAACACCGCCGAGCGTTCCGGCCGGCAGCAGGAAATGACCGACATGGTAGCCACCGCCGTCCACGAAATGGGCCTGACCGTGCAGGAAATCGCGCAGAACGCTGGCAACGCCGCGCTTGCCTCGCAAACCGCGCGCGATGAGGCGTTGCAGGCACGGGAAGTGGTCGGTGGCTCGATCCGTCATATCGAAAGCATGTCCGATGAGATCGGCTTAGCGGCGGGCGCAGTGGGTGAGCTGGCGCAGCAAGTGGCGTCGATCGATTCGGTGCTGGCGGTGATTCGTGGCGTTTCCGAACAGACCAATCTGCTCGCACTCAACGCCGCCATCGAAGCCGCCCGCGCTGGCGACATGGGCCGTGGCTTCGCGGTGGTCGCCGATGAAGTGCGCACCCTCGCGCGCCGAACCCAGGCCTCGACCGACGAAATTCAACTGATGATCGGCAGCCTCAAGCAAGGCGCGGAAAACGCCGTGTCGTCGATGCGCACCGGTCAGGCTGCAACCGGGACCGGGGTTGAATCGAGCCAGCGTACCGGCGCGTCACTGACGGCGATCACCGGTCAGGTCGAGCGCATCAGCGATATGAACCATCAGGTAGCGACGGCAACCGAAGAGCAGTCCGCGGTGACTGAAGAGATCAACCGCAACGTGCAGGGGATTTCCGATCTGGCGCGGGCGACGGCGGGGGAGGTTCGTGCGTGTCGTGAGGATTGTCAGATGTTGCAGCGGCTGGCGGATGATCTGGCGCGGCAGATGGGTGGGTTCAAACTGAGTTGAGTATCAGACCTGAAAAGCCCCTCACCCTAGCCCTCTCCCGGAGGGAGAGGGGACTGACCGAGGCGTCTATCGCTATACGTCGACCTGAAAACACCAGTCGATTATGGATCCGGCAAGGCCCTTTCAGGTCGGCGTACTTCTTGAATATCCCCCATTCGGCCCCCTCTCCCTCCGGGAGAGGGCTGGGGTGAGGGTAGCGTTTCAGAACCACGCATCCCGCATCCCCAGACACGTATCATCCCGCGCCTCCAGCAAGTCCAGCTCATGCTGGCAACCTGGCACTTCCCATGTCAGGAAATACCGCGCCGCCTGCAACTTGCCCTTATAGAAGTCGACATCTGCAGCATTCCCTTTGGCCAGGCCTTCCTCGGCGCGGATCGCCTGCTCCAGCCAGCGCCAGCCGATCACTGCGTGGCCGAACACTTTCAGGTACAGCGCCGAGTTCGCCAGGCTGCTGTTGACCTTGCCTTGGGCCAGATCGGTGAGCAGGCCGATGGTCACGGTTTGCAGGCGGGCAACGAGTTTTTCCAGCGGTTCGCGCAGGGTGGTCAACGAATCGTATGCAGTGGCACGTTCGGCCGTGTTGGCGATCAATCGAATCAGCTGCTTGAGACCGGCGCCACCGTTCTGCGCCAGTTTGCGCCCGAGCAAATCCAGCGACTGGATGCCGTGGGTGCCTTCGTGGATCGGGTTCAAGCGGTTGTCGCGGTAGTACTGCTCCACCGGGTACTCACGGGTGTAGCCGTGGCCGCCAAGAATCTGGATCGCCAGTTCGTTGGCTTTGAGGCAGAACTCCGAAGGCCAGGATTTGACGATGGGCGTCAGCAGGTCCAGCAGCTCATGAGCCTGTTTGCGTTCGGCTTCGGTTTCCAGCGTGGTGGTGTCATCGAACAACCGCGCGGCGTACAGGCCGAGGTCAAACGCACCTTCGACGTAGGATTTCTGCGTCAGCAGCATGCGTCTGACGTCCGCGTGCTGAATGATCGCCACCGGCGCAGTGGTCGGATCCTTGCTGTCCGGCACCCGGCCCTGCGGCCGCTCACGCGCATATTCCAGTGAATACAGGTAACCGGCATAGCCGAGCATCACCGCGCCCATGCCGACGCCGATTCGCGCTTCGTTCATCATCTGGAACATGTAGCTCAAACCATGGTGCGGTTTGCCCACCAGATAGCCGACGCACTCACCGTTATCGCCGAAGTTCAGCGCCGTCGATGTGGTGCCGCGCCAGCCCATCTTGTGGAACAAACCGGCGAGCAGCACGTCGTTGCGCTGGCCGAGGCTGCCGTCGTCGTTGACCAGAAACTTCGGCACGATAAACAGCGAAATACCTTTCACCCCCGGCGGGGCGTCCGGCAGTTTGGCGAGCACCATGTGTACGATGTTTTCCGACAGCGGATGATCGCCGCCGGAAATGAAGATCTTGTTGCCCTTCAGGCGATAGGTGCCGTCGGACGCAGGCTCGGCGCGGGTACGAATGTCCGACAGCGATGAACCGGCATGGGGCTCGGTCAGGGCCATGGTGCCGAAGAAACGTCCGTCGATCATCGGTTGCAGGAAGCGCTGTTTCTGCTCTTCGCTGCCAAAGCTCTCGATCAGGTTGGCCGCGCCCATGGTCAGGAACGGGTAGGACGTCGACGCTGCGTTGGCGGACTGAAAGTGCGCGAAGCAGGCTTGCGACAGCAGGGTCGGCAATTGCATACCGCCGGCCTCGAAACTGCGCGCTGCGTTAAGGAATCCGGCCTCAAGGAAGGCATCCACCGCCGGTTTGACTTCAGGAATCAGGATCGCCTTACCATCCTCGTAGCGCGGCTCGTTCTCGTCGCCCTTGCGGTTGTGCGGCGCAAAGTACTTCTCGGCGATGTTGCGCGCGGTGCCGATGGCGGCGTCGAAGGTCTCGCGATTGTGCTCGGCAAAGCGCTCGCGCCGGGTCAGGCCCTCGGCATCGAGGACTTCGTACAGCTCGAAAGCCAGATTGCGGGAACTGAGCAGCGTCTCGGACATGGCGGCCTACCTGGAAATTGGGGTTGGGCCGAGTCTAGGCGTGCTGATAAAGACTGAACAGGATGATTGATAAGCGTGATGTTGGAGCCGCGCGCGGACTTAACAAACACCCCAAAACACTGTGGGAGCTGGCTTGCCAGCGATGGCGGCAGTTCAGTCAACATTGATGGTTGACTGAAAAATCGCTATCGCTGGCAAGCCAGCTCCCACAGGGATTGTTGCTATGCCGGGCACCTATGCAGGTGCCCGGTTTATCGGGTTTAACCGATCGTCATCAGACTGGCATTGCCTCCAGCAGCAGCCGTGTTAACGCTCAATGCCCGCTCGATCACCAGACGCTCCAGGGCAATGTTGGTCTCGCCCTGGGACAGTCCCTGAACGCCAACGATCGCGCCGCCACGCTGGGCGATCTGCTGGCAGACGCCGCGCAACTGGTCGGAGTGGCCGTGATGCAGCACGGCATCGAAGACCACTTCGTCCTTGTTCCAGTCGGCAACGCGTTTGATCCGCGCCTGGACTTCCTTCGGCAGACGGGCGAGCAACGCCTTGGTCAGCTCGGTTTCCGGCCACACTGCCGAACCGCCAACCGCCAGCACCGCCGCCAGTTGCGTCAGCAGATCACCTTCAACTTCTGCCAGGCACAGCACGTGTTCGCGCGGCAGGATGGCGTAGCTGTTTTTCTCGCCGGTCGGGCCAGCCAGCACGCGGGTAATGCCGCTCTGCGATTGCGCTGCGTATTGCACGCACAGGGTGCTCAGATCGGCGAACTTGTTGTTGTCCGCCCAGGCTTTCAGAGCGTTCAACGATTGGCTCATGGCATCGCGCAAGCGCACGTCCGGGGCGACGATGGCGTCACCGCGAGCGAAGGATTGCTCGATGGCGTCGCTAGGACGCGTCGACAGCAAACGGTACAGATACAGCGGGCCGCCGGCTTTCGGGCCAGTACCCGACAGGCCTTCGCCGCCGAATGGCTGCACGCCGACCACGGCACCGACGATGTTGCGGTTGACGTAGACGTTACCGGCGTTGACGTTGTCGATCACCTTGGCGATGGTCTCGTCGATGCGCGTGTGCACGCCCAGCGTCAGGCCGTAACCGGAGGCGTTGATCTGACCGATCAGTTGATCCAGCTCTTTGCGCTTGTAGCGCACCACGTGCAGTACCGGGCCGAAGATCTCGCGTTGCAGTTCGTCGAAGCTTTCCAGCTCGATCAGGGTCGGCATGACGAAGGTGCCGCGCTTGATCTCTTCGCTGTCGGCAATCGCAACCTGGTAAACATTGCGACCTTTGTCGCGCATGCCCTGGATGTGCTTGTCGATGCCCGCCTTGGCTTCGGCGTCGATCACCGGGCCGATGTCCACGGACAGACGCTCGGGGTTGCCGAGACGGCTTTCGGCCATGGCACCCTTGAGCATTTCGATGACGCGATCGGCGGAATCTTCCTGCAGGCACAGCACGCGCAATGCCGAGCAGCGCTGACCGGCACTGTCGAAGGCCGACGACACCACGTCGATCACGACTTGTTCAGTCAAAGCCGAGGAATCGACGATCATCGCGTTCTGGCCACCCGTTTCGGCGATAAGCGGAATCGGACGGCCCTGGCTGTCGAGACGGCCAGCGATGTTGCGTTGCAGCAAGCGCGCGACTTCGGTGGAACCAGTGAACATCACGCCTTTGACGCGCTCGTCACCGACCAGACCGGCGCCGACGGTTTCACCGCGACCCGGCAGCAGTTGCAGCACGCCTTCCGGGATGCCGGCTTCGAGCATCAGGCGCACAGCCTGAGCCGCTACCAGCGGAGTCTGCTCGGCCGGTTTGGCCAGTACCGGGTTACCGGCGGCCAATGCCGCAGCGACCTGGCCGCTGAAGATTGCCAGCGGGAAGTTCCACGGGCTGATGCACACCACCGGGCCCAGTGGGCGGTGGGCGTCATTGCTGAAATCGTTGCGCGCCTGCACTGCGTAATAACGCAGGAAGTCGACCGCTTCGCGGACTTCGGCGATGGCGTTGGCGTAGGTCTTGCCGGCTTCGCGAGCCAGCAGGCCCATCAGCGGCTGGATCTCGCCTTCCATCAGGTCAGCGGCACGTTCCAGGATCGCCGCACGTTCGGCCGGCGGGGTGGCCTGCCAGATCGGCGCGGCGTTCAGCGCGCATTGAATGGCGCTGTCGACATCTTCAACGGTAGCTTCTTGAACATGACCGACCACATCGCGGTGATCGGACGGGTTCAGCACGGCGACCGGCGTTTCGTTGCTGGACGCGCAACCGAGCATCGGCGCGGCTTTCCAGTCGTTGTGCGCGGTGGCGAGCAGGGCGCAGGACAGCGAGGCCAGACGATGTTCGTTTGCCATGTCGATGCCGCTCGAGTTGGCACGCTCGGCACCGTACAGGTCACGCGGCAGCGGAATGCGCGGGTGCGGCAGGCCGAAACCACCTTCCACGGTGGCCATCTGCTCGATCTGCGCCACCGGATCGGCCACCAGTTCCTGAATCGAAATCGACTGGTCGGCGATACGGTTGACGAACGAAGTGTTGGCGCCGTTTTCCAGCAGACGACGCACCAGGTACGCCAGCAGGGTTTCATGGGTGCCGACCGGTGCGTACACGCGGCATGGACGGTTCAGCTTGCCTTCGGCAACCTTGCCGACAACCTGCTCGTAGAGCGGTTCGCCCATGCCGTGCAGGCACTGGAACTCGTACTGGCCCGGGTAATAGTTCTGACCGGCGATGTGGTAGATCGCCGACAGGGTGTGGGCGTTGTGCGTGGCGAATTGCGGGTAGATGACTTCCGGCACCGACAGCAGTTTGCGTGCGCACGCAATGTAGGAAACATCGGTGTACACCTTGCGGGTGTAGACCGGATAGCCTTCCAGGCCTTCGACCTGGGCGCGCTTGATTTCGCTGTCCCAGTACGCGCCTTTCACCAGGCGGATCATCAGGCGATGGCGGCTGCGGCGGGCCAGATCGATCACGTAGTCGATCACGTACGGGCAACGCTTCTGGTAAGCCTGGATGACGAAACCGATGCCGTTCCAGCCAGTCAGCTGCGGCTCGAAGCACAGGCGCTCAAGCAGATCCAGCGACAGCTCGAGGCGATCGGCTTCTTCGGCGTCGATGTTCAGGCCGATGTCGTATTGCTTGGCCAGCAGAGTCAGCGACAGCAGGCGCGGGTACAGCTCGTCCATCACACGCTCGTACTGCGCACGGCTGTAACGCGGGTGCAGCGCCGAGAGCTTGATGGAGATGCCCGGGCCTTCATAAATCCCACGGCCGTGGGACGCTTTGCCGATCGAATGGATCGCTTGTTCGTACGAGGCCAGGTATTTCTGCGCGTCGACTTCGGTGAGTGCCGCTTCACCGAGCATGTCGTAGGAGTAACGGAAGCCCTTGGCTTCGAACTTGCTCGCATTGGCCAGTGCTTCGGCGATGGTTTCGCCGGTAACGAACTGCTCGCCCATCAGGCGCATGGCCATGTCGACGCCCTTGCGGATCATCGGCTCGCCGCTCTTGCCGATGATGCGGCTCAGCGACGAGGTCAGGCCGGCTTCGTTGTGGGTGGAAACCAGTTTGCCAGTCAGCAGCAGGCCCCAGGTCGCAGCGTTGACGAACAGCGAAGGGCTGTTGCCCAGGTGCGGATGCCAGTTGCCGGTGCTGATCTTGTCGCGGATCAGCGCATCGCGGGTGCCTTTGTCCGGGATGCGCAGCAGCGCTTCGGCCAGGCACATCAGCGCCACGCCTTCCTGGGACGACAGGGAAAATTCCTGCAGCAGGCCCTGAACAATACCGGCACGACCGCCGGCACTTTTCTGGTTACGCAGTTTTTCGGCGATGGTCGCCGCGAGCTTGTTGGTGGCTTCGGCCATCGGGGCCGGCAGGCGTGCCTGCTCGATCAGCATTGGCACCACTTCCGGCTCAGGACGGCGGTAAGCAGCGGTGATCGAAGCGCGCAGCACCGATTGCGGCAGGATGCTTTCAGCGAATTCGAGGAAGCATTGGTGAGCGTGATCGGTCTGCACTTCGCCTGCGTCATCGGCGTCTTTGGCGGTCAAACCGTTCAACTCGGTCAGGGTTGCACCACCCTCGAGTTTTTCCAGGTAATTGAAAATTGCCTGCTTGATCAGCCAGTGCGGCGTGCGATCAATCGAGGTTGCGGCAGCCTTCAGGCGCTCGCGGGTCGGGTCATCGAGTTTGACCCCAAGGGTGGTGGTAGCCATATTTTTATCCTCATGGTTGCCACAGTTGCGTGGCATCAGCTGGCCGCAAGATTAGCTGTGCGCTGAATGAGGTGCAACCGGGTGCAACCCTTTTTTTGCCGGAATAATTCGCAGCTCGTCAGGAAATAATTTCTGGTACGAAAGTGCTGCTCCTGCTTGGTGCTTTTACTTCTAGCAAAGAGGCGTGACTGCCACAAAAGGGAGCAAAAACGGGGTGATCGTCGATTAATCCGACTGGGTGCAACTAATTCTCGCGAAACTGGTTGCACCTTATTTGCTTTGTTGCATAGCATTCGCCGCCAAGGTGCAACCGGGAATAACCCGGTGCATCGGCTGATGGCTTTCCTGGGGAAACATCAGTCTTAAATGCGCGGGATCCCGGATCGTCTGCCAAACGTCGTCGTTTGCGAGCGGTTCACTACCGCCGCTACATAAAAACAAAGCCAGGGCGTAACTCAATGAGCGTAAGCAATCCAACCCTGATCACGTTCGTGATCTACATCGCAGCAATGGTGCTGATCGGCTTCATGGCCTATCGCTCCACCAATAACCTTTCCGACTATATTCTCGGCGGTCGCAGCCTCGGCAGCGTCGTCACCGCGCTGTCCGCCGGTGCCTCCGACATGAGCGGCTGGTTGCTGATGGGCCTGCCGGGCGCCATCTACATGTCCGGTCTGTCCGAAAGCTGGATCGCCATCGGCCTGATCGTCGGTGCCTACCTGAACTGGCTGTTCGTCGCCGGCCGTCTGCGGGTGCAGACCGAGCACAACGGCGATGCACTGACTCTGCCGGACTACTTCTCCAGCCGTTTCGAAGATAAAAGCGGCTTGCTGCGGATTATCTCGGCGGTGGTGATTCTGGTGTTCTTCACCATCTACTGCGCTTCCGGCATCGTCGCCGGTGCGCGTCTGTTCGAAAGCACCTTTGGCATGTCCTACGAGACGGCGCTGTGGGCCGGTGCTGCGGCGACCATTGCTTACACCTTCGTCGGCGGTTTTCTCGCGGTGAGCTGGACCGACACCGTACAAGCGACCCTGATGATCTTCGCGCTGATCCTTACGCCGATCATCGTCCTGCTGGCCACCGGCGGCGTCGACACCACGTTCCTGGCCATCGAAGCGCAGGATCCGAGCAACTTCGACATGCTCAAAGGCACCACCTTCATTGGCATCATCTCGCTGATGGGTTGGGGTCTGGGCTACTTCGGCCAGCCGCACATCCTCGCGCGTTTCATGGCGGCGGATTCGGTGAAGTCGATCGCCAAGGCGCGTCGAATTTCCATGGCCTGGATGATCCTGTGCCTGGGCGGCACCGTGGCGGTGGGCTTCTTCGGTATCGCTTACTTCTCGGCGCACCCGGAAGTGGCCGGTCCGGTCACCGAGAACCCGGAGCGCGTGTTCATTGAACTGGCGAAAATCCTCTTCAACCCATGGGTTGCCGGTGTGCTGCTGTCGGCCATTCTGGCTGCGGTAATGAGCACCCTGAGCTGCCAGTTGCTGGTGTGCTCGAGCGCCCTGACCGAAGACTTCTACAAGACCTTCCTGCGCAAGTCCGCCTCCCAGCTTGAGCTGGTCTGGGTCGGTCGTGCCATGGTGCTGCTGGTAGCCCTGATCGCGATCGCATTGGCTGCCAACCCGGAAAACCGCGTACTGGGCCTGGTGTCCTACGCCTGGGCCGGTTTCGGTGCTGCGTTCGGTCCGGTGGTGCTGATCTCGGTCGTCTGGAAAGACATGACCCGCAACGGCGCACTGGCCGGCATTCTGGTCGGCGCAATCACCGTGGTGGTCTGGAAACATTTCGAACTGCTGGGTCTGTACGAAATCATTCCGGGCTTCATCTTTGCCAGCCTGGCCATCTACTTTGTCAGCAAGGCGGGTGAACCGACTCGCGGCATGGTTGAGCGCTTCGAGGCAGCGGAAAAAGATTTCCATCTGAACAAGTGATGGACTGAGCTGCGGCTCACATGAAAACGGCCCGTTTCCTACCGGAGGCGGGCCGTTTTTTGTTGCCTGTGATTCTTCAACAACACTGGAGAACCCTGTGGGAGCTGGCTTGCCAGCGATGGCAGTGTGTCGGTCAGCGATAAGTTGAATGTGCCGACCTCATCGCTGGCAAGCCAGCTCCCACAGGGACACTGACCGGCTTGAAGGAATGTCTGTAGTCAAAGTGCTAATTTCTAAAGGTCCTTTCAGCAAACCACGTAGGGCAAATCTGAATTTCCCGTCACCTGCTCATCACCCCTTGCCCCTCATGCAGAATCGCCCGCCCTCACACTGCAGAGAGACATCGGATGTTCGCGCCTGCCAATCAACCGCGTTTCACGTTGACCCTCGAAGGCGCCCAGCATGACCTCAAGGTCCTTGAGTTCACAGGCAGGGAAGCCATCAGCCAACCCTTTCGCTTCGAACTGGAACTGGTCAGCGAGCGGCCGGACCTGGATCTGGAAAGCCTGCTGCATGGTCAGGCGTTTCTGAGTTTCGATGCTCAGGGTTGCGGTATTCATGGTCAGATTTATCAGGTCGGGCAGGGCGATTCCGGGAAACGTCTGACACGCTATCACCTCAGCCTTGTCCCGCGTCTGACGTATCTGGGGCATCGCATCAACCAGCGTATTTTTCAGCATCAGAGCGTGCCGCAGATCATCACACAGATCCTCAAGGATCATTCGATCCTGCGCGATGCCTTTGAATTTCGCCTGGGCAGCGAATACCCGGAGCGCGAATACTGCGTGCAATACGCCGAAAGCGATCTGGCCTTCATCCAGCGTCTGTGTGCCGAAGTCGGCATTCATTACCACTTTCAACACAGCCCCGAAGGCCATTTGCTGGTATTCGGCGACGACCAGACCGTGTTCCCCAAGCTGCCCGAGCCGACGCTGTATCTGCCCGGCAGCGGCATGTCGGCGGGCGCGCCGGCGATTCAGCGTTTCAATGTGCGCGTGGAAACCCGCACCAGCGTCGTCACCCGGCGCGACTACAACTTCGAAAAACCACGCCTGTCGCTGGAAAGTCGCAGTGACGGCGAGCAGCGTCCAGTGCTGGAGGACTATCACTTTCCCGGTCAATTCAATGATCGCGAAACCGGCAAAGGCCTGACGCGCCGCGCGCTTGAACGTCATGTCGCCGATTACCGTCAAGCCGAAGGCACCAGCGACGAATCCTCACTGGTCTGTGGGCATTTCCTGCAACTCACCGAGCATCCGCGCAGCGACTGGAATGATCTGTGGTTGCTCACCACCGTCGAACATCGCGGCCGCCAGCCGCAAGTGCTGGAAGAGTCGGTGACCAGCGATGGCGAATCCTTCCAGGGCTACCGCAATACTTTCGTGGCCACGCCGTGGGACGTGATCTTCCGTCCGGCGCTGGCGCCGGAAAAGCCGCGCATCTCCGGTTATCAACCCGCCGTGGTCACCGGACCGAAAGATCTGGAGATCCATTGTGATGAATATGGCCGGGTCAAAGTGCAACTGGCCTGGGATCGCGATGGCGAACTCAACGAGCACTCCAGTTGCTGGCTGCGTGTCGCGACCGGCTGGGCTCACGATCACTACGGCAGCGTATTGATTCCGCGCGTCGGCATGGAAGTGCTGGTCGGCTTCATTGATGGCGATGCCGACAAGCCGCTGGTCATGGGGTGTCTGCCGAATGCGGCGACCCCGGTGCCGCTGGATCTGCCGGCAGACAAGACCCGCAGTATCTTCCGCAGCCAGAGCAGCCCTGGCGGTGGTGGTTATAACGAACTGCGCATCGAGGACAAAAAGGGCGCCGAGGAAATCTACCTGCGTGCCCAGCGCAACTGGACCCAGCACGTGCTCAACGACCAGCAGTTGCAGGTCGACAACCAGCGCAGTGTGGTGGTCACCGGCACCGCCCGACATGAACTCAAGGCCGACGAGCAACGCATCACCTACGGCCAGCGCCAGACCGAAGTCAGGCAGGATGACCATTTGTCCGTGCTCGGTGACCAGCAGGTCCGGGTGAACAATCAAGCCACCAGCGCCTCGGCGCAGATCCATATCAGTGCTGGTCAGCAAGTGGTCATCGACGGCGGCGCGAGCGCGACGATTCAGGCCGGCGGGCAGTGGATCAACATCGGCCCCGGCGGAATTTTCAGCAGCGTGCCGATCGTCGTGGGCGGCGCGCCGATGGCGGCGACCAGCGCTGCGCCGGTGGTGCCGGGATTGCCGGAGAAACTGGCCGCTGCGCCGGCGGCGATTCTCACCGCCGCACAGATCATGAGTCTCAAAGGTGATGCGCCATTCTGCGAGGAGTGTGAGCGTTGTAAGGATGGTGTTTGTGCAGCGTGAGGAATTGACGCCCGAACAATGGCTGGCGCGGCAGCCGCTGCATGCGTCGGAACAACTGTTCGCCATTTTCAGCCGCGCCAGCGGCGCCGATGCCTTCAAAGCCTGGCAGGGCACGGCGAATCCGGTCTGGGCCGAGACCATTTATGCCGAGTGGGACGCGGTGATGCCCTACGTGGGAATTGTCGCTGCAGACAGTGAGTTTTTACGTTGGGTGGCGGAAACAGAATCCCGGGATTGGGGATGGTTGGCGGTGTCTTCGGCGGATCTTGACGTGCTGGTCGAACATTTCCGCAGCCTCACTCAAGTGCTGATGCCGGACGGTAAAACCGTGTTTTTCCGCTTTTGGGATGGTCGGTTTCTGCTGCCTCTTTTGCACTCTGAGGAGGTCAATTCCGCGCAATTGCTGCCAGTCGTTTCACGAGCCTTGATCAATGGCCAAGCCATCGAAATCGGGGGCCGTGCGCTGGTTTCGGGGCGAGTCTTTCCGTGGTGGAGCGTGCCGCAATCGCTGTTGGCGCAGACTGATGCAAGCGTACGCGTCGCCAATGCTCTGCAATGGCTGAGCGAGGAGCAACCGGCCATATTCGAGGCGTTTCCCGAGACGGTCCTGCGCTGCAAGGTCGGGCAGTTTTTCAAATTATCGATGTCGGAAGATTCGTCACGATCGGCGCTTCTGGAGTTTTTGCTGGCAGAGGCAGAGTGAAATTTCGGGGCAAACGCTTCGGACGTTTCCTTCGAATCGCGGCGGTTTTCATGAACTGGTGCGTGGTGGGTTGCAGGGATAGTCTTTTCGTTGTCGCCGCGAGAGTGGTGGCAGGGTGAAGGATTCCCGCATTCATGACGTTACAGTTCGTTGGCTTTTTGCGGCACTTGGTTCAAGTCCGTAAGATCGTTCGCGGCGGCTGTGCGTGGGGCACGCTTCGGCGTGGCCGAGGTCCATGATTGCTCGGTTCCTACTCCCGCGCACAGCTGCCACCCTAACCCGTAGGAAGGTGTGATGGCGGCTCACGTTTATCAATCATGGGACCCGGAAAATGACCAATATGCATACTGATTCACCCTACGAAAAAATCACTCCTCACCCCGACAACCGCTTCATGGCCCTCACCGGCAATTGCAGCGACATGCCCAGCCTGTTCGTCGACACCCATGTGCCTCTTGATATCCTCATGGACGCTGCCAACCACCGCATCCGCGCCGTGGTCCAGGTCCTGGAAAACATGTGCATGCGCGGCTCGATCGAATGCGACTCCGTGATCCTCAGCGACTTTGCCTTGCTCTGCGCGATTCCACTGCGCGATGGCTGCGATGTGCTGGACGTCATCGGCAGACGCTTGCGCAGCATGCCCGCCTGAAAAAGATCAAAAGATCGTTAATAGATATCAACGCGTCGGTCGGAAATGTACGCATCCTGAGTTTTGATAAAAATGTTGAACGCCTCGGAGTTGTAGACATGCAGGCACCCAAGAAACACTACTTTTTCATTCGAGTATTTGCTGTTTGAAGGTGTCTGCTCGTAAGCCGCCAACACGTAGTTTCGGGTTTCTTTATAGGGATCGTGCAGCACCTGCAGCGTGTCTTCATTTTGCAGGATGGTATGCATGCCTTTGCCCATGAACGAATAGGCATTGGCGGACAGTGCAATGTCTTTTTCCAGCGCAGAGCGTTCGTTGAATGGCTTCAGGATGCAGTGGCTCAGCCCGTAGTTCTTTAGTGTCTGGCGTGCCTGTTCAATGTGGGTTTCGTCGGCAAGGGCGAGGTATGGACTAAGAAGGCCGAGTAAACAGATGATCAGATATCGCATGAATTTTTGACTTCCTGTCGTTGATGGTTAGCCAGTTTAACGCCATAAAAGCAAAGCCCCTCACCCTAGCCCTCTCCCAGAGGGAGAGGGGACTGACCGAGTTGTCTTGGTGTTGTACGCCGACCTGCGACTTCAGCGGTGAACTTCGTTTGGCCAAGCCTGAGATCACGTCGATCATTCAGGTCGATGTAACTCGCAAGATCGCCACCGTAAGTCCCCTCTCCCTTCGGGAGAGGGTTAGGGTGAGGGAAAGGCGTTTGTCCACTCGGCTGCGAACCCCTGACTTGCCGACCGGTAAAAGGTAAACTTTGCGGCCCTCGCAGGAGCAGCCATGAATTATCGTCACGCCTTCCATGCCGGCAATCACGCCGATGTTTTCAAACACCTGACCTTGACCCGCCTCATCGCTCTGATGTCGCGCAAGGAGCAGCCGTTTGCCTATCTCGACACGCACGCCGGCATCGGTCTGTATGACTTGCAGGGCGATCAGGCCAATCGCACCGGCGAGTACCTGGAAGGCATTGCGCGCTTGTGGGATCAGCCGGACCTGCCGGCGCTGACTGCCGACTATATGAAGGTGCTGCACGAGATGAACCCGGATGGCCAGTTGCGCTATTACCCGGGTTCGCCGGAGCTGGCACGACGTCTGACGCGGCCGCAGGATCGGGTGATGCTCAACGAGAAGCATCCCGAAGATGGCGTGTTGCTCAAGGACAACATGGCCGGCGATCGTCGGGTAAAAGTGCATCTGGGCGAGGGCTGGCACGTGGCGCGGGCGATGTTGCCGGTGCAGGAGAAGCGCGCGGTGATGCTGATCGATCCGCCGTTCGAGCAACTGGACGAGATGCAGCGTTGCGCGGCGTCGATGAAAGAAGCCATCGGCCGCATGCGCCAGACCGTGGCAGCGATCTGGTATCCGGTGAAGGATCAGCGTGCACTGCGGCGTTTCTATCAGGACCTGGCAGGCACCGGTGCGCCGAAGTTGCTGCGTGTGGAGCTGCTGGTGCATCCGCTGGACACGCCGAACAGCCTGAACGGTTCCGGGCTGGCGATCGCCAATCCGCCGTGGGGGCTGGAAGAAGAGTTGCGTGAGTTGCTGCCGTGGTTGTCGAAGAAGCTGGGGCAGACCCAGGGTGGCTGGCAGATGGATTGGTTGATTGCCGAGAGCTGATCACTGACTTATCGTTCCCACGCTCCGCGTGGGAATGCAGCCCGGGACGCTCCGCGTCCCAACAGCGGACGCAGAGCGTCCATTGAGGCATTCCCACGCAGAGCGTGGGAACGATCGGCCGGTGGGCTCAGTTGCCCGCCAGGCTCGCAGGCATGCAAACGCCGGTGCCGCCAATCCCGCAATAACCCTCAGGGTTCTTCGCCAGATATTGCTGGTGATACGTCTCGGCGAAGTACACGGTCGGCGCCTGTTCGATCTCGGTGCTGATTTCGCCCAGACCCGCCTTCGACAGTTCCGCCTGATACACAGCCTTGCTCTTCAGCGCCGCGTCCAGATGCTCAGGCGAGGTCGCGTAGATCACCGAGCGGTACTGGGTGCCGATGTCGTTGCCCTGACGCATGCCCTGAGTCGGGTTGTGCAGTTCCCAGAACATCGCCAGCAGTTCTTCGTAACTGACTCGGGCTTTGTCATACACCACCAATACCACTTCGGCGTGGCCGGTCAGGCCCGAGCAGACTTCTTCGTACGTCGGGTTCGGCGTGAAGCCGCCGGCGTAACCGACCACGGTGCTGACCACACCTTCGCGCTGCCAGAAACGTCGTTCCGCGCCCCAGAAGCAGCCCAGACCGAAAATCGCAAAGTCGACGTCCTGAAAGAATGGACCGAGCAGCGGGGTGTCTTCGAAGACAAAGTGTTTTTCCGGCAGGGTCATCGCGGTTTCGCGGCCGGGCAGGGCTTGTTCTTTGGTTGGAAGCACGTTTTTGTTCACCAGAATTTCCGAGCGCAGAACCATGAGCGTTCCTCTCAGTCAGGTTGGAGGTAAAAGGTCAGACCGCCAGTGTGCCGAATGATGCCGAGTTAATCACTACCCAATGTAGGAGCTGCCGAAGGCTGCGATCTTTTGATTTTGCTTTTTAAAAACCAGATCAAAAGATCGCAGCCTTCGGCAGCTCCTACAGGGGGCGGCATGTTATGGCGAGAATGGGGTAGCGGGGTTAGAGACAGAGCGGGCCGCGCGGATAGCGCTTGAGAGCCTGGATCAGCTCGCCGCCTGGAATCGGCCGGTCGAACAGATAACCCTGGCCGACGTCGCAACGGTGTCGACGCAGGAACGCCAGTTGCTCGGCGGTTTCGATGCCTTCAGCCACAACCTTGAGTTTCAGGTTGTGGGCCATGGCGATCACCGCCGAGGTGATTTCCATGTCGTCCTGGTTGTCGGGGATTTCATGGATGAAGCTGCGATCGATCTTGATGATGTCGATCGGGAATTTCTTCAGATAGCTCAGCGACGAGTACCCGGTGCCGAAGTCATCCATGGCCAGGGTCAGGCCCAGGCGCTTGAGCTGGTCGAGCTGCAAATGCGTGTCTTCGGTAGCTTCCAGCAGCAGACCTTCGGTCAGCTCCAGCTCGAGCAGATTGGCCGGCAGCGCTTCTTCCTTGAGGATGTTGGCGATCGAGGCGACCAGATCCGGATCGGAGAACTGTTTCGGTGACAGATTGATTGCCACTTGCAGGTTGCCCAGGCCGGCAGCGGTCAAGGATTTGCTCATGCGGCACGCCTGACGCGCGATCCACTTGCCGATCGGAATGATCAGGCCGGTTTCCTCGGCGACGCTGATGAACTGATCCGGGCGAATCATGCCGCGCTCCGGGTGGTTCCAGCGCAACAGCGCTTCCATCCCCAGCAGACGACCGCTGCGCAGGCACAGTTTCGGCTGGTAGAACACGTCCAGCTCGTTCTGCGTGAGGGCGCGGCGCAGGTTGTTCTCGACGAACAGTTTGTAACTGGCCTCGGCGTTCAGCGCTTCAGTGAAGACCTGCAACTGGTGTTTGCCGTTGGCCTTGGCTTTGTGCAGTGCCAGACCGGCGTTGCGCATCAGGGTTTGCGGATCGCGCCCGTGCAGTGGCGCGCAGGCCAGGCCCACGGAGCCGGTGACGCTGATCAGCTGATTGTCGACGAACATCGGCTTGTCGAGGGTCATCAGCAATTGACTGGCGATCTGCTGCCCGGCTTCAAGATCGGTGTCGTCGAGCAACACGGCGAACTCGTTACTGGCAAAACGCGCCAGACTGCCACTCGGGCTGAGGCTGTTGCGCAAGCGCCGGGCGAGGCTGATCAACAGTTTGTCGCCGGTCTGGTGACCGAGGCTGTCGTTGATCCGCTTGAAGTTGTCGATGTCCACCAGCAACAGGCTGATCGGCGTATCGCTGTCGCGGGCGAAGCGCTCATCGAGATTGCGGATGAATGCCGGACGGTTGCCGAGGTTGGTCAGGTTGTCGGTGTAGGCCAGGCGCTCGATGCGTTGCTGGGCCAATTTGGTCTGAGTGATGTCTTCGTAGATGCCGATGTAATGCGTCAGCTCACGGTTATCGCCATAGACCTTGGAGATCGACAGCTGGCCCCAGTACGGTTCGAGGTTCTTGCGTCGGCTCTTGAATTCGCCCTGCCAGCTGTTGCTCTGGGCCAGCGCCGAAGGTGCGTCGAACAGCAGTTCGCTGAGATTTTCCAGCGCCGGCAATTCCGACAAGCGCTGACCGTGGACTTCCTCGGTTGTGTACTGGGTGATCGCGGTGAAGCTCGGGTTGACGTACTCGACCACGCCGTCGCAGTTGACCAGCAAAAAGGCGTTGGCGCTTTGCTCGACCGCGCGCTGAAACAGGTGCAGGGCGCTGGTGGCAGTGCGTCGGTTATGGTTGTTGATCACTTGTGCGAACTGGTCGGCCAGTTCGCCGGCAAAGGCGATTTCGTCGGACTGCCAGGCGCGGGTGACGCCGGTCTGTTCCAGGCACAACACGCCGACTACCTGGCCGTCGACGCGAATGCTGGCATCGAGCATGGCGTTGACGTCACGCGGACGCATCGCCTCGGCCATCTCGCGGGTACGCGGGTCGTGCATGGCGTTATGGGCATCGATGGCGCGGCTGCTGTGCAGGGCTTCCATGTAGTCGGGGAAGCCGCTGATATCGATCGGCTCCGGCAGGATGTATTCCTGGGTCGCGCGATGGTAAGCGGAGATCGGCAGCAAGCGCTGGCCTTCGAGGTTCCACAGGCTGGCGCAGTCGATCTCGTAGATATCGCAGGCGCAGCGGGTGATCAGTTCAGCGGCTTCCTGCAGCGAGTTGTGCGTGCTGTAGCGCTGGCGTGCGAGCAGCAGAATCAGATCCTGCTGGGCACGCACGCGCTCCAGATGCTGCAGTTGTTCCTGCTGGGCACGCTGGTTCAGCTCAAGGGCGATTTGCAGGCGCGAGTTCTGGGTTTCCAGATCCACCGAAGGCAGCGCCTGGGTTTCGTCGAACACCTCGTCGACCGCCAGCAGGTAGCCGCGCAGCAAATGCCGGTTGTGCTGTTTGTAGGCTTCACCCAGCTCGAGGATGTTCAACGCGCCGGCGGCGGTGTGCAGGGTGTAGCGCACGACGTAATGTGCGCTTTTGCTCAGTTGCTGCTGGATCGCATCGTGCAGTTGATAGCGCGCCTCGGGCTCCATCAGGCTGGCGTAAGGCGAGCCGACCAGTGCGCAGAGCTCGACGGCCGGCTGGCCAAACTGGCGTTCGCAGTTGGGATCGAGGAACAGCATTGCCCAACTCGCTTCATTCAAGCGCTCGAAACGCAGCATGCCGAGCCGCGAGGGCACAGGCAACTGCGTCACTACCTCGGCCGCCATACGGCTGGCGGCATCGGGCTGGCTCTTCATGAAGGAAACTCGCTTGGAAATATGCTGAATGCGCCGGGCTCTCGCCCTCTTGTCTGTTGGCTGCGGCAAGGTTGCATCATTGCGGCACCGACTGACAAGAGAGATGAAGGCCAAGTGCTATAAGAATATGTCGGCTGCAGTGAACATTTCTCCAGTGCACAACTGAAATGAGCAGAAGATCGCAGCTTCACGCAGCCCCAACAGGGTAATGCGCCTTGTGTAGGAGCTGCCGAAGGCTGCGATCTTTTGGTGTTTCAACGCAATTTCATACTGATCGACTGCAACTTCTTGCCATCGCGGTCATGGTAATTGACCAATATCTGATCAGCCTCAACGACCACATGCGCAAAATTGTCTTGGCTCACCACTGCACTGGTGAGCTCGTGCTGATAATCCCCTGCCGCCGTGCGCACCAGCGGTTGATCGAGGATAAACGTCGAGGCCTTGGCATACGGCAGCAATTTGCTGTTGTGCAGCGGCGAGGACACGATGGTGTGCACTTCGAAATCGGCGTCCTCGCTGTGAGACAGGCGACTTGTCAGAGAGCCATGAACGTCGCCGGAAACGAACACCACGTTCTTGATCCGATGAGTGCGGATGGTTTCCAGCAGGCGCAGACGCTGTTCGGGAAATGCTTTCCAGGCATCGTCCCCGTTGAACTTGCGATCGGGATAGAACATCACGCTGGTCACCACGAACTTCACTCGTGCCGGGCTATGGATCAGCCATTGCAGCAGGGCCTGTTCCTGCTCGATGTCGAGAATGCGCCGGTCTTCTTTCGAGAGGTTGCGTCGGGTGCGGCTGTCGGTGACGAACCAGGCGATATCGCTGTCGCCAAACTGATACCAGTAATGCTTCAACGTATCCCGGTCTATCTGACCCTTCTCATTACATGCATAAACCGGGCTGTGGCTGGCTTGATAAAGTTCATAAGCGGCCATGGCGTTGCGATATAAGTCCTCGTCCGCTGCGGTGGCATTGGCAGGCCAGTTATCTTCTATTTCATGATCGTCGAGCATCATGTAAGTCGATGTATTGGACATCAGTCGCTGAATATTCGGTTGCGAAAATGCCGTTCGATATTTCTTCAGGATGTCTTTGGCTTCGCGATCCGGAGCAATGACATTCAAATCATCTACATACACTTGATCTCCGGTCATGATCACCGCGCTGACGGGTAGATGACTGTTCTCGACCAGTCGATTGATCGAGCCAAAGATGCGGTCGCCCAGTTGCGGCAGGGAAGCGACGCCAGCGGTAATCCGCAGATAACGGCACGAACCGACGACAAAGCCCCGAGGCTGGCTGGCTTTCGCGGTGCGGGTGCGAAAGCGGTAGAGCTGTCGCGGCCATTGCAATGGAAACTCAATGACCGTGTCGATGGTATGCACCGGATTCATCGGACTTAACCAGCCGGCTTGATATTCGTATTCACAATCAGCTTCGAGATCCTGCAATACCAGTACACCCGACATGTCATTGGCCGGGTTCAAAAGTGCAAATACGCTGTTCGACCATTTTTCCGTGCCGGCCTTGCGAGCGCGAACTCCGGCAAATACACGTTTTTTGTCCTGTTGTTCGCCGCGCATGAAAATGCGCACTTGGTTAGTTGTGGTGTGGCCCACGATGGGGCCGATAGTCGGTTTGAACATGATCGATTCCGTTCGAGATTTTAATAAACAAGAATTAAATAAGCGGAGCGCGTTGAAGCAACTTTCCTGAGCAGAGGTTAGTTGGCCAGCGGCGGAAAATATTGGCGTTAAGTGGACCAGACCTGTGGCCGATGTCAGCGCAGGTTGTAGGAAAGAGGCGCGATCCGGTTTATTTCAGGCAAAAAAAGCCCCGTCAATTGACGGGGTTGAGGTACGAGCGTGTGGCGCTCGAAAGGGTGCAGCAAGCGGCCCTCCGTCGCCGGAGGGCCGTTTGAGTTACAGCAGGATGGTGCGGATGTCGCCCAACAGACTGCCCAGTCGCTGAGTAAAGCGCGCAGCTGCAGCGCCGTTGATCACGCGGTGATCGTAGGAAAGCGACAGTGGCAGCATCAGCTTCGGCTGGAAGGCTTTGCCGTCCCAGACTGGCTGGATGGTTGCCTTGGAAACACCGAGGATCGCCACTTCCGGCGCGTTGACGATCGGCGTGAAGCCGGTGCCGCCAATATGGCCGAGGCTGGAAATGGTGAAGCAGGCGCCTTGCATCTCGTCCGACGACAGCTTCTTGGTGCGGGCTTTTTCAGCCAGCGAAGCCGCTTCGGCAGCGAGTTGCAGCAGGCTCTTCTGGTCGACGTTCTTGATGACCGGCACCAATAGGCCATCCGGAGTGTCGACGGCGAAGCCGATGTTCACGTATTTCTTGCGGATGATCGCCTTGCCGCTTGGCGCCAGCGAACTGTTGAAGTCCGGCAGCTCCTTGAGCAAGTGCGCGCAGGTCTTGAGCAGCAGCGGCAGGATGGTCAGCTTGACGCCAGCCTTCTCGGCCACGGCTTTCTGCGCAACACGGAAAGCTTCCAACTCGGTGATGTCTGCCGAGTCGAATTGCGTTACGTGTGGCACGTTCAGCCAGCTGCGGTGCAGGTTGGCGGCACCGACCTGCATCAGGCGGGTCATTGGCACTTCTTCGATTTCGCCGAAACGGCTGAAATCGACCACCGGGATCGGCGGAATGCCCGCACCACCGGTAGCGCCGCCGGCAGCGGCCGGGGCTTCCTTGGCCTTCTGCATCATCGCCTTGACGTAAACCTGTACGTCTTCCTTGAGGATGCGACCGTGCGGACCGCTGGCGCCAACGGCGCTCAGCTCGACACCGAACTCACGGGCCAGTTGACGCACGGCAGGGCCGGCGTGAACTTTCGCGCCCGGCTTGGCCGGTGCGGCGGCTGGAGCGGCAGCAGCAGGTGCAGCGGCAGCCGGAGCAGCAGCGGCAGGTGCCGGAGCGCTCGGAGCTGCGGCAGCTGGAGCCGGGGCAGCAGCAGGGGCCGCGCCTTTGACTTTCAGCTTGAGGATCAGGTCGCCGGTACCGACTTCGTCATCCAGCTTGATGGAAACGCTTTCCACCACGCCAGCGGCAGGCGATGGGATTTCCATGCTTGCCTTGTCGGATTCCAGGGTGATCAGCGACTGGTCGGCTTCAACGGTATCGCCCGCCTTGACCAACACTTCGATGATCTTGGCTTTGCCAGCCGAGCCGATGTCCGGAACGTGGATGTCCTGAACGCTGTCGGCAACCGGTGCTGCTGGCGCGGCTGCCGGAGCAGGCGCAGCGGCAGCGGCCGGTGCAGCAGCCTGGGCCGGAGCAGCAGCCGCAGGGGCCGCAGCACCCGCCACTTCTAGATCCAGAATCAGGTCGCCAGTGCCGACTTCGTCGTTGAGCTTGACGCTGATGGCCTTGACCACGCCAGCGGCAGGCGACGGGATTTCCATGCTGGCCTTGTCGGATTCCAGAGTGATCAACGACTGATCAGCTTCGACGCTGTCGCCGACCTTGACCTGGATCTCGATGATCTGCGCCTTGCCCGACGAACCGATGTCCGGCACGTGCACTTGCTGTACCGAAGCGGCAGCAGGAGCAGCGGCAGGCGCGGCAGCAGCAGGTGCCGCAGCCGGTTTCTCTTCGGCTTTCGCAGCAGGTGCGGCGGCAGGTGCAGGGGCCGCTTCAGCGGCGCCCTCGACTTCCAGCTCAAGCAGTTCGTCGCCTTCTTTCAGACGGTCGCCCAGCTTCACTTTCAGGCTCTTGATGACGCCGGCTTTCGGGGCCGGCACTTCCATGCTGGCCTTGTCCGATTCCAGGGTCAGGATGCTCTGGTCGGCTTCGATGCGGTCGCCGACCTTCACAAACAGTTCAATTATTTCACCTTCACCGCTGCCGATGTCAGGTACGCGAATGAGTTCGCTCACAAAATGTCTCCTCAGCAGTCCAGTGGGTTGCGTTTTTCCGGGTCGATGCCGAACTTGGCGATGGCCTCGGCCACGACTTTAGGTTCGATATCACCACGGTCAGCCAGTGCTTCCAGGGCTGCCAACACCACGAAATGACGGTCGACTTCGAAGAAATGACGCAGTTTCTTGCGGCTGTCGCTGCGGCCGAAACCGTCGGTGCCCAGGACTTTGAATTCCTTGGACGGTACCCACTGACGGATCTGCTCGGCGAACAGCTTCATGTAGTCGGTAGAAGCAATGACCGGACCTTTACGGCCGTTCAGGCACTCTTCGACGTAGCTCAGCTTAGGCTTCTGACCAGGCTTGAGACGGTTGCTGCGCTCTACGGCCAGGCCGTCGCGACGCAGTTCGTTGAAGCTGGTAACGCTCCACACGTCGGCGCCGACGTTGAACTCTTCACGCAGGATCTTCGCCGCTTCACGCACTTCGCGCAGGATGGTGCCGGAGCCCATCAGCTGAACGTGGTGCGCCGCATCGCGAGTGTCTTCCTCGAGCAGGTACATGCCTTTCTTGATGCCTTCTTCGGCACCGGCCGGCATGGCTGGCTGCTGGTACGACTCGTTCATCACGGTGATGTAGTAGAAGATGTCCTGTTGCTCTTCGGTCATCTTCTTCATGCCGTCCTGAATGATCACCGCCAGCTCGTAGCCGTAGGTCGGATCGTAGGTGCGGCAGTTCGGGATGGTCGCGGCCAGCAGGTGGCTGTGACCGTCTTCGTGTTGCAGACCTTCACCGTTCAGGGTGGTGCGGCCAGCGGTGCCGCCGATCAGGAAGCCACGGGTACGGCTGTCGCCAGCGGCCCAGGCCAGGTCGCCGATACGCTGGAAGCCGAACATCGAGTAGAAGATGTAGAACGGCAGCATCGGCTGGTTGTGGCTGGAGTACGAAGTACCGGCAGCGATGAACGAGCTCATGGCGCCTGCTTCGTTGATGCCTTCTTCAAGGATCTGACCTTTCTGGTCTTCCTTGTAGAACATCACCTGGTCCTTATCGACTGGCTCGTAGAGCTGGCCGACGGAGGAGTAGATGCCCAACTGGCGGAACATGCCTTCCATACCGAAGGTACGGGCTTCGTCCGGGATGATCGGGACGATGCGCGGGCCGATTTCCTTGTCCTTGACCAGTTGCGCGAGGATCCGCACGAAAGCCATGGTGGTGGAAATTTCACGGTCGCCCGAGCCATCGAGGATGGCTTTGAGGGTGTCCAGATCCGGAGTCGGTACGCTGAAGCTCTGCGCGCGGCGCTGTGGCACGAAACCGCCCAGTGCGGCACGGCGCTCGGCGAGGTAGCGGGCTTCGGCGCTGTTTGGCTCTGGCTTGAAGAACGGCAGGTTCTCCAGCTCCTCGTCCTTGACCGGGATGTCGAAGCGATCGCGGAACAGCTTCAGGCTGTCGACGTCGACTTTCTTGGTGTTGTGCGCAGTGTTTTTCGCTTCGCCGGCACCGGTGCCATAACCCTTGATGGTCTTGGCGAGGATGACGGTCGGTTGTTCCTTGTGGTTGACCGCTTCGTGGTACGCCGCGTAGACCTTGTACGGGTCGTGGCCGCCACGATTGAGTTTCCAGATCTCGTCGTCGGACAGATCGGCAACCATTGCCTTGAGTTCAGGCGTGTTGAAGAAGTGCTCGCGAACGAACGCGCCGTCTTTGGCTTTGTAGTTCTGGTACTCGCCGTCGATGACTTCGTCCATGCGACGTTGCAGGATACCGTCGACGTCTTTGGCCAGCAGCGGGTCCCAGAAACGGCCCCAGATGACTTTGGTCACGTTCCACTGCGCACCACGGAACACGCCTTCGAGTTCCTGGATGATCTTGCCGTTGCCGCGAACCGGGCCGTCGAGGCGCTGCAGGTTGCAGTTGATGACGAAGATCAGGTTGTCCAGCTTTTCGCGGCCGGCCAGGGAGATCGCGCCCAGGGATTCCGGCTCGTCGCACTCGCCGTCGCCCAGGAAGCACCAGACTTTCTGTTTGCCCGGCTGGATGAAACCGCGGTGCTCCAGGTACTTCATGAAGCGCGCCTGGTAGATCGCCTGGATCGGACCCAGACCCATCGATACGGTCGGGAACTGCCAGAAGTCAGGCATCAGCCAAGGGTGCGGATAGGACGACAGGCCTTGACCATCGACTTCCTGACGGAAGTTGTTCATCTGGTCTTCGGTGATGCGGCCTTCCATGAATGCGCGGGCGTAAACGCCTGGCGAGGTGTGGCCCTGGAAGTAGATCAGGTCGCCGCCATGTTCGTCGGTCGGGGCCTGGAAGAAATAGTTGAAGCCGATGTCATACAGGGTCGCACTGGAAGCGAAGCTGGAGATGTGACCACCCAGGTCCGAATCTCGCAGGTTCGTGCGCATTACCATGGCCATCGCGTTCCAGCGTACCAGCGAGCGAATGCGGCGTTCCATGAACAGGTCGCCAGGCATGCGTGCTTCGTGGGTAACGGGGATCGTGTTGCGGTAAGGCGTGGTGATCGCGTAAGGGAGCTGCGAGCCGCTGCGGGTCGCGAGTTCGCCCATACGGGTCATCAGATAGTGAGCACGGTCTTCGCCTTCTTTGTCGAGAACCGATTCCAGGGCGTCCAGCCATTCCTGGGTTTCGACGGGATCGAGGTCTTGCATGGCTTGCTCCAGGGCGGAAAGGCTTCCAGAATCGGTTGCCTGAGTTTGCGACTGGCCTTGTGGGCAGACGATTTAAAATTCTTGGATTGCCGACAGGTTGTTCCGGCGGCGTGTAGTTTTACTACAAATCTTCCGGCATTTCAGCCTTTCGAATGTATAGACGAGTAGTAAAACTACAGATGAAAGGCTTGTGGCCTCCGACTGCGTTGTGAGAATAATCGTTAAGGCGGGTCGATTTCCATCCGAATAAGGTGAAAGTTTGATGCTGGATGCCAAAGAAGAAGAAATTTCAGCTATTTCTAACTTTTGTTCGACAGTCCTTCACGTAGCGGGTTTTCATCATTCACTACAAGCGGCCCTTATTACGCCGATCAAGGATAGACCATGACCCTGCCCGTGCTTGCCGAACTGCCCGCCATTCTCCTGCCGTTGGTCAGCCGATCCGAGCAGTCGTTCCGTACGTCCGTCGCCGCCCTTGAAGACGATCACGGCCTGTCGAACTGGACGCCGGAGCGCTGGGCGCAATTCGCCCGCGTCAGCGCCGCCAGCGAATTTGTCATTGAACAGAGCATTCGTGACCCTTTGATGTTGCTGTCGCTGGTGGCGTCCGGCGAACTTGATCGGGCGTTCGCGCCCGGCGAACTGTGCGCACAGATCGCCGCCGCCGTGAACAGCGCGCAGAGCGAAGACGAACTCGGCCGCGCCTTGCGCCGCCAGCGTGCACGGCATCAGGTGCGGATCATCTGGCGCGACCTGACCCGTCAGGCCGATCTGGTGCAGACCTGCCGCGACCTCTCGGACATGGCCGACGCCACCATCGATCAGGCTTATCAATGGCTGTACAGCCGCCATTGCGAGCAATTCGGCACACCCACCGGCCGGCGCAGCGGTGAGCCGCAGCAAATGGTCATCCTTGGCATGGGCAAGCTCGGCGCGGTCGAGCTGAATCTGTCTTCCGATATCGACCTGATCTTCGCCTACCCCGAAGGCGGCGAAACCGTCGGCGTGAAACGCTCGCTGGATAATCAGGAATTCTTCATCCGCCTCGGCCAGCGTCTGATCAAGGCCCTCGATCCGATGACCGTCGACGGCTTCGTGTTTCGCGTCGACATGCGCCTGCGCCCCTACGGATCGTCCGGCGCGCTGGTGCTCAGCTTCAATGCGCTGGAGCAGTATTACCAGGATCAGGGCCGCGACTGGGAACGCTACGCGATGATCAAGGCGCGGGTGGTGGCTGGCGATCAGGTTGCCGGCGCGCAGTTGCTCGACATGCTACGGCCGTTCGTTTATCGGCGTTATCTGGACTTCTCGGCGATCGAAGCGCTGCGCACCATGAAGCAGCTGATCCAGCAGGAAGTGCGGCGCAAAGGCATGGCCGACAACATCAAGCTCGGCTCCGGCGGCATTCGTGAAGTCGAGTTCATCGCTCAGGCCTTTCAGTTGATCCACGGGGGCCGCGATCTGAGCCTGCAACAGCGTCCTCTATTAAAGGTGCTGAGCACGCTGGAAGGGCAAGGCTATCTGCCGCCGGCAGTGGTCAGCGAGTTGCGCGAAGGGTACGAGTTTCTGCGCTACACCGAACATGCCATTCAAGCGATTGCCGACCGTCAGACGCAGATGCTGCCGGACAGCGCCCAGGATCAAGCGCGCATCGCCTTCATGCTGGGTTTTGCCGATTGGCCGGCATTCCACCAACAGCTGATGTACTGGCGCGGGCGCGTGGCCTGGCATTTCGCCCAGGTGATCGCTGATCCCGACGAAGAAGAAAGCGGCGAAAGCGAAGTGGTGGTCGGTGGCGAATGGCTGCCGCTGTGGGAGGAAGAACAGGACGAGGAGGCCGCGTGCCGGCAGTTGCAGGAGGGCGGTTTCGTCGATGCCGGCAAAGCCCTCAAAGCGCTGGCCGGTTTGCGTGGCAGTCCGCAATTGCGCGCGATGCAGCGGCTGGGGCGCGAGCGTCTCGATGCTTTTATTCCGCGACTGCTTGCGCAAGCGGTGGAGCACGACAATCCCGATCTGGTACTCGAGCGAGTGCTGCCACTGGTGGAAGCGGTGGCGCGGCGTTCGGCGTATCTGGTGTTGCTCACGGAAAACCCCGGCGCGCTGCGCCGCCTGCTGACCTTGTGTGCGGCGAGCCCGTGGATTGCCGAGCAGATCACGCGCTTCCCGCTGCTGCTCGACGAATTGCTCAACGAGGGCCGGCTGTTCAAGCCGCCGCTGGCGCCGGAACTGGCGGCCGAGTTGCGCGAACGCCTGACGCGAATTCCCGAAGACGACCTCGAGCAGCAAATGGAAGCCCTGCGCCATTTCAAACTGGCGCACCGCTTGCGCGTCGCCGCCTCGGAAATCGCCGGCAGCCTGCCGTTGATGAAAGTCAGCGATTACCTGACCTGGCTGGCCGAGGCGATTCTCGAACAAGTGCTGGCCCTGGCTTGGCGGCAGACCGTGGCCAAGTACGGCACGCCGCTGCGCACCGACGGCACGCTGTGCGATCCCGGCTTCATCATTGTCGGTTATGGCAAAGTCGGCGGTATCGAATTGGGGCATGGTTCCGATCTGGATCTGGTGTTCATCCATGACGGCGATCCGCAGGCGGAAACCGACGGGCCGAAATCCATCGACGGCGCGCAGTTCTTCACGCGCCTGGGGCAGCGGATCATTCACCTGCTCACAGCGCAGACCAACTCCGGTCAGCTGTATGAAGTGGATATGCGCCTGCGACCGTCCGGCGCTTCCGGGCTGTTGGTGAGCTCCCTCGGCGCATTCGCCCGCTATCAGGAAAACGAAGCATGGACCTGGGAGCATCAGGCCTTGGTGCGCGCGCGGGTGCTGGTGGGCAGTCAGGATGTCGGCCAGGCCTTCGAGAAAGTCCGCGCCCAAGTC
This sequence comes from Pseudomonas sp. AC255, assembly GCF_979258175.1. Taxonomy (NCBI): domain Bacteria; kingdom Pseudomonadati; phylum Pseudomonadota; class Gammaproteobacteria; order Pseudomonadales; family Pseudomonadaceae; genus Pseudomonas; species Pseudomonas sp. AC255. The sequence goes on along the minus strand of NZ_OZ409841.1, from coordinate 4,792,062 downwards.
CTGGGCAAACCACGGGATCTGGCCAAACTGCAACAGGAAGTCAGCGAGATGCGCGCCAAGATGCGCGACAACCTTGGTACCCGCAGCACCGCAGCCGGCACGGCGGCGAATGCGTTCGACGCCGGCGTGCCGTTTGACCTCAAGCAGGACGCCGGAGGTATCGTCGATATTGAATTTATGGTGCAATACGCGGCCCTGGCGTGGTCGCACAGCCATCCGCCGCTGCTGCGCTGGACCGATAACATCCGCATTCTGGAAGAGCTGGAACACGAAGGGCTGATGCCCGCCGAAGATGCCAGTCTGTTGCGCGAGGCCTACAAGGCCTATCGCTCCGCCGCCCACCGGCAGGCCTTGCAGAAGGACGCCGGGGTGATACCGGGCGACCAGTTTGCCGACGAACGCCGGCAGGTTTTGCGGATCTGGAAAGAGATGGGGCTAAGCTGAAAGCGGTTTATGCAGCACCCAATACCCTGTGGGAGCGAGCTTGCTCGCGAAGGCGGAGTGTCAGACGACACCGATGTCGGATGTGATGGCCCCTTCGCGAGCAAGCTCGCTCCCACAGTGATCTGCGCTGAAATGCAGATGTTGAAACAGATGCAAAACCCTGTGGTAGCTGGCTTGCCAGCGATAGCGGAGTATCAGACGACAATAATGTTGAATGTGAAGACCCCATCGCGGGCAAGCCCGCTCCCACAGTAGATCTACAGTGTTTGTAGAATTATCGAGGCGGGGAGGCGTAAATGCCTCCCCGGTTCGTTTTTGGAAACCACATGAATATTCTGATCGTTGGGCCCAGTTGGGTCGGTGACATGGTGATGGCGCAGACACTGTTTCAGTGTCTCAAACAGCGCCACCCGCAATGCGCAATCGACGTGCTGGCGCCCGAATGGAGCCGGCCGATCCTTGAGCGCATGCCCGAAGTGCGCAAGGCCTTGAGCTTCCCGCTCGGCCACGGCGCGCTGGAACTGGCGACGCGCCGGCGCATCGGCAAATCCCTGCGCGGTCAGTACGATCAGGCGATCCTGCTGCCCAACTCGCTGAAATCGGCGCTGGTGCCGTTTTTCGCCGGCATCCCGAAACGCACTGGCTGGCGCGGCGAATTCCGCTATGGCCTGCTCAACGACGTGCGCACTCTCGACAAAGAACGCTACCCGCTGATGATCGAGCGCTTCATGGCCTTGGCCTATGAAGCCAACGCCGAGCTGCCGAAGCCGTACCCGCGCCCGAGTCTGCAAATCGACCCGGTGACCCGCGAGGCGGCACTGGCCAAGTTCGGCCTGAGCCTCGATCGCCCGGTCCTGGCCCTGTGCCCCGGCGCCGAGTTTGGCGAATCCAAGCGCTGGCCGTCCGAGCATTACGCCAAGGTCGCCGAAGCGAGCATCCGCGAAGGCTGGCAGGTGTGGCTGTTCGGCTCGAAAAACGATCACGCTGTCGGTGAAGATATCCGCGCACGTTTGATCCCGGGCCTGCGCGAAGAATCGGTCAACCTCAGCGGCGGCACCTCGCTGGCCGAGGCCATTGACCTGCTGTCCTGCGCCGATTCCGTTGTGTCCAATGACTCCGGCCTGATGCACGTCGCTGCGGCATTGAATCGTCCGCTGGTCGCGGTATACGGCTCGACCTCGCCGGGCTTCACCCCGCCGCTGGCTGAGCAGGTCGAGATCGTACGCCTGGGCATCGAATGCAGCCCGTGCTTCGATCGCACTTGCCGGTTCGGCCATTACAACTGCCTGCGTCAGCTGATGCCGGAAGCGGTCAACGATGCCTTGCAGAAGTTGCAGGGCTCCGTGGTCGAGGTTCATTAACTTGCGGGTATTGTTGATCAAGACCTCATCGCTGGGCGACGTGATTCACGCGTTGCCGGCGCTGACCGACGCTGCACGCGCGATCCCGGGGATCAAGTTCGACTGGGTGGTGGAAGAGGGCTTCGCCGAGATTCCGAGCTGGCACCCGGCGGTCGATAAAGTGATTCCGGTGGCGATCCGCCGCTGGCGCAAGAATCTTTGGAAAACCATCACCAGCGGCGAGTGGAAACGCTTCAAGCAAAGCGTGCGCGCCAATAAATACGATCTGGTGATCGATGCCCAAGGCCTGCTGAAAAGTGCCTGGCTGACCCGCTACGTCAAAGCCCCGGTGGCCGGCCTCGATAAAACCTCGGCCCGCGAGCCGATGGCTGCGCGCTTCTACGATCGCAAGCTCGCCGTCGCCCGTGGTCAGCACGCCGTCGAACGCGTGCGCCAGTTGTTCGCCATTGCCTTGGGTTACGACCTGCCCAAAGGCCTAGGCGATTACGGCCTCAACGTCGAGCGACTGGTCGAGTTGCCGCGCAAGAATGCCTACGTGGTGTTCCTGCATGGCACCACTTGGGACACCAAGCACTGGCCGGAACTCTACTGGCGCGAGCTGACCGAGCGGGTCGGCTACCTCGGCGTCGGCGTCAGGCTGCCATGGGGCAACCCACAGGAAAAGGCCCGCGCCGAACGCATCGCTGCCGGCTTCAAACACGCCGAAGTGCTGCCGAAACTCAATCTGGCCGGCGTCGGCAAAGTCCTAGCCGGCGCGCAAGCCTGCGTGGCGGTGGACACCGGTCTCGGCCATCTGGCCGCTGCGCTGGATGTACCGACGATTTCGTTGTTCGGCCCGACCAACCCGGGCCTCACCGGCGCCTACGGCAAGCTGCAGATTCATCTGGCCAGCGACTTCCCGTGCGCGCCCTGCATGCAGAAAAAATGTCCCTATCAACCGACCGCGCAGGATGCTCGTCAGTTTGACCTGAAACGCGAGCAGCCTTTGTGCTTCACGCGTGTGAACCCCGAGCGTGTCGCCAGCCGACTGAGCACGTTGTTAATGGCTGAGGAGCTGCGCTGATGCAATTGGCATTTGTCCTGTACAAATATTTCCCGTTCGGTGGCTTGCAGCGCGACTTCATGCGCATCGCTCTCGAATGCCAGAAGCGCGGCCATCAGATTCGCGTCTACACGCTGATCTGGGAAGGCGACGTGCCGCCCGGTTTCGAAGTGCTGGTGGCGCCGGTCAAGGCATTCTTCAACCATCGTCGCAATGAAAAGCTCAGCGCGTGGATGGCAGCGGATCTGGCCAAGCGTCCGGTCGATCGCTTGATCGGCTTCAACAAAATGCCTGGCCTGGATGTCTACTATGCCGCCGACGGCTGCTTCGAAGACAAGGCGCAGAACCTGCGCAACTCGCTGTACCGCCGTTGGGGCCGCTATCGCCACTTCGCCGAGTATGAGCGCGCGGTGTTCGCCAAGGACGCGAAGACCGAAGTGCTGATGATTTCCGAAGTGCAGCAGCCGCTGTTCATCAAGTATTACGACACGCCGCTCGAGCGCTTCCACCTGCTGCCGCCGGGCATTGCCCAGGATCGTCGGCGGCCGGCGGATGCCGATGAGATTCGCGCCGGTTTCCGCGCGGAATTCAATCTCAAGGACGACGAGTTGCTGCTGGTGCAGATCGGCTCCGGCTTCAAGACCAAGGGTGTCGATCGCAGCCTCAAGGCACTGGCCGCGCTGCCGGCCGAGTTGAGAAAACGCACCCGGCTGTTTGTAATCGGCCAGGATGACCCCAAATTGTTCCAGATGCAGAGTGCGACGCTGGGCCTGGGCGACAATGTGACCTTCCTCAAAGGCCGCAGCGATATCCCGCGTTTCCTGCTCGGCGCCGACCTGTTGATTCACCCGGCCTACAACGAAAACACCGGCACCGTGCTGCTTGAAGCGCTGGTGGCCGGGTTGCCTGTACTGGTCAGTGCGGTCTGCGGTTACGCCCATTACATCGCCGAAGCCGATGCCGGGCGAGTGCTGGACGAGCCGTTCGAGCAGGCGCAGCTGACCCGATACCTGACCGAGATGTTGAGCGACGACGCTGCACGGGCGGCCTGGAGCCGCAACGGTCTGGCCTTCGCCGAGACGGCCGACCTCTACAGCATGCCGCAGCACGCGGCGGATGTGATTCTGGCGGAGCACGCTTAATGAAGTTGATGCTGGCTGAACCGTTCAAAAGCCTTTGGGCCGGACGCGACCCGTTCGCCGAAGTCGAAGGCTTGCAGGGCGAGGTGTACCGCGAGCTGGAAGCGCGCCGGACATTGCGCACGGAAGTCGACGGCAACGGGTTTTTTGTGAAAATCCACCGTGGCATCGGCTGGGGCGAGATCTTCAAGAACCTGCTGACCGCCAAGCTGCCGGTGCTCGGCGCGGGTCAGGAGTGGAAAGCCATTCAGCGTCTGCAGGAAGCCGGCGTGCCGACCATGACTGCCGTCGCCTACGGCGAGAAAGGCAGCAACCCGGCGGATCAGCATTCGTTCATCGTCACCGAAGAGCTGGCGCCGACCATCAGCCTCGAAGACTTCAGCATTGACTGGGTCAAGCAGCCGCCGGAGCCAACACTCAAGCGCGCATTGATTGCCGAAGTCGCGCGGATGACGGGGATGATGCACCGCGCCGGGGTCAATCACCGTGACTGCTACATTTGCCATTTTCTGCTGCACACCGACAAACCGGTCACGCCGCAGGATTTCAAACTCTCGGTGATCGATCTGCACCGAGCCCAGACCCGCGCAAAGATCACTCAGCGCTGGCGCAACAAGGATCTGGCGGCGCTGTACTTCTCGGCGCTGGACATCGGCCTGACCCGTCGCGACAAACTGCGTTTTCTCAAAGGCTATTTCCAGCAACCACTGCGGCAGATTCTGGCGGAAGAAGCGCCATTGCTGAGCTGGCTGCAAGGCAAGGCCGACAAGCTCTACGAGCGTAAACAGCGTTACGGGGATGCGCTCTGATGGCGGGTTGGACACTTGAGCCGCAGTACGGCGAACTCGCCGAAGATTTCGGCAGCCTCGAAGCCGTATTTGCCTTGCAGGGCGAACGCCTGACCCGCGATCCGCTGTCGGAGGTGGTTCGGGTGCAGCGCGACGGCGTCAATTATTACGTCAAACGCTACGTCGGCGCCGGTAAGGGCCTGCGCCGTTACCTCGGCAAGCCGCGCGTAAAAATGGAATGGCAGAACCTCAAGCGCTTCGCCAAGTGGGGCATCCCCACGGCCGAGGTGGTGGCCTGGGGGCTGGAGCGGCGGGGCGCGGCCTATGATCGGGGCGCGATGATCACCCGTGAACTGCCCAATACCGAAGACCTTTCGGCACTGGCCGAGCGCAAGGATCCCAGGCTCAAGGATCGCGCCTGGGTCGACGGTGTCAGCCAGCAATTGGCCGGTTACACCCGGACCATGCACGACCATCGGTTTACGCATAACGATTTGAAATGGCGCAACCTGCTGATCGACGATCAGGCGCGCATCTTCCTCATCGACTGCCCTAACGGCGAATTCTGGCGCGGCTTCTGGCTCAAGTACCGGATCACCAAGGACCTCGCCTGTCTCGACAAACTGGCCAAATATCACCTGTCCAACACCCAGCGCCTGCGCTTCTACAAGCAGTATCGCCAGTGTGATCGGCTCGATGTCGCCGACAAGAAGCGGATTCGCCACGTGGTGAGATTTTTGAGGGGCGCGAATGACTGATTTTCTTGCCGAACAGGACCGCGCACTGCTGGAGCGCCACGGTCTCGGCAATTTCGATGCACTGTGGGCCAAACAGCTTGAAGCTGTGGATGAGCCCAACACTGCCGGTGGCGGCTGGAGCAGCGTGTTCCGTCTCGATCTTGAGGGCCAGGGCTATTACCTCAAGCGCCAGAGCAATTATCTGACCCGAACTTTGCAGGCGCCGTTTGGCGAGCCAAGCTTTGCCCGCGAATTTCGCAACATCAGCCGTTACCGCAAGTTGGGCATCCCGGCGTTGCAGGCGGCGTTTTTCGGTGAGCGCAAGGTCGCCGGGGAAGTGCGCGCCATTCTGCTCACCCGTGCACTGGACGGCTGGAGCGACCTGGATTCGTTGCTGGCGTGCTGGGCGCAGCTCAGTGCCGCTCAGCATTCGGCGATTCTCAAGGCTTGCGGGCTGCTGGCGCGGCGGCTGCACGGCGCGCGTCAGGTGCATGGCTGTTTCTATCCCAAACATATTTTCCTGCGCGCCACCGGCGACGGCTATGAGGCGCAGCTGATCGATCTGGAGAAAACCCGGCCTCTACTGTTCGGCATGCGTGATCGGGTCAAGGATCTGGAACCGTTGCAACGCCGAGCGCCGCAATGGAGCGAGGCAGACTTACGCCAGTTGCTCGCGGCTTATCTCGATCAGCCTACTGACAGCTCGCTGCTCGACAGCTGGCTGAGCCGACTGACAGCGCGGCGCAGCCACAAGGAGACCCGCTGATGCAATTGTCCGAGCTGGCCCGCTCCGGGCGCGCACCTTCACTGCCGCTGACCGTGACCTTGGCGGACGCCGCCGGTGTTGCGGATTTGCAGTTGCTGAGCCTGCTGCGGGTGTTGCCCGGGCAGCGCTATGTTGGCGCCGGCGTCTGGCGCGGTCGGCCGGTATTGGCCAAATTGCTGGTAGGCAGCAAGGCCGCCCGGCATTTTCAGCGTGAGCTGGACGGTGTGCGCCTTCTCGCGGCGCAAGGCCTGACCACGCCGCTGCTGTTGGCCGATGGACTGAAAGACGGTGAGGGTGGCTGGCTGCTCTTCGAATTCCTCGAGGGCGCCGAGAGCCTCGGTGATGCCTGGGCCGAGGTCGAGTCTCTGCCGGCACTGGCCGATGAGCAGACCGCCGTTCTGGCCGAAGCGCTTGACGCTATCGGTCGGATGCATGGCAAAGGACTCTGGCAGGAGGATCTGCACCTGGACAATCTGCTGCGTCACGGCGGTCAGTTGTACCTGATCGATGGCGCCGGAGTTCGTGCGGAAGCGGCGGGGCAGCCACTGTCCCGACAAAAAGTGCTGGAAAACCTCGGGGTGTTTTTCGCTCAGCTTCCGAAGTCACTCGAGCCGTTCACCGAAGAGTTGCTGGTCTATTATCTGTTGAGCAACAGCGAACATGCTTTGCCGCTGGAGGCTCTGCAGAAACAGATCGACAAGGTGCGCAGTTGGCGGCTCAGGGACTACCTGAACAAGGTCGGCCGTGAATGCACGCTGTTTGCCGTGCAGCGCGGGGCATTTGCCCTGCGCGCCGTTCGCCGTGAAGAAGCAGCGGCCATGCTGCCGGTGCTTGAGCAGGCCGACGCCTTGCTTGATCAGGGGCATCTGTACAAGACCGGCGGCGCGGCCAGCGTCGGCAGAGTCGACGTGGCCGGGCGAGCTCTGGTTATCAAGCGCTACAACATCAAGAATTTCGCCCATTGGCTCAAGCGCTTCTGGCGCCCGAGCCGGGCCTGGCATTCGTGGCGTGAAGGCAATCGCCTGGCGTTCCTGGGCATCGCCACGCCGAAACCGCTGGCGGTACTGGAAAAGCGTTTTTTGTGGCTGCGCCGCAGTGCCTATCTGGTCACCGAGTTCCTGCCCGGGCCGGACATCATCGAGCGCTTTGCGCCGTACGTGGAAAATGGCCAGGCACCGGAAGCCGAGTTGCTGGCGCTTGATCAATTGTTTGCCCGATTGATCGCCGAGCGCATCAGTCATGGCGACTTCAAAGGCCACAACCTATTCTGGCAGACGGATCGCTGGGCGCTGATCGATCTTGACTCGATGCGTCAGCACGCATCGGTCGCCAGCTTCGCCCCGGCTTACGCCCGCGATCGCGCGCGGTTCATGCGCAACTGGCCTGAAAGCAGCGCGTTGTACCAGGTCATTGATCAGCGGTTGCCGAAAGAAGTCTCCAGCGCAGGGTGATTTCTTCTCACTAGCAGGCTCGTTCTTGCAATGGACCTGGTCCACTGCGAAACGGAGTCTGTGGGCAGTAGCGGACAAAATACAGCGATCTGTCCTACAACTTCTCCAGAAGCCATGAACTGTGCCCTGCTCGGGCTCGATGCTAATTTGCCTGACGATCTCGGAGGGCGAATCTTGAGCATGAAAAAAATTCTGACGCTGGGCGTAATGTCTGCAGTTCTCTCAGGCTGTGGCAGTGTCTCGACCGTTTTGCAGGGCGACGCCGATGCTGCCCGTGACCTGCGCAAAAAGAAGACCTACTGCCAGTCGATTCCGCGCATCTACAGTGGCCTGGCCTTCGATTTTTGCACTCTGAATGCGCCGCCTGATCCTACGGGCATGCTGGCGCCCTTTGTGTTGCTCGATCTTCCTCTGTCCGCCGTGTTCGATACCGTTTCCTTGCCCTATACGATTTACCGGCAAATCGAGGATGGCAATCTCAGTATCTATTGGCGCCCGAATCGCGGGTGACGTTGTGCAGTTTTCTCGTTTTGAAAATCGGGGCGAGGTGCGCGAGGTTCTTGAAGGCGTAAAGCCTCAGCACGCCGACGCGAGATACAGTGATTTCGTCATTTATGTTGATGAAAGCGGTGATCACGGAATGCAGCGGTTGGACCCTTACTATCCGATTTTCGTACTCGCCTTTTGTGTGTTTCATAAGCGCCACTATTGCGAAAAGGTCATCCCAGCGGTTCAGAAGTTCAAGTTCAATCACATGGGACATGATCTGATCGGGCTGCATGAGCTTGAGATTAGGAAAGAAAAAGGCGCTTTCTCTAATTTGTTTACCTCAAAGGCGCATAAGCATGCGTTTCTTGCCGAATTGACCGGCATCATTGAGGCCAGCAATTTTGTTTTGATCAGCTGTGTTATCGATAAGGCTCCACTCTGCGAGAGGCAGGGTTCTCTAGAGAATCCGTATCATCTGGCGCTCGGCTTCTGTCTTGAAACTCTGTACGATTTTTTATCTGAGAAGGGTCAGCACCGCGCATCAACGCATGTGATTTTTGAACGCCGAGGAAAGCGGGAAGATAACGAGTTGGAGCTGGAATTTCGCAGAATGTGCGGTGGTGCCAATCGAATGGGCGTGCAACTGCCGTTCGAAATAGTCTTCGCCACAAAGCAGGTCAATTCCACCGGCTTACAGCTGGCTGATCTTGTTGCGAGACCCATTGGTATGAGTGTTTTGAGAGCGGGTCAGGAAAATCGCGCTTTCGAGGTGCTCAAACGCAAGTTTTATTGCAGCGGTGGGCGCATAAACGCTGGAGAAGGTTTCGAAAATTGGGGCTTGAAGATTTTCCCGCCTCCAAAAAGCGAAAAGCCCCGGTGATCTCACCGAGGCATTAGCGCCGACCGGGATCCCCCAGTCCATTTGAGTTGGAGTCTATTGCGACGTCCAAAGGCTGTCAACGTGGCGACTGCCTGTTCCTGCTAGAGGCTTGCGGGCGCTTTTACGCTATAATCCCGCCCTTTAGCTGCCGCTCGCCCTGTGCGAGGGCACATCAATTTTCAAGGCGCATCGCGCCTGCATGCAGACTAAAGAGGCTAGACCCCTGTGGCATTGACGATTCTTGGCCTGTCCGGCGCCCTTAGCCATGATCCTTCCGCAGCCTTGTACATCGACGGCAAGCTGGTCGCGGCGGCTGAGGAAGAGCGCTTCGTACGCGATAAACATGCAAAGAACCGCATGCCCTACGAATCGGCGAAATTCTGCCTCGAGCAGGCCGGCATCAAACCGTCCGACGTTGACGTGGTGGCGATTCCTTTCGCCCCGATCAGCCTGTTCGGCAAGGCCCGCTGGCACTACGCCAAGCGCTACTGGTACGCCCCGGATCGTGCTCTCGATGCGATCCTGATGGGTAACCGTCGCTACAAGCGCTACCGCAACAAGATCGTCTGGTGCCTCGAGCAACTGGGCTTCGATCCGAAGAAAATCAAGATCGAGCCGGTCGAGCATCACCTGGCTCACGCCTCCAGTGCTTATCACTGCTCCGGTTTCAAAGAGAAAACCGCGATCCTCGGCATCGACGGTAAAGGCGAATACGCCACGACCTTCTTCGGTTACGGCGAAAACGGCAAGATCCACAAGATCAAGGAATTCTTCGACCCGGATTCCCTCGGTGGTCTGTACGGTGCGATCACCGAATTCCTCGGTTTCGAGATGCTCGACGGCGAGTTCAAGGTCATGGGCATGGCGCCATACGGCGATGCCAGCAAGTACGATTTCTCACGTCTGGCCTCGTTCGAAAATGGCGAGCTGGTGATCAACACCGACTACGCCAACGTGATCGGCCTGCGTCGCTATAAAGAGAAGGGCAAGGGTTTCTACTTCTCGCCGAAGCTGATCGAGTGGCTGGGTCCGAAGCGCGAAGGCGACATCGCCGACGAGCCGTACATCCACTACGCCGCGAGCATGCAAGCGCTGTTCGAGAAGCTCGCGTTGCAGATGATCGACTACTACTTGGGCGACGTGCTCAAGGAAACCGGCAAACTGGCTTTCGCTGGTGGCTGTGCGTTGAACGTCAAGCTTAACCAGAAAATCATCGCTCGCGACGACATCAAAGAGCTGTTCGTACAGCCTGCGTCGGGCGATGCCGGCACCGCAGTCGGCGCTGCCGCTTACGTGTCGCACGCCCGTGGCGTACCGGTCGAGAAGATGGAACACGTCTATCTCGGCCCGTCGTACAGCAACGAGGACGTGATTGCCGCGTGTGCCCGGCACGAGAACAAGCCGACCTGGCGCAAGCTCGACAACATGCCGGAGCAGATCGCCCAAATCATGGTCGACGGCAACCCGGTCGCCTGGTTTCAGGGCCGTATGGAGTTCGGTCCGCGTGCGTTGGGTGGTCGTTCGATCATCGGTTGCCCGAGCGTGGCCGGTGTCGCCGACCGCATCAACCATCAGATCAAGTTCCGCGAGCGCTGGAGGCCTTTCTGCCCGTCGATGCTCGACACAGTCGCTCCACAGATGATCAAGATCGATCACCCGGCGCCGTTCATGACCTTCACCTTCGAAGTCGCCGAAGAATGGAAAACCCGCGTGCCGGAAGTCGTCCATGAGGACGGTACTTCCCGTGCCCAAGTGCTCAAGCGCGAATACAACCCGCGCTACTACGACATGATGAAGGCGCTGGAAAACCTCACCGGTAACGGCGTGTCGCTGAACACTTCGCTCAACCGTCGTGGCGAACCGATGATCTGCTCGCCGACCGACGCGCTGAACATGTTTTTCGGCTCGGATCTGCAGTACCTGATCATGGAAGACATTCTGGTGGTCAAAGAGGGCGCCAACGCTTATGACTCGCTCGGCTGAACGCCATGTGCTGCAGTTCTGTCACGGCTATGACGGGCCGTTCCTGGACTGCGCGCGGCAGTACGCCAGCCTGTTTGCCGGCACCGGCTATCGGGTGACCACGGTGTTTCTGACCGGGGCCGCCGATAGCGAGGTGGCCGCAGCGTGTGCTTCCGATGAAGTGTTGTTCATGGAGTACAGCTCCAAGGCCATTCGTGGCCTGAAACTGGGGGCTATCGGCGATCTGCGCAAGATCGTCGCCTCACGCAATTTCAGTCTTTGCATCGCCCATCGCTTCAAGCCGATCTATATCGCCTTGCTCGGCACATCGCTGCCGGTCATTGGTGTGCACCACGCGTTCGGCGATTACCAGCGTGGGACGCGCAAGTTGTTCGCGCATATTTTCCGCCAGCGCCTGAGCCTTCTCGGCGTGTCGGATGCAGTGCGTGACGACATGCGGCGCTGCCTGCCGAAATGGCCGGCAAGCCGAATCCAGACGTTGTACAACCGCATCGATGTGCCTGCACTGCAAGCCCGTCAGGTACCTTCCGAAGAAGCGCGGCAGATCCTCGGGCTGTCGCCGGATGCCTGGATTGTCGGTAACGTCGGCCGCCTGCACCCGGACAAGGATCAGGCCACGTTGCTGCGCGGGTTTGCCCAGGCGCTGCCAGGCCTGCCGGACCACAGTCAGTTGGTCATTCTCGGCAGCGGTCGCCTGGAGCAGGATCTCAAGGCGCTGGCCCGTGAGCTGGGCATTGCCGACCGAGTGCTGTTTCTCGGTCAGGTGCCCGATGCGCGCAATTATTTCCGCGCCTTCGATGTGTTCGCCTTGAGCTCCGATCATGAACCGTTCGGCATGGTCTTGCTGGAGGCCATGGCCGCCGGCTTACCGTTGCTGGCCACCGCGTGCGGCGGGGCGAAGGAAGTGGTGGAGGGTGTGGGCATTCTGTTTCCATTGGGCGATGCCGAGCATCTGGCTCAGGGGCTGCAACATCTGGCCGCGATGGATGCGCAGCAGCGTCGTCAATGTGCGCAGATGATGCTCGAGCGACTGCATGAGCGTTTCTCCGACCGTGCGGTGCGCGAGACCTTCTGGCGCCTGCCGCCAGTTACCGATCTGGCAACGAGGGGCTGATGCTCAACCGATTTCAAGGCTGGCGCGAACGTGGCTGGTCGCCCGTTGACGCCTCGACCTACGCCACTGCCTGGCAACGTTATGGCGGCAGTGTCGCGACACATCCGCTGGTCATCGAGCGCCTGGCGGACCTGGCCGGGATCCCGGTGCGTTATCTGGCCTGGCAGCAGCAGGGCGAGGTTAAAGCCGCTATTGCTACCTGGGGGCGCGACCTGGCTCTGTCCAAGGACGTGCTCAAACGCAACGGCAAGAAAGGCCTGTTCGACCTCGGCAATGCCGAGCTGATCCTGCCAGCCGCCGTCGATGCCCAGGCACCGCTGCGGCATCGGGCGCGCTATCTGTCGGCACTCAACGAAGGCCGTTTCAGTGGTCTGAAGTTGCAGGCTGAACAACTGGCCATGGCCCGCACGCCGGAAGAATTGTCGAAAAAGTTCCGCTACAACCAGCGTCGAGAGCTGCGTCTGCTGGAAGAAGCGGGCGGTGTGGTGCGAGCGGTCAGCGAGTTTTCCAGCGTTGAGCTGGCCGCGATGTACTGCGATCTGTTTCAGCGCCGTTGGGGCTTTCCGGCGACCGGCGCGGCGCGCATGGCCGAGGTCATCGAGTTGCTGCGCGAGTTGCTGATCGGCTCGGTCATTTTCCTCAACGATGCGCCGATTGCGATTCAATTGGTCTACCGCGTTGAGGCGGCAGAATGGATCAGTGTCGAATACGTGAATGGCGGTGTGGATCCCGAAACCCGCGAGTTCAGCCCCGGCAGCGTGCTGAGTTTTCTCAATACGCAAAGCGCCTGGGAACACGCACGGGCACTCGGCAAGCCGTTGCGTTTTTCGTTCGGTCGCGCTGACCGTGAATACAAGGACCGCTGGTGCAACCCTGTGCCGGTGTTCACCGTATGAGTCAGACCATGAGCCGCAAACAGCAATTGCTCAGACGCCATCGACGCAACAAGCGCGTGGCTGTGTTGGTCGCGCTGGCCGCCATCATCGCGCTGAGCGTACTGGTTGCCTGGTGGCTGGCCCCGGTGTTGCTGATTGGCGGCTGGATCGCCCATGAGGCGTGGTTTGCCGATCATCTTTTCTACGCGCCCGGCGACGATTACCAATACAGCTTCCCGGCGTATACGCCGCAGCCTAAGGTGCATCTGAACGGCGAGCAGTTGCGTCTGGATGAAGGTGTGATGCTGGCCGACGATGCCACGCTGATCCTGGCGGTGCGGGTCAAAGGCACTTGGCTGGGACGTTTCTTCGATCCTCGGGTCGAGTTGTCGGGCGGCGCCAATCCTGACGTGCAAACCTTTGAACGCGGTGTCGGCGGCCTGCGCTACCTGAACCTCAGCGGTCAGGCGCAAGCGTTGTCCGAAGGAGTATTGCGTCTGCGCGGCCGTTTCTGTCGAGTGTCGGGCGAGCCGGTACTGTGGGCGCTGGAACACGCTGATTATCGTCGCCAGCGGGTCATGGTCATTGCCCCTCACGCCGACGATGCGGAGCTGGCGGCGTTCGGGTTGTACAGTCAGGCCGATGAAGCCTGGATCGTTACCCTGACCGCTGGCGAAATCGAGGCCGAACATTATCAGCAGATGGGCATGAGCAAGGTCGACGCCGCGCGGCTGAAGGGACGCTTGCGCGCCTGGGACAGCCTCACCGTGCCGCAATGGGCTGGTGTCCCCCAGGAACGCTGCGTGCAGTTGGGCTATTTCTGCCTGCAACTGGCCGCGATGCGGGACAAGCCGGAGCAACCGGTGGGCTCGCGCGAAGCGGATTTGAGCGATACCCGTCTGTTCCGTCAATTCAATCGGTTTGTTCTGCCAAGTGACGCCGATGGCGCGCCGACCTGGAACAATCTGCTGGCTGATCTGCGCGAAACAATGCTGCGTGCGCGTCCGGACGTTATCGTGCTGCCGCATCCGACGCTGGACCCGCACCCCGACCACATCTGTGCGCAGCAGGCTGTACTTGAAGTGTTGGGGGGGCTGGACTGGCAGCCGACGCTGCTCGGTTATGCCAACCATCTGCACGATAACGACCGGTGGCCGATGGGCAATAGTGGCGATGGCGTGGCGCTGCCGCCAGCCTTTGATGCTGGCGTGCCGGTGCAGCCGGTTTGCCTGGCATTGTCTCTGCAACAGCAGCGTGACAAGGCAATGGCCCTGGGCATGATGCATGACCTGCAGCCGCCCGCGCCGTTCAAGCGTCGCTTGCGTCGAAGCCTGCAGCGATTGCTGGCAGGGCGGTCCGGTTCGTCTTATGGCGAGAACGAATTTTTCCGCAAGGCGGTTCGGCGACACGAACTGTTCTGGCGTTTGTAACGACACAGGAGCCCGCGCAAGACTATCTTGCAGGCGGGCATGTTCAGGTTTGCTCGGGTTGCTGTTGCGGCAAGGAAGACAATGAAAGTTCTATTTCTGGTGCAGAAAGATCAACGGGCCATTCTCGATCGTTTGTACGAGGGTGTCGCCGCCCATTGTGAGTGCGATCTGCGCTGGTTGAGCGGTGACGAGCAGCGCAATCTGCGGCGATATTTCCGCCGCGAAGTCGATGTTGCCCGCTATGACCGCATCGTGTTTTTCCTGCGCTTCAAGCAGGAGATCCGGCAGGTCGGGTTTATCCGCACTATCCCCAATCTGGTGATTCTGGAGCACGATGCCTATCAGAATTACATCCCCTGCAAGTACACCGGCAAGTTCAGTGCGCACTATCGGCGTTTGCCGTGGGCACGGGTGATCAGTTCCGGTTTCGTGGTGGCCGAGCGCCTGCGCTCGGAGGGCTTCGACGCCGTGTTCGTGCCCAAGGGCTACGATCAGACGCAATTGCAGGACCAGGGGCGCGAGCGGGATATCGAACTCGCCTTCGTCGGCAGTACCAACAGTGTGGCCTACAGTGGCCGCAAGGCACTGCTGGATGAACTGGGCCAGGTCGAGCCGCTGCTGGTGACGCGGACCAAGTCCGGGGCTGAATACCTGGAAACGCTCAACCGTATCCGCTTTTTTGTCAGCGCGGACGTGGGCATGGGCGAGTTCATGATCAAGAACTTCGAAGCCATGGCTTGCGGCTGCGTCCTGCTGGCCTATGATCAAGGCGCCGCCGAAGCTGCGGCGCTGGGTTTGCAGGACATGCACAACGTGGTGTTCTATCAGACGATCGCGCAGTTGCAGGAAAAGCTGGCCAGGCTGCGCGAGGATCCGCAACTGGCGCAACGCATCGCTGACAACGGTCGCGAACTGGCGGTGGAGCAGTTCAGCTTCGCGCGGATCGGTCAGCGCATCGTTGAAGAACTTGAGCCGCCGTTGCGTGATCGGGCGCCGCTGAGCCTGCTGGAAAAAATCCGCCTGAAAGTGGGCATTTGACAAGTGTCATATAGCCAGTGATATTGCTGGCGACTTCTGATTAACGAGATATCGGTGCAATTTTCCAAAGAAAGCCAGATTACATTGGTGGTTACCAGCTGCGGTCGACTCGATCTGCTCAAGGCCACTCTCGATAGCTTCGACCGGTACAACACGGCACCCATTCGTGAAGTGTTCATCACCGAAGATGCCGGCGACGAAGGCGTTGCCGGGATTCTGCCTGCTCACTGGAAAGAGCATTGCACGGTCTTCGTCAATCGTCCGAAGCTGGGCCAGTTGGCATCGATCGACCTGGCCTACGGACACGTCAGCACCCCCTACATTTTTCATTGCGAAGATGACTGGGAGTTCTATCGTCCGGGGTTCGTCGAAGACTCGATGACCATTCTGCAAGCGCGGCCGGAAATTCTGCAGATCTGGTTGCGCAGCTATAATCACGATCTGCGTGTTCACAGCCCATACATCCATTTGGGCGCGCGCGAGATTGTTGATGGCGTCGCGTGTTATCCGCTGATTTCCGACAAGCCGGAGTGGCAGGGGTTCTCGCTGAACCCGGGGTTGCGCCGACTCGAGGATTATCGGTTGTGTGCGCCTTTCGCCGGACACGGTGGCGAGAAGGCCTTGTCACAGCGCTACTCGCAACTGAACAGGGAGGCCTTGATACTCGAGGCAGACGCGGTCATGCACACCGGTTTTGGTCTGCATGTGCAAACGGATGTCGAGCGTGAACGCAAAGCGCGCCGCAATCGCCGCGAGCAGATTAAATTTGCCTTGTTTCTGTTGCTGGGAGTCTGCATTGGCTGGTTCATCAACTGAGTTCGAGTACGCCGCAGCTTGTCCCCGCAAATCCGTGCAACGGCTTTCTGCTCGATGAATATTCTCAATATCATGTGGGCCGGTGGCGCTCCGTTCGCATCAATCCATAAAGTGCATCAGCAAATACTCTCTCAGGCGGCACCGTCGGCGGTGGTCAAGACCTGGCTGCTCCAGGGGCAGGGAGCCGAGTGCGGCGTGGATGTCGGTGAGGTGCGTGAGTGGCAGTTATCGTCAGCCCGCCTGAAGGGTCGGCATTTCTGGCGTTTGGCCAAACCCGTGATGCGGGCGAGGTTTCGCCAGGCGCTCGTGGACAGTGACGCTCGATTGCTGCTGCTGGACGGCATGGGTGTCGCACGCACGTTGTTACCGGTCCTAAAGAAACTGCCGCATATTCGCGCGGTGGTGATCTTCCACGGTTCGGCGCGTTTGAATGCCGGCGACCAGGCACTCTTTCAGGCAATCCCTGCGTCCCGACTGACATTGGTTGCCGTCTCCAGCACCCTTGCCGATTCACTGGCCCGCGATCTGCAACTGCCTGTCACCGCGCTGCGAAGTGCGTTCGATCCGGTGGCGTTTCGCGCTGACCTGTTCACCCGTGAGCAAGCCCGGGCACGATTGGGATTGCCGCAAGGCGATACGCCGGTATTGGGCGCGGTAGGGCGGCTGGTCTCCGAGAAGGGTTTCGGCTATCTGCTGGATGCCTTTGCCGCAGCACTCGACACCCGCCCGGACTTGCGCCTGGTCATTATTGGCGAAGGCTCCAAACGCGCGGCGCTGGAACAGCGCATCGACGCGCTTGGCTTGCACGAGAAGGTCTTGCTGACCGGGCATGTGAGCGAAGCAGCGCAGCTTTATCGTGCGTTTGACTGGGTGGCCATCCCTTCGCTGGAGGAGGGTCTGGGTCTGGTCATGCAGGAAGCGGTGATGGCCGGCGTACCGGTGCTGTGCAGCGATCTGGAGGTGTTCAGCGAACAGCTGGGCAGTGCCGGCTGGTATGCGCCGGTCAATGACACGAAAGCCTGGTCCGAGGCCATCGACCGCGCCTTCAGTGCCTCATCTCAAGCGATCAATGCCGAGCAGTACCGGATGCTCGCTCCGGACGAGGCCTGGTCGAGCTTCAGCCAGGCTGCCCGCGCATTGTTTTCATGACGACAAGACCGCGCGCTCCAGTGCCTGCATCGGAAAGCTGTCGTTCAGCTTCTCGCGCGCAATATAGCGTGCGAAATGTTGCAGGTTGCGTTTGATCAAGCGCTTTGGCAACGGTCCGCGGGTGAAGCGCATGTCGGCGACATCGATCAGGCCCATGCGGTTGTCTGGTGTGACGACGATGTTGCCAAGATGCAGGGAGCGGAAGTAGATGCCCGAACGGTGCAGGCTGCGTATCAGCTCGGCCAGATCCGGCAATGCCTGAGTCCAGTTGAAACCTTGTTTTGCGGCGATCTGGCGCAGCGTTTGCCCTGGCAGAGGCTCATACAGCACGGCGGTCATGCCTGGTTTCTCAAGGCGAAAGAACTGGAGGATCTGCAAGGTCGGCACGCCGAGTTTGTGCAGCTCGACGGCATTGTCGATGAATCGCTTCGAGTAGGGGCGAAACAAGGCGGATGAAAAAACCTTTTGCGACGAAACAGTTTGAGAATTTTCCCATCCTGCAGCAGGTAGACTTTCGGCCCATAGCTGTCCGCTTCCAGAACTTTGGCAGCGTCGATCATTTGGTCTAGAGCGGCTTGTGAAAGCCGGGAGCATCGCATCGTAGGCAGCCTTGTCGAAAGTGCGGGGTGTTGTAGCAGGCAATGATGCCGAAAAGTTTCGATTTTAACCATGCCACATCGGATGGGCGAACCCTTGTCAGGAGCAGATTGATGCAGGAAACACGCTGGGCGCAACTATGGATGGCGACGGGGCTCTTGTGGTTTTTACTGGCCATTGCTGTGGCGCCTACCAACAAGGTTTATCAGCAAGGGTTGGTCGCGTTTGTCTGGCTGCCTGCGCTTTTGCTGTGCTGGCCGGCGCGCCATCGCGTCAGAGAAGTGCTCTACGAGCAACGCTGGATCTACCTGGCAATGCTGGGTCTGCTGATCTGGTCGCTGATCAGTCTGGCATGGACAAACGCACCTGAGCCCGGCCGCGAAGCCAAGCGCCTGTTGTATATCGTGGTGTTCCTGCTGTTTTTTCCGGTGTTTGCCAATGGCCGTCCCGAGCGATTGATCCGCATCATGCAGTGGGGCGGGCTGGGGCTGGCAGTGACTGCGCTGGTGGCCATCGTCAGGTTTTACATCATCGAAGGTAACGTCTGGTCTGCCCGGGTGGAAGGGCTGGGTGAACTGGCCCATCCGATCCTCGGCGGTTATGTGATCGGCGTGGCGGCTGTGTGGTTGGCCTTGTGGGCGCCCCGCGGTGTGATATGGCAAGTGATCTATGCGTTGGCGCTGGTGGTGCTGGGCACATTTGTGCTGATGAGTCAGAGTCGTGGTGCAGGATTGGCATTGTTCCTGACCATCCTGGCCATGCCGATGTGGTGCCGTGACCGGCACAGTCGCATCGTCGCGGCCGTAGCTCTGGTGGTGGCGATGCTGGCGCTGTGGTTTTTCGAACCGCTGGTTCTGGCGCGCGGGGTCTCGTATCGTCCGCAGATTCTGATGGCCTCTCTGGATATGATTGCCCAACATCCCTGGGGTGGGTTGGGCCTGGGTGGGGACTACCGGGTTTTCTGGTCGGGCATGACTTTCGATCACGCCCACAATCTGTTCACGCATGTCGCGATCGTGCTGGGTCTGCCGGGACTGCTGTTATGGTCTGCCGTCTGGTTCGCCATTATTTTCCAGGCAT
The DNA here is from genome assembly GCF_979258175.1 of Pseudomonas sp. AC255. NCBI lineage: Bacteria > Pseudomonadati > Pseudomonadota > Gammaproteobacteria > Pseudomonadales > Pseudomonadaceae > Pseudomonas > Pseudomonas sp. AC255. The sequence goes on along the minus strand of NZ_OZ409841.1, from coordinate 4,772,883 downwards.
GGAAAGTTCGGGAAACGCTGTATGCCCGCGGGGTTATCGGTATCTGGCTGTTCTCGACACTGGCGATGCAATTCGACGCTGCCAGCCTGACCGGCACCCCGCGTGCCGAGTGGTTCATCAGCTGGCTGCCGTTGGGGCTTGCCAGCGTTTTGGTATGGGCGCGGGCCAATGGCGGCGCTTGTGATAAAATTTCGCGTTCTTCTTAACCAGTGAGCTCTACGATGACTGACGCACCGCCCAAAGCGGAACAGGAATCCAGCCTGAAAATCTACTTTCGGCTGTTGGGGTATGTAAAACCCTATATCGGTCTTTTCCTGCTGAGTATCGTGGGCTTCGTGATCTTTGCTTCCACGCAACCGATGCTGGCCGGGATTCTCAAGTATTTTGTCGATGGCCTGAGCAACCCGGAAGCGGTGCTCTTCCCCAACGTTCCCTATCTGCGAGACGTGCAATTGCTGATGGCTGTGCCGTTGCTGATCATCCTGATCGCAGCGTGGCAAGGCCTCGGCTCGTTTCTCGGCAACTATTACCTGGCGAGGGTTTCGTTGGGGCTGGTGCATGACCTGCGTATCGAACTGTTCAACAAGCTGTTGGTACTGCCCAACCGCTATTTCGATACCCATAACTCGGGTCATCTGATCTCGCGCATCACTTTCAACGTGACCATGGTCACCGGCGCCGCCACGGATGCCATCAAAGTGGTGATCCGCGAAGGCCTGACCGTGGTTTTCCTGTTCGCCTATCTGCTGTGGATGAACTGGAAACTGACTCTGGTGATGCTGGCCATTCTGCCGGTGATCGCGTTCATGGTCGGCAACACCAGCAAGAAATTCCGCAAGCAGAGCAAGAAGATTCAAGTGGCCATGGGCGACGTCACCCATGTGGCTTCCGAAACCATTCAAGGCTATCGCGTCGTGCGCAGTTTTGGTGGCGAAGCTTATGAGCAGCAGCGTTTTGCGGCGGCCAGCCAGAGCAACACCGACAAACAGTTGCGCATGACCAAGACTGGCGCGGTGTATACGCCGATGCTGCAGCTGGTGATCTACACCGCCATGGCGGTGTTGATGTTCCTGGTGTTGTTCCTGCGCGGTGATGCAACGGCCGGTGATCTGGTCGCGTACATCACGGCTGCCGGTTTGCTGCCCAAACCGATCCGGCAATTGTCTGAAGTCAGCTCGACCATCCAGAAAGGTGTGGCCGGCGCCGAAAGCATTTTCGAGCAGCTCGATGTCGAGCCGGAAATCGACACCGGTACGATCGAGCGTGATCGGGTCAGTGGCCATCTGGCGGTGAACAACCTCAGCTTCACTTACCCGGGCACTGAACGGGAAGTGCTGAAAAACATCAGCTTCACCGCATCGCCAGGTCAGATGATCGCCCTGGTCGGGCGTTCCGGCAGCGGCAAATCGACGCTGGCCAGTCTCATTCCGCGCTTCTATCACCACGAGACCGGCGAAATCCTGCTCGATGATGTCGAAATCGAGGACTATCGTCTGCGCAATCTGCGCCGCCATGTAGCGCAAGTGACCCAGCACGTGACGCTGTTCAACGACACCATCGCCAACAACATCGCTTACGGCGATCTGGCAGGCGCGCCTCGCGAAGATATCGAGAAAGCCGCCAGGGATGCATTTGCCATGGACTTCATCGCGCAGATGCCTCAAGGCCTGGATACCCAGGTCGGCGAGAACGGTGTGCTGTTGTCTGGCGGACAGCGTCAGCGCCTGGCGATTGCCCGGGCCTTGCTGAAAAACGCCCCGCTGCTGATCCTCGACGAAGCGACGTCGGCCCTTGATACCGAGTCCGAGCGGCACATTCAGGCGGCACTCGACCATGTCATGAAAGGCCGCACCACGCTGGTCATTGCCCACCGTTTGTCGACCATCGAGAAGGCCGATCTGATCCTTGTCATGGATCAGGGCGAGATCGTCGAACGCGGCACTCATGCCCAACTGCTTGCTCATAATGGCTACTACGCGCGTCTGCATGCGATGGGGCTGGATGCCCCGGCTGTAGACATTGCCTGATCTGCAGATGAGGGTGGGCCAGCCTCACCCTCGTGTATTCCCGGCGCGCGCGATCCTGTTAATATCGCGCCCCTGTTCATTTTGTATGTGGGTTGCTCCATGAAATTGTCGATGCCGCGATTCGATCAAGCCCCTGTCTTGGTGGTCGGCGATGTCATGCTCGACCGTTACTGGCATGGCGGAACCTCACGGATTTCCCCTGAGGCACCGGTGCCGGTGGTCAAGGTCGAGCAGATCGAAGATCGCCCGGGCGGTGCCGCCAACGTGGCGCTGAACATTGCCGCGCTGGGTGCACCGGCATCGCTGGTGGGCGTGACCGGCGATGACGAAGCCGCCGACAGCCTGAGCAACAGTCTCAAGGGCGCGGGCGTGCGCGCCTTGTTTCAGCGCATCGCGCACCAGCCGACCATCGTCAAGCTGCGGGTCATGAGCCGGCACCAGCAGTTGCTGCGTATCGATTTCGAAGAAGTGTTCGCCACCGATGCTCTGGCACTGGCCGCGCAGGTTGACGGGTTGCTTGAAGGCATCAAGGTGCTGGTGTTGTCGGATTACGGTAAAGGTGCACTGAAAAATCACCAGGCCCTGATCCAGGCCGCTCGTGCCAAGGGTATTCCGGTATTGGCTGATCCCAAGGGCAAGGACTTTTCGATCTACCGCGGTGCCAGCCTGATCACACCGAATCTCAGCGAGTTCGAAACCATCGTCGGTGGTTGCGCCGATGAGCACGAACTGGTGAGCAAGGGCGCCGTCCTGATGCAGGAGCTCGACCTCGGCGCGCTGCTGGTGACCCGTGGTGAACACGGCATGACCTTGCTGCGTCCGGATCATCCGGCGTTGCATCTGCCGGCCCGCGCCCGCGAAGTGTTCGACGTGACCGGTGCCGGCGATACGGTGATTTCGACCCTGGCCGCGGCCATTGCCGCAGGCGAAGAACTGCCGCACGCCGTGGCGCTGGCCAATCTGGCAGCAGGCATCGTCGTCGGCAAGTTGGGTACCGCAGCGATCAGCGCCCCGGAACTGCGCCGCGCCATTCAGCGCGAAGAAGGTTCGGAGCGAGGCGTGCTGGGTCTTGAGCAACTGCTGCTGGCGGTTGACGATGCCCGTGCGCACAACGAGCGGATTGTCTTCACCAATGGCTGCTTCGATATCCTGCATGCCGGCCACGTGACCTATCTGGAACAGGCCCGCGCTCAGGGCGACCGTCTGATCGTGGCGGTCAACGATGACGCCTCGGTCAGCCGCCTGAAAGGCCCGGGCCGGCCGATCAACAGCGTGGATCGCCGCATGGCGGTACTCGCCGGTCTCGGCGCGGTGGACTGGGTGATCAGTTTCTCTGAAGGCACACCGGAAAACCTGCTGCGCGAGGTCAAGCCGGACGTGCTGGTCAAGGGCGGCGATTACGGTATCGATCAGGTGGTCGGCGCGGATATCGTTACCGCTTACGGCGGTACCGTGAAAGTTTTGGGTCTGGTGGAAAACAGCTCGACGACAGCGATCGTGGAAAAGATCCGCGGCCAATAAGATCAAAGATCGCAGCCTGCGGCAGCTCCTACAGGGGAATACATTCCAATGCAGGAGCCGTCGAAGGCTGCGATTTTTTGCTTTCAGGAATTCACTTTCTTGCGCGGTACGATTTTCTTCAGCAGCTGCCTGGCCTTGCCGCGCAGGCGTGCCAGTCCAGTGGCTTTCTCCGCTGGCGTCAGGCCCTGTTGGCGCAACCAGTCTTTCCAGCGAATCCGCTCATCGCGCACCAACCAGCCATCCTGTCGCGCGAAGCTTTCGGCCAGATACAGACCGCGCGTACTCGCCGGATACAGTTGATCCTTTTTCAGGGTGTACAACTCAGGCAGCGGCTGACCGTCGTGCAATGGCATCAAGTACAGGTCTGGCCGTTTGCGATCGAGCCGCGCCACCAGTTGATCGCCTTCCAGACGCTCGTCGACATGAAACAGGCTCAAGGACTTCGCCTCCTTGGGCACGTCCAGGCGCAAGTCATAGATCAATTGCAGGGACGCCGTCGGCAGATGCACGTACGCCCTTGGTCGCTCCAGCAATTGCAGGTTGGCGCAGCGCACCGGACGCGCCGAACCGGACAACGGCGTCAGGCGAAACGGCAACGCCTCACGGTAATGCAGCGCAGCGGAGTAGGGCGCCGGCAACCAAGTCTCGTTGAAGCGCCCGCCGAGCCAGCCTTCCGGGGTTTCCAGCAGGCACTCTTCGGCAATCTCCTGAATCGCCGTGTGCAGCGGAATGTTCAGCTCATGAGCAGGCACATAGCCGGAAATCAGTTTCAGCACAACGTCGCCGCGATCCTGCCGACGCTGGCGCACCAGCACCCAGTAATCGCGATTCTGCCAGTGCAGGGTCAGGCGCACGGACACGCCGAGGTTGGCCAGTTCCAGGGCAAAGCGCTCGCTGTCGGCAACACTGACCGGTTTGCGCCGTTGCAGGGTCTGGGCGAAGTTCAGCGGCATGCCGACGCTCTGATAGCTCAGGCCTTCGGGCGTGGCTTCGACGAACAGCGGCAGTGTTTTGAAGTTGCTCGGGTTCTTGCGGATGAGCGTGCGCGGCATATCGGCTCCTGGCTTAAGGCCGCGGGGCGGCGTCAGTGACTACGCAGGACCTGGGCAACGGTCGCTACGTTATGGGCGAGGTGCAGCGGATTGATCGTGCCGACAATAGCACTGGCGACACCTGGCTGAGTGAACAGCAACTCGAAGCTGGCGCGCACCGGATCGACTCCCGGACTCAGACAGACATGACCGCTGGCCAGGGCTTTTTTCACCAGAATGGCTTTGCCGTGGGCAGCAGCATAGTCAATGACCGCCTTTTCGTTTTGTTCGTTCAGATTGTAGGTGACCATCGCGCAGTCGCCTTGCTCCAGCGCTTTCAAGCCGCCTTCGACGGTTTTGCCGGAAAACCCGAAGCCGCGAATCTTGCCCTCGGCCTTCAGCGCCGCGAGGGTGGCGTAGACCTCTTCGTGCTCAAGGATGTCCATGTCGTTGCCGTCCGAGTGCACGAGGACCAGATCGATAAAATCCGTTTCCAGACGTTGCAGGCTGCGCTCGACCGACATTCGCGTGTGCGCGGCGCTGAAGTCGTGGCGCGACAGGCCATCGGCAAACTCCTCGCCGACCTTGCTGACGATCACCCAGTCCTGACGCTGGCCGCGCAGCAGCGGGCCGAGGCGTTCTTCGCTGCGACCATAGGCCGGTGCGGTGTCGATCAGGTTGATGCCCAGATCGCGCGCCTGGCGCAGCAGCATGCGCGCCTCGTCATCACCGGGAATCTGAAAGCCGTTGGGGTATTTCACCCCTTGATCGCGGCCGAGTTTGACCGTGCCCAGGCCCAGCGGCGAAACCGTCAGGCCGGTGCTACCCAGTGGGCGATGAAGTTCGTGCAGAGTGGCGATGCTCATGGCAGCAGTTGCTCCCACGCGGGTACACCGAGCGGTGGTTTCGGCAGCGGCGGCAGCGGATCAGTCGCCTGCGGCTGGATGCCGTCGCGTTGCAACGAAGCGATAACGCGGTCGGCGAAGTCTGGCGCCAGTGCCAGTTTGGTCGGCCAGCCGACGAGCAAGCGACCTTCCTCGGCGAGGAATGCGTTGTCCGGGCGGGTCAGGCCGGTTTGCAGCGGCTCCGCGCGGTCGACGCGCAGGGTGGCCCATTGCGTAGTGCTGAGGTCGATCCACGGCAGCAATTGGCCGATTTCCTTTTGCGCGGTGGCGATCTGTTCGGCCGGCTCGCGAGCCACGCCTTCGCTTTCGGCGATGTCGCCGCCCATGTACCAGACCCACTGGCCGTCAGCGGCCGGGTGCGTGGTCACGGTGATGCGCGGCTTGGTCCCGCCGCCCAGGCAGTGCGCGTACAACGGTTTCAAGCCGGGGCCTTTGGCGAGGATCATGTGCAGGGGGCGGCGCTGCATGGCCGGACGGCTCAGGCCCAGGGCTTCAAGCAGTTCGGCCGTGCCGGCGCCGGCGCTGAGGACGATGCGCTGAGCGCGGATCTCACGGCCATCGACTTTCAGGCCGACCAGCACGCCGGCTTCCAGCAACGGTTCGATGACCTGCCCGGCGAGCAGACCGTCACCGGCCAGCTCGGCCAGGCGCTGGATCAGGCTCGGGACATCCACTACCAGTTCGGCGAGGCGATAGACCTTGCCCTTGAAACGCTTGTCTTGCAGGGCCAGCGGCAGTTCATCGCCCTTGACCTGATCGACCCGGCCACGCACGGCTTTGCTGGCGAAGAAACTGGTGAGGTTGCCGGCCAAAGTGCCTGGCGACCACAGGTAATGGGCTTCGGACAGCAGGCGCACGCCGGACAGATCCAGCTCACCATTGCCGGCCAGCGCCTCGCGCCAGCGGCGCGGCATGTCGGCGATGGCTTCCGAGGCCCCGGTCAGCGCGCCGTGCAGCGCGTACTTGGCGCCGCCGTGGATGATGCCCTGTGACTTCACGCTCTGCCCGCCACCGAGGCTGGCGCTTTCCACCAGCACGGTCGAAAAACCCTGACCGCGCAGGCGCGCATTCAGCCAGAGGCCGGCGACACCAGCGCCGACAATCAGAACGTCGGTGGAAATAACGGATGGCATGCAACGACCTCAGTGCTCAAGACGAGGGCGCAGTATACAGACTCAGACATCGGCCTCCGATGTGAAAAAAGATCGCAGCCTTCGGCAGCTCCTACCTTGGAATGCGTTACCTGTAGGAGCTGCCGAAGGCTGCGATCTTTTTCTTCAATGCCCCGCGGTTTTCGAAAACAGCTGAATCACGACGACCCCTAGCACGATCAACGCCATCCCCAGCATCGCCGGTACGTCGAGTTTCTGCCCGTAGATGAACAGCGCCGCGACGCTGACCATGACAATGCCCATCCCCGCCCAGACGGCGTAGGCAACGCCCACCGGTACGGTGCGTACCACCAGCGTCAGCATCCAGAATGCAATCCCGTAGCCGACAATCACCAGAATCAGCGGCAGCGGTGTGCTGAAGCCCTTGACCGCTTTCATCGAAACGGTGGCGATCACTTCGGCGCAGATGGCGATGGCCAGATAGACGTAGGCGTTCATGGTTTGATCCTCAAATAAATCATTGCTTGCTGGAGTGACATTCTAGGGATTGCTCAGATGGGGTAAAGTCATTACCTATCTGTTCAGTAGATAGGTTGAAAAATCGTATGCAATGGAATCTCGAGCAGCTGCGGGTATTTGTCGACGTTGCAGAACAGCGTTCGTTCTCCGCCGTGGCGCGTCGACAACGCAAGGCGCAGTCGGCGATCAGCAGCGCTGTTGCGATGCTCGAAGAGGATTTGCGCGTGAGCCTGTTCGAGCGCAGCAGTGGCCGTCAGCCCCGTCTCACCGAGGCGGGCGAGGCGTTGCTGGAAGAAGCCCGCGAAGTATTGCGCCAGTGCGAGCGCCTCAACGGCCGCGCCATGGCCATGCTGCGCGGCCAGGAGGCGCAGTTGCGCGTGGCCCAGGACGAGGCGATGCCCTATCAGGCGCTGGTGGAAAGTTTCGGCGAACTGGCCGAGCAGTTTCCCAGCCTGGAAGTGCAACTGACCAGCGCCGCCCAAGGCGAAGTCGCGCGCAAACTGGTCGAACGTCGCGCCGACCTCGGCCTGCTGTTCTATCACGATGAAATCCCCGAAGCCCTTGAGCGCCGCGTACTGGGTCGAGTGGAAATGGTCACGGTCTGTGGCGTCAATCATCCGCTGGCGCAGCATTCCTATGTGACCTGCCAGCAACTGGCGCAGCACCGGCAATTGCTGATGTCGACGCAGACCAGCGTCTATCCCGGCAACGAGCCGGCCAGCCCACAGGTATGGCGCGCCGACAGTTTTTACGTAATGTCCGAATGGTTGGTGCGCGATCTCGGCTGGGCCTGGTTGCCGCGCCACGTTGTGCAGTACTCGGCGTATCAAGGCCAGATGATTGAGCTCGACAGCGAATGGACGCCGCCAGCGCTGGTGGTGGAACTGGTCTGGCGCCGCGACGAACCGCTCGGCCCGGCCGCGCGCTGGCTGGCGGAACGTTTTGCCGTGCACTTGCGGGCGATCGGCGACAAAAGCCGATAAACTCCGCCGCCATGAATAGAACTCTCTACACCGCGCTGTTTTACCTGGGGCTGCCATTGGTGGCGATTCGGCTATGGCTGCGTGCGCGCAAGGCGCCGGCGTATGCCAAACGGATTGGCGAACGTTTCACTTATCGCATGCCCACCCTGCAGCCCGGTGGCATCTGGGTGCACGCGGTGTCGGTCGGCGAAAGCATTGCCGCCGCGCCGATGATCCGCGCGCTGCTGGAACGCTATCCGACGCTGCCGATCACCGTGACCTGCATGACCCCGACCGGTTCGGAGCGGATTCAGGCACTGTTCGCCAACGAGGCGCGCATTCAACACTGCTATCTGCCGTATGACTTGCCTTGTGCGGCGGCGCGTTTTCTTGATCGCGTACAGCCCAGGCTTGCAGTGATCATGGAGACCGAGCTGTGGCCTAACCATATTCATCAATGTGCCAAGCGCGGGATTCCGGTGGCGTTGGCCAATGGGCGGTTGTCGCAGCGCTCCGCCAAAGGCTATGGCCGCTTCAGCAAACTCACTGCGCCGATGCTTGCCGAGATGAGCCTGTTGGCGGTGCAGACCGAAGCCGAGGCCCAGCGCTTCCGCGATCTCGGCGCGCGTTCGGAAACCGTTGAAGTCACTGGTTCGATCAAGTTCGACCTGACCATCGACCCGCAACTGTTGCAGCGTGCAGCCGAACTGCGTAGCCAGTGGCAGGCACAGGATCGTCCCGTGTGGATCGCCGCCAGCACTCACGAAGGCGAAGACGAAGTGGTGCTCGACGCCCATCGTCGTTTGCTGGGCAGGCATCCCGATGCGTTGCTGATTCTGGTGCCGCGTCATCCCGAGCGTTTCAATTCGGTGTTCGACTTGTGCCAGCGCGAAGGTTTCGCCACGGTACGTCGCTCGACCGGGGCCAATGTCGATGCGCAAACGAGCGTGCTGCTCGGCGACACCATGGGCGAGTTGCTGTTTCTCTATGCCCTGGCTGACAGCGCTTTTGTCGGCGGCAGTCTGATGCCGAACGGCGGGCACAACCTGCTTGAACCCGCCGCGCTGGCAAAACCGGTACTCAGCGGCCCGCACCTGTTCAACTTCCTCGACATCGCCGCGCAATTGCGCGAAGCCGGGGCATTGGCCGAAGTGGATGATGCCGAAGGCCTCGCAGTCGAGGTGCAGCGCTTGTTCGAACTGCCGCGTGATGCGCAGCGCATGGCGGAGGCCGGGCTGGCGGTGATGCGCCGTAATCAGGGCGCGTTGCAGCGGCTGCTGGATAGCTTGGGCAGATTGATCAAGTAAGCAAAAAGATCGCAGCCTTCGGCAGCTCCTACAGTTGGAATGCATTTCCCTGTAGGAGCTGCCGAAGGCTGCGATCTTTTGTTTTTAGCGCTTAAGGCCGGGCCTTGAGCTGCGCCTCAGCCGCCGACGCCAGATCCGGCGGCAGGAAGTCCTTGTCCGGGTTGTAATCGGCTTTCAGATAGCGCCGCAGATCTTCCAGATCACCCGGGTTCAGCGTCCCCGCCGCCTGCTTCAGGCGCAGGTTGTCGAGGATGTAGTCGTAGCGGGTGTTGTTGTAGTTGCGCACCGAGGTGTACAGCTGGCGCTGCGCGTCGAGCACGTCGACGATGTTGCGCGTGCCGACCTGATAACCGATTTCCGTGGCTTCCACCGCACTCTGGTTGGAGATGATCGACTGGCGGCGCGCCTGCACCTGCTCGACGTCGGTGTTTACCGCTCGGTGCAGATTGCGGGTGTTTTCCACCACTTGCCGGCGCAGCGATTCGCGCTGCTGTTCGCTCTGATCCAGTTGCGCATAGGACTGACGCACTTGCGAACTGGTCAGCCCGCCGCTGTAGATCGGGATGTTCAGTTGCAGGCCCAGCGTGCTCTGCTCGACGTTGCCGCCGTAGGGCGCGCCGAACGAGTTGGGGTTGGCGAAGCCGAGGGCGTCGTTGTCGCCTTTCTCGTATTTCGCCACGGCATCGAGGGTCGGCAAATGGCCGGCCTTGCGCTGCCTGAGCGTCTGCTCGGCGGAGCTGACCGCGTAGTTGCTGGCGAGCAGATTGAGGTTCTGCCGCGCCGCCGTGTCGACCCAGGATTTCGCATCGTTGGGCGAAGGCGGCAGAATCGGCAGCGTGTGGACGATGCCCTGAATCGAGTTGTACTGACGGTTGGTCAGGGTGATCAACGCCTGGAACGCATCATCGACCTGACGCTGGGCGACGATGCGGTTGGCTCGCGCGGTGTCGTAACTGGCTTGCGATTGCAGCACGTCGGTCTTGTCCGAAAGGCCGACATCGAAGCGCTCGTTGGACTGATCGAGCTGACGTTTGAACGCCGCTTCTTCAGCCTTGGTCGAGGCCAGATTGTCCTGGCTGCGCAGCACGTTGAAGTAGCTTTCGGCGCTCTGCAGGATCAGGTTCTGCTCGGTCGCCGAGAGCTGCAGCGCGGCCTGCTCGTTGACGTCCTTCGCCGCTTGATACTGGAACCAGCGATCGGCGCGGAACAGCGGCTGCGCCAGTGTCGCCTGATAGGAATGCGCGCTGCGGTTGGCGATGGCCGAAGGCTGGTCGATCGAGGTGCGCACGTCGGCGACTTCGGCGCCGCCGGACAGGTTCGGCAGCAGACCGGCGCGGGCCTGCGGCACCACTTCTTTCTGCGCGCCATACTGGGCGCGGGCCGCGGCGAGGTCGGCGTTGTTGTCGACCGCTTCCTGATAGACGCTGACCAGATCGGTTTTGGTCGACAAGGGTGCTTCCGCTGCCCAGGCCATTGTGTTGGACGCACAGGACACGGCAACAGCCAATGAAAGTTTGCGCAGCATGAGGCGATCCCTAGCATGAATATTATGGAAGTAATCCGGGCGCCAAAGGTAAGGCGCAGCCCGCACAGCGTCAAGGCTGGGCAGGCCAAGCGAGTGTAGTTGCGCATTGCTCCGGCAACAATCGGCCAGCCTGGGTATTTACGCCATTCATCATGGCGTTCGCTGCGGTGTTGGCGTTCCTCGGTGGTTGTGTCTAGACTGGCCGGGTTCTTGTCGGGGTGCCTTGCTATGAGGCTGAGATCGAATAATTTCGGATCCCGTTGAACCTGATCAGGTTAGCGCCTGCGTAGGGAACAAGATTTCTCGTCACCCGGCGAGTCCTCTTGTGCTTCGTCCGGGATATTGTTCGACAATCGAACGCTCATGACGAATGCACAGCACCGGTCCTGGTGCGTCCGTGCCTTTCAGGTTCTGCTCCGACAATCCACTGCTGGATGCTGTCTGGAGAGCCCGTGATGACAACAAAAGAAAAAACGCGATCAACCTGAGTGACTCGGCCAAGGTCGACGAGCAATCGGTCAAGCCGTTCACCCGTTCGCAAAAAATCTACGTTCAGGGCTCGCGCCCGGACATCCGCGTGCCGATGCGCGAAATCAGCCTCGATGTAACCCCGACCGATTTCGGCGGCGAGATCAATGCGCCGGTCACGGTCTACGACACTTCCGGCCCGTACACCGATCCGAACGTGGTCATCGATGTGCGCAAAGGCCTTGGCGATGTGCGTTCAGCGTGGATCGATGACCGTGGCGATACCGAGCGCCTGCCGGGCCTGAGCTCGAACTTCGGCCAGCAGCGTCTGGCCGATGCCGAGCTGACCAAACTGCGCTTCGCCCACGTCAACAACCCGCGCCGCGCCAAGGCCGGGGCCAACGTCAGCCAGATGCACTACGCGCGCAAAGGCATCATCACCGCCGAGATGGAATACGTTGCCATCCGCGAAAACATGAAACTGCAAGAAGCCCGTGCGGCCGGTTTGCTCAAGCAGCAACATGCCGGCCACAGCTTCGGCGCAAGCATTCCGCAAGAAATCACCCCTGAATTCGTCCGCGAAGAAATCGCCCGTGGCCGCGCGATCATTCCCGCCAACATCAACCACGTCGAACTGGAACCGATGATCATCGGCCGTAACTTCCTGGTGAAGATCAACGGCAACATCGGCAACAGCGCCCTGGGTTCTTCGATCGAAGAAGAAGTGGCGAAACTGACCTGGGGAATTCGCTGGGGCTCGGACACGGTGATGGACCTGTCCACCGGCAAACACATTCACGAAACCCGCGAGTGGATCATCCGCAACTCGCCGGTGCCGATCGGTACCGTGCCGATCTATCAGGCGCTGGAAAAGGTCAACGGCGTCGCTGAAGACCTGACCTGGGAGCTGTTCCGCGACACGTTGATCGAACAGGCCGAGCAGGGCGTCGACTACTTCACCATTCACGCCGGCGTGCTCCTGCGCTACGTGCCGCTGACCGCCAAGCGCGTCACCGGCATCGTCTCCCGTGGCGGTTCGATCATGGCCAAGTGGTGCCTGGCGCACCACAAAGAGAACTTCCTCTACACCCACTTCGACGAAATCTGCGAAATCATGAAGGCCTACGACGTCAGCTTCTCGCTGGGCGATGGCCTGCGTCCGGGCTCGATTGCCGACGCCAACGACGAAGCGCAATTCGGCGAACTGGAAACCCTCGGCGAGCTGACCAAGATCGCCTGGAAACACGACGTGCAATGCATGATCGAAGGCCCGGGCCACGTGCCGATGCAATTGATCAAAGAGAACATGGACAAGCAGCTCGAATGCTGCGACGAGGCGCCGTTCTACACCCTCGGCCCGCTGACTACCGACATTGCGCCGGGCTATGACCACATCACCTCGGGTATCGGCGCGGCGATGATCGGCTGGTTCGGTTGCGCGATGCTCTGCTACGTGACGCCGAAGGAGCACTTGGGCCTGCCGAACAAGGATGACGTGAAGACCGGGATCATCACTTACAAGATCGCCGCCCACGCAGCGGACCTGGCCAAGGGACACCCGGGCGCGCAGATTCGTGATAACGCACTGAGCAAGGCGCGTTTCGAATTCCGCTGGGAAGACCAGTTCAACCTCGGCCTGGATCCGGACACCGCGCGCTCCTATCACGACGAAACCCTGCCGAAGGACTCGGCCAAGGTCGCGCACTTCTGCTCGATGTGCGGGCCGAAATTCTGCTCGATGAAGATCACCCAGGAAGTCCGTGAATACGCGGCCAACCAACGCATCGATGCGGTCGATGTGGACGTCGCCAAAGGACTCGCGGAACAGGCCGAGCGGTTCAAGAAGGAAGGCAGTCAGCTGTACAAGAAAGTTTGACCCCGTACTGATCGTTCCCGCGCTCCGCGTGGGAATGCAGCCCGTGACGCTCCGCGTCACTGGACGCGGAGCGTCCCGAGAGGCATTCCCACGCAGAGCGTGGGAACGATCACAACAAATGTCCCTTTGAGATAACACCCTTGAGCATTCAACCCGGCACTTATTCCCCCGATCTCGCCGTCCCCGCTGCAAAGCGTGTGTTCGGCGGGCGCGATCTGTTTTCCCTGTGGTTCTCCCTCGGCATCGGCCTGATGGTTTTGCAGACCGGCGCATTGCTCGCGCCGGGTCTGGGTCTGTCCGGTTCTTTGCTGGCGATCTTCCTTGGCACGCTGGTGGGCGTGCTGTTGCTGGCTGCAGTCGGCGTGATCGGCAGCGACACCGGCCTGTCATCGATGGCGGCGCTGAAGCTCAGCCTCGGCAGCAAAGGCGCGAGCCTGCCGGCGCTGCTCAATCTGCTGCAACTGATCGGCTGGGGCTCGTTCGAAATCATCGTCATGCGCGACGCCGCCAGTCTGCTCGGCAGCCGCGCCTTCAGCGAAGGTTCGCTGTGGGCCAATCCGATTCTGTGGACGCTGTTCTTCGGTGCGCTGGCGACCTTGCTCGCGGTGAGCGGGCCGTTGACGTTCGTGCGGCAGATTCTGCGCAAGTGGGGCATCTGGCTGTTGCTCGCCGCGTGCCTGTGGCTGACCTGGAACCTGTTCGCCAAAACCGACCTCGCGGCGCTGTGGGTGCGCGCCGGTGACGGTTCGATGCCGTTCGCCGTGGGCTTCGACATTGCCATCGCCATGCCGCTGTCATGGCTGCCGCTGATTGCCGACTACTCGCGTTTCGGCAAGCGTGCGAAGAATGTTTTCGGTGGCACGGCTGTCGGTTTTTTCATCGGTAATTTCTGGCTGATGAGCCTTGGCGTGGCCTACACCCTGGCGTTCGCGCCGAGCGGTGAAGTCAATGCGTTGCTGCTGGCCTTGGCTGGCGCCGGCCTGGGCATTCCGCTGTTGCTGATTCTGCTCGACGAGTCGGAAAACGCTTTTGCCGATATTCATTCGGCGGCGGTATCGAGCGGGATTCTGTTGCGTCTGAAAGTCGAGCATCTGGCCTTGGCCATCGGCGTGATCTGCACGCTGATCGCACTGCTGGCGCCGTTGGCGCAGTACCAGAATTTCCTGCTGTTGATCGGCTCGGTGTTTGCGCCGTTGTTCGGCGTGGTGCTGGTGGATCACTTCATTCTGCGCAAACGCAGTGCTCAGGTCGCGTCAGCCGCATTGCGCTGGCCGGCGTTGCTGGCGTGGCTGGGTGGTGTGAGCACCTACCACTTGCTGGCGAATCTGTATCCGGATGTCGGCGCAACCCTGCCGGCGCTGGTGCTGGCAGGGCTGTTGCAGTTAGTGCTGGGCCGGGCCTTCAGTTACGGCCGGGAAACAGCTCAGGCTTGAGAATGCCGTTCAGGCGCGGGTAAGGAATCTTCAGTTCGACGTGGCCCAGCGCATAAGGCGCGATGGTAGTCACGTCGTACTTGAGGATCACGCCACCATAGGTCAGCGCCACGTGCGGGGTTTTCACGAACGGCCAGTTCGCGACGAATTCCGCCTCCTGATCGAGCTTGGTACTGATCAGCCAACTGTTGTGCGCCACTTGCGCGGCTTTCCAGAACGCCTCTTCCTGCCCCGGCAGCAACATGTCGGACAGGTTCAGCACCTTGTGCTGCTGGCGCGAATAGTTGATGAAACCGCGACCCGGCGTGCCGTGGGCGCCGCCGGTGTCGAGGTAGCTCGACAGCTCGATGATCACCAGTCCGTCATGCTGCTCGCGTACTTTCGCTTGCAGATAGCTGCTGTTGCGCGGGCCGGCGCTGGCGAGGAACTGCTCGCGGTAGGCGGCCAGGGTTGGCGCTACCGGCGCGTTCTTCTCGGTGCGGGTCATTTGCAGCAGACGTTTTTCGATGATGCCATCCAGCGCCGGTTCGTCCGGGAAGCGCAGGGTGTCGATGTTCACCAGCGGGCAATCGGGGTTGGAACAGCCGGGTTTGAGTTGTTCCGAGGCGTCGCGGGTGGTTTCCAGCGGCGTGCGATAGTTGGGCTGGAACAGGCTGGCACAAGCGCCCAGAGTCAGGGCAATAGCGGCCACAGAGGCAATTTTGAAAAGCGACATGGGCGTCCTTTCGAAAGCAGGGGAAGGCGAAAAAGTTACCGCTTCGACTCTCAACGAAGCAGTCAGTTCGCCACTAAGCTGATTAGAGTGTGTTTCACCGTCACCGTCCATCCCGCTGACGGTAAAGGGGCTGCATCAAACGGTGCGGGCGCGTTAGGATGGCGCGAAGTCGAGGTTGCCGGTTGTACACAGCAACCTCGTAATGGATGTGCAGTAAAGAGGAAGATTATGACTGACTTTGCCAACGCCATTCCGACCGCCGTGGATATCGTGCGGCGCGAAAAATGCTACGAGGGCTTTTACAAGCTTGACCGTGTGCACCTGCGCCATGAGCTGTTCGCCGGTGGCATGAGCCGCGAGATCAATCGTGAAATCTTCGTGCGCCACGATGCCGTGTGCGTCCTGCCTTACGATCCGCAGCGCGATGAAGTGGTGTTGATCGAGCAGTTTCGTGTCGGCGCCATGGGCAAGGCCGACAACCCGTGGCTGGTCGAACTGGTCGCCGGTCTGATCGACAAGGATGAGCAACCGGAAGAAGTTGCTCACCGCGAGGCGCAGGAGGAAGCTGGACTGGACATCAAGGCGTTGTGGCCGATGACCAAGTATTTCCCCTCGCCGGGTGGCAGCAACGAATTCGTGCATTTGTATCTGGGGCGTTGCAGCACCGACGGTGTCGGCGGGCTGCACGGGCTGGAAGAAGAGGCCGAAGACATTCGCGTAACGGTCTGGGCATTTGAAGATGCCTTGCAGGCCGTGCGTGACGGACGGATTGCCAACGCGGCGAGCATCATCGCCTTGCAGTGGCTGGCGCTCAACCGCGCCGAAGTGAGGGGGCTATGGTCGTAAACAAGCTGCGCGATCGTTATCGGGTTGACCTCGTGGGGCTGCAAGCCGCCTGCGAGGCCAACTACGCGCGCCTGATGCGACTGCTGCCGGACATGCGCAACGAACCCGAAGCGCGGCGTATCGCCGTGACCCAGGGCGAGCAGATGCTTGGCGTGCTCGCTCTCGAGGTGTTGCAGACCTGCCCGTACACCACGACCTTGCAGGTGCGCCAGGAGCACAGTCTGCCGTGGTTGCCGGTGCCGCAACTGGAAGTGCAGGTCTACCACGACGCGCGCATGGCCGAAGTGGTCAGCGCCGAGCATGCACGACGCTTTCGCGGCATCTATCCTTATCCGAACGCCGCCATGCACCAGCCCGATGAAAAGGCCCAGCTCAATGTGTTTCTGGGCGAATGGCTGAGTCATTGCCTGGCGTTGGGGCACGAGTACGAAGTCGTTCGCTAGTTGTGAACTGCGTCCGCTTCGGCGGTTTCCCCTTTGTGTCATCCCCCAGCATAATTGCCGCACCCATCCATTGCGTGCTTAGCCCCGGGAGAGCGCCTTGCCCAGCGTATCGACATTGACCAGCGCCGACCCGGCGCTGCTGGTGCAGTTGTCCGACAGCCACCTGTTCGCCGAGGCGGACGGCACGCTGCTGGGCATGAAGACCCGCGAGAGCCTGCAACAGGTCATCGACCTGGTGTTGGCGCAACAGGCGCAGATCGACCTGGTGCTGGCCACCGGAGATATTTCCCAGGACGGCACGCTGCAGTCGTATCAGGCATTCCGCCAACTGAGCGCGCAGATCAGTGCACCCGCGCGCTGGATTCCCGGCAATCACGACGAGCCGATGGTCATGGCCGAGGCGGCGGTGCAAAGCACGCTCCTGGAGCCGGTGGTCGATATTGGCAATTGGCGGGTGACGATGCTGGACTCGGCGGTGCCGGGTTCGGTGCCGGGCTATCTGCAGGATGATCAATTGCAACTGCTCGCGCGCGCGCTGAGCGAAGCGCCGGAGCGCCATCATTTGGTGTGCCTGCATCATCATCCGGTGCCGATCGGCTGCGCATGGATGGAGCCGATCGGCCTGCGCAACCCGGAAGCGTTCTTCGAAGTGCTGGATCGCTTCCCGCAGGTTCGCGCGGTGTTGTGGGGGCATGTGCATCAGCAAATCGATCGCGAGCGCAATGGCGTGCGCTTGATGGCCTCGCCTTCGACGTGTATCCAGTTCGAGCCCGGGAGTGCGGATTTCAAAGTGGGCGAGCAGGCGCCGGGGTATCGCTGGCTGCGGTTGTTGCCGGACGGGAAATTGGAAACGGGCGTCGAAAGAGTCACCGACTTCGAGTTCACAGTCGATTACGGCTCCAACGGTTACTGAACTGACAATCAAAGACCCTCACCCCAGCCCTCTCCCAGAGGGAGAGGGGGCCGACCGCGGTGTCTTTGGCTGTGCATCGACCTGAAACAGCGATATCGATTATGGATTCGCAGCAAAACGTTCAGGTCGGTGTAGCTCTCGAATATCCCCCAGTCGGTTCCCTCTCCCTCCGGGAGAGGGTTAGGGTGAGGGCAGCTTGTGCTGTCACACCAATTTATTGAACCCACCCCCAATCCCGGTCCTTCTCCCTGTAAACTCCGCTATCTTTCGCCGACAGCCAGGGAGCTCAAATGTCCGGTTCGATCCTCTATATCCACGGTTTCAACAGCGCGCCGGCCTCGAAGAAGGCCTGTCAGCTGGTCGCGGTCATGGAGCGGCTGGGTTTGAGCGGGCAATTGCGCGTGCCGGCGCTGCATCACCATCCGCGTGAAGCCATCGGTCAGCTCGAGCAGGCAATCGCCGAGCTGGGCCGGCCGTTGCTGGTGGGAAGTTCGCTCGGCGGCTACTATGCGACTCACCTGGCCGAGCGCCATGGCCTGAAAGCCCTGCTGGTCAACCCGGCGGTCAGCCCGCACCGGATGTTCGATGGTTATCTGGGCACGCAGAAGAACCTCTACACCGATGAAACCTGGGAACTGACCCACGACCACGTCACGGCGCTGGCCGAACTGGAAGTGCCACCACCGCAGGATCCGCAGCGTTATCAGGTCTGGTTGCAAACCGGCGACGAAACGCTGGATTATCGCCTCGCCCAACAGTATTACCGCGCCTGTGCCTTGCGCATCCAGGCGGGCGGCGACCACAGTTTCCAGGGCTTTGCCGGGCAATTGCCGGCGTTGCTGAGTTTTGCCGGCATGGCTGCCGATATGTATCAGGCAATCGATTTCACCACGCTGTGAAGTCTTGCCCCTCTTTCATGAATGACTGACGACGAGACCTTATGGCCACTCCCAGCGCTAGTTCTTATAACGCCGACGCCATCGAAGTCCTCTCGGGCCTCGACCCGGTGCGCAAACGCCCCGGCATGTACACCGACACCAGTCGGCCGAACCACCTCGCCCAGGAAGTCATCGACAACAGCGTCGACGAAGCCCTGGCCGGCCACGCCAAATCGGTGCAGGTCATCCTGCACGCCGACCATTCGCTGGAAGTCAGCGACGACGGCCGTGGCATGCCGGTCGACATTCACCCGGAAGAGGGTGTGTCCGGCGTCGAACTGATCCTCACCAAGCTGCATGCGGGCGGCAAGTTCTCCAACAAGAACTACCAGTTCTCCGGCGGCTTGCACGGTGTGGGTATTTCCGTGGTCAACGCGCTGTCGACCGAAGTGCGCGTACGGGTCAAACGTGACGGCAACGAATACCAGATGACCTTCAAGGACGGCTTCAAGGCCTCCGAGCTGGAAATCGTCGGCACCGTCGGCAAGCGCAACACCGGCACCAGCGTGTACTTCGCGCCGGACCCGAAATACTTCGACTCACCGAAATTCTCCATCAGCCGCCTCAAGCATGTGCTCAAGGCCAAGGCTGTGTTGTGCCCGGGCTTGCTGGTCAGCTTCGAAGACAAAGGCACCGGCGAGAAAGTCGAGTGGCATTACGAAGACGGCCTGCGCTCCTACCTGGTCGATGCGGTCAGCGAATTCGAACGTCTGCCCAACGAGCCGTTCTGCGGCGCTTTCGCCGGTAATAAAGAAGCGGTCGACTGGGCACTGTTGTGGCTGCCGGAAGGTGGCGACGCGGTGCAGGAAAGCTACGTCAACCTGATCCCGACCGCCCAGGGCGGTACGCACGTCAACGGTCTGCGTCAGGGCCTGCTCGATGCGATGCGCGAGTTCTGCGAGTTCCGCAGCCTGCTGCCGCGCGGCGTGAAGCTGGCGCCGGAAGACGTCTGGGAGCGCATCGCTTTTGTCTTGTCGATGAAGATGCAGGAACCGCAATTCTCCGGCCAGACCAAAGAGCGTCTGTCTTCCCGTGAAGCAGCGGCGTTCGTCTCCGGTGTGGTTAAAGACGCTTTCAGCCTGTGGCTCAACGCCAACCCGGAAACCGGTCTGGCCCTGGCCGAATTGGCGATCAACAACGCCGGCCGCCGTCTCAAGGCGAGCAAGAAAGTCGAGCGCAAACGCGTCACTCAAGGCCCGGCATTGCCCGGCAAACTGGCTGACTGCGCCGGGCAGGACCCGATGCGTTCCGAGCTGTTCCTGGTCGAGGGTGACTCCGCCGGCGGTTCGGCCAAGCAAGCGCGGGACAAGGAGTTCCAGGCGATCCTGCCGTTGCGCGGCAAGATCCTCAACACCTGGGAAGTCGACGGCAGCGAAGTGCTCGCCAGCCAGGAAGTGCATAACATCGCCGTGGCCATCGGCGTCGATCCGGGCGCGGCGGACATGAGCCAGCTGCGCTACGGCAAGATCTGCATCCTCGCCGACGCCGACTCCGACGGTCTGCACATTGCGACTTTGCTGTGTGCGCTGTTCGTCCAGCATTTCCGCCCGTTGGTGGATGCCGGTCACGTCTACGTGGCGATGCCGCCGCTGTACCGCATCGACCTCGGCAAAGAGATCTACTACGCCCTCGACGAAGCCGAGCGCGACGGCATTCTCGATCGCCTGGTGGCCGAAAAGAAACGCGGCAAGCCGCAGGTCACCCGATTCAAAGGTCTGGGTGAAATGAACCCGCCGCAGTTGCGTGAAACCACCATGGACCCGAACACCCGGCGTCTGGTGCAGTTGACGCTGGGCGAAGACTTCGCCGAAACCTCGGAAATGATGGATATGCTGCTGGCGAAGAAACGCGCCGGTGACCGCAAGACCTGGCTCGAATCCAAAGGCAACCTCGCCGAGGTGCTGGCCTGATGCAGTTTGGCTGGGCCTTGGCGGGTGCGTTGCTGCTGAGTGCGCTGAGCGTGTCGGCCGAGCCGCTGCAACAATTGCGGCTGCTTTCCGAACACCCGGTCGAAGGCATGCGCGGCGGTAACCTGTCGGGTCTGGCCATGTGCGGCAATGAGCTGTGGACGGTTTCCGATCGCGATGACGAGCAGATCTATCGGCTCGATACCCGCGATCCGGTCTGGCAGGCGCAAACCGTGCACATCGACGTGCCGCCCGTGCCCGAGAGCGGCTTGCCGTGGGGCTTGAGCTCGCGCACTTGGGCGGCGTCGTTCATTCGCGGGGGCGAACTGGATTTCGAAGGCATCAGTTGCGACAGCGCTGGCAATCGCTACATCGTCAGCGAAGCCCATGCGGCGGTGTTGCAGGTGCCGGTCAGTGGCCCGGCGAACTGGCTGAAAATCTCGCCGCTGCTGGTTCGCGAAGCGCGGGCGAGCGGCCTGCTGCTCAAGTTCAATTCGATCTTCGAAGGCCTGGCGATCAACCCGGCCGGTGATCAGATATGGCTGGCCGCCGAACGGCAAAAGCGCGGCCTGCTGCTGATCAAGCGCCAGCAGACGGTGTGGGATTGTGACGGTCGCTGCGTGCTGCTCAGTGAGGGCGGCAAGGAGATGCAGCCGCCACAGTTTCCCAAGGCGAAAGCGGTTCATCGCGACTTTTCCGACATTTCCTTGTTCAACGGCAAGCTGTTTACCCTGGAACGCAACGCTTTCGAGATCTGCCGTCGCGATGCACAGACGGCCAAGGTCGAGCAATGCTGGTCGTATGCTGGCGAACTGTTGCAGGAAAATCGCCGTTACTCTCAGAACTACGGACTGGAAGAAGCGCTGATCATTGATGCCGAAGGTGCGTGGATCGGCGTCGACAACAATTTTGGCCCACGTGCCGACGGCGAAGTCCGCCCGGTGGTCTGGCGCTTCGCCGCGCCGGACGGTGGCTGGAGTGCCAGGCCATGAGCCAGCAACCGCCGGGCAAGCGTGCCGGTCGGGTGCTAATGGTCCTCGCCTGGTGCGCGGCACTGTTTCTCGCGACGAAATTTTTTGGGCAGTGGGAGCAGCGCCAGCAGAATCCGAACATCGTGGTCACGTCGGAGCAGGGCGAAGGTTTTATCGAAGTGAAACTGGCGAGCAATGCCCAAGGGCATTTTGTCGCCAGCGGCCAGATCAACGGCGAGCCGGTGGAGTTCATGCTCGACACCGGCGCGACCGATGTCGCGATCCCGGCGGATCTGGCCAAGCGTTTGAAGCTGCAAGAAGGTTTCGGCGTGACCCTGAGCACGGCCAATGGCCTGAGCCAGGGCTATCGAACGAAGATTGCCCGCCTGCAACTGGGCGACATCGTGCTGCGGGATGTCCGTGCACTGGTGGCGCCGGGGCTGCATGGCGACCAGGTGCTGCTCGGCATGAGCGCCCTGAACAAACTTGAATTTACCCAGCGCGGTGGCACCATGCTGCTGCGCCAGACAACGAACCGATGAGGCCCGCATGAGCGACTCCCTTGATCTCAGCCTGGATGGTGTAGAACGCCGCTCGCTGGCTGACTTCACCGAAAATGCCTACCTCAACTACTCCATGTACGTGATCATGGACCGCGCCTTGCCGCATATCGGCGACGGCCTGAAGCCGGTACAGCGGCGTATCGTCTACGCCATGAGCGAACTGGGGCTGGACGCTGATTCCAAGCACAAGAAATCGGCGCGTACCGTCGGTGACGTGCTCGGCAAGTTCCACCCCCACGGCGATTCGGCGTGCTACGAAGCGATGGTGCTGATGGCGCAGCCGTTCAGCTATCGCTACACGCTGGTCGACGGCCAGGGCAACTGGGGTGCGCCGGACGATCCGAAGTCCTTCGCCGCCATGCGTTACACCGAAGCGCGGCTGTCGCGCTATTCCGAAGTGCTGCTCAGCGAACTGGGCCAGGGCACCGCGGACTGGGGGCCGAACTTCGACGGCACCCTGCAGGAGCCGCTGGTGTTGCCGGCGCGCCTGCCGAACATTCTGCTCAACGGCACCACCGGTATCGCCGTGGGCATGGCCACCGATGTGCCGCCGCACAACCTGCGTGAAGTCGCCACCGCCTGCGTGCGCTTGCTGGATGAGCCGAAAGCCACGGTCGAACAGCTCTGCGAACACATTCAGGGTCCGGATTATCCGACCGAAGCGGAAATCATCACGCCGCGCGCCGACCTGCTGAAGATGTACGAAACCGGCAAGGGCTCGGTGCGTATGCGCGCCGTGTACCACGTCGAGGATGGCGACATCATCGTCACCGCGCTGCCGCATCAGGTCTCCGGCGCCAAGGTGCTGGAGCAGATCGCCGCGTTGATGCAGGCCAAACCGTCGAAAGCGCCGCAGATCGCCGATCTGCGTGACGAATCCGACCACGAAAACCCGTGCCGCATCGTGATCATCCCGGTCAACAGCCGCGTCGATCACGAAGCGCTGATGCAGCACCTGTTCGCCAGCACCGAGCTGGAGTCGACCTACCGGGTCAACGTCAACATCATCGGTCTGGACGGCAAGCCACAGCTGAAAAATCTCCGTGCGCTGCTGGTCGAATGGCTGGAATTCCGCGTGCTCACCGTGCGTCGCCGCCTGCAATTCCGCCTCGACAAGGTCGAGCGTCGCCTGCACCTGTTGGACGGTTTGCTGATCGCCTACCTCAACCTGGATGAAGTGATCCACATCATCCGTACCGAGGAACATCCGAAAGCCAAGCTCATCGAGCGTTTCGCCCTCAGCGAGATTCAGGCCGACTACATTCTCGACACCCGTCTGCGTCAGTTGGCGCGACTGGAAGAAATGAAGCTGCGCGACGAGCAGGACGAACTGCTCAAGGAACAAGCCAAGCTGCAAGCCCTGCTGGGCAGCGAAGCGAAGCTGAAGAAACTGGTGCGCACCGAGCTGCTCAAAGACGCCGAAACCTACGGCGACGACCGCCGTTCGCCAATCGTCGAGCGCGCCGAAGCCAAGGCGCTGAGCGAACACGATCTGCTGCCGAACGAGAAAGTCACTGTCGTGCTGTCGGAAAAAGGCTGGGTGCGTTCGGCCAAGGGCCACGACATCGACGCTACCGGTTTGTCGTACAAGGCCGGCGATGGCTTCAAGACTTCGGCGGCGGGGCGCTCCAACCAGTTTGCCGTGTTCATCGATTCCACCGGTCGCAGCTACTCGGTCGCCGCGCATACCTTGCCGTCGGCCCGTGGCCAGGGCGAACCCTTGACCGGCCGTCTGACGCCGCCACCGGGCGCTTCGTTCGAATGCGTGCTGATGCCCGAAGACGATGCGCTGTACGTGATTGCGTCCGATGCCGGTTACGGCTTCGTGGTCAAAGGCGAAGATCTGCAAGCGAAGAACAAGGCCGGCAAGGCCCTGTTGAGCCTGCCGAACAATGCCAAGGTCATCGCGCCGCGCCCTGTGGCCGATCGTGAGCAGAACTGGCTGGCCTCGGTCACGACCGAAGGTCGCCTGCTGATCTTCAAAATCAGCGATCTGCCACAATTAGGTAAGGGCAAAGGCAACAAGATCATCGGTATATCCGGTGAACGCGTGGCCAGTCGCGAAGAATATGTCACGGACATCGCCGTCCTGCCGGAAGGCGCCACCCTGGTATTGCAGGCTGGCAAACGGACCCTGTCGCTGAAAGCCGACGACCTCGAGCACTACAAAGGTGAGCGTGGACGGCGCGGAAACAAACTTCCGCGGGGCTTCCAGAGAGTGGATGCGCTGCTCGTCGAAAACCTCAATTAGGCGAGAACGCCTTCCTAGAGCGTTCGATCTGCGATTAAACGCGTAGATCGACGCTTTGGCGCTGGAGTCGGAACGCATATTCACGGATGATATGGCCTTTCAAGCGCCGGCGTGGCCGAGCGTTCTTCATATTTATTGAGTATTTTCACTGTGGTCAGCCTTGTGGCGGCCACCTGGACGGGATGATGACTGCTCTACGCCCCCTTATTTTGTTGCTCGCCGGCGTTCTTGGCCTGGCGGGTTGCAGCGTTCACCAGCCGGTGTCGCTGTACCAACTGGACAGCGGAAGTCTGGTTCAGCCTGCGCAAAGCGCAGGCATGGCGGTTTTGCTGGGGCCGGTAGTTGTTGCCGATTACCTGCAACGCGAAACCCTGCTGCAACGTCAACCCGACGGCAGCCTGCAAGCGGCGACCGACGGTCGTTGGGCTGGCAGCCTTTCGTCGGATATCGATCAACTGCTGATGCGTCAGGTCGCCGGTCACCTTGACAGTCAGCGTGTGGTGCTGGCGCCTGCTACTGCCGGATTCACGCCGGATGTGCAGGTTCTGCTGACCATCACCCGTCTGGATTCCGGGGCGAAACAACCGGCGATTCTCGATGCGCAATGGCGTTTGATCGATCGTCGCGGCAAGGTGCGCGATAACCGCATCATTCACCTGCAGGAAACGCACGCCGGCAGCACCGCTTCCCAGGTACAGGCACAAGGGGTTCTGTTGCAGCGTCTGGCCGAGCAACTGTCGGTGGCGCTCAAGCCACTGGCCAACCAGCCGCCCGTGGCCGAGGCACCGCGTAAAGCCGCGCCGAAACCCGCAGCGCCGGCGGCGGATGCCGAGAAGCAGCCAAAGATTCCGATGGCCTCGCCTATTCGTACCGATATGGAAGTGTTTCGCTTCTGAGGCTGGAACGCGTCAGAACAGAGCCCGCCTTGTGCGGGCTTTGTTGTATCTGGGGGGCAGAGATTATTCGTCTTCAACGCTGGCCACTTCGCGAGCAGGCTCGCTCCCACATTTGATCGGCGGCGAGCAGACCTGGTGGGAGCGAGCCTGCTCGCGAAGGGGCCAGCGCAGGCAACAAAAAGCCCGCAGACAATCAATTGTCTGCGGGCTTTTGCGTATCTGGCCTAAGCCTTACGCCCGGCGCTCATGCATCCGCGCCAGTTGCCGTTCGAGCATCGACGGATAAGGCTCCATCAACCGTTCTACACAGCAAGCGCCTTCAGGGCTGGCGATCGGCCGGATCCGCGCACGCTGGCGGATCAAGGTGTCATCGCTGATCTTGCGCTCGACCAGCAGCAGATTGCGGCTGTGTTGCGACAAGGCCAGTGCATCCTGGGCCGAATCGGTCAGCAGCAGATCAATCTGGCTCAGACCGAACAACTCATCGCCCAAGGTCAGGCCCAGCTGCAATTGCAGGGTGATGCCGCTGTCTGCGACCTCA
The DNA here is from genome assembly GCF_979258175.1 of Pseudomonas sp. AC255. Lineage (NCBI taxonomy): Bacteria > Pseudomonadati > Pseudomonadota > Gammaproteobacteria > Pseudomonadales > Pseudomonadaceae > Pseudomonas > Pseudomonas sp. AC255. Next base: position 4,747,213 of record NZ_OZ409841.1, on the reverse strand, counting down.
ATCTGCAATTGGTGGCCGAGTGCACGCAGCAGTTCGCCGCAGCAGATGGCATTGGTCAGGTAATCGTCGCCGCAGTCTTCGGTGTGGAACAGCAACAGCGTGCTGCCATCGTTGAGGGTTTCGATTTCGCCCTGATACAGCGACGCGGCCTGCTCGAGGCAGTCGCGATAGCGTTCCTGCAATTCTTCCAGACGTGCGCGAGGCAAACGACGCAATTGTTCCTGCGAGCCCAGTTGCACGGCCAGTACGGCGGTGTGCTGTGGCACGTCAGGGCTCGGTTTGCGCGTCAGCGGTTGGGCGGCGCCGTTCAGCGATTCGTCGCGCAGGTCGGCGAAAGCGTCATCGTCATCATCGTCTTCGACGGTGCTGACCAGGTGACGCGGTGCCGGTTTCTTCGCGGCCAGCGGGCGGCTTTCGTCGAAGCTCGGATCGCGCAGGTTACGCACCTCGAATTCAGGCTCGTCTTCTTCCTCGGCGAATTCCGGCTCGGGTTCGGGCTCAGGCTCCGGTTCCGGGGCGTAGCTGGCGTGCAGCTGGCGCGCCAGATCGCCGATTTCGTCCTGACGATCAATGCCCGGGGTGTACGCGTCGATCCGGCGCAGCCACACGCGCAATTGCAGCAACGGCGTCGACAGATAGCGGCCCATGCGCAGACTCAGAGCCAATGACAGCGCCAGCAGAATTGCGCTCAGAATGCCCATGCTTTGCAGGCTGATGGTCATCGGCTGCTGGAACTGATCCATGTCCAGGCTGATGCGCAGTTGCCCGGCAGTCACGTCCTGGAAAGTGATCTTGCTCTCGTACATGCCCTCGGCTTCGCCCAGCAGGCTGTGCTTGGGACGCTGACCGGACTCGGCGAGGATGCGGTTGTCCACACTGTAGATCGCCGCGTGGGCGACCAGTTTGTTCTTGGTCAGGTTGTTGAGCAGCACGTTGAGGCTGAGGATGTCGTTGGACACCAGCAGCTCGGTGGCGGAGGTGGCGGTCTGCGTGGTCAGGCTTTCGCCCAGCGCATCGGCCTGCTCGTGCATGGCCTGCTTGAATTGCAGACCCATCACCCCGGCATAGATCACCAGGGCCAGAGCGACCAGGATCACGTTGTGGCTGGCAATGCGCAATGCAATCGGTACACGGCGGTGGCGCAGTGCACGGAAGATCAGCAGGAAGAAGTTATCGGTTTTGACTGGCGTGGGCCGGTTCACTTGAGCTCGGCTCTTTGTCCGTGAAGTTGACGCGCAGTATAGCGACAGGCCCCAGACCGGCAAAGCGCTCGCGGTGCCCGATGGTCACTGAAAGTGGGTAGAATGCGGTTTTTTTCCAGTTGCGGGGTGCGCGTTGCGCGAAATCGTCCTGATTAACATCACGGGAGTCGACCGTCCCGGTCTGACAGCGGCCATCACCGGTGTTCTGGCACAAGGTGGTGTGAACATTCTCGACATCGGTCAGGCGGTGATCCACGACACCCTGTCGTTCGGCATCCTGGTTGAAATTCCCGATTCCGAACAGGGCAAGTCAGTGCTCAAGGACATCCTGTTCAAGGGCTACGAACTGGATCAGCAAGTGCGTTTCACCCCGGTGTCCGAAGAGGATTACCAGCAGTGGGTGGGCAATCAGGGCAAGAAACGCCATATCGTTACCCTGCTGACGCGCAAAGTCACAGCCGGCCAGTTGCAGGCGGTCAGCGCGATCACCGCCAAATATGGCTTGAACATCGACCATATCGACCGTCTGTCGGGGCGCATGCCGCTGGACACGCCGGCCGACAAGGGCAAGGGTTGCATCGAGTTTTCCGTGCGCGGTGAAGCCGCCGATCCGCAGGCCCTGCGCGCCGAATTCCTCAGCGTTGCCCAGGAATTGAACGTCGACATCGCCTTCCAGGAAGACTCGCTGTTTCGCCGCAACCGGCGTCTGGCGGTGTTCGACATGGACTCGACGCTGATCGAAGCGGAAGTCATCGATGAGCTGGCCAAAGCGGCCGGCGTGGGTGACCGGGTTTCGGAAATCACCGAGCGCGCCATGGCCGGTGAACTGGATTTCCGCGCCAGCTTCAAGGAGCGTCTGGCGCTGCTCAAGGGCCTCGACGTCAGCGTGCTCGACTCGATCGGCGCCTCGCTGCGCCTGACCGAGGGTGCTGAAACCCTGTTCGCCGAACTCAAGCGGCTCGGCTACAAAACCGCCATCCTGTCCGGCGGCTTCACTTATTTCGCCAAGCAGCTGCAAGCCAGGCTGGGCATCGACTACGTGTTCGCCAACGAGCTGGAAGTGGTCGACGGCAAGTGCACCGGCGTGGCGATCGAACCGATTGTCGATGCGCAGCGCAAGGCTGACTTGCTCAAGGAGCTGGCGCACAAGGAAGGTCTGCGTCTGGAGCAGACCATTGCCGTCGGCGACGGCGCCAACGACTTGCCGATGCTGGCGATTGCCGGGCTGGGCGTGGCGTTCCGCGCCAAACCGTTGGTCAAGCAGTCGGCGAAGCAGGCGATTTCAACGCTGGGGCTGGATGGTGTGTTGTATCTGCTGGGTTTCCGGGATCGTGACGGGCAGTTGTAACTGACAAAGCACAAAGATCGCAGCCTTCGGCAGCTCCTACATTTGGAATGCATTTCCCTGTAGGAGCTGCCGAAGGCTGCGATCTTTTGCTTTAAAGCGAATTCCACAACGAATCAAAATCCTCCTCACCCCCGCCATTCTGCGCTGGATCCAGCGAGCGATAGGCGAACTGGTTGAAGCTGTGCGTACTCGCCACCCGCCGATCCAGCCCGGCGCGGTGTTCTTCGCCCTGGGTGTTGATCAACACCTTGTTGCCTTCCTGGAACGGCAGGCGCGGCGCAAGCACGGTGGCCGGCACATCGATCGCGCTGATCTCCGGCAACAGCAAACCGCGCAGATAATGGCTGTGATCGTCCTTGGAACGAACCAGTTGCAGCCCGCACGGCTGCGCGTGTGGCGCGACCAGTTCAATGCCCATCTGCGTGCCGCTACCGCGCACCTGGCGGATCCAGCGAATCACCGCAATGCTCCAGCCTTTGCCCTCGCTGTCCTGAATGCCGAGCATTTCCCCGGCCTGCAATTCCGCCGGCACCTCGCTCGGCCAGGCCAGGCAATAGCCGCCGGGGCTATGGTTGATCACCGGCAAGGCGTAAGTCGGATAGTTCGGCGAGTTGCCGGGGCCTTCATCCTCGCTCAACTGGTCGTACTGGATTTCCTCGTACGGCAACAGTTCATCGTTACTTTGCGGGGCAGCGTCGAACGCCTGACTCCAGCTGTCCTTTTCGCCGTTGGCCACCACGCTGCTGAAATTTGCCGCGCGGGCACCGGGATGTTTGAGCAACTCGCTGAAGGTGCGCTCGCCGCCGAGGTAGAAGTGCAGGGCGCTCATGCCGACGCACACGGTCAATGTGCCCTGGCCGGCGCTGCGCTGAAAACTGCGTTCGGCAGCCTGGCCCCAGGTCGCGTGCAGATGTTGCAGGGTATCGATGCTGAGACCGGCGGAAACAGGCAGGGGGCGAAGTCGGCTGCTGCAGCAGGTGCGTTTCGAGCTGCTTGACCAAGGGCTGCGGGTCGAAGCCCAGGAGCGCGCTCTGTTGTTCACTGCGAAACATTTTGCGGTAGCGCGGGCCGACATCGAGTTCCGGACTGACCGCAAACAAGCCGTCGTCGGCGCTGTCGGGATGCAGCTTGAGCAGGGCGCTCCATGGCTCGATCACCTCGGCCAGACGAGCAATCTGGCTCTGGCGTAATTGATTGCACCGGGCACTGCCCAATAGCAGTGCGGCGATGTAGGTCTGTTCGACGCTCAATTCGCTGGTCAAAAACGCCAGATCATCGCGCAGCCGCCGTTGTTGCAGCTGTAATTGCGCAGCGCTGCGATACAGCTGATGCAATTCCAGCCACGCGTGTTCCGGCGGTGAACTGTACAGCTGCGTGGCGCGCACCAGTTGCGCCTTGAGGGCATGCGCCGCGCGTTGCAAGGCGGTGCCGACCAACGTCGCGCGATCCTTGCTGTATTTGGGCAGGATGCGCAGAACGATCTGTTTATAGCCGATGGCCAACTGACCTTGCAGCGCCTGACACAGGTTGCTGACTTTGCGCGAACGCTCGTCGAGCATGATCGCCTGATGCAGAAAGTGCCGTTCCAGATGCTGGCAGACGAAATACACCTCGGGCCGCAGCAGTTCCAGGAGTTGCAGGCGATTGTCGCTGGGAGTGAGCAACAGGTTCAGTTCGCCGAGGCCTTGATACAGCAGGCGGGCGGTTTCGCCGATGTTGGCTTTGGGCAGGCTGGCGATCCAGCGCTTGAGGTCGCGCGGGCTGGCGTCGCAGAACGACAGGCGCGTTTGCGTGGGAGTCGGAGCGCGCAGCTTGGGAGAGAAGAGGGTCTGGCTCATGAGCAAAACCATAGCAGCAAATGCCGCGGTTTGCGGAAGCAGCCTCGGCTGCTTCCGCGAACAGAGTCACGCTTTTGGCAGTGCCAGGCCTTGGCCCATCTGCACGGGTGAACCGGCCACCAGCTCTTCCGCCCACTTCACCTGATCCGGGCCAAACAGCACGATCGCCGTCGAACCCAGCTTGAAGCGCCCAAGTTCCGCGCCTTTTTCCAGATGAATCGGTGCGCGTGCGGCTTCGTCGTAGCGGAAGGTTTTCAGCTCGCGCTTCGGTGGCGTGACCAGACCGGCCCACATGGTTTCGATCGAAGCGACAATCATCGCACCGACCAGCACCACGGCCATCGGCCCGCGTTCTGTATCGAAAATGCACGCCACGCGCTCGTTGCGGGCGAACAGCTCCGGGACGTTTTCGGCAGTGGTCTGGTTCACCGAGAAAATGCGGCCCGGGATGTAGACCATTTCGCGCAGGGTGCCGGCCAGCGGCATGTGCACGCGGTGGTAGTCCTTAGGCGACAGGTAAATGGTAGCGAAGTCGCCGCCCATGAACGGCGCTGCGTTGGCCGCATCCCCGCCGAGCAACTCCAGCACGCTGAAGCTGTGGCCCTTGGCCTGGAACACACGACCGTGCTCGATCGGGCCGAGCTGGCTGACCGCACCGTCGGCCGGGCTGAGGATCGCGCCCGGCGTCTCGTCCAGTGGACGCGCGCCGTCTTTCAGAGCACGCGTGAAGAAGGCGTTGAAGTGCTCGTAAGCGGTCAGGTCTTCGACCAGTGCTTGCGACATGTCCACTTGATAACGCTTGGCAAACCATTGCGTGAAGGCATTCTTGAACCAGCGCACGCGGCATTCGGCGATGCAGCCGGCCAGGCGCGACAGCAGGTGATGCGGCAGCAGGTACTGGCTGAGGATAAACAGACGCTCTTTCATTAGTTGTCCTTAAAAACCTTAAATCTCGACTGGCGTGTCAGGGTGGTTGCCCCATTCGCCCCAGGAACCGGCGTAGCCCTTGACCCGCGGATAACCGAGGGCTTTGGCCACCAGATAAGTGAAGCCCGACCGGTGATGGGTCTGGCAGTGGGTAATGATTTCCTTGTCCTTGGTGATCCCGAGGTTTTCGAGGATCTGCGGCATGTCGCTGCGGATACGCAACTGACGCGTCTGGTCCATGCCGGCAGTCCATTCGAAATTGACCGCACCGGGGATGTGGCCACCCTTGGCGGCGAGGACTTTCTCGCCGGAATATTCCAGCGGCCCACGCGCGTCCCAGATCGCCAGATCGGCCGCGCCGAGACGGCTTTGCAGGTATTCGCGGGTGGCGGTCGGTTCGTCGTGCAGGGTCAGCGACACTGGGCCACCGACGGCGGCCGGCACTTGAATCGACATGGGCATGCCGTCCGCCAGCCAGGCCGGAAGACCACCGTCTATATAGTGGTACTTGTCGTGGCCAATGACATCGAGCAGCCAGATGAAACGCCCGGCCCAGCCGCCGCCTTCATCGTCATACACGACGTAGACCGCGTCTTTGCGATGACCGAGCTCACCAAACAACGCTTCCAGATCGGCCTTCGCCGGCATCAGCCCGGGGGCCGGTGGCTGGCCGAGCTGGGTGCGTTTCGGGTCGACAAAACGTGCGCCGGGCAAGTGACCTTCGGCATACCGGGCAGGGCTGGTCAGGTCCACCAGGATCAGTTCCGGGGACTCCAGACGCGGCAGCAGGTCGCTCGGCTCGATGACAAGCGGCAAGCCAGAGAAGTCAGACATGTGAGGTCTCCAGAGCACAAAGGGGAGGATTGTAGCGCAGGCTCATTGGCCACGGCTGCTAAAGCTGTGCAGGGCTTTTTCGATGCACTGCACGGTTTTGCCGAAGGCTTGTACGGTGATGTCGGCGAACGGCCCGCCGCCCTGATCGGCAACGACGATCATGATCACCCGGCCGTTATTCACCAGCGAACGCAGGAACAGATGCTCACCGCGAAACAACGTGCGCAGGCTCGCTGGCAATAAGGCCGAGAATTGCCCGTTGTTCTCCGGCGTGATCCGCACCTGCGCCTGCTGAGCGAGCAGGCGTTGCAGGACTTTGCTTTGGCCGACGGCAAAACTCAGCGCCGCCGCATCCTTCGGCAAACCGGCGGTCTGGTGCACGCGCAGGGTCGTGTGTGTGCGGTCGGCCATCAGAATCATCACCCGACGCATGCCGCTAGCCACCAGTGCCTCGCGGGCGGCGACGGTCAGGCTCATGGCATTGGTGAAGCGGCTGGGCTCGGCGAGCAGTTCGGCGCATTGCCGACGCCACTGGCCCAAGTCATCCGCATTCGGCGCTGCGGCCGGGAGCATGCCGGCCGGCAAGCGACGAGTGCCCCACGGCCAGATCAGCGAAACCGCCGGGTGCCATAAATCAGGCATCGCATGCTGACGCGCGCTGTTCGCCGCTTGCTGGTGCAACTGTTGCTGCACTTCGTCCATGGAAATCTGCAGATAGAGGCTGGTCAGGTACTGCCAGCGCTTGCTGTGCGGACTGTCCCAGGCCTGTTGCGCCGACAGCGCCAGCCCATTGGCCAGCAGCACGGTATTCGCCGGCTGGTTGAGCCAGCGGCGCAATGTCGGGTCATCGTCGAGGCGATTCTGCTGGCGCAGCGGGTGTTCACTGTCGCGGGCGATGCGCAGCACTTTGACCAGTTCGCGTTGTTCGCTGAGCAGCAATTTGTAGCCTTGCTCGACCCAGATCGGCAGATGCCAGGCGTGGACCAGTGCCTCGGCGATCTTCAACAGGCGCACGCCGAACAATTGCTTTTCGACCACACGTGCCGACTCGCCCTTGTGGATCACGCGCAGTTCCCACTCTTCGAGCAACTGCGGATAGGTCAGCGCCAACGGCCACAGCGGCGACAAGAACAGCAGACTGCCCCAGTGGATGTCCTGCCACAGCCGCGCCAGACGACTGGCAAAAAAACCGTTGGCCTGTTGTGTCGCGTGTTGGCTGATCAGTTGCAATTGGCGCAAAGCCTTGGGGATTTGCCGGTGCGGTTCGGCGGGCAGGCGCGCGAGCAATTCTTCGGTGCGGGCAAGGCCCAGGCGATTGATTGCCACCTCAAGATTTTCCGCCGGCGCGGCCATGGTGCCGTGGGTGTGACGATTCGCCTCACGGATGACGCTCAAGGCCAGCGCCGGGCTGTCCTGCATCAGATCGGCGATGTCGCGCAGCGAGCTGCGATTGTCGCGGATCGCCCGGCAGACTTTGTCGTGAGCCTCTTGTGGTACGGGCAGGCGGACGCTGTCGAGCAGCTTGACCCAAGCCTGGAGCGTGGTCGGTATTACCGATGGAATGTTCGTTTCATTAGCCATGTCTGGACGAGATCTTCACTGACTGTAGACGCGCCCGGCATGGGCTAAATTGGCTTTTCGCCTGAACTGGCTATAGTCTGGCGCAGTTTTGCCGATAAGTAGAAGAAGAGATTTTTTAACTTCCGAATATGACCTTGAACCCGACTTAAACAAGTACCTTCTACCTATGGCTAAAATTATCGGCATCATCGTCGTATTCGCGAGCGTGCTCGGCGGATACGTGCTCTCCCACGGCAAGATTGCCGCCCTGATCCAGCCCTTCGAGGTGTTGATCATCGGTGGTGCGGCCCTCGGCGCGTTCCTCCAGGCCAACCCCGGTTACATGACGATGCACGTGCTCAAGAAATCCCTGAGCATGTTCGGTTCGCGTTTCACCCACACCTTCTACCTGGAAGTGCTCGGGCTGATCTACGAGATCCTCAACAAGAGCCGCCGCGAAGGCATGATGGCGATCGAAGGCGACATCGAAGATGCCGCCGCGAGCCCGATCTTCGCCAAGTACCCAGCGGTGCTCAAGGATGAACGCATGACCGCGTTCGTCTGCGATTACCTGCGCATCATGTCCTCCGGCAACATGGCTCCGCACGAACTGGAAGGCCTGTTCGACATGGAACTGTACAGCCTCAAGGAAGACCTCGAGCACCCATCGCACGCAGTCAACGGCATCGCCGACGGCATGCCCGGTTTCGGTATCGTTGCGGCGGTACTCGGTATCGTGGTGACCATGGCCTCGCTGGGCGAGGGCGACCAGGCGTCGATCGGTCTGCACGTGGGTGCGGCACTGGTCGGTACCTTCTTCGGTATTCTCGCGGCATACGGTTTCTTCGGTCCGCTGGCGCATTCCCTGGCCCACGATGCCAAGGAAGAGCTCAACGTCTACGAAGCCATCAAGGCCTCGCTGGTGGCTTCGGCGTCCGGCATGCCGCCGTCGCTGGCGGTCGAGTTCGGGCGCAAGGTTCTGTACCCGGCGCACCGTCCAAGCTTCGCCGAGCTGGAACAAGCGGTTCGCGGTCGCTAAGTCATGGAAAATAATCAGCCGATCATCGTCAAGCGCGTCAAGCGCATTGCCGCCGGGCACCACGGCGGGGCGTGGAAAATCGCCTTCGCCGACTTTGCCACGGCGATGATGGCGTTCTTCCTCGTGCTGTGGCTGCTGTCCACCGCTACGCCGGAACAGAAGATCGCCATCGCCGGTTATTTCAAGGACCCGGTCGGCTTCTCCGAAAGCGGCACGCCGTACATCATCGACTTGGGTGGCACGCCGACCCTGGCGCCGGAAAACACCCTCAACCCGGAAGTGAAGTCGCAACCGCAACCGGACAAGGTTACGGTCGACACCGATCAGGTTGAAGGCATGGCCGAGCAGGTCGAGAAGGAGCGTCTCGAACTGCTCCTGCAAGAACTGCAGAACAAGGTCGACGAGAACCCGCAACTGCAGAAGTTCAAGGATCAGATCCTCTTCGAAATCACGCCGAACGGCTTGCGCATCCAGATCATGGACGCCGAGAACCGGCCGATGTTCGACTCAGGTTCCGCACGCCTGAAACCGTACTTCGAGGACATCCTGCTGGCCATGGCCGACACCATCAAAGCGGTGCCGAACAAGATCAGTATCAGCGGCCACACCGACGCCAAGCCGTACATTGGCACTGGCGATTACGGCAACTGGGAGCTTTCGGCCAACCGCGCCAACGCGGCTCGCCGTGCCCTGGTCGCGGGCAGCTATCCGGATGCGCAGGTGGCGCGGGTGGTCGGTTATGCCTCGTCGGCGTTGTTCGATCGGGAAAACCCGTTCAACCCGGTCAACCGCCGGATCGATATTGTCGTGCTGACCAAGAAAGCCCAGGCCGCCATCGAAGGTGCGCAGGGGCCTGAGGCAGCGAAACCGGCGGATCAGGGGCAGAACGGTGCTGCTCCGGCAGCCCCGGTTGATCCGAATGCGTTGCCGGCGGACAAACAGCCGGTGCCGGCTCACGAGTTGCGCGAGCGGTTGAATCTGTTTGACGATGCGGCGCCGAAACCGGCTGAGCCGGGTGGGGCGGCGCCTGCGCCTGCGCCGAAGCAGTAAGTGAAAAAAGCCGACAGTGATGTCGGCTTTTTTTGGCTATCACAAGCCGGCCCAGTCTCAGAATCCCCGACGAATCCGGTTCTTCAGCTGTTCATGAAACATCTCTGCATCGCGCTTGTAAGCCCCTTTGACCGATTCGCTGATCGAATCCAGCGCCATCGACCGCTTGTTCGACACCTCATCACGATACGCATCGATAAAGAAATCCAGATCGCTGGCCGTGCTCAGCTTCGGCCATTTGTCCAGATAGATCGGCAGTTGCGCAGGTCCGGTCTTGAACGTACAGATCCGCCGATTGCTGATCGTCGCCTCGCCAATTTCGAACGGCACCCACCACGACAGTGCAGTTGTCTCCGACACCACCGCCAGCAGATGCGTGCACTCGGTGATGTTGCGGGTAATGACTCCGGTGATGTCGTCGGTGGTCTGCGATTCCGGATCCAGTACGTCGAGGTAAGTCCTGATCTTCGCCTGGGTCAGGCGGGTGTTGATGGCGATCGCATGGGCGCGATCCATGTGGCGGTAGCTGATGAAGACAGGCATCAGAAATGTCCTTTGAGGGCGAGTTCGCGGTAATAGGCGCCGAGTGCCGTCAGGCGGCAGCCGGTCGAGTGAATGGCGGCGTAGTACATGTGCTCGGCGTCGACCGGCTCGATCAGGCTGTGGCGGTTGCACTTCTGCAACTGGGCGAAGACCTCGCCGTGCTCCGCTATGAACACCATTTCGGTGGGCTCATAGCTGGGGTCGAGCGGGTAGACCGATTCGGCTTCGGCGAACCAGTCGGGCAATTTGCGCAGGATCTCCTTGGGGATCAGCGGCGAGACTTCGCGCAGGGAAATGAACTGCGACACATTGGTCTTGAACACCGGACGCTGTTCCCAGGCGCCGAGGGCGTTGTCGACAAAGGAATACAGACTGCCGGGGGTGATTTTGCCGAGGATATTCGCCGCGCCGCCGTGCAGCGCTTGCAGGAGCAGGCCGGTGAACACGCCGTGCTGCGCGCCCTCCATTGCCGGCTCGGCTTTTTTGCAGGCGGTGAGGATCGTCATACCCTCGCTGACCATGCTGCTCTCGCTGCGCAAGGCGCGCACTTCGCCGGCCGAACCGCTTTCGCAGCAGTCGAGGATAATCACTTTGTTTTTGATCCGCGTGGCCTTGTCCGCCCAGTTCAGGATGTCGCTGATGCGGATGCCGTCCTTGGCGTTGCGGTAGTCCTGCGCGATCAACATGCCTTCGTCAGTGTCGGCGTCGAAACCGCCATGGCCGGCGAAATACAGCAGAGCGACGTTGCAGTCACCGGAAAACAACTCGCGGATCTGGTCTTCGAGTTTTTGCCGGCTCAAATAATCCTCGGCGGACGTCAACACGACATTCTTGAAGTTGGGGTCGCCGTTGGCATTGGTTTTCAGCACCGAAGCCATGGCCATGGCGTCGTTGCAACAGCCGCTCAGGCCGCCGATATGCGTGTAATCGTTGATGCCGATGAACAATGCCTTGCGCATGCTCATACCACCGTGTGCAGGCGGATCGCGCCGACGATGCTGTGGGCACTGCACGCGTGGATGTAGCGAGACGAATGGCGGATGAATAAAACACAGGTTGGCATGGCTTTCCTCGAAGGTCGCTGTGAGCGAAGGAGGAAAGGAATGTAGGCCGCTGGCTCAGGCCTACAAGGTCTGCGCGGCAAAACAGAAAGGTCCTGCAAGCAGCCGCGCAAAAGCCTACAGCAGAGGCTTATGTTTAAGTGGGGGAGAGCTGATTCAGATGCGGTCCGACAACCGGCAGCCCGTGGTGCGGGGCTGCCGGCGCGACTGTTTAATAGCCGTTTTCGGGCAGGCTGGCGATGATCGAGCGATAGCTGTTCATCCGTTGCTGCTGGATGCGGCCATCTTCGAGCGCCTTGAGCAGCGCGCAACCCGGTTCGCGGTCGTGCTTGCAGTCGCGGAAACGGCAAGTGCCGAGCAGGTCATCGAACTCGATGAAACCGGCTTCGACATCGGCGCGGCTGACGTGGCCCAGACCGAATTCACGGATGCCCGGGGAGTCGATCAGTTCGCCGCCGCCAGGGAAGTGGAACAGGCGCGCGGTGGTGGTGGTGTGCGTGCCCTGACCGGACAATTCCGACAACGGCCCGACGCGGGTTTCGACTTCCGGCAGCAGGCTGTTGACCAGCGACGACTTGCCGACGCCGGACTGACCTACGAACACGCTGATGCGCCCGTCGAGCTGCTTTTGCAGCTGCTCCATGCCATCGCCGTGGTGAGCCGAGACTTCCAGCACCGGATAACCCAGCGTGCGGTACACCGCCAGCAACGCGTTCAGCGCCGGGGCGTTCTGCTCGTCGATCAGGTCGAATTTGTTCAGCAGCAGAAGCGGGCGGATACCGGCATGTTCGGCGGCGACCAGATAGCGGTCGATCAGGTTGGCGTGAGGCTCGGGCAGCGGCGCGAAAACGATGACGATCATGTCGACGTTGGCGGCAACCGGCTTGAGCTGGCCACGACTGTCGGGGCGGCACAGTTCGGTGCTGCGCGGCAGTTGCGCGACGATCACGCCAATGCCTTGGTTGCCGGCGCGCCAGACCACTTTGTCGCCAGTGACCAGCGCTGGCAGGTTGGCGCGCAAGTGGCAGCGGAACACTTGACCGGCGAGTTCGCCGTCAACGGCTTCGACTTCGACCTGCACGCCGAAGTGGGCGATCACCAGGCCGTGTTGCTCTGGGCCAAGGTCGCCGCCCTCGAGGGCTTCGACCGCCGAGGACTCGCGTTTGGCGGCGCGTGCGGCGCGCTCGCCCTGGATCTTTTCGATGCGCCAGTTTTGACGACGATTGAGTTGGCGTTTGGCCATGGGTGTTCCGTCTGAAGAATGCAGCGATTAGGTAAAACGGCCGCGAGTTTAGCACGCCCGGCCACCGGCCTAGGCTAAACTGCGCAGCATTGCCTAGGAGCCCGAATATGCAAAACCCGCAGAACCTGATCTGGATCGACCTGGAAATGACCGGTCTGGACCCGGACAACGATGTCATCATCGAAATGGCCACTATCGTTACCGACAGTGAGCTGAACACATTGGCTGAAGGTCCGGTGATTGCCATCCACCATAGCGACGAAGTGCTCGCGCGCATGGACGAGTGGAATACCCGCACCCACGGCAACTCCGGTCTGACCCAGCGTGTGCGCGACAGCCGCATCAGCATGGCTGAGGCAGAAGCTGAGACCATCGCCTTTCTGGAAAAGTGGGTGCCGAAGGGCAAGTCGCCGATCTGCGGCAATAGCATCTGCCAGGATCGTCGCTTCCTTTATACCCACATGAAGGCGCTGGAAAGCTACTTCCACTATCGCAACCTCGACGTCTCCACGCTCAAGGAACTGGCCGCGCGCTGGGCTCCGGATGTGCGCGACAGCTTCAAGAAGGGCAGCACGCACCTGGCGCTGGACGACATTCGCGAATCGATCGCCGAGCTGCAGCACTACCGCAAGCATTTCATCAAATTCTGATGCGGCGCATCAGCCCTGACGCTTTCGCGAGCAGGCGCGCTCCCACATGGAATGCGGCTTATGTGGACGCGAGCCGGCTCGCGAGAGGCGCGCCCTCTTCTGGTGCGGCGCCGAAATGGCTAGACTGCGCGCCTTCCTGCCTGGACTGCCATCATGTTGCTGATGCTCTATCTGATCGCCATCACTGCCGAAGCCATGACCGGCGCGCTGTCCGCCGGACGACGAGGCATGGACTGGTTCGGCGTGGTGCTGATCGCCTGCATCACCGCGCTCGGTGGCGGTTCGGTGCGCGACGTGTTGCTCGGGCACTACCCGCTGACCTGGGTCAAACATCCGGAATATCTGGTGCTGACCTCGGTGGCAGCGATGTTCACCGTATTCGCTGCGCGCTGGATGCGCCACCTGCGCTCGCTGTTTCTGGTGCTCGACGCGGTGGGGCTGGTGGCGTTCACCTTGATCGGCTGCATGACCGCGCTGGAAATGGGTCACGGCATGCTGGTGGCATCGGTCAGCGGCGTTATCACTGGTGTGTTCGGCGGCATCCTGCGCGACATTTTCTGCAATGACATTCCGCTGATATTTCGCCGCGAACTTTATGCCAGTGTTTCATTCGCTGCGGCATGGTGCTACATGTTTTGTCTCTATATAAATGTGCCGGGCGAACAAGCCATTCTGATCACTTTATTTGGCGGGTTCCTGTTACGTCTGCTGGCCATCCGTTTCCATTGGGAAATGCCGAAGTTCGTCTATAACGACGAACATTGATCATTCTTGCGTTGGTGTATTGGAGGCTGGTTTAAAGGCATATGAGTTGCCGGCGGCTGGTGCGCGCATATTTCTTACACTTTTCACTTTGATATTTTCTCGGTGGGTATGTAACTTTTTTGCTGACATGTTTTCGATGTCACTATCAAGTTATATTCTCACGGAGGAGCTGTATTATGAGTGAAAGCATGGACGCTACAGGTAATCAACAAAGCACTTCGCCCGTTCTTGTGGGGTTGTCCAGTCTGAAGGTCAAGTTTGACGCCAGTGATAACACTCAAAGCAGGGCACTTTTTGCTAATGGCCGGATGCAAGTCAAAGTTCAGGTGCTGGTTGCCGGAGTAGACGCCGACGGCAACGCTGTGCATGTACCGGAAGATGTAATGGAAAGCATCCAGCTTATTCATTACGCGACCGGCAAGACCTTGCGCGATGGTTGGGTCGCGAGCGCAGTCCAAGGGCGGTTTACGCGTGAGGCACGGCCTGCACCGGATGCCTTGGACAGGCACGATGATGATCTTGAGAATGACAGCGTACATCCACAGGTGCGTACGTTCTGGGTTTCCTCGTCGAGTGCCGGAACGACTGAGGTCGGTGCGCGCCTGTCTCTCAACGGGGAGAGGATTTTGAGCAACGGAACCACCCCTGTCAGTGTTCATTACAGCAGCGTGACTCTGGAGGCTGAAAAGCCCGCGACATATGGAGTCTTTCAGTTGTATCAGAACAGGATTGGTAATGAGTCGCCTGGTAATCGTATCTGGAAGTACCATCTGGGGCTGTACCCGGACGGGAAGCAAATCCGCCTGGTCGATTGGATGGTCGAGGAGGCTGAAGAGGGCGAAAACCTCGATTTTGCGGGCGGGAACAGGCTTAACGAAATCAAAACAAATTATATGAAGTGCATTTTCGTCCGTCCCGAAAAAACCAGTGTGACCGTCACCTTGCCTGATAGGGGGATCCGTTTGTATATGCTTTCACCGGCGATGCGCAAACATGGAATCACAAGCATTACAAAGTAAATACGCAAAGCGACGGAGAACTCACTATTGTGCAGGCGTTATCCGAATACTCGGAAAATACCGGTGCGCAAAAATATGGAAGTGTCCTCTACTTTATCGCTATCGATGAATATGGTACCGGGCATAAGTTGGCGATTCGCGTGAGTTTTTATGAGCGCAATTTGTCTCTTCAGCGAGGCTGAGTTTCATCATCCATTGATGCAATGTCCTGGGATGTAGTAGCTGTATATGCGTTTGGCATCGCGGCTGCAGATAAGCTGCCATGTTCGATGATCAGGCATATGCACGAAAGTGCTTTATCTGATGCCTTGCGCTGGCCCGCAGCGATGTGTGGCCAGCGTCACCACTCCTCAAGGATGAGCATTCATGACTGGCAAACCGCCGAAAATCAAACCTGTATCTGCCCCAACCAGACCCATCGAGTCCAGCGGGGATGGCCTGCCCCGGGCTCTGAACCCGTCTTCGACAATGCCGCATTCGACTGTTGCACATCATCAGGGACCCTTGCCTTCGCCATCTTCTTCAGATTCGCTTGCAGTGTTGCCTGTCATCAGTGTGAGCACGAGGCCGAAATATTCCACGATCGACGAGTTCGCAAGTGTGTCCGCAAGGAATTCGCTGGAGAACTACTGGATACCCACGCAAGAGCGTCTCGACGAGACCGATGCATGGGGCATCGCAATCATGAAGCAGCGTCAGTATGTTGCCGTCGCTGACAATCACATCGTACAAGTGGTCCGAGACCCCGAGAGCGGCCTGTTTCGCGCCACACATGCCAGAGAACTGCATCCTTCCGGTCCGCTGTTGAGGCCTGACAGCGAGGGCCGTTTGTGGCATCCGCTGGATGATCCTGAGTCGGCCAATCCAGTTGCAACTGTCTTTACCGGACGAAATCGCACGACAGAGCTTCCCGGCACGGAGTATTCAATAAAGGATTTCCCTCCACTGATGACCCAACGCATATTTGCCGTGAGCGGCGTCGACGCGATGATGGCGCACAGGTCCGACATTCATCCCGCTTCGCTGGCATTGCTGCAGGACACAGCGAGACGCTTCGCCCTCGATCAAAAGATCCGCCAGTTCATCACCCAAGTGCAACATTCCGATCCGACCGTGCGTGCGCAGGCCGATTCACAACTGCAGGCTTTGTTAACGCTACAGGCAACTGATCTGAGCGAGCGCGTTATCGAACAGTCCCGCGCTTTGCTCTTTGAGCAGAGCGAGCGGGCGTTCGAACTCGATTGCGATGACAACACATTGCAGATGCGACGGATTTTTCCTCATCTGCCCAAGACGATTGCTCAGGCATTGTGGCGAGAGGCCAGTGCCGCCGACCATAGGCATTTGCGCCTGCGGCCGGGAATGCCGAGGCACATGGCAGAAAAAACGCTGGTGGCGCTACGCGAGGTGCGTCTCGCCAGGGCGTGCGAAGGAATCTATCTGGATGCGGTAGCCAGTCTGGACAGTGACCAACTGGCTTTGCAGATGCTCGGGCAGCTTGATCAGTGGCCGCGACAGATTCGTATCGAGATTCGTCTGCAAGCGTCAGAGGGTGAGTCATTGAGTGCTATTGGCGATGCTCGATCGCCAGTGCGTCACATATTGATTCGTCAGCATGAAGGCTACGTTATCCAACGCAGCGGCATCGCGTCCCCCCAGGATCGGATGGATCTGTATGCCGCCGTCTGGCGCCTTTTACTGCCCGGGCAGCGCCAGTTGCTCGGTGTAGCGCAGGGCGGTGGTGCGGCGCTGCGGCAACTGGTACGCGCACAGCCATTGCCGTCGCGCCAACGCGTGAGCGAATTGTTGGGACTGGCACCGGTGCAGGTAACGGCTGTTCCGGCCAGCGCCCAATACGCGCAAGCGGGGCTGCGAGGCGGCGGCGATGTCAACCCGATGTTGACAGGATCCGTTGTGGAACGTGTCCGTAGCCTCTATCCGCAACTTGATGACAAGGAGTTGGCCGCGTTCGTTTCCGAGCGCCTGGGATCTGAGCCGTCCACAGTTTTAGCGCGCCTGGAGACAGACCTCGCAATATTGCGCAATGAATTGGCGATCTGGAGTGCGGAAGGATTATCGACCCAAGCGGACTCTTCGCAGGACGCAATGCAGATCGCAGAACAGCGCCCGGCTCGCGAGCAATTTAGCGCAAAACTGCAAGATATCTGGCGACGCAAGTCGGTTTCGAGATGGGGTTACGGTGACTATCATTTTTCCCATCATGTCGATTTTACTGGTGAGTTACCAAGATTATCCGCCAGGTTCGACTATGTAACAGAGTTGATATTGACTGTAGAAACACCAGGCGCACGCATCGGCGCTTTTTTTGACAGTTTTCCCAATGTTCAATATTTGATGGTCACTGGCATAAAAATGGAGGACTTCCCGTCAGGGATATTCCAAATGCGCCAGTTGCGTCAACTGGTACTGGACGATTGTTCGCTTGAATTATCTGAAGCGACGGCTGAAGGTGTGTCCAGGATCGAGACGCTCACTTTGTTGAATCTGGCCAACAACCCTCTGACAGTTGCTCCGCATGTAGGCTTCATGACAGGTTTAACCGAGTTGATGCTATATAACGCCAATCTCTCCAGCCTACCCTCCGGCATAGACAGGCTGGGAGATCTTCGGGTCATGGCGTTACAGGATAATAATAT
Source organism: Pseudomonas sp. AC255 (assembly GCF_979258175.1). Lineage (NCBI taxonomy): Bacteria > Pseudomonadati > Pseudomonadota > Gammaproteobacteria > Pseudomonadales > Pseudomonadaceae > Pseudomonas > Pseudomonas sp. AC255. The sequence continues at coordinate 4,729,477 of NZ_OZ409841.1, read as the reverse complement.
CTCAGACGTAGGGGGCGATTTGTTCGATATTCCGGATACTCAAGATCTATATGTTGGTTTATTGAACAATCCGCTGAGTGACGAGTCGATGCGGCGGATTAATCAATACCTTGAAAATTCCAGTATGGACCGGAAAGTGGAAATCCAAACGGAAGAAGCAGTTTCAGATTTTGATTCCGATAGTGAGTCATCGGAGAGCGGATTTTCGACAGGTCCAGATAGCGACTGAGTGTTGTCGAAAGTAACGGATCGATCACGCTGCCAACATGATTTGGCAAACATAAGCTACTCGCTGACTCCCCTTCCGGGTCGGGTTGATTGAATTCGGAAGGGGTAACAGGCCATCGTGGGCCAGAATCAAAGGGGCGAAGGGCTTAGTGTTGAATCTCGTAACATGCAGATCGCATTTTTTGAAGTTATTAGCATCTGTGTGAATTATTAAAGATAATGTTGAAAGTTTGCTTTTTCACAAAATGTCAAATGTCGCGGCTATTTATATTTAAATTCGACGTTAATACTTTGCCGAGCCCTTGAGGGGCGAAATATATTAATCGGCTGAGGTGTTATCAGATGTTTGATGAGCAAGTTGGTATTTCCCGTATCGAGGTAAAACTCGACGCCACAAATCATGGTCAGCACAAAGTGCTTTATGCCAACGGTCGCATGCAGGTGCGTGTATTGGTGCTTCTGCACGGCATCGATAACAGTGGCGACGGCGTATCGCTGCATGGACATCCTGCATTGCCGTCATTGCGGCTGATTGCCTACAACGGTGCTCGGCCTCTGGAGGGAGACTGGAGTGTTTCGATTCAGGAAAATCGTTACGCTCACGAAATGTCGGGTGGGGCAACGCGCCTGACAGAAGTCCCGCGGGTCAGTGACAACCAGATAAGCAACGCCGCAGATCCGGTACAGATTTTCCAGTTCTGGGTCTCGGCTTCCCGACCTGGAATTATGGAAGTGGCTGCCGAGATCTCCTTGAATGGCGTGGTATTGCGAAGTAATGGGGTTGGTTTCGACAGCAGTGTTACGCTGGAGGCGATTCCTCCGAAAAAATACAATCAGAACAGTTTCTCTCTTTATAAGTACGGTACTTTCAGCGAAAGAGTGTACGAGGAGCGCATTCAGTATTTTCATCTCGGGCTTCACGCTGACGGTCGCCAGATCAACATTCTTGACTGGTATAGCACCGGTATAAGACTTAATCCGTATGATGCTGAAGACGCGGTAATGGTGTACTCGTCAGGCACGATAAACCACTACAGTGGTGGCGGCAGGAGTTTTTATGGCTATCTGGCGCCAATCTATGGGCGATCGGCTTCGGTCAATACGCCTCTGGGTTTCATTACTTTCCCGATTAACGATGTGCCTGGTGTATTGACGCTGGTGCAGCGCACGACTCTACAGGCGGAGGAGAAGCCGGCGACGAGAGGTGCGTTCGAATTCGCCGTGATTGATGAGTTCGGTACGGAGCATTGGCTTGCTATCAAGGGTGATACAGAACAGCGAACTTTTATTCTGGATGAGTCGAAACGGTCAACAAAACAATTTGCCTGATTTCATTTGTGTGATTCAGCGAATTTTCGTTAGTCAGCTTGACCTGTTTAAATTTGCATCTGGAAAAAAGGATATTTTTCTATGGAAAGTAATTCATCTTCCGCTGTTCACTCCAACGCTTTCAACTTTGGTGAATTTGTTTCAGGAGGCGTTGATCCCCGCACGGGCATGTACACCTGCGCATTTTCGCTTGGCAAGTTGCACTCGGCGGATCTCAATGGTCCGGAGCTTGCACTTTCAGTGGGCTTTAATCCGCTCAATCAGGCGGATAGTGGTTTCGGCGTTGGCTGGTCTTTGACACTGACCAATTATGACTTGCGCAGCAAAGTGATGACCTTGTCCAACGGTGAGCGCTACAAGGCTGTCGAGACGTCTACCGGCCTTAAGTTCAAGGAAATGAAACTGCAAACGGCGAAAGTGTCAGTCGCTGGAGCAGGGCGCTATGAAGTTCGATACAAGGATGGGCGGCGTGAACTGCTCAAAGTCCTGGCCGGCACTCAGGTCGCCGTCGCGGAAAAAATAATAGCGGCGAATGGTGTGAGCATTACGCTGAAGCATGAGTTGTTCAACCAGTTTCCCCGATTGGCCGAAGTCCGTGATGCCAAGCGCTGCCTGTTGAAAATCACCCGCGCGGCAGGTCAGGTGACGCTGTCCCGGCATCCCGACACTACTTCCAGTTCCAACTACAAGCTGATCTTGAAGAACTCTCGAGTGACGGCCATCGAGCTGCCGGTTGGTAAGGGTTGGGACCTTGAGTATGAACTCATCGCTGGAGCCAGCTATGTTCATCGCATCGTCAATCCGCTGCGCGGGGTCGAAATCATTCGCTACAAGCGGCACGGCCACAGCTTCATCAGCGGTGTGGAACGGACACTGCCGTTTGTGATTGCTCACGATGTCTACCCTGGGCGCGGCCAGCCCCGACTGTGCAAGACTTACACGTACTCCGACCATAACTTCCTTGGGCAGGGCCTCCTTCCTGCCAAGGATAGTGACCTGGATCCTCTCTATCTGGCGCCCGGCCACTACGTCTACACCTCGGACGAGCACTTGCTGGTCAGCGGCAAAGTACATACCCGCATCAAACGCACCTACAACAAATTCCATCTGTTGGTGGCTGAGGTTACAACCTGTGGTGACGCTCAGATCGCCACCACCACGGAGTATCACTGTTCCGTTACCAAGCCATTCAGTGAGCAGGTGGCTCAGTTCCGCATGCCTAAAGTCCACACGGTGACGTACCTCGATCGGCGTACTCAACAGCAGCGTGTGGAAACCACCGTCACGGAGTTCGATGACGAAGGTAACTTGCTCAAGCAGGTCGAGCCCACAGGGGTGACGACGACCACGGAATTTTATCCGGCCAGTGGTGGAGATAACTGCCCAGAGGATCCGCTGGGCTTTTCCAGATTCCCGAAAAAAGGACGGTGACTGCTGCCGCATCCGATGGTGCTTCGACAGTCACCTACTACGACTACGCGCTGCATCCGGCGCTGGACGGTGCGGAACTGGCATCCGTGTTACCGGTCGAGGAGCGTTTTTGTGAAGTGTTGGAAGGCGTTGAGGTATTGCGTTCGAAAACCGCACGCAGTTATTTGAATACGCCCGGGGATCCACTCAAGCATGGAGCCACGAAAGAGCAGAGTGTCATCCTGAATGATAAAAAAACCACTATCGAGTTTTCCTATGAACTTGAGGGTGACAGGTTGCGAGTCAGGTCCAGCACGCGCGGATTTGACGGCACGCTGCAGACCAGTGAGAAAGTGCTGTCGACGCTGACCGGATTACAGGTCTCTGAAGTCGGTGTCGATGGCGAGCACATCGAGCATGAGTACGACGCAATCGGTCGGGCAGTGGGCAAAACGGTTGCTGGCGGCACCCCATATGCGGCCGTTACCCGGTGGACCTATCTGGCTGCCAGCAAACAGCATCCGGCGACAATGGTGACCACGGATCCTGCTGGCGGCGAGCAAAAAGTGACTTATGACGGGATGGAACGGGTGATCACCGTTCATGAAAAGGACTGCGACCATCCCGACAAGGACGGTCTGATTCAGACACGCACGCTTTATTCTGCGCTGCATGATTCGGTCGGCCACAAGGTGAAAGTGACGCTGACTGATTGGCGTGATGGCAAGCCTTATCCGGTCAGCACCGGCTACGAATTCGATTCCTGGGGCCAGGTCAGCAAGACGCTGCACGATGATGGACGTATCGAACACAGCGAGGCGGACCCGGTTCTTCGCCGGCAGACCCATTGGCTCCAGGGGATGGGCAAGACGATCACCCTCGTCAATGATTTCGGTAAACCGCTGAGTGTCGAGAGCTTCAATCTGAAGAACAAAAGTCTCGGCAAAACCGTGTACACCTATGACGGCTACGGGCGCACAACCAGTCAGACAGACCCTGTCGGCAATACCAGTCGATATGAGTACGACGTTTTTGACCGGATAACCCGCAGTGTCCTGCCCGACGCCACTGCGGTCGTGACCGACTACGCCGGGCACAGTGATGAAGGTCTGCCGATCAACATCAAGGTCGCTGACAAAGTGTTGGGGCAGCAAACTTATGACGGTCTGGGTCGCTTGATCCGGAGTACCGTGGGCGGACGTAAGTCCGAGGCTGGTTATGAAGCGGGCTTCACCCAGCCGCAGTGGTACAGGAGTGCTGATGGCAAAAAAACCGAATTCACTTATTTGCGGGAACTGGGCGGCCTGCTGACTGAGCGCAAGGCAGGGGATCTGGTCACGACCATGACGTATGACCCCCTCAGTGGCAATCCCTTGACCTGTACCGAAAACGGCAGAGAGCGCAATTTCGCCTATCACCCCTCCGGGCGTGTGAAAACCGAAACGATGACCCTCGGCGCTATCACCAAAGCAACCTCCAGTAGCTGGTCCCTGCAGGGGCGACCGATCAACCATGTCAATGTGCTCGGAGTCGAAAGCACATCCGAATACGATAAGCACGGCCGCCTGCTATCCACCTCCCAGGGCTCGCTTAAAACCGAATTCCACTACAACGCGCAGACGGGGATGCTGGACTGGACGAAAACCGAAGAAACGTCAATCAAGCGTCAAATGCTCACCCGGTTTGCCTATGACGATATCGGGCGTGAAACCCGCCGTACATTCGAGATTCAGGGTCAGCCAGACCAGACCCTGGAATCGACTTACACGCTGGCTGGCAAACTGGCGCAGAAAGTGACCAGACGTGGCACTCAAGTGTTACGTGATGAACAGTTCACCTACGATGTGCGCGGGCGCTTGATCCAATACGACTGTGCCGGCACGCAAAAGCCGCGCGATCCGTATGGCAAGGAAATTGTCCGCCAGACATTCACCTTCGATGCATTGGATAACATCCTCACCGTGCAGACGAAGTTCCCGCTGGGGGTGAATCTGACCACCTTCAGTTACGACAATCCTGATCCTGCACAGCTCAGCGCCGTCAAACATTCCCACGTCGACTATCCCTCGGCAGTGACGCTGGAATACGACGCCAACGGCAGGATGATCAAGGACGACCAGGCGCGAACGCTGGCCTATGACGCGTTCGGACGTCTCGAGCAGTTGTCCAGCGCAGGGGGATCAGTGATTCGTGGCTACCATTACGACGGTTTCGACGATCTGGTGGAGCTGTCGCAAGCCGAAAAAGCAATTGTGCAGCGTTACTACTACGCAGGCCGGGTTGCCAACGAGGTGAGTGGTGAAAGTTCAACCAGTGTTGTGCGTCACGGTGGAGCGCTCGTGGGGCAACAGCAATCGGGGTTGAACCCCGACGCGCAGCTATACGCCACCGATCAGCAGCAAAGTGTGCTGGCAACGCTGGGCAAGGAGCAGCTCACCGATTGCGCCTACAGCCCTTATGGGCATCGTCCCGCCGAAGGTGGATTGTTCAGCGTTGCAGGGTTCAACGGCGAACAGCTGGATCCGGTTACCGGGCTGTATCTGCTGGGCAACGGTTACAGGGCTTATAGTCCGACACTGATGCGCTTTCTCGCCCCCGACAGCATGAGTCCATTTGGCGCGGGCGGATTGAATGCCTACAGTTATTGCCTGGGCGACCCTGTCAATCGTGTCGACCCTACCGGGCATATCTCCTGGCAATCGATCCTGGGCATCGGCCTCAGTGTTCTCGGAATTGTTGCCAGCGTGGTGACGATGGGCGCGGCGACGCCATGGGCAGTGGCGGCATTGGGGCTGGCGGTTGCTTCAGGCCTGGCGGGTATTGCCAGCGAGGTGGTCAATGAACTCGCACCGGGTTCTCAAGCGGGCGAGATATTGGGCTGGATCAGTTTTGGTCTTGGGCTGGCTTCGGTGGGGGCAGGGCTGGCAGCTGGTGCCAAAGCGGGCATCAATGCTGGCAGGAAACTGGCTGGCGCCTTCAAGCAGGGCCTGAGTAGTAAAGGCTCCAAAGCAGCGGGTCAAGAGATGGCCCGAGGCATGATCAAGGGTAAGGGAAACAAGGCGGCGGCCAAGGCGAAGGCGAAGGCCAGCGCGGCCGTTCAGGAAGAGGCCGAGAAACCATGGTCACTCGTCAGGGTCGACCCCAAAAAGAACATCCTTGAGAAAGAGGGCCTTACCGGCTTGCTTGAAAAGGCCGAAACTTTCATGCAGCACATTGAGGCGGGTAACTCCCCGACGTCTTCTGCAGCGCTGATTCATGCCAAATACACGCCCATGCATGGTCCATCCGGCTCAGCATCAAAGCCGATGCATCTCTATCTGTCGCAAGGAGACCGAATATATATGACCGAAAACGCCAAGGAGCGGATCGCGGTCATCAACCAGCTGGGTGGTCATTTAAAGGAAAAAAGTAAGTCGGAGCACGCAACGAAACGATACAAGGCGAAAGCAGGAACACTCAAGGTCCGGCTACGATTTGAACAGTGCGCTTGCCGGTTTTGCGAGCGCGCGGTGGGCGTGCTGTTCCAGTGCCCACTCGACATGTTCCCTGACCAACTCTGACGGATAATCACGTCGCGCCTTCAACGCTTCCAGCACAGGAATCGATGAAGGCGCATTCCCCAGTCCCACCGCCAGATTGCGTAACCAGCGCTCGTACCCGGCACGCCGCAACGGTGAACCTTCGGTGCTGCTCAAGAACTTTTCTTCATCCCACATGAACAGTTCAGCCAGCTCGGCATTATCGAGATTGTGCCGTGGCTTGAAATCGCTTTCTCCAGTCGGCCGAGCGAAGCGGTTCCATGGGCAGACGATCTGGCAGTCATCGCAGCCAAACACCCGATTGCCGATCAGCGGACGCAGGTCTTCGGGGATGGCGGTCTTCAGTTCGATAGTCAGATAGGAAATGCAGCGCCGGGCGTCCAGCACGTACGGGCCGACAAAGGCGTTGGTCGGGCAGATATCCAGGCATGCGGTGCAACGCCCGCAATGTTCAGTGCTGTGTGGTTCGTCCACCGGTAGCGGCAGGTCGACGAACAGTTCGCTCAGGAAGAAATAACTGCCGGCCTTGCGGTTCAACACCAAGGTATTTTTACCGATCCAGCCCAGTCCAGCCTGTTCGGCGATGGCTTTTTCCAGCACCGGTGCGCTGTCGACAAACGCACGAAAGCCGAACGGGCCGATCTCCGCCTGGATCTTGTCGGCCAATTGTTGAACACGTTTACGGATCAATTTGTGGTAATCACGGCCCAAGGCATAACGCGACACGTAAGCCTTCTCCGGCTCAGCCAGGCGTTTGGCCATTTCGGTATCGCCTGGCAAGTAGTCCATGCGCAGGGAAACCACGCGCAACGTGCCCGGCACCAGCTCTTCGGGATGCGAGCGTTTGCTGCCATGGGCGCCCATGTAGTCCATGTCGCCGTGGTAGCCGGCCTCGAGCCAGCGCTGCAGATGCTGCTCGTGTTCGGTCAGGTCCAGACCGCTGATGCCGACTTGCTGGAAGCCCAGCTCGCGGCCCCAATCCTTGATCGATTGGGCGAGGGCGGGCAGGTCTGTGGTGATGGCGGACATGAGGCGAGAGAAACCGGAGCTGAGGTGCGTATAATTCTGCCAGACATCGGAGCCCGAAGACGCATGCCGCAGACGAAAGATGAATTACCCGACGCGCTGTACCGCGCCGCGCAGGTGCGCGAACTCGACGCGCGGCTGATCGCCGCCGGCACGCCGGGCTTCGAATTGATGCAACGCGCCGCCCGCGCGACGTGGCGCGCACTGGTGCGCAAATGGCCGGGCGCGAACGAGCTGACCGTGCTCGCCGGCCATGGCAACAATGCCGGTGACGGTTATCTGGTGGCCGGGTTGGCGCTGCGGGCCGGCTGGACCGTGCGCGTTCTCGCCGTCGGCGATCCGCAACGTTTGCAGGGCGATGCCGCACTGGCCCATGCCGAATCCGTGGCTGCTGGTGTTGTGGTGCAAGGCTGGCAGGCGCAAAGCGAGCTGTGCGGTGTCGTCCTCGATGCCTTGCTCGGCACTGGCCTGAGCGGCGAAGTGCGTGAGCCCTATGCCTCGGCGATCAAGGCGATCAACGCCTGCGGTTTGCCGGTAGCAGCGGTCGATATTCCTTCCGGGCTGTGTGCCGATACCGGGTGTGAACTGGGTGTCGCGGTATGCGCCGATCTAACGGTGACCTTCATTGGTATGAAGGTCGGACTGTTGACCGGTGATGCTGCGGATCATATCGGTGAGCTGGTCTTCAGCGACCTGCAAGCCCTCGACGAAATTTTCAGTGACATTCCTGTCTGCGCTCAGCGTCTGAGCGCCGCTAATCTTCCAGCACTTGCGCCGCGCGCGCCGACCTCGCACAAGGGCCGCTTTGGCCATGTGTTGCTGATCGGCGGCGATCACGGTTTCGGCGGAGCGATTCTGCTCAGCACGGAAATGGCCTTGCGCGGCGGCGCGGGCATGGTCTCGCTGGCGACTCGCCCAGAGCATGTGCCGGCGGCGCTGACCCGGGTCCCGGAGGCGATGGCGCTCGGCACTTCGTCAGCCAATCAACTGATGGGGCTGCTGGAAAAGGTTTCGGTGCTGGTGGTCGGACCGGGTCTCGGTCAGGGCAGTTGGGGCCGTGCGCTGTTGTCGGCGGCCGCCAATGCTGCGTTGCCGCAAGTGTGGGACGCCGACGCGTTGAACCTGCTGGCCAGCGATTTTGTCCAGTTGCCCAAGGATTGCGTGATCACCCCGCATCCGGGTGAAGCGGCGCGCTTGCTTGGCATCAGTACCGCCGAAGTGCAGGCCGATCGCCCGGCCGCTGCTCTGGCGTTGAGCAAAAAGTATTCAGCGGTAGTGGTTCTGAAAGGGGCCGGCAGTCTGATCGCCCATCCCGATGGGCGTCTGGCCCTATGTCATCAGGGCCATCCGGCGATGGCCACGGGCGGGTTGGGGGATGTGCTGGCCGGTCTGACCGGCGCATTGCTGGCCCAAGACATGGACGCGTTCGATGCGGCATGCCTGGCCGTCTGGCTGCACGCCAACGCGGGTATGCAACAAGGCAAATTCGGCCGTGGGCTGGCGGCCAGTGATCTGATTCCAGCCATTCGTCAGTTGTTGGAGGAGCAAGCACCGTGTCTGAAGTAACCCTGTACCTGGCCGATGAACAGGCAATGAGCGACTTTGGCGCACGGATCGCCCGCGTCACCCAGGGCCATGGCCTGATTTTTCTTGAAGGTAATCTGGGTATGGGCAAAACCACCCTGTCACGGGGCATCATTCGTGGGCTGGGGCATGTCGGCGCGGTAAAAAGTCCGACCTTCACATTGGTCGAGCCCTACGAGATCGGTGACATACGTGCCTTCCACTTCGACCTCTATCGTTTGGTCGATCCCGAGGAGCTGGAGTTTCTCGGCATCCGCGACTACTTCGAAGACGATGCCCTGTGCCTGATCGAATGGCCCGATAAAGGTGCAGGCTTTTTGCCAAAGCCTGACCTGACCATTACCATTAGCCCGCAAGACAGCGGGCGTTCGCTGAAAATTTTAGCCCAGGGCTCGCGTGGCGAGGCCTGGTGTGCCGCTTTGGCATTGGAATCCAATTAAATGATGGGGTTTGGTATGCGCTTTCGCGCGTTGGTGGCTGCCGCTGGACTGATGTTGATGGCAGTAACCGTCAACGCTGTGGCCGATTCAAAGGTCAACAGCGTGCGCCTGTGGCGTGCGCCGGACAATACGCGACTGGTCTTTGACCTCAGCGGCCCGGTGCAGCACAGCGTTTTCACCCTGACAGCCCCTGATCGGCTGGTGATCGACATCAACGGCGCCACCCTCGGCGCGCCGTTGAACGTGCAGACCGCGAACACGCCTATCACCGCGATGCGCTCAGCCCAGCGCACGCCGACCGACCTGCGGGTGGTCATCGACCTGAAAAAAGCCGTCACCCCGAAAAGCTTCTCGCTGGCGCCGAACGCGCAATACGGCAACCGTCTGGTGGTCGATCTGTTCGACAACCCGGCCGATGCCGCGCCGCCGCCAGCCCCGACGCCATCGGTGGCGACCGTGCCGGCGGTGCCGGTGACTCCGACCGAACCGGCGATCAAGTTGCCGCCAGCCCCGGCCGGCAAGCGCGACATTATCGTTGTCATCGACGCCGGCCACGGTGGCGAAGATCCGGGCGCGTCAGGCTCGCGCGGCCAGCGTGAGAAAGACGTGGTGCTGCAGATCGCCCGCGAACTGCAGCGTCAGGTCAACGGCATGAAAGGCTTCCGCGCCGAGCTGACCCGTACCGGCGACTACTTCATTCCTTTGCGCGGGCGTACCGAAATCGCCCGCAAGAAGGGCGCCGACCTGTTCGTCTCGATCCACGCCGACGCCGCGCCGTCCGCGGCCGCTTTCGGTGCTTCGGTGTTCGCCCTGTCCGATCGTGGCGCTACCTCCGAGACCGCCCGCTGGCTGGCCGACAGTGAAAACCGATCCGACCTGATCGGTGGTGCCGGCAACGTCAGCCTCGACGACAAGGACCGCATGCTCGCCGGCGTGTTGCTCGACCTGTCGATGACCGCGTCGCTGACCTCCAGCCTCAACGTCGGGCAAAAGGTGCTGACCAACATCGGTCGCGTCACGCCGCTGCACAAACAACGTGTGGAACAAGCCGGGTTCATGGTGCTGAAGTCGCCGGACATTCCGTCGATCCTGGTCGAAACCGGCTTTATCTCCAATGCCAACGAAGCGAACAAACTGTCCGCATCGAGCCACCAGCAAGCGCTGGCCCGTTCGATCAGCAGCGGCGTGCGCCAGTTCTTCCAGCAGAATCCGCCGCCGGGCACCTACATCGCCTGGCTGCGTGACTCCGGCAAGATTGCCCAAGGCCCGCGCGACCACCGTGTCGGCCCGGGTGAAACCCTGGCGATGATCGGCGTGCGCTATCAGGTTTCGCCGGCCACCTTGCGCGCCGCCAACAATCTGAAAAGCGATGAGCTGAAAGTCGGTCAGCACCTGACCATTCCAGGCACCGAACTGGCGTCGAAAGAATGAACCAGGTATTGAACACTGCGCGCATCGAGCTGCTCAGCCCCCGCCTGGCGAACCAGATTGCCGCCGGTGAGGTGGTCGAGCGCCCGGCTTCGGTGATCAAGGAGTTGCTGGAAAACAGCCTTGACTCCGGCGCCAAGCGTATTGACGTCGATGTCGAGCAGGGCGGCGTCAAGTTGCTGCGCGTGCGCGATGACGGCAGCGGTATTTCCGCCGATGACCTGCCGCTGGCCCTGGCCCGTCACGCCACCAGCAAGATTCGCAATCTCGAGGATCTCGAGCAGGTGATGAGCCTGGGTTTCCGTGGCGAGGCGCTGGCGTCGATCAGCTCCGTGGCGCGTCTGACCCTGACCTCGCGCACCCGCGATGCCGATCAGGCCTGGCAGGTCGAAACCGAAGGCCGGGACATGGCGCCGCGCGTGCAGCCGGCGGCGCATCCGGTGGGCACCTCGGTGGAAGTTCGCGACCTGTTCTTCAACACCCCGGCCCGGCGCAAATTTCTCAAGACCGAAAAAACCGAATTCGATCACCTGCAGGAAGTGATCAAGCGTCTGGCGCTGGCGCGCTTCGATGTGGCTTTCCATCTGCGCCACAACGGCAAGACCATCCTCAGCCTGCACGAGGCCCACGATGATGCAGCCCGCGCACGGCGTGTGGCGGCGATCTGCGGTTCGGGTTTCCTTGAGCAGGCGTTGCCGATCGAGATCGAACGCAATGGCTTGCACCTGTGGGGCTGGGTCGGTTTGCCAACCTTCAACCGTAGCCAGGCTGACTTGCAGTATTTCTTTGTGAACGGGCGGGCGGTGCGCGACAAACTGGTGGCGCACGCGGTACGCCAGGCTTATCGCGACGTGCTGTTCAACGGTCGGCATCCGACCTTCGCACTGTTTTTCGAGGTCGATCCGGCAGCAGTAGACGTCAACGTGCACCCGACCAAGCACGAAGTACGCTTCCGTGACGGGCGCATGGTCCACGATTTCCTGTATGGCACGCTGCACCGTGCGCTGGGCGATGTGCGTCCGGAAGATCAATTGGCCGGCTCGGTCACCACGGCGATCGTTCGGCCGAGCGGGATCGAGGCGGGCGAGTTTGGCCCACAGGGCGAGATGCGTCTGGCCGCCAATGCGCTGCTGGAGCAGCCGCAGGCGCAACCGGCGTTCAACACGTCATCCGGCGCCAGCGCTGGCGGCGCTTATCAGTATCAATACACGCCGCGTCCGCAATCGGCGGTGCCTGCTGCCGAGGCGCAAGCCGCATACAAGGAATTTTTCGCGCCGCTGCCTGAAGCCAATGCCAGCGCACTGCCGACCGGTCAGGAAGATATTCCGCCGCTCGGCTATGCACTGGCGCAGCTAAAAGGCATCTATATCTTGTCCGAAAACGCCCATGGCCTGGTGCTGGTGGACATGCATGCCGCCCACGAGCGGATCATGTACGAGCGCCTGAAAATCGCCATGGCCAGCGAAGGTCTCAGTGGCCAGCCGTTGCTGGTGCCGGAGTCGCTGGCGGTCAGTCAGCGCGAGGCCGATTGTGCTGAAGAACACGCCGCTTGGTTTCAGCGTCTTGGTTTTGAATTGCAGCGGCTGGGGCCGGAAACCCTGGCGATCCGGCAGATTCCGGCACTGCTCAAGCAAGCCGAAGCCAATCGACTGGTCGGCGACGTGCTCTCTGACCTGATGGAATACGGCACCAGTGACCGTATCCAGGCGCACCTCAACGAACTGCTCGGCACCATGGCCTGCCACGGCGCGATCCGCGCCAACCGGCGTCTGGCCCTGCCGGAAATGAACGGTCTGCTGCGCGATATGGAAAACACCGAGCGCAGTGGTCAATGCAACCATGGCCGACCGACCTGGACCCAATTGGGCCTGGACGATCTGGACAAATTGTTCCTGCGCGGTCGCTGATGAGCCAGCTGCCTCCAGCGATTTTCCTGATGGGCCCGACCGCTGCGGGCAAGACCGATCTGGCCATCGAGCTGACCAAGGTGCTGCCGTGCGAATTGATCAGTGTCGATTCGGCGCTGGTCTACCGCGGCATGGACATCGGCACGGCCAAGCCTTCGAAAGAGTTGTTGGCCGAATACCCGCACCGCCTGATCGACATCCTCGACCCCGCTGAAGCGTATTCCGCTGCCGATTTCCGTCGCGACGCGTTGCAGGCCATGGCCGAAATCACCGGGCGAGGAAAGATCCCGCTGCTGGTCGGCGGCACCATGCTCTATTACAAGGCTCTGGTCGAAGGTCTGGCGGACATGCCGGCAGCCGATCCCGAGGTCCGCGCGCAGATCGAGGAAGAAGCTGCACGCCTCGGCTGGCAAGCCCTGCACGAACAGTTGGCGCAGATCGATCCGGTGTCGGCGGCGCGCATCCATCCAAATGATCCGCAACGCTTGAGTCGGGCACTGGAAGTGTATCGAGTCAGCGGGCAGAGCATGACCGCTCTGCGCGAGCAACAATCTGCGCAAAGTACTGAAGCAGCCGCTTCGGGACGGCAACAATTGCCCTATACTGTCGCGAACCTGGCCATTGCTCCGGCGAATCGTCAGGTTCTGCACCAGCGAATTGAACAAAGATTCACAAATATGTTGGAACAGGGATTCATCGACGAGGTCGTAGCCCTGCGTAAAAGAAGTGACCTGCATTCGGGGTTGCCGTCTATACGTGCGGTAGGCTACCGCCAAGTCTGGGATTACCTGGACGGCAAGCTGACATTGGCCCAGATGCAGGAGCGGGGCATCATCGCCACGCGCCAATTGGCCAAACGCCAGTTTACCTGGCTGCGCAGCTGGGACGATTTGCATTGGCTGGACAGTCTTGATTGCGACAATCTGCCACGCGCCTTGAAATACCTTGGGACCATCTCCATATTGAGCTGAGTCCTTGCAATTGCCGTCTATCCTTGGGGGTGTGACGGCCGAAGCCATCTGAATTTACCTGTTTTTATTATTGAATCCTTAAAGGAGTGCGGCACATGTCAAAAGGGCATTCGCTACAAGACCCTTACCTGAACACTTTACGTAAAGAGAAAGTCGGGGTTTCCATCTATCTGGTCAACGGTATCAAGCTGCAAGGGACGATCGAGTCGTTCGACCAGTTCGTGATCCTGCTGAAAAACACCGTAAGCCAGATGGTCTACAAACACGCTATCTCGACCGTCGTGCCGGTTCGTCCAATTCGTCTGCCTAGCGCAACCGAAAACGAACAGGGCGATGCCGATGCAGCGCCGGGTAACGCCTGATAGGAGTCTCCTTTGTTCTTTGAGCGCCACGGTGGTGGTGAACGAGTCATCCTCGTTCACTTGGATGGACAGGACCCTGAGGCGCGCGAAGATCCGCAGGAGTTTCAGGAGTTGGCAAATTCGGCTGGCGCCGAGACCGTCGCGTTTTTTAACGTGCCGCGTCATCGGCCAACCGCCAAATATCTGATCGGCAGCGGCAAGGTCGAGGAACTGCGCGACCTGGTCAAGGCTGAAGAAGCCGATCTGGTGATTTTCAATCACATCCTCACGCCCAGTCAGGAACGCAACCTTGAACGTGTCTTCGAGTGTCGCGTGATCGACCGCACCGGGCTGATTCTCGATATTTTCGCCCAACGCGCACGCACCCATGAGGGCAAGCTGCAGGTCGAACTGGCCCAGCTTGACCACATGAGCACGCGGCTGGTTCGCGGCTGGACTCACCTTGAGCGTCAGGGTGGCGGTATCGGTATGCGCGGTCCGGGTGAAACCCAGCTGGAAACCGACCGCCGTCTGCTGCGGGTTCGCCTGCGCCAGATCAAGGGGCGGCTGGAGAAGGTGCGCAGTCAGCGCGAGCAGTCGCGCCGTGGCCGATCCCGTGCGGACATCCCTACCGTTTCGCTGGTGGGATACACCAACGCCGGCAAATCGACACTCTTCAACAACGTGACGAAGTCCGAGGTGTACGCGGCCGATCAGTTGTTCGCCACGCTCGACCCGACCCTGCGCCGGCTGGAGCTTGACGACCTCGGTCCCATCGTCCTCGCCGACACCGTGGGGTTCATTCGTCACCTGCCACACAAGCTGGTCGAGGCATTTCGGTCTACGCTCGAAGAGTCGAGCAATTCCGACCTGCTATTGCACGTGATCGATGCGGCCGAACCGGATCGCATGTTGCAGATCGAGCAGGTGATGGTGGTGCTGGGCGAGATTGGTGCCCAGGACTTGCCGATCCTCGAGGTCTATAACAAACTCGATTTGCTTGAAGGCGTCGAGCCGCAGATCCAGCGCGATGCCGATGGCAAGCCGCAACGGGTCTGGCTCTCGGCGCGTGATGGCAGCGGTCTGGAATTGCTTGAGCAGGCCATCGCCGAGTTGCTCGGCAGTGATCTGTTCGTCGGTACCTTGCGCTTGCCGCAACGCTTTGCTCGGCTGCGTGCGCAGTTTTTCGAACTCGGGGCGGTGCAGAAAGAAGAATACGATGATGAAGGTGTCAGCCTGCTGGCCGTTCGTTTGCCCCGGATCGAGTTGAATCGATTGGTAAGCCGCGAAGGATTGCAGCCGATGGAATTCATCGAGCAACACACTTTGCAATAAAAGCCTGACAAAGCGGTTGTGCCGCAACGGCAGGCATTCTGTAGCATTGGTCGGCGCGCCGTGGGTGCGTCTTTGCTTTATCAGATGGAGAGCGCTATGGCTTGGAATGAGCCGGGTGGCAACTCGAATAATCAGGATCCCTGGGGTGGCAAGCGCCGCAATAACGGCGACCGCAAGGGACCACCGGATCTCGACGAGGCCTTCCGAAAGCTGCAGGAAAGCCTGAACGGGTTGTTCGGTGGTGGTAAGAAACGCGGTGATGACGGCGGCGGGTCGGGGCGCAGCAGTGGCGGCTTCGGCGGTCTGCTCGGCATCGGCCTGGTCGTGCTGGCGGCTGTCTGGCTGTACAGCGCGGTCTACGTGGTGGACGAGCAGGAGCAAGCCGTTGTGCTGCGCTTCGGCAAGTACTACGAGACTGTCGGCCCGGGCCTGAACATCTACTTCCCGCCGATCGACAAGAAGTACATGGAGAACGTGACGCGTGAGCGTGCGTACACCAAGCAGGGCCAGATGCTGACTGAAGACGAGAACATCGTCGAAGTGCCGCTGACCGTGCAGTACAAGATCAGCAACCTGCAGGACTTCGTGCTGAACGTCGATCAGCCGGAAATCAGTCTGCAGCACGCGACCGAAAGTGCACTGCGTCACGTGGTCGGGTCCACCGCCATGGACCAGGTGCTGACCGAAGGTCGTGAATTGATGGCCAGCGAAATCAAGGAGCGTCTGCAACGTTTCCTCGATACCTATCGCACCGGTATCACCGTCACCCAGGTCAACGTACAGAGCGCAGCAGCACCGCGTGAAGTGCAGGAAGCTTTCGATGACGTGATCCGCGCCCGTGAAGACGAGCAGCGTTCGCGCAACCAGGCTGAAACCTATGCCAACGGCGTTGTGCCGGAAGCCCGTGGTCAGGCCCAGCGCATCATCGAAGATGCCAACGGTTATCGCGACGAGACCATCTCGCGCGCCAAGGGTGAGGCCGATCGCTTCACCAAGCTGGTCGCCGAGTATCGCAAGGCACCTGAAGTCACCCGCGAACGTCTGTACCTGGACACCATGCAGGAAGTCTTCAGCAACACCAGCAAGGTACTCGTGACCGGCAACAAGAACGGCCAGAGCAATCTGCTTTACCTGCCGTTGGACAAAATGATCCAGAACAGCTCGGGCAACGCACCGGTGACCGGTTCGGCCGCCAGCAACAACACGGACGTCACGCCGCATGTCACTGACGTGCCGCAGACGCGTACAAGGGAGACCCGCTGATGAGCAATAAATCGCTGATCGCCCTGATCGTTGGCGTCGTTGTGGTACTGGTGGGCTGGAATTGCTTCTACATCGTCGCTCAGACCGAGCGCGCGGTGCTGCTGCAATTCGGTCGTGTGGTTCAGGCGGATGTCCAGCCAGGTCTGCATGTGAAAGTGCCTTACGTCAACCAGGTGCGCAAATTCGATGCGCGTCTGCTGACGCTGGATGCACCGACGCAGCGCTTCCTGACCCTGGAAAAGAAAGCCGTGATGGTCGATGCCTACGCCAAGTGGCGGGTGAAAGATGCCGAGCGCTTCTACACCGCGACTTCGGGTCTGAAGCAGATCGCCGACGAACGTCTGTCCCGTCGTCTCGAATCGGGGCTGCGTGACCAGTTCGGCAAGCGCACCCTGCACGAAGTGGTGTCGGGTGAGCGTGATGCGCTGATGGCTGACATCACTGCATCGCTGAACAAGATGGCGGAAAAAGAGCTGGGTATCGAAGTGGTTGATGTCCGGGTCAAGGCCATTGATCTGCCGAAGGAAGTGAACCGCAGTGTGTTCGAGCGTATGAGCACCGAGCGTGAGCGTGAAGCTCGCGAGCACCGCGCCAAGGGTAACGAACTGGCCGAAGGCATCCGTGCCGACGCCGATCGTCAACGCCGCGTGCTGCTGGCCGAAGCCTATCGTGAATCCGAAGAGGTTCGCGGTGACGGTGACGCCCAGGCGGCTGCGATCTACTCCAAGGCCTACGGTCAGGATCAGGAGTTCTACGGTTTCTACCGTAGCCTGCGTGCCTACCGTGAAAGCTTCGCGAACAAATCCGACGTCCTGGTCCTCGACCCAAGCAGCGACTTCTTCCGTTACCTGGAAAAAGCCAAACCTTGATACGACGTTGACCTGAATCATTCCGCCCGGCGGCTAAAACCTCGGGCGGGGTGATCCTTTCGGAAAACGTGTGTATGATGCGGCAGCCGGGAAATTCCCGGCTTTTTTGCGTCTGCACGTTTGATTGCTGTTTTTGTTGCAGGCATCGGGTTTGAATAGCCCGAGCGTTTTTCGAGGAAAGTGATGGGCGAAGCCGCCAGCCGGCCTTTCGCTGCGTCGTTCATGCGCGTGCGTTTTGAACGCTCCGGTCATTTTCTGCTTCACTCAAGGCTCGCCCTCGTGCTGGCCGCCCGGATCAAAGGGGAATGGCGTAATGGCAACGGTAGACCGCTGGCTGCTGCCAGATGGCATCGAAGAAGTACTGCCACCGGAGGCGGCGCGCATTGAAGTCGCGCGTCGTCAGGTGTTGGATCTGTTCCAGAGCTGGGGTTACGAGTTTGTCGTGACTCCCCATATCGAGTACCTGGAATCCCTGCTGACCGGCGCGGGCCAGGACCTGGATCTGCGTACCTTCAAGGTCATCGACCCGCAATCGGGCCGGCAGATGGGTTTCCGCGCCGACATCACGCCGCAAGTGGCGCGTATCGATGCGCACACCCTGCGCCGCGAAGGCCCGAGCCGTCTGTGCTACGCAGGCAGTGTCCTGCACGCCCAGCCGCGTGCATTGTCGTCCTCGCGCAGCCCGATCCAGCTGGGCGCCGAGCTGTACGGCGACGCCAGCCCGAGCAGCGACGTCGAAGTCATCAGCCTGATGCTGGCCATGCTGCAACTGGCCGATGTGCCGGACGTGCACATGGACCTCGGCCATGTCGGCATCTATCGTGGTCTGGCTCGCGCCGCCGGTCTATCCGGTGAAGTCGAGCAGCAGTTGTTCGATGCCCTGCAGCGCAAGGCCATCGATGAAGTGATTACCCTGACCGAAGGCCTGCCGACGGATCTGTCGGGCATGCTGCGCGCACTGGTTGATCTGTGCGGCGGCCGTGAAGTTTTGAGCGCTGCCCGCGAGCGTCTGGCCAATGCGCCGGCGCCAGTGCTGGCGGCGCTGGAAGACCTGCTGGCGATCGCCGAACGTCTTTCCGTGCGCTTCCCGCAGCTGCCGCTGTATTTCGACCTCGGCGAGTTGCGCGGCTACCACTACCACACCGGTGTGGTGTTCGCGGTGTTCGTGCCGGGCGTTGGCCAGTCCATCGCTCAGGGCGGTCGTTACGATGACATCGGCGCTGACTTCGGCCGCGCGCGTCCGGCGACCGGTTTCTCTACCGATTTGAAAACCCTGGTGACCCTGGGGCGTGCTGAGATCGAGCTACCGTCTGGCGGTATCTGGATGCCTGACAGTACGGATGCGGC
Organism: Pseudomonas sp. AC255; assembly: GCF_979258175.1. NCBI lineage: Bacteria > Pseudomonadati > Pseudomonadota > Gammaproteobacteria > Pseudomonadales > Pseudomonadaceae > Pseudomonas > Pseudomonas sp. AC255. The sequence continues at coordinate 4,710,460 of NZ_OZ409841.1, read as the reverse complement.
ACTCTGGCAGCAGGTTTGCCAGTTGCGCAGTGAGGGTCAGCGTGTCGTTCAGGCCTTGCCTGGACAACCTTTGGCCGCCGCCCGTGATGCGGACTGCGACCGGCAATTGATTCAGCAGAACGGGCTTTGGCAAGTATCGCCACTGGCTTCTTGAGTTTTCCTGCCGGCCATCGCCGGCACCAAGTTTGCGCGAATGAGGACAAGTGTTATGGGTAAGAATGTCGTAGTCCTGGGCACCCAGTGGGGTGATGAGGGCAAAGGCAAGATCGTTGATCTGCTGACCGAACATGCTGCCGCCGTAGTGCGCTACCAGGGTGGCCACAACGCGGGTCACACGCTGGTGATCGACGGCGAGAAAACCGTCTTGCACCTGATTCCGTCGGGCGTGCTGCGCGAAGGCGTGCAATGCCTGATCGGCAACGGCGTGGTGGTTGCACCTGACGCCCTGCTGCGCGAGATCACCAAGCTGGAAGAGAAAGGCGTACCGGTGCGCGAGCGCTTGCGTATCAGCCCGTCCTGCCCGCTGATCCTGTCCTTCCACGTTGCGCTGGACCAGGCCCGTGAAAAGGCCCGTGGCGAGCTGAAGATCGGTACTACCGGTCGCGGCATCGGCCCGGCGTACGAAGATAAAGTTGCCCGTCGTGGCCTGCGTGTCGGCGACCTGCTGAACATGCCACGCTTCGAAGACAAGCTGCGTGAACTGGTGGATTACCACAACTTCATGCTGGTCGGTTACTACAAAGAACCAGCCATCGAATTCGAAAAGACCCTGGCCGAGTGCAAGGAATACGCTGAGCTGCTCAAGCCGCTGATGCTCGACGTGACCGCCGAGCTGCACGACCTGCGTCGTGCTGGCAAGGACATCATGTTCGAAGGCGCGCAAGGTTCGTTGCTCGACATCGACCACGGCACCTACCCGTACGTGACCAGCTCCAACACCACTGCAGGTGGCGTGGCGACCGGTTCGGGCGTGGGTCCGATGTTCCTCGACTACATCCTGGGCATCACCAAGGCCTACACCACTCGCGTCGGTTCCGGCCCGTTCCCGACCGAGCTGTTTGACGAAGTCGGTGCGCACCTGGCCAAGCAGGGTCACGAGTTCGGCGCTACCACCGGCCGTGCCCGTCGCTGCGGCTGGTTTGACGCCGTCATCCTGCGTCGCGCTATCGATGTGAACAGCATCTCGGGCATCTGCCTGACCAAGCTGGACGTACTCGACGGTCTGGAAACCATCAACATCTGCGTCGGCTACAAAGACGCGCAAGGCAATGCTGTTGCACCGACCGATGCTGACAGCTACGTAGGCCTGCAGCCTGTGTACGAAGAAGTGCCAGGCTGGAGCGAATCGACCGTGGGTGCAAAAACCCTGGAAGAGCTGCCGGCCAATGCTCGTGCCTACATCAAACGCGTTGAAGAGTTGATCGGCGCGCCGATCGACATTATTTCGACGGGCCCGGACCGCAACGAAACCATCGTTCTGCGTCATCCGTTTGCTTGATAAGTCGTTGATGTAAAAAACAAAGGCCCCTTAATCGGGGCCTTTGTCGTTTATGCCTGTTGGACGGCATGACCTTTGCTGTGAATCTGTCTACAAGAGTGCCATCAAATTAATGGCGTCAGAAGTAGAGGGATTTAAAGTGTCAGCCGTTCTCTCACTGTTACAAAGCCGTTTGTTGCGGCCGGTGTTCGTTACCCTTGGTATCGCCCTTTTGGTGCAGGTGTTGGTGGCGGTTGCCCTGACGCGGAGCACGGTGACCGCGCTGGAAGCCGATCTGGCCGTGCGCCTGGGTGCCGACAGCCAGAAGCTCTCCGGTGAGCTGGAGCAGGCCGGGCGTGAAGTCACTTCAAGTCTTGATGCGTTATCGGCCAGCACTCGTCAGCGCCTGACGGTCGGCCTGTCCGCGCGTCTGAAAGAAGAGCAGGCGCAGCTGCGAGCGACGCTGGAAAAGGACCTGAAGGATTCGGCCAACGACATGGCGCAGTTGCTTGCATCCGTAGCGCCGCGTGCCATGTGGGACAGCGACGTGCCGACGCTCTCGGAGTTCGCTCGTCGCGCCCAGCGCAATCCCAACGTGTTGTTCGTGGTGTATGACGACGCCACCGGCCAGCATCTGACCCGTTATCTCAACCGTGAAAACCCGATCAACAAGGCCTTGCTGGAAAAAGGTCAGGGCGAGCGCGCGCTGGATAAAGTGCTGGATGCGGCGAAGAACGATCCCTCAGTCTATTACCTCGAAGCCTCGATCAATCCCAATGGCGTGGAGATCGGCAAAGTGCTGATGGGCGTTTCCACAGCCTCGGTGGAAACCGATCTGGCCGAGCTCGACAAGCGCTTCCTGGCGCTGATTGCCAGCAGCGATCAACTGGTCGGCGACAGCCTTAAAGGCGCAGCGGCGGACAGCGCCAAAGCGATGCAGGCGCGCCTGCAATCGGCGCAAGCCACCGCTGGTGAAATGAAAGCCAACACCGCACAAACCGTTCAGGAAGCTGCCGCCACTCTTCGCTGGCGCATTGGCCTTGGCCTGGCGCTGGTCGGTTGCGGCGTGCTGCTGTTGCTGGCCGTGGTGCTCGGTCATCGTGTGGTCAATCGTCTGAAAATGCTCAATGCGGCGATGGACGATCTGGCAGCGGGCGAGGGCGATCTGACCAAGCGTGTGCAGATCAACAGCAAGGATGAAATCGGTGACATGGCCTCAGCGGTCAATCGCTTCGTGGATAAATTGCAGCCGATCGTGCGCGAGGCGGGCGACGTCGCTCAGCGCACTGGCGTGGAAATCGGCGCGATGACTTTGCGCAACGCTGGCGCCGATGCCGCTGCCGGAATGCAGCGCGATGAAGTGGCGGAAAGCCTGCGCGCGCTGTCGCAAATGGCAGACGAGGCGCAGTCGGAAAGTCAGGCGATGCAGGCGGCGCTCAAGCAGGTTGTCGATATTCGTCAGGCCACCGATGAGAACACCCGGACTTCGGCGAAAGTTGGCAGCCTGATCGAAGCGCTGGCCGGGCAGGTCGATACCGGGGCGAAGGTTATCGAGCGACTGGCGCAGCAGAGCGAGCAGATTGAGGTGGTGCTGACGGTGATTCATGGCATCGCCGAACAGACCAACCTGCTGGCGTTGAACGCTGCGATCGAGGCGGCGCGGGCCGGTGAAACCGGGCGTGGGTTTGCCGTGGTGGCGGATGAAGTTCGTGCGCTGGCGAGCAAGACGCAAAGCTCCACGGGCGATATTCAAGCGCACATCGTCGCTCTGCAACAGGGCGCACGTGAGGCAGTCGAGGCGATTGGCCAGGCCGGACGGCAGGCCAGCGAAGGTTTGCTGGTCTTGCGCGACAGTGCGCGCTTGCAGCAATCGGTGCAGGCTTCGGTCGAGCAGGTGCATGCGGCGATCGGTCTGGCGACGCAAGCAGCAGCGCATCAGGCGCAGGGTGCACAGGCAGTGCGTGGGCGCGTCGAAACGATTCATGCCCAAGCCGAGAAAGCGGCGCAGGCAGTGGTGGAAACCACCGCCAGTGGCAAGGTGCTGGATGGTCTGGCGGCGCAGTTGAAGGCTAGCCTGGGGCAGTTTCGCGCTTGATGTTATCCGGGCTGGCATCTTCGCGAGCAGGCTCGCTCCCACAGGGAAACTCAATCCATTGTGGGAGCGAGCCTGCTCGCGAAAGCGGTATCAGCGGCTCAGATACATCCGCGTCGTCAGCAGATAAACCGGCAGCCCGGACACCACGATCAACAACGCCGCATAAGGCGCCGCCGCCGCAAACTCGACATTCGCTGTATGCGCCCAGACCTCGGTCGCCAGCGTATTCAGTCCGGTTGGGCTGAGCAGCAACGTCGCCGTCAATTCCTTCATCGCATCGAGAAACACCAGCGCAAACGCCGCGCCCAGTGCCGGGAAAATGATCGGTAATGTCACCCGGCAAAACGCCGTGAACGACGATGCGCCCAAGGTCCGCGCGGCTTCTTCCAGCTGCGGTGCAGCCTTGTTCAGTGCCGTACGAATCGGTGCCTGCGCCAGCGGCAGAAACAGCAGCGCATAGGCGATCAGCAGCAAGCCCGACGTCTGATACAGCACCGGCACGTAATGCAGGGCGAAATACACCAGCGTCAACGCAATCACCAGGCCCGGCAGCGCGTGCAGCAGATAAGGCAGGCGTTCGGCCCAGATTGCCAATTGGCCTTTATAGCGCACCACCAGCAGCCCGACCGGCACTGCCAGCGCCAGGCACAACGCCGCGCCGCCCAACGACAATGCCAGCGATGACAGCAGCGCCTCAGTGATCGCTGCTACCGGGAACGCCGCCGACGAACCGACCGCCAGCCAGTAGGCCAACATGCCCAGCGGAACGCCGCTGCCGATAATCGCCAGCAACAGGCAATACAACTGACCTGCCGCAGCCCATGGCCCAAGCTTTACTTGCTCAGCCTGTCGCGCTGCACCCTGGCCAGTGCGCACATGCCGGCCCTTGCCGCGCACCCGCAGTTCCAGCCACAACAGCAGCAGGCACAGCGCCAGCAACACCGCCGAAAGCATCGCTGCGTTGGCGTTACTGAATTCCAGTTCGAATTGCTGGTAGATCGCCGTGGTAAAGGTCTGCAAACCGATGATCGACAGCGCGCCGAATTCCACCAGCATGTGCAGGGCAATCAGCAGCGAGCCGGCCAACAGCGATGGCCACAACAGCGGCAGGGTGACGCGGAAAAACACGCCCCAGCGATTCTGTCCCAGCGTGCGGGCGGATTCTTCGAGAGAGGGATCGAGATTGCGCAGGGTCGCCGCGACTGGCAGGAAGATCAGCGGATACTTCGACAGGCTCATCACCAGAATCGCTCCGCCGAGGCCTTCGAACTGCGCACTCAGCGACACCCAGGTGAAGCTGCTGACAAACGCCGGCACCGCAAACGGCAGGCACAGGATCACGCCCCACAGGCGTCGACCCGGCAGATTGCTGCGTTCCAGTAGCCATGCCAGCGACAGGCCGATCACGGCGCAGGTGATCGTCACGCCGACCATCAGTGCCAAGGTGTTGCGCAACAGGCCAAACACATACGGGCGCCACAGCAAATGCAGCGCCTCGGCCCAGCCGGCCTGCCAGGCTTTCACCCCGACGTAGGCCAGTGGCAACAGGCTCAGTACCACCAGTAGCAATACCGGCAGCACCAGCCAGATCGACGGCCGCTTGCGCCTTGGCACATAACCCCGCGCGCGGCGGGGGGCGATAACGATGCTGCCATCAGTTCAGGCCAACTTCGCGTTCCAGTTCCAGCGCTTCTTCAGCGTTGCCCAGATCCGCCGGGGTGACGTTCGGCGCTTCCAGTTCGCTGAACGGCTTGAGACCGCGATCCGATTCCATGCCTTTGTGCAGCGGATATTCAGCGGTGGTCTGGGTGATCACGCGCTGACCTTCTTCGCTGGCCATGAAGGCGAGGAATTGCTGGGCTTCTTTTGGATGTTTGCTGGATTTCAGTACGGCAGCGCTGGACACGGTGATCAAGCCGCCAGCGTCGCCGCCGGTGAAGTAATGCAATTTGGAATCGAGCTTGCCCTTCTCGCGTTGCAGGGCGAACCAGTAGTAGTTGTTCACCAGTACGGTAGCGACTTCGCCGTTTTCCACAGCTTTGAGTGCGACCATGTTGTTGCTGTAGGTCTTGCCGAACGCGCGCAGGCCGGTCAGCCATTCTTCGGCGGCGTCACGACCGTGCAGCTTGATGATCGCTACGGCCTGCTCCTGGAAGGCGCCGCTGGTCGGAACGAAGCCGACCTTGCCCTGCCACTGCGGCTCGGAAAATTCCATCACCGATTTCGGCAGGTCTTTTTCATCGATCAGTTTCGGATTGAACGCGACCACGCGTACGCGGGCGGTAACGCCGATCCAGGTGCCATTGGCGGCGACGTATTTTTCCGGCAGAACTGCCAGCGTGGCGTCATCGGCCTTGGCCAGCAGACCCTGTTCGCCGAGGTTATTCAGCGGCGGCGACTCTTCGGTGTAGATCACATCGGCGGGGGAGCGGTCGCCTTCTTCGATGATCTGGCTGGCGAGCTGGTTGCTGCTGCCTTTGCGCACGTTGACGTGGATGCCGGTCTTGGCTTCGAAAGCCTTGGCAATCGCGTCGCCGACTTCCTTGTGCTGGCCGTTGTAGAGAGTCAGGGAAACCGCATCGGCAGCCTGGGTGAGGGGAGTGGCGAGTGCCAGGCCGAGGAGGGTGAAGGTCAGGCCTCGGCGCAGGGTATTTCGAAACGTCATTCGCAGGGTTCCTCACTGTCGCATTGCAAAAACTTGCAACAATGATAAACGATATTGTTTCTCAAGTGCGCCTTGTGGGGCGACTGGCGATCCTGTAGGGATGGCGAAATTCAGGAAGCCAGAAACGCAAAAACCCGCTTTCGCGGGTTTTTGTGAAATCCAAGGCCTGAACCTTGAATTTGAATTGGTGCCCAGAAGAAGACTCGAACTTCCACGACCGTAAGGTCACCAGCACCTGAAGCTGGCGTGTCTACCAATTTCACCATCTGGGCAATCATCGCAAGCGTTGCCGCTGTTGATGTGGCGCACTATACGGAGGCCTTTTTGATCTGTAAACCCCTGATTTGGTTTTAATAAATCAGTGTGAACAAAAGCTTTCCCGCAAATGCAAAAAACCCGCTTTCGCGGGTTTTGTGTGAGTCTTGAAACTGATCTAGTCTCAAACTCGAAATTGGTGCCCAGGAGAAGACTCGAACTTCCACGACCGTAAGGTCACCAGCACCTGAAGCTGGCGTGTCTACCAATTTCACCACCTGGGCATCATCGAAAGCGCTTGTGCGTCGTCGATGGCGCGCACTATACGGAGCGCCTTTTTAACTGTAAACCCCTACTGCAGAAAAAACTGAATTTTTTTACCAGCGGCGTTCAAAACCCTATCAGAGCGTCGATACAGGGCCATGCAAAGCCTTATAGAAGCGGAAATTTCCCGTTTCCCGGCGCCTATGCCAAACTAACCCGCATATAGACAAGGTGAAAACTCTCTAATGGCCGATTGGCAGTCCCTCGATCCCGAGGCCGCTCGTGAAGCGGAAAAATACGAAAACCCTATTCCCAGCCGCGAACTGATCCTGGCGCACCTCGCCGATCGGGGTTCGCCTGCTGCCCGCGAGCAACTGGTCGAAGAGTTTGGTCTGACCACCGAAGACCAGATCGAGGCCCTGCGCCGCCGCTTGCGCGCCATGGAGCGCGACGCTCAACTGATCTACACCCGCCGTGGCACTTACGCGCCGGTGGACAAGCTCGACCTGATCCTCGGCCGCATCAGCGGTCACCGTGACGGTTTCGGCTTCCTGGTGCCGGACGACGGCAGCGACGACCTGTTCATGAGCCCGGCGCAAATGCGTCTGGTGTTCGATGGTGACCGTGCGCTGGCCCGGGTTTCCGGGCTCGACCGTCGTGGTCGCCGTGAAGGCGTGATCGTCGAAGTAGTTTCCCGCGCTCACGAAACCATCGTCGGCCGCTACTTCGAAGAAGGCGGTATCGGCTTCGTCGTTGCCGACAATCCGAAGATTCAGCAAGAAGTGCTGGTCACCCCGGGCCGCAACGCCAATGCGCAGATCGGTCAATTCGTCGAGGTGAAAATCACCCACTGGCCAACGCCGCGTTTCCAGCCGCAAGGCGATGTGGTCGAAGTGGTCGGCAACTACATGGCGCCGGGCATGGAAATCGATGTTGCCCTGCGCACCTACGATATCCCGCACGTCTGGCCTGAAGCGGTTGTGAAAGAAGCCGCCAAGCTCAAGCCGGAAGTCGAAGAAAAAGACAAAGAGAAGCGCATCGACCTGCGTCATCTGCCGTTCGTCACCATCGACGGCGAAGATGCCCGCGACTTCGACGATGCGGTCTACTGCGAAGCCAAACCGGGCAAGCTGCGTCTGTTCTCCGGTGGCTGGAAGTTGTACGTGGCGATTGCCGACGTTTCCAGTTACGTGAAGATCGGCTCGGCGCTGGACAACGAAGCTCAGGTTCGCGGCAACTCGGTGTACTTCCCCGAGCGCGTGATTCCGATGCTGCCCGAGCAACTGTCCAACGGCCTGTGCTCGCTGAACCCGCAAGTCGATCGTCTGGCCATGGTTTGCGAGATGACCATCTCCAAGTCCGGCGAAATGACCGACTACTGCTTCTATGAGGCGGTGATCCATTCCCACGCCCGTCTGACCTACAACAAGGTCAGCGCGATGCTGGAAACGCCGAAGGCTACCGAAGCGCGCAAATTGCGTGGCGAGTACACCGACGTCGTCCCGCACCTCAAGCAGCTCTACGCGTTGTACAAGGTATTGCTGGCCGCCCGTCACGTGCGTGGCGCGATCGATTTCGAAACCCAGGAAACCCGGATCATTTTCGGTTCCGAGCGCAAGATTGCCGAAATCCGTCCGACCGTGCGCAACGATGCGCACAAGCTGATCGAGGAGTGCATGCTGGCGGCCAACGTGGCCACTGCCGAATTCCTCAAGAAGCACGAAATCCCTGCGCTGTATCGCGTTCACGCCGGTCCGCCGCCAGAGCGTCTGGAAAAGCTGCGCGCATTCCTTGGTGAGCTCGGCCTGTCCCTGCACAAAGGCAAGGACGGTCCGTCGCCGAAGGATTATCAGGCTTTGCTCGCGAGCATCAAGGATCGTCCGGATTTCCACCTGATCCAGACTGTGATGCTGCGTTCGTTGAGTCAGGCGGTGTACAGCGCTGAAAACGACGGCCACTTCGGCCTGAATTACGAAGCCTATACCCACTTCACTTCGCCGATCCGTCGTTACCCGGACCTGCTCACGCACCGCGCGATCCGCAGCGTGATCCATTCGAAACAGGACACCCCGCACGTTCGTCGTGCCGGTGCGATGACCATTCCGAAGGCGCGCATCTATCCGTACGACGAGGCGGCGCTGGAGCAGCTTGGCGAGCAGTGCTCGATGAGCGAGCGCCGTGCCGACGAGGCGACCCGCGACGTGGTGAACTGGCTCAAGTGCGAGTTCATGAAGGATCGCGTCGGCGAATCGTTCCCGGGCGTAATCACCGCTGTGACCGGTTTTGGTCTGTTCGTCGAACTGACCGATATCTACGTCGAAGGCCTGGTGCATGTCACCGCGCTGCCGGGCGATTACTACCACTTCGATCCTGTGCATCACCGCTTGGCGGGCGAGCGCACCGGTCGCAGTTTCCGTCTTGGCGACACCGTTGAAGTACGCGTCATGCGCGTCGACCTTGATGAGCGCAAGATTGACTTCGAGATGGCCGAGAAAACCATCAGCGCGCCGATCCGTCGCAAGAAACGTGGCGCCGAAACCGCTGCGCCTGCTGCCAAGGCTGCGGAAGAAAAGGCTCCAGCGAAAACCGCCAGCCGTCGTCCGGCCAAGGAAAAGGTTGCCGAAGCCTATCGCCCGAGCGACGCCGTGGCGAAAAACGCCGAGCTGCGCAAAAGCCGTGAATTGAAGAAGGCCTTGCTGGCCGATGCGAAAAACGGTGGTAAAGCGGCGTCCGGGGGAAAGACCGGACGGTCGGCGCCTGACAGGGCGACCGACGGCAAGCCAGCCAAGCCGAGCAAACACCGTAAGGGCCCGCCAAAAGCGGGTTCCGCTCCAGCCAAAAGTGGCGGGGCGCGTAAACCGAAGGCGAAGTCATGAGTCAGTTGGAAAAAATCTACGGCGTTCACGCGGTAGAAGCGTTGCTGCGTCACCACCCCAAGCGCGTCAAGCAGATCTGGCTGGCGGAAAGCCGCAACGATCCGCGCGTGCAGACGCTGGTCGAGCTGGCCAACGAAAACCGTGTTCAGGTCGGCCAGGCCGAGCGTCGCGAAATGGACGCCTGGGTTGAAGGCGTGCATCAGGGCGTTGTCGCTGAAGTCAGCCCGAGTCAGGTCTGGGGCGAGGCGATGCTCGACGAGTTGCTCGATCGCACCGAAGGCGCGCCGCTGTTACTGGTGCTCGACGGCGTGACCGATCCGCACAACCTCGGCGCCTGCCTGCGTTCGGCCGATGCGGCCGGTGCGCTGGCGGTGATCGTGCCGAAAGACAAGTCGGCCACGCTGACGCCGGTCGTGCGTAAAGTTGCCTGTGGCGCGGCGGAAGTGATTCCGCTGGTAGCCGTGACCAACCTGGCGCGCACGTTGGAAAAACTTCAGCAGCGCGGTTTGTGGGTAGTCGGCACCGCTGGTGAAGCCGAGGTCAGCATTTATGACCAGGACCTGACCGGCCCGACCATTCTGATCATGGGCGCCGAAGGCAAAGGCATGCGTCGCCTGACCCGCGAGCACTGCGACTATTTGGTGAACCTGCCGATGGCCGGCAGCGTCAGCAGCCTCAACGTCTCGGTCGCCACCGGCGTGTGCCTGTTCGAAGCCCAGCGCCAGCGCGGTGCGAAGGCCAAGGCTGCCGCGAAGAAGTCCTGACCTGCTGCAAATCCCCTGTAGGAGCTGTCGAGTGAAACGAGGCTGCGATCTTTTGATCTTGCTTTGAAAAAATCAAAGTCAAAAGATCGCTGCCTTCGGCAGCTCCTACACGGGTCGCCCGGTGATTGTTCAAATATTCACCAATTGCCTTGCGCGCCCGCAGTCCCTTCTCTACAATTGCGCCCCTTGCTGTGACGGCAGGCACGCATGTGCCCCGCGCCAGCAAGTCCATAAGTGTCATTCACTCCTTGTCTGACCGTTTTTGAGCGGCAGGCTACAACCCGTAAGGAGCATTCATGCGTCATTACGAAATCATCTTTCTGGTCCACCCGGATCAGAGCGAGCAAGTCGGCGGCATGGTTGAGCGTTACACCAAGCTGATCGAAGAAGACGGCGGCAAAATCCACCGTCTGGAAGACTGGGGCCGTCGTCAACTGGCCTACGCAATCAACAATGTTCACAAGGCTCACTACGTGATGCTGAACGTTGAGTGCACTGGCAAGGCCCTGGCCGAGCTGGAAGACAACTTCCGCTACAACGATGCAGTGATCCGTAACCTGGTCATCCGTCGCGACGAAGCCGTTACCGGCCAGTCCGAGATGCTCAAGGCTGAAGAAAACCGCAGTGAGCGCCGTGAGCGTCGCGACCGTCCTGAGCACGAAGGCGCCGAAGGCACCGACAGTGATGACAGCGACAACAGCGATAACGCTGACGAGTAATCCACGGACCTTATTAAGGAGCCTATCAAATGGCACGTTTCTTCCGTCGTCGTAAATTCTGCCGCTTCACCGCTGAAGACGTGAAAGAGATCGACTACAAAGATCTCAACACTCTGAAAGCCTACGTATCCGAGACCGGCAAAATCGTTCCAAGCCGCATCACCGGTACCAAAGCTCGTTATCAGCGTCAGCTGGCCACCGCTATCAAGCGCGCCCGCTTCCTGGCCCTGCTGGCCTACACCGACAGCCACGGCCGCTGAGACCGGGCAGTCGACAAGTAGCAAAGGATTGAATGCATGCGCGCCTTAGCTGAGTTCATCATGCGAGGCCGAATGCAGGCCACTCTCGTGGTGGCCGGATGTGCAACATTGCCGTTGTTGTATTGGTTGGGTGCTGCCGCCGGGAGCCTTGTGCTGCTGCGGCGCGGATTGACGGACGCCCTTGGCGTTCTGTCACTGGGACTGCTGCCGGCCTTGATCTGGTGGCTGTATGCCGACGACCCACGGGCACTTCTGGTGCTGCTGGGGTCTTCGGGGCTTGCGTTGGTTTTGCGCGCAAGCGAATCCTGGGTCCGCACGCTGCTGGTCAGCGTAGTGATCGGAGTGGTGTTTTCAGTGGTGCTCGGGGTCGCGTTTGCGGCCCAGATCGAGATGCTTGCACAGGCCCTCATAAAGGTCATGCCGGCGCTTCTTGGTGAGACCTACAAGCAATTGTCGGTCGATGAGCAAGCGCGTTTCGCGTCCCTGATTGCACCGGTCCTGACCGGACTGATTGCGGCCTTGTTGCAGATCGTCAGCGTGCTGAGCCTGATTGTCGGGCGGCATTGGCAGGCGTTGTTGTACAACCCGGGTGGTTTCGGTCGCGAGTTTCGCGCCATCCGCATCCCGCTGGGGCCGGCGATGTTACTGCTGGCGTTGATGCTTCTGGGCCCGAATCTCGGTGCACAGATGGCCATGTTGACGCCGTTGTGCAGTGTACCGCTGGTGTTCGCCGGGCTAGCCCTGATTCACGGGCTGGTCGGGCAGAAGCGACTGGCCGGTTTCTGGCTGGTGGGGTTGTACGTCACGCTGCTGTTGTTCATGCAGCTGATCTATCCGTTGCTCGTGGTTCTGGCCATTGTCGACAGCCTGATTGATTTTCGCGGTCGTCACGTGTCGAAAGACACCGACAGCGCGAACGGTGAAGGTTAAAAGTTAGAGGATTTTCACATGCAACTGATCCTTCTGGAAAAAATCGCCAACCTGGGCAACCTGGGCGACAAAGTAAACGTTAAGGCCGGTTACGGCCGTAACTACCTGCTGCCTTTCGGCAAGGCTACCGCTGCGACCGCTGCCAACCTGGCTGCGTTCGAAGAGCGTCGCGCCGAGCTGGAAAAAGCCGCCGCAGACCGTAAGGCATCGGCTGAAAGCCGTGCTGCCCAACTGGCCGAGCTGGAAGTGACCATCACTGCCACCGCTGGCGACGAAGGCAAGCTGTTCGGTTCGATCGGTACTCACGACATCGCTGACGCACTGACCGCCTCCGGCGTTGAAGTGCAGAAGAGCGAAGTTCGTCTGCCGAACGGCACCATCCGCAACGTGGGTGAATTCGACGTGGCCGTGCACCTGCACGCCGAAGTTGAAGCCACCGTACGCGTTGTCGTGGTAGCAGCTTAAGCAACACGGATCGGCTGGCGGCTTGTCCGTCAGACGGTTAACATCGGGCACGATCCTGTTTACAGGTCGTGCCCTTTGTCTTTCTGAATTCCCTGCTTTTCACTAATACTCAAGTGGCCATGAACGATATCTCCGCTCCCGAGCAATACGATCTGCAAACCGCTGCCCTGAAGGTGCCGCCGCATTCCATCGAGGCCGAACAGGCCGTACTCGGTGGTCTGATGCTGGACAACAACGCCTGGGAACGCGTGCTCGATCAAGTCTCCGATGGCGATTTCTATCGACATGACCACCGTCTGATCTTCCGAGCGATCGCCAAACTGGCTGATCAGAACTCGCCGATCGATGTCGTGACCCTTGCCGAACAGCTGGACAAGGAAGGTCAGACGTCGCAAGTCGGTGGCCTCGGCTATCTTGGCGAACTGGCGAAAAACACCCCGTCCGTCGCCAACATCAAGGCCTATGCGCAGATCGTCCGTCAGCGTGCGACGTTGCGCCAACTGATCGGCATCAGTACCGAGATTGCCGACAGCGCCTTCAACCCCGAAGGCCGCACCGCCGAAGAGATCCTCGATGAAGCCGAACGGCAGATCTTCCAGATCGCCGAAGCGCGGCCGAAGACCGGCGGCCCGGTCGGCGTCAATGAGTTGCTGACCAAGGCTATCGACCGGATCGATACCCTGTTCAACACCGCCGACGCCATCACCGGTCTGTCTACGGGTTACACCGACCTCGATGAAAAGACCAGCGGCTTGCAGCCGTCCGACCTGATTATCGTCGCCGGCCGTCCGTCGATGGGTAAAACCACCTTCGCGATGAACCTGGTGGAAAACGCCGTGTTGCGCAGCGAGAAGGCTGTCCTGGTTTACTCCCTCGAGATGCCAGGCGAATCGCTGATCATGCGTATGCTGTCTTCGCTCGGCCGAATCGACCAGACCAAGGTGCGTTCCGGCCAGCTCGAAGATGACGACTGGCCGCGCCTGACGTCAGCGGTCAACCTGCTCAATGATCGCAAACTGTTCATCGATGACACCGCCGGTATCAGCCCTTCGGAAATGCGCGCGCGGACCCGGCGTCTGGTGCGTGAGCACGGCGATGTCGGCTTGATCATGATCGACTACCTGCAACTGATGCAGATCCCCGGTTCCAGCGGTGACAACCGCACCAACGAGATTTCCGAGATATCGCGATCGCTGAAAGCGCTGGCCAAGGAATTCAACTGCCCGGTAGTCGCCCTGTCGCAGCTCAATCGTTCCCTCGAACAGCGCCCCAACAAACGCCCGGTCAACTCCGACTTGCGCGAATCCGGAGCGATCGAGCAGGACGCCGACGTGATCATGTTCGTTTATCGCGACGAGGTGTATCACCCGGAAACCGAGCACAAGGGCATTGCCGAAATCATCATCGGCAAACAGCGTAACGGCCCGATCGGGTTTATTCGGCTGGCGTTCATCGGCAAGTACACGCGCTTCGAAAACCTCGCGCCGGGCAGTTACAACTTCGACGACGACGAGTAACAGCAGACCGGATCATCCGGCCTGCTGTCGTGGTCGGTTTCAATCGGCCGAAGCTGCCGTCTCGCTGCTTGCAGTTGTTTCGACTCCGTCACCGGGGCGAATTTCCTCGCGGGTCAGTGCCTGGATCAGCGTCGCTTCGCTGATGGCCAGCTGTGCTGTGAGGTCATTGGTTTGCGCCTGATATTCGGTTTCGGTCAGGGCATTTGTCGCAGACTGCGCGTCCAGTGCGGCCTGTTTCTGTTGATAGGGCTGACGTGCGGCGTCGAACCGGGACGAGTATTTGTGCGTGATGAAGTCCTGCCAGAAATCCATCGATACCAGAGCCTGAAACTCATCGGGGGAGTCGTTCAAGGCGATGACCTTTCGGTAGGCCACTTCCAGCATCGGCGATGTGACGCCGGCCATGCCGATAAAGGACAGCGTCTGCGGCTGAAACGGTAACTGCAGCCGATCCTTGAGCCCAAAGCGGTAGGCCATCGTCATCTCGTGCGGGTCGCGCAAGCGCAGCTGATGGATATTGCGCTCCCTCGCTGAAGTTTGCGGATCGTCGACGATTGCCCTGCTCGCAGCGATTTCGGCTGCGGCCAGATCATCGACCTGTCTGAGTCTGAACAGGCTTCTGGACAGGTCCACCAATCGAGCACCATCGCCGTCTTGCCTCGCCTGCATTCGCGCCTTGTGCGTCATGGTCAGTACTTGCATGTCTGTAAACGTGGCAGCGGCAAGGTCAGTGCAGCCAGCCTCGCAGGCGCGATCAAAAACGTCTCTGCGCAGCGCACGTGTCTGCACGCTGTTCTCGCTGATCGCATCGACCACGTCCCAGATCTGTCGGCGGAAATCGGCATGGTGGGCGAGCTTGGAAATGATGTTGAAAAAGCCATCTGAGCCCACCTGTGCTTTGAGCCTGTTCAATTGCTCGGCGCGAATCATCGCCTCGTCTGCCGTCATGCCGACGGTCAACTGCGGATAGACCGAAACAGAGTTCGTTGCCACTGCTTGCGGGTGGGCTGCCGAAAGAGAAGTCGTCAGCAGGTTCAATGGATTGTAGAGCGATGCTGCGGAGCGGTTCAGCCATTCACCGTAGCCGGCCAGGCGTTCTCGTGTGTATGCGCTCAGGGGATTACCGCTTATCTGAGTGCCACTGTTGACCTGAATCGAATGCGTCAGGCGATCCGCTGCCGGTGCGACGACAAAGTCGGGCAGACTCGTGATCCGGTTGTCGTTCAGATGGACCTTGCCCAGCAGGGGCTGATCGAACAGTCCGGTTGGCCAGCTTTCGATGCCCGTATTGGACATGTCGACCTCGCGCATGTCAGTGATCGCACTGAAATCCGGGCTCACGCTCAAGTGCGGGTTGTCGTGAATCCACAAGGCCCTCAGAGTGGTTCTCCCGGCCAGTATCTGCGCGGTCTCGGCGGTGAGTTCCAGTTGATTGCCCTGCAGGAACAACCGCGTCATCCCGTGCATCTCGCCGATCGCCGGAGGGAGATCCCTGAGTCGATTGTTCGCCATGTTCAGCCAGCGCAAATGCCGGAAGCGGGTCAGGAAACCTTCCGGGGATTCGGTGAGATTCATGTTGTTGAGTTTGAGTGAGCCGACATGGCTGAAGTCGCTGCTCAGATCCGGCAGGGTTGGCAGTGTCAAACCGCTCAAATCCAGTTCAAGACCTATCGGCGTGCCGTCGAAGGCGTGTTGCTCGGGCGTTTCACGTCGCCAGCAACTGATGATCCGGTCCCGTGCCTCGATGCGCTCATTGCGGGTTTGAGTGTTGGCGTGCAATTGATTGACGCGGATATAGCGCAGACGATTGCTGCCTCCGGAAAAAACCCAGTCATCCAACTGGTTTTTCAGCACGGCGAAATCCTGCTCGAGCGCCAACAGCCTGGTCGCGACAGTGCCCTTGTCATGGCTCCAGATAAAATCCCGGCAGGCCTTGATGCTTTTGCCCGGAAACAGTCTTCGGTAGCGTTGCGCTCGCGAGTTCTCAGTATCGAATACGGCGGGGTGGGCTGGAGTCATCAACTCGGGATGCAGTTCATTGAGTCTTCGCCAGTAGCCATCGAACTTTCTCCAGTAAGGCGAAGGGAAGTCGTTGCCCTCAATCAGCGTGCGGTTGTTGATCCGCGCGACCACAGCCAATTGATCGGCAGGCGGGTTGATATGCGCGTCGGGGACGTTGCGCAGTTTATTGTTGCTGAGGTCGACGCCGGTCAAGGTGGTCTTGTCAGCCAGCCCGAGGGGCCACTCGCTGATTCCGGTGTTCCTCAGCTCCAGTGTCTGCAGTCCGGACAGCGCGCTGAAATCGGGCGGTATCTGCAGTGGGTTGTCAGAGAGCTTGACGGTAACCAGCTGATGCAATGCACTCAATGCACCAGCGCTGTGCTCATCGAGTTTTATCTGGTTTTCAGTCAGATTGAGGTGGGCGAGCCGGCTCATCCCGCTGATGGCTGCGGGCAATTTTTTCAGGCCGGAGCGGGTGATCGTCAGAATGTCCAGATCAGGCAACCGCGACAGGAACGTGTCGGCAGTGTCGGACCAGACGACGTTATTGAGGATGAGCATATTCAACCGACTGAAGTCGGCAGTCAGTGACGGTAGCGGTCCGTTCACTGCTGGCAGCATGAGCGACGTCGATTCCTGGAGCCAGCAGTCCTTGATAGTCCGGGCAATGTATTCTGCCCGAAGCTTTTCCTGGCCGGCGGCGCTGGATGCTGCCGACGTGCTGTCGGCGACGTAAGCCTGCAGCTGTGCGTCGAGCACCTTGAACTCCTCGAAACGCCGGCTGATCGTGGCTTCTGCATCATCCCCCAGACCGATCAGGTATTCCCGGGCAGTTTGCGGGGTTCTCTCTGGATGCATCCGCAGCAGCATGGCGACTTCTGGAATGTCGCCATCAATCCGGAATGCAGCCGTGCGTGCGCTGGTGATCAGTGCCGGGTATTGCGCCGTAACCCGCTGCCAATAGACTTCCAGCCGCCGCCAATAACCGCTGGCGAAGGGATTGCCTTCGATCAGGGTGACGCGGTTGATGTTGGCGATGGCGAGCAACTGATCACTCGCCGGATTGATGATTGCCTGCGGAATTTCGCGCAATCGGTTGTCGCGCAGATCGATTGACTCTATCGCTAGCTGATCTCGCAGCCCCGTTGGCCATTCATCCAGCCCGGTGTTGCGCAGACTCACGGTCTTGAGCTGGAGCATGCCGCTGAAGTTCAGGGTCTTGCCCAGCGGGTTGTCCGACAGATCAAGGTTTTCCAGTTGGCTGAGCGAAGCCAGCTCGCCGGCGGTTTGCTCGCTCAGTTCAATGCGGTTCGCTCGCAGGTCCAGTTCCTTCAGGCCGGGCATCTGCGTGAGGTTCGCCGGCGGTGTATCGAGCGCCGAAGCGTTGATTTTCAAGCGCTCAAGGGCTGTGAACCGCTTGAGAAAAGTTTCGGAGCCCGCCGACCATGCCACCGCCTGCAAGTGCAGCGTGCGTACATGGCTGAAATCTGCCGAGAGCGCAGCGATGCCGGCGCCGCCAAGATCCAGCTGCAGCGTTGTTCCCGTCTGCCGTTTCCAGCAACGCTTGATCTCTTGCGCGGCGCGCTCCACCGAGGGATGGGCCGCCCCGCCGGCCAGCGTACTGGTCTTCAGCCACGTCGCGAGTTCCAGCTTCAAGGTCTTGTATTCAGTCTCGACGCGGGTCAAGAAGCCTTGTACATCGTCGCTGTGGGGGCTCAGCAGCGTGCGGATCTGCTCGCTGTCCAGAGAGGGATAAAGTTTTCGCAGTCGCGATTGTGGCGTGCGCAGTCGGTTGAACGCGGTGTTGAGCCGTTCCCGCAGCCCCGGTGAAGCCGGTTGGTCGGGACTGCCACGCTGCATTCCGCCGGCTCCGCCGACTAAGATGCCTTGCCAGCCCTGACGGGCATCGAACACCACAGGCTCGGATCTGCCAGGGCGCGTAGCGCTGTAGATGTTGTCGACGTCGGCGGCGACAGGATCTTGCGGGCGAACGATGCGCATCACTTCGGCCAGAGGCGTCGATGCATCGGGATCGTGCAAGACCTGATAGCCGTGATTATCGATCACTGCATAGAGCTTGCCGTCATGGCGGTGCAGCCCGTCGCTGTCGGGTGAGCTGGTGCTGAAGTCGAGCGGCGTGCGAAACGCCTGCAGACGCGCCCCGATAAAGCGAAGGTGCTTGGTTGCGAAAACTCCAGCGCATGCCATCGACCATTGTCGGGGTCGTGCAGCATCAGCGGTCCGGAGGGGATCGATTCACTGGCCAGCCTGGCGCGCCAGAGGCCGCTCTGCGCATCCTTGCCCACCTGCACGAAGCCACCATCGGTCATTTCCACGTAATGGCGGCCCTTGAATGTTCTCAGGCCTTCAGCGTCGGCATCGGGCAAGCCGATCGTTGCACTGAGCCGGTAATGCTCAGGCGGGTGGCCCACATGAGCGAAGGCGGCATGCATTGAAGCAATCGCCTGCACTGTGACGTTGGGAGCAGGAACGATTGCATCAGGATCGATACCGTCTGTGGGCCTGTTCGCGCGGATTGACGGGCCGCTCAACGTGGTCGGATCCAGGCCGGGGCGCGGGGTCAGGTTGAGGCGTGGCGGGGGCGTATCCATGGATGTGTCCGGTCGAATATGTGAATGACCGGGAAGCGTCACTTTCGACGGCGGTTTGCTTGGCATGTCTTACATTCCTTGTAGTCGTTGCACGGTAGCTTCTTCAGCGGAAGCTGCCGGCCTGTTCGGCGTCATTGCCTGAGGCTGTGTCATCGGGTGAGCGGAGGCGGCGGCCAGGTCGAAGATTTTCTGCGCTGTGCGTCCATCGAGATATTCGCGCCAGACAGGTTGATGCGGCCGCTGCGCCAGTTCTTCCCTGCGCTGCGATTGAATACCCCTGCTGCTTTGTTCAAGGGTTTTCAAATGCGCGCCGCGCACGTTGAAATTCAAGTCCGGGGAATCCTGTCTCGCATAATGAAAATGTGCGTGCCAGAGGGGATCGTGGGTATGTGCATCGGTGACTAGATAGATGTCGAGATATTGCCGGTCCGAACCCTTGCCACGTTTCAATCGGCTCTCGATTTTCCGGGCGTTCACGTGGCCCTTGTCGATCAGGTACAGCAGTCGGTCGACGTTCAGAACATGCTTGTCCTTATAGATTCGCAGGCGGATGGTTTCGCCCTCATTGCGCAGACGTTCACTGGCGTCCTGCAGGCGTCGAATCAGCGCGGTGGTCTCATCATGGGCCAGTTCCGCCCGCTGCAACTGCAATACGGTGTCATCCATTGCCCCGGCGCTGCTTTCGAGCATCTCGACAATGTTGTCCGGATGGTTTCTTTGCCGTTCTTCGTGGAGGGCAGCGCGGACATGCGCGTCGACACGGTCAAGGTGCCGAGTGGCTTCGGCAACCAATGACGGCAAGCTCCTCTGCGGCGTTGTCCGCGGCGAACGCCATTCACCGCGTCCTCGGTCATAGGTCTGTGACGGCTGCCTGGGATTGTGGAGGTTGCGGACCTCAATCACCTCTTCGTTTTGCGCGGTGCGTCGAGACTCGCCGACATTGAGCTTGTAGACGCCGTTTTTCTTTGCCCGAAAGATGAGCTTGGGCGGCGGTTGGAGACCGCCTCTGTCCTGGGCCGGAATGAACTCGAAATCAATGTTCTGCTGGTCGAACGTCAGCACCGGACGGTCAGCCTGATGGAGAAACTGGTTCAAGCGGCCTACCAGCGTCTGCTCGAATATTTCGATTTCCGCAGTGATCTCCCTGCGTGAAGTGGCGTGCTGCTCCCCCGGTGCCAGATCAAGGCGTTCGAACCAGTGGCGGATGGCTGTGCATTCCTGGAACAGGTTATTCAATACGGCAGGGTGGGAAACCTCGGGAACTGCGCCAAGCGCTCCGTAAACAAAGGTCACCTGACCAAAGCGGGTGGCCAGTTCCGATGCCAGAGGGGCGTTGCCGGCCGATTGTGGGGTATCCAGCATCAGACTTTTGGTCAGGACCCAGGAGGCAACAACGTTATGGGTGTCCATTGGTGAAAGAACATCCGCGCTGAACTCGTCTGGAGAGACCCGCCATTTGTTCACAAGATTGTCGGCGATTTGCTGGCGCTCTTTCAGATGACTCAGCATCCTGCCCAGAACGTTGACTGTTCGCGGAAGCCGCTCCGGGTCGAGGTCGATCATCGGACCCTCCAGGGCGTGGCGCGTCAAGCCGCATTCGATCAGTTGCTGATAGGCGAGCATCTGTTTTTTTGCAGCCTGATTATGTTGTTCAGGTAAGCGTCCTGCTTCATGAAGCGCTTGATCGAGGATTTTTGCTCCTCGTAGTATTTCAGCGCCTTTCCAAGGTGTTTCAGTTCTTTGTGGCAGTGAACCTCGCGATCAAGCAGCGCCATTGTTTCGCGTCGAACGGTTTGCGCATGCTCTCCCTGCGCGTTACTCGCCTCCAGCCAGGCGTTTATCAGCTGTTCACGTTTATCCTGATCCTGCTTGATCCGCTTGTTGATACCCTCGAGTGCGACTGTCACCTCCAGATGCAGCCATAAGTCTGAGGGTCGCGCCGCTGCGCCTCTCGGCATTCCGGCTACACCTGTCAAGGAGGTTCCGCGCCAGCCGGATTGAGCATTGAAAGTAATCGCTTCCGACCTGCCGGGACGTGATGCGACGTAAACGTTTGTCGCATCGGCGGCGATCGGATCTTCAGGGCGAACGATGCGCATCACCGCTCTGTGCGGTGTCGAGGCGTCGAGATCATGCAGAACCTGATAGGCGTAGCTCTCGATCTGCACATAGAGTTTGCCGTTGAAGCGCAACAGGCCATCGCCGTCCGGCTCGACCGTGCTGAAATCCAGATCGGTGCGGAACGCCTCCAGCCGGGTCGTGGACAAGGGGTAGGTGGAGGGCGCCGAGGTGTCGATGGGCTGCCAGAGACGGCTGTCGGTATCGAAGCGCAATAGCGGTCCCGACGCGTGCAATTCGCTGGGCAATTTTGCCCGGTAGAAACCGCTGGCCGAGTCCAGACTCACCTGTACGGTGCCACCCTCCGGTACCTGGACATACTGGCGTCCATTGAGCGTCGACATGCCTTCGGCATCGGCCGCCGGCAGCACAACCAGCGAAGTGATCCAGTAATCCTTCAAAGGGCGGTCGTGCACAAAGGCAACAGATTGCGCTACCGCCGCCGTTCTGACCGCCGCCCGCGCAGGCATGGGGATAATGTGGTTGAGCACGAGATCGATCGCTGTTGCGATCGTTGTCGTCGGGCGCGTGGGAATCCTGAGCCCCGACGCGCCATCGAAGGACAGGGGGAAACCAGGCCGGGTTAGCGAATAATCGGGTCGCGGATTATGGATCGAGACGGTAGTGATGCCTCTGATTGGCGGTTTGGGTGACATTGCCTGTCTTCCTTTACGTTGAATGCCCCGTTACTCCCGGGGGAGTGCTGCGGGCGGGCGGCTTCCTTGCCGTTTTGGTGCGTCGTACGCTCAGCGAAAACTCGTGATGTGTCGCGGGCTGGCTGCGCGAGACCAGCTCGCAGAGAAACCGACCACCGTCGTCGGAATTGGTCAAAATTTGTGCTATATTCCGCGCCCGCGATTTTTCACTTCAACACCGGTCGTCGACATGCAAGCAGCCAAGCCGTTATTTGACTATCCAAAATATTGGGCCGAATGTTTCGGGCCAGCGCCATTCCTGCCGATGAGCAGGGAGGAGATGGATCAGCTCGGCTGGGATTCGTGCGACATCATCATTGTTACCGGTGATGCCTACGTCGATCATCCGTCGTTCGGCATGGCGATCATCGGCCGGCTGCTGGAGTCGCAAGGCTTCCGCGTCGGGATCATCGCGCAGCCGAACTGGCAGTCCAAAGACGACTTCATGAAGCTCGGCGAGCCGAACCTGTTCTTCGGCGTCGCGGCGGGCAACATGGACTCGATGATCAACCGCTACACCGCGGACAAGAAAATCCGTTCCGATGACGCGTACACCCCCGGCGGCATGGCCGGCAAGCGTCCGGATCGCGCCAGCCTGGTCTACAGCCAGCGCTGCAAGGAAGCCTACAAGCATGTGCCGATCGTGCTCGGCGGCATTGAAGCCTCGCTGCGCCGCATCGCCCACTACGACTATTGGCAGGATCGCGTGCGCAACTCGATCCTGATCGACGCCAGCGCCGACATTCTGCTGTACGGCAACGCCGAGCGGGCCATTGTCGAAGTTGCCCAGCGTCTGTCGTGGGGCCACAAGATCGAAGACATCACCGATGTGCGCGGCACCGCGTTCATCCGTCGCGACACGCCGCAGGGCTGGTACGAAGTCGACTCCACGCGCATCGACCGTCCGGGCAAGGTCGACAAGATCATCAACCCGTACGTGAATACCCAGGACACCCAGGCCTGCGCCATCGAGCAGGAAAAAGGCCCGGTCGAAGATCCGCAGGAAGCCAAGGTCGTGCAGATCCTGGCCAGCCCGCGCATGACCCGTGACAAGACCGTGATTCGTCTGCCGTCGATGGAGAAGGTGCGCAACGACCCGGTTCTTTACGCCCACGCCAACCGCGTGTTGCACCTGGAAACCAACCCGGGCAACGCCCGTGCGCTGGTGCAGAAGCATGGCGAGCTCGATGTCTGGTTCAACCCCCCGCCGATTCCGATGACCACCGAAGAAATGGACTACGTGTTCGGCATGCCTTATGCCCGTGTGCCGCACCCGGCGTACGGCAAGGAGAAGATCCCGGCCTACGACATGATCCGTTTCTCGGTGAACATCATGCGTGGCTGCTTTGGTGGCTGCACCTTCTGCTCGATCACCGAGCACGAAGGCCGCATCATCCAGAACCGTTCCGAAGAGTCGATCATTCGTGAAATCGAAGAGATCCGCGACAAGGTGCCGGGTTTCACCGGGGTCATTTCCGACCTCGGCGGCCCGACTGCGAACATGTACCGCATCGCCTGCAAGAGCCCGGAAATCGAATCCGCCTGCCGCAAGCCGTCGTGCGTGTTCCCCGGTATCTGCCCGAACCTGAACACCGACCACTCGTCGCTGATCCAGCTGTATCGCAGCGCCCGTGCCCTGCCGGGGGTGAAGAAGATCCTGATCGCCTCCGGTTTGCGTTACGACCTCGCCGTCGAGTCGCCGGAATACGTCAAGGAACTGGTGACTCACCACGTCGGCGGTTATCTGAAGATCGCCCCGGAGCACACCGAGGAAGGTCCGCTCAACCAGATGATGAAGCCGGGCATCGGCAGCTATGACAAGTTCAAGCGCATGTTCGAGAAGTACACCAAGGAAGCGGGCAAGGAGCAGTACCTGATTCCGTACTTCATCGCCGCCCACCCGGGCACCACCGACGAAGACATGATGAACCTTGCTCTGTGGCTCAAGGGCAATGGCTTCCGCGCCGACCAGGTGCAGGCGTTCTACCCGTCGCCGATGGCCACCGCCACGGCGATGTACCACTCGGGCAAGAACCCGCTGCGCAAGGTGACGTACAAGAGCGACGGCGTGACCATCGTCAAGAGCGAAGATCAGCGTCGTCTGCACAAGGCGTTCTTGCGTTATCACGACCCGAAAGGCTGGCCGATGCTGCGTGAAGCGCTGATCCGCATGGGCCGCGCCGATCTGATCGGCCCGGGCAAGGATCAACTGATCCCGGCGCATCAGCCGGCCACCGACAGCTACCAGAGCGCCCGTCGCAAGAACTCGACGCCGGCCGGCAGCCACAAGGTCGCCAAAGAGAAGACCACCAAGATTCTCACTCAGCACACCGGTCTGCCGCCGCGTGCCAGTGATGGCGGTAATCCGTGGGACAAGCGTGAACAGGCCAAGGCTGCGGCATTCGCCCGCAACCAGCAGGCGGCCAAGGAGCGCAAGGATGCGGCCAAAGGCAAAGGGCCGAAGCCGACACGCAAGCCGGTCGTGCCGCGCTAAACACTGCTTGAGCTGAACAGAACGCCAACCTTCGGGTTGGCGTTTTGCTGATCGTTCCCACGCTCCGCGTGGGAATGCCTCTCGGGACGCTCCGCGTTCCAGCCGTTACTCGCAGTATTGTCGAACATGGTTGTGACGCGGAGCGTCACGGGCTGCATTCCCACGCAGAGCGTGGGAATGATCAAGTTGTTGCCACTGGCCTCTTCGCGAGCAGGCTCGCTCCCACAGGGGAACGCATTCCAAATGTGGGAGCGAGCCTGCTCGCGAAAGCGTCCGATCAAACACCGCAAGAATCAGCGTCCGCAACATTTGCGTGCAACTGAGTCCAAGCATTTCCTCGCATCGCCCGGTTTTGGTGCTGTACTGCCTTGAGCATTTCGCGAAAGCGCGCAAGCCTGTGCATGGCATAAGTCTTGCGCGCTTTCCCATACGCCCAAGGCTCGCAGGAGGCACGCCGTGTCGATTCATGTCGCATTGCATCACGTCACGCATTATCGCTACGACCGCGCTGTCGAACTCGGCCCGCAGATCGTCCGCCTGCGCCCGGCGCCCCACAGCCGCACGCGAATTCTTTCCTATGCGCTGAAAGTCTCGCCCGAGCAGCATTTCATCAACTGGCAGCAGGACCCCCAGGGCAATTACCTGGCACGTCTGGTGTTCCCCGAAAAAACCGCAGAGCTGCGCATCGAAGTCGATCTGGTCGCGGAAATGGCGGTGTTCAATCCGTTCGACTTCTTCCTCGAACCGTACGCCGAGAGAATTCCGTTCAGCTACGCCGCCGATGAACGCAAGGAGCTGGCGCCGTACCTCGAAACCCTGCCGCTGACGCCAACGTTCAAGGCTTACCTGGACAGCATCGACCGCACGCCACTGCCGGCGGTGGATTTTCTGGTGGCGCTCAATCAGCGCCTCAGTGAAGACATCGGCTACCTGATCCGCATGGAGCCCGGGGTGCAGACTCCGGAGCACACACTGCAACACGCCTCCGGTTCCTGCCGTGATTCGGCATGGTTGCTGGTGCAGCTGTTGCGCAATCTCGGTCTGGCGGCGCGGTTTGTTTCCGGCTACCTGATTCAACTGACCGCCGACGTGAAAAGCCTCGACGGCCCGTCCGGCACTGAAGTCGACTTCACCGACCTGCATGCCTGGTGCGAGGTGTATTTGCCGGGTGCCGGCTGGATTGGCCTTGATGCGACGTCCGGGCTGTTCGCCGGGGAAGGGCATATTCCGTTGGCCTGCAGTCCCGATCCGTCCTCGGCGGCGCCGATCAGTGGTCTGGTCGAACCTTGCGAGACGCAGTTCAGCCATGAAATGTCGGTCGAGCGAATCTGGGAAGCGCCGCGCGTCACTAAGCCTTACACCGATGAACAGTGGCGGGCGATCCAGGCACTGGGCCGGCAGATCGATGCCGATCTGCTCGAAGGCGATGTGCGCCTGACCATGGGCGGCGAACCGACCTTCGTCTCCATCGACGACCCGGACGGCGCCGAATGGAACACCGCCGCACTGGGGCCGGACAAGCGCCGGCTGTCCGCCGAACTGTTTCAACGCCTGCGCAAGCAATACGCGCCGCAGGGGCTGGTGCATTTCGGTCAGGGCAAGTGGTATCCCGGCGAGCAATTGCCGCGCTGGTCGCTCAATTGTTACTGGCGCCGCGACGGTCAGCCGATCTGGCACAACGACGCATTGATCGCCGACGAACAGCAGGACTATGGCGCCGACGGCGCACTGGCCGGACGCTTTCTCGCCAGCGTCGCCGAGCGGCTGAAGTTGCCTGCGCGCTTTGTGTTCCCGGCCTACGAGGATCATCTCTACTACCTGTGGCGCGAGGGTGCGTTGCCCGGCAACGTCAGCGCCGAAGATTCGCGTCTGGAAGAGCCATTGGAGCGCGCGCGATTGCGCAAGGTCTTCAGTCAGGGCCTGAACAAGGTGATCGGCCAGGTGCTGCCGCTGGCGCGCACGGCCAAGGGCGATCAATGGCAGAGCGGGCGCTGGTATCTGCGTGACGAGCACTGTCGCCTGGTGCCGGGGGATTCGCCGCTGGGTTACCGCTTGCCGCTGGCCTCGCAGCCGTGGGTGAAAGCGGCGGAATATCCGTTCATCCATCCCAACGATCCGAATCAGGACTTCGCTGAACTGCCGGATCCGGCGCAGCTCGGTGTGCACGGCGAACCTGCTGCGCTGGATGAGCGGGTGCCGAAAATCGACGAATCCGCTGACTGGCTGACCCGTACCGCATTCTGCGCCGAGGCCCGCGAAGGCCGGCTGTATCTGTTCATGCCGCCGCTTGAGCGTGTCGAGGATTATCTGGAACTGGTCTCGGCCATTGAGGCCACCGCCGAAGAACTGCACTGCCCGGTACTGCTGGAAGGCTATGAACCGCCGAGTGATCCGCGCCTGAGCAATTTCCGTGTCACTCCGGACCCGGGCGTGATCGAGGTCAACGTGCAGCCATCGGCGAGCTGGGACGAGTTGGTCGAGCGCACCGAGTTTCTCTATGAACAGGCACGGCAAACCCGCCTGACCACCGAAAAGTTCATGATCGACGGGCGCCACACCGGTACCGGCGGCGGCAATCATTTCGTCCTCGGCGGCGCGACACCAGCGGACTCACCGTTTCTGCGGCGGCCGGATCTGCTGCGCAGTCTGATCAGCTACTGGCACAACCATCCTTCGCTGTCGTACCTGTTTTCCGGGTTGTTCATTGGTCCGACGTCCCAGGCTCCACGGGTTGATGAGGCGCGCAATGACGCCTTGTACGAACTGGAAATCGCCTTTGCGCAAATGCCGGAACCGGGCGAGGAATGTGCACCGTGGCTGGTCGATCGACTGCTGCGCAATTTGCTGATCGATGTCACCGGCAATACTCATCGCGCCGAATTCTGCATCGACAAACTGTATTCACCGGACGGCGCCACCGGGCGTTTTGGCTTGCTGGAACTGCGCGCTTTTGAAATGCCGCCCCATGCGCGCATGAGTCTGGCTCAGCAGTTGTTGCTGCGGGCGCTGGTCGCGCGGTTCTGGCGCGAGCCTTACGCGCCGGCGAAACTGGCGCGCTGGGGCACCGAGCTGCACGACCGCTTTCTGCTGCCGCACTTTATCGAGCAGGATTTCGCCGACGTTATCGTCGAACTCAACAACGCCGGCTACCCGTTGCGCGCCGAGTGGTTCGCGGCGCATCTGGAATTTCGTTTTCCCAAGGTCGGCGACTACGCCGTCAATGGCATCGAGCTGGAACTGCGCCAAGCCCTCGAGCCCTGGCATGTGCTGGGGGAGGAGGGCTCGGCGGGCGGCACGGTGCGCTACGTCGATTCTTCGCTGGAGCGCTTGCAGGTCAAGCTCAACGGCCTGCCGCCACAGCGCTATCTGCTGACCTGTAATGGCGTCGCGGTGCCGTTGCACCCGACCGGACGAGTAGGCGAGTTTGTCGCCGGGGTGCGCTTTCGGGCCTGGCAACCAGCCAACTGTCTGCATCCGACCATAGCGGTGCACGCGCCGTTGGTATTCGACCTGCTCGATACCTGGATGGGGCGTTCGCTGGGCGGTTGCCAGTATCACGTGGCCCATCCCGGCGGGCGCAATTACGAAACCTTGCCGGTCAACGCCAATGAAGCGGAGAGTCGGCGCATGGCGCGGTTTTTCCGCCTCGGACACACGCCGGGGAAGCTTCCCGTACCCAAAGTAGAAATCAATGACGAGCTACCGATGACCATCGATTTGCGCCGTTTCTAGAGCCTGCGCAACACGCGGATTTTTCGTATATCCGCGTGTCATGTGCCTGCGTTAGTCTGACCGTTCCCTGCTGTCTGCCGAGCTTTCCATGCCTGACCTGCTAGACCGCTACCCGCTGACCGCGGGCACCTATCACGAACTGCTCGACGGCAGCGGCGCGGTGCGCTCGCATTGGCAGCGCTTGTTCGATCAGTTGCAGCGCAGCAGTCCGGCGCAACTGGTGCAGCGTCAGGCCTTGCTGGCGCGGCAGATTCAGGAAAACGGCGTTACCTACAACGTCTATGCCGATCCCAAGGGCGCTGACCGGCCGTGGGAGCTGGATCTGCTGCCCCATGTGATCGCGGCAGATGAATGGCAGCAATTGTCCGCCGGCATCGCTCAGCGTGCGCGCTTGCTCAATGCAGTGCTGGCGGATCTGTACGGTCCGCAGCGGTTGATCAGCGAAGGCCTGCTGCCCGCCGAGCTGGTATTCGGACACAACAATTTTCTCTGGCCCTGTCAGGGCATTGCCCCGCCCGAATCAGCCTTTTTGCATTTGTATGCCGTGGATCTGGCGCGCACACCGGATGGTCGCTGGTGGGTCACTGCCGATCGCACCCAGGCGCCGTCCGGGGCCGGCTATGCGCTGGAAAACCGCACCATCGTCTCCCGCGCCTTTCCCGATTTGTACCGGGATCTTAAGGTCCAGCATCTGGCCGGTTTCTTCCGCACCTTGCAGGAAACCCTGACCCGTCAGGCACCGGAGGGCGATGACGCACCGCTGGTGGTGCTGCTGACACCGGGGCGATTCAATGAAAGTTATTTCGAGCACCTGTATCTGGCGCGTCAGCTCGGCTATCCGCTGGTCGAGGGCGGCGATCTGACGGTGCGCAATGCCACCGTTTACCTGAAAACCCTCAGCGGCCTGCGCCGGGTGCACGCGATCATGCGCCGCCTCGATGATGATTTCTGCGACCCGCTGGAACTGCGTACCGACTCGGCGCTCGGCGTCCCCGGTCTGCTTGAGGCGGTGCGTCAGGGGCGGGTGCTGGTGGCCAATGCGCTAGGCAGCGGCGTGCTGGAATCGCCGGGCCTGCTGGGGTTTCTGCCGAAGATCAATCAGTTCCTGTTCGGCGAAGAACTGATCCTGCCCTCGATCGCCACCTGGTGGTGCGGTGAAGCGCCGGTGCTGGCGCAGGCGCTGGAAAAACTCCCGGAGCTGTTGATCAAACCGGCGTTCCCGTCGCAGAGCTTCGCGCCTGTTTTCGGCCGTGATTTGAGTGAAAGCCAGCGCCTCGAGCTGGCGCAGCGTATGCAGGCACGGCCTTATGCCTACGTCGCGCAAGAGCTTGCGCAACTGTCGCAGGCGCCGGTCTGGCAAGCCGAGGACGGTCATCTGCAACCCCGCGCGATCGGCATGCGCATGTATGCGGTGGCCAGCCACGATGGCTACCGCGTGTTGCCGGGCGGTCTGACCCGAGTGGCGGCCGAGGCTGATGCCGAAGTGGTGTCGATGCAGCGCGGCGGGGCGAGCAAGGACACCTGGGTGCTCAGCGACCGTGCGCCGAGTGGCGAGCAGTGGAAGGCGCAGCGCAATGTCGGCGTGCACGATCTGGTGCGGCGCGATCCTTACCTGCCATCGCGGGTAGTGGAGAATCTGTTCTGGTTCGGCCGCTACTGCGAACGCTGCGACGACAGCGCGCGGCTGCTGCGCATCATGCTCACGCGTTACGTCGATGGCGATGATCCGCAGGCGTTGCAGGCGGCGGTCGATCTCGGCGAGCGGCTGGCGCTGTTGCCGGATGAAGGCGAACTGCCGGAGCGCCTGCTCGCTGCGCTGCTGGGCGAGGACTGGTCGTTCAGCCTGCGTTCCAACTTGCAGCGCTTGCAGTGGGCTGCGTCGCAAGTGCGCGGCAAGCTGTCCCGGGAAAACTGGCAGGCGCTGGTCGAGTTGCAGCGCGAGGCGCTGGAGCTGGAAGTCGATGAACCGGACTTCGGCGAACTGCTGGATTTCCTCAACCGTCTGGTGATGTCGCTGGCAGCGCTGTCGGGGTTTGCGCTGGATGACATGACCCGTGACGAAGGCTGGCGCTTTCTGATGATTGGCCGGCGCATCGAACGCCTGCAATTTCTCAGCAGCAGCCTCGCCGCGTTTCTGCGCGGTGCGGGTGCGTTCGATCAGGCGGGGCTTGAGTGGTTGCTGGAGTTGGGTAACAGCAGCATCACCTACCGTTCGCGCTATCTGGCGGTGGCGCAATTGATTCCGGTGCTGGATTTGCTGCTGCTGGATGAGCAGAACCCCCACGCGGTGCTGTTTCAGCTGAAACTGGTTACCCGCACGCTGAAACGCTTGAACGACGACTTCGGCGCACCTCGCGAAACTGCGCTGCCACAGTTGGTCGAACGTCTGTCGCGGTTTGATCTCGGTTGTCTGGAGAACCCGCTGTTCGGCAAATCCAGCGTACGTGCCGCGCTGGATGGTCTGGCCGATCTGTTGCAGGAAATCGCCGAAGCCAGCGGCCAGGTATCGGATCGTCTAGCCCTGCGCCATTTCGCCCATGTCGATGATGTCAGCCAGCGAACGGTGTCCGTGTGATGAGCGCTCAATATCAGATCTTCCACGACACCTGTTATCACTACGACAGCCCGGTTTCCCTCGCGCAGCAACTGGCGCACCTGTGGCCGCGCGAATGCAGCTGGCAGCGCTGCACCGAGCAGCAGTTGCTGATCAGCCCCGAACCGACCATGCGCCGGGATGAGCTGGATGTTTTCGGCAATCCGCTGACACGGTTGGCCTTTGAGCGGCCCCATGACCAATTGCAGGTCAACGCCCGGCTGACGGTCGAAGTGCTGGCGCGCCCGGCGCTGGATTTCAATCAGTCGCCGGCGTGGGAGCAGACCCGCGATGCGCTGACCTACAGCAGTCAGCCGTTGTCCGCCGACTTGCTCGAAGCCTGTCGCTACCGGTTCCAGTCACCTTATGTGCATTTGAAGCGCAGCTTCGTCGAGTTCTCGCAAAGCTGTTTTCCGCCAGGGCGACCGTTGCTGCTCGGCGTGCAGGCGCTGATGCAGAAGATCTTCAGCGAATTCACCTTCGATGCCGAAGCCACCCAGGTGGCGACGCCGCTGGTGGAAGTGCTGGAGCGTCGACGCGGCGTGTGTCAGGACTTCGCTCATCTGATGCTGGCCTGTGTGCGCTCGCGCGGTCTGGCGGCGCGTTATGTCAGCGGCTACCTGCTGACCCAGCCGCCGCCGGGGCAGCCACGCCTGATCGGCGCCGACGCCTCGCATGCGTGGGTATCGGTGTTCTGTCCGGTATCGGGCTGGGTGGATTTCGATCCGACCAACAATGTGCGGCCGGCGCTGGAACACATCACGTTGGCGTGGGGAAGGGATTTCTCCGATGTGTCGCCGCTGCGCGGAGTGATTCTCGGTGGCGGTAATCACGACCCGGAAGTGCGGGTTACGGTGATGCCTCAGAATTGATGAGTCTTCAAATGTGGGAGCGAGCCTGCTCGCGAAAGCGTCAGGTCAGCCAATAGATTTGTAACAGATATATCGCATTCGCGAGCAGGCTCGCTCCCACAGGGATTTTGGTGGGTCAGAGAAAGCAAGGCTGTGAGGGCCGGCAGCAGAACTGCCAGCCCCGTCACAAATCCGCAGGGTCTGATTCGATCATCAAACCCGGTGGGGCTCAGGCGTCGGGCGTCTGATCTTTCGGTGCATCGTGTGCATCAACATCATCATCGGTCGCCACTTCACCGTCAGGGTTCAGTGCCGCTTCTTCAGCGGTTTGCTTCTTGCGCTGAAGCTTTTCCTCTTTCTTCTGTTCCTTTGCCAGGTCTCGTTGACGTTTGGCGAAGGAGTAATTGGGTTTGGCCATGGGCGATCCTCTGGGGTCGAAGGTGAGGTTGAGCGGCGCGTATTCTGCCCTGTATCGGTGTCCGGGGTTAACCGGGTTTTTGGTCGACCCACTTGGGTGTGACGGTCGGCTGCCACTGATCGAGGGCGTCGAGCAGGGAATCTGGCGATTCGCTCACTTGCAGCATGTCACGGTGTGGCGCGCGAACGAAGCCTTCGCCGACGATATGATCGAGAAAAGCCGTGAGTTTGCTGTAGAAACTGTTCACTTCCAGCAGCCCCAAAGGCTTGCCGTGGTAGCCGAGCTGGCCCCAGGTCCAGACTTCGAACAGCTCCTCCAGCGTGCCGAGGCCGCCGGGCAGGGCAATGAATGCATCGCTGAGTTCGGCCATCCGCGCCTTGCGCGCATGCATGCCGTCGACCACTTCCAGGCGCGTCAGGCTCTTGTGGCCGATCTCTTTGTCCATCAGGCTTTGCGGAATGATGCCGATCACTTCGCCGCCAGCGGCCAGCGCGGCATCAGCCACAATGCCCATCAAGCCGACCGCGCCGCCGCCGTAGACCAGCGTCAGATTTCGCTCGGCCAATGCCCGGCCAAGGGCCACGGCAGCCTCAGTGTAGGCCGGCACGGTACCGGCATTGGCACCGCAAAACACACAAACGGATTTCAGCGACATGCGTTACTCCTGGGTCGATCAGGCGCACAGGGTAACGGCTGGCACGCTGCGCTCCAAGGGCTAGACTTCGCGTTCGGGTGATTCAAAAGTACCGCTGGCGCCACAAGCGTAGGCGGCGAGCAAGCTGCACAACAGGCCGTTAAAGAACATGACTGGCACTCCGTTTCAGTAGGTGGGCCGATCATAGGGCTGGCCGTACGAAATGGCCGTTAGATTGTGTCGATGGGTGTCATAGCCTGAAAGTTGTATACAATTTTTGACTCAAGTCATATGAACTTGCGATGATTTCAGGCAGTCTTTCCACCACTAGTGTTTTTGTTAACCCTGCCTTGGAGATTCACCATGTTTTCCAAAGTTGTTGCGGTATCCCTGCTGGCGCTGGCCAGCAGCCAATTGATGGCTGCCGAGTGCAAAACCACCGTTGATTCCACCGATCAGATGACCTTCAACACCAAGGAAATCGTGATCGACAAGAGCTGCAAGACCTTCACCGTCGAACTGACCCACTCCGGCAGCCTGCCGAAGACCGTCATGGGCCATAACCTGGTGATCAGCAAAGAAGCTGACATGCAGCCAATCGCTACCGACGGCCTGGCAGCCGGTATCGACAAGAACTACCTGAAAGATGGCGACGCCCGCATCATCGCCCACACCAAGATCATCGGCGCCAAGGAAACCGATTCGGTGACCTTTGATGTATCGAAGCTGGATGCCGCTGAAAAATACGGCTTCTTCTGCTCGTTCCCTGGCCATATCTCGATGATGAAAGGCACTATCGTCGTCAAGTAAACCAGGCACAAAAAAAGCGTCCCCCCGGGACGCTTTTTTGTGTAGGAGCTGCCGAAGGCTGCGATCTTTTGATCTTGATCTTGAAAGCAAGATCAAAAGATCGCAGCCTCGTTGCACTCGTCAGCTCCTACAGGCTCGTGCAGGCACTTCCATACCTCAAGGCGCAAACGGCATCACGCGCTTGTGATGAGTCTTGTTGTACGTGTCGACAATGATCTTCGCCGCCTCGTCCCGCACCGTTTCCCCGTGCAGAAACGCATCGATCTCGGCATAGGTCACGCCGTGCGCCGCTTCGTCCGGTTTGCCTGGCGAAAGATCTTCGAGGTCGGCGGTCGGGACTTTTTCGACCAGCGATTCCGGCGCGCCAAAGCTGCGGGCAATCGCACGCACCTGATTTTTCACCAAGCCACTGAGCGGGGCGAGGTCGCAGGCGCCATCGCCGAATTTGGTGAAGAAACCCATCACCGCTTCCGCCGCATGGTCGGTGCCAATCACCAGACCGCCCGCCACTCCGGCAATCGTGTACTGCGCCACCATGCGCATCCGCGCCTTGGTATTGCCCAGCACGAAATCCACCGACGCCGCCGGTTTGCCTTCGAACGCTGACACCTGAGCCGCCAGTGCCTTGACCGCCGGGCCGATGTTCACGGTGTGGATTTCGTCAGGGGCGATGCAGTCGAGCGAAGCCTTGGCGTCGTGCTCGTCGAACTGGGTTTCATACGGCAGGCGCACGGCGATGAATTTGTAGCGGTCGTCGCCGGTTTTTTCGCGCAGTTCACGTACCGCGCGCTGGGCCAGGAGGCCGGCGGTCAGTGAGTCGACGCCGCCGCTGATGCCCAGCACCAGGGTCTTGAGCCCGGAATTGACCAGACATTCCTGGATGAACGTCAGGCGCCGGGCGATTTCCGCCTGCAGGGCCTGATCGTCGGCGAACGGTGGTTGCACCTTGAGCTGCTCAGCAATCTCACGCTGTACGGCTTGCATGAATTCACTCCTTGCTAGATAGACTGGATTCGGCAGGAACCTTGAACACATGTCGCAAATAGGCGACGAAATTCGGATCTTTGCAGTGGGTCTTGCCAGGCTCGTCGGAGATCTTCGCCACCGGCTGGCCGTTGCAGGCGGTCATTTTAAGCACGATGCTCATCGGTTCGACACCCGGGATATCACAAGTGAGGTTGGTACCGATGCCGAAGCTCACATTGATGCGACCGTGCAGCGCGCGGAAAATCTCCAGCGATTTGGGCAGGGTCAGACTGTCGGAAAACACCAGGGTCTTGCTCATCGGGTCGATGCCGAGCTTGTGATAGTGCGCGATGCACTTTTCACCCCACGCCACCGGGTCCCCGGAATCGTGGCGCAGACCGTCGAAGAGCTTGGCGAAGAACAGATCGAAATCGCCAAGAAACGCATCGGTGGTAATGCAGTCGGTGAGGGCGATACCGAGCAGGCCACGGTATTCGCGAACCCAGCAATCGAGCGCGGCGATCTGGCTGTCGATCAGGCGCGGGCCGAGTTGCTGATGGGCCATGATCCACTCGTGAGCCATGGTGCCCAGCGGTTTCATGTCCAGCTCGCGGGACAGATGTACGTTGCTGGTACCGACGAAACGCCCGGGGAAATCATGCTTGAGCACGTTGACCACTTCGGCCTGCACGCCAAAGGAAAAGCGCCGACGCGTGCCGAAATCGGCGACCTGCAATTGCGACAGCTCATCGGCCGAAGCATTGGCGGTCAGCCAGTCGAACTTGCGATACAGCTGTTCGCGTGCCTGCTCCAGCGAAGTCTCCCGGTAGCGATAGCGATTGCGCACTTCGCTGACGATCGCCAGCAGCGGCACTTCGTAGAGGATCACATGCAGCCATGGCCCGCGCAGACGGATGAACAACTCTCCGTTCTCGATGCCGGTGTGCAGGTAACGCAGGTTGAAGCGGAACAGACCGAGGAAGCGCAGGAAATCCGGTTTCAGGAAGGTGATGCGCTCGAGGAAACTCAACTGATCGGCACTCAGGCTCAGTTCGGCCAAGCGCTCGATCTGATGACGGATCTCGGCCAGATACGGGCGCAGATCCTCGGCGTTGCGGCAGCGGAACTCCCATTCGACTTCGACGTTGGGGTAGTTGTGCAGCACCGCCTGCATCATCGTCAGCTTGTAGAAGTCGGTGTCGAGCAGGTTCTGCACGATGCGATCGGCAAACACACTCTCGCTCATAAACGGGTCTCCAGTTGCGCCGCGCCTGGCGCGGTCTATATCGATGGCGCTAGTGGCGCATATCGGCGGTGGGGATTGCCAGCATTTTTTCAGAGCGCCGCAGATCCACTGTGGGAGCGAGCCTGTTCGCGAATGCGGTGTGTCAGTTAAAGATGATGTGGCTGACCCGACGCTTTCGCGAGCAGGCTCGCTCCCACAGGGATCCCGGTTGACCTCACACCGGGCTATCGATTTGTTCAAGCATCCATTTCACAAAATCCCGCACCTTCGGCACTTCCGCCGCGTGCTCCGGGTAGGCCAGGTAATAGGCATCACTGCTGGGCATCGCATGCTGCCAGGGTATGACCAGTTTGCCTTCGGCCAATTCCTCTTCCACCAGAAACCGTGGCAGCAGCGCCACGCCACAGCCGACCTGGGCGGCGCGGATGCACATGTAAAAGGTTTCGAAACGCGGCCCGTGGTAGCTGTGTTCGGTGTGGTAGCCCTGACTGTCGAACCAGTCGTGCCAGGCCTGCGGTCGCGAGGCATTTTGCAGCAGCACCAGATCAGTGAGTTGCGTCGGGTCAGTGAATGGCGTGTCCGGCAGGCTGCCCGGGGCGCAGACCGGCACCAGTTGTTCGCCGAACAATTTCAGGCATTCGGTACCCGGTCGCGAAGCCTGGCCGAAATAGAAGGCCAGATCGCTGCGCCCCTGCAACAGATCATCGGCTTCCTGCTCGTTGCACAGATCCAGATGAATCGACGGATGGCGCAGGCGCCAGCCTTTCAGGCGCGGCACCAGCCAACGGGCGCCGAAGGTGGAAGGGGTAGAGACTCGCAGGACTTCGGTCTCGCCGCCGTAGGAACGCAGGTAATGCGTCGACATCTCCACTTGGCTGAGGATTTTTCTGACCTCGACCAGATACAAATCCCCGGCCGGCGTCATCTGCAAGCGCCGACGCACGCGGCGGAACAGCAAGTGCTGCAACAGTTCTTCAAGCTGTGCGACCTGTTTGCTCACCGCACTCTGGGTCAGGTTCAGCTCTTCGGCGGCGCGGGTAAAACTCAGGTGCCGGGTCACGGCCTCGAAGCATTGCAGCGCGGTGATCGAGGGCAAGTGGCGTCTGTTCAGCATGGCCAGTCCTTTTTCTTGTCTTTCGCTAGGCAGCATGAATAAACGGAATGATATCTGGCGTAAAGGTCGTTTGTTGCATCGCCGCAGTGAGGCTACAACTAAAGGCCTGCCCGGCCATGCAAAGGATGGCCGCACACATTCTGTTTTTGCTTGAGGAGAGACCGATGGTAGCCGCATTGCTTGATCGTCTGGGAGTCAACCCGGCCCTGTACCAGAACGGCAAGGTGCCGGTGCATTCGCCCATCGATGGCGGTGAAATTGCCTCGGTGAACTGGGAGGGCGCTGCCGAAGTCGAGCAGCACATCAGTCGCGCAGATCATGCATTCGAGCAATGGCGCCAGGTGCCGGCACCGCGTCGCGGTGAGCTGGTGCGTCAGTTCGGCGAAGTGTTGCGCGAGTACAAGGCCGATCTCGGCGAGCTGGTGTCGTGGGAGGCTGGCAAGATCACTCAGGAAGGCCTGGGTGAAGTACAGGAGATGATCGACATCTGCGACTTCGCCGTCGGCCTGTCGCGCCAGTTGTACGGTCTGACCATCGCCTCCGAGCGCCCGGGCCACCATATGCGTGAAACCTGGCATCCGCTCGGCGTGGTCGGCGTCATCAGCGCGTTCAACTTCCCGGTCGCAGTGTGGGCGTGGAACACCACCCTGGCGCTGGTCTGCGGCAACCCGGTGGTGTGGAAGCCATCAGAGAAAACCCCGCTGACCGCGCTGGCCTGTCAGGCGCTGTTTGATCGCGTAGTGAAGAATTTCAGCGATGCCCCGGCGAGCCTGTGCCAGGTGGTGATCGGCGGTCGCGATGCCGGCGAAGCGCTGGTCGATGATCCGCGTGTTGCGCTGATCAGCGCCACCGGCAGCACGCGCATGGGCCGCGAAGTGGCGCCGAAAGTCGCCGCGCGTTTCGCCCGCAGCATTCTTGAACTGGGTGGCAACAACGCGATGATCCTCGGCCCGAGCGCCGATCTGGACATGGCAGTGCGCGCGATTCTGTTCAGCGCCGTCGGCACCGCTGGGCAACGCTGCACGACTTTGCGCCGTCTGATTGCCCATGAGTCGGTCAAGGAAGAAATCGTCACCCGCCTCAAGGCTGCCTATTCGAAAGTACGCATCGGCCATCCGCTGCAAGGCAATCTGGTCGGCCCGCTGATCGACAAGCACAGCTTCGAAAACATGCAGGATGCGCTGGAACAGGCGCTGAGCGAAGGCGGCCGGGTGTTCGGTGGCAAGCGCCAACTGGAAGAGCAATTCCCCAATGCTTATTACGTGTCGCCGGCCATCGTGGAAATGCCCGAGCAGAGCGATGTGGTCTGCAGCGAAACCTTCGCGCCGATTCTCTACGTGGTCGGCTACAGCGATTTCGAGGAAGCGCTGCGCCTGAACAACGCCGTGCCGCAAGGCTTGTCATCGTGCATCTTCACCACCGATGTGCGTGAGGCCGAGCGGTTCATGTCGGCGGTCGGCAGTGACTGCGGCATCGCCAACGTCAACATCGGCCCGAGCGGCGCGGAAATCGGCGGCGCGTTTGGTGGCGAGAAAGAAACCGGCGGCGGCCGTGAGTCCGGCTCCGATGCCTGGCGCGCGTACATGCGGCGGCAGACCAATACCGTCAACTACTCGCTGGAATTGCCGTTGGCGCAGGGCATTACATTCGATTAAGCAGCTACAAGCTTCAAGCTACAAGCGTCAAGCAGACCGGCTTGCGGCTTGTAGCTTGTGGCTTGCGGCTGCTCCGACAGGAGCTTGGCAATGCCGTTACGCGAAGAATGTCTGTGGGAAACGCTCACGCCACAACGCCCGGATAACGCCGCGCTCAGTGGCGAGGTCAAGGTCGATGTCTGCGTGATCGGCGCCGGGTTCACCGGGTTGTCGGCGGCGCTGCATCTGTTGGAAAAAGGCAAAAGCGTCTGCGTGCTGGAAGCGCATCGCGCAGGGCACGGTGGCTCCGGGCGCAATGTCGGGCTGGTCAACGCCGGCATGTGGATTCCTCCGGACGAGATCGAAGCCGGGTTCGGCGAGGCGGTCGGCAGTCAGCTCAACCGCATGCTTGGTGCAGCGCCGGCGCTGGTGTTCAGCCTTGTGGATAAATACAACATCGATTGCCAGTTGCGCCGCGAAGGCACTTTGCACATGGCACATAACGCCAAGGGCGAGGCGGATTTGCGCAGTCGCGAGCAGCAATGGAAACGTCGTGGCGCGCCGGTCGAACTGCTCACCGGCAAGGCCTGCGAGCAAGCCACCGGCACGCAGAAAATCGCCGCCGCGTTGCTTGACCGCCGCGCCGGCACGCTCAATCCGATGGCCTATGTCACCGGGCTGGCCAATGCCGTGCGCGGGCTTGGCGGGCAGATGTTCGATCATTCGCCGGTGACTCGCCTCGAGCGCATCGGGCAGAACTGGTCGGTGCAAACCGCCCAGGGTTCGGTACTCGCTGAACAAGTGGTCATCGCCTCCAATGCCTATACCGAAGGCGACTGGACCGAGCTCAAGCGCAATTTCTTTCCCGGCTATTACTACCAGGTCGCCTCGGTGCCACTTACCGAAGACGCTGCGCAAGAAATTCTCCCGGGCGGGCAGGGCTCGTGGGACACCCGTCAGGTATTGAGCAGCATCCGCCGTGACAAGGACGGGCGCCTGTTGCTAGGCAGCCTCGGCAATGGCAACCAGAAACCGACCTGGTTTCTCAAAGCCTGGGCCGATCGGGTGCAGCAGCATTACTTCCCCAATCTGAAGCCGGTCGAGTGGCAGTGCACCTGGACCGGGCGCATTGCGTTTACACCTGATCACCTGATGCGTCTGTTCGAGCCGGCGCCGGGACTGGTGGCCGTCACCGGTTATAACGGTCGCGGCGTCACCACCGGCACGGTAGTCGGCAAAGCTTTCGCCGATTACCTGTGCAACGGCGATCCGCAGGCACTGCCGATTCCCTTCGCACCGATGCAGCCCCTGGCCGGTGTGGGCTTGCGCAGTTGCCTGTACGAGGCCGGGTTTTCCCTGTATCACGCGGGCCAGTGCCTGCGCATCGTTATTTGAGTGTTGAAATTTGTTGCCGCAAGCGGCGCTTTTGCATCCAGCGACTAGCCTGTAATGGTGCGGGTTGTAGCAGTCCCGCACCAGCAGTGTGCAGTTCGGTGACGCGGGCTGTTACAGGCTGGTTGCACGTCGTTTGTCGCTGCGGTTGCAATGATGGCGCGTGCGGGTTGCGCCTGAAAAAACAAATGGTTTCACCTTCCGCGGTTTAGACGGTTGCACGCCCAATGAAAATGGGACCGAAACAGTCGAAATAACAACAATGCAGCGACTTTTTGAAGAATAAAAAACCGATGGCACGGGCCTTGCTCTGAGCTTTGAGTGAAGTGAAGTCGCAGTGCCAACTAAAAAAACCTTGGAGCACCACCTCATGTCCCAGACGTTTTACAAGAAAGGCTTTCTGGCCCTCGCAGTCGCTACTGCGCTGGGTGTTTCTGCGTTTGCTCAAGCTGATATCAAGATCGGTGTAGCGGGTCCTATGACCGGTGCCAACGCGGCATTCGGCGAGCAGTACATGAAGGGTGCACAGGCGGCGGCCGATGCGGTCAACGCGGCGGGTGGCGTCAACGGGGAAAAAATCGTCCTGGTCAAAGGCGACGACGCCTGCGAACCGAAGCAGGCAGTGACGGTCGCCAAGGACCTGACCAACCAGAAAGTCGCCGGCGTGGTCGGTCACTTCTGCTCCTCTTCGACCATTCCAGCGTCGGAAATCTACGACGAAGCCGGGATCATCGCGATCACTCCGGGCTCGACCAACCCGCAAGTGA
The DNA here is from genome assembly GCF_979258175.1 of Pseudomonas sp. AC255. Lineage (NCBI taxonomy): Bacteria > Pseudomonadati > Pseudomonadota > Gammaproteobacteria > Pseudomonadales > Pseudomonadaceae > Pseudomonas > Pseudomonas sp. AC255. The sequence goes on along the minus strand of NZ_OZ409841.1, from coordinate 4,670,096 downwards.
CCGAACGCGGCCTCAGCGCCATGTTCCGTATGTGCGGACGTGACGACCAGCAAGGCATCGTTGCCGGCGACTACATCGTCGACATGCTCAAGGGCAAGAAAGTCGTTGTGCTGCACGACAAGGACACCTACGGCCAAGGCCTGGCTGACGCCACCAAGGCTCAGCTGGAAAAACGCGGCGTCAAGCCTGTGCTGTACGAAGGCCTGACCCGTGGCGAGAAAGACTTCAGCACCATCGTCACCAAGATCCGTGGCGCCGGCGCCGATGTCGTCTATTTCGGCGGCCTGCACCCGGAAGCCGGTCCGCTGGTTCGTCAGCTGCGTGAACAAGGTCTGAAAGACGTCAAGTTCATGTCCGACGACGGCATCGTGACCGACGAACTGGTGACCACCGCTGGCGGCCCGCAATTCACCGATGGCGTGCTGATGACCTTCGGCGCCGACCCGCGCCTGTTGCCGGAAAGCAAGACCGTAGTGGACGCGTTCCGCAAGGCCGGCACCGAGCCTGAAGGCTACACCCTGTACGCCTATGCCTCGGTTCAGACCCTGGCGGCAGCGTTCAATGGCGCGAAGAAAAACGACGGCGAAGCCGCTGCCAAGTGGCTGAAAGCCAACCCGGTGAAAACCGTGATGGGCGAGAAGACCTGGGACGCCAAAGGCGACCTGAAAGTCTCCGACTACGTGGTTTACCAGTGGGACAAGGACGGCAAATACCACCAGCTGGAAAAGCAGAAGTAAGGGCTGAAGCGATCACTCGGCTCACTTGAAACCCTGTGGGAGCGGGCTTGCCCGCGATGGCGTCAGGTCAATCGACACACGAGTTGGCTGATCCACCGCTATCGCTGGCAAGCCAGCTCCCACAGGATTCAGTGGCGATCGGGCTGATCACGCTCCGACATTGCTCCGACGTACATCTGTATTTTTCCTAGAAGAACCGCGCGTCATGGGCGCGCAGGTTCTCACTGCGTGAGATTGCGTTATGGATGGTATTTTCCTGCAGCAACTGGTCAATGGCCTGACCCTCGGGTCGGTCTATGGCCTGATCGCCATCGGCTACACAATGGTCTACGGCATCATCGGCATGATCAACTTCGCCCACGGCGAGGTTTACATGATTTCCGCTTACCTGGCGGCAATCAGTCTGGCTCTGCTGGCTTACTTCGGTATCGAATCCTTCCCGCTGCTGATGCTCGGTACGCTGATCTTCACCATCGTCGTCACGGCGGTATATGGCTGGGTCATCGAGCGTGTTGCCTACAAACCCCTGCGTAACTCGACCCGCCTGGCGCCGCTGATCAGCGCTATCGGTATTTCGCTGATTTTGCAGAACTACGCACAGATCGCCCAGGGCGCCAAACAACAGGGCGTGCCTACGCTGCTGACCGGTGCCTGGCGTGTTGAAGTCGGCACCGGCTTCGTGCAACTGACCTACACCAAAGTCTTCATCCTGATCGCCGCGTTTGTCGGCATGGGGCTGCTGACCTACATCATCAAATACACCAAGCTCGGCCGCATGTGCCGTGCGACCCAGCAAGACCGCAAGATGGCCTCGATCCTGGGGATCAACACCGACCGGGTGATTTCCTACGTGTTCATCATCGGTGCAGCCATGGCGGCACTGGCCGGTGTGCTGATCACCATGAACTACGGCACGTTCGACTTCTATGCCGGCTTCATCATCGGCATCAAGGCGTTCACCGCAGCGGTGCTGGGCGGCATCGGTTCACTGCCCGGCGCGATGCTCGGCGGGATCATCCTCGGCATCTCCGAGTCGCTGTTCTCCGGTCTGGTCAACTCCGACTACAAAGACGTGTTCAGTTTCTCGCTGCTCGTCCTCGTACTGGTCTTCCGGCCGCAGGGCCTGTTGGGCCGTCCTCTTGTGTCGAAGGTGTAAGCGATGTCTGCAACCACTGAAAAATCCATCGATATCAAAAAAAGTCTGGTCGAGGCGATTCTTGCCGGCCTGATTGCGCTGATCGTGTTCGGGCCGATTGTCGGCGTGGTCCTCGACGGCTACAGCTTCAACCTCGAAGCAACCCGTGTGGCGTGGATCATTGCCATCGTCATGGCCGGTCGCTTTGCCCTCAGCCTGTTCCTGCAAACCCCCAAGGGCCTGAAGATCCTCGACGGGTTCGAGAGCACCGGTTCCGGCGTGCACGTGCTGCCGGCGGACTACAAATCGCGGCTGCGCTGGATCATTCCGCTGATCATTGTGCTGGCGATCATCGTGCCGTTTGTCTCCAACTCCTATCTGCTGGGCGTGGTCATCCTTGGTTTGATCTACGTGCTGCTGGGGCTGGGGCTGAACATTGTGGTCGGTCTGGCCGGGCTGCTCGATCTCGGTTACGTGGCGTTCTACGCCATCGGCGCCTACGGTCTGGCATTGGGTTATCAATATCTGGGTCTGGGTTTCTGGACCGTGCTGCCGCTGGCGGCAATCACCGCAGGCCTGGCTGGCTGCATTCTCGGTTTCCCGGTGTTGCGTCTGCACGGTGACTATCTGGCGATCGTGACCCTGGGTTTTGGTGAAATCATTCGTCTGGTGCTGAACAACTGGCTGTCCCTGACCGGCGGCCCGAACGGCATGCCGGCGCCATTGCCGACGTTCTTCGGTCTGGAGTTCGGCAAGCGGGCGAAGGATGGCGGGGTGCCGTTTCATGAGTTCTTCGGCCTGACCTACAACCCGGACGTGAAGTATTACTTCATCTACGCGGTGCTTTTCCTGGTGGTGCTGGCGGTGTTGTACGTCAAGCATCGGCTGGTGAAGATGCCGGTCGGTCGCGCCTGGGAAGCCCTGCGCGAAGATGAAATCGCCTGCCGCTCGATGGGCCTCAACCACGTACTGGTCAAGCTCTCGGCGTTCACCATCGGTGCGTCGACGGCGGGTCTGGCCGGGGTGTTCTTCGCCACCTATCAAGGCTTCGTCAACCCGACCTCGTTCACCTTCTTCGAATCGGCGCTGATCCTCGCCATCGTCGTGCTCGGCGGCATGGGCTCGACCATCGGCGTGGTCATCGCCGCATTCGTGCTCACCGTCGCCCCGGAACTGCTGCGCGGCTTCGCTGAATACCGCGTGCTGCTGTTCGGCATCCTGATGGTGTTGATGATGATCTGGCGACCACGCGGGTTGATCCGCATCAGCCGCACCGGGGTCAAACCACGCAAAGGTGCCATTCACTACGAGAGGACTGCGCCATGAGTGAAGTCGTACTCTCTGTTGAAAAACTGATGATGCATTTCGGTGGCATCAAGGCTTTGAGCGATGTCAGCCTGAAGGTCAAACGCAATTCGATCTTCGCCCTGATCGGCCCCAACGGTGCTGGCAAGACCACGGTGTTCAACTGCCTGACCGGTTTCTATAAGGCCACGGGCGGCAAGATCGAACTCAACGTGCGCGGCCAGCAGACCAACGTCATCCAGTTGCTGGGCGAGTCGTTCAAAGCGACCGATTTCGTCTCGCCGAAATCCTTCCTCAGCCGCATGTACTACAAAATGTTTGGCGGTACTCACCTGGTGAACCGTGCCGGTCTCGCCCGTACGTTCCAGAACATTCGCCTGTTCAAGGAAATGTCGGTGCTGGAAAACCTGCTGGTGGCGCAGCACATGTGGGTCAACCGCAACATGCTCGCCGGCATCCTCAACACCAAGGGCTATCGCAAGGCCGAGAGCGATGCGCTGGATGTCGCGTTCTACTGGCTCGAAGTGGTCGATCTGGTGGACTGCGCCAACCGTCTGGCCGGTGAGCTCTCGTACGGCCAACAACGGCGTCTGGAAATTGCCCGGGCCATGTGCACGCGGCCGCAGATCATCTGCCTCGACGAACCGGCCGCCGGCCTCAATCCTCAGGAAACCGAAGCGCTCAGCGCGATGATCCGGCTGCTGCGCGACGAGCACGATCTGACCGTGGTGCTGATCGAACACGACATGGGCATGGTCATGAGCATTTCCGATCACATCGTGGTTCTCGACCACGGCATCGTCATCGCCGAAGGCGGGCCGGAAGCGATCCGCAATGATCCAAAAGTGATTGCGGCTTACCTGGGCGCCGACGAAGAGGAGCTGGTATGAGCCAACCGATCCTCGAACTGCGCAATCTGGACGTGTTCTACGGCCCGATTCAGGCGCTCAAAGGCGTTTCCCTGCAAATCAACGAAGGCGAGACCGTCAGCCTGATCGGCTCAAACGGCGCCGGCAAGTCGACCTTGCTGATGTCGATCTTCGGCCAGCCGAGAGCGGCGGGCGGGCAGATTCTCTATCAGGGCGTCGACATCACGCAGAAGTCCTCGCACTACATCGCCTCCAACGGTATCGCGCAGTCGCCGGAAGGGCGGCGGGTTTTCCCCGACATGACCGTCGAGGAAAACCTGCTGATGGGCACCATCCCGATTGGCGACAAGTACGCCAAAGAAGACATGCAGCGCATGTTCGAGCTGTTTCCACGGCTTGAGGAGCGACGCAATCAGCGGGCGATGACCATGTCTGGCGGTGAACAGCAGATGCTCGCCATCGCCCGTGCGCTGATGAGCCGGCCGAAGCTGTTGCTGCTCGATGAACCGAGCCTGGGTCTGGCGCCGATCGTGGTGAAGCAGATCTTCGCCACGCTGCGTGAGTTGGCAAAAACCGGGATGACGATTTTCCTCGTCGAGCAGAACGCCAACCATGCGCTGAAGCTGTCGGACCGGGCATATGTGATGGTCAACGGCGAAATCCGTCTGACCGGCACCGGCAAAGAGCTTTTGGTGAATGAGGAGGTGCGTAACGCCTATCTGGGCGGGCACTGATTCTTCTCGCGGTTGTACACAGCCCCGGCGACGAGAGTCCCGGGGCTTTTTTATTTTTTGGAATCCACCACAGGTAAATTGGCTAATTCCCGAAATTGTGGAAAACAAATTCCCCAAGCTGCCAAAGCGCGACATATAGACGCTGCAAATGGCTGTTTTTCCACAGTTTTGACTTGTCCCCGGTTACTGTGGAACTGGCTGTGAATAACGTGGGTGTATATGGTTGCAGGCCTTGTAATCCGGGGCCTCCAGGCTTGTGATTGTTTTTTGATCAGGCATTTTTGCTGGAGCGCGCGGCGTCGTTGTCAACCTTTTTCTGGGGGGCAGAGACATGGCAATTCCCTGTGCGCAAGCCTGTGGATAAGTCTGTGACTAAACTCTGGAAAGACCTCGCGGAGCGCCGTAATTGCTGGCCTCGCGCAATCACCCGGTGACACCGTCCGTCGTGCAAAATGCCCTGTCCCGCACATCCCCCGCCTCACGGTCAAGCAAAAAACTTTCCATTTCGCCCGCAAAGCCTTGTGTGGCGCGGCTTTGCACGTTTGAACTTGCCCCCGGAAACTGTGGAGCAGATTGTGGATAACATGCGTGCACATGGCTGCAGGCCACGCAGGCTAAGGTCTTGGCGCACTTGGTTGATTTTTGTACAGCTGGCAAGTGTTGCCCGTATTCGCGAGGGCGGGCATGCTGCCTGCTGATTTTCTATTCCAAGGGCTGCCGTGGCGGCCGAAGCAAGGAGAACACGATGTCCGACACCCTGTTTATCACCGGCGCGACGTCCGGTTTTGGTGAAGCCTGTGCCCGGCGTTTTGCCGAGGCTGGCTGGAAGCTGGTACTGACCGGCCGTCGTGAAGAACGCCTCAATGCCCTGTGCGCCGAACTGTCGAAGCAGACCGAAGTGCATGGTCTGGTTCTCGATGTGCGCGATCGCAAAGCGATGGAGGAGGCTATCGCCAACCTGCCGCCGTCGTTCGCCAAACTCCGTGGCCTGATCAACAACGCCGGCCTGGCGCTCGGCGTCGATCCGGCGCCCAAGTGCGATCTGGATGACTGGGACACCATGGTCGACACCAACGTCAAAGGCCTGATGTACGCCACTCGCCTGCTGCTGCCACGGCTGATTGCCCACGGCCGTGGCGCCGGTATCGTCAACCTCGGTTCCATCGCCGGTAACTACCCGTACCCGGGCAGCCACGTGTACGGCGCGAGCAAAGCCTTCGTCAAACAGTTCTCGCTGAACCTGCGTTGCGACCTGCAAGGTACTGGCGTGCGGGTCAGCAACATCGAACCCGGCCTGTGTGAAAGCGAGTTCTCGCTGGTACGTTTTGCCGGTGACCAGGAACGCTACAACGCCACTTACGCCGGCGCCGAGCCGATCCAGCCGCAGGACATCGCCGAGACGATTTTCTGGGTGATGAACACCCCGGCGCACATTAACATCAACAGCCTGGAGCTGATGCCGGTGAGCCAGACCTGGGCCGGGTTTGCCATCGAGCGTAACAAGGCTTGATACCGCGCTGAGGCCATTCGCGAGCAGGCTCGCTCCCACAGGAGAATGCATTCCAAGATGTGGGAGCGAGCCTGCTCGCGATAGCAATTGTTCGGTCAGCGAAGATACGCAGCCAAGCCGTGGTAGCAAGTCGCCAAATGATAAGGCGTGGTCGAAGGCATGTCCTTGCGGCTGACCTCTCCATTCTCATCGCGACACTCATGCCAGCCGCCGGCATGCAGAAACCGCTGCTGCAACGCCTGCAACTGGCGCAGCACCACCGCTTCGCTGTCCGCCCGCAAGGTCAGCGCGCGCAGGTATTCGGCTTGAGCCCAGATCCGTTGGGTCGAATCCCTTGGCCGTCCATTGCTTTCCAGATCAAGCATCGCCCGCACCGCGCAGCAGGACTCCAGCACGCCGTACTGCTCGGTGAGGGCAAATGCCCGATCCAGCGCCCGGTGCAGTTTCGAATCGCGCAACAGCGCCGACGATTCGAGCAGGAAATACCATTCGAACTGGTGCCCCGGCTCGTACCAGTTATCCACAGCACCCAGCGGCTTCTCCATCAACACGCCGTATTGCGGATCGACGAACTGCTTGTGCATGGCTGTGCATAACTCAAGCAGGGCCTTCTGCGTTTGCGGGTCTTCGCGCACCGCCAGGGTGGCCAGAAAGGCTTCGGCCAGATGCATCAGTGGATTTTGCAGTGGCCCGGTTTGCAGGGTGAGCCAGTCACGCTCAAGGCAGGCTTCGTACAAACCGTCGCCGGTGGCGAATCGGCGGCCGATGATTTCCAGCGCGGCGTTCAATGTCGACTCGGCCAGCGAATCCCGGGACTTGTCCCAGTAATGCGCGCAGGCGAACAGGATGAAGGCGTGGGTGTAGAGATCCTTGCGCTGGTCCAGCGGCTTGCCTTGCGCATCGATGCTGTAGAACCAGCCGCCGTGCTCGGCATCATGGAAATGCCGTTGCAGCGAACGGAACAACGCGGCGGCGCGGACTTCGGCGTTATCCACAACCCCGATCAGGCTGGAGAACAGATACAGCTGCCGTGCGCAGGCCATCGCCCGATAGCGCTGCACTGGCAACGGCTGGTGTGTAGCGTCCAGCGCCTCGTACGGCAACGCCATGTCGGCATTCCAGCCCGGGCCTTGCCACAGCGGCACGATCACGTCGAGGAAGTGCTGCTGCACTTGGCCAAACAGGGCGGTCAATTCGGGCAGGGCGGTGGAGCGGGAAGCGTGGGGCATGGGCGGGCGTCACGGGCTGGGGCGATTGCGCGACATGGTAGCAGAGAGGCAGCCTTTAAAGGTTTGGTGTCTGATCGGCCGTCATCGCTGGCAAGCCAGCTCCCACAAGGAAATTGAGTGTTCACACAATTGTGGACTTACCCAATAACCTGTGGGAGCTGGCTTGCCAGCGATGAGGCCGGCTCAGGCGATAGAGATTAGCCTGCCAGCAACCAGACCCCAGTCGCCGCCGAAGCCGCACCCGCCAACCGCACCAGCGGCGCCGCTGCCTGCGGAAGAACTCGCACCACGCCATAACCGAGCGCATGCAAAACCGCTGTCGCCGCGACAAACCCGGCCGCATACGCCCACGGGCTGCTCATTTCCGGCAGCTCCAGCCCATGCGCCACGCCATGGAACAGCGCAAACAGCGCCGTCGCTGCCACCGCCATCACCAGCGGCGGGCGCACCGCCAGTGCCACGGCCAGGCCCAGCGCCAAGACCGAGGCGGCAATCCCGCTTTCCAGCGCCGGCAACTCCAGCCCTTCAAAACCGAGCAGGCCGCCCAGCAGCATGGTGCCGACAAACGTGCACGGCAGCGCCCAGCGCGCCGCGCCTTGTTGCTGCGCCGCCCACAAACCGACGGCGAGCATTGCCAGCAAGTGGTCGAGCCCGCCGATCGGGTGGCTGATGCCCGCGATGAGGCCGCTGTCGCCATGCCCAGGGTGCGCGAAGGCCAGTGCCGGTGTCAGCAGCAGCGCCAGAGCGCCAAGAATGCGTTTGAGTGTCATGGATAAGCTTCCTTGTTGATAAGTGGATCAGGCGGCGGTCAGCAGGCCCTGGCGTTCGATGAAGGCGATGATTTCTTCAAGGCCCTGACCGGTTTTCTGGTTGCTGAACACGAACGGCTTGCCGTTGCGCATGCGTTTGGTGTCGCTGTCCATCATTTCCAGCGAGGCGCCCACCAGTGGCGCGAGGTCGATCTTGTTGATCACCAGCAGGTCGGACTTGCAGATCCCCGGGCCGCCCTTGCGCGGCAGCTTGTCGCCGGCGGAGACGTCGATCACGTAGATGGTCAGATCCGACAGCTCCGGGCTGAAGGTCGCCGAGAGGTTGTCGCCGCCGGATTCCACCAGAATCAGATCCAGCCCGGGAAAACGCCGGTTCAGTTGATCGACCGCCTCGAGGTTGATCGAGGCGTCTTCGCGGATCGCCGTGTGCGGGCAGCCGCCGGTTTCCACGCCGATGATCCGCTCCGGCGCGAGGGCTTCGTTGCGCACCAGGAAATCGGCGTCTTCGCGGGTGTAGATGTCGTTGGTGACCACGGCGAGGTTGTAACGCTCGCGCAGGGCCAGGCACAGGGCCAGGGTCAGCGCGGTTTTGCCGGAACCGACCGGGCCGCCGATGCCGACACGCAGAGGTTGTGTATCCATTTCATTCTCCAAAATAAACAGCCCTAAGAGCGGAAGAGACGGCTGTACTGGCGCTCATGGGCCATGCACGCCAGGGACAGGCCGAAAGCGGCGCTGCCGATGTGTTCGGGATTGATACGGGTTGCATCGTGCTGCACCTGTTGCAGCAGCGGCAGCAGTTCGCTGGTCAGGCGCTGGGCGGCTTGCTGGCCCAGCGGCAGGGTTTTCATCAACACGGCGAGCTGGTTTTCCAGCCAGCTCCACAGCCACGCGGCAAGAGCGTCCTGCGGGGTGATGCCCCAGGCGCGTGCCGCCAGTGCCCAGCACAGGGCCAGATGCGGTTCTGTGGTCTGGTCAAGAAAGTCGCGGGCGGGCGCGTCGAGTTCCGGCAAACCGTTCAACAACTGCTGCAGGGAGTAGCCCATTTGCCGGCTCTCTAGATGCAGCTCACGGGTTTCGCGACTGGCGCGGTGGCTCTCGCAGAGCTGCCGTAGTTCGGCCCAGTTTTCATCTGCTGCGACCTGGCAATGCGCCAACAGCAGGGGCGCTTCGAAGCGCGCGAGATTGAGCAGCAGTTGATCGCTGATCCAGCGGCGGGCTCCGTCCGGGTTGTGGACCCGGCCATTATCCACCGCCATTTCCAGACCCTGGGAATAGCTGTAGCCGCCAATCGGCAATTGCGGACTGGCCAGACGCAGCAGCGCCCAGGCCGGATTCACAGGCGCACGCCGAACTGATGGAGTTTCGGCGCGTAGTTGAAGTCTTCGTCACCGTGCCGGGAATGATGATGGCCGCCGCCGTAAGCGCCGTGCTCCGGCTGGAACGGCGCTTCGATAGCCTCGACCTGTGCGCCGAGCTGTTCGAGCATCGCCTTGAGTACGTAATCGTCGAGCAGGCGTAGCCAGCCATCGCCGACTTGCAGGGCGACATGGCGGTTGCCGAGGTGATAGGCCGCGCGGGTCAGTTCGAACGCATTGGCGCACGTGACATGGAGCAGTTGTTCGGGGCGGGCGCAGACGCGGACCACACGGCCGTCTTCAGCCTGCAGGCATTCGCCGTCATACAGCGGTGGCTGGCCGCGCTCCAAAAACAACCCGACGTCTTCGCGTTCGGCACTGAAACAGCGCAAACGGCTTTTGCTGCGCGCTTCGAAGGTCAGGTGCAGCTCGGCGGCCCAGACGGGTTGAGGGTCGATTCTGCGATGAATCACCAGCATCGGAAAGCTTCCAGCAATGAACGTTGATTGGGCTAGAGCAAGGGCCGCGCCAATCGGGCGATCTGTAGGAAATAGCTGTCGGCACGTGCCTGATATTTCAACAGGCGCGGCGATTCTGGAAGGTTTTGGTGCATGAAGGATTTGTCATGCACCAAAGCGAGGCTGTGGCGGATGTTCAATGTGGGAGCGAGCCTGCTCGCGAATGCGCCGTGTCAGACAGATGTATTCAGCTGATCCAGCGCTTTCGCGAGCAGGCTCGCTCCCACAGGGGCTTTGCGCTGTGTCAGATGGAGAAGGGATTACTCGGTACTGCCCAGCCCTTGCCAGTGCTTGAGGCCGATAAAAATGAAGCGCAGTTGCTGGGTGATCTTCGCCTGCGGCGTCAGATGCTCCGGCAAGGCCTCGGCGGGCGGGTCGATGATGTCGGGGAGGGTGGCGAACACCGATTTGACGATCAGGTCGGCGATCACGCTCAGACCGGCGATGTCCAGATGTTGCAGCTTGGGCATCAGCGCCAGGTCCGCCGCGAGGTCGGCGCTGATGTTCTCCCGCAGGCGTCCGATCGCCTGGCGTACCGGCAGCGAGCCGCCGTATTGTTCGCGGGCGAGAAACAGGAATTGCGAGCGGTTGGCGTTGACCACATCAAGGAAGATGCGCACCGAAGCGTCGATGATGCCGCCCATGACGAATTCATTGTGCCGCACCAGGCGGATGGTCTCGCGGAAGGTCTGGCCGACTTCGCTGACCAGTACCAGACCCAACTCGTCCATATCGGCAAAGTGCCGGTAGAAACCGGTGGGCACGATGCCGGCGGTCTTGCTCACTTCGCGCAGGCTCAGGCTGCCGAATCCTCGGCCGCTTTCCATCAGGTGGCGGGCAGCGTCCATGAGGGCGTTGCGGGTCTGTTGTTTCTGTTCGGCGCGGGGCAGCATCGCAGGGTGTGTTCTTCGGCAGGACAAGCGCCGCACTCTAGCAAATCGGCTTTGTCGGCGTCGAACGGGGAGTCGTGCAGCGAGGGTTTTACAGAAGCTGAAAAGTCAAAAGCCCAATCCGCTGATTGGGCTTTTTTGCCGGGCCGTCATGGGCTCAGCTCAATTTGCTGTTGCGTTCGATCACACGGTCACCACCGCCTTCAGCGAGGGCTTGACCCAGTGGGGTTTTATCGAAGCCGTCATCAGCCAGGGTCTGGCCCTGTGGAGTGCGCTCGGAACCATCAGATGCGAGGGTTTGGCCTTGTGGGGTGCGCTCGGTACCGTCGGAGGCGAGGATCTGACCTTGTGGTGTGCGATCCGAACCATCCTGAACCAGGCCTTTTTCTTCAAGGCGATTGCGACCGTTTTCAGCCAGGGCCTGGCCTTGAGGGGTGCGATCCGAGCCGTCTTGAACCAGGCCTTTTTCTTCGAGGCGGTTGCGGCCGTTTTCAGCCAGGGTCTGACCCTGTGGAGTGCGCTCGGAACCGTCGGAAGCTACGGTCTGGCTAAACACCGAGTGGCTCGATTTGATTTGCGGAGTGGCCTGATCGGCAGCGGGCAGGGCGAAAGCAGTGCTGGCTAGCATCGACAGGGTAAGGCTGAGCAGTAATTGGCGTTTCATGATAGTGGCTCCTTGGGAGGGCGATAAAGTGGGTACGAGGGCAATGCTACTCTCGATAAGTCGATATAAAAGTTCATAAACGCAATGGTAATAATCAACAGAATTGATTGTTCAGCGCGAAGGCTCTAGATCGGGCCTTTGCGGGCGACGGTTTTGCACCTTCGTGGGTATTTTCGACTCACTCGTGCCTCCCAAAAGTGCGGGTCGCGGTAACACTGCTCGACCGATCGGTCAGTTTTGCCGGGCTTTTTATGGCTTAAACTGCCTTTCGATTAAACCTGCGGGCCTTTCGCCAGTCACAGACTGCATAGGGGCCGCTTCGGTCTGCCGTTTCAGCTGTGCGTCGGGTAATCGGCGTGCGGTCGTGATCAGGAGCTTTGTGCATGACGCGCACTGGAAAAATCTTCAGCTGGACCTTCGCCATCCTCGTGCTGCTGCTGGCAGCCTTGATTCTGATCATCGTGTTCTTCGACTGGAACCGGATCAAACCGACGATCAACGCCAAAGTCTCGGAAGAACTGCACCGGGCGTTTGCCATCAATGGCAACCTCGCGGTGATCTGGCAGCGCGAGCCGGAAGAAGGCGGCTGGCGTGCCTGGGTGCCGTGGCCGCACGTGGTCGCCGAGGACTTGAGCTTGGGCAACCCGGACTGGTCGAAGCAGGCGCAGATGGTCACGCTCAAACGCGTTGAACTGCGCATTTCGCCGCTGGCCCTGCTGGCCCAGCGCGTGGTGATTCCGCGCATCGACCTGACCGAGCCGAATGCCGAGCTGCAACGTCTGGCCGATGGCCGCGCCAACTGGACGTTCAAATTCGATCCCAAGGACCCGAACGCCGAGCCGTCGAGCTGGGTGGTCGATATCGGCGCGATCGGTTTCGACAAGGGCCACGTGACCCTCGACGACCAGACCTTGAAGACCAACCTCGATGTGCTGATCGACCCGCTCGGCAAGCCGATTCCCTTCAGCGAGATTGTCGGCGACAAAGCGGCGAAAACCGCTCAGGACAAGGGCGGCGCACCGCAGGACTATGCCTTTGCACTCAAGGTCAAAGGCCAGTACCACGGGCAGAACCTCACCGGGCTGGGCAAGATCGGCGGGTTGCTGGCGTTGCAGGACGCGAGCAAGCCGTTCCCGTTGCAGGCCCAGGCGAAGATTGGCGACACCCGTATCGAACTGGCCGGCACCTTGACTGACCCGCTGAATCTCGGCGCCCTTGATCTGCGCCTGAAGCTCGCTGGCGACAGCCTCGGCAATCTTTACCCGCTGACCGGCGTGACGCTGCCGGACACCCCACCGTATTCCACCGACGGCCACCTGATCGCCAAGCTGCATGACGAGGCCGGGGCGAAATTCACTTATGAAAAATTCAACGGCAAGATCGGCGACAGTGACATCCACGGCGACCTCACCTACGTGGCCAGCCAGCCACGGCCGAAACTCACGGGTGCGTTGCTCTCCAATCAACTGCTGTTCGCCGACCTTGCGCCGTTGATCGGTGCCGATTCCAACACCGAGCAAAAGGCCCGTGGCGGCGCGAGCAAGCAGCCAGCAGACAAAGTCCTGCCGGTCGAAGAATTCAAAACCGATCGCTGGCGGGCGATGGACGCCGATGTCGAGTTCACCGGCAAACGCATCGTCCACAGCGAGAAGCTGCCGTTCAACGACCTCTATACCCATCTGAAACTCAACGACGGCGAGCTCAGCCTGGAACCGCTGCGCTTTGGTGTCGCCGGCGGCACGCTGGATGCGCTGATTCGCCTCAATGGCCGCACCGAGCCGCTGGAAGGCCGGGCGCGTTTGACCGCACGCAAATTCAAACTCAAAGAGCTGTTCCCGACCTTCGAACCGATGAAAACCAGTTTCGGTGAGCTCAATGGCGATGCCGACATCAGTGGCCGGGGCAACTCCGTGGCCAAGCTGCTCGGTGGTGCCAACGGTAATCTGAAGATGCTGATCAACGACGGTGCAATCAGCCGTGAGTTGATGGAGCTGGCCGGGCTCAACGTCGGTAACTACGTGGTCGGCAAGATCTTTGGCGACAAGGAAGTGAAGATCAACTGCGCGGCGGCGGACTTCGACATCAAGACCGGCCTGGCGACCACACGGCTGTTTGTCTTCGATACCGAGAACGCAATCATCTACATCGATGGCACGGCGAACATGGCCACCGAACAACTCGATCTGACCGTGACCCCGGAATCCAAAGGCTGGCGTCTGATCTCGCTGCGCTCGCCGCTGTATGTGCGCGGCAAGTTCATCAAACCGGATGCCGGCGTCAAAGCCGTACCGTTGATGCTGCGCGGGGCGGGGATGGTTGCGCTGGGCGTGATTGCCGCACCGGCGGCGGGGTTGCTGGCACTGGTGGCGCCGAGCGGTGGCGAGCCGAATCAATGTGCACCGTTGCTGGAGCAGATGAAGCAGGGCAAGGCGCCGGTGACCGTTAAACCCAGCAAGTAAGCAGGGCAGATCAAAAGATCGCAGCCTTCGGCAGCTCCTACATTTGGAATGCGTTCCCCCTGTAGGTGCTGCTGAAGGCTGCGATCTTTTGCTGTTAAGGGTTACAGATCGTTGAGGATATCCGCCATGTCGTCGGCGTGTTCTTCTTCCTGGGCGAGGATGTCTTCGAAGATGCGGCGGGTGGTCGGGTCTTTTTCACCGATGTACTGGATGATTTCGCGATAGCTGTCGATAGCAATGCGCTCGGCCACCAGATCTTCGTAAACCATTTCCTTGAGCGTATTGCCAGCCACGTATTGCGCGTGGGACATCTTGCTCAGCAGGTCAGGGTTGAACTCAGGCTCACCGCCCAGTTGCACAATGCGTTCGGCGAGGCGATCGGCGTGCTCGGCTTCCTGGTTGGCGTGTTCGAGGAATTCGTCGGCGGCGACGTTGGCTTTCAGGCCGTTGGCCATGAAGTAGTGGCGCTTGTAGCGCAAGGTGCACACCAGCTCGGTGGCCAGCGACTCATTGAGCAAACGCAGTATTTCTTCACGGTTGGCGTTGTAACCCTCGGTGACCGCGCCGTTTTCCACGTGTTGCCGCGCGCGCTCGCGCAGGGTTTGAACATCAGACAAATGCACGTCACTCATTTCATTCTCCTGGAGGCTAATCCGATAGGCGCCACGTTCTGAAGACGCGGTCGCTACTCAGGGTGTGAGTCTTGAGCGAAGCGAAAAGTTTTATGCGATTTACGCCGGACGCGCTGCAGGAACTGTTGAAGACTGCTATGTCGGGAGGGCCTGGCGCTGGTCAATCCGGTTTCGGTGGAGCGGATCGTGGCGGGCTGAAGTAGGCTCATCGTTCAGTTGTCATCGTCACGTTGGATGCTTGGCGGGCGTCTTGCAGGTCTGGCATCCACTCACCGCGCACAAGGATGTACCCCATGTCGACACGTTATCCACTGGTGCTGGTGCCGGGCATGCTCGGCTTTGTCCGGCTGGTGCTTTATCCGTATTGGTTCGGCATAATCAAGGCCTTGCGCCGTGGTGGTGCGACGGTGGTCGCGGTGCAGGTCTCGCCACTCAACTCCACGGAAGTGCGCGGCGAGCAATTGCTGGCGCGGATCGAGGAAATCCTGCGCGAGAGCGGGGCGCCGAAGGTCAATCTGTTCGGTCACAGCCAAGGCGCGTTGACCGCACGGTATGCGGCAGCGAAGCGTCCGGATCTGGTGGCCTCGGTGACTTCGGTGGCCGGTCCGAATCATGGTTCCGAGCTGGCTGATTATCTGGAAAAGCACTATCCCGGTAGCAGTGCCAAGGGCCGCTTGCTCGAAGCGTTGCTGCGCTTGATCGGCTGGGTCATGGCATTGCTCGACACGGGTTATCACGGGCCGAAACTGCCGGTGGATATCCACGGTTCCCACCAATCGCTGACCACGGCGGGCGTTGCAATATTCAATCAGCGTTATCCACAAGGGCTGCCGGAAGTCTGGGGCGGCCAGGGGCCGGAAGAGGTCAACGGTGTGCGCTATTACTCTTGGTCAGGGACGCTGCAACCGGGCAAGACCGATCGTGGCGGCAATCTTTTTGACGGCACCAACCGAAGTTGTCGCTTGTTTGCCAAGACCTTCGTCCGTGAGCCGGGGCATTGCGATGGCATGGTCGGCCGTTACAGCTCGCATCTGGGCACGGTGATCGGTGATGACTATCCGCTGGATCATTTCGACATCGTCAATCAGTCGCTGGGCCTGGTGGGCAAGGGCGCGGATCCGGTAAGGCTGTTTGTCGAGCATGCGGCGCGGCTGGAGGCTGCAGGGTTATAGCCAAACAGACCGCGTCATCGTTCTTCGCGAGCAGGCTCGCTCCCACAGGTGTCTGCATTTCAATGTGGGAGTGAGCCTGCTCGCGAAGGAGTCTTATCAGGCAACGCTGACCCGGCGGCCCAAAACGGTGGTCCAGCGCTCCGACAAAACCACCCCACCCAAGGTCAGCAAACCGCCCACCAGGTGATACATCGCTAACTGTTCCTTCAGCACCAGCGCTGCGATCAACGCGGTAATCAGCGGCAGCAGATTGAAGAACAACGTCGTCCGGCTCGGTCCCAGCCGCTGCACCGCTTGCATCCACGCCAGCGGCGCGACCATCGAAGCCAGCAGGCATGCATAGAGCACCAGCGGCACGTTCTGCAGATTCAAACCGGTCTTCGGCGAAACAGCGAACAACGGAAACAACACCACAATCGCCACCAGCACCTGCAAGTACAGCAGGACCAGCGGCGGCAGGCGCAGTTGCCACTTTTTCAGCAGCGTGCTGTAAACCGCGTAGGCCAGCGTGGCGATCAGCATCATCGCATCGCCCAGATTGACCCCGTGTTGCAGCAGCGCTCCGAGGCTGCCGGATGACACCACCACCAGCACGCCAGCGAACGACAGCACCGCACCGACCAGCGCACCAGTCGTCAGGCGCTGGCCGAGGCTGATGATCGCCATGGCCAGCGACATCAATGGCATCAGCGACAGGATGATGCCCATGTTGGTCGCGGTGGTCAGTGTTGCGGCGAAATAGGCGAGGCTCTGATACACCGCCATACCGAGCACGCCGAGGACGAAAATCCGCCTCAGGTTCGGCCGAATCTGCGGCCAGTGGGCGATGACTTTCTTCAGCATGAATGGCGTGAACAGCACGCCGGCCAGCAGCCAGCGATAGAAACCGATCTCGGCCGGGAAGATCGCCCCGACCGCCAGTTTGTTGATCACGGTGTTGCCGGCCCAGATGAAAATCGCCAGCAGGGGAAACGCGTATTGCATGGGACAAAACCAGAACGTTGATGAAGGGCGATTATCGCCTGTCTGGATGCAGGCCTATACTGCGATCCAGACAACCTGCCTCTGCATCCGGACAGCATGAACAGCAAACACATCGATCTGCTCGATTTCAGCGAACTGCCGTCAGCGGTGTATTTCCGCTACGCCGATTTCAATGCCCACGAATATGCCGCGCCACACCGGCATCCTTGGGGCACGCTGGAATACGCGGCCCATGGCGTGCTGCACATGGATGTCGACGGCAGTCGCTTCATGTCGCCGCCGCAGTACGCGGTGTGGGTGCCGCCCGAGGTCGAGCACAGTTTCTACAGCCATCAACCGGTCAACTACCGCGCGGTGTGTCTTGATCCCGACGTCTGCGCGCGATTGCCGGCGCGGGCCTGCACCTTGGCGATCAGTGACATTCTCAAGGCGATTCTCAAGGACTTCGCCGCCCGCGATGTGAAGATCCCCGAGCATGAAGCCGATCAGCGTCTGGCCCAGGTACTGGTTGATCAACTGCAACAGGCACCGGTGCAGGAATGTTATCTGCCGTACGCGAGCAGCCCGGGCTTGCTGACGATTCTTGACGCCTTGCAGGCCGCGCCGGGCGACAACCAACCGTTGGCGCATTGGGCCGCGCAAGTGCATGTCAGCGAGCGCACTCTGGCGCGGCAGTTTGTACGCGAGCTGGGCATGAGCTTTGGTGAATGGCGTCAGCGCTTGCGTTATCTGGCGGCGATCGAGGCGCTGGAAACCTCGCGTTCGGTGCAGGAAATCGCTTTCGACCTCGGCTACAGCAGCGGCTCGGCATTCATCGCCATGTTTGCCCGTCAGGCGGGTTGTACGCCGGAGCAGTACCGGCGCAGCCACCTCGAGGGCAGGAAGGTGTAACAAGCTTTGACTACACTGCGACAGAGGCCGCATCCATCGGTGCGGCAACAAGGAGAAAACTCCATGAAGATGTTGCGTGTGCCGTTGTTGATGATCGGGCTGCTTGTGTGTTCCCAAGGTTTCGCCGCCACGGCGCAACAGAACAAGATGACCACCTGCAATGCCGATGCGACCGCCAAGAGCTTGAAGGGCGATGAGCGCAAGGCGTTCATGAGTACCTGCCTGAAAGCGGCGCCAGCGGCCAACGATGGCAAGGAGCTGACCCCGCAGCAGCAGAAGATGACCACCTGCAATGCCGATGCGAAAACCAAAGCGCTGACCGGCGATGCGCGCAAGGCGTTCATGAGTGAGTGTCTGAAGAAGAAATAAGCGGGCGCCATGGGTGTCCGATTGACTCGGTCGGCTTGAGATTTTCCCTCACCCTAACCCTCTCCCGGAGGGAGAGGGGACCGACCGCATTGATGCCGACAGGAACTGGGGTCTGAAATACCGGGTCGATTGCGGATTCGGCACTGCACGTTCAGGTCGGAAAATTTTTCGAGCAACCCCCAATCGGTCCCCTCTCCCTCTGGGAGAGGGCTAGGGTGAGGGGAAATTCGCAAGCCTTGCACGAAAATCCGAAACCCCGCATATCCCTAGTGCTAACCCAGGATCGCTGGCAGACTGCCCATCCTTTCACGCCGTTCGTTTTGAGGCTGTATGCCAACGTTTTCTCAGCGTCATGTTGTGTTCTGGGTCAGCTGCATCATCATTTTTGGCGGTTTGCTGCTGGTGCTGCCGCTGCGCTTGTTGCCCAGCCTTTTGGCCGGGTTGCTGGTGTTCGAGCTGGTCAACATGCTCACCCCGCAACTGCAACGGCTGATCGAAGGGCGCCGTGCGCGCTGGTTGGCGGTGGCGCTGCTCGGCACGCTGGTGGTGAGTGCGCTGGCGCTGATCTTCGCCGGGGCCATCAGTTTCCTCCTGCATGAAGCGGAAAACCCCGGCGCTTCACTCGACAAATTCATGGGCGTAGTCGATCGCGCGCGCGGGCAGTTGCCGCCGTTCATCGATGCCTACCTGCCGGCGAGTGCAGCGGAATTTCGCGTGGCGATCGGCGAGTGGGCGAGCAAGCATCTGGCCGACCTGCAACTGGTCGGCAAGGACGCCGCGCACATGTTCGTCACCCTGCTGATCGGCATGGTGCTCGGCGCGATCATCGCCCTGCAGCGCATCCCCGACGTGACCAAGCGCAAGCCGCTGGCCGCCGCTTTGTTCGACCGTTTGCATCTGCTGGTGCAGGCGTTTCGCAATATCGTCTTCGCGCAGATCAAGATTTCCCTGCTCAACACCGTGTTCACCGGGATCTTCCTCGCGGTGATCCTGCCGATGTTCGGCATCAAGCTGCCGCTGACCAAAACCCTGATCGTGCTGACCTTCCTGCTCGGCCTGCTGCCGGTGATCGGCAACCTGATGTCGAACACGCTGATCACCATCGTCGGTCTGTCGCTGTCGATCTGGGTGGCGATCGCCGCGCTGGGCTATCTGATCGTTATCCACAAGCTCGAATACTTCCTCAACGCGCGCATCGTCGGCGGGCAGATCAGTGCCAAGTCGTGGGAGTTGCTTCTGGCGATGCTGGTGTTCGAAGCCGCGTTCGGTTTGCCGGGGGTGGTGGCGGGGCCGATTTATTACGCGTATCTGAAGAGTGAGCTGAAGCTGGGCGGGATGGTCTAAGGCCAAGCAACTGAATTGAATGCATCTGTGGCGAGGGGATTTATCCCCGTTGGCCTGCGCAGCAGGCCCCTGCTTTCATAAATCGGGGGCCGCTTCGCGACCCAACGGGGATAAATCCCCTCGCCACAAAAGCTCTTCGCCACAGATTGTGATCAGGCCATCGAACCGTAACGCTTCATCGCTTCAATCGCCAAACCGCTACCAATGCTGCCAAAGATGTTGCCTTCGACATGCCGCGCGTTCGGCAGCATTGCCGACACGCTGTTACGCAGGGCCGGGATGCCGCTGGAACCACCAGTGAAGAACACCGTGTCGACCTGATCGACCGCCACGCCTGCATCATTGAGCAATTGCGTAACGCTGCCGCGCACTCGTTCCAGCAAGGCTTCGATCGCCGATTCGAACAGCGCGCGGCTCAGCTCGACGCTCAGCCCGGCTTCGATGCGGTCCAGCGGCACGTGGCGGCTGTCGGCGTGGGTCAGCTGGATCTTGGTTTCTTCCACTTCCATCGCCAGCCAGTGCCCGGCGCGCTGTTCGATCAGCTTGAACAGGCGATCGATGCCGCCGGTGTCTTCGATGTCGTAACGCATGCTGCCCAGCGCCAGCGTGGATTTCTGCGAGTACACCGAGTTGATCGTGTGCCAGGTCGCCAGGTTCATGTGGTGGCTGGTTGGCATGTACGCGCCGCTCTTCATGCGGCTGCCGTAGCCGAACAGCGGCATCAGGCCTTGCAGACTCAGCTGTTTGTCGAAGTCGGTACCACCGATGTGCACACCGCCGGTGGCGAGGATGTCATCGTGACGGTTGTCGAGACCACGACGCTCGGGCGACAGGCGCACCAGCGAGAAGTCAGAGGTACCACCGCCGATGTCGACGATCAGTACCAGCTCTTCTTTCTCGATGGTCGACTCGTAGTCGAACGCTGCCGCGATCGGTTCGTACTGGAACGACACGTCCTTGAAACCGATTTTGCGCGCCACCTCGACCAGTGTGTCTTCGGCTTCCTGGTCAGCCAGCGGATCGTCGTCGACGAAGAACACCGGGCGGCCCAGCACCACTTGCTCGAATTCCCGACCGGCGGCGGTTTCGGCGCGGCTCTTGAGCTGGCCGATGAACAGCCCGAGCAGATCCTTGAACGGCATCGCCGTGCCGAGGACGCTGGTGTCGTGTTTGATCAGCTTGGAGCCGAGCAGGCTTTTCAGCGAGCGCATCAGTCGGCCTTCGTAGCCTTCCAGATACTCGTGCAGGGCCAGGCGACCGTATACCGGGCGACGTTCCTCGATATTGAAGAAGACCACCGACGGCAGGGTGATCTTGTCGTCTTCCAGCGCAATCATGGTGTCCATGCCGGGGCGCAGCCAGCCGACGGTGGAGTTGGACGTGCCGAAGTCGATGCCGCAGGCACGGGCTGGAGAGGCGTCTTTCATGTCTTTCGGTTTCCGGTCAAAAAAACGGCCGCGCAGTGTATGTCAGTGCGCGGCAGATTCGAAGGCCGGTCATCCGCTATTTCGCCCCCAGACAGTTGAAAA
Source organism: Pseudomonas sp. AC255 (assembly GCF_979258175.1). Lineage (NCBI taxonomy): Bacteria > Pseudomonadati > Pseudomonadota > Gammaproteobacteria > Pseudomonadales > Pseudomonadaceae > Pseudomonas > Pseudomonas sp. AC255. The sequence continues at coordinate 4,648,997 of NZ_OZ409841.1, read as the reverse complement.
CCACCGCATCGCCCCAAACTTGCTGGCATGGGCCGGCAGACACACCGGCGGTCGCAAGAACCGTCGTCCACTGCCGATAAACTTCTGCGGCGCCACCCGGTCACAAACTTGAGATCGGTCAACCCGGCACGTGCCAATCGGCGCATGCTGGTCTCGGCGCGAAATCGATAACGGATGGTGATCCTTCCATGGACTTCAAAGACTATTACAAGATACTCGGCGTGGAGCCGACAGCCGACGACAAGGCCATCAAGGCGGCCTATCGCAAGCTGGCGCGCAAATACCACCCCGATGTCAGCAAGGAAAAAGATGCCGAGGCCAAGTTCAAGGATGCCTCGGAAGCCTATGAAGCGCTGAAAAGCGCCGACAAGCGCGCCGAATACGACGAACTGCGCCGTTATGGCCAGCACGGTCAGCCGTTTCAGGGCCCACCGGGCTGGCAGAGCCGTGGCGGCTTCGGTGGCGGCGGTGGCGACACAGGCGACTTCTCGGACTTCTTCAGTTCGATCTTCGGCAATCGCGGCCCCGGTTTCGGTGGCGCCGAGAGCCGCCAATCACGCGGACGCCGAGGGCAAGACGTGGAAATGGAACTGCCGGTCTTCCTCGAAGAAACCCTGTCGAACGAATCGAAGAAAGTCACCTTTCAGGTGCCGCAATACAACGCGCACGGCCAGCATGTCAGCAACACCAGCAAGAGCCTGAACGTGAAGATTCCGGCCGGCGTCACCGACGGCGAGCGGATTCGCCTGAAGGGCCAGGGCGCACCGGGCATCGGTGGCGGGGCGAATGGCGACCTGTACCTGACCATTCGTTTTGCGCCGCACCCGAAATTCGATGTCGAAGGCGAAAACCTGATCATCACCTTGCCTCTGGCTCCGTGGGAATTGGCATTGGGCACTGAAGTGGCCGTGCCGACCCTGACCGGCAAGATCAACCTCAAGGTCCCGGCCGGCAGCCAGAACGGCCAGCGCATGCGCGCCAAGGGCCATGGCCTGCTGAACAAGGCCGGCGAACGCGGTTATCTGTTCGTGCAGCTCAAGGCCGTGATGCCCAAAGCCTCCGACGATGAGGTCAAGGCGCTGTGGCAGGAACTGGCGAAGAAAGCCGCCTTCAATCCGCGAGAGAACTTCTGAACCCGACGACGGAGTAGCCCATCATGAGCAGCCCCCTGATCGTTCAACTGGACCTGGCAGAATTCTGTGAGGCGGCCGACTTGTCGGACGTCTACGTGATCGAAATCGTCGAGCACGGCATCCTCGAACCTCAGGGCGCGCAGCCCCGGGAATGGCGTTTCACCGATTACGAATTGGCCTTGGCCAAACGCGCCGCCAAGCTGCGCCGTGATCTGGAACTGGAGTGGGAAGGCGTGGCGCTGGCGCTGGATCTGCTGGACGAGGTGAAGCAGTTGCGTGCCGAGAACCGCATGTTGCGCCAGCGTTTGGGGCGGTTGGTGGTCGAATAAATTGTTTGAGGCCGTGAGGTCCTAGCTGGCCTCATCGCGTGCCGGCCCGCTCCCGCCTGATTAATGTTTGCGGGTGTTTCGTCCGGTATGAACCGGCAGGGTGGTCTGATAGTTTTCCGGGCACATGTTGGCAATGGATGCCGACGGTCGTAGCGCCAGCCAGACTGGCCAGCGCTGCGCAATTTTTGCAAGGAAGCCTGTCAATGCCAGTCAGACCCAAGCCGCCCAAGCCGGGCGCAGTCGATATCACCACCCTTGGGCGCACATCCCGGGATTCCGCCGCGCACGGTATCGAGTCGCCGCACCTGACCCCCGGTCCGTTCATTCGCAAGACCCCGCCCGATGCCAGTGAGCCCGGCAGCAACACGCAGCAAATGGAAACTGCAGTTGCCCCGCACAGCGTGCACGTCGACCCGACGCCGTCTACATCTGGTCCCGTCCCGAAGCTTAAAACCTCGGCTCTGGAGCGTTACCTGATTGCCTCGACACCCCCTCTACCGCAAGCGGACGTTGACGGGTTTCGCGTATTCAAAGGACGCCAATACGCGGACCTGCAGGGCGGCGGTACGGTGCTGATCGGCGTCGATGCCGAGACCGGTCTGCATCGGGCCAGATTGTCCAGCGAGCTGCAGCCGTCCGGCCCTGTGCTTGCCTACGATGGGTTGAACAAACACTGGTACGCGCTTGAAGAGTCCAGCGCGTCGCCGGACGCTGCCGCTGTCCCGGGTAAAAGCCGCAGGGTGGCGCGCCAGAGCGATGAAGACTACGAGTCTGCCGTTGAAGAGCTGTCCGACGATGGCGGTGCAACGCAGGAACATTTTTATCTGGCGTCCGAGTCGATGCCCGTCAAACCCTTCACCGCTGAGGAATTGCGTGCAATGCGCAGCGAAACACGGTTTTCGTTCCTCACCAATCGGCCCGGGGTCTACGACCGTGCCAATAACGGCAAATACCCTTTCCGGGACATGGCCGGCCGGCCTGTCAGGATAAAGAAGCTCCAGACCCTGGCGCGTTTCGAAGACGGCAGCCGTTATACCTCCGAGCAAATCAAGCCTTACATCAAGTTTGGCGCCTACGAGCATGTCGCGCGGTTGTATGAAGAAAAGCTGCAATGGCGATTGTTCACCGAGGCCGACATGACGGTGCCCGGAGAGCGGGCCCTGGTCGGCCAGTCAATGGTGGTCGCCAACCGGCGCATCACCCGAGGCGAGGTGGTCGGTGTCTATGCTGGCGCGATCATGCCGGGACGTCTTGTGCCGCTGCCCCAGCAGTCATACACCATGAAGGTCGGCGTCCGTTATCAACCAGGGCCTGGATATTTGATCCCCTACGAATTCGCGCTGGTCGGTGACACGATTATTTCCCGGATCAACACGCGCTTTTGGTATGACGCAACGGGCAAGCCGGTTCGTCAGGCTACGGAGGGTTACAACGTCGAGTTCGTACCGTTCGATGTCGAAGCGCAACAGTGGATAGGCAAGGAACTGGTCACCCGCGACTTCATTCTCAACGCCATCTTCGCTACCGAAGACATTCCGGCGGGAACCGAGTTACGCATCGATTACAACTACAGCGATGCGGACATCGCGAAACTGTTCCCGTGATTGCCTGAGCGATCGCGACTGAATACGGACCGGCGCGTCCGTATTCAGCGCACGCCTTCATCAGAACAGAAAGTAGCGCTGCGCCATCGGCAGCGTTTCCGCCGGTTCGCACCACAGCAACACGCCATCGGCCTTGACCTGATAGGTCTGTGGATCGACATCGATGTTCGGCAGATAGTCGTTGTGGATCAGGTCGGTTTTCTGCACGTCGCGGCAGCCCTTCACCACAGCGATCTGCTTCTTCAATCCCAAGGCTTCCGGCAATCCGGCCTCCTGCGCCGCCTGGCTGATAAAGGTCAGGCTGGTGGCGTGCAGCGAGCCGCCGTAGCTGGCAAACATCGGGCGGTAATGCACCGGTTGCGGTGTTGGAATCGAAGCGTTGGCGTCGCCCATCAGGCTGGCGGCAATCGCACCGCCCTTGAGGATCAGCGTCGGCTTCACACCAAAGAACGCCGGGCGCCAGAGCACCAGATCGGCCCACTTGCCGACTTCGATCGAGCCGACTTCATGGCTGATGCCATGAGTGATTGCCGGGTTGATCGTGTACTTGGCGATGTAACGCTTGGCGCGGAAGTTGTCGTTGCCTGCGCCGTCCTGTGGCAGCGGGCCGCGCTGTTTTTTCATCTTGTCGGCGGTCTGCCAGGTGCGCGTGATGACTTCGCCGACGCGGCCCATGGCCTGACTGTCGGAGCTGATCATCGAGAACGCGCCGAGGTCGTGGAGGATGTCTTCGGCGGCAATGGTTTCGCGGCGGATCCGGCTTTCGGCGAAGGCGACGTCTTCGGCAATGCTCGGGTCGAGGTGATGGCAGACCATCAGCATGTCGAGGTGTTCGTCGATGGTGTTGCGGGTGAACGGCCGGGTCGGGTTGGTCGAGCTTGGCAGCACGTTGGCAAAGCCGCAGGCCTTGATGATGTCTGGCGCGTGGCCGCCACCGGCACCTTCGGTGTGATAGGTGTGGATGGTGCGGCCCTTGAACGCGCCAAGGGTGGTTTCGACGAAGCCGGATTCGTTGAGGGTATCGGTGTGGATCGCCACCTGCACATCGTACTGGTCGGCGACGTTGAGGCAGTTGTCGATGCTCGCCGGAGTGGTGCCCCAGTCCTCGTGCAGCTTGAGACCGATGGCACCGGCCTTGACCTGTTCGATCAACGGCTCCGGCAGGCTGGCGTTGCCCTTGCCGGTCAGGCCGATGTTCATCGGGAAAGCATCGGCGGCCTGGAGCATGCGCGCCAGATGCCACGGGCCGGAGGTGCAGGTGGTGGCGTTGGTGCCGGTGGCAGGCCCGGTGCCGCCGCCGATCATGGTGGTGACGCCGCTCATCAGCGCTTCTTCGATCTGCTGCGGGCAGATGAAGTGGATATGCGTGTCGATGCCGCCAGCGGTGAGGATCATGCCTTCGCCGGCAATCACTTCGGTGCCGGCGCCGATGGCGATGGTCACATTGGGCTGCACGTCAGGGTTGCCGGCCTTGCCGATCGCGGCGATGCGCCCGTCCTTGAGGCCGACGTCGGCCTTGACGATGCCCCAGTGGTCGATGATCAGCGCGTTGGTGATCAGCGTGTCGACCACTTCGGCGGCGAGCAATTGGCTCTGGCCCTGGCCGTCGCGGATGACTTTGCCGCCACCGAATTTCACTTCCTCGCCGTAGGTGGTGAAGTCCTTTTCGACTTCGATCCACAGCTCGGTGTCGGCCAGGCGCACCTTGTCGCCGACGGTGGGGCCGAACATGTCGGCGTAGGCTTGTCTGGAGATTTTCATGGGCATGCCTTGAGATTCAATTGGGTCTGAAATCGCTCGCATTACTCGCTTTCGCGAGCAGGCTCGCTCCCACATTTGATCGCGTTCTCATGTGGGAGCGAGCCTGCTCGCGAAGGGGCCAGAGCGGGCACCGTGTTGTTTAGAGATCACCCATGATGCGGCCGGCAAAGCCGAACACCCGGCGATGCCCGGCGTAATCGACCAGTTCGACTTCACGACTCTGGCCTGGCTCGAAGCGCACCGCCGTGCCGGCGGGAATATTCAGGCGCATGCCGCGACTGGCCGCACGATCGAAGGTCAGCGCGTCGTTGGTTTCAAAAAAGTGGAAATGCGAGCCGACCTGAATCGGCCGGTCGCCGCTGTTGGCGACTTTCAGGCTGAGGGTGCGACGGCCGACGTTGAGTTCGATGTCGCCGGGCTGGATCTGGTATTGGCCAGGAATCATCGCTGGGCTCCTTGCAGGACTTTGTAATAGAGCGCGGTCGGGCGATAGGTGCCGTTGGGGTCGCAGGCGTAATCAGGGATTTCGCCGGCGCGCACGTAGCCCAGCGCCTTGTAGAAATCTTCCGCCGGCGAGCCGGCCTCGGTGTCGAGATAGAGCATGCCGCGCTTGTGCTTGGGCGCTTCGAGTTCCAGCGCCTGCATCAGTTGCTGGCCGAGGCCACGGCGCCGCGCGTGTTCGCGCACCAGCAGTTTCTGCACTTCGGCGCGGTTCAGACCATTGGCCTTCTGGCACAGGCCCAATTGCACGCTGGCGAGCACCTGCTCGTCCTTGACCACCACCCAAAGCAGCGTGCTGCCCTTGTTGATGTTGTCCTGCACCTCATCGAAATATGCGCGCGCCTGCACCTCATCGAGGTCGGCCATAAAACCGACGCTGGCGCCGTAACCGACGGCGTCGAGCAGCAGATCGATCAGGCCCTGGCGATAGTGGGCAAAGCTTTCAGCGTTGACGCGGCGCAACTGGGCGGCGTTCATCGACATCACTCCTTGTGAGTATCCGGCGGCTGTGCGCCGGGATTGAGGGTCAACTGCATGAAGGTCAGGTCGAGCCAGCGGCCGAACTTGGTGCCGACTTGCGGCATCTGCCCGGTGATGCTGAAACCGGCGCGCTCGTGCAGGCGAATCGACGCGGCGTTGCCACTTTCGATGGCAGCGACCATGACGTGTTTACCGCAGGTGCGGGCGCGCTCGATCAACGCGGTCATCAGTTGCGGGCCGAGGCCGTTGCCGCGTTGATCGCTGCGCACGTACACCGAGTGCTCGACGGTGTGGCGGAAACCGTCGAACGGCCGCCAGTCGCCGAACGAGGCGTAACCCAGCACCGCGTTGTGGCTGTCGACGATCACCAGAATCGGGTACGCCTGCAACTGACGCGCGTCGAACCATGCCTGGCGATTGCCGAGGTCGACCGCTTGTTCGTTCCAGATCGCCGTGGTGTTGAGCACGGCGTCGTTGTAGATGTCGCGGATCGCCGGCAGGTCGGCCCGGGTTGCATCGCGAATGGCGTAAGTCATGGCGCGGCCTCAGACGATCGGCTGGTGAACGGTGACCAGTTTGGTGCCGTCGGGGAACGTCGCCTCGACCTGGATTTCCGGGATCATTTCCGGGATGCCTTCCATCACTTGTTCGCGGCTGAGCAGGGTGGTGCCGTAATGCATCAGCTCGGCCACGGTCTGGCCGTCGCGGGCACCCTCCAGCAGCGCGGCGGAGATGTAGGCCATGGCTTCCGGGTAGTTGAGTTTCACGCCACGGGCCAGCCGCCGCTCGGCGACGAGGCCGGCGGTGAAGATCAGCAGCTTGTCTTTTTCGCGTGGGGTCAGGTCCATGGTTCGGGTTCCATCAGGGCAGATTCGGGTGGCTCTCGAGAAGTGTGGGGTGCCAGTTGGAGCAGCCCCTCACCCTAGCCCTCTCCCGAGGGAGAGGGGACTGATCTTGGTTGTTTTCAATGGCCAATTCAGTCAGCAATATTCGTTCAGGCAGATAAATTTATTTCAGACGACTCGGTCAGGCTCCCTCTCCCTCCGGGAGAGGGCGGGGGTGAGGGTCGGGGTTTCAGGTGCTCCATATTCTTGGCGCGATAGCTTCGCGCCCCAGCAGCGCAGGTCTGAGCAATCGCCACAAATCGATGAGCCAGGCGCGGGCGAGCAACGCCTCACTGGCCAGGCAACGAGCCACCAGCAGTCCCGGCAATTGCGTCAGATCCCCGCGCACCTCATGCCCCAGCGAGCGGCATCGCTCCAGCAGCTCGGCGTCTATCTCACCGGTCACCAGCATCGTCGCGAACACCGGTTGCCCATCCAGCCCGATTGGCGAGTCGAGCAAACCATCGTTGCCGACAATGCGCTGCCGTTCGTGCCAGAGCAACCGACCGTCGCGGCGGATGTCCAGGTGCGCCTGAAAATGCCCGAGGTCAAAACGCTCGCCGCTGGCCGGCCGACCGAGCGCCACCACGTCCCAGTAGAACAGCCGCGCATCGCCTTCAAGGTCGATGGTCGTGGTCAACTCAGCCTGCGCGGCGCTGTAGACGATAGTTTCCTGCGGCAGCCATTCCAGTGTCGCACCGGCAGCGACTTTCAAGTCGAGCTGTTGATACGCCGGCCCACCCGCGCGATACCACTTGGCGGCGCCGGGGCTGGTGATTTGCGCCCAGGCGTTGTGTTCGACGCGGGCCTTGATGTCCAGCCGATCACCACCGGCAATTCCGCCCGGCGGATGGACGATGATGTGCTGGCAGACCTCGGGGCCTTCGGCGTACAGATGCTTTTGCACGCGCAGCGGGCCGAGGTGACGGCGCATGACCGGACGCGTGCAATCGCCGAAACGTGCGTAGGCCAGTTCCAGCTCGGCGTGCCAGCTCGGGGTAAACAGGGCAGGTGCAACAATCGAATTCATGGTTTGTGATTATCGTTAGGAAGCTACAGATTAGACCGGCGCGTTAGATCGTGACCAGCCCGCGTACACCCTCGGCCTCCATATTTTCACCGCGACCCTGCTGAACGATCTCGCCCCGCGACATCACCAGGTATTGATCGGCCAGTTCTGCAGCAAAGTCGTAGAACTGCTCGACCAGCAGAATCGCCATGTCACCGCGCGCCGCGAGCTGCTTGATCACCGCGCCGATTTCCTTGATCACCGACGGTTGAATGCCTTCGGTCGGCTCATCAAGAATCAGCAGGCGCGGGCGGCTGGCCAGCGCCCGGCCGATAGCCAGTTGCTGTTGCTGACCGCCGGACAGATCACCGCCACGGCGCTGCTTCATTTGTAGCAGCACCGGGAACAATTCGTAGATGAAACCCGGGACTTCTTTGGCTTCTGAGCCTGGAAAACGCGACAGGCCCATCAGCAGATTTTCTTCTACCGTCAGGCGCCCGAAGATCTCACGGCCCTGTGGCACGTAGGCGATACCGGCATGCACACGCTGATGCGGTTTGAACGTGGTGATCGGTTTGCCTTCCCAGTTGACCGCGCCTTCCTTGGCCGGCAGCAGGCCCATCAGGCATTTGAGCAGGGTGGTCTTGCCCACGCCGTTACGCCCGAGCAGGCACGTGACTTCGCCGACTTTCACCTCGAAGCTGAGGCCGCGCAGGATGTGGCTACCGCCGTAGTACTGATGCAGCTTGTCGACTTGCAGCATGTTCGAATTCTCCCCGGTGATCGTTCCCACGCTCTGCGTGGGAACGCATCCCGTGACGCTCCGCGTCACATAACGGCGGACGCAGAGCGTCCATGGCGGCATTCCCAAGCAGAGCGTGGGAACGATCTAGGTCTTCAGCGGCCGAGGTAGACCTCGATCACGCGCTCGTTTTCCTGCACTTGCTCAAGCGAGCCTTCCGCCAGAACGCTGCCCTGATGCAGCACCGTGACGTGGTCGGCAATCGAGCCGACGAAACCCATGTCGTGCTCGACCACCATCAACGAATGCTTGCCCGCCAGCGATTTGAACAGCTCGGCGGTGAACTCGGTTTCGGCGTCGGTCATGCCCGCCACCGGTTCGTCGAGCAGGAGCAGCTGCGGGTCCTGCATCAGCAGCATGCCGATCTCGAGAAACTGCTTCTGGCCGTGGGACAACAACCCGGCCTGGCGATTGACCGAGGTGGTCAGACGAATCGTCTCGAGCACTTCGCTGATGCGATCCTTCTGCTCGCCACTCAGGCGCGCACGCAAACTGGCCCACACCGACTTGTCGGTCTTCTGCGCCAGCTCAAGGTTTTCGAACACGCTCAAGGCTTCGAACACCGTCGGTTTCTGAAACTTTCGGCCGATGCCGGACTGGGCAATCTGCACTTCGCTCATCTGCGTCAGGTCCAGGGTTTCGCCGAACCAGGCCTTGCCGTGGCTGGGCCGGGTCTTGCCGGTGATCACGTCCATCAGCGTGGTCTTGCCCGCGCCGTTGGGGCCGATGATGCAGCGCAGTTCGCCGACGCCGATGTACAGGTTGAGATTGTTCAGCGCACGGAAGCCGTCGAAGCTGACGCTGATGTCTTCCAAAGTCAGGATCGTGCCGTGACGCGTATCGAGGCCAGGGCCGACGCGCTGGCCGAGGCCGATCGAGTCGCGGCTGGTGCCTTCGTCCTTGTTCGGTTCCACGGGGAAAAACGCCGGCTCCAGCATGAATTCAGCACTCGCTGTGACTCTCATTGTTCACCTCGTTTCTTCAGCAGCCCGATCACGCCCTTGGGCAGGTACAACGTCACGACGATGAACAGCGCGCCGAGGAAGAACAGCCAGTATTCCGGGAAGGCCACGGTGAACCAGCTCTTCATGCCGTTGACCACACCGGCGCCGAGCAGCGGGCCGATCAGCGTGCCGCGACCGCCGAGGGCGACCCACACCGCCGCTTCAATAGAGTTGGTCGGCGACATTTCGCTGGGGTTGATAATGCCCACTTGTGGCACGTACAGCGCTCCGGCCAGACCGCACAGCACCGCACTCAGCACCCAGACGAACAGCTTGAAACCGCGCGGGTCGTAGCCGCAGAACATCAAACGGTTTTCCGCATCGCGCAACGCCGTCAGCACCCGACCGAACTTGCTCTGCGCCAGGCGCCAGCCGATGAACAGGCTCGCCACCAGTAGCAACACCGTGGCCAGAAACAGCACCGCGCGGGTGCCCGGTTCGGTGATGCCGAAGCCGAGGATCGTGCGGAAATTGGTGAAGCCGTTATTGCCTCCGAAACCGGTCTCGTTGCGGAAAAACAGGAGCATGCCGGCGAAGGTCAGGGCCTGGGTCATGATCGAGAAATACACGCCTTTGATCCGCGAACGGAAGGCGAAGAAGCCGAACACCAGCGCCAGCAACCCCGGCGCCAGCACCACCAGACACATGGCCCAGAGGAAGCTGCTGGTGCCGGTCCAGTACCACGGCAATTCGCTCCACGACAGGAAAGTCATGAACGCTGGCAAGCCATCGCCGGCCGCCTGACGCATCAGGTACATGCCCATCGCATAACCGCCGAGGGCGAAGAACAGACCGTGACCCAGCGACAGCAAACCGGCGTAACCCCAGACCAGATCCAGCGCCAGAGCAACGATGGCGTAGCAGAGGATTTTGCCGACCAGCGTCAGCGTGTAGGCCGAGACGTGCAGGGCATTGTCCGGCGACAACAACGAGAGCAGCGGCAGAACGATCAGCAGCGCGAGGATCACCCCGCCGACCGCGAGCGTGACTTTCGGCCCGGCCTTTTGTGTGGCCGTGACTAACAGAGGCTGGTTCATCAGTCGATCACCCGTCCTTTCAGTGCGAAGAGGCCTTGCGGACGTTTCTGAATGAACAGAATGATCAGCGCGAGGATCAGGATCTTGCCGAGCACCGCACCGATCTGCGGTTCGAGAATCTTGTTGGCGATCCCTAAGCCAAATGCGGCGAGCACGCTACCGGCCAATTGGCCGACTCCGCCGAGCACCACCACCAGGAACGAGTCGATGATGTAGCTCTGGCCAAGGTCGGGACCGACGTTGCCGATCTGGCTCAGCGCCACGCCGCCCAACCCGGCGATGCCCGAGCCGAGGCCGAAGGCGAGCATGTCGACGCGCCCGGTCGGCACGCCGCAGCAGGCGGCCATGTTGCGGTTCTGAGTGACGGCGCGGACGTTGAGGCCGAGGCGGGTCTTGTTCAGCAGCAGCCAGGTCAGCACCACCACGAACAATGCGAAAGCGATGATGACGATGCGGTTGTACGGCAGCACCAGATTGGGCAGCACTTGAATGCCGCCGGACAGCCATGCCGGATTTGCTACTTCTACGTTCTGCGCGCCGAACACCAACCGTACGAGCTGGATCAGCATCAGGCTGATGCCCCAGGTCGCGAGCAGGGTTTCCAGTGGCCGACCGTAAAGGTGGCGGATGACCGTGCGCTCCAGCGCCATGCCGATGGCGGCGGTGACGAAAAACGCTACCGGCAACGCGATCAGCGGATAGAACTCGATGGCTTGCGGCGCGTAACGCTGGAACATCAACTGCACGACGTAGGTCGAGTAGGCACCGAGCATCAGCATCTCGCCGTGCGCCATGTTGATCACCCCGAGCAGGCCGAAGGTGATCGCCAGGCCGAGGGCCGCGAGCAGCAGAATCGAGCCCAGCGACATGCCGCTGAAGGCCTGGCCGAGCACTTCGCCGATCAGCAGCTTGCGCTTGACCTGAGCGAGGCTGGTTTCGGCGGCGGTACGCACGCCGGCATCGCTTTCCACTCCAGGTTCCAGCAGGCCTTCAAGACGCGTGCGTGCCAGCGGGTCGCCGGTTTCACCGAGCAGACGTACCGCCGCGAGGCGCACCGCCGGGTCGCTGTCGACCAGTTGCAGATTGGCCAGCGCCAGGCTCAGGGCGGCGTGGACGCTTGGGTCTTTTCCCCAGCGAGTTGCCGGTCGAGAAATTTCAGCTGCGCGGGTTTCGCGCTTTTCTGCAATTGCTGCGCGGCGCTCAGACGGATTTTGCTGTCAGCGGCGAGCAATTGATGGCTGGCCATAGCGGTGTCGATCAGACCCCGCAGGCGATTGTTCAGGCGCAGGGTTTTCGCTTGGCCGTCGATCGTCAGCTCGCCTTGTTGCAGGGCGTTGAGCAATTCGATACGCGCCGGATCGGGCTGCGCGGCCCAGGCTTCCAGCAGTTTGGCCTGTTGCATCGGATTGGCCGCGACGAAGTCTTCGGCGTCGCCGGCGTGGGCCAGGAGTGGCAGCAACAGTGCGATGGCGAGAAGTACGCGGTGTATGGCAGTGGGCATTAGTGGTGTCCTGTTCAACCGCCCCCTCACCCTGACCCTCTCCCGGAGGGAGAGGGGACTGACCGAGGTGTCTGGACGATGTGCTGCGACCTGCGAACTCGAGTCGAACTCAGGGTCTGAAGAGCATGAAGATCGGCTCCCTTTCCCCCTCTCCCTGAGGGAGAGGGCTGGGGTGAGGGGAAGTCTCATGCTCGCCTCAAAAACTGAATTCGCCTCAGTTGCTCTTCACCGCATAATCCGGCTTCTTGTCGTTGCCCTGAATGAACGGGCTCCATGGTTGCGCGCGGATCGGGCCTTCGGTCTGCCACACGACGTTGAACTGCCCGTCGCTCTGGATTTCGCCGATCATCACGGGCTTGTGCAGGTGGTGATTGGTCTTGTCCATGGTCAACGTGTAACCGGACGGCGCAGCAAAGGTCTGCCCGGCCAGTGCTTCACGAACCTTGTCGACGTCAGTGGATTTGGCTTTCTCGACCGCCTGCGCCCACATGTGGATGCCGACGTAGGTGGCTTCCATCGGGTCGTTGGTCACGGCTTTATCGGCGCCCGGCAGATTGTGTTTCTTCGCGTAGGCTTTCCAGTCCGCGACGAATTTCTTGTTCGCAGGATTTTCCACCGACTCGAAGTAGTTCCACGCCGCGAGGTTGCCCACCAGCGGTTTGGTGTCGATGCCGCGCAGTTCTTCTTCGCCGACCGAGAACGCCACCACCGGTACGTCGGTGGCTTTCAGGCCCTGGTTGGCCAGCTCTTTATAGAACGGCACGTTGGAGTCGCCGTTGACGGTGGAAATGACGGCAGTCTTGCCGCCGGCCGAGAATTTTTTGATGTTGGCAACGATGGTCTGGTAATCGCTGTGACCGAACGGCGTGTAGACCTCTTCGATGTCTTTGTCGGCCACGCCTTTGGAATGCAGGAACGCGCGCAGGATCTTGTTGGTGGTGCGCGGGTAGACGTAGTCGGTGCCGAGCAGGAAGTAGCGCTTGGCGCTGCCGCCTTCTTCGCTCATCAGGTATTCAACGGCGGGGATCGCTTGCTGGTTCGGCGCGGCGCCGGTGTAGAAGACGTTCGGCGACATCTCTTCGCCTTCGTACTGCACCGGGTAGAACAGCAGACCGTTGAGCTCTTCGAACACCGGCAGTACCGATTTGCGCGACACCGACGTCCAGCAACCGAACACCACCGCGACCTTGTCCTGGGTCAGCAGCTGTCGGCCCTTTTCAGCGAACAGCGGCCAGTTGGAAGCGGGGTCGACCACCACCGGCTCGAGCATCTTGCCGTTCACACCGCCCTTGGCGTTGATCTCGTCGATGGTCATCAGTGCCATGTCCTTGAGCGATGTTTCGGAGATCGCCATGGTCCCGGACAACGAATGCAGAATCCCGACCTTGATGGTCTCGGCGGCCTGGACAGTCCAGGTCATGCCCATCGCGGCAATGGATGCCGTGAGTGTGAAAGCCTTGATTAAACTGCGACGCTTCATTGTGCGATCTCCATGAACATTCGATTTTTTCTGGTTGGCAGATGCGGACGACTGAAGCTGTGTTTTGCAAAGGCTGTGCCCGGTCGCGTTCAGGCAAGAAAATGTCGTGCCAGAGCGCTTGCGCGCTGAAACCGTGCACCAGGAGGGGACGGTAGTCGGCCGATGGTGCGTCGAGTTGCGCCAGATTGGGGCGCCCGCTGGCACTCAGATGCGGATACAAAAGCGATAACCCTGTACCACAGCTCGAGAAAACCGAAGGGCCACACTCAGTTGCTCATCCGATTCTCAGCGCAGGTTTTTATGAGTCATGTCTCAGGCCGATCCGGTCGTACCGCAAGTTCTTCAGCAACGTTCAAGCTGCCCCCACTGAGCCCGGCTTTTCTGACTGAAGAAGACGCCGCCTATTGGGTGCACACACGAATTCCACTCAACCCGGACAAAGAGTACGGCAGCGTGATCCTGCTGCGACCGGACGGGAAATTCCTCGCCACCTCTCCCATCGCAGGAGAAGCCACGCGCTTCGACTTCGGCACGATTGTGCAGACCGATGCCCTTGGCGGCATGCTCCATCCGCTGGGCTACCGATGTATCGCCAGCGTACACAGCCATCCGCCGCTACATGACCAGTTCCGCAATGGCAATCGGCGTCAGGATGAAACCCTGCTCAGGCTGTTCATGAGCTTCTATTCAGGCGGCGATTTCATTGGCGATGTGTCGGCGCGGGATTTTTCCGCAGCGCTTACCTTTCAGGCCCGGATGGCAGCTTGCTCAAATACGTCTCGAGCGGCTCGCCCGAGGAACGCGACTACTTCCTCTGGCAGCAGTCCGGCGGGCCGTCGGGCCATCCGGCGGGGGCCTATGACGTGATGGCGGTGATCAACAAGCTGGCGACCGTGGGTGAACTCAAAATCATTGTTTCGAATGCCGACTGGGGCTACTCGGTGGGGCGCGTACCTGCGGACTGGAAGGTCGGCGCGTCGTTTTCAAAGGGTGCGGTCACCGACCTGCCGCTGATGACCCGGGTATGCGTCAATGCCGAACGCGCCGTGCTTGCCGCCTTGAAATCCAGAGGCGCACAGACGACGGGCCTGATATTGAAAAAATTGATTGGCGAGGAGTATGTCGCCACCCATGCGCGCCCGGCCGGACTGGCTGCATGGGATCCTGAGCGAATATTTCCGGTTGATGCCCAAGGGCAATTGCAGCTGCCGAGGGGGTATTTGCTGGAGGGCTTCTACTTCGCCTCGCGGCCCGACCCTGCGCAGTTTCCACCCGCTCAGCCGTGGCTCTACGAGAACTTCTTCACGCCCCGGGAGATCGCCGTCGCTATCGAAGCGAATGCCCGCAGCAAACATCTGGCGAAAGCGGGACATGCGTTGTCGCTGTACATGCGGGCGCAGGATCATGCGATGTTGAAGTACCGCTTCAGCGGCGATTCGATCGAAGCGGCACTGAGCGTTACGCAGTCGGACGGCACGGTCAGTGACAATGGTCTGCAGGCAAGGCTGTTGGCCGGCACACTGGATACCCGCGCATTTGTCTCGATGCTGGTACTGGCTGGCACCCTGGAGGTCGTGCGCGGCAGTGCGCTGTGGGCGCATCTGGGGCCGGTGGATCTGCAATGGCAACCCTTCGCGAACTTCCCCTGGCCGCGATTGAGCGGCGCTTTTCTGTGCGCCGATGATGCCGCTCGTCATGCCCATGAACTCGCCGGCCTGCGCCGTGACAAACCGTACGCCGGGTATGTTTTTCAGCGCAGCGACAAGCGCTTCGTGGTGACCGAACCGTTGCCGGGAGATATCGACACGCTCAGTCAGGGCAGGCTTTATCCGATGGACAATCATGGGCGTCCGGTCTTTCCCGACGACCATGCGCTGCACGCCCGTTACGTCTCTCACATTGCCATGTCGCAACTTTTGCCGGTGGATACGGAGCTTTTTGGCTGGGCGTATCAGGAAGCGGCTGTGAGCTTGCAGATGTTGAGTGTGGCGGAGGTCAGGCAAGTCCTGCTCGACGAGATTGCCTTGTATGTCAGCGCGGCGCCGGACAGTCTCGTCAGGTATGAGGTCATCGGATCTGCGGGCTCCACGGAATTGGCCCGGCGCCTGGGCACGCGTCAGCATCCGGGCGCCCTGGCGCTGGAACTGGACAGCGGCCGTAAACGCCCGCAGGACTTCATACGTGAACAGGCAGCGGCCGGACGTTTAACGGTTCTGATCGATAATGAACTGTGGGGCTATCGCGGGCGGGTGCCGCCCGCCTGGTCGCTGCGCACCACGCCCGCGCCTTTGCCCGTGCCGCAGTTGCCGGTGGTGCAACTGCCGCCGCTTCTGTATCCCCAGCCGGACAGAGACAAGCCGATCCTGCCCAAACCCACGCCACTCCCGCAGCCGCAAATACCGTTGCCGCCGCTGACGTTGCCGTTGCCCTGGAAACGCCTGGAAGGTGTGGCATTCGGCGCGATTTTTCCCTCGGCGGATGAGGCTGCACGGGATCGATGCATGGGGGACTTTCGTCCACAGGGCGAAACGCGCGCGTACTTCGGCTTCATTCTCAGGCACAAGAGCCGGCCAGAGTATGTGGCTACCGAGCTGGTGCCCGTCAGTGATCAAGGCAAAAATCTGTTCAGGCTCGATTCGGTTTTCGCCGACCTGCCCTCAGAGCCCTGGCATGCGTTGCCCGAGGGCTTCGAACTGCACGGCAATTTCTACGCATCGCAACGTGCCGGTGATCCGACGAAAAGTCCGGATGACTGGCTGGCGCATTACTTCATCTCGCCGGACCACCTGACAGCCTCGATGTATTACGGCGGCCGGCGCCCGGTCATGGTGTCGGACGCTCCCGCAGCGCTTTATCTCGCCGTGCGCGATGGTGCTTTGCTCAAATATGCGTGGAGCAAGTCCAGCAAACTGTTTCATGACGCCTCGTCCCAGCGCACGCTTGAACAGATCAAAAGCGATCTGGCCGCTGGCAACCGTCTACCGACCGACTTTATCCATGAGGTCGCCAGCAGCGGCGAGCTGTCCGTCATGCGCACCGGTCTGTGCTGGGACCGGGCGGGGCTGGTGCCAGCCACCTGGCAACCGTACGCAAATCTCGAACGGCGCCGGCTCGGTCCGGTCTTTCTGACGGCTGACGACGCGGCCGTCCACGCCAGGACGCTCGTGCCTCTGGTGACCGACAGGGTGCATGGCGGGCTGATTCTGGAGACGGTCGATAAGCGCTACGTCGCCACAGTGCCCGTTGAAGTCAGCCATGAGGATTTCGATTTCACCGATATCTGCCCTGAGGAAAGTCGCGCCGCCGGATTGTTTCCTGCGGGTTGTCGCATCGTGGCGCGGTACCGCTCGCGCGTCGCCCAGGAGGTGTCGTTGGTCTTGGCGCCTGTGCAAAAGCAGGTGTACCAGAACGTGTTTTCGGTCGAGGTGCTGGAGTCGGCGTTCAACAAACGCGGCATTAAAGAGGAATACCGGGTGGCGGCGGACGGTTCGCTGGTTCGCTATACACCCGCCCCACGGGATGAGTACCTGTTCTGTCCGGATGGCGCGGTGATTGGCTATCGGCCGCAAGCCGAACTGCTTTCGCAGCTGCTTGATCAGGGCGAGCGGCTGTCCGTCGTCGATGCAAAAGCGATAAGACAGCGCTTGCGCGATCGGCAATTGAAACCCGTCGAATGGGTGAACGATCTGGCCAGGGCCGGACGTCTGTGGGTGGTCGCCGCAAACGCGATCTGGGGGCAACCGCGCCAGATTATCCAGTGGGCACCATACTCCGGGGATCTGTTGCCGGCCGCCGATTATGACAAGGCGTTGAGCCGCCCGGTCGGCAGCCCGCTGTTCATCCAGGCAGACGCTGCCGTGCGTTACGCTCATCAACTGTCGTTGAGCAGGGATACGCAGACCTTCGGCTACGTTTTGAACGGCCCTGAAGACCTGTTGGTGTCCACTCTGCCAGTTGCGGTGCAGCGTTCGGGGTTGGCGCTGGATCGGGTTTTCGAACAGGGCAAGCTGCCGTCAGGTTTCAGTCTGAGCGCCATTTATTTGCGAGCAGCGCTGCCACCTCTGGGCGCGCGGCCGGACGATATGCGACACTTTTTTCTGCTGCCCAACGATGTCCAGGCAGCCTGCGCATGGGCCAACACGCCCCAGGGGTACCGGCCGATCTACTTCTCCTGCGCCGATGGCGCGTTGTTGAAATTGCAACTGCATGCATTCGAGCCCGGCACTTTCTACGATGAGTTCGGGCAAGTGCAACTGCGCCCCAATGCCTTTGTGTCGAAGGTGGAAGCGGCGGTCGATGAGCGGGGCACTGCCAGCGGTACGTTCAGATTTGTCGACTATGTCCAACGGATGGCTCATGCCGGTCGACTTGAGGTGATTGAAACCAGTGAATACTGGTCGCGGCATGGTCAGGTGGATGAACACTGGCAGCCACGGCTGACCGAGGTGTCCAGTGAGCAACGCTGGCGCGAGCATCCGGCGCCAGCGCTGGGACCTGTCTTTCATCATCCAGATGATGCCGCCTGCCATGTTCATGGGCGGGTAGCCGGCCGGGCGGTAATAGGCACCGGTTATGAGAGTGCGATTCTGGCGAACCCGTCCAGCCTTCGCTTCGTTCCGCTTGAGCCGATCGTGTACCTCGCCAACGAGGACAATCCGCTGTTGCGCATACTGCGTACCGCTGCAGATCCTGCTGTCAGTTGGCGCGATCCGGCGCCGCGTTACCCCGAGGGTTACTCGGTGATGGCCACCCATCAATTGCATGTCTCGGGCAACACCACGCTGGCGGCGGACGTGGATCAGGTCTATGCCAATTACGCTGCGCCTTCGCTGGTGCATGCGCACACCCATGCACCCACGGAAAAAGGCCTGCATATCCTGCACTACTACTATTCAACGCCGCACGATGTGCTGCTCAAGTACACACCTGTGTATTCAAGGGCGGAAAGAGATCTGTTGCTGACCCGCTCAGCCACTTTCGAGGGCGGACGCTGGATCAGCCGGCTGAGCCCTGGAGAGTTTCTTTCGCGGCTTATGGCGCTGGGTGAGTTTCGGGTGCTGATCGGCGGTTATTACTGGCGCCAGACCGGCCGCATGAACACTACCTGGCGAAGCCGTCGTCAGCAGACCCCGACACCCGGAACCGTGCGCTTGCGCGACGAGTTGTAAGTGAAATGAATGAACAGGCGCGGGCCGCCGCAACGGCCCGCGCCCGTCACATCAACGCTGCACCTGCGCGGAACGCTCGCCAAGTCGGGGCACGAGAAACCGGTCGAGCAACCAGACCACCACCAGCGACGCCCCCACCAGCGGAAACACCACCGCCAGCACCAGCATGATCGCCACACCGGTTTTCCACTTCGGCAGGTCATGGCGCAGCGGCGGCACGCCAAACTTGCCTTCAGGCCGACGCTTCCACCAGATCACCACGCCGCTGACGGCGCTGAGCAGAATCATCAGGCAGATCAGCAGCACGACGATCTGGTTGAAGGTGCCGAACATCTTGCCTTCGTGCAGCATCACGCCAATTTCCGTGGCGCGCGCGACGGTGCCGTAGTGCTCGAAGCGCACATCGGCGAGGACCTTGCCGGTGTACTGATCGACGTGCAGGGTGGCGTCGTTGCGTGGGTCATCGGCGAACACGGCAATGGTGAACACGCCGGTGGCGGTGGTCGGCAGGGTGATGCTGTAGCCGGGTTCAACCTTGCGTTCACTGGCGATGTTCTGCACGTCCTGCAGGCTGATCGCGGGTGCTGCGGGACCGGTATGGGCATTGCCGTGATTCATGTGTTCGGCGTGGTCGCCGGACATCGGCATCGGCGTATTTTCCATCGCCCATGGCACGGTCTGGCGGGTCGCGCTGTTGAGGCTGCGTGCCTCGATGTCGGAGGTCGGCACGTTGTCCCACATCGCTGCCGGAAACACATTCCACACCTGCGCGTATTGCTTGCCCCAGAAACCGGTCCAGGTCATGCCACTGAGCAACATCACCAGCAGCAATGTCGCGCCCCAGAAACCGGTGACCGCATGCAGGTCGCGCCACAACACCCGACCGCGACTGCTCAGGCGCGGCCACAGAATGCCCGCCGCCTGACCGCGCGGCCACCACAGAAACAGCCCCGACACCACCAGCACTACGCCCCAGCCAGCGGCCATTTCGATCAGGCGATCGCCGACTGTGCCGATCATCAATTCGCCGTGGATCGCGCGGGCGATGGCTTGCAGGTTCTGCTTGGCATCCTGCTCGCCGAGGATGTCACCGTGGTACGGATCGACGAACACGTTGAGTTCATGACCGGCGTTCTTCACCACGAATTGCGCGCTGCGCTCAGCATTCACCGGCGGCAGGTACTGGGTGACCTGGCCTTGTGGGTAAGCGCTTTTCACCCGTTGCAGCAAGTCATCGGCCGGCACCGTGTGGTGCCCGGCCGGTACCTCGAGCAGGCTGCTGTACATCAGCGAATCGAGCTGCGGTTTGAACAGATAAATGATCCCGGTCAGGGCCAGCATCACCATGAAGGGCGCGACGAACAGCCCGGCATAGAAATGCCAGCGCCAGGCCAGGTTGTAGAAATTGGGTTGAGGCTTTTGCATCACGTGTGCTCCGCTGGGCTTGGTTCTTTTCGTTGTCTGTTTACCTGTGGGAGTGAGACTGCTCGCGAAGCGGTTGTTCAGTCGATATCAATGCCGACCGTGGCGCCGTCTTCGCGAGCAAGCTCGCTCCTACATGGGTGGGTGTCAGAAACTCATATCCACTTTGGTCCAGAGCGTGCGCCCCGGTTCATTGATTGCTTGCGGGTCGTTGGCCGGATAGCCGAAGCCGGCATTGCCGGCCAGATTCAGGTGCTCGGCGTAGGCTTTGCCGAACAGGTTGTCGACGCCGCTGCTGACCTTCCAGTGCTGGTTGATGCGGTACGCGCCGTTGAGCGAGAACACGCCGAAGCCCGAGCTCTGGGCGTAATCCTTGCCGACCACGTTGCCCTTGTTCGCGTCGATGCGGTGCTGCGCGGCGACCACTCGCCACAATGCGCCGGCGCTCCACTTGGCCTCGCTGTAGGTCAGGCCGAAGCGCGCATCCAGCGGCGGCATCTGCGGTAATGCCGAGCCGTCGCTGCTGTTCTTGCCCCAGGCATAGGCCAGGGTCGCATCGGTTTTCCAGTGGTCGGTCAGGTTGTAGGCAGCTCCGAGTTCGCCACCCATGATCCGCGCGTCGATGTTCTCGGCGCGCGAGGTGCTCATGCCCATCATTCCCGGCGTGTAGTCGAACAGGATGTAATCGCGTACCACACCGATGTAACCCGAGGCCCAGGCTTCGAGGTCGGCGCTCTTGTAGTTCACGCCGAAGTCGAACTGCGTGGTCTTTTCCGGTTTGATCGAGTCGAACGCATTGACCGATCCTGCCGGGCCGGACTTGGGCGAAAACAACTCCCAGTAATCCGGGAAGCGTTGCGCATGGCCGAGGCCTGCATAGAGCGTGGTCGGGCTGTCGGCCAGATCGTGTTCATAGCGCACGAAGCCACTGGGTAACGTGTCGGCGCGGGTGTCGTCGGCGGTCGGGTTGGGGCGGGACATCATCCCCGACCCTGTGGTTTGCCGGTAATCCTTGGCCGAGGCGCGATCGACCCGAGCGCCAGTGATCAAGCGATCACGCTCGGTGGCGTACCAGGTCATTTCGCTGAACACGCCGTAGTTATGGAAATCGGCGTCCTTGCTGTACGGCACGTCCTTGTAGGTATCGATGCTCATTGAGCTGCGCTGACGGTGCTCGTTGGTCTGTGCGTCGAGGCCGGTGATCAGCTGAACATCAGCCCAGCGCCAGGTTGCTTTGATCCGTGCACCGAGGGTACGTCGGTCGACGTTGGACGCCATTGGTCCCGCCATCATGCCGGTGCCGGACGGGGTGCGCAGGGTGTAGTTGTCCATCACATGGTCGGCGTAGTTGTAGTAGACCTGCGCTTCCAGTTTTTCCAGCACCTCGCTGATGTTGGATTTTTCCAAGCGCAGACCGAGGCTCTCGCGCAGGAATTGCGAACCGTCCATGCCGCGCCCGGCATACCGTGCCTCGCCATCGCCCTTGCCGGCGGTGAGTTCGATCAGGGTGTCGGCATCCGGCGTCCAGCCCAGTGCGATATCGCCGTTCCACTTGTCGTAACGCGAGGCGACGATGTCGTTGTTGCCGTCGCGATAGTCATCGGAATGCGCAGTGTTGCCGATCACCCGCACGTAACCCAGAGGACCGCCGGCAGCGGCGTCGACAACCTTGTCGAAACGCCCATGTGAGCCCGCCAGGAGGCTGGCGTTGACGCGCGTGCCGAGTTCGCCGAAGTTCTCCGGCTCACGGTCGAACAGCACCGTACCGGCCGATGCGCCCGGACCCCACAGGACGGTTTGCGGGCCTTTGATCACCGTGAGGCTGTCGTAGGTTTCCGGCGAGATGTACGAGGTCGGCGCGTCCATCCGTCCAGGGCAAGCGCCGAGCATCATGCTGCCGTTGGTGAGGATGTTCAGGCGCGAACCGAACATGCCGCGCAGCACCGGATCGCCGTTGGTGCCGCCATTGCGCACCAGAGCGAAGCCGGGAATGGTCTTCAGGTAATCGCCGCCGTCACTGGCCGGCACCGGTTGGCGCGGATCCTTGGGGTTGGTGACGATCGTCAGTGGCGAGCTTGGGGCGATGGCGGTGATCACCGTCGGGCTCAATTGATTTTCTTGGCCAGCGTGATCGTCGGCCAGCGCCAGCGGTGTCAGCAGTACGCCGCAAAGGACGGCAATAGCGTGCCTGCAACGAATCCGCGATTCGTTCAGGGCAAAGTGCGCGCGAGCAGATTCCGCGCAGGGGACAGCAGTAAACCGGGACATGACAATTTCCATCGAACAGTCGTAAACACCACGGTCGGCAGCCTGGAGCTGTCTTCTCAACCGTGTGCAATCAGAGGTGTGTGTTTACGTGGCGATGGGCGGGGCGCGGGTGCGGGCGCCGGGGAAGAAGGGTTGGCGGGCATGGCCCAGACGCGGGGAGGGTGGGGTGAAGGTATTGGGTGGCGGGATGTTGAAAGCGACGAAATCGCCGCCGCCGGTCAGTGCCGGGCAATTGAACAGCAAGCTGCAATAGCCGCACTTTTCCCACAGCACGTGATGCGAAGATTGCGGCGGGCAATGCTCGGCCGCAGGCTGGGCGTCATGGCCGCTGTGATCCATGCCGGACATGTCCATCGACATGTCCATGCTCATTGGCATCGATGTCGAGGCGTGTTGTTCCATCGGCATCGACTGAGAAATCAGTGGACCGATGAAGATCATCAACATGGCGAACAGGGCGATCCAGCTGCCACGCGTCAGCGCTTGAGTCTGACGGTGATGCGGGACGGGCCTGGCGCGCAACGGACGCATGGGCGAAGTCAGCCGAAACAGTTACTGAGCGTGCACGTGGCCCTGGGCGGATTCCGGCGCTTTCTTCTGCACGGCAACTTCAACGCTGACGTCACCTGCCTTTTCGAAATGCAGGGTCATCGGGAAGCGCTTGCCGTCACTGAGCAGGCTGCGATCGCTCGGGTTGAGCAGCATCACGTGATAAGCCATCGGCGCGAAGGTCACGGTGCCGCCGGCGGGGATTTGCACGCTTGGCACCTGCTGCATCTTCATCAGATCGCCCTGCATGACGTGCTCATGCAACTGCGCTTGTGCAGCGATGGGCGAGTCGACGCTGAGCAGGCGATCGGCGCTTTTGCCGGTGTTGTGAATGATGAAATAGGCGGCGACGGTCGGCGCATTCGGCGGCAGTTCCTGCGACCACGGATGGGCGATTTCCAGCGCACCCACCTTGTATTCGTGGGCATGGGCAAAGCACGCCGGCAACAACAGCGCAGCGAGGACGAAGAGTTTCTTCAACATGGCAGTTCTCCAGAACGATTTGAAACGCGGATTCAGGGCGTGAACCAATCAGACCAGAGGGGAGGCACGGGGATTGAGACTCGGCCATTGCTGGCGCGGCGTCGGGGTTTGCAGGGAGACGGGCGCAACGCTGCGGTTGCTTTCAAATTGCGCGAAATACAGCTGCGGCGAATGCCCCGGCAGCGCCAGCAATGGCGCCCCACCTGAGCAACACCAGCAGTGCTGCATGTTCGAATGGTTGTCGTTTTGCGGGGCCTTCTGATCCGTGGCACCGATGTCGATCGCCACCATCTTCATGCCGCTGCCGGTGCAGAAACTGCTCCAGAGTATCTGCTCGGCCGGTGAACTGGCCGCCTGCGCCATCGCCCCGCTCAGCGGCATGGCGAGCATGTTGAACAGCACTGCAAAGCAGGCGATCCAGGCAAATGCTAACCGGCGTCGGTTCATGGGACAGGTCCGTTGGGTGGGCGATCAGGCGCGGCCCATTTAGCCTGATCAGGGCCGATAAGTAAAAAAGCGTCGTGCGGTTTGGTGTCGCATTGAGCTGTTAAAGGAGTGTAGCTACTTGAATTTGCAGTGCCAGACCTGACGCCTTCGCGGGCAAGCCCGCTCCCACAAATTTTGTGAGTGTGCACAGATATCAGCAACATCCACGGTTCCTGTGGGAGCGAGCCTGCTCGCGAAAGCGATTTGTCAGACACTGATGGGCTGCCGGTGCTGACGTCTTCGCGAGCAGGCTCGCTCCCACAAAGGGCCGTGCCGATTCAGTGGGAAAGGGCAGCGAGGACTTCAGCGACTGATTCAAACTCCCGATCAACCCCCGGCAACCCCGGGCGCTTCAACACCAGCACCGGCACGCCACGCTCGCGCGCCACTTCAAGCTTCGGCTCAGTCGCGGTGCTGCCGCTGTTCTTGCTGATCAATACGTCGATCTGCCGGCGCTCGAACAGCGCGCGCTCGTCTTCCAGCAGAAACGGCCCACGGGCGCCGATCACTTCGCAGCGCGCGTTGCCGGGATAAACGTCGAGGGCGCGCAGGGTCCAGAACTGGTGGGCGGGGATTTCGTCGAGGTGTTGCAGCGGTTCACGGCCGAGGGTGAACAGCGGGCGGTGGAACGGTTTCAGGGCGGCGATGAGTTCGGCCCAGTCACTGACCTCGCGCCAGTCATCGCCTGCTTGCGGTTGCCAGGCGGGCCGGCGCAAGGCCCAGCAGGGGATGCCGGCGAGCTGTGCCGCGCGGGCGGCGTTGGCGCTGATTTGTGCGGCGTACGGATGCGTGGCGTCGAGCAGCAGATCGACGCCTTCATCGGCGATGAACTGCGCCAGACCCTCAGCGCCGCCATAGCCGCCGACCCGAACCTGGCAGCGCAAATCGCTCGGCACCCGGCCAACGCCGGCGAGGCTGTAGATATGTTGTGGGCCGAGCGTGCGGGCAATCGCCAGCGCTTCAGTCACGCCGCCGAGCAGCAAGATCCGTTTCATGCAAAACCTCCGGCGTGCCCGACAATCCCGCCTTGACGATCAATGGCAAACACCTCGACCTGGACCTGTGCCGGCACGACGCTACTGGCGAAATTCAACGCATGGCGGCAAACCTCATCCCCCAAAGCGATGCCCGCCGCGCTGGCCATGGCCAAGGCTTGTTGGCTGGTATTGGCTTCGCGAATGCCTTGTTGCAATGCCGCATCCGCGCCAATCGCCGCCGCCCACTCGGCCAGTTGCGGCAAATCGATGCTCGAATGCCGTGAGTGCAGATCCATATGCCCGGCGGCGAGTTTGCTGATCTTGCCGAAGCCGCCGCACAGGCTGAGTTTATCCACAGGTACTTTGCGCAGATGCTTGAGCACCGCGCCGACAAAGTCACCCATCTCGATCAGGGCGATTTCCGGCAGGTCATAGACCCGGCGCATGGTGTCTTCGCTGGCGTTGCCTGTGCACGCGGCGATGTGCAGATAACCATTGGTTTTCGCTACGTCGATGCCCTGATGAATCGAGGCGATGTAAGCGGCGCAGGAAAATGGCCGGACGATGCCGCTGGTGCCGAGGATCGACAGGCCGCCAAGAATGCCCAGCCGTGGGTTCATGGTTTTCAGCGCCAGTTCTGCGCCGCCCTCGACATTGACTGTGACTTCGAAGCCGCCGCCATAACCGGTTTCGGCGGCGAGCAAGGCCAGGTGATCGCTGATCATTTTGCGCGGCACCGGATTGATCGCCGGCTCGCCGACGGCCAATACCAGGCCGGGTCGGGTCACCGTGCCGACGCCGACACCGGCGTTGAAGTGGATTCCCGGTTCGGCGGACAGTCGCACCTGTGAATAGAGCAGGGCGCCGTGAGTGACGTCAGGGTCATCGCCAGCATCCTTGATCGTACCGGCCTCGGCGCCGCCCTCGCTCAAGCGGCAGAACTCCAGGCGCATCTGCACCTGTTTGCCCTTGGGCAGCGTGATCTGCACCGCGTCGGCGCTGATGCTGGTGAGCAACAGGCGCGCGGCGGCGAGGCTGGTGGCGGTGGCGCAGCTGCCGGTGGTGAGGCCGCTGCGCAGGGGCGCGGGCTGTTCGGCGGTTTCGTCACGCATCGAGGGGTTTGACCAGTTCCAGCAGGGTGATTGGCAACGCCTGACGCCAGGTATCGAACTCGCCGAGCGGCTGCGCCTGGGCGACATGAATGCGCGTCAGCTCACCGCCGTATTGTTCGCGCCAGTGCATCAGGGTGACTTCGCTTTGCAGGGTCACGGCGTTGGCCACCAATCGGCCGCCGGGCTTGAGCTGGTCCCAGCAGGTCTCGAATACACCCTCACGGGTGACGCCGCCGCCGATAAAAATCGCTTCCGGACGTTCAAGGCCATTGAGCGCTTGCGGCGCCTTGCCGCGAATCAGTTGTAGGCCGGGTACGCCCAGCGCATCGCGGTTGTGTTCGATCAATTGCTGACGGCCCTCGTCGGCCTCGACCGCGATGGCACGACAGCTCGGGTGCGCACGCATCCACTCGATGCCGATCGAACCGCTGCCGGCGCCGACATCCCAGAGCAGTTCGCCGGGCTTCGGCGCCAGGCGGGCGAGGGTGATGGCGCGTACGTCGCGCTTGGTCAGTTGGCCGTCGTGACGGAACGCCGAATCGGGTAAACCGGCGAGGCGTGACAGGCCGGTAACACCGGGTTCGGCCAGGCACTCGACAGCGACGACGTTGAGGTCGGCGACCGCCGCATCGCTCCATTTGCTGGCGCTGCGTTCGATACGTCGCTCGGCGTCGCCGCCCAGATGCTCCAGAACAGTCATGCGACTTGGGCTGAAACCACGTTCGCAGAGCAATTGCGCAACGGCGGCCGGGCTGCTGCCGTCATTGCTCAGCAACAACAGACGCACGCCGCTGAACAGATGCGCATTGAGCGCCGCCAGCGGACGCGCCACCAGCGACACAATCGTCACCTCCTGCAACGGCCAGCCCAGGCGCGCCGCCGCCAGTGCGCAGGACGAAGGGGCGGGAATGATCGACATCTCGGCGCTCGGCACCTGACGCGCCAGACTGGCACCGACGCCGTAGAACATCGGATCACCGCTGGCCAGCACGCAGACCGGCTCGCCGCGCGACTCAAGCACCGGCGCGAGGGAAAACGGACTCGGCCACAATTGCCGCTCGCCGCCGATGCACGGCGGCAGCAGATCCAGCTGACGCTGGCCGCCGACGATCCGCGAGGCGCCCATCAGAGCACGCCGGGCGTTCTTGCCCAGGCCCTTGAAGCCGTCTTCACCAATACCCACAACGGTCAGCCAATCGCCCATTTCATACTCCAGATCCTGCGTCCAGCGAAGCGGGCGACATGATAACGCGACAATCGATAACTGGCTGCTGTCCTTTTTTCAGGAGCGCCGACATTCAATGTTTACATTGTCTTTTGTGATTTTTCGAGTTCTTCGCAAGTATTGAATTGGCGTTCCGCTGGAAGTGCTTGTGGCTATCCGGAAGGTACTTTTTTAGTAAATTGAATAATCGAATGGATAATTGAAATGAGCGATGTTTTGAACAGTATCTCAGCACTGCCCGACCAAGGCAGTGCGACGGTGATGGGGAATAATCTGTTGTCCTACTTTTCCGGGTTGACTGCGGAAGACAAACGATTCGTTAAAGACAGTATGCGCTGGGCAGAATACAGAGCCGATTTGCGTCATGACAGAAACAGTGAGCCAGCTGCTTGGTTCGAATATTATTCCGGGGTGCTCTGGTCTGTCGGCTGGAGCCTGGAGCAAGCTCCGGTAATCCATGTTGACAAGAACTTTACCGGCAATGCGCTGGAAGTCTGGGCGCGATCCTTGTCGCAACAACTAAGTCGGGAGAAAGTCGGGCTAATGAAGGAAGCGTTCCATATGCTTGAGACACATTCGGATGCCATAGACGTATTTAGAGGCAGCGCTCGGGAATGGAGCGATTTTCGTTTTTCTCCTGCTCAGTACAATTTCAATAGGGAGTTGGAGATTGTCGTCAGTAATGTTCGCTTGCTTGATGCGAAGTGGTCCTCTACCTATTTGTTCTGGACTATTCAGCATACGGGTTCGGAGCTTGATATCCGCTCCAGGCGCTTTTTGATCAGGTCTGCCGCGATAAATGAAAATCGGCTTCAGTTGGCTGCTGCAGTGCTTGATATGCGCACGCGTGAAATTGAGTTGGCTCGGGGCGCTTGATGTTAGTTGTTCAGCTTTGTTTGATGGTTTGTATGACGGTCTGAAATTAAATGCATGGATTTTCGATTTGATTAACTCCGGTGCTGTGGTTAGTTTGTTTTCCACACCAAGTCGGTGTTTTAACCAAGAAAGGAATCCATTTATGACTGAGCTGAATAAAGATGTAATCTCCGCTGTTGAACGGTTTAGTTTGATTGCACAAACCAATGAGTTTATCGCTGCGCAGCCAGTGCTGCGCTCGCGTTCGGCAAGTGTTGGCAGTAGCTTGCCGGTTGATAAAGATGAACTGAATGCTGCAGTCATGGGCTCGGGTATTGCAGGCTTTGATGCAAGCATGTCCAAGCGCAGCAAGCGAATCGTTAAAAATACCTACATGTATGCCGATCTGGTTGCCTTGCTCAAATATCCGGCGTCCAACCAAAAGGAACAGCGCTATAACGAGTTTATGCGATTGATGAAACTGGCTGGCTGGTTTGCTTTCAGCCAGCCTTATAATCGATATACCGCTACTTCGCAAAAATTGACCATGGATAATGTTGTCCTGTCTGTTCTGCATACCGCTGTTGGTGCAGCAGTAGGGCAGGGCCAGGCAGCCCTTAAAGTATTGTCCTCTGTGGCAGATGCGACCATGGATGCACTGAAAAATGAACCACAGGCCCTGACGCTGTTCGAGAACAACTCGAAGAAAGCCGAAGGTGGCAACTTTTGCATGAGTGCGGCTTCGCAGGATGATGAGGGTGGTATCACCCTGGCAATCGCTGCTGTGCAATATCTGGCTTCGGCTCAACCTACCAAAGTACTGTTTGTAGAATGGGCAACATCTGCTGTGGAGATTTATAACGCCGGTGCCACGATGTATATGGATGAGGAAGACTATGCAATGGTAGAACCATTGATTGTCAAGGCTCTGACGGAGCAACGTGAGAAAGCGCTCAGCTACGAATTTGGCCAATCGGTCTGAAAGTGATTAATGCCAGAGGCGCAAGCCTCTGGTTTTTTTGTGGGAGATGCAAATGTTCGCGATTTCGAAGGTTTTCGTATGCGCAGGGGCATTAGTGCTGGTGAGTAAAGAGTTGTCGGCATCTGACATTGACGACAGTCTCGATGCGCTGCTTTATTCACAAACGGTCGCCTCGCATAAAGTTCCCGATGCTGTTGCATGCAAGGCATGGAATGACGCCAATAAAACGGCTTTGAAAGTCACCGGTGCTTTGTTTTTCGACGATCCGGTTATCAGCGCGCCGGTCACTACGCCCGATACTTTTACTCTGCTGGAGTTGACTCAAGAACTCTTGCAAGGTTGGGCGCCGGCAGTTTTGAAGCAACAGGTAATTGCCAATCTGACCTCGCAACTGGAGAGCAACGGTGCGGCCCTTGAGTTGCTTCAGCGAAATACTCTGCAAGAGGGCAAGTCGATTCGCTTCATGCTTGGCAGCGTATCTAAGGGATCAACAATTACGATGGTCGTCATTTCGTTTGCCGTCAAAGAGCCTGTTCCGGGCAATGTGCTTGAGCGACGCTTCAATGCCGAGCAGATAGTGGGCAACGTTGCTGTTGATTGCTACAAGGCTCTTATAGATGCCGATGATTACTGTTTCTCGAGAGCCAGGATTATTGCGTTATTGGGTGAGCGGCGCGAAAAGCAGATTATCGCCCTGACCTGAGCGCGCGGCAGAGGCAACAACTGAAGCCTGCCTGCCCCACCGGTCGAGACAGAGGGCAGACTTTTCATACCGGTGGGCAAAGCAGGCATAATACCGCGCCTTCGCCCGCGAAGCGCTTCTGCCACACAACCGGTCAGCCCCTTGAACGAACGCCCGATGTCCACTGCCTTACGCCCCTCGGCCTGCCCGGGGTTGCTGCGTATCGTCCAGGCACTGGACGGCGGTATCTGCCGGATCAAGCTTGATGGCGGTTCGATCAGTGCCGATCAGGCCGATGCGGTGGCCGCTGCCGCCGAAGCGTTTGCGAGCGGAGCGATCGAAGCGACCAATCGCGGCAACCTGCAGATTCGCGGCATCGGTGCGCAATCGGCAGCGCTGATCGAGTGTTTGCTGGCCGCCGGCCTTGGGCCGAAGCACGCCGCCGGCGACGATGTGCGCAATCTGATGCTCAGCCCGGCTGCCGGCATCGATCGGCAGATGCTGTTCGACACGCGCCCGCTCGCAGGGCAAATCCTCGACACCTTGCAAAGTCATCCGCGCTTCCATGAGTTGAGCGCCAAGTTCGCCGTGCAGCTCGATGGCGGCGAAGCCCTGGTGATGCTCGAACATCCGCATGATCTGTGGCTGTCGGCATTCGAGCGTGACGGCGAAATCCTCTGGGCATTCGGTCTGGCCGGTTGCCCGACCGATCGCCCGCTCGGCGCTGTGAGCCTGGACAACGCTCACGCGCTGGTGGTCGCCGCGCTGGAGTTGTTCCTCGACCTGGCCCGGCCAGAGCAAACACGGATGCGCCATCTGCTCGACGAGTTGCCCAGGCTCGCCTTTCTTGAATCGTTGCGCGAGCGCGTATCGCTCAAGGCGATCAGCAATTGGCAGCGCCCGACGTCGGCAGACGCGCTGCACATCGGCGCTCATCAGCAAAACACGCAATGTCTCTGCTACGTCGGCGCGGTGCCGCCACTGGGCCGACTTGATCCGGCGATGCTGCGTGGCGCGGCACAACTGGCCCGTCAATTTGGCGATGGCAGTCTGCGCTTCACGCCGTGGCAGAGCCTGCTGCTGCCGAACGTGAAAGCCACTGATACCGACAACGTGCTTGAGCAGTTGCGGGCGTTGGGCCTGTTGACGACCGAGGCCGAGCCACTGGCTCGACTGATCGCCTGCACCGGCGCCGATGGCTGCGGCAAAGGCCTTGCCGACACCAAACAGGATGCCCGGCAACTTGCACCTCTGCTGCCCGCAGGCCTCAGCGTGCACCTGTCGGGTTGCTCGCGCTCCTGCGCCGCCGCCCACTGCGCGCCAGCGACGCTGCTGGCCGTTGCCCCCGGTCATTACGACCTCTATTTTCGCGATGCAGCACAGCCCGGATTCGGCACGCTGCACGCCTGCAATCTTACTATTGAAGCGGCCGCGACCCTGCTCGACGCCCGCTCCCGGAGCCCCTTGATGCTTGATTACATCCGCGACGGTCAGGAGATCTATCGCAACTCCTTCGCGATCATTCGCCGCGAGGCCAATCTGGCGCGCATTCCCGCCGATCTGGAAAAACTTGCGGTGCGAGTGATCCACGCCTGCGGCATGGTCGAGGCCATCGACGGTCTGCAATTCTCCGAGGGCGCGGGCAAGGCCGGGCGCGATGCTCTGGCGGCCGGTGCGCCGATTCTCTGCGACGCGCGGATGGTCTCCGAAGGCGTGACCCGCACGCGCCTGCCGGCCAATAACCAAGTGATCTGCACTTTGCGCGACGACAGCGTGCCGGACCTCGCCCGCGAGTTGGGCAACACCCGCTCGGCCGCCGCGCTGGAGCTGTGGCGCCCGCACCTCGAAGGCAGTGTGGTGGTGATCGGCAACGCACCGACCGCGCTGTTCTACTTGCTGGAAATGCTCGACGCCGGCGCGCCAAAACCGGCACTGATCCTTGGCTTCCCGGTTGGCTTCGTCGGCGCTGCCGAATCGAAAGCGGCGCTGGCGGCCGACAGTCGCGGCGTGCCGTTCGTGATCATGCAAGGCCGGCTGGGCGGCAGTGCCATGGCCGCCGCCGCCGTCAATGCCCTCGCCACGGAGATCGAATGATGCAGGCCAAAGGACGTCTGATCGGCCTCGGTGTCGGCCCCGGTGATCCGGAACTGATCACTGTCAAAGCCTTGCGCCTGCTGCGCGAATCGCCGGTGGTCGCGTATTTCGTGGCCAAGGGCAAGAAGGGCAATGCGTTCGGCATCATCGAGGCGCATCTGGTCGAGGCGCAGAACCTGCTGCCGCTGGTGTACCCGGTGACCACCGAGGCGTTGCCGGCGCCGCTGTCGTATGAGCAGGTCATCAGCGATTTCTACGACGAAGCCGCTGTGGCGGTCGCCGAGCATCTGGACGCCGGCCGCGACGTGGCGGTGATCTGCGAAGGCGACCCGTTCTTCTACGGCTCCTACATGTATTTGCATGATCGTCTCGCCAGCCGTTATGAGGCCGAAGTCGTGCCCGGCGTGTGCTCGATGCTCGGCGGCGCTTCGGTGCTCGGCGCGCCGCTGGTGTATCGCAATCAGAGCCTGTCGGTGCTTTCCGGCGTGCTGCCCCACGAAGAACTGAAACGGCGTCTGGCCGATGCCGATGCGGCGGTGATCATGAAACTGGGGCGCAACTTTCCCAAGGTCCGTCAGGTGCTGGAAGAACTCGGCCTCGCCGAGCGTGCGTTGTATGTCGAGCGCGCGACCATGGCCAACCAGAAGATCGTGCCGATGGATCAGGTCGAGCCGATGTCCTCGCCGTACTTCTCGCTGATCATCGTCCCGGGCGAACGGTGGCAAGGTTGATGAGCCAAGCGACTCCCGCCATCGTCATTCTCGGCCAGGGCAGCTTCGCGACGGCGCGGCGCATTCAGCAGGTCTACCCGGCGGCGCAAATCCATGGCCTTGCCGGACGGGTTGAAGGCGCCGACAGCAGCTATCAGGAATTCGGCGCGACCCTGCGCGCGTTGTATCAACAGGACACGCCGATCATTGCCCTGTGCGCGGCCGGCATTGTCATTCGCACCTTGGCGCCGCTGTTGCTGGAGAAAGGCGCCGAACCGGCGGTGCTGGCGGTGGCCGAAGACGGCAGCGCGGTGGTGCCATTGCTGGGTGGACTCGGTGGGGTCAACGTCATGGCCCGGGACATCGCGGCGGCGTTGCAAGTGGCGCCGGCGATCACCACCAGCGGCGAATTGCGCTTTGGTACCTGCCTGCTCAATCCGCCAAGCGGCTACGCACTGGCGGATCTGGAATCGGGCAAACGATTCGTTTCCGACCTGCTCGCCGGGCACAGCGTGCGCATCGAAGGCGCGGCGCCATGGCTCGATCAGGCGCAGTTGCCGCAGGATCCGCAGGCGCAGCGGTCGATTCATGTGAGCAGTGTGCAGCGGGTGGCCAGCGCCGATGAATTACTGATTTACCCGCGCAGCGTGGCGGTGGCAGTGAGCGCTGACGTGGCAGATCTGTCGAACGCTGTTCGCGCTGCGTTGCAACAGGCCAGCGTCGCCGTGCCGGCACTGGCGTGTCTTGTGGCAGCAGACGCTGAAATGGCCTCATCGAGTTTGCGCGAGGCTGCGCTCGAGTTGGGCGTGCCACTGCGCTTCGTGGCAGCACAAAGCGATCTTCAGACGTTGGCCCGCGTGGCAGTGCCTGCGGCGAAGGTGATCAGCGCAGAACATCTGGCGATCGCGATTGCCGAGCAACCGCTGGACGTCGCGCAGATCGGCCGCCCGCGTGGTCGCCTCGCGGTCATTGGTCTTGGCCCCGGCGCCGCCGAACTGATGGTGCCAGCGGTGAAAACCGAACTGGCCCGCGCCACCGATGTGCTGGGCTATGAAACCTACGTGCGCATGGCCGGCCCGTTCCGCGATGATCAGGTGCAGCACTGCACCGACAATCGTGAAGAAATGCAGCGTGCCCGCCATGCCTTCAGGCTCGCCGCCGAAGGCCGCTCGGTGATCGTGGTTTCCTCGGGCGACCCGGGCGTATTCGCCATGGCCGCTGCGGTGCTCGAAGCCCTGCACGAATCGGACGATCCGGCGTGGCACAGCGTTGATCTGGAAATCCTCCCCGGCGTCTCCGCCTCGCTGGCCACTGCGGCTCAGGCCGGTGCGCCGCTGGGCCACGACTTCTGCGTGATGTCGCTGTCGGACAACCTCAAGCCGTGGTCGATCATCGAAAAGCGTCTGGATCTGGCCGCCGAAGCGGATCTGGCCCTGGCGTTCTACAACCCGATTTCCCGGGCGCGCCCGTGGCAACTGGGCCGCGCACTGGAGATTGTTGCGCAGCACCGCTCGCCTGAAACACCGGTGGTGCTCGGCCGGGACATCGGCCGGCCGGGGCAGACGCTGCGCACCACGACCCTGGGCGCATTGACACCGGAACAGGTGGACATGCGCACCATGGTGCTGATCGGTTCTTCGACCACCTGCACCTTCGCCCGTGCCGGGGGCGGTGAGTGGGTGTATACGCCGCGTTGGTATGGTGAAAAACCGCTTTCCTGAAAAGCCCTCCGCTCATTCAATATTCAGCTTTGGGAAAGTTTGAGCGGTTGTAAGTCCGATTGAAGTTTCAATTGTTTTCCACCAGCAATAAACAATGGTCATGTCCCACAGGGCAGGGCCATTTTTTATGGCCGACGGGCGCGCCGGTCCGCTAATTATTTCGCAGCCGTTACAGCATAGTGCTTCGGTGTTATCAGATATTGCCGGGGACAAGCTTTGTATTCCTTGTTGTTTGTGTGGCGCGTATTCGCCCACTAGGGTGCTGTGTTCATAGCACTTGTCGAGTGTCGTTCAAATCAATTTACCGCTCTGCAGCGGCGCAAGAGTGCGCGCGTCAATGGGCCATTCAATAAACAAGGAGTGTGTGATGGCTTTAAAAAACGATTACTCGTTCGGGCGAGCATTCATTTCTGCGCAAGAG
Organism: Pseudomonas sp. AC255; assembly: GCF_979258175.1. Classification (NCBI taxonomy): domain Bacteria; kingdom Pseudomonadati; phylum Pseudomonadota; class Gammaproteobacteria; order Pseudomonadales; family Pseudomonadaceae; genus Pseudomonas; species Pseudomonas sp. AC255. Next base: position 4,614,317 of record NZ_OZ409841.1, on the reverse strand, counting down.
TATTCCGTACTTTCAAAAGCATTGCGGGAGCTTTCTGCCACCCCCAATATCAAGCGCTGAACGACTATTACCAGCAAGCCGGTCAAACGACCGACCCGGTGTCGTTGTTGACCCTGGCGAGCCTGTTTCAAGAGCAACTTGCAGTGCTGTTGAAACGCAAAAAAACCCTGTTCCGGTGGTTGTCGATGACATTGCGCGAGGGCTGCAACGTTATCTGTCACGGCTTTCGACGACCGTGCAAATGTTGTCGGGGCCGACCCGGCCGGTGCCGAAAGTCATCCATTTCGTCTGGGTTGGCGGAAGCGAAGTCGGGGTCAATCAGCGCGATTACATGAATATCTGGCGCCAGGTGATGGCGGCGGAGGGTTACCGCTTCAACCTTTGGTACGACAGCGATGCGTTGCTGGCTTTCGAGATGAACCGGGTCATCCTCGACAGTGCCAGGGCTGATGTCATGACGACCGGTGGCGACCAGCTCAACCATGCCGCGCAATTGGCGACGATGATTGAAGAGCGTGCACGGGTGTTGAAACAGCAGATGTTCGACTACCTCAGCCAGCCGAGGTGGAAGGGGCGGACCGATGAAGCACGCATCGATCTGATGGTGCGTGCTTATGGCAAGGACCGCGCGTCGCTGCAGGCTTTTCGTCAGCGCTGCCTCGACAGCCATCTGGCGATGGTGGGGCCGGATCTGCAATTACGCGATGTCACTCACGCCTTTGCCGATGACTTGTTGGCGGACGTCTACCACCGCGAAGTGTCGATGCGCGGCAACTTCGCTGCAGCGAGCGATGTGGTGCGCTTGCAGGCGGAATTTCGTGAAGGCGGGCGTTATACCGACATGGATTATCTGCCGCCGCTGCTCGACAAGTTGGGCGGTGTCGATATCAGCGATTACAGCCAGACGCAGAAAATCGCAGTCCTGCAACTTCTGTTGAACAACAATCCGCAGTTGATGCCGGGGCGCGATCCGCAGCATTACCCCGACAGGACCGACAGTCTTCCAGAGCAACATAAACAACTTCTCGAGGATTTTGCTCGCAGCAAACCCGACGTCCTTGAACTGTTCATAGCGCCAAAAGTCGTGGAGGCTGCGGAGAACGGCTTTCGCATGGGGCTGCAAATCAATGAAGAAATGAATGCTCATTTCATCGCCCAGCCGGGCAGCGGCATGACGATGTCGATCATGCAAGTCATTCGGCTCAATTACGACGTGCTCGCTGAAGTTGAAAAGCGCATGGCCAACTCGGCATCCGGTTGGGCCGACGGTGAAACCCTGACCACGGTCGCGGCGACAGTCATTGAAGAGATGTTGGTCAGGTCGAACTTCACCAGCTGGAATGAAGCTTATGCCTACCAATTGCTTAAAGCGGTTGTCACCTATTACCGGGACGGTATCCGCAATGACGCGGCGGGTACGGTAACGCTCACCGGCCCGGGCGCGGCACTCGCCGGATTACATGAATATATCGAAGCCAATTGCGATCCGTTTTTCACTCGTCAGGTGCTGGCGCAACAGCGTCTGCGCGAGGGCTACAACGTCAATACCGAAGAGGAAACCATTTCCGGCTGGATCGTCAGGGGTACGGAAAAAGACTGGCTGGAGAAGGAACACGCCCGGTGGGCCGAGGGAAAGCTCAAGTCTCGTTATGCCGGACGCTTGTCCAACCTGCTCAGCGATCGAAGCCTGACCTTCGAGCGCGGCTGGCCAGTTGTCGAGGGCAAACCGGTGCTGTTGACCTCAGTGCTGCAACGCTTGATGGATGATCTGGGCGAGCCGTTCATTCGAGCGATGCGAGACAAGTTGAGCGGGGAGGTCAATTTCGCTCAAGCCGTGGTCATCGACTTCGACGCCCGTCAGCAAGTGCTGGCGCAAGGACCTGTGGTTGTGCCGACCTCCCATGGTGCGGAATCGGTCAGCCATCTCAACGAACTGTTCAGCCGGATCGCCCACGGTACGCTGCCGCTGGAACAACTGAGCCCCGCGATGCGAGTCGTGCTCGGGGGGATTTTCGGCGCAACGAGCGTGGACGATGTCGGGTTCGCCGATACCTGGCAACAGGTGCGCGACCTGGCCATCGCCACCGACCGCGACGGCACTTTTGCGCGCTACGATGCGATTGAAAAAGCCGTGCGCCAGCGCCGCTCGGCGGCGTTCGAAAACGGACTTGAACGCGAGCTGCCGACGGCCACATCGACGACCCGCGAGCTCAAGGTGCAAGCCATGTCCGAGCCGCTGACGCTGCGCCAGTGGGGCGAACGTATCGGCCAGATCAAGCACAGCGCGCAGCGGGAGTTTCGCACGCAGATCCTGCAGCGCAGCGGGCAAGTGCGTGACGTCTTTTTCAAGGCTGGCGCGGTGTCAGTCAAGCAGTTGCCGCAGGATCTGTTGCAGCGCAACGCGGGCGACCCGGGGCGCCGCTGTTATCCGCTGGCGCTGCTGATGGGCGCCGCAGTGGCAGCCGGCGAGCCGGCGGAACGGGCGTTGGTCGGGCATGTCGCCAGCGCCAGCGCGAGTCCGGACGAACTTGGCTCGCGGGCGTTGCGCAGTGCGCTGGACGAACTGCGCGCCTTGCCCACCGGCGAGGTCGGCAGCGTTCGCGGCGTGCAACGCATGGACAGCATCATCGCCGCGCTGGACGCCAGTGCGGCGCCTGCGGTGCTGCTGCTCGACACTGGCGACCACGCCCTGCTGCTGGCGAAAGTGCGAACCGGTGAGCACGCGGCCTATCGCTTCTACGATCCCAACTTCGCCCTCTACGGATTTGCCGATGGCGCGCAGTTGCAACGTGGCGTAGAGCGTTATCTGAGCGCGGACGATAACGCGCTGGCGAAGCTTTATGGTCTGGGTGAAATGGCCACGGCGCAGTTCACCGTCACTGAGCTGGACACTGCGGCGATCGCCGAACGCAGGCTGTCATCGGATCTGCGTGTGGACAGTTTTCTGCACAACGTTGCACTGGCCGATCCGCAGGGAGCCTCGATCTGGCACAAGCAAGCGCTGGCCCGTACCCGATCTCTGGGGGAAAACGCTCGGCTGGGCACCAGCCTTGCGCAACTGGACGCACGCTACTGGACCAGCGAGTTCGAGCAGGCGACCGAGCGTTTGCGCCGTGAGCACAACCTGGCGCGTGATTACGTGCCGTTGCTCGATACCCACAGCAAAAACGCCGACGGCGGCCACAGCATTACGCTGATGGATCTGCGCAATGCGCAAAATGCCCGGACGGTCAGCACCCGGGATTCGCGCTTTCAGAAAATCAGGCAATACGTCGAACGACTCGTGCAGGGCGGTGCGGCCAGGCCCGGGCAGACGGCTGATCACGACGGTGGCAGCCGACTCAGTTTCGCCTTTGCGATCCAGACGCTGATCAGTGAAATGCGCCAGCGCGAGTACCGCGCTGGCGATACAGCGCCGACACTGACCGTCGCCCTGCAACTTCAGGTGTACGTCAGTTATGCACAGCTGGGCTTTGGTGTGGCCAGCGATGCAGTGCAGGTCATCCAGTTGGTGCGCCATTTAGCGGTGGCCGAGCGGGCGTTGCAGCAGACCTCGTTCTCCGCACGTCTGGCCGGGCAGGCCGCCACGGGTGTCGGGGTGGCATTTTCCGTGGCCAATATCGGCTTCGACATCTACAACCTGACGCAGGCAGAGAATCATGAGCAGCGGGCGCGATTCTCCACGTCTCTGGCGTTCAATACGGCGGCCCTGGGTCTGGATATCGTCGCCCTGGCGGCGGGCGGAACGGTGGGCGCGTTCGCCGCAGCGCTGTCCGTGCCGCTACTGGGCGTCGGTATCGGGGTGACCGCGATTGCCAGCAATCTCGGGCAGATCATGGACAAGGCTGCGGCCATCGGCGAGCACCTCTCGCAGATTCACGACGCTTATCAGCAGTCTTACGAAAGCGTTCGTGCGGTCTTGCAGTTCCCCGCACTGGCAGTGATTACCGAGGTGGATCTGCACAGCAGAAGGGTGGCGTTCGAAGGGCAGAAGTTTTACCCCTGGAAGGGCAGTGCACTGGAATTGCCGCAATACGACGATGATCCGGCCAGGCGGCATGCTGCGATCAACATCCCCAGAGCCTTTCAACGCCCTGCTGTCGGCAGCGTCTGGGGTACTTTGCCCACGATGGTGGTGCTGCCTTGTTCGCCAATCTGTTACTACGGCTACGAATATCAACTCGGCAGCGCCGGAACCGTGCCTTTTTCCACGACCCGCTATCCGCGGTTGCATGACCGCCTGGCACATCAGCTGGAATATGACGCGCTCGGTAACCGGGTGTTTTACCTGTTCAGTACGCCATTTGCGCCACACATCCTCTACAAGCTGCATCCGGTATTCATGGCCACGACGATCAAGGTGCAGTTGAGCGCTGAGGTCAGCCAACTGGTGGTTCCGGACCTGCCACCAGAGTGGCGCGAGAAGATTGCCTACTGGATCACCGCGCCGCAGGGGCAATACCGAATTCGGTTGGTGCCAGGCCTGCTGGCGGTGAATTTCGAGCAAGCCCAAGGCTGGGAACAGGTGACCTGGACGGTGCAGGCGTCCTGGGTACGGGTCGAGCAGGTCAGCTTTCGTGCAAAACCACGGGACAGCATCGATAGCGCACCTGACATGCTGGTCGATGGCCTCGTGTTGAATCGTTTTGACGGCGTCATCGAGCTGGCCGAGGGGCTGTTCCGGATCGACTGGACGGGCCGCAGCCTGCATCTGATCGCCGTTGTCCTCGACTACGAAAACAACGCTGCAACTCAACTGCGTAGCGGAATCATGACCGCCAGCGGCATCCCGGCGCCGGTGCAGCGTTATTTGCGCGCTCAGGTCGCAAGCGGACAACTGACCGCAGCCTATTTGCCGTTGCGTAACTTCAGAGTGCCGTTCGATTCGCCGAACCGGCCAGTGGTGACTACCGGCTATTACGACACTGCGCGGGATCGGGTGCTGTTCGCGCGTAACCTGCCGCTGGAGGTGAACGAGGGTGTGGTTCTGGCAGGCGTCAACGCCCGCCATGCGTGGTTCTACCATCCCGATCATCCATCGGTATGGCGGGTCGATGTGCTGACCGGCACTGTCCAGCATCGCTACCGTCTGAAAAATCCACGTACAGGTTCGACCATCATCGGCTGCCGACAACAAGCCGATGGAGCGCTGCGGATTGCGCAGAAGCTGACGGCAGAAGCGTTGCATGGCACCACCACGGTCGAGTACCGGATCAGCGGGCAGCATGTAGAACTGACCGCTTGCCAGATCGCTTTTGCCGCCGAGGACTATCGGTTCGAGCCGCGTGAAGCGCTTCGACAAACCGATGCCCCGGACATGAGCGTCTCGTCAGACATGGCCGCCAGCAGCAGTGATTGGTCTTGTGCTCCGTTCATTGTTGTCGAGGGCTATGCCGGGTCGCAGTTGCGCGACAGGGCTTGGCTGAACAAGACGACGGGCAAGTGCATTCAGGCCAGGCAAGACCTGTCCTGGCCCGAAGACTTGTTGATGCTGATGCCGTCCAGCCCTGAAAACAACGCGGTGCTGTTCTATAGCCAGCAGGAGCGGACGATCAGCCGCGGCATCGAACCCCGTGTCGGTCATTGGCAGAATGTGGTGATCGAACACGATGTGGTCGAAATCAACCTGGCGGACCAGCGCTACCTTGCGACCAAGGATGACGGCCGTCTGTTCGAGGTCGATATCGTCGACGTGCCGGCAGCGGCAGCGATCGACGACGCGATTGTGTTTCAGTACGGGGTACCTTCCCTTGCGCACAGAAGCGATGAGGCGTGGCTCGATCAGGCCGATAAGCCTTCGATTCTCCGGTTCGCCGGTGTCGGGCAGCGTTGGCTGCAGCGACATCCCGATTGGTTGAGCGCATTGCATTCGCTGGCCACGAAAGCGCCGTTGCTGCCTTTGCCGGTCTTCGGTTTACGTGATGGGGCAGGTCAGGCGTTCCTGACTGTGTGGTGTGTCGATGGCAAAGTCGCTGTGGCCGATATCGGTCAGGGCAAGGAGCTGGCGCTGCTCGGTCTGACCCCGGATCAAAGCGCTGTCTGGTTGCTTGAGGTCAGCGCCGGACAACTTTACCGCCAGCCGCTGATGGCGATCGAAGCACTGCGGGGAGTGTTTGCCGCTGACCATCGTTTGCTGAAACCGGAGGTGCTCGACAGGCCTGAAAAGGTCTGGACGTCATGGACTTTGCTGAGGTGCGGCGCCAGGGTGAAGGGCTGATTGCGCAGACCCTCGACGGGGTGCATCTGCAATTGCTGGATAACCAGCCGGCAATGATCGTAGGCGTGGAAAATCGCTGGTCTCATGTGCCGGGGCAGAGCGATCAACAGTTACGTGCACGCCTGCGAGCATTGTTGCACGGGCATGCCCACGCGCCTGTCATACAAGTGGCAAGTGCAACCGGACGCTATCTGTATTACCTGCCGCAACTTGATCGGCTGTTTGATCTGTCCGGGCGCAGTGACGGACAGTGGTCGGCATTCCTCGGTACGCGCGGGTCGAAGCAGCCGATGCTGTTCGACCCGGTCGACCAACTGATTTTCAGCGCCGGCCCGAACGACGGCGTCTGGCTGCCCGACAGTTATGCCCATCGCGACGCCGAGGTCATGGTGCTTGAGGTAGGTGATGACATCACAGAGATCGAAACATTGTTGCCCGATGGCGTCACCAGGCTGCTGCTGACTTACGGTGCGCAGACCTCGGGTTATCGGCTGGCGCAAGCGTCCTTCCAGCGGTTGGACTGCATCGTGGTCGATGGACGACAGGCTTCGGATGCTGAAACGGCAGAACCTTGCCTGCTGGATCTGGATCTGGACGAGTGCGGGCATTGGTGGATGTCACGGGTCGATGACGGTGTGGTACTGACCGATCCGGACTCCGGGCACAGTCTGATCTTGCGTAATTTCGACGGACAACGCCCACTGCTACTGATGCTGCCCATTGCCGGGCGGCCACACACGTTCACGCTGGCTCAAGGGCTGGAAGCGTTTGCCACTGTGCGCGGCGCAGAGGCCACGGTCAGCCTGACAGCGGTGATCGCAGCGCTGCGCTGAGGTCGCTCCGCACAGCAAAACGCCGCGAACGGTGACCGTACGCGGCGTTTCGTTGTGGCGGTTGCGCGGCAACAATACTCAAGGCACCAGATAGCCTTTCACACCGGTAAAGATGATTTGCGCGGCCAGTGCGCAAACAAACAATCCCATCAAGCGGCTGACAATCTGCAAGCCCTGATCGCCGAGAATCCGCTCGATGCGATTGGACAGATACAGCACCACTCCGACAGTAAAACTGGCCAGGGCGATGCTCATGATTGCAGTGAGCTTGTCGTCCCAGTGCGGCTGGCTGACGCCCATTACCAGCAAGGCGCCGATGGTGCCGGGGCCGACCGTCAGCGGAATGGTCAGCGGCACGATGGTCACGTCCTGCTGCACATTGTCGGCCTGCACCGCCGGTTTGCCCTGAGCCATGCCCAGCGCGGAAATGAACAACACGCTGCCGGCACCGATGCGGAAGGCGTCCACGGTGATGCCGAAGACATCGAAAATCACCCGCCCGAACAAATAGAGCAGCACACTGGAAATCAGTGTGGCGAGGGCGACCTTCCACGCCAGACGCCGCTGTTCCTTGCGCGAATAGCCACGGGTCAGGCTGATAAAGCACGACAACACGAAGAACGGGCTGTAGAGCACCAGCATCTTCAGATAAACGCTGAACAACACATGGAGCATGATGCAAGCTCACTGGCGATGGAGTCGGGGGAGTCTATCAGGCACCGCAGATTCTGTCGGTTTACGACGGCTGGGTCGTGGCCCGGTTCTGCTGATCGCGCTGGGCAACCCAGTGTTCGATCAACTCGCGCAACTGGGAGAGCTCGACCGGTTTGGACATGTGCCCGTCCATGCCGGCCTGCCGGGCGCGCTCCTTGTGTTCGGCGAGGATGTGCGCGGTGAGGGCTACAACCGGTGTGCGGATGCGCTGATTGCTGACTTCCCAGGCGCGCAGTTGCTGAGTGGCGGAGAAGCCATCAAGGATCGGCATTTCGCAGTCCATCAGCACCAGGTCGTAACGCTGGGCCTTCATCGCTTGCAGCGCTTCTTCACCATTGCTCGCGGTGTCCGGTTGCAGGTTGAGCTTGCCGAGCATGCCACGGATCACTTTGGTCGAAATGGTGTTGTCTTCGGCGACAAGGATGCGGAAGTCGCTGGGCACTTTGGCCGCTGTGGCCGCCGTAACGACCTGCGGCTGGAACGCGACCTGGCCCTTGTTGCGTTGATTGAGCTCGTCAGCCAGCGTGGTCTTGAGCGTATAGCCGGCCACCGGTTTGGCCAGTATTCGTTTGATCCCCGAATTGCGCGCAATGATCTTGCTCGGCGCGTTGCTGATGCCGGTGAGCATGATCAGCAGAATGTCGTGGTTCAGGCTCGGGTCTTCCTTGATCTTCGCTGCCAGTTGCATGCCGGTCATGCCGGGCATGTTCTGGTCGAGCAGGACCACGTCGAAGTAATCGCGCAGATGCGCCTTGGTGCGCAGCAGCGCCAGCGCTTCCTTGCCCGACGGCACGGCGCTGACATTCAGGCCCCAGGCGCTGCACTGCTGCACCAGCACTTTGCGGCAAGTGTCGTTGTCGTCGACCACCAATACCCGCGCGCCTTGCAGCGGGCTGTCCAGGTCGGAGGTCGGATGTTCGAGGCGATCCGGGTCCAGCGGCAGGGTCAGCCACAAAGTGCTGCCCTGGGTGGCACCACTCTTGATGCCGAACTCGCCTTGCATCAGGCGGATCAGTTGGCGCGCAATCACCAGGCCGAGATTGCCACCGAGGCGATTGGCCGAGAGGAAGTGCTTGCTGTGCAATTCGGCGTGCAACAGTGCTTCGCGCTCTTCCGGCTCCATCGGCACGCCGCTGTCCTGCACGGCAATGCGCAGGCGCGGCTTGCTGCTGCGCTCATCCAGTGCAACGACGATCAGCACTTCGCCTTCTTCGGTTTTCTTCAGGGCGTTTTCCAGCAGGCTCAGCAAGGTCTGGCGCAGGCGCGTCGGATCGCCGCTGATCACCCGTGGCACTTGCGGCTGGATGAAGCTGATCAGCTCGACGTTCTGTTGTTCGGCCTTGGCCCGGTAGATGCTCAGGCAATCATCGATCAAGGCGTTGAGGTCGAACTGCACGTCATCAAGTTCGATCTGCCCGGATTCGAGCTTGGAGATGTCGAGGATCTCGTTGATCAGGGTCAGCAGTTCGTTGCCGGCGCTGTGGATGGTCTGCACGTAATCGCGTTGCTTGACCGACAGCGGCGTGCCCAGCAGCAGCTCGGTCATGCCCAGTACGCCGTTCATCGGTGTGCGGATTTCGTGGCTGATCTTGGCGAGGAATTCGGCTTTGGCGTTGATTTCGGCGTTGCTTGCCGCCAGGTCGCGGCTGATGCTGAAACGACTTTCAGTGATGCTGCGCTGTCGCTCGCCCAAGGCGACGCTCATCAGCAGACCGCTGATGCAAATGAACAACATCAACGTCATGATCAGGCCTTGCGGCGTGACCAGGGTCAGCCCCAGTAGCGCCGGCAGGATAACCAGGGTGCCGATGTTGAACACGATCATGGCGGCGACGAACAGACGCGCCGGGCGATAGCCCTTCTGCCAGTGATAGAAACCCACCAGCAACATGCTCAGACCGGCCAATGCGACCAATGCGTAGGTGATGATGTTCAGCGGCAAGGTGTTGACGAACAGCAGCAACAGGCTGCACGTGACGATCAACAGAATGTCGCCCCACAGCAGTTTGTTCAGCGGATGCTGGCCCAGTGGTGCAAAGAAGCGCAGGGCGTACATCAATCCGGCTGGAGCCGTCAGCAGCAATGCCAGATAAGCGCCCGGCGTCTGAATGGCTTGCCAGTTCGGCAACCACGGACCGGCGAGATTGAGCAACAGGAACAGACTCAGTCCGAGCAGGCCTTCACAGATCGCCAGCCACAGACTGCTGCGCGAGCGCGAGTAGGCGTAGCGCACCAGGTTGTGCAGCAGGAGCATGGCGAGGCAGCCGAACAGCAGGCCGAAAATCAGCGTCTGCTTCTGATCGGCTGCGCCCTCGATTGCCGCTTGCAGGGTGATTTGCGGGCGTAGCTGATGGCCGGAGACCATGCGCACGTAGACGTCCAGCGGCTTGTCGGCCTGGGGCAGCGGCAGCATGAAATCGCTGCTTGGCAAAGGATGTTCGGCCTGCGGCCGTTCGTTGCCGGTATTGCGTTGCTCGATCAGCCGGTCGCCGTCGAGCACGTAGAGATTGAGTTGGGACAGGTCGGGGGCAAAGATGCGCAGCACTTGTTCGTGCTTGCCCGGCGCCAGTTTGAAGCGCAGCCACAGGGCGCCCTCGGGTTCGGCCGCGGTCAGACGGTCAAGCTCGATGGGGCTGAATTGATTGGTGTAGCGAGCGGAGCGGATGTCGCTCAGTTGCAGGATGCCCTGATCGTCAAGCAATACCGACCAGCCACTGCCTTGCGCGGCCTGGGCCGGGAGCATGCAGAGCAAGGTCATCAGCGTGACGGTGAAGCTTATGGCAATCCTGAGCCAGCGCACGGCGAAATCCCTTCGTAGGTTGATGCCAGAATATAACGATGCGCGACGACCGAACAGCCCGGCGAGGAATGGCATCCCGCGCCGGGCCTGATGGATCGCTTACTCCTGGGTTTCGCCGCGTTCACGGGCAATGGCACGGTAGCCGATGTCCTTGCGGTAGAAGCAGCCTTCCCAGTCGATGGCAGCGGCCAGTTTGTAGGCCTGCTGCTGAGCTTCACCCACGGTGGCGCCCATGGCAGTGGCACACAGTACACGACCACCGGCAGTAACGACCTGACCGTCCTTCAACGCGGTGCCGGCGTGGAAGACTTTGCCTTCCAGACCTGACGCTGCGTCCAGACCGTTGATCGCTGCGCCTTTGGCGTAGTCGCCCGGGTAGCCGCCAGCAGCCAGAACGATGCCAACGCTCGGACGCGGATCCCACTGTGCTTCGATCTTGTCCAGCGCTTGCGCCAATGCGGCTTCAACCAGCAGCACCAGGCTCGATTGCAGACGCAGCATCACCGGTTGGGTTTCCGGATCGCCGAAGCGGCAGTTGAATTCGATGACTTTCGGGTTACCGGCCTTGTCGATCATCAGACCGGCATAAAGGAAACCAGTGTAGACGTTGCCTTCCTCGGCCATGCCGCGCACGGTCGGCCAGATCACCTGATCCATCACGCGCTGATGCACCTCGGCGGTGACCACCGGGGCAGGGGAGTAGGCACCCATGCCACCGGTGTTCGGGCCGCTGTCGCCGTCGCCGACGCGTTTGTGATCCTGGCTGGTGGCCATCGGCAGCACGTTCTTGCCGTCGACCATGACGATGAACGAAGCTTCTTCGCCGTCGAGGAATTCTTCGATCACCACGCGTGAACCGGCGTCGCCAAACGAGTTGCCAGCGAGCATGTCACGCACGGCGTCTTCGGCTTCGGCCAGGGTCATGGCGACGATCACGCCTTTGCCGGCAGCCAGGCCATCGGCCTTGATCACGATCGGCGCGCCTTTCTCACGCAGATAAGCCAGGGCCGGCTCGATCTCGGTGAAGTTCTGGTAATCGGCGGTCGGGATCTTGTGGCGGGCGAGGAAATCCTTGGTGAAGGCTTTCGAACCTTCCAGTTGCGCTGCACCGGCGGTCGGACCGAAGCAGTCCAGGCCACGGGAGCGGAACAGATCGACCACGCCAGCCACCAGCGGCACTTCCGGGCCGACGATGGTCAGGGAAACGTTCTTTTCCGCGAAATCGGCCAGTTGCTCCAGCGCCAACACGTCGATGGCGACGTTTTCACATTTGGCTTCAATGGCGGTGCCAGCGTTGCCCGGTGCAACGAAAACCTTCTGCACACGCGGATCCTGAGCCACTTTCCAGGCCAGAGCGTGTTCACGGCCACCGCTGCCAATGATCAAAACATTCATTTCAAAAACCTCGGATGACGCTAATTCTGTGGGGGCTGATCGTTCCCACGCTCCGCGTGGGAATGCCTCTACGGACGCTCCGCGTCCGAGGGACGCGGAGCGTCCCGGGCTGCGTGCCCACGCAGAGCGTGGGTACGATCAAGCAAAATAATCAGTGACGGAAGTGGCGCATGCCGGTGAATACCATTGCGATACCGGCTTCGTCGGCAGCGGCAATCACTTCAGCATCACGCATCGAACCGCCCGGCTGGATCACCGCAGTGATGCCGACCTTGGCCGCATTGTCCAGACCGTCGCGGAACGGGAAAAACGCGTCGGACGCCATGACCGAACCGGCCACCTGCAAACCGGCGTGCTCAGCCTTGATCGCGGCGATGCGTGCCGAGTTGACGCGGCTCATCTGGCCGGCGCCGACACCGATGGTCTGGCGGTTCTTGGCGTAGACGATGGCGTTGGATTTGACGTATTTGGCGACTTTCCAAGCGAAGATCAGATCGTGGATTTCCTGTTCGGTCGGCGCGCGTTTGGTCACCACTTTCAGGTCATCGGCGCTGATCATGCCGATATCGCGGCTCTGCACCAGCAGGCCACCGTTGACGCGCTTGTAATCCCAGGCAGCGGCGCGCTCAGCCGACCACTCGCCGCAGGCCAGCAGGCGTACGTTGGCTTTGGCGGCAACGATGGCGCGGGCTTCTTCGCTGACGCTTGGGGCGATGATCACTTCAACGAACTGACGCTCGACGATCGCTTTGGCGGTCTCGGCATCCAGTTCACGGTTGAAGGCGATGATGCCGCCGAACGCCGACTCGGTGTCGGTGGCGTAGGCCAGTTCGTAAGCCTGGCGGATGCCGCCTTCGGCATCCGGGCTGACCGCCACGCCGCACGGGTTGGCGTGCTTGACGATCACGCAGGCTGGCTTGACGAAGCTCTTCACGCATTCCAGCGCAGCGTCGGTGTCGGCGACGTTGTTGTACGACAGTTCTTTGCCTTGCAGCTGGGTCGCGGTGGCGATGCCGACTTCGGCAGGCTTGGCTTCCACGTAGAACGCCGCGCTCTGGTGCGGGTTCTCGCCGTAGCGCATTTCCTGAGCCTTGATGAACTGGCTGTTGAAAGTGCGCGGGAATTCGCTGCGACCTTCAGTGCTCAAGGTTTCAGCGCCCTGGTTCACGGTGCCCATGTAGTTGGCGATCATGCCGTCGTAGGCGGCGGTGTGTTCGAAAGCCTTGAGCATCAGGTCGAAACGCTGGGCGTAGGTCAGGCCGCCGGCCTTGAGATTTTCCAGAACGTTGGCGTAATCGCTGGCATTCACCACGATGGCCACGTCTTTGTGGTTTTTCGCTGCCGAACGGACCATGGTCGGCCCGCCGATGTCGATGTTCTCGATGGCGGTCGGCAGGTCGCAGCCTGGCTTGTTGATGGTCGCTTCGAACGGGTACAGGTTGACCGCCACCAGATCGATCGGCTTGATGCCGTGCTCGTTCATGATCGCGTCGTCAGTACCGCGACGACCGAGGATGCCGCCGTGGATTTTCGGGTGCAGGGTTTTCACCCGACCGTCCATCATCTCGGCGAAACCGGTGTAATCCGCGACTTCCACTGCGGCAACGCCGTTGTCGCGCAGCAGCTTGAACGTTCCGCCGGTGGAGAGGATCTCGACGCCCAGAGCTTCGAGCTCCTTGGCGAATTCGAGGATCCCGGTCTTGTCGGAAACGCTGATCAAGGCGCGGCGGATCGGCAGGCGGGTAGTCTGGTCGGTCATCTCAATTTCCATCAAAAGCAAAGGAAGTCAGCAAAAAAGGCGACCGTTTTTTACGCGGGCGCCTTTCTGGTTTGATTGAATGCTTACAGCAGATCGTACTGCTTGAGTTTCTTGCGCAGCGTGCCGCGGTTCAGTCCCAGCAGCTCACTGGCCTTGGTCTGGTTGCCCTTGACGTAGTTCATCACGCTTTCGAGCAGGGGCGCCTCGACTTCGGACAGCACCAGGTTGTACACATCCGTGACGGACGCGCCCTCAAGGTGGGCGAAATAATTGTGCAGCGCCTTCTCGACACTCCCGCGAAGGGTCTGGCCTTCTTCGCTCGGCGTGTTGAGGTGCTGTTTCAAATTCACGTTGTCGCTCACGGGTGTTGTTCCACTCACTAAAGTCTCGGTCATCATCGTCATGCGGCCACCCCTTCTTCGTCCCCTGTCAGGCTCTTGTAACGCTCGGCGAAGAACTCCCGAACGTCGGCGCATTGTGTTTCCGTACCATCCAAACGATTGAAACGGGCGCGAAACTCCCTGGCGCCCGGCAAGGTTGCGAGATACCAGCCCACATGCTTGCGGGCAATGCGCACGCCCATCACGTCACCATAAAAGGCGTGAAGGGCAGCCAGATGCTCCAGCAGGATGCGTTCCACTTCGCTCAGTTCCGGCGCCGGCAATTTCTCGCCGGTACGCAGGAAATGATCGATCTCGCGAAAAATCCATGGCCGCCCTTGAGCGGCCCGGCCTATCAGCAGGCCATCGGCACCGGTCGCATCAAGCACGTATCGGGCCTTTTCCGGCGAATCGATATCGCCATTGGCAAACACCGGGATCGACACGGCCTGCTTGATCGCGGCAATCGTGTCGTACTCGGCTTCCCCTGTGTACAGATCGGCGCGGGTGCGGCCATGCACGGCCAGCGCTGTGATCCCGGCCTGTTCGGCGATCTTCGCCACGTTCAGACCGTTCTTGTTTTCGCGATCCCAGCCGGTGCGGATCTTCAGGGTGACCGGCACATCAACCGCGGCCACTACGGCCTGCAGGATCTCGGTCACCAGTGCTTCGTCTTTCAGCAACGCGGAGCCGGCGGCCTTGTTGCAGACCTTTTTGGCCGGACAGCCCATGTTGATATCGATAATCTGTGCGCCCAGTTCGACGTTGGCCCGTGCCGCATCGGCCAGCATCTGCGCGTCGCCACCGGCGATCTGCACCGAGCGCGGCTCGGGATCGCCTTCGTGGATCATGCGCATGCGCGACTTGCGGGTATTCCACAGGCTCATGTCACTGGTGACCATTTCCGAGACTACAAGCCCTGCGCCCAGACGCTTGCACAGCTGACGAAAAGGCTGGTCGGTGACGCCCGCCATCGGGGCGAGAATCAAACCGTTCTGCAATGTATATGGGCCGATGCGTACCGCCGACATAGGACTTCCCTGAAGTGGGGCCGGATCATGAGAGTTCGAAAAAGGGTGGGCATGATACCCGCTCTCGATGACTGGTTAAAGGCTGAATTGAACAAAATCTGAACAGTTATTCTGTTATCGCCAACGGTTTGGTTGGCCGCGATCCAGTCAGAAAAATGCCGTCAATCGAGAAACGCTGAAGCGGTTCACTCCGGTGAGTGGAAGTTCAGGCTGTAATTCACCGCTTTCGGCCCCGGATCGAGAATATCCAGGGCGATGTGGATCGGCGTCTGCGGCGGCATTTCCGCGAGGCCTTCGAGATCGCCGCTCAGATACTCGCCGGGTTTGAAGCGACGACTGGCGATCAGATGACCGTTGAGGTCGGCGAAGCGCAGTTCGAGCAAAGGGAACGGCTGGGAAAACGTCGCCCGGTTGTAAATGATCGCGTCGACCACCAGCGCCCCGCTGAAATCGGGATGGCTGCGCACCACCAGATTGCTGCTCTTGATTTTGCCGATATCGACTTTCGACGGCACGGTGCAGCCGATCTGCGGGCAGATCTGCTGGAACCACGGTCGGTATTGATCCTGCCGCGCCAGTTCCTCGAAGTGATAGGCGATGTACTGGGCGGCAAGGCCGCCGGCCGCCAACACCACCAGCACCAGCCAGAGCAGGCGCCGGCCCCAGGGCGAGCGGCGCTGCTGCCAGTCCAGTTGCAGCGGGTCGTCGGTCAGATCCTGCAGGACCTCGGCGCGCACCCCGGGCTCGGCCCGTTCGCGTTTTTGCGCGGCGAAGTGATCAATGGCAGATCGTCGTCATCGTTGTCGTCGCTGGCTGACAGGCGTTCGCGGCGGGCGTTGGGATCGATCGGATCGTGCAGGCGCAGTTGCGGGATCGGCGGCTCGTCATCCAGATCCACCGGCTCCAGCGACAGCGAAGGTTCGGTGCGCTCGGGTTCGAGGGTTTCGATGCCGTCGATATCCGGTTCGATATCCGGCGCTACGCTGCGCTCATCCGCAGGCTCGCTGAACAGGCTGTCGGGCCATGTGCCTTCGTCCGGTTCCGGGCTGTCGCGTCGGGCGCTCAAGGATTCTTCGCGGGTACGGCCGAATTCGGCGGCCGGCTGGATTTCGCGCTGTTCGAGGCGGGCGAGTTCTTCGTCCAGATCGAGGCTGTCCAGATCCAGTTCCGACGCGCTCCATTGCTTCTGGCTGATGGCGCGCGGTGCGGGGATCTCTTCGACGACCGCAGAATCGCTGACAGGCGCGGGCGCTTCAGGCAGCCCTGGTGCGACCGGCGTCACCGTGTCCTTGCCGGAATGTTGTTCGAGCAGCTGCTTGGCGGCATTGAACACTTGCAGGCAGGAGCCGCAACGAACCACCCCGCGCGCCACGCTCAACTGAGCATGGTTGACGCGGAAACTGGTCTGGCAATGCGGGCATTGGGTGACGAAACTGTCGGTCATGCGGCGATCCGGTTCAGGCAAGCGGTCATTTTAGCGCCGACGCCCGGTGATGCGCACCCAGCCGTCGCGATTGGCGATCGGGTCGAGCTCGAAGTCCTGCGCATAAGCTGCCGCTACTTCTTCGCCCTGCTCGGCGAGAATGCCCGACAACGCCAGGCGCCCACCGCTCTTGACCAGGCTGGACAGCTGCGGCGCCAGCGACACCAGCGGGCCGGCGAGAATGTTGGCGACCAGCACGTCGGCCTGAACCTGCGGCAGATCCTCGGGCAGGTACAGCGGGAACAGCTCATCGGCAATATTGTTGCGCCCAGCGTTGTCGCGCGAGGCTTCCAGTGCCTGTACGTCGATGTCGGTGCCCACAGCTTGTTTGGCGCCGAGCAGCAGGGCGGCAATCGCCAGAATCCCCGAGCCGCAGCCGAAGTCGAGCACGTGGCAGTCTTTCAGATCCTGACCGTCGAGCCATTCCAGGCACAGTGCGGTGGTCGGGTGGGTGCCGGTGCCGAACGCCAGGCCCGGGTCCAGCAGCAGGTTGACCGCATCAGGCTCGGGCGCGGCGTGCCAGCTCGGCACGATCCACAGACGCTGGCCGAAACGCATCGGCTCGAAACCGTCCATCCAGCTGCGTTCCCAGTCCTGGTCCTCGATCACTTCGCTGTGATGTTCGGGCAACGGGCTGCCGGTCAGCAATTCCAGATGGGCCAGAACCGGCTCCGGTTCGGTACCGCCTTCGAACAGCGCCAGCAAGTGGGTGTGCGACCACAGCGGCGTGGTGTTGAGTTCCGGTTCGAAGATCGGCTGGTCTTCGGCGTCCATGAAAGTCACCGACACGGCGCCGACTTCGAGGAATGCGTCCTCGTAGGTTTCGGCTTGTTCCGGGGTGATGGCGAGACGGACTTGCAGCCAAGGCATGGCGGGCACCTTTGAAAATCTGTGGGGCAGCCCGAAGCTGCAAAAGCGCGCAGTTTACGCCAGGTCGCCGGCAAAGTGGACACACCGCTTGGCTGTTACACATTCGCGGCCGCGATATACATATGTATGGCCTGAGCACTTTTGTCGGCAAATAGAGTGAGCGCTCATCTCTACGCAACAAAAGGCTGGGCGACATGGCGGATCAACAAGGGACTGTAGAAGAAAAACCACCGATAGCCGCTGCGTCTACGGGGTCGGTGCAGGAGATCCTGCTGCGCATTACGCGCTGGCAGGTGATGATCGACAAGCGCTTGAACGGCCAGATGACGTTGCTCGAGGCGCTGGAGCATTTCGCTTTGACTGAACTGCGCAGGCATTACCCGGACGGCCATTTCGCCCCGGGCTTTGTAGTTGCGCTGCTTGACGCCATTCTGCAAAAGCTTATCGACGGCCGGCCAGTCATGTTCCTGGCGCTCCAGGACGCGCCATTTCGCTGGCCGGGGGCGCTGACACCGGTTTACCGTCCAGCCGTCATGAGCATGTGATCCGGACGGTGGATAGCGTTTCGCTGCACTTCCTCGACCAGTACAAAAAATACCTGCGAGAACATTGGGCGACAAAAGGGCAGGAAGCGCTGTTTGATCGCCTGATCAAGCGCAAGCTGCGGCGCTATATCAAGGACATCGAGTTGTTGTTGCGCCGTGACCAACTGGCGGGCCTGACACTGGATCAATTGCGCAGCAAAATTGACCGGGTTCAGGCGCGCAGCACGCGTCGGTACCGATTGACCGCCCTGGCAACCGGTGCAGAAAAAGATTCTCGAGGCGCATTCCTTCGCGCAACTGCCGTCATGGATGAAGGCGCTGAAGGAGCCGGATCGCGCCTTGTTGCGCGATTATCAGGAGCAGACGTCACTGGCGCAGGCAGCTCTCGATGACCTGCTGCAGGGCCACGGCTCGTTGCGCGACTTTGCCCGCCAGCAGGCCATCGAATACATTCAGCTCAAGCTCGACATGGCGGTTGAACCAGACCGAATCGACGTGCGGCTCAGATGGCGCTCGGCGGTCGGTGAGCCGACCCACAATCGCAGCCTCAGTGACCTGCTGGCATGCGGGCCGATCGGGCAGGACTTCGCAGCGGTCCTGGAGATCAGCAGTCCTGCGCCGTTGCGCAACCAGTCACTGAAGCTGGCATTCATTGCCGACATGCTGGCGGAGCAGGATTATCCGGCGGACTACCTGCGCGTTCTCGCCGAGCAGTACCAGCGCACGGAAGTGCAAAAGGCACTCATCGACTGGTTCACCGTACGGCTCAGGCAGAGCGCATTCGTCGCGCGCTGCGCAGCTCATCTGGCGGATTCCGACCATGAGCGTCTGGAGCAGATGTGGTCTGGGCAAGCGGCAATGAAACCGTTGCAAGTGGCCGCATTGACGCTGCCCAACGGCATGCAATGCGCCGATCTTCTGGTGTTCTACCAGGCAGAGACTGAGCAAGCGGTGAATAACCTGGTGCTGTACGCGCCCAACAAACCGGACGGTCAGGAGTGGGTCCGGTTGCCTTCGATTGCGGCGTTGACCGGCGAAGTATGGAGCTGGACGCAGAGCGAATCCGGTCGCGAGTATCTGTTGCAGCAGCTTTCGCCGACGGCACATCACCCGGCACGTGATTATCTTGTGGCTGCGGCGGCCAGTCCTGCTCTCTGGGGCATGCAGAGTGACCTTCGACGAACGCCCTTGCCGTTCGACGAGTGCGTCGAAGCCGCTGCAAAAATGGCCCTGGCAAACAACCTGCAGCGGGTCGAGCAGGACAACTCGCTGCGCTGGTACACGACGCTCGCGCTCGAGGCTCGCCGGCGCATCAGCAGTCTGAATCAGGAACTGATCGTTCATCAGCAGGTGTTCAACGAGCTGCTGGGCGGTTTCGAGGTTTTTGTCGATTTCGCCAGGCGCTCGGTTGCCGCAGCGATCACGCCCTATATGCGCAGCAAGAACGTGCTGGAACCGGTCGATCCGGCCACCGTGTTGATCGATTACAACCCCGGTGTCGCCGACCGCAGGAAGCAGCAGGTTGCCACGCTGCTCGACCTGGCCATTCACGGCTACGATGACAACTCCGGCATCGAACATCCGAAAAAAGGCGTGCGATCGTCGGTTGGCCAGGATCTGAGCCAGGTGCGCAGCGCTGATCTGGCGCTGTATCTGCGCCGGGCGTGGCTGGGTGAAAAATACGCCAGCGAGATTCGTGGCAAATATCTCGACCCGCGTGATGCTGCCTACGAACCGCGTCGCTTTGCCTACCGCAACGTACTGCTGTCAAAGATGGACCGGGATTTACGCGTGGCCAGAAGTCAGGCGCGATTGAGCGACGCGGTGTATTCGGCGCTGGTCCGTCAGGTCTCTCTGTTGAGCCAGGTGCCAGCACCGGGTACGCATTTTCCGGGCGCCAGCATGGTTGAAAGTGACGGCGTGTTCAGGTTCACCGTGCGCCATCACGTCGTGCTCGGGGTGTATGTGCTGACCTCGTTCGACCCCGAGCCGTCCTGGTGGCTGTACACGCCTGATGCTCCCGACGGCATTGTGGTACGTGCATATCAGTCACTGTTCGGCGACATCGCCGGCGCTTTGCATGACTACTTGATGGCGCGTACGCCGGTTGCTGCGCGCAGCATCGTGTCGCGCACCCTGTATGCGATTGCGGCAAAAAAACAACGCGTCGATACGCTGCACGAAGCGCAGCGCCTGATTGACGCGCGCAGCGAGTTCAATGCGTACATCGAGCGCGCGGTCACGGATGTGCAGGACATCACCACCAGCCGCGCGCAAATGATCGAACGCCAAGTGGTCAAGGGGCTGATGTTTGCAGCCGCACCGTTTTGCATGGTGTTTCCACCGTTTGCCTTGCTGCTTGACGTTGTGTTGATTGCCGTCAGCGCTGGTCAGGCGGTCGCGGCGCATCTGGAGGGCGACATCGATGGCGCTCTCGGCCACTGGCTGGAGGCGTCGTGGGGGGCGCTGTTTGCCATGGTCGGCGCAGGCAGTGCGATCAAGTGGCTGGGCGGTGCGGCCAGAAGTCTGAAGCACACCATGAGGCCTGTCTCGTTGTTGTCAGAGCGTCTGAATACCGTGGCTCCGCTACGCAGGGACGCGCTGCCGGCGATCCGGGAAGTACGCTTTCATGCCAGGCAGGCCGTCAGCAAGACGCCCGAACATTTGCAAAGGGTGAGCGAAGAAGGCGTCTTTTTCGGCACCTGGCGCAGCCCGTCCAGCGCTGCACAGCCGCAACCGGCCTATTACATTCGCAACAGAGGCAAGTACTTTCTGGTCAGGGAAAATCCGCATTTCGGTGGCCTGAGCCTGGTCGATGCCCGTCGCCCGAGCGCCATCTATCAGCAACCGATTCAGCTTGCTCCGGGGGGCAAGTGGACACATGCCAGGGTCGGACTCACAGGAGGCAACGTGCGCAACCTTGGGCGCGTGAACAATTTGAATGATGCTTTTCCTGGAGGTGTCGAGCCCGTGCTGAACCGCGGCGCGCTGCAGGGCGAAGCCGTGGTGGCGGCTTTCCGTCCCGGATCGCAGGATAACTACCTGTTTTCGTTGAATGCGCAGAGTTGCGTCATCGCCTCGCTGTATAACCCGACGACGAGAGTGGGTGCGGTCATTCATTTTGATCACAATATTCGCCCGTTGATCGAGCGAAGTGTCACGCAGGTGCTGGAGCGTCTGGGGGGAACACCGCAGAACATTCGCGCCACGCTGGTGGGTGGCGACTGGCTGTCGGCGGGTGCTGACATCGGCGGTCCGGTCAGGCGCGTGTTGCGCGAACAGGGCCTGCAGCCGACATGGGATTACTGGTCATACTCGTCCTGCCTGGGCAACAGCTATGGCGTGGTGCTGAATCTGAACAATGGAGTCTCGAGAGTGTTCAAGCATTCCGCTGGTCAGATTGGCAGGTTGTACAACCCGCTTATCGCCAGATCGAGCTATGCCACGGACGGGCTCTCGATACGTGCCCGAAACTTTACGAGGCGGTTCACCCGCAGACCGTTACATGAAAACGCAGCAGGAGCGGTGGTCGATGAGGCTGGCCTGGGGGCATCTGCCGCAATGGTCGAGCAGCAGGCGTTCTCCACGGTAATGGTCTGATCTGCTTGTTGCAGGCATAAAAAAACCCGATCCGCAGGGATCGGGTTTTTCATGCCGCTTCAGCCTTACGACTGTTTGGCCAGCTTGTGCTCGAGGTAGTGAATGTTCACACCGCCCTTGCAGAAGCCTTCGTCACGAACCAGATCACGGTGCAGCGGGATGTTGGTCTTGATCCCGTCGACCACGATTTCGTCCAGGGCATTGCGCATGCGTGCCATGGCTTCGTCGCGGGTTGCGCCGTAAGTGATCAGCTTGCCGATCAGCGAGTCGTAGTTCGGTGGCACGGCATAACCGCTGTACAGGTGCGAATCGACGCGAACGCCGTTGCCGCCTGGAGCGTGGAAATGCTTGACCGTGCCCGGGCTCGGCATGAAGGTCTTCGGATCTTCAGCGTTGATCCGGCACTCCAGCGAGTGACCGCGGATGACCACGTCATCCTGAGTGAACGACAGCTTGTTGCCAGCGGCGATGCTGAGCATCTCCTTGACGATGTCGATACCGGTGACCATCTCCGAAACCGGGTGCTCCACCTGAACACGGGTGTTCATTTCGATGAAGTAGAAACGACCGTTCTCGTAGAGGAACTCGAAAGTACCGGCGCCACGGTAGCCGATGTCGATGCACGCCTTGACGCAGCGAGCCAATACTTCCTGGCGCGCTTTCTCGTCGATGCCCGGTGCCGGTGCTTCTTCGAGAACCTTCTGGTGACGACGCTGCAGCGAGCAGTCGCGGTCGCCCAGGTGGATCGCGTGGCCCTGGCCGTCGGACAGTACCTGCACTTCGACGTGGCGCGGGTTGGTGAGGAATTTTTCCAGATAGACCATCGGGTTGCCGAACGCCGCGCCTGCTTCGGAGCGGGTCAGTTTTGCCGAGGCGATCAGGTCTTCTTCCTTGTGCACCACGCGCATGCCGCGACCACCACCGCCACCGGCGGCCTTGATGATCACCGGGTAGCCGACTTCACGACCGATGCGCAGCGCCGTTTCTTCGTCTTCCGGCAGCGGGCCGTCAGAGCCAGGAACGGTCGGTACGCCGGCTTCGATCATCGCGTGCTTGGCCGATACCTTGTCGCCCATCAGGCGGATGGTGTCGGCTTTCGGGCCGATGAAGGCGAAGCCGGAGTTCTCGACCTGCTCGGCAAAATCGGCGTTTTCCGCGAGGAAACCGTAGCCTGGGTGAATGGCGGTAGCGCCGGTCACTTCAGCGGCAGCGATGATGGCCGGAATGTGCAGGTAAGACTGAGCGGCGGACGCCGGGCCGATGCAGACGGATTCGTCTGCCAGACCCAGGTGCATCAGCTCTTTGTCGGCCTTGGAGTAAACGGCGACGGTCTTGATGCCCATCTCTTTGCAGGCACGCAGAATCCGCAGGGCGATCTCACCGCGGTTAGCGATCAGAACTTTTTCCAACTTCGCAGTCATCAAAGGCTCTCCGCGGTTCAAACGATGGTGAACAGCGGTTGGTCGTACTCAACCGGCTGGCCGTCTTCGACGAGGATGGATTCGATCACACCGCTGGTTTCAGCTTCGATGTGGTTCATCATCTTCATGGCTTCGACGATGCACAGGGTGTCGCCTTTCTTCACGGTCTGGCCGACTTCAACGAAGGCAGGCGAGGTTGGCGAAGATTTACGGTAGAAGGTGCCGACCATCGGCGAACGGGCAACGGTGCCGTTCAGCGCGGGTGCAGCAGCGGCAGCCGGAGCAGCGGCGGCGACTGGCGCGGCAGCAGGGGCAGCGGCCGGAGCCTGCATCGGGGCTGGCGCGTAGTACTGCTGCGCCGGGGTCTTGCTGTGACGGCTGATGCGTACGGACTCTTCGCCTTCCTTGATCTCGAGCTCGTCGATGCCGGACTCTTCCAGCAATTCGATCAGTTTCTTAACTTTACGGATATCCATGAATCATCAACTCCCAAGGGTCGGTCAGGGGCGTATAGCTTGGTGTTCAAGCTGCTCTAGTGCGGCCTCCAGGGCCAGTCGGTAACCGCTGGCGCCAAGGCCGCAGATCACTCCTACCGCTACATCGGAGAAGTAGGAGTGATGGCGGAAAGGTTCGCGCTTGTGCACGTTGGACAAATGCACTTCGATGAATGGGATGCTCACTCCCAGCAGCGCGTCACGTAATGCGACACTTGTGTGCGTAAAAGCCGCCGGATTGATCAGAATGAAGTCCACGCCTTCACCGCGTGCAGCGTGGATGCGATCGATCAATTCGTACTCGGCGTTGCTTTGCAGGTGCAGCAGATGATGGCCGGCTTCACGGGCGCGCCGCTCCAGATCCTGATTGATCTGCGCCAGGGTCGTTGACCCGTAGGTCCCCGGTTCCCGGGTGCCGAGCAGGTTCAGGTTGGGGCCGTGCAGCACCAGTAGCGTCGCCATCTGCGTTGTCCTTGTTATCAATGAGCAGTCGTCAGAACCCGGCGACTATGCCGCAAAGCCTTTGTGACTGTCCAGTTCCATGCAATAGGCGGCACGATGGGCGATGTTTGCGCGAAATTTGTGACCGAGTGAGCTGATCCGGTCATTCGTGGTGTCGGCAAGAGCCTCTTCGCGAGCAGGCTCGCTCCCACAGGGGTATGCATTCCAATGTGGGAGCGAGCCTGCTCGCGAAGGTGGTACGTCAGACGCGGAAGGCCTGAACGGCCGTATGCAGTTGGCCGCCGAGAACCAACAGATTCTCGCCCTGTTCGCGGCCCTGGCCGATGCGCAGCAGGTTATCCCCACCCAATTGATGAATGCGCTCGCTGTGATCGCGGATCTCGCTGACCGCGCCACTTTGCTGCGCGGTGACATCGGCGATGCGCACGGCGGTGTCGGCGATGGTCTGGATCGCGCCAACGATTTTGTCCAGTGCACCGTCCGCCGCTTGCGCCTGACTGGCCGTGGCTTCGGCGTGTTCGACCTGCGCGCGCATGCCTTCGACCGATTGTCGCGCGGCGGTCTGCAGACCGGCGATCAGCGTCTGGATTTCTGCCGTGGCCCCGGCGGTGCGTTGTGCCAGCGAGCGCACTTCCTCGGCGACCACGGCAAAACCACGGCCCATCTCCCCGGCGCGGGCCGCCTCGATCGCGGCGTTCAGGGCGAGCAGATTGGTCTGGTCAGCAATCGAACGAATCACTGTCAGCACGCCGCCGATCGTTGCTGATTCTTCTGCCAGATGTTCGATCATCTGCGCATTGCCTTGAACCTCACCGACCAGCGCATGCAGTCCGGTCAGGCTCTGGCCGATTACAGCCTGCCCATGCTCGACGGCGAGACCGGCATGACGACTGGCGTCGGCAGCCTGACGAGCATCGCCGGCCACTTGCTGAATGGTCGCCTCGAGTTCTCCCAGCGAATCGCGAATCAGCGCAGTATCGCCGGCCTGATGTTCGGCGCCGCTGTGCAGGTCATTGCTCAGTTCGGCGAGGGTGCGGCTGCTGCCCGCGACCTGCTCGGCGTTGCCGCGAATGGTGCCGACCAGATCCACCAGATAGGCGCGCAAGCGGTTGAGCGAGGCTTCGATGTCGTGCAGTTCTCGATTGGTCTTGCCCAGTTGGATGTCGCGACTGAAATCGCCCTCGGCCCACGTCGACAATGCCGGGGCGAGGTTGGTCAGGGTGCGGGCCAGGCGCCGCTGCAAGGTATCGATGAGCAGGGCGATCAGCAGAATCAGGCCGATCATCACGCCTTGCATCAGGCGCACTTCGCCCTGGATCTGCCCATGTTGCGCGCGTACCACCGGTTCGAGGCCGGCGATGGCGTGTTGCACGCTGGCGATTTTTTCGTGGGTCGCGGCGCTGAGCTCGGCGCGTTTCTGGATCTGCTCGCGGGTGCGCGCCAGTTCCGCCGGATAGCGGCCGAGCAAGCTGTTGAGTTCGCGTTTGAGGCCGACACCGGCATCTTCGGCGGCGGCTTTGTCGGTGTTTTCGATGCCCATCAGCGCGGCGAAATCGTCACTGCTCGATTCGTTGCTGGCGACCACACCGAGCAAGGGCAGGGCATCGATGGCCTCGGCCTGGGCGCGCATGTTGCTCACTTCACGCTCGACATCGGCGGCCAGCTCACTGCGCCCGCTGCTGACCAGTTTGTCCCGCGCCAGCGACAGTCTGCCCAGATGCTGCGATGCGGCAAGCAGTGG
The DNA here is from genome assembly GCF_979258175.1 of Pseudomonas sp. AC255. NCBI lineage: Bacteria > Pseudomonadati > Pseudomonadota > Gammaproteobacteria > Pseudomonadales > Pseudomonadaceae > Pseudomonas > Pseudomonas sp. AC255. Next base: position 4,588,572 of record NZ_OZ409841.1, on the reverse strand, counting down.
CGCGAGGTAGGCGGCGTTGCCATTGGCGTAGGTATTGAGCTGGTCGAGGCTGGCGCTGAGTTCGCGTTCGGCCTGCAACAGCAGCGCCTGCGGATCGCCAGCCAGTTTGCCGGCGGCGAGCAGGTCGGTTTTGCTGAATTCATCGAGGCTCGACAGGCTTGGCCGTACGGTGTCGGCCAGCGCCGGGGGCAAGTCACCCAGTTGCTTTTGCACGCTGTCGATAGCCTGGGCGGCGCTGCTCAGGCGCAGCGCGTCACCGCTGGCCAGATAATCCTCGACGTTGCGCGCCACTTCATTCTGAAATTGTTGCGACAGCCCCAGGTAACGCTCCATCAACAGATAGGGGCGTTCGAGGGCTTTTGCGACCACCACAGCGTGGCGCCAAGGGCCACGCAGACGGCGACCAGCAGCAGAGTGTTGAGATTGGTGAGCAACTTCAGGCGCATGACGGCTACCAACGGCAGGAATGGTAAGCGCCTGAATTTATTGCGGTTCTATTACAAGGTTATGACCGAATCAGTGGATTCCGATGAAAAAGTGGCACTTTGCTTTGACTGGCGCGCGGTCTGCACCCGATTGCGTCCTGCACCCTTGGCGCGATACAGCGCCTCATCGGCCTGGCTGGCCATCATCAGGCTGTCGGAGTCATCGCACATTTCTACTACGCCGGCGCTGAACGTGCACCAGAGGTCCTGCGGCTGCGCCGGGTAATGAATCTCGGCGAAGCGCTGGCGAATCTCGTCGAGGACTTTGTGCGCCGCGTCGATATCGGTGTCGGGCATGACGATGGCGAACTCTTCGCCGCCGTATCGGCCAATGAAATCGGTCTTGCGCAACCGCTGCTTGAGAAACAGCGCGAGGCTCTTGATCACCCGGTCGCCCATCGGGTGGCCGTGGCTGTCGTTGACCCGCTTGAAGTGATCGATGTCGAGCATGGCAAAGCTCAGCGGTTTGTTTTCGCGGCGCGCGCGGAACGAGCAGTCTTCGAGCAATTGCAGGATGTGCGTGTGGTTGTACAGGCCGGTGAGGCTGTCGCGAACCATCCGTGCTTTCAGATTGCGTGCCCGCGCGGCGCGGTTGCGCACAGTGGTGATCAGGTGTCGCGGTTTGATCGGCTTGGTCAGGAAGTCATCGCCGCCCTCGCTCATGGCGTCGAGCTGCTTGTCCAGATCGTCCTCGGCCGACAGGTAAATGATTGGCACGCTGACGTAGCGGTCATTGTGACGGATCACTTTGGCCAGCTCGGTGCCGGTGCAGGCCGGCATGTACATGTCGAGGATGATCAGGTCCGGCTGGAAATCCGCCAGTTCGGCCATTGCCTGAATCGGTTCGATCAAGGTGCGAGTGACAATCCCGGCACTGTTGAGCAGACGCTCGGTGTGCAGGGCCTGGGCGCGCGAGTCGTCGATGATCAGCACTTTATAGGGCTCGTACTGGGCGACGCAGGTCAGCACTTCGATTTTTTCCAGCAGGCTCGAGGCTTCAAGGGTGCCGGTGAGGAATTCCTGGCCACCGGCGCGCACGGCGGCTAGGCGGGTCGGGGTGTCGGTTTCGTGCAGGCTGAAGAACAGCAGCGGCAGGGGTTCTTCGAGGCCGACCTGAGCTTCGGCGGCGAGTTTCAGGCCGATGCCGGGGCCACTGAAATCCACGTCCATAACAATCGCCGCGGGCAAGCGCTCGACCATCGACGAACGAAACGCGGCCACGCTGTCCAGTGCCTGCGCGCTCAAGCCGAAAAATTCCAGTTGCTTGGCCAGGCGTTCAGCGCGGTCGTGATCCTGCAACATCACGTAGATCGGCTTGCGCAGCGGCGGCAGGAACGTCTGGTCGAGCTGATCGCCATGGCGCAGGCCAGTGCGCGACAGGCGCTGCATCAAACGATTGAGATCGGTGATCAGGCCGCTGCTGAGGCGCCCACGGTTGGCATCCACCGCTTGCAGCGACTGGCTGATGTGATGCGCCAACTGAGTGTGTTCCGGCTGTTCGAAGCGCTCGGCAAAACGCAGCAGACGCAGATTCGCCTCGCTCAGTTCGGCAAGATCGACGGTGGACCACTCACTGCGTTGCAGGCGCTGCCATATCTCAAGAATCTGACGTGCCTGATGAATTACCCGCTGGGCAAAGTGGTGCTTGAGACGCTCACGGCTGGGGTCTTCTGGCTCGGTCATATCCTGACTACTAGTTAGGGTGCATGCTGAGATCGACTGGTGGCTCTATGCTAGCACCTCTTTTCCCTTAGACGAGTGTCGTACGTCAATAATCTGCTGGACGACACGATTCAGTTTCTGACCGGGTGGTTTTGTTTTTACCTCTGATTTTGACCAAGTGCCCGCATGCTGGGGCTTAGCGAGCAATCCTGCCAGCGCTGTCGACATTTCAGCGGCCTTGATAGGCGGCGTCTGACAGCGCTTTCTGATTTTTCTTCTACGCGCTTTCACCGGCCCGGTTGGCTGTTACGGTTCAGGGATTCCCCTAGCTGCCGTCCATCCGCCATGAGCCAATGTTTCACCGAACTCGCCAGTGATGCCCAGCGCCTCAATCACAACATCAGGCCCATCGATGACTGCGCCTGCGGCGAAGAGTTGTTGTATGGCGAGCGGGTGCAGGTGACAGAGGTGCCAGTGCTGACCTGCACTGGTCTATGGCGTATCTATCAGCGCGAAGCCGAAAATATCGTTGCGCCAGACGGCGTTCTGATTGCCGATCCTGTGGAGCGTAATCAGGTAATTAATGCGGCCTATGCCCGATTGTGGTTGCAGGATTCTCGTTTTCAATGGGCAGGTTTAGCGGCGTTTGCCTCAAAACAGGTCGGTTGTGGATTGCTGCATGCTTCAAACACTGTCGATCTCATAGGGCAGCAGCGGGACGCCAGAGCTCAATTACGTGGTATTCGCCGAGAGGCCGGATTGCTGACGCCGGGTCGGCTTGAAGAACAAGCGAAAGCGTTGAAGGATTACAAGGCCGCGAATGCGCGTAATCCGGTTTCCGCACTGGATCTGCACCTGGGCGGCGAGTTGACGCTCGTGCAGCAGCAATTTCGCCACGTGCACGAAATGATGGCTTTGGGGAACACCACCCTGTTTTTGGATATTTTTCCACTTCATGTGTTTTACGCCAATCGGGGACTGAAAGAATTTAGTACCTGTCTGAAGGCGCGAGAGGGGATTTACGGACATCCCATGTTTCCGGTGCTATGGCCCGTTGGGCAAAAGCAACTGAAGTTTGGACAGTACTTCGAAATATTACTGCAGGCATTTCAAGCCATTGAAGAAGGGGATATCGCGCGTAGCGTGAAGCATCTTGCGGAACATGAGCAGCGTCACATACTTCAACCGACTATTTATGAAGACACGCGCCTCATCGCTTTGCTTAGAAGCAATCACGCCTCCTTCGTCACAGGTTTTCCCTCCGGAGTAGCTCAGGCCATCGAACTCACTTTGGCCAATCAGTGCCGTTCGCTCGACGACGGACGCACGATCGGCTTTGACGACAATCCATTCGCCAATCTCGCTGACATCGAACAGCGCATGGAATTTGTGCTTCGGGCTGCGCGGCGTTTCGATGATTTGCTAAGTGGCATCCATCGCTCCGCTCTTGAAGAGTCAATAAGAGATATAGCGGCTGGAACTGTGGCGCGATGAAGCTGCGTCGATGGGTTGATGGCTGGCGATTTGTTCTGCTTGCGATCATAGCGGTCGCGTTACTGCGCTGGTCAATTGAAATCATGCAGGACGATTTCGAGATCGCTCTAACGATCAACGAGCCTTGGGAGCAGATGCGTCAACGCTCATTTGCCGCCGTCGGGCCGGTGCCATCCAGTGCTGTTTGGATCAGCAAGTCCAGATCGGGTGTGCGTTTGCGCTTCATCGATCCAGAATTCGGTTTTGTAACTCCTTTAGCTCGCGAATTCAGGATCAATGCCAAGTCAGTACAGTGGGTAGGGCGTGTTCGTCTTTCACCGCAAATGAAGCCGCTTTCACTTGATGAGGCACTCATCGTCGTCTCGGATTTGCATGCCCAACTGCGCAAAAAATGCTGGGTGGAGGCAAAAGTGATGAATGACCCTCCAATAGCGGACACGTTGCAATGGCGCACATGGTTTCACTCCCGTACGGAATATGCGACGTCGTTTTGGCTGGCAGCTGACAAGTATCAGTTGGCGATTGATTTAGAGCCATGGGGGATGAGGACTCACAAAACAGATCCGCTTTATCGAATTGTATTGACAGTTGATGAGCCCTATTTGCCGTTTGCCAATGCAGCATCTGCGAATGGTTGCGTTCGCAAAGACAGTAAAACTTCATAACTAAGGAGCCATTCCATGCCCATCCCAGCCTTCATGACCATCCACGGCAGCCGCCAGGGCCTGATCACCGCCGGCGCTTTCACCGAGGCGTCGGTCGGTAACGGCTACCAGAGCGGGCGCGAAGACAAGATCATGGTGCAGGCCCTCAGCCATGGCATGTACATACCCAAGGATCAGGGCGCCGGGCGGCGGATGCACAGGCCATTGATCATCACCAAAACCCTCGACAAGGCTTCGCCCCTGCTGAATATGGCGCTGTCCAGCGGCGAGTTGCTGAGCGAATGCCGCGTGGAGTTTTATCGCACTTCGGCCAGCGGCGTGCAGGAGCACTTCTACACGGTGGAACTGGAGGATGCGTTGGTCGTCGGCAGCGAACTATTGATGCCGCACTGTCTCGACAGCGGCACGTCGCACCTTACGCAACTGGAGAAAGTCCACTTCAGCTACCGGCGCATCTACTGGCGCCACGAAATCAGCCGGACGATGGGTTCGGACGAGTGGCAAGGCGAGGGACTTCGATGAGGCTGGTCCGTGAGCTGAGCCTGACCGACCACGAGCGCCAGCATGTCTGTTGCGTGGAAGAGGCGCTGGAGCACGTCAGCAGTCTGTTGAGCATGCGCCAACCGCTCGAAGGTCTGGATCAACTGCGGGCCGGTTTGATGATCAATCTGGACGGCGAAGTCCTGGCGCAGATCAAACAGGGTGAATGGTGCCTGATCAACGCCGAAGCCGACTACGGCTACTGGCAGGGCGCCGAAGCGGTGTTCGAACTGGCCGTACTCGATCTGATGAACAACCCGCCCGACCAGCCCACCCGCACCGCGCGAATCTTTCGTCTGGTCGACAGTGTGACCGGTGAGCCTTTGCCTGCGCAGGCCTACATCGCCACGATCGATGGAATACCCAGTCAGCGTCGAACTGACGCCCAAGGCATTGCACATCTGTTTACCGACGACCAAGTGCGGCAGCTTTCGCTGCGCATCTTCAACGTCTGAAAGCTGCGTCTATCCTTTCGTTCGCGACGTCCTTCGCTTGTTTTGCGCCAGTGCCGCGATAGCGGGTGCTAGGCCTTGGCACGTTGTTGTATGGTTGTGGTCGAACCGTTGAACCCAAGTGATTGAAAGGATATCGCCATGCTGGACTGGAAAAACCGCGCGGGCAGCGCGCCTGAACGTGCCGCCGAGCCCAAGTCGGCCACCCGCAGCTATGTCGGCGGGCTGCTGTTCAGCCGGGCGCTGGCCACAGTGGTCGGTCTGTATTTGCTGGTCACCATTGCGCTGGGCTGGTACTGGAGCCAGGAACCGGAGCTGTTTCCGGTGGCGCAGAACGCCCAGGTCGCTGCCGAGAAAGAGGGCAAGCAAATGGTGGTCGGCTACACCACGGTCGAGACCCTGAAGACCGTTGCCGGCACCTTGCTCAACAAGCCGGGCGGTTACATTTCCAATGACCGTTTCCCGCCGGGCCTGTGGATGGACAACACGCCGAGCTGGGAATACGGCGTGCTGGTGCAGGTGCGTGACCTGACCCGCGCCCTGCGCAAGGATTTTGCCCGTTCGCAATCGCAGTCCGCCGAAGACGCCGATCTGGCCAAGGCCGAACCGCGTTTCAACTTCGACAACAAGAGCTGGGTGCTGCCGTCCAGCGAGTCGGAATACCAGGAAGGCATCAACTCCCTGAGCCGCTATCAGTCGCGCTTGTCTGATCCGAACCAGAAAAACGCGCTGTTCTACGCGCGCGCCGACAACCTCAACAACTGGCTGGGCGATGTCGGTACCCGTCTCGGTTCGCTGTCGCAACGCCTGTCGGCCAGTGTCGGCCGGGTCAAGCTCAACACTGCGCTGAAGACCGAAGTTCCGGCAGTCGGCGAAGTGCCGCAGGTTGACGAAGAAGTCGTGGAAACCCCGTGGATGCAGATCGACAACGTGTTCTACGAAGCGCGCGGTCAGGCCTGGGCGCTGTCGCATCTGCTGCGCGCCATCGAAGTCGACTTCGCCGATGTGCTGGCGAAGAAGAACGCCACCGTCAGCGTGCGCCAGATCATCCGTGAGCTGGAGGCTTCGCAAGAGCCGGTCTGGAGCCCGATGATCCTCAACGGCAGCGGTTTCGGCGTGTTGGCCAACCACTCGCTGGTCATGGCCAACTACATTTCCCGGGCCAACGCTGCGGTGATCGATTTGCGTCAACTGCTCAATCAGGGCTGATACGTGAGCCAGACTGCAAGAGAGGCGGCCCATCGCGCCGCCTCGGACGCTGAACAGATCGCCTGGGTCGACGAACAGGACAACCTGCTCGGCGCTCTGGTGCGCTCCGATTTGCGTGAGCGCGGGCTGATTGGCCGTGGCACTTACATCATGCTGTTCAACTCCGCCGGTGAGCTGTGCGTGCACCGCCGTACGTTGAGCAAGGCGATTTATCCTGGTTACTGGGATGTTGCCGCAGGCGGCATGGTCCAGGCCGACGAAAGTTATGCCGAGTCGGCGGCGCGCGAGCTGGAAGAAGAGCTGGGCGTCAGCGGCGTCGAACTCACCGCTCACGATCACTTCTATTTCGAAGACACCGGCAACCGTCTGTGGTGTTCGGCGTTTTCCGCTGTATGGGACGGGCCGCTGAAACTGCAGCCGGAAGAAGTCCTCGAAGCGCGATTCATCCCTGTCGAACAGGTCATGCGCGAAATCAGCGAAAAGCCTTATTGCCCGGACTCTCTGGCCGCGTTAAGGCGCTATCTCAAGGCGCAGCAAAGCAACGTCGCAAAGAACACATGAATTGGCGCCGATTGGCACTTAGCAATCGCGATTTTTGCCGTTACACTGCGCGACCTTTTCAAGCTGCACCGGATAGCTTGAGGTTGGCCTGCAGATTTACCGTAGGAGCTGCCGAAGGCTGCGATCTTTGATCTTGCCGTTAAAGATCAGGATCAAAAGATCGCAGCCTCGTTGCACTCGTCAGCTCCTACAGATTCAGTCCAGCGTCCAAAGTTTTCCGATGCAGTAGCGCTGCCCCTGCCTGAGTGGGGCTTCGCGGTCGCTGACCTTGCCCAAGGTTGCGATCAGTCTTTGTCCTCCCGAGAGGATTGCCGGTGGCCAAGAAAGCCGCATCCTTCGCCGCCCTGGGCGGCCTGGTATTTTCCACCGACGCAGGTCGTCATTGCCCGGAATGCAGCAAGCCGGTGGACGCCTGTATCTGCAAACAAACCGTGATCCCGGCCGGTGACGGCATTGCCCGCGTGCGTCGCGAAAGCAAGGGCCGTGGCGGCAAGACGGTGACCACCATCACCGGCGTGCCCTTGGCCGAAGACGCGCTCAAGGAGCTGGCGACGACGTTGAAGAAACGTTGTGGCACCGGCGGGGCGTTGAAGGACGGCATCATCGAAATCCAGGGCGATCACGTCGAGCTACTCTTGGCAGAGCTGATCAAGCACGGTTTCAAAGCGAAGAAGTCCGGCGGCTAGCAGCCTCTGTGAAACCCTCCGGCGGCTTGATCCGGCTTCGAGTGTTCTCGGATCCGGCGTCGTCGCCATGGTTTTCACAGAGCCTGTTCATGACCGGTTTCTAAACTCCACGCAGTCAGTGCGGTCTACCGCCGCACTGACGAACCGTCATTTTCATTCTTTAGACTGCGCCGGCCTGCACTTCAGGCGACGCACTCTGACTTCTTTATAGGGGACTTCGATGTCCGTACGACGCACACGTAAAGACGATGGCAGCCAATGGACAGTTGCGGACAGCCGCAGCGTTTACGGGATTCGCCATTGGGGGGCCGGGTATTTCGCGATCAATGAAGCCGGTCGCGTCGAAGTACGTCCGAACGGCCCGAGCAGCTCGCCTATCGATCTGTTCGAGCAAGTCGACCAACTGCGCAAGAGCGGTTTGTCCTTGCCGCTGCTGGTGCGGTTCCCCGACATCCTGCAAGACCGTGTCCGTCAGTTGACCGGCGCTTTCGATTCCAACATCGAGCGTCTGGAATACCAGAGCAAATACACCGCGCTGTACCCGATCAAGGTCAACCAGCAGGAAGCGGTGATCGAGAACATCATCGCCACCCAGAACGTCTCCATCGGTCTGGAAGCCGGCTCCAAGCCTGAACTGCTGGCCGTGCTGGCGCTGGCGCCGAAGGGCGGCACCATCGTCTGCAACGGTTACAAGGACCGCGAGTTCATCCGTCTGGCGCTGATGGGCCAGAAGCTCGGCCACAACGTGTTCATCGTCATCGAGAAAGAATCCGAAGTCGGCCTGGTGATCGAAGAAGCCGCCTCGCTGAAGGTCAAGCCGCAGGTGGGTCTGCGCGTGCGCCTGTCGTCGCTGGCCTCGTCGAAATGGGCGGACACCGGTGGCGAAAAATCCAAATTCGGTCTGTCGGCGGCGCAACTGCTGTCGGTGGTCGAGCGCTTCCGTGGCGCCGGTCTGGATCAGGGCATCCGCCTGCTGCACTTCCACATGGGTTCGCAGATTGCCAACCTCGCTGACTATCAGCACGGCTTCAAGGAAGCGATCCGTTATTACGGCGAATTGCGCAACCTCGGTCTGCCGGTCGATCACATCGACGTCGGCGGCGGCCTCGGTGTCGACTACGACGGCACGCATTCGCGCAACGCCAGTTCGATCAACTACGACATGGACGATTACGCCGGTGTCGTGGTCGGCATGCTCAAGGAATTCTGCGACGCGCAGAGTCTGCCGCATCCGCACATCTTCTCCGAGAGTGGCCGTTCGCTGACCGCGCACCACGCAATGCTGGTTGTGCAGGTCACCGACGTCGAGAAACACAACGACGAAATCCCGCTGATCGAAAACAAGGAAAGCCTGCCGGAAACCGTGCAGTGGCTGGTCGATCTGCTCGGCCCGACCGACATCGAAATGGTCACCGAAACCTACTGGCGCGCCACCCACTACATGAGCGACGTGGCCGCGCAGTATGCCGACGGCAAGCTGACCCTGGCGGAAAAAGCCCTCGCCGAGCAGTGCTACTTCGCCGTGTGCCGTCGCCTGCACAACTCGCTGAAAGCGCGTCAGCGTTCGCACCGCCAGGTGCTCGACGAACTCAACGACAAGCTGGCCGACAAGTACATCTGCAACTTCTCGGTGTTCCAGAGCCTGCCGGACACCTGGGCGATCGATCAGGTGTTGCCGATCATCCCGCTGCATCGCCTCGACGAAGAGCCGCTGCGCCGCGCGGTGCTGCAGGATCTGACCTGCGACTCCGATGGCAAGATCAACCAGTACGTCGACGAGCAGAGCATCGAAACCAGCCTGCCGGTGCACGCGTTGAATGAAGGCGAAGATTACCTGCTGGGCGTGTTCCTGGTCGGTGCCTATCAGGAAATCCTCGGCGACATGCACAACCTGTTCGGTGACACCGACTCGGTGAACATCTACCAGAACGCCGACGGCAGCGTTTACCACGCCGGTATCGAGACCCACGACACCATCGAAGACATGCTGCGTTACGTGCACTTGTCGCCGGAAGAACTGATGACCCACTACCGCGACAAGTGCGCCAGTGCCCGCATCAGTGCCAGCGAGCGCACGCAGTTCCTCGATGCCTTGCGACTGGGCCTGACCCGCTCCTCCTATCTGTCTTCCTGAGACCCGATAGCGTTCCGCCCGGGTTGTCCGATTTTTTCCGCAAGCTGTGGAAAATTCGGATAACCCGGTGGGACATCTCCTGATTTTTTCACGAAAACCTGTGCGATCACGGTCAGCAAACTCATCTGGTCTGCTTTTCGCGTAGGTCATTTCCTAAGTTGTACTTCGCCTCTCTACTCGGCCATGCCTCTCGGCGAGAATCCCCGGCCGCCCCTCCTGTAGAGATCCGCCCATGTTCGATCCAGTCAACGAGCCGTCGTTTCGTCTCGATGTAGCGGGCCTGTCCGACCCCTTCGAAGTTCTCGCCTTTACCGGAAGGGAAGCGCTCAGCGAACCCTTTGCCTTCGAGATCGATGTGGTGATCGACGATCCGCATCTGGATCTTGCCAGCCTGCTGCATCGTTCTGCGTTCCTGTGCTTCGGCTCGCCCGGCCAGGGTGTGCACGGGCAGTTGCACAGCCTTGTCCAGCACGAGCATGGCCATGGCTTGCGTTTGTGTCGAGTGCGTCTCGGGCCGAGGCTCGACTGCCTCGACCTGCGTTTGAGCCAGCGCATCTTCAGTGGCCGCTGCGTGCCGCAGATCATCGAACAGGTTCTGCGCGAGCATGGCATCGTCGGCTTGCAACGACGTTTCGACCTGCATAGCGACTACCCGACCCGCACCTTCTGCACGCAATACCGCGAATCCGATCTGCAACTGCTCCAGCGCCTGTGCGCAGAGGCGCGCATTCACTATTACTTCGAGCATCACCGCGACAGGCACTGCCTGGTGTTCGGCGACGATCCGACGCGAATGCCCCATGCAGACGTCGCGCCCTATCAGGACGAGCATGACCAGCGTGGCGTCGCTCCAGCCGTCCGCCAATGGCAACTGCACGAAGACTCGCAGGCCAGCCAGCGAGGCCCCAGTGCCGAAGGCCACAGCGATCTGCCCGCCTTGCGCAGCGGTCAGTGGTTGCCCCTGGACGACCATCCTTTCATCGAATGCAACCGCCCATGGTTGCTGACCCGCATCGAGCACCGTGCCGATCAGTCTCTCGAACCGCCCTATTGCAATCGCCTGTTCGCGGCCGCGCGGGTACCCGTCTGTGCGCCCGCCGCTGCGCAGTCCAAGCAGCGCATGCACAGCCTGCAGCGAGCCTGGGTGGTCACCGTCGATGAGCCGCAGCCGGATTGCTCGCGGCCGGTGGCGGTGCAATTCGACTGGCTCTATCAGGGCGAAGGGGCTTCGCCAAGTCATTGCTGGCTGCCCCTCGCGCCTGACTTGAACGAGCTGCCCTCGGCGGCACTCGCTGATGGTGTGGAAGTGGTGGTGAGTTTTCTTGAGGGCGATCCCGATCAGCCGGTGGTCAGTGGCGTGCTCCAGCCCTCAGTGTTGCCAGAGGCTGCGGTCGAGGACGATGATCCGGTATCGCTCCCAGAACTGCTGGTGAGCGATGGGTTGCAGCAACTGTTGCAGTCTGGCGAGCCGTTGCTGCTGCTGTGCCTGATGCCGGGCGGTGGCAGCTTCAACCACTGCGCCGAGTCCGTGTGCAGTTGCCGGCTGCTCACCGCGCTCGATCAGAGCAGCGCACGATGAGCGGCGCGGCGCTTGAGCCCATGGCGCAATGGCTGTTGCTCGATACCCCGGACGCGGCACGCGCCCTGCTGACCTTGCGCCAGGGCTTTGCCGATGTGCAGCGTCACCGATTGTTTGACGGCACCGAATTTCAGCCGGTCAGTGAGCACGGTCCGGTCCTCGTCGACTTGCGCGAGAGTCCGGCATTGACCGCCTTGTGCCTGCGCGATCCGGACACCTGGCGTGGCCTGTTGCTGAGCTGCGAGATACCGGCGCAGCAGCTGCTCAGCCACTTGCAGCGCATGCTTACCGTCTCGTTCGGTTTGAATCACCGGGCCTTGCTCAGCTATTACAACCGTCAGACCGCCAGCTATTTCTTCGACGCCTGCGACGCCGCGCAACTGAGTCGCTGGCTCGGGCCAATCCGCCAGTTGCGCTGGTTTGGCGGCACCTGGGCCGACCGCGCCATCGGCAGTCAGGGCTGGCAACAGCTGCGCAATCCCGGCCTGCTCGTCGAACCTTTGGGCATCGAAGAAAGCCTGACCCGGCGCCAGCGCGAGCGCTTGCAAACCTGTCTGCTGGAGCAGCACATCTGGCGCTGGTGCCAGTCTCTGAGCGTTGATTACCAGACGATCGCTGTGCATGTGCAACAAGGTCTGGCGCTGGGTTTCAGCGATCGTGCTGTGCTCGATGGCTGGCTGTGGCTGCGGCTGCTCAATCCGCGCGCCGTGCTGGTCGTGCCGCCGGCCGGACTGACGCAGCCGGAACGGCTCGACTTCCTGCGTCGGCAGTGGGGCGCGGGCTGACTGTCCGTCAGTGAGCCTTGCCGCTGAACCAGCCATCGCGGCGTTTCAGCCACAGGGCTTGCGCGCCAAGGGTCACGCTGCGCAAGACCATGAACAGCAGAAAAGATATCCACAGGCCGTGATTGCCCAACGCTTGCAAGAGCCAGGCGAACGGCAGGAGCAACAACACCGTCAGCAGCATGCCGTTGCGCATTTCCCGCGCGCGGGTAGCGCCGATGAACAGGCCGTCGAGCAGGTAACTCCACACCGCAATCAACGGCAGCACGGCGAGGTAGGGCAGGTAGACGAACGCCGTCTCGCGCACGCTCTGAATATCGGTCTGCATCTCGATGAACAGGTGCCCCGCCAGCAGAAACAGCACAGCGAATCCGAGGCTGGCGATCAGCGACCAGCCGCCGGCCACCACCAGCGATCGACGCAATGCCAGGCGATCCCGTGCGCCAATGGCATGGCCGCACAAGGCTTCGACCGCGTGGGCCAGGCCATCCAGTGCGTGGGCCGTCAGCAGCAGGCCATTGAGCAGCAGGGCGTTGGCCGCTACGGTCGCATCGCCGAGCCGTGCGCCCTGCACGGTGATCAGGAAGAACACCGATTGCAGGGCGAGGCTGCGGATGAAAATGTCACGGTTGACCGCCAGCAGCGGCCGCCAGCTCTGCCAGACTCTCAGTGCCGACCAGATGATCTGCCCCGGATAGGCGCGCAATGCCGTGCGCGTCAGCCACAGGCCGAGCAGGGCGCCGCTCCATTCGGCGATTACCGAAGCCCGCGCCGAGCCGACCACGCCCCAGTCCAGGCCAATCACAAACCACAGGTTGAGCACGATGTTGATCAGGTTGGTGCTCAGCAGAATCGCCAGCGGCGCTCGGGCGTTCTGCGTGCCGAGGAACCAGCCGACCAGCGCATACGTCGCCAGCGCGGCGGGCAGGCCAAACAGGCGCGTGTGGAAAAACTCCCGGGTCAGTTGCTCCAGCTCCGCCGACGGCTGCATGAAGTGCAGAGCGACGCCGCTGAGCGGCACGCCGAGGCCGCCGAGCACGACGGCCAAGCCCAGTGCCAGCAACAGACCCTGCAAGAGAATCTGCCGCAACGCCGCGCCATCGCTGCGCCCGGCAGCCTGCGCGGCAAAACCGGTGGTGCCCATGCGCAGAAAACCCATCGCCCAGGCGAGAAACGTGTACAGACTGGCGCCGACCGCCACCGCGCCCAATTGATGGGCATGGGGCAAGTGACCAATGACAGTGCTGTCGACCAGCGCCACCAGCGGCACGGAAATATTGGAAAGAATCATCGGCGCGGCGAGTGCCCAGACCTTGCGGTGAGTCGGGCGGTCGCGCCAGTCGGTAATCAGTGAGGACATGCAGGCTCCTTGGGGAGCGGGGATTGTAGCGGCAGAAACACCCTCACCCCAGCCCTCTCCCAGAGGGAGAGGGGCCGATCTTCGTCGCTCTCAAGCGTGAGTTCGACTCGATATTGCAGGTCGGTGGAGAATTTCAAAGCAACGCGGTCAGCTCCCCCTCTCTCCGGGAATGGGAGAGGGAGCCGATCTTCGTCGCTCTCAAGCGTGAGTTCGACTCGATATTGCAGGTCGGTGGAGAATTTCAAAGCAACGCGGTCAGCTCCCTCTCTCTCCGGGAATGGGAGAGTGAGCCGATCTTCGTCGCTCTCAAGCGTGAGTTCGACTCGATATTGCAGGTCGGTGGAGAATTTCAAAGCAACGCGGTCAGCTCCCTCTCTCTCCGGGAATGGGAGAGGGAGCCGATCTTAGTCGCTCTCAAGCGTGAGTTCGACTCGATATTCCAGGTCGGCGGAGAATTTCAAAGCAACGCGGTCAGCTCCCTCTCCCTCTGGGAGAGGGCTGGGGTGAGGGGCTTTTGAAGCGCTAGTGAATAATCCAGCTCAACAACCACAACCCCAGCAACAACCAGATGATCCCGGCAATGATCGACGCGTTCATGAATGCCCGGATCGCCGACCACAGCAGCATCAGGCCTACGATCAGCGCGATGATGCTGATGATCGAGGTGTCCATCCCCAGCGTCTGCGCCAGGCCGTCGACAAAGTTGCCGCCGGCGTTGCTGAGCATATTGAACAGGCCACTGAGGCCGTCGACGATAAAGCGGATGATCGAACCGAGTGCCTGGCCGAGCCATTCGAAAAAGCTTTCTACACGCATGTGTGCATCCCTGATGAAAGAGCTGAGCCTTGGGCCACGCCGAGGGCGGCCGAGTTCCCTGCATGATAGAAGGTTTGCCCGGATCATGTGTGGGAGCGAGCCTGCTCGCGAAGGCGGCGTGTCAGGCAAATCCGGTCTGGATGATCCACCGCCTTCGCGAGCAGGCTCGCTCCCACAATAGATCATCTGCGCTGCTTGCCTTCAGCCCGCATCCCCCCGAAGCTATGCGTCTTCAGGAGAGCCCGATGAACCTTGTTGAACTGACCGAACGCCTGCATGCCATTCGCGACCGCAATGACTGGCGGCAATTTCACAGCCCGAAAAACCTCGCCATGGCCGCCAGCGTGGAAATGGCCGAGCTGGTGGAAATCTTCCAGTGGCTGACAGAAGACCAGTCGCGCCAGTTGCCGGCGGACAAGCTCGCCCACGCCGGGCAGGAAGTCGGCGATATCGTCCTGTATCTGTTGCTGCTGTGCAGCGAACTGGGTCTGGACATGAATGAAGTGGTGCGCGCCAAGCTCGCCGACAGCGAACGGCGGTTCAGCTGATGAGCGACCGTCATTTCGACCAGTTGGCCACGCGCTTCGCGGAAAAAATCTACGGCGGCGCCAAAGGCGCGATTCGCCTCGCGGTGTTGCAGGCCGACCTGAGCGAGGCCTTGCCGGATCGGCCGCTGCGCGTGCTGGATATCGGCGGTGGCCTTGGGCACATGTCGCTGTGGCTGGCCGAGCGCGGTCATGACGTCACCTTTACCGAGCCGGCTGAGCCGATGCTCGAGGGTGCGCGCCAGCGTTTTGCCGAAGCCGGACACACCGCGACATTCATACAGGCGCCGTGGCAGGAACTGCCCGGTCAGCTCACCGAGCCCTACGATCTGGTGATCTGCCACGCCGTGCTGGAATGGCTCGCCGAACCCCACGCGATCCTGCCGGT
Organism: Pseudomonas sp. AC255; assembly: GCF_979258175.1. Taxonomy (NCBI): domain Bacteria; kingdom Pseudomonadati; phylum Pseudomonadota; class Gammaproteobacteria; order Pseudomonadales; family Pseudomonadaceae; genus Pseudomonas; species Pseudomonas sp. AC255. The sequence continues at coordinate 4,573,214 of NZ_OZ409841.1, read as the reverse complement.
GCTGCATCAACTGACCAAGCCTGGCGGCTGGCTGTCGCTGGCGTTCTACAACCGTGACGCGCTGATTTATCGCAATCTGCTCAAGGGCCATTTCAAGAAAATGCGCAAGAACGTCATGGCCGGCGAGAAGCAGAGCCTGACCCCGCAGCAGCCTCTCGACCCACGGGAATTGGCAACGCAACTCGCCGGTATGTGGCAGGTCGAAAGTCAGAGCGGCGTACGGGTATTTCACGATTACATGCCGGTGGAATTCCAGGCCCGCGCCGAACTGGCGGACTTGCTGGAAATGGAACTCGCGCACCGTCGTCACCCAGGCTTCGCCGGGCTTGGGCGTTACTTGCACTGGATCTGCCGGCCGATCTGAGCGGAGCGCGACATGAAAGCTCAATGCGGGTTATTGCTGATAAGTCTGGGGTTGGCCGCTTGCCAAGGCAGCAACCCCTACGTGGCGCAGTCACGGCCGTTGCCGCCGGCACCGCCGCAAGCCGCCACCACCTTCGACCGCAGCGCCTACCCGGCGTCGCCGCGTGATTACGGGCGCTACCGCAACTGGGCCTGGCGCAACGGGCAGTTGCCGCCGGGCACGGCGTGGGCTGACTCGGCGCAAGTGGCCGAGGCGGTCAGCAACGCCCTCGACCAGCGCGGCTTGCGGCCGATGCGCGACAACCGCCCGGCGGACCTGCTGGTCAGCGCCGATCTGCGTCTGGAAACCCGTTTGCGCCAGGTTCGCGACGACTACGGCTACTACGGCGGATACGGCGGCTATGATCGTTATGGTCGCGGTTACGGCATGTACAACAGCGTGCCGATCGTGCGCACCTATCAAGAGCAGGTCGTGGTGGTGCGGGTCGATCTGTTCGATGCCGGCAATGGTCAGCCAGTGTGGAGCGCCAGCGCCGAGACCGGCACCCAGGGCAATCAGATCGAACGCGCCGATGCGATCCGCGAGGCTGTGGAAAAAGCCATGGCGGCGTATCCTCCCAGCTGACGTCGTGTCAGCAGGTTCATGTCTTCACCCGGAGAAAAATCATGTTCCGCCGTCTCGCTCTACTCGCTGTTGCTGCGCTGCTCAGTGCCTGCGCCGCCAATCAGGTCAATCACGATTTCGACGCCAGCCGCGACTTTGCCGCTTATCGCAGCTGGAGCTGGAAAGACCCGGCCCTGCAATATCGCCCTGATGATCCGCGCATCAAAAGCGACCTGACCGAACAGCGCATCCGCCAGGCGGTGTCCGATCAACTCGATCAGCGCGGTTTGCGTCCGGCTGCCGGCGGCGGCAAGGGTGATCTGAGCGTGCAGACTTACCTGATCGTCGAGGATCGACAGCAGCAGGTGACGACCAATTACGGCGGCGGTTGGGGCGGCCCGTGGAACGGCTACTGGGGCGCGCCGATGTACAACGAAACGCGCAACATCACCTACAAGGTCGCGACCATTCAGATCGACCTGCTCGACGGCAAGGACGGCAAACTGGTCTGGCGCGGCAGCGATGAACAAATGCTCAGCAACCGCCCGAATCCGGCTGACCGCAGCAATGCCATTCGCGAGACCGTCGCACGGATTCTGGCCAACTATCCACCGCGTTGAATGAACGGCCCTTTTCCCGCCCGGACGCAAATCCCTGTAGGAGCTGCCGAAGGCTGCGATCTTTTGATTTTCAGAGGCAAGATCAAAAAATCGCAGCCTTCGGCAGCTCCTACGGTGGTTTGCCATGCCAACAGCGCATTGTCGGCAGCCGCGTCTACACTCATTTTCACCAACGGAGGTAGCGCTCGGCACTGCGCCGGCAAAGGAGTGCGCCATGTCGCGAGGATCGCAAGGCAACGGCCCGGCCCGGCAACGCGGGGCGATCGGCTTGATGGCAGCCGCCACCTTGAGTCTGGCGCTGGTGATGATGTTGCTGGTGGTCGACAGCGGTCGCTTGTACATGGAACAGCGCAAATTGCAGCGGGTGGTCGATACCGCCGCCCTCGAAGCGGTCAGTCGCGGCGGCAATTGCCTGCCCGGGCTGAGCGCCGCCAGTTATGCCGGGCAAAGTGCGCTGCGCAATGGTTACGTGGTGGATGCCGCCAATACGCTCGTCACCACTTGCGGCACGCTGGCCACCGCTGCCAGCGGTTTGCGTAGTTTCACTGTCGATGCCACGCAATCAAGCGCAGTCAAAGTCGCTGCCAGTCGTACGGTCACCAGCAGTTTTGCTGGCGGTGTGCAGGCGTTGTTCAGCGCCACGCCGGTCAGCCTCAATACCACGCTCAATGCTTCGGCAGTTGCCGCGAAACCGCAGCCGACCGTCGCCCAACTGAATATTCGCAGCACCCTCGCAAGCATCGACACGGCGCAGTCGAACATCCTCAATCCGTTGTTTTCCGGGCTGCTCGGCGGCAACGTCAACCTCACGGCGGTGGGCTGGGACGGTTTGCTGCACACCGATATCAACCTGCTCAAATACCTCGATCAACTGGCCATCGACCTCAACGTCGGCGCCGGCAACTACTCGCAGTTGCTCAACACCCAAGCGACGGTGACGCAGTTGATTCAGGCCGCAGCGACGGTGGTGCAACTCAACGGCGCAACCGCGCAAGTGGTCACCGCGCTGGGCCAGTTGCAGGTCGCCGCGATCAACGCGGCGCCGGTCAGACTCGGCGAGATCCTGCAACTGCAGACCGGCACTACGGCGGCGGGGCTGGATGCCAATCTGCAATTGCTGCAACTGGTGCAAGGCGTGGTGCAACTGGCCAACAGCAAGAGCGCGGTGGCGGCGACCTTGCCGGTCAACGTGCTGGGGCTGGCCGGTGTCACGGTGCGGGTGAAGGTGATCGAGCCGCCGCAGTTCTCGGCGATTGGCGACCCTGCGCGGGCCAAGGCCGATCCGTTGGGGCCGGACCGGATTTATGTGCGCACCGCGCAGGTGCGCACGTTGTTGTCGGTGAATCTGCCGGTGCTCTCGGGGGTGACGGGGCTGACCAATGCGGTGCTGGGCCTGGTCGGTACGCTGACGCCGACGCTCAATGCGCTGTTGAGCCTGAATCTGGTGGACACGCTCAATTCAGTGTTCTGCCTGTTGGGTGCCGGCTGCCAACAGCTCGATCCGAAGCTGCTGCCCTCACCGCAGATCGACATCGCGCTGGATGCCGGCGGGGCGAAAAGCTATGTCACCGATTACCGCTGCCCGACCGGCGATACCGACAGCAAAAGCCTGACTGCCGCCACCACAACCTCTCTGGCAGATCTCAAACTCGGCAAGATCGATCCTGTCGCGGCGTTCTCTTCAGTCGCCGAACCAACGGTGGCGCCGTTGCCGCTGGTCGATCTCGGCATCATCACCTGCCACAAGATTCTCGGCATCGGCAGTTGCGATGCCGCCTCCCACGTGCAATACGGCGCGGGCGGCATCGCCCTCAAACTCGACACCAGCGTCGCGCAGACCACGCAGAATCTGCTGTTTTCCAGCACCACTCCCTTCGCCACCCCGGCCAATCTGAAACTGCCGCCGAGCCTGCTGCCGGCCGCGCCGACCAGCAACATCGTCGGCAGCCTGGCAAACACGCTGTCCGGCATCAACCTGATCGTCTACAAACCCGTGGGCAGCAATCCGCTGGGCGCCATCGTCACCGGTGTGGCTTCACTGATCAGCGATGTCAGCAACCGCTTGTTGCCGGTGGTCACCGGGCTGATCAGCCCATTGCTTGATCCGCTGTTGAACAATCTGCTCAAGGGTCTGGGCATCAATCTGATGAACACCGAGGTGGGCGCCAACATGACCTGCGGGCAGACCGGCAAGGCCTATCTGGTGATCTGATCATCCGTGGCAATCGGCAATTCGATGCAGAACCGTGCGCCCTCCGTGGAGTTGCGCACGCTCAACTGGCCGCCCATGTTGGCGATGATGCCGTAGCTCACCGACAGGCCCAGGCCGGTGCCGACGCCAATCGGCTTGGTGGTGAAGAACGGCTCGAAGATCCGCTCCAGCAAACGCGGATCGATGCCGCCGCCATTGTCCTCGACCCACAAGCGCACGCTTTCCTCGTCACGTTCGGCGTAGATTGAAATCCACGGTTTGAATGCCGGGTCGTGCTCGCGCTTGCCGAGCAGGGCGTCACGGGCGTTGACCATCAGGTTGATCAGCACCTGCTCCAGTTGATCGACGTAGCCGCGCACCTGCGCCTCGAAGCCGGTCTCGCTGATGCGCAGATCGACACCTTTGCCGCGCATGCCCTCGGCCAGCAGTGACAAGGTGCCTTCGATGGCTTGGGCCGGATTGAACAACTGTTGTTCGATTTCCGAGCGGCGACCGAACACACGCATGTGGTCGACCACCTTCGCTGCGCGTTGAACCTGAGCGTCGATACGGTTGAGTTTGTCGGTCAGGTAATCGACCTGCACATCACCGTTGCCGAGGCGTTTGAGCACGTTGACGATGGCCATGCGCATCACGTTCAGCGGCTGATTGATTTCGTGGGCGAGGCCGGTGGCCATTTCGCCGAGGGTGGCCATTTTCGCGCTTTGGGTGAGTTGCTGTTGCGAGCGGCGCACCTCGGTGTTGTCGCGGCCCACCGCTTGCACTTCGATCAACTGCCCATGCTCATCGAACACGCCGCGATCCGACCAGACCCACCAGGCGTGTTCGCGTCCGGGCAATTGCAGGCTGATTTCGGCGGTGCTCACTGGCTGTTCCGGGGTCAGTTGGCTCAGGCGCTGCACAAACGCGCCGCGCTGTTCTTCGGACATCCAGCCACCCAGATCAACGCCGGGCAGTTGTTCCGGGGTGCATTCCAGATAAGTCGCCAAGGGTCGGTTGCCGAAGATCAGCGTCAGGTCCGGGCGATAACGGCAGATCATCGCCGGCGAATCCTCTACCAGAATCCGGTAGCGCTCCTCGCTCTGCCGCACCTGCTCGGCGGCAAGCGTCGCGTCGGTGACATCCAGCCACAGGCCCACCGCCTCGACCGGCAGCCCGAGATCATTGCGCAGCAGTTTTGCCTCATCGAGCAGCCAGTGATACTCGCCACGGTTGTCGCGCAGGCGATAACGCGCACGCACCGAGCCTTCACGCAGCAACTGGCGGTTGCGCTGGAAATACAGTTCGCGGTCGTCGGGGTGCACGCGCTCGACCAGCGCTGTCGTGTCGCAATCTTCCAGCGTCCAGCCCAGCAAGGGTTGCAGGCTGGCGCTGAAAAACGCCGGGATCAACGCGCCTTCTGCGTAGCGCTGCACGTAGATCACCGCCGGCGAACTGGCGATCAGATTGTCCAGCCGCGCATGGGCGGCAGCGGCGCGCTGTTGTTGATTCTGGATGTCGCTGATGTCGAGCATGAACCCGACCAGACGCCGATGCTCACCGATGCCGCTGACCTGGCCCTGAATCCGGTACCACGTCAATGCTGCGCCTGCCTCCGCGTGGTGTAGACGCACGCTCAGGGTCAGCGCTTCGCCCTGCCATTGCAGGGCGCGCAAACGGCTGCGCAATTCGTCGCGGTCGGCGGGATGAAACAGCGACAGCCAGTCCTCTACCGGCAGCAGGTGATCGCTGAGATTCAGTGCCGAGGCCAGCGTCGGCGCCAGCGCAATCTGCTCTTCGGCACTGATTTCCCACCAGCCAGTGCCGAGCAGGTTTTGCAGGGAATCAAGACGTTCCATCGATTGCACATGGCGCTGCTCGCGCAAGCGGCTGAGCAGCGGTCCGGCCAGCGCACCGGCCAAGGTCAGCCAGTCGCGATCGGTCAGCCATGGCGCCACGTTGTCGACCGTGTAAAACCCGCAAAGCAGCCATGCGACCACGCCTTGATCATTGCTGTAGGGCACAGCGAACCCGTTGGCGTTGCCGAACGTGGCCTGCAATCGCGAATGTTCATAGCGGCCCTGCGGGCCGGCGAGGCGTTGCGGTGCGCTGCCGTTGAGGCTGTCCAGCGGCGTGCCCAATGGCTGGCCGTCCTCCCACAGTTGCGGGGCGTCGTGGGCACGAAACTGTTGATGAATCTGCCAGCCCTGGGCCTGTTCATCCAGCAAGGCCACGGCGAGGCAGGGGATGTGCCAGCGCTGGGCGATGGCCTGCAATTGTTCGCCGAGCACCATCGGCAAACGCGTCAGGCTGCAGGTGCGCAGGCGATCGCTGACTTGCGCGGCGAGGGCCTGGCAGGCGTCGCGGTCGCGCGCTTGCTGACGTTCGAGCAACAGGTCGGCGATGTCGAGCAGCTGCAATCGCCAGCCATCCTCCAGCGGCTGCACCCAGCCGCGCAGGTGGAGCGGCTGATCATTCAGGCCGGTGAAATCCAGATCGAGCAATTGCCCGTGCCAGTCCCGCGGCTGGCCTTCGACGCTCAGCAGGCTATGCGGCAGCAGATAGGCGCGAAGCGGCAGCGGCTGACCCTGAGGTTTGTGCTGGGCGAGCAAATGCCGCAGCGGGCCGGCGATCTGCAACACATCGCCGTTGCCATCCAGATAAAAATGCAGGCCGATCGGCGGCGCGCCGAGGTGGTCCGGCAATTCGTGGGCTGCGGCGGGGGCGCGCTTGAGCAAGCGCCCGAAAAGCTTATCGCCGGCGGTCAAAATTGCAGGCTCGAGCGGGCGATGAGGTGCGTGGGCAGATTAGGCACCGTGCCGATCCCGGGCAGCACCAGAAACGGCATGATCTGATTGAGCTTGCTCACCGGGTAATTGACGCTGACGGTCAGGGTGCCGGTCCCCGCGTCGTAAGCCGCACTGGTGTCGGTCCCGACCACCAGATTCAATGCCGAGGGCAGCCATTGCAGTTGTTGGGTCAGCGCAGCATTGGCGGTGTTGACCACCACCGTCGAATAGTTCGGCGTGGTCGGGTCCACCGCAACGCTGCGGCGCACCGCCTCAGCGGTGGCCTGGTTGAACGATTGCATCATCACGAAGGGCAGGCCGTAGCTGACCAGCCCGTAAAACACTGCGAAAAAGATGATGAACACCAAGGCGAATTCGATCGCCACCGCACCTTTTGCGACCTGCGAAAGCCGTTTTTCATGCGTGCGTCTACCCTGACAGTCACTGCGTAGTATCAGCATAGAATCAATCAGGCAAAACGGACGGCTTTCAGCGCATGCAGATTTCCCTTGTTCTGATCTGGCTGGCGATCTGCGCCGCGCAAGATGCCCGGCAGCGGCGAATTTCCAACGCATTGACGTTAGGCGTGGGCGCGCTGGCGCTGGTCTGGTTGCTGGCGACCGGCAGCACCTGGCTGGGTGCCGACGCGGGGCAGGGCGGCTGGGCCTGCCTGATCGCTTTGCTGCTGACGCTGCCCGGTTATTTCATGGGCCGCATGGGCGCTGGTGATGTGAAATTAATGACAGCCCTGGGTCTTGCGACGAACGGCATATTCGTTCTTGGCGCGTTTATCGGCGCTGGCCTGGCCAGCGTGCTGTGGCTGCTGCTCGCGCCAAAAGTCTGGCCTCATATGGCTCAAGGGCTTAGAGCGCATCTGCGTCATCTGGCCCCGGACAAGTCAAAAAAGCTGCCATTTGCGCCGTTCGTGTGGGTAGGGGTAGTGCTTTCGCTGTACTGGATCACCTGATCGCGGGGTGCCACTAGTCCTATGTACATAGTCGGAAAGTGGGTCTACTTTCAATTCAGGCGAATACGCCACCAAAGTGCAGGAATCGTCAGCGTTGGCCGAGCAAATGGAGTGGTTCGTGAACAAGCCTAATTCGGTAAAAATCCTCGTGGTCGATGATCAGCCGCTGATCGTCGAAGAACTCTGTGAGTTTCTCGAGAGCAGTGGCTACCGTTGCGTGCCGTGCGACTCAAGCCTTGAAGCCATCGAGCTGTTCAGGGCGGACCCGGACATCGGTCTGGTGCTGAGTGATTTGCACATGCCGGACATGGACGGCATCGAGTTGATCCAGGCTTTGCAGCGGCTGGCCGGCAAGCAGCGGGTGTTCGAGGCGATCATGCTCACCGGGCGCGCTGACAAGCAGGATGTGATCAAGGCGTTGCGTGCGGGGATTGCCGATTACTATCAGAAGCCGATTGATCTGGCTGAGTTGCTCGAGGGGGTGCAGCGTCAGGAGCTGGCTTTGCAGGAACGGCAGAAGAATCTGCATCTGGGTCATCTGAATCAGAAGTTGCAGTTCTTGTCCGAGTCGATCGATGACCTTTATCAGGATCTGGACAAGGTGCGGCGCTCGCCCGCGCCGGTGCTGGCCGATGGTGAGCCTGAGCCTGCCGAGATGCCGGCGGTGTTCAGTCAGTTGTCGCCCCGGCAGTTGGATGTGGCGCGGTTGGTGGGCAAGGGGCAGACCAATTATCAGATTGCCTGTGAGTTGGGGATTACCGAGAACACGGTGAAGCTGTATGTGTCGCAGGTGTTGCGGTTGACGCATATGCATAATCGGACGCAGTTGGCTTTGGCCCTTTCGCCCGTTGGATCTGCTGGGCGGCAGCGGGTTACTGCGCATTGACTTGGCGGCCTTTGGGCCGACCATGCTTTGGGTGGTTGGGGTGAATATCCGTTTTTTGGTGTCGCTGATTACGGTTCCGCCCTTACGGCGGGTCACTTTTGGCAAACGCCCCCCGTGTCAGCCTACCTGTCACCTCTGTTGATTGACTCAACCATTCATGGGGGCGAAGGTGTCTAGCAATGCCGAAGCGTTATGACGATGACTTCAGAGACTGGGCTGTTCTTCAAATGATGCCGCCCTTAAACCGTTCCGTAGCAGAGCTCGCCGTTGCAATCGGCGTCACCCCACAGTCACTGCGAAACTGGAGGCAAATGGCTAGAGATAAAGGATTGATTGTTCCTGGGAATAATAAAACCAGCAATCAGTGGTCCAGCGCCGACAAATTCAACGCCGTTCTGGAAACCGCGCCGTTGAGCGAGGTAGAGCTTTCACAATATTGCCGAATCAAGGGCATTTATCCTGAGCAGATTCAGCAATGGCGCCAAGCTTGCCAGAATGCCAACACTGCGATGGAGCCTCAGCCCAACAAAAAACCGACCACCGAGCAAATACGGATAAAGGAGCTGGAGCGACAACTGCTTCGATCCGATGCTGATTGCAAGGAGGCGGTCGCTTTACTGGAACTCAGAAAAAAGCCAATGCGATCTGGGGCAAGGACAAGGAAGGCTGATCAGCGCCCCTGATCGTGTGCAGGCTTTGGGCCTGATCGCTGAGGCAGTGGCAAGTGGTGCACGTCGGTTTCGTGCATGCAAAGAGATCGGGCTGTGTTTGCGGACGGTTCAGCGTTGGCGACACTGCGAAGCCGACAAGCGCCAGATCATCAAGCGCGAAGCACCGTCCAACAAACTCAGCGTCGCAGAGCGTCAGGCTGTTTTGGATGCTGCTAATCAACCTGGCTACGCGAGTCTGACACCGCACCAGATTGTCCCGAAGTTAGCTGACGAAGGTATCTATCTGGCATCGGAATCAACATTCTATCGGGTGCTGAAAGAGGCAAATCAGAATAGCCGTCGAGGCCGAGCCAAAGCTCCGAAGCGCCGAGCTTTGACCACACATTGTGCTGATGCCCCAAATCGAGTTTGGTGTTGGGATATCACGTGGTTACCCACCACCGTTAAAGGTCGCTTTTACTACTGGTACATGGTCAAAGACATCTATAGCCGCAAATTAGTGACCAACGAAGTACACGAATCCGAACGCGCAGAACATGCATGCGTACTGCTTGAAAAAGGATGCTTACGAGAGCGTACGGCGGGTCGTCCGCTGGTACTGCACTCGGACAACGGTCACGTAATGAGAGGCTCGCTTCTTCGAGAAAGCATGATTGCATTGGGCGTCGAACCGTCGTTCAGCCGACCCCGAGTAAGCAATGACAACGCCTATGCCGAAGCGCTTTTTCGTACGGCTAAGTATTGCCCGCTGTGGCCCGAGCGGCCCTTCGACAACCTCACGGAAGCACGACTCTGGGTGCAGAAATTCGTTGAGTGGTACAACGACGAGCATCGTCATAGCGCCTTGAAATACGTGACGCCCAATGAGCGTCACGAAGGCAAGGCACCTGCGTTACTGCAGGCACGGGAGAATCTTTACAAGGCAGCCAAAGCAACTAACCCCAGCCGTTGGAGCGGCGAAGTACGTAATTGGAAACTCGCAAACGCTGTTTACCTGAATCCAGAGCGCCCTGAAACAAGGGCGTAATAGACTCCTAAAACAGCCGTGAAGCGACAGATACGTTGACACGCACCGAACGCCCCAAAAGTAACCAAAAGGTCTTCGCCCTGACGTTCGGCCCGCTCGCTGGGGCTCGGGGTTCCTTCGCTCCGGGATCGATCCTGGCGCAGCGGCTCCGGTTTGCTTCGCTGCACCTCCTTCCGCTGTGTACGACTGCGTCGTACGGTCGCTGCGCTCCCACGCCCGGATCAATCCCTCCACTCAGCCTGCCGACGGGCTCCCAGATCAAGATCAAAAGCTACTCGAGCTTGCGCTCATTGTTGAGTGGTGCGGCTTCGCCGCGGGCAGCTGTGCTGCTTTTGCTTTCTGTGGGAGCGAGCCTGCTCGCGAAGGCGGCCTGACAGCCGACCTGTTCTTAATTGGTACGCGATCCAACTGTAGGAGCTGCCGAAGGCTGCGATCTTTGCTTTTGCTTTTGCTTTTGCTTTTGCTTTTGCTTTTGCTTTTGCTTTTGCTTTTGCTTTTGCTGTTCTGTAGGAGTGAGCCTGCTCGCGATGAGGCCGGCCGGTCCGCCGATAACTCGAAGTCGTTTAAATCTGATGCGAGATAACCAGAACCTTCCCACAAGGTTTTCAGGTTGTCCGTCGGACGTCGGGTCACTAGTCTCTGGCTGTCGTCGAACCTTCGGCGATCGGGTGTGAGAACCCTGCTACTTATGGTCATCCAGTATCTGTGCACGCATAATCGCCGCCAGCTTGTCCGCTGTCTGCAATGTGTCATGGCGGCTGTGTGCGGGCAGACTTCGGTCTGGCCGGGTGTCCATAACCGGTATTCTCACCCCGCATACAGTTGCCACCTTTTGCCCCGTGAGAATGGCATTGGGTCGCACCGCAGATTTTGGAGAGCCGTTTTAATGGACAAACTGATCCCAGACCCACCCCCATCCCCCACCACCCCGCTCGAAGACGCCATGCGCGCCGACGATCTTGTGAAAAACCGCGAAGCGATAAAACGCGCGCTCGATTTCTATCTCTGCCCCGAACCCGCAAAACCGCACCCGCCCAGCACGCTGTTCATGGTGGTGCCCAATGTCGATACCGAAAGCTTGTTGGCGCATGCCTGTGAGTCGCTGGCGTCAGCGAGTGCGATGGCGAGTAATTTCGCTGGCGAGTTGAGCGGGTTTCAGCGCAGCACGGCTTTGGCGATTCAGCAGATTGTCATGCTGGCCGAGCTAGCCGTGAATCGGGCGCTGGATCGGGTTGATCCGCAGCGTTGAAACCGCGTTATCGTTCTTCGCGAGCAGGCTCGCTCCCACCGAAAGCACGCGGTCGACTGTGGGAGCGAGCTTGCTCGCGAAGGGCCTTCAAGCACACCACCAGACTAATTCTTGCTCTCGATCTTCCCGCCCGCATCCGGATCGTAAAAGTCCGGAATCTCGTACTGGTATTTCTTCAGCCAGCGCTGCATCGCCAGTTCGCGTTCGGTGGCGGTGGCGCTTTGGGGTTTGGGGGAGGCGGCTTTGTTGCGGCTTTGCAGGACCAGCCAGCCTTCGGTTTCCTGCTGCTGCGCAGAAGCAGGGCCGGCGTCGATGGCTTGGGCGCTGAGGGGCAGGGTGAGCAGGGTCAGGTAGCACAGGCCTTTGCGGATGGTCATGGCTGTCTCCTATTCGAGCGTCGGCGGTAACGGGTCGATGAAGGCGGCGACGCGGTCGCCGGGGGCGGCTTTGGTGTTGGTCGGGGCTTTGAGTTTTTCTGCGCGTTGCTGCGCTTCGGTGAATTGCTCCGGGGTCAGTTTCGAGCGGCTGACGATTTCCGCGGCTTGCGGCCAGTCGTTCTGGTAGAGCAGCAGGGTGACCATGTTCAGCGTCGCCAGTTGATTGTTCTGGCTCAGTTCGATGGCGGTGAGGAATTCGAATTTCGCTTCGTTGAGGCGCAGTTGGTTGAGGTAGACCACGCCGAGATCATTGCGGATTTTTTCGTCGGTGGGCGCCAGGCGCGCGGCGCGTTGCAGGTGGGCCTGGGCCTGGCCGTTGTCGCCACGGGCGGCGTAGACCTGGCCGAGGCCGTGTTCGGCCTGGGCGGTGAGGCAGCCGCCGAGCAGGCTGCGGTAGAGCGGCTCGGCTTCGCTGCGGCCGAGCAGGCGATAAACCTTGGCTTTGCGCAGGCGCACTTCGCTGAGGTTGTCCGGCAGGCTTTGCAGGTTGGCGAGGCTGGCGTGGAGCTTGCCGTCGCTGGCCAGGTCATCGGCGAGGTTCAGCGACAGTTCCTGCTCCGAGGTCAGTTTGCTGCAGCTGGACGGCGACAGCAGCGAGGTCCACGGCGCCTGGCCGTCCGTGGCGCAGCCGCTGATCAGCAACAGACTTGCCATGACTATCAGTACTTTCATCAAACGCTCTCCATGAGCCAAGGTCAGTTTGCGAAGGCGCGGGCAATGGCGGTGAAGCCCGGGCCGGCCAGTACGATGAGCAGGGCCGGAAACAGAAACAGCATCATGACCACCGACATCTTCGCGGACATTTTCGAGATGTATTCCTGCAGCCGGGTCAGGCGTCGGTCATCGAGTAATTGCTTGAGCGCCAGCAGTGATTTCATCGCGCCGCCGCCCTGGTGGATCAGTTGCTGGAGGATCACGCAGGTGTCGGTGAATTCGTCCACCGCGAGCATCACCGCCGTCTTGTTCAGCTCCTGCCCCAGCTCCAGACCCGAGTCGACGCGGCTGAGGATCAGGCGCAGTTCGCTGGTCAGCTCCGGCAGCAGTTTCTGCGCTTCGACGCTGAGCACGCGCAGCGCTTGTTCCACGGCCATGCCGGATTCGAAGAGGATGCGCAGCAGCGGTATGAACGTGGAAATTTCCACTGCGATGGTTTTCTGTCGGCGGGCGGCGGCGTAGGCGAGCAGGCGTTTGGGCAGTAGATAGCCGCCGCCCGCAGCGAACATCGGCGCCATCCAGCGGTGACTGGTCTGCGGGAAAAACACTTCCTGCAAAAAGATCGCCAGCCCCAGAGCGAGCAGCGGCGTGCCGATCTGGCAGGCGGCGAAGAGCGCGCGTTCGTTGGCGCGGCGCCAGCCGAGCCGGCAGAGCAGGGTCTGGGTTTCGCTGTCGATGCTCACCGAGCCCCGGCCGAAACGGCTGTTGCCCAGCGCGCGCAGCCAGTGGCCGAAACGGTTCTCCCGGACCAATTGACCGTGCAAGCGCTGATGCACCTGTCGCACGCGGCGGCGCTCGGTGAGCAGGTGATTGCCCAGCAATAACAGCGAACCGAGGAGCAACAGCAACGCCGCGAGCCAGACCATCTCAAACGCTCCGCAACATGCGCCACAGCGCCAGACTGCCCAACACCTGCAACACGGCGGCGCTGAGCAGCATGGTCTGGCCGCTTTCGTCGTGCCACATGCCGAGCATGTAGCCGGGGTTGGTCAGCATGAAATAGCTCACCAGAATCAGCGGCAGCAAACCCAAAACCCAAGCAGTCATGCGAGTTTCCCCGGTCAGCGCGCGCAACTGCCGCGCGCCCTGGTCGCGCTCGCGGATCAGTTTGATCAGGTTCTCCAGCAGCTCACTGGCGTTGCCGCCGTAGCGGTGGTTGACCTTCAGGCCGAGGGCGAACATACGCAGTTCGTCCTGCTCGTAGAGTTCGGCAAAATCGCTGACGGCGTCAGGCAAGTTCACCCCCAGTTGCACGTTGCGCTGTACCCGGCCCATGGCCGCTTTCAAAGGGGCTTCACTGGCTTCGATGGCGCCCAGGACTGCATCGCTGAGGGTGCGCCCGGACTTGAGGCTGCGCACGGTGTGGTCAAGCAGTTGCGGCAGTTGTTCGATCATGCGACGGATCCGTTGCCGGTAGCGAATGGCGATGTACAACCGCAACGCCACGGGCGGGACGAGCAACATGATCAGCAAACCAACCCAGCTCCCGAGCAGAAATCCCAGGCCCATGGCCGCCGCCCACAGGCTCAGCCACAGGCCGAAACGCTCGCTCGGCCGACCCAGTCCAGCACGTAAAAACATCCGTTCCAGTCCCACCCACCTGGTCTGCTCGACGGCCAGCTGCGGTTGTCCGGCGGCGAGTCGATTGAGGACTTTTTCCTTCGCGGTCTTGCGCAGCCCTTGCAGGAACAGATAGATCGACAGCCCCAGCAGCATCAGGCAAATGGCGATGAGAATGATCGGTCCCAGCATCTGCGTGCTCCTCGCCGTCAGCCCAGGTGAGCGTCGTGGCGCAGCTTGTCGCCGGCCGGGTTGACCGCTTCGCGGACAAAGCCGAACCCCGTGCGGCGGTCGAGGCGGAACAGGGTGTTGGTGACGTAGACGTCCTCGCGAATGCCGACCACTTCTACCACTTCACTGACGCAGCGCCGGCCATCGGGCATGCGTGTCAGTTGAATGATCACGTCGAGGGCGGCGCAGATCATCTGACGCAAGGTGCGTTCGGCAATCGAGCGTCCGGTCAGGCCGACCAGAGTCTCCAGGCGCAGCAACGCGTCCTGGGCGTTGTTGGCGTGCACGGTGCTCATCGAACCGTCGTGACCGGTGTTCATCGCGGTGAGCACGTCGACCACTTCGACGCCTCGGATCTCGCCGAGGATGATCCGGTCAGGACGCATGCGCAGGGCGTTGCGAATCAGGTCGCTGGCCTTGACCTCGCCATGCCCCTCAGCGTTGGGCGGACGGGTTTCCAGACGCACCACATGCGGATGGCCGAGTTGCAGTTCGGCGACGTCTTCGATGGTCACCAGCCGTTCGTGCGGGTTGATCAACTGGCTGAGGATGTTCAGCAGCGTGGTCTTGCCGGTGCCGGTGCCGCCGCTGATCAGGATGTTGCAGCGCTTGCCCACGGCGTTCTGCAGGAATTCGAAAATCGCCAGATCGATGGTCTGCATCGCCATCAGGTCGGTGCTCTTGAGCATGTCCTTGCGGAACTTGCGGATCGACAGGCACGGGCCGTCGAGGGCAATCGGCGGGATGATCGCGTTGACCCGGCTGCCGTCCGGCAGGCGCGCATCGACCATCGGCGAGGACTCATCGAGGCGGCGCCCGAGCGGCGCAAGGATGCGTTGCATGACCCGCTCGACGTGATGCGCATCGATAAAACGCAGATCGCTTTGATGCAATACGCCGTCGCGCTCGATGAACACCCGGTGCGGGCCGTTGACCAGAATTTCCGTCACCGACGGGTCGCGCAGCAGGACTTCCAGTGGGCCGAATCCGGTGAGTTCGTCGACGATTTCTTCGCCGAGGCGCTCCATTTCGTAGCGCGAGATCGCCAAGTGCAAACGCGCGATGTATTCGGCGACCTTGTCGGTGACGAACTGCGCCAGTTGCTGGCGCGAACCTTCCAGCAGGTTTTTCCCCGACTCCTCGATGGCGTCGATGATGTAGCGGTGCAGGACCAGTTTCAGGCCTTCGTGATCGCTGTTGCCGATCGCTCCGTGCGACGTTGCGCCAAAGAGTTTTTCTGCGCTCATGAGTGGCCTCGCAGACGGTCGAACCAGGTGACTTTCGGTTTGCTCAGGCCTTCGGAGCGTTTCGCCAAGCGCTCGCCGAGGGTGCGCAGGCTCTGGGTGAGTTTCTCCCTGGGCGCCAGTTCGAACAGGCTGACGCCCTGGTTTTTCGCGTTCAGGCGCACGTCGGGACTGAACGCCAGCACGGCGATGACTTCCAGATTGAAGGTCTTGCCCAAGGTCTCGGCATCCGGCGCGACGTTGCTCAGGTAGCGATCGATCAGCAAGCGCCCATGCTCGAGTTTCATGCCTTTCTCGCGCCACTGGTTGAGCACGGCGAGGTTGCGTCGGCAGTTGAGTATGTTCTGGTCGGTGTACCACAGCAGTTTGTCGCAATGGCTGACGAAGGTGCGCAATGCCTCACTGTCGGCCTGCCCGGTGAGGTTCACGACAATGTGCTGGAAGTGCTGGCGCAGGGCGCTGAGGAGCATGTACAGCTCGGCGGCGCTGGTGGTTTCCAGCGGTTCGTCAGTGTTGGCGTAGGCAAGAATGCGCAGGCCGTGGTCGGCGCTGGTGAATGCGCTGTCGATCAGCGTAGCGTCGAGCCGGCGCAGATGGCGCAGGGCGTCGCCGAAGTGAAATGAGCTCTCCAGCCCTAACAGCGCGAGGCTGTCGCCACGGGGCAGGCCAAGGTCGAGCAGCAAGGTTTGCTGGCCGCTCTTCTGCACCACCATGGCCATGTGATTGGCGAGCAAGGCACCGTCGGAACTGCTCTGCACGCCGTACATCACGGTAAGCCCGCCCAGCTGCGTGTTGGGAGTGACGGCGGGCAGGCGTTTGCCCAAGCGCCGCACCAGCCCGGCGACTTCGCTTGAACGTGAGCCATAGGCGACGAAATCCCGCGCGCCGGCGCGCATCGCATTGAGCACCAGTTGATTGTCCATGCCGTCGCCGAGGGCGACGATTGCCAGCATCGGCTTGGCTTCCAGCGCACCTTCGATCAGCGCACTTTGCGCCACGACATGCTCGCGATCGAGACCGACGAAGACCAGATTGGCGAACGTCACATCGACCAGTGCGAGCAGTTCGTCGAGGCTGCCGGCACCGGCGCTGACCACCTGGCCCAGTGGCGCGAGTGCGCTTTGCAGCCATTCCAGATCGGTGCTGTTGCGGGTGATGGCGAGGAAGGTCTGACTGAGATTCTGGCTCATTGCGATAACCCGCTGCGCTTGTCGAAGTTACCGTTCTCGAGGAAGAACATGCGATAGAAATTCGGGTCGTAATTGCGCAGCTTCTCTCCCGGCAACGACGGCAAACGCGCGTCCGCCGCCAATGGCTGGACCAGGTGCGGGGTGACGATCATCAGCAGTTCGCGCTCTTCGCGTTTGATTTGCGAACCCTTGAAAAACGCCCCGAGGATGGGAATGTCGCCCAGGCCTGGAAACTTGTTCACTTGCGAGCTGTTGGTGGTGCTGATCAAACCGCTGATGACGAAACTTTCGCCATCACCCAGCGACACGCTGGTGTCGGTGCGGCGGATGGTCAGCGCCGGAACGGTGGTGCCGGCGATGTTCACCGCGTTGGCGAAATCCAGTTCGCTGACCTCCGGGGCGACTTTCAAGGCGATGCGGTCGCGGCCGATGATGGTTGGCGTCAGGGTCAGGCGGATGCCGAATTCCTTGTACTCAATCGACACGCTGTCGCTGCCGGAACTGGGCACTGGAATCGGGATTTCTCCGCCGGCCAGGAAGCTCGCACTCTGCCCGTTCAACACCACCAGACTCGGCCGCGCCAGGGTGTAGGCGAAGCCGCTGGTTTCCAGGGCGTTGATGATCGCCATGGTCTTGCCGCCGACCCAGGAGAAATTGAACAGCGAGTTATCCACCGGCAAGCGCGGCTGCGGCACGCCGTCGATCGGTGGCAGCGTGCCGGGCGAACCGAACAGGAAATTGCCGCGCGTGCCGATCAGCGACGCCGTGGCTTCCTTGAGTTTGGTGCGGCTGACTTCGACGAAGCGGATGTCGGTCTGCACTTGCGACGGCAGGGTCGGATCGTCCGACGGCACGCTGCTGGTCAGCGCCGTGGTCGCCGCGCCCTGGACGAAGACCATGGCTTGCTGCGGCTGCGCCGAGCAGGCCGTCCAGACCATCAGGCTGGTCGCGCCGGGGCCGACGCCCGTGAGCAGAAAGGACGAACCGCCATTGGCATGCACGTCGGCAATTTTCGGATCGCCCACTGCCAGCCGAGTGATTGCCACCGGTGACTGCATATCCTGCTGGAAGCCTTCACCGATCTCGATCACCGAGGGCAGGCGCGGCAGTGCCGAGCAGTTGCCGACCGCCGCGACGGCGCTGTCCATCGTCAATCCCAACAACAGCAAGGCCCGGAGCGCCGGTTTCAATGTCGGTCTGAGTCGACTCTGCATGCACGTGAATCCTTGCGCAGTCATGGGGTTTGTTGGCTGATCTGGTTGCCGCGAATGATTTCCACCGCAGGCCTGGGCACCGCGCCGGCACTGGCGGTGGCAGGTGCTCGTTGGGCGCTGCCCAGGGCGAGTTGGGTGAACTGGAAAAGCTGACTGTTGGCGCGATCCAGGTGCGCGGGCGATTGCGCTTCGCCGGCCCAATATTTGGCCAGCCGCTGTTCTTCGCTGCTGCGCACCGCGAGACGCAAGGTGCCGACTTGAGTGGCGAGCATCAGGCGGCTGAGCAGTTGTTCCGGCACCGCCAGCACCGCAGTCCGCGCGGCGATGCGGCGTTGGTCCTGTTTGAGTTTTTCTTCGGCGCTGAGGCTGGGCGTCGCCGGTTGGCCGTCGTTGGTCAGGCCGTACTGATCGCCGACCCCGAGCACGCGCAGGGCCGGAACGGCGATCTGCGCCGACTGCTGCAGATTGCTCGCGTCCTCGCGCAGATACAGCAGCACATCGACGTAATCGCCTGGCAGCAATTGCCCGGCGCCACCGATCACTTCATCGACGGCCACGGTGAGCGCGCGCTCGTCGCGGCGAATCATCCGCGCCAGCGCGCCGCCGGCCTGGAAGCTTTCGTCATTCAGCCAGGTGCCAGCGCTGAGGTGGCGCCAAGGCGTGCGGCCGACTGCTTGTTCGATGCTGGTCAGGCTGCCCGCCGGTGCGCTGCGCAGTTTTTCCACGGTCACATCGGCGGCGGTCAACGGCGTGAACGGCGGCACATCGTGGAGCAGCACCACCACCGGTTGGCGGGTCTGGTCTTCGGCAATCGCGACAGTCTGTTCAATGCTGACCGCTGGGGCGACGGGCGCCTCGGCGACCGGGGCTGGCTGACGACTGAGCACCAGCCCCCAGTAACCGACAAAAACCGCGCCGAGCAACAGCAACGCGGCTAGGCCCATGGTGACGCGACTGTTCATGACGGCTCTCCCTTTCCTGCTGCACAACCGACTGCATTTGCTTGTGAAAGGCGTACTGATTCGGCAGCTATGAACATGCAACTATTTCGCTATTTCCAAGCTAGCTGATCCAAGCAAAAGCGCCATTAGTGACAGGCAAAATAACCGTACCAAAGTGTGAGTCTGGCCGGTTAACAGCCGGAAATGGCCGAGACACGTTGGGATTAATGCTTTGTGATTAATGCGTTCTTACAGTTGTTGGGCGGGGGTTTGTTGACAATGCTCAGGTGGCACGGTGGAACCTTGCCGCGGTGGTGATGTCGGCGCCAGAGGCGCGAAGGAGTGGACCTATGTTTCGTATGACTTTTGATTATGTGATCGCCAAGGCTCGCGCGTTTGCCCGCAGTGAAGAGGGTGCTTCGGCGATCGAGTATGCGATTGTGGTGGCGATGGTGGCTGTGGTGGTCGTGGCGTTCATTACGCCGATTGGAGATCGGATCCTGGCGATATTCAACAGCATTTTGAATGCACTTCCGGCGGCACCGGCACCGGCTCCGACCCCTTAAGCACCCTTCGATTTTTATGAACTCTGCACCTGGCTGATATCGCACTACACTGGATTAATCCTTCAGCATTCAGGTATTGCCTATGAACGCGTCTTCGCCTAACCGCCAACAGTTGCTTCTGGTTGACGATGAAGAAGACGCGTTGCTGGAGTTGGCGGAGTTGCTGGAGGGGGAGGGGTTTGTCTGTCATACCGCGACGTCGGTGAAGTTGGCGTTGCATCTGTTGACCCGGCATCCGGATATTGCTTTGGTGATTACTGATCTGCGTATGCCCGAGGAGTCGGGCATGTCGCTGATCAGGCGGTTGCGTGAGCATACGTCGCGGGCGCATTTGCCGGTGATTGTGATGTCGGGGCATGCGGATATGGAGGATGTCAGCGATATGTTGCGGTTGCAGGTGCTGGATCTGTTTCGCAAGCCGATTTATCACGTTCGGTTGTTGGAGACTCTCGATAATCTTTTTCCCAAGCCTAAGGTTCAGGGTGGGTGAACTCGGCGGCCTTTGGGCCGACCGTGTTGGTGGGGTTTTGGGTGAATATCCGTTGCTTCGGGTGCTGCGGCTGGCGGTTTCGCCTGACGGCGACTTACTTTTTACAAGCGCCTAAAAAAGTAAGCAAAAAACGCTAGCTCCTGCGTTCGGCCCTCGCAGGCTCGGGTTCCTTCGCTCCGGGACTGATCCGGGCGCAGCGGCTCCGGTTTGCTTCGCTGCACCTCCTTCCGCTGTGTCTGGCTGCGCCAGACGGTCGCTACGCTCCCACGCCCGGATCAATCCCTCCGCTCAGCCTTCCGACGTCGCCGGTGGATCAAGATCAAGAGCACTCGAGCTTGCGCTCATTGTTGAGTGGGGCGGCTTCGCCGCGGGCAGCTGCGCTGCTTTGCTTTTGCTTTTGCTTTTGTGGGAGCGAGCCTGCTCGCGAAAGCGCCCTGCCAGCCGACCTGTTTCTCACTGAACACCCACGATCAAAACTGTAGGAGTGAGCCTGCTCGCGATTGCGCCCTGCTAGCCGACCATTTTCTTCCTGATGTACATCAATCCTGTGGGAGCTGGCTTGCCAGCGAAGGCGGCCTGCCAGCCGACCTGTCTCTCACTGATGTACTCGATTCAAACTGTGGGAGCGAGCCTGCTCGCGAAGGCGCCCTGCCAGCCACCAGTCTCTCACTGAACACCCGCGATCAAAACTGTAGGAGTGAGCCTGCTCGCGATAGCGCCCTGCCAGCCAACCCATTCCTGCCTGATGTACATGAATCCTGTGGGAGCTGGCTTGCCAGCGAAGGCGGCCAGCCAACAACGCTCTGCCTGACTCACCACCTGCGCAATCAACCTCTAGCTCTTGTCACTCCGGCACAAGCCTGTCCAGTACGCGGTTGACCGCCAGTTCGCCCAGCATGATCACCTGTTGTATCCCCAACAGGGAGTTGCGCTGTGGTCCATCGATAAATCCGGCGAGGTCGCTGGCCATGATGCTCGCCGAGGCCAGTGATTCGCAGGCATGCACCAGCAGGGTTTCGTTGTCCGCAGCCGGGTCGACGATGAACAGGGTGCTGGGTTTGCGCGGTGCGGCGGGGTCTTTGATGAGGCGGGGGTTGAGGTAGTAATCGATGGCGCGGTCGGCGGCTTCCTTGAGTTTTTGCGCTTCGACGAGCGGGTCGGCGAAAGTCGGATCGGCAAGGGGTGGATCGGGCGTTATCTTTTTCACGGGCTCAGTCTCCTTGTGGAGTAAGGGCCGCAACCTCTCGCTGCTAAACGATAAGGGTGGCAGCTGGACGCAGGTTAGCAGACCGATGAGCCACGAAATCGGCGCGCCCGAGGGCGCCCTGCGCACAGCCGCCATCAAGCACAGGAATGTATTCCAGACTGATAGAACTGGTGCAACGTGGTATCGGCGAGCTGCTAAACCCGACCACTGATAAGCAGTGGCAGGCAAACGATAGAACCCGCGCCCCAGGCGCACAAGCCGGCGGATTCTGGCGTAGCCGTAGGCAATGGCGCAAGGATTTGTGGGCTGTTGCGAGGTAACGGGGCGTGTGTTTAAACGGCTGGTTTAAGCGCTGCGATAAATCGGTTGAATAGCCGAACGCTTTCGCGAGCAGGCTCGTTCACACAGGGACGGCGGTTGTACTCAGCAACCATGAACACCGCCGAATCTGTGGGAGCGAGCCTGCTCGCGAAGGCGGTGCGTCAGTCAAAAAATCCTGACTGACACACCGCTCGACCATCACAACTGATAACTGAAACTGATGCTGTACCGAGGCTTGCGATTGAACGTATCCAGTGCTTCATCCGACATCGCCTTCGCCACTTCCAGCGCCACGTTGTAATACTTGGCATCACCAAAGCGCAGCCCGACGGCGGTCGATGACAGGTTGTTGGCCTGCACCGGCAGTTGGTTGAACCAGCTGCGCGAGCGGTCGACAACTACGTAGGGTTGCAGGATGCGCACCCAGTTGCCGTCGCGGTTGAAGCTGTAGTTGACCTCGTAGGCCACGCCCCAACCCTTGTCGCCCGAGGCCTGGTCGTCGGGGTAGCCACGGCCGAAGTTCTGCCCGCCGAACACGGCGCGTTCGCTGTCGGGCAAGGTGTCGTCGCTCCAGTACAGCGCCGCCGAGAGCACGCCTTGCCAGTTGTCGAGGAACTTGTCGCTCTGCACGCCGGACAAGCGCACGCGGAAAAAATCCAGGTCGATGTCGTCGTAGTTGGTGTGTGCGCCGAGGCTGTCGAAGCCCTGGTAGACGCCGGCACTGAGGATGCGCAGTTGGCGGGCGTCGGCCTTGCGCCAGTCGCCTTCGAAAGCCAGGGCGCGGACATCGGTGCGCAGTTCGGTGCTGAAGGGAAAGTTGATGCCGTCGTAGCGCGTCTTGTCATCGACCGCATACAGACGTGAGCCGGCCGTCAGCAGCTCGTTGGCGGAGGCGATCAAGGGCGTGCTGAAGCCGATCGAGTAGCGATCGTTCTCGCGGTGGGTACTCAGGCGTCCGCCACCGCCGACCAGCACTTCGGTGTCCGGGTCGGCGCGGTAACGCGAGGCCGAGACGTTGAGTTGCGTGCCTTCGGTATCGAGGAATTGGCTGTAGTCGAGACGGTAGTAATGCTCTTTGTCGTCGCCCGGTGGGAACAGGCCGCTGAGGCTCAACTGTTCGCCCATCGAGGTCTGCGAATTGCTGCTGACACCGAGCAACGCCTGCGGGCCGTTGCGGTTGTCTTCGGTGGTGCTCAGGGTGCTGGTGAACGGTTTGCGACTGGCCTGGGCAACCAGGGTGGTCGCGCCATCGGTGGTGCCCGGTGGCGGCACTTGCGCTTGGATGGTCACGCCAGGAATACGGCTCATCAGCGTGGTGTAGCGCTCGAAGGTCTTGCGCGTCAGCGGGCGTTCGGCCTGGATTTTCGCGGCGAGTTTATCGAGCAGGCCTTTGACCCGACCGATGTCGCCCTGCATCTGGATATCGCGCACATAGCCCTCGACCAGCACCACGCGGGCCACGCCGTCATCGAAGTTCTGTTGCGGCAGGAACGCGTAGGACAACAGATAGCCGTCCTGCTGATAGCGACGGGTGATGTTGCGCGTGGCTTCGATCAGTTCGGCAAGGCTGGCCTGACGGCCGATCAGGGGCTTGTAGATTTCCGCGAGTTCGTTGAGCGGGTAGATCGTGCCGCCTTCGATCTGCACGGTCTTCAGGTTGACCTTGGTTTCCATCAGCAGTGGCTGCGCGGCGGTCGCACCCGGGTCCGGCACTTGCAGCGGCGCCGCGCTCGGGCGATAGGCGTCGGCGGGCAGGTTGGGAACGGGCAGGTTGCGGATGGTTTCGTTGCTGTTGAGAAAGCTGGGCAAGGTGTCGGCGAGGGCAGCGGAACTGAGGCTCAGGCACAGCAGGGATGCCAGTACGCGCATAGGACACTCCATGGTCAGAACACAGCACAGGGCAGATTTTTCCGTAGAAAAAAGGCGGAAGACTCGTGGGAATCTTCCGCCCTCAACCAAGCGTAGGCGCTGTAGGTAAGGCCGTCGAATCGGCCAGGTGCAATTCAGCGTTGAGTGCCGCTCAACGCGCCGGTCAGGCCACCGAGTACCCCGCCCAGACCACCGGTTGCCGTGCCGCCACCAGTGGCAGTGCCGCTGTTGACCAGACCACCGACCGCTGCCACGGTGCCGCCGACGTTGGTAACCAGACCGCCGACAGCAGTGGTGACCGGGTTGTTGGTGGCGGCAATCGCTCCGCCGAGATTGCCGACTGCGGCGCCCACCTGATTTGTAAGACCAGCGACCGGAGTGCCGAGACCGGTAGCGGCGCCGACCTGTTGAGTGACAGTGGTGACCGCGCTGGTGACCGGATTGAGTCCCGCACCGACAGCGGCGCCGACGCTGGCCAGCGGCGAGGTGGATGCAGTAATCGGTGTGCCCGAACCACCGAGTACGGTGTTGATCGAAGCAATCGTGTTGCCCAGCCCGCCAGCGCTGACGCCGCCGGCACTGACCACGCCGCTGGTGCTGCCGGCATTCAGACCGCTGCCGACGTTGACCACCGCACCACCGACAGTTTGCAGCAGACCGGTGCCGCCCAGCCCGCCACCGATGCCACCGATGCCGCCAGTACCCGAGCCAGTGCCATTGGACACCAGACCACCCGCTTTGCCGACCGCCGTGCCGGTGTTGCTCAGGGCGCCGCCGAGGGTGTTGGTCAGGGCATTGCCACTGCCTGCGTCGGTAACTTTGCCGCCAAGACTGTTCACCGTGCCGCCCACTTTCGAGATCACCCCTTTGAGCGGATCACCCAGACCGGTGGCATCGCCGAGTTTGTCGGTGGTGCTTTCGACCATGGCGATCACCGGCACCAGGCCGCTGCCGACCTTGTCGGTCAACTGGCTGGTCGGGCCGCTTGTCAGTGAGGTGTTGAGGGTGTCGCCAAGCATGGTGACTTTTTCGCCGATGCCATCGACCAGCGGCGCCACGCGGGTGACTACACCGCCAACGACAGGAACGCTGCGGGTCGCGGTGTTGAGTTTGACGCTGAGGTCCGACACGCCGTCGCCAACATCGGAAACCACGCCGCCAACCGAGGCCACGGTGGTGGTCAGGCCATTGGGGGCAGTGGCCAGTTTGCCGATGCCATCAGTGACGCCATCGCCCAAGGTGCTGACCACGTTGCCAGTGGTGTTGGCCACGCTTTGCACGATGCCGCCAGCGACCGGAACAGTGCTCAGCGAATCGCCGATCTGGCCGACGCCATCGCCGACACCGCTGACGGTTTTGCCGACATCCTGAACAAGTGTTGTGGTCACCAGCGAAGGTGCAGCGGGATTGGTCGGGTTGGTGGGATCGGTCGGGTCTGTCGGATTGGTTGGATTGGTCGGATCGGTGCCGCCGCCGGTTCCGCCAGTACCGCCAGTGCCACCGGTTCCACCAGTGCCTGCGGTATCGCCGCCGGTGCCACCTGTGCCACCTGTGCCACCAGTGCCGGCAGTATCGCCGCCGGTTCCGCCGCCCGCGCCACCGCTGCCATCGGTGCCCGCCGTGCCGTCCGCCGTCGAGCTGCCCGAACTGCTGCGATGGCCGCCACCGCCGCTGCTGCAGCCGACGAGGCCGACCGAAAGAATCAGTGCCAGCGCGATTGCCGATTTGGACCACATCACTTGAGTTTTCATGATTGAGATTCCTGCACCTGTTACAACGTTACGTTGCCTTCGATGGCTCGCCGATCTGTCGTCGGCGATGCCTCGTCCGTGGCTGTAATCTCAGTCGACGCCAGGTTTTTCACCATTCTCAAGTTGGTATTAACCCCTTTATATAAAGGGTCCGGCGCTATGCCGAAGGACTAATACCCCGGTAATAAACGGGCAAAAAAAGCCTTGAAATTCAAGGCTCGGTTTTTTGCAAAGCGGCGGGCAGGGCGCGGAAAAACTTAAGTGATATATACACAATTAACGGGTTTTTCCGCCCCGCCAGATCAGGCGATCGGTTGCCACTGACCGACCATATGTTCCAGGTCGCCGGCACCGATCAGACGCAACTCACCGCTGGATCCCGCGGCACTGGCCAGCAATGTCACTTCACTGGGCAGGCGCACCGGTTTGCGAAAGTGCACGGCGATTTCCAGGTTGGCTTTGGGCAGGTGATCGGAGAGTGCCGCCAGTGTCCGCGCCTTGTTCCACAGTCCGTGGGCGATCGCGGTGGGAAAACCGAACAGCTTGGCGCTCGCTGCACTCAGGTGAATCGGGTTGTAGTCGCCGGAGACTTTCGCATACTGGCGACCGATATCGGCCGGCGCAGTCCAACGCGTCACCTCAAGCAAATCCTGCGACGGCTGCCAGTCCTGTGCCAGCGCCTCGCCCTCGAGTTTCACCCCGCGACAGAGCATCCGGCTTTCGGCTTCCCACAGCGGCCCGAGCTGATCGTCGAGGGTGGTCAACAGATCGAACGTCGCGCCCTTGGCATGTGGTTGCAGGTTGTGCACGCGCACGCTGACTTGCGCGCGACTGATCGCGCCCATTGGCCGCAACACGCGGATGCGGTTGCTCAGGTGAATCAGCCCCAGCAGCGGGAAGGGAAAATCCCTGGCCGTGAGCAATTGCATCTGCAAGGCAAAGGCGAGGATGTGTGGATAGGTCGGCGGCAGCAGGCCGTCATCGACGAAACCGCAGACCTTGCGATAAGCCGCCAGCCGCTTGCCGTCGATATCAACCCAGCAACGCAGGCCGCTGTCGGGCAGTTGCGTACCGGTGATTTTGCGTCGCGTCGCCGCCCGCGAGTACAGCGCGGGCAGACTCGGTTCGCGATCCAGCGTGTGCCATTCGATGCTCATCTTTATGCCCCCAGAACACTTTGCCCACAGACCCGCAGCGCCTGCCCGGTGAACGCGCCCGTGCCCGGTTGCGCCAGCCACGCCACGGCTTCGGCGACGTCCTGCGGCAAGCCACCCTGGCCCAGCGAACTCATGCGCCGCCCGGCCTCGCGCAGGCCGAACGGAATGTGCGCGGTCATCTGGGTTTCGATAAAACCGGGGGCTACGGCGTTGATGCTGATGCCGCGTTCCAGCAGCGTTGGCGCCCATGCCTGGGCCAGACCGATCAGGCCAGCCTTGCTCGCTGCGTAGTTGGTCTGCCCGCGATTGCCGGCGATGCCGCTGATCGAGGCGAGCAGGACCACCCGTGCGTTGTCGCGCAGGGTGCCGCTGTCGAGCAGCGCCTTGGTCAGCACTTGCGGCGCGTTGAGATTGACGGCCAGCACCGCGTCCCAGAATTCCGGGGTCATGTTGGCCAAGGTTTTGTCGCGGGTGATGCCGGCGTTGTGCACGAGGATGTCGAGCCCGTCGGGCAGCTGTTCGATCAAGTGCGCGGCGGCGTCATCGGCGCAGATATCGAGGGTAATCGCACGGCCGCCGAGGCGCGCGGCGAGGGCCTCGAGGTCGGTCTTGGCCGGCGGTACGTCGAGGAGGATCACCTCAGCGCCATCACGGGCCAGGGTTTCGGCAATCGACGCGCCGATGCCGCGCGCAGCACCGGTGACCAGCGCCTTGCGCCCGGCCAGCGGTCGGGTCCAGTCGGTCACTGGCGTGGCGCACGCGGTCAGGCGAATCACCTGGCCGGAAACGAATGCACTTTTCGGCGAGAGGAAAAATCGCAGTGGGCCTTCCAATTGATCCTCGGCACCTTCGCCGACGTAGATCAACTGCAAGGTGCCACCGCCGCGCAGCTCTTTGGCCAGCGAGCGCGAGAAGCCTTCAAGTGCTCGCTGTGCGCTGGAGGCGAACGGATCACCCAAGGTTTCCGGCGCGCGGCCGAGAATCACCAGGTGCGCGCTATGGTCGAGGTTCTTCATCAATGGCTGAAAGAACTCGCGCAACTGCTTGAGCTGGTCGGTGTGTTGCAGAGCGCTGGCGTCGAACACCACCGCTTTGAGTTTCGGCCCGTGGCCGGGGATCCATGCAGTGGCCAGCGAGGGCTCGGTGCCGTAGCTGTAGATCGCGTCGGTCAAGCGATTGGCAAACACGCTGATCCGTTCGGCCAGCGGCCCGCCACCGATCAACAGGGCGCCCTCGATCGGCCGCAGACGCCCCGCCTGCCAGCGTTCCAGCCGCACCGGCGACGGCAGGCCCAAGGCCCCGACCAGACGATGGCCGAAGGATGAGTTGGCGAAGTCGATATAGCGGTCAGACATGGAACGCTCTCCAGAAGTTGGGGTTCAAAGTGTGGACTGTCTACGGCAATCAATCGTTCGATCGGCGCAATAAGGCCTACGCTGGTTTAGCAGAGTAGACCACTGACCCTGTGGGAGCGGGCTTGCCCGCGATGGCGGAGTGTCAGCCGCTGAAGGGTTGGGAGTGCCGCCCCCATCGCTGGCAAGCCAGCTCCCACAGGTTTCCATGTGAATCCGCAAATTCCACAGGAGTTATCCATGACCCAGCTGCGCCGCGTCGCGATCATCGGCGGTAACCGCATCCCTTTCGCCCGCTCCAACGGGCCGTACGCCACGGCCAGCAATCAGGCGATGCTCACCGCCGCGCTGGAAGGCCTGATCGAGCGCTACAACCTGCACGGCCAGCGCATTGGCGAGGTGGTGGCAGGCGCGGTGCTTAAATTGTCACGGGATATGAACCTGACCCGCGAATGCGTGCTCGGCTCGCGCTTGTCTCCGACGACACCGGCCTATGACATTCAGCAAGCCTGCGGCACCGGTCTGGAGGCGGCGTTGCTGGTGGCGAACAAGATCGCCCTCGGCCAGATCGACTGCGGCATTGCCGGCGGCGTCGACACCACCTCCGACGCGCCGATCAGCGTCAGCGAAGGCCTGCGCAGGATTCTTCTGCAGGCCAACCGCGCCAAGAGTACCGGCGACAAACTGAAAACCCTTTTGCAGTTGCGCCCCCAGCACCTGATCCCCGAATTCCCGCGCAACGGCGAGCCACGCACTGGCCTGTCGATGGGCGAGCACTGCGAACTGATGGCGCAGACCTGGAATATTCCCCGCGAAGAACAGGATCAACTGGCCCTCGAAAGCCACCACAAACTCGCCGCGTCCTACAGCGAAGGCTGGCACAACGATCTGATGACGCCTTTCCTCGGCCTGACCCGCGATAACAATCTGCGCCCGGACCTGACCCTGGAAAAACTCGCCGCGCTGAAACCGGCCTTCGAGAAAAGCGCCAAGGGCACGCTGACGGCGGGCAATTCCACGCCGCTCACCGATGGCGCTTCGGTGGTGTTGCTCGGCAGTGAAGAATGGGCCAGAGAGCGCGGCTTGCCGATCCTTGCTTATCTGCGCGACGGCGAAGCGGCGGCAGTGGATTTCGTCAACGGTGCCGAGGGCCTGCTGATGGCGCCGGTGTATGCCGTGCCACGCTTGCTGGCGCGCAACGGCCTGACCTTGCAGGATTTTGATTACTACGAAATTCACGAAGCCTTCGCCGCGCAAGTGCTGTGCACGCTCAAGGCCTGGGAAGATCCCGAATATTGCAAAACCCGCCTGGGGCTCGAGGCACCGCTGGGTTCGATTGATCGCAGTCGGCTCAATGTAAAAGGCAGTTCGCTGGCGGCGGGGCATCCGTTCGCCGCAACGGGCGGGCGCATTGTCGCGAATTTGGCCAAGCTGCTGGATGCGGCGGGCAAGGGGCGAGGGTTGATTTCGATCTGTGCGGCGGGCGGGCAGGGTGTCACCGCGATCATTGAACGCTGAAAAAGCCCCTCACCCTAACCCTCTCCCAAAGGGAGAGGGGACTGATCGGGGGATGCTTGAAATCGACGCCGACCTGAGCGCCCTTCACCGAATCCAGAGATGCGATTCAAACCAGAAGCGCTGCGGTCTGTCAGGTCGATGTATTACGGGAGACACCTCGGTCGGCCCCCTCTCCCTCTGGGAAAGGGCTGGGGTGAGGGCAACTGAAGTTCACCGACCATGTCAGATTCTGTCGCAAATGCCCTTGCCGACCGATACCAATCAATGCCACGGTCTCGGCTATGATTCGCCCGGGTCGCTGCGATTGATCCGGCACAGTGTGTGCATCCTCAAGGTTCACAGGTCGGCAACCCCTCCCCGTCGGGCGAGGATTGCCGTATAACGAGTGACATTCGCGTGTTTGGTAATAAAGGACCCACAATAAAAGCTGATGAAGACTCCAAAACGCATTGAACCCCTGATCGAGGACGGTCTGGTCGACGAAGTGCTGCGTCCACTGATGAGTGGCAAAGAGGCAGCTGTTTATGTAGTGCGCTGCGGCAATCAGTTACGTTGCGCCAAGGTCTACAAGGAGGCGAATAAACGCAGTTTCCGCCAGGCGGCCGAGTATCAGGAAGGCCGCAAGGTTCGTAACAGTCGTCAGGCGCGGGCCATGGCGAAGGGGTCCAAGTTCGGTCGCAAAGAGACCGAAGACGCCTGGCAGAACGCCGAAGTGGCGGCGCTGTTCCGTCTGGCCGGCGCCGGCGTGCGAGTGCCCAAACCCTATGACTTCCTCGACGGCGTGCTGTTGATGGAACTGGTGGCTGACGAATTCGGCGACGCTGCGCCGCGTCTGAACGATGTGGTGCTGGAGCCTGATCAGGCGCGCGAGTATCACGCGTTCCTGATTTCGCAGATCGTGCTGATGTTGTGTACCGGTCTGGTGCACGGTGACCTCTCCGAGTTCAACGTGCTGCTGACCCCGACCGGTCCGGTGATTATTGACCTGCCCCAGGCAGTCGACGCTGCGGGCAACAACCACGCGTTCAGCATGCTAGAGCGTGACGTTGGCAACATGGCTTCGTACTTCGGTCGCTTCGCGCCGGAATTGAAGAAGACCAAATATGCCAAGGAAATGTGGGCGTTGTACGAAGCCGGCACCTTGCACCCGAACAGTGTGCTGACCGGCGAGTTCGACGATCCGGAGGACCTGGCGGATGTCGGCGGGGTGCTGCGCGAAATCGAAGCGGCGCGCCTCGACGAGGAACGCAAGCAGGCCATTCGCGCGGCGGACGACGCGCCGAAAGGCAAACCCGAAGAACCGCCTCCACCGCCGTGGATGCAGTGATCGCGTGATGAAAAACCCGGCTTCGGCCGGGTTTTTTGTTTGAGTCAAAAAGCACCCTCACCCCAGCCCTCTCCCGGAGGGAGAGGGGGCCGACCGAGGTGTCTTTAGCCATACATCGACCTGAAAAAACCGAGTCGATCATGGATTCAACGGAAAACGTTCAGGTCGGTGTATTTCCCAAATATCCCCCAATCGGTCCCTCTCCCGGAGGGAGAGGGGCCGACCGAGGTGTCTTTAGCCATACATCGACCTGAAAAAACCGAGTCGATTATGGATTCAAAGAAAAACGTTCAGGTCGGTGTATTTCCCAAATATCCCCCAATCGGTCCCTCTCCCGGAGGGAGAGGGGCCGACCGAGGTGTCTTTAGCCATACATCGACCTGAAAAAACCGAGTCGATTATGGATTCAACGGAAAACGTTCAGGTCGGTGTATTTCCCAAATATCCCCCAATCGGTCCCCTCTCCCTTTGGGAGAGGGCTAGGGTGAGGGGGCTTTCGGATCCTGGCTTATTCGCGTCTACTGTCCAGCGCTCCAACCACACTCAAGGACTGAATGTGACCACCCCACGCAACACCCACCTGATCGTAACCGCCCGGCTGATCTCCGATTTCGGCGCCTTCCTCAACATGGTCGCGCTGTCCACCTACGTTTACCTGTTAAGCAACAGCGCCATGAGCGTCGGGATTTTCCTTGCCAGCCGCGTCGGTGGCGGAATTTTTGCCAGCCTGATCGGCACACGCTTCTACCGACGCTGGCAGGGCCGCGCGCCGCTGATTGCTTTCGATCTGTTGCGTGCGGCGCTGCTGGGGCTGCTGTTGATCACACCGGCGAGTCAGCAGGCGTGGCTGTTGCCGTTGATTGCCTTCGGCCTCGGCCTGGGCAATTCGATGTTCGCCATCGGCCTCAACAGCCAGTTGCCGCGTTTGATCGCGCCGGCGCAGCTGCTCAAGGCCAATGCCTGGATCGCCTCAGCCTCTTCAGCCGCCATGGTCGGCGGCAGTCTGGTGTCGGGGTTGCTGGTGGCTGCTTTCGGTTTTGAAACGGTCTTCGCCCTAAACGCGCTGACCTATTTGCTCGCGGCGCTGCTGATCGTGCCGCTGCGTTTCGAAAAAACGATGTCATCGAACAGCCGGAGCGCGGTGAATGGTTTGCGCTACGGCAGGGCCTGCGTTCGGCGCCAGTGGTCGCGGCCATGCTCGCGGTGACCATGGCCGACACCTTGGGCAGCGCTGCGCATAACGTCGGCTTCCCGATCATTTCGAAACTGCTCACGCCGGAGGCGGCGAGTACGACCTTGGGCCTGGCGCTTGCGGTATGGGCCAGCGGCAAACTGCTCGGCGCACGCATCGCCAGTCACCTCAAGGGCTCGGAGAACAGCCACCTCGAAAGAAGATTTTTCTGCGGCGTGGCGCTGATGTCGTGCGGTTTCATTCTGATGTTCCAGCAGCACAGCCTCTACGGTCTGCTGCTGTTCGCCTTGCCGGCGGGGCTTGGCGACGGGGTTTCCGAAGTCAGCCTGATGTCACGTTTGCAACGGGAACCTGCGGCGTTACGCCTGCCGATTTTCAGCGTGCTGACCTTGCTGCAGATGAGCGGTTTCGGTATCGGCATGCTGGTCGCTGCGCCGTTCTATGCGTGGTGGACGCCGGGGGCCGTGGTCATGCTGTTCCACGGCATTCCCCTGGGTACGTTGTGCGTGGTGACGCTGTTGCGGATCAGGCGCGGGCGGGTTGCGCGCAGCAGCCCGACGCCAGTTCCTTGAGAATCGGGCAGTCCGGGCGATGGTCGCCGCTGCAATGCTCGACCAGGTCCTGCAGGGTGTCGCGCAACTCGCCGAGCTCGCGGATCTTCTGGTTCAGCTCGTCGATGTGCTGGCGCGCCAGTGCTTTCACATCGGCGCTGGCACGCTGGCGATCCTGCCAGAGGGTCAGCAGCTTGCCGACCTCCTCCAGGGAAAAGCCCAGATCCCGCGAGCGCTTGATGAACGCCAGCGTGTGCAGGTCATCGCTGCCGTACACGCGGTAGCCGCTGTCGGTGCGATTGGCCGCTTTGAGCAAACCGATCGACTCGTAGTAACGAATCATTTTTGCACTCAGGCCACTTTGTCGGGCCGCTTGGCCGATGTTCATCGGTGTTCCTCCAGGTCCTTGGGTTTCCAGGTTTTCAACAGTAGCGCATTGCTCACCACGCTGACGCTCGACAGCGCCATCGCCGCGCCGGCCAGCACCGGATTGAGGAAGCCGAACACCGCCAGCGGAATGCCGATCAGGTTGTAGACAAAGGCCCAGAACAGGTTCTGGCGAATCTTCGCATAGGTCTTGCGACTGATCTCCAGCGCTGCCGGCACCAGTCGCGGATCGCCGCGCATCAACGTGATGCCGGCCGCGTGCATGGCGACGTCGGTGCCGCCGCCCATGGCGATGCCGATGTCTGCGGCGGCGAGGGCCGGGGCATCGTTGATACCGTCGCCGACCATGGCGACCACGCCGGTTTTCTTCAGCTCGGCCACCGTCGCGGCTTTGTCGGCAGGCAGCACTTCGGCGTGAACATTGCGGATGCCCAAGGCCTCGGCCACCACCCGTGCGCTGCCGCGATTGTCGCCGGTCAGCAGGTGACTCTGGATATCCCGCGCGGCGAGTTGTTGCACCGCTTGCAGTGCGCCGGGTTTCAGCGTGTCACCGAAGGCGAACAGGCCCAGCACCTTCGGCTCAGGACTTTGTTCGATCAGCCACGACAGTGTCCGACCTTCGCGTTCCCACGCTTCGGCGGATGTGCTCAATTCACCGGCATTCAAGGCGCTTTCGTCGAGCATCCGCCGGTTGCCCAGCGCCAGGCGCCGGCCATCCAGCGTGCCGGCAATGCCGCGTCCGGTCAGCGACTGGCTGTCGCTGACGTCGGGCACGTTCAAGCTGCGTTCGGCGGCGGCATCCAGCACCGCTTTGGCCAACGGATGCTCGCTGCCGCGCTGCAAGGCACCGGCCAGTGTCAGCAGATTGTTTTCGTCGCCATCGACCGCGCTGAAGTGCGCGATACGCGGCGTACCCGAGGTCAGCGTGCCGGTCTTGTCGAACACCACACTGCTGACTTCATGGGCGCGCTCCAGCGCTTCGGCGTCCTTGATCAGAATGCCGTGGCGTGCGGCGACGCCGGTGCCGGCCATGATCGCCGTCGGGGTGGCGAGGCCGAGGGCGCACGGGCAGGCAATGACCAGCACGGCGACGGCATTGATCACCGCGGTTTCCAGCGGTGCGCCGTACAGCCACCAGCCGATCAGCGTAGCCAGGGCGATCAGCAACACGGTCGGCACGAAGATCTGGCTGACCTTGTCCACCAGTTTCTGGATCGGCGCTTTCGCCGCTTGCGCGTCTTCGACCAGACGAATGATCCGCGCCAGCACGGTTTCCGCGCCGAGCGCCTGGGTGCGCACCAGCAAACGACCTTCGCCATTGATCGCGCCGCCGGTGACCTTGTCGCCCGGCTGTTTCGGCACTGGCAGGCTTTCGCCACTGATCAGCGCTTCGTCGGCGTGGCTCTGGCCTTCAACGACTTCGCCATCCACCGGGAAGCGTTCGCCGGGTTTGACCAGCACCAGATCGTCGAGGCGCAGGGCGCT
The DNA here is from genome assembly GCF_979258175.1 of Pseudomonas sp. AC255. NCBI lineage: Bacteria > Pseudomonadati > Pseudomonadota > Gammaproteobacteria > Pseudomonadales > Pseudomonadaceae > Pseudomonas > Pseudomonas sp. AC255. The sequence goes on along the minus strand of NZ_OZ409841.1, from coordinate 4,539,143 downwards.
GATCGCAACGTCCTGCTCACGCCCGTCGATGACTTGAATCGCCCGCTCCGGCCGCAACGCTTCAAGAGCGCGGATGGCGCTGGCGGTCTGGCGTTTGGCGCGGCTTTCGAGATATTTGCCGAGCAACACCAAAGCGATGACCACCGCCGAGGCCTCGAAATACAGATGCGGCATGCGTCCGGCGGCGCTGGCCCATTCATAGACACTCAGGCCATAACCGGCGCTGGTGCCGAGGGCGACGAGCAGGTCCATGTTGCCGGCACCGGCGCGCACGGCTTTCCACGCCGCAACATAAAAGCGTGCGCCGAAGATGAATTGCACCGGTGTGGCGAGGGCGAATTGCGCCCAGGCCGGGAGCATCCAATGAATGCCGAACGGCTGCAGCAACATCGGCAACACCAGCGGCAGAGCGAGGGCGATCGCGCAGATCAATGCCCAGCGCTCGCGATGCAGGCGTTTTTGCTGGTCATCGGACTGTGGCCGTTCAGCTTGCCAGACGCTGGCCGAGTAACCGGCCTTGCTCACCGCGTCGAGCAGGGTTTGCGTATCGACCTGGCCGAGTAATTCGATGTGCGCACGTTCGTTGGCCAGATTGACGCTGACGCTGCTCACGCTTGGGACTTTGCTCAGGGCACGTTCGACGCGACCGACGCAGGACGCGCAGGTCATGCCGTCGATGCTCAATTCGACGGTTTGCCGGGGCACGCTGTAACCGGCGCGCTCCACGGCTTGCATCAGCGCCGGCAGGCTGTCGCCGGGCGCCTGCACCCGGGCCTGTTCGGTGGCGAGGTTGACACTGACGGCACTGGCGCCGCTGACCTTGCGCAGCGCCCGCTCGACACGCCCGGCGCAACTGGCACAGGTCATGCCGGCAATCGGCAGATCGAAAGTGGTGGATTCGGACATCGGTCGCGCTCCCTGTAGTGGATGTCTACAGGATCAACCTTGCCATGCGGGCAAGGTCAAGCACCATTCTTGTGGGAGCGAGCCTGCTCGCGAATGCGGTGCATCATTCAGCAATCATGTTGGCTGACCCGGCGCTTTCGCGAGCAGGCTCGCTCCCACAGGTCGAGGCGGTTGCTCAATAACCGAGGCCAGCCGGCTTGAGGTACACGCCTTCGGCATTCATCGCCAGGCGGAACTTCAGCACATCCCCGGCATGCAGCACGACTTCCTGCGAGCCCGGTGCGAGCATCCCGGGATTACAACCCGGCGCCTGGCCCGGCAGCAGTTTCAAGCGCAGCGAAACCTTGCCCGGCGGCAAGTTGAACGACGTGCTCTGCTCCTGGAACAGGCGCGCCGAGAGCTGATCCTGGATGTACACGCCGATCTCGCACGAGGTCGCCACTTCGAGGCGCTCGCGGGAAATGATCAGTACCGCGTAATCCTCGCCGGCGGCTTGCACCTGCGGGACGGCGGCGAAAAGGCTGAGCAAGCCAAACAGGCCCAAAGCTGACCAGCGCATGGCTGAATCTCCTGAATTCCAGTCATTGATGCATGCAGCTTGGCCGAGCGCGGCGCCGAATGCCAGCCCGGCAGTTTTTCGCAGAACTTGACCTTGCCATCGTGGCAAGCTCGAGACTGCCGGCAACCTCACTCAAAGGAGTCTTCCCATGCAAGTGTTCAACGTTCAAGGCATGTCCTGCGGTCATTGCGTCAAAGCCATTACTTCTGCGGTGCAGGCGCTGGATCCGGCAGCCAGCGTGCGCGTCGATCTGGCGGCCAAGGAAGTCGGCGTCGAAAGTGCGCTGAGTGCCGATCAGGTCATCGAAGCGATCCGCGAAGAGGGTTAAGAGGTGAAGCTCGTCTGAAATTGATCGTTAGCGAGCTATCGGAATGTTCAAGGCGTCCGGGCGCGGCTAGACTGTCGGGCTGCGACTTGCCCACCTGGATGCCTGATGAATTTCCGCACGATTTTGATACTCGGCGCCTTGAGCGCCTTCGGTCCTTTGGCGATCGACTTCTATTTGCCTGCCTTCCCGGCCATGGCGCTGGCGTTCGGCACCGATGAGCAGCATGTCCAGCTGACGCTGGCGGCGTACTTCCTCGGTCTGTCGCTGGGCCAACTGGCTTACGGACCGATTTCCGATCGTTTCGGCCGGCGACTTCCGCTGCTCAGCGGCGTTGCTCTGTTCACTCTGGCGTCATTGGCCTGCGCCTACGCGCCGAGCCTGGAATGGCTGATCGGCGCGCGTTTCGTCCAGGCACTCGGTGGCTGTGCGGGGATGGTGATTTCCCGCGCGGTGGTTGCCGACAAGTGCGACGCGGTGGGCTCGGCGAAGGTGTTTTCCCAATTGATGCTGGTGATGGGCCTGGCGCCGATTCTGGCGCCGATGCTCGGTGGGCTGCTGGTCAATACCACGGGTTGGCAGTCGATCTTTCTGGTGCTCACCGGGTTCAGTGCGGCGGCGGGTCTGGCGGTGGCGTTGGGGCTGCCGGAAAGCATGCCGGCCCACGTGCCGCGCCAGCCGTTGTCCGGTGCGTTGCGCCAGTACGCGCGACTGGTCAAGGATTCGGTCTACCTCGGCCACGCCCTGACCGGCGGCATCGCGATCGCCGGCATGTTCGCCTACATCGCTGGCTCACCGTTTGTGTTCATCAAGCTCTACGGTGTACCCGCCGAGCATTTTGGCTGGCTGTTCGGCACCAACGCGGCGGGGTTCATTCTGGTGGCGCAGGTCAATGCGCGTCTGCTGGCCAAGCGTGGCCCGGCGTTCTTGCTGGTGCGCGCGGTGTGGGTGTATTTCCTCGCCGGGCTGACGCTGTTGGCGGTCAGCGCGATGCGTCCAGAGGCGTTGTGGCCGTTGCTGATTCCGCTGTTCATCTGCATTGCCAGCCTCGGCTGCATCATTCCCAACGCCTCAGCTTGCGCAATGAACGGTCAGGGCGCCCGTGCCGGCAGTGCATCGGCAATGCTCGGTTGCCTGCAATTCAGCATCGCCGCCGGTGCCGCCGCGTTGGTGGGGGTGTTGCACGATGGCAGCGCCGTGCCGATGGCGATGGTCATCAGCCTGTGCGGTTTGCTGGTGGTGAGCGTCGCGCTGCTCACCCGGCGTTTGCAGAATGCCCGGGCGTTGGCGCAAGCCCAGGTCTGAACGCTCGACTTTGGAGCTCAGCCGGCGGCGCGCTGCTGGCTGGGTTCGGGGATTCGGTGGGGCGCGCAGAGTCGCGCTTCGAGGGTGCGAGTGAAGGCCAGAGCCTCGGCTTCACTGCGAAAGGTTACGACGTGCTGGTCCAGGCGCACCTGCCATTGAGACTTTGCCACTTCTTTTATCAGGATCTTCATTGCTGACCTCCCTTGCGTAAAAGATGTATCGCAGAGGCTTCGATTGTAGACCTCGATACCCGCGTAATTGTGACAAGGGTCAAGCAACCGACTGACGGCAAAAGCCCCGCAACCGCTCTGGCATCACGAGCGGTTGCGAGGCTTTATTTTTTAGAAACCTTCTAAAACAATTTTCCCCTTGGCCTTGCCGCTTTCCAGCAGCTCATGGGCGCGTCGCAGGTTGGCTGCATTGATCACGCCGAAGTGCTCGCCCAAAGTTGTCTTCAAAGTGCCGGCGTCGATCAGTTCGGCGACGCGGTTGAGCAGCTTGTGCTGTTCGATCATGTCCGGCGTTTCGAACAGCGAGCGGGTGTACATGAACTCCCAGTGCAGCGACAGGCTCTTGCGCTTGAGCAGGCTGATGTCGAGGGACTTCGGATCGTCGATCAGCGCCAGCTTGCCTTGCGGCGCGAGGGCTTCGACCAGTTGCGCCAGATGCTGATCGGTCTGGGTCAGGCTGGCGACGTGGGTCACGCTGGCGATGCCGGCGCGCTTCAATTCTTCGCTCAGTGGCTGGCTGTGATCGATGACCAGATCGGCACCGAGTTCGCTGACCCAGTCACGGGTCTGTGGGCGGGAAGCGGTGCCGATCACTTTCAGGCCGGTCAACTGCTTGGCCAATTGGGTAAGGATCGAGCCCACTCCGCCCGCCGCGCCAACGATCAGCAGGCTCTGACCCTCATCATTGCTGCCCTCGCTGATTTGCAGGCGCTCGAAGAGCAATTCCCACGCAGTGATGGCGGTCAGCGGTAGCGCGGCGGCTTCGGCGAAACCGAGGGACTTGGGCATGTGACCGACGATGCGCTCATCGACCACGTGCAACTCGCTGTTGCCACCGGCCCGGGCGATCGAACCGGCGTAGAACACCTTGTCACCGGCCTTGAACAGGGTGACTTCGCTGCCGACCGCCTTGACCACACCGGCAACGTCCCAGCCCAGCACTTTCGCCGCGCCGTTTTCCGGCGCCATGTTCTGCCGCACTTTGGTGTCGACCGGGTTGACCGAAATGGCTTTGACCTCCACCAAGAGGTCGCGCGGGCCGGCGACCGGCTCTGGCAGTTCAATGTCCTGCAGGGACTTGGCGTCGCTGATCGGCAGGGAAGCGTAATAGGCAATGGCTTTCATAAATGGCTCCGTACAGTTGATAGAAGAAGGATTCAGGCAATCTTGCCGAGGCGTTTGAGCTGGAAGTGTTCGATGGTGTGGCCGGCGCTGGCCTGAAACTTCTGAAAATGCGCGCTGGCGTTGTGCGCCTCAAGAATCTCGTCACTGGCCCACTGTTCGATGACATAAAAAACCTGCGGATCGGCAAGGTCGCGGTGCAGGTCGTACTGGCCACAACCGGGCTCGGCGCGGCTCGGTTCGACGAGGGCGCGCAGCGCCTGTTCGAGAACGTCCTGCTGACCGGGTTTGGCGGTCAGGGTGGCGATAGCGGTAAAGGGCTGGGACATGCGCGGACTCCAGAATCGGGATGAATTCGATGGAGGCCATCATTGGCTATTTCTCTGCGCGATAAAACCGGCTAAAAGAGCAGTCTCTTTCAATATTTTTTGATAATCGAGGCTGCGCATGCTGCGTTTTGATGACTTGCAGTTGTTTGTTCGCGCGGCGGATCTGGGCAGCCTGTCGGCGGCGGCACGGGTGATGGACATGTCCGCGGCGGTGGCCAGCGCGGCGTTGAAGCGCATCGAGCAGCAACTCGGTGCGCGGCTGCTGGCGCGTTCGACCCGCAGCCTGCGCCTGACCGCCGAGGGCGAAGGCTTTCTTGAATATGCCCGCGCCGCCCTGAGCAATCTCGACGAAGGGCGTCGCCTGCTCGCCAGCGGACAGGATCAGGTCAGCGGGATTTTGCAGCTTTCGGCGCCCTCGGACTTCGGCCGCAATCTGCTGCTGCCGTGGCTCGACGCGTTCCAGCGTGAACACCCGAAGCTGACGGTGCGCCTGCTGCTTGGCGACCGCATCGCCGACCTGTTCCGGCAACCGGTGGACATCGCCCTGCGCTACGGCGAGCCGGAAGATTCCAGCCTGATCGCCTTGCCCATCGCCCCACACAATCGCCGGGTGTTGTGCGCATCCCCCGATTATCTGGCCCGGCATGGCGAGCCGCGCCAGCTCGAGCAATTGGCCCAGCACAACTGCCTTTTGTACATGCTCGGCAGCCGCGTCCACGACCACTGGAGTTTTCACGATGGCAAGCGCGAAGTCGGCCTGACCGTCAGCGGCGACCGCTTCAGCGATGACGCCGACGTAGTACGGCTATGGGCGCTGGCCGGTGCCGGTATCGCTTACAAGTCCTGGCTCGACGTCGGCGCCGATGTGCTCGCCGGACGCCTCAAAGTGCTGATGCCGGAACTGCTGTGTGAGCGCGCACCGCTGAATCTGTTGTGCGCCCATCGCGCACAATTGAGTAAGCCGGTGAACCTTCTGAGAGAGATGCTCGCCAGCCGATGCGCCGAATTGAGTAGCCAATTTCCCGGTTTCCTCAAAGTTGATCATTAGTCGCAGGCAATTAGAGAAATTTCTGTCAGGAACAATCGCCACCTGCCCAGGCCCAGGCGCAGGACGTCTGGCTTAACCCGCTTATACTAGCGCCCGCCTCATGCCTGCACTGACACCCGGCGCGCAGACCCCGTAACGCGTTGCCGGCTTTTGGTGACGGTTGCTACTTCTGCTGCCAGGTTGTGTGCCGGAGCAGCTGGTGTCGATGGCATCCCTTGCCACCGATCCCGGGCGATTTTCGCGTGTTGGCCGATGCCCCATAACCGGCCAGGATGTCTCCGAGCGGTAGACGATACGATTCAACAGGGAGTGAACATATGGAACATGCACCGTGCATCAGCCAGATCGCGACATTGCTGGCCGACCCCAAGCGCAGCGCGATGATGTGGGCGTTGATGGATGGCTCGGCGCGGCAAGCCGAAGAGCTGGCGCTGCTGGCCGGGCTCTCGCCGTCGTCGGCCAGTGCGCATCTGGGACGCCTGTCCGCAGGGGGCTGTTGAACATCGAAATGCGTGGGCGCAAACGCTTCTTTCGCCTGGCGGCACCGGAAATCGGCGCGGCGATCGAAGCACTGGCCAGCGCCACCATTGCCAGCGCGCCACGGCAAATCCCTGATGCGCTGAAACGCACGACTCCCATGGTCAGGCCGCAGGCGGCGCCGTCTTCGCTGTTGCGCGCGCGGTTCTGCGACGATCATCTGGGCGGCACCCTGGCGGCCGACCTGTATCAGCGCCTGCTCGACGCCGGCTGGATCGAACAGCTTGAGCAGCGGGTGGTGGTGACGCACAAGGGCTCCACCCGACTGGCGCAGCGCGGAGTGTTCATCCAGGCCCTGGCCCACCGCAACGTGCAGGTCGCCTGCGCCTGCCCGGACTGGAGCGAGCGCCGTCCGCACATGGGCGGCTCACTGGGCGCGGCGCTGTTGCAGTTGTTCATGCAGTCCGGCTGGCTGACTTTGCCCAACGATTCCCGCGCCTTGCAGTTGACCGCCACCGGCCAGCGCGAAATCCATCGCTTTGCCAAGGAAACCGAGCTGGAAACAGCGTTCTAGAGCGTTGCTCGGCGATGAGCTGAAGGCTGACGTCGTCCACGGCTGTGAACAGGTCGCATCCAGTACGACCTCTGTATGACCATCGCGCACACTCGATCCGGGGATTTTCCGGATGGGGGAGCACAACATGAATACACAACGCTTTAGTGCGGCTGAACGCCTGGAACGGCTGCCGCTCAGCGGCTATCACCGCGTCATTTTCATCATCATCGCCTTGGCGTTTTTCTTCGATTCCATGGATCTGGCGATGATGACTTTCCTGCTCGGCTCGATCAAAGCCGAGTTCGGCCTGAGCAGTGCGCAAGCGGGGTTGCTGGCCAGCTCGAGCTTTTTCGGCATGGTGCTCGGCGCGTCGTTGTCTGGGATGCTCGCCGACCGCTTCGGGCGCAAACCGGTGTTTCAGTGGAGCATCGTGTTGTGGGGCGTGGCCAGTTACCTGTGTTCGACAGCGCAGACGGTGGAGACGCTGACGCTGTTTCGCATCCTGCTCGGAATTGGCATGGGCATGGAGTTTCCCATCGCACAGTCGATGCTCTCGGAGCTGATTCCAGCACAACGGCGCGGGCGCTACATCGCCCTGATGGACGGCTTCTGGCCGCTGGGGTTTGTCGCAGCGGGCGTGCTCTCGTACTTCCTGCTGCCGCTGATTGGCTGGCGCGATATCTTCCTGGTGCTGGCGGTGCCGGCGGTGTTCGTTCTGGCGATCCGCTTTTTCATCCCTGAGTCGCCGCGCTGGCTGGAACAGGCCGGGCGCGACGTCGACGCGGACAAGGTGTTGAACGGCATCGAAGCGCGAGTGCGTGCTTCGCTGGGCGGTGCAGGCTTGCCGGAACCGGTTCGTTTGCCACGCACGGTGACGCCACCGGGTAATTTCTTCTCGGCACTCAAGCAGATCTGGTCGCCGCAATATCGCCAGCGCACAACGATGATCTGGAGTCTGTGGTTCTTCGCATTGCTGGGTTTTTACGGGCTGACTTCCTGGCTCAGTGCATTGCTGCAGCAGTCGGGTTTCGCCGTGACGCAGTCGGTTTACTACACGGTGCTGATCTCGCTCGGCGGGATTCCCGGCTTCCTCATGGCGGCGTGGCTGGTCGAGCGTTGGGGGCGCAAACCGGTGTGCATCGTCACCCTGCTGGGCGGCGGGGTGATGGCGTTTCTGTATGGGCAGAGTGCGGTGTTCGGCGGCAACGTGGCGTTGCTGATCGGCACCGGGCTGTTGATGCAGTTTTTCCTGTTCGGCATGTGGGCGGTGCTCTACACCTACACGCCAGAGCTGTACCCGACGTCCGCACGGGCAACCGGCTCGGGATTCGCCTCGGCCATCGGCCGCGTCGGCTCACTGCTCGGGCCATTGGTGACCGGGCTGGTGTTCCCGATTACCGGGCAGGGCGGGGTGTTCGCGCTGGGCGCGGCGTGCTTTGCGATCGCGGCGGGCGTGGTGTGGCTGTTCGGGATGGAGACGCGGGGCAAGACCCTGGAAGAGCTTACCGAGTGAACATCGATATGAATGTGGGAGCGAGCCTGCTCGCGAAAGCGGTGTGTCATTCAACGTAAATGTTGACTGACTCTCCCTCTTCGCGAGCAGGCTCGCTCCCACATTGGTTTTGCGGTGTTGCTTAAGGTTTTACCAACCGCGCATCCAGGCTGTTCTGCGCCAGGCGCTTGGCCTGATCCTGGGTCATTCCCAGATGCTCGTGCAGCGCATGGAAGTTCTCGGTCACGTAACCGCCGAAATACGCCGGGTCATCGGAGTTGACCGTGACCTTCACGCCGCGCTCGAGCATGTCGAGGATGTTGTGCTGCGACATGTGATCGAACACGCAGAGCTTGGTGTTCGACAGCGGGCACACGGTCAGCGGGATCTGCTCGTCGATGATCCGCTGCATCAGGCGCTCGTCTTCGATGGCGCGGACACCATGGTCGATGCGCTGGATTTTCAGCAGGTCGATGGCTTCCCAGATGTACTCCGGCGGGCCTTCTTCACCGGCGTGAGCGACGGTGAGGAAGCCTTCGTCGCGGGCGCGATCGAAGACGCGTTTGAACTTGCTCGGCGGGTGGCCCATCTCGGAACTGTCGAGCCCGACCGCGACAAACGCATCACGGAACGGCAGCGCCTGATCGAGGGTTTTCTGTGCTTCGTCTTCGCTGAGGTGGCGCAGGAAGCTGAGGATCAAACCGCTGCTGATGCCCAGTTGCGTCTCGCCATCCTTGAGTGCGGCGGCGATGCCGTTGAGCACCACTTCGAACGGGATGCCCCGGTCGGTGTGGGTCTGTGGATCGAAGAACGGTTCGGTGTGGATCACGTTCTGTGCTTTGCAGCGCAGCAGGTAGGCCCAGGTCAGGTCATAGAAGTCCTGCGAGGTGCGCAGCACATCGGCGCCCTGGTAATACAGGTCGAGAAATTCCTGCAGATTGTTGAAGGCGTAGGCCTTGCGCAGGGTTTCAACGTCGCTCCACGGCAGGGCGATCTTGTTGCGTTCGGCCAGGGCGAACAGCAGTTCAGGCTCCAGCGAACCTTCCAGATGCAGGTGCAGTTCGGCTTTGGGCAGGGCGTTGAGCCAGTCGTACATAGTCTTTTCTCATCAGGTGCAATGCCGGCATTCTACAGAGGCTGGCCGCAACAATTGGCAAAACCTGACCAGGTGATCGATCAAACCGCCTCTTGCTCACGTCGATACGCGTAGGTATCGGCGAAACGCGACAGCAGGAATTCGGCGCAGGTGGTGGTCGGATATTTCGCCGGATGCTGCGCGTCCTGGCAGCCGGGCAGGCATTCGATGCGCGTGTCCGGGTGCGGTTCGGCGAAGAACGGCATCGAATAGCGATCCACGCCCAGCGGGCTGATCACCCGGTGCGGCGTCGAGCGATAACGGTCGTTGCTCCAGCGCGCCATCATGTCGCCGAGGTTGACCACGAACGTGCCGTCAATCGGTGGCGCGTCGATCCATTCACCTTTGACGTTCTTCACCTGCAAACCGCCGGCGCTGTCCTGATAGAGCAGGGTGATGCAGCCGTAATCGGTATGGGCGCCGGCACCTTGTTGCTCGGCGGAGCTGGCGGTGTGACGCGGTGGGTAATGGATCATGCGCAACACGCTGACCGGTTCGACAAAACGCGTATCGAAGAAGTCGCGCTCGATGCCCAGCGCAACGGTCATCGCTCGAAGCAGGGTTTGCGCCAGCGCCTGCATGTCGAGGTAATGCTGCTCCATCAGCGTTTCCCAGCCGGGTTGCGCCGGGTGCCGATTGGGGCCGCGCAAGGGTTTTTCCGCGAGCACCTCGGGATGCTCGTCCGGCAGGTGCAGGCCCATGTCGAAGGTTTCCTTCAGATCGCTGGGTTTGTCCGGGTCCAGTTGCTCTGTGGCAATCGCACCGTAGCCGCGATGATGGCGGGTCTGGGTGATGTCGATCTTGAGTTTTTCTGCGGCGGGCAAGGCAAAGAAGCGCTGGGCGTGATCGAGCAGGGCGTCGATACGTTGCGCCGAGATCGGATGGCCCTTGATGTAGAAAAAGCCCCACTCGCGGCAGGCTTGGTCGATTTGTTCGGCCACCGCAGGCCAGGCGTTTTCGTCGTCGCTATAGAGCGGGCTGATATCAATGATCGGAAGACTGTTCATGCACTGGTCCTGAAGAAACGCAAACATGAGAACACTGAAAAAACTGTGGGAGCTGGCTTGCCAGCGATGGCGATCTAACTGGCAACAGTGATGTTGAATGTGAAGGCCTCATCGCAGGCAAGCCAGCTCCCACACGGGTCGGTGTATTTTTTGAAAGTTACTTCGGCATCTCGGCCTTCATGCCCTCAACGTAGTAATTCATCGAAGCCAGTTCCGCATTGGTCGCGCTCACGCCCGCCGGGATTTTTTCTACACCGGCCTGATCCTTGATCGGCCCGGTAAACGGCTGCAATGCGCCGCTCTTGATGTCGGCGATCAACTGCTCGGCCTCGGCTTTCACCGGCGCTGGCACCAGGTCGCTGATCGGCAGTTCCACCGTGCCTTCCTTCAACCCGCCCCAGTAATCCTGGGATTTCCAGGTGTGATCGATCACGCTCTGCGTCGCCTGAATGTAGTGCGGCGCCCAGTCGTTGACGATAGAGGTCAGCACCGCTTTCGGGCCGAAGTGGGCCATGTCCGAGGCGTAGCCCACGGCATACACGCCGCGCCGTTCGGCAGCCTGGATCGGCGCCGGGCTGTCGGTGTGCTGGAACACCACGTCGACGCCCTGATCGATCAGCGCGTTGGCGGCGTCGGCTTCCTTGCCCGGATCAAACCAGGAGTTGACCCACACCACTTTGATTTCGGTGCCAGGGTTGTACTTGTTCAAGGCCAGCTGGATGGCGTTGATGTCGCGGATCACTTCCGGAATCGGGAACGAGGCGACGTAGCCGATCTTCTTGGTCTTGGTCATCTTCGCCGCGAGGAAACCGCCGACGTAACGGCCCTCGTAAGTGCGTGCCAGGTAAGTGCCGAGGTTCTTGTCCTGCTTGTAGCCTGTGGCGTGTTCGAACGTCACCTTGGGAAATTGTTTGGCGACTTTCACCGTCGGGTTCATGTAGCCGAAAGAGGTGGTGAAAATCAGGTCGTATTTGTCCTTGGCCATGTTGCGGATCACCCGCTCGGCGTCGGCGCCCTCGGCGACGTTTTCCACGTAGTTGGTGGTGATCTGCGTGCCGAGTTTTTCCGCCAGGGCCTTGCGCCCCTGTTCGTGCTGATACGTCCAGCCGTGGTCACCGATCGGGCCGATGTAGACGAAACCGACCTTCAGCGGATCGGCAGCGCTGGCGCTCAGGCTGATTCCCAGACCGATGGCGGCGTACAGCAGTTTGTGCAGCGGACGTATTGGCATGAACCCGAACTCCATTTTGTTGTGTGTGCTCAGGGCCAATGCAAATTGCTGACCAAAAGGACAACAAACGCATTCGAAAACGCGGCGCGGCCTTCGCGAGCAGGCTCGCTCCCACAGGGACGCATTTCAATGTGGGAGCGAGCCTGCTCGCGAAGAGGCCGGCAAGGCCAATAAAAGTGCATGCCTGAATCCAGCTGCCATCGCGTGGTGCGCAGAGATGTAACGAAACGTTAGCGGCGCTCGGCAGTCAGTAGCTTCATCAGCTCTTTTCGGCAAAAGGCCCGTCATGCTCTCGATCCTCAAACAAGAAAGCTTCCTGCTGCTGGCAGTCCTTGCCGCGTGCGTTGCTTATCCACTGGAACACTGGCTGCTGCACAACGGCCAGATAGTCGCGCTGGTCGGCGGTCTGCTGCTGATCGCCTTTATTGTCGCCGCCTCGATGCGCGTCGCTCATCACGCTGAACTGCTGGCGGAAAAAGTCGGCGACCCCTACGGCACGATGATCCTCACACTCTCGGCAGTGCTGGTCGAAGTGGTGATCCTGGCGATCATGATGAGCAACGAGGCCTCGGCGACGCTGGTGCGCGACACGATCTATTCAGCGGTCATGCTCGACATCAACGGCATCCTCGGCCTCGCCGCTTTGATGGGCGGGATCAAACACGGCGAACAGTCCTACAACGACGATTCGGCGCGCAGCTACAGCGTCATGATCCTCACCGCGATGGGGGTGTCGATGGTGGTCCCGGAGTTCATTCCCGAGGCCAACTGGAAGATGTATTCGGCGTTCACCATCGGCGCAATGATGGTGCTCTACGCGCTGTTCCTGCGCATGCAGGTCGGCCCGCACAGTTACTTTTTCAGCTACAGCTACCCGGACAAACGTCGGAAGAAAGAGCCGGTCGAGCAGGAGCCGAAGCCGGTCAGCCTGGTGCTGTCGATCGGCATTCTGGTGTCGGGGGTGGTGATCATCGGCGCACTGGCCGAGGTGATGTCCAAGACCCTCGATCTGGGCCTGGAAGGCACGGGCGCGCCGCCAGTTATCACGGCGATTCTGGTGGCAGCGATTTCCGCCGCGCCGGAGATTCTCACCGCATTACGAGCGGCGCTGGCCAATCGCATGCAGTCGGTGGTCAACATTGCGATGGGGGCGTCACTGTCGACGGTGATTCTGACCGTACCGGTGATGGAAGCGATGGCGCTGTACACCGGCCAGCCGTTTCAAATGGCGATGACCCCGGTGCAAACGGTGATGATCTTCATCACCCTGATCGTCAGCGCAATCAACCTCAATGACGGCGAGACCAACGCCATTGAGGGCATGACGCACTTTGTGCTGTTTGCCACATTCATCATGCTGTCCCTACTGGGCCTATAGGGCTGGCAGATACCCATGTGGGAGCGAGCCCGCTCGCGAAAGCGGTGTGTCATCCGACAAACATGTTGTCTGACACTCCCTCTTCGCGAGCAGGCTCGCTCCCACAGTTTTGAACGGCGGTGAGTCAGGTCCCTGCGATCAACTGCCGGGCCGCCTGGCTGTGATCGGCGATCAGACCTTTCAGATCCAACCCTTCAACCTGACCATCAATCACACGCCACTTGCCGCCAATCATCACCCGATCTGCCCGATCGGCGCCGCACAGCAGCAACGCCGAAATCGGATCATGGCTACCGGAGAAGCGCAGTTCATCGAGCTTGAACAACGCGAGATCCGCCTGTTTGCCCACGGCGATTTCGCCGATGTCAGTGCGACCGAGCAGGCTCGCCGAACCTTTGGTCGCCCAGCCCAGCACGCGCTCCGGGGTGATCTTTTCGGCGCCGTAGCGCAGGCGCTGGATGTACAAAGCCTGACGCGCTTCGAGGATCATGTTCGAGGCATCGTTGGACGCCGAACCGTCAACGCCAAGGCCGAACAGCGCGCCGGCGTCGGTCAGCTCGATGCTCGGGCAGATGCCGGACGCCAGGCGCATGTTCGAGCTTGGGCAGTGACAAATGCCGGTGCCGGCCTGGCCGAGGCGGGCGATTTCGTCGGGGTTGAAATGGATGCCGTGGGCCAGCCAGGTACGCGGGCCGAGCCAACCGACGCTGTCCAGATAATCGACGGTGCGCAGGCCGAAGCGTTGCAGACAGAAGTCTTCTTCATCGAGAGTTTCAGCGAGGTGGGTGTGCAGACGCACATCGAGCTTGTTCGCCAGATCAGCGCTGGCCGACATGATTTCCGGGGTCACCGAGAATGGCGAGCATGGCGCCAGAGCGATCTGGATCTGCGCACCGTCGCCACGCTCGTGGTACTCGTGAATCAGCCGCTGACTGTCGTCGAGAATCACCTGACCTTCCTGCACCGTTTGTTGCGGAGGCAGGCCGCCGTCCTTCTCGCCGAGGCTCATCGAACCGCGCGTGAGCATGGCGCGCATGCCCAGTTCGCGCACCGTTTCGACCTGCACGTCGATGGCGTTTTCCAGACCATCCGGGAACAGATAGTGATGGTCGGCAGCCGTGGTGCAACCCGAGAGCAGCAATTCGGCCAGCGCCACTTTCGTGGCGAGGGCGAGTTTTTCCGGGGTCAGCCGCGCCCATACCGGGTACAGGGTTTTCAACCACGGAAACAACGGCTGATTGACCACCGGCGCCCAGGCGCGGGTCAGGGTTTGATAGAAGTGATGGTGAGTGTTGATCAGGCCCGGCAGGATCACATGCTCGCGGGCATCGAACACTTCATTGCACGGCGCCGACGGCTGCTGACCGGCAGCGAGGACTTCGACGATGACACCGTCTTGCACGACAAGGCCGCCACGGGCATCAAGCTCGTTGGAGGTGAAAATGGCGAGGGGATTTTTAACCAGGTACGGGTCGCAGGCATTGTGGCCGGCTCCTCTGAAAGTTGGGTTCAGGGTTGCCAGCTCAGTGTTGCCCTGTCTGCTGATCCAGGGTCGCCGCGAAGGACGAGGCGCGCAGTTTCAAACAAATCGCCCCATCGGGCAAGCGCCACCCGACCATTCACCATCATCCCCCTGTGGGAGCGAGCCTGCTCGCGAAGGCGTCATGTCAGTCGATACAGATTTACCTGACAGATCGTATTCGCGAGCAGGCTCGCTCCCACATCGGGATTATCAGTGCTTACCAGGGAATGGTTTCACCCTTGTAATTGACGAAGTGATGCCCGCCCTTGCCGGTAAACGCATTGACCTGATCGATCAGCCCGCGGGTGCTGGTCTCGACGTCGAGATCGGCGCCTTCGCCGCCCATGTCGGTCTTCACCCAGCCCGGGTGCAGCGAAAGTACAGTCAGTTTCTGCTCGCCCAGTTGCGTGACGAAACTGTTGGTCATCGAATTCAGCGCCGCCTTGCTCGCCTTGTACAGCGCCAGTTCCGGCGCGTCGGGCATGGTCACGCTGCCGAGTACCGAACTCATGAACGCCAGCACGCCGCTGCCGTCGCGAATCTGCCCGACGAAACGCTGGGCCAGATTGATCGGCGCCACCGCGTTGGTGAAAAACAGTTGCCCGACCTCGGCCAGGGTCGCGCCGCCCGGCGTCTGCACGTCCGGGCCTTTGACCCCGGCGTTGACGAACAACAGATCGAAGGTTTCGCCCTTGAGCTTCTGGCTCAGAGCGATCACCGCTTGCTGATCGTCCATGTCGAGCTTCTCGATGCGCACGTCACCCAGCGCTTGCAGCGCCTCGGCCTTCTGCGGATTGCGCACCGTCGCGGTGACTTGCCAGCCATCGGCCAGCAGGGTCTTCACCAGACCGAGGCCCAAGCCGCGGGAGGCGCCGATGATCAGTGCGTTTTTTGCCTGAGACATGATGGGTTTCCTTGAAAGTCAGCATTCAGGATTCAATGGACACGCCTGACCGAGGCGCAGTTGCAGCGCTTGGCGAAAAACAGGCTTTGATCCCGGAGCATACTCCAGGCTTCTTGAGTTTCTCGAGGGTGTTTGATCAGAAATAGTTGTGGGTCGTGCTCCAGATGTTGCCGGTGCGGAGGCCTTCGCGAGCAGGCTCGCTCCCACATATGCCCGTGTTCACTCAGATCTCCTGTGGGAGCGAGCCTGCTCGCGAAGAGGCCCGCTCTGACATCAACTAATGTCCCGATTGCCACGGCTGCCCCAACGAAACCGGCGCATACAACCGAGTGCGTACGGCATCGCGGGAGAGCAACACCAGCACCAAGATCGTCGCCAAATACGGCAGCATCGCCAGCAGGCTCGAAGGTATCGCCAGTCCCAATCCCTGTGCCACCAGGTGCAGGATGCTGGCGAGGCCAAACAGATACGCCCCGAGCAACAACCGCCACACCCGCCAACTGGCAAACACCACCAGCGCCAGGGCAATCCAGCCGCGCCCGGCGGTCATGTTTTCCGCCCACATCGGCGTGTAGGCCAGCGACAGATAGGCCCCGGCCAGCCCGGCCATTGCTCCGCCGAACAACACCGCCAAGGTGCGTACGGTCAGCACCGGCAAGCCCATTGCGCTGGCCGCATCCGGGTTTTCACCGACCGCCTGAA
This sequence comes from Pseudomonas sp. AC255, assembly GCF_979258175.1. Lineage (NCBI taxonomy): Bacteria > Pseudomonadati > Pseudomonadota > Gammaproteobacteria > Pseudomonadales > Pseudomonadaceae > Pseudomonas > Pseudomonas sp. AC255. Next base: position 4,522,915 of record NZ_OZ409841.1, on the reverse strand, counting down.
TGATCAGGCCGACACGACTTTTGATGATTACCCACGCCACCAAGGCAAATAGCGCGAACGACAGATACACCAGCAGATCCTGGGCAAACAGCATCCGCCCGATCAGCGGGATCTCACTCAGATACGGAATCGCCAGAGGCTCGAAACCCGCCAGCGGCTTACCCACCCATGCCGCGCCGACAAACGTCGAAAGCCCGACACCAAAGATCGTCAGGGCCAAACCGGTGGCGACCTGATTGGCGTTGAACACCAGCGCGACCAAGGCAAACAGTGACGACAACAACATCCCGGCCAACATCGCCAACAGCACACCCAGCCACAGGTTGCCGCTGTTCAGCGCGACGATAAAACCGATCACCGCACCGAACAGCATCATGCCTTCCTGGCCGAGGTTGAGGACGCCGCTTTTCTCGCAGATCAACTCACCCAATGCCACCAGCAACAGCGGCGTGCCGCAGCGGACCATGGCATAGAAAATATTGCTCAACAGATCGATATCCATCACAGCGCTCCGGCGGTTACGGCAGGGGTCGAGGCGCGCCGGCTCCAGCGCAGTTTCAGGCGTGGCCGATAGAGAATCAGCACGTCACAGGCGAGCAGGAAAAACAGCATCATGCCCTGGAACAATTGGGTGATCGCTTGCGGCAGATTGAGCGACATCTGCGCGCTCTCGCCGCCGATGTACAGCAGCGCCATGAGCAGACTGGAGAACAGAATGCCGAGCGGATTCAACCGTCCCAGAAACGCCACGGTGATCGCCGCGTAGCCATAGCCCGGCGACACCTGCGGCACCAGTTGGCCGATCGGCCCGGTCACTTCGCAGACCCCGGCGAGTCCGGCCAGAGCTCCGCTGATCAACAGCGCCAGCCAGATCAGGCGCTTCTCGCGAAAGCCGACGAAACCTGCCGCACGCTTGTCCAGCCCGAGCACTTTGATCTGGAAGCCGATAAAGCTTTTCTGCAACAACACCCACACCGCAACCAGCGCGAGCAGGGCGAAATACACGCCGGCATGCACGCGGCCGTCCTCCAGCAGCAGCGGCAAACGACTGGCGTCGCCGAACATCGCCGACTCCGGGAAATTGAAGCCCGCTGGATCCTTCAACGGCCCGTGCACGCAGAACAGCAGCAGGTTCAGCGCGATGTAATTGAGCATGATGCTGGTAAGGATTTCATTGGCATTGAAGCGCGTGCGCAGCCATGCGGTGAGCCCGGCCCATGCGGCGCCCGCCAGCGTGCCGGTCAGCAGAATCAGCACCAGCGCCCAGCGACTTTGCATGTCGATAACGTTCACTGCCAGAGCACTGCCGGCCAAGGCGCCAAGTAGAAGTTGGCCTTCGGCGCCGATGTTCCAGATCCGCGCCTGATAGGCCACGGCCAGGCCGAGTGCGCAGAGCAGAATCGGCAGCGCCTTGACCAGCAATTCGGACACTCCATACAAATCGCTGACGGGCGCGATCAGCAGTGTGTGCAAGGTTTGCAATGGGTCGTGGCCCAGCGCGATGAACAACAGCGAGCCGCAGCCGAGGGTCAGCGCCGCCGCCAATAACGGCGAGCACCACAGCATCAGGCGCGATTGCTGGCCACGGGGTTCGAGAGAAAGCAGCATGGTTGGAACTCCGTTAAACCGAGGCGGCGCGAGGTGAGTGATCGAACTGGCCGGCCATCCACGCGCCGACATCGCTCAGCTGTGTAAGGCCGGTGTCTTGCAGTGCCGACAGACGCCCGCCGCATAGCGCGCCGAGGCGATCGCTGATCTGGAACAGCTCATCGAGGTCTTCGGAAATCACCAGAATCGCCGCGCCGGCATCGCGCAGGGCAATCAAGGCGCGATGGATGGTGGCGGCGGCACCGACGTCGACGCCCCAGGTCGGGTGCGCGGCGATCAGCAGTTTCGGTTGCTGAAGAATTTCCCGGCCGAGGATGAATTTCTGCAGGTTGCCGCCGGACAGGCTGCGCGCAGCGGTTTGCGTGTCCGGGGTCTTCACGCCGAAACGCTGGATGATCTGCTGCGCGAGGGTTTCGACTTTGCCGCGTTGGATCAACCCGTGGCTCACCAGTCCTTGCTGGAAAGCACTGAGCAGGGCGTTATCGGCCAGACTCAACTCCGGCACCGCGCCGTGGCCGAGGCGTTCGGCCGGCACGAAGGCCAGACCGAGTTTGCGCCGCGCGTCCGGGCGCAGGTCAGCGACGTTTCGCTCGGCGAAGCGCAGGGTCGCCGCTTGCGCACGAGGCAAGGGCTGCTCGCCGCTGAGCAGGGCGAGCAGCTCATCCTGACCATTGCCCGCGACCCCGGCGATGCCGACGATTTCACCGCTGCGCACTTGCAGGTCGATGTCTGTCAGCGAGCAGCCGAACGGATCCGGGTTGTGCCAGCTCAAACCCTGCACCTGCAGAAACGCCGCGCCACCGCTGACTTTCGGATACTCGCCAATCAATCCCGCCGCTTCGCCGACCATCAGTTGTGCCAGTTGCTGATCCGTACATTGCGCCGGCAGGCAATGCCCGGCTACCCGACCGCCGCGCAGCACCGTGGCGCTGTGGCACAAGGCCCGCACTTCACCGAGCTTGTGGCTGATAAACAGAATGCTGCAGCCCTCGTCGGCAAGGCGCCGCAGGGTGATGAACAATTCGTCCGCCTCTTGCGGCGTCAGCACCGAGGTCGGCTCGTCGAGAATCAACAGGCGGATGTCCTGCATCAGGCAACGAATGATTTCCACCCGCTGCCGCTCGCCGATCGACAGGCTGTGGACAAGTCGCTCCGGCTCCAGCGCCATGCCGTAACGCCGCGATACTTCGCGAATTTTCGGTTCCAGTTGCTTCGGCGTGCCGGCCGCCGCGCCCATCGCCAGGGCAATGTTCTGCGCGACGCTGAGGGTTTCGAACAGCGAGAAATGCTGGAACACCATGCCAATGCCCAACTGCCGCGCCTGTGCCGGGTTGCGGATCTGCACGCGCTGCCCCTGCCAGAGCATTTCACCGCTGTCGCACTGGGTGACCCCGTAAATGATCTTCATCAACGTACTTTTGCCCGCGCCGTTTTCACCGAGCAGGGCATGGATTTCACCCGGCGCGATGCTCAGGTCGATGGCGTCGTTGGCCAGACAACCGGGGTAGCGTTTGCTGATCTGGCGCAGTTGCAGGCGCGGCGGGGAAGGGGCGATGGACATGACAGGCTCGACTGACTTGGAGTTGTGCCTGTGGATAAAGCAATTTCCTGGCCATTGAGTCAGGAACGCTTGCGGAGCCGGTCCGCAAGTGCCGACAGCAGCGCATCGGCGGGCGTTTTGTCTTTCTATCGAGCACCAATTCAGCGCAAAGCCATTGAACAGGCTCCAGTTTTGCTCGTGCTACGTTGGTTAAAAAACGAGCAATCACTTGGGGCCTAGGCAGATCCAGCGACAGCGACGGTCATGAACGGCTTATCCACAGGTTGTTCCACAGTAATTGTGCGCAAGCGCCGAGGTCGGGCATAAGCACTGCGATGCTTTCTTCTAATGGTGATAAACGATGTTAACTATCTGTTTTTACGCTGATTTTTCGTTTCGTCGGATCAATTGAACGAAAAGTGAACAAATCGCGCAAAGCCGCATGACAGAAGGGTTACAGCGGTATGTGCTCAGGTTATCCACAGTCGGGTGCACAGCCGATGTGGGCAAGTCGGCAGAAAATGGAATGCATGTAATGCCCCAAAAAGATCGCAGCGTTCCGCAGCTCCTACAGGTGGAATGCGATCACCCTGTAGGAGCTGCCGAAGGCTGCGATCTTTTGATCTTCCACTCTCAACGCTGCAACAAAATCCGCCCACGGCTCAGATCCGCCAACTGACTTTGCAGCACTTCGATCTGCGCTTCTCCTACCGCCAATTTCAACTCAACCCCATTGGCCGTGAAGTTTTCCTCCACCACCAATCCACCGAGATCCGCCACGCGCAACTTCACCAGCGCCAACTCGGCAAATCCGCAGGCGCAACTGAGCGGCACGCGGCTGATCAGCTCGATTTTTTCCGCCGCTTGCAGGCACTTGTTGGCGCCACCGCCGTAGGCCCGGGCCAGGCCGCCAGTGCCCAGTTGAATGCCGCCGTACCAGCGAATCACCAGCACCGCGACCTGATCGCAGTCCTGCGCTTCGATCGCCGCGAGAATAGGGCGCCCTGCGGTGCCGCCCGGCTCGCCGTCGTCAGTGCTGCGGTATTGCGCGCCGAGTTTCCACGCCCAACAATTGTGCGTGGCATTCAAATCGCTGTGCTGCTCGAAAAACGCCTGCGCATCGGCGGGGCTGCTGATCGGCGTCGCCAGAGTGATGAAGCGGCTTTTGCGAATCTCTTCGCGGTACTCGCAAAAACCGCTGAGGGTGAAAGGCATAAACGTCTTATAGAGAAGGAGTGAGGCCGCAGCCTTTGAGAATGATGCGGATCAGGTTGTTGCCGGCGTCTTCCATGTCCTGCTTGGTCAACTTGCTGCGCCCGGTGACGCGGCAGATCTGCGTGGCGAAGTCGGCGTAATGCTGGGTGCTGCCCCACAGCAGGAAGATCAGGTGCACCGGATCGACCGGATCCATCTTGCCCGCATCGATCCACGCCTGAAACACCGCCGCGCGCCCGGTGAACCAGGTGCGGTAATCCTGATTGAAATATTCGCTCAGGCATTCGCCGCCGCTGATCACTTCCATGGCGAAGATTCGCGAAGCCTGTGGGTGGCGCCGGGAGAATTCCATCTTCGCGCGGATGTAGCGGGTCAGCGCTTCGGCCGGGTCATCCTCGGCAGTGAGGGTGTTGAAGGTGCTGTCCCACAACTCGATGATGTTGCTCAGCACTGCCACATACAAACCGAGCTTGTTGGTGAAGTAGTAATGCAGGTTGGCCTTGGGCAGCCCGGCATTCTGCGCGATGGTGTTCATGCTGGTGCCTTTGAACCCGTGACGGGCGAACTCGTCTTCGGCGGCTTTGAGAATGGTCTCTTCGTTCTTCTGACGAATGCGGCTGGCGGGTTTGCCGCCGTGGGCTGGGACTTCAAAGGTCATAGGCACTTCCGGGATTGTCTGTGGGTGCAACCAGTTGCGTTGATAGCGCACCCACAGGCATCCGACAAGTCCTTGCGCGGAAAAACAGTTACGCCTGTTCGATCTTGTTCAATGACGCGGGGCTTTTTGTCTCAGCGGTTTTGCCTTCCGGCAACAAAAGACACAGGACGATTGCCGTCAGCCCGCCGCTGGTGATCGCCGAGTCGAACAGGTTCTGCACCAGTTTCGGCAACAGGTGCAGTAGGTTCGGTTGCGCGGCGATGCCAAGGCCGACGCCGAACGAAGTGGCGATGATCAACATGCTGCGCCGGTCCAGCGGTGACTGCGCGAGAATGCGTACGCCCGCCGCCGCCACTGCGCCGAACATCACCAGCGTCGCACCGCCGAGCACCGGTTTCGGGATCTGTTGCAGCACCGCACCGATCATCGGGAACAGGCCGAGGCAGAACAGGATCGCGCCGATATACAGACCGACGTAGCGGCTGGCAACGCCGGTCAATTGGATCACGCCGTTGTTCTGCGCGAACGTTGTGTTGGGGAAGGCGCTGAAGGTCGCCGCGATCATGCAGCTCACGCCGTCACCGAGCACGCCACCGCGCAAGCGGCTTATATAAGAAGGGCCGCTGATCGGTTGGCGGGCGAGCATGCAGTTGGCGGTGAGGTCGCCGACGGTTTCGATGGTGCTGATCAGGTAAATCAGAGCGACCGGCAGGAAAGCGGTCCAGTCGAAGTTGAATCCGAACTTGAACGGCGTAGGAAAACTCACCAGCGGCAAGTCAGGCAACGGCTGTGGCACTAATTTTCCGCTGAACCACGCAGCGAGACTGCCTAGCACCAGTCCGATGATGATCGCCGACAGTCGTACCCAAGGCGTGTTCGAACGGTTGAGCAGAATGATCGTCAGCAGCACGAACACGCCCAAGGCCAGATTGCCCGGCGCGCCGAAGTCCGGGGCATTGAAGCCGCCACCCAGATCGGTGATGCCGACCTTGATCAGGCTGATGCCGATCAGCGTGATGACAATGCCGGTCACCAGCGGTGTGACCACTCGGCGCAACTGACCGATGAAACGGCTGAGCACGATCTGCACGATTGCGCCGAAAAAGCACACGCCGAAAATCATCGCCAGAATATCTTCCGGGCTGCCGCCGCGCTGCTTGACCAGAAACCCGGCCGACAGCACCGCACCGAGAAACGCGAAACTGGTGCCTTGCAGACAGATCATCCCCGCGCCGATGCCGAACGGTCGCCGCGCCTGGATAAAAGTGCCGACGCCCGAGACCATCAGCGCCATGCTGATCAGGTACGGTAGATGCGCGGTCAGCCCGAGCGCGGAACCGATCACCAGTGGCAGGGTGATGATGCCGACGAAACTGGCGAGCACGTGTTGCAGTGCGGCGAGAATGGCGGCGAGTGGTTTGGGGCGATCGTTGAGGCCGTAGATCAGTTCACTGGACGAATCGGAATCTGGCTGCATGGTTTTGGCTTCTTGTTGAAGGACGAGTCAGCCCTTCACTGCAAAAACCTGTCCACTTGCTCAGGTTATTCCTGGATTCTGTCGATGAGGCCCTGCCGGGCTGGGCTCTGCGCGCTTATCTATCGCGTCGCGGCCAGACTCTCCAGGAAACTTTCCAGCACCAAATGAGGGCGCCGCCCCTTGCGCGTGACCGATGCCAGACTCAAATCGTAAAAACGCGTGCCGGCCTTGAGCGCACGCAAACGCCCCTGCTGCACCCAAAGGCTGGCGTAGTGATCCGGCAGATAACCGATGTAGCGCCCGGTCAGAATCAGAAATGCCATGCCCTCACGGTCAGAGGCACTGGCAGTGCAATTGAGCGCCTGATAGTGCGCCTGAATCTCCGCCGGCAAACGAAAGGTCGGCGCAATCGCGTCCTGACTGTCGAGGCGTTGATCATCGAGTTGCTTGTCGTCGACATAAAACAGCGGATGACCCACCGCGCAATACAGCAGCGAACGCTCGCTGTATAACGGCTGATATTCCAGTCCTGACAAGGCGCTGGCCTGCGGCACCACGCCAACGTGCAGGCGCCCGTCGAGCACACCTTGTTCAACTTCGTTTGGTGCAATCATGCGAATCTGGATCTGCACATCCGGCCCGCGTTCCTTCAACTGCGCGAGGGCGTGGGTGATGCGCATGTGCGGAAGGGTAACGAGGTTATCGGTCAGGCCGATGATCAGCTCGCCGCGCAGGTGTTGGTGCAGACCGTTGACCTCGGTGCGAAAACTCTCCAGTGCACTCAACAGCTGTAGTGCCGACTGATACACCTCACGACCTTCCTCGGTCAGGGAAAATCCGGCCCGGCCACGCTGACACAAGCGCAAGCCGAGGCGCTGTTCCAGATCGCTCATCTGCTGGCTGATCGCCGAGCGCCCGATGCCGAGCACGGTTTCCGCTGCGGAGAAGCCGCCACATTCCACGACACTGCGAAAAATCCGCAGCAAACGGATATCAAAGTCACTGACCTGGGCCAATGGATCGGCGCGGCGGCTGCTCATTTTTTGTTCTCTTTGTTTAGCAATGATCTAACTGAAGGTTAGAAGAGTTGGATTTCACCGACTTTATCGCCGTGGCAATTTAGCTGCAACAACGCTTTCCATCTCCCTGACGCTTATGCCCTGCGAGGTTTTGCCCGATGAACATGCCTGAAAACGCGCCGTCGCCACTGGCCAGCCAACTGAAGCTGGACGCGCACTGGATGCCGTACACCGCCAACCGCAACTTTCAGCGCGACCCGCGTCTGATCGTCGGCGCTGAAGGCAGCTGGCTGTTCGACGACAAGGGCCGCAAGATCTACGACTCGCTGTCCGGTCTGTGGACCTGCGGCGCCGGGCACACCCGCAAGGAAATTCAGGAAGCCGTTTCGAAACAGCTGGGCACTCTCGATTACTCGCCGGGTTTCCAGTACGGCCATCCGTTGTCTTTCCAGTTGGCAGAGAAAATCACCGAACTGACCCCGGGCAATCTGAACCACGTGTTCTTCACCGACTCCGGTTCCGAATGCGCCGATACCGCGGTGAAAATGGTCCGTGCCTATTGGCGCCTGAAAGGTCAGGCGACCAAGACCAAAATGATCGGCCGCGCCCGTGGCTACCACGGCGTGAACATCGCCGGCACCAGCCTCGGCGGCGTCAACGGCAACCGCAAGCTGTTCGGTCAGGCGATGATGGATGTCGATCACCTGCCGCACACACTGCTGGCGAGCAATGCGTTTTCCCGCGGCATGCCGGAGCAGGGCGGTATTGCTTTGGCCGATGAGCTGCTCAAGTTGATCGAGCTGCACGACGCTTCCAATATCGCTGCGGTGTTCGTTGAACCGATGGCAGGGTCCGCCGGGGTACTGGTTCCGCCACAGGGTTACCTCAAGCGTTTGCGCGAAATCTGCGATCAGCACAACATCCTGCTGGTGTTCGATGAAGTGATCACCGGTTTCGGCCGCACCGGTTCGATGTTCGGCGCCGAGAGCTTCGGCGTAACCCCGGACCTGATGTGTATCGCCAAGCAAGTCACCAACGGCGCGATCCCGATGGGCGCGGTGATTGCCAGCTCCGAGATCTACCAGACTTTCATGAACCAGCCGACGCCGGAATACGCCGTGGAATTCCCTCACGGCTACACCTATTCGGCACACCCGGTGGCCTGTGCCGCTGGCCTTGCCGCACTCGACCTGCTGCAAAAGGAAAACCTGGTGCAGAGCGTCGCCGAAGTCGCGCCGCATTTCGAAAACGCGCTGCACGGCCTGAAAGGCTCGAAGAACGTCATCGACATCCGCAACTACGGCCTGGCCGGCGCGATCCAGATTGCCGGGCGCGACGGTGATGCCATCGTGCGTCCTTTCGAAGCGGGCATGGCCTTGTGGAAAGCCGGGTTCTACGTACGCTTCGGCGGCGACACCCTGCAGTTCGGCCCAACCTTCAACAGCAAGCCGCAAGACCTCGATCGTCTGTTCGACGCGGTCGGCGAAGTGCTGAACAAGCTCGACTGATTTTTCCTTCTATATAGCTATGTAATTAGCAGGCGTCTGTAGCGGGCGTCTGCGCACAAGAATTCAGGAGTGTTCGATGAGCGTTATCCCGCATTTGATCAATGGCGAACTGGTAACCGAGAACGGTCGCGCGGTAGATGTGTTCAACCCGTCTACCGGTCAGGCAATTCACAAACTGCCACTGGCCAGCCAGGCCACCATTCAGAAAGCCATTGATGCCGCCAAGGCTGCGTTTCCGGCTTGGCGCAACACGCCCCCGGCCAAGCGCGCCCAGGTGATGTTCCGTTTCAAGCAACTGCTGGAGCAGAACGAAGCGCGCATCTCGCAACTGATCAGCGAAGAGCACGGCAAGACCCTGGAAGACGCTGCCGGTGAATTGAAGCGCGGTATCGAGAACGTCGAGTTCGCCTGCGCCGCCCCGGAAATCCTCAAGGGCGAGTACAGCCGCAACGTCGGCCCGAACATCGATGCCTGGTCGGACTTCCAGCCGTTGGGGATTGTTGCCGGTATCACTCCGTTCAACTTCCCGGCCATGGTCCCGCTGTGGATGTACCCGCTGGCGATCGTCTGCGGCAACTGCTTCATCCTCAAGCCATCCGAGCGCGATCCAAGCTCGACGCTGCTGATCGCTCAGTTGCTGCTGGAAGCAGGGTTGCCGAAAGGCGTGATGAGTGTGGTCCATGGTGACAAGACAGCGGTGGACGCGTTGATCGAAGCGCCGGAAGTCAAAGCGCTGAGTTTCGTCGGTTCGACACCGATTGCCGAATACATCTACGCCGAAGGCACCAAGCGCGGCAAACGCGTTCAGGCACTGGGCGGCGCGAAGAACCACGCGGTACTGATGCCGGATGCCGATCTCGACAATGCGGTGAGTGCACTGATGGGCGCGGCTTACGGTTCCTGCGGCGAACGCTGCATGGCGATTTCGGTTGCCGTGTGTGTTGGCGATCAAGTTGCCGACGCGCTGGTGGCGAAACTGGTTCCGCAGATCAAGGCACTGAAAATCGGCGCGGGTACCTCGTGCGGTCTGGACATGGGGCCGTTGGTTACCGGTCAGGCGCGTGACAAGGTCAGCGGTTATGTGGATGACGGTGTGGCGGCGGGCGCGACCCTGGTGGTCGATGGTCGCGGTCTGAGCGTCGCCGGTCATGAAGACGGCTTCTTCCTCGGTGGCTGCCTGTTCGACAACGTCACCCCTGAGATGCGCATCTATAAAGAAGAGATCTTCGGGCCGGTGCTGTGCGTGGTGCGGGTGAACAGCCTGGAAGAGGCGATGCAACTGATCAATGATCACGAATACGGCAACGGCACCTGCATCTTCACCCGTGACGGCGAAGCGGCGCGGCTGTTCTGCGACGAGATCGAAGTCGGCATGGTCGGCGTCAACGTG
>NZ_OZ409841.1:340000-4510000 GCF_979258175.1 Pseudomonas sp. AC255 | reverse complement strand
ACCAATTTTGTGTGGGAAACGCCTGTAGAAATACGGGGCCATAGCTCAGCTGGGAGAGCGCCTGCCTTGCACGCAGGAGGTCAGCGGTTCGATCCCGCTTGGCTCCACCACTACTGCTTCTGAAGTTTGAAAGCTTAGAAATGAGCATTCCACCGGTACGGTGATGAATGTTGATTTCTAGTCTTTGACTAGATCGTTCTTTAAAAATTTGGGTATGTGATAGAAAGATAGACTGAACGTTACTTTCACTGGTAACGGATCAGGCTAAGGTAAAATTTGTGAGTTCTCTTAGTTGAGAAATTCGAATTTTCGGCGAATGTCGTCTTCACAGTATAACCAGATTGCTTGGGGTTATATGGTCAAGTGAAGAAGCGCATACGGTGGATGCCTTGGCAGTCAGAGGCGATGAAAGACGTGGTAGCCTGCGAAAAGCTTCGGGGAGTCGGCAAACAGACTTTGATCCGGAGATCTCTGAATGGGGGAACCCAGCCATCATAAGATGGTTATCTTGTACTGAATACATAGGTGCAAGAGGCGAACCAGGGGAACTGAAACATCTAAGTACCCTGAGGAAAAGAAATCAACCGAGATTCCCTTAGTAGTGGCGAGCGAACGGGGACTAGCCCTTAAGTGGCTTTGAGATTAGCGGAACGCTCTGGAAAGTGCGGCCATAGTGGGTGATAGCCCTGTACGCGAAAATCTCTTGGTCATGAAATCGAGTAGGACGGAGCACGAGAAACTTTGTCTGAATATGGGGGGACCATCCTCCAAGGCTAAATACTACTGACTGACCGATAGTGAACTAGTACCGTGAGGGAAAGGCGAAAAGAACCCCGGAGAGGGGAGTGAAATAGATCCTGAAACCGTATGCGTACAAGCAGTGGGAGCAGACTTTGTTCTGTGACTGCGTACCTTTTGTATAATGGGTCAGCGACTTATTTTCAGTGGCGAGCTTAACCGAATAGGGGAGGCGTAGCGAAAGCGAGTCTTAATAGGGCGTCTAGTCGCTGGGAATAGACCCGAAACCGGGCGATCTATCCATGGGCAGGTTGAAGGTTAGGTAACACTGACTGGAGGACCGAACCGACTACCGTTGAAAAGTTAGCGGATGACCTGTGGATCGGAGTGAAAGGCTAATCAAGCTCGGAGATAGCTGGTTCTCCTCGAAAGCTATTTAGGTAGCGCCTCATGTATCACTGTAGGGGGTAGAGCACTGTTTCGGCTAGGGGGTCATCCCGACTTACCAAACCGATGCAAACTCCGAATACCTACAAGTGCCGAGCATGGGAGACACACGGCGGGTGCTAACGTCCGTCGTGAAAAGGGAAACAACCCAGACCGTCAGCTAAGGTCCCAAAGTTATGGTTAAGTGGGAAACGATGTGGGAAGGCTTAGACAGCTAGGAGGTTGGCTTAGAAGCAGCCACCCTTTAAAGAAAGCGTAATAGCTCACTAGTCGAGTCGGCCTGCGCGGAAGATGTAACGGGGCTCAAACCATACACCGAAGCTACGGGTATCATCTTCGGATGATGCGGTAGAGGAGCGTTCTGTAAGCCTGTGAAGGTGAGTTGAGAAGCTTGCTGGAGGTATCAGAAGTGCGAATGCTGACATGAGTAACGACAATGGGTGTGAAAAACACCCACGCCGAAAGACCAAGGTTTCCTGCGCAACGTTAATCGACGCAGGGTTAGTCGGTCCCTAAGGCGAGGCTGAAAAGCGTAGTCGATGGAAAACAGGTTAATATTCCTGTACTTCTGGTTATTGCGATGGAGGGACGGAGAAGGCTAGGCCAGCTTGGCGTTGGTTGTCCAAGTTTAAGGTGGTAGGCTGAGATCTTAGGTAAATCCGGGATCTTAAGGCCGAGAGCTGATGACGAGTTACCCTTTGGGTGACGAAGTGGTTGATGCCATGCTTCCAAGAAAAGCTTCTAAGCTTCAGGTAACCAGGAACCGTACCCCAAACCGACACAGGTGGTTGGGTAGAGAATACCAAGGCGCTTGAGAGAACTCGGGTGAAGGAACTAGGCAAAATGGCACCGTAACTTCGGGAGAAGGTGCGCCGGTGAGGGTGAAGGACTTGCTCCGTAAGCTCATGCCGGTCGAAGATACCAGGCCGCTGCGACTGTTTATTAAAAACACAGCACTCTGCAAACACGAAAGTGGACGTATAGGGTGTGACGCCTGCCCGGTGCCGGAAGGTTAATTGATGGGGTTAGCTAACGCGAAGCTCTTGATCGAAGCCCCGGTAAACGGCGGCCGTAACTATAACGGTCCTAAGGTAGCGAAATTCCTTGTCGGGTAAGTTCCGACCTGCACGAATGGCGTAACGATGGCGGCGCTGTCTCCACCCGAGACTCAGTGAAATTGAAATCGCTGTGAAGATGCAGTGTATCCGCGGCTAGACGGAAAGACCCCGTGAACCTTTACTATAGCTTTGCACTGGACTTTGAATTTGCTTGTGTAGGATAGGTGGGAGGCTTTGAAGCGTGGACGCCAGTTCGCGTGGAGCCATCCTTGAAATACCACCCTGGCAACTTTGAGGTTCTAACTCAGGTCCGTTATCCGGATCGAGGACAGTGTATGGTGGGTAGTTTGACTGGGGCGGTCTCCTCCTAAAGAGTAACGGAGGAGTACGAAGGTGCGCTCAGACCGGTCGGAAATCGGTCGTAGAGTATAAAGGCAAAAGCGCGCTTGACTGCGAGACAGACACGTCGAGCAGGTACGAAAGTAGGTCTTAGTGATCCGGTGGTTCTGTATGGAAGGGCCATCGCTCAACGGATAAAAGGTACTCCGGGGATAACAGGCTGATACCGCCCAAGAGTTCATATCGACGGCGGTGTTTGGCACCTCGATGTCGGCTCATCACATCCTGGGGCTGAAGCCGGTCCCAAGGGTATGGCTGTTCGCCATTTAAAGTGGTACGCGAGCTGGGTTTAGAACGTCGTGAGACAGTTCGGTCCCTATCTGCCGTGGACGTTTGAGATTTGAGAGGGGCTGCTCCTAGTACGAGAGGACCGGAGTGGACGAACCTCTGGTGTTCCGGTTGTCACGCCAGTGGCATTGCCGGGTAGCTATGTTCGGGAAAGATAACCGCTGAAAGCATCTAAGCGGGAAACTTGCCTCAAGATGAGATCTCACTGGAACCTTGAGTTCCCTGAAGGGCCGTCGAAGACTACGACGTTGATAGGTTGGGTGTGTAAGCGCTGTGAGGCGTTGAGCTAACCAATACTAATTGCCCGTGAGGCTTGACCATATAACACCCAAGCAATTTGCTGACCTGAAAAGGCACCAGATTGCGGTGTGTGAAGACGAAACGAACCGAAAGTTCGAAGTTCACAAACACCAGCTGTCACATACCCAATTTGCTGAAGCGAGGCCATCTGGTCCCGAGTCAGTACCCGAATTTCTTGACGACCATAGAGCGTTGGAACCACCTGATCCCATCCCGAACTCAGCAGTGAAACGATGCATCGCCGATGGTAGTGTGGGGTTTCCCCATGTGAGAGTAGGTCATCGTCAAGATTAAATTCCGAAACCCCAATTGCGAAAGCAGTTGGGGTTTTGTTTTGCCTGCGAGAAAGTTCTTACAGGCTTCGCAGACCTCGTCCGGCTGTCACAGCCGGCCGACAATGCTAAGGTTCTGCCTCGGCTTTAGCGATTTTCCAAGGAATCCATATGTCGGACGCCCAGTCCCTCAACGCTGCATTCATGGTGGTTCAGAGCAACAGTCTCGATGAGCTGCGCAGTCTTGTGGTCAGCATCATGCGGCGCTACCCACTGGCACCCTTGGAAAACGAAATCGCTTTGGTGCAAAGCAACGGCATCGCCCAATGGCTCAAACTCGCATTGGCCGAAGATCCTGAAGACGATGACCTCGGCGGTTGCGGGATCGCTGCGGCGATTGACGTTCAACTACCCGGCAGTTTCATGTGGCAGCTGTATCGCATGGTATTGGGACGAGAAGAAATTCCGGCGAAATCCCTGCTCGATAAAGCTCCGCTGACCTGGCGTCTGATGCGCCTCTTGCCACAGGTAATCGATCGCCCCCATTTCGAGCCGCTGCAACGCTTCCTCACTCACGACAGCGATCTGCGCAAGCGCTATCAGTTGTCAGAGCGTCTAGCCGATCTGTTCGACCAATATCAGGTCTACCGGGCTGACTGGCTGGAAGATTGGGCTGAGGGGCGTCATCAACTGCGCAATGTCAGAGGTGAAATCAAGCCTCTGCCAGCGACCAGTTGCTGGCAGGCCGAGTTGTGGCGAGCGCTGCTGGATGACGTCGGCGAACAAGGCATGGCGCAGAGTCGTGCCGGCGTCCATCAACGTTTCATGGAGCGCATCAACACTCTTGATGAGGCTCCGGCTTCACTGCCACCGCGTGTGATCGTTTTTGGTATTTCTTCGCTACCCGCGCAGGTACTTGAAGCGCTCGCCGGTCTGGCGCGCTTCAGTCAGGTTCTGCTTTGCGTACACAACCCCTGTCGCCATCACTGGGCCGATATCGTTGCCGACAAGGATCTGCTGCGACATCAATACAAGCGCCAACAACGCAAAAGCGGGATGCCCGTTGTACTTGATGCCGAAACCCTGCATCAGCACGCGCATCCGTTGCTGGCCGCTTGGGGCAAGCAAGGTCGCGACTATATCAACCTGCTCGACAGCTACGACGATCCCAACAGCTACCGCGCAGCCTTTCGTGACGGACGCATCGACCTGTTCAGCGAAGCCCAGCCGCACAACATGCTTAACCAGCTTCAGGACGACATCCTCGAATTGCGCCCCCTCAACGAGACTCGTGCGCTCTGGCCCGCTGTCGACCTGGCGCAGGACCAATCGATCCGGTTTCACATCGCCCACAGTGCCCAGCGCGAAGTCGAAATCCTGCACGATCAACTCCTGGCGCGTTTCAGCGCCGACCCGGCTCTACGCCCACGGGACGTGATCGTGATGGTCCCGGATATCGACAGCTATGCCCCTCATATCCGCGCGGTTTTCGGTCAGCTCGATCGATTTGACCCGCGCTTCATTCCGTTCACTTTGGCGGACCAGGGCCAGCGAGGACGTGATCCATTACTAATCGCCGTCGAGCACCTGCTCAAGCTGCCGGACAGCCGTTTCCCGGTCAGCGAGATTCTCGACCTGCTCGATGTTCCAGCTCTGCGTGCTCGCTTTGGCGTAGAGGAACGTGACCTGCCAACCCTACACCGCTGGATCGAGGGTGCCGGCGTGCGTTGGGGCATGAGCGCAGAGCAACGGGCCGGTCTCGGATTGCCGGAGCAACTGGAGCAGAACAGCTGGCATTTCGGCCTGCGCCGAATGCTGCTGGGCTACGCAGTCGGCAGCGCTGAGGCGTGTGCAGGCATCGAACCTTATGATGAAATTGGTGGGCTGGATGCTGCCCTGATCGGGCCATTGGTTGCGCTGCTGGATGCCTTGGAAATCGCTCACCAGCAACTCACGCAACCTGCTCAACCGAAAGAGTGGGGGCTGCGCTTGCAGGCGCTGATGCAGGTGTTCTTTCAGGCGAGCAACGAGCACGACGACTACCTGCTGACCCAGCTCGAAGAGCTTCGCGAGACCTGGCTGGAAACCTGCGAGGCGGTCGGCCTGACTGACGAATTGCCGCTGACTGTCGTGCGCGAAGCCTGGCTCGCCGGGCTGGATCAGGGCCGATTGTCGCAACGATTCCTCGCCGGTGCGGTGAATTTCTGCACCTTGATGCCGATGCGTGCCATTCCTTTCAAACTGGTATGTCTGCTGGGCATGAACGACGGCGATTATCCCCGCGCGCAGCCGCCGCTGGACTTCGATCTGATGGGTAGTGATTACCGCCCAGGCGACCGCTCACGACGTGAGGACGACCGCTATCTGTTACTTGAAGCGCTGTTGTCCGCGCGCTCTCAGCTCTACATCAGTTGGGTTGGCCGCAGCATCCGTGACAACAGCGAACGACCCGCCTCGGTGCTCATCGGCCAGTTGCGCGATCACCTCGCCAGCGGCTGGCGTTCAATCGACCCTACCCAGGATCTATTGGAAGCGCTGACCGAAGAACACCCCCTGCAACCTTTCAGTGCCCGCTATTTCCACGAAGGCGAGCAACTGTTCAGCTACGCCAGCGAGTGGCAGGTGTTACATCAAGAGAAAGCGCAGCAAAGCGAAGCGCCGTTACTCGCGCCATATGTTCAAGATGAACCGTTGACGCTGGCATTGCTGCAGGATTTTCTGCGTAATCCGGTTCGGCA
Source organism: Pseudomonas sp. AC255 (assembly GCF_979258175.1). Lineage (NCBI taxonomy): Bacteria > Pseudomonadati > Pseudomonadota > Gammaproteobacteria > Pseudomonadales > Pseudomonadaceae > Pseudomonas > Pseudomonas sp. AC255. The sequence continues at coordinate 4,503,760 of NZ_OZ409841.1, read as the reverse complement.
TTTTTTCACCCAGCGTCTCAAGGTCTATTTCGAGGCGGCGCAAGCGCCGTTGGCAGATGAAGAACCTTTCGTGCTGGACGCCCTACAGCGCTACACGCTGAGCGACAGTTTGCTGGAAGCCGCACTCAGCCAGCCGGACAATATCGATCAGGCGCTGCAAGCCCGGGCGCTGCGCCTGCAAAACAGTGGTCTGCTGCCTATGGCCGGTTTTGGCGAATGCCTACAGCGTGAACTGATCGAACCGCTGCCGGATCTTCTGCAGCGTTATCAACAGTTGCTGACGTTATGGCCGTCGCCATTGAGTAGTGCAATCCCGGTCAGTCTCGACTTGCAGGGTTTGCGGCTGGAGGGCTGGCTCGCAAACCTGCATCAACGCGCCGATGGCGGCCTGCTGTCGGTCACGACCATTCCCAATAGCATCGGCTCGATCAAAACTCGCAAGTGGCATCGGCTGACCAAATCGTGGGTTACCCATCTGGTCGCCTGCGCCAGCGAGCATGCGCTGACCACGGCATTGGTCGCCAGTGACGACACGTTGTTGCTTGAGCCAATGGAGCGAGACCGAGCGTTGCGTTTGCTCGGTGACCTGCTTCTTGCGTGGCAATCAGGCATGCGCCAGCCCTTGCCGATTGCGATAAAAACCGCGTTCGCCTGGTTGTCTCAAACTGACCCGGTCAAAGCCGAAGCCGCTGCGCGAAAAGCCTATGACGGTGACGGCCAGACCAGCAACGGCGAGCGGCGCGAAAGCCCGGCACTGCTCCGGCAATATCCCGACTTCGATGCATTGTTGGCAGACGAAACCTTCACCGGCTGGTGCGACGCGTTGTACCGCCCATTATTCGAAGCGCCGTGGCGTTCCTTGTCCAGCGAAGGTGCGCGCGCATGAGTACCAAAACACCGTTGGCTCTGGCCTTCCCGCTGCGCGGCAGTCAGTTGATCGAAGCAAGCGCAGGCACCGGCAAAACCTTCACGATTTCGGCACTTTATCTGCGGCTGATTCTCGGCCATGGCGGCGAGACAAGCGGTTTTGCACGCGAACTGCTGCCGCCGCAAATCCTCGTAGTGACGTTTACCGACGCGGCCACCAAAGAGCTGCGTGAACGCATTCGGACACGCTTGGCTGAGGCCGCGCGGTTCTTCCGCGATGAAATTACTGCCCCCGACGGATTGATTGCCGAGCTGCGCGAACAGTTCGATCCGCAGCAATGGCCGGGCTGCGCCAACCGCCTCGATATCGCCGCGCAGTGGATGGATGAAGCCGCCGTCTCGACCATTCACAGCTGGTGTCAGCGCATGCTGCGCGAGCACGCGTTCGACAGCGGCAGCCTGTTCACGCAATCCCTGGAAACCGATCACAGCGATCTGCTTGGCGAAGTGTTGCGCGATTACTGGCGACTGTTCTGCTACCCGATGCAGGGCGATGCGCTGAACTGGGTGCGCAGCAATTGGGGTGGCCCCGCCGCGTTGTTGCCTCGGGTGCGCGGCTTGTTTGCCAGCGAGCGTGACACCGATGAAGGCAAGGCGCCTGCGGAGCTGATCGAGGAGTGTTTGCTGGAGCGGCGAGCGGCGTTGGTCGAACTGAAAATGCCTTGGCGTGACTGGGCAGACGAGCTGCTTGCTCTCTGCCATGAAGGCGTCGCCAGCAAAACCGTCGATGGCCGCAAAATGCAGGCGCGTTATTTCGAGCCCTGGTTCGAGAAACTCAAGACCTGGGCCGAAGACGAGACGCTTGAACAACTGGACATTGGCACCGGCTTCACCCGATTGACGCCCGATGGAATGGCCGAGGCCTGGAAAGGCCAGGCTCCCAGTCATCCGGGACTGGACGCCATGTCCGGACTCAAGTCGAGCCTTGATGCCTTGCCGACGCCCGATGCTGCTGTTCTGCAACACGCTGCCAAGTGGGTCGGCGCGCGTTTTGAAGAAGAGAAGCGCCGTCGCGCAGAAATGGGGTTCGACGACATGTTGCTGCGTCTGGATGCCGCGCTGCAATCGGAGGGCGGCGAGCGTCTGGCAACGCTGATCCGCGAGCAGTTCCCGGTCGCGCTGATCGACGAATTCCAGGACACCGACCCGGTTCAGTACCGCATCTTCGAGAGCATTTACCGCATCGAAGACAATCACCCTGACACCGGCCTGTTCCTGATCGGCGACCCCAAGCAGGCGATCTATGCCTTTCGTGGTGCCGACATCTACACCTATCTGCGCGCACGTCAGGCCACTACCGGCCGTTTGCATACACTAGGCACCAACTTCCGCTCCAGCCACGGCATGGTGACAGCGGTCAATCACGTATTCGAACGCGCCGAGTCCCGAGAGCAGGGACGCGGCGCGTTTTTGTTTCGCGAAAGAAATGGCGAGAACCCGGTACCGTTCCTCCCGGTCGAGTCTCAGGGACGCAAGGAAACGCTGCGGATTGCCGGGCAAGACGTCACGGCACTCAATGTCTGGCTACTGCCCAGCGATCAGCCGCTGTCCGGCGCGGTTTATCGCCAGCAAATGGCCGCCGCCTGCGCCAGTCAAGTCACCGCACTGCTCAATGGCGGGCAAACCGGCAGCGCTGGTTTCTTTCAAGCAGACGACTTCAAAGGTTTACGCCCTTCGGACATCGCGATCCTCGTCCGCGACGGTAAGGAAGCCCAGGCCGTACGCGCCGAACTCGCCGCCAGAGGTGTGCGCAGTGTTTATCTCTCAGACAAGGATTCGGTGTTTGCCGCCCAAGAGGCGCACGATCTGCTGGCGTGGCTGAAGGCTTGCGCCGAACCCGATGTCGAACGCTCGCTCAAGGCTGCGCTGGCTTGCACCACATTGAACCTGCCGCTGATCGAACTGGAGCGTCTGAACCAGGACGAAATGGTCTGGGAAGCCCGGGTCATGCAGTTCCGCGGCTATCGAGAGCTCTGGCGCAAACAGGGCGTGTTGCCGATGTTGCGACGCCTGCTTCACGACTTCCATCTGCCGCAAACCCTGATGCGGCGCAGTGACGGCGAGCGCGTGCTGACCAACCTTTTGCACCTGTCGGAGCTGATGCAGCAAGCCGCTGCTGAACTGGACGGCGAGCAAGCGCTGATCCGCCATCTGGCCGAGCTGCTGGCACTGTCCGGTCAGGCCGGTGAAGAGCAGATTCTGCGTCTGGAAAGCGACGAGCAACTGGTCAAAGTGGTGACCATCCACAAATCCAAGGGTCTGGAATATCCGCTGGTGTTCCTGCCATTCATTTGCTCGGCGAAACCGGTGGATGGCAGCCGTTTGCCGCTGCATTACCACGACGCTGCGGGCAAGGCGCAGATCAGCCTCAAGCCTACCCCCGAGTTGATCGCCCTGGCTGACGATGAGCGTCTGGCCGAAGATCTGCGTCTTCTGTATGTCGCGTTAACCCGCGCGCAGCATGCCTGCTGGCTGGGCGTCACTGACCTGAAACGCGGCAATAACAACAGCTCGGTGCTGCACCTGTCAGCGCTGGGTTACTTGCTGGGGGGCGGTGCCGCTTTGGGCGAGTCCAGCGAATTGAATCGCTGGCTGCGGGATCTGCAGCAAGACTGCCCGGCCATCGGCATCGGCGAAATGCCTCATCCCACTGAGGAGCATTACCAGCCGCCGCGCAATGAAGCAGTCCTGCGAGCCACGCTACGGCCCAAGCGCAAAGCCAGTGAAAACTGGTGGATCGCTTCCTATAGCGCTTTGCGCATCAGCGACATATTGAGCGTCGGCAGCGATGAAGCACCGGACAGTCCGCAGGCGCAAAAGCTCTTCGATGACGAGCGCCTCGATCCCGACGCGCCACATGAAATCAGCAGTGGTGGAGCAGATATCCACCGCTTCCCGCGTGGCCCTAACCCGGGCACGTTTTTACATGGCTTGCTCGAATGGGCGGGTGCTGAAGGTTTTTCGGTTACCCGCGAAGCGCTGGAAGATGCAATTGCCCGGCGTTGCAACCTGCGCGGCTGGCAAGGCTGGATCACCACGCTGACTGACTGGCTGCAGCATTTGCTCAACTCACCGTTGCCGATTGCTGACGGGCAACCGCCGGTGGTTCTTGAGCAACTGACGCAATACCGCGTCGAGATGGAGTTCTGGTTCGCCAGCCACAAAGTCGACGTGCTCAAACTCGACGAACAGGTGCGCCAGCACACCCACAATGGCGTCGCTCGTGTTGCGGCAGAACCGGTGCAACTCAACGGCATGTTCAAGGGCTTTATCGACCTGACCTTCGAGCACGCTGGCCGTTATTACGTCGCCGATTACAAATCCAACTGGCTCGGCGTGGATGATCAGGCCTACACCGTGCAGGCGATGGAGCAGTCGATCCTTGACAATCGTTACGACCTGCAATACGTGCTGTATCTGCTGGCACTGCATCGCCAGTTGAAGGCGCGGCTGGCGGATTACGATTACGACCGTCACATCGGCGGGGCGCTGTATCTGTTTCTACGCGGTACGCGTGCGGATAGTCGCGGCGTGTACTTCGTGCGTCCGCCACGGGAATTGATCGAACGCCTCGACCGGATGTTCCAGGGCAAACCCGAACCCAAGTCCGAACCCGCCTGGGAACAGGGAGTCCTCTTATGAGCCGCACATTCGCCGATCTGCTGCCGACGCCGCTGGAAGCGGACAGCCTGTCGAAACTCTCGCCGCTGACCCGCGCCGATGATTTGCTGTTGTTGCTGAGCCGTTGGGTCGAGCGCGGCTGGCTGCGCGCGCTGGACCGCGCCTTTGTCGCGTTCCTGCATGAACTCGAGCCCGAGACCGATCCGCTGGTGATGCTCGCGGCGGCGTTGACCAGTCACCAACTCGGCCATGGTCATGTGTGTCTGGACCTGTTTGAAACCCTCAAGGCGCCGGATTTTGCACTGTCATTGCCGCCCGAAGGCGATGTGCAGGGCGGTGTGTTGTTGCTGCCCTCGCAATTGCTCGAAACGCTCGATGGAGCCCATTGGTGCAAAGTGCTGGCAAGTAGTCCATTGGTGGCCCTGGCCGCTGACCCGAGTGAAACAGCGCAGACACGTCCGCTGGTGCTGTCCTCGAAACGCCTGTACCTGCGCCGCTACTGGACCTACGAACGCCGCATCGATGCAGCGTTGCGGCAACGCTTGATGCAGCAGGAGCCGACGCCGGATGATCTGCCGCAGCGTCTGAACGAATTGTTCGGCGGCGCGGAATCCGCAGCTGTCATCGATTGGCAAAAACTCGCCTGCGCCATCGCTACGCGCAGCGCCTTCAGCATCATCACTGGCGGCCCGGGCACCGGGAAAACCACCACGGTGGTGCGCTTGCTCGCATTGCTGCAGGCACCGGCCGTCGAGGCTGGCCATCCGCTGCGCATTCGTCTGGCGGCACCGACCGGCAAGGCCGCTGCGCGTTTGACCGAGTCGATCAGTCAGCAAGTGCAATCACTGCAAGTCGCCGAAGCGGTGCGCGCGGCGATCCCCAGCGATGTGACCACCGTGCACCGTCTTCTCGGCAGTCGACCCGGCACCCGGCATTTCCGTCACCATGCCGGCAACCGCCTGCCGCTGGATGTGCTGGTGGTCGACGAAGCTTCGATGATCGACCTGGAAATGATGGCCAACCTCCTCGACGCCATGCCGGCCCATGCTCGGCTGGTGCTGCTGGGCGACAAGGATCAACTGGCCTCGGTCGAGGCGGGCGCGGTGCTGGGCGATCTGTGCCGTGACGCCGAGGGCGGTTGGTACAGCCCGCAAACGCGACAATGGCTGGAGTCTGTCAGTGGCGAGTCGTTGCAGGGTAGCGGTTTGCATGAAGACTGCGACGGCACCCATCCGTTGGCGCAACAAGTGGTGATGCTGCGTCACTCGCGCCGCTTCGGCGAGGGCAGCGGTATCGGTCAGCTCGCGCGCCGGGTTAATCAGCAATTGGCCGATGAAGCGCGGCAGTTGCTCGCGGTCGGCAGCTACGACGACGTGTATTCGCTACCGCTCAAAGGCGAGCACGATCTCAAGCTCGAACGCCTGCTGCTCGAAGGTCACGGCAACGGCCCGCAAGGTTATCGCCATTACTTGAGCGTACTGCGCGATCAGCGTCCACCGTCGACGCGGCCACTTGAGCATGCGGACTGGACCGATTGGGCGCGGGAAGTCTTGCAGGCGTTCGACACATTCCAGTTGCTGTGCGCGGTGCGCAAAGGGCCATGGGGCGTTGAAGGTCTGAACCAGCGCATTACCACTGCGTTGCTCAAGGCGCGTCTGATCGAGAGCGATCAACAATGGTATGAAGGTCGGCCGGTGCTGATGACTCGTAACGACTATGGTCTGGGCCTGATGAACGGCGACATCGGCATCGCCCTGAAACTGCCCGAGCGTGAAGGCGCAGAAATCGGCAAAACGGTTCTGCGCGTGGCCTTTCCGCGTAACGATGGTCAGGGCGGCGTGCGCTTCGTGTTGCCGAGTCGACTCAATGATGTCGAAACCGTGTACGCCATGACGGTGCACAAGTCCCAGGGTTCGGAGTTCGCCCACACGGCGCTGATCCTGCCGGATGCGCTGAATCCGGTACTGACCAAGGAGTTGATCTACACCGGGATTACTCGCGCCCGGCACTGGTTCACCTTGATCGAGCCGCGTGCCGGCGTGTTTGAAGAGGGGGTGCTGCGCAAGGTCAAGCGTCTGAGCGGGCTGATGCTGGAACTGGAAGAGGGCACCGAGCCTCCGGGATGAAGCGCTGAATGACCGACAACGAGTACTGACCAACCGGTCAGAGGCAGGCGCCTCGCTGGTGTTCTGGCGCTGTGCTATCGTTGCGGCATCATTTCGTTACGCTCCAAGAGAATCCCTCCATGAAGGTGGCCGTCTGGGCGACACAGCGTGTGGTGGCCTGCCAGCACGCATTGCTGATCGTTTTGCTCTGGTTGTTCACGGGCAGCGCCATCGCCCAAGCGCAAACCGGGCCGGCCGAGCAACGGGCCAAAGCGGTCACGCAAGTGGTTCTTGGCATCCTCAGTTACGCACGCTGGCCAGTGGAGCCGGCGCAATTGCGTCTGTGCATCGTCGGCCCCACCGAATACACCGATGACCTGGTCAAAGGCACCACCCAAGCCACGGGTCGGCCAGTGGCCGTGCGGCGTCTGCTGGCGGACAACCCGGCCATCGTCAGCGAATGCGACGCGGTGTACATCGGCAAGCTCACAGCCGATGAACGCAGTCGCCTGTTCGCATCGTTGATCGGGCATCCGGTGCTGAGCATCAGCGAAGCAGACGATCAATGCACCGTCGGCAGTCTGTTCTGCCTGCGCGTTGGCGATGAACAAGTGTCGTTCGAGGTCAATCTCGACTCCGTGGCTCGCAGTGGTGTGCGCATTCACCCCAGCGTGTTGCAGTTGTCCCGTCGCAAAGCGGCGGCGCCATGAAGCTGTTCAGTTGGAAGGCTCGCCCCACCCTTGGTTCGGTCATTGGCCGTGGGCATTTGATTGTCGCGCTGGTGGCGGTGGCGATGGCCAGTGTTTCGCTGACCTTGCTGGGCGTGCTCGCGCTGCGGGTCTATGCCGACCACAACCTGCACTTGATCGCCCGTTCGATCAGCTACACCGTCGAGGCAGCCGTCGTGTTCAATGACAAAGCGGCGGCAACCGAGGCGCTGGCGATCATCGCCGCCACCGAGGAAGTGGCAGATGCCCGAGTGCTCGACGCGCAAGGCCAATTGATCGCGCAATGGCAGCGCGTCGAGACCGGCTTGTTCTCCGAGCTGGAAATGCAGATCACCCGCGCTCTTCTGGAAAAACCGGTGAGCCTGCCGATTGAGCATCAGGACCGCGAAATCGGTCGCGTCCTGCTCATCGGCCACGGCGGCAGCCTGATGCGCTTCCTGCTCAGCGGCCTGGCCGGGATTGTGCTCTGCACCGCGATCAGCGCCTGGGTCGCGCTCTATCTGGCGCGGCGGCAGCTGCGCGCAATCATTGGCCCATTGCACAGCCTCGCCGCCGTCGCCCACGCCGCGCGCAGTGAGCGAGCGCTGGATCGGCGCGTGCCGCCGGCGCAAATCGCTGAACTGGATAATCTGGGCAATGACTTCAATGCCTTGCTCGGCGAACTCGAGTCGTGGCAAACCCATCTGCAAAACGAAAACGAAACTCTCGCTCACCAAGCGACCCACGACAGCCTCACCGGTTTGCCCAACCGCGCGTTTTTCGAAGGCCGCTTGATCCGCGCCTTGCGCAACGGCAAAAAACACGATGAGCGGGTCGCCGTGCTGTTTCTCGACAGCGACCGCTTCAAAGGCATCAACGATAACTTCGGCCACGCCTCGGGCGACGCAGTGCTGGTGGCCATCGCCAATCGCGTGCGAGCGCAATTGCGCGAGGATGATCTGGTCGCGCGGCTGGGTGGCGACGAGTTCGCCGTGCTGCTTGCGCCACTGCACACGGTCGAAGACGCTGAGCACATCGCTGACAAGATTCTCGCCAGCATGGACATGCCGATCACCCTGCCCGGCGACAGCAGTGTGGTGACCTCGCTCAGTATCGGCATCGCCGTTTACCCCGATCATGGCGCCACGCCGGGTGCCTTGCTCAACGCAGCCGACGCGGCAATGTACCAGGCCAAGCGCCTGTCGCGCGGCGCGCAATTCACCGCCGGGTCGGAGCGCCCGGTCGATTCCGTTCACACCAGGAGCTGATGTCCGTGTTCACTCTTCCCGTTCGACTTTTTCCGCATTGCTGATGATCGCCGCGCTGACCCTGAGCGGTTGCCAGACCGCTCCGCAGAAAGGCCTGACACCGGCGCAGGTCGCCGTGCTCAAACAGCAGGGTTTCGAGTTGACCGACGACGGCTGGGAATTCGGCCTGTCGGGCAAAGTGCTTTTTGGCAGCGACGTCGAAAGCCTGAACGCAGCCAGCACGGAAATCGTCGAACGCATCGGCAAGGCGTTGCTCAGCGTGGGAATCGAGCGGGTGCGCGTCGATGGCCACACCGATGCGTCGGGCAAGGAAACCTACAATCAGCAACTGTCGCTGCGCCGGGCCAAGAGCGTTGCCAACGTCCTCGGCACGGTCGGCATGAAGCAGGAAAATATCCAGCTGCAAGGCCTGGGCAGCAGCGAACCGGTGGCTTCCAACGACACCGCAGCGGGGCGTACGGAAAATCGCCGGGTGTCGATCGTGGTCAGCGCCGACTAATCGGCAAAGCGCATCTCCCGCGTTTCACCCATCAACAACGCCTGATTGCGTTCAGTCACTTCGCGGATGTAATCCCACAACAACGTAATCCGCTTCAACTTGCGCAGATCCTCGCGGCAGTACATCCAGAACTGCCGGGTGATGTCGATTTCCTCCGGCAGCACCGGCAGCAATCGCGGGTCTTGTGCGGCGAGGAAGCACGGCAGGATCGCCAGCGAGCGCCCCTGCTGTGCGGCGACGTATTGTGCAATCACGCTGGTGCTGCGCAAGTTTGCGCTGGCGCCGGGCAGCACGTTGGCCAGGTAGAGCAGCTCCGAGCTGAACGCCAGATCATCCACATAACTGATGAATTGATGCTTGCTCAAATCGGCCGGGCGGCGGATCGGTGGGTGTTTGTCAAGATAGTCCTGGGTTGCGTACAGCTGCAAACGGTAGTCGCAGAGTTTGCAGCAGACGTACGGCCCGTGCTCCGGCCGCTCGAGGGCGATGACGATGTCGGCCTCGCGCTTGGACAGGCTGATGAAGTGCGGCAGCGGCAGGATGTCCACTGAGATCGCCGGGTAGGCGTCGACGAAATGGCTCAGTTGCGGGGTGATGAAAAAACTGCCGAAGCCTTCGGTGCAGCCCATGCGCACGTGCCCGGACAGGGCCACGCCCGAGCCGGAAACCTGCTCGCAAGCCATGTGCAATGTGCTTTCGATCGACTCGGCATAACCGAGCAAGCGCTGGCCTTCAGTGGTCAGGACGAAGCCGCTGGTGCGGGATTTTTCGAACAGCAATGTGCCGAGCGCCGCTTCCAGCGAGCTGATCCGTCGCGACACCGTGGTGTAGTCGACAGCCAGGCGTTTGGCGGCGGTGCTGGCCTTGCGGGTGCGGGCGACTTCGAGGAAAAACTTCAGGTCGTCCCAGTTCAGCGAGCCTAGCGAGGTGATGTTTTTTTGCATGATGGTCGGGCTTATATGTGCGTTCTTATTAGAAGTTTGCACATCTATACTCCAAAAACAGTCCGACAACCAATTCGCGACACACGCCTCATCTCAAGGTGAACCTTTCGCCTTGGCTCCTACGATAAAAACAAGTTCTGGAGACCAGCATGAACGCATCGCTTACGCCCAACGACACCACGCTGCAAAAGGTCAAACTGCTGATCGACGGCGAATGGGTCGAGTCGCAGACCACCGAGTGGCACGACATCGTCAACCCGGCCACCCAGCAAGTGCTGGCCAAGGTTCCGTTCGCCACCGCCGCTGAGGTCGATGCCGCTGTCAGCGCCGCCCAGCGCGCGTTCCAGACCTGGAAACTGACCCCGATCGGCGCGCGGATGCGCATCATGCTCAAGTTGCAAGCGCTGATCCGCGAGCACTCCAAGCGCATCGCCGTGGTCCTCAGCGCCGAGCAGGGCAAGACCATTGCTGATGCCGAAGGCGATATTTTCCGTGGCCTGGAAGTGGTCGAGCACGCGTGCTCGATCGGCACCCTGCAAATGGGCGAGTTCGCCGAGAACGTCGCTGGCGGCGTCGACACTTACACTCTGCGCCAGCCGATCGGTGTGTGCGCCGGCATCACGCCGTTCAACTTCCCGGCGATGATTCCGCTGTGGATGTTCCCGATGGCGATCGCCTGCGGCAACACCTTCGTGCTCAAGCCGTCGGAACAGGATCCGCTGTCGACCATGCTGCTGGTGGAGCTGGCGATCGAAGCGGGCGTCCCTGCTGGCGTGCTCAACGTGGTGCACGGCGGCAAGGATGTGGTCGATGGTCTGTGCACGCACAAGGACATCAAAGCCGTGTCGTTCGTCGGTTCTACCGCTGTCGGCACCCACGTTTATGACCTGGCCGGCAAACATGGCAAACGCGTGCAGTCGATGATGGGCGCGAAAAACCACGCTGTGGTACTGCCGGACGCCAATCGCGAGCAAGCGCTGAATGCCTTGGTCGGCGCCGGTTTCGGTGCGGCCGGGCAACGTTGCATGGCCACGTCGGTGGTGGTGCTGGTCGGTGCCGCAAAACAGTGGCTGCCAGACCTGAAAGCACTGGCGCAAAAACTCAAGGTCAACGCCGGCAGCGAGCCGGGCACCGATGTCGGTCCGGTGATTTCGAAAAAGGCCAAGGCGCGGATTCTCGAACTGATTGAAAGCGGCATCAAGGAAGGCGCCAAGCTTGAACTCGATGGTCGTGACATCAGCGTGCCGGGTTATGAACAAGGCAATTTTGTCGGCCCGACCCTGTTCTCCGGTGTGACCACCGACATGCAGATCTACACCCAGGAAATCTTCGGCCCGGTGCTGGTGGTGCTGGAAGTCGACACCCTCGATCAGGCGATTGCGCTGGTCAACGCCAACCCGTTCGGCAACGGCACCGGCCTGTTCACCCAGAGCGGCGCGGCGGCGCGTAAATTCCAGACTGAAATCGACGTCGGTCAGGTCGGCATCAACATTCCGATTCCGGTGCCGGTACCGTTCTTCAGCTTCACCGGTTCGCGCGGTTCGAAACTCGGCGACCTCGGCCCGTACGGCAAGCAAGTGGTGCAGTTCTACACGCAGACCAAAACGGTCACGGCGCGCTGGTTCGATGACGACAGCGTCAACGACGGCGTGAACACCACCATCAACCTGCGCTGAGGATTCGATCATGAAAATCGCATTTATCGGGCTGGGCAACATGGGCGCGCCGATGGCGCGCAACCTGATCAAGGCCGGCCACTCGCTGAATCTGGTCGACCTGAACAAAACCGTGCTGGCGGAACTCGAGCAACTGGGCGGCACCATCCGCGCTTCGGCCCGCGAGGCGGCGGAAGATGCCGAACTGGTGATCACCATGCTCCCGGCCGCGGTGCATGTGCGCAGTGTCTGGCTGGGTGAAGAGGGCGTGCTCGCCGGCATTCGCCAAGGCGTGCCGGCGGTGGATTGCAGCACTATCGATCCACAGACCGCCCGCGATGTGGCAGCGGCGGCGGCCAAACAAGGCGTGTCCATGGCCGATGCGCCGGTGTCCGGTGGCACCGGTGGAGCGACTGCCGGCACGTTGACCTTTATGGTTGGCGCCACCTCGGAACTGTTCGCCACCCTGCAACCGGTGCTGGCGCAGATGGGCCGCAACATTGTGCATTGCGGTGAAGTCGGCACCGGCCAGATCGCCAAGATCTGCAACAACCTGCTGCTGGCGATTTCGATGGTCGGCGTCAGTGAGGCGATGGCGTTGGGCGATGCGCTGGGGATCGACACCGGCGTGCTGGCCGGGATCATCAACAGCTCGACCGGCCGCTGCTGGAGTTCGGAGATGTACAACCCGTGGCCGGGCATCGTCGAAACGGCGCCGGCCTCGCGCGGTTATACCGGCGGGTTCGGTGCAGAACTGATGCTCAAGGATCTCGGGCTGGCGACGGAAGCGGCGCGGCAGGCGCATCAACCGGTGGTGCTCGGCGCGGTGGCGCAGCAGTTGTATCAGGCGATGAGTCAGCGCGGTGACGGTGGGAAAGACTTCTCGGCGATCATCAACAGCTATCGCAAGCCGCAGTAATCACGATCAGCCCTTTGTGGCGAGGGGATTTATCCCCGTTGGGTTGCGCAGCAGCCCCTGGAGTGTGTCAGGTAAACCGAGTGCTCAGGGTTTGCGACTGCTGCGCAGTCGAGCGGGGATAAATCCCCTCGCCACAAGTTTTAGCAACGCCGGGACATTTGCCGGGAAATCACGTCGGGTGATTTCCCGGCTTTTTTGCATCAGGCGAAGACGAAGTATTTGCGCACGGTCTCGACCACTTCCCACGTGCCTTTCATACCCGGCTCAACCACGAAGATATCGCCAGCACGCAGATGAATCGGCGCCATGCCGTCCGGGGTGATCACGCAGTAGCCTTCCTGGAAATGGCAGTACTCCCACTTCACATAATCGACGCGCCACTTGCCCGGTGTGCAGATCCAGGTGCCCATGATCTTGCTGCCGTCTTCGCTGGTGTAGGCGTTGAGGTTGACGGTGTGCGGGTCGCCTTCGAGTTTTTCCCATTTGCAGGCGTCGAGCACTGGCAGCGGGTGGGTGTCGCGCAGAACGGTGATTGGGGCGGTCGCGGTCATGGGGACTCCGGGCAGGTGGACTTGAGAATTGAAGTCGCACCCTATAGCGGCCGGTCGCCGCTCAGTTGTCTGGGGTCGACATCGGTGTGCTCAGAAACGCGCGCAGCGCTGAGCGCTTGTAACAATGCCTGGGCATAACCGGGCAGCGCGGCGAAGTCTCTCGCGCAGAGCAATAACGTGCGGCGCGCCCACGGTTCATTGAGCGCCACACATTTGAAGCGTTCGACCGTCGCGCGTTCGACAGCGGCCAAGGGCACGATGGCCAGTCCCGCCCCTCGGGCGACCATACGCATCGCGCCATCAAAGCCATCGGCGCGAATGCGCACCTGCATCCGCGCGCCGCTGTGCAGCGCCTGTTCTTCCAGATAAATCGCCAATGCGCTGTCGGCGCTCAATCCGACAAAGTCGTGCTGCAACGCGTCGCTGAAACTGACCTCGGCGGCGTCAGACAACGGGTGATCAAGCGGCAGAATCAGCACCAGCGGATCGTCGCGAAACGCCTGGGTCTGCAGGCCGTTGGTGTCGACCGCGTCGGACACAATCCCCAGATCCGCTGCGCCTTCACGCAAGGCATGGGTAATTCGCGCACTGGGCAGTTCCTGTAGATCGATGTCGAGATTGGGATGGCTGCGCAAAAAGTCCGCGAGCACTTCTGGCAGGTACTCGGTGATCGCCGTGGTGTTGCACAACAGCCGCACCTGGCCTTTGACGCCTTGCGCGTAATCGGCCAGATCCTGCTGCATGCGTTCGGCCTGTTGCAAAAGAATGCGCGCGTGGCGGGCGAGGGCTTTACCGGCCGGCGTCGGGGTGACGCCGCGCCGACCACGCTCGAGGAATTCGGCGCCCAGCGAGGCTTCCATCGCGCGGATTCGGGCGCTGGCGGCGGCGAGGGACAAGTGGCTGCGGGCGGCGCCGGCGGTGATGTTGCCGGTGTCGAGAATGTGCAGGTAGAGGCGCAGGTCGGTGAGGTCGAAGTGCATGGGGTTTGCCTCTGATTTTTATGGTGTCTGGGCTGGCCCTTTCGCTGGCAAGCCAGCTCCCACAGGTTTCTTGTTGATCTCTAAATGGATGAACAACCGAGATTCTGTGGGAGCTGGCTTGCCAGCGATGAGGCCAGATGCATCACTGCAAATATCAGCCTCTTGCAAAGGAAGAGGCTGCCTAAGTATATGGCAGATTTTCCCCCAGCCCGGATCAGTGCACATTACCCCAATGCACACACTGACCGACTTCTACCAAACCCTCGGCCTGACCCTTTCTCTACTGGTCATCGCCACCTTCCTCCTCGCCGGCACGGTCAAAGGCGTGATCGGCCTCGGCCTGCCCACTGTCGCGATGGGCCTGCTCGGTCTGGCTATGGCGCCGGCGCAGGCAGCCGCTTTGTTGATCGTCCCCGCGACCCTGACCAACCTCTGGCAACTGGCCTTCGGCGGTCATCTGCAAGGATTGATCAAACGCCTCTGGCCCATGCTGCTGATGATCTTCCTCGGCACCGGCATCGGCACCCTCTGGCTCGGCATGTCCAGCGGACATTGGGTAGTGCGCGGACTTGGCGCGGCGCTGTTGCTGTATGCATTGAGCGGATTGTTCTTGCCCACGCTACACGTCAAATCCGCGCATGAATCGTGGCTCGGCCCGCTGTGTGGCCTGATCACCGGCGTCATCACCTGCGCCACCGGCGTCTTCGTGATTCCGGCGGTGCCGTACCTGCAAGCGCTGGGGCTGAGCCGCGATGAGCTGGTGCAGGCGCTCGGCCTGTCCTTCACCGTCTCGACCCTGGCGCTGGCCGCTGGGCTGCTCTGGCACGACGCACTCGGCGGTGGCGAATTGAGCGCCTCGCTGCTGGCGCTGATCCCGGCCATGCTTGGCATGTGGCTCGGTCAGTGGCTGCGTCAGCGCATCAGTGCGGTGCTGTTCAAGCGGGTGTTCTTTATCGGAATGGGCGCGCTCGGCGCCCATTTGCTGATCAGCGGCTAGCCGACGATTCGCTGAGCATGTCGATCGCGCGGATATCGAAATCGCGCTCAAGATAGTCCATGCGCCTGGCGAAAAACGCTTTCATGTGTGGCAATGCCGAGTGCTCATCCAGATGCGCCTGGCTGGCCCAGATCTCGTAGAAGATAAACAGCGTCGGATCTTCATTGTCGCGCAGCATGTGGTACTCGATGCAGCCCGGTTCGGCGCGGCTCGGCTCGACGTAAGCGCGGAACAGCGCTTCGAATTCGGCGGCTTTTTCCGGGCGGGTCTTGGCGTGCAGGATGAAACCCTGGCGTTCACTCATCACAACTTCCTCAAAAGCAGAAAGCGGCGATGCTACGGCAACAATTGGCGATCGATTCGTGCGTTTTGATCAAATGTATTTTGCGTCGATGTGGCTGTTTCCGCGCGAGATCGATGGTTAATCTGCCGCCATTCCAATTTCTGTTTCAATCCAGCCTTGAAGGCTGCGCCGAGGTTTTCCGATGAAGAAAGTGCTGTTGCTCAATGGCGGTAAAAAATTCGCCCACTCCGATGGCCGCTACAACGCCACCTTGCACGAAACCGCGCTGAGCGTGCTCGATCGCGGCGGTGTCGACGTCAAGACCACCTTCATTGATGAGGGCTACGACGTTGCCGAGGAAGTGGCGAAATTCCTCTGGGCCGACGTCATCATTTATCAGATGCCGGGCTGGTGGATGGGCGCGCCGTGGACGGTGAAAAAGTACCTCGACGAAGTCTTCACCGAAGGTCACGGCAGCCTCTACGCCAGCGACGGCCGCACCCGTTCCGATGCTTCGCAGAAGTACGGCAGTGGCGGTCTGATTCAGGGCAAGCAATACATGCTGTCGCTGACCTGGAACGCGCCGCAGCAAGCCTTCGATGACCCGACGGATTTCTTCGAAGCCAAAGGCGTGGACGCCGTGTACTTCCCGTTCCACAAGGCCAATGAGTTTCTGGGCATGACCGCGCTGCCGACCTTCCTCTGCGTCGACGTAATGAAGCGTCCGAATATCGAGAATGATGTGGTGCGCTATGAGCAGCATCTGACTGAGGTGTTTGGCCTCAAGGCTTGATGGGTTTCGGGCTACTATCCGGATACAGCAAAAGATCGCGGCCTTCGGCAGCTCCTGCAGGGGGCATGGCGATTGGTTGCGATCTTGGCGATTCCAAAGAGGACACCCGTGAAAGCCAGATCCGATGAGTTGCAGATTTTCGTCTGCGTGATCGAGTGCGGTTCGATTTCCGCCGCCGCCGAGCAGGTCGGCCAGACGCCGTCGGCCGTCAGTCGCACGCTGTCGAAGCTCGAAGCCAAGCTCGACACCACGCTGATCAACCGCACCACGCGACGCATGGACCTGACCGAGGAGGGCAAGTATTTCTTCGAACAGGCCAAGTTGATTCTCGACCAGATGGATCAACTCGAAGAGCGTCTGTCTTCGCGCCAGCAAACTCCGTCCGGGCGCCTGCGCATCAACGCCGCCTCGCCGTTCATGCTCCACGCCATCGTCCCCTACATCGACGAATTCCGGCAGCTGTACCCGGACATCCAACTCGAACTCAACAGCAATGACCTGATCATTGACCTGCTTGAACAAAGCACCGACGTCGCCATCCGCATCGGCACCCTCGCCGATTCGACGCTGCATGCGCGTTCGCTCGGTTGCAGCCCATTAATGATCGTCGCCAGCCCCGCCTATTTGAAAAAACACGGTGCGCCACGACAAGTGGCGGATTTGAGCGAACACACGTTGCTCGGCTTCACCCAGAACGAAGGCCTCAACCAGTGGCCGCTGCGCTATGTGCATGGCGACCGCTGGCCGATCAGCCCGGCAATCAGCGCTTCCAGTGGTGAGACCGTGCGCCATTTGGCGCTGGAGGGGCAGGGCATCGCCTGCCTGTCGCACTTCATGACCATCGACGACATCCGCGCCGGGCGCCTGAAAGTCCTGCTCGGTGAATTCAACAGTGGCTATCGCCAGCCGATCAACGCCGTGTACTACCGCAACTCGCAACTGGCGTTGCGCATTCAGTGCTTCCTCGACTTTATCCAGAGCAAACTCGCCGCCTACGCCAGCGCCAAATTCAAGGGCTGATTCGTGATCCCTGCGCAAGAGTGAATTGGCCGAGAGCGGGTTTTTCGCTGGGGTTCATCAGTCGATACTCGCTGCATTACTTATTCACGCAGGGAGTTTCTCCATGAACGTATTCGTTACAGGCGCTGCCGGTTTTATCGGCGGTTCCATCGCCACCGGCCTGGTGCGGGCCGGGCACACAGTTACAGGTCTGGTGCGCAGCGCCGAGCAGGCTGATGAGCTGAAAGCGTTGGGCATGAATGCGCTGATCGGCACCCTTGATGACAGCCAGTTGCTGGCGCAACAGGCGCGTGCCGCTGATGCGGTGATCAACGCTGCGAGCAGCGATCATCGCGGTGCGGTTGAAGCGTTACTCGACGCTTTGCGCGGCTCTAATAAAGTCTTTCTGCACACCAGCGGTTCGAGCATTGTCGGCGACGCTTCCGGCGGCAAATCCAGCGATGACATTTATTACGAAGACCACCTGCCGGAACCGACTGTCGATAAGGCCGATCGCGTAGCCATCGACAACCTGGTGCTCGCGGCGGCGAAGGATGGCGTGAACTCGGCGGTGATCTGCAACACCTTGATTTACGGCCACAGCCTGGGCGTCAAACGCGACAGCGTGCAATTGCCGCGACTGCTCAAGCAGGCGCGCAAAAGCGGCGTGGTGCGCCACGTCGGGACAGGGCAGAACATCTGGTCCAACGTGCACATCGAAGACGTCGTCGCCTTGTATCTGCTGGCGCTGACCAGGAATGTGCCGGGCACTTTCTACTTTGTCGAGAGCGGTGAAGCCTCGTTCATCGACATGACCACCGCCATGGCCGAAGCCCTCAATCTGGGCGAACCGCAAGACTGGCCATTGCAAGACGCCGAAGCCGAATGGGGCTACGAAATGGCCAACTACGGCCTCGGTTCCAACAGCCGCGTACGCGGCAAACACGCCCGGGAACTGCTGGGCTGGACGCCGAAGCGCACGTCGGTGGTTGAATGGATTCGTAACGAAATGGTGTGAGTCCAGCGCGCACCGAGTGAAGCCATTCGCGAGCAGGCTCGCTCCCACAGGTGACCGCGTTCTGCCTGGAAAAATGTAATTCCTGTGGGAGCTGGCTTGCCAGCGATAGCGGTGGATCAGTCGCCACCCATGTTGAACGTGGCGCCGTCATCGCTGGCAAGCCAGCTCCCACAGGGACTTTGTGGTGGCCAGGAAGCCATGAAAATCCCGCCCTCCGATTTTCATTAATCACGACACGCCATACCCATCAGCGACACACCTTGTCTCTCCACGAAAATTAATTTCATGCGGTTTGAAATCTCTATCTCGAAATGATTTATGAGTTTCACAACCCATTCGAACGTGACCCTTTCGAGGAGTACCGCATGACGCTTTCCTTCGGCTATTGGCTGCTGGTCTACGCCGCCGTGGCCATCATCGCGCTGATCGTGTTGATCGCCCGTTACCGGCTCAATCCGTTCATTGTCATCACCCTGATTTCCCTGGGCCTGGCGTTGGTGGCCGGGATGCCGCCGTCGGCGGTGGTCGGTGCGTATGAGGCGGGCGTCGGCAAGACGTTGGGGCATATTGCGCTGGTGGTGGCGTTGGGGACGATGCTCGGCAAGATGATGGCCGAGTCCGGTGGAGCCGAGCAGATGGCGCGCACGCTGATCGAGCGATTCGGCGAGAAGAACGCGCATTGGGCGATGGTCTGCATCGCGTTTCTGGTCGGTCTGCCGCTGTTCTTCGAAGTCGGTTTCGTCCTGCTGGTGCCAATCGCCTTCACCGTCGCCCGCCGCGTTGGCGTGTCGATTCTGATGGTCGGTCTGCCGATGGTTGCCGGGCTCTCGGTGGTGCATGCGCTGGTGCCGCCGCACCCGGCGGCGATGCTCGCGGTGCAGGCCTATCAGGCGTCGGTCGGGCAGACCTTGTTGTACGCGATCGCGATCGGCATTCCGACCGCGATCATCGCCGGCCCGCTGTACGCGAAATTCATCGTGCCGCGCATTCAATTGCCGGCGGACAACCCGTTGGAAAAGCAATTTCTCGAGCGCGAGCCGCGCGACAGATTGCCGGGTTTCGGCATCACCATGGCAACCATTCTGCTGCCGGTGGTGCTGATGCTGATCGGCGGCTGGGCCAATCTGATTTCCACTCCCGGCAGCGCTTTCAACCAGTTCCTGCTGTTCATCGGCAATTCGGTGATCGCGCTGTTGCTGGCGACTTTGCTGAGCTTCTGGACGCTAGGGATTGCCCAAGGTTTCAACCGCGAATCGATCCTCAAATTCACCAACGAATGCCTCGCGCCCACCGCCAGCATCACCTTGCTGGTCGGTGCTGGTGGCG
This sequence comes from Pseudomonas sp. AC255, assembly GCF_979258175.1. Lineage (NCBI taxonomy): Bacteria > Pseudomonadati > Pseudomonadota > Gammaproteobacteria > Pseudomonadales > Pseudomonadaceae > Pseudomonas > Pseudomonas sp. AC255. The sequence goes on along the minus strand of NZ_OZ409841.1, from coordinate 4,484,168 downwards.
GCTTGAACCGGATTCTGGTGGATGCCGGCGTCACCGATCAGATCGTCGGCCTCGCTCACGAATTTCACCTGTCGCCGCTGATCATGGGCTGGTTGTTCGCTGCGCTGATGCGCGTTGCCACTGGCTCGGCCACCGTGGCGATGACCACCGCATCAGGCGTTGTCGCGCCGGTGGCCATCGGTCTGGGTTATCCACACCCTGAGCTTTTGGTGCTGGCGACCGGCGCCGGCTCGGTTATCTTTTCCCACGTCAACGACGGCGGCTTCTGGTTGATCAAGGAATACTTCAACATGACAGTCGCGCAGACGTTCAAGACCTGGACCGTGCTCGAGACGCTGATTTCGCTGGTCGCTTTCGCGCTGACCGTCGGCCTTTCCTACCTGCTGTAACCGGAGCCCGCCGCCCATGGACATCCTCTACCAGATCCGCGCCCGCCAGGATTCCTTCAGCGCCGGCGAGGGGCGCATTGCGCGGTTGATGCTCGACGATGTCGGGTTTGCCGCCAGCGCCAGCCTCGAAGACCTCGCGCACCGGGCCGAGGTCAGCACCGCCACGCTGTCGCGCTTTGCCCGCACGGTCGGCTGCCGTGACCTGCGTGATCTACGTCTGCAACTGGCCCAGGCCAGCGGCGTTGGCAGCCGGTTTCTCGACCCGGCAGGCACGCCCGAGCAGTCGGCGTTCTATGGGCAGATCGTCGGCGACATCGAAACCACCCTGCGCCAGCATCTGGCCGGATTTGACGAATCGCGGTTCGCCGACGCAGTGAAATTGCTCAGCCAGGCGCGGATGATTCACGCGTTCGGCATGGGCGGTTGCTCGACCCTGTGCAGCGATGAACTGCAGGTGCGTCTGGTGCGCCTCGGTTACCCGATTGCGGTGTGTCATGACGCGGTGATGATGCGCGTCACCGCCGCCAGTTTGAACGCCGAGCAAGTGCTGATCGCCTGCTCGCTGACCGGCATCACTCCGGAGCTTTTGGAAACCGTGGAGCTGGCGCGCAACTACGGCGCGCGCATTCTCGCCATCACTCGCGGCGATTCACCACTGGCGGAACTGGCCGACGTCGTCCTGCCGCTGCAAGGCGCGGAAACCTCGTTCATCTACAAACCGACGGCGGCGCGCTACGGCATGCTGTTGGCCATCGACGTGCTCGCCACCGAACTGGCGCTGGCCAGCCCTGAAGACAATCAAGAACGTCTGCGGCGAATCAAACTCGCCCTCGACGAATACCGTGGCGGCGACGATCACCTGCCGCTGGGAGACTGACATGCAGTACGACACCCTGATCCGCAACGCGCTGGTTATCGACGGCAGCAACACGCCGGGCTACCGCGCAGACGTGGCGATTCTCAATGGCCGCATCGAGCGCATCGGCGATCTGCCTGACGCCCGCGCCAGCGAAGAAACCGACGCCGCCGGCCGGGTGCTGGCGCCGGGTTTCATCGACGTGCACACCCACGACGACACCGTGGTCATCCGCCAACCCGAGATGCTGCCCAAGCTCAGCCAAGGCGTGACCACGGTGATTGTCGGCAATTGCGGCATCAGTGCTTCGCCGGTCACCTTGAAGGGCAATCCGCCGGATCCGATGAACCTGCTCGGCAGCGCAGCGGCGTTCGTCTACCCGCGTTTCAGCGACTACCGCGCTGCCGTCGAAGCGGCCAACCCCACGTTGAACGTCGCCGCGCTAGTCGGCCACACCGCGCTGCGCAGCAATCACCTCGACGATTTGTTGCGCACCGCGACACCCGGCGAAATCGCCGCCATGCGCGAGCAGTTGCGCGACAGCCTGGAGGCCGGCGCGTTGGGTTTATCCACAGGCCTGGCCTACGCCAGCGCCTTCAACGCGTCCACCGATGAGGTCATGCAACTGACCGAAGAACTGACGGCGTTCGGCGCGGTGTACACCACCCATCTGCGCAGCGAATTCGCCCCGGTGCTGGAGGCGATGGACGAAGCATTTCAAATCGGCCGACACGCGCAATCGCCGGTGATCATTTCCCACCTCAAATGCGCCGGCGTCGGTAACTGGGGGCGCAGTCCGCAATTGCTCGCAGCGCTGGAAGAGGCAGCGAAAACCCATCCGGTCGGCTGCGATTGCTATCCCTATGCGGCGAGTTCTTCGACCCTGGATTTGAAGCAAGTCACCGACGCGCACCGCATCACCATTACCTGGTCAACACCGCATCCGGAAGTCAGCGGGCGCGACCTGATCGACATCGCTGGCGAATGGAAACTGTCGCTGGAAGAAACCGCGAAACGTCTGCAACCGGCGGGGGCGGTGTATTACGGCATGGACGAGGCCGACGTCAGAAGAATCCTCGCCCATCCGCTTTCGATGGTCGGCTCTGACGGACTGCCCGAAGACCCGCTCCCGCATCCGCGCCTGTGGGGCGCTTTCCCACGGGTGCTGGGCCATTTCAGTCGCGACGTCGGGTTGTTTCCACTGCACACCGCCGTGCACAAGATGACCGGCCTGTCGGCGGCGCGTTTTGGCTTGCAGGAAAGGGGCGAGATTCGTGAAGGGCATTGGGCGGATCTGGTGTTGTTCGATCCGGCGACCGTGCGTGACGTGGCCGATTTCAACGATCCGCAGCGGGCGGCGCAGGGGATTGACGGGGTTTGGGTCAACGGCGTGTTGAGTTATCGCGACGGACAGGCGAATGGCAGCAGGGCAGGGCGGTTTCTGGCTCGCGAAGGTAATTTGCGCGAAGGATTTTATTGATGATGATGGCGCCAAAGATCGCAGCCTTCGGCAGCTCCTACAGGAGATCGGATTCCAATGTAGGAGCTGCCGAAGGCTGCGATCTTTTGATCTATGTCTCATAGTGGCACTGTGCAATTAAAGAAAGCCATCCACAAGCCGATTTGCTGACATCCTCCCCATCTACACTGTGGGGCCAATCAGTCAGGGAGCACCCCATGAGCTTCGGCAAAACCACCCCGATCCTGCGGATCTTCGATGAGGCCAAGGCTGTCGAGTTCTACGTCGATTTTCTTGGTTTCAAGATCGACTGGCAGCACCGCTTCGAAGCGAATTTTCCGCTGTATCTGCAGGTGTCGCGGGGCGAGTGCGTGCTGCATCTGTCCGAGCATCACGGCGATGCCTGCCCGGGTTCGGCGCTGCGTATCGAGACCGATGAGCTGGAGGCGTTTCAGCAGCAGCTGATGGCCAAGGATTACAAGTTTTCCCATCCGCAGATTCAGGCGATGCCGTGGGGCAGTCAGGACATGACGATTGCCGATCCGTTTGGCAATCGGTTGGTGTTTACCAATGCGATCAGTCTTTGAGCTTGGCGCCCAAGATCAAAAGCCCCTCACCCTAGCCCTCTCCCGGGGGAGAGGGGACCGATTGCGGGAGCTCGGGAGTTACGCCGACCTGAATGTGCTGTGCTGAATCCATAATCGAATTGAATGCATGGCGTCGAATCCACAATCGACTTGGTCTTTCAGGTCGACGGACAACGCAAGACAGCTGGGTCGGCCCCCTCTTCCTCTGGGAGAGGGCTGGGGTGAGGGCAACCCCTGACACCCCACAAAACCAGCCCACACCAAATTCCTCAAAAACCCTCAATCAGTCGGCACCAACCGATCCAGCACCCGATTCACTGCCATCTCCGCAACCATCACAATCTGCGCAATGCCCTGCAACGTCTTGCGTTGCGAGCCGTTCACCAGCCCCGCCTGATCGTTGAGCATCACCGTCGCCGACCCCAACGTTTCGCAGGCGTCGGCCAACAGCGATTCGTTGTCGGCCTCGGGATTGGCAATGTACAGCGTGTTGGATTTGTAGGGCGGGGCCATGAATTCAGCGCTGGATGGGCCGAGGTAATGGTCGAGGGCGCGGTCGGCGGCTTCGTGGAATTTCTTCGAGTCGGCGGATTCGTAGGGGGATGCCGGGTCGGTGGGTGGCGGGTTTGGGGTTACTTTGAACATGAATGCTTGCCTCTTATGAAGCTGCATCCGTTTCGCCGCTAAGCAAAGGGAGGCAGCTGTGCGCAAGTTAGCGGACCGGTAAGCATTCAACCCGGTGCATCCGAAGATGCCATGCGCACAGCCACCATCGAGTGCAGGCGTGAGCCTGACCGGATTGGACTTGTACAACCGGAATGCTGTCCGAGCCGCTAAGCTCGATCACTGAGAAATCAGTGACCGAATCAAGTTACCGGCAGGCCCCAAGGCGCACAAGCCGGCGGATTCTGGCGCAGGCGTAGGCAGCGGCGCAAGGAATTGTGGGTGGTTTCGCTGAATGTCTGGCGGCTTTAAACAGTTGTGCCAAGACGTGTTTAATCGGTGTGGCAAATGACGCCTTCGCGAGCAGGCTCGCTCCCACAAGGGGTCTGCGGTGAACTCGGAAATGCAGGCAACCGAGAACTACTGTGGGAGCGAGCCTGCTCGCGAAGAGCCCATCAGCATCACCGCCGATTCCGCAGCCGAAACTCCCCCGGCGGCATCCCGCGCCAGCTCTTGAACGTGCGATGAAACGAGCGCGGTTCGGTAAAACCCAGATACTGCGCAATGTCCTGAATCGGCAACGTGCTGTTGAGCAAATAGTGCTCGGCCAGTTCCTGACGCAGCTCATCAAGAATCTGCTGATACGACGTCCCGACCTGCTGCAATTGCCGCTGCAACGTGCGCACCGAGACGCTGAGCTGCTCCGCCACTTGCTCCTTGCGCGGCAGGCCCTCCTTGAGCAAACCGCGCAGAATGTTTTTCACCTGCTGCGCCAGCGACGCATCTTCCAGCGTCGCCAGCAAACCCATCGCGTGTTCTTCCAGGGTTCGCAGCAATTGCGCATCGGCCTGGCGCAGCGGCAACTGCAAATAATCCAGCGGCACCACCAGCGCCGAACACGCCTGATCGAACAGCACCGGGCAGCCGAAAAACGCCTCGTATTCGGCCTGCGTTACCTCATTCGGCCGCGCATGCTCCAGCCATACGAAGGCCGGCGACAGCTGCGTGTCGGCGATCCAGCGCGCGTAGTGCAGCCACGAACCGAGCACATTTTCCACCAGATGCCGACGAATCCGTGGCCGCTCGTAGCGGCAGGTCCAGATCAGATGCACGTGCTCGCCCTGCACCTCGGCGCGGCTGACACCCATGTCGCCGACGAGTTTTTCGAACGGCATGATCCGGCTCATCGCATCGCCCAGCGTCGCGCAATTCATGGTGATGTAACCGAGCACGCTCCACGAATTGGGCAGGACGAAATTCGCCGCATGCAGCCCGAACAACCCATCGCCGGAGTGCTCGCAGAAATAATCCAGCAAGCGTTCGTGAACCTCACCCGGCAGGCGCAAGGTGTTGTCGCTCAACTGCTGCGCCTGCAACCCGGCCGCCGCCAACGCAGGCTCGATGGCCATGCCCAACTGTTCGGCGTGACGCAGGTATTTGAGCAGCGGCGGAACGGAAGTGAAGCCGAGCGATGGCATGGTCGCGGTCCTTTGATCGACGGCGCGTGAGCGAATGAATGCCGCAAGGTAAGTGGATTGCCCGGCGAAAGTAAATGCCCGGACGTTTGGCGCCATTCGCTACAGGTTCTGGCCGGATGCGACCGTGACAGATCTCCAGCGCTGACTAGTATGCAAGCTTGATCCAACGGCAGAAAAAGGACACACGCATGCGACGCTGGAACGGCTGGGGAGAGGCAGGCACGGTGGTCGAACTGCCGGCCCAAGGCGCGACGTTTCTCCATGAACGCTTGGGCGCTGGCCACGCGTTGCCCGATGCGACCCTGGCGGCGGCGTTGGCGCAAGTGCCGACCTCGCGTCTGGTGCCTCATCGCTTGTACAGCGTCGATACTCACGATCGCCTGCTGCACGCCCGCGGCCAGAGCCTGCCGGACTGGTTGGCATTACGCGAAGGTGCGCTGGGCACGTATCCCGATGCCGTGGCCTTTCCCGAAACCGCCGAGCAGATCCGCCAATTGCTGGCGCTCGCCCATGATCAGGATCTGTGCCTGATTCCCTATGGCGGCGGCACGTCGGTGGCCGGGCACATCAATCCGCCAAACTCCGCGCGCCCAGTGCTGACGGTGTCGCTGGCGCGGATGAATCGCCTGACCGACCTCGACGAACACAGCCTGCTGGCGACGTTCGGCCCCGGCGCCAGCGGGCCGCAAGTCGAAAGCCAATTGCGCGCGCGCGGCTACACGCTGGGACATTTCCCGCAGTCGTGGGAGCTGTCGACGCTGGGCGGTTGGGTGGCCAGTCGTTCCAGCGGCCAGCAGTCGTTGCGCTACGGGCGGATCGAGCAATTGTTCGCTGGCGGCACCCTGGAAACGTTCGCCGGGCCTCTGCAGATTCCAACCTTTCCCGCGTCGGCCGCCGGCCCGGATCTGCGTGAAGTGGTGCTCGGTTGCGAAGGCCGTTTCGGGATCATTTCCGAAGTCAAAGTGCGGGTCAGCGCGTTGCCGGCGGACGAGCGTTTCTACGGCGTGTTTCTGCCCGACTGGCCGCACGCGCTGCAAGCAATCCGGCAACTGGCGCAGGCGCGCGTACCGCTGTCGATGCTGCGTCTGTCGAACGCGGTGGAAACCGAAACGCAACTGGCGCTGGCCGGCCATCCGCAACAGATCGCCTGGCTGGAAAAGTACCTCAAGCTCCGTGGCGCCGGCGACGGCAAATGCCTGTTGACCTTCGGTGTCACCGGCAATCGCCAGCAAAACGCACTGTCGCTGAAACACGCGCGCCAGCATCTGAAAGCCTTCGGCGGCGTGTTCACCGGCACCCTGCTGGGCAAGAAGTGGGCGCAGAACCGCTTCCGCTTTCCCTACCTGCGCGAGAACCTGTGGAACGCCGGTTACGTGGTCGACACCCTCGAAACGGCCACCGACTGGAGCAACGTCGACCACTTGCTCAGCCTCATCGAAAACAGCCTGCGCGACGCCTTGGCCGCCGAGGGCGAGCGCGTGCATGTGTTCACTCATCTCTCGCACGTCTACGGCGAAGGCTCGAGCATTTACACCACTTACGTGTTTCGCCCGGCCGCCGACTATGCCGCGACGCTGGCGCGCTGGCGGGTGCTCAAACACGCGGCCAGCCAGACTATCGTCGACAACCACGGCACGATCAGTCATCAGCACGGCGTCGGCAAGGATCACGCGCCGTATCTGCTGCGGGAAAAAGGCATGCTGGCGCTGCAGACGTTGCAGGCGCTGAGCGAACATTTCGACCCGGAGGGGCGCCTCAACCCGGGCACGCTGTTGCCAGAGTCGCGGCCATGACGGCGAACTGGAACGCGCAATGGCGCGAGCAGATTCTGCCGACGCTGGCGGATGAAACCTGGGACCTGATCGTCATCGGCGGCGGCATCAGCGGCGCCGGGATCGTCCGCGAAGCCGCGCGCCGGGGCTGGCGTTGTCTGCTGCTGGAGCAGCGCGATTTTGCCTGGGGCACCTCCAGCCGATCATCGAAAATGGTCCACGGCGGTTTGCGGTACATCGCCAAGGGTCAGTGGCGCCTGACCCGCGATTCGGTGCGCGAGCGTCAGCGCCTGCTCGACGAAGCGCCGGGGCTGGTCGAGCCGATGAGTTTCATGATGCCGCACTATCGCGGCGGCTTTCCCGGGCCGCGCGTCATGGGCGGCTTGCTCTCGGTGTACGACGCGCTGGCGGGGCGGCGCAACCATGCTTTTCATGACGCCCAGCAACTGCGTTTTCTCGCCCCGGGGGTTAAGGAAAACGGCCTGCTCGGCGGCAGCTGTTTTGTCGATGCACTGACCGATGACGCGCGGCTGGTGATGCGCGTATTGCGCGAGGCCCGGGCCGACGGCGCGGTGGTGCTTAATGGTGTGCGCGTCACGCAACTGCTGCGTGAAGGCGGGCGCGTGTGCGGGGTTCAGATCGAAGATGGCGAGGGCGGCGCCACGCTGCAATTGCGCTCTGGCGTGCTGGCCGTGGCTACGGGCGCTTGGGCTGAGCGCTTGCGCCTCGCTGAAGCGACGAAGCAATTGCGCCCGTTGCGCGGCAGTCATCTGTTGCTGCCGGGCTGGCGCTTGCCGGTGGCGCAGGCGTTCACTTTTCTGCATCAGCGCGATCGGCGCCCAGTGTTTGTCTTTCCGTGGGAAGGCGCGACGGTGGTCGGCACCACGGACCTCGATCACCGCGAAGATCTCGACTTGAGCGCGCGCATTTCCAGCGACGAAATCGACTATCTGCTCGCCGCTTGCCAGCAGCAATTTCCCGGCGCCGAAGTGGGCGTCGACGACGTGCTTTCAACTTGGTCAGGCGTGCGCCCCGTGGTGGGCAGCGCGACGGGTGCGCAGCAGGGCAAACCGTCGAACGAAACCCGCGAACATGTGCTGTGGCAAGAGCCCGGTTGCGTGACTTTGGCCGGCGGCAAACTGACCACATTTCGTCCGCAAGCGATCGAAGTGCTCAAGGCTTGTGCGGCGATGCTTGGGCGTTCTTTTGTCGATGACGGCGCACCGGTGTTCGCCGCTGTGCCGCCGCTGACGATTGTGGGACTGAGTGGCAATCAATGGCGACGCCTGGCCGGACGTCACGGTCGAGACCTGCCGAGGCTGGCGCAATTGCTCGGCGAACTCGGTCTGGAAACGGTTGGCACCAGCGACACGTTGTGGGCAGAACTGGCGTTCGCCTGCGAGGCGGAAATGATTCTGCACCTGGATGATTTGCTGCTGCGCCGCACCCGTTTGGGCCTGTTGCTGCCGCGCGGTGGCGAGGATTATTTGCCGGCGATCCGCACGCTGTGCCAGCCACGATTGGCCTGGGATGATGAGCGCTGGCTAGCGGAAATTCAGCGTTATCGATTGTTGTGGCTGCGCGATCACGGGTTGCCGGAGATCACCCCATGAAATACCTATTAGCCATCGACAACGGCACCCAGAGCGTGCGCGCGTTGCTCTTCGATCTGCAGGGCAATCTGCTCGGCAAAGGCAAAGTCGACTTGCAGGCGTACTACTCGACGCAACCCGGTTGGGCCGAGCAGGATCCGGAATATTACTGGGCGAAACTCGGCGAGGCCTGCCAGCAACTCTGGCAGCAGACCGGCATCGACCGTGCGCAGATTGCCGGCGTGTCACTGACCACCCAGCGCGGCACCGTGATCAACGTGGACGCCAAGGGCAAACCGCTGCGCCCGGCAATTGTCTGGCTCGATCAACGTCAGGCTGAGGTCGAGGGCAGCATCAAAGGGCCGTGGGGCTGGCTGTTCAAACTGGTCGGCGCCCAAGCGACGGTGGATTATTTTCGCGCCCAGGCCGAGGCCAACTGGATCGCCCGGCATCAACCCGAGGTGTGGGCGGCGACTGACAAGTTTTTGCTGCTCTCGGGTTTTCTCACCCATCGCTTGTGCGGGCGCTTCGTCGACTCCATCGGCTGTTGCGTCGGCTATCTGCCCTTCGACTTCAAACGGCTGAAATGGGCGGCGCCGCGCGACTGGAAATGGCAGGCACTGGCGGTGCGCCCGGAGCAGTTGCCGAGCCTGCACAAACCCGGCGAAACCCTCGGCTACATCAGCGCCGAAGCCGCCCGGCACACCGGCATTCCTGAAGGGCTGCCGTTGATCGCGGCGGGCGCGGACAAGGCCTGCGAAGTGATCGGCTCCGGCGTGGTCGATGCGCGCACCGTGTGCCTGTCCTACGGCACCACCGCGACGATCACCAGCACCCGCTCGCGCTACCTGGAAATCGTACCGCTGATCCCACCGTACCCCTCGGCCGTGCCCGATCAGTACAACTGCGAAGTGATGATCTATCGCGGCTACTGGATGGTCAGCTGGTTCAAGAACGAATTCGGCCTGCGCGAGATGCAGCAGGCGAAAGCGCAAGGCATCGAACCGGAGCAACTGTTCGACGCACTGGTCAACGAAGTGCCACCGGGCTCGATGGGCCTGATGCTGCAACCCTACTGGTCACCGGGCATCCGCGAACCGGGCGTGGAAGCCAAAGGCGCGATGATCGGCTTCGGCGACGTACACACCCGCGCGCACATCTACCGCGCGATTCTCGAAGGCCTGGCCTACGCGTTGCGCCAGGGCATGGAGAACATAGAGCGGCGTTCGAAGGTCTCGATCCAGCGGCTGCGTGTAGCTGGCGGCGGCTCACAAAGCGACGCCGCCATGCAACTGACCGCCAACATCTTCGGCCTGCCGGCAGAACGCCCGCATGTGTATGAAGCGTCCGGGTTGGGGGCGGCGATTTGCTGTGCGGTGGGGTTGGGACTGCACAAGGATTTCCCATCGGCCATTGCGGCGATGACTCGGGTTGGAGCGGTCTTTAACCCACAACCCGAGGCGCAGGAGATTTACCAGCAACTGTACACAGACGTTTACCTGCGCATGTATCGCCAACTCAAACCGCTGTATCAAAGCATCCGCAAAATCACCGGGTATCCCGAATAGTCCCGACACCATACACCCCTGTGGGAGCGAGCCTGCTCGCGAAGGCGGAGTGTCAGTCAATGATGATCTGAATGATCCACCGCTTTCGCGAGCAGGCTCGCTCCCACAGGGGTATTGCGGTGTGCCGTTATCGACGATGCCGCTCGGCGGGCCTGACTCCAATCGAACCTGAATATGCTAGCCTGCAATCGATGATTTCATTGATTGCAGGAGGGCGACGTGGCCAGCATCACTATTCGAAACCTTGACGAGAAGCTCAAGGAGCAGTTGCGCATTACCGCTGCACACAACGGACATTCCATGGAAGAAGAGGCTCGGCTGATTCTGGGCCGAGCGCTCACCACGGTTGATCGTGCCGGAGGGCTGGGCAGTCGGATCCACCAGCGTTTCAGCGCCGAGGGCGGAGCTGAGCTCGATCTGCCTGCGCGTACAGGAAAACCGCTCGGGGTGGATTTTTCTGAATGATAGTGCTCGATACCAACGTTCTATCCGAATTCATGCGTATCGAACCCGAGGCTCAAGTGTTGGCTTGGGTGGATGCGCAACCGGCCATGGACCTGGTCATCAGCGCAATCACCGTGGCGGAGATACTGCACGGCATCGCTCGATTACCTTCCGGCAAGCGCAAACAAAAACTCCAGGCCCACGCTTTGGCAATGTTTGAAGAGGATTTTGCCGGGCGGATTTTGCCATTCGATGCCCACGCAGCCGTCGAGTACGCGACGCTGGTAGCCGATGCAGAGGCGAAAGGGCGGGGGATTGCAATGGCCGATGCGCAAATCGCAGCGATCTGCCGAAATCGTGGAGCCGCGATTGCTACACGTAATGTCCGGGATTTCGAGTTTTCCGGGATTGAAGTGATCAATCCGTGGCAGGTCTGAAAATCTGCTCTGCCATTTAAACCGCTTTCGCGAGCAGGCTCGCTCCCACAGGGATTGTGCGACGGGATCAAAATCCAGCGTGGCACACAAATCCAATGTGGGAGCGAGCCTGCTCGCGAAGGCGCAGCGTCAGGCAATGTTGATTTGACTGACCCACCGCCATCGCGGGCAAGCCCGCTCCCACAAGGGATCTGCGGTGTGCTCAAATCCTGTGACCCACAGAAATCCAAATGTGGGAGCGAGCCTGCTCGCGAAGGCGCAGTGTCAGGCAATGTTGATTTGATTGACCCACCGCCATCGCGGCCCGCTCCCACAGTTATCGAGATGAACACATCAACAGTGCTCGACCACGAAAACCTGTGGGAGCGGGCTTGCCCGCGATTCGATTTCAGCTTCAGCGCAAAACCAAAATCAAACGCGGAAGTGGCTGACCATCTGCTGCAACTGACCACCCAACCGCGCCAGTTCAACACTCGACGCTGCCGTCTCATCACTCGCCGCTGCGGTCTGTTCGGACACGTCGCGGACGTTGATGATGCTGCGGCTGATCTCTTCAGCCACTGCACTTTGCTGTTCAGCCGCCGCAGCGATCTGCTGGTTCATCGACTGGATGTTCGACACCGTGCGGGTGATGTTTTCCAGCGAGGCGCCGGCCTTGCGCGTCAGGGCGACGCTGCTGTCGGTCAGCGCGCGGCTGTTGTTCATCACTGCCGAAACCTGCTGGGTGCCGTTCTGCAGACCGGCGACCAGACCTTCGATTTCCTCAGTCGACTTCTGCGTACGCTGAGCCAGACCGCGTACCTCATCGGCGACCACGGCAAACCCACGCCCGGCTTCACCGGCACGTGCCGCCTCGATCGCGGCGTTGAGGGCGAGCAGGTTGGTCTGTTCGGCGACAGCCTTGATCACGTCCATGACGCTGCCGATCTTGTCGCTTTCCTGCTGCAACACGCTCATCGCTTCGGTCGAGCGCACCACTTCACTGGCCAGACGCTCGATCTGCGCAATCGCTTCATTGACAACCTTGTCGCCTTCACGGGCTTCGCCATCTGCCGCGGCGGCGGCTTGCGACGCTTCCTCAGCATTGCGCGCAACTTCCTGCACAGTGGCAGTCATTTCGTGCATGGCCGTGGCGACCTGATCGGTCTCGACTTTCTGGCTGTTCACACCGGCGCTGGTCTGTTCGGTTACAGCCGACAACTCCTCGGCGGCGCTGGCGATCTGAGTGACGCCGTCGCGGATGCCACTGATCAAATCACGCAGGGTCACGCCCATGCGCGCGATGCCTTGCTGCAACACGCCGAGTTCGTCGCGACGGGTAACGGTGACGTTCTGAGTCAGGTCGCCGCTGGCAATACGCTCGACCACGGCCAAGGTTTCCTGCAACGGGCGGGTAATCTGACGGGTGATGATTACCGCAGCAATCACGCCAACCAGCAGCGCCAGCAACGTACTGATCAACTGGAAGGTGCGCGCCTGGGCACTTTCGGCGTCACGGCGATCAAGCTGAATCTGGTACAGCTGTTCGCTCAGGGCGACGATGGTGGTGCCCTGATCGGTCATTTCCTTACGCGCCTGCACCGCCTCGGTGTTGGCGTTCTTGTACGCCATCAACGCACTGCGATAGCTGGTCAGTGCGGTTTCCAATTGGCGCAGGGCATCCTGCTGTGTCGCGGCAAATTGCGCGTTCAGCGGCTTGAGGCTGGCGATGGCCGCGTCGATCTGGCCGACGGCTTTCTGCTCGGTCTCGGCGTTGCTGGTCGCGGTGTAACCACGCACTTCATAGCGCGCGAGGATGAAGGCTTCCTTCGCTGCAGTAACCGCCTGGAACTGCTCGAAACGCTGATCGCTCAACTCCATCTGCTGCACGCGCTGGCTGATCGAATCGATCAGATTGGACGCGGCCTGGGCATTTGCGCTCATGGTGTCGCGGGCAGAGTTGCCGGTGCGATAGGCGTTGCGCATTTTGTTCAGCGAGGTCTGGTATTCAGCGATGGTCGCGGCCTGCTGCTTGAGCAGTTTGACGTTCTCCGGACTCTTGAATTTGCTGATCAACGCCTGTTGCTGTGCGGCGAAGCTTTCCAGGGTGGTCTGCACATTCTGCGCGGCGGTTTCGTCGCCGTTGGTCAGCATGTATTGCAGGCGCACCACGCGCAGTTTGGTCAGGCCAGCGTTGAGCTGGGTGATGTCGCTCATCCAGTTGCTGCGGTCGATCAGGCCGCCGAGGCTGGTCCAGCCGGTCAGCGCCAGAACGCAGGTCAGGGCCAGCACCAGGCCGAAGCCCAGGCCGAGTTTCATGTTCACGCTGATGTTACCGAACCAGCTATTCATGCAAATCCTCCAGAAACGTTGGGTTTCTTGGTCGTCAGTTAAGCTGGAAGATTGTTGTTCTTTTGAGCCAGCAGGGGTGTTAGCAGGTCTGTATCGGCCGCAAACCCGAGAGCTGAAAGGATTTTTGTCTGACAGGTTTCGCGCAACTCAACCCAGGCGCCGCGACCAGCGCTGATCCGGCGCCTCGAACCCCGGATTGACCAGCGCCGTCAGCACATGATCCTGCCAACGCCCGGCGATATTCAGATACGCCTTCGCATACCCCTCGCGCTCAAAACCCAAGCGCTCAAGCAAACGCGCACTGCGCTCATTGCCCGGAATGTAATTGGCCATGATCCGATGCAGATTCTGCACATCGAACATATAACCAATCCCCGCCTCCAGCCCCTCCTGCATCAAACCCTGCCCCTGATGCGCCTCATCGATGTGATAACCCAAATAACACGCCTGAAACGCCCCACGAATAATTCCGCTGAAATTGCACGCACCGATCATCTGCTGACCGTCCGACGACAGCAGCGCGAAATGCATGGCTAACCCGGCTTCGAAGGCACTGGCCTGGATCTCGAGACGACGGCGGATGTTGGCGGTGGAGAAGTAGTCGGTGGTGCGGATGGGCGACCACGGCGCCAGGTGGCGGAGGTTGCGCTGGTAGAACGCGCTTTCGAGCTCGGCTTGATCGGGGGAGAGGATCGCCAGCGTGAGGCGCGGGCAGGGCAGGGATAACAGCGGCATCGAGCGCTCCTTGGCGAGGGATCTGCTGGCAGAGTCGCGCATATGGTGGGGAGCGGCAAGATATGGAGAAGCCGAGGCGAAAAAAGCCCGCTAGGAGCGCGGGCGAACCGTAGTTTCTTGAATGAGCGAGTGGACTTTACAGGCTGTCCCGGTTGGGCGCAGTGAAGAAAAATTCATGTCGCTTCTGCCAACCGGGTTGGTGTCGCGCCAGTCGATCTTCAGCGCACGATGAAAATATCAGCGCCCATACAGCACCGTGTTCATCAACGCATTGACCTGATTTGGCATCGTGTGGATGAACCAGTCGAAAGCAAGACCCGAGGTAAGCAGGTACGCGAGAACCAGCAGGATAGGCATGAAGATGATGTTTTTGCGCAGATTGGCGTACTTGCGGGTTTTTCTGGAAAGCCAAGGTTCGTGAGTACCGTTGTTATTGGCATGTGCACCCGCAACGATGAAGTAGGTTGAAAAAAGCATCATCCGAAGGCTGGTATAGATAAACAGCAGTACGCCTATCAGGTGTAGCAAGAACCAGTGCATGTCCAGCAAGACGAAATATTTCTTTATTCCCGTCAGGCCCTGCTCATTGATGATCTGCTGGCTGTACTGAAAGTTTTGCGGCGCCAGGGTGGGCATAAAAGCTTCGTCGGTGACATACGTCGCGACCACGCAAAATGCCAAGCAAAACAACAGCGCAACGACCCACTTAATGCCCGCGAAGAAGCCCCGGTAAAGGCTATGCAAGGTGCCGCCAGCCCACAGGGAAATGGTGAATAGCGTGATCCAGGAAATCAGGTTGAGTATCTCGGCCCGGAAAAACACATAAATCAGCCCGGCGATCAGCATCATCATGCAGATGACTGGAGTCATATCCTGGCTCGTGCTGGCGGCGTTCACGCCCGGTGGTGGATTGACCACCGTGTTGAAGGTCAGGTTTACCGAATGGCCCGGCTGATTGGCGGATTGTGGAGAATCGCCTTTCAGTACCCGATCCAGAATGGCTCCCAGAATCAGGCCGAGGATGGTGAAGAACGCCGATATGTAGATATCGACTTCCTTGGATTGGATCGTTTCGATGAAGCTCATGGTTTATTGCCTTCCTTGTGCAGGTTGAGTTTCCACATGCGAACCGGTTTTCTCTGCGAGGCTTCCAGCCAGCCGCGGAATGGTAAGGGGATGGCTGTGGTTTTGCTATCACACAAGCGCACTCGTCTTACAGCCAAACTGGTTTCGTTAAATTGGAGATGAGCCAAAGCGGTGCCGCAGCCCCCAGCGTCCTCTTAGTACGCTTCGAACATTCACAGCCACCGGCAGGCTTGAGAATGTGAAGGAAATGGGCGGCCATTCGACTAACCCCAGATGCGACAAAGCCCGCACTGGGCGGGCTTTGTCGTTGAGAGTTGGTGGGCCGGGGTAATCTGAAAGGATTAGCTATCTTGTTGAAGTATATGTGAGAAGTTCGGTTTGATATTTGATTGGAATACATTTTGGAATACCGAGTGACTGGATTTGAGCTCAGGGGGCGTGGCGCTCCTTGTGGCTGATCTCGTGGTCTCTGCCGGTGGAGCGGTATTCAAACATCGGCGAGGTATAAGCCAGACTCAGCCTCCATCCTCACCAGGCTCTCAATGATTTGAGCGCGTTTCACGCCACGCGTCTCAGCTAGCGCATCAAGCTGAGCGATCACTGCTTTCGAGAGCATGACGTTGACCTGCTTCTTGTCTGCGGCGCGTTCGTCGAATTGCTTACGGCTCCATCGCTTCTTGATCTCTCGAATCATCGCCGCCCGTTCGTAACGGCCTACATCAGCCTGGTCGAAGAACATCAGCAGCTCTTGGTGGTTGGTGATTGGCGCTTGCCTGTGCAGCGGGGACAGATGCTTCTTTTCAAGCCATTCCCAGGCGCAAACACAGCGCCTTTCGCTCTCCTTTTTATCGGCAAACCACTCGAACTCGGTGTCCTTCGACTTGTGCCTACGCCAGTCCCGGTGAAGGTCATCGATCTGGGATGCCTTGTCAGCAATATCGACATCCCAAAGGTCGACCATGGCGATGAGGCGATCCCTGCCAGTGAGGTGGACTAGGTCGCGATGCAGGCGCAGGTTAGTCATCTGTTCGATCTCGCGGATCAGCCACCGGTGCTGCCGTTCATCCTCTTCGATCCAGTCCAGCTTTTCGTTTGGAAGTAGGAATCGGTCCTTCTGTCTAGGGATGCGGGACTGGAAGAACCTCTGGCTCCTCAGGGCCCTGGCTATCTCGTCACGCATGGTGAGGCCGTTGCAGGTACTGAGATCAAGCCTGGCCTCTTTGTAGTAGTAGAGGAACAGCCACAACCAGATGTCGTGGCGATGGTTTTGATGAGGCTCTTGGAGTAGCTCGCTCAGCCTGTCCGCATCCTTATTGCGTGTGCGATTGTTGATTTCCATGTCATCTCATCCGGATCTAGGGGCGGCTATGGGGGCAAAATCTAGATGATTCTACATTGATTCTATGGTTGTTCTAGATGGATTCTTGTTGATTTCTATAAGTATTCTACAGCGATTCTAGAATCATATTTTTTGGATATCACCAGATTTCATTGGGGTTTGTTGAGGTTGTTGCTGGCTACAGAGTCTCTTTTAGCTTTCCCTTGTGCAATAGGAGAGCTCAGGATGGGACGCGGCTACTGGAAGCATGGCTTTGCTATCCACGCTCAGGCGGGCGAAAGTGCATCTGGGGGAGACTGATCTGATGTACAAACTCAAGCCGGATGTTCTGCTGGGCCTTGCGTGAGTCCGGGCGGTTTCTGAGTGAGGTCGGGTAGTCACAAGGTGGGCTAGGGTGTGAGTCAGCGCTCGGGACCAGAGCGCTGTACGTATGTACGTACACAGCTTGAAGGTGCACCGTAGGAGCGCCTGCGGATCAGTTCTACAGTGTTTTTTTACCGGCTCTGCCAATCCTCTGAACGATTACGAGGAGCCCCGTTCATGAGGATCATCCGTCTGAAAGAAGTCATAGACTCGACAGGCCTTGCCCGGTCGACTATCTACAAATACATCGCGGAAGGCACCTTCCCGAAACCGGTGTCACTGGGCGACCGCTGCGTCGGCTGGGTCGACAGCGAAGTGCATGACTGGATCCTGGCAAGGATCGAGGAGCGGGACTTGGCTGACGGGACTGCGTTGCGCCCGACCAACCACTTAAGCGTGGCTAGCTAAAATGACCATCTGCGCCATGACCGGCTAAGGCTGGTCATGGCGCTTATGCCGCTGAAAAGCCCAGCGCTCTCAGCTAACTCTCCCAGGAGGAAACTCGGTGAATCACTCGGCGGGCTCGGCAATGTTGCTCCCCATTGCCTGGCCAGCCTTGGATGGCCGCTGTGGCTTGGGTCGGGATCTAGTTATATAGCTCTAGGCTATCAATTTATAACAACACAATAGCCTTAGCTCAATGGCAACACGAGATCTATTACCCGGTCTATGGGTTAGGTCATCAGTTAAAAAATACAAAACACGTACCTGGTATGCGAACCCCCAATCAGGTACACAACCATGACCAAGCGAAACACCAGCACCGTTCGATCTCAATCCGATACCGCTATCCGTATTGAACGCCTCGTAAACTCCATTCAGCGTACAGATAGCCAAGCCTTCCGAATCACATGCTCGAAGCATGGTGATGAGCAGGTCAGTGAAACTAGGCTGTCAAAATACTTTGATGGGATCGTGCAGATGGTCGCGCTGTTCGATTGTGATGCGGAGTATCAGCGCAGCTGGCAATTAAGCCTTTTTCAGGAAGCCTGCCAGTCCATTGGGGTTGAGCGCAGTCCCTTTGGCATTACCTGCTTGAACGAGAGTGAAACGCGCTATCTGAGCATCAGCGAGGCGCTGAACGAGCTGACCAAGAGCATCCGAACTCTCCTCACCCAAAAGAGATTCAAGCGTAGGGAACACGACCAGCGCTACCAGGCAATTCAGCAAGAGATTGAGGTCGGCCGCTACGTTGATGCCGTGCTTGATCGCTACGCCCGTACCTGCGTTGTCAGGGTTGATCTGTATTACCGAACTGAGGCCCAAGCTAGGTTGCGTGTGGAGCACGTATTCGACGACCTGAACCGGTTGATTGCTGAGCGTGAACGTAACCTGATTTTCGATCATGAAACCGGCTACATCTGCAGCGTTGAACAAGGCGAGGATCGTGGGTATCACATCCATGCTGCTTTCTTCTTCAACGGCGCTGAAGTGAGTGCCGACATCTACAGGGCACAGCGGATCGGAGAGCTGTGGCAGAGCATCACCCGTGGTCAGGGCTGCTTCAACAACTGCAACCTCGAAAAAGATAAACATCAAGACAGGCTGGGGATTGGCCTGATCCACAGGCGTGACCTGGGCGCGCGGGGTAACGTGCATTACGCCATGCGTTACCTGGTCAAGAATGATCAACATCTGCGGCTCAAGCCAGTAGGCGCTCGTTGCTTGCGTAAGGGGCTGACAAGGAGGGTTTCCGGGATGACTAAGCGGTCCATTCAAGGGCGAACGTAACTCATCAGGTAGGTTGGGTTGATAGCTCAAGCTCGCGCTGGTGATCCGATGTGTTGCCAGCGTGCCGGGTGCTAGCACCGTGCCTGTGAAGTCCTGGTCAGCCGATGGTTTAGGCTACGGTCGTGAATCTAAGGCTGACGTGAGTGTTGTGGGATGACAGAGAAACGGGAGCGATGCCGGCAGCATTACCGGTCGGTATGTGCAAGGAAGCAGTCTGAGCCCAGTAAGGGTTGTGCTCTTGATGAAAGCCTGCATCATTTCTCGGGTAAGCGGCCTACAGGTAAAAACCCCACTGCACTTGACCACGCGATAGGCCTGACGTCGGCACCGTTTTGGCGTGGTGTGGCTGCGGTCGCTCGCTCCGAGCTGGCCAGCTTAGCCCTAAGGCGTTGGGGTCTGATCAAGATCTTTGGTTCAGGTTGGGCCGCAACGGTCAGCATCCTGAGGCGGGCCTGTGGGCCTGGATCGTCGACGCCTCCATTGAGATCGACGGGCAATCAGTCGATGCGTTCAGAGTGGTATCCCGTGAGGCACTAGAGGTCATTCTGCGTGACGAGAAGCAGCTCCTCCGGCCGATGGATCAGTTTGACGAGGAGGGTCAGAATTCATTGTTCCCTGACGGATTTGCTGGACGATTTATAGCTGTTGTCGAGTCCAATGAGCTGTGGCAAGGCATGAGCTAGCACTCGGACGGTAATGGCCTGGTTCGGTCTGCGATCCGCCTGGGATTGAGGGGCGCTTTGCGGCAAAAGCTAACCTCAGCTCTAGATTTGTGGTTATCAGAATGCAACGCACATAAAATCAAAATAGGGTAATGTTCGTGCTCTAAGAGTGGGTATGTATTTTCCCTCAGAGGTAAGCACAAGCATTCGCTAACACGAACGAGCCAGCCAGGTTGTCGAACGAACAGTTTGCAGATCTAACCCAGCCACAACGCGATCGACTCGCGTTCGTGGAATTGCGCGTGCGCTTCAGTGGGGAAATACGCCGCCAGGACTTGGTGACGCGGTTTGGTATCAAGTCCGCCGCCGCATCCAGGGATCTGGCGCTGTACAAGGAGCTGGCCTCCGGCAACATCGACTACGACTCCAAAGGCAAGTCCTACGTCCTCGGGCCGGACTTCCAGTCGGTCTTCGACTTCCCCCGGGGCGGGTGTTGTCGTGGCTGACTCAGGGTTTTGGTGACGGCGAACCGATGCGGCTCAAGGCGTGGGTGGCTAGCGAGAGCCCGTCCCGGCTCGCCCTCCCGGATCTGGATGTGCTGGCGAGCGTGACCCGTGCGATCCACCATGCGTGTCCACTTAGCATTGAGTACCACTCCATCTCCAGTGGCCGCACCGAGCGAGAGATCGTCCCGTTCGCACTTATCGACAACGGCCTACGCTGGCACGTCCGCGCCTTCGACCGGAAGTCCCAAGAGTTCCGGGATTTCGTCATTACCCGGATCTCACACGCCGTCGTGCTCAAGGGGCAGCTAGTTGCGGCCTTTGAGATGAGCAATCAAGACATCCAGTGGACCCGGATCGTCGAGCTGGAACTGGTACCGCATCCAGACCTGCCCCGGCCGGAGATCACCGAGATGGACTACAGCATGGATGGTGGCGTGCTGCGGATGAAGCTTCGTGCTGCTACAGCCGGGTACATCCTGCGCCAATGGAGTGTGGACTGCTCGCCAGACCACAGCCTGCGAGGCCACGAATATCGACTCTGGCTGAAGGATCATCTAGCGCTCTACGGCGTAAAGAACGCAATGCTGGCCCCTGGTTACCGATCACCCGACGCACAAAACATGATGGGCAAGGCTGACTGATGCGCCGCGCCAATACAGAACAACCGACTTTGACTGGATTCCCTACATGCCCTTAACCCTGCCACAGCTGGAGCGCCATCTCTTCAAAGCCGCCGACATCCTGCGCGGCAAGATGGACGCCTCCGAGTTCAAGGAATACATCTTCGGGATGCTGTTCCTCAAGCGCTGCTCCGACGTCTTTGACCAGCACCGCGAGAAGATCATCAAGGAGGAGCTGGCGGCCGGCTTGAGCGAGGCGGAGGCCATCGAGAGCGCCAACCAGAAAGACTGGTACATGGAGGAAGGCTCCTTTTGGGTGCCACCCCAGTCGCGCTACGAGTACCTGCTCAACGAGGCCCACCAGAACATCGGTGACTTCCTGAACAAGGCGCTTGCCGGTCTGGAGACAGGCAACACCAGTCTCTACGACGTGCTCGAGCACATCAACTTCACCCGCAAGGTCGGCCAGAGCAAGATCCCCGACATCAAGCTGCGCTCGCTGATAAACCACTTCAGCCTGCACCGACTGCGCAACGAAGACTTTGAGTTCCCGGATTTGCTGGGCGCTGCCTACGAGTACCTGATCGGCGACTTCGCCGACTCCGCCGGTAAGAAAGGCGGCGAGTTCTACACGCCGCGCTCGGTGGTGCGGATGATGGTTCGCCTAATCAAACCGGAGTTGAAACACCACATCTACGACCCCTGCTGTGGCTCGGGCGGCATGCTGATCTCCGCCAAGGAATACATCGATGAGCAAGGCCAGGAGGGGCGCAAGGCAAACCTCTACGGGCAAGAGGCCAACGGCACGGTGTGGTCCATCGCCAAGATGAACATGCTGCTGCATGGCATCAGCACCGCTGACCTGCACAACGAAGACACCCTGGCCAAGCCCCAGCACGTCAAAGGCGGAGAGTTGCGACGCTTTGACCGCATCCTCACCAATCCACCGTTCTCCATTCCCTGGGGCACGACCGACAAAGACCAGAGCGGCCAGTCCGCCTGGGCACCGGAGTTCCGCGCCGAGCGTTTCAACTACGGCGAGGTGCCGCTGGGGGCCAAGAAGGCCGACATGATGTTCCTGCAGCACATGGTCGCGGTGCTAGCCGATGGCGGGCAGATTGCCACCGTCATGCCGCACGGGGTGCTGTTCCGGGGCGGCGAGGAGCGAACCATCCGCGCCGGCATGATCGAAGAGGATCTGCTGGAAGCCGTCATCGGCGTGGCGCCCAACCTGTTCTATGGCACGAACATCCCGGCGTGCATCCTGGTGCTGAGACAGCAGGTGCAGAACGGCGCGGAACGGGTCAGCGGCAAGCCGAAGGAGCGCCAGGGTAAGGTGCTGTTCATCAACGCCGACCGCGAATACTTTGAGGGTCGGGCGCAGAGCTTTCTGATGCCTGAGCACATCGAGAAGATCGTCACCACCTTTGAGGCCTTCAAAGAGGAGCCGGGCTTCTCGGCCATCGTGGACACCGCCACGCTCAAGGCCAACGGCTACAACCTCAACATTCGCCGTTATGCCGACAACGCCCCGCCGCCCGAGCCGCATGACGTGCGCGCCCATCTGCTGGGTGGCGTCCCCAAGGCCGAAGTGGCGCATCCGAACAAGAAGGCCCTATTCGACGCGCACGGCCTGAACCCGATGGACATCTTCGTCGAGCGGGACGGTACCAACTACGACTTCAAACCCAGCTTCACAGCAAAGACCGAGCTCAAACCCGCCATCGAGTCCAACGTTGGGCTGCAGGCCAAGGAAGCCGCCATCCGCGCCGCCTTCGAAGCTTGGTGGGCGGCCCATAGCCAGCGCATCACCGATCTGGCGGGGGCACATAGCTTCGTGGCGCTGCGCAACGAGCTGCTGGCCAGCTTCAGCGGCTCACTGGAACAGATTGGGCTGCTCGACCCCTTCCAGGTGCGTGGCATCGTGGCCGGATTCTGGAACCAGACCAAGTACGACTTCCTCACCCTGATGGCGCGCGGCTCGCATGGCGTGGTCGATGCGTGGCGCACCAGCATCGTCACTGCGCTGGAAGACAAGACCAAGAAGGAAAGCCCACTGGAACACAAGCTGGTCAAGTTCCTGATGGGCAACTTCGTCGATGAGATCGAGGAGCTGGAAGCCAAGAAGGTCGAGCTTGAGGCCCAGATTAAGGCCAACGACGCGAGCGAAGAGGAAAGCGGCAAAGACCCTGAAGCCGCCGAGGCCGAGGACGACGATGCCGTGGATGAGGCCCAGCTCAGGGCCCAGAAGAAGGATCTTGAGGCCAAGATCAAAGAAATCGCTCGGGTCGTGAAGGCGATTGAGAAAGACAAAAAGGCCAATGCCAGTGCCCTGATGAAGCTCGACAAGCCCAAGACGCAGCAGGCGAACGCTGCCGAGATCGCCACCCTGCGGACCGAGATTGCTGCGCAGGACGCAGAACTGCTCGTCCAGGCTGAAAAGCAGCAAGCCATTGAGGCGACGCTCAAGCCCATCCTCGACCAGCTTGCGGTGTTCGTCGAGCTGCGCAACGCCCTCAAGGACGTGAAGAAGGAGCTGGCCGACCGCAAGAAGGTCTTCGCCGACCACCTCAACTCGGCAGTTGACGGTCTTGCGCCCGAGGACGCCGCCAAGCTGCTGCTCACCATCTTGCACGACGACATGAAGCGGATCGTGGAGCGCTACGTCACCGGCCAGCGTCAACTCATCGTGGCGGCCTTCGAGAACTGGTGGGACAAGTACAAGGTGACGCTGACCGAGATTGAGCAGGATCGCGACATAGCTGCGAATCAGTTGCAGCGGTTCCTGAAGGGGCTCGGCTATGTCTGACTCGGTTATTGATATCCCCAACGAGGCTGGATGGCCGGAGCGCACTTTGGAACGTATGTGCTCAACAATCTCAAGGGGAACAGCGCCAGTCTATGTCGAACATAGCGATGTGCTGGCAATTGGCCAACGGTGTGTCACCGTGCTTGGATTTGATCCTGCCTTTGCGAGGCCACACTCAAGTCATGCAATGGGCAATGTACTGAAGCCAGAAGTCGGCGATGTACTTCTCAATTCCACGGGCACCGGAACGATTGGCCGATCCTGCGTCTTTGATAGCTCGAAGGACTTCATCGTCGACGGCCACATTACGTTGTTGCGCTCCGCGCCAGATCAGTTTCGAGGTGAATGGCTTGATGCCGTTCTCAGAACGTCTTGGGCCCAAAACCATCTTGAGCGGTTCTGTTACGCTGGGTCAACCAATCAGGTCGAGTTGAGCAGGACGGAACTCGCAGCGACTTCGCTTCCTGTTCCAAGTATTGAAGAGCAAAACGACTTCTTAAGAATATTCCATACTCTTGATGGCGCAATCCGCAAGACTGAGGCCATCGTCGAGAAGCTGAAGCAGGTCAAGCAGGGCTTGCTTCATGACCTGCTGACGCGAGGTGTGGATGCCAATGGCGAATTGCGCCCGGGCCATGATCAGGCACCCCACCTCTACCAAGAATCCAGGTTGGGCTGGATACCCAAGGACTGGACTCTGCGATCTGTCGCCTCGCTTGGTGAAATCAGATCCGGAAGTACTCCCTCACGCGGAAAGGCCGACCGCTACTTTCACCCGGAAGGAACGCCGTGGGTAAAGACGCTTGATCTGAACGAAGACATCATCCGCAAGACAGATGAATGCATCACGGTCGCAGCACTCCGGGAGAGCTCCTGCTCGATTCTGCTTGCGGACTCAGTCTTGATCGCAATGTACGGTGGGTGGGAGCAGATTGGACGAACGGCAATGCTGGGGGTTCCTGCGGCGACAAACCAGGCAATCAGCACCGTGACGATCAACGACCCTGACGTTGTGCCCGAGTACGTGCTACGTGCGCTTCAACATGGACGGCCGAGGTGGAAGCGAGTTGCGGCCAGTACGCGGAAAGATCCGAACATCACAAAAGTAGACGTCGAGACGTTTGAACTGCCCATGCCGTCGACCAGGGATGAGCAGATTGCAATTGTCAGTCGCTTTCGCGCCCTGTTGACCAGGCTTGCGGTTGAGCAACTTGAGCTTCACAAGCGCCAGAAAGAGAAAGCGGGGGTCATTGACGACCTCCTCACCGGCCGCGTCCGTGTCACGCCCTTGATGGCGCCATAAGAAGAAGGGTCAGACCATGGGATGGGAACTCAAAGACGTCGAAAGGCCGTTCGTCGAGCAACTGGAAGGCCTGGGGTGGACGCACATCGCGGGCAGCATCGATGACCCCGCTGTCACCGGCCGTGCGAACTTCACCGAGGTGATCCAGGAAGGCGTGCTACGCGCCAAGCTGACAGAGATCAATCTGCGCGAGGTGAATGGCGCATTCGTACCCTGGCTGGACGAGGGTCGCATCTCCGAAGCGGTCGCTGCGATCACGCGCATTGCGCGGCCCAAGCTCATCGAAGCCAACCAGGCCGCAACGGAGTTGCTGCTGCTGGGCATCACGGTCGACGGCCTGCCGGGCTGGGATGGCGGGCGTGGCCAGACCATCCGCTTCATCGACTGGGACACGCCCGAGAACAACACCTTCACGGTCGTCAATCAATACCGCGTGGATTGCCCGCCCGGCTACAACAGCGGCAAGGCCTTCATCGTGCCGGACCTGGTGCTGCTAGTGAACGGCATTCCACTGGTGGTGGTGGAGTGCAAGAGCCCGTCCTTCCCAGAGCCGCTGAGTGAAGCCATCGACCAGTTGCGCCGGTACAGCAACCAGCGGCATGCCAACTACGAGGTGGAAGACAACGAGGGGAACGAGCCACTGTTTTTCACCAACCAGCTGCTAATCGCCACCAGCTTCGACGAGGCGCGCGTAGGCACCATCGGCGGCCTGTTCGAGCACTTCGCCCGCTGGAAGACCGTGACCCCAGCCCGCGAAGAGGACATTGCCGCCACCCTGGGGGTGGCCGCACTGTCCGAGCAGCAGCGCCTGGTGGCTGGCATGCTCAACAAGGCGAACCTGCTGAACATTGTGCGTCACTTCACCCTGTTCATGCAGGCCGGTGGGCAGATCATCAAGGTGGCGTGTCGCTATCAACAGTTCCGCGCGGTGAACAAGGCGATCGAACGCCTGCAGTGCGGCAAAACCCGTCTGCAGGATGGCGAGTATGACCGGCGCGGTGGCGTGATCTGGCACACCCAGGGTTCGGGCAAGTCGCTGACCATGGTGTTCCTGGTGCGCAAGCTGCGCACCAACGCCGTCCTGCGCCGCTTCAAAGTGGTGGTGGTGACCGACCGCAAAGACCTGCAGGACCAGCTCAGCGCTACGGCGACGCTGACCGGCGAAGTGGTGGAAGTGGCCACATCAACGGTGGCCGTGCAGAAGCTGGTGCGCCGCAAGGGCCCAGGGCTGCTGTTTGCCACGATTCAGAAGTACCGTGATCCAGATGCCGCCGGTGAGCCAGGTCTGACCGAGGACGACATCCCGGAGGGCTGGCAAGACGGGCAGATGGCGGTGAGGGAGCCTACGGCGGTAGCCTATGTAGCCAAGCCAGCCGCCAAGACCTTCGAGGTGTTGAACGAGGACGAAACCATTCTCGTGCTCGTCGACGAGGCACACCGAACCCAGGCGGGTGACTTGCACGCCAACCTGCTGGCCGGGCTGCCCAACTGCGCGCGCATCGGCTTCACCGGCACGCCGATCATCATGGGTGACAAGAAGCGCACCCACGAGATCTTCGGCGAGTTCATCGACCGCTACACGATCAAAGAGGCCGAGGAAGACGGCGCGACCGTGCCAGTGCTGTACGAGGGGCGTACCGCGCAAGGTGCCGTCAAGGACGGGGCCAGTCTGGACGAGCTGTTCGAGGACTTGTTCCGCGAGCGCAGCGCCGAGGAGCTGGAGGCGATCAAGCAGAAGTACGCCACCAAGGGACCGATCTTCGACGCCCCGCTGCTGATCGCGGACAAGGCGCGCGACATGTTGCGGCACTACTTGACCAACATCCTGCCCAACGGCTACAAGGCGCAGGTGGTGGCCTACAGTCGTTTAGCGGCGGTACGTTACGTGGCTGCATTTGAAACCGCGCGCGCTGAACTACTAGCCGAGGCCGAGGCACTTCCGCCCGAAGACAAGGCGCTGGACGACGAAGCCTTGTGTCAGCGGCCGCCCAAGGTGCAGGCCATCGTGCAGGCTTGGCGCTACCGCGACACCCTGACGAACATCGAATTCGCGGCGGTGATCTCCAGTGGCAACAACGACGATTCGGCCTGGAAGCAATGGACGGACTTGGCAGCCAACGAGACGCGGATCAAGCGCTTCAAGAAGCCGCTGTTCCACGCCAAGCCACAGAAGACCGATCCGCTAGCCTTCCTGGTTGTGAAGTCGATGCTGTTGACCGGCTTCGATGCGCCGATTGAAGGCGTGATGTACCTCGACCGCCCGATCCGCGAGGCCGAGTTGCTGCAGGCCATTGCCCGCGTAAACCGCACTGGGTTCGGCAAGCGCTGCGGCATCGTGGTGGACTACTACGGCGTCGCCCAGCACCTGAAAGAAGCACTGGCGGCCTACTCCGATGAGGACATCCAGGGTGCCCTGCAGAGCCTGAAAGACGAAGTGCCGGCACTGCGCGACCGACACCTGCGTGTGGTGGACCTGTTCCGCAGCCGCGACATCGAGTCACTCGAAGACGTTGAGACCTGCGTTGAAGTGCTTGCTGACGAACGGCTACGAGCTGAGTTCACCGTCAAGCTCAAGCAGTTCCTAGGTTCGCTGGACATGGTGTTGCCGCGCCCTGAGGGCCTGCCCTTCTCAAAGGATGCCAAGACTCTCTCGTACATCTACGCCCGAGCCCGCAACCGCTACAAGGACACGCCGGTTCTAGGCAAGGACGTAGGCGCCAAGGTCCGCAAGCTGATCGACGACCATGTGATTTCGCTGGGTGTCGATCCCAAGATTCCGCCGATTGCGCTGACTGACGCGGAGTTCGACACGCATCTGTCGCGCCAGGCGAATGACCGCGCCAAGGCGTCTGAGATGGAACACGCCATTCGCTCTCACATCCGCAAACATCTGGATGAGGACCCGGTGCTGTTTCGCAAGCTCAGTGAGCGACTGAACGAGATCCTTAAGACGCTGGCGGATCAGTGGGATGACCTAATTGCGGCGCTGCAGAAGATCATCAGCGACATGCGCACGGGTGCCTCCAGCGATGACGCGGGCCTGCCCGACATGCCTGAACACTACGTGCCCTTCCTGCGCATGCTGCTGGAGTCCGTGGTGGGCACCGAGCGCCCGAGTGATGAGCAGTTGCTGAAGATCCGCGACCTGACCGTGGAGCTGGTCGACATGATTGCTGGCGAACTGACTGACACCTTCTGGGAGCCGCACAAGCGGCCAGCGCAAGACGCTTTGGGGGCGCGCATCTTCAGAACGCTCCGCACATCCCGTCTGGTTGCGCCTGGTGATGTATCCGCCCTGAAAGATCGCGTGCTGGAATTGGCCCGCGCCAACCATGAGAGGCTGACCAAGGCATGAGCGTGCTGACCGTAGACGACCTCTCCTTCGAGCTGAAACCCAGCAGTCGGCGCAGAACGCTGCAGATCACCGTGGATCGCAGCGGTGAGTTGGTGCTGTCGGCACCGCCGGATGTCGAAGAGGAACGTCTGCGCGAGTTCGTCCTTGAGAAACGCTTCTGGATCTACACCAAGCTGGCACAGAAGGATCGACTGCAAAAGGCGGTACCGACCAAGAGCTACGTCGATGGCGAGGGCTTTCTGTACCTGGGTCGCAGCTACCGACTGCGATTGGTGGATGAGCAGGACACGGCTTTAAAACTGCTGAATGGCCGCTTCATGTTGCGCCGCGACCTGGTCGAGACCGCACGGGCCCATTTGGTTCAGTGGTACAGCGCCCGGGCCAAGCTTTGGCTGTGGGACAAGGTGCAGGACTACGTGGCACGCATGGAGGTCCGGCCCGTTGGTGTGAAGGTGCAGGATTTGGGCTACCGCTGGGGATCATGCGGCAAAGGCGACTGGTTGTACTTCCACTGGAAGACCATCCTGTTGCCCCCGCGTATTGCCGAATACGTAGTGGTGCATGAACTGGCGCACCTGCATCAACCGCATCACACGCCAGAGTTCTGGCAGCGGGTCGAACGCGCTTTGCCCGATTTCGAGCGGCGAAAGATCTGGCTGGCAGAACACGGCATAGACGTAGAAGGGATTTGAGACGATGGCACAGAACTATTTCAACAATGACCATTTCAAGCTGCTGAACAAGTGGAAGGGGACGGTCTATGACAAGACCAACCCGGAGCAGCAGCGCGTCTACGAGGAGCTGGGGCAGGCATACGACGTCACCAAGCAGTGGGCAGAGGCGCTGCAAGAGCAACTTTTTACGGATGGTTGGACCAAGACCGTTCGCAAGCCCACAGATCAATGGCAGAAGAAATTCATTCCCTACAACTGGGCCCGGATCTACCCGTCAAACAACGCACCTGAGGGGCTGGCTTACACCGTAGGAATCGATGCCGACCTTGGTTTTGTAGTCAAAATTGATCTGGTAGATATCAAGGTCGATGACCCGGTATTGCGCAAGAAGTACGAACAGATTCGAGGGCCGCTGAAGTCTTCGCCCATTGTGGCCATCAAGTCTGCCGACGACGGTCTCGCACTTGATTTTACTGCGCTGGTCGACTGGAGCGCGGAGGCTATCAAGAACTTCAAAATCAGCTACGACGATCTGGCTGATCAGTTGGGGCTGTCTGCTGATGCCGACAACGAAAGCCTGCTGACGCACTTCCAGGGGCACGAGGATTTCGTCGAACGCCAACCACTGTGGACCGCCACGACGACAGAGCTATTCGGGCGACTTGCCCGTGCAGTCAACGAAATGGGGTTGGACTGGTGGTTCACTCGGGCCACCAACAGCCAGCTACGCTTCGGACGTAAGGAAAAGGGAGCGATCAAAGGCGGGCCAGTCGGATGGCTGTTCTTGCGCAAAGATAGCATCCGGGTCAGTTGGTCTGCCTTTGCTGGGCTGGATGAGCTTGAGCAAACCGATCTCACCAGCGAGCTGGTTCAGCTCTTCGAAGCTGCTGACAAAGATGAAGGCAGTTGGCCGGCCAAGCTCGGACCGCGCGCGGGGCGCAACGGCTACTGGCCCGATGACTACGACATTGAAGACGAGCCCAAAAGCGACAAGCCACCAAAAAACGTCATCTACTACGGCCCGCCCGGCACCGGCAAGACATTCGACCTGCAAGCTCTGCTCGTGTCGGATTACACCGATGCCGAGTACGGCGAGCGCTACGAGTTCGTCACCTTCCATCAGTCCTACGGGTACGAGGAGTTTGTCGAGGGCCTGCGCCCCGTGATCGCCAAGCGTGGCAAAAAGCGCGCGGCGGACAGTGAGCCAGCCGCCGCGTCAGATGGTGAGGTGCGCTACGAGATCAAACCTGGAGCCTTCTTGAGATTGTGCGACCGGGCGCGCAAGAACCCGTCTCGGCAGTACGCGATGGTGATCGACGAGATCAATCGAGGGAATATCAGCAAGATCTTCGGCGAACTCATCACACTCGTGGAAGTGGACAAGCGCGAGGGTGCCAAGTATCCCGTCGCTGTGACGCTGCCCTACTCCGCAGAGAGTTTCAGCGCGCCTTCGAATGTTGATGTGATCGGGACCATGAACACAGCAGACCGATCATTGGCACTGGTCGACACCGCGCTTCGCCGTCGCTTCGAGTTCATTGAGTCAATGCCAAAGCCCTCGGTTCTGGCAGGCACCAGCGTCTCCCACAACGGCGTGGACATCAACATCGAGCAGTTGCTGACCATGCTGAACAAGCGGATCGAGGCCCTGTACGACCGTGACCACACCGTGGGGCATGCCTACTTCACGCGATTCAAAGATCTGCCAGAAGCCGATAGATTCAATGAGCTGAAGGCCGTATTCAAGAACAAGATCATTCCGCTGCTGGAGGAGTATTTTTTCGAGGACTGGCAGAAGATTCGACTGGTCCTGGGGGATAACCAGAAGCCGAAGCAGGAGCATCAGTTCGTGCATGAAATCGGCCGCGAAGAGGATCTACTGGCGCTCTTTGGCCGTGAGCACGAGCTGGATCAGTACGCGATTCGTTCTCGCTACCAATTGAACGCTGCTGCTCTTGATGAGCCAGACGCGTATGTCGGCATTTATGCAGTCAAACCTGACGTGACCGCCGAATGAATTCCCTGACGATCTTTGAGTTCGACAAGGTCGTCGAAGCAAAGGCCGGAGCGGTCGGGCTTACTGTGCCAAAGCGTGTCTTCGCATGGCTGGACACACAGTCTCTTAGAAGTGATGAAAATGCCCCTGGCTGGCTCAAGCCGACCCAACTGAAGGGCCAGCGCGCTATTCAGGTCACCAGCTATGTCGGCGTTATTCGTGCCCCATGCGGATTCCAGATCGAGGTACTGCCAAAGACAGGAAGGAATACGTCACCTGATGAAGCGCGTGCACTCCTCATCGAGATGTTGAAGTGCCTGGCCGGGTTTCGACACATCAAAACAGCCAATGCAGACTTGGTCGCTGAACGCATGCCTCTCCTGGAGGTGTTCATCCGGCAATTCCTGTTGGCCGTCGGTTCGCTGATCAAGCGCGGGCTGCGCAGTGACTATGTCGCGCGACAGGACAACCTCTTTGCACTTCGTGGCCGGTTGTTAGTGGCGCGACAGATCTCCCAGAATTTGATCAGGCGAGATCGGTTCTTCACTGAGCATGACGAGTTTTCGCAGGACCGCGCAGAGAACCGACTGATTCACACGGCGCTTCGCCATGTGCTCACTCTGTGCAGATCGCAAGAGAGCCAGCGTGTCGCTCGCGAACTCGGTTTCGTCTTCACGGATGTTCCGCTATCAGTTGATGTTCCCTTGGATATTCAGCGGATCAGACTGGATCGAGGTATGGGCTATTACGAGTCTGCACTGGACTGGGCGAAGCTGATCCTGCAGGGCCTCAGTCCTATCTCTGGAATGGGAAAGCATCATGCACCGTCGCTGCTGTTTCCTATGGAGGCGGTGTTCGAGGCCTATGTCGAGAAGCACTTGGCGAGGCAATTACGCGATGATTTCGTTCTGAAGGCACAGGCAAGCAGCCAGCACCTCGTTGCGCACGGCGATCAGCGATGGTTCCGCTTGAAGCCCGACCTGTTAGTAAAGCAGAAGCAAACCACACACTTGGTCCTGGACACGAAGTGGAAGCTACTGGATTCGGCGAAGAAGAACGGGCGCGAGAAATACCAACTTAGCCAGGCAGACTTCTATCAGCTGTACGCCTATGGTCACCACTACCTGGATGGCACCGGGGACATCGTATTGATCTACCCGAAGACGGACGCTTTCAACGATCCACTGCCAGTTTTTGATTTTCCCAAAACCAATGGGATGCGGCTCTGGGTGCTGCCGTTTTGCCTGAAAAGTCGGCAGTTGATGCTTCCCACTTCACCTGCGCTCAATGACTTTTTTATCCGGTCGGTTATGAACGACCTAACTCTGAGGCAAGAGGTTTCTTAGTCGGCTGCTGCGTTAAGCAGAAAAAAGAAAAGATTTGTAAAAGCCAGGACGGCTAGCCTTTTGGCTGCTCGTCCTGGCTTCTACAGACTTTAGCGTGAAGATCGTTGCAGTCGGCTGAAGACCCAACATGCCAACAGCACAGCTGCCAGCAATAACGGAAGCCGCACTACCAGAATCATCAATGCTAATGCGGTCACGCAGCCGGCGAAAATGCTGGTGAACATGATGACTACGGTCAGTAGCCGGAACACCTCATTGATCGACTGCTTCATAGCTGACCCCGCTCAGCCAGCGATACACAGCCCTCGCGGCCTACCACGATATGGTCAAGTGTGCAGATGCCAACCATATTCAGGGCATCCCTTAATTTGCCGGTCAGTATATGGTCGGCCTGACTCGGTTCGGGATCACCAGAAGGGTGGTTGTGCACCAGTATGACAGCAGCGGCATTGTCTGCCAGGGCGACCTTGACGACCTCTCTGGGGTAGACGATGGCATCATCCACAGTGCCTCGGAATAGTTCGCGGAGGGCGATCACTCGGTGTCGGCTATCCAGCAGCAGTAAAGCGAACACTTCATGCTCGTAGCCGGCAAGTAATGTTTGCAGGTGGCTGAAAACCTGTTTGGGCTCGGTGAGTCGGCGACCGCGACTTAGGCGCTGGCTTGCTAGTTGGTGGGCCATCAGCAGGATGTCGGTTTCGGTGACCGGTGATTCGATCAGGTAGGTGCCGGTGCTTTCACCGGCCTTGAGTTTGTGCAAGCGCATGTTCAGCTCCAGGGCTGGGGGCCGCTGTTAGGCGTTAAGGGATTGGTGTTGGCATTGGCTTCCAGCTTTTCCGCCAGACTGGGTTTGCCCGACGGCTGCGGTGTGTGTTTGGGGGATGGTGGCTCGCTGCCATTCTCGACGGAATAGAACTCCTCGACGATGACGCCGACGTCTTCCTCGCTGTCCTCGAACGCGCCATTGCCGAAGCCGCGCTGTGCTGCTTCATCCAATGCGGCCTGATCGAAGCCTGCTGCTTGCCGCTGTGAATCCAGCTCATTGGCGGCTTGCAGCGCCTCCGTCATGTCCATACTGCCGCGTACCGTCAGGTCTACGTAGAAGATCGGCGTGCCATGGCTCTGCCGTGTCGATTTTCCGCGCAAACGCAACTCTAACGGCAGACAGGCCAGGCGGTTTCCTGAGATGGCTTGGAAATACTGCAGGCGTGCTGCCAGGGTGCGGATGCTGTTGAATCCGGTGGTACGGAACACAAAACTGCCCAGCGGATCTTCATCGCCAATGACCACGTTCAGTCGGCCGTAGGGCTTGCAGGTACCGCCTTTGGCCAGGGGACAAGCATCCGGAGAGGGACAGGGCAGCGACTGCATGCCGTCCTGGGTGACGCGCTTGCAGGTTTCGCCATTGCCAACACAAATGGGTCGCCCGGATTGCCGGTCGAACAAGGTGTAGTCGGCGCGAAAGTTCAGCTCCGGTTCGTTGAACAGCAGGCGTACCGGGATGCTGCGCAGCTTGTCTTCCTTGCCCTGCCGCAACTCATAATTGAGCGGGTGCAGCAACCAGCCGTCCTTGCCTTGTACCTGGGAGGTGATGGTGAACTGGTCATCCTTCTCCGGCAGGCGTTTGGCGTTCTTCTCGACGACCTTACCGATGGAGATGCGTCCAAGCACTGGGGGCGTGATAGCCAGACCTTTGAGCATCGTAGTTCTCCTGAAAATGAAAAAAGGCCAGCCACGCACTGCGAACTGCATGGACAGGCCAAGGGGAGGGAATGGTTGGGAGAGGTTGAAATCAGCCGACCATGAAGCGCCGCGCACCGGGTTTCAGCAGCGGGTACTTGGCCTGCAGGTACGGCTTGTCTTGGAGCAGTTGTGCGACATCGAGACCGATGCCGTCCTTGGCCTTGCGCCAAGAGACGTAGCCGTTGGTAAACTCTGCTCGGCTGGCATCGCCCATGGCCTGCTGCAGCATCTGCTTTAGTTCGGCCTCGCGCTTTTCCTTGTCAGCAATCGATTGGCGCAAGGCTTTGAGCTCGACGAAGGCTGCAGTCAGCCCGGCATGGCTACTGAAGTCGACGACCTGGCCGTTGTCCTCCGGATAGAGGCAGCGCAGGGCCGCTTCGGCGGAAGCCGTGCCATCGGCCGGTGGTGGCGTATCGGTCTCCACGTAATGCCAGAACTTGCGCTCCAGCTCGATCAGGCGAGCGATCATCTGCTCGTCCCGCTCAATGCGATGAATCTCTAGCGTCTGGCCGCCCAGCAGCACCGCAACATCTGCCGCCTGCTTGCCGGTAACGGCGAGCTGGTGCATCACCTGCAACTGCACATACTCGGGCACGCCCTCTTTCCAGAGGCGTGCCCCATTTATGCCGGTGGTCTTGCATTCGAGGATCTGCACATCGCGGGCACTGATCACCTCGCGGTCGATGTTGGCCAGCATCCAGGGCAGTTCAGGATCCGGGTGCTGCAGCACCGCGTTGATGCGGCGTACTTTGTTCTTGCTTCGCTTGCTGTAGTGCCAGGCCACTATGGGCTCCAGGATGTTGCCCCAATACATCGGACTTTCCTCATCGTGGGGATCGGCCTTCGGCAGCGTGGTATCTCGGCCGGTTTTCTCCAGCCACAACTCCAGCTGCGATTTATAGGGGTTCAGAGCAACCGCAGCTGCAGCATCCGAACTGCCGATGCCTTGCTTGCGTATCTGCAGCCAATCCTCGCGCGGCAGCTCCTTGGTGCTAATCAGTCGCAGGGCAGGGCGTTTTTTGCTGGTGCTGCCGTTCAATGACGTTGTTTTCATGGTATTTACCTGCAGACATAAAAAAGCCCGACCAGCACAAGGCTGACCGGGCGCGAGGGGGATGAGGATTAGGTGGCGAGCTGCAGCGCTGCATCCAGCGCGCGTTGCTTTATCTGCGCGCCCTGGCCGAACCAGGCCGAGTCCATGCGGTACTCGTTGCTACGGGCGCGACGTTCGTGGTCGACGTACTCGGTTACGGCGTTGAGCAGGCCCCAGGCGGTACCGCGAGCCGAGTCCAGCTGACTGCCTCGGCCGCGACTTTCGTACAACTCCTGAACCTTTCGCAGAGCGCGTTCGTTGGGAAGTACCTCCGGCAGTGCGCCGGTCGGATTAGTCTCGCACAGCACGCTCATAAAGAAGCCCAGCGCCTCATGCCATTGCACTTTGCGTTCGGCCAGCGCACGCATGCGGTACATAAAGCCGTCCCATTGCGAGACGGCGATGCCGAGCTGCTTCTTTACTGCCTTCGGGTCGAAGCGGGTGTTGTGCGGCACCTTGATCGCGCGGCTGGTGCCGTCCAAGGCGATGGTCAATGTGTTGTTGCAGACCACCCTCACGGTGGTGGGTGTTGCCGTGGTAGACAGGGTGCCGTCGCAGGACGTGGCCAGCAGCAGGTAGCCGTTGACCTGATCGTTACCCTTGAGCGCAGCACCTTGACCAGTACGCGCCAGCGCCCAGAACTTGCGACCGCCCTTGAGTACTCCTGCAGTCTCCAGCTCGTAGCCGGAGATCTCGGTGAGATCGCGGTAGAACTCCAGCACCTCTCGCGGCTGCACGGTGTGGTAGCGCTTGGAAACCACCGACAGCGGTGCTTTGGTGTCCGAGCGGAATAGCACTTTCTGCTCGGGGAAGGAATGGATCGCGCCCAGGTGGCCGGCGGTCTCTGATTTGAAATGAACCGGGCTTTCCTGGATCTCCCAGTTCATGCCGGCTTCGCGTTGCCAAACTTCGACGGGTTGCTTCTGAGTGAGCTGATTGCCCAGGCCATGCCAGGGAGTTTCGCCAGCATAGGCCATAGTTTCGACGAGATGAGCCATGGTTGTAATTCCTTTAGGTGCAAGCCGGCATAAAGCGCCACGCACAGCGCAGCAGCGTCCGGTCGTAATAAGTAGAAGGGAAGTTGACTTGGTTAGGTCGGGAGATTGAAACGGTGGCCACATAGCAAGCAGAGGTTGTGGGCCAGGACGTGGCGATCGAGCGACTCACCCAGTTGTGCGCCAAGAGCACAGCCGCCGACACCACCGGCCAACCCGCCGAGGATGGCACCCGATACCGAACCGAGGGTGATACCGACAGGGCCGGCGATAGCGCCAATAAGCGCGCCCGTTTGGCCTCCAGCCAGCGCAGCACTGACGCCGCGCGCAGCACCACCCACGGTGCCGATGGCCGCGCCGACTTTCATGGCGTGATGGAAAGAAGCGACTTTGGGGGAATGACAGCGAGGACACTGCAATGACATGGGGCAAACCTCCTTGGTGGTGTAGTCAAGGTGGTTATGTAGGACTGAGATTTTTTCGAATCGAATAGCTGTATCGAACCGTTACTCTCGGAGGCGAGCGAAAGCAGCCGATCATTGTGCTTAAGAAACTAAGGGCGATTCAGGGAGCGAATTACTCATCGATTTTGGCAATTTGCACTATGTGAACTGGTCTGTGTCTAAAATTTCTGGTAAATACGAAGGGGCTCTGTCCGCCGTGCCCATGTTGGATCGCGTTAAACGGAAATTATCCGCTAGAAAATTGAAGGGAATTAATATTGTGAAGATCGGAGTGCGAGCGTCACCTACTGAAGTCGTTTATTGCGTGTTTGATTCCGAGCGAGACGAAGTAGTGAATGTTGGGAGCATATGTATTCCTAAATCACTTGGGGTTCCTGAACAGCTCAAACATATTCGGCTCAATTTGCTCGATGTGCTTCGGGAGTACGAGATTTCCGAGGCGGGTATCCGAATTCTTGAACCCGCGGCGCAGAGTATTTCTATTGAGCGTGTTCAGATTGAGGGTGTTATCCAAGAAGCATTCGCGAGTAGTAATGTAAGAAGTTACTACATAGGCCAGATCTCAAGTATTGCATCAAGAGTTGGAATTGAACGAAATCAGTTCAAGCCTTTGGTTGATGGGGATGCAAGTTTCGAAGGCTTTGAAGGCTGGGGTGACTTGTCTAAAACTGAGCGCGAAGCAACTCTCTGCGCAATGGGGGCTTGATATGTACGGTATTTATAGTCGTGCGCAAGTCGAGTTCGAGTACACGAAGGAGATTGGCCAGGATGGTAAAAATTCCAAGGCTTACATCGCGCATGATAAATATTTGGATGCCGAGTTAGTAATTAAAGAAATGGCTCGGGATAAATTTGAGGATAGCGACGCGTTCTTCGCGGAGTCTAGATCTCTGTACAAAGCCGCACATGCGCATGTTGTTCAAATTCAGTACGCCTGCGCGTGTGAAAAAAACATTTACCTAGCACTGCCCTATTATAAAAATGGTTCTTTGAAGGACTTTGCAAAGAACAAGTCCCTTACCGTAAGGGAAGTTGTTAGGTTCTCTATTCAGATTTGCTCTGGTCTGCATAATATCCACTCGAAGGGCTTAATCCATTTTGATATAAAGCCGGACAATATCTTGCTTTCAGATAGGCTGGAGGCCTTAGTTTCCGATTTTGGGCTCGCTAAAGCAATGGGGTTAGACTACACGGCGACCCCTGCTCAGATGTACACCAAACACATGGCACCTGAGTATTTCACAGACGCCGAGTTCACAAGCCAGTATGATATTTATCAGCTGGGGCTGACAATCTATAGACTGATTATCGGTGAAGCTGATTTCAATTCTCAGATTGCAGCTTTTGGCTCTTTTGACGAGTTCAGAAATGCGATTCTGGCTGAAGCTTTTCCACGGCGATTGTCTCTTGAGCACATCCCGTCGCGCCTGAAATCAATAGTGGAAAAGTGCCTAAAGGTCGACCGCGCCCAGAGATATCAGTCAGCACTGGATGTCGCGAACGAATTGGCCCAGATAGACGACAACACGCTCGATTGGGTGTATGAGAGTCTCAATGGTGTCCGTCGCTGGCATAAAGTCACGCCAACCCACGAATACCTGCTGGAGGTCGACGGAGCTGGCACGTCCGTCGCTCAAAAGAAGACTACTACAGGTAAATGGTCTAAGGTAAAAGAGTCATGTGGTGGATTGACCACTGCTGCTATCAAGAGGTTTCTGAGGAAATTCTGATGCGTGTTATACGCAATGACAGGAAAACTTATAAAACCCGAGAGTCTCTTTCGTCTCCCCCTCGACCCAAGGATTCCGAGTCAAAGCCGAAGATTGAATTTGAGTTTGAGGTCTATGGTCACTTCGTCAAGCGCCGGATAAAGTCCGACTTGTAATCAACGCCCTGTCGATGACTGATGCCGCTCACTTTAGTCTTGGCTTCAGACTGTCTGAAGCCTCCAGCCAGCCTGGAGGCCACAAAAACGCCGCTTTCCTGTGAAGAGAAGGCGGCGTTTTTCCATAGCTGAGCGACAGTAGCTCGATACCAAGCTTTTCGACTCCTAATGTCTCCCCTGGTTTTATAGCAGCCTCTACCGGCTGCTGTGAGTCGAAAGCTGTCCATTGTTACCGTATCGAAACGACTTTGCGGTCATGATTCTGATTGAGTGCTGACACCGACAGGTTCCCGCTCGCTGCTTCCTGAATGTGCTCGCTCCACCAAGCCATCATCGGGCGCCTGCGTTCGATGTAATCTGCGCGGTTGTAGGCGCTGCGAACCTCGTCCTTGTCGACGTGGGCGAGCGCTACCTCAATCAACTCAGGATCCCAACCGTGCTCGTTGAGGATGGTGCTAGCCATTGAGCGCATCCCATGGCTGACTAAGCGCCCTTCAAAGCCCATACGCTTTAGCGCCATGTTGGCGGTCTGGCTGTTGCAGTGGGTTCGAGGATTACGGTCTGCAGGGAACACGTACTCCCGATGTCCGCTGTAGGGCTTGATTGCTTCAAGCAGGGCTAGAGCCTGGCCTGTTAACGGCACGATGTGTATGCGGCGTTTCTTCATGCGCTCAGCTGGAATCGTCCAGATCTTCTTCTCGATGTCGATGTCAGCCCAGCGGGTGGTAGCTGCCTCTGCTGGTCGGGTCATGGTGTTGAGCTGCCATTCGATTAGGCAGCGAGTAGTCCTTTTTATACTGGCATTGGCGATTGTCACCATGAGCTCTTTCAGCTCATCGGGCGGGAGCGCCGCCATGTTTTTCTTCTTGGGCTTTTTGAAGACGGAACGAATCCCGCTGAGCGGGTTTGCATGAATCAGTCCCGAATTGACCCCATAGGTCATGACCTCGTTGAGTCGCTGTGTCAGCCGTTTAACGGTTTCGAGGCTGCCTTTGGTTTCAAGGGGTCTGAGTAAATTGATTACCTTCGGGGCGGTGACGGCTGAGATCGGTGTGGTGCCGAGGTCTGGGAAAATGTGCAGCGTAAGCGAGCGCCAAATATCTTCGGCATAAGCTGGGGTGACTGAATCCTTTTTGAGCTCGAACCACGTCGTCGCCACGTTTTCGAAAGTGTGTTCTGTGGCTGCTTTTTCGCTTGCCGCTCCGCATCGCGCTGCTCTTTCGGGTCCAGCCCCTGAGCGACGAGCTCCCTCGCCTCAACGGTTCGCTTGCGTGCTTGAGCCAAGCTTACTTCGGGAAAGGTACCTAGTCCCATGTTGATCCGTTTTTTGGTCACAGGATGAATGTAGTTGAAATTCCATAGTCTCGAGCCATTGATTCTCACTCGCATCTGAAGGCCGTTGCCATCCGTGAGTGTGTAGTCCTTTTCCTTAGGCTTGGCGGCTTTGACTTTCATGTCTGAAAGGCGCGTGGCTTGAGCGCACATGGTGTATTCCAATGCTGTTTATGTATTCCAAAAATTACCAGCTGAGAGCTTGGAATACCACTTGGAATACACGTTTGCATGGATGTCTATGGACGCTGACGGACCCTGATGGCGCTGAAAGCCCCGTATTTACTGGATTTCAGGCACAAAAAAAGACGTCCGTGGACGTCTTTAGATGATGAAGTGGTGGAGCCGGGGGATTTGAACCCCCGTCCGCCAGTACTCCGCTGTCGGTACTACATGCGTAGCCGTGTCTATTAAGTTAACCCTCAGCGACCCGACGGGCAGGGTGCTTTGGGCGAGTTGTGTAAGTTTTAGCCGCTTCGTCCACAACGTACTGCACGGCGATTCTGTTCTATATGACAATCATTTCGGGTTTACAGACATCCCCTGATGATTGCTGGACCCGAAGGTACCAGGAGTATTGTCAGCTGCAATTAAGCAGCGAGAGCAACACCGTATTGGTCGTCATTGGCAACTATAAGTAGTTGCAACAGTGGATTTACGACTTCTGTTACCAAGTCGGCATGCACCTAGAGTTTCGCAACCGGCGTCGAATCCTAAACGGCCCCGAACTCATTGCCCGGTGAATCTGATCGGGCAACAAGCGTGCACAGTGTACGTCAATCTGCCGACGAGGCCAACCCGCAGGTTGGCCCATCAGCA
Organism: Pseudomonas sp. AC255; assembly: GCF_979258175.1. Taxonomy (NCBI): domain Bacteria; kingdom Pseudomonadati; phylum Pseudomonadota; class Gammaproteobacteria; order Pseudomonadales; family Pseudomonadaceae; genus Pseudomonas; species Pseudomonas sp. AC255. The sequence goes on along the minus strand of NZ_OZ409841.1, from coordinate 4,443,736 downwards.
TTCATCAGTTGTTGGTGCCGCTGGCTTTTTGCAGCTCCAGTTTGGTTTGCGAGGTTTCTGCCACGCAGTCATCAATTTTGCCTTGAGCCTTGAGTGCATTGGCCTTGCTCAGACTGGTTTCAACCATCTGGGTTTTTTCCGGCGACGATGCCAGCTGCGCTTTGAGATTGTTGATCTCTTTGATGTTGGCATCGCACAGATCGGCAGGTTTGTCTGCGGCGAACGAAGTGGACGCCATCATCGAGGCAGTAACGAACAGACCTAACAGTACAGAACGCTTCATGTGTATCTCCTTGAACTGAGGGATCCAGGCTTCGCTGACCGCTGGGCGAGCCACCGAATGGAGGAAAAGCCCCGATTTGTCGGGGCCTGTTCTGTGGATTGCCGTCTCGCTCAAGAGTTCTATTTTTTTCAGACAGCCTTCGCGCGTGTCACCCGATCCACCAGATAAACCAGCCCGTGGTAGTCGATGCCACCGTGCTGGGTCAGGCCGATTTCGCAGGTGCGGCTGGTGGAAATGCCCTCGCTGCAGTGCTGCACGGCGTCCTTGAGCGTACGCAGCGAATGGCTGTTCAGCTCTGGTGTGGTGAAGCCTTTGTCGCCGGCAAATCCGCAGCAATGTATGCCTTCGGGAATCACCACGGTGTTGCTGCATTTGCGCGCCAGATCGATCAGCGCCTGGCTTTCGCCCAAGTGCTGAGTGCTGCAGGTCACGTGCACGGCAATCGGTGCTTCCTGGGGTGTGAAGTCCAGACGATCCAGCAGATGCGTACGGATGAAGCGCACCGGATCGTACAGATCCAGTCGTGTTTCGCCGATGTCTTGGACCAGCCGCAACGTACATGGGCTGGTGTCGCAATAGATCGGGTCGAGGCCGCCGCGACTGGCGTGGAGCAGTGCGCTGATCAGCTCCTGACGTTTGTGTTCGGCCTGTTCGGCGTAGCCTTTGGAGGCGAACGGCTGACCGCAGCAGAGGTTGTCCTGATTGTCGGGAAAGACTACCTGGTAACCGGCCTTTTCCAGCAGGCCACGGGTTTTGTCGTACAGCGACATCTGTTCTTTGTCGCCCGCCGCCGGGCCCATGACCCGCGAGACGCACGCCGCCAGATAAACCACGCGCGGGCGCTCGTCGGCCACGCTCGGGCTGAAGCGAATGGCTTTTTCCGGTTGGGGCATGGCGTTGGTCCACAACGGCACTTGGCCTTTGGACAAGCGCGTCAGCGTCGCCGACAACTTCGCCAGACGCGGTGCGCCGAGCATCATCCGCGCGCCGTTGGCGACATGCAGGGTGAAGCGTGCGCCTTGCAGGGTTTTGGCGAAATTTCCTTCGATCCAGTCAGCGGTTTTATGATGCGTGGCGTGTCGGCCACGGAGCTTTTTCACCAGCTCGCCGGTGTTGATGCCTACAGGGCAGCGTTGCGCGCACAGGCCGGTGGCGGCGCAGGTGTCGATGCCTTGATAGTCGAAGGCTTTTTCCAGTTCGGTGGTGTCGACGCCGGCGCGTTTTTTCGCCTGGATATCGCGCCAGATCACGATGCGCTGGCGCGGGCTCAGGGTCAGGCCTTTCGATGGGCAGACCGGTTCGCAGAAACCGCACTCGATGCACTTGTCCACAATTTCGTCCGCCGCCGGCAGCGGTTTCAGGTGCTTGAGGTGGATCTGCGGATCTTCGCTGAGCACCACGTCCGGATTGAGAATGCCGTTGGGGTCGAGCAGGCGTTTGAGCTGCCACATCAGTTGATAGGCGTCGCTGCCCCATTCCAGTTCCACGAACGGCGCCATGTTGCGGCCGGTGCCGTGTTCGGCCTTCAGCGAGCCGCCGAATTCCACGGCGACCAGTTGCGCGACGTCGTCCATGAACGCTTGGTAGCGTGCGATTTCTTCCGGGCTGTTGAAGCCTTGGGTGAAGACGAAGTGCAGATTGCCTTCCAGTGCGTGTCCGAAAAGGATCGCTTCGTCGTAGGCATGTTTGTCGAACAGCTCGATCAGGCGATTGACGCCGATGGCCAGTTGTTCGACCGGGAAGGTCACGTCTTCGATGATCACTGTGGTGCCGGTTTTGCGCACGGCGCCGACGGCGGGGAAGGTGTCTTTGCGGATGGCCCAGAGGCGGGCGTTTTCCACCGGGTCTTCAGTGAAGTCGACCTGCTTCTCGACGGGGAAATCGCGCAGGGACGCCATGATTTGCGCCAGTTGCTCCCGCAGCAATGTCGACGAAGCGGCGCGGGATTCGATGAGCAGCGCGCAGGCATTTTCCGACAGAAGCTGTACGAAAGCGGGCATGCCTTTTTTGTCCTGCACCGAGCGCAGACTGCGTCGGTCGAGCAGTTCCACGGCGGATACCGGTTGGCTTTTCAGCACGGTCACCGCGTTGCAGCAGGTTTCGACATCAGGGAACACGATCAGCGCCGAGGCCTTGTTCGGGTGATCGATGACGGTGTCGTAAGTCACCGCACTGATAAAGCCGAGGGTGCCCTCGGAGCCGACCAGCAGGTGGCTCAGGATATCCACAGGCTCGTCGAAATCCACCAGGGCGTTGAGCGACAGGCCGGTGGTATTTTTCAGACGGTATTTGTGGCGAATTCTTGCGGCCAGTTCGGTGTTGGCGCGGGTCTCGCGGCCTAATGTCGCCAAGCGTTCGAGCAGGTCGCCGTGGCTGGAGCGAAATGCCGCGACGCTGGCAGGGTCTTCGCTGTCGAGGCGCGTGCCGTCGGCCAGCACCAGCCGAATTCCGGCCAATGTGTGATAGGTATTCTGCGCAGTGCCGCAGCACATGCCGCTGGCGTTGTTAGCGACGATGCCGCCGATCTTGCAGGCATTGATCGACGCCGGATCCGGGCCGATCTTGCGTCCGAACGGTGCCAACCAGGCGTTGGCCTGCGCGCCGATCACTCCCGGTTGCAGGCGGATTTGCGCGCCCTGGCCGCGAATCTCGCGGGCGTTCCAGTTATCCCCAAGCACGATCAGCACGGAATCGCTGATCGCCTGCCCGGACAGGCTGGTGCCGGCAGCGCGGAAGGTCACCGGCACCTTGTCGCGCTGGGCCAGTTGCAGCAGCGCCACCACTTCGTCTTCAGACTCGACGCGGATCACCAGTTTTGGGATCAGTCGATAGAAACTGGCGTCGGTGCCAAAGGCCAGGGTCGACAGCGGATCGTCGAAGCGCCGGTCTGCTGGAATCAGTCGCTCGGCATCACGCAGGAACGCAGCAGGAAGACTCATTGATCCTCCAGAATCAGCACGACCAGATCTTTCGGGCCATGCGCGCCATACGCCAGCACCTGTTCAATATCGGCGGTTTTCGACGGGCCGGAGACCAGCAGCGCATTGGTCGGCATGCCTTGTGCCCATTCGAATTCCTGTTGCACCTGATAGAAGTTGTCGCGGATTTCGCTGGCCTTGAGCAGGGCGAAATGCACCGGTGGCACCAGGCTCATCAAGCGCGGTTCTTCACGGGTTGGCCAGATGATCAGGCTGCCGGTCGCGGCGATGGCACCGAGGGTGCCGGTAAGGCTGGCCGGGGTGTCGTTGAACAGCTCGGCTTTCCACGCTTCCATTGGCCGGTCGTAGGATTTCAGTGCAGGCAGGTCGGGATTATTCACCCAGTGCTGTGTGATGCGTTGCCCGTGCGGTGTGGTCGGTGCGATCAGCAGGCTCGGCAACTGGCGGTCGCGCAGCAGTTGCGCCAGTAATGCCGGCCACTCGGCGCCCGAGGTCAGGTGGATTTCGGTGTGCACCGCTTCCATCAGTTTGCGCAGTTGCGGGATGCGTTGCTCGGCGCTGTAGGTGTAGGGCTGGGTGACGAGATCGACGTCGAAGTTGTCGGCAATTGGCGTGGTGCCGGTCAGACTTTTCCGCAGCTTGCCGAGGATATTTTGCTTGGCGCTCATCGACGCTCTCCTGTTTGCCCAGATGCTCGCGGGCCATGTCATGCAACGAACGCGCGGCCGGTTTTGGTGCGCTGTGATTTTGCGTCCATGGGCCGACGTTGCTCGGCGTAAGGGCGCGCAGGCGCGTGGCGAAAAAAGCGAACAAGCGGTACAGCGTCGGCGAGCTGTTGAGTCTGGCCCAGGCGTTCCAGATAAACCGCTCCTTGCGCGAATACTTGCTGCCCTGACCGCGCATCACCTGATTCGGCGTGTCCGGGGCTTTGACGTTTTCCTCGCGCAGACGGCGCAGGATCGCCGGGATGGGAATCTTCACCGGGCAGACTTCGCCGCAGGCGCCGCACAATGATGACGCGCTCGGGTGGTCCGGGACCTTGGCCAGGCCGACCATGTGCGGGGTGATGATTTTGCCGATCGGCCCCGGGTAGACCTCGCCATAGGTGTGGCCGCCGACGCGGGTGTAAACCGGGCAATGATTCATGCAGGCGCCGCAGCGGATGCAATTCAGGGTCTGGCGCAATTCGCTGTCGGCAAAGGCCTGGCTGCGACCGTTGTCGAGCAACACCAGATGCACTTCCTGCGGGCCGTCGAGTTCATGTTCCTTGCGCGGGCCGGAGATCATGTTGACGTAAGTGGTGATCGGAATGCCCAGCGCCGAACGCGTCAGCAGTGACAGCAGCGGCACCACGTCGCGCAGGTTTTCCACGACTTTTTCGATGCCGGTAACGGCGATATGCACCGGGGGAACGGTGGTGGTCATGCGCCCGTTGCCTTCGTTTTCCACCAGCAGCAGGGTGCCGGTTTCGGCCACGGCGAAGTTGACGCCGGAGACGCCGATGTCGGCTTCGAAGAATTTCTGCCGCAGGACCCTGCGACCGATCTGAATGAGTTGGTCAACGTCCTTGGTGTATTCCACGCCAAGTTTGTCGTGGAACAAGGACGCGACCTGACCGGCATTCTTGTGGATCGCCGGCATAATGATGTGTGAAGGCTTCTCGTGGTCGAGCTGGACGATGTACTCCCCCATGTCGGACTCCAGACATTCAATGTCCCGAGCCTCGAGGAAATGGTTCATCTCCATCTCTTCGCTGACCATCGATTTGCCCTTGATCACTTGCCGCGCCTCGTGAGCGCGGATGATCGATAAGACGATGCCATTGGCTTCGTCCACCGTTTCCGCCCAGTGCACTGTCACACCGTTGCGGGTCAGGTTCTGTTCCAGTTGCTCGAGCAGGTCGGGCAACTTGGACAGCGCGCGGGCCTTGATCGAATTGCCCAGTGCGCGCAAGTGTTCTCTTTCGTGGGCATCGCTGAAAGCCGCTGCCCGCTTGGTCATCAGTGAATCCATGGCAGTGCGGAAGTTGTTCCGCAGCTGCTGATCACCCAAGGCATTGTGTGCCCGGGTGCGGAAATCTTCTTCTACGGCGACCGTAGGAATAATCGTTGAGGTGCTCATTGTGCACCTCCGGTTCGCTGCCAGAGGAAGCTCGCCAGATGTTGCCCGCGTAACGCTTCCTGCTGTTTCTCCAGCGCGCCGTTGATGTTCATCAAACAGCCGCAGTCGGCACTCAGTACCTTGTGGGCGCCGGATTCTTTCAACGCACGGGTCTTGTCAGCCACCATCGCGCCGGAAATGTCTGACATACGGACGCTGAATGTCCCACCGAAGCCACAGCATTCGCTTTCGTGGTCGTGATTGACCCGCTCCACATTGCTCAACTGCGCCAACAACTCGCGGCCGTGCAGGTGGGTGTTCATTTCGCGGCGTGCAGAACACGAGGTGTGCAGCGCGACTTTCAACGGTTCGCCGCTGTCCTTGAGCTGCACCTTGCAGACGAACAGCAGAAACTCGGCCAGCTCATAAGTGCGAGCCGCAAGGGCCTGCACCTGTTTCAACGTTTCCGGCTCGTCCTTGAACAAGTCGGCGTAATGCTCGCGCAGCATGCCGGCGCAGGAACCCGAGGGCACTACCACCGGATAATCCCCGGCAAACAGCGCCAGTTGTGAGCGCGCTACCGCCCGCGCCTGCTCGGTGTAACCCGAGGTGTAGGCCGGTTGGCCGCAGCAACTCTGCCCCTGCGGATACTCGACCCGGATCCCTTCGCGCTCCAGCAGATGGATCGCGTCCATCCCGGCTTCGGGGTAGAACAGGTCGACCACACACGTGCCGAACAGGTAGACCCGCGACGGTTTCTCGCTGGGGTATTGCCGAGGTTCGGGCAGTGGCGGTGCCACGCGGGTCGCGTTCGGCACAGCGTTGTAAAAAAGCTCGCTCATCAGGCGTGTCTCCGGGTAGGCCCGGTTATCCGTCTGCTGCGGCTGCCGAATATAAAGCGCATTGCTTTCAGCAGCCTTACAGACCCGGTGGTGAATTGCTGACGCCGGATCACGGGCCGGCGTCGGTTATTTCCATGCTTCTTGTAGTCTTAGTGCACCAGCATGCCGGTGAACCAGTAGGCCTGAGCCAAGGTGATCAAACCGACAATCGTTGCAAAGAATAGGCTGTGCTTGAGGGTGAAGCGGAACAGATCCGATTCCTTGCCGACGAGACCGGTCGCGGCGCAGGCCACGGCGATCGATTGCGGCGAGATCATTTTGCCGGTCACGCCGCCGCTGGTATTGGCCGCCACCAGCAAGGTGTCGTTGACGCCGATCTGGTGGGCGGTGGTCGCTTGCAACGAACTGAACAGCGCGTTCGACGACGTATCCGAACCGGTGAGGAACACGCCCAGCCAACCGAGGAATGGCGAGAAGAACGGGAACGCCGCACCAGTACCCGCCAGCACCAGGGCCATGGTCGAGGACATGCCGGAGTAGTTGGTGACGAAGGCGAATGCCAGCACCATGCCGATCGACAGGATTGGCCAGCGCAGTTCGTAGAAGGTCTCTTTCAAAGTGGTAAGACCAGTTTTGAAATTGATCTTCAGTACCAGCATCGAAATCAGCGCGGAGAAGAAAATCGCCGTTCCGGTGGCGGAAATCGGGTCGAGTTTGAACACCGCTGGAATGGCGGTCGGGTTGGCCACGATTGGCGCAGTCTTGATCACCAGTTGATCAAGGTGCGGAATCGCGAAGTTGAACACCCAGCTGTACATCGAACCGCCGGCGGCGAACATCGCTTTGAAAGGCTTCAGCGTCCAGATCGTCACCAGCACAGTGAGGATCAGGAACGGCGACCACGCCTTGAAAATTTCCCCGAGGCTGTAGGGCGAAGCCACGGTGGTGCGCTTCTGGCCGAAACCGCCGACGCTGGCGCTGACCACCGAAGCGGATACGGCGCCAACGATGTGCTGGCCGGCGGCGCGACGTGGTTGCCAGACCTTGAGGAACAGGGTCAGGGAAATCAGGCTGGCCAGTGCCGAGGTGATGTCCGGCAGTTCCGGGCCGATGAAGTTGGAGGTGAAGTATTGGGTGATGGCGAAACTCAGACCTGCCACCAGCGCGGCCGGCCAGGTTTCGCGCACACCGCGCAGGCCGTCCATCATGAACACCAGCCAGAACGGCACGAACAGCGACAGCAGTGGCAGCTGGCGACCGGTCATCGCGCCGATCTTGAAGGCGTCGATGCCAGTGACCTGGCCTGCAACGATGATCGGAATCCCCAGCGCGCCGAACGCCACCGGAGCGGTGTTGGCGATCAGACACAGGCCGGCGGCGTACAGCGGGTTGAAGCCCAGTCCTACAAGGAGTGCGGCAGTAATCGCGACCGGCGCGCCGAATCCGGCGGCACCTTCCAGAAATGCGCCGAAGCAGAAACCGATCAGCAACACCTGCAAGCGCTGGTCATCGGTGATCGACAGGACCGAGCTGCGGATGACCTCGAACTGACCGCTCTTCACCGTCAGCTTGTAGAGGAACACTGCCGCGACAATGATCCAGGCAATCGGCCACAGACCATAAGCGAAACCATAACCAGCGGCGGCGAAGGCCATGTCCACTGGCATCTGGAAGGCGAAAATCGCCACGGCAATCGAAAGCGCGAGGGTGATGCTGCCGGCCACATGGCCTTTGAGACGGAACACCGCCAGGGCGAGAAAGAAGAACACGATGGGAATGACGGCCGCGAGAGCGGAGACGCCAAGACTGCCGAGCGGACTGTAGAGCTGTTGCCAGGTTTGCATGGTGGGGTGGCCCCTAATTGTTGTTGGTCAGGCACTGTGAGCAATCTTGGATAATTGGTAAGACCAATTTACAAGCGCTGTCGGCTAGGGTAAAAGCCTTGATGTCGGTGTGTCAATTTGCCGCTCTGAAACTTTCGTCGAAGATGCGGTGCACACAGCAACTGATCCGCTTTGGCGAAGTGGTGTCTGGCAGGTGTCGGCGGCGTGCGGATAGGCCAGAATAGACACCCCGGCGAGCGGTCGGGATCGTGGAGAAATGAGTTATGGGCTTTGATCAGATACGTCAGCGCCGTTTGTCTGACGATATTGTCGAGCGCCTTGAGGGGATGATCCTCGAGGGCACGCTGAAGTCGGGCGAACGTCTGCCGGCCGAGCGCACGCTGGCCGAACAATTTGGCGTATCACGCCCGTCGTTGCGCGAGGCAATTCAGAAGCTGGCGGCCAAAGGCTTGCTGGTCAGTCGCCAGGGCGGCGGCAATTATGTGGTGGAAGGCCTGGGTTCGACGTTCAGCGATCCGCTGTTGCAATTGCTTGAAAGCAATCCCGAAGCGCAACGTGATTTGCTCGAATTCCGGCACACCCTGGAGGCATCGTGCGCCTACTACGCCGCATTGCGCGCCACCGATGTCGATCGTGAACGCCTGACTGCTGCCTTCGAAGAGCTGCAGGATTGCTACTCGCGTCACGAAGAAGTCAGCCGGGCGGAAGAGGGCGCGGCGGATGCGAAGTTTCATCTGGCGATTGCCGAGGCCAGCCACAACGCGGTGTTGCTGCATACCATTCGCGGACTGTTCGATCTGCTCAAGCGCAATGTCGTGACCAACATCGGCGGCATGTACAAACAGCGCACGGAAACCCGCGACATGCTGATCTCGCAGCATCGGGAATTGTATCTGGCGATTATCGAAGGGCGTGCGGAGCAGGCGCGGGAAGTGTCCAGCCGACATATTTTGTATGTGCAGGAGGTGCTGGAAGAGGTGCGTCAAGAGGTGCAGCGCATGGCTCGGGCGGAGCGGCGCAAGGGGATGTGATCAGGTGTGTTTGTGTTGATGCTGAAATAGCTTTCGCGAGCAGGCTCGCTCCCACCTTTGAAATGCATTCCAAGGTGGGAGCGAGCCTGCTCGCGAATTGGCGCTAAAGGAGGAAGATCAGTCTTCCTTGCCCTTGTTGCGCACCGCACGCTGCAATTCACGACCGGCATCGCGCTCGCGCTCGGTGTCACGCTTGTCGTATTCCTTCTTGCCCTTGCCCAGAGCGATCTCGCACTTGACCATGTGCTTGCTCCAGTACCAGGACAGGCAGACGCAGGCGTAACCCTTCTGCTGCACGGCGGCGGCGAGCTTGTCCAGCTCGCGGCGGTTGAGCAGCAGTTTGCGCGTGCGCACCGGGTCGGCGATGACGTGAGTGCTTGCGGTCATCAACGGCGTGATGTGGCTGCCGAGCAACCATGCTTCGCCGTCCTTGAGCAGCACATAGCTGTCGACCAGCTGCAACTTGCTCGCCCGCAGACTTTTTACTTCCCAGCCGGCCAGGACCAGACCAGCCTCGAACTTGTGCTCGATGAAGTAATCGTGTCGCGCCTTTTTGTTCTGCGCGATGGTCCCTGTTGGGTGTTTCTTCTGTTTAGCCATAGGGGCGGCATTATATGGAGTTGTTCGGCTGTCGGCTACGGTGTTGCTGCGTGCTTGAGCAGGTTGAGTGAATCCCGGACAATGCGGCCTCTTTTTCTAACGCTTGGGCGTGATAAACGATGTCGACAGACAAGGTTTCTGTCCACGGCAGTTGGGCTAGCCGCTGGGTATTCATACTCGCCGCGACCGGTTCGGCCGTGGGACTGGGTAGTATCTGGAAGTTCCCCTACATGGTCGGGGTCTACGGCGGCGGCGCCTTCGTGCTGATGTTCCTGGCGTGCATCGCACTCATCGGCGTGCCGGTCATGCTCGCGGAAACCCTGATCGGCCGGCGCGCCCGGCAAAGTCCGGCGAATGCCCTGAAGGTGCTGGCACTGGAAGCCGGGCACTCGGCCAAATGGTCGTGGGGCGCGTTCGCCGGGATGATCACGGCCCTGCTGATTCTGTCTTTCTACAGTGTGGTCGGCGGCTGGTCGCTGGACTACATCGTCGACATGGGCCGTGGCGATTTCCAGGGCGCGACGGCCGATCAGGTCGGTGCCTATTTCGGCAATGTCATCTCCAATCCATGGCGCCTGACACTTTGGCACACGATTTTCATGCTGCTGTCGGCCTTCGTGATCGCCAAAGGCGTGGTCGCCGGGCTTGAGCGCAGCCTGCGGATCATGATGCCGCTGCTGTTCGTGATGATTCTGGTGCTGCTGGGTTACAGCATGACCACCGGGCATTTCATGGAAGGCGTGCATTTCATGTTCGACTTCCACCCGGAAAAAGTCCTCGACGGTCTGCTGCCGGCGATGGGGCACGCATTCTTCTCGCTGAGCGTCGGCGTTGGTTCGATCATGATCTACGGCGCCTACATGCCGAAGAACACTTCGCTGTCGGGCACGGTGGTCGGCGTTGCGCTGCTGGATACTTTCGTATCGCTGGTCGCTGGTCTGGCACTGTTTCCGATTGTGTTCGCTGCTGGCCTGAACCCAAGCGAAGGTCCGGGACTGATGTTCGTCAGCCTGCCATTTGCTTTTGGTAATGTATTTTTCGGCCAGTTGATGGGCGTGGTGTTCTTCGTGCTGGTCGCGGTGGCAGCGTGGAGTTCGGCGATTTCGCTGCTTGAGCCAATGGTGGCTTACCTGGTTGAACGCACTAAAATCAGCCGCATCTGGGTCACGTTCTGGCTTGCGTTCACCTGCTGGTTCGTTGGTCTGGGCACGGTGTTTTCTTTCAATATCTGGAAGGAAGCCAAGTTTTTCGTGAACGAAGGCGGGGCGTTCAGCCTCTATCAATGGGGTGCGCAGAGCGGTCTCGACTTCTTTGGCGTGATCGATTTCTTCACCTCGCGGATCATGTTGCCCCTCGGTGGCTTGTGTTTCGTGCTGTTCGCGGGATGGGTGATGGGGCGTGAAGCGGTGCGGGATGAATTGTCCATCCGTAACCCGGTTCTGTTTGCTCTGTCCCTGTTCTTGATGCGCTACGTGGCGCCTATCGGCATTCTTGTAGTCTTTGCCGCTCAGCTCTGGAAGTAACGCTTACATGACGACACATATCCAACGATCCGCGCTCCTGCCGTACCCGGCGCAGTTTCTCTACGACCTGGTCAACGACGTCGCGCGGTACCCGGAGTTTCTGCCGTGGTGCTCGGAGGCTGAAGTGCTGGAAAGCTCGCCGGAACACATGCGCGCCAGTGTCGGCGTCGCGAAGGGTGGCCTCAGTCAGCATTTCGTCACGCGCAACACGCTGGTGCCGGGGCAGTCGATCGAGATGAATCTTGAAGAAGGCCCGTTCACTCAGTTGCACGGCATCTGGGTATTCAAGGCACTGAACGAGAAGGCCTGCAAGATCAGTCTGGATCTGTCGTTCGATTATGCCGGGCCGTTGGTGCGCGCAACTCTGGGGCCGTTGTTCAATCAGGCGGCCAATCAGTTGGTGGATGCTTTCTGCCAGCGCGCCAAGCAGATGCATGGTTGAGCCGGTGATCGAGATAGAAGTCGTGTACGCAGCGGTTGATCGCCAGGTTATGCGTGCGATCAGCGTAGCTGAAGGCGTTAGCATTCGGGCTGCGGTGCACGCATCGGGCATCGCGGCCGAGTTTCCTGAGCTGAATCTGGCGCAGTGCCCGCTGGGGATTTTTGGCAAGGTCGTGGCTGACGCGGATTCTCGCCCTGTTCAGGCGGGCGACCGGATCGAAATATATCGACCGCTGCTGGCTGATCCCAAAGAAGTTCGACGTTTGCGTGCGGCCAAGGCTGCCGAGGCCAAAGCACGCAATTCTTGATCAGGCCAAACGGCAGGCAATAAAAAACCCGGAATGTCCGGGTTTTTTATTGCCTCGCCTATTACTGCGGCGAGGTGTCCAGCGGCTCTGGTGTCGGAACCGGTACGGTTTCCACGCCATCGACGTCCTTCTGGATCTGATCCAGCAAGGAGCCTGGTTTGGCTGGCTTCTCGGCTTCTGGCTTGTCGGCGTTTTCAGCAGGCGCGGTCACGGTAGTACCGCTGTCCTTGCCGAGAATGGCTTCATCACGGCTCACGCCGGGCATGAAGTCACCGGACAGGCTGACAAGCTGGTCGTTGGAGTTGAAGATAACGCTGATTCGTTCCTGCTGGCGTTCACCGCCACCCGGTTGCAGGCTGTACAGATAATCCCAGCGATCGGCATGGAACGTGTCGGCAAGCAGAGGGTTGCCCATGATAAACCGTACTTGCGGCCGGGTCATTCCCGGGCGTAACTGGTCTATCATGTCCTGCGTGACGACATTGCCCTGCTGGATGTCGATTTTGTAAACCCCGGGGAATGAACAACCGGCGAGTGCGAGCAGTCCCACAAAGGTGAAACTGGTTAGCAAGAGCTTGGTGTTTTGCATCGGTGGGCGACTTCCACTATCTTGGCTGGGACAACGTAAACGCCGATCATACCCGCATTAAGAGAAGCTGCGAAGCAGCATCGCGAGAAAGCTGACCATGGTTGAAAATAGCGAACTACGCAAAGCCGGCCTCAAAGTGACCCTGCCACGGGTCAAGATCCTGCAAATGCTCGACTCTACCGAGCAGCGCCACATGAGTGCCGAGGACGTCTACAAGGCGTTGATGGAAGCTGGTGAGGACGTTGGTCTGGCCACGGTTTACCGTGTACTGACCCAGTTCGAAGCGGCCGGCCTCGTGGTCCGCCACAACTTCGACGGCGGCCACGCGGTCTTCGAACTGGCTGACGGTGGCCACCACGACCATATGGTCAACGTGGAATCGGGTGAAGTGATCGAATTCTTCGACGAAGAAATCGAAAAACTTCAGAAATCGATCGTCGAGAAGCATGGCTTCGAAATGGTTGATCACAACCTGGTGCTGTACGTGCGCAAGAAAAAGTAAGCATGTCGCGCGAATTTCACATTCGCGAAACGAGCGAAGGCGACCCAAGGGTCGCCTTCGTGCTTTCTACTATTTGTTACGCCTTGGCGGTCACCACCATTTTTTTCGCATGAGCCAGGGATTCCTTGGTCAGATCGATGCCGCCGAGCATGCGCGCGACTTCTTCGATGCGCTCGTTCTTTGTCAGCTTCGCGACAGCGGTGTGAGTCGCCTTCTCGTCGCGAACCTTGTGCACGAACAGATGCTGATGCCCTTGCGCCGCCACTTGCGGCAAGTGCGTCACGGTCAGGACCTGGCCGCGATCACCGAGACGGCGCAGTAACTGGCCGACAATCTCGGCAGTCGGACCGCCAATACCTACGTCCACTTCGTCGAACACCAGGGTCGGCACGCGGGAGGTCTGGGCGGTAATGACCTGAATCGCCAGACTGATCCGCGACAGCTCACCACCGGAGGCGACTTTTGCCAGCGCCTTGAGCGGTTGGCCGGGGTTGGCGCTGACCAGCAGTTCGACCTGTTCCAGCCCGTTCGGCAGCAACTCATCGCTGCTGTTGGCTTTCAGTTCGATGGTAAAGCGGCCGCCGGGCATGCCCAGGCGCTGGATTTCCTGCTCCACTGCACTGGCGAGGCTACCGGCAGCTTGATGACGAAGGTCGCTCAGCTCGCGCGCTTTCTCCTGATAGTGGCGGGCGTAGGACGCCAGTTCTTCACCCAGGCGTTCGATGGATTCATCGTTGGCGTTGAGGGTTTCGATTTCATCGAGCAGCTTTTGCTGCATCTCGCCGACTTCGGTCGGTTGAATCCGGTGTTTGCGCGCCAGGGTGTAGATCGCGTCGAGGCGCTCTTCCAGGTATTGCAGGCGAGCCGGGTCGGCATCAAAGTTGTCGAGGAAGCGGTTGAGCTCGCCGACCGCTTCTTCTACCTGAATCTGTGCGCTGGTCAGCAGGCTGCTGGCTTCACCCAGCGCCCCCACCGAGCTGTTCACACTGGACAGACGATTGAGGCTGGCGGTCAGTGCATTCAGGACATTCCCTGAATCACTTTCACTGCATTGCTCGACCACTTGCCGGCATATGCCCAGCAAGGTTTCGGCGTTGGTCAGGTTCTTGTGTTCCTGCTCCAGTTGCTCCAGTTCATTTTCGCCGAGGCCGAGGTTCTCCAATTCCTCAAGCTGATAGCTGAGCAACTGATGACGTGCGCGTTGTTCGTCGCCGGAGTTGGACAGCCGCTCCAGTTCCTGGCGGGTCTGACGCCAGCGTTGCGCGGCAAGCTGCACCTGACGCGCCAGATCGGTGGCACCGGCGTACTCGTCAAGCAGGCGGCGATGGGTGTCGGTCTTCAGCAGCGACTGATGTTCGTGCTGGCTGTGGATATCGATCAGCAGCTCGCCGAGGGCTTTGAGGTCGCCGAGCGGGCAGGGCGTGCCGTTGATATAGCCGCGCGAACGACCTTCCGAGGTGATGACCCGGCGCAGGATGCAAGGCCCGTGGTTTTCCAGATCGCGCTCGGCCAGCCAGGCGCTGGCTTCAGGGATATCAGCGAGATCGAAGGTGGCGAGAATGTCGGCTTTATCAGCGCCCGGGCGAACCACGCCGCTGTCGGCGCGATCACCCAGGGTGAGGCCCAGGGCATCGAGCATGATCGACTTGCCGGCGCCGGTTTCCCCTGTGATCACGCTCATCCCGCGATCAAGTTCGAGATCGAGATGTTCAACGATGGCGTAGTTGTGTACGGACAGGTGCACCAGCATAAAGGCAGCTCCCAGGCTTGAGGTCTGGTTATTTATACAGTGTTTTGTTCAGGCCTGACAATGCCCACCCTTAGCTCGATTTGCTTGGTCAGAGAGTTTTCTTAGCGCATTCAAGAATGAGTATTCAGCACTTTTTTGTAGGGACAATTGTTTTCAGCCCTTGAAGCCTGATTTTGCGGCCCCATATATCGGGGCAGAAGCGCGAGTCAGGCTCGCGGACGAAATTGAAAGGAGAATTCTATGGCTGACGAACAGACAGTAGATACGCAAAACCCAGATGCCAATCAGGTGCCCGAAGGTTCGGGTGACGACCTGGCGACCCGTGTGCAAGTGCTCGAAGAGCAATTGGCCGCCGCGCAGGATCAGTCTCTGCGTGTTGCTGCCGATCTGCAGAACGTTCGCCGCCGTGCCGAGCAGGACGTCGAGAAGGCGCACAAGTTTGCCCTTGAGAAATTTGCCAGCGACCTGCTGCCGATCGTCGACAGCCTGGAGCGCGGCCTCGAGCTGTCGAGCCCGGACGACGAAAGCATCCGTCCGATGCGCGAAGGCATCGAGCTGACCCTGAAAATGTTCCACGACACCCTCAAGCGCTACCAGCTTGAAGCGATCGATCCGCATGGCGAACCGTTCAACGCCGTTCACCATCAGGCGATGGCCATGCAGGAAAGTGCCGACGTCGAGCCGAATAGCGTGTTGAAGGTTTTCCAGAAGGGCTACCAGCTCAATGGTCGCCTGCTGCGCCCGGCGATGGTCGTGGTCAGCAAGGCGCCGGCACCGGTTTCGCCTTCGATTGACGAGCAGGCTTGAAATTAGCCGCAAGGCCCCCATTTAGAAGTCAAGCGTTTAAGTGCTACCGCAGTCAGCCACCACTGCTGCGGCAACAAAATCCAAAGTTTCGGGAGAGTGAACATGGGCAAAATTATCGGTATCGACCTGGGGACTACCAACTCCTGCGTCTCCGTGCTGGAAAACGGCAAAGCCAAAGTTATTGAAAACGCTGAAGGCGCGCGTACCACGCCGTCGATCATCGCTTACGCCAACGATGGCGAAATTCTGGTAGGTCAGTCGGCCAAGCGTCAGGCTGTAACCAACCCGCACAACACCCTGTACGCGGTAAAGCGTCTGATCGGTCGTCGTTTCGACGAAGAAGTTGTGCAGAAAGACATCCAGATGGTCCCTTACAAGATCGTCAAGGCTGACAACAATGACGCCTGGGTAGAAGTGAACGGCCAGAAAATGGCACCGCCACAGATCTCGGCTGAAATTCTGAAGAAGATGAAGAAGACCGCCGAAGACTACCTCGGCGAGGCAGTGACCGAAGCGGTGATCACCGTTCCGGCCTACTTCAACGACAGCCAGCGTCAGGCCACCAAAGACGCCGGCCGCATCGCTGGTCTGGACGTAAAACGCATCATCAACGAACCAACCGCAGCCGCTCTGGCTTACGGTATGGACAAGGCCAAGGGCGATCACACCGTGATCGTTTATGACCTGGGTGGCGGTACTTTCGACGTTTCCGTAATCGAAATCGCTGAAGTTGACGGTGAGCACCAGTTCGAAGTGTTGGCCACCAACGGTGACACCTTCCTCGGCGGTGAAGACTTCGACATTCGTCTGATCGACTACCTCGTTGACGAATTCAAGAAAGAAAGCGGCATGAACCTCAAAGGTGACCCGCTGGCCATGCAGCGCCTGAAAGAAGCCGCTGAGAAAGCCAAGATCGAGCTGTCGTCCGCTCAGTCGACCGACGTCAACCTGCCGTACATCACTGCAGATGCGACCGGTCCTAAGCACCTGAACGTGAAAATCTCCCGTGCCAAGCTCGAAGCACTGGTTGAAGACCTGGTTCAGCGCACCATCGAACCTTGCCGCATTGCCATGAAAGACGCCGGTATCGACGTCAGCGCGATCAACGACGTGATTCTGGTCGGTGGTCAGACTCGTATGCCGCTGGTACAGAAGCTGGTTACCGATTTCTTCGGTAAAGAAGCGCGTAAAGACGTCAACCCGGACGAAGCCGTTGCCATGGGTGCTGCGATTCAGGGCGCTGTTCTGGCCGGTGACGTGAAAGACGTGCTGCTGCTCGACGTCAGCCCGCTGACCCTGGGTATCGAAACCATGGGTGGCGTGATGACCGCGCTGATCGAGAAAAACACCACGATTCCTACCAAGAAATCGCAAGTGTTCTCGACTGCCGATGACAACCAGGGTGCTGTGACCATTCACGTTCTGCAGGGCGAGCGCAAGCAAGCCGCACAGAACAAATCGCTGGGCAAGTTCGACCTGGCCGACATTCCACCAGCTCCACGTGGCGTGCCGCAGATTGAAGTGACCTTCGACATCGACGCCAACGGCATCCTGCACGTCGGCGCGAAAGACAAGGCTACCGGCAAGACCCAGTCGATCGTGATCAAGGCCAACTCCGGTCTGTCCGACGAAGAAATCGAGCGCATGGTGCGTGACGCCGAAGCGAATGCCGAGGAAGACCGCAAGTTCGAAGAACTGGCCGCTGCCCGTAACCAGGGTGATGCACTGGTGCACTCGACTCGCAAGATGGTCGCTGACGCAGGCGACAAGGTCACCGCCGAAGAGAAGACTGCAATCGAAGCTGCAGTGGTTGCTCTGGAAGCCGCCGTCAAAGGCGACGACAAGGCTGCCATCGAAGCCAAGGTTGAAGAGCTGTCGAAAGTCTCCGCTCCGGTTGCTCAGAAGATGTACGCCGAACAGGCTCAGCCAGCTGATGGCGCGGCCCCGCAAGGCGAATCGGCTGAGAAGGCTGACGACGTTGTCGACGCCGAGTTCGAAGAAGTCAAAGACCACAAGTAAGTTGTTGGTCGCCCGGTTGACTGCCTTGCGGCGGTGACTGGTAGGATGTCGCCGCGCGGGAGCTTGCCTCCCGCGTTGGCGTATCTGGAATACGCGAATTTTTACAGCATGCGACACCGTTCGGATGCTGGCGGTATGGCCGGGAATGCTCCTGCTTTTCGCGCCGCAGATACCGCATCAATCAAGACCAGGATCGTTGAATTGACGTGAGTTGGGTCCGGGCCTTAATGGGGGCTCAACGAGTTTGGCGAGGCTCAGGAGGGGTTTGCCGAACGTCCTTAAGAGTGCAAAGAACTTATGGCAAAGCGTGACTATTACGAAGTATTGGGTGTCGAGCGGGGCACGAGCGAAGCGGACCTGAAGAAGGCCTATCGCCGTCTGGCCATGAAGCACCACCCCGACCGTAATCCCGGCGACAAAGCTTCCGAAGAAGCATTCAAAGAGGCCAACGAGGCCTATGAAGTGTTGTCCGACGCCAGCAAGCGCGCGGCATACGACCAGTATGGTCATGCCGGCGTCGATCCGAGCATGGGTGGCGGCGGTGCCGGTTTCGGTGGCCAGAACTTCTCGGACATCTTCGGCGATGTCTTCAGTGATTTCTTCGGTGGCGGTCGCGGCGGTGCCCGTGGCGGCGCTCAGCGTGGCAGCGATCTGCGCTACACCCTGGAGCTGAATCTGGAAGAAGCGGTGCGCGGTACGTCGGTGAATATCCGCGTTCCGACACTGGTCAACTGCAAACCGTGCGATGGTTCCGGCGCCAAGAAAGGCTCGTCGCCGACGACGTGCCCGACCTGCGGCGGCATCGGTCAGGTGCGCATGCAGCAGGGCTTTTTCTCGGTGCAGCAGACCTGCCCGCGCTGCCATGGCCAGGGCAAGATCATTTCCGATCCGTGCGACTCCTGCCACGGCGACGGTCGTGTCGAAGAGTACAAAACCCTGTCGGTCAAAGTGCCTGCCGGTGTTGATACTGGCGACCGCATTCGTCTGTCCGGCGAAGGCGAGGCGGGTACCCAGGGCGGGCCGACTGGCGACCTGTACGTTGTGATCAATGTGCGCGAACACGACATCTTCCAGCGTGACGGCAAGCATCTGTTCTGCGAAGTGCCGATCAGCTTCGTCGACGCTGCACTGGGCGGCGAGCTGGAGATTCCGACCCTCGACGGTCGCGTCAAACTGAAAATCCCTGAAGGCACGCAGACCGGCAAGCAATTCCGCGTACGCGGCAAGGGCGTTGCGCCAGTGCGTGGCGGCGGTGCCGGCGACCTGATGTGTCGTGTCGCTGTGGAAACGCCGGTCAACCTCAACCGTCGTCAGCGTGAACTGCTGGAAGAATTCCGCAGCTCCCTGGCCGACGACAACAGCCACTCGCCGAAAACCACCGGTTGGTTCGACGGTGTGAAGCGTTTCTTCGGCGATTTGTAAGGAGTCGGCATGCGACGTATTGCAGTGATGGGCGCCGCCGGGCGCATGGGCAAGACCCTGATTGAAGCGGTGCAGCAGACGCCGGGCGCCGGTCTGACGGCGGCGGTCGATCGTCCCGACAGCACGCTGGTCGGTGCGGATGCCGGTGAGCTGGCAGCGCTGGGCCGTATCGGCGTGCCGCTGTCCGGTGATCTGGATCGTGTGGTTGAAGAGTTCGATGTGTTGATCGACTTCACTCACCCGACCGTGACCCTGAAGAATCTCGCGTTCTGCCGCAAGCACGGCAAAGCGATGATCATCGGCACCACCGGTTTCAGTGTTGAAGAGAAGCAATTGCTGGCCGATGCGGGCAAGGACATTCCGATCGTCTTCGCCGCCAACTTCAGCGTCGGCGTCAACCTGTGCCTGAAGTTGCTCGACACCGCTGCGCGCGTGCTGGGAGACGATGTCGATATCGAGATCATGGAAGCCCATCACCGCCACAAGGTCGATGCTCCGTCCGGTACCGCGGTGCGCATGGGTGAAGTGATTGCCGATGCCCTGGGGCGTGATCTGAAGAAGGTCGCGGTCTACGGTCGTGAAGGCCAGACCGGTGCGCGTGAGCGTGAAACCATTGGTTTCGCCACCGTGCGTGCTGGCGATATCGTCGGTGATCACACCGTGCTGTTCGCTGCCGATGGCGAGCGCGTCGAGATTACCCACAAGGCATCGAGCCGCATGACCTTCGCCAAGGGCGCGGTGCGTGCGGCGCTGTGGCTGGATGGTCGCGAGCCGGGCCTGTACGACATGCAAGACGTGCTCGACCTGCGTTGAGTCGTTGCTGAACCCGGCGCAAACGTCCCGTTTTGCGCCGGTTTTTACCGCTTGGCGACGACCTGTCGCATTCTCCGGCCTTTAAGGCTCTTTAGCGGTGGACCAAAAACGCCCTTTTCTGTAAGCTACAGCTTTAGTGTGTCCACTAAAAGCGCGCAGAATAATTTCAGTGAAGAAGCGGGGTGACGTGTCCATACGTCACTCCGCTTTTTTACAACCTGCGATTGCCCTTTCATGCGTTATTTACGGGAGGTCTTCTTGACTAAGCCAGCCATACTCGCCCTTGCTGATGGCAGCATTTTTCGCGGCGAAGCCATTGGAGCCGACGGTCAGACCGTTGGTGAGGTGGTGTTCAACACCGCAATGACCGGCTATCAGGAAATCCTTACCGATCCTTCCTACGCCCAACAGATCGTTACCCTGACTTACCCGCACATCGGTAACACCGGCACCACGCCGGAAGACGCCGAGTCCGACCGCGTCTGGTCCGCTGGCCTGGTCATCCGTGACCTGCCGCTGGTAGCGAGCAACTGGCGTAACACGATGTCCCTGTCCGATTACCTGAAAGCCAACAACGTGGTGGCAATCGCCGGTATCGACACCCGTCGCCTGACCCGCATCCTGCGTGAAAAAGGCGCTCAGAACGGCTGCATCATGGCCGGCGACAATATCTCCGAAGAAGCAGCCATCGCCGCTGCGCAAGGCTTCCCGGGCCTGAAGGGCATGGACCTGGCGAAAGTCGTCAGCACCAAGACCCAATACGAATGGCGCTCGACTGTCTGGGATCTGAAAACCGACAGCCACGCGACCATCGAAGCTTCCGAGCTGCCATATCACGTGGTCGCCTACGACTACGGCGTCAAGGTCAACATCCTGCGCATGCTGGTCGAGCGCGGCTGCCGCGTCACCGTGGTGCCGGCGCAGACTCCAGCCGCCGATGTGCTGGCGCTGAAGCCGGACGGCGTGTTCCTGTCCAACGGCCCTGGTGATCCGGAGCCATGCGACTACGCGATCCAGGCGATCAAGGAAGTGCTGGAAACCGAGACGCCGGTATTCGGCATCTGCCTCGGCCACCAACTGCTGGCTCTGGCCTCCGGCGCCAAGACCCTGAAAATGGGCCACGGCCACCATGGTGCCAACCACCCGGTGCAGGATCTGGATACAGGCGTGGTGATGATCACCAGCCAGAACCACGGTTTTGCGGTAGACGAAGCCACCCTGCCAGCCAACGTGCGCGCGATCCACAAATCGCTGTTCGACGGCACCCTGCAAGGCATCGAGCGCACCGACAAGAGCGCGTTCAGCTTCCAGGGTCACCCTGAAGCGAGCCCTGGCCCGAACGATGTCGCGCCACTGTTCGACCGCTTCATCAACGAGATGGCCAAGCGACGCTAAGCGTTCGCCTTGAGACTGTAGAGAGAAGCCCTCGAGGGCGGCCCCGGTTCCGGCGGCCCCTTCGGGACTTCAGAAATCGATCAAGACGGCTTGCCGACTGACCTGCGGATTTGAGTGACAAACCATGCCAAAACGTACAGACATTAAAAGCATCCTGATTCTCGGCGCTGGCCCGATCGTGATCGGCCAGGCCTGCGAATTCGACTACTCCGGCGCCCAGGCCTGCAAGGCCCTGCGCGAAGAGGGTTACCGCGTCATCCTGGTGAACTCCAACCCGGCCACTATCATGACCGACCCGGACATGGCCGACGCCACCTACATCGAACCGATCAAGTGGCAGACCGTGGCCAAGATCATCGAAAAAGAGCGTCCGGACGCCGTGCTGCCAACCATGGGCGGCCAGACCGCCCTGAACTGCGCCCTGGACCTGGAGCGCGAAGGCGTTCTCGAGAAGTTCGGCGTAGAGATGATCGGTGCCAACGCCGACACCATCGACAAGGCTGAAGACCGTTCGCGTTTCGACAAGGCGATGAAATCCATCGGCCTGGCGTGCCCGCGTTCCGGCATCGCCCACAGCATGGAAGAAGCCAACGCGGTTCTCGAAACCCTCGGTTTCCCGTGCATCATCCGTCCGTCCTTCACCATGGGCGGCACCGGTGGCGGTATCGCTTACAACCGTGAAGAGTTCGAAGAAATCTGCGCCCGTGGTCTGGACCTTTCGCCGACCAAAGAGCTGCTGATCGACGAATCGCTGATCGGCTGGAAAGAATATGAGATGGAAGTTGTCCGCGACAAAAAGGACAACTGCATCATCGTCTGCTCGATCGAAAACTTCGACCCGATGGGCGTGCACACCGGCGACTCGATCACCGTAGCTCCAGCCCAGACGCTGACCGACAAGGAATACCAGATCCTGCGTAACGCCTCGCTGGCGGTACTGCGCGAGATCGGCGTCGAGACCGGTGGTTCCAACGTTCAATTCGGTATCTGCCCGAACACTGGCCGTATGGTCGTGATCGAAATGAACCCGCGTGTTTCGCGCTCCTCGGCACTGGCTTCGAAAGCCACCGGTTTCCCGATCGCCAAGGTCGCGGCCAAACTGGCTGTGGGCTACACCCTCGACGAGCTGTCGAACGACATCACCGGCGGCAAGACCCCGGCGTCCTTCGAACCGTCGATCGACTACGTCGTCACCAAGCTGCCACGCTTCGCCTTCGAGAAGTTCGCCAAGGCTGACGCGCGCCTGACCACGCAAATGAAGTCGGTTGGCGAAGTCATGGCCATCGGCCGGACCTTCCAGGAATCCCTGCAGAAAGCCCTGCGCGGTCTGGAAGTCGGCGTTTGCGGTCTGGACGAGAAGCTCGATCTGAGCAACCCGGACAGCATGAGCGTGCTCAAGCGCGAACTGACCGTGCCGGGCGCCGAGCGTATCTGGTACGTGGCTGACGCCTTCCGCGCCGGTCTGTCGGTCGAAGACATCTTCGGCATGAATATGATCGACCCGTGGTTCCTGGTGCAGATCGAAGACCTGATCAAGGACGAAGAGAAGGTCAAGACCCTCGGTCTGTCCTCGATCGACCGCGACCTGATGTTCAAGCTCAAGCGCAAAGGCTTCTCCGATCAGCGTCTGGCGAAACTGCTGGGCGTCACCGAGAAAAACCTGCGTACGCATCGTCAGAAGCTGGAAGTGTTCCCGGTCTACAAGCGCGTTGACACCTGCGCCGCCGAGTTCGCTACCGACACCGCTTACCTGTACTCGACCTACGAGGAAGAGTGCGAGGCCGCGCCGTCGGGTCGCGACAAAATCATGATTCTGGGCGGCGGTCCGAACCGTATCGGCCAAGGCATCGAGTTCGACTACTGCTGCGTTCACGCTGCTCTCGCCCTGCGCGAAGACGGCTACGAAACCATCATGGTCAACTGCAACCCGGAAACCGTTTCCACCGACTACGACACTTCCGACCGTCTGTACTTCGAGCCGGTAACCCTGGAAGACGTACTGGAAATCTGCCGCGTCGAGAAGCCGAAAGGCGTGATCGTCCAGTACGGCGGCCAGACTCCGCTGAAACTGGCTCGCGCACTGGAAGCTGCTGGCGTGCCGATCATCGGCACCAGCCCTGACGCCATCGACCGCGCCGAAGACCGTGAGCGCTTCCAGCAAATGGTCGAGCGTCTGAACCTGCGTCAGCCGCCAAACGCCACTGTGCGCAGCGAAGACGAAGCCGTTCGTGCTGCGGCGAAGATCGGTTATCCGCTGGTGGTGCGCCCGTCCTACGTGCTGGGCGGCCGTGCGATGGAAATCGTTTACAAGGAAGACGAACTCAAGCGCTATCTGCGTGACGCGGTGCAAGTTTCCAACGACAGCCCGGTGCTGCTCGACCACTTCCTCAACTGCGCCATCGAAATGGACGTGGATGCGGTCTGCGACGGCAAAGATGTAGTGATCGGCGCGATCATGCAGCACATCGAACAGGCGGGCGTTCACTCCGGTGACTCCGCTTGCTCGCTGCCGCCGTACTCGCTGCCGGCACACATCCAGGACGAGATGCGCGAACAGGTCAAGAAAATGGCTCTGGAACTGGGCGTTGTCGGCCTGATGAACGTGCAGTTGGCTTTGCAGGGCGAAGACATCTACGTCATCGAAGTCAACCCGCGCGCCTCGCGTACCGTACCGTTCGTTTCCAAGTGCATCGGTGTTTCCCTGGCCATGATCGCTGCGCGCGTGATGGCCGGTAAGACCCTGAAGGAAATCGGCTTCACCAAGGAAATCATCCCGAACTTCTACAGCGTGAAAGAGGCGGTGTTCCCGTTCGCCAAGTTCCCTGGCGTTGACCCGATCCTCGGCCCAGAGATGAAGTCGACCGGTGAAGTGATGGGCGTCGGCGACACCTTCGGCGAAGCATTCGCCAAGGCGCAGATGGGTGCCAGCGAAGTTCTGCCGACCGGCGGTACCGCGTTCATCAGCGTGCGCGATGACGACAAGCCACTGGTTGCAGGCGTGGCCCGTGATCTGATCAACTTGGGCTTCGAAGTGGTCGCCACTGCCGGCACTGCCAAGCTGATCGAAGCCGCAGGCCTGAAAGTGCGCCGCGTGAACAAGGTGACCGAGGGTCGTCCGCACGTGGTCGACATGATCAAGAATGACGAAGTCACGCTGATCATCAACACCACCGAAGGTCGTCAGTCGATCGCCGATTCGTACTCCATTCGTCGCAACGCCCTGCAGCACAAGATCTACTGCACCACCACTATTGCTGCGGGCGAAGCGATCTGCGAAGCGCTGAAGTTCGGTCCGGAAAAGACCGTGCGCCGCTTGCAGGATCTACACGCAGGATTGAAGGCATGAGCATAACCAAGTACCCAATGACTGTTCAGGGCGCTCGCGCCCTGGAAGAGGAGCATGCTCACCTGACCAAGGTCGTCCGTCCGAAGCTCAGCCAGGACATCGGTACGGCCCGCGAGTTGGGTGACTTGAAGGAAAACGCTGAATACCATGCTGCCCGCGAACAGCAAGGCATGGTCGAAGCGCGTATTCGTGATATCGAGGGCCGGATTCAGAATCAGGTCATCATCGACGTCACGACCATTCCTCACACCGGTAAAGTGATTTTCGGTACCACCGTCGAGATCGCCAACGTCGAGACTGATGAAAGCGTCACTTACCACATCGTGGGTGAGGATGAGGCTGACTTCAAACTCGGCAAGATCTCCGTCGGTTCGCCGCTGGCCCGCGCCTTGATTGGCAAGGAAGAGGGTGACGTTGTCGCCGTCAAAACGCCAAGCGGCGTGATCGAGTACGAGATTGTCGAAGTTCGTCACATCTGAAAGAAGGCGCCCGCTGCATGCGGGCGCCATGCTTTGGCAACTGACCCAGATGCTTTGGGTCGGTGGCCTATGGTTGATTCATGTCGGTTTGCAGCCGGCGCTGGGCCGGATCGGTCTGGCGCCGCTGTTGATCGATGAAGTGGCCAGTGCTTTCGAAGTGCTGGTGGTGGGATTCGCCGCTCTGTGCGTGATCATTCAGGCTTTGGTGCTGGTACAGGCCGAGGGGCTTGCCAGTCTATGGCGGGATTTTCGCGGGCAGGTGTTGTTGATGGCGTTGTGCGCGTGCGCGATGTATGTCGCTGTGCGTGTCGGCTGGCCGGATGCGCAGCGCTGGCATGTATTCAGTTATCTGGTGCTGGGATTTTCCGGGCTGGTGCTGGTCATGCAGCCGGTGCCGGGATGGGGTGGCAGGGTGCGCGAAGCACACCCTTGACCCTGCGCATCACTTGAAGCGATGAACGTTCGACAGCTGCTTGTTGGCGCTGAAGTTCTTGCGGTAGACCAGAGCCATCTTGCCGATGACCTGAACCAGGTCCGCTTTGCCGACCTTGCACAGCTCGGCGATGTGCGCGAGGCGCGACTCGCGATCAAGGATATTGAGCTTGATCTTGATCAGCTCGTGATCGGCCAAGGCGCGTTCAAGTTCGGCTAAAACACCTTCAGTCAAACCGTTGTCCGCCACCGTCAACACTGGTTTGAGGTGGTGGCCGATGGATTTGTACTGTTTCTTCTGCTCTGGAGTGAGCGGCATAATCTGACCCTTTCGTCTGGATTCTGTAAAATGGCGGCCATTTTACCCGAGGGTTCGTGGATCCGCCCAACTAATCACGACCCTAATCATCGAGGTGCCCAATGGCGCGTTCCAAGACAAGCCTTGGTTGGCTGAAAAGACATGTCAACGATCCTTATGTGAAGCAGGCGCAGAAGGATGGCTACCGCTCGCGTGCAAGTTACAAGCTGCTCGAGATCCAGGAAAAATACAAATTGATCCGCCCGGGCATGAGCGTGGTCGACCTCGGCGCGGCGCCGGGTGGCTGGTCCCAGGTGACCAGTCGGCTCATCGGTGGCCAAGGGCGTCTGATCGCTTCGGACATCCTGGAAATGGACAGCATTCCGGACGTGCATTTTATCCAGGGCGACTTCACGGAGGACTCGGTGCTCGCTGACATCCTGGAGGCCGTGGGTAATTCGCAGGTGGACCTTGTGATTTCCGATATGGCCCCCAATATGAGTGGTACGCCCGAAGTGGATATGCCCAAGGCCATGTTCCTGTGCGAGCTGGCGCTGGACCTGGCGGAACGGATCCTCAAGCCCGGTGGCAACTTCGTCATCAAGATTTTCCAGGGCGAGGGCTTCGACGTTTATCTGAAGGATGCTCGGAAGAAATTCGACAAGATCCAGATGATCAAGCCAGACTCTTCCCGTGGCAGCTCCCGTGAGCAGTACATGCTGGCCTGGGGTTATCGCGGTGGTGATGCGTAAAACGAGGTTTTTCGGCAGGGCGATAGGTTTTTCATATTTCGCTCTGCGGGCATAAGCGAATATTGTGTAGAAAGTGTTTCACAAAGGGTTACAGACGGCGCCTGCCAGAGTTGTAGGTAATGTAGTAAGTTAGGCCGGTGAATATCATGCGAAGCGCGCGCCAGTAGCGGAGCTTGCTTCAGAGGGTAGTTAATTGAACGATATGGCAAAGAATCTGATCCTGTGGTTGATCATCGCGGCAGTCCTGGTGACGGTGATGAACAACTTCTCCAGCCCTAACGAGCCGCAGACCCTCAACTATTCCGACTTCATCCAGCAGGTCAAGGATGGCAAGGTCGAGCGCGTAGCCGTTGACGGCTATGTGATTACCGGCAAGCGCACCGATGGCGACAGCTTCAAGACCATTCGTCCGGCAATTCAGGACAATGGCCTGATCGGCGATCTGGTCGACAATCACGTTGTGGTTGAAGGCAAGCAGCCTGAACAGCAAAGCATCTGGACTCAGCTTCTGGTAGCCAGCTTCCCGATCCTGGTGATCATCGCGGTGTTCATGTTCTTCATGCGCCAGATGCAGGGTGGTGCCGGTGGCAAGGGCGGGCCGATGAGCTTCGGCAAGAGCAAGGCACGCCTGCTCTCCGAAGATCAGGTGAAAACCACTTTGGCTGACGTTGCCGGTTGCGACGAAGCCAAGGAAGAAGTCGGCGAGCTGGTTGAGTTCCTGCGTGATCCGGGCAAATTCCAGCGTCTGGGCGGTCGTATTCCGCGCGGCGTGCTGATGGTCGGCCCGCCGGGTACCGGTAAAACCTTGCTGGCCAAGGCGATTGCCGGCGAAGCGAAAGTGCCGTTCTTCACCATTTCCGGTTCCGACTTTGTCGAAATGTTCGTCGGTGTCGGCGCCAGCCGCGTCCGTGACATGTTCGAGCAGGCCAAGAAGCACGCCCCTTGCATCATCTTCATCGACGAAATTGATGCCGTAGGTCGCCATCGTGGCGCCGGCATGGGTGGCGGTCACGACGAACGTGAGCAGACTCTCAACCAGTTGCTGGTGGAGATGGACGGCTTCGAAATGAATGACGGCATCATCGTGATTGCTGCGACCAACCGTCCGGACGTACTCGACCCTGCGCTGCTGCGTCCGGGCCGTTTCGACCGTCAGGTGGTGGTTGGCTTGCCAGACATTCGCGGTCGCGAGCAGATTCTGAAAGTGCACATGCGCAAAGTGCCAATGGGCGACGACGTTGCTCCGGCAGTGATCGCACGTGGTACTCCGGGCTTCTCGGGTGCTGACCTGGCAAACCTGGTCAACGAAGCGTCGTTGTTCGCTGCACGTAGCGGCAAACGCATCGTCGAGATGAAAGAGTTCGAACTGGCGAAAGACAAGATCATGATGGGCGCCGAGCGCAAATCCATGGTCATGTCCGAGAAAGAAAAGCAGAACACGGCCTACCACGAAGCTGGCCATGCCATTGTCGGTCGCGTTGTTCCCGAGCATGATCCGGTCTACAAAGTGTCGATCATCCCGCGCGGTCGTGCGCTGGGTGTGACGATGTTCCTGCCGGAAGAAGATCGCTACAGCCTGTCCAAGCGTGCGCTGATCAGCCAGATCTGCTCGTTGTACGGTGGCCGTATCGCTGAAGAAATGACCCTGGGCTTCGATGGTGTGACTACCGGGGCCTCCAACGACATCATGCGTGCAAGTCAGATTGCCCGGAACATGGTGACGAAATGGGGTCTGTCGGAAAAACTCGGTCCGCTGATGTACGCCGAAGAAGAAGGCGAAGTGTTCCTCGGTCGCGGTGGTGGTGGTCAGGCTGCCAGCTTCTCCGGTGAGACAGCCAAACTGATCGACTCCGAAGTGCGCAGCATCATTGATCAGTGCTACGGCACCGCCAAGCAGATCCTCACGGATAACCGTGACAAGCTGGATGCCATGGCTGATGCGCTGATGAAGTACGAAACCATCGATGCCGAGCAGATTGACGACATCATGGCCGGCCGCACGCCTCGCGAACCTCGCGACTGGTCGGGTGGCACCGGTACGCCTCCGCCGCCTGTCGTGCAGGATGAGCGTCCGGAAAAACCGATTGGCGGTCCGGCTGCTGACGTTTAAGGCTTGAAATGACTTCTGTACAGTCCCTGACCCGGTTGCCTTGCGGCAACCGGGTTCTTGATTTGGCCCAGACGCATGTCATGGGCATTCTCAATGTCACTCCTGATTCCTTTTCCGACGGCGGCCGCTACAGCCAGCTCGATGCGGCGCTGCGCCATGCCGAAGCCATGGTGCTGGCTGGCGCGACGCTGATTGATGTCGGCGGCGAATCGACCCGGCCAGGCGCGCGAGCGGTTTCTCCTCTGGAGGAGCTCGAGCGCGTCGCGCCGATTGTCGAGCTGATCAATCGCGAGTTGGATGTCATCATCTCGGTCGATACTTCCACCCCGGCAGTCATGCGCGAAACCGCACGGCTCGGTGCCGGCCTGATCAACGATGTGCGTTCGTTGCGTCGCGATGGCGCGCTGGATGCGGCGGCGGCTACCGGATTGCCGGTCTGCCTCATGCACATGCTCGGCGAACCGGGCGATATGCAGGATAATCCGCAGTATCAGGATGTTACTCGCGAGGTCGCTGAGTTTCTCGCCGAGCGCATGGAACAGTGCGCGCAGGCGGGTATTCCCGCCGAGCGGATCATTCTTGATCCCGGCTTCGGCTTCGCCAAGACCCTGCAGCACAATCTAAGCTTGTTCAAACACATGGAGGCTCTGCATGCGCTGGGACGGCCATTGCTGGTAGGTGTTTCGCGCAAGAGTATGATTGGCCACGCGTTGAACCGTCCCGTGGGCGAGCGCCTGCACGGCGGACTGGCGCTGGCGGCGCTGGCGTCAGTTAAAGGCGCACGTATATTGCGCGTCCACGATGTGGCGGAAACCGTCGATGTTGTGCGAATGATCGCGGCCGTTGAATCAGCCGAATAAGAATGATGGAGCACTTATGAGCAAGAAATATTTTGGTACCGACGGCATTCGCGGTCGTGTTGGTGAATACCCGATCACGCCTGACTTCATGCTCAAGCTCGGCTGGGCGGCTGGTATGGCTTTCCGCAAGATGGGGGCCTGCAAGGTGCTGGTCGGCAAGGACACGCGGATCTCCGGTTATATGTTCGAATCGGCACTCGAGGCCGGGCTGACCTCGGCGGGCGCCGATGTGATGCTGCTCGGCCCGATGCCGACGCCTGCCATCGCCTATCTTTCGCGTACGTTCCAGGCTGAAGCCGGTATCGTGATCAGTGCATCGCACAACCCGCATGATGACAACGGCATCAAGTTCTTCTCCGGTAAAGGCACCAAGCTGCCGGATGAGTTGGAGTTGATGATCGAAGAATTGCTCGACACGCCGATGACCGTCGTCGAGTCGAGCAAGATCGGCAAGGTGTCGCGAATCAATGATGCATCGGGTCGCTACATCGAGTTCTGCAAAAGCAGCGTTCCTACTGGCTCCAATTTCGCCGGCCTGAAGATCGTCATCGACTGCGCGCATGGTGCGACTTACAAGGTTGCACCGAGCGTCTTCCGTGAGCTGGGTGCCGAAGTTGTCGTGCTATCTGCCCAGCCGAATGGGTTGAACATCAACGATAACTGCGGTTCCACGCATATGGGGCCATTGCAGGCCGCCGTTCTGGCTGAGCATGCGGACCTGGGTATCGCCTTCGACGGTGATGGCGATCGGGTATTGATGGTCGATCACACCGGCGCCATTGTTGATGGTGACGACCTGCTGTTTATCATTGCCCGCGATTTGCATGAGCGTGGCAAGTTGCAGGGTGGCGTCGTCGGTACGTTGATGAGCAATCTTGGTCTCGAACTGGCCCTTGCGGATTTGTCGATCCCGTTCGTTCGCGCCAATGTCGGTGACCGCTACGTGATTGCCGAACTGCAAGAGCGCAACTGGCTCGTTGGTGGGGAAAACTCCGGGCATGTGGTCTGCTTCAATCACACCACCACGGGCGACGCGATCATCGCGGCCTTGCAAGTGTTGATGGCTCTGAAATCCCGCAACGAAGGCTTGGCGCAAACGCGGCAGGCGTTGCGCAAGTGCCCTCAGGTGCTGATCAACGTTCGCTTTGGCGGCGGTGAAAGTCCGCTGGAGCATCCGGCTGTCAAGGAAGCCAGTGCCCGTGTAACTCAGGCGATGGCGGGGCGCGGTCGCGTGCTTCTGCGCAAGTCCGGCACAGAGCCTCTGGTGCGCGTAATGGTCGAAGGCGAGGACGAAAACCAGGTTCGCGGCTATGCCGAAGAGCTGGCAAAACTGGTAACCGAAGTTTCTGCCTGATACGGCTTGCAAGCCATGATTGTGTTGGGTAACATCTGCGCCCACTTTGACCGACGAGGTACAGCATGCGTCGCCCTATGGTAGCTGGTAACTGGAAGATGCACGGTACCCGCGCCAGCGTCGCTGAGCTGATCAACGGCCTTCGTCATCTGGCCTTGCCTAGCGGTGTTGATGTCGCGGTGTTCCCGCCTTGCTTGTATATCAATCAAGTGATTGATGGCTTGAAAGGCAAGTCGATTTCGGTCGGCGCGCAGAATTCTGCGGTGGAAGCCATGCAAGGTGCGTTGACTGGTGAGATTGCTCCCAGCCAGCTGGTGGATGCAGGTTGTTCCCTGGTGCTTGTCGGGCACTCCGAACGCCGCCAGATTCTCGGCGAGCGAGACGGGATGCTGAATCGCAAGTTCGCAGCGGCGCAGGCATGTGGCTTGATTCCGGTGTTGTGTGTAGGGGAAACCCTCGAGCAGCGCGAAGCCGGAAAAACTCTTGAAGTTGTCGGGCGTCAGCTGGGCAGCATCATCGAGGAGCTGGGTGTCGGTGCCTTTGCCAAGGCAGTGATTGCATACGAGCCGGTCTGGGCCATTGGTACCGGGCTGACTGCAACGCCGCAACAGGCTCAGGATGTGCATAAGGCCATTCGCGAGCAGTTGGCGGCAGAGAATTCTGAAGTCGCACGAGGTGTGCGGCTTCTATACGGCGGCAGCGTGAAGGCGGCCAATGCGGTCGAACTGTTCGGCATGCCGGATATCGATGGGGGGCTCATTGGTGGAGCTTCCCTGAATGCAGATGAGTTCGGTGCGATCTGTCGCGCCGCGGGAAACTGAAAAAATGCTGGAAACAGTCGTAGTCGTTTTTCATCTGCTGGGTGCATTGGGCGTAGTTGCTCTGGTTTTGCTGCAGCAGGGTAAGGGTGCGGACGCTGGCGCGTCTTTCGGAGCAGGTGCTTCAAATACTGTGTTCGGAAGCCAAGGTTCCTCTACCTTTCTTAGTAAGTTTACTGCTATACTTGCCGCCGGTTTCTTCATAACCAGCTTGGGGTTAGGTTACTTTGCTAAAGAGAAAGCTCATCAGCTGACTCAAGCAGGTCTTCCAGATCCAGCAGTGTTGGAAGTGCCTAAGCAACAACCGGCTTCTGATGATGTCCCGGTGCTTCAAGAGCAAAAGTCGGCTACTCCAGCGACTGACGTGCCTCCAGCTCAAGAGCAGAAGTAAGAAGAGTTTCAAGCGTAGTATTGCCGAGGTGGTGGAATTGGTAGACACGCAACCTTGAGGTGGTTGTGCCCATAGGGTGTAGGGGTTCGAGTCCCCTTCTCGGTACCAATTAGTCAGGAGAGCCCGCTGTTGCGGGCTTTCTTGCAGGTGGAAGGTTACATTGACCCTAAAAGGGATCGGTCGTATACTTCCGCCCCAGCTTTGTCGCGGGGTGGAGCAGTCTGGTAGCTCGTCGGGCTCATAACCCGAAGGTCGTCGGTTCAAATCCGGCCCCCGCAACCAGTTTAAGGAGCCCCTTTTAAGGGGCTTTTTGTTAGCTGGATACTTTCAACGCCGCTGTTCGACGGCGTTTCAAGGATGGGCGTTATGCCCATTTTTTTATTTTGCAAAGCATGCACATATCATGCACTAGGGGGTTCAGGTGTCGAGCAAGCTAGAAGAGTTGCAGGCCTTGCTGGCCCCGGTGGTCGTGGCCCTGGGCTATGAATGCTGGGGTATCGAGTTTTCGGCTCAGGGTCGTCACTCGATGTTGCGCGTTTATATCGATAAAGAGGGTGGCGTGCTGGTGGACGATTGCGCCATTGTCAGCCGTCAGATCAGCGGCGTTCTGGATGTTGAAGATCCGATCTCCGTTGAATACACCCTTGAAGTTTCCTCGCCTGGCATGGAGCGCCCGCTGTTCACTCTTGAGCAGTTTGCCAAATTTGCCGGTGAACAAGTGAAGATCAAGCTGCGCTCGCCTTTCGAAGGACGACGCAACTTTCAGGGCCTTCTGCGCGGTGTAGAAGAGCAGGACGTCGTGGTGCAGGTAGAAGACCACGAGTTCCTGTTGCCGATCGATATGATCGACAAGGCCAACATTATTCCCAGTTTTGACTGAGACGCGGATCCCGCGGATCCAATGGCTTGCGAAAGGCGAGGCGTACGATGAGCAAAGAAGTACTGCTGGTTGTTGAGTCGGTATCCAATGAAAAGGGTGTACCGGCAAGCGTAATTTTTGAAGCGCTGGAGCTGGCTCTGGCCACTGCTACCAAAAAGCGTTTTGAAGACGAAGTGGACCTGCGTGTGGAGATCAACCGCCACACCGGTTCCTACGAAACCTTCCGTCGCTGGACGGTCGTCGAAGAGAATGATCTCGACGATCCGGCCATCGAGACCTGGCCAAGCAAGGTTGCCGAAACGCATCCTGGTGCCAAGGTCGGTGACGTCGTCGAAGAGAAAATCGAATCCATCGAGTTCGGCCGCATCGCTGCACAGACTGCCAAGCAGGTCATCGTGCAGAAAGTTCGCGAAGCCGAGCGCGCTCAAGTGGTTGACGCCTATCGCGAGCGCCTGGGAGAAATCATCTCCGGCACCGTGAAAAAAGTTACCCGCGACAACGTGATCGTCGATCTGGGCAACAATGCTGAAGCATTGCTGGCCCGCGAAGACATCATTTCTCGCGAAACCTTCCGTGTCGGCGTGCGTCTGCGTGCGCTGCTCAAGGAAATCCGCACCGAGAACCGCGGCCCGCAGCTGATCCTGTCGCGTACCGCGCCGGAAATGCTGATCGAGCTGTTCCGTATCGAAGTGCCGGAAATCGCCGAAGGCCTCATCGAGGTCATGGCCGCCTCCCGTGATCCGGGTTCGCGCGCCAAGATCGCCGTCCGTTCCAAGGACAAGCGCATCGATCCGCAAGGTGCCTGCATCGGTATGCGCGGTTCGCGCGTCCAGGCGGTATCGGGTGAGTTGGGCGGTGAGCGTGTTGATATCGTGCTGTGGGACGACAACCCGGCCCAGTTCGTGATCAACGCCATGTCCCCGGCCGAGGTTGCGGCAATTATCGTTGACGAAGATGCCCATGCCATGGACATCGCCGTTGGCGCAGACAATCTGGCTCAGGCCATCGGTCGCGGTGGTCAGAACGTGCGTCTGGCGAGCCAGTTGACTGGCTGGACCCTGAACGTGATGACCGAATCGGACATCCAGGCTAAGCAGCAAGCAGAAACCGGCGACATCCTGCGCAACTTCATCGACGAGCTGGAAGTCGACGAAGAACTGGCTCAGGTGCTGGTAGATGAAGGCTTCACCAGCCTGGAAGAGATTGCCTACGTACCGGTGGAGGAAATGCTCAACATCGACGGCTTTGACGAGGACATCGTCAACGAGCTTCGTGCTCGCGCCAAGGATCGCTTGTTGACCAAAGCCATCGCTACTGAGGAAAAGCTGGCAGACGCCCATCCGGCCGAAGACCTGCTCTCGCTTGAGGGTATGGACAAGGATTTGGCGATGGAACTGGCGGTGCGCGGCGTAATTACCCGCGAAGACCTGGCCGAGCAGTCTATTGACGACCTGCTCGACATCGACGGCATTGACGATGATCGTGCCGGCAAGTTGATCATGGCCGCCCGAGCCCACTGGTTCGAGTAATTAGGCGCGGCCTGAGGAGAGAAGTGCATGACGCAAGTCACGGTGAAACAACTGGCCGATGAGGTCAAAACACCGGTAGAGCGCCTGTTGCAGCAGATGCGTGAGGCAGGTCTGCCGCACACCGCCGCCGACGAAAATGTGACTGACAGTGAGAAGCAATCCCTGCTGACTCACTTGAAGAGCAGTCACAAGGCGAAAGTGGAAGAACCACGCAAGATCACGCTGCAGCGTAAAACCACCAGCACCCTGCGTGTGGCTGGTAGCAAGAGCATCAGCGTTGAAGTTCGCAAGAAGAAAGTTTTCGTACAGCGCAGCCCGGAAGAAATCGAAGCCGAGCGCAAGCGTGAACTGGATGAGCGTCGCGCAGTAGAAAATGCTGCCCGTCAGAAGGCTGAAGAAGAAGCCAAGCAACGCGCCGAAGAAGAAGCGCGTCGCCAGCCTGCTGCTGCGCAAACCGCTGCCAGCGACGCCGTTGCGGCACCGGCTGCTGCCGAACCTGTTCGCGAAAGCGCACCGGTGGCTGCTGCTCCTGCTCCATCGGCTGACGTTCGCAACAAGCAGAACGAACAGCGCCGTCCGGACAAGCCACGTGCCGACGATAACAATCGTCGCAGCGGTGGCGGTGATGGCGAGCGCAAAAACGCTCCGCATCGCGCATCGGTCAAAGAAAAAGCGCCGGCACCACGTGTGGCGCCACGCACTACCGACGAAGAAAGCGATGGCTTCCGTCGTGGTGGTCGCGGCAAGGCCAAGCTGAAGAAACGCAACGCCCACGGTTTCCAGAGCCCGACCGGCCCTGTCGTGCGTGATGTGCAGATCGGCGAGACCATCACGGTTGGCGATCTGGCCAATCAGATGTCGGTCAAAGCGGCTGAAATCATCAAGTTCATGTTCAAACTGGGTACCCCAGCGACCATCAACCAGGTGCTTGATCAGGAAACTGCTCAACTGGTAGCCGAAGAACTGGGCCACAAAGTGACCCTGGTCAGCGACACCGCTCTGGAAGATTCCCTGGCCGAGTCCCTGAAGTTTGAAGGTGAGTCGTTCTCCCGTGCACCAGTCGTGACCGTAATGGGCCACGTTGACCACGGTAAGACTTCCCTGCTCGACTACATCCGTCGTGCCAAGGTAGCTGCTGGCGAAGCCGGCGGTATCACCCAGCACATCGGTGCATACCACGTTGAGACTGATCGCGGCATGGTCACTTTCCTCGACACCCCGGGTCACGCTGCGTTTACCGCAATGCGTGCCCGTGGTGCCAAGGCGACTGACATCGTGATCCTCGTGGTTGCAGCGGACGACGGCGTGATGCCGCAAACCATCGAAGCGGTTCAGCATGCTCAGGCAGCTGGCGTGCCGCTGGTGGTCGCAGTGAACAAGATCGACAAGCCGGGCGCCGATCTCGATCGCATCCGCAGCGAGCTGTCGGTTCACGGCGTGACTTCCGAAGACTGGGGTGGCGACACGCCATTCGTACCGGTTTCGGCGAAGATGGGTACTGGCGTGGACGAGCTGCTTGAAGCCGTTCTGCTGCAGGCCGAAGTTCTCGAACTGAAAGCTACACCGTCGGCTCCTGGCCGTGGTGTGGTGGTTGAATCGCGTCTCGACAAGGGTCGTGGCCCGGTGGCAACCGTGCTCGTTCAGGACGGTACGCTGCGTCAAGGCGACATGGTCCTGGTCGGTTCGAACTACGGCCGTGTACGTGCCATGCTCGACGAGAACGGCAAGCCAATCAAGGAAGCCGGTCCATCCATCCCTGTCGAGATCCTCGGCCTGGACGGTACGCCGGACGCTGGCGACGAGATGAGCGTGGTTGCCGACGAGAAGAAAGCCCGTGAAGTGGCTCTGTTCCGTCAAGGCAAGTTCCGCGAAGTCAAACTGGCTCGCGCTCACGCCGGCAAGCTGGAAAACATCTTCGAAAACATGGGTCAGGCCGAGAAGAAGACGCTCAACATCGTCCTCAAATCCGACGTCCGTGGTTCGCTGGAAGCGTTGAACGGTGCCTTGAATGGCCTGGGCAACGACGAAGTACAAGTGCGCGTCGTGGGTGGCGGTGTCGGTGGTATCACCGAATCCGACGCCAACCTGGCACTGGCTTCCAACGCTGTACTGTTCGGCTTCAACGTGCGTGCCGATGCCGGCGCTCGCAAGATCGTCGAGCAGGAAGGTCTGGATATGCGTTACTACAACGTGATCTACGACATCATCGAAGACGTCAAGAAAGCCCTGACCGGCATGCTCGGCAGCGATGTTCGCGAGAACATCCTGGGTGTCGCCGAAGTGCGTGACGTGTTCCGTTCGCCGAAGTTTGGCGCGATCGCCGGTTGCATGGTGATCGAAGGTGTTGTGCACCGTAACCGTCCGATCCGTGTACTGCGTGAAGACATCGTTATCTTCGAAGGCGAGCTGGAATCCCTGCGCCGCTTCAAGGATGACGCTTCCGAAGTACGTGCCGGCATGGAATGCGGTATCGGCGTGAAGAGCTACAACGACGTCAAAGTCGGCGACAAGATCGAAGTCTTCGAGAAGGTTCAGGTTGCTCGCAGCCTCTGACTCGCGCACTTCAAGGGCCACGATGGGCCGTAGCATGCAAATGCACGGCACAGCGTCCGGACTCTAAACGCAACGCCCGGTCTGGCTTTTGTCAGGCCGGGCGTTTGCCGCTTTCAGACCTTGCGGGTTTCACCGCTGGGCAGTAACAGGTAACAAATCATGGCAAAAGAATACAGCCGTACCCAACGTATCGGCGATCAGATGCAGCGCGAGCTGGCGCAGCTGATCCCTCGCGAAGTCAAAGACCCGCGCGTCGGCCTGGTCACCATCACCGCTGTGGAAGTGTCCCGTGACGTCGGTCACGCGAAGATTTTCATTACCGTGATGGGTCAGGACAACGCTGAAGACATCGCGCAAAGCATCAAGGTGCTCAATGCCGCCGCAGGCTTCCTGCGCATGCAATTGGCCCGCGAAATGAAGCTGCGCAGCGTGCCGCAACTGCACTTCCACTACGACGAATCCGTCGTGCGTGGCGCGCATCTGTCGGCGCTGATCGAGCGCGCCGTCGCTGAAGACAATCAGCACGTTGCCGCTCCTGCACCTGAAGACACCAAGGAGTAATTCGGTGGCTCAGGTCAAACGTATCCGTCGTAACGTCAGCGGCATCATTCTGCTAGACAAGCCGTTGGGGTTCACCTCTAACGCGGCATTGCAGAAGGTGCGCTGGCTGCTCAATGCCGAAAAGGCCGGGCACACCGGCAGCCTCGACCCGTTGGCCACCGGCGTGTTGCCGCTGTGCTTCGGCGAGGCGACCAAGTTCTCGCAATACCTGCTCGATTCCGACAAGGGCTACGAGACTCTGGCGCAACTGGGCAAGACCACCACCACGGCCGATGCCGAAGGCGAGGTTTTGCAGGAGCGTCCGGTGACCGTTGGTCGCGCCGATGTCGAAGCGGTTCTGCCGAAATTTCGTGGGCAAATCAGTCAGATACCGCCGATGTACTCGGCACTCAAGCGTGATGGCCAGCCGCTGTACAAACTGGCACGTGCAGGCGAAGTAGTGGAGCGCGAACCGCGTTCTGTTACTATTGCGCGCTTGGAATTGCTGGCCTTCGAAGGCGATACTGCGCGGCTTGCGGTGGACTGCAGCAAGGGCACCTATATTCGCACCCTGGTGGAGGATATCGGTGAGCAACTCGGTTGTGGTGCGTACGTTGCAGAATTGCGCCGGACCCAGGCCGGGCCTTTCACCTTGGCGCAGACCGTGACCCTCGAAGAGCTGGAAGCGGTACATGCCGAAGGCGGCAATGAAGCGGTCGACCGCTTCCTGATGCCATCGGACAGCGGCCTGCAGGATTGGCCGTTGCTGCACTTCTCGGAAGCGAGCGCGTTCTACTGGCTCAACGGCCAGCCGGTACGTGCCCCGGATGCACCGAAGTTCGGCATGGTACGAGTACAGGATCACAATGGTCGCTTCATCGGTATCGGTGAAGTGAGCGAAGACGGGCGTATCGCGCCGCGTCGCTTGATTCGGTCAGAATGACCGGAACCGGTCTGCGTTAAGCGGGCCGGCGAGTGTGGCTGTTAACAGGCATGGTCACTACTCATTTATAGATACAGGGATTTGTCCCTGGCCTGTTGAAGCTGTTTCCCTGAAACAGTTTCCTGATAAGGAAGGATTGCCTCATGGCTCTCGACGTTCAAGAAAAAGCTCAAATCGTTGCTGACTACCAGCAAGCTGTTGGTGACACTGGTTCGCCAGAAGTGCAGGTTGCACTGCTGACCGCCAACATCAACAAACTGCAAGGTCACTTCAAGGCCAACGGTAAAGATCACCACTCCCGTCGTGGTCTGATCCGCATGGTTAACCAGCGTCGCAAGCTGCTGGACTACCTGAAAGGCAAGGACGTAAGCCGGTACGCCGCGCTGATCGCTCGCCTGGGTCTGCGTCGCTAATCAGCGATTGCGCTATGAGGTTGGTGGTCTGTCGGGCGTCAGCGGTTTTCCGCTGGCGTCTTGCAGGCTCCCAGCCTCAAGTTTTATCTGCAGCATGGCTTTACCTGTAGCACCCGGACAATTGCCATCGGGCCGATTCCCGAGATTGCCCAAGAATTCGCAAGAAACCGTTTCCCCCAAGAGCCACAAAGAAGGTAGGACACCGTGAACCCGGTAATCAAAAAATTCCAGTTCGGTCAATCGACCGTTACCCTCGAGACAGGCCGTATCGCCCGTCAGGCCTCCGGCGCAGTATTGGTCACCGTTGACGACGACGTCAGCGTGTTGGTGACTGTTGTCGGTGCAAAGCAAGCCGATCCGGGCAAGGGCTTCTTCCCTCTGTCCGTTCATTACCAGGAAAAGACTTACGCTGCCGGTAAGATCCCTGGCGGTTTCTTCAAGCGTGAAGGCCGTCCTTCCGAGAAAGAAACCCTGACTTCCCGACTGATCGACCGTCCGATCCGTCCGCTGTTCCCAGAAGGCTTCATGAACGAAGTGCAGGTTGTCTGCACCGTCGTTTCCACCAGCAAGAAGACCGATCCGGACATCGCTGCGATGATCGGTACCTCGGCTGCCCTGGCCATTTCCGGCATTCCATTCGACGGCCCGATCGGCGCCGCTCGCGTGGCTTTCCACGAAAGCACCGGCTACCTGCTGAACCCGACTTACGAGCAGCAGGCCGCTTCGAGCCTGGACATGGTCGTTGCCGGTACTTCCGACGCCGTGCTGATGGTTGAATCGGAAGCCAAAGAGCTGACCGAAGACCAGATGCTGGGCGCGGTACTGTTCGCTCACGACGAATTCCAGGTTGTGATCAACGCTGTGAAAGAACTGGCTGCCGAAGCCGCCAAGCCAACCTGGAACTGGGCTCCTGCGCCAGAAGCCACCGAACTGCTGGGCGCTATCCGTGCCGAGTTCGGCGAAGCGATTTCCCAGGCTTACACCATCACCATCAAGGCCGACCGTTACGCTCGCCTGGGTGAGCTGAAGGACCAAGTGGTCGCCAAGCTGTCCGGTGAGGAAGGCCAGCCAAGCGCTGCTGAAGTCAAAGCAGCCTTCGGCGAAATCGAATACCGCACCGTTCGCGAAAACATCGTTAACGGCAAGCCACGTATCGACGGTCGCGACACCAAGACTGTACGTCCGCTGAACATCGAAGTCGGCGTTCTGCCGAAGACTCACGGTTCGGCTCTGTTCACCCGTGGCGAGACCCAGGCACTGGTTGTTGCAACACTGGGCACCGCCCGTGACGCGCAACTGCTGGACACCCTGGAAGGCGAAAAGAAAGACCCGTTCATGCTGCACTACAACTTCCCGCCGTTCTCGGTAGGCGAGTGTGGTCGCATGGGTGGCGCCGGTCGTCGCGAAATCGGTCACGGCCGTCTGGCCCGTCGTTCGGTTTCGGCCATGCTGCCAGCCGCTGACGTGTTCCCGTACACCATCCGCGTGGTATCGGAAATCACCGAATCCAACGGTTCGAGCTCGATGGCTTCCGTGTGCGGTGCTTCCCTGGCACTGATGGACGCTGGTGTACCGATGAAGGCACCGGTAGCCGGTATCGCCATGGGTCTGGTTAAAGAAGGCGAGAAGTTCGCCGTCCTGACCGACATCCTCGGCGACGAAGATCACCTGGGCGACATGGACTTCAAGGTAGCCGGTACCGCCAAAGGCGTTACTGCGCTGCAGATGGACATCAAGATCAAGGGCATCACCGAAGAGATCATGGAAATCGCTCTGGGCCAGGCCCTTGAAGCGCGCCTGAACATCCTCGGTCAGATGAACCAGATCATTGGCCAGTCGCGTACCGAACTGTCGGCCAACGCTCCGACCATGATCGCGATGAAGATCGACACCGACAAGATCCGTGACGTTATCGGTAAAGGTGGCGCGACCATCCGTGCGATCTGCGAAGAAACCAAGGCTTCGATCGACATCGAAGACGACGGTTCGATCAAGATCTTCGGCGAAACCAAGGATGCCGCAGAAGCTGCTCGTCAGCGCGTTCTGAGCATCACGGCAGAAGCCGAGATCGGCAAGATCTACGTCGGCAAGGTTGAGCGCATCGTCGACTTCGGCGCATTCGTCAACATCCTGCCGGGCAAGGACGGTCTGGTGCACATCTCGATGCTGAGCGACGCTCGCGTTGAGAAAGTGACCGACATCCTGAAAGAAGGCCAGGAAGTGGAAGTGCTGGTATTGGACGTGGACAACCGCGGCCGTATCAAGCTGT
This sequence comes from Pseudomonas sp. AC255, assembly GCF_979258175.1. Lineage (NCBI taxonomy): Bacteria > Pseudomonadati > Pseudomonadota > Gammaproteobacteria > Pseudomonadales > Pseudomonadaceae > Pseudomonas > Pseudomonas sp. AC255. Next base: position 4,402,561 of record NZ_OZ409841.1, on the reverse strand, counting down.
CCATCAAAGACGTGGCAGCTGCCAAGGCTTCGGGCGTTTAATCACCCCAACGCTTTAGCGCAATGAAGATGCCCCCGCCGTGCAAACGGCGGGGGCATTTTTTATCTGAAATAAAGAAATTGTGGCGAGGGGATTTATCCCCTCGCCACAAATGTGGTTCTCAAAAGAAAACCATCAGACAACCCACAAATTTGCCGCAGCTCGAGACCGGTGCTAGGTTTAGCCCACCGCCCGTGTAGCTCAGCCGGTAGAGCAGCGCACTCGTAACGCGAAGGTCGCAGGTTCGATTCCTGTCTCGGGCACCGACTCCTCAGCGCGCCACATCGATTCATGTTCCGCAGGTCAGCTTTTTGTGCAAGAGATGTAAAGAGCCGTGTAATTCGTCATGCAAACGTCCTATATTCGGTGCCTGCATGAGCATCGCTTAGCAGTTTTCAGATGATCCCGAATGGTTCCGAAGGCCGGCCAGTCCGCGTCAGAGAGATCCTTGATGATCCAGATCCATCCTCCATTCCTAAGATCAGCGAGAACCCCATGACTGAATTGACCCAAGAGCAACGCCACGAACAAGCGCTGGAAAAATACCTTCTGGATGTGCCGGACCTGAAGGATGAGATCAAGGACCTGAGTCCCGATGATCAAAAAGACCAGATCCAGTGGGCCTTCGAAGACGAAGCCGAAGCGCAGGGCTTGCAGCCGTGGGAGCTGACCCTCAAGTACACGAGCACGCCAGAGGAGTTCGAGGCGCAGCGCCTCGTGCTGCACAAGGAAGCGGCGGAAGTATTGGGTGTCGAGTGGGAAGAGTACTGCGAGATGAACAATCTCGTCGTATAAGAGCAGCTGCGAGCTTCTAGCTACAAGCTGCAAGTCAAAGCAGAGTCGCTTGCCTTGCAGCTTGCCGCTTGCCGCTGCGTTTAGAGGCTTAGTCGCATCGACAGATCCACCGCTTTGACATCCTTGGTCATCGCACCGATCGAAATGTAATCCACGCCCGTTTCGGCGATCGGCAGCAGCGTGCTTTCGTTGATGCCGCCGCTGGCTTCCAGTTTCGCCTTGCCGGCGGTCAGGCGTACCGCTTCGCGCATGTCGTCCAGGCTCAGTTCGTCGAGCATGATGATGTCGGCGCCGGCTTCCAGCGCTTGCTGCAACTCCTCAAGACTTTCCACTTCAATCTCCACCGGTTTGCCCGGGGCGATCTTGTGTGCGGCGGCCACGGCTTCGGCGATGCCACCACTGGCGGCGATGTGGTTTTCCTTGATCAGGAAGGCATCGTAGAGACCGATGCGATGGTTGTGGCAGCCGCCGCAGGTCACCGCATATTTCTGCGCCATCCGCAGGCCGGGCAGGGTTTTGCGCGTGTCGAGCAACTTGACCTGCGTCTCGCCGACGAAGTCCGCCAGGTACTGCGCGCGCGTCGCTACGCCGGACAGCAACTGCAGGAAGTTCAACGCGCTGCGTTCACCGGTCAGCAGTGAGCGCGCCGGGCCTTCCAGGTGAAACAGCGGCTGATTGGCTTTGACCCGCTGGCCGTCGACCACTTGCCAATGCACCGCCACGCGCGGATCGAGCTGGCGAAACACCGCATCGACCCACGCGGTGCCGCAGATGACGGCGTCGTCACGGGTGATGATGGTGGCTTTGGCCAGGCGTTCGGCCGGGATCAGTTGCGCGGTGATGTCGCCGCTGCCGACGTCTTCGAGCAACGCACGGCGCACGTTGTTTTCGATTTCGGCGGTCAGATCGGCGAGACGTAGATTCGGCATAACGGACTCCACAAACAAAGTGGTTCGATTATAGGGGCAGGGCGCGAGCCAACCCAAGGCGAGAACGTTCGTGCCTGACGCATCTGGTCGATTTTCCTGCGCTGAGTGCGAGGTGTATGGCGTATAGGGGAAACCCTGAGGCCTATAGCATCGCTGGCCTGTTTTGCCAGATAATCCGCCTTGTATTTGACGTCATGGCTTTGACGAACGAGTCCAGTTGGGCAGTGTCAAAGCGACGAACCGAATCACCGTTCCAGGAGGCTTGGATGCGCAACGACGGGAAAGTGGTGCCTTTGCACCGGGCGACTGCCGATCTGGCGGACCACTCGCCGCTTGCCCGCTTGCCGGTGATTCTGCTGCAGGTTCGCGACAAGGCTGCGCAGCAGCTGCGCCACGATTTGCAGGAGCTGTTCGATAACGCCGACGACACGCTGTTCGAAATGGCCGACCGGGCGCGCAACGACGTCGATCAGAACATCTTTTTCGAAGCCATGCGCGACCTGCGCCTCAAACGCAAGAACATCGAGCGTGGCTTTCTCGAGCTGTTTTTCGAAGCCTTCGCCGGCCTTACCCAATACGACCCCGCCGCCAACACCCTGCCACGCACGCCGGTGGTCGAAGAGTCGGCGCCGCGCACCGATGCCATGGAGCGCACCGTGGCCGTGCAGACCATGGTCAGCCGTGTGCTCAAGCGCGACGGCTTCGCTCTCGACCAACTGACCGCACGCTTCAGCTCGATGCTCGGCAAGCGTCTGGACGATCAGCACAACCCGCTGAGTCCGGCCATGCTCTGCGAATATTTCCTGCAGGCCGGGCGTAACCTCGGCGTCGAGATCAAGGTCAAGCTGATCCTGCTCAAGCTGTTCGAACGCTATGTGCTGGCTGACACCGAACAGTTGTATGGCGAGGCCAATCAGTTGTTGCTCGCCACCGGCGTGTTGCCACATCTGAAACCCGCAGTGGCTCGTCGCATGGTCGAGCCTGCGGACAGCGACACATTGATTGAAGATCTCGACGAGCCGCCAGCGGACGAAGGCATCGAGGAAGTGTTCGCCGCGATGCAGCAATTGCTCGCCCAGGTCCGCGGCCGCGTCACACCGACCCTGGAGCCCGGCGCCCCGGCGCATCCGATCAACACCCGCGACCTGCTGCGGTTGTTGTCGCACTTGCAGCAATACGTACCGGCGCTGGAGGCTCAGGAAGATTTCGATCTGCGTCATCAGCTCGAACAGTTGCTGACCCGAGTCAGCGTCCGAAGTGGCCGCTCACGCGTTGTCGCGACTGCCGACGAAGATGTGATCAACCTGATCGCCATGGTTTTCGACTGCATCCTCGACGATCGCAATGTGCCCGATGCGCTCAAGGCGCTGATCGGTCGATTGCAGATTCCGATGCTCAAGGTTGCGGTGCTGGACAAGAGTTTCTTCAGCCGCAGCACGCACCCGGCGCGGCGCCTGCTCAACGAAATCGCCGAGGCCGCAATGGGCTGGAGCGATTGCGACGGCGCTGAGCGCGACAACCTCTATGTGCGCATCGAGCAAGTGGTACAGCGCTTGCTCAGCGAGTTTGTCGACGACCCGGCGATCTTCTCCGAACTGCTCGCCGACTTCCTCGCCTTCACTCAGGAAGAGCGCCGCCGCACCGAACTGCTGGAACAACGCTTGCGGGACGCCGAGGAAGGCCGGGCGAAGGCCGAGCTGGCTCAGCGGCGTGTCGCGCAGGCGTTGCAACAGGCGCTACTGGGCAAAGTGCTGCCGGCGACGGTGGTGAGTTTCGTCCAGCAGGCCTGGAGCAAAGTGTTGTTGCTGACCTGCCTCAAGCACGGCGATCAGTCCGCCGAATGGCATGCCGATGTGCAGACCATGGAACAGTTGGTCTGGAGCGTGCAGCGCCATGACGACGGCGAATCCAGCCTGCGCCTGCTGGCACTGGTGCCGGGTTTGCTCAAGTCGCTGCGCGATGGCCTGAGCAGCACCGCGTTCGACCCCTTTGCCACCAGTGAATTTTTCGGTGAGCTGGAGGCTCTGCACGTGCGCGTGCTGGAGCGTTCCGACGATGCCGATCACAGCGTCATGCCGTTGATCGAAGTTACTCCCGAGCTCTTGCAGCACAGTGCCGGCCAGACGGCAGCCACCCCGGCGCCGCGCCTGGCGCAAGACGCTGCCGGTCTGTCTCAGGTCGAGCAGTTGCGTGTGGGCCACTGGGTGGTGTTCGACGCAGACGACGAACAGACCTTGCGTTGCAAACTCGCCGCGATCATCGAAGAGACCGGCAAATATGTCTTCGTCGACCGCACCGGGACGAAAGTGCTGGAACACAGCCGCACCGACCTCGCCTTGGCTTTCAGCCGTGGGGTCGCGCGCGCACTGGATGACACCTTGCTGTTCGACCGCGCACTGGAATCGGTGTTGGGCGACCTGCGGCGACTCAATCGCGGCAAGTGATCGCACGGTGGGGGCGGATCGCGGCATACTGGGCGCCCACATGGTCGGCGTTAAAGGAATCGGTATGCAGTTGGATCCCGCGAGCGGGTGGTGTCATGGCGTGCAGATCTGCCCGTCGCCCAACTTCAATGAGCGCCCGGCGGGCGAAGTGTCCCTGTTGGTCATCCACAACATCAGCCTGCCGCCGGCGCAATTCGCCACGGGCAAGGTGCAGGAATTTTTCCAGAATCGTCTGGATGTCACTGAACACCCGTACTTTGCAGGCATCGCTGACCTGCGTGTCTCGGCGCATTTTCTGATCGAACGTGACGGCAAGGTCACCCAGTTTGTCTCCTGTCTGGAACGGGCGTGGCATGCCGGCGTTTCGATGTTCGAGGGTCGTGAAACCTGTAACGATTTTTCCGTGGGCATCGAGCTGGAAGGCACCGATGATCTGCCGTTCACCGACGAGCAATATCGCGCGTTGACTGCGCTGACCCGGCAGTTGCAGAAACGCTTTCCAGCGATCACCGATCAGCGCATCTGCGGCCACAGCGATATCGCGCCGGGGCGCAAGACCGATCCGGGACCGGCATTCGACTGGGCACGCTACCGCGCCGCCCTGGCAAAAGAGGAAGGACAATGAGTTTTCTGGTGTTACTGCTGGCGCTGTGGATCGAGAAGTTTTCGGCCCTGCGCCATCGGCTTCAACGCGACGGCGGATGGATCCGCGAACTGCACAAACTCGAAAACAGCAAACGGCTGGCCAGGCAACCGTGGCTGGTGCTGACGATTCTGGTGCTGTTCCCGGTGGCGTTGCTGGCGCTGTTGCTGCTGGTGCTGGAACCTGTGGCTTACGGTTTGCTGGCGCTGCCGGTGCATTTGCTGGTGGTGATCTACAGCCTCGGACGCGGCGATCTGCTCGGCGGCCTCGGCCCGTTCCGCGATGCCTGGCGCCGTGAGGATCTGCAAGCGGCGGCGCACGTCGCCAAGCGCGACCTGGATATCTGCGCCGACAACGGCGAGCAGTTGCTCGAGCGGGTGCAAGGGCATCTGCTGTGGCAGGCCTATCAGAGTTTCTTCGCGGTGATCTTCTGGTACTTCCTTCTCGGCCCCGTGGCGGCATTGGCCTATCGTTTGCTGGCGCTGGCCGAAGAGCACGGCTGCAATCCGGCGCTGGTCGAGCGTGCTGCGCAATTGCGTCACGCTTTCGATTGGGTGCCGGTGCGTTTGCTGGCGGCAAGTCTTGCGTTGGTCGGCAACTTCGTTGCGGTCAGCCGAGTGATGCTGCATGAGCTGCTCAACTGGAACATCAGCGCTGCGCAGTTGATCAACAAGGTCGGCCTGGCAGCCGGGGAAGTTCCACCGCCAGTGGTCGGCCCGGACGGCATCAACACCCTCGATTGCCTGTGGGAACTGCTGCTGCGTGCGGCGGTGCTGTGGTATGCCGGGTTTGCCTTGTGGACGGTTCTGGTTCACTGATTACAGCAAGATCAAAAGATCGCAGCCTTCGGCAGCTCCTACCTTGGAACGCATTTCCCTGTAGGAGCTGCCGAAGGCTGCGATCTTTTTGCTTTTGATTTGGCGATCACTGCATTGCCATTAACCTTAAGTTACAAAACCTCCCGCCGATTTACGCTATACAGAGATAGCGCCCGATAGTGGCTATCTGCTCTCGTCCCGCGCCTGCCAATAAAAACAAGAAAAACCAAGGGAGACTTCCAGTGAAGAGCTTGCTCTATCCCGCCGTCTCGCTGATGAACCGTCTGAGCTTCGGCATGAAGTTCAGCCTGATCAGCGTGCTGTTCCTGGTGCCGATGCTGGTGACCAATTTCTATCTGGTACGCGATTCCTATCGCGAATTTCAGGGCACACGCGTCGAACTGCAAAGCCTCGACCTGCTGGGCAGCAGCCTGAACCTGCGCCGGGATCTGGAGACCCTGAACAATCTGGTGCAGATCGACGTCACCCTCGGCCAGTCCGGCAAGGCCGGCAATGTCGAAGCGCAGATCCAGACGCTGGAGCAGGCTTTGCTCGCGCGCCTCGAAGGGCTGACGGCGATGACCGAAGACCCCGAGCAGATCAAGCAATTCGAGGCCAAGCGCGATGAAATGATCGCCGCGTTCAAGGCCCAGCAAGCGGAGAGCTCGCTGCAAAGCAAAAGCGCGTTGATCGGCAAGTTGCTGGCCAGTGCGCAGATTTTCAGCCAGATCATCACCAGTCAGGCCGGGTTGAGCCGCGACAACCAGAGCGACATTCGTCAGCTCAGCGAACTGGTTACGCTGATCACCCCCAGCGTCACGCAAACCCTCGGCGAAGGCCGGGCGATGGGTTCGTATTCGTTGGGCCAGGGCTTTCTCAACAGTTCCTCGAGCACGCGTTTTGACGAGTTGTTGGTGCAGATCGAAAAGCTCCAGGCCGAGTACGCCCTGAAACTGCAGGACGCCCTCGGTTCCAGCAGTGCCGCGCGTGAATCCCTTAGCGCGCAGGCTGAGAACAGCAAGGCCTCGCTGAAGCAGGCCAGCGAGCTGTTCGAAGAACAAGTGGTGATGGCCGACACCCTCGATGCGCCGTGGCAGGCATTTTACGATCAGGTCACCGGGCTGATGGAACACACCTACCAGCTCAATCAGGCCACGCTGAAATTTCTCGACAGCCAGTTGCAGCAGCGTCTGGCGCAGAACCGCACGCACATGATTCTGCAAGCCTCTGCGCTGTCGGTGGTGTTTGTGCTGATTTTCTATCTTTATGGCGGTTTCTACGCCTCGACCCGGACCACCCTGAAAAGCCTGGGCGCGATGATGGACAAGGTCGCGGCCGGTGACATGACCGTCAACTTCAAGGCCAGCAGCCGTGATGAACTGGGCGAGTTGGGCGAGGTGTTCAACGGTACGGTGAAGAAGATTCACGACTTGATCGAACGCGTGGGCCACACCGTGGGTGAGGTCGAGCGCCAGGCCGGGCAGGTGGAGAGCGTGTCGGCGCAGAGCAATCAGGCCGTGGCCGGGCAGCGCTCGCAGATTGAACAAGTGGCGACGGCGATGAACCAGATGTCGGCGACCTCAATGGAAGTCGCTCGCAGTGCCGCCGCTGCGGTGAGCAGCGCCCACAGCGTCAACGACGAAACCCTCAGCGGACGCGGGCTGGTGGAATCGCAGCAGGGCAGCATTGCCGCGCTGGCCAGCGAAATCGATCAGTCGGTGCTGGTGATCAATCAACTGGCCAGCGACAGCCAGTCGATCAGCCGTGTGCTTGAGGTGATCAAGAGCATCGCCGAACAGACCAACCTGCTGGCGCTCAATGCGGCGATCGAAGCCGCGCGAGCCGGCGAGCAGGGGCGCGGTTTTGCCGTGGTCGCCGACGAAGTACGCACCTTGGCCAAACGCACCCAACAATCGACCGAAGAAATCGAGCAGATGATCGCCAAACTGCATGGCGGCGTCGGCGCGGCGGTGAAGGCCATGGGCGTCAGCCATCAGATGGCCAACGGCACGGTGGGCCAGTCGGAGAAGGTCCAGCAGGCGCTGGAAAACATCCTTGGCGCGGTGGGCATGATCGTCGATCAGAACCAGCAGATCGCCGCCGCCGTCGAACAGCAGACCGCCGTGGCCCACGACATCGACCAGAATATCGTCGAGATCAACCGTGCCGGCGAACGCACGGCGCAAGGCGCGCACCAGACCGAAGATGCCAGCCGCGCGCTGTCGGCGCAGGTGGTTGAACTCAAACAACTGATCAGCGCGTTTCGCGTCTGAATCCCACATCATCCCTCTGTAGGAGCTGACGAGTGCAACGAGGCTGCGATCTTTTGACTTTGCCTCTGAAGATCAAAAGATCGCAGCCTCGTTGCACTCGTCAGCTCCTACCCGGGTACGTGTTACCAGCCGAAGACTTCGCAGCAGTTGGCGGTGCTGGCGTTGGCCAGTTGTTCAGGCGTGATATTCATCAACTCGGCCAACGCCGCACAAATCGCCGGCAGATGCGCCGGGCTGTTGCGCTGGCCGGGGAACATGGCGGGGGCCATGTCCGGTGAGTCGGTTTCCAGCACCACGGATTGCAGCGGCAGTTCCGGCAGGTCGTTGCACAGCCGAGACCCAGTTTGAGTCCCGCTTGATGTATTACCCTGCCTCCTCGCTCGCTATCTAGAAACCCATCGCAGTTTTCCGTTTTCGCGTTCAGCGCAAGCATCTTCGTAGATTCTTGATTTCGGCACGGCTGAGTGAAGCCGCTCGTCGGGACTGTCAGGTTTTACAGTAGGACGAGTTGGGTCAATCGGATTTACTAAATTGGCCTGAACGACCCGACCTATTTTCATCTTGTCTTTACTATGTTTTAAGGAGCGATCATGAAAGCAAGTAACAGATTTTCCGGTGGCAGACCTGCGCCTGGTGTAGAGAACGTTTCTAACAAAAATACTATCACCAAAGAGAATTTTGAAAGGCTTAGCAAGAACGCGACTTTATATGACGGGGAGCTTCATGCGGTCAGGGGAGCTTACCGGGGACAAATAAGATACAGATATTGGTGGAGTAGCGATGGAAGTATTTTTTACTGTTATTCCACAGAGTACACAATTAATGATCCAGATTATTTTGGAAGGCATAAGGCCAACATACATTTCAGTTTTGATGATGTTCAATGGTGGGGTGAAGATTCTGAAGACAATATGCGACAGGACGATAAGTGGAACAAGTGGGCTGTCGGAGGGTATGTAGGGGCAAATAAAAAAGCTCGAGTGTATGTCAGGTTTGATTTTGATCTTCCTTTCTTTGATGAGAGCGGGGAGAATTCCGTCTACTATACTTTTCCCGGAAAGTGACTTGCTGTTTAGAAGTAGACAGGTTAAATCAAACTTTGGCCGTGGTATGTGCTGTTCTGTGCCCTCCGCTTTGTGGTCTTGGTCAAATTCCTTGAACTTATTGGAATATCGAAGATTCGCAGTAGTGTGCTGAAAGCACTAAGTGATTACATCATTTAGCACAATCTAGAATGTAGGGGAGAGCCTGTTCGTAATAGCGGTCTGTCTGAAAAATAGCTGTAACTGACACACCGCTTTCGCGAGCAGGCTCGCTCCCACAGGGGATTGCGGTGTTACCAGCCGAAGACTTCGCAGCAGTTGGCGGTGCTGGCGTTGGCCAGTTGTTCAGGCGTGATATTCATCAGCTCGGCCAGCGCCGCGCAAATCGCCGGCAGATGCGCCGGGCTGTTGCGCTGGCCGGGGAACATGGCGGGGGCCATGTCCGGTGAGTCGGTTTCCAGTACCACCGATTGCAGCGGCAGTTCCGGCAGGACCCGATGCATGCGCAACGCCTGCGGCCAGGTCGGTGCGCCGCCGAGACCCAGTTTGAACCCGAGCTTGATGTATTCCCGCGCTTCTTCGCGGCTGCCGGCGAAGGCGTGGATGATGCCGGCGCGTTTGAGTTTGAAGCGCTTGAGCGTGGCGATCACCGCTGCGTGGCTGCGGCGTACGTGGATCAGCGCCGGCAACCCGAAGTCCGCCGCCAGTTGCAGCTGCGCTTCGAACAACGCCTGTTGCCGTTCGCGATCGAGGTTTTCGATGAAATAATCGAGGCCGATTTCGCCCACCGCGCATAACTGCCGATGCCCGCGCAACCGTGTCAGCAAGTCCCCCAGCGCGTGCAAATCCTCGGAGCGATGCTGATCGAGGAACACCGGATGCAGACCGAACGCCGCATACAGGTCGGCATCGCTCTGCACCAGGTCCCACACCCGTTGCCAGTTGCCCTGATGCACGCCCAGCACGACGATGCGCCGCACGCCGAGAGCGCGGCTTTCGGCCAGCAACTCTGCGCGATCGGCGTCGAAGTCGGGGAAGTCGAGGTGGGTGTGGCTGTCGATCAGCTCCACGCTTCAGTCCCGATGAATACGCTGCTTGAAAGTTCGCGCAATGGCTTGCACGCCCGGTTGGTAGTCGTCCTGCTCCACGGCGGCCAGGGCCAGTTCCAGGGCCTTGTCGGCGATCAATTGGTGTTGCTGGGACATGGCGTTGACCGGCAACGGCAGGAAATCCAGCAACTGCGTGTCGCCGAACGTGCCCAAGCGCAGCGGCCGCGATTTCAGCGGGAAATCATGCAGCGCATCGAACACGCCTTGCAGCAGTACGTAGGAAGTGGTCACCAGCGCGTCAGGCAAATGCCCCAGACGCTGCAGGAGTTCTTCCATTAATTGCTTGCCGCACTCACGGCTGAACGACTCGGCGTGCTCGACCAGCACCTCACCTTTGAAATCTTTGAGCGCTGCGCGGAAACCGGCAGCACGCTCCTGGCTGATGCTCAGCTCCGGGCGTGCGCCGAGCAGCACGATCTGCTTTGGCTGCGGATCGAGCAGGCTCTGGGTCAGATGCAGGCTGGCCTCGCGGTCGTCGCTGATCACCGAGCAGAAATGCTCCGGTTCCATGACCCGGTCGATGGCGATGATCGGCAGACCCTTGGCCTGCAACTGGCGATAGCTGTCATCACCGGCCGGCAGGCAACTGGCAACGATCAGCGCATCGCAGCGACGCGCGCGGAACAGTTGCAGCAACTGGCGCTCGCTGTCCGGCGCATCGTCGGAGCTGGCGATCAGCAATTGATAGCCGCGAGCCCGCGCGCCTTGTTCGAGCAACTTGGCGATCCGCGCGTAACTGGGGTTTTCCAGATCCGGCAGGATAAAGCCCAGGGTGCGCGTGTGCCGACTGCGCAGGCCGGCCGCTTGCGGATTGGGCGTGAAGCCGTGCAGATCGACCACCGCGCGCACGCGCTCGACGGTCGCGTTGCTGATGCGTTGCTGTTCGGCCTTGCCGTTGATGACGTAGCTGGCGGTGGTGACGGAGACGCCGGCCAACCGCGCGATATCACTGAGTTTCAACCCGGTATTTCCTTGTTTTTTCGAGCATGCCGCGACATTTTCGCCAATCCTACCCGATAAGGGCAGTCGACTTATTGCCTGGGCAGATCCGACCAGTTGGACTTCAAGGATGAGACATTATCGAGTAACGTGCCGATCAATCTAGATTAAACGTTTCAGCAAGCGTATTTTCTACGTTTTAGACGCCTTTGGCCGGTCCTGCCGTGAAACCGCCAAAACTGCCGCTGAAAAGCGCGGCAGAGCGCCTAAGCTGTGAACCATTCAAAACAATACCTGGCGTTGAACTGCGCCAAAAAGGAGATCGCATGCTCGAGCTCACTATAGAGCAGATATCCATGGGCCAGTCGGCCGTGGATAAACCCGCTGCCCTGCAATTGCTGGCCAGTCATCTGGTTGCCGATGGTCTGGTAGCCGACGGCTACCTCGCCGGCCTGCAGGCCCGGGAAGCCCAGGGCTCGACCTTTCTCGGTCAAGGCATCGCTATTCCCCACGGTACGCCGGAAACCCGCGATCAGGTATTCGCCACCGGCGTGCGCCTGATGCAGTTTCCCGACGGCGTCGATTGGGGCGATGGCCAGATCGTTTATCTGGCGATCGGCATCGCGGCGAAATCCGATGAACACCTGCGCCTGCTGCAACTGCTGACCCGCGCCCTCGGCGAGACCGATCTGGGCCAGGCCCTGCGTCGCGCCAGCTCGCCCGAAGCGCTGCTGAAGCTGCTGCAAGGCGCGCCGCAGGAACTGGCGCTGGACGCGCAGATGATCGGCCTCGGCGTGTCGGCCGACGATTTCGAAGAACTGGTCTGGCGCGGCGCACGTCTGCTGCGTCAGGCCGAATGTGTGAGCAATGGCTTTGCCGGCGTGTTGCAGCAAGTCGAAGCGCTGCCATTGGGTGATGGCCTGTGGTGGCTGCACAGCGAGCAGACCGTGAAGCGTCCGGGGCTGGCGTTCGTCACCCCGGACAAACCGATGCGCTACCTCGGCCAGCCGCTTAGCGGTCTCTTCTGCCTGGCGAGTCTGGGCGAAGCGCATCAGGCGCTGCTCGAGCGTTTGTGCGCGTTGCTGATCGAAGGTCGTGGCCACGAACTGGGCCGCGCCACCAGCAGCCGCAAAGTCCTCGAAGTGCTCGGCGGTGAGCTGCCGGCCGATTGGCCGAGTGCGCGTATTGCCCTGGCCAACGCCCATGGTCTGCACGCACGACCAGCGAAGATTCTTGCGCAACTGGCGAAGAGTTTTGACGGCGAAATTCGCGTGCGCATCGTCGACAGCCAGGACAGCGCCGTATCGGTGAAGAGCCTGAGCAAACTGCTGAGCCTCGGCGCACGCCGCGGTCAGGTGCTGGAGCTGATTGCCGAACCGAGCATCGCCGCCGATGCCTTGCCGGCCCTGCTCGCGGCGATTGAAGAAGGCCTCGGTGAGGAAGTCGAGCCGCTGCCGGCCGTGAGTCAGCAGCGCGAAGTGATCGCCGACATCGCCGAAGTGCTGATCGCGCCGGCCTCCGGCAGCCTGTTGCAGGCGATTCCTGCCGCACCGGGCATCGCCATCGGCCCTGCGCACATTCAGGTGCTGCAAGCCATCGATTACCCGTTGCGCGGCGAGTCGGCGGCCATCGAGCGCGAGCGCCTCAAGCAAGCCCTGAGCGACGTGCGCCGCGACATTCAGGGCCTGATCGAGCGCAGCAAAGCCAAAGCCATCCGCGAGATTTTCATCACTCACCAGGAAATGCTCGACGACCCGGATCTGACCGACGAAGTCGACACCCGCCTCAAGCAAGGCGAAAGCGCCGAAGCGGCCTGGATGGCGGTGATCGAAGCCGCCGCCAAACAGCAGGAATCGCTGCAGGACGCTTTGCTCGCCGAGCGTGCCGCCGATCTGCGCGACATCGGTCGCCGGGTGCTGGCGCAGCTGTGTGGCGTGCAGACCGCGAACGAACCTGAGCAACCGTACATTCTGGTGATGGACGAAGTCGGCCCGTCCGATGTCGCGCGTCTGGATCCTGCGCGGGTTGCGGGGATTCTCACCGCGCGCGGCGGCGCTACCGCGCACAGCGCCATCGTCGCCCGTGCCCTCGGTATTCCAGCACTGGTCGGCGCGGGTGCGGCGGTGCTGTTGCTCGAGCCGGGCACGCCGCTGTTGCTCGACGGCCAGCGTGGCCGTCTGCATGTCGACGCCGATGCCGCGACCCTCAAGCGTGCCGCCGAAGAACGAGACACCCGCGAGCAACGCCTGAAGATCGCCGCCGAACAGCGCCATCAACCAGCGCACACCACTGACGGCCACGCCGTCGAAGTGTTCGCCAACATCGGCGAAAGCGCTGGGGTGACCAGCGCGGTGGAGCAGGGCGCTGAAGGCATTGGCTTGCTGCGCACCGAACTGATTTTCATGGCCCACCCGCAGGCACCGGACGAGGCAACCCAGGAAGCCGAATACCGTCGCGTCCTCGATGGTCTGGCCGGACGGCCGCTGGTGGTGCGCACGCTCGACGTCGGCGGCGACAAACCGCTGCCGTATTGGCCGATCGCCAAGGAAGAAAACCCGTTCCTCGGCGTGCGCGGCATTCGCCTGACCCTGCAGCGGCCGCAGATCATGGAAGCGCAACTGCGCGCCTTGCTGCGCTCGGCCGACAACCGTCCGCTGCGGATCATGTTCCCGATGGTCGGCAGCGTCGAAGAGTGGCGCCAAGCCCGTGACATGACCGAACGCCTGCGTCTGGAAATTCCAGTCGCCGACCTGCAACTGGGGATCATGATCGAGGTGCCGTCCGCCGCATTGCTCGCGCCGGTACTGGCCAAGGAAGTCGACTTCTTCAGCGTCGGCACCAACGACCTGACCCAATACACCCTGGCCATCGACCGTGGTCATCCGACGCTGTCTGCACAAGCGGACGGCTTGCACCCGGCGGTCCTGCAACTGATCGACATCACCGTGCGTGCCGCCCATGCCCATGGCAAATGGGTGGGTGTCTGCGGCGAGCTGGCGGCGGATCCGCTGGCGGTGCCGGTGCTGGTTGGCCTCGGTGTCGACGAGCTCAGCGTGTCCGGGCGCAGCATTGCCGAAGTCAAGGCGCGCATCCGTGAACTCAGCCTGCCCCAGGCGCAAACCCTCGCTCAACAGGCCCTGGCCGTGGGCAGCGCGAATGAAGTGCGCGCATTAGTGGAGGCCCTGTAATGGCCAAGATTCTCACCCTGACACTCAACCCGGCACTCGACCTCACCGTCGAGTTGTCGCGGCTGGATGCCGGTCAGGTCAATCGCAGCGAGGAGATGCACACCCACGCTGCGGGCAAAGGCGTCAACGTCGCCCAGGTGCTGGCGGACCTCGGCCATCAGGTCACCGTCAGCGGCTTTCTCGGCGAAGACAATCTGCAAGCGTTCGAAACCCTGTTCGCCAAGCGTGGTTTTATCGACGCGTTCATCCGCGTGCCGGGCGAGACGCGCAGCAACATCAAGGTCGCCGAACAGGACGGGCGCATTACCGACATCAACGGTCCGGGGCCAATGGTCGATGCAATGGCGCAGCAAGCTTTGCTTGATCGCTTGCTGCAGATCGCACCGGGGCACGATGCGGTGGTGGTCGCCGGCAGTCTGCCGCGTGGCGTCACTGCGCAATGGTTGCGCGAGCTGATTGAACGGCTGAACGCGCTCGGCTTGAAAGTCGCCCTTGATTCCAGCGGTGAGGCTTTGCGCGCCGCGTTGCAGGCCAGCCCCTGGCTGATCAAACCGAACACCGAAGAATTGGCCCACGCCCTCGGCTGCGAAGTGGTGTCGCCGATCGCCGAAGCACAAGCCGCCGCACGTTTGCATGCGCAAGGCATCGAGCACGTGGTGATCTCTCACGGCGCTGACGGGGTCAACTGGTTCAGTGTCGGCTCGGCCCTGCATGCCTCGCCGCCGAAAGTCAGCGTGGCCAGCACGGTCGGTGCCGGCGATTCATTGCTGGCTGGCATGCTCCACGGTCTGCTCAGTGCTGATACGCCGGAGCAAACCCTGCGCACCGCCACCGCGATTGCGGCAATGGCGGTGACCCAGATCGGTTTTGGCATCAACGACGCTGCGCAACTGGCGCAGCTCGAACAGGGCGTGCGCGTGCGCCCCCTGACAGAACAATAAGAGGGTTTGTGATGAAGTTAGCCATTGTTACGGCTTGCCCGAACGGCATGGTCACCAGCGTCCTGTGCGCGCGTCTGCTCGATGCAGCGGCGCAGCGTCAGGGCTGGAGCACCAGCGTCGAAGTGGTCGATCCAGCGCACCCGGAACGCGAATTGTCGGCCGCCACCATTGAAGCGGCGGAGTGGGTCTTGCTGGTCACCACTGGCGCGGTGGACATGAGTCGGTTTGTCGGCAAGCGCGTGTTCCAGATTGCTCCGGCGCAGGCCTTGCAGGATGTCGAAGCGGTGTTGCGTCGCGGTGCTGAAGAAGCCGAAGTCTTCGTGGCGAGCGAAGTCGAACCAGCGATCGATACAGCGCGTGCGCCGCGCATCGTTGCTATCACCGCGTGCCCGACCGGTGTCGCCCACACCTTCATGGCCGCCGAAGCGTTGCAGCAGACTGCCAAGCGTCTGGGCTATGAATTGCAGGTCGAAACCCAAGGCTCGGTGGGCGCGAAAACCCCGCTCAGCGCAACGGCCATCGCCGAGGCCGATGTGGTCCTGCTGGCGGCGGATATCGACGTCGCCACCGAGCGTTTCGCCGGCAAGAAAATCTATCGCTGCGGCACTGGCGTTGCGCTGAAGCAATCCGAAGCGACGCTGAAAAAAGCCTTGGCTGAAGGCGCTGTAGAAAGTGCGGCAAGCGACGGCAAGGCTTCGGCCAAGTCCGAGAAAACCGGCGTCTACAAGCACCTGCTCACGGGTGTGTCGTACATGCTGCCGATGGTGGTGGCGGGTGGTTTGCTGATTGCGTTGTCATTCGTGTTCGGCATCACCGCGTACAAGGAAGAAGGCACGCTGGCGGCGGCGCTGATGCAGATCGGCGGCGAAACCGCGTTCAAATTGATGGTGCCGCTGTTGGCCGGGTACATCGCCTACTCGATCGCCGACCGCCCGGGCCTTGCGCCGGGGATGATCGGCGGTCTACTCGCAGGCACCTTGGGCGCCGGGTTCATCGGCGGGATCATTGCCGGTTTCATTGCCGGTTATGCCGCCAAAGCCATCGCCCGCTATGTGACATTGCCGCAGAGCCTGGAGGCGTTGAAGCCGATTCTGATCATCCCGTTGCTGGCCAGTCTGGTCACCGGTCTGGTGATGATTTACGTGGTCGGCAAACCGGTCGCCGGCATGCTCGCCGCGCTGACGCAGTTCCTCGACAGCATGGGCACCACCAACGCAATTCTGCTCGGCGTGTTGCTCGGCGGCATGATGTGCGTCGACCTCGGCGGGCCGATCAACAAGGCTGCCTATGCGTTTTCGGTGGGGCTGCTGGCCTCGCAGAGTTACGCACCGATGGCCGCGACCATGGCGGCCGGCATGGTGCCGCCGATTGGCCTGGGCATCGCCACGTTCATTGCCCGGCGCAAGTTTGCCCAGACTGAACGTGAGGCCGGCAAAGCGGCTTTCGTGCTGGGCCTGTGCTTTATCTCCGAAGGGGCGATTCCGTTTGCCGCGAAAGACCCGCTGCGGGTGATCCCGGCGAGCATCGCTGGCGGTGCGCTGACCGGTGCCTTGTCGATGTACTTCGGCTGCAAACTGATGGCGCCGCACGGTGGCTTGTTCGTGCTGGCGATCCCCAATGCGATCAACCATGCGCTGCTGTATCTGCTGGCGATTGTTGCGGGGAGCCTGGTTACGGCGGTGGTGTATGCGCTGCTCAAACGGCCTGAGGCTGTCGAGCTACCGCTGGAGCCCGCCAAGGCCTGACCGACAACACCAAATCCCTGTGGGAGCGAGCAGGCTCGCTCCCACAGGAGTCTGCATTGTCATAGCGGATTCATACACCCGTGCTTAAGTTTTCCCTTTTGCAGGGAGAACACCATGAGCGATTTCAATCTCGGTCGGCGTCGCGTCATGCAAGCGGTCGGCGCCGGGCTGTTGCTGCCGGGGCTGGCGCCGGCGGTGATTGCCTCGGTCAAGGATCGTCCGCAGCTCACCGACGGCGTGCAGTCCGGCGACCTGCTCGGCGACCGCGCGATGATCTGGAGCCGCAGCGATCGGCCGGCGCGCATGGTGGTCGAGTGGGACACCGGCAGCCTGTTCGGCAACCCGCGCAAATTCGTCTCGCCACTGGCCGATGCGCGCAGCGATTTCACCGCCCGCGTCGAACTCACCGGCCTGCCGGCCAACCAGGCGATTTTCTATCGCGTGCACTTCGAAGATGCCCAGAGCGGCGTCGCCAGCGAACCGTGGTTCGGCCATCTGCGCAGCGTGCCAACGACAAAACGCGACATCCGTTTTGTCTGGAGCGGTGACACCGTCGGCCAGGGCTTCGGGATCAACCCGGACATCGGCGGCATGCGCATCTACGAAGCCATGCGCCTGCGCCTGCCGGACTTCTTTATTCACAGCGGCGACACCATCTACGCCGACGGCCCGGTGCCCGCGCAACTGACCACAGAAAGCGGGCGCATCTGGCGCAATGTCACCACTGAAGCCAAAAGCAAAGTCGCGCAGACCCTCGACGATTATCGCGGCAACTATCGCTACAACCTGATGGACGAAAACATCCGCCGCTTCAACGCCGAAGTGCCGCAGATCTGGCAGTGGGACGACCACGAAGTGGTCAACAACTGGTCGCCGGGCAAGCAGCTGGATGAACGCTATCAGGAGAAAGATATCCACAAGCTGGTCGGCCGCGCGCGGCAGGCGTGGCTAGAATATGCGCCGATGCGTTTGCAAGCGGCGGACGGCGGCGGGCGGATTTATCGCAAGCTCAGCTACGGGCCGATGCTCGACGTATTCGTGCTGGATATGCGCAGCTATCGCGAAGCCAACGATGCCAACCTTGGCGCGGCAAAACCGTTTCTCGGCCGCGAGCAGCTGGACTGGGTCAAGCGTGAATTGCAGGCATCGAAGGCGCAGTGGAAAGTCATCGCCGCCGACATGCCCATCGGCCTTGGCGTGCCGGACGGCGAGGTCAGTCCGGGCGTTGCGCGTTGGGAAGCCGTGGCCAACGGCGACCCCGGCCCGGCGCAGGGGCGAGAGCTGGAAATCGCCGAGCTGCTCGGATTCCTGCGCGCGCAGCAGGTGCGCAATTTCGTGTTTCTGACGGCGGACGTGCACTACTGCGCGGCGCATCACTATCATCCGGACCGCGCGGCGTTTCAGGATTTCGAACCGTTCTGGGAATTTGTTGCCGGACCGTTGAACGCCGGCAGTTTCGGGCCGAATCCGTTGGACAAGACGTTTGGCCCAGAGGTGGTGTTCGAGAAAGCACCGCCCGCACAGAACACTTCGCCGTTTGCCGGGTTTCAGTTTTTTGGTGAGGTGAATATCGAAGGGCAGAGCGGCGAGATGAGCGTGGTGTTGCGGGATCTGGATGGTGTAGCAGTGTTTGAGCAGAAGTTGCAGCCTGTTTAATCACGCTGGATCAAAAGCCCCTCACCCCAGCCCTCTCCCGGAGGGAGAGGGAGCCGACCGAGGTGTCTCGCGTTAAGCATCGACCTGGAAGACCGAGGTGATTGTGGCTTTGGATTCAGTGAAGAATGCTCAGGTCGGCGTCGATTTCAAGCATCACCCAATCAGTCACCTCGCCCTCTGGGAGGGAGAGGGCCGACCGAGGTGTCTTGCGCTATGCATCGACCTGGAAGACCGAGGTGATTATGGCTTTGGATTCAGTGAAGAACGCTCAGGTCGGCGTCGATCTCGAGCATCCCCCAATCAGTCCCCTCTCCCTCTGGGAGGGAGAGGGCCGACCGAGGTGTCTTGCGTCATGCATCGACCTGGAAGACCGAGGTGATTGTGGCTTTGGATTCAGTGGAGAACGCTCAGGTCGGCGTCGATCTCGAGCATCCCCCAATCAGTCCCCTCTCCCTCTGGGAGAGGGCTAGGGTGAGGGCATTTTCCGCTCTGCCGCAATTCTGATGATCTGCTCCAACACATCATCCATCTGCTGAAGCACCTCAAGATTGCTGAATCGCACGACGTCGATGCCTTGTTGAGACAGGAAGTTCGACCGGCGCCGATCGTGAAGCACCCGGGCCGTCTCATAATGCTGACCACCATCCAGCTCAATCGCCAATCTCAACTCTACACAATAAAAATCCAGCACAAACGGCGGACATGGAAACTGTCGGCGAAATTTCAGGTTGGCTATCTGCCGGGAACGCAGGCGCTGCCAGAGCAGGTGTTCGCAATCTGTCTGGTTGGTGCGCAAGTGGCGGGCGAATTGGGCGAGGGTAGGGCGGCTTGGCATGGCTTCACGGTCCTTGTGAAGTTGAGTGGAGATTTAACAGTAGCCCATTTGCCTCATCGGAACGCCGCCCGCCCAGCCCTCTCCCAGAGGGAGAGGGAGCCGACCGAGGTGATTATGGCTATGGATTCAGTGAAGAACGCTCAGGTCGGCGTCGATCTCGAGCATCCCCCAGTCGGTCCCCTCTCCCATTGGGAGAGGGCTAGGGTGAGGGGGTTTTCGCAGGCGTTAGTAAACATCCCGGCGGTAGCGGCCCTGTTCGATCAGGCGTTCGACTTCGGCGCTGCCGAGGATATCGTTGAGCGCCTGGTCTACGCCTGAGGCCATCCCTTGAAGGCTGCCGCAGATATAAATGACGGCACCACCAGCCAACCACTTCTTCAGTTCATCCGCCGACTCACGCAAGCGATCCTGCACATAAACCTTCTCAGCCTGATCCCGCGAAAACGCCAGATCCAGCCGCGCCAGATCGCCATTGACCAGCCATTCCTCCAGCTCGGCGCGGCAGAGGAAGTCGTGCTCGCGGTTGCGCTCGCCGAACAGCAGCCACTGCCGTTGCTGACCATCGGCAATGCGTGCCTTGAGCAGGCTGCGCAGGCCGGCGAGGCCTGTGCCGTTGCCCAGCAGGATCATCGGCACGGGTTCGTTCGGCAGGTGGAAACCGCTGTTGCGCCGCACGCGCAGGCTGATGCTGCCGCCCACAGGCGCATGCTCGGTGAGCCAGCCGGAGCCTATGCCGAGGCTGCCGTCGTTGTGCTGTTCCTGACGCACGATCAGCTCCAGCACGCCGTCAGCGGCAATCGAGGCGATGGAGTATTCGCGCATGGCCAGCGGCACCATCGCGTCGACCAGCGACTGCGCATGCAGGCCGACCAGATGCGCGCGGTGTTCGGGCAGTTGGCGTGAGGCGAGGGCCACTTCCAGCGGCTCGTCGATGCCGTTGACCTTCACCTGAGTTTCGCCACGGATGCCGAGGCCGTCGAGGAAATGTTCGATCGCCCACGGGCAATTGCGTGGCAGCACTTCGACCAGGTCACCGGCCAGCCAGCTGCGGGTGTCCGGGGCTTTGAGGCCGAGCAGATAGACCGGCGCGCCGCTGCTGTCGGGGTTCATCAGTTCGCGACGGAGCAGCGTCCAGTTGTCGTAGCTTGGCGCTTGCCAGGTTTCGCTCGGTGCCTGTCCGGTGAGCTGGCCGAGTTGCGTTTGCCAGTGACGCAGCGCGTAGGGATCGGCGCTGTCGACCTCCACCGGGGCGAACAGCGTCTTGCCGCCGTGCTCGCCGAGCCATTGATGCAAGCGTTTGGCGAAGCCACAAAAGTGCGCGTACTGCCGATCGCCGAGGCCGAGCACGGCGTAGTTGAGGTTGTCGAGTGTCGAGGCCTTGGCCAGCACTTTGCGTTCGAAACCACGGGCGCTGTCCGGCGCTTCGCCGTCGCCGAAGGTGCTGACCACGAACAACGCGTTATTGGAATCCCGCAGATCCTGTTCGCTGAGATTGGCCAGCGGCTGCACGTTGACCGGCAGCCCGGCGGCCTGCAATTGCCCGGCGGTCTGCCACGCCAATTGTTCGGCGAAACCACTTTGACTGGCGAAACCGATCAGCCAGGCCGAAGCCTCGGTGGACGGTTGCGCGAGGCCCTGGCGGGCATCCTTGATCTGCTTTTTCTTGCGCCGACGATCCAGATACAGCAGCCAGCCAGTGATGAAGAACAGCGGCATGCACACCGCCGCGATCGTCACGATGATGCGCCCGACAAGGCCGAAATAGCTGCCCACGTGCAGCGCATAAATGCTGGTCAGCAGTTGGGCCTTGAAGCTTTTGTCGGCATAGCGGTCGACGCGTTTTACCACGCCGGTGGCCGGGTCGAGGGTGATCTGGTTCAGCGCGCGGTCATGGGGCGAGCTGTCGAGCAGGTAGAACACCGTCGCCGGCTGGCCGGCCACCGCCGGCATGCGAATGTTGTACGCGGCCAGACCCGGGCCGGCAGCGCTGTAGATGCTGCTCCACATCGCTGCGTAGTCGGCGGTCGGTGCCGGGCCTTCCGGCGCCGGGCCGCGACCGCCGCGCACGCGTTCGTTTTGCGGCGCGTCGGAAAGCAGTCGGGTCAGGCCCTTGTTGTACCACTCGTACGACCATGACAAGCCGGTCAACGCCAGCAGCAGATACACCAGCAAACACCAAGTGCCGGCCACCGAATGCAGATCCCAATTGAACGCGCGGCCTTTCTTTTTCCAGTCCAGGGTCAACCACACGCGCCAGCTGTTCCACTGGCGTGGCCAGCGCAGATAAAGGCCGGAGAGGCAGAAGAACAGCAGCATCAAGGTGCAGGCGCCGGTGATGTTGCGCCCGGTATCGCCCATGGCGAGGAAGCGGTGCAGTTGCAGCATCAGGCCGAAGAAGTCCTGGCCGGTGGCATCGCCCTTGAACTCGGCGGTGTACGGGTCGAAGTAGCGCATTTCGCCACGTCGTTCGCCCTTGGGCGGGGTGAAGAACACCCGTGCGGCGTGACCGCTGTCGGTCTCGACCCAGAGCATCGCGACTTTCTTGCCGGACGCAGCTTCAATGCGTTCCACCAGTTCCACTGGTGGCAGCACGCCGGCGACCTGCTTTTCCACCTGCAGAACGGACGGATTCAGCGCGCGCAGGATCTCGTCCTGAAACGAATAGGCCGCGCCGGTGATGCCCATCAGGGCCAGCACCAGCCCTGCAGTGATGCCAAAAAACCAGTGCAACTGGAACAGGGTTTTCTTCAACACGTCACTCGCCGTCCGTTCGGAAATTGTCATCACGGCGCGCATTATGCCGTGGGTTATCAAGAAGCGTTTTGCGTAACACACAAAAGCCCCGTTCAACTGAATGAACGGGGCCGAGCCTCGCGGCGCATTCCCTGTGGGAGCGAGCCTGCTCGCGAAAGCGGTGTGTCAGTCAGCATCGATGTTGCTGAAAGATTGCCTTCGCGAGCAGGCTCGCTGCCACAGGTATTCACATCGGTCAGAAGTGGAAATTGGTGCTCAACAGCGCCGTGCGTCCCGCCGCCTGATTGGCGAAGTGGGTCGAGAAGGCTTTGTCGTAATAGGTTTCGTCGGTCAGGTTCTGCACGTTGAGTTGCAGGTCGACGTTCTTGGTCAGCTTGTAGGCCGCCATCGCGTCGTAACGCACGTACGAATCGACCATCGTCGTGTTGGCGACACTGCCGTAGACGTCGTCGACGTAGAACGCGCCACCACCGATCGTCAGCTTTGGCGTGACCTGGTACGTGGTCCACAGGCTGGCGCTGTTTTTCGGTGTGTTCGGCAGATCGTTGCCGTCGTTGGCACGACCCAGCGGGCCGCCATCAACCTGTTCGCTGTCCATGAAGGCGTAACCGGCGAAGACTTGCCATTTGTCGGTGATCTTGCCGCTGGCCGACAGTTCGAAGCCTTGCACGCGGGTCTTGCCGGCGTTCTCGTAAGAGCTGGTATCGACTTGCACGCGAGCGTTTTCCTTCTCGGTGCGGAAGATGTCGGCGGTCAGCGACAGGCGATCATTGAGCAGATCCCACTTGGTGCCGATCTCGTAGTTCTTGGTGGTTTCCGGCTCCATGTCGCTGCTCAGCAGGTTGCCGCTGCGATCCGGTGTGCCGCCCAGCGGGTTGCCTTCCTGACCTTCGCCCAAGGTGTTGCCCGGCGGTGTCGCCGAGGTCGCATAAGAGGCGTAGATGCTGCCGTTTTCCGCCGGCTTGTAGACCACGCCGAACTGGCCGGTGACGAATTCGCTGGTGTCATCGCCCTTCGAGGTGGTGGTCCCTGCGGCGTTGTAGGTTTTGTAGTCGGTGTCGAAGTGGTCGTAGCGCAGGCCCATGTTCACCAGCCATTGCTCGGACAATTCCAGCGTGTCGAACACGTACAGCGCGTAGGTGTCGGCCTGGGTGTCGGTGCCGGCGTAGTTGCGCGAGATTGCGCCGTTCCACGGATCGTTCGGATTCGGGTTCGACAGCGAGGTGCAGTTGTAACCGCTGGCGGCGCCGATCAGGCCCGGGTTGCAGTTGGTGGTGACGGCGCTGGTGCGCGGCGTGGTGTCGGTGTTGACGTTGTACGAGGATTTCTCGCTCTGCTCACGGGTGTATTCGACACCGGTGGAGAAGCTGTTCTTGAAACCGGCCACGTAGAAGGTGCCGAACAGGTCGGTCTGGTTGGTGGTGGTTTCAGTATTGCTCACCCGCGTGTTGGCCCGACGCCAGACGCTGCCGTTGTTGACGTTGCCCTTGCTGTCGTCCGGCTGGGTGAGGATGTAATCCTGCATGCTGCTGCCGTGGCGCAGGGTGTTCTTGATGGTCAGCGCATCATTGAGGTCGTGCTCGATGGCGAAGGTCGCGGTGTCGGTGCGGCCCTTGCGGAAGTCACGATCCAGACCATAGAAGTTGTCGTGATCGCCCCCGGCGTATGGCTTGTCCGGATTGGACTTGGTGCGTGCGGCCGATCCACCGGTGGGAATGGTGTACGGGATGCCCGAGTCCGGGGTGTCGTTGCTTTCCAGATGGTAGTAGTCGAGGTTGACGCGGGTATCGGTGCCCAGGCCGAAGGCCAGCGACGGCGCGATGCCCCAACGGTCGTAATCGACCTTGTCGCGACCGGCGACGTTGCTCTCGTGGCTCATCAGGTTGAGACGGCCGGCAGCGCTGTCGCTGAACTGATAGTTGCCGTCGAGTGTGTAGCGCTGGGTCTGGTCGGAGCCGTAGGTGAAGCCGCCGTCGAACGAGTTGCCCAGGTGCGCTTTCTTGCTCACCAGGTTGATGCTGCCGCCGGCCGCGCCGCGACCGCCAATCGCCGAGTTCGGGCCTTTGCTGACTTCGATGTTTTCCACGGCGAAGATTTCGCGGCTCTGCGAACCGGTGTCGCGCACGCCGTCCAGGTAAGTGTCACCCTGAGCATCGAAGCCGCGAATGAACGGGCGATCGCCCTGTGGGTTGCCGCCTTCACCAGCACCGAAGGTAATGCCCGGCACGGTACGCAGGGCGTCCTGCATATTCAGCGCGCCGGTGTCCTTGAGCACTTGTTGCGGGATGACGGTGACCGAGCGCGGGGTGTCGACCAGCGGCGCGGTGTACTTGGGGGAGGAGGCTTTTTCAACCTGATAGGAGGTCGAGTCCTGGGCTTCACCGGTGATGGCGGTGGCGTCCAGGGCAATGGCGTTGCCGGAAGTTTTGCTCTCGGTTTTTTCCGCCGCGAAGACCATCTGCCCAGCGGAGCCGGCGGTGATTGCGACACCGATTGCCGAGGCGAGCAGACGTGGTGAACTGACCGGTAATTGTGCGTGTTGACGTGCCATTTTTATTCCCCTCCCCAAGGATTTGAGGCGGCGGAATATAGGGTAAACAGGTATTCGTATCAATTGCGAAACATTGTTATTCGCATTGAATTTACATTCTTTACAATTTGCCCTTACGGTTTCTGCCCGTTCATTCGTCTTGCGGGTTTTACACGGTCAATAAGAATCAATACCATTGCCGCCTTCTTGCCATCAGGTGACATCGCCATGCTGCTGCACATTCCCGGGCTGTTCGCAAAAGACGAAGTGCAGCGCATCCGCCAGGCGCTGGAGCAGGCGGATTGGGCCGACGGCAAGATCACC
The DNA here is from genome assembly GCF_979258175.1 of Pseudomonas sp. AC255. Classification (NCBI taxonomy): domain Bacteria; kingdom Pseudomonadati; phylum Pseudomonadota; class Gammaproteobacteria; order Pseudomonadales; family Pseudomonadaceae; genus Pseudomonas; species Pseudomonas sp. AC255. The sequence goes on along the minus strand of NZ_OZ409841.1, from coordinate 4,377,556 downwards.
GCCGGCTTCCAGTCGGCCAAGGCCAAGCACAATCTGCAACTGCCCGAAGGCCACCCGCTGGCCAAGGAAATCGGCGCGGCGATGCTCGAGCGGCTGTGGAAGAATCCGCTGTTCATGTCCGCCGCACTGCCGCACAAAGTCTTCCCACCGCTAGTGAACTGCTACACGGCCGGCGGCAGTTTCGATTTTCACATCGACAACGCCGTGCGCCAGCCCAAGGGCAGCATCGAGCGGGTGCGCACCGATTTGTCGGCTACGTTGTTTTTCAGCGAGCCGGAAGATTACGACGGCGGCGAACTGGAGATTCAGGACACCTACGGCACCCAGCGCGTGAAGCTGCCGGCCGGCGACATGGTGTTGTATCCGGGCACCAGTTTGCACAAGGTCAATGCGGTCACACGTGGTGCGCGTTATGCCTCGTTTTTCTGGACGCAAAGCCTGGTGCGCGAAGACAGCCAGCGCGCGTTGCTGTTCGAAATGGACGGGGCGATTCAGCAGTTGACCCAGGACGTTCCCGATCACCCTTCGCTGATCCGCCTCACTGGCACTTATCACAACTTGCTGCGGCGCTGGGTCGAGGTATGAGTTTCCAGTTGCGCCGCGAGGAAGTTCTCAACGGTGAACAGCTGCGCGCCATGCTCGGCGAAAGTCCCGCCCGCGCTGCGCAGGCGATCTTGCTGGCGGCAGGCGAGGGCGAGGTTGAAGCGCAGGCGCTGCTTGGGCAGATCCTGCTGGACGGTCAGGGCATCGCGCAGGATCAACCGCTTGCATTGCGCTGGTTCGGCATCGCCGCCGGTCGCGGGCATCTGATGGCGCGCAACATGCTCGGGCGTTGTCATGAGCATGGTTGGGGTTGTGCGGCGGATGCCTCGGTCGCGGCGCAGCATTATCGAATCGCTGCCGAGGCGGGGCTGGACTGGGCGATGTACAACCTTGCCAATCTACTGGCCACCGGGCGCGGGGTGACGGTTGATCATCAGCAGGCGCTGGCGTTGTACCGGCGTGCAGCTGAGTTGGGCCATGCGAAATCGATGAACCTGCTGGGGCGCTATCTGGAGGAAGGGCAGGTGTGTCCGGCGGATCCGCTGGCGGCGCGTGACTGGTATCGGCGTTCGGCTGAGGGAGGGGATTTTCGTGGGCAGTTCAGTTTCGCTGCAGTTTTAGCGGATGAGGGGCGGATTGATGAAGCGGTTGTTTGGCTTGAGAAAGCCTTGGCCGGGGGCAATCTTAATTTTCTGCGGGTGGCGAGCCAGACGCTGGCTGATGCGACAGGCTTGCGAATTCAGGCGATGGCTAGTCGGTATGCCGCTCGGTATGCAGAGTTGCAGCGCGGCTGAAACCGCCGAGCCCTCACCCTAGCCCTCTCCCAGGGGGAGAGGGAACCGACCGAGGGATGCTTGGGAGGTACGCCGACCTGCAATGGTTTTGCCGAATCCATAATCGCCAAGGTGGTTCAGGTCGATGTCGGACGGAAGACCACTCGGTCGGCTCCCTCTCCCTCGGGAGAGGGCTGGGGTGAGGGGCTATGGTATCTAGTACAAAAAACCTCCCCAGCCGAACACCCACAAAAAAGCCCACAAATTCGTGGGCTTTTCACTTGCAGCTAGCAGCTAGAAACTTGCCGCTGCCTCTTAAACGTAAAACGACTTCAGCGGCGGGAAGCCATTGAACTCGACCGCGCTGTAGCTGGTGGTGTACGCACCGGTCGACAACCAGTACAAACGATCACCAATCGCCAGGTTCAGCGGCAGGCCATACTTGTAGTTCTCATACATGATGTCGGCGCTGTCGCAGGTCGGGCCGGCGATGACGACTTCTTCCATCTCGCCTTTCTTCTCGGTCCAGATCGGGAACTTGATCGCTTCGTCCATGGTTTCGATCAGGCCGGAGAACTTGCCCACATCGGTATACACCCAACGCTCGACAGCAGTGCGCGACTTGCGCGCAACCAGCACCACTTCGCTGACCAGAATACCGGCGTTGGCGATCAGCGAGCGGCCCGGCTCCAGAATGATTTCCGGCAGGTCATCACCGAAGTCTTCTTTCAGGAAGCGGATGATCTCTTCGGCGTAGGTTTCCAGGCTGTTGGTGCGGGTGATGTAGTTGGCCGGGAAGCCGCCGCCCATGTTGATCAGCTTCAGGTGAATGCCGTCTTCTTCTTTCAGGCGTTCGAAGATCACTTTGACCTTGGCGATCGCCGCGTCCCAGACGCTGATGTCGCGCTGCTGCGAACCAACGTGGAAGGAGATGCCGTACGGCACCAGGCCGAGGTCGCGAGCGAGGATCAGCAGGTCCATGGCCATGTCGGTCTGGCAGCCGAACTTGCGCGACAGCGGCCAGTCAGCAGTGGTCGAGCCTTCAGTGAGGATGCGCACATAGACTTTCGAACCCGGTGCAGCCTTGGCGATGTTGCGCAGGTCGGCTTCGGAGTCGGTGGAGAACAGACGCACGCCCTTCTCATAGAAGTAGCGGATGTCCTTGGATTTCTTGATGGTGTTGCCGTAGCTGATACGGTCCGGGCTGACGCCGCGATCTATGACTTTGTCCAGCTCGTAGATCGAGGCGATATCGAAGCTCGAACCCTTGTCTTTGAGCAGGTCGATGATCTCGACGGCCGGGTTGGCCTTGACCGCGTAGTAGACCTTGGCGAATTCGAAACCGGCGCGCAGGTCATCGTAGGCCTGGGCGATCATCGCGGTGTCGATCACCACGAACGGGGTTTCCTGTTTGTCGGCGAACGCCTTCATTTTGTCGAATGTAGCGCGCGCGAAATAGTCTTCGACCTGGATCGACATGCTGGGGACTCCTGCTGGCAAACTAAGTTAATCAATGGGTGCATGAACGCCCTCCGTATCCCCACTTTGGTTCGCCTACTTCCCAAGGCATGTCGCCGAAAGCAAAAAGGCCTGGGGATGTGCAGCTGTCCCTTGGCCTCGCTGTCTCGTCGTCAGTACTTGAGCCGGATGGATCGTTTCCAGCATGGACGTTCGGCGCGAACTTTAGGGCGTGAGGGGCGCGAGATCAACTAAAAATGTCGCGTTTTTGCACGCTTCTGACGTGCGTCGCGTTCATCACTCCTTCTACCCGACCGAGATGACGGGCAGATGTTCCCGGCGAATTTTCGAGTGTTAAACATATCTGCACGTTCGTGGCTTTTGTCGGCTAGATCACAGGTAAGTATGATAGCGGCAACATCGGCGACGTTGGCGTCGAGAGAGGGTGTTGAAGGGGGATTTGGACCTTGAAGAAGCTGAATTGACGACGCTCTTGCAGGAGAGGCTGTTGAGATTCTTTGTCACCCAGTGAAGATCAACAAAATTAAGTAGATCCTGTGGGAGCGAGCCTGCTCGCGAAGGCATTTTCACAGCCGCCATCAGCGTCGACTGATATTGCGCTTTCTCGAGCAGGCTCGCTCCCACAGGGATCGGGTTTCAACCGCGTAGATGGTTTACGCGACCACGGTCTCAGCCGGCGAGACGATACTGGTCTTCATCCCCCGTGAGCGTCCCGAACTCAGGTATGCCGCAATCGACTCCTGCGTCACCTCACCGAGGAATACCCGTTCGGCATCCATCACCGGCAGCCAGGCGCGGTTGAACTCGTACATGCGCGACAACAGGATGCGCAGGTGCTCGTCGTACGCTGCGGTGGCGTTGAACTCGCGCAGGAATTGCGCGCAGGTGCCGGTCTGGCGATGCAGGTCGCGACGGCGCACGTACCCCAGCGCCTTGTTCTCGGCGCAGGTGACCACCACGTAGCGACGGTCGTGCTCGTCCATCAATTCCAGCGCATCGGCCACTGGCGTCTCCGGACTTACCGACGGCGCGTTGTCCGCCGCGTCTTCGGCTTTCACCAACAGCAGGCGTTTGAGCGTGCTGTCCTGACCGACGAAATTGCTGACGAAATCATCCGCCGGATGCGCGAGCAGGGTGTCCGGATGGTCGATCTGCAGCAGTTTGCCGGCGCGGAAAATGGCGATCTTGTCGCCCAGTTTGATGGCTTCGTCGATGTCGTGGCTGACCATGATTACGGTCTTGTTCAGCGCGCGTTGCATCTCGAAGAATTCGTTCTGGATCATCTCGCGGTTGATCGGGTCGACCGCGCCAAACGGTTCGTCCATCAACAGCAGTGGGGCGTCAGCTGCAAGCGCACGAATCACGCCGATACGCTGTTGCTGACCACCGGACAGTTCACGCGGGTAGCGATGCAGATACTGCTTGGGCTCGAGCTTGATCATGCTCATCAGTTCGCGGGCGCGGTCGTGGCATTTCTGTTTGTCCCAGCCGAGCAGTTTCGGCACGACGACGATGTTTTCTTCGATGGTCATGTTCGGGAACAGGCCGATCTGCTGGATCACGTAGCCGATGTTGCGGCGCAGCGTCACTTCGTCGAGATCGGTGGTGTCTTCGCCGTTGATGAGGATCTTGCCCGAGGTCGGTTTGATCAGGCGGTTGATCATTTTCAGCGTGGTGCTTTTGCCGCAACCCGATGGCCCGAGGAACACGCAGATCTCGCCTTCATTGACGGTCAGGCTTACCGAGTCCACGGCTTTGACATCTTTGCCGTTGCTTTGGAAAGTTTTGCTGAGGTTTTGAAGTTCGATCATTTCAGGAGTCCTTTTGGAGTCAACGAGCGTTGCAGCCATTGGAGAAACAGGTCGGCGAAGATCGCCAGAAGACTGACCAGCAGCGCGCCGACGATAAGCATCGACATGTCACTGCGGCTGATGGAGGCGAGGATCAACACACCGAGGCCGCCGGCGCCGATGGTCGCGGCAATGGTCATCACGCCGATGTTCATCACCACGGCGGTGCGCACGCCAGCGAGGATCACTGGCACCGCAATCGGCAGTTCGACCATGCGCAGGCGCTGGCCGAAGGTCATGCCGATGCCGCGCGCAGCTTCGCGGATGCCCGGTTCAACGCCGGTCAGGGCGAGGTAGGTGTTGCGCATGATCGGCAGCAGCGAATAAAGGAACACGGCGGTGATCGCCGGCAGCGGCCCCAGGCCCTGGCCGAACTTGGAATAGAACGGCAGCAGCAGACCGAACAGGGCGATCGACGGCACGGTCAGCAGCACCGTGGCACCGGCTTGCAGCGGGCCGGCGAGGGTGGGAAAGCGTGTCATCAGGATGCCCAGCGGCACGCCGATGACGATCGCCAGGGTCACGGCGATGCCGACCAGAGTGATGTGCTGCCAGGTCAGGTGCATCACCTGCTGCCAGTCGAGATGGGAAAAGGCGTTCAGAAATTCCATGACTTCTCCTCTCTTAATTCAGTGGATGCTGGCGCAGGAAATCGGCGGCAACGGACGAAGGGCTCTCGTGGTCGACGTCGACCCGCGCGTTGAGCTGGCGCATGGTTTCGTCGTCGAACAGTTCGGCCAGCGGCTTGAGTTGTTCGGCCAGTTTCGGGTTGGCATCCAGCGTGGCCTGACGCACCACGGGAGCGGCGGTGTAGTCGGGGAAGTAATGCTTGTCGTCTTCCAGCAATTTCAGGCCGAAGGCGTTGAGACGGCCATCGGTGGTGTAGACCAGACCGGCAAACACCTGACCGTTGCGTAGCGCGGTGTAGACCAGGCCGGCGTCCATCTGGCGGATGTTCTTGCGGGTCAGGTTCATGTCGTAGAGCTTGACCATGCCGTCGAGACCGTCGGAGCGGTTGGCGAACTCGGTATCCAGCGCCACCAGGTGGTTGGTCTTGGCCTCGGCGCGCAGCACTTTGTTGAGCTGGCTGATGTTGCCGATCTGCGGGTACTCCTCGGCGACCTTTTTCGGCAGGGCGAGGGCGTAGGTGTTGCTGAATTTCGACGGCGTCAGCCAGATCAGGCCTTTCTTCGCGTCGAGCTCTCTGACCCGGGCGTAGGACTGCGCGCTGTCGAGTTTTTCAGTGACGTGGTTATAGGCCACCAGCGACACGCCGGTGTATTCCCAGAGCAGGTCCAATTGGCCACTTTCGTGGGCGCTGCGCGCGAGGTTGCTGCCCAGACCGCCGGTGATTTGCGCGTCGTAGCCTTTGCTGCGCAGGTATTGCGCGGTGATTTCGGCGAGCAGGGTCTGCTCGGTGAAGACCCGGGCGCCGAGGCGGATGACCGGTTTTTCAGCGGCTTGCGCGATTCCTGCGAACATCAGGACGCAGCCTAAGATCAAGCTAAGTCGTTTCATAAATATTCCTTCGCAAAGCCTTAAGACGGGCGCAAACCGCGTTCCAGCCAGAGACGGCTGGCGAGGGTGACCACGCCATCGAGCAACAGCGCCAACAGCGCGGTGCACGCGGCGCCGAGCAGCAGTTGCGGCTGATTGTTCAGGGCGATGCCGGGGAAGATCAGGCTGCCGAGGCTGTTGGCGCCGATCAGGAACGCCAGCGGCGCAGTGCCGACGTTGATCGCCAGTGCGACCCGCACGCCACCGACGATGATCGGCACGGCGTTGGGCAATTCGACTTTCCACAGCACTTGGCGCGGCGTCATGCCGATGCCGACAGCGGCTTCTTTCAGCGAGCCCTGCACATTTTTCAGGCCTTCATAGGTGTTGCGCACAATCGGCAACAGCGAGGCGAGGAACAGCGCGAAGATTGCCGGGCCACTGCCGATGCCGAGGATGCCCAGCGCAATCGCGAGCACGGCCAGCGGTGGCACGGTATTGCCGATATTGAAGATTTGCATGAAGCGTTCGGCGCGGCCGACCATGGTCGGGCGGCTGAGGAAGATACCGGCGGGAATGCCCACGACAAGGGCGGCCAGCATGGAAGCGAGGACGAGAATCAGATGAGCTTGCAGGTAAAACAACAAATCGTCGCGGTAGTGTTCGATCGTGTTGATGCCGATCCAGTGGACCAGCAGGGCCAGGAGCGCGATCACCACCGCACCTCCCATCAGCCCTTTGCCATAGCGGATAGCCACAGGCGGACTCCTTTTTTGTAGTCGGCGAGCGCAGTCCCGTGTGGCATGCCAAGCCTTGGCTGCCGGGAGCGTCGTTCGCGAAAAGTAGCCGTTTTTCAGAGCCGGCAAAGCGGTCTGAAAGCGAGCCATGAGCGCAGCCTCGTCAGGCTAACTTGCTGATTTTTCAGCCCCTGACGAAAGTTCGTAACAGGGGATGGACGTCTCCGTGCTTTAAAAGGTTCCCACGTTAGACACTATTTGGCCACCCTGTTGGAGCTGCCGAAGGCTGCGATCTTTTGACTTTGCTGCTGAAAAAAGATCAAAAGATCGCAGCCTTCGGCAGCTCCTACGGGGTTTTGCGCGGCCGAGGGACGGTGGTTTGGCGATCACTTTTTAAGCTATACTCGCCGCCCTTTTTTGAATCACCGCCAGGCGATTTCCCATGACCCAACAGGCCGCCGAAGTCGCGAAACGCCGCACTTTCGCCATTATTTCCCACCCCGATGCCGGTAAAACCACGATCACCGAAAAGCTCCTGTTGATGGGCAAGGCGATTGCAGTGGCCGGTACGGTGAAATCCCGTAAATCCGATCGCCATGCGACATCCGACTGGATGGAGATGGAGAAGCAGCGGGGTATTTCCATTACCACGTCGGTCATGCAGTTCCCCTATCGCGAACACATGATCAACCTGCTCGACACCCCGGGCCACGAAGACTTCTCCGAAGACACCTACCGCACCCTGACAGCGGTGGACTCGGCCTTGATGGTGCTCGACGGCGGTAAGGGTGTAGAGCCACGGACCATTGCGCTGATGGACGTCTGCCGTCTGCGTGACACGCCGATCGTCAGTTTCATCAACAAACTCGACCGTGACATTCGCGACCCGATCGAACTGCTCGACGAAATCGAAGCGGTCCTGAAGATCAAGGCTGCGCCGATCACCTGGCCAATCGGTTGCTACCGCGACTTCAAGGGCGTGTATCACCTGGCCGACGACTACATCATTGTCTACACCGCCGGTCACGGTCACGAACGCACCGAAACCAAGATCATCGAGAAACTCGACTCCGATGAGGCGCGCGCGCATCTGGGCGACGAGTACGATCGTTTCATCGAGCAGCTGGAACTGGTGCAGGGCGCCTGTCACGAATTCAACCAGCAGGAATTCCTCGACGGCCAACTGACCCCGGTGTTCTTCGGTACCGCATTGGGCAACTTCGGTGTCGACCACGTGCTCGATGCTGTCGTCGATTGGGCGCCGCGTCCGCTGGCCCGTGTGGCCAATGAGCGTACTGTCGAGCCGGTGGAAGAGAAGTTCTCGGGCTTCATCTTCAAGATCCAGGCGAACATGGACCCGAAACACCGCGACCGCATCGCCTTCATGCGTATCTGCTCCGGCAAGTACGAAAAAGGCATGAAGATGCGCCACGTGCGTACCGGCAAGGACGTGCGCATCGGCGACGCCCTGACGTTCTTCTCTTCCGAGCGTGAACAGCTCGAAGAAGCCTACGCTGGCGACATCATCGGTCTGCACAACCACGGTACGATCCAGATCGGCGACACCTTCAGCGAAGGCGAAGTCCTTGGTTTCACCGGTATTCCGCACTTCGCCCCGGAACTGTTCCGTCGCGTGCGTCTGCGTGATCCGCTGAAGTCCAAGCAGTTGCGTCAGGGCCTGCAGCAGTTGGCGGAAGAGGGCGCGACGCAGGTGTTCTTCCCGGAGCGCAGCAACGACATCATTCTTGGCGCCGTCGGTGTACTGCAGTTCGATGTGGTCGCCAGCCGTTTGAAAGAGGAATACAAGGTCGAGTGTTCGTATGAGCCGATCACTGTGTATTCGGCGCGCTGGATCGAATGCGACGACAAGAAGAAGCTTGAGGAATTCTCCAACAAAGCGGTGGAGAACCTCGCGCTGGATGGCGGTGGTCACCTGACTTACCTGGCGCCGACGCGGGTGAATCTGGCGTTGATGGAAGAGCGCTGGCCGGATGTGAAATTCCGCGCGACGCGGGAGCATCATTGAGGTTTGAGGTGTTTTTCTGAAAGCCCCTGAGGTGTAGGCCTTGGGGGCTTTTTTATGGGCTGCCGCTTTTGGTCTTGGCGGCCGTTGGGCCGACCAGGCTGTTGGGGTTTTGGGTGAATATCCGTTGCTGCGGGGGCTGCGGCTGGCGGTTTCGCCCTTACGGCGACTTACTTTTTACAAGCGCCTAAAAAAGTAAGCAAAAAACGCTAGCTCCTACGTTCGGCCCGCTCGCTGGGGCTCGGGGTACCTTCGCTCCGGGACTGATCCGGGCGCAGCGGCTACGGTTTGCTTCGCTGCACCTCCTTCCGCTGTGTTCGACTTCGTCGAACGGTCGCTACGCTCCCACGCCCGGATCAATCCCTCCACTCAGCCTTCCGACGTCGCCCGTGGATCAAAAGCAAGATCAAAGGCACTCGAGCTTGCGCTCATTGTTTTGAGTGGTGAGAAGCGTGTGGTCTGCTTTGGATCTGTGTTGGATTCGCCCCTCATCGGAACGCCGCCCGCCCAGCCCTCTCCCGAGGGAGAGGGGGCCGATTGATGATCTGTCCAAATCCCGAGTTCGGCTCGGTATTTCAGGTCGGCGTACCTTGCCCAAGCGACCCGGTCAGTCCCCTCTCCCTCCGGGAGAGGGTTAGGGTGAGGGGCTTTTGATCTTTAACGCCGCGTGAAAAATCAAGTTGAATCCGGGCGCGGCGATTTTTCCGTAAGGCGTTTTCCCTCTACGTCGTAGCCATACTCTGCTTTTACTTCCGCTGACCTCACCCCCACGACATTCCAATCCAAGCCGTCTACTGTTCATCAAACCCTCGCGCCCATCGGACGTTACATGCTCAAAGGACTGACCCAACTCCTGCGCCCCAACGGCTATTTCACCCCCATGGCCTGGGTCCTCGCGGCTCTGTTGTTCATCAACCGCCTCAGCGCCATGGTCAAGTTGTTCATGGCGCTGTACCTGCGTCAGGAGCTGGGGCTGGCGATTGAAACCGTCGGCTGGTTGCTGTCGGCCTATGGCGCTGGGTTGCTGGTCGGTTCGATGCTCGGTGGCTGGCTCAGTGATCACGTGCGCACGGCGCGGCTGACGGCGGCGCTGTTTTTCGTTTCGGTGTGGGTGCTGATGCTGTTGGGGCTGGTGACGCAGGTGCCGTGGCTGGCCGCTTTGTTGTTGCTCAGCGGTGTCATCGACGGCGCGATTCGGACGTTGCATCAGCGGCTGATCATGGAGTATTGCGAAGTCGCGCAACGCTCGCGTGCGCAGGCCCTGAGTCGGGTCGCGCGTAATCTCGGCATGGCCGCTGCCGGGGTGGCGGGTGGGGTGTTGGCGCAAGCGGCTTTTCGTTGGGTGTTTTTTGCCAGTGCGGCGATGACGATGCTGGCGTTGCTGTGGTTCGTGCGCACAACGTGGCGGCGGCCGGTGCTGGTGGTTGGAGACGAATCCGCCGATGGCTCGAGCGTGCCGCTTCGCGACAAGCCGTTCCTCTGGTTGCTGGCGGCGACGGCCGTGCTCGGCATCGCGTTCGACACGGTCTACAGCACGCTGGGCAATTATCTGCGTGATTACTACCACCTGAGCACAGAGGCGATCGGCTGGCAGTTCGGGCTCAATGCGCTGTTGGTGATCGCTTTACAAATCCCGCTATCGCACGCGGTCGAGCGTTGGGGCTCGCGTTGGCAGATGCTCGTTGGCAGTGTCCTGTTGGCCTGTGGGCTGGGCATGTTGCCGTTCGGTTCCGGCTTGGCTTTTGTCTGTCTGTCGACGCTGATCTGGACGCTGGGCGAGGCGCTGTTCATGCCGCCACTGAATGTGCTGGCGATGCACTTTGCGCAGAGCGGCAAGAGCGGTCAGTACTTCGGGCTGTTCTTCATGAGCTGGAGTGCCAGCGCGCTGTTGTCGCCGGTGCTCAGCGGTCAGCTGTATGGCCAGTTTGGCGGGCACAGTGTGTGGCAGATGAGCGCGCTGCTGGTGTTGATCTCCATTCCACTGACCTGGCAGGCCACGCGAGGCGCTTAGCTGTTTCGGTTATCGGGGTTATTCGAAAGCAATCTGGCGGTCGATGGCATTTCTGCCTGCGCGGTCGCGTCCTAAGTGGTGAGCCGGTCGGATCGCAACTAGATTTCACTCGGAGCCAGTCCGGCAAGCATGTCTTAGCGCAACAGGATGGAGTCGGCCATGAAAAGCAGATTGCTACGGGTTTTGATGTTGTTGAAAGTGATGGTGATGCTATCCCTCGGCACCGCAACGGCGTGGGCCGAGTGCGAGGATCACGAATCTCAGGCGTTCAATGGGCAGGTCGGGCATAGCGGGCTGATGCTTGCCAAATCCGAGTCGGAGCCGGGGGATATGAATCAGGGTGGCAGCGCCGAAGATGATGACTCGACGACCGACGAGCCGGACACCGATGATCCGGGTGACGAAGGCGATAGCCAGACATAGATCGCCGGCCAAAGAAAAACCCCTTCTGCCTCGACTGATGCGCAATCGAGGTGGAGGGGGTTGGTTAACTCTGGTTCAACGCCAATTCCCTGTAGGAGCTGCGGAACGCTGCGATCTTTTGAGCTTGCTCCTGAAAATCAAAAGATCGCAGCCTCGTTGCACTCGTCAGCTCCTACGGGTTTTGCCGTGGCTTATGCCGCGCCGTCGAGAAACTGCTCGGCGTAGTGGCAAGCCACCTGCCGATTATCCAGCTCACGCAACAGCGGTTCTTCCGTGCTGCAGCGTTCGGTCGCGTACGGGCAGCGCTTGTGGAAAGCGCAGCCCGGTGGCGGGTTCAGCGGGTTGGGCAGTTCGCCGACGATTTTGATTTTCGGCTTGTTCGGGTCCGGGTGAATGGTCGGGGTCGCCGACAGCAGGGCCTGGGTGTACGGGTGCAGCGGGCGCTCGTAGATGTCGTTCTTCGGACCCAGTTCCACCGGGCGGCCGAGGTACATCACCATCACGTCATCGGCCACGTGCTGCACCACCGCCAGGTTGTGCGAGATGAACACGTAGGCGGTGTTGAACTCCTGCTGCAAATCCATGAACAGGTTCAGCACCTGGGCCTGAATCGAAACGTCCAGCGCCGAAGTCGGTTCGTCCGCGACCAGCACTTTCGGTTGCAGCATCATTGCCCGCGCCAGAGCGATACGCTGGCGCTGACCGCCGGAGAACATGTGCGGATAGCGCTGGTAATGCTCAGGGCGCAAGCCGACCTGCTTCATCATCGCCTGGACTTTCTCGCGACGTTCGGTAGCCGACAGCTTGGTGTTGATCAACAGCGGTTCTGCCAGTTGATCACCGATTTTCTGCCGTGGGTTCAACGACGCATACGGGCTCTGAAACACCATCTGCACGTCTTTGCGCAGTTGCTTGCGCTCGGCCTTGTCGGCGCCGGCGACTTCCTGGCCGGCGATCTGCAGCGAACCCGATGACGGCTCCTCAATCAGCGTCAGGGCGCGGGCGAGAGTGGATTTGCCGCAGCCCGACTCACCCACTACGGCGAGGGTCTTGCCGGCTTCCAGTTCGAACGACACGCCGTTGAGCGCGCGCACGGTGGCGTGGCCCTTGAACAGGCCACGGGAGACTTCGTAGTGACGGGTCAGGTCGCGGGCGGTGAGTACGACGGCCATTACGCCACCTCCTGATTCAGCGGGTAGAAGCAGCGGGCGAGGCTGTTGGCTTTCGGATCAAGGCCCGGACGCTGGGTGCGGCAGTTGTCCTGCACGTACGGGCAGCGCGGCGACAGCAGGCACCCCTGCGGACGGTCATAACGGCCCGGGACGATGCCCGGCAGGGTCGACAGGCGTGAGGCGCCGAGGCTGTGCTCGGGAATCGCCTTGAGCAGCGCTTCGCTGTACGGGTGCGCCGGGATGTCGAACAGTTGCGGCACCTGACCGACTTCCACGGCTTGACCGGCGTACATCACGCAGACGCGCTGGGCAGTTTCCGCCACGACCGCGAGGTCGTGAGTGATCAGCACCAGGCCCATGTTCTGTTCTTTCTGCAACGCCAGCAGCAGATCCATGATCTGCGCCTGAATCGTCACGTCCAGCGCGGTGGTCGGTTCGTCGGCGATCAACAGTTTCGGCTCGCCGGCAATCGCCATGGCGATCGCAACACGCTGGCTCATACCGCCAGACAGTTGATGCGGGTAGGCGTCCATACGGCTGGCGGCGCCCGGGATCTCGACCTTTTCCAGCAGTTCGATGGCACGCTTGCGCGCTTGCTTGCCGGACATTTTCAGGTGCAGGCGCAGCACTTCCTCGATCTGGAAACCGACGGTGTAGCTCGGGTTCAGCGCGGTCATCGGATCCTGGAAGACCATCGACAGGTCTTTGCCGACGATCTGCCGACGCTGACGGTTGCTCAGTTTGAGCATGTCCTTGCCGTCGAAGCTGAGCGAGTCAGCGGTGACGATGCCGGGATGCTCGATCAGGCCCATCAGCGCCATCATGGTCACGGATTTACCCGAACCCGACTCGCCAACGATGGCCAATACTTCGCCTTTGTCGACTTTCAGGTCGAGGCCGTCGACCACCGGGGTCGCGGTCTTGTCGCCGAAGCGGACGTTGAGATTCTTGATTTCTAGCAGTGACATTTGAATCTCCTCAGGCGGCGTTCTTGAGTTTCGGGTCCAGCGCATCGCGCAGGCCGTCGCCCATCAAGTTGATTGCCAGCACGCTGAGCAAAATGGTCAGACCAGGCAGACTTACTACCCACCAGGCGCGTTCGATGTAGTCGCGGGCCGAGGCCAGCATGGTGCCCCACTCAGGGGTTGGCGGTTGTACGCCGAGGCCGAGGAAGCCCAGTGCGGCGGCATCGAGAATCGCCGAAGAAAAGCTCAGGGTTGCCTGTACGATCAGCGGCGCCATGCAGTTGGGCAGCACGGTGATGAACATCAGGCGCGGCAGACCGGCACCGGCGAGACGCGCGGCGGTGACGTAGTCGCGGTTCAGTTCGCCCATGACGGCGGCACGGGTCAGACGCACGTAGGACGGCAGGGAAACCACGGCAATCGCGATCACGGTGTTGATCAGGCCAGGGCCGAGGATGGCGACGATTGCCACGGCCAGCAGCAGCGACGGCAGGGCCAGCATGATGTCCATCAGACGCATGATGGTCGGGCCGACCACTTTCGGGAAGAAACCGGCAAACAGACCCAGCAGGATCCCCGGAATCAGCGACATTACCACCGACGACAAGCCGATCAGCAGCGACAGGCGCGAACCCTGGATCAGACGCGACAGCAGGTCACGACCGAGTTCATCGGTGCCGAGCAGGAACTGCATCTGCCCGCCTTCGAGCCACGCCGGCGGCGTCAGCAGGAAGTCACGGTATTGCTCGCTCGGATTATGCGGCGCGACCCACGGCGCGAAGATCGCGCAGAAGATGATCAGCAGCATGAACAGCAGGCCGGCAACGGCGCCCTTGTTCTTTGAGAACGCTTGCCAGAATTCTTTGTAAGGCGACGGGTACAGCAGGCTTTGATCCACGGCGGACGTGGCGGCGGCTACTGAGGATGTTGGAGTGCTCATGGGTATTGACCTCAGCGCTGATGACGGATGCGTGGGTTGGCAAAGCCGTAGAGGATGTCCACCACGAAGTTGACCAGAATCACCAGGCAGGCGATTAACAGGATGCCGTTTTGCACCACCGGATAGTCCCGGGCGCCGATGGCTTCGATCAGCCATTTACCGATGCCGGGCCAGGAGAAGATGGTTTCGGTCAGGACCGCACCGGCCAGCAGCGTGCCGACCTGCAGGCCGACCACGGTCAGCACCGGAATCAGCGCATTGCGCAGACCGTGCACGAACACCACGCGCGACGGCGACAGGCCTTTGGCCTTGGCGGTGCGGATGTAGTCTTCGCGCAGCACTTCGAGCATCGACGAACGGGTCATCCGCGCGATTACCGCCAGCGGAATGGTGCCGAGCACGATGGCCGGCAGGATCAGGTGATGCAGGGCGTCGAAGAACGCGCCGACGTCATCGGCCAGCAGCGTGTCGATCAGCATGAAGCCGGTCTTCGGCTCGATGTCATACAGCAGGTCGATGCGCCCAGACACCGGGGTCCAGCCCAGGCTCACCGAGAAGAACATGATCAGGATCAGGCCCCACCAGAAGATCGGCATCGAATAGCCCGCGAGGGAGATGCCCATCACCCCGTGGTCGAACAGCGATCCTCGTTTGAGTGCCGCGATCACCCCGGCCAGAAGCCCGAGGATGCCAGCGAACAGCAGGGCGGCCATGGACAGTTCCAGGGTCGCCGGGAAAAGAGAGGTGAACTCGGTCCACACGCTTTCACGGGTACGCAACGACTCACCGAGATCGCCCTGGGCCAGTTTGCCGATGTAGTCCAGATACTGGGCATACAGCGGCTTGTTCAGCCCCAGGCGTTCCATTGCCTGAGCGTGCATTTCGGGGTCGACCCGACGTTCGCCCATCATCACTTCCACGGGGTCGCCCGGAATCATGCGAATCAACGCGAAAGTCAGCAAGGTGATGCCGAAAAACGTGGGGATCAACAACCCCAGTCGGCGGGCAATAAAACTAAACATCTTGTGTGGTACCTCATCAGCCGGTTAGGCGTGCCCGGTGTTCCATAGGTCAGGAGCACCGGGCGTTTCTTATCTACTTCACCTGGGTGGTGGCGAAGTTATTAGTGGTGAGAGGGCTGATGTGGTAGCCCTCTACATTGTTGCGCATTGCAGTGAACATCCGAGTATGGGCCATGCTGATCCATGGCTGGTCCTGATTAAACAGCACTTGGGCCTGTTCGTAGAGCGCGGCGCGTTCGGCCGGATCTACTTTAGCCCGCGCTTCATCCAGCAGTGCCTGGAATTTCTCGTTGCACCAGCGTGCGTAGTTTTCGCCGTTCTTGGCGGCCTCGCAACTGAGCATAGGCGTCAGGAAGTTATCCGGGTCGCCGTTGTCGCCCGCCCATCCGGCCGAGACCATGTCGTGCTCGCCGGCCTTGGCGCGCTTGAGCATTTCGCCCCATTCCATCACGCGGATGTCGATCTTGATCCCGACTTTCGCCAGGTCAGCCTGCATCATCTGCGCACCGAGCATCGGGTTGGGGTTGGTCGGACCGCCGCCGTTGCGGGTGAACAGGGTGAAGGTGGTGCCTTCCGGAACCCCGGCTTCCTTGAGCAGCGCGCGCGCCTTGTCGAGGTCGCGTGGCGGGTTTTTCAGATCATGGTTGTAGCCGAGCAGGGTCGGCGGGTACGGGTTGACCGCCACCGACGCGTTGCCCTTGCCGAACAGCGCGTTGACGTAGGCTTCCTTGTCGAACGCGATGTCGATGGCTTTGCGCACGCGTACGTCGCTCATGTACTTGTGCTGGGTGTTCATGGCGATGTACGAAACGGTCATCGCGTCCAGCTCGTCGACTTTCAGCTTGCTGTCTTTCTTGATGCTCGGGATGTCATCCGGTTTCGGATACAGCGCGACCTGACACTCGTTGGCCTTGAGCTTTTGCAGGCGCACGTTGTTGTCGGTGGCGATCGCCAAAATCAACGCGTCGGCCGGCGGCTTGCCACGGAAGTAATCCGGGTTGGCCTTGAAGCGCACCTGCGCATCCTTGGCGTAACGCTGGAAGATGAACGGGCCGGTGCCGATTGGCTTGTTGTTCAGATCGCCGGTCTTGTTGGCCTTGAGCAACTGGTCGGCGTATTCGGCCGGGTAGATCGACGAGAACGCCATGGCGATGTCGGCCAGGAACGGCGCTTCGCGACGGGTCAGGGTGAACTTGACCGTGTTGTCGTCGACTTTTTCTACGCTTTTGAGCAGTTCCTTGAAGCCCATGCTTTCAAAGTACGGGAAGCCCACGCTGGACAGTTTGTGCCACGGGTGATTCGGGTCCAGCTGACGCTGGAAGCTCCAGACCACGTCGTCGGCATTCATGTCGCGGGTCGGCTTGAAATATTCGGTGGTGTGAAACTTGACGCCTTTGCGCAGGTGGAAGGTGTAGGTCAGGCCATCTTCGCTGATGTCCCAGGACTCGGCGAGCGCCGGGATCACTTCGGTGGTGCCGGGCTTGAAATCGGCCAGGCGATTGAAGATGGTTTCGGCCACAGCGTCCGCCGTGACTGCAGTTGTGTACTGGACCATATCGAAGCCTTCCGGGCTGGCTTCGGTGCAGACCACCAAGGGTTTGGCCGAGGCGCCGACAGCGACACTCAGCAACGCAGCCGCGATGGCCGCACGTAGGGGAAGCATTTTCATCGATAACCCTCTGCAATCGGTTGAAGACAGAAAACCGAACGGCCGACTCATCATGAGTCAGCCGTCGGTTGGCGTTTTTACAGAATGTTGAACGGGATGGTGGTTACGAGACGGAACTCGTTGATGCTGCCATCCAGCTGATTATCACTGGCACGGTGCGCAGTGTAGGTGGCGCGGATGGCCGTGGCTTTGAGCGGACCACTTTGAACCGCGTAAGCAGCACCGATTCCGTATTCGTAGTGGTGTTCGCCGTCCATCGCCAGCACGCTGTCATAAGCGCCGCCTTTATAGTGGGTACCGTCGATGCCCCAGCCACGTGCGCTGTAGACGTTGAACTTCAAGCCAGGCACGCCATATTCAGCCATGTTCAGACCGTAAGCGACTTGGAAGGATTTCTCGTTCGGGCCGTTGAAGTCCGAGAGCAGGGAGTTGGCCAGGTAAATACCGTTGGTTTCGTGCAGGTAGTCGAAGTACTCGTTGCCGTTAATTTCCTGGTACGAGAACGTCAGGCTATGGGCCTGGTGAGTCAGACCCAGGGACAGCGAGTACGTATCGTTGTCGATGTCACCCAGCTTGGCTTTACCTTCATCCACGGTCTTGTAGTAGTTCAGGCCGGTGGTCAGGCTCAGAATCTGGCTGTCGCCCAGTTCGTGGGTGGCGCCGAAGTAGTACTGTTTCCACATGTCTTCAGCTTGAGTGGCCCACAAGCTGGTTTTCAGGCTGGCAAACGGCTGATAGGAAATACCAGCGGTGTTGACGTGATCAATTTCAATGATCGAATCAGCGTATTCGGAACGGAACTTGCGCTGGCTTTCTTCTGTACGCGGCGAGTTCTGATCGAACGTCGCGATGTCGAAGGTCAGGTTTTCCAGCTCTTCACTGTGCAGGCTGACGCCTTGAAAGCTCGAAGGCAGGGGACGGTTGCCGATCACGTCAACCATCGGGCTGCTGAAGTTCTGGCGGCCAGCGGTCAGGGTGGTATTGGAAACCCGAGCTTTGACGTTAGCCAAGCCCAGTTTGCTCCATTGGCCTTCAGCGTCACCGCCGTTACGGGTCAGTGTACGGTTGTTGCCTGGGCGCTCGAGACCGGCTTCCGGAGCGCCGCCGTTGCCGGATGCAAGGTTTTTGCGATCACGCTCCAGCGCAATGGCGTTGTACAGCGCAACTTCGGTGCTGATACCGACAGTACCTTCGGTGAACCCGGAGTTGTACTTGATGATGGTCCCCTGTACCCAGTTGATGCGGCGATCAGTGGTTTGCAGCGTGTCGTTATGTTTATAGCGGAATTTGGCGCCACGCTTGAGTTCTTCGTTGGCGTACCAGTTACGCGTCGATCCAGTAATCGACTGACCTTCCAGAAAGCCGGTGGCCTCAGCCTGGGCGCTTTTGGTGTTGACGGTCACCGGGGTGAACGCCTGGCTCTGGGTTTCCGCATAAGCCGTAGCGGTGATGCTGCTGATGGCCAAGGCCAGTATCGCGGTGCTGCTCAGTTTCATGGGTGAAGCTCCTTTACTTTCTTTTTATCCCGGCTTTTTTGGTATGCCGGTTATTGGTTTAGAACTCGTTCACACATCGCAAACGTTTGCAAAAAGCCGGATTGGCGAATTTCGGCAAAGCGCTTGCGTGAGGGGAGTAGACGGCTCCCCTCAGCATTGCGGCTAATCGGTTGGTTTAATCGATACTGACACCCGAGAACACGTTGCGGCCGAACGGGCTGACTTTGAACCCTTCGACCCGGGTGCTTAACGGCTGGTTGACCGTCGAGTGGGCGACAGGCGTGATCGGCACTTGCTGTTTAAGCAATTGCTGGGCCTGTTTATAAAGCACGGTGCGCTGGTCGCGGTCGGTGACGACCTTGGCCTGTTTGATCAGCTTGTCGTAAGCCGGGTCGCACCACATGGAGTAGTTGTTGCCGCCGATGGCGTCGCAGCTGTACAGCGTGCCCAGCCAGTTGTCCGGGTCCCCGTTGTCACCGGTCCAGCCGATCAGGCTGACGTCGTGCTCGCCGTTCTTGGTGCGCTTGATGTACTCGCCCCATTCGTAACTGACGATCTTCACTTTCAGACCGATCTTGGCCCAGTCGGACTGGAGCATTTCGGCCATCAGTTTGGCGTTCGGGTTGTACGGACGCTGCACCGGCATTGCCCACAGGGTGATCTCGGTGCCTTCTTTCACGCCGGCAGCCTTGAGCAGTTCCTTGGCTTTTTCCGGGTTGTAGGCGGCGTCCTTGATGGTGTCGTCGTAGGACCACTGGGTCGGTGGCATGGCGTTGACGGCCAGTTGGCCGGCGCCTTGATAAACAGCGTTGAGAATTCCCTGTTTATTCACCGCCATGTCCAGCGCCTGACGCACTTCCAGTTGATCGAACGGCTTGTGGCGGACGTTGTAGGCGATGTAGCCGAGGTTGAAGCCCGGCTTGGAAATCAGTTGCAGTTTCGGGTCGGCCTTCAGCGCTTCAACATCGGCAGGACGCGGGTGCAGGGTGATCTGGCACTCGTTGGCCTTGAGCTTCTGCACACGTACCGAAGCGTCGGTGTTGATCGCGAAAATCAGGTTCTTCAGCTTGACCCGGCTCGGATCCCAGTACTGCGGGTTACCGGTGTAACGGATATTCGAGTCTTTCTGGTAGCTCTTGAACACGAACGGCCCGGTGCCGATCGGCTTCTGATTGATGTCGCTCGGCTTGCCGTCGGCCAGCAGCTTGTCGGCGTATTCGGCAGACAGAATGGCGGCGAAGCTCATGGCGATGTTCTGGATGAACGCTGCGTCAACACTGTTGAGCGTGAACTCCACGGTCAGCGGCCCGGTCTTCTCGACCTTGGCGATGTTCTTGTTCAGGCTCATCCCGTTGAAGTACGGAAACTCGGTGGGATAGGCCTTGCGGAACGGCTGTTGCGCATCGAGCATGCGATTGAACGTGAACAGCACGTCGTCGGCGTTAAAATCGCGGCTCGGCTTGAAGTAAGGGGTTGTGTGAAATTTCACGCCTTCACGCAGGTGAAAGGTGTATTTCAGGCCATCTTCGGAAATGTCCCACTTGGTTGCCAGACCGGGTACGACATTGGTCGCGCCTTTTTCGAACTCCACCAGGCGGTTGTACAGCGGCTCGGCGGCGTCGTTGTCGGTGGCCGTCGTGTATTGCGCGGTATCGAAACCCGCCGGGCTGCCTTCCGAGCAGAACACCAGGCTGTCGCTGGCGGCGTAGCTTGCAGACGTGGCGGCCAACAGTGCGGAAAAAACCAAGGTATGGCGCATGACGCTCCCTCTTTTTTAGTGTTATGCAATGCACCTGGATCCCGATCCCGGGACTTTCTGGTCGCATTGAGCTCAATCCAAATACGTACGGCAAAACCGGTGGCCCACGCAGACACTGGTCAGTACGCGACGGTAGGCACCGTGCCTCTGGCAGTAAATACGTAATTGCCTTAATGCTCGTAGGAAAAGTCGACGCGCCTATACCGAAGCAATCATCTGCGGCGGATTTGGGTGTAGGCCTTTTCCTTTTTTCCCGGTAGATAAAGCAACGGCGACGTCAGAAACGCCGCCGTTGCAATGTCTTACTTGCTGACGCTGACGCCGTAGAAGGAATTCAGGCCAAATGGGCTGATCTTGAAATCCTGCACGTTGGCGCGCATGGGTTGATACACCGTCGAGTGAGCGATAGGTGTCATTGGAACTGCATCTTTGAGGACGTGTTGCGCCTGTTTGTACAGCTCGGTGCGCTTGCCCTGGTCGGTAGTGCGTTTGGCTTCTTTCACCAGGCCGTCGAACTTCTTGTCGCACCACTTGGAGAAGTTGTTGCCGCTCAGCGAGTCGCAGCCGAACAGAACGTTGAGCCAGTTGTCCGGATCACCATTGTCACCGCTCCAGCCAATGATCATGGCCTGGTTCTCGCCACCTTTGGAGCGCTTGATGTACTCGCCCCACTCGTAGCTGGTGATCTTCACTTTCAAGCCGATCTTGGCCCAGTCGGACTGGAGCATTTCAGCCATCAGTTTGGCGTTCGGGTTGTACGGACGCTGCACCGGCATCGCCCACAGGACGATCTCGGTACCTTCCTTGACGCCGGCTTCCTTGAGCAGCTGTTTGGCTTTCTCAGGGTCGTACTTGGCATCCTTGATGGTGGTGTCGTAGGACCACTGGGTCGGCGGCATGGCGTTGACGGCCAGTTGGCCCGCGCCCTGGTAAACCGAATCGATGATCTGCGGCTTGTTCACGGCCATGTCCAGCGCCTGACGCACGCGCAGGTCAGCCAGCGGGTTGGCCTCGTTGCTGCCCTTGACCTTGTCCATCACGTTGTAGGCGATGTAGCCCAGGTTGAAGCCGGCCTGATCCGGCATCTTCAGCGACTTGTCTTCTTTCAGCGCTTTCAGATCGGCCGGACGCGGGAACAGGGTGACCTGGCACTCGTTCTTTTTCAGCTTCTGGATACGCACCGACGGGTCGGTGGTGATGGCGAAGATCAGGTTGTCGATCTTCACGTCTTCAGGTTTCCAGTAATCCTTGTTGCCGGTGTAACGGATGTTCGAGTCTTTCTGGTAGCTCTTGAACACGAACGGACCAGTGCCGACCGGCTTCTGGTTGATGTCGGCAGGCTTGCCTTCTTTCAACAGTTGCGCTGCGTATTCGGCGGACTGCACCGAGGCGAAGCTCATGGCCATGTTCTGGATGAACGCAGCGTCGACTTCTTTCAGGGTGAACTTGACGGTGTGGTCGTCGACTTTATCGATCTTGGTGATGTTGGTGTCCATCCCCATGTCGGTGAAGTACGGGAATTCGGTCGGGTACGCCTTACGGAACGGGTCGTCCTTGTTGATCATGCGGTTGAACGTAAACAGCACGTCGTCGGCGTTGAATTCACGAGTCGGCTTGAAATACGGGGTGGTATGGAACTTGACGCCTTCACGCAGGTGGAAGGTGTAGGTCAGGCCATCGTCGGAAATGTCCCATTTGGTCGCCAGGCCAGGAATCACGGCGGTGCCGCCGCGCTCGAACTGGGTCAGGCGGTTGAACATGGTTTCGGCTGAGGCGTCGAAGTCGGTTCCGGTGGTGTACTGGCCTGGATCAAAACCGGCCGGGCTCCCTTCGGAGCAGAACACCAGGTTAGTCGCAGCGGTGGCGAAAGGTGCGGAGGCTAACAAGCCTGCGCCGACTAGAAACGGAATGACCGCGTGTTTAAGCATGTTGGCCTCATGATTTGTTGTCATTTTTTAGTTGTGAGGTACGACCTCGTGAGTCGTGCCTGCGGATACTTATGCAGGCCCCATACCCAATGCAAGATCCAGAGCGGTCGGCGGCGTTAAACGGTGGCACGAACGTACCTTAATGTCGCATCCGTATAACTTTTGACGCATTTGACCGTTTGCGGGTGGTTTTTGCGGTGCATTCGGGGCACTGAAATGGTGCGGTGGAGGTGTCGGGTGCGCTTGGGTGGGGCTTGGTGTTACTTATTTATACCCTTGGGGATGGGCGGGGTTGAGGGGTTTTCGCGGTGGGCTTTGGTGGGGTGGATTGGGGCAGGGATTGGGGAGTTTTACTTGGTGCAACTGGGTGTTTCGATTGGTGGCACCTTGGCGGCCTTTGGGCCGACCAGGCTCTTGGGTTTTGGGTGTATATCCGTTTCTGCGGGTGTTGCGGATTGCGGTTCCGCCCTTACGGCGGGTCACCTTTTTCAAACGCCAAAAAGGTAACCGAAAAGGCTTGCTCCTGCGTTCGGCCCTCGCAGGCTCGGGTTCCTTCGCTGCGGGACTGATCCGGGCGCAGCGGCTCCGGTTTGCTTCGCTGCACCTACACTCGCTGTGTACGACTGCGTCGTACGGTCGCTGCGCTCCCACGCCCGGATCAATCCCTCCACTCAGCCTTCCGACGTCGCCGGTGGATCAAGATCAAGAGCAGGCAAGCTGACACTCGGCCTATTGAGTGGTGAAGAGCGGGTGTTCGGCGTTATTTTTGTTGTGGATTTGCCCCGCACCCCAGCCCTCTCCCCGAGGAGAAGGGGCTGATTTGTGTGTTTTTCAAATCCTGAGTTCAACTCGGAGTTTCACGTTGGCGTATCTCCCCCAAACACCTCGGTCAGTCCCCTCTCCCTCTGGGAGAGGGTTAGGGTGAGGGTTTGCTTTTTGGCTGTTTAAATCCGCTGCGAAACAGCCAGAACCTTCCCACAAGGTTTTCAGGTTGTCCGTCGGACGTCCGCTCTCTAGGCTTGGGTCGTCGCTGGTTGTTCAGCGATCGGGTGTGAGAACCCGACATTCATAGTCATTCAGTGCCCAGATCCGCATAATTGCCGCCAGCAAGTTTGCTGCCTGCAAGTGCGTTATGGCGGCTCTGTGCGGGCGGGCCTATGTCCGGCCGGGTGCCTATGACCGGTTTTCTCACCCCGCACAAAGCTGCCACCTCTTCGTCGTGTGAGAAACGGCATCGAGATGGCTCAACCTCATAGGTGAAGCGCATGAGCAAACCAGTCCCCGACCCACCCGAAGAAACCTCAACCCCCTTGAAGCCGCGCTGCGTGCCGACGATCTCGCGAAGAACCGCGAAGCCATCAAGCGTGCCCTCGATTTCTATCTCTGCCCGCCACCCGGCAAACCCCATCCACCCAGCACGATGTTTTTGATCCGGCCCGACATCGACACTGAAAGCCTGCTGGCTCACGCCTGTGAGTCCCTTGCTTCAGCCAATACGCTGGCCAGCGATTTCGCCGATCAGCTTGGTAGGCCGCAGCGCAATACGGCGCTGGCGATTCAGCAGATCATCATGCTGGCGGAGCTGGCGGTGAATCGGGCGCTGGATCGGGTTGATCCGCACGCTTGAGATCGCGTCATCGTTCTTCGCGAGCAGGCTCGCTCCCACATTCAAATGCGTTCAATCTGTGGGAGCGAGCCTGCTCGCGAAAGCGGTGGATCATTCACTACAAAACCCGGGCACAAAAAAACCGGCAACCATTTACTGATTGCCGGTCCTTCATTCAGCCAAGCTCAAATCACTGCATCAACACTTCAATCGAGCCATCGGCGGTCATGCTGACCTGGCTGGTGCCGGCTTCAACTTCAGGCGTCACCGGCGCGGAATCCATGGCCGCGGCTTTCATCATCATCGGCGCGCGCAGGTACGGTTGTGGATAACCGTTGCTGTTGAGGTTCAGGTTGACGATTTTGTAGCCCTTGCCGCCCAGGGCGTCGGTGGCCAGTTGGGCGCGGGTCTTGAAGGCGGTGACGGCTTCTTTGAGCAACTGGTCTTCGCTGGCCTTGCGGGTCGGGTCGGCGATGGCGAAGTCCATGCCGCCCATTTTCAGGTCGGTCAGCAGCTCGCCGGTGAGTTTTGACAGGGCGGCGAAGTCGGTGCTTTCCAGGCGCAGTTCGGCGCGTTCGCGCCAGCCGGTGATCTTCTGGCCTTTGGTGTCGTAGATCGGATAGCTGTTGCGGCTGCCCGTGCGCAGGGTGATGTCTTTGACTTGTTTGGCCTGGGCGGTGGCCTTGTTCATGGTGGTGCTGATGGCGGCGGCGAGTTTGGCCGGGTCGGTGTTCTGCTCTTCGGTGTAGAGCGTCACGATCATCTGGTCGCGGGCCACTTCCTGGCTGACTTCGGCGCGCAGGGAAATCTGGTTGTAGTGCAGCTCATCGGCGGCCAGCGCCGGGAGGCTGGCGACGCTGCCGACGGTCAGGGCGAGGAGGGCGGCGCTGCGGCGAAATGTGTGCATGAAGGCTCCTTGAATGAGGCGCAGGTGATGGGTCGCGGCCTGCGTGAACCATCAGACTCTAACTTCTATGATCCGGTTCGCCCAGTTACAACTTCTATACAGATACCTGCGCGCAGTCGGGAGTGCTTCTGTGGCGAGGGGATTTATCCCCGATCGGCTGCGCAGCAGGCGCAAATCCGGCTGATGCGGTATGTCTGGTTAAATGAGGTCGCATGATTTGGGGCGGCTCCGCCACCCAGCGGGGATAAATCCCCTCGCCACAATGATCTCCAATAGCCTTCGGAATTTTCTTCAACTCAGATGAGTTCTCCATCGTCGCCATGTGGTCGTTTGCCGCACTTTCGCCTCTGAACCCCGCGCGTTGGTTATACTCCGTGCGATCCGCCTGGAGCGCTCATCAGGAGAGCTCATGCTCGCCCCCGTACAACTGACTTCCGCCACTCGCCAGAACCTCTGGCGGCTGACTTTCATCCGCACCCTGGTGCTCGCCGCGCAGGCCGGCTCCGTTGGCTTGGCCTACTGGCTGCAATTGTTGCCGTTGCCGTGGGTGCAACTGGCGATGACCCTCGGCTGCTCGATTCTGCTCTGCGTGTTCACTGCCGTGCGCCTGCGCACATCGTGGCCGGTGACCGAGCTCGAATACGCGCTGCAACTGGCTTGCGATCTGGTGATTCACAGTGCGCTGCTGTATTTCTCCGGCGGTTCGACCAACCCCTTCGTTTCCTATTATCTGGTGCCGCTGACCATCGCGGCGGTGACCTTGCCGTGGCGTTATTCGGTGATTCTGTCCGGTATCGCGCTGGCGCTGTACACGCTGATGCTGACGCGTTTCTATCCGCTGGAAACCCTGCCGGTCGCCCGTGAGAATCTGCAGATCTACGGCATGTGGCTGAGCTTTGCCCTGGCTGCTGCGGTCATCACGTTCTTCGCCGCGCGTATGGCTGAAGAGCTGCGCCGGCAGGAAGAATTGCGCGCGATCCGCCGGGAGGAAGGGCTGCGTGATCAGCAGCTGCTCGCCGTTGCGACCCAGGCCGCCGGTGCGGCGCATGAATTGGGCACACCGCTGGCGACCATGAGCGTGTTGCTCAAGGAAATGCAGCAGGATCACCCCGATGCACTGCTGCAGGACGATCTGAAAGTGCTGCAGGATCAGGTCAAGCTGTGCAAGGAAACCTTGCAGCAACTGGTCCGTGCCGCCGAGGCCAATCGGCGTCTGGCGGTGGAGATGCAGGACGTTACCGACTGGCTCGACGAAGCGCTGAACCGCTGGCACCTGATGCGCCCGGAAGCCAGTTATCGCTTCCAGCGTCTCGGTCAGGGGGCGGTGCCGCGCATGGCGCCGCCGCCGGATCTGACCCAGGCATTGCTGAATCTGCTCAACAA
The DNA here is from genome assembly GCF_979258175.1 of Pseudomonas sp. AC255. Taxonomy (NCBI): domain Bacteria; kingdom Pseudomonadati; phylum Pseudomonadota; class Gammaproteobacteria; order Pseudomonadales; family Pseudomonadaceae; genus Pseudomonas; species Pseudomonas sp. AC255. Next base: position 4,351,373 of record NZ_OZ409841.1, on the reverse strand, counting down.
TGCAGCCGACGCCTGCCCGGAAAATCTCCAGGTGACCCTCGACTGGGACGCAGAGACTTTGACGATCAGCATTCGCGACCACGGCGCCGGTGTGCCGCTGGCCATCGCCGAGCAGATCGGCAAGCCGTTTTTTACCACCAAGGGCAAAGGTTTCGGCCTGGGCCTGTTTTTGAGCAAGGCCAGCGTGACACGCGCCGGCGGCTCAGTGAAACTCTATAGTCATGAGGAAGGCGGCACGCTCACCGAGCTGCGCCTGCCCCACGGCGCCCGAGGAGACCAACATGAGTGACGAAATCCAAGTCGAAGGCGAAGAACTGCCGCATCTGCTGCTGGTCGACGACGACGCGACCTTCACCCGCGTCATGGCCCGCGCCATGGCCCGTCGTGGCTTTCGCGTCAGCACTGCCGGTTCCGCTGAAGAAGGCCTGACCATCGCCCAGGCCGATCTGCCTGATTACGCTGCGCTGGACCTGAAAATGGACGGCGACTCCGGTCTGGTCCTGCTGCCCAAGCTGCTGGAACTCGATCCGGAAATGCGCGTGGTGATCCTCACCGGTTATTCGAGCATTGCCACGGCAGTCGAGGCGATCAAGCGTGGCGCCTGCAACTACCTGTGCAAACCCGCCGATGCCGACGACGTGCTGGCCGCGCTGCTGTCTGAGCACGCCGATCTCGACAGTCTGGTGCCGGAAAACCCGATGTCGGTCGATCGTCTGCAATGGGAGCACATCCAGCGCGTGCTCACCGAGCACGAAGGCAATATTTCCGCCACGGCCCGCGCGCTGGGCATGCACCGCCGCACCCTGCAGCGCAAACTGCAGAAGCGCCCGGTGCGTCGCTGAACCTGCGCTGAACGACTATCGCCAGCCCTCGCGATGAATCGCGCCGATCATCTATGATCGGCGCGTGTCCGTTCTTTTTACTATCGAGCCTTATCCATGAATCAGAACGCTGAATATTCCGCGGTCAACGATGCTGTGCGCGGGCAGTTTTTTCGCAAGGTCTGGGCGATGACCACGCCTTACTGGCGCAGCGAAGAGAAGGGCAAGGCCTGGACGTTGCTGATTGCCGTAATTGCGCTGACGCTGTTCAGCGTAGCCATCTCGGTGTGGATCAACAGTTGGTACAAGGATTTCTACAACGCTTTGCAGAGAAAGGATGAAGCCGCGTTCTGGCAGTTGATCCTGTATTTCTGCGGCATCGCGACCGTGGCGATTCTCGGCGCGGTGTATCGGTTGTATCTGACGCAGATGCTGACGATCCGCTGGCGGGCGTGGCTGACCGAAAAGCACTTCAAGCGCTGGCTGGACCACAAGAATTACTACCAGCTGGAGCAGGGCGGTTATACCGATAACCCCGACCAGCGGATTTCCGAAGACCTCAACACTTACACCGCCAACACCCTGAGCCTGGGCCTCGGGCTGCTGCGCACGATTGTCAGTCTGGTGTCGTTCTCGATCATTTTGTGGGGCGTGTCGGGCAGTATCGAAGTGTTCGGCATCGAGATTCCCGGCTACATGTTCTGGTGCGCACTGTTGTACGCGGCGGTCGGCAGTTGGCTGACGCATTTGATCGGTCGCCGTCTGATCGGTCTGAACAACAAGCAACAACGCTTCGAAGCAGACCTGCGTTTTTCCATGGTGCGCGTGCGTGAGAATGCGGAAAGCATCGCCTTGTACAACGGCGAACCGAATGAAAACCGCCGCTTGAGCAATCGCTTCGGACTGGTCTGGCACAATTTCTGGGACATCATGCGCGTGTCCAAGCGCCTGACGTTCTTCACCTCCGGCTACGGGCAGATCGCAATCATTTTCCCGTTTGTCGTCGCCGCACCGCGCTATCTGTCCGGCAAGATCGAACTGGGCGAGCTGATGCAAATCAACTCGGCGTTCGGCAACGTGCAGGAGAATTTCAGCTGGTTCATCACCGCCTACTCGGATCTCGCCGCGTGGCGCGCCACCTGTGATCGTTTGCTGAGTTTCCGTCAGGCCATGAGCGACAACGAACAACGCACCCCGGCCATCGACGTGCAGAACCAGGGCAGTGAGTTGCAGGTGCACAACCTCGGCCTCGATCTGGCCGATGGTCGTCACCTGCTGACCGACGCCGACATGACCGTTGAACCGGGTGAGCGCGTTATGCTCAGCGGGCGGTCCGGCAGCGGCAAGTCGACACTGCTGCGAGCGATGGGGCATTTGTGGCCGGCGGGGCACGGCAATATTCGTTTGCCGGCGGCGCGTTATCTGTTCCTGCCGCAGAAGCCTTATCTGCCGATCGGCACATTGCGTGAAGCGTTGAGTTATCCACAACCGGGCGACACCTACGCGCCGGAACGTTATGCACAGGTGCTGGAAACTTGCCGTCTGCCACACCTGGTCGGGCGGCTGGATGAAGCCAATCACTGGCAACGCATGCTCTCGCCGGGTGAGCAGCAACGCCTGGCCTTCGCCCGCGCGCTTCTCTACGCACCGCAATGGCTGTACATGGACGAGGCTACATCGGCGATGGATGAAGAGGACGAGGCGACCTTGTATCAGGCGTTGATCGATGAGATTCCGGGGCTGAGCATTGTCAGCGTCGGTCACCGAAGCAGTTTGAAACGATTCCATCCACGGCACGTGCGGATCGACAGCGGTCGTCTGGTCGAACAGGCCATAACTGTCTGAACACCCACCTGTGGGAGCGAGCCTGCTCGCGAAGGGGTCATATCGGTCGACGAATCTGTCGTCTGAACCACCGCTTTCGCGAGCAGGCTCGCTCCCACAGTGGGGCAATGTGATCTGCCCGGTGATCGTACAACCCGCTTGAGCTATGATGGCGCCAAGCCGAACTTTCGAGACAAGATGCAGACCATGGAAAAGCTGATCGACACCCCGCGCCTCCCCCGCAAGCGCCGCAGCCTCGCCCAGGAATTGGTGACGGTGTTGAGCGAGCAGATCCGCGATGGCCTGCTCAAGCGTGGCGACAAGTTGCCCACCGAGTCGGCGATCATGGAAGCCCATGGCGTCAGCCGCACCGTGGTCCGCGAGGCAATTTCCCGTCTGCAGGCCGCCGGCCAGGTAGAAACCCGCCATGGCATCGGCACCTTTGTTCTCGATACGCCGAGCCCGAGCGGTTTCCGCATTGATCCGGCCACCGTTGTCACCCTGCGTGACGTGCTGGCGATTCTCGAATTGCGCATCAGCCTCGAAGTCGAGTCCGCCGGCCTAGCCGCGCAACGCCGCAGTCCCGAGCAACTGGCAACCATGCGCGCCGCCCTCGACGCCTTGAACGAAAGCGCCTCCCATGCCAGCGATGCGGTGTCGTCGGACTTCGCTTTCCACCTGGAAATTGCCCTGTCCACCGGCAACCGCTACTTCACCGACATCATGACGCACCTGGGCACCAGCATCATTCCGCGTACCCGGCTGAACTCGGCGCGGCTGGCCCACGATGATCAACAGCACTACATGAGCCGCCTGAGCCGCGAGCACGAGGAAATCTACGACGCGATTGCCCGTCAGGACTCCGATGCCGCGCGTGCGGCGATGCGTCTGCACCTGACCAATAGCCGTGAAAGACTGCGCCAGGCCCATGAAGAGGCGCAGGCGCAGCGAAGCTGAGTCTTACGCCTCTATGCGCAATCGCAGCGGCAGCGAATACGGCTCCATGCTCGACTCATCGCGAAACTTGTAACGCAGCTCCACCTCGCGGTTCAGGTACGTTTGCAATGCCTCTTTCGGCAGCTGCACCTCGATGTCGAGCAACTTTTCCATTTCATCCTCGGCGTCGTCCCAGGCGCCAGTGTCCACCTCATCACCTTCCCATTCAGGTTCCTCGGCATCGCTGCCGAGGACCGCGTAGACGCTCCAGTTCGCGGCGAAATCGCTGGAATCCGGGACCTGCACGGTGAGGATGTCCGGCAATTGCGAGAGCTGAAGCGTCACGCAATCGTCTTGCGCAGGGGCGACGTGGGTGAGGGTGGGGGCGGCAAAATGCATCGACATAGCGGCTTCCTTTGTGTGGTCCGCCACGATCCTTCGTGGCAGTCGACGTACTTTACGAGCCGCAGGTCGCCTCAGAATTAAACGAATCCAGACCAGATATTTCAGCCCTCGAACGCGTCAAGCGCGAGCCTTTTAGCCATTTCATAAAGCGCAAAAGCCAATCTTGTCCGACAAAAAAGCCCTGCCAACGATGAAATGCAGTTGACGGTTATTTTTAAGTTGTACGATGACCTACAACTTCGGCTAAGGCTGAACGGTCCACTCACAATAAAACGTTGCTACCAGGGTGTTCGAATAATGAATCCACAAGAACTGAAGTCCATCCTCTCTGCCGGCCTGCTGTCTTTCCCGGTGACCGATTTCAACGCGCAGGGCGATTTCAACCGCGCGGGCTACATCAAACGCCTGGAATGGCTGGCTCCGTATGGCGCTTCGGCTCTGTTCGCCGCCGGTGGCACCGGTGAGTTCTTCTCCCTGGCCGCCAGCGAATACTCGGAAATCATCAAGACTGCCGTCGATACCTGCGCGACCAGCGTGCCAATCCTCGCCGGCGTCGGTGGTTCGACCCGCCAGGCCATCGAATACGCTCAGGAAGCCGAGCGTCTGGGCGCCAAAGGTCTGCTGCTGCTGCCGCACTACCTGACCGAAGCGAGCCAGGACGGTGTTGCCGCCCACGTTGAAGCCGTGTGCAAATCGGTGAAGATCGGCGTGGTCGTCTACAACCGCAACGTTTGCCGTCTCACCGCGCCGCTGCTGGAACGTCTGGCCGAGCGCTGCCCGAACCTGATCGGCTACAAGGATGGCCTGGGCGATATCGAGTTGATGGTGTCGATCCGTCGCCGCCTCGGTGATCGCTTCAGCTACCTGGGTGGTCTGCCGACCGCCGAAGTCTACGCCGCTGCCTACAAGGCGTTGGGCGTGCCGGTGTACTCCTCGGCGGTGTTCAACTTCATCCCGAAAACCGCGATGGACTTCTACCACGCGATCGCTCGCGAAGATCACGCCACCGTCGGCAAGATCATCGACGACTTCTTCCTGCCGTACCTGGACATCCGCAACCGCAAGGCCGGTTACGCCGTGAGTATCGTCAAGGCAGGTGCAAAAATCGCTGGCTATGACGCAGGTCCGGTGCGTGCGCCGCTGACCGACCTGACCGGCGAAGAGTACGAAATGCTCGCCGCGCTGATCGACAAGCAAGGCGCGCAATAAGCGAGAAAAGCGAGGCCGCTGAGCAATCAGCGGCTTTTTGCGTGAAGGCTTTTAGAGTTGAGGGCTGCCCTGTGACAACTGCAAAACGCTACGACAACTACATCAATGGCGAATGGGTCGCCGGTGCCGATTACTCGGCCAACATCAACCCGTCCGAACTCAGCGACACCATCGGCGACTACGCCAAGGCTGACCTGACCCAGGTCAACGCCGCAATCGACGCTGCCCGCGCTGCGTTCCCGGCGTACTCCACGTCGGGCATCCAGGCTCGTCACGATTCGCTGGATAAAGTCGGCACGGAAATTCTCGCCCGTCGCGAAGAGCTTGGCACCCTGCTGGCCCGTGAAGAAGGCAAGACCCTGCCGGAGGCGATCGGTGAAGTGACCCGCGCCGGCAACATTTTCAAGTTCTTCGCCGGTGAATGCCTGCGTCTGTCCGGTGACTACGTGCCGTCGGTACGCCCGGGCGTCAACGTCGAAGTCACTCGCGAAGCGCTGGGCGTGGTCGGTCTGATCACTCCGTGGAACTTCCCGATCGCCATCCCGGCGTGGAAAATTGCTCCGGCCCTGGCCTACGGCAACTGCGTCGTGCTCAAACCTGCCGATCTGGTGCCGGGCTGCGCCTGGGCGCTGGCCGAAATCATCTCCCGCGCGGGCTTCCCGGCCGGTGTGTTCAACCTGGTAATGGGCAGCGGTCGCGTGGTTGGCGAGGCGTTGGTCAACAGCCCGAAAGTCGACGGCATCAGCTTCACCGGTTCGGTGGGCGTTGGCCGCCAGATCGCCGTCAACTGCGTTTCGCGCCAGGCCAAGGTGCAGCTGGAAATGGGCGGCAAGAACCCGCAGATCATTCTCGACGACGCCGACCTCAAGCAAGCGGTCGAGCTGTCGGTGCAGAGCGCGTTCTACTCCACCGGCCAGCGCTGCACAGCATCGAGCCGTCTGATCGTCACCGCCGGCATTCACGACAAGTTCGTTGAAGCGATGGCCGAGCGCATGAAGTCGATCAAGGTCGGCCACGCGCTGAAGGCCGGCACCGACATCGGTCCGGTGGTCTCCCAGGCGCAGCTGGAACAGGACATGAAGTACATCGACATCGGCCAGTCCGAAGGTGCACGTCTGGTCAGCGGCGGCGGTGTGGTGACTTGCGACACCGAGGGCTACTTCCTCGCGCCAACGCTGTTCGCCGACAGCGAAGCGTCGATGCGCATCAGCCGCGAAGAGATCTTCGGCCCGGTGGCCAACATTGTCCGTGTGGCCGATTACGAAGCTGCGCTGGCAATGGCCAACGACACCGAATTCGGCTTGTCGGCCGGCATCGCCACCACCTCGCTGAAGTACGCCAACCACTTCAAGCGCTACTCCCAGGCCGGGATGGTGATGGTCAACCTGCCGACCGCCGGTGTGGATTACCACGTACCGTTCGGCGGGCGTAAAGGCTCGTCCTACGGCTCCCGTGAGCAGGGCCGCTATGCACAAGAGTTCTACACGGTCGTGAAGACTGCCTACATCGGTTCCTGATACATGCAATACCTGTGGGAGCTGGCTTGCCAGCGATTCAGGCAACGCGGTGCTGCAGGCACGCCGCGCTGATGCCATCGCTGGCAAGCCAGCTCCCACAAAGACCAAAGAATGTTTTACCCGCATAAAAATAATCAGTGGGAGTACATCTGCATGCAATCCTCCAAGCCGACTCACGTCCGCTATTTGATCCTGCTCATGCTGTTTCTGGTGACCACGATCAACTACGCCGACCGTGCCACGATCGCCATTGCCGGCTCCAGCCTGCAAAAGGACCTTGGCATTGACGCCGTCACCCTCGGCTACATCTTCTCCGCATTCGGTTGGGCCTACGTCGCCGGGCAAATTCCCGGTGGCTGGCTGCTCGATCGCTTCGGCTCGAAAAAAGTCTATGCCCTGAGCATTTTCACCTGGTCGCTGTTCACCGTGCTGCAAGGCTTTGTCGGAGAATTCGGCATGTCCACGGCAGTGGTTGCGCTGTTCATGCTGCGTTTCCTGGTGGGCCTGGCCGAAGCGCCATCGTTCCCTGGCAACGCGCGCATCGTGGCGGCGTGGTTCCCGACCGCTGAACGCGGAACCGCTTCGGCGATCTTCAACTCGGCGCAATACTTTGCCACCGTGCTGTTCGCGCCGTTGATGGGCTGGATCGTCTACAGCTTCGGCTGGGAGCACGTGTTCATCGTCATGGGTATCCTCGGTATCGTGTTCTCGCTGGTGTGGCTGAAAGTCATCTACAGCCCGCGCGAACACCCACGCGTCAACGAGGCCGAGTTCAAGCACATCGCTGACAACGGCGGCATGGTCGACATGGATCAGAAGGGCAAGAAGTCCGACGGTCCGAAGTGGGATTACATCCGTCAGTTGCTGACCAACCGCATGATGCTCGGCGTGTATCTGGGCCAGTACTGCATCAACGGCATCACCTACTTCTTCCTGACCTGGTTCCCGGTGTATCTGGTGCAAGAGCGTGGCATGACCATTCTCAAGGCCGGTTTCATCGCTTCGTTGCCGGCCATTTGCGGCTTTATCGGCGGCGTGCTCGGAGGGGTGATTTCCGACTACCTGCTGCGCAAGGGCCATTCGCTGACTTTTGCTCGCAAGGCGCCGATCATCGCCGGCCTGCTGGTGTCGAGCAGCATCGTCGCGTGCAACTATGTTGACGTGGAATGGATGGTGGTGGGCTTCATGGCTCTGGCATTCTTCGGCAAAGGCGTTGGCGCACTGGGCTGGGCGGTGGTCTCCGACACCTCGCCGAAACAGATCGCCGGTCTGAGCGGCGGCCTGTTCAACACCTTCGGCAACATCGCTTCGATCACCACGCCGATCGTCATCGGCTACATCATCAGCTCCACCGGCTCGTTCAAATGGGCGCTGGTGTTTGTCGGCGCCAACGCACTGGTCGCGGTGTTCAGCTATCTGGTAATCGTCGGCCCGATCAAGCGTGTGGTCTTGAAAGAGCCGCCAGCCAAGGGCGGCAATGAAGCCACCGGCAATTTGTCTCAAGCGCATTCCTGAGGAGCGGCGTCATGCAGTTGATTGAACATTCCGACTCGCCGCGCTACATCCGCCTGCACGAGCGGGACAACGTTGTAGTGGTGGTCAACGATCAGGGCGTACCGGCCGGTACCGAGTTTGCCGATGGCCTGGTCACGCTGGATTTCGTACCGCAGAGCCACAAGGTCACCCTGGAGGATATTCCTGAGGGCGGCCCGGTGATTCGTTACGGGCAGATTATCGGCTATGCGTTGCAGCCGATCCGTCGCGGCAGTTGGGTCAAGGAAGATCAACTGCGCATGCCGACCGCGCCGCCGCTGGACAGCTTGCCGCTGTCCACCGACGTGCCGGATGCGCAGGCACCGCTGGAAGGCTTCACGTTCGAGGGTTATCGCAACGCCGACGGCACTGTCGGCACGCGCAACATTCTCGGCATCACCACCACCGTGCAGTGCGTCACCGGCGTGCTCGATCATGCGGTCAAGCGCATCAAGGAAGAGCTGCTGCCGAAGTACCCGCACGTCGATGACGTGGTGGCGCTGACCCACAGTTATGGCTGCGGTGTGGCGATTACCGCGACCGACGCCTACATCCCGATTCGTACCGTGCGCAATCTGGCGCGCAACCCGAACCTGGGGGGCGAGGCGCTGGTGATCGGTCTGGGCTGCGAGAAATTGCAGGCCGGGCAGGTGATGCACGAGGACGATGCCTCGGTGGATCTCAGCGATCCGTGGCTGTACCGCTTGCAGGATTCCAGTCACGGTTTTACCGAAATGATCGAGCAGATCATGGACCTGGCCGAAGTGCGTTTGAAGAAACTCGACCAGCGCCGCCGCGAAACCGTGCCGGCCTCCGAGCTTATTCTCGGTATGCAGTGCGGCGGCAGCGACGCGTTCTCCGGCATCACCGCCAACCCGGCGCTGGGTTATGCCTCAGACTTGCTGTTGCGTGCGGGGGCGACGGTGATGTTTTCCGAAGTCACCGAAGTGCGCGATGCGATCTACCTGCTCACCTCCCGCGCGCAGACGCAAACCGTTGCCGAAGAGCTGGTGCGCGAGATGGACTGGTACGACCGTTACCTGGCCAAGGGCGAGGCCGATCGCAGTGCCAACACCACGCCGGGCAACAAGAAGGGCGGGTTGTCGAACATTGTCGAGAAGTCGCTGGGCTCGATCGTCAAGTCCGGCAGCAGCGCGATCAATGGCGTGCTCGGCCCGGGCGAGCGTTTCAAGCACAAGGGCCTGATTTTCTGCGCGACGCCGGCCAGCGATTTTGTCTGCGGTACGTTGCAACTGGCAGCAGGGATGAACCTGCACGTATTCACCACCGGTCGCGGCACGCCTTACGGGCTGGCCATGGCGCCGGTGGTCAAGGTTTCGACGCGGACTGAACTGGCGCAGCGCTGGCCGGACCTGATCGACATCGACGCCGGACGCATTGCCACCGGGCGCGCGACCATCGAAGAACTCGGCTGGGAGTTGTTTCACTATTACCTGGACGTTGCCAGTGGCAAGCAACAGACCTGGGCGGAGAAACACAAGCTGCACAACGACATCACCTTGTTCAACCCGGCGCCGATTACCTGATCGTTTCATGGAAGATCAAAAGCCCCTCACCCCAGCCCTCTCCCGGAGGGAGAGGGGGCCAACCGAGTTGTTTGGCGCTATACATCGACCTGACAAATCGGGTCGATTATGGATTCGACGATGTCATTTCAGGTCGGTGGATTGTTTAAATATCCCCCGATCGGTTCCCTCTCCCTTTGGGAGAGGGCTAGGGTGAGGGGCTTTTGCTTTATCATTGCCCCCCTGACTAAGCTCACCCAAGGCTCCCCGGCATGCTGGCAATCTTTCTTGAAACCCTGAACATCACCGCGCCGGTGTTTGCCATGCTGTTTCTCGGTGTGCTGCTCAAGCGCATCGACTGGATCAACGACAACTTCATCCACACCGCCTCGTCGCTGGTGTTCAACGTGACCATGCCGGCGCTGCTGTTTCTCGGCATCCTCCACGCCGACCTGCACGCCGCGCTGCAACCTTCGCTACTGATCTACTTTTCCCTCGCAACGCTGGTGAGTTTCGCCGTGGCCTGGGGCTGGGCGATTTTCAGGTGTCCGCGCGAAGATCGCGGCATCTACACCCAGGGTGCGTTTCGCGGCAACAACGGCGTGATAGGCCTGGCGCTCGCCGCGAGCATGTACGGCGATTACGGCATTTCCCTCGGGGCAATTCTCGCGGCGCTGGTGATCCTGTTCTACAACACGCTGTCGACCATCGTGCTGGCGGTGTACAGCCCGGTGATCAAGTCCGATCCCTGGAGCATCTGCAAAAGCGTGTTCAGCAACCCGCTGATCATCAGCGTGATTTCGGCAGCGCCGTTTGCCTATTTCAAGATCGGACTGCCGGGCTGGCTGGAGACCTCCGGCCAGTATCTGGCGCAGACCACTTTGCCACTGGCGCTGATTTGTATCGGCGGCACGCTGTCGCTGGCGGCGCTGCGCAAGAGCGGCAACATGGCGCTCAGTTCCAGCCTGGTGAAGATGATCGGTCTGCCGGTGCTGGCGACACTGGGGGCATGGCTGTGGGGCTTTCGCGGGGCGGAATTGGGGATTCTGTTTCTCTACTTTGGCAGCCCGACGGCGGCGGCGAGTTTCGTCATGGCCCGGGCGGCGCAGGGCAATCATGAGCTGGCAGCGGCGATTATCGTGATGACCACTTTGATGGCGGCGATTACCACCAATGTCGGGATCTTTGTGTTGCAGTGGGGTGGGTGGATCTGACCAAGGATTTGCAGTGTCTGTCAGGGCCTCTTCGCGAGCAGGCTCGCTCCCACAGGGAAACGCATTCCAACTGTGGGAGCGAGCCTGCTCGCGAAGGCGGTCACTGCGGTTTCTGATAGCTGTCGATCACTTCCTGCGCCGCGCGAAACGCATCGATCGCCGCTGGCACGCCGGCATACACCGCGCAATGCAGCAGCGCTTCGCGAATCTCTTCCACCGTGCAGCCGTTGTTCAGCGCACCGCGCACGTGGCCCTTCAACTCTTGCGGACACTTCAACGCGGTCAGCGCGGCGAGGGTAATCAGGCTGCGGGTTTTCAGCGGCAGCCCCTCACGATTCCACACGCCGCCCCACGCATGTTCATTGACGAAATCCTGCAAAGGCTGGGTGAATTCGGTGGCATTGCCCAGCGCGCGATCAACGAACGCATCGCCCATGACCTGACGACGGATTTCAACCCCGGACTGCTTCGACTCGCTCATGGCACATCTCTCTTGTGGTGTTGGCGACGCCAGGCGCGGATCGATGTGAACAACAGAAACGTCAGCAGCGCCGGCAGGACATAAAACAGCATCAAGCGCTCGAGTTTGCCGGCCAGCGGCATGCCGGTGGTGAACGACACCACATGCAGCCCGTAGACCAGATACAAACCGAGCAGCAGCAAGCCTTCGGCTCGAGTCACGCGGTAGCCCGAGTAAAACACTGGCAGACACAGCGCAGCGACGCCGAGCATCACTGGCAAGTCAAAATCCAGCGCGTTGGGGGAGACGGAAAGCGGCGTCGGTGCGAGCAGCGCGGTCAGCCCGAGTACCCCGAGCAGGTTGAACAGATTGGCGCCGATCACGTTGCCCACGGCTATGTCGCGCTGCCCGCGCAACGCAGCGATCAGCGAGGTCGCCAGTTCCGGCAGCGAGGTGCCGACCGCAACCACGGTCAGGCCGATGACACGTTCGGACAGGCCCAGGTCGGTGGCCACGACCACGGCGGCGCCGAGCAGCAAACGCCCGGCGAACACCAGCATGGCCAGGCCAGCGAGAATCATCAGCACATTGATCAACCAGGATTGCTGCGTCTCGGTTGGTCGCTCTGTATGAGGGCGCGTCGAATGTCGCGACTGACGCAACAGCAAGCCGAGGTACAGCGCCAGAGCGCCGAGCAGCAGGACACCGTCGAAACGCCCGAGGTCTTTATTCCAGGCGAGGATGAATACCAGCAGGCTGGCGCCGATCATCAACGGGATATCCAGACGCACCAGTTGCCGCGATACGCGCAGCGGGATGATCAGTGCCGACAGGCCAAGGGTTACGAGGATATTGAATATGCCGCTGCCGACCACGCTGCCGACGGCGATGTCCGGGTTGTCGGTCAACGCCGCATGCAGGCTCACGGTCATCTGCGGCGCGCTGCTGCCGAGGGCGACGATGGTCAGGCCGATGATCAACGGACGCACATGCAGGCGCTCGGCCAGACGCACGGCGGCGCGCACCATCAGCTCGGCGCCGATGAGCAAAAGACACAGGCCGCTGAGCAGTTCGATGACGTTGATCAGCGGCAGATCGGCTAGTCCGAAAATGGTCGGCGCTCCATCAGTCCAGGGCCTGCACGCGAACCCGTGCGGTGCCGCTGCGCAGCATGCCGATTTCATCGGCGGCCTCGCGTGACAGATCGATCAGTCGGCCACGGGTGTGCGGGCCACGGTCATTGATGCGGACCACGACTGATTCATCGTTTTTCAGGTTGGTGACCTTCACTCGCGTGCCGAACGGCAACTGGCGGTGGGCGGCGGTCAGGGAATGCTGGTTGAACGCTTCGCCGCTGGCGGTGCGTTTACCGTGATGTTTGGCTCCGTAATAGGAGGCGACGCCGGTCTGGTCATAACCGTGCGGGTCGATGGTGTCGGTACTGGCGCAACCGGCCAGCAGAGAGAGCAGGGCGCTGCTCAGCAACAGACGCTTCATTCAAAGGTATCCCGGATCAAATGTAGGAGTGACCTGTGGCGAGGGGATTTATCCCCGTTGGACTGCGCAGCAGTCCCAAAACTGAGAACTCGGTTTATCTGGTGCAAATCAAGCTCAGCAATTGGGGCCTCTTCGCGGCCCAACGGGGATAAATCCCCTCGCCACAGGTCCCTTCCACAGGGAATGGAGCCAGGCTTTGGATCTGGCTCCATTGGTGGTCAGCCTTCGAGCTTGCTTTTCAGCAGTTCGTTCACCTGCTGCGGGTTGGCCTTGCCTTTCGAGGCTTTCATGGCCTGGCCGACGAAGAAGCCGAACATCTTGCCGCGTTTGGCTTCGTCTGCCGCGCGGTACTGTTCGACCTGTTCGGCGTTGGCCGCGAGCATTTCGTCGAGCACGGCCGAGATCGCGCCGGTGTCGGTGACTTGCTTGAGGCCGCGCTTTTCGATGATCTCGTCAGCACTGCCTTCACCATTGGCCATCGCTTCGAACACCACCTTGGCGATCTTGCCGGAGATGGTGTTGTCCTTGATGCGCTGCAGCATGCCGCCCAGTTGCTCGGCGGAGACTGGCGAATCCTCGATGTCCAGGCCCTGCTTGTTGAGCAGGCTGCCCAACTCGACCATCACCCAGTTCGCCGCCAGTTTCGCGTCGCCGCCGATGGCTGCGACTTTCTCGAAGTAATCCGCCTGTTCACGGCTGGTGGCCAGCACGTTGGCGTCGTAAGCCGACAGACCGAACTGGCTCTGGAAGCGTTCGCGCTTTTGCGGTGGCAGTTCCGGCAGGGTGGCACGCACTTCACCGAGGAACGACTCTTCGATGACCACCGGCAGCAGGTCCGGATCGGGGAAGTAACGGTAGTCGTTGGCTTCCTCTTTCGAACGCATTGGACGGGTCTCGTCCTTGTTCGGATCGTACAGGCGGGTCTGCTGGATCACTTTGCCGCCGTCTTCGATCAGCTCGATCTGGCGCTGGATCTCGGAGTTGATCGCCTTCTCGATGAAACGGAACGAGTTGACGTTCTTGATCTCGCAGCGAGTGCCGAACTCGACCTGGCCTTTCGGTCGTACCGAGACGTTGCAGTCGCAACGCAGCGAGCCTTCGGCCATGTTGCCGTCGCAGATGCCCAGGTAACGCACCAGCGCGTGGATCGCCTTGACGTAAGCCACGGCTTCCTTGGCGCTGCGCATGTCCGGTTCGGAAACGATTTCCAGCAGCGGCGTGCCGGCACGGTTCAGGTCGATGCCGGTGGCACCGTTGAATTCTTCGTGCAGGCTCTTGCCGGCATCTTCTTCCAGGTGCGCGCGGGTGATGCCGACGCGTTTGACCGTGCCGTCTTCCAGGGCGATGTCCAGGTGGCCTTTGCCAACGATCGGCAATTCCATCTGGCTGATCTGATAGCCCTTGGGCAGATCCGGGTAGAAATAGTTTTTCCGGGCGAACACGTTGTGCTGGCCGATCTCGGCGTCAATTGCCAGACCGAACATCACCGCCATGCGCACCGCTTCCTGGTTGAGCACCGGCAGCACGCCGGGCATGCCCAGGTCGATCAGGCTGGCCTGGGTGTTCGGCTCGGAACCGAATGTGGTGGAACTACCGGAAAAGATTTTCGACCGGGTGGTGAGCTGAGTGTGAATCTCCAGCCCGATCACGACTTCCCATTGCATGTGTGTCTCCTCAGAAGCCGGTTGGGGTGCGGGTGTGCCAGTCAGTGTTGAGCTGATACTGGTGGGCAACGTTCAACAGGCGGCCTTCCTGGAAGTACGGCGCGAGCAACTGCACGCCCACCGGCAGACCGTCGACAAAACCGGCCGGCATCGACAGGCCCGGCAGGCCGGCGAGGTTGGCGGTGATGGTGTAGACGTCTTCCAGATAGGCAGCGACCGGGTCGCTGTTCTTGGCGCCAAGCTTCCAGGCCGGGTTCGGCGTGGTCGGGCCGAGGATGATGTCGACTTCATTGAACGCAGCCATGAAATCGTTCTTCACCAGACGGCGGATCTTCTGCGCTTTCAGGTAGTAGGCGTCGTAGTAACCGGCGGACAGCGCGTAGGCACCGACCATGATCCGGCGCTGTACTTCCGCGCCGAAGCCTTCGCCACGGGAGCGCTTGTACAGGTCGATGAGGTTTTCCGGGTTTTCGCAGCGGTGGCCGAAACGCACGCCGTCGAAACGCGACAGGTTCGAGGAGGCCTCTGCCGGGGCGATCACGTAGTACGCAGGAATGGCGTGCTGCATGTTCGGCAGGCTGATTTCCTTGATCACCGCACCGAGCTTCTGCAACTGCTGGATGCTGTTCTGGATCAGCTCGGCAATGCGCGGGTCGAGACCGGCGCTGAAGTATTCCTTCGGCACGCCGATGCGCAGGCCTTGCAGCGAATCGCCCAGGCCGGCGGAGTAATCCGGCACCGGCTCATCGATGCTGGTGGAGTCGTTCGGGTCGAAGCCGGCCATGCCTTGCAGCAGAATCGCGCAATCTTCGGCCGTGCGTGCCAACGGGCCGCCCTGATCGAGGCTGGAAGCGTAGGCAATCATGCCCCAGCGCGAAACGCGACCGTAGGTCGGCTTCAGGCCGGTGAGGTTGGTGAACGCCGCCGGCTGACGGATCGAGCCGCCGGTGTCGGTTGCGGTGGCGGCAGGCAGCAGGCGAGCGGCCACGGCGGCGGCGGAACCACCGGACGAACCGCCCGGCACGTGTTCCAGGTTCCACGGGTTTTTCACTGCGCCGTACCAGCTCGACTCGTTGGCCGAACCCATGGCGAATTCGTCCATGTTGGTCTTGCCCAGGGTCACGGCGCCGGCAGCTGCCAGTTTCGCAACGACAGTGGCGTCATACGGGGCTTTGAAGTTGTCGAGCATCTTCGAGCCGCAGCTGGTGCGGATGCCCAGGGTGCAGAACAGGTCCTTGTGGGCGATCGGCGCGCCGAGCAGGGCGCCGCTCTCACCGTTGGCCCGGCGTGCATCGGCGGCTTTCGCCTGCTCGATGGCCAGATCCTCGGTGAGGCTGATGAAACTGTTGAGCTGCGGGTCGAGCTGGGTAATACGCGCCAGCAGGACTTTGGTCAGCTCTTCGGAGGAAAACTTTTTATCGGCGAGACCGCGGGCGATCTCGGCCAGAGTCATTTGATGCATTGCAGGCTCTTTCCCTTTAGTCGATGACTTTCGGAACCAGATACAGGCCGTTTTCGACCGCTGGTGCGATGGACTGGTAGGCCTCGCGATTATTCGTCTCGGTCACCACGTCGGCGCGCAGGCGCTGACTGGCTTCCAGGGGGTGGGCCAGCGGCTCGATACCGTCGGTATCAACGGCCTGCATTTCGTCGACGAGCCCGAGAATGCTGTTGAGGGCGGAAGTAATGTGCGGAAGATCGGCATCGTTGAGGCCAAGGCAGGCCAGATGCGCGATTTTTTCCACGTCGGAGCGTTCTAGCGCCATCGGGATTCTCCAGTGGAAAACAGAACGGACGGCGTCCGTGTGTTAGATTGTCGGAACACTACCGCACTTCTACGGTCATAAGGCCGCGATTGTGGGGCTTGGTGCACAGAAAAGCGGCCAATTTAACATATTGGCGCCTTGCCCAAAATCCCTGTCGTTGTTAGAGTTTGCCGCACTTTTTTACCCACGCGTTGCCTAGGGTCCCTTTCCCATGTTCAAGAAACTGCGTGGCATGTTTTCCAGCGATCTTTCCATTGACCTGGGCACTGCCAACACCCTTATTTACGTGCGCGAGCGCGGTATCGTCCTGAATGAGCCATCGGTTGTGGCCATTCGGACACACGGTAACCAGAAAAGTGTCGTTGCTGTCGGCACCGAGGCCAAGCGCATGCTCGGCCGTACGCCGGGCAACATTGCTGCCATTCGTCCGATGAAGGATGGCGTGATCGCCGACTTCAGCGTCTGCGAAAAGATGCTGCAGTACTTTATCAACAAGGTTCACGAAAACAGTTTCCTGCAGCCCAGCCCTCGTGTGCTGATCTGCGTTCCATGCAAGTCCACCCAGGTTGAGCGTCGCGCCATCCGTGAATCGGCCCTTGGCGCCGGTGCCCGTGAAGTGTTCCTGATCGAAGAGCCGATGGCTGCTGCGATCGGTGCCGGTCTGCCGGTTGAAGAAGCGCGCGGTTCGATGGTCGTGGACATCGGTGGTGGTACCACTGAGATCGCCCTGATCTCCCTTAACGGTGTGGTTTACGCCGAATCCGTACGTGTCGGCGGCGACCGTTTCGACGAAGCGATCATCACCTACGTGCGTCGCAACTACGGCAGCCTGATCGGTGAATCCACCGCCGAGCGCATCAAGCAGGAAATCGGTACGGCCTACCCGGGCGGCGAAGTACGCGAAGTCGATGTTCGCGGTCGCAACCTGGCCGAAGGCGTTCCACGCGCATTCACCCTGAACTCCAACGAAGTGCTCGAGGCTCTGCAAGAGTCGCTGGCCACCATCGTTCAGGCGGTGAAAAGCGCGCTGGAGCAATCGCCGCCGGAACTGGCTTCCGACATCGCCGAGCGTGGCCTGGTGCTGACCGGTGGTGGCGCGCTGCTGCGTGACCTCGACAAGTTGCTGGCCCAGGAAACCGGTCTGCCGGTGATCGTTGCCGAAGATCCGCTGACTTGCGTTGCTCGCGGCGGTGGCCGTGCGCTGGAAATGATGGATAAGCACACCATGGATCTGCTTTCGAGCGAATAAGCTTCGAATGCAATACGTGGGTGAACGCACAGGCAGCACTTTGCAGTGCTGCCTGTTGGCGTTTATCTTCTGTCAGTCTTCATCCAGGCCGGTTTGATGCCGTATGAATAAACAGAACATTTGCCTGGGAGGAGCGGCTTATTAAACCGCTTTTCACCAAAGGCCCTTCGTTGGGCGTGCGCCTGTTGGTGCTGGCCGTGCTCGCGGTCGCACTGATGGTGGTCGATGCACGTTTCGACCTGCTCAAGCCCGCGCGCAAGCAAGCGTCGCTGGTGCTCATGGATGCCTACTGGATCACCGACCTGCCCGGCCGCTTGTGGGAAGGGGTCGCCAGTCAGTTCGGCAGCCGCACCGAGCTCGTCGCCGAAAACGAAAAACTCAAGACCGAAAACCTGCTGTTGCAGGGGCGCATGCAAAAGCTCGCGGCCCTGACCGAGCAGAACGTTCGGCTGCGCGAGTTGCTCAACTCCTCCGCACTGGTCAATGAAAAGGTCGAAGTGGCCGAGCTGATCGGCATGGACCCCAACCCCTTCACCCATCGCATCATCATCAACAAAGGTGAGCGCGACGGCGTGGTGCTCGGCCAACCGGTGCTCGATGCACGCGGGCTGATGGGCCAGGTGGTCGAATTGATGCCGTACACCTCGCGGGTCCTGCTGCTGACCGACACCACCCATAGCATTCCCGTGCAGGTGAACCGTAACGGTCTGCGCGCGATTGCCAGTGGCACCGGCAACCCTGAGCGCCTGGAATTGCGTCATGTCGCCGACACGGCGGACATCAAGGAAGGCGATCTGCTGGTCAGCTCCGGCCTCGGCCAGCGATTCCCCGCTGGTTATCCGGTGGCCACGGTCAAGGAAGTCATCCACGATTCCGGCCAACCGTTCGCGATTGTCCGTGCGGTACCGACCGCCGCCCTGAACCGCAGCCGCTACCTGCTGCTGGTGTTCAGCGACAGCCGCACTGCCGAGGAACGCGCCAATGACGCGGCTCAGGCGCAGGAACAGCTCGATGCCCACGGCGGCGGCCCGATGTTGCCGGCCAGCGTGCCGAAACCGTTGATCATGCCTGCCACGCCGTCGACCGCTACCGCAGCGCCGGCCGCTGAAGCAGCGGCGCCTGCCACCACGCCTGCCAAGCCTGCCGCGAGCAAACCGCCCGCTGCCGCTCCGGCCACTGCCAAACCGCCCGCCGCGAGCAAACCACCGGCGAAACCGCCAGCGACTACCGGGGGACGAGAATAATGGTCGGCGCGAAAAAATCCGGAAACGGCTGGATGATCTGGCTGACGTTCTTCGTCGGCATCCTGCTCAGCGTTTCACCGTTGCCGATCTTCATGGAAATCCTTCGCCCGCTGTGGCTGGCCTTGCTCGTGACTTTTTGGGCGCTGTACATGCCGCACACCGTCGGCATGGTCACCGCCTTCTGTCTGGGACTGGCCGAAGATGTCCTGCAGGGCGACCTGCTCGGGCAGAACGCGCTGATCCTGACCCTGATTACTTTCCTCGTGTTGTCGTTGCAGCAGCGTCTGCGCATGTTCCCGATGTGGCAGCAGTGCCTGGTGATCCTGGTGATCTTCGGCCTCGCTCAATTGGCGCAACTGTGGCTCAGCGCTCTGACCGGCAACCGTCAGCCAACCCTGGCGCTGGTCTTGCCGGCGCTGGTCAGTGCCTTGCTCTGGCCGTGGGTCAGCTTCGCCCTTCGCGGGATGTGCCGACGCTACAGAATCTATTGAGCCGGTGAAGCAGGGCACTGAACAGGGAGATGTTTTGATGAAACTGCTTTACCTCGCCTCCGGCTCACCGCGTCGCCGTGAATTGCTCACGCAGATCGGCGTGCACTTCTCCGCCATCAGCGCGGACATCGACGAAACCCCGCTTCCTGAAGAATCCCCTTCGGCCTATGTTGAACGCCTTGCGCGTGGCAAGGCTGAGGCCGGTCGCTGTTCGGTCGTCTCTGATCAGCCGTTCTGCATGCTTGGCGCCGACACCGCAGTGGTGCTCGACGGCAAAATACTTGGCAAACCGGTGGACGAAGCCGATGCATGCGCCATGCTGATGATGTTGTCCGGCAACGAACACGAAGTGCTGACCGCCATCGCCGTGCTTGAAGGCGAGCGCTGCGAGTCGCGGGTGGTGCGCAGTCGCGTGCGTTTCCGCACCATCAGCCGCGATGAGGCCGCTGCCTACTGGGCCAGTGGCGAACCGCGCGACAAGGCCGGCGGCTATGGCATTCAGGGCCTGGGTGCGGTGTTTGTCGCCGGGCTCGACGGCAGCTATTCGGCGGTGGTCGGCTTGCCGTTGTGCGAAACCTGCGAGGTGTTGGGCCATTTCGGCATACCCTGTTGGCAAAACCTGAACACGCCCTGAGCGTCGTACGAATCCAGATGCGGCCACTATCGTGAACATGCCTGAACGAGATCCTGCCATGAGTGAAGAGATTCTGATCAACATCACGCCGATGGAGTCGCGCGTGGCGGTGGTCGAAAACGGTGTGCTGCAAGAAGTCCACGTCGAGCGCACGCAGAAACGCGGGATCGTCGGCAACATCTATAAAGGCAAGATCGTCCGTGTACTGCCGGGCATGCAGGCGGCATTTGTTGACATCGGCCTCGATCGTGCGGCTTTCATTCACGCCGCCGAAATCTCCCTGCGTGAAGGCCCGGCGGTGGAAAGCATCAGTTCGCTGGTACACGAAGGCCAGAGCCTTGTGGTGCAAGTCACCAAAGACCCGATCGGCTCCAAAGGCGCACGCCTGACCACACAACTGTCGATTCCTTCGCGTTATCTGGTGTACATGCCGCGTACCGCTCATGTCGGCATTTCCCTGAAGATCGAAGACGAAGCCGAACGCGAGCGCCTCAAGCAGGTGGTCAGTGATTGCGTGGCCAAAGAAGGCATCAAGGAGGCCGGCGGCTTCATTCTGCGCACAGCCGCTGAAGGTGCCGGCGCTGATGAAATCCTCATGGACATCCGCTACCTGCGGCGCCTCTGGGACCAGATCAATGAACAGATCAAGACCATCGCCGCGCCGAGCGTGATCTACGAAGACCTCGGCCTGGCCCTGCGCACCCTGCGTGACCTGGTCAATCCGAAGATCGAGAAAATTCGCATCGACTCGCGGGAAACCTTCCAGAAAACCACGCAATTCGTCGCCGAACTGATGCCGGAAATCGCCGATCGTCTGGAACACTATCCGGGCGAGCGGCCGATCTTCGATCTGTACGGTGTCGAAGACGAAATCCAGCGCGCGCTGGAGCGCAAGGTGCCGCTGAAGTCCGGGGGGTATCTGGTGATCGATCCGGCGGAAGCCATGACCACCATCGACGTCAACACCGGGGCGTTCGTCGGTCATCGCAACCTCGAAGAAACCATTTTCAAGACCAATCTCGAAGCGGCCACGGCGATCGCCCGGCAGATGCGCCTGCGCAATCTCGGCGGGATCATCATCATCGACTTCATCGACATGGAAGATGAAGAGCACCAGCGTCAGGTCCTGCGCACTCTGGAGAAACAGCTGGAGCGCGACCACGCCAAGACCAACATCATCGGCATCACCGAGTTGGGCCTGGTGCAGATGACCCGCAAGCGCACCCGCGAAAGCCTTGAGCAGGTGCTGTGCGAACCGTGCAGCAGTTGTCAGGGACGCGGCAAGCTGAAGACCGCCGAAACCATCTGTTACGAGATCTTCCGCGAGATTCTGCGCGAGGCGCGGGCCTATCAGGCCGAGGGTTATCGGGTGCTGGCCAACCAGAAAGTGGTCGATCGTCTGCTTGATGAAGAGTCCGGTAACGTCGCCGAGCTTGAAGGCTTCATCGGTCGCACCATACGCTTCCAGGTGGAAACCATGTATTCCCAGGAACAATATGACGTGGTGCTGCTCTGAAACCCTGCATCACCCTTCATTCAACGCGGCTGGCCTCAGCTTTTCGCAGTTTTTTTGCCATGGGAGCCAACTGACATGGAGCGTCTGACACGCATTCTGGCCGCACTCACCCGCTGGGGGCTGGGCCTGTGCGCGTTGGTTCTGGTGTTGATGGCGTTGTACGTCAGCCTCGGCCGCGAGCTGACCCCTCTGGTGGCGGAATACCGCGCCGACATCGAAGACAAGGCCAGCGCCGCCCTCGGCATGCCCTTGCAGATCGGTGAGCTGGAAGGCAACTGGAGCGGTTTCGCGCCGATCCTGCTGGCCCATGACGTGATGGTCGGCGACGGCGCCAACGCGCTGCGCCTCGACCGCGTGCGGGTGGTGCCGGATATGTGGGGCAGCGTGCTCGCCCGCGAAGTGCGCCTCGCGCATATCGAACTCAACGGTTTGAAGATCAGCCTCAAGGAAGCCGAAGACGGTACTTGGGCGCTGGAAGGCCTGCCGGTGCAGAAGGATCAACCGTTCGATGCGGTGCAACTGTTCCAGCGCTCGCAGATGATCAGGCAACTGTCGGTGCTCGACAGCCAGTTGACCCTGCAACCGCGCGATCACCCGCCCATGACGCTCACCTATGTCGGCCTCAATCTGCGTACCGGCGCCAGCCGCCAGCGTCTCGACGCGCGTCTGACCTTGCCCGATGGCCAGCCTGTCGCGCTGAGCCTGCACAGCCAGCTGCGTCCCGATCAATGGCAGAACAGCGCCATCGAGGGTTATGCCAGCCTGCCGCAGAGCGACTGGGCGAAATGGCTTCCCGAACGCCTGACCCAGCAATGGAATTTTTCCGAGATCAAGGCCGGCGGTGAACTCTGGGTCGATTGGGCCGAAGGCGCGTTGCAAAGCGCCGCGTTGCGCTTGAATGCGCCGCAAGTGACCGGTGCCTACGCCGAGCGCAAGCCAATCCAGATCAACAATCTGGCGCTCAACGCCTATTACCGCAACACAGCCGAAGGGGTGAAAGTCACCCTCGATTCACTGGCCATGAGCTTCGGCGAAACCCGCTGGGAATCCCATGTGCAGGTGCAGCAGACCCGCGCCAGCGCCAAGGCTGAAGAGCTCTGGCATCTGCAGGCCGATCGCCTCGATCTGACCCCGATCACGCCGCTGCTCAATGCGTTGGGGCCGTTGCCGCAAAGCTTCGCCACAGTGGTCGAGCGTTTGAAGGTAACCGGCGGCCTGCGCAACGTGTTGCTGGACTTCCGCCCGACCGCCACCGATGGCAGCAAATTCGGCTTTGCCGCCAACCTCGATAATGTCGGTTTCGATGCCTACCACGGCGCTCCGGCGGCGCGGAATGTCAGTGGCAGCCTGAGTGGCAACCTCGACGGCGGCGAGTTGCGCCTCGACAGCAAGGACTTTGTCCTGCACCTCGATCCGATTTTCGCCAAACCATGGCAATACCTGCAGGCCAATGCGCGGCTGACCTGGAAGCTCGACAAGGACGGCTTCACCCTGATTGCGCCGTACCTCAAGGTGCTGGGCGAGGAGGGCAAGATTGCCGGCGACTTCCTTATCCGCCTGCACTTCGACCATAGCCAGGAAGACTACATGGACCTGCGCGTCGGCCTGGTCGATGGCGACGGTCGCTATACCGCGAAATACCTGCCGGCGGTGTTGAGCCCGGCGCTTGATGAGTGGCTGCGCACAGCGATCCTCAAAGGCGCAGTGGACCAGGGCTTCTTCCAGTATCAGGGCTCGCTGAGCAAGAACGCTGGCGAGGCTGATCGCAGCATCAGCCTGTTCTTCAAAGTGCACGACGCCGAGCTGGCGTTTCAGCCGGGCTGGCCGCATGTGAGCAAAGTCAGCGGCGATGTGTTCATCGAAGACAGCGGCGTGCGCATCTGGGCCAGCAAAGGCCAGTTGCTCGACACCCAAGTCAGCGATGTCTTCGTCAATATTCCTCATGTACCGGCCGGGCAGAACTCGCATTTGTTCCTGGATGGCGCATTTGCCGGTGGTCTCGGCGACGGCTTGAAGATTCTTCAGGATGCGCCGATCGGCACTGGTGAGACCTTTGCTGGTTGGGAGGGTGCGGGTGATCTGAATGGCAAGCTCAAGCTGGATATTCCGCTGGCCAAGGGCGAACAGCCGAAAATCCTCGTCGATTTCAAGACCGCCAATGCGCGGCTGAAACTGGCCGAACCGAAACTGGAACTGAGCCAGCTCAAGGGCGATTTCCGCTTCGACAGCAATAAAGGCCTCAGCGGCCAGAACATCTCTGCACGGGCCTTCGACAAACCGGTCACTGCGCAGATCTTCGCTGATGGCAGCCCCAACCAGATCAAGACCCGGGTTGCGGCGTCGGGGCAGGTCGAAGTGAAGAAGCTCACTGACTGGCTGGGTGTGACCCAGCCGTTGCCGGTGTCCGGGACGATTCCGTATCAGTTGCAGCTGAATCTTTCCGGGGCCGACAGCCAGTTGCTGGTCAGCTCCAGCCTCAAAGGCGTGGCGGTGGATCTGCCGGCGCCGTTCGGCATGACCGCCGATGTCGGGCGCGACACAGTGTTTCGCATGACCCTGCAAGGGCAGGAGCGGCGTTACTGGTTCAATTACGATCAACTGGCCAATTTCACTTTTGCTGCGCCGCCGAGCAATTTCGCCGACGGCCGTGGCGAACTGTTTCTCGGCGCTGGCGAAGCGGTGTTGCCGGGCGCCAAGGGCCTGCGCATTCGCGGGGTGCTGTCGGAACTGGACGTCGCGCCGTGGCAGGATCTGGCCAGCAAGTACGCCGGGCAGGATCCGGGCGGCAGCGCCAAGCAACTGCTGAGCAGTGCTGACATCAAGGTCGGCAAATTGACCGCGTTCGGCACCACGCTGGATCAGGCTTCGGTGCAGATCAATCGCAAGCCAGGCGCGTGGAACCTGGCGCTGGATAGCCAACAGGTCAAGGGCAGCGCCAGCCTGCCGGACGCCAAGGGCGTACCGATTGCGGTGAATCTGCAATACGTGAAACTGCCGGCGCCGGACCCGGCGGTGCAGGCTGACGAGAACGCGCCTGATCCATTGGCGTCGGTCGACCCGACGAAAATCCCGGCGCTGGATATCACCCTCAATCAGTTGTTCCTCGGCCCCGATCTGGTCGGTGGCTGGTCGCTGAAAGTGCGGCCGACCGCCAAGGGCATCGCGCTGAACAACCTCGACATGGGCCTCAAGGGTATCCTGCTGCAAGGCAACGGCGGCTGGGAAGGCGCGCCGGGGGCGACCAGCAGTTGGTACAAGGGCCGCATTGGCGGCAAGAATCTGGCCGACGTGCTCAAAGGCTGGGGCTTCGCGCCGAGCGTGACCAGCGAAGAATTCCATATGGATGTCGATGGCCGTTGGCCGGGCTCGCCGGCGTGGCTGGCGACCAAGCGCTTCTCCGGCACCCTCGATGCCTCGCTGAACAAAGGCCAGTTCGTTGAAGTGGAAGGCGGTGCTCAGGCGCTGCGGGTGTTCGGCCTGCTCAACTTCAACTCGATCGGCCGGCGCCTGCGTCTGGACTTCTCCGACCTGTTCGGCAAAGGCCTGAGCTACGACCGGGTCAAAGGTCTGCTGGTGGCGAACAATGGTGTCTACGTGACACGTGAGCCGATTCGCCTGACCGGGCCTTCGAGCAACCTTGAGCTGGACGGCACGCTGGATCTGGTTGGTGACAAGGTCGATGCGAAATTGCTGGTGACACTGCCGGTGACCAACAACCTGCCGATCGCCGCGCTGCTCGTTGGTGCGCCGGCGGTCGGCGGCGCGCTGTTCCTCATCGACAAGCTGATCGGCGACCGCGTCGCGCGCTTCGCCAGCGTCAAGTACACCGTCAAAGGCCCATGGAAAGAGCCGAAAATCACCTTCGACAAGCCTTTTGAGCGGCCCGGCCTTGAAGCGATGGAGTAGCATGGCCGAATACCTCTTTGGGAGTTCTCCATGTCTTTAGCGGTGATTCAAATGGTCAGCCAGAGCGACGTGCCGGCCAATCTGGCCCAGGCGCGACGCCTGCTTGAACAGGCCGCCGCTGGCGGGGCGAAACTCGCGGTGCTGCCGGAGAACTTCGCCGCCATGGGCCGTCGCGACGTCGCCGATATCGGCCGCGCCGAGGCCTTGGGCGAAGGGCCGATCCTGCCATGGTTGAAACAGACCGCCCGCGACCTCACCTTATGGATAGTCGCCGGCACGTTGCCGTTGCCACCGTTGGGTCAACCCACGGCCAAAGCCAATGCCTGCTCATTGCTGATCAACGGGCACGGCGAGGTGGTCGCGCGCTATGACAAGCTGCATCTGTTCGATGTCGATGTCGCCGACAATCGCGGCCAATACCGTGAATCCGATGACTATGCTTATGGCGGTAATGTAGTGGTGGCGGATACGCCGATGGGGCGCGTTGGTCTGAGCGTGTGTTACGACTTGCGCTTCCCGGAGCTGTACAGCGAATTGCGTGCCGCCGGTGCCGAATTGATTACTGCACCGTCGGCGTTTACGGCCGTGACCGGCGCCGCGCACTGGGATGTACTGATCCGCGCGCGGGCCATCGAAACACAGTGTTATATCCTGGCGGCCGCGCAGGGCGGCAGCCATCCCGGACCGCGTGAAACCTTCGGGCATGCGGCGATTGTCGACCCGTGGGGGCGCGTACTGGCCCAACAGGATCAAGGCGAGGCGGTGTTGCTGGCCGCCCGCGACAGCGATGAACAAGCGTCCATCCGGGCGCGCATGCCGGTGACGCGTCATCGGCGGTTTTTCTCGCAGGGCGCCCAGCGGCCTGCTTCAGAACACGAATTTAAGGCGTAAACCTATGAGCGAGTTGTTGTCCTCAGTCAGTGATCACCTGTTGGCACCCGGCGGTGTCACGATCGAGAGCCTGCAAGGCGTGCTCGGCGATCTGGCCGGACCGGGCATCGATGCCGCCGACCTGTATTTCCAGGGCCAGATTTCCGAGTCATGGGCGTTGGAAGACGGCATCGTCAAGGAAGGCAGCTTCAACCTCGATCAGGGTGTCGGCGTGCGTGCACAGTCCGGTGAGAAAACCGGTTTTGCCTACAGCAACGCGATCACCCTCGAGGCCCTCGGCGCAGCGGCCCGCGCCGCGCGTTCGATCTCCCGCGCCGGACAGAACGGCACCGTGCAGGCATTCACCAGCCAGGACGTCGCGCAGCTGTACGCCCCGGATAACCCGCTGGAAGTGCTCAGCCGCGCGGAAAAAGTCGAGTTGCTCAAACGCATCGACGTCGCCACCCGTGCACTCGATCCACGGATTCAGCAGGTCAGCGTGAGCATGGCCGGGGTCTGGGAGCGAATTCTGGTGGCCTCCACCGACGGTGGCCTGGCCGCCGACGTGCGACCGCTGGTGCGTTTCAACGTAAGCGTCATCGTTGAACAGAACGGCCGGCGCGAACGCGGCGGGCACGGCGGCGGTGGGCGTACCGATTACCGCTACTTCCTCGCCGAAGACCGCGCCATGGGTTATGCCCGCGAAGCGCTGCGCCAGGCGCTGGTCAACCTTGAAGCAATTCCAGCGCCGGCCGGTACCTTGCCGGTGGTGCTGGGTTCCGGCTGGTCCGGGGTGCTGCTGCACGAAGCGGTCGGTCACGGTCTGGAAGGCGATTTCAACCGCAAGGGCAGCTCGGCCTATAGCGGGCGCATGGGTGAAATGGTTGCCTCCAAGCTATGCACCATCGTCGATGACGGCACCTTGAGCGGCCGTCGCGGTTCGCTGAGCGTCGATGACGAAGGCACGCCGACCGAATGCACCACGCTGATCGAAAACGGCGTGCTCAAGGGCTACATGCAAGACAAGCTCAATGCGCGGCTGATGGGCGTGGCGCGCACCGGTAACGGTCGTCGCGAATCCTATGCGCATCTGCCGATGCCACGCATGACCAACACCTACATGCTCGGTGGCGAAAGTGATCCGGCGGAAATCATCGCTTCGGTGAAGAAGGGCATCTACTGCGCCAACCTCGGCGGCGGTCAGGTCGATATCACCAGCGGCAAGTTCGTGTTCTCGACGAGCGAGGCTTATCTGATCGAGGACGGCAAGATCACCGCACCGGTCAAAGGCGCGACATTGATCGGCAACGGTCCCGAGGCGATGAGCCGGGTGTCGATGGTCGGTAACGATCTGGCGCTGGACAGCGGTGTGGGTACGTGCGGCAAGGATGGGCAGTCGGTGCCGGTGGGTGTCGGCCAGCCAACGCTGAAAATCGATGCGATCACCGTGGGTGGCACGGGCGCATAAGAGAGGCGGGGCTTTCGGGTGGCGCGCAGGACGGCCACCCGGTGACGATTATCAACGCAGGCCGCGTTGAGTCTCGTCCAGCTCCCGAATGTATTTGAAGATCTTGCGGCTCGAAGCAGGTGGTTTGTTTTGCGCAACCTCATGCTGGGCCTGACGGATCAGGGAACGCAATTGCTGGCGATCGGCGTCCGGGTACTCGATGACGAATTTCTCCAGCACGGCGTCATCGCCCGCGATCAGGCGGTCACGCCAGCGTTCCAGATTATGGAAACGCTCGTTGTACTGGCGAGTGGAGGCATCGAGTTGATCGAGCAGAGTCAGAATCGCGTCAGTGTCCTGGTCGCGCATCAGTTTGCCGATGAACTGCAAATGCCGTTTACGCGCGATGTTCGCGGTGTGCTTGGGCGCATCGGCCAATGCCCGGCGCAAAGCGTCGGTCAACGGCAGTTTGGCGACCAGATCAGGCTTGAGTGTGGTCAGGCGCTCGCCGAGGTCAACCAGCGCATGCAACTCGCGTTTGACCTGAGATTTGCTTTTTCTCCCGTATCGAGGGAGTCGTCGTAAGAATCAACCATGGTGGCAGTCCGCAAAGAAACGCCGCCATGATAACCAGTCGGGGGCCGCTTGTCCGGCCCGGTCGCTCGATGACCCCAGCCGAAAGCAGAATTTGAGTGGAGATGAGCATGAGTGCAGTTCAAAGCGTCGGCCCGCAGGCATTGCCGGCACTGCAAGAACAGGTCGAGCAGATCATCGCCGAAGCCAAGCGCCAGGGCGCCAGCGCCTGTGAAGTCGCGGTGTCGCTGGAGCAGGGGCTGTCGACCTCGGTGCGTCAGCGCGAGGTCGAAACCGTTGAATTCAATCGTGATCAGGGTTTTGGCATCACCCTGTACGTCGGCCAGCGCAAAGGCTCGGCCAGCACCTCGGCCACCGGGCCGGAGGCGATTCGTGAAACCGTCGCTGCAGCACTCGCGATCGCCAAACACACCTCCGAGGACGAAGCCTCGGGTCTGGCCGATGCGGCGCTGATGGCCAGGGATGTGCAGGATTTCGACCTGTTCCACGAATGGGACATCACCCCGGAACAGGCCATTGAGAAGGCTTTGCTCTGCGAGGCAGCGGCGTTCGATGCCGATGCGCGGATCAAGAACGCCGACGGCACCACCCTAAGCACCCATCAGGGCTGCCGGGTTTATGGCAACAGCCACGGTTTCATCGGCGGTTACGCATCGACCCGGCACAGCCTGAGTTGCGTGATGATCGCCGAAGCCGACGGCCAGATGCAGCGCGATTATTGGTACGACGTCAATCGCCAGGGCAGTCTGCTCGCTGATCCGGTGAGCATCGGCCAGCGTGCCGCGCAACGGGCGGCGAGCCGTCTGGGCGCGCGGCCGGTGCCGACATGCGAGGTGCCGGTGCTGTTTTCCGCCGAACTGGCGGGCGGTCTGTTCGGCAGCTTCCTTTCGGCCGTATCCGGCGGCAGCCTGTATCGCAAATCGTCGTTTCTGGAAGGCACACTGGGGCAGAAGCTGTTCCCGGAATGGCTGACCATTGATGAGCGTCCGCATCTGATGCGTGCCATGGGCAGTGCTTCCTACGACGGTGATGGCCTGGCGACTTACGCGAAACCGTTCGTCGAAAAGGGCGAGTTGGTCTCCTACATCCTCGGCACCTATTCCGGACGGAAACTGGGCATGCCGAGCACCGCCAACGCGGGCGGGGTGCACAACCTGTTCGTCACCCATGGCGACGAGGATCAGGCAGCACTGCTCAAGCGCATGGGCCGGGGATTGCTGGTCACCGAGTTGATGGGCCATGGCCTGAACATGGTCACCGGTGACTATTCGCGCGGCGCTGCGGGCTTCTGGGTGGAAAACGGCGAGATCCAGTTCGCCGTGCAGGAAGTGACTATCGCCGGCAACATGCGTGACATGTTCAAGCAGATTGTCGCAGTGGGTAATGATCTGGAACTGCGCAGCAACATTCGCACCGGGTCTGTGTTGATCGAGCGGATGACTGTCGCCGGCAGCTAAGCCGCGAATCCGCCAACAAAAAAGGCGCGCCATCCGTTGTGGATGGCGCGCCTTTTTTATTCGCTTCGCACAAATCCCCTGTGGGAGCGAGCCTGCTCGCGAAAGCGGTGGATCAGTTGCAAATGTGCTGGCTGACACGGCGCATTCGCGAGCAGGCTCGCTCCCACAAATGAACAGCGCAAACTCGAACACTTGTTTTGGTTCTCATTATCATCTAATAATAAATCTCATTTCCGAACGAGTCACGGATCATGAGTTCTGCCTTGCACGAGCAGCCCTATCTCGAAAGCCGGCGCTGGATGAGTCGCCAGATCCGTTGCGCGCTAACGCCTGCAAGGAAGGCTGTGCGGTGATCGACGTCGCCCTGGAACACACCCGCCTGTCGCGCAGCCAGCTGAAAGAGTTGCTCAACCCCGAGAAACTCACCGCCGGCGGCGTGTAAACCCCGCAACCGCTTTGGAGGCTCATCATGGAGCACTGGAAACGCACGATCGAACGGGCCAATCGCTGCTTCATGCTGGGCGAACTGATCGACGCCCGCGAGGCTTACCTGCAAGCCCTGGCCCTGGCGCAGGTGTTGTTCGAACGCTGGGCGGATGCCGACGAAGCGGTGGCGGCCTGCGTCGTCTCACATCACAACCTGGCTGACCTGCATCTGCGCCTGAACCAACCGGAGGAGAGCGCCGAATATCTCTGTGCCATCCATCAACGTTTGTTGCAGACCATGCAGGACGAGCGCTTGCGTCCGGCCCTGCGTGAGGCGGCGCTGCGCCAGAGCAGCAAGACCTACGTCGAACTGTTGAATTTCATCAGCGAGCACGGCGAATACCCACGCACCCAGCGCCTGCTGCATCCGGACACCGGCAATGCCCGCCGCGCCTCAACTTCTCATCAGTATGGAGTCCATTGAAATGGCTTTTACCTTGCCTGCCTTGCCTTACGCCTACGATGCCCTCGAGCCGCACATCGATGCGCAGACCATGGAAATCCATTACACCAAGCATCACCAGACCTACATCAACAACCTCAACGCCGCCGTGGAAGGCACCGAGTTCGCCGAGTGGCCGGTGGAAAAACTCGTCGCCAGCGTGCAGCAACTGCCGGAAAAACTTCGCGCGGCGGTGATCAATCAGGGCGGCGGCCACGCCAACCATTCGCTGTTCTGGGAAGTGATGGTGCCCAACGGTGGCGGCAAGCCCAGCGGCGCGCTGGCCAAGGCCATCGACGAGCAACTGGGCGGACTCGACAGTTTCAAGGAAGCGTTCACCAAAGCCGCGCTGACCCGTTTTGGCAGCGGCTGGGCGTGGCTGAGCGTGACACCGGAGAAAAAACTGGTCGTGGAAAGCAGCGGCAACCAGGACAGCCCGTTGATGAACGGCAACACCCCGATCCTTGGCCTCGATGTCTGGGAGCACGCTTACTACCTGCGTTACCAGAACCGTCGCCCGGAATACATCAACGCGTTCTACAACGTGATCAACTGGCCGGAAGTTGCTGCGCGCTATCAGGCCGCACTGGTTTAAGCCTTCAATAAAAACAATCAGGGCTGACTATGGGCACGGAAACACTGGCGATTGGCAGTGGGCGCATGTTTCGTTACGCGGTGGGTTCGCTTTTGCTGTTGGCGGGTATGACTTTACTGGTCGCCCACGCTTTGCAATGGCTGAATCTGGAACCGAGGCTGTTACGTGCCTTGCAGGGCGGTGCCATCTGCGCCTTGGGCACGGCGCTTGGCGCGGTGCCGGTGCTGGTGATCCGGCGCATGCCGCAGGCACTCAGCGACACCTTGCTGGGATTTGGTGCCGGGGTGATGCTGGCGGCGACGGCGTTTTCGTTGATCGTGCCGGGCATAGCTGCAGCTGAGAGCCTTGGCCTGACGCCGTGGGCCGCCAGTGGCCTGATCTGCTTCGGCATCCTGCTCGGTGCGTTCGGTCTGTATCTGGTGGATCGGCGCATTTGCGGTGCCTCGCCGGAAATGCTCGTCGGCACGCTGGAGCATCCGGTGATTCCACCGCGAATCTGGCTGTTCGTGTTCGCCATCATCGCGCACAACATTCCGGAAGGCATGGCGGTTGGCGTATC
This sequence comes from Pseudomonas sp. AC255, assembly GCF_979258175.1. Lineage (NCBI taxonomy): Bacteria > Pseudomonadati > Pseudomonadota > Gammaproteobacteria > Pseudomonadales > Pseudomonadaceae > Pseudomonas > Pseudomonas sp. AC255. Next base: position 4,319,511 of record NZ_OZ409841.1, on the reverse strand, counting down.
TGCCGGAGGCGGGATGGCGGACGCCGACAGTCTGGCGATGGGCATTGCGTTGCAGGATGTGCCGGAAGGACTGGTGATTGCTCTGGTGCTGGCCGGGGCGGGAATGTCGCGGGTCAGGGCGTTTCTGATCGGCGCGGCGTCGGGGCTGGTCGAACCGATATTTGCGCTGCTGTGTGCGTGGCTCGTGAGTCTGGCTCAGGTGCTGTTGCCGTTGGGGCTGGCACTGGCGGCGGGGGCGATGTTGCTGGTGGTGACCCACGAAGTGATCCCGGAATCGCGCCGTCATGGGCATGACAAGCTGGCCAGTCTGGGCCTTCTGATCGGGTTTTGTCTGATGATGGTGATGGATACGGCGTTGGGGTGAATGGAGGCGAGGAACAGTGTCCCCGCCTCGAGGATTATTCACCTTCGTCGAAATACCTTTCGATCAGATCGACCAATGCGTCCATGGCTTCCTGAGCCTGTTCGCCTTCGGTGCTCAAATGGATCTTGGTGCCTTTACCCGCCGCGAGCATCATCATTGCCATGATGCTCTTGCCGTCGACAGTCGTTTCAGGTGTGCGTCCCACTCGGATCGTGCAGTCTGGATACTGACCCGCCACGCCGACAAATTTGGCCGATGCCCGGGCATGCAGGCCCAGCTTATTGATGATTTCGATTTCACGAGCAGGCATCGCGGTGTAAATCCTTTAGGTGAGGTCGCGGTGGCGAACCTGGACGTTCTTCAGGGTTTTCTGCAGGGCCTGACCCAGTCGTTCGGTCAGGTAGACGGAGCGGTGATGCCCGCCGGTGCAGCCAATGGCAATGGTGACGTAGGCGCGGTTGCTGGCGGCGAAGCGTGGCAGCCACTTGTTCAGGTAGGCGTAGATGTCCTGATACATTTCTTCGACATCCGGCTGCTGCGCCAGGTACTCGGCCACCGGTGCATCAAGGCCCGACTGAGCGCGCAGCTCCGGTTTCCAGTACGGATTGGGCAGGCAGCGCACGTCGAACACCAGGTCGGCGTCGACCGGCATGCCGCGCTTGAAGCCGAACGACTCGACCAGAAACGCCGTACCGGGCTCCGGTTGATTCAACAGGCGCAACTTGATGGTGTCGCGCAGTTGATACAGATTCAGACTGGTGGTGTTGATCTTCAGGTCGGCCAGATCGGCGATCGGACCGAGCAGGGCGGTTTCGTCGTGAATCGCCTCGGCCAGTGAGCGATTGGCGTTGCTCAGCGGGTGACGACGACGGGTCTCGGAAAAACGCTTGAGCAGGGTTTCTTCATCGGCGTCCAGGTACAGCACATCGCACTTGATATGCTTGGCACGCACGTCTTCGAGCAACTCAGGGAAACGTGACAGATGGCTGGGCAGGTTGCGCGCATCGATCGACACGGCGACCAGCGGCTGCGCCAGTTCCGTGTGAATCAGCGCCCGCTCGGCCAGTTCCGGCAGCAAACCGGCCGGCAGATTGTCGATGCAGTAGTAGCCGTTGTCCTCAAGGACATTCAGGGCGGTACTTTTACCCGAGCCCGAACGGCCACTGACAATGATCAAACGCATGATTAGTGCCCGTTCTGCTCGTCCAGTACGACCTGGTACAAGGCTTCATTGCTCGGAGCGCTGCGTAGCTTGTCGCGCACTTCCTTGCGGTCGAGCATGCTGGCGATCTGGCGCAACAACTCCAGATGCGCGTCGGTTGCGGCTTCCGGGACCAGCAATACGAACAACAGGTCCACCGGAGCGCCGTCGATGGCGTCGAAATCGATCGGGGCTTCGAGGTGCAGCAGGGCGCTCACTGGCCCCGCGCAGCCCTTGAGGCGGCAGTGGGGAATGGCGATGCCGTTGCCAAAACCGGTGGAGCCGAGTTTTTCACGGGCGATCAGCGCCTCGAAGACATCCTGCATCGCCAGATCCGGCACTTCGCGGTGGATCAGGTTGGCAATCTGTTCGAGGGCTTTTTCTTGCTGCCGCCCGGCGCGTTCACTTGGGAACGGCCGGGGGTCAGGATGGTTTCAAGTCGGATCATGGATAGGGGTGTTAACGACCGGTCGCGCCCTGGAGGAGGCTCTGGGTCTTTTCCTTATGCTTTTTGAGTTGGCGATCCAGCTTGTCGGTAAGTGAGTCGATCGCAGCGTACATGTCGGTATCTTCTGCGTTTGCGACCACTTCACTGCCGGGAATATGCAAGGTGGCTTCGATCTTCTGTTTCAGCTTTTCGACGCACATCGTGACCTGCACGTTGGTGATCTTGTCGAAATGTCGCTCCAGTCGCTGGAGTTTTTCCTCGATGTAGGAACGCAGAGGTTGGGTCACTTCCAGTTGGTGTCCACTGATGTTGACTTGCATACAGCTTCTCCTTCGTTGCCAGTGCATAAAGCGGCAGGCCGAAAAGCCTGCCACTGGAACGCTGTAACGTGGCTTACATCAACCGCTTGCGTTCGCTCGAAGGCGCGATTCCGAGGGATTCGCGGTACTTGGCGACGGTGCGGCGAGCCACCTGAATGCCTTGTGCCTCCAGTAAACCAGCGATCTTGCTGTCACTCAACGGCTTTTTCTGATTTTCCGCAGCGACCAGTTTCTTGATGATCGCGCGGATCGCCGTGGACGAGCATTCGCCGCCTTCGGAGGTGCTGACGTGGCTGGAGAAAAAGTATTTCAGCTCATAAATACCGCGCGGGGTATGCATGAATTTTTGTGTGGTCACCCGGGAAATCGTCGATTCGTGCATGCCGACCGCTTCGGCGATGTCATGCAATACCAACGGCTTCATTGCTTCGTCGCCGTACTCGAGGAAGCCGCGCTGATGTTCGACGATCTGCGTGGCCACTTTCATCAGGGTTTCGTTGCGGCTCTGCAGGCTCTTGATGAACCAGCGGGCCTCCTGCAACTGGTTGCGCATGAAAGTGTTGTCGGCGCTGGTGTCGGCACGCTTCACAAAACCGGCGTACTGGGCGTTGACGCGCAGGCGAGGCACCGATTCCTGGTTCAGCTCGACCAGCCAGCGCTCGTTGTCCTTGCGCACGATCACGTCGGGAATGACGTATTCGGCTTCGGTCGACTCGATCTGTGAACCGGGACGCGGATTGAGGCTTTGCACCAGTTCGATGACCTGGCGCAGCTCGTCTTCCTTGAGCTTCATGCGCCGCATCAACTGGCTGTAATCGCGGCTGCCGAGCAGGTCGATGTAATCGGCGACCAGACGCTTGGCCTCGGTCAGCCACGGCGTCTTCGCGGGCAGCTGGCGCAGTTGCAGCAGCAGGCATTCGCTGAGGTTGCGGGCGCCGATACCGGCGGGCTCGAATTGCTGGATGCGATGCAGGACGGCTTCGATTTCGTCGAGCTCGATGTCTAGTTCCGGGTCGAACGCTTCAAGAATCTCTTCGAGTGTTTCGTCCAGATAGCCCTGATTGTTGATGCAGTCGATCAGAGTCACGGCGATCAGGCGATCGGTGTCGGACATCGGTGCCAGGTTCAGTTGCCAGAGCAGATGGCTTTGCAGGCTCTCTCCGGCGGACGTGCGGGTGGTGAAATCCCACTCATCGTCATCGCTGCTCGGCAGGCTGCTGGCGCTGGTCTGGTAGACGTCTTCCCAGGCGGTATCCACTGGCAGTTCGTTGGGGATGCGCTCGTTCCAATCGCCATCCTCGAGGTTATCCACCGTCGGGGCGGTTTCCTGGTAGGAGGGTTCCTGGATCTCGGCGGGCTTCTGTTCGGCGTTGTCGGCCAGCGGATCGGCGTTGTCGAAGTCGTCGCCTTCTTCCTGGCGCTCGAGCATCGGATTGGATTCCAGAGCCTCCTGGATCTCCTGTTGCAGGTCCAGGGTCGACAATTGGAGCAGGCGGATGGCCTGTTGCAGCTGCGGTGTCATCGTCAGCTGCTGGCCCATTCTCAAGACTAGCGATGGTTTCATGGCAGGGGCTTAACACCTTATTCGCCGGCGCTTTGCGCCATCCACTACAGGGCGCCGAAGCGCCAAACTTAAGCAAATTATATGCCTGAAACTGAAGTGTTTGCCTAGAGCGCTGTAACAATTAAAGCGGATAAATGCGCCTTGAATCGATACAGCGCTGTCGCGCTTACAGGCGGAACTCGTGACCCAGATAAACTTCCTTGACCAGATCGTTGGCCAGGATGGTCTCGGCATCGCCTTCAGCGATCAGTTGACCGTCGTTGACGATGTAAGCGGTTTCGCAGATATCCAGCGTCTCACGCACGTTGTGGTCGGTGATCAGCACGCCGATGCCCTTGGCCTTGAGGTGATGGATGATCTGCTTGATGTCGCCGACCGAGATCGGGTCGACACCGGCGAACGGTTCGTCGAGCAGGATGAACTTGGGTGCAGTGGCCAGGGCGCGAGCGATTTCCACCCGGCGACGCTCACCGCCGGACAGGCTCATGCCGAGGTTGTCGCGGATGTGGCTGATGTGGAATTCCTGCAGCAGGCTTTCCAGCTCCTTGCGACGACCGGCCTTGTCCAGCTCCGGGCGGGTCTCGAGGATCGCCATGATGTTGTCGGCGACCGACAGTTTACGGAAGATCGACGCTTCTTGCGGCAGATAGCCGATACCGGCCTTGGCGCGGCCGTGCATCGGCTGGTGGCTGACGTCCAGATCATCGATCAGCACACGGCCCTGATCTGCCTGCACCAGGCCAACGATCATGTAGAAGCACGTAGTCTTGCCGGCGCCGTTCGGACCGAGCAAGCCGACGATCTGCCCGCTGTCGATCGACAGGCTGACGTCACGCACGACCTGGCGGCTTTTATAGGCCTTGGCCAGGTGCTGAGCTTTCAGAGTTGCCATTACTGGGATTTCTCTTCGGTTTTCTTCTTCGGCTGGATCACCATGTCGATGCGCGGACGCGATTCGGTGACCTTGCTGCCCGTGGCGCGACCGGCGCTGGCCAGCTTCTTCACGGTGTCGTAGACGATTTTTTCGCCCTGGGTGACGTTGTTATCCTTGTCGATAACCTTGGCCTTGTCGATCAGCACCACCCGGTTCTGCTGGGCGTGGTATTGAATCGTCACGCCGTAGCCCTTGACCGGGTTGGCGTCGCCCTGGGTCTGCAACTGCTCGAAGTAAGCCAGGTTGCCTACCGAGGTCACCACGTCGATGTCGCCATTGGGCGCGCGCGTCATGGTCACGGTGTTGCCTTTAACGATCATCGAGCCTTGGGTAATGATCACGTCACCTTTATAGGTGGCGATGCCATTCTTGTCGTCCAGTTGGGCGTCGTCGGCCTGAATGCGGATAGGCTGCTGCTGATCGTTCGGCAGGGACCAGGCGCTCGCGCTTCCCAGTGCTGCGCCCAGACTGAGCAAAATAGGGAGGGTTTTAACGAGCCTCATACTGTCCTCTTACGTTCGATTGCAGGTGTATCCTGCTGTCCTTCAGGTACGCTTTCATTCCGACGCCAGTCGATACGCCGCCAGCGCCCTCGATTCTAACGGGTTGCGCGGTCTGCGCATATTCTTGCTGCGGGAACACGGTCATGCGGGTGCTGGTGATCAGGGTGCCGCGCTGTTTCTCATCGGTGCGCTGTACGCGTACCGAATCGATCAATTCAACTTCGGTGCCGCCCGAATTCACTTCGCCGCGCTCGCTGGTCACGTGCCACGGGAAGTCGGTGCCGCGGTACATGTTCAAATCAGGCTTGGTTACCAGAGTGACATCGGTGGCCTTGACGTGCTCGGCCTTGTCGGAGGTCATCTCGTACTGCACGTTGCCGTCGGGCAGGTATTGAATGGTGTGCGTGTTGGTCGCGTACCAGTCGATCGGATTCTCGGCGGCCGAGACCGGCGGCTTGTCGAGGAAGCGCTCAGGGCTGATGTTCCAGTAGCCCACCGCAGCGAAAATCGCCGCGATGCAGCCGAACAGCAGGAAATTGCGAAACTTTTTGCTAAACATGGTCAGGCTCACAGGTACGCGGCGTTGGCCGCTTCGAGGCGGCCCTGGGCGCGCAGGATCAATTCGCAGAATTCGCGGGCGGCACCTTCGCCGCCACGGGCGCGGGTAACGCCGTGGGCGTGTTCGCGGACGAAATCGGCAGCGTTGGCCACCGCCATGCCCAGCCCTACACGGCGGATCACCGGCAAGTCTGGCAGATCGTCACCGAGATAGGCGACTTCTTCATAGTTTAGGCCCAGTTGCGCGAGCAGACCGTCGAGTACCACCAGTTTGTCCTCGCGCCCCTGAAACAGATGCGGGATGCCGAGGTTTTTCGCGCGGCGCTCGACCACCGGGGTCTTGCGGCCACTGATGATCGCCGTCTGCACGCCGGCATTCATCAGCATCTTGATGCCCTGGCCGTCGAGGGTGTTGAAGGTCTTGAACTCGCTGCCGTCTTCGAGGAAGTACAGGCGCCCGTCGGTGAGCACACCGTCGACGTCGAACACTGCCAGTTTGATCGCTTTGCCGCGTTGCAGCAGATCGTTGCTCATTACATGACTCCTGCGCGCAGCAGATCGGAGAGGTTGAAGGCGCCGATCGGGCGATCCTCCTCGTCGACGACTACCAGGGCGTTGATTCGATGGTCTTCCATGATTTTCAGGGCTTCGGCGGCGAGCATGTCGGGCCGGGCGGTCTTGCCGTGTGCAGTCATCACCTGGTCGATGGTGGCGCTGCGGATGTCGATGGCGCGATCCAGCGTGCGGCGCAAATCACCGTCGGTGAAGATCCCGGCGAGCTTGCCATCGGCCTCAATAATAGCGGTCATGCCCAGACCCTTGCGGGTCATTTCCATCAGCGCGTCCTTGAGCAGGGTGCCGCGTTGTACCTGCGGCAGCTCCTGTCCGGCGTGCATGACGTTTTCGACTTTCAGCAACAGGCGACGGCCAAGGGCGCCACCGGGATGCGAGAAGGCAAAATCTTCGGCGGTAAAACCACGCGCTTCCAGCAGGGCCACGGCCAGGGCATCGCCCATGACCAGTGCGGCCGTGGTCGAAGAGGTCGGTGCCAGATTCAGCGGACAGGCTTCGTGCTCGACATGCACATTGAGATTGACCTCGGCAGCCTTCGCCAATGGCGACTGTGGATTGCCGGTGACGCTGATCAGCTGGATACCCAGGCGTTTGATCAATGGCAGCAGCGTTACGATTTCGTTGGTCGAGCCGGAGTTCGACAGGGCCAGAATCACATCGTCGCGGGTGATCATGCCCATGTCACCGTGGCTGGCTTCGGCCGGATGCACAAAAAACGCCGGAGTGCCGGTGCTGGCCAGGGTGGCGGCGATCTTGTTGCCGATGTGCCCGGATTTGCCCATGCCGACTACGACCACACGGCCCTTGCTGGCCAGAATCATCTCGCAAGCGCGTACGAAATCGGCGTCGATATGGGTCATCAAGCCTTGGACGGCTTCCACTTCGAGGCGGATGGTGCGTTGTGCCGATTGAATCAGGTCGCGGGTTTTGCTCATGTCAGAATCGTATGGGCCGATGAAAAGGCGGCGATTATAGCGGGTATGTGGCAAAGCCTCACGCAAGTTCGACGTGCTTTGTCATTACTGGTTACCAAAACCCTCTGAAAGTCGCTCAGGCCCTCTTCAGTCGGCGATCTTGGCCGGGTTCTCGCTTGGGCGCTCAGCCTTTGCAGTGATATAGTTCGCCGCCAGTTCGGCCTGCCCGGGATGCAGGTGTTTCCGAGGAAAGTCTGGCATCCCAGTGAGAGGCTGCATCGCAAGGAGTTTAGATGAGTGCCGATAACGCCTACGCGGTCGAGCTGAAGGGAGTCTCCTTCAAGCGCGGTGCGCGGAGCATTTTCAATAACGTCGATATCCGCATCCCGCGCGGCAAGGTCACCGGCATCATGGGGCCTTCCGGCTGCGGCAAGACTACGCTGCTGCGCCTGATGGGCGCGCAGTTGCGGCCGTCCGGCGGCGAAGTCTGGGTCAACGGGCAGAACCTGCCGACGCTGTCGCGCAGTGATCTGTTCGATGCGCGCAAGCACATGGGCGTGCTGTTTCAGAGCGGTGCGCTGTTCACCGACCTGGATGTGTTCGAGAACGTGGCCTTTCCGCTGCGGGTGCACACGCAACTGCCGGAAGACATGATTCGCGACATCGTCCTGCTGAAATTGCAGGCCGTGGGGCTGCGTGGCGCCATCGACCTGATGCCGGACGAACTGTCCGGCGGCATGAAGCGCCGCGTGGCGCTGGCCCGGGCGATTGCCCTCGATCCGCAGATTCTCATGTACGACGAGCCCTTCGTGGGCCAGGACCCGATCGCCATGGGCGTGCTGGTGCGCCTGATCCGCCTGCTCAACGATGCACTGGGAATCACCAGCATCGTGGTCTCGCACGACCTGGCGGAAACGGCGAGCATTGCCGACTACATCTATGTCGTGGGCGATGGTCAGGTGCTGGGGCAGGGCACGCCGGATGAGCTGATGAATTCGGATGACCCGCGTATCCGCCAGTTCATGACCGGTGATCCCGATGGCCCGGTGCCGTATCACTTTCCAGCGACGGATTACCGCGCAGATCTTCTGGGGAAGCGTTGATGCGCAGAATTTCATTGATGGAACGCGTGCGTCGGTTCGGCGAATCGGCGATCGACGCGGTCGCGGTGTTTGGTCGGGCGACCCTGTTCCTGTTTCACGCCCTGCTGGGCCGTGGCGGTATCAGCGGTGGTTTTGGCCTGTTGGTCAAGCAGCTGCATTCGGTCGGCGTCATGTCGCTGGTGATCATCGTCGTTTCTGGCATTTTCATCGGCATGGTGCTCGCGCTGCAGGGCTTCAGCATTCTTTCCAGCTATGGTTCAGAGCAGGCTGTAGGGCAGATGGTCGCCCTGACGCTGCTGCGTGAACTGGGGCCGGTGGTCACGGCGTTGCTGTTTGCCGGGCGGGCCGGTTCGGCGTTGACCGCCGAGATCGGCAACATGAAATCCACCGAGCAGCTGTCCAGCCTGGAAATGATCGGTGTCGATCCGCTCAAGTACATCATTGCCCCGCGCCTGTGGGCCGGCTTCATTTCCCTGCCGGTGCTGGCGATGATCTTCAGCGTCGTCGGCATCTGGGGCGGTTCGTGGGTCGCAGTCGACTGGCTGGGCGTTTATGAAGGCTCGTACTGGGCGAACATGCAGAACAGCGTGAATTTCACCAGTGATGTGCTCAATGGCGTGATCAAAAGTGTCGTTTTCGCCTTTGTGGTGACCTGGATCGCCGTATTCCAAGGCTATGACTGTGAACCCACTTCCGAGGGAATCAGTCGTGCCACCACCAAGACCGTGGTGTTTGCCTCGCTGGCAGTGCTCGGTCTGGACTTTATTCTGACCGCTTTGATGTTTGGAGATTTCTGATGCAAAACCGCACCCTGGAAATCGGTGTCGGCCTGTTCCTGCTGGCAGGGATCCTGGCTTTGCTGCTGCTCGCCTTGCGCGTCAGCGGCCTGTCTCCGACTTCGTCCACCGACACTTACAAGTTGTATGCGTATTTCGACAATATCGCCGGTCTGACGGTCAGAGCCAAAGTGACCATGGCCGGGGTGACCATCGGCAAGGTCACCGCAATCGATCTGGATCGCGACAGCTTCACCGGTCGGGTCACGCTGCAAGTGGATAAAAAGGTCGACAACCTGCCGGTCGATTCGACTGCATCTATCCTCACCGCGGGTCTGCTGGGCGAGAAATACATCGGTATCAGCGTCGGCGGTGAAGACACCCAGTTGAAAGACGGTGGAACCATCCACGACACGCAGTCGTCACTGGTACTGGAAGACCTGATCGGTAAATTCCTGCTCAATACCGTTAGCAAAGACGCCAAATGAGGAGCTTTTGAATGATCTCTATCTTGCGACGTGGCCTGTTGGTGTTGCTCGCGGCCCTGCCGTTGATGGCTAACGCTGCACCGGGGCAATCGGCTCATGACCTGATTCAGGACACCACGAACCGGATGCTTGCCGACTTGCAGGCAAACAAAGAGAAGTACAAGCAGGATCCGCAGGATTTCTATGCGGCGCTCAACAACATTGTGGGGCCAGTGGTGGATGCCGAGGGTATCTCCAAAAGCATCATGACCGTGAAGTATTCGCGCAAGGCCACGCCTGAGCAGATGCAGCGCTTTCAGGAAAACTTCAAGCGCGGTCTGTTCCAGTTCTATGGCAACGCTCTGCTGGAATACAACAACCAGGGCATCACGGTTGACCCGGCCAAAGACGAATCGGGCGACCGCACCAGCGTCAACATGACCGTCAAGGGCAGCAATGGCGCGATCTATCCGGTGCAGTACACGCTTGAGAAGATCAGCGGCGAGTGGAAACTGCGCAACGTGATCATCAACGGCATCAACATCGGCAAGCTGTTCCGTGACCAGTTCGCCGACGCCATGCAACGCAATGGCAACGATCTGGACAAGACCATCGATGGCTGGGCCGGTGAAGTGGCCAAGGCCAAGCAGGAAACCGACAAAGCCGCCGCGAAGCCAGCGCAATGAGTGAGGCGGCAGTTCGTATGAGTGATGTCGACGAGCTGGTGCTCAGCGGCGTGCTGGATTACCGCACCGGGCCTGAGCTGCGCAAGGAAGGGCAGGCGCTGATCAAGTCGAGCAAGGCGTCCGCGCTGGTCATCGATTGTTCGGCGGTGCAGAAGTCCAGCAGCGTCGGCCTGTCGTTGCTGCTGTGCTTCATGCGCGATGCGCAGGCGGCCGGCAAGGCCGTCAGCATCCGTGCGATGCCTGAAGACATGCGCCAAATCGCTCAGGTCAGTGAACTGACCGAACTGTTGGCGCAACCCTGAACCATCATCTATAAAGAAGCCCCCGTCAGAGTCCTGCGTTGCGGGGTTCGCAGGCGCGGGGCTTTTTTGTATGATGTCCGACCCGTGCGCACAGGGCGCCGATTGAGGTTGAGCATGCAGGCCGTAGAAGTGAAGAGCTTCCTTGAAGGAAAGCTGCCAGGAACGCTGGTAGAAGTTGAGGGCGAAGGCTGCAACTTCCAGCTGAACGTGATTAGCGATGAACTGGCGGCGTTGAGCCCGGTGAAGCGTCAGCAGCAGGTCTATGCCCATTTGAACCCATGGATCACCGATGGCAGCATCCATGCGGTCACTATGAAATTTTTCAGCCGCGCGGCCTGGGCCGAGCGCACCTGAGCCCTAGGGCGTCGAGATACTAATGGATAAATTGATTATTACCGGTGGCGCTCGTCTTGATGGCGAGATCCGCATTTCCGGCGCGAAGAACTCCGCCCTGCCGATTCTGGCCGCGACCTTGCTGTGCGATGGCCCGGTCACCGTTGGCAACCTGCCGCACCTGCACGACATCACCACCATGATCGAGCTGTTCGGGCGCATGGGCATTGAGCCGGTAATCGACGAGAAGCTCAGCGTCGAAATCGACCCGCGCACCATCAAGACCCTGATCGCGCCGTACGAACTGGTGAAAACCATGCGTGCGTCGATCCTTGTACTCGGCCCGATGGTCGCGCGTTTCGGTGAAGCCGAAGTCGCACTGCCTGGCGGTTGCGCCATCGGTTCGCGTCCGGTCGACCTGCACATCCGCGGTCTGGAAGCCATGGGCGCGGTCATCGACGTCGAAGGCGGCTACATCAAGGCCAAGGCACCTGAAGGTGGCTTGCGCGGCGCGCACTTCTTCTTCGACACCGTCAGCGTGACCGGTACCGAGAACATCATGATGGCCGCTGCGCTGGCCAAAGGTCGCAGCGTGTTGCAGAACGCCGCGCGCGAGCCTGAAGTAGTCGACTTGGCGAACTTCCTCAATGCCATGGGCGCCAAGGTTTCCGGCGCTGGCACCGACACCATCACAATTGATGGCGTCGAGCGTCTGGGTTCGGCTTTCTACAAAGTCATGCCTGACCGTATCGAAACCGGCACCTATCTGGTCGCTGCTGCCGTCACCGGTGGCCGCGTCAAGGTCAAGGACACCGATCCGACCATCCTCGAAGCGGTACTGGAAAAGCTGCGTGAGGCCGGTGCGGAAATCACCTGCGGTGAAGACTGGATCGAGCTGAACATGCACGGCAAGCGCCCGAAGGCGGTCAACGTGCGCACCGCGCCGTACCCGGCGTTCCCGACCGACATGCAGGCCCAGTTCATCTCGCTCAACGCCATTGCCGAAGGTACTGGTGCGGTGATCGAGACAATCTTCGAAAACCGCTTCATGCACGTGTACGAGCTGCACCGCATGGGCGCGCATATCCAGGTTGAAGGCAACACTGCCATCGTCACCGGTATCGAGAAGCTCAAGGGCGCGCCAGTCATGGCCACCGACCTGCGCGCATCGGCCAGTCTGGTGATCTCGGCGCTGGTAGCCGAAGGCGACACGCTGATCGACCGCATCTACCACATAGACCGTGGTTACGAGTGCATCGAAGAAAAACTGCAAATGCTGGGTGCCAAGATCCGTCGCGTTCCGGGCTGATCGCTGCATCGGGACACAGGGACGTGTCCACTGAATTCGTTTCGAGTCGAGGGTGTACGCACCCTCGATGTGTGTCCGGCGCCGATTGCGACCGGGCATGAGTACCTTGATAAGGACTGACGTTTCCCATGTTGACCATCGCACTGTCCAAGGGCCGCATCCTTGACGACACTCTGCCGCTTCTCGCTGAAGCGGGCATCGTGCCGACCGAGAATCCGGACAAGAGCCGCAAGCTGATCATTCCCACGACCCAGGACGACGTGCGTCTGCTGATTGTGCGTGCCACCGACGTGCCGACTTATGTCGAGCATGGCGCGGCCGACCTCGGCGTCGCCGGTAAGGACGTGCTGATGGAATACAGCGGCCAGGGCCTCTACGAGCCGCTGGACCTGCAGATCGCCCAGTGCAAGTTGATGACCGCCGGCAAGATCGGCGCGGTCGAGCCCAAGGGCCGTCTGCGCGTGGCGACCAAGTTCGTCAACGTTGCCAAGCGTTATTACGCCGAGCAGGGCCGTCAGGTCGACATCATCAAGCTGTACGGCTCGATGGAACTGGCGCCGCTGATCGGGCTGGCCGACAAGATCATCGACGTGGTCGACACCGGTAACACCCTGCGCGCCAACGGCCTGGAGCCACAGGAACTGATCGCCACGATCAGCTCGCGTCTGGTGGTCAACAAGGCTTCAATGAAAATGCAGCACGCCCGAATCCAGGCGTTGATCGACACCCTGCGCAACGCAGTGGAATCGCGACACCGCGGCTGATCTACCAGCGCGGCCCGAGGCCGCGCCGTCTATCCGCCTCATAGCCAGAATTCTCAGGTGCCCAAGCGGATCGAATGCTAGTTTCGGGCGCCTGAGTTTTTTGCCAATTCCTATGAGGCTCTCGCTATGACCGCACCGACTGCAATTCGCCGACTCAACGCTGCTGACCCGGATTTCGCGCATCATCTGGATCATCTGCTGAGCTGGGAAAGTGTGTCTGACGACTCGGTCAATCAGCGCGTGCTCGACATCATCAAGGCTGTGCGCGAGCGCGGTGACGCGGCGCTGGTCGAGTTCACCCAGAAGTTCGACGGTCTTGAAGTCGCCTCGATGGCCGATCTGATCCTGCCGCGCGAGCGTCTCGAACTGGCCCTGACCCGCATCACGGTGCCGCAACGCGAGGCCTTGGAAAAAGCCGCCGCCCGCGTGCGCAGCTATCACGAAAAACAGAAGCAGGATTCCTGGAGCTACACCGAGGCTGACGGCACGGTGCTCGGCCAGAAAGTCACGCCACTGGATCGCGCAGGCCTTTACGTGCCGGGCGGCAAGGCCTCGTATCCGTCGTCGGTATTGATGAACGCGATTCCGGCCAAGGTCGCCGGCGTGACCGAAGTGGTCATGGTCGTGCCGACCCCGCGCGGTGAAATCAACGAGCTGGTGCTGGCCGCTGCCTGCATCGCCGGTGTCGACCGCGTGTTCACCATCGGCGGCGCGCAAGCGGTTGCCGCACTGGCGTACGGCACCGAAAGCGTGCCGCGTGTCGACAAGGTTGTCGGCCCGGGCAATATCTATGTCGCTACCGCCAAGCGCCATGTGTTCGGCCAGGTCGGCATCGACATGATTGCCGGCCCTTCGGAAATTCTTGTGGTGTGCGACGGCCAGACCGATCCGGACTGGATCGCCATGGACCTCTTCTCCCAGGCCGAGCACGACGAAGACGCGCAAGCGATTCTGGTCAGCCCGGACGCCGAGTTCCTCGACAAGGTAGCCGCGAGCATCGATAAATTGCTGCCGACCATGGACCGCGCGACCATCATCGAAACTTCGATCAATGGCCGTGGTGCGCTGATCCAGGTCACTGACATGGCCCAGGCCATCGAAGTCGCCAATCGTATCGCCCCGGAACACCTGGAGTTGTCGGTCGCTGATCCACAAGCCTGGCTGCCGCAGATTCGTCACGCCGGTGCGATCTTCATGGGCCGCCACACTTCCGAAGCGTTGGGCGATTACTGCGCCGGTCCGAACCACGTGTTGCCGACTTCCGGCACCGCGCGGTTCTCCTCGCCGCTTGGCGTCTACGACTTCCAGAAGCGCTCGTCGATCATCTTCTGCTCCGAGGCCGGCGCTTCCGAACTGGGCAAAACTGCATCGGTACTGGCCCGTGGTGAATCGCTGAGCGCCCACGCGCGCAGCGCCGAATACCGCATCAAAGACCAAGACTTTCTGAAAGGGCAGGGGAACTGAGCGATGAGTAAATTCTGGAGCCCGTTCGTCAAGGATCTGGTGCCCTACGTGCCGGGCGAACAGCCGAAGCTGACCAAACTGGTCAAGCTCAATACCAACGAAAATCCGTATGGCCCGTCGCCAAAAGCGCTGGCGGCGATGCAAGCCGAGCTCAACGACAACCTGCGCCTGTACCCGGACCCGAACAGTGATCTGCTGAAAAACGCCGTGGCCGAATATTACGGCGTGCAAACCAGTCAGGTGTTCCTTGGCAACGGTTCGGACGAAGTGCTCGCGCACATCTTCCACGGTCTGCTGCAACACGATCAGCCGCTGCTGTTCCCGGACATCAGCTACAGCTTCTATCCGGTCTACTGCGGTCTGTACGGCATTGAATTCGATGCGGTGCCACTGGATGCGCAATTCCAGATCAACCCGGCCGACTACGCCAAACCGAATGGCGGGATCATTTTTCCCAACCCGAACGCCCCGACCGGATGCCTGCTGGCGCTGGACGCGGTGGAGCAAATCCTCAAGGCCAGTCCTGATTCGGTCGTAGTCGTCGACGAGGCGTACATTGACTTCGGTGGCGAGACGGCGATCAGTCTGGTGGACCGCTATCCGAACCTGCTGGTGACGCAGACGCTGTCCAAGTCACGCTCGCTGGCCGGCCTGCGTGTCGGTCTGGCGGTAGGGCACCCGGATCTGATCGAGGCGCTGGAGCGGATCAAGAACAGCTTCAACTCCTATCCACTGGATCGTCTGGCGATTGTCGGCGCGGCGGCGGCGTTTGCCGAACGCGAGTATTTCGACAAGACCTGTCGTCAGGTGATCGAGAGCCGCGAATGGGTGGTGGCGCAGTTGCAGGCTAAAGGCTTTGAAGTGCTGCCGTCGGCGGCCAACTTCATCTTCGCTCGCCACCCGCAGCATGATGCGGCGGGCATGGCGGCCAAGCTGCGCGAGCAGGGCGTGATCGTGCGGCACTTCAAGCAGGAACGGATTGCGCAGTTCTTGCGGATATCGGTGGGTACGCCGGAGCAGAATCAGGCGTTGATCGACGGCCTTGGCGACCTCTAAAAGCAAAGCCCCTCACCCTAGCCCTCTCCCAGAGGGAGAGGGGACTGAATGGGGAATATTGCAGAGGTTCACCGACTTGAACGATTTGTATTGAATCCATAATCAGCTCGGTCTTTCAGGTCGATGTATCCCGCAAGACAACTCGGTCGGCTCCCTCTCCCAGAGGGAGAGGGGACTGAATGGGAATATTGCAGAGGTTCACCGACTTGAACGATTTGTATTGAATCCATAATCAACTCGGTCTTTCAGGTCGATGTATCCCGCAAGACAACTCGGTCGGCTCCCTCTCCCAGAGGGAGAGGGGACTGAATGGGGAATATTGCAGAGGTTCACCGACTTGAACGATTTGTATTGAATCCATAATCAACTCGGTCTTTCAGGTCGATGTATCCCGCAAGACAACTCGGTCGGCCCCCTCTCCCAGAGGGAGAGGGGACTGAATGGGAATATTGCAGAGGTTCACCGACTTGAACGATTTGTATTGAATCCATAATCAACTCGGTCTTTCAGGTCGATGTATCCCGCAAGACAACTCGGTCGGCTCCCTCTCCCAGAGGGAATGGGGAATATTGCAGAGGTTCACCGACTTGAACGATTTGTATTGAATCCATAATCAACTCGGTCTTTCAGGTCGATGTATCCCGCAAGACAACTCGGTCGGCTCCCTCTCCCAGAGGGAGAGGGGACTGAATGGGGAATATTGCAGAGGTTCACCGACTTGAACGATTTGTATTGAATCCATAATCAACTCGGTCTTTCAGGTCGATGTATCCCGCAAGACAACTCGGTCGGCCCCCTCTCCCGCCGGGAGAGGGCTGGGGTGAGGGTGTGCTTTTATTCGTGATGCGGCTCGCCAACGAATGTCAGCGAACTGAACAACCCACGACTGTCCACATCCACACTGTCCTTCACCGGCACTTCAACCTGCGCCGCAATCACATTCAACCCTTCATTACGCACCAGCACCTGCGCACGCCCATCCTTGTCGGTCTCGGTGCTCAGGGTGTTGGGCGCGCTGCGATAGTCGCCAATCAACTTCACCCCTGCCGCCGGTTTGCCATCGAGCAGCACCCGCACCGGTAACGATTTGCCCGGCCCGACCGTCAGCGGATCGACCTCCGGCAGGATCAGCAGTTTGATCTGGTCCAGTTTCGGCAATTTCGCCCCCGGCTGATAGATCGACAGGCTGTACTTGAAGGTCTGCGTGGCCTCGGTAGCGCCGGGCACTTTGCTGCGTCCTTCGTTGATCCACTTCTTGTCCGCCGTCTGCGACCACATGCCATTGTTCAGCGCCACGGCCATCAGCGCCGGCGGCTTCAATGGTTTCAAACGGGCATGATCGGCCAGGCGCTCGACGCTGACCGGGATCATTTTGCCGCTTGCGTCATAAGCCCAGGCACCGCTGACTTTTTGTGCCTTGAAGGCGTTGTCTTCGGCGCCGTGACCGTAGACCACCTCGATGTTGCCGCGTCGTTCCTCTGTCCACAGGCCGTGGGCCGACACTTGGCCGGTGAATAGCGCAGCGATGAGCAGAAGGGATTTGCCGTAGTGCATGGTGACGTCCTTTTACAGGTTGAGTGTCAGGCTGACGGTGAAATTGCGCGGCTCGCCGGGGTTGACCCAGTAGTTGCTGTAGGAGCGCTCGTAGTATTTTTCGTCGAAGATGTTGTTCAGATTCAGGCCGACCGTGACGGTGTCGCTGGCCTTGTAATGTGCGAGCAAATCCACGGTCTGGTAGGCCGGCAATTCGAAGTCGCTGCCGGATTCGCCCGAGCGATCGCCGACGTAGGTGAACGCTGCGCCGACGTCTGAACCGCGCAGACGGCCATCCTGAAATTCATAAACACCCAGCAGACTGCCGCTGCGTTTGGCCACGCCGAGGATGCGGCTGCCGGTGGCAATGGTCGCGTCGCCCTTGGTCACCTCGGCGTCGATGTAGGCGAAGGCGCCGATGACCCGTATCGCGTCGGTCACCTGGCCGCTCACTTGCCAATCGAAACCCTGACTGCGCGCCTTGCCCATCGCGCGGCTGGTGTCAGTGCCCGGATCAAGGGCGAGGACGTTTTCCTTGTCGATGTGGAAGAAGGCGAGGGTGCTGCTCACCCGCTCATCGAACAGCTCGTTCTTGATTCCCAGTTCATAACCGACGCCTTCTTCCGGGTCGAAGGATTTGCCGGAAGCATCCAGGCCGTTGTTCGGTTTGAACGAGGTCGAGGCGTTGGCGAACAGGCCGGTGTTCGGCGTGAGCTGATAGAGCAGGCCGGCGCGTTGAGTCAGTGCGTCGTGGCGCTGTTGGCTTTTGGCGTTGCGGCTGTGATCGTCGATGCGCTGATCGAAATGCTCGAAGCGCGCGCCGACCATGCCGCGCAACTTGTCGGTGAAGATGATCTGGTCCTGCAGATTCAGCGCATGACTTTCGACGTGTTCGAAGAAGTCGGTGCCCGAGCGTGCGCCGTTGGGTTTCGGCTGGCCGTAGACCGGCTTATAGATGTCGATGGCGTAGGGGCCGCCAGCAATGGTGGTGACGCGTTCGTCCTTGCGGTAATTCTCGTACTCGGTGCCGATCAGCAATTCATGCTGCCACGGCCCGAGGTCGAACAGACCGCGCAGTTCCAGTTGGGTGATGCTGTCGTGCCAATTCGTATCGCGTTCGCGCAAGCGGCGGTTGACCGTATGGCCGTCGGCGTTCAGCGCCCTCTGTTCCGAGGCGTCGCCCCAGAGCTTGCCTTCCTTGTAGTGGCTGGCCAGACGCAGTTTCCAGCTGTCGTTCAGATGGTGTTCAAGAGTGGCCTGGAGCAGGTTGTTGTGGTTGTCGATGTTGCCGTCGTTGGGCTCGCCCAAGAACGTCGAGCGCGATACGCCGCTCCATTTGTTGTTCGGCGCCACAACGCCACGATCGAACGTCGAGTTGTGACGGACGATTTCGCTCTCCACCAGCAGCGATGTGTCCGGGCTCAACTGCCAACTGATCGAGGGCGCAACGAAGACCCGCTGGCTGTCGACGTGGTCGCGAAAGCTGTTGTTGTCTTCTACGGCGAGGTTGATGCGCGAGAGCACATCGCCCTGATCATCGAGGGGTGTGTTGACGTCCAGCGCGGTGCGGTAGCGGTCCCAACTTCCGGCGCTGGTTTGCAGGGTGGTGAACGCTTCTGGCTGCGGTTTCTTGGTGACGATGTTTACCGTGCCGCCAGGATCGCCCCGACCGTAAAGGCTGGCGGCCGGGCCTTTGAGCACTTCGATGCGCTCGATATTGGCCGCATCCGGCGTGCTCGGGTAACCGCGATTGGCGCTGAAACCGTCCTTGTAGAACTCGGACGTGGTGAAGCCGCGCACGCTGTATTCGTAAAGGGTCAGGCCGCCGAAGTTGTTCTGCTTCGATACGCCGCCAGCAAAATCCAGTGCACGTTCCACGCTGCTGCTGCCCAGATCCGAGAGCACACTGGCCGGGACCACGCTGATGGCTTGCGGAATATCGCGAATCGCCGTGTCGGTTTTGGTCGCACTGGCGGAGCGAGTCGCGCGATAACCGCTGACCGGGCCGGTGGGTGATTCGTAGTCGGAGGTGACGCTGATGGCTTCCAGCTCAACGGGCTGCGGCTCATCGGCGAAGGCGGGATCGCAGAGCAAACCCAGAGTCAGGCCCAACAGTGAGGCCTTTTTGCGAGACGACATGTTATGTTGTTCCAATTGCTAGAATTGAAACAATATAACATGTCCGTTGAGAATGTCTGCTATTCGCGCCGTTGGCGCGAAAACATTTTTACTCTTCTTTTTCTTTCACCGGTGCCGGTGGTGGACGCAGGCCGATTTCAGCCGTCAGCTTCAGTTCCTTGCCGTTGCGCATGACCTGAATTGTCACCTTGTCGGTCGGTTTGATCCGCGCCACCTGGTTCATCGAGCGGCGACCATCGCCGGCGGGCTCGCCATCGATGCTCAGAATCACATCGCCCAGTTGCAGGCCGGCTTTCTGCGCCGGGCCGTCACGGAAGATCCCCGCGACGACAATCCCCGGACGCCCGGACAAGCCAAACGACTCCGCCAGTTCCTGAGTCAGCGGTTGTACTTCGATGCCCAGCCAGCCACGAATCACCTGGCCGTGCTCAATGATCGACTTCATCACTTCCATCGCCAGTTTCACCGGAATGGCAAATCCGATCCCTTGCGAGCCGCCGGACTTGGAAAAGATCGCCGTGTTGATTCCGGTGAGGTTGCCGTTGGCATCGACCAGCGCACCGCCGGAGTTGCCCGGGTTGATCGCCGCATCGGTCTGGATGAAGTCTTCGTAGTTGTTCAGGCCCAACTGATTGCGGCCGGTGGCGCTGATGATGCCCATGGTCACGGTCTGACCGACGCCGAACGGGTTGCCGATAGCGAGCGCGACGTCACCGATGCGAATGCTGTCGGAGCGGCCGACGGTGATTGCCGGGAGGTTTTTCAGGTCGATCTTCAGGACAGCCAGGTCAGTCTCAGGATCGCTGCCAATCACCCGTGCGAGTGTTTCGCGACCGTCCTTCAATGCCACGACAATCTGGTCGGCGCCGCTGGTGACGTGGTTGTTGGTGAGGATGTAGCCTTCCGGGCTCATGATTACCCCGGAACCGAGGCTCGATTCCATGCGCTTCTGTTTCGGCGAATTGTCACCGAAGAAGCGGCGGAACTGCGGATCCTCGAACAAGGGATGCGCCGGTTTGTTGATGACCTTGGTGGTGTACAGGTTGACCACCGACGGCGCGGCGATGCCCACCGCATCCGCATAGGACACCGGCCCCTGTTGCACGATCGTGGTCTGTGGCGCCTGTTGCAGATTGACGTCGAGGCTCGGCAGCCCGACCCACTCGGGGTAACGCTGAATAATCAACAGAGCGATAAGCACACCGGCCAACAGCGGCCAGCCAAAAAAACGCAGCGCCTTGAGCATTAAGCACGTTCCTGGAAAGGTTGCAGGCGAGGTCAGACCGCCCATAATGTCGCGCATTATACGAGGCCGCGCGCGCCTCTGAACGGGATATTTAGGAGTCTTTCATGGCCGTTGCCCTCAGCACCCTCGTCGAAGAAGCCGACCGTTACCTGGGCAGTGCGAAAATTGCCGATTATTGCCCCAACGGATTACAGGTCGAAGGCCGCCCGCAAGTGATGCGCATCGTCAGTGGCGTCACCGCCAGCCAGGCTTTATTGGACGCCGCCGTCGAAGCCGAGGCCGACCTGATCCTGGTCCATCACGGGTATTTCTGGAAAGGCGAAAACCCCTGCGTCACCGGCATGAAACAGCGCCGCTTGAAAACCTTGCTCAAGCACGACATCAGTCTGCTCGCTTATCACCTGCCGCTGGATCTGCACCCGGACGTTGGCAACAACGTGCAACTGGCGCGTCAGCTCGACATCACTGTTGAAGGGCCGTTGGACCCGAGCAACCCGAAAGTCGTCGGGCTGGTCGGTTCGCTGAATGAGCCGATGACCGCACGGGATTTCGCGCGCAAGGTGCAGGAAGTCATGGGCCGCGAGCCGCTGCTGATCGAAGGCAGCGGCATGATCCGCCGCGTCGGCTGGTGCACTGGCGGTGGCCAGGGTTATATCGATCAGGGCGTGGCGGCGGGGGTCGATCTGTTCATCAGTGGCGAGGCCTCCGAGCAGACTTTCCACAGTGCGCGGGAAAACGACATCAGCTTCATCGCCGCCGGCCATCACGCCACCGAACGCTATGGCGTGCAGGCGCTGGGCGAGTATCTGGCGAAGCGCTTTGCCCTTGAGCACATCTTCATCGATTGCCCAAACCCGATCTGAGCTCACCGCAAACTCCTGTGGGAGCGAGCCTGCTCGCGAAGGCGTCAGACCTTCAATACAAAGGTGCCTGACACTCCGCCTTCGCGAGCAGGCTCGCTCCCACGTTCGGCCCTGACGGCCGAACTGGTGGGCATATTCATATACCCTTTCGATCTAGTTGGCGTCCTGATTAGAAGAGGTCGCTGTGCTAGGATTCCTCGCTCGAACACGGCCCGCTGGCCGTTCATAAGAAAGCTTTCGTGAGTAGCCATGGTCGACAAACTGACGCATCTGAAACAGCTGGAGGCGGAAAGCATCCACATCATCCGCGAGGTGGCCGCCGAGTTCGATAACCCGGTGATGCTGTACTCCATCGGTAAAGACTCCGCCGTGATGCTGCACCTGGCACGCAAGGCGTTCTTCCCGGGCAAACTGCCGTTTCCGGTGATGCACGTCGACACCCGCTGGAAATTCCAGGAAATGTACAAGTTCCGCGACAAGATGGTCGAAGACTTGGGCCTGGACCTGATTACCCACATCAACCCCGATGGCGTGGCGCAGAACATCAACCCGTTCACCCACGGCAGCGCCAAGCACACCGACATCATGAAAACCGAAGGCCTGAAACAGGCACTCGACAAGCATGGTTTCGACGCAGCGTTCGGCGGCGCCCGTCGCGATGAAGAGAAATCCCGCGCCAAAGAGCGCGTGTACTCGTTCCGCGACAGCAAACACCGCTGGGACCCGAAAAACCAGCGTCCCGAGCTGTGGAACGTCTACAACGGCAAGGTCAACAAGGGCGAATCCATCCGTGTGTTCCCGTTGTCGAACTGGACCGAACTGGATATCTGGCAGTACATCTACCTCGAAGGCATCCCGATCGTGCCGCTGTACTTTGCCGCCGAACGCGAAGTGATCGAGAAGAACGGCACGCTGATCATGATCGACGACGAGCGCATCCTCGAGCACCTGTCCGAAGAAGACAAAGCGCGCATCGTGAAAAAGAAAGTGCGGTTCCGCACCCTTGGCTGCTACCCGTTGACGGGCGCGGTGGAGTCCGAGGCCGAAAGCCTGACGGACATCATTCAGGAAATGCTCCTGACGCGAACTTCCGAGCGCCAGGGCCGGGTCATCGACCACGATGGCGCAGGCTCGATGGAAGACAAAAAACGTCAAGGCTATTTCTAAGGGGCTGTCATGTCGCATGTTTCTGATTTGATCAGCGAGGACATCCTCGCCTACCTGGGCCAGCACGAACGTAAAGAGCTGCTGCGCTTTTTGACCTGCGGTAACGTCGATGACGGCAAGAGCACCCTGATCGGGCGCCTGCTGCACGACTCGAAGATGATCTACGAAGATCACCTCGAAGCGATCACCCGCGATTCGAAGAAAGTCGGCACCACCGGTGACGACATCGACCTGGCATTGCTGGTCGACGGTCTGCAGGCCGAGCGTGAGCAGGGCATCACCATTGATGTCGCTTACCGCTATTTCTCCACCGCCAAGCGCAAATTCATCATCGCCGACACCCCCGGCCATGAGCAGTACACCCGCAACATGGCCACCGGTGCGTCCACCTGTGACCTGGCGATCATTCTGGTCGACGCCCGTTACGGCGTGCAGACCCAGACCCGTCGCCACAGCTTCATCGCTTCGTTGCTGGGCATCAAACACATCGTCGTTGCCATCAACAAGATGGACTTGAAGGACTTCGACGAAGGCGTGTTCGAGTCGATCAAGGCCGACTACCTGAAGTTCGCCGAAGGCTTGAAGATGAAGCCGACCAGCATGCACTTCGTGCCGATGTCTGCCCTTAAAGGCGACAACGTGGTGAACAAGTCCGAGCGCTCGCCGTGGTACACCGGCCAGTCGCTGATGGAAATTCTCGAGACAGTGGAAGTGGCGGGCGATCGCAACTTCACCGATCTGCGTTTCCCGGTGCAGTACGTCAACCGTCCGAACCTGAATTTCCGTGGTTTCGCCGGCACCCTGGCCAGCGGCATCGTGCACAAGGGCGACGAAGTCGTGGTGCTGCCGTCGGGCAAGAGCAGCCGCGTGAAATCCATCGTCACCTTCGAAGGTGAACTGGAGCACGCAGGTCCAGGTCAGGCGGTAACCCTGACCATGGAAGACGAAATCGACATCTCCCGTGGCGACCTGTTGGTGCATGCCGACAACGTGCCACCGGTCACCGACAGCTTCGAAGCGATGCTGGTGTGGATGGCTGAAGAGCCGATGCTGCCGGGCAAGAAATACGACATCAAACGCGCCACCAGTTACGTGCCGGGCTCCATCGCCAGCATCGTCAACAAGGTCGACGTGAACACATTGGAAGAAGGCCCGGCGAGCGCGTTGCAGCTCAACGAAATCGGCAAGGTGAAGATCGCGCTCGACGCGCCGATCGCCCTCGACGGTTACGAGAGCAACCGCACCACCGGCGCATTCATCGTCATCGATCGCCTGACCAACGGCACCGTTGGCGCCGGCATGATCGTCGCTCAGCCTGTAGCGCATGGCACTGCCACCCACCACGGCAAACTGGCCCACGTGGCGACCGAAGAACGCGCCCAGCGCTTCGGCCAGCAACCGGCCACCGTGCTGTTCAGCGGCCTGTCCGGCGCGGGTAAAAGCACCCTGGCGTATGCGGTCGAGCGCAAGCTGTTCGACATGGGCCGCGCGGTGTTTGTACTCGATGGCCAGAACCTGCGTCATGACTTGAACAAAGGTCTGCCACAGGATCGCGCCGGGCGTACCGAGAACTGGCGTCGTGCCGCGCACGTGGCGCGTCAGTTCAACGAAGCGGGGCTGCTGACCCTGGCCGCGTTCGTCGCGCCAAGTGCCGAAGGTCGCGAGCAGGCCAAGGAACTGATCGGCAAGGATCGCTTGCTGACGGTCTACGTGCAGGCCTCGCCGACCGTGTGCGCCGAGCGTGATCCGCAAGGGCTGTACGCTGCTGGTGGCGACAACATCCCGGGCGAATCCTTCCCGTACGACGTGCCGCTCAATGCCGATCTGGTGATCGACACGCAGTCGCTGAGTCTGGAAGAAAGCGTCAAGCAAGTGCTGGAGCTGTTGCGTCAGCGTGGCGCGATATAAGCGTTAGGCACTAATGAAAAGCCCGCCGATGAGTGATCATCGGCGGGCTTTTTAGTGTTGGGTGATCGTTCCCACGCTCCGCGTGGGAATGCCTCATTGGACGCTCCGCGTCCGCTTCGGCAGGGACGCGGAGCGTCCGGGCTGCATTCCCACGCGGAGCGTGGGAACGATCATACTGGAGGAAATTCGCGGTGCATCTGCTCCAGCAACGCATCCTTGTCCAGCCACAGCTGATTGATCCAGCCCTGGAACTGCAATCTATACTCGCCGTCCTGGTCGTAGTTCTTGCCGATGAATGCCGGCGGGATTTTGATTTCCTCAAAATGCACCACCACATCGCGCACATTGCCGCAGAGCAAATCCCAGAACCCTGGACGCCCCGCTGGATAATGAATCGTCACGTTGACGATCGACTCCAGCTGTTCGCCCATCGCATCCAGCACAAAGGCGATCCCGCCGGCCTTGGGCTTGAGCAGGTACTTGAACGGTGACTGCTGCTGCGCATGCTTGCCTTCGGTGAAGCGTGTGCCTTCGACGAAGTTGAAAATCCCCACCGGGTTATGGCGGAATTTCGCGCAGGTCTTGCGCGTGGTTTCCAGGTCCTTGCCTTTCTTCTCCGGGTGTTTTTCCAGGTACGCCTTGGAGTAGCGCTTCATGAACGGAAAGCCCAGCGCCCACCAGGCCAGACCAATCACCGGCACCCAGATCAGCTCCTGCTTGAGGAAAAACTTCAGCGGTTGGATCTTGCGGTTGAGCACGTATTGCAGCACCAGAATATCCACCCAGCTCTGGTGGTTGCTGGTGATCAGGTACGAGTGCTGATAGTCGAGGCCTTGCAGGCCGCTGACGTGCCAGCGGGTGCGCCGAACCAGATTCATCCAGGCTTTGTTATTGCTGATCCACGCCTCGTGGGTGTGGCTCATCAGCCAACCGGCAATGCGCTGGGTAAAGGCAAACGGCAGGGCCTTGACCAGCGCCACACAGAACAGGAACGAGCACAGCAGAATCGTGTTGAGCGCCAACAGCAGCGAGGCGATCACGCCGCGCACGGGGGCGGGTAGAAAATCCAGCATTTATACATCCATAGGTCGGTTGGCGGCTTGAATCGCGGTGAGCGCGATGGTGTAGACGATGTCATCGACTTGCGCGCCGCGCGGCAGGTCGTTCACCGGTTTGCGCAGGCCTTGCAGCATCGGCCCGAGGCTGACGCAATCGGCGCTGCGTTGTACGGCTTTGTGCGTGGTGTTGCCGGTGTTCAGATCGGGGAACACAAACACCGTGGCGCGCCCGGCGACCTGACTGTTCGGCGCCAGTTGCCGCGCGACGTCGGCGTTGGCGGCGGCGTCGTATTGCAACGGGCCGTCGATCAACAGCGAGTTTTGTTGCTCATGGGCGAGCAGGGTCGCCTCGCGGACTTTCTCGACTTCTTCACCGCGCGCCGATTCGCCGCTGGAATAGCTGATCATCGCCACCCGTGGGGTGATGCCGAATGCGGCCGCCGAGTCAGCGCTTTGCAGGGCGATCTCGGCCAGTTCGACAGCGCTCGGGTGCGGGTTCATCACGCAGTCGCCGTAGACCAGCACTTCTTCCGGGAACAGCATGAAGAATACCGACGACACAAGCGTGCAGCCCGGTGCGGTCTTGATCAGTTGCAAGGCCGGACGGATGGTGTTGGCGGTGGTGTTGATCACACCCGAAACCAGACCGTCGACCTCGTCCAGCGCCAGCATCATGGTGCCGATCACCACGGTGTCTTCCAGTTGTTGCTCGGCCATCGGTGCGTTGAGGCTTTTGCTCTTGCGCAGGGCGACCATCGGCTCGACGTAGCGCTCGCGGATGTGGTCCGGGTCAAGGATTTCCAGACCCGGCGGCAGCACGATGCCTTGGGCACGGGCGACCGCTTCGACGTCTTCGGGTTTGGCCAGCAATACGCAGCGGGCGATCCCGCGTTCCTGACAGATCGCCGCCGCTTGCACGGTGAACGGCTCGCTGC
The DNA here is from genome assembly GCF_979258175.1 of Pseudomonas sp. AC255. Lineage (NCBI taxonomy): Bacteria > Pseudomonadati > Pseudomonadota > Gammaproteobacteria > Pseudomonadales > Pseudomonadaceae > Pseudomonas > Pseudomonas sp. AC255. The sequence goes on along the minus strand of NZ_OZ409841.1, from coordinate 4,293,023 downwards.
CTTCGGGCAACACGATGCGCTTGTTCGCCGCTTGCGCGCGCTGGATCAATTGGTAGCGGAACACCGCCGGCGACAGGCGCATCTCCCGAGGCGTGCCGCAGCGCTGGTGCAGCCAGTTGGCGTCGAGGTGGCTGGCGACGAAATCAGTGATGATCTCCGCGCGCTCGCGGTCATCGATCGGGATTTCCTTGTTCAGGCCATTGAGCAGATTGGCAGTGTCATACGAGCCGGTGCTCACCGACAACACCGGCAGACCGGCCTGCAAGGCGCCTCGGCACAGGTCCATGATGCGCGGGTCGGGCAGGGTGTCGCTGGTCAGCAGCAGGCCGGCCAGAGGCACACCGTTGATCGCCGCGAGGCTGACGGCGAGGATGATGTCGTCGCGATCGCCCGGTGTCACCACCAGCACACCAGGCTTGAGCAGTTCGACGGTGTTGCGCATGGTTCGTGCGCAAATGATGATTTTGCTCATGCGCCGGGTTTCGTAGTCGCCCGCGTTGAGCACTTGCGCGCCCATCAGGTCGGCGACGTCGCGGGTGCGCGGCGCATTGAGTTCCGGCTGAAACGGGATGCAGCCAAGCAAGCGGAAATCACCGCTGCGCAGCAACGGCGAATGCTCCTTCAGACGCGTGGCGAAGGCGTCCATGCTCTCGTCGGTCTTGACCTTGTTAAGGATCACTCCGAGGACTTTCGGATCTTTCGGGCCACCGAACAATTGAGCCTGAAGCTCGACACGGCCAGAAAGCTCGGCGAGCACTTCGTTTTCCGGCGCCGAGACCAGAATCACCTCGGCATCCAGACTCTTGGCCAGGTGCAGATTGACCCGCGCGGCGTAACTGGCGCTGCGGGTCGGCACCATGCCTTCGACCACCAGCACGTCTTTGCCGACCGCCGCTTGCTGATACAGGGCGATGATTTCTTCGAGCAGTTCGTCGAGCTGACCGTCGCCGAGCATGCGTTCAACGTGCGCCAGGCCTAACGGCTGCGGCGGTTTCAGACCGTGGGTGCGCGCCACCAGTTCGGTGGATCGCTCAGGGCCGGTGTCGCCGGGGTGCGGCTGGGCGATCGGTTTGAAGAAGCCGACTTTGAGCCCGGCGCGTTCAAGCGTGCGCACCAGCCCGAGGCTGATGGAGGTCAGACCCACGCCAAAATCGGTGGGGGCGATAAAAAAGTTTGCATGGGAATTCTCTATGCAAGGGTGTCAGCCTATGTCTGGCCGACTACCGAAATTCAGTCGCCAAGGTTATCGCTAACCGAGCCTTGTGCACACCAACCGCAGGCAAAGGGTTGACCTGTTTTTCAATACGTTGCGCCGGATCCAGGACCCAGGCGCGGGTTTGCCACGGCGGCTGGTGGCGCAGGTGCTGGGTGTGGCCACAGGAAAGCTCGACCACCCAATGGCCTTCTTCGTCCTGATGGAAGCCGGTGATGGTCGAAACCCGTTTGTCCGGGTTGTGGTCGCTTTCACGCGATTGCTTCGCTAAACTTGGCCTTTCTATATTCTTATGCAAAAGGTCTCGCCCCATGCTGATCGCCGCCAATAAGGCTGTCTCCATCGACTATACCCTGACCAACGACGCTGGTGAGGTCATCGACAGCTCCGCCGGCGGCGCTCCGCTGGTTTACCTGCAAGGTGCAGGCAACATCATCCCGGGCCTGGAAAAAGCCCTGGAAGGCAAAGCTGTCGGCGACGAGCTGGAAGTGGCCGTTGAGCCGGAAGATGCTTACGGCGAATACGCCGCCGAGCTGGTCAGCACCCTGAGCCGCAGCATGTTCGAAGGCGTTGACGAGCTGGAAGTCGGCATGCAGTTCCACGCTTCGGCGCCGGACGGCCAGATGCAGATCGTCACCATTCGTGACCTGGACGGCGACGACGTCACCGTTGATGGCAACCACCCTCTGGCCGGTCAGCGCCTGAACTTCAAGGTGAAGATCGTTGATATCCGTGACGCCAGCCAGGAAGAAATCGCTCATGGTCACGTCCATGGCGAAGGTGGCCATCACCACTGATTTTCTGCGCTAAGCTTCGAGTACTGGAGAGGCGCCTGTGGGCGCCTTTTTAGTCCGCGGCTGTCCTTGGTGGCCTCGCCAAGTGGCTGTTTCGAGTAGAACACGAGAATCCTGGAGTTCGGCATGAGTGCTTTTCACGACCTTAAGTTGACCGGCCTGGATGGTCAGGAGCTACCGCTGGCGCCGTTCAAGGGCCAAGTCGTGCTGGTGGTCAACGTGGCCTCCAAATGCGGCTTGACCCCCAGTACGCGGCACTGGAAAACCTCTACCAGCAATACAAGGCCAAAGGCTTCACTGTGCTGGGCCTGCCGTGCAACCAGTTTGCCGGTCAAGAGCCAGGCTCGGAAAAGGAAATCCAGGAATTCTGCAGCCTCAACTATGGCGTGACGTTCCCGTTGGCGAGCAAACTCGAAGTCAACGGCCACGAACGGCATCAGTTGTATCGCCTGCTGGCGGGCGAGGGCGCCGAGTTTCCCGGCGACATCACCTGGAATTTCGAGAAGTTTCTGCTCGGCAAGGACGGCCGGGTGCTGGCGCGGTTCTCGCCGCGCACGGCGCCGGATGATCCGACGATCGTGCATGCGATTGAAAAAGCGCTGGGCTGAAAAGCAGCATCAAAGATCGCAGCCTTCGGCAGCTCCTACAGGGAGAACACCAATCTCGTGTAGGAGCTGCCGAAGGCTGCGATCTTTTGCTTTTCAATCTTTTGATCCTTAATCACCAAAATCAATAATGCTGTTCAGAGCTCTCGACTCTTAATATTATCGGCGTCATATCGATTCATGCCTGTAGCCAACGTTTTCGTGGAGCCTCTCGATGCCTGTTCAAGCCCTGTTCAAACCGTTCCACCTCGGTGCCCTCGAACTGCCGACCCGCGTCGTCATGGCGCCAATGACCCGCTCGTTCTCCCCGGGCGGCGTGCCGAATTCCAAAGTCATCGAGTACTACCGTCGTCGTGCGGCCGCCGGGGTTGGTCTGATCATCACCGAAGGCACCACGGTCGGCCACATCGCGTCCAATGGCTATCCAAACGTGCCGCAGTTTTTCGGTGAAGCGCCGCTGGCCGGCTGGAAAAAGTTGTCGACGCCGTGCACGCCGAGGGCGGCAAGATCGTCCCGCAACTGTGGCATGTCGGCAGCGTACGCCGCCTCGGCACCGAGCCGGACGCCAGCGTGCCGGGCTACGGTCCGTCGGAAAAACTCAAGGACGGTCAGGTCGTGGTTCACGGCATGACCAAACAGGACATTCAGGACGTGATCGCTGCGTTTGCCCAGGCTGCCAAAGATGCGCAAAGCATCGGTATGGACGGTGTGGAAATCCATGGCGCCCACGGCTATCTGATCGACCAGTTCTTCTGGGAAGGCAGCAATCAGCGCAGCGATGAATACGGTGGCAGCCTGGCCAACCGTTCGCGTTTTGCCATCGAATTGATTCAAGCAGTACGCGCGGCTGTCGGTGAGGGTTTCCCGATCATCTTCCGCTTCTCGCAGTGGAAGCAGCAGGATTACACCGCGCGTCTGGTGCAAACACCCGAAGCGCTGAGCGAGTTTCTCAAGCCGCTGTCTGACGCTGGCGTGGACATTTTCCACTGCTCGACCCGACGTTTCTGGGAGCCGGAGTTCGACGGCTCGGATCTGAACCTTGCTGGCTGGACACGCAAGCTGACCGGCAAACCGACCATCACCGTGGGCAGCGTCGGCCTGGACGGCGAGTTCCTGCAGTTCATGGTCAACACCGACAAGGTCGCGCAACCGGCCAGCCTGGAAAATCTGCTGGAGCGTCTGAACAAAGAAGAGTTCGACCTGGTAGCAGTGGGGCGCGCGCTGCTGGTTGATCCAGACTGGGCGCAGAAAGTCCGTGAAGGGCGTGAGCAGGATATTCTGCCGTTCAGTCGTGAGGCGTTGATGACCCTGGTTTAAGCAGCGCCAGTTCGACCTTTTCGCGAGCAGGCTCGCTCCCACCCTCTACTGCATTTCATATGACGGAATGCGGTGTCCATGTGGGAGCGAGCCTGCTCGCGAACGCTGTTTCTATGTCGACGCAAATCTATGGTTGTGTCTGAGCCCCAGGCACCACCAACTCCCCCACACAAGCCCCCCGCAAATACCCCTCGAATTGCTCGATAATCGCCGCCCAGCCCTGGCGACTGCCATGCTGCCGCGCATTCAGCCGCACACAACGCAACCGTTCATCTTCCTCCAGCAACCACGCCGCCGCTTCGCAAAACGCCTGCTCATCGCCGGGCATTGCCGAAACGCCGTTGTAGCCATGGCGAATATGCTGCGCCGCCGCTGCCTGGTCATAAGCAATAACGCCAAGTCCCGAAGCCAGGGCTTCCAGCACCACATTGCCGAAAGTTTCGGTGAGGCTGGGAAATACAAACAGATCCCCTGAGGCATAGTGCGCCGCCAGTACTTCACCCCGCTGCGCGCCGCAGAAGATCGCTTCCGGCAATTCTTTTTCCAGCGCCGAACGCTGCGGGCCGTCACCGACCACGATCAGCTTCAGATGGCGCTGTGGATAAGTCTCACACAGGGTTTCAAAGCAGCGTTTGAGCAGGCCCAGATTTTTCTCCGGGGCGAGCCTTCCTACGTGGATGACCGCGATATCCGTGTCAGAGAGCCCCCATTGCTCACGCAACGCGCTCTGACGTTTGCTCGGATGAAACAACTGGCTGTCCACACCCCGCGACAACAACGCCAGCCGCTCGAAATGCCGCCGCTCCAACTCCAGGCGCTGACTGGCGCTCGGCACCAAAGTCATTGCCGAACGATTGTGAAACCAGCGCAGGTAGTGGGTAAGCATCCGCGTCAGCAGACCGAGGCCGTACTGGCTGGTGTATTGCTGGAAGTTGGTGTGAAAGCCGCTCACCACCGCAATCCCCAGGCGCCGTGCGGCGCGCAGTGCTGACAATCCCAGCGGGCCTTCCGTGGCGATGTACAGCACATCGGGGCGCTGGCGTTTCCAGCGCCGCAGCAGTTTATGCATCGACGACTGGCCCCATTGCAGCCCCGGATAGCCCGGCAGCGGCCATCCGCGACACAGCAACAGTGCATCGTCTTCGCTGCGTTGTGGATCACCGGCCTGGCGCGGGCGCACCAGCTCCACCTGATGCCCTCGTGCGCGCAAACCCTCGCACAAGCGGCCAAGGGTATTGGCCACGCCGTTGATTTCCGGTGGGAAGGTTTCGCTGATGAGGGTGATATGTAGAGCTGTCGTCATGACCTCAGTGTCGGCTGAGGCCATGTCGACGTTGTGACATTTGGATGATGGATTTGTGACGCGGTCAGTGCTGTATCACCAGATTTTCGGCACCACGTTCACGCACCCAGAACAACGTCGCCCCGGCTACCGCCGCCGGCATCATCAGGATGTTGACCACCGGAATCAGCAACACCAGATAGACGATCCCGCCAAAACTCATGCTCTGCCAGCGCTTCTGCCGCAGCCAGGCGAGCATCTCGTTCCAGCCGAGTTTGTGGTTGTCCGCCGGGTAGTCGATGTACTGGATGGCCATCATCCACACGCCGAACAGCAGCCATAACGGCGCGGCGACGATATTTACCACCGGGATAAACGAAAGAATAAACAGACCTATCGCACGCGGCAGGAAGTAGCCGAGCTTGCGCATTTCCCGGGAAAGGGTGCGCGGGATCATCGCGATCAGTTCGCCCCAACTGAACGCCGGGAAATCATCGGTACCGCGCACCACCACTTCGACTTTTTCCGCAAGGAAGCCGTTGAACGGTGCGGCAATGATGTTGGCGAGCATGGTGAAGGTGAAAAACACCATCAAGGCCACGAGGACCACGAACAGCGGCCAGAGGATATAGCTGAGGAAACTCAGCCATTCAGGCAACGACGGCATCAGCGTGTCGACCCACAGGCTGAACTGGTGGCCGGCCAGATAGATCAATCCGACGAACAGCACCAGGTTGATAGCCAGCGGCAACAACACGAACAGGCGCAGGCCAGGGCTCAGGACCAGTTTGAGGCCTTCGCGCAGGTATTGCGGGCCTGACAGAACAGGGGCGGGCATAAGGTGCTCCGAAGCAAGGGAAAACGCGCCGACGTTACCGGCTTTGCCACAGCGGCGAAAGCGCGGCAGAGCAATCGACATTCACTGTAACAAAGAGGTCTATCTCGTCAGCGTCTCGGCATAGAGACCACCTATGAGCTGGATTGTTAAACCGTATTTCCTTAATCTTGCCCCCCTCGATACGCTGCACCCAACTTTTTACAGGACTGTCGAGTTCAAGCCTTCCCCAAGGTGTCCACGGTCCTTTTTTATTCCGCCGGCCGTCCGGCGTCCGCGCCAGATTTTTTCATGGCCGGCCAACAGGAGCAGATTCATGTCTGAAGTCCGTCATTCGCGAGTGATCATTCTCGGTTCCGGCCCCGCCGGTTACAGCGCTGCGGTCTACGCGGCCCGCGCCAACCTCAAGCCACTGCTGATCACCGGCATGCAGGCTGGCGGTCAACTGACCACCACCACCGAAGTCGACAACTGGCCGGGTGATGTTCATGGTCTGACCGGCCCGGTGCTGATGGAGCGCATGCGCGAGCACGCCGAGCGTTTCGAGACCGAGATCGTTTTCGATCACATCAACGCCGTGGACTTCGCTGCCAAGCCGTACACCCTGACCGGCGACAGCGCGGTTTACACCTGTGATGCTCTGATCATCGCCACCGGCGCCAGCGCTCGCTACCTGGGCCTGCCGTCGGAAGAAGCGTTCATGGGCAAAGGCGTGTCCGCCTGCGCGACCTGCGACGGTTTCTTCTACCGCAACAAGCCGGTCGCTGTGGTTGGCGGTGGCAACACCGCTGTCGAAGAAGCGCTGTACCTGGCCAACATCGCCAGCACCGTGACTCTGATCCACCGTCGCGAAACCTTCCGCGCCGAGAAGATCCTGATCGACAAGCTCAACGCCCGTGTGGCTGAAGGCAAGATCATCCTCAAGTTGAACGCCAACCTGGACGAAGTCCTCGGCGACAACATGGGCGTCACCGGTGCGCGTCTGCGCAATAACGATGGCAGCTTCGACGAAATCAAAGTCGACGGCGTGTTCATCGCCATCGGCCACACCCCGAACACTTCGCTGTTCGAAGGCCAGTTGACCCTGAAAGACGGTTACCTGGTTGTGCAGGGCGGCCGCGAAGGCAATGCGACGGCCACCAGCGTCGAAGGCATCTTCGCTGCCGGTGACGTGGCTGACCACGTTTACCGTCAGGCCATCACCTCGGCCGGCGCCGGTTGCATGGCGGCACTGGACACCGAGCGCTACCTGGACGGCCTGCAGAACGCCACGTTCTAAGACCGCAGGGCACAAAAAAACCGGCCAGATTGGCCGGTTTTTTTGTGCCCAAGATTCGCAGTCGCTACGCATCCAGTGTGGGAGCAAGCCTGCTCGCGAAGCGGTGTATCAGTCGACATCTTCGATGAATGTCAGTCCGTCTTCGCGAGCAGGCTCGCTCCCACAGGGGGTATGTGTGGTTGTTGGGATCAGCGGCGGGTCAGGGGTTGTGCGGTGAATTTCACCCCGGCCAGGCCGTGCTTGATCAACGCGCGGATATTGCTGTGATCGCTGCCCTCAGGCGTCGCCAGCACCGAACGGTAATGCTCGCCGAACGCCAGCAGCGCTTCTTCATCACTCAGACCTTCCAGCAGTGCCAGACCCAGGGTCTTGCAGGAGCCTTCGTTCTGCCCGGCAGCGTTTTCCACGCCGCCGTTGTTGAACGCTTGCGGCTGGTAGTCGTAACCGGTGGCGATGAACGCCAGGGTGTCGGCGAAAGCATGCTCGCCACTCTTGAGGCTGGCGCGCAGGGTGTTCAGATCAGTCATTGGGTTTTCCTTTGGCAAACGCCGCTTGCTGTTCGGCGCTGGCTTCTTGCTGGTATTGGGCTTTCCACTCGGCGTAGGGCATGCCGTACACCACTTCGCGGGCGTCATCGAGGCTGACATCGATCTGGCGTTGGTCGGCTTCGGCCTTGTACCACTTCGACAGGCAGTTGCGGCAGAACCCGGCAAGGTTCATCAGGTCGATGTTCTGCACGTCCTTGCGGCTGTCGAGGTGGGCGACCAGTCGGCGAAAGGCGGCGGCTTCGAGTTCAAGGCGTTGTTGATCAGTCATGGGGGTCTCTTCGAGACAGCTTCAAGCGGCAAGCTTCAAGCTGCAAGATGGGTGTCTGTGAGCAAAGTTTACAGCTTGCGGCTTGAGGCTTGAAGCTAGCGGCTCGCTGCGAGCGTAATCGATACCGATTCGGCGAAGCGCAGCGCGTGGGGCTTGTCGACTTCGACTTCGGCGTACAGCACCGATGCATTGGTCATCACCAGGTCGAGCAATTCCTGAGTCAGGCGTTCGAGCAGCGCGAAGCGGTTGCCTTCGACGTGGGCGATGATTGCCTTGGTGATGGTGCGGTAATTCAGCGCATGGTCGATATCGTTGTCGCGCACCGCCTCCTGCGCTGCGTACAGAATGGTCAGGTTGATCAGCACATCCTGCTTGTTGAGGATTTCGTCCTCGTTGATGCCGATAAAGGTGCGCAGGCGCAGATCCTTGACCCGGATGCGCGCCATTCCCGGTTGAAGTTGTGGCATTGATTTGCTCCGTCCAGTCTATTGCAGGCGTTCAGGTGGATCTTACTCGACTCGCGGCTGAAGCGGGACGGCCTATTTGACGTGCCGTCCGCCGTTGACGGTGAGGGTCGTGCCGGTGACATAGGGATTGTCGAGCAGATAGCGCAGGCTCTGGTAGATCACCTCGCAGCCGGGCTCGATACCCAACGCGGACTTGGCCAGCGCCTTGCTGCGGTAGGCGGCGTCATCGTCGGGGTTGAACAATAGCAGCGCCGGAGCGATGCCGTTGACCTTGATGGCAGGCGCAAAGCGCGAGGCAAACGACAGGGTCAGACTGTCGAGCCCGGCCTTGCTGGCGCAATAACCGATGTGCTTGCTGCTGCCCTTGCGGGTGACATCGTCGCTGATGTGGATGATGTCGGCAGGCGTCGAGCGCTGCAGCAACTCGGCGCAGTGCAGGTTGATCAGGTAAGGCGCGAGCATGTGAATGTTGAACATGCGATTGAAGGCTTGTGCTTCGCTGCCTTGGGTTTCCGCCAGCCATTCGGAGGCGTTGTGCACAATCGCGCGCAAAGTGTCGGTGTGCGCTTTCAGTGAATCAATGAAGGCCAGTATTCCTGCCTCACTGGAAAAATCCGCGAACAGCGCTGTCGCGCCAAGATCGCGAAGGGCCTGTACGCCCGGTCGCTCGGTGCGGTAAGTGAAAATCAGCGGGTGGCCATCCTCGATCAAGCGCTGCGCGCAGTGCAAACCGACACGCTGGCCGGCGCCGGTGATGAGGATCGGGGCTGCGGAATCTGGCATGGGCGGCTCGCATCGCGGTGGAAGCGAAAACTATAACAGGCTCGCCGCCCGCTGCGGATCAGCGATTCTGCGCCGACGGTGCGCCAGCCAATGGCCTCGTCGGCGTGCTGTTCAACCAGTTCGCCAGCAGACGCGTCGACAACGGGATGAAGAAATACACCATCAGCGGCGTCAGGCACGCCGTGCCGATCAAGATGCGCGGCAACAGGCTCAGCTCAGCGAGCAGCGGGCCGAGGGCAAAGTTGAATATCAGCGACACTGGAAAAAACGCCAGCCAGATCGCCACGGCCTGTTTCCAGCGCGGCGGGCGTTGGCCGGCAGCACCAAACCAGCCTTCAATGCCGCTGACCCGGTGCTCTTTAGGATGTTCGAACAAATCGCTGCCGCGGTTAAGCCAGGCGGTACGCGACGCCGAGTATTCCCACGCATGCAGGGTCTGCTCATCGACAAAGCGAAAGATGATCTGGAATTCGTTGTCACCGGGCGGTGGCGCGAGGACGCCGGAGCCGAGGTAGCCGGGGAAGTCGGTGGCCAGTTGCTCGCCTTCGCGCAACCAGGCGATAAGATCGTGATAACGGCCATCAGCGACGCGACGCGCTACCATTAGCGTGACGGGGGAAGTAGACATTTTGTATCTCCGTATTTCGAGTGCGTCGCTCCGGGTAAGAACTTCGCCTGACGCAAGCCGGGGTAGAGGCTTGCGCTTTACAACAAGCAAGGATTATTCCTGAATTTGCCGATTAAACCAGCCACTTTCGTCGCAGATCACTACTTGAAGGTTTCCAGTCCATCATGTTTAAAATGGGATCCAATGAACCGACATGGAAGTTGACCGCCAGATGCCTGTAATCACGGACCCTCGCCCGGCTTCGACAGCACTCGGCACGATCGAGCGCGAAGAGCTTTTCCCCATCCGCGAAGTGGCGCGCCTGACTGGCGTCAACCCGGTGACCCTGCGTGCCTGGGAGCGCCGTTACGGACTCATCCAGCCGACGCGCACCGAAAGCGGGCATCGTTTGTATTCAATGAACGATATCGAGCGCGTGCGCAGCATTGTCGACTGGATCGATCGCGGCGTGGCCGTGAGCAAAGTCGGCAAGATCCTGGCGAAAACAGAGCCTCTGAAGGTGTTGGCAAACTTCATCCCCGATGACCATGTGCAGGCCGATTACAAGCAATGGCAGGAGCAGGTTCAGCAGGCGGTCAGTGCGTTCGACGATCAGCAGCTGGATCGCGTCTACGGGCAGATTTTCTCGTCGTACGCGCTGCCGGTGGTGTTCGAAGCCATTCTGATGCCGTTGTGGCGTCAACTGCTGCAGCGCCAGGACGCTTTCGGGCAAACCAGCGAATGGTTGTTTCTCGACGGATTTCTCAGGGTGCGTGTACTGCAGCGCATTGTCATGTTGCGGGGTGCGCAACCGCGTCGGGTGATTGTCAGCGCGCTCGCGGGGCAGTGCAGAGAGCTTGAGTTGCTGGTCGCGGCGCTGTTTCTCAGCGGCAACGATTCTGGCGTGCGGGTGCTGACCACGGGCCAGCCGTTCGATGAATTGACGCTGGTCTGCGAAAAGGTCAAGCCTGACGCACTTGTACTGTTTTCCAATCATGCCCCCGGTCCAGAGCTGCCCCGGCGCCTGAATCGTCTGGCACTGAGCCTCGATTGCCAATTGATGTTGGCCGGCGATGCCTCGGAACTGGCCGAAGACAGTCTGGCCGGTTCATCCGTTGCATGTCTGGGGAATGAGGGCGCAACGATGCGTCAACGCATGAAGCAATTCATGGCAGGCAAGCTGGATACCTGAGACTCAGGCGTGCAGGGCGGGGTGGGTCAGGCGATGCTGTTGAAGGATGAACTGGCGCAGGCGCTCGGTTTCGTCGGCATCGGTCTGGCTCAGTTCGTAAGCGAAGAAACCTTGCTCGGTTTCACGCTCGAAATGGCCGCGCAACGAGATGCGCTCATAACCGGAAGGGCTGAACCACAGGGCGAAGTGTTTCGGTGGTTTGGTCTTGTTGCGCACTTCCAGCAACACACCTTTGTGCGACACCTCGTGCACCCACAGCGTGCCGGGCTGGCCTTTGGCGTTTTCCAATGCCACCGGCTCCTCGAGTACGAGACGCCATGGGCGCACCATCGGCCCGTCTTCGTAGATGCTCGGCACCCCGAGACGCAGATGCAGCGCGTGGAACTCGTCTTCCACCAGATGCAGCGGGAAAGTCATCTGTTGATTTTCGAAGTTGGCCTGGATCGTCACTTGCTCGTGAGCAGCCAGACGTGTCAGCAGGTCACGGATCTGCGAACCACCATTAACCAGCAGACTCGACGTCGCATCCCGCACGTTCAGTTGCGGGTTGTGCTGCATTGTCTGGATGAAATCCAGCTCGTCCTGGGTGAGGAGGGCGTCGCGCTGCATGGCTAACTCGAAGTGAATAGTTACAAAGTCATTGGTGATTGTAGTTAATGACCGTCAGTTCGCGGTTTTGTTTGCGCCGTTCGTCGCTTTGAGTGCCGCCAGCTCGCTTTGCAGCGCCGCCACCTGAGCTTCCAGCTGTGCAACCCGCTGCTGCGCCTTCACCTGGACCGTCACATCCTTCTGCACGCCGATGAAATAAGTCTGCCCGTCCTCGGCATTCTTTACCGTCGACAATGACAATTCGTTCCAGAACGGCGTGCCATCCTTGCGGTAGTTGCGCAGAACCTCACGACACGAGCCGCCTTCGCGCAATGTGTCGCGAATCGGTTGCAGACTGAGTTGATCACGGTCCCCAGCCTGGAGGAAACGACAGTCCTGATAAAGGATCTCTTCGCTGGTATAACCGGTCATGCGCTCAAAGGCGGGGTTGACGTAGATAAGAATGTTATCTCGATCACCTTCCTTTTCGGCGACGACGATTCCTTCGTTTGAAGCATTGATCACCATTTGCAGCAGACGGGCGTTGATCATCCGAGAATCCCTTCCGTTATGTCAGTGGCAGGCATTCTAGAAGAAAGCCGCGGACTGTCTATAGGCCATCCGCTTGCATTGAGAGCCAATCGCAACTTCGCGGCATGGGCTGTTACTATCGCGGCTCTTTTTTTCAGTTCCAGGATCAGATTGATGAAAGTCGCCATCCTCTCAGGTTCAGTCTACGGCACCGCCGAAGAAGTCGCCCGCCACGCCCAGGACCTGCTGAAAGCCGCCGGCTTTGAAACCTTCTACAACTCGCGGGCCGCGCTGGCCGATATTCAGGCGTTCGCTCCTGAGGCTCTTTTGGCCGTCACTTCGACCACTGGCATGGGCGAGCTGCCGGACAACCTGCAACCGTTGTATTCGATGCTGCGCGATCAGTTGCCTGCTTCGTTGCGGGGCCTGCCCGGCGCGGTGATCGCCCTCGGTGATGCCAGCTATGGCGACACCTTCTGCGGCGGTGGCGAGCAGATGCGCGAACTGTTTGCCGAACTGGGCGTAAACGAGGTTCAGGAAATGTTGCGCATCGACGCCAGCGAAAGCGTCACGCCGGAAACCGATGCCGAGCCGTGGCTGGCGCAGTTGATCGAAGCGCTCAAGGGCTGATTGCGGGCAATAATCGCTGCACCTTATAAGCGTTGTTGCATTGCAACGGATCCAGGCTGTTTGCCCGGCTGACTCGTTCAGTCATCAAGCTGGCTGCCAATGCAACTACGCGATGCCCTGCGCCTGACTAGACTGCTTACACGAGCAGAACAAGAAGAACGCAGAGGTGCATACAGTGAGCGTAGCCCCCGTCCAATCGTCGCCGAACGTCAAAGATCAGGTCAGCGCTGCCGAGTGGCAGACCCGCGTTGATCTTGCCGCCTGTTACCGTCTGGTGGCGCTGCACGGCTGGGACGATCTGATCTTCACGCATATCTCGGCCAAGGTGCCCGGCACCGAAGATTTCCTGATCAATCCGTTTGGCCTGATGTTCCACGAGATTACCGCCTCAAGCCTGGTGAAAGTCGATCAGGCCGGCAACAAACTCATGGACAGCCCCTACGAAATCAACCCCGCCGGCTACACCATTCACAGTGCCGTCCACGAAGTTCGCCACGATGTGGTTTGCGTGCTGCATACGCACACTGCGTCAGGCGTTGCGGTGTCGGCGCAAAGGCAGGGGGTGTTGCCGATCAGTCAACAGTCGTTGTTCGTGCTGTCGAGCCTGGCCTATCACGCCTACGAGGGCGTGGCCCTGAATCATGAAGAAAAGGCGCGCCTGCAAGCCGATCTTGGTGACAACAGTTTCCTCATGCTGCACAACCACGGTCTGCTCACCTGCGGCGGGACTATCGCCGACACTTTTCTGATGATGTTCACCTTCCAGCGTGCCTGCGACATTCAGGTCATGGCGCAAACCGGAGGTGCCGAACTGATCGCCATCGAACCGCAGATTCTCGCCGGCGCCAAAGCGATGATTGCCGGCGTCACCAAGAGCGCGCAGGGCATGGGTGGCGCGCTGGCGTGGCCGGCGCTGCTGCGCAAACTCGACCTGCAGGATCCGGGGTATAAATTCTAATGCCACTTGCCGAGATTCCTTTGTGTGTCTGGCGCAAGCGCAGCCGGACTTTGTCTTTCGTGGCCAGTCGATCCGCTACTGGACAGTCGGGCAGGGTGAACCGTTGCTGTTGATTCACGGTTTCCCCACCGCCAGTTGGGATTGGCATTACCTGTGGCAGCCACTGGCCCAGCGTTATCAGGTGATCGCCTGCGATATGCTCGGTTTCGGCGATTCGGCAAAACCGCGCAATCACACCTATAGCCTGCTGGAACAGGCCGATCTGCAACAGGCGCTGCTCGCCCATCTGCAGGTTGAACAAGCGGTGCATATTCTTGCCCACGACTATGGCGACAGCGTTGCTCAGGAACTGCTCGCGCGGCACTACGAAAAGCGCATTGAAGTGGCCAGTTGCGTATTCCTTAATGGCGGTCTGTTTCCGGAAACCCATCGTCCACTGCTGATGCAGAAACTGCTGCTCAGTCCGATTGGCTGGCTGCTTGGTCGCGCATTCAGTCGTGAGGCGTTGGTCAAAGGTTTCCGGCAGATCTTCGGCCCGCAGACCCAGCCGACTGAAAGCGAACTGGATGATTACTGGAGTCTGGTCGACAGCAACCATGGCCCGCGCATCCTGCATAAATTGATCACTTATATCCCCGAGCGCCGGGTGCAACGTGAGCGCTGGGTGACGGCCATGCAGCAGGGTGACATTCCCTTGCGGGTGATCGACGGCGCATTTGACCCGATCTCCGGCGTGCACATGGTCGAGCGATATCGCGAACTGATCCCTGATGCAGACACCGTGCTGTTGCCAGGCATCGGCCACTATCCGCAAACCGAGGCGCCGGTGCTGGTACTCAAGCACTATCTGGCGTTCCGCGATCGTCTGGTATTGCCTCCGCGCAAAGTGGCGTACTCCTGATTCTCGCCGAGAGCACGGGCTCTCGGCGTCCTGACACTCGATCATCCCTCAGCCTTATCGCGCACCATTCAGCCGCAGCCGTGTTCGTTGTGACCCAAAGCGCCGTGCCTGACACTCGGGGCAATATCCCTTGGCCTGCTGGAGTTGCCGCGATGAATGAACCTGTGCGTTTCGAAGATAAAGTCGTGATAGTGACCGGCGCCGGTGGCGGCCTCGGTCGTGCGCATGCGCTGCTGTTCGCCAGACAGGGCGCCAAAGTGCTGGTCAACGATCTCGGTGGCTCGACGCAGGGCGAGGGCGCCAACGCTTCGGCTGCCGACCGCGTAGTGGCGCAAATCCGCGAGGCCGGCGGTATTGCCGAAGCCAACCACGACTCGGTGACTGACGGCGACAAACTGGTACAGAACGCCCTTGATGCCTTCGGCCGCGTCGACGTCGTAGTCAACAACGCCGGGATCCTGCGCGACAAGTCGTTTCACAAGATGGACGACGCCGACTGGGATCTGGTCTATCGCGTCCACGTCGAAGGCGCCTACAAGGTTACCCGTGCCGCCTGGCCGCATCTGCGCGAGCAAAACTACGGTCGCGTGATTTTCACTGCATCGACTTCAGGCATCTATGGCAATTTCGGCCAGTCCAACTACGGCATGGCCAAGCTCGGGCTGTACGGGTTGACCCGAACGCTGGCGATCGAAGGGCGCAAGAACAACATTCTGGTCAACGCCATCGCCCCGACCGGCGGCACGCGCATGACCGAGGGCCTGATCCCGCCGCAAGTATTCGAGCAACTGAAGCCGGAACTGGTCAGCCCGCTGGTGGTGTATCTGGCCAGCGAGCAATGCCAGGAAACGTCCGGCCTGTTCGAAGTCGGCGGCGGCTGGATGGGCAAGGTGCGCTGGGAACGCAGCCTCGGTGCCGGCTTCGATCCGCGCGAGGGGTTCTCGCCGGAAGACGTCGCGGCGCACTGGCAGCAGATTTGTGATTTCGAAGGGGCGGCGCATCCGAAGGACAATATTGAAGCGTTGAAGGAAATGATGGCGAATTTGCAGAAGTATTCGATTTGAAGGTAACGGAGCCACCAGCCTTCGCGGCTGGTGGCTCCAGTTTTCAAATGTATCTTTGTTCTGTCATGAACTTGGGCGGCTTCCAGTTAGGTCCTTTGATAGCGAGGCCCTTTTCCCCCTCCAGCAAAATCCCGGCAGCGAAGAGCCGAGAGTACGACGCTTCCAGGGTCCCATACTCGTTGATCAGGTCTCGATTGTGGCGTCTGATCATCATGTCCAGATGTGGCGTTGCCTGAAGTAACGCGAACACAGTGACTATGTCATTTCATCTCCAGTCTCGTCTGGGTTGAAACCACGCCCGCTGTGCTTTCCCTTTTCGGTTGCCCCCGTATAAGGACTGCTGAACACCACATAAAGCGGCTCTATCCCCGAATCAGCCGGAAAAACGATGATGAATCGATCCCAGCGTTCGACCAGGATCGGGTTCAGATCCAGCCGCCCTTCAATCGGAACAACGGAAGCGCCGGAATAGGCGGGCGAACCGGTATCCACTATTGGCAAGGCGGTCGATTGGTCTCCCGGCGAGATAGCCGGAGTCCAGGTCAGCAAGTCGGTGGGCGAGTTCGATAGCGCGACCTGGTATACGTCGTTGAGCAAATCGTATGCGGCATTGAGGACCATCACACTTGAGCGAATATGGAAGTCATCACTCGTAGCGACGAACACTTGCGTGCCAGCCCCGAGTCGCCTGACCCCTAGCCCGACCTGCATCTCCAAAGTGCCCTGCCGGTCTGCGATTTCACGCAGCGTCTCGGCCGGCTCGGACGACAACTCGGCCAGTGGAACGCTCATCGCAAAGCGTTCGCCGTTGCCCAGAGGTGACGGCATCAACAGTGCTGCGAATCCCATCAGTACCGGACTGCCGAACAGCGTCGAGCCCGTCGCTGTCAGGGTCGCTTTTGCCGTACGTAGCGCATTGAGTATTCCCGCCGAGGTAGCCGGGCCGAGCGGGACGGCTGTCGAAGCGAAAGAAACGGCCGGGCCGTTGCGGGCCACTGCTCCATAAGCCGGAAAGACATGCTTGCGTTCCTCCTGTAACCGAGCCTGTTCTGCCGCATTGGCCAGCGCCGCTGCTTCAGCTTTGGCTTGTGCCTCGGCCTGGGCGATTTTCAACTCAGCCAGCCGCTCTTTCTTCCGAGCTTCAGCCTCAGCATTCAGGCGCGCGGTCTCAGCCGCCAGTCGAGCCTGTTCGGTATCCCGACGCTGTTTCTCCGCCAACGCGGCCAGACGCGCCTGTTCGCGTACGCGGATTTCTTCCTGCTCCCGGCGCACCGCTTCGGCAATGTCACGCTGGCGCGGATCCAGTTCTAACGGTGGAGGCTTTGGCATATTCATATCCTTGTGAATGTGCGTTTTCACTCGCTCGAAAGTGCGCACGGGTGGCGATGACATCCGTGTCACCAGCGAATGGTTGAGGTGTTTCAAGTTACATCAGAGTGGCGGTAATCAAATCCGAGAAGCCCGTCGGTAACAGGGCGTTATGTCGAAAGGGTTTTCGCGGGTTTTCATCGATGCAGAGGGAATTCGTCCGAGCTTCGAAGAAATGTCTGACGCGCTGATCGGAAGCGCTCCCGAACCGCTAACCAGCCTTTTTAAACGCCCATAAAAAAGGCCGCTGCAAACGCAGCGGCCAAGGTAAGACGTTGGATCAAGGAGCTACAAATCAACGTCAGTGAACAGCGGGGCGGTAAACCGAAAACATCGATTTATCCAGAATCTGTAGCCAGTCGCTCGCGATTCAGCGTGGCGAGCTTGGCGCTTTGCGGCGTGTACCGAGGAAAGCGCGCTCAGAATAAGGTCTCAAGCCTGTAGGAAAAATACCGATTCCAGACATGCACTGTTACGGGGCGCGCAACAGTGGCGTGCGCATGGATGGCGCTGATGACGCGCTATCCAGCCAGTCCATGAACCGCCCCAGGCCCCGCCGTACAAGGCCATTCATCCTTTCGAGCGACAACGCAAATACCTCCTTGGTGCGCTTATCGACCGCTTCACCCGGCAGTAGGGTGGGGCCTTCTGTCACTCACCGGGGAAGACGCATGACAAAAACAACAATGCGCGCCATCTTCACACCGCAGGCGCTGGCCGCTGCGGTGGCTCTGGGTTGCTGCACCCAGACGCAAGCGGTCGCCTTCAACATCGGCGAAATCGAAGGCACCTTCGACTCGTCACTTTCGGTCGGCGCGAGCTGGGGTCTGCGCGATGCCGACAACTCGCTGGTCGGCACGGTCAATGGCGGCAGCGGACAATCGTCCACCGGTGATGACGGGCGCCTGAATTTCAAGAAGGGCGAAACCTTTTCGAAGATCTTCAAGGGTATCCACGACCTCGAACTGAAGTACGGCGATACCGGCGTGTTTGTGCGGGGCAAATACTGGTACGACTTCGAACTCAAGGACGAAGACCGCGAGTTCAAACAGATCAGCGACAGCGGCCGCAAGGAAGGCGCCAAGTCTTCCGGCGCGCAGATCCTCGATGCCTTCGTTTATCACAACTACGCTATCGCTGATTTGCCCGGCACCGTGCGGGCCGGCAAGCAGGTGGTGAGCTGGGGCGAAAGTACCTTCATCGGCAACTCGATCAACAGCATCAACCCGGTTGATGTCTCGGCATTCCGCCGTCCCGGTGCCGAGATCAAGGAAGGCCTGATTCCGGTGAACATGCTGTTTGGTTCGCAGAGCCTGACCGACAAACTCTCGGTCGAAGGCTTCTACCAACTGGAGTGGGACCAGACCGTTCTCGACAACTGCGGCACGTTCTTCGGCGTCGACGTGGCGGCGGACGGTTGCAACAACGGCTACACCGTCGGCAGCCCAGCGGTGGCGCCACTGGTGCCGCTGACCACCGCGTTCGGCCAAGGCATCCAGGTCACCCGGGAGGGCGTGGTGATCCCCGTGGCGGCGATCGTGATGCGCGCGATTCCGGGCAGTGGGGCACGGCGCTGCGCTGGCTCGGCGACGACACCGAGTACGGCCTCTACTTCATGAACTACCACAGCCGTACGCCGACGGTCGGCACCACTACGGCGGGGCTGTCGACACTGGCGGCGTTGCCAGGCATGGTCGGCATTGCCAACGGACTCGCGCCCGGCAGTGGTGCCGGGCTGGCGCAAAGCGTGATGCTCGGGCGCGGTCAGTATTACCTCGAATACCCGGAAGACATTCGTCTGTACGGCGCCAGTTTCTCCACCACGCTGCCCACCGGCACCGCGTGGACCGGCGAGATCAGCTACCGGCCGAACGCGCCGGTGCAGGTCAACACCAACGACCTGACCCTGGCGCTGGTCAACCCGATTGCCGGCGGCACCGCATCGCCACTCGCCACTTCGCCGGGTGCCGACAACAAAGGCTACCGGCGCAAGGAAGTCACGCAAATCCAGAGCACCCTCACACACTTCTTCGATCAGGTGCTCGGCGCCGAACGCTTGACCGTGGTCGGCGAAGCAGCGGTGGTGCATGTCGGTGGTCTGGAGTCACGCAGTGAGCTGCGTTATGGCCGTGATTCGGTCTACGGCCAGTATGGTTTCGGCGGCGATACCGACGGCTTCGTCACCTCGACTTCTTGGGGCTATCGCGCCCGGGCGATTCTCGATTACGCCAACGTCATCGGTGGGATCAACCTCAAGCCCAACCTGTCGTGGTCGCACGACGTCGCCGGTTACGGCCCCAACGGCCTGTTCAACGAAGGTGCGAAAGCCGTGAGCTTCGGCGTCGATGCCGACTACCGCAACACCTACACCGCGAGCCTGAGTTACACCGACTTTTTCGGTGGCGACTACAACGTCCTCGAAGACCGTGACTTCGTGGCCCTGAGCTTCGGCGTGAACTTCTGATCTGCCCGAGAAGGATGACTGCAATGCGCAAAACGATTCTGCAATGTGGCGTGCTGGCCTTGAGTCTGCTGGCCGCCAACGTGATGGCGGCGGTGTCGCCGGATGAAGCGAACAAGCTCGGCACCAGCCTGACCCCGCTCGGCGCCGAGAAGGCCGGCAATGCGGACGGTTCGATTCCGGCCTGGACCGGCGGCATCCCGAAAAACGCCGGTGCGGTGGACAGCAAGGGCTTCCTCGCCGACCCGTTTGCCAACGAAAAACCGCTGTTCACCATCACCGCCGCGAACGTCGAGCAGTACAAAAGCAAGCTCTCCGATGGCCAGGTGGCGATGTTCAAACGCTACCCGGAAACCTACAAGATCCCGGTTTACCCGACCCACCGCACCGTGGGGGCGCCGGCGGAAATCTATGAGTCGGCCAAGCGCAGCGCGCTGAACGTCAACGCGATCAACGACGGCAACGGCCTGGCCAATTTCACCGGCAACCGCTACTACGCCTTCCCGATTCCGAAGAACGGCGTCGAGGTGCTGTGGAACCACATCACCCGCTACCACGGTGGCAATCTGCGGCGGATCATCACCCAGGTCACACCGCAGACCAACGGCAGTTACACGCCGATCCGCTTCGAGGAAGAGATCGCCGTGCCGCAACTGATGAAAGACATCGACCCGGAAAAAGCCGCCAACGTGCTGACCTTCTTCAAGCAATCGGTGACCGCCCCGGCGCGGCTGGCCGGTAACGTGCTGCTGGTGCACGAAACCCTCGATCAGGTGAAGGAACCGCGTCTGGCGTGGATCTACAACGCCGGTCAGCGCCGCGTACGGCGCGCGCCGCAAGTGGCCTATGACGGCCCGGGTACAGCGGCCGATGGCCTGAGGACTTCCGACAACTTCGACATGTTCTCCGGTGCTCCGGATCGCTATGACTGGAAACTGGTCGGCAAGAAGGAAATGTACATTCCCTACAACAGCTACAAGCTCGACTCGCCGAAGCTCAAGTACGACGACATCGTCAAGGCCGGGCACATCAATCAGGACCTGACCCGTTACGAACTGCACCGCGTCTGGGAAGTGATCGGCACGGTGAAACCGAACGAGCGGCACATCTACGCCAAGCGCCACATGTACATCGACGAGGACAGCTGGCAAGTGGCACTGGCCGATCACTACGACGGTCGCGGGCAACTGTGGCGCGTTGCCGAAGGTCACGCGCAGTACTACTACGATCATCAGGCTCAGGCTTACACGCTGGAAGCGCTCTACGACATCATTGCCGGCCGCTACATTGCGTTGGGCATGAAGAACGAAGAGAAGCACAGCTTCGAATTCGGTTTTGAAGCCAAGGCTGCCGATTACACACCTTCGGCCCTGCGCGCCGAGGGCGTGCGCTAACGGCTCTGCTGTACCGCTGGACAAAAGGCGACCGCACGGTCGCCTTTTTTATGGCCATCAATCAGCGTGCTGAATACTCGTCAACAAGGGCGCGGGAGAGGGCTAGGGTGAGCGCACAACGATAAGAAGGCTCACCCGATGACCGCCATGACCCCGTGCCTGGATCGACCCGGATTTTTGCCGAGGCTTTCTTCACATCATCAGCCTCGCAGTCGCTTGACTGCGCCTTTGCTGACATCGAACGCACGGGTCAGGCTGTTGTGCGCGTCGGCAGGCAGTGGCAAAACCGTACTGCTCACCGAATGTCTTCTTCAGGTGCGCGCGGAGTGCGAGGCAATCTGGCTGCCGCTGGCGGGAGCAGCGCTCAGCGCCGATGAATTTCGCCTGCGTCTGACGCGGGCGCTCGGGCTGGTCGAAGGCCTTGACGATACGCAGCTGATGGCGGAGCTGGCCCATTGGTCGAGGCCGACGTCGCTGTTTATCGACGATTACAGTCGGCTGCCGGATCCGGCTGTGGATGCTCTGCTGGATCGCTTGCTGGCGGTCAGCAGCCCGGCGCTCACCTGGTGGATCAGCACTCGCCGCCGGCCGCAGTGCAACTGGCCGCGCCTGTTGCTAGATGACGAACTCTACGAATTCGAGAGCGCCAGCCTGGCGCTGACTCACGATGAAGTTGTATCGGTGTTGCACCATTTGCCGCTTGACCAGGCGGACCGCGTCGCCACCCGTATCATCCAGCGTACTGGCGGTTGGTGCGCGGGGGCGCGCATGGCGCTCCTGCAGAAATGCGACTGGTCGCAAAACCTGCAACCGCAGCAGCGTGTCGACACTCTGCTCGATTATCTGCAGCACGAACTGTTCAGCAACCTGACGCCGGAGCAGGACGAGGCATGGCGTGTGCTGGCTCACCTGCCACGGTTCAATGCGCCGCTTTGCGAGCATTTGTTCGGCGCCGGCGAAGGCGCGCGGCTGCTGCACGATCTGCAGGTGTTGGGCTGCTTTATCGAGCCATGGCAGCAATCCGCTGACTGGCTCCAGGTGTTCCGCCCGCTGTCGCGAATCATCCAGGAGTCGCACTGGCCGTGTGCGCGTTCCTGGCACCGGCGCGCCTGTCAGTGGTTCAGCGCGACGCAGGATTGGCGAGCGGCGTTCGAGCAAGCGTTGTTGGCCGAGGAATACGAAACTGCCGTCAGCCTGTTGCAGCATTTCGGCTTCGAAGACTTGTTCGAAGACCAGACCGTCGTCCTGCTGTTGCGTTTGCACGAGCAGCAAAGCCAGCAGCTGACCCTGATGACACCACAGCTGATCGTGCTGGTCACGGGCGCCTTATTGTTTGCCGGCCGGTTCGAACAGGCCGGGCAATGCCTGGCTCATCTCGGCCGCTTCATGCCGCAGCCGACAGCGCAACTGGAGCAGCAACTGCTGGCCCGCTGGCAGGCGCAACAGGGATGGCTGTTTCACCTGCAAGGGCAAATGGAGTCGGCACGCGCCTGCTTTCAGGAGGCTTTGTCTGCACTGGCTGACGATGCCTGGCAGGCGCGTTTGATGTGCCTGTCGGGACTGACCCAGCAGGCGTTACTGTGCGGCGAGCTGGATCAGGCCCATGCCCTCAACCGCGAAGCGCTGTGTCTGGCGCGTGCTCACGGCTCCTTGCTGTTTGAAGGGTTGCTTGAGCTTGACCATGCGCAATGGCTCGAGCAGCGAGGCGCGCCTTTGCGTGCGGAAAGCCTGCTGGTGGAGATCGAGCACTTGCTGCGCCAGCGCGCCACGCTGCCCGTGCCGCTGCTCGGCCGGATTGCCCTGCGGCGTGGACGACTGGCGCTGTGCATGGGCCTTGAAGAGCAGGCTGCGCAGTTGTTCAGCGAAGGCCTTGAAGATTGCTTGCGCAGCCACGACAAGCGGGTCTTGTATGGTTATCTGGGGCAGGCGCAACTGGCCGGCAATCGCGGCGATTATGCCTGCGCTTTCGAACGCCTGCGCGAGGCCGAAAGGGTCATGCAGCAACGGCAGATTCCCGATACGGTCTATCGCGGTGTTGTGTTGCAGGTGAGCAGCCAGTTCTGGTTGCAGCAGGGCCGACCGCATCTTGCGCAAGAAGCGTTGAGCCGACTGTTACGGCATTACCGGGGACCTTCGGCGTTGCAGGCGCCACCCGCGACGTTCGAACTGATTATTCGCATCGAATACCTGCTGGCCTGCGCGAATGCGCAATCGGTCCCGGACGAAAGCGCTCTGCCAACCATTGAGCGATTGTTGAAGCGCGCTCAGGCCAAAGGCATGTTGGCGGCGGAAACGGAGCTGTTGCTGGCCTTCGCCCAGTTGGCCGAAGCGCACGGTGACACGGTAGCGGCGCAGCAAGCGTTCCAGCGAGCCGCAACGCTGGCGGAGCGTTGCCGATTGCAGCAAGCCGTGCGCGAGTGGGAATTACGCCGAGGTAGCCTCACTGGGTCTGGCAAGGAGGTTTCTGCCTGGCCACGGGAAAACGATGATCAGGCGCCTGGCCTCAGTCGGCGCGAACGCGAAGTGCTGATGTTGATTGCTCAAGGGGCTTCTAATCAGCAAGTTGCCGAGCAACTGTTTATTTCATTACATACAGTAAAAACCCATGCGAGGAGGATTAACGGTAAGTTGGGTGTAGAACGCAGAACCCAGGCTGTGGCGAAAGCCAAGTTGATGGGGATACTGGTTTAGTTTTGTAAATTTCAGTAGCACAACATGGTGTTCGTTGTTGGGTGGCATGTTTTGTAATTTGTTCGAGCTTCATGTCGGCTGAAAAAGAAACTACCTTGCAATTATCGGCGGTGGCTGCACTTGCAGCTCTGGATAATCAAGTAAGGAAAGTTTGTGGCCAAGTTATATAAAAGTTTGATGCGTGGTTCTTTCGGTGAGCAGGTTACCTGGCCGGAAGAGTGGGAAAAGGCAACACAGGCTAAAACAGATCTGTTCAAGATCATCGACGCCATGCCGAGCGTGCTGGATATTCTGCGCAACATGCTTGAAGGTGAATTGAAGCGTCTGGGCAAAACAGTTGATATCGACAAGGTCTATATCAATACGGATCCTGCTTTCCCTGCCGATGAAAATCGGCCATCAGGCACTCTTTGGGAGGTGACGGTTCATTGTCTGAATAACCATATAAGTCCTGCCTATATTATGGGGGGCGATGGGGTTTTTGTTCTGCCGGATACGTTCAGTGAGCAATTCAAAGTCAAGGTGCTCAATACCATTGTTGTTGAAGATCTGATCGCTGCTGTAACTGCCGGACTGGAAAAAACATTGCGAGCCGAGATCGCAAAGTTCTGGGCTGCGCCAGCGAAACCCGTCCATGCCGACAATGCACCGCTGTCGAACAAACAGGCTTTCATCAAGGCCTATGCCGTGGTCACCGGTGCAGAGCTGTCGCTGTCGGTCATGGCCAACAATTTCGATGCCCGATTGGGCGAGCGATTCGCTCATCTGCTGGAAGCAGATGCCGGTCGCGCAGCGTTTGAAGTCAACCTGCAACCGGCACAGGATTATCTTCTGGTGCGCCAGCCCTGTTTCGTTCTGGACAACGCCGAGCGTGCGGTCGCAGAGATGCAACTGGTCAACGAGTCGACTTCCTATCTGCTGCACACGCCGGAAAACGGCTTCGAGTTCTTTGAAAGAAATACCGATTTGCACAGCAAACTTCAGCAGAGACTTTCCCTGCGTAGCGAGCAGATCAGTTATCCGAAAGCCACGCAAAGTCCTCATGCGTTTTGTGCAGAGGCTCACCTCAAAGGTCAGCTTGAAAGCGTGGCAACCTTGATCAGTGGCCGGGTACAACTGGAAAAACCGCTGACCTCCATGCTTCAGGAGAATCAACGCCTGCATGTGCTGCGTTACGGCATCGACACCCGTTTCTATCTGCTCTGGGCGGCACTGAAGCGCACCGACTGGCCGCTTTGGCTGCATGCCGCTGGTAGCGATGTTCAACAACGTTATAGCGAGCTTGAAGAATCCAAAGACCAGTATGAGGCTGCATATTCGAGCGCGTTCGATACGTGTTTTTCTTTCAAGGACTATGTGCTGCGCACGTTCTCCGCATGGGCGCAGAGGGCCTTTGACGAACGCCTGGATCCTGAAGCGATCAGTGTCCATAGCTCGTACACTTTGCAGATTGCCGGACGGACCATCGAGCAGGAAGAAACCCGGACGCTGACGGAGTTTCTTGTTTTCGGTCTGCACGACAATGGTTACAAAGCGACTCTGACCATCATCGGCGCTCCCGACGGAAGTCGGCTGACGGCAGTAGCGCTCGAGCAGTGGCTGGAAAATCGTAATCTGCGCCTGGAGTTTACCGGCAGTCTTGCATACTCGCCGTCGGTTGCTTGGCAGGAGGCCTATCGCAACTATCTCTTCAGCCAGATGGAGTTTGCAGTTTTTGTAGCTCGCCAGTCCGGGAAGCTGGATTCCACCGATGCGAACATCATCGCGCGAGCCATGGCCAACGACCCTGCGGTGACTATTCAGGGCTTGAAAATCAGGCTGCAAGTCCCAGCATTGAAAGATGTTCTGATGATTTCGGCCAAAGAATACGCACCGTCGCTGATGTTGGTCAAAACAGCTGACGGGCAATTCGAACTGCAGAAATTTTCCGATATCTACGCGGCGAACCGCTGGCTGGAGTCGGCATTGTCGGCGGATCGTGAATACGCCGCATTGATGATTCATCCCGACTACCTGCACGAGGCGGGTGAGTTGCTTGGCAGCGCTGGTACTCAACTGAGCTACCGCTACACGCTTGATAGCCGGCCGGTCGATCTTTATCTGAACGCCAAGGCACCTTTGGCGGACTACGTAAATGTCGCCTACCGAGCCGAAGTTGCGCTGCACAAGGCCATTGCACCGGCAGCTTATCGGGCGCTTGGCATTGAGGGGCGCAAGCGCTATTCGCGTCTGACAACCGAACTCAAGGCGCTGTCCACGGTTGATGCACGAGACAATGGTTTTCCGACATTCGAGCAGTTCACCTATGACGCGGTGAAAGCCCAGATAGAAGACCTGTTGCGTTCGCGCGGCAGCAACATTTCGGTCAATCCCGACCAGATCATTATTCAGACCGAAGAGTTTCGTAAGAGCGTTACCGACGTCTTGCTTGAGGGACTCGCTTTCGAAGCGGTGCATCCGGCCTATGAAACCAAGTACAGCCCCAAATATTACTTGGTGAATGGACATCCCCTCGTTGAAAAACTGGATATCCGGGATTTGTCTTCGCTATCGAAAACCTTCCGCCCTGGTGACCGATACAGCGCGATGCTGGAAGAGCAATATCTGAACAAGGCTCATCCTGATCACGCTTTCAAGCGCGCGGTACA
The DNA here is from genome assembly GCF_979258175.1 of Pseudomonas sp. AC255. Lineage (NCBI taxonomy): Bacteria > Pseudomonadati > Pseudomonadota > Gammaproteobacteria > Pseudomonadales > Pseudomonadaceae > Pseudomonas > Pseudomonas sp. AC255. Next base: position 4,266,599 of record NZ_OZ409841.1, on the reverse strand, counting down.
CGCCCGGAAAATCCGCTGTGAGATGTATCGCAATGCGTTTGCCGATTTCACCAACGGCAGATTATCGACAGAGTCTTTCTCTGCTGTCCAAGGGGTCATCGATAACCTGAAAGAGAGTGGCGGTTATCAGTCGGTAGGGACCAGCACCGCCGAAGGTGATATCGGGCTGTACAAATTCAATATTGGCGCGCTGGGTCTGACGACTCCTGGGGACCGCGCGGTTGGCGGCGTTTATATTTTTCGACTGAAGTTGTCGTCAGGTTTCTTCGACTTGCTCTATACGCCTGACGCACCGGATCAAGTCAACTTCCGACCGATCGCTGAGTTCATTCCTTCGATTCGTTTTCGAAAAGGCCCATTCAGGAGCTATTACAGCGAGCGGATACTGCTGGTTGACCAGAAAGTGACCAATGACTACTTCGATAATCTGGTCGCAACGGTTGATACCCGACCGGTCATTCGCACACAGCAGCGTTCGTTACTGCCCGATCTGTTCACTTTCCATGACGAGCGAGTGCGCCGTGTATTGAGTGACATCGACGAACGGACCACCAGTCTCAACGAAATAATCGCCAGTGTGGTTTATGAAAATCTGTTGAAGGCCGCAAACATTGTCAGCCTGCTGGTGCCACCCGTAGGCACTGTGGTGGTGGCTGTGCAGGTGATGAAAAGCATCTACGACGCGTCGCAGTCGCACCGGCGCGGTGATTATTCCGCCGCGCTGGGGCATGTGCAGGATGTATTGAGCGGACTGCTGACATTGGGTCAGGCTGCAGCGGCGGGGGCGCCGGCTAAAGAACTTACCCGTGCGCAACGCTCGTTTCTCAGTCTGTTTGAAGACGCCCGCACGGTCGCGGAACTGGTTACGTATTACACCGGCCATGAAGACCCGGCCGATGAACTGATCGGGTTCTTCAAGGCACTGATGCAAGAGGCTGAGTCTGCATTCAGCAAGACCACGGTTCGCTGAGCCGTTTCGAGGGCTCATAGTCTGATTTATCTTTCGTAACCCATGCGCCAGCTCACGGCCCGCGTCGCAGCCAACAACCGCTGCGCCGCCGGGCCGTTTTCGTCGGCGTGGAACAGTGAGGTCGGGCCGACGATGGTCAGCACCGCAGCGATCTGGCCGACCGCGTTGAACACTGGCGCAGAAAGCGCATCCACACCCGGCATCAACAAACCATGCACGTGATGCAGACCGCGTTCGCGGATCTGTTCACACAGCGCTGCATAGGCTTTTTCGTCCTTGAGGGGATGCTTCTCGACAGCGATCTCCTGCTCGCGCAATTCATCGGTTTCCCGGTGCGGCAGGTAAGCGCTGAACACCAGCCCGGTGGACGAGCTGAGCAGCGGCAGCACCGAACCCAACTGCGTCACCACCGTCACCGCGCGCACCGCCGGTTCAATGTGCACGACGGTTGCGCCCTGATTGCCCCACACCGCGAGAAAGCAGGTTTCGTTGAGTTCATCGCGCAGCTCGGACAGCGGCAGGGCGGCAACTTTCAGCACGTCCATGCTGTTGAGCGCGGCCAGGCCCACGCGCAGTGCTTCGCGACCGAGGCCGTAATGGTTGGTGGCGGTGTTCTGTTCGGCAAATCCAGAAGCTATCAACGCCTGCAAATAGCGATGCACCTTGCTTGCCGGCATCTGCACATGTTCGGCCAGACGCGACAGCGAAGTCGACGGTGACAACTCGGCCAAAGCCTTGAGGATGTCGGTGCCGACTTCGGCGGAGCGGACTTTCTGTTTGCCGTTGCTGTCGCTGGTTTTTTCCATGGGGCTGGCGGTTCCGGTTCGAATGGGCGTCTTTATAGCTTGACGCTGGATAGCGAGCAAATTACGTTATGCGTAATCAGATTACGATAATAACAACCCCGGCGTGCCGAGAACTCTGAGCCAGAGCGATGGGCCACTGCCGACTCCCTGTTCAGGAGGCTCCATGAACCCCGATTCAACCGCGCAGGACCTGGTTTACCAGTCCGGCTTCGGCAACGAATTCAGCACTGAAGCGTTGCCCGGCGCGCTGCCCGTTGGCCAGAACTCTCCGCAGAAAGCCCCGTACGGCCTGTATACCGAGCTGTTCTCCGGCACCGCGTTCACCATGCCGCGCAGCGAAGCGCGGCGCACCTGGATGTACCGGATTCAGCCGTCGGCCAACCACCCGGCGTTCGTCAAACTGGAACGGCAACTGGCCGGCGGACCTTTGGGTGAAGTGACGCCCAATCGCCTGCGCTGGAATCCATTGGAGCTGCCGACCGAGCCAACGGATTTCATCGATGGCCTGGTCAGCATGGCGGCCAACGCCGGTGCCGAGAAACCGTCTGGCATCAGCATTTATAACTACGCCGCCAATCGTTCGATGGAGCGGGTGTTCTTCAACGCCGATGGGGAAATGCTGCTGGTGCCGCAACTCGGTCGCCTGCGTATCGCCACCGAACTGGGCGTACTCGAAGTGGCGCCGCTGGAAATCGTCGTTCTGCCGCGTGGCCTGAAATTTCGCGTCGAACTGCTCGATCCACAGGCACGCGGCTACCTCGCCGAGAACCATGGCGCGCCGCTGCGCCTGCCGGATCTGGGGCCGATTGGCAGCAACGGTCTGGCCAATCCACGGGATTTCCTCACCCCGGTCGCTGCCTACGAAAACCTGCAGCAACCGACTACTCTGGTACAGAAATTCCTTGGCCAGTTGTGGGCCACCGAACTCAATCACTCACCGCTCAATGTGGTCGCCTGGCATGGCAACAACGTGCCGTACAAATACGACCTGCGCCGTTTCAACACCATCGGCACGGTGAGTTTCGATCATCCCGATCCTTCGATCTTCACCGTATTGACCTCGCCGACCAGCGTGCACGGTCTGGCCAACCTCGATTTCGTGATCTTCCCGCCGCGCTGGATGGTCGCCGAAAACACCTTCCGGCCACCGTGGTTCCATCGCAACCTGATGAACGAATTCATGGGCCTGATCCAGGGCGAATACGACGCCAAGGCCGAAGGCTTCGTGCCCGGTGGCGCGTCGCTGCACAGCTGCATGAGCGCCCACGGCCCGGACGGCGAAACCTGCACCAGGGCGATCAACGCCGAGCTTGCACCTGCAAAAATCGATAACACCATGGCCTTCATGTTCGAGACCAGCCAAGTGCTTCGTCCAAGTCGTTTCGCCCTCGAATGCCCACAGTTGCAACCCAGTTACGACGCTTGCTGGGCGACGCTGCCCGCCACGTTCGACCCGACCCGGAGATAACCCATGACACAGAATTCCATCCCCCGCAGTTGGGTCGCTTCGGCCAACGGTCACAGCGATTTCCCCTTGCAGAATCTGCCGCTGGGCGTGTTCAGCCTGGACGGTTCGGCGCCTCGCGCGGGCGTAGCGATCGGCGAGCACATTTTCGATTTGCAGGTGGCGCTTGAGGCCGGTCTGTTCGACGGTGTCGCACGCAGTGCGGTGGAAGCCATGCACGGCGGGCAGTTGAATGCGTTCTTTGAACTCGGCCGTGAGGCGCGGGTTGCCCTGCGCGAACGCCTGATCGAACTGTTCAGTGAAGGCAGCACCCTGCGTGGCAACATCGAAGCGCAAGGCGCGAAACTCTTGCCGCTGGCTGCCGATTGCCAGATGCACCTGCCGGCGCGAATCAGCGATTACACCGACTTCTACGTCGGCATCGAGCACGCGCAGAACGTCGGCAAACTGTTCCGTCCGGATAACCCGCTGCTGCCGAACTACAAGCACGTGCCGATCGGTTACCACGGTCGCGCTTCCACAGTGCGAGCGTCCGGCACCGACGTGCGCCGGCCGAAAGGCCAGACGCTGCCGGCCGGGCAGACCGAACCGGTATTCGGTCCATGCGCGCGTCTGGATTACGAACTGGAACTGGGTATCTGGATCGGCCAGGGCAATGAGATGGGCGAGCCGATTGCCATCGGTGACGCTGCCGAGCACATCGCCGGTTTCTGCCTGCTCAACGACTGGTCGGCGCGGGATATCCAGGCTTGGGAATACCAGCCACTCGGCCCATTCCTGTCGAAGAGTTTCATCACCAGCGTCTCGCCGTGGGTGGTGACGGCTGAAGCACTGGAACCATTCCGCACGGCGCAACCGGCCCGCCCTGAAGGTGATCCGCAGCCGCTGCCGTATCTGCTCGACAAGCGCGATCAGGATGGCGGCGCCTTCGACATCGAGCTGGAAGTGCTGTTGCGTACCGAAACCATGCGCGAGCAGAACCTGCCCGCCCATCGCCTGACCCTGAGCAACACCCGCTACATGTACTGGACCGTCGCGCAAATGGTTGCGCATCACAGCGTCAACGGTTGCCAGTTGCAGGCCGGCGATCTGTTCGGTTCGGGCACTTTGTCCGGCCCGGAAAACGGCCAGTTCGGTAGCCTTTTGGAGATCACTGAGGGCGGTAAGAAGCCGATCGAACTTGCTTCCGGCGAGGTGCGCAAGTTCCTTGAGGACGGTGACGAAATCATCCTGCGTGCCCGCTGCGCCCGCGACGGTTTTGCCTCGATCGGCTTCGGCGAATGTCGCGGCACCGTGATCGCTGCGCGCTGACAGGAGCGGCTTATGGATCTCTATGGCTATTACCGTTCCACTTCGTCGTATCGGGTGCGGATTGCGCTGGCGTTGAAGGGCCTCGATTACCAGGCGTTGCCGGTCAACCTGATCGCACCGTCGGGCGGTGAACATCGGCAACCGGCGTATCTGGCGATCAATCCGCAGGGCCGGGTGCCGGCGCTGCGAACCGATGACGGCGCGCTGCTGATTCAATCGCCGGCGATCATCGAGTATCTGGAAGAGCGTTACCCGCAGGTGCCGTTGCTGCCGGATGATCTGCTGGCGCGCGCGCAGGTGCGCGGTGTGGCGGCGGTGATCGGCTGCGATGTGCATCCACTGCACAACGTCAGCGTGCTCAATCGCCTGCGCCAGGCGGGGCAGAATGAAACGCAGGTGGTGGAGTGGATCAGCCATTGGATCAGCCAAGGGCTGGCAACGGTGGAGCAGTTGATCGGCGACAGCGGTTTCTGTTTTGGCGAATGGCCGTGCGTGGCAGATGTGTATCTGATTCCGCAGTTGTATGCGGCTGAGCGGTTCAACGTCAGCCTTGAGCCCTATCCGAGAATTTGCCGTGTGGCTGCGTTGGCGGCTGATCATCCGGCGTTTATCAAGGCGCATCCTGCCAATCAACCAGACACCCCCTGACTGATCGTTCCCATGCTCTGCGTGGGAATGCATCTCGTGACGCTCCGCGTCACTGTGGACGCAGAGCGTTCCGGGCGGCATTCCCACGCAGAGCGTGGGAACGATCAAAAACAATTTCGCCTGATACACCGCAATCGCGAGCAGGCTCGCTCCTACAAAATCTGGTTAATGCACGACGGAGTTGGGCGGCAGATGGCCGAGGCGTTCGGTCAGGCGCAGGCGCTGGATCGGGTCTTCGCTGAGCAATAATGCATGCTCCAGATCGAAGCGTTCAGCGTTCGGGCAATCCAGCCGTTGATACAGACTGGCCCGGGCCATGTAATCGGAGGCCTTCGCATCGCCCAGTTCGAGCACTCGTTCTGCGTCGATCAGCGCGGCGATGTGATCATCGTGGGTCAGATGCAATTGGCGCAGGTTGCGTGACAGACGTTGCAGCATCTGCACCGGCGTTGCGCTCAGCAAATGTTCGGCGCTGAGCTGCATGTTCGGCCCGTATTGGCGTTGCAACAGTTCTCGGCAGTCATTGGGATACAGTCGCCGCCCGCCGCAAGGGTCGAGCAAGTGGTCGGCGCCGGGTACCCGCAGCAGAAAATGTCCGGGGAAGTTGACCCCGACCAGAGGAATCTCCAGCCCACGCGCCAATTCCAGTGCGATCAACGCCAATGCCAACGGCTGACCACGTTGGGTGTGCAACACGCGATGCAGCAGCGCCGCCTGCGGGCGCAGCGGCAGGAAATCATCCTGCGCGAAACCGAGATCGACCATGCGCCGCAACAGCGGTTGCGCCAGTTCGCTGACCGGCAGCATCGGCAGCCCATAGCTGACGCGTAGTTGCAGATCCTTGAAGGTGCGCAACCATGCCTCGGGCTCGAGGGTTTTGTCGTGCTCGGCACTTATCCACAGCGCAGCTTCCAGCAGGGCCGGCGGTGAACGATGCAGGCATTCGAAAAAGCGTTGGCGCGCACTCATCAAAATCTCCCTCCAATGCCTCGTTTTAGCCCCGTCCGGGTTGTTCGTCCAGTGCCGGGCTCACTGAGCGCGAGTTATAGCGGCGCAGCATTGTCCGCTCGGCGGCTCATGCCGGTGCGCGCCAGCAATTTTCAGGGGCAAGCCTATACTGGCGTTCTACAAGAAGTGATTCGGGAGCCTGTCGATGTTCGCTCTCATGCAAAGCACTCGCCTGGAATCGCTGCACCTGAGCGTGGACCCGGCCACCGGGTTGAAGGCGGTCATTGCCATTCATAACAGCCATCTGGGGCCAGCCCTGGGCGGGTGCCGTTACCTTGCCTATCCCAACGACGAATCTGCGGTCGAGGACGCCATTCGCCTGGCGCAAAACATGAGCTACAAAGCGGCGCTCGCCGGCCTCGCGCAAGGTGGCGGGGTGGCGGTGATCGTGCGCCCGGCCCATGTCGAGAATCGCGCCGCGTTGTTCGAGGCTTTCGGACGTTGCATCGAGCAACTCGACGGCCGCTATATCACCGCCATCGACAGCGGTACGTCAGTGGCGGACATGGACTGCATTGCCCAGCAGACCCGCCACGTTACCAGCACCACTTCGGCAGGCGACCCGGCGCCGCATGCGGCCATGGGCGTGTTCGCCGGCATTCGCGCCACGGCGATGGCGCGCCTGGGCAGCGACAACCTCGAAGGTCTGCGCGTTGCCATCCAGGGGCTTGGCAATGTCGGTTTTGCGCTGGCCGAGCAACTGCACGCGGCAGGCGCCGAGTTGCTCGTCAGTGACATCGACCACGGCAAGGTGCAACTGGCGATGGAGCAGCTCAATGCTCACCCGATCGCCAACGACGCATTGCTCAGCACGCCGTGCGACATTCTCGCGCCGTGCGGGTTGGGCGGGGTGCTTAATAGTCACAGCGTTTCACAGCTGCGCTGCTCGGCGGTGGCCGGTTCGGCGAACAATCAACTTTCCCATCTGGATGTGGCGGATCAACTGGAACGACGCGGGATTCTTTACGCGCCGGATTATGTGATAAATGCCGGCGGGCTGATTTACGTATCGCTTAAACATCGCGGTGAGGAGTTGCCGACGATTACGGCGCATCTGTCGAAAATCAGTTCGCGGCTGACCGAAGTCTTCGCCCATGCTCAGGCGGAAAAACGTTCGCCGGCGCGGGTGGCGGATGAGTTGGCCGAAAAGGTTTTGTATCGCTGAAAGCAAAAGATCGCAGCCTTCGGCAGCTCCTACATTCCGAGTGTAGGAGCTGCCGAAGGCTGCGATCTTTCTAATTACTTCGGCGCTTTCGCTGCTTTGGCTGGCTTCGCCGGCGCCTCATCAGGTTCTGCCGCTTCAGCTTTTTCGACAGGCTCGGCCGGCGCATTGATCAGCTCCGACAGCGCATCGGGTTGGCTCTTGAATGCCCGGGCGAACACATCGCGATTCTTCGCCATGTAGATCCCGGCTTCTTCCACTTGCTGTTCGGTCAGGGACGGAACGGCTTTTTGCAGCACATCGGCCAGATATTCGGCCAGTTCGAGCATTTTGTCATGACGATCAGCTTCGGCTTTATCCATGAACAAGCGCTCCAGATCTCGGCTGCTGCGGTATACCACTTCGACGGCCATTCACCACCTCACATGCCTTCACATTAAGTTGTCTTGACGACTACTGTATCCATATACAGCGAAAAGGATAAGCGAATCCCTGCGCCATGGGTAGTGGCTTTTCAATGTAGACCGGATTTGGCGTTTGTCAGTGAGCCGTGTCGCTGCTGTTCGCGAGCAGGCTCGCTCCCACGGGGATTGTGCAAAGCCGCGAGCCTGCGACCAAACGCCACGGCGCGGGATTTGCGGCGGATCGCCATGATGCGTGGCCCTGAACCTGCATGAAAACCGTTGCTACAAGGCGCGCGCGCAAAACCGTCACGTGCGATACGCATCATCCGCCCGAAACGGGCTAAGGAAACTCATCGTGAAAATAAATTGGGCCGAGAAACTGCGTCGTAACGTGCATCAGCTGGCCGAGTCCCTGGGCAACCTGTTCGTCGAAACCTTTCACTATCTGGCGCTGTTCGCCATCGGTGCGGTGACAGCGTGGGCGGCGGTGATGGAGTTTCTCGGGATGCTCGAAGTCGGGCACATCAAGATCGATGACATTCTGTTGCTGTTCATCTATCTGGAACTGGGCGCGATGGTCGGGATTTATTTCAAGACCAACCACATGCCGGTGCGCTTCCTGATCTACGTGGCGATCACTGCACTGACGCGCCTGCTGATCTCCAACGTCTCGCACCACAACCCGCCGGACATGGGCATTATCTACCTGTGCGGCGGCATTCTGCTGCTGGCGTTTGCGATCCTGGTGGTGCGTTACGCTTCGTCGCAATTCCCCTCAGTGAAGATCGAGAACCCGCAGCGCAAGCTCGGCACGGGCTCCAGCGAACATCCTGAAGTGGAGAAGGGCGAGCTTTAAAGGCCCGCCGCCTGGCCGGGCTGGCCCTTGACGCGTGGCGGTGGCGGGGTCAGCCCGGCGCCGCTGGTCATGGCTTCGAGAATCGACATGGCGCTGTGACCCTGTTCGATGGCGATGCCGAACTGGATGCTTTGCACCAGCCTCTTCAAACGCTCGGGATCGTTGCGCTGTTCGGCACTGATCATGCGCTTGGCCACGATGCGCCCCGCGTTGGACAGGGTCAGCATGATGCTGCCGTCCAGGCCCTGAATGCTCAGATTGATCTGATAGTCCGGCGCGAAAGCATCGGTAATGATCTGAAATGGGTTGTCCATGATGCGTCACCGCCTGATTGAACGTGCAGTTGTTGACCGGCCATGATCTGATTTGGTTCGCAACACCAGACCACTGGCATCTCGTTCGCTGAGGTTTGCAATGTCCGTTTGCCTCATGGGTGATGTAGCAAGGCGCATGCCGGAAAAATTGTCGAACAATAAACACGGCGAAAAAAACGGCGAGCCTCGGGGCTCGCCGTTTTTTGTGGCGCGTTTTCAGGGCAGGAATGAGCGGATGATCGCTGACAGTGCAGTCAGGCCGATCAGCACTCCACCCAGTTCACCGCCAGCCCGCCCCGCGAGGTTTCCTTGTACTTGTCGTGCATGTCGGCGCCGGTGTCGCGCATGGTGCGGATCACCCGGTCGAGGGAAATGAAGTGATTGCCGTCGCCGCGCAGGGCCATTTGCGTGGCGTTGATCGCCTTCACCGCCGCGATGGCATTGCGCTCGATGCACGGCACTTGCACCAGGCCACCGACCGGATCGCAGGTCAGGCCGAGGTTGTGTTCCAGGCCGATTTCGGCAGCGTTCTCCAGTTGCTCCGGTGTCGCGCCGAGGACGTCGGCGAGGCCGGCGGCGGCCATTGCGCAAGCTGAACCGACTTCGCCCTGACAGCCGACCTCGGCACCGGAGATGGAGGCGTTTTTCTTGCACAAAATGCCCACGGCGGCTGCACCGAGAAAGAACGCGACGACGTCATCGTCAGACGCATCCGGATTGAATTTCATGTAGTAGTGCAGAACGGCCGGAATGATGCCGGCGGCGCCATTGGTCGGCGCGGTGACCATGCGCCCGCCGGCAGCGTTTTCTTCGTTGACGGCAAGGGCGAACAGGTTGACCCATTCCATTGCCGACAGGGTCGAACTGATCACATTCGGTTTGCCGATTTCCAACAGGCTGCGATGCAGTTTCGCCGCGCGGCGCGGTACTTTCAGACCGCCGGGCAGGATGCCTTCGTGGCGCAAACCTTGTTCGACGCACTCGCGCATCACTGACCAGATGTGCAGCAGGCCTTGGCGAATCTCGGCATCGCTGCGCCAGGCGCGTTCGTTGGCCATCATCAGTTCGGACACGCGCAGCTTGTGCTTTTTGCACAAAGCGAGCAGTTCGGCGGCGCTGGAAAAATCGTAGGGCAACACCACGTCGCTGGCTGGCGCCACGCCGGACTCGGCTTCAGCCGCTTCGACGATGAAGCCGCCGCCCACCGAGTAATAGGTTTGCGCGAACAGCTCGGCGCTTTCGCCAAATGCGCTCAGCGACATGGCGTTGGGGTGGTAGGGCAGGCTCTCGTCGAGCAGCAGCAGATCGCTCTGCCAGTCAAACGCAATCGAGCGTTGACCGGCGAGGGACAGTTGTCCGGTTTCGCGCAGTTGCTGGATGCGTGGATCGATGGTCGAAGGATCGATGCTGTCCGGCCACTCGCCCATCAGGCCCATGACCGTCGCGCGATCGGTGGCATGGCCAACGCCGGTCGCAGACAGCGAGCCGTACAGACGGATTTCCACCCGTCGCACGTCATTGAGCAGATGCTGGTCGATCAGGGCCTGGGCAAAGGTCGCCGCTGCACGCATCGGACCGACGGTATGGGAACTGGACGGGCCGATGCCCACTTTGAATAGATCGAAAACACTGATAGCCATGCTAAACCCTTACAAGCAATGGAGTAGGAATCGCTGCCATTTTTTGTCGGACAAGCGCAATGTCGGCGATACTGCCTGCCTCGCTTCGAGGTGACCAACGAAACCTCCTAAGACAGCCTTTAGCAGGACTAAACAATGAGTCGTCAATTGCATGCCCAGACCTACGTCTGGCTGCAGGTGTTTGCCTGTGCCGCGCGGCACCTGTCGTTCACCCGTTGTGCCGAAGAGCTGCACATCACCCCGGGCGCGGTCAGCCAGCAGATCCGCCAATTGGAAGAGCGCCTGGGCTTTCGCCTGTTTCATCGGCGCGCGCGCGGCGTTGAGTTGAGCGCGCAGGGGCAGCGGCTGGCGATTACTGTCAATGAAGCCTATGGCAGCATCGATGCGGAGCTGCGCCGGCTGGACGCCGGGATGATCAGCGGAACTCTGCGGTTGCGGTCGATCCCGTCGTTTCTCGGCAAGTGGCTGACTCCGCGCCTGCCGCGCTTGCAGCAACGCTTTCCGGATATCCAGTTGCGCCTGGTGGCGGAGGACAGCAGCGTGCCGTTGCACGAAGGCGATTTCGATCTCGCCATCGATCTCAACGACGGCAGCTACCCCGGATTGTTATCCACAGCCTTGCTCGACGAGCAGATATTTCCGGTGTGCGCGCCGAGCCTGTTACGTGGGCGACCGCCGTTGCACGGGCCGGCGGATCTGGTGCATTTCCCGTTGCTGCACGACATCACCGCCTGGCGTGGCAGTTACGAATACGCGGAATGGGAGTTCTATTTGAATGCGATCGGCTTCGAAGGCGCCGATGTGCGGCGCGGCCACACGTTCAATCGCAATCACTTGACCATCGAAGCGGCGATTGCCGGTATGGGCGTGGCGATTGCCCGGCGCACGTTGCTCAACGATGAGCTGGAGCGCGGCACTTTGATCGTGCCGTTCGGGTTGTCGGTGCCCAACCATAAACGCTACGTGCTGCTATATGCGCCGGGGGCGTTGAGCCATCCGGGCGTGCGCGCTGTGCATGACTGGCTGGTGGAGGAGGCGGGGATTTTTCGCAGCCTGCACCCGCTGAATGAGCAACAGATGTGAGCAGATTTTTCTGCGGCGCGGGTCGACCCAACTCCCGACATTAACAGCGCCTCGCTCGGTTGTCCGGCTTTTTTTGCGAATGAATATTTTTCTTTTTTCAGGGGTTGAAATGTTCGTCGCTCGGGCCGATTGTTGTAACCAGGAGGTCAGGAAATTCAACTCAAGGCCTCCAGCGAGCTAGCTGAAATAAGGGATGAACTATGCAAATCCAAGTCAACAGTGATAACCATATTCAAAGCAGTAAGCGACTGGAGGAGTGGGTACGTACAACTATTGAGAGCACGCTCGACCGTTATGAAGAAGACCTGACCCGTGTCGAAGTCCACCTGAGCGACGAGAACGGCGAGAAACCAGGTCCCCATGACTTGCGCTGCCAACTGGAAGCGCGGCCAAAAGGCCACCAACCGATTTCCGTGACCCATAAAGCCGATTCGCTGGAACAGGCGATCGACGGTGCTGCCGAGAAACTCGAGCACAAACTGGATCATCTGTTCGGCAAACTGCGAGGTAAACCACGCGCCGCTGTAGTGCCATTTACCGGCAAAGCCAACGACAAGCTGTTGGCGGAAGAATTTGACGAGAACGAACAGGCAGCGATCAACAGTTGATGCGCTGATTTCACAAGTAACCAAAGGAGAACGGGCCTGCTGATGCAGGCCCGTTTTTTGTTTGTGGTGTTGGTGATTGCTCGCAGGGTTTAAGACCGTAGCCCCTCACCCCAGCCCTCTCCCGAGGGAGAGGGAGCCGATCCCGGTTGTTTTCAAGTCCAGCGTTCGGCTCGATATTGCAGGCGAGCGTAAATCGTAAATACACCTCGGTCAGTCCCTCACCCTCTGGGAGAGGGAGCCGATCCCGGTTGTTTTCAGGTCCAGCGTTCGGCTCGATATTGCAGGCGAGCGTAAATCGTAAATACACCTCGGTCAGTCCCTCACCCTCTGGGAGATGGGGCCGATCCCGGTTGTTTTCAAGTCCAGCGTTCGGCTCGATATTGCAGGCGAGCGTAAATCGTAAATACACCTCGGTCAGTCCCTCACCCTCTGGGAGAGGGGGCCGATTCCGGTTGTTTTCAGGTCCAGCGTTCGGCTCGATATTGCAGGCGAGCGTAAATCGTAAATACACCTTGGTCAGTCCCTCACCCTCTGGGAGAGGGAGCCGATTCCGGTTGTTTTCAAGTCCAGCGTTCGGCTCGATATTGCAGGCGAGCGTAAATCGTAAATACACCTCGGTCAGTTCCCTCTCCCTTTGGGAGAGGGTTAGGGTGAGGGGCTTTTGATCTTCGATGGGGTGGGGTCAGAACGCCACCGACGTCTGCACATAAACCGTCCGCGGCTCTCCCACGTACTTGCCCTTGTTGTTGTCATCGAACGAGCGTGTGAAGTACTGCGTGTTGAAGATGTTCTTCACCCCCACCGCCACATTCAAATCCGACAGTTGCGGTCCGAAGTCATACCCGGCGCGGCTGCTGAACAGCATGTAGCCAGGGATCTTGCCGGTGCTGCCATCGGCACTTTCCTTCGAGGTGTTGGCGTTGTCGGCAAACTGGTCGCTCTGGAAGCTGCTGTCCAGATTCAGCTTCCATGGCCCTTCGGTATAACCGACGCCAATCGTGCCTTTGTGCTTGGAGGAAAAAGGCACGCGATTGCCTTTGTTTGTCCCGTCTTCGCGAATGGTCGCATCGACATAGGCATAACTGGCGTAGACATCGAAACCGGCCAGCGCCGGACTCAAGTCATCGAGCGCGTAATTGACGCTGGTCTCGATGCCCTGATGGCGGGTTTCGCCGCGAGCGATCACCGAGTCGTTGGTCTGGTTGCTTTCGTACTGGTTGTCGAAGTTGATCAGGAACGTACCGATTTCAGCGCGCAGGGCACCGTTGTCATAGCGCGTGCCGAGTTCCCAGGTGCGGGCCTTTTCCGGTTTCACCTCGCCGCTGCTGACCCGGTTGGGCATCTGGCTGTATTGCACGCTGCCGAACGAGCCTTCGGTGTTGGCGTACAGATTCCAGCTGTCGGTGAGGTGATAGAGCACGTTCAGCGCCGGCAGCGCGGTGTTGTAGTCGCCCTTGTATTTGACGTTGGTCAGGTTGTTGGTCTGCTGCGACTCGATCATCTCGTAGCGCACGCCCGGGGTGATGGTCCATTTGCCGATGTCGATGCGGTCATCGACGAAGAATGCGTTGGCCTCGGTACCACCGCGAGTGTCACGGTCGTTGCGGCTGCTGGTGGTCGGGTATTCGTTGGCGTTGATCGGCGTGCGATAGCGCAGTTCGTGGCCGGCCTCATTGATGTAGCGGTAGCCGACGCCGACTTCGTGGCTGCTCGGACCCAGGTCGAAGCCTTGGGCGAAACGGGTTTCCAGACCACGCACCCAATACTCGCGAGGCGACAGCGAAAGAAACGTGCCCTGATCCAGATAACCGCTGCGCAGGGTTTTGGTGAAGAAGGTGTTGGCGGTGAACTCGCGGCGATCTTGCTGATAGCGATAGCCGAAGTTGAACATCGTGCGGCGCCCCCAGAACTGGTCTTTCGGTCGCGTCGACTGATACGGATCGGCATCGTAATCGGCGACATTGAGACCGCCGGGCATGTCGGCCTTGCCCTCGTAATACTGGGCCATGGCGTTGAAGCTGTTGGCGTCGTCGAGCTGGTACTTGCCCTTGAGGATCAGGTCGTCGATCTCGGTATCGCTGTGTTCACGCCAGTCACCACCACGGGTGCCGGAGTACAGCAAGGCGCCACCGAGGCCGTTGGCGTTGGTGCCGCCGGCCAGCAGATTGGCGCTGGTCTTGAAACCGTCGTGGCTCGACGATGGGCTGGTTTCAGTCTGCAAACCTCCCTTGACCGTTGGCTCGTCGGGAATCGCCCGGGTGACGAAGTTGACCACGCCGCCGACGTTCTGCGGGCCGTAACGTACCGCACCGCCGCCACGCACCACGTCCACGGCATCCATGTTGCCCATGCTGATCGGCGCGAACGAAAGCTGCGGCTGACCATACGGCGCGAACGGCACCGGGATGCCGTCCATCAATACTGTCGAGCGTGCGGCCAGGCGCGGATTCAAACCGCGAATGCCGAAGTTCAGTGCCATGTCGTGGCTGCCGGTGCCGTTGTTCTCCGGCGCGTTCACACCGGGGATGCGGTTGAGCACATCGCGGGCCTGGGTCGCGCCCTGGCGTTCGAATTCTTCGCGGCGGATCACATCGCGCGCGCCGGGGTGTTCGAAGACGTTGATCTGCGCCGCATCGCCGAGCCAGTCGCCGACTACGGTCGAGGTGCCCAGCTCCAGCGCCGCGTCAGCCAGCGGTTGCAGGCTGAAGGCGTTGTTACCCTCGGCGCGGGCTTGCAGGCCGGTGCCTTCGAGCAAGGCATCGAGGCCTTGTTGCGCGGTGTAATTGCCTTCCAGACCCCGGCTTTGTACGCCGCTGGTGACTTGCGAACCGAAGGAAATCAGCACGCCTGCTTCACGGCCAAACTGGTTCAGCGCGGTTTCCAGCGACGCCGGGGCGATGTGATAAACCTTGGCTTCGGCGCCCAGCGCAGCGGGCAGGGCGGTGAAACTCAGGCTGGCGCCGAGCAGAAGATTGCGCAGGCTGCGGGCCAGTGGCGTAAGGCGGGTGGGCTGCATGTGGATGATCCTGAGAAGGTGGAATCAAGGGGGCTTTCCTTCTCTGTCACGCCAGATCTGAAAAACGGCTCATTTATTTTTTCAGAATCAAAAGATCGCAGCCTTCGGCAGCTCCTACAGAAAAAATGCATTCCAAATGTAGGAGCCGCCGAAGGCTGCGATCTTTTGATCTTGCTTTCTAAACCCGCGCTTCGACGCTCACCCAATAACGGGTAAAGCGCTTCACTCTGACCGGTAGACTGATCTGCAGCAGGTCGAGAATCCGCTCGCTGTCATCCAGTGGATACGTCCCGGAAATCAGCAGATCGGCAACCTGACTGTCGCACCGCAGCTGCCCGCGCCGGTAGCGGCCAAGCTCTTCGAGGAAATCGCCGAGGCGCATATGGGCGGCGACCAGCATGCCGTCGGTCCAGGCACCGCTGTTGGCGTCCAGCGGTTTGGGGGCGCTGACCGAGCTGGCAGTAAAACTCAACTGCTGCGCGATCGGCAGCAGCAGGGGCGCGCGCTGGTTGGCAATAAGTTCGACTCGTCCCTCAAACAGCGCGATCTGTGTGCGCTCGGCAAACTGCCGCACATTGAGGCGCGCACTTTGGGTTTTCAGCACACCGTGTGCCGTACGTATTTCGAACGGATTTGCAGCGCTCAACAGCATTTCGCCCTCGAGCAGACGAATCAACCGCTGCGCACCATCAACATCAACCGAGCTGGCGGTATTGAGCTGCAACGAATCGGCACCGCCCAAGGCAATCTTGCGTCGCTGGCCGACCGGCGTGCGGTAATCGGCGAGCAGCGACGGCAACGGAGTGTGCTCGCGCATGCCCCAGGTCGCCGCTGAGCCTGCACCGAGAATCAGCAGCATTTTCAGCGCCTGACGACGGCTGCCAGACTTCGGTCCGTTCAACGCGGCGTGGGCCAACGGCGACGACACGCCGCGCAAGCGCTGGTTGACCCGTTGCATGTGTTCCCACGCCCGGCGGTGTTCGCTATGCGCATCCAGCCATTGTTGCCAGGCCTGTTGCTGGCGCGGGGTCAGCGTGCCCTGCTGCATTTCCAGCAACCAGTGCACCGCCTGTTCGGCGACTTGCGCGGAGAAATCCGGCGTGCGATTCACAGGGCGAAATAGCAGCGCATGGCCGCTTTGTTCAAATGGCGTTTGACCGTGGCCACCGAGATTCCCAGTTCTGCGGCGATCTGTGGATAAGTCAGACCATCGATCTGCGCGAGCAGAAAGGCGCGTTTGACCTGGCGCGGCAAACCGTCGAGCAGCTCATCGAGTTCGACCAATGTCTGCAGGATGATCGCTTTGTGCTCTTCCGACGGCGCGACCATTTCCGGCATCTGCGCCAGTGTCTCGAGGTAGGCGCGTTCCACATCCTGCCGCCGGTAATGGTTGAACAGTACGCGCTTGGCCAGCGTGGTGAGAAAGGCGCGCGGCTCGATGATCACTGGTGGCTCGCGGGCGGTGAGCACCTTGATGAACGTGTCCTGGGCCAGATCCGCTGCGCTGTCCGGGCAGCCGAGCTTGCGCCGCAACCAGCCGGTGAGCCAGCTGTGATGAGCGTGGTAGAGCGATTCGACGGGATGGGCGGGCGGCAACGAAATGACTCCGGACGCAAAACTTGCGTAGAGAACGTGCATTAGAGAACAAGAACGGTTCGCATTGTAGAGGCTGGCGACAGTGTCCGGCAATCAGATGCTTTTGCGTATGAGAATATTTATCATTAATATTGCTCGCCTGTAGATTCGGCTTGTCGGCCGGACGTTTTTCGTTTCAGGGTCGAAACATGAAAGGCAAACACGCCACCCTTCCCATGTCCTATCGTCTGGCCGTCACTTCGCGAGTGCTGGCGGCGGTTTTCGGCGGCTATCTGGTCGCGGCGCGGGCCAGTGTCACCCTGACGTTGTGGCTGCCGCTGAACCGCGCCGAAGCGGTGGTCACTGGCATGACCGTGTCCTTTCTGGTCTATCTGGTTGCCGTGCTCTGGTGTTTTGCCTGCCGCAGCGCGTGGTCGGCGTGGGTCGGCCTGTTGGTGCCGAGCGTGATTCTTGCCACCGTTTCCGGTGCCGCGCGCGGTCTGGGGCTGGCATGAAGGAAGGGTTCCGGCAGGCGATGGCCTGGCTGCACACCTGGGCCGGGCTGGTGTTCGGCTGGTTGCTGTTCGCGATTTTCCTCACGGGAACGCTGGCTTACTTCAAAGACGAAATCAGCCACTGGATGCAGCCGGAAATCGCTGCGCATTCGCTTGATAGCGAAGCGAGCCTGGCGCTGGCGCAAGATTATCTACAACAACACGCCGCCGGTGCCTCGCGCTGGCTGATCGATTTGCCCGATGCCCGCGACCCCGGCCTGACGGTGCGCTGGCAGCAAGCGCCGGGCCAACCCGGCGAGCGCGGCCGCTTCGAATTCCGAACTCTCGACGCTCAGACCGGGGCCGAGGTGCAGGGCCGCGAAAGCATGGGCGGCGAGTTCTTTTACCGTTTCCACTTCCAGTTGCAGATGCCTTACCCGTGGGGGCGCTGGCTGGCGACCATCGCCGCAATGGTGATGTTCGTTGCGTTGATCAGCGGCATCATCACCCACAAGAAAATCTTCAAGGACTTCTTCACCTTCCGCCCGCGCAAGGGCCAGCGTTCCTGGCTCGACGGGCATAACGCCGTGGGTGTGCTGGTGCTGCCGTTTCATTTGATGATCACTTACAGCAGCCTGGTGATTTTCATGTCGATGGTCATGCCGGCGAGCATCGTCGCCTCTTACGGCAGCGACGTGCGCAAGTTCTACGACGAAGTCTTTCCCGCCTCGAAGACGCCCGAGCGTGCCGATATCGCCGCGCCGCTGACCGCCATGGCGCCGCTACTGGCCAAGGCCAGCGAGCAGTGGTCGGGCGGCCATACCGCGCGCCTGTCGGTGAGCAACCCGGGCGATGCCAGCGCCACGGTGGTGCTGTCCCGCGCGGGCGATCGGGTGGTGCATGATTTCGGTCGGGCGGTGACCTTCAATGGCGTCACCGGGCAGCTTCTGAGCAGCACCCTGATCAACCCATGGCGATGGTGGTGGGTGGCGCGTTCTACGGTTTGCACATGGGCCATTTCGCCGGGCCGCTGTTGCGCTGGCTGTATTTCATTTGCGGGCTGGCCGGCACGGCGATGATTGGCACCGGGCTGGTGATCTGGCTCGGCAAGCGGCAGCTCAAGCACGTGAAAAGCGCGGCGCTGCCGTTCGAATTGCGCCTGGTTGAGGTGCTGAATATCGCCAGCATGGCCGGCCTGGTGTCGGCGGTGGCGGTGTTCTTTTGGCCAATCGACTGTTGCCGGTGAGTCTGGCGGGGCGGGCCGATTGGGAAGTGAATGCGTTCTTCATAGCCTGGGGCCTGAGCGTGATGCACGCGGTGTTGCGTCCGGGACGCAAGGCCTGGATCGAACAGCTGACGCTCGGCGCTGCGCTGTTTATCGCGGTGCCGCTGATCAATGCGCTGACCACACCGTGGAATCTTGGCGCGACCCTGATGCAGCGCGACTGGGCACTGGCCGGATTTGATCTGACTTGTCTGGCGACGGGGCTTTTCCTCGGCTGGGCTGCGCGCAAGATGCAGCGTACGGGCGACCGCGTCAGCGTTCGCAAAGCAAGTTCTTCGCCTCGCTCGATCACTGTCGAACAGGGTGCCAACTGATGCTGCTGGCCCTGTTGCTTACTTACGCCGGCTTCACCGCGTTGTGCCTGTCGATGCCACGCCATCATGCCGAATTGCTCGGCGCCAAACCGTCGACGCGCCGCCGTCAGGGTCTGGCGGTGGCGGGATGGCTGTTGCTGGCGCTTTCGCTGTGGGCGGCGGTGGCGGCCAATGGCTGGAGTTTCGGTCTGGTCGACTGGTTCGCGGTGCTGATGCTCAGTGCTTTGGCATTGGTGCTGTTGCTGCCGTATCGCCCGCGTCAGGCCATGGCACTGGCCGGGTTGAGCCTGCTGGCGAGCCCGGTCGCCGCCTGGGCGCAGTGCTGAAGTGCTGATCGGTCTGCCGCCAGAATCGCGTGACGATGAAGCGCGTGGCGCGCGTGCGCATTTTCTTCAGGTGTTTCTGTCCCAGCGTGCGCAAATGGAGGCGCTGGTGAACCGCCGCGTCGGTTGTCGGGCGACGGCGGCGGATCTGGTCCAGGATCTGTTTTTGCGCTTCTGGCGTCGGCCGCTGGTCCAGGTCGAAGAACTCAGCACCTATCTGCTGCGCTGCGCCGGCAACATCGCCATCGATCATTTGCGCAGCGAAGGCACGCGCACGCGGGTCAACGAAGGCTGGCAGCCGGACGAACCCGACAGCCACGGCAGTGAGCCTCAGGCCGCGCTGGAAGCGGGCAACGATCTGCGCCATGTCGAAGCCGCGTTGCGCGCCTTGCCCGAGCGTACCCGGCAGATCTTTCTGCTCAATCGCATTCACGGGCGCAAGTACGCCGACATCGCCAAGGCCATGGGCCTGTCCCAAAGTGCCGTGGAAAAACATATGATGCGCGCCCTCGAGGCCTGCAAGGCCAGCCTGCGCGACCCCGCGCCACGCCTGCCAGGGAAAGCACCGTGAAGCCATCCGATCCGATCACACCGACGCCGGCCCAGGAGCAGGCCGCGCTGGCCTGGCTGAGCCTGTTGCACGACCGCCCGAGCACTGGCGATCAACTGACCTTCAGCCAATGGCTGCGCGCCGATCCGGCCCATGCCGAAGCGTATGCGCAGGCGCAGGTGATCTGGGAACTCAGCGAAAGCCCCGCGCGCACGCTGGCCGATGAAGATGCGTTCGCGCTGCAAGGTTATCTGCAGGCGATGGACGCCCCGCGTCGTTCCCCGATGTTGCGTTGGTCTGGAGCGCTGGCGCTGGCCGCGTGTCTGCTGCTGATGGTCAGCCTCGGCACCGGGTGGCAGGCGCAGCGCTGGCTCGACGATCTGCGCGCCGATCATGTCTCGGCACCTGGGGAAATCCGCACGGTGACTCTGGCCGATCAGTCGCAAGTGACACTGGATGCCGACAGTGCGATTGCTGTGGATTTCAGTCATGGCCAGCGCCGCGTGAAATTGATCAGAGGTGCTGCTTTCTTCAGCGTCACCCACACCGGCGACCCTTTTATGGTGGCGGCGGAGCAGGGCGAGGCGCGGGTGCTGGGCACCCAGTTCGAAGTGCGCCGGCAACCTCACGGCGCACAAGTGACGGTGTTGTCCGGGCGTGTCGCGGTGACGGCAGACGAGCATGCCCAACAGCAGATTCTCACGGCCGGCCAGCAAGTTGCCTACGCCGACGGCTCAGCGGAAAAACTGCATGGCGTGGACAGTGAAGCGCAACTGGCCTGGCGTCAGGGTTGGCTGACTTACTACAAGACCACGCTGGCCGATGTCGTCGAGGATCTGCGCCGCTATTACCCGGGGCGGATTGTGCTGCTCAACGATGAGCTGGCGGCGCGCAAGGTCAGCGGCAGCTTTCCGAGCAAGGATCCGCAGGCGGTGCTCAATTCGCTGCAAGGGGTGTTGGGGTTTGAGCAGCATCGGGTGTTGGGGCAACTGATTATTTTGCGCTGAGGCAGCAAAAGATCGCAGCCTTCGGCAGCTCCTACATTGGAATGCGTTCCCCTGTAGGAGCTGCCGAAGGCTGCGATCTTTTGATCTTCAAAATTATTTTCGATTTATGGTGAGGTAACCCCGAGCCCCATCCGTGTAGTGACTGAAACTGCGAGCCATTCGCATCCGTTGCGGTTCTACACAGGTCATTGAGCAATGAAGTCCAGGGCAAAATCCGGTTCGGTCAAACAGTGGTTAAGCGTGTCGGCGTTGAGTTTTTCATCATTGGCATTGCTGCCGATGAGTATCGCGCTGGCGGCAGAAGCGGTGAGCAATCAGGCGCAACAGCAATTCAATTTTGCCCTCGCCGCGAAACCGTTGCCGCAGGCCCTGAGCGACTTCAGCCGCGTGACCGGGCAAAGCGTGGTCTACACCGATGAAGCGCCGTACGACCTCAATGCTCCGGCAGTCAACGGCCAGATGAGCGCCGAACAGGCCCTGCAACGCCTGCTCGGCAATTCCGGCCTGAGCTTTCGCCGCACCGACAGTCATACCCTGGCGCTGGAGCCGATGCCGACCGAAGGGGCGCTTAATCTCGGCGCCACCACCATCACGTCTACGCGCGATGAGTCGCTGAGTTATCAGCCGCCCGAAACCAGTTCAGTGATGCGCTCATCGGCGTCGCTGCAAGAAATTCCACAGACGGTCAATGTCATCCCGGCGCAGGTCATTCGCGATCAGGCGCCGCGCAATCTCGATGACGCGCTGGCCAATGTCAGCGGCATCACCCAGGGCAACACCTTGGGCAGTACCCAGGACTCGGTGATGACTCGCGGCTTCGGCGACAACCGCAATGGCTCGATCATGCGCGACGGCATGCCGCTGGTGCAGGGCCGTGGCATGAACGCGACCGTGGATCGCGTCGAAGTGCTCAAAGGCCCGGCCTCGTTGCTCTATGGGATTCAGGACCCGGGTGGCGTGGTCAATCTGGTCAGCAAGAAGCCGGAACTGACCCAGTACAACGCCGTGACCGTGCGCGGTTCGAGCTACGGTGACGGCAAGAACGGCAGCGGTGGCGCATTTGACAGCACCGGTGCGCTGGGCGATTCCGGCTTCGCCTATCGCATGGTCGTCGATCATGAAGACGAAGATTACTGGCGCAACTTCGGCACCCACCGCGAGACGCTGATCGCACCGTCGCTGGCCTGGTACGGCGAGCGCACCAAGCTGTTGTTCGCCTACGAGCACCGCGAGTTTCTCACCCCTTCGACCGTGGCACGCTGATCGATCCGCGCACCAACCATCCGCTGGATATCTCGCGCAAACAGCGTCTCGATGAGCCGTTCAACGACATGGAAGGGCGCTCGGATCTGTACCATTTCGAAGCCGACCACGAACTCAACGACGACTGGAAAGCCCACTTCGGCTACAGCTGGAACCGCGAAACCTACGATGCCAGCCAAGTGCGCGTGACTGCGATCGACACCAACAAAGGCACACTGACCCGCAGCATGGACGGCACCCAGAATGCGATCAGCACCGATCGTTTCACCACCGCCAGCCTCGAAGGCAAGGTGAATGTACTGGGCATGCAGCATGATCTGGTGTTCGGCGTCGATGACGAGTACCGCAAGATCTACCGCGAAGATCTGATCCGGCAGAAAAGCCTGAGCACCTTCAGCTATCTCAATCCGGTCTATGGTCGCGAAGTGATGGGCACTACGGTGAGTGCGCCCGACAGCGCGCAGACCGATAAGCTGCGTAGCGATTCGCTGTTCCTGCAGGATTCGATTCACCTCAACGAGCAGTGGATTCTGGTCGCTGGCGGCCGTTTTCAGGAGTACGACCAGTACGCCGGCAAAGGCGTGCCGTTCAAGGCCAACACCGACAGTAATGGCCAGAAGTGGGTACCGCGCGCCGGTCTTGTGTATCGCTACACCGACGCGCTGTCGTTCTACGGCAGCTACACCGAATCCTTCAAACCCAACTCGACCATCGCCCCGCTGAGCGGCAGCAGCACCGTGCTCGACGGCAGCATTGCGCCGGAAGAAGCCAAGTCGTGGGAGCTGGGTGCGCGGCTGGATATGCCGGGCAGCATCACCGGCAATATCGCGTTGTTCGACATCAAGAAACGCAACGTGCTGGTGGCCAATTCCGAGGGGCCGACGACGATCTACAGCGCCGCTGGCGAGGTGCGTTCCCGTGGGCTGGAAGTCGACCTGAGCGGGCAACTCAGCGAGCGCTGGAACCTGATCGGCAGCTATGCCTACACCGATGCCGAAGTCACCGAAGACCCGGAATACAAAGGCAAACGCCTGCAAAACGTAGCGAAGAATTCCGGCTCGCTGTCGGCGGTGTATGACTTCGGCAATGTGTTTGGCGGCGATCAGTTGCGTGTCGGGGCGGGCGCGCGGTACGTCGGCGAGCGTGCCGGCAACGCGGTGAATGATTTTGACCTGCCGAGCTATACCGTGGCGGATGCGTTTGCCACTTACGACACCACGGTTGAGGGGCAGAAGGTCAAGTTTCAGTTGAACGTGAAGAACCTGTTTGATCGCACTTATTACACCTCGTCGGCGAGCCGCTTCTTTGTGTCGATGGGGGATTCGCGGCAGGTTTCGCTTTCCAGCACGCTGGAGTTTTGAGGCAAGATCAAAAGCCCCTCACCCTAGCCCTCTCCCGGAGGGAGAGGGGACTGACCGTGGGATATTCCAGAGGTACACCGACTTGAATGTGTTGCTTTGAATCCATAATCGATTCGGTGTTTCAGGTCGACGTACAGTGCAAGACAACTCGGTCGGCCCCCTCTCCCTCTGGGAGAGGGCTGGGGTGAGGGGAAAAGGGCTCAACGCAAAAACGCCTGCCGATACTCGCCCGGCGTCCCACCCAAAACCTGCCTGAACCGATTGGTAAAATGGCTCGCACTGGCAAACCCGCACGCCAGCGCAATCTCCCCCAATGGCAGCGCCGTCCCGCGCAACAATTCCCGCGCCCGGCTCAAGCGCCGCGCCAGCACATATTGATGCGGCGGCAGGCCGAAGCTCAGGCGAAACATCCGCGCAAAGTGATATTCCGACAGCGCACACAGCCCGGCCAGTTGCCCGAGGCTGATCGGCTCAGCCAACTGGTTGTCGATGAACTCCACCAGTTGTCGGCGCTGATGCGGTGCCAGCCCGCCCTTCAGGCGCAAGCCCTGACGCGCACCGACCTGGCTGAGCAAGGTGTGGCTGATCAATTCATGGGCGAGGCTGCTGGTCAGCAAGCGCTCGGCCGGCTCTTGCCAGTTCAGGTTCAGCAACTGCCGAAAGCGCTGCGCCTGCTGCGGATCTTCAAGAAAAGTCTGTTCGCGTAACTGCATCTCGCGCGGCTCCCGATCGAGCAAAGTCACGCAACCGAGGGCGAATTGTTCGGCGCTGAAATACAGGTGCGCCAGACGAATATCGCCATTGATCACCCAGCCCGATTCATGCTCGGCCGGCAGGATGCACAGCTTGTCCGGCCCGCCCTTGCGGCCCGGCTGGCCACGACGGAATGTGCCGGTGCCGCCGGCGACGTAGCACGAAAGCGTGTGATGACTTGGCGCTTCGTATTCCTGGGCATCGTGGTGGTTGGTCCACAAGGCCGCAGACATGCCGTCACCGAGCTCGGCGCTGTGCACCAGACGTGCATTCGGCGAGCGGTTGAGGGCTTGAAAGACTTGCAGGGTATCGATAGCGGCCATGTTCGGTTCTCTCCAACGCCTTGCATCCTACTCCGTAGACGCCGCCCTGCCAGCCTGCCGCCAGACAAAAGCGCAAGATTGTGCAAGCGCCGAATGATGGCCGGGGCAGACACTCAAGGCCTGTTTAAGGAGTGTTGGCCATGAACCTGTCGTTGTACCTGCTGACCGTGCTGATATGGGGCACCACCTGGATTGCCTTGAAATGGCAATTGGGTGTGGTCGAAATTCCGGTGTCGATTGTCTATCGCTTCGGCCTGGCTGCGTTGGTGTTGTTTGCCCTCTTGCTGCTCAGCCGGCGTCTGCAACCGATGAACCGCCGTGGGCATTTGATTTGTGTGGCTCAAGGGTTATGTCTGTTCTGCGTGAACTTCATGTGCTTTCTGACGGCCAGCCAGTGGATACCCAGCGGTCTGGTGGCGGTGGTGTTTTCTACGGCGACGTTGTGGAACGCGCTGAATGCGCGGGTGTTTTTCGGCCAGCGCATTGCCCGCAACGTGTTGCTGGGCGGTGCGTTGGGGCTGTCAGGTCTGGGGCTGTTGTTCTGGCCGGAACTGGCCGGGCATCAGGCCAGTCCGCAAACCCTGCTGGGGCTGGGTCTGGCGTTGTGTGGCACCTTGTGTTTTTCAGCGGGGAATATGCTCTCGAGTCTGCAACAGAAAGCGGGATTGCGACCGCTGACCACCAACGCCTGGGGCATGGCCTACGGCGCGGCGATGCTGACGGTGTGGTGTCTGTTCAACGGCATACCCTTCACCATGGACTGGTCGCCGCGATATGTCGGTGCGCTGTTGTATCTAGTGATTCCCGGCTCGGTGATCGGCTTCACTGCGTACCTGACGCTGGTCGGGCGCATGGGCCCGGAGCGGGCAGCTTACTGCACGGTGCTGTTCCCGGTGGTGGCCCTGAACGTGTCGGCGTTTGCCGAAGGTTATCAATGGACCGCACCGGCGCTCGTCGGGCTGTTGTTGGTGATGTTGGGCAACGTGCTGGTGTTTCGTAAACCGAAAGTGCTGTTGTCTGCGGCTCAAGGGAAGTTGGCTTGATAAAACGAGCGCTGATACTCAGCGCTCAACTTTTAAAGTGATGTAGATCATTACCGGGAAGATGAAGTCGACAATATGCCTTGCCCAGTCCTTGGCATTCCAGGATTGCGAAGTGTCCATGTCGAACCATTCGACACCTACAGTTTGCAGGCACACGTAATAAATGAAGATGGCGACCAATATACCCATGATCGAAAACTTCTTGGCTTCATGGAATGCCGCTGGCGATGCATCGATGTAGCGATACAACTGGTAAGTACCGATCAGGCAAAGTACGGTATAGGTGACTTCCATGGTGATGATGAACCAGTAGATCCGGTGATGGATCATCGGCGAATCAATGGCCCGATACATGATGTTTTCGCTGGCGTTGGTGGTGTCCATGCTCAGGATGTGTGCAACGTAAGTGTAGTTGGACTCATAGTCAGTGAAGTTATGGATCATCACCAGCAGGCCAAAGAAACTTATATAAGCCATCAAGATGACTTTGCTGTAACGAATGAGTTTGTCGGTGGTCAGGGTGTTCACGAGGTTGGCTCTCCATGGCAATTAATCAATAAGTTGATAAGTTGCGAGAGCTTATATTGCTGTTACTTGGTCTGGCGTTTTTGTTCGGTTGCAAGTTATGTAAGGTGAAGGCCGGCATAATGTTGCGCCGGCCCTTTTTTCAGCCGCGCCAGACTTGCGGGTTGACCAGATCCTGCGGCCGTTCGCCGAGCAGGGCGCTGCGCAGGTTGGCCAGGGCGCGGTTGGCCATGGCTTCGCGGGTCTCGGTGGTGGCCGAGCCGATGTGCGGCAGGGTCACGGCGTTTTTCAACTGGAACAGCGGCGATTCGGCCAGCGGTTCTTTTTCGTAGACGTCCAGCCCGGCGCCGCGGATGCGGTTGTTTTGCAGGGCTTCGATCAGTGCCGGTTCGTCGACCACCGGGCCGCGCGAGATGTTGACCAGAATAGCGCTCGGCTTCATCAGCGCCAGTTCGCGATGGCTGATCAGGTGGCGGGTCTTGTCGCTCAACGGCACTACCAGGCAGACAAAATCGGCTTCGGCCAGCAGTTCATCCAAGCTGCGGAACTGCGCGCCGAGCTCCTGTTCCAGTTCGGTCTTGCGGCTGTTGCCGCTGTAGATGATCGGCATGTTGAAGCCGAAGCGCCCGCGCCGGGCGACAGCGGCGCCGATGTTGCCCATGCCGACGATGCCGAGGGTCTTGCCGTGCACATCACTACCAAACAGCGGGGCGCCGACGCTGGCCTGCCATTGCCCGGCCTTGGTCCAGGCGTCGAGTTCGGCGACGCGGCGGGCGCTGCTCATGATCAGGGCGAAGGCGAGGTCGGCGGTGCTTTCGGTGAGCACGTCGGGGGTGTTGGTGAGCATGATCCCGCGTTCGTTGAAGTAGTCGAGGTCGTAGTTGTCGTAGCCGACCGAGACGCTCGAGACCACTTCGAGTTTTGTTGCGCTTTGCAGTTGTGCGCGGCCGAGTTTGCGGCCGACGCCGATGAGGCCGTGGGCGTGGGGCAGGGCTTCGTTGAACTGGGCGTTGATGTCACCGGTCTTGGGCTTGGGGACGATGACGTCGAATTCTTCTTGCAGGCGTTCGATCATGGGCGGGGTGATGCGGCTGAAGGCCAGGACTGTTTTTTTCATTGGGCTTGGGCTCGTCGGGGCTTGATTGCAAGCACGCTAACATTTTCTCGCTCGGGTTGTCTTGGCGGCCTCTGGGCCGGCCAGGTTCTTGGGGTTTTGGGTGAATATCCGTTTCTTCGGGTGTTGGTGATTACGGTTCCGCCCTTACGGCGGGTCACCTTTTTCAAACGCCAAAAAGGTAACCCAAAAGGCTTGCTCCTGCGTTCGGCCCTCGCAGGCTCGGGTTCCTTCGCTGCGGGATCGATCCGGGCGCAGCGGCTCCGGTTTGCTTCGCTGCACCTACACTCGCTGTGTACGACTGCGTCG
The DNA here is from genome assembly GCF_979258175.1 of Pseudomonas sp. AC255. Taxonomy (NCBI): domain Bacteria; kingdom Pseudomonadati; phylum Pseudomonadota; class Gammaproteobacteria; order Pseudomonadales; family Pseudomonadaceae; genus Pseudomonas; species Pseudomonas sp. AC255. The sequence continues at coordinate 4,239,069 of NZ_OZ409841.1, read as the reverse complement.
TACGGTCGCTGCGCTCCCACGCCCGGATCAATCCCTCCGCTCAGCCTTCCGACGTCGCCGGTGGATCAAGATCAAGAGCACTCGAGCTTGCGCTCATTGTTGAGTGGGGCGGCTTCGCCGCGGGCAGCTGCGCTGCTTTGCCTTTGCTTTTGTGGGAGCGAGCCTGCTCGCGAAAGCGTCTCCACTGCCAACCCATCTCTGCCAGATTCACCCCGTCCCTGTGGGCGCTGGCTTGCCAGCGAAGGCGGCCTGACAGCCGACTCATATCTTGCTGATGTACACGATCCAGAATTGTGGGAGCGAGCCTGCTCGCGAAAGCGTCTCCACTGCCAACCCATCTCTGCCAGATTCACCCCGTCCCTGTGGGAGCTGGCTTGCCAGCGAAAGCGGCCTGACAGCCGACCTGTTTCTCACTGGTGCACGCATTCCAACTGTGGGAGCGAGCCTGCTCGCGAAAGCGTCTCCACTGCCAACCCATCTCTGCCAGATTCACCCCGTCCCTGTGGGAGCTGGCTTGCCAGCGAAGGCGGCCTGACAGCCAACTCCTATCTTGCTGATGTACACGATCCAGAATTGTGGGAGCGAGCCTGCTCGCGAAAGCGGTTTATCTGACACCTCGAATGTTGAATGTGCCGAAGCCCTCGCGGTCGGGCTCGCTCCCGGGAGGTCAGCTGCGTGACGGGAGCTGATGGATTTCGTAGTTATCCAGCACCCGGTTCACCGCCAGTTCCGCCAGCATGATCACCTGCTGGATGGCCAATATCGTGTGCCGTTGTGGGCTGTCGACGTGGGCGGCGATGTCGCTGCTCATGATGCTGGCCGAGGCGAGGGATTCGCAGGCGTGGGCCAGCAGGCTTTCGTTGTCCTGGTCCGGGGCGACCTGGAACATGGTGCTGGGTTTGTGGTTTTGCTGCGCGCTGGCGGACGGTTTGAGGTAGTGATCCAGCGCACGCTCGGCGGCGTCGTGGAGTTTTTTCGAGTCGGGGGATTGGTAGGGGGAGGTGCTTTCGGATTCGGGGGGATTGGGTGTGGGTTTGAACATGGCAAAGATCCTTTTGGATTTATGGAGCTGCCATTTTTCGTTTTCCAGGCGAAAGGGGTGGCAGCTGTACGCGGACTGGAAAAACCGGCAAAGGATCAAACCCGGCAGACCCGAAGGTCTCCCACGTACAGCCGCCATAACTGAATACCGGCGCTGAAAGAGCGCGGCATTATGTCATGCGCTGTGATCCTGCGGGTTTTCCAGACCCGGTCGCTGATTCGTCAGCAACCGCCAAATCCTAGCCAGCGCTCTTCCGACGGACAACCTGCAAACCTGTCGGAAACTTCCCCGTAAACACCGCGATGTAGGAGCTGCCGTAGGCTGCGATCCGTTGATTTTTAAACAGCAAGATCAAAAGATCGCAGCCTCGTTGCACTCGTCAGCTCATGCACGAAGTCAGCGGTGTTTAAAGTCAGGTGGCGACGCGCGCGCCAGCCAGACTCCCGCTCAACTCATACGCAACCAGTTCCGCCTGATGCGCCGCCAATATCTCCGGCAACGATCCGCGCAAGTACTCCACCCAGGTTTTGATCTTGGCATCCAGGTACTGCCGCGACGGGTAGATCGCGTAGAGGTTGAGTTCCTGCGAGCGGTAGTTCGGCATCACGCGCACCAGGGTGCCGTTGCGCAGGCCTTCGATGGCGGCGTAGACCGGCAGCACGCCGACGCCCATGCCGCTGGTGATGGCGGTTTTCATGGCGTCGGCGGAGTTCACCAGGAACGGCGAGCTGTTGATGGTGACCGTTTCCTGGCCGTCCGGGCCGTCGAAGGCCCATTTCTCCAGGGGGATCACCGGGCTGACCAGGCGCAGGCAGGCGTGGTTGAGCAGGTCGCAGGGTTTCTGTGCGGCGCCGTTGGCTTTCACGTACGCCGGCGAGGCGCAGACGATGCTGTAGGTGATGCCCAGGCGCTGCGAAACGAAGCCCGAGTCGGGCAGTTCGCTGGCCAGCACGATGGACACGTCGTAGCCCTCGTCGAGCAGGTCCGGCACGCGGTTGGCCAGGGTCAGGTCGAAGGTCACGTCGGGGTGGGTCTTGCGGTAGCGGGCGATGGCGTCGATGACGAAGTGCTGACCGATGCCGGTCATGGTGTGCACTTTCAGCTGGCCGGCCGGGCGCGCGTGGGCGTCGCTGGCTTCCGCTTCGGCTTCTTCGACGTAGGCGAGGATCTGTTCGCAGCGCAGCAGGTAGCGCTTGCCGGCCTCGGTCAGGGCGATGCGCCGGGTTGTGCGATTGAGCAGACGGGTTTGCAGATGGGCTTCGAGGTTGGAGACCGCGCGCGAGACGTTGGCGGTGGTGGTGTCCAGTTGCACGGCGGCGGCGGTGAAGCTGCCCGCTTCGGCAACACAACTGAAGGCGCGCATGTTTTGCAAAGTGTCCATGGGGTGCTCTCAAGGGAGATGGCAAATTGTGACACGAAGTTTCAGGGGCTGAGACCCCCGACCAAGGGATTATCTCGTTAACCGTAACAAAGATTCACAGAAATCCCAGCTTATCGCCGCAGAGGCAGCTCCATAGAATTGCGCCGATCCCTGCAGGAGCTGCCGAAGGCTGCGATCTTTTGATGTTGTCTTTAAAAAGATCAAAAGATCGCAGCCTTCGGCAGCTCCTTGTATCTCGACTAACGCTCCGTCAGGAGCGATAGTTCTCGACTGATCATCGAGGGAGGGACTTGGAAGCCGCGCAGCTCCTTAGGCTTTTTGCCTGTGACGTAGATCGTGCTCCAGCCCTCCACACTCACTCGTACAGTTCGCACGGTATCTTGGGCCCGCCTGCGGCGAGAGCCCGCATTCGCAAGGTTGGACAGAGTGACGTGATGATCGCAACAGGGAACAAGTGGAGAAACGATCATGTCCGGTTTCGTTGGCGTCGACATCGCAAAGAACACCTTTGATATCGCTACACACCAGCCCAACGGCAAGCACAAAACCAAGGCCAAGCTGGCCAACGATCCAAAGGGCTTTAAAGAGTTTGAGGCGTGGCTAGAAAAAAACGCCGAGCGTTCGGCCCTGATCGTGATGGAAGCCACCAGCGTCTACCACTTGGAGCTCGCGGAATTCGTTTACAACAAAGGCTTCCGGGTCTGCGTCGTGAACCCGGCTACGACCAAAGCGTACGCTGACAGCGAACTGCGCCGCATCAAGACCGATAAAAGCGATGCCAAACTGATCGCCGACTTTGCCCGGGAAAAGGATCAAAAACTTCACCCATGGGCGCCTGAGCCGCTGAAATACCGCCAGTTAAAAGCAATGGTGCGCCGCCTGGATGACCTTCAGGAAATGGAACAAATGGAGCTTAATCGTCTGGACGTTTCCGACGAAAAGGTCAAAGACTCGATCAACTCCGTTCTGCGCCATATCGAAAAAGAGATCGTAGAAACGCATAAGGCGATCAAAAAACACATCGATGACGACCCGGATATGCGTCAGATGCGGGATCTCATCGTAACCATCGACGGCATCGGACAAAAAACGCTTGAACGATTGCTCGCCGAACTGGGTGACCTGCGCAAATACAGTGATCCTCGCCAACTGGTCGCTGCCGCAGGGCTCAATCCAAAGCTGCAGGAATCAGGAAAGCTCAAAGGTCACACCCTGATCTCAAGAGTAGGGTCAGCACGGCTGCGTGCAGGCCTTTACATGCCTGGCATGGTGGCGCTGAAACACAATAAGGCGATCAAGGCGATGAAAGAACGCCTGGAAGCCAATGGCAAGGCCCCCAAGCAGATCATCTGCGCAGCAATGCGCAAGCTGCTGCACTTCATTTACGGAGTGCTCAAGTCAGGACTGCCATATGACCCGAAACTTGCGCTTGCCCGGTGAGGCTCAAGACGGTATCTACACAAGTCCCTCGATTGATCCCTTTCTCAGGAATTCGCAGCTGTGCCGCGTCGCATCAACAGAGCGCTTTTGCCGCTCAGTGTTCTGGCTTTAACCCTGGCTCTCGGCGGCTGCATCTCTACCCAAGGCATTGCCCCTCACGGCGAGGCACTCGCGGCCGATTCACTGGCCACCGACGCGGCCATTGCCGAGGCCGCCAAAGACGCCCACTGGCCCAGCGCCCAATGGTGGCAGGCGTTTGGTGATGCGCAACTTAATCGCTGGATCGACCTCGCCGTGCAAGGCAGCCCGAGCATGGCCATGGCCGCTGCGCGGGTGCGTCAGGCCAAGGCCATGGCCGGTGTTGCCGAAGCGGCCGAGGCGTTGCAGATCAATGGCGAGTCGACCCTCAAGCGACACAACTGGCCGACCGATCAGTTCTACGGCCCCGGCGAACTGGCCAATACCACCACATGGGACAACAACGCCGCGCTCGGCTTCAGCTACGCCCTCGACATCTGGGGCCGCGAGCGCAATGCCAGTGAACGCGCGGTGGATCTGGCCCATGTGAGCGTGGCCGAGGCGCGACTGGCGCAGCTGGAACTGCAGAGCAATCTGGTCCGCGCCTACATCGAGTTGTCGCTGCATTACGCCCAGCGCGACATCGTCGCCGCAATGCTCAGGCAGCAACAGCAGATTCTCGATCTGGCGCAGAAGCGTTTGAGCGGTGGCATCGGCACGCATTTCGAAGTCAGCCAGGCCGAAACGCCGCTGCCCGAAACCCATCGCCAACTCGATGCGCTGGACGAGGAAATCGCCCTTAGCCGCAACCAGATTGCAGCGCTGGCCGGTAAAGGCCCGGGCGCTGCTGCGCAACTGCAGCGGCCGACGCTGTCCCTCGCTGCGCCGTTGCAATTGCCCTCGGCATTGCCTGCCGAACTGCTCGGGCAGCGTCCGGACGTGGTCGCCAGTCGCTGGCAAGTGGCGGCGCAGGCGCGTGGCATTGATGTTGCCCACGGCGGTTTCTACCCCAACGTAGATCTGGTCGGCAGCCTCGGCTACATGGCCACGGGCGGCGGCGCGCTGGAGTTTCTGACCGGCAAGAAACTCAACTACAACGTCGGCCCGGCGATCTCGTTGCCGATCTTCGACGGCGGTCGACTGCGTGGCGAATTGGGCGAAGCGGCGGCCGGTTATGACATCGCCGTGGCGCACTACAACCAGACCCTGATCAACGCGCTGAAGAACATTTCCGATCAGTTGATCCGCCGCGAGTCGATGGACAAGCAGCAGGACTTCGCTGCCGAGTCCGTTGCCGCAGCTCAGAAGACCTACGACATCGCGATGATCGCCTATCAACGCGGCCTCACCGATTACCTCAATGTGCTGAATGCGCAGACCTTGCTGTTCAAGCAACAGCAGGTTCAGCAGCAAGTGCAGGCCGCGCGATTGAGTGCGCATGCTGAGCTGGTGACTGCCTTGGGGGAGGCCTCGGTGCGGGTAATGACGTGCCGACAGCCGAGCAGACCCAGGCCCCGAAAACCCCGGCGCTCCTGCGTTGAACACAGCATCCATTGTGGGAGCGAGCCTGCTCGCGAAGAGGGCGTATCAGTCAATGAACATGTTGCCTGAGACTGCGCTTTCGCGAGCAGGCTCGCTCCCACAGGTTTCGAGTCCGCATTGCATGCCTGAGTATTTTCAATGACCTCCTTGCCCGCCCCCTGCGCTGGCTCCACTCCCTGGAATGGCGTCGCGGTTTTTTCGACTGGGCACGCAGCGATGGCGTGACCTGGGTGTATATCTTCAAGGTGTTGCTCGCCGCGTTTCTCACGCTATGGCTGGCGATGCGTCTGGAACTACCGCAACCGCGTACGGCGATGATCACGGTGTTTATCGTCATGCAGCCGCAGAGCGGCCAGGTGTTCGCCAAGAGTTTCTATCGCTTGCTCGGCACGCTGGCCGGGTCGGCGATGATGGTCACGCTGATCGCTTTGTTCGCGCAGAACACGGAGCTGTTTCTCGGCTCGCTGGCGATCTGGGTCGGCATCTGCTCGGCCGGTGCCGCGCGTTGCCGCAACTTTCGCGCGTATGGTTTTGTCCTTGCCGGTTACACCGCAGCGATGGTCGGTCTGCCGGCGCTGGCGCACCCGGACGGCGCCTTTATGGCGGCGGTGTGGCGGGTGCTGGAGATCTCGCTGGGCATTCTCTGTTCGACGCTGATCAGCGCGGCGATCCTGCCGCAGACCGCCAGTGCGGCGATGCGCAACGCCTTGTATCAGCGCTTCGGTGTGTTCGCGCTCTTCGTCACCGACGGCTTGCGCGGGCGCAGCAAAGCCGAGGCGTTCGAAGCCAGCAACGTGCGCTTCATTGCTGAAGCCGTCGGCCTGGAAGGGCTGCGCAGCGTGACCGTGTTCGAAGACCCGCACATGCGCCGGCGCAACGGTCGTCTGAGTCGTTTGAACAGCGAGTTCATGGGCATCACCACGCGCTTCAACGCCTTGCATCAATTGCTTGAACGCCTGCACGGCAATGGCGAAGAGCACGTCGTGGCAGCGATCAAACCGGGCTTGCAGGACCTCGCCGAAGTGCTCGACGGCTTCAGCGGTCGCGCGCTGACCAGCCCGGATGCGGCACGTTTGGCGACCGCGTTGGCCACCTACAAGGAAGGTCTGCCGGCTCGTGTCCGAGCGTTGCGCGGAATCTTTCAGGACACTGCTCCGAGCGAGGCCGAACAACTGGATTTTCACACCGCCTATGAATTGCTCTACCGCTTCGTCGATGACCTGCACAGCTATGCGCAGACCCACGCGTCGCTGGGCGAGCATCGTCACGAACGCGAACGCTGGGACGAGCCGTTCACCCCGCAAACCAACTGGTGGGCGGCGGCCGCTTCGGGGATCCGCGCCTCGTTCATTCTGCTTGTGCTGGGCAGTTACTGGGTCGCCACCGCGTGGCCGAGCGGGGCGACCATGACCCTGATCGCCGCCGCCACTATCGGTTTGTCTGCGGCTACACCGAACCCGAAACGCATGGCTTTTCAGATGGCCTGCGGGACTTTTCTCGGCGCACTGATCGGCTTCGTCGAGATGTTTTTCATCTTCCCGTGGATCGACGGTTTTCCCTTGCTCTGCGTGATGCTCGCGCCGGTGATCGTGCTCGGTTCGTTCCTCGCCTCGCGGCCGCAATACGCCGGGGTCGGACTGGGCCTGCTGATTTTTTTCAGCACCGGTTCAGTGCCGGACAATCTCACGATCTACAACCCCTACACCTTCATCAACGACTACATCGCCATGGTCATGGGCATGCTCGTGTGTGCTGCGGCGGGGGCGATTATTCTGCCGCCGAACAGTCGCTGGCTGTGGCAGCGCCTGGAGCAGGATCTGCGCGGGCAAGTGGTCTATGCGATCAGTGGAAAACTCAAAGGCCTGGCCTCGAGTTTCGAGAGCCGCACCCGCGATCTGCTGCACCAGGCGTACGGCCTCGCGACGGGGCAACCGAAGGTACAAAAGAGTCTGCTGCGCTGGATGTTTGTAGTGCTGGAAGTCGGCCACGCGATCATCGAATTGCGCAAGGAGCAGGCGATCCTGCCGGTGCACCCGGCGTATGCCGAATCGCAGCCGTGGCGTCAGGCAATCCGCGTGATGGGGCGTGCGTTGGTGCGGCTGTTCTTGCAGCCGAACGCAAGCAATCTCGAACGCGCACTGGTCGCGGTCGATCACGCCATCAGCCGCGTCGCCGCCACCGATGAGCCGTTCGCGCCGCACTTCGATACCTCCGCGTTGCGCCGGGTGAAAAGCTATCTGCACTTTATTCGCACCTCGTTGCTCGACCCGCAATCACCCCTGGCCGAATTCGCTCCCGCCAGGCCCGAAGGACTTGCCCATGCCTCGTGAAATCGCCTTCCACGGCGTGTACATGCCGACCATGACCCTGATGTTTTTCATTGCTGCGGGATTGGCCTGGGCAGTTGACCGCTTCCTCTCGGGGTTCGACCTGTACCGCTTTTTCTGGCACCCGGCGCTGCTGCGCCTGAGCCTGTTTACCTGTCTGTTCGGTGCCATGGCGCTGACTGTCTACCGTTGAGAACATCTTGATGAAAAAGTTTTTCAGCCTGCTCGCGACCCTGCTGGTGCTGGCCCTGGCGCTGTGGATTGGCCGCACGTTGTGGGAGCACTACATGAACACGCCGTGGACCCGCGATGGCCGCGTTCGCGCCGACATCATCAACGTTGCCGCCGACGTCACCGGTGAAGTAGTCGAAGTGCCGGTGCGTGACAACCAACTGGTGAAAAAGGGCGATCTGCTGATGCGCATCGACCCCGAGCACTACCGCATTGCGGTCAAGCAGGCGCAGTCACTGGTCGCTTCGCGCAAGTCGACCTGGGAAATGCGCAAGGTCAACGCCCATCGCCGCGCCGACCTCGACAATCTGGTGATCTCCAAGGAAAACCGCGACGACGCCAGCAACATCGCCGACGCCGCGCTGGCCGATTACCAACACGCCCAGGCGCAACTGGAAGCCGCCGAACTCAACCTCAAACGCACCGAAGTGCGTGCGGCGGTGGACGGTTACGTGACCAACCTCAATGTGCATCGCGGCGATTACGCACGTATCGGCGAGGCGAAGATGGCCGTGGTCGACATGAATTCATTTTGGGTTTACGGCTTTTTCGAAGAAACCAAGTTGCCGCACGTCAAAATCGGTGACCGAGCCGACATGCAATTGATGAGCGGCGAAGTGCTCAAGGGTCATGTCGAAAGCATTTCGCGCGGGATCTACGACCGCGACAACCCGGAAAGCCGCGAACTGATTGCCGACGTGAACCCGACGTTCAACTGGGTGCGGCTGGCGCAGCGCGTGCCGGTGCGGATTCATATTGATGAGGTGCCAGAGGGCGTTTTACTGGCGGCGGGGATTACTTGCACGGTAGTGGTGAAGCAGGACCTGGCAGGCAATTGATCGACCGCGTCGCCCCTGACCAGGGCGACGCGGTGATGCTTCCAGCTACTGGGAAATGTTGTAGCGATACAGACAACCCAGAGGGTTTTCTGGATTGATGTTGAGGGCAACAATCAATTTGCTTGGGGCCTGCTGAAATGAAACTTCGACAGCCTCTATAAAATCACACCGACATCGATAGAGGACCTGAGGCCGTTCTATTGGTGATGTGGCTTCTTTTATAATTTGGTAAATCAGACTCGATAATGACGAAATAGAATACCAGCGTCGCCGCCTAATCCAGTGGCGTTAAAACTACACAGTAACCGGTCGGATGAATAGGGCAGGAGTGCGGCAGCCGATCCTGACACGAATCCCTCTACAACGCCTTCTGTGCCAAAAGCTGTATTAAGCTTGCCATCAAGTTTGAATAAGGCGAGTGTAAGGTCCCCCCTCCTGCTACATAAATGTCATCCTTTTGGGTGACAACGGCATCCCAGCCCCCGGTATGGGTTGGGCTAACGGCACCCTCTAGCGCGTTCCCATCGTTAAATTCGATATCGTTCTTGCCTAGATGGTCAAAACCAACTAGTAATCCGATAGCCTTACGCCCGGGGAAATTGCCGATGCTACCTGCAGCCAGGAACTTACCGGGTCTGCGCGCAGTGACGGCTCTTAGTTCGACTCCATGGCCTTCCTCGGTGAATAGCCGGAAACCAGGGATAGCCGGGTCGCTTCCAAAAAGCGGGTTGAACGAGCCAGTGGAATTCAACATGACTAGTAACCCGATATTGAACTCTGACGTTTTTGGGCGTGCGTAGCCTGATACCAGAATATTGCCGTTCTCGAGGATACACACATCTGTCAAATCGAGGGTTGCAGCATCAGGTAGTTGTATATCAACGATTCCATTGGAGCCGAAGGATGTAACAGGTTTGCCACTGGCATCAAACTTCATCAGGTAACCTGTCCGGTTCCGAGATGGTCCGGTTGCCCCAGCTGTTCCGATAAGTAAACTGCCGTCTTCCAGTGTTCGGATGAAATGATGATTTGAATGGAAAACGCGATCATCGACTATGTTTTTTATGATGATCTGCCCGTTAGTTCCGAAATCCTTGTTTCGCTTGCCTGTCTTGTCGATGCACAGGATCGCAATTTGACCATCTAGAGAAATTGGCGATTTCGATATTCCGAACATATAAATGCGCTCATCCTTCAACGCAAAGCTACCACCCCACGCGGGCAAGTCTGGAGCAAAGAGTTCTGTGAGAAAACCTTCACTGCCAAAGCTTTTATCTACATGTCCGAAAGAATCCAGTTTTGCGATAGAGAAGTATGGACCGTTAGTGAGTACCACTGAGGACGAAACCAACGTATTTTCATCGGGAAGTATCAATATTCCTGAGACCGCAAGGTCTGGAAAAATATGAGCTGTAACTACATCTTTTATATGCAGTTGGCCATTGTTTAACGGCCCCCAGGTTTCATCAGGACTACCCGGTGCATTGGTCCGATTTTCATTTCCCATTGTCTATTACCTTTATCCGCTGATTGCCGGACGTGAGATGGAAATAGTTCGTAGGACAGCCCGACTGAACTCTCTACATCGACGACTCTATGCCGATGAGAACCTGACCGTAACTGTCAACTCTAACAGTTGACAGATGTGAGTGGCGGGTCTAGCAGGGCTTGGGATAGCCGAAAGTTTCGGACGGGCTCGGAACATTGGATGGAAGAGAATTTAAAGCTGCCCATGCAACCCGAACCGCTTCATCAACGTCGATTCCAGCAAACCCTTCGGCAACAACACCGCCAACAACGGCAACGCCCGGCTGCCGTTGCCGATGCGAACCAGCCGTGGCGGCTTGCTCTGCCGCACCGCTTTCAACAGCTCAGCCGCAAACTCACTGGCCGGTGTTGGCTTGTCCTGCGATGCCTTGGCCCGTGCCCGAATGCCTTCACGCAGGGGAAACCACGGCGATTGCTCGTTGATCAACTGCTCGGCTTCATGTCCGGCATTCTTCGCAAAACTCGATTCAATCGCACCGGGCTGGACTTCCATCACACGGATGCCAAACGGTGCCAGCTCCATGCGCAATGCATCGCTAAGCGCATGCACCGCCGCTTTCGACGCGCAGTAGGCGCCGGCAAACGGTGTGACCAGCACACCCGACACACTGCCGATATTCACTACCAGCCCCTTGGCCGGACGTAGCAGCGGAAACAACGCGCGGGTGACGCCGACAATCGAAAATACGTTGGTTTCGAACTGGCGCTGCATCGCTTGTACGCCGCCGTCGAGCAGTGGCCCGATCGCGCCGTAACCGGCGTTGTTGATCAGTACATCGAGGCCGCCATGTTGCTGGCGGAGGCGCTCGGCGAGTTGTTCCAGCGCGGCGCCATCGTTGACGTCCAGCTCGATAGCGGTGAAACCGGCAGCGCTCAGCGCGCTGACATCTTCAGCCTTGCGCGCACTGGCCCAGACTTCGTAGCCGGCGGCTTTGAACGCGTCGGCAAGGGCGCGGCCGATGCCGCTGGAACAACCGGTAATCAACGCAACGGGCATGGCGCATTCCTTGTGCAAACAGTCGGGGGAGGGGATCAGTCGGAGAAACTACCTTGCAAATGCTCGGCGCGAAACTCCAGGGTTTGCGGACGATAGCCGGGGCGCAGCGGCGGCAGTGGCAAGCAGTCTTCCCAGGTTGCACCGGCCTGCAACTCGCCGGGGCCGCGATAGCGTGGGGCAGTGTATTGATTGTCGGCCAGGTTGACCGTATCGCCCGGCGCATAAGCGGCGATGCGCCAGCGCAGCTCGGTCAGCGGCACATTGTTGCCATTGTTCATTTTCAATTGCAGCGGACGGTCGGCCGGGCATTGCTCGGGAGCGTAGGCAATGCGCAGTTCCAGGCGCGCCAGTTGCTTGATCTCGCGGTTGTCCAGCCACACCACCCACATGGCCACGAAACCCAGGCCAATCGCAGCGGCTACCGAAACCGGCAAGGCCTTGGCCGGGTAGCGCAGCAGCAGGATCAACCAGGTAATGACCAGCAGGATGCCGATGAACATGCGTGAGCGCTCCGTGGGTGAGTGAGCCCCATCCTACCGAAGGCTTGGCGCAATGGGTATTCGGGACGAGTTTGCGCGCACCGTTGGTCGGGACTGTAATTTCTGACAGTAGGAATGCGGTTCCGCGCTTGCTCTCATGAGCCAAGGGCACACTGGGACGTTGACGCACTATGGGCATCCACAGCAATACGCCAACGCTTGCCGTGAACGATCCGCGCGGTTTGGCCATCCTCAACGTCAACTACTGGCGCGCCGATGCGGCGTTGGCAAGCGAGCCCCGGATCGAGCGGACGTTGCGCGACAACGCCGGCCGTGCAGTCAAACAATGGGATGCGCGATTGTGGGCGTTGCAGGCGAATGATCCACAAGCGCCCGCCAGCCTCACCACTGTCCATGCCTTGAACGATATCGCGCTGCGCTCGGACAGTACCGATGCGGGAGTCCAGGTCCAGTTGCCGGGTTTGGCCGGCCAGACGCTGTGCAACTGGGACAGCCGTGGCACATGCCGCGAAATTGCATACGATGACTTGTTGCGACCTGTCGCGGTGTTCGAGGAAGGCACCGGCGTACCTCGCCGTTGTTCCGAGCGCCTTGCCTATGGCCGCCCCGGCGCGGGCGATCCGCTGCGCAATCAGCTCGGTCAAGTGATTCGTCATGACGATCCCGGTGGCAGTGTTCTGTTCTCGCAGTTTGCGATCACCGGGCAGTGCAGTGAAAACATCCGTCACTTCACGCTTGAGCCGGTTGCCGCGGATTGGCCAGAGGCTATCGCCGATCGACAGAAGTTGCTCGAACCTCAAGGGGCAACCACACAATGGCGCTATGCCCCGCTGGGACCTGTGCTCGAACAGTTCGATGCCGGTGGCAATCGGCAGGCCTTCGCACTGACTCTCCACGGCCAGTTACGCGCAGTTGAAATACGGCTCAAACTTCAGACTCAGAACCATTCGGTCGTCAGTGATATTCGCTACAACGCTTACGGACAAGTCACTCATGAACTGGCAGGCAACGGCGTGCTGACTACGCTGAGCTACCGTCCCGAAGACGGCTGTCTGCTCACTCGCCATGCTCAGGACAATCTAGGCAATGTGCTGCAGCATCTGATCTACGCCTACGACCCGATGGGCAATGTAACGAGTATCGAAGACCAGGCATTGCCCGTGCGCTGGTTCGCCAACCAGCGCATCGAGCCGGTCAGTCGTTACCGCTATGACAGTCTTTATCAGTTGTCCCATGCCACTGGCTGGGAGGCCGGCGTTGCCGGTGGCGGGCCGACCGCTGTCGCCAACTACAGCCAGCGTTATCATTACGACGCCGGCGGCAATTTGCGCGGGCTGACTCACGTCGGCCAACAGAGTCCAGGTCATCAACTGCAGGCCGCACGCTACAGCAATCGGTGTTTGCCGTGGCACGACGGTAAGCCGCCCTCTGAAGCAGAGATCGCTGCAGCTTTCGATTCGCGGGGTAATTTGCTGTTGCTGGATCAGGGACGCCGGTTGCAGTGGAATCTGCGTTGCCAGCTGGACTCGGTCGTGGTCGTCTCACGCCGATCAGATGCCGATGATCGTGAAAGCTATCTCTACGACGGCGCCGGTCAGCGGGTATGCAAGACGCGTTCGTCACGGGCCTCTGCACGCAGTCTTCTTGCACAGGTGCGTTATCTGCCAGCGCTGGAATTACGCACCGATACCGGCACCGGTGAGAGCCTGCAGGTGATCATCGTGCGGACCGGACTCAATATCGTACGCGTCCTGCATTGGCAGAGCCCATCGCCGACCGGCGTCAATTATCTCTACCGATACAGTTTCAATGATCATCTGGGTTCAATCAGTCTTGAGCTGGACGCGGATGCGCAACTGATCAGCCGCGAGCATTTTTATCCATTCGGTGCAACGGCGTGGGCCGAAGAACCCGACGTCAGCTACAAGACCGCGCGGTATTCGGCAAAGGAACGTGACGCCACGGGACTTTACTATTACGGGTTTCGCTATTACGTCCCGTGGCTGCAACGCTGGCTGAACAGCGATCCTGGTGGAGCGATCGACGGCCATAATCGCTACCGCGCGCTGCGCAACAACCCAATGACTTACAGGGACAGCGACGGGCGCAAGCCCGACAAGCCCGACAAGCGTGCTGGCGACCGGGTGTATCACGATCTTGCCGACAAGAAACTGGTCAATCCCACGCAAGCCGCCGGCATGCAGCCCGTGCGCCGTTACTTCGAGAATGACCCAAATCCCGACGTCCAGGCCTACCGCCGCGAAATACCGGTAGCGCTGGCAGAGCTGGGAGCCCGGGACAACTCCGTGCTCAACACACATCAGGCACATGTTATCGCTGCCGCCCGGACGAACACGGCGTCGCCCTCCGGTGCTGTTCTTTATCACTCCGGCGAGCTGGTTTCATCAGCGATGAACAGAGTTGTGGGAGAGGAGGCTACCAGTCGGGTAATGGGTCCTTTGTCTGTCGCGTTCAACAGCCCCGTCGAAGATCCCAACGTATTGGCTGCAAGACGGGGAGCTGTAGCCACGGGCTTCAAGATCGGTGGGAAATTATTGATGCACGCCTCCAGTCCTGCCGTACAGCTGGTTGGAGCAGCGAGTATTGCCCTGGGCAACGTGATGGATATTTCAGAAGCGCAAACGCGTATTCAACACAGAGTTTTGACTACCCCCGTCCATGCGCCGTTGTCACCGCCTTCGAGTACACCCACATTAGGCTTTCAGTCGTTGAACCCAGCATCGTCTGCACGGCATCAAGCACGGCTTGCAGAACACGGTGAAACACCGAGCCCATGGGCGCAACAACTGCTGGTTGCCGGTTTTACAGCGCCGTTGCAGGGTGTTCATGCGATTGATGGCGCAACCGCCGAAGACAAGTGGATGAACAGACCTCGCCGAAACTCTGGCTTCGGCTAAACGAAAAAAGCCCCGCCCAGCCCGCTGCGGATAGGGAACGCAACGGGCTGGACGAGGGCTTCTCGTTTTAGCGATCGATTACTGCGCGATGGTTTTCACCGACACGCCGCGTTCGATCGGGGTGGAGCGGCCGTAGATATCTTCGAAACGCTCGATATCGTCTTCACCCAGGTACGAACCCGACTGCACTTCGATGATTTCCAGCGGAATCTTGCCCGGGTTGCGCAGGCGGTGCACCGAGGCGATCGGGATGTAGGTCGACTGGTTTTCGGTGAGCAGGAACACGTTCTCGTCGCAGGTCACTTCGGCGGTGCCGCTGACCACGATCCAGTGTTCGGCGCGGTGGTGGTGCATCTGCAGCGACAGGCACGCGCCCGGCTTGACCGAGATGTGCTTGACCTGGAAACGCCCGCCCATGTCCACCGAGTCGTACGAGCCCCACGGACGATAGACTTCGCAGTGGTTCTGGGTTTCGCTGCGGCCCTGGGCATTGAGGGTGTTGACCATCTGCTTGACGCCCTGGACCTTGTCCTTGTGGGCAATCATCATCGCGTCCTTGGTTTCGACCACGACGATGTTTTCCAGACCGATCACCGAGACCAGTTTGCCGTTGCCGTGGATCATGCAGTTCTTGCTGTCCTGGATGACCACATCGCCTTTGCTGACGTTGCCGTTGGCGTCTTTCTCGTTGACTTCCCACAGCGACGACCAGCAGCCGACATCGCTCCAGCCGGCGGTCAGCGGCACCACGCAGGCGCGCTGGGTTTTTTCCATCACCGAGTAGTCGATGGAGTTGTCCGGGCAGCAGGCGAAGGTGGCTTCGTCGAAGGTGATGGTGTCGGCGTCCTGCTGGCTGCGCTCAAGGGTCAGCAGGCAGGTGTCGTAGATGTCCGGATCGTGCTTTTTCAGTTCTTCGAGGAAGCGGCTGGCGCGGAACAGGAACATGCCGCTGTTCCAGTAGTAACCGCCGGATTCGACGTACTCGGTGGCGCGCTTCACATCCGGTTTTTCGACGAAGTGCGAGACGCGGCTGACGCCTTCGGGCAGCAGCGAATCAGCAGTGGATTTGATGTAGCCGTAGCCGGTTTCCGGTTTGGTTGCCGGCACGCCGAACAGCACCATTTCGCCGTTTTCCGCAGCGACGGTGGCCAGGGCCAGCGCACGTTGCAGGGCTTTCTGGTCTTCCAGCACGTGGTCGGCCGGCAGCACCAGCATCAGTTCGTCACGACCTTCATTGACCAGCATCATCGCGGTCAATGCTACGGCCGGCGACGTGTTGCGGCCGAACGGTTCCATCAGGATGCGCTGGCATTCCAGATTGCGCGCGGCCAGTTGCTCGTTGACGATGAAACGGTGCTCTTTGTTGCAGACCACGATTGGCGTGTCCATGCCCTCGAACACCAGGCGCTCGAGGGTTTGCTGGAACAGCGTGTGTTCGCCGGTCAGGGCGAGGAATTGCTTGGGGAATTGCTTGCGCGAAAGAGGCCACAGACGCGAACCGCTACCACCTGACAAGATCACCGGAATCATAGTGTTTACTCCATAAAATCAATTTGGTTAGAGCAACGAACGTTGTGTCGTTTCACTCTTGTTTTTGTCTCGTGTCCGAAGACGCCGCATCCCTTGTAGGAGCTGCCGAAGGCTGCGATCTGTTGATCTTGATCTTCAAAATCAAAAGATCGCAGCCTCGTTTCACTCGACAGCTCCTACAGGGATCAGCGTCTCTGCGGGAAATTGGTTAGCGAGTCGACACCGGGCGTTTCACCCAGACTGGCGACAGGTTGCTGCCGTTGCCGGTGACGTACAGCACGGCTGCCTCACCACGCTCCAGGGCGACCGGTTTCACGTCGCCGACTTTCTTGTCGCCTTCGTACAGCGCCAGGCTGACTTTCACCGGGTTGATTTCACGTTCGCCACGGCCCTTGGCTGCCACGTTCGGCACCACTTCGGTCTTGCCGTCGGCGGTTTTCAGGGTCAGCGATTTGTCGCTGAGGTTCTGTACACGCACCAGGGATTTCTGCTTGTTCTTGAATGGCGGCTCTTCGATCAGTTGTGGCGCGCCGGAAGCGTTGTTGACCAGGGTGTAGTAGTGGTCGCCGGCGAGTTTGACCGGCAGGGTCTGGCTGCCGACCTTGGCGCTGTAATCGCCGCCCGGCATGAAGCTGAAGTCGCTGCTGGCCAGTGGCGCGATGTCGCTCAGGTTGGTGCTGCCGACAGTCGCGCTGACTTCAGCGTTGCTGGCGTTGTAGACACGCACGAAGGTCGAGCCTTTCGGTGCGGTCGGGCCGTACAGCGCGGCGTCGCCGCCGGCGAAGGCTGGGACGGAAAGTACGCTGAGGCCAGCAACCAGTGCGAAGCTTTTAGCGAGACGACGAGGAGTAGTAGTGAAAGTCATGGTGTACCTCTCTTTCAGTTTTGCGCCCGATCGGGCGTCTCGGATTTAGTGTTGATGGCTACGTTTTGTTGGCGGGCGCCGGCTTGTTTGAGCTCTGCGACCCACTGCGGGTCGGCGTCGCCGATTTCGTTGTTCACAGGCAGATATCGTTCAGGAAACTCCCAGATCAGCACTTGTGGCGGGCTGTTCTTGAAGTCATCGCTTTTCAGGTAGCTGAGCATCGGCAGAATCGGGCCGTGGCCGTCTTCGGCGTAGTTGACGACGTCACTGTGCAGCGCTTGTTTGAGCGCACCGACGAAGTTCCAGTTGGGGTTGGCGCTGTAGCTGGTGCCGATCAGCGCGACCGGTACTTCGCTGTTGGCGAACAGGGCGTCGTCACCGGCAGGTTGCTCGGCGGCAACGGTGTTGCGTTTGAGCAGTGGCTCAGGCGCCGGCATCATGTTTTCGAACAGCGGATCGAGCGGCAGGAACAGACGCAGATCGCCCTTGTGCGTGACCTTCTCTGCTGGCGTGGTAACGAAACGCTGTGGCTCGCCGCTCAGCGGGAATTTCTCGGCAATGGTTTTCGCCAGCGTATTGGCTGCGATCTCGGCGCCTTCCGGCGTCCAGTGGGTGTCGGTGCGCAGGAACACTTGCTCACCGTTCTGCTTGGCCTGTTGCAGCGGGCCGAGAAGGTCAGGGGCGAGGATCTTGTCGGCCGCGACACGGGCGTGGAAATCCTGATACAGGTTCTGGTGAATGCTCGAAGGCTTCACTTCATCCAGATGCTCCGGATACAGACGCACCTTGGCCGGCACGATCGCCATCACCAGTTTCACGCCTTTCTCTTTCAGGGTCTGGCGCACGCCTTCGACCAGCGCGTAGTTGCCTTGCAGGTTCTGCTGTTCGTTGACGATCGGGTTGAATTCCTCATCGCTGTACAACCACTGGTCGCGGCCGAGCACGACGCCCGGACGACCTTCGTTGAACAGTTTGAAATCCAGCGCGGCCCAGAGGTTGGTGCCCAGGCGCTTGATCGGGAATTCATCGTCGTAGTGGGTTTCCACCGCCTTCGTCCAGCGGCCGTTGAGCACCGTCGCATCGGCGTTGGTGCTGAAGCCGAAGAAGCTGCGAACCGACCACAGACCCAGGACCAACAGCGTCACCAGGAACAGGGCGATGTAGAAGATGCGTAATGAGCGGGTCATGTCAGATCCCTCAGAACTGGAAGTAAAGGAACGGCGAGAAGCTTTGCGCCGAGAGTTTGAGAATCGAGGCGATGAACAGCAGCAGGATCAGCCCGCGCATCACGTAGCGCGACCAGTCAGCGGTCCAGTAAGCCGGTTGCACCTGGGCTTCGACGCCAACGGTGTAACCAGGTTCGTGGATGCTCGCCGGATTTTCCCCAGGTGCTGCCTTGATCAATCCCGGCGTTGCGGTGGCAGGGCCATTGGCCTCGACGTTGACTTCCGGTTTGGTCTTGGCTGGCGGCTGATTGGTATACAGATCACGCAGGCCGAAGAACGCCAGGGTCACGTAAGCCACCACCAGAGTCGCCACTTGCAGACCGGTGAGGCTGGCCTGATTGAGTTCCGACAGCGACCAGTCGCCGAAGCTGAACATTGCACCGTACATGCGACCGGCGACGTGCAGGTTCTCGGCACGGAAGATCACCCAGCCCATTACTACCAGCAGGAAAGTCAGCGCCCAGCGGATCGGGTTGAGGCTGCGCGGCGAAGTGTTCAGGCCGAGCATTTTTTCGATCGCCAGCCACATGCCGTGCCAGGCGCCCCAGATGATGTAAGTGATATTCGCGCCGTGCCACAGACCACCCAGAAGCATGGTCAGGAACAGGTTGCGATAGGTCATCAGCGTGCCTTTACGGTTACCGCCGAGGGTGATGTACAGGTAGTCACGCAGCCAGGTGGAGAGGCTGATGTGCCAGCGGCGCCAGAACTCGGTGATCGACTGGCTGATATACGGCTGCTTGAAGTTTTCCATGAAGCGGAAACCCATCATCAAGCCCAGACCGATGGCCATGTCGCTGTAACCGGAGAAATCGAAATACAGCTGCGCGGTGTACGCCAGCGCACCGAGCCAGGCATCACCCGTGGTCGGGTTCTGCAAGGCGAAGCAATGGTCGGCGACCACGGCGAGGGTGTCGGCAATAAATACTTTCTTGATGAAACCCTGCATGAACCGCGTGCAGCCCTCGGAGAATTTGTCGAGGGTGTGCGTGCGGTTGTTGAACTGGTCGGCGAGGTCGCGGAAACGCAGAACCGGGCCGGCAATCAGGTGCGGAAAGATCGCCACGAATGCCGCGAAGTCGATCAGGTTGCGCGTGGCCGGAGTGTCGCCACGGTACACGTCGATGATGTAGCTGATCGATTCGAAGATGTAGAACGAAATACCGATCGGCAGCAGCACGTGGGTCAGGATGAACGGCTCGAGACCGAACGAAGTCATGATTTCGTTGATGCTGTCGACACCGAAGTTGGCGTACTTGAAGTAGCCAAGGATGCACAGGTCGACGGCCACACCGAGCAGCAGCCAGCGCTGCGCCGGTTTGGTTCTGACGCCAGCGGCACCGACTTTCAGGCCGATCCAGTAGTTCCACAGCGTGACCGCTGCGAACAGCGCGAGGAAGTCCACCCGCCACCAGGCGTAGAACACATAGCTGGCGATCAGCAGCAGCAGGTTGCGATAGCGTTGCCCGCTCAGGTAGTACAAGCCGAGAAAGATCGGCAAGAACAGAAACAGGAACACGTTGGATGAAAATACCATCCCGATCTCTCCATGTTTGAACCAACAGTCAAGGGCCAAAGCCCCCCAAACCCCCCGTGGTAGTGGAGGGGTGACACAGTGTTCGCTTGAGGGCGGAGCTGGCCGTCAGACCGCGCCCCTCACCCCCGCCCTCTCCCGGAGGGAGAGGGAGCCTGATCTCCATGGTTTTCAAAAATGGAGATCGACTCGGTATTTCATTTCGACGTAACTCGCACAGCCACCTCGGTCAGTCCCCTCTCCCTCCGGGAGAGGGTTAGGGTGAGGGGCTTTTAGCCCTTTTCATGCGACGGGTCGTAGACCTTGGTCAGGTCGCCGCCAAGACGGAAAGTCTTGAACGGTTGCATGTCGCGCTTCTTCTCGATCACATCCGGCGCACAGGTGTAGAGCGTGCAGAACGGTTCGAGCCAAGCGAATTTCATGTCCTCTTTCAGGTCGGTCATGTCCTGTTTTTTGCCGTTCTTTTCTTCGAACTCGTCAGGGTCCTTCACGCCGGCCAACACGCGGTCACCCAGACGCTTCAGTGCGCCGTTGTTCTCCTGACGCAGATCGACACCGTTGACCTGGGCGAAACTGGCGATCATTGCCAGCGGCGGCAGGGCGTAATTGTGATAGGCGAGGGCGCGTTGCTGGCGCTTGAGTTCGTTAGGCAGGAAGCCGTCGGCGTCGACCTGGTTGACGCCAACCTTGTATTCCTTCACCGCCCAGTCGAACAGGTCGCGGCGGTTGGTGGCGACGGCGGTGGCCATCACCGACCAGGCGGCCCAGTACGAGTGGTTGTTGGTTTTTTCCAGCGGCAGGTTGTCCCAGTCGCTGACCACCTGATCGGCCATTTTGCTGAACCAGGCTTCGATCAGCTGCGCTTCCTGCTGATGCTGGGCCAGTGGGTGCGAGTCGGAAAATTTCAGGCGAATGTACGACGAGGCCATGCTGCCCAGCGCCCATTTGCGCATCGACTTGCCGGTGTGGTTGAAGTCTTTGGACATCAACGCGTCAGCCTTGGCCCACGCGGTCAGCCAGTCGAGCGTGCATTCGAGCTGCTCCGGGCGACCGTCGCGCATGAACTGCATGACGCGCTTGGCGGTGCCGCGCTCCAGCGTGGTGATGTCTTTGGTGGTGTCGCGAAAGGCTTTTTCCGACTGCACGTTCAGCGTCGCGCGGGCCTTGTCCGAACCTTCGTATTTGCTGCGAAATTGCAGCGGACCGGTGTATGGCGCCGGCATCGCGTCGCAGCCGTCGCTCTTGTCGCCGGTCTTGAATTTATCCACCGGGGCGAAGTAGCCCTGCGGTGGACGCAATGGCGCGGCGGCCTGAGTTGCCCCGGCGAACATCGCCAGGCTCAGGAGTGTCGGTGCCAACAGATTTTTCAGTTTCGGATTTCGCATAGCAGACCTCATTGCCCGAGCTGCGCGGTCTGTTGACCGACGCCCGGGAATACGTTGCGTTTGCAGATTTTCGCTTCGACTTTTTGTGGCGCGGCGCCAGGTCCGGCTTCAGGACCCTGGACTTCGACTGCCAGCAGGTTTTGCGAGGCCCAGTCTTCGTCCGTGCGCAGCTCAAAGGCGAAACGACCGTCGGTGTCGGAGGTTTCCGGTTTCTCGATCTTGATGTCCTCGTGGCGACCGTTCATGTACCAGAGGGTGGCTTGCAGGGTTTTCACCGAGGTGTCGGCGAAGCGGATATCGACCTGATGGTTGGCGTTCTGCAGGTTCAGGTTCTTGCTGTTGACCAGCAGTTCTTGCTTGCTGCCCGGTTTCAGCGTGGCGCTGGCGGACATCTGCGCGTCCTTGCCTTCGCAACCGTTGTCGAGCAGCGCCATCATCTGGCGATAGATGGTTTCCTGGTCGAGGCGATACAGCGGCGAGAATTCCCAGATGAGAATCTTTGGCGGGGTCTTCTGGAATTCTTCGCTGCCCAGGTACTGCAGCATCGAACCTTCGAAACCGCCGCCGGGGAAGGCCACGTTGAGGATGTCGGCGCCGATGGCTTCTTCGAGGAAACCGGCGAAGTTGTAGTTCTTGCCGCTGTGCGACGTACCGACCAGGGTGATTTGCGGATTGCCCGAATCGCCGAACAGATCGCCGTCGCCTGCTTCGCCTTTCGGCTCGGTGGTGAACTGGTCCATGTACTGGATCGCGTAGCTGGTGCCGCACAGTTGCCCGGCCATGTTGTGCAGAGTGCCGGTCTTGCCCATGCGCCCGGAGCGCTTGGTCTCGAATTCACGCTTGGGAATGTCGGCGAAGGCCGGGATCTGCTTGACCTTTTCGGCGACGATTTTTGCCGTGCGCTGGGCGCCATATGGTGTCCAGTGCTGGTCGCCACGGAAGTAGAAATCGTGGGCGGGCAGGGTGTCCGGCAGCGATTCGTTGGTCAGTGGCGACAGGTCAGGCACCACGTAGCCCATCTTGGCGAAACGGCCGAGCATGGTCTTGTAGTTGCCCAGTGCTTTCTCGTAATCGAACGCGGCTTTTTCCTGCGGGTTGAGCTTGTTGCGGTTCACCAGGCCACGGGTCGGCTGGTAAACGATCACCAGCTCCACGCCTTTGCTCTTGAACGCATCGTGCAACTGTTGCAGGCGCTTGTAGCCGGCCGGCGTGGTGTTGAACTCGGTACGCAGGTCTTCCTGGGTACGGAACAGCCAGTCGCCCTGAGCCTGTACCAGCGTGGTGAAGTTCTGCTGATAACGCGTGGTGTAGTTCTTCGCGTCATGGGCCGCCGGGCACAGGTTGCAGCACGGCTCGGCGGTGAACTTCGGTGGCGTGACGCTTGCGCCTTCAGCGTCGGCGCGAGCGTTGCCGGCAGCGAGAATGCCGAGGGTCAGGGCCGAGAGGCTGAGCAGTTTGATCATGTGTGGGTGCATAAAAATTATCCTCAGTCCTGCAATTCGGTCTGGCGTTCGACAGGGTCGATCAGCACGGCTTTCTGCTGGCGCACCAACAGATCGAGAATTTCATCCTGGCGCTCGCCGAGAATGCCGTTGAAGCTGATCCCGCTGGACTTGGTCGGCGCCAGCATCGACACGCGATACAGCTCGACACTCAGCGGCGAGTCGATCGACAGCGGACCGCTGCCATTGGCCGCCAGCTCGCCGCCGACGACGATCAGCGAGACCTGCGCGTCGAACGGGTCGAGCTTGATGTCACGGTCGGTGTCGGTCAGGTCCTTGATGTGGCCGTAGATACCGGTCAGGCCGTTGGTCATGGCAACGTTTTCGTAGAGGCGGATGTTCACACTGTTACGAATACGAATGCCGTGACGGGTATTGCTGATGACCTTGTTTCCCCACAGCAGGTTGTCGGCGGACTCGTAGAGCGTGATGCCGTCGGTGTGGTTCTTGTAGATCTCGTTGTAGGCAATGATGTTGTTGACGCTGTTACGGTCGATCACCAGGCCCGACAACTTGTTGTCGAAACTCTTGTTGTTGAAGATGAAGCTGTCGTTGACCTCACGGGAAATGATGATCCCGTGCTTCTTCTTCGTGCCATGAACGGTGTTCTCGGCAATGATCAGACGGTGCGAGCGGTCATGCGGGTCGATGCCGTAGACGATGTTGTCTTTGTAGGTGTTGCCCTTGACCACAAAGTCGCTGGTTTCGTAGCAGTAGAAGCCGTACCACATGTCCGAGAACTCGGAACCGACGATCCAGCCGGTCGGTTCCGGGCGCTTGAGGACTTTGGCCATGTTCGGCGTGTACTGGGAAATACTTACCCCGTACGACTTACTGTTGGCGTAACCGAAACTGGCCATCTTGCTGTTGACGATGTAGGTCTCGGTGCCGCCCCAGGAGAGCAGGAAAGGACGGAATTCCTTCGGCGAACGGAAGGTTGCCGGGCCGTTGTCCTTTTCGCGCCAGCCGGTGACTTTGGTGTCACGCACGAACAGCTTGCCGTCGTTGACCAGGAACGAACCGGCCTCTTGGGACAGGCGCAGTTCCTGGGTCTGACCGTCGATTTCGAGGATGCCTTTCTCGCCGACCACGATCGGCAATTTGGCCAGGTACACGCCCGGAGCGGTCTCGCTGAAATACTGCTTGGGCAGTTTTTTCGCCAGATCCTTGAGGTTCATGTAGCCGTCGTCGATGAAGATCGCCTGCGGAATGCCGTGCTGACGCACGACCCATTCGGCCATCTTGTTATCGCCGCCGATGAAGTCCTTCAGGGCGTTTTCCTGCATCATCCGGCGCACACTGATCTTGCCCGGTTTGCTGCGCACGATCTTCGCGGCAGCGGCTTCGGCGGTGAAGCCGGACAGGTCGGGCAGTGTCGGCTTGGCCAGTTTCAGTGCGTCGGTCGGCGCGCTGCTGACGGTGTAGGTCTTGGCCTGTTGCAGTTCCTTGGCCACGGTCGCAGGTTTCGCCGGTTCAACATTGGCGAAGGCGCCGGCGCTGGCCAGCAGCATCGCGCCGGCCAGCAGGCTGAGTGAGCCTGTTCTGGTGCTGATCATGTCGGGCACTCCCTTGGCGGTTTGCATCAGAAGCGCCAGATCACGTCAATGAATGCGCGGTGCATGTAGGAATCAACCTGGCTGCCGTAGGCATCGCCCGGTTTGAACACACCGCCACGGAAACGCACCAGTGCCGAAGGCTCGTCGATCGACTGGCTCAACGCCGCCGGCAACAGGCCTTGCTTGAAGTACTTGGTGACGACCAGGTCCATTTCCTGACCCAGGTCCTTGTTGCCATCTTCAAGCGGCAAGGATGTGCTGGAGAGGATCGCGCCGGTGACGTCGTCGGTGTTGTTTTCCACCGCATTGATGCCGTTGCTGCCGACCGGCTTGTTGCCGTCGACACGCCAGAACTTGTGATAGATCAGGCTGGCGTCGTACTCGTCGTTGACCATCCACGAACCGAACAGGGTGGCGGTCTGCATGTTGTTCATTTCGCCACGGAACGCTTCGCCGAAACGGTGCACGCGCGAGCGGGTACCGGTGTAGTTGGAGCGGTTGCTCTCCAGACCGTTCTGTTCGTAATCGGCACTGGCGCGGGCGTAGGCACCGCCGACTTGCCACTGCGGATCGAGGCGCAGACGCACGCCGACATCGGCTGCCCAGCCGCTGATGTCATCGCTGCGCTTGGCTTGTGTCGGGCGCGTGCCGTCGGCGTTCAGCGCATTGACCGTGTCGCGGTCGCCGCTCATGCCGGTGATGCTGCCCCAGTAGTTGACGGTGTTGGTGTTGCGCCAGTTGTAGGCGTCGCTGTCGGCAGTCAGTCCGATCCAGCTGATGTCGCCGTTCTCGGTCTTGTCCAGCGAGTCGCGCGGGACGCCCGGCTCGGCGTAATCGAGTTTGCCGTCATCGTGAGTGTGGTGGCCGCGAATGCCGACCCACTGGCCCGGTGTCCACTGGTAAGCAGCGTCGGCGTAGGCGTGCAGGCGATCCTTGTCTTTCGGCGCCAGCTCTTTCAAGTCGGTGCGGTATTCGCTGAAACGCTCGGCAACACCGGCATTGGCCCGCAGCAGGGTGGTGTCGAAGGTCCAGTTCAGCGCTTCGATGTTGGTGTCACGCCATTGGCCGTCGTCATTGCGCAGACGCTGACGACCGAACTTGAGCATCTCGCCCGGGTACGGGGTGAGGCCGCTGTAGCCGACCCAGAACTCGCGCATCGCCAGGTAGTTCTTCTTGGTTTTGCGATCACTGTTGTCGGTGGCTTGTTCACCGTCGGATTGTTGCAGGGTGTCGGTCTCGATGATGTCGGTCGAGGTCACCGCCTGACCCATCGCGTAGGCGCTCCACGCGCCGCTTTCGCCGTAGATCCACGGACGCAGGTCGAGGCCCACGCCATTGACGTCACCGCCGCCGGCAGTGCCGAGGTCACGGTCGTCTTCGGACTGGCCGGTGAGTTTCACTTCCAGACCGAAATTCTTGGTTTCAGTCATCGCAGCCAGTGTCGGGCAAGACCAGAGCAGCGCGAAGGTGAGGCCAATACCGGCCTTCACGAATGGGTTCAGCTTCATAGTTTTCCTCGCCGTCTTCTTCTTGCAGGGCGTGCAGTTGCAGCGTGTTCGAGTTCAGGGCGCCACGGCTGGCCTGTTCCTGTTGCAACAGGCGGCGGGCTTCGGGCAAGCGCTCGGGCGGCAATTGCGCCTCGAGGGTCGCTGCCAGTTCATCGGCTTGCGGGGTGTTCTGGGCCTTGGCCAACTGGCTGAACACGTAGGCATTCAGCGGGTCGGGCTTGGTGCCCTTGCCTTGCGAGAACAACTGGGCGATGGCGAAGTCGGCACTGTTCTGGCCGTTGCGCGCAGCGGTCAGCAGGTGGTCCAGAGCCTTCTGCGGATAGACCTTGCCCAGGTAGCCACGACGGTAGATCTGGCCGAGGTAGTAATCGGCGGCCACTTCGCGGCCAACGGCTTTCTGGAAGTGTTCCTCGGCGACTTTCGCATCGGCCGGGACCATTTTGCCTTCGTAGTAGACCTTGCCCAGCAGCAGTTCGGCGCGCGGCTGGTCGGCGGCGCGACCGTTGTCCAGGTACTTCATCATCTGGTCGACGTCGCCCAGTTCGGGGAAGTCGTAAAGCAGTTGGGCGAGGGTGACCCACGATGCCGGGTAGCCCGGAGCGATCGGCTCGAGCAGCGCCTGCGCGGTTTTTTCGTCAGTCTTGCCCAGGGTCGAATCGGCCAGCACGCGGGCTACGGAGTCGACACGCTGCGCGGTGACGGTGCCACGGCTGTAACCGGCCTGCATCTGCTTGATCAGCTCGGCCTGTTGCTCCGCCTGGCCACGTTTCTGATAGACCGTGGCCAGTTCGACGTAGCAGATGTCGGTGGTGTTGAGCGCGGCCTTGCAGATCTTTTCCACGTCATCCAGATGCTGGTCGTAAGTGCCTTGGGTGCGATACAGCAGCACCTGCGCCAGACCCGCTTCCGGGTAGCCCGACTTGCGCCACTGATCGATCTGCTGCTGCGCGTTGATGTTGGGGAAGCTGTGCGGGTATTGCAGGTACAGCATCGCCAGCGGGATCAACGTGTTGCCTTCGCCATTGGCGGCGGCTTTTTTCAGCAGGGTTTCGGCTTCGTGGTGCTCGGCTTCGGTGGAGCCCGGCTTGGCCACCAGCAGACGACCGAGACGTGCCTGGGCACGCGGCGACACGCTGGCCGCTGCGCGGTAAGTCGCCTCGGCCTGTTTCATCTGCGCCGGGTCACGGCTGTCGACCTGGATATCGGCCAGGCCGACTTGCGCCTCGCTGTAACCCAGATCGGCCAGTTGCTGGTAATTCTGCGCAGCGGTGGCGGTGTCGCCACGCTTGAGCGCTTCGTTGGCCAGACGCTGATCGGGCAGCCCGGCGCAACCGGCCAAGCTCACCGCCAATGCCAAGGCGCACATGGGGCCCTTGTGGGAGCTGGCTTGCCAGCGATTCAGGCGACTCGGTGTTTCAGCAAGACCGCATTGATCCAATCGCTGGCAAGCCAGCTCCCACAGGGATAGCGGCGTTCTGAAGAGACTGGTGATAGTCACAGGCATGTCCTCGACTTAAAGACCGGCAGCCATGGCTTTGTCGATCAGCCAGTTCAGGTTCGGGCCACGGTCGCTGTTCACTTCAACCGGGCGGCCGGCCAGGCTGCTGTCGAGCGGCTCGTCAGGCTGGATCTGCACGCGAATGTCGGAGGACAGGTCGGCGCTCTTCAGGCTCGTGCTGCTGACGATCTTGCCGGTGCGGGTCTTGTCTTCGCCGGCGATCTGGAAGCTCACCGGGGTGCCCGGGCGCACGTCGCCGAACTGGCGATAGGAGAAGCGTGCTTCAACGTTGGCCTGGGTGTTGCGCGGCACCAACTGGAAGATCACGTCGCCCTTGCTCGCGTACTGACCGTCAGCCACCAGTTGCTGGGCCACGGTGCAGTCGCACGGCGAAGTCAGGGTGCCGGTCATTTGCTTGCCGAACAGTTCTTCAACCTTGGCCGGGGCCAGTTGGTCTTCGGCCAGATGGCCCTTGAGCACGTCGAGCATGCTGGTGCTGAAGGTCGCCAGCGGTGCGCCTTTGGCGGCAACGCCGTCGGACTTGACCAGGCTCTGTACGGTGCCGTCACGCGGCATGGTGATGTTCATCCCCGGCACGCTGACCAGACCGGCCTGGGCGTGGCTGACGAAGTACATGCCGTACACCGACTTGAAGATGAAACCGGCAGCGACCAGACCAACAGCGAAAATACCGGCGCTGAAGGTCACGGCTTTCAGGCGGCCGAACGGGGTCATGCCGGTGTCGTTGGTCTTGTTCTTGCGCGCCTTGGTGAAGTTGTCGCGCTGCAGGGTCGCCAGCACTTCGCCGATGCTGACGATGTCGCCGGCCAGGTGCGAAGTGATCAGGTGGCGCAGGGTGGAAATGTCCTGCGGCTCGAGGTTCTGGAACTGGCAGCCGGCGCGGCCGGTGGCGCGGTCAAAGGAACGCACCTGCAGTTCAACGTCCATGGCCAGGCCGAGGTTGTCGATGACAAATTGCAGACGCGCCTTGTACACCTCGCCGATGGTCAGCGGCATCTGCCCGGCGTTGAACGCCAGACCGCCAGCCGACAGATCGAGGACCCGCGCTTCGAGCGGAGTCCGGTCAGGGCCGAAGAAACGCAGTTTGGCCGGGATTTTCACGCGAGCGTGCTGGCGCTGGGCTTCGGATTCATGCACTACGTTGACGTTGACGGCGGTATTCATAGGGGCGATTTCCTTGTTAATTCAATAGGAGCGGGTCAGACCATCATCAGCAGCACGGCGACAAAAATGCTGCCGGCGGAGAAGGTCATGGTCCGAGACGACCAGGTGTTGAACCAACGTTGAAAGCTGGCGAGATCACGGGTCAGGGATGTGGGCTGGCGAGTCCAGGATTGTTGGTCGAGGCGGAAGAACACGTAGATCTTCACCAGGGCGCCAACGATCTGGTTGTAATACAGAATCGCCGGGTAAGCAGGGCCGATGCGGTGACCGGAACACGACAGCAACAGCGTCAGGATCAGGCGGGTGATACCGATCCACAGCAGGTACACGAGGATGAACGCGGTGCCGTACTTGAAGCTGGCGATCAGTGCGACGGTCAGGCCGAGCAGCGAAGTCCACATCGATACGCGCTGGTCGAACAGCACCACCGAGGTGAACGCGCCGAGGCGGCGGATACCCAGACCCAGTGCACGCGAGTTCTGGCGCAGGTTGTTGCCGTACCAGCGGAACATCAGCTTGCGGCTGGCCTTGATGAAGCTCTTTTCCGGCGGATGTTCAACGGTGTTGATCGCGGCATCCGGCACGTAGAAGGTGTCGTAACCCAGGCGCATCAGGCTGAACCAGCTCGACTTGTCGTCACCGGTCAGGAACTTGAAGCGGCCCAGGCGCCAGTGTTGCAGCGAGTCGCTTTCAACGTCGGCGATGAACTCCGGATTGGTCACCACGGAGGCTTTGAACACCGACATCCGACCGGTCATGGTCAGTACGCGCTTGGACAGGGCCATCGAGCACATGTTGATGTGGCGCTGGGCGAAACGCAGCTTGTGCCATTCGCTCATGATGTAGCCGCCGCGCACTTCGCAGAACTCGTTGGTGGTCAGGCCGCCGACATTGCCGAACAACTGGAACCACGGCACGGTCTTGCGCACGACGCCTTCGCCGAGCACGGTGTCGCCGTCGATCACGGCCACCACGGCACGGTCGTCCGGCAGGTGACGGGAGATCGCACGGAAACCGAAGGCCAGACCATCGCGCTTGCCGGTGCCGGGAATGCGCACGAAGTCGAGCTTGACCCGCTCCGGCGGATTCATCCGTGCCCACAGCGCCTTGACCAGCAGCTCGTCGGACATTTCCACGATCGAGCAGACAATGGTGGTCGGCAGTTCGCAGTCGATGGCTTCGCGGATCACCGAGCTGTAGACCTGCGCGGTGGTCAGCGCGTCAATACGAAAGCTGGTGACCATCAGAAACACATGCGACGGATCGGCCGCTTTACCCAGCTTGCGTACTTTGCGACGCAGGTGCGGGTAAACGATGTAGAGAAAAATCATGCCGCGCACAAAGTGCGTTGCACCCATCGAGTAGCGCCAGATACCCACGGCGCCAATCAGGAAAATGAAGTCCTTCGACTCGGAGTCGAATGTGGACGTGGGCAGCATCAAGGCCAGGCCCATCAGCAGACTGAGATAAAAAAGCCAGCCGGCTGATTGCAGAAAAAAATGTTTGAGCTTGGTCATAACCGTCATCCGAAGGTGATGGAGGCTTCAAGCCGCAAGCGTGTTGCTTTTGCTTGCGGCTTGAAGCTTGAGGCTTGCCTTACCAGCAAATGCCTTCGGTGCGGCTACCGGCGCTGGTGGCCTTGGACATGAAGCCCACCAGGTCGATGACTTGCTTGCCCTGCGGCGCTTCCTGGGCCAGCGAACGGAATTTCTCGTCGCGGTTGCCGAGGATGATCACGTCGGAGTTGTCGATCACCGAGTCGAAGTCGGAGTTGAGCAGGGACGATACGTGCGGAATCTTCGATTCGATGTAGTCCTTGTTCGCACCGTGGACACGGGCGTATTCGACGTTGCTGTCGTAGATGCTCAGGTCGTAACCCTTGCCGATCA
Source organism: Pseudomonas sp. AC255 (assembly GCF_979258175.1). Lineage (NCBI taxonomy): Bacteria > Pseudomonadati > Pseudomonadota > Gammaproteobacteria > Pseudomonadales > Pseudomonadaceae > Pseudomonas > Pseudomonas sp. AC255. The sequence continues at coordinate 4,208,608 of NZ_OZ409841.1, read as the reverse complement.
GCATTTCCGCCAGTTCGACCAGCGGGCTTTCGCGCAGGTCGTCGGTGCCGGCCTTGAAGCTCAGACCGAGCAGGGCGACTTTGCGTTTTTCATGGCTTTCAACGATGTCGAAAGCGTTCTGCACTTGCGATTCGTTACTGCGCATCAGCGAGTTGAGCAGCGGTGCTTCGACGTCCAGGGAACCGGCGCGGTAGGTCAGCGCACGTACGTCTTTGGGCAGGCACGAACCGCCGAAGGCGAAGCCCGGACGCATGTAGTACTGGGACAGGTTCAGAGTCTTGTCCTGGCAGACCACTTCCATCACTTCACGACCATCGACGCCGACGGCTTTGGCGATGTTGCCGATCTCGTTGGCGAAGGTCACTTTGGTCGCATGCCAGACGTTGCAGGTGTACTTGATCATCTCGGCAACGGCGATGTCCTTGCGGATGATCGGGGCGTCGAGTTCTTCGTACAGCGATTGCAGAACGTCGCCCGAGGCGGTATCGAACTCGCCGATAACGGTCATCGGTGGCTGATCGTAGTCAGCGATGGCGGTGGATTCGCGGAGGAATTCCGGGTTGACCGCAACGCCGAAATCGACGCCGGCTTTCTTGCCCGAGCAGTCTTCCAGAATCGGGATGACCACGTTGGCCACGGTGCCTGGCAGCACGGTGCTGCGCACGACGATGGTGTGGCGGGTGGTTTTTTCACGCAGGACAAAACCGATCTCGCGGCACACGGCCTCGATGTAGTTCAGTTCCAGGTCGCCGTTCTTTTTGCTTGGCGTGCCGACGCAGATCATCGACAGGTCGGTATCACGAATCGCCTCGGCGAAGTTGGTCGTGCCGCGCAGACGACCGGTCTGGATACCCTGTTGCAGCAGTTCGCCCAGGCCTGGTTCTACAATCGGCGATTTGCCGGCGTTAATCATGTCGATCTTGTCTTTGGCAACATCGACGCCAACTACGTCATGGCCCCGTGCAGACAGGCAACCGGCACATACTGCGCCAACGTAACCCAAACCAAATATGCTGATGCGCATCGCAATTACCTCTGTATATATCAGGCCTTAGAAGGCCGGAGTTAATGGTGTTCAGCGGTCACTAGTGCACTCGGAAGTGCGGCTTACAGGCGCCACAATGCCGTGTGCAGGCATACAAAGTTCCGAGTGTCTAATAAGTGCACTCAAGATGTGCGCAACTAGGCCTTGTTGTTATGACTTGCCCTGTTATGCAGCCGATCTTCCGTGCGGGAAGACTCTAGTGCAGTCGTGTAGCCTGCTCGACGTCCGGTAGGGGGCCGGTAAATCAAGCAGTTAGGTGCTCAGGCGAGCACGTTTATAGGGGCGCGGCCTTGGCCTTTGTAGGGGATATTAATGGTGCGTATCTCCTGTCCTTCGATTGTTTTGAGACTAGTTAGTCACTCAGGCAAGTTGCTGTGACAACTTGGTTACATGGCTATCAGCTCTGCGTAAGTTATCTCGTACAAACTCGGCGAGAATCGTTACCGGTGGTATGAGCAACGCATTTGGACATAGTTCCAGCCCGCTCATCGTGCCAGCCGAAATTTTTTGAAATATTGATGAAGATGGCACTGGGTGCAAACTGATAGCACTAACGATTTCGCCCTTTAGTTATCGGGGCGAAACCGGGGTCGATAGTTTTGTGCCACTACGGGTAAAAAATTTAAGTGCCACTACTGAAAAAAAACTTCAGTGTCGAGTGAAACTAAAATTAGAAAAGAGTGCGTGGTTTTATTGGCGCCATGAATTTGGCGATATGCAGCGGGGGAATTTTGACTTCGGGCGGACTGCACGACTCTGGAGGAAAAGAGTCGTGCAAAGGGCATGCTTTATTCCGGGGCGTGGTCGCGCAAAAACACCAGATTGTCAGGTTTCGATTGTTCGGCGCTGTAGCGATAACCCTGTACATCGAATTGCTTGAGCTGAGCCGGGTCGTTGATGCGTTCCTGGATCACAAAACGGCTCATCAGGCCGCGCGCTTTCTTCGCGTAGAAACTGATGATCTTGTACTGGCCGTTCTTCTGATCCTTGAACTCGGTATTGATGATCCGCGCCTTCAACGCGCTGCGCTTGACCGCAGAAAAGTATTCGTTGGATGCAAGGTTGAGCAGTACGTCATCGCCCTGATCGGCCAGCGCTTCATTCAGCCACTCGCTGATGCGCGTACCCCAGAACGCATACAGATCCTTGCCACGGCCGTTGGCCAGTTTGGTGCCCATTTCCAAGCGATAGGGTTGCATCAGGTCCAGCGGCCGCAGCAGGCCATAAAGGCCGGAGAGCATGCGCAAGTGCTTTTGCGCGTAATCGAATTGCGCCTCGCTGAAGGACTGAGCGTCGAGGCCGGTATACACGTCACCCTTGAAGGCGAGCAGGGCCTGCTTGGCGTTTTCCGGGGTGAAGGCGGGTGTCCAGCTGCCGAAACGCGCGGCGTTGAGGCCACCGATCTTGTCGGACACGTGCATCAACTCGCTGATCTGCGCCGGACTCAGCTCGCGCAACTGCTGGATCAATTCCTGGGAATGGTCGAGGTACTGCGGCTGGGTAAAGCGCTGGGTCGCCGGCGGTGTTTCGTAGTCGAGGGTCTTGGCGGGGGAAATCACCATCAGCATGAAGTCGTCTCCTTTAATCGTGGGGGCGATTCTAGGGGGTTGTCCTTGTTGACTCCAGCTATCAAGCCCATAGGTGATCGACGGCTTAACTCAAACCCCTTGTGGGAGCGAGCCTGCTCGCGAACGCGGATTCACATGATCGTTCCCACGCTCCGCGTGGGAATGCAGCCCGTGACGCTCTGCGTCACAGTCGTCGGACGCGGAGCGTCCGGGGAGGCGTTACCACGCAGAGCGTGGGAACGATCATCCATGGCTGAGGGGAATAGGACAGGATCAGCTATAGTGCCGCGCGGGTTTTGTTATGGAGACATCCCTTTGCGCATTGTTCTTTTATTCACCACGTGGCTGCTGAGCTTCGGCGCCATGGCGGCGCCCGGCGATGCGGCGACGCTGGATCGCACGACCTGGCCGGAGCAGCTCAGCAACCCGACCCTGTTCGACGTCGCGTCGCGGGCGGAAATCCTCATGTTCGCTCGCGGCCTGCTCGGCACCGAGTCCATCGACGAGGCGGCACTGGCCCAGCGCCTGGGCCTGCGCACGGTCAATATCGATGCGGTCAATCAGCTGCGCCAGCGCCTCTGGCAGCGCTTGCTCGCCAACTACAACCACGCCCAGCAAAGCTGCGATCAGGACGCCTCGTTCTGCTTCCTCGTCGAAGACCTGCCGACCCTGCGCGAGCAGGCGGCCAAGTTCGTCGTCAGCGACGACAGCTATTACACCAAGTGGGCCGAGCCGAGCCGGATCTTCCATTTGCAGTACCTCGACGAGCTGATGCGCAAGGCCGCGCTGTCACCGCAAACCAGTAACGAATTCGATCGTTTCGGCGACTACGAGCGCAACGGCGACGACATGCATGATCGGCTTTTTATGTTGACTTTCGACAGCGCCGCCAACGTGCAACCGGACAACACCGACTGGCTGACCGAATACCTGCGAAAATCTAATCTGAGCGGGACATTCTTTGTACTGGGCAAGGATATTCAGGCGCGACTCGCTGGCCGTTCGGTGAGCAGCCTGCAGGCGAGTTTCTCCCGGCAGTGCGTTGGCGTGCAGGGCTGGGAGTTCCGCTCTCACAGCCATTGGCAGGACTGGCAGGATTCGGTGCGGCGCAGCGCCGATCTGGTGAAGAACAAACTGCCGGAAAACTACGTGCCGCTGTTCCGTCCGCCGGATGGCCAGCGCCGCAGTGACGCACAAGGTTTCTTCAATAGCCAGGGCCTGCAAGTGGCGCTGTGGGACATCGATGCCCAGGACGGTGCCGGCGAACTCAAAGGCCCTGCAAGCGCGCAGCGGGTGCTGACCCTGATGCTGCTGTGGCGGCACGGGGTGATCAATTTCAACATGAAACAGGATGCGGTGAAGACGTCCCTGCCGTGGCTGATCACCCAGACTGCGCAGAGCGGCATCGGCTGGGAAGACTGTCAGGACGCGTTTCGTTGAGAAATGACAAAAAGCCCGGAAACATTGGACTTGGGGTGATTTTCAGGAGGAATTCGATGCAGGCGGACTTCCGACTTTAGCGGGGTACGGGGAGTCCGCCAAGGGCTTTTCGTCACTCTGCAAAATAAACTTAAAAAAACCGTCAAAGAGCTTTTTTATGTCATCGGTTTTGGAGTATTACGAAGACAGACCGCCGAAACCTGCGACACAGGTGGCGTCTTCCCAGACTCCTATTGTGTGCAGTTCATCCAGGCCCTCGTGGATGAATTCGGCAGTCACCTCGAGGCGCAGCACTGTCACGGTATTGCGTCGAATGGCTCCCACAAAGGTGACCGAGTATGGATGATCACGGACGCAGCCCTTCCTCCAACCAGCCAATCCTGTATGTACTCGATACCAACGTATTGATTCACGATCCAAATGCCCTGCTGAATTTCGAAGAACACCACGTCGCCATCCCGATGACCGTGCTGGAAGAGCTGGACAAGCTCAAGAGCGGCCATCACAGCGTGGCCGCCGAATGCCGCCAGGCGATCCGCCTGATCGACAAGACCCTGGGCGATGCGTCCCCTGAAGACGTTGAGCTGGGCGTGCCGATCCAGCGTGGCAAGGGCGGGCCGAAGGGCTTGCTGTCAATTCTGATGAGCAAGCAGGCCGAGTCGAACCTGATTCTGCCCGAGCATCTGAACGACAACAAAATCATCAACCAACTGATTGATCTGCATACCCGCGATCCGCAAAAACCGGTGGTGCTGGTCACCAAAGACATCAACATGCGCCTCAAGGCGCGCGCCTGTGGCATCGACGCCGAGGACTACAGCACCGACCAATTGGTCGATGACGTGTCCCTGCTGCCCAACGGCTACCACAACATGACCGGCTCATTCTGGGACCGCGTGAGCAAGGTCGAAACCCGTCAGGACCACGGCCGCACCTGGCATCAGGTACAACTGATCGACAACCTGCCGGCCGTGCACATCAACGAGTTCATCATCGACGAACAGGGCTTTGTCGGCTGGATCAAGGAAATCCAGGAAGACCGCCTGCTGATCCTCGACCTGCACCAGGAACCGCTGTTGCATCAGGAGGCGTGGGGCCTGAAGCCGCGCGACATCTATCAGAGTCTGGCGCTGTACGCGTTGCTTGACCCGGACATTCATCTGGTCAACCTGTCCGGCGCCGCCGGGTCCGGTAAAACCATTCTGGCGCTGGCCGCTGCGATCGAGCAGACCATGGTCAGCAAACGTTATCGCCGCATCATCGCCACCCGCAGCGTGCAGGGTCTGGACCAGGAAATCGGCTTCCTGCCCGGCACCGAAGCGGAAAAAATGGAGCCTTGGCTGGGCGCCATCACCGACAACCTCGAAGCCTTGCACATGGATGACGAAAACACTCATGGCAGCGTCGACTACATCCTCAGCAAAGTGCCGTTGCAGTTCAAATCGCTCAACTATATTCGTGGTCGCAGCTTCCAGCAGAGCCTGATCCTGATCGACGAATGCCAGAACCTCACGCCGCACCAGATGAAAACCATCATCACCCGTGCCGGCGCCGGTTCCAAAGTGGTGTGCCTGGGCAACCTGGCGCAGATCGACACCCCATACCTGTCCGCGACCAGCTCCGGGCTGACCTACCTGACCGAACGCTTCAAGGATTTCCCCAACGGTGTGCACATCACCCTGCAAGGGGTGCCTCGCTCGATCCTGGCCGAATACGCCGAATCGCATTTGTAACCCTTCACCCAGAACCGGGCGGCCAATCGGCCGCCCGGTTTTTTATGCCCTACGCAAATCCCAATGTAGGAGCTGCCGAAGGCTGCGATCTTTTGATCTTGTTTTTAAAAATCAAAGTCAAAAGATCGCAGCCTTCGGCAGCTCCTTGTATCTCGACTAACGCTCCGTCAGGAGCGATAGTTCTCGACTGATCATCGAGGGAGGGACTTGGAAGCCGCGCAGCTCCTTAGGCTTTTTGCCTGTGACGTAGATCGTGCTCCAGCCCTCCACACTCACTCGTACAGTTCGCACGGTATCTTGGGCCCGCCTGCGGCGAGAGCCCGCATTCGCAAGGTTGGACAGAGTGACGTGATGATCGCAACAGGGAACAAGTGGAGAAACGATCATGTCCGGTTTCGTTGGCGTCGACATCGCAAAGAACACCTTTGATATCGCTACACACCAGCCCAACGGCAAGCACAAAACCAAGGCCAAGCTGGCCAACGATCCAAAGGGCTTTAAAGAGTTTGAGGCGTGGCTAGAAAAACGCCGAGCGTTCGGCCCTGATCGTGATGGAAGCCACCAGCGTCTACCACTTGGAGCTCGCGGAATTCGTTTACAACAAAGGCTTCCGGGTCTGCGTCGTGAACCCGGCTACGACCAAAGCGTACGCTGACAGCGAACTGCGCCGCATCAAGACCGATAAAAGCGATGCCAAACTGATCGCCGACTTTGCCCGGGAAAAGGATCAAAAACTTCACCCATGGGCGCCTGAGCCGCTGAAATACCGCCAGTTAAAAGCAATGGTGCGCCGCCTGGATGACCTTCAGGAAATGGAACAAATGGAGCTTAATCGTCTGGACGTTTCCGACGAAAAGGTCAAAGACTCGATCAACTCCGTTCTGCGCCATATCGAAAAAGAGATCGTAGAAACGCATAAGGCGATCAAAAAACACATCGATGACGACCCGGATATGCGTCAGATGCGGGATCTCATCGTAACCATCGACGGCATCGGACAAAAAACGCTTGAACGATTGCTCGCCGAACTGGGTGACCTGCGCAAATACAGTGATCCTCGCCAACTGGTCGCTGCCGCAGGGCTCAATCCAAAGCTGCAGGAATCAGGAAAGCTCAAAGGTCACACCCTGATCTCAAGAGTAGGGTCAGCACGGCTGCGTGCAGGCCTTTACATGCCTGGCATGGTGGCGCTGAAACACAATAAGGCGATCAAGGCGATGAAAGAACGCCTGGAAGCCAATGGCAAGGCCCCCAAGCAGATCATCTGCGCAGCAATGCGCAAGCTGCTGCACTTCATTTACGGAGTGCTCAAGTCAGGACTGCCATATGACCCGAAACTTGCGCTTGCCCGGTGAGGCTCAAGACGGTATCTACACGAAGAACGCCATATTCGTGCGTGCGGATATCTGACCCACAGGTTTACAATCCACGCTCCTGATCAGGAGTAATCCCGTGCTGACTCATATCGATTCCCAAGGTCGCGCCAACATGGTCGACGTCACTGAAAAAGCCGTGACGTTCCGTGAAGCGACCGCTCAAGCGCTGGTGCGCATGCTCCCTGAAACCCTGCAGATGATCGTCAGCGGCGGTCATCCCAAGGGTGATGTGTTCGCCGTGGCGCGCATTGCCGGGATTCAGGCGGCGAAGAAGACCAGTGATCTGATTCCCCTGTGCCACCCGCTGATGCTCACCGGCGTCAAAGTCGAACTCAGCGCTGAGGGTGATGACAGCGTGCGCATCGTCGCTCGCTGCAAGTTGTCCGGGCAGACCGGCGTCGAAATGGAAGCGCTGACCGCCGCCAGCGTCGCCGCCCTGACCATTTACGACATGTGCAAAGCCGTCGACCGGGGCATGACCATCGAAAGCGTGCGTCTGCTGGAGAAAGTCGGCGGCAAGAGCGGCCACTTCCAGGCGGAGCAGCCATGAAACTGACCGTGAAGTTTTTTGCCCGTTACCGTGAAGCGTTGGGCGTGGATTCGGTTGCGGTTGAAGGCGATTTCGCCACCGTCGATGACGTTCGGGCGCATGTGCTTGAAATGCAGGCGCAACGTGATGGCGCCGAAGTATTGAGCGAGCAGAACCTGATGTGCGCACGCAACGAAGATCTCTGCCAGCTCGACGAGCCGGTGGTCGATGGCGACGAAGTGGCGTTTTTTCCCACCGTCACCGGAGGCTGAGCATGACGATTCGCGTGCAGGCCAAGCCGTTTGATCCGGGCGCTGAAGTCAATGCGATGCACGCGGCCAATGCCGGCGTTGGCGCGGTGGTGAGCTTTGTCGGTTATGTGCGCGACTTCAACGACGGTCTCGACGTGGCCGGGATGTTCCTCGAACACTATCCGGGCATGACCGAAAAGGCTCTGGGCAAGATCACTGTCGAAGCCGAGCAGCGCTGGCCGCTGTTGAAACTGGAAGTGCTGCACCGCATCGGCGCGCTGGAACCGGGCGAACCGATCGTCTTCGTCGGCGCCGCCAGCGCCCACCGCCAGGCCGCGTTCGATGCCTGCGCCTTCGTCATGGACTACCTGAAAACCCGCGCGCCGTTCTGGAAAAAGAAAACACCAGTGACGGCCCGCGTTGGGTCGAAGGGCGCGACAGTGATCATGCTGCCGCCGATCGCTGGAATAAATAACTCCTGTAGCGCCCTCCAATCCGCCATCGCTGGCAAGCCAGCTCCCACAGGGTTTTGCGTCGTGCACATATTTTTTGTGCACCACTGAAACTGTGGGAGCTGGCTTGCCAGCGATGAGGCCATCTGCAACACCCAAAAACCTCGCAGACACTCTCTTCTCCCTGATTGACGGCTTGTACCTATGAGTCCAGTATGGATTTCCAAGTACAAAAAAGCTTCTGTCTTGCCGCTATCAGCTTGCCGCTTGTAGCTGCTTCTTCGCCAAACCAACAACAACCCGCGAGAGAACGAACATGAAGAAACTTCCCCTCATCACCGGTCTGGCTCTCAGTCTGCTGGCCTGCTCCAGCGTCTTCGCCGCCGAGAAAACCCTGCGTATCGGCATCGAAGCGGCCTATCCGCCATTCGCGTCGAAAACCGACAAAGGTGAAATCGTCGGCTTCGACTACGACATCGGCAATGCCCTTTGTGCGCAGATGAAGGTCAAGTGCGTGTGGGTCGAAGGTGAGTTCGACGGGCTGATTCCTTCGCTGAAAGTGAAGAAGATCGACATGGCGCTGTCGTCGATGACCATCAACGAAGATCGCAAGAAGTCGGTGGATTTCAGCCACAAGTACTATTTCACTTCTTCGCGTCTGGTCATGAAGGAAGGCGCTACGGTCGATGATCAGTACGCCAGCCTCAAAGGCAAGAACGTCGGCGTGCAGCGCGCGACCACCACCGATCGTTATGCCACCGAGGTGTTCGAACCCAAGGGCATCAACGTCAAGCGCTACAGCAACAACGAAGAAATCTACATGGACCTGGCGGCGGGGCGCCTCGATGCGATTTTCGCCGACACCATCCCGCTCAATGACTTTCTGTCGATGCCGCGCGGCAAGGGTTATGCGTTTGTCGGGCCGGAGCTGAAGGATCCGAAGTACGTCGGCGAGGGTGCCGGGATTGCCGTGCGCAAGGGCAACGGTGAACTGGTCAGCCAGTTGAACAGCGCCATCGACGGGATTCGCGCGAATGGCGAGTATCAGAAGATTTCCGAGAAGTATTTCAAGACCGATATCTACGGCGATTGACAGTCCGTTATCGCTGGCAAGCTGAACTGGCCTAATGATTTTGGACACTTCAATCAGGCGCTATGATGGCGTCCAAATCTGAGGTGTTCGGATATGCGTAACTCTTATTCAACTGAATTCAAACTCAAGGCTGTCGGCATGGTATTGGACGAGGGGATATCGGTTCCCGAAGTCTGTGCCAGTCTAGACATCGGCCCTACCGCGTTGCGTCGCTGGGTCGCCCAGGTTCGCAAAGAGCGCCTGGGTACAACGCCGGTGGGGGCCAAAGCGATTACGGCTGACCACCGAGAGATTCAAGAACTCAAAGCCTTGCTCAGGCAAAAAGACCGGGATATTGAAATCCTAAAAAAGCCAGTGCTCTGCTGCTATTGGACGCCAAAGATCATTCTCATTGATCAATGAGCTGGCAGAGCTATACGGCGTTAACGACTGTTGCCGTGTGTTTGATGTTTGCCGCAGCAGCTTTTATGCCTGGCGTCAGCGCCAAGGCAAGGTGAGTCCTGAGCGGGAGAAACTCAAAGCCATGCTGGTTGAGCATCATAAGGAATCGAGAGCATCGGCCGGGGCACGCACCCTTTCCCGGGAACTACAGGCCAAAGGACATCGAGTCGGGCGGTACATGGCTCGTAGTTTGATGCGTGAAGCCGGAGTGACTAGCCGTCAGCGCCGGCGCCATAAATACAAATCATCAGGCGTAGAGGCTTTGGTCGCACCGCACGTGCTCAAGCGCCAGTTCGATGTCACATCAATCAATGAGGTGTGGTGCGCCGATGTCACGTATATCAAGGTCGGCACCCGGTGGATGTATTTCGCTGCGGTTTTGGATCTCTTCGCCCGCCGACTGGTGGGTTGGGCGTTTTCAATGATCTCGGATGCGGAACTGACCTGTGAGGCCTTACGAATGGCCGTTGAGTTGCGAGGCAGACCTAAAGACGTGCTGTTTCACTCCGATCAAGGCTGCCAGTACACCAGCCATAAATTCAGGAATGAGCTGCTAGCGCACGGGCTGAGGCAGAGCATGAGTCGCAAGGGAGAGTGTTGGGACAACGCACCGATGGAGCGTTTCTTTGGAAGTCTGAAATCGGAGTGGGTACCTGAAGCGGGGTACCGCTGCGAGTACGAAGCCCGGGTTGATTTGCAGCGCTACCTAATGCGCTACAACAACACCAGACTCCATAGCTACAACAACTACCGGTCACCGGTCGCCATGGAGAAAATGGCGGCCTGAAAAACCCTAACGGGTGTCCAATATTACTTGACCAGTTCAAGCCAGCTCCCACAGGTTCAGCGGTCGCCATAAATTTTGTGTGTGACGCAATTACTGTGGGAGCTGGCTTGCCAGCGATGGGGCCGGACGAGTCACCGCAGAATTCAGCCCTTCAATTCCTTCAAATGCTTGTACACCGTCGCCCGCCCCATGTTCAGCACATTGGCCACGTAGTTCGAGGCGCTCTTGCCCTTGAACGCCCCCTCGGCGTGCAGCGCCAGCACCAGTTCGCGTTTGTGATCGCGGGTCAGCAGGTTCAGGCTCAACTGCCGCTCGCGCAACCAGGCGTGGAGGAAGGTGTTGATGCGTTCCTGCCAGTCATCACGGAACAGCGAGTCCGGCTGCGGAATCAGCTTGCTCGGCGAGAGAAACAGGTCCAGCGCCGCTTTGGCGTTCTCGAACAGGGAAATATTCAGATTGATGCACAGCACCGCCAGCGGCCGACTTTCGCTGTCACGCAGCACGGTGCTCACGCTGCGAATTTTCTGACCGTCCCAGTTGAGCTTTTCGTACGGGCCGATGTTCCTGTCGCTGACATCCTCGCTGAGCATGTCTTCGAGTGACGAGTCGTCGCCGATCTCGCGCTTGGACAGGTTGTTGGCGATGTAGTCGACCTTCTGCGTGCGCAGGTCGTGCAGCACCACCTCGGCGTGGGGAAAGAACAGCGTGGCGATGGCGTCGGCGATGGCGCGGAAGTTATCCAGCGCCGGGTCGAATTCGGGGGCAGTCATGACAGTGGAGCTCCAGGCAGCGTCAGCGCCCCTTGTGCCGGGGCGCTGCGAGTGTGCCGCAATCCTTTGGACGAGTCGATGCGATCAAGCCAGTCGGGCCGGGGAGAGCATGGCGCTGTCCAGACCGAATTGATGCAGGTGCTCGGGGAATGGCTCGCCGCGCACCAGCGCCGCACTGGCCTGGCCCATCGCCGGCGACGTCTGAATGCCGTAACCGCCCTGCGCGGCGACCCAGAACAGCCCTGGCACCTGCGGATCAAAGCCGCTGAGCAAATCACCGTCGGCAACGAAACTGCGCAGACCGGCCCAGGTGCGGGTCGGACGGCGAATGGTCAGCGTGGTGGCCTCTTCGATCTGATAAATGCCCATGGCGATGTCGAGTTCTTCCGGCTGCACGTCGTGCGGTTCGACCGGGTCGGCATTGGCCGGCGAGCCGAGGAACATGCCGGCGTCGGGCTTCATGTAGAAGGATTCGTCGAGGCTGACCAGCATTGGCCAATGATGAGTGTCCACGCCTTCCGGGCCGGCAAAGATAAATGCGGCGCGGCGTTTCGGTTGCAGACCCAGCGGCTGCGCACCGGCCAGGGCAGCGATCTTGTCGGCCCACGCACCGGCGGCGTTGATAAGCACCGGTGCGCTGAACGTCTCGCCATTGGTCTGCACGATCCACACGCCATCGGCATCGCGGCTCAAGCCGAGCACTTCGCAATCGGTGCGCACTTCGCCGTGGTTGCGCCGGATGCCGCGCAGGTAGCCTTGATGCAGCGCGTCGGTGTCGATGTCGCAGGCCGATGGGTCGTAGATCGCGCCGTGGACTTTTTCCCGGCGCAGGATCGGCAGACGCGCGCAGGCTTCGTCGGCGCTGAGCAGTTGCATCTGCGGCACGGTGGCTTTGGCGCTGAGGTATTGGTTGTTCAGTTCGGCGGGATCACCGATGAAGTCGACGGTCATTTCGCCGCGCGGAGTCAGCAGCGGATGCTCGCAAAAGCCGCTCGGAGGACTGTCGAAAAACGCGCGGCTCGCCTGAGTCAGTGCGCGGACCTGTGCGGTGCCGTAGGCGGCGGTGTACAGCGCGGCGGAGCGACCGGTGGAGTGATAGCCGGGATGGGTTTCACGCTCGAGCACGATCACTTTGCCGTGCGGCGCCAGCCAGAACCCGGTGGAAGCGCCGGCAATCCCGCCGCCGATGATGATGAAATCTGCGTGGCTCATGTAGGTCTCCAGTGGGTACGCAATATCAAGGCGTTCGCTAGTCCCTTGTGGGAGCGAGCCTGCTCGCGAAAGCGGTGTATCAGTCGACATCTTCGCTGAATGTCAGACCGCATTCGCGAGCAGGCTCGCTCCCACAGGGATTTTTGGCGTTAGTGGGTTAAGTGATAAACCGCATTGGCGAGGGCAATGTCTTCCAGGCCCAAGCCGATTGAACGGAAGAACACGTGACGGTCGTAACCCGGGCGCTGCACTTTTTCGCTGAGCAAGTCGGCGAGGTCGCCGACAATCGAATCCTTGCTCCAGCCATGCTGTTCGGCGGCAATCAGCATCTCACCTGCCGAACCCGGCGTGGTCAGACGATAGTCGCAGAACACCTGCATGTCGTTGAGGCTTTGCGGCGGTACTTCATGGGCGCGCGGGGCGTTGGTGCTGATCGAGGTGATCAGCGCCGGTTGGCTTAACCCGGCAGGATCGATTACCGGCCCGGCCGACGAGGTGCAGAGCATGATCACATCCGCATCGGCAATGGCGGTCTCGCGGCTGTCGGCAATCTTCAGTGACGGCGCGATGGACTTCAACACAGCCTGTGTTTGCGCATCTTCCAGCAGCGATGGCGAATACAGGCTGATGCTCTGCCAGTCGCGCAGCGCTTTGGCGTAGTGCAGATGCGCTTGAGCAACCTTGCCGCTGCCGATGATCGCCAGTCGCTGGGCATTCAAAGGGGCGAGGGCGTCGACCGCCACGGCCGTGGTCGCGGCGGTGCGCGCGATGGTCAGTTCGCCGGCATCGCAGAGCAGCAGCGGCTGACCGGTTTTCGTCGACATCAGCAGGGTCCACGCCGTCACCAGCGCTCCCTGCTCACGGACGATGTACGGCGAAGTCTTCACTCCGTACACGCCGTCCTCGGCCAGCACGCCCAGATAATTGATGAAGTCGCCGGCACCCTGCGGAAACTCGACCCATTGCTGCGCCGGCTGCACGGCGTTCCCGGCCGCCAGATCGCGGAACAGCTTGCGCAGGATTTGCGGAACATCGATACGCGCCAATAGCTCATGGGCCTGGGCTTGATCGATCACATAGGGCGTACTGGACATTTCGCGCTCCGAAACTAAACTTATTTTTCCATTATGGACTTTTAGTTCTGGCGAGCAACCATCGGGCATAAAAAAAGCGCAGTCCGTATCCGGCTGCGCTTTTTCATATGGCGGGGCTTACTGCGGACGCTTGCGCTCAACCGCACGCAGCAGATGCGTCGGCGGGGTTTCACAGCTGATCTTGCGACCAAGCTTTTCTTCGATCGACGGCAACTGGTAAGAGTCGTCCTCGCCGGCAAAGCTGATCGACACGCCATCGGCGCCGGCACGACCGGTACGGCCAATGCGGTGCACGTAATCGTCCGGGACTTCCGGCAGGGTGAAGTTGATCACGTGGCTGATGCCGTCGATGTGGATGCCGCGACCGGCGACATCGGTGGCCACCAGCACGCGAATCTTGCCTTCGCGGAAGCCTTCCAGAGTCTTGATGCGCTTGTGCTGCGGCACATCACCGGAGAGTTGCGCGGCGTTGATGCCGTCACGCACCAGACGCTCTTCGATGCGGCGTACTTCGTCCTTGCGGTTGGCAAATACGATGACTCGCTCCCAACCGTTATCGTTGACCAGGTTGTAGAGCAGCTTGTATTTGTCGGCAGCGGCCACGGCGTAGATGTGCTGCTCGACGTTCTCGTTGGCGACGTTGGTGATTTCGATTTCGACAATCGCCGGGTCGGTGGTCCATTGCTTGGCCAGATTCATCACGTCTTCGGTGAAGGTCGCGGAGAACAGCAGGGTCTGGCGCTCGGATTTCGGCGGGGTCTGACGAATGATCTGCCGCACCTGCGGGATGAAACCCATGTCGAGCATGCGGTCGGCTTCGTCCAGGACCATCACTTCGACCATGTCCAGGTGCACGTCGCCGCGCTGGTTGAAGTCGAGCAAGCGGCCCGGCGTGGCGACGAGGATGTCGCAATGCCGCGCTTCGAGGTGCTTGAGCTGTTTGTCGAAGTCCATGCCGCCGACGAACGTCATGACGTTGAGGCCGGTGTACTTGGTCAGGTCAGCGGCGTCCTTGGCGATCTGCACCACCAGTTCGCGGGTCGGCGCGATGATCAGCGCACGCGGCTCGCCCATATAGCGCTCTTTCGGCGGCGGCGTCTGCAGCAACTGGGTGATGATCGAGATCAGGAACGCGGCGGTCTTGCCGGTGCCGGTCTGCGCGCGGCCAATGGCGTCTTTGCCGGCGAGGGTGAAGCCCAGCACCTGCGCCTGGATCGGCGTGCAGTACGGAAAGCCCAGGTCCTGGATGGCGTGCATCAGTTCCGGGGCAAGCTTGAAATCGTGAAAGCGGGTTTTGCCTTCCTGTGGCTCGACGACGAAGTCTTCGAGTTTCCATGGAATGACCGGTGCCTTGGGCTTCGGTTCGCGACGCGGTCTGGCCGGTTTCGGCGCTTCGCCGGGTGCAGGCTCTACGGCCATTGGCGCGGCCGCAGCGGGTTTTTCTTCGGGCTTCGGTGCGGCTGCGGGAGCGGGGCGGTCGGCCTGCGGGGCATCGGCGCGATGACCGGGGGCGTGCGACGGCGCACTGGGAACTGGCGCGAGCTGCTCAGCCTCGCTTTTACCGAACATTTTCTTGAGTGCTTTGAGCACGGTCATCTCATCAATTGGTTAAGGAATGTACGCCGGCCAGTGTAATGCAAGAATCGGGCGCGGCGTAGTAGGAGGGATCAATGGGCAGGGATTGGTCGACAATCAGCGCAGTCGTTCGCTCAACCAGACACCAATGTCGCGAATCTCTTCAGGTAACACTTCGTGCTCCATTGGGTATTCCTGCCATGTCACGGTGACACCATGCTTCTTCAAATGCTCGTAAGCACTGCGGCCCATCGAGTTCTGCACCACGTTATCGAACTGGCCGTGCAGCGATAGCACCGGAATGCGCTGCTGGCTGGCGGATAACTCCAGTTCGTCGCTGAATGTCGGTGCGTAAGTCGACAACGCCAGCACCCCACCCAACGGCCCCTGCCACTTCAGAAATGCGGTGTGCAGAACCACCGCGCCGCCCTGGGAAAAACCGGCGAGAAAAATCCGCGAGGCGTCTATTCCGCTGGCGCGCTCGGCTTCGATCAGTTCGATGATGCGCTCTGCCGAAGCTTCCAACTGGTCACGGTCGATCGCCCGGGCCGGGCTCATGGCCTTGATGTCGTACCAGCTGGGCATGGCATATCCGCCATTTATCGTCACTGGACGCGTCGGCGCCTGCGGCAGCACAAAACGCGTGCTCAGCAGGCTTTCCTGCAACGCCTCGGCCACCGGCAGGAAGTCGTAACGGTCGGCGCCGAGGCCGTGCAGCCAGATCACGCAGGCGTCTGCGGGCTTAACAGGCTGAAGAATCAAGGGCTCGGTCATGTCTGCTCCAAAAATGTGCGGGCGCTCTCATTGAGTGCGTGATTGAAGTGCGCGCCCGGTTGATCCGTTAACAAGATGTCGCAAGGTTACAAGTTTAGCTATTGACGTGTCGCGCAATCACTTTCGCAAGCGGTGTGGTACGGCGTTTGCTATGAAGCTTTGCGTACGAAGCGTCCTACGCGTGGCGGTAACACTATCAGTGTCAGTCGCGTGATGGGATAGCAACGAATCCGGTGATGGATGTTCGCCAATGGCCGCTACGGGCTTAGCGAACGTGAAAGGGCTACAGCCCGTTCGGCCGATTGGTGAGAAGTGAGTGATCCATGTTGTGGATTTTCTCCTACTAGACTCATAGCGAAGGTCTTACGTCGGTTGACCCCAAAAAAAGCCAACACGGGTCAACAACGCCTCAAAAGGGTGCGACTGGACTCAAGCTCCGACACAACAAGAGCAAAACTGGAGGTTTGAATGAAGATGTTGAAATCCACTCTGGCGGTCGTGACTGCTGCAGCAGTACTCGGCGTCAGCGGGTTCGCTCAGGCGGGTGCAACCCTGGATGCGGTACAGAAAAAAGGTTTCGTGCAGTGTGGCGTGAGCGACGGTCTGCCGGGCTTCTCGGTACCGGATGCGACCGGCAAGATCCTCGGCATCGACGCCGACGTCTGCCGCGCTGTGGCCGCAGCCGTTTTCGGCGACGCCAACAAGGTCAAGTTCAGCCAGTTGAACGCCAAGGAGCGCTTCACCGCGCTGCAGTCCGGCGAGATCGACATCCTGTCGCGCAACACCACCATGACCAGTTCCCGTGACGCGGGCATGGGCCTGAAATTCCCGGGCTTCATCACCTACTACGACGGCATCGGCTTTTTGGTGAACAACAAGCTGGGCGTGAAAAGTGCCAAAGAGCTCGACGGCGCGACTATCTGCATCCAGGCCGGTACCACCACCGAACTGAACGTTTCCGACTACTTCCGTGGCAACGGTCTGAAATACACCCCGATCACCTTCGACACCTCCGATGAAAGCGCCAAGTCGCTGGAATCCGGTCGTTGCGACGTGCTGACCTCCGACAAGTCCCAGCTGTTCGCCCAGCGCAGCAAGCTGGCCTCGCCGAAGGACTACGTGGTTCTGCCGGAAACCATTTCCAAAGAACCACTGGGTCCGGTCGTACGTAACGGCGACGACGAGTGGCTGGCCATCGTGCGTTGGGTCGGCTACGCGCTGCTCAATGCCGAAGAAGCCGGCATCACTTCGAAGAACGTCGAAGCTGAAGCCAAGTCCACCAAGAACCCGGACGTGGCCCGTATGCTCGGTGCTGACGGCGAATACGGCAAAGACCTGAAACTGCCGAAAGACTGGGTTGTGCAGATCGTCAAGCAGGTCGGCAACTACGGCGAAATCTTCGAGAAAAACCTCGGCAAGAGCACTCCGCTGGAAATCGACCGTGGCCTGAACGCCCTGTGGAACAACGGCGGCATTCAGTACGCACCACCAGTGCGCTAATGGTTCTATCGCCCGGCGGGCCAACCGCCGGGTGATGTTCTTGTTCCATTTCTTCCGGGGCACTTCATGCAAAATTCTATCGGCGCACCAAAGCAGAGGCTCAGCCTCAGCGATCCACGAGTGCGTGCGTGGCTATTCCAGATCATCACCGTTGTGGCGGTGATCTCGCTTGGCTGGTACCTGTTCGACAATACGCAAACCAACCTTCAGCACCGGGGTATCACTTCCGGTTTCAGCTTTCTGGAGCGCAGTGCCGGGTTCGGCATCGCTCAAACCCTGATCGACTACACCGAAGCGGACAGTTACGCGCGGGTGTTTGTCATCGGCCTGCTCAACACTCTGTTGGTGACCTTTATCGGCGTGATCCTGGCGACGATCCTCGGTTTCATCGTCGGCGTGGCGCGGCTGTCGCAGAACTGGATCATCGCCAAACTGGCGACGGTGTATGTGGAAGTGTTCCGCAACATTCCGCCGCTGCTGCAGATCCTGTTCTGGTACTTCGCGGTGTTCCTGACCATGCCGGGGCCGCGCAATAGCCACAACTTCGGCGACACTTTCTTCGTCAGCAGCCGTGGCCTGAACATGCCGGCCGCACTCGCCGCTGACGGTTTCTGGGCCTTCGTGATCAGCATCGTGCTGGCCATCGTCGGCATCGTGCTGATGTGCCGCTGGGCCAACAAGCGTTTCGAAGAAACCGGCGTACCGTTCCACAAGTTCTGGACCGGCCTGGCAATTGCGCTGGTGATCCCGACCTTGTGCGCGCTGATCTTCGGCGCTCCGTTGCACTGGGAAATGCCCGAGCTCAAGGGCTTCAACTTTGTCGGTGGCTGGGTGCTGATCCCGGAACTGCTGGCGTTGACCCTGGCGCTCACTGTGTACACCGCAGCGTTCATCGCCGAGATCGTGCGTTCCGGGATCAAGTCGGTCAGCCACGGTCAGACCGAAGCGGCGCGTTCGCTTGGCCTGCGCAACGGCCCGACCCTGCGCAAGGTGATCATCCCGCAAGCCCTGCGCGTGATCATTCCGCCGCTGACCAGCCAATACCTCAACCTGGCGAAAAACTCTTCGCTGGCAGCCGGTATCGGTTATCCGGAAATGGTTTCGCTGTTCGCGGGCACGGTGCTCAATCAGACCGGGCAGGCCATCGAAGTGATTGCCATCACCATGAGCGTGTACCTGGCGATCAGTATCAGCATTTCCCTGCTGATGAACTGGTACAACAAGCGCATTGCGCTGATCGAGCGGTAAGGAAAAGCGCATGAGTACTCATACTTTCAAACCCGACATGCCTCCACCGAACAGCAGTATCGGCGTGGTGGCGTGGATGCGCGCGAACATGTTCTCCAGCTGGCTCAACACCCTGCTGACGCTGTTTGCGTTCTACCTGATCTACCTGGTCGTGCCACCGATCCTCAGTTGGGCGATTGTCGACGCCAACTGGGTCGGCACCACCCGCGCCGACTGCACCAAGGAAGGCGCCTGCTGGGTGTTCATTCAGCAGCGTTTCGGCCAGTTCATGTACGGCTACTACCCGACCGAACTGCGCTGGCGCGTTGACCTGACCGTGTGGCTGGCGGTCATTGGCGCAGCACCCCTGTTCATCTCGCGCGTGCCGCGTAAAGCGGTGTACGGCCTGAGCTTCCTGGTGCTGTACCCGATCATTGCCTTCACTTTGCTGCATGGCGGTTTCGGAATGACCACCGTGCCGACCAGCCAGTGGGGCGGCCTGATGCTGACCCTGGTGATCGCCACCGTCGGCATCGCCGGGGCGTTGCCGCTGGGTATCGTGCTGGCGCTGGGACGACGTTCGAACATGCCGGCGATTCGTGTGGTCTGCGTGACCTTCATCGAGTTCTGGCGCGGCGTGCCGTTGATCACGGTGCTGTTCATGTCCTCGGTAATGCTGCCGCTGTTCCTGCCTGAAGGCATGAACTTCGACAAGCTGCTGCGGGCGCTGATCGGCGTGATCCTGTTTCAGTCGGCGTACGTCGCCGAGGTGGTGCGTGGCGGTCTGCAAGCGATTCCCAAAGGTCAGTACGAAGCGGCTGCGGCGATGGGCCTCGGTTACTGGCGTTCGATGGGCCTGGTGATTCTGCCGCAAGCCCTGAAGCTGGTGATCCCGGGCATCGTCAACACGTTCATTGCGCTGTTCAAGGACACCAG
Organism: Pseudomonas sp. AC255; assembly: GCF_979258175.1. Classification (NCBI taxonomy): domain Bacteria; kingdom Pseudomonadati; phylum Pseudomonadota; class Gammaproteobacteria; order Pseudomonadales; family Pseudomonadaceae; genus Pseudomonas; species Pseudomonas sp. AC255. Next base: position 4,188,805 of record NZ_OZ409841.1, on the reverse strand, counting down.
CCTGGTGATCATCATCGGCCTGTTCGACCTGCTCAACAGCGTCAAGCAAGCCGCCGCCGACCCGAAATGGCTGGGCATGGCCACCGAAGGCTACGTGTTCGCCGCCCTGGTGTTCTGGATTTTCTGTTTTGGTATGTCGCGCTATTCCATGCATCTGGAACGCAAGCTCGACACTGGCCACAAGCGTTAGGAGTTCTCTGTAAATGAGCGAAGCAATCAAAAAGCCTGTGGGTCCGGAAGGCATCATCCAGATGCAGGGCGTGAACAAGTGGTACGGCCAGTTTCACGTACTCAAGGACATCAACCTCAACGTCAAACAGGGCGAACGCATCGTCCTGTGTGGTCCGTCGGGCTCCGGTAAATCCACGACGATCCGTTGCCTCAATCGTCTGGAAGAACACCAGCAGGGCCGCATCGTCGTCGATGGCGTGGAACTGACCAACGACCTCAAGCAGATCGAAGCGATCCGTCGCGAAGTCGGCATGGTGTTCCAGCACTTCAACCTGTTCCCGCACCTGACCATCCTGCAGAACTGCACGCTGGCGCCGATGTGGGTGCGCAAGATGCCCAAGCGCAAGGCCGAAGAAATCGCCATGCATTACCTGGAGCGCGTACGCATTCCGGAGCAGGCGCACAAGTATCCGGGGCAACTGTCCGGTGGTCAGCAGCAGCGTGTGGCGATCGCCCGCGCCCTGTGCATGAAGCCGAAAATCATGCTGTTCGACGAACCGACTTCAGCGCTTGATCCGGAAATGGTGAAAGAAGTTCTGGACACCATGATCGGTCTGGCCGAAGACGGCATGACCATGCTCTGCGTGACCCACGAAATGGGCTTCGCCCGCACCGTGGCCAACCGCGTGATCTTCATGGACAAGGGCGAAATCGTTGAACAGGCGGCGCCGAACGACTTCTTTGATAATCCGCAGAATGATCGGACCAAGTTGTTCTTGAGTCAGATTTTGCATTGATGGTGGGTGAGTAAAAAACAACCCGGCGATTTGCCGGGTTGTTTTTTTGGGCGGTCAGGAAGCAGTGAGAGATTGGCGCTTTACGTGCTCGATGAACGTAAATGCTCCTCTCAAGTCAGCGCCTTCTGCCAAGACTCGGGCATCCGCCAGCAAGTGTGGGTAGCGATCCAGCAAACGCATGAGCAGAATTAACGCCTTCGGCGGCAGTACCTCGCCGCGTTCGTAGCGTGAAAAGGCATTGTGTCCACCGCCGGACAGCAATTGCACCGTTTCCTTTTGTGTCAGATGCAATTTCCGGCGAATTTTTTTCATTTCGTTGCCGATCATTCTTCTGCTGGCGATAACGAGCTCATCGCATGCGTCCGAGTAGCGCTGCCCGCACACTTCATCGAGTTCGACTTCTCCGCACTTCTGGCACTCCCAACCCGACAGGTCCTCAACTCGGCGCTCCATTCCCTTTACGCTCACCGTTTCGCCTCGACCTTCGAAATGCACCATTCCTTCAGATGCACCGCAACTGAAGCACTGTTGCGTATTCATGATTTGTTCTCCTTGAAGGAGATCACGGGCGGGCGTCTGTCACTGTGATATGACACCTTTATGTAAATCTCCATACCATGTGAATTGATGTGATAGACGTCCTGCCAGATACGGTGGTTGTCATAGGTCGTCATCGACTTGTACAGCATGTTGCGCTGCAGCATGCATACCACTTCCTGCATGTCTGCAAGCGTCAACTCCATGTCGGAACCGGTTCTTCTTGCTGTGTGCGTAAATGCTCTCCAGCCTAATCTCCTGACATCCGCCTTGATCACCGCCAAGTCGTAATGGGGTGTGTTCTTTTCCATAAGAAGCCAAAACCCTGTCCCTGAAATTACCCTTAAAGGGTAATTTTGACCAATCGAAAATGCCGCTCCATGTGTCTCCGATTGACCCTAGGTGGTTGCCGTCCTACATGGGTCTGACTAACATGTCGGAAAATTCATCCTATGATTGGATGAAAAGGCGAGGCTCATGTCAGATATTTCCCCTTTGATCAAGCGATCCCTGGTCGATCAGGCTTTGGATCAACTGCGTCAGCGCATCAACAGCGGTGCGTGGCAGGTCGGCGAGCGTCTGCCGACCGAACCTGAGCTGTGCGCCGAGCTGGGCATCAGCCGCAACACGGTGCGTGAGGCGATGCGTGTTCTGGCGTTCTCGGGATTGATCGAAATTCGCCAAGGCGACGGCAGTTATCTGCGCGCCGTGGTCGATCCGCTGGATACGCTGAAGGCGTTGTCCCGCTGTTCCCTGGAGCAGGCTCGGGAGACCCGACACATCCTTGAAGTCGAGGCCATCGGCCTGGCCGCGTTGCGCCGTACCGATGAGGATCTGGCGGCCCTGCGCGAAGCGCTCGGCACCAGCGGCAGCCACTACCACGGCGATCTCGACACCTACATCGCCTGCGATCTGGTGTTCCATCGCCGACTGGTCGACGCCGCGCACAACCCGACCCTCAGCGAGCTGTATCGATATTTCTCCAGCATCGTCGGCGCGCAATTGCGCCAGACCCTGAATATCTCCCCGCGCCGTCAGGAAGTGTTCGATCTGCACATCGACTTGCTCGATGCGGTCGAGCAACGCGACCCGGAACGGGCCAAAGCCTTGTCGAGGCAGTTGATCAATGAACCTTGAAACCGAGAAATCCATGCCCCGCAGTGAGTTATCCACAGTGTCGAAACGCACCCCCGAACTTGAAGAGCTGCTGATCGATGCCGAGGCTGATGACGAGCAGGTCCAGCAAAGCCACCCATTGGTAAAACGCCCGTGGCTGTTGCTGCTCGGGCTGATTTTGGTGGCGCTGAACCTGCGCCCGGCGTTGTCGAGCATGGCGCCCTTGCTCAGCGAGGTCTCCAGAAGCCTCGGGCTGTCTGCGGCGCAGGCGGGATTGCTGACCACGTTGCCAGTGCTGTGCCTGGGATTGTTCGCACCGCTGGCGCCGGTTCTGGCGCGGCGTTTCGGTGCTGAGCGGGTGGTATTGGGGATTCTGCTGACGCTGGCCGGCGGGATTATCCTGCGCAGTAATTTCGGCGAGATCGGCCTGTTCGCCGGCAGCGTGCTTGGGGGCGCCAGCATCGGCATTGTCGGCGTGCTGTTACCGGGCATTGTCAAACGCGATTTCGCCAAACATGCCGGGACCATGACCGGCGTCTACACCATGGCCCTGTGCCTGGGTGCGGCGATGGCGGCGGGTTCGACCGTGCCGCTGAGTGAACACTTCGGCAACAGTTGGGCGATGGGCCTGGGCTTCTGGGTGATTCCGGCATTGGTGGCGGCGGTTTTCTGGCTGCCACAAGTCGGCTCCAAACATGGCGCACACAACGTCGCCTATCGCGTGCGCGGGTTGCTGCGTGATCCGCTGGCCTGGCAGGTGACCTTGTACATGGGCCTGCAATCGTCGCTGGCCTACATCGTGTTTGGCTGGTTGCCGTCAATCCTCATCGGGCGCGGGCTGACACCGACTCAGGCCGGATTGGTGCTGTCCGGTTCGGTGATCATTCAACTGGCCAGTTCGCTGGCCGCGCCGTGGCTGGCGACCCGGGGCAAGGATCAGCGCCTGGCGATCGTCGTGGTCATGGCGCTGACCCTGGCCGGCCTGTTCGGCTGCTTGTACGCACCGATCGAAGGTCTATGGGGCTGGGCGATTCTGCTCGGACTGGGGCAGGGCGGCACGTTCAGTCTGGCCCTGACCCTGATCGTGCTGCGCTCGCGCGATTCCCATGTCGCGGCGAACCTGTCGAGCATGTCCCAGGGTTTTGGCTACACGCTGGCGTCCATGGGGCCGTTCGCCGTGGGCGTGGTGCATGACTGGACCGGCGGCTGGAATGCCCTGGGCTGGATCTTCGGCGTTATCGGCGCTGGTGCGATCCTGGCCGGGCTGGGTGCCGGGCGGGCGTTGTATGTGCAGGTGCAAAGCGAAAAGATCTGAATGCACTGGTTGCAAATGTGGGAGCGAGCCTGCTCGCGAAAGCGGTGTTTAGGTCAACATGGATGTTGAATGTTGAATTGCCATCGCGAGCAGGCTCGCTCCCACAAGGGTTTTGCGTATTGCCGATAGTGTTTCTGCGCGCGGCAGATTATGGTGCTGGCAATCTGTACCTATTTCCTTGGAGATTGACTTGAGCGAAGCCCATAGCGCCCTGATCACCCGCTTCTACCAAGCCTTTCAGCGCCTCGACGCCGAGGCCATGGCGGCCTGCTACACCGATGATGTGGTCTTCAGCGATCCGGCCTTCGGCGAGTTGCGCGGGCGCGATGCCGGCGACATGTGGCGCATGCTGACTACCCGCGCCAGGGATTTTTCCCTGACTTTTGACAATGTCCGCGCCGACGAGCGCACCGGCGGCGCGCATTGGGTGGCGACTTACCTGTTCAGTCAGACCGGCAACGTCGTGGTCAACGACATCCAGGCGCGCTTCGTCTTCCGGGACGGCAAGATCTGTGAGCACCACGACCACTTCGATCTGTGGCGCTGGTCGCGGCAGGCGTTGGGTTTCAAAGGCCTGCTGCTGGGCTGGACGCCGCTGGTGCGCAACGCGGTACGTGCCCAGGCGCGCAAGGGACTGAAGGCATTTCAGGCCGGGCGCTGATAAGATCGCCGCCTGTTTTCCTACACGTTCAGATCCCGAAGTGACCAGCCTTAGCGAAAAATCCGTCGATGCTGCCGAACCAGTGAGTAAATCCTGGTTCGTCTACCTCGTGCGTGCCGCCAATGGCTCGTTGTATTGCGGAATCAGCGACGACCCTGTGCGGCGTTTCGCCAAGCACCAGAGCGGCAAGGGCGCGCGGTTCTTTCTTTCCAGCCCGGCGATGGCGCTGGTCTACACCGAACTGTGCCGCGACAAAAGCGATGCGTTGCGCCAGGAACGGCTGATCAAAAAGCTCAAGAAGAGCGCCAAGGAATGCCTGGTCGCGTCTTATCAATCTGACTGATTGGTTCCCATCAGGCAGATCGGTAGGCCTGTCAGGCAATGCGCGCTAAGCTGCGGATTCACTTTTCCAGCGGCGGAGCCGAGCATGTCCGAGTTGATTCTGCACCATTACCCGACCTCTCCATTTGCCGAGAAGGCGCGCCTGCTGCTGGGCTTCAAAGGCCTGTCCTGGCGTTCGGTGCATATTTCCCCGGTGATGCCCAAGCCTGATCTGACGGCATTGACCGGTGGCTACCGCAAGACTCCAGTGTTGCAGATCGGTGCCGACATCTATTGCGACACCGCACTGATCGCTCGACGCCTGGAACAGGAAAAAGCCCTGCCGGCGTTCTTTCCCGAAGGCCAGGAAATGACCAGCGCCAGTTTTGCGGCGTGGGCCGACTCGGTGGTGTTCCAGCATGCCGTGAGCCTGGTGTTCCAGCCGGAGTCAGTGGCGGTGCGTTTCGGCAAATTGCCGCCGGAAGCGATCAAGGCCTTCCTGGCCGACCGCGCCGGGTTGTTCAGCGGTGGCAGCGCCACGCGTCTGTCCGCCGAGCAGGCCAAACATCAGTGGCCGACGATTATGGCGCGGCTGGAGCAACAGTTGCAGCGCGAGCAGGGCGACTTCCTCTTCGGCGAGCCATCGATTGCCGACTTCGCCCTGGCGCATCCGATGTGGTTCCTCAAGGCGACCCACGTCACGGCGCCGCTGGTGGATGAATATCCGGCGGTTGCGGCGTGGCTGGGTCGGGTGCTGGGGTTCGGCCATGGCGCAGCGAGCGAGATGTCCTCTGCTGATGCCCTGGAGGTAGCGCGTAACGCGACGCCAGCGGCATTGCCGGATGAGCGGTTCGTTGATCCGAACGGCTTCAAGACGGGACAGCAAGTGGCAATTGCCGCTGTCGATTATGGCGTCGACCCGGTGGCAGGCGAGCTGCTGTTTGCTGGCAGTGAAGAGCTGATCATTCGCCGTGAAGACGAACGTGGCGGCGTGGTGCATGTGCACTTTCCGCGTTTTGGTTTCCGTATCGAAGCGCGCTGATTTATCAAGCAGCTGCAAAACCTGTGGGAGCGAGCCTGCTCGCGAAGACGATGGATCATTCAACATGGTTGTTGGCTGATGCAACGCTTTCGCGAGCAGGCTCGCTCCCACATTGGTTATTTCAGGGCTGCGAGGATTTCGTCCGGATCGAACCCGCGAATCAACGTGCCGTTCACATCGATCAGCGGAATCCCGCGTCCACCCAATGCTTCATAGGCCTTGCGCGCTTCAACATCTTTCTCGATGTCGAACTCCTTGAACGGTATGCCCTTGCTGTCGAGAAAGCGTTTGGTCTGTTTGCAGTAGCCGCACCAGTCGGTGGCATAAAGCACGACATTGGCTTGCGCCCGGGTCTGCTGCGAGACCATTTGCGCGGGATTGAATACCCGCTCGATCTTGCCCCAGTTCTGATAGACCACGACCACCAGCAGCACCAGGGCGACCTTTTTCAGCACATTGCCGAGCATCAGTTACGCCGCTTCAACTGATCGGTCAGCGAAGTCGGCAGGCCTTTGATGATCAGGGTGCCGTTCTCTTCGTCGTACTCGATCTTCGAGCCCAGCAGGTGCGCTTCGAAGCTGATCGACAAACCTTCGGCGCGGCCGGTGAAACGACGGAATTGATTGAGGGTGCGCTTGTCTGCCGGAATCTCTGGCGACAGGCCATAGTCCTTGTTGCGGATGTGATCGTAGAAGGCTTTCGGGCGTTCCTCGTCGATCAGCTCCGACAGCTCCTCAAGACCCATCGGTTCGCCGAGCTTGGCCTGGCTGCTGGCATAGTCGACCAGGGTCTTGGTTTTCTCGCGGGCCGAGTCTTCCGGCAGGTCTTCGCTCTCGACAAAGTCACTGAAGGCCTTGAGCAGCGTGCGCGTCTCGCCGGGGCCGTCGACGCCTTCCTGGCAACCGATGAAGTCGCGGAAATACTCCGAGACCTTCTTGCCATTCTTGCCCTTGATGAACGAGATGTACTGCTTGGACTGCTTGTTGTTCTGCCACTCGGAGACGTTGATCCGCGCGGCCAGATGCAACTGGCCAAGGTCGAGATGGCGCGAGGGCGTCACGTCGAGCTCGTCGGTCACCGCCACGCCTTCGCTGTGGTGCAGCAGGGCGATCGCCAGGTAGTCAGTCATGCCTTGCTGATAGTGGGCGAACAGCACGTGGCCACCCACCGACAGGTTGGATTCTTCCATCAGTTTCTGCAGATGCTCGACCGCCACTTTACTGAACGCGGTGAAGTCACGGCCGCCTTCCATATACTCCTTCAGCCAGCCGCTGAACGGGAATGCGCCGGATTCCGGATGGAACAGGCCCCAGGCTTTGCCCTGTTTGGCGTTGTAGCTTTCGTTGAGGTCGGCGAGCATGTTTTCGATGGCGGCGGACTCGGCCAGTTCAGAGTCACGGGCGTGCAGAACTGCGGGCGTGCCGTCGGGTTTTTTGTCGATCAGGTGGACGATGCAATGACGGATCGGCATGGGCTTCTCGGCTGTTGGAAGGGAGGAGGGCAGGCTCCCCGAAAAAGCGCTCAGTGTACCGCAACCACTGGTTTTGGCGCGGGTTGCAGGGCAAAACCGGGGCGCGCGCCCGGCCTTAAGCGGTTTTTTACCGATTTAGCGCAATAAAGCTGACCAAATGGGTAGCTAGAGGCGGATATTTCCTTGTCGCTGTGCTAGTTTTGCCCGGTCTTACGCGAAGTCACTGCGTTAAGCGTGCATTCAGCATTTGTCAGGTCGAACCAAACCCTGATTTCGGCATCTATAACCCGACTCGTCGTGGTTATCGCCGAGGGTGCCAGATCCAGAAGATCGGGCTCGATGGCTGACACTGCACTCTGCAATCCATATGAATTTGATAGGGAAGGAACACTACATGGCTCTTACTAAAGACCAACTGATCGCCGACATCGCTGAAGCTATCGACGCGCCGAAAACCACCGCGCGTAACGCTCTGGACCAACTGGGCCAAATCGTTGCCGATCAGCTGGAAAACGGCGGCGAAATCACCTTGCCAGGTATCGGCAAGCTGAAAGTGACCGAGCGTCCTGCCCGCACCGGCCGTAACCCTTCGACTGGCGCTGCCATCGAAATCCCTGCAAAGAAAGTGATCAAGCTGGTTGTGGCCAAAGGCCTGACCGACGCTGTGAACAAGTAAGACGCAGCGATAAAAAAACCGTGCTTCGGAGTGATCCGGGGCACGGTTTTTTTGTGTCTGTGATTTAGCGACTGAATCGCAGTGCCAATGTGGGAGCGAGCCTGCTCGCGAAAGCGGTAGGTCAGTCGATATTGAAGCTGACTGACACGCCGCCTTCGCGAGCAGGCTCGCTCCCACAGGGGATCTGCTGTGTCTTAGCGAACCCAGCGCTCACGCCGCCAGATCTGCTGTTCGGACTTCGTCTGGAAGGTCCAGGCGACAAAGCGGCTCTGCTTCTGGCCCTGCGACATCTCCACGACCTGGCTCTCCAGCACGCCGGCCTTCTTCAGTGCCGTCTCGATGGCCGGCAGGTTCGAGGCCTTCGACACCAGCGTGCTGAACCACAACACCTTGTGCTGGAAGTTCGCACTTTCGGCAATCAACTGCGTCACAAAGCGCGCTTCACCGCCTTCACACCACAGCTCCGCCGATTGCCCGCCGAAGTTCAACACCGGTAGCTTGCGTTTCGGGTCGGCCTTGCCCAAGGCGCGCCATTTGCGCTCGCTGCCCTTGGTCGCTTCTTCCATCGAAGCGTGGAACGGCGGGTTGCACATGGTCAGGTCGAAGCGCTCGCCCGGCTCCAGCAAGCCGATGAGGATGTGTTTGCGGTTTTCCTGCTGGCGCAGCTGGATCACCTTGCTCAGATCGTTGGACTGCACGATGGCTCGCGCCGCCGCCACGGCTGTTGGGTCGATCTCCGAGCCGAGGAAGTGCCAACGGTATTCGCTGTTGCCGATCAACGGATAAACGCAGTTGGCGCCCATGCCGATATCCAGCACATTGACGATCGCGCCGCGCGGGACCTTGCCGTCGTTCATGCTCGCCAGCAGGTCGGCGAGAAAGTGCACATAGTCGGCACGCCCCGGAACCGGAGGGCAAAGATAGTCCGCCGGGATGTCCCAGTGCTGGATGCCATAGAACGCCTTGAGCAGCGCCCGATTGAACACACGCACCGCGTCGGGGCTGGCGAAGTCGATGCTTTCCTTGCCGTACGGGTTGGTGATCACGTACTTGGCCAGTTCCGGCGTGGTCTTGATCAGCGCCGGAAAGTCGTAACGACCCTGATGGCGATTGCGCGGATGCAGGCTGGCCTTCTCGCGCGGCTCGACGGCTTTGCTAGGGGACGCGGCGTCAGGCTTCTTGCGCGCAGGTTTGGGTGTGCGGGGGGCGGTCATGGGCGTGGTCGATTCGGGTATGGCTGAAAGTGGCGGGCATTGTCCCACATTGATGGGCCATGCGCCGAACCCATGTAGGAGCTGCCGAAGGCTGCGATCTTTTGATGTTGATTTTAGAAGCAAGATCAAAGATCGCAGCCTTCGGCAGCTCCTGCAGGGAAATGTGTTGGGCATAAAAAAGGGAGGCCACCTGGGCCTCCCTTTTTCAGTGCGATTTGCCGTTACAGGCTGGCAATCCGCGCATGCTGCTCGGCCAGCTTGCCCAAGGCCTGTTCGGCCTCGGCCAGTTTGGCGCGTTCCTTTTCGATGACTTCGGCCGGGGCCTTGTCGACGAAACCGGCGTTGGACAGCTTGCCGCCAACCCGCTGGACTTCGCCCTGCAAACGCAGGATTTCCTTGTCCAGACGCGCCAGTTCGGCGCCCTTGTCGATCAGACCGGCCATTGGTACCAGCACTTCCATTTCGCCGACCAGTGCGGTGGCGGACAGCGGTGCTTCTTCGCCAGCGGCGAGTACGGTGATCGATTCCAGGCGCGCCAGCTTCTTCAGCAGCGCTTCGTTCTCGGTCAGGCGGCGCTGGTCGTCAGCGCTGACATTCTTCAGGAAGATCGGCAGTGGCTTGCCCGGGCCGATGTTCATCTCGCCACGAATGTTGCGCGTGCCGAGCATCAGTTCCTTGAGCCATTCGATGTCGTTTTCCGCCGCCGGATCGATGCGCTCTTCGTTGGCCACCGGCCAAGGCTGCAACATGATCGTCTTGCCCTGGATGCCGGCCAGCGGCGCGATGCGCTGCCAGATTTCTTCAGTGATGAACGGCATGAACGGATGCGCCAGACGCAGCGCCACTTCCAGCACGCGTACCAGCGTCCGGCGAGTGCCGCGCTGACGTTCGACCGGTGCGTTCTCGTCCCACAGCACAGGCTTGGACAGTTCCAGATACCAGTCGCAGTACTGGTTCCAGATGAACTCGTACAGCGCTTGCGCGGCGAGGTCGAAACGGAACTGATCCAGTTGGCGGGTCACTTCGGCTTCGGTGCGTTGCAGCTGCGAGATGATCCAGCGATCAGCCAGCGACAGCTCGTAGGCTTCGCCGTTCTGGCCGCAGTCTTCGCCCTTGTCCAGAACGTAACGCGCGGCGTTCCAGATCTTGTTGCAGAAGTTGCGATAGCCTTCGACGCGACCCATGTCGAACTTGATGTCGCGACCGGTCGAGGCCAGCGAGCAGAACGTGAAGCGCAGGGCGTCGGTGCCGTAGCTTTCGATGCCATTGGCGAATTCTTCGCGGGTGGCTTTCTCGATCTTCTTCGCCAGTTTCGGTTGCATCAGGCCCGAAGTGCGCTTCTGCACCAGGGTTTCCAGGTCGATGCCGTCGATGATGTCCAGCGGGTCAAGGACGTTGCCCTTGGACTTGGACATTTTCTGGCCTTGGCCGTCGCGCACCAGACCGTGTACGTAAACGGTCTTGAACGGAACCTGCGGCGTGCCGTCTTCGTTCTTCATCAGGTGCATGGTCATCATGATCATCCGGGCAACCCAGAAGAAGATGATGTCGAAACCGGTGACCAGCACGTCGGTGGAGTGGAATTTCTTCAGGAACTCGGTCTGCTCAGGCCAGCCCAGCGTGGAGAACGTCCACAGGCCGGAACTGAACCAGGTGTCGAGTACGTCATTGTCCTGTTGCAGCGCAACGTCCGGGCCGAGGTTGTGCTTGGCACGCACTTCGGCTTCGTCGCGACCGACGTAGACCTTGCCCGACTCGTCGTACCAGGCCGGAATCCGGTGGCCCCACCACAGCTGACGGCTGATGCACCAGTCCTGGATGTCGCGCATCCACGAGAAGTACATGTTTTCGTACTGTTTGGGCACGAACTGGATGCGACCGTCTTCAACGGCAGCAATCGCCGGCTCGGCCAGCGGCTTGGTCGATACGTACCACTGGTCGGTCAGCCACGGCTCGATGACCGTGCCGGAACGATCGCCTTTTGGCGTTTTCAGGTTGTGATCGTTGACACTCACCAGCAGGCCGGCAGCGTCGAACGCGGCAACGATTTGCTTGCGCGCTTCGAAACGTTCCAGGCCAGCGAACTCGGCCGGAATCTTGCCGTCGATGCTCTCGTTCAGCGTGCCGTCGAGGTTGAACACCTGAGCGGCAGGCAGCACGTTGGCGTTCTTGTCGAAGATGTTCAGCAGCGGCAGGTTGTGGCGCTTGCCGACTTCGTAGTCGTTGAAATCGTGGGCCGGGGTGATTTTCACGCAGCCGGTGCCGAATTCAGGATCGCAGTAATCGTCGGCGATGATCGGGATGCGGCGGCCAACCAGTGGCAGCTCGACGAATTTGCCGATCAGCGCTTTGTAGCGCTCGTCGTTCGGGTTAACCGCGACGGCGGAGTCGCCGAGCATGGTTTCCGGACGGGTGGTGGCGACGATCAGGAAGTCATCGCCCTCGGCGGTTTTTACACCGTCGGCCAATGGGTATTTCAGGTTCCACAGGAAACCTTTCTCTTCGTGGTTTTCCACTTCGAGGTCGGAAATCGCTGTGTGCAGTTTGGTGTCCCAGTTGACCAGACGCTTGCCGCGATAGATCAGGCCGTCTTCATGCAGACGCACGAAAGCTTCCTTGACCGCTTCCGAGAGGCCATCGTCCATGGTGAAGCGCTCGCGGCTCCAGTCGACGGACGAGCCGAGGCGACGGATCTGCCGGCTGATGTTGCCGCCGGACTGATCTTTCCACTCCCAGACTTTCTCGAGAAATTTTTCCCGGCCCAGATCGTGACGATTCTGGCCCTGGGCTTCGAGCTGACGCTCCACCAGCATCTGCGTGGCGATACCGGCGTGGTCGGTGCCCGGCTGCCACAGGGTGTCGCGACCCTGCATGCGGCGGAAACGGATCAAGGCGTCCATGATCGCGTTGTTGAAGCCGTGACCCATGTGCAGGCTGCCGGTGACGTTCGGCGGCGGGATCATGATGGTGTAGGACTCGCCCGCGCCTTGCGGGGCGAAGTAGTTCTCGGACTCCCAGGTCTTGTACCAGGAAGTTTCAATGGCGTGCGGCTGGTAGGTCTTATCCATGCGCGGCGGGACCCTATTGGCATTTATTCAGGAAAAGCCGGGAAGTATAGCGGGGCATGCCGAGTAGGGCGAGCGGGGCGCAATCGCCAAGCATCGCGCGGGCGGTGGTGCAAATTGTCTGCTAGTACTTTCCAGCAGGGAACGAAGGGCAGATCAAATGTGTGCATCTCAAACATCGCTGCATGCCAACACTCCATCGATCGCGGTGCTGGATAGCCGCTGCCTTCGTGTGCGGGATGTGCGTTACCACCGCCATCCCGATTCACTCGCTGTTACAAGCGAACGCATTGACCGTCACCATTACGATGGTCGCGGGTTCCTGATGCGCAGCGCTGACCCACGATTAAACGAAGCCGGGTTGGCCAATTTCATTTATGTCAGGAGTCTGTCCGGGCGCGTGTTGAGCCAGCAGGGCGCCGACAATGGCAGCAGCGTGGTGCTACCTGACGCCGTCGGTCGTTCCTGGAGGGTGGTAAGCAATATTCCCGGTCCTGGCCACGATGCGGGATCCACAAGTCAGCTTGTTACCAGCACCTATCAATATGAAGGGGACGACCTTCTCGGTCGCTTGACCAGCGTTTCCGAACAAGTGGCGAACGAACGTCCGAAAATCAGCGAGCGCAGGGTGTATGCCGCAAACACTGAGGCTGAAATGGCCTTGAACGTGGCCGGCCGGTGCGTGAGCCATTACGATACGGCGGGTCTGACCCAGACTGATAGCGTGGCGCTGACAGGCGTGCCGCGTTCCATTAGCCGGCGTTTCGTCAAGAACGCAGATAACCCGGACGAGGTGGTCGATTGGCAGGGTGAAAACGCGTCGGACTGGAATGCCGATCTGGATTACGAGACCTTTACCAGCCTGGTGACCACCGATGCGACGGGCGCGCTGCACACCTCTACGGACGCAGCGGGCAACCGGCAGCGCGTGGCTTACGATATGGCAGGCGCAATCCGGGGGCACTGGGTGACGCTCAAGGACAGCGCGGAACGGGTTGTCGTGAAGTCGCTGACGTATTCGGCGGCGGGTCAGAACCTGCGTGAAGAGAGCGGCAACGGTGTGGTAACCACTTGGAAATACGAGCAGGAAACCCGGCGCCTCTCGGGAATCAGAGTGGAACGACCGCTCGGGCATGCGGCGGGAGCTAAAGTGCTACAGGATCTGAAGTACACCTATGATCCGGTTGGTAACGTCAGCGTTGAGCGCGACGATTCGCAGACACCATGTTTCTGGCGAAATCAGAAGATGCTGGCGCAAAACACTTATATCCATGACTCGCTCTATCAACTGATCAGCGCAACCGGACGCGAGATGGCGAATGCCGAGGGGGCATGCGGCTCCCCTCTGGTCTGCGGTTCTGACCACGCCGCTTACACCAGTTACACCCGCAATTACCGCTACGATATGGCTGGCAATCTGATTCAGATACGCCACATCGCACCAGCCTCGCAAAATAATCACACCGCCAGGGTCACGATCAGCAACCGCAGCAATCGCGGTGTGTTGGACACCCTGGCGACAAATCCCGAGGAGGTGGAAGCATTTTTCTCGGCGGGTGGGCAGCAGACCACTTTGCATCCCGGACAGCGGCTTGTCTGGACGCCGCGCAACGAACTTTTGCAAGTGACCCCGGTGATGCGTGATGGCGCGATGGATGACCATGAGACGTATCGCTATGACAGTGCTAGTCAGCGAGTGCTGAAGTTCAGCGCGCAGAAAGTGTGTAGTGGGATACAGAAGCAACGGGTCGTCTACCTGCCGTCACTGGAACTCAGAACAAAGGATGTCGGCACAACAGCGGCGGAGCGTCTGCAAATCATCAACGTGGATGCATCAGGTCGATCCCGGCTGCGAATCCTTCACTGGGACAGTCCGAGGCCGCAGAACACCGACGGCGACCTGCAGTACTACAGCTATGACAACTTGATTGGCAGTAGCGCACTGGTCGTGGACTGTGAAGGGAAACTAGTGAGCCAGGAGGAGTATTACCCATTCGGCGGAACAGCCATATGGGTGGCGCGAAGTGCCATTGAGGCAAGTTTTAAAACCGCCAGGTACTGCGCAAAGGAGCGCGATGCCACGGGACTTTACTACTTTGGCTGGCGCTACTATCAGCCTTGGGCAGGGCGCTGGTTAAGTGCTGATCCGGCAGGAACGGCGGACGGCATGAACCTGTTTATGATGGTCGGTAATAATCCCGTCACGTTTTTTGACAGCAATGGTTTGTACAAGGAAGGGCAAGAAGCCAGGCAAATGGTTGGCGAGTCATTTATCCATCCATTGCATATGCCTGCCTTCGAAAAAGTATCCAAAGAGCACAATGTAGCAATAAGCGTTAGAGAGTCCGGAAGTTACACCATCAAGGCTTTGGGCGAAGGTGCCGCTGCCAAGGGCCATAACATTCTTGAAAAGACCATCAAACCGTCTTCCTTGAAAGCAGTTTACGGGGTTGGCGCTGGAGCGATGCTCGTGCGGGCAGAAAAAAGCGGGTTGGTCGGGCGAGTGGGGCAGTGGGGCCGGGGCGGTGTTCGAGGACTTTATGCGCGCAATAGCATCAGCGATGAAGATGTTTCCTACAGCGTTAATCTGCAAAGTCCCATCGAACACGAACTCCTGGATGCCTGGGTGAAGTTCAAAGTAGTCACGCCTTATACGGGTGACTACGATATGCACGATGTTATTCAGATAAGACAAGGTAAGGGCATTGTTCCGGGCTCGGGAAGTAGTGAGGAGGCGCAAGTCATGAATTTGCTCAATCATGCTGTCGCCGAGCTGGATTCCTCGAGGCCGTTCGATAACACCCCGATGAATGTGATCCGTCATGGTCCGCAAGTGAACTTCGTTTCATATATGTGGGGACATGAATTCGATAAGGTCAAACAGGACAACGGATATCTGGAGGCAGTTGCCCGGCCAGGCCCGTTTCCTATTGCGATGGTGCACCAGGGACAGTGGTCGATTATCGAAAGCACCCGCGAACTGTTCGATTTTTACGGGGCGTTGAACACCGCAGTTCCGGAACACTGGGCGCAAGAGTTTGTGAGTCGGGGAAACGGCATGGTTGCCACGCCCAGACATGCCAGAACACTGGATTGGCATCGCAGCAACACCGTCTAGAAGTCAGGTTTGCCGGGTTGCCAACTCAGTGCTGATCGTGGGGGCGCCAAGGCTACTCGTACTGGCTGAGCAGCCGCTCCATCCGTGCATCGAGGCGACGTTTGATTTCGGTTTCGATGTGCGGGGCGAAGTCGTCGATCACGTCTTGCATGATCAATTGCGCGGCGGCGCGCAGTTCGCTGTCCAGGTGCAGCAAGGCATTCGGGCCTTTATCGACCGGTGCGGCAGCCGGGGCAGCCGGCGGCGCTGGTGGCGCTGGTGGCGGCTCGACGGCCGCCGGCTGATTGCCGACGGAATCGAACAGCATCGGAATCTGTTCCTGTTCGCCGTCATCGACCGTATCGGTCAAGAGCGGCGGTTGCAGGTTGTCATCGCCGAGCAACTGGCGGATCGATTCGAGATCGTCCAGCAGGTGTGCGGATTTCTGTTGCGGTTTCGGAGTGTCCATTGGAATGCTCAGAGTCGCTGTAAACGGTGGTCTTGCAGAGAATAGCCCTGTTCGCGGTAGAAACGGAAACTCTCCCGCGCCGCCGCTCGGATGGTCGGATCTTCCACCACCACTTCCGCCACGCGGGCAAATTTGCTGGCGAAGGCCGGGACTTTCAGGTCGAGATTGACCAGCAGATCCTGGTGCTCACCGCAGTCTGCCCCGTGTCCCAGCACGATCAAACCGTCGGGCTCACTGTCGGCCGGGCCGTGAGGCACGAAACTTTCGCCCTTGAATGCCCACAGCCGCGCATCGAGATCGTCACGTTGGGCCGCATCGCTGCAATGCAGGTAGATGCGATGGCCCATGCGCCAGGCTTTCTCGGTGAGCTTGCAGGCGAAATCCAGGCGCGCCGAAGGATCGGCGCTGGGCAGGATATAGAAGTCGACTTTGGTCATTGCGGTTCCAGAGCGGCAAGCGGCGTCACCCGAAAGTGACGCCGCCGCCCATCAGCGGTGTCAGGCTTTGGCGCGATCGAGCAGGTACTGGGTCAGCAGCGGAACCGGACGGCCAGTGGCGCCCTTGTCCTTGCCGCCGCTGGTCCATGCCGTGCCGGCGATGTCCAGGTGCGCCCAGTTGAGGTTCTTGGTGAAGCGCGACAGGAAGCAGGCGGCGGTGATGGTGCCGGCCTTCGGCCCGCCGATGTTGGCGATGTCGGCGAACGGGCTGTCCAGCTGCTCTTGATACTCGTCGAACAGCGGCAGTTGCCAGGCGCGGTCGTCGGCAGCCTTGCCGGCGCTGAGCAATTGCTCGATCAGTTCGTCGTTGTTGCCCAGCAGGCCGGACGTGTGTGCGCCCAGGGCCACCACGCAAGCACCGGTCAGGGTGGCGATGTCGATCACCGCTTGTGGCTTGAAGCGCTCGGCGTAGGTCAGCGCATCGCACAGCACCAGACGGCCTTCGGCGTCGGTGTTGAGGATTTCCACGGTCTGGCCGCTCATGGTGGTGACGATGTCGCCCGGACGGGTCGCATTGCCGCTCGGCATGTTTTCGGCGCAGGCGAGGATGCACACCAGATTGATCGGCAGTTTCAGCTCAAGCACGGCGCGCAATGTGCCGAACACGGAGGCAGCGCCGCCCATGTCGTACTTCATCTCGTCCATGCCGGCGCCCGGCTTCAGGCTGATGCCGCCGGTGTCGAAGGTGATGCCCTTGCCGACCAGCGCGTATGGCTTCTCGGATTTCTTGCCACCGTTGTATTGCATGACGATCAGGCGTGGCGGCTGGGCGCTGCCCTGGCCCACGGCGTAGAACGAGCCCATTCCCAGAGACTTGATCTTCTTCTCGTCGAGCACTTCGACTTTCAGATCCTTGAACTCTTTGCCCAGATTCTTGGCCTGTTCGCCCATGAACGTCGGGTGGCAGATGTTCGGCGGCAGGTTGCCCAGATCGCGGGTGAAGGCCATGCCGTTGGCGATGGCGGTGGCGTGGTTCACGGCGCGCTGCACTTCGGCTTGCGCAGCCTTGATGGTCAGCAGGGTGATTTTCTTCAGCGCGCGCGGTTCGGCTTTCTGGCTCTTGAACTGGTCGAAGGTGTAGCCGCCGTCGACCAGGGTTTCCGCCAGCAGGCGGGTCTTGCCGTAGCTGTCGCGACCTTTGACGATGACTTCATCCAGCGCCAGCACGGCATCACCGCCGCCCAGGCCTTTGAGGGTGTTGAGGATGCCGGCAACGATTTTGCGGAACGGACGGTCGCCCAGTTCTTCGTCCTTGCCCACGCCGACCAGCAACACGCGCTCGGCTTTCAGGTTCGGCAGGCTGTGCAGCAGCAGGCTTTGACCGACCTTGCCGGCCAGGTCGCCACGCTTGAGCACGGCGCTGATCGCGCCGCCGCTCGACTCGTCGACCAGTCTGGCGGCGACGCCGAGTTTGCGGCCTTCGCCGACGGCAACCACCAGGGTGGCGGTTTTCAACGTTTCTGGGCTAACGCTTTTTACAACCAGTTCCATGTCCGGATCCCTGAATGAATGGTCAACACGCAGGCGTTCGACGCTGTCCGCAGTCGCCTGCTTATAGATAGATAGAAGAGGCGCAGGCCAAAGCCTGCGACAAGGGCCGCAGTTTGAACCTCGCTCCCCGCGCCTGACAACCCTAGGGGCGTTCTCAATTAGTTTTCACACCGCGTTGTCGCCTTAAAGCCAGCCAGGCAAGGCGCAGGCCGCTTGGAATGGTTGTTCCCTTTCCAAGGCCTGCAACGCAGACTGGCCGGCTTTAAGGCACAACCCGGCGCGGTGTGAAAACTAATTGAGAACGCCCCCTGGGTTGTACCATCAGCAAAGGATTACAGAGATGGATGAGTGTGCGCAGTGACAGGCGCACCCAATCACAGGATAATGCCGCATCTTTTTTCGACCGCTCTGCATGGCGGGCCGGTCGATGTGTTTGCTTGTTTGGCCGCCTTAGCCTGACAACCCTGGAGTGTCTGGTTTGATCGTCTTCCGTTATCTGTCCCGCGAAGTCCTGTTGACCCTCAGCGCCGTAAGTGCCGTGCTGCTGGTCATCATCATGAGCGGTCGCTTCATCAAATACCTGGCGCAGGCTGCGGCCGGTCAGCTCGATCCGGGCTCGCTGTTCCTGATCATGGGCTTTCGTCTGCCGGGCTTCCTGCAACTGATTCTGCCGCTGGGCCTGTTCCTCGGGATCCTGCTGGCCTACGGTCGCCTGTACCTTGAAAGCGAAATGACCGTGCTCTCGGCCACCGGCATGAGCCAGCAGAAGCTGTTTCGCATGACCCTGTTTCCGGCGACGCTGGTGGCACTGGTGGTCGCGTGGCTGAGCCTCGGCCTGGCTCCGCAGGGCGCCAACCAGTTTCAGCTGCTGCTGAACAAGCAGGACGCGCTGACCGAGTTCGATACCCTCGAGCCGGGCCGCTTCCAGGCCCTGCGTGATGGCACTCGGGTGACCTACACCGAAACCCTGAGCGACGATCGCGTCAATCTCGGCAGCGTGTTCATCTCGCAGAAGAACCTCGGTGCCGATAAGAAGGACCGCGGGATTTCCGTACTGGTGGCCGAGTCGGGCCGTCAGGAAATCCGCCCCGACGGCAATCGCTACCTGATTCTCGACAACGGCTATCGTTATGACGGCAGCCCCGGGCAGGCCGATTACCGCGCCATTCATTACGAAACCTACGGCGTGCTGCTGCCCAAGCCGGACGTCAGCGAAGAAGTCACCGACCGTGACGCGATGCCGACCTCGTCCCTGTGGGGCAGCGACGACATTCGTTCGAAAACCGAACTGCAATGGCGTATGTCGCTGCCGTTGCTGGTGTTCATCGTGACCCTGATGGCGGTGCCGCTGTCGCGGGTGAATCCGCGTCAGGGGCGTTTCCTGAAGCTGCTGCCGGCGATTCTTCTTTATATGGCTTACCTGACCATCCTGATTGCCGCTCGCGGCGCCCTTGAAAAAGGCAAGATCCCGCCGGCCCTCGGTCTGTGGTGGGTACACGCGATCTTTTTGGTGATCGGCCTCGGCCTGCTTTACTGGGAGCCGCTGCGCCTGAAGCTGGCCAGCCGTCGCAGCGCCGCGCTGGAGGTGGCCCGTGGTTAAACTCGACCGCTACATCGGCAGCAGCGTGTTCATGGCGATCATCGCCGTGCTGGCGATCATCCTCGGCCTGGCGACGCTGTTTGCCTTCATCGATGAAATGGGCGACGTCAGCGACACCTACACCCTGGTCGACGTGCTCGGTTTTGTATTGCTGACCGCACCGCGCCGGCTGTATGAAATGTTGCCGATGGCCGCATTGATCGGCTGCCTGATCGGTCTCGGCAGTCTGGCCAGCAGCAGTGAGCTGACGGTCATGCGCGCTGCTGGCGTGTCGATCGGCCGCATTGTCTGGGCCGTCATGAAACCGATGCTGGTGCTGATGCTCGCCGGCGTGCTGATCGGCGAATACGTCGCCCCGGCCACCGAAAGCATGGCCCAGGCCAATCGCTCGCTGGCCCAGGGCAGCGGCGATGCGCAAAGCGCCAAGCACGGTATGTGGCACCGTCAGGGTGAAGAATTCATCCACATCAACGCGGTTCAGCCGAACGGTCTGTTGTACGGCGTGACGCGCTATCACTTCGACAAGGAGCGCCATCTGCTCAGCTCCAGCTTCGCCAAGAAGGCCGAGTTCGACGGCACCAAGTGGCAGCTCACCGACGTTGCCACCACGCTGTTCCATGAGCGCAGTACTGAAGTGGTCAACAGTCCGAGCGAGGAGTGGGACGTGGCGTTGAGCCCGCAGCTGCTCAGCACCGTGGTGATGGCGCCGGAATCGCTGTCGATCAGCGGTCTGTGGGGCTACATCCACTATCTGGCGGAGCAAGGCCTGAGCAATGGCCGCTACTGGCTGGCATTTTGGGTCAAGGTGTTGCAGCCGCTGGTGACCGCCGCGCTGGTGCTGATGGCGATCTCGTTCATCTTTGGCCCGCTGCGTTCGGTGACCCTTGGTCAGCGGGTCTTCACTGGCGTGCTGGTGGGCTTCACCTTCCGCATCGTCCAGGATCTGTTGGGGCCATCGAGTCTGGTGTTCGGTTTCTCGCCGTTGTTTGCGGTGCTGGTGCCGGCCGGCGTGTGTGCGCTGGCGGGTGTCTGGCTGCTTAGACGCGCGGGCTGATGAACAAGCTTTCATTCAGCGCCTGAACCCTGAAAACGCCTCGGTCGCCAGACCGGGGCGTTTTTGCATGCGATCCGGGTGACAGGCGAACGTGACGCTTGCGCCGTGTATCAGGTACAATTCCCGGCTATTTTTCGGCGGGCCAAGCCTGCAGCCTTTTTGAGTGTTGATCCGTGAGTGATTTGAGTCATATCCGCAATTTCTCCATCATCGCCCACATTGACCATGGCAAGTCGACGCTGGCTGACCGTTTCATCCAGATGTGCGGCGGCCTGGCCGAGCGTGAAATGGAAGCCCAGGTACTGGATTCCATGGATCTTGAGCGTGAACGCGGGATCACCATCAAGGCCCATAGCGTCACCCTCTATTACAAAGCCAAAGACGGCATCACCTACCAGCTGAACTTCATTGACACCCCGGGCCACGTCGACTTCACCTACGAAGTCAGCCGTTCCCTGGCCGCGTGCGAAGGTGCCTTGCTGGTGGTCGATGCGGGGCAGGGCGTAGAAGCCCAGTCCGTGGCCAACTGCTACACCGCCATCGAGCAGGGCCTGGAGGTCATGCCGGTACTGAACAAGATCGACCTGCCACAGGCCGAGCCGGATCGCGTCAAGGACGAGATCGAGAAGATCATCGGTATCGACGCAACCGACGCCGTTACTTGCAGCGCCAAGACCGGCCTGGGTGTCGACGAAGTGCTCGAGCGTCTGGTGCACACCATTCCTGCGCCGACCGGCAACATCGAAGATCCGCTGCAAGCGTTGATCATCGACTCCTGGTTCGACAACTACCTGGGCGTTGTTTCCCTGGTACGCGTGCGCCACGGCCGTGTGAAGAAGGGCGACAAGATTCTGGTCAAGTCCACCGGCAAGGTGCACCTGGTCGACAGCGTCGGCGTGTTCAACCCGAAACACACCGCCACCGTTGATCTGAAGGCCGGCGAAGTGGGCTTCATCATCGCCAGCATCAAGGACATTCACGGTGCACCGGTCGGTGACACCCTGACCCTGAGCTCCACCCCTGATGTGCCGGTGCTGCCGGGCTTCAAACGCATTCAGCCACAGGTTTACGCCGGTCTGTTCCCGGTCAGTTCCGACGACTTCGAGGATTTCCGCGAAGCGCTGCAGAAGCTGACCCTTAACGACTCGTCGCTGCAGTACACCCCGGAAAGCTCCGACGCCCTGGGCTTCGGCTTCCGTTGCGGCTTCCTCGGCATGCTGCACATGGAGATCATTCAGGAGCGCCTCGAGCGCGAATACGACCTGGACCTGATCACCACCGCGCCGACAGTAATTTTCGAGCTGGTGCTGAAAACCGGTGAAACGATTTACGTCGACAACCCGTCGAAGCTTCCGGATGTGTCGGCGATCGAGGACATGCGCGAGCCAATCGTGCGCGCCAATATCCTCGTGCCGCAGGAACACCTGGGCAACGTCATCACCCTGTGCATCGAGAAACGCGGCGTTCAGGTCGACATGCTGTTCCTCGGCAATCAGGTGCAAGTCACCTACGACCTGCCGATGAACGAAGTGGTCCTGGACTTCTTCGACCGTCTCAAATCCACCAGCCGCGGCTATGCTTCGCTGGACTACCATTTCGATCGTTACCAATCGGCTAATCTGGTGAAACTGGACGTGCTGATCAACGGCGACAAGGTCGATGCCCTGGCATTGATCGTGCACCGTGACAATTCGCACTTCAAAGGTCGCCAGTTGACCGAGAAGATGAAAGAACTGATTCCTCGTCAGATGTTCGACGTGGCGATTCAGGCCGCCATCGGTGGTCAGATCGTGGCCCGGACAACCGTCAAGGCGCTCAGAAAGAACGTATTGGCCAAATGCTACGGCGGTGACGTCAGTCGTAAGAAGAAGCTGCTCGAGAAGCAGAAGGCCGGTAAGAAACGCATGAAACAGGTCGGCAACGTGGAAATTCCACAGGAAGCCTTCCTCGCCGTGCTCAGGTTGGAATAATCAGGTCCTATGTCGCTAAATTTCCCGCTGTTGCTGGTCATCGCCGTGTTCGTCTGCGGCCTGTTGGCGTTGATTGATCTGCTGTTCCTGGCACCGCGTCGGCGGGCTGCCATTGCCTCTTATCAAGGCAGTGTCAGCCAACCCGAGCCTGTGGTGGTCGAGAAGCTGAACAAAGAGCCGCTGCTGGTTGAATACGGCAAGTCGTTCTTTCCGGTGCTGTTCATCGTCCTGGTGCTGCGTTCGTTCCTGGTGGAGCCGTTCCAGATTCCGTCCGGCTCGATGAAACCGACGCTGGACGTCGGCGACTTCATTCTGGTGAACAAGTTTTCCTACGGCATCCGTCTGCCGGTGATCGACAAGAAGATCATCGAAGTCGGTGACCCGCAGCGCGGCGATGTGATGGTGTTCCGCTACCCGAGCGACCCGAACGTCAACTACATCAAGCGTGTGGTGGGCCTGCCGGGTGACACTGTGCGTTACACCGCCGACAAGCGTCTGTTCGTCAACGGTGAGTCGATCGCCGAGAAGATGGCCGGCGCCGAAGCAGGTTCGCTGGGCAGCGCGGAGCTCTATCAGGAAAAACTCGGCGCAGCCGAGCACCTGATCCGCAAGGAAATGAGCCGCTACCGCGCCACTCCGGATCGTTCGTGGACGGTGCCTGCCGGGCACTACTTCATGATGGGCGACAACCGCGACAATTCGAACGACAGCCGCTACTGGGATGATCCGAACATTCCCAAGGATCTGCTGGGCATGGTTCCCGACAAGAATATTGTCGGCAAGGCCTTCGCGGTCTGGATGAGCTGGCCAGAGCCGAAACTCAGCCACCTGCCGAATTTCTCGCGGGTCGGCCTGATCAAGTAATCAAACACGGCGCTGTTGACCACAGCGCCGAATGCATTTCTGGAGCCGGCACAATCGGCTTCGCAATCGCCAGGATCTATTTTTTGAACACAGCGTTAATTGTCCCAGGCCTGCGCCGTACCCCGGCGATGGCAGTGGAAACCAGCCACGAACTCAGCGTGGGTAAACCGTGAGCGTTTCTCTAAGCCGTCTCGAGCGCCAGCTCGGCTACACCTTCAAGGACCAGGAGCTGATGCTGCTGGCCCTCACGCACCGCAGTTTTGCCGGGCGCAACAACGAGCGTCTGGAATTCCTCGGTGATGCCATCCTCAACTTCGTCGCTGGCGAGGCGCTGTTCGATCGCTTCCCGCTGGCCCGCGAAGGCCAGTTGTCGCGTTTGCGCGCGCGGCTGGTAAAAGGTGAGACGCTGGCCGTACTGGCTCGCGGTTTCGACCTCGGTGATTATCTGCGCCTGGGTTCGGGTGAACTGAAGAGCGGTGGTTTCCGCCGTGAATCGATTCTCGCCGATGCCCTCGAAGCTCTGATCGGTGCGATCTACCTCGATGCCGGCATGGACGTCGCCCGCGAGCGCGTACTGGCGTGGCTAGCCGGCGAATTCGAAGGCCTGACGCTGGTCGACACCAACAAGGATCCGAAAACCCGCTTGCAGGAACACCTGCAATCGCGCGGTTGCGAACTGCCACGCTACGAAGTGGTGGATATTCAGGGCGAACCGCACTGCCGTACCTTCTTCGTCGAGTGCGAAGTGGTCTTACTGAATGAAAAAGCCGAGGTCAGGGTGTGAGCCGTCGTATTGCCGAACAGGTAGCGGCCGCCGCAGCACTGATTGCCTTGGGCGTGGAGAATGGCAATGACTGATACAAACGCAACTCGCTGTGGCTACGTTGCCATCGTCGGCCGTCCCAACGTCGGCAAGTCGACGCTGCTCAACCACATCCTCGGGCAGAAGCTCGCGATCACCTCGCGCAAGCCGCAGACTACCCGCCACAACATGCTCGGGATCAAGACCGAGGGCGACGTCCAGGCGATCTACGTCGACACTCCGGGCATGCACAAGGGTGGCGAAAAGGCCCTGAACCGTTACATGAACAAAACCGCTTCGGCGGCGTTGAAAGACGTCGACGTGGTGATCTTCGTCGTCGACCGCACCAAGTGGACCGACGAAGACCAGATGGTGCTCGAGCGTGTGCAATACGTGACCGGCCCGCTGATCGTCGCGCTGAACAAGACCGATCGCATCGAAGACAAAGCCGAGCTGATGCCGCACCTGAGTTGGTTGCAGGAACAGCTGCCAAATGCGCAGATCATTCCGATTTCCGCGCAGCACGGGCACAACCTCGAAGCGCTGGAAAAGGTCATCGCCGATCACCTGCCGGAGAATGATCACTTCTTCCCGGAAGACCAGATCACCGACCGCAGCAGCCGTTTCCTTGCCGCCGAACTGGTGCGCGAGAAAATCATGCGCCAGATGGGTGCCGAGCTGCCGTACCAGATCACCGTCGAAATCGAAGAATTCAAGCAGCAGGGCAAGACCCTGCACATCCACGCGCTGATTCTCGTCGAGCGTGACGGCCAGAAGAAAATCATCATTGGCGACAAGGGCGAGCGCATCAAGCGCATCGGCACCGAAGCGCGCAAGGACATGGAGCTGCTGTTCGACTCCAAGATCATGCTCAACCTGTGGGTCAAGGTGAAGGGCGGCTGGTCCGATGACGAGCGCGCGCTGCGTTCGCTGGGTTATGGCGATCTGTAAGTAGCGATCTCGAAAACACCGCTACTCACTGTGGGAGCGAGCCTGCTCGCGAAGAGGATGTAACACTCAGCATTGATGTTGACTGTCACTCCGCTTTCGCGAGCAGGCTCGCTCCCACAGTGGTTTTGGGTTGTATGTAAAACCGCGTTTCTTCATCGAGAACTCAATGTCGCAAAACCCGCCTCCCGCCCAACCCGCCTATGTCCTGCATTCGCGCGCCTATCGCGAAACCAGCGCACTGGTCGATTTCCTCACGCCGCAAGGTCGGCTGCGGGCGGTGTTGCGCAGTGCGCGGGGCAAGGCCGGGACGCTGGCGCGGCCGTTCGTGGCGCTGGAGGTCGAGTTCCGTGGCAAGGGCGAGCTGAAGAATGTCGGGCGCATGGAGAGTTCTGGTACCTCTGCGTGGCTCAACGGCGAGGCGCTGTTCAGCGGCCTCTATCTCAACGAACTGTTGATTCGGCTGTTGCCTGCCGAAGATCCGCATCCTGCAGTATTTGATCATTACGCCGCGACCTTGCTGGCGCTGGCCGAAGGTCGACCGCTGGAGCCATTGTTGCGCTCCTTCGAATGGCGATTGCTGGATGATCTCGGCTACGGCTTTTCCATGAACACCGATATGCACGGTGAGCCCGTCGCTGCTGACGGCCTCTACCGTTTGCAAGTGGACGCCGGACTCGAGCGGGTGTATCTGCTGCAACCCGGCCTGTTCAACGGTACCGAGCTGCTGGCCATGGCCGAAGCCGACTGGTCGGCGCCCGGTGCGCTGTCGGCGGCCAAGCGTCTGATGCGCCAGGCGCTGGCGGTGCATTTGGGCGGGCGTCCGCTTGTCAGTCGCGAGCTGTTTCGCAAGCCCTGATATGCTGTGCGCCGAACCTTTCAATTCAGGAGCGCATCCGTGACCAGCAGCAATCGCATTCTTCTCGGCGTGAACATCGACCACGTCGCCACCTTGCGTCAGGCCCGTGGCACGCGCTACCCGGATCCGGTCAAGGCGGCGCTGGATGCAGAAGAGGCGGGCGCCGATGGCATCACCGTGCACCTGCGTGAAGACCGTCGGCACATCCAGGAGCGCGACGTACTTCTGCTCAAGGATGTGCTGCAAACCCGCATGAACTTCGAAATGGGCGTCACCGAAGAAATGATGGCTTTCGCCGAGCGCATTCGCCCGGCGCACATTTGCCTGGTCCCGGAAACCCGTCAGGAACTGACCACCGAGGGTGGCCTGGATGTAGCGGGGCAGGAGGAGCGAATCAGGGCTGCGGTCGAGCGCTTGTCGAAAATCGGCAGCGAAGTGTCGCTGTTCATCGACGCCGACGAGCGCCAGATCGCCGCCTCCAAGCGCATCGGTGCACCGGCCATCGAGCTGCACACCGGGCGTTACGCCGATGCCGAAACCCCGACTGAAGTGGCAGAAGAGCTCAAGCGCGTCGCTGATGGCGTGGCGTTTGGACTGGCGCAGGGCCTGATCGTCAATGCCGGGCATGGCCTGCATTACCACAACGTCGAGGCCGTGGCGGCAATCAAAGGCATCAACGAACTGAACATCGGCCACGCGCTGGTGGCGCATGCGTTGTTCGTGGGCTTCAAGTCCGCCGTATCGGAAATGAAAGCGCTGATTCTGGCTGCTGCTCTCAAGGGCTAAGATCAAAGATCGCAGCCTTCGGCAGCTCCTACAGGTGTACACATAACCCTGTAGGAGCTGCCGAAGGCTGCGATCTTTGCTTTAAAGAGGGGCGGGCTCTTGCGCCGGTTTCGACTTGTCGATCGCCGGCACATGCAGGTTGCCCTCGGCCACCTGATCGCCCTCAAGCTGCGGCTGGGTCACCCAAGTCAGGATGTCGTAGTAGCGACGGATGTTCGCCACGAAGTGCACCGGTTCGCCACCCCGGGCGTAACCGTAGCGGGTCTTGCTGTACCACTGCTTCTGCGAGAGGCGCGGCAGGATCTTTTTCACGTCCAGCCACTTGTCCGGATTCAAGCCTTCCTTCGCCGCCAGTTTGCGCGCGTCATCCAGATGACCGCTGCCGACGTTGTACGCCGCCAGGGCGAACCAGGTGCGATCCGGTTCCTGGATCGAATCGTCGAGCTGATCTTTCATATAAGCCAGGTACTTGGCACCGCCCATAATGCTCTGCTTGGGATCGAGGCGGTTCGACACGCCCATCGCCTGCGCGGTGTTCTGGGTCAGCATCATCAGACCGCGCACGCCGGTTTTCGAGGTCACCGTCGGCTGCCACAGGGATTCCTGATAACCGATGGCGGCCAGCAGGCGCCAGTCGACTTTCTCTTTCTTCGCGTAGTTCTTGAAGTGCTGTTCGTATTTCGGCAGACGCTGCTGCAAGTGCTGGGCGAAGGTGGTGGCGCCCATGTAGCCAAGCACATCGACATGGCCGTAGTAGCGGTCTTTCAGGCGTTGCAGGGTGCCGTTCTTTTGCACCTTGTCCAGATACGCATTGATTTCATTGAGCAGGCTGTTGTCTTCGCCCGGGCCCACCGCCCAGCTCTGGCTGCGCGCGTCGCCGAGGTCGAAGGCCACGCGGATGTTGGTGAAGTACACCTGATTCATCGCCACTTCGTTGGAGTCGACCAGTGTCAGGTCAATCTGGCCTTCATCGACCATGCGCAGCAGATCGACCACTTCAACGGCGTCGGATTCTTCGTATTCGATGCCGGGATATTTCTGTTTCAGCGCGGCCAGTTGTTCGGCGTGGGTGCTGCCCTTGAGCACGGTGATCTTCTTGCCGACCAGATCCGCCGGATCTGTAGGGCGCGACTGGCCGTTGCGGTAGATGATCTGCGGGGTGACTTCGAGGTAGGAGTGGGAGAACCGCACCTGCTTCTTGCGTTCATCGCTGCTGACCAGACCGGCGGCCGCGAGTACCGGGCCGTTCGGCTTGCCGACCTGGTTGAACAGGTCATCGAGATTGTCGGCCGTCTCGATCTTCAGCTCGACGCCCAAATCGTCGGCGAAGCGCTTCACCAGCTCGTATTCGAAGCCGGTTTCACCGCTGCGATCCTGAAAGTAGGTGGCGGGGCTGTTGCGGGTAACCACGCGCAGCACACCATCCTCCTTTACGCGCTCGAGTGTGTTGGGTTTATCAACACAGCCACCGAGCATCAGGAAGAGTCCGGTTGCGATCAGCCATTTGGCGTATCGCGGACGCAAAGCCGTTGGGAAAAACATCTGCGCAGTATACGCAAACGGCCACGAGCGCCATATCTCGACAGCGTAGGACTAGTCTGCTAGCGATCACAAATCCGAGCGAAATCCCTTGAATACGGGCCTTCAGGGCATTTTGTTACAGTAAAAATAAGCCATGCTGAAACGCTCGATTTACCTGACCCCGAAGGCAGAAACACAGATTGCTACCCGAGTGCAACCGTGCGTAGCGTTTCGGGTGATGTTGAGGTCGGTTTAGGCTAGAATGCACGGCCTCAAAGCACACCCCTTCCCGAGGCTGTCCCGAAGATGTTGATCCTGCGCGGCGCTCCTGCCCTTTCTGCCTTTCGCCACAGCAAACTCCTTGAGCAACTGAGCCAGAAGGTTCCAGCTGTCAGTGGCCTGTATGCTGAATTCGCTCACTTCGCCGAAGTCACCGGCGTCCTGACCGGCGACGAACAGCAGGTGCTAGCGCGCCTTCTGAAGTACGGCCCAAGTGTTCCGGTTCAAGAGCCGACCGGTCGTCTGTTTCTGGTGTTGCCGCGTTTCGGCACCATCTCGCCGTGGTCGAGCAAGGCCAGCGACATCGCCCGCAACTGCGGCCTGAGCAAGATCCAGCGCCTGGAACGCGGTATCGCCTTCTATGTTGCAGGGCAGTTCAGCGAAGCCGAAGCCCAGCTGATTTCGGACGCGCTGCATGACCGCATGACCCAGATCGTGCTGGCCAACCTTGAGCAGGCCGCGGGACTGTTCAGCCACGCCGAGCCGAAGCCGCTGACCGCCATCGACATCCTCGGTGGCGGCCGCGCCGCGCTGGAAAAGGCCAACACCGAGCTGGGCCTGGCCCTGGCCGAAGACGAGATCGACTATCTGGTCAACGCCTTCAACGGTCTGAAGCGCAACCCGCACGACATCGAACTGATGATGTTTGCCCAGGCCAACTCCGAGCACTGCCGCCACAAGATCTTCAACGCCAGTTGGGACATTGACGGCCAGAGCCAGGAAAAAAGCCTGTTCGGCATGATCAAGAACACCTATCAGATGCACAGCGAAGGCGTGCTGTCCGCTTACAAGGACAACGCTTCGGTGATTGTCGGCAACGTTGCCGGCCGCTTCTTCCCGAACCCTGAAACCCGCCAGTACGGCGCGGTGCAGGAGCCGGTGCACATCCTGATGAAGGTTGAAACCCATAACCACCCGACCGCGATTGCTCCGTTCCCGGGCGCATCCACCGGCTCCGGTGGCGAGATCCGTGACGAAGGTGCAACCGGTCGTGGCGCCAAGCCCAAGGCCGGCCTCACCGGTTTCACCGTATCGAACCTGCAGATCCCGGGCTTCGAACAACCGTGGGAAGTGCCGTACGGCAAGCCTGAGCGCATCGTCACCGCGCTGGACATCATGATCGAAGGCCCGCTCGGCGGCGCTGCGTTCAACAACGAATTCGGCCGTCCGGCGCTGACCGGCTACTTCCGTACCTTCGAGCAGTCGATCACCACCCCGCACGGCGACGAAGTGCGCGGTTACCACAAGCCGATCATGCTCGCTGGCGGCATGGGCAACATCCGTGAAGAGCACGTCAAGAAAGGCGAGATCGTGGTCGGCTCCAAGCTGATCGTGCTCGGCGGCCCGGCGATGTTGATCGGTCTCGGTGGCGGCGCGGCTTCGTCGATGGCCACCGGCACCAGTTCGGCGGATCTGGATTTCGCTTCCGTGCAGCGTGAAAACCCTGAAATGGAGCGTCGCTGCCAGGAAGTCATCGACCGTTGCTGGCAGCTCGGCGACAAGAACCCGATCAGCTTCATCCATGACGTTGGCGCGGGCGGTCTGTCCAACGCCTTCCCGGAACTGGTCAACGACGGCGATCGCGGTGGCCGTTTCGAACTGCGCAACATTCCAAACGACGAGCCGGGTATGGCCCCGCACGAAATCTGGTCGAACGAGTCCCAGGAACGTTACGTGCTGGCGGTCGGCCCGGAAGATTTCGAGCGCTTCCAGGCGATCTGCGAACGCGAGCGTTGCCCGTTTGCCGTGGTCGGAGAAGCCACTGCCGAACCGCAATTGACCGTCACCGACAGCCACTTCGGCAACAACCCGGTGGACATGCCGCTGGAAGTGTTGCTGGGCAAGGCGCCGCGCATGCACCGTTCGGTGGTTCGTGAAGCCGAGCTGGGCGATGACTTCGATCCGTCGAACCTCGACATCAGCGAGTCCATCGAACGCGTTCTGCATCATCCGGCCGTGGCCAGCAAAAGCTTCCTGATCACCATCGGCGACCGCACCATCACCGGTCTCGTCGCCCGTGACCAGATGGTCGGCCCATGGCAAGTGCCGGTGGCCGACGTTGCCGTCACCGCCACCAGTTTCGACGTCTACACCGGTGAAGCCATGGCGATGGGCGAGCGTACTCCGCTGGCGCTGCTGGACGCGCCGGCCTCGGGCCGCATGGCCATCGGCGAAACCATCACCAACATTGCCGCCTCGCGCATCAACAAGCTCTCCGACATCAAACTGTCGGCGAACTGGATGTCGGCGGCCGGTCACCCGGGCGAAGACGCGCGTTTGTATGACACCGTGAAAGCGGTCGGCATGGAGCTGTGCCCTGAGCTGGGCATCACCATTCCGGTGGGCAAGGACTCGATGTCCATGGCCACGCGCTGGAATGACAACGGCGAAGACAAGACCGTCACTTCGCCGATGTCGCTGATCGTGACCGGTTTCGCGCCAGTGGCTGACATTCGTCAGACCCTGACCCCGGAACTGCGCATGGACAAGGGCACCACCGACCTGATCCTGATCGACCTCGGTCGCGGCCAGAACCGCATGGGTGCATCGATCCTCGCGCAGGTCCACGGCAAACTCGGCAAGCATGCGCCGGACGTCGATGACGCTGAAGACCTGAAAGCCTTCTTCGCAGTGATCCAGGGCCTCAATGCCGACGGTCACCTGCTGGCCTACCACGACCGTTCCGACGGTGGTCTGCTGACCTCCGTGGTGGAAATGGCCTTCGCCGGCCACTGCGGTCTGAGCCTGAACCTGGACAGCGTTGCCGAATCCGCTTCGGAAATCGCCGCGATCCTGTTCAACGAAGAACTCGGCGCAGTGATCCAGGTTCGCCAGGACGCCACCCCGGACATCCTCGCGCAGTTCAGCGCCGCCGGTCTGGGCGACTGCGTGTCGGTGATCGGTCAGCCGATCAACAATGGCCAGATCAACATCACCTTCAACGGTGACACCGTGTTCGAAGGCCAGCGTCGTCTACTGCAACGTCAGTGGGCCGAAACCAGCTACCAGATCCAGCGTCTGCGCGACAACGCCGACTGCGCCGAGCAGGAATTCGACGCGCTGCTGGAAGAAGACAACCCGGGCCTGAGCGTCAAGCTCAGCTACGACGTCAATCAGGACATCGCCGCGCCTTACATCAAGAAAGGCATCCGCCCACAGGTTGCCGTGCTGCGTGAGCAGGGCGTCAACGGTCAGGTGGAAATGGCTGCCGCGTTCGATCGCGCCGGTTTCAGCGCGATCGACGTGCACATGAGCGATATCCTCGCCGGTCGTGTCGACCTCAACGAGTTCAAAGGCCTGGTGGCCTGCGGCGGTTTTTCCTACGGCGACGTGCTCGGCGCCGGTGAAGGCTGGGCCAAGTCGGCGCTGTTCAACAGCCGCGCCCGCGATGCGTTCCA
Source organism: Pseudomonas sp. AC255 (assembly GCF_979258175.1). NCBI lineage: Bacteria > Pseudomonadati > Pseudomonadota > Gammaproteobacteria > Pseudomonadales > Pseudomonadaceae > Pseudomonas > Pseudomonas sp. AC255. The sequence goes on along the minus strand of NZ_OZ409841.1, from coordinate 4,156,784 downwards.
GGGCTTCTTCGAACGTAACGACAGCTTCACGCTGGGCGTGTGCAACGGTTGCCAGATGATGTCCAACCTGCACGAGCTGATCCCGGGCAGCGAGTTCTGGCCGCACTTCGTGCGCAACCGCTCCGAGCAGTTCGAAGCGCGGGTAGCGATGGTGCAGATCCAGGAATCGAATTCGATCTTCCTGCAGGGCATGGCCGGTTCGCGCATGCCGATCGCCATCGCCCACGGTGAAGGGCATGCCGAGTTCGCCAGCGAAGAAGCACTGCTGGAAGCCGATCTGTCCGGTTGCGTGGCGATGCGTTTTGTCGACAACCACGGCAAGGTCACCGAAGCCTACCCGGCCAACCCGAACGGCTCGCCGCGCGGGATCACCGGTCTGACCAGCCGTGACGGTCGCGTGACGATCATGATGCCGCACCCGGAGCGTGTGTTCCGTGCGGTGCAGAACTCGTGGCGTTCGGAAGACTGGACCGAGGATGCTCCTTGGATGCGCATGTTCCGAAATGCGCGCGTCTGGGTGAACTAAGGCCTGTGTACAAGCTGGCGTTTTTTGTTCCTGACAGTCATGTCGAGGTGGTCAAAGGGGCTGTGTTCGCTGCCGGTGGTGGGCGGATCGGTGACTATGACCACTGTGCGTGGCAGGTGCTTGGCTCTGGTCAGTTTCGACCGTTGGACGGCAGTCAGCCGTTTGTCGGTCAGGCGGGGCAGGTTGAGCGGGTTGAGGAATGGAAGGTTGAGCTTGTCGTTGCGGATGAGTTGATTGTGGCTGTTGTGGCGGCGTTGAAACTCAGTCATCCGTATGAGACGCCGGCTTATGAGGTGTGGCGGCTGGAGGATTTCTGATCTTCTTTGCTGCTGGAACGGGAGACCCGCAGATGAGGGATTGTCTGCGGGTTTTTTGTTGCCGCTGATTTTTGTGCGGGCGCATTTTCACTGTGGGAGCGAGCCTGCTCGCGAAGGCGCCCTTACAGGCGAGCATGCTGGCTGATTGGGTGAATATCCGTTGCTTCGGGTGTGGCGGCTGGCGGTTTCGCCCTTACGGCGAGTCACCTTTTTCAAACGCCAAAAAGGTAACCCAAAACGCTAGCTCCTGCGTTCGGCCCTCGCAGGCTCGGGTTCCTTCGTTTCGGGACTGATCCGGGCGCAGCGGCTCCGGTTTGCTTCGCTGCACCTCCTTCCGCTGTGTTCGACTTCGTCGAACGGTCGCTGCGCTCCCACGCCCGGATCAATCCCTCCACTCAGCCTTCCGACGTCGCCGGTGGATCAAGATCAAGAGCAGGCGAGCTGACACTCGGCCTATTGAGTGGTGAAAAGCGTGTGTGTCCGGCTTTTGATTTGTGTTGTTGCTGCCCCTCACCCCAGCCCTCTCCCGAGGGAGAGGGGGCCGATTTTGTGTGGTTTGCAAATCCTGAGTTCAACTCGGACTTTCACGTCGGCGTACCTCGCCTGAACAACTCGGTCAGTCCCCTCTCCCTCTGGGAGAGGGCTAGGGTGAGGGTGGCGATCTGGGGTGTGTTTAAAGCAGTGTCTGAGTTCGCAGAACCTTCCCACAAGGTTTTCAGGTTGTCCGTCGGACGTGCGATCTCTAGTCTTTTCCCGTCGCTGCGAATCAGCGATCGGGAGTGAGATCCCCGGATAGCTTGCAACTGGCGCCAGCACCACGATAATTGGCGCCAGCTCAATCTGCTGCCTGCTTTATGGCGGCTGTGTGCGGGCAGACTTCGGTCTGGCCGGTTGCCTGCTCCGGTGGATCTCACCTCGCACATAGCTGCCACCTATCCGCCGCGTGAGATCCGGCGATCGATGGCTGTCCATCAGCATCAGCAGGAGAAGCATTGTGGATAAAATCGTTCCCGATCCACCATACGAACCCACCCCCTCGAACAAACCATCCGCGCCGACGACCTCGCGAAAAACCGCGAAGCGATCAAGCGGGCTCTGGATTTTTACCTGTGCCCGCAACCTGGCAAGGCGCACCCGCCCAGCACCATGTTCCTCATCCAGCCGGAAATCGATACCGAAACCCTGCTCGCCCATGCCTGTGAATCCCTCGCTTCAGCCAACACTCTGGCCAGTGATTTCGCTGATCAGTTGGGGCGACCGCAGCGCAATACGGCGCTGGCGATTCAGCAGATCATCATGCTCGCTGAGCTGGCGGTGAACCGTGCGCTGGATCGGGTGGATCCTCAGGCATGAAAAAACCACTGGGCCGTCAAGCCCAGTGGTTTTCCACAACGTGCAATCGCCCGGGCGTCACGTCACCTGTGTCAGCTTCACGTCTGTGACGAGCATGTCGATCAACGTGCGCAGGTAGGTGAAGGTCTGATCTTTTTTCTCCCAGCGATCAACGAAGAACAGACCCTTGTCATTGATCTGAATCGGCGTCTCAACGATCTCGCCGGACCTGGATTTATGCACCACGCTGGCGTTGCGGGTGTCTGCATTTTCTATAAGGAAGTTTCCGGGTTCGGTCAGTTTGCTGCGACTGACAGAAGGCGTCGCCGCAGGCTTTTTCGTTCCGGGGACGGCCACCTCCATCACAAAATCGCTGCTCAAAGCCCTGACGTTGGCCTCGTGCTTGCCGCTGACAAATTCCCACGACCCACGGTGAATATCCCGGGCCAGTTCAGGGGCTGTGTCGCGCACGTGCAGGCTGACGGCGGACAGTGTATCGGCCAGACCTGGCACACCGAGGTTGTAATTGGTATGCGCACTGCCGATGAAGGCCACCCATTTATGCGGCCCGTTGGCCAATTGATCAGCCTCGATCACTTGGGTTGCAAAATAGCTGAACATCTCGTTTCGCGAGACGTGTTCGTCATACACGCCCTTGAGGTGATAGGACGCCGTGCAATCTAGGGCTCTGATGCGAATGTTGTATTTGGCCGCCGCCTGACAGACCGCCGTGTACGTATCGTTCCCTGTGTAATTCGGCATCTGCCCTTGATCCTGACGATGCAGATAAGCCTTGAGCCTGTCGGGCATGCGCTGGGTACGCAGAAAAGTGTCGAGATCGGCCTGGTGCAGGTCGGTGAGCAGGTGCTCGACGTACAACGTGTCATAACCGGCTTGCTTAAGGGCTTTCATGTGCTTTTTCAGCAGCGCTTTGCTCGCTACATCGACGTGGGCTTCGCCGATCAGCAGATTCAGACGTCCGTCGGTCAATTGCCGTAAAAAAGCTTCGAATGTGCAGTCGGCGGTGAGCACCGGCAGGATCGGCGCATCGGGTGGGACGTAGTCGGTAAAAGCGTCCCTGGCGGTTTTTTCCAGACGTTTGCGTTGGGCAAGGAAAGCCTCGTAGGCCGTTCTTTCACTGGCTACTGTCGGGGTGTAATGGGAATCCATGGAGTAGGGCTTATGCAACATTTCAGCAATATCGTCGCGCAGTGGCGAAGCAATATCGAACTCGCTGAAATGTTCAACGGCGCTAGCTGCGGCGGGCGGCTTGGAGACAGGTAGAGGTGCCTTGTAGGCACTCGGCATCTGTACGAGGTAATCACCTTGCGCTGTCGCGTCTCCCGCGATGGCACCGGGCGCGTCCCTGCTTATGCGTGCGGGTTGGTACAAGTCGATGTCTTCAATACGCACGGCAACGGCCTCGTGGAGGTCGGCCAGGCCCGGGGTGCTGTCGAACGTGGTCATGCGCGACTGCTCGGTCAGGGCAATCCAGCGCTCTTCGCCGATCTCGGCCATATCGGTGGCAAGCGCCTTGTGCGAATAAAAGTTTCTGATGCGGTTGTTTCGCGGGGTCAAAGGCGAGAGCCTGGACATCACCATGATCCCTTCGAGTTGATAACTGGTCGAGCCGTCCAGCGCATGAATGCTCATGCCTTTTTCCCGTGCCTTGCGCACCAGCGCCAGGTAAGAGAAAGGCGCGTCTGGCTCATGGCCCATGGCTTTATCGAGCGCTTTCAGATGTTTCTTGATATGGCGCCAGGATTCTCCCTTGTTGAATTTTTCCAGTTTGAGATGAAATACGTCTCCCGGCAGGTATTCGAGGAAGAGGTGCTTGTAGCCGTTCTCCAAAAGCACGTCGAGATTTTCGATCAGTGCCTGTTTGCTGGCGATAGAGCCCGGCTGTGCACCGATGACCAGATTCTTTGCGGCGAATGCATCGCTGGCGATCAACTGTGCGAATGAGGTGTTGGCGGCAACCGCCGGCACTTCGGCGCGAGCGGGCAGCGGTGCGAGTTGGGCAAAATGGCGCGTGGCGTCCGTGGTGAGTTTTTCCACCTGTTGCAGATAGGCTTGGCGCATGCTGGCCATTTTGTCGACCACGTTGACCAGGATGACCTGGGGTGAGAAGCCCATGTAATGCTCGCCCTCCTGGAGCATTCGTCGTCGCGATTGCGGGTCCAGCAACTCTTCAACGAGATCCCGGTACTTGATCGCGACTCCATAGTCCTTATGCGGGCCGGGTGTCTCGGGCACGGCTTCGTATTTTGGTGCACCGCCGGACAGGCCGCTGCGCACCATCACTCCGTCGGAGTTGCGCACGGTCAGAATGCCGGTCGAAAGCAGTCCGGAGCCATTCGGATCCGGGCGGTAGAGCAAATAACGGCCGAGTGCGTCCGGGGTAGTGCTGGCGTAATACGACTGCCCTCTGAAAACGACGGCATGCATATCGTCCCGGACCGGTTCGGTCGCCATTTGATCGATCAACGGCAGAAGATCCTCTTGCTCGTCGCCAACGGTGGTGACAGCCCGACGCAACGGGCGCCGGACGGGCTTGAGTGAACGCAGCGCCGGACGCAGATCCGTCAGCACCGCGCCAGCACTGTTGAACAGATAACCGAGCAAGTGCCGGAACGCTTCATTGTTATTTCCCTGACGATAGGCATGCAGGGCGAGCATCGCGTCCTTGAAGGCCAGCAACAGGCCGGTGCTCAGGCTCAACAGCGGGAACGGCGCGGTGGCGATGGCAGCGACCCATTCGACGCTCGTCCAGATCAGGCCGGCGATCATTTCGGCGCGACTGGTGGTCGTGGCATGGACGTTGTCGATCCGCCGTTGCAACTTCATGTCGTAGAGCGCGGTACGCAGGTCGCTGACGGCGTCGGCCGGGCGCATCGAGTCATAACGGGCGGGGCTGGGGCTGGTTCTGTTGAGGTCTTTGGGCAGTTTCTTGCGGATGTTTTCCAGGTACGTGCGCACCCGGGTCTGGGCACTGACACCCACCCGCTGGGTCAGGTATTCGATCATGCCGGACTGCAGCAGCAGGTAATTGAACAGGCGCGCTTCGCGAAAACGCACGCCGTCCGGTGCGTCCGGCGTATACAGCAGGACCGGATCGCCGCCATGGCTGAACAACCAGGCATCGATCACCCATTCGCCGTCGATCATCAACCGGTGGATCGGGTATTTCGTCCGGGTCTGCCCCGACGTTTGATCCATGCTGCTGATGCTTTGCTGCAGCCATTGCAGGTCGCTGCTGGCGATATGTCCTTGCAGCTGGCATTCCAGCGCGGCGCTTTGCATTTGGCGCTGAGTGATGGCCAGCGTCGCGTTGCGTCGGAACGCGTAGCCTTCGCTTTTAGAGTCCTGCAGCTCGTTTTTGACTTTGTCGGTATAGCGTTTGCCGATCCAGACACCCGTGACCGAGCGGGCTACGTTCTGCGCGGTCAGGCTACTGATATCGACGCCTTGCGGACCTTTGAAGCGCGCCGAGCGTGAGAATTTCTGGTCGAGAAAACCGACGCCGTCGGCATAGCCGTCGCGATACAGCCGGGTATAGGTCAGCGGTTTCGGCGTCCATGAGGGCACGATCGACTTTGGCGAATAGGCCCAGACGGTGTCCGGATCGACGTCATTGGCAGGGCGTTTGAGCAAGCGGTTCAGGCTGATCTTCGCTTGCGCATGCACGAAATCGTCAAACGCCTGAAAACGTCCGCCCGACAGCGGATGCTGATTGAACGCGCGCAAAGCCCCCTCGGCGTCGTCGCTCAGGGTCGACAGTTTTCGGCGATTGGCCGCAGTGGTCGAGCGATACCACACCGGGGTGCTGAAATCGTAGTCGTCGATGCGTGTGGCGAGCATGTGTTCAGCCATCGCTTTGAGGCAATCGAGATGGTTGCCCAGGTGGTCGAACGTGACTTTCTGGTGCTCTGCTGCTTCCGGCTTCAGGCTCAGCCCCGACAACACCTTGCGCAGGGTCGAACGAAAGCGCATCGGCGCGCGGCTGATCAGATAGCCGGCCATGCTTTCGGCGGCGTCATTCTGCTTGGCCCAACCCAAGAGATGGGTCTGCAATTGGCGCTCGCTGTCGAACGCCTCGAACTGGCGTTCACGGGGCGCCTGCGGTGTGCAGAGCAGCAGGCGGCGGATCGCACCGAATTCGTCGGTCTGACGCAGCACCCAAAGATCCTGCAGCTGGGCGCCGTGCAAAGACAGGGTGGCGGCGCGCAGCTGTGGATCGCTGCCGTTACGCAGGCGCTGGAGCATTTGCAGATCGCCGTCGAGCAGGTGCCCTTGCAGCGCTGCGGCATGGGCGAGCGCGACGATGCGCTGATCGAGCATCTGCTCGATCGCAGGTTTGATCGCGGATCTCGCCTGCATCTGCGTTTGCAAGCGTGCGAAGTCGACGCGCGGTTCCAGCTCCAGTGCCTGCTTGATCACCCAGGCGGGCGTTACGTCCGCGTACTCGTCGGATAACGGCAGGTCGTTGTAAGTCAGCCGGGTGTGGCTGAGAAACGCCGAGCCTGGTAACTCATCGCCGGTGTGCGGGCCGCGCAAGCTCAGCTCGAGCAGATTGCTCTTGTGCACATAAGCGCCGAATCCGGGGACCTGCCGATCCGTAATGATCTGCAGCTTGTCCGGTTCCAGGTCGTCGATTTGCAGATCATCACTCAGCCGTTCCAGCCATTGGTGGCGGGCCACGGCCATCAGGCTGACCGCCGGACCCATCAGGTCAAGCAGGTTTTGCCGGGCCTGATTGTAGTTGCCCAGGTGCAACGCCAGTTCGGCCCGCTTGGCGGCGTCGGCGCTGCGGTACCAGTCCGGGGCGCTGTTGCGCAAATGCCGCTCGAACAGGGTTTGTGCCTGAAGTGCCAGGCGCGGGGTGAGATCCGGCAGCGCAGCGCCGATGGCGCGCTCCAGCTCGGCGATCAGTACAGCGGCATCCTGCTGCGGATTGGCGGCGAAACTCAATGCATGTTCGATATCCTGAGTGCGCTTTTCGATCAAGGCATCGTAGATGTGTTCGAACAGCGGTTTGCTGTCGATGGGCGCCAGCTGCAATGGCCAGATTCCCGCTGTACCGACATCGTGGTAGCGGCTGGGCAGCAGCTGCATCAATTCGCCACGGCTGATGCTGTGCTGCATGGTCTTGAGCAGATGGGCATCGAGATCAGCCAGGGAACTGAACAGCTCCAGGCCCCTGGCCGGTGTGAACAACACGACGAAGCCAGCGTTCTGGTCGGTCAACAGATCGCTGACTTTCGGGGTGTCTTTTTGCGTCACAACAAAGGCCCCGGCCAGCTCGACAGTGGTTTGCTGATAATTGAACTGCAACGCATACATCGCCGGACGCAACAGCGGGCCGAGTGCCAGTTTCTGTATCAGCTCGCCGGCCTGTGGGTGCAGCAGGCGATCGGTGACGGCCTGTTGCGCTTCGTACTCAAGCGCAGTGAAGCCGGCGTCGTATTTGAGGAAGGTTTTTGCCGCTTTGCCGTTGATCTGGTCACGCAGATCCATGTTGATCAGTTGCGTGTTGAGGCGCACCTTCAGCGTGGCGATCAGTTGCTTGCCTGCCTCGCTCTGCAGGTCGGTGGTTGCCAGCGCCTGATAGAGCGCGCGGCTGCGTTGCAGATAGCCGTCGCGATAGGTTTTCAGCTGCTCTTCGAGGCGTTTGAGATGAGCCTGCTCGGTACTCGGTTTGTGCTCGGGCAACAGCGGGGTTTCGGTGTTGAAGAGAAGACGACCGATCTGGTTGAGATCGTTTTTGAGCTCATCGGGTGTGGGTGCGTTGGGGGTGCTCATGGGCACGATTTCCATGCTGGGGATGAAGGGCCAGCATGGCGAGCAGGGCGTGGAGGAGGGTGGTATTCATGTATCGTGCGCGTGCCGTATTTTCGGCGCCCGCTCCAGCCCTCCCGCCACCCGCGCAGATCAAACCTGCGCGCTGACCTCCCCGCGACTCAGCAACGCCTCGATCGCGCCACTCAAACTCGCGGCCTTGTCCCCCACCAGCAAATGCCAGACGCCACCGTCCAACCGGCTGACACCCAGACAGCCGAGCGCTTTGAGCTGCGCCTCGGACGGCGCCTTGGCATCGGCCAGTTGCAGGCGAATACGGGTCATGGCGATGCAATCGAGTTGCAGCACATTGTCGCGACCGCCCAGTGCATTCAGCCATTGCTGCGCCTCATTGCGGGCAAGCGCAACGCTCTTCGGCTCATCGGCAACCACTACGGTTTCTGCCAAAGTTGTACGGCCCAGGGCAGGCATGGCCAAGCGAATCTCATCGGCGATGCTGTCAGCCAACGGCCCGACCACGACCTGCAAGCTGCCGCCCTTGCCCGGGCGCACCACCGCCATTGCGCCCAGCGCTTTCAGATCGGCATCCGAGGCCTTGTTGCGGTCGACCATCTCCAGGCGCAGTCGGGTCGTGCAGGCGCCGACGGTGAGCAGATTCTCGGCGCCGCCCAAGGCTTTGATATACGCGCTGGCGCGTTCGGTTTCCGAAAGCACGGCTTTTTCGGCGCTGGCGACGTCTTCGCGCCCCGGCGTCTTCAGGTTGAAGCGGCGGATACAGAAGTCGAAAACCAGGTAATAGATGGCCGCATAAGCCAGCCCGACCGGCACCACCAGCCAGCCATTGGTCGACTTGCCCCAGCCGAGAATCATGTCGATGAAGCCACCGGAAAAGGTGAAGCCCAGATGAATGTTCAGGGCGTTGGTGATCGCCATCGACAGCCCGGTCAGCAGCGCGTGCAGGAGGAACAGCAGCGGCGCGAGAAACATGAAGGCGAATTCGATCGGCTCGGTCACACCGGTGAGAAACGAGGTCAGTGCCATCGACAGGAAGATCCCGCCCATCACCTTGCGCCGCTCCGGCAACGCGTTGCGATACATCGCCAGACACGCGGCGGGCAGGCCGAAGATCATCATCGGGAACATGCCGGTCATGAACTGCCCACCCTTCGGATCGCCGGCGAAATAACGCGACAGATCGCCGGTCACCAATGCCCCAGTGGTCGGGTCGGTGAAGTTGCCGAAGACGAACCACGCCATGTTGTTAAGGATGTGGTGCAGGCCAGTGACGATCAGCAGGCGGTTGAACACGCCGAAGACGAAGGCGCCGATGCTGCCGCTTTCCATCATCAGCGCGCCGAACGCGTTGATGCCCTGCTGGATCGGCGGCCAGATATAGCCGAACAGCACGCCCAGCCCCACCGCTGCAAAACCGGTGACAATCGGCACGAAACGCCGGCCACCGAAGAACGCCAGGTACTCCGGCAGCTTGATGTCCTTGAAACGGTTGTACAGCGCACCGGCCATCAGGCCGCTGACGATCCCGGCGAGCATGCCCATGTTGATGCTCGCATCGAGCACCTTGAGCGTGGAGATCATCACCAGATAACCGATCACCCCGGCCAGGCCGGCGGTGCCGTTGTTGTCTTTGGCGAAACCGACGGCGATGCCGATGGCAAAGATCATCGCCAGGTTGGCGAAGATCACTTGCCCGGCATCGTGAATGATCGCGATGTTCAACAGGTCCGTGTCGCCCAGGCGCAGCAGCAGGCCGGCAATCGGCAGGATCGCGATCGGCAGCATCAGCGCGCGGCCCAGGCGTTGCAGGCCTTCGATGAAGAGTTGGTACATGGCGTTTGTCCTTTTTGTTTTTGTTAGCGCAGAGGCCAATGTTGATGACAGGCGTGGCGAACGGCGGCGGCGCTGGACAGCTTGAGCAGGTCGCGGCTCAGGCGTTGACATTCGGCTTCATGCAGCTGACGCACGCGGTCCTTGATTTCACCGATCTGCACCGGGCTCACCGACAGTTCAGTGACGCCCAGGCCGATCAGCACCGGCGTCGCCAGCGGGTCGGAGGCGAGGGCGCCGCAGACGCCGACCCAGCGCTTGTGTACCGCCGCACCCTCGCAGGTCATGGCGATCAGGCGCAGCAACGCCGGGTGCAGGGCATCGACCCGCGCCGCCAGCCCGGCGTGGTCGCGGTCCATGGCCAGGGTGTATTGCGACAGATCGTTGGTGCCGATCGAGAGGAAGTCGGCGTGTTCGGCCAGTTGCTCGGCTTGCAGCGCGGCGGCGGGGACTTCGATCATCACGCCGATCTCCGGGCGCTCGGTAATCCCCTGCTCAAGGCACAAGGCATCAACGCGCTGGCGGATATGCAGCAGCTCGTCGACCTCGGTGACCATCGGCAACAGAATCCGGCAACGCGGCAATGGCTTGACCTGCAACAGCGCGCGCAGTTGCTGATCGAGAATTTCCGGGCGCGCCTGGGCCAGACGAATCCCGCGCAAACCGAGCACCGGATTGGCCTCGGCGGGCAGTGGCAGGTAGTCGAGTTGCTTGTCGCCACCGACGTCGATGGTGCGGATGATCACCGACTTGTCGCCCATGGCATCGATGACCGCTTGATAGGCGCTACGCTGTTCTTCGACGTCCGGTGCCGTCTGGCGATCGACGAAGAGAAACTCGGTGCGCAACAGGCCTACGCCATCGGCACCGTTGGCAAATGTGTCTGCCGCTTCGTTGCTTGAGGCGACATTGGCGACCACTTCGATGTGCACGCCATTGCGCGTTTCAGCGGGCAAATGGGCTTTGGCCTGTTGGCTGTCGCGACGCTGCCGGCGCTCGATTTGTGCCTGCTGTACTTCGCTCAGGCGCTCGGCGTTTGGCGTCAATTCGAGGCGCCCGCCGTCAGCGTCGAGCACCACGGCCTGATCTTGCGGTTGCTCTAGCAATTGCGCGCCCAAAGCGACGATGCACGGCAGACCTTTGCCGCGCGCCAGAATCGCTACGTGGGAAGTCGCGCCGCCCTCGGCCATGCACAACCCGGCGACACCTTGCGCGCTGAGTTGCAGCAGATCCGACGGCGTCAGTTCATGGGCGGCAACGATGGCGCCGGCCGGCACCTGGTATCCCCAGGCCTCGCCATGCAGAGCGCGCAGGACGCGTTGCTTGAGGTCGCGCAAATCGTTGGCACGTTCGGCCAGCAGCGGACTGCCGGTGCCTTGGAGCATGTCGCACTGGGTGTCGATCGACTGACTCCAGGCGTGCGTCGCAGCGGTGCCTTGCGCGATGAATTGCTGCGCGGCGTCGAGCAGGGCCGGGTCTTCGAGCAGCGCCATGTGTGCGGCGAAGATCGCTTCTTCGTCGGCGTTCTTGTGCTTTTTCGCCTGGGCGAGGGTGGCGGCGATTTCGCTGCGCACCGCGTTCAATGCCGTTTCAAGAATCGGCTGCTGTTGCACCGGATCGTGATGGCCCGTATCCGCCGGCAAGGTGATCGCGTTCAAGCGAAACAACGGCCCGGCGACCAGCCCCGGCGCCGCGCAAACACCGTGCAACACACCTGCCTCGGCAGGGCGTTTCGGCGCCGCAGTGCTGACCGGCGCTTGCGCGTGAAGATCGTCCGGCAGCGCCGTGGCCAATGCGCTGAGCAGAGCTTGCAATGCGGCATCGGCGTCCGGTCCCTGACAACTGACCTGCACCACATCCTGCTCACCAATCGCCAGCCCCATCAAACCGATCAGACTGTTGCACGGCGCCGATTTGCCGTTGAAATGCAGCTGTGAGTGGCTGCTGAAACCCTGGGCGGTCTGGCGGATCAGCGCAGCCGGGCGCGCATGCAGGCCACCGCGATGAGCGACCTGCACTTGACCACGAACCTCTGGCCCGCCGCTTGTATCGGTATTCGCCGCGACAACATTGCGCGCGATGATGTGCAGCAGCGGCTCGCCGACTTTCACTGTTTTGAGGGTGATCGGCCGTACCTGAAAATCCGCGCTGTTGGTCAGGATCAACAGGCTGACCAGGCTTTTGCAGTGCTGGCCGACCTTGTCCAGGTCATAGCGCAGCAGCGGCTGACCGAGGCTGACGCGATCGCTTTCCTTGACCAGCATGGCGAAACCTTCACCGTTCAATTCAACGGTGTCGAGACCCAGATGCAGGAGGATTTCCGCACCGTTGTCGGCGCGAACGGTTACCGCATGGCTGCTGCGCGCAACGTGGATGACCACGCCGGCGCAGGGCGAATACAGCGTGTCGTTGAGCGGGTCGATGGCGATGCCGTCGCCCATCGCGCCACTGGCGAACACCGCGTCCGGGACGTTGGCGAGCGTCAGCACCGGGCCGCTGAGCGGGGCGCTGAGGGTCAGCTCTTTATTGTTGTCGGGCATGGCTGGGTCTCATCAGTTGAATCTCGGTTCGATGTCCCCTGTAGGAGCTGCCGAAGGCTGCGATCTTTGATCTTGTTTTTTCGCTACGTGAAAAAACAAAAGATCGCAGCCTTCGGCAGCTCCTACAGGGAGTACATCCGTCAACGGCTATCAGTGCGTGCGGGTCACTTTGCTCAAATGGCGCGGCTGATCCGGGTCCATGCCCCGCGCTACGGCCAGGCCTGCGGCCATCACGTAAAAGCTCTGGATCGCCAGAATCGGGTCGAGGGCCGGGTGTTCGGCGCGGCTCAGGGTCAGGTCGCGTTCGCTGACGTCATCCGGCGCGGCGAGCAAGACCCGGGCGCCGCGTTGACGCATCTCTGCCGCGAGGCTCAGCAGGCCGGCCTGCTCGGCGCCGCGCGGGGCGAAAACCAGCAGCGGATAGTGTTCGTCGATCAGTGCCATCGGGCCGTGACGGACTTCGGCGCTGCTGAACGCTTCGGCCTGAATCGCCGAGGTTTCCTTGAACTTCAGCGCCGCTTCCTGAGCAATGGCGAAACCGGCGCCACGGCCGATCACCATCAGGCGCTCGCAATCGCGCAAGGCTTCGATGGCCACGCTCCAGTCCTGTTTCGCCGCTTCGCGCAGGCCCTCTGGCAGCGCATCGTGGGCTTGCAGCAATTCGCTGTCCTCTTTCCAGTGCGCGATCAAACGCGCGCTGGCGCTGAGGGTGGCGATAAAGCTTTTGGTCGCAGCGACGCTGCTTTCAGTCCCGGCAAGCAGCGGCAGACTGAATTCACAAGCTGCCTCCAGGGGCGAATCGGCGGCATTGACCATCGACACGCTCAGCGCGCCACGCTTGCGCAACAGGCGCAGGCTGTTGACCAGATCCGGGCTCTGCCCCGACTGCGAAAACGCAAAGGCGACCTGACCGCTGACTTTCAGCGGCGCCTGCTGCATGGTCACCACCGACATCGGCAATGAGGCCACCGGCACGCCCAGTTGCTGCATGGTCAGGTAGGCGAAGTAGCTCGCCGCGTGGTCGGAACTGCCACGGGCGACGGTCATCGCCACTTGCGGTGGCTGGCGGCGCAGGCGCCCGGCGATCTCGATCATCGGCGCGTCGAGCTGTTGCAGTTGGGCTTGCACGGCCTCGAACGAGGACAGCGCCTCTTCAAGCATTTTGAAGTCAATGTCTTCTCCTTCGACCATGACGGCGGTCAGTGTGAGTGAACGATCAAGCCGCACGCAGTCGGCCCAGGCGCCGGGGGCAAGGCGCCCGCGTTCGGTGATGCCGAGGTAGTCGGCGGGAAATTGCGACAGACGCTGCGAGGCTTCGGCGATCGGCAAACCGATCTTCACCAGATTGCGCAGGGCCTGATCCATGGTCAGCGTGCTGCCGGCCAGCGTGCCGTCGGGCAGACGCACGCCGCCCAGGCATTTGGTCACGGTGTGGCTGCCAAGCTTGTATTCACCGTCGGGCATGCCGGCGGCGGCGGTCGAATCGGTGACGCAATACAGGCACGGGATCGAACGCAGGGCCACGCGGATGGCGCCGGGGTGCACGTGCAGCAGATCGGGAATCAGCTCGGCGTATTTGGCGTGCGCCAGTGCTGCGCCGACGATGCCCGGCTCGCGGTGATGCAGCGGGCTCATGGCGTTATAGAGATGGGTGAAACTGCTGGCACCGGCAGCCAGCGCGGCGACGCCTTCCTCGTAGCTGCCGAGGGTGTGGCCGATCTGCATGCGGATGCCCCGACTGCTCAGCTCACGGATCAACGCATCGTGGCCAGCGATTTCCGGGGCGATGGTGATGACGCGGATCGGCGCCAGCGCCAGATATTCTTCAACTTCGGCCATCAACGCGGTGTGGGCGAAGTTCGGTTGAGCGCCGAGTTTTCCCGGGTTGATGTAAGGGCCTTCAAGGTGTACGCCGAGGACTCGCGCGGCGCCTTTCGGACGCTGTTCACAGAATTCTCCTACCTCTTTGAGGACGCTGGAGATCTCCGCGCTCGGCGCAGTCATGGTCGTGGCCAACAGCGAGGTGGTGCCGAAACGCACGTGGGTTTTGCTGATGGTTTCGAAGGCTTCTGCGCCTTCCATGATGTCTTTGCCGCCGCCGCCATGCACATGCAGGTCGATGAAACCCGGCAGCAGATAGGGCAGATCGTTAGCGGCCGGATCGCAGGGCACGCCTTCGATCGACACGACCTTGCCGTGTTCGTGAATCAGCCGGCCGCGAACCCAGCCGCTGGCGGTGAGGATGTTGTCTTCGGACATTTTCGTTCTCGCTTGGGGCCGCGCTCAGCGACGCGGCTCTTTATCTACGAAGCTCTGCAACAAAGTCGTAGTAGTCGTTGCGGCAATAGGTGTCGGTGACTTCGATCGGTGTGTTGTCTTCCAGATAGCCGACCCGGGTCATCAGCAGCATGGCGGTGCCGGGGGCGATACCGACCAGTGCGGCGAATTCGTCCGAGGCGTTGATTGCCTGGATGTGCTGAAGGGCGCGGACGATCGGTTTGCCGATGCCGTCGAGGTATTCGTACAGCGAATCGCCCACCGCTTGCGGCCTGGGCATGATCGACGCGGGCAGGGTGCTCATCTCGATCGCCATGACCGTGTCATCGGCTTTGCGCAGGCGCTTCATGCGCGCCACCTTGTCATTCGGCGACAGGCCGAGGCGGATCAGTTCTTCGTGGGTTGGGAGGGTGATCTCCCGCTCCAGCCATTTCGAGCTCGGCACGAAACCTTTCAGGCGCAGCATCTCGCTGAAGCCGGAAAGACGCGACAGTGGTTGTTCCAGGCGTGGGGTGATGAACGTGCCAGAGCCTTGCAGGCGGCGGATCAGGCCTTGCTCAAGCAAGACTTCCAGCGCCTTGCGTGCGGTGACCCGGGAGATGCCGAGCTGGTCGCTGAGATTGCGCTCGGACGGCATCGCCTGTTCGGCCTTCCACTGCCCGGCATGAATCGCCGCTTCCAGATTGCGCGCCAGTTGCAAGTACAGCGGCGTCGGCTGGGAATCGTCAGGACGTAGGGGCTGGAGGTCGTTCATGTAGGTCGTTTCCGTCGCGAGTATAGGATTGTTGTGGCTCGCTTGTGCGACGGAAGCTAATACCACTTGAATACCATGTCAACGCGATGAACCGGCGTATGACCCAGTGGATTGGCGGTTTTCAGGGGGCAGTGTTTAAAGTGGTATTAGTGATGGCCTATAAAAGCAAAAGATCGCAGCCTGCGACAGCTTCTACAGTTGAGAGTGGTATCACCCCTGTAGGCGCCGTCGCTGGCTGCGATCTTTTGATTTATTTTTTGCGGTGACCAGCGGTCGAGGTTACGGACGAATCTCGATCATCGTGCCGTCCGGTACCAGATTCCAAACTTCACGCATGTCGACGTTGCGCATGGCGATGCAGCCGTCGGTCCAGTCGAGGGTATGGAACAACTGCTCCGGGTTGTCTGCCGAGTCCGGGGTGCCGTGGATCATGATCATCCCGCCAGGCTCGACGCCTTCACGACGTGCGCGGGCGGCATCGCTGATGTTCGGGTAGGAGATGTGCATCGACAGGTTGAATTTGTCGCTGGTCTTGCGCCAGTCGATCCAATAGAAACCTTCGGGTGTGCGTTTGTCGCCCTCGATCAGTTTCGGGCCTTTCTTCGCGCCCTTGCCCAAGGAAATGCGATAGGTCTTCAGGGGCTTGCCGTCGGCAATCAACTGCAGTTGATGGGCTGATTTGAGTACCAGGACTTTTTCGATCAGTGGAGTGTTCGAGGGCGTCACGGTGGTCACGAATGACGCTTGCGAAACGCTGACGAACGACAGGCACAACAGGGCAAGCAACCAGCGCATTGAAACGATTCCCCAGGGAGTGACGCAATCAGGTTTTAGGTAGGAGCTGCCGAAGGCTGCGATCTTTTGATCTTCTAGCCAACAATCACCGGCTGAACCAATGGCGGAATCGATTCCGAACGAACCGGATACTTCTCGACGCGCCGATCAGCGAAGAAGCATTCTAAGGTACGCCCGACCGTGCGGAAAGCCAGCTCGTCCCAGGGAATGTCGGCTTCTTCGAACAGCTGCACTTCAAGGCTTTCCGGCCCGGCCGCATACTGCAGATCAGCCAGTTCGGCGCGAAAGAACACATGCACCTGGCTGATGTGCGGCACATCGATCAGCGTGTAGATGCTCAGGTTGCGTACCCGGGCGCAGGCTTCCTCGGCGGTTTCGCGGATGGCGGCCTGCTCGATGGTCTCGCCGTTTTCCATGAAACCGGCGGGCAGCGTCCAGTAACCGAGACGCGGCTCGATGGCGCGGCGGCAGAGCAGCACTTTCGTCCCCCAGGTCGGCACGCAACCGGCGACGATATTGGGATTCTGGTAGTGAATGGTCTGACAGCTGTCGCAGACAAATCGCAGCCGCGAGTCGCCTTCGGGAATGCGCTGGGTGACCGGGTTACCGCAGTGGCTGCAAAATTTCATGCTCGGGTTCCTGAATGCTGTGCCTATCTTGGCGTGCAGCGGGGCCGGTCGGCAAGTTGTCGTTTCGCGACACGACGGGTTTCGGGGGCTTGGGCGCTCGCTTTGATTGGTGCATGATGCGGAGCAAGGCACCGATCGAGAACACTCATGCTGGACGAGCTACTGCATAGGGTAAGCAACCACACACCGCGCACGCTGGAGACCGACGCACGTTTTCCCGAAGCCGCCGTGCTGGTGCCGATCACCCGCAGTGACGAACCGGAACTGGTCCTGACCCTGCGTGCCAGCGGGCTTTCGACCCACGGCGGCGAGGTCGCCTTCCCCGGAGGGCGCCGCGACCCGGAAGACCCGGACCTGATCTTCACCGCGCTGCGCGAAGCCGAAGAAGAAATCGGCCTGCCGCCGGGTCTGGTCGAAGTCATCGGCCCGCTGAGTCCGCTGATTTCCCTGCACGGCATCAAGGTAACGCCGTATGTCGGGGTGATTCCCGACTTTGTCGAATACCAGCCCAACGATGCCGAGATCGCCGCCGTCTTCAGCGTACCGCTGGAATTCTTCCGCAAGGACCCGCGCGAGCATACCCATCGCATCGACTATCAGGGCCGCAGCTGGTACGTGCCGAGCTATCGCTACGGCGAGTACAAGATCTGGGGCCTGACGGCGATCATGATCGTCGAGTTGATCAACCTGCTCTATGACGCCAAAATCAGCCTGCACCGACCGCCGAAAAGTTTTATCGATACCTGAGCCGTCGTTCGAACGGCCGTGAGCCCGAGGAAAACAAAATGAAATACCGCCTGGGCGACGCCCGTGTCGAAACCCATCCGCAGAGCTGGGTCGCGCCCAATGCCGTACTGGTGGGCAAGGTCCGCCTGGAAGAGGGCGCCAACGTCTGGTTCAACGCTGTGTTGCGCGGCGACAACGAACTGATCCTCATCGGCAAGAACAGCAATGTGCAGGACGGCACGGTGATGCACACCGACATGGGCTATCCACTGACCATCGGTACCGGCGTGACCATCGGCCACAACGCCATGCTCCACGGCTGCACGGTCGGCGATTACAGCCTGATCGGTATCAACGCGGTGATTCTCAACGGCGCGAAGATCGGCAAGAACTGCATCATCGGCGCCAATTCCCTGATCGGCGAAGGCAAGGAAATTCCCGACGGTTCGTTGGTGATGGGCTCGCCGGGCAAGGTCGTGCGTGAACTGACCGAGGCGCAAAAGAAGATGCTCGAAGCCAGCGCCGCGCACTATGTGCATAACTCGCAGCGTTACGCCCGCGATCTGGTCGAGCAGGAACAATGACGACTGTTGAACGACCCGTTGCCTCGCCGTGTGTGAATATCTGCGCGCTGGACGAAGATGACGTTTGTACCGGGTGCCAGCGCACGGTCGCGGAGATCACCCGCTGGGGCCGCATGAACAATGACGAGCGCCGCGTGGTGCTGGGGTTGTGTCATGAACGGGCGAAGGCGAGTGGATTGATCTGGATGATTCCCGCGAAGTCAGGCGTCTGAACCACTGCTTTCGCGAGCAGGCTCGCTCCCACCTTGAAAATGCATTCCACTGTGGGAGCGAGCCTGCTCGCGAAGACGTCGGGCCTGTGACCGCACCTATTGGCGCAATACCAGCGCTCAAGTAACCTGTGCGCCAAATCGACAGGCCGCCTCCATGATCTTCCTCATCGCCTACATCAGCAGCGTCGTGCTGATCAACTTCGCCTTTTCCACCGCACCGCACCTGGACATCATCTGGTCGGCCTGGGGCGGGCTGGTGTTCGTGCTGCGCGACATGGTGCAAACGCGCTTCGGTCACGGCGCGATCGTGGCGATGTTGGCGGCGCTGGTGCTTTCCTACATCACGTCCGACCCTTCCATCGCGCTGGCCAGCGCCACGGCGTTCGCGGTCTCCGAGTGCATCGATTGGCTGGTGTTCAGCATCACCAAGCGGCCATTACGCGACCGTTTATGGATCAGTTCGGCGCTGAGCATTCCGCTGGATACCTTCATCTTTTTCGGCATGATCGACGCATTGACGCCGCCGGTGATCATCACCGCGCTGGCCTCGAAGTTCGCCGGCGTCACCGCCGTCTGGCTGATCATGGCCTGGCGTGATCGCAAACAGGCTGTCGCCAGCTGAAGCCAAACCCTCGGGTTCATGTAAAATGCCGCGCTTTCTCCCCATGGAAAGCGCACCTGCGTGGCTTTCCTCGATGATCCGCTTCCTTTGAGGACCTGAGATGACCCGTATCGGAACTCCATTGTCGCCAACCGCGACCCGCGTATTGCTGTGTGGCTGTGGTGAGTTGGGCAAGGAAGTGGTAATCGAACTGCAGCGCCTGGGCGTTGAAGTGATTGCCGTCGACCGCTACGCCAACGCGCCGGCCATGCAAGTCGCCCATCGCAGCCACGTGATCAACATGCTCGACGGTGCCGCTCTGCGTGCAGTGATCGAAGCCGAGAAGCCGCACTTCATCGTGCCGGAAATCGAAGCCATCGCCACCGCCACGCTGGTCGAGCTGGAAGCCGAAGGCTTCACCGTGATTCCGACCGCGCGTGCGGCGCAGTTGACCATGAACCGCGAAGGCATCCGTCGTCTGGCTGCCGAAGAGCTGGACCTGCCGACCTCGCCGTACCACTTTGCCGACACCTTCGAGGACTACAGCAAAGCCGTTCAGGACCTGGGTTTCCCCTGCGTGGTCAAGCCGGTAATGAGTTCGTCGGGCAAGGGTCAGAGCCTGCTGCGCAGCGCCGATGATGTGCAAAAAGCCTGGGATTACGCGCAAGAGGGCGGTCGCGCCGGCAAAGGTCGGGTGATCATCGAAGGTTTCATCGATTTCGATTACGAAATCACCCTGCTGACCGTGCGCCACATTGGCGGCACCACGTTCTGCGCACCGGTCGGCCACCGTCAGGAGAAGGGCGACTATCAGGAATCCTGGCAGCCGCAGGCCATGAGCCCGATTGCTCTGGCTGAATCCGAGCGTGTTGCCAAAGCTGTGACGGAAGCGCTGGGTGGCCGTGGTCTGTTCGGCGTCGAGCTGTTCATCAAGGGCGACCAGGTGTGGTTCAGCGAAGTCTCGCCACGGCCGCATGACACCGGGCTGGTGACGCTGATTTCCCAGGACCTGTCGCAATTCGCTCTGCATGCCCGCGCCATTCTCGGCCTGCCGGTACCGCTGATCCGTCAGTTCGGCCCGTCGGCGTCGGCAGTGATTCTGGTTGAAGGCCAGTCGACCCAGACCGCATTCGCCAATCTGGGCGCTGCGTTGAGCGAGCCGGATACCGCGCTGCGTCTGTTCGGCAAGCCGGAAGTGAACGGTCAGCGCCGCATGGGCGTGGCGCTGGCGCGGGATGAGTCGATCGAGGCTGCTCGCGCCAAGGCGACTCGTGCGTCTCAGGCGGTTGTTGTCGAGCTGTAAACCGGGTCGCGGCAGCTATTCGCGAGCAGGCTCGCTCCCACAGGGAAATGCATTCCAAATGTGGGAGCGAGCCTGCTCGCGAAGCTCTTGATCTTCTGTCAGGCAACCTGATTCAGATCGTTATTGCGCGTCTCCTTCAAACACAACACCGCGATCAGGCTCAACACCGCTGCCGCCGACACATACCCGCCGACATAGCTCAACCCGCCCATCGCCACCAGTTTCTGCGCAAAGAACGGCGCCGCCGAGGCCCCGACGATGCCGCCCAGGTTGTACGCCGCTGATGCGCCGGTATAACGCACGTGGGTCGGAAACAGCTCAGGCAACAGCGCGCCCATCGGTGCGAATGTCACGCCCATCAAAAACAACTCGATGCACAGAAACAGCGCCACGCCCCAGGTCGAGCCCTGCGTCAGCAACGGTTCCATCAGGAACCCGGACAGAATCGCCAGCACGCCACCGATGATCAGCACCGGTTTGCGCCCGTAACGGTCGCTGGCCCAGGCTGACAATGGCGTCGCGGCGGCCATGAACAACACGGCAAAGCACAGCAGGCCGAGGAACGTTTCGCGGCTGTAACCCAGCGTCGATACGCCGTAGCTCAGGGAAAACACCGTCGAGATATAGAACAGCGCATAGCAGACGACCATCGCCGCCGCACCGAGCAAGGTCGGCGCCCAGTATTGGCTGAACAACTCGACCAGCGGCACTTTCACTCGCTCCTGACGGGCGATCGCATTGGCGAACACTGGCGTTTCATGCAATTTGAGGCGCACATACAGGCCGACCATCACCAGCGCCGCGCTGAGCAGAAACGGAATGCGCCAGCCCCAGCTGCGGAACTGTTCATCATCCAGGGTCATCGCCAGGGTCAGAAACAGGCCGTTGGCCGCAAGAAAACCAATCGATGGCCCGAGCTGCGGGAACATGCCGAACCAGGCGCGTTTGCCCTTCGGCGCGTTTTCCGTGGCCAGCAGCGCCGCACCGCCCCATTCGCCGCCAAGGCCCAGGCCCTGACCGAAACGCAGCACGCACAGCAGAATCGGCGCCCAGGCACCAATGCTGTCGTAGCCCGGTAGCACGCCAATCAAGGTGGTGCACACGCCCATCAACAGCAGCGAGGCGACCAGCGTCGATTTACGGCCGATACGGTCGCCGAAGTGGCCAAACAATGCCGAACCCAGTGGTCGAGCGAGGAAGGCAATGCCGAAAGTGAGAAACGCCGAAAGCATCTGCGCCGTGCCGGAGGTCTGCGGA
Organism: Pseudomonas sp. AC255; assembly: GCF_979258175.1. NCBI lineage: Bacteria > Pseudomonadati > Pseudomonadota > Gammaproteobacteria > Pseudomonadales > Pseudomonadaceae > Pseudomonas > Pseudomonas sp. AC255. The sequence goes on along the minus strand of NZ_OZ409841.1, from coordinate 4,135,287 downwards.
AAGAACACCGGCCCGATCACCAGCGCCGCAGCAGTGGCGTAAACGTAGAAGTCGTAGAACTCGATAGCAGTGCCGATAAAGCTTGCCGTGGCCACGCGGGTGGCGGAATTGGTCGGTTGGGCAGGCGCGGTTTCGCTGTAAGCGGTATGGGTCGTCATGCGGTGATCCCTGACAGTCATGAGCTCCAGTGGAGCGAATTATTATGGTGAAACACCCAGGGATGTGGGGTAGGGCGCGAGCGCTGTTTCGAGTAGGAACAGTCGTCGGTTTGCAGCGGAAACAGTCAGGATCCGGGCAGTGCCGGGTAAGCACAGGGATCGACGGCGCTTGGGTAAGCGCCTCGATTATAGGAAGGGGGCTAACGATCAAACAAGCGCAAAAGATCGCAGGGTAGGAGCTGCCGAAGGCTGCGATCTTTTGATCTTTTGATCTTTTGATCTTTTATCTGGCGGGTACCAAAGCAGGAGCAGAAGAGGTATGCCAGATCAACACCTTGCTCACCCGGTTCTCCTCGGTCTCGAGGATTTCCAGTCGATAACGCCCGATCTTCAGGCACACCGCGCTTTCCGGAATGGTTTCCAGCGCTTCGGTGACCAGGCCGTTCAGGGTCTTCGGCCCGTCGCTCGGCAGGTGCCAGCCCAGGCACTTGTTCAGGTCGCGGATTGACGCGGCGCCATCGATCACCATGCGACCGTCGGCCTGGGGATGAATGTGCGGATTGTCGAGGCTGTGCTCGCTTTCGAATTCGCCGACGATTTCTTCGAGAATGTCTTCAAGGGTGACGATGCCCAGCACTTCACCGTACTCGTCCACGACCATGCCGAGGCGGCGTTGCTGCTTGTGGAAGTTCAGCAGTTGCAGTTGCAGCGGCGTGCTTTCCGGGACGAAGTAGGGCTCGTAGCTGGCGGCCAGCAGCGCCTCGCGGGTCAATCCGCCGTTGCTCAGCAAATGGCCGATCTGGCGGGTGTTGAGCACCGCTTCGACCTGATTGATGTCACTGTGAAACACCGGCAGACGCGTGCGCTTGTTCTCGCGCAGTTGCTCGATGATCTCTTCGATCGAATCGTCGAGGTTGATGCCATCGACATCGCTGCGCGGCACCAGAATGTCGTTGACCGTGATGTTGTCCAGCGCATGAATGCCCGACACCGGGTGGGCGCGGACCGGATGTTCGGGATCATCATCGTGATCGGCCGGCAACTCGTCCTCGCTCTGTTGCACCACCTGAGCCTTGCGCGTGAACGGGGTCAGCAGCAAAGCGCTGACCCGGCTGAACAGCCACGCGAACGGGTAGACGATTTTCATCGGCACCGCCAGCAGGGCATTGCCGAACGCCAGCACGGCGTCGGGATAGCGCCGGGCCACCGTGCGCGGGAAATAATCGGCGAACACCAGCAGGATGGCACCGGCGCCCAGGCAGGCCGCCCACGGGCCATTTTCTTCGCAGAGAAAAATCGCCAGCAGCGTCGCGAGGATCACCGCGAGGGCGCGGCACAGGGTGTTGCAGAGGATCAGGCTGTCGAGCGGGAAGCTCAGCTTCGCCAGCGGCTTGTCGCTGGCGCGCGAGGCGATCCGTTGCGCGAGCAGGTGCTGCTGCGCGATTTCGACGGCGGTAAACAGCCCTGACCATAAGATCAGCAGGACAAATACCGCGAGCATCGGCCCTATGGGCAAACCGTCCATTTATGCCGCCCGTCAGATGTGCAGTATGTATTCACGAACCAGTTTGCTGCCGAAGTACGCCAGCATCAGCAGGCAGAAACCGGCGAGGGTCCAGCGAATCGCCTTGTGGCCGCGCCAGCCCAGTCGGTTGCGACCCCACAGCAGCACGCTGAAGACGATCCATGCCAGACAGGCCAGCAGGGTCTTGTGCACCAGATGCTGGGCGAACAGATTCTCAACGAACAGCCAACCGGAAATCAGCGACAGCGACAGCAGCGTCCAGCCGGCCCAGAGAAAGCCGAACAGCAGGCTTTCCATGGTTTGCAGGGGCGGGAAGTTCTTGATCAGCCCGGACGGGTGCTTGTGCTTGAGCTGATGGTCCTGAACCAGCAGCAGCAACGCCTGGAACACGGCGATGGTGAACATGCCGTAGGCGAGGATCGACAATAGAATGTGCGCGAGAATGCCCGGCTCTTCGTCGATGATCTGCACTGTGCCGGTCGGCGCGAACTGCGCCAGCAATACCGTGATCGCACCGAGCGGGAACAGCAGCACCAGCAGGTTTTCCACCGGGATCCGCGAACAGGCCAGCAGGGTCAGGGCAATCACCGCAGCGGCGATAAGGCTGGACGCGCTGAAGAAGTCCAGACCGAGGCCGATCGGGGTCAATAGATGTGTAAGCAGGCTGGCGCCGTGGGCGAGCACGGCGAATACGCCGAGGCTGACCAGCAGGCGCTTGTTCGCCTTGGCGCCGGTGGCCAGGCGGGTACTTTGATAGACGGTCGCAGCGGCATAGAGCAGGGCGGCGGCGAGGGTGGTCAGCAAACTGGGTGACAAGGGGAGCATAAATCCTGTTAGGCGAGCCCGAAAGGCGCTGAGTTTGGCATAGAACCGCCACGGCACGAAAGACTCCGCAAGCTGACAGCGAGGTGTCCGCCGGCCGCAGTCTTCGCTATAATCCGCGACCTGCCCACGCCGCAGGCTCGCCGAGCACATGTTGATTCCGGTCTGGGCCGCCATTATCCCGGTTCGTACAGGGCCTGAAAGGATCGCGCAATGTTTGAAAACTTAACCGACCGTCTCTCGCAGACGCTGCGCCATGTCACCGGCAAGGCCAAGCTGACCGAGGACAATATCAAAGACACCCTGCGTGAAGTGCGCATGGCGTTGCTCGAAGCTGACGTCGCACTGCCGGTGGTCAAGGACTTCGTCAATTCGGTCAAGGAGCGCGCTGTTGGCACCGAGGTGTCGCGCAGCCTGACGCCGGGCCAGGCGTTCGTGAAGATCGTCCAGGCCGAACTCGAAAGCCTGATGGGCGCGGCCAACGAAGACCTCAACCTGAGTGCCGTTCCGCCAGCCGTGATTCTGATGGCCGGTCTGCAGGGCGCGGGTAAAACCACCACTGCCGGCAAGCTGGCGCGCTTCCTTAAAGAGCGCAAGAAGAAGTCGGTCATGGTCGTGTCTGCGGACATTTACCGTCCGGCCGCGATCAAGCAACTGGAAACCCTGGCCAACGACATTGGCGTGACATTCTTCCCGTCCGATCTGAGCCAGAAGCCGGTCGACATCGCCAATGCGGCTATTAAAGAAGCCAGACTGAAATTCATCGACGTGGTCATCGTCGACACCGCCGGTCGTCTGCACATCGACGAAGAGATGATGGGCGAGATCAAAGCGCTGCACGCCGCGATCAACCCGGTTGAAACCCTGTTCGTGGTCGACGCGATGACCGGTCAGGACGCCGCCAACACCGCCAAGGCGTTCGGCGATGCGCTGCCGCTGACCGGTGTGATCCTGACCAAGGTCGACGGCGACGCCCGTGGCGGTGCCGCGCTGTCGGTGCGCGCCATCACCGGCAAGCCGATCAAGTTCATCGGTATGGGCGAGAAGAGCGAAGCGCTCGATCCGTTCCACCCTGAGCGTATCGCCTCGCGGATCCTTGGCATGGGCGACGTGCTCAGCCTGATCGAACAGGCCGAAGCGACCCTCGACAAGGACAAGGCCGACAAACTGGCCAAGAAGCTGAAAAAGGGCAAGGGCTTCGACCTCGAAGACTTCCGCGATCAGCTGCAACAGATGAAGAACATGGGCGGCCTCGGCGGCCTCATGGACAAACTGCCGAGCATCGGCGGCGTCAACCTGTCGCAGATGGGCAATGCCCAGAACGCCGCAGAAAAGCAATTCAAACAGATGGAAGCCATCATCAATTCCATGACCCCGGCCGAGCGCCGCGACCCTGAGCTGATCAGCGGTTCGCGCAAGCGCCGGATCGCCATGGGTTCCGGCACGCAGGTGCAGGACATCGGCCGCTTGATCAAGCAGCACAAGCAGATGCAGAAGATGATGAAGAAATTCACCGCCAAGGGCGGTATGGCAAAAATGATGCGCGGCATGGGCGGTATGTTGCCCGGCGGCGGCATGCCGAAAATGTAAAGACTTCGCCGGTCGTCGCACCGGCGCAGACCCTGCAAGGACGCAGGATCAACAGCAAACCCGCACTCGGCGGGAGCTGACTGGCCGTTTTTAACGACGGCTCTCTATGCAAATCTGCACGGCATGCCATGGGCGCCGGAAAAAGTCATTTGCAAAAGTCCGGATATTCCTTAGAATATGCGGCCTTTCGGGCACCCATGCCCGCTGTGCATTTAGATTTGCAGCACCGACTACAGGAACGATGTTCACATGCTAACAATCCGTCTTGCCCTTGGCGGCTCCAAAAAGCGCCCGTTTTACCACCTGACCGTAACCGACTCGCGTAACCCGCGTGACGGCTCCCACAAAGAACAGGTTGGTTTCTTCAACCCTGTTGCCCGTGGTCAGGAAATCCGTCTGTCCGTGAACCAAGAGCGCGTTGCCTACTGGCTGAGCGTTGGTGCACAACCTTCTGAGCGCGTTGCTCAGTTGTTGAAGGAATCTGCCAAGGCTGCGGCCTGAGCAATATGAACGCGACGCCAGCCCCTGCCGATGATTTGATCGTTATTGGCAAAATTTATTCTGTTCATGGCGTTCGCGGCGAAGTGAAGGTTTATTCCTTTACTGATCCGACTGAAAACCTGTTGCAGTACAAAACCTGGACGCTCAAGCGCGAAGGCAATGTCAAACAGGTCGAGCTGGTCAGTGGACGCGGGAGCGACAAGTTCCTGGTCGCCAAGCTCAAGGGTCTCGATGATCGTGAGGAAGCTCGTCTTCTGGCCGGTTATGAGATCTGCGTGCCGCGCAACCTGTTCGCTGAATTGACCGAAGGCGAGTACTACTGGTACCAGCTGGAAGGTCTGAAGGTCATCGACACCCTCGGGCAACTGCTCGGGAAAATCGATCATCTTCTGGAAACCGGCGCCAATGATGTAATGGTCGTCAAGCCTTGCGCTGGCAGCCTGGATGATCGCGAACGCCTGTTGCCCTATACGGAGCAATGCGTGTTGGCCGTCGACCTGGAAGCGGGCGAGATGAAGGTGGATTGGGACGCGGACTTCTGAACGTGGCTAACTTGCGCGTAGAAGTGATCAGTTTGTTTCCCGAGATGTTTTCCGCCATTGGCGATTACGGCATCACCAGTCGTGCGGTCAAACAGGGGCTCTTGCAGCTGACCTGTTGGAATCCGCGAGATTACACGACGGATCGGCATCACACTGTGGACGATCGCCCGTTTGGCGGTGGTCCGGGCATGGTGATGAAGATCAAGCCCCTGGAAGATGCGCTGGCTCAGGCCAAGGCAGCAGCCGGGGAGGCGGCGAAGGTGATTTACCTGTCCCCCAAGGCCGTCAACTGACTCAGTCGGCGGTACGCGAGCTGGCACAATCGGATGCATTGATCCTGATTGCCGGCCGCTACGAAGGCATTGACGAGCGCTTTATTGAGGCTCATGTCGATGAAGAGTGGTCGATTGGCGACTATGTACTGTCTGGCGGCGAGCTGCCGGCCATGGTCCTGATCGATGCGGTTACACGACTGCTGCCTGGAGCTTTAGGGCATGCGGATTCCGCTGAGGAAGATTCCTTTACGGATGGTCTGCTGGATTGCCCGCACTACACCCGACCGGAGGTGTATGCGGATCAGCGTGTTCCCGACGTGTTGCTGAGTGGCAATCACGCGCATATCCGGCGTTGGCGTTTACAGCAGTCCCTTGGTCGGACCTATGAACGACGCGCCGATCTTCTGGAAAGCCGCTCGCTTTCTGGAGAAGAGAAGAAGCTGCTCGAGGAATACATCCGCGAGCGGGACGATAGTTAACAACGTATCGATGGTAGATCGAACGATTTACCTTAGGAGCACAGCATGACCAACAAAATCATCCTTGCACTCGAAGCAGAGCAGATGAGCAAAGAAATCCCTACCTTCGCCCCAGGCGACACTATTGTCGTTCAGGTGAAAGTGAAGGAAGGCGATCGTTCCCGTCTGCAAGCGTTCGAAGGCGTTGTAATCGCCAAGCGTAACCGCGGCGTGAACAGTGCGTTCACCGTTCGTAAAATCTCCAACGGTGTTGGCGTAGAACGTACTTTCCAGACCTACTCCCCGCAGATCGACAGCATGGCTGTTAAACGTCGCGGTGACGTACGTAAAGCCAAGCTGTACTACCTGCGCGACCTGTCGGGTAAAGCAGCCCGCATCAAGGAAAAACTGGCTTAAGCCCAGCTTCCGATGCAGAAAAAAGCAGCCTACGGGCTGCTTTTTTGTTGCCCGGGATTTGTGCTGCAAAGATCTTCAGTCTGTCCGTGACCCAGTCGCGGCCTTCGCGAGCAGGCTCGCTCCCACAGGAATACAGTGGGAGCGAGCCTGCTCGCGAATCGATCCGTCAGGCGCTGGAACCTTCTGGTTGAATCAACGCCAGCAACGTCCACCCAGCCCCCGGCTTCAACGCCGTTTCCGGCGTCACCACGTGCACCCAGCCGCTGTCATCACGCATGAACAGCAACGTTGCGCGATTGCCGTGCAGCGCCCGGTAATCATCCCAGCCAAACCCATCCGTCAGGGTTGTGCTGTACAGCTCGGCACCCTGGCCCATCTGGCCGGCCAGTTTCGAATAGGTAAGTGCCTCACTGCCCAACTGATTGCCCCGGTGTTCCAGGCTCGCCCGATGTTTATCGCTGCGGCGGCTTTCATGGCCGCTGGCCAGACCGAACAGGCGCTGATGACCGAAGTCATGACGAAAGCGCATCGCCGCCAATGTGTTCAGCTCGCCCGACGGTGACAGCGCCAGCAAATGCCCCAACCCCACCAGGTCCAGATGCGCGTCAGCATGCTGCGACGCCGGGTTGCCGAAATAAGTCGGCAAGCCTTCCATGCGTGCCGCGCGGATATTCTCCCAGCTCGAATCGGTCAGCAGTACGCGACTGCCCAGTTGCTGCAGCGACTTGCCCAATGCGCGGGCCGGGCTATTGGCTCCAACGATCAGAAAACCGCTCGGCGCCGGTTCGGCGACCTTTAACAGCCGTGCCAGCGGTCGCGCCGTTGCGCTTTGCAAAACCACGGTACCGATGATCACCGCAAAGGTCAGCGGCACCAGCAGCAGGGCGCCTTCATGTCCGGATTCATCCAGGCGGATCGCGAAAATCGCCGAGACAGCCGCTGCGACGATCCCGCGTGGCGCGATCCAGCACAGCAACGCCCGTTCACGCCAGCTGAGACTGGAACCGGCGGTGCTGAGCAAAACATTCAATGGGCGAGCGATCAACTGGATCACCAGCAGCAGAATCAACACCAGCGGTCCCAGACCGATCAAAGCGTTCAGGTCCAGGCGCGCCGCGAGCAGGATGAACAGTCCGGAAATCAGCAACACACTGAGGTTTTCCTTGAAGTGCAAGATGTGCCGCACGTCCACGCCTTTCATGTTGGCCAGCCACATGCCCATCAGCGTCACCGCCAGCAGGCCGGACTCATGCATCACTTGGTTGGCACCGATGAAGATTGCCAGCACCGCTGCCAGCGAGGCCAGGTTATGCAAGTATTCCGGCAGCCACTGACGCCGGATCACCGTCCCCAGCAGCCAGCCACCGACGACACCAAACACGGCGCCGCAGAGAATCACCCCGCCGAAGGTGAGAAGACTTTGCTTGAGGCCATGCCCTTCAGCGCTGGCGATGATGAAGCTGTACACCACGACGGCGAGCAGAGCGCCGATCGGATCGATGACGATGCCTTCCCAGCGCAGGATGTTGGCGATCGAGGCTTTTGGCCGCACCACCCGCAGCATCGGCACGATTACGGTCGGACCGGTGACCAGCGTCAGGCTGCCAAACAGAATCGCCAGCATCCAGTCGAAGCCCAGCAGAAAGTGCGTGGCCACCGCGATGACGATCCAGGTCGAAATCGCACCGAGGGTCACCAGTCGATGAACGACGCTGCCGATCTCTTTCCATTCCGACAGGTGCAGGGTCAGGCTGCCTTCGAACAGGATCAGCGCCACTGCCAGCGACACCAGTGGCATCAGTAGCGGGCCGAACATTTCCTGCGGGTCGAGCCAACCCAGCACCGGGCCGGCCAGAATGCCGGTCAGCAGCAGAAACAGAATGGCCGGCAGCTTCAGCCGCCATGCCAGCCACTGACAACCCAGCGCCGCCGCGCCGATCCCGCCAAATGCCAAGAGAATTTGCTGCTCGTTCATTGATGCTCCCTGTTCCTTGATCTGGCTGGCTATGAAAGACTAGCGGCCATTCCCGTCGTTCACTGTCTAATTGCGCGCAGTGTTAAAAACCGCCTGCCCTGAGCACCCATGCCTGCCATCGACCATCCGCTGATTGATCAATTCCTCGACGCTTTATGGCTGGAGAAAGGCCTGTCCGACAACACCCGCGACGCCTATCGCAGCGACCTCGCGCTGTTTAACGGCTGGTTGCAGGAGAAAAATCTCGAGCTGATCAATGCCGGTCGCGAATTGATCCTCGATCACCTGGCGTGGCGGCTGGAGCAAAACTACAAGCCACGCTCCACCGCGAGATTTCTCTCCGGGGTGCGTGGCTTTTATCGCTATCTGTTGCGGGAAAAACTGATCAGCGTCGACCCGACGTTGCGCGTCGACATGCCGCAACTGGGCCGGCCGTTGCCCAAATCGCTATCGGAAGCCGATGTCGAAGCGCTGCTCAAGGCACCGGACCTGAGTGAAGCCATCGGTCAGCGTGACCGCGCGATGCTGGAAGTGCTGTATGCCTGTGGCCTGCGCGTAACCGAACTGATCAGCCTGACACTGGAGCAGGTCAACCTGCGCCAAGGCGTATTGCGGGTGATGGGCAAGGGCAGCAAGGAGCGCCTGGTGCCGATGGGCGAGGAGGCGATTGTCTGGGTCGAGCGCTATATGCGTGATGCTCGTGGCGAGTTGCTCGGTGGCCGCCCCAGCGATGTGCTGTTCCCCAGCCAGCGCGGCGAGCAGATGACCCGGCAGACGTTCTGGCATCGGATCAAGCATCAGGCCAAGGTCGCCGGGATCAGCAAATCGCTGTCGCCGCACACCTTGCGTCACGCGTTCGCTACGCACCTGCTCAACCATGGCGCGGACTTGCGCGTGGTGCAGATGCTGCTCGGGCACAGCGACCTCTCTACGACGCAGATCTATACCCATGTCGCCCGCGCCCGCTTGCAGGATCTGCACGCCAAACACCACCCTCGCGGCTAAGGCAGGCTTCCATGTTGAGAGAATTACCTGTGGTGAGGGGATTTATCCCCGTTCGGCTGCGCAGCAGTCGCAAACCCGGCTGGCTCGATTTTGACTGAAAGATCGCGGTGGATGGTTTAGGGCTGCTTCGCAACCCGGCGGGGATAAATCCCCTCGCCACAATAATGTGTGTCAGCCACATGTGGTTGTGGGTCAACTGTACAAGCATGAAGATGTGTCAGTTGCACATGAGTGTGTGGCGACAGGCGCATTCGGCCCTCGCGGCCTTATGTGTTAGGCTTTGCCGGTTTGCACGATGGACGGTTATGACCCGGTGTTTCGCACGGGCGTTCTGATCGTTTCATCCGCCCGCCCTCAGGAGTACTCATGCGTCTGACCCAGATTTTCGCTGCCGCCGCTGTCGCGCTGGTGAGCACCTTTGCCGTCGCCGACGACGCGGCCGACAAAGCCATTCGTCAAAGCCTGGAAAAACTCGAACTCGAGGTTCCGGTCGAAAGCATCAATGCCAGCCCGTTGCCTGGCATGTACGAAGTCAAACTCAAAGGCAGCCGCGTGCTGTACGCCAGTGCCGATGGCCAGTACATCGTGCAGGGCAACCTGTACCAGCTCGCGAATGGCAAACCGGTCAACCTGACCGAGAAGACCGAACGCCTGGGCATTTCCAAACTGATCAATGCCATCCCGGTGGCCGAAACCGTGGTCTACCCGGCCGTGGGCGAGACCAAATCGCACATCACCGTGTTCACCGACACCACCTGTCCGTACTGCCACAAACTGCATGCCGAAGTGCCGGAGCTGAACAAGCGCGGCATCGAAGTGCGCTACGTGGCGTTCCCGCGCCAGGGCCTGAATTCGCCGGGTGACGAGCAGCTGCAAGCAGTGTGGTGCTCGAAAGACAAGAAAGCTGCCATGGACAAAATGGTCGATGGCAAGGAAATCAAAGCCGCCAAGTGCGATAACCCGGTTTCCAAACAGTTCGCGCTAGGTCAGTCGATCGGCGTGAACGGTACACCGGCCATCGTTTTGGCCGACGGGCAGGTCATTCCGGGCTACCAGCCGGCGCCACAAGTCGCCAAACTGGCGCTGGGCGCGAAGTAATTCGCATCGTCACGGGCAACCGTTGATGATCGTGGTCCGGCAGCTACAGCGCCGGGCCATCAACAGAGAGCCGCGAGCACGCGGTTGTTTTCCGGCCGACCCTGTGTCGGCCGTTTCATGGGGAGTTCACAGTGAATCCGGTCAAAGTAGGCATCTGTGGGTTAGGGACCGTCGGTGGCGGTACCTTCAACGTACTTCAGCGCAACGCCGAGGAAATTGCTCGTCGTGCCGGGCGTGGAATCGAAGTGGCGCAAATTGCCACGCGCACGCCAAAGCCTCAGTTCCAGACGACCGGTATTGCGATTACCAACGATGTCTTCGAAGTGGCCACGAACCCTGAGATCGACATCGTCATAGAGCTGATGGGCGGCTACACCGTTGCCCGCGAGCTGGTACTCAAGGCCATCGAGAATGGCAAGCATGTGGTCACCGCGAACAAGGCGCTGATAGCCGTTCACGGTAATGAGATTTTCGCCAAGGCACGCGAGAAAGGCGTGATCGTGGCATTCGAAGCGGCGGTGGCCGGTGGCATTCCGGTGATCAAGGCGATCCGCGAAGGCCTGTCCGCCAACCGCATCAACTGGGTTGCCGGGATCATCAACGGCACCGGCAACTTCATCCTCACCGAAATGCGCGAAAAAGGTCGTACGTTCGAAGACGTGCTCGCCGAAGCGCAAGCGCTGGGTTACGCCGAAGCCGATCCGACCTTCGACGTCGAAGGCATCGATGCCGCGCACAAGCTGACCATTCTGGCGTCTATCGCCTTCGGTATTCCGCTGCAATTCGACAAGGCGTACACCGAAGGCATCACCAAACTGACCACTGCCGACGTCAACTACGCTGAAGCGCTGGGCTATCGCATCAAGCACTTGGGTGTGGCGCGCAGCACTGACGCCGGCATCGAATTGCGCGTGCACCCGACGCTGATTCCGGCCGATCGCCTGATCGCCAACGTCAACGGCGTGATGAACGCCGTCATGGTCAACGGTGATGCGGCCGGTTCGACGCTGTTCTATGGCGCCGGCGCTGGCATGGAGCCGACCGCTTCGTCGGTGATCGCCGATCTGGTCGACGTGGTTCGCGCGATGACTTCCGACCCGGAAAACCGTGTACCGCACCTGGCCTTCCAGCCGGACTCGCTGTCGGCGCATCCGATCCTGCCGATCGAAGCCTGCGAAAGCGCTTACTACCTGCGCATTCACGCCAAGGACCACCCGGGCGTACTGGCTCAGGTGGCGAGCATCCTGTCGGAGCGCGGCATCAATATCGAATCGATCATGCAGAAGGAAGTCGAAGAGCATGACGGCCTGGTGCCGATGATCCTGCTGACCCACCGCGTGGTCGAGCAACGCATCAATGATGCGATCACCGCGCTGGAAGCACTGGCTGGCGTCGACGGCCCGGTTGTACGGATCCGTGTCGAACATTTGAACTAAAAGCAGCGGCAAGCTTCGAGCTGCAAGCGGCAAGAGAGAAGCAGTCTGGCTTTTACTTGCGACTTGCAGCTTGCAGCTTGCAGCTCAAACCGAAGGTTTGAAAAAATGCGATATATCAGTACTCGCGGCCAGGCCCCGGCCCTGAATTTCGAAGAGGTCCTGCTGGCCGGTCTGGCGACCGATGGCGGTCTGTACGTCCCGGAAAACCTGCCACGTTTCACTCAGGAAGAGATCGCTTCCTGGGCTGGCCTGCCTTATCACGAACTGGCCTTCCGGGTGATGCGCCCGTTTGTCACCGGCAGCATCCCGGATGCCGATTTCAAGAAGATCCTCGAAGAAACCTACGGTGTGTTCGCCCACAGCGCCGTTGCGCCATTGCGTCAGCTGAACGGTAATGAATGGGTGCTGGAGCTGTTCCATGGCCCGACCCTGGCGTTCAAGGACTTCGCTCTGCAACTGCTCGGTCGTCTGCTTGATTACGTGCTGGAAAAGCGCGGCGAGCGCGTGGTGATTGTCGGTGCCACCTCTGGAGACACCGGTTCTGCGGCCATCGAAGGCTGCAAGCACTGTGAAAACGTCGACATCTTCATCCTGCACCCGCATCAGCGTGTATCGGAAGTGCAGCGTCGGCAGATGACGACGATCTTCGGCGAGAACATCCACAACATCGCCATCGAAGGCAACTTCGATGACTGCCAGGAAATGGTCAAGAACAGCTTCGCCGACCAGAGCTTCCTCAAAGGCACGCGTCTGGTGGCGGTGAACTCGATCAACTGGGCGCGGATCATGGCCCAGATCGTTTACTACTTCCATGCGTCCCTGCAGTTGGGCGGTCCGGCGCGTTCGGTGTCGTTCTCGGTACCGACCGGCAACTTCGGCGACATCTTCGCCGGCTACCTGGCGCGCAACATGGGCCTGCCGATCAATCAGTTGATCGTGGCGACCAACCGCAACGACATCCTGCACCGCTTCATGAGCGGCAACCAGTACGTCAAGGAAACCCTGCACGCAACGCTGTCGCCGTCGATGGACATCATGGTGTCGTCGAACTTCGAGCGCCTGCTGTTCGACCTGCACGGGCGTAACGGTGCGGCGATTGCCGGCCTGATGGACTCGTTCAAAAAGGACGGCAGTTTCAGCGTCGAACAAGAACGCTGGACCGAAGCACGCAAGCTGTTCGATTCGCTGGCGGTGGACGATGCGCAGACCTGCGAAACCATCGCCGACGTCTACGAGCAAACCGGTGAAGTCCTCGACCCGCACACTGCCATCGGTGTGAAAGCTGCGCGCGAATGCCGTCGCAGTCTGGATATCCCGATGGTGATTCTGGGCACTGCCCATCCGGTCAAGTTTCCTGAGGCAGTGGAGAAAGCGGGTGTAGGAAAAGCGCTCGAACTACCTGTACATCTTTCTGATTTGTTTGAGCGAAACGAGCGTTGCACGGTTCTGCCAAACGACCTGAAAGCCGTGCAAGCCTTTGTCAGCCAGCATGGCAACCGCGGCAAGCCACTCTAAGCCAGTAAAAGCTGTCACATTTTGAAGCCCGTCTCCTGACGGGCTTTTTTGTTTCTGCTGCCACACTGCTCGGGTTTTCACCCACGAAGGACGGGTGAGTCGATCACGAAGGAAATGGCAATGCTGTTTTACAGAGGTTTGAAACCGGCACTGGGCTGGTTGTTTTTGTTGGCGGTGCTGGGATGGATGCACAGCGGCGTGGCAGCGCAGATGGCACTCGATCAGGCCAATGCGTCGGGCAATGTGCCGGCTGTCGAGCTGGATGCGCACGAGCGGCAATGGATCCGTGACAACCCCAGAGTAACGGTGGCATCGGTGCAATATCCGCTGTACCTGTTTCAGGACGAACACGGCCAGTGGAGCGGTCTGAACAACGATGTGCTCAAGCGGGTCAGCGCAATGACCGGACTGCAATTCGAGCACCAGGAATCGTTCTCTACCGACCATATGCTTGATCGCCTGCAAAGCGGGGTCGCGGACATCAGTACGACGTTGGCCATGAGCGATGAACGCAAGGCGTTTCTCGATTTCAGTCATGCTTTCGGAGGGGCTGGCTGGGTGTTTGTCGGACATGCCAATGCCCCGAGGGTGGAGTCTTTCGAGCAACTGGCGAAGCGCGTTCTGGTGCTGCCCGCCCGTCATGCCCTGGAGGATGCGATTCGGCGCGATTATCCGTCGATTGAAATACGCTCGGTGAAAACCTACGCCGAAGCGCGGGCGCTGGTCGAGAGTGGGGAAGCCTACGCAACCATCGAAAACGAAATCGGCGCGCAGCTCTATCCGTTGGGCATGCTCAAGGTCGGTGCTCTGGTAGAGGGCAAGTGGGAAGCCGATCATCTGGCTGTACGAAAAGGCATGCCGCAACTACTGAGTATTCTTAACAAGGCGCTGGAAGCTTTCCCTGCTGCGGAGTTGCGGGCGATTCGTCTCAAGTGGCTGGCAGGCGTTTCGCCGCCGCCCGTGCCCTCCGTGTGGAAGCGCCTGGTCAAGTGGGCATGCTGGGCGATGGGGGGAATCGGCGTTTTCGGAATGCTGTCGCTGGTGTGGAACCGGCGCCTGGCGGCCGTGATCAAGCTGCGCTGCGCTGCGGAAAAGGAGTTGGGCGATCAACTGGCCTTTCAGCACGCTCTGATCGATTCGATGCCGGATCCGGTGTTTGTCCGTGATCTGCACGGGCGTTTGATCATCTGCAATCGCAGTTACGAAGAGGCGCTGTCGGTGCGCCAGGACCAGATGCAGGGACGCTTGCTGATCGAAGTCGATGCGTTTCCGGAAACCACCGCACGGATGCTCCACGACGAATTCATCGCCCAGTTGCAAACCCGCAAGTCGCGCTTCAGCAAACGCCAACTGCTGTTCAAGGGCGGGCCTCGCGAGGTTTATCAGTGGACCGTGCCGTTTTACAGCGGCGACGGCAAATTGCGCGGCTTGTTGGGCGGCTGGACCGACATCACCCAGCGTCGGACCGAGAGCGGGTGCCGCTGTCTGCAGTAAAGAAGGGAAATGTCCTGCAAGACGCGGCTACTTTTCTGATGGGAGGCTTAAGACGCCTGCCCTAGAGTGAACGACACCTGCGGTGAGAGTCCGCGATGATCGCTCCAGAGGTCGCCCATGCGCTCGCTTAAAGTCCTGATTCTTGAACCCAACCCGTTCCAGCTGATGGCATTGCATCAAATGCTCAATGCCATCGGCATCTACGACGTATTGACCGCGCCTTCGCTGGCGTCAGCCCTGTCTTCACTGGGGCATCGCGGTGCGGTCGATATCGCCATTTGCGATCCGCAGCTCAAAGGTGGCGATGGGTTGGCATTGATTCATCACCTGGCGGCGCACCATGAGGCGCGTGCCCTGATTCTGCTGGGCTCGGTCGCGCAGAGTTTGTTGAGTGACCTGGAGCCGGTGCTTCGTCAACAACGCCTGCGCCTGCTGGGGCGTCTGCAGACACCGGTTTCGGCGGTGTTGATGCGAGGTCTGCTGGACAGTTATCTGATCACTGCGCAGGCACTCATCGAGGCCTGATACCGGCGAATATTTTTCTGTCATCTTCGCCATGCATGCTCTGTCAGACACGGTCCTGCAAGGTCGGAACGTGACAGGCAGAACTTTCTTCTCGGGCCGGTGGTCATTTAATGTGAACACGCCCCAGGCACTGTGTTTTCGGACTATTGAGTGGAGATCGAGATGGAAAGTATCAGTCTATTGCTCGGTGAGGCTCTGAGCCCGTATCAGGTGACGCTGACCCCTCGCGGCAGCCATGGTGAATGTCTGGTGACGCTGAAGAACAGCAGCGGCGCCATTGTGGTGGAACGCGAATTCAATCAGGCCCAGTTGAGCGACAAGCGCTTGCTGACCGACGTGGTGGACGGCCTGCACCGTGACGTGATGATCGCCGAAGGGCGGCTGGAACCCTGCGTCATTGCGGCGTTGCGCAATGCAGCTCTGGACAAGCGTCCGGCCCTGTAAAGATGAAATATTTTTTGTGGGAACCTTCCTGCATCCCTGTCAGTCAGACCCCATAACAGCAGGATCAAGCATTGTGCTCCGGTGCTTGTCGCTTGCTGCTACGGGTCTCGAAGCAGACCCCGTTTAACCCCGAGTTGTCTCCCCACTTCTCGGGGTTTCTTTTGCCCGGCGTTTGCTCAGCGCACGGCTTGGTGCCAGAAAACCGAAGCGCGCAACGGTGCTCAAATGGCCCCGTCTTCGCGCAGCCGAGCGATTTGCGCCGCGTCGTAGCCCAGATCGCCAAGCACCTGCGCATTGTGTTCGCCAAGCTGCGGTCCGACCCATTCGGACGAGCCCGGCGTTTCCGACAGCTTCGGCACGATGCCGGGCATCTTGAAGTCCTTGCCGTCCGGCAGCTTGGCATGCAGGAACATCTCCCGCGCCAGGTATTGCGGATCGTTGAACATGTCCTCGGCGCTGAAGATCCGGCTGACCGGTACGTCGGCCTGATTGAGCAAGTCGAGAACGGTCTGCAGCGGTAAGGAATTGACCCAGCGATCAATCACGCCATACAACTCGTCCCGGCGACTGTCACGCCCGTCGTTACTCGCCAGCAGAGGGTCGTTGGCAAGATCTGCGCGGCCAATCACGAGCATGAAGCGTTTGAAGATCGCATCACCATTGGCGCCGATCTGCACATGTTTGCCGTCGGCACTGGTGTGGATCGAAGAGGGCGTGATGCCCGGCATGATGTTGCCGCTGCGCTCGCGGATGAAACCGAACACGTCGAACTCCGGCACCATGCTTTCCATCATCGCGAAGATAGCTTCATACAGCGCAACGTCGACCACTTGGCCCAGCCCGCCGTTGACCTCGCGATGACGCAGCGCCATCAACGCACCGATCACGCCCCACAGCGCGGCAATCGAATCACCGATAGAAATGCCGGTACGCACCGGTGGCCGGTCTTCGAAACCGGTGATGTACCGCAGGCCGCCCATGGATTCGCCGACCGCGCCGAAGCCGGGCTGATCTTTCATCGGCCCGGTCTGACCGAAACCGGACAGGCGCACCATCACCAGTTTCGGGTTCAGGGCGTGCAGGGTTTCCCAGCTCAGACCGAGTTTTTCCAGTACGCCGGGGCGGAAATTCTCGATGAGGATGTCGGCTTCGCCCAGCAGCTGTTTCAGGATCGCCAAACCGTCGGGGTGTTTCAGATTGAGGGTCAGCGACTTCTTGTTGCGCGCCTGGACAAACCACCACAACGAGGTGCCTTCGTACAACTTGCGCCATTTGCGCAGGGGATCGCCGCCGTCCGGCGATTCGATCTTGATCACTTCGGCGCCGAATTCGCCGCAAATGCGCGAGGCAAACGGCCCGGCGATCAACGTACCCAATTCAATGACTTTCAGACCCGAGAGCGGTTTGCTGGTGAACGGCATGCGAAATCCTGTAGGACAAGGCTGAACGGATACAGGGTTTTAACATAGCCGGCTGTCAGACGCCGCAGCTGGATTGCCATCAATTCGATGATTGCCTGTGGCATCGGTTAGACTTGCCGACTTTCCTCGTATCAAGAAGCCCGTTCATGGCACAGCCGTCCACTACCTACAAATTCGAACTGAACCTCACCGACCTCGACCGCAGCGTCTACGAAAGCGTCAAGCAGACTATCGCCCGTCATCCTTCGGAGACCGAAGAACGCATGACTGTGCGGCTGCTGGCCTACGCGCTCTGGTACAACGAGCAGCTGTCGTTCGGCCGTGGTCTGTCAGACGTGGATGAACCGGCCTTGTGGGAAAAGAGCCTGGACGACCGTGTCCTGCACTGGATCGAAGTCGGCCAGCCGGATGCCGATCGCCTGACCTGGTGCTCGCGCCGCACCGAACGCACCAGCCTGCTGGCCTACGGCAGCCTGCGTGTGTGGGAAACCAAGGTGATCCCGGCGATCAAGAACCTGAAAAACGTCAACATCGCCGCCGTCCCGCAGGAAGTGCTGGAGACCCTCGCCAAGGACATGCCCCGCGTCATCAAGTGGGACGTGATGATCAGCGAAGGCACGATCTTCGTCACCGACGATCGCGGTCAGCACGAAGTCCAGTTGCAATGGCTGCAAGGTGAGCGCGGCTGAGGTCGCGACACCGCTGATATTTCCCACGAATCAAAGAGAAGCCTCCGTCGCCCCATGCGTATCGAACCTCGTCAATTGCCTGCCACGTTGCCTTTCCTCGGTGATCTGCCGCCACTGCTGACCCGCCTGTACGCGGCGCGGGGCGTGCAGTCGGAGGCGGAGCTGGACAAAAGTCTGGCGCGCTTGATCCCGTTCCAGCAGCTCAAAGGCATCGATGCGGCGGTTGACCTGCTGGTGACGGCATTGGAGCAACGCCAGCGCATTCTCATCGTCGGCGACTTCGACGCGGACGGCGCCACCGCCAGCACTGTCGGTGTCCTCGGTCTGCGCCTGTTGGGCGCGGCGCATGTCGATTACCTGGTGCCGAACCGCTTCGAATACGGCTACGGCCTGACGCCGGAAATCGTCGAAGTCGCGCTGACCCGTGAACCGCAATTATTGATCACCGTCGACAATGGTATTTCCAGTGTCGAAGGCGTCGCGGCGGCCAAGCGCGCCGGACTGAAGGTGTTGATCACCGACCACCACTTGCCCGGCGATGAACTGCCGCAGGCTGATGCGCTGGTCAATCCGAATCAGCCGGGCTGCGAATTTCCGAGCAAAGCGCTGGCCGGCGTCGGGGTGATCTTTTACGTACTCATGGCGTTGCGCGCGCGTCTGCGCAGCCTCGGCTGGTACGAGAGCAAGCCACAACCGAACATCGGCGAACTGCTCGATCTGGTGGCGCTGGGCAGCGTCGCCGACGTGGTGCCGCTGGATGCCAACAACCGCATTCTTGTGCATCAAGGGCTGGAGCGGATTCGCGCCGGCCGGGCACGGCCGGGGATCAAGGCGATTCTCGAAGTCGCCAAGCGAGAGGCTGCGCGGATCACTTCCACCGACCTGGGTTTCATCGTCGGCCCGCGCCTGAACGCCGCCGGACGTCTGGACGACATGAGCCTGGGCATCGAATGCCTGCTCACGGCCGACGCCAATCTGGCGCGGGAAATGGCTGCGCAACTGGACGGCATGAACCAGGATCGCAAATCCATTGAGCAGGGCATGCAGCGTGAAGCGCTGGCGCAGCTCAAGGATCTGCCGGTCGAGTCGATGCCGTTTGGTCTGTGCCTGTTCGATCCGGAGTGGCATCAGGGCGTGATCGGCATCCTCGCCTCGCGCATGAAAGAGCGCTATTTCCGCCCGACCATTGCTTTCGCCGATGCCGGTGATGGTCTGCTCAAGGGCTCCGGTCGCTCGGTGCAGGGCTTCCATATTCGCGATGCGCTGAGCGTGGTCGCGGCGCAGCATCCGAACCTGATCGCCAAATATGGTGGTCATGCGATGGCCGCTGGTCTGACCTTGCCGCAGGAGAATTTTCAGCTGTTCGCCGAGGCTTTCGACGCTGAAGTGCGTAGGCAACTTCGCGAAGAAGACCTCACTGGGCGGATGCTTTCAGATGGCACGCTGGCCGTTGAAGAGTTTCATCTCGAACTGGCTCGCGCCTTGCGCCACGCCGGGCCGTGGGGGCAGCATTTTCCCGAGCCGCTGTTTCACGGTGTGTTTCAACTGGTCGAGCAGCGCGTGGTCGGCGAACGGCATTTGAAAGTGGTGCTGAAAAGCGAATGCGGTTCGGTGAAGCTCGATGGCATCGCGTTTGGCATTGATCGCGATGTGTGGCCGAACCCGACGATTCAATGGGTTGAACTGGCTTACAAGCTCGACGTTAACGAGTTTCGTGGCAACGAGACTGTGCAGCTGATGATTGCTCATATCGAACCGCGCTGAAGATCAAAAGATCGCAGCCTTCGGCAGCTCCTACAGGGGATCGCATTCCTCTGTTGGAGCTGCCGAAGGCTGCGATCTTTTCTGGAACCCCCAAGATCCCCCGTTGTCGACTAGGCTCTAAGCACTGCTTGATTGGCCTTGTGACGTCTTGTCGAATTTTTGCCCGCGGGGGCGGGTGCTGCACCCTTTTTCTGTCACTCGTCGACTTTTCAAACAGAACCCTGGAGCCTGCCCACTGATTCGAGAGGTGCCCCATGAGTCTGCTGCTTGAACCCTTTACTCTTCGCCAACTGACCCTGCCCAACCGCATCGCCGTGTCGCCGATGTGCCAGTACTCCAGCGTCGACGGCCTGGCCAACGACTGGCATCTGGTGCACCTGGGCAGCCGCGCGGTGGGCGGTGCCGGTCTGGTTTTTACCGAAGCCACGGCGGTTACCGCCGACGGACGCATCACCGCCGAAGACCTTGGCCTGTGGAACGACGAACAGATCGAACCGCTGCAACGCATCACTCGCTTCATCACCGCCCAGGGCGCGGTCGCCGGTATTCAACTGGCCCACGCCGGGCGCAAGGCCAGCACCCACCGGCCGTGGATCGGCAAGCATGGCAGTGTCAAACCCGAGGACGGCGGCTGGACCCCGGTCGGGCCATCGCCGATTGCCTTCGATCCCCAGCACACACAACCGAAGCAACTGGATGAGGGGCAGATCGCCGAAGTGATCCAGGCCTTTGTCGACGCGGCCAAACGCGCGCTGACGGCCGGGTTCAGCGTGGTCGAGGTGCATGCGGCGCACGGTTATCTGCTGCATCAGTTTCTCTCGCCGCTGAGCAATCAACGCCGCGATCAGTACGGTGGTTCGTTCGAGAATCGCATCCGTCTGGTGCTGCAAGTCACTGAAGCGGTGAGGGCGGTATGGCCGGAGGAATTGCCAGTGTTTGTCCGCGTCTCGGCGACCGATTGGGTCGAAGATGGCTGGAATCCGGATGAGACCGTGGAGCTTGCGCGCCGCCTTCATACGCTGGGCGCCGATCTCATTGACGTGTCTTCAGGGGGACTGCTGCAAACGCGGAAATCCCGGTTGGACCCGGATATCAGACGCGCTTCGCCGAGCGTGTACGCAAAGAGTCAGGCATCGCCACCGGTACTGTCGGAATGATTACCGAGCCGGCCCAGGCCGAGCACATTCTGCGTACCTGTCAGGCCGATATCATTTTCCTCGCCCGAGAGCTGCTGCGCGATCCGTACTGGCCGCTGCACGCCGACGATGATCTGGGCGGGCGCAAAGCAGTGTGGCCGGCGCAGTATCAGCGCGCGACCCATCGGGATCAGCCGATTCATGAATCGGATTTGCGCGATTGATTGAAGGCTGGAAAGCAGAAGCCCCGAGCCGGTGATGGTCGGGGCTTTTTCTATTCGGCACAAGTTTGCGTTGTCAGGCGGGCCTCTTCGCGAGCAGGCTCGCTCCCACAGTAGGAATGCGGACCCCTGTGGGAGCGAGCCTGCTCGCGAATGACGCCAGAACAGCCGCCTTATAACCTCAAGGGTATTTACGCTTGTCCGGCGCCGGCGGGAAATACTGGTACAGCCAGGTCTCGCTCAACGTGCGGTCATTGGTGCGAATGAACAGACGCAGTTCCACTGGCTCGACACTGTCATTGGTCGGGTACCAGTCGAACAGGATCCGGTAACCCTTGATGTCATCCAGCACCAGCACGCTGAAGTCCTGCACCTTGCCGTTGGAACAGGTAATCACCGGCTCGATTCCGGTGCCCTGTGGCAGGCGCTCGAGGCCGCCACCGGTGAAGTCCACGGCAAAGCGCCGCGCCCAGACCGGCGGGTAGTGCTCACCCGGCGCCCAGCCCTCGGTGAAGCCGCCCATGCCCGAACGCGTCGCGTGCACCCGCGCCAGTGGCGTGCCGACCGGTGGCAGGGCGCTCCAGTAGAGCTTGTATCCGTAGTTCAGCGAATCACCGGCAGCCACGGGTTTCTTCGGCGTCCAGAACGCGACGATGTTATCCAGCGTCTCGCCGGTCGTAGGAATTTCCAGCAGATCGATAGAGCCTTCGCCCCAGGCGGTTGTAGGTTCTACCCACAGGCTCGGGCGCTTGCTGTACCAGTCGACAGTGTCCTGATAGTTGGCGAATTCGTGGTCGGTCTGCACCAGGCCGAAACCCTTCGGGTCCTTGTCGGCAAATGCATTGAATTGCAGCGTCGCCGGGTTGTTCAACGGCCGGCAGATCCACTCGCCATTGCCGCGCCACATTGCCAGGCGATCGGAGTCGTGAATCTGCGGATGAATGGTGTCGCACATGCGCCGTTCGTGGGTGCCGCAGCTGAACATGCTCGTCATTGGCGCCACGCCGAGTTGTTCGATGGTGGTACGAGCATTGATGTGCGCGTCGATTTCCATGACCACGCGCTCGGCCTGGCAATCGATGTCAAAGCGATAGGCGCCGGTCGCGCTCGGCGAGTCGAGCAGGGCGTAGACCACAAAACGCGTGGCGTTCTTGTCAGGCGTCTCGAACCAGAACTTGGTGAAGTCGGGAAACTCTTCGCGTTTCTTCGCGTAAGTGTCGATGGCCAGGCCGCGCGCCGAGAGGCCATATTGGCCAGTGGCATCGACCGCACGGAAATAGCTGGCGCCGAGAAACGACACCACGTCATGCCGATCCAGCTCCGGCGCCTTGAACAGTTTGAAGCCGGCAAAACCCAGGTCGCCCTTGAGCTGCTGGGTGTCGACCGAAGTGTTCTCGTAATTGAACAGCGCCGGACGGAAATGCACCTCGCGCGCCATGCGCGTCTTCGGATCAACGCTGTACATGCGCACCGGCTGACGGAAACCCATGCCGACGTGGAAGAACTGCACGTCCAGCTGACCTTTGTTTTCCTTCCACAAGGAATGCTCGCCGTCGTAGCGGATCGCGTTGAAATTTTGCGGAGTCATGGTCGCCAGGGTTGGCGGCAACACCTGTTTCGTATCCTGATAGGCACTGCCGGCGAGCTGCTTGGCCTGACGCTTCAATGCTTCGAAATCGAAGGCCTGGGCCTCGCCATCGGCGGCGCCGCCATTGGCTGCCCAAGCGCGGGCGGCCAACAGGCCCGACGCGGAAAGACCGGTATAGGCCGCAATGGCCATGGACGCTTTGAGCAAATTCCTGCGGTGCATAAATACAACCTGTCGTGTGCAATCCAGCGCCGTTCCTGGCACCTGTCGGATCGGAAATTACGGTTCGGTCATGCCTTCGGCCAAACGCAACGGACTATAAACAGATGCCCGCTAGCTTAATCGGTTCGATTGTCGGGCAAAAAGGCTTGTTTGCGTTGCGTCACCTGGCAATGAAACAAGACATGTCTGTAATTTTTCTGACAGGGCTCTCTGATTTAGAGGGCATATCTGCTTTTTTCGATTAATTACTCTAAAAACCGCTTTTCAACGCCGATTTAATTCCTATTCTATGGGCAAGACCGGATACAAGCCTTCGTGCCGGCGGGGCACACGACGCTGCTCGAAGAGGCAGGGCGATGTGAGGTTCAGCAGTTTCTTGACTCAATAGAGAAGGACATCGTCCATGGCAAAAATACAGAGCATCACCGAAATGTTGGGAATCTTCCCTTGCTTGGGCGGCGGGCGCAGAAGACGCCGCCTCAATTCCGAAGAATTGAAACTGGTGGAGCGTTATCGAGAACTATCGGAAAGCGACCGGATTGCCATGCGCTATCTGGTGGATGCGATGCGGAGTGTTTCGCGATTCTAAGGGGGAGGGGAGAAGGGGCCGGCCGAGAAGCCTGCCCCTTTTTCATTTGCGTAACGCTCGAAACATGCCCTTCTGAGTGGCGAGCAACATCTCGAAGCACACTCGCAGGTCGGGGTCGGGCACTTTCGAACTAGGCTGAGGGCCTTAGATCCGGATAACCCTTGTTTGGAGACGGAACATGAACACCCGTGGATTGCTCGATCAACTGCTCAATTCCGGGCAGGAAATGCTGCAGAACAAGACTGGTGGCGCTTCCAACAAGTCGGCTGCCAGCGGACTGGGCGGTTTGCTCGGTGGCTCGTCTGGCTCCAGCGGCCTCGGCGGCCTGCTGTCCGGCGCGGGCGGCGGCGCATTGGCCGCGGGCGCGATGGGCCTGCTGCTCGGCAATAAAAAGGTCCGCAAGGTCGGCGGCAAAGTCGCCATCTACGGCGGCCTCGCCGCGCTGGGCGTGCTGGCCTACAAGGCCTACGGCAACTACAACGCTCAGAAAGGCAGCGCACCACAACGCGAACCACAAACGCTCGACCGCCTGCCACCCGCGCAAGTCGAAGAACACAGTCAGGCGATCCTCAAAGCCCTGGTCGCCGCCGCCAAGGCCGACGGCCACATCGACGAGCGCGAGCGCGAACTGATCGAAGGCGAATTCACCAAACTCGACAACGACCAGGAGCTGCAACACTGGCTCCACGCCGAACTCAACAAACCCCTCGACCCCACCGACGTCGCCCGCGCGGCAAGCACGCCGGAAATGGCGGCGGAGATGTACATCGCCAGTGTGATGCTGGTGGATGAGGAGAATTTTATGGAGAAGAGCTATCTGGATGAACTGGCACGGCAGTTGAAGCTGGAGCCGGGGTTGAAGGTGGAGTTGGAGAGGCAGGTGCGGTTGGCGGGAGATTGATTCTATGGGGTGAGAAATCGCAGTGTTGTGCTGCGATTTTTCCTGTGTCGCTTATTGAGGCGTCAATACAGATTTAGCTCGGAAAGCCGTTTTTAATCTTTTTGATTCGTGAACAATGATGTAATCAAGCCTCAATCATAAAATCTTCAATTCTTTCAATGAATTCGATTTTGCTTTTGGTTCTGAATTCACCTAGAAACTTTTCGGAGTTTTTGATTGGCTCACCTCTTCTATCGTATTCGATCGTTAGCATATCAATCACAAATTCTCCGTCGGGATCCCCTTCGGGCTCGACTCTCGTGTCAAAGCAATGGCCGGTACTCTGGCGGACTCCTCCGATCAGTACCGAACTAGAGAACCAGTTGCAAGTCTCCGGTGTCAGCTCCACCTCAAACAGATTGTTGATTGTTATTGTCCAGCCGCTTGGTACTCTGATAGGTTGGAGCTTGTATTCGAGTTTTGATCTCATTGGGTCTCTTCAAATCTTTGCATTCGTGAATACTTTGCTCTGATCATTCAAACGATAATCGTGCTTACTGCAGCGTTGAATAAATGCGCTGGCAAGTATCAATTTTTTTTTACTTTAATTTGTATTCGAATTTTTCATCTAAGCCCAGGGATATGTCCTGATTTTTTGTTCGCTCGAATATAAATATTATTTTTTTAAAAGTTTCGCCCATGCTTTGTTCAGATTCTTTCGAATTTTTCCATACTATTTCAATCGGACGCTCCACGTCCGTACTGAGCAAATCCCACAGGGAATTTAGGTTGTTTCCATAGTACTGAGCCCAAGAAAATGCAGAAGCTATACGTTTGTGGAAATCCCGCTCGGAAGAAATGGATAGGCCGTCAAGTTCAATTATCATTCAGGTTATTTCCACTTTCCTATTGGGCTGACAGCGCCCATCCGCTCTGAGCAGCCTGCCTTAAGAAAAGGGGACAGATTTATATTCAGTTTGAAGAAAAAAATCTGTCCTCTTTTACTCAGTCCCTTTTGCTCAGAAGACAAAGCGACCACATGATCGCTCTGTCTTCAGAGATGAATTAGACCTCCTGCCGCCAAGCGGAAAACGTGATCACTGTGCCGGCTTCTTTTCTATTGGTGATTTCTACTTTATAGGTACCACCATCGATGCGGCCTTCAACGAGCGCTTTGCGCTCGTTGCCGCTGACTTCGGCGTCCTTTGCATGTTGCTGATAGAAGTCGATAACATCCGCGTATTCGGTAAAAGTCCTGAGAATGACCTCATATTCATGCTGAGGGCGTCCGGCTATTTTGTCCCAGTCACCGTCAATTGACGTGCCCTCCATACCCGGTGTCGTAAAGACACCGTGAGCGCCGGCGCCAATCAAGTGAGCTCGCTGCGGAAGCAACGGCAGCATCGCTTTTGGAAAATCGGAAGGTAATTGAGCCGCAGTCCAGGCTCCCTGTTTCGGCTGAGTCACGATGTACTCAACGTGGGCAATCTTCTGCGCAGCGGCTCGGCGTTCTGGATCGTCACTCTCCGCCCACAGCGCCATCATAGGAGGCAGTTGCTTACTCCAGGGGATCAAAGCATCGGCGTCAGACTTGCCGGCGCCTTCTGGCTGGAAAATGGTCAGCACGGTTTCCGGCGCATCGTTACAAGTCAATGGTTCCTCGCGAGACTTGACGGTGCAGTGGCCATTGACCAGTCCTACGGCGAGCAACTGCCCCTTGTCGTCCAGCAGCAATGCGGCGCGCTCGAACCCGTTGTTACCGTCGTCCATGGCAGTGATCATTTTTCTGCCGGGAGGCACACCATCAACAAAAGTCGACATTTCTGACTCGAGCGCTTCAAGAACCTGCTGCACGATCATCGTATTGTCATTGGTGTAACTTCCGGTTTGGTAGCCAAAAAAATCAACGAGTGCAGAGCGAACCGCCGGGTCTTGGTTGAGCTTGTGAGCCCGTTCTGGACTGGCTTCGTATGTAAGCAACAAGACAGTTGTGCCGTCGGAACGTTGTTCGGATCGTAGTGACAGCGCGATTGCGCTTAGGGAGAAGGTGAAGGCTAAAAGCAAGGCGAGAGTGCGGCTCAAGTGTTTCAAGATAACAGTCCTTTGGTTATTTAATCCGTGAGAGTGGTCGCAGAGATGTGATCTGGTGATTATGCGTTGAGCATAAGTTTTCTGTTTTTGATTATTCTTTAATGGGGAGTTTAAGTTGACAGTCGCCTTGAAGGTTTCAGTGACGTGTTTTTCACGCGTATCAGGCGGCCCAGCAGATTTCTTCGTACTGCCAATCATTCAAGGCTTCCAGAATTCAATTCCCTCCACATGACGCTCTATGTCATCCATGTCATCCTCGCCAAGAGTTGAGTCAAAGTTTTTGCTGATAATTGTTCTGATTTTTGCTAGTCGCTGAGTTACGTTTTCATTGTCAATGAACTCGGTTGTCGCTTTTCGATATTCTTCAACCGGTTTGTCGCTATAGTAACTTCCCATTTTATGTAGAGAAATCATGATGAATTCAATATTTGCGAGTGCTTCCAGAGCATCTTCGCCAGTCAGTATGATTTTCTTGTTTTTTTCTAACATTATTTTCTCCGAGTAAAAGTTGGGTTCTCTAATTTTAAGTTTCCTTTAATGGTCAGCTCCATAGTTCCATACCTAGGGTTTTTAACCCATTCGAGCTGCGAGTCAGGTACGTCTGTCTCAATGTAATCCCGGCCGCGGCCTCTGCCAATTTGGTATTTTTCTTCAGCATCAAGCTGGCTCAGCGGCTTCTTGTTGGCGGGTTCGACGTAAACACGATTGTTATCCTGAGCTTGGATTACACCATCGCTTTCGATACCAGTAGAGCCTTTTCTGTTGGTGTAGTGCCGGACACGAGTAGTACTTTCTCCGCGAGGGACGGGGAAGGTGCCGCTGGTTCGCCTTCGTTGACCTTGGCTTTTTCGGAAGGGTTACCGATATCGCCCTTAGATTTAGCTTTCTTCTGTGGACATTCGCTACTCAACCCCAAAGGATCCACCCACCCCGTAGGGTTAGGCACGTACTGGTAGCTGTTCAACCCACCCGCAAGCTTGATCGGATCCGGCGTCAAAAACCGTCCAGTCCCCGGATTGTAGTAGCGGTGGCGGTTGTAATGTAACCCTGTCTCGGCGTCGAAATACTGCCCTTGAAAACGCAGCGGATTATCGATTTCGCTGACGTCCAGCGCCGCGAGGTTGCCATAGGTGCGGTACTTCGCGGACCACATGATTTCCCCACTGTAGTCGGTGAGCTCTTGCGGAGTGCCGAGGTGGTCGAGTTGATAGTAGAACGGGGCAGCCTTTAGTGGGCCTTCGTCGTTGAGCATTGCCAACGGGCGGAAGCTGCCCGGCTCGTAGATGTAGCTGCGATAGCGATTTTCTGCGCTTTCGGCGATCAATCGCTCGCCTTGCCAGAGAAATTCAGTGGTGTGGCCGTCGACGGTTTTCTCGATGCGGCGGCCGAAGGCGTCGTATTTGTAGGATGCGGTGCTGCCACCCGGCAGGCTGACGCCGATCAGGCGGTGCTGGCAGTCGTAGCGGTACTCGGTGACGAGCTTTTGGCTGGTG
The DNA here is from genome assembly GCF_979258175.1 of Pseudomonas sp. AC255. NCBI lineage: Bacteria > Pseudomonadati > Pseudomonadota > Gammaproteobacteria > Pseudomonadales > Pseudomonadaceae > Pseudomonas > Pseudomonas sp. AC255. The sequence goes on along the minus strand of NZ_OZ409841.1, from coordinate 4,107,413 downwards.
CCGCGACGCTCGCGGATCAGGTTGCCGTAGGCGTCGTAATCGAAATGGCGGTCGCCTTGCATCAGTAGGCGGTTGCCTTTGACGTTGGCTATGTTGGCTGCGGGCAGGTCATTCTGGCCGAGGAGGTTGCCTGACGGGTCATGGGCGAAGCTCTCTGGTATGGCGCCGCGTACGCTGATCAGGCGATCCAGTGGATCATAGTGATAGCTGCGGTTGCCTTTACGGCTGTCGTTGATGCCGGTGAGTTGCCGTTGGCATCGTAGTTGTAGCGACGCTGGAACAGGTGTTTGTCCCGTTGGCTGACGCTGTGGGCCTGTAGTCGGCCCTGTTCATCGTATTGGTATTGGCTAAGCAGCAAGCCTTGTTGGCGTTGTTGCTCGCGACCGGCGTTGAACTGGTGGCTGGTCAGGCGTGAGCCATTGAGGTCGATGCTGCTCAGGCGCCCACCGGACAAATGACGGTAATCAAGCGTGCAGCCGTCCGGCAGACGGCAGTGGCTGAGTTGACCGACGCTGTCGTTTTCGTAGCGCAAGGTGCCCCAGACTTGGTGTTCCTCGATGAGTTGGTCTGCAAGTCATATTTATAGGCGAAAGGCTAACGACCGTCGTCGACGCTGGCTAGTCAACGCGAGCTCGTCGATCCATTAAATTTTTACTTTATTCAATGTATGGTCTAACGCTTTTTCAAGATCGGCCCAGGTTTTGGCCGTTTCGGTGTATATAGGCGATGCCCAATTTTTATTTGCGATTAATGAGATTCTGAAGGCGCCGTGTTCACTGAATTCGGGATACCAACCAATGTCTATTGTTTGCTCGTGCGGGAGTAGCGCTTGCAAAAGATCCTCCCTTAACTCATCTGTAATGAGCGAAATATCCGATCCGACTAGGCTGGATATCTCGTCAAAAGTTATCTTGCCACCAAGTTTTTTTATGTTTTCAAGATTCATAAATCATTTCTTCTTTTTCGTTGGTTTTCTAAACGATTCTTCTGATATTGGATGTCCATGTATAGTGTTTGCACTTAACTCCACTCTCATGTACTGAGTTTCTTTTCCGTCATTGGCGCCTATGGTTTTTCCCATGTCAATTACTTTCCATGGTTTTCCGTTGTTAACATCTTGACCATTTGCAAACGCGTGCCGCTCTAACGCTTCAATGTCCGTGCCGGGTAGATATTTAGCTGCACCTCCATTAGCGGTCGATTTTACAACCGATGGCCAAGGAGCCTTAGGCGCCACATGTTTATTGCCATGATTTGTCCATTGAACGTCGGGAGGAGGCGGGGCTCCATCGCTTACCCTGGCTTTTCCTTCAGATATTTCAGCGCTTTGCCCCGGAACGCATTTATCTCCGCCTGGACAAGTATTCAACCCTAGGGGATCCACCCACCCCGTAGGGTTAGGCACGTACTGGTAGCTGTTCAACCCACCCGCAAGCTTGATCGGGTCCCGCGTCAAAACCGCCCAGTGCCCGGATTGTAGTAGCGGTGGCGGTTGTAATGTAAGCCTGTCTCGGCGTCGAAATACTGACCCTGGAAGCGCAACGGGTTATCGATTTCGCTGACATCCAGCGCTGCGAGGTTGCCGTACGCGCGATACTTCGCCGACCACATGATTTCGCCGCTGTAGTCGGTCAGTTCCTGCGGCGTGCCGAGGTGGTCGAGTTGGTAGTAAAACGGGGCCGCTTTTAGCGGGCTTTCGCCGTCGAGCATTGCCAACGGGCGGAAGGTGCCCGGTTCGTAGATGTAGCTGCGATAACGATTTTGTGCGCTTTCGGCGATCAGGCGTTCGCCTTGCCAGAGGAATTCAGTGGTATGGCCGTCGACGGTTTTCTCGATGCGGCGGCCGAAGGCGTCGTATTTGTAGGATGCGGTGCTGCCACCCGGCAGGCTGACGCCGATCAGGCGATGCTGGCAGTCTTAGCGGTATTCGGTGACGAGCTTTTGGCCGGTGCCGCGACGCTCTCGGATCAGGTTGCCGTAAGTGTCGGAGTCGTAGTGGCGGTCGCCTTGCATCAGCAGGCGATTGCCTTTGACATTGGCGAGGTTGGCTGCGGGCAGGTCATTCTGGCCGAGGAGGTTGCCTGCCGGGTCATGGGCGAAGCTCTCTGGTATGGCGCCGCGTACGCTGATCCAGGCGATCCAGGCGATCCAGTGGATCGTAGTGATAGCTGCGGTTGCCTTTGCGGCTGTCGTCGATGCCGGCGAGGTTGCCATTGGCGTCGTATTGGTAGCGGCGCTGGAACAGGTGTATGTCCCGCTGGCTGACGCTGTGTGCTTGAAGTCGGCCCTGTTCGTCGTATTGGTACTGGCTGAGCAGCAAGCCTTGTTGGCGCTGTTGTTCGCGACCGGCGTTGAACTGATGGCTGGTCAGGCGTGAGCCGTTGAGGTCGATGCTGCTGAGTTGCCCGCCAGGCTGGTGACGATAATCGAGTTTGCTGCCATCGGGCAAGCGGCAGTGCTTGAGCTGGCCGACGCTGTCGTATTCGTTCTTCGCTGCCATCGGCGTTGGTTACGGTGACGCTGCCTTTGTCGTCCCAGACGTACTGCGCTTCCATCTGCGAAAAGTTGGCCCAGTGACGAGTGCAGCGAGACAGTTTGCCTTCGTTTTCCCACTCCCAATAGAACGCCGCGCCGCCTGCCAATTGCCGCTCGAGAATGACGTGCTGGTCGTTGTAGCGATAGCGTTCGGCTTCGTCTGCGGCATTCTTCGCCTCGATCAGGCGATGCTGCGTGTCGTAGCTGTAAGTGACCAGCGTCTGCACTGTGTTCCATGCGGCCTCAAGATTGTCCGCTGGCAGGAACTGTTGATAGTCGACGGCGATGATGTGCTTGCGATCGTTCCAGGGAAACCGGGCCCGACTCTGGCTAAGAACCGGCCAAGTCAGGTCGTGGTGAAGAGAGCAGATCCATATGAATGTACTAGATCAATAGTAGATTTTCGACTCTTCTGTTTTAAAGTCTCGGATATGCTCAAACGGATCGGTCGTTGTAATAAGCTTTTAAGTTGGAAGTAGTAATGTTTCTTGCGCTACATGTGACAATGCATGAGTTATTGATTTCAATTTTTACGGCAAGCATCTGGTTCTCATTCATGATCGATAGAATTGTATGTCTGGCGAAATTGAAGTTTTCTATTTTGAGTGATTCGATAAATTCTATGTAAAGATCAAATTCATATTAGTTGTAGTATTTTTCAAACATTTCGCAGGTGCTGTTTTTTCTTTTACCCTACTATGTAGTTTTAATTGTGACGAGTTTTCGTCTAATAGTGTGTAGCTAGTGAACGAATGCTCTGGGGAATAAAACTCTCCAATGATCGATGTTCATTCTTTTTTTTGAAGTTGAATTTGTCAGCATTTTCTTTATTACTCAAATACGTAATGGCGTGCCACACTTCATAAGTGGAGTGTTCTGTTTCGATGAGCATTGCCTGATACAGAGTCGTATTCTCTAACATTAAGGTGTGTATTTATGAGAAGCATGGGAGGCTGGATAGTCCTAATGTCCGTACAAATGTTTCTGAATGACAACACGTTCTTTATCAATATTTTTGTAGCGATACTCTTTAATCATCACCGTATTACCTTCCGCGTCTCAAACAAACTCCGTACCCCTACCATTTTCAGCTTCTTTCGTAAGCGGAACACGTTTCACCCTAATTAGAACAGCTGTGTTAGGGAATTTGGCGTCGCGCTTAGCCTCTCTAAACGCAGCTCTACGTGTCGCAATGTTTTTATCACTAGGGACAAATGGGGACAGATTTATTTCAGTAGGAAGTAAATCTGTCCCCATTTGCATTTATACTAACCATCAAGGATGGTGGTTTTGTACGTTGAAAATAACAGTAGCGATTTTGGTCCTTGGTTGTTTTCTATTCGGCGTTCATCATTTTCCTATAGCTGTCGAATGTATTAACGCATTCTTCGTCTTCGTTAATCAACCTTTCATAGAAGCTCTCATCGTCAGCCCACTCGCAAAATACGAGCTGGGTCTTGACTTTTTTGTTGTGCGTGCACTGTGAGTTAAGAACCCAGTGAGACGACATTTTTTTCGGTGACTTCAAAAAAGTCCAATGCGAATGGTTTAGGGTATTCGTCATAAGGCTCTGGGCATATATAAACCCATGGGCAGTTGTCCCAAAATTCAACGCCGTATACGGTATATTCTTTTCCGACTTCGATGTCTAGCTCACTGTCGCCGATCGAGATATAGCGCTTAAGCCTTATTGAAGTATCCTGCGTGAAGCTTTGGTCTATTTTGTTTGTTTTACATTTAACTTTCATTTTTTTTCAGAATCCCCGGGTGGTACGGATGGGTCGTTTCCCCACGGTTTTATATCGTCGGTGCTATGCTTTTTGAATTTAAAGTCCATTAATTTGCCAGTTTCCGGATCACGAACATAGTGCACCACCGAGTCGTTACCGTTTTTGGATTTTACTTTAAGCTCCCATTTGTCCATTCCTTTGAAGTTTGGATCATTTAAGCCCTCAATGATCCTGACCCCGTGTCCTTCTTTCGCCGCCTGCAATGTCATCTGATCCTGAATGCTTTTAGGTTCACGACTCCATTTGTCATGTTTTGGTGGTTCAGGAGGTGGGGGCGATCCTTCCTTTACAACTGCTTTACTTGCAGGGTTTTCGGTGCTTGAGCCGGAGGAGCCATCTTTGCCTCCGGGGCATCCGCTCAATCCCAAAGGATCCACCCACCCCGTAGGGTTAGGCGCGTACTGGTAGCTATTCAACCCACCCGCAAGCTTGATCGGATCCGGCGTCAAAAACCGTCCAGTCCCCGGATTGTAGTAGCGGTGGCGGTTGTAATGTAACCCTGTCTCGGCGTCGAAATACTGCCCTTGAAAACGCAGCGGATTATCGATTTCGCTGACGTCCAGCGCCGCGAGGTTGCCGTAGGCCTGGTACTTCGCTGACCACATGATCTCGCCGCTGTAGTCGGTGAGTTCCTGCGGTGTGCCGAGGTGGTCGAGTTGATAGTAGAACGGGGCAGCCTTTAGTGGGCCTTCGCCGTCGAGCATTGCCAACGGGCGGAAGCTGCCCGGCTCGTAGATGTAGCTGCGATAGCGATTTTCTGCGCTTTCGGCGATCAATCGCTCGCCTTGCCAGAGAAATTCAGTGGTGTGGCCGTCGACGGTTTTCTCGATGCGGCGGCCGAAGGCGTCGTATTTGTAGGATGCGGTGCTGCCACCCGGCAGGCTGACGCCGATCAGGCGGTGCTGGCAGTCGTAGCGGTACTCGGTGACGAGCTTTTGGCTGGTGCCGCGACGCTCGCGGATCAGGTTGCCGTAGGCGTCGTAATCGTAATGGCGGTCGCCTTGCATCAGTAGGCGGTTGCCTTTGACGTTGGCTATGTTGGCTGCGGGCAGGTCATTTTGTCCGAGGAGGTTGCCTGCCGGGTCGTGAGCGAAGCTCTCTGGCATGGCGCCGCGTACGCTGATCAGTCGGTCGAGTGGATCGTAGTGATAGCTGCGGTTGCCTTTGCGGCTGTCGTTAATACCGGCGAGGTTGCCGTTGGCATCGTAATTGTAGCGACGCTGGAACAGGTGCTTGTCCCGTTGGCTGACGCTGTGGGCCTGTAGTCGGCCCTGTTCATCGTATTGGTATTGGCTAAGCAGCAAGCCTTGTTGGCGTTGTTGCTCGCGACCGGCGTTGAACTGGTGGCTGGTCAGGCGAGAGCCGTTGAGGTCGATGCTGCTCAGCCGTCCACCGGACAAATGACGGTAATCGAGCGTGCAGCCATCGGGCAGACGGCAGTGGCTGAGCTGACCGATTTTGTCGTAAGCGTAACGCGTGGTGCCCCAGCCCTGATGTTCGATGATCAAGCGATCTTGCACGTCGTATTCATAAGCGAGCGGCCAATGGCCGTCGTCGACGTTTACCAGGCGACCGAGTGCGTCGTAGCTGTAATGAATCTCTTCGCCATCGGGCAGCGTCTTGACCAGCAAACGGCCTGCGGCATCGCGCTGGTATTCGGTAACCAGTTCACTACCGTCGTCACCGAACTCGGTTTTCTTCAGCAGTTGGCCGTTGAGGTCGTACTCGTACGCGGTGCGGCGGCCGTCGAAGCCGGTTTCCTGCTGGATCAGGCCGTTCGGGTAATAATCGAGTTGATAGCGTTCGCCGCGCTCGTTTTCGATCTCGGTGAGGTTTAGTTGCGAGTTGTCGTAGCGGTAGCGCAGTTGGCTGCCGTCGGGGTTGATGCGGCGGCTGACCAGATGCAGGTTGTCAGCGTATTCGTAGCGGGTGATGCGGCCGAGCTCGTCACGTTCTGCGGTGACGCGGCCATACGGGTTGTAGGTAAACGCACGTGTGGCGCCGCCGGGCAGGGTGACCTGAGTGAGGCGGTCGACGGCATCCCATTGATATTGGGTGATCGCGCCGAATTCGTCCTGGCGAGTGATTTGCCGGCCGAGGGCATCGTAGCGGTATTTTCGTTGACCGCCGTCCGGCAGGCGCTCTTCCAACAACTGGCCGAGGTTGTTCCAGCCCAGTTGATGACGACTGCCGTCGGAGTGACGGATCTCCAGCAAGCGTCCCTGACGGTCATAGCTGTAGAAGGTCTCGTTGCCGTCAGGATCGGTTTGTTGGGTGATATCGCCCTGACGGTTGCGTTCGTATTTCCAGCGGGCCTTGCCGCACTGGACATCAATAAGTTGACCGTTGAAGTAGTTGTAACGCGTCGGAACACCTTCCGGTGGAATCACTGCAATCAAGCGTCCGGCATCGCTGTACTGATACTCGGTGATCGCTCCCATGGGATCTTTAACAGCAATCAGTCGACCCTGATCGTCATAAGCGTTCTGCGTTTCACCACCGTCGGGCGCGGTCTCACTGACCAAGCGTGCATTTTCGTCATGCACATAGACCAGCTCACTGCCGTCAGCGTTATGGACAATGACTGAGCCTTTATCGTCCCACTCGTAACGCGCTTCCATCTGCGCATAATTGGCCCAATGACGCACGCATCGGGACAGCTTGCCTTCACGCTCCCACTCCCAGAAGAAGCTAGCCCCTCCGGCCATTTGTCGCTCAAGGATGACGTGCTGATCGTTGTAGCGGTAATGCTCGGTTTCGCCCATCGCATTGGTGGAAGAAACCAGTTGATTGAGTGCGTTGTATCGGTAGGTGACGAGAGTATGAATCGTCAGCCATGGGTCTTGGCGTTCGCCGCGTTCATTGTATTCGGGACGTTGTTGCTGTTGGTCGACAGCAACGATGTGTCTGTCTTCGTAGCGCAGCAAAAGGGCGCGCCCTGCGCCGTTATCTATGCGCTGGATACGATCAACGAAGTCATAACTGATGTGCAGACGATTTTCGTAAGCATCGCTGATCGCGGTCAGTCGACCGGCACGGAAATGGTAGAAGCGGGTTTTTGCCCCGGCTTGGGTCAAAATGAGTTCGCCGGGTTCATTACCTAGATAAATCGCTGCCTGAGCCAGGCTGTTAGTGATGGCCGGCCGCTGTTCCGTGGGCATCGGGAAACGGGTTTGCCGGTTCTCGTTGTCCGTCCACAGCACACTCTCATCGTCGATCTGCAAGCGATGAGACAGTGAATGACTCCAGCCATAGCCGAGGCGGCTATCAATTTCGACTGCACTGCTTCGGTATAGGCGTGTCCACTCAAAAGGCAGCAGGCCACCCAGTTCCCCATCGGTGAGCGTCAGTAACTCTTCACCGGTCACCATCGATACTGGTTCGCCGTCTGAGCATGTGTCGTCGACGCATTGTGCAGGTTTTTTGCTGGGTTCTTCGGCTGTTCGGGGGCGTTGTCGACGGTCTCTACCTGCTCGATCCGTGAGGCTGGCTCATCTTTTTTACGGGTTTGAATCTGCGCATCGGATTCCACTTTTCCGCCGGTGACCGGTAGCTTGCTCTTCGGAGCTGTCGCGGTTTCGGCAGGTTTGGGAGCGGCAATCTGAGGATCCGCTTTGGGTGTCGGATTGAATTTCGAATCACTTCCGCCGGTGATCGGTGGCTTGCTTTTAGGCGCTGTGGCCGTTTCGGCAGGTTTGGGAGCGGCAATTTGAACATCCGCTTTGCGTGCCGGATTGAATTTCGAATCACCATTGAGTAGCAACGGCTTCGATGCTTCGGTATGCGGCGTCGCTTTGGACTTGCTGACTTTCATCAACATGCCGGTGAAGTCTTCAATCAGCTTTATGACTTTGCCGCTGCTTTGTACCCCTTTGACGGCTTTTGTGCCCACGCGTACGGCCAAGCCAAGACCACCAGTCAAAACAACGCCGATCAAAATGTTGAGCAGGAACTCTGTCGACATTTGCGCCAGCACTTCGGTACAAGTCTGCGGCGGCAGCATCTTCACCCAGGCCACGATGGCCGCGACGTATATCCACATCAGCGGCTCATCGCTCGCGATTAACAAAGCCGTGTGAATAGCGTCGGCAGAGGCGTCGTAGATCTTCTTGATCTGTTCTTCAGTGAAAAAGTTTTTCAGCTTCTCGTAGTTTTCGCGAGGATGGGCAATGAGGTCGTAGAGACTTTTGATATCGCCCCACAATCCCATAATCGCTTTCATGAACCCTTCCCAAGCCGCTTCCAGCTCCTGCAAGGCGCGACCTACAAGGGAGGCATCGGTGTGAGCTTGCCAGAGCGGCAGGAAGCTGGTGCTCCATTCGGTTTGTAGCCAGCCACCCAGCTCGCCGATCACACCTTGGTAGGAGTTGAACAAACTGTCGATCTGGGCACGCGTAGGATTCGGGAAGAAGGTGATTTTGTATTGCTGATTGGGAGTAAGGCCTGAAACTTCAAGAATCCCTGATGCATCAATGGTTTTATTGATGGTCGGGCCAACTTCGTTTTTGCCGATGAAGCGTCCATTGACGACCGGTGTCAGTTGAACTGGCGTATTGCCGATCGGCACAAAGCGCGCGGACTCGAAACTATGGATCAGCACCAGCTTGCCGTTCGCAGGACAGTTGGCATAAAGGGTATTTTCCTTCTTGCTGTCCTTGTCAGCCGTGGCAACTTCGTCACCGACTTTGAATTGCTGCTCCGCATCCAGAATGCCGCCGTACCAGGCTTCGGCATGCTCGCGGTAATCCTTCAGGCACTTCTTGAAGTCGTTGATGATGGCCTGAGCATCGGGTTGTTTTGCTGTGAGACCGCCAACAATCCCGCCCATTAGAACGCTCATACCACTACCTCTTTTTCCAGATAGGCCTTCAACAGCCCGGTAAAGTTTTCTTCCGTGAGTGGCGTGCGTTTAACAAAGCGCGCCACTTTTTGTTTCAGGTTCGATTCGGGAAAGGAGAAATACAGATCGGCGTGTTCCTCCTGCAACCACTGCATCATGTTGCCGATCACGGTGGATGGATTTTCTGCCATCAACCCTTCCAACAACCCCTTCGGCACCTCCCACCACGGCCAGTCCCGCACCTTCGGCACAACCCGCGTGCCCACTTCCAGCGCCTGCCCATTGATCAGATACCGCTCAAACACCGGCAGCACCTCTCCAGCCTTCTCCCCAAGCCCCCGCAGAATCGGATAAATATGCCGCCCATCCCAAAACCGGAAAAACACCTCGGTGCCATCCGGCATTTTTACCTGCGTCAGGCTGCGCAGATGCTCGAACACTTCGTTCGGTTCTGAACGCGATACCGCCAGCCAGCCCCAGTCGAGGGCGTCGGTTTCGGCGATCCATGGCAGGAAGGCGGAGTTGGCTTTGAGTTCGGTGAGGTAGGGCATCACCGGTTGCCAGGTGGAGTAGGGCGTGCCGCCCCAGATCGGGATGAGCTGGGCGGTGGGTTCGGTGAGGTACAGGGTTTTCAGGGCGTCTGCGTCGCTGGCGGCGCTGATGATCAGGTACAGGCGCTCGCCGCTTTGCAGCGGCTGTTGCGCCAGCCAGTCTTTGGGGGATTCGTTCAGATGGCACAGGCACCTGCCTTGCATTTTTCGCATTCTTCACAGAACGGCGCGTTACGTTTTAGGGTGTTGATCTGCGCCGGGGTCAGGACTTGGCCAGCCTTGTCGGCATCCGCCTGTTTCAGCACGCCGGGCATCAATGGCGCGGCGCCCGTACCAACGCCGGGGCTGCCGCCGGAGTTCATGTTGATCACCGGCCCACTCATGGTCACGCCACCAGCGTCGATCTTGATGAAGCTGCCACCGCCGACCAGGGTCAGCTCTGCACCAGCTTCCATCACCACTTTCATGCCGCTGCTCAGGTGGATTTCCTGGCCTGCGTCGATGAACTGGCCGGTGCCGATCTTGATGTGCTGGTTCACGCCGACGGTGAGGTGGTCGTTGGCGCGGGTTTCGACTTTGCGGTCGGCGTAGACGGTGTGGTGTTCTTCGGCCTTGAACTCGGTGTAGCTGTTCTTTTCGACGGTGTCGTGGCGTTCGTTGCCGACGCGGATTTTCTGGTCGTGCTCGATGTTTTCGTCCCAGTCGCGCTGGGCGTGCAGGTAGATTTGTTCCTGGCCTTTTTTGTCTTCGATGCGCAGTTCGTTGTAGCCGCCACCGCCCATGGAGCTCAGGGTCTTGAAGGTGCTGCGGGTCTTGTTCGCCGGCAGTGGATAGGGGACGGTGTTTTCCTTGTGGTACAGGCAGCCGCTGATCAGCGGTTGATCGGGGTCGCCTTCAAGGAACGTGACCAGCACTTCCATGCCGATGCGCGGGATGGCGATGCCGCCGTACTGGGCGCCGGCCCAGGCGCTGGAGACGCGCAGCCAGCAGCTGGTCTTGTCGTCGGCCTGACCTTCGCGGTCCCAGTGAAACTGGACTTTGACCCGGCCGTACTCGTCGCAGTGGATTTCTTCACCTTTCGGGCCAGTGACCACGGCGCTCTGGCTGCCGAGGATGCGTGGTTTCGGATGGCGTAGCGGCGGGCGGTTGGGCACGTCCCACGGCGTGGCCTGGAAGCGGTTGCGGTAGCCCTGGTGGAAATCGTCTTTCAGCGCGGTGGTGTCGCTGGTCACCGACTCCTCGAGCACTTGCGGCTGCTTGCCTTCGTGCAGGACTTCGGTGAGCAGCCAGAGGTCGTTCCACTTGGCTTTCGGGTGTTCGGTCAGGGCGAGGAAATGGCCGCTGACCAGCAGTGGCTGATCACTCTTGCCTTCGGCCAATTGGAAGTCGCTGCGATGACGTTCGAGGGCGCGTTTGGCCAAATGCTTGCCGCGCTCGCGGTCGATGAAGCGGCCCGGGTAATCGTAGTCTTCGAGGTCGGGCAGGGCGTCGCCACGGTTTTCGCTTTCCAGGGTCAGGCGCGGTTTTTCGAAGTCGTAGTCGCGACGGGTGGTGCGGCTGGTGCGGGTTTCCAGGCGCAGGTCGAAGCGCTTGATAACCGGGTTGCTGGCGACCATGCCGGAGTCTTGCTGATAGGGCACAGGGGCCAGTTTCGGGAACACCGTCTGGTCATCGCCGAAAACGAGCTTGTGCGCGTTGGCGCTGTGCTGGAAGTGGAAGTGAATGCCTTCTTCCTCGCACAGGCGCTGGATGAAGTGCAGATCCGACTCGTCGTATTGCACGCAGTAGATGCGTTCAGGATAGATCGAACCGGTCTTGAATTCGTAGGCGTTGCTCTGGATGCCGTGCTCTTCCAGCACCATGCCGATGATTTTCGGCACGCTGAGGTTCTGGAAGATGCGCTGGTTGATGCGGTGCGCGAGATACGCCAGTTGTGGGCGCAGCGTCACAGAATAACGAGTCAGGCGCTTGCCGGAATCGCCTTGCGCGGCGCGGTAGATCTGGCCATGGATGCCGCTGCCGTCAGGCGACAGCTGCAGAAAGGCCGGTTTGTGCAGCAGGGTTTCGAGGTCCAGCGACGGCTGCTCACTGACCAGCTCCACCTCAAAGACAAAAGGCTGGCTGATGGCTTCCCGGCCGGTGAGGGTAAACACCTGAAAGTCGGCGGAAAGCCCTTCGATGGTCAGGGCAAAGTGGGTTTCATTGGCCGGCGCGAACATCCCTTGTTCCTCGTGCTGTACAGCGGCGCTCGTCGACGGCCGCAAAAAAGCGGCTCAACGTACGCGAAATTCTGGAGGGGCGTAAACAACATCGACCAGCAGAGCTGGCCGATGCGTGTAACGGTCAGCCGTAATTAAACGACTGGAGCACGCCAGTCATCGGAACCCGAAGTACCGGATACTTCGTGGGTCCAGGTGATTTTGCGGTAGGTGAACTGCACTTCTTCCAGGTGGGTGAAGTGCGCGTTGCCTGGATCCTGGCAGTTGTGCATTTTGTTGTTGATGGCGACGATGATCGCGTCTTCCAGTTTGGTGGTGTAGTAGTGCTCTTGGGTGCCTTGGGCCGAAGTGCGGTACCACTGGATAACGATTTCGCTCATGCGCTCGCCGGAAGTCAGAGCTGCTTGCAGCAGTGGCGAAGCCTTGTCGTAGACCTTGGTGATCACAACTGGCTTGTGAACGCGCTGACCGGTTGGCTGACCGGATTGCGGGTCACGCGGGATGATCACGTCGTGGGTGAAAGCCTGAACCATAACCTGGTCTTCGTGGCCTTCCTGGTAGGTGTTGCCAACGGAGTCGGCGGTGAAAGCGCCGGCAGTGATCAGGCCTTGTTTTTCGCCGGTAACCGACATGTACGCTGGTGTTGCCATGGGGTGCTCTCCTTGCGGATAAAGTTAGGGTGCCCGGAGGCGAAATCGCCCGGTGGGTGGCTGAGAGTTATCAAGGAGCGTGCCAGGTTTTGCGCGGTGCCCGGATGGCGGGGGCGCCACGGTAGTCGGTGATCATTCGGGGCGATTTTCAGCGGGAAAGTCGGGAGAAAGTGCGCAAGAAGTTGCGCAGTACTGCGCAACTTCTTGCGCACTTGGCTGCAGGGCTTGCGCCGCTTGAGCTGCAGAGGATTTAGGCCCTGGAATATTACGACCTACTGCGCAACTTCTTGCGCAGTTGGGGATTTGCCGGGATCGCGGTGTTGCCTTCGCGAGCAGGCTCGCTCCCACAAGGACAGTACTGCCAGCGAAAGCGTCTTATAAATGAAACACCGCCCTCGGCTATACTCCCCGCATTTCGATCAGGCACGAGGATTCACTGTGAAGAACTGGACGTTGCGCCAACGCATTTTGGCGAGCTTTGCGGTGATTATCGCCATCATGCTGTTGATGGTGGTGCTGTCCTACTCGCGGTTGTTGAAAATCGAGGCCAGTGAAAACAGCGTGCGCGACGATGCCATTCCCGGCGTCTATTACAGCTCGATGATTCGTGGTGCATGGGTCGACAGTTATTTGCAGACCCAGGAGCTGCTCGGCCTCAAGGAAGGCCAGGGCGTTTCCAGCGAAGACGCAGCGGACTACAAGGCGTTCGAGGCGCGTCTGCAAGAGCAGATGGCCAACTATCGCAAGACCATGGCCACCGATGAAGACCGCTCCGAATTCGCCTTGTTCGAGAAGTACCACGACACCTACATCCAGATTCAGGACGCCGTGCTGGACCTGCACAAGCGCAATCTGGAAGCCGATGCCATCAAGCTGTTCAACGAGAAACTGACCCCGGCGTGGTACACCGGGCGGATGAAACTCAACGACATCATTGGCGAGAACAAAGTCGTCGCTGATACCGCCATGGCCAATATCGACGACGCGGTGGCAACGGCCAAAGTCAGCATGGTCATTTCCCTGCTGGTTGCGGTGCTGGCCGCCGGCCTCTGCGGTCTGCTGTTGATGCGCGCGATCATGGCGCCGATGAACCGCATCGTGACCATCCTCGACATCATGCGCACCGGTGATCTGAGCTCGCGCCTGAACCTCGATCGCAAGGACGAATTCGGTGCGGTCGAAACCGGCTTCAACGACATGATGACCGAGCTGACGTCGCTGGTGTCCCAGGCCCAGCGCTCCTCGGTGCAGGTGACCACCTCGGTGACCGAGATCGCCGCCACTTCCAAGCAACAACAGGCCACCGCCACCGAAACCGCAGCGACCACCACCGAAATCGGCGCAACCTCCCGTGAGATCGCCGCGACTTCGCGGGATCTGGTGCGCACCATGACCGAAGTGTCCACCGCTGCCGATCAGGCCTCGGTGCTCGCCGGCTCCGGCCAGCAAGGCCTGGCGCGCATGGAAGACACCATGCACTCGGTCATGGGCGCGGCGGATCTGGTCAACGCCAAACTGGCGATACTCAACGAGAAGGCCGGCAACATCAATCAGGTGGTGGTGACCATCGTCAAAGTGGCTGACCAGACCAACCTGCTGTCGCTCAACGCAGCGATCGAAGCCGAGAAGGCCGGCGAGTACGGCCGCGGTTTTGCCGTAGTCGCCACCGAAGTCCGGCGCCTGGCCGATCAGACCGCCGTTGCCACCTACGACATCGAACAGATGGTTCGCGAGATCCAGTCGGCGGTGTCGGCCGGGGTGATGGGCATGGACAAGTTTTCCGAAGAAGTGCGCCGCGGCATGTCAGAAGTGCAGCAGGTCGGCGAGCAGCTGTCGCAGATCATCCATCAGGTGCAGGCGCTGGCGCCGCGCGTGCTGATGGTCAACGAAGGCATGCAGGCCCAGGCCACTGGCGCCGAGCAGATCAACCATGCGCTGGTGCAGTTGGGCGATGCCAGCAGCCAGACCGTCGAATCGCTGCGTCAGGCCAGTTTCGCCATCGACGAACTGAGCCAGGTGGCCGTCGGCCTGCGCAGCGGCGTTTCGCGATTCAAAGTCTGATGAGCGAGATCATCGCCAAACGTGGCGCTGCGCCGGTTGCGAAGCAGGCGCTGTTTCTGCTGTTTCGCATCGGCAGCGAGCGCTATGCCTTGCGCGCCACCGAAGTGGCCGAAGTGCTGCCGCGCCTGCCGTTGAAGCCGATTGCCCAGGCGCCGCACTGGGTGGCCGGGGTGTTCGCCTATCGCGGGGCGGTGGTGCCGGTGATCGATCTCAGCGCGCTGACTTTCGGCCGACCCGCCGAGGCGCGGACCAGCACGCGGCTGGTGCTGGTCAATTATCAGCCGGATCAAGCGCAAGCAGCGCAATGGCTCGGGCTGATTCTCGAGCAGGCCACCGACACGCTGCGCTGTCATCCGCAAGATTTCCAGCCCTACGGTCTCGACAACCGCGAGGCGCCGTACCTCGGACCGGTGCGCGAAGATGCGCAGGGATTGCTGCAATGGGTGCGGGTCAATGACTTGCTCGATGGCGCCGTGCGCAGCTTGCTGTTCCCCGATCCGCCGCGTGATCCGGCGCAGCTTGAGGCGCAGCCATGAGCAGTGAGCAGCGCTTTTTCGATTTCCTCAAGGAACGCATCGGCCTTGATGTCGCGTCGGTGGGCGCGGCGATCATCGAGCGTGCCGTACGCCAGCGCACGACGCTGTCCCAGGCTGCCCACGCCGACGAATACTGGCAGCTGTTGCAAGGCTCGCGGGACGAGCAGCAGGCGCTGATCGAAGCGGTGATCGTTCCGGAAACGTGGTTTTTCCGTTATCCGGAATCTTTCGCGACGCTGGGCAAACTGGCGCGAGGTCGGCTTAAAGAACTCAATAATATGCGCGCGCTGCGAATTCTGAGCCTGCCGTGCTCGACCGGCGAAGAACCCTACTCGATTGCCATGGCCTTGCTTGATGCCGGATTGCAGCCGCATCAATTCAAGGTCGACGGCATGGACATCAGCCCGTTGTCGGTGGACAAGGCGCGCCGCGCTGTTTACGGCAAGAACTCGTTTCGCGGGCAGGATCTGCAGTTTCGCGATCGGCATTTCATGCCTGAGCAGGACGGCCACCGGGTCAACGAATACGTTCGCGAACAAGTGCGCTGGCAGGTCGGCAATGTCCTCGATCCGACGCTGTTGGCGACCGAGCCGGCCTTCGATTTCGTGTTCTGCCGCAACCTGCTGATCTACTTCGACCAGCCGACGCAAAAGCAGGTGTTCGAAGTGCTCAAGCGCCTGACCCACGTCGACGGCGTGCTGTTTATCGGCCCGGCGGAGGGCAGTCTGCTGGGGCGTTTGGGCATGCGCTCGATCGGCATCCCGCAGTCGTTCGCTTTCAGCCGCCATAGCGAGCCGCACCCCGAACCGCTGCCGACGCCCAAACCGGTCGCCGTGCCGGTCAGCCAACCACTGCGCAGCGCGCCGCCGCCAGCGCCAGTGCGCAATCGGCCGTTCGCTGCCGTGACGGCTTTGCCGGTGACGAAAAAACTGCCGACCCGGACGCCGCAACACTGCTGGCGCAGATTGCTGCACTGGCCAACGAAGGCAAAAGCGCCGAGGCCCGCGCCGCGTGCGAACACTATCTGCGCAGCCATGAACCCGTGGCGCAGGTGTTCTATTGGCTGGGCCTGCTCAGCGATGTCGCCGGCCTGAGCCTCGAAGCCCAGGGGTATTACCGCAAGGCCTTGTACCTCGAACCGCAACACCCCGAAGCGCTGATGCACCTGGCCGTATTGCTTCAGGCTCAGGGCGATACGGCGGGTGCCCGACGATTGCAGGAGCGCGCCGCCCGCAGCGGGCGCACCGCCGACAGTGAGCGTAAACGATGAGCGCGCCCGACACTTTGAACGTTACCCACGAAGACGCCCGCGCCATCGACGATTGCTGGAACCGCATCGGCATTCATGGCGACAAGTCCTGCCCGTTGCTGGAAGAGCATATTCACTGCCGCAACTGTTCGGTGTATTCCGCCGCCGCCACGCGCCTGCTCGACCGTTATTCGTTGCAGCAGGACCAGCGCGAAGCGGTGGTCAGCAAGGTCGAAACCGACGTCAAGACCCGCTCGCTGCTGATGTTCCGCCTCGGCGAGGAATGGCTCGGACTGGCCACGCGCACGCTTGTCGAAGTTGCGCCGTTGCAGGCGATACATTCGCTGCCGCACCAGCGCTCGCGGGCCTTGCTCGGTGTGGCCAATGTCCGTGGCGCACTGGTCGCGTGCCTGTCGCTGGTGGAACTGCTCGACCTCGGCGCCAGCGTTGCGCCGGTCAGCGGCGGACGAATCATGCCGCGCATGCTGATCATCGCCGCGCACGGCGGGCCGGTGGTGGTGCCGGTGGATGAGGTGGACGGCATCCATGCCATCGACGAGCGCATCCTCGACGCCGCGTCGCAGTCCGGTGCGCAGAACAGTGCCAGGTACACCCGTGGCGTTCTGCAATATCGCGGTCGCAGCCTGCGCTGGCTGGATGAAGAACAGCTGTTGTCCGCCGTGACCCGGAGCCTGACATGACCCCCGAGCAAATGCGCGACGCCTCTCTGCTCGAGCTGTTCAGTCTCGAAGCCGAAGCCCAGACCCAAGTGCTCAGCGCCGGGCTGTTGGCGCTGGAGCGCAATCCGACCCAGGCCGATCAGCTGGAGTCGTGCATGCGCGCGGCGCACTCCCTAAAAGGTGCGGCGCGGATTGTTGGTATCGACAGCGGCGTCAGCGTCGCCCACGTCATGGAAGATTGCCTGGTCAGCGCCCAGGAAGGCCGTTTGTTGCTGCGTCCCGAGCACATCGACGCATTGTTGCAGGGCACCGACCTGCTGATGCGCATCGCCACGCCGGCCAATGCGCCGCAACCTGCGGACATTGAAGCCTACGTCGCGTTGATGGGGCGTCTGCTCGATCCTTCGGCGCCAGCCGTTGTGGTTGCCACACCACCGATGGCCGAGTTGCAGATCGAGCCAGTGCCGATAGTGTCGGCGCCGATTGTCGACGAGCCCGCCGAACCGACCCCGCGCAAAAACAAACGCACCACCGAAGGCGGCGAGCGCGTTTTGCGCGTCACTGCCGAACGCCTGAACAGCCTGCTCGATCTATCGAGCAAATCGCTGGTGGAAACCCAGCGGCTGAAACCGCATCTGGCCACCATGCAGCGCCTCAAGCGCATGCAGAACAACGGCCTGCGCGCGCTGGAAAATCTCAATGTGCACCTGAAGGAGCATGCACTGAGCCTGGAAGCGCTCGAGTCGCTGGAAGATGCGCGACGTTTGCTCGCCGAGTCGCAGCAATTGCTCAGCGAGAAAAACGCCGAACTCGACGAGTTCGCCTGGCAGGCCAGCCAACGTGCACAAGTGCTCTACGACACCGCGCTGGCCTGTCGCATGCGCCCGTTTGCCGACGTGCTCAGCGGGCAGGCGCGCATGGTTCGCGATCTCGGGCGCAGCCTTGGCAAACAAGTGCGCCTGGAGATCGAAGGCGAGAAAACCCAGGTCGATCGCGATGTGCTGGAAAAGCTCGAAGCGCCGCTGACTCACTTGCTGCGCAACGCTGTCGATCACGGCATCGAATCCCCGGAACAACGCCTGCTCAAGGGCAAGCCGGAAGAGGGCCTGATTCGCCTGCGCGCCTCCCACCAAGCCGGTTTGCTGGTGTTGGAACTCAGCGATGACGGCGGTGGCGTCGATCTGGAGAAAGTCCGCCGCAGCATCGTCGAACGGCAGTTATCCCCAGCCGAAACCGCAGCGCAATTGAGCGAAGAAGAACTGCTGACCTTCCTGTTTCTGCCGGGATTCAGTCTGCGCGACAAGGTTACCGAAGTGTCCGGGCGTGGCGTCGGCCTGGACGCTGTTCAGCATATGGTCCGCCAATTGCGTGGGGCCGTGGTGCTGGAGCAGACGGCGGGCGAGGGCAGCCGTTTCCATCTGGAGGTGCCGTTGACGCTTTCGGTGGTACGCAGCCTCGTGGTGGAAGTCGGCGAAGAGGCTTACGCATTCCCCTTGGCGCACATCGAACGCATGTGCGATCTGGCCCCCGAAGACATCGTGCAGGTGGAAGGACGCCAGCATTTCTGGCACGAAGGCCAGCATGTCGGGCTGGTTGCGGCCAGCCAGTTGCTCAATCGCCCGGCCAGTCAGAACGATGGCGCTACCCTGAAAGTCGTGGTGATCCGCGAGCGCGAGGCGATTTATGGGGTGGCGGTCGAGCGCTTCGTGGGTGAGCGTACGCTGGTGGTGTTGCCGCTGGACGAGCGTCTGGGCAAGGTTCAGGATATTTCCGCCGGGGCCTTGCTCGATGATGGTTCGGTGGTGCTGATCGTCGATGTCGAAGACATGCTGCGTTCGGTGGACAAACTGCTCAATACCGGGCGCCTGGAGCGCATTGCCCGCCACGGCAATCAAGCTGCCGAAGCGGCGCGCAAACGGGTGCTGGTGGTCGACGATTCGCTGACCGTGCGCGAGCTGCAACGCAAACTGCTGCTCAATCGCGGCTATGACGTCGCGGTGGCGGTGGACGGCATGGATGGCTGGAATGCGCTGCGTTCGGAGAACTTCGATCTGCTGATCACCGACATCGACATGCCGCGCATGGACGGCATCGAGCTGGTCACGCTGCTGCGCCGCGACAACCGTTTGCAATCGTTGCCGGTGATGGTCGTGTCGTACAAGGATCGCGAAGAAGACCGCCGCCGTGGACTGGACGCCGGCGCCGACTATTATCTGGCCAAAGCCAGTTTTCATGACGACGCCCTGCTCGATGCAGTGGTCGAGCTCATCGGGGAGCGCGGGCATGAGGATCGCAATCGTCAACGACATGCCCCTGGCGGTGGAGGCCCTGCGCCGAGCGCTGGCGTTCGAGCCGGCGCATCAGGTGATCTGGGTCGCCAGCAACGGCGCCGAGGCGGTGCAACGCTGCGCCGAGTGCACGCCAGACCTGATTCTGATGGACCTGATCATGCCGATCATGGACGGCGTCGAAGCCACGCGGCGGATCATGGCCGAGACCCCATGCGCGATCGTCATCGTCACCGTCGACCGCCAGCAGAACGTGCACCGCGTGTTCGAGGCCATGGGCCACGGCGCGCTGGACGTGGTCGACACGCCGGCGATCGGCGCCGGCAATGCCCAGGAAGCGGCGGCGCCGTTGTTGCGCAAGATCCTCAACATCGGCTGGCTGATCGGCGACAAGGCGCCGCGCTCGCGCCCGGCGCCGAGTTCACCGCGCAGTTCGCCGTCACGTCAGCGGCTGGTGGCGATCGGTTCGTCTGCCGGTGGGCCGGCGGCGCTGGAAGTGCTGCTCAAAGGCCTGCCGAAGGATTTTTCCGTCGCGATCGTGCTGGTGCAGCATGTCGATCAGGTGTTCGCCGCCGGCATGGCCGAATGGCTGGCCAGCGCCAGCGGCCTCGATGTGCGTCTGGCCCGTGAAGGCGAGCCGCCGCAAAGTGGTGCGGTGCTGCTGGCCGGGACCAATCACCATATTCGCCTGTTGAAAAACGGCACGCTGGCCTACACCGCCGAACCGGTCAACGAGATCTATCGCCCCTCGATTGACGTGTTTTTCGAGAGCGTCGCCAGTTACTGGAACGGTGACGCCGTCGGGGTTTTATTGACCGGGATGGGGCGCGATGGCGCGCAAGGGCTTAAGCTCATGCGCCAGCAGGGTTATTTGACCATTGCGCAGGATCAGCACAGCAGTGCGGTGTATGGCATGCCCAAGGCTGCCGCGGCGATCGATGCCGCGGTGGAAATCCGCCCGCTGGAAAAGATAGCGCCACGATTGCTGGAGATTTTCCCCAAATGAACAGGTTGATCGGCAATCCAGGCCCCCGCAGTATTCAGGTGACCGCTCATGAATGATTTACAGATCGACGACATTAAAACCGACGAGAACGCCGCCATGGTGTTGTTGGTGGATGATCAGGCGATGATCGGCGAAGCGGTGCGCCGTGGGCTGTCGAATCAGGAAAACATCGACTTCCACTTCTGCTCCGACCCGCAGCAGGCCATCGCCCAGGCGGTGCGGATCAAACCGACGGTGATTCTCCAGGACCTGGTGATGCCCGGCCTCGATGGCCTGAGCCTGGTGCGCGAATACCGCAATCATCCGGCGACCAAGGACATCCCGATCATCGTTCTCTCGACCAAGGAAGACCCGCTGATCAAAAGCGCGGCGTTCTCCGCTGGCGCCAACGACTATCTGGTGAAACTGCCGGACACCATCGAACTGGTCGCGCGCATTCGCTACCACTCGCGGTCCTACATGACATTGCTGCAGCGCGACGCCGCGTACCGAGCGTTGCGGGTCAGCCAGCAGCAATTGCTCGACACCAATCTGGTGCTGCAAAGGCTGATGAACTCCGATGGCCTGACCGGGCTGTCCAACCGACGGCACTTCGACGAGTACCTGGAACTGGAGTGGCGCCGTTCGCTGCGTGATCAGACGCAGCTGTCATTGCTGATGATCGACGTCGATTACTTCAAGTCGTACAACGACAGTTTTGGCCACGTTGAAGGCGACGAAGCCTTGCGCAAGGTCGCCACGGCGATCCGCGAGGCCAGTGCGCGACCGTCGGACCTGCCGGCGCGTTACGGCGGCGAGGAGTTTGTGCTGGTGCTGCCGAACACTTCGCCGGGCGGCGCGCGGCTGTTGGCCGAGAAACTGCGCCAGACCGTGGCGGCGCTGAAAATTCCGCATAACACGCCGGCCGAGGGCTCCAGTCTGACCATCAGCATTGGTCTGGCGACCATGGTGCCGCAGGCGGGCAGTGATTGCCGGCTGCTGATTTCGGCGGCGGATCGCGGCTTGTATCTGGCCAAGAACAATGGGCGCAATCAGGTCGGGATCGAGTAACGGCCGTTGCCCTCACCCCAGCCCTCTCCCGGAGGGAGAGGGGGCCGACCGAGGTGTCTCGGGCCAGACATCGACCTGAGAGATCGCAGCGATTATGGATCTTCAGGCTTGGCGATCACGGATTCGGTGAAGCCATTCTATTCTGCGTATGTTTCAAATATCCCCCGATCGGTGCCATCTCCCTCCGGGAGAGGGCTAGGGTGAGGGCAGCAATCTCTGCCCATTCACCGCCAGACGGGCTGCCGCGACAGGCTGTTTACGTTATACTCGCCGGCTTTCAAAAGTTCGCCAACGAGTGCTGCCCGTCATGGAAATCAACCCGATCCTGAACACCATCAAGGACCTGTCCGAGCGCTCCGAAACTATTCGGGGGTATCTTTGACTACGATCAAAAGCATGAGCGTCTGACCGAGGTCAATCGCGAGCTTGAAGATCCGAGTGTCTGGAACAAACCTGAATACGCCCAGGAGCTGGGCCGCGAGCGTGCCGCGCTGGCGCAGATCGTCGACACGCTCGACGAACTGAACGGCGGTCTGGCCGATTGCCGCGACCTGCTGGACATGGCCGTCGAAGAGAACGACGAAGGCGCAGTGGGCGATGTCGTCGCCGAGCTGGCCCGTCTCGAGGAAAATCTGGCCAAGCTGGAATTCCGCCGCATGTTCAGCCATGAAATGGACCCGAACAACGCCTACCTGGACATCCAGGCCGGTTCCGGCGGTACCGAAGCGCAGGACTGGGCCAACATCCTGCTGCGCATGTACCTGCGCTGGGCTGACAAACGCGGTTTCGACGCAACCATCATGGAACTGTCCGCCGGTGAAGTCGCCGGGATCAAGGGCGCGACCGTGCACATCAAGGGCGAATACGCCTTTGGCTGGCTGCGTACCGAGATCGGCGTGCACCGTCTGGTGCGCAAGAGCCCGTTCGACTCCGGCAACCGTCGCCACACCTCGTTCTCCGCGGTTTTCGTCTCGCCAGAGATCGATGACAAGGTGGAAATCGAAATCAACCCGGCAGACCTGCGGATCGACACCTATCGTTCCTCTGGTGCCGGTGGTCAGCACGTAAACACCACCGACTCGGCCGTACGTATCACCCACGTACCGACCAACACCGTGGTCAGCTGCCAGAACGAGCGTTCCCAGCACGCCAACAAGGACACCGCGATGAAAATGCTGCGGGCCAAGTTGTACGAGCAGGAAATGCAGAAGCGCAATGCGGCCTCGCAGGCGCTGGAAGACACCAAGTCGGATATCGGCTGGGGTCACCAGATCCGCTCTTACGTGCTCGATGCCTCGCGGATCAAGGATCTGCGTACCAACATCGAACGCAGCGATTGCGACAAGGTGCTCGATGGCGACATCGATGAGTACCTGGAAGCGAGCCTGAAATCCGGCCTGTAACACCCTCTGTGGGAGCGGGCTCGCCCGCGATCCCCAGCCGAAGGCTGGGGGCAACGAACCTGATGGAATACTTAAAGACATGAGCGACCTACAACTCGACCCGCAAGCCCTGCAACAGGAAGAAAACTCCCTGATCGCCCTGCGCAAGGAAAAGCTTGCTGCCGAGCGCGCCAAGGGCAATGCCTTCCCGAACGACTTCCGCCGCGACAACTACTGCGATGCCTTGCAGAAACAGTACGCGGACAAGACCAAGGAAGAGCTGGCAGAGGCTGCAATCCCGGTCAAGGTTGCCGGTCG
The DNA here is from genome assembly GCF_979258175.1 of Pseudomonas sp. AC255. Lineage (NCBI taxonomy): Bacteria > Pseudomonadati > Pseudomonadota > Gammaproteobacteria > Pseudomonadales > Pseudomonadaceae > Pseudomonas > Pseudomonas sp. AC255. Next base: position 4,084,258 of record NZ_OZ409841.1, on the reverse strand, counting down.
CATCATGCTCAACCGTGGCTCGTTCATGGTGATCCAGGACATGACCGGGCGCATCCAGGTCTACGTCAACCGCAAGACGCTGTCCGAAGAAACCCTGGCCGCGGTAAAAACCTGGGACATGGGCGACATCATTGCCGCCGAAGGTACCCTGGCGCGTTCCGGCAAGGGCGACCTGTACGTGGAAATGACCAACGTGCGCCTGCTGACCAAGTCGCTGCGCCCGCTGCCGGACAAGCACCACGGCCTGACCGACACCGAACAGCGCTACCGCCAGCGCTACGTCGACCTGATCGTCAACGAAGACGTGCGCCAGACCTTCCGCGTGCGTTCGCAAGTGATCGCGCACATCCGCAGCTTCCTGATGAAGCGCGACTTCCTCGAAGTCGAAACGCCGATGCTGCAGACCATCCCCGGCGGCGCTGCGGCCAAGCCGTTCGAAACCCACCACAATGCGCTGGACATGGAAATGTTCCTGCGTATCGCCCCTGAGCTGTATCTGAAGCGTCTGGTGGTCGGTGGTTTCGAGAAAGTCTTCGAGATCAACCGCAACTTCCGTAACGAAGGCGTTTCGACCCGTCACAACCCTGAATTCACCATGTTGGAGTTCTATCAGGCGTACGCCGATTACGAAGACAACATGGATCTCACCGAGGAACTGTTCCGCGAGCTGGCGCAGCTGGTGCTGGGCAGCACCGACGTGCCGTACGGCGACAAGGTGTTCCACTTCGGCGAGCCGTTCGTGCGTCTGTCGGTGTTCGACTCGATCCTCAAGTACAACCCTGAGCTGACCGCCGATGATCTGAACGACATCGACAAGGCTCGCGCCATCGCCAAGAAGGCCGGCGCCAAGGTGTTGGGCTTCGAAGGTCTGGGCAAACTGCAGGTGATGATTTTCGAAGAACTGGTCGAGCACAAGCTGGAGCAGCCGCACTTCATCACTCAGTACCCGTTCGAAGTGTCGCCGCTGGCCCGTCGCAACGACGAAAACCCGAACGTCACCGACCGCTTCGAGCTGTTCATCGGTGGTCGTGAAATCGCCAACGCCTACTCCGAGTTGAACGACGCGGAAGACCAGGCCGAGCGCTTCATGGCGCAGGTGGCCGACAAGGACGCCGGCGACGACGAAGCCATGCACTACGACGCCGACTTTGTCCGTGCGCTGGAGTACGGCATGCCGCCAACCGCCGGTGAAGGTATCGGCATCGATCGCCTGGTGATGTTGCTGACCAACTCGCCGTCGATCCGCGATGTGATCCTGTTCCCGCACATGCGACCGCAAGCGTAAACGTTTCAGTTGAAAAGCCGCCTAAAACAGGCGGCTTTTTATTGCCTGTCTGGTACAAATGTATCAATTGGTTAATTTGCAAATAGCAGAGGAAGTGCTGTCGTGATGGGTGCAATAGCTCAAGAAGGTGCAGCGGGTATCGCCACTGCGGTCGCTGAAAGTGTTCAGTACCAGGGCCGCAAGGCCAGCCGACAGGGCAGTGAGCAGCGTCGCCAGGACATTCTCGACGCCGCGATGCGCATTGTCGTGCGCGACGGCGTGCGTGCCGTGCGCCATCGTGCGGTCGCGGCGGAGGCCGGCGTGCCGCTGTCGGCGACCACGTATTACTTCAAGGACATCGATGACCTGCTCACCGATACCTTCGCCCAATACGTTGAACGCAGCGCGGCGTACATGGCCAAGTTGTGGATCAATAATGAAGGGCTGCTGCGCGAAATGGTGGTCAGCGCCGACGGCAGCCCGGAGTCGCGCTCGCAATTGGCCGATGACATAGCGCGGTTGATGGCCGATTACGTGCATCGGCAACTGATCAACCGTCGCGAACATCTGATGGCCGAGCAGGCGTTCCGCCAGGAAGCGCTGCTCAACCCGCGTCTGGCCATTCTGGTGCGCTCCCACCAGCAGATTCTGTTGCAGGGCACCTGCCAGTTGTTCCAGGTACTGGGCTCGCGCGAACCACAGCAGGATGCCAAGGTGTTGACGGCGATTATCGGCCGGATGGAATATCAGGGCCTGCTCAACGACGCCGAGCCATTGGCCGAAGAGGACATGCTCGGGATTCTGACGCGGTATATGCACCTTGTATTGGCGTCGGTGTAACACAATGTCGTCCGTCTGACGCCGATCCCCTGTAGGAGCTGCCGAAGGCTGCGATCTTTGATCTGCTTTTAGAAGACCAAGGTCAAAAGATCGCAGCCTTCGGCAGCTCCTACAGGGAGCCCGCGCCCAGTCATTCAAAGCGTCACGTTTTCTACAGGAGTTTCGGGTGGACGATTACCAGCAGACGATACGCATGTTGTCCGATCGCATTGTGCTGGCGCAGACGCCGATCCGCGTGCTCGATGCGGTCAAGTGGGACGACAACGTGCGCAAGGGCTTCCTCAAGGCCAAAGGCAAGGAAATGCCGGCGGTGGATCGCGACTACTACCTCAACCGCCCGCTGTCGTTCGATTCGAGCCAGGTCAAACTGGAATTCCAGAACATCGAGCGCGACATCACCCGCCAGCTCGGCCAGTTCAACCCGGTCGGGCAGATCATGCGGCGCATGTGCAAGGAATACCGCATGGTGGTGCGCATGCTCGAAGCGCGCGGCACCGAGGACTTCGGACTGATCTCGCAAGAACTGTACGGCGCGGCGTCCGATGCCTTCCACGCCGGTGACCCGACATTGGCCGACCTCGGCCTGATGATGTCCGACTACCTGAATAACATCGACGGGCGCGGCGATCTGAAGGACGAGCCGAAAATCCTCACCGCCAAAGACGCGGTGCACCTGCTGCAAACCCGACTGAACAAGGTATTCGGTGAGGCCGAAGAAACCATTCGCGTGTTTGAGTCCGACGGCATCGTCGCCGACGCCGCGGCGGGCGCCGACTACATCAAGATCCGCACGGATGCGCTGTTCAACGACCGCGACGTGCGCGCACTGGAAGTCCACGAAGGTCTGGTGCACGTCGGCACTACGCTCAATGGCTTGAACCAGCCGATCTGCACTTTCCTGTCCAAAGGCCCGCCCTCGTCGACGGTGACCCAGGAAGGCCTGGCGATCCTGATGGAAATCATCACCTTCGCTTCTTACCCGAGTCGCCTGCGCAAACTGACCAACCGCACCCGTGCGATTCATATGGTCGAGGAGGGCGCCGACTTTTTGCAGATTTACGAATTCTTCCGCGAGCAGGGTTTCGAGATGGCCGAAAGCTACGGCAATGCCAGCCGGGTGTTCCGTGGCTCGACGCCCACCGGTCTGCCATTCACCAAAGACTTGTCCTACCTCAAGGGCTTCATCATGGTTTACAACTACATTCAGTTGGCCGTGCGCAAGGGCAAGCTCGAGCAGATTCCGCTGTTGTTCTGTGGCAAGACCACACTGGAAGACATGCGAACCTTGCGGCAACTGGTGGATGAAGGGCTGGTGGTGCCGCCGAAATATCTACCTGACCAGTTCCGTGACTTGAATGCGTTGTCGGCGTGGATGTGTTTCTCCAACTTCCTCAACCATTTGAGCCTGGACCGGATTGAGGCGGATTACTCCAATATCCTCTAACCCAAACACAATCCCCTGTGGGAGCTGGCTTGCCAGCGATTGCATTCTGTCAGTCAATATTGATGTTAGCTGACCCACCGCCATCGCTGGCAAGCCAGCTCCCACAGGGTTATTGGTTTTCTCTGAATCGATTGTTCGCCCATTTCTTGCGAGGTTTCACCGGATGAGAATCCTCGGCATTCTTTGCCTGCTCTTGACCCTCGGCGGTTGCAGTTCGCTGCTGTTCTACCCTGAACCGGGCCAGATCTTCACCCCGGACAAAGCCAAACTCGAATACCGCACCATCACCCTGCTCACCGCTGATGGCTTGAAGCTCAACGCCTGGTGGCTGCCGGCCAAACCTGGCGTCGAGGTCAAAGGCACGGTCCTGCATCTGCACGGCAACGGCGGCAATCTGCCGATGCATCTGGGCGGCAGCTGGTGGTTGCCGAAGAATGGCTATCAGGTACTGCTGGTCGACTATCGCGGTTACGGTTTGTCCGAGGGCAAGCCGAGCCTGCCGGCGATCTATCAGGACATCGACGCCGCGTTCGCCTGGCTCGACAACGCGCCCGAAGTCAAAGGCAAGCCGCTGGTGCTGCTCGGGCAGAGCCTCGGCGGCGCGATGTCGGTGCATTGGCTGGCGCAGCACCCGGAACGGCAAAAACAACTCAAGGCCCTGGTGCTGGATGGCGTGCCGGCCAGTTATCGCAGTGTCGGCCAATTCGCCCTCAGCACTTCGTGGCTGACCTGGCCGTTGCAGGTGCCGCTGTCGTGGCTGGTGCCGGATGGCGACAGCGCGATCAACTCGATGGCGCAGCTGACCGGCGTGCCCAAGCTGATCTTCCACAGCATCGACGATCCGCTGGTGCCGATGGCCAACGGCATTCGCCTGTATCAAGCGGCGCCGCCGCCGCGGGTGTTGCAGCTGACCCGTGGCGGTCATGTGCAAACCTTCGGCGACCCGGTGTGGCGTCAGGTCATGCTGCGCTACCTTGATGATCCCGAACACTTCGACGGCCTGCGCCGCCTCGGCGAAATCCCCAACTATCCGCCGCCCCCGAATTCCGAAGATGAGACCCCGCAATGACTGAAGAACGTAATGCCATCCCGCTGATCATCACCGGTATCTGCAGCATCCTCGGCACCGTCGGGGCGCTGTGGTACTACGGCTACCTGCACTTTGCCAAGCCGGAGGATGCGTTGCTGCTAAACGAATTCACCATGCTCAAGACCGTGCCGGGCGAGGACTACAAAGTCTCGCTGACACCTGCGCCGCAAGTGGCGCAGTGCATTGATGGCGTGCTGGTGCTGTTCGATACCGAACAGAAAGGCCTGACCGGGGTGTTGATCAACGCGCAGAAAAAAGCCGTGCGGTGTATGGGCGAAGAGACCCCGCAGAAGCTGGAGGAGTGATTCTGCAGGTTCAGCCCTCACCCTAACCCTCTCCCAGAGGGAGAGGGGACTGACCGAGGTGTTTGTTTAAGCTAAGTCGACCTGATCCATTGCGCCGAACACAAGTTTTGAAAGCGACACAAATCGGCTCCCTCTCCCTTGGGAGAGGGCTGGGGTGAGGGGCTACGATGTCTGCTCCCACAAAAAAGCCCCGCCTGATCAACTCAGGCGGGGCTTTTGCGTTACCGGGTGGAGCTTAGTTCGAGCTCACCGAAGAACGCGGTGCTACTGGCTGGTTGTCGTTGGAGATGGTCACTTCCACACGACGGTTCATCGCACGGCCCGAGACGCTGCCGTTATCCGCTACCGGGTATTCCTTGCCATAACCCTGAGCGACGATGCGCGAAGGGTCGACGCCCATCTTGATCAGGGCCATCTGCACGGAAGTCGCGCGACGCTCGGACAGCGACTGGTTGTAGCTCGCGGTGCCGGTGCTGTCGGTGTAACCCTCGACGATCACTTTGCGATCCGGGTTTTCCTGGAGGAATTGCGCCAGTTTGTTGATGTTCACCAAGCCGCTGGATTTCAGATCAGCCTTGTTGGTGGCGAACAGCACGTCACCGAAAGTCACCAGCGTACCGCGATCGGTCTGCTTGGCGTTGAGGCTGTCCTGCAGCTGTTTGATCTGCTGGTCACGGGCATCCAGACGAGCCTGGGCGCGTTGGGCAGCGGCGTTTTTCAGGTTGTTTTCAGCGGTGCGCAGAGCGATGGTCTGCTTGGCCACTTCCACGCGCTGGTTGGTCAGGTAAGCCAGTTGGTCAACCTTGGCTGCATCTTCTTTGTCCAGATAAGCCTTGTCGGCCTTGTCCAGGTAATCGCTGGCGTCTTTGGTTTCCAGTGCCGCGACTTTGCTCGCCTGTGGGTTGGCCTGCAGGCCGGCGTAGTTGGTGCGCGCCTGTTCCAGGTTCGGGTTAGGCGGGGTGGAGCAGGCAGCCAGTGCAACGCTTGCGGCCAGAAGAGCGGGAATCATCAGTTGCTTACGCATAATTTTTCGTCCTTTCTATCGGTAAGAGTTTCAGCTTTGCGGTCGGGATGCGCGCTTACTGCACAGTGCGCTGGCTTTCCTGACGCAGTTCCTGAACACCTTTCTGGGAATCCTTCACAGCCTGTTCGGCCTTGGCGGCCTGAGCCTTGCGTTCAGCGACGCGAGCGTCCCATTCAGCCTGTTCGGACAGGCGACGGGCTTCGTCATACTTCTTGTCGTGCATGGCGATTTCAGCTTGTTTCAGTTTGTCCTGAGCCTGCTTCATTTCCACCGCAGCGAATTCGGTACCGCCAGCGCTGACGGCGCTGTTGACGGCCGATTGGGTCACGGCGTACTGCTCGGTCGGTGGGTTACCGGCGCAACCGGCCAGTACGAAGCTGGTGCCGATGGCCAGAGCGGCCAGTTTCAGACCGCGCAGGTGGGAAAACGAGGTTTGGGTTTTCATGGTCTTCAACTCCATTAGGCATCTCCTGAAAATACAACTGAATCCATCCTGGCAGAGGAGGCGAAAGCATCGCTTGTAGACGCGAATTGAAACGCTCGTTCCAGGCGTGGTTACCAGTTCCGACCGGCGGCATTTTTGAAAAGTTCAGAAAAGATGGCCTATCGCCAAAAATTTAATTGACCGTTTGGACAAGGCTCTGGGGCGGGAACTTTGGGGCTTTGGAGCGGTACGCGCGGGTGAGTTTTAAGGTGATATCAGGGATGATCCGCACCCTGTGGGAGCTGGCTTGCCAGCGCTGAGGCCATCGTGCTCAGCACATCTTTGACTGAACTGCCGCCATCGCGGGCAAGCCCGCTCCCACATTTTTCTCGATGTCAGGAATCAGTGCTTCTGCTTGTTCTCAGCCGAGGACAAATCATGCAAATGCCGCCGCGATAACGCCAGAAAACGCGGCGTCGGGCCGACATCTTCATACAACGGATCGCCTTCCTCATCGGTCGCCACCACTGTTGAACCCTTCACATACGGCAGGCTCGCTTCGAACTCCTCAAGCGCGGCGCCGATCAGCTCGCCGAGCAGTTCCTCGGGGTGACGCTTGGGGTACATTTCGGCAATCGCCGCCAGCCTTGCGGCGGCTTCGACGTCCAGATGAATCGTGTAGCCGGTGTCGGTCAGGCGACCTTTGGCGTTTTCTTCCCAATGCTGGGCGAGTTCACGAATTTTCATGATGACCTCATTTAGCGCCTGCTGATGGCAGGCCTGGGTGAGTGTCCGGCGGCGCCGGCGGCGGGCCGTCGTACGGCTTACTGTTGAGACTAGCTTTCGCCGGCAAGGTTTAAAGTCAATTCGTCGCCTGCTTGTAAGAAGCGGCGCAGAGCGGCACTCTCTGGCAAAGCATTCGTTTCTGCGCTGTCCCCGATTACCGCTGGAGAACTGCTGATGACCGATATTGATGCACGCTTGCGCGAAGATGTTCACCTGCTCGGAGAGCTGTTGGGCAACACCATTCGAGACCAGTACGGCGAGGCGTTCCTCGACAAGATCGAGCAGATTCGCAAAGGCGCCAAGGCCGACCGGCGCGGCTCGATGGACGCTGAACTGAGCGCCAGCCTCAATCAATTGAGTGAAGACGAATTGCTTCCGGTCGCGCGGGCCTTCAATCAGTTTCTCAACCTGGCGAACATTGCCGAGCAGTACCAGCTGATCCATCGCCGCGAGGAGTCGCAACCGGCGCCGTTCGAGTCGCGGGTGTTGCCGGAACTGCTCGCGCGCCTGCGCAGCGAAGGCCACAGCGCCGAATCTCTGGCCCGGCAACTGGCGCGGCTGGAAATCGAACTGGTGCTGACCGCGCACCCGACCGAAGTGGCGCGACGCACGTTGATCCAGAAGTACGACGCGATCGCCGCGCAACTGGCCGCTCAGGATCATCGCGACCTGACCAGCGCCGAGCGCGAGCAGATCCAGAGCAAACTGCAACGGCTGATCGCCGAAGCCTGGCACACCGAAGAAATCCGCCGCACCCGCCCGACGCCGGTCGATGAAGCCAAGTGGGGCTTTGCGGTGATCGAGCATTCGTTGTGGCAGGCGATCCCCAACCATATGCGCAAGGCCGATCAGGCGCTGTTCGCCGCGACGGGTCTGCGCTTGCCGCTGGAAGCCGCGCCGATCCGCTTCGCTTCGTGGATGGGCGGCGACCGTGACGGCAACCCCAATGTCACCGCCGCTGTCACTCGCGAAGTCTTGCTGCTGGCGCGCTGGATGGCCGCTGATTTGTACCTGCGCGATGTCGATCATCTCGCTGCCGAACTGTCGATGCAGCAGGCCAGCGATGCGCTGAAGGCCAAGGCTGGCGACAGTGCCGAACCGTATCGCGCGGTGCTCAAGCAACTGCGCGAACGCCTGCGCGCCACACGCAACTGGGCGCATGCCGCGTTGACCGCGCCGACCCCGGCAACCGCCGATGTGCTGCACGATAATCGCGACCTGCTCGAGCCTTTGCAGTTGTGTTTCAACTCGCTGCACGAATGCGGCATGGGCGTTATCGCCGACGGGCCGTTGCTCGATTGCCTGCGTCGGGCGGTGACGTTCGGCCTGTTTCTGGTGCGCCTCGATGTGCGTCAGGATTCGACCCGGCACAGCTCGGCGATGACGGAAATCACCGATTACCTCGGCCTCGGCCGCTATGAGGAATGGGACGAAGAACAGCGCATCAACTTCCTCACCGAAGAATTGAGCAACCGTCGCCCTTTGCTGCCCGCGCATTTCAAACCGTCGGCGGACACCGCTGAAGTGCTCAACACCTGCAAGGAAATCGCTGCCGCGCCTGCTGCTTCGCTGGGCTCCTACGTGATCTCCATGGCCGGCGCCGCTTCCGATGTGCTCGCGGTGCAACTGCTGCTCAAGGAATCCGGCGTACTGCGGCCGATGCGCGTGGTGCCGCTGTTCGAAACCCTCGCCGACCTCGACAACGCCGGGCCGGTGATGGAGCGTCTGCTGTTGTTGCCGGGCTATCGCGCGCGTTTGCATGGCCCGCAGGAAGTGATGATCGGCTATTCCGACTCGGCCAAGGATGCCGGCACCACCGCTGCGGCGTGGGCGCAATATCGGGCGCAGGAACGTCTGGTGGAAATCTGCCGTGAGCAGCAAGTCGAACTGCTGTTGTTCCACGGTCGCGGCGGCACCGTGGGGCGTGGCGGCGGTCCGGCGCACGCGGCGATTCTGTCGCAACCACCGGGTTCGGTGGCCGGGCGTTTCCGCACCACCGAGCAGGGAGAAATGATTCGTTTCAAATTCGGCCTGCCGGACATCGCCGAGCAAAACCTCAATCTGTATCTGGCCGCCGTGCTCGAAGCGACCTTGCTGCCACCGCCGCCGCCGACGCCTGAATGGCGCCATCTGATGGACGAATTGGCGGCGGACGGTGTCAGCGCTTACCGTCAGGTGGTGCGGGAAAATCCGCAATTCGTCGAGTACTTCCGGCAGTCGACCCCGGAGCAGGAATTGGGACGTTTGCCTCTGGGCAGTCGCCCGGCCAAGCGTCGCGCCGGCGGTATCGAAAGCCTGCGGGCGATCCCGTGGATTTTCGGCTGGACCCAAACCCGATTGATGTTGCCGGCCTGGCTGGGTTGGGAGACTGCGTTGAGCAAGGCGCTGGAGCGCGGCGAAGGTGAGTTGCTGGGGCAGATGCGCGAACAATGGCCGTTCTTCCGCACCCGTATCGATATGCTGGAAATGGTCCTGGCCAAGGCTGATGCAGATATTGCGCAGTCCTACGACGAGCGTCTGGTTGAAGCTGATCTGCTGCCGTTGGGCGCGCAGTTACGCGACCTATTGTCGCAGGCATGCACCGTCGTGCTCGGTCTGACCGGGCAGTCGCAGCTGCTGGCGCACAGCCCGGACACCCTCGAATTCATCCGCTTGCGCAACACCTACCTCGACCCGCTGCATCTATTGCAGGCGGAACTGTTGGCGCGTTCGCGGCAGCAGGATGTCGAGCAGGGCAGCCCGGTGGAACAGGCGCTGCTGGTGTCTGTGGCGGGGATTGCCGCCGGATTGCGCAATACCGGCTAAGGTTGCTGATCACCTCAGGCGGCATTCGCGAAAAGGGTCGGATGCCGCTTCTCCTGCCGTAGGAAAGTGCCGCGAGGCGACAGTTAATGTAGGGGTTGCGACTTGGGTTACCGCGTCGCGAGGTCACGGCGGGCGTCGGTTTCTCCGACTTTTGGCGTCTTGTGTGGGCGCAGCCTGCTGTGTATCTTGATCAGCCTTTGGCCGTTTGTGCGGCCACGACCCGTATTTTCAGGATCCGCCGGTTACGAGCGAATCCTTTGTTTTGTAAAGCTTTTATATAAAAAATTGAGGAGCACATCGATGCGCGTCATTCTGCTGGGAGCTCCCGGGGCCGGTAAAGGTACTCAGGCAAAGTTCATCACCGAGAAATTCGGCATTCCGCAAATCTCCACCGGCGACATGCTGCGTGCTGCGGTCAAGGCTGGCACTCCACTGGGCGTGCAAGCCAAGAGCATCATGGATGCCGGCGGCCTGGTGTCGGATGACCTGATCATCGCGCTGGTCAAGGACCGCATCGCTCAACCTGATTGCGCCAACGGTTTCCTGTTCGACGGCTTCCCGCGCACCATTCCGCAGGCTGAAGCGCTGGTCACTGCCGGTGTCGAGCTGGATGCCGTGGTCGAGATCGCTGTAGAAGACGAAGAAATCGTTCAGCGCATCGCCGGTCGCCGTGTTCACGAAGCCAGCGGCCGCGTTTACCACATCGTCTACAACCCGCCGAAACTGGCTGGCAAGGACGACATCACCGGCGAAGAGCTGGTGCAGCGCAAGGACGACACCGAAGAGACCGTGCGTCATCGCCTGTCGGTCTACCACTCGCAGACCAAACCGCTGGTGGAGTTCTACCAGAACCTGTCGGCCGCCAATGGTGGCAAGCCGAAGTACAGCCACATTCCAGGCGTGGGTTCGGTCGATGCGATCACCGCCAAGGTGCTGGCCGCGCTGAGCTGAAAAGTCTGAACCGCAGCATCAATCCACGGCCCGCTTGCGGGCCGTAGTTGTTTATACTGACGCACTTTTTCCCACCCCTGTTTTGGAAACATCGATGAGCACCTTGCTGGCCCTGGACACCGCGACTGAAGCTTGCTCCGTTGCCTTGCTGCATGACGGCAAGGTCACGAGCCATTACGAGGTGATCCCGCGCCTGCATGCGCAGAAGCTGCTGCCGATGATTCAGCAATTGCTCGCGGATGCCGGCACCACGCTGCAAGCGGTCGACGCGATTGCTTTCGGCCGTGGCCCGGGCGCGTTTACCGGTGTGCGCATTGCCATTGGTGTGGTGCAGGGTTTGGCCTTTGCTCTGGATCGTCCGGTGTTGCCGGTATCCAACCTTGCCGTGCTGGCCCAGCGTGCCTTTCGTGAGCATGGTGTAAGCCAGGTCGCGGCTGCGATCGATGCGCGGATGGATGAAGTGTATTGGGGCTGCTACCGCGAGACGGCGGGGGAGATGCGTCTGGTTGGCGCCGAAGCCGTGTTGCCGCCGGAAGTCGCCGCGTTGCCCGCTGATGCCAGTGGCGATTGGTTCGGTGCCGGTACCGGTTGGGGTTACGGCGAGCGCATTGCGGTCAATCTGAGCGGCTCTGACGCCGGCATGCTGCCCCACGCCGAGGACCTATTGACCCTGGCGCGTTACGCCTGGCAGCGCGGTGAGGCGATCCCGGCAGATGACGCCCAGCCGGTTTACCTGCGCGATAAAGTTGCCACCCCCAAAGCCCGCTGATACGACACTTTCTCCTGTGGGAGCGAGCCTGCTCGCGAAGGCTTCTGGTCAGTCAATGCATGTGTTGAATTTGCTGGACCCTTCGCGAGCAGGCTCGCTCCCACAGGTTCGCGGTCACATACAAATATCGCCAATCGTCAGTTTCTGCCCCCTCGCTTAAAACCTTTTGCGCTTTATGTGTTCTAGTTATCACTCGGCGGTTTGCTAAGTCGGTCAAGTGCCGCTAAATTGCCATCATTGATACCGAGCATGACATTATGCGTATAGACGGCGTTTCCACTCAGTCCTACCCCATCAAGCGCAAGCCGCGTAAAGGCAATGCGGCGCTGGATGAGTCCGTCGAGATCATCGACGGCGAGCTGGAATTCCCGAGCGAAGAGCAGTTGGCCGCCCGTGCAGCCCAAGCCACCGCGCAACGCCTGAGCAATCTGCCTGCCCGTCAACAAGACATGATCTACCACCGCGCGATGAAGAAAAGCGTAGCCATGGCTCTGGCCAGCTACCTGAGCACCGCCGGTTTTGTCGATTGGGACGCAGACGTGCTGGGCCTCGATCTGTATATCTGATGGATCTGCCTTACTACCTCGGTTGCCCGTCCTGGAGCGAAAATGCCTGGCGCGAGTATCTGTATCCGGTAGACGCAAAAACCTCCGACTTTCTCACTCTCTACTGCCAGGTGTTCAACGCCGTCGAAGGCAACACCACCTTCTACGCCAGCCCGTCGCCAGCCACTGTGCAACGCTGGGCCGAGATCATGCCGGCGCACTTTCGCTTCACTGCCAAATTCCCCGGCGACATCAGCCACAGCGGCGACTTGCGCGAGCAACTGACCGCTGCCGAAACCTTCCTGCAATTACTCAAGCCGTTAGGCGAACGTGTTTCGCCGCTGTGGCTGCAACTGTCGAAAAGCTTCACGCCGCAGCGTCTGCCGGAGCTCGCGGCGTTTATCGATGCACTGGATTGCCCGCTTGCGGTCGAGGTGCGCAATGAACAGTTCTTCGCCAAGGGCGAGAGCGAGCGTCTGCTCAATCGTCTGTTGCTGGATCGCGGTGTCGAGCGCATCTGTCTCGACCCGCGCGCGCTGTTCAGCTGCTTGTCGACCGAGTCCTCGGTGATCCACGCGCAGTCGAAAAAGCCGCGAGTGCCGACCCGTCCGGCGGCGTTCACGCAGTTTCCGCAGGTGCGCTTCATCGGCCATCCCGAGCTTGAGGCCAACGATGCGTTTCTCGTGCCGTGGGTTGCGAAGATTGCTGAATGGATCGAAGAGGGGCGCACGCCCTACGTCTTTCTGCACACCGCTGACAACCTGTTGGCAGCGAAACTGGCGCAGCGTTTTCACGCCCAACTGATGCAACGTTTGCCTGGCTTGCCCGCTCTGCCTGAGCTATACAGGGAACCCGCCGCCGAGCAGCTTGGCTTGCTCTGAGGCGGGTTTTTTCTGTCCGGGAGGCCGTCGATGAACGTCCAAGTCAGTCAACAGCAACGACTCAAAGCCCAAGCCTTCAAGGCCCTGCATGATCGCCAGGGGATCTTCGTCATCCCCAATCCGTGGGATGCCGGCTCGGCGAAGATGCTCGCCGGTCTTGGCTATCAGGCCTTGGCCACCACCAGCGCCGGTTACGCGTTTTCCCAGGGCAAGCCTGATGGCGCGTTGAGTCTCGACGAGACCCTGGCCAATGTCCGGGCGATTGTCGCGGCTACGGATCTGCCGGTGGCGGTGGATCTGGAAAACGGTTTTGCCGATGATCCGGTGGAGTCCGCGCAGAGTCTTCTCCGCGCCGCCGAGGCGGGCGCGGTGGGCGGGTCGATCGAGGACGCTACGGGACGTCCGGACGCGCCGATCTATTGCTTCGAACACGCCGTGGCGCGTATTGAAGCCGCTGTCGCGGCGGTGCGCACGCTGCCATTTCCCTTCATCCTCACGGCTCGCGCGGAAAATTACCTGCACGGCAACCCCGATCTTGACGACACCATTCGCCGCTTGCGGGCATTCGCCGAAGCGGGTGCCGACGTGCTCTATGCACCGGGTTTGCGCAGCGCCGAAGAAGTGCGCGCAGTGGTGCAAGCGGTGGCGCCGAAACCGGTCAATGTGTTGATGTCTGGCGGTTTGAAACTGACCGTGCAACAGCTCGAGGAACTGGGCGTCCGGCGGATCAGCACCGGGTCGGCACTGGCGCTGGCGGCGTTCGGCGAGTTCTTCCGCGCGGCTGAGGAAATCCAGCAATCCGGCACCTTTGGCTTCACGTCACAGTCGATGCCGTATGCCAAGGCCAATCAACTCTGCAAGGACTGAGCATGGGACGTTGGCTGTTCTGGGGGGTGTTGCTCGCGATCGCTGGTGGCGCGGTGAGTGTCTGGCGTGGCTGGCTGGACGTGCCGCCGCAGTGGAATCCGTGGGCGCCATTGGACATAAAAGCCGCGCCCAACTGGCTCACCGGTTACAAACTCATGCGCCTGCGCAGTGATCCCGAGCTTTGCGCACAGGCATTGAGCAGCTCGGATCTGCGCGTCAGCCCCCAGGCCGACAGCCCCGGCGCCAAGTGTCCGCTGGTCGGTGCTCTGCGGGTGCAGGGCGGTGGAGTGGCGCTGAGCAGCAGTTTCATTGCCAGTTGCCCGCTGGCGGTGGCCTACGCGATGTTCGAACACCACACCCTGCAACCGGCCGCGCAATCGGCTTATGGCCAGAAGATCGCGCGTGTCGATCACCTCGGCAGCTTTGCCTGTCGCAATGTCTACAACCGTGAGAGCGGTGCCCTCAGTCGACATGCCAGTGCCGACGCGCTGGACATTGCCGGTTTCCGTCTGGCTGACGGACGCACGATCAGCGTGCTCAAGGATTGGCCCAAGCAAAACCAGGACGCAGAGTTTCTCCGCCAAGTGCGCGACGGCGCCTGCGAGTCATTCAGTGTGGTGTTGAGCCCGGATTACAACGCCGCCCATCGCAATCACTTTCATGTCGATGTCGGGCGCTGGAGCGTGTGTCGCTGAGAATCAGGCAGCGAGGCGCAGGTTCTGCAGAACGATCGGCCGAGCCCAGCCATTATCGAAGTCCAGAGCTTTCTGCTGCTCGACGATTTCTTCCGGCGGGAACGGCGGGTAAGGCTTCTGCAGCAAGTCCAGATCGAACTCGGCAATCGGCAGGTACAGCGGACGTTTCTGCGGCGCAGGGCCTGGCTCCGGCACTGGCTGGCCATTGTTGATCACAATCGGGCGTACCCAGCTGCTGTCGAAATCCTGTTGCTCTTGCTGAGCCTTGAGTTCTTCTGGCGGGAACGGTGGGAACGGCTTGTCCAGCAGCTCCATTTCGAACTCGGCGATCGGCAGGAACAGTGGCTCCGGCGGGCGAACCTGGGTTTCGACCACGTCGCACTCACGCTGGCTGACGATGTGCGCGTGCAGCTCGCTGCCAACGGTCGGTTCTTCCGGGCTGTTCAGGTCAACCGGTGGAAACGTGCCACAGGCAGGCACCACTTCACTCGTCTGTTCGGCCAGGGCCTGGGCAAAGAAATCCTGCCACAGGTGACTGACGCCGCTCAGTGCTTGAGTGTTATGACGGCTGAAGTCGCCATGGGGCGAAACGTAGCCAATCGATGTGGGAAGAATGCCTGACATTTTTTTCGGTTGACGCTCAGCTCTGGCAAAATGCGCGTTGAATGGTTTATCGGCGGTTTTTGTCGATCCTTAACTTTTTTGAGCGTTTTTTCATGATCGAGTCACCCGCGGCCTGCCGCATCCATGTCCAGGCCCTCGCCCCGACGTTTCAAGCACAAGCCGCACACTGGGCCGAACGTCTCGGCCTGCCGCTCGGCGAGGCCGACGGCGAGTTCGCCTTGCAGGTCGGCGAGCAGGGTTTGCAGTTGCAGCAGCTTGGCCCGGACGCCCCGGGACCGGTGCGGGTCGACTTCGTCGAAGGCGGCGCGGCGCATCGTCGTTTGTATGGCGGCGGCAGCGGCCAGATGATTGCCAAGGCTGTCGGCATCGCCCAAGGCGTGCGCCCGCGCGTGCTGGATGCCACGGCGGGCTTGGGCAAGGATGCATTTGTGCTGGCCAGTCTTGGTTGTGAAATGAGCCTGATCGAGCGTCAGCCGCTGATCGGCGCACTGCTTGAGGACGGCTTGGCGCGGGCGGCGGAAGATTTCGACGTGGCGCCGATCGCGGCGCGGATGAAATTGCTTAAGGGCAACTCCATCGAGGTCATGCGCGACTGGGAAGGGGAGCCGCCGCAGGTGATCTATCTCGACCCGATGTTCCCGCATCGCGAGAAAACCGCGCTGGTGAAAAAGGAAATGCGCCTGTTCCGCCCGCTGGTCGGTGATGATCCGGATGCACCGGCCCTGCTTGAAGCGGCGCTGGCCTTGGCCACGCACCGGGTGGTGGTCAAGCGCCCGCGCAAGGCGCCGTGCATCGAAGGGCCGAAACCGAGCCATGCGCTGGATGGCAAATCGAGCCGGTATGACATTTATCCGAAGAAAGCGCTGAAGCCCTGAGACCGCGTCGCCCCATTCGCGAGCAGGCTCGCTCCCACAGTAGGAAATGCATTCCAGTGTGGGAGCGAGCCTGCTCGCGAAGCGGTCTGCACAAGCACCGCAAAACTGTCAGGGTTTGTAAGCCCGCATAAACAACCCCACCACCTCCCGCACATGCCGCTCCGCTTCCTCTCCGGTCAGCGGCTCGCCGCAGCCGTACAACAAACGAAAATTTCCCGCCCCTTTGATCAGGCAGAAGAAGTGCTCGGCGGCGTTGCGTGGCTGGTCGATGCTCAGCGCGCCGGTTGCATGGATTTTCGCCAGCAGACCTTCCATGCCGTTGACCACGCGCTCTGGGCCGGCCTCGAAGAAGATCAGCGACAGCTTCGGATCCTGACTGCCCAGCGCCATGATCAGGCGGTGCAGGTTCACTGATTCATCGCTGTTGATGAGTTGGTGAAAGCCCCGGGCAATGTTCAGCAATACATTTTCCACCGCGATGCCGTCCGGCAATTCGAAGAACAGCGGCGGCAATTGTTCCTCGCATTTCGCGACGACGGCGGCGGAGAACAGCGTCTCCTTGTCGTTGAAATGGCTGTAGACCGTCAGCTTCGACACGCCGGCCTCGCTGGCAACCGCGTCCATGCTGGTGTTGGCGTAGCCATGGCAGAGAAACAGGGTTTTCGCCGCATCCAGGATCGCTTGGCGTTTGGCCAGATCCTTGGGGCGGCCCGGGCCGTTTGGAGCTGAAAGATTGTTCGACATTCTTCGCTTTTAATACTGGACTGGTGAGTTTGCTATTAATACCATACCCGCCAGTATAAATATTCCAAGCCTCATTCGCGAAAGGTCCGTCACCATGTTCCGCCATGCGTTGTCCTTTGCCGTGCCAGTCAGTCTGGCGTTCCTGTTATCGGCGTGCGGTCAGGAAGAGGTGACCAAGGTCACCGTACGCCCGGCCATGGTGGTACAGCCCGAGCCTTCGGCGCAGGCGATGGAAAGTTATCCGGGCGAGGTGCGTGCCCGTTATGAGCCTGATCTGGCATTCCGCATTGGCGGCAAAGTCAGCCGACGACTGGTCGACGAAGGCCAGCGCGTCAAGGCCGATCAGCCCTTGGCCGAACTCGATCCGCAGGATGTGCGCCTGCAACTGGAAGCCACCCGCGCGCAGGTCGCCGCCGCCGAGGCCAATCTGAACCTGGTCCGCGCCGAACGGGATCGCTATAAAACCCTGATGGATCGGCAGATGGTCAGCCGCTCGGCCTATGACAACGCCGAAAATCTATATCGCTCCGGCGAAGCCCGCCTTAAACAAATCAAAGCTGAATTCAACGTTTCGACCAACCAGGCCAGTTACGCGGTGCTGCGTGCGCCACAGGATGGCGTGGTGGCCAAGCGTTCGGTGGAAGTTGGGCAGGTGGTCGCTGCCGGGCAAACCGTGTTCACCCTCGCCACCGATGGTGAGCGCGAAGTGTTGATCAGCCTGCCGGAGCAAAGCTTCGGCCGCTTCAAGGTTGGTCAGCCGGTTACCGTGGAATTGTGGGCACAGCAAAATCAACGCTTCGCCGGGCAGATCCGCGAGTTGTCACCGTCCGCCGATCCGCGCTCGCGCACTTTTGCCGCGCGTATCTCGTTCACCAGCGGCAAAGTGCCGGCTGAACTGGGGCAGAGCGCCCGGGTGTTCGTGCAATCGGCTGACAGTGTCTCGCTGTCGATACCGCTTTCCGCGCTGACCGCTGAAAACGGCGCGACCTACGTCTGGGTGGTCAACGGCAACAACACGTTGAAGAAAACCCCGGTGCGGGTCGGTCCGTTCGGCGAGAAAAGCGTGGCGGTGCTCGAGGGGCTCAATGCCAGCGACTGGGTAGTGGCTGCCGGCGTTCATGTGCTGCTCGACGGCCAGCAGGTGCGGCCGGTGGATCGCTCCAACCGTGTGGTCAATCTGGCGAACAAGGAGTAAGCCCCGATGCGCTTCAACCTCTCCGAATGGGCGTTGCGTAATCGCCAGATCGTACTGTTCCTGATGCTTTTGCTCGCCGTTGTCGGCGCGTTGTCCTACACCAAACTCGGCCAGAGCGAAGACCCGCCGTTCACTTTCAAGGCGATGGTCATTCAGACCCGCTGGCCCGGTGCGACCGCGCAGGAAGTCTCGCGCCAGGTTACTGAACGGATCGAAAAGAAACTGATGGAAACCGGCGAGTACGAACGCATCATGTCGTTCTCCCGCCCCGGTGAATCCCAGGTGACCTTCATCGCCCGCGACTCGATGCACTCCAAGCAAATCCCCGATCTCTGGTATCAGTTGCGCAAGAAGGTCGGCGATATCCGCCAGACCTTGCCGCCGGGAATTCAGGGGCCGTTTTTCAACGATGAGTTCGGCACCACCTTCGGCAATATCTATGCGTTGACCGGTGACGGTTTCGACTACGCCGTGCTCAAGGATTACGCCGACCGCATCCAGATTCAGCTGCAGCGGGTTAAGGACGTCGGCAAGGTCGAACTGCTTGGGTTACAGGACGAGAAAATCTGGGTCGAGCTGTCCAACGTCAAACTCGCCACCCTCGGCTTGCCGCTGGCGGCAGTGCAGCAGGCGCTGGAGGAACAGAACGCGGTGTCCACGGCGGGGTTCTTTGAAACCGGCAGCGAGCGCTTGCAGCTACGCGTCTCGGGAAATTTTCAGACAGTCGATGAGATAAAGAACTTTCCGATCCGCGTCGCCGATCGTACGTTCCGTATCTCCGATATCGCCGATGTGCGTCGCGGTTTCAGCGACCCACCGGCGCCGCGCATGCGTTTCATGGGCGACGATGCGATCGGTCTGGCCGTGGCGATGAAGGACGGCGGCGACATTCTGGTGCTGGGCAAGGCGCTGGAGGGCGAGTTCTCGCGGATCCAGAAAAACCTCCCGGCCGGCATGCAGTTGCGCAAGGTGTCCGATCAGCCGGCAGCGGTAAAAACCGGCGTTGGCGAGTTCGTCCAAGTGTTGGTCGAGGCACTGGCGATCGTCTTGCTGGTGAGCTTCTTCTCTCTCGGTGTACGCACCGGCATGGTCGTCGCGCTGACCATTCCGCTGGTGCTGGCGATGACCTTCGCCTGCATGTATTACCTCGGCATCGGCCTGCACAAGATTTCCCTCGGTGCGCTGGTGCTGGCGCTGGGTCTGCTGGTGGACGATGCGATCATTGCCGTGGAAATGATGGCGATCAAAATGGAGCAGGGTTTCGACCGCATTCGCGCGGCGAGTTATGCCTGGACCAGCACCGCATTCCCGATGCTCACCGGCACGTTGATCACCGCCGCCGGCTTCCTGCCGATTGCCACTGCGCAGTCCGGCACCGGCGAATACACCCGTTCGATTTTCCAGGTGGTGACCATTGCCTTGCTCGCCTCATGGGTCGCGGCGGTCATGTTCGTGCCGTATCTGGGGGAAAAACTCCTGCCGGATCTGGCGAAAATTCATGCGGCGAAACACGGCACTGGCGATGGTCAGCCGGACCCGTATGCGACGCCGTTCTATCAGCGCGTGCGGCGTCTGGTGGAGTGGTGCGTGGCCCATCGCAAGACGGTGATCGTGCTGACCGTGGGCCTGTTCATTGCCTCGGTGATGCTGTTCCGATTCGTCCCGCAGCAGTTCTTCCCGGCTTCGAACCGTTTGGAGTTGATGGTCGATCTGAAACTGGCCGAAGGCGTTTCGCTGGCCAATACCACCAGCGAAGTCAAACGCCTCGAAGCGCTGCTCAAGGAGCACGCCGGCATCGACAATTACGTGGCCTATGTCGGCACCGGCTCGCCGCGTTTCTACCTGCCGCTGGATCAGCAACTGCCGGCGGCGAGTTTTGCCCAGTTCGTGGTGTTGGCAAAAACCATTGAAGAGCGTGAAGCGCTGCGCAGCTGGTTGATCGAAACCCTCAACGAACAGTTCCCGGCCCTGCGTTCGCGGGTCACCCGTTTGGAAAACGGACCGCCGGTTGGCTATCCGGTGCAGTTCCGCGTCACTGGCGAGCACATCGAAGAAGTCCGTGCGTTGGCGCGCAAAGTGGCGGCAAAGGTTCGCGAGAATCCGCATGTGGTCAACGTGCATCTGGACTGGGAGGAGCCGAGCAAAGTCGTCTACCTGAACATCGACCAGGATCGCGCCCGCGCCCTCGGCGTAAGCACGGCCAATCTGGCGAAATTCCTGCAGAGTTCGCTGGTCGGCTCGACGGTCAGCCAGTACCGCGAAGACAACGAATTGATCGAGATTCTGCTGCGCGGCACCGTGCACGAGCGCACTGAATTGTCGTTGTTGCCGAGCCTGGCGGTGCCGACGGATAACGGTCGCA
The DNA here is from genome assembly GCF_979258175.1 of Pseudomonas sp. AC255. Lineage (NCBI taxonomy): Bacteria > Pseudomonadati > Pseudomonadota > Gammaproteobacteria > Pseudomonadales > Pseudomonadaceae > Pseudomonas > Pseudomonas sp. AC255. Next base: position 4,063,768 of record NZ_OZ409841.1, on the reverse strand, counting down.
GTGTGGCGTTGTCGCAGATAGCCACGCTGGAATACGGCTTCGAGGAAGGCATCATCTGGCACCGCAATCGGCTGCCGAACGTGACGGTGCGCGCCGACATTTACGGCAAGGAGCAGCCGGCGACGCTGGTCAAGCAGATCATGCCGACGCTGGACCCGATTCGCGCCGAATTGCCCGATGGTTATCTGCTGGATGTCGGCGGCACGGTGGAGGATTCCGAGCGCGGGCAGAAGTCGGTGAATGCCGGGGTGCCGATGTTCATAGTCGTGGTGCTGACCTTGCTGATGGTGCAGTTGCGCAGTTTCTCGCGCACGGCGATGGTGTTTCTCACCGCGCCACTGGGCCTGATCGGGGTGACGTTGTTTCTCATGGTGTTCAGGCAGCCGTTCGGGTTTGTGGCGATGCTGGGGACCATCGCGTTGTCCGGGATGATCATGCGCAATTCGGTGATTCTGGTGGATCAGATCGAGCAGGATATTGCTTCGGGGCTTAAGCCTTGGCAGGCGATTATCGAGGCTACGGTTCGGCGCTTCAGGCCGATTGTGTTGACGGCGCTGGCGGCGGTGCTGGCGATGATTCCGCTGTCGCGCAGTGTGTTTTTCGGGCCGATGGCGGTGGCGATCATGGGCGGGCTGATTGTGGCCACGGCGCTGACGCTGTTGTTTTTGCCGGCGTTGTATGCGGCCTGGTTTCGGGTGCGTAAGGAGGCTTGAGTTTCTTTGTCTTGGCGGCTTTCGGGCCGACCATGACTTTGGGGTATTGGGTGTATATCCGTTGCTGTGGGCGTTGCGGCTGGCGGTTTCGCCCTTACGGCGAGGCACTTTTTCCAGACGCCGAAAAAGTACCCAAAAGGCTTGCTCCTGCGTTCGGCCCTCGCAGGCTCGGGTTCCTTCGCTGCGGGATCGATCCGGGCGCAGCGGCTCCGGTTTGCTTCGCTGCACCTCCTTCCGCTGTGTTCGACTGCGTCGAAGGGTCGCTGCGCTCCCACGCCCGGATCAATCCCTCCACTCAGCCTTCCGACGTCGCCGGTGGATCAAGATCAAGAGCACTCGAGCTTGCGCTCATTGTTGAGTGGGGCGGCTTCGCCGCGGGCAGCTGCGCTGCTTTGCTTTTGTGGGAGCGAGCCTGCTCGCGAAGGCGGTCTGACAGCCAATTCATTTCGAATCGCCAATTCACGCTGCCTTCCTACAGCTTTTTCAGAGTCCTCCGATCTTGAGGCGCTGGCCGTCCAATGCTGTACTCCGGGTTCTGCTTTTCCGAGTCCTTGAGTCTGTCTGATGAAGAAACCACCGACATTAGCTGGCAGAACGGATCCTGTTTTCGACCTGTTGGCCCGCTCGCCCCACAAGCAACGACTTGCGGATTATCTGGCGCTGCTCAAGCCGCTCGATGATCAGGGGCGCTATCTGCCATTCGAGGCGTTGCGCTATCGCTGGGCGGCAGGGTTGGACGCGAATCTTTGTTGGTCGTTGGTGAAGAAGGCGCGGGCGGCCCAGTACATTCATTTGTTGCCGTTGGGCGAGCCGGTGCAGTGGGGCAAATACGTGCCAACGCCGTTGGCGCAGAAAACCTTGGCTGTGGTGGATCGTTACGCCAGTACGGCCGCGCTGGATTACATGACCAGTCAGATCGGCGAGCGGGCGCATTTCTCCTGTCTGCTCAATGACCTGATCGAAGACGAAGCCATCGCCAGTAGCCAGTTGGAGGGCGCGGCGACTACCACGCGCGTAGCCAGGGACATGCTCAAGCATCAGCGCCAGCCGCGGACGCCAGATGAGCGCATGGTCATGGGGAATTATCGAATGATGAATTTCGCTTGGGAAAAGCGTTATGAACCTCTGAGCATTGAGCTGATTGCAGAGATCCATCGAGTGGGTGTGGAGGGGATCGATGACGGGCAGTATTCCCCCGGATTGTTCCGGACCAATGATGAGGTGGTTGTTCAGGATGGTTCAGGCAACACCGTGCACCGACCACCTCCTGCTGCAGGATTGGTTGCGCGGTTGGCGAGGCTGTCCGCCTGGATCAACCGGCCCGCTGCCTCGATTCTGGACAAAAATTATCTGCATCCACTGACCAAGGCCGTGACGCTGCATTTCGCCATGGGTTATGAACATCCATTTCGCGACGGTAACGGACGGGTCGCGAGAGCCTTGTTTTACTGGTTCATGTTCAAACATGAGTTCGCGGCGTTTCGCTACATTGCGATCAGTCTGCTGCTGCGCAATGCACCGGTGAAATACGGACGCTCCTACCTGCACACCGAGGCAGATGAGCTGGATCTGACTTATTTCATCGAGTTTCAATGCGCGGTTGTTTTGCGAGCCGTGGTCGGTTTTACATCTGTGTACCGCAAGAGTCTGGCAGACACTCAGGACTTTCAGCGCTGGCTGACGAGCTCTGGCGTAATTGCTCAACTGACGGAACGGCAGCGCGCGGTTTATCAGGTGGCTAAAAGCGGGGAGGCGAAGGAGTTTACGGCGAGCAATGTCGCGGAAAATTTTTCCTGCTCGGGTAGCGAGGCGGCGTCGATTCTGGAAGAGCTGGACCAATTGCAGCTTTTTGAGAGAAGGAAGATGGGGCGGGAGTGGGTGTTTTTTTACGTAGTTCTTTACGTGGAGGCAAGCATGGGAGCGAATTGAATCGCCCCCATGTTGTAACGACTTAAAGCGTACCAAACACTTTCTTCGCCAGACTCGTCGCCGCAGCGGCCGGGTTCTGGCGGATGGTTTCTTCCTGTTTTCCGATCATTTCGAACAAACCATTGAGTGCCTGTTCAGTAACGTAGCTCTCAACGTTCGCGCTCTTCGCGTCCACCACGCCAAACGCAGCGGCCTGGCCTGCGAAGGAGTTGTACTTCTGCGCGACGCCGACCTTGTCGATAGCTTGCTTGACGATGGGCAGGAATTTCGCGCGGATCTGTTCGCGGCTGGATTTGTTCAGGTATTGGGTGGCCGAATCATTGCCGCCGCTGAGGATACCTTTGGCGTCGGCCACGCTCATTTTCTTCACCGCGTCGACGAGGATTGGCTGGGCCTGGGTCACGGCGGATTCGGCGGCTTTGTTCATCGCGGTTTCCAGTTCTTCGACCTGGGCCCCCATGCCGAAAGCTTTCATCTTGCTCGCGGCTTTGCCGAGTTTGCCCGGCAGTTCGATTTTCACTTCGGGGTTATTGCTGAAGCCGCCCGGGGTGCCGAGTTGTTTCACGGCGATCTGGGCGCCTTGGGTCAGGGCGTCCTTGAGGCCGCCGGTGGCGTCTTGCTGGGACAGGTCGCTGAGCGACAGGGCCAGGGCGTTGGCGGAGATCAGCAAGCCGGCGCAGGCGGCGGCGAAGCGAAGGGTAGGGCGGCGCATGGCGTCTTCCTTTGGCGAGTGGATTAACGAACGGCGTCGACGCGGATTTTCAGCGGCTGCGGGTCGTTGCCGTCGAGTTGCACGGCGTGGTTTTCGGTGGTGATGAACATCAGCTCGCCGTTGACTTCAATGCGTGCGCTGATCGAATAACGATGGCCGGGTTTGACCTGCGCCGGATCGTAGCTCAAATGAAACGGCAGCGGCACCTGGCCTTTGATCGGGCCGTTCTGTTCGGCGAGGACGATGGCGGGTGCATCGGCCAGCGACACGTCTTGCAGGCTGACGCTCAGGGTCGCGCTCGGGGGCAGGGCGATGCGTTGCAGGTAGAAGACTTCGCCGTCGAGGCTGGCCTTGCCGGCGGGTGTGGTTGATTGGCAGGCGCTGAGCAGGGTGGCGGCAGCGAGGGTCAACAGTTTTTTCATGGGTGAATCTCCTTTCAATGTGGGAGCGAGCCTGCTCGCGAAAGCGGTGGATCAGTCAAAATAAATGGCGACTGACACTCCGTCTTCGCGAGAAGGCTCGCTCCCACAGGTCTAAGGCTTCAAGCCTCAGGCTGTGGCGTGATCTGATCCGCCGCATCTTCACTGCGGTGCAGCGCGACCTGGCGGATCGACAGGCGAATCTCCGCCGGCAACACGCGTTTGGCCGCGCCTTCGGCCAGCTCGCCGAGCAGTTCGTGGTAGCTGAGCTTGCCGGCTTCGTCGCGGCGCAGGACGTCGAGGTCGAGCAGGGTCTGGATGAAGTGGCGGAACAGACTCTTGTCGAAGAATTCCGGCGCATTCAGGCCATGGAGGATCGACAGGCGCTGGGCCATCACTGTGCAGAGGTCTTCCAGCTCTTCGGCGCTGATGCTGTTCTGGCCGCTGTTGAGCAGCAGGGACACCGTCATGTAGAAACGCTGCAGGGTCTGCGCGATGCTTTTCGACAGCAGCGTCAGCAGCACGAAATGCCGCGAACTCGGCGCCGGGCGCAGGTATAGGTCTTTTTCGAACCGCAACAAACCCTGCTCGACGAACGCTTCCAGCCACTGATCGATCACCGCGTCGAGTTCCTCCAGGCTCCAGCGGATGAACAACTCCGATTGCAGGTACGGATACAGCGCGCGGGTGTAGCGCAGGATCTGCTCGCGGCTCATGCGCGAGGTGCTCTGGAAGAAACTCGCGAGCAACGAGGGCAGGGCGAAGATGTGCAGGACGTTGTTGCGGTAGTAAGTCATCAGGACCGCGTTCTGCTCGTCCAGATACAGAATCTTGCCCAGCGCATCGTTCTGCTCGGCGAGCAGATCCATGTCTTTCACATGCTCGATCAGCGCACGGCCATCGCCTTCCGGCAAGGTGGTGTGTGGCGAATACGGGACCTTGCGCAGCAGCGCCAGATAGAGGTCCAGCACCCGCGCCATGGCCCGATCATCCAGGGCCAGACGCGTGGTCGACAGCAGGGCCAGCGCTACCAGATTCACTGGATTGATCGCCGCCGCTTCGTTGAGGTGCCGGGCGACTTTCTCGCCGAGGCGGTTGGTGGTTTCGTTGAGCCACGCCGGTTTGAATTGCGGGCCGAGTTCCTGCCGGCGCCAGTCCGGTTGCTCGGCGTCAAGGAATTCCGCCAGTTTGATCGGCTCGCCGAAGTTGACCGCGACCTGACCGAAGCGCTGCTTGAGCGCGCCGATCACTTTGAAAATATCGAAGATCGACTCTTTCTTTTGCTCGCGCCGCGCAGCTCACCGAGGTAGGTGCGGCCTTCGAGCACGCGCTCGTATCCGATGTACACCGGCACGAACACGATCGGCATCCGCGACGAACGCAGGAAACTGCGCAGGGTGATCGCGAGCATGCCGGTTTTCGGTTGCAGCATGCGCCCGGTGCGCGAGCGCCCGCCCTCGACGAAATACTCCACCGGGAAACCTTTGGTGAACAGCGTGTGCAGGTATTCGTTGAACACCGAGGTGTACAGCGGATTGCCCTTGAAGGTGCGGCGCATGAAGAACGCACCGCCGCGACGCAGCAGGCTGCCGATCACCGGCATGTTCAGGTTGATCCCGGCGGCGATGTGCGGCGGGGTCAGACCGTTGCGGAACAGCAGATAGGAAAGCAGCAGGTAGTCGATGTGGCTGCGGTGGCACGGCACGTAGATCACTTCGTGACCCTGCGCGACGTTCTGCACACCTTCGATGTGATTGACCTTGATGCCGTCGTAGATCTTGTTCCAGAACCAGCTCAGCACCACTTCGAGAAAACGGATCGCGGTGTAGGTGTAGTCCGAAGCAATCTCGTTGCCATAGCGCAGGGCCTGGGCCTTGGCCTTTTCCGGCGAGATTTTTTCGCGCTCGGCTTCGTCGAGGATCGCCTGTTTGACCAGCGGCTGATTGAGCAGGCCTTTGACCAGATTGCGCCGGTGGGAAATGTCCGGGCCGATCACCGCGGCTTTCAAGTTGCGGAAGTGCACGCGCAGGATGCGCTGGGCCATGCGCACGGTGCGCTCATGACCCTTGTTGTGATCGATCAGTTCGCGCAGGTGGATCGGCGCGGAAAACTGCACGCGGGTTTTACGCCCGAGGACGATAATGCTCAGCAGCCGGCGCAGGCGTCCGGTGACTGCCCAGCTGTCGGCGAACAACAGTTTCCACGGGCTGTTTTCGCTGTCTGGCGACTGGCCCCAGAACACGCTGACCGGAATGATCTGCGCGTCTTCGGCAGCGTTCTGCGTCAGCGCGCTGACCAGGCGGGTGAGAGTCGGCGGCGCGCCGCGCTTGTCCTGGCGCCCGAGCCAGTCCGGGTCCGGCGTCAAATAGAAAAACGCCGCTGGTTCGATCAGCGTACCGACCGACACCGCCAGCACTGGGCGTGGCAGACCGGCCTTGGTGCACTCGGTGTCGACCACCGCCAGATCGGTCAGCGAAGGGTTTTGCAGGACGTAGAACACCGGACGACTGCGGTCGAGGTTAAGAGTGAACGACGACTGATTGATGGTCTCGGAGCGAACCCAGAGATACAACAGGCGGCGCAGGGTGCCAAACACAAGACGGCGGAACGGGGAACGGGTCATACGGCTTCTGCGTGAGTGGATAAAACCGAGCAGGCGCTCGGGGCGGACAGTTTGCCGTATTAGGCGAAAATCGGCAAAAAAGCGCCGAAGTAATCTCCTGTTGAGAGTTTCCGCACCTGTCATATACTCGGCGCTCTGTTGCCGGTGCCCTGTCATGGACGTCGGACGCAGGCTGACGTTCCTCTAAGGCTTTCCTGCGAAAAGCCCGTTCAATAATAAAAAAGGAGTATGAACAGATGGCAACACGCGAAACCGGCAACGTGAAGTGGTTCAACGACGCCAAAGGCTACGGCTTTATCCAGCGCGACGACGGCGTGGACGTGTTCGTGCACTACCGCGCGATACGCGGCGAAGGGCACCGCTCGCTGACCGAAGGTCAACAGGTCGAGTATGCGGTGATCACCGGCGAGAAGGGGTTGCAGGCTGAGGATGTTGTAGGCCTGTAACACAAACCTCCAGAACGCCAAAACCACTGTGGGAGCGAGCCTGCTCGCGAATGCGGTGTATCAGTCACCATTCATATCGACTGACACTGCGCATTCGCGAGCAGGCTCGCTCCCACATGGGCTCTACGTTGCCCTGATTACACGGTCTTCCAGGTGATCTCTTCTTCTCCGTCTTCGCTGATGCGAATCCAGCGATCGGCGGTTTCTTCACCTTCTTCTTCGACCCACGTCCCCGGTGCACAACGCACTTCGACGTTCAGTGCGGCAAAGGCTGCGCGGGCGCAGGCGATGTCGTCGTCCCAGGGGGTCTGGTCGCTTTCCAGGAACAGGCTGTTCCACTTGCCCACGGCTTTCGGCAGCCAGGTCACCGGCACGTTGCCGGCCTTGCACTTGTACGTCTGGCCTTTCTGCACCCAGTCGCTGCACGGGCCAAGCGCTTGGCCGAGCCAGGCGGCGATGGCCTTGTGGTCGACGTCGGCGTCTTTCAGGTAAATCTCGATGTCCGGTTGGCGCATGGATGTCCTCACTGCGGGTCTGAAAAATCCATTCGCGGATTTAGCCGGCCCCGGGCCTGTGCCCGAGACCAAAAGTTATTGAAGAACGAAATAATCGTAGCGCATCGACACGGTGGTCTCGATCGGCTCGGCCTGTTCGATCACTGCCGCACGACGCTCGGCACTGGCACGCCAGCCGTGAGGCGTCATCGCCAACAGGTTGGCGCGGTCCTCGGGCTTGTCCAGGGTCAGCTTGAATTCCAGGGTTTCGCTGTGCGCCAAAACCATGCCTTCCGGCACCAGGGCCAGATGCTTGTCGTCGGTGTACTCGCGCACTTCGTCGTACAGGCGTTCGCGCAATTCCATCAGATGGCCACGGGTCGGGCCGACTTTCATCAGCCCACCGCCGACGCTGAGCAGACGCTTGGCTTCCTCCCAATCCAACGGACTGAAGACGCTGGCGAGAAATTGGCAGCTACCGGATGCCAACGGCACCCGCGCCATGCTCGCGATCAACCAGGTAATCGCCGGATTGCGCTTGCAGGCGCGTTTGACCGCTTCGCGGGAGATGTCCAGCGCGTAGCCATCAGCGTTCGGCAAAGCTTCGGCGATTTGCGCGGTGTAGTAACCCTCGCCGCAACCGATATCGACCCAGCGCGCCGGCGCATAACTCGCCGCGAGTTCAGCCAGACGTTTGGCCACTGGCGCGTAATGCCCGGCGTTGAGGAAATCACGCCGCGCCTCGACCATGGCCTGATTGTCGCCCGGGTCGCGGCTGTTCTTGTGCTGCACCGGCAACAGGTTCAGATAACCCTGACGCGCACGGTCAAACCGATGCCCGGCGGGGCAGACCACGCCGTTGTCGACCGCGTTGAGCGGTTCACTGCAGATCGGGCACGCGAGCATCAGGCGAGCAACTTGATCAGGGTCTGGTAATAAATTTCGGTCAGCACATCGAGATCCGCCGCCAGCACGCGCTCGTTGACCTGGTGGATGGTCGCGTTGACCGGGCCCAGTTCAACCACTTGCGTGCCCATGGTCGCGATGAAGCGGCCATCGGAGGTGCCGCCGCTGGTCGACGCCTTGGTCTCGCGACCGGTGATGTCCTTGATGCTCGACGATACCGCATCGAGCAGCGCGCCCGGTTCGGTGAGGAACGGCAGGCCGGACAGCGCCCAGTCGATGTGCCAGTCCAGACCATGCTTGTCGAGAATATCGGCAACGCGTTTCTGCAGGCCTTCGACGGTCGATTCGGTGGAGAAACGGAAGTTGAACACCGCCACCAGATCACCCGGGATCACGTTGGTCGCGCCGGTGCCGGAATTGAGGTTGGAAATCTGGAAACTGGTCGGCGGGAAGAAGTCGTTACCGTGGTCCCAGTGCTCGGCGGCCAGCTCTGCCAGCGCCGGAGCGGCGAGATGGATCGGGTTCTTCGCCAGATGCGGGTAGGCCACGTGGCCCTGCACGCCTTTGACCGTCAGCTTGGCGCCGAGGGAACCGCGACGGCCGTTTTTCACCACATCGCCGACCAGCGTAGTGCTCGACGGCTCGCCAACGATGCACCAGTCCAGACGCTCCTTGCGCGCGACCAGACGTTCGACCACAGCCTTGGTGCCGTGATGCGCCGGGCCTTCTTCATCGCTGGTGATCAGGAAAGCGACCTTGCCTTTATGGTTCGGATAGTCGGCTACGAAACGTTCAGCGGCGACGGTCATCGATGCCAGGCTGCCTTTCATGTCTGCCGCGCCACGGCCGCAGAGCATGCCATGTTCGTCGATCACGGCATTGAACGGATCGATCTGCCATGCGGTAACCGGACCGGTCGGCACCACGTCGGTGTGACCGGCGAAGCACAGCACCGGACCGTCGTTGTTGCCGTGAGTGGCCCAGAAGTTATCCACATCTTCGATGCGCATCGGCTCCAGGGTGAAACCGGCATCGCCCAGGCGCTGCATCATCTGCTTCTGGCAGTCGGCATCGACCGGGGTCACGGAAGGACGGCGGATCAGGTCGATGGCCAGTTGAAGGGTCGGCGATAGGTCGGCGTGGGCCGTCATGGAAAACTCCGGGATCATGGGGTGTGAGCTTGGGCTTCTAATGGGAGCGAGCCTGCTCGCGAAAGCGGTCTACCAAGCACCTTAAAGGTTGAATGTTACAACGCCTTCGCGAGCAGGCTCGCTCCCACAAGGGACAGGGGTGGTCAGTCAGACCGGTTATCACGCCAAGCCCCGCAAAATGGCGGTTATCTTAAAGCAAAACGGCGACCATTGGCCGCCGTTTAGTGCTGCGTTGCGGATTTAGACGACCGGTGTCGGCTCAGCCTTGGCCGCAGGTTTGGGCAGCGACGACAGGAACGCCATGATCAGCGCCGCCAGATACGGCAGCGACTGCACCAGCAGCATGGTCACCCAGAAGCGCATGTCATTGCTCGGAATGCCCTGCACCAGGAAAATCCCCAGCGCCGCGCCCCACAGCAACAGCATGATGAACAGCTCCTCGCGCGCCTCGCTGATCGCCACCCAGAAACCGTGGTTGTCAGCGTTTTTCGGCGTGCGGAAGAACGGAATGCTGCTGGTGAAGAAACCGTACAGCACCGCTTTGGCGATGGTGTGCGACAACGCCAGCCCGGCCAGTGCCGCGCAGAACGCATCTTTCAGATTCACGCCGACGGCGCGACGGTAGAGGAAGATGATCTTGCCGACCTTGAACACGAACAGCGCCAGCGGCGGGATTGCGAAAATCAGCAACGGTGGATCGACCCGTTGCGGCACGATGATCATCGCCGCCGACCACAACAGCGCGCCAACGGTGAAGAAGATGTTCATGCCATCGGCAACCCACGGCAGCCAACCGGCGAGGAAGTGATAGCGCTGACCACGGGTCAGTTCGGTGTCCTTGCCGCGCAGCAGGCTGCGGGTGTGGCGCTTGATGATCTGGATCGCGCCATAGGCCCAGCGGAAACGCTGTTTCTTGAAGTCGATGAAGGTATCCGGCATCAGGCCCTTGCCGTAGCTGTCGTGGTAATACGCCGCCGACAGGCCTTTCTCGAACACGCGCAAACCGAGTTCGGCGTCTTCACAAATGCACCAGTCAGCCCAGCCCAATTCTTCCAGCACCGAGCGGCGGGTCATGGTCATGGTGCCGTGCTGAATGATCGCGTCACGGTCGTTGCGGGTGACCATACCGATATGGAAGAAGCCTTTGTATTCGGCGTAGCAGAGCTTTTTGAAGGTGCTTTCGTTCTGGTCGCGATAATCCTGCGGCGACTGCACCACGGCGATTTTCGGGTCGGCGAAGTGCGGCACCATGTGCTTGAGCCAGTTCGGGTGCACGCAGTAATCGGAGTCGATCACCGCAATGACTTCGGCATCCTTGGCGGTGTGCGGAATCAGGTAATTCAGCGCGCCGCCCTTGAAACCGGCCAGCGGCGAAACGTGGAAGAACTTGAAGCGCGGGCCGAGGGTTGCGCAGTAATCGCGCACCGGTTCCCACACCGCCGGATCCTTGGTGTTGTTGTCGATGATCAGGACTTCGAAATCCGGATAATCGAGCGCGGCCAGGGCATCGAGGGTCTGTTTGACCATCTCTGGCGGCTCGTTGTAGCAGGGCACGTGGATCGACACTTTCGGCCGGTAGTCGGAATCGCCCATCACCGGCAGGAATTCCCGACGGCGTTTGTGAATCCACACCGCTTCGGCCAGTTCATGGGCCTCGGTGAGCAGGACGATGAATACCCCGAGCGCACCGAGCGCGAGGAGGAATCCGACCGTGAGGCTGAACCACGTGCTGTATTGCTGGCTATAGTCGTAACCGATGTACACCAGCACCGAACCGCAGAGGAACGCGATAAACGTCAGAAAGGTGCGACCGCGCTGGCGCAGGGCCGAGCCGTCGATCATCAGCAGGGTCAGCGACAGCAGCGCCAGCACCACTGAGCCGATCGCCAATACGCGCCATTGTGGAATCGCCACCACCGGGCCTTCGAAATTGAATTTCTGCTGACGCGCGGCGTTGAACACGCCCCAGTAGGCGCCGACCGAACCTTCGTCGCTGGCCTTCCACGGTTGGTCAAACGCTTCGATCACGAAGTAGTTGAAGCCTTGGCGATTGAGCTTGTTGACCAGCGTGCGCAGATAAATTGCCTGATCTGCCGGCGATGCATCGGCGCCACCGCGCATGCGACCGTTGCTCGGCCAGCCGACCTCGGACAGCAGCAGCGGTTTTTTCGGAAAGAGTTTTTTCAGATCGCGGGCGCGGTCGAAGACGAACTGGCCGGCCTTGTCCACCGGAATGAATTCCCAGTAGGGCAAGACGTGGGCGGCGATCAAATCGACATGTTTGGCCAGTTGCGGGTATTTCTCCCAGATGTGCCATTGCTCGGAAGTGGTCACCGGTACTTTGACCGCAGCGCGCACCCGATCCAGCAGAACGATCAGGGCTTCCGGGGTGATTTCTTCACGAAACAGCGCCTCGTTGCCGACCACCACGCGCACGACGCTGCGCGAGGTGTTGGCCAGTTCGATGGCTTTGGTGATTTCCCGTTCGTTGCGTTCCTGGTCCGGGCTGATCCAGATACCGAGGGTGACGCGCAGGCCGAATTCCTCCGCCAGTTTCGGGATGTCTCCCAGCGAACCGTCGACCGAATAGATACGGATGTTGTCGGTCAGCTTGCTCATGATTTCCAGGTCACGGCGCATTTCATCGTCAGACGGATACTGATCCTTCTGTGGGAATTGCCCCTGCTGGAATGGCGAATACGAGAAGCCGGAGATTTGCTGCGGCCAGTTCGGCGCCGTGACCGGGCGATTGACCAGCGCCCAGAAACCGGTGAACAAGGCAGCGATGGCCAGCACCACCACCAGGTTGAGTCCAAATTTACGCGATGACATAGCTGTTTCGGGTTCCAAAGGCTGTGGAACGAAGGATCGGTCGGATAGACGCCCGAGGGGCGCGCATCCTACACCGGCGGTTAACCAGTCGTACAACTGACGGGAAAATGCCTGACATTGGGCAGCCGTCTCTGACTTAAGTTCTTACACTTGTCGCTTGCAGCTTAAAACTTGTCGCTGCGTAGTCCTATAATGCGCGCCGGTTTTTGGGGTAATGGTCATGAGTACAGAAGATCCGCGGTTTGCAGGCATCGCCCGGTTGTATGGCATCGAGGGCCTGGAACGCTTGCGCGCCGCCCATGTGGCGATCGTCGGCGTTGGTGGCGTCGGTTCCTGGGCGGCGGAAGCCATGGCCCGTTGCGGGGTGGGCGAGATCTCGCTGTTCGACCTTGATGACGTCTGCGTCAGTAATGCCAACCGTCAGTTGCACGCCTTGGACAGCACTGTCGGCAAACCCAAGGTCGAGGTGATGGCCGAGCGCCTGCGCGGGATCAACCCCGATTGCACGGTGCACGCCGTGGCCGATTTCGTCACCCGCGACACCATGGCCGAATACATCACGCCGAACATCGACTGCGTGATCGACTGCATCGATGCGGTGAACGCCAAAGCGGCGCTGATCGCCTGGTGCAAACGCCGCAAGATCCAGATCATTACCACCGGCGGCGCGGGCGGGCAGATCGACCCGACGCTGATTCAGGTTTGCGACTTGAACCGCACCTTCAACGATCCGCTGGCCTCGAAAGTCCGTTCGACGTTGCGCCGGGACTACGGCTTCTCCCGCACCGTGACCCGTCACTACAGCGTGCCGTGTGTGTTTTCCACCGAACAGCTGCGCTACCCGAAACCGGATGGCAGCATTTGTCTGCAGAAAAGTTTTGTCGGCGACGGCGTGAAGCTCGACTGCGCCGGCGGGTTTGGCGCGGTGATGATGGTTACCGCGACATTTGGCATGGTCGCGGCGACCAAGGCTGTGGACAAGATTGTGGCGGGGGTGCGGCGCCCTTCGGACCGAGTAAAACCTCAGGTTTGAACGGTGAGGCTGATGACCTCATCGCTGGCAAGCCAGCTCCCACAGGTATTGGGTAAGTTCAGTGCATCTATGAACACCACCGAGCCCTGTGGGAGCTGGCTTGCCAGCGATGGCGATTAACCGGCCAGCTCATTCATCCGCTGGAGCACCGCATTCAGGCCATTACTGCGCGAAGGCGACAACTGCCGCGACAAGCCCAACTGATTGAACCACTGCGGCAAATCCACCTGCTGCAACTCCACCGCCGACAAGCCATTGACCCGCAACAGCAGCAACGCCACCAACCCGCGAATCATCCGCGCATCGCTGCTTGCCTTGAACTGCCAGTGCCCGTCGCGCAAATCCCCGACCAGCCACACCTGGCTCTCACAGCCATGCACCCGATTGGCCTCGCACTTTTGCGCGTCATCCAGCGTCGGCAAGCGATCGCCAAACTGCATCAGCAGCCGCGCGCGCTGTTCCCAGCCCGCCGCATTGTGAAACGTCTGCAGCGCTTCGGCCGCTTCCACCGGCAGGCTCATCGCAACAACTCCAGCGCCTGATCCAGCGCCTCGAAAAAGCGCTCCAGATCTTCCGAGTCGTTATACAGCGCCAGCGACACGCGAATCGCGCCAGCCAGTTCGAAGCTTTTCATCAGCGGCATGGCGCAGTGATGCCCCGCGCGTACGGCAATGCCTTGTTCGGTGAGCAGATGCGCCAGATCAGCGTTGTGCACGCCTTCGACGACAAAACTGGCCAGCGCCAATTGCGGCTTGCCGAGCAAGCGAATGCCATTGCGGGCGGCGAGGCCGCGCAACAGATAGTCGTGCAGCGCCGCTTCATGGGCAGATACGGCGTCCTGATCCAAACCGGCCAAGTAGTCGAGGGTCGCTCCGAGGCCGATGACACTGGCGATTGGCGGTGTGCCAGCCTCGAACCCCAACGGCGCCGGGCGAAAGCGCGAATCCTGATAGTTGGCGTCCAGCACCATCTCGCCGCCGAACTGCCATGGCTGCAATTGCTCCAGCGCAGCGTTGCGTCCGAACAGTACGCCCAGGCCCTCAGGCCCGTAGAGCTTGTGGCTGGAAAACACATAGAAGTCGCAACCCAGCGCCTGCACATCATGCCGGCCGTGCACCACGCCTTGCGCGCCATCGACTACCGTCAGCGCGTTCTGCGCCTTGGCCATGCCGAGCAAAGCGGTCAGCGGTTGCCAGGCACCAAGGACGTTGGACAGCTGACTGACTGCCAGCAAACGCGTGCGCGGGCCGATCAGATGCACGGCAGCGGCGAGGTCGATCAGGCCGTCGGCATCCAGCGGCAGGATCACCAGTTTCAGGTTGCGGCGTTGCGCCAGTTGCTGCCACGGCAACAGGTTGGCGTGATGCTCCAGAGCGCTGATGACAATCTCATCGCCCGGCTCGAACAAATGTTCAAGACCGTAAGCCAGCAGATTCAAGGCACTGGTGGCGCCGTGCGTGAAAATTATCTGCCCGCTGTCACCGGCATTCAGCCATTGACCAACCTTGCGCCGGCTGTCTTCGAACGCTTGCGTCGCGTGAGCACCGGGCAGGTGTTGCGCACGATGCACATTGGCCGCGCCGTTGGCGTAGTAATGCGTCAGTGCGTCGAGCAGGGCCTGGGGTTTTTGCGTGGTGGCGGCGTTGTCCAGATAGGTCTGGTCTTGCCGTTGCAGGGCGGCGATGGCCGGGAAATCGGCGCGCCAAGGGGAGGGGATCATCATGGGTTCAGCCCTGTGAAATTGGGCGGGGTGTACGCCAAACCTCGTGGGAGCGAGCCTGCTCGCGAAGGCGTTTCTTGGATACGCCAAAAGCTTCGCGAGCAGGCTCGCTCCCACAGGAGGTCGATGTGCTGCTTAGTTGTGAGCGTGCAGCGCTTCGTTCAGTTCGATCGCCGATTTGTGGGTCTTGCATTCCACAGCACCGGTTTCCGAATTGCGCCGGAACAGAAGATCAGTCTGACCGGCCAGCTCACGTGCTTTCACAACCTTGACCAGATTGTTGTTTTCGTCGAGCAGCGCAACCTTGGTGCCAGCGGTCACGTACAGGCCCGACTCGACAGTGTTGCGGTCGCCCAATGGAATACCGATACCGGCGTTGGCGCCGATCAGGCAGCCTTCACCGACCTTGATCACGATGTTGCCGCCGCCCGACAGGGTGCCCATGGTCGAGCAACCGCCGCCCAGGTCCGAACCCTTGCCGACGAATACGCCAGCGGAAACGCGGCCTTCGATCATGCCCGGGCCTTCGGTGCCGGCGTTGAAGTTGATGAAGCCTTCGTGCATGACGGTGGTGCCTTCGCCGACATAGGCGCCCAGACGCAGACGTGCAGCATCAGCGATACGCACGCCGGCCGGTACCACGTAGTCGGTCATTTTCGGGAATTTATCTACCGAGAACACTTCCAGCAGTTCGCCGCGCAGACGCGCTTCGAGTTGCATTTCCGCCAGTTCGCTCAAATCGATCGCGCCCTGGCTGGTCCACGCCACGTTCGGCAGCAGCGGGAAGATACCGGCGAGGCTGACGCCGTGCGGCTTGACCAGACGGTGCGAGAGCAGATGCAGTTTGAGGTAGGCCTCGGGCGTGGAGGTCAGTTGCGCGTCTTCGGCCAGCAGCGTGGCAACCAACGGCTTGTGGCTTTCAGCCAGGCGGGTCAGCAGCTTGCCTTGCACGGCGTCGATGCCTTTCACGGCTTCAGCCAGTTGCGCGGCCTGGGCGGTGGTGAAGGTGATGGCCTGGTTGCCTTCGGTGTAACCGAGGATCGGCGCGACCGCTGCGACCAGTTCGGCCGAAGGATTGAGCAGCGGCTGGGCGTAGAACACTTCCAGCCATGCGCCTTGACGATTCTGGGTGCCGACACCAAAGGCGATGCTGAACAGGGAATTGGACATGTGAATACCTCTACAAAGAGTGACGGGCTGCTTACTTCAGAGCGGCCGCGTAGATATCTGGCTTGAAGCCAATCAGGGTTCGGTCACCGAGATCGAGCACCGGGCGCTTGATCATCGAGGGTTGTGCGAGCATCAGTTCGATGGCTTTCGCTTGGTCGAGATCGGCTTTGCGTTCGTCGTCGAGTTTGCGAAAGGTCGTGCCGGCGCGGTTCAGCACGGTTTGCCAGCCGTGCTCGTCGCACCATTGGGTCAGGTGCTCACGGTCAATGCCGGCGGTCTTGTAATCGTGAAAGTCATAACTGACAGCGTGTTCATCGAGCCAGGTGCGCGCCTTTTTCATGGTGTCGCAGGCTTTGATGCCGAAAAGGTGCAACGTTTTACTTGAAACGGCCAAGGAATCGCCCCCTTTACAGGTGCTGGAAAAAATGGTGACGGATTATGCCATGACCGGACGGTTTCGCGGCGCCTCAGGTCGATTTGGCAATGCAAAACCCTGTGGGAGCGAGCCTGCTCGCGAAGAGGTCATATCAGTCAATACCTCTGTTCGCTGAACGACCGCTTTCGCGAGCAGGCTCGCTCCCACAAGGGGGTCGCGTTCCGGTCGTGCGACATAGGTGCAACGGTCAGCCACAGCCTAAGGCGCTAATATGGCAGTTCAACGCTGTCGATCGCCTGAGATTTCCGTTTTATGCAAACTGCTTACACCGTCCTGATCCTGCTGATGCTGGTCAGCGTCTCGCGCTTGGTCGGGCGGGTTATCCCGCTGCCATTGCCGCTGGTGCAAATCGCCGCCGGTGCCTTGCTCGCCTGGCCGACCCTGGGGCTGCACGTCGCCCTCGACCCGGAATTGTTCCTGTTTCTGTTCCTGCCGCCGCTGCTGTTTTCCGATGGCTGGCGCATGCCCAAACGCGCCTTCTGGCAATTGCGCGGACCGATCCTGACCCTGGCCGTCGGCCTTGTTCTGTTCACCGTGGTCGGTGCCGGCTATTTCATTCATTGGCTGTTGCCGACGATTCCGCTGCCGGTGGCCTTCGCCCTTGCAGCGGTTTTGTCACCGACGGACGCCGTAGCGGTTTCAGCGATTTCGCAGAACCGTCTCCCCACGCCGCTGATGCACATCCTCCAGGGCGAGGCGCTGATGAATGACGCCTCAGGCCTGGTGACCTTCAAATTCGCCCTCGCTGCAGCGGTCACGGGCGTGTTTTCGCTGACCAATGCCAGTCTGACCTTCGTCGCGGTGGCGCTCGGAGGCCTGGCTGTGGGTGTAGCGTTGAGCTGGCTGGTCGGGCGCCTGCGCGCGTGGATGATCGCCCGGGGCTGGGACGATCCGGCCACTCACGTGGTGTTCATGTTGCTGCTGCCGTTCGCCGCTTACGTACTGGCTGAACGTCTGGGCGCTTCGGGCATTCTTTCGGCGGTGGCGGCGGGGATGATGCAAAGCTGGCTCGACCTGCTGCCGCGTCAGACCAGCACGCGATTGCTTAATCGCAGCGTCTGGGCGCTGCTCGAATTTGCGTTCAATGGCTTGATCTTCCTGCTGCTTGGCCTGCAATTGCCAGACATCATCAAGGCTGTGGTCAGCCATGAGCCGACGCTGTGGCCGACGTTGTTCTATCGCTGCCTCGATGTATTGGCGATTTTCGTCGCGCTGGTGCTGCTGCGGTTCATCTGGGTGCAGAGCATCTGGCGCTTGTCGGTGTTGCTGCGCCGACTGCGCGGCAAGGGCGAGCTGACCCAAGTGCCGACGGCGCGTTCATGCTGGTTGCTGACGGTGGGCGGTGTGCGCGGGGCGGTGACGCTGGCAGGCGTGATGTCGGTGCCGATGCTGATCGGCGCCGAGGCTTTTCCTGAGCGCGACTTGCTGATCTTCATTGCTGCCGGGGTGATTCTGCTGTCGCTGGTCTCGGCCTGTATCGCGCTGCCCTTGCTGCTGCGCGGCATCGACAAAAGCCCAGACGACAAGCGTCGTCAGGAAGTGCGCGATGCCTGGCGCAAGACGGCGGAAGCGGCGATTCACTCGCTGGAAACCGAAGAAGTCGTCCCACAGGATGCCGCTCAAGCAGCGCTGGCAGCGGAGCTCAAGGCGCGGATCATGTCCGAATATCGCCATCAACTTGATGTGTTCAATGATTCTGCCGAGGCTCAGGCGCTGGCATTCCAGATGGATCTGCTTGAGCGTCGCCTGCGTTTGAAAGCGCTGCGCGCGCAACGCCTGGAACTCTACAGCCTCAGTCGTCAGCACCAGATCGGTGATGACGTGTTGCGAGAAGTGCTCGGCGAACTGGATTTGAGCGAGGCCAATCTGGGCCAGGTCAAATAGCCGGTTGAGCGCTTGCAGCAGGGGCTGCCGCAAGCGCTCTGTGATCACTTCTGGCGGGTGATGAAGTCACGAATCCGTTCGGCGGCTTCGACGCATTCCGCCAGCGGCGCAACCAGTGCCATACGCACACGGCCGGCGCCAGGATTGACGCCATCGACATCGCGAGACAGATACGAGCCCGGCACCACGGTCACGTGTTCCTGCTCGAACAGATCGCGGCAGAACGCCGCATCATCGCCCTGCACATTCGGCCACAGATAGAAGCTGCCATCCGGGCGCTGTACGTCCATGACCGGGCTGAGAATGTTCAGCACCGCATCGAACTTCTCGCGATACAGCGCACGGTTGGCGCGCACATGCACTTCGTCATTCCACGCGGCAACGCTGGCCAGTTGAGTCTGTACCGGCATCGCGCAGCCGTGGTAAGTGCGATAGAGCAGGAAGCCCTTGAGGATGTCGGCATCGCCGGCAACGAAGCCTGAGCGCAGGCCCGGCAGGTTGGAGCGCTTGGACAGGCTGTGAAAGACCACGCAGCGCTTGAAGTCATTGCGGCCCAGTTCGACGCAGGCGCTGAGCAGGCCCGGCGGCGGGGTTTGCTCGTCGAAGTACAGTTCGCTGTAGCACTCGTCGGCGGCAATCACGAAGTCGTACTGATCGGCGAGGGCGATCAACTTCTTCAAGGTCTCGACCGGAATCAGCGCGCCGGTCGGATTGCCCGGCGAGCACAGGAACAGGATCTGGCAGCGCTGCCAGATCTCCGGCGCTACCGCGTCGAAGTCCGGGTTGAAGCCATTTTCATCCAGGCACGGCAGGTAATGCGGCTTGGCCCCGGCGAGAAACGCCGCGCCTTCGTAGATCTGATAGAACGGGTTGGGGCTGACCACCAGCGCATCGTCGCCACGATTGACCACGGTCTGGGTGAAGGCGAACAGCGCTTCACGGGTGCCGTTGACCGGCAGCACGTTTCGCGCCGGATCGATCCAGCCGTTCGGCACGCCAAAACGACGCTCGCACCAGCCAGCGATGGCTTCGCGCAGGGCCGGAATGCCGAGGGTAGTCGGGTACACCGCCATCTGATCCAGATTGTTCGCCAGCGCTTCGGCGACAAAACTCGGCGAACGGTGTTTCGGCTCGCCGATCGACAGGGCGATCGGGCGTTTGTCCGGGTTCGGCGTAACGCTGCCGAGCAGGGCGCGGAGCTTTTCGAACGGGTACGGCTGGAGCTGGTTCAGAGCGTTGTTCATTGGGGCCTCTTTTAAATGCTCAAGAGCTTTCTGTGGCGAGGGGCTTTATCCCCGTTGGGCTGCGCAGCGGCCCCAAAACCATCACTGCGGTTCAACTGAATGTCCGCATACACAGGTTTTACGACTGCTTCGCAGCCGAACGGGGATAAATCCCCTCGCCACAGGGGATTGTATGTACCGGAGGAAAGCATGGGCTGCATTCACAGGGATAAACGGGTGATTCAGATACTGATCCGCGAAAGTTTGATATCCGGTTCCTGATTGACGCTCAGCTGTTCGACGATCGCATCCTGCAAACGGCTGCACAGCAGCGGATCGGACAGCGGCTGGTTATGCGCGTCGGTGATGAAGAACACGTCTTCCACACGTTCGCCCAGGGTCGCAATCTTGGCGTTCTGCAGCGACAGGTCGAACTCGAGGAAAATCCCTCCGACCCGCGCCAGCAGGCCTGGTCGGTCAGGCGCCGTCAGTTCCAGCACGGTCACCGGACGCTGGGCGTCGTTGTGAATGGTGACCTGCGGCGCAAAGGCGAAATGCTTGAGCTGGCGCGGCACACGGCGCTGGATGATCGTTGGGTAGTCGTCCGGGTTGCGCAGCGCTTCGGTGAGGCCTTCGCGGATCTGCTTGATCCGCGCCGGGTTGTCGCCGATCGATTCGCCTTCGTTGTCGAGCACGATGTAGGTGTCGAGGGTGAACTGGCTGCTCGAGGTGATGACCCGGGCATCGTGAATGTTCAGGTTGAGCTGGTCCATCGCCGCCACGGTCACGGCGAAGAAGTCGTGCTGGTCCGGTGCATAAATGAAGATCTGCGTGCCGCCCTCGAACTCGCGCTGGGTGGTTTCCTTGATCAGCACCAGCGGCCCGCCATCCACCGGTTGCTGCAGGATCGCATCGCTGTGCCAGGCGACGTCGCCGGCGGTGTGGCGCAGGAAATAGTCATCGCCCAATTGCGCCCACAGCTGCTCGACGTCGTCCGGGTCGGTGCCGCCGCGCACCAGAATGTCCAGCGCGGCGCTCTGCGTCTGGCGGATCTGCTCTTCGCGATCCACCGGATTTTCCAGACCCCGGCGCAGGGCTCGTTTGGTCTCGGTGTAGAGCTGGCGCAACAGGCTGGCGCGCCATGAATTCCACAGCGTCGGATTGGTCGCGTTGATGTCGGCCACGGTCAGCACATAGAGATAGTCGAGGCGTGTTTCGTCGCCGACCGCCTGGGCGAAATCGTGGATCACCTGCGGGTCGGACAGATCCTTGCGCTGCGCAGTGGTGGACATCACCAGGTGGTTCTGCACCAGCCAGACGATCAGGCGGCTGTCCCACACCGGCAACTGATGGCGCTGGCAGAACGCCTCGGCATCGACCGCGCCAATCTCCGAGTGATCGCCATGCCGGCCCTTGCCGATGTCGTGATACAGACCGGCCATGTAGATCAGCTCAGGTTTGGGCAGCTTGGCCATGAGCTTGGCGGCCAGCGGAAATTTCTCCGAGACCTGGGTGTACTGCAGTTTGCGCAGGTGCTTGATCAGGTTCAGCGTGTGCGCATCGACCGTATAGATGTGGAACAGGTCGTGCTGCATCTGCCCGACGATAAAACCGAACTCCGGCAGATAACGGCCGAGAATGCCGTAACGGTTCATCCGCCGCAGATTGCGGTGGATACCGATCTTGCACTTGAACAGCTCGATGAACAGGCTGGTGTTGCGGATATCGTTACGGAAGTTGTCGTCGATCAGATGACGATGTTCGCGCAGCAGACGAATGGTGTCGGCGCGCACGCCTTTGATTTCCGGCTGCTGGGCCATCAGCACGAAAATTTCCAGCATGGCGAACGGCGTGCGGCGGAACACATTGTCATTGCGCGCCTCGATGTAGCCGTCATGCAACTGGAAGCGCGAGTTGATCGGTTGCGGCGGCGCTTCGTCTTCCGGGGCGAGGATGACTTCCTCGAAGTGCTGGATGATCAGATCGCTCAGTTGGGCGATGCTCATCACGGTGCGGAAATACTGCTGCATGAAGTTTTCGACCGCCTGTTTGGCGTCGTCTCCTTCAAAGCCAAGCAGGCCGGCAATGGTGCGTTGATGATCGAACAGCAAGCGGTCTTCGGAGCGGCCGGCGAGCATGTGTAAGGCATAGCGCACTTTCCACAGAAATTCCTGGGACGAGGCGAGCAGGGCGTTTTCGCTTTCGACCAGAAAGCCTTCTCCAGCGAGGGCGCGCAGGTTCAGGGTGCCGTACTGACGGCGGGCCACCCAGAGGATCGTCTGAATGTCACGCAGACCGCCGGGCGAGCCTTTGACGTTCGGTTCGAGGTTGTATTCGGTGTCGTTGTATTTGTGATGACGAGCCTTCTGCTCGGCTCGCTTGGCCAGGAAGAACTCCTTGGCCGGCCACATGTGCGCGGTGCTGGTGACGTCGAGCATGCGCTGGCGCAGACGCTCGGGGCCGCAGATGGTGCGGCTTTCCATCAGGTTGGTGACCACGGTCAGGTCGGCGCGGGCCTCTTCGGCACACTCATCGACCGAGCGCACGCTCTGGCCGACTTCCAGACCGATGTCCCACAATAGCGTCAGAAAACGCTCGATGGAGTCGCGGAAAACTTCGTGGTCAGCGCTGTCGAGCAGGATCAGCAGATCAATGTCGGAATAGGGATGCAGCTCGCCGCGACCGTAGCCGCCTACCGCCACCAGGGCGATGTCGGCGTCTTCGCTCCAGTTGAACTGCTCCCAGGCCTTTTGCAGGATGTTGTCGACAAACCAGGCGCGGTCTTCGATCAGGCGGCGGATGTCGCGGCCCTTGCGAAAACGCGTGTCGAGAACCTCGCGGGCCTGGCGGATCGCCTTCTTGAACGCCGCGATGGGACTCGCTTTGAGGGCCAGTTCAGCCTGGAACTGGCCGCGGTCGAAGAGTTCGGGATCCACCTGCGGCATCGATTGGCTTTCCTTCTATAGGCTGGGAGCGTTCTGGGTGTCAGGCCGAGATGCGCGCGATGGTGTCATCGCTGCGCAAAGTGAAAATCTCGTAGCCGGTGTCGGTGACCAGCAGGGTGTGTTCCCACTGTGCCGAGAGCTTGCGGTCCTTGGTAATCGCGGTCCAGCCGTCGCCGAGCACCTTGGTGTCGGCCTTGCCCTGGTTGATCATCGGCTCGATGGTGAAGGTCATGCCGGCCTTCAGTTCCATGCCAGTGCCGGCGCGACCGTAGTGCAGGATCTGCGGCTCTTCGTGGAAGACCTTGCCGATACCGTGGCCGCAGAACTCACGCACCACTGAGAAACCGTTCTTTTCCGCGTGCTTCTGGATCACTTCACCGATGTCGCCGAGGCGGCAGCCGGGTTTGACGATCTCGATGGCCTTGTACATGCATTCCTGGGTGACCTGCGACAGGCGCTCGGCCCAGACCGGTACCTCGCCGACGTGGAACATGCGGCTGGTGTCGCCGTGGTAGCCGTCCTTGATCACTGTGACGTCGATGTTCAGGGTGTCGCCGTTTTTCAGCGGCTTGTCATTCGGGATGCCGTGGCAGACCACATGGTTGATCGAAGTGCAGATCGACTTCGGGTAGCCCTTGTAGTTGAGCGGGGCAGGGATGGCCTGCTGCACGTTGACGATGTAGTCGTGGCAAATCTGGTTGAGCTGATCAGTGGTCACGCCCGGTTTGACTTGTTCGGCAATCATTTCCAGCACATCGGCGGCCAGTTTGCCGGCGACACGCATGCCAGCGATGTCCTCGGGGGTTTTGAGGTTGACGGTCATACAGGCTCTCTCTGCGCTCGGCGGCGCTTACGGATACGAATTGGGTGGCAAGCGTACATTTTGCGACCCTGAAAAACGCGATTCTACCAGACGGGAGGCGCAAATCCGCGCCTGCATGTCTGGCTTGTGTCTATACAATGGAGCCCATCGAGCCGATTCCAAGGGGGCTGCGCCCATGTCACTGGTGCGAATACAGATTCCGGGTTCCGTTTCTGCGCACCCTGTGGTATAAAATGCGCCGCTTTCCGGGGATGCCCCGAAAAGCTTAAATCCACACACGTGTCGACACGATGACCTGGGTGCCTTGGGCTTTATGCCTCTGGTTGGTCATTGGGATACGTGGAGGCCAAACCCGACTTATCAAGGAACTATCATGTCCCAAGTCAACATGCGCGATATGCTGAAGGCCGGTGTGCACTTCGGTCACCAAACCCGTTACTGGAATCCGAAAATGGGTAAGTACATTTTCGGCGCGCGTAACAAGATTCACATCATCAACCTTGAAAAAACCCTGCCAATGTTCAACGAAGCTCTGACTTTCGTAGAGCGTCTGGCCCAGGGCAAAAACAAGATTCTGTTCGTCGGCACCAAGCGTTCCGCTGGCAAGATCGTTGCTGAAGAAGCAGCACGTTGCGGTTCGCCGTACGTCGATCACCGCTGGTTGGGCGGCATGCTGACCAACTTCAAGACCATTCGTGCTTCCATCAAGCGTCTGCGTGACCTTGAAGTTCAAGCCGAAGACGGTACTTTCGCCAAGCTGACCAAGAAAGAAGCGCTGATGCGCTCCCGTGATCTTGAGAAGCTGGATCGTTCGCTGGGCGGCATCAAGGACATGGGCGGTCTGCCAGACGCACTGTTCGTGATCGACGTTGACCACGAGCGCATCGCGATCACCGAAGCCAACAAGCTGGGCATCCCGGTCATCGGCGTTGTCGATACCAACAGCAGCCCGGAAGGCGTTGACTACATCATCCCAGGCAACGATGACGCCATCCGCGCTATCCAGCTGTACATGGGTTCGATGGCTGACGCAGTTATCCGCGGTCGCAACAACGTTGCTGGCGGTACTGTTGAATTCGCAGCTGAAGAAACTCAGGCTGCAGCTGAGTAATCGACGCCCCTGGCGTTGACTCAGTAAGCAAAAAGGGGCTTGGCCCCTTTTTGCCACCTCGAAAACCATTTGTCGGCGCCCACGTCTGTATTTGTCATGTGCGGCAGCCAACATGGGTGGTTCGGGAAGAATTGAACGCCCGTTCGATCGGGTGGAATGGTTGAAAACCTATCCAAGAGGAATTTGAAAATGGCAGCAATTACTGCAGCGTTGGTCAAAGAACTGCGCGAGCGTACCGGCGAAGGCATGATGGATTGCAAGAAAGCCTTGGAAAAGGCTGACGGCGACATCGAAAAAGCCATTGATGACATGCGTGCTTCGGGCGCCATCAAGGCTGCGAAAAAAGCTGGCAACGTTGCCGCTGAAGGCGCAATCGCCATCAAATCGAATGACAAGGCAGCCGTGCTGCTGGAAGTCAACTCGCAGACCGACTTCCTGGCCCTGCAAGACGATTTCAAGAACTTCGTTGCTGCCAGCGTAGAAAAAGCTTTCGACGAAAAACTGACCGACGCAGCTCCGCTGATCGCCGCTCAGGAAACGGCTCGTGAAGCGCTGGTTGCCAAGGTCGGCGAGAACGTCAACATCCGTCGTCTGGTACGCGTAGAAGGTGACGTTGTCGGCACCTACCTGCACGGTAACAAGATCGGTGTTGCTGTTGTCCTGAAAGGCGGTGACGTCGAGCTGGCCAAAGACATCGCTATGCACGTTGCTGCAAGCAACCCTGAGTTCCTGCTGCCTTCGCAAGTCTCCGACGAAGCGATCGAGCGTGAGAAAGCTGTGTTCCTGCAGCTGAACGAAGAAAAGATCAAAGGCAAGCCAGAAAACATTGTTGAGAACATGGTCAAAGGCCGTATCAGCAAGTTCCTGGCAGAAGCGAGCCTGGTCGAGCAGGCGTTCGTCAAGAACCCTGAAGTCAAGGTTGGCGAGCTGGCCAAGAAAGCCGGCGCTGAAATCGTTTCCTTCACTTACTTCAAAGTAGGCGAAGGCATCGAGAAGCCGGTCGACAACTTCGCTGAAGAAGTTGCTGCCCAGCTGGCTGCCGCCAAGCAATAAGACGGTTTTTCAACTGTCGCCCGAAAGAGGCTGCCCGCTAACGCGCGCAGCCTCTTTTCAGATGGGGTACCAATTTTTTATTTGGTTTCCACCCGGAACTGACTTACAAAGCCATGTTCCGATGGCGCTGCAGCAGCGCCAAGCTAGAGTGAACGCCAGCTGTAAACAGCTCGCAAAGAATTTTAAATACGCCGCAGGAGAGATTCGCAATGGCTCAGCAGGGCAGTGGTTATCAGGCTCGCTATAAACGCATTCTACTCAAGCTTAGCGGCGAGGCCCTGATGGGCTCGGAAGAGTTCGGGATCGATCCGAAGGTGCTGGATCGCATGGCGCTGGAAGTCGGCCAACTGGTCGGCATCGGCGTGCAGGTCGGTCTGGTCATCGGCGGTGGCAACCTGTTCCGTGGCGAAGCCCTGAGCAAGGCCGGGATGGATCGGGTCACGGGCGACCACATGGGCATGCTGGCCACTGTGATGAACGCCCTGGCCATGCGCGATGCGCTGGAACGTGCCAATATCTCGGCCATCGTCATGTCGGCCATTTCCATGGTCGGTGTGACCGATCACTACGATCGCCGCAAAGCCATGCGTCACCTGAACTCCAAAGACGTCGTGATCTTCGCGGCCGGTACCGGCAATCCGTTCTTCACCACGGATTCGGCAGCCTGCCTGCGTGCAATCGAAATCGACGCCGACGTTGTGCTCAAGGCCACCAAGGTTGATGGCGTGTACACCGCAGACCCGTTCAAAGACCCGCATGCCGAGAAGTTCGATCATCTGACTTATGATGAAGTACTGGATCGCAAGCTGGGCGTAATGGATCTGACTGCCATCTGCCTGTGCCGCGATCACAAGATGCCGCTGCGCGTATTCAACATGAACAAGCCCGGCGCCCTGCTGAACATCGTGCACGGCGGCGCTGAAGGGACTTTGATCGAGGAAGGCCAACAATGATCAACGAAATCAAGAAAGACGCCCAAGCGCGTATGCAGAAATCCCTGGAATCTCTGAACCACGCGTTCGGCCAGATTCGTACCGGCAAGGCTCACCCGAGCATCCTCGGCAGCGTCATGG
The DNA here is from genome assembly GCF_979258175.1 of Pseudomonas sp. AC255. Classification (NCBI taxonomy): domain Bacteria; kingdom Pseudomonadati; phylum Pseudomonadota; class Gammaproteobacteria; order Pseudomonadales; family Pseudomonadaceae; genus Pseudomonas; species Pseudomonas sp. AC255. The sequence goes on along the minus strand of NZ_OZ409841.1, from coordinate 4,037,072 downwards.
TGCCTTACTACGGCACTGACACTCCGCTGAGCGGCGTTGCCAACGTCACCGTGAAAGATTCGCGCACCCTGCAGGTCGTGGCCTTCGAGCGCAACATGCTCGCTGCCGTCGACAAGGCAATCCAGAGCGCCGGTCTGAACCTCAACCCGACCAACCTGGGCGAGTTGCTGTTGATCCCGATGCCTGCCCTTACCGAAGAAACGCGCAAAGGCTTCACCAAGCAGGCCCGCAGTGCAGCCGAAGACGCGCGCGTAGCCGTGCGCAACATCCGTCGCGATGCCTTGGGCGAGTTGAAAAAACTGGTCAAGGACAAGGAAATCAGCGAAGACGAAGAGCGTCGTGCCATCGCCGATATCGACAAGCTGACCAAAGAATCCGAGGCCCAGATCACCAAGGCCACGGACGAGAAAGAAAAAGACCTGATGGCCGTATAAGGGTCGAGCTTTAAATGGACAAGACCAAGCAGACTGCGCCGTCCGCGGTGCCGCGCCATGTCGCGATCATCATGGATGGCAATAATCGCTGGGCGAAAAAACGCTTTATGCCGGGTGTCGCCGGGCATAAAGCGGGCGTGGATGCTGTGCGGGCGGTGATCGAGGTGTGCGCTGAGGCCAAGGTCGAAGTCCTGACCCTGTTCGCCTTCTCCAGTGAAAACTGGCAGCGCCCGGCCGATGAAGTCAGTGCCTTGATGGATCTGTTCTTCAAGGCGCTGCGTCGTGAGGCCAAGCGTCTCAACGACAACAACATCAGCCTGCGCATCATTGGCGATCGCTCGCGCTTCCACCCTGAGCTTCAGGCGGCGATGCGCGAGGCCGAGGCCATGACGGTCGGTGCCAACCGCTTTGTCCTGCAGATCGCCGCCAACTATGGCGGTCAGTGGGATATCGCTCAGGCCGCGCAGCGTCTGGCGCGTGAAGTCCAGGCCGGGCACTTGCGCCCGGAGGACATTACCCCGGATCTGCTGCAGACCTGTCTGGCGACCGGCGATCTGCCGTTGCCTGACCTGTGCATCCGTACCGGTGGCGAGCATCGCATCAGCAACTTCCTGCTGTGGCAGCTGGCCTACGCCGAGCTGTACTTCTCCGACCTGTTCTGGCCGGACTTCAAACACGACGCCATGCGCACTGCGCTGGCCGATTTCGCTTCGCGCCAGCGTCGTTTCGGTAAAACGAGCGAACAGGTCGAAGCTGGAGCCCGGGTTTAATGCTTAAACAACGAATCATCACTGCACTGATCCTGCTGCCGATCGCCTTGTGCGGGTTTTTCCTGCTCAAAGGTGCCGGCTTCGCGCTGTTCATCGGTCTGGTAGTCAGTCTCGGTGCGTGGGAATGGGCGCGTCTGGCCGGCTTCACCGCACAATCGTTCCGCGTCGGCTTTGCCGCTGTGGTCGCCCTGATGCTGTTCGTCATGTATGTGCTGCCGGGCCTTGCGCCTTGGGTGCTCGGTGCATCGGTGATCTGGTGGGCGATTGCGACTTATCTGGTGCTGACGTATCCACGCTCCAGCGCGCACTGGTCCACTGCGGCAACCAAACTGCTGATTGGTCTGCTGATCCTGCTGCCTGCGTGGCAGGGTCTGGTGCAGATCAAGCAGTACCCGCTGGGTAACTGGTTGATCATGGCGGTGATGGTGTTGGTCTGGGGTGCGGACATCGGTGCTTACTTTTCCGGGCGCAAGTTCGGCAAGCGCAAGCTCGCGCCGCAGGTCAGCCCGGGCAAGAGCTGGGAAGGCGTGTACGGTGGTCTGGCTCTGAGTCTGGTGATCACTGCGATCGTCGGGCTGGTGCGCGACTGGACCGTGGCCGAGCTGCTCAAAGGCCTGATCGGCGCTGCAGTGATCGTCTTCATTTCCGTGGTCGGTGACCTTACCGAAAGCATGTTCAAGCGCCAATCCGGCATCAAGGACAGCAGTAATCTGCTGCCCGGGCATGGTGGCGTGCTGGATCGCATCGACAGCCTGACCGCAGCCATTCCGGTGTTCGCCGTATTGCTCTGGATGGCCGCACCGTGAGTCGTCCCCAGCAGATTACGGTGTTGGGTGCGACCGGTTCGATCGGTCTGAGCACCCTTGATGTGATTGCGCGTCATCCTGAGCGTTATCAGGTTTTCGCATTGAGTGGTTTCACGCGCCTCAGTGAGTTGTTCGCCTTGTGCGTGCGTCATGTGCCGCAGTTTGCCGTGGTGCCTGAAGTGGCCGCAGCGCGCGGTTTGCAGGATGACTTGCGTGCAGCCGGTTTGCCGACTCGCGTCCTGGTAGGCGAGGAGGGCCTGTGTCAGGTTGCCTCCGCGCCCGAAGTCGATGCAGTAATGGCGGCCATCGTCGGTGCGGCCGGGCTGCGTCCGACACTGGCGGCGGTCGAGGCGGGCAAGAAGATTCTGCTGGCCAATAAAGAAGCGCTGGTGATGTCCGGCGCTCTGTTCATGCAGGCCGTGCGCAAAAGCGGTTCGGTACTGCTGCCGATCGACAGCGAACACAATGCGATTTTTCAATGCATGCCAGCGGATTTCGCCCGCGGCTTGAGCTCGGTGGGTGTGCGGCGGATTTTGCTGACGGCCTCTGGCGGGCCTTTCCGGCAGACACCGATGTCCGAGCTGGCGAATGTTTCGCCTGAGCAGGCGTGTGCACATCCGAACTGGTCCATGGGGCGCAAGATCTCCGTGGATTCAGCGAGCATGATGAACAAGGGCCTGGAACTGATCGAAGCCTGCTGGTTGTTCGATGCCAGGCCGGCTCAGGTCGAAGTGGTGATCCATCCGCAGAGCGTGATCCATTCTCTGGTGGATTACGTCGATGGCTCGGTGCTGGCGCAATTGGGCAATCCCGACATGCGCACCCCGATCGCCAATGCCCTGGCCTGGCCGGAGCGTATCGATTCCGGCGTACCGCCACTGGATCTGTTCGCCATTGCACGACTGGATTTCGAAGCGCCCGATGAAAGCCGTTTCCCCTGTCTGCGTTTGGCCCGTCAGGCGGCCGAAGCTGGCGACAGCGCGCCGGCGATGCTTAACGCGGCCAATGAAGTGGCAGTTGCAGCGTTTCTCGACGGACGGGTTCGCTACCTGGAAATCGCGAGTATCATCGAGGAAGTCTTGAATCTGGAGCCGGTGGTGGCGCTGAACGATCTGGATGCCGTATTTACGGCGGACGCGAAAGCGCGATTGCTGGCCGAGCAATGGTTGAGTCGGCACGGCCGATAGTTTTTGCAACACAACGGCGACACGCGACACTGAACAGGATTGCGGAGAAAGTAGATGAGCGCGCTCTATATGATTGCCGGCACCCTGATCGCCCTGGGTGTGCTGGTCACCTTCCACGAATTCGGCCACTTCTGGGTCGCGCGTCGCTGTGGCGTCAAGGTTCTGCGTTTTTCCGTGGGCTTCGGCATGCCGCTGCTGCGCTGGCATGACAAGCAAGGCACTGAGTTCGTGGTCGCCGCGATTCCGCTGGGCGGCTACGTCAAGATGCTCGACGAGCGCGAAGGCGAAGTGCCGGTCGACCAGCTCGATCAATCGTTCAACCGCAAATCGGTACGTCAGCGTATCGCCATTGTTGCTGCCGGCCCGATTGCCAACTTCCTGCTGGCGCTGGTGTTTTTCTGGGTGCTGGCGATGCTCGGCAGCGAGCAGGTGCGGCCGGTCATCGGCGCGGTCGAGTCTGGCAGCATTGCCGCCAAGGCTGGTCTGAACGCGGGTCAGGAGATCGTCTCGATCGATGGCGAGCCAACGTCCGGTTGGGCTGCGGTCAATTTGCAACTGGTGCGTCGTCTCGGTGAAAGCGGTGCCATTCAATTGCTGGTGCGCGAGCAGGGTTCTACTGCCGAGTCGCCCCGCACGCTGGCACTGGATAACTGGCTCAAAGGTGCCGACGAGCCGGATCCGATCCGCTCGCTGGGCATTCGTCCTTGGCGTCCGGCCTTGCCGCCGGTGCTTGCCGAGCTGGACCCGAAAGGTCCGGCCCAGGCCGCCGGGCTGAAAACCGGCGATCGCTTGCTGGCTCTTGATGGTCAGCCGCTGAGTGACTGGCAGCAGGTGGTTGATACCGTTCGTACGCGTCCTGATACCAAAATCATGCTGCGCATCGAGCGCGACAATGCTCAAATCGACGTCCCTGTGACCCTGGCGGCGCGCGGTGAAAGCAAATCGCCAAGCGGTTATCTGGGCGCTGGCGTCAAAGCCATCGACTGGCCACCGGAAATGATCCGCGAAGTCAGCTATGGCCCGCTGGCCGCGATTGGCGAGGGTGCCCGTCGCACTTGGACCATGAGCATTCTGACGCTGGATTCACTGAAGAAAATGCTGTTCGGCGAGCTCTCGGTAAAAAACTTGAGTGGACCGATAACCATTGCTAAAGTGGCGGGCGCTTCTGCCCAGTCGGGCGTCGCTGATTTCCTGAATTTCCTTGCTTATCTGAGTATTAGCCTGGGCGTTCTGAATTTGCTGCCCATTCCTGTACTGGATGGGGGGCATTTGTTGTTTTATCTGATCGAGTGGGTGCGTGGTCGCCCCTTGTCGGATCGGGTGCAAGGTTGGGGGATACAGATCGGTATCAGTTTGGTGGTCGGGGTGATGTTGCTTGCTCTGGTCAACGATCTGGGTCGACTGTAACGCTTCGCTGAATTGCGAATCTGCCGCATTTTGCGGCAGTTTGTTTATTGCCAGTTGGAATAAGAAAGGACTTCATGAAACGTCTGCTGCTAACTGCGGTTCTCACCGTATTGATGATCGCCGAAGTTCACGCCGAGTCCTTCACTATCTCTGATATTCGCGTCAATGGCCTCCAGCGGGTCTCCGCGGGTAGCGTCTTTGGTGCCTTGCCGTTGAACGTCGGCGAGCAGGCGGATGATCGTCGCCTGGTGGAATCCACTCGTGCGTTGTTCAAAACCGGTTTCTTTCAAGATATCCAGCTGGGCCGCGAAGGCAACGTTCTGGTCATCACCGTGGTCGAGCGTCCATCGGTCGCCAGTATCGAGATCGAAGGCAACAAGGCGATCTCTACTGAAGACCTGATGAAAGGCCTCAAGCAATCCGGTCTGGCCGAAGGCGAAATCTTCCAGCGCGCCACCCTCGAGGGTGTGCGTAACGAACTGCAACGTCAGTACGTCGCCCAGGGTCGCTACTCGGCAACCGTTGACACCGAAGTGGTTTCGCAGCCGCGTAACCGCGTGGGTCTGAAGGTGAAGATCAACGAAGGTACCGTTGCCGCCATTCAGCACATCAACGTGGTAGGCAATACGGTTTTCCCTGAGGAAGACCTGACCGACCTGTTCGAACTGAAAACCACCAACTGGCTGTCGTTCTTCAAGAACGATGACAAATATGCCCGTGAAAAACTTTCCGGTGACCTGGAGCGTCTGCGTTCCTACTATCTGGACCGCGGCTATATCAACATGGACATCGCTTCGACCCAGGTATCGATTACCCCGGACAAGAAGCACGTCTACATTACTGTCAACGTCACCGAAGGCGAGAAGTACACCGTTCGTGACGTCAAGCTCAGCGGTGACCTGAAAGTCCCTGAAGACCAGATCAAGTCGCTGTTGCTCGTGCAGAAGGGCCAGGTGTTCTCGCGCAAGCTGATGACCACCACCTCCGAGCTGATCACCCGTCGTCTGGGTAACGAAGGCTACACATTCGCCAACGTCAACGGCGTGCCTCAGCCGCACGATGATGACCACACTGTGGACATCCTCTTCGCTGTCGATCCGGGCAAGCGTGCCTACGTAAACCGCATCAATTTCCGTGGCAACACCAAGTCCGAGGACGAAGTGCTGCGTCGTGAAATGCGTCAAATGGAAGGTGGCTGGGCTTCGACCTACCTGATCGACCAGTCCAAGACCCGTCTGGAGCGCCTGGGCTTCTTCAAGGAAGTCAACGTTGAAACCCCGGCGGTGCCTGGCGTCGACGACCAGGTTGATGTGAACTACGCCGTTGAAGAACAGGCTTCCGGTTCGATCACCGCCAGCGTTGGTTTCGCCCAGAGCGCCGGTCTGATCCTCGGTGGTTCGATCACCCAGAACAACTTCTTGGGTACCGGTAACCGCGTCAGCATCGGCCTGACCCGCAGCGAATACCAGAGCCGCTACAACTTCGGCTACGTTGACCCCTACTGGACCGCCGACGGCGTGAGCCTGGGTTACAACGCGTTCTATCGCACCACCGACTACGATGAACTCGATGCCGATATTTCCAGCTATGCGGTAGACAGCCTCGGTGCGGGCGTGAACGTCGGCTACCCGATCAGCGAAACATCGCGTCTGACCTTCGGTCTGTCTGCCCAGCAGGACAAGATCAACACCGGTCGCTATACCGTTGACGAGATTTTCGACTTCGTCGAGAAGGAAGGCGACAACTACCTGAACTTCAAGGCCTCGGCCGGTTGGTCCGAGTCGACCCTGAACAAAGGCGTGTTGCCGACCCGTGGTCGTTCCCAGAGCCTGACCCTGGAAACCACCATTCCTGGCAGCGACCTGTCGTTCTTCAAACTTGACTACCGTGGTCAGCTGTTCCAGCCGATCACCGAAAACTACACACTGCGCCTGCACTCCGAACTCGGTTATGGCGATGGTTACGGTTCGACCGATGGTCTGCCGTTCTATGAAAACTACTATGCCGGTGGTTTCAACTCGGTTCGTGGCTTCAAGGACAGCACCCTCGGCCCGCGCAGTACGCCGAGCCGTGGTAACAACCCTGGCACTATCGCTGACCCGGACCAGGATCCACTGCCGTTCGGTGGTAACGTCCTGATCCAGGGCGGTGTAGAAGTTCTGTTCCCGCTGCCATTCGTCAAGGATCAGCGTTCCCTGCGTACTTCGGTCTTCTGGGATGTCGGTAACGTGTTTGACTCGCAGTGCAAGGACACTACGAACGCCAATGGTTCCTCGTCCAACACCAAGTGCAACGACATCAGCCTGAGCAACATGGCCAGTTCCGTAGGTGTCGGCGTGACCTGGGTCACCGCACTGGGTCCGTTGAGCTTCGCCCTGGCGATGCCGATCAAGAAACCGGATGACGCTGAAACTCAAGTGTTCCAATTCTCCCTCGGCCAGACGTTCTAAGCGTCTGACCCAAGATAACGACAATGGATTTTGTAGGAGTGCATCGTGCGTAAGTTGACTCAATTGGTTCTCCTGGCCTCCGTACTGGTGGCAGGCCCGGCGTTCGCCGACATGAAAATTGCCGTGCTGAACTATCAGATGGCTCTGCTGGAATCCGACGCGGCGAAGAAGTACGCGGTGGATGCAGAGAAGAAGTTCGGTCCGCAACTGACCAAGCTGAAAACCCTGGAAAGCAGCGCCAAAGGCATTCAGGACCGTCTGATGGCCGGTGGCGACAAAATGCAGCAGGGCGAGCGTGAGCGTCTGGAGCTGGAATTCAAGCAAAAGGCTCGTGACTTCCAGTTCCAGTCCAAGGAACTGAATGAAGCCAAAGCCGTTGCCGACCGTGAAATGCTCAAGCAACTGAAGCCGAAACTGGACAGTGCCGTGGAAGAAGTCATCAAGAAAGGTGGTTTTGACCTGGTGTTCGAGCGTGGCGCAGTCATCGATGTCAAACCTCAGTACGACATCACGCGCCAGGTTATCGAGCGCATGAATCAGCTGAAGTAACCCATGACCGTGACTATCAGGCTCGGCCAGTTGGCCGAGCACCTCGGCGCCACCCTGCGTGGCGACCCCGAGACGCAAATTACTGGGCTAGCCACTTTGCAAGAGGCTGGCCCAGCTCAGTTGAGCTTTCTGGCAAATCCCCAATACCGCAAATACCTGGCCGGTTCTCAGGCAGCTGCACTGCTGCTCAAGGAAGCCGACGCCGAAGGTTTCGCCGGTAATGCCTTGGTGGTGCCGGATCCTTACCTGGCCTACGCACGCATCTCGCATCTGTTCGATCCAAAGCCAAAAGCGGCTGGCGGGATTCATCCGACAGCGGTGATCGCGGCGGACGCAGTGGTTGATCCAAGTGCCAGCATCGGTCCGTTCGTGGTGATCGAAGCCGGTGCACGCATCGCTGCACAGGTCACGCTGGGCGCGCATTGCGTAGTCGGCGCGCGCAGCGAAATCGGTGAAGGCGGCTGGCTGGCTCCGCGCGTCACGCTCTATCACGATGTGCGCATCGGCAAGCGTGTGGTTATTCAGTCCGGCGCAGTGATCGGCGGTGAGGGCTTCGGCTTCGCCAACGAAAAAGGTGTCTGGCAGAAAATCGCCCAGATCGGTGGCGTGACCATCGGCGACGATGTCGAGATTGGCGTGAACACCGCCATCGACCGCGGCGCTCTGGCCGATACGGTGATTGGCAACGGTGTGAAGCTCGACAACCAGATTCAGATCGCGCACAACGTCCAGGTCGGTGATCACACCGCCATGGCTGCGTGCGTCGGCATTTCCGGCAGCACCAAGATCGGCAAGCACTGCATGCTCGCTGGCGGTGTAGGTCTAGTCGGCCACATTGATATTTGCGACAACGTTTTCCTGACCGGGATGACTATGGTGACTCACTCGATTACCGAGCCGGGCGCCTATTCTTCCGGCACAGCCATGCAACCGGCGGCCGAATGGCGCAAAAGCGCGGCCCGCATCCGTCAGCTCGATGACATCGCGCGACGGTTGAAACAGCTGGAAAAGCGCGTTGGGGAAGTGACCCCTGACGGTAATGCTTCATCTGATGGCTGATACCATTTCCATATCAAGTGTGCACAGCCTCTGGACTGCCTCCTTGATTTGCTAGAGGAGTGCGCGTCAGTCGCGCTCCCAATCTTTACATAGGCTTTCCCCTGAAATGATGGACATCAACGAGATTCGCGAATACCTGCCTCACCGTTACCCGTTCCTGCTGGTGGACCGGGTGGTGGAACTGGACACTGAAGGCAAGCGAATTCGCGCCTACAAGAATGTCAGCATCAATGAACCGTTCTTCAACGGTCACTTCCCTGCGCATCCAATCATGCCGGGCGTGCTGATCATCGAAGCGATGGCTCAGGCTGCCGGGATCCTCGGTTTCAAGATGCTCGACGTCAAACCGGCCGACGGCACCCTGTATTACTTCGTCGGTTCCGACAAGCTGCGCTTCCGCCAGCCAGTCAAGCCGGGCGATCAGTTGATCCTTGAAGCGACTTTCATCAGCTGCAAGCGCAAGATCTGGAAGTTCGAATGTCAGGCTTCGGTGGACGGCAAGCCGGTCTGCTCGGCAGAAATCATCTGCGCGGAACAGAAAGTATGAGTTTGATTGACCCTCGCGCAATCATCGATCCGTCCGCCGTTCTGGCTGACGGCGTCGAGGTCGGCCCGTGGTCGATCATCGGCGCAGGTGTGGAAATCGGCGAGGGTACCGTGATCGGGCCGCATGTGATCCTCAAGGGGCCGACCCGCATTGGTAAACACAATCGCATCTACCAGTTTTCTTCGGTAGGCGAAGACACCCCGGATCTGAAGTACAAAGGCGAGGAAACCCGCCTGGTGATCGGCGACCACAACGTTATTCGTGAAGGCGTGACCATTCACCGTGGCACCGTGCAGGACCGTTCGGAAACCACGCTGGGTGATCACAACCTGATCATGGCCTATGCCCACATCGGCCATGACAGCGTCATCGGCAATCACTGCATTCTGGTCAACAACACTGCGTTGGCCGGGCATGTACACGTTGACGACTGGGCGATCCTCTCCGGTTTTACCCTGGTGCATCAGTACTGCCACATCGGCGCCCACAGCTTTTCCGGCATGGGCACGGCGATCGGCAAGGACGTTCCGGCGTTCGTCACCGTATTCGGCAACCCGGCCGAAGCGCGCAGCATGAACTTCGAAGGCATGCGCCGTCGCGGTTTCAGCGAAGACGCGATTCATGCGCTGCGCCGCGCCTACAAGACTGTCTACCGCCAAGGCCTGACGGTCGAGCAGGCGCTGGCAGAGCTGGCAGAACCGTCTGCGCAGTTCCCTGAAGTCGCCGTGTTCCGCGATTCGATCCAGGCGTCGACTCGCGGCATCACCCGCTGATCATGGCCAGTCTGCGTATTGCGCTGGTGGCGGGTGAGGCTTCCGGTGACATTCTCGGCGCCGGCCTCATGCGCGCGCTCAAGGCACAGCACCCGGCAGTCGAGTTCATCGGCGTCGGCGGTCCGCTGATGCAGGCCGAAGGCCTGACCTCGTACTTTCCCATGGAGCGCTTGTCGGTCATGGGGCTGGTAGAGGTCCTCGGTCGGCTGCGTGAATTGCTCAAGCGCCGCAAAGAGCTGATTGCCACACTGATCGCCGCGAAGCCGGACGTGTTCATCGGCATCGATGCGCCGGATTTCAACCTCAATATCGAACTCAAGCTGCGTCAGGCCGGGATCAAGACCGTGCATTACGTCAGCCCGTCGGTATGGGCGTGGCGGCAGAAGCGGGTGCTGAAGATCCGCGAAGGCTGCGATCTGATGCTGACCCTGTTGCCGTTCGAGGCGAAATTCTACGAAGAGAAAGGCGTGCCGGTGCGTTTCGTCGGTCACACCTTGGCCGATACCATTCCGCTGCAAGCCGACCGCGCCGCTGCACGCACCGAACTAGGCTTGGCCGACGGTCCGCTGGTAGCGCTGATGCCGGGCAGCCGTGGCGGGGAAGTCAGTCGCCTCGGTGCGCTGTTCCTCGACACCGCCGAACGTCTGCGCGGCATGCGTCCGGGCGTGCGCTTTGTCATTCCTTGTGCAAACCCGGAACGCCGGGTGCAACTCGAGGCCTTGCTTGCTGGCCGGGATTTGCCGGTAACCTTGCTCGACGGTAAATCCCACTTGGCCCTCGCCGCGTGCAACGCCGTGTTGATCGCCTCCGGCACTGCTACCCTTGAAGCGCTGCTGTACAAGCGGCCGATGGTGGTGGCGTATCGGTTGGCGCCGCTGACATTCTGGATTCTCAAGCGCATGGTCAAAAGCCCATACGTGTCGCTGCCCAACTTGCTCGCTCAGCGCTTGCTGGTGCCGGAGTTGTTGCAGGATGATGCGACTGTCGAGGCGTTGGCGCAGACGCTGTCGCCATTGATCGATGGCGGTGATGAACAGACCCGCGGCTTCGACGAGATCCACCGCACGCTGCGGCGCGATGCTTCCAATCAGGCGGCGCAAGCCGTCCTTGACCTGATCGGCAAACCACAATGAGCAAGACAAGCATGCAAATGGGCCTGGATTTCACCCTGGTCGCCGAAGTCGAAGAACTGGTCGCCGGTGTTGATGAAGTCGGTCGTGGTCCGTTGTGCGGTGCGGTGGTGACGGCGGCAGTGATTCTCGATCCGAACCGGCCGATCCTCGGCCTCGACGATTCGAAAAAACTCACCGAAGCCAAGCGCGAAAAGCTCTATGACGAGATCTGCGAAAAGGCCCTCAGCTGGTGCATCGCCCGCGCCGAGGTCGAAGAAATCGACGATCTGAATATCCTCCACGCGACCATGCTGGCCATGCAGCGCGCGGTCGCCGGTCTGCACATTCAGCCGAAACTGGCGATGATCGACGGTAACCGCTGCCCGCATCTGCCGATGCGTGCCGAGGCGGTGATTCAGGGCGACGGCAAGGTGCCGGCGATCGCGGCGGCGTCCATTCTGGCCAAGGTCAGTCGTGATCGCGAAATGGCTGCGTTCGAATTGATCTACCCGGGCTACGGCATCGGCGGCCATAAAGGCTACCCGACGCCCGTTCATCTGGAAGCACTGGCGCGGCTCGGCCCGACGCCGATTCACCGCCGCTCGTTCGCCCCGGTACGCCTGGCTTATGAGGCGCGGGAAAGCCTGACGCAGGTTTAGGCCCAAGGCTGATGTTTTAACCAAGGCCCGGTACAATCCGGGCCTCGTTGTCTCTATGTAACTGGACAGGATCACTATGCCGGCTTCATTCGTTCATCTACGCCTGCACACTGAATACTCCCTGGTCGACGGGCTGGTGCGGATCAAGCCGCTGGTCAAGGCGCTGACCGCCATGAACATGCCGGCGGTCGCGGTCACCGACCAGAACAACATGTGTTCCCTGGTCAAGTTCTATAAAAACGCCATGGGCGCCGGCATCAAGCCGATCTGCGGCGCCGACCTGTGGCTGGCGAACAAGGACCCGGATGCACCGCTGAGCCGCCTCAGCCTGCTGGTGATGAACGCTCAGGGTTATCGCAATCTCACCGAATTGATCTCGCGTGGCTTCATCGAAGGCCAGCGCAACGGCATGGTCATCGTCGAGCGCGAGTGGGTGGCCGAGGCCAACGAAGGTTTGATCATGCTGTCCGCCGCCAAAGAAGGCGAGATCGGCATGGCCATGATCGGCGGCAATCCGGCGGAAGCCGAAGCGCTGGCGCGCGAGTGGATGGCGGTGTTCCCGGATCGCTTCTATCTGGAAATCCAGCGCACCAACCGCCCCAACGATGAAGAACAGCTGCACGGCGCCGTGGCACTGGCCGACAAGCTTGGCGCACCGCTGGTGGCGACCAACGATGTGCGTTTCATCAAGCAGGAAGACTTCGCCGCCCACGAAACTCGTGTGTGCATCGGTGAGGGCCGCGCACTCGATGACCCGCGTCGTTCGAAGAATTACAGCGATCAGCAATACCTGAAAAGCGCCGAGGAAATGCTCGAGCTGTTCAGCGATATTCCCGACGCCATCGAAAACACCGTCGAGATCGCCAAGCGCTGCAACATCGAAGTGAAGCTGGGCACACACTTCCTGCCCAACTTCCCGATTCCCGATGGCATGACCATCGACGAATATTTCCGCAAGGTCTCCTTCGAAGGTCTCGAAGAACGCTTGGCTGTGCTGCTGCCCAAAGACACTACTGAAGACTACGAAGCCAAGCGTCAGGTCTACGTCGACCGCTTGAATTTCGAGCTGGATATCATCATCCAGATGGGCTTCCCCGGTTACTTCCTGATCGTGATGGACTTTATCCAGTGGGCCAAGAACAACGGCGTGCCGGTAGGTCCGGGCCGTGGGTCGGGTGCCGGTTCGCTGGTGGCTTACGTACAGAAGATCACCGACCTCGACCCGCTGGAATATGACCTGCTGTTCGAACGTTTCCTCAACCCGGAACGGGTTTCCATGCCCGACTTCGACGTCGACTTCTGCATGGACGGTCGCGACCGGGTGATCGATTACGTGGCCGAGAAGTACGGCCGCAACGCGGTGAGCCAGATCATCACCTTCGGTTCCATGGCCGCCAAGGCTGTGGTCCGTGACGTGGCGCGGGTGCAGGGCAAGTCCTATGGCCTGGCGGATCGTCTGTCGAAGATGATTCCGTTCGAAGTCGGCATGACCCTGGAAAAAGCCTACGAACAGGAAGAAATCCTGCGCGACTTCATCAAGGTCGATGAAGAAGCAGCGGAAATCTGGGAGATGGCGCGCAAGCTTGAGGGCGTGGTGCGTAACGTCGGCAAGCACGCCGGTGGTGTGGTGATCGCGCCGACCAAACTCACCGACTTCTCGCCGATCTATTGCGACGAGGCCGGTGACGGTCTGGTGACCCAGTTCGACAAGGACGACGTTGAGGCCGCCGGTCTGGTGAAGTTCGACTTCCTCGGCCTGCGTACCCTGACGATCATCGACTGGGCGCTGAAAACCATCAACCGCGACCGCGCCAAGGTCAACGAGCCGCCGCTGGATATCGCCTTTATCCCGCTCGACGACAAGCCGACCTATCAGTTGCTGCAAAAAGCCGAAACCACGGCGGTGTTCCAGCTTGAATCCCGGGGCATGAAAGAGCTGATCAAAAAGCTCAAGCCCGACTGCCTGGAAGACTTGATCGCACTCGTTGCACTGTTCCGCCCCGGTCCGCTGCAATCGGGCATGGTGGACGACTTCATCAACCGTAAGCACGGTCGCGCCGAACTGGCCTATCCGCACTCGGACTACCAGTACGACGGTCTCAAGCCGGTACTGGCGCCGACTTACGGCATCATCCTGTATCAGGAACAGGTGATGCAGATTGCCCAGGTCATGGCCGGTTACACCCTCGGCGGTGCGGACATGCTGCGTCGGGCGATGGGTAAGAAAAAGCCCGAAGAAATGGCCAAGCAGCGCGGCGGCTTCATCGAGGGTTGCGCGACCAACGGCATCGACGCGGATCTGGCCGGTAACATTTTCGACCTGGTGGAAAAATTCGCCGGTTACGGCTTCAACAAATCCCACTCCGCCGCTTACGGCCTGGTGTCGTACCAGACCGCTTGGCTGAAAGCTCACTACCCGGCGCCGTTCATGGCCGCGGTACTTTCGGCGGATATGCACAACACCGACAAGGTCGTGACCTTGATCGAGGAAGTGCGGACGATGAAGCTGCGTCTCGACGCGCCGGACGTGAACACTTCGGAGTTCAAGTTCACGGTGAACGACGACGGCCGTATCGTTTATGGCCTCGGCGCGATCAAAGGCGTCGGTGAAGGTCCGGTGGAAGCGATCACCGAAGCGCGTCAGGCCGGTCCGTTCAAGGATCTGTTCGATTTCTGCGCGCGGGTCGACCTCAAGCGCATCAACAAACGAACTCTTGATGGCTTGATTCGCAGCGGCGCGCTGGATCGCCTCGGCCCGTATTTCCACGACGAACAAAAGGCCTATCAAGCCAACATCGACCGTAACCGCGCGGTACTGCTGGCGGCGATGGAAGAAGCGATCAAGGCTGCCGAGCAGACTGCGCGGACTCACGACTCTGGCCACGCCGACCTGTTTGGCGGCCTGTTCGTCGAAGAAGATGCCGACGTCTACGCGTCCCATCGCAAGGCCAAGGAACTGACCCTCAAGGAACGCCTCAAGGGTGAAAAAGACACCCTGGGCCTGTACCTGACCGGTCACCCGATCGACGAATACGAAGGCGAAATCCGCCGTTTCGCCCGTCAGCGCATCATCGACCTGAAACCGGCGCGCGACACGCAGACCGTGGCGGGGATGATCATTGCCCTGCGGGTGATGAAGAACAAGAAGGGCGACAAGATGGGCTTCATCACCCTCGACGACCGCTCCGGACGGATCGAGGCGTCGCTGTTTGCCGATGCGTTCCATTCCGCGCAGTCGCTGCTGCAGACCGACGCGATGGTGGTGGTCGAAGGCGAGGTCAGCAACGACGACTTCTCCGGCGGCCTGCGTCTGCGGGTCAAGCGCGTGATGAGCATGGAAGATGCGCGGACCAATCTGGCCGAGAGCCTGCGCCTGAAGCTGCACACCCAGGATCTCAAAGGCGATCAGCTACGCTGGTTGGGCGAACTGCTCAAGCGTCATCGCGGCGCGTGCCCGGTGACCATGGAGTACACCAGCCCGGATGCGAAGACCTTGCTGCAGTTCGGCGAGACCTGGCGGATCGACCCGGCGGATACCTTGATTCAAGCCCTGCGTGACCAGTTCGGGCGAGACAACGTCTTCCTCCAATACCGTTGACCGGCAAGTGCCATCATTGCGCTTGCCCACAACCTGAATTTTTAATCTCGACCTCAGCGCGCCTCTCCCTTAAGGTAGGGCGCGAATAGACAACCGGCCGGCCCAAGCTCACTTGGGACACGACCCAAGACGGACGCCTATGAACCCGAATTTTCTAGATTTCGAACAGCCGATCGCCGACCTGCAAGCCAAGATCGAAGAGTTGCGCTTGGTCGGTAATGACAATTCGCTGAATATCGGCGATGAGATCTCCCGCCTGCAGGACAAGAGCAAGACGCTGACCGAAGACATCTTCGGCAAGCTGACCAGCTGGCAGATCGCACGTCTGGCGCGTCACCCGAAACGCCCGTACACCCTGGATTACATCGAGCACATCTTCACCGAGTTCGACGAACTGCACGGCGACCGTCACTTCTCCGACGACGCTGCCATCGTTGGCGGTATCGCCCGTCTGGAAGACCAGCCGGTGATGATCATCGGCCACCAGAAGGGCCGTGAAGTGCGTGAGAAAGTTCGCCGCAACTTCGGTATGCCGCGTCCGGAAGGCTACCGCAAGGCCTGCCGTCTGATGGAGATGGCCGAGCGCTTCAAGATGCCGATCCTGACCTTCATCGATACCCCGGGTGCTTATCCTGGCATCGACGCTGAAGAGCGCAACCAGAGCGAAGCGATTGCCTGGAACCTGCGTGTGATGGCGCGTCTGAAGACTCCGATCATCGCCACTGTAATTGGTGAAGGTGGTTCCGGCGGCGCACTGGCCATCGGCGTCTGCGATCAATTGAACATGCTGCAATATTCGACCTACGCGGTGATCTCGCCGGAAGGTTGCGCATCGATCCTGTGGAAGACCGCCGAGAAAGCACCGGATGCCGCTGAAGCAATGGGCATCACCGCTGAGCGTCTGAAAGGCCTGGGTATCGTCGACAAAGTGATCAGCGAGCCACTGGGCGGCGCCCATCGTGACCCGGCTGCTGCTGCGGCTTCGATCCGCGCCGAGCTGAGCTCGCAACTGGCGATGCTCAAGCAGTTCGATAACGAAGCGCTGCTCAAGCGCCGTTACGATCGCCTGATGAGCTACGGTCTCTAAGTCAGACGCGCATTATCCCTGTGGGAGCGAGCCTGCTCGCGAAACCGGTATGACAGTCGACGAAATTGTTGAATGTTAAATCGCTTTCGCGAGCAGGCTCGCTCCCACAGAGGGTTAGGCAAAGGTGCAGATATGGGCCGGTCCCCGATTGATTTGCCATCCCGTCTTCTGCTGAATCTTGAGCCTTGGCGCCACGCCGCTCACTGGCGCATCGCCTTCTCCGGTGGCCTCGATTCCACCGTCCTCCTGCATCTGCTCGCCACTCTGGCGAACACCGAATCCCTCCCTGCGCTCAGCGCCATTCATATCCACCACGGCCTTCAGGCTGCGGCCGATGCATGGCCGCAACATTGCCAGGCCGTTTGCAATGCGCTGGGCGTGCCGTTGCAAGTGAAGCGGGTGACCGTAAAGGGCGGGGCGAGCCTGGAGCGGGCGGCGCGGGATGCGCGTTATGCCGCGTTCAGTTCGCTGACGCAGAGCAATGACGTGCTGTTGACTGGCCAGCACCGCGATGACCAAGCGGAAACGCTGCTGTTTCGGCTGTTGCGCGGTGCCGGTGTACGCGGGCTCGGGGCGATGCCGCAGCAGCGCCCAGTGGGGCAGGGCATGCTGGTTCGACCGTTGCTGGATGTCAGCCGTGCTGAGCTGGAAGGTTATGCACAGGCGCATCAGTTGCGCTGGATCGAAGACCCGTCGAACCAGGACCGGCAGTTTTCGCGCAACTATCTGCGCCATCAAGTCATGCCGGTCCTCACCGAACGCTGGCCGCAAGCGCAGGCCAGCATGGCGCGCACCGCTGCGCATCTGCGTGAGGCGCAGGGCTTGCTCGATGAGCTGGCGCAGATTGATCTCGCACAAGCCGAAACGCCCAATGAATTCGCTTGGCTGGGTGTGCCATCGCTGGAGCTGACACCATTGACGGAGTTGTCTGACGCGCGCCAGCGAAATGTCCTCAGCCACTGGCTCGAACCGTTGACCCGGCTGCCGGATGCTGACCATTGGTCGGGTTGGACAACGCTGTGTAATGCCGGCGCCGACGCTTCACCGATCTGGCGTTTGGCCGACGGAGAGCTGCACCGCAGCGGCGGTCGCGTCTGGTGGCTGAGCGGCAATTGGTTGGGCGCGCCAGTGATCGGCGCCGACTGGCAGACCCCGACTTCAGCGCTACGCTTGCCGGATAATGGACGCGTCATGCTCCACGGGCAAGCTCCATCCGGGCCTTTGCGTATTGCCTATCGGCAAGGCGGTGAGGTCATGCAACTGGCCGAGCGCGGCAGTCGTGATCTCAAGCGTCTGCTCAACGAGCGCGCGGTCCCGGCCTTCGTGCGTGGCAGATTGCCGCTGCTGTTTCGTGGCGAAGAATTGCTCGCCGTGGCGAACCTGCCGGGTCTTGATGGTCAGATGGACGAAGGCTGGACATTGCACTGGCAGCCAACAGACGAAGATCAAGGTTTGAGCTGAAAGGAGCATTCCGGTAGACTACGCTCCCTTCTTGATACAACTTCTGTGGATTCGCCTGAATTGCAGGAGTTGCCGATTACCAAGCAGTCTTTGCTGGGCGATTCCAAAAAATGTGTAGCGAGCAACGTACCGGTGTTTCATCTGCCGGTCTGTCACAACGCGGCGGTTTTTTCGAAAGGTGCACTGTGATTAATGCAGGTGATCGGGGGCTTCGGCCTTCCTTCGCTTTCCCCGGCGGCTCGTTCCGCTTTAACGCAGACTTCTAGGGTTTTTCATGACGCGCTACATATTCGTCACGGGCGGTGTTGTTTCTTCATTGGGGAAAGGCATTGCCTCGGCTTCATTGGCGGCTATCCTGGAGGCGCGGGGGCTTAAGGTCACCATGCTGAAGCTGGATCCGTACATCAACGTCGATCCAGGCACCATGAGTCCGTTCCAGCACGGTGAAGTGTTCGTCACCCACGACGGCGCCGAGACCGATCTGGATCTGGGGCACTACGAGCGGTTCATCCGCACGACCATGACCCAGAACAACAACTTCACCACCGGCCGTGTCTACGAGCACGTGCTGCGCAAAGAGCGCCGTGGCGACTACCTGGGTGCAACCATCCAGGTGATCCCGCACATCACCGACGAAATCAAGCGCCGCATCATCAAAGGTGCCGGTGACGCTGACGTGGCGATGGTCGAAATCGGTGGCACCGTCGGTGACATCGAGTCGCAACCATTCCTCGAAGCCATCCGCCAGTTGCGTTTCGAAGTCGGCGCCAAGCGCGCGATGCTGATGCACCTGACGCTGGTGCCGTACATCGCCACCGCTGGCGAAACCAAGACCAAACCGACCCAGCACTCCGTCAAGGAACTGCGCTCGATCGGTCTGCAGCCAGACGTGCTGGTGTGCCGCTCCGATCACCCGATCGATGTGTCCTCGCGTCGCAAGATCGCGCAGTTCACCAACGTTGAAGAGCGCGCGGTAATCGCGCTGGAAGACGCCGATACCATCTACAAGATCCCGGGCATCCTGCACTCGCAGGGCCTGGACGATTTCGTCGTCGAGCGTTTCGGTCTGCAATGCGGCAGCGCCGATCTGTCCGAGTGGGACGCAGTGGTCGATGCCAAGCTGAACCCGGAACACGAAGTGACCATCGCCATGGTCGGCAAGTACATGGAGCTGCTCGACGCGTACAAGTCGCTGATCGAAGCGATGAGTCATGCTGGCATCAGCAACCGCACCAAGGTCAACCTGCGCTACATCGATTCCGAAGACATCGAGAACCAGGGCACTGCGCTGCTCGAAGGTGTTGATGCGATTCTGGTGCCGGGCGGCTTCGGTCTGCGTGGCGTTGAAGGCAAGATCACCGCTGTTCAGTACGCTCGCGAAAACAAGGTTCCGTACCTCGGCATCTGCCTCGGCATGCAAGTGGCGGTCATCGAATTCGCCCGTAACGTACTGGGCTGGAAAGACGCCAACTCCACCGAGTTCGATCGTGCCAGCGGCCATCCGGTTGTCGGTCTGATCACCGAGTGGGAAGACGCCACCGGTGCTGTCGAAGTGCGTACCGAAGCGTCCGATCTGGGCGGCACCATGCGCCTCGGCGCTCAGGAATGCCTGCTCGAGCCGGGCTCCAAAGTGCACGATTGCTACGGCAAGGATGTGATCGTCGAGCGTCACCGTCATCGTTACGAAGTGAACAACAACCTGCTGCCGCAGATCATCGAAGCCGGCCTGAAAATCTCCGGTCGTTCCGCCGATGCTGCGCTGGTCGAAGTGGTTGAAGCGCCGGATCATCCATGGTTCGTCGCCTGCCAGTTCCACCCTGAGTTCACCTCGACCCCACGCGACGGCCATCCGCTGTTCAGCGGTTTTGTCAAAGCCGCGTTGGCTCAACACCAGAAGAAGGCGTAACCCGATGGCACAGAAGATCATCCGCGTCGGCGACATCGAGATTGCCAACGACAAACCCATGGTGCTGTTCGGCGGCATGAACGTGCTGGAAAGCCGTGACATGGCCATGCAGGTTTGCGAAGAGTACGTGAAGGTCACCGAAAAACTCGGTATCCCTTACGTGTTCAAGGCCAGCTTCGACAAGGCCAACCGTTCTTCTGTGACCTCGTATCGCGGTCCTGGCCTGGAAGAGGGCATGCGCATCTTCCAGGACATCAAACAAGCCTTCGGCGTGCCGATCATCACCGACGTCCACGAGCCGGATCAGGCCGCGGTCGTCGCTGAGGTCTGCGACATCATTCAGCTGCCGGCCTTCCTGTCGCGCCAGACCGATCTGGTTGTCGCGATGGCCAAGACCAATGCCGTGATCAACATCAAGAAAGCCCAGTTCCTCGCGCCTCAGGAAATGAAACACATCCTGAACAAGTGCGTGGAAGCCGGTAACGATCAGTTGATCCTCTGCGAGCGTGGTTCGAGCTTCGGCTACAACAACCTCGTGGTCGACATGCTCGGCTTCGGCATCATGAAGCAGTTCGAATACCCGGTGTTCTTCGACGTGACCCACTCGCTGCAAATGCCTGGCGGTCGTTCCGACTCCGCCGGCGGTCGCCGCGCGCAGGTCACCGATCTGGCCAAGGCCGGCATGAGCCAGTCGCTGGCGGGTCTGTTCCTCGAAGCGCATCCGGATCCGGACAACGCCAAATGCGACGGCCCTTGCGCCTTGCGTCTGGACAAACTGGAGCCATTCCTGGCCCAGCTCAAGGCTCTGGACGAACTGGTGAAGAGTTTTCCGACGGTAGAAACCGCGTAACGCTCGATTCTCCGGTAAAGTACCGCACGATTTGTCGCTCATGCCCTCGGGCGTGAGCGTTGTCGTCTGCAAGTCTGCCCGCTGTACTTCGCTTGCCGACGATAAAGATTTCCTCTAGCTGCGTCGTTTTCGTCAACTTTGGAGTGTTTACAACAATGGCAAAAATCGTCGACATCAAAGGTCGTGAAGTTCTCGACTCCCGTGGCAATCCCACCGTGGAAGCGGACGTGCTTCTCGACAACGGCATCATCGGCAGCGCCTGCGCGCCGTCCGGTGCATCCACTGGCTCGCGTGAAGCGCTCGAGCTGCGTGATGGCGACAAGAGCCGTTACCTGGGCAAGGGCGTGCTCAAGGCGGTAGCCAACATCAACGGTCCGATCCGCGATCTGCTGCTGGGCACCGACCCGAGCGACCAGAAAGCCCTCGACCAAGCGATGATCAAGCTCGACGGTACCGAAAACAAGGCGACCCTGGGCGCCAACGCCATCCTCGCCGTGTCCCTGGCTGCGGCCAAGGCGGCTGCGCAGGATCAGGATCTGCCGCTGTACGCACACATCGCCAACCTCAACGGCACCCCGGGTGTGTACTCGATGCCGGTGCCGATGATGAACATCATCAACGGTGGCGAGCACGCCGATAACAACGTCGACATCCAGGAATTCATGGTGCAGCCAGTTGGCGCCAAGTCTTTCTCGGAAGGTCTGCGCATGGGTACCGAGATTTTCCATCACTTGAAAGCCGTGCTGAAGGCTCGTGGTCTGAGCACTGCAGTTGGCGATGAAGGCGGTTTCGCGCCGAATCTGGCGTCCAACGAAGATGCGCTGAAAGTGATCTCCGAAGCCGTGGCCAACGCCGGTTACAAGCTGGGCACCGACGTGACCCTGGCTCTGGACTGCGCGGCCAGCGAATTCTACGAAGACGGCAAGTACAACCTGTCCGGCGAAGGCCAGGTGTTCACCGCCGAAGGTTTCGCTGACTACCTCAAAGGTCTGACTGAACGTTACCCGATCATCTCGATCGAAGACGGTCTGGACGAGTCCGACTGGGCTGGCTGGAAGATCCTCACCGACAAGATCGGCGAGAAGACCCAGCTGGTGGGCGACGACCTGTTCGTGACCAACACCAAGATCCTGAAAGAAGGCATCGATAAAAAGATCGCCAACTCGATCCTGATCAAGTTCAACCAGATCGGCACCCTGACCGAAACCCTGGAAGCCATCCAGATGGCCAAGGCTGCCGGCTACACCGCCGTGATCTCGCACCGCTCCGGCGAAACCGAAGATTCGACCATTGCCGACCTGGCTGTGGGCACCTCGGCTGGCCAGATCAAGACCGGTTCGCTGTGCCGCTCCGACCGCGTTTCCAAGTACAACCAACTGCTGCGTATCGAAGAGCAGTTGAACGGCAAGGCCAAGTACAACGGCCGTGCCGAGTTCCGCGGTTAAGCGCAACCTGATCAAAGGACACCGGATTGTGTCGGAAAAGTCGTGACAGCGATGGATTTGCCACTAATCTGATGCCTTAAGCACAAGCCTGGATCTTTCCAGGCTTCGTGCTATCAGATGCTGCAACATTATGCGTGGCTGTCTTTTTTCACTGGATACCTGATATTCGATGCGCAGTCCTTACTGGTTGTTTCTTGTTTTGCTCTTGCTGCTGGCCGGTCTGCAGTACCGCCTGTGGGTGGGCAATGGCAGTCTGGCGCAGGTCGC
This sequence comes from Pseudomonas sp. AC255, assembly GCF_979258175.1. Classification (NCBI taxonomy): domain Bacteria; kingdom Pseudomonadati; phylum Pseudomonadota; class Gammaproteobacteria; order Pseudomonadales; family Pseudomonadaceae; genus Pseudomonas; species Pseudomonas sp. AC255. The sequence continues at coordinate 4,014,705 of NZ_OZ409841.1, read as the reverse complement.
CGAGCTGAAACAGCAGATCGCCGAGCAACATGCCGAGAACGAAGGCCTGCTGGAGCGCAACCGAGTGATGGACGCTGAAGTCAGCGAACTGAAAAAAGGCATGGAGACCGTTGAAGAGCGGGCTCGCCACGAACTGGGCATGGTCAAGGATGGCGAAACCCTTTACCAGTTGGCCCAATGATCGATTCCCTGCCGGCCTTCTGGGCCGTGATTCCTGCCGCGGGCGTCGGTGCCCGAATGGCCGCGGACCGTCCCAAGCAATATCTGCAACTGGGCGGGCGCACAATTCTCGAACACAGCCTCGGCTGTTTCCTCGATCACCCGAGCCTCAAGGGCCTGGTGGTCAGTCTTGCTGTTGACGATCCCTATTGGCCGAATCTGGCTTGCGTCAGCGATCCACGCATTCAGCGGGTCGGCGGCGGGGCGGAGCGTTCTGCTTCGGTGCTCAATGCCTTGCTGCATCTGCATGCGCAAGGTGCCGACGATGACGATTGGGTGCTGGTGCATGATGCGGCCCGGCCGAATCTGAGTCGCGATGATCTCGACAAGTTGCTTGCCGAACTGGCGGATGACCCGGTCGGTGGTCTGTTGGCGGTGCCCGCTCGCGACACGCTCAAACGCGTTGATAAAAACGGTCGTGTGGTTGAAACGGTGGACCGCAGTGTGATCTGGCAGGCGTATACGCCGCAGATGTTTCGCCTCGGCGCGTTGCATCGAGCGTTGGCCGATAGCCTGGTTGCGGATGCCGTGATCACCGATGAAGCTTCGGCGATGGAATGGGCCGGTCTGGCACCGCGTCTGATCGAAGGGCGGGCGGATAATCTCAAAGTGACCCGGCCGGAAGATCTGGAGTGGTTGCGCCAGCGATGGGCGAATCGCCGCTGAGATTTGGGGTCGCTGTGGCATTGCCTTCGCGAGCAGCCTCGCTCCCACAGAGGGAATGCATTCAGCTGTCGAACTCGGTCAATTGTGGGAGCGAGCCTGCTCGCGAAAGCGGTCGCACAGGCGACCAATAACTCAAAGTTTGTACTCCGGCCTTTCAGCCAGTCCCACCTTCAAATAATCCACCAACTTGCGCACCTTCGGCGACAGATGCCGCTGCTGCGGATACAGCGCCCACACCGCCGTATTCGGCGGCTGATGCGCCTCCAGCAAGGAAATCAGCGCGCCACTGTGCAAATGCTCGAGCACGTAATAGTCCGGCAACTGACACAACCCGACACCCTGAAGCGCCGCATCCAGCACCGCCTGCCCACTGTTGCAACGCCAGTTGCCCTGCACCCGCTGGGAAAATTCCCGCCCGTTCTGCTCCAGTTGCCATATATCCGAACTGCCGATCAGGCAATTGTGTCGACTCAATTCCGACAAGCTGTGTGGGCGCCCGTACCGTTCCAGGTAGGACGGCGATGCGCACAGGTACATTCTCCGTGGTGCCAGACGTGTCGCGACCAAGCGCGAATCCTGTAACCGACCCAGACGGATCGCCAGGTCCAGCCCTTCGTGCACCAGATCCAGTTGGCGATTGCTCAGCTCGATGTCGATGCGCAACTGCGGATACAGGCCCATGAAGCGAGTCACCAGCGGCACGATAAAACGTTCGCCGTAGGCCACCGCGCAGGTCATGCGCAGCATGCCTTTCGGTTCGCTGGTCAGATCGCCTACCGCGCGCAAGGCTTCTTCGCGACCGTCCTGCAGGCGCTGGCAATGCTGCAGAAAAGTCTGCCCGGCTTCGGTCAACGTAACTCGCCGGGTGCTGCGGTAGAGCAGGCGCGTCTGCAAACGCTCTTCGAGCCGTACGATTTGTCGACTGATGTGCGAGGAAGAAACCCCAAGACGCTCGGCAGCGGCGGTGAATTGATTGCATTCGGCGACGGCAACGAACTCATCGATGCCTTCCCAGCGGTTTTCCGACACTTGGATTATCCCTGTACAGCAATAATGTTTTGCTTTCGTCCGGATTATTCCTCAAAGCGCGCTGAACTACACTGTCTGTCTGCTTTGTTATTCACTGGATTCACTGGAGAGTCAGCATGATCAAATCGCGCGCCGCCGTTGCCTTCGAGGCCAAGAAGCCGCTGGAAATCGTAGAAGTCGATGTCGCCATGCCCAAGGCTGGTGAAGTGTTGCTGCGCGTCGTCGCTTCCGGGGTTTGCCACACCGATGCCTACACCTTGTCCGGCGCGGATCCGGAAGGCATCTTCCCGTCGATCCTTGGCCACGAAGGTGGCGCCATCGTTGAAGCGATCGGCGAGGGCGTGACCTCGGTTGCCGTCGGCGACCACGTCATTCCGCTCTACACCCCGGAATGCGGCCAGTGCAAATTCTGCAAGTCGGGCAAGACCAACCTCTGCCAGGCGATTCGCGCCACCCAAGGCAAGGGCCTGATGCCGGATGGCACTTCGCGCTTTTCCTACAAGGGCGAAACGATTTTCCACTACATGGGCACTTCGACGTTCTCGGAGTACACCGTACTGCCGGAAATTTCCGTAGCGAAGATCTCCAAAGACGCGCCGCTGGAGAAGGTTTGCCTGCTCGGTTGCGGCGTAACCACCGGTATCGGCGCCGTGCTCAACACCGCCAAGGTCAAACCGGGTGACACCGTAGCCATCTTCGGTCTCGGCGGTATTGGCTTGTCGGCCGTGATCGGCGCGGTGAAAGCCAAGGCTGCGCGGATCATCGCCATCGACATCAATCCAGCCAAGTTCGAAATCGCCAAACAACTCGGTGCCACCGATTGCGTGAATCCGAAAGACTTTGATCGTCCGATCCAGGAAGTAATCGTCGACATGACCGATGGCGGCGTCGACTTCTCCTTCGAGTGCATCGGCAATGTGCAACTGATGCGCGCCGCGCTTGAGTGCTGCCACAAAGGCTGGGGCGAGTCGGTCATCATCGGTGTCGCCGGTGCCGGCCAGGAAATCGCTACCCGTCCGTTCCAGTTGGTCACCGGTCGCGTCTGGCGCGGTTCGGCGTTCGGCGGCGTGCGTGGCCGTACTGAATTGCCAAGCTACGTCGACATGGCCCAGAGCGGCGAAATCCCGCTGGATACCTTCATCACCCACACCATGGGCCTGGAAGATATCAACAAGGCGTTCGACCTGATGCACGAAGGCAAGAGCATCCGCACAGTCATTCATTTCTAAGGAGCAGCGGCAAGCTACAAGCCACAAGCTGCAAGCAGGCGCAATTCCCTCTTGCAGCTTGAAGCTCGCAGCTTGCGGCTGAAGTGCTATGAATCTGGAAAACATTTCCTGTCAGAAGAGTTTTGGTGGCTGGCACAAGCGTTATCGCCATCGCTCCGAAGTGCTTGATTGCGACATGGTCTTTGCCGTGTACCTGCCGCCGCAAGCGGAGCAGGGCGGCAAGCTGCCGGTGCTGTACTGGTTGTCCGGGCTGACCTGCACCGATGAGAACTTCATGCAGAAGGCCGGTGCGATGCGCATGGCCGCCGAGCTTGGTTTGATCATCGTTGCCCCGGATACCAGCCCACGCGGTCCGGATGTTCCGGACGATGCAGACAAGGCTTGGGATTTCGGCCTCGGCGCCGGGTTTTATCTGAACGCCACGCAGGAACCGTGGGCGCGGCACTATCGGATGCATGACTATGTCGTGCAGGAACTGCCTGCTCTGGTCGAAGCGCATTTCCCCGCTTCCGACAAACGCAGTATCAGCGGTCACTCCATGGGCGGCCACGGCGCATTGGTCTGCGCGCTGCGCAATCCCGGGCGTTATCAGTCAGTGTCGGCGTTCTCGCCGATCACCCATCCGATCGATTGCCCGTGGGGGCAGAAAGCGTTCTCTCATTACTTGGGCGAAGACCGTTCGAAGTGGAAGGAGTGGGACGCCTGTGTGCTGATCGCGGAGGCGACGGAGAAGTTGCCGTTGTTGGTCGATCAAGGTGATCGTGACGATTTCCTCTCCACCCAGCTGAAACCCGAAGCCCTGCAACACGCCGCAAAACAAGCGGGGCATCCGCTGGAGCTGCGCCTGCAACCGGGCTACGACCACAGCTATTTCTTCATCTCAAGCTTCATTGACGACCACTTGCAGCATCACGCACGCGCTCTGCGCGGTTAATGCAGGTAGAATCACGCCCTGACAAAAATCGGGGCGTTTTTTCTATGCGTATTGGCCACGGCTACGATGTGCACCGTTTCGCTGAAGGCGATTTCATTACTCTGGGCGGCGTGCAAATTGCACACAGCTTCGGGCTGCTCGCTCATTCCGACGGTGACGTCCTGCTGCACGCCTTGAGCGATGCCTTGCTCGGCGCGGCGGCGCTGGGTGATATCGGTAAACACTTCCCGGACACCGATCCGCAATTCAAGGGCGCCGACAGCCGTGTGCTGTTGCGTCATGTGGTCAGTCTGATCCACGCCAAGGGCTGGAAAGTCGGCAACGTCGACAACACCATTGTTGCCCAGGCGCCAAAAATGGCGCCGCATATCGAATCGATGCGCGCGCTGATCGCGGCGGATCTTCAAGTTGAGTTGGATCAAGTGAACGTCAAAGCTACCACCACCGAAAAGCTTGGCTTCGTCGGTCGCGAAGAAGGCATCGCCGTGCACTCCGTTGCCTTGTTGCTGCGCGCATGAATGAACTGCAATTACTCGGCCCACGGGCCTATGGCGAACCCCTCGGCACAGCGGTACTGAAAGCCATCGCCGAAGATTTCCAGGTCGATGAAGTGCTGGATATTCCGTTCAGCGGTGACGGCGAACACCTGTGGATCTGGGTGGAAAAGCGCGGCCTCAATACCGAAGAAGCGGCGCGGCGTATCGCCAAGGCAGCCGGCGTGCCGTTGCGTACCGTCAGCTATGCCGGGCTGAAGGACCGTCAGGCCCTGACCCGACAGTGGTTCAGCGTGCAGTTGCCGGGCAAGGCCGATCCGGATCTGTCGGCGGCGGAAAACGACACGCTGAAGATCCTCAAGACCACGCGCCACAAGCGCAAGCTGCAACGCGGTGCGCATTCGGCCAATGGCTTCACCCTGCGCCTGACGCAATTCAATGGCGACAAAAATGCGATTGAACAGCGCCTGCAACTGATCGCCAAACAAGGCATCCCTAATTATTTCGGCGCCCAGCGCTTCGGCCATGACGGCGGCAACGTTGTCGATGCGCGGGCGTGGGCGGCGCGCAAGGCTTTGCCGGAACAGCGCAATGTGCGATCGCGGTTACTGTCGACGGCGCGCAGCTATCTGTTCAACCAAGTGCTCGCGGCGCGTGTCGCCGATGGCACCTGGAACACCGCACTGATCGGCGATCTGCTGGCCTTCACCGACAGCCGCAGTTTTTTCCCCGCCGGCGAAGCCGAATGCAGCGACCCGCGTCTGGCGATTCTCGACCTGCACCCGACCGGTCCGCAGTGGGGCGAAGGTGACTCGCCCACCGCTGGCGCAGTCCATGAACTGGAGCAGGCGATCGCCGCCCGCGAAGCGGATCTGCGCGACTGGTTGATCCACGCCGGCATGAGCCATGAACGTCGCATCCTGCGGCTGCCCATTGGCGGGTTGACGTGGCATTATCCCCAACCTGACATTCTGCAACTGGAATTCGTCCTCCCGGCCGGATGCTTTGCCACCGTATTGGTGCGCGAGCTCGTTGATCTGGTGCCGGTGGGGCAGACGGACAGCCCATGCGTATTCTGATTTCTAACGACGATGGGGTAACCGCGCCCGGTCTCGCCGCGCTTTATGCTGCGCTGGCGGATTACACCGAATGCGTGGTTATCGCCCCGGAGCAGGACAAAAGCGGCGCCAGCAGTTCGCTGACGCTCGACCGTCCGCTGCACCCGCAATACCTGGCGAACGGCTTTATCAGCCTCAACGGCACACCGACCGATTGCATTCACCTGGGCCTTAACGGCTTGCTTGAGCGCGAAGCGGACATGGTGGTATCCGGCATAAATCTGGGCGCCAATCTTGGCGACGACGTGCTGTATTCCGGAACCGTGGCGGCAGCGCTGGAAGGACGATTTCTCGAGCGCCCATCGTTTGCCTTCTCCCTGGTCTCGCGTCAGGTGGACAATCTGCCGACTGCGGCCTACTTTGCGCGCAAACTGGTCGAGGCCCACGCCGGGCTGGATCTGCCGCCGCGCACGGTGCTCAACGTGAACATTCCCAATCTGCCCATCGATCACATCCGTGGCATTCAGTTGACCCGCCTCGGTCATCGCGCCCGCGCGGCGGCGCCGATGAAAGTGGTCGACCCGCGCGGCAAGGCCGGTTACTGGATTGCCGCTGCCGGCGACGCTGAGGATGGCGGCCCGGGCACCGATTTTCATGCCGTGATGCAGGGTTATGTGTCCATCACACCGTTGCAGCTCGATCGCACCTTCAATGATGCCTTCAGAAGTCTGGATGGCTGGCTGGGAGGGCTGAGCTGATGCGCGAACACGACGACCGCCTGCGCAGCGGCATAGGCATGACCTCCCAACGTACGCGCGAGCGCCTGATCCAGCGTCTATATGAAGAAGGCGTGTCGAACGCCAAGGTGCTGGAAGTGATCCGCCGCACGCCGCGTCATCTGTTTGTCGATGAGGCGCTGGCACATCGCGCTTATGAAGACACCGCGCTGCCGATCGGCAACAACCAGACCATTTCCCAGCCTTATATGGTGGCGCGCATGAGCGAGCTGCTGCTGGAGGCCGGCCCGCTGGATAAAGTGTTGGAGATCGGCACCGGTTCCGGCTACCAGACGGCGGTGTTGTCGCAACTGGTCGAACGGGTGTTTTCGGTCGAACGCATCAAGGTGCTGCAGGATCGCGCCAAGGAGCGTCTGGTCGAGCTGAACCTGCGCAACGTGGTGTTTCGCTGGGGCGATGGCTGGGAAGGCTGGCCGGCGCTGGCACCATACAACGGCATCATCGTCACCGCCGTTGCCACCGATGTACCGCAGGCTTTGCTGGATCAACTGGCCCCCGGTGGGCGCATGGTGATTCCGGTCGGCTCCGGTGAAGTGCAACAACTGATGCTGATCGTGCGCGAAGAACATGGCTTTTCCCGACACGTTCTGGGCGCTGTACGTTTCGTGCCGTTGCTCAACGGGCCACTGGCCTGAGCATTTGCGAGCAGGCGCTGAATTCCTTTCAACGGCGCCGGTCTTACACCGGCAGCCAGAGTTTAAACGCAGCGTACTTGCCCCTGGCAAACGTGTGCGTCCGGTGATTTCGCTTCATTAAAGGTAAAGCCGGTTCGGCCCGTTATACTTGCGACACCTCATGCCGCAATGCGGCATTCAGAATTTTTCAGCCACCACAAAGGGAGCGGCGGGTGAGTCTCACAGTCATTGCGCAGCGTATGGGTAACACGAGCTTTCAGCGCCTGGTGACTGGCCTTGTCTTGAGCACCTTGCTGGTCGGTTGCTCCAGCACCAAATCGAGCAACGTGCGCGTTGTTGATCGCAACAATGCGGTGGCGCAACGTCCTACCGTTACCACCGGGCAGTATGTAGTCCGTCCCGGCGATACCTTGTTTTCGATCGCCTTTCGTTACGGCTGGGACTACAAAACCCTCGCCGCACGGAACAATATTCCTACGCCGTATACGATCCATCCGGGTCAGACAATTCGCTTCGACGGGCGCAGCGGTTCAACGCCGACAGCGGTGGTGAGCAACTCCAGTTCCTCGCCTTCTTCGTCGAGTAAAACCACGGTAATCCGGCGCCAGGCGAATGGCACCACAACCACTACGACCACCGGTTCCAAAGGGGTTGTACCGTCCGTCGCGAGCAAACCTGCACCCGCTCCACTGCCTCCGGCAGGCCCGGCCCCGACCGGCTGGGGATGGCCATCTAATGGCGTTCTGATTGGAAAATTCTCTTCAAACGGTAGTTTGAATAAAGGAATTGATATCGCCGGAGATTTGGGACAGCCTGTTTTAGCTGCGTCTGATGGGACGGTCGTATACGCCGGGAGTGGCTTAAGGGGCTACGGCGAATTGGTCATCATCAAACACAGCGAAACCTACGTCAGTGCTTACGGACATAACCGCAGGCTGTTGGTTCGGGAGGGGCAGCAGGTCAAGGTCGGACAGACAATTGCCGAAATGGGGTCAACGGGTACAGACCGGGTGAAACTGCATTTTGAGATTCGCCGCCAAGGTAAACCAGTGGATCCGCTGCAGTTCCTGCCAAGACGTTGATTTGAAGGCCAGCCTGTTCCGTCGCGTAGAGGGGACAGGCTCCAGCGTTGCCAAGGATAAAGGCGTCGCTTGAGCTTGGGGTCGAACTCACCAAAGGACTATAACAATGGCTCTCAGTAAAGAAGTGCCGGAGTTTGACATCGACGATGAGGTTCTCCTTATGGAGACCGGCATCGATTCGGATTCGATGTTGAATGATGAAGGGGCTGCTCCACCTTCCGTTCGTTCCAAATCCAGACACTCCGCCACACTCAAACAACATAAATACATCGACTACACTCGGGCACTTGATGCCACGCAGCTGTATCTCAACGAAATCGGCTTTTCCCCTCTGCTCTCCCCGGAAGAAGAAGTTCATTTTGCGCGCTTGTCGCAAAGTGGCGATCCTGCCGGGCGCAAGCGCATGATCGAAAGTAACCTGCGGCTGGTCGTCAAGATCGCCCGGCGTTACGTCAATCGGGGGCTGTCGCTGCTGGATCTGATCGAAGAGGGCAACCTCGGCCTGATCCGCGCGGTGGAAAAGTTCGATCCGGAGCGCGGCTTCCGCTTCTCGACCTACGCAACCTGGTGGATCCGTCAGACCATCGAGCGCGCGATCATGAATCAGACCCGGACCATCCGGCTGCCGATTCACGTGGTCAAGGAGCTCAACGTGTACCTGCGGGCCGCACGGGAGCTGACGCAAAAACTCGACCACGAACCTTCACCCGAAGAAATCGCCAACCTGCTGGAAAAACCGGTGGGGGAGGTCAAGCGCATGCTCGGCCTCAACGAAAGGGTTTCTTCGGTCGACGTCTCGCTGGGTCCGGATTCGGATAAAACCCTGCTGGACACACTCACTGACGATCGTCCGACCGATCCGTGCGAACTGCTGCAGGACGATGATCTGTCGCAGAGCATCGATCAATGGCTGTCGGAGCTGACCGACAAGCAGCGCGAGGTGGTGATTCGCCGCTTCGGCCTGCGTGGTCACGAAAGCAGCACGCTGGAAGATGTCGGCCTGGAGATCGGTCTGACCCGCGAGCGGGTACGGCAGATTCAGGTGGAAGGGCTCAAGCGCCTTCGCGAGATCCTTGAAAAGAACGGCCTGTCGAGCGAGTCGCTGTTTCAATAAGCGCCTTATCCTCCGCCCGCAAAAGCCCCGGCTGATTCGATCAGTCGGGGTTTTTTTGTTTTTCGCGTGCAGCAAATCGGGCTTTCGGCAGCCACCAGACAAGCGGTCGTCAATTTCTGAATTTGTAGTCTCGCGCTGTAAGCCTTTGCTTACTGTGTCGTAAGTGTTCGTTATTTTTACACTTCGGTGGAAGGCGATCGCGCTCACTTACAGTGAGCAACCTTTTGATTTTATTAATTATTTCGTAAATGTTATGTCCTTGTGACAGAGCGCGCGTACGCCGAGGGCCAATTGCTCGTCTCCAGAAACTCTCTAATATCTCAACTGTGTCGACGGACAGACACGCCCTTCACGGAAGAGGGGAACGGACATCGCAGGAGGCGATTCATCAGGACGATGAAAAGGAATACAGGGAATAGGGAAAAAATGTGGGCGGGTCATACCGCCCCTTTTTTCGTCTGCAGAAAAGCAGAATCTGCAAAAGCAAAAAGGCCCGCAAGGGGCCTTTCAGTCGAGCGCGGGGTAGATCAGCGTTCGAGGTGTTTGATCTTGTTCGGCTGGCCATCCCACTCTTCGGCATCCGGCAGCGATTCTTTTTTCTCGGTGATGTTCGGCCAGATATCCGCCAGCTCGGCATTGAGCTCGATGAAGTTTTCCATGCCGCTTGGGATCTCGTCTTCCGAGAAGATCGCCACAGCCGGGCATTCTGGTTCACACAGCGCGCAGTCGATGCACTCGTCCGGGTGAATCACCAGGAAGTTCGGGCCTTCGTAAAAGCAGTCCACCGGACAGACTTCTACGCAGTCGGTGTACTTGCACTTGATGCAGTTGTCGGTGACGACGAAGGTCATTTCTAATTTTCTCCTCAGGCGGCGGCAGCGTTGCCCCTTCACGGTTGGGGTCGCCAGGTTCGGGAGCGATACCTGCTGACCAGGCTATGAGCCAGCAGCATCCCGAACCGCGCGAGATTCTAACAGCTTGAAGCGAATTGCGTTATATCCGCTTCTTCAGTGCTTATATCCGGTTCTTCAGTGCATAGAGCATTTCCAGCGCTCGACGTGGCGTCATGTCGTCCAGATCGACCTTGGCCAATTCATCGAGCACCGGATGTGGCAGTGAGGCGAACATATCGCTTTGCTGCGGTGTCGACGGCTTGCCCTTGGCTGCCGGTTTCGGCGCTTCGTGGGGCAAGGCGGTATCTTCCAGGCGACTCAGATGCTCCCGCGCTCGCAGAATCACCTCGCTCGGCACGCCGGCCAGTTGTGCCACCGCCAAGCCATAGCTCTGGCTGGCAGGCCCGGGCAGAACGTGGTGCAGGAACACGATCCGTTCGTTGTGCTCGGTCGCGTTGAGGTGGACGTTGGCCACCAACGGCTCGGCTTCCGGCAACACGGTCAGTTCGAAGTAGTGCGTAGCGAACAGCGTATAGGCACGCAGATGGGCCAAGCGCTCGGCCGCCGCCCATGCCAGCGACAGACCGTCAAAGGTGCTGGTACCGCGCCCGACTTCGTCCATCAGCACCAGACTGCGCTCGGTGGCGTTATGCAGGATATTGGCGGTTTCGCTCATCTCGACCATGAAGGTCGAGCGACCGCCGGCCAGATCATCGCTTGAGCCGATACGGGTGAAGATGCGGTCGACCAGCGACAACTCGCAACTGGCGGCCGGCACGAAACTGCCAATATGCGCTAGCAACACGATCAACGCGGTTTGCCGCATGTAAGTGGATTTACCGCCCATGTTCGGGCCGGTGATGACCAGCATGCGCGTGTTGTCATCCAGGCTCAGATCGTTGGCCACGAACGGCGTGGTCAGCACTTGCTCGACCACAGGGTGACGACCCTGGGTGATGCGCATGCACGGCTCGCTGACGAAACGCGGGCAATTGAGGTCGAGATTCAGCGCACGCTCGGCAAGGTTGCTCAGCACATCCAGTTCGGCCAAGGCGCCGGCGGTGTCCTGCAGCGGTGGCAGCTGGCTGATCAAGTCTTCGAGCAGCGCCTCGTAAAGCATTTTTTCCCGGGCCAGCGCGCGGCTCTTGGCGGAAAGTGCCTTGTCTTCGAATTCTTTCAGCTCAGGTGTGATGAAGCGCTCGGCGCCTTTGAGCGTCTGCCGGCGGATGTAGTCGGCCGGCGCCGATTCGGCCTGCTTGCTCGGCAGTTCGATGAAGTAGCCGTGGATACGGTTGTAGCCGACTTTGAGGTTGGCCAGACCAGTACGGGCTTTCTCCCGGGCTTCGAGATCGATGAGGAACTGGCCGGCGTTTTCGCTCAACGATTGCAGTTCGTCGAGCTCACTGTCGTAACCGGTTTTCAGCACACCGCCGTCGCGGATCACCGCAGGCGGGTTGTCGATAATGGCTTTTGCCAGCAGCGCCGCCAGTTCCGGGTAAGTGCTGGTGGTAGCCGCCAGATGCTGCAGGTGCGGCGCTTCCAGATCGGTCATCGCCACTTGCAGTTCGGGCAGTGCGCCGAGTGCATCGCGCAGACGCGCAAGGTCACGTGGTCGCGCATTGCGCAGACCGATACGCGCCAGAATCCGCTCGATATCGCCGATTTCCTTGAGCTGCGGTTGCAGCTTTTCGAAGCGGTAGCCGTCGAGCAGGCAGCGGATCGAGGTCTGACGCGCCAGCAACACGGTGAGATCGCGCAACGGCCGGTTCAGCCAACGAGTCAGCAAGCGGCTGCCCATGGCGGTCTGGCAGCGATCGACCACCGATTGCAGGGTGTTATCGCGGCCGCCGGCCAGATTGGTGTCGAGTTCCAGATTGCGCCGGCTGGCGCCGTCGAGCACCACGGTGTCATCGAGACGTTCGTGACGCAGGCTACGCAAATGGGGCAGGGCAGTGCGCTGGGTTTCCTTGGCGTAGGCCAAAAGGCAACCGGCAGCGCCAATGGCCAGGGTCAGGTTCTCGCAGCCGAAGCCTTTCAGGTCTTGGGTGGAAAACTGCTGGCAGAGACTTTTCAGCGCCGAATCACGCTCGAAATCCCACGGCGCGCGACGGCGTACGCCACGGCGTTTTTCCGCCGGCAGGTCTTTTGGCCAGTCATCCGGAATCAGCAATTCCACCGGGTTGACCCGCTCCAGTTCGGCGAGCAGGTTTTCCCAGCCTTTGATCTCGAGCACGGTGAAGTTGCCGCTGGTGATGTCCAGCACCGCCAGACCGAATAGACGCTCGTCGCCCAACACCGCTGCGATCAGGTTATCGCGGCGTTCATCCAGCAGCGCCTCGTCACTGACTGTCCCCGGCGTGATGATCCGTACGACCTGGCGCTCCACCGGGCCTTTGCTGGTGGCCGGGTCGCCGACTTGCTCGCAAATCACCACCGACTCGCCGAGCTTGACCAGTTTCGCCAGGTAACCTTCCGCCGCGTGGTAAGGAATCCCACACATCGGAATCGCCTGACCCGCCGACTGCCCGCGCGCGGTCAGGGTGATGTCCAGCAACTTGGCAGCTTTCTTCGCATCTTCGTAGAAGATTTCGTAAAAATCGCCCATGCGATAGAACATCAGCTGGTCAGGGTGCTGATTCTTCAGGCGCCAGTATTGCTGCATCATCGGAGTGTGGGAGGACAGGTCGGAGACGGCTTTATTCATCGGATTGTCGGGCAACTCGTTAAAAGATGTAGGGCAAAGCGCGGGCAGTGGCCGGGCTTTTCCGCGATGGGCGCAAGGTTACCATGGCCAGTCTGCCCGACGCAGGCGCTGCGGTCGGGTGAGCATTTATTGGCAGGGAAAAGTTGATCTATGCACGATTTATGCAAATCAGCATTTGTCTTCGCGAAAAACTTCAAGCACTATGCGCGTTATGCAAAAACGCAACGTTTCCTCCGTCTTAAGAGCACTGCTCGACCAGCACGGGATCTCCCCCACGGAGCTCCACCGTCGCACCGGCGTGCCTCAATCAACGCTCTCGCGGATTCTCAGCGGGAAGATTGTCGATCCTTCGGATAAACACATCTCGAAGATCGCTGAATATTTCAACGTCAGCACCGATCAGTTGCGCGGGCGCGCGGATGTCGCGCCAACGGCGGCCGGCACGCGCGCTGACGTGCATGCGGAACTCAAGGATATAAGCCTGTGGGACGACGACACCCCTGTCGATGACGACGAGGTGTCGGTGCCCTTTCTACGTGAGGTTGAATTGGCTGCTGGATCAGGAAGATTCGTCATCGAAGAGAGCGAGCGCTCAAGCCTGCGCTTCGGCAAGCGCAGCCTGCGCCACAACGGTGTGCAGTTCGACCAGGCCAAGTGTGTGACAGTACGCGGCAACAGCATGTTGCCGGTTCTGCGCGATGGCGCCACCGTCGGCGTCAATGCCGGCAAGTGCGGCATCGGCGACATCATCGATGGCGACCTGTATGCGATCAATCACAATGGTCAGCTGCGCGTGAAGCAACTCTATCGTTTGCCCACCGGTATCCGTCTGCGCAGCTTCAATCGCGATGAGCATCCGGACGAGGACTACAGCTTCCAGGAAATCCAGGAAGAGCAGATCGTTATCCTTGGTCACGTCTTCTGGTGGGGCATGTACGCCCGCTAGCCCCTTTCGATTCAACTGAAACCTGCCCCCCGGCAGGTTTTTTTCGCCTGCAGAAATCTCCCCACCCCTCGGCCCGCTTGGGTTTCATGCATATGCGCAAATTTAATGCATAAATAAATGCATTTACGCATTGACTGTATATGCATCAATGCATATTCTTGCCACCAAGCCGCTCGACAAAGCGGCTGGCAAGACAAGCTCTTTAGTTCCACAAGAACAGGCAGCGATGAACCGGCCTCAACGGTTCAGAGGGTTGGCAACTGACCCGGGTGTGCAGCGTAAAGCACCAGAAGCAGTTATCCGGCGGGCAGGGACCGCGGTCGGAAAAACAATCTGAATGGACTCGTACCGCGCCAGTAGCGCCGAAAAGTCAGCTTCCTTCTCGAACACAGGATTTGAAGGGAGGCGAAGGAGCGCATTACTGAAAAGCCCGGTGTACAAGCGCCGGGCTTTTGGAATGCCTGCCTCGGTTGCGGCAAGCATTGTCTGGCCAAGTGTGAAGCTAAATCAGCAGCACTGGCTGAAACCCGTCAAAAAGGAAATTGAGATGAACCGTTATGTCCTGACTATTTCGCCTAGTAACACCATTGTCGTTCTTCAGGTGCTGGACACTGAGGGAGAGCCGCCTGCAATCCCTGCCAATGAACCTTACTCAGTGTGGCGTAATGTCACCGGTGACACCACCGCACAGCCGGGATACAAATTGCAACCAGGCCCTTACGGCGAGACTTTTTTGCCTCTCGAACCCGATGAAATGGACCGTGTCGTCCAAGGCCGCCTGCAACAACGCTTTGACAAAGTCGAGCAGTTCCTGAAGTTCAACCCACTGCAGTACAAAGTGGACCTGGCAGTCGCCACTCCAGAAGAGTGGTCGCAATTGCGTGCCATCAAACAGTATTACCTCGACGTCTGCGGCAGAACACCTTTCCCGAAGTCATCTGGCCGATCGCGCCATTCTGATCGCTGCGCTTTGCAACGCTTGATCGCGAAAGAGCATTGCTGAAAAGCCTGGCCCCGCCGGGCTTTTGGAATGCCTGCCTCAAGAGAAACCGTTTGAACCCAACCCATCACTCATCAATCACCCACGGAGGCGTGACATGACAAACGAGCAACAAGCGTTGGCGGACATGCCGATCTGGCTGGTCATCCTCCTTGCCGTCGTTGGCGGGGTGTCCGGCGAAATGTGGCGCGCCGACAAGGAGGGCGCCCGTGGCTGGTCGTTGGTAAGGCGTCTGGCCTTACGTTCCGGTGCCTGCATGATCTGCGGCGTGTCGGCGATCATGCTGCTGTATGCCGCCGGCATGTCGATCTGGGCCGCTGGCGCTTTTGGCTGCCTGACGGCGATGGCCGGCGCTGATGTCGCCATAGGCCTTTACGAACGCTGGGCGGCCAAGCGTATCGGCGTCTGCGAAGTGCCGCCGCGCGACCTCCCTTAACCCTGAATATTTTCCGTGCCGCCATGTTGGCGGCAGGGCTGCGCGTGGACGATTGAAAAGGAGGTCATGTATGCCCACACCGATCCAGCAGCCGTCGCAACTGTTTACAGCCATCGCGACGTCACTGCGCAACACCGCCGGCCTCAACCTCACCGTCGGCAACCATGATGATTTCACTGCACCGGGCGATCAGGCCTGGGTGCTGATCGACTTCGACCGCAATGGACCCGGGGTGCGCGCCGCTGACGGGCGAATTGCTCATGTCATGACGGTCTCTCTGCAAGTCATCCCGGCCCTTGCCGCCAGTGCATTTGCAGCGTGCGATCTGATCGCCGTGCTGAAAAACCTGATCACCGACAACCGCTGGGGATTGCCCGGCGATCAATGCGATCTACCGATGAATATCGATGGCTTGCCGTCATTGCTCATCCGTGGCGATCAGCAATACAAAACCTGGACCCTGGCGTTCAACCAGACACTCTACCTCGGCCCGACCTTGCTCGACGATCCGCTGGGCATGCCGAAATTCGCTCTCACCTGGGAAGTCAGCAACATCGACGACCCGGACCAGTACACCGCGCTGGAGGGCTGACCGATGTTCGATGCATTACTGCGCATGCAACTCGGCCCGATCATTGAGCGTCTGGCGGAAATGGAAGCGGAAATCGAAGACTTGCACCGCCGCGCCGAGAGTTTCTGTCGCATTGGTATCTGCCAGTCAGTTGATGCGGCGAGCAATACCTGCCAAGTCAGCCATGGTGGATTGCTCACCCCAGCGATCAAGTTCTTCAACCCCAGCGCTGGTGCGCAAAGTGAATCGCGCATCCCGACGGTGGGCGAGCAGTGCCTGCTGTTCAACTATGGCAGCGGTGAAAGCGGTGCGCAGAGTGTCGCGTTGTTCGGATTGAACAGTGACCGTTTCCCCCGGCCTCGACTGTGCCGACGCTGACCCGTCGGGTACATCAGGACGGCAGCGAAAGCGGTTACGACGACGCCAGCCACGCCTTGCACTGGCTCAACGGCCCAACGCAATTCCAAGGGTCTCGCGAGTCGCTCGAACTGAGCATCGGCCCTGCACGTCTGGCCATGACGCCACAACTGATCACCCTGCAACTGGGCGCCGTCGGCCTGAGTATCGACGCCTCTGGCGTGCACTTCAGCGGCCCCTTGGTCGACCACCAGGGCCGCGTCATCAGCCCCTGATTCAAGAGCCTCCCATGATCGGAATCGATAGAGACAGCGGGGCCACGGTCGACGACTGGCTGCAATTCGTGCAGCGCGCGACCCGAGCCCTGACCACACCGCTGGGCACTCGGCAAAAACGGCCCTTGTACGGTTCGCTGATTCCCACTCTCCTCGGGCAGAACCTCGGTGACGACATTCTGCTTCTGGCACAGAGCCACGCCGCCCAAGCGTTCTACAACTCGCAAAACGGCATCGACGATTTTCAGCCGCAAGTAATTGTCGCCAGTCGTCACGGCGACGGCCTGCTGCTGCGCTTCGCCGGCACCTGGAAAAACCGCCAACAAACCTTCGAGGTGGTGACATGAGCATGCTGATCCCCGGCCAGAACCAACTGGCCGAACCCGCGCTGATCACGGTTGAAGCGTTCGAAGATTTACTCAACGAGTTCAAAGCCTTCGTCGTCGAATACGTGGGGGCTCGTTCGCCGACCAGCGCCGTGAAACTCAAGGTGAGCCTGGAAAACGAAAGCGAATTGCTGACCCTCGCGCTAGAAGCGTTCTGCGTGCGTCTGCAAACCCATGAGCGCAAATACAACGCATGCATCAAACAGATGCTGGCATGGTGGGCGACCGGCAGCAATCTCGATGCGCGGCTGGCCGACATGGGGCTTGAGCGGCAACTGCTCGATCCCGGCGACCCGGCGGCATTCCCGCCAGTGCCGGCGATTTATGAAAGTGATGACGACGCTCGGTTGCGTTATTACCTGGCACCTCATGCACCGGCGGCGGGTTCGCGGATGCAGTATCGCCGCGAGGTGTTCACCCTCGGCGAGCGGCCCACGGTGCAGGTTGAGTCCACTGATTCCGGCGTGGTAAACGTCACCTACACCTTCGATCCCGACGGCCTCGCCGCGCAGGTCAAGGATGGCAACGGGCGTCGCACTGCGCCGGGCGAAGTGCAAGTCACCGTGCTTTCTCGAGACGGCGATGGCACGCCTTCCGAAGCATTGCTCGAGGGCGTCCGTCAGCACTTTGCTCGTCCAGACGTGCGCCCGGAAACCGACCTCGTTACCGTCAAGGCTGCCGAGATCCAGCGCTACAAAATCCGCGTAATTGCCAAGATCAATTCCGGCCCTGATTCGGGCCTGACCAGGGTCGCGGCGCAAGCACAATTGCAAGCGTATGCCGACAGTTGCCATCGCCTCGAAGGCCGGGTCGATCCGAGCTGGATCGACTACACGCTGCACAGCGCCGGCGCCGTGCAACTGCAGATTCTCGAACCGCTGACGCCGATCGTGACCACCGCGTTTCAGGCGCCGTATTGCACAGCGGTTGAAGTCGAGGTGCTGACGCTATGACTGAAAAAACTCAGCGGCCAACCTTGCTTCCGGCCAACAGCTCGGCCCTCGAACGCGGACTGGATCTGGGCTTCGACGCCTTGCTCGATCGCATCGCGCCGCCGTTCCCGGAACTGATGAACCCCGCAGAAACCCCGGTTGCCTTTCTGCCGTATCTGGCGGCGGATCGCGGTGTTGCCGAATGGAGCAGCGCCGCACCGGAGGCGGAAAAACGCCTGACCGTCGAACTGGCCTGGCCCACCGCGCGTCAGGCCGGCACTCGCAAGGCGCTGGAAAACGCCGCCAAGGGTTTGCAATTAAGACCCGAGATCCGCGCCTGGTACGAACAGACACCGCCCGGCGCGCCGTACAGCTTTTCCGTGCGTGCCTTCAGCGACCAACCCTACAGCGAAGAAATCGATACACGTCTCGACCGCCGTCTGGCCGATGCGAAAAGCGAGAGGGACGTTCTCTCCGTGTCGGTGGGTTTGAGCGCATTCGGCAGTCACGTCATTGGTGCTGCGACGTTTTGCGGCGAACTGACCACGGTTTATCCGGTGTTCATCGAAGGGCTCGAAACCTCTGGCGAGGCGTTCATGGCTGCCGGCATGTACACCGTCGAAACATCCACTATTTATCCTCAGGGGGCCTGAATGGCTGACTATTACACCCTGCTCACCAACGCAGGGATTGCCTACGAAACGGCGTGCAAGGCTGCGGGTGTGCCGATCAAGTTGACGCAGATTTCGGTCGGCGACGGCGGCGGCGCGGTCTACAACCCGGCTGCCACCGCGACCGCGCTGAAACGCGAAGTCTGGCGCGGACCGCTCAACGCACTGTTCCAGGATGAGAAAAACCCGAGCTGGCTGCTCGCCGAAGTCACTATCCCGCCGGACGTCGGCGGCTGGTATGTGCGTGAAGCCGGGCTGTGGACCGACACCGGCATTCTCTACGCTATCGTCAAATACCCGGAGTCGTTCAAACCGGTGCTAGCGACGTCGGGTTCAGGTAAAGAGTTTTATATCCGCTCGATTTTCGAGACCAGCAATGCGTCGCTGGTGACCTTGTTGATTGATGACACGGTGGTCAAGGCTACTCGTGCGTGGGTCATGAGTTATCTGGCTGAAGAACTCGGCAAACTTGATGGCAAGCAGTCGGTGCGCGTTGCGGCGACTGGCAATGTCGTGATGAACAGCGCGCAGCAGATTGATGGTGTGGCAGTGATCGCCGGCGATCGTGTGTTGCTGCCGAGCCAGACGCTGGCCAAGGACAACGGCTTGTGGATCGTTGCCAATGGCGACTGGGTGCGGGCAACGGATGCCAATAGCAGCGCCAAGGTCACACCGGGCCTGACGGTCATGGTGGAGGAGGGCGTAGCGAATGGAGATTCGCTGTGGCACCTGACCACCAATGCACCGATCACGCTTGGCACGACCGCGCTGACATTCAAGATGCTCGCAGGGCGCACCGGGATTGCTGCGGGAACTTACAAGAGCCTGACTGTTGATGAATATGGTCGCGCGACGGCTGGGGCCAATCCGGAAACGCTGGCTGGGTTTGGCATCAAGGATTCGTACACCAAGGCTGAAGTTGAGGCGTTGATCGCCAAGGCTTCCGCGTTGCCAGTTGGATCGATTGTGGCGTTTCCGGTTGATGCGCCGCCGCCGGGCTTTCTGGAGCTGGATAACAGCGTCAAGAGCAGTGCGACTTATCCGGACTTGAGTGCTTATCTGGGTGGCAAGTTCAACAAGGGGGATGAGGGGGTTGGTAACTTCCGGCTGCCGGAGGCGCGTGGGGAGTTTTTGCGCGGTTGGGATCATGGGCGGGGCGTCGACGCCGGACGGCAGGTCGGTACGCCTCAGCTAGACGCGATGCAGCGGCTGACCGGTGCGATTTCCGCCGCAGATTCTACGGGCATGGGGCAAATACTTAACGGCGTTTATGGTGGATCAAAATCCGGCGTGTCAAAGGGAGTGAATCCTGCTACGGACGCTTACACTTCTATAGATTTCGACAACGCTCGGCAAGCGCGAACAGCGTCAGAAAACCGCCCTCGCAACCTTGCCGTCATGTGGTGTATCAAAGCCTGGAACGCTCCGGTCAACCAAGGAAACATTGACGTAGCGGCCCTCGTAAAAGAGGTTTCCCGTCTTGGCGCTGCAGTACCAGTTGGTGCGGTCATGGCTTTCCCTACGGGAATTGTGCCTCCCGGATTTCTGGAACTAGATGGGAGTGTGCAAAGCTCTGCGACCTATCCGGATCTGGCGGTTTACCTGGGCTCTACCTACTTGAGGGGTGATGAGGGCGCGGGCAATTTCCGTTTGCCAGACTCACGCGGTGAGTTTCTCCGCGGGTGGGATCATGCGCGTGGAATAGACCAGGGACGGAACATTGGCAGCTATCAGGCTGGTACAAAAACTCAAGGCGACAATGGAGATGCTCCGGCCGTTCAAGGGATTGGCAACTCCAATGCGATTGACGCTGACCCCGCGCCGGACTTCAAAGGCGATATTTACTACACAACCACAGGCGCAACAGTCGGCAGCTTCACTGGCTCGTACTGGAAAACCGTCCGTCCGCGCAACTTGGCTGTCATGTGGTGCATCAAAGCCTGGAACGCACCGATCAATCAGGGAAACATTGATATCGCTGCGTTCTCAGCTCTGGCACAACAAGCCTCTGAAATCAATCAAGGCACAGCGAAAGTTGCCACCCAAAGCCAAGTAAATTCGAGCTCGGATGACAGTGTCATTGTTACGCCGAAGAAGCTGCGTTTTGGCTTCGAGGCCAGTCTCGCGCCCAATGGATACATTGTGTTCCCGTCGTGGCTGGGAGGTCTCATGTTGCAATGGGGCCAAGCCTCCATCCAGGGAACAACGCAGACCTTTAATTATCCGACTGCGTTTCGTTCACAGGTTTACCAGATGGTGGCGACAGATGCGGGAAGCGGTGCCCATTCGCTGGGAGCAACGGCGATAACCCTGACGTCTTTCACAGCTTACGGAAATGTCGCAACGACGAACTTTCGTTATATCGCAATAGGTGCATGACATGCGTTATTACAGTAAGGCAACCGGCAGTACTTATCTGGACAGCCTGCACAGCAAAATGCCTGATGACGTAGTTCCGATTACGGAAGATCGTTACCTGGAAGTTTTTGCCAACCGGCCGTTGGGCAAGGTTTGCGGCCATGATCAAAAAGGGCTGCCAATTCTGATTGATATTCCCGCGTTAACGCCAGTCGAGAGAGCCGAGCAAGAACGCGGTTGGCGAGACGAGCAGATCAGCGCGATCCTGTGGCTGCGTGAACGTCACCGCGACCAACTTGATCTGAATCAGTCGTCCACCCTGACGGCTGACCAGTTCAATGAGTTGCTGAACTACATTCGGCAATTGCGAGACTGGCCACAATCGTCGGATTTTCCGTTGACGCAAGCGCGTCCGGTCAAACCTGAATGGATCGCCAAACAGATCGAATAAACGCCCCGAATTCCGGGGCGTTTTCTTAACCCCTCAAACACCTCAACACCCGCCAAAGCCCCTCCCTCCCGAGGGGCTTTCCCGTTTATGGAGAAACGAAAAATGGCAACCCGCCAAACCTACACCGTGCTCGTCCCATTCCCCACCGGCGGTGGGCATTGGTCGAGCGTTGGTCAAGAACTCGATCTGCTCGATGTCGAGGCCAGTGCCTTGCACTTTGCCGGGCGACTTGAGCCGAAAACCCCTATCACCCAGGCCAAAAAGGCCGCTGCCAAGAAGGCTGACTGAACATGGCTGAGGTTCTGAACTTCGAGCACAACGGCATTACCGTCAATGCCACCGAATCCCCCGAGGCCATGGGTGGCCTGGGTGACAACGTCATCGGTCTGGTCGGCACCGCGCCGAAAGCCGATCCGCTGATTCCGCGTAACGCGCCGTTCCGCATCAACAGCTTCACCACTCACGCGTTGCTCGATCCGACCGGTTCGGAAGAGGGCACGCTGTACCACGCGGTTTACCAGATCCTCAAAGTGGTCAAGGTGCCGGTGTACGTAGTCATCGTCGAAGCAGGCGCGACGCCGGCCGACACGGTCAACAATGTGATCGGCGGTGTCGAGCCGGCGACTGGTCGCAAGCTGGGTCTGGCGGCGCTGGGCAGTGTCCCGGAAGACCTGACCATCATCGGCGCGCCGGGCTTTACCGGCAGCAAAGCGGTGGCCGGTGAGTTCGCCGCGTTCGGCAAGCGTATCAAGGCCCGTGTAGTGCTGGACGGCAAGGATGTCTCGGTGGCCGATCAGGTCCTGTACAGCCAGGAACTCGGCGGCGCCGAACTCGGTTTCGACCGTTGCCTGGTGGTGCACAACATGCCCGCCGTGTATTCGAAAGCGGCGAAGAAAAACGTCTTCCTGTCGCCCTCCAGTCTGGCGATTGCCGCGCTGGCCAAGGTCAAGCAATGGGAGAGCCCGGGCAACCAGGTGACTTTCGCCGAAGACGTTTCGCGGGTCGTCGAGTACAACATTCTCGACACGTCCACCGAAGGCGATCTGCTCAACCGTTACGGCGTCAGCTACTACGCCCGCACCGTGCTTGGCGGCTTCTCGCTGCTGGGTAACCGCTCGATCACCGGCAAGTTCATCAGCTACGTCGGCCTCGAGGATGCGATCAGCCGCAAGCTGGTCAAGGCCGGCCAGAAAGCCATGGCCAAGAACCTCACCAAATCCTTCATGGATCAGGAGGTCAAGCGCATCAACGACTGGCTGCAGACCCTGGTTGCCGATGAAACCATTCCCGGCGGCAGCGTGTATCTGCACCCGGAACTCAACAGCGTCGAGAAGTACAAGAACGGCACCTGGTACGTGGTCATCGACTACGGCCGCTACGCGCCGAACGAACACATGGTTTATCAACTCAACGCCCGCGATGAAATCATCGAGCAGTTCCTGGAGGACGTTCTCTAATGTTTACCAACCGCGTAAGACAGGCCATCGCGGCCACCCTGCAAGGCCTGCCGTTGTCGGCGACCGTTGAGGAATTCACCCCGCCGAAAATCGAATTCGACATGGAAGAGATGCGCGGCGGGCGCTTTATCGTCGAAGAAATGGCCAAGGGCGGCAAAGCGCTCGGCGCCAAGCTGACCCTGCAAGGCCTCGGCGCCGAAGTACTGCTGGCGCTGGGCGTGAAGCTCGGCGACGACATTCTGCTGAACGTGCGTGAAGCCGGTCAGGATCAGGACGGCAATACCTGGTTCACCTACCACACCGTCGGCGGCCAGTTGAAATCCCTTGAGGAAACCGCAGTGAAAATGGGCGAGAAGCCCAAGACCAATCTGGAACTGTCCTGCCGCACCTACAACCGCCTTGAAAACGGCGTGCCGGTGATCGACATCGACGTGCGCACGCAGAAGTTCGTGCTCAACGGCGTCGACATCCTCGGTGATGCACGGCGTGCGGTGTTGATGCCGTAAACCCCGGTTTACCGGCAAATCACAAAACCCTGTGGGAGCGAGCCTGCTCGCGAAAGCGGTCGTTCAGTTACATCAATTTCGAATGTGCCAAAGCCTTCGCGAGCAGGCTCGCTCCCACAGTGGATCTAAACGAATCACCAAGGAATTCATACATGCCGTGGATGCCACCCCAACACGAACTGCTGTCGCCGATCACCGGTGACGATGGCTCGCAGATCGCAACGATCCAGCTCAAACCGCTGTTCTACGCCGCACAAAAAGATGCGCTGGAACGCGCCGGCGATGACGAAGACGATCAGTTCTTCGAGCTGGCGCTGCTCGCCACCGGCCTGTCGGTCAAGGAACTCGATCAGCTCAAACGCCCGGACTACGTGAGCATCGCCCAGTACGTCCATGAGATGTCGACCCGGCCGAGTTCGGACTTTCTCGAACAGGTGGAAGACGGGAAAACCTCTGTCGATCCAGACGAGATTCAACTGTTGCAACCGCTCGCCGTCACCGGCCGCACCGTCGACTCGCTGAGCCTGGAAATGCCCGTGCTGCGCGCCACCAAAGTGATGAAGAAACTGAAGACGGCCAAGGAACGCGCCGAATTCATCACCGCCCACTGCACCGGCCTGATGATCCCCGATCTGGCCCACCTGACCGTCCCCGACTGGACGCAATTGCAGGTGCGCATCGACGATTTTTTAAACCAGCCGGCGGCCTACTTTCGGAACGCGACATCGAAGTAATCCTCGATATCGTCCCGCTCATTTACCCGGTAAGTGAAGCGGAGATTCTGGAATGGGACGCCGAAAAGGCGTTGCGCCGCTACGACATAGCGATCACTCGCCTTGGCGTGAAACAGGAGTAGAGCGGCATGGCAGAAAGCAAATTTGCGCCAATGAATGCCGATGAGCGGGGGGCGCAGCAACCGGTGATATCCGCTTGAACATGGCTGCGGCAAACCCCGGCCCCGGACCGATCATCGGCGATCAATATCCCCAGCTGAGTCAGGCGCTCGTCACCGCAAGTATCAGGATCGATGCGTTGACGACAGCGATCGATTCATTGCGATTGGCATTGTCCAACTTGCGGATGCTCTCGTTGAGTTCCACCGCAAACGGTGAAGCCACCAGCGCGTCGGCAGCGCCGGATGAGGCCGCCGAGCGGACCAAGGCACCAGAAAGTGTGAGGCCGGCGATTGACTTTTATTCGGCGGCGGCCGATCTGGGTAGCGCGGCACAATTGACGCCAGTGCAGGCCAACGAAATCGCACTGTCGAGCTTGATCATGGCCAGTAAGCCGATGGTGGCGGCGGGAGGCACCAGCGGTATCGAACTGATCAAGGTTGCAACGCTGGCCGCCGACTCAGGAATTGGCAATGAGCTGACCAACGCGTCGGACAAGTCTTTTGAGCTGCTCAACTTCGCCAGCGACGCTGCGGTCGTAGCGTCGGCACTCAAAATCCCAGCGATGGAAGTCGCCGAGATGATGACGGTGTGGCGCACCTCGATGAAGCTCACTCGCGATCAGGCGTTTGACCTCGCGGATGCGACACACCTGCTCGGCAAAATGCCGGGTGGCGTCAAGTCCGCCGACATCGGCGCCGTACTCAAGCAATCAGGCGAGGCGGCGCTCACTGCAGGCTTGCAGCCCGAGCAGGCCGCAGCGCTGTCGGCAGCCTTGCTCCGCAGCGGAACGGGCAAAGACGATGCCGGGCAGGCGTTGAAGAGCCTTTCAGCTGCCCTGGGCAAAGGTGACAGCGTCTCCGCCGCCGAGCGTGGCGCCTGGAAGCAGTTGGGACTTGATCCTGCTGCCGTGACCGCTGCAATGCATGACCCCGACAAGCAGAATGCCCAGGGTGCGCTGCTCTCGGTGCTTGCCGCGCTGCACGCAAAACCTGTCGAACAACGCGCCACGCTGGCGCGAACCCTGTTTGCTGACAGCGCCAATGCGGTGCAGTTGTTGGCGCAGAATCCGGGCGATGTCAACGAGGCCCTTTCGCAAGTAAAGGACAAAAGTCAGTACGCGACTTCGGTGATCGGTGAGCGGAGTTCGGTGCGCCAGTCTGCACTGGCACGCTCCAATTCCCCGCAAGGACAGTGGAATGCTCAGACTGCTCGAAACGAGCGCTTGGCTATCGCCAGCGCCCAGGCGGTGGCGCCCTCTCCTGAAGTGCTGAGCGTTGCCGGTGCCGGCATCGACAGGATAAGTGAATTCGCTGAGGACCATCCGACGATCACGGCGGGGGTCATTGTTTTGGGTTCAGCCCTGAAAAAGCTATTCGATCTTGTGTTGGACGCCGGTGTCGATGAGGCGAAAGACCGGTTGCGCAAACGGATACCTGGTAGCGCCCTGGCGAATCCCCCGATCTTTCGTCAACAGCAGATTCTGCATCGAGGCTCGCAGCGGACAAGCCGGTGACAGGGATTGCCAGTCTGGCTCCTGCGGCCGGTGCGGAAATGGCAATTGGCGAACGAGCATCATTGGTCGATACGCCGCACCTCGGGCCATCGACGGTTTCTCTGGAGGCTATTTCGCAGGCGATTCCGGCATCGAGCAGAAACGCGCAAACTGCTTTGAGTGAAAGACTTGCTATCACCGCGCCTGACACGCTTTCTGCGCCCGCCCAAGTGAGCAAGGATCTGGCGAGCGCCCATGCGTCTAACCAGCACGTGACCTACGCACCTTCGGTCCAGGTCTACTGCAGCGACCCCGGCAGCTCGGACAAGATCGGTATGTTGGTCGCGCAGCATCTGCAAAACCAGTTCATGCAAATGACCCCGCTGCTGACCAACAACCCCCTCGCCACCCGCCGCGACGCGGCCCTGACCGATGGAGTCGCCTGATGAAACAACAAATGGCATTGGGCAGTTTCATCTTCGGCCTGTCGCGCAACTTTGCGTACCACCAGTTGCTGCGCAAGTCTGACGGCGGCTGGACCGAGATACAGATCCTCACCAGCAAACCCAAGTCCAGCCAGACCGGACAGAAACCGGAAACCCTGACCATTACCGGCAAGTCGATGTACGCCGTAGCCATGGAGCGGCTCGATGAATTGCGAGCTTTGCAGGCGCTGCGTATCCCGCTGCCGTTGATCGACGGGATTGGTCGAAACTGGGGCCTGTGGCGGATCAGCAGCGTTCAGGAAACCCAGACCCAGATCATCGATGACGGTACGGCGATGGTAGTCGATTGGGTCATCGAACTAGCGGAGTTCAACAATGCGTAAAGCACGAAGCGTGGCCGGTGATTCGGTGAATCTGCTGCTCTACCGCGAAACCGGGCGCAGTGATGACGCTGCCGAAGAAGCGCTGTGGAAGCTCAACCCGACCCTGGCCGAACACGGGCCGATTCTGCCCGCCGGCGTCTGGATCGTGCTACCGGAACTGGATGTGAAACCCGCCGTGGTCAAAGCAGCGACGGCGTGGGATTAAGGAGGTTGAATGGCACTGGGATTTACGCCGGCAGTGAATATCTACGGGGCCAACGCGGCCCTGCTCAATCAGCGCCTGATCAGTTGGGAGCACATCGATGCCGCCGGTTTCGAGTCCGATCAGCTGACGCTGACCATCGATCTGGAGGGCCTTGAAGGGCTGCCGAGTCTGGGTGGAAAAATTGGCCTGCAAGTTGGTTATCGAGAAACCGCAATGGTCGACAAGGGCCAGTTCAAAGTGACGCGTCTGACGCCGACACTGTTTCCGTTTCGCCTCACCCTGGTGGCCACTGCGGCGCCATTCAGTAAGGATGATGAAACCGGCTTCAAGCAGCGCCGCACCGCCAGTCATGGGCCAACGACGCTGGGTGGATTATTTCGCAAGCTGGTGGAGTTGCACGGCTTTTCGCCTCGGGTCGCGCCTGAGATTTCGTTGATCCGCATCGAGCACATTGACCAGTCCAACGAAACTGATATGGGTTTCGTCACGCGGCTGGCGAAAAAATACAACGTCGTCGCCAAGCCGTATGGCGATGTCTATGTGCTGGCGCGGCCCGGGCAGACCAAGTCTTTGTCGGGGCAGATTCTGCCGGACGTGACGCTGTCGGTTACGCACAACAATCGCCCCGGTGATCACGCATTCATCAGCGCCACGCTGGAAGAATCGGCCCGCGAGCAGGCCAAGGGCTGCAAGACCTGTTTCTGGGACGCGGCGGCCGGGGTGTTGCGTTGGGTCGAGACGGGCGTAGCGCCGTTCAAGACGCTGCGCCAGAAGCAGCCCAGCGAAGCGGATGCCATCGCAGTAGGCGAGGGCGAAGTACGCAAGATGTTGCGCCAGAGGTACAAAGTGAAAATCACCTGCCCGGGGGATCCACGGCTCGCGGCCGAAGGGCTGGTATTGCTCGATGAGAGCTGGCCGGACTTCATGCGCGGACGCTGGTCGATCGACAAGGTCACCGCCAGCGGCAGTCGCGAGAACAGCTATCGCTGCCTGATTGATGCGTCGTGCCTGGATCCGAAGGCGGAACAGTAATCCTGAACCGAGTGCTTATTCCTGTGGGAGCGAGCCTGCTCGCGAAAGGCACGTCAGCTTCAGCATCCGACCGCTTTCGCGAGCAGGCTCGCTCCCACAGGGACTGCGGCGTTCACTGTAATTTCTCTTACTTCGGAACACCCCCATGAAGATCACCCCGATCCTCACGCAACTGCGTGGGCAATGCCCTGGCCTTGCCAATCACATTTCGGTGGGTGTCGATCTGGCGTTGCTGCAAGGCAACCCCGATCTACCGACACCCTCAGCTCACGTACTGCCGCTGGCCGATCTGGCCAGTCCTGGCACCACCCAAAACCTCACCACCCAACCAATCCGCGACGGCTTCGAAATCGTCCTGGCCCTTGACGCCACCGACGCTACAAAAGCGCTGGATCTGTTGCACGACCTGCGCGCCGAACTGTGGCGCGCGCTGGTGGGGTTCAAGCCCGATTCCGACTACAGCGCCATCGTTTACGACGGCGGCGAGATGGTCTCGATCAACAGCAGCCGTGCCTTCTATCGGCTGCGCTTTTATGCCGAGTTCCAGCTCGGCCGCAATCTGCCAAGTCAGCCTGCGGAGAGTTGGCACGAGCGCGAACTGGACGCTTTGTCGTCCTTTACCGGGATGACGGTGCGGGTCGATGCGATCGATCCGGCTGACCCCAACCTGCAACGCCCGGGTCCGGATGGCCGGGTGGAAATGACTTTCTCTGGAGACGTAACCCCATGAGCAACCGCATCACCGTAGTGCCGGCCGCTGGCCGTGTCGTACCTGACCCGGAGGCCGGCGACCTGTTGCCGGCTGCAGGCCGAGAAGTGCTGGACAGCGCCTGGTGGCGCCGGCGTCTGGCCGACGGCGATATCACACTCAAAACCGCAAAAGCGGCTAAACCACAGGGAGCCAAATAATGGCGATCGGATTCAGCAACATCCCGGCGGACATTCGTGTGCCGCTGTTCTATGCCGAAATGGACAACTCGGCCGCCAACAGCGCGACCTCGGCCATGCGCCGTTTGATCGTCGCGCAGGTCAACGACAATATTGCCCCGACTGAGGTCGGCAAACTGGTGCTGGTTTCCAGCGTGGCGCTGGCGAAAAGCATCGGCGGCCAGGGCTCGATGCTCGCTTCGATGTACGAGACTTTCCGCAAGGCCGACCCGATCGGCGAGATCTGGTGCCTGCCGCTGCACAACACTGAAGGCGCTATCGCCAAAGGTGTGTTGACCCTGACCGGCACCGCAACTCAGGCGGGCATGCTCAACCTGTATGTCGGCGGCGTGCGTGTGCAAGCCACCGTGGTCAACGGCGCCACCGCCGCTCAAGCGGCAACCGCACTGGCGCAGAAAATCAACGCCACTGCCGACCTGCCGGTCAGCGCGGCGGCTGCCGAAGGCGTGGTCACCCTGACCGCCAAATGGACCGGCGACAGCGGCAACGACATCAGCCTGCAATTCAATCGCCTGGGCAAGAGCAACGGCGAAGAAACTCCGGCCGGTCTGACCAGCGCAATCACCGCCATGACCGGCGGCGCCGGTGTGCCGGATCAGATCGCCGCCGTCGCGGCTCTAGGCGATGAGCCTTTCGAATTCATCGCGCTGCCGTGGTCCGATCTGGCCACTCTCAACACCTGGCAAGCGGTCATGGATGACAGCACCGGTCGCTGGTCGTGGGCCAAGCAACTGTTTGGTCACGTCTACAGCGCCAAACGCGGCACGGTCGGTACGCTGGTCGCTGCCGGCCAGGCGCGCAACGATCAGCACATGACCATCCAGGCGCTGGAGCCGGGCGTACCGCAACCGTTCTGGGTACAAGCGGCGGCACTGGCTGCGCGCACGGCGGTGTTCATCTCCGCCGATGCCAGCCGTCCGACGCAAAGCGGCAGCCTGCCGGGTGTTGACCCGGCGCCGGCCAGCGAGCGCTTCACCCTGACCGAGCGTCAGTCGCTGCTCAACTACGGCATCGCTACTGCGTACTACGAAGGCGGTTACGTGCGCATCCAGCGCTCGATCACCACCTACCAGAAGAACGCCTACGGCCAGGCCGACAACTCCTATCTGGACAGCGAAACCATGCACCAGTCGGCGTTCATCGTGCGTCGTCTGCAAAGCGTGATCACCAGCAAATACGGCCGCCACAAACTGGCCTCCGACGGTACCCGTTTCGGCGCCGGTCAGCCGATCGTCACGCCTGCGACCATTCGCGGCGAGCTGATTGCGCAGTACGCCAAGCTAGAGCTGGAAGGCCACGTGGAAAACGCCGAGCTGTTCGCCGAACACCTGATCGTCGAGCGCGACGTGCAGGACCCGAGCCGCGTGAACGTGCTGTTCCCGCCGGATTACATCAATGGCTTGCGCGTGTTCGCACTGCTCAACCAGTTCCGTCTGCAGTACGACGACGCGGCCTGATCCGCGCAGTCGGCGCTAAGCATTCAGCCCACCTCGCGTGGGCTTTTTATTTGAAGGGAGAAACACCATGGGTCAACTGATTGCAGGCACCTGCTACGTCAAGGTCGACGGCGCACAACTGACCATCAATGGCGGCTGCGAAGCCCCGCTGATGGCCGTCAAACGTGAAACCGTCGTGCCCGGTTTCTACAAGGAAACCGACATCGCACCGTCGTTCAAAGTGACCGCGCTGCACACCGCCGACTTCCCGCTGAAGAAGCTGATCGAAGGCACCGATATCACCGTCACCTGCGAATTCAGCAACGGCAAAGTTTACGTGCTGGCCGGCGCCTATCTGGTCGAGGAGCCAGTTTCCAAGGGCGACGACGCCACCATCGAACTGAAATTCGAAGGCATCAAGGGGACCTGGCAATGAGCGGCGCTGTGAAGCTTCAGGTAGCGATCGAAGCCCACGGCGAGCCTCTGGCCGAACTCGTTCTGCGCCGCCCGACGGTGCAGGAAGTGCGAGCGATCAAGGCGCTGCCGTACAAGATCGACAAGAGCGAAGAAGTCAGCCTCGACATGGACGTGGCGGCCAAATACATCGCTGTGTGCGCGGGCATCCCGCCGTCGTCGGTCAACCAGTTGGATCTGGCTGACCTCAACGCGCTGAGCTGGGCCGTTGCGAGTTTTTTCATGAGTGCGGCGTCGGCGCCATCACCGACCTGATCGCCGTCGCCTATGACCTGGCCTGGTTCTGGAAGGTTGATCCCGAACAGATGATGGCCAGGCCACTGGATGTGCTCCGCGAATCGCTGGAGCACGCGCAACGGATCAATGCGATGCAGCAGGTGCAGTGATGGCAGACGAAGAGAAGAAAACCCCGAAACCGGTGCTGATCACCGGCATCGATGAACTCTCGCCCAAACTGGGCGCCCTGCGCATGAAGGTTGAGAGTTTTAAAAACAATCTCGAGCAGACCGGCCTCGGCAAACTGGACATCAGTGGTCTGTTCAACGGCGGCAGCGTGATCACGCCGTTTGTAGACGGCATCAAATCGGCCGCAGCGTTCCAGGGCAAATTGAGCGAAGTCAGCGACACGGCGAAAACCGTCGATCTGCCCGCCGCGCCGACAGCAGCGACGCAGAACATGAACGTGTTCAGTGCGTCGATGCAGAAGGTTTCGGCGGCGGTGGACGCCGCGCTGGTGCCGGCGGTGGGGGCCTTGGTGGTCGGGCTGGAACCGATGCTGACGCAGGTCGGCAGTCTGCTCGCCGACAATCCGAAACTGGTCGAAGGCCTGGCGGCGGGGGCGATTGCCTTCTCCGCCATGCAAACCGCCGTCACCGGTATGACTCAGGTGATGGACCTCATGAGCATGGTGCTCAAGACCAACCCGATCATGCTGATCGCCATGGGCATTGCCGTGGCGGCCGGTTTGATCCTGGCCAACTGGACACCGATCAGCGCGTTTTTCACAGGGATGTGGGAAGGCGTGAAAAACGCCGGGGCGAGTGCGATGGCGACGTTGCGCTCGATACTCGACTGGCGACCTTTGGCGGCACTGGCGGCGTTGTGGGAACCGGTCACGGGATATTTCTCGGCTATCTGGGACAAGGTCACGGTCGTGACGGCGCCAGTGATCGACTTCTTCAAGTCGGTTTTCTCGTGGTCGCCTGCGGGGATGATCATTGAAAACTGGGGGCCGCTGACCGGCCTGTTCTCGGCGATCTGGGAATTGCTCAAGGCCTTGAGTGTGCCGGTGATGGCATTTCTTAGAAACCTGTTCGATTTCTCGCCGATGCAGATGCTTACCGATGCGTGGGGTGGTGTTGTCGCGTTCTTCGAACCGATGTTCAGCGGCCTGCTAGAAGTCGCGCTACCGGCTAAAGAATTCCTCGTGTCGCTGTTCGACTTCTCGCCAATGCAGATGATCACCAGCGCCTGGGGAGGCATTGTTGCGTATTTCCAGCCGATATTGACGACGCTGCAATCGGCTGTGCAAAGCACCCGGGATACTTTGCGGGCACTGTTCGATTTTTTCCCGATGCAAATGCTCACCAGCGCCTGGGGTGGGATTGTCGGGTTCTTCGAACCGATCTGGATGGCGCTGCAAACGTCTGTGCAGCGGGTCAGAGGCTTTTTCACCAGCCTGTTCGAGTGGTCGCCGCTGGAGCAGATTACTCAGTATTGGCAGCCGATCGGTGAGGTCTTTTCGGCGATCTGGGGCGTCGTGTTGGCGCTTTCCGCGCCGGTCGTGGATTTTCTGCACAGCCTGTTCGAATGGAAACCGCTGGATCAGATCATCGAGAGTTGGGGGCCGATCACCGAGTGGTTCGGCGAGTTGTGGCAAAAGCTGCAAACCGTCATTGCGCCGATCAAGGAGTTGTTCGACGGTGGCTTCGCCGGACTGATCGCCAAGGTCACCGGCAAGGTTGAAACGCTGACCCAAGCGCAACGCGAGACCAATGGCGAAGGCAAGGGTGAGCTGGCGCCGGCGTTTTTCGCTGCCAGCCCGGCGCCTGCTGGCAATGGCACACTGCAAAGCGGCTCGTTGCCACAAACCTCCAGCGCGCTGATCCAGCAAAGTGCCGCCAACAACCGTACGCAACTCGAAGGCGGTCTGACCGTGCGCTTCGAAAATGCGCCGGCAGGCCTGCGTACCGAACAACCGCAAACCAATCAACCGGGCCTGGCCGTGTCTTCACGCATCGGCTATCGCTCACTGTCGATGGGAGGTTCCCAATGAACTGGCGTGATCGTTTATTGCCGGCATCCTTTCGCGGTGTCGGTTTCTGGATCGACCAGGCGAAAACCCCGGTCGGTCGCAAAGGGCAGTTGCATGAATACCCGCAACGCGACCTGCCGTTTTTCGAGGACCTCGGCCAGCAGGCCAAGACTCACGATCTGACCGCGTTCATCATCGGCCCCGATTGCCTTGAGCACCGCGACAAGCTGCTCAAGGCGCTGGAGCAGGGCCGTGGCGAACTGGTGCATCCGTGGCTTGGACGCCTGCAGGTCAAGGTCGGCGAATGCGACATGACTCACACCCGCCAGGACGGTGGGCTGGTGACGTTCGCCTTGAAGTTCTATCCCGACCAACCCCTGCCGTTTCCGACCGCCACGGTCAGCACGCAGAAAGTGCTGCTGGCCAAGGCCGACGGGCTGCTGGGTTCGGCGGTGGCGCGTTTCGAACAGGCGATGACGCTGATCAAGGCTGCGCGGATCGGCATCACCAACCTGCGCAACAGCCTTACCGGCGTATATGAAGTGATCAAGGAGCAACTGAAACCTTTGATCGAGCAGTACCGCCAGATCACTGAACTGGTCAAAGCCGTGAAAGAGCTGCCCAAGGAAGTGGCGGCAGAATTCAAGGGTTTGCTCGGCGATATCCAGGAACTGAAAGCGTTCGCCAAGGAAGGCTACCGGGGCGTGATCGCCGACGTGTCGCAGCAACTCGAAGCGATTCGCAAGGCCGATGCGCCGAAGATCACTACCGGCAAGGACACCAATGCCGCAGCGCAGGCGATGGCCGATCTGGTGCAAGACACGATGCTGGTCAAAGTCGCGCAGTGGGTCGCGTCGATGCCAGTGGCGACCACGCCGGTGAAACTGGCGTCGACACCGTCGCTGGCTCAACAGTCGACGTCGCCGGTGAGTCGTCAGGAAGTCCCCGTCAGCGATGACATGCAAGCGCTGCGCACGGCGGTGACTGCAGCCATCGACCCGATGCTGGCGAAAGCCGGACCTGCGCACTTCCAGGCCATCAACGATGTAAAGGAAGCGCTGGTGGCTCATCTCAAAGCGGTGGCGTCTTCTGGCGTGCGGCAAGTCAGCAAATCGTTTCAGGAAAGCTTTCCGGCAGTGGTCGTGGCCTACAAGCAGTTCGGCGACGCCACGCGAGTCGAAGAAGTGACTCAGCGCAACGCGATTACCCATCCCGGTTTCTCGCCCAACGATGTGAAAGTCTCGCGGGAGTGACGCCATGAACGAGATGGACAATCACGTCACGCTGACGGTCAACAACATGGAATACGGCGGCTGGAAAAGCGTCGAAATCACCGCCGATCTCGAGCGTCAGTTCCGCACCTTCAAGCTCGACATTACCTGGCAATGGCCGGGGCAGGCGGTGAGCAAACCGATTAAACCCGGTGACCCCTGTGAAGTGAAAATCGGCAAGGATCTGGTGCTTACCGGCTATGTGTTCAAGGCGCCGATCCGCTATGACGGGCGGCAGGTCAGCCTGACCATCGAAGGCAGTTCGAAGACCCAGGATCTGGTCGATTGCGCCGCCCGTAACCTGCCCAGCCAATGGCAGCAACAACCCTTGCTGACTATCGTCCGCGATCTGGCGAGCGAATATGGACTGTGGGTCGTCAATGAAATCAGCGACACCACACGCCTGACCAAACACACCATCGTGCCGGGTGAAACGGCATTCCAGTCGATCGACCGATTGCTGTCGCTGCTGCGGGTGTTTTCCACCGACAACGAGCTGGGCCAGTTGGTGCTGGCCAAACCCGGCAGCGGTGGCCGCGCCAGCGATGCGCTGGAGCTGGGCAAGAATATCCTGTCGGCCAATGCGCCAATGGATTTCAGCCAGGTGTTCTCCGAGTACCGGGTGATCGGCCAGCAAAAAGGCTCGGATGCGAAAAGCGGCGCGGCGGTCAGCGAAGTCGAGTCGACGGCGGCCGACCTGAGTTTCAAACGGCGGCGCACCACGGTGATCAACGAAGGCACGCAACTGACCTTTGAGTTGGCGCAGCAGCGTGCCCAATGGGAAAGCGCGACCCGCATGGGTCGCGCGCAGACCACCACCTATCAGGTGCAGGGCTGGCGGCAGAGCAATGGCGATTTGTGGCGCCATAACACGCTAGTGAAGGTCAAGGATCCGGTGCTCGATTTCGATGGTGACATGCTGATTTCCAAGGTCACTTATTCGTTGTCGGCGCAGGGTTCGGTGACCACGCTGCAAGTGGCGCCGCCGCATACGTTTGATCCTGATCCGACGCCCCCGAAGCAATCCCATGCCTGACGCAGGATCCTGCTGGCGACAATGGCCCCTGTGGGAGCGGGCTTGCCCGCGATAGCGGTCGTGACAACAAATACATTTTTTCCCTGACACACCGCCATCGCGGGCAAGCCCGCTCCCACAGGGTTTGTGTCGACAAAGTCTAAGGAAACCCATGAGCCTACTGACACGCCTGCTGGCGCGCGGCACTGTCGTGCTCGCCAATTCGGCAACCAAGCTGCAATCGCTGCAAATGCGCCTCACCGCCGGTGAAGTCAACGACGACCTCGAACACTTCGAACCCTACGGTTTCACCAGCCATCCGCTGGCTGGCGCAGAAGGGGTCGTCACCTTCATCGGCGGCGACCGTTCCCACGCCATCGCCCTGGTCATCGCCGACCGTCGCTATCGCCTGCAAGCACTCGCTGCCGGTGAAGTGGCGATCTACACCGACGAGGGCGACAGGATTCACTTCAAGCGCGGGCGGATCATCGACATCGAAACCGCCACGCTGAACATCCGCGCCAGCAGCGCGGTGAACTTCGACACGCCGGTGATCAACCAGACCGGCAAGATCGTTTCCACCGGTGATCAACTGGCTGGCGGCATCAGCCAGATCAAACACGTGCATGTTGGCGTGCAGGCCGGTAACGGTCAGACCGGCGCGCCGGCAGGAGGCCAGTGATGTTCATCAGCCAGAACCTCCACGCCGCGCTGACCCGCGCCGTGCTCATCAGTCTGTTCACCTGGCGTCGCGCCGTTGATGACGACGCCCTCGATGACGAAGAACGCTTCGGCTGGTGGGGCGACAGTTTTCCCACGGTTGCCGACGATCGCATCGGCTCGCGGCTGTGGCTGCTGCGCCGGGTCAAGCTGACCCGGCAGACGCAAATGGACGCCGAGTTCTATGCCCGCGAAGCCCTGCAATGGCTGCTCGACGACGGCCACTGCAGCGCCATCGACATCATCAGCGAACGCCTCGACGCCCAGCGCCTGAACCTGCGCACGATCCTCACGCTGGCTGACGGCGAACGTCTGGACATCAACCCCGATAACAGTTGGCAGGTGATCTATGCCGTTTGAAACCCCTTCGCTGCCGGTGCTGATCAAGCGCACCCAAAGCGACCTGGCCGGCGATTCGCTGCGCCAGTCCGATGCGCAAGTGCTCGCCCGCACCCTCGGCGGCGCCGCTTATGGTCTGTACGGTTATCTCGACTGGATCGCCGAGCAGATCCTGCCGGACAAGGCTGACGAGTCAACCCTGGAACGCATCGCCGCGCTGCGCCTGAATCAGCCGCGCAAAGCCGCGCAAGTGGCTACCGGCAGCGTCAGTTTTACCGCCACTCCCGGCGCCGTGCTTGACGTCGACACTCTGCTGCAAGCGAACGATGGCCGCACCTACAAAGTCACCACGGCGCGCACCACGGTCAATGGCAGCAACAGCACCACGATTGCGGCGCTGGAGGCCGGCAGTCTGGGCAACGCTGATGCGGGTCTGACGCTGACCCCGGTGCAGCCGATTGCCGGGATTGTCGGCAACAGCTTCTTGGTGCTGGCGCCGGGCCTCAGCGGCGGTGTGGCGCGGGAAAGCCTCGAATCGCTGCGCTCGCGGGTGATTCGTTCCTACCGCGTCATACCTCATGGTGGCTCGGCCAGCGACTACGAGACCTGGGCACTGGAAGTGCCGGGCGTGACGCGGGCGTGGTGCCGGGGCGGCGAAGGCGGCATGGGCATTGTCAGCCTGTTCATCATGCGCGATGACGATACGCAGCCGATTCCCGGGGCTGAGCAATTAGCCGAGGTTCAGGCCTATATCGAACCGCTGCGTCCGGTGACCGCCGAAGTCCATGTGCTGGCTCCGGAGCAGGTCCCGGTCACCTATAAAATACGCTTGAGTCCCGATACCAGCGCCGTGCGGGCCGCGGTGCAAGCGCAACTGCATGATTTGCACAACCGCGAGGCCGGTCTGGGCGACACCTTGCTGCAAAGTCATATTCGCGAAGCGATCAGCAGCGCCACCGGTGAGTATGACCACCAACTGATTGCGCCCGTTGGCAATGTCGTGCCGACCGAGAACCAGTTGCTGACCTTCGGGGGTGCATATGGGAGGCATAAGAACTGCGGTGCAATATCAGGCCCAGTTACGCAATTTGCTGCCCAGTGGTCCGGCCTGGGATCCGGAGCGAGTACCTGAACTGGACGCAGTGCTCGTGAGTATTTCCCAAGAGCTGTCGCGTCTGGACGCCCGCGCCGTTGATCTGCAAAACGAAATGGATCCTGCCGGCGTCAGCGAGCTGGTACCCGATTGGGAGCGGGTCATGAATTTGCCTGATCCCTGCCTTGGACAGAAGCCTTTGTTCGACGACCGTCGTCTGGCGGTGCGCCGACGCCTGCTCGCAGTTGGCAGCCAGACCATAGGCTACTTCGTCGAAATCGCCAGAACTCAAGGCTATCCCAACGCCACCGTGACTGAGTTGAGAGCACCACGAATGGGGCGCTCACGTTTCGGTAAGGGGCACTTTGGCAGTTGGCAGGCGCAGTTCATGTGGACGCTCAACACAGGTGGGCGGCAATTCATCGGCCGGCGTTTCGGCGCCAGTTATTGGGGCGAGCGCTTTGGTGTAAATCCCGGTAGCGCCCTGGAATGCCTTATCCATCGCAGTGCACCTGCGCATACCCGTGTGCACATCAATTATGACTAGAGGTTAGAAAGTATGGATTACCCGAAAAACACCCCCGGTGTCGGGCTGGTGAATGGACAGTTTGTGGACGAGAACCCGGTCGCAGGAACACCTGGGTCTTTGATCCCGGCAACTTGGGGCAATGCTGTTACCCAAGAGATCCTGAACGTGATCAAAGCGGCGGGGATGGAGCCCGAGGAAGATGTTTCAACGCAGCTGCTGCAAGCCATCCAGAGTTTTGCCGCTCATGACTTCAAGAACTCGGTGCGGGTAGCGACCACGGGAACAATTGCCCTCAGCGGTTTGCAGAACATCGATGGTGTACAACTGGCCGTTGCCGATCGAGTGCTGGTGAAAGATCAGGCCAATGCATCGCAAAACGGTGTTTACGTGGTGGCTGCCGGCTCATGGTCGCGCGCAGTGGATGCCGCGCAGGACTATCAAGTGACCAGCAGCTTTATCATTGCGACCGATGAAGGTGTGGTGAACAGGTCCCGTCTTTGGCAACTGACCACACCCGGTCCGATCAAGGTCGGCACTACTGCGCTGACGTTTGAATTGCTGGCGGGGTACACCGGGGTCGCATCTGGCGAATACCGCAAGGTCATGGTTAATGCACGGGGGCAAGTAACAGCCGGCTCTAATCCGACAACCCTTGATGGGTACGGCATAGTGGATGCGTACACGAAAGTGGCTGCCAACAGCGCATTTGTGAAACAAGGCGGTGGCGCCGGGCAACTTGGCAATACCGTGTCCATTGGCTGGGACGGCAAGAACATCCTGATCCAGGTGGACGCTACCAGTTTTGGCAACCTGTGGTGTTCGGCCAACTTTGACCCCGGGACCAAGGCCAATGTCGCGGACGTTTACAGCAAGAGTGCGACGAATGGCTTGCTGGACGCCAAAATCGCTTCGGATGCGTGTTCGGTGGCCGGTTTCGCAGGTGGGAGCTCCGCTTCTCCTTATATGCGAAACAAGAACAGCAACGAAGTCGTGATGCTGGCGAAAAGTGCCTCGACACTTGCGGGCTATGGCATCACGGATGGCATGACGCGTGCCGAGATCACCGGCCAAGTCAGTGCTCGCGTGCTCAGTGACGGCATTACCTGGGCAGGGTTTGCCAGTAATGATCCGAATCAGCCCTATATGCGGCGTACTTCCGATAACGGCGTTTATCTTTTGCAGCCGCGTCTGGGGTTTACCCCGGTTCGCCAGGGCGGAGGAAACTTCCAGTCGAACAATACGGTAATGATCGGCTGGGCGGCTGACAGTACGTCTCTGCGGGCACAAGTCGATGCAACTGATCTGGGCAGCATCTGGACCGACGGCATCGGTAATGCGAAAGCGGTCGCTGCGCAATCAACCGCCGAAGCAGGGGTGGTCGGTTCTTATGCCTTGTTGGTCGTTGGCGGAGGAGGCGCTACAGGGCCGGGCGCACTTGCTGCCGGTGTCAACTGCCGGTTCACGGCCACCGACGGCTCTGCCTGGGGCGGCGCACCTGCTGGCACCTGGCGAATCATGGGGGCTATCCGAAATGCCGACGGTGCCAGCCCTGACTCCACTGTTCTATGCCTGAGGGTTTATTGAAATGATGACAATTCTGAGTGCGCGTCAGCCTTGCTGGAACGACGTGGAACATACCTCGTTGAACCTGTTGGTGACTTTCGAGGAGACCAGAGATTCATTGGGTGAAGTACCCTTTACGGCTTCGCCGAAAGATCCGGAGACTCACGGTCGAGAATTGTTTGAACGGGCAGTTGCTCTGGAATACGGCGACATTGCCGAACCCGACGAAGAACAACTGAAAGATGCAATGCGCATGAAATCTTCCGCGCTCTCGGCATTGGCTTCCTCGATGATCGCAAAGTTGCAGAGTGACCTCAGCACTCTGCAGGACTCCGTGGCATTGGGCATGGCAACAGATGAGGAATCCACGCAGTTGCCAATGACCCAGGCGCAACTTGATCTCTGGAGAAAGTACCGGGTACTGCTTTCCAGAGTCGAAAGTCAGCCCGCTTTCCCTCGCGCGATCAATTGGCCACCGCAGCCTGATTGAATGCTTCAGTGCTGGAGTCGAGTGCGTCAGCCGCGAAAACAATCTGCAAGTGCTCAGTATTTTTGCTGAATGCAGATGCGTTCGAAAGACCGGGCTGGCTGTGTGCGCACTCGGCATCGAATGAATACAGCCGGAGACTAAAAATGGATTATCCAAAGAGTGTGCCCAATATCGGACTGGTCAATGGCAGGTTCGTGGATGAAAACCCTGCAAGCGGAGCGCCGGGCTCGCTGATTCCAGCGGTGTGGGGAAATGGTGTAACGCAGGAAATTCTTAGTGTTGTTCAGGCGGCGGGTTTAACGCCGGAAGAGACGACCAACGATCAATTGCTCGGCGCACTTCGCAGCCCGGCGCTGTTTTTGACTGCCGCCCAGTTTGATAAAAGTCGGTCGGTGGCCACTGCTGAGTTTGTTCAGCGTGCATTAGGCAGTTACGCAAGTGCAAGGGGAGTATCCGCCGCAACGCAACTGTCGATCGCTGATGTCGGCTGCTCGATCGGAATGGGCGGGACCGTTTCCTATACCGTCACCCTGCCTGACGTGGCCTCGGTACCTGATGGCGCGAGCATTGGCCTGCACTGCCGCAACAGTGCACCGGTCACGGTTGCGAGTAAGTCCGGTGCGCAGATCAGCCCCCAAGGGGCCTATCTGACCTCGATTGTGATGAACAGCGGGGAGAGCGCCAACTTTGTCAAAGAGAGCGGCATCTGGACGGTTTACGGGACCGCCAGTTTGAAATACGCCGCGCTGTTTTCCGGAATGGTCAGCAATCCCGGGTATCAAAAACACGCCAGTGGCAACATCGATCAGTGGGGCACGGGGATATCGAACGCCGAGGGGGATGTCTACGTGACATTTGCGATGACTTTTCCCAAGGCATATTTCTCGCTGGTAGCGACACATACGGGGGGCGATGCGGCGATGGTTGCGGTAACAGCGTACAGCGCAAAGGGCTGCACGCTGAGAATTCGCAATGCTGCTGGTCAAGTCAGCGCCGGTTGGTCGGTGAATTATTTTGCAAAGGGCTACTGAATGAACCCCTTCACTGTTTTATTCAGCGCCAGCACCCAAGGTGCGTATGTGCCGGGTATCAACTCGACGGACATTCCCGATGACGTAATCGAGATTCCTCAGGGCTATTGGATCTCATTACTGCAACAGTTGGCGGTCACGCCAAAAATGATCGGCGTGAGCGCCACTAACGGTTATCCGATTCTCGTCGATCCCCCGCCACCCTCGCCGGATGCAGCTGCTGACGCCGAGCGCGCCTGGCGTACGGCCCAGCTGGCCGCCACTGACGGTTTGGTGGCGCGTGACCGAGACGAACTCGAGGACGGCGGCGGTACCACGCTTACTACCGAGCAATACGCCCAGTTGCAGGCCTATCGTCGTGACTTGCGTGACTGGCCGCAGGGATCATTCTTTCCGTTCAGCGAGCATCGGCCAGTGGCTCCCGTATGGTTGGCCGCTGCACTCTGAGGCCGTTTTGATCGAACGGTTCATTACCTGAAAACTCCGGAAAAAAATGGCTGGCAAGCATCAACCGCCAGCCGTGATTCAATCGGGACAACATCCAGGGAGGATCAAGCATCATGCAATTAACTGAAACACACCTAATCGACATCATGCCCAACGCCCGCTCCCAAGCGGGCGTTTTTGTTTCGCCACTCAACACCGCGATGGCCAGGCATCGCATCGATACGCCAAAACGTATAGCGGCCTTCCTCGCGCAGGTCGGCCACGAGTCGGGACAGTTGCGTTACGTGCGCGAACTGGGCAACAACCAGTACCTGAGCAAATACGATACCGGTACGCTGGCGCTGCGTTTGGGCAATACGCCCGAGGCGGATGGCGACGGGCAAAAGTACCGAGGGCGTGGGCTCATACAAATCACCGGTCGCGCCAACTATCGCCAATGCAGCCTCGGCTTGTTTGGCGATGAGCGTCTGTTGGCATTGCCCGAATTGCTCGAGCAACCGCAGTGGGCGGCCGAATCGGCGGCGTGGTTCTGGGGGCAGAAGGGCTTGAATGAACTGGCCGACGCGGACCAGTTCAACACCATCACCCGCCGGATCAACGGCGGGTTGAACGGCTTGCAGGATCGCCTCGAGATTTGGGCGCGGGCGAGGGCGGTGCTATGTCCGGCTCCTGGCGCGTGATTGGTCTGTTGCTGCTGGTGACCGGGGCGTTTGCAGCGGCATGGCAGTTTCAGGACTGGCGCTACGGGCGGCGATTAGCCGAGCAGGCGCGGTTAAACGCCGAAACCCTCAATCAACTGACGCAGACCGCCTCCACCGCGCAACAGGCCGAGCAGGATAGACGCCTGGCACTGGAGCAGCGGCTCGCGGCCAGTGAGCAAACCCATTATCGAGCGCTGAGCGATGCCCAACGTGATCAGGATCGCTTGCGCGATCGCCTTGCTACTGCCGATGTGCGGCTGTCAGTCCTTCTCGATGCCGGCGACGTTGCCCACGGCTGTGCGGTGCCAGCCGCCGCCGGCACCGGCGGCGTGGATCCTGCAACCGTACGCGCCCGACTTGACCCGGCGCATGCTCAACGAATTATCGCCATCACCGACACCGGCGACCGTGGATTGATTGCGTTGCAGGCCTGTCAGGCCTATGTCAGAGCGCTGGCGCCCGAACATCTTGAATGATTCTGTGTATTGAAAGCG
This sequence comes from Pseudomonas sp. AC255, assembly GCF_979258175.1. Lineage (NCBI taxonomy): Bacteria > Pseudomonadati > Pseudomonadota > Gammaproteobacteria > Pseudomonadales > Pseudomonadaceae > Pseudomonas > Pseudomonas sp. AC255. Next base: position 3,972,246 of record NZ_OZ409841.1, on the reverse strand, counting down.
CGTCCGGCTCGTGTACGGTGGAGGCATTCCACACGATCCGGAGCTCGCCGTGAAAGAGACCACCCAACTGGCCGCAGAACTGGGCCGACGTCTGCAAGTGCTCAATGCTCATGTCACTACCGCCGAGTCCTGTACCGGTGGCGGTATCGCCGAAGCGATTACGCGGATTCCGGGCAGTTCGGCCTGGTTTGAAGCGGGGTACGTGACTTACTCCAATCGGCAGAAAACCCGGCAGCTGGATGTGCCAGGCGATTTGTTCGAGACGGTAGGGGCGGTCAGTCGTGAAGTGGTCGAGGCCATGGTGCGCGGGGCGCAGCGGCACAGCCTGGCGCATTTTGCCGTGGCGGTCAGCGGTGTAGCCGGTCCCGACGGCGGCACGCCGAACAAACCGGTGGGCACGGTGTGGCTGGCCTGGGGTGTGGGCGATGAGGTTTACACTGAAGTTCAGCACTTCCCCGGCGGCCGTGATGAAGTCCGCCGACAAACGGTGAAGGCCGCGCTAGAGGGGCTTGTGCGACTAGCGGCACGAGAAATCGAAAATCAGGGGTAGGCGATCTTCGAACGCTGTGGAATAATACTGGCTACTTATACAGGTGTTGGCCGTCAGGCCTTATTGATTACGTGAGGACTTTAATGGACGACAACAAGAAGAAAGCCTTGGCTGCGGCCCTGGGTCAGATCGAACGTCAATTCGGCAAGGGTGCCGTAATGCGTATGGGCGATCAGGACCGTCAGGCGATCCCGGCCATCTCTACTGGCTCTCTGGGTCTGGACATCGCACTCGGCATCGGCGGTCTGCCAAAAGGCCGTATTGTTGAAATCTACGGTCCTGAATCCTCCGGTAAAACCACGCTGACTTTGTCCGTGATCGCCCAGGCGCAAAAAGCCGGCGCGACCTGCGCATTCGTCGACGCCGAACACGCGCTCGATCCAGAGTACGCCGGCAAGCTGGGCGTCAACGTTGACGACCTGCTGGTTTCCCAGCCGGACACCGGCGAACAGGCCCTGGAAATCACCGATATGCTGGTGCGCTCCAATGCCGTTGACGTGATCATCGTCGACTCCGTGGCGGCACTGGTACCGAAGGCTGAAATCGAAGGTGAAATGGGCGACATGCACGTCGGCCTGCAAGCACGTCTGATGTCTCAGGCGCTGCGTAAAATCACCGGTAACATCAAGAACGCCAACTGCCTGGTCATCTTCATCAACCAGATCCGTATGAAAATCGGCGTGATGTTCGGCAGCCCGGAAACCACCACCGGTGGTAACGCGCTGAAGTTCTACGCCTCGGTTCGTCTCGACATCCGCCGTACCGGCGCGGTGAAGGAAGGCGACGAAGTGGTCGGCAGCGAAACCCGCGTCAAGGTTGTGAAGAACAAGGTGGCTTCGCCGTTCCGTCAGGCCGAGTTCCAGATTCTTTACGGCAAAGGCATCTACCTCAACGGCGAGATGATCGACCTGGGTGTGCTGCACGGTTTCGTCGAGAAGTCCGGCGCCTGGTACGCCTACGAAGGCACCAAGATCGGTCAGGGCAAGGCCAACTCGGCCAAGTTCCTGGCGGACAACCCGGAAATCGCCGCGAAGCTCGAGAAGCAGCTGCGTGACAAGCTGCTGTCGCCAGCGGTGATCGCGGATTCCAAGGCCTCGGCGGTCAAAGAGACCGAAGACGACCTGGCCGATGCTGATCTCTGATACCAGCGATGACCACCGCCGTACTGGATACCCTCGTCGCGGTGCGGCGAACCGCCATGGACCTGCTCGCACGTCGCGAGCATGGTCGAGTCGAGTTGACGCGTAAGCTGCGTCAGCGCGGCGCCGAGGCGGAGCTGATCGAAACAGCCCTCGACCGTTTGACGGAAGAGGGGCTGCTTTCCGAAGCCCGTTACCTTGAAAGTTTTGTCTCCTACCGCGCCCGTTCCGGCTATGGCCCCCTGCGAATTCGCGAGGAACTCAGCCAGCGGGGGTTGCAACGTACCGATATCGAAATCGCCCTGCGCGAAAGTGGTATCAATTGGCAGGCGCAGCTTCAGGATACGTGGCAACGCAAGTTCTCCGGACATTTACCGATTGATGCGAAAGAACGGGCCAGGCAAGGCCGGTTTTTGGCGTATCGGGGGTTCTCGATGGAGATGATCAACCGCTTGTTCAGCGGTCGAGGGATGGACGATTAGACCGATTCAACAAAAAAGGCCCGCTATTTTTTAGAAAATAGCGGGCCTTTTTTTGCCTTCAAATTACGTTGAAAGGCTCGCGTGAGCGTTGTGCAGTGGGCGGTTTTGAATCGGCCCAGTTTTCCGGCAGATTGATAAAGTCCACCAACTCCCTCAGACGACCATGGGTACGGCCATTGAAGGCAAAGGCCAGCCGTGCCAGATGGCTGAACTGCGCATCGTCGTGTTCTTCGCCGCTGTAGGCATGTTGGTGGAACTGGTCGCTCAGGCACAGATCAGCAAACTCCTCCTGCATCCGCGCCAGTGCCTGGTCGCTGAGCTTGTGGTTCATGCGAATCACAAATTGCCGCTTGAGCCAGCGGCTGGAGTGGAAGTTGCTGTAAAACTGATTGATCTCTTCCACCGCTTCTTCAACGCTGTAGACCAGCCGCATCAACTTCATATCGGTCGGCAGGATGTAGCGGTTTTCTTCCAGCTGATTGCGAATGAAGTCCAGCGCACCTTGCCAGAAGGTACCCCCCGGAACATCCAGCAACACCACCGGCACCAATGGGCTTTTGCCGGTCTGAATCAGTGTCAGCACCTCCAGCGCTTCATCAAGGGTGCCAAACCCGCCCGGGCACAGCACCAGCGCGTCAGCCTCTTTGACGAAGAACAGTTTGCGGGTAAAGAAAAAGTGGAAGGGCAACAGATTATCGGTGCCGTCGACGGTGGGGTTGGCATGTTGTTCGAAGGGCAGGGTGATGTTGAAACCCAAACTGTGGTCACGTCCGGCTCCTTCGTGGGCGGCGGCCATGATGCCGCCGCCGGCGCCGGTGATGACCATCATCTCTGCACGCGTCAGCGCCGCGCCGAGTTCGCGGGCCATCGCGTATAGCGGATGTTCCACTGGCGTACGTGCCGAGCCGAACACGGTGACTTTGCGCCGGCCCTTGAATTGTTCGAGCACGCGGAACGCTTGTTCCAGCTCACGCAGGGCTTGCAGGGTGATCTTGGCGTTCCAGCGGTTGTGGTCTTCCTGAGCCATGCGCAGCACGGTCAGGATCATGTCACGGTAGATGGGAATGTTCGGGCTGTTGGTGGAAATATGACTGAGTTGGGCTTCGACCTGGCTGACAAGGTCGCCGCTTTCCTGAAAATGACGGCTCAAGAGGTCATTCGGTTGATAAGGCATTCAACGTCTCCTTCTGTACAGGGCGGGTAGCCCGGACAACCAGCGTCCGGGTCGCACTGCAAAAACACACAGGGCCGGCAGTTCCATTTCTGCCGTTAACAAATGATCGGGAATACTCTCAATCTAGACCCTCGCACGCATTCGCGCTGACTTGAACAGTGCGCTGTAACGTTTTGTCTGGCAACCGCTTACTGATTTGCGCCAAAGCCTCGCCGCTCGTCTGAACGTATCGCAAAGGGCCATCACTCTGATTTACTCAAATACAGACGTCGCAAGACAACCTTGCGTTTGCGCAAGGCAAAGCAATTCAAGGATTCGTGGGTGGCAAGGAGGCGGGATGCATGGTCAGAGTGGTTCTGGAGATCGATACGCAGCTGTATCGAATGTTGCAGGAGTCGGCCGAGACGCATCAATTGAGTCTCGAAGAAGAGTGCTGCCGACGATTGGCCGGCGGCGAGCGTCGCTCGCGCTATCTGCAGGCGCTGGTGGCGGAACTGCGCGCCGAGGATGAACAGCGGCGCGCCAAGGCTTCGCGCTGATTACTTCTTCTTCGCTGGCGCGGCTTTCGGGCAATCGGATTCCTGGTAGCTGGCCGAGCCGATCGCTTTGTTGGTTTTCACTTCGGTGAAGTCGTAACGCATGATCGCGCCCTTGGCCATCAGCTTGCGGTACGACGGGTTGTTGCACACCGACGCGCCCAACTGGAAATACACAGCCTTGGGATCGGCGCGCATCTTGTCGGCGTGGCTTTTTTGCACGCTCAGATGGTTGATCAGCTGCGTGCCTTCGACGGTGTAGCCTTGATCAAGAATGTCTTCATTGATCGCCCGTGGCGTGCCGACGCTGCTTTGGGCGGCGACGTTGCGCAGCTCTCGGTTCAGATTCTGCTCACTCAGGGACGCAGCCTGAGCGGTAAAGGACGACGCCAGCAGAATGGCAGCGGTGGGAACGATAAGGCGCAGCATGAAACTCTCCTGATTCGGTGACTGGTGGTTCGACCCGTCACGGGGCGGTGCGTTCAGTGGCGGCGAATTATAGGGGAGCCGGTCTGGACGGTACAGGCTTGTGGCCGACGCTCTGGTAAACTGCCGGCCTTTATTGCCCTGCCGAGTGTCGTTCGTGTCGAGTTTCCCTGTCTGCCGGTGTTGCCTGCGATGAACCCTGCCCCCAACGCCGTGGCCCGCCTGCGCGATCAGCGCGAAGACGAAGGCATCAAGCCGATTCAGGCGCGCGGCTTTCGCTCCGAGCGTTGCCGCGATTGCCGGGTCATCATCAGTCATTGCCTGTGCGCGTGGCGGCCAAGCGTCGACACCCGTTCCGGCGTGTGCCTGATCATGACCGGCAAGGAAGTGTTCAAGCCAAGCAACACCGGTTGGCTGATTGCCGATGTGGTGCGCGACAACCATGCGTTCATCTGGTCACGCACCGAGCCCGACCCGCAGATGCTTGCACTGCTCAACGATCCGCAATGGCAGCCGTACCTGGTGTTTCCGGGCGAGTATGTCGAACCGTCGCGGGTGACCAACACGGTGGCAGTCGATAGCAGCAAGCGCCCGCTGTTCATTTTGCTCGATGCGACCTGGACGGAGGCGCGCAAGATCTTTCGCAAGAGTCCGTATTTCGACCGCTTGCCGATCCTCAGCCTGCTGCCCGACAAACTCTCGCGCTATCGCTTGCGCCGTTCGACCCGCAGCGAGCACCTGTGCACCGCCGAAGTCGCGGCGTTGTGCCTGGAACTGGCCGGTGACAGCGAAGCCGCTTCGGCGCTGGATGCATATTTCGATGTGTTCAGCCAGCATTACCTCGGTGCCAAGCAGCAACTGGACATGAATGAATCAACGCCCGCTCACGCCGAGCTGCTGCCCTATATACGAAAGCCGCAGCCGGCGTTGGCCCGATAGTGGCCCATACTGTCGACAGCGCTGGCCATCTTGCTTGACCACCCCGGCTGCGCTGGGCATGCTTGGCGCCGATTAGGGTGCGGCCAAGGTTTGAGACGCCGTGTTTGCTGTTGATTGGCGTCGAACGTGCCCCTGTGGATATCGCTTCCAAGCGTTGTCTCGAGTTGCTTTGGCCAGACCGGAATCTACCGCGTCTGCCATCAAAAACAGGATCATTTGAAAAATGGCCACATACGACATCCTGATTGCCGATGATCACCCCCTGTTTCGTAGCGCCCTGCACCAAGCGGTGACGCTGGGCCTTGGCCCGGACGTGCGACTGGTGGAGGTGGCGAGCATTGCCGAACTGGAAGCTCGCCTGACTGAAAAGGCTGACTGGGATCTGGTTCTGCTGGACCTGAACATGCCCGGCGCCTACGGTTTTTCCGGGCTGGTGCTGCTGCGCGGGCAGTATCCGCAGATTCCGGTGGTGATGGTCTCTGCCCAGGAAGAAGCCTCGGTGATGGTCAAATCCCGCGAGTTCGGCGCCAGTGGTTTCATTCCCAAGTCCAGCGATCTGAGCGTAATTCAGGAAGCGGTGCGCAAGGTGCTCGATGGCGACGTGTTCTGGCCGCCGCAAGCGTTCGAAGCAGTCAGCGTGTCGGATGAGGCGAAAGCTGCCAGTGATGGCCTCGCCAGCCTGACGCCGCAACAGTTCCGGGTCCTGACCATGGTCTGCGAAGGTCTGCTGAACAAGCAGATCGCCTATGAGCTGAGCGTGTCGGAAGCGACCATCAAGGCCCACGTCACGGCGATCTTTCGCAAATTGAACGTGCGCACTCGCACACAAGCGGCTTTACTGCTGCAACAACTTGAGTCAATTCCGAGCCAGTGATGGCTGGCGGTTTCACGCTTTTTGACTTTCGTTGATCTAGCTTCCCCACACCTTTTTGGCTGGTTTCTTTCTTATGTCACCTTTCAAGGGCCAGACCGGCCTGAAACGCATCCTCAACGCGTCCGGCTATTCGCTCGATGGCCTGCGCGCCGCCTTCAATGGCGAAGCGGCATTCCGCCAACTGGTGCTGCTCAACGTGGTGCTGATTCCGCTGACATTCTTCCTCAATGTCAGCCGGGTCGAGCAGGCGGTGTTGATCGCGGTTTGCTTGCTGGCGCTGATTGTCGAGCTGCTGAATTCGGCGGTGGAAGCGGCCATTGACCGCATTTCGCTGGAACTGCACCCGCTGTCGAAAAACGCCAAGGACATGGGCAGTGCCGCGCAATTTGTCGCACTGAGCATGATCGCTTTGGTGTGGGCGGTGATTCTGCTTTAAGCAATCGTCGGCAAAACGATCTCGTCGCTGCGCTGCACCCCGGCGGTGAATGCTCGGCACAGCTCGAGAAACTCGCGCATCGCTGAAGTCTGGTACTTCTGTTTGTGCCAGATGAAATAGAACTGCCGCGCCAGGTCCAGATCCGGCGTCTCCACCGGCACCAGACTGCCGCGCCGGAAGGCATCGCGCAGCGCCAGCCGCGAAATGCAGCCAATCCCCAAGCCAGATTCCACTGCACGTTTGATCGCTTCGGTGTGTTCCAGCTCGAGACGAATGTTCAGCGCGCTGCGATGGTGACGCATGGCCTGGTCGAAGGTCAGCCGCGTGCCGGAACCCTGTTCGCGCAGAATCCATGCCTCGTGGGTCAGTTCTTCCATGGTCGCGGAGCCGCGTTGGGCCAGCGGATGTTGCGGCGCGCAGAACACCACCAACTCATCTTCGACCCAGCTCTGCACTTCGATGTCCGGGTGGCTGCAATCGCCTTCGATTAGACCCAGATCAATTTCGTAGTGGGCGACCTGCTGCACGATATTGGCAGTGTTCTGCACGTGCAGCTTGACCTGACTTTCCGGGTGGCGCTGCATGAAACTGCCGATCAGCAGGGTCGCCAGGTAATTGCCGATGGTCAGCGTGGCGCCCACCGACAGCGAGCCGAAACCGGATTTGCCGTTGAGCAGGTCTTCGATTTCCTTGGCCTGGTCAAGCAGGGCCACTGCTTGCGGCAACAGTTGTTTGCCAAGGGCGTTGAGGCTCAGGCGTTTGCCGGCGCGGTCGAACAGCTGGCAACTGGACTGGCGCTCAAGCTCGGTGATCGAAGTGCTGGCCGCCGATTGCGAGAGGTTGAGCAGACCCGCAGCACGGGATACGCTTTCCTGCTGGGCCACGGCGACGAAGACTTGCAGTTGACGGAGAGTAAATCGCATATCGATATAACCGATAACCCTTATCTTAATAATCCAGTTAACAGATATTGTCGTCGCTATTAGAATGCGATGCAATTGCGCACGTTGAGCCTCATTGAGCCGCGCAGACCAATCTCCAGGAGTCAAACGTACATGAGCAACATGAACCACGAGCGTGTCCTCAGTGTTCATCACTGGAACGACACTCTGTTCAGCTTCAAGTGCACCCGCGATCCGGGCCTGCGCTTCGAGAACGGTCAGTTCGTGATGATCGGCCTGCAACAGCCCAACGGCCGCCCGCTTATGCGCGCTTACTCGATCGCCAGCCCGAACTGGGAAGAGCATCTCGAGTTCTTCAGCATCAAAGTGCAGGACGGTCCGCTGACCTCCCAATTGCAGCACTTGAAGGAAGGCGACGAGATCATCATCTCGAAGAAGCCTACCGGCACGCTGGTTCTTGATGACCTGAACCCGGGCAAGCACCTGTACCTGCTGAGCACCGGCACCGGTCTGGCGCCGTTCATGAGTGTTATTCAGGACCCGGAAACCTACGAGCGCTTTGAGAAAGTGATCCTGGTTCACGGTGTGCGTTACGTCAACGAAGTCGCCTACCGCGAATTTATCACCGAGCATTTGCCACAGAACGAATTCTTCGGCGAGGCGCTGCGTGACAAGTTGATCTACTACCCGACCGTGACCCGCGAGCCGTTCGAGAATCAGGGCCGCCTGACTGACCTGATGCGCAGCGGCAAGCTGTTCAGCGACATCGGCCTGCCACCGATCAACCCGCAGGACGATCGCGCGATGATCTGCGGCAGCCCGAGCATGCTCGACGAGACCAGCGAAGTGCTCGACAGCTTCGGCCTGAAGATCTCGGCGCGGATGCGCGAGCCGGGTGATTACCTGATCGAGCGTGCATTCGTCGAGAAGTAAGCGCCACAAAAAGCCCCCATTGCCTTGGCAGGCAATGGGGGCTTTTTTATGCCCGAAGCATTTCCTTCATGCCTGCCACGATCCAAGGAGCTGCCGAAGGCTGCGATCTTTTGATCTTGCTTTTTAAAATCAAGATCAAAAGATCGCAGCCTTCGGCAGCTCCTACACTGGGCGTGTTTTCAGGCTGTGGCCGGGATGACTTCCAGCACGCGGATCTGTTCGGGCGTCGGGTAATGCCAGCGCACGTCCAGATCCCAGAACTGCGCACCATATTCACGTTCCGGCGCCGGTGTCTGATACGCCGGACGCGGATCCTGCGCCAGGCACTGCTCGATCAGCTCAACCAATGGCTCTTCAAGCCGCTGAGCGTGGGTGTGCGCTTGTTTCAAGGCTGACTCCGCCCACTGGACGTCGATCAACTGCGGCGCCGCGCTGGCGATGTCATTGGTTGCCCCAGGGATGATGTCGGCATACGGCACATACGGTTTGATATCCAGCACCGGCGTGCCGTCGAGCAGATCGATCCCGGAGATAAACAGCCGATTACCTTCGACCCTGTCCAGCTTCACCACCGACTGGCCAATGCCGTTCGGCCGGTGGGTGGCGCGGGTGGCGAACACGCCCATCGACTTGTTGCCGCCCAGGCGTGGCGGGCGCACTTTCAGGCGCGGTTTGTCTTCCAGAGCTTGGTGGAACAGAAACAACAGCCACACATGGCTGACCTGCTCCAGCCCCTGCACGGCGTCACCCTGGTCGAACGGCGCGACCAGTTCCAGCACGCCACGGGCGGCCGGGGCCAGTTGTGGCTGGCGGGGGATGGCGAACTTCTCCTTGAAGCAGGAGCGCACGAAGCCGATGGGGGAGACGCTGTAAGTCATGGTCTGGGATCGAAGCGGGGTAGGGCGGGCATGATAACCCGGCTCGCTTCAAGTCTGGTGGTGACAGGGCGGACGCCATCGCTGGCAAGCCAGCTCCCACAGGTTTTTGAGTGAACCTGGATTGTTCAAACACCCAAGAACCCTGTGGGAGCTGGCTTGCCAGCGATAGTCACACCGCCGATGTCAGAGGCTGAACCCACCATCAAGAGGAATGATGTTCCCGGTCATATAAGCCCCCGCCGTACTCGCCAGGCTGATCGCCAGCGCCGCCATCTCTTCCTCACGCCCCCAGCGCTTCATCGGAATCAGCGCAGTATCCTCAGCCAATGCCTGCTCATCATTACCAATATGCTGGGTCATCTTGCTCGGAAATCGTCCCGGCGCAATCACGTTGACGTTGATGTGCTGGCTCACCAGTTCTCGCGCCAGAATGCGCGATAACTGATGCAGGGCGGCCTTGCTCGGCCCATAGGCATATGCCTGCTCGCCAAACGAAGAAATCCCCGCCACCGAACCGATATTGATGATCCGCGCCGGATTCGCTGCCGAGCCAGCCTTGCGCAGTAACGGCAGAAACTGCTGGATGCAACTGAACACCGACGTCACGTTGAGCTGCATGACCTTTTCCCAGCCCTTGACCGGATAACTCTCCAGCGGCGCGCCCCACGTGGTGCCGGCATTGTTCACCAGAATGTCCAGATGAGTGATCTGCTCACCCAGGCGCGTGGCCAGTTCCTGCACGCCTTCTTCGGTCGCCAGATTCGCCGCCACGCCGTGGCAAGTGCCGAAGGCACTGAGTTCTTGCGCCGTTTGATGACAGGCTTCGGCGTCGCGGGAGCAGACGAACACTCGGGCGCCAGCCTCGACAAAGGCCTTGGCGATCATTTTGCCGATACCACGGGTGCCGCCGGTCACCAGAGCGGTGCGGCCTTGCAGGGAAAAGTAGGGATGCATGGCGAGTCCTGAGGGCTAGGGGTCAATACACCCTAGTCGCCAGCCGCAAAAAACGGAGCCACTATTTTCGAAGGGAATGAACGGTCATGCGCTGCGGTGGCGACCATCAGTCGCCACCGCAGAAGGGCATCAGGCCGGGCGAACGCGCAGGGTCAGACCCTTGAGGAAGTTACGCAGCAACTGGTCGCCACACGGCCGATAGTTGGTGTGGCCGACCTTGCGGAACAGCGCGCTCAGTTCAGGCTTGGACACCGGAAACTCGGCGGCCTTGAGGATCGCGTGCATGTCGTCTTCTTTCAGTTCGAAGGCCACACGCAGTTTTTTCAGGATGATGTTGTTGGTCACCGGCACTTCGATCGGCTGCGGCGGACGGCTTTCGTCCTTGCCGCGTTTGAAGATCACCAGACCGTCGAGGAAGTGCGCGATGACTTCGTCCGGGCAGCGTACGAAGCCTTCTTCGTCTTCTTCTTTCTTGTCGAGCCAGGTGATTACATCGGCGAGCGTGACGTCCATGCCGCCCAGTTTGATGATCTCGACAACTTTCTTGTCGCTGATGTCGAGCATGTAGCGCACGCTGCGCAGTACGTCGTTATGAACCATGTCGGTATTCCTGATGCGTTGTGGGCAGCGCTCGTAAGCACTGCCGAAATGTGTGGCGGCAGTGGAAGTTCTAGAACTTCTCTTTGCCGGACAGGTAGCGCCATTGGCCAACCGGGACCTTGCCGATCGAGACGCCGCCGATGCGGATGCGGCGGATGCCGATGACCTTCAGGCCGACCGCTTCGCAGAACTGCGCGATGATCCCCGGCTGCGGGTTTTTCATGGCGAAGCGCAGACGGTTTTCGTTCTGCCAACTGGCCTTGACCGGCGGCAGCTCCTTGCCCTTGTGCGTCGGGCCATGCTGCAGGCGATTGAGGCCGTGGGCAGCCATCTCACCTTCGACTTCGACGATGTATTCCTGCTCGATCTTCGCCGCGTCGGCGGTGAGCTTGCGCAGGATTTTCCAGTCCTGGGTGAACACCAGCAGGCCGCTGGCCTTGGGCTGCAGGTCGGCGCTGGCGGTCAGGCGCAGGAAATGCCCGCGCAACGGACGCTTGCCGTAGCGATGCTCTTCGCTGAGGGTTTCGGCGCTGAGCGATTGCATGGCGCTGTCGACATCCATGCCGGCGGGCGCGTTGAGCAGGATGGTCACCGGCTCCGGCGCGGTGGCCTTGGCGTCCTTGTCGAGCTCGACCTTTTGCTCGCCGACCTTGAATTGCGGCTCATCGATGACTTCGCCGTCCACGGTGACCCAGCCGCCCTCGATGAACAGCTCGGCCTCCCGGCGGGAGCAACCGACCAGTTCGATGAGGCGTTTGGAGAGGCGGATCGGGTCAGTCATGACGGGGCCGTAACAAAAAAGGGGTGGGCATTGTACCTGTGTGGAAGCGGTTAAGCCCGGTTCCATTTGCAGGGTGTTGGTATTCCCTGTGGGAGCTGGCTTGCCTGCGATGGTATCAACTCGGTATTTCTCGTACACCGCGGCGTCTGCATCGCTGGCAAGCCAGCTCCCACAGGGTTCCAGGTTGTGTCAGGCATGGTTCGCGCGCTGCTGGGACTGCCGCAGGCGCATATGCAGTAGCGGATACGGCTGGCCCATGCCATCGACGTCGGAGCGGCCGATCACCTCGAAGCCCTGTTTCTCGTAAAAACCCAAGGCTTGCGGATTTTGTTCGTTGACGTCGAGTTCATCGGCGTTGAGCCGTTCGATCGCATAGCGCAGCAATTGCTTGCCCAGTCCCTGACCACGATGGTCGGGATCGATGAACAGCATTTCAATCTTGCCCGCCGCCACACCGGCAAACCCGGTGATGCGCTGCTGGCGGTCCTTGGTGCAGATCAGCATTACCGCGTCGAGATAGCGGGTGAGCACCAGATTGCGCAGCAGCTCGATGTAACTGTCCGGCAGGAACTGGTGAGTCGCACGGACCGAGGCCTCCCAGACCCGGGTCAGTTCTTCGTAATCGCTGATTTTCGGTGTGTGGATGACCGAATGCTGACGCATGTGCGTGTGCCTCTTGTGCGGTTCAAGGGAGTCCGTCCCCCGCTAAACGATAGCCGCAAAAAAGCCCCGCTTCTTGTAAAAGAGCGGGGCTTTTTGGATTTTTTGCGGTGTCTGGCTGGCTATTTCTGTCGCCAGCAAGATCTCTCCCCTCACCCCAACCCTCTCCCCCAGAGGGGGCGAGGGGAAGGGAGCTGATCTTCGTGCTGTTCAAAGCCTGAGTTCGACCGGATAGCTCAGGTCGATGTACCTAGAAAGAACAACACGGTCAGCTCCCTCTCCCTCTGGGAGAGGGCTGGGGTGAGGGGCTTTTGATCTTCAGATCAGATCTGCTCAGCCCACAAATCATATTCGTCAGCGTCAGTCACCTTGCACCAGACCTTGTCGCCCGGCTTCAGGTTGCTGCCGTTGTCGATAAACACGTTGCCATCGATTTCCGGGGCGTCGAAGAAGCAACGGCCGACCGCGCCTTGCTCGTCCACCTCATCCACTAGCACTTCAATCTCACGACCGATGCGCATTTGCAGGCGTGCCGAGCTGATCGCCTGCTGGTGCGCCATGAAGCGCTCCCAACGATCCTGCTTGACGTCGTCCGGGACCACTTCCAGATCCAGATCGTTGGCCGGTGCGCCATCCACCGGCGAGTACTGGAAGCAGCCGACGCGGTCGAGTTGGGCTTCGGTCAGCCAGTTGAGCAGGTACTGGAAGTCTTCTTCGGTTTCGCCAGGGAAGCCGACGATGAAGGTCGAACGGATGATCAGGTCCGGGCAGATTTCGCGCCAGTTCTTGATGCGGGCCAGGGTCTTGTCTTCGAACGCCGGGCGTTTCATCGACTTCAGGACTTTCGGGCTGGCGTGCTGGAACGGGATGTCCAGGTACGGCAGGATCTTGCCGGCGGCCATCAGCGGGATCAGCTCGTCGACGTGCGGGTACGGATAAACGTAGTGCAAGCGCACCCAGACGCCCAGCGTGCTCAGCGCTTCGCACAGTTCGGTCATGCGGGTTTTCACCGGCGCGCCGTTCCAGAAGCCGGTGCGGTATTTCACGTCGACGCCGTAGGCGCTGGTGTCTTGCGAGATCACCAGCAGCTCTTTGACGCCGGATTTGACCAGGCGCTGCGCCTCGTCGAGCACATCACCGACCGGACGGCTGACCAGTTTGCCGCGCATCGACGGGATGATGCAGAACGAGCAGCTGTGGTTGCAGCCTTCGGAAATCTTCAGGTACGCGTAGTGGCGTGGGGTCAGTTTGATGCCTTGCGGCGGCACCAGGTCGATCAGCGGGTTGTGATCCTGACGCGGCGGCACCACTTCGTGCACGGCGTTGACCACTTGCTCGTACTGCTGCGGACCGGTCACGGCCAGCACGCTCGGGTGTACGTCGCGGATGTTGCCTTCTTCCACGCCCATGCAACCGGTGACGATGACCTTGCCGTTTTCCTTGATCGCTTCGCCGATCACTTCCAGCGACTCAGCCTTGGCCGAATCGATGAAACCGCAGGTGTTGACCACCACGACGTCGGCGTCCTGATAGGTGGACACCACGTCATAGCCTTCCATGCGCAGCTGGGTCAGGATGCGCTCGGAGTCGACCAGTGCTTTCGGGCAACCCAGAGATACAAAGCCAACCTTTGGATTGGCCGGCGCAGGAGTGGTGGACATGTCTAACCTCGGTGTTTTGTGACGTCGCTTGCTTGATGCGCAAGCCGACGGATGGGCGCTTAGGGCGCGCCTCTGATCAAAAAGTGCGCAATTCTAGCGGCGGGCAACGCACTTGACCAGCTTTATACGGGGAAATACGACGAGTGCTGCGCTATGCTTCGCGCCGTTGAGCTTTACCGATTTCTTGCAGTCAATCATTGGTCTGTAACAACAGGTAAAACAGCGCATGCTGCAACTCAAAGCATAGTGCTTCCTTCAAAGAAGCCGGTATCGAGATCAGGAGTGTTGGATGGGTCAGGCAAGTAGTCATGCGGCGGGCGCCGAGGGTTCGGCAAGCAGACCGCTGAGCATGCTGGTCGCGGCGGTCGGGGTGGTTTATGGCGACATCGGTACGAGCCCGTTGTACACCCTCAAGGAAGTGTTTTCCGGCGGTTACGGCGTGCCGGTCAATCACGACGGCGTGCTGGGCATTCTGTCGTTGATCTTCTGGTCGCTGATCTGGGTGGTCTCGATCAAGTACATGATGTTCGTCCTGCGCGCCGACAACCAGGGCGAGGGCGGCATCATGGCGCTGACCGCACTGGCACGGCGCGCAGCGGCGGGGCGCAAGCGCCTGCGCACGCTGTTGGTGGTGTGCGGGCTGATCGGCGCGGCGCTGTTCTATGGCGACAGCATGATCACCCCGGCCATTTCGGTGCTGTCGGCGATCGAAGGCCTTGGCCTGGCGTTTGACGGCATTGATCACTGGGTGGTGCCGCTGTCGCTGGTGGTGCTGGTCGCGCTGTTTCTGATCCAGCGCCACGGTACCGCGCGGATCGGCATTCTGTTCGGGCCGATCATGGTCACCTGGTTCCTCGTCCTCGGCGCCCTCGGTGTGTACGGCATCAGCCATACGCCGCAAGTGCTGCACGCACTGAACCCGATGTGGGCGGTTAATTTTTTCGTCGTGCACCCGGGCATGGGCGTCGCAATTCTCGGCGCCGTGGTGCTGGCGCTGACCGGCGCGGAAGCGCTATACGCCGACATGGGCCACTTCGGTCGCAAGCCGATCGCCCGCGCCTGGTTTCTGCTGGTGCTGCCGGCGCTGGTGCTCAACTACTTCGGCCAGGGCGCATTGCTGCTGGAAAACCCGGAAGCCGCGCGCAACCCGTTCTATCTGCTGGCGCCGAGCTGGGCGCTGATTCCGCTGGTCGGCCTGTCGACCCTGGCCACGGTGATCGCTTCGCAAGCCGTGATTTCCGGTGCGTTCTCCCTGACCCGTCAGGCGATCCAGCTCGGTTACATCCCGCGCATGTACATCCAGCACACCTCCAGCGACGAACAAGGCCAGATCTACATCGGTGCGGTGAACTGGGCGCTGATGGTCGGTGTGGTCCTGTTGGTGCTGGGCTTCGAATCCTCCGGTGCACTGGCCTCGGCCTACGGCGTCGCAGTGACCGGCACCATGCTGATGACTACCATTCTGGTGTCCGCCGTGATGTTGCTGCTGTGGAAATGGCCACCGATCCTTGCGGTGCCGGTGTTGATCGGCTTCCTGTTGGTGGATGGTCTGTATTTCGCTGCCAACGTACCGAAGATCGTCCAGGGCGGCGCTTTCCCGGTGATCGCCGGTATCGCCCTGTTCGTGCTGATGACCACCTGGAAGCGCGGCAAACAGCTGCTGGTCGAACGCCTCGACGAAGGCGCGCTGCCGCTGCCGATCTTCATCAGCAGCATCCGCGTGCAACCGCCGCATCGGGTGCAAGGCACCGCGGTGTTCCTCACCGCACGCTCCGACGCCGTGCCGCATGCCCTGTTGCACAACCTGCTGCATAACCAGGTGTTGCATGAGCAAGTGGTGTTGCTGACCGTGGTCTACGAAGACATCCCGCGCGTACCGCCATCACGGCGTTTTGAAGTGGAAGCGCACGGTGAAGGCTTCTTCCGGGTGATCCTGCACTTCGGCTTCACCGACGAGCCCGACGTGCCGCAGGCGTTGAAGCTGTGTCATCTGGATGATCTTGATTTCAGCCCGATGCGTACCACCTACTTCCTCAGCCGCGAGACGGTGATTGCTTCGAAACTTGAGGGGATGGCGCGTTGGCGTGAGGCACTGTTTGCGTTCATGTTGAAGAATGCCAATGGGAACTTGAGGTTCTTTAATTTGCCGTTGAACCGGGTGATTGAGTTGGGGACGCAGGTGGAGATGTAAGCCTGGCCTCAACTGAAAAGCCCCCGTCAGCCTTGTGGTTGGCGGGGGCTTTTTTGTGCCTGTGCCCAATCCCTCAAACCACCGCTGATTCCCTGTGGGAGCGAGCCTGCTCGCGAAGGCGTAGTGTCAGTCGAAGCATGTGGTGGCTGAACCACCGCATTCGCGAGCAGGCTCGCTCCCACAGGGTATTGGGTTGAATCAAGAGGTGCGTTCAGACAGATCAGCTTCAGATTCAGTCTTCGTCCGCGCGGGTCGTGGGATCAGCGCTTGGATCACGTCATCAACCAAGGCTTTGCCCATCACCGTCAGGTAATGCCCAGGCATGGCGGTCGGTGTCTCTATTGAAAGCAGCGTCTTCTGCGAAGGATTTGGCGAGGGACAGCAGGTCGGAGGATTGGGACAAGGCATTGATGATCGGGACGCCGGAGCGGACATTGAAGAACGCTTGATCCGAGTTGTAGAGGAAAGGGGTGAAGCCGATGGTTTTAAGATCAGATGGATTGCTCATTGTCAGTTCCCTTGATTTCGAGAGCTGCCGCATCCGATACCAAGCGAATGGGTGGCAGCTGTGCGCAGGTTGGTAAACCGGGGAACCAAGGAAACCGGCACGCTCGAAAGCGTCCCACACACAGCTGCCATAACACAGGGGCTCGGACGGGATTTCGCCTGAGTCGTGTCGGGTGCGCTGTTGCGCCTTATTCCACCGGGTTACCAAGCCCGATCGCTGAATGGGTCAGCGACGTCCTGAGAGTATCCCGTCGAAAAACAGCGCAATAGAGCGGCACAGCGCCCCAACAAGAGTTTCGGAGTTTGCCTACAAGGTCTGTGGGCGTCATCTGATATTGCGAGACTGGAAGTAAACGAAAGTAAACACCTGGCACTTTTTTCTCTGTGGGAGCGAGCCTGCTCGCGAAGGCGTAGTATCAGTCGCCGAATTTGTAAACTGACCCACCGCTTTCGCGAGCAGGCTCGCTCCCACAGGGATTTTGGTGGCTGTTGGGATGTAAAAAGCCCCCGCAACCGTGAAGTTGCGGGGGCTTTTTGTGGATGCGCTTCAGATCACTCTTCGGCGACCGAGTCCTTGCTCTGGCGCTTCTGAATCAAGTCCACCAAACGCTTGGCCAGCGCTGGATAGTTCTCATCGAAGTGATGCCCGCCGGGCAGTTTCACCGCTTCGCCGACAGCAGTCTTGTCGGTGCAGCCACTTTCATCCGTCTCTTCTTCGCCATAGATGCACACAACCTTGGCCGCTGGCAGCTTGGCCATTTCCGGGCCGGTCGCGGCTTCTTTGCCGGCGTTGCCCAGCCAGCCTTCGACTTCGATTTCGAAGCTGCCGGTGCGGGCGAAGGCGAGCAGGATGATCGCGTCGACGCGTTGCTGTTCGTTCTCTGGCAGGCGGTTGTATATCGCCGGGAGTACGTCAGCGCCGAACGAATAACCGGTGAGGATGAAGCGTTTGGTGCCCCATTTCTGCCGGTAGTGCTGCATCAGTTCGGTGAGGTCGAGTGCGCTTTGCTCCGGGCTCTTGTGCTGCCAGTAGTAGCGCAGGGTGTCGATGCCGACCACCGGGTAGCCGATCTTGGCCATTTCGCCCGCCACGTCACGGTCGAGGTCGCGCCAGCCGCCATCGCCGGAGAGGAACAGGGTCACGGTGTCGTTGGCCTGACCGGCCGGCACTTCAACTACCGGGATCGCCAGGCCGCCGTTGGCCTTGTCGCCGCCGACGAGGATTTTGCGCAGTTCGTTGTTCAGCACTTGCGGCAGATTGATGTCGTAGTCGCTGATGCTGGTTTCGGCGTTCGGCTGATCGCGCACGAAGCCCGCGCTGGCGTCGTCCGGGTTGTCGTTCCACGCCACCAGCCAGTGGCCGTGGGCGGCGGATTTCGGCAGCAGGTGGGTGCAGCCGGGTTTTTCCAGGGCCAGATCGACGGAGACGGCCTGGGCCTTGTCGTCTTTCTGTTCCGCCAGCCAGCGCCACGCCAGCACAGCGCCTGGGCCGATGCCGCTGACCAGAGTGGCCGGGCCATTCAGTTCGCGCAGGCCCGATTGCAGGGCGCGGCTTTGCAGCAGGCAGTCCTTGGGCAGAATCACCTGAACGATCTGCGCCGAGGCGCTGCGGCTGAGGGTGGTCAGTTGTTTCTCGGAGAGCTTCTGTTCGTCGGTGACGGCCACCAGCACCTGAGCCTTCGGCTTTTTGCCGGGGATCACGCGGGTCATGGCCGTACCATCGGCGGGTTTCAGTTGTTCGACGGTCGGTTCCGGTGCCGGGCGTTTGAGGTACCAGTAACCGCTGCCGGCAATCACGGCCAATACCAGCAGGGCGGCCAGGATGTACTTCAGGGAGCGTTGAATCATCAGCGTTTCACCAATCCAGTCAAGCCGCCCGCGATCAGGGCAGCAGTATCGGCCAGCGCCACGAGCGGATCGAGTCCGGCGGGCACGGCCATATAACGGGGTTCCCAGTCGGGCTGGAACTTGTCTTTGAAGCGGCGCAAGCCTTGGAAGTTGTACAGCTGCTCACCACGGCGGAAGACCATCGAGCCCAGGCGCTGGGTCAGCGGTGCGCCGCGCCGGGGTTGCAGCCCCGACAACGGCACCATGCCCAGGCTGAAGCGCGCGTATCCGTGACTCTTATAGTGTTGAATCAGGCCGACCATCATGAATTCCATGGTCAGCTTCGGCGCTTCCGGGTGTGCGCGCATCAGGTCGAGACTGGCCAGATCGTGGCTGTAGGTCTCGAGCAGATTGGCGAACGCTACCGGGCGGCCTTCGAAGCGAATCACCGCAATGCGGAAATGCTTCAGGTAATCGTCGCTGAAACGGCCGAGGGAGAAGCCTTTCTCGCGCACGTTCTTGCCGGTCAGCCAGGCATCGGAAATCACTTTCAGCTCGTCCATCGGCGCCTGCCCCGGCTCATGGATCTCCAGCGACAGGCCATCGCGGGTGCCACGGTTCCAGGTGTAGCGCAGGTCCTTCATCTCCTTGCCCTTGGCTTCCAGGTCGAAGCGTTGCAGATCGACCCGGGCTTCTTCGCCGAGCTTGATCGCCGTCAGGCCGATGTCCATGTAGTACGGCAGGTTCTCCGCGCGAACTTGATAGAACACGGGGCGGGTGTGATGAATGTCGCAGAGGTCGCGGAACTGCCAGATCATTTCCGCGCGTTGCTGGCTCGGCCCGATCGGGTCGTACAGCGCCACCAGACTGCGGCCACGGCGGGCGTACATCAGGAACGCCTCATCGTTGGGGTGAAACAGCAACGCCTTGTCACCGGTCAGCGCGAGGCCGCCGTCGGGTTGCGACGAGGCCATGAGAATCTTTGCCGCGCGATCCAGTTCGTCCGGCGTCGGCAAATGAATCACCGGGCGCGCCGTGCGCAGCAGCCAGGTCAGCGAGATGATCACCAGCAACACCGCCGCACCGAGCAGCGAGCGCAGACCGCGCGGCGCGTCAGCGTCGAGGGTGAACTGCCACCACAGCTGATGGCTGTAGGGTACGTCCTGATAGGCGAACAGCAGCAACCAGGCCGAAGCGCCCAGCACGCAGAGACTGGCGACCAGATACAGCGGCGAAAACGGCAGTTCGGTCAAACGGCTCGGGCGATAGAAGGAGCGGCGGAACACGCCGAGCAGCGCGGCCGTAAAAGTCATCAGCGCGGCTTCTTCCCAGTCGAAACCTTTGAGCAGTGAGAGCAGGGCGCCGACCAGCAGCAGGATGGTGGTCAGCATCCACGCCGCCGACAGGCGTCGGCGCAGACCTTGTGCGAGCAACAGACAGAGGACGCCGATCAGGCTGGCGCCGAAGTGCGAGGCGTCGACCAGGCGATGCGGGATCAGAAAACCGATGTGCTCCAGGCGGGTATCGATTTCCGGGGTCGCGCCGGAAAACAGCAGCACCACGCCAGACAGGAACACCAACACCGCCAGAACCGGCGCGGCCAGGCCGGAGGCGGCGCGCATGGTCTGGGATTGAAACAGGCGCTGGCCTTCGTTGATCAGCAGCAATACGCAAGCGACCAGCAGCGGCAGCACCACGTAGATCAGGCGATACAGCAGCAGTGCGGCTGCCAGCGGCGCGGCGCCGAGCTTGTCGGCAAACGCGGCGAGCAGAATCGCCTCGAACACGCCAACACCGCCCGGTACATGACTGAGTACACCGGCGGCCAGCGCCAGCAGATACACAAGCAGGAACGGCGCAAACGGCGGCGCTTCCGGCAGCAACAAGTAGAGAACGGTGGCGGCAGCCGCGACATCGAGGGCGGTGATCACCAGTTGCAGAAAGGTCAGGCGCCGACCCGGCAGGCGCAGGGTGCGCCGCCCGGCACGGACCAGCAGATTGTCGGGGTAGGGTTGTTCCGGCAGGCGACGACGATAGATGCCGATCGCCAGCACCGTACCAAGGATCAATACGGCAGCGGCGACCGAGCCCAGCAAGATTTCGGACAGCCCCAGCGCTTGCGAGGCGGCGGGCAGGTTGCTCAGGGTGGCCAGCGCTGCCAGTGGCGGCAAGGCGCAGCCCAGCGAGAGGCTGGCAAATAGCGTCATGTGCGCAACTTCCGACGCACCGACGCCCAGTCGCGCATATAAACGATAACGAACCGAGCCACCGGACAGCAGCGACAGGCCGATCGCATTGCCAATCGCAAATGCGGTGAAACCGCCGAGCGCGAGCGTGCGCGGCGGCAGTTTCACGCCAGCGTAGCGGCTGGCCGACCATTCATAGCCGAGCAGAATGATGAAACCGACCACGGTCGCACCGATGGCGCCGAGCAGGGCCGGTTTCGGCACGTCGAGAATCGAGTCATGCAGCGCGTCGAGATCGAGCTCGGCGAGCAGATGGCGGCAGGCAATCAGGGCAATGGCAAACAGCAGCAACGTGACGGCCAGACCGATCGGCTGACGGTATTTGCTTAATCGATCCAGCCAGCGCAAACGCTCGGGTTTGATCGGTTGTTCTGCTGTAACGGTGTCTTGTGGATCAGACGAGTTGGCGCGCATCAATCACCTCTTGGATTGTGCGCGACAGGATGGAGGTATCCAGCCAAGTTACCAATCCCTGTAGAAAAAAATAATCACAAAATACTACGCCTCTCGTCGGGCATCGGCGAGGGCAGTTCCTGATTGCAGATACCTTGTCCGCGACTCAAGCATAGTCGCAAGTCAGTGGTTCTGATGATCCCCAGCGGTTCACTGCACAGTGACAGATCATTGTTGCGAAAGGACTTTTTCAACAGATACAAAAAAGGCCACTCTTTCGAGTAGCCTTTTTTGATGTTTGGTTGCGGGAGCCGGATTTGAACCGACGACCTTCGGGTTATGAGCCCGACGAGCTACCAGACTGCTCCATCCCGCGTCTGTGTGGCGGCATTCTACAGGCGAACGACGAGGTGTCAACCGCTAATCCTGGAATGGGCCAAATAACTGCGAAATCGCGGCGAACGGTCGCAGGTAATGCGTAAGTTTCGGAAATGCAACAAATTGCCGTTTCGCTGGAGATTGAGCAGGGCGCCCGTTTGCAAAACAGACGCGCACAAAAAAGGCCACTCTTTCGAGTAGCCTTTTCTGATGTTTGGTTGCGGGAGCCGGATTTGAACCGACGACCTTCGGGTTATGAGCCCGACGAGCTACCAGACTGCTCCATCCCGCGTCTGTGTGGCGGCATTCTACAGAGGTTCGCGAGTGTGTCAACCGTCGATCCGGATAAATCTGTTGAGGTTCAAGCGCTTAGCGTATTTTCACGGCGGGCGGCCGGCGCGCAGGGCAAGTGGCGCAAGGCTTTCAGCTCTATTGCGCGCTGATCTGTGATTGAAAAAATAAATTCATCGGAAATCTCCTACGGTCGGAAAAGAACATTCAACCACTGGTGCTATATACAGGTACCAATGAGATACTGCCGCTCCGGCTTGCCACGTTGTCTTTTTCCGACATGACCCAGCGAAAAATCATCCACATCGACTGTGACTGTTTCTACGCCGCCATCGAGATGCGCGATGATCCGCTTCTTGCCGGCAAGCCGTTGGCGGTGGGTGGTTCAGCGGATCGACGCGGGGTGATCGCCACCTGCAACTATGAAGCGCGCGCCTATGGTGTGCGCTCGGCCATGGCTTCCGGGCATGCATTAAAGCTGTGTCCGGACCTGACCATCGTCAAGCCGCGCATGGACGCTTATCGCGAAGCTTCGAAAGAAATTCATACGATCTTTGCCGACTACACCGACCTGATCGAGCCGCTGTCGCTGGACGAGGCCTATCTGGATGTGTCCGACAGCGCGCATTTCGGCGGCAGCGCTACGCGCATCGCCCAGGACATTCGCCGCCGGGTCTCCAACCAATTGCACATCACCGTTTCCGCAGGCGTTGCGCCAAACAAATTTCTGGCGAAGATCGCCAGCGACTGGAAAAAACCCAACGGTTTGTTCGTGATCACCCCGGATCAGGTCGAGGAGTTCGTCAGTGGTCTGCCGGTGAGCAAGCTGCACGGCGTCGGCAAGGTCACCGCCGACAAGCTCGGCAAGCTCGGCATCGTTGACTGCCAGCACCTGCGCGAGTGGGGCAGGCTGGCGCTGGTGCGCGAATTCGGCAGTTTCGGCGAGCGCTTGTGGAATCTGGCCCGTGGGATCGATGACCGTCTGGTGCACAACGACAGCCGCCGCCAGTCGATCAGCGTGGAAAACACCTACGACGTTGATCTGCCGGACTTGCGCAGCTGCCTGGACAAATTGCCCGAGCTGCTCGATACCCTGAAAACCCGCATGGCCCGAATCGACGGCAGTTATCGACCGGGCAAGCCGTTCGTCAAAGTCAAATTTCATGATTTCACCCAGACCACGCTGGAGCAGGCCGGGGCAGGGCGGGACTTGGGCAGTTATCAGTTGATGCTGACGCAGGCGTTCAACCGCGGCGGCAAGCCGGTGCGGCTGTTGGGGGTGGGAGTGAGGCTGGAGGATTTGCGCGGCGGGTTTGAGCAGATGGAGTTGTTTGAGCGGTAGATTCGCGGTGCCTGGCAGGGCCTCTTCGCGAGCAGGCTCGCTCCCACATTGGATCTGCGTCGTTCACAAATCCCTTGTGGGAGCGAGCCTGCTCCGGGCGGCGTTCCGACGAAGCTTCTAAGCTTTAATTCGGTCCCGGATCAGCCACTAAACGCCCTGCATCCTTGGCCAGAGACTTGAGAAACTCAGCCTGCAACTCCGGATCGTTGCGCGTCAGTTCGATCAGGCTCTGTTCCAGCTCACTGGCTTCTTCTTCCAGACCCAGCTCCGACAGGCGTTTGACCCGGTGCACCCACTGGCTCACCTCGTCATCTTCCAGATCGTCATAAATCAGCCCATGCGCCTCAATCAACTTGCCGCGCAGGTGGCCGCTGAGCATCAGGGTCGAGTCGGAATGCACATCGTCCTTGGCGTCTTCGACACTGATCTGCAAGCGGCCGACATGGTTGAGGTCATGTTCGGCGAAAGGGCTATCGAGCAGATTCAAGCGCAGCACACCGTTGCGATCAGTGGTCATGTCGAATGTCTGCTTGCCGGCCTTGACCTGCACCGGTCGTTCGCTCCACGGCAGGCTCGAATACTCCGTGCGCTTGTCGCGCTGGACTTCGTCGATGCCCGCGAGGTTCTGCTGCGCACGACCATTGGACTGCACGTTCATGAACGGGTTGAGCCCGGCGAAACCGTAGCTCAGCCAATCCCGGGTGACGCTATCCGGCAGGTTTCCGAGGGCAAACACGTTGACCACGTTGGCACCGACACCACCGACCACGGCCACCGCGCCCAGCGGAATCTCGTAGACTTCGCGCCAGGGTTGGTAAGGCGTGTAGCGGTCGTAGCGACGGGTGACCTCGAACTCGGTGACTTCGAAAGTCTTCTGCTCGTTGATCTTCACGCGTCGCTGCGGCAGCTCGAGCACCTTGGGCTCGCCGACATCGATCTGCAGGCTGTGATCGAGCAACTTTCGCTCGACCCGCTCTTCGTGCTCGCTGCGTTGCGACATGTGATTGGCGCAGCCGCTGACCAGCAGGGCGCCGCACAGGGCGGCGCCACCGAGGCCTAAGGTGTTTCGCTTGAACATGACGTCTCTATCTGGTTTCAGCGGCGGATACGGGCCTGAAGGAAGGACACAACATCGGCCACCGGCAGTGCTTGCGCCTCTGCTTCGGAACGACTCTTGTATTCCAGGTTGCCTTCGGCGAGGCCGCGGTCGCTGACCACGATCCGGTGTGGAATGCCGATCAGCTCCATGTCCGCGAACTTGATGCCCGGGCTGGTTTTCTTGTCGCGATCGTCCAGCAGCACTTCGAAGCCGGCCGCCGTCAGTTCGGCATAGAGCTTGTCGGTGGCTTCGCGCACCTGTTCGGTTTCATAGCGCAGCGGTACCAGCGCGATCTGGAATGGCGCCAGGGTGTCGCTCCAGATAATGCCGTTGGCGTCGTTGTTCTGCTCGATGGCAGCGGCGACCACGCGGGAAACGCCAATGCCGTAGCAACCCATTTCCAGAGTCACCGGCTTGCCGTTTTCGCCCAGCACTTCGCACTTCATCGCCTTGCTGTACTTGTTGCCCAGCTGGAAGATGTGTCCGACTTCGATGCCGCGCTTGATTTCCAGCGTGCCTTTGCCGTCCGGGCTTGGGTCGCCGGCGACGACGTTGCGCAGGTCGGCAACGGTCGGAACCGGCAGATCACGCTCCCAGTTCACGCCGAAATAGTGCTTGTCGTCGATGTTCGCGCCAATGCCGAAGTCGCTCATCATCGCGACCGAGCGGTCGATGATGATCGGCAGCGGCAGGTTCAGCGGGCCGAGCGAGCCGGCGCCGGCGCCAATCGCGTCACGCAGTTCGGCATCGGAGGCCATCACCAGCGGGCTGGCCACGCCAGGCTGGTTGGCAGCCTTGATCTCGTTCAGTTCGTGGTCGCCACGAATCACCAGCGCGATCAGCTTGCCTTCTTCTTCGGCATGGACGATCAGGGTCTTGATGGTCTTTTCAATCGGCAGATTGAATTTTTCCACCAGGGCGGCGATGGTTTTCGTGTCCGGTGTGTCGACCAGACGCAGTTCTTCGGTTGGCGCAGGGCGCGAGGTTTCCCGTGGCACCGCTTCGGCTTTTTCGATGTTCGCCGCGTAGTCGGAGCCGTTGCTGAAGACGATATCGTCTTCGCCGGACTCGGCCAGCACGTGGAATTCGTGGGAACCGGCACCACCGATCGAACCGTTGTCGGCTTCTACCGGGCGGAATTTCAGGCCCAGACGCGTGAAGATGTTGCAGTAGGCTTCATGCATGCGGTCGTAGGTGACCTGCAGCGACGCCTGATCAGCGTGGAAGGAGTAGGCGTCCTTCATGATGAATTCGCGGCCGCGCATCAAACCGAAGCGTGGGCGGATTTCGTCGCGGAATTTGGTCTGGATCTGATACAGGTTGATTGGCAGCTGTTTGTAGCTGCTCAACTCGTTGCGCATCAGATCGGTGATCACTTCTTCGTGAGTCGGGCCCGCGCAGAAATCACGACCATGGCGGTCTTTGATGCGCAGCAGCTCAGGGCCGTATTCTTCCCAGCGCCCCGATTCCTGCCACAGCTCGGCCGGTTGGGTGCTCGGCATCAACACTTCCAGAGAACCGGCAGCGTTCATCTCTTCGCGAACGATGGCTTCGACCTTGCGCATGACTCGCAGGCCCATCGGCAGCCAGGTGTACAGGCCCGAGGCAAGCTTGCGGATCATGCCGGCGCGCAGCATCAGCTGGTGGCTGATCACGACCGCGTCGGAAGGCGTTTCTTTCTGTGTGGCGAGCAAAAATTGACTGGTGCGCATGGTTGGCCGTTGTCGGTTGCTATGACTGGAAATGACGGAGCAGTGTACCGGCGAGTTTTGCTGACGTACAGAAGTGTGGCCGGCGGAAGGCGCCAGCGGCGGGATTCCTCCCGCCATTGGCGAAGCGTCCTACGATTCTTCGGTGACGGGCGTCGGTGCAGGCTCGGGCGTCGGTGTTTGTCCTTCGCGGCGGCGCTCCTGGAACCAGTGCAGCGCGATCAGTAACAGCGTCGGTACGCCGAGCAGGGCGGTAATGAGGAAGAAGCTGTGATAACCGAACTTCTCGACCAGCACGCCGGAATAGCCGCCCATCAGGCGCGGCAGCAGCAACATGATCGAGCTGAGCAGGGCATATTGCGTAGCGGAAAACTTCAGGTTGGTCAGGCTCGACAGGTAGGCAACGAACGCCGATGTCGCCAGGCCCGAGCTGAAGTTGTCGAGGGAAATGGTCACCACCAGCATCTGCAGGTTCGGGCCCATGTCCGCGAGCATGACGAACAGCAGGTTGGTCGCTGCCGAAGACACACCACCGATAAACAGAATCGGCAGAATGCCGAAACGCACGATCAACAGGCCACCCATGCCGGCGCCGACGAGGGTCATGATCAGGCCGAAAATCTTGCTGACACTGGCGATCTGATCCTTGGTGAAACCCTGGTCGATGTAGAACACGTTGGCCATCACGCCCATTACCGTGTCGGACATCCGGTAAGTGGCGATCAGGCCCAGCAGCAACAGCGCCTGCCAGCGATAACGCAGGATGAAGTCATTGATCGGCGTCAGTACCGGAGCCAGTCCGCGCCGGCCCATGGCCGACAGACACAAACCGGTGAGCAATATGTAGAGGATGGCGCGCAGAAAGGCGCGGTCTTCAAGCAGCAGGTCCAGCGGGCTCATGTCACCGAACAGCACGCCGGCGAAATCGGTGTTGTATAGCTGGGTGAACATCGCCGGTACGGAAACCAGCAGCACGATCAGCACGAACACCGACATCAATTGATGCATGAACGTGTAGCGCCCGGCCTGCAACTGCGTGCGCAGCGGCACCGGTGGTTCACGCATGAACAGCGTGGTCAGCAGCGCAGGCACCATCAATGCGCCGAACAGCACATAGGTGCCGGTCCAAGCTGCGTGCTTATAGTTGAAGCCGGTGGAGCCGAAACCTTCGGCGAAGAACAGCGCACCGGCGGTGGCGAGCAGGGCGGCAACGCGGTAACCGGACATGTAGCTGGCGGCGAGGGCGGCCTGGCGGCTGTCATCGGCGATTTCCAGGCGATAGGCGTCGACCGCGATATCTTGCGTGGCGGAGGCGAAGGCGACCACGACAGCAATGGCGATCAGCCAGGACAAATGCTTCTGCGGATCACAGAAACCCATGCCGATCAGCCCGAGAATCACCAGTGCCTGGGAGAGCACCAGCCAGGAACGGCGGCGGCCGAGCTTGCCCAGCAAGGGCAGGCGCCATTGGTCGAGCAGCGGCGACCAGACCCATTTGAACGCGTACGCCAGGCCGATCAGGCTGGCATAGCCGATGGTTTCACGGGCCACGCCTGCTTCACGCAGCCATACGGAGAGCGTCGAGAACACCAGCATGTACGGCAGGCCGGCGGCAAAACCGAGCAACAACAGCACGAGCGTCGAAGGACTGGCATAGGCGGCGAGCGCGGCGCGCCAGGTTTTACGGGGCATGGGCTGAAGTCTGCCTCAAAATTGCGAAAACAAAGCGCGCACTCTAACCGCTGTGCTCTACCGGACGCCAGCCATGGCGCCGAATATCCACACGATTGTTCTGGACGGTGATGCCTTCCATGCGTAATCGCGCACGTTGTTCGTCACCGGAAGGGCTGCCGACCGGCAGGCTGATGCGCCCGCCGGCGCCGATTACGCGGTGCCAGGGCAGCCTGGTGTCGCCGGGCAACTGGCTCAAAGTCCGCCCAACCCAGCGCGCGGCGCGGCCCAGCCCGGCAAGTTCGGCCAACTGGCCATAACTGACGACTTTGCCTTCAGGCACTTGCGCGAGCGTCGAGTAGAGTGCCGTGCGTCGGATTTGCGCATCGTTTTCGACGCTGTCGAGCGGGTCTTTCACGTACGCGGCTCCTGAGCATTGGCGTGATGATGGCGACAAGGGTAATCGCTCGTGGCGCAGTTGAGAAATGAACTCAATTGAAATAGTCCGGTCAGTCCTTGTCATGGGCAAAATCCTACGGATAATGCCGACCCTTTTCGCCAACTCTGAGCCCCCGATCTGCTTATGTTCCCCAGAACCCTGTTGTGCCTTGCTGTTTTCAGCGCGTCCACGCCCCTGCTTGCCGACACCGTCTGGTTGAAAAACGGCGACAAGCTGAGTGGCACTATCACGGTTTTCGACGGCGGCAAGCTGTTGATCCAGACCAAATACGCCGGCGCAGTGGCGATTGACTGGAAAGAGGTCAAGACCCTCGACAGCGATCAGCATCTGTTGGTGAAGCAGGACGCCTATGCCGGCGAAGTGTCGAAGTCGCTGACGGCGGCTGACGATGGCAAGGTTACTCTGGCCAATGGCGAGGCGCCGAAGACGGTCGAGCTGGCGAGCATTCAGCAGATCCTCAAGCCCAAGCCGATCGTCACCGACCTGGTGTGGAAGGGTAACGTCGATCTGGCGCTGGACTATCAGCGCGCCGAAAAGGACACCGACGATTACGACGTAGCCTTCAAGACTTCGGCTCGCCATGGTCGCTGGCGCCATACCGGCGAGGGCGAGTACAACCGCGAAGTCCAGGATGCGGAAACCACCACCAACAACTGGCGCGCCGAATACTCCCTCGACCGCTTCCTTACCGATCAGTGGTTCT
The DNA here is from genome assembly GCF_979258175.1 of Pseudomonas sp. AC255. Classification (NCBI taxonomy): domain Bacteria; kingdom Pseudomonadati; phylum Pseudomonadota; class Gammaproteobacteria; order Pseudomonadales; family Pseudomonadaceae; genus Pseudomonas; species Pseudomonas sp. AC255. Next base: position 3,943,504 of record NZ_OZ409841.1, on the reverse strand, counting down.
GGCAAGGGCGCATCAACTACAAGCGTGATCACATCGAAGAGCTGGCGCGTCAGCGTGTGGTCGGTACCGGTCCGGGTTACCAGTTCTGGGACGATGAACTGGGTGCGTTCTCGCTGGGCTCGTTGCTCAACCGCACCGACTATGAATACCGCGATGGCAGCAAGGACAACTTCTACTCCGTCGCGATGAAGTGGGACTACAACCGCTACCTGATCGGCAAGAAGGTCGAGTTCTTCACCAATGGCGAAGTCGGCAAGCCGCTGTCGGGCGTTGCCGATTACGCACTGGATGCCGAGCTGGGCCTGCGCTACAAGGTCACCGACTGGGCCTCGCTCAACCTCAAGGCCGAGCGCGACATCATCAGTGGCACCAACGATGCGGATCTGAACAAGACCCGTTATACCGCAGGGTTTGGCGTCGCCTGGTAAGGGCAGAAACAAAAAAATCGCGGCCTCAAGGGTCGCGATTTTTTTGCCAGCGCAAAACAGGCGCCCACAAAAAAGCCCCGCTTTTAAGGGCGGGGCTCTTTTCTAAAGAAGCTACAAGTTAGATAACTTGTACTTCTTCAGCTTGCATGCCTTTCTGACCGCGGGTAGCGATGAAAGAAACCTGTTGGCCTTCTTTCAGGCTTTTGAAGCCGTCGGATTGGATAGCTTTGAAGTGAACGAACAGGTCGTCACCGGATTGTGGAGTGATGAAGCCGAAGCCTTTTTCATCGTTGAACCACTTAACGGTACCGGTTTGGCGATTAGACATGGTGTAACTCCTTGAACAAAGATAACTGCGACTCAGGAAGAACCCTGGCCGAGACTGAGTGCAAAGAGCAGGAAAAATTCTTGTAGATGGTTGGATCGAAATTCAACATATCGTGTAGAGATTCTCAGTGACACAAGCAACACAGTGACGCCACCTTAACCCTTTTTCCGGAACGTGCCAATGTTTCTTGCAAAGGATTCTGTGTTTTAGGGATCGGCGGTGCGACGGTTCGTCGCCACATCGCGTAAATACGGGGTGTTCGCCGAGAATTGCGTTGCGCACTTTGAACGAGACGACGCGCCCGGTAAGATGCCGGACAGAATTTTTCCACCTCGCTATTCAGGACAAACCCGCCATGAGCATCAAATCGGACAAGTGGATTCGCCGCATGGCGCAGGAACACGGCATGATCGAACCGTTCGTCGAGCGCCAGATGCGCGGCAGTGACGACAGCCGGGTGATTTCCTACGGCGTGTCGAGCTACGGCTACGACGTGCGTTGCACCAACCACTTCAAGGTGTTCACCAACATCAACTCGGCCATTGTTGACCCGAAGAACTTCGACGCCGGCAGCTTCGTCGACATCCACAGCGACGTCTGCATCATTCCGCCGAACTCCTTCGCGCTGGCCAGCACCGTCGAATACTTCCGCATTCCGCGCAACGTGCTGACCATCTGCCTGGGTAAAAGCACCTACGCGCGCTGCGGCATCATCGTCAACGTCACTCCACTCGAGCCTGAGTGGGAAGGTCATGTGACCCTGGAATTTTCCAATACCACAAACCTGCCGGCGAAAATCTACGCCAACGAAGGTGTGGCGCAGATGCTCTTCCTCGAATCCGATGAAGAATGTGAAGTTTCCTACAAGGATCGTGGCGGCAAATATCAGGGCCAGCGTGGCGTGACCTTGCCGCGTACCTGATCGACCATCCGACGGATGTCGGGAATTCTTTGGCGGGCAGACACTCTATGGGGTGTACTGCCCGTTTTTGTTACACACAGATTCGGGCCTTCACTGAGGAGTGCCCTATGAAGATCGACCCGCGAATCAGCGCTGAACTGGCAAGGCTTGAGCCCAATCAGATAGGCGTTCTGGCCTGGTCGTTACTGGCGAATCCGTCTTTGAGCCTGTCCGGCGGCGTGCCCGGCCAGCCCGATCCCGATACTCCCAACGAACAACCGACCGAACCAGGCGAACCGACGCTGCCGGACGAGCCGCCTCCGGCGCCTGTGGCCTGATCCACTGTCATGAATATGGCCCGTCAGTCTGATCGATTTGCGATCTAGCTGACGGGCCATATTTCGTTGTCGCCGATCACGAAGACTCTGCAGCTGTCGTCGCGCTCGACCTGATAGCCGCCGGTGAACGCACCGAATGCCGGCATCAGGCTGATGCGCTCACCGAGTCTGAAACAAGCCAGGCGCAGGCTCTGCCGACCTTTGCCATGCAGCCGATAGACCGGGTGCACGTGGCCGGCGAGCACGTGCCGTTCCGGATGCGGATCGGGCTCATGCTGCAGGGCGAACGGTCCGAGTAACAGCGGCTCTGGCACTACGCGAATATTCAGCGAGGCTGGTGGGTCGCCTGCGCGTTTGTCGTGGTTGCCGCGAATCAGTGTCATCGGCAGGTCAGCGTGCCGTGCGCGCCACTCTGCCAGCGCATTCAGCGTGGTCGGGACATGTGAACCAGGCCCATGCAGAAAATCCCCGAGGAAGATCAACTGGCGACACGGCAACCGCGCCAGCAGCGCGTCGATTACCTCGATGTTGCTCGCCGTCGTGCCATGCGGCACCGGCTGGCCGAGGCTGCGATAGGCCGCCGCCTTACCGAAATGCACATCGGCGATCAGCAATGCTTCCTGCGCTGGCCAGTACAGCGCTTTCTCCGGCAGCAGCCACAACTCCTCACCGGCCAAACGCACCGGGTACGCACTCACGACGATTTCCCGTTATCAGCGGTTTTTTCCAGGTCACCAACCATTCTTCTGATCCTGTCAGCCAGTTTTTCCGAACTCATGCTCTCGCGCATCCGCTCCACCAGCAGCGGAAAGCCCAACGGTGTAGGACGTTTAACCTGATGCACATCCAGTTTCATCTGATTGATGCGCTCCAGTGTCTGTTCCAGACGGCGAATATCCAGCTCTTCGCGTAGGACTTCTTCCCCAGCCTGGGCTAGCAGCAGGTTGTCGGCGTCATATTGTTTGAACACCTGGAAGAACAAGCCACTCGACGCCTGCACTTGGCGGGTGCTTTTGGTGCGCCCGGATACCCGGCGAACACCAGCCCGGCGATCCGCGCGATTTCGCGGAAGCGGCGCAACGCCAGTTCACCGGCATTGAGACTGGCGAGCACGTCCAGCAACAAGTCATCGGCGTTGAACAGGTGAGCGTCGAGATGCGTGGCCCAATCCACCGGCGTGGCGCTGAGCAGTTCCAGGCCGTAATCATTCACGGCAATCGAGAAGGTCACCGGCTGGCGCTGACTGACGCGCCACGCCAACAGGCTCGCCAGTCCCAGATGCACTTGGCGCCCGGCGAACGGATAGAGAAAAGATGCCAGCCTTCGCGGGATTTCAGCACCTCGGCCAGCAGATTTTCCGTGGTGGGCAAGCCGGACCAGCGTATCTGCGTCTCCAGCAGCGGCCGCAACGCGTGCATTTCCGGGCCTTTGAATTGACCTTGAGCAGCGGCGCTGAAGCGCGTGACCACCGCTTCGGCCAGTTCGTTGGATAACGGCATGCGTCCGCCATTCCAGCGCGGCACGGCAGCCTTTTTCGCGGTACTGCGTTTGACGTAGGCGGTCATGTTTTCCACCCGCACCAGTTCCAGCAAGCGGCCGGCGAAGAGGAAACCATCGCCGGGTTTCAGGCGCGCGATAAAACCTTCCTCGACGCTGCCCAGCTGTTTGCCGCCGCCGCCCTTGCTCCAGAATTTCAGGTTGATGCTCGCGTCGCTGACGATGGTGCCGATGCTCATGCGATGGCGCCGCGCCAGACGCGCATCCGGCACACGCCAGACGCCGTGTTCGTCCGGCTCGACCCGGCGGTAATCCGGATACGCTGTAAGAGACATCCCGCCATGGCGTACGAACGCCAGCGCCCAGGCCCAGTCTGCCGCTGTCAGGTCACGATAAGCCCAGGCACCACGGACTTCTTCGTACAAGTCTTCAGGAATAAAGCCACCGCCAAGGGCCATGCTGACCAAATGCTGGACCAGCACATCCAGCGGCTTGTGCGGTGACAGGCGCGGCTCGATGCGCCGTTGCTCGACGGCATCGCGTGCGGCAACCGCTTCGATCAGTTCCAGGCTGTGGGTCGGCACCAGCGTCACCCGCGAGGTGCGCCCCGGTGCGTGGCCGGAGCGCCCGGCACGTTGCATCAAGCGCGCGACGCCTTTCGCCGAGCCGATCTGCAGCACGCGCTCGACCGGGAGGAAATCCACTCCCAAGTCCAGGCTCGAGGTGCACACCACCGCTTTCAATTGGCCTTTCTTCAGCGCCTGTTCGACCCAATCGCGGGTATCGCGGGACAGTGAGCTGTGGTGCAGCGCGATCAACCCGGCCCAGTCCGGCCGCGCTTCCAGCAGCGCCTGATACCAGATCTCCGATTGCGCGCGGGTGTTGGTGAATACCAGGCTGCTGGCACAGGCGTCAAGTTCGGCCACCACCTGCGGCAGCATCTTCAGGCCGATGTGGCCGGCCCAGGGAAAACGCTCGATGGCCGGTGGCAGCAGGGTGTCGACTTGCAGGGTTTTTTCGCTTTTGCCCTGGACACTGACGCCGCCGCCCTGTGGGATCAGCACTTGCTCGGCGTGGGATTGATTACCGAGGGTGGCGGACACGCCCCAAACGATCAGTTCCGGCTGCCAATGACGCAGGCGGGCGAGGGCCAGTTGCAGTTGCACGCCGCGCTTGTTGCCAAGCAATTCGTGCCATTCATCGACGACGATCATGCGCAGGGTCGACAACGCCGTGCGCGCATCGGCGCGGGCCAGTAGCAGAGTCAGGCTTTCCGGTGTGGTGATCAGCGTCGTCGGCAGACGTCGGCCCTGGCGGGCGCGTTCGCTGCTGCTGGTGTCGCCGGTGCGCAGGCCGATGCTCCACGGAATCTGTAAATCATCTACCGGTATTTGCAGCGCGCGGGCGGTATCGGCGGCGAGGGCGCGCATCGGCGTGATCCACAGCACCGTCAACGGCTCGGCCGGCGGTTTGCGTTTGCGCGGTGTAGCCACGGGCGGTTGCAGGCGGGCGAAGCGGTTGAGCGCAGCAAACCACACCGCATAGGTTTTACCGGCGCCGGTGCTGGCGTGGAGCAACCCGGATTCGCCGTTTTTCACCGCCGCCCACACCTGTTTCTGAAAGGCGAACGGCTTCCAGTCGCGGGCGCTGAACCAGGTTTTTGCAAAGTCGGGGGATTTCGCCATGCCGGCTGCGTGCGCTCTGGAGGTGTTGTTTCAGAGACCACAGCAACAGACCAAAGGTTTAAAACAACGCGATTCCCTTGTAGGAGCTGACGAGTGAAACGAGGCTGCGATCTTTTGATCTTTGAAGCAGAGTCAAAAGATCGCAGCCTTCGGCAGCTCCTACAGGAGAATTGTGTACGGCGTTATTTAAGATTGCCGCTGAGGAATTGCTTCAGCCGTTCGCTTTTCGGATTGCCCAGCACTTCTTCGGGCGCACCTTCTTCTTCCACCAGACCCTGATGCAGAAACAGCACCTGATTCGACACCTTGCGCGCAAAACTCATTTCGTGGGTGACCATGATCATCGTCCGACCTTCTTCGGCCAGGCCCTGAATCACTTTCAGCACTTCGCCGACCAGTTCCGGGTCGAGTGCCGAGGTCGGTTCGTCGAACAGCATCACTTCCGGTTCCATCGCCAGTGCCCGGGCGATCGCCACGCGTTGTTGCTGGCCGCCGGACAGAAACGCCGGGTATTGATCGGCGACCCGCGCCGGCAAGCCGACTTTGTCCAGATAACGTCGGGCGCGATCCTCGGCTTCCTGTTTGCTGCAGCCCAGCACCCGGCGCGGGGCCATGGTGATGTTTTCCAGCACGGTCATGTGGCTCCACAGGTTGAAATGCTGGAACACCATCGCCAGCCGCGTGCGCAGGCGTTGCAGTTCATCGGCGTCGGCAACGTGCATGCCGTGGCGGTCGGTGACCATGCGGATCGCCTGGCCATCAAGGCTCATGGCGCCGTCATTGGGTTGTTCAAGGAAATTGATGCAGCGCAAAAAGGTGCTTTTGCCCGAGCCGCTGGCGCCGATCAGGCTGATCACGTCGCCGGTTTTGGCCTTGAGCGAAACGCCTTTGAGCACCTGATGATCGCCATAGCTTTTGTGCAGGCCTTCAACGGTCAGTTTGTACATGGACGAGCATCCTCAAGGCGAAAGTAGGTAGCCGCTGCGATAGGCCTGGGCGCCCGCGACGTGGGCGATGACCATGCCGGCAGTGGCCATGCGCCGCAGCGAGCGCGCATACAGCAGGCCGGCGGCGGTGCAATGAATGGGGGTGACCTTGTCGTGGACCGGGTCGATGATTTCTGCGATCTGCTGGCCGGCTTCCAGGTATTGGCCGGGCGTGGCGCAGTACACCAGCAGGCCGCCGACTGGTGTGGTCACTGGTTCGACCCCGGCCAGCGGCGTGGCCGGGTGCGGCAGTGGCGGTTGCGGCTTGGTCTCGCCGACGATGGCATCGAACTGGATCAGGTAATCGATCAGCGCCTGACAATCGCGGCTGGCCAGCGGGTGATTGACGTCGCCCTGGCCGCGCAATTCGACGGTCACCGAGAAGCTGCCCAGCGGAATCTCGAACTGCTCGCCGAAGCGCTCGCGCAGTTGCCACCAGAGCAGGGTGAAGCATTCGTCGAACGACTGCCCGCCGGAATCGGTAGCGAGCAGACTGGCCTGCGCTTCCATGTAGCGCGCCAAGGGCTCGGCCTGTGGCCACGCCTCGGGCGTGGTGTACAGGTGCACCACCGATTCGAAATCACAATGCAAGTCCAGCACCATGTCGGCATCGCAGGCCAGGCGTTGCAGGGTCAGACGCTGGGATTGCAGTTGTGTGGTCGGCTTCTGACGGTCGAGGGCGTTGCGCAGGCTGGCGCGGATCAGTTCGAGGTTGTGCTGCGCGTCGTCGTTGAGTTGGCCTTCTATGGCGTTGCCGATTTCTTCGCTGAGGTCGACGAACCAGCGATTGAAGTTCTGCCCGCTCTCCAGGTCGTAACGGCCCAGCGGCACGTCCATCAGCACTTGTTCGAGGCCGACCGGGTTGGCCACCGGCACCAGGACGATTTCGCTGCGCAGGCGGCCGGCAGCTTCCAGTTCGGCCAGACGCTGTTTCAGGTGCCAGGCGACCAGCATGCCCGGCAGTTCGTCAGCGTGCAGCGACGCCTGGATGTAAACCTTGCCCTTGGCCTGCGGTGGGCCGAAGTGGAAGCTGTGAATCTGCCGTGCGGTCCCCGGCAGCGGGGCCAGCAAGTCATGGATCTGGTGGCGCATTGTTATCTCTTTTTTCAAACCGGTGCTAGTGAGTCGGCCCGAGGAAGGCCAGCCAGCGGCGTTCGGCGAGGCGGAACAGGCCGACCAGCGCAAAAGTGATGGTCAGGTAGATCAGCGCGGCGATGCCGAATGACTGGAAGGTCAGGAAGGTCGCCGAGTTGGCATCCCGCGCGACTTTCAGAATATCGGGAATGGTCGCGGTGAACGCCACGGTGGTCGAGTGCAGCATCAGGATCACTTCGTTGCTGTAGTAAGGCAACGAGCGGCGCAATGCCGACGGCATGATCACGTAGGCGTACAACTTCCAGCCGGTCAGGCCATAAGCCTTGGCCGCTTCGACTTCGCCATGATTCATGCTGCGAATCGCCCCGGCGAAAATTTCCGTGGTGTACGCGCAGGTATTGAGAGCGAAAGCGAGGATCGTGCAGTTCATCGCGTCGCGAAAGAAACTGTCGAGGATCGGCTGTTCGCGCACGGCGGCGAGGCTGTAGATGCCCGTGTAGCAGATCAGCAGCTGGATATACAGCGGCGTGCCCCGGAACAGGTAGGTGTAGAACTGCACCGGCCAGCGAATGTAGAAGTGCGGCGAGACGCGGGCAATCGACAGCGGAATCGAGACGACGAAGCCGATGCAGATCGAGGCGCTCAGCAGCCACATCGTCATCGCCAGCCCGGTGATGTTCTGGCCGTCGGTATAAAGGAAGGCGCGCCAATATTCCTGGAGAAGTTCGATCATCGTACGGCCTCCCGGGCACCGGCGGCGTAGCGGCGTTCGAGCCAGCGCAGGATGAAGTTCGAAGCACTGGTGATCAGCAGATAAATCAAGGCGGCGAGGACCAGAAAGTAGAACAGTTGATAGGTGCTTTTACCGGCGTCCTGGGCAGCCTTGACCAGATCGGCGAGGCCAATGATCGACACCAGCGCGGTGGCCTTGAGCATGACCATCCAGTTGTTGCCGATGCCCGGCAAAGCGAAGCGCATCATTTGCGGAAACACCACGAAGCGAAAACGCTGGCCACGTTTGAGGCCATACGCGGTGGCGGCTTCGACCTGACCACGCGGCACCGCGAGGATGGCGCCACGGAAGGTCTCGGTGAAATACGCGCCATAAATGAAGCCCAGCGTCAGCACGCCGGCGCTGAACGGGTCGATTTCAATATATTCCCATTCCATATAGTCGGTCAGCGACGTCAGCCAGGTTTGCAGGCTGTAGAAGATCAACAGCATCAGCACGAGATCCGGCACGCCGCGAATCAGCGTGGTGTAGAGCTGCGCGGGCAGGCGCACCAGTTTGACTTTCGACAGTTTGGCACTGGCGCCGAGCAGGCCGAGCAACACGGCCACCAGCAGCGACATCGCCGATAATTTGATGGTCATCCAGGTGCCTTGCAGCAGCAACGGGCCGAAGCCCTGCAGACTGAACGAGGCCAGCCCCAGATTTTGCAGGAGGGTTTCAAACATAAATCAGCAACCTGAGCGGATGGAAAAGGCGCCCATCGAGGATGGGCGCCGGGGCATTATTTGCCGCTGTACAGATTCAGGTCACCAAAGTGTTTCTTTTGAATCTCGGCGTATTTGCCGTCGTCGTGTAACGCTTTGATACCTTTATCCAAAAGTGCTTTCAGCTCAGTGTTACCTTTCTTGATACCGACAGCGGTTTTGGCTGGCAGCAATTCGCTGTCGACCGGCTGGCTGATTTCATAATCAGCGCCTTTTGGCGACTTCAGAAAGCCCAGTTCGGCTTGCAGCATGTCCTGGATACCGGCGTCGAGACGACCGGAGGTCAGGTCGGAATACACCTGATCCTGGTTCTGATAGGCCTGGGTTTTCACGCCAGCCTTGTCCAGCACGGCTTTGGCGTAGGCTTCCTGAATGGTGCCTTGCTCGTAACCGACGGTTTTGCCCTTGAGTGAAGTGACGTCGGCGGTGATGCCGGAGCCTTTCTTGAACACGTAAGCGGTCGGGCCGGAAAACAGTTCGCTGGAGAAGTCGATGACCTTCTCGCGCGCCGGGGTCACGGTCATCGACGAGATCACACCGTCGAACTTGTTGGCCTTGAGGCCCGGAATCATGCCGTCGAAATCGCTTTCGACCCATTTGCACTTGACCTTCAGTTCGGCGCAGATCGCGTTGCCCAGATCGATATCGAACCCGACCAGGCTGCCATCGGCCGCTTTCGACTCGAACGGTGCGTACGAAGGGTCAACGCCAAAGCGCAGCTCTTTGTATTCCTTGGCCAGCGCGGAGCCGGCGGCCATGCACAACGCCAGTGCAGAAAGGGTCAGCAATGCTTTTTTCATTATTCAATCCCTAAGAACCAATATGAGCGCTTGTGGCGCAGAATTATTGTTACTGCAACGCTTACGACCTATAGAAAGTAGCAATTTCCGAACCAGAGTGCCGAACAGGTGTTTTAAAAGGTTGAGCGGAGAGAGGCAAGGGTAGTTGAATGCACGGAAACGGGCATTGCTGTTTGCATGCACTGTTTCGGTTCAAACGCGTAGCTCAGAGCAGGGAAAACTGTGGCAAGGGATTTGTCCCCGATGACTGATCGTTCCCACGCTCCTGCGTGGGAATGCATCAACGGACGCTCCGCGTTCGGCTCTGGGGGGACGCAGAGCGTCCCGGGCTGCGTTCCCACGCAGAGCGTGGGAACGATCAGTGAAAAGGGGTTAGGCCAACAGATCTTGAAGGGTAGCGAGGCTGTCCGCTTCTTCGACGGTCTTGTCCTTGCGCCAGCGCAGCATGCGCGGGAAACGCACGGCGATGCCGCTCTTGTGCCGGCGCGACAGGGCGATGCCTTCGAAGCCCAGTTCGAACACCAGGCTCGGTTTCACGCTGCTGACCGGGCCGAATTTCTCCACGGTGGTCTTGCGCACGATGCTGTCGACCTGACGCATCTCTTCATCGGTCAGCCCCGAATACGCCTTGGCGAACGGCACCAGCGAGCGTTGACTGGATTCCGGCGGGCCGTCCCACACGGCGAAGGTGTAATCGCTGTACAGACTGGCGCGACGGCCGTGTCCGCGCTGGGCATAAATCAGTACCGCGTCGACGCTGAACGGGTCGACCTTCCACTTCCACCACACGCCCATGTCCTTGGTCCGGCCGACGCCATACAGCGAATCGCGGGCCTTGAGCATCATGCCTTCGACGCCGAGTTTGCGTGACGCTTCGCGCTGGCGGCCGAGGTCGAGCCAGTCTTCGCCGGTCAATACGGGGGAGGGCAGCAGTACCGGGCTGTTGCAGCGCGCGATGACTTCCTCGAGTTGCGCCCGTCGCTTGACCTGCGGCTGGTTGCGCCAGTCTTCGCCCTGCCATTCCAGCAGGTCGTAGGCCAGCACCACCACTGGCACGTCTTCGAGAATCTTCTTGTCGAGCGTCTTGCGACCGATGCGTTGCTGCAGCAGGGCGAACGGTTGCACGGCCGGCGGCTCATCGGATTGCGGATCGAAGGCATCTTCAGTAGTCGGATGGGTGCTCTTCCACACGACGATTTCGCCGTCGATCACCGTGCCGTCGGGCAAGCCGTGGACCAGCACATCGAACTCGGGGAAGCGCTCGGTCACCAATTCCTCGCCGCGCGACCACACCCACAGCTTGCCGTCGCGCTTGACCACTTGCGCACGGATACCGTCCCACTTCCATTCCACCTGCCAGTCGCTGGCGGGGCCGAGCAGGGCTTCGAATTCCTCGACCGGTTGCGCCAAGGCGTGGGCAAGAAAGAACGGGTAGGGCTGGCCGCCGCGCTGGGCATGTTCGTCGGCGGATTCCGGGGCGATGAGTTTCAGGTAACTCGCGGCGTTGGGCCGGTTCGACAGATCGGTGTAACCGACCAGACGCTGAGCCACGCGTTTGCTGTCCAGTCCCGCCATCGAGGCGAGGGCGCGAGTGACCAGCAACTTCGACACGCCGACGCGGAAACTGCCGGTGATCAGCTTGATGCACAGCATCAGGCTCGGCCGATCCAGTTGCGCCCACAACATCGGCAGTTGGCGCGCCAGATATTCCGGGGTTTCACCGCGAAGTGGCAGCAGCTTGTCTTCGATCCATTCGGCTAGACCGGCCTCGGAGCTGTGGGAATTTTCCGGCAGCACCAGAGAAATGGTCTCGGCCAGATCGCCGACGGCCTGATAGCTTTCTTCGAACAGCCACGGCTCCAACCCTGAAACTTCTACCGCCAGCTCACGGAGGATGCGCACCGGCACCAGTTGACGAGGCCGACCACCGGAGAGGAAATACACCGCCCATGCGGCATCTTCCGGCGCGGCCTGCGCGAAGTACACCTGCATCGCCGCCAGCTTGGCGTTGCTCGACGTGGTGGCGTCGAGTTCGGCATATAACTCGGCGAACGCTTTCATGGGGACGTCTCGGCAACGGTGGGTTCGGTGGCGATGTTGTCGTCTTCGTCATCGCCGTATTCAGTGGTGAAGCCTTGTGCATCAAGACCCTGTTCGCGCAGATGACGTACGAGCACGCCGATCGAGCCATGAGTGACCATCACCCGCTCCGCGCCGGTCTGGTTGATCGCCCAGAGCAGGCCGGGCCAGTCGGCGTGATCGGAGAGGACGAAACCGCGATCGACGCCGCGCCGCCGCCGGGTCCCGCGCAAGCGCATCCAGCCGCTGGCGAAGGCATCGCTGAAGTCGCCAAAACGGCGCATCCACGTGCTGCCGCCCGCCGACGGCGGAGCAATGACCAAAGCCTGGCGCATGATCGGATCGCTTTTTTCACGTCGCCTGCGTAAATCGTCGGCGGCAGGTATACGCCGGCATCGCGGTAGACGCGGTTCAACGGTTCGACTGCGCCGTGGCTGAGGATCGGCCCGAGGGTTTCGTCGATGCCGTGGAGGATGCGTTGGGCCTTGCCGAAGGAGTAGCAGAACAGCACGCTGGCCTTGCCGGCGGCGATATTGGCCGCCCACCACTGATTGATCTCGGCGAAGATCTGCGCCTGCGGCTGCCACCGATAGATCGGCAGGCCGAAGGTCGATTCGGTGATGAAAGTGTGGCAGCGCACCGGTTCGAATGGGGCGCACGTGCCATCCGGCTCGACCTTGTAATCCCCCGACGCGACCCAGACTTCGCCGCCGTATTCCAGGCGCACCTGCGCCGAACCGAGGACATGCCCGGCGGGGTGAAAGCTCAGGGTCACGCCGTGATGGGTCAGGCGTTGGCCGTAATCAAGGGTTTGCAACTGGATGTCCTGACCCAGGCGCGCGCGCAGAATCCCGGCGCTGGCGCTGCTCGACAGGTAGTGCTGATTACCGGTGCGCGCGTGATCGCCATGGGCATGGGTGATCACCGAACGCTCGACCGGCCGCCACGGATCGATATAGAAATCTCCGGCGGGGCAGTAGAGACCTTCAGGTCGGGCAATAACAAGATCCATGTCGTGACCGGAATGGGGGGCTTGTTAGCTATGAGGCGGGCGTGAGGCTGGAAGTTCGATCGGCTTTGAAGCGCTACCCTCACCCCAGCCCTCTCCCAGAGGGAGAGGGGGCCGACCGAGGTGTCTGGTGAGGTACATCGACCTGGGAGACCGAGTTGAATATGGATCCGGCACAGCCTTGAGCCTGATCCAATGTTGGATTCACCATCTCTCTTTCAGGTCGGCGCAAGACCCAAGCATCCCCCAATCAGTCCCCTCTCCCTCAGGGAGAGGGCTAGGGTGAGGGGCTGTTGATCTTGCTCTATTTCCCGGGGGTGAGGGTCAAGCGGGCCTTGCCATACACCCGATCAAAGTTCTGCGGCTGCATCGGCAGGCCGATGTACTGACCTTTCAGCCACGCATCGATCCCGTTCAGGTAGTTCGGACTCAGTGGATTGCCCGACTGCCCCGTACCGTTCTGCGCCATCAGTGGCTCGCTCTGGCCGAAGTCGACGATAAAACGCATCGACGGCGCGCGCGTGGTGACGAAGTCCTGGCCCCAGGCAAACGCCGAGCTGTTCAGCGTGGTGTGATCGCCTCCAGCCGCCAGCGGCCCGCGTACAGTCTGACCGTTGCTGTTTTTCCACGCATAGCTGTGCAGTTTGCCCCACTGCCAGGCGCGATGATCGCCGCCCAACTGGCTGTCGCCCGCTGTAATCGCTGCAGCGAGACTGCGGGCGAGAATCACGGATTTGTCTTCCTTCTGCGGCGTGCGCAGGTCATCCCAGAACGGACTGTCCTCACGCCCCAAGAGATGATCGGCCTGCGCCGCGTAGGACAGATCGCCATTGGCGACAAAGGCCTTCCACGCCGGGCTCGACTCAGGACCCAGTTCATCGAGGAAGATCTGCTTCATGCTTTCCTGCAGAAACAGTTCATAAATCGCCGCATCCGCCGAGGTCGGGCTGAGCTTGCCGTCGAACGCCATCAAGCGCGTGAAGGCTTCGCGGGCCTTGCTGCGTTCGGCTTCCGGCAGGGCGTCGATCGCCTGTTTCAGCGGTTGTTTCATCCCCGGCGCTTCGAAGACTTTTTTCAGCTTGGCGGCGAAGGTGGTGGTCTGGTCGTACTGCATGGCGATCACGCTGCGGCTGTCGTGCTTGCCGCTGCCAGCCATTTCCGCCAGGCGTTCGCCACGCTCCGGTGCCGCCCAGGATTTCGACAGCTGCATGCCGTAGCCGTCGGGGATAACGCGCTGGTTGGCGGTACCGAGCCAGCCTTGTGCCGGGTCCTGATCGTAGGGGTGCAGCATCGGGTCGGCGTAACCGTCCCAGTCGTAGCGACCGTCCCAACCCGGCGAGGGCAGCAGGCCTTCACCTTCGCGACGGTTGGGGAAGCGCCCGGTGACTTGCCAGCCGATATTGCTTGCATCGGCAAAGACCAGATTCAGGGTAATGGCGCGGATTTCACGGCTGGCGTCTGAGGCGCGCTCGACGTTCTGCGCGCGGGTCAGGTCGAAGAAGGCATCCAGGGTTTTGTCGTCAGTGAAGCTTGGCGTCTGTAAAGCGAGACCGAAACCGCTGCCCTGCGCCGCTGCCTGGGCACTGTTGAGCAGCGCGCCGTGGCGGGTTTCGTACACGGCTTCGCGAATCGGCCGCTGGCCTTTGACGAAATAGGTTTCGTTGCGCACGCCCAGCGGCTGCCATTTGCCGTTGACTTCATAAGTGAGGCTGCTGCCCTGACGGCGGATTTTCTCGAGGAACAGGTCCTGATTGTCGCCGAGCACGCTGGTCATGCTCCACGCCACTTTGCCGTTGAAGCCGCCGAGCACCATCGGCAGACCGGCAACCGTGACGCCGGCGGCCTGATATTTCGGCGCGCGGATCTGCACGAAACTCCACAGAGACGGTGCGGCTAGCGGCCCGTGCGCATCGCTGGCCAGCAGGCTCTTGCCGCTGCGGCTGCGTTGCGGGGCGATCGCCCAATTGTTCGCAGTCGGTGTGGCGAGCAGGTTCAGCGACGACAGTTGCTGGCTGGCGTTGCTCAATTCCGTCAGCCCCGGAATCTGCCCGTTGAGCTTGAGGCCTTGCAGTTTGTCGGCTTCAGCCACTGGCAGGTTTTCATCAGGCGCCGACGGGCTCAGCCAGGCGAGTTTGTCAGTGGTCACGGTTTGCGCGAGCACCAGTGACTGGATTTCCTCCGGCAGGTTGGCCGACTGGCTGAAATTCAGCAGGGCGAAAATCAGCGCCGAATCTTCCGGTTTCCAGTATTCGGGCTTGTAACCGCTGGCGGCGAGGTCGCCCGGCAACTTGTCGGCGTAGCGGAACAGGTAGGCGTTGACGCCCCGTGCATAGACTTCGAAGAAGCGCTTGAGCCGTGGCGACGAGGCCTTGTACAGCTCGCCGGCGCTCTTCTTCAGATTGACCGCGCGCATGTAGCGGTCGGCATCGAGCATCGACGCGCCAGACATTTCCGCCAACCGGCCCTGAGCCAACAGGCGCAGGGTGACCATCTGGTTGATGCGGTCGCTGGCGTGGACATAGCCGAGGCTGAACAGCGCGTCATGGAAGCTGTTGCTCTCGATCAACGGCATGCCCATCGCATTGCGCCGCACTGACACGTTCTGCGCCAGGCCCTTGAGCGGTTGCACGCCGGAGGTCGGCGGCAGGCTGTCCTGGGCATTCCAGGTCTGGCAACCGGACAGGCCGAGGACACCGGCCACTGCTGCGGCAACGCCGAACCGGGGAAGAAAATGTGTAAGGGCTGGCGAGGCCATGGCGAAGCTCCTGCGGGGGTATAAGGCTGGGGGCGCAATAAAGCCGCTACGTTAGTGACGGCGCGAGGGCCGCGCAAGCGGGGCGAGTGGTTATTTATGCAGTTGTCGGCTGATCGGTCAGAGGCGTGACAGTTGCTTGTGGGAAAGCGCTGATGTTGAACTGCGGAATGAGTCCCGAGACCTGTCAGGAGAAAGATCGCTATGGAGCTTCAAAGCAACGCTGCGCTGATCATCATCGACCAGCAGAAAGGCATTCTGCATCCGCGTCTGGGGCGGCGGAATAATCCTCAGGCCGAAGAGCGAATGCTTGAGTTATTGGCGCTGTGGCGCCTGCGCGGGCGCCCGGTGATTCACGTGCAGCACTTGTCGCGCTCACCTGATTCGGTGTTCTGGCCGGAGCAGGACGGAGTGGAGTTTCAGCCGCGCTTTATGCCGCAGGACGCTGAATGGCTGATCCAGAAACAGGTGCCCGATGCGTTTTGTGCGACGGGGCTGGAACGGCAGTTGCGCGAGGCGGGGATTGGTCAGGTGCTCATTGTCGGCGTGGCAACAAACAACTCGGTGGAATCAACGGCGCGCACTGCGGGTAACCTTGGTTTCGACACATGGGTGGCGGAGGATGCATGTTTTACCTTCGACAAGGCCGATTATTTCGGCACACCGCGTACCGCTGAAGAGGTGCACGGGATGTCGCTGGGCAATCTGCATGGGGAGTATGCGACGGTGGTCAGTGCTGCCCTGATTCTGACAGTCAACTGATAGACCTGTGGGAGCTGGCTTGCCAGCGATTGCGGTGAATCAGGCGACATCAATGCAGGGATGTGCCGCCCTATCGCTGGCAAGCCAGCTCCCACAGGGCTGCGCAGGTTCACAAAAATGTGTTGAGTGCAGATCAACTGTGGGAGCGAGCCTGCTCGCGAAGCGGTGTGTCAGGCGAAGAAGATCTTCGCCAGTGACATCAAGCGCCGTGGCACTTCTTGAATTTCTTGCCGTTGCCGCATGGGCAAGGGTCGTTGCGGCCGACGTCTTTCAGGGCGTTGCGCACCGGTTCCTGGTGAGCGTGGCCGCAGTTCGGGCCGTGGACATGGCCATGGTCGTGATCATGATGGTGCTCATGATCGTGGTTGCAGTCAGGGCCATGGACATGGGGTTGCTGGGTCATCGAGGTCACTCCGGAGTTAGATCGGCGGGGATTATCACGCCATTGCGCTCAAGGTGCACGTAGTGGGCGATGAATAAACCGGTTTCCATTTCCCCCTGCAATCGATAGGGAATCTGCTGGTTCGGATTTTTCAGCAGTTTCACTACGTGTTTGACCTTCGGCCACAGGTTGGTGCGGATCGGC
This sequence comes from Pseudomonas sp. AC255, assembly GCF_979258175.1. NCBI lineage: Bacteria > Pseudomonadati > Pseudomonadota > Gammaproteobacteria > Pseudomonadales > Pseudomonadaceae > Pseudomonas > Pseudomonas sp. AC255. Next base: position 3,926,761 of record NZ_OZ409841.1, on the reverse strand, counting down.
ACTTTGAAGTAAGCGCTGCGCTTGGGACCCACGGTAAACCAGTGCTCATGCTCGCCTTCGGTGAGCAGCATGTCGGCCAGGTGAATCCGGTATTCAAGGCCGCGCACGGTCAGGTCGCTGTCGTTGGGATTGTCGACGCGAAAGTGCAGGATGAATTTCTGTTCGAGCAGTTTGGCCCGCACCACCTCGACTTTCACCAGATGCACGGCAGGCTCGACGCTGTCGTCGCTGAACCACGAGGCACAGCCGCCGAGGTTTACGATCAGCATCAACAGCAGGAAATGTAATGTGCGCCGACGACCGAGCATGAAATTGACTCCCTTTGTGCCCAGTCTAGACCTTAAAAGATTTCAGCCTTCGGCTAATCCCGTGGAGCTGCCGAAGGCTGCGATCTTTTGATCTTGGCTTTCAAGCGCCGAAATAACCCGCACAACACTTCTTGAACTTCTGCCCGCTGCCGCAAGGGCAGCCGTCATTGCGCCCCAGCTTCAGCTGCACCGTGGGATCGATGAAGTACCAGCGCCCGGCGTTTTGTACAAAGGATGAGCGCTCGCGATGGCTGTGCTCGCCCTGGCTGTCATGCCAGCGTGCGGTGAAGGTCACAAAAGCGTGTTCCGGCTGGCCGCCGAACACTTCCGAGCTTTCCACCTCAAGACCAAGCCAGGTGCTTTGCGCACTCCAGTCGCTGATCGATTGTCGGTTCAGCCCCGCCTGCTGCGCGGGCAGGGTGGTCGCCACCAGATAGTCGATCAGCCCCAGCACATAAGCGCTGTAGCGCGAACGCATCAAGGCTTCGGCACACGGCGCCGGGTGGCCGTCATGATAAGGGCCGCAGCAGGCATCCAGCAGATTGCCGCTGCCGCAAGGGCAAATGGCTGTACTCATTGCATTACCACCAGTATTTCCCGAAGTTTTCCGGATTGGCCCAGAAGCGTGAATTGAGCCAGTCGGGGACTTGTTTGTAGTCAAGCAGATCGTAGGTGAACAGGGTCAGCACCTGCGCGTCGCGCTGAAAACGCTCGCTGGCCTGCAGGGCCAGCGAATAGAAATCGGTTTCCTGCCAGCCACTGGCCGCCAGATCCGCCAGCACCGCGATGCGACTGGCGTTGAGATTGCGGATGCCGCCCAACAAGTTCAGGCCATCGCGTTTGGGCAAATGTTCCAGGCAATCGACTACCAGCGCCAGATCGAAGCGTTGCGCAGCCAATTCGGCGGGCAACGCGCCGGGCGCGGCATGAGCGACCACGGTGTCTGGATGCGCGTCCTTGAAAGCGCTCAAGGCGGGAAACTCGCTGGCGCCGATCAGCAGCAGTCGGGCCGGGGCGTAGCGATCCAGCAAAGCGGCCAACGCCTGTTGTGGCGTGCGCGAAGAAATGGCGACGTTCATCGAAGCTCCTCAGTCAGACCGCCAAGACTAGCCTGCCAGACCGCGTCGGCAAAGCGCCCGGTGGCGGCGGTTTTCGCCCAAAGAGGCAAACCCCTGTGAACACGGTCGCAAACAGCGGTGGCCTATTGCTGGCGGAGATTAAAACTCCGGTCTTTACTCCCTGAATCGGTTTTAAGCCGATCCCTCAGGAGAAAACTAGATGAGCATAGTTCGGACAGCATTACCCTTGGTTCTGCTAACCAGTGTGTTGACTGGTTGCGCAGGTTTGCAGAAAACCGACTGGCCGACCTGTGCGGCGGTCGGTGGTGTGGTCGGCGCCGGTCTCGGTGCGACGGAAAGCGCATCGTGGGCTGGCTACGGTGCGCTGCTGGTCGGCGGTACGGCAGCGGCCTATTGCTGGCTTCATGGTGATGGCGATGAAGACGGCGATGGCGTGCCGGACAGTCGCGACAAGTGCCCGGGTACGCCTAAAGGCGTGCAGGTCGATGCTGACGGTTGCCCGCCACCAACGCCTGCGCCAGTGGTCGAAGAAGCGGTTGTGGTCAAGGAAGAAACCATCGTCATTCGTGATGTGCATTTCGAGTTCGACAAAGCCACGCTGACCGGCCCTGACAAGCAAGTGCTGGACAAGGTCGCCGATCGCTTGAAACAGGAATCCTCTACCGCGCAACTGACCGTGACCGGTCACACCGACAGTGTCGGCAGCGATGCCTACAACAAGAAACTGTCGGATCGTCGTGCGCACTCGGTGGTGGAATACCTGATCCAGCAGGGTGTACCGCGTGCCAGCTTCGTTTCGGTGTCGGGCCTTGGTGAAAGCCAGCCTGTGGCTGACAACAAGTCGGCTGATGGTCGTGCACAGAACCGTCGCACCGAAATCAAAATCGTCCGCTAGCCCCTCTCGCATCCGCGGCTTGTGCAGTCGCGGATGCGGGTCTTTACTCCTGTGTAACCGGTATGGGCCGGTACACAGGAGCGTTCACAAATGCGTCTTTTCTCAAGGTCCGTCTTGCCGGTGCTGCTGCTTGGCAGCTTGCTCACCGGTTGTGCCACTCACAGCGATGGCACCGCCCCCTCAATCAACGTACGTGGCCGATCTGCAGCCTGCTTGGCGGTCTGGTCGGCGGCGGTCTTGGCGCCATTGAAAGCGCCGGCTGGGCCGGCGGCGGCGCGGCATTGGGTATCGTCACCGGCGGGCTGATCTGTTACGCCCAGGATGGCGACGAAGACAGCGACGGCGTCTTCGACCGCCGCGACCGCTGCCCGGACACTCCGGAAAACACCGAAGTCGATCACCGTGGCTGCCCGCTGCCGCAATATCCGGTGGCAGTCAAACCGGTCGAACCGGCGCCGCAATCTGAAGTGATCACCTTGAGCGATGCCGGCAACGTGCTGTTCGATTTCGACAAGTCCGATCTGACCCCGGCGGCCAAAGCCCAGCTCGACACCTTGATGGACAAGCTGCGCAATGCCGATGTGGTCAGCATCAAGGTCATCGGGCACACCGACAGTAAAGGCTCCGACGCCTATAACCAGGCTTTGTCCGAGCGGCGCGCGAGCAGTGTCGCAGCGTATCTGTTGAGTCAGGGGCTGGCGCCGAACAAGCTCACCAGCGAGGGCCGAGGCGAGAGTGAGCCGGTCGCCGATAACGCCAGCGATGAAGGCCGCGCGGAAAATCGCCGGGTCGAGCTGCACATCAATCGTTAGCAACCGTCTGTAGTGCGCAGGCTAGAGCTGCCGGGTCGAGATCGTCGCCCCGGCAGCCATTTCATCCGCGTTTGCACAAATTTCATTTTTCCCTCTGGCTTATCCCCCGCAGAAGCCGGTACTGTGCGTGCAAAGAATAATTCGCAACACGGGGGAGCGTATGAAGGTGTTCTGGGGGCTGGGGCGTTTGCTGACCCTGCTGTTCTGCTGCGTGGTGCTGGCCAATCAGCTGGTGCCGTTTGTTCATCCGCTGCATCTGCTGGTGAATCTGGCCGGCGCTCTGTTGTTGCTGATTCATCTACTCGAAGTGCTGCTGTGCAACCGCAGCCTCAAGGGCCGTCCGCACCCTTGGCGAGATCGTGGCCGCATCCTGTTGTTCGGCGTTTTCCACCTGCAAACCATCCCGGCCCCGGCCGCCCCGGAGGCTTCTTCCCATGCGTAAACTCTGCCTGCTCGCTGCATTCATCAGTCCACTGGCCTGCGCCCAGGTGGTCAACGTGCAAAGCAATTCTTTGATGCGCTTGCCCAACACCACCAGCACGCTGCAACTGGAGAAACTGGAAGTCGCCGATTACGGCACCTTGCTGATCCCGTCCAACGTGACTGAATTGAACATCAATGAACTGCGCCTGGGCCATGAAGCACGAATTGCTATCGTTCCCGCTGAACAAGCGCTGGAAGTGAAGGTCAAGCGCGCTGAATTGAGCGAGGGCAGCCAGATCACCGCGCGCGGCGCCCCCGGCACTTATGAAAAAGCGGCCCGGGCCGGGCGCAATCTGAACCTGCAATTTCAGGCCCTGAGCGCGCCGCAACTGACGGTCGATGCCCGTGGCGGCAGGGGCGCGCCGGGTTTCGTCGGCCTCGACGGCGGCAACGGTGAAGATCCGGGCTGCACCTATGGATCGGCCGGCCACGGCGCCGATGGCAGTGACGGCAGCGATGGCCAGCCAGGCGCGCCGGGTGCGCTGGTGCGACTCGCCGTACCACGGGATTTTCCGGCCGAGCTGATCAAGGTCAACGTGGCTGGCGGTGCCGGCGGCCCGGCGGGTGTTGGCGGCAAGGCGGGCAAGGGTGGCAAGTCCAAGGGCTGCCTGGTCTATCGCGCTGATGGCGGCAAGAACGGTAAGGCCGGTGCGGATGGCCAGCCGGGGCCGGTGGGAGCGGCGGGTTCGGTTACCGTGCAGCGCCTCTAACGGCCAACCCGCTGATTGTTCCCACGCTCTGCGTGGGAATACAGCCCGTGACGCTCCGCGTCACTGGACGCAGAGCGTCCCTTGCGGCATTCCCACGCAGAGCGTGGGAACGATCACGGCCGAGCCGCAGCTACTGCCACCAGCACCAACCCGACCAGCAGATTAAGCCCCACCACCCGCCGAATCCGCCCCAGCACTGCCGCACCCGCCGGCCAATCCTTCGCCTCAACCGCCTTGCGCAACTCTGGCAGCATCAACCCCTGAATGCGGATGAACAGTGCCGTCATCACCACATACAAACCGATCATCACCTGCACGTACTTCGGCGCGGTTTCAAATCCGACCTGCTGCAGATGCAACATGCCCACGCCGCTGATCGGCAACAGGATCACCGCGACCCAGACCCAACGGAAAAAACCTTGAAACACTTCCACCCACAGGGTCAGGCGAGCGGGGCCGTCCAGAGCCTTCACGGCCGCAGGGCGCAAGACCATCCAGGCGAAAAACATACCGCCGACCCACACCAAAGCGGCAAGGACATGCAGGGGGTAAACGAGGCTAAAAGGTGTCATTCGGGCACTCCGTTCTGCGCAGGATCGATTAGGCAGGTATGATAGCCGCCGCTGGGGGCGTTCTCGATTAGTTTCCGCGCCGCGCCGGGCCTGCTGTTGTGCAGGGCAAGGCGCGAGAAGCGTGGTTTGGTCATTCCAAATAAGCTTCGAGCAACGCAGCCCTGCACAACAGCAGACCCGGCCCTTCGGGTTGTGCCTTAAGCCGGGCCAGCCTGCGTTGCAGGCCTTGGAAATAAAACACCATTCCCAGCGGCCTGCGCCTTGCCTGGCCCGGTTTAAGGCGACAACGCGGCGTGGAAACTAATCGAGAACGCCCCCTAAACTACTGAAAATTTATCCAGCGTTTCCAGCGCCCGACACTCAATGATCAGCACTGAACTCAAAACCACGATCCAGGGCGCCTATTCGCGTTTTCTAGAGGCCAAGAGTCTCAAGCCGCGTTACGGCCAGCGCCTGATGATCGCTGAAATCGCCAAAGTCCTCGGAGATATCGACACCGACGACGAAGGCCGGCGCAGTGGCGACCCCGCGATTGTCGCGGTGGAAGCCGGCACCGGTACCGGCAAGACCGTGGCCTACAGCCTGGCGGCGATCCCTACGGCGAAACTGGCCGGCAAGCGTCTGGTCATTGCCACCGCGACCGTCGCCCTGCAAGAGCAGATTGTCTACAAGGATTTGCCCGACCTGATGCGCAACAGCGGGCTGAATTTCAGTTTTGCCCTGGCCAAGGGCCGTGGTCGCTACATGTGCCTGTCCAAGCTCGACATGCTGTTGCAGGAAGGCCACGCACAAACCGCCACCGCGCAGCTGTTCGAAGAAGAAGGCTTCAAGATCGAAGTCGACGAGGCCAGTCAGAAGCTGTTCACCAGCATGATCGAAAAGCTCGCCGGCAATAAATGGGACGGCGACCGCGACAGTTGGCCTAACGCGCTGGAAGACGCCGACTGGGCGCGCCTGACCACCGATCACAGCCAGTGCACCAACCGTCATTGCCCGAACTTCGGCCAGTGCGCTTTCTACAAGGCTCGCGAAGGCATGGGCAAGGTTGACGTGATCGTTACCAACCACGACATGGTCCTGGCTGACCTGGCACTGGGCGGCGGCGCCGTGTTGCCTGACCCGCGCGACACCATTTACGTGTTCGACGAAGGTCACCATTTACCGGACAAGGCCATCGGCCACTTCGCTCACTACACGCGCCTGCGTTCCACCGCCGACTGGCTGGAAACCACCGCCAAGAACCTGACCAAGCTGCTGGCCCAGCATCCGTTGCCGGGCGATCTCGGCAAGCTGATTGAGCAGGTGCCCGAGCTGGCGCGGGAGATCAAGACCCAGCAGCAGTTCATGTTCACCGCCTGCGAGCAGATCGCCGATTTCAAACCGGGCGAAGACGTCGAAGGCCGCGAGCGCCCGCGTCATCGCTTTGTCGGCGGGGTGATTCCCGAGGATATGCGCGAGATGGGCATCGAGCTGAAAAAAGGCTATTCGCGCCTAAACGACCTGTTTCAACGCCTGACCGACCTGCTCAAGGAAGGCATGGACGGCGAGGTCAACATCGGTATCGCCAGCAATCAGGCCGAAGAATGGTATCCGCTGTTCGGCAGCCTGCTGTCCCGCGCTTCCGGCAACTGGGAATTGTGGACCGCGTTCACCGCCGAAGACCCGGAAGACAGCCCGCCCATGGCACGCTGGCTGACCCTGGCCGAAAGCGGCTCGCTGTTCGACATCGAGGTCAACGCCAGCCCGATTCTGGCGGCGGAAACCTTGCGTCGCAGTTTGTGGAACGTCGCTTACGGCTGCTTGGTGACGTCGGCGACGCTGACGGCGCTGGGCACCTTCGACCGTTTCCGCATGCGCGCCGGTCTGCCGAAAAAAGCCGTCACCGCCGTAGTGCCGAGCCCGTTCCATCATGCCGATGCCGGCGTGTTGCGTGTGCCGGACCTGAAGGCCGACCCGCGCGATGCTGCTGCTCACACGGCGGCGATCATTCGCGAACTGCCGGATCTGGTCGACGGTTCCCGTGGCACGCTGGTGCTGTTCTCCTCGCGCAAGCAAATGCAGGACGTATTCGACGGCCTCGACCGCGACTGGCGCAAGCAAGTGTTCATTCAGGGCAACCTGTCGAAACAGGAGACCCTCAACAAGCACAAGGCGCGGGTCGACGGCGGTGATTCCAGCGTGCTGTTCGGGCTGGCCAGTTTTGCCGAAGGTGTCGATTTGCCGGGGGCCTACTGCGAGCACGTGGTGATCGCCAAGATTCCGTTCTCGGTGCCCGATGATCCGGTTGAGGCCGCGTTGTCGGAGTGGATCGAGGCGCGCGGTGGCAATCCGTTCATGGAAATCTCCGTGCCCGATGCCTCGCTGAAACTGGTCCAGGCCTGCGGCCGTCTGCTGCGCACCGAAGAAGACCGCGGCACCATCACCTTGCTCGACCGGCGTCTGGTCACTCAGCGCTACGGCAAGGCGATCCTCAATGCGTTGCCTCCTTTCCGTCGTGAAATATCCTGAGACACGGGTGGGCCGATTGGCCCGCCGCGTTGTCTATCTCTCTGCCACCGCTTTTCCACTGGCCTTGACTGGTCGTTAGGGAGAACTCCGTTCTTATGATCCGCCGTTCGTTGCCCGCTGTTTTCGCCTTGATCTTTGCCGCGCCGTTGCTGGCTGCGCCCGCCGGTCAGCAGACGCTGTTCAACTTCGTACGCCCGGCCGACGTGGTCAAGGTCGCCACGGAAAACGCCGACCTGCCGCAGGCCAATGCCGAACAGACCGCGGAAGGCGAAGTGCTGCGCCGGGTGACGTTCAACCCGGTCGCCCGGCCGACCTTGCGCCTGACCCCGCAGGCCGGCGCTTGGGACTGGTCGCAGTCCGACATGATGACCCTGCGTCTGCAAAGTGCGATGAATTGGGCGGTCACAGTCTATGTGCAGATCCAGAGCAACGATGGCCGCACTCTGGTCAGCCGCGTCGATCTGCCGGCCGGCCCCGCGCAGACCTTGCTGGTGCCGCTGGTGGCTTCGACGCCGCTGAGCCAGGGCATGAAAGCCGGGCCGCCGATGCCGATGACCGTCGATGGCCAACGCATCCTGCTGGCCAGCAGCACTGGCGAGATCGACCGCAGCCAAGTGGTCTCGGTGAGTCTGTCGATGGATCAGCCGAAAGTTGCGCAGAGCCTGTTGCTCGAGCGGTTCGGCGTGCAGGACGGCGAATCGGTGACGCGGGCGGTGTACGGCAATCTGGTCGACGCCTACGGTCAGTCAACCCGTAGTAAATGGCCGGAAAAAGTCAGCAGCGACGAACAACTGAAAAGCGCCGCCAGCAAAGAGCAGCAACAGCTGAATACGTGGCTGGCCGAGCGTGAAAAGGCTTCGCTGGACAAGTTCGGCGGCTGGAACAAAGGCCCGGCGTTCAAGGCCAGCGGCTTCTTCCGCACGGAAAAACGCGATGGCCGCTGGTATCTGGTGACCCCCGAAGGCCACCCGTTCTATTCGCTGGGCGTCAACACCGTCAGCGCGCAGGTCAACCAGACCTACGTCGCTGGTCGCGAACACATGTTCGAATCGTTGCCGAAGAACGACGACCCGCTGGCCGCGCATTTCGGTGAGGGCGACAACCGTGGCGGCAACGGTGCCGACCAGGGGCGTGGCTACGGCAACGGCCGCTGGTACGACTTCTATGGCGCCAACCTGCAACGCCTGTACGGCGAACCGTGCAAGGCCGACAGCGACAACAAGGCCGGAATTGCCGAAGCGGCAAAGGCGGGCGCGGCTGAGGCCAATTCGGTGCAGGCTGCTGAGACTGCGGCGGTGCCTGCCGAGCCAAAATCCGGAATTGCCGAAGCGGCGCAGACCGATGCGGTGCAAGCGTCCAGCGAGGAAACCGCTCCGTGCAAAGCCACTATTGATGAAGAACGCTGGACCCGGCATACCCTCGATCGGCTGCAAGCCTGGGGCTTCAACACAGTGGGCAACTGGAGCGCGCCGTCGCTGGCGGATGCTGAGCGCGTACCGTACACCTTGCCGCTGTCGATCGTCGGCGATTACACCAGCATCAGCACCGGCAGCGATTGGTGGGGCGGCATGCCGGATCCGTTCGATCCGCGTTTCGCCATGGCCACCGAGCGCGCCGTGGCCATTGCCGCCCGCGATCACCGTGACGATCCGTGGCTGATCGGTTATTACGCCGACAACGAACTGGCCTGGGCCGGCCCTGGCGACGATCCGAAAGCTCGCTACGCGCTGGCCTACGGCACGTTGAAAATGACCACCGACGTGCCGGCCAAACGCGCCTTTCTCAAGCAATTGCGCGACAAGTACCGCAATCAGGCCGGACTGTCCAAGGCCTGGGGCATCGAGTTGCCGGCGTGGGAATTGATGGAAGACCCTGGCTTCGTGCCGCCACTGCCGAACCCGGAGCATCCGGAGATCGAAGCGGATTTCAAATACTTCCAGAAGGTCTTCGCCGATACCTATTTCAAGACCATTTCCGATTCGCTGAAATGGCACGCGCCGAACCAGATGCTCCTTGGCGGTCGTTTCGCCATCAGTACCCCTGAAGCCGTGGCGTCCTGCGCACAGTATTGCGATGTGTTTAGCTTCAACATGTACACGCTCAAGCCGCAGGACGGCTACGACTTCGCCGCGCTGGCAGCGCTGGACAAACCGGTGCTGATCACCGAATTCAACTTCGGCTCGGCCGACCGAGGCCCGTTCTGGGGCGGCGTGACGCAGCTGGCCAAAGAGGAAGATCGCGGCCCGGCCTATGCCAACTTCCTCAAACAGGCGCTGAGCGAACCGTCGATTGTCGGCGTGCACTGGTTCCAGTATCTCGACCAACCGGTGACCGGGCGTTTGCTCGACGGCGAGAATGGCCATTTCGGTCTGGTCGGTGTGACCGATCTGCCGTATCAGGGATTTGTCGAGGCAGTGCGCAAAAGCAATCTGCAGGCGCTGGAGCAGTTGGGCAAGGAGGCGCAGAAAACCCCGGCGGCGGAAGTGGAAGGCGGGCGCAAGGCCGAGGCTGGCAAAGCTGCGGAGGCTGCACAGGCGGGTGGGCATTCGGGGAATGGTCACTAGGTTTCAGACCGCGTTATCGTTCTTCGCGAGCAGGCTCGCTCCCACACTGGATATCAACAGCAGCGGAGATCCCCTGTGGGAGCGAGCCTGCTCGCGAAGGATCGCCACAAATTGCCGATCAACCGTCTGGCCCGCGCCTGTTCCCAAATCCCTCAAGGGCTGGAACAATGCGGGCCACTTTGTAGAGCGTTTTCGCGGGGGAGTTGCGGGTGCAGATTCAGGGACATTACGAGCTTCAATTCGAAGCGGTGCGCGAGGCTTTCGCCGCACTGTTCGACGATCCCCAGGAACGCGGCGCAGCCCTGTGCATCCAGGTCGGTGGAGAAACCGTCCTCGACCTCTGGTCCGGTACTGCCGACAAGGACGGCGCCGAAGCCTGGCACAGCGATACCATCGCCAACCTGTTTTCCTGCACCAAGACCTTCACCGCCGTTACCGCGCTGCAACTGGTGGCTGAAGGCAAGTTGCAACTCGATGCCCCGGTTGCCCGCTACTGGCCGGAATTCGCCGCCGCCGGCAAAGAATCCGTCACCCTGCGCCAATTGCTCTGCCATCAGGCCGGCTTGCCGGCGCTGCGCGAACTGCTCGCCCCTGAAGCCCTTTACGACTGGCAAACCATGGTCGACGCCCTCGCCGCCGAAGCGCCATGGTGGACGCCGGGCACCGGTCACGGTTATGCCGCGATCACCTACGGCTGGCTGGTCGGCGAATTGCTGCGCCGCGCTGACGGGCGTGGGCCGGGCGAGTCGATCGTCGCTCGGGTCGCCAAACCGTTGGGCCTGGATTTCCATGTGGGCCTGGCCGACGAAGAGTTTCATCGCGTGGCGCACATCGCCCGTGGCAAGGGCAACGCCGGCGACGCTGCGGCGCAGCGCCTGCTGCAAGTGACCATGCGCGAACCGACGGCCATGACTACCCGCGCCTTCACCAATCCGCCGTCAGTGCTGACCAGCACCAACAAGCCGGAATGGCGCCGCATGCAGCAGCCTGCGGCTAACGGCCACGGCAATGCGCGCAGCCTCGCCGGGTTTTACGCCGGCCTGCTGGACGGCAGCCTGCTCGAAAGCGAGATGCTCGAAGAGCTGACCCGCGAGCACAGCCTTGGCGATGACAAGACCTTGCTCACCCGCACCCGTTTCGGCCTCGGCTGCATGCTCGATCAACCGGACGTGCCCAACGCCACCTACGGCCTCGGACCACGCGCGTTCGGTCATCCGGGAGCGGGCGGCTCGATCGGTTTTGCTGATCCGGAGCACGATGTGGCTTTCGGTTTCGTGACAAATACCCTGGGGCCTTACGTTTTGATGGATCCGCGTGCACAAAAGCTGGCGCGGGTGCTTGCCACTTGTCTGTAAGTCTTCAACTGAGGTTCCAGGGTCGGAACCTCGAAGGGATTTTCGTTTCAAAACGGCTGTTTATCCGGGCGAAAGTGCTCTGATTTTTCATTACTTCATTTTGTGGATTTTCAATGTCATCTAAAAAGACCCTCGCCCTGGCCCTGTGTGTAGCGATCACCGGTTGCGCACAGACTCCGAAAAACGATGCAGACGGCGGCAGTTGGTGGCCGTTCGGTTCTTCCGACAAAGTCGCGGCCAAAGATTCGGCACCGGCTCCGTTGAAACCGGCGGCGACTGCGCCAGTGGCCAAGGCCGAAAGCAGCAACCCGTGGTACTGGCCGTTCGGTTCCAGCGATGAAGCGGTCAAGGCTGATCTGAAAGCCGAGGTCAAACCTGAAGCCAAACCGGTCGAGGTGGCCAAAGCCGAGGCGCAGTCCAATGGCAAATGGTGGTGGCCGTTCGGCGGCAAGGACCAGCCAACCGTCAAAGCCGTGCCGATGCCCGATCCGAAGGTGACTCAGGCCTGGCTGGATGACTACGAACCGCGTCTGCGTGAAGCGGTGAAGGACAGCAATCTGCAACTCGAACGTCGCGACAATGTGCTGGTAGTGACGGCGCCGGTCGAAGGCTCGTTCAACCCGGATCGCCCGGCGATGCTGCTGCCGGTCACCCTTGGCCCGTTCACTCGCGTGGCGAAAATCCTTGAAGCCGACCCGAAAACCGCAGTGCTGGTGCTCGGTCACAGTGACACCAGCGGTGCCGCACCGGCCAACGTCAAGCTGAGCCAGGAACGTGCGCAATCGGTGGCAGCGATCTTCCGCCTCAGCGGCTTGCAGCGTGATCGCCTGATGCTGCGCGGCATGGGTTCCGAAGCGCCGCGTGCGGCCAACGACAGCGTTGAAGGCCGCGCCTTGAACCGTCGTGTCGAGCTGCTGGTGACTCCGCAAAACACCATGGTTGCGCTGCTGAGCAAATACAACATGCCAGCACCGAAGCCTGTAACGATGGTTGCTGCGCAAGACGTCAAGCCAGTGGCCAAACCGGTTACCCCGGCGCCTGCGGCGAAAAAGCCGCTGTGCCGGCGGCGAAAAAGGCGCCAGCCAAGAAAACCGCCGCCAAGGCTCCTGCGAAGAAGGCCCCGGCCAAGGCTCCAGCGAAAAAACTGCACCAGCCAAAGCCGCCGCGACCGACAAGAAAGTCGCCGCAGCCGACGCTGCCAAGAAGTGATCCGCTAACGAAAAGGAATCCGCCATGACCCAGGCTCTGGCCGATATGCGTCGCGACTACACCCGTGACGGTTTGACCGAGGCGCAAGCCCCGGCCGAGCCGTTTGCGCTGTTTCACCAGTGGTTCGCCGATGCGGTGAAAACCGAGCAGGCGCCGGTGGAAGCCAATGCCATGACCCTGGCCACGGTCGATGCCGACGGTCGTCCGCATTGCCGCATTCTGTTGCTCAAGGGCCTGGACGAGCAGGGCTTCACCTTCTTCACCAACTACGACAGCGCCAAGGGCCAGCATCTGGCGGCCAACCCGTTTGCCGCCATGACCTTCTTCTGGCCAACCCTGGAGCGCCAGGTGCGCATCGAAGGGCGGGTGGTCAAGGTCACGGCGCAAGAGTCCGACGCGTATTATCAGGTGCGTCCGCTGGGTAGCCGCCTCGGCGCCTGGGCCTCGCCGCAGAGCCGGGTCATCAACGGTCGTGGCGAACTGGAGGATTTGCTCAAGGCCACCGAGCAACGCTTCAGCGACAGCCAGCCGCATTGCCCGGAACACTGGGGCGGTTACCGCTTGTTGCCCGAGCGCATCGAGTTCTGGCAGGGCAGGCCGAGCCGCCTGCACGATCGCCTCAACTACCGCCTCCAGGGCGCCGAATGGATTCTGGAACGTCTGGCACCCTGAGCAGTCTACCGAGCGAGATAAACGCGGATGGCGCAGGATCGTTGATTTGACGCTACCTTGAGTGGACGCACGCGGGCATCTGTACCAGGCCTGAATGGAAGCCAATTTTATCCGGATGGTGTCGTGACAGGCGCCAGGCCACGGGGTTTAATGAACACATGTTCTTTTGGAGTTGATGCTATGCGTAAGTCTGTTCTGCTGGTTGCTTCCTTTTCGACGATGGCGATGTTGCTGACCGGCTGCCAATCGAGCCTCACCGGCGACTCCTACTCCCGTGACGAAGCGCGTCGTGTGCAGACGATTCGCATGGGCACCATCGAATCCCTGCGACCGGTAAAAATCGAAGGCACCAAGACCCCGATCGGCGGCGCAGCAGGCGCAGTGGTCGGCGGCGTCGGCGGCAGCGCTATCGGCGGCGGCAAGGGCAGCATTGTGGCTGCGGTCATCGGGGCAGTGGCCGGCGGCCTGCTTGGCTCGGCCACCGAAGAAGGCCTGACCCGCACCCAGGGCGTGGAAATCACCGTCCGCGAAGACGACGGCAGCATGCGCGCCTATGTGCAGCAGGTTCAGGAGAATGAAGTATTCCGCGTTGGCGAGCGGGTGCGGATTTCCACCGTTGGCGGAACCAGCCGCGTTTCGCACTAAGCGGGAAGCCGGGTAAAAGAAAACCCCGATCAGGTGACTGGTCGGGGTTTTTCTTTGTTTGTGAATTGCTCATTCAGTATGTGGCGCAGGTGCCCATGAAGTATTCGAGGCCCTTTGGAAAACTGACGTTGAGCAGGTTTTCCAATGCGGTTACCTGATCCTGAGTCAACAACAGCTCGCCGGGTTCCACCTCATCCAAGGGCCTGGATTCAATGAGCTGAGCCACTTTTTCATTCATCTCGCTGCCTGTGATATCCAGCTCGAATTGCAAGGAGTCGTCTTGGGCTTCGTCAGGGAAAAACCGGTAATTAAAAGAAAGTGCATGGAGCTAATACTTCCGGGGCTGTTAGCCGTAGTCAAACGAAATTTGATAGTCGTGAACTCTCAAATCGATTTGATGTTGAAAATACGGCTGAATGGTGGCGAGCCAATTTTGAGCGACGTTGAAACTGCCATTGTTGATGTTGTCCGCGGCGGGAATCCCCAAGGCGTTTAACACTGACTCGTCACCACCCAGGTCTTTTGACGACTCTTCCCCCTGAAACTCCAAGGTTGCTGTGTCGTACCATTCCAATCTCAGTTCCAGTCCCATCTACCATTGATCCCGGTAAACGAACGATACCTGATAGTCGTAAGAAGAAAATTGAATGGAATGCTGGAAGTGGGGCTGGAGAGTCTTGATCCAATCGGCTTTTACATCAAATCCGCCGTTATTGAAGCTTTTCGACGGTAGGCCTAATGCTTCCATTAATGAGCCGTCCTCGCCAAAATCTTTCGACAGTTCCTCCCCCTCACCCAGTTCGGTTTGTTGGTCGTACCATTCGAGTCTGGCTTTGAGTCCCATGTAATCCTCATAAATATTTTTTAATACTACGGTTTTTTTGGGTGGATCTATCTGTTCACCAGTTCTGTGGTCGTAAGAGCCTAAATGGCTGCCATCACTTGCGCGATAGGCTTCAAGCTCGCCATGTAAATAGTCCCATTCATAAATTATTCGGCCTTTTGCATTGATCCAGCGATCCCGGAGCCCACCGTTGAACGGCGTTTTCTTTTTGCTCTTCTTAAATCGGGAAAGGCTGTGATATCCGACGTTTCGGGAGCGGGGTGATAGGTATGTCCCGCTTCAGCGGTGCCTTTCGCAGAGCTGACAACGATGTAAATCGGTTTTACACCCGAGTCTGTGGGAAACACCAGAATGAAATCTTTGTACTCCGGCGGATAAAGCGGATTCACCAGTATCCCGTCCGCCGCCTTCGTCGGTGGATACACCCAGATATGCGGTGCCTGCGGTGCGGCCTCCAGTGCTGGAATGCCGAGAATGTCCGAGCCATCCACCGCCGGGGTCCAGAGCAGTTCGACGCCTTCACCCAGATCGGCAACGAACCGGTCGCCGCGTGCAGTGAACTGCACGACATCGACCATTTCCCAATCGCGGTTCTTACCGGTGTAGAAACCTTAACCCTTGAGGCTGCCGTCGGCCTGTTGCTCGACGCGCAGGCGCACGCGGGTTCGGGCTTGTTTGAGTGTGCTCAGTTGCTCATCGGTGTAGAGCGCGCTGTCGCCCAGGCTGGATGGCATCAAAAGCGCAACCAGCCCCACCAAAGTCGCAGCCGCCGCAGGGGAGGCGAGCGCCGGTAGCACTTCAAAAGCCGAGCCTGCCAAGGCCAGACTGCCGAACCCGACCGGGATGGTGTTGGCGCTGATTTTCTTGAGAGGAATGCCGCCGCTTGCGTCGGCTTCGCGAGCGCCGAGCAGGATCAGCTCGCCGTAATCCTTCAGGCTGTCGGTCGGCACCATGCCGGAAGGATTGCTGTAATCGATAATCGCATCCGGCAACTTGCAGGACTTGGCGAATACACAGCCGGCACGCACGGCTTCAGGTTTTTTCGCAGCCACTTCACGGCTGTGCTCGAAAGCCTCCTGCCGCGCCAGCATCGCGTCGTAAGCGTTTTGCCCGGCTTCGCGCTCGGCAAGTTCTGCCGCCGTCATATACCGCCAGGTAACGTGATGTCCGTCGCCCTCCGGTGGGTTTTGCACCCGGGGAATGTCCTTGTTCCGCGCCACTGATCGTCCCTTCGTTCATCATCGACAGCCCCTCGGAAAGGGGCTGCACGACGTTATCGAAGCGGGGAAAATGTGGCTGTAGGACGGGTCGCTAATGACGTGGGGATTGTTCGCTGCGTAACTGTCAGGCGGAGAATCTGTGGCGAGGGCCAAGCTCCCTCGCCACAGGGGTCATTGCAGTTGTGAATTCTTGCGACTCGCCGCCGCCGTCACCGCATAACCAATCACCGCCGCGAGAATCGAGCCGGTGAGGATGCCCATGCGATCCATGCCGGCGTAATCACTCACGCCGGGTTCGAAGGCCAGCGAGCCGACGAACAGGCTCATGGTGAAGCCGATGCCGCAGAGGATTGCCACGCCGAGGACCTGGCCCCAGTTGGCGCCTTGGGGCAGGGCGGCGATGCCGATCTTGACCGCCAGCCAGGTCAGGCCGAACACGCCGACGGTCTTGCCCAACAGCAGGCCGATGGCGATGCCCATCGGTACGTCGTGGGTGAAGCTTTCGACGGTGACGCCGCTCAGTGACAGGCCGGCGTTGGCGAAGGCGAACAGCGGCAGGATGCCGTAGGCGACCCACGGGTGCAGCGCGTGTTCGAGGGTCAGCAGCGGCGACGACTCGGCGTTTTTCGTGCGCAGGGGAATGCAGAAAGCCAGGGTCACGCCGGCCAGTGTCGCGTGGACACCGCTCTTGAGCACGCAGACCCAGAGGATCAGGCCGATGATCATGTACGGCCCGAGCTTGACCACGCCGAGCCGGTTCATCGCCACCAGCGCGGCAATGCACGCAGCCGCCAGGCCAAGGGAAAGGGTCGAGAGTTCGCCGGAATAGAAGATTGCGATGATGACGATGGCGCCCAGGTCATCGATGATCGCCAGGGTCATCAGGAACAGTTTCAGCGACACCGGAACGCGTTTGCCGAGCAGGGCCAATACGCCGAGGGCGAAGGCGATGTCGGTGGCGGTCGGAATGGCCCAGCCACTCAGGGCGGCGGGGTTGTCGCGGTTGAGGAACCAGTAGATCAGCGCCGGCACCAGCATGCCGCCGATCGCCGCTGCGCCGGGCAGGACGATCTGCGAAGGCTTGGACAATTGGCCGTCGAGCACTTCGCGTTTGACTTCCAGACCGATCAGCAGGAAGAACATCGCCATCAGGCCGTCATTGATCCACAGCAGCAGAGGTTTGGCGATTTTCAACGCGCCGATCTGCGCCACCACCGGGGTGTCGAGCAGGCCGGTGTACAGCCACGACAGCGGTGAGTTGTTGATGATCAGCGCGAGAACGGCTGCGGCGATCAATAGCAGACCGCTGGCGGCTTCCAACTGAAAGAAACGCGTGAAAGTGCTACGCAGAGGCAAGGTCGCTCTCCATCGAATCAAGAAAAAGGTGAAACACCCTAACCCGTACCGTTAGTTGTTAAAACAAAAGTTATATTCTTTTTTGTTATATGTCGTTACAGGCTGTCTGGCTCGGGCAGCACTGAGCCTAGCAGTTGCCTGACACATTGAGACTCAGCTGTATCTTTGCCGCCTGCGGGATTTTTCCTAAGCTTGCGGCAGACCTTTTTCAGAAGACCGATCTTCTGGCTGATTCAACGAGAACCGAAACCATGAGCGACAACCGACAGTGGGCACGCGAAGCCATCCGCATCATCGAGGCGGACTTCCAGCGCAGCGCCGACACCCACCTGATCCCTTTGCCGCTGCCCGGTTTTGCCGGCATCGAGTTGTATTTCAAGGACGAATCCAGCCACCCGACCGGCAGCCTCAAGCATCGCCTGGCACGTTCGCTGTTCCTTTACGCGCTGTGCAACGGCTGGCTCAAGCCCGGCGCGCCGGTGATCGAAGCGTCCAGTGGTTCGACGGCGATTTCCGAAGCGTATTTCGCGCGCATGCTCGGTTTGCCGTTTATCGCAGTAATGCCGGCGACCACCTCGAAAGAGAAGATTGCCCAGATTGCTTTTTACGGCGGGCAGAGTCATCTGGTGCAGGATCCGACGCAGATCTACGCCGAATCCGAGCGCTTGGCCCGCGAGCATGGCGGTCACTTTATCGATCAGTTCACCTACGCCGAACGTGCCACCGACTGGCGGGCGAACAACAACATCGCCGAGTCGATCTTCCAGCAGATGCGCTACGAAAAACACCCTGAGCCGACCTGGCTGATTTCCAGCCCCGGCACCGGCGGCACCACCGCGACCCTCGGTCGCTACGTGCGCTATCGCCAGCACTGCACCCGCGTGTTGTGTGCCGATGCCGAGCGTTCGGTGTTCTTCAATTTCTATCAGAGCGGTGATGCCAGCCTGCGTCTGGATTGCGGCTCACGCATCGAAGGCATTGGCCGGCCTCGGGTGGAAGCGTCGTTCCTGCCCAAGGTGATCGATGCGATGGTCAAGGTGCCGGACGCCCTGTCGCTGGCGGCCATGCATTATCTGGCGCAGCGTTTGGGGCGGCATGTCGGCGGGTCGAGCGGGACCAATCTGATCGGTGCGCTGATGGCGGCGCAGCAGATGAAAGCGGCGGGGCAGTCGGGGTCGATCGTGGCGATCCTGTGCGATGGCGGAGAGCGTTATGCCGACACGTATTACGATCAGCAATGGCTGAAGGCGCAGGGCTATGAACTGGGTGATTTGATTGCAGCGGTGGCGGCAAGTGCCGAGCGCGGGGAGGCGCTGCCGACCTCGGTACTGCGCGCGAATATCTAAAGCTCAACGCAGAAACCACTGTGGGAGCGAGCCTGCTCGCGAAGGCGGAATCACATTCAACAACTTCGTTGAGTGACAGACCGCTTTCGCGAGCAGGCTCGCTCCCACAGGGTTTTGTGTTGGGTCAGCTGATGCTGATCAGGCTTCCAGGCCGAGGATATCGCGAGCCACTGCCTCGGCAATGCGAATCCCGTCGACACCCGCCGAGAGAATCCCGCCGGCATAGCCCGCGCCTTCACCGGCCGGGAACAGGCCCTTGACGTTCATGCTCTGCAGCGACTCGTTGCGGGTGATGCGCAGCGGCGATGAAGTGCGGGTCTCGATTCCGGTCAGCACGGCGTCGTGCAGCGAATAACCGCGAATCTGCTTCTCGAACGCCGGCAAGGCTTCACGGATCGCCTCAATGGCAAAGTCCGGCAGCGCCAAGGCCAGATCGCCCAAGGCCACGCCCGGCTTGTACGACGGCTCGACTTCGCCCAGTTCGGTCGATGGAATGTCGTTGATGAAGTCGCCAACCAGTTGCGCCGGAGCCTTGTAGTCGCTGCCGCCAAGGATGAACGCGTGGGATTCCAGGCGCTCCTGCAACTCGATACCGGCGAGCGGGCCGCCCGGATAGTCGACTTCCGGGGTAATGCCGACGACGATGCCGGAGTTGGCATTGCGCTCGTTACGCGAGTACTGGCTCATGCCATTGGTGACCACGCGATTGGGCTCGGAGGTCGCCGCGACCACGGTGCCGCCCGGGCACATGCAGAAGCTGTAGACCGAACGCCCGTTCTTGGCGTGGTGCACCAGTTTGTAATCGGCCGCGCCAAGTTTCGGGTGGCCGGCGTACTTGCCCAGGCGCGCGCGGTCGATCAGCGATTGCGGGTGCTCGATGCGGAAACCCACCGAGAACGGCTTGGCTTCCATGAACACGCCACGGCTGTGGAGCATGCGGAAGGTGTCGCGGGCACTGTGGCCGAGGGCCAGAACCACATGCTTCGAATGCAGGATTTCGCCGCTGGCCAGTTGCACGCCGACCAGTTGGCCGTCTTCGATCAGCACGTCGCTGACGCGCTCCTGGAAGCGCACTTCACCGCCCAGTTCGCGGATCTGCTCGCGCATGTTTTCGACCATACCGGTCAGGCGGAACGTACCGATGTGCGGCTTGCTGACGTAGAGGATTTCTTCCGGCGCGCCGGCCTTGACGAACTCGTGCAGGACTTTGCGGCCGAGGAATTTCGGGTCCTTGATCTGGCTGTATAGCTTGCCGTCGGAGAACGTGCCCGCGCCGCCTTCGCCGAACTGCACGTTGGACTCGGGATTGAGCACGCTTTTACGCCACAGACCCCAAGTGTCCTTGGTGCGCTGACGGACTTCGGTGCCGCGTTCGAGAATGATCGGTTTGAAGCCCATTTGTGCCAGCAGCAGACCGGCGAAGATGCCGCACGGGCCGAAACCGACGACGATCGGCCGCTGGCCGGGATCGCTCGGTGCCTGGCCGACGAATTTGTAGCTGACATCCGGCGCCACGTTGACGTTACGGTCGTCGGCGAACTTGCCCAACACTCTGGCCTCGTCGCGTACGTTGAGGTCGATGGTGTAGATGAAGCACAGTTCGGAGGACTTTTTGCGCGCGTCATAGCTGCGCTTGAACAAGGTGAAATCGAGCAGATCATCGCTGGCGATGCCCAGACGCTGCACGATGGCGGCGCGCAGGTCTTCTTCGGGATGGTCGATTGGCAGCTTGAGTTCAGTGATTCGTAACATGGCGGGGATCCGGATTCGCGGGGCGCACAACTGCGCCAGGGCGTTTGAAGGCGGCGATTATAAGCCGCCGCGAGCGGATCCGTGGGGAAAAACGATCAGTCGTTGCGCGCGCCGCCGAAATAGCCGCAGCCGCGCTGGACCTGACCGTCGATACGCAACTCGGCGCTCATGTGCTGCACGCTGCCGGTGCTGCTGTCGACGCAGCGCTGTGGCGCCACCCACAATTCGATGCGCTGGTTGTTGGCTTCGCTGCTGAGATTGAAGCGGCCGTCGCCCAGTTGCTCTTCCACATACGGCACGGCGAGTGGAGCTTGGCCGTCGCGCTCGATGACCATGCCTTTGCCGCTGACCTTGACGTTCCACTCCGGGCCATGGCCGGCGGCGCGCAGGATCAGCAGTTTGAAATTCGGATCGTCGCAGGCCGTGCCCGAGCGCTCGACGCGATACAACTGGCGGAGGTCGAGACGGTCGCCGGAGACCTTGCCGCGCACATCGGCAAACAGCTTGCCCTGTTCGTCGGCGAGTGTAGCGGCCTCTTGCAGGACGCTGGTGCCGCCGATGTCGTTGACCACCAGTTGCCGCTGATCCTGGCACGGCTGGAACACCAGTTTGCCGTCGGCGGCGGTCAGTTGCCCCTGCATGCGCGTCTGTCCGGCATGGGACACACTTTCACGCTGGCCGTCGAACAACTGGCAGGCGGCAAACATCGGCAGCAGGGCAACGAGGACGAACGAACGGGCAACACGCATCTTTGGCTCTCCAGACAAGTGCTGCCACGTTACGCAGCCTGACCGCTCATCACAAGGGCCTTAACCCACGTGAAACGTCTGACCGGTTTGCAGGCCTTCGACACTTTTCGCGTAGGCCAATGCCACTTCCGCGGCAGGAACCGGCTTGAAGCCACGGAAGTAGGGCGCGTATTTGCCCAGGGCTTCGGTCAGTACGGTCGGGCTCACCGAGTTCACCCGCAGGCCACGCGGCAGTTCGATGGCGGCGGCGCGGACGAAGCTGTCGATGGCGCCGTTGACCAGCGCTGCCGAGGCACCGCTGCGAATCGGGTCGTGGCTGAGCACGCCGGTGGTAAACGTGAACGAAGCGCCATCGTTGGCGTACTCGCGGCCGATCAGCAGCAGATTGACCTGACCCATCAGTTTGTCTTTCAGGCCGAGGGCGAAGCTGTCTTCGGTCATGTCGTCCAGCGCTGCGAACGTCACGTTGCCCGCCGCGCAGATCAGCGCATCGAACTTGCCGGTCTGTTCGAACAGCTTGCGGATCGAGGCGCTGTCGCTGATATCCACTTGCAAGTCACCGCTGTTACGACCGATACGAATGACCTCGTGACGTTGCGACAATTCTTTGTCCACCGCTGAGCCGATGGTGCCGCCTGCGCCTATCAACAGAATTTTCATCGTGCTGTACCCCATGTGTGTGAATGAGGTTTCAGTCTAGGGTGGTTTTTTCAGTGGATAAGCGCACTAATAGGCAACCTTTGGTTTTCAATTGGAAACAATCCATGAGCGAAATGGATGATCTCGCCGCGTTCGCTGTGCTGATCGAGGCCGGCAGTTTCACCCTTGCGGCGCAGCAGTTG
The DNA here is from genome assembly GCF_979258175.1 of Pseudomonas sp. AC255. NCBI lineage: Bacteria > Pseudomonadati > Pseudomonadota > Gammaproteobacteria > Pseudomonadales > Pseudomonadaceae > Pseudomonas > Pseudomonas sp. AC255. The sequence goes on along the minus strand of NZ_OZ409841.1, from coordinate 3,904,840 downwards.
GGCTGCAGCAAAGGCCAGTTGTCCAAGCGCATCAGCCAGCTCGAAGCGCAGTTCGGTGTGGTATTGCTGCAACGCACCACCCGGCGCTTGAGTCTGACGGCGGCGGGGGCGGCGCTGCTGCCGCAGGCCCAGGCGCTGGTGGTCCAGGTCGAACGCGCACGGCAGGCTTTGGCGCGGTTGAAGGACGACATGGCCGGCCCCGTGCGCATGACGGTTCCGGTGTCGCTCGGCGAGACCTTCTTCGACGGCTTGCTGCTGGAGTTTTCCGGGCAATACCCGGAGGTGCAGATCGAGCTGGAGCTGAACAACAGTTATCGCGATCTGTCGCGCGATGGCTTTGATCTGGCGATTCGCGCCGAAGTCGCCAATGACGATCGGCTGGTGGCCAAGCCGTTGTTGGCGTGGCACGAAATGACCTGCGCCAGCCCGGCCTACCTCGAGCGCTTCGGCGAGCCGGCGACGCCCCATGCCTTGGCCGAGCATCGTTGTCTGCTCAACAGCCATTACAGCGGTCGCGAAGAATGGCTGTATCACCAGCAGCACGAGTTGTTGCGGGTGCGGGTTTCGGGTCCGTTTGCCAGCAATCACTACAGCCTGTTGAAGAAAGCAGCGCTGTCCGGCGCCGGCATCGCCCGTTTGCCGTCGTATCTACTGCAAGCGGAACTGGCGGACGGCCGCTTGCGCTGGTTGCTGCGCGATTACCAGACCCGACGCATGCCGATGTATCTGGTGCACCCGTATCAGGGTGGTTTGCCCAAGCGCACGCAAGTGCTCGCGGATTATCTGATGGGCTGGTTCAAGCGCAGTGGCGAGGCGCTGGATCGACTCCAGCGCTGATGTGATTTCCCTGTGGGAGCGAGCCTGCTCGCGAATGCGTCAGTTCAGTCGATACCGATGTTGAATGACACACCGCTTTCGCGAGCAGGCTCGCTCCCACAGGGGGATCTTATTTTGCCAAACGGCGGGCAATCAGGTGATCGATCGACAACCTGCCCGGCCCGGTCGCCATCAGGTACAGCAACACCGCCGCCCAAGTGCCGTGGGTCGGGTAGGCATCCGGGTAGACAAACAGTTGAATGGTCAGGGTCATGCCGAGCAATGCCAGCGCCGAAAACCGTGTGGCGAAGCCGAGCAGGATCAGCAGCGGAAACACATGCTCGGCAAACGCCGCCAGATGCGCGGCAATTTCCGGCGACAGCAGCGGCAGGTTGTACTCGCTCTGAAACAGCGGAATCGTCGAATCGGCCAAACGTGGCCAGCCCAGTTCAAAAGTGCCGTCAATCAAATCGACGGCCAGTCCTTCGACCTTGGTTTGCCCGGATTTCCAGAACACCGCAGCGATGGAAAAACGCGCGATGAGGGCAATCAGGCTGTGCGGGATTTTTTCCAACAGCGCGATGACGCGCAGGATAAAGGCGTTCATGGCAACTCCTTGTAATTCAGACGGGTAATCGCGTTATGCGCAATCAGTAAGGCGAGGGTTTGGGCGAGATCGAACGGCGGGCTGTTTTCTGCCGCCGCGAGCAGTGGCGAGTCCTGGAGCAGATGACCAATGAACACGCTCGCACCCGCCTCAAGAGCAAACACCTCAACGTCGAGACCGTTGCGCAGCACCAGGGCATGCTGGCCTTGATGGAGGCCAATGCCCGCGAGACTTGGCTCCTGCTGATGCGCGGCCCAGATCGCCACCACCGCGAAAGCAGAGTCGAGCAGGTGCAGCGAGGGATGCAGTTCGAAACACAGTTCACTCAGCGACTGGGGATCGGCCAGCGCGGCACTGACTTGTTCAGGCCGGATCGGCTGCGCATCGGCGGCGTGGTAGGCAACAGTGCGCAAATGCTCGAGTCGCGCGACATCAGCGACATAAGGCACGCCGGCGATGGGTTCAAACTCTGCGATGAAGTCGGCGAAATTCTCGCCATAGCGGCTCATCAACGGACTGTGTGGCGGCTGACTCTGGACGAAAATCGCCGCCATGGCGCGGAAGAATTCCTCGCCGACCAATTGCAGCACCACCGGATAACTGTCGGCCAGGGCATTGATCAGCGAGCTTTGCACGTTGTTGCGATACACCGCAAAACGTCGCGACGGATCGGCGCCATTACGGCTGCACAGGCCCTTGGGATACGGCAGTTGCGCATTGAGCAGGGCGGCGGCGAAGTCCGCTTGCGTGCTCATGCCGCACGCTCCGCGCGGCGCAACAGCGTCTCGGCTTGCTGCGCTTCGGCGAGCAAAACGGCGAAGGCCGGCACCTGATTATCCCGTTCGATCAACGTCGCCACCGGGCCGATACGGCGCAGCACTTGCCGGTACAGATCCCAAACGGCCGGATCAATCGGCGCGCCGTGATCGTCGATCAGCAAGCGATCGCCGAGGTTGTCGCAATCTTCAGCGAAGCCGGCCAGATGAATCTCGCCGACTGCGTGCAGCGGTAACGCATCAAGGTAGGCCGACGGATCGCGCTGATGATTGATGCACGACACGTAGACATTGTTGACGTCGAGCAACAAGCCGCAGCCGCTGCGGCGGATTACTTCGGCGATGAACTCGGCCTCGTCGATTGTCGAATGCTCAAACGCCAGATAGGTCGCCGGGTTCTCCAGCAGCATCGGTCGTTTCAGAGTGTTCTGCACCTGGTCGATGTGCGCACAGACGCGGTTCAGCGTCGGCGTGTCGTAAGCCAGTGGCAGCAGGTCATTGAGGAACACCGGGCCGTGGCTCGACCATGCCAGGTGTTCGGAAAAGGCTTGCGGTTGATAGCGCTCGATCAGCTCGGCGAGGCGTTTGAGGTGCTGGCCGTCCAGCGGGCCTTCGCCACCGATCGACAGTCCAACGCCATGCAGTGACAGCGGGTACTGTTCGCGAATCAGACCGAGAAAATGATGAAACGGGCCGCCGGCCACCATGTAGTTTTCGGCGTGGACCTCGAAGAAACCGAGGTCCGGTACGGAGCCGAGCACATCAAGGAAGTGCCCGGTCTTGAGCCCCAGCCCGGCGCGGGCAGGGAGCTCGGTGCGAGCTGCCTGAGTGCGCGGCAGGGACGGTTCGTGATGACTGAACATGGGCGTCACTCAGGCAGGCCGTGGATCAGGACTTGGCTTTGAAGGCTTCGAGCTGACCGAAACCGGTCGGCGAGGTTTTGCTTTCGGTGGTGGCGCAGGTGCCTTTCGGAACGAGCTTCCAGGCGTTGGCCTGATAGTCCATTTTCGCCGTGCCGGCGCAGGTAGTCCCGGCACCTGCGGCGCAATCGTTCTTGCCCTTCATGGCCACGCCGAAGCATTTTTCCATGTTGGCATCAGCGGCCTGAGCGGTGGAGACAGTGGCGATGCTCAGAGCGGAACCGAGAGCCAGAACCAGAGCGGTGGCGGACAGGGTACGGGTAGTCGCAGTCATGATGTTTCTCCAGTTTTTATCAGGGTTTCTGCAAGCGGTTTGCGCTTGCTTGTCCCTCTAGAGAACGGGTGGGGGATGCGTTACAGGTGGGGCGAGAAATTTATAAAAAATTTCGGATACAGCAGTATCCCTGTGGGAGCGAGCCTGCTCGCGAAGGCGGTGTGACATTCAACATTATTGGTGCGTGATACATCGCTTTCGCGAGCAGGCTCGCTCCCACAGAGGATCGGTGTTTTTCGTTTGGGCATAAAAAAACGGCCCGAAGGCCGTTTTTTTGTGCAGCGATAACACTCAACCGCCGAGGTACGCCTCGCGCACTTTCGGGTCGGTCAGCAGCGCTTCACCGGTGCCTTGCATGACCACGCGGCCGTTCTCCAGCACGTAGGCGCGGTCGGCGATTTTCAGCGCCTGGTTGGCGTTCTGCTCGACCAGGAACACCGTCACACCGTCCTTGCGCAGCTGTTCGATGATGTCGAAGATCTGCTGGATGATGATCGGCGCCAGACCCAGCGACGGCTCGTCGAGCAGCAGCAGCTTGGGCTTGCTCATCAGCGCACGGCCGATGGCGAGCATTTGCTGTTCGCCGCCGGACATGGTGCCCCCGCGCTGGTTGAAACGCTCTTTCAGGCGTGGGAAAAGTCCGAGGACCTTGTCCATCTGTTCCTGATAGTCGCCCTTGTCGGTGAAAAATCCGCCCATCGACAGGTTTTCTTCCACGGTCAGACGGGCGAACACCCGACGACCTTCCGGGACCACGGCGATGCTCTTGCGCATGATCTGCGACGAGTCCTGGCCGACCAATTCCTCACCCATGTAGCGGATGCTGCCGCTGTGCGCCTGCGGCGAACCGCAGAGTGTCATCAGCAGCGTGGATTTGCCGGCACCGTTGGCGCCGATCAGCGTCACGATCTCGCCCTGACGGACTTCGACGTTGACGCTGTGCAGGGCCTGGATCTTGCCGTAGAAGGTGGAAACGTTTTCGAACTGCAGCATTTACGCTTCCCCCAGGTAGGCTTTGATCACTTCAGGATTGTCGCGGATCTGTTCCGGCGTGCCGTCGGCCAGCGGCGTGCCCTGGTTGATCACGACGATGTGGTCGGAAATGCTCATGACCAGTTTCATGTCGTGTTCGATCAGCAGCACGGTGACGTTGTGCTCTTCGCGCAACACACCGATCAGCGCCTTGAGGTCTTCGGTTTCCTTCGGGTTCAGGCCGGCGGCCGGTTCGTCGAGCATGAGGATCCGTGGGCGGGTCATCATGCAGCGGGCGATTTCCAGACGCCGTTGCTGGCCGTAGGCGAGGGTGCCGGCGGTGCGGTTGGCGAACTCTTTGAGGTTGACCTTTTCCAGCCAGTATTCGGCAAATTCCATCGCCTCGCGCTCGCTTTTGCGGAACGCCGGGGTCTTGAACAGGCCGGACAGGAAGTTGGTGTTCAGATGACGGTGCTGGGCGATCAACAGGTTTTCGACCGCAGTCATGTCCTTGAACAAACGCACGTTCTGGAAGGTCCGCACCACGCCTTTGAGGGCGATCTTGTGGCCCGGCAGGCCTTGGATCGGCTCGCCGTCGAGCAGGATGCTGCCGCCGGTAGGCTGATAGAAGCCGGTCAGGCAGTTGAACACGGTGGTCTTGCCGGCGCCGTTCGGGCCGATCAGGGCAACCACCTGCTTTTCCTTGACGGTCAGCGCCACGCCGTTGACCGCCAGCAAACCGCCGAAGCGCATGCTCAGATTTTCGACTTTAAGGATCTCGCGGCTCATTTGCGCAACTCCATGTGTGGGCGTTGCATCGGCAGCAGACCTTGTGGACGCCAGATCATCATCAGCACCATCAGCGCACCGAACATCAACATGCGGTACTCGCTGAACTCACGCATCATTTCCGGCAACAGGATCATCACGATCGCCGCCAGAATCACGCCCAGTTGCGAGCCCATGCCACCCAACACGACGATGGCGAGGATGATCGCCGATTCGATGAAGGTGAACGACTCCGGCGTTACCAGCCCCTGACGTGCAGCGAAGAAGCTGCCGGCGAAACCGGCGAACGCAGCGCCCAGGGTGAAGGCGGAGAGCTTGATCACGGTCGGGTTCAGGCCCAACGCGCGGCAGGCGATTTCGTCTTCACGCAGTGCTTCCCACGCACGGCCGATCGGCATGCGCAGCAGACGGTTGATCACGAACAGCGCGGCCAGTGCGAGCAACAGCGCAACCAGGTAAAGGAAGATCACCTTGTTGATCGAGTTGTATTGCAGGCCGAAATACTCGTGGAACGTCTGCAGGCCTTCGGCGGCTTTGCGCTCGAAGGTCAGGCCGAAGAACGTCGGTTTTTCGATGTTGCTGATGCCGTTCGGGCCACCGGTGATGTCGGTCAAGTTACGCAGGAACAGACGGATGATTTCGCCGAAACCCAAGGTCACGATCGCCAGATAGTCGCCGCGCAGACGCAACACCGGGAAGCCCAGCAGGAAGCCGAACGTCGCCGCCATCAGGCCGGCAATCGGCAGGCAGATCCAGAAGCTCAAGCCGTAGTAATGCGACAGCAGCGCGTAGCTGTAGGCGCCGACGGCGTAGAAACCGACGTAACCGAGGTCAAGCAGACCGGCCAGACCGACGACGATGTTCAGGCCCAGGCCGAGCATCACGTAGATCAGGATCAGCGTTGCGATATCCACCGCGCCACGGGAGCCGAAGAACGGCCAGACCAGGGCGATCAGAATCAGCGCAATGATGAAATAGCGCTGGGTGGTTGGCAGGGTCAGGAAGTTGCTGGCCTTGGCCGGGATCAGCGGCATGCCCGGCGAGGAGCGCCAGGCCTTGCTGATCTGCTGGTTGAACAGCACGCGCAGGAACATCAGCACCGAGCAGATCGCGATGGTCGCGAGTACCGCAGGGCTGGTGTTGTGCACTTCCAGATTGATGCCGACGATGGTCAGTTTCAGACCCAGTACCGGGTAGGCCACCGCCCACACCAGCAAGGCACTGAACAGTGCCTGTTTAAGATTCCTAGTCATACTTTCTCAACCTCCGGACGGCCCAGAATGCCGGTCGGACGGAACAACAGCACCAGAACCAGCAGGCCGAACGCAACGACGTCCTTGTACTGGTCGCCGAAGATATCGGCACCGAACGCTTCCGCTACACCGAGCACCAAGCCGCCGAGCATTGCCCCGGGGATGCTGCCGATGCCGCCCAGTACCGCAGCGGTGAAGGCCTTGAGGCCGACGAGGAAACCGGCGTTGGGGTTGATCACGCCGTATTGCATGCTCAGCAGCACCGCGGCAACGGCGGCCAGCGCAGCACCGATGACGAAGGTCAGGGCGATGATGTTGTTGGTGTTGATGCCGAGCAGGTTGGCCATCTTGATGTCCTCGGCACAGGCGCGGCAGGCGCGGCCCAGACGGGAACGGGAGATGAACAGGGTCAGGCCGAGCATGGCGATCAGGGTCACCACGAACACCACGATCTGCATGTAGGAAATCAGCACTTCTTGTGCGCCACCCGGACCGAAGGCGAAGTTGCCCGGGATCAGGTTGGGGATAGCTTTGTCCTTGGAGTCTTGCGCCAGCAGAACGGTGTTCTGCAGGAAGATCGACATACCGATGGCAGAAATCAGCGGGATCAGACGGTTGCTGCCGCGCAGGGGGCGGTAGGCGATCCGTTCGATGCTGTAACCGTAGGAACTGGTGACGACGATGCTGGCGATGAACGCCGCGGTCATCAACAGCGGGACACTGTCGAGTCCCATCATGGTCAGCCCGGCGATGGCGATGAAGGCCACGTAGGAACCGATCATGTACACCTCGCCGTGGGCGAAGTTGATCATTCCAATGATGCCGTAGACCATCGTGTAGCCGATGGCGATCAGGGCATACATGCTGCCAACGTTGAGGCCGTTAACCAGCTGTTGGAAGAAGTGATAGAGGTCAGGCATTACAGCGCTCCTAAAAACCTGTACGCATTTCACTGGTGGAGTCATTTTCCCGCCCGGCCCCGTGGATCTCTATCCACTTCGAATCCGGGTTTTGCCAGCGAACCGCTGATGACGGTTTTGAGATTTTCAGGTGGGCAGACTGGCGGATCACGCCAGCGCGGCCCATACATTCGCAAAACAAAGCCCACGGCACGCCGTGGGCTTTATTGGCAGTCAGTCGGGCAAGGCCTTACTGAGGCGAAACTTCGGTTTTAGGTTTGCCGTTGTGCCACTCGTACACGACAAATTTGAAGTCCTTCAGGTCGCCCTTGTCGTCGAAGCTCAGGTCGCCGGTCGGGGTCTTGAACGAACCGGCGTGGATGGCTTCAGCCACTTTGGTCGCGTCTTCGGACTTGGCCGCCTTGATGCCTTCGGCAATCACGGTCACTGCCGAGTAGGACGGGAACACGAACGGACCGCTCGGATCTTCCTTCTTGGCCTTGAACGCGTCAGCCAGGGCAACGTTGGCCGGATCCTGGTCGAAGGATTTCGGCAGGGTCACCAGCAGGCCTTCGGACGCGTCCTTGGCGATCTGGGTGATCGAGTCGTTACCCACGCCTTCCGGACCCATGAAGCGGGCTTTCAGGCCTTTTTCCTGAGCCTGACGCAGGATCAGACCCAGCTCCGGGTGGTAGCCGCCGTAGTAGACGAAGTCGACGCCGGCTTGCTTGAGCTTGGCGATGATGGCGGAGAAGTCTTTGTCGCCGGCGTTGACGCCTTCGAAGACGGCAACCTTGGTGCCTTTCTTCTCGAGGGTCGATTTCACCGCGGTGGCAATGCCTTCACCGTACTGCTGTTTGTCGTGCAGCACGCCAACCACTTTCGGTTTCACGTGATCGGCGATGTAGTTGCCGGCGGCAGGGCCTTGGGCGCTGTCGAGACCGATGGTGCGGAAGATCATTTTGTAGCCACGGGCGGTGATGTCCGGGCTGGTGGCAGCCGGGGTGATCATGATCACGCCTTCGTCTTCGTAGATGTCCGAAGCGGGCTGAGTGGAGCTGGAGCACAGGTGACCGACCACGAACTTGACGCCGTCGTTGACGACCTTGTTCGCTACCGCTACCGCTTGTTTCGGATCGCAGGCATCGTCGTATTCAACGGCTTCGAGTTTCTTGCCGTCGACGCCGCCCTTGGCGTTGATCTGCTCGATGGCCATCTTCGCGCCACTGAACTGCATGTCGCCGTACTGGGCTACTGGACCGGTTTTAGGACCGGCGATACCGATTTTGATGGTGTCAGCTGCGAACGAATGGCTGGCAACCCCGGCCAGAACCATAGCGGCAAACAGTTTGGAAATCTGCTTAGTAGCCTTAGTCATAGTGCTCCACTCTTACTGTTGTATTTTTTAGAGTTCTGGCGCCGTAGCAGCAGAACCGGGTCAGATATCTTTGCGATACCCTCCGGAAAATGCCCCGGCAACTGTACCGGTACAGTGTAGAGCGCCGCTTGATCAACTGGGAAGCGGGCGCCACGGGGCAAAACTTGGGGGTGTCGCATTTTTGAATGAAAGAGACAGAATTGCGGCGGAGCAATCGGGGGCATATATCCCAAAAGGCAGCATTCCCTGGCGTTCCTGCTCTTTTCGTTCGGTGCAGCGATTTGCAACCGGGTTTTTCTGCCGGACCACCGACGTTATCATTCGCGTCGATTTCTTTTCCGGACAGCTCCCATGAATCAAGAACCTAGCACCCTCTATGCCAAGCTGCTTGGTGAAACGGCATCTATTACCTGGAAAGAGCTGGAGCCGTTCTTCGCCAAGGGTGCCCTATTGTGGGTCGACCCTGACCTGGATTTGATCGCCGCCGCCGAGGCCGTGGCCTCGGATGAAGGCGAGAAAGTCGCGGCCTGGCTGGCCGACGACAAGGTCGCCAAGCTGTCTGAAACGCGGGCGCTGGATATTTTCGAACGTGATCCGCAGCTGTGGGCCGTGGTGGTTTCGCCGTGGATTCTGATCCAGGAAAGGGCGGCCGTTTAATTGCCTGCACCCTTTTGGTGCCTCGATTGCCGCACCGCAAGTGTGTAGCGGAGTAGCGTGATGGCACCTTGCCGTGGAGAAATGCCACGCCTCACGGTGACGTAAACGTAACGGGAACAGTTTATTGAGCGGCCTGAGGGTTGCTTAATTGTTTCTGGATGTTCGCAAAGCGGGAATTTGTCGGTGAAGTCGAGGGCGCCTTCGCGAGCAGGCTCGCTCCCACACTGGAATGCATTTCCCTGTGGGAGCGAGCCTGCTCGCGAATGGGGCAACTCGGTGCTGGATCAGACCGAGAACGTCTTGCCGGTATGGTTATTCAGCGAAATCACCTTGGTCTTGCCAATCCGGTGGCGGTAGATCTCGCGCAGGTACTTGATCGACTTCTTCACGCAATCGCGTGACAGGCGAATGTCATTGATCGAGACGAACTTGTCCTTGTCGTTGATCAACTCACGGTATTTCTTTTCGTACATCGGTTTGATCGCGTACCAGTTGGTATCGAGGATCTTCGCCGGGTTTTCGAATTCGTTGAGCAGGTCGTCGATCCGCTCCTCGTCGAAGTCTTCCTGAATGATGAAGTCGAGAATCGAGTTATCCAGCGTCTCGTCGAAACGGTACGGATTCTTCGCAAAGCAGCGCTTGATGAATGCCACGATCAGTGTGAGGAAGTCGTCCGACAGGCACGGGCTCTTGGCGATCAGGGTGGTCAGCGACAGGTTGGCCGAAGCGCCGATCACCAGCGCATAGCGCTTGAGCGTGGTGTTGGGGAACAGGCTGTTGAGGTGGGTCTTCAACCGGTTCAGATCCATGTACGACAGTTTGTAGTCTTTCGGCAGCGAGACGATCGAGACCACCGACGAGCAATTCTTGAAGAAGTGCAAATCGTGCAGCGCGGCGGCGTCGTAGCCGGAATTCTTGTACTGCTCAAGCGAAGCGCGATAACGCTTGGATTCGATCGGCAGCAGGCTGATGCCTTCGATGGCCTGAGTGACCTTGTTGAAGTGCGGCAGGTCGATCGAACGGAAGAACAGGTCGTCGATGTTCAGGCGCTGTGGCTCTTTATCGAAGACCTTGAACTTGTCGCTGCTCGGCGGCGGGGTTTCCGGCACTACCGATTCGGCGTAGGCAATCGCCACAGGCCCGGCCAGACTCATGAACAGGTCGTTGGCATCCAGGCGGATGGTTTCGCCGATGTCGATGCCGGCGCGGCGGAAGTAGTTCTGGTCGTAGTCGGTGGTGACTGCCTGCGCCGTCAGAATGTTGAAGATCTGTTGCGAGATGTACTGGTTGGCGTGCTTCTCCATGGCATTGACATCAATGTTCTGGATATTGCCGTCATCGCTTTCTTCGGCGTAACGCATGATGTCGTTGGAGATCAGCATCATCGCGTTCCACGGGCGGATACGCCCCATCACGCTGGCTTCGCTGCTGTCTTCGTTGGCGAAGTTGTAGGAGAAATCCCATTCCTCCGACAGGTACTTGCAGAGCAGGCGCCCGGCGTTGATATGCAGCGCCTCGGACATTTCGCTGCGGTGGTCGGAAATGTTCGGCAGCACGCAGATGCCGCTGGTGAAGATCGGCTCGAAGACAAACGAATGACCGCTCTTGCCGTCATGCTCGTCCATCGGCTTGGTGTCGAAGGTCTTGTTCATGTACGAGTGCTGCTGCGCCAGACCGAACTCCGAGGCCATGCCCGAACCGGTACCGCCGCCGGCACTGAAGATCGAGAAATACAGGCGCGACTGGTTGGCCTTGATTCCGCAGCTGTCGATCAGGTACGAGTGGATCATTTTCCAGTCGGGGCTGGAGAAGCGCTGGGTGTCCTTGTTGAGGATGATCTTCGCCAGATACTGGCCGAGGATCGGCGCGTTACCGGCGCCACCGGCGTGGACTTCGGACAAGTCCATGATCTTCATTTTGCTGTAGTCGCGCAGGAAGCCGCTTTTCTCGCCCTTGCGCGAGAAACGGATGCGCCCGGCGATGTCCTTGTCGAGGTCGCCAAGCATCACCAGCGGTTCGACCAGAAACACCGGTTTGGTCGATTTGCTGGTGCCGATGCGCAGATTGTTCTTGATCCACTGCGCTGGGCTGTAGCCCTTGTCGGCCAGGCGTCGGTCGCTCGGGCGGTCTTCGTTGTTGAATTCGTTGAGGTAGAACTTGCGCGCGTTGTACACCAGCTCCGCCACGTCGAGGGCGATGTTGGAGCCGCAGCGACCGAGGCCGATCAGGCACACCGAGGGAAATTCCTGGTCGTTGTGCTGCTCGTTGTCGCCTTCCTGATGCGCCGGGCGCGGGAATACCGAATCGCGCAGGCCGTCGAGGTTATCGAGGATGCGGTCAGTGTTGGTTTCGGTGAAGTACAGGTATTGCTGGGTCGACAGCGGACGCGAAGGCTGCGTCGGTCTGGATAATGACGCGCTGTTCGCGGCGGGGCTCAGGGTCAGATCGGCTGTTGCACTGGCGGGGTTGTTTTTAGAGGTCATGGTGCGCCATTTACCTGGACTGGGTTGGCCCGCCGAACAGTGCCGGCGAACCTCACGGAATAAGATCTCGCGTCTTGTGTGCGCGAATACGGCCCGGGCGTCGTAGTGCTGGCTGGTCTGATCGCCGGGCGGAATCCTTTCCTGATCGTTGATGAATCGGCCATGATTCGGTGATCTTTAATCGAAAAGAGGCGAAATGATGTCAACGCTACCTTCGTTGGGGTTTGCCGGAATCGGCCTGATGGGCCTGCCCATGTGCCGGCGTCTGCTGGCGGCGGGTTACCCGTTGACGGTGTGGAACCGCAACCCGGACAAGTGCGCACCGCTGGTTGCGACCGGCGCCCGCCAGGTATCGAGCCCCGCCGAACTGTGCGCACACGCCGACATCGTTATGCTGTGCCTGGCCGATACCGCCGTGGTGCGTGAAGTGGTGTTTGGCACTGGCGGTGTTGCCGAAGGTGCGAAAAACGGCCAGCTATTGGTGGATTTCTCCAGTCTTGAACCGACCGCGACTCGCGAGATGGCCGCAGCGCTGGCCGAGAAAACCGCCATGGGCTGGCTCGATTCACCAGTGTCCGGCGGCGTGGTGGGCGCCGAGGCCGGCAGTCTGGCAATCATGGTCGGTGGTGCAGCGGCAGATCTTGAGCGCGTGCGCCCGGTGCTGCTCAACCTCGGTCAGCGCGTCACGCACATGGGCGGCGTTGGCGCCGGCCAGGTGACCAAGGCCTGCAACCAGATGATCGTCGCGTGCAATGCGCTGGTGATTGCCGAAGTGGTGGCGTTGGCCGAGCAGGCCGGGGTCGATGCCAGTCTGATCGCCGAGGCGCTGGCCGGTGGCTTTGCTGATTCGAAGCCGTTGCAGATCCTTGCCCCGCAAATGGCCGAAAGCCGTTTCGAACCGGTCAAGTGGCACGTGCGCACGCTGCTCAAGGATCTCGACACAGCAGTGAAATTTTCCCGCGAGCAGGGCTCGGCGACGCCAATCAGCGGATTGGCCGCACAGTTGATGCGCCTGCATGGGGCGCAAGGCTTTTTAGCGAAGGATCCAGCGACGCTGGTGCAAATGTATCGCGCGCCAGACTCAACGGATTGACCCCGAGCACGGGTTTGCGCTGGTTGATTTCATCGAGCACCGCGCGTAATTCGTCCAGCGGCACAGGGCGGCTGAGCAGATAACCCTGAATGAAGTCGCAGCCCGAACGCTCGAGAAACTCGTATTGCTCCAGGCTCTCGACGCCCTCGGTGACCACCTGCAGATGCAGGGTGTGGGCCATGACGATGATCGCCTGCACGATCTCCATGTCCGCCGTAGCGGTGGGAATGTCGAGGATGAACGAGCGGTCGATTTTCAGGGTGTTCAGCGGCAGGCGCTTGAGGTAGGCCAGCGACGAATAGCCGGTGCCGAAATCATCGATCGACAGCGACACACCGAGGGCGCGGATTTGCCGCAGCAGCACCAGAGTGTCGGCGATATTGCCCATCAAGGCGTTTTCGGTGACCTCCAGTTCCAGGCGTTCCGGGGCAACGCCCGCCGTGTGCAAGGCGTGCTCGATCTCCTCGGCCAGCTCTTCGCGCGCCAGATTCAGCGGCGAGCAGTTCCAGGCGATTTTCAATTCGGCACAACCATGCCGCGACAGCTCGCCAAGATCCTTGCAGGCGCGGCGCAGCACCCAATTGTCCAGTTCGGCGATCAAACCGTTGTTCTCGGCGATACCTATGAAGCGATCCGGTGTGAGCAAACCGTGAACCGGATGCTGCCAGCGAATCAGCGCCTCGAGCTTGGTCACGCGTCCGGTTTTCACTTCGAAGATCGGCTGGTAGTAGAGCATCAGCGCGTTGTCTTGCCGTAGCGCACTGCGCAGTTCTTCTTCCAGTTGCAGCTCGAAACTGGCGCGGGTCTTCAGGCTGGAATTGAAGAAGTGCAGACCGTTGCGCCCGGCGCCTTTGGATTGGTACAAGGCCAGGTCGGCGTGTTTGAGCAGCTCTTCGCAAGTGGTGCCGTCTTCTGGGAACAGGCTGATGCCGATGCTGGTGGTCATCACCATGCGCCGGCCGGCCAGTTCGATCGGCTCTTTCATCTTGTGCATGATGCGCTGCGCCATACCGCGCGCCTCTTCGCGGTCACGCAGGCTGATGAGGATGCAGAACTCGTCGCCGCCAAAACGCGCGACCACGTCTTCATGGCTGCGCACTGAGCTCTTGATGTGTTGGGCGATGACTTTGAGCAGCGCGTCACCGGCATCATGGCCGAGGCTATCGTTGATGCGCTTGAAGTGGTCGATGTCGAGAAACATCACCGCGAGCATGCCGCCCTCGCTGGTTTTCTGGCTGAGTTTTTCGGCGAACATCTGGTTGAAACCACGGCGGTTGATCAGATTGGTCAGTGCGTCGTAATTGGCCGCTTGCTGCAGGGACATGCGCGCCTGATCGAGTTGGCTGAGCAAGGCGTTGACCCGGCGCAGGTCGTTTTCCTTGTTCTGCAGCTTCTTGTCGGCGAGGGCGGCGCTGATCGCACTGCCGAGGATCAACAGGATGATCAGCGCCACGGTCAGGCCAAGTTGCAAATGCCCGGTTTCACTGCCGCTCGCTGCCAGGGCACCTTCGGGAAGCACCAGATCCAGCGCAGCCATGCCGGTGAAGTGCATGCTGATGATGCCGGCGCCGAGAATCAGCGCCGCGCTGTACTTGAGCAATTGATGCGCGACCCCGCTGCCTTCGCTGAGATAGCGCGCCACCCACAGCGCGGTGAAGCTGGCGCCGATGGCAATCAGCACCGACAGCGCGAACAGCCCTGGCTGATAGTAGGCGGTGGCGCTCGACTTCATCGCGGCCATGCCGACGTAATGCATGCCAGCGATGCCCAAACCGATGACACACGCGGTCTTCAGGCAATGCAGCGCGCTCGGCTGCACCTCACTGAGAGTGTGCATGGCCAGCCACGAGGCGAGCAGAGCGATCAGTAACGACAAGAGGGTGATGCCGAGGTCGTACTGAATATCGATGGGGGTCTGGAAGGCCAGCATGCCGATGAAGTGCATGGCCCAGATGCCGCCGGCCAGGCAGGTCGCGCCGATCCAGCGCCAGATTCGCCGCGACCCCGGATCTTCGGCATGCACCAGGCGCTCTGCCATGTCCAGGGTGGCGAAACTCGCCGCGCAGGCGACCAGGTAGGCCACCATCACCAACAAAGGGTTGTGGCTGCAATCGAGGAGAATCTGCCCGCTCGCCGGCAGCTCGGCAACAAACTGCAAACCAAGCCACTCCATAGCATGCCCCGTCTCGGATTCATCTGGCCCGTGCGTCAATCAACGCAGGCGAATGGATGGAGTATAGAGGCGGTTTTCACGCTGCAAGGCGTAGTGGCACATTGGTCGTAATGATTTTGCCATTAGCCTCATAGCGATTTGCGCTAAGGCTCAGGCAATGCGCTCCAGCGGCAGATCATTCCAGTGTGGCGGCAAGGGCGGCAGGCCGTGGGCGGCGCGGGCCTTGTCGCAGTCCGGGTTGTGCTCGCCGTTCTCCCACGACGCCTCGAACTCACGACACGTACTCGAGCGCTTGTCATAGATCGTGCAGGCCACGGCACTGCCGACCTCACCCGCCAGGGACATGCAACGCGCCGGTTTGCGATCGGTGCCGATCATTGCCACCCGGCTCGGGGTGATCTGCGCGACAAGTTCATCGGGCACCGTCCCGCCAGAGGATGAGCACTCACCCCAGAAAAAAGACACGCGAAAATGGGAACAGCAGGCACCGCAATTCAGACACGGACTGGCTTCGGACATGGGCGGGGGTATCAAAGGGATTGATCGGAAGATCCGGACGGATCCGGTGGCCATTCTAGGCTTTGCCATGGCGTTGGGAAGGGGGTGCGAAACTATTTTTTTGTCGCCGGATTTTGCCGCGAAAGCCCCGTATGGCGGGGGATTCCAGACTTATCAAGGGCTTACGTTTCGTTACAGTGCGATGGGTCGATATCAGGCTGACGAATGATGACAGACAGCCCCCGCGCGGCTGACTAGATTGCAGGTTCCGGGCTCGACGCGCTGGCAGTGAAGCCCTCATAACAATAAAGAGACGGACCCATGCAGAACTCGACCCAAGCGGCGAATGCCTGGCGCATTCTGTTCCTGCTGTTCCTCGCCAACCTGTTCAATTTCTTCGACCGCACCATCCCGGCGATCATCATCGAACCGATCCGCATGGAATGGCACCTCAGCGACTTTCAGCTGGGCATCATCGGCACCGCGTTCACCATCGTTTACGCGATTGCCGGCCTGCCACTCGGACGCATGGCCGACACCGGTTCACGCAGCAAACTGATGGGCTGGGGCCTGGCCACCTGGAGTGCGCTGACTGCGGTCAACGGTATGGTCGGCAGTTTCTGGAGCTTTTTGATCGTGCGCATGGGCATCGGCATCGGCGAAGCCAGTTATGCACCAGCGGCCAACTCGCTGATCGGCGATCTGTTTCCGGCGCACCGTCGGGCGCGGGCGATGGGTATTTTCATGCTGGGCCTGCCGCTGGGGCTGCTGCTGGCGTTCTTCACCATCGGCGCGATGGTCAAGGCCTTCGACAGCTGGCGCGCGCCGTTCTTCATCGCCGCCGTGCCGGGGCTGATCCTCGCGGTGTTCATGTTCTTCATCAAAGAGCCGAAACGCGGCGCGGCTGAAACCGTGCAGGTCTCGCAAGAGAAAGTCGACAAACCGATCCGCCGCGTTCTCGCTGTGCCGACCTTCCTGTGGCTGGTGATGGCCGGGCTGTGCTTCAACTTCGCGACCTATGCCTGCAACTCGTTTCTGGTGCCGATGCTGCAACGCTATTTCCTCATGCCGTTGCAGGAGGCGGCGGTGGCAACCGGGTTGATCGTTGGCGTGACGGGATTGGTCGGGCTGACCCTTGGCGGCTGGATTGCCGACAAGATTCACCAGCGCTTCGCCAGTGGGCGGCTGCTGTTTGCCGCGTTCAGTCTGATCATTTCAACGTTGTGCACAGCCTGGGCGCTGCATGCCGGGCGCATTGAGATCGGCGTGTTCGTCGCGGTGTTCAGCGTCGGCTGGCTGTTCGCTTACAACTTCTATACCTGCGTGTACACGGCGATTCAGGACGTCGTCGAACCGCGCCTGCGGGCGACGGCGATGGCGTTGTTCTTCGCCGGTCTGTATCTGCTCGGCGGCGGGTTGGGGCCGGTGGTCGTGGGTGGTCTGTCGGATCACTTCGCGCACACGGCGATGCTGGCGGCAGGGGCTGAGCAGATGACCGAAGCGTTCAAGGCTGTCGGCCTGCACGACGCTATGTACCTGATCCCGGTAGCGCTGTTCCTGACCATGGTCTTTCTGTTTCTGGCATCGCGGTGTTTTGTTCGCGATGCACAGCGGATGAAGGAGGGGTTGGTGGCGGTGGTTGAGCCTGAAATTTCTACGGCGACTGCCTGACCGTTTTCGCGAGCAGGCTCGCTCCCACATGATCGTTCCCACGCAGAGCGTGGGAACGATCGGCCCGCATCACTGCGGGCCTCTTGGTTTTCAGTGGTGAAGCGGGGCGGTTAGCCCGCCACCAGCACCCGAATCGCTTCCAGGCGCAACGCCGCTTTGTCGAGCATCGCCAGACCTTGCTCACGCTGAGTGCGCAACGCCTCCAGTTCGCTGTCGCGCACGGTCGGGTTGACCGCTTGCAAGGCGGTCAGGCGCGCCAGTTCTTCGTCGGTGTCGGCGGCCAGACGACGGCGCGCTTCGGCCACACGTTCGGCGTGACGCGGGGCGATCTTTTCTTCGCCGGCATTGATCCGTGGCGTCAACTGATCGCGTTGAGCCTGGATGAATTTGTTGGCGCTGGCGCGGGGCACGCTTTCCAGCTGATCGTTGAGGGTTTCGAACGACACCCGTGGCGACAAGTCGTTGCCATTGGCATCGAGCAGGCAACGCAGCGCCGCCGGTGGCAGGTAGCGACCCAGTTGCAGCGAGCGCGGTGCGACCACTTCGCTGACGTAGAGCAATTCCAGCAACACAGTGCCCGGCTTCAACGCCTTGTTCTTGATCAGCGCGACGGCGGTGTTGCCCATCGAACCGGACAGCACCAGATCCATGCCGCCCTGCACCATCGGGTGTTCCCAGGTGATGAACTGCATGTCTTCGCGCGACAGCGCCTGGTTGCGGTCGTAAGTGATGGTCACGCCTTCGTCGTCGCCCAGCGGGAAACTGGCGTCGAGCATCTTCTCGCTCGGCTTGAGGATCAGGGCGTTTTCCGAATGGTCTTCGCTGTCGATGCCGAACGCGTCGAACAGGGTTTCCATGTAGATCGGCAGGGCGAACTGATCGTCCTGCTCGAGAATCGCCTCGACCAGCGCTTCACCTTCGCCAGCGCCGCCGGAATTCAATTCCAGCAGACGGTCGCGACCGGTGTGCAGCTCGGCTTCGAGACGCTCACGCTCGGCGCGTGCTTCGTCGATCAGCGCTTGCCACTCGCCGTCATCGGCTTCTTCGAGCAGCGGCAGCAGGCGTGGGCCGAACTGATGCTGCAAGGCGTTGCCGGTCGGGCATGTGTTGAGGAAGGCGTTGAGCGCTTCGTGGTACCACTGGAACAGGCGCTCTTGCGGGCTGGTTTCCAGGTACGGCACGTGCAGTTCGATGATGTGTTTCTGGCCGATCCGGTCAAGACGACCGATACGCTGCTCGAGCAGGTCCGGGTGCGACGGCAGATCGAACAGCACCAGATGATGAGCGAACTGGAAGTTGCGACCTTCACTGCCGATTTCCGAGCAGATCAGCACTTGCGCGCCGAACTCTTCATCAGCGAAGTAGGCGGCGGCGCGGTCACGCTCAAGGATGTTCATGCCTTCGTGGAACACCGTGGCCGGGATGCCGGAACGCACGCGCAACGCGTCTTCCAGGTCCATCGCGGTTTCGGCGTGGGCGCAGATCACCAGCACCTTGGTGCGCTTGAGCATTTTCAGCTGATCGATCAGCCACTCCACGCGCGGGTCGAATTTCCACCAGCGCTCTTCTTCACTGGCTTCCGGCTGGGCCTGGAAGCTGACTTCCGGGTACAGCTCGGCGTGTTCGCCCAGCGGCAGTTCGAGGTATTCGTCCGGGCACGGCAGCGGGTACGGGTGCAGTTTGCGCTCCGGGAAACCCTGCACGGCCGCGCGGGTATTACGGAACAGCACGCGACCGGTGCCGTGGCGATCAAGCAGCTCACGCACGAGGCGGGCGCTGGCTTCAGTGTCGCCATCGTTGACGGCGGTGAGCAGGGCTTCACCTTCGTTGCCGAGGAAACCGTGAATGGTCTTGTGCGCTTCGGCGGAAAGACGGCCCTTGTCGAGCAGTTCCTGCACCGCTTCGGCGACCGGGCGATAGTTGTCGCTCTCGGCGCGGAACGCGGCCAGGTCGTGGAAACGATTCGGGTCGAGCAGGCGCAGACGGGCGAAGTGGCTGTCCTGACCGAGTTGTTCCGGGGTGGCGGTGAGCAGCAGCACGCCGGGAATCACTTCGGCCAGTTGCTCGACCAGCGAATATTCCGCGCTGGCCTTGTCTTCATGCCAGACCAGATGGTGCGCTTCGTCGACCACCATCAGGTCCCAACCGGCGGCGAACAAGGCGTCCTGCGCCTTCTCGTCGTCGACCAGCCACTCCAGCGCGACCAGCGCCAGTTGCGTGTCTTCGAACGGGTTGGTGGCATCGCTTTCGATAAAGCGTTCTTCGTCGAACAGCGCGACCTGCAGATTGAAACGGCGGCGCATCTCCACCAGCCACTGATGCTGGAGGTTTTCCGGGACCAGAATCAGCACGCGATTGGCGCGGCCCGAGAGCAGTTGGCGATGGATCACCAGACCGGCCTCGATGGTTTTACCCAGACCCACTTCGTCCGCCAGCAATACGCGCGGGGCGATACGGTCGGCGACTTCGCGGGCGATGTGCAGCTGGTGCGCGATCGGTTGCGCACGCACGCCGCCCAGACCCCACAGCGAGGACTGCAACTGGCGGCTGGTGTGTTCAAGGGTGTTGTAGCGCAGGGAGAACCACGGCAGCGGGTCGATCTGTCCGGCGAACAGGCGGTCGCTAGCCAGACGGAACTGAATGAAGTTCGACAGCTGGGTTTCCGGCAGGGTGACGACTTCGTTCTGCCCGTTGAGGCCGTGATAGACCATCAGCCCGTCGACGTCGTCGACCTGCTGCACGGTCATCTTCCAGCCTTCGAAATGGGTGATGGAGTCGCCCGGCGAGAACCGTACGCGGGTCAGGGGCGCATTCCGTAGCGCGTACTGGCGGGTTTCGCCAGTGGCCGGGTAAAGCACGGTCAGCAAGCGGCCGTCCTGTGCCAGAACGGTGCCTAAACCAAGCTCTGCTTCGCTGTCACTGATCCAGCGTTGCCCCGGTTGATACTGCTGCGCCATGCTGCCTGACTCCCACCTTGAAAAAGCGGGCTATCTTAACGGAATGAGGGCTTCAGGGCCAAAGATTACTGGCGTAGGAGCTGCCGAAGGCTGCGATCTTTTGATCTGTGGGAACACTTGGGTTTTGCGTTGTCCCATGAAAGATCGCAGCCTGCGGCAGCTCCTACGGGTGCGAGGTGCATCACACAATTACGACAGGCGGCTCAAGGCGCCTGCACCCCAGCCGATAGCCTGCAGACAGGAGACCTTTATATGTTGCCACCGATGCTCCCCTTGAGCGCCGTGCCGATCACTTCCCAGCAGGATCCGATCCGCCAGCGGCCGGACATCCCGCCAGTGGTGCCGGTGCAGGAAAGCTCCAACGAAAGCACGATCGATCTGCAGAAGCGTGATCCGGAAGAGGATCGTCTGCTCGCGCGCGAAGAACAGCGTCGTCAACAAGAACGTGACCGCCGACGTCGCGAGGCCGATGAAGATCCCGAAGAGCATCTGGCGGTGCCCGGCACTGAGCTCAATGCCGATAACACCGTGCCGGTGGTGCCGCTGATAGACGATCAGCCGCGTCAGGGCTTGTGGGTTGATATCGAGATTTGAGCAGCGACTGGTCAGCGCCTGCGCCAAGCGGCATGATTGGCGCAATCCTGTCGGTGACGGCAGCTGTGATCTCTTCTGCGATGTGCCGGACGCCATGAGCCAAGACGACAAACTGATCGACCTCAGCACTGAACGCGCCAAGCGAGTGCATGACCTCAACGAAAAGCGCCTGAACGAAGTGCGCCAGGCTTTCGAGCAGGCGATGCCGTTGGGAAAAGCCAAGAAAAAGTCGAAGAACAAGCCGAAAAAGCGTTGATCTCCCGCTGCATTGGTTGATGCAGATCAGTTATTTCCCCTCCTTTATTTCCCTTCGTTGCGGATATTGATCCTGATCAATATGTGCGCCTGTGTGTTTGTTAATTTGAGTCCATCGCAGCAAAGCAAAGCAGGGCCGGGAGGTCAGTCATGTTTTTCGATAACGTGGTGTTTGCCGGGGTTCTCACGGTGGGGCTCATGGTGCTGTTTTTTGCAGGGTTTGGATTTTTTATCTGGAAGGATGCGCATAAGCGGCGCAAGTGAGTTCTTCTGGATTGATGGGCACGCAAGGCATTTTGGGGCGACTTCGGTTGCCCCTTTTTTTGTGCCTTGGCGGCCTTGGCGGCCTTTGGGCCGACCAGGCTGTTGGGGTTTTGGGTGTATATCCGTTTCTGCGGGGGTTGCGGCTGGCGATTTCGCCCTTACGGCGACTTACTTTTTTACAAGCGCCAAAAAAGTAAGCAAAAAACGCTAGCTCCTGCGTTCGGCCCTCGCAGGCTCGGGTTCCTTCGCTGCGGGATCGATCCGGGCGCAGCGGCTCCGGTTTGCTTCGCTGCACCTACACTCGCTGTGTTCGACTTCGTCGAACGGTCGCTGCGCTCCCACGCCCGGATCAATCCCTCCACTCAGCCTTCCGACGTCGCCCGTAGATCAAAAGCACTCGAGCTTGCGCTCATTGTTGAGTGGTTAGAAGCGTCGCATGGCTTGAGATTTTCGGTGGATTCGCCCCTCACCCCAGCCCTCTCCCGAGGGAGAGGGAGCCGATTTTTGCGGTGTTCAAAACCTGCACTCGACTCGGTATCGCAAGTCGGCGTGTTTCGCCCAAACACCTCGGTCAGTCCCCTCTCCCTCTGGGAGAGGGCTAGGGTGAGGGGCTCTTGATCTGGCTTTGGCTTTTGCTTTTGATCTTTTGCCCCTTCGGCAGGCTTCGTTACGGGATCGATCCGGGGGTGGGAGCGTAGCGACCGTACGACGCAGTCGTACACAGCGAGTGTAGGTGCAGCGAAGCCAACCGGAGCCGCTGCGCCCGGATCGGTCCCGTAACGAAGGTACCCCGAGCCCCAGCGAGCGGGCCGTACGCCGGGGCAAAGCCTTTGCTTACTTTTTGGCGTTTGAAAAAGTGAGTCGCTGTAAGAGCGAAACCGCCAGCGGCAGCACCCGCAGCAACGGATATGCCCCCAATCCCTATAACAAAAAAGGCGTGATCCTCACGAATCACGCCTTTTCCAATCAACAGCTAAAGATCAACTACCCAAAGCCTTCGAAGCCAACCAGAACAACCCGGCCGACAGCGCCACGGTCGCAGGCAAGGTCAACACCCAGGCCAGCAGAATAGTCTTGACCGTGCCACCCTGCAGGCCGCTCTTGTTGGCAACCATGGTCCCGGCCACACCCGAAGACAACACATGAGTGGTCGACACCGGCAGGCTGAAAATGTTGGCCATGCCGATCAGACTGGCGGTGGTGATCTGCGCCGACATACCCTGGGAATAGGTCATGCCCTGCTTGCCGATCTTCTCGCCAATGGTCAGCACCACACGCTTCCAGCCGACCATGGTGCCCAGGCCCAGTGCCAGGGCGACCGCCAGAATCACCCAGAACGGGGCGTATTCAGTGGTGGTGGTCAGGTCTTTGCGCAGCTTGTCGAGGTCAGCCTTTTCACGGGCTTCCAGGCCTGGCAGCTTGCCGACTTTCTTCGCCGTGTCGTCCAGGCAGAGCAGGTAGCGACGCACTTCGATGCGGCTGTCCGACGACAGCGAATGGTAGTCCGCTACACCTTTGAGGGTATGCAGCAGGGCGGTGATGGTCGGTTCGGTCTGCTGCGGGTTGCAGCGGAATTTCTCCGGCAGGTCGCCTTCCACGCTCTTGCCCAGGGCCAGGAATTCACCCAGCGAATCGGCGTTGCGCTGGTAGAACTGGCTCAGGTGCAGGGTCGCGTCGCGGGTGCGTTCGATCTGGTAGGTGGTGCTGTTCAGATCGAGTACGAACTGCGCCGGGACGATACCGATCAGCACCAGCATGATCAGGCCGATGCCTTTCTGGCCGTCGTTGGAACCGTGCACGAAGCTCACGGCCATGGCCGAGATCACTAGGACCAGACGATTCCAGAACGGTGGGTGCTTTTTGTCGTCGATCTTGCGACGCTGTTCCGGCGTCTTGTGCATCTTCGACAGCGGGCGCCACCATTTCAGGCCGATCAGCACCAGCGCGGCGATGAGGAAGCCGGCCATCGGCGAGAACACCAGCGAGGCGCCGATGTCGATCGCTTTCTGCCAGTTCACGCCATCTCTCAACGGAATGTCGTTGATCAGTGCGTTGGCCAGGCCGACGCCGAGGATCGAGCCGATCAAGGTGTGCGAGCTGGAAGCCGGGATACCGAAGTACCAGGTGCCCAAATTCCAGGCGATTGCCGCGGCGAGCAACGAGAACACCATCGCCAGGCCATGGCCGGTGTTCACATTGATCAGCAGTTCAACCGGCAGCAGGTGGACGATGGCATACGCCACGCCAACGCCGCCCAGCAGCACGCCGAGGAAATTGAACACACCGGAAAAGAACACCGCCAGGTGTGGCGGCATGGCTTTGGTGTAGATAACAGTGGCTACCGCGTTAGCGGTGTCATGAAATCCATTGATGAACTCGAAGGCGAGGACAAACGTCAGGGCGAGCAAGAGGCTCACAAGCACCCAAGCATCCAGTCCGCTGAATAAATCGATCATGAAGGTTTTCTGACCCGGTCGTAAGGGGGCGCGATTATGCCAGAAAAGACAGGAAATCGATGCCCCGTCTGCTCACTGGTCACACCCTTCTTCGATTTAATTTGTTGCAGGGCGTGAAAACCAAGCAGCACGCAGGGTTTTTCAACTACTTGATTTTATTGAATAAACTATATTTTCGAGCCATTTTTTCAGACATCGCAAAGGCTCAAACGCTTGTCTGAAATATCTCTGAAACCTGTGGGACGCTCGTTCATAAGCCCCAGAACAGCGATGCAGCCGCTGCCCGCAGGTAGCGGGCGCGCGAGGTGTCGTCTTCCACCGCGCTGTGGCTCAGGCGGACGCCGACTTTCGAATGCTCAACCGCCGTGGCTCATGGCTCTTCGGCTTTGAGTTCCTTTTCGATCTTTTCGATTTCCTGCTTGAACACCTGATCCTGAACAGTAGGGCGCTTGCGCCATGCCTTGCGTTCCGGTTCCGGCTGAGCGGCGTAGGTGGTGACTTCCCCGCCGTAAACTTCCTTGTAACGTTGTTCCTGGCGCTCTAGTTCCGCGCGCAGTTCGTCTTTCGTCACGGTGCTACCTGTATGAGTTGAATTGAATATCCGGTGAAACACACTGCAACGAGTCAATTGAGCGAACCCGCCAGTCATCCACAGCCCGATCAGGCGCGGAGACATTGCAGAGGCGATCAAGACTTCCGTGTTACAGGCGGCTACGGCACCAGATAAAAACTGACGCAGCATCAGTTTCCTGTTTCAGCGAGCGCTGGCGTTGCATGTGTGATGGGCGCCGGGCGCTGGCCGGAGCTGAGACGAAGGACCTCGTTTCAGCAAGTCGCGGGCTTTTGATTAAAGCGCCGCGACTAGGGTGCATTATAGCGGCCGATTCGGGAATGACTATCTTTGCCAAGTTAAAAACGGTTCTGAATGTGTGAGGGTTTTGTTACCGGCAACTTTTACCGCTAGTTAAGTGTAAAGACCGCGTTATAGAACAGGCGTTCTGTTTTTGGCGCCATTAACTGGAACAACTAAGTTGCGAGCAGAATCGCTAAAGCTGCCTCGAGGATGAAGAGGAGGGCGGGGCACTGGATTGCGATTATCGGTCGGCGGTTCGATAATCGCCCAATGTTGGCGCCGCGATGCTTGTGCATCGCGCGGCGAGCCGTTTGACTAGGCATCGATGTGTGCCGGACAAGGACAAGAAATGAACGATCAAATGCGCAACTCCTTCACGTCGGTGGCGCCGCCCATCGTCGCCTCGCCGGCCAAGCGCATTCAGGCGCTGACCGGTGATCCGGATTTCATGACCTCGCTGGCCCGTGGTCTGGCGGTGGTGCAGGCGTTTCAGGAGCGTAAACGCCACCTGACCATCGCGCAGATCAGTCATCGCACGGAAATTCCCCGCGCCGCCGTGCGCCGTTGCCTGCACACGCTGATCAAGCTCGGCTACGCCACCACCGACGGGCGCACCTATTCGCTGCTGCCGAAAGTGCTGACCCTCGGCCACGCCTATCTGTCCTCGACGCCGCTGGCGGTCTCGGCCCAGCCGTATCTGGACCGTATGAGCGAGCAATTGCACGAAGCCTGCAACATGGCGACGCTGGAGGGCGATGACATTCTCTATATCGCGCGTTCGGCGACCACTCAGCGATTGATCTCGGTCGACCTTTCCGTCGGTGGGCGGTTGCCGGCGTATTGCACGTCGATGGGGCGGATTCTGCTAGCGGCACTGGATGACACCTCCCTGGGCGAATACCTCGACCACGCTGAACTCGTGGCCAAGACCAGCCGCACCATTCATACCCCCGACGCTTTGCTCGAATGTTTGCAGCAGGTGCGTCAACAGGGCTGGTGCATTGTCGATCAGGAACTGGAACAGGGCCTGCGCTCGATCGCCGTGCCGGTGTACGACGCCTCGGGGCAAGTGGTCGCCGCGCTGAATGTCAGCACCCACGCCGGGCGAGTCAGCCGCGCGGAACTGGAGCAGCGCTTCTTGCCCGGCCTGCTCAGCGCCAGTCGCGACCTCAGTGCGCAGTTGTTCGCCTGAGGAAGCTGTTCGATAAACGCACAGTGTTGCGTTTATCGAATTGACGCTAAAACCCTCGGATCATTAATGTCGCGGCAGCGTCATCCGGCGCTGAAGTGAATGAGCTCGCCGGACTGTCGACCCCATAATAATGACAAGAGGCAACTCACCATGCGCTCGCTCCCCGACTGTCCGTATCCCACCCGTTGTTGCCGGGTTCACCGCAACGCCTGATAACAACCTTCTATTCTTGTGACCGTGCCTTCCTTTGGCCGGCCGCCGTTCGACTGCGTTTTTTGCGTGGAATAAAAATAATGAACCAGCCTCAGTCCGCTGTGGGTAACTGCCTCGATGTGCAGACCTTCATCAACGCCCAACCGATCTCGCGCTATCAGTGGCGGGTGGTGATCCTGTGTTTCCTGATCGTATTTCTCGACGGCCTCGACACCGCCGCCATGGGTTTCATCGCCCCGGCGCTGTCGCAAGACTGGGGCATTGATCGCGCCAGCCTCGGCCCGGTGATGAGTGCCGCGCTGATCGGCATGGTCTTCGGCGCGCTCGGCTCCGGCCCGTTGGCTGACCGCTTCGGGCGAAAAGTCGTACTCGTCGGTGCGGTGATTCTGTTCGGCGGCTTCAGCCTGGCTTCGGCGTACAGCACCAACGTCGAACAACTGCTGGTGTTGCGCTTTTTGACCGGCCTCGGTCTCGGCGCGGGCATGCCCAACGCCACGACGCTGCTCTCGGAATACACCCCGGAGCGCAAGAAGTCGCTGCTGGTGACCAGCATGTTCTGCGGCTTCAACCTCGGCATGGCCGGCGGCGGTTTCATCTCGGCAAAACTGATCCCGGCGTTCGGCTGGCACGCGCTGTTGATGATCGGCGGGATCCTGCCGTTGATCCTCGCCGTGGTATTGGTGTTCTGGCTGCCGGAATCGGCGCGCTACCTGGTGGTGCGCAACCGTGGCACCGACAAAGTACGCAAGACCCTCGCGCCGATCGACCCGGTTACCGTCGCCCAGGCTGCGAGCTTCAGCGTGCCGGAACAGAAAACCGTCAAGGCGCGTAACGTTTTCGCAGTGATTTTCTCCGGCACTTACAGCACCGGCACCCTGCTGTTGTGGCTGACCTATTTCATGGGCCTGGTGATCGTCTACCTGCTGACCAGTTGGCTGCCGACGCTGATGCGCGACAGCGGCGCGAGCATGGAACAGGCCGCGTTCATCGGTGCGTTGTTCCAGTTTGGCGGCGTGTTGAGCGCGGTCGGGGTGGGCTGGGCGATGGACCGCTTCAATCCGCACAAGGTCATCGGCATTTTCTACCTGCTGGCCGGGGTGTTTGCCTACGCCGTGGGGCAGAGCTTGGGCAACATCACCTTGCTGGCGACGCTGGTGCTGGTGGCGGGCATGTGCGTCAACGGCGCGCAATCGGCGATGCCGTCATTGGCAGCACGCTTCTACCCGACGCAAGGCCGCGCGACCGGGGTGTCGTGGATGCTCGGCATCGGCCGCTTTGGCGCGATTCTTGGCGCGTGGATGGGCGCAACCTTGCTCGGCCTGGGCTGGAATTTCGAGCAGGTGCTGACCGCGTTGGTGATCCCGGCGGGGTTGGCGACGGCGGCGGTGTTGATCAAGGGCATGGTCAGTCATGCGGATGCGACCTGAGTCGGGCGCAGATCGTTATTGAACAGGCTGGCCCCTTCGCGAGCAGGCTCGCTCCCACATTCTGGAATGCATTCCAAGATGGGAGCGAGCCTGCTCGCGAAGCTTTGATCTGATTGTTAGCTGAACAACAATCCGTTCGATAAACGAACACTCAGTCGATTATCGGATTGTTTGGCGATTTTCCCGAGCTTAATCTTCAGTGACTCCGGCGCTGAACCTCGCGCCTTTTTATCACTGGCGATTCCTTACAAGAACAGGAGCCCGCTCCATGGCTGAGATCCTTTCGCTGCACGACGCGGTGAAGCAATTCGTCAACGACGGCGATACCGTCGCCCTCGAAGGCTTCACTCACCTGATCCCTACGGCAGCGGGTCATGAAATCATTCGTCAAGGCAAGAAAGATCTGACGCTGGTGCGGATGACGCCTGACCTGATCTACGACCAACTGATCGGCGCCGGTTGCGCGCGCAAACTGATTTTCTCCTGGGGCGGCAACCCGGGTGTTGGTTCGCTGCACCGTTTGCGTGACGCGGTCGAAAAGCAGTGGCCGCACGCGCTGGAAATTGAAGAACACAGCCACGCCGACCTTGCCAACGCTTACGTCGCCGGCGCGTCCGGCCTGCCGTTCGCGGTGCTGCGTGCCTACGCCGGCTCCGACCTGCCGAAGGTCAATCCGCTGATCAAAACCGTGACCTGCCCGTTCACCGGCGAAGTGCTGGCGGCAGTGCCATCGGTGCGCCCGGACGTCACCGTGATTCACGCGCAGAAAGCCGACCGCAAGGGCAACGTGTTGCTCTGGGGCATTCTCGGTGTGCAGAAAGAAGCCGCGCTGGCCGCCAAACGCTGCATCGTCACCGTGGAAGAAATCGTCGACGACCTCAACGCACCGATGAACGCTTGCGTACTGCCGACCTGGGCCTTGAGTGCGGTCTGTCACGTGCCGGGCGGCGCGCATCCGTCCTACGCCCACGGTTACACCGAGCGTGACAATCGTTTCTATCAGGCGTGGGACCCGATCGCTCGCGACCGTGAGACGTTTACCGCGTGGATCAACGAATACATCCATGGCTGCGCTGACTTCAGCGAATTCCAGGCCAAATTGGCCGCTGCTTCGGAGGCCAAGTAATGACTTACACCACCAATGAAATGATGACCGTCGCGGCGGCCCGGCGCCTGAAGAACGGCTCGGTATGCTTCGTCGGCATCGGCCTGCCATCGAAAGCCGCCAACCTCGCGCGCCTGACTTCATCGCCGGACGTGGTGCTGATTTACGAATCCGGCCCGATTGGCGCTAAGCCGAGCGTACTGCCGCTGTCCATCGGTGACGGTGAGCTGGCCGAGACCGCCGACACCGTGGTGCCGACCGGTGAGATTTTTCGCTATTGGTTGCAGGGCGGGCGCATCGACGTTGGCTTCCTCGGCGCCGCGCAGGTCGACCGTTTCGGCAACATCAACACCACCGTAGTCGGCGACTACCACGCGCCGAAAGTGCGCCTGCCGGGTGCCGGTGGCGCGCCGGAGATTGCCGGTTCGGCGAAAAGCGTGCTGATCATCCTTAAACAGTCGGCGCGTTCGTTTGTCGACAAACTCGACTTCATCACCTCGGTCGGTCACGGCGAAGGTGGCGATTCGCGTAAACGTCTCGGCCTGCCGGGCGCCGGGCCGGTGGGCATCATCACCGACCTGTGCATCATGGAACCGGAGGAGGGCACCCACGAGTTCGTGGTCACCGCGTTGCATCCGGGCGTGAGCCGCGAGCAAGTGGTCGGCGCCACCGGTTGGGCGATTCGTTTTGCCGACTCCGTTGAAACCACCGCTGAGCCGACCGAAGTCGAGCTGACGGCGCTGCGTGATCTTGAAGCGCGCACCGCTGCCGCCCACGGTCAGGCACCGGGAGAAGCATGATGCGTGACGTGTATATCTGCGACGCGATTCGCACCCCCATTGGCCGCTTCGGTGGCGCATTGTCCGCCGTGCGCGCCGACGACCTGGCCGCCGTGCCGATCAAGGCCCTGATGGAGCGCAATCCATCGGTGGACTGGAATGCCGTCGATGAGGTGTTCCTCGGCTGCGCCAATCAGGCCGGCGAAGACAACCGCAACGTCGCACGCATGGCATTGCTGCTCGCCGGCCTGCCGGACAGCGTGCCCGGCGTTACGCTCAATCGCCTCTGCGCTTCGGGCATGGACGCGATCGGTACTGCATTCCGTGCGATCGCCAGCGGCGAAATGGAGCTGGCGATTGCCGGTGGCGTCGAATCGATGTCCCGCGCGCCGTTCGTGATGGGCAAGGCCGACGCGGCGTTTTCGCGCAACATGAAACTGGAAGACACCACCATCGGCTGGCGTTTCATCAACCCGCTGATGAAGGCGCAGTACGGCGTCGATGCCATGCCACAAACTGCTGACAACGTCGCCGACGACTATAAGGTCTCGCGCGCAGATCAGGACGCCTTTGCCCTGCGCAGTCAGCAACGTACCGCCGCCGCGCAGGCCGCCGGTTACTTCGCCGAAGAAATTGTTGAAGTACGGATTGCCCACAAGAAGGGCGAAACCGTGGTCAGCCAGGACGAACATCCGCGCGCCGATACCACGATTGAAGCGTTGACCAAGTTGAAACCGGTCAACGGCGCGGACAAAACCGTCACCGCCGGCAATGCCTCCGGGGTCAACGATGGTGCTGCTGCGCTGATTCTGGCGTCAGCCGAAGCGGTGAAAAAACACGGCCTGACTGCTCGCGCAAAAGTGCTCGGCATGGCCAGCGCCGGCGTCGCACCACGGGTGATGGGCATCGGCCCGGTGCCGGCGGTGCGCAAACTGACCGAGCGCCTCGGCGTGGTGGTCAGCGATTTCGACGTGATCGAACTCAACGAAGCGTTTGCCAGCCAAGCTCTGGCGGTACTGCGTGAACTGGGGCTGGCGGATGACGCGCCGCAGGTCAACCCGAATGGCGGCGCGATTGCCCTCGGTCATCCGTTGGGTATGAGCGGTGCGCGGCTGGTGCTGACGGCCCTGCATCATCTGGAAAAGACTGGCGGCAAGAAAGGTCTGGCGACCATGTGCGTCGGTGTTGGCCAGGGTCTGGCCCTGGCCATCGAACGTGTCTGACGCGCTGCGGCACTTACAAGAACTGAGGAAAGCGAAATGACTGACAAGCCTGGTTACCGTCGCCCACAGGCAGGCACTCAGCCTGACTACCTGCACCCGACGTATCAATCCACCAACCTGCGCTCGCCGTCCAAGCCGTTGGTGCACCTGCCGCACTCGTTGTCGGAAATCACCGGGCCGACCATCGGTGCCGAACACGTTGCCGAGAAGGACAATGACCTGACCGCGCAGCACGACGGCGAGCCGTTGGGCGAGCGCATCATCATTCACGGCCGCGTGCTCGACGAAGACGGCCTGCCGGTGCCGGGAATTCTGGTGGAGATCTGGCAGGCCAATGCCGCCGGTCGTTACAACCATGCCCGCGACCTGCACGACGCGCCGCTGGACCCGAACTTCACCGGCACCGGCCGCACCGTCACCGATGCCGATGGCTGGTACCAGTTCCAGACCATCAAGCCCGGCGCCTATCCGTGGGGCAACCACCACAACGCCTGGCGCCCGGCGCACATCCATTTTTCCCTGTTTGGGCCGAGCATTCTTACGCGTCTGGTCACGCAGATGTACTTCCCCGGCGACCCGCTGCTGGCGTATGACCCGATCTACAACTGCGTGCCGGACACTTCGGCCAAGGAACGCCTGATCGCCAGTTTCGATCTGGAAAAAACCATTCCGTCCTACGCCCTCGGTTACCGCTGGGACATCGTGCTGCGCGGCCGTGAAGCCACGCCGATGGAGAAATAAGATGACGCTCTATGCGACCACGTCCCACACCGTCGGGCCGTATTACCACATCGGCCTGACCTGGCTGAACCGCGAAAACCTGGCCAACGAGCTGACCCTCGGCGAGCGCGTGGCAATCACCGGCCAAGTGGTGGATGGCAATGGCGATGTCGTCAACGACGCCATGCTCGAAGTCTGGCAGGCCAACGCCGCCGGCAAGTACGACCACCCGGAAGATCAGCAGGACAAACCGCTCGACCCGAATTTCGAAGGCTTCGGCCGGGTACCGGTGGACGCCGAAGGGCGCTTCCGTTTCACCACGATCAAACCGGGCACCGTGCCGGGGTTGAAAGGCTCGACCCAGGCGCCGCATCTGGTGGTGCTGGTGTTTGCCCGTGGTCTGGTCAAGCATTTGCTGACGCGGATTTATTTCGAGGGCGAACCGGCAAACGTTGCTGACCCGTTGCTCGAGTGCGTGCCGGCGGAGCGTCGCCAGACGTTGCTGGCCAAGGCGGATGCGTCGGGTGTGTACCAGTGGAATGTGGTCCTGCAGGGCACCGATGCCGAGACGGTGTTCTTCGATTATTGAGAGAACACCCCAAATCCCCTGCAGGACAGAGTCCCTGTGGTGAGGGGATTTATCCCCGCTGGGCTGCGAAGCAGCCCCAAAACCAGTCGGCGCGGTATTCAGATGAACCGCGTGTATCTGATTTGCGAGTGCTTCGCACTCGAGCGGGGATAAATCCCCTCGCCACAAAGGCTGATCCAGACTTGAGTGATGATCCGATGTGGAACGGGACTGTTGCAAAGTATGTCTAGACTGTGACTGTCCCTATCGAGTGAAAAAACAATGACAACCACCACCTCTCACTACACCGGCGAAGAGCGCAGCAAGCGCATCTTCGCCATCGTCGGCGCTTCCTCCGGCAATCTAGTCGAGTGGTTCGACTTCTACGTCTACGCCTTCTGCGCGATCTATTTTGCCCCGGCGTTCTTCCCTTCCGATAACCCCACCGTGCAACTGGTCAACACTGCTGGCGTGTTCGCCGCCGGGTTCCTGATGCGGCCGATTGGTGGCTGGATTTTCGGCCGGGTCGCTGACAAGCACGGGCGCAAGAACTCGATGCTCATCTCGATTCTGATGATGTGCTTCGGCTCGTTGCTGATCGCCTGTCTGCCGACCTACAAGGACATCGGCGTCTGGGCGCCGGTGCTGTTGCTGTTCGCGCGTTTGCTGCAAGGTCTGTCGGTGGGCGGCGAGTACGGCACCACCGCGACTTACATGAGCGAAGTCGCGCTCAAGGGCCAGCGCGGATTCTTCGCTTCGTTCCAGTACGTGACGCTGATTGGCGGACAACTGCTGGCGGTGTCGCTGGTGGTGGTGCTGCAACAGTTCCTCACTGAAGAAGACCTGCGTGCCTACGGTTGGCGGATTCCGTTCGTGGTCGGTGCGGTGGCGGCGCTGATTTCGCTGTTCCTGCGTCGTTCGCTGAAGGAAACCACCAATAAGGAAACCCGTGCGCATAAAGACGCCGGCAGCATCACTGCACTGTTCCGCGATCACAAAGCGGCGTTCATCACCGTGCTCGGCTACACCGCTGGCGGCTCGCTGATTTTCTACACCTTCACCACCTACATGCAGAAATACCTGGTGAACACCGCCGGGATGCATGCCAAGACCGCCAGCTACATCATGACCGGCGCGCTGTTCCTGTATATGTGCATGCAGCCGTTGTTCGGCATGCTTGCCGACAAGATCGGCCGACGGAACTCGATGCTCTGGTTCGGCGCCCTCGGCACGCTGTTCACCGTGCCGATTCTGCTCAGCCTGAAAAGTATCAGCAGCCCGTTCCTCGCCTTCGTGCTGATCACCCTGGCGTTGGCGATTGTGAGCTTCTACACCTCGATCAGCGGTCTGGTAAAAGCCGAGATGTTCCCGCCGGAAGTCCGCGCGCTTGGTGTCGGCCTGGCTTACGCGGTGGCGAATGCAATCTTCGGCGGTTCGGCGGAATTCGTTGCCTTGAGCCTCAAGGCTGGCGGCATGGAAAACGCCTTCTACTGGTACGTCACGGCGATGATGGCGGTGGCTTTCCTGTTCAGCCTGCGTTTGCCCAAGCAGGCGAAGTATCTGCACCACGATCTGTAAACCCATGTGCGCGGGCTGCGAGGCCCGCGCCGGCAAGGACTGTTTATGACTCAGCGACCGGGCAATCAATTGTTCGATGCCTACTTCACCGCCCGCGATATGCGCGAAGTGTTCTGCGATCAGGGCCGGGTGCAGGCGATGCTCGATTTCGAAGCGGCGCTGGCCCGGGCCGAGGCGCGGGTCGGGCTGATTCCTTTATCCGCTGTGGCGCCGATTGCCGCAGCGTGCGACGCCGGTCTGTATGACTTCGCAGCGCTGGGCGAGGCGATTGCCACGGCCGGCAATTCAGCGATTCCGCTGGTCAAGGCCTTGGGCAAGCAGATCGCCTCGAGCGATGCCGAAGCCGAGCGCTATGTGCATCTGGGCGCGACCAGTCAGGACGTGATGGATTCCGGGCTGGTCCTGCAATTACGCCAGGCGCTGGCGCTGATCGAAAACCAACTGGCACAACTGGCCGACTCGCTCGCCACTCAGGCACAACGTTTCGCCACCACGCCACTGGCCGGTCGCACCTGGCTGCAACACGCGACGCCAGTGACCCTCGGGATGAAAATCGCCGGATGGCTGGGTGCCGTCACGCGCAGCCGTCAGCGTCTGCAACAACTGAAGCCACGGCTGCTGGTGCTGCAATTCGGTGGCGCCTCCGGCACGCTCGCGGCGCTGGGGGCACAGGCGTTGCCGATTGCCGAAGCCTTGGCCGAGGAACTGCAACTGACCCTGCCCGAGCAACCGTGGCACACCCAGCGTGATCGCATCGTCGAATTCGGCGCTGTGCTTGGCCTGATCGCCGGCAGCCTCGGCAAATTCGGCCGCGACATCAGCCTGTTGATGCAGACCGAAGCAGCGGAAGTTTTTGAGCCAGCGGCACCGGGCAAGGGCGGCTCGTCGACCATGCCGCACAAACGCAACCCGGTCGGCGCGGCGGTGCTGATCGGCGCGGCAACGCGGGTGCCGGGGCTGGTGTCGACGCTGTTCAGCGCGATGCAGCAGGAGCACGAACGCAGCCTCGGTTTGTGGCACGCCGAATGGGAAACCTTGCCGGAGATCTGCTGCCTGGTGTCCGGTTCGCTGCAACAGGCGCGTTTGCTGGCCGACGGTCTGGAAGTCGACGCGGCGCGCATGGCCCGCAACCTCGAACTGACTCAAGGCCTGGTGCTGGCCGAAGCGGTGAGCATCGTCCTCGCCCAACGCGTCGGCCGCGACACCGCGCATCATCTGCTCGAACAATGCTGCAAACGCGCAGTGGCCGAGCAGCGCCATCTGCGTGCGGTGCTCGCTGACGAGCCGCAAGTCACCGCCGAACTCAGTGGCGCTGAACTCGATGATCTTCTCAACCCCGCGCATTACCTTGGCCAGGCGCAAGTCTGGGTCGAGCGCGCGGTGGCCGAACACAACGCTTTGACTGTCTGAAGGAGAGGGCTGTGGCTTTCGTTCAACTCGCCGATGGCGAACTGCACTATCAAATAGAAGGCCCGGCCGCTGCGCCGGTGCTGGTGCTGTCCAACTCGCTGGGCACCGACCTGCACATGTGGGACGCGCAAATGCCGGCGTTCGCCGAGCATTACCGCGTGCTGCGTTTCGACACGCGCGGCCATGGGCAATCGCTGGTCACCGAAGGGCCGTACAGCATCGAGCAATTGGGCCATGACGTACTCGGTCTGCTCGATGCGCTGCACATCGAGCGCGCGCATTTCTGCGGGCTGTCGATGGGCGGGCTGATCGGACAGTGGCTGGGGATCAATGCCGGGCATCGTCTGCACAGACTGATCGTGTGCAACACCGCAGCAAAAATCGGCGACCCCTCGGTATGGAATCCACGCATCGAAACCGTGTTGCGTGACGGCCCGGCGGCGATGGTCGCATTGCGGGATGCCTCGATTGCGCGCTGGTTCACCCCAGACTTTTCCGCAGCGCATCCCGAGGCGGCGAAGAAGATTACCGACATGCTCGCCGCGACCAATCCACAAGGTTATGCGGCCAACTGCGCGGCCGTGCGAGATGCCGATTTTCGTGAACAACTGGCTTCGATCAACGTGCCGTTGCTGGTGATTGCCGGCAGCGAAGATGCGGTGACGCCGCCGTCCGGCGGGCACTTCATTCGCGACCATGTGCGCGACGCCGAGTACGCCGAGTTCCATGCGGCGCATTTGTCCAACGTGCAGGCCGGCGCCGATTTCAGCGACCGTGTGCTGGCGTTTTTGCAGGCTCAGTGAGGAAGATTTTGTGGACGAGAAACAACGTTACGACGAAGGCATGCAAGTCCGCCGCGCGGTGCTGGGCGATGCCCACGTCGATCGCAGCCTGACCACCCTGACCGAGTTCAACTCGGAATTCCAGGAGATGATCACCCGCCATGCCTGGGGCGACATCTGGACGCGTCCGGGCCTGCCCCGCCATACCCGCAGCCTGATCACCATCGCCATGCTGATCGGCATGAACCGCGAGGGCGAACTGAAACTGCACCTGCGCGCGGCGGCCAATAATGGTGTGAGCCGGGGCGAGATCAAGGAAGTGATCATGCAGAGCGCGATCTACTGCGGCATACCGGCGGCGAACGCGACGTTTCATTTGGCGGAATCGGTGTGGGATGAGTTGGGAGTCGAATCCCGGGATTGATGTTGCCTGAGCCATCGCCTTCGCGAGCAGGCTCGCTCCCACATTGGAATGCATTTCCCTGTGGGAGCGAGCCTGCTCGCGAAAGCGGTAGCGGCCGTAACGAATCACACCCTGGCGACAATAAATATTCGCTTGAATGCAAACAACGTATGCCCATCCCCCTCCTGCGGATAATGCTCATGCACCCGCATCAGGTAGTGATAGATAAACCGCGCCTGTTCCGCTGAACTCAACGCCTGCATCACCGGCCGCAGCGCCGAGACCTTCACCCAGTCATACACCGGCGACTTGCCGTCAACCACCTGCAACTGCTCGGTCTCCCAGATATCCAGCGACGTAGTCATGGGCGCGAGCAACCGATAGTAATCCTCCAGTGCCAATAACGGCCGCGCCGCCATGCGCTGGCGCAGTTCAGGCGTGCCCAGTGGTGTGCCACCGGGGCCGCCGTTTTCGAGGGTATCGAGCATCAGCCGATACCACAGCGCATCGCGCCAGTCCGGCATGTGCGCCGCCAGACAGCCGCCGGGATTCAGATAACCGAGCAGGCGCGGCAGCAGTTTTTCATGGCCTTCGATAAAGTGCAGCACGGCGGCTGCGAACAGCAGATCCGCCGGTTGCTCAGGTTGCCAATCAAGCAGGTCGCAATGTTTCCACAACGCCCGGATCGGCAGGCAGCGTGCCTCATCGAGCATCTGCGCGGAGCTGTCGACGCCCTGCAACTGCGCGCGCGGCCAGCGTTTGGCCAACAACTGCGTGGCAATGCCGGTGCCGCAGCCGAGGTCGTAAATGCGTTGCGGGTTGTGCAGGTCGACGCGGTCGAGCAATTCGTTGACCGGACGTTGTCTGAGACGGGAAAACTGCTGGTACGCCTTGGCGTCCCAATCGGGCGCAGTGGTGCGGCGTGTGATCATGAGGTGATCCTCCGGTGATCAAATGGTGTCTTCCGATGACAACCTGGTGCACAGCTGGAGACCGACTACGAAACGGAAGCGTGAAGGGTTGGAGCACCTGAGTCCTTCAGGTTTGCTCACTGTAACCGCCGCCCGCAAAAGCGCTACATGGCCTGACCAATGGCATGCATCTGTGATGGGAATCAAATGTGGGAGCGAGCCTGCTCGCGAAGGCCATTTCATATTCGACACAGATGTCGACTGAAGCAGCGCTTTCGCGAGCAGGCTCGCTCCCACAGTGGAGCATGTTTGGTTAAAGCAGGCTGATCGGGTAGCTGACGATCAATCGGTTCTCGTCGAACTCGTTGTTGCTGAAGTCGCGGCGCATGGTCGAGTTGCGCCATCTGACGTTCAAATCCTTCAAAGTCCCGCTCTGCAACGTGTAACCGAGTTCCGATTCGCGACCCCATTCCTTGCCGTCGGTGATCGTCCCGGTGTGCACGTTGTCGCCGCTGATGTAGCGGTTCATCAGGGTCAGGCCGGGGATGCCCATGGCGGCGAAGTTGTAGTCGTGACGCAACTGCCAGGAGCGTTCCTGAGCGTTGTCATAACTGGCGTTGTAGCTGTCGTTGGCCAGGGTGCCGCCACTGGTGCCGTTGACGCGCATCCAGGCGCTGTCGCCGGTGAGTTTTTGCAGGCCGAGGTAGAACGTGTTGCCGCCGTACTTGGCCGAAAACATCCCGTACCAGGTCTTGTTGTCCAGATCGCCGGCACGCGCGCTGCCATCTTCCTTGCCGTAGAAAAAGCCGAGGTTGGCGCCCAGCGTCCAGTCGCCGAGCGGCTGACTGTGCAGTACGTTGAGGTACTGCTGGCTGTAGATGTCCTTGAGTTGCGCATTCCATAAGCCGATCTGTGTGCGCTTGTCGTTGAACAGGTATTCGCCGCCCTGGAAGTTGAAACGGTCAGAGGTGAACGCGGCTTTGCCGGTCATCGACATGTCGCTCATGCTGCTGTCGTCGCGCGGGCTGTTGGCGCGGAACTGGCCGCCATAGAGGGTCAGGCCGGCGATTTCCTTGGAGGTGATCTGGCCGCCACGGAAGGTTTGCGGCAGCGAGCGACCGTCGTCCGAACGCAGAATCGGCAATACCGGCATCCACTCGCCGACCTTCACCTCGGTCTGCGAAAGTCTTGCCTTGAAGGCGACGTTGGTGCGACCGAAGTTGTCCGCCGGGCGGCCGTCATGGTCCAGCGGCAACAACTGCGTGCCGCCCGTGCCTTTACCGCCATCGAGCTTGATCGAATACAGCCCGAGTACGTCCATGCCGAAACCGACGGTGCCTTGGGTAAAGCCGGATTTGGCGTCGAGGATGAAACTCTGCGTCCATTCTTCAGCCTTGCCCTGGGTTTTGGTCGGGTTGGTGAAATTGCGGTTGATATAGAAGTTGCGCAGGTTGAGGTTGACCTTGGCGCCTTCGATGAAGCCGGCTTCTTCGGCGCTTGCCGGCAGGGCCAGACCGGCGATGGCCAGGGCGATCACAGCGGGCAATGCGTAGGGCACAGGGAAAACTGTCATGGACTTGGGTCTCTCTTGTTTTTTAGGGCGAACGGCTGCGCTGCGGCCGGTTTTCGGGGTGCAGACCTGGAAAGTATTCAGGGGTGAAACGATGGCAATCAGCCGGACGGGGCAGGGCGCGGGAGCATGGTGTCGAACCTGTTGTTATTGGTTTTGTGGAGCGAATGGTGCGGGGGGCGGATGTTTGGATTCAATTGGGAAAAGCGGGTTTTGGGCGATTATCGAACAGCATTGAAGATCAAAAGATCGCAGCCTTCGGCAGCTCCTACAGGGCAACGCATTTCAAATGTAGGAGCTGCCGAAGGCTGCGATCTTTTGATTCTCAGGCAACAAAAAGCCCACCAATCGGTGGGCTCCTTGTATTCAGCCGATGATGATCAGAACAGCTTCATCTTCGGCGCTTCTTCTTTCAGCGCATCGTTCTGCGCGGTCTGCGCATTCCAGCCACCGCCCAGGGCCTTGTACAGGTTGACCGCACTGGTCAACTGCGCGAGGCGGTCGGTGATCAGCGCTTGTTGTGCGCTGAACAACTGACGCTGGGCATCGAGGAAGGTCAGGTTGCTGTCGACGCCGATGCGATAGCGACGTTCGGCCAAGCGGTAGTAATCCTGGTTGGCCTGCACGAAGTCACGCTGCGCTTGCAACTGCTCGGTGTAGGTCTGGCGGGCGGCGAGGCCGTCGGCGACTTCCTGGAAGGCGGTCTGGATGGACTTCTCGTAGTTCGCCACGCCAATGTCCTTCTGGATCTTGGCGTAGTCGAGGCTGGCGCGCAGGCTGCCGGCGTTGAAGATCGGCAGGTTGATCTGCGGCTGGAACAGCCACGTCCCCGAACCGCCCTTGAACAGGCCGGACAGATCCGGGCTCAGGCTGCCCGCGTTGGCGGTCAGGCTGATGCTCGGGAAGAACGCTGCACGGGCCGCGCCGATATTGGCGTTGGCCGCCTTCAGGTTGTACTCGGCCTGGAGGATGTCCGGACGACGTTGCAGCAGGTCCGAAGGCAGACCGGCCGGTACGTCGCTGAGCAGATCATCAGACAGCGGTTTGGCAGCTTGCAGATTGGCCGGGATACCGGTGCCGAGCAGCAGGGTCAGGCTGTTTTCGTCCTGCGCGACCTGGCGGGTATAACGCGCCAATTGTGCCCGGGCGTTTTCCACGGAAGTGCGCGATTGCGCCAGGTCCAGCGCCGAAGCCACACCGACTTCGTTGCTGCGGCTGGTCAGCTTGTAGCTTTCTTCGAAGGCACCGAGGGTGTCCTGCGTCAGCTTGAGCAGTTCCTTGTCCGCTTGCCAGGTCAGGTAAGCATTGGCGACGCTGGCAACCAGACTGATCTGCGTACTGCGGCGTGCTTCTTCAGTAGCGAAGTACTGTTGCAACGCTTGCTCGCTCAGGCTGCGCACCCGACCGAACAGGTCGAGTTCGTAGGCGCTGACGCCGACGGTAGCCGAGTAGGAGCTGCTGATCATCGACTCGCCGGTCTGCGAGGCACGGGCCGGCAGACGCTGGCGGCTGCCGGCGGCATTGGCCGACACTGCCGGGAACAGGTCGGCGCGCTGGATGCGGTACTGCGCCGCGTAAGCGTCGATGTTCAGCGCCGCGACACGCAGGTCGCGGTTGTTTTCCAGGGCGACCTGGATCAGCTGTTGCAGTGCCGGGTCATGGAAAAACTGCTTCCAGCCCTGTTCGGCAGCGGCTTGCGCCGGAGCCTGGGCCGGCGAATATGCCGGCCCCTGCGGGTACTGGCCTGCGACCGGAGCCTCAGGCTGCTGATAGTCAGGTATCAGCGAGCAACCGCTCAGCACGAAGGCGGCGACTGCGATGGAGAGTAGCGACTTGCTCATTGGCCAGCCTCTTTAGGAGTTTCAGTAGTCTCATCCGCGTCGGTCTTTTTACGCTGACCGATGGACGACACAGTAACGAAGAACAGTGGGACCCAGAAGATCGCCAGGATCGTGGCCGTGAGCATACCGCCAATCACGCCGGTACCGATCGCGTGCTGACTGCCTGAACCGGCGCCGGTGGAAATCGCCAGCGGCACCACACCGAGAACGAAGGCCAGCGAGGTCATGATGATCGGGCGCAGACGCATGCGGCAGGCTTCGATTGCCGCTTCACGCAGGCTGCGTCCCTGTTCATGCAGTTCCTTGGCGAATTCGACGATCAGAATGGCGTTTTTAGCCGCCAGACCGATGGTCGTCAACAAGCCCACCTGGAAGTACACGTCGTTGGACAGACCGCGCAGGCTGGTAGCCATCAGTGCACCGATGACCCCCAGCGGTACCACGAGCATGACCGCGATCGGAATCGACCAGCTCTCATACAGCGCCGCCAGACACAGGAACACCATCAGCAGCGACAGGGCGTACAGCGCTGGCGCTTGCGAGCCGGACAGACGTTCCTCGTAGGACAGACCGGTCCAGGAGATACCGACACCGGACGGCAGCTTCTTGGCAATCGCTTCGACTTCAGCCATCGCTTCACCGGTGGAGTAGCCCGGCGCCGGAGCCCCGAGGACTTCGACCGCTTCCACACCGTTGTAACGCGCCAGTTTCGGCGAACCGTAGACCCACTCACCCTTGGCGAACGCCGAGAACGGAACCATGGTGCCTTCGGCGTTGCGCACGTACCACTTCTTCAGGTCTTCGGGGCTCATGCGCGAATCCGGCTGGCCCTGCACGTAGACTTTCTTCACCCGACCACGGTCGATGAAGTCGTTGACGTAGCTACTGCCCAGCGCGATCGACAGGGTGTTGTTGATATCGCTGATGGTGATGCCGAGGGCACTGGCCTTCTCGTCGTCGATTTCCAGCTCGAACTGCGGCTCATCGTTCAGGCCGTTCGGACGCACCTGGGTCAGCACCTTGCTTTGCGCCGCCATGCCGAGGAATTGGTTGCGCGCTTCCATCAGCTTTTCGTGACCGATACCGGCACGGTCTTGCAGGAACACGTCGAAACCGGTGGCGTTACCCAATTCCAGAACCGCTGGCGGGGCGAAGGCAAACACCATCGCGTCGCGGAAGCTGAAGAAGTGTTGCTGGGCACGCGCGGCGAGCTTGAACACGCTGTTGTCGGCGTTACGCTCGCCCCACGGCTTGAGCATGATGAACGCCATACCCGAGCTCTGCCCACGGCCGGCGAAGTTGAAGCCGGTCACGGTGAACACCGAAGCCACCGCGTCCGCTTCACCGCCGTCCTTGTTCGGACGCAGCAGGTACTCACGCATTTCATCCACGACCACCTGCGTGCGCTGGGCACTGGAACCGGCCGGGGTCTGCACCTGTGCGAACAGTACGCCCTGGTCTTCTTCCGGCAGGAACGCGGTCGGGATGCGGGTGAACAGCCAGATCATGCCCACGACGATCAGCAGATACGCCAGCAGGTACGGCGCCTTGCGGGTCAGCATGTTGCCGACGCCGCGCTCGTAGCTGCGCACGCCACGGTCGAAGTTGCGGTTGAACCAGCCGAAGAAACCTTTCTTCGGAGTACCGTGCTCGCCTTTCGGAATCGGCTTGAGCATGGTCGCGCACAGCGCCGGGGTGAAGATCAGGGCAACCAGTACCGACAGGGCCATGGCCGACACGATGGTGATCGAGAACTGCTTGTAGATCACACCAGTCGAGCCGCTGAAGAATGCCATCGGCAGCAGTACCGCCGAGAGTACGAGGGCGATACCGACCAGTGCGCCCTGGATCTGGCCCATGGATTTCTTCGTCGCTTCCTTCGGTGACAAGCCTTCTTCGCTCATCACCCGCTCGACGTTTTCCACCACGACGATGGCATCGTCCACCAGCAGACCGATGGCCAGCACCATGCCGAACATGGTCAGGGTGTTGATGCTGAAACCGGCGGCGGCGAGGATGCCGAACGTACCGAGCAGTACCACCGGCACGGTCATCGTGGTGATGACGGTGGCGCGGAAGTTCTGCAGGAACAGGAACATCACCAGGAACACCAGCGCGATCGCTTCGACCAGAGTGTGCACCACGCCTTTGATCGACTCGGTCACCACCGGAGTGGTGTCGTACGGGAACACCACTTCCATGCCTTGCGGGAAGAACGGCTTGAGGCTGTCGATGGTGTTGCGCAGCGCTTTGGCGGTATCGAGGGCGTTGGCGCCGTTGGCCAGTTTCACCGCCAGACCGGAAGCCGGGCTGCCGTTGAACTGGGCGCTGATCGCGTAGTTCTCGCCGCCGAGGCCGACTTCAGCCACGTCTTTGAGGCGAACTTGCGAGCCGTCCTTGTTGACCTTGAGCAGGATTTCCTTGAACTGCTCAGCGGTCTGCAGACGGGTCTTGCCGATGATCGTCGCGTTCAGTTGCTGGCCCTGCACGGCAGGCAAGCCACCGAGCTGACCGGACGACACCTGGACGTTCTGCGCAGCAATGGCGTTCTTCACGTCGACCGGGGTCAGGTTGAAGTTGTTCAACTTGGCCGGGTCGAGCCAGATACGCATCGCATACTGCGCACCGAAGACCTGGAAGTCACCGACACCGGCGGTGCGCGAGATCGGGTCCTGCATGTTCGACACGATGTAGTTGGACAGGTCGTCCTTGCTCATGCTGCCGTCACGCGACACCACGCCGATCACCAGCAGGAAGTTCTTCACTGCCTTGGTCACGCGGATACCCTGTTGCTGCACTTCCTGCGGCAGCAGCGGGGTGGCCAGGTTCAGCTTGTTCTGGACCTGGACCTGCGCGGTGTCGGAGTTGGTGCCTTGCTCGAAGGTCGCGGTGATGGTCATGCTGCCGTCGGAGTTACTTTCCGACGATACATAACGCAGGTTGTCGATACCGTTGAGCTGTTGCTCGATGACCTGTACCACGGTGTCCTGCACGGTTTGTGCGGACGCGCCCGGGTAGGTCACCTGGATCGCAATGGCCGGCGGCGCGATGCTCGGGTATTGGTTGATTGGCAATTTCAGGATCGAAAGTGCCCCGACCAGCATGATCACCAGGGCGATTACCCAGGCGAAAATCGGACGGTCGATGAAGAATTTTGACATGGGTTACTCCCCTTTGCCGCCGGCGGCTTTGTCAGCTGCCTGTGCGGGGGCCGGGTTCTTGGTGCCGACGTTAGTCGCTTCGGTCGCTTTGACCTCGACGCCCGGTTTGACGTACTGCAGCCCTTCGGTGATCAGACGATCGCCGGCTTTCAGGCCGTCTTCGATCAGCCACTGGCTGCCGACGGTGCGGCTGGCCTTGAGCTGACGCAGTTCGACCTTGTTGTCGGCGCCGACGACCAGTGCGGTCGGGGTGCCTTTGAGGTCGCGGGTCACGCCTTGCTGTGGCGCGAGGATCGCTGCGCTGTTGACGCCGGCCTGCAACTGGGCGTGGACGAACATGCCTGGCAGCAGGGTGTGATCGGGGTTGGGGAACACGGCGCGCAGGGTCACCGAGCCGGTGGTCTGGTCAACCGAGACTTCGGAGAATTCCAGCTTGCCGTCGAGCTTGTACTGGCTGCCGTCTTCCAGGGTCAGCTTGACCGCAGCGGCGTTGTCGCCAGCCTTCTGCAGACGGCCACTTTCCAGTTCGCGGCGCAGTTCCAGCAGTTCCACCGACGACTGGGTGACGTCGACGTAGATCGGATCGAGCTGCTGAATCACTGCCATTGCATCGGCCTGGCCATTGCTGACCAGTGCGCCTTCGGTCACCGAAGAGCGGCCGATACGGCCGGAGATCGGCGCATAGACCTTGGTGTAACGCACGTTGATCTGCGCGCTCTGCAACGATGCTTCCGATTGCAGGCGGTTGGCCAGTGCGGTGTCGTATTCCTGACGGCTCACGGCTTGTTCGTCGACCAGTTGCTTGTAGCGGTCGGAAATCGACTTGGTCGAACGCAGGTTGGCTTCGGCACTTTTCAGCGTCGCTTCATAGACCGACGGATCGATCTGATAAAGCTGCTGACCGGCTTTGA
Organism: Pseudomonas sp. AC255; assembly: GCF_979258175.1. Lineage (NCBI taxonomy): Bacteria > Pseudomonadati > Pseudomonadota > Gammaproteobacteria > Pseudomonadales > Pseudomonadaceae > Pseudomonas > Pseudomonas sp. AC255. The sequence continues at coordinate 3,860,408 of NZ_OZ409841.1, read as the reverse complement.
CGTCGGCGCCTTCCTTGAACAGACGCTTGAGAATGATGCCGTTGACCTGCGGGCGAACTTCAGCGATGCGGAACGCACTGGTGCGGCCCGGAAGTTCCGAGGTCAGGGTAAAGGCTTGTGGTTGCAGGGTGACGACGCCGACCTGAGGGGGCGGAGCGGCAGGGGCCGCTTCTTCCTTTTTACATCCGCTGAGCAGCGATGCCAGGGCGACGGCAGTGACCAGAGCGGTAACAGCTGGCTTGAATTGCATGAAGATCCTCGGGTCAGGCGCGCAAGAAGCGCACAAGAAGTGTGAAAGAGTAAAAGTCGGGCACCGGGTGGATAAGTAGCTTGCTAAGTAATATACTTACGTTCATGGTTGTTTGTAAACACCTGCGCCGCGTACCCACCCTGATACAAAAGTCGTCGCAAGGTTTGAAATTGTAGGCCGGGGAGTCGATTCACGAGAGATCGCCCCCTCTTTATTCAGCGGATATTCAGCCATCCCTGAAACATCCTGTTTGAGGTTTTACTGCCATGGTCCGTCGTACCAAAGAGGAAGCTCAGGAAACCCGCAGCCAGATTCTGGAAGCGGCCGAGAAAGCCTTCTATGAAAGGGGGTTGCCCGCACCACCCTGGCGGACATCGCGACCCTCGCCGGCGTGACGCGTGGCGCCATCTACTGGCATTTCAGCAACAAGGCCGATCTGGTCCAGGCCATGCTCGACAGCCTGCACGAACCGCTGGATGAACTGGCCAAGGCCAGCGAAAGCGAGGACGAACCGGACCCGCTGGGCTGCATGCGGCAGTTGCTGATTCATTTGTTTCATCAAGTTGCACTGGACCCGAAAACCCGGCGCATCAACGAAATTCTGTTTCATAAGTGCGAATTCACCGATGAAATGTGCGATCTGCGCCAGCAGCGCCGGACGGCCAGTCTCGATTGCAACCTGCGCATCGGCCTGACCCTGCGTAATGCGGTGAATCGCGGCCAGTTGCCGGAAGACCTCGACACTGCCCGCGCGGCCATCAGCATTCATGCCTACATCGACGGCCTGCTGTACGGCTGGCTGCTGGCCCCGGACAGCTTCGAGCTGCACGCCGAGGCTGAACGCTGGGTCGACACCGGGCTGGACATGCTGCGCCTGAGCCCAAGCCTGCGCAAATGAAACAAAATGCGCAATTGCCCGGCAGGATGTCAATCAGCCGCCATGGCTGATCATCGCGGCGGGGAGTTTAAACGTAGCGAGTCGCAGATTTTGTAGGGAAATTGTGTCGCTGTTGTTAAACGGTGTTTGCTTGCGCTTGTCCTGCGCCAATAGCAAAAAGCCCCTGACTCTCAAAAGTCAGGGGCTTTTTCATTTCTGCGCTACAGCCTGATTACAAGGTCGGATAGTCGATGTAGCCGACCGGACCCTTGCCGTAGAAAGTCTCCGGATGCGGCTCGTTCAGCGGCGCATCAGCCTGCAAACGTGCCGGCAGGTCCGGGTTGGCAATGAACGGCACGCCGAACGCTACGGCGTCTGCCTTACCGCTGGCCAGCCACTCGTTGGCGCTTTCCTTGGTGAACTTCTCGTTGGCGATGTACGGGCCACCGAAGGCTTCTTTCAGTTGCGGGCCGAGGCTGTCGGCGCCTTCTTTTTCGCGCGAGCAGATGAACGCGATGCCACGCTTGCCCAGTTCACGGGCGACGTAGGTGAAGGTCTCGGCAAGGTTGTCATCGCCCATGTCATGGGAGTCGGCACGCGGTGCCAGGTGCACACCAACGCGGCCAGCGCCCCAGACTTCGATCGCGGCGTCGGTCACTTCCAGCAGCAGGCGCGCACGGTTTTCCAGCGAGCCGCCGTACTGGTCGGTGCGCTGGTTGGTGCTGCTTTGCAGGAACTGGTCGAGCAGGTAGCCGTTGGCACCGTGGATTTCCACGCCGTCGAAACCGGCGGCCTTGGCGTTCTCGGCACCGGTGCGGTAGGCGTCGACGATGTCGGCGATTTCAGCGGTTTCCAGCGCGCGCGGCGTTGGGTAGTCGGCCAGCGGACGCACCAGGCTGACGTGGCCCTTTGGCTGGATGGCGCTTGGCGCAACCGGTGCTTCACCATTCAGGTACGAAGGGTGAGAAATGCGGCCAACGTGCCACAGTTGCAGGAAGATCTTGCCGCCGGCGCCGTGAATCGCCTTGGTCACGTTGGCCCAGCCACGCACTTGATCGTTGGACCAGATGCCCGGGGTGTCCGGGTAGCCGACGCCCATCGGCGTTACCGAAGTGGCTTCGCTGAGGATCAGGCCAGCCGAGGCGCGTTGTACGTAGTATTCGGCCATCAGCGCGTTCGGCACACGGCCTTCGTCGGCGCGGCAGCGGGTCAGCGGGGCCATGATGATGCGGTTGTTCAGCTCGATGTCGCCGAGTTTGATCGGGTCGAAAATAGTCGCCATGTCTAAAAGCCTCTCTTTAATAAAGGAAGTTGATCAGTTGGAAGCAGGGGCCAGCTCGGCATTGCCGTTCTGGCGGAAGGTAATCAGGGTTACCAGCAGGGCCAGTACAGCCAGCGCGGCGGCAGCCAGTGGCACGCTGGTCAGGCCGTAGCCGTGGGCGATGACGCTGCCGCCGACCCAGGCGCCAAGGGCGTTGCCGACGTTGAAAGCGCCGATGTTCAGGGTCGAAACCAGGTTCGGCGCAGCCTTGCCGAAGGTCACCACGTTGACTTGCAGCGCCGGCACAGCGGCGAAACACGCGGTGGCCCAGAGGAACAGGGTGATCTCGGTCGGGATCAGCGCAACGCTGGTCCAGCTCAACACCGTGGACACCACGGCCATGGCGATGAACACGCCGATCAGCGTGGCGGCCATGCCTTTGTCGGCGAGTTTGCCGCCGATGATGTTGCCGACCGTCAGGCCCAGACCGATGAGCATCAGTGTCCAGGTCACGCCACGCGGCGACACGCCAGTGACTTCGCCGAGCAGCGGCGCAACGTAGGTGAACAGGGTGAAGACCGAGGCGGCGAACAGCGCGGTCATGCTCAGCGACAGCCAGATGCCGGCGCCCTTGAGGGCGGCGAGTTCGGCGCGCATGTCGAGTTTCTCTTCGTCACGCTTGGCCGGCAGAAAGCGGATCAGGCCGATCAGCGCGATCACACCGATGACGGTCACCGCCCAGAAGGTCGAACGCCAGCCGGCTTCCTGACCCAATGCGGTGCCCAGCGGTACGCCGAGCACGTTGGCCAGGGTCAGACCGGTGAACATCAAGGCTACTGCCGAGGCACGTTTGTTGGGCGCGACCAGATTGGCCGCCACCACCGAGCCGATGCCGAAGAACGCACCGTGGCACAAAGCGGTGACGACCCGGGCAAACATCAGCACATTGTAGTCACTGGCGATGGCGCAGAGCAGGTTGCCGACAATGAAGATGCCCATCAACGCCACCAGCGCGGCCTTGCGCGGCAGCTTCGCGGTGGCCAGCGCCATGAACGGTGCACCGATGGCCACGCCCAGGGCGTAACCGGTGACCAGCCAGCCGGCGCCGGGAATCGACACACCGAGATCCGCCGCCACGTCGGGCAGCAGGCCCATGATGACGAACTCGGTGGTGCCGATGGCGAAGGCGCTCAGGGCGAGGATGAGAAGCGAAAGGGGCATGCAGGTTTCCTTGTCGGCTGGCTGACGTTAAGGGTCAGAGCTCTTTACTGAGGGTGCTGAGAAACGCCTGGATGACGTCCTCGTTACGTTTGAAGAAATGCCACTGCCCGGCCTTCTGGCTGCTGATCAGCCCGGCCCGTTGCAACGTCGCCAGGTGGGCCGACACGGTCGATTGCGACAGGCCGCAACGCTGATCTATCTGCCCGGCGCAAATACCGTATTCGTGGTTGTGCAACTGCTCGGGGAATTCGCCTTTCGGGTCTTTCAGCCAGTTGAGGATGTCTCGCCGTACTGGGTGCGCCAGGGCTTTTATTATTTCGTCGAGGTCGAGGTTCATGGCTTGGGCTCGTGGTGGCAGTAGCGATATATCGCGATGGAGCGAACTTTAAATCGTTGGATCGCGATATACCAATATGAATTCGGTCTGACGAACGCATAAATCGCTATATCGGGTTATAACGATACGAGGATGCTGGAGGAGCGACCGCAGTGCTAAGCTGCGCTCATGAATTATCTCGCGCATTTGCATCTCGGCGGCCAGCGCCCCGGTCAGTTACTCGGCAGTCTCTATGGCGACTTCGTCAAAGGTCGGCTGCAAGGCCAGTTCGACCCCGAGGTAGAGGCGGCGATTGCACTGCATCGGCGGATCGACGTGTTCACCGATCGCCATCCACTGGTCGACATTGCTTTGGGGCGCTTTACCGAGACGCGGCGGCGTTATGCCGGAATCGTCCTCGATGTGTTTTTCGATCATTGTCTTGCGCGGGACTGGACGCTGTACGCCGACCGACCGCTGGAGCAGTTCACCGCAGACGTCTATCAGGTGCTGTCCCGCGAACGGCAATTGCCGGAGCGGCTGGCAAAGATCGCCCCGCACATGGTCGCCAACGACTGGCTGGGCTCGTATCGCGAGTTTGAGGTGCTGGAGCAGGTGCTGCGCGGGATCTCGCGACGGCTGACCAGGCCGGAGGAATTGGCGGGGGCAATGGCGGAGTTGCGGCGGTTGTATGAGCCGTTGAGTGAAGACTTCAGCTTGTTCTACCCGCAATTGCAGGATTTCGCAGTGCAATCACATACAACCTGAATTCCTGTGGGAGCTGGCTTGCCAGCGATAGCGTCGGCACATTCAACTTTGATGTTGATTGATCAACCGCTTTCGCGGGCAAGCCCGCTCCCACAGGGGCCAAGGTGATTTTGGGATTTGTGTTTCAGGCAGCGATTGCCGGGCGCATTGGCGATTGTCGGCTTTCCGGAATCGATCCAAACAACACCTTCTGCACCGCCTGCTGCGCTTCGAACGCCAGCGCCGCGCGCTCGCGGCCCTGACAGGCAATCGGCTTGAGCAGATGCACCTCGACATCGCCGCAGTCATGGCTGAACAGGCGCATCAGATGCGAGAGCAAATCATCGTCACCAATGAACGGTGCGAGCGTATCGATTTCGCCGTCACGCAGATAACGAATCGCCACCGGTTGCAGCATCACCTCGGAATCGATCGCCGCCGACAGCAGGCGACCATGAAAGGTGCGCAGCGAACGGCCATCGGTGGTGGTGCCTTCGGGGAACATCAGCAGCGCGTGTTCGGTTTGCAGATGGCGGGTCATCTGCTTGCGGATCAACTGACTGTCGCCCGACCCACGGCGGATGAACAGGCTGCCGGCCTTGGCTGCGAGCCAGCCGGCCACCGGCCAGGTGCGCACTTCGGCCTTGGACAGAAACGACAGCGGTGTGAGCATGCCCAGCAGCGGAATGTCGGTCCACGACACGTGATTGCTGACCCACAGCATCGGCTGTTTCGGCAGCTCGCCATGCACGCTCACGCGAAACGGCAGGGCGTTGCTCAGCCGCGCCATGAAGAAGCGCGACCAGCGCTGGCGCCGCTCCATCGAGTGGGCCAGACCGATGCGTTCGAACACGCCGAAGACGCTGGCCATGGTCAGCCCCAGCGTCACCACCAGCAGCACTCGCGCGATTCGCGCGTACACCCGCAACCGGCTCATCACACCGCCGCCTTGAAGTGTTTGGCGTAGCGCGGGCAGAGTTCGTCGCGCTTGAGCAGGATGAACACGTCGGCTACCTGGAAGTCTTCGTCCCAGCACGGCTCGCCGCAGATCTTCGCACCGAGGCGCATGTAGGCCTTGAGCAGCGGCGGCATTTCGGCGATGACGTTGGATGGAATATCCAGCGTCGGCAGCGGATTTTTCGGCTCGGCGCGCAGGTGTTCGGTGCACAGATAACGTTCGCGCAGACGCTGCATGATCGCGTGGGCCTGAATGCCGCCGTCCTGCATCGGGATGCTCGCGCAACCCATCAGATAGCTGTAGCCGCCCTGATTGAGCACTTCGGCCAATTCGCCCCAGAGCACGGCGATGGTGCCGCCGTTGCGGTACGCCGGATCGACGCAGGTGCGGCCGATTTCCAGGATCGGGCCTTGCAGATGGGCGAGGCCGTGCAGGCTGAATTCTTCTTCGCTGTAGAACTTGCCGAGGCTGCTGGCGGCGGTGTGATCGAGCAGACGCGTGGTGGCGACCAGGCGCCCGGTGTTCAGATCACGCACGCCGATGTGGCTGCAGTGAACATCATAATCATCCATGTCCAGACCCAGTTCGGCGCCTTTGAGTTTGGCGTTGAACTCGCCGCTGAAGACGGCGAAGCGCAGGGCCTGGGCTTGCTGCAAGGCTTCGGCGCCGATCAGGCGTTCGGCTTGCAGGCGGCGTTCATTGCCGGTGTCGCTGATGCGGGCGATTTGCGTCATGTGAATCTCCGTACGGGCCTTTAACCCGTCGTGGGTTGCAGCCGATCGACTTTCTTTATGCAGCCGTGTTGTGCAAAGTCAGGCTATGTAGCCCCGGTGTCATCGCCATGAACGTTCGGTGATGCTTATATGACAGCCCACAAGGAGGCGCCCATGCCCTGGCCAGATCTGCTGCACCGCCGTGAACGCTTGCCCGCCGCTGCTGATCTGGCCGAGGGCTTTGCAACGTTGTTGCAGGCGCTGGGCAACGTCACGCCGTTCGAATTGGCGGTGGCCGGCGGGCGGCGGATGGCGACGCCGGGGCTGGCGTTTCTGGTGGGTTATCAGGCGGCGCTGCGCATGTTGTGGCCGAGCGCGCCGCTGAGCCTCGGCGCCTTGTGCGCGACCGAGCAACGCAGCCTGCGTCCGGCCGATATGCAAACGCGGCTGCGCGATTTGCGCTTGAGTGGGCGCAAGGATTTCGTCACCGCAGGCGACGCCGCCGATTGGTTACTGGTGGCTGCGCGCAGTGAGGAGCCTGGCGAAACACCGCGCCTGAGTCTGGCGGTGGTGTATCCCGGCGAGCCCGGCGTGAAGGTGGAAAAACTTCCGGCGTTGCCGTTGATGCCGGACATCAGCCACGGTCGCCTGTACCTCGACGGCGCCCTGTGCGAATTGCTCGCTGGCGATGGCTGGGACGCCTACGTCAAACCGTTTCGCACCCTTGAAGATGTCTACGTGCTCAGCGCCATGACCGCGTGGTTGTACGGCGTCGGCCAGGACAGCGACTGGCCGCAGGCCCTGCAATTGCGTTTGCTGGCGCTGCTGGCCGGGTGCGCCGAGGCCAGCCGGCAAGCGCCGAACAATCCGCCCGGGCATGTGCTGTTGGGCGGGTTGTTTGCGCAGTTTGAAGCGCTGGCGGGGGAGGTGGACCAGGCATTGGGCAATGGCCCGGTGGAGTGGGCGCAGATGTGGCAGCGGGACAAGGGCGTGATGCAGTTGGCGGCAGGGGCGAGGGCGAAGCGGTTGGCCAAGGCTTTGGCGGTGACCTGAGCGGCCCCTTCGCGAGCAGGCTCGCTCCCACAGGGACGGTATTCTTCAATTGAAATGCGATCAACTGTGGGAGCGAGCCTGCTCGCGAAGGCGGCCTCAAAATCACCATACATCTGTCATAAACCCCGACTAGTCTCGACAGGTTCATTCCCAGAGCGCCCACCATGTTCAAAGGCCTGTCCCTGTTCCTGCTGCTGATCAGCCTCACCGTCCGCGCCGAACAATGGCCGAATGAGCAATGGCCAATCGCCCCGCAGATCACCGGCCCGGCCGTCGAGGCGCTGGAAAACTACGCCTTCGCGCCCCGTAACGACGCCACCCGCGACGGCATTCGCACCGACGCCTTGCTGATCATCCACGACGGCCAGATCATCTACGAACGCTACGCCGCTCCGACCACTGCTCAGACACCGCATCTGACCTGGTCGATCAGCAAAAGCCTGCTGGCAACGGTCCTCGGTGTGGCCTACGGCGAAGGCCGGTTCAAACTCGACGATCCGGCGCTGAAGTTCTACCCGACGCTGGACAAACACCCGGCGATCACCCTCGGCCATCTGCTGAACTGGGCTTCCGGTCTGGATTGGCAGGAGGACTACGAATACGCGCCGCTGAAATCCTCGGTGGTGGCAATGCTCTACACCCGCGGCCATCGCGACATGGCCGCGTTCGCCGCCGCACACGACAGTTACGCCCCAGCGGGTCAGGCTTTCCGTTATTCCAGCGGAGACAGCAATCTGCTCGCCGCTGCCCTGAAAACCATGGTCGGCGCAGAGCGTTATGCCGATTATCCGTGGACAGCATTGTTCGAGCCGTTGGGCATTCGCCACGCCGTGTGGGAAAGCGATGCCAGCGGTACCTTTGTCGCCTCGTCCTATGCCTATCTCACCGCGCGGGATCTGGCGCGGGTCGGTCTGTTGATGGCGCGGGGCGGGCGCTGGAACGATCGGCAGTTGCTGCCCGAGGATTGGCTGGCATTCAATCTCAAGCCCTTTGCCGGCTACAGGGCGCAGCAGGACGAAGCCGTGCCCGGCGGACATTGGTGGCTGAATTGCCCTGTCGATGGCGCACCATCACCATGGCCCGACGCGCCACCCGACACCTTCGCCGCCCTCGGCCACTGGGGCCAGGCGCTGTACGTGATGCCCAGCGAGAAACTGGTGATCGTGCGTTACGGCGATGATCGTGATGGCAGCTACCAGCACAACGAATTGCTCAAACGCGTGTTGCAGGCGGTGCGGCCATGAAGCGCTTTCTATTGTTGCTGTTGGTCGTGCTGCTCGGTTGGGGTTGGTATGAACGGGAAAACCTCTGGGCTTTCCCGGACATCATCAGCGCCTACACCGCCAAGGAATATTGCTCGTGTCGTTATGTGATGAACAACGATGCTGGGTATTGCCGTGGCTATGTGAAGCAATGGCTGCCAACCAGCGGTTTTACCGATGACGCTTCGAGCAAAACCATCACCGTCAGCGGCATGGGCCGCAGCAGCAGCGCGCAGTGGCTGAGCGAACGCCAGGGCTGTCGCCTGAATCCTTGAATTATCTGGTCTCCCCTGTGGGAGCGAGCCTGCTCGCGAAATCGTCGCAAGCCGCAATACATGCTGTGCGGGGAGCATTGCATTCGCGAGCAGGCTCGCTCCCACAGGGCTTGCAATAACTTGGCGGGCGGTTAAGGTTCGTGCAGGTTTATCGCCCCCACGAGTGTTCAATGTTCAACCGCTCCCTCTATACAACCTTCGCCAGTCTGCTGTTGACCGCCGTTGCGCTGCCGGCCCAGGCCAATTGGTATCTGGACGGCGAGTCGTCGCGGCTATCGTTTGTCAGCACCAAAAATGCCAGCGTTTCGGAAGTGCAGCGCTTTCTGGTACTGCACGGCAAAGTCGATCCCAACGGTCGCGCCGAAGTTGAAGTCGAGCTCGAATCGATCAACAGCGGCATTCCGCTGCGTGATGAGCGCATGCGCAAGGAGCTGTTCCAGATCGAGCAGTTTCCCGCAGCCACCATCACTACCCAGATCGACCTGCGTCCGATCAACGATCTGGCCCCCGGCGCGCAGCTGGAGTTGCGCCTGCCGCTGACCGTCAGCCTGCACGGCAAGCAGCACGAATACCCGGCCGAGTTGCTCGCCACTCGTCTCGATGACCGGCGTTTTCAGGTGGTCACGCTGGAGCCGCTGGTGATCAACGCCGAGGATTTCGATCTGGCGCCTGGCCTGGAAAACCTGCGCAAACTCGCCGATCTGTCGGCGATCAGTCTGTCGGTGCCGGTGGGTGCGGTGCTGATTTTCACGGCGCGCTGACATGCGCGGTGCGGTGTTCCCCTGGCGTGACGGCAACCGTTTCGAACTGTTGATCGACGGCCCGCAGTTCTTTCCGCGCATGCTCGAGCACATCGCTGGAGCTACAGAGCAGATCGAACTGGAGCTGTACCTGGTCGAGGCCGGCGCCTGCGCCGAAGCCATCGTCCAGGCACTGGTCGCGGCGGCCGAGCGCGGCGTGCGCGTGCGTTGCCTGTTCGATGATTACGGCAGCCTCGCGTTCACGCTGCATCTGCGCCAGCGCCTGACCCAGGCCGGGGTCGAGCTGCGTTTCTACAATCGCCTGAGCTGGCGGCGCTGGGTCGGCAATTTCTATCGCGACCACCGTAAATTGCTGCTGGTCGACCAATGCCTCGCAGTGGTCGGCGGCACCGGCGTGACCGATGAATTCTGGACGCCGGGCCATGATGTCAGTGAGTGGCACGAAGTGATGGTCGAGATCAGCGGCCCATTGGTGATCGACTGGCAATTGCTGTTTGATCGCCAGTGGATCGCCAACCGTTACCGCCGCGCCTGGCGCCCGGCCGCGCATTTCGGCTTGCCGCGCCTGCCCCGCGTACCGGACAAGGGCGAAGGCATGGGCCGCGTGGCGTATGCCGATGCCCGTCAACATCGCGACATTTTGCAGTCGTTGTTCCGTGCGTTGAACAGCGGGCAAAAACGCATCTGGATGGCCACGCCGTACTTTCTGCCGACCTGGAAAATCCGCCGCTCGCTGCGCAAAGCCGCCGCACGCGGTGTCGATGTGCGGTTGCTGCTGACCGGCCCGCGCACCGATCACCCGTCAGTGCGCTACGCCGGCCATCGCTACTACCCGCGCCTGCTCAAGGCCGGGGTGCAGATCTTCGAATACCAGCCGTGTTTCCTGCACCTGAAAATGGTTCTGGTCGACGAATGGGTAAGCATCGGTTCGTGCAATTTCGATCACTGGAATCTGCGTTTTAATCTGGAGGCGAATCTGGAAGCGCTGGACCCGGCGTTGACGGCAGCGGTGGAGGCGAGCTTTGTGAAGGACTTCGGCTTGAGTCAGCTGGTGAGTCTGGAGGAATGGCAGCGCCGACCGTTGTGGCGGCGGGTCAAGCAGCGGGTGTGGGGCTGGGTGGATCGGTTGGTGGTGAATATTCTCGATCGACGCGGATAGCGGGGACACCCAAAACCACTGTGGGAGCTGGCTTGCCAGCGATGAGGCCATCACATTCAACATATCAGTTGACTGTCAGGCCGCCATCGCTGGCAAGCCAGCTCCCACAGGTTTATGTGTTACCTGAAAAAATTACAGCAATTCAAAGCTCTGCTGCGTCACCGCCTGCGAATCCAGGCCGATCTGCACGTTGAACTTGCCAGGCTCGGCCGCGTATTTGAGCTGGGCGTTGTAGAACTTCAGGTCTTCCTCGGTAATGGTGAAGTGCACGACTTTCTGTTCGCCGGCCTTGAGCATGATCTTCTGGAAGTTCTTCAGTTCTTTCACCGGGCGGATCATCGAACCGGTGACGTCCTGGATGTACAGCTGCACCACGGTTTCGCCGTCACGTTTGCCGGTGTTCTTGACCATGACGCTGGCGTCGAGCTTGCCGCTGGCGTTCAGGGTGGTCGATGACAGCGCCATATCGCTCAGGGCGAAGGTGGTGTAGCTCAAGCCATAACCGAACGGAAACAGCGGGCCGGTGGTGTCATCGAAATACTGCGAGGTGTAGTTGCCCGGTTTGCCCGGAGTGAATGGCCGGCCGATGCTCAGGTGGTTGTAGTAGGTCGGGATCTGGCCCACGGAACGCGGGAAGGTCACCGGCAGTTTGCCCGACGGGTTGTAGTCGCCGAACAGCACGTCGGCGATGGCGTTGCCGCCCTCGGTGCCGCTGAACCAGGTTTCCAGAATCGCATCGGCCGACTGGTTCTCTTCGAGAATCGTCAGTGGGCGGCCGTTCATCAACACCAGCACCAACGGCTTGCCGGTGGCTTTCAGCGCGCGGATCAATTCGCGCTGGGTTTCCGGGATGTTCAGGTCAGTGCGACTCGAGGATTCGTGAGACATGCCACGGGACTCGCCCACCGCTGCAACGATCACGTCAGCCGCTTTCGCCGCTTTCACTGCCTCGTCGATCAGCACGTTGGCCGGGCGCGGGTCATCGACCACTTCCGGAGCATCGAAGTTGAGGAAGTTCAGGTAGTCGAGGACCTTCTTGTCGCCCGTGATGTTGGCGCCACGGGCGTAGATCAGGTTGGCCTTGTCGCCGATCACCGAACTCATGCCATCGAACAAAGTGACCGATTGCGCCGGACGTCCGGCGGCGGCCCAGCTGCCCATCATGTCGATCGGCGCTTTCGCCAATGGACCGACCAGCGCGATTTTCGCGTCTTTCTTCAGCGGCAGGGTTTCGTTGTGGTTCTTCAGCAGCACCAGACTGCGCCGCGCGACTTCGCGGGCCTCGGCGCGGTGCAGGCGACTCTCGGCGTAGGTATCGGCCGGGTCATCCTCGGCCTTGCCGATGCGCAGGTACGGGTCCTTGAACAGGCCCATGTCGTACTTGGCCGCGAGCACTTCGCGCACAGCGTTGTCGATGTCTTTCTGTTCGATCTCGCCGGACTTGAGCAGCCCCGGCAGCTCTTTGCCGTAGAGGGTGTCGTTCATGCTCATGTCGATGCCGGCCTTGATCGCCAGCTTTGCCGCTTCGCGACCGTCGCGAGCGACGCCGTGCTTGATCAGTTCGAAGATCGCGCCGTGATCGCTGACCGCCAGACCTTTGAAGCCCCAGTCCTTGCGCAGCAGGTCGTTCATCAGCCAGGTGTTGGCCGTGGCCGGAATGCCGTTGATCGAGTTCAACGCCACCATCACACCGCCAGCACCGGCATCGATCGCGGCGCGGTAGGGCGGCAGATAATCCTGGTACATCTTCACCGGGCTCATGTCGACGGTGTTGTAGTCGCGACCGCCCTCGACCGCGCCGTACAGGGCGAAGTGCTTGACGCTGGCCATGATGCTGTCGGCGGCACTCGGGGTCTCGCCCTGATAGGCCTTGACCATGACTTTGGCGATGCGCGAGGTCAGGTAGGTGTCTTCGCCGAAACCTTCGGAACTGCGGCCCCAGCGTGGATCGCGGGAGATATCCACCATCGGCGCGAAGGTGATGTCGAGGCTGTCAGCGGCGGCCTCTTTAGCCGCAACGCGACCGGACTGGCCGATGGCGTCCATGTCCCAACTCGACGCAAGGGCCAGCGGAATCGGGAAAATCGTACGGTGACCGTGGATCACGTCGTACGCGAAAAACATCGGAATCTTCAGGCGACTGCGCATGGCCGCGTCCTGCATCGGACGGTTTTCCGCGCGGGTGATCGAGTTGAACGTGCCACCGATGTTGCCGCCGGCAATTTCCTTGCGGATCAGTTCGCGGGGCATTTCCGGGCCGATGCTGATCAGGCGCAACTGGCCGATCTTCTCGTCGAGGGTCATTTGTTTCATCAGGTTGCTGATGAAAGCGTCCTTGTTTTCCAAAGGTACCGGGGTCGTGGCGGCCAGTACCTGATGACTGGCCAGGCTGACGAACAGACCCAGCAAACACAGCTTCTTCATGAATTTTTTCTCTAGAGCCCAAACGGTGATGTAACACCGGCCAGCCAAAATGTAGGGAGCGACTATTGTTGTTCGGGTGCCGGCGCAAAATCCTGAGCCGGAAAACCGCAGCCGACAGCGGCAACGTGAACGTGAAGGGCACTTTTTAGCCGATTAACCCGTCGCATGCCAGTGGCGGCGCCGATTATGCCCCAACCGCTGGCCGGGAATGCCCAGCGCTCGGTTTTTAAATCAAATGTGTCATGGAGCATCACTGCAATGAATATCAGCTCAACCTCCCGTTCACGGCTACAGATCGCCACGTTGCTGGTGTTCGCCACGCTGTTGACCGCGTGCGGCATCAACAATATCCCGACCCTCGACGAACAGGTCAAAGCCGCCTGGGGCCAGGTGCAGAACCAGTATCAGCGCCGCGCCGACCTGATCCCCAATCTGGTGGAAACCGTGAAGGGCTACGCGGCCCACGAACAGGAAACCCTGACCGCAGTGATTGAAGCGCGAGCCAAGGCCACCTCGATTCAGGTCGATGCCAGCACCCTCGACAATCCCGAGAAGCTCAAGCAGTTCCAGCAGGCACAGGATCAACTGACCGGCGCATTGAGCCGTTTGATGGTGGTCTCCGAGCGCTACCCGGATCTGAAGGCCAACCAGAACTTCCTCGCCTTGCAGTCGCAACTTGAAGGCACGGAAAACCGCATAGCCGTGGCGCGTCGCGATTTCATTCTGGCGGTGCAGAAGTACAACACCGAGATCCGCACTTTCCCCGGTCGCCTGTGGCACAGCGTGATGTACAGCGATCTGCCGATGCGCGAAACCTTCGAAGCCACCACGCCCGGCGCGGAGAAGGCTCCGGAAGTGAAATTCTGATTCGAGGTTGCCCATGCGTGTGTTGAAACTGGGCCTGGTGCTGATGCTCTGGCTGTTCGCCGTCAGCGCCCGGGCCGAACTGACGTTTCCGCCGCTGAGCGGGCGCGTGGTCGATCAGGCGCAGATGCTCGAGCCATCGATTCGCGCGCAACTGAGCCAGCAATTGCAGGCGCACGAACAGGCCACCGGCGAGCAATTGGTGGTGGTCACGTTGCCCGATCTGCAGGGCACCACCATCGAGGATTTCGGCGTTCAGCTCGGTCGGCACTGGGGCATCGGTCAGAAAGACAAAAACAACGGCGCCTTGCTGATCGTCGCCCGTGACGAGCGCAAACTGCGCATCGAAGTCGGCTATGGCCTGGAGGATCGCCTGACCGATGCGCAGTCGTCGGTGATCATTCATCAGGTCATCACGCCGGCGTTCAAGGCCGGCAATTTCAGCAAAGGCATCAGCGATGGCGTTGCGGCGATGCTGGTGGTGCTCGGTGGCAATCCGCTGGACGAACCGTCGACCGTGTACGAATCCAGCGGCGACCCGGCGGATGATTTCATCTCGCGGCACCCTGCGCTGTTCATGTTCCTGGTGATGTTGTTCATCCTGACGGTGTTTGTCTGCCAGATGCTCGGTATCCTGCCTGCCGGCCGGGGCGGCTCCGGAGGAGGGGGCGGCTTTGGCGGTGGCGGCGGATTCGGCGGCGGTGGCGGTGGCGGCTTCAGCGGTGGCGGGGGCAGTTTCGGCGGCGGCGGTTCGTCCGGCGGCTGGTGAGATCAAAAGAATAATGAGCAGGCACTTTTCGACATGGCATTACTGACTGAACACGAACAACGCAAAGTCGCCGAGGCCATTGCCCGGGTCGAACGCGACACCGATGCCGAGCTGGTCACGGTGCTCGCTGCCCGTGCCGACGATTACGCGTACATCCCGCTGCTCTGGGCCAGTCTGCTCGCCCTGGTGTTGCCGGGTATCGTCCACTACTTCACCGGCTGGCTGACCCTGCACAGTCTGCTGCTGGTGCAATGGGGCATGTTCATCGTCCTGTGCCTGTTGTTCCGCCTGCCGAAAATCACCACGCATCTGGTGCCGCGTCGCGTGCGCCACTGGCGCGCCTCCAACCTGGCGCGGCGGCAGTTTCTCGAACAGAACCTGCACCACACCTTGGGCAGCACCGGCATGCTGATTTTTGTCTGCGAGGCTGAGCGCTATGTGGAGATTCTGGTGGACGAGGGGATTTCCAGACGGCTGGATAACAGCAACTGGGACGCGATTGTCACAGCGTTCACCGAACAGGTCCGCGAAGGCCGCACGCTGGAAGGGTTTGTCACGTGCGTGGAGGCGTGTGGTGAGTTGTTGAAGGTGCACGTGCCGGTGACGCAGGTGCGGAACGAGTTGCCGAATCGGTTGGTGGTGTTGGGGTAGATCAAAAGCTCGCAGCCTTCGGCAGCTCCTACAGGAGAATGCATTCCAATTGTAGGAGCTGCCGAAGGCTGCGATCTTTTGATTTTCGCCGTTGGGTAAATAAGAGGGTGTCCCCAACCCCCATCCCCCCTAAAATACCCGCCATTCCCGATTCCGCCCGTCCGAGGCCGCTTGTCCATGTCCGTTTCCGCTGCTTCCGCGCCGTCCGCCAAACCGGCCGCCGATCACCACGCCCAGTTCATCGAGCTGCTGCAAGCCAGCCTCGACGACAGCGGTTTCATCAAGCTGGTGCTGGCCAAGTACGTCGGTGAAGAGGCGGATCTGCAACGGGTCATCATCAAACCGGTGACGGTCAAGGCGCAGCCGTGCCTGTCATTCGTTTATCGCTACAAGACCCGCGACATCACCAAAAATCTGCCGCTGAGCGAAGGCGTGGCGCTGATTGCCGGGCTGCTGCCGGCCTCGTTCAAAAATGCTCATTTACTGGCGCTGACCGACGAAGCGCAGCTGGAATACAGCAAAAAGGGCAAGAGTTCGCTGTTCAAGAGCAAACCTCAGCAATTGCGTGAAGCGCCGTCCGCCGAGCACAACCGCGAGAAAAACCGCTTCCTCGAATTGAGCCGTCCGTTCCTCAAGGACCTGGGCGTGACCAATGCGCAACACGAGCTGATCCCGGCGATGTCGCGCAAGTGGAAGCAGATCAACAAGTTCATCGAAGTGTTCAGCCATGCCCTGACCTCGTCGCCGCTGGCGCTGGACAAACCGGTGCGGGTCGCCGATTTCGGTTCAGGCAAGGGCTACCTGACGTTCGCCATTCACGACTACCTGCGCAACACGCTGAAGGCTGAGGGCGAAGTCACCGGCGTCGAGCTGCGCGAAGAAATGGTCAACCTGTGCAACGCCGCAGCGAGCAAGCTCGAGCATCCGGGGCTGGTGTTCAAGTGCGGTGACGTGCGTACGGTGGCGCCGAGCGAACTGGACGTGATGATCGCCCTGCATGCCTGCGACATCGCCACCGATTACGCGATCCACACCGGCATCCGCTCGGGCGCGTCGATCATCATGTGCTCGCCGTGCTGCCACAAACAGATCCGCCTGCAGATCCAGAGCCCGGCGCTGCTCAAACCGATGCTGCAATACGGCTTGCACCTCGGCCAGCAGGCGGAAATGGTCACCGACAGCTTGCGCGCGTTATTCCTCGAAGCCTGCGGTTACGAGACCAAAGTCTTCGAATTTATTTCGCTGGAACATACCAACAAGAACAAGATGATTCTCGCGGTGAAACGCGCCGAGCCGGTCGATTCGACGCAACTGTTGGCGAAGATCGCAGAGCTGAAAGCGTTCTATCACATCAGCGAACACTGCCTGGAAACCCTGCTGCGCGCTGACGGTTTTCTCGCCTGATAGCCTGAAATACACCCCTGTAGGAGCCGCCGAAGGCTGCGATCTTTTGATCCTGGTTATTTAAATGCAAGATCAAAAGATCGCAGCTTTCGGCAGCTCCACATTTATCGCGATCGAGCGTAGTAAGCCTGGAATTACCGCAACCCTTGGATACGGTCTACCTTGAATACTCCCCAGACCTTTCCCCGAGGAGTTTTCCCATGGCCGCGAAAAAGATCCTGATGCTGGTCGGCGATTACGTCGAAGACTACGAAGTGATGGTGCCGTTCCAGGCCCTGCAGATGGTCGGCCACACGGTCCACGCCGTGTGCCCGGACAAGTCCGCCGGCAGCACCGTGCGCACGGCGATTCATGATTTTGAAGGTGATCAGACCTACAGCGAAAAACCCGGTCACCTGTTCGCGCTCAATTTCGACTTCGCCAAGGCCCGCGAAACTGATTACGACGCGCTGCTGATTCCCGGCGGTCGCGCTCCGGAGTACCTGCGGCTGAACGACAAAGTCCTCGAACTGGTGCGCGCCTTCGATACCGCCGGCAAGCCCATTGCCGCGGTCTGCCATGGCGCGCAACTGCTCGCGGCGGCGGGTGTGCTCGAGGGGCGTGAGTGCAGCGCGTATCCGGCCTGCGCCCCGGAAGTGCGTCTGGCCGGTGGCACCTATATCGACATTCCGGTGACCGACGGCCATGTTCAGGGAAATCTTGCCACCGCTCCGGCCTGGCCGGCGCATCCTAAATGGCTGGCCGGTTTCCTCGGTCTGCTCGGTACGAAAATCACCTTGTAGTCGATGCAGGCGACAGATCGCAGGCGCTGGTCTTTACTCTGAAGCGCGAAATCTCTCAATCGCCCCCAGGAGAAACAGACATGTCCGGATGGTACGAAGTGAGCAAAAGCAGCAACGGCCAATTCAGGTTCGTGTTGAAAGCGGCGAACGCCGAAACGATCCTGACCAGCGAGCTCTACAGCACCCGCGCCGGTGCCGACGGCGGCATCGCCTCGGTGCAGGCCAACAGCCCGCTGGATGAGCGCTACGAGAAAAAGTCGACCAGGGATGGCCACCCGTACTTCAACCTGAAGGCGGCCAATCACCAGGTCATCGGCAGCAGCGAGTCGTATTCATCGGACGGCGCGTGTGACAAGGGCATTGCCAGCGTGAAGGCCAACGGCCCGACCAAAGTCATCAAGGACAAGACCCAGCCGGTGCTCTGAAATCCGACATCAACCTGTGGGAGTGAGCCTGCTCGCGAAAGCGGTGTTCCAGTCACCTTTTGGGTTGGCTGATATGCCGTCTTCGCGAGCGGGCTCGCTCCCACAGGTGACCGCATTCCATTGTGGGAGCGAGCCTGCTCGCGAAGGCGTCAGCCCGGCCAATATCAAACCTCAACCGGTACCGACAATTTCGGATCGCCCAACGCATGGCTCTTGGCATCAAAGAACCGCAACTCAACCCCGGTACCTTCAAACACCTTGGCGTAGTGACGCTTCTGATGCTGGATGAACGCGGCACTGCGCGGGTAAATCGAGACCGCCACGCACTTCGGTCGGGCCAGGCGCAACGCCCGCACCAGATGCGCATCCTGCTCGCCCAGCGCGTGGCCGAAGATGCACAGGCTGTCGCCATGAGCCAGTAACTGCTCGTAGCAGAACGACAGATAATCCGAGCTGCGGATGGTCTTGAGCTTGTCCGCGCTCGGCCCTTCGGTGACGAACAGCGGCACGTCGTCCAGCGTCTTGATCGTATTGTTGATGGCGAAGCTGCCGAGCAGGGTGCCCTCGGTCGAGGTCAGTTTGCGCGCGGTGCCGTCCTGATTGCGCACCAGATGCAGACCGCCGTGCAGATACAGCAGGCGCGGTTTGTCGGTGGCGCTCTGGCTCAGATCGAAACTTGCGTCCGCGCCGTTGAACAGGTCGTCAATGGCCTTGCCCGGGTGTTGCAGTGCCCAGTAATTGAGCAGGTCGTAATTGGTGGTGAACACCGTGCGATAGCGCGCCAGTTCTGCATTGAGCACCGTCAGTGTCGAAGGCTGCACCAGCCGCCACGGGATGTGCACCGCATGCACGGTGTTGATCAGCGCTTCCTTGATCGCGTAATAGCGATTGCGCGGCGCCGCCGAGCTGACCGCCAAGGCCTTGTTGACCCGGCTGGTGGTTTTCAGGGCGCCCAGCACTTGCTCGAAGCTGCGGGTTTGCAGCGCGTCGAACACCGCCAGTTCCGATGGGCTCAGCGGTTTCTCTTCGACCGTACGGGCGTTTTCGAACAGCGAGTCGTAGCCGAAGTCATCCCAAACCGCACGGCTGGCGCCATTGCCCACCAGCAAACCCTGGAAATCGTTCGCGGCGCGCAAGGCATTCCAGTCTTCGAGGGTGGCGTCGACATCGAGAAAATCGGTCATTGCGTGGGCGGTCTCAAAACAAAGGGCAGATGGACGGCGACTTTATCACGAGCGGACATTGAGCCAGATCAACATCGCTCGTGACCGATCGGTCGATTCTGTGTGCACCCGCCGAATCGAGGCAGTCGATCCGGCTCCAGTCAGGAGACACACGATGAGCAGCACCTTCTTCATTCCGGCGGTCAACATCATGGGCAGCGGCTGCCTCGACGAAGCCATGGTCGCGATTCGCAATTATGGCTTTCGCAAGGCGCTGATTGTCACCGATACCGGGCTGGCCAAGGCGGGCGTGGCCGCAATGATCGCCGAGAAACTGGCGATGCAGGACATCGATTCGGTGATCTTCGATGGCGCCAGACCGAACCCGACCACGGCCAATGTCGAATCCGGTCTGGGGCTGCTGAAGGAAAGCCGTTGCGATTTCGTCGTGTCGCTGGGTGGCGGCTCGCCGCACGATTGCGCCAAGGGCATCGCCCTGTGCGCAACCAATGGCGGGCAGATTGGCGATTACGAAGGCGTCGACCGCTCCAGCAAGCCGCAATTGCCGCTGATCGCCATCAACACCACCGCCGGCACTGCCAGCGAAATGACCCGCTTCTGCATCATCACCGACGAATCGCGCCACGTGAAAATGGCCATCGTCGACCGCAACGTCACGCCACTGCTGTCGGTCAACGACCCGGAGTTGATGGTCGCGATGCCCAAAGGGCTGACCGCTGCCACCGGCATGGATGCGCTGACCCACGCGATCGAAGCCTACGTCTCGACCGCCGCCAACCCGATCACCGACGCCTGCGCTTTGAAGGCCATGAGCCTGATCAGCAGCAACCTGCGTCTGGCCGTGCGCGACGGCAGCGACCTGGCGGCGCGGGAGAACATGGCTTACGCGCAGTTCCTCGCAGGCATGGCGTTCAATAACGCCTCGCTCGGATTTGTCCACGCCATGGCGCATCAACTCGGCGGCTACTACGACTTGCCCCACGGCGTCTGTAACGCCGTGCTGTTACCGCATGTGCAGAGTTTCAATGCGCTGGTCTGTGCTGATCGACTCAGGGATGTCGCCCACGCCATGGGCGCGGATATTCGTGGTTTCAGCGCGGAGGAGGGCGCACAGGCGGCGATCAATGCCATTCGCAACCTTGCCAAGGACGTCGAGATTCCCGGCGGACTGCGTGAGCTGGGCGCGAAACTCAGCGATATCCCGGTGCTCGCCACCAACGCCTTGAAGGACGCCTGTGGACTGACCAATCCACGGGCGGCGGATCAGCGCCAGATCGAGGAAATTTTCCGCAATGCGTTTTGAATGAAGGCGCGCAGGCGAGCGAAGTCGGACAAGCCTTCGCTTGCTTCTGCGACCACGGCAAATGTCCGCACACGGCCCCAATCTGAAACCTTGCCGGCGATGTTGTGTACGGCGGAGATACGGTACTGCCCGACCGCCAGGGAGGGTGCTGCCGGGGTTTGCCATTTCCGGTCGCTTTCGACCGCTGCTCTGGCAATCTCCAGGCCAGTGTCCAGATCGAAAATACTGACGAAACCCTCGGCTCGCGTGACATCTCCCGAAAAGATCAGAGGCGTATCGACCGGCGCGCCCTCAATCGGTTCGACAACGACCGGGACGTCGATCTCGGGCCGCAGTCGCACCTCATATCCGCGCTCTTCGCTCCATTCGGACGTGATGCCTGCATAGGTCTGGTGGGCGTGAATCCTCTGCTGACCCTGGGCCTGAACGCCGGTGATGCTGAACGCCCATCGTCCATTTGCGCTGACCAGCCCTTCGCCAAGCGAATGGGTGTTTTCAATGTTCCAGACCTGCACAAGAGCATTGGGTATGCCGCTGCCGAGCAACAATGTCGCAGGTCCCGTCGTGCTGGCCTCTTCGGGATAGGTGATGGTCGGGGCCGGTTGTGAAGTTTGCTCGTCGCGAGTGCTCATCATGCTTCTCGTCCATGGCTGATTTGAACGCTGAGGTTGGCATGACGTGCCTGAATTCGAACCTGTAAGAACTACCAGTCATTCAGTCTTTTTTACACAGTAGGTAATTTCTTTTTCTTCTAAAAAACTGTCATTTCTGTCAGTTGTCCAGCGTGGTGGCCTGGGGTCGAATGCTCGCTACGAGGGGATCGACGTCGATCTCTTGAGGAGCATACGAACATGTCGGAATCTATCGCGCCATTGTCCCCAAACGCGCAGTCAGCCGGGGAGCTGGATGCGCTCTTTGGTCTGCGAACGCTGAAATTCCCCGGAGCGGGCAAGACCATTGCCAAAGGCGTGGCGATCACGCCTTCGGAGCAGATCATGGTCAGCGCTACCGTCGAGCAATCGGGCCATTCGTACTACGGCCTTGCGCGCCTGGATGCCGATGGCAATCCGGATCCGGCTTTCGGCACCGGCGGATATCTCAGCGGCCAGTTCGGCACAGGCTCGCTCACGCAAGGCGGGCCATTGATCGTTGATGCGCTGGGACGGATCTGGATGTGCGGTGTGATTGGCGTCGTCAAAGACCAGACTCTTGAATACCAGCAAGTCATCGCCCGGTTTCTGCCCGACGGCTCGCCGGACATCGAGTTCGGCGGCGACAGGAATGGCTACCGGATTGTGCCCATGCGGATTCCGGCACTTTTTGGGGCCACGCATGGGCAACTGCTGCTGGCCAAATCCGATCCGCAGCTTGCGCAGCCGGACCGGCTGCTGTTCGTGACCGCGCAAAAGGGCAGTGGCCTGTTGACGCGATTCCATCTCGATGGCTCGGACGATTTATCGTTCGCCAGCAACGGTTGGCTGCCCCTGTCACTGCCAGGGGTGGCCATTTCGCTGTCCGGGATCATCCAGCTCGACGATGGGCTGATTCTGCTGCATGGCAAAACCGAGATCACCAATCAGGGATTGCTCATGGCGTTCGACCACAACGGGAAAGTTGCACAAGCGTTCGGCGACAAGGGTGTACTGCTGTTGAACATTCAGCGTGATGGCCAGCCGCTCGAAAGCAGCGTGATGGACATTGCTGTGCAAACGGCGCAGCGCCTGCTTCTGCTCGGTTCGGCGGTCGAGTCCACGCAAGGCAGGAAACTGCAACACGGGTTCATCAGTGGTATTACCTACTCCGGCCAAATGGATGACGCGTTCAACAATCCTGTCCTCACCCCGACGGCGCAGGAACGGGATCTGAGAGGTTGGCAAGCAGGGTTTGCGCTGGATGACATCGCCGGTAAACGGATCGTTGCGGTCGGACAGACCTCGGGCAGCGCACGAGGCTTGTTGACGGCAGGCTTTCTGGTCGATGGCGCAGTGGATGATTCGTTTGATGTCGAGGGCGCGAGAGACATTTCATGGTCAGCCATCGATGCCTGCCTGCAAGGCTCTTCAATCCTGGTGTTGGGTCGCAAGGACGACAGCGCGCAGCTGGTTCGCTTGCTGACTGCGCCTGTCACAACACGGCGAGACCGCATCGGCCATTGAGCAGCCAGAGGTGAAACCGGGCTGGCCTGCCGGCTCGGATGAACCCTGTCCAGTTCGGCGGGATCGTCAGCCAGGTTTTGGTCGGCGCGCATCAAGGACCTCACCGGCAGCAGCACCCCGGCTTGCCGCAGAAGTTGCGCACGCTGGATAAGTTCTGAGACTCGCGGCGTCTGTGATGACGCCTTCGCGAGCAGGCTCGCTCCCACTTTGGAATGCGCTTTCCTGTGCGAGCGAGCCTGCTCGCGAATTCCGACTTCAGACACATGAGAAGATTCGCAGGCCAGATCTGTTGAATCCTCCGATGCAGAAAGGGATAGTGCGCGCCTGGAAATATCTTCAAGGAGCAGGAAATGACAGTGAAGTCAGTATGGATCAGCGCAGCGCTCTGCGGGTGGTTCATGGCTGGGCAGGCCTGGGCCGATTGCACACCGCCGGCGGTCAGCGCGGAAGCGGATTTCTCGCTGTGCAAAGAATGGCCGGCTTATCCGTCGCTGACGATTACCGCGCTATCGACGTTCGTGCCCGATCCGGTCTATGGCCATGACGGCAGCGTGGGCTCGTACGAGCTTGATCTGGCTATCATCACGGCCGGCAGCCCCAAACCGCTGGCAACCTATCATCAGCCGTCGGCGTTTCTCTCCGATGCCATCGCGCTGGAGAGTCTGGAACTCGACACGGCGCGCTATAAACTCACGCCCGACCTTCGTGCCTTCGGCGTTCGCGCCCATTTCAAAGGCTCGTCGCGCGTCAATCCGCTGGATGAAACCCTGCTGTCGCTCTACGTGAAAGAGGGCGACAAACTGCACCCGGTGCTGGATCGCTTGGTCGTCTACAGCTTCAGTGGCGAGTGGGATGGCAATTGCGCCGGAGAGCGCTCGGAGACGGTGCGTACGCTTGAGATGGGCAAAACCAGTTCCCGTGGTTACGCCGATATCATTGTCCGCTCAGTCACCACGGGTCTGGTCGGCGAGGGTTCACCCGACACCTGCGAGTCGAAGACCACTCACGAAAAGCCGGTGCTGACCACGTTGCGCTATGACGGACAGCAATATTTCGTTCCCGAAAATCTGAGAGGCTATTGAAGGCGCGTCGTTCTACTTCCTCGATCCCGACGGCCACAAGCTGGAAGCCCATGTCGGCGATTTGCAGTCGCGGCTGGCTGCGTGTCGGCAGAAACCGTACCCCGGCATGCGTTTTCACGACGCGCAGTGATCCGCCGTGATCCTCTGATATAGACTGGCCGCCACGTGTTCTGGCGCTTGCAGGTTTCTCATGACTCCATCATTGCTGTTGGCCGTTCTGGCTTCGGGTTTCATCTACGGGATCACGCCCGGGCCGGGCGTGCTGGCGGTGTTCGGGATTGGCGCGGCCCATGGCCGGCGCGCCGGGGCGGGGTTTCTGTGCGGGCATCTGCTCGGCGATGTGATCTGGTGCAGCACCGCGCTGGTGGCGATTGTCGGTGCGCGGGAAATCGGCAGCACCGCGTTCGATGTGCTCGGCGTGCTCAGCGCGTTGTACCTGTTCTGGCTCGGCTGGCGTGCGGTGCGTGCCCAACGCCGCAATGGCGACGAGGCGCAAGGGGCGGCGCGGCAGCCGTTCTGGCACGGCATCGTCTTCGGCCTGACCAATCCCAAGGCCTATCCGGTGGCGGTGGCGACCTTTACGGCGCTGTTGTCGAGCCGCGCCGAACTGCTCAACTGGTCGATGCTACCTGCACTGATCGCCCTGAGTTTCATCGGCGGCGCACTGGCCTACGCTATCCTCATCGGCGTGGTCGGCGCACAGCGAGTGCGCATGGTGTATCAGCGGCATGAGCTGCTCATCACGCGTTTATGCGGCGTGATGTTTATCGGCTTCGCCATCAACGCGTTGATGCACGCGCTGCCGGGGCTGCTGCCGAACAAGACTTGATGGAATGGGCAGGGACGCGCAATCACGATCATGGATGATTGAAATCGCTGCACTGTGCGGACAATCGTTAGAACCATGGCAAGCCCAAACCCTGCGCCGCTGGCGAGCTACATTGACCTGTTGCTGGACGCCGTTTGCGCGGTCGACAAACAGGGCCGTTTCGTTTTTGTCAGCGCTGCCTGCGAGCGGATTTTCGGCTACACGCCTGACGAACTGATCGGCCGCTCGATGATCGAGCTGGTGCACCCGGCCGATCGCCAGCGCACCCTCGCGGCCGCGGGCGAAATCATGGGCGGCGACCCGAAGCACAATTTCGAGAACCGCTATCTGCGCAAGGACGGCAGCGTCGCGCACATTTCCTGGTCGGCGCGCTGGTCGGAAGTCGATCAACTGCGCATCGCCGTCGCCCGCGATATCACCGAGCGCAAGCAGGCCGAGTCGCGGCAAGCGGCGTTGTACGCGATTTCCGAAGCGGCGCACGCGGCGGAAGATTTGCTGGCGCTGTTCAAACGCATCCATCTGCTGATTGGCGAGTGGCTGCCGGCGCTGAATTTTTCCGTGGCGCTGTACGACGAACACTGCGCGCAGCTGAATTTTCCCTATCACGTCGACGATCACGAATTGCAGCCCGAGCAGCCCGGCACCGTCATCGGACGGCTCTGCGCGCAAGTGATCCGCAGCGGCCAGCCGATGTTGCTGACGCCGGACAGCGCCGATGCCACGCCCGATTTTGCTGAGCTGGTGGCGGAACAAAACGCGCCTTGCTGGCTCGGCGTACCACTGAATTCAAAAACGGCACCATCGGCGCCTTGATCGTCAAAAGCCTCGCTGGCGGCGAACGCTACACCGAGCAGGACAAGGAACTGCTGCAATATGTCTGTGCACAAGTCGCCACGGCCATCGAGCGCCAGCAACTGCACGCGCGGCTCAAGCGCATGGCGCAATACGATCAACTGACGCAACTGCCCAATCGCGAACTGCTGCGTGATCGGCTCAGGGCTGCGCTGGCCGATGCGCGAACCCTGCACGGACACATGGCGCTGCTGTATGTCGATCTGGATCGCTTCAAACAGGTCAACGACACCCATGGCCATGCCGTCGGTGACATGCTCCTGCAAACCGTGGCCAACCGGCTGAAAGGCTGCGTGCGTGAAACCGACACGGTGGCGCGTATCGGTGGCGATGAATTCGTCGTGCTGCTGCACAGCGTGCATGCCGCCGGCGATCCCGACAGCGTCGCCGGAAAAATCCGACAGGTGCTGGCGCAGCCCATGCGCCTCGACGGCCATGACCTGCGGATCGAATCGAGCATCGGCGTGGCGCGCTTTCCTGAACACGGCGAAGAAGAACAGCAACTGTTCCGGCATGCCGATCAAGCCATGTATGCGGCCAAACGCCTGAATCATCGGGCCTTGGGCAGCTGAAGCGAGCGCGCCGTTCGTCGCGGTTCAGGCAGATTTTCTAAACCTTTGACCGCTAAAGCATTCCTAATTGAGGCGGACAATTGTCCGCCGTGACATTTGAGCTGCGGGCGAATCACGGCCCGCTTGAATTTTCAACAAAGGAGGGCGCGACCATGAGCCGGATGGCCACCCGTTTACGTAACGTCAGTTTTGCAACCCTGCTGGGCCTGTGCGCCAGCAGTGCGTTCGCCCAGTCGCCTGCCGAATTCATCAACGATGCCTCCGCCAAAGGCATGGCCGACATCGAAGCCAGCCGTCAGGCCCACGGCAAGACCGAATCGAAAGAGGTCAAGGATTACACCATCGTTGTGATCAACGACCGCACCACGGCCAACCAGCATTTGGCGAAAATCGCCAAGAAACTCGACCTGCCGGTTGCCCCCCGCGAAGAACTCGCCGACAAGGCCAAAGAGCTGATGCCGGAAGTGAAGGACGGCACCACATTCGATCAGGCCTACGCTGCCAGTCAGGTCAAGGCGACCGAAGAGGCCATCACTCAGATCGAGCAACAGGCACAGACCACCGACGTGCCGGAAATCAAAGCGTTTGCCGATGAGACTTTGCCGAAACTGCAAAGCCATCTGGAGAAAGCTCGAGCGTTGCAGGCCAGTCGCTAACTTCGCCTTGTTGGTGCAGCGCGAGCGAAACCTTCAGTTGAAATGCGATGCCTCCCTGTGGGAGCGAGCCTGCTCGCGAAAGCGGTGTGTCAGTCAATGATGTTTTGACTGACCCGCCATCTTCGCGAGCAGGCTCGCTCCCACAGGGTGTGTTTACTTGCTCAGCACTCATTCAAATCCTGCTTTGGCTTGCTCTTGTCGCCCAGCCCCTCAAGATCAAACACCTGATTTTCACCCAACGCGCGGTAATGCCGGCGCAGCGCTTCAAGTTGCTTCAAGTCCAGCGCTTCCAGCCCGAGCATCGCGTTCTGCGCTTCCTTGTTCACCCGCAACAGCTCATCGAGTTTCAAATGCAGAATGTCGGTATCGCGGTTCTGCGTGTTCTGAATCAGGAATACCATCAGGAACGTGATGATCGTCGTCGAGGTATTGATGATCAGCTGCCAAGTGTCGTTGTAACCAAAAATCGGCCCGCTCAACCCCCACAACCCGATCAGAATCAACGCCCCCATGAACGTTTTCGGGCTACCGGCCCACAGGGCAAGTTTCTGGGCAATCTTTGCGAATTTCATGATGGAAGTCCTTGTTTTGGGAGCTTGAAATTCAGACATCGGCGTTGTGCTGAAAATTCTAATTACAAATAACCGGGCGGGACGCCGGAGGCGAGGCGAGCTCATCGGCCTTATCGCTGTATGGTATGCGCAGCTGCACTTCCCGGTTTCAAGCCATGCCCCGACAGGAGAACGCAATGAGTTGGTCTGCCAAGCAATACGTCGCTTTCGAAGATGAACGCACCCGCCCGGCCCGTGATCTGTTGGCGGCGATACCCACGGCGCGGGCCCGGGCGGTGGTGGACATTGGTTGCGGACCGGGCAATTCCACCGAATTGCTGGTGCAGCGTTTTCCCGAGGCGAGCGTCAGTGGCCTCGACAGTTCGGCGGACATGATTGCCGCCGCGCGCAAGCGCTTGCCTGACGTGCAGTTTCAGGTGGCCGAGGTCGACAAATGGGCTGACGAGGGTCCGTTCGATGTGATCTTCGCCAATGCGGTGCTGCAATGGGTGCCTGATCACGCTTCGTTGCTGCCAGCCCTGGCGAGCAAGCTTTCAGATGGTGGCAGCCTGGCGATCCAGATGCCGGACAACCTCAACGAACCGTCCCACCGCTTGATGCGTGAAGTCGCCGCCAATGGGCCGTGGGCGAGCAAGCTCGCAGACGCTGCCGGGCAGCGTACCGACATGGCCAGTGCCAGTGAGTATTTTTCAATGCTGCGGCCGCACTGCGCGCGGGTCGATGTGTGGCGCACCACCTATCACCATCAGCTTCGGGACGGGGCGGCGGGAGTGGTGGAGTGGTTCAAGGGTAGCGGGTTGATTCCATTCCTGAGCCCATTGACCGAGGAGGAGCGGGCGCAGTATCTGCAGCGGTATCTGCCGGAGGTTACCAAGGCTTATCCGGCCTTGGCTGACGGCTCGGTGCTGTTGCCGTTTCCACGATTGTTCATTATTGCGACCCGTTGAGTTACGCCACCAAGTGTCTTGAGTTCGCCACGTTATCTCTGGTCGGCGCATCTCTTGAACGCAACACGGTCGGTCCCCTCTCCCTCGGGAGAGGGTTAGGGTGAGGGGCTTATTGGCGCAGAAACCCGATCACCGCTGCACCGCCAACATCATCGTCCTCTGGCATCCTTTCAACTCGTTCACGCTGAGCTCGTCGGAAATTTCCTTCTGTTTTCCAGGCTTTTACACGTGGTGCGCTATGGCTGTTTAAAGTTGAATCACGTTGCGTCCCGATGCCTACAAATCCTTGCGCCGCTGCCTACCGGTACGCCAGAATCCGCCGGCTTGTGCGCCTGGAGGGCGGTCGGTAACTTGGTTCGCGTCACTGATTTCCAGTGATCGGGTTTAGTAGCCCGGTAATGTCCTCCTCGTAACGGTTGCACGAGTTCCGTTGAATCAGGCGCGTGCCTGTATTTTATGGTGGCTGTGCGCATGGCGCCTTCGGGTGCGCCGGATGGGGGATGGGTCCGGTCTACTAACTTGCGTACAGCCGCCACCCTCCCGTTTAGTAGCGTGGTGGATGCGGCTCAAATGAAAGGTACCGCCCCGTGTTCAAAGTAACGCCAAATCCGCCGGAAACCGATCCGGCCTCTCCTTACGAGTCCCTCGATTCGAAAAACTCCACGAAGCCGCCGAACGCGCCCTCGACCACTATCTCATCCCACCAAAAACAAGCTCACCGCCGTACCAGGCCAGCAGCATGTTCATGGTTAATCCGGGCACCGATACCGAGTCGCTATTGGTCAACGCCAGCGAGTCCCTCGGCTCGGCCAGCGTCATGCTTGGCGACTTTGCCGCCTTGCTCGACGGCAGCCAGCGCAAAACCCTGCTCGGCATCGCCCAGGTCGTCATGCTGGGCGAGCTGGCGGTGAATCAGGTGCTGGATAATGTGGTGCCGGTGGGTTAGCCGGCGTTGATTTCCGAGTAAAAGTAACCGGTCGTTGCGACCGGTTTTTCGGCTAGTGCAGCGTCAAAACCGCTGACCAATACCAGGTTTGTCCTCTTGAAAGGGCTCGGAAGGGGGAATCGGGAATTGCTGCTCCTCATACTCGCCCACCCGCCGAGCGAGAATTTCCAATTCATCGCCTTCCGGCGAGTTCATCTCAGCGCCCCAAATCTGCTCGATACGCAGCAATGCTGCGGACAAGTCTTCAGTGCTCCGAATGGGTTTGATGTCCATAAATGATGTCCGCTTTGGTAACCACATGAGCGGCGATCTTGAACGGCACAACAAACGCTGTGTTCATCATTACGTTGCCAAATATGACTGCATTGCGGAGAGTCAGATTCGCGGTGACAAAAGCGGCCACGCGTGACCCAACCGCGTAATCCTCAATGTCAGCTGTGTAGCAATCAGAAGATCTCTATTGCTCCACGAAATTAGTGAAATTTTTCAAAAATGGTCATATCTGATCCTTAAGGGAGGTTAGATGGCTACAATGGCTCTATTAAGATCCTTAAGAATTGGAAGGGTTTGCCATGTCATTCATGCATTTGCTTCACTCGCCGGCTGAGATCGCTAGAAATGTCGGAGAAAACGCCAAAATCCTGCGGCTCTCCAAAAACCTTTCCCGCAAGACGCTCGCAGAAAAGGCGGGGGTTTCCGAATCCACCATCAAGCGATTCGAAGCGACCGGCCTCGTGACGTTGGAGGCTTTGATCCTGATAGCCACTGCGCTTGATGAACTCAACGCTGTGACCAGGCTGTTCAAACCAGAGCAACCGAGCTCGCTGGATGAGCTGAAGAATGCCAGGCGCAAGAGAGGGATGCGCTGATGATCAAGCCTTTCAAACACACAGAAGCGCTGGATGTTTTGAAAGAGGGCGCCAAGGTTGGTGAGCTGGTCAGAGTCGCGGGCCGCTGACTTCGGTGGCCGCACTCCCGGCACGCCTACACGCAAGCGAATCATGGAGATCTGCAAGGATTACAAATGCCTCAAGGCCGAGGAATACATCGAGCAGACTTTCGCTGCGCTCGCCGACTGGCACAAGGTATTCACTCGATTGAATGTCCCGCACAAAGCCGGGGAACCGATCTTCAATGTACTGGCGAGGCTGCATCAGGATTTCGAGAAGTAATCCGGGGAGGAGGGGCTCAGCGATCTTCTGGAAGTCTTCACCGCCAACACGCTTCAACTTCCAGACACAAAAAAACCGGCCATCAAGGCCGGTTTTTCATTTCTGCATCCCCGTCGGACAACACAACGCGAGATCAATATTCGGTGGAGCGGGTAGAGGGAATCGAACCCTCATCTAAAGCTTGGGAAGCTTTCGTTCTACCACTAAACTATACCCGCTCAGAGCGGCTGACTTTGTACCAGACTCGGCCACGGATTTGAAGTTTTCTTTTCTCTGCGAGGGCTTTGCCACGCAGAAAACGGTCGATCGCGAGCAAGGGCTGCGCCGGTGCAACAGGCACTTCAAGCTTGCAGCCTTGCCCGCGATGACGCTGTTTCAAATGGCCAGGGCATGTTGATCCTGCACAAACGAGTAGCGCGTTCGGCTGGCTTGCGGCGCAGGTTTCAGAAAGCCGAGCAGGGCGTTCTGGCTGTCGCGGCAGGCGGCCTTGTGCTCCATGTCGAGAAAGTGTCCGGTGGCTTGCAGGGTGGTGAAGCTGCTGTGGGCAACGTGGTTGCCGAACAGTCGCGCATCCTCGGCGGCGGTGTATTCGTCCCATTCGCCGTTGAGAAACAGCACCGGCACGTTGATCTTTTTCGCCGCATTCAGATAGCACTGGCGATCGCTGTGCAGCACGTCGTTGATATGAAAATGCATCTGTCCGTATTCATGCTCGGCGAGACTGCTGACGTGGCGGTAGTTGAAACGCTTGAACAGCGACGGCAGGTGTTTGCCGATGGTGTTGTTGACCAGATGGCCGACCCGGTCGCCGTCGCGGCTGCCGAGGTAGTCGACGCCGCGCTCGAGGTAATCGAGCATGTGCGCATTGATCACCGGGGAGAACGAGCTGATCACGGCTTTTTCGATGCGCCGGGGCTGCTGGGCGAGGGCGACCAGAGTGGCGGCGCCGCCCCAGGAAAACGACAGCACATGTTCGGCGGCGAAGTGGTCGATCAGCTCCAGCAGAATCTGCCCTTCGACTTCCTTCGTCAGATGTTTCTCATGCCGGTTGTGGGCTTTTGACCGACCCGCGTAGGGCTGGTCGTAGCAGACCACGTTGAATTGCGGGTGCAGGTTTTTCACGGTCTGTGCAAACGACGCAGTCGTGGCCATCGAGCCGTTGACCAGAATGATGGTCTTTTCTGCGGCGTCTGCGCGATAGAACTCCGTGTAAACCCGATACTGACCCTGTATATCCAGCACAGCGATTTCTGGCCTCATGTCATAAGACTCCTGGCAAGCAAGCGGGTATGCGCGCAATCGAGATTGCACGAGCTTTGTGACAGGTAGGCATACGCCTGAAATTTGCTGGCCCATGTCGATCCGGTACGGCAGGTCGACGGGTGTTGTTATTGGCGGGCAGATTGCCGGCTGAGGCGCAGCCCTTGAGGGCAGACGACCGACAAAAAGTTTCTTGGAAGTATGTGGTGACTCATCGGTCACATTTCGGCCGACGTCCTGATTCAAGCAGGGGACTCAGGATCACGCAAGTGCCGTCGGCGAATTGTTCGACAACTTCGGCTGAGCGGTCGCCGGCTTAGAACAAATGAATCTCTTCGGTGCGCAAAGCGCGGTACTCGCCCGGTTTTAGCGCGTGATCGAGGGTCAGTTCGCCGATGGATTCGCGGTGCAGGCGCAGGACTTTGTTGTTGAAGAACCCAAACATGCGCTTGACCTGATGGTAGCGGCCTTCAACGATGCTCAGCCGTGCCGAGCGTGGGCCGAGCAGCTCAAGCTGTGCCGGTTGCGTGGTCAGATCTTCGAAAGCGAAGTAGATGCCCTCGGCAAATTTCAGCGCGTAGCTCGGGTCGATGTCCTGTTCGGTTTCGATGTAATAGACCTTCGCCAGTTTGGTTTGCGGCTGCGTCAGGCGCCGCGACCAGGTGCCGTCATTGGTGATCAGCATCAGCCCGGTGGTGTTGAAATCCAGACGCCCGGCGATGTGCAGATCGTCCTTGCGCGGTTCATCGAGCAGGTCGAGCACGGTCGCATGCTGCGGATCGCGGGTGGCGCTGACGCAGCCCGGCGGTTTGTGCAGCATGAAATAGCGAGCCGGCTTACCGCTTTGCAGCACCTCATCGTCAACTTCGACCCGGCTGAATTCCAGTACGTCACTGTGCGGGTCGCTGACGACTTTTCCGTCAATCCGCACGCGCTTTTCCACCAGCAACAGGCGCACCTGCTGACGGTTGTAGCGGGGCAGATTGCTAAGGAAACGATCGACACGCATGGTCAGGATTCAACGGACAAAGGGCCGCGCATCTTACGGGATCGGCCGCCGGCCTGCTTGCAGTTGCGCTTCAACCTGTGCGCAGCGCGGGCACAGGCAGGCTTGATTGCGCAGCTCGGCCGGCAATGCTTCGAGCACCGCCGGGTCGATGGTCACGCCGTAGCACCAGCATTCGCGGTCGGCGGTGCGCGGGTCGGCGAGGCTGCAATCGTTGCGCGCACCGCAGGCCGGGCAGTGGTCGGGTTTGACGTCGTTATCAGGCATAGGTCGAGTGCGGCATTTCCATGCAGGTGCGGTTGCGCCCGGTTTGCTTGGCGCGGTACATCGCATGATCGGCCCGCGACAGCAGGGTGTGCAAGGTGTCATCGCGTTGCACGGTGGTGGCGCCGATGCTCACGGTCAGATGCAGGCTGTGGCCATCGTAGGCATATTCGTGTTGTTCGACGTGTTGGCGGATCTTCTCGGCAATTTTCTGCCCGGTCTCGCCGTCGGTGTCTTTCAATAGAACGATGAACTCTTCACCGCCCCAGCGGCAGACGATATCGGCGTGACGCAGGCAACTTTGCAGGTCGCGGGCGAAACCGATCAACACCTGATCGCCAGCCATGTGCCCGTAGGTGTCGTTCAAGGCTTTGAAGTGGTCGAGGTCGAGCAACAGAGCGGTCAGCGGCTTGGTTTCCCGTTGGGCCTCGTGCAGCGCTTGCGCGGCGAGGATGTCGAAGCCGCGTCGGTTCGGCAGTTCGGTGAGACTGTCGAGGGTGGCGTGCGCCTGGATCTTCGCCTGGAAGCGTTTGATCACCCGATTGAGCAGCGCCAGTACGATCAACGTCACCAACAGGCAGATCAGCAGGTTGAGATACAGCGACTGGCGGATCTCGCTCAGCGCGCCGTCTTCGCGTTTATCGACGAACAGGTACCAGTTCAACTCGGGGATAAACCGCACGTTGAGAAAATGTCCCTGGCCGTGGGTGGAGTATTCGTAGCTGCCGCTGTGCGGCTTGGGCAACTGGCTGACCAGACTTTTCATGCTCTCCAGTTCGCCAAGACTCTGGCCGATGTGCGCGCCTTCCGGACCACCCTCGGCACCGGTCAGGACAAGACGACCGAAGGTGTCGACGAAGTACACGCTGCGTTGATAGCGCTGTTGATACTTGTCGATCAGCTTGATCACCGCGTCCACGGTCAGGCCCACGCCCGCCGCGCCGATGAAGCGGTTGTGGTAGTCGTAGACCTTGTAGTTGATGAAGAACGTCAGGTTGTCCTTGTTGGCCAGATCCGGGTCGACGTTGATCTCGTACGGGTCCTGCATGTCGCGCACGCGGAAGTACCAGGTGTCGCGCGGCTCATCGACTTTGACCTGTTTGAGCACGCCTTTGGCGTGGTAGTAGGTGAGCGTGGCATTGGAAACGAAGAACGCCGTGTAGGCGCCGTAATGGGTCATGACCTCGTCGAGATAGCGGGTCATCTGCTCGGGATTCTGCTCGCCGTTGACCACCCAGTCGCGCATGAACGTGTCACGGGACATCATCGAGGAAATCAGGATCGGCCGGACCAGATCTTTCTGGATTTCCGAATAGACCGTGTCGGAGGTCAGTGGCAGTTCAGTGTTGACGATGTTGTCGCGGATCGACTCGCGGGAAGCGAAATAGCTCAACAGCGAGGTGGCGAGAAACCCGGCGCCGAGCAGGGCGACCAACGTGAGCACCAGTGAACGTTGCGAGTACAAGGGAGAACGAAGCGGCATGGCAGATCCGTTGGCAGTGGCCCGATGGGATGCATTCTAGTGGGATGGTCGGGAAAACACTGCGGGATTTGTGCCTGAAATGGCGGGGGATATGACGTAGCGGTGTGTCAGGGAAATCGCAGCCCCTCACCCCAGCCCTCTCCCGGGGGAGAGGGAGCTGGATTGAGGGTGATGGAAAATCTGTGATCGACTCGGTATCAGCCAATGGCAACCGATGGACAGTCACCTCGGTCAGTTCCCTCTCCTGGGGGAGAGGGCTAGGGTGAGGGCGAGCTTTCGGATCAGCCCCGGGATGCCAGATACGCCCGCCATCCCCCCAAATGACTGATATCCACCGCACCCTCCAGGCCATACGGCTCGCAGATAAACCCGCTCTCCCAGCGCCCATCCGCCAGTTGCACCTTGCCCAACCCGAGCGGCGCCGGAATCCCGGTGAGAAACGAGCCCAGCTCGCTGCTCGGCAATTCCCAGACCTCCACGGCAATCGCCACGCCGCCGTCCTTGACCCGCACCATGCCCGGCCGCAATGGCGGGCCGCCGGCGAGGGCGTGCAGTCGATAGTCCGGCGAACTCAACGTGGTTTCCAGCAAACGCCCGCCACGCTGGGTCAGTTGCCAGTTCAGCGCCAGCCCTTGCAGATGCGCGCCACACACCACCATTCGAGCGCGGTCGTTGCGCGCAGCGTTCGCCGGAGCTGGCAGGGCGCTGTCCTGCTGGCGCTGCAACGCATCCGCCACGCCCAACAGGTATTGATCGGTAAACACCCGCCCAAACAACGTCACGCCCCACGGCAAACCATTGCCCATGAACGCGGTCGGCACGGCGACGGCGGCGTAGTCGAGCAGGTTCATGAAGTTGGTGTAATAACCGAGTTCGGAGTTGCGCAGCACCGGTTCCGCCTCAAGCTCGGCCAGGGTCACTGGACGGCCGATGGTCGGCGTCAGCACGCAGTCGAGATTTTCCAGGGCCTCGTCGCAGAGGGCCTTCAGCGCCTGCAATCGATATTGCGCGCGGAAGGTCTGCACGCCAGTCACTGCCGGAGCCTTGGCCAGCACCGCACGGATCACCGGCAGCACCGCTTCTGGGTTCTGCTCCATCAGCTCACCGGCGACGCTGTAACGCTCGGCGACCCACGGCCCGTCGTAGAGCAGACGCGCCGCTTCGAGAAACGGCGACAGATCGAATTCGACTGCCTCGCCCCCCAAAGCCTTGAGCCGTTCGATGGCCGCTGTGAACAACTGTGGCCCCTCGTTGCAGCCGAAAAACTCAAGGTCCTGCGCCCGTGGCACGCCGAAGCGAAACGGCCGTGGCGCGCCAAATGCCGAGCCGTCATTCCAGGCCGGATTGCGTCGGCTGTACTCATCGCGAGGATCGTGTCTGGCCGTCAACGCCAGCAACTGACTGGCCTCGCGAGCAGTGGCGGTGAAGGTGGTTACGCAGTCCAGCGTGCGGCACGCCGGCAGCACGCCAGCGGTGGAAATCAGGCCTTTGCTCGCCTTCAATCCCACCAGATTATTCAGCGCCGCCGGCACCCGCCCGGAACCGGCGGTGTCAGTGCCCAAGGCAAAACTCGCCACACCCAGCGCTACCGCCAGCGATGAACCCGCACTGGAACCGCCGGACGGATACTCCGCCAGCACACTGTTCGGGCACGCGCCGTAGGGCGAGCGGCTGCCATTGAGTCCGGTGGCAAACTGATCGAGATTGGTCTTGCCCAGCGGAATCGCCCCCATCGCCAACAGTTGCTCGACGATGGTCGCCGACTGCTGCGGCACATAGGCGAACGCCGGGCACGCGGCTGTGGTGGAAATGCCGGCCAGATCGATGTTGTCCTTGATCGCGAATGGCACGCCATACAGCGGCAGACTGTCGAGGTCACGACCGTCGAGGGCGGCCAGATACGGCTCCAGTTCATCGACGCTCAGCAGGTGGATGAACAGGTGATAGTCGGGATTCAGCGCAGCGGCTTTTTCGCGCAGTTGCAGCAGCAGTTGGCGCGGTGTGGTGTCGCCATTGCGATAGGCCTGGCGCAGTGCATCGAGTTGCAGATTCATCGGTTGATCCTTATAAAAAATGGCTTCAGTCGAGTTCCAGCACCACCACCCGTTGTCCGGCGCGCACCGCCGAACCGGGTTGCACGCGGATCTCTCGCACCACACCGGCCAGCGGCGCGAGCACAGGGATTTCCATCTTCATCGACTCGAGAATCACCAGCACATCGCCCGCCGCGACACGCTGGCCGGCCTCGACCTGCACCTGCCAGAGATTGCCGGCGATGTGGCTGTCGACGCTGTGTTCACCGCTTTCCAGCGGTGCTTCTTCGCTGGCGTCAGGCACGGCTTCTTCACTGTCGAAATGCGCTTGGCCGCTGGCGATCCAGCGTTCGCGTTCAGCCTTGAACGCGCCCTGTTGCTGCGCACGGAAAGCGCTGATGCCCGCGGCTTCCTGACTGAGAAATGCCTGATAGTCGGCGAGGTTGAGCTGGCTGTGTTCGATGTTCAGATCAAAGCGCCCAAGGGGGAAATCGCGGCGAATGCGCAGCAGTTCTTCGGCGCTGACCGGGTAGAAACGGATCTGATCGAAGAAGCGCAGCAGCCACGGTTTGCCGTCGAACGCGGCGACTTCGCGATAGCGATTCCACATCTGCAGAGTGCGCCCGACAAACTGATAACCGCCCGGGCCTTCCATGCCGTACACGCACATGTAGGCGCCGCCGATGCCGACCGAATTCTCGGCGGTCCAGGTACGTGCCGGGTTGTACTTGGTGGTCACCAGACGATGACGCGGGTCGAGCGGCGTGGCCACCGGCGCGCCGAGATAGACGTCGCCAAGGCCCATCACCAGATAGCTCGCATCGAACACCGTGCGCTGCACTTCGTCGAGATTCGGCAGGTCGTTGATGCGCCGGATGAACTCCAGATTGCTCGGGCACCACGGCGCGTCCTTGCGCACGGTGGTCATGTATTTCTCGATCGCCAACTGACAGGCCGGGTCGTCCCACGACAGCGGCAAGTGCACGATGCGCGAAGGCACCTGCAAGTCCTTGGCGGCGCACACCGCGTCCCATTCGCCAGCGACGATGCCGAGCAGATCGGCCAGCGGCAGTTGCTCGGGCTGGTAGTGCACTTGCAGCGAGCGAATGCCCGGGGTGAGGTCGATCACGCCGTACAAGGATTTGTGTTCCAGCGCTTGCATGAGGGCGTGGGCACGGAAGCGCAGGACGAGATTGAGTTCAGGCTCGCCGATTTCCAACAACAAATGCGTATCCCCGGAGACCCGCGCAACAAGCCGCACATCCCCCTGACCCAACTCCAACACCACAGGCGACACAAGATCCTGTGGGAGCTGGCTTGCCAGCGATGAAGTTAATGCGGTGTCTGGCCGGGCCCCATCGCTGGCAAGCCAGCTCCCACAGTTATCCCATTGACAGGCGAGATCGCGAGCGGTTTTTAGATTGACGGGGATGAACTGGATTCTATCGCCAGACTTGAGCTGCCCCAGTTGCCACAGGTCCGCCTCGATCACCGTCACCGGGCACACGAACCCGCCAAGGCTCGGGCCATCCGGGCCGAGGATCACCGGCATGTCCCCGGTGAAATCCACCGCGCCGATGGCATACGGATTGTCGTGAATATTCGACGGATGCAACCCGGCCTCGCCACCGTCGGCTCGCACCCATTCCGGCTTCGGCCCGATCAGGCGGACACCGGTGCGGCTGGAGTTGAAATGCACTTCCCACTGGGTTTCAAAAAAAGTGCCGATGTAGTTTTCGGTGAAGTATTCCGGTGCAGCGTGCGGGCCGTAGATCACCCGAATCTGCCGCACCGCCGGCAACACGGTGATGTGCTGTTCGGTCAGCTGCTGACCAGCACTGCGGTCCGTCAGCGCAGGGATATGCAACACATCCCCGGCGCGCAACGCACGACCACCGTGCCCACCAAACTGGCCAAGGGTGAAGGTGCTTTTACTGCCCAGATAATCCGGCACCTGCACGCCGCCGCGCAGGCACAGATAACTGCGCGCGCCGGCGCCGCTGATGCTGCCCAGTTGCAATGTCGCTCCGGCCGGGATCAGCAGCGCGGTGTTCATCGGCACCGGTTCAGCGTCAAGGGTCAAGGCAATCCGCGCGCCGGTCACCGCGACCACCGCGTCACAATTGAAGCGCAGGATCGGCCCGCTCATGGTGATTTCCAGCGCGGCTGCGCCTTGTTCATTGCCGAGCAGGCGATTACCCAGACGCAGTGCTCGGCTGTCCATCGGCCCCGACGGAGGCACGCCGACGGCCCAATAGCCGAGGCGGCCGGGATAGTCCTGCACGCTGGTTTGCGTGCCGGCGCTGAGCACTTCGAAGGTGTTGGCGTGATAGAGCAGATTTTCCAGACAACGGGTCCACGGCTGACCGCTGGCGAATGGAGCATCGAGCAGAATCTGGCGCAGATAGTCGCGGTTGGTTTCCACGCCATACAGCAGGCTATCGCCCAGTGCCTGATGGAGTTCGGCGCGAGCCTGTTCGCGGCTCGGCGCCCAAGCGATGAGCTTGGCAATCATCGGGTCGAAATACGGCGGGATTTCCACACCGGCTTCGACCCAGGTGTCGATGCGCAACTCAACGCCGTTGGCTGGCGGAAATTGCACAGCGGTCAGCAGGCCCGGGCTCGGCTGGAAATCACGCCCCGGATCTTCCGCGTACAGACGTGCCTGAATCGCATGGCCCTGCGGTTCCAGGCCTTGATACAACTCGTTCAGCGGCGGCAGATCACCGGCGGCCAACTCGATCATCCAGCGCACCAGATCTACGTCCCACACCTGCTCGGTGACGCCGTGCTCGACCTGCAAGCGCGTGTTCACTTCGAGAAAATAGAAACGCTGGGCCTCGCTGTCGAAGACGAATTCGACGGTGCCGGCGCTGCGGTAATTCACCGCTTGCGCCAGTTTGATCGCCGCTGCGCACAGCTCATCGGCCATGCCTTCTGGCAGGTTTGGCGCCGGGGTTTCTTCGAGGACTTTCTGGTTGCGCCGCTGCACCGAACAGTCGCGCACACCGAGAGCGATGACTTCACCGCAGCCGTCGCCGAACACTTGCACTTCCAGATGCCGCGCGCGTTCGATGTACTTCTCGATGAACACCCCGGCGTCGCTGAAGTTGTTCTGACCGAGGCGTTTCACCGCTTCGAATGATTCGCTCAATTCACTGGCGCTGCGGCACACGCGCATGCCGATGCCACCGCCGCCAGCGGTGCTTTTCAGCATCACCGGGTAGCCGACCTGTTCGGCGGCACTCAGCGCGCAATCGAGGCTGTCGAGCAGGTCGGTGCCTTCGAGCATCGGTACGCCATGCTGTCTGGCCAACGCGCGAGCAGTGTGCTTGAGGCCGAACACCCGCAATTGCTCCGGCGTCGGCCCGATGAAGGCGATGCCCTGCGCTTCGCAGGCTTCGGCGAACGCTGCATTCTCGGAGAGAAATCCGTAGCCGGGATGAATCGCCGTGGCGCCGCTTTGTTTGGCGATAGCGAGGATTTTATCGACGGCCAGATACGTCGCGGACGCCGCGCCTTCGCCGAGGCTGTGCGCTTCAGCGGCCTGGGAGATGTGCAGGCTGGCAGCATCGGCTTCTGAATACACGGCGACGCCTTGGGCCTTCAGCACGTTGATCGTGCGCAGGATGCGACAGGCAATCGCGCCACGGTTGGCGATGAGGATTTTTTCGAACATGGCATAACCCCTGAAGGGGGAGCGGGCCGTCCCGCTGTTTTTCGACAGACATCCGGGCCGTCCCGGATGGAAAAAACATCACTCAAACTCACCGCAAACTCCTGTGGGAGCTGGCTTGCCAGCGATGAGGTCGGCACATCCAACATTGTTGGTGACTGAAACACCGCAATCGCTGGCAAGCCAGCTCCCACAGGACTATCAGTGCCTTGAAGGTTTCAGGCACTGCCCGGAACGCGCCTGGCACAGGGCAAAAAGCCAACGGCGTAAACGGCTCAGGGTCAGTTCCATACCAGCAACTCCGCCGGGGTCGGGTTGTAGGCATTGCACGGGTTGTTCAACTGCGGGCAGTTGGAAATCAGCACGATCACGTCCATCTCCGCGCGCAAGTCGACGTACTTGCCCGGCGCAGAAATCCCGTCCTCGAAGGTCAGCCCGCCATCCGCCGTCACTGGCACGTTCATGAAGAAATTGATGTTCGGCCCGATGTCACC
The DNA here is from genome assembly GCF_979258175.1 of Pseudomonas sp. AC255. NCBI lineage: Bacteria > Pseudomonadati > Pseudomonadota > Gammaproteobacteria > Pseudomonadales > Pseudomonadaceae > Pseudomonas > Pseudomonas sp. AC255. The sequence goes on along the minus strand of NZ_OZ409841.1, from coordinate 3,819,749 downwards.
TTTGCTCAATCGGCCGTCGTGGGCGCAGGCGCGCAGGTAGTTGTCGCGGCAGCTGTGCATGTAGCGTTTTTCCAGGGCGTAGCGCACGGTGTTGCTCTCCTGCGCACAGGCGCCGCCGAGGGTGTCGTGGCGCCCGCAGGTGTCGGCAACGATGGTCAGCATCGGCTGGCCGAGGTTGGAATACAGCACGCTGCCGGTGCTCAGGTAGACGCTGTTCTGCCGGCGCAAGGTGCGTTGCACGTCGTAGCGTTCCTTGGGGTTGGCGAGGCTGTAGAACAAAGTGTCGACTGCCTGATTGCCTTCCAGATCGAGGATGCGCAGGGTCTGCCCGGCCTTGACCTCCATCAGCCAGGGCTCGCCGGCGGGAATGGTGGCGCGGTAGATCGCGCTGTCGGCTTGCTTGTGCGAAGTGGCGATTGCGAGTGACATGGCAGCGATCCTCAGGCGAACAAACGGTCGGTGTTGATAAAGCCGCGCTCGTTTTCCGGGCGCGAAGTGCGGCAGTGTTCGGCGACGCTGGCGTCGGCGTTCATCCAGCTCAGCTTCAGAGGTTTCGGGGCGTATTCGGGTGACGGGTCCATCGGATGTTGCAGGGCGGTGAGCACCACCAGGGTGTCCATCGGCGCGTACAACTCGATGTAGTCACCGGCCTTCGAATTGCCCTCGACGAAGTGGAAACGCCCGGCCTCATCGACGTTCACACGGCTGAACAGGTTGAGGGTCATCAGCAGGTCGGACAGGCCCAGGCCCCACTTGCCGAGTTCCACCAGCAGGTTGTCGGTGCCGTTACGAAAGAAGCCGTTGCGCAGTTCCTGGTAGCGGCCCTGGCCGTATTTTTCTGCGACCTCTTGCGCGCACAGCACGCCGCCGAGGCTGTCGCTCCAGCCGCAGGTGTCGGCGGTGATCGCGGCGAGTACGCGGCCCATGTCCGAGTACAGGCAGTGGCCGGCAGTGAGCTTGGCGGTGTGTTGGCATTTGAGGCTGTCGGGCAGGTTCAGTCGCTCGGTTTTTTCATGGGCATTGAGCAAGGTCAGGCTGACATTGGCGCCGCCGCGCAGGTCGGTCAGGCGCAGTAACTGGCCGCGCTTGAGCACGAACGAACGGTGGCCGCCGCCCGGCAGCAGTTCTTCAGCGAAGGGGGGAAGAGTTGGATTGAATCAGTCATTGCAGCAGTCCTCTCAAGCAGTGCGAAGGGTGCCCGCCAGCGGCAGCGGCAGGGCCTCGACGGCGGCGCGCTGGGCGCGGCGGTCGCTGTTCAACGGGATGTCGTAGGTGATGCGGGCGCCATAGGCGCCGGGGGCGTGCGGGTCGAGGCGCACCTTGTCGAACACCAGCAGGCGCGTGCCGAGGCTGAAGCCTTCGGACAGGTCGTGGGTGACCATGAACACCGTCAGTTGCGTCTCGCGCCACAGCTCCAGCAGCAGCGCGTGCATGTCCTTGCGAATGCCCGGGTCGAGTGCGCCGAAGGGCTCGTCGAGCAGCAACACGCGCGGCTTCATGATCAGCGCCTGGGCGATGGCCAAGCGTTGCTGCATGCCGCCGGACAGCTGTGCCGGGTACTTGTCCAGCGCATGGCCGAGGCCGACTTTGCTCAGCAGTGCTGCCGCCTGTTCGCGGGCCTCGCGTTTGGCGCTGCCGAACAGCCGGCCAAGCAAGGGCGCGCGCGGCAATTCGAGACCGAGGGCGACGTTGTCGAGCACGCTCAGGTGCGGGAACACCGAGTAGCGCTGAAAGACCACGCCACGGCTGGCATCCGGCTCGCTGGCCAAGGGCTGGCCGTCGAGCAGAATCTCCCCGCGACTGGCGCTTTCCTGGCCGAGCAGCAGGCGCAGGAAGGTCGATTTGCCGCAACCGGAGGCGCCGACCAAGGTGCAGAACTCGCCCTCGTTGACGCTCAGGTTCAAGCCTTCCAGCACCACTTGATCGGCGTACTGCTGCCAGACGTTTTTTACTGTGATGAAGCTCATTTCGCCGCTCCCTCATACCAAGGGAAAGCGCGCTGGGTCAGCTGTTTCAGGCCCCAGTCCATCAGCCAGGCGAGCAGGGTGATCCACACCACATAGGGCAGGATCACATCCATGGCGAGGTAGCGCCGCACCAGAAAGATCCGGTAGCCGAGGCCGTCGGTGGAGGCGATCGCTTCGGCGGCAATCAGGAACAGCCACGCCGAACCGAGCATCAAGCGCAGCGAGATCAGCAAGCGCGGCAACAGCTGCGGCAAGACCACGCGCAGCATCAGCGTCCAGGTCGAGGCGCCGAGGGTCTGCGCCTTGATCAGCAGTTCGACCGGAATGTCGCGGGCACGCTGTTCCAGATCCCGGGCCAGCGCCGGGGTGATGCCGATGACGATCAGCATGACTTTCGACAACTCGCCCAGCCCGAAGACGATGAACAGAATCGGCAGGATCGCCAGCGGCGGCACCATCGACAGCACCGTCAGCAACGGCGACAACGGCGCGCCGAACAGCGGCAGGGTGCCCGCCGCAATACCGAGGCAAAGACCCGCCAGCGCCGCGATGCCGAGGCCGATGGCCAAGCGCCGCAGACTCGACGCGGTGTCTTGCCACAACAGGTATTCGCCGGTGCGGCTGTCGGCGTTGAAGGCCAGGCGTTTTACCGCGTCGCTCATCTGCACGGCGCTGGGCAGCAGTTTGTCGTTGGGGTTGTCCGCCAGGCGCTCGGCCGAGCCTGTGAAGTAGGCGAACAGCACCAGCGCGAACGGCAGGATCACCAGCAACAGGCGACTCGGGCGATCGGGGTGGCGATTGATCAGGCGCATGGCCAAATCCTCCGTGGCTTACAGCTTGGCGTCGGCGGCCATCTGCACGTAGGTCGGATCGAAACGCAGCTTGAGATTGGCGGTGTCGCCGCTGGTCACGCCGTTGGCGAAGGACATGCCCACCGCACTCGGGTCTTTCGCGCCTTCGCCGAGCAGGCCGTGCTCGAAGGAGAATTCGGCGACCTTGCGCATGGTGTCCGGCAGTTGTTTGCTGGTGGCGAAATTCAGCGCTTCGCTCGGCGTGGCGAACAGTTTTGTGGTGTCCAGTTGCGCCTGGAATCCGGCGAGATCGGTGCCAGAGGCCTTGGCCATGTGCTCCAGCGCAGCTTTGCTCGCGGCACTTTTCGCGTTCATCAAAGCGACCACTTCGAACCACGCCCCGGTCAGCGCTTTGCCCAGCGCCGGGTTGTCTTTGAGGGTGGCGCTGTTGACCACCATCATGTCCATGATCTCGCCGGGGATCTGGCTGGAATTGAACACTTCGGTGACGCCGGGTTTGGCTTTGATATCCGAGAGCATCGGGTTCCAGGTGGTCACGGCGTTGACGTCGTCGGTGTTGAACGCGGCGGCAATGTCGGCGTCGGAGGTGTTGACGACCTTCAGGTCTTTCTCGGTCAGGTCCACCGAGTCCAGTGCCCGGGCCAGCAGGTAATGCGAGACCGACAGCTCGACCAGATTGACGTCCATGCCTTTCAGATCGGTGACTTTTTTACCTTCACCCTTGAGCACGATGCCGTCGTTGCCGTTGGAGAAATCGCTGACGATCAGCGCGGTGCTGTCGACACCACCGGCAGCCGGAATGGTCAGCGCATCCATGTTGGTCATGGTGCAGCCGTCGAACTGGCCGGCGGTGTACTGGTTGATCGATTCGACGTAGTCGTTGAGCTGCACGACGTCGATCTTGATCCCGTATTTCTTCGCCCATTTGTCGACGATGCCCTGGCTGCCGGCGTATTCCCATGGCATCCAGCCGGCGTAGATCGTCCAGCACACGCTGAAGTGGTCTTTCTGGGCGGCGGAAGATTGCGTGCTGATGAGCGCGGCGAAGGCGGCGGCGAGCAGGGCGGGGAAACGTAGTCGGATCATTGCGGATTCTCCAGTTGATCGAGGGCGGACAGGAAGGCAACGCGGCACCGCGAACGGTGGCTTGTCTCCCGGGCTTTTGTCCCGCCGTGTAACCTCAACTGGAGGTCGCCAACTCTCGGACCAGCCACTCGCGATTGCGAGCCGGAACCCTAGTCAGCCATTGCAAATTGTGGTGCCGCGAACCTGTGATGACTCCTGCACGGGTTTGCTAAAGCGAGAGGCGTGCCAAGTCCGGCCGAGGCCTCTGCGGCGGGGATCTGCTGGATTGCCGAGGTGAGCGGGGCGAGCGACAGCGCATCGTGGTGGTGCGTGGTTGCACCGTCATGCAGCGTGTTCAGGGTTCACGGGGCGTTGATTTGCGGATAAACAAGATTTCATAATCACTTGTTTCAACTTGTTGCAGGAACGCACCAGATTCTGAAACCGCTGTCTGATTCTTCGACAGTCACGCAATTGCTGACGGTCGCCTGCCAGCGTCGCTGGTGTGGCCAACCCGCGGTCCAGGAGGCCGCTATGTATCGCCGAATCGTACTGCTTGCCGTGATGCTTTTTTCCCTTGGCGGATGCGTTCCTTATTCCTATGGAGACAGCTACTACAGGTCAGAGGTCTACACATCACCCGCACCGGCCTATTACAGCGGTGGCGGCTCCTATTACCGCAGCGGCGGCACTTATTACACTCAGCCGCGCTACTACCAGCCAGCGCCGCGTTACTACCAGCAACCACGTTATTACCAGGCGCCGCGGCACTACCAACTGGCCCCGCGTTACTACGAAAGCCGTCGCTGGCACGGCAATGATCGCGGACGCTGGGACGGCCACCGTCGCGGCGGTTGGGACAATGACCACCGCGGTCGCGGCAACTATGATCGCCACAGCGGTCGGCGTGACTACAACGGCCGTGGCAACCGCTGGTAAATCTCTGCAATGAACAAGCGGCGCATCAAGCGCCGCTTTTTTTGCCCGGCGAAAAGTTGTTCCGTTGGCCATCTCCTAGGAGATTCCCGGAAGCGTCCTACAGTTTCATTTCGTGGCGTTTGTTAGCGTTCGTGGATGCCGAACGAGGCGAGCAATCCTCAGCTCGATAGCGGCGAAAAATGGACGTTTAGCGCTATGAAGCTTCTGGTTATTCACCAAAATTTTCCGGGTCAGTTCCGTCATGTGGTGCTGGCGGCGCTGGAGCGCGGTGATGAGGTTGTGGCGGTAGGTCGGGACACTGCACCGGGCGTCGCCGGTGTGGAAATCCATCGATATCGAGCGACCAGCCGAGCGCCCGGCAATATTCACCCGTATCTGATCCGCTACGAACAAGCGGTGATCGACGGGCAGAAAGTTTTTGAAATCCTGGGCAGGCTGAAACGTTCGGGCTATCAGCCAGACGTGATTCTTGGTCATCCCGGATGGGGAGAGACGCTGTTTGCCAAGGACGTCTATGCCGATACGCCGCTGATTCACTATTGCGAGTATTACTATCGAGCGCAGGGCGCCGATTGCGGGTTCGACCCTGAATTCCGCCGAGCCGCAAGGGAGTCGTCACGGCTGCGAGTGCTCAACTCGCTGCATCTGTTGAATCTTCAACAATGCGATATCGCAATCGCGCCTACCCAGTGGCAGCGCAGCCTGTTTCCGGCCGCTTACCGGTCGGCGATTCGGGTCATTCACGAAGGTGTGATTCAAAATTCTGACCTGGCGAAAGTCGGGGAAGTCAGATTGCCCAATGGAATCGAGCTCAAAGCCGGACAGCCGATCGTTACCTATGTCGCCAGAAACCTTGAGCCTTATCGCGGCTTTCACAGTTTCATGCGAGCGATCCCGCTTATTCAGGCCGAGTGTCCAGATGCGCAGATCATCGTGGTTGGCGGTGACGGTGTCAGTTATGGGAGTAAGCCGGTCGGGTACCCGGATTGGCGCAGCAGGATGGAGGCGAAGGTCAGTTTCGATCACTCCAGAGTGCATTTCACAGGGAAACTTCCCTACCAGACTTATCGAGCGGTTCTGCAGTGTTCGAAAGTTCATGTCTATTTGACGTATCCGTTTGTCTTGTCCTGGTCGTTACTGGAGGCGATGGCGTCCGGTTGTGTGGTTGTTGCGTCGGATACGGCTCCGGTAAGGGAAGTCATTGTCGAGGGGGTTAATGGAATATTGGTGGATTTCTTCGACCATCAAGAAATTGCCAGAAGTGTAGGCAAGGTTTTGAAGTCGGCAGGTGAGTACGATGGTCTTGCCAGCGCCGCGAAGTTGACGGCAGGTCGGTTCAGTGTGGAATCGGGCGTGAGCCAATATTTTGAGATTTTTGCAAGCGCGATATCCGGGCATAGCGACATACCAACCGTTCCGCAGTTTGAGCGGGAGGTTTGAAATGTCCAGGAGGTCGCGTAAGCAGGCGATCAAGTGTTTTAAAAGGTTATTGAAGTATGGATTGTTCTTTTATGTCTGTTATTGCGTAGCGGAATTTTATATTCGCAAAGAACAATCTGCCGAGTCGGCGGCTATTCACCAGGCAAACGAGAAAGCTTGCCAGAACAAGCTGGCGAGCATGCAGCAAGTGCCGATATTAGGCGGCGCCTATATAGATAAGACGCTAGTCCCTGAGTTTTATGTAGGCATGCCTGAAATGGTGAACAAGAAAGCGTGTCTGGCGATTGCTATGAAGGGGCTTTTCTGGTGGACCGGGACGGGGCTGCACCGGTACCAGGATCAGCGCGCAGAGTCGATCCCCAAAAGTTGGCGGCTCTATAAATTGAACGCCGGACTTTTTACCAGGAAAGAAACCACCGAACCCCATGAGCGGGGTTATCGGCACGTCAACTGGCCGGATGAGTTGATTGTGAAACTAAAGAATTATCCGGGGCTGGAGATTTGGCTCGATGCACCTCCACCGCATTTCAAGAATGAAGATTCGGTTCGAACGTTTGTCATTACTGGCTGGCCGCGGCGAGATGGAACCCCTCGGTTGATCAACTGTGACGGCTTGATTCGCCCGGCTTCGGAGGAAAAGCTGACTGACGAGAAACTGGCAAGGTTCAGCAGAACTGAATTGGAAAATCTTGATTTCGGCAAACTGAATTTCTTCTGCGCTATCAATCTGGATAACTTCGACTTCGCTGGTGGGCACGGTGGCGTAAAACTCGGATTAGCGTCATTACGCGAAGCACCTGAGATGCTCAAGTATCTCAGTGGTTATCTTTCACGGGCTGTTATTACAAGGAAGTAACAATGAGTTATGTTTTTAGCGACATGGAAAAATCAGAGATTTTCAACGCGGCTAATATTTGCAAAGGAATGAGGCTGAGCTCAAAACAAATTCAGTACGATGCGCTGAAAATAGCAGGGGCAAGCTGCGCCCCCTGTACCAAAAACTGTTCGATATTATTGGTGAAAAAGTTTCTGACGTTGTAACTGCCGATAAAGAGGCCGGAGAAGTGCTGAAAAGCGCCAGACTCTGGCTTGCCGTGGCCATTGATGCCAACGGTGGAAACGGTGCCTACTCTGCCCTGATTCGTGGTTACACCTCCCGCCAGGGTGAACTCAGACTGAATACAATTTTCAGTGAAGACCTGATGCAGCTTTCATCCAACCAGGTTGCCGTCAACTTCATCAATACCCTGATCAACGGATCCCTTGCCGGTCAACTGGCACCCTGGACCGTTCCGTCAATCAGCCAGATCGCAGAAATCGACGCCAGCGCGATTGGCGAGGCCCTGTTCAAGGAGGTTTGCGGAGAGGACGACACCGCCGTTAAGCGTAATGCCGGTTGGTCTGGAACGGTCGGTTTCAGCTTGTTAGGTGGAAAGCCTCCCTATGAAACCTGGCGGTTGATCTGCGCCGGTGATTCGAACGGGGAAGATGACGGCCCACCCATCCAGGCAAAACCCAACCGGCTCGACGACTATAAAAACATTCTCTTCGCCATCGACGCCTACAGCGTCGGCCTGCGAGCGGCGATCAGTAATTTCGGCATCAATCCACTGCAAAGTCTGCTTTCAGTGGTTCCGGAGCAAATCAATATCGCGCTGGCCAGTGGCAGTGTGAATCCGCTGATTCAGCATGTAGTCAAAGGCACGCCCGTTGCCGCCGTGGTCGAGCTGATCTTGCGCTACGGCCAGAACGAATTTCTCGACATGTTCAAGCGCACTTACGACGGCGATTCTGCTGCCATACCCACTACCAACGACACTTTCGCCAGCAACGCTTACGCCTTCTTCTCGGCATTCTCCCCAGAGCAGTCGCAAAGCATCGTCACCCGGACAATAAGCGAGTTCGGCAATGCCAATGCATGGGCGAAACTGGCAGCCGAGGCGACGCCGCTCGGTCTGGCGTTGCGCAACTCTTTGCAGCAACTGAGTGAAGTCGTCATAGAGCGAGCCGACGGTTATCCCGACCGCAACCTCGAGCTTTACGATCCGCACACTGGCGAAGGCTTTATCACCGCGCAGTGGCTGGCGGATCGTGCGCAGATGCTCGCCCGTTTGATTGCCCGAACCCAAGGCTCGTTTGGAGAACACTCGCTGCAGCAGTTTTCCTACTCCGATCTCGCCTCCGGCAAACAGGCGCCGATGACCACCGGAGTGCTGAACTCGTTGGCCATGTTCGGTGATGACGGCGGGCGGTCTTTCGCTGGTGGCGCCAATGCCGATCATCTGTATGGCGGCGTGGGCAATGACTCCATCGATGGGATGGCCGGTCACGATGTCATTGAAGGTGGTCGCGGCAATGACTCGCTAACCGGAGGTGACGGCAATGATGTGTTGTACGGGATGGCCGGTGACGATGTTCTGATCGGAGGAAAGGGTAACGACTCCTTGATCGGTGGCGAAGGCAACGACCGTTATGAATTCGCCAGCGGCGATGGCCTCGACGAGATTCTTGATGCCAACGCCGATGGGCAACTGTGGATCAACGGCGCACCGATTCCCGCACTCAAACGCCGCGCGCCTCTGAGCAATATCTGGTCTACCGAGGATCGGTCCATCACCCTGGCGCTTGTTGAAAACACCCTCAACATCAAATACGGCCAGGGCGATCTGGTGGTCATCAAAAACTTCCAGCCCGGGATGCTTGGTATCCGCCTCCCTGAATACGAGGAGCAGCCGGTCCCCGTTGCTGATCTGACCCTCCAGGGCGACTGGAAAGCCAAAGACGCCGATCCCACTGTCCCCGGCGATCAGCCCTCCTTTGATGAGCTGGGCAACGTGGTGCTGCTGCCCAAGGTCAAACAGCGCAACAAGGCCGACGTACTTTACGGTTCCGCCGCAGACGACGTCATTCTCGGCCTGGGGGTTCTGATCGATTGTTCGGCAAGGCTGGAGACGATCGGTTATTCGGCGACAAGCAGACGACAATCGAAAAGGCCATGGCCGACGGTGACGCCAAGGGCAAGGCGAATCGCGGAGACTGGCTCGACGGCGGGCAAGGTGACGATTTGCTTATCGGTACGGCATCCCGAGATGTTCTGCTCGGTGGCAATGACCGGGATACCTTGATCGGCGGTGCTGGCGACGATGTGTTATCCGGAGACGAAACCACCGGTGCGCTGGAACAAGGTTGGTCGGTTAAGCGCGCTGCCGTCACGATTGCTCGCGGTGTGACCAGTCACCGAACGGTCTTTTCAAAGGCCTCGATAAACAGTGCGTCCGAGGGCGGTGACGACGTGCTGTACGGTCAGGGTGGCAAGGACTTTATCGATGGCGGCTGGGGGGAGGACCTGCTTGACGGCGGAGCTGACGACGATTTTCTCAAAGGCGATCAAGGTAACGACACCCTGACCGGTGGCAGCGGCAACGACGTGATGCTTGGTGACAACCTTGATTGGGGCGGTGGCCTGCCCAGCAGACACCATGGCAACGATGTGCTGGACGGCGGCAGTGGTGATGATTCACTCGGCGGTAACGGTGGCAGCGACGCTTTGTATGGCGGCCCTGGCAACGACATTTTGCAGGGTGATGACGGCGTACTGGACGGCGTCGAAGGCGATGCCGCGCATTTTTTTGGCGATGATCTGCTGGACGGTGGCCTCGGCGATGACACGCTCTGGGGCGGCGGTGGCGATGATCTGCTCTTCGGCGGCGAAGGCCATGACGATCTGATCGGCGACAGCCCTGACCATCCGGTTCGTTATCACGGCAACGACTTTCTCGATGGCGGCGCGGGGGATGACACCCTGCGCGGCATGGGTGGCGCGGATACGCTGGTGGGTGGCGCAGGGGCTGATTTCCTCGATGGCGATGTGTCTGACCTGCAACCGGGCGGAAGCAACAATGACGTGCTTCAGGGCGGTGAAGGAAACGATACGTTACAGGGTGGTTTCGGTGCCGACACGCTGTACGGCGGCGCGGGTGACGACATGTTGGCCGGCGATTACGAAAACAGCGCTGAGGCCGAGCAGAATGCCGATTATCTGCACGGTGGCTCAGGCAACGACACGCTGCTCGGAGGCGCTGGCAACGACACCTTGCTGGGCGGGGAAGGGACGGACTACCTTCGCGGCGATTCTGGCGACAACGTGTTTGATGGCGGTCCCGGTGCTGACGTGCTGGATGGCATGGATGGCGCTGACATCTACTATTTCGGCGCTGGCGACGGTCTGGATATCTTCACCGATGCCGGCGGCCGCAACATCATCAGGTTCGGTGCAGGGTTTTCCGCGCAAAGCCTGAAGGCCGACGTTATCGAAGTTACCGTCGGCACGGTGTTGCGACTGGCCAATGGCACGGGCGACGCGATACTCATCAAGAATCACGAGCGGTGGAAGGATTCCACATTCAGTTTCAGCGATGGTGTTGTACTGGGTTATGAGGATGTCCTGCGCAAAACATTGCCACCGATAGAGACGGCCGAATCACCCGTACCAGAACCTGTCACCGCCCCGGCAACCCCTGAAAGCAAAGTTGCGGATCCGGTTAAGCCAGACGATGTCACCGCTGCGGCGCAAGGCCTGGTGGCATCTGTTCAAGCGGTCAACTGGACCGATGAGTTCCTCGCGCAAATCAAGTCAAAACGCTCCGCCCGCAGACACGCCACAGGTTTTACCTTGAATGAGGAAGGCGTCTGGGTTCGCAGCCATATCACTACCAGCGACACCGGTTACACCACTCACACCGAGCTGATCGAGGACAGCGTCGAAGCGGGGACACTGTCTGAAACGCCGCCATGGATGAAGGTTGATTCAGCGCACGCCGTGGTCAGTGAAAGGCAGTCGACAACCACAACCCGTGTCGAAAATAAGCAGGTGAAAGCCGAGGGAGCAATGCCTTCCTCAGCTCAGGCGCCTCGCTATTATCGATCCGGTTCGGCCAACGGGTTTTCATTCAATACGGGCGACGTATTGGTTGAGGACCGAAAGGAATCCGGCGCGCTTGAAGGCTGGTACGTCTATCCGGCGGCAAGCTTCGGTTCGGCCGGAACGGTGCGCAAGGAATTCCGCTGGGAGGTCGAAAGCACGACGATCAAACGCAAAATCGTCCATGGCAACGATGCCGGCGGGCGAGTCAACGTCGAAGTGGAAAATGTTTTCCACGGCGGCGCGGGAGACGATCTGATCGTCGCTTATGCAGGCTCCCCACTTGACTACGGCACTGTCGGCGACAGAACACCGGGCGCGTTTTTATCCGCAGGTGCAGGTGACGATACCTTGCTGGGCTCCGTGGGCGCCGACTATCTGGTCAGCGGGGCAGGGGATGACTGGCTTTACGGCGAAGGCGGTGCCGACACCTACATCGTGCAAGCGCACGCCGCAGCGACCACCACGATTGCGGATGTGCCGAACCCTGTTTTCCACCGCGCAGAAGTTGGCGCAGCGGAGTGGAAAGACGAGTACGGATTGATCGATGAGGACACGGTCGTTCTTCCAGCAGATGCGCAGCGCGATGCACTGCAATTGAGCTGGGGTGCTGCGCTGATAGAGACCACTCATGTCGAGCTGGAACCCAACCCGGGTCGCGGGGCTTACCGCAACCCGCCGAGAGCGAAAATGCTTCATCCGACACTCGATATCCAATGGGGCGGGACACAGAAAGTCCGCATCGTCTGGCCCCACAACGGTGAACTTGAGGGCGCCGGTATTGAACTCGTCAAGTTCGCCGATGGGTCGGTCGCAAGTTTGAAGCAGCTCCTGGAATCAAGTCAGCTGGGACCTGCGCCCGAGACTTTTCATACGGGTGTCATCGTCAACCATCCCACCCGTTCAACTTCCTTGCGAGACGGACGAGCGCTGCCACTCGTGGGCGGTCGCGGCAATGACACGATAAGCGGCGCGGGAGAGATCCGAGGCATGCACGGGGATGACGTGCTCACGGGCAGCCCCGGTGATGATCTGCTGCTGGGTGGGCCGGGCAATGACACGCTAACCGGCGGCGCGGGAAATGATATCTACCGATACGATGGCCTCGGCAGAGACGTGATCATCAACAACGGAGGCGGCCTGGACGGGATCGATTTTTCCGAGCGCATGCTGACGATCGACAACCTGAAGTTTCACCGTGAGCGTGATGATCTGGTGATCGTGGTCGACTACGGCATGGCACCGAAAATCCGGGTTTCCAGTCATTTTGCCGAAGGTGAAAACGCTATTGGCTTCATAAGAGTCAGCGAAGGAACAGCGACTCAAGACTACAGCGCGACGCAGATTGCCGAGCGCCTGCACCCGCTTCCGCCATTAAGGGATGTCGAGGATATTTTGATAAAGGGCGACGATGAAGCGCAGCGGGCCATGAAGGAATTCATTGAGTTCTACGGACTGAATGTCTGACAAGACGACCGATTGAGCCGGCCCGCGAAGGCAATCCAGTCGCCATCGCGGGCCTCGCGCCACTTCAATACTGGGTCAGATCCGCCAACGGATGCCGTCCCTCCCAGACCTTATGAAAGTGCGCCTCGACCACCGCATCCGGCACGTTATTGATGTCCGGCCAGTGCCAGTGCGGCTTCTGATCCTTGTCGATCAACCGCGCACGCACGCCTTCGCTGAATTCCGGATGGCGGCAGCAATTGAGGCTCAGGGTGTATTCCATCTGGAATACTTCGGCCAGCGACATGTGCCGCGCGCGGCTGATCTGTTCCCAGACCAGATGCGCGGTCAGCGGCGAGCCCTCGGTCATGGTTTTCGCCGCTCGGGCGATCAATGGATCGCTGCTGTCGCGGTGCAGACTGATGGCTTTCCACGCACAGGCAACGTCGCTGACGTCGAGCAGTTCGTCGATCAGCTGGCGACGCGGCAGCCACTGCGCTTCGGGCATTTGCTCAAGTGCCTCCTGCTGCAGAGCCTTGAGCAGGCTGTTGAGCTGCATGGCGGTCTGTTCCTGCCAGTTCAATTGCAGCAGGCCTTCGATCAATTGCGGTTGCTGTTCGTCGAGCAGGAAGCGATCGGCCAGGTCCAGATCCAGCGCATCACGGCCGTTGATGTGCGCGCCGGTCAGGCCGAGAAACAAGCCGAGCTTGCCCGGCAATCGGGCGAGAAACCAACTGGCGCCGACGTCCGGATACAGTCCAATAGTGATTTCCGGCATCGCCAGACGGCTGCTCGGCGTGACGATCCGCGTGCTGGCGCCCTGCAGCAGACCCATGCCGCCACCGAGCACATAACCGTGACCCCAGCAGATCAGCGGCTTGGGATAGGTATGCAGGCTGTAATCGAGGCGATATTCCGCGCTGAAAAACTGCGCGGCCAGCGGCGGTACTTCCCCGGGGTGAGCGCGGCAGGCTTCGACCAGGCTGCGCACCTCGCCGCCGGCACAGAAGGCTTTGCTGCCGTTACCGCGCAGCAGCACGCAGACGATTTGCGGGTCATTGGCCCAGGCGTTCAATTTGTCGCTGAGCGCGTTGATCATCGACAGTGACAGCGCGTTCAACGATTTTTCGGCATCCAGGCTGGCGATGCCGATGCGGGCGCCGTCGGTGCCGGTAAGTTCTTCGAAGTGCAGATTCATCGTGACCTCGATCGGGAATTTGAGCGATCAGTATGATCGCTATGGGGGAAAGTGCCGGATCTGCGTCAGATCAATTGACAAGCGTGGTCGGCTTTCCTAGGGTTCGCCCCATTGTTTTTGCCGGAAATGACCATGACTGCTGACGACCGTATCAAACTCGAACCGAGCTGGAAGGAGGCACTGCGTGCTGAGTTCGACCAGCCTTACATGGCAGAGTTGCGCAACTTTCTGCAGCAGGAGCGGGCAGCCGGCAAGGAGATCTATCCGCCGGGGCCGCTGATTTTCAATGCGCTGAATTCGACGCCGCTGGATAAAGTCAAAGTGGTGATCCTTGGCCAGGATCCGTATCACGGCCCGGGCCAGGCCCACGGTCTGTGCTTTTCCGTGCAACCGGGCGTGCCGGCGCCGCCGTCGCTGGTCAACATCTATAAAGAGCTGAAGCGCGACCTCAATATCGACATTCCCAACCACGGCTATCTGCAGAGCTGGGCCGAACAGGGCGTGCTGCTGCTCAACACCACCATGACGGTTGAGCGCGCCAACGCCAACGCGCACAAGGACAAGGGCTGGCAACACTTCACCGACCGCATCATTGAGGTGGTCAGCGAGCGGCAGCCGCATCTGGTGTTCATGCTCTGGGGCGCCCATGCGCAGAGCAAGCAGAAGCTGATCGACGCGACCAAGCACCTGGTGCTGACCTCGGTGCATCCGTCGCCGTTGTCGGCCTATCGCGGGTTTTTGGGCTGTGGGCATTTCAGCCGGACCAACAAGTTTCTCGAACAGAATGGCGAAACGCCGATCGACTGGCGCTTGCCACCGATTTGATGTGTCGACCGGGTTGGCCCCTTCGCGAGCAGGCTCGCTCCCACAGGAATTGTGTGCAAGCCACAAACCCCTGTGGGAGCGAGCCTGCTCGCGAAAAGAGCGACCCGATCTCGCAGACTTAGGCGGGATGACGATTCCAGTATTTGAACAACGGCTCCGCCAGAAACAGCACAAACAACAGCCGCATCACCTGCATCGCCGTCACCAGCGGCACCGACAGTTGCAGGGTCTCCGCCGTCAGGCTCATCTCGGCGATCCCGCCGGGCATCATGCCCAGGGTCAGCGAACGCAGATCCAGATGGGTCAATGCACTCAAGCCCAGCGCCGCCAGCGACGCGATCAACATGGTCAGCGCCGTGCCGATCAACGTCCGGCCCATGAACGACGGCGCGCGGCGGAAGAACTGCCGATTGAAGTGACAGCCCAGGCCGCTGCCAATCAGCCATTGACCGATCTGACTGCCGCCATTGGGCAAACCGATGTGCAGATCCCAGGTGATGCTGACCGCCGCACTGACCAGTAACGGCCCGAACAGCCATGGATTGGGTTGGCGCAGACGCTGCCAGAGCCAGGCGAGCAGGGCGCCCGCCGGGAACAGAATCGCCAGCCAGCGCCAATCGACACTGCCGGCGTGAGAAATCGGCGTGCCGTCGCCGAGCAGATACTTGAACGCCGCCGGCACGCACAACACCACCACCAACACCCGCAGACTCTGCCCGGCCGCGACATGGCTGAGCAGTGCACCGTTGCGCGCGCCGAGGTTGACCATCTCCCCGGAACCACCGGGCATACTTGAGAAAAACGCCGTGGCGCGGTCCTCGCCGGTGCGGCGCATCAGCCACACGCCGACCACTGCCGACAGGCTGGTGACCAATGCACCGAAGAAAATCAAACCGAAATGGCTGAGCACCTGTTCCATCACCAGCGGGGTGAAGTGCAGGCCGATACCGATGCCGACGATCCACTGGCCGCACTTGCGCCCGCCAGGGATTTCCGCCAGTTGCCACGGCGTCAGGCAGCGCACCAGGATGATCGCCAGCAACGAGCCGACCATCCACGGTAGCGGCCAGCCGATCTGACTGGCGATGAAACCGCCAAGCAGACCGACCAGCGGGGTGCCCCACCAGGCTTTCAGGGACAAGCGATCAAACATCGGCAATGACGCGCCGTGCCGCCGAACGTTTACGCCAGATGCGGATCAGCGGCATCAGCAGCATGATCGCGGTGAGGATCCAGCAACCGAAGGTGATCGGACTCGACCAGAGAATCTCCAGCGCGCCATTGGAGATCGACAGGGCGCGACGCAGGTTCTGCTCCATCAGGCCACCGAGGATGAAGCCCAGCAGCAGTGGCGACAGCGGGAAATCCAGCTTGCGCAGGATGTAACCGAAGATGCCGATACCGATCATCAGGAACAGATCGAAGGTGGTCGCGTGCACCGCGTAAACGCCGATCCCGGTGATGATCGCGATGATCGGCACCAGCGCCCAGTTCGGCACGGCGAGGATGCGGGTGAATACGCGGATCATCGGGATGTTGAGGATCACCAGCATCACGTTGGCGATGAACAACGACGCGATCAGACCCCAGACGATGTCCGGTTGCTGTTGGAACAGCAGTGGACCCGGGGTGATGTTGTACAGCGACAGCGCGCCGATCATCACCGCAGTTGTGCCCGAACCCGGAACGCCGAGGGTCAGCATCGGAACGAGAGCGCCGCACGCCGCGCCGCCGATTGCGGTCTCTGGCGCGGCCAGACCACGGGGATCACCTTCACCGAATTTGCCGCTGGTGCCAGCGATGCGCTTCTCGGTCATGTAGGCCACGGCACTGGCGAGCGTCGCGCCGGCACCGGGCAGCACGCCCATGATGAAACCGAGCACGCCGCAGCGCACGTTGACGACGAAAACCGACGCCGCTTCCTTGAAGTTGAACATCATCCGGCCGGTGGCTTTCACCGCTTCCTGGCCGTGGTGGGTCTTTTCCAGCAGCAGAAGGATTTCGCTGATCGAGAACAGACCCAGCACCAGCACGACGAACTGAATGCCGTCGGTCAGGTGAATGTTGTCGCCGGTGAAACGGTACACGCCACTGTTGGCGTCGATGCCGACGGTGGAAAGGAACAGACCGATCAGCGCCGCAATAAAGGTCTTCAACGGTCGATCACCAGCCATGCCGCCGAGACAGACAATCGCGAACACCATCAACACGAAGTATTCCGCCGGTCCGAAGGCAATCGCCCATTTCGCCAGCAGCGGCGCAAACAGCACCATGCCACACGTGGCGATGAACGCGCCGATGAACGAACTCCACGCCGACAGCGACAGTGCCACACCGGCCATGCCTTTGCGGGCCATCGGGTAGCCGTCGAGGGTGGTCATCACAGTCGAGGCTTCACCCGGAATGTTCAGCAGGATCGAGCTGATCCGGCCGCCGTATTCGCAGCCCAGATACACCGCCGCGAGCAGGATCAGCGCCGACTCCGGCGGCAGGCCGAGTGCGAACGCGATCGGAATCAGCAACGCCACGCCATTGATCGGACCAAGGCCCGGCAACAGGCCGACGACGGTGCCGATCAGGGTGCCGCACAGGGCGGTCACCAGGTTGTACGGGCTCAGCGCGACGCCGAAGCCCTGACCCAAATAGCCAAGGGTATCCATATCAGTTCTCCAGGACGCTGAGCAGGCCGAGTGGCAGCGGAACATCCATCAAGCGATCGAACAGCAGATAGAGACCAACCGCCATCAGGCTGATGATGACCACGCTCGGCAGCCAGCGGCCGCCATAGAGACGGGCCATCGGTACGCCGGTAATGATGCTGGCCACGATGAAGCCAAGGGGTTCGAAGGTGCCGGCAAACACCAGCAGCAACACCACGCAGAGACCGATCTTGGTCAGGGTTTCGCGATCCAGCGGCGGCTCATCCGGGTTGTGTTTGATGGGTGCCGGGCGAACCACCATGTACAGCAGCGCCAGCCCCATCAGGCCGAGCATCAGCAGCGGAAAGGCGCGTGGGCCGACGGGTTCATAGGAAAAAGCCGCTTGGTACGGCCACGCCATCAGTGCCAGGCCGGCACACACCAGCAGCAACACCGAGGCGAAAATGCGTTGAATAAGCATGGGAGCTCCTGTGCTGCGTCCCCGCGTAGGAGACGCAGCCACTAGACAGAGACGATCACTGGATCAGGCCGAACTCTTTGGCCAGCACTTTGTAGTCGGCGACCTGCTTCTTCACGTAGGTGTCCAGTTCCGGGCCGGTCATGGCGAACGGGAACAGCTCACGCTGATCGCGCAGCTTGGCGAACTCGTCGGAAGCCAGCAGTTTGTCGAACGAGTCTTTCCACCAGGCGTAGTCTTCGTCGCTGACTTTTGGCCCGAGGTAGAAGCCGCGCACCACCGGCCAGACGATGTCGTAGCCTTGCTCGCGAGCGGTCGGGATGTCCTTCATTTCCGGTTCGTCGAGACGCTTGTCCGAGAACACCGCGAGCAGGCGCATGTCACCGCTCTGGATGTGCGGCATGGAGTCGGAGATGTCGGTACTGCCGACCTGGATGTGGCCGCCGAGCAGGGCCGTGGCGATCTCACCGCCGCCTTCGAGTGCCACATAACGCAGCTCGCGCGGGTTGATGCCGGCGGCCTTGGCGATCAGTGCGGTCTGCATCCAGTCCTGGCTGCCGACGGTGCCGCCGGAGCCGATAACCACCGAGCCTGGATCTTTCTTCAACGCCTGAACGAGATCGTCGAGGGTCTTGTAGGGCGAATCGCTTTTCACTGCGATGGCGCCGTAGCTGGTGCCGACGGCCGCGAGCCAGCGCACGTTGGTTTCATCGAAGCGGCCGAACTTGCCCTGGGCCAGGTTCAACAGCGAACCGCTCGACCACGCGACCAGCGTGCCGGCATCCGCCGGACGTTGCGCGACCACCGCGTTGTACGCCACCGCGCCGACACCGCCGGGCATGTAGGTGACGCGCATCGGCTTGCTCAGCAACTTCTGGTTGACCAGTGCGCTCTGCACCAGTTTGCAGGTCAGGTCGAAACCACCGCCGGGGGAGGCGGGGGCGATGCATTCCGGACGTTTCGGCTCGGCCATGAGTTGGCCGGCAAACAGCATCGCGCCAGCGGCGAGAGCAACTTTACGCAGTGATACGTTCATTTGAGTCTCCAGAGGAGTTGTTGTTATGGATGGACCGAATGACCAAAGGGCAACGCGAAAACCTAGCGGCAGGCGCAGTTTTCTCGCGGCGCGAGCGCAACGACTGAAACAACGGAGGGGAAACAGGACTGCGGCGAGAAGCCGACGGTGCAACGGTGGAATCGAGCAAGGCGAGCAGGCATTACAGCCTTGGTGCGCATGGAGGGCATGCTGGGGTACTCCGTTATTGTTCTTATGAGTCGAAAACGCTTCATGGCGTTTTTCGTTGCGCTGTGTGGCGGCAGCGGCGACAGTCGAAACTGTCCGTGGGCCGACTCTAACCGGCTAACCTTTCAACAACCTTTCAATTGTCTTTCGCGGTTTTTCGGGCTTCACAGCGGCGGTTGCGGCTGTAAACTCCGCGACAAAGCGTGGCGTCGGCCAACCCTGAACGAGGTAAAAATCCATGCGTGTCCTGCTCGTCGAAGACCATTTGCAACTGGCCGAAAGCGTGGCTCAGGCGCTCAAGAGCACCGGTCTGACGGTGGATGTGTTGCACGATGGCGTAGCTGCCGACCTGGCGTTGGGCAGCGAGGAATACGCCGTAGCGATCCTCGACGTCGGCCTGCCGCGCATGGACGGTTTCGAGGTGCTGGCGCGGCTGCGTGCACGCGGCAAAAACCTGCCGGTGTTGATGCTGACCGCGCGCAGTGACGTCAAGGATCGCGTGCATGGCCTCAATCTCGGTGCTGACGACTACCTGGCCAAGCCGTTCGAACTGACGGAACTGGAAGCGCGGGTCAAAGCCTTGCTGCGCCGTAGTGTCCTGGGCGGCGAGCGTCAGCAGCGCTGTGGCGTGCTGGCTTACGACCTCGATACGCGGCGCTTCACCCTCGGCGACGAACTGCTGACCCTCACCTCACGCGAGCAAGCCGTCCTCGAAGCGTTGATCGCGCGGCCGGGGCGAGTGATGAGCAAGGAACAACTGGCCGCGCAGGTGTTCGGCCTCGATGAAGAAGCCAGCCCCGACGCCATCGAAATCTACGTGCACCGCTTGCGCAAGAAACTCGATGGCCAGCCCGTGGCCATCGTCACCTTCCGTGGCCTCGGCTATCTGCTGGAAAGCCGCGATGCATAAGCCCAGCAGCCTGCGCTGGCGGTTGCTGTGGAACCTTGGATGGTTGCTGGTGGTGCTGATGCTCGCCAGCGGCTTGAGCGCTTACTGGAACGGTCGCGAAGCCGCCGACACCGCGTATGACCGCACGCTGCTGGCCTCGGCACGCACCATCGCTGCCGGGTTGTCGCAGCGCGATGGCAGCCTCAGCGCCGATGTGCCTTACGTGGCGCTGGACACCTTCGCCTACGACAGCGCCGGGCGCATCTATTACCAGGTCAACGACATTCACCAGAAGCTGATTTCCGGCTACGAAAATCTTCCCGGGCCACCGCCCGGCACGCCGCGCACCGACAGCTATCCGGCGCTGGCGCGCTTTTACAACGCGAAGTACAACGGCCAGAACGTGCGCGTGGTCAGCCTGCTCAAGGCCGTAAGCGAGCCGAACATGAACGGCATGGCGGAGATCCGCGTGGCTGAAACCGACGAAGCGCGGGTCAGCATGGCGCGCAGTCTGGCGGCCGATACGTTGCTGCGCCTGGGCATGCTGGCCGTGGGCGCATTGTTGCTGGTGTGGTTCGCGGTGAGTGCGGCGTTGCGCCCGCTGGAGCGGTTAAGAACCGCCGTTGAGGAACGCCAGCCCGACGACTTGCGGCCACTGCCGTTGGTGGAAGTGCAGCATGAACTGGGACCCCTGGTACGCGCGCTCAATCATTTCACCGAAAGGCTACGCGGCCAGTTCGAGCGGCAGGCGCAGTTCATCGCCGATGCCGCTCACGAGTTGCGCACGCCGTTGGCGGCACTGAAAGCTCGGCTGGAATTGGGCCTGCGTTCAAACGAACCGGAAACCTGGCGCACCACCCTTGAGTCATCCGCACAAAGCACCGATCGCCTGACCCATCTGGCCAATCAGTTGCTGTCGCTGGCCCGGGTCGAAAACGGTGCGCGGGCGATTGCCGAGGGCGGCGCGCAGTTGCTCGATCTGAGTCAATTGGCCCGAGAGCTGGGCATGGCCATGGCGCCTTTGGCGCACAAACGGGGTGTGGCGTTGGCGCTGGAGGCGGATGAACCGGTGTGGCTGCGCGGTGAGCCGACGCTGCTCAATGAGCTGTTGAGCAATCTGGTCGACAACGCGCTGGCGCATACGCCACCAGGCGGCAATGTGATTTTGCGGGTGACGGCGCCGGCGGTGCTTGAGGTTGAGGACGACGGGCCCGGGATCCCGCTGCATGAGCGCGATCGGGTGTTCGAGCGGTTTTACCGGCGTAATCAGCAGGTCGCCGGTTCAGGTCTGGGCTTGGCGATTGTCGGCGAGATTTGTCGTGCGCATCTGGCGCAGATCACCCTGCATGATGGCGAGCAGGCAGGGTTGAAGGTGCGGGTCAGCTTTATTGCCGGGTGATACTTTTGTGGCGAGGAGTTTTTGTGGTGAGGGGATTTATCCCCGCTCGGCTGCGCAGCAGTCGCAGTTCAGCGATCACAATCTATCTGGAAAAAACCGGGTCGCAGAGTTCAGGGTCGCTTCGCAACCCAACGGGGATAAATCCCCTCACCGCAGGTCAGTAGAACATCGACCGCGATTCTTCCAGATCCGCGCAGAACTGCTTGTTCTCCGGATCAATCCCCAGCTTCCTGAACGCCGGCACGCTAAACGGGTCAATCCGCGCAAACGGATGATCGGTGTCCTTGCGGCAATACAAATTGGCCACTTGCACGACATCGACGTAATCGATGCGCGTCGAGTCGCGGCTGAAGTCTTGATACAGCAATGGCAAATGCACCAGGCGCTCGGGAAACTCCCAGACCCGCAGCAATTTCTCGCCGAGCAATGGGTGAATCTGCTCGATCACATGGGTCAGGCTGACCGCATCGGAGAGCAGTTCATTGTGGTCTTCGGCGTAAGTCAGAATCGGCAGCACGCCAATCTGATGCACCAGCCCGCCGAGTGCCGCCTGATCGGGTTTGAGCTGAGTGTGACGACGACACAGGGCATAGCTGACGCCAGCGATTTCCAGACTGCTGCGCCAGACTTCGCGCATCTTCTGTTCGACCACCTCGGAGCGGGCATTGAAGATCTGCTCCATCACCAGACCGATCGCCAGGTTGCTGCTGTAGTTGATGCCCAAACGGGTGATGGCGGTGTGCAGGTCGGTGACTTCCTGGGCAGCGCGCAGCAGCGGACTGTTGACCACTTTGATCAGGCGCGCCGACAGCGCGGTGTCGCGGCCGATGACTTTGCTCAGATCGCTGACGCTGATTTCCGGATCCTCGGCGGCCTTGCGAATCTGCAGGGCCACTTCCGGCAACGTTGGCAGAACCAGGTCATCGTTATCGATGGCCGCAACCAAATCCTGTTGGACCTTTTCCGCCAGTTCGCTCATTTGGACTCTCTAGGGTGTTGCAACAATGCTGCGATCAACGCTGGATTTCGCGGTCGCGATCCAGTTCGTAAGGCAGGTCGAGCACGTGCAACGCGGGGCCTTCGAGGGCGCCCAGACGCAAATCACCGGCTTCGGCAGCTTCGGCCTGCAACACGGCCAGGAGTTCAATGTTTCCCTCGGCATTGGCCGCCAGCACCACTTCGCCGATCGAGCTGTTGTGGCTGGGCGCGAACAACTGAGTGCCGGGCTCCGGCAACTCGGCCGCGTCGAGGCGCAGGCGGTACAGGCGCCGCTTGAGCTTGCCCAGGTACTGCATGCGCGCGACGATTTCCTGGCCGGTGTAGCAACCTTTCTTGAAGCTCACGCCGCCGACCGCCTGCAGATTGAGCATCTGCGGGATGAACAGTTCGCGAGTGGAAGGCATGACCTGGCCGATGCCGGCGCGGATCTGGCCCAGCAGCCATTGATTCAGTTCGGCCTCAGGCAGCGCGGTCGACAGTTGGCTTTGCACGCTTTGCGCCTGAGCGGCAGGCACCCAGAGTTCGGCGCGCTCGGGCGAAACGCGAATTGCGATCAGGCCTTCGTTGCGTACAACGCTGTCGGTTTCGGCGGGCAGTGCCAGACCGAGGCTGGTCAGGGCTGCATCGCCATGTGCCAGACCGAAGCGCACCCAGGCGGCGCTTTCATCGGTCAGCTTCGATTTGGAGAACACCGCGTACTTTTTCAGGTCGGCCAGTTGCGGTTCGAGCAGCTCGCTGGCCATCGCCATCACCACGCCGTCACCTTCAAGCAGGATGCGGAAGCTCGACTGCATCCGGCCTTTCTGTGTGCAGCGGGCGCCGAGGCTGGCGCGGGTGTCGCTCAGGTAATTGATATTGCAGGTCAACTGGCCTTGCAGGAATTTTCCGGCGTCCGCACCGCGAACCGCGAGTACGCCTTCATGAGACAGGGTGCAGAAAAAAGCAGAATCGGCCATGGGTCATCGCAGGGTAAATAGACTGGGGCACATCATAAGGGGGCAGGGTTGAAATGGGTAGTTGATAAAGGATCACGGGTGCCCGACCAAAGCCGACTGTGCGGCCCGCGCCGGGGCTGTATACTGCCCGGCAAATTCGAGGAGGGCTCCATGGTCGAACAAGTTGAACTGAATCGCCTCTTTTGGCACAGCCGTCGCGGCATGCTTGAGCTTGACGTGCTGCTGGTGCCGTTCGTGCAGGAGGTTTACGCGACGTTGAATCAAGTGGATCGCGATCTGTACGTGCGTTTGCTGACCTGTGAGGATCAGGACATGTTCGGCTGGTTCATGGAGCGCAGCGAGTCGGAAGATCCCGAGCTGCAACGCATGGTCCGGATGATTCTGGATCGTGTCCAGCCCAAGTAATACGTTCGAATGCCGCTGGCATGCCTCACGGCAGTTGCTGGCGGCGTATCTGTTGGCCCAGGCGTTCGCCGTGGGTTCGCTGTGTCTGCTGTCGATTCCGCTCTGGGCCAGTCTGCTCGGCACTTGCGTCTGTGCGCTGCATGGTTTTTGGGTGCTGCCACGGCAGATTCTGCTGAACCACCCGAAAGCATTCTGCGGCTTGCGCCGCGATGGCGATGGCTGGCAGGTCTGGAATCAGGCTGATGGCTGGCAAGCGGTGCAACTGCGCCCGGACAGTCTGGCGCTGCCATTGATTGTGGTGTTGCGCTTTCGTTTGCGCGGAGAGTGGCGGGTCAGGTCGATCTGCGTGCCACGTGACTCGCAGGCGGCGGATCTGCACCGACGCCTGCGAGTGCGGCTCAAGTTCAGCCGGCGTAGGTGGGCGGCACCAGAATAGTGTCGAGCGCTTCGGGCAGCATATCCGGATAGTCGAGGGTGTAGTGCAGCCCGCGACTTTCCTTGCGTTCCATGGCTGAGCTGATCATCAATTCGGCAACCTGTGCCAGGTTGCGCAACTCGATCAGGTCGCGGCTGACTTTATAGTTGCTGTAAAACTCATCGATCTCATCCAGCAGCAGACGCACCCGGTGCTGCGCCCGTTGCAGGCGCTTGTTGGTGCGCACGATGCCGACGTAGTCCCACATGAATCGGCGCAACTCGTCCCAGTTGTGCGCAATGATCACGTCTTCATCCGAGTCGGTGACCTGGCTGGCGTCCCAAGCGGGCAGGGCGTTTGGCGCCGCGACCTCATCAAGTTGCGCGAGAATGTCCGCTGCTGCCGAACGGGCATAAACGAAGCATTCCAGAAGCGAATTGCTGGCCATGCGGTTGGCGCCGTGCAGGCCGGTGAAGCTGGTTTCGCCGATGGCGTAGAGGCCGGGCACGTCGGTGCGACCGTGCTGATCGACCATCACTCCGCCACAGGTGTAGTGCGCGGCGGGAACCACCGGGATCGGTTGTTTGGTGATGTCGATGCCGAAGCCCAGGCAGCGTTCATAAACAGTCGGGAAGTGAGTTTTTACGAACGATTCAGGCTTGTGGCTGATGTCGAGATATACGCAGTCGACACCCAGGCGCTTCATCTCATGGTCGATGGCCCGCGCGACGATGTCACGAGGCGCCAGCTCGGCGCGTTTGTCGAAGCGGTACATGAAGCGCTCGCCATTGGGCAGCTTCAAATGCGCGCCTTCGCCGCGCAGCGCTTCAGTAATCAGGAAACTCTTGGCTTGCGGGTGATACAGGCAGGTCGGGTGGAACTGGTTGAATTCCAGGTTCGCCACCCGGCAACCGGAGCGCCAGGCCATGGCGATGCCGTCACCGCAGGCGCCGTCGGGGTTGCTGGTATAAAGGTAGACCTTGGCCGCGCCGCCCGAAGCCAGAATCACGAAACGTGCGCCGTAGGTGTCGACTTCGCCCGTGGCGCGGTTCAGCACGTAGGCGCCGAGGCAGCGATCGCCTTCCATGCCCAAGCGGCGCTCGGTGATCAGATCAACGGCCACCCGCTGTTCCAGCAGTTCGATGTTCTCGCGCTCTTTGGCCTGGGCCAGCAAGGTTTTGAAGATCGCGGCACCGGTGGCGTCTGCAGCATGGATGATGCGCCGATGACTGTGGCCGCCTTCGCGTGTCAGGTGAAATTCGAAACCACCATCTTCAGTGCCGGACTGTTCGTCGCGGGTGAACGGCACACCCTGGTCAATCAGCCATTGGATGGCTTCGCGGCTGTGCTCGACGGTGAAACGCACCGCGTCTTCGTGACACAAGCCGCCGCCAGCGTTGAGGGTGTCGTCGACGTGGGATTCGACAGTATCGGTATCGTCGAGCACCGCGGCGACGCCGCCCTGGGCCCAGAAGGTCGAACCGTTGGCGAGATCGCCTTTGCTCAATACGGCAATGCGCAGATGACCGGGCAAGGTCAAAGCGAGAGTCAAACCGGCAGCACCGCTGCCAATCACCAGAACATCGTGTTGGAACTGTTGGCTCATTTCAGGATTCCGCTCAAAGCGACCCGGGTCGGGGTTGGCGCAAGACAGCTGGATCGGCGAGTCAAGACAGCCACACAGCCCACTAGTATATAGAGGGGTTGGGCGGCACAATAGCCAGGCCCAGATGGCATTGTGAGACTACTGCGCGGTAAAAAGCGCTGTTCTTCGTCGGAAGTTTTTTTGCCGGTTTGGAAAAAAGACACCTGTATCGGCGCTGAAACAGACTTTTCCGAGCAGGGTTGCGCAATGTCAGGTGGGTACGGCTATAAATAATTGGAACTTTTGCCAAAGGCCCAAGATCAATAGACGGTGCCAGAAACCAGGGACAGTGTCGGCTTCAGTGCGGAATCTGCGTTTGGATTCCTGCCGGCGAAACCGATAACAAGATTATTCGCGCAGCCGGTTTATCCCGCGCTGCGTTTTTCGTGCGTGCCAAATCAGAGCCCGCAGGAAACTTGCTTGGAGGGGGAGAACTTTTGCGAAAAGCCCGAGTCTATGTTTGCAAGTCTGGTCGTTTAGTAATGCAAGTCTCCTTCGGGCTTATCGAGGAGTGTTCATGCTAACCCAGGAAGAGGATCAGCAGCTGGTCGAACGCGTACAGCGTGGCGACAAGCGAGCTTTCGATCTGCTGGTGCTGAAATATCAGCACAAAATTCTCGGGTTGATCGTGCGTTTTGTGCACGACACCCATGAAGCCCAGGACGTTGCTCAGGAAGCCTTTATCAAGGCGTATCGGGCACTTGGAAATTTCCGCGGTGACAGTGCGTTTTATACGTGGCTGTACCGTATTGCCATTAACACGGCAAAGAACTACCTGGTTTCCCGCGGCCGTCGGCCGCCGGATAGCGATGTAAGTTCGGAGGATGCGGAGTTCTACGATGGCGATCACGGCCTCAAGGATCTCGAATCACCAGAACGTGCATTGCTGCGGGATGAGATCGAAGGCACCGTCCATCGGACCATCCAGCAACTGCCAGAGGATTTGCGTACGGCTTTAACTTTACGTGAATTCGATGGTCTGAGTTACGAGGACATTGCGAGCGTCATGCAGTGTCCGGTGGGTACCGTGCGCTCCCGGATTTTCCGCGCTCGGGAGGCCATCGACAAAGCCCTGCAACCGTTGTTGCAGGAAAACTGAGACAGCGGCGACAGCCAAGAGAGGAACGCCATGAGTCGTGAAGCCCTGCAGGAATCGCTGTCCGCAGTGATGGATAACGAAGCGGACGAACTGGAATTGCGTCGAGTGCTTAGCGCACTGGATGATGTTGATACCCGTGAGACCTGGGCTCGTTACCAGATCGCTCGGGCAGCCATGCACAAGGATCTGCTGCTTCCGCGTCTGGATATCGCTGCGGCAGTGTCCGCTGCGCTGGAAGACGAAACGGCTCCGGCCAAAGTATCCCGCAGCCCATGGCGCAACCTGGGTCGCCTCGCTGTTGCCGCTTCGGTAACCGTGGCCGTTCTGGCCGGTGTTCGCCTGTACAACCAGGACGAAATCGCTGGTGTTGAACTGGCCCAGCAGTCGAATCAGCCTACTCTGGCCACTCCACAGGTCAAAGGTCCGGCAGTTCTGGCTGGTTACAGCGAAAGCTCGGAAGCAACTGGTCCTATGGCTAACGGCGTTCTGCAAGGACAGCCAGGCTGGCATGATCAGCGTCTGCCAGGCTATCTGCGTCAGCACGCTCAGCAGGCTGCACTCAAAGGAACTGAAAGCGCGCTGCCATACGCACGTGCCGCAAGCCTGGAAAACCGTTAAGGAGGATCATGCGCGCCATCCCTCTACTTTCGCTTCTGCTCAGTGGCTGGTTCATCGTTCCAGCCCACGCTGACGAGGCCCAGGACTGGTTGACCCGTCTGGGCCAGGCCGAGCAGCAGCAAAGCTTTCACGGTACTTTCGTTTACGAGCGCAACGGCAGTTTTTCCACGCACAACATCTGGCATCGTGTCCAGAATGGCCAGGTCCGCGAGCGGTTATTGCAGCTCGACGGTTCGGCTCAGGAAGTCGTGCGCATTGATGGACGAACTCAATGCGTCAGCGGCACACTGATTGCGGGATTGGGTGACTCGCCCAACGCTGCCGCCCGTGCGCTGGACCCCAAAAAGCTGAAGAATTGGTATGACCTTGCTGTCATTGGCAAGTCGCGCGTGGCCGGTCGTGATGCAGTGATCGTGTCGCTGACCCCTCGTGATCAGCACCGATACGGTTTCGAGCTGCATCTGGACAAGAAAACCGGCCTGCCGCTCAAGTCGTTGCTGTTGAACGATAAAGGGCAATTGCTCGAGCGCTTTCAGTTCACCAGCCTCGACACCGATGAAGTCCCGTCGGACAAGGATTTGCTGGCTGACGCCGATTGCAAGCCGATCAACATCGCAAGCGACAAGGCTTCTGCGGCGAAGACCGTGCAAAACTGGCGTTCGGACTGGCTGCCGCCCGGCTTCGAGCTGACCAGCAGCAGTTCGCACAAGGATGCGCAGACCAATACCCAGGTCAGCAGCTTGATGTATGACGATGGCCTGGCGCGTTTCTCGGTGTTCCTTGAGCCATTGAACGGTGCCACCGTCACCGACACCCGCACTCAGTTGGGTCCGACCGTCGCGGTATCCCGTCGTTTGACTACACCGCAAGGTGAAATGATGGTCACGGTGGTTGGCGAAATCCCGATTGGCACCGCCGAACGAATTGCTCTATCGATGCGTAACAACGATGGCGCTGCGACCAGCAAGCAGTGAGCTGATTTCAGTCATTTCCACCTCGTCGTCGAGACGTCGAAATGTTTGCTGAGCATTTTCATTTGCAAAACCACTGAAAATTTTTTATAGGTCAGAGCCTCACGGCTCTGGCCTTGTTTGTTGTTCCCGGAACAAAAATACCGGTCTGTGGTTTCCGGTGTTCCTTTGCTCCATATCGCTTAACCCTGCTCGTCGTAACGGGAGCTGTATGTCGATACCTAGTTTGAAATCTTATCTTTCCATCTTCGCCACCGTGCTGTTGCTCGGTCAGGCGGTCCCTGCTGCGCAAGCGGCCGATCTGCCTGATTTCACCCAGTTGGTCGAACAAGCGTCGCCAGCGGTAGTGAATATCAGTACCACGCAGAAACTGCCGGACCGTCGCGTGAATCAGCAGATGCCGGATCTGGAAGGCCTGCCACCGATGCTGCGCGAATTCTTCGAGCGCGGCATGCCGCCTCAGCAGCGCTCACCGCGTGGCGACGGGCGTCAGCGTGAAGCGCAATCGCTGGGTTCGGGGTTCATCATTTCGCCGGACGGCTACATCCTCACCAACAACCACGTGATCGCCGATGCTGACGAAATCCTCGTCCGTCTGGCTGACCGCAGTGAGATGAAAGCCAAGCTGGTCGGCACCGATCCACGTTCCGACGTGGCGTTGCTGAAAATCGAAGGCAAGGATCTGCCGGTGCTCAAGCTCGGCAAATCCCAGGATCTGAAGGCTGGCCAGTGGGTCGTCGCGATCGGTTCGCCATTCGGCTTTGACCACACCGTGACCCAAGGCATCGTCAGCGCCGTCGGTCGTAGCCTGCCAAACGAAAACTATGTGCCGTTCATTCAAACCGACGTGCCGATCAACCCGGGCAACTCCGGTGGCCCGCTGTTCAACCTGAACGGTGAAGTGGTCGGCATCAACTCGCAGATCTACACCCGCTCCGGTGGCTTCATGGGCGTTTCGTTTGCCATCCCGATCGACGTGGCTATGGACGTTTCCAATCAGCTCAAAAGCGGTGGCAAAGTCAGCCGCGGCTGGCTGGGCGTGGTCATTCAGGAAGTGAACAAGGACCTCGCCGAGTCATTTGGTCTGGACAAGCCAGCTGGCGCGCTGGTAGCGCAGATCCAGGATGACGGCCCTGCGGCCAAGGGCGGCCTGCAGGTTGGCGACGTGATCCTGAGCATGAACGGTCAGCCGATCGTCATGTCTGCCGATCTGCCGCATCTGGTCGGCGCGCTGAAGGCTGGCGCCAAAGCTAATCTGGAAGTGATTCGAGAAGGCAAGCGCAAGAACGTCGAGCTGACTGTCGGCGCAATCCCGGACGAGGATAAAGAGCTAGACGCACTGCCGAAATCCGGCGCGGAAAGCAGCAGCAACCGCTTGGGTGTTGCGGTCGGCGAATTGACCTCCGAGCAGAAGAAAGCCTACGACCTCAAAGGTGGTGTGGTGATCAAGGAAGTGCAGGACGGTCCTGCGGCCCTGATCGGTCTGCAGCCGGGTGATGTGATTACTCACCTGAACAACCAGGCCATCGGCTCGGCCAAGGAGTTCACCGACATCGCCAAGGCGTTGCCGAAGAACCGTTCGGTGTCGATGCGCGTGCTGCGTCAGGGCCGTGCCAGCTTCATCACCTTCAAACTGGCTGAATAAGCCAGCAACAAGGTAAAAGGAAACCGCCTCGAAAGAGGCGGTTTTTTTGTGTCTGCAGCTTTTGTCTTGCCTGGAAAGACTCAGCCCATCATGTCCTTGACCATGCGTTCCTGCTCCATCAGCTCACGCTGGCGGGCATCGATGCGCGAGGACAGCGGGAAGTTGTTGCCAGCCTTGCGCTTGGCGAAGTCCAACTGCTGAATGGCCTGGCGGTAATCGCCGACCAGCGCAAAATACTCGGCTCGCGCCTGATGCAGGCCGATGATGTTGCCCGACAAGCCACGGGTTTCAGCAACCTGATACCAGACGTCCGGATCATCCGGGCGGGACTTGAGCAGGCTGTCCAGCGCCTTCTCGGCATCGGCGGCGCGATTCTGTTTCAACAGCAGATCGACACGCACCTGATTCAGCGGATAGTTGCCCGGGAACTGCGTGAGCATGCGGTCGACCCGTGACTGCGCATCGGGCAGGCGATTGTTGGTGATGTCCAGATCGACCTGAGCGAGGTTGTAGATGATCTCGTTCGGCGCCTTGGCCAACAATTGCTTGAGATTTTCGCGGGCTTCGTTCAGCTGGCCACCCTTGATTTGCGCGATGGCGAGGCCGTATCGCGCGACATCGTTTTTCGGGTTTTCATCGAGCAGGGCGCGGAAACGCTTGGCGCCCAGCCCCGGGGTTTCTTCGTAGATCAACTGCACCCGCGCGCGGATCAACTGGTAGCGCATGCTGTCTTCGATGCCGCCCGGTTTCGCCTGCTCGGCGCGGTTGCGGGTGTCGGCGATACGCGATTCGGTAACCGGGTGAGTCAGGAGGAATTCCGGCGGCTTGGCGTCGAAGCGGTACTGGCGCATCAGGCGTTCGAACATGGTCGGCATTGAGCGCGGATCGTAACCGGCCTTTTCCAGATTGAGGATGCCGATGCGATCCGCTTCCTGTTCGTTTTGTCGCGAGAAGCGCCGCTGTTCCTGCAACGCCGCAGCCTGGGTGCCAGCGATCGTGGCGATGCCGGCATCACCGCCGCCGGCCGCCGCAATGACAATGCCGGCCAGCAACGCGGCCATCATCGGCACCTGCATTCTTTGTGAAGCTTCCACCCCGCGAGCAAAGTGGCGTTGCGACAAGTGCGCCAATTCGTGAGCGAGCACCGAGGCGTACTCACCCTCGGTCTGGGCGTTGAGGAAAAGACCGCCGTTGACCCCGACCACTCCGCCCGGCGCTGCAAAGGCGTTGAGTTGCGGGCTGTTGATCAGGATGAATTCCAGACGTCGGTCGGAAACCTGACTGGTCTCGACCAGCTTGTACACGCTGGATTCGACGTAGTCCTTGAGCTGCGGATCGTTGAGCTGGGAAACCTGACTGCGCAGCATGGCCAGCCAGGCGCGGCCGAGCTGGTATTCCTGTTGCGGCGAGACAATGGCAGAGCTGGCGTCGCCGAGTGACGGCAGATCGTCGGCAAAGCCTGGTGAGGCGAGCAGGCAAGCGAGCGTCAGCAGGGTAGGGCGCAGAAAAGTCATGCACAAAGCCTTGGAGGACAAAGACCTTACTGTAGCCGGACACCGAAGCCGCGACCAGATATTCTAGGCAGCTCGACAACGAACCGGAGTGACGCAATGACTGACGCTGTAGCCCATGACGTGGAACTGGACGCCAGTGGCCTGAACTGTCCGTTGCCGTTGCTCAAGGCAAAAATGGAACTCAACAAACTGCACAGCGGCGCTGTGCTCAAGGTGATCGCTACCGATGCCGGCTCGCAACGCGACTTCCGTACCTTTGCCAAACTGGCCGGTCATGCGCTGTTGCGCGAAGAAGACGAGGCTGGCGTCTACCGTTACTGGTTGAAAAAAGCCTGACGCGAGCGCGTTAACGATCGAAGGGATTATTGATGTTCAAAGTGTTACGCGACTGGATTCAGCGCTACTTCTCCGATGAAGAAGCCGTGGTGCTGGCGGTGCTGCTGGTTCTCGCCTTCACCGCCGTGCTTACCCTCGGCGGCATGCTCGCGCCCGTATTGGCGGGCATGGTGCTGGCGTATCTGATGCAAGGCCTGGTGGTGACGCTTGAGCGGCTGCGTGTGCCCGGCGGGGTGGCGGTGGGGCTGGTGTTTGCGCTGTTCATGGGCGCGCTGATGCTGTTTATTGTTGTGGTGCTGCCGCTGCTGTGGCATCAGTTGATCACGCTGTTCAACGAGTTGCCGGGCATGCTCGCCAAGTGGCAGTCGCTGCTGCTTCTATTGCCAGAGCGCTATCCGCATCTGGTGTCTGACGAGCAAGTCTTGCAAGCGATCGAAGCGGCGCGGGGCGAGATTGGCAAGTTTGGCCAGTGGGCACTGACTTTCTCGTTGTCGAGTTTGCCGCTGCTGGTGAACATCATGATCTACCTTGTGCTGGTGCCGATTCTGGTGTTTTTCTTCCTCAAGGATCGGGCCATGATCGGCGAGTGGGTGCGTGGCTATCTGCCTCGCGAGCGCGCGCTGATCACCCGCGTCGCGCAGGAAATGAACCGGCAGATTGCCAACTACATCCGCGGCAAAGGTATCGAGATCGTGATTTGCGGCGGCGTGACCTACATCGCCTTCATCGCGCTGGGCCTGAATTACGCGGCGCTGCTGGCGTTGCTGGTGGGGTTGTCGGTGGTGGTGCCGTATGTCGGTGCAGTAGTGGTGACGGTGCCGGTGCTGCTGATTGCGCTGTTCCAGTGGGGCTGGAGCGATCAGTTCATCTACCTGATGGCGGTCTACGGAATCATTCAGACGCTGGACGGCAACGTGCTGGTGCCATTGCTGTTTTCGGAAGCAGTGAATCTGCATCCGGTCGCAATCATCTGCGCGGTGCTGCTGTTTGGCGGGCTGTGGGGATTCTGGGGTGTGTTCTTTGCGATCCCGCTGGCGACGCTGTTCAAGGCTGTGCTCGATGCGTGGCCGCGCAAGGAGCCGGTGGTGGCGCCGTTGCTTTAAATCGGGGTGAGGCTTTTGGCCTCATCGCTGGCAAGCCAGCTCCCACAGGTTTTGTATGTGCTGAACCCTGTGGGAGCTGGCTTGCCAGCGATGGCGTCGGTGACGACGCAGCAAAAACATCAGGCTTTATTCAGAGCCTCAGCCGCCGCCAGCACGGCATCAACATGCCCCGGCACCTTCACACCACGCCATTCCTGACGCAGCACACCGTCCTTATCAATCAGGAAAGTGCTGCGATCAACGCCCAGGTATTCCTTGCCATACAGCTTTTTCAGCTTGATCACGTCGAACAGCTGGCAAACCGCCTCGTCCTTATCGCTGATCAGCTCGAATGGAAATTCCTGTTTGCCTTTGAAGTTTTCGTGCGACTTCAAGCTGTCGCGGGAAATGCCGAAGACTTCGGTGTTGGCAGCCTTGAACGCCGCATATTGATCGCGAAAGCCCTGGCCTTGAGTGGTGCAGCCCGGGGTGCTGTCCTTTGGGTAGAAGTAGATCACCACTTGCTTGCCCTTGAGTTCGGACAGGCTGACGGTCTGCCCGCTGGTCGCAGGCGCGGTGAAATCCGCAACCGGTTGGTCGATGACAACGGCCATGAAAGCTTCCTTACATTGGGTTTTGTGGGCGCCAAGGCTCGATCAGGGCATCCAGGTTCATCGCGTCGGCGAAATCGAGGAACTGATCGCGCAGCCAGCTGATCTGCGTGTTGGCCGGCAGGGTCACGGTGAACGTGGCGTTGAGCATGGTGCCGCCGGTCTGCGGAGCCTGGTAAGTGTCGCAGGTGAGGTTTTCCAGTTCGACGTTATGGTCCATGAAGAACTGGCACAGCTCATTGATGATGTCCGGGCGATACGCCGAGCTGACGTAAGCCACGTAAGGCAGCGCTTGCGGACGATTTTCCAGAGCGGCGCTGCGCACCACGTTGACGGTGAAAGCGTGACGCTTGGCCAGCAATGGCAGGCTGCCTTCGAGGCGCGCGAGGGCGTCCCAGCTACCGGAAACTTCCAGCACCAGAGCGCTGCACTCGCCGTGGCGGGTCAGGCGAGAGGTGACGACAGCGCAGCGGTTTTCATGGCTGGCGCGGCACAGGACGTTGGTCAGCTCCATGGGGTTGGCGCCGAGGGCACTGATGACAAGGAATTGTTCGCGAACTGTGGGGGTGGACATGCAGCATTCCTAAAGCGATGAGCGGTCGGTAGGTTGACGGGCATTGGTGGCCGGGCGTGCCTGTTCTGGCGGTCCGTATAAAGAGCCCCGGCCAGCGTTCGCGGCTCGCTCCACTGTGCGGGAGCGCGTCGATGCGACGCAGGAACGGGGCCTGGGAGGCCGAAAGGGGAGGCTGAAACCCGGCGTACAAGCTGATCTGTACCGATCAAAGTCTGAAGGGTAGCGAAAAGCGGCGCCAAGGGGAATGGCAGCGGCGCAGTACTTCGCTTGTGCAAGCATCTTGGCGCCAGTACCATTACCGCTCTCTTTTTCCGGCAGGAGCGGTTTCATGATTGCGGGCAGTATGGTGGCACTGGTCACTCCCATGGATGCACAAGGGCGTCTTGACTGGGACAGCCTCAGCAAACTCGTGGACTTCCACCTCAAGAACGGCACCCATGCCATCGTCGCCGTCGGTACTACCGGCGAGTCGGCCACCCTTGATGTAGAAGAGCACATCGCCGTCATCAAAGCCGTGGTCAAACAGGTTGCCGGGCGCATTCCGGTCATCGCCGGCACCGGCGCAAATTCGACCCGCGAAGCCGTCGAGCTGACCCGCAACGCCAAGGCCGCCGGCGCCGATGCCTGCCTGCTGGTGGTTCCTTATTACAACAAGCCGACCCAGGAAGGTCTGTACCAGCACTTCAAGCACATCGCTGAAGCGGTCGACATTCCGCAGATTCTCTACAACGTTCCCGGCCGCACCTCCTGCGACATGCAGGCCGAGACGGTGATTCGCCTGTCCACCGTGCCGAACATCATCGGCATCAAGGAAGCCACCGGCGACCTCAAACGCGCCAAAGCGATCATCGATGGCGTGAGCAAGGATTTCATCGTGCTGTCCGGCGATGATCCGACCGCTGTCGAGCTGATCCTGCTGGGCGGCAAAGGCAACATCTCGGTCACCGCCAACGTCGCCCCGCGCGAAATGGCTGACCTGTGCGAGGCCGCGCTGAAGGGCGACGCCGATACCGCACGCGCAATCAACGAAAAACTGATGCCGCTGCACAAGGATCTGTTCATCGAAGCCAACCCGATTCCGGTGAAGTGGGCTTTGGTCGAAATGGGCCTGATGCACGAAGGCATCCGCCTGCCACTGACCTGGCTGAGCACCCCTTGTCATGAAACGCTGCGCTCGGCCCTGCGCCAGTGCAACGTCCTGGTTTAATTGAGGAAGTACAACGCATGAAGCGAATGGCCGGACTTTCCGCACTTGCCTTGATTATCTCCAGCACCAGTGGCTGCGGATGGGTCTGGGGGCCGGAAGGTTATTTCCGCGACCGTGGAAGCGATTACCTGCAAGCGCAACAGACTGCACCGATGCAATTGCCACCGGATGTGAGCACTGCCAAGCGCCTCGATCCGCTGTTGCCGATCCCGCGCAACGTGGCCGATGACACCGCGACGGGCGAATACGTCGTGCCGCGTCCTCAGCCGCTGTCGGCGGTTGCCGATGCCACGGATTACTCGCTGCAGAAGAGCGGTGATACGCGTTGGGTCGTGGCCCAGCACCCACCGGCCGAAGTCTGGCCAGTGGCGCTGCAGTTCTTCCAGGACAACGGTTTCCGTCTGGATGAACAGCGTCCGCAGACCGGCGAGTTCACCACTACCTGGCAGCACTCCGACGAGCTGTCCGCTTCGATGGCCAAGCGCCTGAGTGCGGCCGGTATCGCCAGCGACAGCGAAACCCGTGTGCGCGTACGTATCGAGCCGGGCGTGCAGCGCAACACCAGTGAAATCTACGTAGTCAGCGCCGAGCGTCCTGCCGGCAGCACGGCCGACGTGGCCTTCACCAACCGTTCGGTCAACACTGGCCTGGACGCTGCGCTGGTCGACGACATGCTCGCGAGCATGAGTCGCACCTCCGAGAAGGGCGGCTCGGTGTCGATGCTGGCCTCGCGTGATTTCGACGCCCCGAGCCGTGTCAGCCTGAACGAAGACGGCAGCGGCAACCCGGTGTTGAACGTCGGTACCGATCTGGACCGCGCCTGGTCGAGCGTCGGCCGTGCGCTGGAACAGGGCGAATGGCGCGTTGAAGACATCAACCGCAGCCTGGGCTTGTACTACATCAACCTGGCCGAAAAAGCCGAGAAGAAAGACGACAAGCCTGGCTTCTTCAGCAGCCTGTTCGGCAGTGCGCCGAGCAAGGAAGAAGTCGAAGCCCGCGCCGAGCGTTATCAGGTTCGCCTGAGCAAGGTGGGCGAGAACATCCAGGTCACCGTCGAAAAGAACATCAACACCGTCGCGCCGGCCGATGTCGCGCGTAAAGTGTTGAGCGTGATTCAGGACAACCTGGGCTGATCCGATATGCGTTTTGCCGTTCTCGGCAGCGGTAGCCAAGGGAACGGCACGCTGATCGCCAGTGCTGATACGTACGTGCTGGTAGATTGTGGTTTTTCCCTGCGGGAAACCGAAAGACGTCTGTTGCGCCTGGGTGTGCACCCGGCGCAACTGAGCGCGATACTCGTGACCCACGAACATGCCGACCACGTGCATGGCGTGGGTTTGCTGTCTCGGCGCTACAATCTGCCGGTCTACCTCAGTCGCGGCACACTGCGCGGGATGCGCAAACCGCTGGAACCGGCAGGCTTTCTCGCCGGCGGCGAGCAACTGCAGATCGGCGCACTGAACGTCGGGGTCATTGCCGTGGCCCATGACGCGCAGGAGCCGACCCAGTACGTCTTCAGCGATCAGGAACAGCGGCGCTTCGGCCTGCTGACCGATCTGGGGTCGTTCTGCGAGCGGGTGCTGGATGGCTATCGGGACCTCGACGCATTGATGATCGAGTCCAACCATTGCCGCGACATGCTGGCTCGTGGTCACTACCCGTACTTTCTCAAGCAGCGGGTGGGCGGCGAACGCGGACATCTGAACAACCATCAGGCGGCATTCCTGGTGGCCGAGTTGGGCTGGCAGGGTTTGCAACACCTGGTGCTGGCCCATCTGAGCAGCAAGAACAACCTGCCGCAGCTGGCCCGGCAATGTTTTGTCGACACCCTCGGGTGCGACCCGGACTGGCTGCAACTGGCCGATCAAGATTCAGGGCTCGACTGGCGCCACATCGCCTAGCCCACCTACTTAGCAAGCGGAGCCCATCATGGAAAAACGTGAAGAACTCTACCGCGGCAAAGCCAAATCGGTTTACAAGACCGACGACGCTGACCGCTTGATCCTGCTGTTTCGCAACGACACTTCGGCGTTCGACGGCAAGCGCATCGAACAGCTCGATCGCAAAGGTATGGTGAACAACAAGTTCAACGCCTTCATCATGCAGAAACTCGAAGCGGCCGGCGTGCCGACCCAATTCGACAAACTGCTGGGCGACAACGAGTGCCTGGTGAAGAAGCTCGACATGATCCCGGTGGAATGCGTCGTGCGTAACTACGCCGCCGGCAGCCTGGTCAAGCGTCTGGGCGTCGAAGAGGGCATGAAGCTCAACCCGTACACCTTCGAACTGTTCTTGAAGGACGACGCCAAGGGCGACCCGTTCATCAACGAATCCCACGTTGTTGCATTCGGCTGGGGCACCGCCGAGCAACTGGTGCGCATGAAGGAACTGTCGCTCAAGGTCAACGAAGTCCTGAGCAAACTGTTCGACGACGCCGGCCTGCTGCTGGTCGACTTCAAGCTTGAATTCGGCGTGTTCAGCGACGGCTCCATCGTCCTCGGCGACGAGTTCAGCCCGGACGGCTGCCGTCTGTGGGACAAGGACACCAAGAAGAAGATGGACAAGGACCGCTTCCGCCAAGGCCTCGGTGACGTCATCGAAGCCTACGAAGAAGTCGCCGCTCGTCTGGGCGTACCGCTTTAATCGACGCAAGCATCTGATAGCACGGAAAAAATTTCGTTTGGGGGGTTCGCAACCGACGAAAGTGTTGTTATGATGCGCGCCGTTGGAGAGATGCCAGAGTGGCCGAATGGGACGGATTCGAAATCCGTTGTACCTTCACCGGTACCTAGGGTTCGAATCCCTATCTCTCCGCCATTATTGAACAAGACGAAGCCCCCGTAATCATTGCTGATTACGGGGGCTTTTTCGTTTCTGGCGTTTTGTTCGCAATGCTTTTCGGGTACAACCTGCCGACTGCATAAAAGGAACAGCTCGATGAGTGAAGTTCAGCCGTTGGCGGGTGATGACGAGGTGAAGCCGCAGAGCGTGAGTCTGCGCGAGGCGTTCTGGTTCTGGTTGAAGCTGGGCTTTATCAGTTTCGGCGGGCCGGCCGGGCAGATTTCGATCATGCACCAGGAACTGGTCGAGCGCCGACGCTGGATTTCCGAGCGGCGTTTTCTGCATGCCTTGAACTATTGCATGTTGCTGCCCGGGCCGGAGGCGCAGCAGCTGGCGACCTACATTGGCTGGCTGATGCATCGAAGCTGGGGCGGGATTGTGGCCGGGGCGTTGTTCGTGTTGCCTTCGCTGTTCATCCTGATTTTCCTGTCGTGGCTCTATATCGCCTTCGGTGAGGTGCCGGTAGTGGCCGGGCTGTTTTACGGGATCAAGCCTGCGGTGACGGCCATCGTCGTGCAGGCGGCCCATCGGATCGGTTCGCGGGCGCTGAAGAACAATTGGCTGTGGGCAATTGCGGCGGGATCGTTTACGGCGATTTTTGCGTTCAATGTGCCGTTTCCGCTGATCGTGCTGGGCGCGGCGGTGATTGGCTATTTCGGCGGTCGAATGGCGCCGGAGAAATTCAGGGCCGGCGGGCATAGTGCGGCAAAGAAGTCTTTCGGTCCGGCGTTGATCGACGACGACACGCCAACACCGGCCCATGCCCGTTTCAGCTGGACGAGACTGGCCATGCTCGCCGTGATTGGCGCCGCGCTGTGGGCATTGCCGATGGGTGTATTGACCGCGCTATTCGGCTGGCAGGGCACGTTGACGCAGATGAGCTGGTTCTTCACCAAGGCAGCGCTGCTCACCTTCGGTGGAGCTTACGCAGTGTTGCCCTACGTCTATCAAGGTGCGGTCGGTCACTACGGCTGGCTGACCCCGACGCAGATGATCGACGGCTTGGCGCTGGGCGAAACCACGCCGGGGCCGCTGATCATGGTGGTGGCGTTCGTCGGTTTTGTCGGCGCTTATGTGACGCAGGTGTTCGGCGCCGATCAGGTGTTCCTCGCCGGAGCGGTCGCCGCCGCGCTGGTGACGTGGTTTACCTTTCTACCCTCATTCCTGTTCATCCTCGCCGGCGGCCCGCTGGTGGAGTCGACGCACGACGAACTCAAATTCACCGCCCCGCTTACCGCGATCACCGCTGCGGTGGTCGGCGTGATTCTCAATCTGGCGTGTTTCTTCGGCTATCACGTGCTCTGGCCGCAGGGTTTCAGCGGCAGCCTGGATTGGCCGTCGGCGTTGATTGCGCTTGCGGCGGCCATTGCGCTGTTTCGCTTCAAGCTCGGAGTGATTCAGGTGTTGCTGGGCTGTGCGTTGGTTGGGTTGGTGGTGCATTTGCTGCGTTAGTCTCGGCCGGCGTGCCATGGACGGCGGCGTATATCGACACCGTCGGTGAGCCTACCGCCGACATGCGCTCCAACATCGCAGCTGAAGCACGGGCGAAGATCGTCTATGAGCGCTTGATGGGGCGCGCGCCTGACATCAGGCGGCGCGCCCCGGTTAATCACTGTGAAATCTTGGTGACTTGCAAAGATTTGCGCTCGATCGCTACGGGCTGCAAATGCCCCAAACGGTCGAGGTGATAGCGCTGCAGATCCCGCGCCAGAATCAGTTGGCCGTGATACAGCGCTGCCGCTTCGTTGCGCACATCCTCGATCGACGGGCTCACCGCCGGATTGGCCTGATAGCGCGCGCTGAAATGCGTCAACACCAGATTGCGCACCCCGGCTGATTCGGCAAATCCAGCGACAGCGGCGGCGCTGCTGTGGCCGTAACTGGCACGAGCGCGGTCGATTGCTGCCTGCACGAATGTCGCTTCATGCACGAGCACATCCGCCGATTGCGCCACTTCGGCCAGCAGTGCCGGCCGATCGTTATCGCCGCAGACAATGATGCGTCGATCAGGTCGTGAACTCAGCAGATAGTCGCGAGCGTGCAGCATCCGCCCGTCAACCTCCACGTCCTGACCATGGGCCAACTGACCCCAGAGCGGGCCGCGTTCGATACCCTCGGCATCCAGGCGCTGCACGTCCAGACGCGGTTCCGGGTCGGACTCGGTGAACACATAACCATGACACGGCACACGGTGCGACAACTCGACGGTCTGCACCTGAACGTTGACGCTGCGCCACTCTGTAAGCGTTTCCACAGCATGCAGGTTGATCTCGAACGGCAGATACGATTGCGTCACCTCCAGACTCATTTTCAGCCAGGGATGCAGCGCTGTCGGCAGGATAATGTCCAGTGGTCGCGTGCGTCCGGACATGCCGGTGCTAGCCAGCAGGCCCGGCAAGCCCAGGCAGTGATCGGCATGCACATGAGTGATGAAAATCGCCCGCAACTCGCTCAGCGACAGCGGCGTGCGCAGCACCTGATGCTGGGTGCCTTCACCACAATCGATCAGGTACCAGCCCTTGCCGGCAGACGCGATCAGTGCCGTCGCGCTGACGTTGCGCTGGCGGGTCGGCACGCCGGCAGACGTGCCCAGAAACAACAAATCCACGGTGGTTCTCCCTGGCGGATCGGATTTCAGATATTGCGTGCAGTTCTCGGTGAGCTTTCGACAATCAGCGAGGCGATTCGGATCCATCGATGGACTGCGACAATTCATCGGACACCCGCGCTGTCGGCGGCTGGCCTCGGCACTTCGCTCGCTGATGATGGTCACAGCGAAACGGAGTCACTTAGCGGAGGTCAACTTGCCCAGAAAATCCAGGCCGATCGTCGACCGCGCCGATGCGGCGACCCTTTCGCAAGAACGCAAAGATGTGTTTT
The DNA here is from genome assembly GCF_979258175.1 of Pseudomonas sp. AC255. Taxonomy (NCBI): domain Bacteria; kingdom Pseudomonadati; phylum Pseudomonadota; class Gammaproteobacteria; order Pseudomonadales; family Pseudomonadaceae; genus Pseudomonas; species Pseudomonas sp. AC255. The sequence continues at coordinate 3,778,690 of NZ_OZ409841.1, read as the reverse complement.
TCGCGGCGGTGCAGGTCAGCCGCATGGCCATGATTGTCACCGATCCAGCGCAGCCCGACGATCCCATCATTTTTGCCAACAATGCGTTTCTTGAACTCAGCGGCTACGAGCTGGAAGAAGTGCTCGGGCGCAACTGCAGGTTTCTGCAAGGCGAGCAGACTGATCGTGCGGTGTTGCAACGGGTCAAGCAAGCGCTGAAACATCAACACGAAACCTGCGTGGAGGTGCTCAACTATCGCAAGGACGGCTCGTCGTTCTGGAACGAGCTGTTCATCGCGCCGCTATTCAACGAGCGCGGACAACTGGTGTATTTCTTCGCTTCGCAAATGGACGTCAGCCGCCGCCGTGACGCCGAGGACGGTTTGCGTTACAGCGAAAACATGGAAGCACTCGGGCAGTTGACCGGTGGCATTGCCCACGATTTCAACAATCTGTTGCAAGTGATGATCGGCTACATCGAGCTGATCCAGCACACCGCCAAGCGGCCGAGCATCGATCCGCAACGCATCGTGGTCGGCGCCGGCCACGCTCGCGCGGCGGCCGAAAAAGCACGTTTGCTGACCCAGCATCTGCTGGCATTCTCCCGCCGACAACGGCTCGAAGGCCGGGTGATCAATCTCAATGCCTTGCTTGAGCGCTCAGCGCTGCCGACGCATGAATCCGCCGATCTGGAACCGCGATTCGAACTGGCCGAGGACTTGTGGAACTGCCGGCTCGACCCGGCGCAGGCCGAGATGGCGCTGAACCATTTGCTCTCCAACGCCTGCGATGCGCTGGTTGACCAGCAGCAACCTGCGATCACCGTGCAGACCCGCAACGTCGATGTACCGGACTCGACGGATCCTCACCAGGGCGGACTGGCGGCGGGGCGTTACGTCTGCATCGCGGTTGCCGATAACGGCGTGGGCATTGCCTCTGACGATCTCGACAAAGTGATGGAGCCGTTTTTCACCACCAAAGAGGAAGGCAATGGTGCCGGCCTCGGTTTGTCGATGGTTTACGGCTTCGTCAAGCAATCCGGCGGTGTGGTCAAAATCGAATCGACGCCGGGACTCGGCACCACGGTGCGCCTGTTCTTCCCGGCGGATGACAGTCAGCTATCGGCATCTGGCTCCGCTGAAGCCGCAGAAAATCTCAAGGGCACGGAGCGCATCCTGATCGTCGAGGATCGCGCCGAAGTCGCTGAACTGGCGCGCTTTGTATTGTCCGAACAGGGTTACCACACCGACCTCGCTGCAGATGCGAGCGAGGCACTGGCCGTGCTGCAGAGTAGCGAATACGACCTGGTATTCACCGATTTGGTCATGCCGGGCGACATGAACGGGCTGGCACTGGCGCGGGAAATCAGCCAACGCTATCCGGCCATGAAGATCCTGCTGACGACCGGGTACTGCGCGGACGAGTCGACGCCCAATGAGCTGGCTGACAATGAGTTCGAATTGATCGCCAAGCCCTACGCGCCGGTGGACCTTTTGCGCAAGCTGCGCTCGATGCTCGGCTGAAAAAACGAACTGAAGGCGCACGTTCGGCGTCCATCTTAAAGACTGCATTGAACAACCAGTGAGGGACCCGATCCCTGAGGAGATGTTGGCAGTGAGCGATGACTTGATGATCAATAACGGGCCGATCGACTGAGCGTCAACGAGGACGGTTCATGCAGGAGCAATCTTTGGTGGTGATTAGCGGCGCCAGTGCAGGCGTCGGGCGCGCGGTGGCTCATCGGTTTGCCGCTGGGGGCTACCGCATCGGACTGTTGGCGCGTGATCCGGCGGGCCTGGCCGCCACGCAAGAGGAGCTGCAAGCGTATGGCGTTCAGGTTGAAACAGTCAGCGTCGACGTCGCCGATGCGCTCGCCGTGCAGCAGGCCGCCCAGCAACTGGAAACCGCGCTCGGGCCGCTGGCGGTCTGGGTCAACGCGGCAATGGTCACAGTGCTCTCGCCGATAGAGCAATTGTCCGCCGCAGAGATTGAGCGCGTCACCCAGGTAACCTATCTCGGCACGGTTCATGGCACGTTGGCAGCGCTGTCGTTGATGCGCCCACGCAACAAGGGACTGATCATTCAGGTCGGCTCGGCGCTGGCCTATCGCGCCATTCCGTTGCAGGCCGCTTACTGCGGGGCGAAATTTGCCGTGCGCGGTTTTACCGACTCGTTGCGCTGTGAGTTGCTGCATGAGCGCAGCCATATTCGCGTGTGCATGGTGCAATTGCCCGCGATCAATACCCCGCAGTTTGACTGGGCGCGCAACAAATTGCCCAAGCGTCCCCAACCGGTGCCACCGATTCACGACCCCGACGTAGCGGCACGGGCGATTTTCAGTGTGGTAAAGCATCCTCCGCGAGAGTTGTGGCTGGGGTGGTCGACGATCAAAGCTATTATTGGGCAGTCGGTCATGCCCGGTCTGCTCGACCGTTTGATGGCGCGAAGTGCATGGTCCGGTCAGCAGACCAATGAGCCTGAAGACAACGAGCACCCGGACAACCTGTTCGAAGCGCAGCCGGATCGGCATCAGATTCGCGGCCGCTTCGTCGGCCGTTCCAGGGATGCAGCGCTGGCCTTGACCTCGACACAAGTGCTGGCGATATCGGCAGTGATTGCCATATTGGTCGGCGTGGTTCTGTTACAGCTCTGATGCTTTCCTGGTTCGCTCCACTGTCGACGCATCTCTGCGCCCGCTGCTAGAGGCGCTGGGGTGCATGGAAGCAACAAATGCAGCACATGCACCTTTGATGAATGTGGTTTCGCTCAAATCTCCTTGATCGGCGTCTCGCCTTGAACGGCTTTGATCAGATTGATCACGTGCAGGCAATCAGCCTTGTTCACATACGATTCGCCACTGGCCACCGTCTCGTGGTTGCGCGCACGCAGACGCCAGCGCCACTGGCCTTTGCCAGTGCTGGGGGTGCCTCGGGTTTGTCGGTAGATTTCGAAATACATGGGGTTCGCTCCCTGCGATAGAAAGGCGCGCCAACCTGTGTGGCGCATCGACGCAAGCCTAGCGCAGCGGGTTTTTTGGCTATCGCGGATTTGTTTCCAATCGTTCGCGGATGTTTCTGAAAGACTCTGGCCAGAGCGCGGCGACTGCCCGGCGAATTGGCCGATATGACGCCGTGTCCTGCTTGCACGTGCGTGCCGGCTGCTGCTTAATACGGCACGGCTCATGGCCTCGAAAGACTTTCGATGACCGACAAACTATAAAAAGAGCACTCCTTTGACTGAGCACGGAACGCAACAGGCCGGGCAGGTGACGTTGTCGCTGGTGATCCCCGTTTTCAACGAGGCCGACAGCCTCGACAGCTTTCTTTCGCGCATCGACGACGTCTTTCAGACGCAGGCACTGATCGATCTTGAACTGGTCTTCATCAACGATGGCAGCACCGACACCACCCTTGAGCGCTTGCTTGAACGGCAGCGGCAAGACTCGCGTCTGCGCATCGTCGATCTAAGCCGCAACTTCGGCAAGGAAGCGGCGTTGTCGGCCGGTCTGCAAATGGCCACCGGGAAGATCGTGGTACCGATCGACGCCGATCTGCAGGACCCGCCGGAAGTCATTTTGCAGATGATCGAGCGCTGGCGCGAAGGTTACGAAGTGGTGCTGGGGCATCGTGTCAGCCGCCGCAGCGACACGTGGGCCAAATCGACCTCGGCCCACTGGTTCTATCGCCTGCACAACCGCATCGCCGAACAGCCGTTGCCGGAGAACGTTGGCGACTTCCGCTTGATGGACCGCTGCGTGGTCGATGCCTTGCTGACCCTGCCTGAGTCGCGACGCTTCATGAAAGGTCTGTTCGCCTGGGTCGGTTTCCGCACCACTCATGTCGACTACGAGCGCCCCGAGCGCGTGGCCGGGCAAAGCAAATTCAATGGCTGGCGGCTGTGGAACTTCGCCCTCGAAGGCATCACCAGTTTCAGCACCGAGCCGCTGCGGGTCTGGACTTACCTGGGGGCAACGGTTTCGCTGGTGTCGTTTGCGTTCGCCATGTTCATTGTCCTGCGCACACTGATCCACGGTGTCGACTTGCCTGGTTATGCCTCGCTGATGGTCGCAGTCACGTTCCTTGGCGGTCTGCAATTGATCGGCATTGGCGTACTCGGCGAATACCTTGGCCGCACCTATATCGAATCCAAACGCCGGCCGGTTTTTCTGGTGCGTCGCGTTTACGACCCCAAGGACTGACAGATGGATCTCAAGGAAACCGACATCCTCGGCGACAGCATCGATGAGCATTGGTATTACTGCTGCAAAGCGGCGGCGACCCGGCGATTGCTGGGTAACATGCCGATCCGACGAATACTCGATGTCGGTGCCGGCTCGGGGTTTTTCTCGCATCATCTGCTGACCCACACCGACGCGCATGAGGCGTGGTGCGTCGACATCAGTTACCCCGCCGATTCAAGCGCCACCACCGCGGGCAAACCGGTGCATTACCGCCGCGGCATCGACAGCATCGATGCCGATCTGGTGTTACTGATGGACGTGCTCGAGCATGTCGACGACGACCTCGGCCTGCTCAAAAACTATGTCGATAAAGTGCCTTCGGGCAGTCGTTTTCTGATGACGGTGCCGGCGTTTCAGTTTCTCTGGAGCGGTCATGATGATTTTCTTGAGCACAAGCGCCGCTACACCCTCGCGCAATTCGAAACCCTGGCGGGCGATGCCGGTTTGACCGTGCAGCGCGGCGCCTACTATTTCGGTGCGGTGTTTCCTATCGCCGCAGCGTTGCGCCTGATACCTCAAGGTTCGCAAACCGCACGGCCGCAGTCGCAACTCAAGCGTCATCACCCGTGGGTCAACAGCGTGCTCAAGACTCTTTGCCGACTGGAGTTGCCGTTGATGGGCAGCAACCGGCTGGCCGGTTTGAGCGTCTTCGTGCTGGCGCAGAAACCGTGATCGACAGTGATCGTTCAGCGTTGGTTCGCCGTGGTCTGCGCTTTGCCCTGACCGGGCTGTTCGTCACTGCGCTGCATGCGCTGGTGGCCGTGATGTTCATCCGCTTCATCGCGCCCGAACCGCCGCTGGCCAATGGTTTCGCCTTTGCCGTGGCGACCGTTGTGTCTTATGTGATCAATACCACCTGGAGCTTTTCAGCTCGCCTGCACGGGCGCACGTTACTGCGCTTTGTGTCGGTCTCGGCGGGCGGTTTTCTATTGGCGATGCTGGTTGCCTGGGCGGCGCAAGTGGCGGGGTTGCATTATCTGCTCGGGATCGGTGCCGTGGCCATGACGGTGCCGGCGTTCACATTCGTTTTGCATAATTTCTGGACGTATCGATGAAGCTTTGCTCAACCTCTCGGGCGGCTGCGCTGTTGCCTGTGCTGCTAGGCATTCTGGCCTTTTTTATCGTGGTCGGCCCACGGGCGTTGAATCCGATGAACATTGTCTGGCTGGGCGACGGCGACCCGGCCACCCATTACCAGGGTTGGGTGTTTTTCCGGCACTCGCCATGGAGCTTTCCGCTGGGGCTCAATCCGTCTTATGGACTTGAATTGAGCAATGGCTTGATCTTTTCCGATTCCAATCCGCTGTTTGCCTTTCTGTTCAAGCCGTTTTCGGCGCTGTTGCCGGAGCCGTTTCAGTATTTCGGACTGTGGTTGCTGACCTGCTTCATTCTGCAGAGCTGGTTTGCCTGGAAACTGCTCGGCCTGGTGAGCCGCGACGCGGTTCTGCGATTGCTCGGCACCGGGCTGTTTTTATTCGTTCCGGCCATGCTGATCCGCATGAGCGTGCACCTGTCCCTGGGCGGGCATTTCATGTTGCTGGCCGCGCTGTACCTGGCGCTGCGGCCATTCACGCCAAAACGCTCTCTGGCCTGGGGAACGTTGCTGGCGGCGGCCGCGCTGATTCACGCCTATTTGCTGGCGATGATTGCGCTGATCTGGCTCGCCGATCTCGCAGCACACACCCTGCGGCGACATCTGGCGCCGCGCAAAGCTGTGGCCGAACTGATCGGTCTGTTTTTGCTGGTGAGTCTGTGTTGCTGGCAGGCGGGCTACTTCAGCGTCGGCGATGACGGCCTGGCACTGATGGGCTACGGTCTGTTCCGCGCCAATGTGCTGAGCTTTTTCGACCCGGGAACCTGGTCGTTTGCCCTGCGCGACATGCCCGGTGTGTTGGGCGATGGTGACGGTTTTGCTTTCCTTGGTTTGGGTGTGGTGTTCCTGTTCATCTGCGCCTTCGCGGCATGGCTGCAACGCGGCACGGATGTTCACCTCAAGCCACGTCGCTACCCGTTGCTGTTGCTCGCGCTCGCCGGCCTGGCGCTGTTTGCGTTTTCCAACAACATCGGGGTCGGCCCATTCGAGTTGCACATCCCGCTGCCGGATGCGGTGGTGGCGGTGGCGACGATTTTTCGCGGTTCGGGGCGGATGATCTGGCCTGTCATGTACATGGCGATTTTCGCCATTCTGTACGTGGTGATTCGCGGCCATACTTCGCGCACGGCACGGATTCTGCTGAGCATTGCCCTGTTGCTGCAAGTGGCGGATACGCGTTCCGGTTGGGGAGAGTCGCGCAACCTGTTCATGGCCACGCCGGCGCCACAATGGCCGACGCCACTGGTTGATCCGTTCTGGGATCAGGCAGCCCGCCATTATCAGGCGGTGCGCTGGCTGCGCCCGGAGAATTATCCGGAGCAGTGGCGAACGCTGGCCGAGTATGCGGGACGCCATCATCTGCCGACCAATGCGGTCTACCTCGGCCGCATGAGTACCAAGGCCACCGAGGCGGCCCAGGCTGTGGCCGACCAGATGGTCAGCTCTGGTCAATACGCCACCGATACGCTGTATGTACTCGATAGCCGCACTGTGCTGCCGGCCGCGCTGACTCTCAATCGCGAGACTGACGTACTCGCCAGAATCGATGGTTTGAACGTGCTGGCGCCCGGCTGGAAGCGTTGCGCCGATTGCCCGCCTATCGTGGCCTCTGATCCCCTTACGCTGATTTCGCCAATGAAGTCGAACGAGCGCGTGACCTTCAACGTTACCAGCCTGGCGACGTTTTTCCTCGGCAGCGGATGGTCGAAAGGCGAACCGTGGGGCACGTGGTCCGAGGGCAGTGAGTCGCAAATCATTCTGCGGCCCGAGGCTCCGGTGAGATCATTTGTGCTGGAAGCCAATGCTTTGATTGCGCCGTCGCATACCGAACAGGGGCTGGAGATTAGCGTCAACGATGTGCCGGTGCTCTCCACCCGTTTGCTCAAGGCCGAAGCGAACGTTGTCAGCGTTGATCTGCCAGCGGAAGTCCAGCAGCGCATTGAGCGTGAAGGCGTGCTGGTGATTCGTTTCCAGCACGCCGATGCCGTCAGCCCGAGAGCGCTGGGCATGGGACTCGATCCGCGCAAACTGGCCATTGGCATTCTGGCGTTGACGCTTCATTGACCCTTCAGTGACTGTTCGGCGCAGCGGCCCATAGACGCGGTTCTTGGGCCTTTCTACACTGCCGCTATTCCGGGGAGCAGGGGCAAAGGATGAACCGCAATGAACTACGCAAGGCCGACATCAACCTGATGGTGGTGTTCGAGACCCTGATGCTCGAACGCAACGTGACCCGCGCGGCGGAGAAGCTGTTTCTTGGCCAGCCGACCATCAGCTCGGCGCTCAACCGTTTGCGCACGATGCTCAACGATCCGCTGTTCATCCGCGTCGGCCATCGCATGGAACCGACGGCTCGTGCCGAAGACATTTACCGCCATCTCAAACCGGCACTGGATTCACTCTCGGCGGCGCTGAGCCTGACCCGCGATTTCGATCCCGCCACCAGCACCATGACCTTTCGCATCGGCCTGTCCGACGACGTCGAATTCGGCCTGCTGCCGCCGCTGTTGCGCGCGTTGCGCCAAGAGGCGCCGAGCGTGGTGTTCGTGGTGCAACATGTCGATTACTGGCGCATTCCCGACCTGCTCGCTGCCGGCGATATCACCGTCGGCATCAGCCAGACCCGTGGCCTGCCGGCCAACGCCAAACGCAAACTGCTGCGGCATATCCAGCCAAGCATCCTGCGCGCCGATGCCTCTGATACGCCGCTGACCCTCGACGAATATTGCGCTCGCCCGCATGTGCTGGTGTCGCACACGGCCAATGTCAGTGGCTACGCCGATGAGTGGCTGGCGGAACTGGGGCGCACGCGGCAGGTGGTGTTGTCGGTGCCGCAATACAGCGCACTGCCGGCTTTGCTGGCCGGCACCGACCTGATCGCCAGCCTGCCGGATTACACCGCAGCGGCGATGGCGGCGTCCGGGGCGCTGTTCCAGGAACCGTTCCCGTTCAAGACGCCAACACTGGACCTGTCGATGGTCTGGCTCAGCCACGTCGACAGCGACCCTGCCGAACGCTGGCTGCGCTCGCGGCTGGAAGCATTCATGAGTGAACGGCCGGGTATTCAGATCTAACAGATGCCACGTATCCCTGTGGGAGCGAGCCTGCTCGCGAAGCGGTTCGGCAGGCGCGGGTGTGCAAACTGAAAGGACGCTTTCGCGAGCAGGCTCGCTCCCACAAATGACGCTGTGTGATTGTGGTATATGTACGCCCCCGCATCCGCCGACTGGAGATCCGCAATGCCACACCTGCACATGGAATACACCGCCAACCTGACGCAGTTGAACGCTGACATCGCCCTGATCCGGCTCAACAACACGCTGGTCGGTTCCGGTCAGTTCGGCGCGGAGTTCGATATCAAGAGCCGCGCGATCAAGATCGACAACTTCAAGGTCGGCACGGCGCAGGGCGAGCGCGCCTTCGTCCATGTGAAACTGGCCTTGCTCAGCGGGCGCTCGGCGGAGATCAAGAAGCAGCTCTCGCAAAGTCTGCTGGCAGTGTTGCAGGAACTCTGCGAATGGCCGGCCGGGCTCGAAGTGCAACTGTGCGTGGAACTGCTCGACATCGATCGCGAGTCCTACAGCAAAGCCGCCATCGGCATCTGATGTTCAGGCGTTTTCCAGCTCGCTGCACACTTGAATCACCTGCTCGCGCAGCCAGACGTTGGCGCTGTCCTGATCGGCGTTCTGGCTCCACTGCATGTCGAGGGTGAAACCCGGCAGGCCGTTGGGCGCTTCGCAGTGGTTGAACACTGCGTCGTTGGTCAGCAGACGCTGGATACGCCGAGGCAGGGTGAGGATGAAATCGGTGCCGGTGATCATCTTCAACGCGGCGCTGTAGCTGTTCGATCGGGCCACTATCTGGCGCTTTTGCGCTTGCCGCGCCAGCCAGCCGTCGACCATGTTGGTGCTTGAAGTCCACGGCGTTGGAAACACATGCCGACGTTCGGTGAATGCTTGCAGGCTCAGGCGCGGTTCGAGTGGGGTGGCGCGTTTGTCGAAGACGCAGACCAGGTCATCTTCCAGCAACATCCGTGATTTCAGATCCGCATGCTGGCGGTGAAAGTGCGGGCCGAAACTGATCACCAGATCGAGGCTGCCGTCGCGCAACTCTTCGGCCGGAACGTCGGTTTCGAATTTGTGCATGTTGACCATCACCGGTAAGTCATCGAAGTCGAAGCGCTTCAACAGACGCGGCAGAATCAATTGCTCGAAGTATTCCGGGGCGCAGATGTTGAAAGTCACCGCCTGCCGGCTCGGGTCGAAGGCCGGGGCGCCGGCATGACAGAGGTTGATGCTTTCGAGAATCTTCTGCACATGGCCGTACATGCTGCAGGCCTTATAGGTCGGACGCATGCCAGTGCGGGTGTTAACGAATAACTCGTCTTCGAAACTGGTGCGCAGTTTCTTCAGGCAATAACTGACGGTGGACTGGCTGACGAACAGGGTTTCCGAGACATCGGTGACACTGCTCTGCTCGTACACGGCGACGAATACCATCAAGTCCTGCATATCGAGCTTGCGAAGCAAATTACTGTTCAGCATGAGTTCCGTCTCGCTGTGCCCCTTGCGCAGAATTCGCGCAAACGTGTGCGTACGATCCTAACGGAACGATGGTGCCAGGAGAAACCCTCGTAGGACATTTCACGGACACATGTGGGACAGAAACTTTTAGCAACACGACGTTGCCAATCTCGTGCGCAAAAGATGGCCAGAGGCCTCTAGCCCGGGCAGGGCAAGTGACGTGTGTAGTCGCGAGGGTTGAAGCGCACAACCATCAGCAGCATGAGCACCACTACTGCAGTCAGCGCCCACCACGCGCCTTCGAAACTGCCCAGCCGATCACGAATGATCCCTGCCAACAGCGGCGACAGTCCTGCGATCAGATAACCGATCCCCTGTACAAACGCGGTCAGGCCACCGGCGCGCTGCGGCTCGTCGCAGTGATCCAGCGCGACGATCAGGCTCATCGGAAACAGACCGCCAATCCCCAACCCCAACAGACAAGGCCATAACAGGGCCAGAGTTAGCGGGGCGAGAATCAGCCCGCAGAAACCGCCGATGATCAGCAACAGCAGAACCGCCAATATCCCACGCCTATCACGACTGCGATTGGCGATCGCCGGCACTACCAGCCCGGAAATGACCTCCATCGCTGTAAGAAAACCCAACATCAACCCGGCGTTTTGTTCACTCCAGCCTTTTTCCACGTAGTACGGGGCCAGCCAGGCGAGGACGCAGGTGTAGGACGCCGTACCGAGGCCAAAGAAAATCGCCAGCAACCAGGCGCGACGGCGCGTGATGAAAGACTCCCGCTGGGTCACCCTTGATAGGGCTTGCGCTGGCTGCAAGCACCAGACCAGCAACGCGACCAATGCCAACGCCGCCCAGATGGCCAGCCCGACGCGCCAACTGCCGGTCTGCACCATCACCAGCGGCGCGAACGATGCGGCAATCGCGGCGCCGCCCATGATCGAAGTCACGTAGATGCCCATGCACAACGCCACGTTGTCAGCAAAGCGCGTCTTGATCAGCGCCGGCATCAATGCCTGAATCAGGGCTATGCCAATACCGGCCAGTATCGCGCTGACGATCAGCTCGACCGCAGAATCGATAAACAGCCGTGACACGCTCGCCAGCCCGATGACCAACAGCGACAGCAGCACCGTGCGTTGTTCGCCCAGACGCTGGCTGATGCCCAGGCCGAAGAACATCGCCAGCCCCATGGCCATGACCGGCAGCATCGTCAGCAAAGAGGCAAGCGTGAAGCTCAATGGGATATCGCTACGGATCGCCGACAGCAGCGGCCCGATGGCTGCCATTGAGGGGCGCAGATTAAGTGCGACAAGAATGATCGCGAGTATCAGCCAAGCGGCGGGGCGGGAGTGATTCATGAGCGGGCCTTTGAGTGCAGAGGCTGATGATTAGGCGTCGCGACGCGCGCATCGGCAAATCAGAAAATGCCGGGCCAGACTTAAAAACTCGATAACACCCCTGTCCCGATGTGGGAGCGAGCCTGCTCGCGAATGCGTTCCTCCAGACAAACAATTATTTGCTGACACTGCGCTTTCGCGAGCAGGCTCGCTCCCACAGAGGACATTGCGAAGTGCCTGAAACTGAATAAACCCTGAACCATTCTCAAATACTCGCAAACTTTCACGTTCGTGCTCCGAGGCAACTAATCATTAGCATCTTTTTCACGAAAAATTGATCCATGCCTGCCTAAAGTTTGGCATGCCTCGGTGAATGAAGTTTTCACACTTGACGAGGCTCTTCTTTCAGGAACAGTCACTCATCATGCTGAAGTTAAAAGCCGTGCGCCCGGAATGGGTGACGTTGTTTGCCAGCGCCTTTTTGTTGCTCGGTTTCAATCTGGTGCTTTGGCAACACCTGTTCGACATCACCGCCGCCGATGGCAAGGGCATCGCCATGCGCGTGGCGTTCGGCGTGATGATCCTTGCCGCGTTCAATATCGTGCTGACGATATTCGCGTTCCGGCCACTGCTTAAACCACTTTTGACTCTTTTGTTTTTAGTCAGCGCCGGCGTGGTTTATTTCATGAGCCAATATGGCGTCATGATTGATGCGGGCATGTTGCGCAACTTTGCCGAGACCAACGCGACGGAAGTGCGTGATCTGCTCTCGTTGAAGCTGTTCGCTTATATTCTCTTGCTGGGTGTTTTGCCGTGTTTGTTGTTGTGGAAAGTACCGGTCAATTATCGGCGCTGGCATCGCGAGTTGTTCAGCAAGGTTATTGTCAGTGTTGCCTCGGCGGCGGTAATCGGTGTTGTGGCATTGGCCAACTATCAAGGTTTGTCGTCGCTGTTTCGCAATCACCACGAAATTCGCCTGATGCTGGTGCCGAGCAATTACATCGGCGCATCCATTGGTTATCTGCAAGAGCAAGTTGTCTCGGCGCAGCAGCCGTTCATCAAGATCGGCGAAGATGCCCAGCGCAATCCCGACTTGCGGCTACAGCCACGTAAATCCCTCACCGTGCTGGTGGTGGGGGAAAGTGCGCGGGCGCAGAACTTCGGCATTCTCGGTTACGACCGAGACACCACCCCGCAACTGGACAAAGAGGCCGGGCTGATCGCTTTCACTGATGTGCATTCCTGCGGCACGGAAACGGCTGTCTCGGTACCGTGCATGTTCTCCAACATGGGCCGCAAGGATTACAACGCCAGCAAGGCCAGGAATGAAGAGGGCTTGCTCGATGTGCTCAAGCGCGCCGGCATTGATGTGATCTGGCGCGATAACCAGTCCGGCTGCAAAGGCACTTGCGACCGCATCACGGTGCAGGATGTCAGCAAGTTGCAAGACCCGGCGTTGTGCGCCAACAGCGAATGTCGCGATGAAATCCTCCTGCAAGGGCTGCAAAGTTTTATCGATCACTTGGACAAGGACACCGTGCTGGTTCTGCACCAGATGGGCAGTCACGGCCCGGACTACTTCAAGCGGTATCCCAAGGAGTACGAACACTTCACTCCGGTCTGTGAAAGTAACGCGCTGAACAATTGCAGCCGCGAAAGTATCGTAAACGGTTACGACAACACCTTGGTCTACACCGACCATGTGCTGGCAAGCCTGATCGATGTGCTGCGCAGCAATCAGGACAAAGTCGACACCGCCATGCTCTATCTGTCGGACCACGGCGAATCGCTGGGCGAGTACAACCTGTTTCTGCACGGCACGCCTTATATGCTGGCGCCCGAGCAACAGAAGCATGTAGCGATGCTGGCGTGGTTCTCTGACAGCTATCAGAAGGCCTATTCGGTCGACACCCATTGCCTGCAACTGAGCCGGGACAAGCCGCTGAGCCAGGACAATCTGTTCCACTCGATGCTCGGCCTGCTGGAAGTGCGCAGCAGCGTCTATCAACCTGCCTTGGACATGTTTGCCGGCTGTCGTGGCGCGGTGATCGACGGCGTGTTGGCCAAGCAGTGAAGCGTTTCCTGCCCGTCGCGCCAATGCGACGGGCCTTTCTGTTTCTGCTGTCAGACTATTCTTGCTGACAGGCAAGACATTTCCTTACAGCTCTTGCCCTTCAAAGGCGCGTAAATCGTCGGTGGCGATATATACTGCGCGCCATTCTTCAAGGGAGAGCCGTGTGGCTATCGATATTCACTGGATTCGCGACAACGAAAGCCTCGCGCAGTTTTGCGCCGAGTGGCAGCAGCTGCCGTTCGTTGCCCTCGACACCGAATTCATGCGGGTCGACACCTTCTATCCGATTGCCGGCCTGTTGCAGATCGGCGACGGCAAACGCGCCTACCTGATCGATCCGCTGACCATCAACGCCTGGCAACCTCTGGCAGCGTTGCTGGAAAACCCGGCGGTGCTCAAAGTCCTGCACGCCTGCAGCGAAGACCTCGAAGTGCTGTTGCGCCTGACCGGCAGCCTGCCGTCGCCGTTGTTCGACACGCAACTGGCCGCCGCTTACCTGAACCTCGGTTTTTCGATGGGCTATTCGCGACTGGTGCAGGAAGTGCTCGGCATCGACCTGCCCAAGGGCGAGACCCGTTCCGACTGGTTGCAGCGTCCGCTGTCCGAAACCCAGATCAGCTATGCCGCCGAAGATGCCGTGCATCTGGCCGAGGTGTTCGTCGAGTTGCGGCCCAAGCTGTCCGACGACAAGTTCGCCTGGGTGCTGGAGGATGGCGCCGAACTGGTCGCCAACCTGCGCCGCGAAACTGATCCTTACGAGGTGTATCGCGAGGCGAAACTGGCGTGGAAGTTGTCCCGTGCACAACTCGCCGTGCTGCGTGAGCTGTGCGCCTGGCGCGAAAAAGAAGCCCGCGCCCGCGACCTGCCGCGCAACCGCATCGTCCGTGAACACTCGCTGTGGCCCCTGGCCCGCACGCAGCCGGATAACCTCGCGGCGCTGGGCAAGATCGAAGACATGCACCCGCGTACCGTACGTCAGGACGGTCAGTTTCTGCTTGATCTGATCAAGCGCTCTGGCAGTGTGGGGCCAGATCAATGGCCGCCGGCAGTGCCGGAGCCGTTGCCGATCGAAGCCGCTGCGCTGATCAAACAACTGCGCGCGCTGGGTCAGGCCGAGGCCGAACGCCTGGGTATTGCCCCGGAACTGATGCTGCGCAAGAAAACCCTCGAAGCCCTGGTCAAAAGCGGCTTCCCCGAGGGGCCTTACCAATTGCCCGATTCGCTGCGTGGCTGGCGCCGCGAATTGCTCGGCCAGAAGCTGCTCGACAGCCTGGCCACCGCCGGAGAACAGCCTTGAAACGTATTTGCTCCATCTACCAAAGCTCCAAGCGCAGCGGCATGTATCTCTACGTGCTCAAGAGCGATGCTCTCGAGCGCGTGCCGGAAGCGCTGATGACGGCTTTTGGCAAAGCGAAGCACTCCTTCGATCTGGTGCTGTCGCCCGAGCGCAAGCTGGCCAGCGAAGACATCACCGTGGTTCTGGAAAACCTCGACAAGCAGGGCTATCACCTGCAAATGCCACCGGCCGAGGACGAGTACATCGAGCACTTGCCCGAAGAGTTGCTGCGACGCAACGACCCGGTCTGACCCGCGAGGCCCTGTTCTGGGCCTCGGTTAACCCTGGAACTGTTTTTACCGCGATGGCCGGCCCGACCCCGGCGGCTGTCTGCACGGTTTGCTAAAGGTTTGAAGATGCGCGTTCTGATTGCCGAACACGACTACGCGATATACGCCCGCCTGCTGCGTCAGGCGCTGCCCGAGCTTGAAATCCTGACCAGCGGCGACTCCGCCGAACTGGCGCGTCAGGCCGCCGATTGCCCGGTGTGGCTGGGCCAGCCGGATCTGCTCGCGACCCTGCTGCGCCAGGGCCATCAACCGCAATGGCTGCAATCGACCTGGGCCGGCATTACGCCGCTGCTGGCCGACGGCTTGCGCCGCGATTATCGCCTGACTCGCGCCGTGGGGATTTTCGGTCAGGTCATGGCCGAATACGTCCTGACCTACATCCTCGGCCACGAACGCGAAGTGCTGGCGCGGCTGGTCAGCCAGGTCGAGCGCAAGTGGGACAACCGCAGCGGCCAGAGTCTGGTCGGGCGCAAGGTGCTGATCGTCGGCACCGGAGACATCGGCCAGAGCGTTGCGCAGTTTCTGCGGCCGTTCGGCGTCGAGCTATACGGCATCGCCAGCAGCGCCCGCGAACAGGCGCCGTTTGTCGAAGTCGGCGCGCTGGCGGATCTGCCGCGACTGGTGGGCGAGGTGGACTACGTGGTCAATCTGCTGCCGAACACCGAACACACCCACGATATCTACGACGCGGCGCTGTTCAAGCAATTCAAGCCGACCGGATTGTTCATCAACGCCGGGCGTGGTGTCGCAGTGGTCGATGCCGATCTGGTAGAAGCCTTGAAGGAAGGGCATCTGGCCGGCGCGGTGATCGACGTTTGCCGTCAGGAGCCATTGCCGCAACGTCACCCGTTCTGGACCGCATGGGGCTTGCTGCTGACCGGGCACAGCTCGGCACCGACCTCGCCGGCGCTGATGGTGGATTTGTTTGTGCAGAACCTGAAAGCGTATGAGGCAGGTGAGATGTTGCGTGGGGAAGTGGATTTCACCCGCGGATATTGAGGTGTCATCAAAAGATCGCAGCCTTCGGCAGCTCCT
Source organism: Pseudomonas sp. AC255 (assembly GCF_979258175.1). Taxonomy (NCBI): domain Bacteria; kingdom Pseudomonadati; phylum Pseudomonadota; class Gammaproteobacteria; order Pseudomonadales; family Pseudomonadaceae; genus Pseudomonas; species Pseudomonas sp. AC255. The sequence continues at coordinate 3,762,771 of NZ_OZ409841.1, read as the reverse complement.
TGTATCTCGACTAACGCTCCGTCAGGAGCGATAGTTCTCGACTGATCATCGAGGGAGGGACTTGGAAGCCGCGCAGCTCCTTAGGCTTTTTGCCTGTGACGTAGATCGTGCTCCAGCCCTCCACACTCACTCGTACAGTTCGCACGGTATCTTGGGCCCGCCTGCGGCGAGAGCCCGCATTCGCAAGGTTGGACAGAGTGACGTGATGATCGCAACAGGGAACAAGTGGAGAAACGATCATGTCCGGTTTCGTTGGCGTCGACATCGCAAAGAACACCTTTGATATCGCTACACACCAGCCCAACGGCAAGCACAAAACCAAGGCCAAGCTGGCCAACGATCCAAAGGGCTTTAAAGAGTTTGAGGCGTGGCTAGAAAAAAACGCCGAGCGTTCGGCCCTGATCGTGATGGAAGCCACCAGCGTCTACCACTTGGAGCTCGCGGAATTCGTTTACAACAAAGGCTTCCGGGTCTGCGTCGTGAACCCGGCTACGACCAAAGCGTACGCTGACAGCGAACTGCGCCGCATCAAGACCGATAAAAGCGATGCCAAACTGATCGCCGACTTTGCCCGGGAAAAGGATCAAAAACTTCACCCATGGGCGCCTGAGCCGCTGAAATACCGCCAGTTAAAAGCAATGGTGCGCCGCCTGGATGACCTTCAGGAAATGGAACAAATGGAGCTTAATCGTCTGGACGTTTCCGACGAAAAGGTCAAAGACTCGATCAACTCCGTTCTGCGCCATATCGAAAAAGAGATCGTAGAAACGCATAAGGCGATCAAAAAACACATCGATGACGACCCGGATATGCGTCAGATGCGGGATCTCATCGTAACCATCGACGGCATCGGACAAAAAACGCTTGAACGATTGCTCGCCGAACTGGGTGACCTGCGCAAATACAGTGATCCTCGCCAACTGGTCGCTGCCGCAGGGCTCAATCCAAAGCTGCAGGAATCAGGAAAGCTCAAAGGTCACACCCTGATCTCAAGAGTAGGGTCAGCACGGCTGCGTGCAGGCCTTTACATGCCTGGCATGGTGGCGCTGAAACACAATAAGGCGATCAAGGCGATGAAAGAACGCCTGGAAGCCAATGGCAAGGCCCCCAAGCAGATCATCTGCGCAGCAATGCGCAAGCTGCTGCACTTCATTTACGGAGTGCTCAAGTCAGGACTGCCATATGACCCGAAACTTGCGCTTGCCCGGTGAGGCTCAAGACGGTATCTACAGGGGAATGCATTCCAGATGTAGAAGCTGCCGAAGGCTGCGATCTTTCGCTTTTCAGAGAGAGGGTGAAATCGCCTTCAGCCACCAGATCGCTCAAGGGCGGCGCGAGGCAATAGAACCATTGGGCGGCGCTGGTGCGGACAAGCGGATTTACCGGCAGTCGCCAGCGCTTGGCCCCCACGCCCGCTGGCACTAGACTGGCGGCCTTTTCACCACCTTGATGTTGATGCTTGAGCCATGGCCGCCATAGTCGAACCGTTCTGGAAACGCAAAACCCTCGATCAACTCGATCACGAGGAATGGGAATCGCTGTGCGACGGCTGCGGTCTGTGCTGCCTGCAAAAGCTCGAGGACGAAGAAGACAACAGCGTCTATTACACGCGCATCGCCTGCAAACTGCTGGATCTGAAAACCTGCCAGTGCAGCGATTATCCGAACCGGATCAAGTTTGTCCCTGACTGCATTCAACTCACGCCGGGTCAGGCGGAAGAATTCAAGTGGCTGCCGCCGACCTGTGGTTATCGTCTGGTCAGCGAGGGCAAGGATCTGCCGTTGTGGCATCACCTGGTGTGTGGCGACCGCGACGCGGTGCATCATGAGCGGATATCCCAGTCCGGGCGCATGCTCGCCGAAGGCAGCGTGCCGGAGGATGACTGGGAAGATCATCTGATTTTTCGCGCGGGTTGATGAGGTGGTGAGTTGTTGAACCCGTAAAGATCAAAAGATCGCAGCCTTCGGCAGCTCCTACAATGGAAAACGTGATTCCGTGTAGGAGCTGCCGCAGGCTGCGATCTTTTGCTTTAAAGCCTCAGACGCCGGCCTTCGGCGAGGTCAGCGAATCATTGCCGGTCACAGTGGCTGTTTCAGTAGCCACTTCGGCATTGGTCTTCAGCTTGCTCAGCTCTTCCCCGGCGCGTTCGATCTTCGCCCGCACATTGCTCATGTCCTGACGGCCTTTTTCCAGCAGACTTTTCGCCGAGCAGTGCCCGGTAATGCCACGGGCCACGGCCATGCCGCCGATTGCCACTTGCAGCAGGCCGAATACGCCGCCACGGCGCAGGCCCTTGCCGACCATCAGCACGCCGCCGGTCAACGAGCCGACGCGCTCCCAGCCATGCACATTCTTGTGCGAAGGCGACTGGAACGGGGTGGATTCGATGCGTTCTACGCGTTTGAGCTCGCTCATGATCTATCTCCAGGCAGGGTGCGATTGATAGATAAGCTGACTGCCATGGCGGTCAGCTTGTTCCATCGAATGTGCGACGCTTCAGCGGAATTTCGGCCCGGAGCGCGTGTTCAGGCCCTTGGCCATGCGGTCGTAGAGCACGACGTTGACCGTGGCGGCGAGATTCATGCAGCCGGTGGTCGGGATGTACACGACGTCTTCGCACCAGTCGCGAATCTCTTTATCCAGCGAGCCGTCTTCCGGGCCGAAGATGTACAGGGCGCGGTCGGGGTGGGTGTATTCCGGCAGCGGCCGTGCGCCTTCGACCAGCTCTACCGCGACGGGCACGCAGTTGAGCGGAAGGATTTTTTCAGGTCGTCGATGCCGATCAACGGGATGTCGTAGTGCACGCGCTTGGTGTCGGTGACGAAATCGGCCGCGCGTTCATAACGCTTGCCGGTGTAGAACACCGACGCCACGCCGTAACAGCCTGCGGCGCGCATCACCGAGCCGACGTTCTCCGGTGATTTGGGGTTATACAAACCAATGCAGCTGTACCGTTTGTCTGCCACGAGCGGGGTGCCTTCGGGAAAAAGAGGGCGATTATACGGGGATTGGGGGAGGGCGGGCAGATTCGAGATTTGTGGTGCCTGGCCGGCCGCCTTCGCGAGCAGGCTCGCTCCCACAGGGGAACGCATTTCAACTGTGGGAGCGAGCCTGCTCGCGAAAGGGCCAGCTCAGGCGATGAAGATCTTCAATCTTCTTTTTCATCAGGCCAGCCAGGGCCGCAAACGGGTTATGCGTGGCCTTGGCGATCTTCGGTGTGCTCAGCGAGCCCTCGCCGAAATACTGCTGATCGGTGTAACGCGAGTGCTCGTTGTCGTGGCAATACAGGCACAACAGCTCCCAGTTCGAGCCGTCCTGCGGGTTGTTGTCGTGGTTGTGGTCGCGGTGATGCACGGTCAGTTCGCTCAGGCGCTTGCCGGAAAACTCACGGGCGCAGCGGCCGCAGACGTGCGGGTACATTTTCAGGGCCTTGTCGCGGTAGCCCATTTCCTTGTCGCGCTGGTTGTCGGCGAGGATGCGGTCCAGCTTCGACGTGTTGGTGGGGGTGGACGAACTCATGGGTTCACCTTTGCAGAAAGACTGATGACGGTTATGTGCAGAGTTTAGCTCAGCCCTTGAGCTTCTCGGCAATCCAGATCGTGTGACGGGTGCCCTTGTTGCCGTGGGCGAAGACCTGGACTTCTTCGGCCTTGAAACCGGCCTTCTTCAATTTGTCGGAAAACTGTCGGTCGGCGCTGGCCGACCATACCGCGAGCACACCTTTGGGGCGCAGCGCCTTGGCGCAGGCATTCAGACCTGCGGCGGAATACAGCCAGCTGTTGGCCTTTTGAGTCAGGCCTTCGGGGCCGTTGTCGACGTCAAGCATGATCGCATCGAAACCGTTCGGCTCGCTTTGCAGCACGTTGGCCACATCTTCCTGACGGATCACCGTGCGCGGGTCGAGCAATGGCCTACCGGATTTCTCCCCGAGCGGACCGTGATTCCACTCGACCACGCCGGGCACCAGCTCAGCGACCACCACTTCGGCGGACTTGCCCAGATGCTTGAGTGCCGAGGCGAGGGTGAAACCCATACCCAGGCCACCGATCAACACCCGCGAATTCGACCGGCCGGCGACCTTGCGGCAGGGAATTTCTGCCAGTGCGTCCTCGGAACCGTGCATGCGCGTGTTCATCAACTGTCCGCCGTCGCCGCCCTGGATCTTGATGACGAAATCCTCGCCATACTCGAACAGGCACAGGGCACCGCCGTTTTCAGGGATCGGGGTGGTGTCGAGCAGAACGAAACGTTTCATGGGAATCTCTAAAGGGGGAAGGCAAGCAGGCGCGTTGGGAGTAGCCTGAGCACAGACTAAAGGCCAAACGGAGCCCTTGATGAAGCGCACCATTCTAACGGTCATTACCCTGGCCGCGCTCGCGATTACTGCAGTGCAGGCCCAGCAGAGCGTTCCGGTCAGCCCGACGCCGCAGCCCGGCTCGCCCGGCACCGCGACGCCGACACCGTATCCGCAGATCACCCCGATCACCCTGCCCAAGTCGGGCGCCGGTAGCGGCAGCCCGCCACTGGTGCCGATCGAAATGCCCAGCCCGCCGAGCAAGGATCAACCGGTGCCGGGCATCGAGCCGAACGGCAACAAGGTCAAATCCCCCGGCGGTTAAACCTGTTGCGCGGCGAGTTGGCCGTCGGCCATGCGCAGGCGTTTGGACAGCGAGACGGCGAGGGCGCGGATGATCTTCGCGGCGATTTTCGGTGCGTCGTTGAGCATTTTCTCCAGCGAGTCCTTGCCCAGATTGAGCAACTGACAATTGCTCGCCGCGATGCAGGTAGCCGAGCGGCGCTCGCCATCGAGCACGGCCATTTCACCGAAGGCCCGGCCGCTGCGCAGGGTGGCCATGGTGATGACCTGGCCGTCAGCGCCGGTTTTCTGCACGGCGACCTGGCCGGTGTGAATGATGCACATGAAACTGCCGGCATCGCCCTCGCGAAAAATCGCCTCGCCTTCAGCCACGGTGCTGATGCTGAAATAGCCGGAAGCGGCCGCGAAGTCGGCCAGCTGCAATTGATCGAACAGGCCACAGTCCATCAGCCAGTCGCGGATCTCGTTGTTCAGAAAGGTCGGTTCAGACATGTCGATGCGGTCTTTTTGTTATCACATTTCAAGGCTATACACGGATCCCGTAGGAATGGGCTTTTGTGGCGAGGGGATTTATCCCCGCTCGGCTGCGCAGCAGTCGCAAATCCTGCCAACTCGGTGCTTCAGGAATACTGAGTTTGCAGGGTTTGGGGCCGCTTCGCAGCCCAACGGGGATAAATCCCCTCGCCACAAGGGTCTGCTGTTAAGACCCAAGCCACCCACAGAGTTCCTCAGGCAATCTGCAAAACCTTGAACACAAATGCATATTCGAGCGCTACGTCACGTAATCCCTGATAGCGCCCGCTCATGCCGCCATGCCCGGCACCCAGTTCGGTCTTGAGCAGCAGCACATTGTCGTCGGTCTTGGTAGCGCGCAATTTTGCTACCCACTTGGCCGCTTCCCAGTACTGCACGCGGCTGTCGTTGTAGCCGGCGATCACCAGCAGTGGCGGATAAGCTTGCGCGGTGACGTTTTCGTACGGTGCGTAAGCCTTGATCCGATCATAGACGTCCGGTTCTTCCGGGTTGCCCCACTCGTCGTATTCGGTGACGGTCAGCGGCAGATCGGGGTCGAGCATGGTGTTGAGCACGTCGACGAACGGCACTTCGGCAATCGCCACGCCGAACAGGTCCGGGCGCTGGTTGAGCACCGCGCCGATCAGCAGGCCACCGGCGCTGCCGCCGCTGATCGCCAGTTTTTCCGCCGTGGTGATGCCGTTGAGGATCAGAAACTCAGCGCAAGCGATGAAGTCGCTGAAGGTGTTGTGTTTGTGTTCCTGCTTGCCGGCGCGATACCAGGCTTCGCCCAGCTCGCCGCCGCCGCGTACGTGGGCAATGGCGAAGGCCATGCCGCGATCGAGCAGACTCAGGCGGGCGTGGGAAAACCACGGATCGAGGCTGGAGCCGTAAGCGCCATAACCATACAGATACAGCGGCACCGGTTTACCGACCATCTCGCGCTTCATCACCAGACTGATCGGTACCTGCGTGCCGTCCGGGGCGGTCGCCCACAGGCGTTGGCTGACATAGGCGTCGGCATCAAATCGGCCGAGTACCGGGGTTTCCTTGAGCACCGTTTGTTCGCCGCTGGCAAGAATCAACTGGCGCACCTGGGCCGGGCGATTCAACGCTTCGTAGCGCAGGCGAATGCGGTCGCTCTCGAATTCCAGGCTGTTTTGCACGTGGAGGCTGTAGGCCGCATCGGGCAATTGCACGCGATACGGCGCCGAGCCCTGCGGGTGAACCTCGATGATCGGCAGGCCACCTTCGCGCAGACTCAAAGTCATCGCCTCGGTGTTGAGGCTGACACCGTCGAGCATCACTTCTTCGTTGTGCGGGATCAGGTTCTGCCAGTCGGCCTCGCTCGGCGGTACGCCGGTGTCCGGAGCCTGATACAGGGCAAAGTTGATGCCGTCGCGGTTGGTACGGATAAACCATGTCCAGACGCCATCGAGCAGGCCGTGGTCGACGTCGTATTCGTGATCTTCGACCCTTGGCGCCAGGCAGCTGAATGGCAGATGCGGCTGATTGGCGTCCAGCGCCCAGACTTCACTGGTGGTCTTGCTGCCCAGCGACAGCAGCAATTGCTGTTCGGAGCTGGCGCGGTAGCAATGCAGGAAGAAACGCCCGTCCGGCTCGTGAAAAACCTCTTCGGCGGCAGTGCCATCGAGACGATAGCGAAACAGTTTATGCGGGCGATGGGTGTCGTCGAGCACACCGAAAAACAGGGTCAGGCTGTCGTTGGCCCAGGTCATGCTGCCGTCGCAGTCCTCGAATTCCAGTTCGCTGACCTTGTCGTTGGACAGCTCCTTGACGAACAGCGTGTAGATCTCGTCGCCCGAGGTATCGACGCTGTAGGCCAGGCGCTGGTGATCGGGGCTGATGCTGAAAGCACCGAGCGAGAAGAAACCGCCGTTGGCCAGCGCATTCGGGTCGAGCAACAGTTGCTCGCGGCTTTCATCGAGGGTCAGGCTGTCGTCCGCCGGGCGCGGGCAGCGGTAGTGCCGGGCATATTCGTCACCGGCGGTGGTGCGCGTGTAATAAAGGTAGGGGCCCCAGGGCGAGGGCAGGGACAGATCAGTCTCGAGAATCCGCCCCTTGATCTCGTTGAACAGGCTTTCACGCAGCTCGGCCTGATCGGCGGTTTGCGCTTCCTGATAAGCGTTTTCAGCCTTGAGGTAGTCGAGCACCGCGTCGGTATCGCGTTCCTGCAGCCAGGCATACGGGTCGGCGCCGGGCGCCCGGTGGGCAATCGGGGCAGTCATGACATTGGCGGATTGGGGCATGGAAGGCTCTCGGACAATATTCGGAATTGGGTTGTTCGCAGGTCTTGAAAGCGCCGCAGCCCGTGTGGGAGCGAGCCTGCTCGCGAAAGCGGTGTGTCAGGCAACGCTGTTGCAACTGACAGTCCGTATTCGCGAGCAGGCTCGCTCCCACAGGGGCGGCTGCTGGCCGTCTGGTATTGGGACAAGCCGCATGGGCGAAAAGTCGTTACTATAAGCGCCTATTTGCCTGCCTTGCCATGGACACCATGACCGAGAACGACTATCTGATCGCCTGGGGCCTTTACGCCTTTGCCGCCGTGGGCTGCCTGCTGGTATGGATGCGCCTGACCACCTGGATGTGGCGCTGGCTGCGCGAGCCGCTGCGTGTGCTGATGGCGGTGTTGCTGTTCAGCCCGACCATCGTCGATCCGGTGAAAGCCAAAGTTGCACCGGCCATCGCCATCACCGCCCTGGACATGCTGTTCAAGGTCGGCAACAACGCCTGGCGCGCGGTTTCCGATCTGTTCATGTACGGCATGATCGCCTTCGGGGTGTATCTGGTTTTCGTTTTGATCCGCCTGCCGATCGAGCGTGCCTCGGCAGCACGGCGTGAACGCGCCGAGGCCGCCAAGGCTGCGGCCCGTGCCGAAGAGCGCGACGATGATCAACCGTTCGGCGGCGCCGGTGACGACCGCTACGGTCGCCCGCCAGTACCGAACAATCCGCAGCGCATGCGGGTCGAGCCGCGTCTGTAACCCGAGAGTCCGCACATGTGTGAATTACTGGGCATGAGTGCCAACGTGCCGACCGACATCGTGTTCAGCTTCACCGGCCTGATGCAACGCGGCGGCCGTACCGGCCCGCACCGCGACGGCTGGGGCATTGCCTTCTACGAAGGGCGGGGCCTGCGGCTGTTTCAGGACCCGGCAGCGAGCAGCGAGTCGGAAGTTGCCAACCTGGTGCAGCGTTATCCGATCAAGAGCGAAGTGGTCATCGGCCATATTCGCCAGGCCAACGTCGGCAAGGTCTGCCTGTCCAACACCCACCCGTTCGTCCGCGAACTGTGGGGGCGCAACTGGTGTTTCGCGCACAACGGCCAGCTCGCCGACTTCACTGCGATCAAGAGTTTCTACCGACCGGTCGGCGATACCGACAGCGAAGCGGCGTTCTGCGATTTGCTCAACCGGGTACGCGCAGCCTTCCCCGAGCCGGTCGATATCGAAGTGCTGCTGCCGGATCTGGTCGCAGCGTGCGCCGAATATCGCAGCAAAGGCGTGTTCAATTGCCTGCTCAGCGACGGTGACTGGCTGTTCTGTTACTGCTCGACCAAACTCGCCCAGATCACCCGCCGCGCCCCGTTCGGCCCGGCGCGGCTCAAGGATGTCGATGTGATCGTCGACTTCCAGGCCGAAACCACGCCCAACGACGTGGTCACGGTGATTGCCACCGAGCCTTTGACCGAAAACGAAACCTGGACCCGTTACGAACCGGGCCAATGGAGCCTGTGGCGACGCGGCGAATGCGTCAGCCAGGGCAAGACCGAATAAGGATTTGCATCCATGTTGCTCAGTTATCTACGGCTGGTGTTGTTTGCGGCGGGCCTGTTGATCGGTGTCCAGGTGCCGGGGTTCATCAACGATTACGCCCAGCGTGTCGAAGCGCACCTGATCGAAGCGCAGACCGGTCTGCGTGGTTTCCAGGGCACGGCGGATCAGTTTTTCAAAGGCGATATGCAGGCGCTGGTCGCGCATTACCGGGCCAGCGAAGACCCGATTTTCCGCAGCGATGCCGACAGCCTGAACACTTTGCTCACTCGCCAGGTCGCGCTGGACAAGCAATTCCAGGCGATGCAAGGGCCGTGGTATGTGCGCTTCCTGCAAGTGGTCCTGGCCGCCGATCCGGATATTCGCAAGGAAACCTGGAACGGCTACAGCTACCAGATTTTGCTGACGCCAGAGGCAATGATCTGGGGCATGAGCGGCGCATTGCTGCTGTCGTTCGGCATCGAATGCCTGTTCCGCCTGATCGACTGGGTCGTCCTCGGCGGCCGCCGCCTGCGCCAGAGCCGACCGATCGAAGATCGCGATGTGCGCGGTTTGTAAGACTTGCACAATCCCCTCTGGCAAGAGAGGCCTTATGGCATGGGGGATTCTGTGGTGAGTGGGCTCTGGGGTGAGTGGGTTCTGTGGTGAATGAGTTCTGTGGCGAGTGGGTTCTGTGGTGAATGAGTTCTGTGGCGAGGGGATTTATCCCCGTTGGGCTGCGCAGCAGCCCCAAAACCTGCACTGAAAGACCGCGTTGGCCGCAATCACGACTGCTGCGCAGCCGAGCGGGGATAAATCCCCTCGCCACGTAATCATTCAGTAAGGGTGATGTAGTCCTTGCCGACCTTGTGCGCATACCCCGCCAGGACCTGCTGACACAACGTCACGATCTCCTCGACCCACTCAACCCCGACCCGCCACGACACCACCACCGGCAGATTCGCTGGTCGCTGCTCGATGTCGAGCAAGATCAATTCGCCGCGCGCCAGCTCTTCGGCCACCAGCACCGGCGGCAGCGCGCCGATACCAAAGCCGTCACGCAATAACCGGGTGATCGCCGACACCGAATTTACGCAATTCAAACGTGGCGCCAGCACGCCGTTGGCGTGCATCAGGGCGACGATATCCTGATGCGGCCGTGAGTTTTTCGAGTAGGTGATGATCCGCTCCTGCGCCAGTTCGGCGAGGTCGGCGTAGTCGCGGTTGTAGATCGAATTGCTCGCGACAATCCAGCCCAGCGGATGGCTGGCCAGCTCCAGGCTGCGCACGCTTTCGTGGCGGATCAGATCGGTTTGCAACACCAGATCAAGGAAGCCTTTTTGCAGTTGATCGCAGAGGTTCAGCGCGGTATCCGCGACCAATTCGATTTCCACCCGTGGGTACAGATCGGTCATCTGCGCCACCAGCGGGCTCAGCCAGGTATGGATCACTGTGTCCATCACGCCGATACGCACCCGGCCGACCTTGCTCGAACGGGTCTCGATCGACTGCTTCAGCGCCGCCATGGTGTCGAGCATCTGCTCGGCATAGTCGAGCACTTTCAGGCCTTCCGGGGTCAGGCTGACGCCGCGTGAGTCGCGCAAAAACAGCTTTACGCCCAGCTCGCCTTCGAGCACTGCGATGCGGCTGGAAATCGATGCCTGGGTGGTGAACAGCTTGTCAGCGGTCAGGCGAAAACTCTTCAGGCGCGCGACCCAGACAAAGGTCTCGAGAAACTTCAGATTCATGGACAAGGCTCGAGTGACAAATTTTTCTTATGCCTAAGGCGGGTTTTTATTCGTTGGACGGCGCAGGGCAGGGCGACGAAAAATCGGCGCATCCGGTTCCCACGATAGGCGTCGTCGGAGCTTCGAACAAGACCAATAAAAGCCCTGCGGAGATTTGCCATGAGTGCTCCCGATACCCTCCCTTTATCCAAGCCTGCGGCGCGCCCCGGGCCTTTCGACTGGTATCGCAACATCAACCAGCAGGAGCGCCGCACGTTCTGGAGCTGCAAGATCGGTTACGGCCTGGATGGCATGGACACGCAGATGCTCAGCTTCGTTGTGCCGACGCTGATCGCGATGTGGGGCATCACTACGGGCGAAGCGGGGCTGATTCACACCAGCACCTTGATCGCTTCGGCGATCGGCGGTTGGGTCGCCGGGATCCTCTCCGACCGCATCGGCCGCGTGCGCACCCTGCAACTGACGGTGCTGTGGTTCGCCTTCTTCACCTTCCTCTGCGGCTTCGCGCAAAACTACGAACAATTGTTGATCGCCCGCACCCTGATGGGCTTCGGTTTCGGCGGTGAATGGACCGCTGGCGCAGTGTTGATCGGTGAAGTGATCCGCGCCAAGGATCGCGGCAAAGCGGTGGGCATGGTGCAATCCGGCTGGGCGCTGGGTTGGGGCCTGACGGCGATTCTGTACGCGCTGCTGTTTTCGGTGTTGCCAGCGGAAGATGCCTGGCGCGCGCTGTTCATCCTTGGCATCGTGCCGGCGATATTCGTGATTTTTGTCCGTCGCCTGGTGAAAGATCCGGAGATATATCGCGAAGCCAAAGCCGCGCAAACTCCGGAAAACCCGGCGAAGTTCTACGAGATCTTCGCACCGGGAATGCTCTTCACCACGTTTCGCGCTTCTTTGCTGACCACCGGTGCGCTGGGCGGCTACTACGCGATCACCTCCTGGCTGCCGACCTTCCTCAAAAACGAGCGCGGTTTGAGCGTGCTCGGCACCGGTGGTTATCTGGCGATGGTGATCGTCGGTTCTTACGTCGGCTATGTGATCAGCGCTTATCTGACCGACCTGCTGGGGCGGAAAAAGAACTTCATTTTGTTTGCCGTCGGCTCGTTCACCATCGTTCTGCTCTACACGCAGATGCCGGTCAGCAATGGCGTGATGCTGTGGCTGGGCTTTCCGCTGGGCTTCTTCGCCTCGGGGATTTTCAGCGGCATGGGCGCGTTTCTCACCGAATTGTTCCCTACGCGGATTCGCGGCTCGGGCCAGGGTTTCTGCTACAACATCGGCCGCGCACTGGCGGCGTTGTTCCCGCTGTTGATCGGCCTGCTCAGCCAGAAAGTGCCATTGAGCATGGGCATCGGCGCCTTCGCGGCGGTCTCCTATGGCGTGGTGATTCTGGCGGCGCTGAGCCTGCCGGAAACCCGTGGCAAGCAACTCGACGCGCAGTAACTGATACCCTGCGCAGAAGTCTCCTACAGATAAAAAGACCAGCAGCTACAGGAGTGTTCACCGTGAGCCGCCTGCTATTGAATTGCGACATTGGCGAGAGCTTCGGCAGCTGGACCATGGGTCTGGACGCCGAAGTCATGCCCTTCATCGATTGCGCCAACGTTGCCTGTGGTTTCCATGCCGGCGACCCGAGCATCATGCGCAAAACCGTGGCGCTGGCGCTCGAGCACGGCGTGCAGATTGGCGCGCACCCGGCCTATCAGGATCTGGTCGGATTCGGCCGGCGCTCCATGGCGTATTCCGCGCAAGAGCTGCAAGACATCCTGCATTACCAGATCGGTGCCCTCGACGGCATCTGCAAGGCGCAGGGCGGGCGCGTGAGCTACGTCAAACCCCACGGCGCGATGTACAACGACATGATGGCCAACCCTGCGCAATTGCGTGCGGTGGTGCAGGCCGTGGCCGCTTATGATCGCAATCTGCCGCTGATGTTGATGGCGACCCGAGACAACGCTGCGGCGCAGCAAATTGGCGATGAATACGGCGTAACGCTGTGGTTTGAAGCATTCGCCGACCGTGCCTACGACAGCGCCGGCCGGCTGGTCTCCCGGCAACTGCCGGGCGCCGTGCATCACGATGCCGAAAAAATCATCGAGCAAGCGCTGACCATTGCCGATGGCGGCGCGCTCACCGCCAGCGATGGCAGCGCTTTGAACCTGCGCGCCAATACCTTGTGCGTCCACGGCGACAACGCCAGTTCCGTGGCCGCGGTGCAGCGCATTCGCCAAGCCTTGCAGCAGTCGAGTGCGTCATGAACCCACGGATTGAAGTGGTGGCGCTCGACTGCCTGATGTTGCGTCTGTTCGATGAAATCGCCGAAGCCAACATGCCGTGGATGCTCGCCGCGAGCGAGCGTTTGCGCACGGCGTTTGGTGCACAGTTGATCGATCTGGTGCCGTCCTATACGACGTTGATGGTGCATTACGACCTGACGCTGTTGAGTCCTGCTCAGGCGCGTGACTTGATCGCCGAAGCGCTGGTCGACTTGGCGCCGAATGCGCGCCGTGCCGGGCAGTGTCACGTCTTGCCGGTCTGGTACGACTTGAGTGTCGGCCCGGAACTGAGCCTGCTGGCTGAACGCAGCGGTCTCGCGGTGGAGGAGGTGATTCGTCGCCACAGCGCACGGGAATATCAGGTGTTCGCGTTGGGCTTTTCGCCGGGTTTTGCCTTCATGGGCCTGGTCGAAGAAATGCTCGCCGCGCCGCGCTTGAACACACCGCGCAAGAAAGTCGCCGCTGGCAGCGTCGGTATCGCCGAGCGGCAGACCGCTGCCTATCCGGTGGTCTCGCCCGGTGGCTGGAACCTGATCGGGCGCACCCCGGCGCAACTGTTTGATCGCCATCGCGACGGCTACAGCCTGATGCAGCCCGGCGACACGGTGCGCTTCGAAGCGGTCGACCACGCCGAATTCATACGCTTGGGCGGCGATGACACACCACTGGAGGCGTTGGCATGAGTCGATTGACGATCGAAGCCAGCACACCGCTGTGCCTGTTGCAGGATGCCGGGCGGTTTGGCGTGCGGCATCTGGGCGTGACCCAGGGCGGCGCGGCGGATTGGTGTTCGATGAGCTGGGCCAATTGGCTGCTCGGCAATGAGCTGGATGCAGCAGTGGTTGAAATCTCTCTCGGCGGGTTTGCTGTTGTGGCTGAAGAGGATTGCCTGCTGGCGCTGGCGGGAGCGGATCTCGGCGCGCAGATCGACGGCCAGCCGCTGGCGCCGTGGCGCAGTTTCAAATTGGCGAAAGGCCAGACATTGCGATTTACCCAGCCGTTGCTTGGCGCTAGAGCTTATCTGGCGGCCCCCGGTGGGTTTACTGCGCCTAAGGTGCTGGGCAGCAGTGCCACGGTGGTGCGCGAAGAATTGGGCGGGCTTGATGGCATGGGCCTTCCGCTCGCCAAAGGGGCGGTGCTCGGTTACAGCGGCGAAGCGTTGGCAGTACGGGAAATGCCTTCGGCGCTGCGGCCGGATTTCAAAACGCACGCGCCTTTGGACTTGGTGCTCGGCGCACAGATCGGCCAGTTCAGCGGGCAGAGCCTGTTCGATGTCTTCAACAGCGCCTGGACCATCGACAGTCGCGCCGACCGCATGGGCATCCGCCTGCTCGGCGCGCCGCTGCAATATCAGGGCGCGCCGATGATTTCAGAGGGCATTCCCTTGGGCGCTGTGCAGGTACCGCCCGATGGCCAACCGATCGTGTTGCTCAATGATCGCCAGACCATTGGCGGATACCCGCGCCTGGGCGCGTTGACGCCGCTGGCGCTGGCCAGGCTGGCGCAATGTCTGCCGGGAGCGAAGGTGAGATTGAGGCCGGTAGTGCAGGACGTCGCGCACCGCGAGCATGTCGAGTATTTGCAGCGCTTTAAAGATCGCTAAAAGCTTCGCGAGCAGGCTCGCTCCCACAGGTAAAAGCATTCCAATGTGGGAGCGAGCCTGCTCGCGAAGGCGTTCGTCGAGTTAACGATTATTTGGAAAGAAACCGCATCCCTTCTTCAAGCCCGCGCAGCGTCAGCGGATACATCTGATCCTCGATCAGATCGCGGACGATGTTGGTCGACGAGGTATAGCCCCAGGTGTCCTTCGGATACGGGTTGATCCAGATGAGCTTCTTGTATTTTTCCATGAAGCGCTGCATCCACACGTAACCCGGCTCTTCGTTCCAGTGCTCGACGCTGCCACCGGCCTGGGTGATTTCATAAGGCGCCATGGCGGCGTCACCGATAAAGATCACTTTGTAGTCGGCGCCGTATTTATGCAGCAGATCCTGGGTCGAGGTGCGTTCGGAAGTGCGGCGCATGTTGTTCTTCCACACTGATTCATAAATGAAGTTGTGGAAGTAGAAATACTCAAGATGCTTGAACTCGGTCTTGCAGGCCGAGAACAATTCCTCGCAGATCTTCACGTGCGCATCCATCGAACCGCCGATGTCGAACAACAGCAGCAGCTTCACCGTGTTGCGCCGTTCGGGGCGCATCTGGATGTTCAGCAGGCCGGCATCCTTGGCGGTGTGGTCGATGGTGCCGTCGATGTCGAGCTCTTCCGCCGCACCCTGACGGGCGAACTTGCGCAGACGACGCAGGGCGACCTTGATGTTGCGCGTGCCCAGTTCCACCGAATCGTCGAGGTTCTTGTACTCGCGCTGATCCCAGACCTTGACCGCTTTGCCCTGACGCTTGCCGGCATCGCCAACGCGGATGCCTTCCGGGTTGAAACCGCCGGAACCGAACGGGCTGGTGCCGCCGGTGCCGATCCATTTGTTGCCGCCGGCGTGACGTTCCTTCTGTTCTTCCAGACGCCTCTTGAATTCCTCGATGAGCTTGTCCAGCCCGCCAAGGGACTGGATCTGCGCGCGTTCTTCGTCGCTCAGCGAACGCTCGAATTCCTTGCGCAGCCAGTCTTCGGGAATCAGCGCCTGCAAGTGATCGTCGAGTTTCTCCAGGCCATTGAAGTAGGCACCGAACGCGCGGTCGAACTTGTCGAAATGGCGCTCGTCCTTCACCAGAATCGCCCGCGACAAATAATAGAACTCGTCCATGTCGGCGAAGGTCACGCGCTGTTTCAGCGCGTTGATCAGGTCGAGCAGCTCGCGTACCGACACCGGTACCTTGGCTGCACGCATTTCGTTGAACAGGTTGAGCAACATGGCAGCAGCCTCTTAGCGGGTGCCGCGCCGGCTCATGAACGCCAGGCGCTCAAGCAGTTGCACGTCCTGTTCGTTCTTCACCAAGGCACCGGCCAGTGGCGGGATCGCTTTGGTCGGATCGCGTTCGCGCAATACCGCTTCGCCGATGTTGTCGGCCATCAGCAGCTTCAGCCAGTCGACCAGTTCGGAGGTCGACGGCTTCTTCTTCAGGCCCGGCACCTTGCGCACATCGAAGAACACGTCCAGCGCTTCGCTGACCAGATCCTTCTTGATGTCGGGATAGTGCACGTCGACGATTTTTTGCAGGGTGGTGCGGTCGGGGAAGGCGATGTAGTGGAAGAAGCAGCGGCGCAGGAAGGCGTCCGGCAGCTCTTTCTCGTTGTTGGAGGTAATGATGATGATCGGGCGCTTCTTCGCCTTGATGGTTTCGTCGATCTCGTAAACGTAGAACTCCATCTTGTCGAGTTCTTGCAGCAGGTCGTTGGGGAACTCGATGTCGGCCTTGTCGATTTCGTCGATCAGCAGAATCACCCGCTCCTCGGACTCAAAGGCTTCCCAGAGCTTGCCCTTCTTCAGGTAATTGCGCACGTCATGGACTTTTTCATTGCCCAGCTGCGAGTCGCGCAAACGGCTGACCGCGTCGTACTCGTACAGACCCTGATGGGCCTTGGTGGTGGACTTGATGTGCCAGGTGATCAGCTTGGCCCCGAACGACTCGGCCAGTTGCTCGGCGAGCATGGTCTTGCCGGTGCCCGGCTCACCCTTGACCAGCAGCGGCCGTTCCAGGGTGATGGCGGCGTTGACCGCCAGCTTCAGGTCATCGGTGGCGACGTAGGCCTGGGTGCCTTCGAACTTCATCTGCAAATCCTCGAACGGTAACGCTGACCTTGCGGGCAGGGCGGGGCGAATAATCGGATGCCCGACTATAACGCGCACGCCGGTCGACTGTGAACGCAGACGGCTTATTCAGTCTCTGAATGGAGCGTCACATGTTGACTCAGTCTCGGCGGATGGCCAGTATTCCGGTATCGCCGATTTGGCGATAGCCTTTCTTACTCGGTTAGTAAAAAGGGCAGAAAATCGATGTTACCCATGAAACGGCCGCGTCTGCGATCTGCGCACGTCCTGTCGGATTTCAGGTTGGCGCTGACATTTATCAATGGTCAGGAACTGACAGTTGATTTGGGGATGGATATTCATACTTATCCAGGTCTGCGGCCACTGCTTGATCGCGAAGTCTTTGCGACTGCCGTAGTCGGGGACGAGGGGTGGATCGTTGAATGGGTTGATCCCGACGTACAGATCGGTGCAGACACCTTGTATATGGATGCGCTAGCGCAAAATGCCCAGGATGAGAACACGCGCATTTTTATCGATTGGCGCGCCCGTACCGGACTTTCTCTCAATGATGCGGCCGAAGCGCTCGGTGTGAGCGCTCGCAGCATCAGCCGTTACAGCAATGGGCGTGAAGCAGTGCCACGTTCTTTGGCGTTGGCCTGTCTGGGCTGGGATTCGCTGCAACAGCGTTCATCGATAGCGGCCGAAGACACAGGTCGATATGTCGTCAACCGCAAAAATTAACCCTCATCCGGCTTCGGCCGCTCATATCGCGCATTGAATGCCTGGATGAAGCCATTGCGCAAAATCTGCAAAAACGCTTCGAAGGCGTTGACGTTCTGCTGGTGAACATTGCCGCTGAGTTCGACGCGAGTGGCGAACTGGTTTTTGTTCTGGTTTTTCAGCACGGTCTCGGTGCCGCCGACCAGCGCTTCCCAGATTGAGCGGAACAGGCCTTTGTTCTTGTTCTCGACGTCCTGCTGCCAGTTGAAAACGTCGACGTCGCGCAGCAGGGGTTTGATGTAGCCGGTGAGTCGGGCTTTCTCCGCTTTCGCTTCGATAACCACGTCGCCGTGGCCGGCGTTGAAGTCGAACTTGCCGTAGGCGGCGGCGAAGTCGTTCATGCGTTTGAGCTCGATGTCGCGAGCGCGCAGACGGAATTCAAAGTCTTCGAAGTTGCTCAGCGGATCGAAGGTGGCGGTGGTTTCCAATGGCGCGTGGCCCAGCAGCAAGGCCTTGCCTTCAAAGCGGGCGTCGCGTTTGCCTTCCTTGTCGACCACATTGGTCAGGTTGTAGATGCTGGCGTTGACGTTGCTGGCATTCATGTTCACCGGCGGCTTGGAATTGAAGTTGCGGAAGGTGATACGGCCGTCGTTGATCTGCACTTCATCGAGGGTGATCGGCAGCAGCTTGCCCAATTGTTCACGCCAGTCGGTGCCCTGACCGGTTTGCGAGTTCTGCTTGTTGGGGCCACCGTCGACGAAGTTGATTTCGGGATTGAGGAATTGCACCTGCGCGACCACGGCATGGTCGTACCACAGCGAATGCCAGCTCACCGACAGGTCGATCAACGGCGCATCGACGAACGGCACCGGGACCTTGCCGTCGACCTTGACGATTTTCAGGCCGTTGATTTTGTACGCACCACGCCACAGCGCGAGGTCGACGTCGGTGATCTGGCCACGGTAATCGCCCATGTCCGCGAGCTTGTCATTGAGGTAGTCGCGTACCAGATAGGGCAGGGCGAAATGCAGGGCGACCAGCAGCACCACGACACCCGCCAGGGTCCAGAGCGGCCAGCTGTAACGACGTTTCATGCCATTGTTCCTTCAAGAGTGTGGCTTGACGATTCAATGCGATTGACTCCGCGCGTTTGCAGACGTTCGACCCGACTGGACTGTGATCGGCAACGGGCTTACCTTGGAAGGCTGAATTCAACGCTGCATAAGGACCCAGCCATGAGCCGTATTTACGCTGACAACGCCCACTCCATCGGTAATACGCCGCTGGTCCAGATCAACCGCATCGCGCCGCGCGGGGTTACGATTCTGGCCAAGATCGAGGGGCGCAATCCCGGTTACTCGGTCAAATGCCGAATCGGCGCCAACATGATCTGGGACGCCGAAGGCAACGGCAAACTCAAGCCGGGCATGACCATTGTCGAGCCGACTTCCGGTAACACCGGTATCGGTCTGGCCTTTGTCGCCGCTGCGCGGGGCTACAAGTTGATGCTGACCATGCCGGCATCGATGAGCATCGAGCGCCGCAAGGTTCTTAAAGCCTTGGGCGCGGAACTGGTGTTGACCGAGCCGGCCAAGGGCATGAAAGGCGCCATCGAGAAAGCTGCGGAAATCGTCGCCAGCGATACCGATAAATATTTCATGCCGGCGCAATTCGATAATCCGGCCAACCCGGCGATTCACGAAAAGACCACCGGCCCGGAAATCTGGAACGACACCGACGGCGCCGTGGATGTGCTGGTGGCTGGCGTAGGTACCGGCGGAACCATTACTGGTGTCTCGCGGTATATCAAGAACACCGCCGGTAAACCGATTCTGTCCGTGGCTGTCGAGCCCGCTTCTTCGCCGGTGATTACGCAGGCGTTGGCCGGCGCCGAGATCAAGCCGAGCCCGCACAAGATTCAGGGCATTGGCGCCGGTTTTGTGCCGAAGAACCTTGATCTGTCGATGGTCGATCGTGTCGAACAGGTGACCGATGAAGAATCCAAGGCCATGGCTCTGCGCCTGATGCAGGAAGAGGGGATTTTGTGCGGCATCTCCTGCGGTGCTGCCATGGCGGTGGCGGTGCGTCTGGCGGAGAAACCAGAGATGCAGGGTAAAACCATCGTCGTGGTGCTGCCGGATTCGGGTGAGCGTTACCTGTCGAGCATGCTGTTCAGTGACCTGTTTACCGAGCAGGAGAACCAGCAGTAATCCGGTTGATTCAGGTCAGCCGAGGTTCAGGTGCTGCATGTTAATAAAGGCTTTGTTGCGTAATGCTTAACACTGAATCTTGTGTCAGGCGGGTTTTTCCCGGAGCCGGTAGTGTTTATCATGGCCGGCTGCCATGCCGGGTAAAGGGCATTGCGCAGCGTTGTCTTTATTCAAGGAGTTGTTGATGACCGTTTCGTTTGCCGCCAAGGCGTTTGTGCTGTTGCTGTTTCTGGGCAGCACGCTCTATGTGCATTTGCGCGGCAAGGCGCGTTTGCCGGTAT
Organism: Pseudomonas sp. AC255; assembly: GCF_979258175.1. Classification (NCBI taxonomy): domain Bacteria; kingdom Pseudomonadati; phylum Pseudomonadota; class Gammaproteobacteria; order Pseudomonadales; family Pseudomonadaceae; genus Pseudomonas; species Pseudomonas sp. AC255. Next base: position 3,742,941 of record NZ_OZ409841.1, on the reverse strand, counting down.
TGCGCCAGTTCGTCAACCACTCCGCGCTGTTCGCGCCCTACAACGCTTTGATGTACCTGTTCTCCGCAGTGCCATCCAGACCGTATCTGGATCGCAGCAAGTTTCCGGAACTGGATGTTCTGCGCGACAACTGGGAAACCATCCGCGACGAAGCCATGCACCTGTTCGACGAAGGCTACATTCGCGCTGCCGAAAAGAATAACGATGCCGGTTTCGGTTCGTTTTTCAAGAAAGGCTGGAAGCGTTTCTATCTGAAGTGGTACGACAAACCGTTGCCATCGGCCGAAGCCCTGTGCCCGAAAACCGTGGCGCTGGTCAGCGCCATTCCCAACGTCAAGGGCGCGATGTTTGCGCTGCTGCCGGGCGGCAGTCACCTCAACCCGCACCGCGATCCGTTCGCCGGCTCGCTGCGCTATCACCTCGGTTTGTCGACGCCCAACTCCGATGATTGCCGGATCTTCGTCGACGGTCAGGTCTATGCCTGGCGCGACGGCGATGACGTGATGTTCGACGAGACCTACGTGCACTGGGTCAAGAATGAAACCGCTCAGACTCGAGTGATTCTGTTCTGTGACATCGAACGTCCGCTGAGCAACCGCCTGATGACCCGGATCAACCGCTTCATCAGCGGCTGGCTCGGCCGCGCCACCGCGCCGCAGAATCTCGATGACGAGCGCGTTGGCGGCATCAACCAGGCTTATGCCTGGAGCAAGAACTTCAGCGACCGTTTCAGCGGCGTGGTCAAGCAGTGGAAGCGCCGCCATCCCAAGGCCTACAGGGTAATGCGCCCGGTGCTGGCGGTGCTGGTGCTGACGTTGCTGGGGTACTGGTTGTTTGGTTGAGGCTGGATCAGACAATAGAAAACCGCTCTTTGGGAGCGGTTTTTCATTAGCGGAAGGAAAAGGACGACCCGGCTAATGCGCCGCTTGGCTCTTCAACGGCTGGATTGACCAGTGCATTCCTGATGCGATGCATCTCGGTTTCAGATAATTCAACAGATGGCTGCTTTTTCTCCATCTTTCTGGATTTGAAGTTTGATGCTTTCTTTTCAACGACAGCTTTCATGGGATCTCCCACGTTGATCACTAAATGAGCAGGTGCTCAGATACTAGACTTGGTCAATACGCTTCACAAGACGGCCCTCAGAGTCGAATTCGAAACCCAGTTGACGGTATAGAGGTATAGCTCCCGAAAGAGGCTCCTGAATTTCGATTTGCTGGCTGCCGATGATACGTGCGAAATGAGTGACGGCAGTCAGGGCGAAGGTCGCTATGCGGCCCTTGAGCGGGTGTTCGTTTGGGTGCCCCTCAAGACGCACAATCTTGACTCTCAGTCGGCTTTGGTTCGGATTGGCGAAACAAAGTCCGCACAGTTCACGATCAAACCAGATTGCCAGATCGAAGCTCATTGGTTCTTTGGCTTTCCATCGGACAATTTCCTCCCAGCAGAAATGCGGATCGAGCCATTGCTCATAAGCTTTCATGGCGGACGCATCAATAGCCTCGAAGCGAACCTTGGAATAATCAACGTCAACAATTGCGCGCGCCTCGAGTTCGCTGTGTAGCTTCGCAAATGTAACTGCCGCCCGCTTCCTCGCCTCCGACCGATAAACCTGATACCGCAAATACGTCCGTTTCCTTGGCATATGATCTCTTGCATTCCATGTCTCCTGACAATCCGTTGCCACGCCAATAACCCTAACCACCCGGCGCCAGACTGTCGCTACCGGCCCTTCGCCCAAGTCATTGCAATCTGTGTCCCGGGCTGGTTATAGTCAGCCCGCCCGAGCCGCTGTGCTCGCGCTTTCATTTCTCCAATAAAGATCAGCATCCATGCCTGCCTCCCTCATCAACGCGGTAGTCGATTCAGCGGTCAACGCTGGCGTCGTGCCGTGCGGGAATCGGCAGTCTGTGCAGATCAGTCATTACCCTCCACCTGTCAGTAGCACGCCGGTGTGCGCAGTCGTTTCGCCGCCGGGCGTTGGTGTTCGGGGCTGATCGGCAGTTTCTGCTGAACCCCGCGCCCGCCAGAAAAACCTACTGAATTTCAGCTTCGGCTGAGTTGGCTTCTTGCCTGACTACAGGTGGTATTCATGTTTGTCCTTTCGAAACAATCCGCGCTCGCGGCGACGTCCACGAGCCTGTTCGTTCTGCTGTGGAGCAGCGGGGCGATTTTCTCCAAATGGGGCCTGGCCCATGCTTCGCCCTTTGCCTTTCTGCTGATTCGCTTTGCCATCGCCCTGTGCGGGCTGGTCTTGCTGGCGCCGCTGCTGAAATTGAAGCTGCCCAAGGGTGGCAAACCGATGCTGTTCGCGATCGCCACCGGCGTGGTGCTGTTGGGCGCCTATCAGATCTTTTATCTGCTGGCGCTGGACTGCAAAGTCACGCCGGGGGTGATGGCCACTCTGATGGGCGTTCAGCCGATTCTCACCGTGGTGCTGATGGAGCGCCAGCGTTCGGCGAGCCGCCTGTTCGGCCTGGCGCTGGGCCTGGCCGGGCTGATCATGGTGGTTTATCAAGGGATCGGTCTGGCCGGAATGTCCTGGGCAGGCATGTTGTTCGGTTTGCTGGCGCTGGCGAGCATGACGCTCGGCTCGATCATGCAAAAACGCATCACCGACAATCCGCTCGGTACGCTGCCAGTGCAGTACCTGGCCGGCCTGTTGCTGTGCGCGGTGTTCGTACCGTTCCAGCCGTTTCACTTCGAGCACAGCGCAGGCTTTATTGTCCCGGTGTTATGGATGGGCCTGGTGGTGTCGGTGCTGGCGACGCTGTTGCTGTATCGACTGATCGCGCGGGGCAATCTGGTGAATGTCACCAGCCTGTTCTATCTGGTGCCGGCGGTGACGGCAGTGATGGATTACCTGATTTTCGGTAATCGGCTGGCGGCGTTGAGTGTGCTGGGGATGCTGCTGATTATTGTCGGGTTGGTGTTTGTGTTCCGAAAAAGCAGTTAGCAGAAAACATGCGGTGGTTGATCCATCGCCTTCGCGAGCAGGCTCGCTCCCACATTAGACTGTGTTCTCTTGTGGGAGCGAGCCTGCTCGCGAATATCTGCGGCAGAAAATCTAACGGACTGACACCTTTGCAGGCCTCACCACCGCCGGCTTCAACACCAGCCACAACGCCGCCGCAATCAGCACCCCGCCATAAATGTGCGCCATCGACAACGGCTCATCCAGCAACAACGCCCCCCACAACACGCCGAACGGCGGGATCATGAAGGTCACGGTCATCGATTTTACCGGGCCGATCGAGCTGAGCAGGCGGAAATAGATGATGTAGGCAAACGCCGTGCAACCCAGGCCCAGGCCGAGCAGCGACAGCCAGACATGCCAGCCACCCCAACTGACCGGCGGCGCAGTGATCACGCTGTAGGCGAACAGCGGCAGCAAAAACAACGTCGCCCCGAGCATGCTGCCCAATGCCGACAAACGGCTGTCCAGCCCACCGGCCTGATCCAGCCAGCGCCGCGCGAGGAAACCGGCAAAGCCATAACAAGTGGTCGCCAGCAGGCACGCGACCGCGCCCATCAGCAGTTGCAGGTCGAAGGCCACGGGACCGGCGCGTGTCAGCACGCCGACGCCGAACAGGCCGAGGAACACACCGCCCAGCTTGGCGATCGTCAGTTTCTCGCTGAAGAACAAACCGCCAATCAACACGCCCATCAGCGGCGTGGTTGCATTGAAGATCGCCGAATAGCCGGCCGGCAATACCTGGGCGGCAACCGAATACAGCGTCGCCGGAATCCCCGAGTTGATCACGCCAAGCAGCATCACGGTTTTCAGCTTGCCCTTGAAGTCCCAACTGATGCGCATCAGCCCAAGGATCACCAGCAGCCCGGCAGCCGCGATCGACACGCGAAAGAACCCGGTCGGGATCGTGCCGATCACCGGGGCAATAATGCGCATGAACAGAAAACTCGCGCCCCAGATAGCGGCCAGCGACAACATGCGGAAAATATCGACAGGGCTCACGGCGGGCTCCTTGCTTGATCGGGACGAGAGTGTTGCCGAGCGTCCGGATCATGGCAACCGCTATTCGGGCTTTTAATTCTGCCCCGGGATTTACCTGCGCGAGAAACCCCGTCAACGGTCAGCCCCGTATCGGTTTTGGCAGAAATTGCGCTTTTCCTGCGGGCGTTTCCGTGACTAAGCTCAGACCAACCGAATTCCCGCCGAGGTTTCATTTATGTCGCAGCAATGGCCAGCCACCGAGATCGCCCGGATGATCCTCGCCGGCTTCGACGATTACCGCGAGCATTTCCGCCGCATCACCGATGGCGCGCGGGAGCGCTTCGAACAGGCGCGCTGGCAGGAGGCGCAGGCCGCGTCGGCGGCGCGGATCAGTCTGTATGAGGAAAAGGTTGGCGAAACCGTCGCTCGCCTGCGCGAGTATTTCGACGAAGAGACCCTGATGAACGTCAGCTGCTGGCCGCTGGTGAAAAGCGCCTATATCAGTGTCATCGACCTGCGCTTCGACGATGAGCTGTCCGAAACCTGGTACAACTCGATTTTCTGCGGGCTGTTCAGCCACGACCTGATCAGCGACGGCTGCATGTTCATCCACACCACGCGCCCAAGCCTGCGCCGTGCCCGCGCCGCGCAAACCCGTACGTACAAGCCGCAGGGCCAGTTGTCCGGGATGCTCGCCAGCATCTTCGCCGATTACCGCTTCAGCGAGGATTACGCTGATTTGCCCGGCGACTTGCTGCGGCTCGAAGCGCAATTGCGCGAGAACCTGCCGGACTGGGTGTGCAAGGACCCGGAGCTAAGCGTCGAGCTGTTTTCCTCGGTGCTTTACCGCAACAAGGGCGCGTATCTGGTCGGGCGCATCTACACCCGCGACGAGCAATGGCCGCTGGTGATTCCGTTGTTGCACCGCGAAGGTCGGGGCATTCAGATCGATGCGTTGATCACCGACGAAGCCGATGTGTCGATCATCTTCTCTTTCACCCGTTCGTATTTCATGGTCGATGTCCCGGTGCCGGCGGAGTTCATCGGATTTCTGCGGCGCATCCTGCCGGGCAAGCACATCGCCGAGCTGTACACCTCGATCGGCTTCTACAAGCACGGCAAATCGGAGTTTTACCGCGCGCTGATCAATCATCTGGCCAACACTGACGATCAGTTCATCATGGCCCCTGGCGTGCGCGGCATGGTCATGAGCGTGTTCACTTTGCCGGGTTTCAACACCGTGTTCAAAATCATCAAGGACCGTTTCTCACCGTCGAAGAACGTCGATCGCGCCACGGTGATCGAAAAGTATCGGCTGGTGAAAAGCGTCGATCGGGTCGGGCGTATGGCCGATACCCAGGAGTTTGCCGATTTTCGCTTTCCGCTGAGCAAGTTCGATCCGGCGTGTCTGGAGGAATTGCTAGAGGTGGCGCCGTCGACGGTTTCGGTCGAAGGCGAAACCGTGCTGATCCGCCACTGCTGGACCGAACGCCGGATGACGCCGCTCAACCTGTATCTGGAAAATGCCAACGACGCCCAGGTACGTGAAGCGCTTGAGGATTACGGCCTGGCGATCAAGCAGCTGGCGGCGGCGAATATTTTTCCCGGGGATATGCTGCTGAAGAACTTCGGCGTCACTCGACACGGCCGGGTGGTGTTCTACGACTACGACGAAATCTGCTTCCTGACCGAAGCCAACTTCCGCCACATCCCGGCACCGCGCACGCCGGAGGATGAAATGGCCTCTGAGCCGTGGTACTCCATCGGCCCGCTGGACGTTTTTCCCGAAGAGTTTCCGCCGTTCCTGTTTGCCGATGCCGGACAGCGCAAGCTGTTCGATCAGTTGCATGGCGAGTTGTACAACGCCGATTACTGGAAGGGCTTGCAGGAGGCGATTCGGGCGGGGAAGGTCATCGACGTCTTCCCATACCGGCGCAAGGGCCTCGACAACGAGTAGCTCTTTTAAAAGCCCCTCACCCCAGCCCTCTCCCAGAGGGAGAGGGAGCTGACCGAGGTGTCTTGGGTCAAACGCCGACCTGAAAGAGCTCGGCGATTATGGATTCGGCAAAGCTCTTTCAGGTCGATGTACCTTTGAAGCATCCCCCAATCGGTCCCCTCTCCCTTTGGGAGAGGGCTAGGGTGAGGGTCGCAATTCCCCTGACACGCCACAACCCCCCAAATCTGCGACAATCCGCCCCTGCATAAATAGACGACCGAATTGCCTACCCGATGACCGACGAATCGCCCTCCATCGACAAACTGCTGAAAAACCTCGATCACGCTATGCTCGCCGACCGTCACCGGCTGCGGCGGCAGTTGCTTGAGCTGCGCAAGAAACCCGACGAGGCCAAACTGGCCCAGTGGGTGACGCGCATGCAGGCGTCCTGTGATCAGGTACTGGCGCGTCGCGCGAGCCTGCCGGTGATTCGTTACGACGACAGTTTGCCGATCGCGGCCAAGCGCGACGAAATCAAAAAGGCCCTGGAGCAACACCAGGTGCTGATCATCGCTGGCGAAACCGGTTCGGGCAAAACCACCCAGTTGCCGAAAATCTGCCTGGAAATCGGTCGCGGCCAGCACGGTCTGATCGGCCATACCCAGCCGCGTCGGATCGCCGCGCGCAGTGTCGCCAGTCGCGTCGCCGAAGAACTCGGCACGCCGCTTGGAGCGCTGGTCGGCTATCAGGTGCGCTTCGAGGATCAGAGCGATGCCAACACCCTGATCAAGCTGATGACCGACGGCATTCTGCTGGCGGAAACCCAGAACGACCGCTACCTCGAACGCTACGACACGATCATCGTCGACGAAGCCCACGAACGCAGCCTCAACATCGATTTCCTCCTCGGTTACCTGAAAACCCTGCTGCCACGCCGTCCCGACCTGAAGGTCATCATCACGTCGGCGACCATCGATCTGGAGCGCTTCTCCAAGCACTTCGATGACGCGCCGATCGTCGAAGTGTCGGGTCGTACTTTCCCGGTGGAAACCTGGTATCGGCCGCTGACCCTGGAGCAGGACGAAGAGGGCAACCGGGTCGAGGATGACCTGACCGTCGATCAGGCGATTCTCGCCACCCTCGACGAAATCGCCGCGTATGAGCGCAGCGAACGGCGCAGTCCGGGGGATGTGCTGGTGTTCCTGCCCGGCGAGCGCGAGATTCGCGACGCCGCCGACATGTTGCGCAAGGCCCAGCTCAAGCACACTGAAATCCTGCCGCTGTACGCGCGCCTGTCGCCGGCTGAACAGCAGCGCATCTTCCAGTCGCACCCGGGCCGTCGTGTAGTGCTGGCGACCAACGTCGCCGAAACCTCGTTGACCGTACCGGGCATTCGCTATGTGATCGACAGCGGCACCGCGCGCATCAGTCGCTACAGCTATCGGGCCAAGGTGCAGCGCTTGCCGATCGAAGCGATTTCCCAGGCCAGCGCCAATCAGCGTAAAGGTCGTTGCGGGCGGGTTGAGCCGGGTATCTGCGTGCGTTTGTACAGCGAAGAGGATTTCCTCGGCCGCCCGGAATTTACCGATCCGGAAATTCTGCGCACCAACCTCGCCGCCGTAATTTTGCAGATGCTCCATCTGCGCCTCGGCGAAATCACCGCGTTCCCGTTTATCGAACCGCCGGACGGCAAGGCGATCAGCGACGGTTTCAACCTGCTGCAAGAGCTTTCGGCAGTAGATCGCAACAGCCAGCTGACCCCGCTCGGTCGCCAGTTGGCGCGCTTGCCGGTCGACCCGCGCATGGGCCGCATGCTCCTGGAAGCGGCCAGGCTCGGCAGCTTGCAGGAAGTGCTGATCGTCGCCAGCGCCATGTCGATTCAGGACCCGCGCGAACGTCCACCGGAGCGTCAGCAAGCGGCGGATCAGGCCCATGCACAATGGAAGGACCCGGATTCGGACTTCGCCGGGCTGGTCAATCTGTGGCGTGGTTTCGAAGAGCAACGTCAGGCGCTGACCGCCAATCCGCTGCGCAACTGGTGCCGGAAGAATTTCCTCAATTACCTGCGCTTGCGCGAGTGGCGTGATTCTCACCGTCAGTTGAGCCTGATCTGCCGCGACATGCAGCTGAGCCTGAACAAAGAGCCGGCGGATTATCCGAAGCTGCACAAAGCGGTGCTGGTCGGCTTGCTCAGCCAGATCGGCCAGAAAACCGAAGACGGCGATTACCTCGGCGCGCGGCAACGGCGCTTCTGGATTCATCCGTCGTCGGGCATCGGCAAGAAGCGTCCGCAGTGGCTGATGACTGCTGAGCTGGTCGAAACCACCAAACTCTACGCGCGCATGGTCGCCAAGATCGATGCCGACTGGATCGAACCGCTGGCCGGGCACCTGATCAAGAAAAACCATTTCGAGCCGCATTGGGAGAAGAAGCGCGGGCAGGTCGTAGCCTATGAGCAGATCACCCTGTTCGGCCTGATCGTGGTCGGTCGCCGCCCGGTGCATTACGGCCCGGTCGATCCGGTGGTGTCGCGTGAGCTGTTTATCCGCGAAGGCCTGGTGCGCGGCGAGATTCAGTCGCGGGCCAAGTGCCTGAGCGCCAATCAGAAACTGCTCGAACAGCTCGACGAACTGGAAGCCAAGGCTCGCCGTCGCGACATTCTCGCCGACGAAGAAACCTTGTACGCCTTCTACGATGCACGTCTGCCGGCGGAGATCCACCAGACCGCGACCTTCGACAGTTGGTACAAGGTCAACAGCCAGAAAGACCCGCAGCTGCTGATCATGCGCGAAGAAGACGTGCTGGCCCGCGAGGCCAGTGAAGTCACCGCCCGTGATTACCCGGACACCCTGCACATCGGCGATCTGGAACTGGCGCTGACCTACCATTTCGAACCCAATCACCCGCGCGACGGCGTGACCTTGCGCGTGCCGGCGCCGTTGCTGCCGATGTTGCCGCCGGAGCGTCTGGAATGGCTGGTGCCGGGGCTGATTGAGGCCAAGTGCATTGCTCTGGTGCGCAACCTGCCGAAAGCCCTGCGCAAGAACTTCGTGCCAGTGCCGGACTTCATCAAGGCCGCGTTGCAGCGCATGACTTTCGCCGGAGGTTCGCTGCCGCAAGCGCTCGGTCGCGAGCTGCTGCGCATGACCGGCGTGCGGGTCAGTGATGAGGCGTGGGCGGAAGCGGCGCAGCAGGTTGAAAGCCATCTGCGCATGAACCTGGAAATTGTCGATGGCGAGGGCAAGTTCCTTGGCGAAGGCCGCGATCTGGCTGAGCTGACCGCACGCTTCGCCGAAGCCAGCCAGGCCGCGCTGGCGGTGCCGCAGAGTGCGAAAAGTCAGCAACCGGTCGAGGCAAAAGTCTTTGCCCCGGTGGCGGAAAAGACCCAGCAGAAGATCGCCGGGCTGTCGATGACGGTGTACCCGGCGCTGGTGGAAGAGGGCGGCGCGGTCAAGGAAGGGCGCTTCTCGACCCCGGCCGAAGCCGAGTTCCAGCATCGTCGGGCCTTGCAGCGTTTGTTGATGCAGCAACTGGCCGAGCCGGCGAAATTCCTCCGGGGCAAGTTGCCGGGGCAGACTGAACTGGGCTTGCTGTATCGCGAACTGGGCCGCGTCGATGCGCTGGTCGAAGACATTCTGCTGGCCAGCCTCGACAGCTGCATTCTCGAAGGTGAAGACCCGTTGCCCCGCGATGGCGCCGGATTGGCGGCATTGGCCGAACGCAAACGCGGCAACTGGACCGAGCACGCCGAGCGTGTCGCGCGGCTGACGCTGGAAATCCTCAAGATCTGGCACGGTCTGCAAAAACGCTTCAAGGGCAAGATCGATCTGGCGCAAGCGGTGGCATTGAACGACATCAAGCAGCAGATCGGCAATCTGGTCTATCCGTGTTTCGTCCGCGAGACGCCGATGCAGTGGCTCAAAGAGTTACCGCGTTACCTGAAAGCGGTCGAGCAGCGTTTCGAGAAGCTCGGTGCGCAGGTGCAGAAGGATCGCGTCTGGAGTGGCGAACTCGCTGGCCTGTGGGCGCAATACCAGACCCGCGCGGCCAAGCATGCGCAGGAAGGCAAGCGTGATCCGCAGCTGGAGTTGTACCGCTGGTGGCTGGAGGAATACCGCGTGTCGTTGTTCGCGCAACAGTTGGGGACGAAAGTGCCGATCTCCGACAAGCGCCTGAGCAAACAGTGGAGCCAAGTCGAGCCCTGACCTGCAGCCATACACAATCCCCCTGTGGAAGCGGTCTTTGTGGCGAGGGGATTTATCCCCGTTGGGTGGCGAAGCCGCCCCAAAACCTGCAACCTCGGTTCATCGATCGTTCCCATGCTCTGCGTGGGAATGCCTCTGGGGACGCTACGCGTCCAGTGACGCGGAGCGTCACGGGCTGCATTCCCACGCGGAGCGCGGGAACGATCATCAAAAGATCGCAGCCTTCGGCAGCTCCTGCAGGGATCGAGTTGAGCAGGAGAAAGGCGCCAAAACCTCGGGTTTATGGCAAACTTCGCCACCATAACCCGCCGTTTCGCGACCCAGAGCCTTCGGCGGTGTCGCGCTGCGGAATAAAACGATGCCAGGTTTGCGTCCCCCGGATGGGAATAGACCCTTTGCGTGTTGGTACGACGGTTCCAGCACTTTCTGCCTGAACAGATTAGAGAAACGACCATGCATAATGTCGTCATCAGCGGCACCGGCCTGTACACACCGGCCAACAGCATCTCCAACGAAGAGCTGGTGCAGTCTTTCAATACCTATGTCGCCCAGTTCAACGCCGATAACGCCGAGGCCATTGCCAGCGGTGAAGTCCAGGCCCTGACCGAATCCAGCGCTGCGTTCATCGAAAAAGCCTCGGGCATCAAGAGCCGCTTTGTCATGGACAAGGACGGCATCCTCGATCCGCAACGCATGGCCCCGCGTCTGCCCGAGCGCTCCAACGACGAATGGTCGGTGCTCTGCCAGATGGCCGTTGGCGCAGCCGAGCAAGCCTTGCAGCGAGCCGGCAAAACCGCAGCCGACATCGACGGCGTGATCGTCGCCTGCTCCAACCTGCAACGCGCTTACCCGGCCATCGCCATCGAAGTCCAGGAAGCGTTGGGCATCGAAGGTTTTGGTTTCGACATGAACGTGGCGTGTTCTTCCGCCACCTTCGGCATCCAGGCCGCCGCCAACAGCGTGCAACTGGGCCAGGCGCGGGCGATCCTGATGGTCAACCCGGAGGTCTGCACCGGGCACCTGAACTTCCGTGATCGCGACAGCCATTTCATCTTCGGCGATGCCGCGACTGCGGTGATCATCGAGCGCGCGGATCTGGCGACCTCCCCGTACCAGTTCGACGTGGTCAGCACCAAATTGCTGACCAAGTTCTCCAACAACATCCGCAACAACTTCGGCTTCCTCAACCGCGCGGCAGAAGAGGGCATCGGTTCCCGCGACAAGCTGTTCGTGCAGGAAGGCCGCAAGGTGTTCAAGGATGTCTGCCCGATGGTCGCCGAGCTGATTGGCGAGCACCTGGAAGAGAACCAGCTCAACGTTGGCGACGTGAAGCGTTTCTGGCTGCACCAGGCCAACCTGAGTATGAACCACTTGATCGTGCGCAAGCTGCTCGGCCGCGAAGCTACCGAAGAAGAAGCTCCGGTGATTCTCGACAGCTACGCCAACACCAGCTCGGCTGGTTCTGTCATCGCTTTCCACAAATATCAGGATGATCTGGCCTCGGGTTCGCTGGCAGTGCTCAGTTCGTTCGGTGCCGGTTACTCGATCGGTAGCGTGTTGCTGCGCAAGCGCTGAAACAGGTTAATTTCCCCTTAATCGCGTCGATCTTTCCTACATCCGAAGCGATTGAAACGCTGTAATTTTTCGGACGTCGCGGCAGGTGCACACCTGCCGCGTTCATTTTCGAAGTCCGGACAAGGGGATTGATGGATGGCGGCTGACGACACCCAACTGCTCACGCGCCTGCTGGCGGGGAGCAAAAGGCTTTCAAGGAACTGGTCACCACGTATCAGAGCGCCATGCGCGCTGTGGCTTACGCGATTGTCGGCCAGCGTCATGTCGAGGAAGTGGTGCAGGATGCCTGGCTGTCGGTGGTGCGTCATCTGGCCAGCTTCGAAGGCCGTTCCAGCCTCAAGACCTGGTTGCTGACCATCACCGCCAATTCGGCGAAGAATCGCTACAAGCTCAATCGCCGGGAAGTCCTGCTCGACGACCTGCCATCGCCCCACGGCACCATCGGTGACGATCGCTTCTCTTCCAGCGATGGCCACTGGCTGGTCGCGCCGTTCGCCTGGCACCAGGACACCCCCGAAGCGCTACTCACCGAAAACGAACTGCGCGAATGCCTCGAGCACACCTTGCTGAGTCTGTCCGAGTTGCAGAGCAGTGTCCTGCTGTTGCGCGAACGCCAGGGCCTGGAGCTGGAAGATATCTGTAATCTTCTGGAGATCTCGCTCTCCAATGTCCGCGTGCTGCTGCACCGGGCACGCTTGAAGGTCTTTGCGACCGTGGAACATTTTGAGGAGACAGGAGAATGTTGACCTGCAAGGAGCAAGTGGCACGATCCAGCGATTATCTCGACGGCCAACTGAGCTTTCGCGAGACGCTGATGGTGCGTCATCACCTGTTGTTCTGCCCCAACTGCCGGCGCTTCATGCGGCAGATGCGCGTGATGCAGGCAACCCTGAAGGCGATGCCGGACAAACCGGACGAGAACGTCGATGCCTTGGCCGAACGCCTGGCCGAGCAACGACGAAAAGACAACCCCCTGTAGGAGCTGTCGAGTGAAACGAGGCTGCGATCTTTTGATCTTGTTTTCAGTATCAAGATCAAAAGATCGCAGCCTTCGGCAGCTCCTACAGGGGTTTTTGCATCCTGCAGAAATAACCCGGTGCGGGTGAAACGAACGGATGATGGGGATCGTCCCGCCCGCTCCGGAGTGAGGCAGCTTCAAGCTTCAAGCCTCAAGCTGCAAGTAAAGGCATTCACTCGCAGCTCTTGGCTTGTAGCTTGTAGCTTGTAGCTTGCAGCTGCCGTTTTAGAACTTCGCTTCAGCATCCAGTTGCAGGGTGTTGGCGTCTGCATCGCGCTGGCTGCGGCTGGCGAAGTCGGCCTTGGTCAGGAAGTACGTGGCGCCGACGGCGAAGTTTTTGTCAATGTCGTAACCGACCTTGAACTTGTGCCCGCGCGAACCGGTGGTGCCGTTGGCGAAGTCGGAGTCGGTGAAGGCGCCGACCACGGCATTGCGCTGCACGTCGCGATAGTTGTAGTCGAGGTTGAAGCCGAAGACTTTCGACTTGGCACCGAGCAACCATGCGGTGTCCTGATCGGTCACGGCATCGTTATTCTTCACGTATTGGCCGTAGAACGACAGCGGCATTGGCAGGCCGCCGATGTCGATCTGGCTGAACCCTTCATACAGACGGAATTCGTTGTTCGCCGAGTTGCCGTTGACCGCCAGGGCGCACGGCGTCGAGGTGCCGGTGCAGCGGCTATCTTCGTCGTTCTGGTAGGCGTAGACGCTGCCGCCGACGGTCATTTTCAGGTTGTCGGTGATGTTGAAGCGGCTGCCCAACTGGCCAGCGGTCAGGCGCAGGTCGTGGCGGAATTGCACGCCGTCGCCGTCAACGTTGTCCTTGAGGTTGTAGTTACCCAGGCTGCCGAACAGTTCGGCGCTGCCGCCCAGTGGGTATTTGTAAGTCACAGCCAGACCTTCCGGGTTGATGTCGCTGTCCCAGATCACGTCGCCCATGCTCACCCACGGTTGCAGCATCTTGCCGCCGATCACGTGCAGGTTCTTGATCTGATCAGGGTGATAGTCGATGTAGCCGAGGTCGAGCCAGATCTGCTTCTTGTCGAAGTAGTTGTCCTGATCCTGGTTGGTCGAACGAGCATCGTCACCGCCGCCGGTGGCGATGCGGATGCCGGTGTCGACTTGCGGGTTGATCTCGGTGTAGGCGCCCAGACGCGCACGGATGCGCTGGCGATCCTTGTCGCGGCCGCCGTTGTTCGGCTCGCCGTCGATCTTGATGGTTTCCTGGCGGATACGTACGTCGCCCTTGAACTGGGTCTTGGCCGCCCAGGCCAGTTTCTGGTCGAACAGGCTCTGTTCGTTGGTCTTCTTCGCGACCGCCGCCACTTGTTCGTTGGTTTCCTGCTGCGCCTGTTGGGCGATTTGCTGAGCCTTCTGGTCCTTGGCTAGTTCTGTTTGCAGCTCGATGTACTGCGCTTGGGAAATCGACCCGTTGGCCTTGAGCATGTCGAGCAGTTTGGCGTCGACTGCAGCACTGGCCGGAACGCTCATGGCCAGCAACAAGCCGCCGCACAGGGCCGCTGCAGTTTTCGTGGAAGCAAGACGCATAGCAATCTCCGAAGATGAAGGGGATGGCTGAACCATCCTGGGCACAACCGGCTGAAGGCCGGAAAACTGTGTCCGGGTTAGAACCCGGCGCTCTAAAAACAGGCGCCAGTATCGCGATGGTTTATGACAGAGCGGTGGCACAGTGATGGCAGGTTGATGACGATGCGTATCAGGCGTGAACTATCGAGTTAGAGCGCTGTCGGCCGATTGAGCGTGTGCAACGGGGTCGCGATCAGCGATACTCGCCGGGCTTTGTCGCCAAGCTGTGGAGTGCCAGTGAATGCCGTTGCAACGCCTGCAAGACCTGTCAGAAATCGCCCCGGCAAGCTGGGATGCGCTGGTGCCGGACAACCAGCCGTTCCTGCGCCACGCCTTTCTCAGTGCGCTGGAAGACAGCGGCAGTGTCGGCCCGCATTCGGGCTGGCAGCCCGAACATTTACTGCACATCGAAGATGATCGACTGATCGCCGCACTGCCCAGTTATCGCAAGTGGCATTCCTACGGCGAGTACGTCTTCGATCACGGCTGGGCCGATGCCTGCGCGCGTGCCGGCATCGATTACTACCCCAAACTCCTGACTGCTGTGCCCTTCAGCCCGGTCAGCGGTCCGCGCTTGCTGGCGGCGAAGGTCGAGGACGGTTTCGAACTGCTGAAAAGCCTGCCGGGCTATCTGCAGATCGAAGAACTGTCCAGCGCGCACATCAATTTCACTGATCCGTTTACCGATGCGGCGATGGCCGAGCAACCGGGCTGGCTGCAGCGCATCGGCTGTCAATATCACTGGCAGAACCGTGGTTACCGCGACTTTCAGGATTTTCTCGACGCCCTCAGTTCGCGCAAGCGCAAGCAGATGCGCAAGGAACGCGAGCAGGTGGCGGCGCAGGGCTTCGAGTTCGAGTGGCTGGAGGGGCGAGAGCTGGGCGAGGCGCAGTGGGATTTCGTGTACGCCTGCTATGCCAACACTTATGCGGTGCGGCGTCAGGCGCCGTATCTGACGCGGGAGTTCTTCAGCCTGCTGGCCGAACGTATGCCCGAAGCGATTCGCGTGGTCTTGGCCAAACAGGGCTCACGGCCGGTGGCGATGGCGTTCAGCCTGGTCGGTGGCGACAGTTTCTACGGGCGTTATTGGGGCTGCCTGGCCGAGTTTGATCGGCTGCATTTCGAGACGTGTTTTTATCAGGGCATGGATTACGCGATTGCCCATGGCATCCAGCGTTTCGATGCCGGGGCGCAGGGCGAGCACAAGTTGATTCGCGGCTTCGAACCGGTGATCACCCATTCCTGGCATTACCTGCGCCATCCGGGGCTGAAAGCGGCGGTGAAGGATTTCCTCCAGCAAGAGCGCGCCGGGGTTCTGGCGTATGCCGAAGAGGCGAGAACGGCGTTGCCCTATCGCCAAACCTGACCATGATCGTTCCCACGCTCTGCGTGGGAATGCAGGCCGTGACGCTCCGCGTCACTGGACGCGGAGCGTCCCTTGAGGCGTTCCCACGCGGAGCGTGGGAACGATCATATCGCGCGATCAATCGATGCCGACAAAGCCTCCGGTCTGGTGTGCCCACAAGCGCGCATACAAGCCGCGATGGGCGAGCAGTTCGGCGTGGGTGCCGCTCTCGGCGATCTTGCCGTTTTCCAGCACCACGAGGCGATCCATGCGCGCGATGGTCGAGAGACGGTGGGCGATGGCGATCACGGTTTTGCCCTGCATCAAGGTCTCGAGGCTTTCCTGAATCGCCGCTTCGACTTCCGAATCCAGTGCTGAGGTGGCTTCGTCCATGATCAGGATCGGCGCGTCCTTGAGCAGTACCCGCGCAATCGCGATGCGCTGGCGCTGACCGCCCGAGAGCTTCACCCCGCGCTCGCCGACATGCGCGTCGAAACCGGTGCGGCCTTCAGCGTCGGACAGCAGTGGAATGAACTCATCGGCGCGAGCCTTGTGCACCGCCTCCCACAGTTCGGCGTCGGTGGCGTCGGGTTTGCCGTAAAGCAAGTTGTCGCGGATCGAGCGGTGCAACAGCGAGGTGTCCTGAGTGATCATGCCGATCCGCGCACGCAGGCTTTCCTGGCCGACTTCGGCAATGTTCTGCCCATCGATCAGGATGCGCCCGCCCTCGACGTCGTACAGGCGCAGCAACAGGTTGACCAAGGTTGATTTGCCGGCGCCGGACGGGCCGATCAAGCCGATTTTCTCCCCCGGTTTTATCGTCAGATTGAGGTCGCCGATGATGCCTTTCTTCTTGCCGTAGTGAAAATCCACGTGCTCGAAACGCACTTCGCCCGAGGCCACGGCCAGCGGTTTGGCCTGCTCGCGGTCGGTGACGCTGACCGGTTGCGAAATGGTGCGCAGACCGTCCTGGACCATGCCGATGTTTTCGAAAATGCCGGTGACCACCCACATGATCCAGCCGGACATGTTGACGATGCGAATCACCAGGCCGGTGGCCAGGGCAATCGCGCCGACGGTGATCAGCGACTGCGTCCACAGCCACAATGCCAGCGCCGTGGTGCCGACGATCAGCAGGCCGTTCATGGTGGTAATCGCCACGTCCATGCTGGTCACCACGCGACCGGCCATCTGCGCTTTGACGGTCTGTTCCTCGATCGCTTCCTTGGCGTAGTGCTGTTCGAAGTTGGTGTGAGCGAACAGTTTCAGCGTGGCGATGTTGGTGTAGCCGTCGACGATACGGCCCATCAATTTCGAGCGCGCGTCAGAGGCTTCCACCGAACGCTCTTTCACGCGCGGCACGAAGTAATACAGCGCGCCGATGTAGGCGACGATCCAGGTCAGCAAAGGGATCATCAGGCGCCAGTCGGCCTCGGCGAACAGCACCAGCGAGCTGATCGCATAGATCACCACGTGCCACAGCGCGTCCACCGCTTGCACGGCGGAATCGCGCAGCGAGTTGCCGGTCTGCATGATGCGCTGGGCGATGCGCCCGGCGAAGTCGTTCTGGAAGAAATTCAGGCTCTGCTTGAGCACGTAACTGTGGTTCTGCCAGCGGATCATGCTGGTCATGCCGGGGCTAAGGGTCTGATGCACCAGCAGGTCGTGCAGAGCAAAGAAGATCGGTCGCAGCACCAGAGCGACCACCAGCATCCAGGTCAATTCGAGGGCGTGGTCGCTGAAGAAATTCGGGTTGGGCGTGCCTTGCGCCAGATCGATGATGCGGCTCAGGTAACTGAACAGCGCAACCTCAATCAATGAGGCAAACAGGCCGATAACAAGCAGGGCAGCGAAACTCGGCCAGACCTGCTTCAGGTAATAGACGTAGAAGGGCCAGACGCGGTCCGGCGGGGACGCCGTCGGGGCGTCGCGGAAGATATCGATAAGTTGTTCGAAACGGCGATAGAGCATCAGATAACCGCCCGGAATCCGGGCTCTCCTTTTATCAGTGCGAGCGGCGCAGGCTCAGCCCGGCGCCGCTCGATATGCCCGGCGAAACTCAGTCGATGCGCTTGGCCGACTTGATGATCACAGGGTCGACAGGCACGTTTTGCATGCCTTGTTTGGTGGTGGTCTGCGAGTTGACGATGACGTCTACGACGTCCATGCCCTTGACCACTTTGGCGAACACCGCGTAACCGGCGTCACGGCCCGGATCGAGGAATGCGTTGTCGGCAACGTTGATGAAGAACTGGCTGGTCGCCGAATCAGGGTTGGAAGTACGCGCCATCGACAGGGTGCCGCGAACGTTGTGCAGGCCATTGCTGGCTTCGTTCTTGATCGGCGCCTTGGTGTCCTTCTGTTGCATCTGCTGGGTGAAGCCGCCGCCCTGAGCCATGAAGCCCGGGATCACGCGGTGGAAAATGGTGTTGTTGTAGAAACCGCTGTCGACGTATTCAAGGAAGTTCTTCGTGCTGATCGGTGCCTTGACCGGGTCCAGTTCGATTTCGATCTGGCCGTTGGTGGTGTCCAGCAGCACGTGGGGCGCCTTGGCCGGGGTAGCAGCCATCAGGTTGGCGGCAAACAGTACGGAGCCGGCGGCGAGGGCGAGTTTTTTCAGCATGGGTCAGTGATCCTGAGAGTGAAGGTCGGCTGTGGCGAGAAAATCCAGCAGCGTTTGATTGAAGCGTTCGGGTTGATCGAGCGGGGTGGCATGGCGCGAGTCGTCAATGACCACCAGCCGCGCATCCGGCAGCAGTTTTACATAGGTTTCCTTTAACGCCACCGGTGTGTAATCACGGTCGGCGCTGATGACGAGCGTTGGACAGGACACCCGGGAAAGTCGTTCCTGAACGCCCCAGCCCACGATCGCATCGAAGCTGGCGAGATAAGCACGTTTGTCGTTTTTTGCCCAGCGTTCGGCCATTTTCCGTCGCAGATCGGCCTGTTCCGGCTTGGGGAAAAGTTTGCTGCCGAGGGCTTTGCCGATGGTTTCCAGGCTGAGCAGGCGCATCAGGCTCCAGCGTTTGAACCACTGCCAGTAGTCGTCGCGGGTGCGCAATTTGACTTGTGGCGCGCTGTTGACGATGGTCAGGCTCTTGAGCACCTGCGGCTGATCGACGGCCAGCTGAAAACCGATCATCCCGCCCATCGACAGCCCGACGTAGTGCACCGGGCCGAGGCGCAGGTGCTCGATCAAGGCCAGCAGGTCGGCGCTGAACCCGGCAATGCTGTAGCGCTCGCGGGGTTTGTCCGAGCGCCCGTGGCCGCGAATGTCCGGGACGATTACCCGGTAGTGCGCGGCCAGCGCGGGGATCTGCATTTCCCAGTCCAGGGTGCTCGAGCCGAGCCCGTGAACCAGCAGCAACGGCGCACCGTGGCCATATTCCTCGTAGTGCAGGTTGCAACCTTCGTGCTCGAAATACGCCATCGGTGAACTCCGTGTCAGGCTTGTTCAGGTGCGGCAAACGGTGCGTCCAGCGGCAAGGTGTCGAAGGTGCGCAGCAGTTCGATGAGGATCTGCGTGGCCGGGCCCAGGGGTTTGTCCTTGTTCGAATACAGATAAAAGCTCGAATTGCGGCTGCCGCCTCGATCCAACGGTAGCAGCTTGAGCGAACCATCCTTCAATTCGCGGTCGATCATGTGTCGCGGTAGCCAGGCAAAACCCAGGCCGCTGCTGACAAAGGTCGCGGCGGTGGCAAGGCTGCCGACGGTCCAGCGCTGCTCGGCGCCGAGCCAGCCGACATCGCGCGGCTGCTGGCGGCCGGAGTCGCGGATCACCACTTGCATCTGGGTTTCCAGATCCTGAAAGCTCAGCTCGCGGTTGAGCCGATGCAGCGGGTGATCAGGGTGGGCAACGGCGACGAACTCGACATCGCTCAACTCCGCACCCAGGTAGCCCGGAATGCTCAGGCCGGTGATCGCCAGGTCCGCCACGCCTTCGAGCAGCACTTCCTCGACCCCCGACAACACTTCCTCGCGCAAACGCACGCGGCAGCCGCGACTCTGCGGCATGAACGCGGTCAGCGCGCGGACGATCCGCGCGCTCGGGTAGGCCGCATCCACCACCAGCCGCACTTCCGCTTCCCAGCCTTGCTCCATGTGATGGGCGAGGTCTTCGAGTTGGCTGGCCTGTTTGACCAATTGCCGCGAACGGCGCAACAACACGCCGCCGGCCTCGGTGAGCACAGCTTTGCGCCCGTCGATGCGCAGCAACGGCACGCCGAGCTGATCCTGCATGCGGGCGACGGTGTAGCTGACCGACGATTGCGAACGGTGCAGGGCCTCGGCGGCCTGGGCGAATCCGCCGTGGTCGACCACGGCCTGCAACGTTCGCCATTGATCAAGGGTCACGCGGGGCGCTTTCATCAATAGCTCCTCTTGTCCTAAGCTGGCCGTCCCTCATGGAGACTGCCGAATGAAAAAATTCTGTTGTGTGGTGCTGGCGCTGCTGCCGTTGACCGCGTTTGCCTATCCGATCGATGTGCAAAAGGATCTCAACGGCATGAAGATCGACTACGAGACTTACGACACGGACAACGACATCGGCTCGATCCGCGTGGCCAACTACGGTGATGTCGACGCGACCTGCCGTGCGGTGTTCAGCAACGGCCCGGAAGCACCGCGCACGCGCAGCATCGACGTGCCGGCGGGCAAGCATAAAAACGCCACGGCCAAGTTCACCCGCGAGATCATCAAGCTGCGCATCAAACTGACCTGCACCCCGAAATAACGCTATTACCCTGTGGGAGCGAGCCTGCTGGCGAAGACGGAGTGTCATCCAGAGATGATGTGACTGACATTCCGCTTTCGCGAGCAGGCTCGCTCCCACGGGGATATGGGTTTAGCTTATAAACGAATTTATCGATGGATTACAGCGGATATTTGCGCTTTTTCATCGATTCGACTCTGTTTAACCTTCACTCCATCGACTTACAACATTCTCGGATGGAGGCTACACACCATGTCCCGCGTTCTGATCATCGAAAGCAGTGCCCGCCAGCAAGACTCGGTTTCCCGTCAACTGACCCAGACCTTCATCGCTCAGTGGAAAGCCGCGCACCCTGCCGATCAGATCACCGTGCGTGACCTCGCCGCGAACCCGGTGCCGCACCTGGACGCCAACTTGCTGGGCGGCTGGATGAAGCCCGCCGAACAGCGCAACGACAGCGAACAGGCGTCGCTGGACCGTTCCAACCAATTGACTGATGAGCTGCTCGCCGCCGACGTGCTGGTGATGGCTGCACCGATGTACAACTTTGCGATCCCGAGCACGCTCAAGGCCTGGCTTGACCATGTGCTGCGTGCGGGGGTGACCTTCAAGTACACCGAAACCGGCCCGCAAGGTCTGCTCAGCGGCAAGCGCGCCTTTGTCCTGACCGCTCGCGGTGGCGTGTATGCCGGTGGCCCGGCGGATCATCAGGAACCGTACTTGCGGCAGGTGATGGGTTTCATCGGGATCAACGACGTGACTTTTATCCATGCCGAGGGCATGAACCTGGGCGGTGACTTCCAGGAGAAGGGCCTGAATCAGGCCAACGCCAAACTGTCTCAGGTCGCTTGATCGGTTAATCGCCAGATAATCGCCGATTGTTTAAGTGACCTGGCGCAACCCCTTCAAGGTTCCACGCGCATCGAACCTCCCTTTGCACTTTTGCTCCTGAGTGCTGTAGCCCGATTGAACGCTTTAGCGAGATCGGGCTTTTTTTGTCTGGGTTTTCTTGGCGGCCTTTGGGCCGACCAGGCTCTTGGGGTTTTGGGTGAATATCCGTTACTGCGGTGTTGCGGCTGGCGGTTCCGCTCTTACAGCGGGTTACTTTGGCAAACGCCCCAAAGTAACCAAAGGTCTGTGCCCCAACGTTCGGCCCGCTCGCTGGGGCTCGGGGTTCCTTCGCTGCGGGATCGATCCGGGCGCAGCGGCTCCGGTTTGCTTCGCTGCACCTCCTTCCGCTGTGTCTGGCTGCGCCAGACGGTCGCTGCGCTCCCACGCCCGGATCAATCCCTGCTCAGCCTGCCGACGGGGCGGGTGGATCAAGATCAAGAGCAGTACTCGAGCTTGCGCTCATTGTGTTGAGTGGTGGAGGGCCGGTTTTTGGCTTCTTTGGATTCGATGCGGTATTTCATGTCGGCGTAGCTTGTCCAACCACCTCGGTCAGTCCCTCTCCCTCCGGGAGAGGGCTAGGGTGAGGGGCTTTTGATTCCGGCGCCGTTTGCTGTTGGAGCCCATCCGAAAAACCGCTATCGTCGCCGCCATTCGATTTTCGAGGCGAGCATGGGCTATCTACTTTTTGTCACGCTGATCCAGGCGTTTTCCTTCAGTCTGATCGGCGAATACCTGGCTGGGCATGTCGACAGTTACTTTGCGGTGCTGGTGCGTGTGTTGCTGGCGGGGCTGGTGTTTATTCCGTTGACGCGCTGGCGTTCGGTGGAGCCGGCGTTCATGCGTGGCATGTTGCTGATCGGCGCGTTGCAGTTCGGGGTGACTTACGTCTGCCTGTACCTGAGCTTCCGCGTGCTGACGGTGCCGGAGGTGTTGCTGTTCACCATTCTCACGCCGCTGCACGTGACGTTGATCGAAGACGCGCTGAACCGCCGCTTCAACCCGTGGGCATTGATTGCTGCGCTGGTAGCAGTCGGGGGTGCGGCAGTGATTCGCTTCGACAGCATCAGTCCCGACTTCTTCATGGGCTTTCTGCTGCTGCAACTGGCCAACTTCACTTATGCCGCCGGGCAGGTCCTCTACAAGCATCTGGTGGCGAAGCATCCGAGTGACCTGCCGCATTACCGCCGTTTCGGTTATTTCTACCTCGGTGCATTGGCGGTTGTGCTGCCAGCGTTCCTGTTGTTCGGCAAGTCGAACTTTCTACCGGAAGCGCCGTTGCAATGGGGCGTGTTGCTGTTTCTCGGTCTGGTCTCGACTGCTTTGGGTCTGTACTGGTGGAACAAGGGCGCGTGCATGGTCAACGGCGGAACACTGGCGGTGATGAACAACCTGCACGTGCCGGTGGGGTTGCTGTTGAATCTGCTGATCTGGAATCAGCATGAGGAACTGGGGCGGTTGTTCCTTGGCGGGGGTGTGATTCTGGCAGCGGTGTGGATCAGTCGGTTGGGCATCCGCAAATCCCCGGCCGCCGCATAACCCCTGTGGGAGCGAGCCTGCTCGCGAAGGCGTTGGGTCAGATAAGTATGGGGCGACTGACACATTGCATTCGCGAGCAGGCTCGCTCCTACATTTGATCTTTGGGTTACATCAGGTGTTTTTCCGGCTCCGGAATACTCGCCGAGCCCAACACCGCCGGCAGCAACCCTGCGCGCAAATCCCCACCACTCGGCTGCTGATACAAACTCAGCCCGAACTCCGGCAACACCGCCAGCAGGTAATCGAAAATATCCCCCTGAATCCGCTCGTAATCGGCCCACACCGTGGTGCGGGTGAAGCAGTAGATTTCCAGCGGAATGCCCTGCGCGGTGGTCTGCATCTGCCGGACCATGCAGGTCATGTTCGGCTGAATCTCCGGATGACTCTTCAGATACGCCAGCGCATACGCGCGGAAGGTGCCGATATTGGTCATGCGGCGGCGGTTGGCTGACATGGCTGCGACATTGCCCTGCGCTTCGTTCCAAGCCTTGAGCTCGGCTTTCTTGCGGCCCATGTAGTCGGTCAGCAGGTGCACCTGCGAGAGCTTTTCTTCCTCGTCGTCGCGGATGAAGCGCACGCCGCTGGCATCGATGAACAGGCTGCGTTTGATCCGCCGACCGCCGGACTGCTGCATGCCGCGCCAGTTCTTGAACGACTCGGACATCAGCCGCCAGGTCGGGATCGAGACGATCGTCTTGTCGAAGTTCTGCACCTTGACCGTGTGCAGCGTGATGTCGACCACGTCGCCATCGGCGCCGACTTGTGGCATTTCGATCCAGTCGCCGACGCGCAACATGTCGTTGCTGGTCAGCTGCACGCTGGCGACGAACGACAGCAGCGTGTCCTTGTAGACCAACAGAATCACCGCCGACATCGCACCCAGACCCGACAGCAGCAACAGCGGCGAGCGGTCGATCAGGGTGGCGACGATGATGATCGCGCCGAACACGTACAAAACCATTTTCGCCAGCTGCACGTAGCCTTTGATCGAGCGCGTGCGGGCGTGCTCGGTGCGGGCGTAGATGTCGAGCAAGGCGTTAAGCAGGGCGCTGACCGCCAGCAGCAGGAACAGAATGGTGAAGGCCAGCGCGACGTTGCCGAGGAAATTCATCGCGGTTTTGCTCAGCTCCGGCACCAGGTGCAGGCCGAACTGGATCACCAGCGACGGCGTCATCTGCGCCAGTCGTTGAAACACCTTGTTGTGGCGAAAGTCGTTGATCCAGTGCAGCGCCGGTTGGCGGCCGAGCATGCGGCTGGCGTGCAGGATCAGGTAACGCGCCACTCGTCCGAGCACCAGCGCGATGACCAGCAGCACCAGCAGCGCCAGTCCCGATTGCAGAAGTGGGTGCTCTTCGAGCGTGCCCCAGAGGCCTTGGGCTTTGAGCCAGAGCTGTTTGATATCCATAAGCGAAACGTTTCTTCTGTAAGACGCGAGGGCCGATTAGAGCATTTAAGACGCTGTGTATTGCAGCGAGTGACAAATCGGGCAACAAAAAAACCACTGATTGTCGGCGTTTGCACAAAGAAACTCGGCCTGAGCGCTCGAAACCGGTAACCTATGCAGCTGTTTTTTTGCATATCTTCGAGGTAGCACCCGTGTTTTCCCAATTCGCCCTGCACGAACGCCTGCTCAAAGCCGTGGCCGAGCTGAAATTTGTCGAGCCAACGCCAGTGCAAGCGGCGGCCATCCCGCTGGCGCTCCAGGGGCGTGATCTGCGGGTGACGGCGCAAACCGGTAGCGGCAAAACCGCCGCTTTCGTCTTGCCGATCCTCAATCGCCTGATCGGCCCGGCGAAGATCCGCGTCAGCATCAAGACGCTGATCCTGCTGCCGACCCGTGAACTGGCCCAGCAGACTTTGAAGGAAGTCGAACGCTTCTCGCAGTTCACCTTCATCAAGTCCGGCCTGATCACTGGCGGCGAAGACTTCAAGGTGCAGGCGGCCATGCTGCGCAAAGTGCCGGACATCCTCATCGGCACCCCGGGGCGGATGATCGAGCAACTCAATGCCGGCAACCTCGACCTGAAAGAAGTCGAAGTGCTGGTGCTCGACGAAGCCGACCGCATGCTCGACATGGGTTTCGCCGAAGACGTGCAGCGTCTGGTCGATGAGTGCCCGAACCGTCAGCAGACCATGCTGTTCTCCGCCACCACCGGCGGTTCCGGCCTGCGCGAAATGATCGCCAAGGTCCTGAACAACCCTGAGCACTTGCAGCTCAACGCGGTCAGCCAGCTCAACTCGACGACTCGTCAGCAAATCATCACCGCCGACCACAATCAGCACAAAGAGCAGATTGTGAACTGGCTGTTGGCCAACGAGACCTACCAGAAGGCCATCGTCTTCACCAATACCCGCGCCATGGCCGACCGCATTTACGGCCGTCTCGTGGCCCAGGAATACAAGGCGTTCGTGCTGCACGGCGAGAAAGACCAGAAGGATCGCAAACTGGCGATCGATCGTCTGAAGCAGGGCGGTGTGAAGATCCTCGTCGCTACCGACGTTGCGGCCCGTGGTCTGGACGTCGACGGTCTGGATCTGGTGATCAACTTCGACATGCCACGCAGCGGCGACGAATACGTGCACCGCATCGGTCGTACCGGCCGCGCCGGCAACGATGGCCTGGCGATCTCGCTGATCTGCCACGGCGACTGGAACCTGATGTCGAGCATCGAGCGCTACCTGAAGCAGAGCTTCGAGCGCCGCACGATCAAGGAAGTCAAAGGCACCTACGGCGGGCCGAAAAAGGTCAAGGCTTCGGGTAAAGCCGTCGGCGTGAAGAAGAAAAAGACTGACGCCAAGGGCGACAAAAAGAAAACCGCCGCCAAGACGCCGACCAAGCGCAAGAGCGTCAACCGTCCGAAGCCGGATTCTCTGGTGAGCAGCGACGGCATGGCCCCGCTCAAGCGTCGCAAGCCAGCTGAACCTGCGGCTGAGTAAGCTTTAGACCGCGCATAAAAAAACCGGACATTGTCCGGTTTTTTTCGTCTCAATTGTCGGCTTTCTTCTCCGCCGACCCCAGTTCCTTCAAACGCTGATCGATCAGCTGGCACTTGTCCGGCAGATCCGCGCTGGCCGTGTCCAGATCCATTTTCTGCAACTCGGCGTTGATCTCCTTGGCCTTTTCCGGATTCTGCTCGGTGAGCCTGGAGACTTCCTTGGCCAGTTGTTCGCGTTTGATCGTCGCCTCTTCCGGCGTGCAGGCCCAGACGGGCAGGGCGCAGGCAAGGGTGGCGGCGAGGGACAGCTTGATCAGGGTTTTCATGGGCAGGCCTCAGTTCCGGTTAAGGCGGGGTAATCGGTTGAGAGGCCACGGTCAGGAAAAGTTCAGTGCCACGTGGCTGACGACACACGAGCGAAAGATCAACGTCGATTTTGCTCAAGAAAATCAGAGACATGTCGCTGCGTCGTATCAGAGCTATTTGGCAAACAGGCAAATAATCAACTTATTGACGTCAGAATGATGGCAATCCACCATTGCGCCATCACATTGACATCAGTGTGTGATTTCGAGAGATCGGACAAGCTTATTGCGGCTGCCCTGTAAATATTTTCGCAACGCTCTCAGTGTTCTGAATGCAGCGCAGATTTGTCTCCTTTCGATGCTCTTGCACTCTCCCGGCGTTTTCTAACCGGTGGGAATTGCATTGCCTGTCTATTACCCCGCCTCACCTTGCCCGTTGTAAAGAGATCTTCAACATGGATGTTCGTCAGTTCGACTTTCTTGCTCCCCAGCCTTTTGCTGCCGTGAAAACCCGCGAGTCCTTCCTGGGCATGCCCAAGCGCGGCCTGGCGTTTCTCTTGGCGAACGTCATGTTCTGGCAACCGATGTGGGCGCAGGCCGACGGCATTGTGGTGGCCAACCCTAATACCTCGCTGGATCGCGCCGGCAATGGCGTGCCGATCATCAATATCGCCACGCCCAATGGCAGCGGGCTGTCGCACAACCAGTTCCATGATTACAACGTCGGTGCGCAGGGTGTCATCCTCAATAACGGATCGACTCAGACCACCGCCACGCAATTGGGTGGCCATATCATCGGCAACCCGAATCTGAAAAACAGCGGTTCGGCGCAAGCGATTCTCAACGAAGTCATCAGCGGCAACCCGAGCCAGTTGCGCGGCTACACCGAAGTGGCGGGGCAGTCGGCGCGGGTAATCGTTGCCAACCCTTACGGCATTACTTGCAACGGTTGCGGTTTCATCAACTCGCCGCGCGTCACGCTGACTACCGGCAAACCAGTATTCGATAACGGCCGGCTGGATCGCTTTCAGGTGGATCAGGGTTCGGTGGCCATCGAAGGTGCAGGCCTCAACGCCACCAACGTCGACCGTTTCGAAATCATCACCCGCAGCGCAAAGATCAACGCGCAACTTCAGGCGCAGAACCTGACGATTGTAGCCGGTCGCAACGACGTCAATGCACAAACGCTGAATGCCACAGCGCGCGCCGATGACGGCAGCGCCAAACCGCAACTGGCCATCGACTCCTCGGCACTCGGCGGCATGTACGCCGGCGCGATCAAACTGGTCGGCACCGAGGCCGGGGTCGGGGTGAAGCTTGACGGCAAGCTGATTGCCAGCGGCGGTGACATTCAGCTCGACGCCAACGGACAACTGAGTCTGGTCGACACCTCGGCCACCGGCGCGGTCAACGTCAAGGCCGCGAGCCTTGATGCACGCGGGCCGGTTTACGCCGGCACCGCGCTCACCGTACAAACCCAGGGCAACCTGACCAACCGCCAGACCCTTGCGGCTCGCGACAGCATCAGCCTCAGCGCGGGTGGCCAACTGACCAACGCCGGCGCCATCGATGCCGGCGTCAACGCCGACGGCCGCCGCAATGCCAGCGGCGACCTGAGCCTCACCACGCAAAATCTCGACAACACCGGCAAAAGCCTCACCGCCAGCCGCAATCTGACGATCAACGCCGCGCAAACCGTGAGCAACCAGGGCGGCACGCTCAGTGGGCAAACCGCCGTCATCAGCGCCGGTACCCTGGACAACAGCGACGGTGGCAAGGCGCAGAGTAGCGCCCACCTGAAACTCAATGCCGGCCAGGTGAACAATGCGCATGGGGTGATTCTCGCCGACACGCTCGACATCAACGCCCTGAGCCTCAACAACCGCGATGGTGTCGTCACCAGTGACAGCGATCTTCGCCTGACCCTGGAGCAGTCGCTGAACAATCATTCCGGTGAAGTATCCAGCGCCGGTGTTTCCCGAGTGGACGCAAACCGCGTGGACAACACATCCGGCCTGATGACAGGTACCGATAAGTTGACCCTGGCGGTGAAGAACGACCTGACCAACCATCTGGGCGTACTGGGCGCAGGAGGGGTTGCAGATCAATGCCGACAGCCTGGACAACAGCAACGCCGGCAAGATCCTCAGTGAGTCCGCCCTGAATCTACGGGTTAACAGAGTGTTGGATAACCGTAACAACGGGCTGATCAGCGCCGGCAATACGCTGCAACTGCAGGCCGTCGACGTTGACAACCGCGGTGGCAGTCTGACCGGTAAACAACGGGTGGCCTTGACCAGCACCACGCTGGACAACCGTGGCGCCAGGCTCACGGCTGGCGGTGATCTGCAGTTGCGAGTCGATCAGTTGGACAACCGCCAGCAAGGCCTTGTCAATGCTCAGGGGGCACTCGATTTTCAGGGAACACTGCTCAACAATCAGCAAGGTGTACTGGGAGCTGTAGGCCCCTTGTACCTGCAAGTGAAAACACTGGATAACACTGGCGGACGGATTTCCAGCAGCGCCGATCTGACGGCGTACGCAGACCGTTTGAGTCAGCAATACGGCAAGTTGATGGCGCTGGGTAATCTGAGCCTTTTCGGGACTCATCTGGATAATCAGTCAGGTGGTCTGATCGGGGCGACAAAAGCGCTGAAGCTCAATGTCGATGTACTCGACAACCGGGGCGGCGAAATTTCTGCCGGTGCCAATATTGATGTGTCCGGTACCCAACTGGATAACAGTAACCAAGGCAAAGTCCTCGCGGGTTCGGATCTCGGGCTTCAGGTCACGCGCGTCATCAACCAGGCTCAAGGGTTACTGCGTGGTAAAGGCGCGGTGCTCCTCAAGGGGCAGCATCTGGATAACACCCAAGGTCAGCTGCTGGGACAGCAAAGTGTAAACATCGACCTGAGCGCTGAACTCGACAACACCCGAGGCAAGTTGGCCAGTACCGGGTCGCTGTTACTCAATTCTGGCGCAGCACTGATTAATCAGGAGGGTGTGCTGACCTCCGATTCTGGCGTGTCGATCAACAGTGCGAGTCTCGACAACCGTGCGGGTGAAATCAGTTCCCGGGCGAATGTGAAGCTGGTCACCGGCGATCTCGATAACACGCTGGGTGGTCGCTTGATCAGCAACGACCGACTGGACCTGGTGGCCGGACAGGTCAGCAATGGGCTGGACAGCCGCATCGCCAGCGATAACGCCTTGATCGCCAGTGTGACCGGGCTGGATCAGCAAGGCGGGCAGATGTTCAGCAAGCATTCGTTGAGTCTGAACCTCAATCAGGGCCGGTTGAACAATCAGGGGCTGATCACTGCCCCTTTGCTTGTGCTGAAAAACCTTGCGATGGTGGATAACCACGCCGGTGAAATCTCCAGTGCCCAAGGGTTCACCCTCAACGCCGCGAGCCTGGATAACAGCAACGGCAAACTCATCAGCAATCAGGCTCTGACGTTACGGATCGAGCAGGCACTGGTGAATGCCAAAGGTCTGATTTCCGCCTCTGCCTTGAACCAGCACAGCGCGAGCCTGGACAACAGCGAGGGCTTGTTGAGCAGCCGGCGTGAGCTGAATGTTGACGTTGATGATGAGTTGGTTAACCGCAACGGTTCGGTCGTTGGCGATGGTCACACACGACTGACAGCGCAGCAGCTCAATAACGACAACGGCAAAGTATCCAGCAAGGGCGACCTCACTGGCCGTTTCACTGATGTCAGTAATCAGAGTGGTTCGCTGACTACCTTGGGCATGCTCAAGCTGGACGCGGGCACTTTGCACAACCAGAAGGCAGGCCTGTTAGGTGGGGGTGCCGGTGGCATCCTGAACATTGGTGCGCTGGACAACCGCGGCGGGGAAATTATCAGCAACGGCTCCCTCCAACTGACGGGACAGAAGCTGGACAACAGTGACTCAGGCCAGATATCCGCCTCGGGCTGGCTGCACCTGACGGTAGATGAGGTGCTCAACCGCGACAAAGGTCACATGTCAGCACAGACAGGGCTGAGCCTGCTGGGTACTACGTTGACCAATACCGGTGGCAGCTTGAGCAGCCAGCAGAATCTCGATGTGCAACTTCTCGGCAATCTAGATAACGGGCAGGGAGAACTGAGCAGCGAAGGGCTGTTGACGGTAAGCGCGGCCAGCCTGAGCAACCGGCTTGGCATTCTGACCAGCGCTCGCAACCTGGCAGTCAGCACAATGCAGGGGTTGGACAATCAGGCCGGCGAGATTGTGACCGACGGCGCCTTGAAGTTGCAGGCGGGTCGCGTCGATAACAGTCATGACGGCACGCTCAGCAGCAAGGCTGCGATGGTGATTGGCACTGGCGATTTCAACAACAGCAATGCAGGTAACGTCAGTAGCACCTCGACGCTCGATATTCGCGCACAGCAACTGAGCAATAACGCTGGTGGACGCATCACCAGCAGCGGTGACTTGAGTGTCATTTCCAGCGGCCTCGATCAGCAAGGGGGCAAGCTGTTCAGTGAAGCATCGGTCACTCTGGATCTGAACGGTGGTCAACTGGATAACCGCAGCGGGCTGATCAACGGCCCATTGCTCATGTTGAAAAATCTGAAAGCTGTCGATAACCGCGACGGTGAGATTTCCAGCATGCAGGGTTTTTCCCTGAATACTGAAAACCTGGCCAACGACGATGGCAAGATCCTCAGCCAGCAAGGTCTGATCTTGCGCATTGAGCAGGCGTTGAACAACGCCAAAGGGCTGATCGTAGCTCAGTCGCTGGACGGGTATGCGGCCAGACTGGACAACGAGGGTGGCACGCTTTCCAGTCGCAGCGACTTGACGCTGGGTGTTGATGGATTACTCATCAATCGCAGCAAGGGGCTGATCACTGCTGGCGGCAACCTCACCCTTGCGAGCAAGGGTCTGGACAACCAGCAAGGTACGTTGCTGGGCACTGCCGTCGGCATCGATCTGGGCAGTTCTGGTGCCGATCTGAACAACGCGGCAGGTTTGATCACGACGACGGGCAAGCTGAGCATCAAGCACCTGCGCGACCTCAATAATCAGGGTGGAGAAATCTCCAGCAGTCAAAACCTGCAGCTGGGTGCACGAGTCCTCGATAACGGCAGCGGCAAGCTGCTCAGCAACGGCACCCTGCAACTGCAGGCTGGCAGTGTGATCAACCAGGGAGGCCTGTTATCGGGATGGCAAGGTCTCGAAGTTGCGGCGGATGACCTGGACAACCGTAACAACGGCACGCTTTCCAGTCGTGATGGAAACGTTGATGTACAGGTCGCCAACAATCTGCTCAACAGTGCCGGGGGAGCGTTGGTCAGCCACCAGGCGCTGACGGTTGCAGCCAACAGTCTCGACAATCGGGACAATGGCATTGTGTCCAGTGGAGCAGAGCAAGTCCTGACGGTCAACGCAGCGCTGCGCAACGGCCAAGGCGGCCTGATCAACAGTGCAACAACACTGAACCTGCAGTCCCAGTCCGTGGATAACGTCGGCGGGACGATCGGCGCCGGTGGGGCGATTGATATCACCACTGCAACGCTGGATAACACCTCCGGAACCTTGATCGGCAAGGATGCGCTGACCCTGAGTCTGCTTGGGGTGTTGACCAATACCCAAGGCAAATTGGCCAGCGCAGGCGACTTGCTGATCCGTGGGGCCAGTCAAGTCGACAATCAGGGAGGGCAACTGGCAAGCCAGAACTTGTTGACCCTGTTGACCGGCGGCCTGGACAACCGTAATCGAGGCACTGTTGCCGCCGCACAGGCGCTGGATATCCGCGGCGACGGTGCTGTGCAGAACGGTGATGGGGGGCTGATTTACAGCCAGAAGGCCGGCTTGCAACTCAAGGCGGCCAGTCTTGAGAACGCCGACGGCGCGGTGCAAAGCGAAGAGGGTCTTGTGCTCGATGTGAGCGGGAACCTCGACAACCAGCGAGGCAAGATCATCGCCCAGTCAGGCGATGTCACGCTGGGCGCCAGCTCCGTGGATAACCGTGGCGGGACGCTCGCCAGTCTTGCTGGCACTCTTGACGTAAAGACCACGGGCGCCCTGCGCAATGGTTACGACCTGAGCCAGATCCGCCAGGGCGGCATCATTCAGGCGCAGCGCCTGAGTTTCACCAGCGCTAGTCTGGATAACAACGGTGGCCGCGTTTCCGCGCAGAATAATGACATCTCCATCACCACTGGCAATTTCGACAACCGTAACGGTGGGCTTTATGGTCAGGGCGCTATTCGCATTTCGGCCAACGATTTCCTCAATACCGGAGACATCCCGGGCCAGGTGGCAGGCCGGCAAGTCGATTTCAGCCTGACCGGCGCGCTGGATAATCGTCTTGGTGTTATCGAAAGCGATGGCCAGTTGAAGGTCAGTGCCGCGAGCCTGAACAACCAGGGCGGACAATTGCGCGCGTTGGGTAAAGCAGGCAAAACCGAGTTTCAGATCGGTGGGCTTTTCGATAACCGCAATGGTCGTCTCGAAACTGCGAACTATGACCTGACACTCAATGCCGGCAACTTCCAGAATGCGGGCGGCCATGTATTGCACTCGGGCACCGGTACATTCGATATCAGCATGGCCAACCTCACGCAGGCGGGCGGTGATCTGCTCACCCGGGGTGGCCTGACACTGGCTGCCGATAGCTGGACCAACAATGGCGTAATCCAGGCCGGGCGTCTGACGGTCAACGTCAACACGCTCAATCAGACAGCGGGTGGTCAACTGCTGGCCTCCGACACCTTTATGGGCAGTGGTCGAAACTGGAACAACGAAGGGCTCATTGCCAGTGATGGCAGCCTTGGTTTGACCCTTGGCGGCACGTACAGCGGCAACGGCCGAGCCAGTAGCAAGGGCACTTTTGCCCTCGGTGCCGGGCAAGTGAATCTGACAGCAGCTGCCAGTCTTGCCGGCGGGGACGCCACCACAATCAACGTCGGTGGAGTGCTCGGCAATCAGGGTCGAATCAGTTCAGTCGGTGGGCTGACCATCAATGCAGGCGGGGTGAACAACTACGGCACCGTGGCCAGCAATCAGCACTTGCGGCTCAATGCTGGCAACGTATTAAACGATCACGGGTTGCTGTTCAGTGGCGCAGCCATGTCCCTGCTGACGCATGATCTGATCAATAAATATGGCGACGTCTACAGCATGGATAACCTGACTGTCGCCAGGGACGACGCCGGTAACTGGGCCGATCGCCTGGAAAACATTTCTGGAAATATCCAGAGTTCGGGCGACATGTTGCTAAGGGCCTCTACCCTGGAGAACCGCAAGGATTTCTTCAAGGTGACTTCCCAGCTGACTTCAGGGGCGATCGGCCTGCGCCAGACGGGCAATCAGTCGGGCCACATGGTGCTGATGGAGAACTACGAAACCAAAGTCGAAGCCGACTCGGCCGCGGCCAACATCTCGGCGGGGCGTAATCTGGACATCGCGGGTGGGAACCTGACCAACTCTGCCTCGGTAATCACCGCCGCTGCGAACCTGAACGCCAACCTTTCCAATTTCACCAACACCGGCGCGACGCTGGGCACTTACTCCACACTCAAGTCCTTTGCGCTGCCGGAGGTCCGCAAAGACAAGGCGATCATCCAGCTGTGGCGCTCGTTCATGGAATACAACGCGGTCAATGATCCTTCCTACAAAGGACCGGTTGGCAAGCAGATGGCAGCGTTTCGCTCTTGGGATGTGAACTGGAACGAGTCGGTGGTGACACCGAGAGTGTCTGTCGCTACTGGGGGAGCGGTCATACAAATATCTATTTCGGCTGGAAACATTACACAAGCACGGGTAGCCCGGAACAATTCCGCAGTTATTCGCCAGCGCCGGCCTATAACCAGGCCAATCCGGCGCCGCTCCCGGCGGCGGTGCAGAACGTCACGTTCTTCGACACCAAGACCATCACCAGCCCTGGCGTGGCAGGTGATGCTACCGCCGTCGTTCAGGCCGGCGGCAGTCTGACGATCAATGCCACGAAAAGTCTGACCAACAGCGTCGAGCGAGCAGGCCAGCCTGTTTCTCTGAAGAACGGCCGTACGTATGAATCCACCCTGCCAGGCGCTCCGTCGGTAACGGTCATTAACGTACAGTCCCATTTGCCACCGGATCTGGCGCAGCAACAAGTCAACCCGCTCGCCCTTTCGGGATTCACCTTGCCGCAAGGCCAGAACGGTCTGTTTCGCTTGAGCGGCCAGACGTCGACGGTGGCGGTTAACGCCGGACCGGATATGCGCATGGGCAGCGCGACGATCAGCGTCGGTAAACACGAACCAGGATTTCCCGCCAGACCGACGACGGCGATCAAGGCCGTGGATGCCGCTTCAACTGCCGCAAGCAGCCTGACGATTGATCGGGTCAGCCAAGACCTCAATGTCGACGACGCAGCCTCAAAACTCAGCACGGCAATGGCCGGCAACAGCGCGACTCAGACAGCCATTCCCAAACGTTCACTGACGGCCGCCGATTCGCCTTTCAGTGCGCAGAACCTGACCCGGGTGCAAGGTCTGCCAGATACCAGTGTGCGCAGCAATCCACACAAATACCTGATTGAAACCAATCCGGTACTGACAGACCTCAAGCAGTTCATGAGCTCGGATTACTTGCTGGCCAATCTCGGTTACGACCCTGATATCAGCGCCAAGCGTCTGGGTGATGGTCTATACGAACAGCGATTGATTCAGCAAGCCGTTGTCGCGCGCACCGGACAACGCTTTATCGATGGCCAGACGTCGGACGAGAAACTGTTCAAATACTTGATGGACAACGCCATCAAGAGCAAGGATCAACTCAATCTGGCACTGGGCGTCAGCTTGTCGGCCGAACAGGTGACAGCGCTGACCCATGACATCGTGTGGCTCGAAAAACATGAGGTGAACGGAGAGTCCGTGCTTGTCCCTGTGCTTTATCTGGCACAGGCCAACAATCGCCTGGCGCCCAATGGTGCATTGATTGCCGGTAACGACATCAACTTGATTGCCGGGCAGGATCTGAACAACGTAGGTACGTTGCGGGCAACCAACAACCTGTCCGCCACTGCGGGGAACAACCTGGTCAACAGTGGACTGATCGAGGCGGGCAATCGTCTGGATCTGCTGGCGACAAATAATCTGATCAATGCTGCAGGCGGGATCATTTCCGGTCGCGATGTCAGCATCACAGCCACCGAGGGTGATCTGATCAACGAACGCAACGTCATCCAGAGCCAGACCACCTTCGGCGGCACGACGCTGCAACGCAGCTATCTCGATACCGCCGCCAGAATAGAAGCGGCAAACAATCTGAGCCTCACCGCCGGGAGAGATGTCAGCAACCTCGGTAGCGAGTTCAAGAGCATTGGCGATACGACGATCAAGGCTGGGCGTGACGTCAATATCACGGCCCTTGAGCAGCATGACGGTCTGAGTATCGGATCGCATTCGCGCACCAGCACGGTGGTGCAGAACGGTGCAGTCGTGGACGTGGGAGGTAATCTGAAAGTCAATGCCGGTCGTGACATCACCGCCATTGCAAGCCAGATAGCTGCCCAACGCGACATTACGATGGCGGCCACCGGTGACTTGACCCTTTCCTCGGCAGCGAACGAGCAGCACACCTACAACAAGAGCAAAAAGGTCACCACTTCAACGGACAAAATCACCCAGGTTTCCACGACGGTGCACAGTGGCGGCAATGTTTCCTTGAGCGCCGGTAATGACATGGAAATTGTCGCCAGCCGGATTGAAGGTGCTGGTGATGTCGATATCGATGCCGGGCGGGATCTGCTCGTGACCTCGGCCAAGGACGAAGATGCTTCGTCCTACCTCAAGAAAAGCAAAGGCTCATCCGGTCGCCGCAAGACGACCCAGAAGGAAAGCTACGACAGCACCAATGTCGCCTCGGTGATCGAGGCCGGACGCAACCTGACCGTCAACGCCAGCCTGTCGGACAAGGGCGGTGTTTCTCTGGAGGGAGGGCACGATGTCACCGTGATCGGCAGTCAACTGAAAGCCGGAAACAATCTGGTTCTGGGCGCGTTGAATAATGTCTCGGTGCTCTCGGCGACTGACGAACACAGTGATTTCAGCAAGACCACCAAGAAGGGATCTTTCGGTCTTTCCAAAAGTGGCAAAACTACGGTCAACAGCAGCACCATCCAGATCGCCAGCGAGTTGGAAGCGGGCAATGACATCGTTGTCGCTTCGGGTAAAGACTTTCTCTTGCAGGCCAGCACTGCAGCGGCGGGCAACGACGTTGAGTTCCGCTCTGGTCTGGTGGACGACACGGGTGACATCAATCTGATTTCGGCCAATGACACTGACTACAGCCGCAGTGAAGCCTACAAAAAGAAAACCGGTCTTTCGGTTTCGGGTGGCTTCCTGTCCCTTTCCTCCGCCAAAGAAGCGGGCCGGCAGGGGCAGGGCAGCACCAGTGTGGGCAGCATGGTGGTGGCGGGGCGAGACACGATTCTGAGTGCCGAGCGCGATATCAATGTACTGGGCAGCGGTATCGATGCAGGACGTCATGTCAACATGGACGCTGGTCGTGACGTCAACGTGATGGCTGCTTCCGATGAGCGTGCCGAGCAAGCATGGTCGAAGTCCAAGCGTGCGGGTATCGGCATTTCCAGCGATGACAACGGCGTGGGCTTCTTTGCCGGCGCGGAGGGTCTCAAGGAAAAGAATCGCCTGGAACAGAAGACCGGTGCTGCCAGCCAGATCAGTGCGGGACAGGATCTGGCCATCAACGCCAAGCGTGATATCAATCAGATCGGTTCAGATCTGCAGGCCAATAACGATATCGACTTGAATGCCGGGCGCAACATCAACATCGATGCCGGGCGCGAAACCCTGTTGGTAGAACAACAGCGCGAGAACGAGAGCAACGGCCTGGGCGTTCGGATCGACCACAACTATGGCCAGACGAAAGACGCGGTCAATGGCGCGGGGAAAGGCGAAGACAATGTCAGCAAAGGCTCAAGTACCCTCAAAGCGGTGGACGGTATCAGTCAGTTCCTCAACGGACCGACAGCAGACGTCAAGTTCGGCAACAGCAAGCAAAGCAGCAGCCAGCAAACCTTCGAGCAGAGCAGTCGATCGTCGACGCTCAATGCCGGCCAGGATCTGAACCTCAACGCCAAGAATGATGTAACGGTAAAAGGGGCAAAATTCCTCGCCGGGCGCGACATCAACGTCGCGGGTCGTGACGTTACCTTTGATGTCGCCAAAGGCGGTGTCAGCCAGGACAGCACGCAACGCGAAAGTTGGGGCGGCATTCACGGCGGCACCAGCGGCGGCTTCAAGATCGGCATCGGTGGCAGCTACGGAATCGCCACTGAAGACGGCTCGCATGGCACGTCTACGCCGACGCAACTGGGCGCTGGCCGGGACGTCAATCTGCAAGCTGACCACGATCTGAATCTGATCGGCACGCAGGTCAGCGCTAAACGGGATATTGAGCTCAACGCTGTCAATGATCTCAATATCCGCTCGGCACAGAACGACAGCAGTAACGATAGCAACCGCCACAACGGTGGCGGTGAAGTGGGTCTGGTCTTTGGTTCCGAGGGTGTCGGCGTTTATGCCAGTGTCAGCATGGGCAAGGGCGATCTGGAGCGCGAGGGTAATCGCCAGCAAGAGGCTTATCTCTACGCCGGCGACAAGTTGGGCTTTACCAGTGGCAAGGACACCAACATCGACGGCGCCACGTTACGCGGCGATGAGGTGAATGGGCGCGTGGGCGGGGATCTCAATGTCTCTTCTGTGGCCGACACGGGAAAGGTGAAGGGCAAAGAGTTTGATATCAGCGTTACCGCCACGTTTGGTCCGGGTGCTGGTGTCAGTGGTTCGGTCGGTTACGGCCAGACCACCGGCAAGACGAACTGGATCGAACAGCAAACCAGCATCACCGGTAAAAGCAAAGTCGATATCCGTACCGAAAATCACACTCAACTGGACGGTGCACTGATCGCTGCCGACAACGGTAATTTGAAACTGGATACCGGCACGTTGGGCTTCAGTGACATCGCCGGTACAGACAAAGAGCACGGTTATTACCTGAACGTCGGTGGCAGTTACACCGCTGGCAAAGGCAGCGGTGCTCAGGACGGCAGTCAGGTTGGTAAAGGCAAGGAAGGCGAAACTGGCTGGAGCGTCAACGGCTGGAAGTATGACAAAGACCGTGAACAGATCGTGCGCGGCACCGTCGGCGCCGGCGAGATCGTGGTACGCCAGGACGCCGAAACGGGCAAGGATTCGACTGTCGGTTTGAATCGCGACGTAGACAAAGGTTACGAAATCACCAAGGACAAGGAGTCTCGCACCGATCTGTACGTGAGCAAATCGTCACTTGAGGCCGTTGCCGATCCTTCGGGCACATTGAAGGACTGGGCGGAAAAAATAGAGAACTACGGTGACGCCACTCAGGGCTCTATCGAAGCTGCGCTGTCCCTCGTCACAGGGCCTGTCAACCTGGTTGGTCAGGCCTGGAAGAATCTTCAGGCACAGCGAGTATCGCTGGACGACGTACCTGCGCAAGCGCGCGCGACGTTTGGTGATGATCTTGCCCTGAACATTGCCAAAAACTTTGTGCGAAATGGAATCGATCCGGGAGCTATCAATGATCTCCAAGAGAAAAACATTGCGGTTATTCAAACGTATGTAGGGGTACTTGACGAATTCACCCGACAGCAGACCTGCCCTGGTCCGGGGGCTTGTGATGCGAATAGCGATGGTCCAAAACAATCGGAGTCTGATAAGCCCAGCGAAAACCATGGAAATGGTCTGCCGGACTGGGCCAAGGAACTGATTCCGACTACTCCTGGTGGCAAGTTATTGGCTGAGACCGAGCGGTTACAGGTAATGCTGGACAAGCTGCCGAAGGAACAAGCCCAGTTGGTGGCATTGGGTATTCAGGCTGCGATGGGACCGGCAAAGATGGCCGTGGGTCTTGCAGGGAATGTTCTGATCGCGAAGTTGTTTGGCGATAAAATAGACGCCGCCAAAGATTCAGTTGCCAAAGCCATCGCGAGCAAGCTCAGCGGAGAAGATCAGGATGACCTAGAGTCCAGCGATTACCTCTTCAAATACATGTTTGAGGCGGGTGAGACACAACAACAGGGCGACATCTATGTTCGCGGCGCCACGACCCTACTGAACATTGCGTTGGGCACAGCAGCCAACATGGCCGGTGCCGCTGCGGGGAAAGTCTTCAATGTCGCGGGTACGAAAGGAGTCATCAAGGCGAGTGAAACCATTGGTCAACCGGTGGAGGCCGTGATCGGTGGGCGCAAGCGCCTGTTGCGGGTCGATATCGAGCCTAATGGTAAGCTTCAGATACAGTCGGGAGGCGGCAAGGATTCGATCGTGGATTTCCGCCCGGACCTGTCTAAACCCCTGGCACCACAGATCAATGCGTTCTTCAAACGACTACCCAAGTCAGCGAGAGACCAATTGATCAGAAACGCTGAGAAAGGCCTGAAGCGCTTGCAAGAAACAGGGAACATGTAATGAGCAATAGATACGCTGTTATTTTGGAGTCGGAATCTGTTTTACCGGAAAGAGAGTTGTTGGTCAGTGAGGCATGGGGCAGCGTTCCTGTTTCTTACGTTCAGGATCAAGAGATTTTTAACGAATGCAGCTTTTTGGATTTAAAAGTCAACAAGTGGGAAGTCAACAGTCAGTGGAGCAGTAAGCAGGACCTCGAACCCTTGATAAGAATCGAAAAGCTTACAGATGAAGGGCTCGAGGAGTTCCTTCAACAGGAGGGCTGTCGCTGGTCTTTGGATATGGCAGGAAAAAAACTCATCATTATTGAGATGGATGAGGGAGGGGGGCGGTGGACGATATGTTGTTAATGCGGTTACTGTCAGTTTTCCATGCTCGATTCAAGGTTTATAGCTGCTCAGACAGCATCGAAGAGTTGAGTGATGCCTCCTTTCCCACCCAGCAATCTGTTCGCGACCGTCTGATCAAGTGTGAGTAGTTGCA
Source organism: Pseudomonas sp. AC255 (assembly GCF_979258175.1). NCBI lineage: Bacteria > Pseudomonadati > Pseudomonadota > Gammaproteobacteria > Pseudomonadales > Pseudomonadaceae > Pseudomonas > Pseudomonas sp. AC255. The sequence continues at coordinate 3,702,992 of NZ_OZ409841.1, read as the reverse complement.
ATCTATGATGTGCATTTTCTGGCGAATCAAAGGCTAATGTCGTTCAGTGTGGCGGACCCTGGAGATTTTTTGTCCTGTCCTGAGGCAATGGCAAGAAGTGATCTCGCTGTAACACCTGATGCACGCAACAAAGGACGGCCGTTGCCGTCCGTTTCCACCTGACGCGCCGTTATTTTTCGTGGCGGCAGCTCGAAGCCTTGTCAACTGCATACCGATCATGATGTCGCACCCATTCCATGATCTCGTCTTCATTCCTGCCCTTGGGCGTCAGATCAAGGTAGTGGTAAGCGCCGACCAGCATGTCCAGACCGCGTGCGTACGTTGAATAGGTGTGAAAAATCTCGCCTTCGTCATTGCGATAAAACACGCTCAGCCCCGGCATTTCTTCCTCGGCGCTGTCGGTTTTTTCGTAATTGTAGGTAGCCTTGCCCTCGGCGACGTCTTCAGCCCGGGCGCAGACGCCGAAGTCGTAATTGAAATCGCAACCTTCTGACGAAACCCAGTCGAATTTCCAGCCCATGCGTTGTTTGAACGCCTGAAACTCGCGCAACGGCGCGTGGGAAACGGCGACAACTGCGACGTCGTGGTGGGCCAGGTGCTGGTTGGCGCCGTCAATGTGGTCACTGAGGAACGAGCAGCCCTGGCAGCCTTCTTCCCAGCCTTCAGCAAACATGAAGTGGTAGATGATCAACTGGCTGTTGTTGCCAAACAAATCGTTGAGCTTCAGTTCGCCGTTCGGACCTTGGAAGTGATAGTCCTTGTCGACTTTCACCCACGGCAGGGCGCGGCGCTCGGCGCTGAGGCGATCGCGTTCCCGGGTGAAGGCTTTTTCGTGGGCCAGATGCTGCTGGCGGGCGGCGAGCCATTCTTCGCGTGATACCACCGGATGGTTTGTAACGCTCATGACCATGTCTCCTGCGGGTTGAACCGGCTGTTTCAGACTAGTCGTTTAACCAGGGAGAGAATCGACAGACCGCCGGTCGGTCGCCGCGAAGATATGCGGCTGAACGGCTGCGCAGCGCTTGGGTCACAACCTTTGAAAGCGGCACAAATCACCCGCACCGGAGGTTGAACCAGGATGACAACTTATAACTGGGATTTGATTGAACGTTTGCTGCATGAAGTGCAGAACAGCGCTGGACAGAGCTTCGCTCCCCGCGCTTATGCCGAAGCCTACGCGGCCGAGAAAGCCAGCGCTGGCGAGCCGATCGAGAATCTCGACCATTTGAAAACGTTGGCCTGTGAGTATGAAAGTCTGCTGCTTGACCGTGGTTATATCGAGCCGCGTCCGGATCATGAAGGCAGTACCGGCAACAATTTCATTCTGACGCAGCGCGGTTCCAGCCTGTTGAGCCTGATCGACAGCAGCATCCCCGGCAACGATCATCCGCGTCAGGTGCTGGATGAGCAGGAGGATGCGCTGGATGAGGTGACATTTGATGAAGTCGCTTCAAAGGCTCAAATCGCCTGAGCCAGCGAAATCCCCTGTGGGAGCGAGCCTGCTCGCGAATACGGTTTGTCAGTGACATTGAACTGTCTGATACACCGCTTTCGCGAGCAGGCTCGCTCCCACATTGGATTCCAGTAATCTCAAGGTTTCTGCGCGGCCTTCAGGCATTTCAGGTCATTGAAGTCCTTACGCACTCCCTCGATTTTCTTCAACAACCGCTCACGCTGTTGCGGCGTGCTCTGCGCCATCAGATCGACAAACAGCGAGCGTGCCTGGGCTTCAGTGTTGGCGTAGGCCTCGCGGTAGTCCGCTGTCCACAACCGCTCGCGGTTGACTAGAAGTGTCTCGATGCGTTGTGGGAATTCCGGGCTTTGGCGTTGCGCAACGGCGGCACTGAACTGTTGCTGCCAGTGCGCGCGGTTGGCGATCCATTGAGTGTTCTGGTCGCCCAAGGCGTTGGTCCAGGCCGCGACGCGTTGTTTCTGTGTGTCGCTGAGCGGACCCAGCCAGTCGTTCAGGCGTTTTTCCATGCGCTCGCCGCGTTCCTTGATCTGTTGGGCCAACGGCGGTTTCACGTATTCCTGCTGACGTTTGCGCAAATCCTTGGCAAACGCGTCGTTCATTTCTGCGACCTGTTTATCGTCCAGGCCCTGCAGCAACTCAATGGCCGAAGGGGTGATTTCCCGGGCGGTTTCGGCAATGGCCTGCTTGGCTTCGGCGGTGCGCTCCTGTAGCGCGGCGTCGCTGACCTGATTGCTCTCGACCATGGCCTGCAAACGGTCCAGCCAGTCGAGGTAATCGGGTAACTGCGTGGTGCAATGCCAGCTCAGGTGTTCTTTGAGCCGGTCGTTGAACCAGTCTTTCTGCTCGCCGTTCATGTCCACGTAGTCACTTAGCGACCATGGAATAATCACGTCGAGGTTGCGGTAGGCAAGGCCCACGCGGCTGCAAGCGCCGAGGGCGAGGGTGAAGATGAGCAGGGCGGCAATCTGTTTGAACCAGCGAGACATGGGCAAATCCTTGCGAGAGCCTGGCGTCGGAAATCTGATTCTTATGTGATGCAGGATGCGCGCGGCAGTTCAGCCGATCAATAGAACGTGCGTACAGCCTTGAGGGTGACGAGGCCGTCGCACTCGCTGTTGTGCCCGGAATAGGCCGAGCAATCGCTGCCACTAAGGCTGGAATTGCTGTAGATCAGATCGAGATCGACGCCCATGAATGGTCGCGACAGCTTCACCGACCAATCGGTGAAATTGCTGACATAACCACCGTCCACCGCCACCGGTGTGTTCAGTTGGTGGGTGGTATATTTCATGCTCACGCCGATGCCGAACGGCTGATTGCCAGTGAGGTCGGCAAACAAGGTGTTGTTCTGTTTATCCGGGTCGTTGCTCAATGCGATGCCGAAGCGACTGCCGAGCAGAGTCAGACCGCCGAACAGCTCCTGGCTGTCGAGAGTGTCCACGCGGGGATAGCTGTAATGGATCATCCCGACTTCATAGCCGAGCACCTGATCGAAAGGTTGCTTGAAGCCGACGTAGGAATCGATCTCGAGGTTCTTGCCCGGGCTGATGCCCATGCTCGGCGCGTACTGGCCGAAATACACGCCGCTGTCGTGGCTCAGATCAAGGCCACCGTGAAACGAGCCGACCGCCGCCGGCTTGACCAGTCCCTGGGCCATGCTGCGGCTGGGCGTGGTGCCGAGCTTGAGATCGAAGTCGCCCAGTTCGCCCTGAAAAACCTGCGCGTGCGCGGTCGCGCCTAACAGCAGGCTGACGAACAATAAACAGGGAAATGGGCGCATGCGTCACTCCATGAACCGCGAGCGCAGGGCGAAGGCCTGCTGAAACGCTTGATCTAGACGCGTGCAAGGATACCGGCGAATGCCCGGCATTGATGGCCGTTCGTCGATTTTCGGGAATTTTTGTTTAAAGCGAAGGGGTGTTGCGCGGTGCCAGTCCAGGCGCTTCGAAGCTCAAAGCGCCTCTGGACGGGGTAAAACCGGTGTTACTTCTTGCCCAGGCTGATCTGCTTGGACGGGCCGAATGTCTGGCCACTGACGCCTTTGGCAATTTGCTGGATCTCGCCGCCGGACTTGAGGAATGCTGCGATCTGATCGTTGATCGATTCGCTGGTTTCAACGGCTGGAGCTGGCTTTGCTTTGCTGGTGGATGCTTTTACACGCATGGCGGCCATTAACCTTTAGAAAAGTAACTCGGCCAGGCATCGTACAGGAATAACTTGACAATAGCTTGGTAAATATCCCCCGGAATAACCAACCGCAGCGCTGCATTATTGCCGGTTCGACACTATTAATGTTTCGCTAACTCCCTGTTTTAAATAAGAACATCGCGCGAGTGTGAGGCGATTGCGCACAGCCGCAAGCCGCCCGACCGGACTGACGAGCGGCACCTCACCGGGCAGTGATCAAGCAAAATCAACAGGTTGACGCAGATTTTCCGCTGCGAGGATCTGTCGCCCGACGTCTGCGGCAAAAACGGGTAGAATGCCGCCCACGTATTGAGGGTTTCGGAAATGGCTTTAGTCGGGCGTTACAACAGTTTGCAAGTGGTTAAACACACTAACTTCGGTTTATATCTGGACGGCGGTGCCGATGGCGAAATTCTTTTGCCCAACCGTTATATCCCCAAAGATATTCCCAGCGAAGATGAAGACTGGCTCAACGTATTCATTTATCTGGACAGCGAAGACAAACTTCTCGCCACCACGGAAAAACCCAAAGTTCAGGTCGGCGAGTTTGCCAGCCTGAAAGTGGTTGAAGTCAACAGCATCGGCGTGTTCCTCGACTGGGGCTTGCCGAAGGATCTGTTGCTGCCGTACTCGGAAGAAAAGCGCCAGATGACCGCTGGCGAATACTGCGTGGTGCACGTTTACCTCGACAAACACACGCGCCGCATCACCGCCACCGCGCGTCTTGATCGTTACCTCGACAAAACCCCGGCCACCTACAGCCCGGGCCAGGAAGTTGATCTGCTGGTGGCCGAAGCCACTGACATGGGCTTCAAGGCGATCATCAATAACAAGCATTGGGGCTTGATCCACAAGAACGAAATCTTCAAGTTCATGCGTTCGGGCATGCGCGAGAAAGGCTTCATCAAGGAAGTGCGCGCCGACGGCAAGATCAGCCTGAGCCTGCAACCGGTTGGCCAGGAAGCGGCGAGCAGCCTGAGTTCGAAGATCCTCGGCAAGTTGCGCGAAAACGACGGCACCCTGGCGGTCAGCGACAAGAGTGATCCGGCGTTGATCAGCAGCCTGTTCGGCGTCAGCAAGGGCAACTTCAAGAAAGCCATCGGCTCGCTGTACAAGGAAGGCAAGATCGTCATTCACGCCGATCGCATTGAACTAACCTGACTCACCGCAGGCCCATGTAGAAGCTGCCGAAGGCTGCGATCTTTTGATCTTGATCTTGAAAGTCGGCGGCTCCCACATCTAAAGGGGTGAGCCAATGAAAAAGGCGCTGATCGCATACGTCTCGACGCTACTGACGTTTCTGCTGCTCGATGGGATCTGGCTCGGGCTGCTGATGGCGCCGACCTATCGCGAACTGCTCGGTTCGCTGATGCTGGATAAACCGCTGCTGTTGCCCGCAGCGGTTTTTTATTGCCTGTACGTTATTGGCTGCGTGGTATTCGTGGTCTTGCCGGCGCTGAGCTGGCAGCGAGCGGCGAAGCTTGGTGCGCTGTTGGGGCTGGTGGCGTACGGCACTTATGACCTGACCAATTGGGCGACATTGCGCGACTGGTCGGTGCAGGTGAGTTTGATGGATTGGGCGTGGGGGACAGTGGCGACGGCCGTTGCTTGCACGGTGGGTTATTTGGTGGCGAAGCGGTTTGCCTGAGCTGCTCCGGCAGTTGTGTTGGCAATGCTGCCTCTTCGCGAGCAGGCTCGCTCCCACATGTTCACCGAACCCTCTGTGGGAGCGGGCTTGCCCGCGAATGACGGCGCAGCCGTCAACCATTCAGCGCTGACGCCACTGACCAAATAAAGGTCTTTTCCAGACGGCTTTTTCCGCGCATCTGATTGATAATCCCCGACACTGTTTCCTGACCAATGGATGGCCTGCCATGTTGTGTGTGTTCGAGGTGTTGCGGTGAGTGCCGAGCGGCGCAATGCCGACGGTTTTGCCCTGCAAGTGATGATCGGCCTGTGCCTGATCTGGGGTGTGCAGCAAGTCCTGATCAAATGGGCGGCGACTGACATCGCGCCGGTGATGCAAGCGGCGGGGCGCTCGGGAATCTCGGCTTTGTTGGTCGGTTTGCTGATCTGCTGGAAGGGCGGCTGGGATCAGGTCGGCAGCACCTGGCGCGGCGGTTTGCTGGCCGGTGCGCTGTTTGGTCTGGAATTCCTGTTCATCGCCGAAGGCCTGCAACTGACCACCGCCGCGCACATGTCGGTGTTCCTCTATACCGCGCCGATCTTCACCGCACTCGGCGTGCATTTCCTGCTGGCCAGCGAGCGTTTGCGCCCGTTGCAATGGCTGGGGATTCTGCTGGCGTTCATCGGCATTGCGATTGCCTTCGCTGGCGGTGTGTCGTGGGACAACCTTGATCGGCGCATGCTGCTGGGCGATGCCTTCGGCGTATTGGCCGGCGCTTGTTGGGGCGCGACCACCGTGGTGGTGCGGGCCTCGCGACTGTCGGAAGCTCCGGTGACATTGACCCTGTTCTATCAGTTGCTGGTCGGTTTCATCGGCCTGCTGTTGATCGCGCTGTTCAGCGGCCAGATCACTCATGTCAGCCTGACCACCGTGGCGGTGGCCAGTGTGCTGTTCCAGGGCCTGGTGGTGTCGTTCTTCAGTTACCTGGTGTGGTTCTGGCTGCTGCGCCGTTATCTGGCGGCCAACCTTGCGGTGTTTTCGTTCATGACGCCGTTGTTCGGCGTGACCTTCGGCGTGCTGCTGCTCGGCGAACAGTTGAGCCTGAACTTCGTCATCGGCGCCGTGCTGGTGCTGCTCGGCATCACTTTCGTCAGCGCCGAGCAGTGGCTGCGTCGGCGTTTGCGCAAGGCGCTGGGCCAGTAGCCCTGCCCTGCATCGCCAGCGCGCCGGCCAGCAACAGGCCGGCACCGGCGATCAGCAGCGCCGGCTGCAAGCCGCCGCTGAAATGGCTGCTCAGCGCCGCCAGCAGCGGGCCGCTCAGCTGGCCGACAGCGAAGCACGCCGTGAGCATCCCGGCGTTGCGCTGAGTGGCGTGGGGCGCCAGCTCTCGCGAACGCTGCATGACCAGTTGCATGCAGGCCAGAAACGGTGTGCCGCAGAGGATCACTCCCAACGCCAGGCCGACGCCGCTGCCCAGCAGGCACGCAAACACACCGGCCGCTTGCAGCCACAACGTCGCCATCAGCCAGTGCCGCGTGGTCTCGGGATCATGTCGGCGCAGACTCACCAACCACACACCGATCGCCGCGCCGAGGCCAAAGCACGGCCAGAACAGATCTGCCTGCCACTGGCCATGAAACTGCGCGTTGGCCATTTGCGCCAGAAACGTCGCCGGAATGATGTAGCCGATGCCGTACAGCGCATACACCAGCGCCAGCCGGACAATGCCTCGATTCGCTGTTTTCACATGCATTGTCGCTGGCCTCGCTGCCGCCGTGGGCTGCGGTAACAACCGCCAGACGCCGAGCATCATCAGCAGCGCAGCCGCCGCGTAAATCAGCCACAGGGTTGCCGATGTCTGCTGCAATCGATGTGAGACCAGCGCCAGCAAGCCTGTGAGAAAAATCCCCAGACCCGGTCCGGCAAAAACCAGAGCGCCCCAGCGCGGGCGACCCGCTGCCGCCGCCAGCGGCTGACTGAGCGAAGTAATCATCACCAGCACCCAGGCACTCGCCACGCCGGTACCAAAACGCAACAGCAGGTGCGACCAGAAACCGTTGGCCCAGAACGACGCCAGTGTCAGCAGCACGCACAGCCACAGCCCGCCATGCAGCCGTCGCTGCACCTGCTGCGGCCGCTGCGCGAACATCGCATCCACAGCACCAAGCAGATAGCCGAGGTAGTTGGCCGCCGCGATCAGCCCGGCGGCGGTGAGGTCGATCTGCCCTTCGCTGAGCAGGTGCGGCATCTGTGGCGTCAGGGCGAAACGGCCGATGCCCATGGCCATCATCAGGGCAACGAAACAGGCGGATAAACGTATCAGCGGCGACATGGTCGGGCTTCCTTCAAAGCAGCAATGACCGTCAGGCTAGGATCGATTGACTTTCTTTAAAATTGAATAATAGTGAGTAACTTGTTCTGTTCAGGAGAAGATTGTGGAATTCAGCCAGCTGCGGATATTTCAGGCGGTCGCCGAGGAAGGCTCGATCACCCGCGCCGCCGAGCGCCTGCATCGGGTGCCATCAAATCTGTCAACGCGGCTGAAACAGCTTGAGGAGCAACTGGGCGTTGAGCTGTTCGTCCGCGAACGGCAGCGTTTGCAGTTGTCGCCGGCGGGCAAGGTGCTGCTCGACTACACCGGCAAACTGTTTGCCCTGCGCGATCAGGCCAGTGCGGCGGTGATGGGCGGGCAACCGGCCGGGGATTTCGTGCTGGGCACCATGTACAGCACGGCGGCGATCCATCTGCCGGCGCTGCTGGCGCGTTATCACAAGCAATACCCGACAGTGAATTTGCAGGTGCAATCGGCACCGACCGGCGAATTGCTCGAAGGTTTGCTCACCGGCCGCCTCGACGCGGCATTGGTCGACGGACCGCTGCAACTGGCCGGGCTTGATGGCGTGCCGTTGTGCGAGGAACGGCTGGTGCTGATCACCGAAATCGACCATCCACCGGTACGCACCGCGCGGGACGTGGAAGGGCGTTCGGTATTCACCTTCCGTCAGGGCTGTTCCTATCGCATGCGCCTGGAGGCATGGTTCTCTCACTACCATGCGGCGATGGGCCGGGCGATGGAGATCGAGTCGTATCAGGGCATGCTCGCCTGTGTGATTGCCGGCAGTGGTGTGGCGTTGATGGCCGAGTCGATGTTGGCCAGCCTGCCGGGTCGCGAAAGCGTCGCGGTGCATCCGTTGGCCGAGCCGTTCGCGGGTGCGACAACGTGGCTCATGTGGCGCAAGGGTATGGCCGGGGCCAACCTGAATGCCTGGATCGACGTGCAGCAAGCGGTCTATCCCGTGGCTTTGCATGAAGTGCGGGAAACCGCGTGAACCAATCGCAACAGATTCTGTTCAATTCAGTAACAGATCATTGCGGATTTGGCCGAGCATTGCGTAGGACTTCGGACTATTATCAGTGCGAAGCGGCCTCAGAATTCCGGCCGCTCAGCACCACCCTGAAGGGGGCATGACGATGAAAGAGAAAATCCAGAACTGGCTGCACGATTTGGGAGTTGCCCTCGGTTTGATCGAACCGCCTCTGCAACCGGTACCGATTCGCACGGACGACGAACAGCGTCGGCGCCAGCCACGTCGCCGTTAATACCTCCGATCAGAGATTTCAGGATCGCAGCCGTCGGCAGTTTCTACAAATGGTAGGAGCTGCCGAAGGCTGCGATCTTTGCTTTTCGCCAAGCGAAAAAAACGGGTGTGGCTACCGACGCCACACCCGCTGAAGAAAACATCACCTCGTTACAGTCGATTCACACCGCAGTGGCCACGGTCGCCGGGCGCGGCGAGAACAGGCTCACCAGTACGAAGCTCACCAGGCTGACACCCAGGCTGTAATAGATCGGCGTGTTCGCGTCCATGCCGTCCTTGACCATGAACACCAGCGCAGTGACAAAGCCCAGCGTCATGGCGCTGATCGCCCCGGCAGTAGTCGCACGCTTCCAGAAAATCGCGCCCATCAGCGGAATCAGCATGCCACCGACCAAGAGGTTGTAAGCCAAGGTCAACGCGCTGATCACGTCATTGACGACCAGAGCAATGCCCAACACCGCGATCCCGGTCAGCAGAGTAAACAGACGGCTGACCGCGACATTGGACTGTTTGCCACCGCGCAGTTTCGGCAGCAGGTCTTCGGTCAGGGTGGTGGACGCGGCGAGCAGGCCGGCGCTGGCGGTGGACATCATCGCCGCCAGTGCGGCAGCGATCACCAGGCCACGGATGCCGTCGGGCAGCGAGACTTTGACGATGGCGGCGAACGCGTTGTTGACGTTGTCCAGATCCGGAATCAGCACATGCGCAGCCATGCCGATCAAGGCGCAGACCAGGCCGTAAATGATGCAGTAGATCCCGGCCGAGGTGCCGGCGTACTTGGCGACCTTTTCGCTTTTGGCGGTGAACACCCGCTGCCAGATGTCCTGGCCGATCAGGATGCCGAAGAAGTAGATCATGAAGTAGGTAATGATCGTGTCCCAGCCGATGCTGGTGAAGTTGAAGCTGGCCGCCGGCAGTTGCGCGACCAGTTGATCCCAGCCGCCTACGCGGTACAGGCAGATCGGCAGCAGCAGGAACATCAGGCCCACCGTCTGGATGCCGAACTGGACGATGTCCGTCAGGGTCAGCGACCACATGCCGCCGATCGTTGAATAAATCACCACGATACCGCCGCCCAGCATTACGGAAATCCAGAAGGGCAGACCGAACAACACTTGCAGCACGGTGCCGATCGCCAGAATCGAGGTCACGCCGATCATCAGCGCGTAAGCGAGCATGATTGTCGCACTGGCGGTGCGCGCCATCGGGTTGTAGCGCTTCTCCAGGACCTGGGTGACGGTGAATACCTTGAGTTTCAGCAAGGGTTTGGCGAGGAACAGGTTCAGCGCGACGATGCCGCAGCCCAGTGCCGCGCACAGCCAGAAACCGGAAATGCCATGCACGTAACCCAGACGCACGGTGCCGACGGTGGACGCGCCGCCGAGTACGGTTGCTGCCATGGTGCCCATGTACAGCGACGGCCCCAGATTACGCCCGGCAACCAGATAGTCTTCGTGGGTCTTGGCCTTGCGCATGCCGTAGTAGCCGAGAATCAGCATCGCAGCGGCATAAATGAGTACGACGAATAAATCCAAAGCCATGATGGCGTGTCTCCGATTGTCTTTTTTATGGTCAAGCAAATGGGGTCTGCAATGCTTCCTGTGGGAGCGAGCCTGCTCGCGAAGGCGGTCTGTCAGTCACACCATTGTTGGATGTGCTGAAGTCTTCGCGAGCAGGCTCGCTCCCACAGGGTTTTGCGTTTATTCAGGCGGCCTGACGTAGTTCGGGTTTTATGGCGGCTTCGCTGCGCACATCCTTTGGCCCAAACACTTCCCTAGGTTCGGGGAACAGGCGCAGCAGCGTCAGATACACCACCGACGCCAGGCCCAATGTCACCGGCAAACTGATGTCGATGCCACCGGCCAGTTCGCCCAGCGGGCCGACGAACTGCCCCGGCAGGTTGACGAAGCACAGGCCGACCAGTGCGCTGGGGATCCACGCGCCTAGGCCGCGCCAGTTCCAGCCGTGATTGAACCAGTAGCGTCCGCCCTGTTCACCGCGGGTGAACACTTGCAGATCATCCGGGCAGTAGAAGCCGCGCCGCACCAGCAGGCCGATGATCATGATCACCATCCACGGGGTGGTGCAGGTGATGATCAGCACGGCGAAGGTCGACACGCTTTGCACCAGGTTCGCCGCAAAACGGCCGATGAAGATGAAGGCGATCGACAGCACGCCGATCAGCAAGGTCGCCTTGACCCGGGAGAGCACGCGCGGGAATACGCTGGACATGTCCAGCCCGGTGCCATACAGCGACGTGGTGCCGGTGGACATGCCGCCAATCACCGCAATCAGGCACACCGGCAGGAAGAACCAGCTCGGCGACACGGCCAGCAAGCCGCCGACATAGTTGTTCGCGGCGATGTAGTCCGGCGCTTTGATCGCGACGATGGTGGCGGTGGCGAGGCCGAACAGGAATGGGATCAACGTCGCCAGTTGTGCGGCGATCACCGCCAGCATGATCCGGCCCTTCGGCGTCTCACGCGGGATGTAGCGCGACCAGTCGCCGAGGAACGCACCGAAGGAAATCGGGTTGCTCATCGCCACCAGCGCCGCTCCGATGAATGCCGCCCAGAACCCGGCCTGACCCAGTGCCACGCTGCCGGCGTACTGGCTGTCGAAAGCAGGGGCGAAGGCGAAAATGCCGAGCAGGAACAACAGGCTCGCGGCCCACACGGCGATGCGGTTGACCCACAGCATGATGCGGAAACCGTAGATGCACACGGTCAGCACCAGCAGCGCGAACAGACCGTAGGCCAGGCCCAGGGTCAGGTCGGTTTCCGGCAAATCGACGAGGCGTTTGGCGCCGCCGACCAGCGCATCACCCGAGCTCCACACTGACAGCGAGAAGAACGCGATCGCCGTCAGCAACGACAGGAACGAACCGACAATCCGCCCGTGCACGCCGAAGTGCGCACCGGAAGACACGGCGTTGTTGGTACCGTTGAGCGGGCCGAACAGGCCCATCGGCGCGAGGATCAGCGCACCGACCACCACACCCAGGACAATCGCCCAGACACCGGCCTGAAACGACAGGCCGAACAGCACCGGGAAACTGCCGAGCACAGCGGTGGCAAACGTATTGGCGCCGCCGAAGATCAAGCGAAACAGGTCGCTGGGTCGGGCGTCGCGCTCATGATCCGGGATCTGCTCGACCCCGTTTGTTTCGATGCTGCTAAGGCTTTTTTCGTTGTTGTTGTTATTCATGATCTGCTCCGATCATCAGGCGCGCTCATCGTGCGTGAGCGTCACCATTGGCTAAGGGGGTGGCAGCCCTTCCGGCATTGCGGACAAATGTTCGTGACAGGCCAGCCATAGGCCTTGTTGTTCTAGGCTCGACGCTTGTCTTCTGAAAACAATCGTCTCGCGCTCCTGGCTGAAATGTTGCTCCCCTTGCATGCGCAGCTCGGTGGCCACGTCATGGATGAAAACCGCCACGTCACCCTGCAGGCTGACAAAGGCGTTGCTCGAGGTGCACGACAGCACCTCGAAACCATCCTCGGCACGCCAGCGGTCCCACAACGCCTGATAGGCATCCCGCGACAGCAATGGCTGGTCGAGGGTGTAGAAGACGAAGCTGGCATCGGCGCTGAACGCCCCGAAGTAAGCTTCGCGATCGTTACGCGCAAACGCGGCGACCAACTCGGCGGCCGCGTGCAAAACCTGATCACGTGCGTGCATGACCGACCCTCAGCGATGAACCACGCCAGGCAGTACGCAGAGCATTTCGTACAGCAGGTTGGCGGCCAGCAGCGAGGTGTTGCCGGTGGTGTCGTAAGCGGGCGAGACTTCTACCAGATCGCAGCCGATCAGGTCGAGGCCCTGACAGCCACGGACGATTTCAATCGCCTGAATGGTGGTCAGGCCGCCGATTTCCGGGGTGCCGGTGCCGGGCGCCCAGGCCGGGTCGATGCCGTCGATGTCGAAACTCAGATACACCGGACCGCCACCGACCTTCTCGCGCACTTCCGCCATCAACGGCGCCAGCGACTTGTGCCAGCACTCTTCGGCTTGAACGACGCGGAAGCCCTGGTCGCGGCTCCAGTTGAAGTCGTCAGCGGTGTAGCCCTGCGCACGCAAACCGATCTGCACCACGCGATCGCAATCGAGCAGACCTTCTTCGACGGCACGACGGAACGTGGTGCCGTGGGCGATCTTCTCGCCGAACATGTGATCGTTGACGTCAGCGTGGGCATCGATGTGTACCAGGCCAACCTTGCCGTGCTTTTTATGAATCGCACGCAGGATCGGCAGGGTGATGGTGTGGTCGCCACCCAGGGTCATCGGGATGACGTTGTGCTCGAGGATGTTGTCGTAGGCTTCTTCGATGATGCGCACGGCGTCGAGCAGGTTGAAGGTGTTGATCGCCACGTCACCGATGTCGGCAACCGACAGCGAGTCGAACGGCGCGGCGCCGGTGGCCATGTTGTACGGTCGGATCATCACCGATTCGGTGCGGATGTCGCGTGGCCCGAAGCGGGTGCCGGGGCGCAGCGAAGTGCCGATGTCCAGCGGCACGCCAACGAAGGCAGCGTCAAGGCCGGCAGCGGTCGTTAAATGGGGAAGTCGGAGCATGGTGGCGATGCCGCCGAAGCGCGGCATTTCATTGCCGCCCAGTGGTTGGTGAAGAATCTTGTCCACGGGTAGGGCCTCATCGTCTTTGTTTTATTTATGCCGGCGCGCCGTTGAGCACAGGTTCGGACGCCGCTGTGGGGCCGATCATGCGAAATGTAGTGACGGGGAAGAATCGCTACGGGCAAAAACTTAGTTCAGATTTTTCTAAACTAATGCCAGACTTCCACACCTGATCGTTCCCATGCTCTGCGTGGGAATGCATCCACGGACGCTCCGCGTCCAGCCGTACTCACAAGTGACGCAGAGCGTCACGGGCTGCATTCCCACGCAGAGCGTGGGAACGATCCTTGGGAGCCGAAATGGCCAACGCTTTACCCGACCTGAAACTCCTGCGCATCTTCGTCAGCGTCGTGCGCCATCAGGGTTTTGCCAACGCGCAGCAGGAACTCAACCTGTCGACCTCGGCGATCAGCACCTACATGAGCCAGCTCGAAACCGCGCTCGGTCTGGTGCTGTGCCATCGCGGGCGCGGTGGCTTCAGCCTGACCAGCAAGGGCGAGCTGTTCCATCAGGAAACCCTGCGCCTGCTCGCCGAGCTTGAAGGCTTCGAGCAATACGCCGCCGCGCTGAAGGGCGAACTGCGCGGCACGCTCAACCTTGGCGTGATCGATTCCACGGTCAGCGACAAGGCCCTGCCGTTTGCCGAAGCCATCGGCGCCTACAGCCAGGAACACCCGGCGGTGCATCTGCACCTGTCGGTGATGAGCCCTTATGAATTGCAACTCGGCGTGCAGGACAATCGCCTCGATCTGGCCATCGGTGCGTTTTCCACGCGCATGAGCGGTCTGGTCTACATGCCGCTGTACCGCGAGCAGCACTGGCTGTATTGCAGCAGTCGTCACCCGTTGTTCAACGAGCGGCGCATCCCCGAGCAGGTCATCACTCAGCAACGAATGGTCGGGCGCGGTTACTGGAGTCAGGCGGAACTGGCCCGGCACGGTTTCAAACACAGTGCCGCGACCGTGGAAAGTATGGAAGCGCAGCTGATTCTGGTGCTCTCCGGCGCCTACATCGGTTATCTGCCGGAGCACTACGCGCAGGCCTGGGCCGACAAGGGCGATCTGCGCGTTCTGCTGCCAGCGACCTTCGGTTATCAGGCGCCGTTTTCGATGATCATGCGCAGGGGCCGCAGCCGCGAGCCGCTGATCCAGACCTTCCGCGATTTGCTCAAAGCGCAGCTCAATCAGGCTTGAGAAAAAAATGTCCCGACCCCAATGCCCGCGCTGCCTGCGCCCCAGACCCATTGCCTGTGCCCATTGATTCCGCACCTCGATAGCCGCACCCGGGTGTTGCTGCTGCAGCATCCGAGCGAGGTCAGTCACGCGCTCAATACCGCGCGGCTGGCGGCGCTGGGACTGAGCAATGCCGAGCTGATTGTCGGCGAGGTATTCGAAGATTTGCCGAAACTGTTGAACCAGCCGGGTTATCAGGCGCGCTTGCTGTTCCCGGCTGACGATGCGCAGTCGTTGCAGGTTTACGCGCCAAATGATCAGCCAATGTTGCTGGTCGTCCCGGACGGCACCTGGCGCAAAGCGCGCAAGATGCTGCACCTCAACCCGCTGCTGGCAGCACTGCCACGGGTGACCCTGGCCGAGGGCGGCGTGTCGCGCTATCGCCTGCGCAAGGCGCCGGGGCCGGGAGCGCTATCGACGATCGAGGCGATCGTCCAGGCGCTCGAAACCCTCGAAGCACCGACGACGTTTGCGCCGTTACTGAAACCGTTTGAAGCGCTGATCGAAGGGCAGATTGCGGCGATGGGGGAGGAGACCTTTCAGCGTAACCATGGCGACAGATGATCATTGTCTGTGCGGGCCTCTTCGCGAGCAGGCTCGCTCCCACAGGGAACGCATTCCAATTGTGGGAGCGAGCCTGCTCGCGAAAGCGCCAGATCAATCACCGCAATTCAAAGATCACTAGCGCTCGCGCATCGCCTCGGTCCGCGCTTTCAGCACCGGTTTGAGCAAGTAATCCAAGACGCTTTTCTCGCCGGTAATGATGTCCACCGTTGCCACCATCCCCGGGATGATCAGCAGCGGTTTCACGTCGCCGCCCAGGTGATTCTTGTCGGTGCGCACCTGAATCAGATAGAAGCTGTTGCCCTTGTCGTCGGTAATCGTATCGGCGCCGATCAGCTCGAGTTTGGCGCTCAGCCCGCCGTAAATCGTGTAGTCGTAGGCACTGAACTTGACCATGGCTTTCTGGCCCGGATGCAGGAACGCGACGTCCTGCGGGCGGACCTTGGCTTCGATCAGCAGGTTGTCTTCCAGCGGCACGATTTCGACCATGTCGCTGCCCGGCTGGACCACGCCGCCGATGGTGTTGACCTTCATCTGCTTGATCACCCCGCGTACCGGTGATGTCACCGTGGTACGGCTGACGCGATCGTCGATGGCGATGCTCGAGGCGGTGATTTTCGACAGGTCGGTGCGTTTCTCATTCAGCTCTTTGGCAGCCTCGGAACGGAAGGTTTGCTCGGATTCGTCGATCTTGCTGCGGATCTCGGCGATGGCCGATTCGGCGCGGGGAATCGCCAGCGTGGTGGCGTTCAGCGAACCACGGATCTCCACGGCGCTGCGCCTGAGCCGGAGGATTTCCACTGGTGAGACGGCGCCGGTTTTCACCAGCGGTTCGGACATGTTCATCTCTTGTTGCAGCAGCGCCAGGCTGGAGCTGAACTGGCCTTGCTTGGAACGAAACTCGGCCAGTTCCTGGGTTTTCTGCCGCAGCTGTTCGCTGAGGGTGCGCTGTTCGCTCGCCAGGCGCCGTTGGCGTTGCTCATACAGCGAGCGCTCGTCCTCGGCGACTTGCGGCGCCTTGGCGATGACTTCAGCGGAGAGTTTGAAGGGGCGTCCCTCGGCCTCGGCTGACAGCCGTTCAACCTGTGCGGTCAGCGCGTAACGGTCGGCCTCGCTTTCGCCCTTGTTCGAGCGAAAGCGCGTGTCATCCAGGCGCAGCAGGGTGTCGCCCTTGCCGACCATCTGGCCTTCGCGAACGAAAATCTCGGTGACGATACCGCCCTCAAGGTTCTGGATCACCTGGACCTTGCTCGACGGAATCGCCTTGCCTTCGCCCATGGTCACTTCTTCGAGCACGGCAAATTTGGCCCAGACCAGGGCGGCGATCAGCAGCGCTGCCGCCAGCCACACGGTGATCCGCGATTTGCGCGGCGAATCCTGCAATGCTGCGCCGGCGGTTTCCGGCATGAACTCGGCTTCGGCGCTTTTGCCGAAGCTGTCGAAGTAGCCGCGCTTGTTGCTATCGGAAGAAGCAGGCATGGCGTAACTCCTAGACCGCCGCCGAGCCGACACGGCCCTTGCGCAGCGCTTCGATGACTGCTTCTTTCGGGCCGTCAGCGACGACCCGGCCGTTGTCCAGCACCAGCAACCGGTCCACCAGGCTCAGCATTGAGGTGCGGTGGGTGACCAGCAGCAGGGTTTTGCCTTGCACCCAGCCATGCAGTTTCTGCCGCAGCGCATCTTCGCTGCTGTTGTCCATGGCGCTGGTGGGTTCGTCGAGCAGCATGATCGGTGGATCGAGCAGTAACGCGCGCGCCAGCAACACCGCCTGGCGCTGGCCGCCGGAAAGCAATTGCCCGCGTTCGCCCACCGGTCGGTCGAAACCTTGCGGGTGTTGCCGGGCCAGTTCAGTGACGCCGGTGAGTTCGGCGACTTCGAGCATGCGTGAGTCGCTGATGTAACGCGCGCCCAGGGTCAGGTTGTCGCGCAGGCTGCCAGCCAGCAGCGGCAGGTCGTGGGCGACATAACCGATCTGCTGGCGCAGGTCAGCCACGTCCAGTTGGCGCAGGTCGAGGCCGTCGAGCAGCAGTTGGCCTTCCTCCGCTTCATAAAAGCCCATGACCAGCCGCGCCAACGTGCTTTTGCCCGAACCGCTGCGGCCGATGATGCCGACCCGCTCGCCGGCTTTCAGGCTGAAGCTGACTTCGCTCAGCGCCGGCGCATTCTGGCCGTTGTAGTGAAACGTCACGCCGCTGACGTCCAGTGCGCCTTGCAGCTGCGTACGTTCCAGTGGTCGTTGTTTGCCGTCGCGCTCCTGCGGCAGGGCCATCAGCGCGTCGGTGCTTTTCATCGTCAGTTGCGCTTGCTGGTAGCGGGTGATCAGCCCGGCGATCTGGCCGAGCGGGGCGAGCACGCGGCTGCCGAGCATGTAAGTGGCAACCAGCGCGCCGACGCTGAGGTTGCCGGCAATGATGCTGTAGACCCCGGCAACAATCGTCGCCATCCCGGAAAACTGCTGGATGAACAGCGTGCCGTTGGTGGCCAGCGCCGACAGGTTGCGCGCATGACTGTCGAGGCGGGTGAGGGCGCCGTGGGTGCTTTCCCATTTGTGCTGACGCTCGCTTTCGGCGCCGCAGGCCTTGAGGGTTTCCAGGCCTCCGAGGGTTTCGATCAGCACCGCCTGACGCTCCGCGCCGAGGCTCAGGCTTTTTTGCACGGTGTCACGCAGGCGCACCTGAATCACCATGGCGAAAATGATCGTGATCGGAAACGCCAACAGTGGAATCACCACCAGCCAGCCGCCGAGCAGGCCGATCACCACCAGCATCAACACCACAAAGGGCAAGTCGATCAGGCTGGTCAGGGTCACGG
The DNA here is from genome assembly GCF_979258175.1 of Pseudomonas sp. AC255. Taxonomy (NCBI): domain Bacteria; kingdom Pseudomonadati; phylum Pseudomonadota; class Gammaproteobacteria; order Pseudomonadales; family Pseudomonadaceae; genus Pseudomonas; species Pseudomonas sp. AC255. The sequence goes on along the minus strand of NZ_OZ409841.1, from coordinate 3,684,863 downwards.
CGGTGAGAAATTCACGCAGGCCCTGGAAGTCGTGAATGCTCTGGGCAAAGCCGCCAATGGTCGCCGGCCGCGCTTTCATCGACATCCCGGTGATGCGCTCGAACAACGTCGCCGAGAGGATCACGTCGGTTTTCTTGCCGGCGGTGTCGAGCAGGTGCGCACGGACCACGCGCAGCACCAGTTCAAAACCGGTGCCGATCAACAGGCCGATCGACAGCACCCACAGCGTCGAGGTCGCCTGATTCGGCACGACGCGATCATAGGTCTGCATGACGAACAGCGGCACCATCAGGCCGAGCAAATTGATCAGGAAACTGGCGAGGATCGCATCGCTGTACAGCCATTTCGACAGTTTGAGAGTGTCGCGAAACCACGCATTTACCCGTGGCACCAGCGGCGCGCGCAGGTCTTCGAGTTCGTGACGCGGACGGGCGAACAAGGCCTGGCCGCTGTAGTGTTCGCCAAGCTCTTCGCGGCTCACCCATTGCTCGCCGCCGTCGGCTTCGCTGGGCAGCAGCAGGGCTTTGCCATCCTCGCCAAACCGCCGCAGCACAGCGGTGCGGCCGTCGTTGAGCAGCAGCAGGATCGGCAGGTTCAGCGGTGAAATGTCTTTCAATTCACGGCGCAACAAGCGCGCCTGTAATCCGGCCCGCGCTGCTGCACGGGGCAGCAGATCGAGGCTCAGGCGTTGTTTGTTCAGGGGCAGCCCGGCGCTCAGGCTGGCACGACTGACCGTGGCGCCATGCAGTTTGCAGAGGATCAGCAGGCCGTCGAGTAACGGGTCGTCGAAGCTCAGGCGCGGATCGACCCCGGTGGCGCCGGGTTCCATGCTGGTCATAGTGATTGCCTCTGTTGAACGGGCTCGGTTATCGGATCGTTCCCACGCTCTGCGTGGGAATGCAGCCCGTGACGCTCCGCGTCACTGGACGCGGAGCGTCCCTTGAGGCATTCCCACGCAGAGCGTGGGAACGATCAGGGCAAAGTCAGTTCCTGCACCGTTTATTTCAGTTCCGGCAGGCGCGCCTGGTTTTTCACTTCGGTCGTGGCAATCGCATCAGCCGGCAGCACCACGCGTTGCTTGCTCAGCAACTGGCCCATGTTCGCCAGCACGCGATACATCGAGTATTCCTCGGTGTAGCGGATTTCGGTGTAGCGACGGTTGGCGTTGTACAGCTCGTTTTCGCTGTCGAGCAGGTCGAGCAGGGTGCGTTGGCCGAGGCCGAACTGGTCCTGATAAGCGGCGCGCACGCGTTTGGTGGTTTCGGCGTATTCGCGGGCCGTCGGCGTCTGCTTCTTGGCGTTCTCCATGGCGTTCCAGGCCAGGCGAATGTTCTCGTTGAGCTGACGCAGAGCGTTGTTGCGGATGTCCATCGCCTGGTTGATGTCGTGCGCATTGGCCGCCAGACGTGCCTTGTCGCTGCCGCCACGGAACAGGTTGTAGTTCATCACCACACCGACACGCCATTCGTTGTCGTGGCCTTCGTCGCCCTGCACGTTGTTGTTCGCGCCCACTGCCGCTTCCGCGTCGAAGCGCGGGTAGAACGGCGACTTGGCAACTTCGTACTGGCTCTCGGCGGACTGCACGTCAGCCTGGGCGGATTTCAAGTACGGGTTGTTATCGACCATGCTCTGCTGCGCTTCACGCAGGTCCGGCGGCAGCTCACCGCGAGTCGAGGCCGGGGTTTCCAGTTCATCGGGCATGCGTCCGACCACGCTGTAGAAATTCGATTCGGCGTCGGCCAGATCGACTTCGGCGGTGTCGAGGTTGTTCTGCGCCAGTGCACGACGGGCAACCGATTGATCCGAGTCTGCAGTGCTGCCGATGCCGCGCTCGGTGCGCAGGCCGATCTGATCGTTGACGCGCAAGTGCGCCTGCAAATTGTTCTTGGCCAGCGTCACCAGTTCCCGACGCTTGAGCACTTCGAGGTAGACCTCGATGGTGCGCAGGGCCAGATCCTGCGCGGTGCCTTGCGCGTAGTAGGCGCGCGAGTTGGACACGCCCTTGGTGCGCTCGACCTCGTTGGCGGTGTTGAAACCGTCAAAGATCATCTGCCGCAAGCGCAGCTCCGACTGGGTGTAATTGAGGATTTCGGTGTTGTGGTTACCGAAAGCGCGGGTGTTGGTGTTGTCGCTGTAGCCGCGCCCGTAGGCGGCGTTCAGATCGACCGACGGATAAAACCCGCCCTTGGCCACTTTCACCTGTTCATCCGCTGACAGGCGGGCGTCCACGCGCGAAGCCAGTTCCGGGTGAGTGGCGATGGTGCTTTGAATCGCCTCGGTGAGGTTCATCGCCTGGGCTTGGGAAGTGCAAGCCATGGCCAGCAAAACCGCGCTGCAGAGGGGGTTAAAACGCGCATGGGTGCATCTCCCTGGATCTCAATGTTGTGTTACCGTCGCCAAATATTTGACGTAAATTTTGGGTATAAGCGTTTCACTCTTGTAACAACAGAGCTAAGAACATCCTAGAGCGTAGCTAAGAAAAAATTTTCATAAGGTTTATTCCAAAAAAACTTATGCGGTTTTTCAAAAGCAGCACATTGTTCAGCTCGAAAGCCTTTGTTTTATGCGCTTTAGGGAGCTCGAAAAGGCTTGAGGAAAGTTCCATTCACTTTGCGAGACACTGCGAAGTACTGCTGAAGGGGAGGGACGCGTAACGGCGAATGAGCGACAGATTTTTGTCACTCGGGTGATTCACCACCGTTACGTAGCGCTAGTGGGTCGGCGGATTGAACAGGGTTGGCAAGTGCTTGATAGCGCTGACAATTCACCTCAAACCGGGCCTGCGAAACGAACTGTCGAGGGTGCGAGCGTCGCCCCCGGCAACCCGATTGAGCCATGGGCTGCTTCGCGAACCAGTGCCGACGGTGGTCGGCAGCGGAGGATTTCACATGGCAGCGCTCATCGGTACGGTCACAAAAGTCATTGGTCAGGTGTTCGCTCAGGCGAGCGACGGCATCAAGCGTCCGTTGTTCGAAGGCGATCGTTTGTACGCTGGCGATCAACTGATCACCGGCGCGGAAGGCGCGGTGGCAGTGAAACTGCAAAACGGCGAGGAATTGACCCTCGGCCGCGGCAGCAGCATCACCATGACCGGGCAACTACTGGCCGACCAGGCTGTGCCGGTGAACGTCGACGAAGCCCAGACCCCGAGCCAGGCGCAACTGACCGATGTCGAGCAAATCCAGCAAGCCATCGCCGCCGGTGAAGACCCAAGCAAAACTGCCGAAGCCACTGCGGCCGGCCCCAACGCGCCCACCGGCAACACCGGTGAACTGGGCGGCGGGCACAGTTTCGTTCTGCTGACCGAAGTCGGCGGCCGGGTCGATCCGATCATCGGTTTCCCCACTGCCGGTTTCAATGGGATTCCCGAATTTCCCGAGTATCGTCGCGACGCGGACATCGACAATGGTGACGACACGCCGGCGCCGGTCGTGGTGCCACCGCCACCAGTGAACAACCCGGTCATCCTCAACGGCCTCAATGGGGCGGATGGTGAACTCAACCTCAATGAAGCCAATCTGCCTGACGGTACAGCGGCCAATCCAGGCGCGCTGACGCAAAGTGGCAACTTCACGGTCTCGGCAGCGGATGGTTTGAACAGCCTGAGCATCGGCGGCATCAACGTGATTGTTGGCGGCGTGCCGATTGGCTTTCCCCAGTCGATCACCACGCAACTGGGCAACACCCTGACCATTACCGGTTACAATGCGGCCACTGGCACAGTCAGCTACAGCTACACCCTCAACGGCAACGAGACCCACGCGGCCGGCGACGGCGTGAACAACCTCAGCGAACAGTTCACCGTGATCGCCACCGACAGCAATGGCGACAGCGCCACCGGCACGCTGGACGTGAATATCACCGACGACGTACCCAAAGCGTTTGACGACGCCAACGGCATTGCCTCGGAAACCTTGCTGACCCTTACCGGCAACGTGCTTACCAACGACGTGCAAGGTGCCGACCGCGTACCGACAGGCCCGGTTACGCCCGGCACATTCACCGGTACTTACGGCACCTTGGTTCTGAACGCCGACGGCACTTACACCTACACGCTCAATACCAGCGATGCCGATTTCAAAGCCTTGACCGGCGGCGGTAACGGCACAGAGACCTTCGCCTACACCATCACTGATGCCGACGGCGATAGCAGCAGCGCCAATCTGGTTCTTCAGATTCACAACAACGACGACCCAGTCACCATCGATGGCCTGAACGTCGCCGGCGGCGAGCTGACGGTTTACGAGAAGAACCTTGGCGACGGCAGCGCCCCGGATGCTGGTGCGCTGACGCAGAACGGCACGTTCACCATCACTGCACTGGACGGCGTCACCACGCTGACCGTCGGCGGCATCGCCGTGGTGACCAACGGCGTCGCCGCAGGCTTCCCGCAATCGATCACCACACCACTGGGCAGCACGCTGACCATCACTGGTTTCAACGCTGCAACCGGCGTGGTCAGTTACAGCTATTCCCTGGCCGACAATGAAGCGCATCCGAACGCCAACGGCGCCAATAATCTGCCCGAGCAGTTCGCAGTCACGGTAGTCGATGACAACGGCACCACCGCCACCGGCACGCTGGACGTGAACATCGTCGACGACCTGCCGAAAGCCAACGACGACAGCAACGGTACCGCCTCGGAAAGCCAACTGACCCTGACCGGCAACGTCCTGACCAACGACGTGCAAGGCGCCGACCGCGTACCCACCGGTCCAGTCACGCCCGGTATATTCACCGGTACCTACGGCACCTTGGTTCTGAACGCCGACGGCACTTACACCTACACCCTGAACACCAGCGATGCCGATTTCAAAGCCTTGACCGGCGGCGGTAACGGCACAGAGACCTTCGCATACACCATCACTGACGCCGACGGCGATAACAGCACTGCCAACCTCGTTCTGCAGATTCACAACAACGACGACCCAGTCACCATCGATGGCCTGAACGTCGCCGGCGGCGAGCTGACGGTTTACGAGAAGAACCTTGGCGACGGCAGCGCCCCGGATGCTGGTGCGCTGACGCAAAACGGCACGTTCACCATCACTGCACTGGACGGCGTCACCACGCTGACCGTCGGCGGCATCGCCGTGGTGACCAACGGCGTCGCCGCAGGCTTCCCGCAGTCAATCACCACGCCATTGGGCAGCACGCTGACGATTACTGGTTTCAACGCTGCAACCGGCGTGGTCAGTTACAGCTACACCCTGGCCGACAACGAAGCGCATCCGAACGCCAACGGCGCGAATAATCTGCCTGAGCAGTTCGCGGTCACGGTCGTTGATGACAACGGCACTACCGCCACCGGGACCCTCGACGTCAACATCGTCGACGATGTGCCAAAGGCCAACGATGACAGCAACGGCACTGCCTCGGAAAGCCAACTGACCCTGACTGGCAACGTCCTCACCAACGACATACAAGGCGCCGACCGTTTACCCAGCGGCCCTGTTACGCCCGGCACTTTCACTGGCACGTTCGGAACTTTGGTTCTGAACGCCAACGGCACTTACACCTACACCCTGAATACCAGCGATGCTGATTTCAAAGCCTTGACCGGCGGTGGCAACGGAACCGAAACCTTCGCCTACACGATCACCGATGCCGACGGCGATAGCAGCAGCGCCAATCTGGTTCTGCAGATCCACAACAACGACGATCCAGTAATCATCGATGGCCTGAACGTCGCCGGTGGCGAGCTGACGATCTACGAGAAAAATCTCAGCGACGGCAGCGCACCGGACGCCACCGCACTGACACAAAACGGCACGTTCACCATCACCGCGCTGGACGGCGTGACCACGCTGACAGTCGGCGGCATCGCCGTTGTGACCAGCGGCGTCGCCGCAGGCTTCCCGCAATCGATCACCACGCCACTGGGCAGCACGCTGACGATTACTGGTTTCAACGCTGCAACCGGTGTGGTCAGTTACAGCTACACCTTGGCTGATAACGAAGCGCATCCGAACGCCAACGGCGCGAATAATCTGCCTGAGCAGTTCGCAGTCACGGTAGTCGATGACAACGGCACCACCGCCACCGGCACGCTGGACGTAAACATCATCGACGACCTGCCGAAAGCCAACGATGACAGCAACGGCACTGCCTCAGAAAGCCAACTGACCCTGACCGGCAATGTCCTCACCAATGACATACAAGGCGCCGACCGCGTGCCCACTGGTCCAGTCACGGCCGGTACATTCACTGGTACTTACGGCACCTTGGTTCTGAACGCCAACGGCACTTACACCTACACCCTGAATACCAGCGATGCTGATTTCAAAGCCTTGACCGGCGGCGGCAACGGCACGGAGACCTTCGCCTACACCATCACTGATGCCGATGGCGACACCAGCACTGCCAATCTCGTATTGGACATCCACAACAACGACGACCCGGTGCTGCTCAACGGCCTCGACGTCAACGGTGGCGAACTCACCGTCTACGAAAAAAACCTCAGCGACGGCACCAGCCCCAACACCCCGGCGCTGACCCAGAACGGCACTTTCACCGTCAGCGCTCTCGATGGTCTGCAGACCCTCACAGTCGGCGGCATCGCCGTGATCACCAATGGCGTGGCCGCAGGTTTCCCGCAATCGGTGATCACACCGCTGGGCAGCACCTTGACCATCAGCGGTTATGATCCGGCGACCGGCGTGGTCAGCTACAGCTACACCCTGGCCGACAACGAAGCCCATCCAACCGCCAACGGCGCCAACAGCCTCACCGAGAACTTCGACGTCGTCGCGACGGACACCGATGGCAGTACCGCCAGCGGCCAGATCAACGTCAATATCGTCGATGATTTGCCGACCGCGCATGCGGATGCGGCTTCGGTGGCGGAGGGCGGTACCGTCAGCGGTAACGTACTCAACAACGATGTCGGCGGCGCGGATGGCCCGGCGGTTACCGGCGCAGTGGTCGGCGTGCGTGCCGGTGCTGATACCTCGACTTCGGCCATCGGCGGGCTCAATTCGCAGATCAACGGCACCTACGGCTACCTCACGCTTGATGCCAACGGTAACGCCGTTTATCACAGCAATCCCAACGCGGTGAACGGTCCGGGTGCCGTGGATGTGTTCACCTACACCGTGCGCGATGCCGACGGTGACGAAAGCACCACGACCATCACCATCGATGTCTACAACAGCTGCCTGAAAGCGGTCAGCGACACCGATGTCACCGTCTACGAAAAAGCCCTCGACCTGAACAAGGATGGCCAGGATCTGGCGGCGGGCAGTGTGGTCGGCAGCGATCCGAACAGCACTGGCGAAACCGCTTCCGGCACCCTGGTCGGCTCGGTCACTGGTGCGGTCGGAGCGATCAGCTATGCACTGGTCGGCAGCGCCACCGGTAATTACGGGCAGATCGTCCTCAATGCCAATGGCACTTACACCTACACCCTGACTTCGCCTGCGACCACCACGCCGCACGCCGACGATGGCGCCAACAGCCTGAGCGAAACATTCACCTATCAGGCCACCGATTCGCTGGGCAATGTCGTCACCAGCACGATCGTTGTGAGCATCGTCGATGACGTGCCGAAGGCGCTGAATGACAGCAATGCCGACAGCGCAACAGAAGCCCAGGTGACCCTGACCGGCAACGTCCTCGACAACGACGTGCAGGGCGCCGACCGCGTCGCCAGCGGCCCGGTAACCGCCGGTACTTTCACCGGCACTTACGGCACGCTGGTGCTCAACGCCAACGGCACTTACACCTACACGCTGGACGCCAACGACGCCGATTTCAAAAACCTCCAGGGCGGCGGCAACGGCACGGAAACCTTCGCCTACACCATCACCGATGCCGACGGCGACACCAGCACCGCCAATCTGGTGCTGAACATCCATAACAACGACGATCCGGTGTGCCTCGACGGCCTCGATGTGAAGGGCGGCGAAATCACCGTCTACGAGAAAAACCTCAGCGACGGCAGCAGCCCCGACACCTCGGCGCTGACCCAAAGCGGCAGCTTCACCGTCACTGCGCTTGATGGCCTGCGAACCCTCACGGTCGGCGGCATTGCGGTGATCAGCAATGGCGTCGCCGCCGGTTTGCCGCAATCGGTGGTCTCGCCATTGGGCAGTACGTTCACCATCACCGGTTACGACCCGGCCACCGGAGTGGTCAGCTACAGCTACACCCTGGTCGACAACGAAGCCCATCCGAACGCGAACGGCGCCAACAGCTTCAGCGAGAGCTTCGATGTGGTCGCCACTGATACCGATGGCAGTTCGGCTAGCGGTCAGATCAACGTCAATATCGTCGATGACTTGCCGACTGCCAACGCCGATACCGGCTCGGTGGCGGAGGGCGGCACGGTCAATGTCAGTGTGCTCGGCAATGACAGCAGCGGCGCCGATGGTGCCGCAACGGTGGTCGGCGTGCGCGCCGGCAGCAACACCGCGACATCAGCCAGCGGCGGGCTCAACAGCAACATCAACGGCAACTACGGCTACCTGACCCTCGACGCGGCGGGCAATGCGGTTTACCACAGCAACCCGAACTCGGTGAGCCCGCCGGGCGCGACCGACACGTTCACCTACACCATCCGTGACAGCGATGGCGATGAAAGCACCACGACGCTGACCATCAACGTCGCCGACAGCAAACTGGTCGCCTCGGTCGATCAGGATGTGACGGTCTATGAAAAAGCCCTCGACCTGAACAAGGATGGCCAGGATCTCGCCCCCGGCACAGTCACCGGCAGCGAACCGGGCAATACCGGTGAAACCGCCAGCGGCACGCTGGTCGGTTCGGTCAGTGGCGGCAGCGGCGCGATCACTTACACCCTGGTCGGCAACGCCACCGGTAGCTACGGGCAACTGCTGCTCAACGCTGACGGCACCTACACCTACACGCTGACCTCGGCGCCGAAAACCGCGCCGAACGCCAACGACGGGCCGAACACCCTCAGCGAAACGTTCACCTACAAAGCCACCGATGCACTGGGCAACAGCACCACCAGCACCCTCGTGGTCAACATCGTCGACGACATACCGAAAGCCGTTGCCTCGGATCGCTCGGTAACCGCAGTGGAGATCGATTCGAACATTCTCATCGTCCTCGACATCTCCGGCAGTATGGCTGATGCCTCTGGCGTGCCGGGCCTGTCGCGGCTGGCACTGGCCAAGCAGGCCATTGGTGCCTTGCTCGACAAGTACGATGATCTGGGCGATGTGAAAGTGCAGCTGGTGACGTTCAGCAGCAATGCCGCCGACCGCACCACCGTGTGGGTGGATGTCGCCACCGCCAAGACACTCCTCGCCGGTCTCAACGCTGGCGGCGGCACCAACTACGATGCTGCCGTAGCAGTGATGCAGACCGCGTTCAACACCTCGGGCAAACTCACCGGGGCGCAGAACGTCGGCTACTTCTTCTCCGACGGCAAGCCCAACGAGGGCGACATCGGCACGGCTGACGAAGCCGCGCTGAAAAACTTCCTCGACGCCAACAACATCAAGAACTACGCCATTGGTCTGGGCAGTGGCGTGAGCAACGCCAACCTCGATCCGCTGGCCTACGACGGCATCAACCACACCAATACCAATGCGGTGGTGGTCACCGATCTCAATCAGCTCAACTCGGTATTGTCCGGCACCGTGCAGGGCGCGCCGGTCACCGGTTCGCTGCTGGGCGAGGGCGGTTCGTTCGGCGCCGATGGCGGTTTCATCAAGTCGATCGTGGTCGACGGCACCACCTACACCTACGATCCGAAAGCCCTCAGTGGCCAGGGTTCGTTGACCGCGAGCGGCGGCGCCAATCACGGCACCTTCAATACCGCCAACAACAGCGTCAGCATTGCCACCAACAACAGCGGCACGCTGGTGGTCAATCTTGATACCGGCGAATACAGCTACACCTCGCAGAAAACCACCGCAGTGGTGATCACCGAAAACATCGGCTTCACCGTCAGCGACAACGACGGCGATCTGGCCAGCTCCACCCTGACGGTGAAAGTGATACCGAACGCGCCACCGGTGGCGATGGACGACCACGTCATCACCAACGTGCTGTCAGGCAACATCGTGGTGCCGGGCGAGCTGTTGCTGGCCAATGACACCGATCCGAACGGCGACACCCTCAACGCCACACCCACCAGTTTCAATACCGGTTGGGTGTCGAAAGCGGCGGACTTCACCGGTACCGGCCTGATCGGTTTCACTGGGCAGACCAATAACGCAGCCAACCAGAACCTGGCCAATGTGCGCAGCGCCTTCAGCGCCAATGCCGCGACCATGACCGCCGTGCTGGTAGTCAGCGGTTATCTGGGCATGGTGAGCAACAGCAATGCCAATGACGAAGATCGCATCACCGTCAATCTACGTCAGGGCGAAACCCTCAACCTCGATCACAATCTGGGGGCCGGTAAGATCAGCATGGAGTATTCGCTCAATGGCGGTGCCTGGATGGCGCTGGCGGACGGCCAGACCCTCAGCGCCTCGGCGGACGGCGTCTACCAGATCCACATCACCAACATTGGTAATGGTGGCGGCAACCCGAACGCGGCGGAAAACTACCAACTGACCATGACCCTCAACTACGCCGCGGCCCACGACATCACGCCGGACTACCACGGCACTTACGCCGCCAACGACAACCACGGCGGCAGCGACACGGCCAACGTCAGCATCAGCTATCAGGACGGCCACACCCTGACCGGCACTGCTGGCGACGATGTTTTGGTGGCGGGCAGCGGCAACAACGTGATCAATGCCGGCGACGGTAACGACGTACTCACGGCAGGCTCCGGCAATAACGAAATGCACGGCGACGCTGGCAACGACTTGCTCTATAGCGGCGCGGGCAACGATCTGCTCGACGGCGGCACTGGCAGCGACACCGCCAGCTACGCCCACGCCACAGCCGCCGTCACCGTCGACCTCGGCCTGCTGGGTGCGCAGAACACCCTCGGCGCCGGTACTGACACGTTGACCGGCATCGAAAACCTGCTCGGCTCGAACTTCAACGACAGCCTCACCGGCGACGGCAACAACAACGTGATCAACGGTGGCCTCGGCAACGACTTCCTCAATGGCGGCGCTGGCGATGACTTGCTGATCAGTGGCATGGGCAACAATACGCTGACAGGCGGGGCAGGGGCGGACACCTTCCAGTGGCTCAAGGGCAACAGCGGCCACGACCTGATCACCGACTTCACCCCCGGCACCGACAGGCTCGATCTGTCGCAACTGCTGCAAGGCGAAAACGCCAGCACCGCGTCGCTGGACGACTATCTGCACTTCACCGTCAGCGGCAGCGGCGCCTCGGTGATGACCAGCATCGACGTCAGCGCCATGGCCGGCGGCACGCCGAACCAGACCATCGACCTGGCCGGCGTCAACCTCGCCAGCCACTACGGCGTGACCCCGGGCGCAGGCGGCATGATTGCCAGCGGTCACGACACAGCGACGATCATCAGCGGCATGCTCAATGATCATTCGTTGAAGGTGGATACGGTTTGAGCTGAGGTCTGAAACAACAAAACCCGCCGCCCCGGTTGATTCGGGACGGTGGGTTTTGTCTGTCTGTAGAGACGTGTTGTCTTCAAGTCAGCCTTCGCGAGCAGGCTCGCTCCCACAGGGGAGTGCGGTGAAACTTTGGGAGCGAGCCTGCTCGCGAAGAGGCCGGCTTGCACAGCGCACAATTCAGCCGACCTGCACCAACTCCAGATTATCTAACACCGGATCCACCGCCCGATACCCTTCCCATGCAAATCACCTTCCGACAAACGGTAGTAATACCTGTAATTTCTGACAGTAGGCAGGTTCATCCCACCCGCATCTAATGAAGCCATCCCGACAGCGCTTATCGAGGAAGGCTGGAATGGCCAAGCGAAAGAACCCAATCGGTCAGCCTGATCAGAACACCCCGGTTTCCTGGGGCAGGTCGGTCGAAGTGACGGTACCGGCCGTCCTTGATCCTGCCGACCCCAAAGGTCTTTTGCCGCTAAAAGCGCTGGGTGATGACCTGATCGTCACATTCATGGATTTTGAACAAGGAGCTGCGCCGGACGAGTCGGATCTGGTCGAATTGGGTTTCATGTCCAAAAACGGAGCATTCAGGAAGGTCGATGAACGCTGGTATCCGACCAATGATCCCATTGCGTTCCCGCAAACCCTGCAGGTGCCTCGCGATTTACTGTCAGAAGGTGTCTACGAAGTCGCAACCCGGATCTCGATCTACGGAAGCAACCCAAATGAAGGTCCTCGCAAAACCCTGACCATCGACACCACGAAACCCAACTTCGGGAACAAGCCGGGCGCGGCCGAGTTCCCCCCGAGTTGAATGGCACAATCACCGAAACCTTCCTGACTCAGGAGGGGGAGGTCAGTGTGCTGGTGCCTTGGTACGCCGATGTAGAGGCGCTGGATCGCGCGCCGTATTACTGGACCAGCGAAGCCATCCCGCCCGATTCTGAACAACCCATCCGCGAGCAGGAATTCAGCGCTGAAGATATCGCCGCCAAACGTCTACGCGTCACCGTGTACGCGGATGAAATTCGATCGTGGGGCTCTGGCACACGATATTTTTATTACCACCTGAGGGACAGGGCCGGAAACGAAGGTCCGAATTCCTTTCTTTCAGCTATCGAGGTTGATCTGTCGCCTGCGCCGGGGGCACTGCTGCCCCCCGAGTGCCGCTGTCACCCAGAGAGCTGGTCGATCGTCAGCAAGCCCGCGACGGTGTCGTAGTGGAAGTCGACGAATACGACTTTGCCGATCCCGGCCACTGGCTGGCCGTTTTCTGGGACGACACCCCGCTCACTGAAGTTCCTGTCGACCCCTCTGCCTTTCCGTTGTCGGTTCCCGTGCCATGGCCGATCCTGCAGGCCAAGGGCGATGGACCTTTGCGGGCCAGGGTCTATTACAGGATTCGCCAGGGAACACCCTATGGGCCACCCTCGCCGACCATTTCGGTGGCAGTGAACCTGACGCTGGCAGGTCAGGATCATGCCAAGGCGCCGGCATTGATCAACGAAGATCTTGCACTGGTTGAGGTGTACGGCGAAGAGAGTCAAACCCTCAATACTTTGCTGACGGACGATTTTGGTTTGCCGGCCAGCGTGTTGCTGCCTCTGTACGATGCACCCGAACAGGGACAGTTACTGGAACTGCACTGGGGAAGCTACCCCGGCGTCGTCGCGTTTTATGAAGTGAAACCAGGCGATGTTGCCGGCAAACCCGTCAGGTTTTCCGTGCCCTGGAATGTTATCGATACCGACAAGGAGAATCCGGCATTGCCGGTTTGGTACACCACCAGCAACGGTGTGAACCAGCAACAGTCGTTACCGACCCGGGTGGCGGTATCGATAGTAGTGATCGAGGGGTTGAAGGAGGTTGTGTTTCCGCATGCGAACAGGGATGGCGTATTGCACTGTTGCAGTCAGCCCAGGCTCTGGGAGGGCGTCACGGTAAGAGTCAAAGCTGACCCGCTTATCGAGCAGGGCGACACGCTGACTGTGTGCTGGCAGGGCAGCACCGGACTCAATGGCAGCGAGCCCATCAAAGGTACTTACGGGGAAATTGAAAAAGAGCTCACAACACTGCCGCCGGGTGAGGACATCGATATTGTCGTCGAGGATTACGACCGGTTGGTTGCGCCCATGGTCAACAACGGTTCTGCGCTGGTTTATTACCGGTTGAAAAAAGCATGGGCGGTCGGGGGATATCCAAAAAGGAGTTTGTGATCATCAATCGCACCATGCCCAGTGGCGCAGTATGTTCACCTACCAATGATTTGTGCGAAGAGAACTGAAGTATTAGCAAATTATGCAGTGTGGTTAATTGCCGGCATTTCTCTGGAAGTTTGTATTGGGGTTGGAGGGTCGGTGCGTTCATAAAACAGGAGAGCTTACAATGAGTAACTTGAAAGTACTGTCCAAGGCAGCGGCTGCCCGTAAAAAGTTTTTGATTTGCGTCAAGCCCTGAGTACCCGTTCGGGTACTCCTCCTGAGGTTGAAGACTTGCTCCCGGCCCTGCCGGGCGACAATGTCAAGAAACTTCAGGCGGCGCGTCAGGGCACAGACTGCAAGGTGATAATTACCTCCATGGTAGTGCCGCCAGGCTCAGCCCAAGGTGAAACATTTGTCGCATTGCAGAAAGATTCAGTAATTGTTTCGGAATGGATAGAGGTTCCCATCCCCCCACCTGCAAGTTTCGAAATGACTTTGCCTGCGAAGGAAACCTCAACGCCTGGTCCCTTTCGCTTGACTTATATAGTTGATTATGGCGGCAACCAAAATGTTTCTGATACCTTTGAGTTTTTCATCGACACTGTCGCGCCTAATCATGGTGCACCTGGAGGTAAAGCGGAACCGCCCGCAGAAATCATTGATGGTGTATTGACCCGAGAAGTTCTTGATGCGCTGGATAATATAACGATGACCATTCCGATGCCTGACGATGTCAAGCAGGGGGATATCTATACTGCATACTATGGGAAAAGTGATCCAGCGACATTCGTGGACACATTTATTGTCGGTGAAGATTCGACTGCGCCAATTGAACTGGCTATCCCGAAAATCGATATCGAAACGTGGGGAGAAGGAGCATTTATCTTTTACTGCAAATTTGCAGATCGTGTCGGAAATGTCGGGCCTTCTTCCGAACCGTTTCAGTTTGATGTTCGGCTGACACCGGCACCCAGTGGGTTGAAACCACCTGAGGTGCCGGAAAACGAGGACGGTGTTGTCGACTTGAAAGATGCCTACCCTGATGTCGCTGTGGTCATTCCTGAATTCGCCAATGGTCAGCCGAACGATGTGGCCCGAGTCACCTTCAACGGAAAGTTGCAACCCGACAAGCCGACTGATGGCACCACTCCGGTCATTGTCGACGTACCGTTCAGGGACGCCGCAGACGGCGGTGATGGTCCGAAGGATGTAACGGTGACGTACGCGATTGTTCGAAATGGCAACTCGTTTCCGGAAGCGACAGGGGCGACCATCAACGTCGATCTGTCGATCCCTGGTCCAGCCAATCCTGAGCCTGATCCGGACAAAGGTAATCCGAACCTGGTTGCTTTGGTAGTCAAAGGTTCCACAGGCGATAACATTTTGGTGGAGGACGATGCTGCCGGCTTGATCGACATTGAGTTGACTATTCCTGATCCCACGGAATTGGATGTCGGTGATATTTTCGATTTGATATACGACGGTACAATAGTTCCGCCTCCAGAAGGTCGTTATACGGTCGACGGCAGTGAGGCCGAAGATTTCAAGATTCCATTCAAGTTACCGCCTGATGTTTTTTTGGCTGCAAAAAACGGGAAAAAGATAGCCCGCTACATCATCACCAATCCGGCTAATGGCAGCAACGCTAATCCATCATTGCCCACTACGGTAGATGCTTATGTTATTCGAGTGACATTGCCACGCCCCGTTATTCAGAATCTTTATACAAATCCGGGTAATATTGTGTATCTGAATTGTTCTTCTCTTCGCGATATTCCTGTGACAGGTAAGGCCGCAGTTGTCCGTGTTGCCGGAGGCGATTCACTCGTCGCTGACTTGAAACTGGACTTCGTCTGGAAAGGAACACCACTTTCAGGAGGGGACGATATTCCCGATTATCCGTTCAGCAAAACGTTGCAGGGCAATGAACATACGGCGGGATTCGAAGTTTACCTGCCCTTCAATGCCGCCCTCAGACCTATCAGGGATGGGCGCGGAGAAATTTCATATACAACGGTGATTGATGGCCGTACTCATACCTCCGAAGCTCACGATGTCAGGGTGGTTGTGGTTGATAATGCAGGGGCATTCTGTCCAGGCACTCAGGATGCCTAATTAATGGTCAATGCAGGCGGGGACATATCCCCGCCTTCTTTTATTTGACATATACGGTAAAAATATCCGTCGAAGAAAGGGAATTTTCCTACAGAGCGAAGTAACTAATGTCTGTACCGTGCGTGCGGACGAAACTTCTTTTGTTGAAATACATCCGCTGAATGTCGTAGGAGTTTATATGGGCATCTGTACGGTTCTTTATCCATTGAAGGCATCAAAAACAAAACTGGCTTGGTTCGCCCTCGCGCCAGTCCTCTCCTCAAGCCCGCTGGCCTTTGCCCTCACATCCATCGAAGCGGGTCAAACACTGACCATTGATAACACAACCGCACAAGACAACTATCGCGCCCGCAATGGTGGTGTATTGAACGCCAATGATGCGAATACTTATGAAGTCTTGATCACCACCGGTTCGCAATTGAATGTGGTGGGGGGGACTTATGCCGGGCGTTCGGGCAACGCGGGGATTACCCTCGTCAATGCCAGTGCCGATGTGAGCGACGCCATTGTTACCGGTACCCGAATGGGGATGTCGATCGCCCGGGCGACGGGTACGACTACAGGTTCAACTGCCGTGATCAGTGGCAGCCGGATCACCGGGCAGACCTCCGGAATCGAAACCGGTGGCGGCGCTGACATCCAATTGACTGATACGCATCTGACCGGTACCGGCGCGAACAGCTTTGGCTTGAATTCGTTCGGTGCCGAAGTCAGGGCCAAGGGCGGTAGCATCACCGGCGGCATGAACGGTATTCGCTTGCGTCCCGACGGCGAGGGCGTCGGCAGCGGCGCCAATGTGACGCTGGACAATGTAGAGGTGCGAGGGGTAGCGGGTGCAGCCATTCTCGCCAATGGTGGGGGGACCGCACAGATCAATGTGCTGAATTTCACCCGCCTGCTTGCCGGCAACGGCGTACTGCTCGATGTGCAAGCCGCTTCCACCGCAACGATGACGGTGGCTGACAGCACATTGGAAGGCAACATCAATGTCACCGGTAACAGCCTCGCCAATCTGACTTTCAATCACGGCCACATGGTGGGTGATGTCATCGTCGATGGCACCTCAACGGCGGATGTCACCTTGGAAAATCATTCGCAGTTCACCGGCCGTCTTGATCAGGTCGACAGCGTGAACGTCAGCACTGATTCGAACTGGACACTGACCGGCAACGATTCGATCGGTGCACTGAGTATGAACGGTGGCACCGTCAGCTTTGGCGCTCCTGACGCCTCCGCTACGTATTACCAGTTGAATGTCGGCACGCTCTCCGGCAACGGGACATTTGCGATGAAGGGCGATTTCGCCAGCGGCGAGCATGATTTTCTCAATGTCGCCGGCGCGTCCTCGGGCGACTTCGCCCTGGCTGTCGCGGCCTCTGGTCTGGATGCGGCCTCGCCACAGCAGTTGACGCTGGTACGTACCGGCACCACCGACGCTGCGAATTTTGCCTTGGCCGGCGAGCAGAGGGTTGACGTCGGTACCTGGTCTTACGGTCTGGCCAGTCGGGAAGTCGAGGGCGGCGCGAAGGAGTGGTTTCTCGATCCGACCACCGAGGTCATCAGCCCCGGCGCGCGCTCGGTTCTGGCCTTGTTCAATACCGCACCGACTGTCTGGTATGGCGAATTGGCGTCCCTGCGCGATCGCATGGGGGATCTGCGTTTGAACGGCGGCAAGGGCGGGGCGTGGAGTCGTGCTTACGGCAGCAAATACAACGTCGCCGATGGGTCGGGTGTCGGTTATCAGCAGACGCAACAGGGGTTTTCCCTCGGCGCCGATGCGCGGGTGGCTGAAAGCGACGTGCTCATCGGGATTCTCGCCGGCACGAGCGAGTCCGACCTGAATCTCGATCGCGGCACCTCCGGCACGGTGAAAAGCTACTACGTGGCGCCCTATGTAACCTGGCTCGGTGACGACGGTTACTATGCCCACGGCACCTTCAAATGGAACCGCTTTCGCAACGAGTCCAAAGTCAACTTGAGCGACGGTACTCGCGCCAAAGGCGATTACGACAACTGGGGACTGGGTGGGTCCGCCGAGTTCGGCCGGCAAATCAAACTGGCGGATGGCTATTTCATCGAGCCGTTTACGCAATGGTCGGCGGTGCAGATCCAGGGCAAGCGCTACACATTGGACAACGACATGCAAGCTGACGGTGATCGCATGCGCTCGCTGCTCGGCAAGGCCGGCGCAACGGTCGGTCGCAACATCGGCTTCGGCCACGGCGCAATCGCCCAACCTTATCTGCGCGCAGCAATCGTCCACGAATTCGCATCGAACAACGAGGTGAAGGTGAACGACAACGTTTTCAACAACGACTTGTCAGGCTCCCGGGCGGAATTCGGCGCTGGGGTGGCGGTGGCGATGTCGGAGAAATGGCAGGTGCATGCGGGAGTGGCTTACTCGAAGGGGGAGCATATTGAACAGCCGTATGGGGTGAATGTAGGGGTGACGGTTCGCTGGTAAGAGAATGTTTTAATCGTGTGTAAACAGTCATTTGGCAGCCCACTTGCTACGCCAAGGGAATCCAATGACCGGGCCCACTAAACGCACCAAGCGAGCCAACCTGATCCTGAGCAGATGAAATTGGCTGGCAGCCGGGGCACGACAAAAGTGCAGCGGTGACCAATCGGGCAGGCATCCGTTGGATATTCCGCGTAATCGACCGAGCCTGTTTGAACCTCAACTGGTCGCTAAATACCAAACTCGCTGGACAGTTTTCTACGACAGAGTCATCTCGCTCTGCAGGCGCGGCATGACTTGCGCCTAAATCCCAAGGCATCTGGAGGAGGTGTATGGCACCGAGGTCTCTCCCATCCTCATTTCGGTTACTACCGAAGCGGTGAGTCAAGAGGTCAAGGCCTGGCAGTCAAGGCCGTTGGAGGAGCTTAACCCGATCTTTTATTCGGACTGCATTCACGTCAAAGTCCCGACTCCTGGGCCAGGCGAACAAAAGTCATCTATCTCGTCATTAGCATGAACATGGGAGGCGTCGGTTCAGCTGTGTATTGTGCATAAGGTGCGCAACAGTCTGAAGTCTGTATCGTGGAAATCCCGTCGCGAAGTGGTGGCGGATCTCAAGGATGGCTTTCGAGTCGCGAGGACGCCCTGAAAACTTGATGCTCCATTCGGATCAGGGTTGTCATTACAGCAGCAAAATGTTCCGTGAAACGCTATCGCAGATGCGCATAAAACAAAGCATGAGTCGACGAGGAAACTGCGGGGATAACGCCTCGATGGAGCGTTTCTCTGGCAGTTTGAAATCTGAATGGATACCCAAGGCTGGCTACCGAAACGAAGACGAGGCCAGTACCGATGTGTTGCGCTACCTGACCCATTATTACAATCGGATCAGGCTGCACAGCCACAACGGATATTGGACTCCGGTAGCAGTAGAAGCCTTGGCAGCATGAGAAATGACCTAAAACCTATAACCGTGTCCAGCATCGTTTTCACCAGATCATCTGAAGTTTCCTCTCAGCTGTATCCTTTGCTTTGCGAATTTCAGGAGTCAGCGAACCAACCTGATGATGATGTCATCAATTTGGTAATCATTACCCCCATCAGAGCCGCTACCTCCTCCGCGATCCTGATGACTTATGATTTGAATCGTATAGTTCGCGTTCTGACTGACGGAAAAATTTCCAGCTTGTGTATACCATTGTGCGGTTCGGGGAACGCTGTAAACAGGCAAGATCTGTTGTCCGGACGAGAATCTGACGGAAAAGATAGGTGGCATGTTATTGCTCTGGGGGCTGATGTTCCGAACTCGATAACTGAATGAGTACGTATGCCCTGCCACGAATCGAAATGATTGGCTGAATAGCACCCCCGAATGGCCTGAGGCACCCGTAGTAAAGTTCTGGAACACACCACTTGCTACTCCGCCTTGATAACCAGCAGATCCTTTACTCCAGTTGCCTGAGGTGCCATCGGTGAAGTTTGTGACAGAATCCGTCCATTGCTCGACACTAAAGCTGCGCACCGCCGATTCCGGTTGCGTACCGTAAAGCGCCCTAGCCTTGATGGGGTGAGCGGTGAAACTCAACCCGCTGATCACCTTACTCCAGTTACCGCTGGCATCGACCGTGACCTGGCCTTTTGAGGTGATCCCGTCGAAGATTTCGACCTTCTGATTGGCGAACGCCTTGCCGCTCAACGTGACCGAAGTATCGAACGTTGTGCCACCCGCCGCGACCTCGCCTTTGGAGTCCCTGACCGAGGTGATAGTCGGCGCCGTGGCCACCGCCACGGTAAAGGTCCGCGCCGCTGACACCGGATTATTTCCGTACAACGCCTTGGCCGTGATGCTGTGAGCGCTAACGCTCAGTGCCGTCAACGGCAGTGTCCAGTCGCCGCTGGCATTGACGTTGGCCTGCCCCTTGGAAGTTTGGCCGTCGAAAATCTCGATCTTCTGATTGGCGAACGCCTTGCCGCTCAACGTGACCGAAGTATCGAACGTGGTGCCACCCGCCGCGACCTCGCCTTTGGAGTCCCTGACCGAGGTGATGGTCGGCGCCGTGGCCACCGCCACGGTAAAGGTCCGCGCCGCTGACACCGGATTATTTCCGTACAACGCCTTGGCCGTGATGCTGTGAGCGCTGGCGCTCAGCGCCGTGAGCGGCAGTGTCCAGTCGCCGCTGGCATTGACGTTGGCCTGCCCCTTGGAAGTTTGGCCGTCGAAAATCTCGATCTTCTGATTGGCGAACGCCTTGCCGCTCAACGTGACCGAAGTATCGAACGTGGTGCCACCCGCCGCGACCTCGCCTTTGGAGTCCCTGACCGAGGTGATGGTCGGCGCCGTGGCCACCGCCACGGTAAAGGTCCGCGCCGCTGACACCGGATTATTTCCGTACAACGCCTTGGCCGTGATGCTGTGAGCGCTAACGCTCAGTGCCGTCAACGGCAGTGTCCAGTCGCCGCTGGCATTGACGTTGGCCTGCCCCTTGGAAGTTTGGCCGTCGAAAATCTCGATCTTCTGATTGGCGAACGCCTTGCCGCTCAACGTGACCGAAGTATCGAACGTGGTGCCACCCGCCGCGACCTCGCCTTTGGAGTCCCTGACCGAGGTGATGGTCGGCGCCGTGGCCACCGCCACGGTAAAGGTCCGCGCCGCTGACACCGGATTATTTCCGTACAACGCCTTGGCCGTGATGCTGTGAGCGCTGGCGCTCAGCGCCGTGAGCGGCAGTGTCCAGTTGCCGCTGGCATCGACCGTGACCTGGCCTTTTGAGGTGATCCCGTCGAAGATTTCGACCTTCTGATTGGCGAATGCCTTGCCGCTCAACGTGACCGAAGTATCGAACGTTGTGCCACCCGCCGCGACCTCGCCTTTGGAGTCCCTGACCGAGGTGATAGTCGGCGCCGTGGCCACCGCCACGGTAAAGGTCCGCGCCGCTGACACCGGATTATTTCCGTACAACGCCTTGGCCGTGATGCTGTGAGCGCTAACGCTCAGTGCCGTCAACGGCAGTGTCCAGTCGCCGCTGGCATTGACGTTGGCCTGCCCCTTGGAAGTTTGGCCGTCGAAAATCTCGATCTTCTGATTGGCTAACGCCTTGCCGCTCAACGTGACCGAAGTATCGAACGTGGTGCCACCCGCCGCGACCTCGCCTTTGGAGTCCCTGACCGAGGTGATAGTCGGCGCCGTGGCCACCGCCACGGTAAAGGTCCGCGCCGCTGACACCGGATTATTTCCGTACAACGCCTTGGCCGTGATGCTGTGAGCGCTGGCGCTCAGCGCCGTGAGCGGCAGTGTCCAGTTGCCGCTGGCATCGACCGTGACCTGGCCTTTTGAGGTGATCCCGTCGAAGATTTCGACCTTCTGATTGGCGAATGCCTTGCCGCTCAACGTGACCGAAGTATCGAACGTGGTGCCACCCGCCGCGACCTCGCCTTTGGAGTCCCTGACCGAGGTGATAGTCGGCGTCGTGGCCACCGCCACGGTAAAGGTCCGCGCCGCTGACACCGGATTATTTCCGTACAACGCCTTGGCCGTGATGCTGTGAGCGCTGGCGCTCAGCGCCGTGAGCGGCAGTGTCCAGTTGCCGCTGGCATCGACCGTGACCTGGCCTTTGAGGTGATCCCGTCGAAGATTTCGACCTTCTGATTGGCGAACGCCTTGCCGCTCAACGTGACCGAAGTATCGAACGTGGTGCCACCCGCCGCGACCTCGCCTTTGGAGTCCCTGACCGAGGTGATGGTCGGCGCCGTGGCCACCGCCACGGTAAAGGTCCGCGCCGCTGACACCGGATTATTTCCGTACAACGCCTTGGCCGTGATGCTGTGAGCGCTGGCGCTCAGCGCCGTGAGCGGCAGTGTCCAGTTGCCGCTGGCATCGACCGTGACCTGGCCTTTTGAGGTGATCCCGTCAAAGATTTCGACCTTCTGATTGGCGAACGCCTTGCCGCTCAACGTGACCGAAGTATCGAACGTGGTGCCACCCGCCGCGACCTCGCCTTTGGAGTCCCTGACCGAGGTGATGGTCGGCGCCGTGGCCACCGCCACAGTAAAGGTCCGTGCCGCTGACACCGGATTATTTCCGTACAACGCCTTGGCCGTGATGCTGTGAGCGCTGACGCTCAGTGCCGTGAGCGGCAGTGTCCATTCGCCGCTGGCATCGACTGTCACAATCGGTGTGATAGGCGTAATGCCGTCATACAACTGCAGCGTTAGATTGGAGCTGGCCGTGCCCTTGACTGTTACGCTGGTGTCGAAGGTAAAGCCCTCATCGGGAATTGAATCACCGCGGGTATCGACAACTGAATTGATCACAGGCGCCACTATCTCACCAATCAACAACACCAGCGTGGCCGAGTATTCATAGCGCTGCGAAGCCGCACGCCATAGCGCGTAGCGAACATCCACATATTGCCCGATGTTCGCCGTGACATATTCCTCGTCGACCCTGAACCGCACAGGTTTGCCTGCGCTGACGGTGGTTATCGGCAGCCAGTCGCTGGTACTGGAGAATGGATTGGGGCTGCGCCAGTAATAAGTCAGCACGTCCTTGTCCAGCGTCTCCGCCTCGGCGATCAGCACATGCACGCTGTCGAATACTTTCGACGGATCAAGCACATCCCCCGGCGGGTCGGCCTCCTCGACCTTGGGTCTGGGCAACGTCGCCCGGACCTTCTCGACTTTGGCCAGCAAGTGCTCGGATTCTCTCACGTCGAGACCCGGTGCATCGTTCGCCACTACATAGGAAAGATCCAGCGTGCCGTTGTCGAGCACCGTGATGTGCTCTGCTTCGATGTGGAACGTGACCAGACCTTCCCTGGCCTCGTTGTCGGTGACGATATGCGTAGCCTCGTGCAGATACTCATCGCCATTGAACCGGGTACCCAGCCATATGAGGCAGATCAGGTCACCGTTCTTCATGGCATAGCGGACTTCAACCGTGGCGAAGAGCAGATCCGGTTTGAGGGTATCGCCTATCAGCTCAAGAATGTTCGGCTCGGGCAGCATGTTGACGTCGCCCACTACCGTGGCAATGGTGCGCTTGGAGGACAGCGGGTCACCACCGTCCTTTTTGTAGAGAATATAGGAGGCATCGGCCCGGCCAAGAACGATAGACCTGATCAAGTCATAGGGCACCTTGATTTCCAGCACTGAGGGAACGTTGTTTATCTCGCGGGATTCGCACCAGAAGATGGGTTCAGCGTTACCCGGCGGCCTGCCAATGAAGGTCATTTCCACTTTGTCGCCGAGACTGAAGTCCGGGCTGCTGACATGGATCTGCACGGTGACTGGCTGCTTGTTCAAATCCCTGATAGTGATGACGCCATTGATGGATTCTCTGATGACCGGATATTCCAGGTACCAGCCGCCGGCTTCGATATCGACGTAAGTGCGTTTGGAGTGCCGATCGGCCCAGTTCCACACTTCGTCATTGATGTCGTATCTGATTTCCCGACGGACACCGTCCCCGGCGCGGAGAATGTCTGCCCGTTTAATCAGGATTTCGATCGGCTGTCTGTTTTCGGCTTGCTCTTGCGTGATGAGGTGAGCAGCGAGCAAATGATCGCCAACATGCAGGCGGACCTTATCGTTGCGGGTGCAGTACACGTAGTGGGGAATGGTGGCCTTGACGCCTTTTTCTGCCCAGCCGGCATCAATCACGCCCTGTTCAACCACCTCGGGCGGCAATTGCACGATATTCAATTCTGAATGGCCGTCGGGCAAATGCGGTTCCTTATCACGGTTTCCAGGCTTGAAAAGCTTGATCAGTATGCGCAGGGACGCCGACGGCGGGTCGGGTTCGGTTTCACCCACTCGGGTCAGCACGTAATGGCAATTCTCGGCCCACCCAGACTCTGTTGGCGTCGGCAAGTAGAAGAACACTCGCTGATCGACTTCATCGGCCGTCACAAATCGTGTGAGTACATGCTTGTTGTTCCACCAGATATCCAGTCTGTCACCTTCGCTCATCTGCGGCAGATAAGGATTGATCGCGCACCACAAACCTTTGGGATCGCCAGTCGCCACCTTGATGTTGATGCCGTTATCGCCGTCTTGTACAGGTTCATGCATCTCCGGGATCAGTAGCGGGCGCAGGGCCAGTGTGCCGTTGCCGCGCTTGATGGGAGGGAAGCGGAAGTTCTTGTGAGCTGGCATCAGGCGAGTCCTCTGCAAGAGCGTTTTGGCGTTGTGTTGCGACGTTCAAGGCGCACGGAGATGCGAAGCCCCAATGGGCTTGCAGGCGCGGGATATTTGGCAAGCATGGGCGTGCACTCCGGTCGGGTGATGGAGTGATTGAACCTGTGTTGATGGATTTGCACACCTGTCAAACCTGACAGGTGCCGACGGTTTCCAGATGAACGGTAGGCTTCAGGAATCGGGGCTGAATGTGTTTGATTGGCAAGCCGGATTAAATCACTCAGGCGCTACCTGGAACGGAGGTGTTCCCTGATGAACAGGCCGGCGGGAGGCTGTTTTTCAAGCGCAATCCAAGGACAGCTCAGGGCTTGCGAAGTGTCTTCTGCCGCAATATGTAAACCGTCACCAGCACCGCACTCGTCAGCATGAACCCCCGCGCCCATATCAGCGGCACCAGATAACACGAGAACAGAATGCTCACCCACATCAGGCCTATCGCGTAGACCTTGCCTTTGAGCGGGATGCCGTTGCCTTCGAGGTAGTCGCGAATCCATGGCCCCAGGCGTGGGTGTTCGACCAGCCAGCGATAGAACCGCGGAGAGCTGCGCGCGAAGCAGGCCGCGGCGAGCAGGAGGAAGGGGGTGGTGGGCAGGACCGGCAGGAAGATGCCGATCACCCCCAATGCGACGCTGAGCCAGCCGATGGCCAGCAGGACGTAGCGCAACATCAGGGGGCGGTTGCCTATGGGGTTGTCCATAGGCCGGTTCTTAGTGATGACGAGGCTTGAGGATCGCCGGTTTTTCGTCGGGGGCCTGGCACAGCAGATACAGCGCGGTCAGGGCTTCCGGGATCTGAACGATCATGTCGTCCATCAGGTTGGCGTCCTTGGCGATGTCTTCGAACTCAGGCTGCTCGTCGAACAGGCCGGAACCGACCATGATCGGCAGGAGCATTTCGCTGACTTCTTCTTCGGCGGTTTCGAACCAGGCCGCTTCACGCAGGAACACGCCTTCCATGAAACCGATGCACCAGCCGCGCAGTTCGGAATCGTCCGGCTCTTCGCCCAGATCCAGTTCGCACGGCAATTCGAATTCTTCATCCGAGGCCAGTTGGCGAGCGATGTGTGCTTTGAGGCCGATCAGTGTGGCTTCGATTTCGGCACGCTGGGCTTCGTCGGCGTAATGCGGCTCTTCGGCGAACAGCGCGTCGATCCACTCGCGCTCCGGAACGTCTTCGCAGCAG
The DNA here is from genome assembly GCF_979258175.1 of Pseudomonas sp. AC255. Lineage (NCBI taxonomy): Bacteria > Pseudomonadati > Pseudomonadota > Gammaproteobacteria > Pseudomonadales > Pseudomonadaceae > Pseudomonas > Pseudomonas sp. AC255. Next base: position 3,659,229 of record NZ_OZ409841.1, on the reverse strand, counting down.
ATAGACAGCGCGGTCAGGTAACCGTGGGCGGCGACGTAATCCAGCGCCTCGTCGTGCAGCTCGTCGGCATCGAGGAAGACTTGCAGGCGGGTCAGTTGCTCAGCGAAGGACATTACGGGGCTACCTTGGGGAATAAACAATGCGGGAATTCTAGGCTTTCTTGCGCGCTCTAGCCAGCCGCTTGGCAGATTTGCCGTAAATGCCGGACGGTATACAAAGCCATGTGGGAGCGAGCCTGCTCGCGAAGGCGGCATGTCAGGCACTGTTGCATTGACTGACCGATTGCTTTCGCGAACAGGCTCGCTCCCACAAGGGCTTTTTGTGTGTCGGTCGGGCGGTGTCTTCTCAGCGGCACCCTGTGCGGCGAAGGCCTCGGGTATACTGCCGCGTTTTGCGATCCCTGCTGGCGCTGCGCTGGTCATGCAATGTGTTCTTACGTTTTGTTTAAGCAGCCGAAGCTGCTCTGAACCAGCCTGAGCAGGGATGTATCGGTAGATTTTTGGAGTTTTTATGCTCGAACAGGCTCAACGCGTCCTCAAGGACATCTTCGGCTACGACAGTTTCCGTGGCCGTCAGGGTGCGATCATTGAGCGCGTGGCCAGCGGCGGTGATGCGCTGGTGCTGATGCCTACCGGTGGCGGCAAGTCGTTGTGCTTCCAGGTGCCGGCACTGTTGCGCGAGGGCCTGGCGGTGGTCGTTTCGCCGTTGATCGCGCTGATGGACGATCAGGTCGCCACCCTTGAAGAACTGGGCGTCGCCGCCGCTGCGCTGAACTCCACGCTTAGTGGCGAGCAGCAGCGTGATCTCGCCCTGCGGATCAAGCGCGGCGAAGTGAAAATGCTCTATCTCGCGCCCGAGCGTCTGGTGCAGCCACGCATGCTGGCGTTCCTGCAAAGCCTGGAAATCGCCCTGTTCGCCATCGACGAAGCGCATTGCGTGTCGCAATGGGGTCACGATTTCCGCCGCGAATACCTGCAACTGGGTCAATTGGCCGAGCTGTTCCCCAACGTTCCGCGCATTGCCCTCACCGCGACCGCCGACAAGCGCACCCGCGAAGAAATTGTCGATCGCCTGCACCTGCAGAACGCCGAGCGCTTTCTGTCGAGTTTCGACCGCCCGAACATCTTCTATCGCATCGTGCCCAAGGAGCAGCCGCGCAAACAGTTGCTGGCGTTCCTCGCCGAACGGCGCAGCGACGCCGGCATCGTTTACTGCCTGTCGCGCAAGAAGGTCGAAGAAGTTGCGGCGTTCCTCAGCGAGCAGGGCTTCCCGGCGCTCCCGTATCACGCCGGTCTGCCCAACGATCTGCGCGCTTATCACCAGAAGCGCTTCCTCAACGAGGAAGGCCTGATCATGGTCGCCACCGTGGCGTTCGGCATGGGCATCGACAAGCCCAACGTACGCTTTGTCGCGCACCTCGATCTGCCGAAATCCCTTGAGGCGTATTACCAGGAAACCGGACGCGGCGGCCGTGACGGGCTGCCGGCGGATGCGTGGATGGCCTACGGTCTGCAAGACGTGGTGATGCTCAAGCAGATGCTGCAGAACTCCGAAGGCGACGAGCGGCACAAGCGTCTGGAGCAGCACAAGCTCGACGCCATGCTCTCGCTGTGCGAAGAAACCCGCTGCCGCCGGCAGGCGTTGCTGGCCTATTTCGATGAAGACATGCCAGAACCGTGCGGGCACTGCGACAACTGTGTCGACGGCGTGCAGACCTGGGACGCCACCGAACCTGCTCGTCAGGCCTTGTCGGCGATTTTCCGCACCGGCCAGCGCTATGGCGTCGGTCATCTGGTCGACGTGTTGCTGGGCAAGGACAACGAAAAGGTGCGCAGCTTCGGCCATCAGCATTTGTCGGTGTTTGGCGTTGGCAAAGCGTTGAGCGAGAGCGAGTGGCGCTCGCTGTTCCGCCAGCTGGTGGCGCGTGGGTTGGCCGATGTCGATCACGAGGGTTATGGCGGTCTGCGTCTTAATGACAGTTGCCGGCCGCTGCTCAAAGGCGAAGTGAAGCTGGAACTGCGCCGCGACCTGAAACCGCAAGTCACTGCCAAAACGGGCAGCAAGAGCCAGGCCAGCCAACTGGTGCGCGGCGAGGAACGCGAACAGTGGGAAGCCTTGCGCGCACTGCGGCGCAAATTGGCCGAAGAACACGGCGTGCCGCCGTACGTCATCTTCCCCGACTCGACGTTGTTGGAAATGCTCCGCAGCCAGCCGACGTCTCTGGCGGAAATGGCCCGGGTCAGCGGCGTCGGCGCACGCAAGCTGGAGCGCTATGGCGAAGCCTTCCTCGAAGTGCTCGGCGGCGAGGCGGAGACGCCGAAGGTGGTCGCCGATGTCCGTCACGAGCTGATCACCCTGGCCCGCGCCGGCATGACCCCGCTGCAGATCGCCGGGCAGTTGCAGTGCTCGGAGAAGAACGTCTACGCCATGCTCGCCGAAGCCATCGGCAAGCAGCAGTTGTCGCTGGAGCAGGCGCTGGATTTGCCTGAGGAATTGATGGGCGAAGTGCAGGACGCGTTTCTCGATGGCGAGGGCGAGTTGCCGTCCGTCGCCGAAGTCGCCGAGTTGTTCGCCGGACGTGTTCCTGAAGGCGTGCTTTATTGTGTGCGGGCGGCGTTGCAGTCTGAATTCGAGATGTAATCTGGCCGTTCCCTAACCCCAGCCCTCTCCCACAGGGAGAGGGAGCCGACCGCGGTGTCTGGCGGCAGACTCGACCTGCAAAACCGAGTCGATTATGGATTCAGCGAGCGCTGTCGGGTCGGCGAATTTTCAAAGCATCCCCCGCTCAGTTCCCTCTCCCACTGGGAGAGGGCTAGGGTGAGGGGCTTTTGATCTTCGCGCAGTTGTAACGATTCAGTACAGAGCCACTCTTGCCTATAACTGCCGCCCATGCTTAGCTGACTAATAATTAGATTTTCCGTATTTTCAGTCTAACCGTGAGTGTTTTATGCCGTTAACCGATCAACATCGCTTTGGTATGCAACTGGCCCAGATGTCCCGTGGCTGGCGTGCCGAACTGGATCGTCGCCTCGCCGGGCTGGGCCTGTCGCAGGCGCGCTGGCTGGTGCTGCTGCATCTGGCGCGTTTTGAAGAGGCGCCGACCCAACGCGAACTGGCGCAGAGTGTCGGCGTCGAAGGCCCGACCCTGGCGCGCTTGCTCGATAGTCTGGAGAACCAGGGACTGGTGCAACGCCAGTCCGTGATGGAAGACCGCCGGGCGAAAAAATCGTGCTCTGCGCACCTGCCTTGCCCTTGATCGAACAAATCGAAACCATTGCCACGCAACTGCGCCACGAATTGTTCGAGGGCGTCGATGAGGCGGATTTGAAGGTGTGCATGCGCGTACACGGTCACATCCTGGCCAACCTGGAAAAATCTTGAGGCACATCCCGGCAGCGATTTTTTGAGAGATCGCGCTGAGCGGACTATAAGAACTACTGGGCAATATCGTGTTCGTACCGGATGTGCGAACGCATAGAAACCGGTTTTGCTTATTTAAGGGATGCTCATGCTCGCAAGTCGGCACGTGCTGCGCGGGGGCGCCAAATGGCTGCTGCTCGCTGGCGTTTTCAGCTATTCGACCTGGTCGATGGCGTTGGGGTTGGGCGAAATCACTGTTCACTCAGCCCTCAATCAGCCGTTCAAGGCCGACATCGCGCTGGTTGATGTCGGTACGTTGACGCAAAACGATCTCTCGGCCAGCCTGGCTTCGGCGGATGAGTTCGGCCGGGCGGGCGTCGAGCGGGTGTTCTTTCTCAATGACCTCAAGTTCACTCCGATCCTGCGCGGCAGCCGCCAGATGATCCGGGTGACGTCCGGCAAACCGGTCAACGAACCTCTCCTGAATTTTCTCGTGCAGCTGGATCAACCCAACGGACGTCTGCTGCGCGAGTACACGGTGTTGATCGATCCACCGGGTTCGCCGGGCATTGTGCCCGCCACCGACGAGCCGGATCCGCGCCCGCAATCTTCTGAGTTTCCAACCGTCGAACCGGTTACCGCACCGCCCCAGGCTGCCCAGGGCAACCGCACGGCGACGCCTGTGCCGCCAACGCCAGCGGCACCTGCCAACGATGCGCAGGCCGAGCAACTGGCCGCCAGCGTGCTGCTGACCCAGCAGTTGCAAAAGACCCTCGACGAACAGAACCTGAGGCTGCAAGAGCAGCAAGTGCAAATAGCCGACGGCAGGAAGCAGATCGAAGAGTTGCAAACCCGTCTGGCCGAAGTGCAGAAAGCGCCACCACCGCCCGTAGTCGCTCCGGTTCCGGCCGCTGTTTCAGCTCCGGTCGAGGCGGCAGACGATGGCGTGAACTGGCCGCTGCTTGGCGGACTGATATTGCTGCTCGGCGTGCTAGCGGCGTTGCTCATACGCCGTCGTCAGCAAGGTTCGACCGCAGATGGCACGCCGATGCCGCTATTGCCTGTGAGCGCCGAAGACAACGTTGATGAGTCTGAACTTCAACAATCTGTCGGTGCGCACGCGGCCACCGATCATCGCGACGAACCCGGTGCCGGCGACGTGCTGGAGGCTGTGGGCATCTATCTGGCCTACGGCCGCCTCAGCGAAGCGGCCGGGCTGCTGCGCGATGCCTTGCACAAGGAACCTGAACGCACCGATCTCGGTTTGCAGTTGCTGGAGGTTCTTGGGCGCCAGGGTGACAGCGCCGCTTACGAACAGCAGGAAAACCGCCTGCGTGCGCTTGGCGTCGATGAGCGCGAACTGATTGAAACCCGCGCTCGCCATCCCAAACTGGCAGGCGCCGCACCGGCGGTATTTGCAGCAACGCCAATCGCGCCTGAGCTGCCCGTGGCCACGGCAGCGACCGCAGCTGCGCCGCTCGCATCGACGCTCAGCCCTGCGGAGGATGATTTCGAATTGAATCTGGGCGAACTGTCGATGGATTCAAATTGGGATTTGAACGACAGCCGCGCCGATGCCGCCGCACCGCCGATCGATGATCCGGAGCTGGGCACCAGCCTGTCGGTGCTGCCTGTCGATTTCGAACTGCCACAGGCTGCATCTGCCGAAGAAGCCGAACTCGAATGGATCCCCGAACCCGACGCCCAACCCCTCGACGATGACTTTCTCAATGAGTTCGGCGATCCCGAGCCGTCGCTGGTGCTGGAACCTTTGGATCTGCAACCACCCGAGTCCACCGACATCGAGTCCGCCGGCAAGCTCGAACAGGCACAAACCTGCATCGACGATGGCGACATCGACAGTGCGATCGCGCTGCTCAATGAATTGCTCAGGGAAGGGGATGAGCCGTTGAAGCAGACGGCAAGGACGTTGTTGGCGGGGATTCGCTGAGCGCCAACGGATTTTTGGGTTCACCCGAGACCGCCTTCGCGAGCAGGCTCGCTCCCACAGGATAGAGCGCATTCCATTGTGGGAGCGAGCCTGCTCGCGAAGGCGTCAGAACGTCTGCCCCAGATTCAGGTAAACCGCCTGCTCGTCCGCATCATTCAACCCATAAGTGAAGTTCAACGGCCCCAGCGGCGTGTCGAAGCCGATAAACACACTCGCGGCGTTGATGTAGCCGCTGTCGAACTCATTGTCATTGTTCCACGCCCGACCGCGCTCCAGCGAGGCGCCGGCGTACAGCGGGAAGTCCAGCGGCAGGTACGAGCGCGGCGTCAGGCGGCGGTAGTACACGGCGCGCATCAGGCTGACGTTCTGCCCGGACAGCGCGTCCTCACGGAACCCCGACAACTGCCGCGCGCCGCCGAGCAGGAAGCTTGAGGTCACCACATTGGCATCGTCCAGCGTCCGGCCGTAGCGCCCGCCGAGTATCAGCGTATCCGGCCCGTGGCTCATGGCCTTGTCGAAATTCAATTCCCACTGGCGATAGCGATTGTCTGAACCCAGGCCCGGTTCGAACTGGGCAAACGTCAGGCTGACGTCCTTGCCCTCGTGCGGAAAGTAGACGTTGTCCAGCGAGTCGTAGGAATACTTCACGGTATAGAAGCCTTCGTTGAAACTCTCGCTCGGCAGATCCTGATCGCCGATGCGTACGTCAGCCTTGCCCCAGGCCTGCCCGACGCCGAGTCGCACTTCACCGTTGTTGCCGATCTGCCGGCCGAGGTTGAGGCCGAAGCCGTAACGCTCGACCCGATACTGGGCGATCGGATCGTTATCCAGCACCGAGTCAACGTTCTGCGCCTCGAACGACCCGTAGGGCGCGACGAAGTAACGCGAGCCGACGTCCAGCGGCTGATAGAACTCGCTGTACAGCTCCTGCTTGTCGCCGATCTGCGCGCGGGTCAGCCATTCCGCACCGAGGCGGTTGATGCCGTTGACGCGATAACTGGCACCAAGGTTGAAAGCACTGTCGCCGCGCATGTCGTCCGACAGATTCAGGCCGACCCGCAAGTAATCGGTGCCGCTGCGCTTGCCGCTGGCACTGATGACCAAGGTGTGATCCTGGCCTTTGTGCACCACGCGGTAACGCACTTGATCGAAGTAATCCAGGCCGTACAGCGTGCCCATGTCCGAATGCAGGCGGCCCAGGTCCAGCGGCGCGCCGATCGGTTGGCGGATGTAATAGCGAATTACGTCATCGTCGACTTTCGAGTCATTTTCGACGCGGATCGCGGTGATGATCGGCGTGCGCTGGCCCGGCTGACGGGCGGCGTTCAGTTCCGCGTCCTGGGTTTGAGTCGGCTTGAGTTGCGCCAGCCGCGCATCGAGGATCCGCGTGGCGCGGTAACCGGCGTCGATCATCTCCTGAGCCTTGCCGAAATCGGTCACGCCGAACGCGGCCAGCGCAGGCTGGATCAACACGTCATTGGCATGCAGAGTCGCCAGTTGTTCTTCGGAGTTGCGCCGGGTCATCAGGGTGATCGACTGATTGAGCACATCGACCACCGTGGTCAGTTGCTTGCGATTGCGCAGCGGCGTGCCGATGTCGACGACGATGGCGATGTCGACGCCCATTTCCCGCGCGACATCCAGCGGGATGTTGTCGGTCATGCCACCGTCCACCAGCAGGCGCCCATCGAGCTCGACCGGGGCGAACACCGCCGGGATCGACATGCTCGCGCGGATCACTTGCGGCAGGTGGCCTTTGCGAAACACCACTTTTTCACCATTGGCGATGTCGGTGGTCACGGCCCGAAACGGGATCGGCAGTTTGTCGAAGTCGCGGGTGTCGCTGGTGTGCGCCAACAGGCTTTCCAGCAACAGTGCGAGGTTCTGGCCCTGAATTACCCCCAATGGCAGGCCGAGACTGCCGTCGTCGCGGAAGCTGAGTTTCTGCTTCACCAGAAAATCGCGGTCGTCCTGCTTGCGTCGAAATGGCACGTCCTCACGCGGCGGCGCGTCGGACAGCGCCGCTTGCCAGTCGATGCTCAGGGCGAGTTTTTCCAGTTCGTCGACCTTGTAGCCCGAGGCGTACAGGCCGCCGACTACCGCGCCCATGCTGGTGCCAGCAATCGCGTCGATCCTGATGCCTTGTTCTTCCAGCGCCTTGAGCACGCCGATGTGCGCCAGCCCGCGCGCAGCACCGCCGGACAGCACCAGGCCGACTTTCGGTCGTGGCGCTTCACTGGCGTGAACCAGCAGGGGAAGGAAACCAAGCAGCAGGCAAAACAGCAAACGGCGCATTGTGAGTCTCGGGGCAAGCGGTAAAGCCGGCTATTATAGCGGCGCCCTCTGTCTCAGGAGTTTCAGCGATCATGACCGTCGCCAAAGCCGAAGTTGTCATCACTTATTGCACTCAATGCCAGTGGCTGCTGCGCGCCGCGTGGCTGGCCCAGGAACTGCTCAGCACCTTCGCTGATGACCTGGGCAAAGTGTCGTTGGTGCCGGGCACCGGTGGGGTGTTTCACATCACCTGTGCGGGTGTGCAGATCTGGGAGCGCAAGGCCGACGGTGGTTTTCCCGAGGCCAAGGTATTGAAGCAGCGAGTGCGCGATCAGATCGATCCTGACCGCGACCTCGGCCACAACGACCGCACTCAGTGAGAGGCAGCCTCGGCGGCGACGGTTTTCTTGTCGGCATGGCCTGACATCCGCGCCGATACAACGATGGCAACAATGATCAGCGCGCCGCCAATCAACATCTTCGGCGTCGGGTTTTCATTGAACAGCAGCCAGGCGATGGTGATGCCGTAGACCGGCTCCATCGCAAACACCACCGCCGCCGTGCGCGCCTTGATCACCGCCAGACTGGCGACGAACAGGCTGTGGGCGACGCCGGTACAGAACACCCCGAGCAGGGCGATCCACAACCAGTCCAGCGCTTGAACCTGACTCAACTGCGGCGCCGCGACCGGCAACAGACACAAAGCCACGACGACGTTCTGGCACAACGCCGCCTGCACCGCCGGAATGCGCCCGGAGCTGGCGCGGTTGGTCAGCGACAGCAGGGAAAACAGCAGGCCGGACAACACTGCCCATAGCAAGCCGACGGTCGCGCCACTGCCCAGATCGAATGCGGGCGTCACCAGCACCAGACCGATGCTGACCAATACCACCAGGACGATTTCATTGGCACGGATGCGTTCGCGGAAGATCAGTCCTTCGAGAATCACCGTGAACGCCGGGAAACTGGCAAAGCCCAACGTGGCGATGGCCACCCCGGCGATCTTCACCGATACGAAAAACTCACCCAGTGCCCGGCCAGCAACACGCCGCTGAGGGCGAGGCGCCGCCAGTCCACGGCCTGAAGTTTCTGCCAACCATGCTGGCTGGCGAAACGGGCGAAAAATGCCAGGGCGAGCACGGCGAAAGCTGCACGTCCAAATACGATCACAGCGGGGGATGCGGCAGCGAGTTTGCCGAACACACCGGTCAGGCCAAACATCAAAGCGCCGATATGCAGAGCGCCGAGGGCGGTACGCGGAGTCATTGCATTCCTTTTTTCAGGTTCAACTTCATGGGGCCATTGAACCGCGTCTCGGCCTGCAAGTCTGTCGGCAGGCTATCGTCTTTTGTCGCAGGAATCGCGCCGGAGATGTCCGGGCGACGAGCCGAACTCACGTAGGACTGCGGCCGAGAACGCACTTTGCGAGCTGTAACCGACGCGACTGGCTACTTCACCAATCGGTAATGCAGTGTCGCGCAGCAGTTGCACCGCGAGATGCAGGCGTCGACTGCGGATGTAATCCATCGGCGTCTGTCCGCATTCGGCCATGAACCGAGCGTGCAGGCGCGCGCTGGACAACCCGGCCACGCGCGCCAGGTCGGCCACTTGCAGCGGATAGCCGGCGTATTGCTCGATGTGCGCATCCAGCGCGGCGTAGGGCAGGCGACGCGCGCCGAGTTCGGCAGGTTGCGCGTGATTGAGACTGGCCAGCAGCAACACAGCGCCTTGCTGCGCGATCAACGGATCGCTGACCGGACTGTTCGCCAGCCAGTTGACCAATTGGCTCTGCCCCGAGTCCAGCGACAGCCGCCCCGGATGATCGAGCAAGCGCCGACTGGCCTCGGCATGCGCGCCCAGCGACTCCTGCACCCATTGCCCTTCAGGGATGTCGAGCACCAGGCAGCTGCTGCCTTGGGGACTGTCGCAGGCATGATGAGCGCCGGACGGAACCACCACAACACTCTGCTGACGCACTTGGCTGCCACAGCCCTCGACCTCGAAATCCAGCGCACCGGACAGCCCGAACACCAACTGCGCGTGCTCGTGGCTGTGCACAATCAGGTCATGGGTGTACTGGCGCAGGGTGAGGATCGGTCGCATGGCAGGTTGTCTCCGAAGTGGCCGTCAGTCTACACCGCCGTACGCCGGATGCGTTGTCACACGACTGACTCACGCTTGTCACGGTCGATTAACCGGGCGCGCGCAAGCTGGCGAAAACATCGCAGAGGGTTGCCCATGACCAGCGCCGAGCTCGCCCGACCCAGTCGCAAACAACGGGTGCGAACCCTGTGGATCTCCGATGTGCACCTGGGCACCCGGGATTGCCAGGCCGAGCACTTGTCGCAATTTCTCAAGGGCTACCACGCCGACAAGGTCTATCTGGTCGGTGACATCATCGACGGCTGGAAACTGCGCAGCGGCATGTACTGGCCGCAAGCCCACACCAACGTCATCCGCCGATTGCTGACCATGAGCAAGCGCGGCACTGAGGTGATCTACGTCACCGGCAACCATGACGAATTCCTGCGGCGCTATTCGAAACTGATTCTGGGCAATATCCAGTTGGTCGACGAGGCGGTGCACGTTACGGCGGACGGTCGGCATTTGCTGGTAATCCACGGCGATCAGTTCGATGTGATCACCCGCTATCACCGCTGGCTGGCGTTTCTCGGCGACTCGGCCTACGAATTCACCCTGACCCTCAACCGCTGGCTCAATCACTGGCGTGCCCGCTATGGCTACGGTTACTGGTCGCTGTCGGCGTACCTGAAACACAAGGTCAAGACAGCGGTGAGTTTCATCAGCGACTTTGAAGAAGCCATCGCCCACGAGTGTGTGAAGCGCGAACTGCATGGCGTGGTTTGCGGGCATATCCACCATGCCGAGATTCGCAAGGTGGGGGAGGTGGACTATCTCAACTGCGGCGATTGGGTCGAGTCGTGCACGGCGCTGATCGAGCATTGGGACGGCACGATCGAGCTGTATCGATTGGCGGATGCCCAGGCGCGGGAGGCGGAGCTTAAGGCTGCCAAAGTTGCCGAGCTCGCTTAGTTCTCGGGTGTTTGAAAGGTCCTCATCGCTGGCAAGCCAGCTCCCACAGGTTTTGTAAACGGCACACAACCCTGTGGGAGCTGGCTTGCCAGCGATGAGGGCAGAACAAACAACATCAAGCGGGGCTGTGTTCTTGCATCGCAGCCTTGTAAATCGAGTTCTTCGGCTGCGCAAACAGCCTTTCCATCATCGGCTCGAAGAAACTCAGCGGCAACGTGTCGTATGCCGGATCAAACGCCGCCGCGTCGTATTTGGCGCAGAACTCGGCAGTGGCGTGGAACTGCGGATGATCCTTGAATTGCTCGCGCAAGTGCCGATCCATGCCCAGGTGATGAAAGAAGTAATAGCCCTGAAAAATGCCATGCTTCTCCACCATCCACAGGTTCTCCGCACCCACGAACGGCTTGAGAATCGCTGCGGCGATGTCCGGATGGTTGTAGGAACCGAGGGTGTCGCCGATGTCGTGCAACAGCGCGCAGACCACGTATTCCTCGTCACGCCCGTCGCGAAAGGCGCGGGTCGCAGTTTGCAACGAGTGGGTCAGGCGATCCACCGGGAAACCGCCGAAGTCGCCCTCAAGCAGCTTCAGATGCGCGAGGATCCGCGACGGCAGTTGTCTGGCATAGGCACTGAAGTCGGCGGCGATGATCGCCCAGTCTTCCTCGGTGCCATCCTTCATATGGGTGAAGCGAGCATGGGCATTCATGGGCAGACCCTCATTCAGAACGCCACGCGACCGAGAATCATGTCGCGGTACATGACGAAATCGCCGAGCAGGCTGTACAGCGGATGCTGAAACGTCGCCGGGCGGTTTTTCTCGAAAAGAAATGGCCGATCCAGGCAAAGCTGTAACCGGCCAGAGGAAGCGCGAGCAACAGCAGCCAGGCGCCTTTGGCGATGCTGAGCGCGAGAATGAAGATGACCAGAGACGTGCCGATGAAATGCAGACGACGGCAGGTGCTGTTGCTGTGCTCGGCGAGGTAAAAGGGGTAGAACTCGGCGAAGCTGTTGAACTGCTTGATGTTTTCCACGACCGCGCTCTCTGTGGTGATTGTTCTGGCGACAAGTTGTTCGGCGGGGAGCTTATTTGAGTCTAGAGTGATCATTGGCGTGGGCCAGTGACAATCGGCGCCACTTTAGTATCCTTCGCAAATAGGGCGGTTATCTGCAGCCCGTCATGTAAAAGAATAACAACCATGAGCGAACGAACGACTTCTGCAAGCTGGGCGATGGGGATTGTCAAAGCACTGGAGATGGACGGCCTGGATTGCCGGGTTCTGTTCAGGCAACTGGGGCTGGATTTCAGCGCCCTTGAAGATCCGGATGCACGCTTCCCGCAAGACTCCATGACCCGGCTCTGGCAGCGCGCGGTCGAGGTTTCCGGCAACCCGGCGATCGGCCTGAACATGGGCAAAGTGGTGCGCCCGGCCTCGTTTCATGTCGCCGGCTATGCGCTGATGTCGAGCAATACCCTGGCTGAAGGCTTCCAGCGTCTGGTGCGCTATCAACGCATCATTGCCGAAAGCGCTGACCTGAGCTTTCGCCTGCTCGAGGAAGGTTATGCGCTGATTCTCACCGTGCACGGCGATCATCTACCGCCGACCCGGCAGAGCGCCGAAGCGTCACTGGCCTGCGCGTTGGCGCTGTGCGGCTGGCTGACGGGGCGTCCGCTGCACCCGGTCAAAGTGTTGGTTCAGGGCGATCAGCCGACAAATCTGCAACCTTATAAAGAAGCCTTTCACGCACCGCTGGTGTTCAACGCGCCATACGACGCGTTGATCTTCGAACGGGCCGATATGGAGGCGCCGCTGCCGACAGCCAACGAAGCCATGGCGCTGTTGCATGACCGTTTTGCCGGGGAATATCTGGCGCGGTTCTCCGAGAGCCGCGTGACGCACCGGGCACGCCAGGTGCTGTGCCGTTTGTTGCCCCAGGGCGAACCCAAGCGCGACACCGTGGCGCAGACGCTGCACCTGTCGCAACGCACCTTGCAGCGGCGCTTGCAGGAGGAGGGCACCAGTTTTCAGCAGTTGCTCGACGACACCCGGCGCGAGCTGGCCGAGCAATATCTGGCGCAACCGAGCATGACCTTGCTGGAAATCGCCTACCTGTTGGGTTTTGCCGACCCGAGCAACTTCTTCCGCGCGTTTCGCCGCTGGTTCGACACCACACCCGGCGAATACCGCTTGCGCCTGACGCAGGTGCCGGACGCAGTCAATGACGCCAGAACGCCGGAATACACAGCACAAACACCGTAATGATCTCCAGTCGGCCGAGCAGCATGCCGAACGACAGAATCCACTTCGCCGCATCCGGCAGCGTCGCGAAGTTGCCGGCCGGGCCGATGGTTTCGCCCAAGCCCGGGCCGACGCCGGACACGGTGCTGGCGGCGCCGGTCAGCGCGGTCATCCAGTCGACCCCGAGCAGCGACAGCAGCAGCGCGATCACGCAGATGGTGATGGCGAAGAAGAACGAGAAAGTCAGGATCGAACGGACGATCTCTTCGTCGAGACGGTGACCGTTGTACTTCTGCTTGATCACCGCGCGCGGGTGGATCAGCTGATTAAGGTTGGCCTTGAGCAGGATGTAGGCGACCTGAAAACGGAAAATCTTGATCCCGCCCGCCGTCGAACCTGAGCAGCCGCCGACAAAGCCCAGATAGAAAAACAGCATCAGCGAGAAGTTGCCCCACAGGCTGTAGTCACCGAGGGCAAAACCGGTGGTGGTGACTACCGAGGTCACGTTCAGCGCCACATGCCGCAGCGCTTCCAGCCAATGCAGCTTGGTGGTCCACCAATACCAGGTGCCGAGCACCAGCCAGGTCACCAGCAACATCGCCAGCAAACCCTGCACCTGTTGATCCCTGATCAACGCACGGCGGTTGCCGCGCAGCGTCGCCACGTAGAGGGTGAACGGCAGGCTGCCGAGGATCATGATGACAATCGCCACCCAATGAACTGCCGGTTGCGTCCACTTGGCCAGCGACTGGTCGGAGGTCGAAAAGCCGCCGGTGGAAATCGCCGACATCGCATGATTGATCGCATCGAACGGGCTCATCCCCGCCCACCAGAACGCCAGGCTGCCGAGAATGGTGATACCGACGTAGGCCGCCACAATCAACCGCGCCACCATGTGCGAACGCGGCATGACCTTCTCCGAACGGTCGGAGGATTCGGTCTGGAACAGGCGCATGCCACCGATGCGCAGCAGCGGCAGAATTGCCACCGCCATGCCGATAAAGCCGATGCCGCCGATCCAGTGCAGCAGCGAACGCCACATCAGAATCCCCGGCGACATGTTGTCCAGGCCGTTGAGCACCGTGGAACCGGTGGCGGTGATGCCGGACATGCTTTCGAAGAACGAGTCGGTGTAGCTGATGTGCTGGGTCAGCAGAAACGGCAGCGCGGCGAAAATGCACACTACCAGCCAGCTGCTGACCGTCAGCAGGTACATGTCGCGCGGGCGCAGGTGAATGTGTTCCGGTCTGCCGGGTATCACCAGAGCGAGGCCGGCGACAAAGGTGATCATGCTCGCCCAGAGGAACGACGGCAGATCGCTGGTGCGCTCGAAAATCACCAGCGTGGCCATCGGCACGACCATGGCCACAGCCAGGGTTATCAGGAAGATGCCGATGATAAAACCAATGATCCGTAAGGTCGGCAACGCCATGAAATCCGCTCGGGCTGATTGAACAAGGGCGCCATTCTACCTGCGGGGCAAGGCATGTAAACCGGCAGGCGCTGCGCAGTTGCAGCTAGAATAGCTGCACATTTTTCAAAGGAGGTGGCCGATGCAGGCTCTCGACGCGTTGCTCAACCGTGTTTCCGTTCCCCGCCTGGTCGAACCGGCCCCTACTGCCGAGCAGCGCGAAGCCCTGTTCGGCGCGGCCTTGCGTGCCCCGGATCACGGGCACTTGCAGCCGTACCGCTTTTTGACAGTCGAAGGCGCAGCGCGTGAGCAAATGGGCGAGTTGCTGGCCGAGGCGGCCCGCCAGCAGGGCGGTGAAGTCACCGACGCGATGATCGACAAGGCGCGCAACGGCCCACTGCGCGCGCCGCTGGTGGTTGTGGTCATCGCGAAATTGCAGGAACACGTGAAATACCCGAAGGCCGAGCAACTGCTCACGGCCGGCTGTGCGGCCCACGGGATTTTGCTCGCGGCGTATGCGCAGGGGATTGGCGCGGTGTGGCGCACCGGGGATCTGGCGTACTCCAAGCATGTTGCCGAAGGCCTGGGGCTGGTGGAAGGCGAGGAGGTGATCGCGTTCCTCTATCTCGGCACGCCGCAGAAAGAGCCGCGCGTGGCGGAGAAGGTTGATCTGGCTGAGTTCGTCAGCGCCTGGCCAGGTAAGGTCTGAAGATCACAAGCCCCTCACCCTAACCCTCTCCCAGAGGGAGAGGGGACTGATTGGGGGATGCTTTGGAATTACACCGACCTGAGCGTCCTTCGCTGAATCCAGCGTCGGGATACCGGACGTCTGGTTTCTGCGGATCCATAAGGTCGATGCACAACGGCAGACAACTCGGTCGGCCCCTCTCCCTCCGGGAGAGGGTTGGGGTGAGGGGCTTTTTCAGGGCTGGACCACGACTCCCGGTATCAGCGGCAATTCCAGACTCGCCACAAAGCCGCCCTGCGGATGATTGGCCAGCGTCAGCGTGCCGCCATGCCGTTCCGCCGCGCGTTTGGCAATCGCCAGCCCCAGGCCATGCCCGGCAGCGGTCTGCCCCGGTGCCCGGTAGAACGGCTCGCCCAACTGGCTCAGATGTTCCGCCTGTACCCCCGGCCCATGGTCGCGCACGCTGATGACAATCCGCTCACCCTGCCGCGCTGCCTGCAAGTCGATCGGCTGATCGCTCGGGTTGAAGCGCTGGGCGTTGCGCAGCAGATTATCCACGGCGCGCTCAATCATCGTCGGCCAGCCTTTGAGATTCAGTTGTGACTCAGCTTGCAGGCGCACGGTCTGCTCGGGGGAGCTGAGCTGCGCATCCTTTTGCAGTGTGGCGAGCAACGCATTCAGGTCCACTTCTTCAGCGCTGGCATTGTCGGCATCGACTCGCGCCAGCACCAGAATTTCACTGATCAACGCCTCCAGCCGGTCGCATTCACGGGTCAGGCGTGGCCACAATTTCTCGCGCTCTTGCGGGTTGGCGCGCTCGGCCAAAGCCAACGCGATGCGCAGGCGCGCCAGTGGTGAGCGCAGTTCGTGGGAGACATCGCGCAGCAACTGGCGCTGACTGCCGATCAGGCTTTGCAGGCGCGCGCCCATGCGGTTGAAATCGGTGGCCAGCACGCCGAATTCGTCACGGCGGTTGGCCAGTTTCGCCAGACTGTTCTGCTGATAAGTCGTCTGCCCCAGATCATGTACCGCGCCGCGCAAGCGACTGAGCGGGCGGGTGATGGAGAAAGTCACGAGCAAACTGAACAGGGTCAGCACCACCAGCGCAATACCCAGCGCACTCAGTGGCCAGAGCAGACTTTCGCGGTGCCAGGAGTCGAGTTCCGGGTGCGGGATGCGGTAGATGAACAGGTAGGTGTCACCGGTTTTTTCGCTGGTGATTTCGTCGGTCAGGCGCCGCCACGGCAGGCGGCGATCGTCGTTGTTCTGCCGCGCTTCGAATGCTGCGGCCCGGCGCGGGAAGGTGCCACGCACCACCGGATCGCCGGTTTCATTGAGCACCTGAACGTCGATGTGATACTGGCGTTTACGTTGTTCGAGGATGTCCTGGGCGGCTTCTTCGCCTAGGGTTTCGTAAGTCTGCGTCCATTCCGCCGCCAGCGTGTTGAGGCCGGGATGGCGGCTGAGAATCCATGCGTCCTGATTGAGCATGTGCCCGAGCAGAATCGACAGCCCGGCTACCAGAGCGATGGCCAGCCAGAAGCTCGCAAGAATCCGCCAGAACAGTGAACGCACAGAAACTCCTCGAAAATTACACCGTTCAAATGTGGGAGCGAGCCTGCTCGCGAAGGCGTAGTGTCAGTCAATCCATCGCTGGCTGATACACCGCCTTCGCGAGCAGGCTCGCTCCCACATTTGATTTGAATGGAACAGGCCCGACGATGTGAGTCGTCGGGCCCAGGGTCAAGCCATTATTGCGCCTTTTGTGCCTGCTGCGCTTTCCAGGCCTTGAACTCGGCCCATTCGGCGCGGCGTTCGGCGCGTTTCTTCTGGATCTCGTCGAACTGCTTCTGTTGCTCGGGTTTGAGCAGTGCGCGGACATCGGACTCGGCTTTCTTGTGGTTGGCCGCGATCTCGTCCTTCATGGCTTTCTGGTCGGCCGGCGAGAGTTTTTCCAGGTACTTGTCGACCACCTGCTTACGCTCATGCATCTGCTCGCCCATGATCTTGCGAATCTGCTCGCGCTGTTCGCGGGTCAGGTCGAGCTGGCTGTACGGGCCTTTGTCGTGCATGCCACCGTGCATCTGACCGCCGTGGCGCGGGCCATCCAGCGGACCACCCAGCGGACCGCCATCCTGCGGCATGGCCATGGCCACGGTTGGCAGAGCGGCAGCGAACATCAGAGCGATAAGAGTCTTGCGCATGGTGTATCTCCTTGTCTCGTTCCCGGTACGTTCCGGATGAGTGCAGATTACGCAGATCAAGGTCAGCGGCGGTCAGCGCAGCGTAAAGCTTCGGTAAAGACGTTTCGTGCCCGGCCTTACACATATCCAGTGCAGGAGGTGCTGAAGGCTGCGATCTTTTGGATAATGCACGGGCCCAGGCTGTGATCCTCATTTAGACGACATTGTCGCTCAGCGAAAGAACAACGGCTGCGTGCCTTAACAAAGCGAATACCGAGCTTCCCTATGACTAATAAAACGTTTACCAGGCAACTCGGCCCATGGCTGATGGCAGCTTTATCGGTCAATGCGATTTTTTTGGCATTCCTGATTTTTGATCATGGTTCGCAGGGGCACGATAAGAAGATGATCAAAACTAAAGAACCGTTGCTGATCGAGGGTCCAAACGGCGACGAGAATTACTATGTGCTGCCGCAGGGTACTACGCTATATCACGATAAAAGCTTTCCTGAAGGGCATGATCGTTATGTGGTGTATCTCAACCATAAGGGTACGATTGCCCACGAAGAAGTACCGATGAAGCCTGAGTATGGCGGTTCTTTCATTGATCCGCTCTGGCTGGCTAATGTTGATGCGAATACTTTGCAAGAAATTTTCAAGCGTTTTCCACTTTCCAAAAAAGACATTGCCGCTGCCATTAAGGCCAACGAGATAACCAAGGACGATTTGGCCGACATTATTCGTTCGGTGCCCGATTGACCGGTTAAGAGGCACCGAAGGCAGCGATCTTCAGGCTGTGGTACGCGAAACTTCCCAGGCCGCATTCCTTTGCTGCGCGTGGGAACGATCAAACACCACAAATCCAAAGCCAACCACCCGCTCCTAACCACTCAACAAAGAGCGTTAGCTCGAGTGCCCTTGATCTTGCCTAACCGGCGACATCGGAAGGCTGAGTGGAGGGATTGATCCGGGCGTGGGAGCGTAGCGACCGTCTGGCGCAGCCAGACACAGCGGAAGTAGGTGCAGCGAAGCAAACCGGAGCCGCTGCGCCCGGATCGATCCCGCAGCGAAGGAACCCGAGCCTGCGAGGGCCGAACGTAGGAGCAAGCCTTTTGGGTTACCTTTTTGGCGTTTGAAAAAGGTGACCCGCTGTAAGAGCGGAACCTTAAGTAGCCGTTACCGCAGCAACGGATATACACGCAAAAAACCCGACCAAACAAACACCATCGCCAGCCGGCCCGCACAGGATAAGTGCGCTGGTTCAGAGGCTGTAGTAGTAACCACGGCTACGCAGCGCAACGATGCGCGGGCGGCCGTCGGGGTGGGGGCCAATTTTTTTGCGCAGGTTGCTGACGTGCATGTCGAGGCTGCGGTCGTACAGGGTCAGCTTGCGGCCGAGGGCCAGTTGCGCCAGTTCCTGTTTGTCCAGCGGCTCGCCCGGCTGTTTGAGCAGGGCTTCGAGCAGGCGGCTTTCGGAGACGGTCAGGGTCAGTTCTTTTTCGTCGATGCTGACCACGCCGCGCACCGGGCTGAAACTCAGATCACCCAGCTCAAGTTGCGTCGAAACGGCTGCCGGGTGGCTGCGGCGCAACACGGCACGCAGGCGCGCGGTCAGTTCGCGGGGGTCGCAGGGTTTGGCCAGATAATCGTCGGCGCCCAGTTCGAGGCCGAGGATGCGGTCCAGCGGTTCGCCACGCGCTGACAGCATCAGCACCGGCAGGTCGGCGTGGTCGTTGCGCAATTGCTTGAGCAGTTCCAGACCGCTGCCGTCGGGCAGCATCACGTCCAGCACCACCGCCGCCGGGGCGGTTTCGGCCAACGCCTTGCGGGCGCTCTGGCCGTCGTGGCAGGCGCGCACCTGGAAGCCTTCCTGGCTCAACCAGCTACTCAGGAGTTCGCACAACTCCTGGTCATCATCAATCAATAACAGCTCGCTCATGACTCACTCAATTTAGCCATTGCCGACGTTTTCGGCTTGCACCGCTGGCAAAGATACCGCAGAGCAGCGCCAATAGCGCTACTCCAGCGCCAGTGACGAACCACTGCTGTTGATCGGTCAGCAAACGCGGCAGCGGGCTGGCCTGGGCTTCCTTGAGTTGCAGCTTCAGACGCTGGTTCTCCTGGCGCAGCCGGGCGAGCTGGGCGCTTTCGCGAGTGTTGTCGGCATTTTGCAGTTGTTTGTTCAGTTCTTCGCGCTGCTGCTCACTGGCCTTGAGCCGCTGTTGCAGCTCGGTGATCTGGCTGCCGGCGCTCAATGACAATGGCGTTGAGCTGCCGCTTTCGGTGGTTTCCTCACCATGGGCGGGGGCCATGATCGACAACGTGAGCAACATCAGACACAACGGACCCTTGCGCATCGCGACACCTGTTTCCAAATGGATATTGGGCAGGTTGTCGGCAGGCAAACGAGAATAATGAGCGATTGAGAGCGCGATGAACCGAGAAGGTTCATCGCGTGGAAGGACTTAAGGCAGGACTTGCTTGAACGGCTTGACGATCACATTGGCGTAAACGCCAGCGGCGATGTACGGATCGGCATCGGCCCAGGCCTGTGCGGCGCTGAGGGAGTCGAACTCGGCGACGATCAGGCTGCCGGTGAAACCCGCTGCGCCCGGATCATTGCTGTCGACTGCCGGGTGCGGGCCGGCCAGCACGATGCGGCCTTCGCCCTTGAGCGCTTGCAGGCGTTCCAGATGCGCCGGGCGCGCGGACAGGCGAGCTTCGAGCGAGTTGGCAACGTCGGTGGCAATGATGGCGTAGAGCATGTCAGTCCTCGGTTTTTGGCGTTGTGGTATCGGTGTCATGCAGATGGCGCGACAGGTAAACGCCCTGTGCGACCAGGAACAGCACGGTCATGCCCAGGCTGCCGAACACCTTGAAATCAACCCAGATGCTCTGAAAGGTGAAAGCGACGAACAGGTTGGCGGCGCCGCAGAACAGGAAGAACGCGATCCAGGCGATGTTCAGGCGGGTCCAGACCGGGTCCGGCAAGGTCAGTGCGTGGCCCATGATGCGTTTGATCAGCAAGCGATCGCCGATGAAGTGGCTGCCGATGAACGCTGCTGCAAACAACCAGTTGACCACCGGCGCTTTCCATTTCAGGAAGGTTTCGCTGTGGAAGGCCAGCGTCAGGCTGCCGAATACCAGACAGGCGATCAGCGTCAGCCACTGGCTCTTTTCCAGCTTGCGCTGCTTGATGAACAGCGCGCCGTACACCACCAGGGAACTGATGATCAGCATCGCCGTGGCGCTGTAGATACCGCCTACGGTCACTTGCTGGCCGGCAATGTCGACGACCCGTGGATCAAGTTTGTAGACGATGAAGAACAGCAGAAGCGGGATGAAATCGATGAATTGTTTCACAGTGAGAGCCAGAAGCTGGATGTGGCGGCATAATAACAAACATATGGGCGCGCGATAGCGCCAGCTGATTTGAGGTTACAACTCCCCGTGAATGTTGATTTGCACTGCCACAGCACGGCCTCCGACGGCGCCCTGGCGCCTGCGGTTCTGGTTGCGCGAGCGTTCGAAAACGGCGTGCGAGTCCTGGCGTTGACCGACCACGACACTCTTGAGGGGCTCGCCGAGGCGCGTACTGCCGCCACCGAGTTGGGCATGCAACTGGTCAATGGCGTCGAATTGTCCTGCACCTGGGGCGGGGCGACCATTCACGTATTGGGATACGGTTTCGACGTCAACGCTGCGCCGTTGGTCGAAGCGATCGCCAAATTGCACGATGGCCGCTGGCTGCGGTCGGAAGAAATAAGCCGCAAGCTCGCCCTCAAGGGCATGCCCGGTGCCCTCGACGGCGCCCGGCAGATCCAGCAGGAACTGGGCGACAGCGGCAACGCGCCGGCCCGGCCGCATTTCGCCGACTGGATGGTGCGTGAAGGTTATGTAAAGGATCGCGCCGAGGCGTTCCGCAAATGGCTCGGCGCCGGCAAACTCGGCGACGTCAAACTGCACTGGCCGACGCTGGAAGACACTGTCGGCACCCTGCGCGCCGCCGGTGCCTGGGTCAGCCTGGCGCATCCATGGCACTACGATTTCACCCGTAGCAAGCGCCGAAAGCTGATTGCCGACTATATTCAAGCAGGCGGGCATGCTATCGAGGTGGTCAATGGCCATCAGCCCGCAGAACAGGTGGGCAGCCTGGCGATCCTTGCCCGTGAGTTCGGTCTGCTGGTCAGCGCCGGCAGTGACTTCCATGGCCCTGGCGGCTGGTCCGAGATCGGCCAGTACCGGCCGGTTCCCGAGGACCTTCCACCCCTGTGGTGTCGGTTCAAACATGACACAGATATTGCCGCCGTCTGAACAGGTAGAGAATGTGAGTCAATTTTTCCAGATACATCCGGAAAACCCGCAAGCGCGCCTGATCAAACAGGCGGTCGAGATCATCCGCAAAGGCGGGGTGGTGATTTATCCCACGGACTCGTCCTACGCCATTGGTTGCCAGATCGGCGACAAGACCGCCATCGAGCGTGTGCGACGTCTGCGTCAGCTCGATGAAAAGCACAACTTCGCGCTGATCTGCAGCGACCTGTCGCAACTGGGCAATTACGCCAAGATCGACACCGGCACCTTCCGCATTCTCAAGGCGCACCTGCCGGGGCCTTACACCTTTATTCTCAACGCCACCCGCGAAGTGCCGCGCCTGTTGCTGCATCCGAAAAAACGCACCATCGGCCTGCGCGTGCCAAGCCATCCGATCGCGCTGGCGCTGCTGGCCGAACTCGGCGAGCCGCTGATGAGCGTGACGCTGATCATGCCCGGCGATGAAGACCCACTTACCGATCCCTACGAAATGCGCCAGTTGCTCGAGCACCAGGTCGATCTGATCATCGACGGCGGCTTTGGCGGCATCAAGGCCTCGACGGTGATTGACCTGACTGGCGACGACCCGGAAGTGGTCCGCGTCGGTTGCGGCGATCCGACGCCGTTCATGGTCGAGGCCTGAATGTCCGCAGTGGAAACCGTGGTCGATCCCCAGGCCGGCGCCCAGCAGGAACTGCCGTTCGCGATGGTCTATGGCCAGGCGGTCATGGAAATGCCGCTGGACCTGTACATCCCGCCGGATGCGCTGGAAGTCTTCCTTGAAGCCTTTGAAGGTCCGCTCGACCTGCTGCTGTACCTGATCCGCAAACAGAATATCAATATCCTCGACATTCCGGTGGCGGAAATCACCCGCCAGTACATGGGCTACGTCGAGTTGATGCAATCGGTGCGTCTGGAGCTGGCCGCCGAATACCTGGTGATGGCGGCGATGCTCGCCGAGATCAAGTCGCGCATGCTTCTGCCGCGCGCTGAAACCGTCGAAGATGAAGAAGACGATCCACGCGCCGAACTGATCCGCCGCTTGCAGGAATACGAGCGTTTCAAGGCTGCTGCCGAAGGTATCGATGGGTTGAGCCGGGTGGGTCGCGATGTGATCGTGCCCAAGCTCGACGCCCCGGAAGCGCGGGCGCGCAAGCTGTTGCCCGACGTCGCGCTGGAAGAGATTTTGATGTGCATGGCCGAAGTGCTGCGCCGTGGCGATATGTTTGAAAGCCACCAGGTCAGCCGTGAAGCGCTGTCCACCCGCGAGCGCATGAGCGATGTGCTGGAACGGCTCAAGGGCGGCGGCTTCGTGCCGTTTGTCGAGCTGTTCACCGCCGAAGAAGGCCGCCTGGGTGTGGTGGTGACCTTCATGGCGATCCTTGAACTGGTCAAGGAATCCTTGGTCGAGCTGGTGCAGAATGAGCCGTTCGCTGCGATCCACGTGCGAGCCCGAGCCGAATAACGAGTCCCTGTATGAACCTGACTGAACCCCGCGAGCTGGCGTCCCTGCTTGAAGCCTTTCTGTTGGCCTCGGGAAAGCCGCAATCCCTTGAGCGCCTGTATGAACTGTTTGAAGAAGGCGAGCGGCCGGAGCCGGCGGTCTTCAAGAAAGCCCTGACCCTGCTCGGCAAGTCCTGCGAGGGCCGCGCCTTTGAACTCAAGGAAGTCTCGTCGGGCTATCGCTTGCAGATCCGCGAGAAGTTTTCACCGTGGGTCGGCCGTCTCTGGGAAGAACGCCCGCAGCGCTATTCCCGTGCGTTGCTGGAGACCATCGCGCTGATCGCCTATCGCCAGCCGATCACCCGTGGCGAGATCGAAGACGTGCGTGGCGTGGCGGTCAACAGCAACATCGTCAAGACCTTGCTCGAGCGTGAGTGGATCCGCGTCGTCGGCTATCGGGACGTGCCGGGCAAACCGGCTATGTTCGCCACGACCAAGGCGTTTCTCGACCACTTCAACCTGAAAAACCTCGAAGACCTGCCGCCGCTGGCCGAACTGCGCGAGATGGAAGCCGAACCGGTGCTCGACTTCGACGACGCGCCGGTGCCGCAGAGTCTGCAGGAACTGGCCGACGCCAGCGCCGAGCCGGAGGAGGAGAAGGAAGAAACCAGTTTCCATTCCCTGCTGCTGGAGCTGGACAGCATGGAAGAAGGCATCAAAACCGACTTTGACGACTTGCTGCGTGATGCGGTGGATGGCGAAGCGCCGGTGTCTGAGCCTGAGATCATCGCGCCGGTTGTTGAAGCTGAAGTTGAACTTGAAGCGGCGCCTGACGCCGAACCGGAAGAGGACGTCCTGGGCGTCGCCGAGGCCCGCGAGAAACTCCTGGCCGCCGTTGCCGCCCTCGAACAGCCTGAACCGGAACTCAGCGAAGAAGAAGCCGAAGCCCGCGCACTGGCCGAGGCGATCGAAGCCGAACGGCGCGAGTTCGAAGACTGACGCCTATTGAGAAACCAGTGAAGACCCTTGTGGGAGCGGGCTTGCCCGCGATTGCCGTGGGTCAGATCCAATGATGTTGACTGACACTCCGCTATCGCGGGCAAGCCCGCTCCCACAGGGTTTGATGTGTTTCTGGAGAGGATGATGAGCTCAACCAAAGACCCCTGTATCAGCCTCTGCAAATTCTCCGACGACATCTGCCTGGGTTGCGGTCGCAGCAAGCGCGAGATCAAGGCCTGGAAGAAACTCGACAAGGACGACAAGCGCACCGTGCTGGCCGAAGCCGCGCTGCGCCTGATCAAACTGGGTGGTGCCGGTCGGCGGAAAAAGAAATAACCGGCAATCGATCAGCTAGTCTCTGATGCGCGACGGCGCACATCCGCGTATGATTCGCGACCCTTCGCCGATCCCTTCGGCCTGGACCCAGTTTTCAATACTTCAGGCGCCGCCTGAAAAGACCACACCGGGAGGTGCCCAGATGAGTGACATCAATCAGAAAGACGACCAGGAAATCGGCCCAGCAGGCGAAAAGCTGCAGAAGGTCCTCGCCCGTATCGGCGTCGGCTCGCGCCGTGACGTGGAATCCTGGATCAGCCAGGGCCGGATCAAGGTCAATGGCAAAGACGCCACCCTCGGCCTGCGCGTCGACATGCACGACGCCATCACCATCGATGGCAAAGTGATCAAACGCGAAGAGGCCGCCGAATCGGTGCGCCGCGTGATCATGTACAACAAGCCCGACGGCGAAATCTGCACCCGTGACGACCCGGAAGGCCGTCCGACCGTGTTCGACAAGCTGCCGCGTCCGAAAGAAGGCCGCTGGATCAACATCGGCCGTCTCGACATCAACACCACCGGTCTGCTGATGTTCACCACTGACGGTGAGCTGGCCAACCGTCTGATGCACCCGTCCTACGAGATGGACCGCGAGTACGCCGTGCGTGTACGCGGTGAAGTCGACGACGAGATGATCGAACGCCTGAAGGCCGGCGTGGTGCTGGAAGACGGTCCGGCGCGTTTCACCGACATTCAACAGGCGCCGGGCGGTGAAGGTTTCAACCACTGGTACCACTGCGTGGTCATGGAAGGGCGCAACCGTGAAGTGCGTCGTCTGTGGGAATCCCAAGGTCTGGTGGTCAGCCGTCTGAAGCGCGTGCGTTTCGGTCCGGTGTTCCTCAACTCCGACCTGCCGATGGGTCGCTGGCGCGAAATGAGCCAGTACGAAGTCGACGTCCTCAGCGCCGAAGTCGGCCTGACGCCGGTGGCAATGCCGCAGCTGAACGCCAAGAGCAAGGACAAGCTCGAACGCATGCAGCGCAAATCGTCGCGGCCGATGGCCAAGACCGAGCGCGTACGCACCCTGCGTCCAGCCGCCGGCGCACCGACCGGTCCACGCCCGGGCCGCGAGCCGCAAATCGAAGGCGAGCGTCCAGGTCGCAAGCCAGTTGCCCGTGACGGCGAGCGCGCACCGCGTCCGGCCAATGGCCGTACTGAGCGTGGCGAACGCGGCGCTCCTGCCGGTCGCGGTACGCCAGTGGCGGATCGTCCAGCCGACACCACCAACAAGCGCCCGGCCAAACCGGCGCCAAAGCGTCCGGGAATCAAACTGGTCGACGGCGACAAGCCCTCGGGCAAGCGTCGCGGCGCACCGGCTGGTTCCGGTCAGCGCCCGGGTTTTGGACGCAAGAAGCCTGAGTGAGGCAGCTGTGAGTTACTAGCTGCAAGCTACAAGCTACAAGCTACAAGCTACAAGCTGAAGCAAAAACGCCAACCTCAGGGTTGGCGTTTTTTTTGTCTGGACGAAAGTCTGTGCTGACACCGATCGTTCCCACGCTCTGCGTGGGGATGCCTCAACGGACGCTCCGCGTTCGGCTTTGGAAGGGACGCGGAGCGTCCCGGGCTGCATTCCCACGCGGAGCGTGGGAACGATCATCTGCGGCTTACATAATCCCCTGTGGGAGCGAGCCTGCTCGCGAAGGCGTCAGTCACCTAAAACACAAACCGCCCGTCAAACACCGGCTTGTCATCCAGCGCCAACACCCCGCCAGAAAAGATCAGGTCCAGGTGATGACTGCCCTTGGCGCCACCGCCTAATCCAAGATGCAACCCACAATGCCGCTCCTCAAACCCGGCATTGCGCGCATACAGATCCTTCACGCCTTCGTTTGTGCCAATCCCCAACTCCTCAATCCGCCGGTTCGACGGGTTGGCATCCAGGTACTTGTTGAAATCATGTTCCAGCCCCGGCACGTCGGTGGCGATGCGGCTGATGGTCGAGTTCTCGATCCACAGCTCCAGCGGTGATTCCAGCACGCCGTACTTGCGCGCGAACGGGATGGTGCTGAGGAAGGTGCCCTTGAACTTCACGTGGCCATTGATGGCTTCGCTATGGGTGGCGATTTCGCCGGGGGCGAGGTCGAAGTTGCCGACGCCGTTGATGTCGGTCCACTTCTTGATGCTGCTCATCGGCGTTTCGAACCATGAGCCGTGGTCATCCTTGAAACTCAGCGTGGTCGCCTGGGACATGCGCTGGATCAAGTGACTGTTGAGTCCGGCGATGCGTTGCGGGGTGATGCTGAAGGTGTCGTAGAAATAGTCGCCGTAATCCTTGAACAGCAGCGACTTCTTCCAGTTTTCCGCCATCACCGCTTGCAGTGCGCGGACGAATTCCGGGCCGTCGGGGCGTGGGTTGGGCAGGGTGGAAGAGTCGTAGAAGAAAATGTACAGATCGCTGTCGGCAATTGCCTCGGACAGCGCTGCGGTGCTTTCCAGGTCCAGACGCCGGGCACTGAACTGAAAGCGCGGATGCTCGCCGGCCTGTTCGGCAATGGCGCCGGTCAGGGCTTCGTAATCGGCGGTGTGGCCAAGCATGACCTTCGCCGAGTCGAGGCCGGCGAGGGCAGGGTGATGTTCGAGGTAGTAAAGGAAATGCGAGATGGCGCGGGGCTTGTCCATGAATCCTCCCTGACTGACCGGGGAATGAAGCGGCAGGCACGACCGGCCGGACCGTGCCTGCCCGGGATGTCTTACAGAGGCCACATCGCCGTGCCGAACGGAACCACCGCGTCGGCTTGCATCATTTCCACAGCGGCCTCATGGGTTGGCGCTTCAAACCATTCGTCCAGTTGCAGTTCGGTATCCAAGTCTTTTTCCAGTGCTTGCATGGTCGATCTCCTAGAGAATTTCACGGTTTATGACTGACCGGTCGAGGTGGCCGGTGAGACGTGAGAAACCTAGTTGAGGCTTTTTGCGAATGCAAAATTTTATCCATTTAATTTTTAAATAGACTTTTTGTTCTGTTTTTCAGGATCGATTTTCTTTTTTGAAAACAAAAAACTAGGCAGGCGAAATTGATAGCAAGCTAGCTACCGTCAATATGCAGACATCCTTCGGAAATTTCTGATTCGGAAGATATTCGTTACGCGTTGTAAACAAAACGTGACGAATAGGCCCCGCCGGAGCGGTGATTTCCCGCCTCCGCATCGGTTGTAAGGAAAAGCTTCCGTAAGCCGGGAGAACAGCTGCCGCGCAAGGCTCTGGCGCGCTTGTTTCCAGCTTTCAGGCAGGGTGTTATGCGCCCCATGCCTGTCGTGCAGGCGAATAACAAGAAGGAGGCGCAATGTACGCCGCGACTGATTTCCACTTCTCCCCGTGGGACGGTTTTTTCCTCGTCCCAGTCGATGGCCTGCAAAGGCCTGACTCATATTTTGCAGCCGCTCGGCACTGTCGAGGCGGACACGCGCAATCCCGGCAACCGACACGCTGATCAGGCGGGTCTGGCAGCAGGGGGTTAGCGGTGTACAATGCGCCGCGTTTTAACTGTGACCCTCTGCGTAATCGCAAAAATCTCGAGGCTATCCGCCTTGTTCACTCCGCCGCGCCACAAGCGTGCCGGGTTCGATTTCGTCACAGATAAAAACAAACAGGTGACGCATGACCGTTGTAAATGAGCTGAACTCCTGGTGCCTGCGCTGGGGTTTGATCGGGGCTGCCTGAAATCGCAACCTTGCAGCAACGTCTACTGAACATCATCAAACCTTGCGTGAGACCTTTTTCATGAGTGGACAACCCTCGCAATCAGGCGAGCTTAAACGCGGCCTGAAAAATCGCCATATTCAACTGATCGCCCTCGGTGGCGCGATCGGTACCGGATTGTTCCTCGGTTCTGCCGGGGTACTGAAATCCGCCGGCCCGTCGATGATCCTCGGCTACGCCATTTGCGGCTTCATCGCCTTCATGATCATGCGCCAGCTCGGCGAAATGATCGTCGAAGAGCCGGTGGCCGGTTCCTTCAGCCACTTCGCCCACAAATACTGGGGCGGTTTCGCCGGTTTCCTCTCGGGCTGGAACTGCTGGATTCTGTACATTCTGGTGGGCATGTCCGAGCTGACAGCGGTCGGCAAGTACATCCATTACTGGGCGCCGGACATCCCGACCTGGGTCTCCGCTGCTGCATTCTTCGTGCTGATCAACGCGATCAACCTGGCCAACGTCAAAGTCTTCGGTGAAGCCGAATTCTGGTTTGCGATCATCAAGGTTGTGGCCATCGTCGGCATGATCGCGCTGGGCAGCTACCTGCTGGTCAGCGGCCATGGCGGCCCGCAAGCCTCGGTGAGCAACCTGTGGTCCCACGGCGGTTTCTTTCCCAACGGGGTGAGCGGTCTGGTGATGGCCATGGCGATCATCATGTTCTCTTTCGGCGGTCTGGAAATGCTCGGTTTCACCGCCGCTGAAGCCGACAAGCCGAAAACCGTGATTCCGAAAGCGATCAACCAGGTGATCTACCGCATCCTGATTTTCTACATCGGCGCGCTGGTGATCCTGCTGTCGCTGACTCCTTGGGACAGCCTGCTGGAAACGCTCAACGCCTCGGGTGATTCCTACAGCGGCAGCCCGTTCGTACAAGTGTTCTCGATGCTCGGCAGCAACACCGCCGCGCACATCCTCAACTTCGTCGTGCTGACCGCCGCGCTGTCGGTATACAACAGCGGCACCTACTGCAACAGCCGTATGCTGCTGGGGATGGCCGAGCAGGGCGATGCGCCAAAAGCTCTGGCGAAGATCGACAAGCGCGGCGTGCCGGTGCGTTCGATTCTGGCTTCGGCGGCAGTAACGCTGGTTGCCGTGTTGCTCAACTACCTGATCCCGCAGCACGCGCTGGAACTGCTGATGTCGCTGGTGGTTGCGACGCTGGTGATCAACTGGGCGATGATCAGCTACTCGCACTTCAAATTCCGCCAGCACATGAACCAGACCAGACAGACGCCGCTGTTCAAGGCGCTGTGGTACCCGTACGGCAACTTCGTCTGCCTGGCGTTCGTGGTGTTCATCCTCGGCGTTATGCTGCTGATCCCGGGAATTCAGATCTCGGTGTACGCGATTCCGGTGTGGGTGGTGTTCATGTGGGTCTGCTACCTGATCAAGAACAAGCGCAGTGCCCAGCAGGCGCTGCCAGTGATCGCCAAGTAACCGCTCAAGCAGAAACAGCAAACCCGGCCAAGTGCCGGGTTTGTTGTTTTGAAATGGAAAAA
Organism: Pseudomonas sp. AC255; assembly: GCF_979258175.1. Classification (NCBI taxonomy): domain Bacteria; kingdom Pseudomonadati; phylum Pseudomonadota; class Gammaproteobacteria; order Pseudomonadales; family Pseudomonadaceae; genus Pseudomonas; species Pseudomonas sp. AC255. Next base: position 3,629,784 of record NZ_OZ409841.1, on the reverse strand, counting down.
TCTGGCATCACACCGAACCCTGTGGGAGCGAGCCTGCTCGCGAAAGCGGTCCATCAGAAACATCTGCATCGACTGACACACCGCCTTCGCGAGCAGGCTCGCTCCCACAGAGGTTGAGTGAATCGGGTTATCCTGCACGCTCTGATTACGGACGCTTTTCCATGCTGGTGATTTCCAACAACGTGCATCTGCCGGATGCCGAGATCGAATTGACCGCCATCCGCGCGCAAGGCGCCGGTGGGCAGAATGTCAACAAGGTCTCCAGCGCCATGCACTTGCGCTTCGACATTCCCAACTCGTCTTTGCCGGAGTTCTACAAGGAACGCCTGCTGGCCCTGCGTGACAGTCGTATCACCAGCGACGGCGTGCTGATCATCAAGGCGCAGCAATACCGAACCCAGGAAGCCAACCGCGCCGATGCGCTGGAGCGGCTGGTCGAGCTGATTCTCAGCGCCACCAAAGTGGAAAAGAAACGCCGCCCGACCAAGCCGACCCTCGGCTCGAAGAAGCGTCGGCTGGAGTCGAAAACCAAGCGCGGCAGTATCAAGGCCGGGCGCGGCAAAGTGGATTTTTAAAACGTCAATCTGGGCGAGCATTTGGTAGTTTTATTGCCTTTTTATAGTGTTTTAATCTAGCCAACTGTCATATCTGACAGGTGCCATTTGTTGTTGAAATAGATTTAATGAGTTCTGTTTTTCCTTCGCTTAAGGAAAGTATATGAAGCGCTCATTTGATTTCAGTATTCAACAAGCCGGACGTGGCACTCCCGATTATTCTTTTGGGGTTGGTAGTAAAGTTTATCTATATGGAACAGGTCAGCGGCGTCTTCAGGTGCGGACCGTCACCGCTCTTACTGAGCCAGGCAGGATTCTCTGTGGCGCAAGCTCTGAAGAGTTGGGGGTGACTTACTTGTTTATGCTGGATGGACGAGGCGTTATCGACGAGAGTTTTGGCGAGGCAGGTGTCGCTATCTTTAAACTTTCGGAGCTTTTTTATGAATGGGGCTTGGCGCTGCCTTACAGCGTAAAATTTGATATCAGTCTCCGCAAATATGTAATGGGATTCTTCGTCCAGAAAGAAGGCGTTAACCGCGCTAGCGGGTTGGCCCGATTTGAGTTGAATGGGCAGCTTGATGTGTCATTTGGCAACAAAGGCGTCATGATCTGGAGTCCGGACATGCAGGATGTGGCGCCAGAAAGTTCTGCTCTGCAAGAAGCGAAGAGCACATTGACTGCCAGAGGTCGCGACTACCATGGCGCCATGGAGTTGATGGGCGACGGAGGAGTTTTGCTTCTGACCTCACTTGATAATAATGGGTTGTTTGATCTCGCCTATGTAGTAAAAGTGAAAAATGACGGTGCTCTTAATCAAGAGTTCGGAAATGACGGGTGGCTGAGAATTGTCAAAGAAGGTGCAAATCTTGCGGTCACTGGGGAGGATCTTGTTCGACAGGGAGATAATTATCTCGTCGCGGCTTCAGCGGGTATTCATGATAAAAGTTGGTTTGTCGGCAGATATGATGCTCAGGGTGATGTTGACTATAGCTTTGGCATCAACGGTTATTACGAGGGGCTGCCCTCAGTAAAGAATTTGATTTTGAAGCGTGACGATAGATCTCAGTTTTACCTGGCAGGTACGTCCGACAATGGCGTTCCGCAGTATCTGTTTCTCCAGCTTCAACGTCGCGGGATTAATGGTGAAGAGGATCCCCATTTTGGATCGCAAGGATGGACGGCTGCTATAAGTGCAGACTTTAATGATATTCATGTATTGAAAGCAGCTCTTTATAATTCGGCATCAACTATCGTCTTGGCCGGGCTGGCTGACTTGCGTCGGGAAGAAGGCAGCCAGGCATTCATTGCCAGTATTGAGCAGGATATGGGCTGGGATGAGGCGTTTGGTGATGAAGGGAAGGTGCTGTTGCCCAAAGGAGAAGTGATTCATGATCTTGTGCTTCAGCAGGATCGCAAAATTGTATTCATTTCGAGCGTGCAAGGAGCGCCCGATAGTTTTGCCATCGTCCGTTTAAATGGTTAAGGCCCGCCAGCGAAAATTGTGTTGGCCGTTCAGCGCCGTCTGAATGGCCAACCATGCGCGATGCCTAAAAGTGGTGCTTTGGCGCAACTCGGAACAAATACGCACTCAGAATCAAACCGCTCAACGCTGCAAATGCGGCGAACAGGAAGATCGAAGCAAAACCGAATCCTGCTGCGATCGCCCCGGCCAGCGGCCCGGTGATCCCCAGCGACAAATCAATGAACAGTGAATAGGCACCGACCGCCGCGCCACGGCTCGAGGCCGGCACCAGATTCACCGCCTCCACGCCCAGCGCCGGGAACACCAGCGAGAAGCCGAAACCGCTCAGCGCCGCGCCCGCCAGTGCCCAATGCGCATCCGTCGCGATCCACAGCAACAACAAACCCAACGTTTCCACCGACAGGCAGGCAATCGCCACGCGGAAGCCGCCGAGGCGGTTGATCAGGTTGCCGAACAGCAGCCGCGCGCCGATGAAGCTGGCGCCGAACAGGCTCAGGCACAGCACGGCGTTGTCCCAGTGCTGGGTCGCGTAGTACAGGGTGATGAAAGTGGCGATTGTGCCGAAGCCGATCGAGCCCAGCGCGAGCCCGCAGCCGTGGGGGAAGACTTTGCCCAGCACATGCATGAACGGCAGGCGTTCACCGGCGACGATCGGCGCGGCGGTCTTCGGCCATGCCAGCGCCAGACCGAGCAGGGCGAGGAGGATGATGCTCACGCCCATGCTCCACAGCCCCAACCTGCTTACCAGCCACACACCGAACGGCGCGCCGATCGCCAGGGCGCCGTAACTGGCGATGCCGTTCCAGGAAATCACTTTCGCCGTATTCGCCGCGCCGACCCGGCCGATGCCCCAGCCAATCGAACCGGAACCGACCAGGCTTTCCGCGCTGCCCAGCACCAGACGGCCAATTAAGAGGCTGATCAGACTGAGCAGCGGCAGGTTCGGCGTCCACGCGGAAATCAGCATGAACACACCGCTCAAGCCGCAACCAGCGAGGCCAATCATCACTGCGCGTTTACTGCCCTGGTTGTCGATGATCTTGCCGGCATACGGGCGGCTGAGCAGGGTGGCGAGGTATTGCACGCTGATCACCAGCCCGGCGATCACGGCGCCGAAACCAAGGTCACTGTGGACATAGCCCGGCAACACGGCGAGCGGGATGCCGATGTTCAGGTAACCGATAAAGGTGAAGAGGACGATGGAGACTACTTGCAGCGTAACCGCCAGCGGACGCTGGGGCTCGGATATAGACGACATGGGTAACGATCCACGGGAGCAGCAGATTAGATAGGCTGCTCATGATACCGGCGTGAACCGTTCAGGGGCGGGGAAAAGTAAAACTATTTGCCGGGCGGCGCTTTCAGGATTTCGCCGGGGCGACCAGTTGCGTGGTGACGAGGGCGGCGAGGGCGTTTTCTTCGCTGCCGAAACGCTCGAGCAGGGCGGCCTGTTTCTCGGGTGAGAGGCGATTCCAGATCTCGATCATCTTCTCGGTGGCGCCGATCAGCACGGCAGCTTGGCTTTCGGAGAATTCGTCGGTCATGGCGGGCTCGGGTTTCAGGCAGTGTGGAAAGCGCATGTTAGCGCTTTCCACACGGTCTGTACGGCGGGTCTTACTCTTCGCTGTCGGCTTTGCGGCTGTCAGCGGCTTCTTGCGGCTCGGGCTTTTCAGCGCCGGCGTGTTGCGGGGTCGTCTGCTCAGGTACGTGCAGGCTTGGGAAGGGGAGATTGGGAATCTCGTGCATGGGTGCGCTCCTCGCTAAGTCTGTTGATAGATCAGGTGCTCCGCGCTTTACAAAGCCTGCGCAGGATACAGCAGGAAAAATGACAATCAGACTTTTAATTCAAATTAATGCGACAGATGGCCGCAGGGGAGGCAAGCGCTGGGTCTGCTGATCGTTCCCACGCTCTGCGTGGGAATGCCTCAATGGACGCTCTGCGTCCGCTGTTGGGACGCGGAGCGTCCCGGGCTGCATTCCCACGCGGAGCGTGGGAACGAGCATAGTGGGCTATTTACAGGCGTCGGCGATGGCGTCGGCGAGCGATGCGAGGCGGGTGGCGTCGATGCCGGCGACGTTCGCGCGGCCGGAGCTGACCATGTACACGCTGTGCCGCTCGCGCAGGGTTTTCACCTGTTCCGGCGACAGGCCGGTGTAGGAGAACATCCCGCGTTGCACACCGATGTGCGCGAAGCGCTCGCGCAAACCGTGGGGTTCCAGCGCTTCGACCAGACCGCTGCGCAGCTGGGCGATCCGCAGACGCATCGCTTCCACTTCATCGGCCCAGCGCGCTTTCAGCTCTGGATCGGCGAGGATGGTCGCGACCACCGCCGCGCCGTGATCCGGCGGCGTCGACCACAGATTGCGGGCGATGTTGGCCAGTTGGCTGCGGATGTCGATGAGCTTGTCGGCGCTGGTCGCGCAGACGATCAGTGCCCCGGTACGGTCGCGATACAGGCCGAAGTTCTTCGAGCAGGAACTGGTGATCAACAGCTCCGGCAGCTGTGCCGCGAACAATCGGGTCGACCAGGCGTCCTGCTCCAGGCCATCGCCAAAACCCTGATAAGCAAAGTCGATCAGCGGCAGCAGATCGCGGCTGCGCACCACTTCAAGCACGCGCTTCCAGTCGTCATGGCTCAGATCGAAACCGGTCGGGTTGTGGCAGCACGCATGCAGCAGCACCACGTCGCCCTTCGGCACTTCCCTGAGCACGGCGAGCATCGCTTCGACGTCGAGGCGATTGTCACTGCCCACATAAGGGTAGTGGCTGACCTTGACCTTGGCGGCGGCGAAAATGGTTTCGTGGATCGGCCAGGTCGGGTTGCTCAACCACACGCCTTTGCCCGGCAGGCATTGGGCGATGAAGTCGGCAGCCAGACGCAGGGCGCCGGTGCCGCCCGGGGTCTGGGTGGCGCCGGCGCGTTGTTCGGTGATCAGTTGTGAGTCGGCGCCGAGCACCAGTTCATTGATGACCTTGCCGAACAACGGGTTGCCGTGACCACCGATGTAAGTCTTGGTGTCCTGACTTTCGACCAGTCGCGCTTCGGCGATTTTCACCGCTTCGGGAATCGGCGTCAGGCCCTGGGCATCCTTGTAGACGCCAACGCCAAGGTCGAACTTGCGCGGATTGGCATCCTGCGCATAGGCCTCCATCAAACCGAGAATCGGGTCGCCGGGGACCCGGCCGATGGCGTCGAAGTGCATCACTTGCGTCCTTCTGCGGTCTTCGCTACTTCGTCAGTGCGCGCAGCCATGATGAAGTCGTTGCGGTGCAGGCCTTTGATCGAATGGCTCCACCAGGTCACGGTGACTTTGCCCCACTCGGTCAGCAGGCCCGGGTGGTGACCTTCGGCCTCGGAGATCTCGCCCACGGCGTTGGTGAACGCCAGCGCGTGTTTGAAGTTCTTGAACAGGAAAACTTTTTCCAGCTGCATGATGCCGTCGCGTACTTCGATGTTCCAGTCAGGGATCTGCTTGATCAGGATCGGCAGTTCTTCGTCGCTGACTTGTGGCGCATCGGCGCGGCAGGCTTCGCAGTGGGCTTGGTTCAAAGTCGACATGGTGTATTCCTGAAAACGAGTGTGTTTTTATTAAAGCGCGTGTGCCGTCAATGCCGTCACGCTAAAGCAAAGTGGCGGCGACGGACAGACGCAATTGTCAGCAAAAGTCGCGGTTCAGGCGGCTTTGGGTTTCGGCGGAAATTTCGGCGCGTGCAAGCCCAGCTGCATGCCCTGGCGAACCATGGCCATGATGTCTTCATGGGCCACATCGAACAGGCGCTTGAGATTGGGCAGGACGAAGTACAGCGGTTGCAGGATGTCGATGCGATACGGCGTGCGCATGGCTTCCAGCGGATCGAAGAGCTGATGCTCGGGCTCGTCCGACAGGCAGTAAACGGTTTCTTTCGGCGAAGACAGAATCCCGCCGCCGTAGATGCGCTTGCCGTGCGGGGTGTCGACCAGACCGAATTCGATGGTCATCCAGTACAACCGGGCCAGATACACGCGCTCTTCCTTGGTCGCCTGCAGGCCGAGCTTGCCGTAGGTGTGGGTGAATTCAGCGAAGTAGGGGTTGGTCAGTAGCGGGCAGTGGCCGAAGATCTCGTGAAAGATGTCGGGCTCTTGCAGATAGTCGAGTTCTTCGCGGGTACGTATGAAGGTGGCGACGGGGAATTGCTTGCTGGCAAGCAACTCGAAAAACGTCTGAAAGGGAATCAGCGCCGGCACCCGGGCAACCTGCCAGCCGGTGGTCTCGCCGAGGACTTTGTTGATCTCGGCCAGTTGCGGAATGCGGTCGTGGGGCAGACCGAGTTTTTCGATACCGTCCAGATATTCCTGGCACGCACGACCTTCAATCACCTTCAACTGGCGAGTGATCAGCGTGTTCCACACCGCATGTTCTTCGGCGGGGTAGTCGATAAAACCTTGCGCATCGGGCTCGCGAGCCACGTATTGCGTCTGCTTCATGCTGCTCTCCTGCTAGGAAATTCGTTTTTGTTATGTCCAGCGATGGCTAAAGGAATACCCGAGAGTGACAGGGCGTGCAGCATGTTGACCGGTGTGTGCGTAGGAAAATTCTGCGTATTTCGTAAAGTTATCGTTACGCTTTGTCGGGTAATGCGCAATTACGGTGATTGGCGGGTTTGAAAAGGGTCGGGGCTGTCACATAATCTTGACAACTATCTGCATGCCTCGACAGAAACATCTGCCCCGGGCGCGCCACAGAACCCTGTGGGAGCGAGCCTGCTCGCGAAAGCGGTCTGTCTGACACATCGATACTGGATGTGCTGGCGCCTTCGCGAGCAGGCTCGCTGCCACAGAGAAATGTGTTTACCTCTCAAACCTGTCGGGCCTTTTTCTATGCGCATCAAAGTCCACTGCCAGAATCGCATCGGCATCCTGCGTGACATCCTCAATCTGCTGGTAGCGTACGGGATCAACGTCGCACGCGGCGAGGTGGGTGGTGAGCATGGCAATGCGATCTACCTGCACTGCCCGAATCTGATCAACATCCAGTTCCAGGCGTTGCGGCCGAAGTTCGAGGCAATCGGCGGGGTGTTCGGGGTCAAGCGCGTCGGGCTGATGCCCAGCGAGCGCCGGCACATGGAACTGAATGCGTTGCTCGGCGCGCTGGAATTTCCGGTGCTGTCGATCGACATGGGCGGTTCGATCGTTGCGGCCAATCGCGCGGCGGCGCAGTTGCTCGGGGTGCGTGTCGATGAAGTGCCGGGGATTCCGCTGTCGCGCTACGCCGAGGATTTCGATTTGCCGGAATTGGTGCGCGCCAACAAATCGCGAATCAACGGCATGCGGGTCAAGGTCAAGGGCGACATCTTTCTCGCTGACATCGCGCCGCTGCAATCGGAACACGACGACAGCGAGGCCATGGCCGGCGCCGTATTGACTCTGCATCGCGCCGACCGTGTCGGCGAGCGAATCTACAATGTGCGCAAGCAGGAACTGCGCGGGTTCGACAGCATCTTTCAAAGCTCGAAAGTCATGGCCGCTGTGGTCCGCGAAGCGCGGCGCATGGCGCCGCTGGATGCGCCGCTATTAATAGAAGGCGAAACCGGCACTGGCAAGGAATTGCTGGCGCGCGCCTGCCACCTCGCCAGCCCGCGCGGACAGTCACCGTTGATGGCGCTCAACTGCGCCGGACTGCCGGAGTCGATGGCCGAGACCGAGTTGTTCGGCTACGGCCCCGGCGCCTTCGAAGGCGCTCGCGCTGAGGGCAAGCTTGGCCTGCTCGAATTGACCGCTGGCGGCACGCTGTTTCTCGATGGCGTCGGCGAGATGAGCCCGCGTTTGCAGGTCAAATTGCTGCGCTTTCTTCAGGACGGTTGCTTCCGTCGCGTCGGCAGTGATGAAGAGGTGTATCTGGACGTGCGGGTGATCTGCGCGACGCAGGTGGACTTGTCCGAATTGTGCGCGCGCGGTGAGTTTCGTCAGGATCTCTATCACCGCTTGAACGTGCTGTCGCTGCACATCCCGCCGCTGCGCGAGTGCCTCGACGGTCTGACGCCGCTGGTTGAACACTTTCTCGACCAGGCCAGTCGGCAGATCGGCTGTCCGCTGCCGAAACTGGCCCCGGCGGCGATGGATCGCCTCAGCCATTACCACTGGCCGGGCAATGTGCGGCAACTGGAGAACGTGCTGTTCCAGGCGGTTTCCCTGTGCGACGGCGGCACGGTCAAGGCCGAACATATTCGCCTGCCGGATTACGGCGTGCGTCAGCCGCTTGGCGATTTTTCCCTCGACGGCAGTCTGGACGAGATCGTCGGGCGCTTCGAGAAAGCGGTGCTGGAACGGCTGTATTCCGAGCATCCAAGCAGTCGGCAGTTGGGCAAGCGACTCGGTGTTTCGCACACCACCATTGCCAACAAGCTGCGTGAGTATGAGGTTGGCAAAACCTCCGAAAGCTAAATAGAGCCTTTGTGGCGAGGGGATTTATCCCCGATGGGCGGCGAAGCCGCCCCGCTTTTTCTTCCCAGCGACCTCATTTGCAGGCTTGGCGACTGCTGCGCAGCCGAACGGGGATAAATCCCCTCGCCACAGGATCTCCATCCCCCGCCGAACTCAGGATTGCCACTAACCGGCATGACACCGCCGGTTTTTCGTCTTCGACCCATTTCAGATTCCCCCTCCGATCCCCTCAAGTCCCATGTTTACCGGGCCTTCCCCCGCCAATAAAAAGTTGGTCTGCAAATTGCTTATGGCTGAGCAGTACAGCGGTGGGCGGCAAACGTCCGGCATGCAGAGGAAACACTGTGGACAAGTACCTTTATGTGGCAATGACCGGCGCCAGCCAGAACGCACTGGCCCAGCGGGCGCATGCCAACAACCTGGCGAACATTTCCACCAACGGCTTTCAGCGCGACCTCGAGCAGGCGCGTTCGATGCCGGTATTCGGTGACAGCTTTCCGGCGCGCGCGTTTGCCATGAGCGAACGTCCTGCCACCGACTTCACGCCGGGCTCGCTGGTGCAGACCGGTCGTGAACTCGACGTCGCGGTATCCGGCAACGGTTTCATCGCCGTGCAAAACCCCAGCGGTGGTGAAAGCTACGTGCGTACCGGCAGCCTCAACATCGATGCCCTCGGAGTACTGCGCGCCGGCAACGGCATGCCGGTGATCGGTAATGGCGGCCCGATCGCTGTGCCGCCCGAGCAGCAGGTCGAAGTCGGTGAAGACGGCACCATCAGCATTCGCGCAATGGGCGAAGGTCCGCGCGTCATGGCCGAAGTCGACCGGATCAAGCTGGTCAACCCGGACATCAAGAACATGAACAAAGGCCTCGACGGTTCGATTTACACCAAGGACGGCCAGCCGGCGCAAGCCGACGCCAACGTCAAACTGGTCTCGGGTTTCCTTGAGTCGAGCAACGTCAATGCCGTGGAAGAAATGACTTCGGTGCTGGCCCTGGCCAAGCAATTCGAGTTGCACGTCAAGATGATGAACACCGCCAAAGACGACGACCAGGCCATGGCTCGGGTCTTGCAGATCAGCTAATTATCAGAACGTCGCGCCGTAAAACAGGCGCACGAGGAGAATCGAATGCTTCCGGCTCTATGGGTTGCCAAAACCGGTCTGTCCGCCCAGGACACCAACCTGACCACCATTTCCAACAACCTGGCGAACGTTTCGACCACGGGTTTCAAACGTGACCGTGCCGAGTTCCAGGACTTGCTCTATCAGATCAAGCGTCAGCCAGGCGCTCAGTCGACCCAGGACAGCGAACTGCCGTCGGGTCTGCAAGTGGGTACCGGTGTGCGCATTGTGGGCACCCAGAAAAACTTCACCGCCGGCAGCCTGCAAACCACCGAGCAGCCGCTGGACATGGCCATCGACGGTCGCGGTTTCTTCCAGATCCTGCAGCCGGACGGCACCACGTCCTACACCCGTGACGGTACTTTCCACCTCGACTCCAATGGCCAGATCGTCAACGCCAGCGGTTTCGCGCTGGAACCGGCGATCATCATCCCGAACGATGCGCAGACCTTCACTGTCGGCCGTGACGGCACCGTGTCGATCACCATCGCCGGCAACCCGGCCTCGCAAGTGATCGGCAACCTGCAGACCGCCGACTTCATCAACCCGGCCGGTCTGCAAGCAGTGGGCAACAACCTGTTCCTGGAAACCGCTGCTTCCGGCGCGCCACAGATCGGCACCCCGGGCCTGAACGGTTTCGGTACCACGCTGCAGAACACCCTGGAAACCTCGAACGTCAGCACCGTTGAAGAGATGGTCAACATGATCACCACTCAACGCGCCTACGAGATGAACTCCAAGGTGATCTCCACCGCCGACCAGATGCTCTCGTTCGTAACGCAGAATCTGTAATCCAGTCTTTGGGGCGGCCTGAGGTCGCCAGCAACACCGTGAGGTAGGGTCATGAAGCGCTTTGTATCTGTTCTGGCATTGAGTGGGGTCGTCTCGCTCGCGGGCTGCGTCGCCCCGACGCCCAAGCCCAATGACCCTTACTACGCCCCGGTGTTGCCGCGCACACCGTTGCCGGCGGCTGCCAATAACGGCTCGATCTATCAGGCCGGCTTCGAGCAGAACCTGTACAGCGACCGCAAGGCGTTCCGGGTCGGTGACATCATCACCATCACCCTGAACGAGCGCACCCAGGCGAGCAAGAACGCCAACTCGCAGATGGACAAGAACAGCGATAACTCGATTGGTCTGACCTCGTTGTTCGGCTCCAGCCTGACCACCAACAACCCGATTGGTGGCGGTGACCTGAGCCTCAACGCCGGCTACAGCGCCGACCGTTCGACCAAGGGCGACGCCAAGTCCGGGCAGAGCAACAGCCTGACCGGTTCGATCACCGTGACCGTGGCCGACGTGCTGCCCAACGGCATCATCGCCGTGCGTGGCGAGAAGTGGCTGACGCTCAACACCGGTGACGAACTGGTGCGCATCGCCGGTATGGTCCGCGCCGATGACATCGCGACCGACAACACCGTGTCGTCGACCCGTGTCGCCGATGCGCGCATCACCTACTCGGGTACCGGCGCGTTTGCCGATACGAGTCAGCCAGGCTGGTTCGACCGTTTCTTCCTCAGCCCGCTGTTCCCTTTCTAGGTGGCGACTTTGAATTTCAAGAGCCTTATGGTGGCCGCGTTGTTGATGTCTGCGGCGTTCACCGCACACGCCGAGCGGCTGAAAGACATCGCCAGCATTTCCGGCGTGCGCTCCAACCAGTTGATCGGTTATGGCCTGGTGGTCGGGCTTAACGGCACCGGTGACCAGACGACGCAGACTCCGTTCACCCTGCAGACCTTCAACAACATGCTCTCGCAGTTCGGCATCAAGGTGCCGCCGGGATCGGGCAACGTGCAGTTGAAGAACGTCGCGGCGGTGTCGGTTAGCGCCGATCTGCCAGCGTTTGCCAAACCGGGTCAGCAGGTCGACATCACCGTGTCCTCGATCGGTAACTCCAAGAGCCTGCGTGGCGGCACCTTGCTGTTGACGCCGCTCAAGGGTATCGACGGCAACGTCTATGCGATCGCTCAGGGCAATCTCGTGGTTGGCGGTTTCGACGCTGAAGGCCGCGATGGTTCGAAGATTACCGTCAACGTTCCGTCGGCCGGTCGCATCCCTGGCGGTGCCTCGGTGGAGCGTGCGGTGCCGAGCGGTTTCAACCAGGGCAACAGCCTGACGCTGAACCTCAACCGCTCCGACTTCACCACCGCCAAGCGCATCGTCGACAAGGTCAACGACATGCTCGGCCCTGGCGTCGCACAAGCCATCGACGGCGGATCGGTGCGGGTCACTGCGCCACTGGATCCGAGCCAGCGCGTCGACTACCTGTCGATCCTGGAGAACCTCGAAATCGATCCGGGTCAGGCGGTGGCGAAAGTCATAATCAACTCGCGTACCGGCACCATCGTCATCGGCCAGAACGTGAAAGTGTCGCCAGCCGCCGTGACCCACGGCAGCCTGACCGTGACCATCACCGAAGACCCGATCGTCAGCCAGCCTGGCCCGCTGTCCAACGGCCAGACCGCCGTCGTACCGCGCTCGCGAGTGAATGCCGAACAGGAAGCCAAACCGATGTTCAAGTTCGGCCCGGGCACCACCCTCGACGAGATCGTCCGTGCGGTGAACCAGGTCGGCGCAGCACCGGGTGACCTGATGGCGATTCTCGAAGCTCTGAAGCAGGCCGGCGCATTGCAAGCCGACCTGATCGTGATCTGAGGCCGGCCACCATGGATATGCGCAAAAGCGGTCTGGTCAGCAGCAGCGATTCGGGTTCCTACTCCGACCTCAATCGTCTGAACCAGCTCAAGGTCGGCGACAAGAACAGCGACGAAAACATGCGCAAGGTGGCGCAGGAATTCGAGTCGCTGTTCCTCGGCGAAATGCTCAAGTCGATGCGCTCGGCCACCGAAGCGCTTGGTCAGGACAACCCGCTGAACACGCCGGCGGCCAAGCAGTATCAGGAAATGTACGACCAGCAACTGGCGGTTTCCATGTCCCGCGAGGGCGGTGGTATCGGTCTGGCCGATGTGCTGATCCGGCAGATGTCGAAGAACAAACCGATGGCGCCGGGCGAGGCTGCAGCCGCGTCCGCCGCCAAGCAGCAGGAAGCGCTGGCCAAGGCCGCCGCCGTACCGACGCCGATTGCCGCCGGCACCGTCGCCACCGGTCCGCTGTCCCGCGTCAACGGCGAGCGTCCGTTGTGGGCATCGCGCTCGGTGCATGCGCCGAACAACACCGATATTTCCCATCGCAACGACATGGCGCTGATCAACCAGCGGCGTCTGGCGCTGCCGCCGAAACTGGCCGATCGCTTGCTCGCCGGTCTGGTGCCGTCGGCACCGAGCGCGGCCACTGCCAGCACTGCGGCGGCAGCGACCAACGCCTTGCCGCAACGGGCCACGACTACCGCCGTCACAGGCTCCGGCGCGTTGTACAACGGTGACTGGCTGGCCCGTGCTGAAGAGCAGAAAGCCGCTGGCGGGCAGATGCAGGTCTACGGCCGCGCCATGGCGCAGATTCCGCTGGCACCGGCGAAGAAGGCCTTCAGTTCCGCCGACGAATTCGTCAACACCATGTTGCCGATGGCCAAGGAAGCCGCTGACCGCATCGGCGTCGATCCGCGTTATCTGGTGGCGCAAGCGGCACTGGAAACCGGCTGGGGCAAATCGGTCATGCGCGCCCAGGATGGCAGCAGCAGCCACAACCTGTTCGGCATCAAGGCGAGCAGCAACTGGAAGGGCGATTCGGCCCGCGCGATCACCAGCGAGTTCCGCAATGGCGCGATGGTCAAGGAGACGGCCGAGTTCCGTTCCTATGCCTCGTACAAGGACAGCTTCCACGATCTGGTGACGTTGCTGCAGAGCAACAATCGCTATCAAGAAGTGCTGAAGTCGGCCGATAACCCAGAACAGTTTGTACGCGAGTTGCAGAAGGCCGGTTACGCCACCGACCCGAACTACGCGACGAAGATTTCGCAAATTGCCAAGCAGATGAACAGTTTTGAAAACTACGCTGCGGCGGGTGTCTCCACCACGCCTTTATAAGGCACCAGGTAATAAGGTCTGAACCATGAGTTTGCTCAATATCGGGATGTCGGGACTGTCGGCCAGCCAGTCCTCTCTGGCTACGACAGGCAACAACATTGCCAACGTCGACACCGCCGGTTATTCACGTCAGCAAACCGTGCAGGGCACCAAGTCCTCGCAGCAGTACGGCAGCGTTTTCATCGGTACGGGCACGACCCTGGCCGACGTGCGCCGGGTGTACAACTCGTACCTGGAATCGCAGCTGCACACCGCGACGTCGCTGGACAGCGAATCGGCAGCTTTCCTCAAGCAGGCGACGCCGCTGGACGCCATGCTGTCGGACACCAACACCGGCCTGACCGGTGTGCTGCAGAAATTCTTCACCTCGATGCAGGGCGTATCGACGTCGGCCACCGATGACACTTCGCGTCAGTCGGTGCTGACCGGCGCGCAGGCGCTGACCAGCCGCTTCAATACCCTGGCCAAGCAGCTCAACGATCAGAACACCACGATCAACGGCAGCCTCGGTGACATGACCGCCCAGGTGAACAAACTCGCCACGGCGATTGCCAATCTCAATCAGAAGATCGGCGAAATCTCCACCAGCGGCGGGGCGCCGAACGACCTGCTCGACAGCCGTAACGAAGCCGTGCGTCAACTCTCCGAGCTTACCGGTGCGCAAGTCGTCGAGCGCGGCACCAGCTTCGACATTTATGTCGGCAGCGGCCAGCCGCTGGTCATCGGCAACACCACCAACAGCCTGAGCATGGTCGCGAGCAAGACCGACCCGTCGCGCATGTCGATCCAGATGGATCGCGGTTCGAGCACCATCGACATCACTTCGGTGATCAGCGGCGGCGAAATCGGCGGTCTGCTGACCTATCGCAAGGAAGTCCTCGACCCATCGCTCAACGAGCTCGGTCGCGTGGCCCTGGTGATTGCCGATCAGATCAACAGCCAGCAAGCCCAGGGCATCGACAAGAACGGTGACTTCGGCGCGGCGATTTTCAACAACATCAACAGTGCCGCCCTGATCAGTCAGCGCAGCATTGCGAAGGATGGCAACAGCGCCGGTTCGGGCAACCTCGATGTGACCATCAAGGACACCGGCAAGCTGACCACCAGCGATTATCAGGTGACCTTCACCAGCGCTACCGATTACACCGTCAAACGTTCCGACGGCACCGATCTGGGTGCATTCAGCACCACGACCAATCCGCCGCCAGTGATCGACGGCTTCACCCTGGCCTTGAACGGCGGCGCGCTGAGCGCGGGTGACTCGTTCAAAATCACGCCGACCCGCAACGCGGCGGCGAGCATTCAGACGGTCCTGACCGATCCGAAGAAAATCGCTGCGGCAGGTCCGCTGACCGGCGTCGCCAGCGCCAACGGTCTGGGCACTTACACCCAGCCGACGCTCAGCGACAAGATCGATATCTACAACCCGACCGCCCAGGCTGACATGCAGGCGGCGCTGAAGAATTCAACGCCGGTCAAACTGGTATTCGGTGCAGCCAGCGGTGGCAGCCAGTCGTACAACCTGGTCGACGCCAAGGGCGCGACCATCGGCACCGGCACCATCGTGCCTGGCCAGTCGAACACGCTGAACCTGAAAGTCGGCATCGTCGATGCCAGCGGCAACCCGGTGATGGACACTACCGTCACGCCGAACGTACAGAAGACCTTCACCGTGCAGACCACCGTGGGCGGCACGCCGAAAACCGGCGAGACCTTCACCATGAACCTGACCGGTGCGGCGTCTTCGGACAACCGCAACGCCCAGGCACTGGTCGCGTTGCAAACCAAACAGACCGTGGACACCGGTTCGGCGAGCAAGGGCATCAGCCTGACCGACGCCTACAACACCCTGGTGACCAACGTCGGTACCAAGACCGCCCAAGGCAAGTCCGACAGCGCCGCAACCACGGCGATTCTGGAGAACGCCAAGGGTGCCCGCGATTCGTTGTCCGGGGTCAACCTGGACGAAGAAACCGGCAACCTGGTCAAGTACCAGCAGTACTACACAGCGTCTTCGCAGATCATCAAAGCTGCGCAGGAAACTTTCGCCACGCTGATCAACAGCCTTTAAGGAGTCGTAATTCATGCGCATTTCCACCGCCCAGTATTACGGAACGCAAGCTTCGGATTATCAGCGTAACTTCAACAAGGCTGTCGCTACCGCGAGCGAGGCGAGCAGCCTGCAACGCATCAACACTGCCGCCGATGATCCGATCGGTGCCGGGCGCTTGCTGCAGCTGGGCCAGCAGGCGGCGATGCTCGATCAGTACAAGACCAACGTCAACACCACCAAAAGCGCCTTGACCGTGCAGGAGTCCACTCTGGATTCGATTACCACGGCGCTTGCGCGAGCCAAAGAGCTGGCGCTGGCCGCGAACAACGGCACCATCACCGACAAGGACCGCCAGGCATATGCCTCGGAACTGGGTGAGATCCAACAGCAAGTGCTGGGCCTGATGAACGCCAAGGATGCCAACGGCAACTACCTGTTCTCCGGTTCGAAAACCGATACCGCGCCGTATTCGAAGAATTCTGACGGCACGTTCAGCTACAACGGCGACCAGACCACCATCGATCTGGGCATCGGCGACGGCATGACCGTGGGTACCAACACCACCGGTTGGGACGCGTTCCAGCAGACCATCAACACCGGCCGCACCAACACCAAAATGACTGCGCCAGCTGTGGATGACGGCCGTGTCGTGCTGTCCAACGGCACCGTCGGCACTGCCGCCACCTACGACGCCAAGTTCACCGCCGGGCAGCCGTATACCATCGATTTCGTCAGCAGCACCCAGCTGAAAATCACCGATGCCTTGGGTAACGATGTGACTGCCGAGGCCAGCCAGAATGGCCTGATCAGCAACAGCACCGGCGCCAACCAGACTGTCAGCTTCCGTGGTGTCGACCTCAAGCTGAACGTCAACCTGAAGGCTGGCGATACCAATCCGGACGCCGTTATCGCAGGGCACAGTTTTCAGCTGTCGGCCTCGCCGGACTCGTTCACCACCACGCGTAATCCGGGTAACCCGTCGACCAGCGTGATCACCGGTTCGACCATCACCGATCAGGCAGCCTACACCGCAGCGTTCCCGCAGGGCGGCGCGGTGCTCAAGTTCACCAGCGCCACCGATTTCGATCTGTATGCCGCGCCAGTGACCGCCGACAGCAAGCCGGTTTCCTCGGGCACGGTCGCCGGCGGTAACGCCACCGCTGCCGGTGTGACTTTCGCCCTGGGCAGCGCGCCGGCCGCTGGTGATCAGTTCTCGATCCAGCCGAACAATCATCAGACCCAGAACGTGCTCGACACTCTGGGCCAGATGATCACCGCGCTGAATACGCCAGTCGACGGTGACCCGGTTGCCAAGCAGAAATTGCAGGGCGCGATGGAGGCAGGCCTCGGCAACATCGATGCAGCTTCCAACCAGATCGGCACCGCAGTCACCACCATTGGTGCGCGCGGCCAGGCGCTGGACATGCAGACCATTACCAACGACAGCCTGACCACGGCGAACAGCACGACCCAGGGTTCGATTCGTGATTCCGATCCGGCTGAAGTCATGACCCGTCTGACCCTGCAACAGACCATGCTGCAAGCCGCGCAACTGGCGTTCAGCAAGATCAGTCAGTTGGGGCTGTTCAACAAGATCTGATGGTTGGCGGGCGCGTGCGCGCCCGCTGACGTTGTCCCTCTGTTAATGATTTTTTGCGGTATCAAGGGCTCGTTTTTGCGAGCGGGCTCGTACCGCCTGTGAGCCCGCCGTGAATTCACTCCCCTCGTCAGCATTGCCATCCCTGCGTTCAATCCGCGCTTTTTCGAGCGGGCATTGAACAGCGCCGTCAGCCAGACATACGCGCCTCTTGAGATCATTGTCTGCGACGACAGTCGTGGTCATGAGATCGAAGGGATTGTCAGCGCTGTGGCCGAGCGCTCGGGTGTTGCCGTGCGCTATGTGCGCAACCCGCGCACATTGGGCATGGTCGGCAATCTCAAGGCGTGCCTTGATCAGGCGCAGGGTGAATTCGTCAAGTTCATGTGTGACGACGATCATCTCTATGCCGCCTGCATCGAGCAGCAGGCTCACGAGATGTTGCGTGAGGAAGTCAGCCTGGTGCTGGCTCAGCGGCTGTTCTGGGACGCCGACGACATCATTCTGCCGGCGCGCCTGGAAAACACTTCGTTGTCACCGGCCAGCGGTCTGTTCAAGGGTGACGACCTGCTGGGCATTTTTGAAAAATTTCCGGTCAATGTGCTGGGCGGTTTCTCCAGCGCCTTGTTCCGTCGTTCGGACCTCGTCGACTTGTTGCCGGCGCTGACTCAGGACGGCCACTGCTTTGTCGCCACCCTGGATTTCGCCTTGTACGTATGCCTGCTGCGGCGCGGCAATCTGGCGATGTCGAACACCGTGCTCAGTGCCGAGCGGCTGTATCCGGAGCGCTTGAGTGCTCAGCAGCCGATGAAAGACGCGGTCGAGGTCGAGCGCGAGTGGATTCTGCAAATGCTCAAGGCGCGCAGCGGCGAGTCGGCGCCAGCGCCGGGTTGGGTGCGCTATGTCCCGCTGACCAAGGCTGACGTAATGCCGCGCGTCTGGGAAGAGCTGCCCCTGAGCCGTACGCTGGGTACCAAGCAGAGTCGCCAGGAGTGGTGCGTCGGCATCGATAGCTGGAGCTTCGCCGAACTCTACGCGCACTGGCTGCAGTGCCGCAGCCTCACTGAAGGGCAGCGCAAGTTACTGCCGGAAACTCTGGCCGCCTGGCCACAACAGCCGCGAATAGTGCCGATCGTCATTGATGCCCAGGGCAGTCGCGATGGAGTCGAGCGCACGCTTGAGGCGCTTGCTCGGCAGGACTATGCCCCTGAACTGATTCTGGTGCTGTCCGCTTCCTGTAACGAGGCGACGCTGGATGGCCGCGTGTTCCACATGCCACTGGAAGGTGACGGGCTGGGTCAGATCAACGCGTTGTTGCCCCAACTGGAGGGCGCCGACTGGTTTTACCTGTTGCAGGCCGGTGACCGGCTGATGGCGCCGGCCTTGCTGGTCATGGCTGACCGGATCGCGCACTCGCCGTCGCTCGGTTGCGTGTACAGCGATGAAGGCGGTCTGCGCGATGGTGAGTCCGTGGAACCCGCCTTCAAACCCGATTTCAACCTTGATCTGATGCGCAGCTACCCGTATGTCGGGCGCGCCTTGGCGTTCAAGCGCGAACGCTTTCTGGCGCTGGGTGGTTTTGACACGACGTTCACCGAACTGGCTCCTCACGACATGCTGTGGCGCATGGTCGAAAGCGACGGCACCCAGGTGATCGGGCATGTCGCCGAAGTTCTGCTGGAGTCGCCATTCGATCTGTCGCGGTGGTTGGCCGAGCCAGGCGTCATCGAACAGAATCCTCGTGTGCTCGAAGCGCATCTGCAACGCATTGGCGTCGCCCATGAAATCCGCCGTGGCAGTTGCCAATTGCTCAATCGTGTCGACTATCGGCACGCGCGCCGTCCGCTTGTGTCGATCATCATCGTCACCCGGGATCAGACCGCTGCCTTGCAGCGGTGTGTCGAGACCGTGCTGGAAAAAACCGCCTACGCCGAATACGAACTGCTGCTGGTCGACAACGGCAGCGAAACCGCTGAGGCCAGAGCATGGCTGGACGGCATCGCGCAATTGGGTGGTGACCGGATCCGCGTGCTGACGTACCCGCAGCCGGACAACATGGCTGCCCTGCACAATTTTGCCGTGACCAAGGCTCGTGGCGAATATGTGCTGCTGCTCAATACCTTTGCGGTGATTACCCACGCCGACTGGCTGGACGAGCTACTCAATCATGCGCAGCGCCCGGAAGTCGGCGTGGTCGGCGCCAAGTTGTTCAACCCGGATGGTTATGTGCTGCATGCCGGCATGATTCTGGGGATGCAGGGCGCGGTCGGGCTGCCATTTTATGGACAGTCGCTGCAGTCGGACGGTTATATGTTCCGGCTGCAGGCCGCCCACGATCTGAGTGCAGTCGGCGGTGATTGCCTGATGGTGCGCAAGGCGGTTTTCGAGGCGGTGGCAGGGCTTGATGAAGAGGATTTGAAGCAGGCGCTGAACGTGGTGGATCTGTGCCTGCGCATCGGCCAGGAAGGCTACCTGGTAGTGTGGACGCCTTATGCCTTGCTGGCTCAGGGCGTGCGCCCGACTGTCGAGTCGACAGCTGAGCAAGGCCAGCAACATTTGCACGAGCAGGAGATCTTCTACAAGCGCTGGCTGCCGCGCATTGCTCGCGATCCGGCCTTCAATGTCAACCTGTCCTTGCAGGGCGTCGGCGCGACGAGTTTCAGCCTTGAGCCGGGCCTGCGTACGGGGTGGACTGCTTTCTCCAGGCCGCAATTGCCCAACGTACTCGCTGTGCCGATCAATGCCTCAGCGATTGGCCATTACCGCATGAGTCAGCCGCTGATAGAGCTGGAAGCGGCGAACCGGGCCGAAGGGTGTATTCGTTACGGCTTGCCGTCGATCATTGAAATCGAGCGTCAGTCGCCGGATGTCATCGTCCTGCAAGGGCGCTATTCCCAGGGCGCGATCGATGAAATCCCGCCGCTGAAAAAATTCTGCCATGCCCGGCGCATCTTCGAGCTGGATGACTATGTGATTGATGTTCCGCATCGCAATGCGCATATCCGCAACATGCCCAGCAAGCAGGAAATGGAACGGATGGTGCGCCAGGCGATCAGCCTGTGCGACCGCGTGGTGGTGTCGACTCAACCACTGGCCAATGCGCTGTCGGACATGCACCACGACATTCGCGTAGTCCCCAACATGCTCGCGCAAAACCTCTGGACCGGTTTGCGGGGTCAGCGCCGCACCTCGAAAAACCTCGCGTGGGTTGGGGCGGAGGCACCAGCCACCATGGCGATCTGGCGGTGATTGCCGATGTTGTGCGTGAGCTGGCCAACGAAGTCGACTGGGTATTCTTTGGCATGTGCCCGGATGACCTGCGTCCGTACATGCACGAGTTCCACGGTGTGATTCCTCTGGACGTCTATCCGGCCAAGCTGGCCAGTCTGAACCTCGACCTGGCTCTGGCACCGCTGGAGTTTCACATTTTCAATGACTGCAAGAGCAATCTGCGTTTGCTGGAATACGGCGCCTGCGGTTACCCGGTCATCTGCACTGATACCGAAGCCTATCAGGGCTATCTGCCGTGCACGCGGGTGAAGACCAACAGCACTGATGAATGGCTGCAGGCGATTCGCATGCATCTGGCCGACCCTGACGCCAGTTATCGCATGGGTGACGAGCTGCACGAGGTGGTCATGCGCGATTATGTGTTGCGTGGTGACAATCTGCGGTATTGGGAGAATGGCTGGCTGGCGGATTGATCGTTTATATAGGCGGCTTTTTGGGGTTGCCTTTTTTTGGGGCCTTGGCGGCCTTGGCGGCCTTTGGGCCGACCAGGCTGTTGGGGGTTTTGGGTGTAGATCCGTTTCTGCGGGTGTTGCTGATTACGGTTCCGCCCTTACGGCGGGTCACCTTTTTCAAACGCCAAAAAGGTAACCCAAAAGGCTTGCTCCTACGTTCGGCCCTCGCAGGCTCGGGTTCCTTCGCTGCGGGACTGATCCGGGCGCAGCGGCTCCGGTTTGCTTCGCTGCACCTCCTTCCGCTGTGTCTGGCTGCGCCAGACGGTCGCTGCGCTCCCACGCCCGGATCAATCCCTCCACTCAGCCTTCCGACGTCGCCGGTGGATCAAGATCAAAAGCACTCGAGCTTGCGCTCATTGTTGAGTGGGGCGGCTTTGCCGCGGGCAGCTGCGCTGCTTTGATTTGATTTGCTTTGCTTTGCTTTGCTTTTGCTTTTGTGGGAGCGAGCCTGCTCGCGAAGGCGGCCTGACCGCCGACCCATTTCTTGCTGGATGCCCACGATCCAACTGTAGGAGCTGCCGAAGGCTGCGATCTTTTGCTCTTGCTCTTGCTCTTGCTCTTGCTCTTGCTGTTCTGTGGGAGCGAGCCTGCTCGCGAAGGCGGCCTGACAGCCGACCCATTTCTTGCTGGATGCACGCGATCCAACTGGAGCTGCCGAAGGCTCGGGCCGCGATCGGACGATCTTTGCTCTGGCTTTTGATCTCTTGCCCCTCCACGCCCTCAGCCCGTCCGTCATTCTGTTGCCACTTCCACCGACGCCTCTATCAGCCATCTCCGAAAACCCGAGTCTGAGCTGGCGCGTTTCCTGCAAGTGCCCCGCAAATCGCCATAAAACGAGCGCTCGCGGTGTTTCCTCCTGCGCCCGTAGCGGCAGAAGGTTTGGCCAGAAGGCCTGCGACGCTCAAAAAGCAGTGCGCAGCCCGGTGACGTACGAGAGGGGAGACGATGAAGGCAGTAATTTTGGCGGGTGGCCTCGGCACGCGCATCAGTGAAGAGTCGCACCTCAAGCCCAAGCCGATGATCGAGATTGGCGGCAAGCCAATTCTCTGGCACATCATGAAGCAGTATTCCGCCCACGGGATCCACGACTTCGTCATCTGCCTGGGTTACAAGGGCTACGCGATCAAGGACTTCTTCGCCAACTACTTCCTGCATACATCCGACGTCACTTTCGACATGCGCAACAACCGCATGGACGTCCATCAGAACTACAGCGAGCCGTGGAGTGTGACCCTCATCGACACCGGCGAGGAAACCATGACCGGTGGCCGCCTGTTGCGTGCCGCGCGTTATCTCAAGGATGAAGAGGCGTTCTGCTTCACCTATGGCGATGGCGTTTCCGACATCAATATTGCTGAGCTGGTCGACTATCACAAGGCTCACGGTCGCTTGGCGACCGTCACTGCGGTGCAGCCGCCAGGTCGTTACGGCGCGCTTGAACGCCAAGGTGACCAGGTGCTGGGTTTCACTGAAAAACCCCGTGGTGACGGTGGCTGGATCAATGGCGGTTTCTTCGTGCTGTCGCCAAAAGTGCTGCCCTACATCAGCGATGACAGCACCACCTGGGAAGCCGAGCCGTTGGCCCGTCTGGCTCAGGACGAACAACTGAAAGCCTTCGAGCACGAAGGTTTCTGGCATCCGATGGACACCCTGCGCGACAAGAACCATCTCGAAGCGCTGTGGCAGAGCGGGGAGGCCCCATGGAAGCAATGGGCTTGAGTGCGGAGTTCTGGCGTGGCAAGCGCGTTCTCGTCACCGGACACACTGGTTTCAAAGGCAGTTGGCTGACCCTTTGGCTGCAAAGCCTCGGCGCGCAGGTCAGCGGTTTTTCGCTGGATCCGTCGACTGAGCCAAGCCTGTTCGCACTGGCGCGCGTACACGAAGGCATCAACGACCAGCGCGGCGATTTGCGTGACCTCGGCGCCTTGCTGGAAATCATCGCCGAGACCGAACCGGAGATCGTCCTGCATCTGGCGGCGCAGCCCTTGGTGCGCGAGGGCTATCGCGATCCGCTCGGCACCTATTCAAGCAATGTCATGGGCACGCTGAACCTGCTCGAAGCGATTCGTCAGGTCGGCGGCGTGCGCGCCTGCGTGCTGGTCACTACCGACAAGGTCTACGCCAACAAGGAATGGCTGTGGCCGTACCGCGAAGACGAAGCCCTCGGTGGCCACGATCCTTACAGCAGCAGCAAGGCCTGCTGCGAGTTGCTCGCGCAGTCGTATGCCGCGTCGTTCTTCCCGGCGGACAAACATGCCGAGCATGGTTTGGCCCTGGCGACCGCACGCGCCGGCAATGTGCTGGGCGGCGGTGACTTTGCCCCGGAGCGACTGATTCCCGACGTATTGAAAGCATGGACCGCCGACGAGCCGGTGACCCTGCGTTACCCGCAAGCCGTGCGCCCATGGCAGCACGCCCTTGAACCGCTGGCGGGTTACCTGCAATTGGCCGCAGGCCTTTATGCGCGAGGTCCGGAGTATGCCGGCGCGTGGAACTTCGGCCCCGGTGAGGCGGACATGTGCAGCGTCGGCGAAGTCGTCGAATTGCTCGCCAGCCGCTGGCCGCAGGCACCTGGTTTGCGTATCGAAAAAAGCGAACTGCATGAAGCCGGCCTGCTGCGCCTGGACAGCAGCCGTGCGCGGCAATTGCTGGGTTGGCAAGCGCGCTGGACCTTGCAGCAATGCCTGGCCCAGACCCTCGACTGGCACTTGGCGTGGCAGAACGGCGATGACATGCGCGCCGTAACTCTGGGCCAGTTGAATCTGTACCGAGGCGCGCTGTGAGCGAGTTTTCCCTGAAAGCGTTGCCATTGGCCGGTCTGTTCAGCGTTCAGCACAAACGTTTCGAAGATCAGCGCGGGCACTTCGCCCGGTTGTTCTGCGAGGGCAGCCTGATTGCGTTCGGCAATGAATTTCATATCCGCCAGATCAACCACTCCTGCACCCGCGAGAAGGGCAGTGTGCGTGGCCTGCATTATCAGAATGCCAACGCCCCGGAAGCCAAACTGATCACGTGCCTGCGCGGTGAAGTCTGGGATGTCGCGGTGGATCTGCGTCCTGACTCGGAAACCTTTTTGCACTGGCATGCCGAGCACTTGAAGGCGGGCGATGGCCGCAGCCTTTTGATTCCGGCCGGTTTCGCTCATGGCTTTCAGACGCTCACCGACGACGCCGAATTGCTCTATCTGCACAGCGCCGATTACGCGCCGGAGCACGAGGGCGGCTTGTCGGTGAACGATCCGCGGCTGGCGATTGCCTGGCCGTTGCCTGTCAATAATTTGTCAGCGCGCGATTCCAGCCATCCTGCGCTCGATCAACACTTTGCTGGAGTGCGTCTATGAATTGCCGTGGGTGCGCCGCACCGCTGAATCTGCCGCTGATCGACCTCGGTACTTCGCCGCCGTCCAACGCCTACGTGCATGCCGATCGTCTGGAACAGGCCGAGCAATGGGTCCCGCTCAAAGTCGCGGTGTGCCAGCAATGCTGGCTGGTGCAGACCGAGGACTACACCAGTGCCGACAGCCTGTTCGATGCCGAGTACGCCTACTTCAGTTCGTTCTCCAGCACTTGGCTGAATCACGCCGAGCGCTATGTCGCCGAGATGAGTGAGCGCTTCGGGCTTAACGCCGACAGTCGTGTGGTCGAGATCGCCGCCAATGACGGTTACCTGCTGCAATACGTCGCCGCGCGCGGGATCCCATGCCTGGGCGTCGAGCCGACTCGCAGCACCGCACAGGCTGCACGCGAGAAAGGCCTGGAAATTCGCGAGCTGTTCTTCGGCTGCGACACCGCCACGCAATTGCGCAACGAAGGCTGGAGCGCCGACCTGATGGCGGCCAACAACGTGCTCGCCCATGTGCCGGACATCAACGATTTCCTCGCCGGCTTCGCGACGTTGCTCAAGCCGACCGGCGTCGCCACCTTCGAGTTTCCGCAACTGCTGACGCTGATGGCTGGCGCGCAGTTCGACACGCTGTATCACGAACATTATTCCTACCTGTCGCTGACCGCCGTGCAGACTCTGTGCGAGCGCAATGGCCTGGAAGTGTTCGACGTCAGCCAGTTGAGCACTCACGGCGGCTCGCTGCGCGTATTCGTGCAGCGCAAGGACGGCCAGCGCCGCGCTGTTCTCCCGGCAGTTCAGCAACAACTGCAGGCCGAACTCGCTGCCGGGGTGACAACCGCCGAGTTCTACGCGACCCTCGCGCCTGCTGCCGAACGCATCAAACATGACCTGCTGCGCTTCCTGTTGCAGGCCAAAGCCGACGGCAAACGTGTGGTCGGTTACGGCGCGGCGGCCAAGGGCAATACCTTGCTCAACTACGCCGGAGTCAAAGCGGATCTGCTGTCCTGGGTGGCCGATGCCAACCCGCACAAACAGGGCAAGTTCTTGCCGGGCAGTCGCATCCCGATTGTTGCGCCAGCGCAGATCGACATTGAGCAACCGGACTACGTGCTGGTGCTGCCCTGGAACCTGCTGCACGAAGTCAGTCAGCAACTGGCGCAGGTGCGTCAGTGGGACGGGCGCTTCGTCATCGCCGTGCCTGAGTTGAAAGTGCTGTGAAAGTTCTGGTCACTGGCGCCACGGGCTTTGTCGGTCGGCATCTGGTTGCTGCATTGCTTGCGCGCTGCTGCGAAGTTCGCGCGGTGGCGCGCAACGCAGAAACCGCGCAGGGCATGCCATGGATCAACCACGTCGAATTCGTCGCGGCAGACATTCACGCTGCCGACCTGAATGTTGTCGCGCTGACCGCAAACATCGACGCACTCGCGCATCTGGCCTGGCCGGGGTTGCCGAACTATCGGGCGCTGTTTCATTTCGAGCACAACCTGATGGCCGATTACCGCTTTATCAAAAGCGCGATAGAGGCGGGCGTGTCGCAGGTGCTGGTGACCGGCACTTGCTTCGAATACGGCATGCAGAGCGGTCCGCTCAGCGAGTCAACCGAGCCACGGCCGAGCAATCCCTACGGTCTGGCCAAACATACGCTGCACCTGTTTCTGCAGAATTTGCAGCAGGAGCGGCCGTTCACTTTGCAGTGGGCGCGGTTGTTCTATCTGCATGGTCAAGGGCAGAACCCCAACAGCCTTTTGGCCGCGCTGGACCGGGCAATCGATAGCGGCGAGGCGTCGTTCAACATGTCGGCCGGTGAGCAGTTGCGCGATTTCCTCGCGATTGAAACCGCCGCGAGTCATCTCGCCGCGATCCTCCATCAGCGCGACTTTGGTGGCGTGGTCAACTGCGCCAGCGGTCAACCGGTGTCGGTGCGTGCGCTGGTCGAACAGCGCTTGCGTGAGCGTGGCGCAACCCTGGCTCTGAACCTCGGCCATTACCCGTATCCGACCCACGAACCGCTGGCGTTCTGGGCCGTTACCGAGCGCTTGCAACAGTTATTGGGAGAGTCGCCATGAGGCACGAGTTGTACCGGGCCACCGGCCTGCCGGTATTGCAGAACCGCACTTTCGCCGATGCCGAATCGGCGCGGGCCTCGGCCAGCGCCGACATGGTCCTGGTTCAGGACGAGCGCAGCGGTCTGGTCTTCAACGCCGCGTTCGATGCCGACAAGCTCAGTTATGACGCCGACTATCAGAACGAGCAGGCGCACTCCGGTCAGTTCCAGAAGCATTTAAGTGACGTCGAAGGCATCATCGGCAAGCACTTCAAGGGCCAGGAACTGATCGAAGTCGGCTGCGGCAAGGGCTACTTTCTCGAGCTGCTCAAAAGCCTTGGCTATTCGATTACCGGCATCGACCCGGCTTATGAAGGCGAAAACCCCGAGGTGATCAAGGCGCCGTTCACGCGCGGCCTCGGCCTGGCGGCAGATGCCATTGTGCTGCGTCATGTGCTGGAGCACATCGAAGACCCGGTGAGCTTTCTGGCCGTGATCGCCGAGGCCAATCAGGGCGGGCAGATCTATATCGAAGTGCCGTGCCTGGACTGGATCCTCGAGCACAAGGCCTGGTTCGACCTGTTCTACGAACACGTCAATTATTTCCGCCTCGATGACCTGCGCCGGATGTTCGGCACGGTGCACGAGGCCGGGCATCTGTTCGGCGGCCAATATCTGTACATCGTCGCTGATCTGTCGACGTTGCGCCTGATACCCGAACAACCGGTGCCGCGCCTGACTCTGCCTGAAGATTTCAGCGCCAGTCTCGACCGCGCTGTGCAGATCATCCGCTCGGCGCCTGCGCAGGGTTCGGCGATCTGGGGTGCCTCGTCCAAAGGCGTGATCTATTCGCTGTACCTGCAACGCGCCGGCGTTGCGGTCGATCGCGTAGTCGATATCAA
Organism: Pseudomonas sp. AC255; assembly: GCF_979258175.1. NCBI lineage: Bacteria > Pseudomonadati > Pseudomonadota > Gammaproteobacteria > Pseudomonadales > Pseudomonadaceae > Pseudomonas > Pseudomonas sp. AC255. Next base: position 3,602,534 of record NZ_OZ409841.1, on the reverse strand, counting down.
CCCGGCCAAGCAGGGGCGTTATCTGCCGCTGAGCGGCGCGCGCGTGTCCTCGCCGCAAGAGGCCATGGATGCGCTGCCGGAAGGCGCGCACCTGTTTGTGATGAATTCCAATTACCTCGAAGAGATCAAGCGGATGACCGGTGGACGCTACGTCTATCACGCCGTCGACAGCGCTTCGTTTCAGTGACCCTTGAGATGACCAACATGACCGACAACAGCATCAACCAAGCCTTCGAAGCCGAGTGCCGCGAGCAGATCGCCCAGCAAGGTGACGACCCCAAACTGACCGGCCTGGCCCGGGAATTTTTCAACGAATCGGCCAAGCACAAATACAGCTACCACTTCTCGTGGATGGGCCGCCCGATCATCCAGCTGCCGCAAGACATGATGGCCATGCAGGAGATCATCTGGCAGGTAAAGCCGGACCTGGTTATCGAGTGCGGCATTGCCCACGGCGGTTCGATCATCTACTACGCCTCGCTGCTCGAGCTGCAAGGCCACGGCGAAGTGCTCGGCATCGACCTCGACATTCGTCCGCACAACCGTGAAGCCATCGAAAGCCACCCGATGGCCAAGCGCATCAAAATGATCGAAGGTTCGAGCATCGACACGGCCATTGCCGCTCAGGTGCAGGCCGCCGCCAAAGGCAAGAAAGTCATTCTGGTCCTCGACTCCAACCACACCCACGATCACGTGCTCGAAGAGCTGCGCCTCTACGCGCCGCTGGTATCGGTCGACAGCTATTGCGTGGTCATGGACACCGTGGTTGAAGACATGCCGGCCGATTTCTTCCCGGATCGTCCATGGGGCCCGGGCGACAACCCGAAAACCGCCGTGTGGAAGTACCTGGAAGAGAACCAGGACTTCGAAATCGACCAGCAATTGCAGAACAAACTGCTGATCACCGTGGCGCCGGACGGCTACCTGCGTCGCGTTCGTTAATTCGCAACATTTACCCAGAGTTGTTTCGGCGAGTCGCCGGTTGTGGAGAGAAGTTATGCAAGGCAAGTACAGTTCTGAACTGACGCTACCGCTTGATGAGCTGTTGACGGTGGTGCTGATTACCCACAACCGACCGGCGTTCCTGCGTCGGGCTGTGAAGTATTACAGCGACTTGCCCTGCAAGATCATGGTGCTCGACTCCTCGCCGGAGCGTCCGGAAGGCGATTTTTCCGCCGTCGATTACCATCATGTGCCGCAATTCGCGTACTGGGGGATGCAGGCCAAACTGGCCTATGGTGTCGAGCAACTGACCACGCCGTACATGGTGCTGGCGGCCGATGACGACTTCATCCTGCATGATTCATTGGCCGAATCCGTGGGTTTCCTGCAGGCCAATCCGGATTACGGCATGTGCCACGGCTACTGCCTGATGTACCTGACGCTGGCCGGTGGCGTGAGCTACTACCGCCGCGACAAAAAGGTCCAGGAAGACTACTGCTCCGAACAGGCTCAGGAGCGGGTCATCGATTACATGAGCCAGTACATCCCGCCGTTCTATGCGGTGACCCGTACTGATCTGATGAAGACCTGGCACTCGGCATTGCCACCCGGCACCAGCTTCCAGTGGCAGGAAATCGGCCATGTCTATTTCCTGCTGGCCAGTGCCAAAGCACGGATTCTGCCGATCCCTTATGTGGTTCGGGAGATCAACTACGGTGCCTCCGAACACAGCACCGAGGTGTATCACTCGCTGACCTACGTCGATGCCAAATCGGTCGCCGAGCGTGAAGCCTTTGCCGAGTTCCTTGCCGCGCTGCCAACCCAGATCAAAGGGCTGGACGCCGAGCAGGGCAAAGCGCTTGCCCTGCAAAGCTTCGAGGCAATGGTCGACAGCCTGCAATCGAATCGAGCGCTGACCGCGGAGCTGATCATCCAGTCCACCTGGAATCAGGAGCTCAAGTACCCGGATCGTCGTTTCGGGCCTTTGCAGTACGTGGAAATGCCGTTCTACAACGAGGCATTTTTCGACCGCCTGGCGCAGTTCGAATTCATGCTGCACGCCATGCCGGCGGGGCGCATCCAACTTGAAGGCCTGGAGGGCGTCTGGACCCGTCAGGCGCACTTGCTGCAAGCACGCAACAACGACACGCCGGAAAGCGTTCTCGACCGTTTGTGGCAGGCTCACGATCTCAATGCGTTCAATCGCACCGTGGTCAAGCGGCTGGCGGCTCAACTGACTTCGATGGGCCAAGCCGAAGAGGCGCAAGCGATGCAGGCCTGGATCGAGCGTCTCGAAGCGTTGACCGTCGATGACCATCATGCGGTCATGGACAAGATGCAGTCCGGTCGCCTGCTCAACTGGCTGGCCGCACGTGCGCCCGGCGCTCACCTCGAGGCAATCGGCCAACATCTGGCGGTGAATGGCGGCGGGCCGCAGTTCGGCATTTTTCTGCTGGATCTGGACGACGACATCGACAAGCTTCAGGTGTCTCTCGACAGCTTGCTGGAAGGGCAGTGCAAGGCCTTCCGCATTGTCGTGTTCACCACCGGCGAAGCGCCCGCCGCGACCACGGCGCAGAACACCCTGCATTTTGTCCGAGTGACCGCGGGCAATCTGATCGACAAGCTCAATCAAAGCGCTCGTCAATCGCCGTGTGACTGGCTGCTGTTGGCTGAAGCCGGTGATGAGTTCACTGCCAGCGGATTGTTGCGCGCCAGCCTGGAGTTGATGAACGCCGGCGATTGCCGCGCGGTATCCACCGACGAAATCCAGCGTCAGGAAAACGGTGCCCTGACCGACGTATTCCGGCCGGGCTTCAACCTTGATCTGCTGCTGAGCCTGCCAACGCTGATGGCGCGGCACTGGCTGGTACGGCGCGATGCGCTGGTCGAAATCGGCGGCTATCGCGCTGATTTCAGTCAGGCACTGGAGCTCGATGTGCTGCTGCGTCTTATCGAAGAACACGGCCTCAACAGCCTGGCTCACCTCGACGAGCCGCTATTGATCAGCCAGGCACCAGAGCTGGTCGAGAATGCTGACGAGCGCCTGGCGCTGCTGCGCCATTTGGGCAATCGCGGTTACAAGGGCAAAGTGACGTCAGCGGTCCCGGGGGTTTACCAGATCGACTACCACCACAGTGATCGTCCGCTGGTGTCGATCATTATTCCGGCGGGCAGCGATCTGGCGGTGCTGCAACGTTGCCTTGAAGGTGTGTTGCTGCGTACCCGTTACCATCACTATGAAGTGCTGATCGCCGCGACTGCGGATCAGACGGCTGAGATCAATGACTGGCTCGGCACTTACAAGCACTCCAGAGTGCAGGTGCTGCGTACTGATCGGACGTTGAGCGCAGCAGGATTATTCAACGCGGGCAGTCGTCAGGCGCGTGGCGAGTACCTGGTGCTGCTCGCCGCCGATGCGGAAGTGGTCAATCCGAACTGGCTCGACTCTTTGCTCAACCATGCTCTGCGTCCGGAGGTCGGCGTGGTCGGGCCAAAACTGATCGACCGTGATCGCAAGATCAGCCAGGCGGGATTGATCCTGGGCATGAATGGCGGGGTCGATTCGCCCTTCGTCGGTGAAGATCACGATGCCGACGGTTACCTGCACCGCTTGGCGGTGGAACAGAACTACTCGGCGGTATCGAGCGTGTGCCTGATGGTCCGCAAAGAGTTGTACGAGGCGCTCGGCGGTCTGGACGAAAGCACATTTGCCGAAGGCTTCAGCGATGTCGATCTGTGCCTGAGCGCCGGGCAGGCCGGTTATCTGACGGTATGGACTCCGGCGGTGCAAGTCATCCATCAGGGCGGTATGCCTGACGCCCCGCAAGCGCTGCTGGCCCTGCGCGAAAAATGGCCGGCGGCATTCGTTCAGGATCAGGCCTACAACGCGAACCTGAGCCTGAAGGGCAAAGGCTTCGTGCTCGATGACAATGCTTCACTGGACTGGGCACAGTTGCTCGCTTAAGCCTGGCGACAGGGACGGAATTGAAAAAATGTTCAATGGTAAATCGATCTTCATCTCCGGCGGCACCGGCTCGTTCGGGCGCAACTTCATCCGTCGCTTGCTGGAGCAATACCAGCCCAAGCGTGTGGTGGTGTTCTCCCGCGACGAGCTGAAACAGTACGAGATGCAGCAGACCTTCAATGCGCCGTGCATGCGTTATTTCATCGGTGACGTGCGTGACGCCGACCGCTTGCGTCAGGCCATGCGCGGCATCGATTACGTGGTGCATGCCGCCGCGCTAAAGCAGGTGCCGGCGGCGGAATACAACCCGACCGAATGCATCCGCACCAACGTCAACGGCGCGGAAAACATCATCGCCGCTGCGATCGATAACGGCGTAAAGAAAGTCGTCGCGCTGTCCACCGACAAGGCGGCCAGCCCGATCAATCTGTACGGCGCGACCAAGTTGCTTTCGGACAAATTGTTCGTCGCCGCCAACAACATTGCCGGCGAGCAGCAGACCCGATTCGCCGTAGTGCGCTACGGCAATGTCGCCGGTTCGCGCGGCTCGGTAGTGCCGTTTTTCAGCAAGCTGATCGCTGACGGCGCGCAGGAGTTGCCGATCACCGACGAGCGCATGACGCGGTTCTGGATCACCCTCGACCACGGCGTGCAGTTCGTGCTCGACAGCTTTGCGCGGATGCACGGCGGCGAAGTGTTCGTGCCGAAGATCCCGTCGATCCGCATCGTCGATCTGGCGCGCGGCATGGCTGAACATCTGCCGCACAAGAACGTCGGCATCCGTCCCGGCGAGAAGCTGCATGAGTTGATGGTGCCGCTGGACGATGCGCGCATGACTCTGGAGTTCGAGGATCACTACACGATTCAGCCGTCGATTCGTTTTACCAGCGTCGACGTCGATTTTGCCGTCGATAAACTCGGTGAACTTGGCCGTGCCGTGGGCGAGGATTTCGAGTATCGCTCGGACACCAACCCGCATTTCCTTTCAGTGGGGCAGATCGCCGATCTGCACGCGAAGCTGTCGGTATGATTCCTTACGGTCGGCAGAGCCTTGATCAGGCGGACATCGATGCGGTGGTCGAGGTGCTGCAATCGGACTGGCTAACCCAGGGGCCGACCATCGAACGCTTCGAACAGGCCATGGCCGCGCGCTGTCAGGCGGATTTCGCCGTGGCGGTGTGCAATGCCACGGCGGCGCTGCACATTGCTTGTCTGGCCGCTGACCTGGGGCCGGGCGATCGCTTGTGGACTTCGCCCAATACGTTTCTGGCTTCGGCCAATTGCGGGCGCTATTGCGGCGCCGAGATTGATTTCGTCGACATCGATCCGCTGACCTGGAACCTCGATGCCTTCGCCCTTGAAGCCAAGCTGGAACAGGCCGAACGTGACGGCACGCTGCCGAAAGTCCTCGTCGCCGTCGCGTTCTCCGGGCAGAGCTGCGATATGCGGCGCATCGCCGAACTGGCGGTGCGCTACAACTTCACCGTGATCGAAGACGCCTCCCACGCAGTGGGCGCGAGCTACGCCGGCCGCCCGGTCGGTTGTGGCGAGTTTGCGGCAATGACGGTGTTCAGTTTTCACCCGGTGAAAATCATTACCAGCGCCGAAGGCGGCATGGTCCTGACCAATCGCCCGGTGCTGGCCGAACGTCTGCGACGCCTGCGCAGCCACGGCATGACCCGCGATCCCGAGCACATGACCGAGCCGAGCCACGGGGCGTGGTATTACCAGCAAGTCGAGCTGGGCTTCAATTACCGGATCACCGATCTGCAAGCGGCGCTGGGACTGTCGCAACTGCGCAAACTGGATGAGTTTGTCGCACGTCGCCGGGAACTGGCCGCGCGTTACGATCAGTTGCTCGCCTACCTGCCGCTGACCTTGCCGAGCGCGCAGCCGGAAGCCGATTCGGCGTGGCACCTGTATGTGGTGCGCTTGCAGACCGAGCGCTGCAACCTCAGTCATCGTCAGGTGTTCGAAGGTTTGCGCAGCGCTGGCATCGGCGTCAATCTGCACTACATTCCCGTGCACTTGCAGCCTTACTATCGCGAGCTGGGCTTTGCCGAGGGCGATTTCCCCGAGGCCGAGCGCTATTACGCCGAAGCGATCAGTTTGCCGCTGTTCCCTTTGCTCAGTGAGACACAACAAGATCAGGTGGTCGAGCAACTGCGTCGGCTGCTGCTTGAGGAGTAAGGCACCGTGAGCTGCGTCGCGATCATCCCCGCCCGTGGTGGCAGCAAGCGCATTCCGCGCAAGAATCTCAAACCGTTCGACGGCGTACCGATGATCGTCCGCTCGATTCGCACGGCGCTGGAGTCAGGGCTGTTCGAGAGCGTTGTGGTCAGCACCGACGATGACGAAATCGCCGACGTCGCACGAGCACATGGCGCTGAAGTGCCGTTCATGCGACCGGCCGATCTGGCCGATGATTTCACCGGTACCGCTGCGGTGATCGTGCATGCCTTGCAGCAATTGCCGACGTTCGATTACGCCTGCTGCGTGTACGCGACCGCGCCGTTGTTGCAGGCGCGTTATCTGCGTCAGGGTCTGGATTTGCTCAAGCAGCATCCGCACAAGTCGTTTGCCTTTTCGGTGTGCGGTTTCGGTTTTCCGGTGCAGCGCGCACTGACCCTCGACGAGGAGGGCGCTTTGATGTCCATGTACCCCGAATTTCGTACCACCCGTTCGCAGGATCTGCCCGAAGCGTTTCAGGATGCCGGGCAATTTTACTGGGGGCGCAGCGAAGCGTGGCTGCGTGGCGAGACGCTGTTCTCGCCAGCGAGCCTGCCGGTGATCCTGCCGCGTCATTTGGTCCAGGACATCGACACGCCCGAAGACTGGCAACGCGCCGAATACCTGTACGCCGCACTCAGAGCCGGCGGAGAACTGCAATGAGAGTGCTGATCCGCGCCGACGCCTCGCCAACCATCGGCAGCGGCCACATTGCCCGGTGCGTGACTCTGGCGCGGATGCTGCGCGGGCAGGGCAGTCATGTTGCGTTTGCCTGTCGGCGTTTGCCGGGGCATCGACTCGAAGCCTTGAATGCCGAAGGCTTCGAGACCTTTGCACTGCCCGAGCGCTATCGCGACGAAGACCCGCTGCAGGCCATCGAATCGATGTTGCCGTGGCAGTTCGATATTGATGCACTGGGCCTGCTGCTGGATGGGCAGGCACCGTTCGACTGGATCATCGTCGACCATTACGGCCTCGATCATCACTGGCAAACCGCTGCCCGGCGCTGGGCGCATCGAATCGCCGCCGTGGATGATCTGGCCACGCGGCGTTACAGCGTCGATCTGCTGCTCAATCAGAACCTCTCGGGCTTGAGTGAAAACTACGCGGCGCTGCTGCCGCCAGGCTGTCGCACCTTGCTCGGCCCGCGCTACGCCATGCTGCGCGAAGAATTCAACTGCGATGCCATCGAGATCAAACCGAAGGCCCGGCGCGTGCTGGTGAATTTCGGCGGTTTCGACGCGGCGAGGCAGACTCATCATGCGATGCTGGCGCTGGCTGATTTCACTGAGTTGCAGGTGGACTTCGTCGCTGGCGCCGACAACCCGGCGTGGACGCAGATGCAAGCGTTGGCCGAGACGCGACCGAACTGGCGCCTGCACGGTTTCGTCAGCGATTTCCATCAGCGCATGACTGAGGCCGATCTGTTTATCGGCGCCGGCGGTGGCACCAGTTGGGAGCGTGCGGCGTTGGGTTTGCCGACGATCTGCATCGCTGTGGCGAACAATCAGCAGGCCAACGGCGAAGTCATGGCCGCTGCCGGTGCGCATGTGTTCATGGGCGCCCGCGAGCAGGTCAGCGTCGAGCAGTTGCGTGATGCGGTCGGCTTCGTCGTGAACAATCATTTTCTACGCTGCAGCCTCGCCGAGCGCTCGCGGCAACTGGTCGACGGGCGCGGTGCCGAACGTGTGGCGGCGGCGCTGGCCGGGGCGGTGCTGAAACTGCGCCCGGCAACCCAGGACGATGCGCAGTTGCTGTTCGATGGACGCAATGCCGAAGCAGTGCGGCGCTGGTCGCTGGAAACCGGCGTTATCGATTGGGTGCAGCATCTGCACTGGCTGACGGCGAGTCTGCGCAATCCGCAGCGGCTGCTGCTGATTGCCGAGGCGGACGACGGCCCGGTCGGGGTGCTGCGTTACGACTTGCGCGGGTTTGAAGCCGAAGTCTCGATTTATCTGCTGGAGGGGCGCTTCGGCCTCGGTTGGGGCAGGGCAGTGCTCAGCCGTGGCGAAGCGTTTGTCGCTGCGCACTGGCCGCAATTGACGCGCATTACTGCGCGAGTCATGCCCGCCAATCAGTCCTCATTGAAAGTCTTCCGCGACGCCGGGTTCATCCAGGAAACCTGTGCGTTCAGCCGTGTTTTGAAGGATCACCCGCATGTCTAGTTTCAAGATTGGCCACCACACCGTCGGTGCCGATGCGCCGCCGTTCATCATTGCCGAAATGAGCGGCAACCATAACCAGTCTCTCGACGTCGCTTTGCAAATCGTCGAGGCGGCGGCCAAGGCGGGAGCGCATGCCTTGAAGCTGCAAACCTACACCGCCGAAACCATGACCCTGGATTTGGCTGAAGGCGAATTCTTCATCAAGGATCCGGGCAGTCTGTGGGCCGGCACGTCGCTCTACGATCTCTACGAAAAAGCCCACACACCGTGGGAGTGGCACGCGCCGATTTTTGCTCGGGCCAAGGAGTTTGGGATGCTCGCGTTCTCGACGCCGTTCGATGACAGCGCGGTGGATTTTCTCGAAAGCCTTGAAGTGCCGGCGTACAAGATTGCCAGTTTTGAAAACACCGATCTGCCGTTGATCCGTCGAGTGGCAGCGACCGGCAAACCACTGATCATCTCCACCGGCATGGCCAGCATCGCCGAACTGGATGAAACCGTGCGTGCCGCCCGCGAGGCCGGCTGCAAGGATCTGGTGTTGCTCAAGTGCACCAGCACTTATCCGGCCACGCCACTCAACAGCAATGTGCGCACGATCCCGCATCTGCGCGAGCTGTTTGGTTGCGAGGTGGGGCTGTCAGATCATTCGATGGGCGTTGGCGTGTCGGTGGCGGCGGTGGCGCTGGGCGCGACGGTGGTGGAGAAACACTTCACCCTTGATCGTTCGGCCGGTGGTGTCGACGCGAGTTTTTCCCTTGAGCCTGCGGAGCTGGCCAGTCTGGTCGTCGAAACAGAGCGTGCCTGGCAGGCCATGGGCCAGGTGCATTACGGCGTCACCGAGGCCGAGCGCAAGTCGCTGGTCTATCGCCGTTCGCTGTATGTCACCGCTGACATGGCTGCCGGTGAAGCCTTTACCGGGGACAATCTGCGCGCCATTCGTCCCGGCCTCGGCCTGCCGCCCAAGCACACCGATGCCGTCCTCGGACGCCGCGCGCGCACCGCAATCAAGCGTGGCACGCCGTTGGATTGGTCGCTGATCGAATAAGCCAATCTGCCATCGATTCGGCAAAATAGCGTGACCTGCGAGTCATAACGCGCATCTTCACTGTATTGTATTGACCGGGGAGATGGCGCCTGGCCCGTTTTGCGGTTCCAGTGATAGCCCTTTGCGCTTCCCGTGGCTGCCCGTTGTGGCGGCCGTTTTCTGTTTGTCGGCGCCCCTCGAATCCTTGCGAGCGGTGGTTTTGGGCTGTTTTTTATTGGGAAGCCGTAATGATTGGCATAAAAAGCATTGCGAGCTACGTTCCTGTAGCCGGCGTGGACAATTACGCACAAGGTGCAAAATTCGAGAAGGATGAAGAGTTCATCCTGGGCAAGATTGGTTCGGCGTTCCTGCCGCGCAAAGACGCTGAGCAGGAAACTTCTGACCTGTGCGTGGAAGCGGCCAATGCGCTGTTTGCCAGCAATCCTGAACTGAAGCGTGAATCGATCGACGCGTTGATTGTCGTCACCCAGAACGGTGATGAAGAAGGCCTGCCGCACACAGCGGCAATCGTCCAGGACAAGCTCGGCCTGCCGACCAATGTCGCAGCGTTCGATATCTCGTTGGGCTGCTCCGGTTATGTATACGGCATCTACGCGATCAAGGGCTTCATGGAAGCCGCCGGTCTGAAGAACGGCCTGCTGATCACCGCTGACCCGTATTCGAAAATCGTTGACCCGGAAGACCGCAACACCACCATGCTGTTTGGCGATGCCGCCACCGCCACCTGGATGGGCGAAAACCCGACCTGGGCGCTGGGCAAGGCCAAGTTCGGCACCGACGGTTCCGGCGCACCGCATTTGAAAGTCAGCAACGGCGTGTTCTTCATGAATGGTCGTCAGGTGTTCAACTTCGCTCTGCTGAAAGTGCCGGCGCACTTGCACGAGTTGCTCGACGATTCCAATCTCAAGGCCGATGACATCGACGCATTCTGCATTCACCAGGGCAGCGCGGCGATTGTCGACGCCGTGGCGCGACGCTTTGAAGGCGAACCGGAGAAGTTCATCAAGGACATGGTCGAAACCGGCAACACCGTGTCGTCGAGCATTCCGCTACTGCTGGAAAAACACGTGCTCGATTCCGACTGGCAGCGCGTTGCGCTGAGCGGTTTTGGTGTCGGTCTGTCGTGGGGCTCGGCGATCATCTATCGTCCGTAAGCCGCAGCAAAAACCTCTGATACAAAAATAGCGTTCAAGGTTAACCTTGAACGCTATTTTTTTGCCCGAGAAGGAGCGCGAGGCGCCATGAGCGAGTTTTTCCAAGCCAATGCCGAGGTGTTGCAACGGCGCTGGCCGGCGCTGTTCGAGCGATTGATGGCCGAAGACAGCGCGTCCGTACAGGCCGAACTCGTGCAAGGGCTGGGCTCGACGCTGAGCGTCGATGGCATTCAGCTCACCAGTCGCCATGATCGTCTGCATGAGGCGCAAATCCAGGCGGCGAGCCTGCCGGAAAAACCGCATGTTCACGTCTATGGCACTGGCCTCGGCGATTTGCCCGGTGTGCTGCTTGAGCGCGCAGGGCTGGAGCGTCTGTACGTGCACATTCTCAACGGCGCGCTGTTCGCGCTGGTACTGCAACTGCTCGATCAGCGCCAGTGGCTGCAGGATCCCCGGGTCGAACTGTTTTACGCGGGTGATCACCCGGACTTTTTCACCCCGTTCTTTGCCCTGCCGGCCGAGATGTTATTGGCCGATGACTTCAACGCGAAGATCCGCGACCGGCTGATCAATGAAGTACACCTGACATTCAACAATCGCGATTTCGATCCGCAGTCGCCAGAAATCCAGCAACGCTTGCAGGAATGTCTGCCGGTGCTGCTTGGCGATAACGATGTCGCGCAGCTGTTCGGCAGTTGCGCTGGACGTGAAATCTACGTGATCGCCACCGGGCCGACACTGGAGCAGCATTTCGAACGTCTGGCGGCGATCCGTCAGCTTGCTGAGCGGCCGTTGTTCATCTGCGTTGATACGGCCTATCGGCCATTGCGTGAGCACGGCATCGAGCCTGATCTGGTGGTGAGCATCGATCAGCGCATCGGCTTTCGGCATCTGCCCTTCGAGACGTCTGACGGCATTACGCTGGTGTACCTGCCGATGAGCGACCCGCAGGTATTGAAGGCATGGAAGGGCAAGCGCTATGGCGGCTATTCGGCCAGCCCGATCTACAGCGACCTGCGAGAACAGTATCCACGCGGTGAGCTGCACGTCGGCGGCAGCGTGATTCATCCGGCGGTGGATCTCGCGGTAAAAATGGGCGCGAGCCGAATCACTCTGTTTGGCGCTGACTTCGCTTTCCCGATGAACAAGACCCACGCCGGTTGGGACGACGGCGATTTAGGCCCGCCGCTGGCCCAGGCGCGGCACTGGGTGCGCGATGGTCATGGTCAGCGCGTCAGCACTCAGCTGAATTTTCGCGGCTATCTATGTGTGCTTGAGCGTTATATCGCCGCGCATCCGCAGGTCGAGTTTCTCAACAGCAGCCGCGCCGGTGCATCGATTGCCGGGACCGCTTTCAATCCGGAGTTCGTGCAATGAGTGCGCTGAGTCAGTGTCAGGATCAGTGCCGCCAGTGTGCCGCGTTGTTTCGCCTGGGGCGTGACGTTGAGGCGGCGTTGACGATGGTCGATGTATTCGAACAGGCTCAACTATGCCTGGCGTCTGCCTCGGAGAAGGTGCAGCAGGACTGGGCACAGGTGCTCACGCAAATGCTCGACTGTCAGGAGCGCCAGGACTGGTTGGGCCTGGCTGACTATATGGAATACGAACTGGTCGAATTGCTGGAAAGTGCCAGGCGCTGAACCGCTGCTCCGCGCTGGCCCGCGGCTTTGCGTTACAGGCGGTTTTATGACGTCATTTTTTCGCGCTGGATGTGCTGCTAAGTCTTTGTTTTCTCGGGGGTGGCGTGGTGATGGCAAAATTTTTTCAAAAAGCCCTCAAGCAACCTGCAAACCCGACGATAACTATTACGAAGGTTCTCTAGGCCATACCCGGCGGTTGCCAGGGCCGGAAGCCGCAGTACCCAACCAACGAGGAATTCGTCATGGCTTTAACAGTAAACACCAACACCACATCGTTGAACGTTCAGAAAAACCTGAACCGCGCTTCCGACGCTCTGTCCACCTCGATGCAGCGCCTGTCTTCCGGCCTGAAAATCAACAGCGCCAAAGACGACGCCGCTGGCCTGCAGATCTCCAACCGTATGTCCTCGCAGATCCGCGGTAACACCCAGGCCATCCAGAACGCCAACGACGGTATCTCCGTTGCCCAGACCGCTGAAGGCGCTCTGCAAGCTTCGACCGACATCCTGCAGCGTATGCGTGAACTGGCTGTTAAAGCTCGTAACGGTACCAACGGCACCGCTGACCAGACCGCTACCAACGCTGAATTCGCTCAGATGTCTGACGAAATCACCCGTATCTCGGCTGCTACCAACCTGAACGGCAAAAACCTGCTGGACGGTTCGGCTGGTACTGTGACCCTGCAAGTTGGCGCAAACACCGGTTCGGCTAACCACATCGACCTGGTACTGAGCTCCAAGTTCGACGCCGTCAGCCTGTCGGTAGGTAGCGGTACTGTAGTTCTGACCGGTACTTCGGGTACTGGTGCTGGTTCTGCTTCGCAGAACATCGACAACGCGATCACTGCAATCGACGCCGCTATCGCTGCAATCGGTGCAACCCGTGCCAGCCTGGGTGCTTCGCAAAACCGTCTGACCAGCACCATCTCCAACCTGCAGAACATCACTGAAAACACCACCGCTGCTCAGGGTCGTGTACAGGACACCGACTTCGCCGCAGAAACTGCTAACCTGACCAAGCAGCAGACTCTGCAGCAAGCTTCGACCTCCGTACTGGCTCAAGCCAACCAACTGCCTTCCGCTGTACTGAAGCTGCTTCAGTAATCCGGAACAAGTTTAAGCGGGGAGTGCGCTTGTCGTGCTCTCTCGCTTTTTTACGTTAAGAGGTGATGGGCATGGACATGAGCGTAAAGCTTAACGTGTCTTATCCGGCTCCCAAGCCAGTAACGCCGGTCGCTGACAAGCCGTCAGCAACGCCTGAAGTTGCCAAGACTGAAGCGCCGGTCGCTGCCAAGAGACAGGATACGGACGACGCCAAGTTGAAACTGGCGGTGCAAGAGATAGAAAAGTTCGTGCAGTCGATCAAGCGGAATCTGGAGTTCTCGATCGACGAGCATTCCGGCAAGGTCATCGTCAAGGTGATCGCAAGCGAGACGGGTGAGGTCGTTCGACAGATTCCCTCCGCCGAAGCCCTTAAGCTCGCAGACAGCCTGGCCAATGCAAGCCACGTTTTGTTCGACGCCAAAGTCTGATAGCTGGCATGAATAGTGTTTGCCCATTCTCAGGACGCGTGTAACGGTCAAAAGAATGGCAACAATCTGAAGGGAGATGCACATGGCAAGTCCAATTCTACCGGGTTCCGGACTGGGTTCCGGCCTGGACATCGGCGCGATCGTGACCGCGCTGGTCAACGCCGACAAGTCTGCCAAGCAGACGCAGATCGATACTGCTACCAAGACCAACAGTCTGAAGATTTCCGGTGTCGGTTCGTTGAAGAGTGCGCTGACCGCATTCCAGACGGCGATGACCAACCTGAGCAGCAAGACCAACCCTGCGTTTGCCGGCTTTGCGGCGACGTCGGGCAATACCGATATTCTCAGTGCCACCTCCGATAGCACCGCCGTTGCGGGCAAATACAATGTGGTGGTGAACAAGCTGGCCACGGGCTCGAAAATCGCCAGTGCTTCCTTTGCCGGCGGCGCCGCCAGTGCCATTCCGAGTGGTACCCTGAAAATCAGTCAGAATGGCACTGATTACAACGTCGACATCCCCGCCAATGCCACCTTGCAAACTACCCGTGACGCCATCAACAAGGCTCAGGGCGCCAACGGCATTTCCGCCAACATCGTCACCGACAGCTCCGGTTCCTCGCGCCTCGTTATCAGCTCAAGCAAGACCGGCGCAGGTTCCGATCTGACCGTTAGCGGTATTGCCGGTCTGGAAATCGATGGTACCCAGCTGATGGGTACCAGCCCGGCCGCTGGTGCTTCGGGCGCGGTCAACGGCGTTGCGCAAAATGCCGAGCTGACCATCGACGGTCTGACGGTAACCAGCAAGAGCAACACGGTAAGCGGCGCGATCAGTGGCCTGACCTTGAATCTGACCACGGCAACGCCGCTCAATGGCACGCCGACCGTCATCAGCGTCGATGCCAATACCAAGGGGCTGCAGACTTCGATTCAGACGTTTGTCGACGCTTACAATGCGCTGAAGAATACCGTTGACACGCTGTCCAAGGCGACGCCGGACGCAGACGGCAAACTGACTGTGCAGGCAGCCTTCACCGGCGACTCGCTGCCACGTTCGTTGATTGCCGATATCCGTGAGCAGTTGACGGCAGTCGGCGCTGGCGGACCGCTGGCGGTGTTGTCGCAGTTGGGTGTGATGACCGACCGCAACACCGGTAACCTGACGTTTGATACCGCTGCGTTCAACAAGACCATGGATCAGCCGGGCATGACTGGCCAGGTTCAGCAGCTGTTCACCGGGACCGACGATACCAACGGTCTGTTGGCGCGCATGAAGGCGGCGGTTGATCCGTACCTCAAAGCTCCAGCGGGTAGCAAGGTTACCAGCGGTTTGCTCGATCAGCGTCTGACCATTCTGAACAACAACACGCGCAACCTCACCAACCAGCAACTGGCGCTGGACCTGAGGGTCGCCAACCTGACCAAGACGTTGACCGCCAAGTACAACGCCATGGACTTGCTGGTAGGGCAGATGAAGGCAACGGCGAGCAACATCACGTCGTTCTTCAGCTCGCTGAACGCTCAGCAGTCGGCGAAGTAACAGTCAGTAACGACAAAAACCCGGCTACGCTTTATCGGCGTGCGCCGGGTTTTTGTCTTTTGATCTAAAGTTTTCGGGCCGGTTGGCGATACACTGGTTATACGAGTCAACGTGGCAATGAGGTAGAACATGAACCCGATGTTAGCCCTTCGGCAGTACCAGAAAGTCGGCGCCCATGCGCAGACGTCCGAAGCGAGCCCGCACCGCCTGGTGCAAATGTTGATGGAAGGTGGCCTGGCCCGGATTGCGCAGGCCAAGGGCGCCATTGAGCGCAAGGATATTCCCGGCAAGTGCACGGCGATCAGCAAGGCCATCGGCATTGTCAGTGGCCTGCGTGAAGGTCTCGACCTTGAAAACAATGCAGAGGCACTGGCCGATCTGGATGGCCTGTACATCTACATGATGAAGCGCCTCGCCGAGGCGAACATCAGCAGCGATCCCCGTGTACTCGACGAAGTCGCCGGCCTGCTGACCACGGTCAAAGAAGGTTGGGACGCCATCGCGCCCGTGCCGGCTCCGCAGTTCTGAAGGAGATCACCATGAGTCTTGTATTGCAGCGAATTGCCGATACCCGTGAAGCGTTGGTCGGAGCATTGGCCGAACGAAACTGGGAAGCCATCGGCGAGCTGGATCTGGCTTGCCGTTCCTGCATGGAAGACGTCATGGCGGAAGCTTCGCTGGACGAAGTTGCGTTACGCGATAACCTTGAAGAGCTGCTATTCGTCTACAAAGAGCTTCTCGAGGTGGCAATGGGCGAGCGGCAGGCGATAGCCAACGAGATGTCGCAGATCACCCAAGCGCAAAAGGCTGCAAAGGTTTACCATCTGTTTGGTTGATTAACCGTCAGTTGAACCAGAGATGTGCGCCATAAATTTGACTGTGCACGGTTTTTTGACTTAACTAGTGGCTATTATCAGGTTTAGGGCGTCTACAGGCACAAGGTGTCCTGCAAGCGTCTCGCTTGCCTTATTTTTCGGGCATTGAGTTGACTAGGGAAGTTGCTATTGCATGTGGCGTGAAACCAAAATTCTGCTGATCGATGACGATAGCGTCCGCCGCCGCGACCTGGCGGTGATTCTAAATTTTCTTGGCGAAGAAAATTTACCCTGCGGCAGCCATGACTGGCAGCAGGCAGTCGGCTCTTTGTCGTCTAGTCGTGAAGTCATTTGCGTACTGATCGGGACCGTTAATGCTCCTGGCGCGCTTTTGGGCTTGCTAAAGACACTCGCAACCTGGGATGAGTTCCTTCCGGTTTTGTTAATGGGCGATAATTCTTCCGTTGACCTGCCTGAAGACCAGCGTCGCCGCGTGCTGTCGACCCTGGAAATGCCGCCCAGCTACAGCAAATTGCTCGATTCGCTGCATCGCGCCCAGGTCTATCGCGAAATGTACGACCAGGCCCGCGAACGCGGCCGTCATCGCGAACCCAATCTTTTCCGCAGTCTTGTCGGCACCAGTCGTGCGATTCAGCACGTCCGGCAGATGATGCAGCAAGTGGCCGACACCGACGCCAGCGTGCTGATCCTCGGCGAGTCCGGCACCGGCAAGGAAGTGGTCGCGCGCAACCTGCACTATCACTCCAAACGCCGCGACGCGCCATTCGTACCAGTCAACTGCGGCGCTATTCCGGCGGAACTGCTGGAAAGCGAACTGTTCGGCCACGAGAAGGGCGCCTTCACTGGCGCGATCACCAGCCGTGCCGGGCGCTTTGAGCTGGCCAATGGCGGCACGCTGTTTCTCGACGAAATCGGCGACATGCCGCTGCCAATGCAGGTCAAGCTGCTGCGCGTATTGCAAGAGCGCACCTTCGAACGCGTGGGCAGCAACAAGACCCAGAGCGTCGACGTGCGCATCATTGCCGCAACGCACAAGAATCTCGAAAGCATGATCGAGATCGGCTCGTTCCGTGAAGACCTCTACTATCGCCTGAACGTGTTCCCGATCGAGATGGCGCCGCTGCGTGAGCGCGTCGAAGACATCCCGCTGCTGATGAACGAACTGATCTCGCGCATGGAGCACGAGAAGCGTGGTTCGATCCGTTTCAATTCGGCGGCGATCATGTCGCTGTGCCGTCACGGCTGGCCGGGCAACGTCCGCGAGCTGGCCAACCTGGTCGAGCGCATGGCGATCATGCATCCGTACGGGGTGATCGGCGTGGTCGAGTTGCCGAAGAAATTCCGCTACGTCGACGACGAAGACGAGCAGATGGTCGACAGCCTGCGCAGCGATCTGGAAGAACGCGTGGCCATCAACGGCCATACGCCGGACTTCAGCGCCAATGCACTGCTGCCGCCTGAAGGTCTCGACCTCAAGGATTACCTCGGTGGCCTGGAGCAGGGCCTGATTCAGCAAGCGCTGGACGACGCCAATGGCATTGTTGCCCGCGCCGCTGAGCGTCTGCGCATCCGTCGCACAACCTTGGTCGAGAAGATGCGCAAGTACGGCATGAGCCGGGCCGGAGGAGACGAACAGGCGGATGATTGACGCCTGTTTTTCAAGCGCTTCATTTATAAGCGGTTTTTTTTAGGCACGGGTATTGCTACAGCCCTCGCAACGTTCCGTTTCACTGACGGTCAGCCAAGCGAGAGAGCCCAATGCCCCAAGCCGCCCAGATCTCTTCTGCCTCCAATATCGTGGGGCAACCCTCGTCCGTAGAGCAGGCAAGTCGTCAGGGACTTGAGCAGGCCTTCCAGCTGTTCAACCAGATGTCGAGCCAACTGACCGACTCCTACAGCCTGCTCGAAGCGCGGGTCACCGAACTCAAGGGTGAGCTGGCCGTGGTCAGCGCCCAGCGCATGCAGGAACTGGCGGAAAAAGAACGCCTGGCCAATCGCCTGCAAAACCTCCTCGACCTGTTGCCCGGCGGCGTCATCGTCATCGACGGCCACGGTCTGGTGCGCGAAGCCAATCCTGCCGCCATCGATCTGCTCGGCTCGCCACTCGAGGGCGAACTCTGGCGCCATGTGATTGCACGCTGCTTCGCTCCCCGTGAAGACGACGGTCATGAAATCTCCTTGAAAAACGGTCGACGCCTGTCGATTTCCACCCGCTCGCTGGATGCCGAGCCGGGGCAGTTGGTGCTGCTCAACGACTTGACGGAAACACGTCATCTGCAAGACCAGTTGGCGCGCCACGAACGTTTGTCATCGCTGGGGCGCATGGTTGCCTCGCTGGCCCACCAGATTCGAACACCGCTGTCCGCCGCTTTGCTCTACGCCAGTCATTTGACTGAACAGCAATTGCCGGTGGAAACCCAGCAACGCTTTGCCGGGCGCCTGAAAGAGCGTCTGCACGAACTCGAACATCAAGTGCGCGACATGCTGGTGTTCGCTCGCGGTGAATTGCCGCTGACCGACCGCATTTCGCCCAATGCCTTGATGCAATCGCTGCAGGCTGCGGCGCTGACCCATGTGCAGGACCTGCCGATCCGCTGGCAGTGCGACAGCCATGCCGGTGAGTTGCTGTGCAACCGCGACACACTGGTCGGCGCATTACTGAATCTGATTGAAAACGCCATTCAGGCCAGCGCTGGCGAAGCGCGCCTGAAAGTGCATTGCTACACCAGAGGCAACACCCTGCGTCTGTGTGTCAGCGACAGCGGCAGCGGCATTGAGCCGACAGTTTTGGCGCGCCTCGGCGAGCCTTTTTACTACCAAGGTCACCGGCACCGGCCTCGGCCTGACCGTGGTCAAAGCGGTGGCCCGTGCGCATCAGGGAGAATTGACCCTGCGTTCGCGAGTCGGGCGCGGCACTTGCGCGCAGGTCAGTCTGCCGCTGTTTTCCGCTGCACAAGGAGTTGAATAAACGTCATGGGCATCAAGGTGTTGCTGGTCGAGGATGACCGTTCGTTGCGCGAGGCGCTGGCCGATACGCTGCTGCTCGCCGGCCACGACTATCACGCCGTCGGCAGCGCCGAAGAAGCGCTGACGGCCGTCGCGCAGCAAGCTTTCAGCCTGGTGGTCAGCGACGTCAACATGCCGGGCATGGACGGTCATCAATTGCTTGCGTTGCTGCGCGCACGCCAGCCGCAATTGCCGGTGCTATTGATGACCGCCCACGGCGCGGTCGAGCGTGCGGTCGATGCGATGCGCCAAGGCGCGGCGGATTATCTGGTCAAGCCGTTTGAGCCCAAGGCATTGCTCGATCTGGTGGCGCGACATGCGCTGGGCTGCATTGATGCTGGCGAAGCGGAAGGCCCCGTCGCCGTTGAACCGGCCAGTGCGCAGTTGCTTGAGTTGGCGGCGCGGGTTGCGCGCAGTGATTCGACTGTCCTCATCTCCGGCGAGTCCGGCACCGGTAAAGAAGTGCTGGCGCGCTACATTCACCAGCAATCGCGACGGGCGAGCCAGCCGTTTATTGCGATCAACTGCGCGGCGATTCCCGACAACATGCTCGAAGCAACACTGTTCGGCCATGAGAAGGGCTCGTTCACCGGCGCCATCGCCTCGCAGGCCGGCAAGTTCGAGCAGGCGGACGGCGGCACCATTCTGCTCGATGAAATTTCCGAAATGCCCCTGGGCCTGCAAGCCAAGTTGCTGCGCGTCCTGCAAGAGCGGGAAGTGGAGCGAGTGGGCGCGCGCAAGCCGATCATTCTGGATATTCGCGTGGTCGCCACGACCAACCGCGATCTGGCCGGTGAAGTGGCGGCGGGGCGTTTTCGCGAAGACCTGTTTTACCGCTTGTCGGTTTTCCCCTTGGCCTGGCGTCCACTTCGCGAGCGCACTGCCGATATCCTGCCGCTGGCGGAAAAATTGTTGGCCAAACACGTCAATAAAATGAAGCACGCAGCAGCGAAGCTGTCCCCCGAAGCTCAAGCTTGCCTGACCGCGTACCCGTGGCCGGGCAACGTGCGGGAGCTGGACAACGCCATTCAGCGCGCGTTGATTCTGCAGCAGGGCGGTTTGATTCAGCCGCAGGATTTCTGCCTGAGCGGTGCGGTGACATTTGCGCCGTTGCCGATCACGGCACCGGTGATCCGCGAGGTGGAAATCGAGGCGGATTCTTCCGGCGCGCTGGGCGATGACCTGCGCCGCCGGGAGTTTCAGATGATCATCGACACCCTGCGCGCCGAGCGTGGCCGCCGTAAGGAAGCTGCCGAAAAGCTCGGCATCAGCCCGCGCACCCTGCGCTACAAACTGGCGCAAATGCGCGATGCCGGGATGGATGTCGAAGGTTATCTGTTCGCCACCTGATCGATGCTGCAAAACATTCCAGATGCTTTTCTCAGGAGGGTGCCCACTAGCTGGCACCCTTGTTGCTAATACCTGTGTACCCGCCGAGTGAGTGTCAAAAAATTGCGGGCCGCCCAAGAGAGTAGACCATGAGCCAAGGTATTGAATTTAATCGGTTGATGATGGACATGCAGGCCATGAAAGTGGATGCCATGTCTGCGCGTAAATCGACTGCCGCTGTCCCTGAAATCGCGGGCAGCAGCTTTTCCGACATGCTCGGTCAGGCGATCAATAAAGTCAGCGATACCCAGCAGGCGTCGACTCAACTGGCCAACGCGTTCGAGATCGGCAAGAGCGGTGTCGACCTGACTGACGTCATGATTGCGTCGCAAAAAGCCAGCGTGTCGTTCCAGGCTCTGACCCAGGTGCGCAACAAGCTGGTCCAGGCTTACCAAGACATCATGCAGATGCCGGTTTAAGGGCGAAATAAGTCATGGCAGAAGCAGTCGCTGATAACGTTCCGGCCAAGGCCACCCCGATCGACGGCAAACCGCCGCTGTTCGGCCTGTCCTTTCTGGAAAACCTTTCCCAGATGACCGTGCTGCGTCAGGTCGGCCTGTTGGTCGGTCTGGCGGCGAGCGTGGCGATTGGCTTTGCCGTGGTGCTGTGGTCGCAGCAGCCGGATTACCGTCCACTGTACGGCAGCCTTGCCGGCATGGACGCCAAGCAGGTCATGGAAACCCTGGCCGCCGCTGACATTCCCTACAACGTAGAACCCAATTCCGGCGCCTTGCTGGTCAAGGCCGACGACCTGTCCCGTGCGCGGATGAAACTCGCTGCCGCTGGTGTCACTCCCAGCGACGGCAACATCGGTTTCGAAATCCTCGACAAGGAACAGGGTCTGGGCACCAGCCAGTTCATGGAAGCGACCCGTTATCGTCGCGGCCTCGAAGGCGAACTGGCGCGGACCATTTCCAGTTTGAACAACGTCAAGGGTGCCCGCGTGCATCTGGCCATTCCGAAGAGTTCGGTGTTCGTCCGTGACGAGCGCAAGCCGAGCGCTTCGGTACTGGTCGAGCTGTACAGCGGGCGTTCGCTGGAGCCGGGTCAGGTGGTGGCGATCATCAACCTGGTCGCGACTTCCGTGCCCGAGTTGAGCAAATCGCAGATCACCGTCGTCGATCAGAAGGGCAACCTGCTCTCCGATCAGGCGGAGAACTCGGAAATGACCATGGCCGGCAAGCAGTTCGATTACAGCCGCCGCATGGAAAGCATGCTCACCCAGCGCGTGCACAACATTCTGCAACCGGTACTGGGCAACGATCGCTACAAGGCTGAAGTCTCCGCCGACGTCGATTTCAGTGCCGTCGAATCGACCGCCGAGCAGTTCAACCCGGACCAACCGGCGTTGCGCAGCGAGCAGTCGGTCAATGAACAACGCACCGCCAGCAATGGTCCGCAAGGTGTGCCGGGTGCCCTGAGCAACCAGCCGCCGTCGCCTGCCTCGGCGCCGCAGACCACCGGTGGCACCGCCGCACCGGCCGGAATGATTCAGCCAGGTCAGCCTTTGGTTGATGCCAACGGCCAGCAGATCATGGACCCGGCCACCGGCCAGCCGATGCTCGCGCCGTACCCGGCCGACAAGCGTCAACAATCGACCAAGAACTTCGAACTCGACCGTTCGATCAGCCACACCAAGCAGCAGCAGGGCCGTCTCAATCGCCTGTCGGTGTCGGTGGTGGTCGACGATCAGGTCAAGATCAACCCGGCCAACGGCGAAACCAGCCGTGCGCCGTGGAGCGCCGACGAATTGGCGCGCTTCACCCGTCTGGTGCAGGACGCGGTCGGTTTCGACGCCAGCCGTGGCGACAGCGTCAGCGTGATCAACATGCCGTTCTCCGCCGAGCGCGGCGAAGTGATTGCCAATATTCCGTTCTACTCCCAGCCATGGTTCTGGGACATCGTCAAACAAGTGCTGGGTGTGCTGTTCATCCTCGTACTGGTGTTTGGTGTGCTGCGTCCGGTGCTCAACAACATCACCGGCGGTGGCAAAGGCAAGGAGCTGGCCGGTCTGGGCAGCGACGTGGAACTTGGTGGCATGGGCGGCCTGGACGGCGAACTGGCCAACGACCGCGTGAGCCTCGGTGGTCCGCAGAGCATTCTGTTGCCGAGCCCGAGCGAGGGTTATGACGCGCAACTGAATGCAATCAAGAGTCTGGTAGCTGAAGACCCGGGTCGCGTGGCTCAGGTCGTGAAAGAGTGGATTAACGCAGATGAGTGATAACCGAGCCGCCACCGTCAAACTGACCAAGGTCGACAAAGCCGCGATTCTGCTGCTGTCCCTGGGTTCGACCGATGCTGCGCAAGTGCTGCGCCACATGGGGCCCAAGGAGGTTCAGCGCGTCGGCGTGGCCATGGCGCAGATGGGCAACGTCCATCGCGAACAGGTCGAGCAGGTGATGAGCGAGTTCGTCGACATCGTCGGCGATCAGACCAGCCTCGGCGTCGGATCCGACGACTACGTACGCAAGATGCTCACCCAGGCCCTGGGCGAAGACAAGGCCAACGGCCTGATCGACCGCATCCTGCTCGGCGGCAACACCAGCGGCCTCGACAGCCTGAAATGGATGGAGCCGCGCGCAGTCGCTGACGTCATCCGTTACGAACACCCGCAGATCCAGGCAATCGTGGTCGCGTACCTCGACCCGGATCAGGCCGGTGAAGTGCTCGGCAACTTCGACCATAAAGTGCGTCTGGACATCATCCTGCGCGTCTCGTCGTTGAACACCGTGCAACCGGCCGCCTTGAAAGAACTCAACCAGATTCTCGAGAAACAGTTCTCCGGCAACTCGAACGCCTCGCGCACCACCCTGGGTGGCATCAAGCGTGCGGCCGACATCATGAACTTCCTGGACAGCTCGATCGAAGGCCAGCTCATGGACTCGATCCGCGAAGTCGACGAAGACCTGTCCGGTCAGATCGAAGACCTCATGTTCGTGTTCAACAACCTTGCCGACGTCGACGACCGTGGCATTCAGGCGCTGTTGCGCGAAGTCTCTTCCGATGTGCTGGTGCTGGCCCTCAAAGGCTCGGACGAGGGCGTCAAGGAAAAGATCTTCAAGAACATGTCCAAGCGTGCCGCCGAACTGTTGCGCGACGACCTCGAGGCGAAAGGCCCGGTGCGCGTCAGCGACGTCGAAACCGCGCAGAAGGAGATCCTCACTATTGCCCGTCGTATGGCCGAAGCCGGCGAGATCGTGCTCGGTGGCAAGGGCGGCGAGGAAATGATCTAAGCCCATGGATAAGCCTGACGAGTCTGTGACGGATCTGATCCGCGCCCGTGATGTTCGCGGCTTCGAATCCTGGGCGCTGCCCAGCTTCGACCCGCCGAAACCGGAACCCGAGCCGGAGCCGGAACCCGAACCGCCGGAAATGGAAGAAGTGCCGCTGGAAGAAGTCCAGCCACTGACCCTGGAAGAACTCGAAAGCATCCGTCAGGAGGCTTACAACGAGGGCTTCGCCATTGGTGAAAAGGAAGGTTTTCACAGCACCACGCTGAAGGTGCGTCAGGAAGCAGAAACGGCGCTGGCGGCGAAAATCGCCAGCCTTGAGCTGCTGATGGCCAACCTGTTCGAACCGATCGCCGAGCAAGACACCCAGATTGAAAAGTCGCTGGTCGACCTCGTGCAGCACATCACCAAACAAGTGATCAAGCGCGAACTGGCCATCGACTCGACACAGATCGAACACGTCATGCGCGATGCCCTCAAGCTGTTGCCGCTGGGCGTGGAAAACGTGCGCCTGTACGTTAATCCGCAGGATTTCGCCCAGGTCAAAGCCCTGCGCGAACGCCACGAAGAAACCTGGCGCATCGTCGAGGACGAGTCGCTGTTGCCGGGCGGTTGCCGGGTTGAAACCGAGCACAGCCGCATCGACGCCAGCGTCGAGTCACGGGTGACCCAGGTTATGGCCAAGCTGTTCGACCAATTGCATGAGCAGGCTCTGCATCCGGCAGCGGCAGACCTGACGCTCGATATTCCTGAAGACACCCCAGCGGCTGTCGACTCTGACGAGCCGCGCGCGGACGCCAGCGATGCGCCTTGAACGCACCAGTTTCGCCAAGCGCCTGAGCACCTACGCCGAGGCCACCGAGATTGCCGGCGCGCCGATCCTTGAAGGTCGGCTGCTGCGCATGGTCGGCCTGACCCTCGAAGCCGAAGGCTTGCGCGCCGCCATGGGCACCCGTTGCATGGTCATCAATGACGACAGCTACCATCCGTCTCAGGTGGAAGCGGAAGTCATGGGTTTTTCCGGCAGCAAAGTCTTTCTGATGCCGGTCGGCAGCGTCGCCGGCATTGCCCCGGGCGCCCGCGTGGTGCCGCTGGCCGATACCGGTCGTTTGCCGATGGGCATGAGCATGCTTGGCCGTGTTCTTGACGGTGCTGGCCGCGCGCTGGACGGCAAGGGCGGCATGAAGGCCGAAGACTGGGTGCCGATGGACGGCCCGACCATCAACCCGCTCAACCGTGATCCGATCAGCGTACCGCTGGATGTCGGCATCCGTTGCATCAACGGTTTGCTGACGGTCGGCCGTGGCCAGCGTCTGGGTCTGTTCGCCGGTACCGGTGTCGGTAAATCGGTGCTGTTGGGCATGATGACCCGCTTCACCGAGGCCGACATCATCGTCGTCGGCCTGATCGGTGAGCGTGGTCGCGAAGTTAAGGAATTCATCGAGCACATCCTCGGTGAAGAAGGCCTCAAACGCTCGGTAGTGGTTGCCTCGCCAGCAGACGATGCACCGCTGATGCGTATGCGCGCGGCGATGTATTGCACGCGCATCGCCGAGTATTTCCGCGACAAGGGCAAGAACGTTCTGCTGCTGATGGACTCGCTGACCCGTTTCGCCCAGGCCCAGCGCGAAATCGCTCTGGCCATCGGCGAACCGCCAGCAACCAAGGGCTATCCGCCTTCGGTGTTCGCCAAGCTGCCGAAACTGGTGGAGCGCGCCGGTAACGCGGAGAAGGGCGGTGGCTCGATCACGGCGTTCTACACCGTACTGTCCGAAGGCGATGACCAGCAGGACCCGATTGCCGACTCGGCGCGGGGCGTGCTCGACGGCCACATCGTCCTGTCGCGGCGCCTCGCCGAGGAAGGCCACTATCCGGCGATCGACATCGAAGCGTCGATCAGCCGGGTGATGCCGGCGGTGGTTTCGCCGGATCACATGCAGCGCGCGCAGTATTTCAAACAGCTCTGGTCACGCTATCAGCAGAGCCGCGATCTGATCAGCGTCGGTGCCTATGTGGCCGGTGGCGATCGCGAGACCGATCTGGCGATTTCCCTGCAACCGCAGTTGGTCAGGTATCAGCGCCAGGGCCTCAACGACAAAATCAATCTGGGTGAAAGCCAGGCCTATCTGGAAACCCTGTTCGCCCCTGCGGCGGGCGGGTAACCGGCCATGGCCGTTAGCCGCGCTGCGCGCCTGGCACCGGTGGTGGACATGGCCGAGAAGGCCGAGAAAGCCGCCGTGCAGCGCCTCGCCTACTTTCAGGGCCAGGTCAAAGTTGCCGAAAGCAAACTGGCCGACCTCAATGCCTTTCGTCTGGATTACTCGCAGCAGTGGATCGTGCGCGGCAGCACCGGCGTGACCGGGCAATGGCTGCTGGGCTTCCAGGGTTTTCTGGCGCAACTCGACACCGCCGTCGACCAACAACGGCAGAGCCTGGTCTGGCACCAGAACAAGCTCGACAAGGCTCGTGAAGAGTGGCAGCAGGCGTTTGCCCGCGTCGAGGGTTTGCGCAAACTGGTGCAGCGCTATCGTGATGAAGCGCAACGCCTGGAAGACAAGCGCGAGCAGAAGCTGCTCGATGAACTGTCGCAGCGGTTGCCACGGCGTGATGCCTTTTAAAGATCAAAAGATCGCAGCCTTCGGCAGCTCCTACAGGGGAATGCATTTTCAAATGTAGGCGCTGCCGAAGGCTGCGATCTTTTGATCTGCTTTTCCAGCCTTGCCCCAACCCTATCCAGGTGCTAAACCTTGTACAGGTTCGTCAATGACAAGGAAGCCAGTCAATGTCAGTCGTTACAGAAGTCTCTCCAGACCAGAAAAAGCTCACGATCGCCGTCAAAGGCCGGTTCGATTTCGGTCGCCATCAGGAATTTCGCGAGTCGTATGAACGGCTCCCACACAAACCCGAATCCATCGTGGTCGATCTCAAAGAGGCCACTTACCTCGACAGCTCCGCGCTGGGCATGTTGCTTCTGCTGCGTGATCACGCCGGTGGCGACAATTCGGATATCCGCGTCGTCAACAGCAGCTCCGATGTGAAGAAAATCCTCGCGATTTCCAACTTCGACAAACTCTTCGACATCAGTTGACGCCCATGCAGGCGCAAGAGCCGCTGACTATTCTTATCGCCGAAGACAGTGCCGCCGACCGGCTGCTGCTGTCCACCATTGTCCGCCGTCAAGGTCATCAAGTGCTGACGGCGGCCAATGGTGCGGAGGCGGTCGAATGCTTCCAGCAGCAAGAACCCGATCTGGTGTTGATGGACGCGCTGATGCCGGTAATGGACGGCTTCGAAGCGGCGCGGCAGATCAAGGCGCTGGCGGGTGAAGCGTTGGTGCCGATCATCTTCCTCACCTCGCTGACCGAGAGTGAAGCGCTGGCCCGTTGTCTAGAGGCTGGCGGTGACGATTTTCTGGCGAAGCCGTACAACCAGGTGATCCTTGCCGCCAAAATCAAGGCGATGGATCGCTTGCGGCGCCTTCAGGCAACGGTCCTGCAGCAGCGTGATCTGATCGCAAAACATCATGACTATCTACTGAACGAACAACGCGTGGCCAAAGCGGTGTTCGACAAGGTCGCACATTCCGGTTGCCTGAGTGCGCCGAACATCCGTTACCTGCAATCGCCGTATGCGCTGTTCAACGGTGACTTGTTGCTGGCGGCGTACACGCCTGCCGGTGACATGCACGTCATGCTCGGCGATTTCACCGGGCATGGCTTGCCGGCAGCGGTGGGGGCGATGCCGCTGGCCGAAGTGTTTTATGGGATGACCGCCAAGGGCTATGGCCTGGCCGAAACCCTGCGCGAGATGAACGCCAAGCTCAAGCGCATCCTGCCGGTGGACATGTTCTGCTGTGCCACCTTGCTCAGTCTGAGTTTCCAGAGCCGTTCGGTGGAGGTGTGGAACGGTGGCATGCCCGACGGTTACTTGCACCGCATGGCCAGCGGCGAGCGTGTGCCCTTGCCGGCGCGGCATTTGCCCCTTGGGATTCTCAGCGCGCAAGCCTTCGATGACCGTACGGATGTGTATCCGATGGCCGTCGATGATCGAGTGTTTCTGTTATCGGACGGGGTGATCGATACCTGCGATGCCAATGACCTGTTGTTCGGCGTCGAACGCTTGCAGCAGGTGTTTGCGGCGAACCGTGAGCCGGATCGGTTATTCGAGGATATCGAACAGGCGTTGCGCGATTTTCGCGGACAGGCCCGTGATGACGTAAGCATGGTCGAAGTCAGTCTGCTTGAGTCGGCGCAGGCCCACGGCGCCGCGCCGGTGTATTCAGACAGCGGCCAGTCGTGCCCGCTGGACTGGTCGGCCAGTTTCGAGTTTCGCGGCGCCACGCTCAGGCGCTTCAATCCATTGCCGTTCCTCTTGCAGTTGCTGCTTGAAGTGCATGGCCTGCGCGCGCAAAGCGGGGCGCTGTACAGCGTGCTCGCCGAGTTGTATTCCAATGGCCTGGAGCATGGCGTGCTCGGGCTGGACTCGAGCCTCAAACGCGATGCGGCAGGTTTCGCCCGCTACTATGAAATGCGCGCGGCGCGGTTGGAGGCGCTGCAAGACGGTTTCGTGCGAGTGCATTTGCAGGTCCAGCCGCAAGGCGAGGGTGGGCGGCTGGTCATTCGTGTCGATGACAGCGGCAAGGGGTTTGATGTGGCGCGGGTCATGGAAAGGCCCGTGGATAACGTCCGCTTGTCGGGACGCGGCATCGGTCTGGTCCGGCAACTGGGGCGCAACGCCAGTTGGTCGGACCAAGGTCGTAGTGCCAGCGTGGAGTTTTTCTGGGAGATTGAGGCATAATCCGCCCATTCTTGATCAAGGAGTGAGCAAGTGACAGACGCACATGTAAATCGCGAAGTCCTCGATACTTTGCGCGAGGTGATGGAGGACGGCTATACGGAATTGCTGGAGACTTTTCTGGCAGATTCGCAAAGCCGCCTGCACGAGTTGCAGGACAGCACCAGCGCCAAAGCGCTTTCCGATGTAGCGCATAGCTTCAAGGGCAGCGCCAGCAACATGGGCGCGGTTCGACTGGCCGAGTTGTGCCAGGACCTGGAGTCGAACGCGAAGGACAAAAGCCCGGAAGCACTCGCTCAGCTAGTCGCCGATATCCATTCTGAATTCGCCGAAGTACGTCCGGTGTACGAAAGCGAAAAGCACCACGCCCACATTCACTGAAGCTGCCGTCCGGCGCTTTTCGCAAGTGTCTGGCCAAACTGGCCCGGCACTTGCAGTCATCTTGCTCAACTGTACCTACGATCCCAGTGCAGCGGAGACCGTTTCATGCCTGCGACCCCAAATATCCTTCTTCAGACCGCCGCTCAGGCCAAGGCGCAAGCCGCCGCTGCCAAATCGTCGGCAATGGCCGCAGACGCCGGGGACAAGGCTTCCAGCTTCGCCAAAGTGTTCGCCGATCAGGCGCCGGCCAAGCCCGCCGTGAGCGCTGACAATTCAGTCAAGCCGGCACGCGATAAGGTCGCGGACAGCAGCGGCAAAAAGGATATCGGCAAAGAGCAGTCTGCCGCGCCCGAGCCAGCAGTTGCCGATAGCGGCAAAGCGTTGCCTGCCGACAAGGCGTCGAGCGACGACGCGACAGCGACTGCCGATGACACCACTGAAACCGTACAAACCCCTGTGGCCGATGCCGCGCCTGTAGACCCGGCCCTTGATCCGGCCTTGGCGCAAGTCGTTCAGCCGTTGGTGGCAGCGCCTGTGGTGCAAGCACCAACAGTCACCACGCCAGCCCAGCCGGAAACCGAAACGCCTGCACTGGCGGTCGTGTCGGGCATGGTCAAAGATCCGGCGGCCACCGACAGCGATTTCGATCCATCGGCCGACCCGCTCGACTCGATGCCGGCCGTGCGCATGGCGATGGAGCAGGGCGGGCATATTTCCGCCGCCAGTCAGGCGCAACCGAAAGCCACGCCTGCTCAAGCTCAGGCTGACGGTGAATTGACCGCCGCGCAGAACTTTGCCGCCGGCATGGCCAGCATGCTCGACGTGCAGGCCGACAAGGACAGCACCAGTCAGGGCGGCGAACAAGCTTTCAGCGGGCTGATCGACGATGGTCTGAAGGATCTGAAATCGGCTACCAGCGACACTCGCGTCGATGACTTCGCCAACCGTCTGGCGGCACTGACCCAGGCCGCTACGCCGAAAACCGCCAATGCGCTGCCGGTGAATCAGCCGATCGCCATGCACCAGAGCGGCTGGACCGAAGAAGTGGTCAACCGCGTCATGTACCTGTCCAGCGTCAACCTGAAGGCCGCCGACATTCAGTTGCAGCCGGCGGAGCTTGGGCGTCTGGATATCCGCGTGAACATGGTTCCCGATCAGCAAACCCAGGTCACCTTTATGAGCGCACACCCAAGCGTGCGTGAAGCGCTCGACAGCCAGATGCACCGCCTGCGTGACATGTTCAACCAGCAGGGCATGGGCCAGGTCGACGTCAACGTCGCCGACCAGAACCGTGGCTGGCAGGGTCAGCAAGGTCAGGAACAGGCGCAGCATGGGCAGAGTGGCCGGACCAGTGCTGCGGGTGGCCGCCTGGATTCGGCGGATGAGGAATTGGCACCAGCTACTGTCGCTGAAGTGGTGGCGCAGACTACCAGCGTGATTGGCAGCAGCGCGGTCGACTATTACGCCTGAGCAAATCAAGAGCCCCCTCACCCTAGCCCTCTCCCAGAGGGAGAGGGGACCGATTGGGGAATCTTGAAGAACTACGCCGACCTGAACGAGCATCGCTGAATCCGTTCGACATTCGGCGACCTGTTGATTCCCGCCCTGAACTTGCAATCACCTCGGTTGTGCAGGTCGATGTCCAGCCCCATTACATCTCGGTCGGCCCCCTCTCCCTCCGGGAGAGGGCTGGGGTGAGGGTGCTTTTGACTTTAGCGTCGTTCTCGACCTCCGACACTTCTGGCATAACACTTGCTCTTGCCTTGCCGTGCGACTGTGAAACCCCCGATTAGTGACGGATTATTGGCATGGCGAAGAGCGAAGCTGCAGCAGTAAAAGACCCCGCAACCAAAGGCAAACTCAAGCTGATCATCGTGATCGTGCTGGCGTTGCTGGTGGCCATTGGTGCATCCGTCGGGGCGACCTGGTTCTTCATGCACGGCGCGCAGAGCAAGCCTGCCGAGGCCGCTGAAGCAGCGCCGGTCGGCAAGCAGGCGGCGATTTTCGAGCCGATGGCGCCGGCCTTCGTTGCCAACTACAACCAGAACGGCCGTCAGCGCTACATGCAGGTGAGCATCACCATGCTGGCGCGGAATCAGGCCGATCTGGACGCGCTCAAAGTGCACATGCCGGTTATCCGCAACAACCTGGTAATGCTCTTCTCCGGTCAGGATTTCGCCACACTGGCGACCCCGGTCGGCCAGGAGATGTTGCGCCAGAAGGCCACCGCCAGCGTCCAGGAAGTGGCGCAGAAAGAACTGGGCAAAGTGGTCATCGAACAGTTGCTTTTCACTAATTTCGTACTGCAGTAGGAACACGACATGGCCGTGCAGGATCTGCTGTCCCAGGATGAAATCGATGCGCTGCTGCATGGCGTCGATGATGGTCTGGTACAGACCGATAATGCTGCCGAACCCGGCAGTGTCAAAAGCTACGACCTGACCAGCCAGGATCGCATCGTCCGTGGACGCATGCCGACGCTGGAAATGATCAACGAGCGCTTTGCCCGCTACACCCGCATCAGCATGTTCAACATGCTGCGCCGCTCGGCGGACGTGGCTGTCGGTGGCGTGCAGGTGATGAAGTTCGGCGAATACGTGCACTCGCTGTACGTGCCGACCAGCCTCAACCTGGTCAAGATCAAACCGCTGCGCGGCACCGCGCTGTTCATCCTCGACGCCAAACTGGTGTTCAAGCTGGTGGACAACTTCTTCGGTGGTGACGGCCGTCACGCCAAGATCGAAGGGCGTGAGTTCACCCCGACCGAGTTGCGCGTAGTGCGCATGGTGCTCGAGCAGGCGTTCGTCGATCTGAAAGAAGCCTGGCAGGCGATCATGGAAGTCAATTTCGAGTACATCAACTCGGAAGTGAACCCGGCCATGGCCAACATCGTCGGCCCGAGCGAAGCGATTGTGGTCTCCACCTTCCACATCGAACTCGATGGCGGTGGCGGCGATCTGCACGTGACCATGCCGTACTCGATGATCGAGCCAGTGCGCGAGATGCTCGACGCCGGTTTCCAGTCCGACCTCGACGATCAGGACGAGCGCTGGGTCAACGCCCTGCGCCAGGACGTGCTCGATGTCGACGTGCCGATCGGCGCCACCGTGGCCCGCCGCCAGTTGAAGCTGCGCGACATCCTGCACATGCAACCGGGCGATGTGATCCCGGTCGAGATGCCGGAAGACATGATCATGCGCGCCAACGGCGTGCCGGCCTTCAAGGTCAAGATGGGCTCGCACAAAGGCAACCTCGCGTTGCAGGTGATCGAGCCGATCGAGCGTCGCTGAGGCGGCGCTTTTCACCCCGTATTTAACCGAATTGTTGCCCGCCGAGGACACATGATGAACGACGATATGAACGCGCAGGACGACCAGGCACTGGCCGATGAATGGGCTGCGGCCCTGGAAGAAACCGGTGATGCCGGCCAGGCTGACATCGATGCACTGCTGGCCGCCGACGCCGGCACTTCCAGCTCCAACCGTCTGCCGATGGAAGAGTTCGGCAGCGTGCCGAAGAACAATGATCCGGTGACCCTCGACGGTCCGAACCTGGACGTGATCCTCGACATTCCGGTGTCGATCTCGATGGAAGTCGGCAGTACCGACATCAACATCCGCAACCTGCTGCAACTCAACCAGGGTTCGGTGATCGAGCTTGATCGTCTGGCCGGTGAGCCGCTCGACGTGCTGGTCAACGGCACCTTGATCGCCCACGGCGAAGTAGTGGTGGTCAACGAGAAGTTCGGCATCCGCCTGACCGACGTGATCAGCCCAAGCGAACGCATCAAGAAGCTGCGCTGAGTGAAAAGGTTTCTCTGGGTGCTGCTGGCATGGCCGTTGAGCGTGCTGGCTGCCGAGCCGGGTGCAACCACTGCCGCGCCTGCCGCCACCGCGCCAATGGTCAACAGCGGCGTGGCCGGTCAGTTAACGCAACTGGTGTTCGGTTTGCTGCTGGTGCTGGGTTTGATCTTTTTCCTCGCCTGGCTGTTGCGCCGCGTGCAGCAGGCGGGGCCAGCGGGCAAGGGCCAGGTAATCGAGCTGATCGGCTCACGCGCGCTCGGTCCGCGTGACCGCTTGATGCTGGTGCAGGTCGGCAACGAGCAGATTCTGCTCGGCCTCAGCCCCGGCACCATCACCGCGCTGCACGTGCTCAAAGAGCCGGTCGAAGTCCCCACCGCCAGTGAAAAAGCGACGCCGGAATTTGCTCAGCATCTGCTGAAGATTCTTGGCAAGGACCAAAAGGATACGAAGTAATGGGTGCGCTCCGCATCGTCTTGACGCTGGTCCTGTTGCTGGCCGCGCCGCTGGCGTTCGCCGCCGATCCGTTGTCTATCCCGGCGATCACGCTGGGCACTAATGCCGACGGCGCGCAGGAATATTCGGTCAGTCTGCAGATCCTGCTGATCATGACCGCGCTGAGCTTTATTCCAGCGGCGGTCATCCTGATGACCAGCTTCACGCGGATCATCATCGTCTTCTCGATCCTGCGTCAGGCCCTCGGCCTGCAACAGACGCCGTCGAACCAGATCCTCACCGGCATGGCGCTGTTCCTGACGTTGTTCATCATGGCGCCGGTGTTCGACCGGGTGAACAACGACGCGCTGCAACCGTATCTGGCGGAAACCCTCACCGCCCAGCAAGCGGTGGAAAAGGCTCAGGTGCCGATCAAGGACTTCATGCTCGCGCAGACTCGTACCAGCGATCTGGAGCTGTTCATGCGCCTGTCCAAGCGCACCGACATTGCCAGCCCGGATCAGGCGCCGTTGACCATTCTGGTGCCGGCGTTCGTGACCTCCGAGCTTAAGACCGCCTTCCAGATCGGCTTCATGATCTTCATTCCGTTCCTGATCATCGACCTCGTTGTCGCGAGCGTGCTGATGGCCATGGGTATGATGATGCTCTCGCCGCTGATCATTTCGCTGCCGTTCAAGATCATGCTGTTCGTGCTGGTCGATGGCTGGGCGCTGATCATCGGTACTCTGGCCAGCAGTTTTGGAGGTGTTTCGCCATGACGCCGGAAGTCGCGGTCGATATCTTTCGTGAAGCCCTGTGGCTGACCACCATGATGGTCGCCATCCTGGTGGTGCCGAGCCTGCTGGTCGGCCTGCTGGTGTCGATGTTCCAGGCGGCCACGCAGATCAACGAACAGACCCTGAGCTTCCTGCCGCGTCTGCTGGTGATGCTGGTCACCCTGATCATCGGCGGTCCGTGGATCGTGCAGACGTTCATGGAATACATCATCCAGCTGTACAAAAACATTCCGATGGTCATCGGCTAAGCCATGCAATCGCTGCTTCAGCTGACCGACACCCAGATCAGCACCTGGGTGGCGTCATTCATGTTGCCGCTGTTTCGCGTGGCGTCGATGCTGATGGTCATGCCGGTGTTCGGCACCACGCTGATTCCGCGCCGCGTGCGCCTGTATTTCGCCGTGGCGATCACCGTGGTGATCACCCCGGCGCTGCCGCCGATGCCCGCCGTCAGCCCACTCGATCTCAGCGGCCTGTTGCTGATCGGCGAGCAGATTCTGGTGGGCGCCGTACTGGGCTTTTCCCTGCAACTGTTCTTCCAGGCTTTCGCCGTCGCCGGGCAGATCGTCGCGATCCAGATGGGCATGGGCTTCGCCTCGATGATCGACCCTACCAACGGCGTTTCGGTGGCGGTGATCGGGCAGTTCTTCACCATGCTGGTGACGTTGCTGTTCCTGTCGATGAACGGCCATCTGGTGGTATTCGAAGTCCTCACTGAAAGTTTCACCACGCTGCCGGTCGGCGGCGGTTTGATGGTTGCGCATTACTGGGAACTGGCCGGCAAACTCGGCTGGGTCCTCGGCGCCGCATTGCTGCTGGTGTTGCCGGCCGTCACCGCACTGTTGGTGGTCAACATCGCCTTCGGCGTGATGACCCGCGCCGCGCCGCAACTGAACATCTTCTCGATCGGTTTTCCGCTGACCCTGGTGCTCGGCCTGTTCATCGTCTGGGTGGGGCTTGCGGACATTCTCAACCAGTATCAACCGCTGGCCAGCGAGGCCTTGCAGTTGCTACGCGAACTGGCACGGGCGCGCTGAGTCATGGCAGAGAGC
Source organism: Pseudomonas sp. AC255 (assembly GCF_979258175.1). Lineage (NCBI taxonomy): Bacteria > Pseudomonadati > Pseudomonadota > Gammaproteobacteria > Pseudomonadales > Pseudomonadaceae > Pseudomonas > Pseudomonas sp. AC255. Next base: position 3,567,603 of record NZ_OZ409841.1, on the reverse strand, counting down.
GAGAGCGGTCAGGACAAAACGGAAGACCCCACGGAGAAACGCAAAAAGGACTCCCGTGAGAAGGGTGAAATCGCCCGTTCCAAAGAGCTCAACACCCTGGCCGTGATGATGGCCGGCGCCTCTGCGCTGCTGATTTTCGGCGGCATGCTCGCGCAAGAAATGATGGACGTGATGCGCCTGAACTTCACCCTGTCCCGCGAAGTGGTCATGGATCAGGGCGCCATGGGCCGGTTTTTGCTGGAGTCGGGCCTGATCGCCTTGCTGGCGATTCAGCCGGTGATGATAACCCTGTTGCTCGCCGCCATCATCGGGCCAATCTCCCTGGGTGGCTGGCTGTTCGCGGCAAGTTCGCTGGCACCCAAATTCAGCCGGATGAACCCGGCCGCCGGCCTCAAACGGATGTTCTCGTTCAAGGCTGTGGTTGAACTGCTCAAGGCATTGGCGAAGTTTCTGATCACCTTGGGCGTGGCGCTGTTGGTGTTGTCCGCCGACGTCGACGACTTGCTGCGCATCGCCCACGAACCACTGGATATGGCGATCATTCACAGCGTCTTGCTGGTGGGCTGGAGCACGCTGTGGCTGGCCTGCGGTCTGATCATCATCGCCGCCGTCGACGTGCCGGTGCAGATCTGGGAGAGCATGAAGAAGCTCAAGATGACCAAGCAGGAAGTGCGCGACGAGCACAAGGATCAGGAAGGCCGCCCGGAGGTCAAGCAACGCATTCGCCAGACCCAGCGCGAAATGTCCCAGCGACGGATGATGGCAGCGATTCCCGAAGCCGACGTGGTCATCACCAACCCGACCCACTACGCGGTCGCGCTCAAGTACGACTCGGAGAAGGGCGGCGCGCCGGTGCTGCTGGCCAAGGGCAGCGACTTCATCGCCCTGAAAATCCGCGAAATTGCAGTGGCCAACAACGTTATGCTGCTCGAGTCGCCTGCGCTGGCGCGCTCGATCTATTACTCAACTGAGCTTGAGCAGGAAATTCCTGGCGGGCTGTATCTGGCAGTGGCGCAGGTATTGGCCTACGTCTATCAGATTCGCCAACACCAGGCGGGCAAGGGCAAGCGGCCGGACCCGCTCAAGGATGATCTGCCTATTCCGCCGGATTTGCGCCGGGACTCTTGAGAGTTACCGCTCGTCTGGAAAATCTCTGAACCTGTCAGGTCTGACAGTAGACGCCGCTCTCTGACCGCGTTGCTATGCAACCGGGAATAATCCCCGAGCGCAGAGATGAAGATCATGGCAGAGCGAATCTATAAGAAACTCCAAGGAATGACGCTGGACTATGTTTCAGGGCAGTTGGAGGAAAACCCCAAGGAACGATCCATACGTTACACGGTGAGCTTTGACCTCGATCTCGACTTCACTCACTTCGTGCAGATGGCAAACCTTTATATTCCCGATTATCTGAACAACCCGGTCAATGCCATCAGGCCTGAACTGGACGGATTGGCTTACCACTACTCCTACAACTATCTGTTCGATAGCGCGGGCAACGTCCGCGACAAAATGGCCTTGTTCACGCTGTTCACATCGCCAGGTTATTACATGGATCAATGGGCCACGGGCGTTGAGTTGGCGGTGCGTTACGGTAAGCCTGCGTTTGAAGTCGTCGGGCAAAAGTTGCGCATCACTGCAAGCAGGGATTTCCGACTGGTGGACGAAAGTCGAACGATCAAGATCGCAGATTTACCTCTCTTGCAGTTTCATTGGGCGTTAAACCTGTTGCAAAGTGACCTCACCGCTCCTGATATCACTGTACCTGTGACCAAGGTCGTGCTCATGTACATGCATGAAGACTTCGTCCAGGTTGAAGGCCAATGGGTACTTCGAGGCGTGAAGTATGTCGATCGCAATCAATTGCGTTTCGGCACTATCACGGCCAAGCAGATGCTGACAGCGATGTAGACCGGGCTCTGAGCTGATCGCGCCTGCGCGCAGCAAATGAATGCAGGCGGCACGCCTCGTGTCCCTTCCAAAGCCGAACGTGGAGCGTCCTTAAGCGCCGTGCTCCTCAGGATGCACGGCGCCCCTGTTGGCGACAGGTTTTAACGGTCCGTGGGATGGAGATTTAATGAGCGACCTCCGTTAGCTGCGTGAAAGTGGTTCGGTTGATCTATCAATGAGCACGATTTCAATATCGTCAATCTGATAGTCGTTGCCTCTGCTCGCCGAGACATGGCTGTCAACGGTCAAAACGATTGAGGCGGTTGTGGGTATAAAATGGCCTGATAACGTTATCCAGTCGGTTGTGGAGCTGATTTGGGTAGGGCCAGCGATGATCTTGGCATCGGCTTGGATCGATAACGATGGCGTCGTGTATCTACCGTCCCACCGGATAGCTTTGATTGAAAAACGATATTGATAACCCGGATGCAGATTCCAAAGTGTCTTATGGATGACTACCCCATCAGATTGATCTGTGTAGGTGAGGTTACGCAGTACCCAGTTGCCGTCACTCAGTCTTACTGATTTCAGGTCGTTTGGATGTACACCCGGCCCGCTGACCCAACCGTTCCAGTTCTCGTCAGTAAAATCGGTAAAGTCAATTCTCAGGGCTGATGCGACAGTAAAGCTGCGCACCGCCGACTCCGGCTGTGCACTGTAAAGCGCTTTGGCTTTGATTGGGTGCGCGCCTTTGCTCAGCCCGCTTATCTCTCTGCTCCAGTTGCCATTGGCATCGACCGTCACGACCGGGGTCAGCGCCGTGTTGCCGTCGTAAAGCTGTACGGTCTGGTCAGAACTGGCGTCGCCGGTGACGGTGACACTGGTGTCCAATGTGGTGCCATTAGGGGCAACGATGCCGTTGGAATCGGTGATGCTGACGATGGTAGGCGCTTGCGCCACCCCGACACTGAACTCCAATGGCTCGGCGTAACTGATCCCGCCAGCCGCGCGTTTGATTTGGTATTTGGCGATCACCGTCCCGCCTTCATTACCCTTGATCATCGCGGCCGGGATCGGGAACGGCACTTCCTTGCCGGCGGTGAGTCCGTTCAGCTTGATCGAGTCGGGATACTCACCGGTGATCGAGCCGATCCAGAACATGAAGACTTCGTCGCCGGTTACTGTTTCCGTGTACTTCACGGTCAGGGTGGTGCCGGCCGTGTCGGCTGGCAGGACGCCATCCACCACGCCGTCCACCTCCGGTTGAGGCAGTTCCAGGCGTGGTTTGCCGACTCGCAGGATATCGCTGTGGATCGATTCGCGCATGGCGCGGGTAGCCGCGAACGGGTTCAGCGTGTCGAGCACTGTATCCGGGATCTGTAATTGGTAGTAGAACTCCGCCGTGCCGCCGTTGACCGGGTTCAGGTGCGCGCCATCGATGTAGTACCACAGCGATTTGGCTGCGACGACGTCGTTGTGGGTGATGGGCCGAGTTGGCAGGTCTGGCAGGTAAGGCTTGAGGCCTGGCGTGGTGCCGAGCATGACTATCGTGAGGACGTGACCTTCGACAAAGGATTTGTCGAAGGGAATCTCGAGTTCTACTCGGGCCAGCGCCGGGTCCAGTGCTCCGGAGTCCTCATCCGTCAAGATCGGCGCGGCCAGGCGCTTGACTTCGCCGATGGCGCGGATGAACTGGCTATTGGAGTGTAAATCAGCGGAATTGTCGGCTTTTTTCAGGCGGTACGACAAGGTGATCTGCGACTTGGCCAACAGGCGCAGCACAGAGTTGGGAGCCTTGTGTTCAAAAATGCTCGGCACATTTTCCAGCTCCACGCCCTCTAACTCCACGTCTATCAGCGGCCCTTCGACGGGCGTTCCCTTGATCCTGATGAATACAATGTCACCGACTTTGAACTTGTTCGTATCCCTGGCAACAATTTGCACGGTGCCATCGGCGTCGCCCAGCTTGTCGACGTCCAGTACGTTGTTCAACGTTTCCTTGAGCAACGGCGCGTCCGGCCGAGTCGTATCCACCGCGACCGGTACACGCTGCTCCGGGCTCCAGTCTTCGGAACGGTTGAACACGCAGTCGTACACTTCGAACACCACGGCCACGCCGGGCGCTTCCGCATCACCGGCCTCGCGGATGACGGCTTCTTCAATTTTCACGATGATCGGCGCTTTGCCTTCGGCCTGTTCCTCGGTCAGCGGATCGCCGTAGACGAAAATCCCGCCCCAGCTGACGCGACAGACATCGCCGGCCGCGGCGAAGGGATAGGGCGGCGTGCCCTCAGCCTTGCCAATGCTGATCTTCACGCCATCCTTGACGTTGCCTGCGTGGATGCCGTCAAGAATGTCCTGAGGAATGATCATGATCAGTTTGGAATGCCCGTCGTCGCCGTTGTCATCGTGCCCGCCCGGACGAGTGAGCTTGACCAACACCTGCATGACCTCGGACGGTTGATCCGTGCCGCCCAGGGGCTTGACCACATAGGACACCGCGAACTGGCCATCGACCATGTGTCGGGTGGGCACGAACATGCTCAGTTGCGTGCCGACCTCGTTTTTGTCGACGGTTTCAACCCAGACGTTCTGCCCGGCGCCCCAAAAGATGGTCAACCCGTCGCCAGTCGCCATGTTCCCCCACGGGCCGGCGTGGCACCGCAGGCCATTGAGCGGAAAGTTGCCCAGCGCGGCGGCGATGTTAATGCCCCATACGTCGGGGTCCGTCGACACCGGCTCCTTGCTGCCGCCAGGAATGACGAGTTTTGCGAGTAGCAGGGGGTTGTTGGGGCTGGACATGGCATCGACTCCGACGGGAAAGTGACGGAGTGAGTTAACGCCCGTTGCCCGGGTTGCGCACCTGTCAAAGTTGACAGGTGCGCAGTGGTATCCGACGAGTGGTTGTCGTCGCCAACCGGCCCGCAGCCACGCTTGGAATGCGGTCAAACTATGGCAGCGAGCCTGCTCGCGAAGGGGCCTGAAAGGACACCCGATCAATCAACGAGTGTGCGCAATCCCCGGCAGCGTCCGGCGCTGGGATGGTTTGACCAGTCCGGCGAATTCCTGGGCGATGGTTTTGCCCGAGGCGAGGGTTTCACAGGCGTTGGCCAGCAGGTCTTGGTTTGGTGTCGTCAGCGACGGCGTACATCGGAAGGGATTTCCAACTGAGTAGATGATAAGTGGCACGATCGGCGAAAAAATGCGGCGCATCTTTCGAGGCGCCGCAACTCAGAACGTGAACTTGTCAGGGCTTATTGTTTGTCTTGGTCATGCCGGCGCCCATTGTCGACGCACTTGATGTTGATGCCGCCAGGTACGTCACCTCTTTATGTAAACGATCTTGCACCGCACTGCTGTCACCTCCATCCCTTGGCCGTCCCCATGTGACTACTCCACCATCCGCTGTAAGTGCCGCAAAAGCACCATCATTGCCATAAATTGCTATGACCTGTTTAAGTTTATCAGCAACTTCTGTCAAGTCACCGCCCACTTCTGGACGTCCCCAGGCTACGACTGTGCCGTCTTTACGTATCGCCGCAAAAGCTTGGCTACTAGCGCAAACCTGCACGATATCGTTCAGTTTCCCGATTTCAGCGGGCAGTTCGACGGACCCCCAAGTTACAACGCTGCCGCCAGCGCGGCGCGCAACATATCCATACCGATATGGGGTGACTTCCTCAATATCAGTTAGATTGCCAACTAATCCCAGCTTTCCACCCCACCCACTATTCCCCCAAGCTACAAGTTGACCCGTCTTGCGTCTTGCGGTGAACGAATAATAATTTGAGGTGGTTAACTCGACAATGTCGGTCATCGCAGCAATATCGGCAGGCAACGCTCCTCCGAAGTGAGCCGCTCCCCAAGCAATGATTTGGCCATTAGTGCGAAGGCCGGCGAACGCTCCGAGGTTGCCCGTCAATGACTGGATGTCAGTTAATTCGCCCAGTTCAGGGGGGATATCTCCCCCTCGGGCGGAGTCGCCCCAGGTTAAGATTTTTCCGCCAGCCCGTTGCGCGGCGTATGCATATCCAGATGAGAAAATTCTCACAATATCGGTCAGCCCAGCAATTTCAGGGGGAACCACTCCCACTTCATCGCCCCACGCGACAACGCTGCCGGAAGATTTCAAGCCGGCGAAACCTGGCCAATTGCCGACGAGTTGCCGAAACCCCGATGGATCGACATTGCCCATGTTTCCACCGAAGGCTTCCTTGCCCCAGGCAACGACCTTGCCAGTTGGAGAAAGAGCGGCAAAGGCGTGGGACGAACTGTAAACTTTATAATTATCTTTTAAACCAATAATTTCTGGCGGAATACTGCCGCCTACCTCAGGGATGCCCCAGCCCACCAGCTCTCCGTCATTGCGTAAGGCAACGAACGCTCCTGTGCCGCCAGTTATATTAATGGGGTTGAGTGTGAGTTGCTGTTCGCCGTGACGTACATACAACGGCTCACGAGGGCGGAAATCTCTCCAGCTACTCGCTGTTACCCATATTTCACTGCTTGGGTATTTCCACTCGACCAAGAGAGGTTCGTAGGTGTCATCCAGGGCCGTCAGTATTGGCTGACCGTCTCCGAAAGTCATATTGTTGTTGAGCGAGCGTGATCCAATAATATTCATATTGATGCCCTCTTGTAGTTGTAGAGCGTTTGCAGTGGTGTGCAAGTGCCTGGATTATTGTTGCCGCGCCTGATGGTGCAGAAAAGCGCGGGGTTGGACCGACCGTTGACGATTGGTGGGCTCAGGGCGAGGACGGAGTAGTCTGAAGGGGGTGAGTTGGGCATGAGTAGCGCTCCTGCGCAGTGGGAAAAGGCAGGGTCATCAAAGCGCTTTATCGCAGGTCACGCACCTGTCAAACCTGACAGGTATTGGCGGTTTTTCGATAGGTGGTCATTGCTTGAAAGAAGAAGCCACCGTTTCGGTTAATTCGGAGCGGCAGCTTTTTGGAGGGAGATAGCGCCTGTGGGACAGCCTTCGCGAGCAGGCTCGCTCCCACAGGGATCATCGGGAGGGTGTTACTGCGGCAACTCCAGATTATCCAGCACCCGATTCACTGCCAATTCCCCGAGCATGATCAACTGCGCAATCCCCATCAGCGTTCGGCGCTGGGATGGTTTCACCAGTCCGGCGAATTCCTGGGCGATGGTTTTGGCCGAGGCGAGGGTTTCGCAGGCGTTGGCCAGCAGGTCTTCGTTTTTCGTGTCGGCGGTGACGGCGTACATGGCGCGGGGACTGAAGGGCGGTGGGGTCGAGCCGGGTGGGCAGAGGTAGTGGTCGAGGGCGCGGTCGGCGGCTTGGTGGAGTTTTTTTGAATCGAGGGATTCGTAGGGGGAGGTGGGGTCGGATTCGGGCGGGTTGGGTGTTGGTTTGATCATGGTGAAGCTCCTTTGAAGTGGAGCCGCTACAACCTGTCGCTAAACAGGGAGGGTGGCGGCTGTACGCGGGTTAGCGAACCGGTCAAAGGCACCCGGCAGACCCGAAGGTCTCCCGCATACAGCCACCATGACGAAATCGCGAACATACAGATCCGCAACGAAGCCTGGAACGCTGATGCACCTTTGACTTGAGTTCGAGTCGCTAAACCCGATCGCTGATTCGTCAGCGACCGGACCACGATAGAACTCGACCCCAAAGCGCACAAGCCGGCGGATTCTGGCTTGCCTGTAGGCAATGGCGCAAGGATTTGTAGCCTTGAGACCGTGTCTGCAGGTGTCTTTTAAACAGCTTCGTTTAAACCCAAAAACTTGTGCCGGATATGATGGCCTCTTCGCGAGCAGTCTCGCTCCCACAGGGGCCGTATTCCAAATGTCCGATTGGGAATGCATTTCAAGCGGTGGGAGCGAGCCTGCTCGCGAAGGGGCCAGCCCAATCAGCCGATAAATCCCAAGTAAACCCTCTCTATTTCATTCCCCGGCAAAAGTTGGAAAGCTTCTTGCAATAGCCGCCCTGCGCCCGTTCGGGGCGTCAAAAGTTTGCTTTAAAGGAACGGGGAAAACCGGTGGATCGCACTCAGTTATTCAATACAGCACGCACCAACGTTGCCGACCTCAGTCGAGGCAATCTGGGCGTGCCGTTGTTGCTGCTGGTCATGCTGGCGATGATGATGTTGCCCGTACCGCCGTTCCTGCTCGACGTCTTCTTTACCTTCAACATTGCCCTGTCCATCGTCGTCCTGCTGGTCTGCGTGTATGCGCTGCGGCCGCTGGATTTCGCCGTGTTCCCGACGATTCTGCTGGTGGCGACGCTGCTGCGACTGGCGTTGAACGTGGCCTCGACGCGAGTGGTCATGCTCCACGGTCAGGACGGCCACGCCGCTGCCGGTAAGGTGATTCAGGCGTTCGGTGAGGTGGTGATCGGCGGTAACTACGTGGTCGGTATCGTGGTCTTCGCGATCCTCATGATCATCAACTTCGTCGTGGTGACCAAGGGTGCCGGGCGGATTTCCGAGGTGAGCGCGCGCTTCACCCTCGATGCGATGCCCGGCAAACAAATGGCGATCGACGCCGACCTCAACGCCGGCCTGATCGACCAGAACCAGGCCAAGTCGCGCCGTCAGGAAGTCGCCCAGGAGGCGGAGTTCTACGGTTCGATGGACGGTGCCAGCAAGTTCGTCCGTGGTGACGCCATCGCCGGCCTGCTGATTCTGTTCATCAACCTCATCGGCGGCATGGCCGTGGGTATCTTCCAGCACGGCATGAGCTTCGGCGATGCGGGCAAGGTTTACGCCTTGCTGACCATCGGTGACGGTTTAGTGGCGCAATTGCCATCACTGTTGTTATCTACAGCAGCGGCGATCATGGTGACCCGTGCTTCCGGCTCGGAAGACATGGGCAAGCAGATCAACCGCCAGATGTTCGCCTCGCCGAAAGCGCTGGCCGTGGCCGCTGGTTTGATGGCGGTGATGGGTCTGGTGCCGGGCATGCCGCACTTCTCCTTCCTGAGCATGGCCGCGCTGGCTGCGGGCGGCGCGTACCTGTTCTGGAAAAAGCAGAACGTTGCCAAGGTCGTGGCGCTGGAAGAGGTCAAGCGTCAGCAGGAACTGCTGCCGTCGCCGGCCCGCGCCATGGAAACCAAAGAGCTGGGCTGGGACGACGTCACGCCGATCGACATGATCGGCCTGGAAGTTGGCTATCGCCTGATTCCGCTGGTAGACCGCAATCAGGGTGGGCAATTGCTCGCGCGGATCAAGGGTGTGCGCAAGAAGCTCTCGCAGGATCTGGGCTTCCTGATGCCGACCGTGCACATCCGCGACAACCTTGATCTGGCGCCGAGCGCGTATCGCTTGACGCTGATGGGCGTGATTCTCGCTGAGGCCGAGATCTACCCGGACCGCGAACTGGCGATCAACCCCGGCCAGGTGTATGGCTCGCTCAACGGGATCAACGCCAAAGATCCGGCTTTCGGCCTGGAGGCGGTGTGGATCGAAATCAGCCAGCGCGCCCAGGCGCAATCACTCGGCTACACCGTGGTCGACGCCAGCACCGTGGTCGCCACGCACTTGAACCAGATTCTGTACAAGCACTCCAGTGAGCTGATTGGCCACGAGGAAGTGCAGCAACTCATGCAATTGCTGGCCAAGAGCTCGCCGAAACTGGCGGAAGAGCTGGTGCCGGGCGTGGTTTCGCTGTCGCAGTTGCTCAAGGTCCTGCAAGCGCTGCTCGCCGAGCACGTGCCGGTGCGCGACATCCGCAGCATCGCCGAAGCGATCGCGAACAACGCCGCGAAGAGTCAAGATACCGCCGCGCTGGTCGCCGCTGTGCGGGTCGGCGTATCCCGTGCAATCGTCCAAAGCATTGTAGGCACTGAGTCCGAGCTGCCTGTAATCACATTGGAACCAAGGTTGGAACAGATATTGCTCAATAGTCTGCAGAAGGCAGGACAAGGCTCGGAAGAGGGCGTTCTGCTGGAGCCGAGCATGGCCGAGAAGCTGCAACGTTCGTTGATCGAAGCGGCCCAGCGTCAGGAAATGCAAGGCCAACCGGTGATCCTGCTGGTAGCAGGCCCGATTCGCGCGATGCTCTCGCGTTTCGGCCGCCTCGCAGTGCCAGGGCTGCATGTACTGGCCTACCAGGAAGTACCGGACAACAAGCAAGTGACCATCGTTGCGACAGTAGGGCCCAACGGCTGAGGTAGTGGTTTATGCAAGTTAAGCGTTTTTTCGCCGCCGATATGCGTCAGGCCATGAAGCTGGTTCGCGATGAGCTGGGCGCTGATGCCGCCATCATCGGCAACCGCCGCATTGCCGGCGGCGTCGAGTTGACGGCGGCTCTGGATTACAAATTGTCGGCGCTGGCGCCACGGGTTCCGAACATGGAACTCGAAGACGAGCTGCGCAAGACCCAGTCGCGCATCGTCACCGCCCAGGCCGAGCTGAGCCTGCGTGGCGAAGCCGACGGCAACACCAATCAGCAGTTGTTCGCCGGGCTGCCGTTGACCGCAGGCCTGCCGCTGACCGCTGCCGAGCCGCTGAGCGAGCCAACCTACGCTGCCCCGGCGCGTCCGGCTGCAGCGCCTGCGCAGGCCTCGGCGGGTGTCGATCCGCGAGCACTGGATTCGATGCGTTTTGAATTGAACAGCCTGCGAGAGCTGATGGAAGTGCAGCTCGGCACCCTGGCCTGGAATCAGTTGCAAGGCAGCCGTCCGGCCCAGGCCAATCTGTATCGCCGTCTGCAGCGCATCGGCCTGTCCGGCCCGCTGTCGCGCGATCTGTTGGCGATGATCACCGATATCGAAGAACCCCGTCAGGCCTGGCGCATGCTGCTGGCGCACCTGGCGCGGATGATTGCCGTACCGGAAGTCGAGCCGCTGGAAGAGGGCGGTGTGATTGCCATGGTCGGCCCCGCCGGCATGGGCAAGACCACGACGCTGGCCAAGCTCGCCGCGCGTTACGTGCTCAAGTACGGCGCGCAGAACGTTGCACTGGTGAGCATGGACAGCTTCCGCATCGGCGCGCAGGAACAATTGAAAACCCTCGGGCGCATCCTCAACGTGCCGGTAACGCACGTCGATCCGGGTCAGTCGCTGGTGCAGGCATTGGATCCACTGCTACGCAAACGCGTGGTTTTGATCGATACTGCCGGCCTGCAAGCCAGTGATCCGGCGTTGCGCATGCAGCTTGAGAGCCTGGCCGGGCGTGGCATTCGCTCAAAAAATTATCTGGTCCTGGCAACCACCAGCCAGAAACAGGTTCTAACCGCCGCTTATCACAGTTACAAGCGTTGCGGGCTGGCCGGCTGCATCCTGACTAAACTGGATGAAACGGCCAGTCTCGGCGAAGTGTTGAGCCTGGCGATCAGTCATGAATTGCCGGTCGCGTACCTGACCGATGGCCCACGGATTCCGGATGATCTGCATCTGCCGCGTCGTCATCAATTGGTCAGCCGCGCCGTCAGCGTGCAAATGCAGGAAGAACCCAGCGAAGAAGCCATGGCTGACATGTTCGCTGATATCTATCACAGCCCGACCAAGCAGGTTGGCTGAGGTAATCATGAACAGTTTTTGTACCTACATCGATGGTCTGCCACGCATTGTTCCGATCAGGAACGCGCAGCCAGTAATGTGGCCTCCGTCTATGCAAGACAAGGTAAAGAAATAACATGGGCAGCATGCATCCCGTACAGGTGATCGCGGTGACCGGCGGCAAAGGTGGCGTCGGCAAGACTAACGTGTCAGTGAACTTGTCGCTGGCGCTGGCAGAGCTTGGCCGTCGGGTCATGCTGCTGGACGCCGACCTGGGCCTGGCGAACGTCGACGTTCTGCTGGGGCTGACACCCAAGCGCACACTGGCCGACGTCATCGAAGGCCGTTGCGAATTGCGCGACGTGCTGTTGCAAGGCCCGGGCGGGATTCGCATCGTGCCGGCGGCCTCCGGCACGCAGAGCATGGTGCACTTGAGCCCGGCGCAACACGCCGGCCTGATCCAGGCGTTCAGCGACATCGGCGACAATCTCGACGTGCTGGTGATCGACACCGCTGCGGGTATTGGTGACTCGGTAGTCAGTTTCGTACGCGCCGCCCAGGAAGTGTTGCTGGTGGTCTGCGACGAGCCGACTTCGATCACCGACGCTTACGCGCTGATCAAGTTGCTCAACCGCGACTACGGCATGAACCGCTTCCGCGTGCTGGCCAACATGGCGCAGAGCCCGCAGGAAGGGCGCAACCTGTTCGCCAAGTTGACCAAGGTCACGGATCGCTTCCTCGACGTCGCCCTACAATACGTCGGCGCCGTGCCATACGACGAAAGCGTGCGCAAGGCAGTGCAGAAGCAGCGCGCCGTCTACGAAGCCTTTCCCCGTTCCAAGTGCGCACTGGCCTTCAAGGCCATCGCCCAGAAGGTCGATACCTGGCCGCTGCCCGCCAACCCGCGCGGGCATCTGGAATTTTTCGTCGAGCGTCTCGTGCAGCAAACCGCAGGGCCTGTGATATGACCGCCAGTGGCATGAATCTTTACAAAAAGTCGGCGCGTGACGCGCAATACGAATTGATCGAGCGCTACGCGCCGCTGGTCAAGCGCATTGCCTATCACTTGCTGGCGCGCCTGCCGGCCAGCGTGCAGGTCGAAGACCTGATCCAGGCCGGGATGATCGGTTTGCTGGAAGTCTCGACCAAATACGACGCCAGCAAAGGCGCCAGTTTCGAAACGTACGCGGGCATTCGAATCCGCGGCGCGATGCTCGATGAAGTGCGCAAAGGGGATTGGGCACCACGCTCGGTTCACCGTAATACCAGGATGGTCAGCGACGCGATTCGCTCGATTGAAGCTAAAACCGGCCGTGACGCTAAAGATCACGAGGTTGCGGCCGAACTCCAATTGAGTCTCGACGATTACTACGGGATTCTGAATGACACCTTGGGCAGTCGCCTGTTCAGTTTCGACGACCTCTTGCAGGACGGCGAACACGAAGGGCTGCACGAGGATGGCGCCAGTGCTCATATGGAGCCGTCACGCGATCTGGAAGATGAACGCTTCCAGGCGGCGCTGGCGGACGCGATTGCCAATTTGCCGGAGCGTGAGCGACTGGTGTTGGCGCTGTACTACGACGAAGAGCTGAACCTCAAGGAAATCGGTGAAGTCCTTGGCGTCAGTGAATCGCGGGTCAGCCAGTTACACAGCCAGTGCGCGGCCCGTCTGCGGGGGCGTTTGGGGGAGTGGCGAGCGCGCTGAAGGCAGTGTGGGGACACTGCGAAACGAGGCTGGTGCGGTGATGAACGGCGCCGGTCTCGATCCGTTGTGCTCCAGACAAACTTTAAGTGCTGCGCCGATTGATTGAAGTGGCGCGTCCAGGTGCTGGGCGCGTTTAAGACTGCTTGGAGGTCGAATTGAACAAAGACATGAAAATCCTCATCGTTGATGACTTCTCAACGATGCGGCGGATCATCAAGAACCTGCTGCGCGATCTTGGGTTCACCAACACCGTCGAGGCCGACGATGGCACCACTGCCATTCCGGTGCTCAACAGCGGCAGCATCGACTTTCTGGTAACGGACTGGAACATGCCGGGCATGACCGGTATCGACCTGCTGCGTCACGTGCGCGCCGATGAAAAACTCAAGCACCTCCCGGTGTTGATGGTGACTGCTGAAGCCAAACGCGAGCAGATCATCGAGGCCGCTCAGGCCGGTGTGAACGGTTACGTAGTCAAACCTTTCACGGCTCAAGCGTTGAAAGACAAAATCGAGAAGATTTTCGAACGCATCGGCTGATGAATGCGCGGGGGAGCTATGGAGCATAACGAATCATCACAGGGCGATTTCGAATCGACCCTGAAAAAACACGCGGTCGAACTGGTCGAAAGCCTTGAAAAAGGCAAGTTCGGCGACGCGGTGCAACTGATCCATGAGCTCAATCAGACCCGTGACCGCGGCCTGTATCAGGAAGTGGGCAAGCTCACACGTGAACTGCACAGTGCGATCGTCAATTTCCAGATCGATCCGCACATGCCGCAGGCCGAGGAAGTGTCGCAAATCACCGACGCCACCGAACGCCTGGGCTATGTGGTCAAGCTGACGGAAGCCGCGGCCAACCGCACCATGGATCTGGTGGAAAGCGCCACGCCGGTGGTCAACAGTCTCGCTGATGAAGCGCAGACGTTGAGCGCCGATTGGGGCCGCTTCATGCGTCGCGAGGTCGGGGCTGAAGAGTTCCGTGAACTGGCGCGCCGGGTCGACGGTTTTCTGTCACGCAGCAGCACGGACAACCGTGCGGTGTCGAGCAACCTCAACGACATCCTGCTGGCTCAGGATTACCAGGACCTCACAGGTCAAGTGATCAAGCGTGTGACCCAACTGGTCACCGAAGTCGAAAGCAATCTGCTCAAACTCGTGCTCATGGCCAGTCAGGTCGACCGCTTTGCGGGCATCGAACATGACCGCGCCGCAATGCTTGCTGAAAAAGATCCACAAAAACATCTCTCGCAGGGTGAAGGTCCGCAGATTCATGCCGATAAACGAGAAGACGTTGTGTCCGGTCAGGACGATGTGGACGATTTGTTATCCAGCCTTGGATTCTAGAGTTTCGGAATTCGGGTTTTTTGGGTTTTTAGACCTGTAGGAGCACCCCATTAATGAGCTTCGGCGCCGATGAAGAGATCCTTCAGGATTTCCTGGTTGAGGCCGGCGAGATTCTTGAGCAACTGTCCGAACAACTGGTCGAGCTGGAAAGCCGTCCGGATGATGCAGATCTGCTCAATGCAATTTTTCGCGGTTTCCACACTGTAAAAGGGGGCGCCGGCTTCCTTCAGCTCAATGAGCTGGTGGAGTGCTGTCACATCGCCGAAAACGTGTTCGACATCCTGCGCAAGGGTGAGCGTCGCGTTGATGCAGAACTGATGGACGTGGTGCTCGAAGCACTGGACGCGGTGAACAGCATGTTCAGCGAAGTCCGTGAGCGTGCACCGATCACCGCTGCCACGCCGGAACTGCTGGCCGCGCTGGCGCGTCTGGCCGAACCGCAATCGGCGGATGAAGCCCCGGCTTCGCCGGTTGCCGAGATGATCGAAGAACTGGTCGTTGAAAGCGACTCCTCGGACGACATCACCGATAACGAATTCGAACAACTGCTGGACTCGCTGAACGCCGTCAAGGCCCAGGCCGAGGCTCCGGCCGCTGCTGTGGCGCCCGCGCCGGTTGCCGACACGGCGGCGAGCGATGAAATCACCGACGCCGAATTTGAATCGCTGCTCGATCAGCTGCACGGCAAGGGCCAGTTTGCTGTCGATGCGGTCACTCCGGCGGCACCAGCAGCGCCGGCTGCTCCGGCCGCGGGCGACAGCTCGGACATCACCGACGACGAATTCGAAGCCTTGCTCGATCAGTTGCACGGCAAGGGCAACTTCGCCGTTGACGCGCTGGAATCGGCCATCGCTTCGGCCCCGTCAGCACCTGCTGCACCGGCAGCCGCTGCGGCCGGCAGTGATCTGATCAGCGATCACGAATTCGAATCGCTGCTCGACGAATTGCACGGCAAAGGCAAGTTTGACGCCAGCGCTGCGACTGCCGGCTCCGTGTCGAGCGTCGCCACGCCAGCGGCGAAAGCTCCGGCTGCCGCTGCTGCGCCGAAGCCTGCCGCCAAGCCTGAACCGAAAGCCGAGGCGCCGAAACCGGCCGCCGCTGCTGCACCGGCTCCGGCCCGTGCGCCAGCTGCTGCCCCGGCAGAAAAGCCGGCCAGCGAAGCGGAAACCACCGTGCGCGTCGACACCGCGCGGCTCGACGAGATCATGAACATGGTCGGCGAGCTGGTGCTGGTGCGTAACCGTCTGGTGCGTCTGGGCCTCAACAGCGGCGACGAAGCCATGTCCAAGGCCGTGTCGAACCTCGACGTGGTCACCGCTGACCTGCAGACCGCCGTGATGAAGACGCGGATGCAGCCGATCAAGAAGGTCTTCGGGCGCTTCCCGCGTCTGGTTCGCGACCTCGCGCGTCAGCTCAAGAAAGAGATCAACCTGGAACTGGTGGGCGAAGAAACCGACCTCGACAAAAACCTTGTCGAGGCCCTCGCCGACCCGCTGGTCCACTTGGTGCGCAACGCCGTCGACCACGGCATCGAGTCGCCGGAAGAACGCGAAGCATCGGGCAAGGCCCGTGGCGGTCGCGTGGTGCTGGCGGCCGAGCAGGAAGGCGACCATATCCTGCTGTCGATCTCCGACGACGGCAAAGGCATGGACCCGAACGTCCTGCGTTCGATCGCGGTAAAACGCGGTGTGATGGACAAGGACGCCGCCGATCGCCTGAGCGATACCGAGTGCTACAACCTGATTTTCGCCCCGGGTTTCTCGACCAAGACCGAGATCTCCGACGTGTCCGGCCGTGGTGTCGGCATGGACGTGGTGAAGACCAAGATTTCCCAGCTCAACGGTTCGATCAACATCTACTCGACCAAGGGCCAGGGTTCGAAGATCGTCATCAAGGTGCCGCTGACCCTGGCGATCATGCCGACGCTGATGGTCATGCTCGGCAATCAGGCGTTCGCGTTCCCGCTGGTCAACGTCAACGAAATCTTCCACCTCGACCTGTCGACCACCAACGTCGTCGACGGTCAGGAAGTGGTGATCGTGCGCGACAAGGCGCTGCCATTGTTCTACCTCAAGCGCTGGCTGGTGAGCTCCGCCGCTCACGAAGAGCAGCGCGAAGGCCATGTGGTGATTCTTTCGGTGGGCACTCAGCGCATCGGCTTCGTCGTCGATCAACTGGTCGGCCAGGAAGAAGTGGTCATCAAGCCATTGGGCAAAATGCTCCAGGGAACTCCGGGCATGTCCGGCGCCACCATCACCGGTGACGGCCGCATTGCGCTGATTCTCGATGTTCCAAGCATGCTCAAGCGTTACGCCACAAAGCGTATTTGAATCCGGGGCGGCGGCGCGATGACGCGCCGCTGCACCTAATGGAGTGTTTATGGCAGTCAAAGTCCTGGTGGTGGACGATTCGGGTTTTTTCCGCCGCCGCGTCTCGGAAATTCTTTCGGCGGATCCGAGCATCCAGGTGGTCGGTACGGCCACCAACGGTAAAGAGGCGATCGATCAGGCCATGGCCCTCAAGCCTGACGTGATCACCATGGACTACGAGATGCCGATGATGGACGGCATCACGGCAGTGCGGCACATCATGCAGCGCTGCCCGACCCCGGTGTTGATGTTCTCCTCGCTGACGCATGAAGGCGCGCGGGTAACCCTCGATGCGCTGGACGCTGGCGCGGTGGATTTCCTGCCGAAGAATTTCGAAGACATCTCGCGCAACCCCGAGAAGGTCAAGCAACTGCTTTGCGAGAAAGTCCACAGCATCTCGCGCAGTAACCGTCGTTTCAGTGCCTACAGCGCGCCGGCTCCCGCCGCTGCGCCAGCGCCGACGCCTGCTCCGGCAGCGTCGAGCTACGGCAGCCACACGAGCCACAGCAGCCCTGTCCCGGCACGTCCGGCACCTGCGCCAGCGCCTGCTCGCGCATCCGCTGCCAGCGCTTCGTCGCCGGCACCGAAACGCAAAGCCTACAAACTGGTTGCCATCGGCACCTCGACTGGCGGCCCGGTCGCGCTGCAACGTGTACTGACGCAATTGCCGGCGAACTTCCCGGCGCCGATCGTGCTGATCCAGCACATGCCGGCGGCGTTCACCAAGGCGTTTGCCGAGCGTCTCGACAAGCTCTGCCGCATCAGCGTCAAGGAAGCCGAGGATGGCGACATCCTGCGTCCGGGCCTGGCGCTGCTGGCGCCGGGTGGCAAGCAGATGATGATCGACGGCCGTGGCGCGGTGAAGATTCTGCCGGGTGACGAACGTTTGAATTACAAGCCGTGCGTGGACATTACCTTCGGTTCTGCAGCCAAGTCTTACGGCGACAAAGTTCTGGCAGTCGTACTGACCGGCATGGGCGCCGACGGCCGCGAAGGCGCGCGTCTGCTCAAGCAGGGCGGCAGTTCGGTGTGGGCGCAGGACGAAGCTAGCTGCGTGATCTACGGCATGCCGATGGCCATCGTCAAAGCCGATCTGGCTGACGCGGTGTATGGTCTGGACGACATCGGCAAGCACATCGTCGAGGCGTGTATCTGATGGATGTTCTCAGCCTAATCGGCCTCATCATGGCGTTCGTCGCCATCATCGGCGGCAACTACCTTGAAGGCGGTCACCTGGGCGCGCTGGCCAACGGCCCGGCGGCGCTGATTGTACTGGGCGGCACGGTCGGTGCTGCGCTGCTGCAATCGCCGATGAGTGCGTTCAAGCGCGCCATGCAGATTCTCGGCTGGATCTTCTTTCCGCCGCGTGTCGACCTGGCTGGTGGCATCGACCGCGTGGTCAATTGGAGCCTGACGGCGCGCAAGGAGGGCTTGCTCGGCCTCGAAGGCGTGGCCGACGCCGAACCTGACAGCTATTCGCGCAAGGGTCTGCAACTGCTGGTCGACGGCGCCGAGCCGGAAGCCATTCGCAGCATTCTCGAAGTGGATTTCTACACTCAGGAATCCCGCGACATCGAAGCGGCCAAGGTGTTCGAAAGCATGGGCGGCTACGCGCCGACCATCGGCATCATCGGTGCGGTGATGGGCCTGATCCACGTGATGGGCAACCTCGCCGATCCGTCGCAACTGGGTAACGGCATTGCCGTGGCGTTCGTCGCGACCATCTACGGCGTGGCCAGTGCCAACCTGATCCTCTTGCCGGTCGCGGCCAAGCTCAAGTCCATCGCGTTGCGGCAGTCGCGTTATCGCGAAATGTTGCTGGAAGGAATTCTGTCGATCGCCGAAGGTGAAAACCCTCGTTCCATTGAGTTGAAGCTGCAAGGCTTCATGGACTAAGGGAATAACCTCATGGCTCGTCGTCGCCACCAGGAAGAACACGTCAATCACGAGCGCTGGCTCGTGTCCTACGCGGATTTCATCACTTTGCTGTTCGCGTTTTTCGTGGTGATGTACTCGATCTCGTCGATCAACGAAGGCAAATACAAAGTCATTTCCGAAGCGCTGATCGGCGTGTTTACCGACTCCGATCGCTCGCTCAAGCCGATTCCGATCGGCGACGAACGACCGAAAACCGTGACCCCGGCCAAGCCGCTGGTCAAGGATGCCGAACAGGTCGACGCCGGTATTTCCGGGGCCAGCGATCCGCTGAAAAGCATCGCCGATGACATCAGTGCCGCCTTCGGTGACTTGATCAGCTCCAACCAGATGACCGTGCGCGGCAACGAGTTGTGGGTCGAGATCGAGCTCAATTCCAGCCTGTTGTTTGGCAGCGGCGACGCCATGCCGAGCGACATCGCGTTCAACATCATCGACAAGGTCGCGGCGATCCTCAAACCGTTCGATAACCCGATCCACGTCGAAGGCTTCACCGACGATCAACCGATCCGCACCGCGCAGTACCCGACCA
This sequence comes from Pseudomonas sp. AC255, assembly GCF_979258175.1. Taxonomy (NCBI): domain Bacteria; kingdom Pseudomonadati; phylum Pseudomonadota; class Gammaproteobacteria; order Pseudomonadales; family Pseudomonadaceae; genus Pseudomonas; species Pseudomonas sp. AC255. Next base: position 3,548,363 of record NZ_OZ409841.1, on the reverse strand, counting down.
ACTGGGAACTGTCCTCGGCGCGCTCGGCGAGCATCGTGCGCATGCTCGCCATGCAGGGCGTAAACCCTGGGCGACTGGCGTCGGTGGGCTACGGCGAATTCCAGCCAGTGGCGAACAACGCCACGGTCGAAGGCCGGGCGAAGAACCGTCGAGTGGTGCTGGTGGTGTCGCGCAATCTTGATGTGCGCCGCAGCCTGACGGGCACCGGAACCGCCAATGCGCAACCGGACGCGGCGTTGAAGCGCGCTGGCACACAAACTGCACCGACCCCGGTCAAGACGCCGGGACGCGAGAGTGCCGTCAATTCTCCGTCGCCCGCATTAACACGCTGAAGCATGTCTCGGCCAATCAACCTGGCCGGGAGGAACGAACTGAATGAGAGTCTGGGCAGTCGCCAATCAAAAGGGTGGTGTCGGTAAAACCACATCCTCCATCGCTTTAGCCGGATTGCTGGCCGAGGCGGGCAAGCGCGTGGTTGTGGTCGATCTGGACCCGCACGGCTCGATGACCAGCTATTTCGGCTATGACCCCGACAGCCTGGAACACAGCAACTACGACCTGTTTCTGCACAAGGGCAGCGTGCCGCAAGGCCTGCCGGGGCAGTTGCTGTTGTCGACCAGCGACGAACGCATTTCCCTGCTGCCATCGAGCACCGCACTGGCCACCCTTGAGCGGCAGTCGCCGGGGCAGAGTGGCTTGGGCCTGGTGATCGCCAAGAGTCTGGCGCAATTGTGGCAGGACTTCGATTACGCGATCATCGACAGCCCGCCGTTGCTCGGTGTGCTGATGGTCAACGCCCTCGCGGCGAGCCAGCAACTGGTGATCCCGGTGCAGACCGAGCACTTGGCCGTGAAAGGCCTGGAGCGCATGGTCAACACGTTGGCGATGATCAACCGCTCGCGCAAACAGCCGCTGCCGTTCAGCATCGTGCCGACTTTGTTCGACCGCCGCACGCAGGCGTCGATGGGCACCTTGCGCGTGCTGCGTGACAAATTCCCCGAAGACATCTGGCACGGCTACATCCCGGTCGATACCCGTCTGCGCGACGCCAGCCGGGCGGGCGTCACGCCTTCGCAATTCGACGGCAAGAGCCGTGGCGTCCTGGCCTACCGCGCACTGCTCAAGCACCTGCTCGCGCAGCAACTTGTTCCGCAGGTGGCCTGAGCATGATCTTTATTCGTGTAGGAGCTGCCGAAGGCTGCGATCTTTGATCTGGCCTGTCAGTGCTCCTGAAAAGATCAAAAGATCGCAGCCTTCGGCAGCTCCTACAGGGAGTCGCGCATGAACCGGCCGGTGAAGCTGACTTCTCGTCCGCAACAGGCCTTGCAGTCCTATCTGGAAGACCTGTTGCTCGACCTGCCCGAGGACTTGCCTGCGCCGGTCGAAGCGCCGCCGCCAGTCGTCGAACAGGCGCAGCCTGAAGTGGTGGAAAGCACCGAGGCCATGGACGAGTTCCAGGCAGCGGTGCTGGAGGAGCAGGCCCGCGACGCGCAGAAATCCGTCGCTCCAATTGCCGCGCCCGCTGCTGCCCCCGTGGCTAAAGCACCGGTGGCGCTGATCGACGAACCGCGCGCGCCGCTGTCGACCTTGGCGCCGCTGCTGCAAACACAATTATTGACCGTGCCGGAACCCGAGCCGGAGCCAGAACCCGCGCCGCAGATTGCGGAGCCGAAGGTGCTGGTCCCGCCGCTGGTCGAAGTGCATCTGCCACCGAACAACCCGCCGCCACCGGTCGAGCCCGATGGCCGTCCGGCCTGGGCTGCCGATGCTTTCGAATGCTTGCTGTTCGACGTTGCCGGGCTGACCCTGGCGGTGCCGCTGGTGTGCCTCGGCTCGATCTATTCGCTGGCCGGCCACGAGCTGACGCCGCTGTTTGGTCAGCCGGAGTGGTTCCTCGGCATTCTGCCGAGCCAGGCTGGCAACCTGAAAGTTTTGGACACCGCGCGCTGGGTCATGCCGGATCGTTACCGCGATGACTTCCGGCAGGGCCTGCAATACGTGATTTCGGTACAAGGTTACGAGTGGGGGCTGGCAGTGCATCAGGTCAGCCGCTCGTTGCGCCTGGACCCGAATGAAATCAAATGGAGAAGTCACCGGGGTCAGCGGCCATGGCTCGCCGGCACCGTGATCGAGCACATGTGTGCATTGCTTGACGTATCCGCACTGGCCGAGTTGATCGCCAGCGGCGGGGCAAAGCACTTGAGTGGCAACAAGCCGCTACATAAACCGACATAGCAGCCGACATAACAATCAGGCGATGGCATTTTCCAATGCCACCACACAGAACACACACCGCCCGGGGCGGTTTTTTCGAGGGGTCAGGGTATGAGTAGTCAGGCGTCGAATGCAAAAGGTTCTGAAGATCCGATCCTGCAATGGGTGACCTTCAAACTGGATAACGAAACCTACGGCATCAACGTGATGCGCGTGCAGGAAGTGCTGCGCTACACCGAGATCGCGCCGGTGCCGGGTGCACCGAGCTACGTGCTGGGCATCATCAACCTGCGCGGTAACGTGGTCACCGTGATCGACACCCGTCAGCGCTTCGGCCTGCACAGCGGCGAGATCAGCGACAACACCCGTATCGTCATCATCGAAGCCGACAAGCAAGTCGTTGGCATCATGGTCGACAGCGTGGCCGAAGTGGTTTACCTGCGTCAGTCGGAAATCGAAACTGCGCCGAACGTCGGTAACGAAGAATCGGCCAAGTTCATTCAGGGCGTGTGCAACAAGAACAACGAACTGCTGATTCTGGTCGAGCTGGACAAGATGATGAGCGAAGAAGAATGGTCGGAACTGGAGAGCATCTGATTTGATTCTCGAGGTTGCGGTAATTGTTCTGTTCCTGTTCTGGGCCGGCACGCTGGCGATGTTCGTCTCGTACATCAAGGCGCAGCGGGTAATCGCTGCACAGCAGGCCCAGGGTGATGCGCTGCGTGATCAGCGCATCAAGGAACTGGCCAAACGCGTCGACGATTACCAGAACGGCAACGTGCGCATGGGCGAGGCCCTGCACGAGTTGCGCGCGGTGGTGAGTCCGTTGCCGGACAAGATCGTTGCACTGGAACAACGCGACCCATCGAGCCTGTCATTCGCCCAGGCGGCGAAACTGGTGGGCATGGGCGCCAGCGTCGATGAACTGACTCAGTCGTGCGGCTTGACCCAGGCTGAGGCGGAGTTGATGCGCAAGTTGCATAAGAGCAGCTAGGAGTTTCAAGCTCCAAGCTTCAAGCAAGATCAAAAGATCGCAGCCTTCGGCAGCTCCTGCATCGGGATTCACGTTTCCCTGTAGGAGCTGCCGAAGGCTGCGATCTTTTGCTTTTGGGCTTCAATAATCATCCCCACGGGCGGTGATGTCCTTCTCGACCATCGGCGCGTTCGGGTCTTGTCCTTCGGGGAATTTGCCCTTCAGATTCCAGGCAAACGCGATGATCTCGGCGATGGTGCGATAGAGCTCTTCGGGAATGCTGTCGCCCAGTTCCATCCGCGCCAGCAGGCGCACCAGTTCGGCGTTCTCGTAGATCGGCACTTCGTAATCGCGAGCGATACGCAGGATTTCTTCGGCCAGTTCCTCGTCGCCCTTGGCGGTGAGCGTCGGGGCGTGGTTGCCGTCGTATTTGAGGGCGATGGCCTGGCGTGGGGCAGTGGAATCGTTCATGCGGTTTCGTCGACCCAGCGGTGTTCGAGGCGGGTTTGGTTGCCTTGCGGCGGGGTGCCGTGGTGGCAGTCGAGGTCGCCGACGTTGAGCCCGGAATCGAGCAAGCGCTGGCGCAGGGCGAACAGGTTGTTCTCGATCAGGTCCGCGGTGTACGGCCGCTCGGCCCACAGCTGACTGGACAGGCTGCCAGCGATCAATTGCGCCTGAATCTGCATTGGCCCGAGCGGTTCCAGATCGAAGGCCAGATCGACGCGCCACAGTTGCTGTTTGGCTTCGCGCTCATCGCGGCGTTCGTGCGGCTGCGGTTCGCGCTCCGGCGCTTCTTCACGCTGAAACTTGACCTGCAACGGCACGATGTCTTGCAGGTTGCGCATGGGGATTTCCAGCTGCCAAGTGCTGAGCAGGCGGCCATCGTCGGTGACGCCGGTCTGTTCCAGGCTCGACAGCTGGTGGCTCTGGAGACGCGACACCGCAGCGGCGGCGAGGCGCAGCAGTTGTTCGAGATCACCTTCGCCTTCGAGTTTCGCCAGCAGTCGTTCGGGCAACGGGAAGCTGCTCGTCACCGGTTTGGCGCTGACCTGGCCTAGGGTGCCGAGGGCGTTCCGGACGAAACTCGGCAGTGCCTGGGCAAGGGTATTGGCGGCGATGATTGCATTGAAATTGGTGTTGCTTGGCAGGCCCGGGGTCAGTTGCGCGATCAGTTTGAGCAGGTCGGCTTTCATGTCCGGGGCGAGAGTCGGGTTTTGTCCGCCGAGCAATTTCGCTTCGAGGAACGCGCCGCTGTTGGCCAAGGCCAGCGCCACGCCTTTGGCGGTGCTCATTTGCGGCAGGTCCGGCAGGCTGGCAAGCAGCTTGTCGACCACCGCGCGCAGATCGGCCGAAGTCTGATCGCTGGATGGCGGCAGGTTCTGCAACATCTTCAGCAAGCCATCGAGCGAGCCCTGACGACTTTGCTGACCGAGCAATTGCTGACTGACCGCCAGTTGTTCCTGACGGCTGCTCAGCGGCACGAATTTGAGGGTTTGCGCATCCTGCACCTGCGCCGACAACAAGGTGCCGATGCGCAGCGGTTGCGGGCTGTCGACGGTCAAAGTGCTGCCGCTCAATGCGGTGTTGAGCAGGGTGACCATCGAGCGAAATACCGCCGCTTGCCCCGGCGTCTGCGGCAGGGCCTGCGAGGTCACGACTTTGCCTTGCAGCAAGGTGCCGGCGGGCAATTGCGCGGTATCGATGCGGGTGAGGGTGGCGACGCTGCTGGCGATCGCTTGCTGTACGGTGATCGCCAGATTACCGGCCGATGGCTGAGTGATCGCCAGGTTGGTGCCCTGTGGCAACGGCAGGTTGCTGCTGGCCTGCACGGTGGTCTGACGGCCGCTGTCGAGGGTCACTTTCAACAGCAATTCAAAGGTCTGATCGGCCTGCTTGAGCGACAACACCTCAGCCTTGGCGCTTTGTCCCGCGCCGATCAAGCCCTCGACCGGCGTCAGCAGCTTGAGCAGTTCACCCGTCTGCGGGCGAGCGCTCGCCGGCACGGTGGGCGGCAGCGGGAGGATGTTCATTTCGCCTGTCATACGCGGACACAACCTGAGGAAATTGCGCTCTTGAGAGTAAGGCACGGCATGTATAATGCCGCGCGTCGTGCGCTTCGTTCAAAAAACCTGGCAATTGTTTGATCCAGCTCGCCAGATCGAGCGATCAAAGCATCTATGCTGCATCTCTTTAACGGCCGCTCCAGAGCCGACTTGAACCGTATAAGGCCCGTGATCCCTTGACCAGTCCTGTCCTGCAAACCGTTGCCCTGGCGTGTGAACGCGATCTCAGGCTGCTTTTCGAAAAGCTCGAATTGCGCCTGGCCAGTGGTGACATGGTGCAGATCAGCGGCCCCAACGGCAGCGGCAAGACCAGCCTTTTACGTCTGCTCGCCGGTTTGATGCAACCCACCGACGGCCAGGTGCTGCTCAACGGTCAGCCGCTGGCCGAGCAACGCAGCGAACTGGCGCGAAACCTGTTGTGGATCGGCCACGCTGCCGGGATCAAGGATCTGCTCACTCCCGAAGAAAACCTGTCGTGGCTCTGCGCCCTGCATCATCCCGCCGAACGCGAGGCGATCTGGCAGGCGCTGGCAGCAGTAGGATTGCGCGGTTTCGAAGACGTTCCCTGCCACAGTCTTTCCGCCGGCCAACAGCGCCGTGTGGCGCTGGCGCGGTTGTATCTGGACAGCCCGCCGTTGTGGATTCTCGACGAACCGTTCACCGCGCTGGACAAGCAGGGTGTCGCTCAGTTGGAAGAGCATCTGGCCGGCCACTGCGAACGCGGCGGTCTGGTGGTGCTGACCACCCACCACACCCTGAGCCGCATGCCGGCCGGTTATCGCGACATCGATCTGGGGAAATGGGCGGTATGAGTGTCTTCGGCCTGCTGCTTGCCCGCGAATCGCGACTGCTGTTCCGCCGCCCGGCGGAGCTGGCCAATCCGCTGATTTTCTTTGCCATCGTCATTGCCCTTTTCCCGCTGGCCGTCGGCCCGGAAACTCAAGTCTTGCAAAACCTGTCCCCGGGGTTAGTCTGGGTGGCGGCGTTGTTGTCGGTCCTGCTGTCGCTGGACGGATTGTTTCGCAGTGACTTCGAAGACGGCTCGCTGGAACAGTGGGTCCTTTCGTCGCACCCGCTGCCGCTTCTGGTCTTGGCCAAGGTGCTGGCACACTGGCTGTTCTCCGGTCTGGCGCTGGTGCTGCTGTCGCCGTTGCTGGCGCTGATGCTCGGTTTGCCGGCCGCGTGCCTGCCGGTGCTGCTGCTGTCGTTGCTGTTGGGCACGCCGGTGTTGAGCCTGCTCGGTGCAGTCGGGGCGGCGCTGACGGTCGGCCTGAAGCGCGGCGGGCTGTTGCTCGCGCTGCTGATTCTGCCGTTGTACATCCCGGTGTTGATCCTTGGCAGCGGCGCGTTGCAAGCGGCGCTGCAAGGCATGCCGGCGACCGGATACCTGTTGTGGATGGCCAGCCTTACAGCGCTGGCGATCACCCTGACACCCTTTGCAATAGCCGCTGGCCTGAAGATCAGCGTCGGCGAATAATAATGAGGCCTGGTCAAAAATTGACCACTTCTTCCAGAAGAAAGGCATGACCCTCTGCCAGCTCGCGATGATGAGCGGCAACCGTGATGGAAACAGTATGAACTGGACCTGGTTTCACAAGCTCGGCTCGCCCAAGTGGTTCTACGGCATCAGCGGCAAGTTCCTGCCGTGGTTGAGCATTGCAGCGTTGCTGCTGATCGGCGTTGGCGTGGTCTGGGGCCTGGCGTTCGCGCCGCCGGATTACCAGCAAGGCAACAGCTTTCGCATCATCTATATCCACGTGCCAGCGGCGATGCTCGCCCAGTCGATCTACGTGATGCTCGCTGTCTGCGGCGTGGTCGGGCTGGTGTGGAAGATGAAACTGGCCGACGTCGCCCTGCAATGCGCCGCACCGATCGGTGCGTGGATGACCGCCGTGGCGCTGGTCACCGGGGCCATCTGGGGCAAGCCGACCTGGGGCTCGTGGTGGGTGTGGGATGCGCGCCTGACCTCAATGCTGATTCTGCTGTTTCTGTATTTCGGCGTGATCGCGCTGGGCAATGCCATCAGCAACCGCGACAGCGCCGCCAAGGCCTGCGCGGTGCTGGCGATTGTTGGCGTGATCAACATTCCGATCATCAAATATTCGGTGGAGTGGTGGAACACCCTGCACCAGGGCGCGACGTTCACCCTCACGGAAAAACCGGCGATGCCCGCGGAAATGTGGCTGCCGCTGCTGCTGACGGTGCTGGGTTTCTACTGCTTCTTCGGTGCTGTGCTGTTGCTGCGCATGCGTCTGGAAGTGCTCAAACGCGAGGCCCGCGCCAGTTGGGTGAAAGCCGAAGTGCAGCAGAGTCTGGAGGCAGCACGATGAGTTTTGCTTCATTCGGCGATTTTCTCGCCATGGGCCATCACGGCCTGTATGTCTGGTCGGCCTACGGCATCTGTCTGGCGGTGCTGGCCCTCAACGTGGTGGCGCCGATTGCGGCGCGCAAGCGTTATCTGCAACAAGAGGCGCGTCGTCTGCGCCGGGAGAACGGCAAGTGAATGCGCTGCGCAAAAAACGTCTGATCATCATTCTGGCGATTCTGGTCGGAGTGGGCGCTGCTGTCGGCCTGGCCCTGAGCGCGTTGCAGGAAAACATCAATCTGTTTTACACGCCGACGCAGATCGCCAACGGCGATGCGCCGCAGGACACGCGCATCCGCGCCGGCGGCATGGTCGAGGCCGGTTCGCTGCAACGCTCCAAGGATTCGCTGGACGTCAAATTCGTCGTCACCGACTTCAACAAATCCGTGACCATCGCCTATCGCGGCATCCTCCCGGATCTGTTCCGCGAAGGGCAGGGCATCGTCGCCCTCGGCAAGCTCAACGCCGATGGCGTGGTGGTCGCCGATGAAGTGCTGGCCAAGCACGACGAGAAGTACATGCCGCCGGAAGTGACCAAAGCGCTGAAAGATAGCGGTCAATCCGCGCCGACGCCTGTGAAGGAGGGTTGATCAATGGCCGCCGCACTGTTTATTCCCGAACTGGGCCATCTGGCGATGATCCTCGCGCTGTGTTTTGCACTCGTCCAAGCGCTGGTGCCGATGCTCGGCGCGTGGCGCGGCGACCGCTTGTGGATGAGCCTGGCGCAACCGGCGGCGTGGGGCCAGTTTGCCTTTCTGCTGTTTGCCTTTGGCTGCCTGACCTATGCGTTCATGACCGACGATTTCTCCGTCGGCTACGTGGCGATGAACTCCAACAGCGCGCTGCCCTGGTACTACAAATTCAGCGCGGTGTGGGGCGCCCACGAAGGTTCCCTGCTGCTGTGGGCGTTGATCCTCGGCGGCTGGACCTTCGCCGTGTCGGTGTTCTCCCGGCAGTTGCCGCAAGTCATGCTCGCCCGCGTCCTGGCGGTGATGGGCATGATCAGCACCGGTTTCCTGCTGTTCCTGATTCTTACCTCGAACCCGTTTTCGCGGATCCTGCCACAGATTCCCGCAGACGGTCGCGACCTCAATCCTTTGCTGCAGGACATTGGCCTGATCGTGCATCCGCCGATGCTGTACATGGGTTACGTCGGTTTCTCGGTGGCCTTCGCATTTGCCATCGCCGCGCTGCTCGGCGGGCGTCTCGATGCGGCGTGGGCGCGCTGGTCGCGGCCATGGACCATCGTCGCCTGGGCCTTCCTCGGCATCGGCATCACCCTCGGTTCGTGGTGGGCGTATTACGAACTCGGCTGGGGCGGCTGGTGGTTCTGGGACCCGGTGGAAAACGCCTCGTTCATGCCTTGGCTCGTTGGCACCGCACTGATTCACTCGCTGGCGGTCACCGAGAAACGTGGGGTGTTCAAGAGCTGGACGGTGTTGCTGGCGATCGCCGCGTTCTCGTTGAGCCTGCTCGGCACTTTCCTTGTACGCTCGGGCGTGCTGACTTCGGTGCATGCCTTCGCTTCGGATCCCGAGCGCGGTGTGTTCATCCTGATTTTCCTGCTGTTCGTGGTGGGCGGTTCGTTGACGCTGTTTGCGCTGCGTGCGCCGGTGGTGAAAAGTCAGGTCGGGTTCAATCTGTGGTCACGGGAAACCTTGCTGCTGGGCAACAACCTGGTGTTGGTTGTCGCTGCATCGATGATCCTCCTTGGCACTTTGTATCCGCTGATTCTTGATGCCATCAGCGGCGCCAAGCTGTCGGTCGGCCCGCCTTACTTCAATGCGTTGTTCATTCCGTTGATGGCGTTGCTGATGCTGTTCATGGCGATCGGCGTGATCGTGCGCTGGAAGGACACACCAGTGAAATGGCTGGCGAGCATGCTCACTCCGGTGCTGCTCGGCAGCGTCGCATTGGCCGTGGTGGCCGGCGTGGCTTATGGCGACTTTAACTGGGCAGTGATCGCGACGTTCCTGTTGGCGGCGTGGGTGTTGCTTGCCGGTGTGCGCGATCTGTTCGACAAGACTCGCCACAAAGGCCTGATCAAAGGTTTGCCAACGCTGACCCGCAGCTATTGGGGCATGCAGATCGCTCACCTCGGCATCGCGGTGTGCGCGCTGGGCGTGGTGTTGTCGAGCCAGAACAGTGCCGAGCGCGACCTGCGTCTGGCGCCGGGCGAGTCGATGGACCTGGCGGGCTATCAGTTCGTCTTCGAGGGCGCCAAGCATTTCGAGGGGCCGAATTTTACCTCCGACAAAGGCACCATCCGCGTCATTCGCGATGGCAAGGAAATCAGCGTGCTGCACCCGGAAAAACGTCTGTACACCGTGCAGAACTCGGTGATGACCGAAGCCGGCATCGATGCCGGTTTCACTCGCGATCTCTACGTCGCCCTCGGCGAGCCGCTGGATAACGGCGCCTGGGCCGTGCGCGTTCACGTCAAACCGTTCGTGCGCTGGATCTGGTTCGGCGGCTTGCTCACCGGATTGGGTGGTTTGCTGGCGGCGCTGGATCGGCGTTATCGGGTCAAGGTGAAAAGCAAAGTGCGCGAAGCGCTGGGCATGACGGGAGCGGCGGCATGAGGCGTTGGTTGATGTTATTGCCGTTGGCGATTTTTCTGCTGGTGGCGGTGTTTCTCTATCGCGGCTTGTACCTGGATCCGGCGGAGCTGCCGTCGGCGATGATCGACAAGCCGTTCCCGGAGTTTTCCCTGCCGAGTGTGCAGGGTGACAAGACGCTGACCAAGGCCGACATCCTCGGCAAACCGGCGCTGGTCAATGTCTGGGGCACCTGGTGCATTTCCTGCCGGGTCGAGCATCCGGTGCTGAACAAACTTGCCGAGCGCGGCGTGGTGATCTACGGCATCAACTACAAGGACACCAATGCCGACGCCTTGAAATGGCTGGCCGAGTTTCACAATCCGTATGCGCTGGATATTCGTGACGACGAGGGTTCGCTGGGCCTCAACCTCGGTGTCTACGGCGCGCCGGAAACCTTCTTTATCGACGCCAAAGGCATCATCCGCGACAAGTTCGTCGGGGTGATCGACGAGCAGGTCTGGCGCGAAAAACTCGCGGCCAAGTATCAGGCGCTGGTCGATGAGGCCAAGCCATGAAGCGTTTTCTCGCTGCGGTCGTGTTGGGTTTGAGCCTGGCCGGTGTCGCCCACGCGGCCATCGACACCTACGAATTTGCCAAAGAAAGCGACCGCGAGCGTTTCCGCGAGCTGACCAAGGAACTGCGCTGCCCCAAATGCCAGAACCAGGACATCGCCGACTCCAACGCACCGATTGCCGCCGACCTGCGCAAAGAGATTTTCCGCATGCTCGGCGAGGGCAAGGACAATCAGCAGATCATCGACTTCATGGTCGATCGCTACGGTGATTTCGTTCGCTATAAACCGGCGCTCAATGCCAAGACCGCGCTGTTATGGTTCGGCCCGGCCGCTCTGCTGCTCGGCGGTTTTGTGGTGATCGTGCTGATCGTGCGCAGGCGTCGCGGACAACGCGCCGAAACGCCGTCATCGCTGTCTGCCGAAGAACGTCAGCGCCTCGACCAACTGTTGGATAAAAACCAAGAATGATTGATTTCTGGCTCGCCGCAGGGCTGTTGCTTCTGGTCGCCCTGAGTTTTCTGCTGATCCCGGTACTGCGCGAACGCCGCGCTCAGCGGGAAGAAGATCGCACCGCGTTGAACGTCGCGCTGTACCAGGAACGGGTTGCCGAGCTGCAAGCGCAGCAGGCCGAAGGCGTGCTCGACGCCGCGCAACTGGACAGCGGCCGCGCAGAAGCCGCGCGTGAATTGCTCGCGGACACCGAAGGCGTCACCGCACCGCGTGTCTCGCGCCTGGGCAAGCCGTTGCCGCTGCTGGCCGCCGTGTTGGTACCGGTGCTGGGTCTCGGTCTGTACCTGCATTTCGGCGCCGCCGACAAGGTCGAACTGACCCGCGAATTCGCTCAGGCACCACAGTCGATGGAAGAGATGACCCAGCGTCTGGAGCGTGCGGTTGCCGCGCAACCGGATTCCGCTGAAGGTCTGTATTTTCTCGGCCGTACCTACATGGCTCAGGACCGTCCGGCAGACGCGGCGAAGATGTTCGAACGCGCCGCCAACCTCGCCGGTCGCCAGCCGGAACTGCTCGGCCAGTGGGCGCAGGCGCAGTATTTTGCTGACGGTAAAAAGTGGTCGGAGCAGATTCAGAAACTGACCGACGAAGCGCTGAAGGCCGATCCGAAGGAAGTCACCAGCCTCGGCCTGCTCGGCATCGCCGCGTTCGAAGGCGAGCGTTATCAGGAGGCCATCGACTACTGGAATCGCCTGCTCGCGCAACTGCCGCCGGATGACAACTCTCGCGCTGCGCTGCAAGGCGGCATCGAGCGTGCCGCCGAACGCCTGAAAGCCAGCGGCGGCAAAGTTGCCCAGGCACCGGCGCCGAAAGCGGCATTGCTGACAGTCAGCGTTGATCTGGCCAGCGAACTCAAAGGCAAGGTGCAACCGGGCGACAGCGTGTTCATCTTCGCCCGCGCCACTTCTGGCCCACCGGCGCCGCTGGCGGTCAAACGCCTGACCGTCGCCGACCTGCCGGTGACCGTCGAACTGGGCGATGCCGACGCGATGATGCCGCAGTTGAAACTGTCCAACTTCCCTGAAGTCCAACTGGTTGCGCGCATCTCACGAGCCGGTCAACCGACTGCCGGTGAGTGGATTGGTCGCAGCGGCCCAGTGGCCAGCAGCACCACCGCGCCACAAAAACTGACTATCGACAGCCCGGACAAGTAACCGGACCCAACAGGAAAGCACCGCCATGCACACCATCGCCCGCATCACAGTCCTCACACTGGCCCTGGGCTTGAGTGCATGTGCGGTACAACGCCCGGAACCGACCACCAGCCTGCCGCCAATCCCGCCCTCGCAGCCAAGCCCGACCCCGTCGACCTCGCCGAGCCCCGGCAAGAGCATCCCGGCCAAACCCGCCAAGCCCGTGCCCCGCACCTCGGCCAGCTTCGCCCCGCCACCGGGCGGCAACAGCCACTGGGACCAGAAGCTCGGCGTCTACGTGCTCGACGACCAGACCAACACCTTCTACCGCCAGCGCACCTACTACCGCTGGAACAACGGCTGGAGCCGCTCGGTCAGCCCCAACGGCCCGTGGGAAGACACCAACATCCACGGCGTCCCGCCGGGGTTGGGCAAGAAGTTCGGGCAGTAAGAGAAACGGCGATCTTGGGATCGCCGTTTTTTTTGCGTCTGATTTTCAGAGAATCGCACGATAGTTACCTAACGCCTTTACCGACTCGACCAATCCTTGCCGTTGGAGAAAGCCAAGATATTTGTCCACCTCCACACTGGGCGTTTTCAATTGCCGTCGCTGGCTTTGAGCCGCAGCGACGACGGCAGCCGAATCAAGATGGAAAAGGTTTTCCACAAACTCATCCGGGTGCTGAGCTTCAATGCCGTATGGCGCGAGGTGACGGGTGGGGAAATCTTTCAGGTTGAACGTCACTATTACATCGGCACCGCATCGGATTGCGGCCGCTAGAACATGGCGATCGTTCTCATCAGGCAGTGTCAGGCCTGACACCAAGTCTTCATAGCCATCGATACACGCGTCTGGAATGGCCAGGTCCATCAATTGCGATGTGCGATCGAGTTGTTCGAGGGTCAGGTCGGACCTGTTCTTCAATAAGTTACGCTTCCATTCGTGGTGTATTTCCTGAGTCCAGCGAGCCCGATACACCCTGACAGTGCGAGCCACATCAGGAAATCTCTTAGAGGGGCCGGATATAAAACGCATGCATCGTATACAGCAGTGAAAGAGGAATGCCTCACTCGTATCCTGTCCTTAGCGCCTGTGCCTGCTCCGCGAGAAGCATCATTGCCTGCTCGCTGGCGGTGTCTCGCCGGGTTTTATATTCCATCAGATCAGCAAAACGCACACGTCGGTGCTTGCCTGTTTTGTGGTAGGAAATCTCACCGCTCTCCAGCAGTTTGATCATGTGCGGACGTGAGACGTTGAGCAGATCGGCAGCTTCCTGCGTGGTCAGCTCCGCGTGGATCGGTACCACCTTCACCGCGTTGCCCTGCGCCAGCGCCGCGAGGATATCGCTCAGCAAGCGCAACGCCGATGTTGGCAGCTCGACGCTGTGGGCTTCGTTCTGTTCATCAAAAATCTGGATTCGCTGAGTTTCAAAAGCGGTTGTGAGGAAGGCGCTCAGGGCGCGCTGGCCTTCAATCGCGGCGTTGACCTCTCGTTCGACAGGCAGGTTGATGGCAGATGGAGTAGCGATGGTCATAAGACTGTTCCAGCATTCTATGGAAGGATGTGTCGACGTTATTCGAATTAAACGAAATTCGCAATAAACGAAACGGGTGCAGGAATACTTTGTAAAACTACCAACCACCCCGTCCTATTCTGTGCTTGAGTAAAGATAACTCTAGAGTTACTTTTAATGGGCCAGGCCAAGGAGGCGGTTGGTGCAGAGCAGGCTATTGATGAAGGAGCTGGAGGAGGCGGGCTGGACGCTGGATCGGGTTGCGGGCAGTCATTACATCTTCACTCATCGTTACAACCCGAACACGATTGCCGTCCCGCATCCGAAAAAGGATTTACCGCTGGGGACAGTCAAAAGCATTCGGCGGCGCGCGGGGTTATTCAGCCCGCCAACCCGTCATGAAGGAGATCCGTAATGCAATATCCCATCTGCATCGAGTGGGGTGACGAGAACACTGCCATCGGCATTCAGATCCCCGATATTCCCGGCGCAGTCACGGCCGGGGACAGCTTTGAGGAGGCCTACAACGCGGCCGTGGAAGTGGCTCACCTCATGCTGCAGGAGATCGCGGCGGCCGGTCAGGCGATTCCGATGCCGACCTCGGCAGCGGCGCATCGCAATCATCCGGATTTTGCCGAGATGGGCTGGGGCATGCTGGAGCTGGATATCTCGCCGTACCTGGGCAAGACCGAAAAGGTCAACGTTACGCTGCCCGGCTATGTGATTCAGCGTATTGATCGCTATGTACGCGAGCATAACGTCAAAAGCCGCTCCTCGTTTCTGGCGGATGCGGCGATGGAGAAACTGGTTCGGTATTGAAGGTACGTCCAATTGTGGGAGCGAGCCTGCTCGCGAAGGCGTCAGGTCAGGCACTGATCTATGGCTGACACACCGCCTTCGTGAGCAGGCTCGCTCCCACTATGACATCGCGTCAGGACGCGACTTTTCGCTGCGCCAGCGCAGCGTTTTGCGATGCACTCAAAAACCGCAACAACGCCAGCAACGGAAACACGCTGCCGACAATCACGATCCACAACCAGCCGCCATGCTCGTACACCGCGCTGGCCACCGACGAGCCGAAGGCGCCGCCGATGAAGATGCTGGTCATGTACAGCGCGTTCAAACGGCCACGACTTTTCGCGTCCAGCGAGTACACCGCGCGTTGGCCGAGGACCATGTTCATCTGCACGCAGAAGTCCAGCACCACGCCGGTCACGGCCAGGCCGATGACGCTGTAGGCCGGGTGAATGAAGGCGGGGAGAAAGCTCACGCTGGCGAACAGCATGGCCAGCAGCGAGGCGATGCGTGTGTGGCCGGCATCAGCGAGGCGGCCGCTGATTGGCGCGGCGATGGCACCGATCGCGCCCACCAGAGCGAAGATCGCAATTTCGCTTTGCGACAGGCCATGGTTGCGTGCCAGCTCCAGCGGCACGGCGGTCCAGAACAGGCTGAACGTGGCGAACATGCAGCCCTGATAAAACGCCCGCTGACGCAGCACCGGTTGCTGGCGCAGCAGCGTCCACAGCGAGCCGATCAATTGGCCATAAGTAGCGCTGTGATCTGGCTGGCGCTTGGGCACGGTCAGTGCCAGCACCACGCTGATTGCCGCCATCAACGCCGCGGCGATCATGAACATGGCGCGCCAGCCGAGGTGATCGGCGACCACACTCGACACCGGCCGCGCCAACAGAATACCCAGCAGCAAACCGCCCATGATCCCGCCCACCACGCGACCACGGGACTCTTCCGGCGCCAGATGCGCGGCCAGCGGAATCAGGATCTGCACCGACACCGAGCTGAACCCGACCAGCAGTGAGATCAGCAGAAATACGTTCGGCTGTTCAGTGAACGCGGCGCCAAGCAGACTGGCGATCGCCACGACCGTGGTGGTGATCATCAGCCGACGGTTCTCCAGCAGATCCCCCAGCGGCACCAGAAAAAACAGGCCCAACGCGTAACCGATCTGGGTCAGCGAAACGATGAAACTGGCCATGGTGTCGGAGAGGCCGATGTCCGGCGCGATCAGGCCGATGATCGGCTGTGCGTAGTAGATGTTGGCAACAATGGCGCCGCAGCAGAACGCGAACAGCAGGACCATGCCTCGGGTCATTGCGTGAGGAGTGGTGGTCATAGGGGATCTCGGGTCGGGCACAGGAAAGCGCTGAGGCTAATGGACAACGTGGACTGGCAGAAGACGTTTTCGGATGATAACTGTTATTACGCAGTGTAATGACCGGTATTCCCACGCAACAAAAAGGCGACCCGGTGGGTCGCCTTTTGATTTTTTCAGATCAAGCCTTACTGCCCGCTGTAAATCTGATCAAACACGCCACCATCATTGAAGTGGGTTTTCTGCACCGTGCGCCAGTCACCAAAGGTCTTCTCCACCGAAAGGAAGTCGACTTTCGGGAAACGGTCGGTGTACTTCGCCAGCACCGCCGGGTCACGCGGGCGCAGGTAGTTGGCCGCCGCAATTTCCTGTCCTTCCGGCGACCACAGGTATTTCAGATACTCGTCAGCCGCAGCGCGCGAGCCTTTCTTGTCGACGACTTTATCGACCACCGAAACCGGGGGCTCGGCTTCCGCTGAGACGGTCGGGTAGATGACTTCGAACTGATCGCGACCGAACTCGCGGGCGATCATTTCCGCTTCGTTTTCGAAGGTCACCAGCACGTCGCCGATCTGGTTGGTCATGAACGTGGTGGTGGCGGCGCGGCCACCGGTGTCGAGCACCGGCGCCTGCTTGAACAGCTTGCCGACGAAGTCCTTGGCCTTGTTCTCGTCGCCACCGTTTTTCAGCACATAGCCCCAGGCCGACAGGTAGGTGTAGCGGCCGTTACCGGAAGTTTTCGGGTTCGGCACGATCACCTGTACGCCGTCCTTGAGCAGGTCCGGCCAGTCTTTCAGCGCTTTTGGATTGCCCTTGCGGACGATGAACACCGTGGCCGAGGTAAACGGTGCGCTGTTGTTCGGCAGGCGCGTGACCCAATTGTCCGGGACCAGTTTGCCGTTGTCGGCGAGGGCATTGATGTCGGTGGCCATGTTCATGGTGATGACGTCAGCCGGCAGGCCGTCGATCACCGAACGCGCCTGCTTGCTCGAGCCGCCGAAGGACATCTGCACGGTGATGTTTTCGTTGTGCTCGGCTTGCCAGTGCTTCTGGAACGCAGTGTTGTAGTCCTTGTAGAAATCGCGCATCACGTCGTAGGAAACGTTGAGCAGCGTCGGTGCTGCCTGGGCGATGTTGGCCAAGGCCAGGCCGGCGGCGAGAAGTGAGGCGCCAAAGAGTTTTTTCACTGCGCATTCCTTGTTCTGTGGGGTGTCGTGTCAAAAATGAGGCGATTTGCCAGCGACTATAGCGGGCCTCGCATAGTCGCTTAAAGATTAAAAAGCTCTGTGCTTATTCCACTTTCTTGAACAGCTGACTGCCGCAGCGCGAACAGAACGCTGCGCTCTGTTCATGGCTCTTTTTCTGACAGCCCGGGCAGTCATGTTGCAGCTGTTCGCCGCGCATGGCATTGGCCAGTTCTGCGGTAAAAATCCCCGTGGGCACGGCGATGATCGAGTAACCGGTGATCATCACCAGCGAGGAGATCACCTGACCCAGCGGCGTCTTCGGCACGATGTCGCCGAAGCCCACAGTGGTCAACGTCACGATTGCCCAATAGATGCCCTTGGGAATGCTGGTGAAGCCATGCTCCGGGCCTTCGATCACGTACATCAGCGTGCCGAACACCGTCACCAGCGTGCACACGCTGACCAGAAACACGACGATTTTCTGCTTGCTGCCACGCAGCGCCGACATCAGATAGTTGGCTTGCTTGAGATACGGGCTGAGCTTGAGCACGCGGAAAATCCGCAGCATCCGAATGATGCGGATGATCAGCAGATACTGCGCATCGCTGTAGTACAGGGCGAGGATGCCCGGCACGATCGCCAGCAGATCCACCAGGCCATAAAAGCTGAAGGCATAGCGCAGCGGCTTGGGCGAGCAGTACAGACGCAGGATGTATTCGCCGAGGAAGATCGCCGTGAAGCCCCACTCTATATAGGCCAGAACGTCGGCGTAATTACGGTGGATGCTGTCGATACTGTCGAGCATCACGATCACCAGACTGGCGAGGATGATCAACAGCAGAATGCCGTCGAAGCGACGCCCGGCCGGGGTGTCGCTCTGGAAAATCATGACGTAAAGCCGTTCGCGCCAATTGTTGCTGCTGTCCATGGATAACGCCTGAATCGAAGATCAGCGCAGCCTAGGGTGATTCTCCTCATGAGCGCAAGACTCATGCGCGAGCGACGCTTTGCCAAGCATTTGAATGCTGGCACGAATCAACCAGCAGGCGAGGATGAACGGCGCGGTCAGCGTGGCCAGCCCGAGGGCGGCAAACAGCGGCGTCACCAGCAAGGCCAGGACAATGGCGAGCAGCGGCAGCCACGGATTTTGTCGCTGAGCGCTGAAGGCGAGGGCGGCGAGTACAGCGTTGTAGCCACCGAGCCCGAGCAGTGCGGCGGACGTGTCGTGGTGCAGCAGACTCGAGCCGAGGCCGATCGCCGACGCCAGCAGCGCCCAGCAGAACGCGCGGCGATCGGCGAGCAGCAAACCGCTGGCGATCAACGCCCCGGCCAATGGATGGTCGAGAAACATCACCTGGCCGAATCCGCGCAGTTCAGCGGCCAGCAGATTTGTCGTGTTCAGGTCGGGCGATGCCATCGGCGTGGCCGGTTCGGTGAACACCAGCAGCACCCAACTTATCGCCACGAACGGCGAGGTGTAGGCCGGTACGGAGCGACTGCGGTACACGTGTTTGAGCCATTGCTGAGTGAGCATCGCGCTCAAGCCGCCCGCCGCAAGAATCAACGGCGGCAGCAGTGGCGACCAAGGGAAATACAGGCTCAGCAGCAGGCCCAGCAGCACGCCGTTGTAGCTGAACAGTCCGGCCTGGCGATCGGCCTTGGCGTAGTTGCGCCGCTGCGCGGTGAGCAGACCGGCAACGCCACCGAGCAGCGCCCCGGCGAACAGCACCGGCGCCGTCAGCAGAATCGCCAACAGACACAGCAGGCCGCACAGCGGATGGCGCTGGAAGAAAATCTGACTGAAACCGTTGAGCAAAGCCTCGGCCCAGTCGGGGCAGTGGGTGTTGAAGTGATTGGCAGGCATGTTGAGAAAATCTGGGCAGTTGGAACATCAAAAGGTCTTGCAAGTCCCTGTGGCGAGGGGATTTATCCCCGTTCGGCTGCGCAGCAGTCGTCGCTTTTGAGGGTGTGACGGTTTCCACAGAGAAACCGCATTCTCCGATGGGGGGCCGCTTCGCAGCCCAACGGGGATAAATCCCCTCGCCACAAGCTTATGCACCCACTTCTATGGTGGGTCAGATCAACGTCTCAATGCGCAGCGAATTGGTCGATCCCGGCTGCCCGAACGGCACGCCGGCGGTGATCAGCAGCGTGTCGCCACGCTCGGCCATGCCTTGCGCCTGAGCAATCTCCAGTGCGGTCGAGCAGACTTCGTCGACCTGACGCAGGCGATCGTTGACCACCGAATGAATGCCCCACGCCACGCTCAAGCGCCGCGCCGTTTGCAGGTTCGGCGTCAGATTGAGGATCGGTGCTTTCGGCCGTTCCCGGGATGCGCGCAGCGTCGAGGCGCCGGACTCGCTGTAATTGACCAGCACCGCCACCGGCAGCACGTTGCTGATCCGGCGGATCGCACAGCTGATCGCATCGGAAACCGTCGCCTCGGCTTTCGGTCGGCTGACGTCAAGCTGGGTCTGATAATCCGGGCCGTTCTCAACTTGACGGATGATCTTGCTCATCATCTGCACGGCTTCCAGCGGGTATTCGCCGGACGCGGTCTCCGCCGAGAGCATCACCGCATCGGCGCCTTCGGCCACGGCGTTGGCGACGTCAGTCACCTCGGCACGGGTTGGGGCAGGGGAGAAGCGCATTGACTCGAGCATCTGCGTCGCCACCACCACCGGTTTGCCCAGCGCGCGGCAGGTGGTGATGATGTTTTTCTGAATCTGCGGCACGCTCTCCGCCGGCACTTCCACACCAAGATCGCCGCGCGCGACCATGATCGCGTCGCTCAACTCAGCAATCTCACGCAATTGCTCGACCGCCGAAGGCTTCTCGATTTTCGCCATCAGAAACGCCTTGTCGCCGATCAATGCGCGGGCTTCGACAATGTCCTGCGGGCGCTGTACGAACGACAGCGCGACCCAGTCCACACCCAATTCCAGGCCGAAGCTCAGATCGCGGCGATCCTTGGCGGTCAGCGGGCTCAAGTCCAACACCGCTTGCGGCACGTTCACACCTTTGCGATCAGACAGTTCACCGCCGTTGAGCACGCTGGTGTCGATCGCATCGTTGTACTTGGTGACCACGCGCAGACGCAGCTTGCCGTCGTCGAGCAGCAGATCCATGCCCGCTTCCAGCGCGGCAATGATTTCCGGATGCGGCAGGTTGACCCGGCGCTCATCGCCCGGTGTCGTATCAAGATCCAAGCGGAACGCCTGACCGCGATGCAGCTGCACCTTGCCATCAGCGAATTTGCCGACACGCAGTTTCGGTCCTTGCAGATCCATGAGAATGCCCAGCGGGTAGTTGAGCTGGCGCTCGACTTCGCGGATCCATTGATAGCGCTTGGCGTGGTCGGCGTGATCGCCATGGCTGAAATTCAGGCGGAAGATGTTGACCCCGGCCTCGACCAGCTCGCGGATGTCGTCGATACCATCGACCGCAGGGCCGAGGGTGGCGAGGATTTTGACCTTTTTATCAGGCGTCATGATTTGCAGTTCTCAAGGATCAGAATGGCGCGGAAGTCGTTGACATTGGTGCGGGTCGGCTCGGTGACGATCAGCGCATCGAGCGCCTGGAAGTAGCCGTAGCCGTTGTTGTTATCCAGCTCGTCGCTGGCGCTCAGACCGAGGGCGGCTGCGCGGGCGTAGCTGTCCGGGGTCATGATCGCGCCGGCGTTGTCTTCCGAGCCGTCGATGCCATCGGTGTCGCCGGCCAGTGCGTAGACGCCGGGCTGGCCCTTGAGGCTGTCGGTCAGGCTGAGGAGGAATTCGGCGTTGCGTCCGCCACGGCCATTGCCGCGCACGGTTACCGTGGTCTCACCGCCAGAAAGAATCACGCACGGCGCCGCCAGTGGCTGGCCGTGATTGATGATCTGTCGGGCGATGCCGGCGTGGACCTTCGCCACTTCACGGGATTCGCCTTCGAGGTCGCCGAGAATCAAGGTGCTGAAACCGGCCTGACGGCACTTCACCGCCGCCGCGTCCAGCGACTGCTGCGGGCGGGCGATCAACTGGAAATGACTGCGCGCCAGACTCGGATCGCCGGGTTTGACGGTTTCCGATTCCGGGCTTTGCAGCCAGGTACGCACGGAGGCGGGAATGTCGATGCCGTAGCGCTTGATGATCGCCAGTGCTTCGGCTGAGGTGCTTGGATCGGCCACGGTCGGCCCGGACGCGATGACGGTGGCGAGGTCGCCGGGCACATCGGAAATCGCGTAGGTGTAAACCGTCGCCGGCCAGCAGGCCTTGCCGAGGCGGCCACCCTTGATCGCCGAGAGGTGCTTGCGCACGCAGTTCATCTCGCCGATGGTCGCACCGGATTTGAGCAGGGCTTTGTTGATCGACTGCTTGTCAGCGAGGGTGATGCCTTCGGCCGGCAGGGCGAGCAGGGCAGAGCCGCCGCCGGAAAGCAGAAAGATCACGCGGTCGTCTTCAGTCAGGTTGCTGACCAGCTCCAGCACGCGTTTGGCCACGGCCAGCCCGGCCGCATCCGGCACCGGGTGCGCGGCTTCGACCACTTCGATTTTTTCGCACGGAGCGCCGTGGCCGTAGCGGGTCACCACCAGGCCGGTGACTTCACCCTCCCAGCAGCGCTCGACCACTTGCGCCATGGCGGCAGCGGCTTTGCCGGCACCGATGACGATAACCCGACCCGTGCGATCGGCAGGCAAATGGGCTTCGAGGACTTGGTTCGGATGGGCCGCGTCGATGGCTGTGGCAAACAGCTCGCGCAGCAGTTGTTGCGGATCGACCGACATGGCGGGCTCCCGGAATTCTTGTTATTCGAAAGGGCAACTCGGAACCCTTGTGGGAGCGAGCCTGCTCGCGAACGCGGTATGTCAGCCAACATGGATGTTGAATGTGAAGCCGCTTTCGCGAGCAGGCTCGCTCCCACAGGGTTTTGTGCAGACTTTATTTTTTGTCGCGAATCGAGAAATTGGCCATGTGCTCCAGGCCCTTGATCAGCGCCGAGTGGTCCCAGTTGCTGCCGCCGATGGCCGCGCAGGTGCTGAATACCTGCTGGGCATTGGCGGTGTTCGGCAGGTTGATGTTCAGCTCCTTGGCGCCTTGCAGGGCCAGGTTCAGGTCCTTCTGGTGCAGGCTGATGCGGAAGCCCGGGTCGAAGGTTCCCTTGATCATGCGCTCGCCGTGCACTTCGAGGATCTTCGAAGAAGCGAAACCGCCCATCAGCGCTTCACGCACCTTGGCCGGATCGGCACCGTTTTTCGAGGCGAACAGCAGGGCTTCGGCTACGGCCTGGATGTTCAGCGCGACGATGATCTGGTTCGCCACTTTGGCGGTCTGGCCGTCGCCATTGCCACCAACCAGGGTGATGTTCTTGCCCATGGCCTGGAACAGCGGCAGGGTGCGTTCGAAGGCATCGGCGTCGCCACCGACCATGATGCTCAGGGTTGCGGCCTTGGCGCCGACTTCACCGCCGGACACTGGCGCGTCGAGGTACTGCGCGCCTTTTTCGTTGATCTTCGCCGCGAAGGCTTTGGTGGCGGTCGGCGAAATCGAGCTCATGTCGATCACGACTTTGCCCTTGCCGATACCGGCCGCGACGCCGTCGGCGCGGAACAGCACGTCGTCGACCTGCGGGGTGTCCGGAACCATGACGATGATGAATTCGGCTTCCTGCGCCACTTCGCGCGGGTTGGCCAGGGCGACGGCGCCAGCGGCGACGAGGTCGGCCGGGGCCGCGTCGTGGTGTTGCGACAGGAACAGGCTGTGACCGGCTTTCTGCAGGTTCGCCGCCATTGGGTGGCCCATGATGCCGGTGCCGATGAATCCGATTTTAGCCATGAGAAAATCCTCTTGTTTTTGTCGTGCTCAAGCAAATAGGGGAGCTGCTTTTCATGTGGGAGCGAGCCTGCTCGCGAATGCGGTGGAACATTCAATATCCGTGTTGACTGAACCACCGCATTCGCGAGCAGGCTCGCTCCCACAGGGATTTGCTGTGTTTCTTAGATTGCGTTGTGTGATTTCAACCAACCCAGGCCCGCTTCGGTGGTGGTCAGCGGTTTGTACTCGCAACCCACCCAACCCTGATAACCGATGCGATCAAGGTGTTCGAACAGGAAGCGGTAGTTGATCTCACCGGTGCCCGGCTCGTTGCGCCCCGGGTTGTCCGCGAGTTGCACGTGGTTGATCTCGCCCAGGTGCGATTGCAGGGTGCGGGCCAGATCGCCTTCCATGATTTGCATGTGATAGATGTCGTATTGCAGGAACAGATTGACGCTGCCGACCTGCTCGCGAATCGACAGGGCTTGCGCCGTGTTGTTCAGGTAGAAACCGGGAATGTCGCGGGTGTTGATCGCTTCCATTACCAGTTTGATGCCCGCCGCTTGCAGCTTGTCGGCGGCGTATTTGAGGTTGGCGACAAAGGTCTTTTCCACAGTGGCATCGTCAACGCCTTGCGGGCGGATACCGGCCAGGCAGTTGACCTGGGTGTTGCCCAGCACTTGTGCGTAGGCGATCGCCAGATCGACCCCGGCGCGGAACTCTTCGACCCGATCCGGCAGGCAGGCGATGCCACGCTCGCCCTTGGCCCAGTCACCGGCCGGCAGGTTGAACAGCACTTGGGTCAGCCCGTTGGCCTCGAGTTTTGCCTTGATTTCAGCCGAGCTGAAGTCGTACGGGAACAGGTATTCCACGCCACTGAAACCGGCCTTGGCGGCGGCGTCGAAACGGGCAAGGAAATCCTGTTCGGTGAACAGCATGGACAGGTTGGCTGCGAAACGCGGCATGGTGGTCTCCTAAAAACTGATGAGGCACGGTAGGTCAGACTGAACGCGATCAGTCCCCTCTCCTTGGGGAGAGGGTTAGGGTGAGGGGGAATCCTGAGTCAGATCCCGATTGTGCGAACACCGCAAAACCTTTCCCTCACCCCAGCCCTCTCCCAGAGGGAGAGGGGCTAAAAGCAATCAATCGAGCAACGAAATCGCCGTCGGCGCATCGTTGCCGACCAGTGCCAGGTCCTCGAACTCGTTGACCGCGTTGATCTCGGTACCCATGGAGATGTTGGTCACACGCTCCAGAATGATCTCGACGATCACCGGCACCTTGAACTCTTCGATCATCTGTTCGGCCTTGCGCAGGGCAGGGGCGATTTCCGACGGTTCGAACACACGCAGTGCCTTGCAGCCGAGGCCTTCGGCGACTGCGATGTGGTCAACCCCGTAACCGTTGAGTTCCGGCGCATTGAGGTTATCGAAGGACAGCTGCACGCAGTAGTCCATTTCGAACCCGCGCTGGGCCTGACGGATCAGGCCCAGGTACGAGTTGTTCACCACGACGTGGATGTACGGCAGTTTGAACTGAGCGCCGACCGCCAGTTCTTCGATCATGAACTGGAAATCATAGTCCCCCGACAGGGCCACGACTTTCCGGCTCGGATCGGCCTTGACCACGCCCAGCGCCGCCGGAATGGTCCAGCCCAACGGGCCGGCCTGGCCACAGTTGATCCAGTGACGCGGCTTGTAGACGTGCAGGAACTGCGCGCCGGCAATCTGCGACAGACCAATGGTGCTGACGTAGCAGGTGTCCTTGCCGAACACCTGGTTCATTTCTTCGTAGACGCGCTGCGGCTTGACCGGCACGTTGTCGAAGTGGGTCTTGCGATGCAGGCTGGCCTTGCGCTGCTGGCAATCCTGCAGCCAGGCACTGCGGTTTTTCAGCTTGCCGGCGGCTTGCCATTCACGGGCCACTTCGATGAACACGGTCAGCGCGGCAGCGGCGTCGGAAACGATGCCCAGATCCGGGGTGAACACGCGGCCGATCTGCGTGCCCTCGATGTCGACGTGAATGAACTTGCGGCCTTCGGTGTACACGTCAACCGAACCGGTGTGACGGTTGGCCCAGCGGTTGCCGATGCCCAGTACCACGTCGGATTTGAGCATCGTCGCGTTGCCGTAACGGTGCGAAGTCTGCAGACCAACCATGCCGACCATCAGCGGGTGATCGTCAGGGATGGTGCCCCAGCCCATCAGGGTTGGAATAACCGGGATGCCGGTCAGCTCAGCGAACTCGACCAGCAGGTCGCTGGCGTCGGCATTGATGATGCCACCACCGGCGACCAGCAATGGACGCTCGGCCTGATCCAGCAGCGCCAGAGCCTTCTCGACCTGTACGCGGGTTGCGGTCGGTTTGGCCAATGGCAGCGGTTGGTAAGCATCGATGTCGAATTCGATCTCGGCCATCTGCACGTCGAACGGCAGATCGATCAGCACCGGGCCTGGACGCCCGGAGCGCATTTCATAAAAGGCTTTCTGGAACGCGTAAGGCACCTGGCCCGGCTCCAGAACCGTGGTTGCCCACTTGGTCACTGGCTTGACGATGCTGGTGATGTCGACAGCCTGGAAATCTTCCTTGTGCATCCGGGCGCGGGGTGCTTGCCCGGTGATGCAGAGGATTGGAATCGAGTCGGCCGAGGCGCTGTAGAGCCCGGTGACCATGTCGGTGCCGGCCGGGCCGGACGTGCCGATGCACACGCCGATATTGCCGGCCTTGGTGCGGGTGTAGCCCTCGGCCATGTGCGAGGCGCCTTCAACGTGGCGAGCAAGGACGTGATCGATGCCACCGACTTTCTGCAAGGCGGAGTACAGCGGGTTGATGGCAGCGCCCGGGATGCCAAAAGCGGTATCAACCCCTTCACGGCGCATCACCAGAACGGCGGCTTCGATTGCTCTCATTTTGCTCATGGTTTTGTGCCTCTTTACGTTTTGTAATTGTATACAAGTGGCTTTGCGCAGAGTGTATTCACGGCGGACGGCGCAGGTCAATCCATTTTCTCAAGCGCCTGTTTCATTCGTCGGAAGCCCGATGTGCTGTGGCTTTTCGTCGCATGTAGCGCTTTTCGAGAATTATTGTATACAAAAAAATTACTAATTGTGTTCTATTTGTGGCATCGGACTGCGGCACAAACGCGCAGTCCCACGACTTTCCCTATAACAAAATGAGGACGGCACCATGAGCGCTTTAACCTTGAAAGTCGCAGTCAACCTGGTCAGCGAAGCCATCAACGCAGGACGCGGTATCAACGCCGCACCGCTGACCATCGCGGTACTCGATACCGGCGGCCACCTGATCGCCCTGCAACGCGAAGACGGCGCCAGCCTGCTGCGCCCCGACATCGCCATCGGCAAAGCCTGGGGCGCCATCGCCCTGGGTAAAGGCTCCCGCCTGCTCGCCCAGGACGCGCAACAACGCCCGGCGTTTTTTTCTTCGTTGAACAGCATGGGGCAGGGCAGCGTTGTGCCGGCCCCGGGTGGCGTGTTGATTCGCAACCAGGCCGGTGAAGTGCTGGGCGCGATCGGGATCAGTGGGGATTTGTCGGATGTGGATGAGCAGGTGGCGATCAGAGCGGTGGAAGCGCTGGATTTGAGGGCGGATGGCGGGGTGGTTGGCTGAATGTCAGTGTCTGAATAACCGCTTTCGCGAGCAGGCTCGCTCCCCCATTGGATCAGGGTTGGACACAAAATGTCTGAACACCTGAAGCCCACTGTGGGAGCGAGCCTGCTCGCGAATACGATCTGCGCTACACATCTTGCTAAAAGTCTGGCGCTCCCTTTGCCATCTCCACGGCTAGCCTTCTCATGATCAACATATGAGAAGGCAACGGAATGCCGGGTTTATCTGCTTCACATCGCTTGCGCATCGGACGCTATTCAGAACACAACCGCATTTACCTTCTGACCGCCAATACCGCCGGGAGAGAACCTGTATTCAGCGATTTCTTCCTCGGCAGATTGCTTGTAAACCAATTTCGGGCAGCTGAGGAAACGGGATTGGCCAATTCTCTGGCTTGGGTCGTAATGCCAGATCATTTTCACTGGCTGATTGAATTGAAGAGTGGCTCGCTCGGCGAATTGATGCAGCGAACTAAATCCCTCAGCACCAAAGCGGTAAAGCTTTCGACCGGTAGAAAGTCCAGCCTTTGGCAACCTGGCTTCCATGACCGGGCACTGCGTAAAGAGGAGAATCTGGTGAAGATGGCTAGGTATGTCATTGCCAACCCATTGCGGGCAGGGCTGGTCAAAAGCCTTGGCGACTATCCGTTGTGGGATTCGATCTGGTTATGAGTTGAGATCTGCGGTGCGGCCATTCGCGAGCAGGCTCGCTCCCACAGTGGATTTGGATTGGACACAAAATGTCTGGACACCACAACCCCTGTGGGAGCGAGCCTGCTCGCGAAGCGGTTCCCCCGATCTCACCGATCCGGCTCACACCCCTTCAACACCAACCGGATAATCGTCTGCGCCGCCGCTTCATAATCGGCTTCATCAAGCTTGTCTTTCCCGGTCACTGCGGAAATCTGCCAGTCGAAGTCGGCATAGGTCTGGGTCGCGGCCCAGATGCTGAACATCAGGTGGTTGGGGTCGATCGGGGCGATCTGGCCGCGGTCGATCCAGCTCTGGATGCAGGCGATGTTGTGTTTAGCCTGGGCGTTGAGCTGCTCTACCAGGTCAGCGCTCAGGTGCGGGGCGCCGTGCATGATTTCGCTGGCGAACACCTTGGAGGCGTAGGGCAGGTCGCGGGAGATGCGGATCTTCGAGCGGATGTAGCCGCTCAGCACCTCGCTCGGCACACCGTCCGGGTTGAACGGGGTCGAGGCCTGCAGAATCGGCTCGATGATGCTTTCCAGCACCTCGCGATAGAGGTTTTCCTTGGATTTGAAGTAGTAGTAGACGTTGGGCTTGGGCAATCCCGCCTTGGCGGCGATGTCGCTGGTTTTGGTCGCCGCGAAGCCCTTGTCGGCAAACTCTTCGCTGGCGGCGCGCAGGATCAGTTCTTTGTTACGCTCGCGGATTGTGCTCATAAACCCGGTGGTTCCTTGCCTGTTCTGGCGGTGGCGCATGGTAGCACCGGCCTTGAGCGGCGCTCAACAATGCAGCCTGTGGCCGGCGGTCGCGTTATGCTTGGCAACATTCATACACAGAAGGAAACAGGATTCATGGCAGGAAGCAGTTTGCTGGTGCTGATCGATGACATCGCCACCGTTCTGGATGACGTTGCGTTGATGACCAAGATGGCCGCGAAGAAGACCGCCGGGGTGCTCGGTGATGATCTGGCGCTCAATGCCCAGCAGGTTTCGGGCGTGCGCGCCGAGCGGGAAATTCCCGTGGTGTGGGCGGTGGCCAAGGGCTCGTTCGTCAACAAACTGATCCTCGTGCCGTCGGCGCTGGCAATCAGCGCCTTTGTGCCTTGGCTGGTGACGCCGCTGTTGATGGTCGGCGGCGCGTACCTGTGTTTCGAGGGTTTTGAAAAGCTCGCGCACAAGTTTCTGCACAGCAAAGAGGAAGACGAGGCAGAACACGCACAGTTGACCGAAGCAGTGGCCGATCCGGCGACCGATCTGGTGGCGTACGAAAAGGACAAGATCAAAGGCGCGATCCGCACTGACTTCATTCTCTCGGCAGAAATCATTGCGATCACCCTCGGCACCGTGGCAGATGCCTCGCTGACCCAGCAAGTGGTCGTCATGTCCGGCATAGCCATTGTCATGACCGTGGGCGTTTACGGTTTGGTGGCGGGCATCGTCAAGCTCGACGACCTGGGGCTGTGGCTGACGCAGAAGCCCGGGCAGATGGCGAAAAAGATCGGCGGCGGCATTCTCAGCGCCGCGCCGTACATGATGAAAACCCTGTCGGTGGTTGGCACGGCAGCGATGTTCCTGGTCGGCGGCGGCATCCTGACCCATGGCGTGCCGGTGCTGCATCACTGGATTGAAGGCATCGGCGCGGCAGCGGGCAGCGCCGGGTTCGCCGTGCCGATGCTGCTCAATGGTGTTGCGGGGATTATTGCTGGCGCAGCGGTGTTGGCGGTGGTTTCGGTCGTAGGCAAGATCTGGAAAGCGCTGAAGGGTTAATCAGCAACACATAACAAATGTGGGAGCGAGCCTGCTCGCGAATGCGGTAGTTCAGTCAATATCGATGTTGACTGAAACTCCGCGTTCGCGAGCAGGCTCGCTCCCACAGTGTTTTGCGCCAGCCGATTTACTCGGCGATCTGCAACTTGCGCGCTTCGGTGTACACGTACCGCACTTTCTCGTACTCGAACGGCGAGTTCATCTGACCATAGCGGAAGCTGGTCTGGTAGCGCTTGTCGATCGCACGCAAGGCCCAGACTTCCGGATGATTCGAGCTGACTTCCGCGACGTTGAGGAAGTTGATCGCGGTGTCGGCGGTGTAATCCACGGCCAGACCTGCGGTGTCGCGGATGTTCGACGGGCCGAAGATCGGCAGTACGAAGTAGGCGCCGCCCGGTACGCCATAGAAGCCCAGAGTCTGCCCGAAGTCCTCGTTCTGGCGCGGCAGGCCCATGGCGGTTGCCGGATCCCACAGGCCGGCGATGCCGATCGTGGTGTTGAGCAGCAGGCGCGCGGTGGTTTCCATCGAGCGCTGGCCCTTGAACTGCAACAGGCTGTTGACCAGGTTCGGCACGTCACCAATGTTGTTGAAGAAGTTGCTCACCCCGGTACGCAGGAAGCTTGGGGTGATGTAGCGATAGCCATCGACTACCGGCAGGAACACCCACTGGTCGAAGCGGTAGTTGAAGTGATAGACCCGGCGGTTCCACGATTCCAGTGGGTCATAGACGTTCAGCGCATTGAGCGTGGAGCGTTCGAATTCGCGCTGATCCAGGCCCGGGTTGAACTTGAGTTTGGTCAGCGGCTGCTTGAAGCCATCGCTGTCGACCACCACCGGTGCATCGGCTTTACTGTTGTCGGCCTGGGCCACGCCTGCACAGAGGAACGCTGCAATCAGCAGGAGATATTTAGCCACGGAAGAACTCCAGCATGGCGTCGCTGTTGACGCGGTAGTTAAGGTTGCCGCAGTGGCCGCCCAGTGGATAAACGGTCAGGCGATCACCGAAGGTTTTACGCAGGAAGCCCAGGTCGCCAGGGCCGAGGATGACGTCGTCGGCGTTGTGCATCACGGCGATTTTCGGGCTGTCGTGCAGGTAATCCTTGAGCGCATACAGGCTGACCTGGTCGATCAGTTGCAGCAGGCTGCCGCCGTCGGTGCGCGCGCGCCACATCGGAATAACCTGTTCGGTGATGTAGCAGTCGAAGTCGCATTGCAGCGCACGCTTGAGGAACGGCGTGAGGCTGGTGCCTTCGGTGATCGGGAATTTCGGCGGGGTGATCAGGCCGCGACGGTTGACCAGGTCCGAGGTGTAGGCAATGTCGGCTGCCGAAAAGCGGAACGACGTGCCGATGAGCATGGCCATCTGTTCGTTGGTCAAATGTTGCTTGGATTGTTGAAAGTCATACAGCAGCGCATCGTTGAGATCGATGTAGCCTTTCTGCTGGAAGTAGCGGGTCAGCTTGGTCAATACCAGTTCGTAGAACGTGGTGCTGTTGTTGATGCCCTTGACCTCGGTCTGTACCAGCTTGTCGAGGTTGGTCACCGAGGTGTATAGGTTGACCGGCGGGTTGAGCAGCAGGACTTTCTTGAAGTTGAAGCTGCGGCGCGTTTCGTCCAGATGCGCGACGAACGCGGCATCGAGGGCGCCGAGGCTGTAGCCGGTCAGGTAATACTCGGTGACCGGCAGCTTCGGGTTCTGCGCCCGCACGGCCTGCATCACCCGGTACATGTCTTCGGCATCTTCCTTGGTCACGCCCGGCGTGGCGAAACGCGAGGCGGCGCTGATGAAGTCGAAGCTGGTCGGCGAGGACAACTGCACGACGTGGTAGCCGGCCTTGTAATACAGCTTTTTCAGGTATTCGTTGAGCGTGCTGTCAAAGCGCGCGCCGGTGCCGGCAATCAGGAAGATAAGCGGCGCCGGTTTGTCCTGCGTGGCGATGCGGTAAGTGAGTTTCTTCACTGCCCAGAAATTGTCCGGCAGTTGGAATTCACGCTCCGGGCGCAGGGTGAGGCTGCGGTCCGATTGATTGATGTCGTCGTCCAGCGGCAGCTCCGGACGCAGGTCCGGTGGTGTCGTGGCGATCGTCGCCTCGAACGGGTTGGTCAGCGGGTAGCCATAGCTGGCGGCGTCGATATCCACCGCCAGCGCGGACGCACTCAAGATAAGGCCGCTGAACAGCGCGGCGAAGCGCAAGGAACGGAGCATGACTAGATCCCTTAGAGGAAGGTGCCGATTGAAGTTCGCAGGCTATGACCACCGGCCGTGCGCCAAAGTGCCATGCTGCGGCACCAAACAGGCGGAATTCGGGGTAATAGTAGCTGGACGATACACGTTGCAAGGGCTCGCTGAACAGTTAACAGTTGTTAGTGCTTGCGAATGCCGGTCGGCAGATTAAGCTGGCCGCCGATTTCCGCAGATTGGAGTGCTCCATGTCCCGCCGCTTGCCCGTTATTGTGCTGCTCGTTTTGTTGCCGCTGTGGCTGGCCGGCAGTTATGCCGCGCGCTATGGCTTCATGGAAGACGGGCAGTGGGTGGGCATCTGTGTCGACGACGCCGGCCGTTGGGAATGCGTGGTGCGGTCGAACCTGGGGCTGATGATTCATTTCAAGGTGCTGGGCTGGGCGGCGGTGGGCGCGGCGGTATTGGCGTTTGTATTGCCGGGACGGGCAGGGTGGTGGCTGGCGGTGCTGGCGCTGGTGTTCGGCCTGCCGGCGCTGGCGTTGTACAACACCACATTAGCGGTATTTGCGGTGGTGATTGCCGGATTGCGCCTGGTCCGCGAGTCCCGCAGCGCCTGACAGTCAGTCATCGCGGGCAAGCCCGCTCCCACAGGGATTGAGGTGAACACAACATTTGTGTGCAGCAGAAATCCTGTGGGAGCTGGCTTGCCAGCGATGGCGATTTCGAAAGCGCTGAAATCAGGCCTTGCGAACCCGCAGACAGCGCCACAACGCCACCACCATCAATCCACTGACCAGCGCCCAGCCCCACGCCTGCTGATTCAGCATCCCTTCCTGATACAACTGCGGTGCAATCCCCGCGCCAACGATAAAGGTCAGCAGAGCAACCTCCCGACGCGGCACGCTCACCGGGCGGCACAGGTAGACCAGCGCCGGCAGCACGAACGCCATGCTGGCGAAACTGCGATAGCGCGGGTCGAAGACCATTTCCAGCATCATCACCGCCGCGGCAAAACCGGCCACCGCGACCAGCCAGCCGGCGCGACGCTCGAGCAAATCGAAGGCTCGCGCGCGCCAACCGCTGCGTGCGCTCAACGTCAGCGCGGCATGCGCGAGCACCAACAGATTCAACCCGGTCAGCAAGCCGACCCACAGCCATTCCCCGGCAAACCGCGTGGTCAGCCGCGCCAGATCGCCCCAAGCGCCAATCGAGCAAGCAGCGACAGCGCCCAGCAGCGGTAGCAGCAACGCCGAACGAGTGGTGCGCACGCGTCCACCAAGGATCAGCGTGCCGAGGAAAATCAAAGCACCGACTGCCAGCCATTCTTTCCAGTACGGCACATTGCTCACCGGTCCGGCGAGCACGCCTTTGTCCTGCCGATCCGCATCGAACAGCCCCCAGTAGCCGCCGACCGCGCCTTCACTGCCGCGCTTCCACGGTTGATCAAAGGCTTCGATCAGGTTGTAACGCCAGCCTTCCTGCTCGGCCATCGCCACGAATCCACGAATGAATTTCGCCTCGTTGACCCGGCTCGGCACGGCGGTCTCGCGCTGGCGGCCTTCGCTGGGCCAGCCGGTTTCGCCGATCATCACGTCCTTGGGCGCGAACTTGTTGCCGAACACCTGACGCACATCCGCCACATGCCGCAGCGCCACGTCGATATTCGACGGATCGTCTTCCCAGTACGGCAGCAAGTGGATGGTCAGAAAATCCACAGCCGGCGCGACTTCCGGGTGCTTGAGCCAGAATTCCCAAACATCGGCGTAAGTCACCGGTTGCTTGACCTGGCTTTTTACCTTGTTGATCAGCCGGGCCAGTTGCGCGCCGGTGACTTCTTTGCGCAACAGTGCCTCGTTGCCGACGATTACGGCTGTGACCACGTCGGGGTTGGCATTGGCCGATTTGATCAGCAGCTCGACTTCCTGCTCGGTGTCGACCGGGTTGCTGTTGACCCAGGCGCCGATCATCAACTTCAGACCGTGCTTGCGCGCCAGATCGGGCAGGGCGTCGAGGCCGGTCATCGAGTAGGTGCGGATGCATTCAAAGCGCGTCGCCAGCAGCGCGAGGTCGGCATCCATGCGCTCGGGGCGCAATTTGAACGGCACGTCGAACGGCGATTGGTCTTTGTCGAACGGTGTGTAGGAGGCGCATTGCAACTTGTGCGTCGGCGTCGCGGCGTCCGGCAGGATCACCGGTTGGCCGAGGCCATACCAGAAACCGCTAAGGGCCAACAGCCCGAGCAGGCAGGCGAACAGATAAGGCAGAAAAGGAAATCGGTACGTTGCGGACATGGTCAGGCCGAGTGGCTGCAAAGCGACGCATGTTACCTGCATTTATAGAAGGGCTGGTGGCTTGCAGGCGTTGTACATGCAAAGTTCGGGCGGATTGTCTGGCGTCAATTAATCTCGCTTGATTAATGGCTTTCTGATGTCGTTTCTCGCTGCCTTGAGGTCGCTGACAGAGCAGGTCGCCGGCCGCTTGAGGTTGATGATCAAACCATCAGTACCCTTTTTGAAAAATCGGCTGATGTTCGGTGTGTGAGGTCCGGCGTGATGGGGGCGCTGTGCACCATAACAATACGTTGACGATGCCCGGCATCCGTCGGGCGCAGCATTTCGGGGAAGTAAACGATGAAGATGCGACGACTTTTAGGCGCAGGTGCCGCTCTGGCGCTTGCGATGAGTTCCACTTTCGCCAACGCTGAAAAACAGACCCTGAACATCGGCTACGTTGACGGCTGGTCCGACAGCGTCGCGACCACCCACGTGGCGGCCGAAGTGATCAAACAGAAGCTCGGTTATGACGTGAAGCTGCAAGCTGTCGCCACCGGGATCATGTGGCAGGGCGTGGCCACCGGCAAACTCGATGCGATGCTCTCGGCCTGGCTGCCCGTGACCCACGGTGACTACTGGACGAAAAACAAGGATCAGGTCGTCGATTACGGCCCGAACTTCAAGGACGCGAAGATCGGCCTGATTGTGCCGGAGTACGTCAAAGCCAAATCGATCGAAGACCTGAAAACCGACGACACCTTCAAAAACCGCATTGTTGGCATCGACGCCGGTTCAGGCGTAATGCTCAAGACCGATCAGGCGATCAAGGATTACGGCCTGGACAAATACAGCCTCAAGGCCAGTTCCGGCGCCGGCATGATTGCCGAGCTGACCCGCGCCGAGAAGAAAAACGAATCCATCGCCGTCACCGGTTGGGTGCCGCACTGGATGTTCGCCAAGTGGAAACTGCGCTTCCTCGACGACCCGAAAGGCGTGTATGGCCAGGCTGAAACAGTGAACAGCATCGGCAGCAAAGGCCTGGACGCCAAGGCGCCGGAAGTGGCCAAGTTCCTGAAAAACTTCCAGTGGGCCTCGAAAGACGAAATCGGCGAGGTCATGCTGGCGATTCAGGACGGCGCCAAGCCTGATGCAGCGGCCAAGGACTGGGTGGCCAAACACCCGGATCGTGTAGCTGACTGGACCAAATAATTTAAACACCGCCACACCCCTGTGGGAGCGAGCCTGCTCGCGAATGCAATCTGTCAGTTGATGCAATATCGACTGATACGACGCCTTCGCGAGCAGGCTCGCTCCCACAGTTTTTTCTGTGTACCGGAAAATGGCAAAAACATCATGGCCATCTACTACTAAGGTCGTCTGGAACCTCTCTCGCAGCCGCATACATTAGCTACGTTCCAACAATAATTTGTGCTGCGAGGATAAAAACAATGAACGACAGCATTTACCTCTCGATTCAGAACAGTCCCCGATTCAAGGAGCTGGTTCAGAAACGGGAACGATTCGCCTGGATTCTCTCGGCAATCATGCTTGGGCTCTACTCCGCATTCATCCTGCTGATCGCATACGGGCCGCACGTGCTCGGGGCGAAACTCAGTCCTGAATCCTCGATCACCTGGGGCATCCCGATCGGTGTCGGTCTGATCATTTCAGCCTTTGTCCTGACTGGCATCTACGTGCGCCGCGCCAATGGCGAGTTCGACGACCTGAACAATGCGATTCTCAAGGAGGCTCAGCAATGATCCGGCGTCTACTGGCTCTATTGAGTGTTGCGGCTTTCGCGCCGAGTGTCTGGGCGGCTGACGCGTTGACGGGGGAGGTGGCCAAACAGCCGCTGAACATTCCGGCGATCCTGATGTTCGTGGCCTTCGTCGGCGCGACGTTGTACATCACCTACTGGGCTTCGAAGAAAAACAATTCGGCCGCCGATTATTATGCGGCGGGCGGTAAGATCACCGGTTTCCAGAACGGCCTGGCGATCGCTGGCGACTACATGTCGGCGGCGTCCTTCCTGGGGATTTCCGCACTGGTGTTCACCTCCGGCTACGATGGCCTGATCTACTCGATCGGCTTCCTCGTGGGCTGGCCGATCATTCTGTTCCTGATCGCCGAGCGCCTGCGCAACTTGGGTAAATACACCTTTGCCGACGTGGCGTCCTACCGCCTCGGGCAAACCCAGATTCGCACCCTGTCCGCCTGCGGTTCGCTGGTGGTGGTGGCGTTCTACCTGATCGCGCAAATGGTCGGTGCCGGCAAGCTGATCCAGCTGCTGTTCGGCCTCGATTACCACGTTGCGGTGATTCTGGTCGGCGTGCTGATGTGCATGTACGTGCTGTTCGGCGGCATGCTCGCGACCACTTGGGTGCAGATCATCAAGGCAGTGCTGCTGCTGTCCGGTGCCTCGTTCATGGCGCTGATGGTGATGAAGCACGTGGGCTTCGACTTCAACACGCTGTTTTCCGAAGCGATCAAGGTTCACGCCAAGGGCGAAGCGATCATGAGCCCCGGCGGTCTGGTGAAGGATCCGATCTCGGCATTCTCGCTGGGTCTGGCGCTGATGTTCGGCACCGCTGGCCTGCCGCACATTCTGATGCGCTTCTTCACCGTGAGTGACGCAAAAGAAGCGCGCAAGAGCGTGCTGTACGCTACCGGTTTCATTGGCTACTTCTACATCCTGACTTTCATCATCGGCTTCGGCGCGATCCTGCTCGTCAGCACCAACCCGGCCTTTAAAGATGCAGCGGGCGCCTTGCTCGGCGGCAACAACATGGCGGCGGTGCACCTGGCCAACGCGGTGGGCGGCAGCATCTTCCTTGGCTTCATCTCGGCAGTGGCGTTCGCAACCATTCTGGCTGTGGTAGCCGGTCTGACGCTGGCGGGTGCTTCGGCGGTTTCTCACGACCTGTACGCCAGTGTGATCAAGAAGGGCAAAGCCAACGAGAAGGATGAGATTCGCGTGTCGAAGATCACCACTATCGCCCTGGCGGTGCTGGCGATTGGTCTGGGCATTCTGTTCGAAAGCCAGAACATTGCGTTCATGGTCGGCCTGGCGTTCTCCATCGCGGCGAGCTGCAACTTCCCGGTACTGCTGCTTTCGATGTACTGGAAGAAGCTGACCACTCGCGGCGCGATGATTGGTGGCTGGCTGGGTCTGGTGAGTGCTGTTGGTCTGATGATCCTCGGCCCAACCATCTGGGTGCAGATTCTGCATCACGAGAAGGCGATCTTCCCTTACGAATATCCGGCGCTGTTCTCGATGATGATTGCGTTCATCGGGATCTGGTTCTTCTCGATCACTGACAAGTCGGCGGCTGCGGATAACGAGCGGGCGCTGTTCTTCCCGCAGTTTGTGCGTTCGCAGACCGGGTTGGGGGCGAGTGGGGCGGTTTCGCACTAAGAGATCAGCTGTAAGCTTCAAGCTTCAAGCTTCAAGCTTCAAGCTTCAAGCTTCAAGAAAACGCCCTGGTTGAGAGATTGGGGCGTTTTTTTGTGGGTGGTTATGGTTGGTTTTGGGTGTATATCCGTTTTTTGCAGTGCTGCGGCTGGCGGTTTCGCCCTTACGGCGACTTACTTTTTTACAAGCGCCTAAAAAAGTAAGCAAAAAACGCTAGCTCCTGCGTTCGGCCCTCGCAGGCTCGGGTTCCTTCGCTGCGGGATCGATCCTGGCGCAGCGGCTCCGGTTTGCTTCGCTGCACCTCCTTCCGCTGTGTCTGGCTGCGCCAGACGGTCGCTGCGCTCCCACGCCCGGATCAATCCCTCCGCTCAGCCTTCCGACGTCGCCGGTGGATCAAGATCAAAAGCACTCGAGCTAACGCTCATTGTTGAGTGGTTAGAAGCGTCGCACGGCTTGAGATTTTCGGTGGATTCGCCCCTCACCCCAGCCCTCTCCCGAGGGAGAGGGAGCCGATTTGTGTGGTGTTCAAAACCTGCATTCGACTCGGTATCGCAAGTCGGCGTGTTTCGCCTGAACACCTCGGTCAGTCCCCTCTCCCTCTGGGTGTATGTACCGGACACATGGTGAACAGGTGTTCGGAGACATGGTGGACACTTTTTAATAGGCACATTGCTCATCATCAAGGAAATGACTTGTGTCCTGGCAAGAGGCATCCACCATGCAACTTCGTACAGAGTTTGTGCATTTGGCTCGGCAAGAAGGGGTGAATATTCGGCAGCTTTGCCGTCGATTCAATATCAGCCCAAGTACTGCCTACAAATGGCTCAACAGGTTTGAAACCTCGGGTGCAGAGGGTTTGCACGATCAGTCCCGGCGACCAAAAACATCACCCAAACGTTGTGCTGATGAGGTTGAGCAGCAAATTTTGACCATGAGTCAGCAATACGAGGCTTGGGGCGCCCGCAAGCTCAAGCGCGTGCTGGAAGATGAAGGCGCTGTGATGCCCTCCGTCAGCACGGTGCATGCGGTTTTGCAGCGTCATTCGCGTGTTGATCCAAAGGCTGCCGAGATCAAACCATTTATCCGCTTTGAGCACGAAGCGCCTAACGATCTATGGCAGATCGACTTCAAGGGACATTTCAGTCTGAGCCACGGACGTTGTCATCCATTCACAGCCCTGGATGATCACTCACGCTTTTCGCTGTGCATTGCCGCATGTGCCAATGAACAGCGCCAAACGGTACAGGACCATCTAATCCGGTCGTTTCGACGCTACGGCCTGCCGTTGCGCATGACGATGGACAACGGCTCGCCATGGGGCGATCAGACAGGCGTTTACACCGCGCTGGAAGTCTGGCTGATGAGCCAGGGCATCAAGGTCGGCCACTCCCGGCCTTATCACCCGCAGACTCAGGGAAAACTGGAGCGCTTCCACCGCAGCCTGAAAAATGAAGTCCTGCAAGGCCGGTTTTTCACCGATCTCGACGACGCACAACGGGCGTTTGATACCTGGCGCGACATCTACAACCAGAAACGCCCTCATCAGGCGCTGGGCATGGCGGTGCCGGCGACTCGTTACAGTGGCAGCCCACGGGAATATCAGGAGCAACCGGCGGAGCCGGAGTACAACGACGCAGATGTGGTCAGGAAGGTACAGGTGGGAGGCGAAATCTTCTGGAGGAATCGGGAATACAAGATCGGAAAGGCTTTTTATGGCAGGTGCATAGCGATCAGGGAGACGACGGAGGACGGCATCCACGATGTCTACTGGAGTAGACATCGTGTCGCTCGAATCGACTTGAACTTGCAGATCGTGACGGCAGGTAAGAAGATCTAAAACCGTCCACCATGTCTCCGAACATGTGTCCACCATGTCCCCGGTACATACACTGGGAGAGGGCTAGGGTGAGGGGCTCTTGATCTGGCTTTGGCCTTTGCTTTTGATCTTTTGCCCTTTCGGCAGGCTTCGTTACCGGATCGGTCCCGTAACGAAGGTACCCCGAGCCCCAGCGAGCGGGCCGTACGCCGGGGCAAAGCCTTTTGGGTTACCTTTTTGGCGTTTGCAAAAGGTGACTCGCTGTAAGAGCGAAACCGCCAGCGGCAGCACCCGCAGCAACGGATATGCCCCCAAAATCCAAGAACCAGTCGGCCCGAAGGCCGCTGAAACCACAAACAAAAACGGCCTCTATATAAGAGGCCGTTCCTGACACACCACTAAACCATCACAAAAAAGAAAAAACCTTATTTGCGATCTTCCAGCTTGGTAATGTCACGCGACTCGTAACCGGTGTACAGCTGGCGCGGACGGCCAATCTTGTACGGGCTCGAAAGCATTTCTTTCCAGTGCGAAATCCAGCCCACAGTACGCGCCAGGGCGAAAATCACCGTGAACATGCTGGTTGGAATGCCGATCGCCTTGAGGATGATTCCCGAGTAGAAGTCGACGTTCGGGTACAGCGAGCGCTCGATGAAGTACGGGTCGGTCAGCGCGATCTCTTCCAGGCGCATGGCCAGTTCGAGTTGCGGATCGTTGTTGATGCCCAGTTCCTTCAGCACTTCGTCGCAGGTCTGCTTCATGACAGTCGCGCGAGGGTCGCGGTTCTTGTAGACGCGGTGACCGAAGCCCATCAACTTGAACGGATCGTTCTTGTCCTTGGCTTTGGCGATGAACTTGTCGATGTTCGACACATCGCCAATCTCGTCGAGCATGGTCAGCACGGCTTCGTTCGCACCGCCGTGGGCAGGACCCCACAGTGCGGCGATACCGGCAGCGATGCAGGCGAACGGGTTGGCACCCGAAGAGCCGGCCAGACGCACGGTGGAGGTCGAAGCGTTCTGCTCGTGGTCGGCGTGGAGGATGAAGATCCGGTCCATGGCCTTGGCGAGTACCGGGCTGATCGGTTTGATCTCGCACGGGGTGTTGAACATCATGTGCAGGAAGTTT
Organism: Pseudomonas sp. AC255; assembly: GCF_979258175.1. Lineage (NCBI taxonomy): Bacteria > Pseudomonadati > Pseudomonadota > Gammaproteobacteria > Pseudomonadales > Pseudomonadaceae > Pseudomonas > Pseudomonas sp. AC255. Next base: position 3,508,494 of record NZ_OZ409841.1, on the reverse strand, counting down.
TCCGCGTAAGTCAGATCGTTGCGCGGGTACATCATGGGTTGGCCCATGGAGTACTTGTAAACCATCGCTGCCAGGGTCGGCATCTTCGCAACCAGACGGATCGCGGAAATTTCGCGATGCTGCGGGTTATTGATGTCCAGGGAGTCGTGGTAGAAGGCCGAGAGGGCGCCGACTACACCGCACATGACGGCCATCGGGTGGGCGTCGCGACGGAAACCGTTGAAGAAGGTTTTCAGCTGCTCGTGAACCATGGTGTGGTTCTTCACGGTGCTGACGAACTGGGCCTTCTGTTCTGCGGTCGGCAATTCGCCGTTGAGCAGCAGGTAGCAGGTTTCCAGGTAGTCCGACTTTTCAGCCAGCTGTTCGATCGGGTAGCCGCGGTGCAACAAAATGCCGTTGTCGCCGTCGATATAGGTAATTTTCGATTCGCACGAAGCGGTCGACATGAAACCCGGGTCGAAAGTGAAGCGGCCCGTGGCCGTCAGGCCCCGAACATCGATTACATCGGGACCAACGGTGCCGGTTAAAATGGGCAGCTCGACGGGGGCTGCGCCCTCGATGATCAACTGCGCTTTTTTGTCAGCCATGTGGCCTCCTATTTATGCTTGAACCATCAGACAGACCCCCCACGCAGGGCCCGCACCACTATAGTGAGATAAATTCGAATGTCAATTTGCCTAAAGTCTTGCTCCAGAAGGCTTTAAGCCGACTTTTTCCTCGAAATTGCCTGCCATTTACGCCTTTTATGCAACTTGTGCAATCCGCTATTGGGGGTAGGTGAACGCGTTGTCATTAGTAGCCTAACTGTCTATACTCGGCCACCGACCGCCAAGGGCTTTTGGGCTTGCTTTCATTGGGGGTCGCATCCCTGGGTGGTGGTTACCTGACCAGTGCACTCCCCAACAACTTTGCCCTGATTGTTAGGGGCTCTTCAGTGTGAAAAAAAGCCGTGAAAAGCCAACGACCTGTAAACCTAGACCTAAGGACCATCAAACTCCCAGTCACTGCTTACACGTCCATTCTTCACCGTATCTCCGGTGTCATCCTCTTCGTGTGCCTTGCCATCATGCTTTACGCATTGGACAAGTCGCTGAGCTCCGAGGAAGGCTTCGGTCAGGTGAAAGCGTGTCTGACCAGTCCGCTAGCCAAGCTAGTGATTTGGGGCATCCTGTCCGCTCTGCTGTATCACCTGGTAGCCGGTGTGCGCCACTTGATCATGGACATGGGCATCGGTGAGACGCTGGAAGGCGGCAAACTGGGCTCGAAAATCGTTATCGCCGTTTCCGTGGTGGTAATCGTTCTGGCAGGAGTCTGGATATGGTAACTAACGTCACTAACCTGTCGCGTTCGGGCCTCTATGACTGGATGGCACAGCGTGTGTCTGCGGTCGTTCTCGCGGCTTACTTCATCTTTCTGATCGGATACATCGTCGCCAACCCTGGCCTCGAGTATGCCCAGTGGCATGAACTGTTCGCTCACAACGGAATGCGTATTTTCAGCCTGCTGGCCCTTGTTGCTCTGGGCGCTCACGCCTGGGTCGGCATGTGGACCATCGCGACCGACTACCTGACGCCAATGGCGTTCGGCAAGTCCGCAACGGCGATACGTTTCCTTTTCCAGGCAGTATGCGGCGTTGCGATGTTCGCTTACTTCGTCTGGGGTGTGCAGATTCTCTGGGGTATCTGATTCATGGCTAACATTCCAACGATTTCTTTCGACGCCATCATTATTGGTGGTGGCGGGGCCGGCATGCGCGCTGCGCTGCAGCTGGCACAGGGCGGCCACAAGACTGCGGTGATCACCAAGGTTTTCCCGACCCGTTCGCACACTGTGTCCGCACAGGGCGGCATCACTTGCGCCATCGCTTCCGCCGACCCGAACGATGACTGGCGCTGGCACATGTACGATACCGTCAAGGGTTCCGACTACATCGGTGACCAGGACGCTATCGAATACATGTGTCAGGAAGGCCCGGCTGCCGTGTTCGAGCTGGACCACATGGGTCTGCCGTTCTCGCGTACCGAGCAAGGCCGCATCTACCAGCGTCCGTTCGGTGGCCAGTCCAAGGACTACGGCAAGGGCGGTCAGGCTGCACGTACTTGCGCTGCGTCCGACCGTACCGGTCACGCGCTGCTGCACACCCTTTATCAGGGCAACCTGAAAGCCGGTACCACGTTCCTCAACGAGTACTACGCTGTTGATCTGGTAAAAAACCAGGAAGGCGAATTCGTTGGTGTGATCGCGATCTGCATCGAAACCGGCGAAACCTCCTACATCCGTGCCAAGGCCACCGTTCTGGCCACTGGCGGTGCAGGCCGTATCTACGCGTCCACCACCAACGCCCTGATCAACACCGGTGACGGCGTCGGCATGGCTCTGCGTGCTGGCGTGCCGGTACAAGACATCGAAATGTGGCAGTTCCACCCGACCGGCATCGCCGGCGCCGGCGTACTGGTTACCGAAGGTTGCCGTGGTGAAGGTGGTTACCTGATCAACAAGCACGGCGAGCGTTTCATGGAGCGTTATGCTCCGAACGCGAAGGACCTTGCAGGTCGTGACGTGGTTGCCCGTTCGATGGTTAAGGAAATCATCGCCGGCAACGGTTGCGGTCCGAATGGCGACCACGTAATGCTCAAACTCGACCACCTGGGCGAGGAAGTGCTGCACAGCCGTCTGCCAGGCATCTGCGAACTGTCGAAGACTTTCGCCCACGTTGACCCGGTAGTTGCTCCGGTTCCGGTTGTGCCGACCTGCCACTACATGATGGGCGGCGTTGCCACCAACATTCATGGCCAGGCGATCACCCAGAACGCCGAAGGTCAGGACCAGATCATTCCTGGCCTGTTCGCGGTAGGCGAAGTGGCTTGCGTATCGGTACACGGTGCGAACCGTCTGGGCGGCAACTCGCTGCTCGACCTGGTGGTCTTCGGTCGCGCTGCCGGCCTGCACCTGGAAAAGGCGTTGACCGATGGCATCGAATACGACGACGCTACCGAGTCCGACATCGAAGCTGCACTGTCGCGTCTGAACGCGCTGAACAACCGTACCGACGGTGAAGACGTTGCCACCCTGCGTCGCGAGCTGCAAAGCTGCATGCAGAACTACTTCGGTGTATTCCGTACCGGCGAATACATGCAGAAGGGCATCGCTCAGCTGGCCGATCTGCGCAAGCGTATCGCCAACGTGAAGATCAACGACAAGTCGCAAGCGTTCAACACTGCACGTATCGAAGCGCTGGAACTGCAGAACCTGCTGGAAGTGGCTGAAGCTACCGCCATCGCGGCCGAAGTACGTAAAGAGTCCCGCGGCGCTCACGCCCGTGAAGACTTCGAAGACCGTGATGACGAAAACTGGCTGTGCCACACCCTGTACTTCCCGGGTGACAAGCGCGTCACCAAGCGTGCCGTGAACTTCTCGCCGAAGACTGTTCCGACTTTCGAACCTAAAGTCCGGACTTATTAAGGGTGACCGCCATGTTGCAAGTCAGTGTTTATCGTTACAACCCTGATCAGGACGCTGCGCCGTTCATGCAGGATTTCCAGGTCGATACCGGTGGTAAAGACCTGATGGTGCTGGACGTGCTGGCCCTGATCAAAGAGCAGGACGAAGGTTTCTCCTATCGTCGCTCCTGCCGTGAAGGCGTCTGCGGCTCCGACGGCATGAACATCAACGGCAAGAACGGTCTGGCCTGCATCACGCCGCTGTCTGCCGTTGTAAAAGGCAACAAGCTGATCGTTCGTCCGCTGCCAGGTTTGCCGGTTATCCGTGACCTGGTCGTCGATATGAGCATCTTCTACAAGCAATACGAGAAGGTGAAGCCTTACCTGCAGAACGACACGCCGGCTCCGGCCATCGAGCGTCTGCAGTCGCCAGAAGAGCGCGAAAAGCTCGACGGTCTGTACGAGTGCATCCTGTGCGCCTGCTGCTCGACCTCTTGCCCGTCCTTCTGGTGGAACCCGGACAAGTTCCTGGGTCCTGCTGCGCTGCTGCAAGCCTACCGCTTCCTGGCAGACAGTCGCGACACCAAGACCAGCGAGCGTCTGGCTTCACTTGACGACCCGTTCAGCGTTTTCCGCTGCCGGGGCATCATGAACTGCGTCAACGTATGTCCGAAAGGCCTGAACCCGACTAAGGCCATCGGTCACATCCGTAACATGCTGCTTTCGAGCGGCGTGTGATTCAGCTGCTGTAACCGTTGCACCGTAGAGGCTGTGGCGCGGGCTTCAACCCGCGTCATGGCTATAACCAGAGCAGTAGCCATAAGCTGCAGCTCTTCTTTTGAAGAAATGAGACAAGCAGGGGCATCCGGGCTGGTACCCGGACTATCAGTGTGATCCTAGGTGGCTTGTTTTAGTCGCTGCATTCGGACTTCTGCAAGTTTGCTCGGTGTCGACACCGATGGTGTTCCCCTAACCGAGGGTGACCAAGCATGCAAGAAAGCGTGATGCAGCGCATGTGGAACAGCGCCTACCTTTCAGGTGGAAACGCTGCCTATGTGGAAGAGCTTTATGAGCTCTACCTGCACGACCCTAACGCTGTGCCAGAAGAGTGGCGCACCTACTTTCAGAAGTTGCCAGCCGACGGCAACTCTGCCACTGATGTTTCGCACTCGACGATTCGCGATCATTTCGTGCTGCTGGCAAAGAACCAGCGCCGCGCCCAACCGGTTTCCGCCGGCAGCGTGAGCAGTGAGCACGAGAAGAAGCAAGTTGAAGTGCTGCGATTGATCCAGGCCTACCGTATGCGTGGCCACCAGGCAGCCCAGCTTGACCCGCTGGGGCTGTGGCAGCGTCCTGCACCTGCAGACCTGTCGATCAATCATTACGGCTTGACCAATGCCGATCTTGATACGACCTTCCGTGCCGGCGACCTGTTCATCGGCAAAGAGGAAGCGAGCCTACGCGAAATTCACGAAGCGTTGCAGCAGACATATTGCCGCACCATCGGCGCTGAATTTACGCACATCACCGATTCCGAGCAGCGCCAGTGGTTCCAGCAACGTCTGGAAAGCGTGCGTGGCCGTCCGACGTACTCCGCCGACATCAAGAGCCACCTGCTTGAGCGCGTGACTGCCGGTGAAGGCCTGGAAAAATACCTCGGTACCAAATACCCGGGCACCAAGCGTTTCGGTCTGGAAGGCGGCGAAAGCCTGATTCCGATGCTCGATGAACTGATCCAGCGTTCCGGCTCGTACGGCACCAAGGAAGTCGTCATCGGCATGGCCCACCGTGGCCGTCTGAACGTACTGGTCAACACCTTCGGCAAGAACCCGCGCGAGCTGTTCGACGAGTTCGAAGGCAAGAAGAAGGTCGAGCTCGGTTCCGGTGACGTCAAATACCACCAGGGCTTCTCGTCCAACGTGATGACCACCGGCGGTGAAGTTCACCTGGCCATGGCGTTCAACCCGTCCCACCTGGAAATCGTTTCCCCGGTGGTTGAAGGTTCGGTGCGCGCCCGTCAGGACCGTCGCAACGACCTGACCGGTGAGAAAGTTCTGCCGATCTCCATCCACGGTGACGCGGCATTCGCCGGTCAGGGCGTGGTCATGGAAACCTTCCAGATGTCGCAGACCCGCGGTTTCAAGACCGGCGGTACCGTGCACATCGTGATCAACAACCAGGTTGGTTTCACCATCAGCAACCCGCTGGACTCGCGTTCTACCGAGTACGCCACCGACGTTGCCAAGATGATCCAGGCGCCGATCCTCCATGTGAATGGTGATGATCCGGAAGCCGTGCTGTTCGTGACCCAACTGGCCATCGACTACCGCATGCAGTTCAAGCGTGACGTGGTGATCGATCTGGTCTGCTACCGTCGTCGCGGCCACAACGAGGCCGACGAGCCAAGCGGCACCCAGCCACTGATGTATCAGCAGATCACCAAGCAGCGCACCACCCGTGAGCTGTACGCTGATCGCCTGACCCAGGCCGGTGTGCTCGACGCTGAACGTGTGCAGGCCAAGGTCGACGAATACCGCAACGCGCTGGACAACGGTCTGCACGTAGTGAAATCGCTGGTCAAAGAGCCGAACAAAGAGCTGTTCGTCGACTGGCGTCCGTACCTGGGCCACGCCTGGACTGCGCGTCACGACACGCGTTTCGATCTCAAGACCCTGCAAGAGCTGTCCGCCAAGCTGCTGGAAATTCCGGAAGGCTTCGTCGTTCAGCGCCAGGTCGCGAAGATCTACGAAGACCGTCAGAAGATGCAAGCCGGCGGCCTGCCGATCAACTGGGGTTACGCTGAAACCATGGCGTACGCGACCCTCGCGTTCGAAGGTCACCCGATCCGCATGACCGGTCAGGACATCGGCCGCGGTACGTTCTCGCACCGTCACGCTGTGTTGCACAACCAGAAAGACGCGGGCACCTACATTCCGCTGCAGAACCTGTACGACGGTCAGCCACGTTTCGACCTGTACGACTCGTTCCTCTCGGAAGAAGCGGTACTGGCATTCGAATACGGTTACTCGACCACCACGCCAAACGCGCTGGTGATCTGGGAAGCCCAGTTCGGCGACTTCGCCAACGGTGCTCAGGTCGTGATCGACCAGTTCATCACCAGCGGCGAGCACAAATGGGGCCGTCTCTGCGGTCTGACCATGCTGCTGCCACACGGTTACGAAGGCCAGGGCCCTGAGCACAGCTCGGCACGTCTTGAGCGTTACCTGCAGCTGTGCGCCGAGCACAACATTCAGGTGTGCATGCCGACCACGCCAGCGCAGATCTACCACTTGCTGCGTCGTCAGGTGATTCGTCCGCTGCGCAAGCCGCTGGTCGTGCTGACGCCGAAGTCGCTGCTGCGCCACAAGCTGGCCATCTCGACGCTGGAAGATCTGGCCGAAGGTTCGTTCCAGACCGTGATCCCGGAAATCGACGCACTGGACCCGAAAAAGGTCGAGCGCGTGGTTCTGTGCAGCGGCAAGGTCTACTACGACCTGCTGGAAAAACGCCGTGCCGAAGGCCGCGAAGATATCGCCATCGTGCGTATCGAGCAGCTGTATCCGTTCCCTGAGGACGACTTGAAAGAAGTCCTGGCTCCGTACACCAACGTCAAACACGCCGTTTGGTGTCAGGAAGAGCCGATGAACCAGGGTGCCTGGTACTGCAGCCAGCATCACTTGCGTCGCAGCATCGCCAACCTCGACAAGACTCTCGTACTTGAGTACGCGGGCCGTGAGGCTTCGGCTGCGCCAGCTTGTGGTTACGCATCGATGCACGCCGAGCAGCAGGAAAAACTGCTGCAAGATGCTTTCACTGTTTAACGCCTTCGCGCTGACTGAAACCGAATTTTAAGGACCCACAGATAATGGCTATCGAAATCAAAGCCCCGTCATTCCCGGAATCGGTTGCCGATGGCACCGTTGCCACCTGGCACAAGAAACCAGGTGAGGCCGTCAAGCGTGACGACCTGATCGTCGACATCGAAACCGACAAAGTCGTGCTCGAAGTGTTGGCTGAAGCAGACGGCGTGCTGGGCGCAATCGTTGCCGAAGAGGGCGCTACCGTTCTGTCGAACCAGGTCCTGGGCTCGATCGAAGAGGGCGGCGCTGCTGCTGCCGCTCCTGCCGCCGCTGCTGCTCCGGCCGCTACTGCCGCTGCCGCACCAGCTGCTGCCGATGGCGAAGATGACCCGATCGCAGCTCCTGCCGCGCGCAAGCTGGCTGAAGAAAACGGCATCAACATCGCTTCCGTTGCCGGCACCGGCAAGGGCGGTCGTGTGACCAAGGAAGACGTGGTAGCAGCGGTTGCTGCCAAGAAAGCCGCTCCGGCTGCCGCACCTGCCAAGGCTGCTGCTCCTTCGGCTGCTGCGCCTGTGTTCGCTGCCGGCGACCGCATCGAGAAGCGCGTACCGATGACTCGCGTACGTGCCACCGTGGCCAAGCGTCTGGTTGAAGCCCAGTCGAACATGGCGATGCTGACCACGTTCAACGAAGTCGACATGACCGAAGTCATGGCGCTGCGTTCGAAGTACAAGGACCTGTTCGAGAAGTCCCACAACGGCGTACGCCTGGGCTTCATGTCGTTCTTCGTGAAAGCGGCCACCGAAGCGCTGAAACGCTTCCCGGCTGTCAACGCGTCGATCGACGGCGGCGACATCGTTTACCACGGCTATGCGGACATCGGCGTTGCCGTTTCCAGCGACCGTGGCCTGGTGGTACCGGTTCTGCGTAACGCCGAGATGATGAGCCTGGCTGAAATCGAAGGCGGCATCGCAACATTTGGCAAGAAAGCCCGTGACGGCAAACTGTCGATGGACGAGATGACCGGTGGTACCTTCACCATCACCAACGGTGGTACCTTCGGTTCGATGATGTCGACGCCGATCGTCAACCCGCCGCAGGCAGCGATTCTGGGCATGCACAACATCATCCAGCGTCCGATGGCCATCAACGGTCAGGTCGTGATCCGTCCGATGATGTACCTGGCTCTGTCCTACGATCACCGTCTGATCGATGGCAAAGAAGCTGTGACCTTCCTGGTGACCATCAAGAACCTGCTGGAAGATCCGGCTCGTCTGTTGCTGGATATCTAAAAAGCAGCTGCAAGCTTTCAGCTACAAGCCTCAAGCTCAAGGCGAGCGGGTGGGCTTGCAGCTTGAAGCTTGCGGCTTGTAGCTTTATTGCTAAAGAGGATTTTTTGAATGTCGCAGAAATTTGACGTAGTAGTGATCGGTGCCGGCCCTGGTGGCTATGTAGCGGCCATCAAGGCTGCTCAGTTGGGCCTGACCACTGCCTGCATCGAGAAGTACACCGACGCAGAGGGCAAGCAAGCCCTGGGCGGTACCTGCCTGAACGTAGGTTGCATTCCTTCCAAGGCGCTGCTCGACAGCTCGTGGAAATACAAGGAAGCCAAAGAGAGCTTCAACGTTCACGGTATCTCGACCGGCGAAGTCAAAATGGACGTCGCTGCGATGGTTGGCCGCAAGGCTGGCATCGTCAAGAACCTGACCGGCGGCGTTGCCACCCTGTTCAAGGCCAACGGCGTTACTTCGATCCAGGGCCACGGCAAGCTGCTGGCCGGCAAGAAAGTCGAAGTCACCAAGCCGGACGGTTCGGTTGAAGTCATCGAAGCGGAAAACGTCATTCTCGCGCCAGGTTCGCGTCCGATCGACATTCCACCGGCTCCGGTTGACCAGAAAGTCATCGTCGATTCGACTGGCGCTCTGGAATTCCAGTCCGTACCTAAACGTCTGGGCGTGATCGGCGCTGGCGTGATCGGTCTGGAACTGGGTTCGGTATGGTCGCGTCTGGGTGCAGAAGTGACTGTGCTCGAAGCACTGGACACTTTCCTGATGGCAGCGGACACCGCTGTTTCCAAGGAAGCGCTGAAAACCCTGACCAAACAGGGTCTGGACATCAAGCTGGGCGCTCGCGTTACCGGTTCGAAAGTCAACGGCGAAGAAGTCGTCGTCAACTACACCGATGCCAACGGCGAACAGACCATCACTTTCGACAAGCTGATCGTAGCCGTTGGTCGCCGTCCGGTGACCACTGATCTGCTGTCTGCCGACTGCGGCGTGGAAATCGACGAGCGCGGTTTCATCGCGGTCGATGACCATTGCGTCACAGCTGTACCGGGCGTCTTCGCCATCGGTGACGTGGTTCGCGGCATGATGCTGGCCCACAAGGCTTCGGAAGAAGGCATCATGGTTGTCGAGCGCATCAAGGGCCACAAGGCTCAGATGAACTATGATTTGATCCCTTCGGTTATTTATACTCACCCGGAAATCGCGTGGGTTGGCAAAACCGAGCAGGCGCTGAAGGCCGAAGGCGTTGAAGTCAACGTCGGCACCTTCCCGTTCGCCGCTTCCGGCCGTGCCATGGCTGCCAACGATACCGGTGGTTTCGTCAAGGTCATCGCCGATGCCAAGACCGACCGCGTATTGGGCGTGCACGTGATTGGCCCGAGCGCTGCAGAACTGGTTCAGCAGGGCGCGATCGGTATGGAGTTCGGCACCAGCGCTGAAGACCTGGGCATGATGGTTTTCTCCCATCCGACCCTGTCCGAAGCCTTGCACGAAGCTGCTCTGGCAGTGAATGGCGGCGCCATTCACATTGCCAACCGCAAGAAGCGTTAAGACATAATAAGAAACCACGGCGGCAACGGCCCGTCGTGAGCCTTGCGAGCAAGACTCACCGCGGAATGTCCGCCGGACGCAGTCTTGCGTAGCCCAGCTACGCAAGCAGCAGTCACAGGTGGCGCGGCACTCAAACGAGCGCAGCGCCGAATGCGCAGTACCTAACGAAGACGGTAAAAAGCATGAATCTTCACGAGTATCAGGGTAAGCAGCTGTTCGCTGAATACGGCCTGCCAGTTTCCACTGGTTACGCAGTAGACACCCCGGAAGCAGCAGCAGAAGCTTGCGACAAAATCGGCGGCAACGAGTGGGTCGTCAAAGCCCAGGTTCACGCCGGTGGTCGCGGTAAAGCGGGCGGCGTAAAGCTGGTTCGCAGCAAAGAAGACGCCAAAGCCTTCGCACAGCAGTGGCTGGGCAAGCGTCTGGTGACTTACCAGACTGACGCCAATGGCCAGCCAGTCACCAAGATCCTGGTTGAATCGTGCACTGATATCGCTAAAGAGCTGTACCTGGGCGCTGTCGTTGACCGTTCGAGCCGTCGCATCGTGTTCATGGCTTCCACCGAAGGTGGCGTGGACATCGAGAAAATCGCTCACGACACTCCAGAAAAAATTCTCAAGGCCACTATCGATCCACTGGTTGGCGCTCAGCCATCCCAGGGTCGCGAGCTGGCATTCCAGCTGGGTCTGGAAGGCAAGCAGGTCACTCAGTTCGCCAAGATCTTCGTAGGTCTGGCCAAGCTGTTCAAAGACCACGACCTGGCTCTGCTGGAAGTGAACCCGCTGGTGATCAAGGCTGACGGCGATCTGCACTGCCTCGACGCGAAGATCAACATCGACGCCAACGCCATGTACCGTCAGCCTAAGCTGAAGGCTTTCCACGATCCGTCGCAGGACGATCCGCGCGAAGCGCACGCTGCCAAGTTCGAACTGAACTACGTAGCGCTGGAAGGCAACATCGGCTGCATGGTCAACGGTGCCGGTCTGGCCATGGGCACCATGGACATCGTCAACCTGCATGGCGGCAAGCCAGCCAACTTCCTCGACGTAGGTGGTGGCGCTACCAAGGAACGCGTTACTGAAGCGTTCAAGATCATCCTGTCCGACCAGAACGTCGCGGCAGTACTGGTCAACATCTTCGGCGGCATCGTTCGCTGCGACATGATTGCCGAAGGCATCATCGGCGCCGTGAAAGAAGTCGGCGTGAAAATCCCGGTTGTTGTTCGCCTTGAAGGCAACAACGCTGAGCTGGGCGCTAAAGTACTGGCAGAAAGCGGTTTGAACATCATCGCTGCTACCAGCCTGACCGACGCTGCTCAACAAGTTGTCAAAGCTGCGGAGGGCAAATAATGAGCGTCCTGATCAATAAAGACACCAAAGTTATCTGCCAGGGTATTACCGGTTCGCAAGGTAGTTTCCACACCCAGCAAGCCATCGAATACGGCACCAAGATGGTTGGTGGCGTAACTCCGGGCAAGGGCGGCACCGAGCACCTGGGTCTGCCAGTGTTCAACACCGTAAAAGACGCAGTAGCTGCCACTGGCGCTACCGCCAGCGTGATCTACGTTCCGGCTCCGTTCTGCAAGGACTCGATCCTGGAAGCGGCATTCGGCGGCATCAAGCTGATCGTCTGCATCACCGAAGGCATTCCTACCCTGGACATGCTGGACGCCAAAGTTAAGTGCGACGAGCTGGGCGTAGTCCTGATCGGCCCTAACTGCCCAGGCGTGATCACCCCAGGCGAATGCAAGATCGGCATCATGCCAGGTCACATTCACTTGCCAGGCAAGGTCGGTATCGTTTCGCGTTCCGGCACCCTGACCTACGAAGCTGTGAAGCAGACCACTGACGCCGGTTTCGGTCAGTCGACTTGCGTCGGCATCGGCGGTGACCCGATCCCGGGTTCGAACTTCATCGACATCCTGAAGCTGTTCCAGGAAGACCCGAAGACCGAGGCGATCGTGATGATCGGCGAGATCGGCGGTTCGGCTGAAGAAGAAGCGGCTGCCTACATCAAGGCTAACGTGACCAAGCCGGTTGTTTCCTACATCGCTGGTGTGACTGCTCCTCCGGGCAAGCGCATGGGCCATGCTGGCGCAATCATCTCTGGCGGCAAAGGCACTGCAGACGAGAAATTCGCTGCGCTGCAAGACGCAGGCGTTAAAACCGTGCGTTCGCTGGCAGACATCGGCAAGGCCCTGGCCGAGCTGACTGGCTGGGAAGTGAAGAAGTAAGCTTCGGCTGACTTTTTAGCTCCAGCAACAAAGGCCACCTTCGGGTGGCCTTTGTCGTTTCTGGCGTATGAGAATTTTGAGAGCTGTTGTGGCGAGGGGATTTATCCCCGCTGGGCTGCGAAGCGGCCCCCATGCTAGCGACCATGATCAGTCAGTCATTTCCAGCTCGGATTCTTTGGGACTGCTGCGCAGCCCAACGGGGATAAATCCCCTCGCCACAGGTTCGTTGTGATGAATACAGGTTCTCTGTATGAAAAATAGATATGTAAACGCGACACTGAAACGTCGCGTATCGGATAGTTCGCCCTCTAACAGTGCGTTTGTCAGCCAAATTCGTTAGGCTGGCCGCCATTTTTGCGTCCGCCGCCCACAAGGCAGCTACGCGCGTTAAGGGTCAGTCCCATACGGATCGACAGCATTTCCCTAATCCAACAGGGCAATCCCCCTCTAAATTCCGATTTCAGTAGTGTGGTATTACCTTAATGAAAGTTTTGAAAGGTCAGGACATCCTGGCACTTGGTTTTATGACGTTTGCCCTGTTTGTCGGGGCCGGTAACATCATTTTCCCGCCGATCGTCGGCTTGCAGGCCGGGCCTCACGTCTGGATGGCCGCACTGGGCTTTCTGATCACCGCCGTCGGTTTACCGGTGGTCACCGTAGTGGCGCTGGCCAAGGTCGGCGGTGCGATGGATGCGTTGAGCAGCCCTATCGGCAAGATCGCTGGCGGTATCCTCGCGGCGGCATGCTACCTGGCCGTGGGTCCGCTGTTCGCCACCCCGCGTACCGCGACCGTATCCTTCGAGGTAGGTCTGGCGCCGTTGACCGGCGAAAGCCCGCTGGCGTTGTTCCTCTACAGCTCGGTGTACTTCCTGCTGGTGTTCTTCATTTCGCTCTATCCTGGGCGGTTGCTGGATACCATTGGCCGCTTCCTCGCACCGCTGAAAATCATTGCGCTGGCAGTACTGGGCATCGCCGCGTTCGCCTTGCCGGCGGGTGACATCGGTCACGGCACACCGGAATACGTCGCCGCGCCATTTTCGCAAGGGTTCATCAATGGTTATCTGACCATGGATACCCTTGGGGCACTGGTGTTCGGCATCGTTATCGTCAACGCGATCCGCTCCCGTGGCGTCGAGTCGCCGGCGCTGATCACCCGTTATGCGATCATCGCCGGGCTGATTGCCGGCGTGGGGCTGGCACTGGTCTACGTCAGCCTGTTCCGCCTCGGTTCCGGCAGCCATGAAGTCGCGGTCGGCGCCACCAACGGCGCGGCGGTGTTGCATGCCTACGTGCAACACACCTTCGGTTCGCTGGGTAGCGGTTTCCTTGCGGTGCTGATCTCGCTGGCGTGTCTGGTCACGGCGGTCGGCCTGACCTGTGCCTGCGCTGAATACTTCAGCCGTGTGCTGCCGTTGTCCTACAAGACTCTGGTGATTATCCTCGCAGCGTTTTCCCTGCTGGTCTCCAACCTCGGTCTGACCAAGCTCATTGCGTTCTCGATTCCGGTACTCACCGCGATCTACCCGCCGTGCATCGTTCTGGTCGCACTGAGCTTCTGCAAGGATTTCTGGCATGAGCACGGGCGCATTCTTGGCCCGGTGATGCTGGTTTCCTTCGTTTTCGGCACCATCGACGCCCTGAAAGGCGCTGGTCTGGCCGACTGGATGCCAACTCAGCTGACCCATCTGCCGCTGAGCGAGCAAGGGCTGGCATGGCTGGTGCCATGCGTGATGACCCTGGTGGTCGCCGTGGTCTGTGATCGCCTGCTGGGCAAGCGCAGCGAAGTCCCTGCCTGACGTGATGTGACCCGCCACAAGCGGGTCAGGCACGGTCAAACAGAAATGCCCCGTATCAATCGATACGGGGCATTTTTTATGCGCGTGAGGCAGTGTCTTTTTCGCTGAACTAACGTCGAAGGGTTGCCGAAATCGTTACGTGGGAGCGAGCCTGCTCGCGAATGCGTTGTGTCAGCCGCCATGAATGTTGCGTGGTAAGCCGCTTTCGCGAGCAGGCTCGCTCCCACAGGTCATTCATACCGTGATCACATTTCACAAGGAATTGCATGTCGTTCATCCAAGCCAATCTGATCCACTTGCTCGCCGCCGTCTGGTTTGTCGTCTGCTGGGGCGGTTACACCCGTTATGCCACCTGGAAGGCCCGTGATACGGCGTGTCTAGCCAGTGTGTTGCACCTGTACCGCGAAGATTGGATGCGCCGCATGTTGCTGCGTGACAACCGTATTGCCGATGCCAGCGTGATCGGCAATCTGGAGCGCAACGCCTCGTTCTTCGCCTCCAGCACGCTGATCATCCTCGCCGGTATCCTCACCGTGCTCGGTGCGTCCGACCGAGCCGTGTCGTTGTTGGCGGATATTCCGATGGTGCAGCAGGCGTCGCAGGGCATGTCGGAGATCAAGTTGCTGTGTCTGGCACTGGTGTTCGTCTATGCGTTCTTTACTTTCAGTTGGTGCATGCGCCAATACAACTTCGCGGCGATTCTGGTCGGGTCGGCGCCGATGATCGGTGAGCGCCAAGTGACCGAGCAGGAACGCAAGGCCTTCGCTTCGCGGGCGGCGCGGGTGATTTCGATGGCGGCCAACCAGTTCAACTTCGGCCTGCGTTCTTATTACTTCGGCATGAGCATGCTGGCGTGGTTCGTCAGCCCGTGGCTGTTCATGATCATGAGCGCGGGAGTCGTGGTGGTTTTGTATCGCCGCGAGTTTCATTCCGACGTTCTCGATGTCATGGTCTATACCCCTACAGAGGCGCCCGTCCCTGAGGCGAACAAAGAGGCTGTTTGATGAGTATTCCGTTCTGGTGTGTGTTTATCAGTGCTTTATTGATCTATGTGGCGCGTATGCCGGTGGCCAAGGCCATGAAAGAGCAGGGCGGGTATGACAATCACTTGCCGCGGCAGCAGCAGGCGCAGTTGACTGGCTTCGGTGCGAGGGCGCTGGCGGCCCATCAGAACAGCATCGAAGCCTTCATCCTCTTCGCCGTCGGCGTGCTGATGGCGCATACCACGCAAACCGCGGGTTGGCTGATCGATGCGCTGGCGATCATCTTCGTGATCTCGCGGATTTTCTATCTGTGGTTCTATCTGGCCGACCTGGCGAAGTTGCGCAGCCTGATGTGGCTAGTTGGCTTCATCTGTTCGTTGTTGCTGATGATTAGTCCGACTTTTAGAACCGTGTTGCTCTAACCGGTAAATCGCAGGCAAAAGAAAACCCGCACTTGGCGGGTTTTCTTTTCACACCACAAAGCTTATTGCTTTTTGGCGGCTTCTTCTTGAGCAGCGGCGTTCGATTCAGCCTGAGCTTTGGCAGCTTCGGCGTTTTCTTTTGCTGCGTCGTTCACTTTATCCTGAGCTTTGTTCATGTCTTGCTGAGCTTGCTCAGCATGTTGGTTTGCATCTTGAGCTTTGTCCTCGGATTTTTTATCGCAGGCAGCGAGACCGAGGGAAGCGGTCAACATCAAGGCAATAGCTAAAGTCTTACGCATGGGGTGTATCTCCTTATGGAAAATAACTACTGGCCTTAAGAACTCGGCGCTACGGGTTAAGTTCCTCAATTGTTTCAGATATATAAGTTTGTTTTATCACGGAACTTTTGCCGCTTTTCTCAATACTGGCACAAGGCCCAAACGCGAGCAATTATCACATGGCCGAAAACCCCGTTTTTGAGCGCGCGACGCGCTTTTTATCGGCATTGCGGCACTGTCAGGTCCTCGGTCTGCAGGTGCACAGTGCCTCCAGCGAAGGGCTGACGGTGATCCTGCCGTACAGCGAAAAAATCGTCGGCAATCCCGAAACCGGAGTCATCCATGGCGGCGCCATCACTTCGCTGATGGACACCGCCTGCGGCATGTCGACCCTGTGCGTGCTGCCGGAGTTCGAAGTCTGTCCGACCCTCGATCTGCGCATCGACTACATGCACGCCGCCAAACCGAACAAAGCGGTGTACGGATTTGCCCAGTGCTACCGCGTCACCACCGACGTGATCTTTGCCCGTGGTTTTGCATACCAGGACGATCCCGAGCAACCGATTGCCCACGTCGTCGGCACATTCATGCGCATGGGCATCGGTCTGAAGGGCAGCAAGGGTTTCGCGGGCGCGATCAAGGGGGCGAGCCAATGAGCGACGATCTCAGGGAGCAGCTGCAACAGGCCCACGCGCAGGGCGATTACACGCCGCTGCTGGCACTGATTCCTTATGCCGGGCTGATCGGTATCGAGTGCTCGCGAGTCGGCGATGAGTTGCTGTTCAAGCTGCCGGCGAACAAGGACAACATTGGTAACCCTTTATTGCCGGCGATCCATGGCGGGGTGATTGCCGGCTTCATGGAGCTGGCCGCGGCCCTGCATCTGCTGATTTTTACCGGCACGCCGGGCGTGCCGAAGATCATCGATTTTTCCCTCGATTACCTGCGCGCCGGGCAGTTTCGCGACACGTGGGCCAGGTGTCAGGTCTGCCGTCAGGGGCGTCGCGTGGCCAACGTTGCGGTCACTGCGTGGCAGAGTACCGAGGGCGAACCGATCGCCACCGCCCGCGCGCACTTCAAGATTGATGAGCCCTTGAAATCCTGAACAGCGCCCCCAACTCAGATGACAACCCGCCGCAGACCATTTCGGGTCGCGGCCACTGCCATCTGATTGGAGTTTGATGACCATGAGTGTGGAAACTCAAAAGGAAACCCTGGGCTTCCAGACCGAGGTAAAGCAGCTGCTGCACCTCATGATCCATTCGCTGTATTCGAATAAGGAAATTTTCCTTCGCGAATTGATCTCGAACGCCTCTGACGCTGTCGACAAGCTGCGCTTCGAAGCCCTGGCCAAGCCTGAGTTGCTCGAAGGTGGTGCTGACCTGAAAATCCGTGTGAGCTTCGACAAGGACGCCAAGACCGTCACTCTCGAAGACAACGGTATCGGCATGAACCGTGACGATGTGATCACCCACCTGGGGACCATCGCCAAATCCGGCACCGCCGATTTCATGAAAAACCTGTCCGGCGATCAGAAGAAAGATTCGCACCTCATCGGCCAGTTCGGTGTCGGCTTCTATTCGGCCTTCATCGTCGCCGACAAGGTTGATGTATACAGCCGTCGCGCCGGCACTGCCGCCAGCGAAGGCGTGCACTGGTCGTCGAAAGGCGAGGGCGAGTTCGAAGTCGCCACCATCGACAAGCCAGAGCGCGGTACCCGCATCGTCCTGCACCTGAAATCCGGTGAAGACGAATTCGCTGATGGCTGGCGTCTGCGCAACATCATCAAGAAGTACTCCGACCACATCGCTTTGCCGATCGAACTGCCGAAGGAAGTCACTCCGGCCGAAGGCGAAGAGGCTCCGGCCGTTGAATGGGAAACCGTCAACCGCGCCAGCGCCCTGTGGACCCGTCCGCGCACTGAAGTCAAAGACGAGGAATATCAGGAGTTCTACAAACACATCGCTCACGACTTCGAGAATCCGCTGTCGTGGAGCCACAACAAGGTTGAAGGCAAGCTCGAGTACAGCTCGCTGCTGTATGTGCCGGCCCGCGCGCCGTTCGACCTGTACCAGCGTGAGGCGCCGAAGGGCCTGAAGCTGTACGTGCAGCGTGTGTTTGTAATGGATCAGGCCGAGTCGTTCCTGCCGCTGTACCTGCGCTTCATCAAAGGCGTAGTCGATTCCAACGACCTGTCGCTGAACGTGTCGCGGGAAATCCTGCAGAAAGACCCGATCATCGATTCGATGAAAACCGCGCTGACCAAGCGTGTGCTCGACATGCTGGAAAAACTGGCGAAGAACGAGCCTGAGCAATACAAGGGCTTCTGGAAAAACTTCGGTCAGGTCATGAAAGAAGGCCCGGCAGAAGACTTCGCCAACAAAGAGAAAATTGCCGGTCTGCTGCGTTTCGCATCGACCCAGGGCGACGACGGCGAGCAGATTGTCGGTCTGGCTGACTACCTGGCCCGCGCCAAGGAAGGTCAGGACAAGATCTACTACCTCACCGGCGAAACCTACGCGCAGGTGAAGAACAGCCCGCACCTCGAAGTCTTCCGCAAGAAAGGCATCGAAGTGCTGCTGCTCACCGATCGCATCGACGAGTGGCTGATGAGCTACCTCAGCGAATTCGACGGCAAGACGTTTGTCGACGTGGCGCGCGGTGACCTCGATCTGGGCAACCTGGACTCGGAAGAGGACAAGAAAGCCGCTGAAGAAGTCGCCAAGTCCAAAGAGGGTCTGGTCGAGCGCCTGAAAACTGCGCTGGGTGATTCCGTGGCTGAAGTCCGCGTTTCCCACCGTCTGACCGACTCGCCGGCCATTCTGGCTATCGGCGAACAGGACCTGGGTCTGCAAATGCGCCAGATTCTCGAAGCCAGCGGGCAGAAAGTCCCGGATTCGAAGCCGATCTTCGAGTTCAACCCGAGCCACCCGCTGATCGAGAAACTCGATGGCGAGCAGAGCGAAGAGCGTTTTGGCGATCTGTCGCACATCCTCTTCGATCAGGCCGCCCTGGCGGCGGGTGACAGCTTGAAGGATCCGGCCGCTTATGTGCGCCGTCTGAACAAGCTGCTGGTTGAACTGTCGGTTTGATCACGTTGTAGGAAAAACCCGCTTCGGCGGGTTTTTTCGTTCTGGTGTTTACTCAATCAGGAGTCAGAAATGAGCCAAGTCACTGTACGTTCCGTGGTCTATCAGATTGACGGCCAGGCCTATGAAGGTCGCCTGGCGTTCGACGCCGAGCACAAGGCTGCGCGCCCGGGTTTGCTGATGGCGCCGAACTGGATGGGCGTCAGCGCCGGTGCCGAAGACATCGCCAAAGCGGTAGCGGCCAAGGGTTACGTGGTGCTGATCGCGGATGTCTATGGCCAGAGCGTACGTCCGCAGAACGCTGATGAGGCGCTGGCAGCGATGATGCCGCTCAAGGACGACCGCGCGCTGTTGCGCAAACGTCTGCAAGTGGCTTTCGAGCAATTGCAGAGCCAGGGCGAAGCCACGGTGGATACTTCGAAACTGGCGGTGTTCGGTTTCTGCTTCGGTGGTTGCTGTGCGCTGGACCTGGCTCGCACCGGCGCGCCGGTAAAAGCGGCGGTGTCGTTCCACGGCACGCTGGATTCGCCGAACCCGGCGGATGCGCAGAACATCAAGGGCTCGGTGCTGGTGCTGCATGGCGCGTCCGATCCATTGGTGCCGAAAGAGCAACTGCCGGCATTCGAAGATGAGATGAACGCGGCGAAGGTCGACTGGCAACTGCTCAGCTACGGCGGCGCGGTGCACTCCTTTACCGATCCGCACGCCAATGTGCCGGGCAAGATGATGTACGACGAAAAGACCGCCAAGCGCGCGTTCAAGTCGATGCATGATTTGCTGGATGAAGTGTTCAACGGTTAAAAGCGAAAAGCCCCTCACCCTAGCCCTCTCCCGGAGGGAGAGGGGACTGATTGGGGGTTGCTCGGGAGTGGCGTCGACCTGAACGTGAACAGGCGAATCCATAATCGCCGAGACTTTTCAGGTCGATGTATAACGCAAGACGCCTCGGTCGGCTCCCTATCCCTCTGGGATAGGCGACTGATTGAGGGTTGCTCGGGAGTGACGTCGACCTGAACTTGAATAGGCGAATCCATAATCGCCGGGATTTTTCAGGTCGATGTATAACGCAAGGCGCCTCGGTCGGCTCCCTATCCCTCTGGGAGAGGGGACTGATTGGGGGTTGCTCGGGAGTGGCGTCGACCTGAACGTGAATAGGCGAATCCATAATCGCCGAGACTTTTCAGGTCGATGTATAACGCAAGACGCCTCGGTCGGCTCCCTCTCCCTCTGGGAGAGGGCTGGGGTGAGGGTAAGCGGCCTAGCGCGGTAGTTCGATCCGCTCGACTTCCCCCGGCACCGTCGGCCAATCCCCGGCCGCCCACTTGCGCCGCGCCTCATCGATGGCCGCCGGATCGCTTGAAACAAAATTCCAGTTGATCCGTCTCGGCCCGTCCAGCGCCGCGCCGCCGAACACCACCGCGTGCACATCGCTTTCGGCAAACAGGCTCATCTCTTCGCCAACCGGCAACACCACCAGCGCATGCGGCTCGATCGCCTCGCGATTCAACTGCGCATCGCCGCTCAACACATACACCGCGCGTTCTTCATGCTCGGCCGGAATCAGCAATGTGGTCGCGGTCTGCATCTTCACTTCCGCATACAACGTAGGAGAAAGCACCGGCACCGGCGATTCCAGGCAAAAGCCTGACCCGGCAATCATGCGAATCTGCACGCCGAGGTTATCGCTGGCCGGCAACGTCGCTGCCGGGTGATGACTGTAATGCCCCGGGCCTTCTTCGTGTGCCTTGGGCGAGGCCAGCCAGACTTGCAGGCCGTGCAGAGTGAAGGTCTCGGCAAGCAGCGGCGCAGGCGTGCGCTCGACGTGGGCGATGGCGCTGCCAGCGGTCATCCAGCTGACATCGCCGGCGCCGACCACCTGATCGGAGCCCAGACTGTCTTTGTGCTGCAATTGCCCTTCGAACAGATAGGTAAGTGTCGACAGGCCAATGTGCGGATGCTGTCGGATATCCATGCCTTTACCCGTCGGATAAATCGTCTCGAGCATGTGGTCGAAAAACACGAAAGGCCCGACGTTGCGGCATTTGGCTGACGGCAGCGGGCGCAGAATCGGCTGGCCTTCGACGTCTTCGGCGCGCGGGCGGATGATCAGGAGTGGCGTGTCCATGGTGCATTCCAGGCTGAGCGGGTGATGCCAGAAGCATAACCCGCCGCTGGCATCAGGAGGATTATTGGCTGTCGAAGCCTTGTGGTGCGTGGGTTTCGATGCTGACTTCAGTGGTGGTCATCAATTTGTGAATCGGGCAGCGATCGGCCACACGCAGCAGTTCCTCGCGCTGAGCGTCGGTCAGTACACCTTTGAGGGTGAGGGTGACATGCAGGGCGTATTTGCCTTTCTGCTCTTGGCTGTTGTCGCGCTTCACTTCGACTCCCACGCCGGTCAGCGGGATGTCTTTTTTCTTCGCGTACATCTTCAGGGTCAGCGCTTTACAGGCGCCAAGGGCGGCGTCGAAATAGTCGTGTGGCTCTGGCGCGGTGCCTTCACCCCCGGCGGCTTTCGGTACATCGGCAAACAATTCGTGGTCGTCGATCTGGACGGTGTGACGAAAACCTTCGGCAGAGACGGTATTGACGGTAACAGTCATGGAAACCTCACAGGCGGCAGGAAAAATCGTTCGATCAAAACAGACCTTGCAGTTATAGAGCATTCGCAGCAGTGGGCGTTCCGCTTTTCGGCAGGGATGAACCCTTGTCGTTCGGGCGCGGTCTAGGCTATGCCCATCTGCCGGAGATTACTTGTGTCCTTGTCTCGTCTGAGTCTTGCCTGTCTGCTGCTGTTCGCTGGCAGCGCCAGTGCCCGCGAATACACCTACAGCGATGCGCACCTGCATTACGTGGATTTTTTCCAGGAAAGCGCCGGCATGCAGAAATTGCTCACGGCCATGAAGGACAATTCCATCGAGCACGTCATGATTTCCGGCATTCCCGTGGCGAAGAAATGGCACGAAGACGAACCCAAGCGTCCGCGCTACTACGCCGGCGATGACGCCGATGCCTATTGGTACAGCGCCACTGACGTGATCGTTGCCGACGCGGTGGAAAAGCTCGCGCCGGAGCAGCGCCAGTACTTTCATCCGTTCCTGTCCGGCTTCAATCCCAATGACAAGAATTCCGCCGCGCACATCCAGCGCATGCTCGACCTGTATCCGGGGTTGTGGCAGGGCATCGGCGAGGTGTTCACCCGGCACGATGACCTGACGGCGCTGACCTCCGGCGACACGCCCCGAGCCAACAACGAGGCAATGACCAAGATCTATCACCTCGCTGCGGAAAACGATCTGCCGGTGATGCTGCATTCCAACATCACTTCCAAGCGTGAGAAAAATCCGCTGTACCTGAAGGAAGTCGAAGAGCCGCTGCGCAACCATCCGCACACGCGATTCATCTGGGCGCATGCCGGCACCAGCGCCGAGATCCATCGGCATCAGACCCAGTTGCCGTTTCTCCTGCCAACCCTGACGCGCATGCTTGAGGCTTATCCGAATCTGTTTATCGACCTGTCGTGGAGCATGCTCACGCCGTATCTGCTGGACGAGCAGGGCAAGCCGCGCGCCGAATGGCTGGCGCTGGTGGAAAAGTATCCCGAGCGCTTCATGCTCGGCTCTGACGTGGTAGGACGGTTCAACAAGCTTGGTCAGGAAATGCACAGCTACAAGCCGTTTCTCGATGCGCTGCCGGAAGGGGTGGCGCGCAAAGTCGCGCGCGATAACTTCCTGGCAATACTGCCGCGCAACACAGAAAAACCCGCTGCTCCGCGCTGAAACGTCAAAGCCATGAGTTCGGACTAGCCGCTCGTTTGCCTATCGCTTTTTCGTCTTACGCAATTTCACGGCAATGCCGATACCTTCTAAAGCACCCCGCTGCAGGCTGATGCAGCGCTTTTGGAAGGAGCCAGAGTGATGAATATCCGTAGTCTCAATATTGCCCCGCGCGCCGGTCTCGGTTTCGGCCTGCTGGCCCTGATGGTGTTTGCCCTCGGCGCGTTCGCCTTGATGCAAATGTCGAACATGCGTGCGCAGTCCGATGAAGTCGACAACAACTGGCTGCCAAGCGTGATGGCGGTCGGTGAAATGAGTCAGGACATGCTGCGCCTGCGTGCCTTGACCATGCGCCTGTTGCTCAACCGTGACCCCAAGGCACTGGAGCAGAATGTCGCCAAGCTCGACGAGCTGCGCAGTGGCTTGAGCGAAGCGCAGCAGCGTTATGACGGTCTGATCGTGCTGCCTGAAGAGCGCGTATTGTTCGAACGCTTCAAGGGCACCGAGCACAAATACCTTGAGCTTCAGGCACAAGTCCTACAGCTGTCGGCGCAGAATCGGGTCGCTGAGGCTGCGACGATTCTCAATGATCAGATGAGCCCGCTGGCCGATGAAATCGCCGCCACTTTGCGTGAGCTGGTCGAGTTGAATAAACAGAATGCCGGTCTGGCCACTGAGGCCGCGCGGCTGGTGTTCAAGCAATCGCGGCTATGGGTCGCAGTAATGATCGCCATGGCTGCGCTGATTACTGTCGGCCTGGCGTTGCTGCTGACGCGCAGCATCGTCGTGCCATTGTCGCAATCGCTCAGCGTGGCCGAAGTGGTGGCCGGTGGGGATTTGACCGGCGACATTCACATCACTGGCAAAGACGAGCCGGCGCGTCTGCTGCAAGCGTTGAAAAGCATGCAGCACAATCTGCGCGACACGATCCGGCGCATCTCCGAGTCGTCGACGCAGTTGGCCTCGGCCGCCGAAGAACTCAGCAGCGTCACCGAAGATGCCACTCGCGGCTTGCATCAGCAGAGTCAGGAAATCGAACAGGCCGCCACTGCGGTCAACCAGATGACAGCAGCGGTGGAAGAGGTGGCGAACAACGCCGTGGCCACGTCCGAAGCCTCCCGCGAGTCCGACCGCATCGCCCGGCAAGGACGCGAGCAAGTGCAGCAGACGGTGACGTCGATCGAGTTTCTCGCCGGCGATGTCACCAACAATGCCGCGCAAGTCGAGGCGCTGGCGCAAAAGGTTCATGGCATCAGCAAAGTGCTGGACGTGATTCGCTCGATTGCCGAACAAACCAATCTGCTCGCCCTCAACGCCGCGATCGAAGCCGCGCGCGCCGGCGATGCCGGGCGTGGCTTTGCCGTGGTGGCGGATGAAGTGCGGGCGCTGGCGCATCGCACCCAGCAGTCGACCCAGGAAATCGAGCAGATGATCGGCGGGATTCAGCAGGGCACCGACTCGGCGGTCAGTTCGATGCAGCAAAGCAATTCTCGGGCGCGCTCGACTTTGGAATTGGCCAAGAGCGCAGGCTCGGCCCTGGAGGAAATCGCCTCGGCGTTTACCTTGATCAACGAGCGCAATCTGGTCATCGCCAGCGCCTCGGAACAGCAGGCAGCGGTGGCGCGGGAGGTTGATCGCAACCTGATGAATATTCGTGATCTGGCGATGCAGACATCGGCGGGGGCCAATCAGACCAGTGCGGCGAGTCAGGAGTTGTCGAAGTTGGCGGTGGATCTGAACGGGATGGTGGCGCGGTTTTCGGTGTGAGTTTGACCTTCAAAAGCCCCTCACCCTAACCCTCTCCCGGAGGGAGAGGGGACTAATCGTGCGATGCTTTGGAATCCATATTCGACTCGGTTTCTCAGGTCGATGGTTAGCGGCAGACACCTCGGTCGGCTCCCTCTCCCTCGGGAGAGGGCTGGGGTGAGGGGTAGGGCCGCCGCGCAGTATCATCGAACAGATAAACAAAAGCCCCGCATTCGCGGGGCTCTCTGTTCTTGCGACGGATCAGCTGCCTTTGACAGTCTTGCCGTTGACAGTACCGTCCTGGAGCATGATGTTGTACTCCTTGCCGTCAGTCTCGACCTGTTGCAGGCGCACCAACAGGTAATCCCAATCCTTGGCGAACCACAGCACGGTGATGCGTTTGCTTTGTGTCGGATCGCGCACGCGCTCGACCTTGATCGCATCGATCTGGCCGGCCTTGGTGTCGACCTTTTCCGAACCCAGCACGCGGAAGTCGTAGGTATCGACTTCGCCATCATCGACCACCTGATAGCTCATGCTTTTCTTGCCGGCGGCAACGTCGTGCTGCAGCGCCAGTTGATAGGTCGACTTGTCGACCATGCCGCGGTTCAGCGGGATCTTCACCGCGTCGCCACGGTCGGTGCCGGTCACCAGTTTATTGGCCCAGTCGAAGTCCAGATCAGCTTTCTTCGCTTTGCCCAGACCACCGCGTTCAAAGTGGTAGGACTGTGGCAGCAGGGTGTCCTTGTCCAGCTTCAGGGTGCTTTCTTCAGTCAGGCTGGCGATCATCATCGAGGCCTTGAAGCTGAGCTTCCAGACGCCGTCGGCTTCCTTGGTCAGGCTGCGTTCGGCGGTGCCGCTCATGGGCAGCTGCTTCCAGTCGGCGGTGTAGCTGGCGGAGAACGGTTGAAGGTCCGCTGCCTGCGCGAAGGGCAGGGCGAGCAGAGCGCAAGCGAAGAGCAGGGCGCGACGCATAATATCTCCTAGTGTCGAATCAAGTGGCCGCTGGCGGCGAGTGGCTGACCGTCGAGTAAAGCACCCTGGTCACCGAGTGTCAGCCTGCCTTCGGCAAACCAGCGTACTGCCATCGGATAGATCAGGTGTTCCTGGGCGTGGACTCGTTGCGCCAGACTCTGCGGCGTGTCGTGCAACTCTACCGGTAATACTGCTTGTACGACCAGTGGTCCGCCATCGAGTTCCTCGGTGACGAAGTGCACGGAGCAGCCATGTTCCGTATCGCCGGCCTCCAGCGCGCGCTGATGAGTGTGTAACCCTTTGTATTTGGGCAGCAGCGACGGATGGATGTTGAGCAGGCGACCCTGGTAGTGACGCACGAAATCAGCGCTGAGAATGCGCATGAAGCCGGCCAGCACCACGAGTTCGGGGTTGAATTGGTCGATCAGTTCGATCAGCGCGGCATCGAAGGCCTCGCGGCCCTCGAATGCCTTGTGATCCAGCGAGCGGGTGGCGATACCCGCGTCGCGGGCGCGTTGCAGGCCGTAGGCGTCGGCGCGGTTGGAAATCACCGCAGCGATGCGGACCGGGCTGTCGCCGGTCCGCGTGCTGTCGATCAGAGCCTGCAAGTTACTGCCGGTGCCGGACAACAGCACCACGACATCACAGGGCTTTGGCATCAGTGAGCCTTGAGGTTCTTCAGTTCGACCTGCGCAGCGCCTTCGGCGGCCACGGCGATCTGACCGATGACCCAAGGCTGCTCGCCGGCGTCACGCAGGGTGTTCAAAGCCACTTCGACGTGCTCCTGAGCCACGCAGATGACCATGCCGACGCCGCAGTTGAGCACGCGGTGCATTTCGGTTTCATCAACGTTGCCTTTCTCCTGCAGCCAGTCGAATACGGCCGGGCGAGTCCAGCTGGCCACGTTAACCACTGCTTGCGCGCCTTTTGGCAGTACGCGCGGGATGTTGTCGAGCAGGCCGCCACCAGTGATGTGGGCCATGGCCTTCACAGCGCCAGTGTCCTTGATCAGCTTGAGCAGTGGCTTGACGTAGATGCGGGTCGGGGCCATCAGCAGGTCGGTCAGCGGTTTGCCGTCGAGCTGGGTGTTCTCGATGTCGGCACCGGAGACTTCGATGATCTTGCGGATCAGCGAGTAGCCGTTGGAGTGCGGGCCGGACGATGGCAGGGCGATCAGGGCGTCACCGGTGGCGACTTTCGAGCCGTCGATGATTTCCGCTTTTTCCACGACGCCGACGCAGAAGCCGGCCAGGTCGTAGTCTTCGCCTTCGTACATGCCTGGCATTTCAGCGGTTTCGCCGCCGACCAGCGAGCAACCCGACAGTTCGCAGCCAGCGCCGATGCCGGTGACAACCTGGGCAGCGGTGTCGACGTTCAGTTTGCCGGTGGCGTAGTAGTCGAGGAAGAACAGCGGCTCGGCGCCGCACACCACCAGATCGTTGACGCACATGGCGACCAGGTCGATGCCAATGCTGTCGTGCTTGTTCAGGTTCAGCGCCAGACGCAGCTTGGTGCCGACGCCGTCGGTGCCGGAGACCAGCACTGGCTGCTTGTAGCCGGCCGGGATTTCGCAGAGGGCGCCGAAACCGCCCAGGCCGCCCATGACTTCCGGGCGCGCAGTGCGCTTGGCGACGCTCTTGATGCGTTCGACCAATGCTTCACCGGCGTCGATGTCTACACCGGCGTCCTTGTAGCTCAGGGAGGGTTGCTTGCTCATGATCCAGGCCTTTAGGGAGGGGATTCAGGGGGTAACGACCGAGTTCAGCGGGAACATCGAACTCGATGGGCGATCGCCTCACGCGAGTTTCGAGGGGCCCGGCTGTTGCCGGTCTGCGAAGGCGCGCGATTTTATCAGGCTTGAGGGGCAGCGGCCATCCTCGCACCGACGGGCAGGGCCATATCGGCGGAAATTTTTTGCAATCGCAGGGTATGACTGCCTGTATAAGGTGTGGCGATTAACCGTCTATCGTTAGGACTGTGCAAAAACTTACCGCCACCGTGTGAATGTTTTGCCAGGGGTGGGGGTCACAGCCTTGCTCAAACGGTTCACGCGGCGTGTTCCAGCCGCTCCTGTCGACGGGAATTTTCCATGCGTTTTTGTAAATTGTTATTTGTAGGCTGCCTGACGCTGGTCAGCCTGGCGAGCCATGCCGAAAACCTCAAAGGTCTGTATCAGGTGCGTCAGCCGGTCAACGGCCAGGCGCCGGAAGAGCGCGATCGCGCCACGCAGGCGGCGCTCGATACCTTGGTGCTGCGCCTGACCGGCGACCCGAAAGCCGCGCAGAGCCCGGGGCTGGCGCCGATCCGCAAGGATCCGCAGCAGATCATCAGCCAGTTCGGTTTCGATGCCGGGCCACCGGAAGTGCTGAAAGTCGATTTCGATCCGGCAACCACCGAGCAGGCCTTGCGCCGGGCCGGGTTGCCGGTGTGGGGCGCCAGTCGACCGTCGATCCTCGGCTGGTGGCTGAACGATTCAACTGAAGGTGCGAGCCTGGTCGGTGACGGTCAAACCGCAGCCTCAGCATTGCGCACGGCCGCACAACATCGCGGTTTGCCACTGCGCTTGCCGCTGGCTGATCTCAGCGAGCAATTGGTTGCCACCGCACCCGCGCTGGAAAGCGCTGACCCCGCGCCCTTGCGCAGTGCTTCGGAGCGCTACAACGCCGACGCCTTGCTGGCGGTGCATGCCCGCGAAGAGGGCGGACAGTGGCAGGCAAAATGGCGCTTGTGGCTCGGTGATCAGAAAGAGGCCGGCAGCGTGCAGGGCGCCGATCAGGCAGCTGTCGCCGATGCGGTGATGCTGGCGGTGGCCGAGCGTCTGGCGCCGCGATTTGTCGCCAAACCCGGCGCATCGGGTCAGCAGACCCTGGAAGTGCAGGGCATGAATCTGGAGCATTATGCGGCGCTGCTGCGGTTACTCGAACCCTTCGGCGTGCGTCTGCAAAGCGTGCAGGGCGATCGGATCGTCTATCGGGTCAATGGCAGCGCCGATCAGTTGCGCGCGCAATTGTCGCTGGCGAAGTTGCAGGAGCTGCCGGCCGAAGCGCCGGCCCCGGTGGCGTCTGCCCAGCCAGCGGCGGATGGTACGCCTGCGGTTGCAGCGCCAGCCCCGGCAGCGGCGGCACCGTCGTTGCGGTTTCGCTGGTAAGTCTTTCCTTATATAGAAGCATCAGGAGTGGTAAATGGCCGATACGCGGCGTTGGTTCTGGCTCGGTGGGGTAGTCCTGCTTTGCGCGTTTGTATGGTTGCTGCATCCGATCCTCACGCCGTTTCTGGTCGCGTTGTTGCTGGCTTATCTGTTCGATCCGCTGGTGGATCGTCTGGAACGGCTCGGGCTGTCGCGAACTTGGGGCGTGATTGCCGTGTTTGCCTTGTTCACCTTGATCGTCACGGCGTTGCTGCTGGTGCTGGTACCGATGCTCGCCAAGCAGTTGCTGCGTTTGTACGAGCTGGCGCCGCAGATGCTCGACTGGTTGCAGCACACCGCTGTGCCGTGGGCGCAAGCGAAACTGGGGCTGTCGGACGGCTTCTGGAAGTTCGATAAAGTCAAAGCTGCGATCAGCGAGCACATGGGCCAGACCACCGACATCGTCGGCGTGGTGCTGAGTCAGGCGACGGCGTCGAGCCTGGCGCTGATCGGCTGGTTGGCGAATCTGGTGCTGATTCCGGTGGTGAGCTTCTATCTGTTGCGCGACTGGGACGTGATGATGGGCAAGATCCGCAGCCTGTTGCCCCGTGATCGCGAAGAGCGCGTGGTTTCGCTGGCGGGTGAGTGCCACGAAGTGCTCGGCGCGTTTGTGCGCGGGCAGTTGCTGGTGATGGTTGCGTTGGGGGTGATTTACGCGGCTGGCCTGATGATCGTCGGTCTGGAGCTGGGGCTGTTGATCGGCTTGATTGCCGGGCTCGCGGCGATTGTGCCGTACATGGGTTTTGTCATCGGCATCGGCGCGGCATTGATCGCCGGGTTGTTCCAGTTCGGTGGCGATCTGTACCCGATGGTCGGGATCGTCGCAGTGTTCATGGTCGGTCAGGCGCTGGAAGGCATGGTGCTGACGCCGCTGCTGGTCGGGGATCGGATCGGCCTGCACCCGGTGGCGGTGATCTTCGCGATCCTCGCGGGTGGCGAGCTGTTCGGTTTTACCGGCGTGCTGCTGGCGTTGCCAGTGGCGGCGGTGATCATGGTGCTGGTGCGTCATGTCCACGACTTGTATAAGGACTCCGGGATCTACAGCGGCGTTGACGAACCTGAGCTGTGATGGCGCGGGCGGCCCGGCGCTTGGCCGGGCTGCCGCGTTTCGTTCGAGCGAGGGCGCCAGAGAATCTGTCATCAAACCGCTGCGTCAACGCAAACCTTTGATTTTGCTTGGGGTCTGTCGCATTGTGCGCTCAGCCTCACGGGTATAAACTTCGCCAACTTTACACAGAGGCCACTAACGGTTCCTTTGAGAACTGTTCAGTCAGCATGAAACCGATTCAGCTGCCCCTAGGTGTGCGTCTGCGTGACGACGCCACCTTCATCAACTACTACCCAGGCGCCAATGCCGCTGCACTCGGCTATGTCGAGCGTCTCTGCGAAGCCGACGCCGGGTGGACGGAGAGCCTGATCTACCTGTGGGGCAAACACGGCGTCGGGCGCACGCATCTGTTGCAGGCCGCGTGCCTGCGCTTCGAGCAGATGGGCGAACCGGCGGTATATCTGCCGCTGGCCGAGTTGATGGATCGCGGCGTGGAAATCCTCGACAACCTTGAGCAGTACGAACTGGTCTGCCTGGATGACTTGCAGGTGATTGCCGGCAAGGCCGACTGGGAAGAGGCGATGTTTCATCTGTTCAATCGTCTGCGTGACAGCGGCCGGCGCCTGCTGATCGCCGCGTCCACTTCGCCGCGCGAATTGCCAGTGAAGCTGGCCGACCTGAAATCGCGCCTGACCCTGGCGCTGATCTTCCAGATGCGCCCACTCTCCGATGAAGACAAATTGCGTGCGCTGCAATTGCGCGCATCCCGTCGCGGTCTGCACCTGACCGATGAAGTCGGGCACTTCATTCTCACTCGCGGCACGCGCAGCATGAGCGCGCTGTTCGATCTTCTCGAGCAGCTTGATCAGGCGTCCCTGCAAGCGCAACGCAAGCTGACCATTCCCTTCCTTAAGGAAACTCTTGGCTGGTAGTAGTGGGCTTTTGCCAGCTTTCAGGCGCCAGAAAACCCACGTCCCTACGCCGATTCACCGGCCAGACGAGTTACGCGCTTAGATGTAAACGCGAAACCGGGAAGTCACATAAAGTTCGATTGAATTTGCAAATGAGGACGATAGCGGGCATAGTCTCGGCTTCTTTACAACTATCAGCCACGGTCGTGCCCATGCTAAAGCGCTTCGCACCCCTCGTGCCTCTCGCACTCGTTACCCTGTTATTCGGTTGTGCTGCTCATTCTCCGGTTCAAGAGCCGCCGCAACAGGTCAAGAATTCTGCTACTGCCCAGTCTTCCGTTATTTACCAGGAAGAGCTGGACACCGAAAAAGAACTCAACCAGTTCAACGGCAGCAAGCCTTATCAGCTTCCTGTTCTGGCTGACAGCATCCTCGAACGCGGTATGTCCCTGATCGGTACTCGTTACCGTTTCGGCGGAACTTCTGAAGCCGGTTTCGATTGCAGCGGTTTCATCGGTTACCTGTTCCGTGAAGAGGCGGGCATGAACCTGCCGCGCTCCACTCGCGAAATGATCAACGTTGATGCGCCGCTGGTTTCGCGCAGCAACCTTGAGCCGGGTGATCTGCTGTTCTTCGCCACCAATGGTCGTCGCGGTCGTGTCAGTCACGCCGGCATCTACCTGGGTGACAACCAGTTCATTCACTCCAGCAGTCGTCGCAGCGGCGGTGTTCGCATCGACAGCCTGGGTGACAGCTACTGGAGCAAGACCTTCATCGAAGCCAAGCGTGCACTCGCCATGGCGCCGACCGTGGTCACCGCTCGCAAGTAACCTGCATGTCGCTGCGTTCGCGGCGACAAAACGGCACGGCAACGGAGTAGACCTAAACTTTACAAGGTGAAGTTAAAGTCTTACTTGAAGTTTGCCGCGTAGCCGCTAGAATCCTGAATCTATATTGATGGCAAACCGCCTGCGTGATGACGTAGGCGGTTTTGTTTCTGTCCATTCGGCAGAGAAAGCCGCAGCCAGATCAGGATGTTCTGCTTATGACGATGTCGGCCCGCCTCACCTTGATCCTTTGCGCCGCGCTGCTCAGCGCCTGCGCCAGCCGCACACCGCCGCCAGCCCCCGTGGTTCGCGCGCCGATCGTGTTCGCTCCCTCCCAGGCTTTTTCCCCGTTGCTGAAGACGTGTTGTTCCGTGCCCTCGGCCTGGTCGGTACGCCGTATCGCTGGGGCGGCAACACCCCGGATTCCGGTTTCGATTGCAGTGGTCTGATCGGTTTCGTATACCGCGACGCGGCGGGCATTTCGCTGCCACGCTCGACCCGCGAAATGATCGTCATGCAGGCGCCGAATGTCGGCAAGGAAGGCTTGCAAACCGGCGACCTGATTTTCTTCGCCACCAATGGCGGCTCGCAGGTCAGTCATGCGGGGATTTACGTCGGCGAGGGTCGCTTCGTGCATGCACCGGCCACTGGCGGCACGGTCAAGCTCGACAGTCTGTCGAAAGCGTATTGGCAGAAGGCGTATCTGAGCGCCAAGCGGGTGTTGCAGCCGGGGCAGCTGGCGCATAACCCCTAGTGCGTATGCATAACTAAATGTGGGAGCGAGCCTGCTCGCGAAGGCGGAGTGTCAGTCGACAATGATCTGACTGATAAACCGCTTTCGTGAGCAGGCTCGCTCCCACATTTTTTGCTTCGCGCTTAGCTTAATTGCTGGCCGAAACGCGCCAAATTTTGTTCCCGACATCATCCGCCACCAGCAAGCTACCTTGCTGATCGATCACCACGCCTACCGGGCGGCCCAGCGCGTTCTCGTCCTTGTCGAGGAAGCCGGTCAGCACGTCCACCGGCTGCCCGGTCGGTTTGCCACCACTGAACGGCACGAAAATCACCTTGTAGCCACTGTGCGGTTTGCGGTTCCACGAGCCGTGCTGGCCAATGAATGCGCCTTCCTTGAATTGCGCCGGCAAGCGGTTGCCCTCTGCGAAAGTCAGGCCCAGCGAAGCGGTGTGCGGACCGACCGCGTAATCCGGAGCGATGGCCTTGGCCACCAGATCCGGATTCTGCGGTTTGACCCGCACATCGACGTGTTGCCCGTAGTAGCTGAACGGCCAGCCATAGAAGCCGCCGTCCTTGACCGAGGTGATGTAGTCCGGCACCAGATCGCTGCCGATTTCGTCACGCTCGTTGACCGCTGTCCACAAGGCGCCGCTGGTGGGTTCCCAAGCCAGGCCGTTGGGGTTGCGGATACCCGAGGCGAAGATCCGGTGATTGCCGGTCGCACGATCCACTTCCCAGATCGCCGCGCGGCCTTCTTCCTGATCCAGGCCGTTTTCGCCGACGTTACTATTCGAGCCGACGGTGACGTAGAGCTTGTTGCCGTCCTTGCTGGCGATGACGTTTTTGGTCCAGTGGTGATTCAGCGTGCCGCCGGGCAAGTCGACGACTTTGATCGGTTGGGTCTTGATCTCGGTGGCGCCCGGCTCGTAGTTGAAGCGCAGCAGGCGGTCGGTGTCGGCAACGTACAAATCGTTGCCGACCAGCGTCATTCCAAACGGCGAATTGAGGTTCTGCAGGAACACCGTGCGGGTTTCTGCGACGCCGTCGTGGTCGGCATCACGCAGCAGGGTGATGCGGTTCGGGCTGGGCACGCCGGCGCCGGCCTTGCCCATGACTTTCTTCATCACCCAGCCACGAATGCCTTTGCTGTCATCGGGCTTGGGCGGCGCATTGGTCTCCGCCACCAGCACATCGCCGTTGGGCAGCACGTAGAGCCAGCGCGGGTGATCAAGGCCTTCGGCAAACGCGGCGACCTGGGTGCCGGCCGCTGCGGTCGGTTTCGCGCCGTCCGGCCAGCCCACCGCCGGGGCGATGTTGACTGTCGGGATCAGCGTCTTGTTCGGTTCGGGCAGTTTCGGTGACGGGCCGGTGCCGTCGGAGACTTGCAGGCTGGAGGTTTCACCGCAGGCGGCGAGCCCGCCAGCGACGGCGATGATAAGAGCGAGTTGGGCCTTGCGCATTGCTGATCTTCCCTATGAATGCATTCCTAAACATAGAGGAGGGCGCAGGCCCGATGGTTCAACTGCTCAACCGCGGGCTTCCTTGAACAGCACGGCGATGCCGGGATGATAGTTGCCCGCGTCGCTGTGCAATTTGCGATAGGCGTAGGGGAAATACCAGGCCACGGCGCAGGTGTGTTCCTTTTGCAGGTCGTCGACCATGTCCTGCAGTTCTTCAGGGCTGGCGCTGTGCTGGGCTTTTTGCGGAGCAACAAAGAGGCAGCCGAGCTTGAGATCGCTGGCGTAGCTGATGCGCTTGGCATCAGCGGTGACGTCGAGCAGTGCCTGGGTCAGGTTGAGGTTGTTGACCCGTGGCCAGCGTTGCGTGGCCTGAATGAACGCGCGGTCTTCGGCGCCGGCAATCAGCAGGTCGGCGCGAGCATTGCGTTCGCCTTCTTCGTTCTGTTTGCGCGTGGCCGTGTCGTTCAGCGTGACCATTTCAGCCATCCACGCCGCTGCCGCGAGCAGGCCGAGATTGGCTTTCTCGTCGTGCCAATATGGCGTGTCGTTGTCGCCGCGTACGGTGTTGTAGCGATCGATACAGTCAAACCAGCGTTCCAGCACCGGGCGCAGGAATTCCAGGCGCGGGTTGCTGATGATCATGCCTTGCATCGTCGTCATCCTTATTGTTGTAGTGGGCTTTCGAAAAAAGCATGGCTCTTTGATATCACTTGTCGCAGTCTGGCACAAGATTGCCGCTGCACAATGGATCAGCGGCAGTTATTCGCGCGCAAAGCGCCTCTTCAATTGACGCTCCACCCCCAACCCTCTAACCTTCGCCGCTTGTTTCAGGTGCTCTGTGGCCCCGCGTCGACAGAGTGAAACAGGGAAGCCGGTGAGGGTGGTCTTCGAGCGAAGTCACGACGATCCCGGCGCTGCCCCCGCAACGGTAAATGAGTGAAAACTGCGCCTTGAGCCACTGCCTCGAAAGAAGCGGGAAGGCGCGCAGTCCGGCGAAACGCCGCTCATGAGCCCGGAGACCGGCCTGATCCATCTCAGCGGCATCACGGTGGGCGATGCCAGGCTTTTTGCCGTCTATTCTTGTGCCTGCCCGCCGTTATCCAGCCTCAACGGAGAGCTCCCCCATGACTGATTCCCCCGAGCGTGACGAACGCCATCTGGCGCGCATGCAGCGCAAGAAAGCCGTGATCGACGAACGCATCGCCAGCTCGCCCGACGAATGTGGCTTGGTGCTGGTGCTGACCGGCAACGGCAAAGGCAAGAGCAGCTCGGCGTTCGGCATGCTCGCCCGCGCGATGGGCCACGGCATGCAGTGCGGCGTGGTGCAGTTCATCAAGGGCCGCAACAGCACTGGCGAGGAATTGTTTTTCCGCCGCTTCCCCGAGCAGGTACGTTTCCACGTCATGGGCGAAGGCTTCACTTGGGAAACTCAGGATCGTCAGCGCGACATCGCCGCTGCGACCGCCGCTTGGGAAGTCTCGCGTGAATTGTTGCGCGACCCTTCGATCGGTCTGGTGGTGCTCGATGAATTGAACATCGCCCTCAAGCACGGCTACCTCGATCTCGATCAGGTGCTCAGCGATTTGCAAGCGCGCCCGCCGATGCAGCACGTGGTGGTCACCGGTCGCGGCGCCAAGCCGGAAATGATCGAGATGGGCGACACGGTTACCGAGATGGGCATGCTCAAGCACGCCTTTCAGGCCGGGATCAAAGCGCAGAAAGGCGTCGAACTTTGAAGCAACCACGTCACTGCCCGGCGGTGTTGATCGCCGCGCCGGCCTCCGGTCAGGGCAAGACCACCGTCACCGCCGCACTTGCCCGTTTGCATCGCAATCAGGGGCGCAAGGTGCGCGTATTCAAATGCGGCCCGGACTTTCTCGATCCGATGATCCTCGAGCGCGCCAGCGGTGCGCCGGTGTATCAACTGGACATGTGGATGGTCGGCGAGCAGGAAAGTCGCCGGCTGTTGTGGGAAGCCGCCGCCGAAGCCGACCTGATTCTGATCGAGGGCGTGATGGGCCTGTTCGACGGCACGCCGTCCAGCGCTGATCTGGCGCGCCACTTCGGTGTGCCGGTGCTCGGCGTGATCGACGGCACCGCCATGGCGCAGACCTTTGGCGCCTTGGCGCTGGGCCTGGCCAAGTATCAGCCGGACTTGCCGTTCGCTGGCGTGCTGGCCAACCGCGTCGGCACCTTGCGCCATGCGCAATTGCTCGAAGGCAGCCTCACCGAAGGTCTGCGCTGGTACGGTGCGCTGTCCCGCGAAACCGGTATCGAATTGCCGAGCCGCCACCTCGGCCTGGTTCAGGCCAGCGAATTGAATGATCTGGATCTGCGCCTCGACGCGGCCGCCGATGCGCTGGCCAGCAGTTGCGAGGTCGCGCTGCCACCGGCCGTTGAATTCGCCGCGCCTGACGTCATCGCCGCCGAGCCTCTATTAAAAGGTGTGCGCATCGCCGTTGCCCGCGATGAAGCCTTTGCCTTCACCTATGGCGCCAGTCTCGATCTGCTGCGGGCGATGGGCGCCGAATTGCGCTTCTTCTCGCCGATCCGCGACACGCAATTGCCCGAGGCGGACAGCCTGTATCTGCCGGGCGGCTATCCAGAGTTGCATCACGTCGCGCTGGCGCAAAACGCCTCGATGCTGGCGGCGATCCGCGCCCACCATACGGCGGGCAAGCCGTTGCTCGCCGAGTGTGGCGGCATGCTTTATCTGCTTGATTCGCTGACCGACGTGGAAGGCAACCGTGCTGAGCTGGTCGGTTTGCTCAAGGGCGAGGCGGTGATGCAGAAGCGTCTGGCGGCGCTGGCGTTGCAGGCGGTTGAATTGCCGGAAGGGGAGTTGCGTGGGCATACCTATCATCATTCCCTGACCACCACAGAGCTGACGCCGATTGCCCGTGGGCTGAGTCCCAATGGCGGGCGTGGGGCCGAGGCGGTTTATCGCGAGGGGCGGATGACGGCTTCTTATGTGCATTTTTATTTCCCGTCGAATCCGACTGCGATTGCCGCATTGTTTGCGCCAGATCGTGAGGCCGCCTTCGCGAGCAGGCTCGCTCCCACACTGGATGACCTGAACCCTGTGGGAGCGAGCCCGCTCGCGAAAGGCCCATGACCGACAACACCTTCTCCGAAGCCGAGCGCGCAGCGGTCTACAAGGCCATCGCCGAGCGCCGCGACATGCGCCACTTCACCGGCGGCAGCGTCGAGCCGCAACTGCTGCGTCGTCTGCTCGAAGCCGCTCATCAAGCGCCGAGCGTCGGTCTGATGCAGCCCTGGCGCTTCATCCGCATCAGCGATCGTGCTCTGCGCGGGCAGATCCGCGATCTGGTGGAAGAAGAACGCATCCGCACCGCCGAAGCCCTTGGCGAGCGCAGCGATGAGTTCATGCAGCTCAAGGTCGAAGGCATCAACGACTGCGCCGAAGTGCTGGTCGCAGCGCTGATGGACGATCGCGAAAAACACATCTTCGGTCGGCGCACGTTGCCGGAAATGGACATGGCCTCGCTGTCCTGCGCGATCCAGAATCTGTGGCTGGCCTCCCGTGCCGAAGGCCTGGGCATGGGCTGGGTCTCGCTGTTCGAACCGCAAGCCTTGGCGGATTTGCTCAAGTTGCCGGCCGGTGCCAAGCCGCTGGCGGTGTTGTGTCTCGGCCCGGTCAAGGAATTCTATCCAGCACCGATGCTGGTACTTGAAGGCTGGGCGCAGGCGCGGCCGCTCAACGAGTTGCTGTACGAAAATTATTGGGGAGTGAGTCAATGAGTGTGGCGTTGCTGAGTGTCGCCGCAGTAGCGCTGGATGCGCTGCTCGGTGAACCGAAACGCTGGCATCCGCTGGTGGCGTTCGGCAATTTTGCCGGGCGCATCGAGCAACGCTTCAACGCCGGCGGCCGGGGCTGGCGCAGCCACGGTGTGACCGCGTGGGTGCTCGCGGTGCTGCCGCTGACCTTGCTCGCCACAGCATTTTCCTGGGCGCCCTATGTGGGCTGGATTGTCGAGATTCTCGCGCTGTATTGCGCCCTCGGCATGCGCAGCCTCGGCGAACATGTCGCACCGGTCGCGGCTGCGTTGCGCGCCGATGATCTGGACGAGGCGCGCAAGCGTGTCGGTTATCTGGTCAGCCGCCAGACCGATGAACTCGATAGCACTGCCGTGGCCCGTGCCGCCACTGAATCGGTGCTGGAGAACGGCAGCGATGCGGTGTTCGCTGCGCTGTTCTGGTTTGTCGTCGCCGGCGCCCCGGGCGTGGTTCTGTATCGCTTGAGCAATACCCTCGATGCGATGTGGGGTTATCGCAACGAACGCTTCGAACGTTTCGGCTGGGCGGCGGCGAAAATCGACGACGTGTTGAACTACATTCCTGCGCGTCTGGTGGCATTGACCTACGCGCTGCTCGGCAAGACCCGCCTCGCGCTGAAGTGTTGGCGCACCCAAGCGTCGCAGTGGGACAGCCCTAACGCCGGCCCGGTGATGGCGGCCGGTGCCGGTGCGCTGGGCGTCCAGTTAGGTGGACCGGCGATCTATCACGGCGAACTGCATGAGCGCCCACAACTGGGCGAAGGTGCGCCGGCGGATGCCGATTCCATTGACCGTGGCTGGCAATTGGTCCAGCGCGGCGTATGGTTATGGCTGCTGATGCTTTGCCTGGGGGCGGAATTTTATGCTTGAGCACGGTGGCCGGTTGCGCAAGGCTGCACTCGATTACGGGATTGCCGAAGCCGACTGGCTCGACCTGTCCAGCGGCCTCGCGCCATGGCCGTTCCCGATCCCGGAAATCCCGCTGCGCGCCTGGGCGCGCTTGCCGGAAACCGACGACGGTCTGGAACAGGCCGCCTGCGATTACTACGGCGCCGCGCAGGTGTTGCCGGTGGCCGGCTCGCAAATGGCCATCCAGTTGCTGCCGCGTCTGCGCCGGGCCGGCAAGGTCGGCGTGTTGTCGCCGTGCTATGCCGAGCATGCCGAAGCCTGGCGGCGCAGCGGTTACATCGTCCGTGAAGTGCTCGAGCAGGAAGTCGAGTTCTTTCTCGACAGCCTCGATGTATTGGTGGTGGTCAATCCGAACAATCCGACCGGCCTCAGCCTGACCCCGGCACGCCTGCTCGACTGGCATGCGCGGCTGGCGCAACGCGGTGGCTGGCTGGTGGTCGACGAAGCGTTTATGGACAACACGCCGCAACTGAGCCTGGCGCCCTATGCGCATCAGGTCGGGCTGGTGGTGTTGCGTTCGTTCGGCAAGTTTTTCGGTCTGGCCGGGGTGCGCCTCGGTTTCGTTCTGGCTGAGCGCAAGTTGCTCAAACTGCTCGCCGAACAGGTCGGGCCGTGGGCGGTGAGCGGGCCGACCCGGGTACTCGGTACGGCGTGCCTGCAAGACACCGAGGGTCACACCCGTCAGCGGATTCGCAGCGATGAAGCGAGCGAACGGCTGGTGGCGCTGCTGACCCGTTGCGGTTTTGCACCGCAGGGTGGCTGCGCGCTGTTTCAGTGGCTGATCACCGAGCACGCCGAAGCGCTGCACGAATTCCTCGCCCGGCGCGGCATCCTCCTGCGCCTGTTCAGCCACAACAGCAGCGTGCGTTTCGGCCTGCCAGCCGATGCCGCGCAAGAGCTGCGTCTCGAACAGGCTTTGCAAGCATTCGCCAAGGACCACCCATGACCACTCTGATGGTGCAAGGCACCACGTCCGATGCTGGCAAAAGCACTCTGGTAACGGCGTTGTGCCGCTGGGCCACCCGCCAAGGCGTGGCGGTGGTGCCGTTCAAGCCGCAGAACATGGCGCTCAACAGCGCAGTCACCGCTGACGGCGGCGAGATCGGCCGCGCGCAGGCAGTGCAGGCGCAAGCGGCCGGTCTTGAACCGCATACCGATATGAATCCGGTATTGCTCAAGCCCAACAGCGACACCGGCGCGCAAGTGATCATTCACGGCCGCGCGGTGACGACGATGAACGCCGTTGCCTATCACGATTACAAGGCCATCGCGATGCAAGCGGTGCTCGCCTCGCACGAGCGACTCAGCGCTGCGTACTCGTTGGTAATGGTCGAAGGCGCCGGTTCGCCGGCGGAGATCAATCTGCGCGCCGGCGACATTGCCAACATGGGCTTTGCCGAGGCGGTGGATTGCCCGGTTTTGCTGATCGCCGACATCAATCGCGGCGGCGTGTTTGCGCATTTGGTCGGCACGCTGGAATTGCTCTCGCCGAGCGAACAGGCGAGGGTCAAAGGCTTCATCATCAACCGCTTTCGCGGCGATATCGCCTTGTTGCAACCGGGCCTCGACTGGCTGGAGCAGCGCACCGGCAAACCGGTGGTCGGCGTGTTGCCCTACGTGATGGACCTGCACCTTGAGGCCGAGGACGGCATCGACCAACGCCAGACCGACAAGGCCGAGCAGGTGTTGAAAGTGGTGGTGCCGGTGCTGCCGCGCATCAGCAATCACACCGATTTCGACCCGCTGCGTCTGCATCCGCAGGTGGATCTGCAATTTGTCGGCCCGGGGCAGGCAATTCCCGCCGCCGATCTGATCATCCTGCCGGGCTCGAAAAGCGTGCGCAGTGATCTGGCTTATCTACGCGCCAACGGCTGGGACGCGGCAATCAATCGGCATCTGCGCTACGGCGGCAAGGTGCTGGGGATTTGCGGCGGTCTGCAGATGCTCGGTGAGCAGGTGCACGATCCGCTTGGGCTGGAAGGCGCTGCCGGCTCCAGCGCCGGTCTGGGGCTGCTGGCGTTCGAAACGCA
Source organism: Pseudomonas sp. AC255 (assembly GCF_979258175.1). Taxonomy (NCBI): domain Bacteria; kingdom Pseudomonadati; phylum Pseudomonadota; class Gammaproteobacteria; order Pseudomonadales; family Pseudomonadaceae; genus Pseudomonas; species Pseudomonas sp. AC255. The sequence continues at coordinate 3,468,215 of NZ_OZ409841.1, read as the reverse complement.
ACTCGAAGCCGAGAAGCAATTGCGCAACGTGCGCGGGCGGCTGGCGTTGGAAAGCGCCGCAGTCAGCGGTTACGAAATACATGCTGGCGTAACCAGCGGGCCGGCGCTGGAGAATCCGGCGGTACATTTGGACGACGGTCGTTGCGATGGTGCGCAAAGTGCCGATGGTCAGGTGTTCGGCACCTATCTGCATGGCTTGTTCGAATCCCCCGAGGCGAGCGCGGCGTTGCTGCGCTGGGCCGGGCTGAGTGATGTACAAGAGGTCGATTACCACGGCTTGCGCGAACGCGATATCGAACGGCTGGCGGATCTGGTGGAGAAGCATCTGGATACCGGGCTGTTGCGGCAGCTCTGCGGGATTTGAGTTGTCTGGACTGGCCTCTTCGCGAGCAGGCTCGCTCCCACAGGGAGACGCGATCAACGGTGGGAGCGAGCCTGCTCGCGAAGGGGCCGGTTGTCTCACCACACATTTTTGGATGAACCCATGCTCCAACTGATCCTCGGCGGCGCCCGCTCCGGCAAGAGTCGTCTGGCGGAAAAACTCGCCAGCGACAGCCATCTGGCGGTCACCTACATCGCCACCAGCCAACCGCTCGACGGCGAAATGAACCAGCGCGTCGCCCATCACCGCGCGCGCCGCCCGGTCGAATGGGCGTTGATCGAAGAGCCACTGGAACTGGCCCGCGTGCTGCGCGAATCCGCTGGCGCCGAGCGCTGCCTGCTGGTCGATTGCCTGACCCTGTGGCTGACCAATCTGCTCATGCTCGACGACGCCGAACGTCTCGCCGCCGAGCGTGAAGCGCTGCTCGACTGCCTGGCGTCGTTGCCGGGTGAAATCATTTTTGTCAGCAACGAGACCGGAATGGGTGTCGTGCCGCTGGGCGAATTGACTCGCCGCTATGTCGATGAAGCCGGTTGGCTGCATCAAGCTCTGGCCGAGCGCTGTCAGCGAGTTGTCCTGACCGTCGCCGGCCTGCCCCTGACTTTGAAAGGATCTGCGTTATGAGCCCGACCTGGTGGCTGAACCCGTGCAAAACCGTGAACTCGGACATCATCGCGCAAGCGACCGAGCGCCAGCAGCAACTGACCAAACCGGCCGGTTCGCTGGGGCGCCTTGAATCGGTGGCCGTGCAACTGGCCGGTCTGCAAGGTCAGCTCAAGCCAACGCTGGAACAAGTCTGGATCGCGATTTTCGCTGGCGACCATGGCGTGGTAGCCGAAGGCGTATCGGCTTATCCGCAGGAAGTCACCGGGCAGATGCTGCTCAACTTTGTCAGCGGCGGCGCGGCGATCAGCGTGCTGGCGCGTCAGCTCGGTGCGCAACTGGAAGTGGTCGATCTGGGCACGGTGAATCCGACGCTGAATTTGCCCGGCGTGCGCCATCTGAACATCGGCGCGGGAACGGCGAACTTCGCTCAGGGCGCAGCGATGACTCAGGCACAGGGCGAATCGGCCTTGCAGGCCGGTCGCGACAGCGTCTTGCGCGCGAAAGCCGCCGGCACCCAGTTGTTCATCGGCGGCGAGATGGGCATCGGCAATACCACGGCGGCCAGTGCGCTGGCCTGTGCCTTGCTCGATTGCCCGGTGGCGCACCTGACCGGCCCCGGTACCGGGCTGAATGCCGCTGGCGTCAGCCACAAGGCGCAAGTCATCGAACGCGCGCTGGCGCTGCATGCCGCACAGCGTGGCGATGCCTTGCAGACGTTGTTCAATCTTGGCGGTTTCGAGATTGCCGCGTTGGTCGGCGCCTATCTGGCCTGCGCGCAGGAAGGCATTGCGGTGCTGGTCGACGGCTTCATCTGCACTGTCGCGGCGCTGGTCGCGGTGCGCTTGAATCCGGCCTGTCGCGAGTGGCTGTTGTTCGGCCATCGCGGTGCCGAGCCGGGCCATCGTCATGTGCTGGAAACCTTGAGCGCCGAACCGTTGCTGGAACTCGACCTGCGCCTTGGCGAGGGCAGTGGCGCGGCGTTGGCGGTGCCGTTGTTGCGCCTGGCCTGTGACCTGCACGGACAAATGGCGACGTTCGCCGAAGCGGCTGTCGCGGATCGCCCGGCATGAGTCTGCGTCTGGATCTGCTGCGCCACGGCGAAACGGAACTCGGCGGCGGCTTGCGCGGCAGCCTCGACGATGCGCTGACCGCAAACGGCTGGACGCAGATGCGTGCAGCGGTGGTCGACGGCGGGCCGTGGGATCGAATTGTCAGTTCGCCATTGCAGCGCTGCGCGCGCTTCGCCGCTGAACTCGGCGAGCAATTGAACCTGTCCGTGCATCTGGACAAGGATCTGCAAGAGCTGCATTTCGGCGCGTGGGAAGGGCAGAGCGCGGCGGCGTTGATGGAAACGGACGCCGAAGCGCTGGGGCTGTTCTGGGCTGATCCCTATGGCTTCACGCCACCGCAGGGGGAGCCGGTCAGCGCGTTTTCCGCGCGGGTGTTGGCGGCGGTCGCGCGGTTGCAGGCGGCTTACGCCGGCGAACGGATTCTGCTGGTCAGCCACGGCGGCGTGATGCGCTTGTTGCTCGCGCAGGCACGTGGTCTGCCGCGCGAGCAACTGCTCAATGTCGAAGTCGGCCACGGCGCGCTGTTTGCGCTGACGGTCGAGGCTGACGGCGCGCTCAAGGAAGGTCACTGAGATGTTACCGCTGTGGATCGCCTTGCAGTTTCTCAGCAGCCTGCCGATTCGCCTGCCGGGCATGCCCGAGCCGCAACAGCTTGGCCGTTCGCTGCTGTTTTATCCGCTGGTGGGATTGCTGTTCGGGTTGATCCTCTATGCGTTGAATCTGTTGTTGGCCGGCGCGCCGATGTTGCTCCATGCGGCGCTGTTGCTGACCGTGTGGGTATTGCTCAGCGGCGCGCTGCATCTCGATGGCTTGGCGGACAGCGCCGATGCCTGGCTCGGGGGTTTTGGTGATCGTGAACGTACGCTGACGATCATGAAAGATCCGCGCAGCGGGCCGATCGCGGTGGTCACGCTGGTGCTGGTGTTGTTGCTGAAATTCGCCGCGCTGCTGGCGCTGATCGAGCAAGCGCATACCCTGGCGCTGATCATCGTCCCGGTGCTCGGGCGGGCGGCGCTGTTGGGGTTGTTTCTGACTACGCCGTATGTGCGTGCGGGTGGCTTGGGTCAGGCGCTGGCCGATCATCTGCCGCGCAAAGCGGGGTGGTGGGTGCTGGGGTTGAGTGCGCTGGGCTGCGTGTTGATCGCGGGTATCGGCGCGGTGCTGATTTCGCTGGTTGGGTTTGTCTGGCTGCGGCGATTGATGATGCGGCGGTTGGGTGGGACTACCGGGGATACGGCAGGGGCGTTGCTGGAATTGCTGGAGATGGGGGTGTTGGTGGGGCTCGCTTTGGTCTGAAGGATTTGCGTAGATGATGCCGGCCCCTTCGCGAGCAGGCTCGCTCCCACTTTCGAAATGCAATCCCCTGTGGGAGCGAGCCTGCTCGCGAAGGGGCCTCACCGGCAACAATGATGTTCAGAGTAAACTCATCTGTAACTTGATTTAACACACTCGCGGGTATATACACGCATCATGCTTCCTTCTCAGTGTTTGTGCACCAACCTGCGTCGCGCCGCGCGTGGCGTCAGCAGGCATTACGACGGCGCTCTCGATGGCTTCGGGATCAACGTTGCCCAGTATTCTCTGCTGTGCAATCTGCAGCGGCTGGAGCAACCGAGCATTTCCGAACTGGCTGAGGCCATGGGCCTGGATCGCAGCACGCTCGGACGCAATCTACGTGTGCTGGAGGGCGAAGGTCTGGTGGCGCTGGCCGAAGGCGAGGACATGCGCAACCGCATCGTGCGCCTCACTGAAACCGGCGTGCAGCGCCTGGCAGCGGCATTGCCGGCGTGGGAAGCGGCGCAACAGCGGCTGATCGACCGTCTCGGTGCCGAGAAGCGCGAAACCTTGCTCAAACTGCTCGACGAACTGGCCTGACGGCGGTTTTTCGCGCTCAAGCGGGTATATACCCGCGACTGGAGAATAACAATGACATCGATGTGGCGTACGTGCGGTTGGGTGTTGCTGGGGAGTGCGCTGATCCTGGCGTTGTCATTGGGCGTGCGCCACGGGTTCGGTCTGTTCCTGTCGCCGATGAGCGCGCAGTTCGGCTGGGGTCGCGAAGTGTTTGCCTTCGCCATAGCCCTGCAAAACCTGATCTGGGGCCTGGCGCAGCCGTTCACCGGCGCGCTGGCTGACCGCTTCGGCGCGGCGAAAGTGGTGCTGGTCGGTGGGATCCTCTACGCGGCGGGCCTGGTGTGCATGGGCCTGTCTGATTCGGCGGTGACTCTGTCACTCAGTGCCGGTCTGCTGATCGGTATCGGTCTTTCGGGCACTTCGTTTTCAGTCATTCTTGGTGTTGTGGGTCGCGCTGTGCCGCCAGAGAAACGCAGCATGGGCATGGGTATCGCCAGCGCCGCCGGTTCGTTCGGCCAGTTCGCGATGTTGCCGGGCACGCTGGGCCTGATCGGCTGGCTCGGCTGGTCGGCCGCGCTGTTGGTGCTGGGCCTGCTGGTGGCGATGATTGTGCCGCTGGTGAGCATGTTAAAAGACAAGCCACTGCCGGTTCTCGGCCACGAACAAACCCTCTCCGAAGCGCTGCGTGAGGCCTGCTCGCATTCGGGATTCTGGCTGCTGGCGTTCGGCTTTTTTGTCTGCGGGTTTCAAGTGGTGTTCATTGGCGTGCACTTGCCGGCGTATCTGGTCGATCAGCATCTGCCAGCGAGCGTCGGCACCACGGTGCTGGCATTGATCGGGCTGTTCAATATCTTCGGCACTTACACTGCTGGTTGGCTTGGCGGACGCATGTCCAAACCGCGTCTGTTGACTGCGCTGTATCTGTTGCGCGCGGTGGTGATCGTGCTGTTCCTGTGGTTGCCGGTGACCACCACTACAGCGTATCTGTTCGGCATGGCCATGGGCTTCCTGTGGCTGTCGACGGTGCCGTTGACCAACGGTACGGTGGCGACCTTGTTCGGCGTGCGCAATTTGTCCATGCTCGGTGGCATCGTCTTTCTGTTCCATCAGCTCGGCTCGTTCCTTGGCGGCTGGCTGGGCGGGGTGGTGTATGACCGAACCGGGAGTTATGACTTGATCTGGCAAGTGGCGGTTCTCTTGAGTCTGCTCGCGGCGGCGCTGAACTGGCCGGTGCGCGAGCGTCCGGTGGCGCGCCTGCAAGCTGCGGCGAGCGCAGCATGAGCCGGATCTGCGCGCGATTCGCGCTGACCGCACTGGCTGCAGCGCTGTTGGCGCTGGTGTGGTGGGGCTGGCAACGCGGCGGTCTGGCGCTGATGCAGTTGGGCATGAGCATTTGCTAGATGGCAGCGTGGCGAGTAACGTCGAAGCCTGATGACTGCCCAAGGAAATTCGACATGTTGATGCGCTGGTGTGCTGTTCCCGCGTTGCTGATGGCGTTGACTGGCCTGGCCCAGGCCGCCGACTGTCCTGAGCTGTTGCAAGGCTCGCTGCCCAAGCTGCGCGCCAAGGAATCCATCGATCTGTGCAAGCAGTACGCCGACAAGCCGCTGGTGGTGGTCAATACCGCCAGCTTCTGCGGTTTCGCCCCGCAGTTCGAAGGCCTCGAGGCGCTGAACAAGCGCTATAAGGATCAGGGGCTGGAAATGCTTGGCGTGCCGTCGAATGACTTCAAGCAGGAGTCCAAGGACAGCGCGGAAACCGCCAAGGTCTGCTACGCCAATTATGGCGTGACCTTCAACATGACCGAGCCGCAGAAGGTCCGCGGCGATGACGCCACGCATCTGTTTCAGGTGCTGGCCGCGCAGAGCAATGCGCCGAAGTGGAATTTCTACAAGTACGTGGTCGACCGGCAGGGCAAGGTCGTGGCGAGTTTTTCCAGCTTGACCAAGCCGGATGATCCCGAGTTTATCGCCGCGATCGAAAAGGCCATTGCCTCCAAACCGCTGAAGCCTTGATGGTCCTGTAGGAGCTGACGAGTGCAACGAGGCTGCGATCTTTTGTTCTTGAAATTCCAGGATCAAAAGATCGCAGCCTCGTTGCACTCGTCAGCTCCTACCGGTTTGTTCGATGCCCAGGCATGAAAAAGCCCCGCCTCTGCGAAGAGAGCGGGGCTTTTTCGTGGGCGAGGGTTAGCCTCGCCACGGTGCATCAGAAGCGGTAAGTCGCGCCGACACCGAAGCCGTTTGCCGAGTTTTCATACTTGGCATCGTAAGTCTGGCCACGCGCGTTTTCGTTGCGGATGTTGACCGACTCTTCTTTGAGGTACGAGTACGCGACGTCGATGGTCAGGTCGTCGGTCGGGCTCCAGCCGGCACCGATACTGAAGATGGTACGGTCGCCAGTCGGGATACGCGGCGAGCGGTCTTCGTTATTGGTTGGCGACTGGTCGAAGGTCAGACCGGTACGCAGGACCCATTCCTTGTTCAACTGGTACGAGGTACCCACGGCATAGGCCCAGGAGTCATGCCAGTTCTGGTCTTCGTTGATCGAACCGAACTGACCGGCCAGCAGAGGCTGCACGCCGGAGTTCTTCACGGTGATCTTGTCCAGTTGGCTCCAGCGGGTCCAGGTGGTACCGGCGTAGACGTTCCAGCGATCGTTGATCGCCTGGGTGACCGACAGGTCCACGGATTCCGGCGTGGTGATCTTCAACGAAGCGTCGTACTTCTGGTTGGCGCCAACGCCCACCAGCGCCAGAGCGTTGTAGTTGACCTTGGTGTCGCCTTCGAGCTTGTAGTCGACCTTGGAGTGATAGGTCAGGCCGACACGGGTGGTGTCGGTGGCCTGGACCAGCAAGCCGACGTTGTAACCCAGCGCGGTGTCGTCACCCTTGATCTTGACCTTGCCGTCCGGCAGTGCCTGGGTGATCGACAGGTTGGATTCCAGCGAGCCGTCGATGCGGTTGATGGTCGGGCCGAAACCGATCGACACCTTGTCGTTGAAGGCGTAGCTGACGGTTGGCTGGAAAGTGATGACTTGCACTTCGGACTTGCTGCCGAAGTAACGACCGGCGAAGCCGTTTTCGTAATCCGTGATCAGGCCGAACGGCACGTAGACACCGAGGCCGAATGCCCAGTGATCATCGATCGGTTTTACATAGAAGCCCATCGGTACGGCAGTGAGGGGCACCATGTCGCCCTTGTTGCTGCCGCCATTAGGGCTGGAGCTGGTATCGCTGATATCGGTATGCGCGTCGACCAGGGCGACGCCGCCGGTGACTTGTTCGCGCTTGATGCGCGCCATGCCGGCCGGGTTGCCATAAACAGTGCTTGCGTCGTCGGCAGAAGAAGATCGCCCGGCAAAACCAGTCCCCATCCCACTGATGCTTTGTTCGTTGAGGGCAAAACCTGCCGCGAAGATTTGTGTGGAGGCAAGGGTAACGGCGAGGCTAAGGGTGGTTTTGAGCATGACTTTTTTCATTATTAGAACTCCTGGTGATCACCGGGGCGAAAATTACCAACATTTTCGTCCCAGCGCTATAGCCTGTAAGCCTTGAGTTAGAGCGGTTTTGTAGGACAATCCGACCAAAATGGCGACTTGTTGCGAGAACTTGTGAAACCGCCCGGTCAGCAAGCGACCTGATTCAACGGTGAAACACAGGTTTGCCAGGCATAGGTGAAGTCGCGCAAACGGCCTTGCGGTTGAAAGGTCTGGCGCCAGATGCGCGCCATGCCGAGCAGATCGGTCGGAGCGGGGAGGGTGGGGTTCTGTTCTTCTACCAGCAGCCAGGCGATGGCCGTGGCGTAACGCAGGTTCACGGTCAGTTCCAGATGCGGACCGCTGAGGAATGCATGCTGACTGGCGAGGCCGCGCACCAGGCTGGCGCGCTCCGGATCGAGCGCCAGATAATCATCCCAGAGCGCCTGATGGCGATGCTCGGCAATCCGGTATAGGCCGTGGCCACGGCGGTCATGCAGGGCAGAGCCGAGGGCGGATTGGCTGGCAGCGATACCCAGCAGCAGGGATTCGGCAGTTGCGCAGTGGCGTCCCAGATAGATCAATGTGGGACGGATCACATAGCGGCACAGTTCGCTGGCAGCGATACCCATAACACCCTCGGTTCTTGTTGTTAAGGGCGAGTCCTGAAGGGGCTTTGGCAGCAGTGGATCGACTCAGGCTCGCCGCAAGCGGGTCAAGCCGCTTGAGTTGAAGTGTAGTGTCATATTCAGCGTGTAAAGGACTGTTTTTAAAATATTTCCGCCATCGCATCCCGGGCGTTAGATCGGAACATGCTTAGAAGCGTTGCGCTAAAAGTGAAATATCAGGCAATAAAAAGCCCCGCTTTTCAGCAGGGCTTTGCTTTTGCAGCCTGTCCGGCTTTCAGGCAACCAGTGCCTGACGGGTACGCTCGATCACGGCCTGCAGCGGTTCGGCGCTGGAGTATTGATCGGGGTACAGACGCTCGCTGTGACGAGCGATGCCGTGTTCATTGACCACGGTGAAGCTGAAGCAGCCTTTGCGAGCGGCCATGATCAGGCAGTTCATTGGAGCAAAAGCGTTGGTTAGGGTGCGAATGGCATCCTGAGTCTGGATTTGAGTAGACATAGTTATTAGGTGTTCCTACAAATGACACGGATAAGAACCGTGCAACGTTAAAACGTTCCAGTAACGTTGATCACCATTGATCGAACGAAGAACCCGACTGGAACAAAGCAGCCAGTTTGAAGCGCTGATAAGTGAGCGCGCTTGGGCTGGCAGGTAGGTACTTAGGAGGACAGGCATCACAGCGAGGGCAAAGGTTCTGGGCCCGGGGTGAAGATCCTGATCAATTTGCAGGTTGGTTCGGTCAGAGTAAGTGTTCTTCGCAACGCCCTTTGCTTTCGTTCAAAGGCAGCGTCGTCGCAAGAGTTACCTGGAAACCATCGAGGGGTCGTTCCCGCTTTTTTCGGCAGTGTCTTCCTGTTGGAAGTTGACCGTGGGAGATGTTCGACCGGAATTGACTTTCAGCTTGGTACTAACGCCGCGGATAGTAACGGATCCGTTCGGGCGAAGCAAACCCCATGACGAAAAAAGCTTCGCACGGAATGGTCGTGTCGCACCGTCCGTCGGCGTGCACGCTTTTCGCAGAGCCTTTCGGTCGTTCGCAGCTGCGCAAAATGACCCCAAAAAGCGCACGCATATAACCGGCGCACAGGTACTTGTGCACATTAGTTGCGCAGAGCGTAACGCAACTGTCACATCGATCCTGACTTCAGTCGCTGCCTGTATCAAAAGTTTAAGTCAATGAAAAATATCGTCTTTTTTTGTTGGTGAAAAAATCGTCAGTTTGACTGCGAGCCCCATTCCATAAGGCTTTGCGAGGATCACAGAGCGGTTGTCCACTGACTTATCCACAGCTTCTGTGGATTGTCCCTAGCGCTTGCTCTAGGACGGGCGTGCCGGGTTTTTTTCGACTTTACCTGTAAGAAAAAGAGAGTAAAGTGGCGCGCCTTCCGATCTGTCCCGCAGTGCTTTATGAAGTTTCGCTCAGTATCAGACTCTGTTACCTCCAATCCGACCTCTGTTACCGCTCCCAAGCGTTTTTCCGTACGTGTGGCTGAGTGGCTGCTCGATGCGCCGCGCCTGAGCGACAGTCCCAGCGCCAAACACCTCGCGGGCCGCCTGCTCAAGCAACCGGCCCGTGAAGGTGTAGTCGCTGCGCAAAGCCGTCTCGGCCAATTGATCTGCCGTGAGTGCGGCAATGCCCGTGACCGGCGTATCGGTCAGGAGCTGCTGCGTCAGGCCGCCCGCGCCGGTGACCGTCGCGCACAGCAGGAACTCGGTCTGATCGAAGACTGAGCTGTCCAAGCCCAGACACCTTGGTTAACCTTCAGGCTTTATCCGATTGGCAGGAGTCGCTATGGCTATGGACTTGACCAGCATATTGCTTGGTCTTGCGGCAGCAGGGGTGCCGCTGCTGGCGCTGGCCTGGCAACTGCAACGCCGGGCCGGCAATGCCCAGGCCGATCTGGCCTTGCTCGAAGAGCGCCTGGCCATGGCGCAACTGGCCCAGGACGGCCTCACCGCGCAGCTTGAAGCGAGCCGCGATGAAATCGCCGATCTCGGCCAGGCCAATGCCGCCAAACAGGCAGACCTCGCCGCCCTGCGCCGCGAAGTTGAATTGCTGCAGATCGAGCGCGATGACGCCCGCGATGCCTCCCACGCCTGGAACCTCGAACGCGCCAACAAGGACGCTGAGTTGCGCCGCCTCGACGCCCACGCTGCCTCGCTGAGTGCCGAACTGCGCGAACAACAGGAAAGCCATCAACAACGTCTCAACGACCTGCAAGGCTCGCGCGATGAGTTGCGTGCGCAATTCGCCGAGCTGGCCGGCAAGATCTTCGATGAGCGTGAGCAGCGCTTTGCCGAAACCAGCCAGCAGCGGCTCGGGCAGTTACTCGATCCGTTGAAAGAACGCATCCAGTCCTTTGAAAAACGCGTGGAAGAAAGCTATCAGGCCGAAGCCCGCGAGCGCTTCTCGCTGGCCAAGGAGCTGGAGCGTTTGCAGGCATTGAACCTGCGCTTGAGCGACGAAGCGACCAACCTGACTCGCGCGCTCAAGGGCCAGAAAACCCAAGGCAATTGGGGCGAACTGATCCTCGAGCGCGTTCTTGAGCATGCAGGTCTGGAGAAGGGCCGCGAATACCAGACCCAGGTCAATCTCAAAGGCCCGGACGGCGAGCGCTTCCAGCCCGATGTGATCATTTACCTGCCCGGCGACAAGCAGGTGGTGGTCGATTCGAAAGTCAGCCTCACGGCCTATCAACAATATGTTGCGGCCGATGACGACACCCTCGGGCAGATCGCGATCAAGCAGCATGTATTGTCGCTGCGCAATCATGTCAAAGGTCTGGCCGGCAAGGATTACAAGCGTCTGGAAGGCCTGCACAGCCTCGATTTCGTTTTGTTGTTCGTACCGATCGAAGCGGCATTTTCCGCTGCGTTGCAGGCTGAGCCTTCGCTGTTTCAGGACGCTTTCGACCGCAATATCGTCATCGTCAGTCCGACTACGCTGCTGGCCACGCTGCGGGTGATCGACAGTTTGTGGAAGCAGGAACGGCAGAGCCAGAACGCCCGGGAAATCGCCGAGCGGGCGGGTTGGCTGTATGACAAGTTCGTGTTGTTTATTCAGGATCTGGACGAAGTGGGCAATCGTCTGCAGCAACTGGACAAGGCTTACAGCTCAGCGCGTAACAAGCTGACAGAGGGGCGCGGTAATCTGGTCAGCCGCAGTGAGCAGTTGAAGTTGCTCGGTGCGCGGGCGAGCAAGAGCTTGCCGGCGGATTTGCTGGAGCGGGCGATGACGGATGTTGATGGGTTGGTTGAGTTGCCTGAGTAGGCGTCGTTTTTTGGGCTGATTTTGGGGGCATATCCGTTGCTGCGGTCGTGGCGGCTGGCGGTTTCGCCTGACGGCGACTTACTTTTTTACAAGCGCCTAAAAAAGTAAGCAAAAAACGCTAGCTCCTGCGTTCGGCCCTCGCAGGCTCGGGTTCCTTCGCTCCGGGACTGATCCGGGCGCAGCGGCTACGGTTTGCTTCGCTGCACCTCCTTCCGCTGTGTCTGGCTGCGCCAGACGGTCGCTGCGCTCCCACGCCCGGATCAATCCCTCCGCTCAGCCTTCCGACGTCGCCGGTGGATCAAGATCAAAAGCACTCGAGCTTGCGCTCATTGTTGAGTGGTGCGGCTTCGCCGCGGGCAGCTGCGCTGCTTTGCTTTTGCTTTTGTGGGAGCGAGCCTGCTCGCGAAGGCAATCTGCCGACCAACCATTTCACTCAGATATCGACGGTCCAACTGTAGGAGCTGCCGAAGGCTGCGATCTTTTGCTCTTGCTCTTGCTCTTGCTCTTGCTCTTGCTCTTGCTCTTGCTCTTGCTCTTGCTCTTGCTCTTGCTCTTGCTGTTCTGTGGGAGCGAGCCTGCTCGCGAAGGCGTCTGCAAGGTCACCTTCTACAACGGCAAATACCGACTCAACAGTGCCCGCAACGCTGCCGGCTTCACCGGTTTGGCCAGGTAATCCAGGCCCGCAGCATGCACTTGCGCTACGGTCTCCGGGCGTCCATCCGCGCTGATTACCACGCCGGGTACCGGCTCGCCCAGGCGCGTGCGCAACCAGGCCATCAGCTCTGTGCCGGTATCGCCGTGGTCGAGGTGATAGTCGACCAGCGCCAGTTGCGGCCGCACACCTTCATTCAATATCGCTGCGCATTCTTCGCGATTGCGCGCCGTCCATACCTGGCACCCCCAGCGGCTCAGCAGGCTGTTCATGCCGATCAGGATGCTGTCTTCGTTATCGATGCACAGCACCTGCGCGCCGCTGAGCATTTTGCTGTTCGGTTCGATCGAGGCGCTCGCCGCAGGCGTTTGCGTGCGCGCCAGCGGTACCGTGACGCTGAACACACTGCCGCGCCCCGGCCAGGAGCGAACGCGCAAGGTATGCCCCAGCACGCGGCACAAGCCGTCGGCGATCGCCAGACCCAGGCCCAGACCTTTTTCGGCGCGGGTCTGGTGGCTGTCGAGGCGTTTGAATTCTTCGAAAATCACTTGTTGTTTGTCTTCCGGAATCCCCGGGCCGCGATCCCAGACTTCCAGACATAACTCGCCACCGCGCCGACGCACGCCCAGCAGCACCGGGCCTTTGGCATAGCGGAAAGCGTTGGTGAGGAAGTTTTGCAGGATTCGCCGCAGCAGTTTGATGTCGCTGTCGATGCGCAATTGACTGCCGCGCACCCGGAACGTGAGCTTTTGCTCTTGGGCCAGCGCTTTGAACTCCGCGCCGAGGGTGTCGAACAGTTCATTGACGACGAACGCTTTGCGGTCCGGGTTGATCTTGCCGTTTTCCAGGCGCGAGATGTCCAGCAGATCGCTGATCAGGTCTTCCGCCGAGCGCAGCGAGCTGTCGAGGTGTTGCACCAACTGCTGCGCCTCTGCGCTCAAGCCTTCGTTCTGGTGAGAGAGGGCGGCGGAGAACAGCCGTGCGGCGTTCAGCGGTTGCATCAAGTCATGGCTGACAGCGGCGAGGAAACGGGTTTTCGACTGGTTGGCCGCCTCGGCATTGCCCTTGGCTTCGGTGAGCGCGACGTTGAGTTGCGACAGTTCCTGGGTGCGCTCGCTGACCCGTTGTTCCAGCCCTTCGTTGGCCTCGGTCAGCGCCTGTTCGGCTTCGCGGAACGCGGTAATGTCGGTGAAGCTCATGACAAATCCGCCGCCGGGCATCGGGTTGCCGATCAGCTCGATCACCCGGCCATTGGGAAACAGCCGTTCGGAAGTGTGCGCGCGGCCCTGACGCATCCAGTGCAAGCGTCGCGCGACGTGCACTTCCGCTTCGCCGGGGCCGCACAAACCGCGTTCGGCGTTGTAGCGAATGATGTCGGCAATCGGCCGGCCGACGCTGATCAGGCCGTCGGGGTAGTTGAACAGCTCCAGATAACGCCGGTTCCACGCCACCAGTTTCAGCGACTGGTCGACCACGCTGATGCCCTGGGTGATGTTCTCGATCGCGCCTTGCAGCAGGGCGCGGTTGAACTGCAGCACTTCCGAGGCTTCGTCAGCGATTCGGACTACGTCCTCCAACTGCATTTCCCGACCTTCGATGGCGGCCTTTACTACGGCGCGCGTCGAAGAAGCGCCAAGGACACCGGCGAGCAAGCGTTCGGTGTGGGCAATCCATTCGCTGTCGGCGTTCTGGTTGGGGTTGAAACCCTTGCCCTGACGGTAGGCGAAGCGAATGAAGCTCTGCCGCGCACGTTCTTCGCCGACGAAACGCGCCGCCAGTTGCAGCAGATCGTCGATCTGCACCGCCAGCATCGAACGGGCATTAGGCCGCGCGCTGATTTCCTGACCGATGAAGCGCCCGGCTTGCCAGTGCTCGGAAACGCGCGTGCGCGACAGCACCGAGACCCAGGCGAACAGGGTGAAATTACCCGCCAGCGACAGCACCACGCCTTGGGTCAACGGGGTGATCGGCAGGTTCAGCGGATTGCTGTGCAGCCACGCCAAGCCGGGGAAGCTCGCCAGTGACCAGCCGAGACTGTGCGCGGCAATCGGCAGCACCAGCGTGTAAAACCACAGAAACGTCCCGGTAGCGAGCCCGGCGAACACGCCACGGCGGTTGGCCTGTTTCCAGTACAGCGCGCCAAGCATCGCCGGCGCCAGTTGCGTTACCGCCGCGAAAGCGATCTGGCCGATGGTCGCCAGGCTCGCGGTCGAGCCGAGCAAGCGATAACTGACGTAGGCCAGCAGCAGAATCACCACGATGCTCACGCGGCGCACCGAGAGCATCCACTGGCGGAACACTTCGAACGGGCGCTCGGCGTTGTTGCGCCGCAACAGCCACGGCAGCAGCATGTCGTTGGAGACCATGGTCGACAGTGCGACGCTGGCGACAATCACCATGCCGGTCGCTGCCGATGCACCACCGATAAACGCCAGCATCGCCAGCGCCGGATGGGCCTGGGCCAGCGGCAGGCTGATCACAAACGAGTCGGGCAGCACGTGGCTGGGCAGCATCATCTGACCGGCAAGGGCGATCGGTACTACAAACAATGCGGCCAAAGCCAGATAGGCGGGGAACACCCATTTCGCCAGTCGCAGATCCTGCGGGTCGATGTTCTCCACCACGGTCACGTGAAATTGCCGGGGCAGGCAGATGATCGCCATCATCGCCACGCCGGTCTGCACCACCATCGACGGCCAATTAATCGTTTCCTTCCAGTACGCCTCAAGGCGCGGGGCGAGCATCGCCTGATTGAACAGGTCGTCGAAACCGTCATACAGCCCGTACGTGACGAAGGCGCCGACGGCGAGGAAGGCGAACAGCTTGACCAGCGATTCGAACGCGATCGCCAGCACCATGCCACGGTGGTGTTCGGTGGCGTCGAGGTTGCGCGTACCGAAAACGATGGTGAACAACGCCAGCACCAGCGACACGATCAGCGCCGTGTCCTGGGCGCGGGTGCCCATGGCATCGGCGCCGGCGCCGATCAACAGGTTCACGCCGAGGACAATGCCTTTGAGTTGCAGGGCAATATAGGGCAACACGCCGACCAGACAGATCAGCGCCACCACCACCGCCAGCGATTGCGACTTACCGTAGCGCGCGGCGATGAAGTCGGCGATGGAGGTGATGTTCTCCTGTTTGCTGATCATCACCATTTTCTGCAGGACCCACGGCGCGCCGACCAGCAGCAGGATCGGCCCGAGGTAGATCGGCAGGAATGACCACAGTTGCTCCGCCGCCTGACCGACCGCGCCGAAGAACGTCCAGCTGGTGCAGTAGACCGCCAGCGACAGGCTGTACACCCAGGCACGCACCCGCGGCGGCAACGGCGTGCTGCGACGGTCGCCGTAGAAGGCGATGGCGAACATGATGGCCATGTAGGCCAGGGCAACGACGGCGATCAGCCCGGTGGACAACGACATGCAGCACTCCCGACAAAAGACTCCCCGGCACTCCTGCCCGGGCGGACAGTCTCGCACGCGCGCGACGGTTAGTCAGTGTCGACCAAGGTCGTGGCGTGGCGGGGTGTCGCAGGCGGGGTACCGAGTAGTTTTTGTGGTGACCGGGCGGGCCTCTTCGCGAGCAGGCTCGCTCCCACGTTCTGGAATGCATTCCCTTGTGGGAGCGAGCCTGCTCGCGAAGGCGTCAGTCCTGCCGCAATGCAATATCGATCAACCGATGCAACTCAGCCACCTCCAGCGCCGTGGCCGAAAACAGAATCCGGAACACCACCGGCGCCACCACCAGATTGATCAAGCGATCGACACTCGGCGCCTTCTCATGCGGATAGCGATCGACGATGGTCTGCAACTGCGCACCAATGATCGCCATGCAATAGCCCGGCGTAGCGCTGGCCTGCACGTCGCGCATCATGTTGCGCCCGACCTCCGAGCTCATCTCGTCGAGATATTGCTCGGCCCAGGCGCGGATATCGCCGCGCAGGCTGCCAGTGTTCGCCGGCTCGCTGTCCGGGCGCATGCGGGCGAGGGCGACGTCCGCCAGCAACGCCGCCAGATCACCCCAGCGTCGATAAATCGTCGACGGCGTAACCCCTGCGCGGGCGGCAATCTGCGGGACGGTCACGGTGGAACGTTCCTGCTCTTGCAGCAGCGCATTGACCGCCGAATGAATCGACTCCTGCACCCGGGCACTGCGGCCACCGGGGCGTAAACCTTCTTTAATAGCCATGCGGCAGACCTTAACACAAAGAATTTGCTTTAAGCGCGGGGCGGTAGCACACTGCACAAAAGCAAAAAATTAGCTTTTGCGGAGTATGCCCATGACCAGCCCCTTGAATAGTGTCGCTTCCCACCAGTCGAGCTTGTGGTTTCTGGCGATCACCTTACTCAGTTTTCTCGCCGCTTCCACCGCGCCGACGCCGTTGTATCACTTGTATCAGGATCAGCTGCATTTCTCGGCAGCGATGTTGACGCTGATCTTCGCCGTTTACGCTTTCAGTCTGTTGGCGGCGTTGCTGACGGTTGGTTCGCTTTCCGACCATCTCGGACGCAAACCGGTGATCTTCAGTGCCGTGCTGCTCAATGCGCTGGCGATGCTGCTGTTCATTTATGCCGACAGTGTCGCTTGGTTGATCGGCGCGAGGGTACTGCAGGGTTTCGCCACCGGCATGGCCACCGCCGTTTTGAGCGCAACATTGCTCGATACCGACCGCCAGCAGGGGCCGCTGATCAACAGTGTCGCGCCGTTACTCGGGATGGCTTTGGGCGGTTTGGGCTGTGGCTTGCTGGCAGAATTCGCACCGGCGCCGTTGCAGCTGACCTATTGGTTGCTGTTGGCGTTGTTCGTGTTGCAGGGCGTTTATGTCTGGCGCCTGCCGGAAAGTGTCTCGCGGCAAGGTGGGGCGCTGGCGTCTTTGCGACCGACTTTGCACGTGCCGGTGCAAGCGCGTTCAACGTTGTGGCGAGTGCTGCCGCTGAACACCGCAACCTGGGCGCTCGGAGGTTTTTATGCCTCGCTGGCGCCGTCGTTGGTGCGCACCGCCACTGGCTCTACCTCCAATCTGATCGGTGGCGCTACGGTCGCGGCGCTCACCGTGACCGGTGCGTTGATGATTTTCATGATGCGCAATCGTCCGGCCGCTCAGGCGCTGCGGCTGGGCGCGAGCTTGCTGCCGATCGGGCTAGTGCTGATTCTGCTCGGTGTGCATGGCGCCAGTTTGTCGCTGTTTTTCTTTGGCACCCTGGTCGCCGGTTGCGGCTTCGGTTCGGGTTTCCTCGGTGCGGTGCGCAGTCTGGTGTCGCTGGCCTCGCCACACGAGCGAGCCGGATTGATGTCGGCGTATTACGTGCTCAGTTATCTGGCGTTCTGTTTGCCGGCGCTGCTGGCCGGGCAACTGGCTCGCAGTTTCGGGTTGCTGGCGACCACTGATGGTTACGGCGTTGTATTGATCGTGCTGGCCGTGGCTGCGCTGCTGCTCAGTCTGCGTCCGCAGACCGGCAGAGTTTGCAGCGCTCCTTAGCGCGTGTAGATGCTTATCTGCAAAACAGATAACAGTTAGAGATATTACCCGTTATATCGATATTCGATTCGGATCTACCATGCACTCAACCTCACCAGAGGACAGGAGTTCATGATGATTTGCCCCAACAGCGTCACCCCTGGCTACAAACCTTTCAGACAGCTTCAGCATCCGCGCGAAGTGATCCGCCAATTCACGCCGAACTGGTTCGCCGCGACCATGGGCACCGGTGTGCTGGCATTGGCGCTTGCCCAGTTGCCGCTGGCCATTCCCGGATTGCGCGCCGTGGCCGAGGGGCTGTGGCTGTTCAACATTCTCTTGTTCAGCCTGTTTACCGCTGCCTACGCCGCGCGCTGGATTTTGTTCTTTGACGAGGCGCGGCGGATTTTCGGCCATTCGACTGTATCGATGTTCTTCGGCACCATTCCCATGGGCCTGGCGACGATCATCAACGGCTTTCTGTTGTTCGGGCTGCCGCGTTGGGGCGACGGTGTCATCCAGCTCGTTGAAGTATTGTGGTGGGTCGATGTGGCGATGTCGCTGGCCTGCGGTGTGTTGATTCCGTACATGATGTTTACCCGTCAGGAACACAGCATCGATCAGATGACTGCGGTCTGGTTGCTGCCGGTGGTGGCGGCGGAAGTAGCAGCGGCCAGCGGCGGTTTGCTCGCCCCGCATCTGACCGACGCACATGGGCAACTCGTCGTACTGACCACCAGCTATGTGCTCTGGGCTTTCTCCCTGCCGGTGGCGTTCAGCATTCTGACCATCCTGTTGTTGCGTATGGCTCTGCACAAGCTACCTCACGAAAACATGGCCGCGTCGAGTTGGCTGGCCCTCGGTCCGATCGGCACCGGTGCGCTGGGCATGTTGCTGTTGGGCGGTGAGGCGCCAGCGATTTTTGCCGCCAATGGCCTGGCTGGCGTCGGTGAAATCGCCTCAGGATTAGGGCTGGTGGCAGGGATCACGCTGTGGGGCTTCGGTCTGTGGTGGATGTTGATGGCGCTGCTGATCACCGTGCGTTATCTGCGTGACGGCATTCCGTTCAACCTCGGCTGGTGGGGCTTCACCTTCCCATTGGGCGTGTATTCGCTGGCGACGCTGAAACTGGCAAGTATCCTCAACCTGACATTTTTCAGTGTGTTCGGTACGGCGCTGGTGATTTTGTTGGCGGCAATGTGGCTGATCGTCGGCAAGCGCACCGTGCAGGGCGCGTGGCGTGGCGAGCTGTTTGTCTCGCCGTGTATTGCAGGTTTGAAGAAATAATCCGAAAAGTTTAGGTAAGGTGTGGCCTGGATCGTGGTGCGGGATTCCAATAACAAGCACCCAGGCCTCACTACCTAACATCAGGAAACACGGAAGATGAGTCACCCCTCACAGTTCAACCTGTTGCGCACCCGGCGCTTTTTGCCCTTCTTTATTACCCAGTCGCTCGGCGCGTTCAACGACAACGTGTTCAAGCAGTCGTTGATCCTCGCCATCCTCTATCGGTTGACCATCGAGGGCGATCGCTCGATCTGGGTCAACCTCTGCGCGCTGCTGTTTATCCTGCCGTTTTTCCTGTTCTCGGCGCTGGCCGGGCAGTTCGGGGAAAAATTCGCCAAGGACGCGCTGATCCGTCTGATCAAACTCGCGGAAATCGCCATCATGGCCGTAGGATCGATCGGCTTCCTCTTCGATCATCTGTCGCTGATGCTGGTGGCGCTGTTCGCCATGGGCACGCACTCGGCGCTGTTCGGCCCGGTGAAGTATTCGATCCTGCCGCAGGCCTTGCGCGACGATGAACTTGTCGGTGGCAACGGTCTGGTGGAAATGGGCACGTTTCTGGCGATTCTCGCTGGCACCATCGGCGCCGGGATCATGATGTCGTCCGAGCACTACGCGCCGGTAGTCTCCGCAGCAATCGTCGGCATTGCCGTGCTGGGTTATCTGGCCAGCCGCAGTATTCCGCGCGCGGCGGCCTCGTCGCCGGAAATGCGCCTGAACTGGAACATCTTCAGTCAGTCTTGGGCGACGTTGAAACTCGGTCTGGGCCAGACGCCTGCGGTGTCGCGCTCGATTGTCGGCAACTCGTGGTTCTGGTTCGTCGGGGCGATCTACCTGACGCAGATCCCGGCCTACGCCAAGGAATGGATGCACGGCGACGAAACCGTGGTCACGCTGATCCTGACCGTGTTCTCGGTGGGCATCGCGCTGGGTTCGATGCTCTGCGAAAAGCTCTCCGGGCGCAAAGTCGAGATCGGTCTGGTGCCGTTTGGCTCGTTTGGCCTGACCGTGTTCGGCCTGTTGCTGTGGTGGCATTCCGGTGGGATCCCGGACAGCGTCAGCGGCCATAGCTGGATTGCCGTGCTGGGCTTCGTGCACACCTGGGCGGTGTTGATCGACATCCTTGGCCTCGGCATTTTCGGTGGCTTCTATATTGTCCCGCTGTACGCGCTGATCCAGTCGCGTACGGCTGAAAACGAACGGGCGCGGGTGATTGCCGCCAACAACATTCTCAACGCGTTGTTCATGGTGGTGTCGGCGATTGTTTCGATCGTTTTGCTGAGCGTCGCCAAGCTGTCGATCCCGCAACTGTTCCTGGTGGTGTCGCTGCTGAACATCGGCGTCAACGCCTACATCTTCAAGATCGTTCCGGAATTCAGCATGCGCTTCATGATCTGGCTGCTCAGCCATTCCATGTACCGCGTCGAACATCGCAACCTTGAAGCGATCCCGGACGAGGGCGCGGCGCTGCTGGTGTGCAACCATGTGTCGTTCGTCGACGCCTTGCTGATCGGCGGGGCGGTGCGTAGGCCGATTCGCTTTGTCATGTACTACAAGATCTACAACTTGCCGGTGCTGAACTTCATCTTTCGCACGGCGGGCGCTATTCCGATTGCCGGACGCCAGGAAGATATCCAGATCTACGAAAAAGCCTTTACCCGCATCGCTCAGTATTTGAGGGACGGTGAGCTGGTGTGTATTTTCCCGGAAGGCAAATTGACCGCCGATGGCGAGATCAACGAGTTTCGCGGCGGCGTGACGCGGATTCTCGAAGAGACCCCGGTGCCGGTGATTCCGCTGGCGCTGCAAGGATTGTGGGGGAGTTTCTTCAGTCGCGATCCGAACAAGGGCTTGTTCCATCGCTTGTGGTCGCGGGTGACGCTGGTGGCGGGGCCGGCTATTACCGAAGGGACCGAGCCGGCGAAGTTGCAGGTGTTGGTGGGGGAGTTGCGCGGATCCGTGAGATAGTTGTTGACTGGACGGCCCTCATCGCTGGCAAGCCAGCTCCCACAGGTTCGATGGTGTACACCAATCTTGTGGGAGCTGGCTTGCCAGCGATGGGGCCGGTGGCTTAAGCGCTGACCTTGAGCCCGATCAACCCGGTAACGATCAACGCCACACTGACCAGTCGAATCAGCGCCATTGATTCGCCAAACAAAATGATCCCGGCGATCACCGTGCCCACCGCACCTACGCCGGTCCAGATCGCATAAGCCGTACCCAATGGCAATTCCTTCATCGCCAAGCCCAATAGACCCAGACTGATGGCCATGGCGGCAACGGTCAGGGCGGTGGGAAGCGGGCGGGTGAAGCCGTCAGTGTATTTCAGGCCGACGGCCCAGCCGACTTCGAACAGGCCGGCGCAAAACAGAATGATCCAGGACATGCAGGACCTCCATCGATTGACGGGGTCGTCCCCAGATGAATGACTCGATCGAGCCGCAGGGTCGTCCCCGCGTTGCGCAATATACTGACGAGCATTAACCCGGGGATCAAGTTTTCAGCCTCAGTCGACAGCCCGTTGCGCGAGGTTGTCGCGGTCTTCCTTCTCGCTCATGCGCCGGAAGTACGT
The DNA here is from genome assembly GCF_979258175.1 of Pseudomonas sp. AC255. Lineage (NCBI taxonomy): Bacteria > Pseudomonadati > Pseudomonadota > Gammaproteobacteria > Pseudomonadales > Pseudomonadaceae > Pseudomonas > Pseudomonas sp. AC255. The sequence continues at coordinate 3,446,953 of NZ_OZ409841.1, read as the reverse complement.
CGACAGCAGCGCCCCGGAGATATTGTGCCAGACGCTGAACAGCGCGCTCGGCACCGCCGCCAGTGGCGAGAAATGCGCACTGGCCAATGCTGCGCCCAAGCCAGAATTCTGCATGCCGACTTCCAGTGCTAGCGACTTGCGCTGAGCCAGCGGCAGGCCGAACAGGCGCCCGGTGAAGTAGCCGAGCAGATAACCGAAGCTGTTGTGCAGCATGACCACGGCCATGATCAATAGGCCGGACTCGGCGATTTTCGCCTGACTCGCCGCGACCACGGCGGTGACGATAATCACGATGCTGACCACCGACACCAGCGGCAACACATCCACCGCATGCCGCACCTTGTCGCCGAGCAAACGCTGCGCGACCACGCCGAGAACGATCGGCAACAGCACCACTTGCAGGATCGACCAGAACAGCTCCATGAACGATACCGGCAGCCACGCCGAGGCCAGCAGCCAGATCAGCGCCGGGGTCAACAGTGGGGCGAGGAGGGTAGTGACCGCGGCAATCGCCACTGAAAGCGCCAGATCACCGCGTGCCAGCCAGGTCATCACGTTCGAAGAGGTGCCGCTCGGGCAGCAACCGACCAGAATCACCCCGACGGCGATTTCCGGCGGCAGGTGGAACACCTGGCAGAGCAACCACGCCACACCGGGCATGATCACGAAATGTGCAACCACGCCCAGCGCCACCCGCCACGGATGGCGAGCGACGGCAGCGAAGTCGTCGAGCTTGAGGGTCAGGCCCATGCCGAACATCACCAGACCCAGCAGCGGTACGATCGCGCTTTTCAGGCCGATGAACCACGCCGGTTGCAGGAAGGCCACGACGGCGAATATCAGAACCCAGTAAGCGAAGGTATTGCCGACAAAGCGGCTGAGTGCAGCCAGTGCGCGCATGGCTTGATCCTTATTATTGGTTACACCACAAAACATTGTGGGAGCGAGCCTGCTCGCGAAAGCGGTGAGCCAGATACATTAATGTTGCTGGCGCACCGCATTCGCGAGCAGGCTCGCTCCCACAGGTTAGATGCTCGTCAGAGTCAGATCCCCTGCGGCATCTCTTCCCCACCCAACGCTTCAACCAGCGCCGGCAGGAAGTCGCCGAAGGTCAGCATCATCAGGGTGAAGCTGGCATCCAGTTGGCCCAGGGCTTCATCACCACCGTCCTGTTCCGCCTGATCCTGCAGCAGATCCTCGAATTTCAGGCGCTTGACGGTCATCTTGTCGTCGAGCATGAACGACAGTTTGTCCTGCCAGGCCAGCGACAGCTGAGTGACGACTTTGCCGGTGCTCAGGTGCAGCTGGATTTCTTCGCTGGTCAGGTCCTGACGCTTGCAACGGACAATGCCGCCGTCTTCGTGGGTGTCGCGCAGTTCGCACTCGTCCAGTACATAGAAATCGTCGGCGGCTTTCTGTGTGGTGACCCACTCGGTCATCACCGCAGTCGGTGCCATTTTCACGGTCAGCGGACGCACGGGCAGGGTGCCGATCACTTCGCGCAGCGTCGACAGCAGGTCTTCGGCGCGTTTCGGGCTGGCCGAGTTGACCAGGATCAGGCCCTGTTTCGGCGCGATCGCGGCGAAGGTCGACGAGCGACGAATGAACGCGCGCGGCAGAAACGCCTGGATAATTTCATCCTTGATCTGGTCGCGTTCCTTCTTATAGACCTTGCGCATCTGCTCGGCTTCGATCTCTTCGACCTTTTCCTTGACCGCGTCACGCACGACGCTGCCCGGCAGAATACGTTCTTCCTTGCGCGCAGAGATCAGCAGGAAATCCCCGCTGACATGCACCAGCGGCGCATCTTCGCCCTTGCCGAATGGTGCAACGAAACCGTAAGTGGTCAGCTCCTGGCTTGCACACGGCCGCGCCAGTTTGGTCGCCAGTGCAGTTTCCAGCGCCTCGGCATCGACAGGCAGGTCTTGGGTCAGGCGATAGATCAGCAGGTTCTTGAACCACATGGGGCGAGTCACTCCTTTATACAAAGGGGGCATTATTGTCTTCGCCGGGGCGTAGGCCAACCCTTCTCTAAGCCTTTGGAAGGCCTCGGAAAATTATTTAAAAAAGTGCTTGCCAGAGGTTGGGGTGCTCCGTAGAATGCGCGCCACACCGAAGCGAAGGGTGATTAGCTCAGCTGGGAGAGCGTCTGCCTTACAAGCAGAATGTCGGCGGTTCGATCCCGTCATCACCCACCATTCGTTTCAAGTGTTTAGCGCAGCGGTAGTTCAGTCGGTTAGAATACCGGCCTGTCACGCCGGGGGTCGCGGGTTCGAGTCCCGTCCGCTGCGCCATATTCGGTAACCTGGACCACTGAACGCCAGGTCACCACGGAAAAACCCGCTGAGGCGGGTTTTTTTCTGTCTCAAGGTTGTACCCGCGGGATGTATCGTTTCACCGGTTTTCAGATTTTTTTGAAAAATATTCAATTAAATCAACACTTTACGAAAACTTGTGGCATAATGCGCCCCGTAACGAAGCGAAGGGTGATTAGCTCAGCTGGGAGAGCGTCTGCCTTACAAGCAGAATGTCGGCGGTTCGATCCCGTCATCACCCACCATTCGTTTCAAGCGTTTCGCGCAGCGGTAGTTCAGTCGGTTAGAATACCGGCCTGTCACGCCGGGGGTCGCGGGTTCGAGTCCCGTCCGCTGCGCCATATTCGGTATCTGGAACTGAACGCCAGACACCACAAAAAGCCCGCCTTGTGCGGGCTTTTTGCTGTCTGCGATTTATGAAATCGCCGCGCTACTGCGCCGCATTGCGGGCATGCCGATAGTCGCTCACCGCCTCGTACACTGCCTTGCGCAAGCGATTGATCCCGCCCATCGGCCGATGCGCCTCGATGCCGAACCACGGGTTGAACGACAGGTTGTCGCATTGCAGATTCAGCGCCGGCGTATCGAAGTCCTGCGCGGGCAGGGTGATCCGCGCCACCGTTGCAAAAGCCGCATCCTGCTCACGCCACTCAATGCTCGTGTCTTCGATCGGCATGTACTTGTTCGCGTCCTGGCGCTGGATCTGCAGGGCAAAACACGCCGGCACCCGATCCGTCGACAACTGCTGATTCAGTGCACTGCGCAGGAAATTCGGCTGGTCGTGATTCTGTTTGGGCAGCGTATACGCCGGGCAACTGTCCGGATCCGGCACGACGCGGAATTTCGCATTGGCCTCACCGAACTTGTAGGGCGATACCGAGAAGTATGTGGTCTCGGTAGGACTGTCCGGCGGCGGCGTCAGCGTGGCCAAGGCAATAAACAGATGGCGGACCTGCCAGGTGCGCGGATCCCACGTCGGAAAAAACGCCATGACCTTCTTGCCGTCAGCCTGCGCCGCCACATTCTGACGGTACTCGGCGACATTGCTGACAAAGAAGTTCGGATGGCTGAACATCACGAAATCCTGTTCATGCTGGTCCTGGCGATTGCCGAGCAGTTGCGTGCCAGGAACCTCAAGCAACTTGATCGCCATTCCGCGCGCGTCGCGAATGCTGTCGAATTGCGGATAGGCATTGCCGTTGGACAACCGGATCAGCGCCTGCCAGGTCTTGCCCGGCTCGCTGAACACCCCCTGCCGCAGCGATTGCTCCAGTTCCGGTAACACTTGCACTTGCGCCTTCACGCAGCCATGCGCTTTGGCGTGGGCATCGCGCAGATAACGCGTGCTTTCGCGATGCTGGTCGACGATGCGCACAGCGGTTTGAATGATGTCCTGGGTCATCGCCGCTTCGCCTGGTGGAATCTGTTCCTGCGCCGACACCGGCCCACGATGCTGCCAAGCGAACCACGCGGCGGCGATGGCCCAGCCGAGCAGGCCGATGATCAGCAGGATCAGCAGCGTCTTGCCAAGCAAACGCCCCAACCAGAGCCAGAAGCGAGCCAGTGGCGGCAGTTCTTTTTTGAATGTCGGCATGATCATGGCAACTGCGCCTCCAGTGGTCCGCCCAGCACTTTCAGGTATTCGAGCAGCGCCCAGCGCTCCTCTGGTTGCAGGAGGCGGCCGATCACCCCGTTGCCGCGAGCGCCAGCGCGGAATTCGTGGCCGCTGTTGTGGTTGCCGCTGATGCGCGTGTCGAACAGAAAACCGTTGGTGAAAGGTTCGGTGCGATAGCCGAGGTGGCGCGGGTCGTATTCGAGCGTGCCTTTATAGAAGGTGGTGGCGCGCTCATCCTGCGGTGACAGCAACTCATAGATGCTTGGCACCGAACCGTTGTGCAGAAACGGTGCAGTCGCCCACACGCCAGCCAGCGGTCGAGCCTTGTAAGCGACCTTCTCGCGCACGCCGATCGGCAGGCCGAAACCGTCCATGCGCGGTTTTTCTTCCGGCGTGATCTGCGCGTCGCGATAGGCACGGTTTTCCACGAACGCGGTGACGTAAGCCAGGCCCTTGGCCACCGACAATTGGCTCAGATCAAGCGGCGCTTTAGGTTCGGGGTGCAGTCTGACGTCCATTTTTTCCAACTCTTTGACATCCCATTGCAGCGCGCTCAGGTCGAAACGATGGCTGGCAACGTTGTTGGCCGCATTGGGATCGGTACCGATCACGTCTACCGGCAGCATGTGCAAGTGCTGCACCCAGCGTTCGCCTTCCTGCGATTGGCGCGGGACATGGCAGCCGACGCAGTTTTCCGCGAACAGCGCGCGGCCTATGGCGGCCAGCGGCTTGTCGATCGCACCGAACAGATCTTCCGGCCAGGTCGGCGGCTTCAACTGCTGCAAGGTTTCTTCGATGGCGTGCAGATCGCGCACGCGCACGCTGGAGGGATAGCGCTCAGCGCCTTGCAGCGGCTGACCGTTGGCGTCGAAGAAATTCAGCGTGGCACCGACGCCGAGCGCTTCGCCGATATTGCGCGCCATCGGCTGCTGGGCCGAGCCGTTCCACTGCACCCAGTCGAACGTCCACATGTCCCACAGCTGCGGATAATCCACCGGGGCATCGGCTACGCGGTAGTTGGCAGGGGAAATCGCATCGCCAAACGTCGCGTTGGCAATCCGGCCGAACGCATCGGTGCGCCCCGGTCCTTCCTGGGTCGGGTACAGGCCGCGATGGGTGTCGTTCCACGCCACTTTGACGAAGGTGTTCAGCGAGGTCTTGAACTCGCTGCGCAATTGTTCACGGCGCGCTTCGTAATCATCTCCGAGCACCTGGCGGGCGAAGCGCTCGAACTTCCACGGGTTGTAGTAAGTCGAGGCGAGACTGGCTACCAGGGCCTGTCCGAAACTGCCACCGCGCAACGTAGGAACGCTGGAAGGCAACACGTGCTGTGCGGTGCCGCCATCGATGCGCACGGCCTGACCTTTGAAGCGCAACTCGCCGGTGTGGCAAGCGGCGCAGGTGATGTCCAGATAGTGCTCGGAGGCGTTGCCGGGATTTTGGTGCCGGGCAAAACCGACGGGAAGGTTGCCGGGGTTGTTCGCGCTAGCTTTCTGCTGCGGGTCGACCAGGAAGCCGAAACGGGCGAGATATTCAGGGGAGGCGAAGCGCTGCTCGGAGAACGGCAATTCCAATGCCTGGAACCACTCGTAACGCAGGCCTTTGACTTGCGTTCCTTGCGGCGTGAAGTAGTAGGTCTGCCGTTGCTCTTCGCTCCATTGATCCAGGTAACGTACCTGTTGCGGCGGGGTGTAGAAGGGCAACTTCGGGTTGGCGACGTAATAGACAATCACCGCAACGGCGATTATCGCCAGCACGATCACCAGAGTGAGAACGCGGAATAGAAGGCGCAAGTTAAACATCCTTGTCGAATTGTTGCGCTGTTATGCCTGAGCCATGACTGCTGGGCAAGTGGCCATTACGCCAGACGCTGAGGCAAGCTCCGATGACGCTTGTCGTCCGTGGATGACAGAAGCTTCATCCAGCCGTTGCCCAAATGCGTTTTAATCCCTGAACTTATCGGAAGATTCCTGCTCTCATGCCGGTAGCCATTGGTCGTGGCGGCCTGATAAGCTCGCGGCTTTACTCGATTGCCCATTCGGCGCATGAACAAGGAAATAGCATGAAACAGCATCGGTTGGCGGCGGCGGTAGCCCTGGTTAGCCTGGTACTCGCGGGTTGTGACTCGCAGACCAGCGTAGAGCTGAAAACCCCGGCGCAAAAAGCTTCCTACGGCATCGGCCTGAACATGGGCAAAAGCCTTGCCCAGGAAGGCATGGATGATCTGGACTCCAAAGCGGTAGCCCAGGGCATCGAAGATGCCGTTGGCAAGAAAGAACAGAAGCTGAAAGATGAAGAACTGGTCGAAGCCTTCGCCTCGCTGCAAAAGCGTGCTGAAGAGCGTATGGCCAAGATGAGCGAAGAGTCGGCAGCCGCCGGCAAGAAATTCCTCGAAGAAAACGGCAAGAAAGCCGGTGTGACCACCACCGCCTCCGGCCTGCAGTACGAAGTAGTGAAGAAAGCCGATGGCCCACAGCCTAAGCCGACCGACGTCGTAACTGTTCACTACACCGGCAAGCTGACCAACGGCACCGTGTTCGACAGCTCCGTAGAGCGCGGCAGCCCGATCGATCTGCCAGTCAGTGGCGTGATCCCGGGTTGGGTTGAAGGTCTGCAACTGATGCACGTTGGCGAGAAGTACAAACTGTACATCCCTAGCGATCTGGCTTACGGCGCTCAGTCGCCAAGCCCGGCAATCCCGGCCAACTCGGTTCTGGTTTTCGACCTGGAACTGCTGGCCATCAAGGATCCAGCCAAAGAAGACGCCGCTGCCAAGTAACACGCAACGGCATCGCCAACAACGCCTCGCTTATGCGGGGCGTTGTTGCATCTGCAGGTCAGGAAAGGTAAACAGAGCGAACTGACGCCGTTCAACACAGTCATAGCTTTGAGGCTGCCCGCGCTAGACGCCCTGAGCTGCCAAGTCAATGAAATATTGGGCTTTTTTATGTGAGTAAAAAACGCCCGATCTGAGCGCAGCCCTTATGAAACGGGGCTCTCAGCGCTGAAATGCAGCTCTGTTCACAAGGTTATCCACAATTTGTGTGGATAACATTTCAACGGGAAGAATAGATGAAAGCTCCGTGGAATTTCGCTCGATTCCTGCCGTTGGCCGGTCGCCTGCTGGCCCGTGGACGCTTGCCGACCCTGTTGTTTGCCGTGGCCAGCAAAGGCGCCGCGCAAGGCAATCGCCTGGGCAAACTCAAGGATGATCTGCGCTTGCTGCAGTCGCTGTGCCTGGCCTACTGGCGTGGCGAGTATCGTGCGATCAGTGCCAAGTCGCTGATTTCGGTGGTGGCGGGCCTGATGTATTTCCTCAGCCCGGTGGATGCCATTCCGGATTTCATCCCCATGTTCGGCATGCTCGATGACATCGCTGTCCTCGCGTGGCTGATGAAAACCCTCGATGACGAGCTCAACGCCTTCCGCCTGTGGCGCAAGCGCCAGCAACCCGAGAAGCTGGCGGTGGTTGAGCGCCTTCCTGATACCCCTGAACAATTGCAGCTGCAAGGCCCGAAAAAGCCCTGACTGACGAAGACTGCCTACAGATAGATACCACTCGCGACCTTGGCCGCTGTTAGGATTACACTTCTAGGGAAAAGTGCCGACTCGCTAAGTGGTGTTGTCCTACGGGGTAGTCATGGATATTCAGATAATTGCACGCGATGGCGAACCCGAATACGCGGTTCTGCCGTGGGCTCAATATCAGGCTTTACTGAAAGCAGCAGGGATCAACGCAACACCGGCGCCGCAGCCAGCAGCACCGCTCGCCGCCTCGCCGGAGCCGATTCTTCCGGGTCTGGATCAATTACGCAGTTTGCGCGAAGGGAAGGGCATCGCCATCGAGGCGCTGGCCCGCACGGTAGGCATCAGCCCGTCATATCTGGCCATGATCGAAAGTGGTGAGCGTCAGCCCGACGCCGCGATTCGCCGCAGCCTGGCCTGGGAACTGACGGTGCCAGGTTGGAGGGATGAATCGTGAGCGTACGCATCAGTCGTCAACATTGGGACGGATTGCTGGGGGAACTGGACCAGGCGCGTCGTCAGCGCCATCTTCTGACTTATCGAGCCTTGCTTGAGCGTTTGCAGCTACCGACTCCGGCGATGCAGACGTTGACGGCTGCACTGGAGCATCTGGCGGCACTGGACGCCAAAGCCGAGCAGCCGTTGCGCAGTTCGCTGGTTATCAGTCAGGGCGCCAGTCGTTTGCCGCGTACCGGTTTTTTTGAATGTGTCGAGCGTCTGGGGCGCTTTTCCGGGCCGTCGGATGGCGTTGCAGCGGCGTCCTGGCATGCGTCGGAAGTGGTGCGCGTCTTCGAATACGAATACCCGGAATCGGCGGAGGCCTGAGTGTTTCTGCGGCTCAAGGCGCGGGCCGGTTACCGGCTGGCCCGCAGGCTGTTTCATTGGTCGTGGTTCGTTCGCCAGCCGCGTGGCTGGCGCTGGCTCGAAGGCCAGTTTGCACGCATGGCCAACCTCGGCGATGTCGGTGCGCAAAGCTTTTATGGGCACATTCTGACTTTTCGCGGCGTCGGGTTAGGCGCGCGTGAAGAAGGCGTGCGCTTACTGCGTCTGGCGGCGTTGGCTGGTGATGGTAAAGCGGCGTATCAAGTCGGCGTGATCAGCCTCGCCGGTACCCCGAGCAAGGCGCCGGATCCCGCTGAGGCCGCTCGTTGGTGGAGCATGGCCGCCAAAGCCGGCCACCCGTTGGCCGAGCTTAAGCTGCAACAGCTGATGGCTGATGATTCAATGCAGTAATTCCATGTATGTCTTCTAAGTAAACGCGGCGTGAGGTTTTCCTCACGCCGCGTTTACGTTTCTGCCTGCACGTTTTTCGCTTGATGCTGGATTGCAGATTAGTCCTACATCCTTTGCCTACTCGCCTGACTTCTTTCCTTTCTGATCCCCCGCACAGTTCCCGCGACTAATTTCTTGCGCGAGGGACCGCTCATGCTTCAGCCCGTTTTTCAGCCCACCTTGTCTGCCTGCGTGTGTTGATGGAAGCCATCGCTCGCATCGAGCAGGAACTCGACAGCTTCCCGCAAACGCTCAGCCTCTACCGCAAACAGCTTGATCACTGGCTCAGTCGCAGGGCGGACCAGATCAGCGAGGCAGCAGACTTGCCATCGCTGGTGGGTATGGAGCGGATCATCCGCTTCGGCGATAGCAGTACGGCGGTCAGCAGCAGCGACGACGAATTTTCCTCCAGCGTCGTCCAGTGCCCGCAGGGCGGGCTCATGCAGATCGAGAGCAAGTTCGAATCGGTCTACGACATCCCGCTGGGCAACATTTCCGTCGATGTGGTCGACGTGGATAGCGGCAAGACCGGCCCGGTCACTCTTGATCAGCAGGGCAAGGGCGAATTCAGAGGCGAAGAGGGCAAGTTCTACCGCGTTCTGGTCCACAGCGCTGTCACCTCTAGTCAAGTCGACGAGCTGTTCAAATCCTATGACGGTTTGACCGGCGAACTTGAGCGCTGGCTGCGTAGCGAGTGGCAGGGTTTCAAGCCGCAGTGGTCACAGTCGGTGGCGACCGCAGCCAGCAACGGCATGCTCGCCGGCAGTTGGGCGGCCATCGAGGGGGTATGGGACAGCCTCGGTCTGCTCTCGGAAATTCTCCAAGACCCCGGCAAGTTTGCCGAACGTCTAGGCAGCGGCGCGGCTGATCTGATCGAGCTGGCACAGACCGCTCCGGATCTCATGGAAAAGCTGCAGTTGCTGGTCAGTGACGAAGCGGCGATGTGCTTGCTGCTGCGGTCGGCAAGCCTTTGGCTGGACATGCTGCCGCCCAGCGAGGTTGCCGGCAAGTCTGCTGAAGTGGCGTCGATGATGATCGTGCAACTGATCATCGATGTGTTGATCAGCGTGGTGCTGACGTTTGTCGGAGCGGGGGCGGGGATCGCTTATCTGACGCTGCGTCTGGCTGACCGTGCAACGCAGCTGTTCAACGTCGCCAAGCGTCTGGTCAAGGCGCTGTTCAGCATCGTCAGCGCCTTCATTGAATACGTCGACCGCTACAAAGCCGTTGCCGCGCGCGGCATCGCCGCCGGGGTGAAAAAGGGCCGGATGCAATTGCGCTGGGATGCCAAGCGCAACGCCATGTTGAAGAAGGACGAACAGCACGACGACGTCCCCGATCAAGCGAAAAACCCCAACGGCGACGCCGCCGACTGCGTGCCCAACACCTGCAAAAACGGCTGTCCGGTGTCGATGGTCACCGGCGAAGAACTGCTGACCCTGACCGACGCAGTGCTTGATGGCGTGCTGCCCTTCGAGTTCACCCGCTTGTACCGCAGCAGCGCGGTCGAGATCGACATCGGCCTGGGTTTTGGCTGGAGCCACACGCTGGCCCATCGCCTGTCCTTCGACGGCGACGGCGTGATCTGGATCGACCACGAAAACCGCCGCACTCGGTTTCCCCTGCCCAACGTCGCGCGTCCAGCGATTCACAACAGCCTGTCGCGGGCGGCGATCTTTCTCGGCGAGGAACCGGAAGAACTGATTCTGGCTCTGGCCGGCGACAGCGCGCGGTTCTACCACTTTCGCGCCGGCCGGCTGACGGCGATCAGCGACGTCTACGGCAATCGTCTGACCCTGCAACGCGATCGCTCCGACCGCATTCAGCGTCTGGACAACGGCGCCGGCCGCGCCCTGCTGTTGCGTTATGACCGCGCGCAACTGGTGGCGATCGATTATCAGGTGTTCGTCCAAGGCGAGTGGACCACCGAGCAAACCCTCGCCACCTACAGCTTCGATGCCCGGCAACGCCTGCTGACCGCGACCAACGCGGTCGGCGACAGCGAACGCTACGACTACGACGACCATCACGTCATCCTCCAGCGCCAGCTGACCGGCGGCGCGAGCTTCTTCTGGGAGTGGCAGCGCGAGGGCAAAGCGGCGCGCTGCGTGAGGCACTGGGCTTCGTTCTCGCAGATGAACACCCGTTACGTCTGGAACGATGACGACGCCAGCGTGACCGTGCATTACGTCGACGGTACCGAAGAAGTCTACGTCCACGACGAGCGCGCGCGACTGGTGCGCCAGGTTGCGGCCGATGGCGGCGAGCAGCTCAAGGCTTATGACCAGCAGGGGCGATTGATCGCCGAGCAGGATGCGTTGGGCGCGGTCACCGAATATCGCTACGACGAACTCGGACGGCTGATCGCGCTGATTCCGCCGGACGATGCACCAACGTCCTACGAGTACCGCAACGGTTTTCTCTACAAGCGTTGCCGTGGTGATGCGGTGTGGATCTACCGGCGCAACGCTGAAGGCGCCGTTACCGAAGCGGTCGATCCCCACGGCCAGGTCACCCATTACTACTACAACCTGCGCGGGCAATTGCTGTCGCTGCGTTATCCGGACAGCAGCCGCCACCGTTGGGTGTGGAACGAGCTCGGCCAGCTCATCGAAGAAACCCTGCCCGATGGCGGCGTGCGGCGCTTTTCCTACGATGCGCTGGGACGGCGGATTACCACCCATGACGAATTTGGTGTTGTCAGTCGTCAGCAGTGGGACGCGGCCGGCCGACTGATCCTGACGACTTCTCCTACGGGAAGCACGCGCGCCTACAGCTACGGCGCCTACGGCCAGATCACCGCTGAGCGCGACGAGCTCGGGCGCATCACCCGCTACGAATATGACGATGATTTGCACCTGGTCTCGCGACGGATCAATCCCGACGGCACCCGCGTGCAGTACCGCTATGACCATGCGCGGCTGTTGCTGACCGAGATTGAAAACGAGTCCGGAGAAAAGTACCGACTGGATTACACGCCGACCGGATTGATCCGACAGGAAACCGGGTTTGATGGGCGGCGCACGGCGTATGTCTACGACCTCAACGGGCACCTGCTGGAGAAGACCGAGTTTGGCGAGCAGGGTTTATCGCTGGTCACCCACTACCAGCGCGATAAGGCCGGGCGTTTGCTGGTCAAAACCCTGCCCGATGGCGCCAAGATCCGCTACGACTACGACCGCTTCGGGCGCTTGGTTGCCGTTGATGACGGGCAGAACCATCCACTGGCCTTCGAGTACGACCGTCAGGACCGGCTGATCACCGAGCATCAGGGCTGGGGTACCTTGCGCTACGCCTATGACGCCTGCGGTCAGCTCAAACGCCTGCGTCTGCCGGACAACAGCAAGCTCGATTATCACTACGCCAAGGGCGGTGCGCTGAGCGCCATCGACCTCAACGGCACGCCGCTGACCCGGCATGTGTATCAGTCCGGTCGCGAACAGCAACGCCAGCAAGGTTTGCTGCTCAGCGAATACTCCTACGACGATCAGGGCCGCTTGCTTGCCCATGCTGTAGGCCATCGCCACGCCTCGCTGTACCGCCGCGATTATGCCTACAGCGCCAACGGCAATCTCGAGCACATTGCCGACAGCCGCCACGGCCAGCGTACTTATGGCTACGACGCCCTCGACCGGTTGATCCGCGTACGTCACTCACGCGACGAACTGCCCGAATCCTTCGCCCACGACCCGGCGGGCAACCTGCTGATGCAGGACCGCCCCGGTCCTGCGCAGATCAAGGGCAATCGCCTGCTGATGCAAGGCGACCGCCATTACGACTACGACGCCTTCGGCAACCTGATCCGCGAACGCCGAGGCCACGGCCAGACCCTGGTCACCGAATACCGCTACGACTGCCAGCACCGCCTGATCGGCCTGACCCGCCCCGACGGCCAGACCGCCACTTATCAATACGACGCCTTCGGCCGGCGCATCCGCAAAACAATCGACGGCGCCGTCACCGAATTCTTCTGGCAAGGCGAACACCTCGTCGCCGAAAGCAGCGCCACGCAATACCGCAGCTTCCTCTACGAACCCGGCAACTTCCGCCCACTGGCGATGCTCGATGGCAAAGGCCCGAAAAAAGCCTGCCCGTTCTACTACCAACTCGACCACCTCGGCACCCCGCAGGAACTCACCGACTACAGCGGCGAAATCGTCTGGTCCGCGCAATACGACGCCTACGGCAAAGTCGCCGCCGTCACCCTCGCCGGCGAAGACTATCTGGACCAACCGCTGCGTTTTCAGGGGCAGTACTTCGATGTTGAAAGTGGCCTGCATTACAACCGACATCGGTATTACGACCCGAGGCTTGGGCGGTATTTAACGCCGGACCCGGTGAAGCTGGCGGGTGGGTTGAATCAGTACCAGTACGTGCCGAATCCGACGGGGTGGGTGGATCCGTTGGGGTTGACGTCCAATTGCCCACCGCCGAAGAAGCCTGGGTGTGAGGTTCCGGGTGGGATTGGTGGGGCTAAAGTGGATGATGGTGAACCTGCGCTGCCGAAGATGACGGCTCAGGAGCGTCGGGCGAGGATTGATGAATTAGCTGAAGAAAACGCATACCGACGTTTGCATGAAATGGAGAATCCACAAAATGGAGAGCATTTTCTGGAAAAGCACGGCGCCCAAACAACACTACGGTCGCAATTTGAAAGGATCATGACAGGAAAAAATCCAACGACTGGCGTTATAGAGACCTACACCGGTGGATCACACCATGGAGAACCTAAAATTCCAAGCGCGGCTACTCATTTTTTCAGCCATAGAGATCAGCTGAACGCTATCTATAGAGCAAAACTTATATTCCGTCAGACTAATCTTCAAACATCTAGAAGGCCTATGGACATGGGAAAGATAATTGGGGAAGGTTATACCAGAGACGGCATTTATGGGCAGCAGAGGAAAGCCGTGGTTATTCTGAGAGCTAATGGCGATACCGTGACTTCATATGCGGATTTTGAATGATGAAAAAAACGTATGAAATTGTAGATATAAAAAACTTATTGTTTGTTTTTGATATAGAAAATACTACTGATGTCGAGAGGGAGCGATTAATAGTTGAAAAAAATGTAAACGATTCGCGTCAGTTAAAAGAGCTTTTCGATACTGTGTTAAGGCCTGAATTTTGTGAATACACAGATGCAGAACAAGAATCGCTAATAAATACTGTCGAACATTTTTTGGAGAGAAACGACAATTTCGACCGTGTATTTAACCGAATGACAACTTATTTTGACGAAGAAATTACCGATAGGTCTAGTTTTATGAGACTTCTATTGGAGTGCTTAACAAGGTATCGGGATGAAAAGGGCTGTGGCTAAAAATCTGCATTCTGGAGTGGCGCCTGGCAAGTAAGCACGCACTCTACTACGTCGAGTTTAACCGACTAACTGTGATGCCTTTGGAGACGCAGTAGGATCGAGCAAATACACACTAAACCCCACAACCCCCTTCGCATGATGCTTAGCCTGCGAAGCCATCTCCGCAAGCTGGCTGGCATCAAGCGCTGCACAAGCCTCAGGCCGCAGATGCACCACCCCGATCGATAACGACAACAACGCAAACTCCTGCCGCACACCCTGGCGATTCGGCGCAATAAAACATCCCGCCTCAAGGTGTTCAGGCCGATAGAACCGGCGGCATTGGCTTTGGAAATCGTCGAGCAGTTGGTTGAGGCGTTTGCGCCAGTCTTCGGGGCCGAGGACGAGGAGGAAGTCGTCGCCGCCTATGTGACCGACAAAGTCGCGGGTGGGGTCGATGCGTTCGTTGAGGCATTGGGCGAGGCAGAGCAGGACTTCGTCGCCACGGCCATAGCCGTAGATGTCGTTGAAGGGTTTGAAGCTGTCGATGTCGACGTAGCAGATGATCGATTCGCGGGCCTGTTGCAGCAGGCGGGTGAGGCACTGCTGGATCGGTACGTTGCCCGGGAGCAGGGTGAGGGGATTGGCGTAGCGTGCCTGCTGGATTTTCAGTTCGGTGATCAGTTTCAGCACGTCGATCACTCGGCCGAGGCCTAGATAACCGCCGTTGAGGGTGATGATGAAGTCTTCTTCGATGCGCTGGCGGGCGCGGCTGGTGATCAGGCGGCTGACTTGCTGCAGCGACTGGCTGATTTCCACGGCGAGGAAATCATCGTTCATCAGGCGGCTGATCGGTTTGCGCGCGAACAGATCGGTGGCAAACGGTTTGAGCAGTGCGTCCGACAGCGAGTGGCGATGGACGATGCCGCAGGGCTGGCCTTGTTCGTCGAGCACCGCGAGCGAATTGAGGTTGGCCTGGCGGCGAAAGGCTTCCAGTACCGTCGCGGTGGGCGTATCGCGTTGCACGGCGGGCTGGTCGTTGAGCAGGGCGCTGAGGTCGCTGCCTTCGTCATTCAGCGCGACGGCGCTGCTGTCGTGTTTGGGCATCATCGCGCGAGCGTCGCGGGACGGATGTTCCTGAGGGCGGCCGAGCAGGTAGCCCTGCACCAGGTCGACGCCCATTTCAGTCAGCACCGCGAGTTCTTCCGGTAGCTCGATGCCCTCGGCGATGACTTGCGCGCGCGAGGCTTTGGCAATTTGCAGAATCGAACCGACAAACTCTCTTTTCAACGCATCCTGATGAATGCCATCAATGAAGTGCCGGTCGATCTTCACGTAATCCGGACGCAATTCCGACCACAGGCGCAGGCTCGAATACCCTGCGCCCAAGTCGTCCAGCGCAATGGAAAAACCCATCGCCCGGTAGTGATGCAGGGCGGTTTGCAGCAACTGGAAGTCATCGATTGGCGTCTGCTCGGTGAGCTCGATGACCACTTGGCTCGGCGCAATGCCCAAGTCCTGCAGCAGTTGCAACGTTCGTCCGGGTTGGTGCGCGGCTTCGAGCAAGGATTCTGGCGACACGTTGAGGAACAGCTTGCCCGGCAGTTGCTGCTCATTGAACCGTCGGCAGGCGCTTTGTCGGCAGGCGATTTCCAGTTCACTCAATCGACCAGCCTGTCGCGCTACGGCGAACAGGGCAATCGGCGAGTGAAGAGGGCTGTTGGACGGGCCACGGGTCAGGGCTTCGTAACCGAGAATGCGGCGTTCGGAAAGACAGATGATCGGCTGGAACAGACTGTGTAAACCGCTTTGAGTCAGGATCGAGCTCAAGGCGCTCAGCTGTTCGGTCGTGGTCATGGCAGTCTCTGGCGATAAAAAAAGGACCGGGAGCGCTTGCTCCCGGTCCTTTATTGCACGACAGAATGATGACTGTTTGATGACGATCCCGGGATCGTCAGCACTAAATTGCCATCACTTACTTCTTGGCCACCTGATTGCTCAGTTTCAGGTAATCCAGCAGCACGCGCCCGGTTTCGCTCAGGTAGGCATCGTCTTCTGGTTTGACCTTGTCCGGCTCGGCAGCGGCCAGTGCGTCTTCGTCTTCTTTCTTCAGCTCTTTGAGCGGTTCTTCGCCTTTGGCCTTGCGACGGATGTTCTCCATCGCCAGTTGCTTGGCGTCGATGTCGGCGTGCTGGGCACGACGATCGGCTTCGTTGAGGCTGACGGTTTTTTCTTCCATCAGTTTCTGCGCCAGGGCCAGCTTGTCGCGGATGAACACGAACTCGGCATCCTTGTTGGTGCGCGAGTCATGTTCGGACTTCAACTGGGCGAGGAACGGCTTGAACGGATCGGCCGCCGGTTTGATCGCCGCGCGAATGGTGTCCCACGGCATGGCTTCCGGCAGGGCACTTTCGCCGATTTCCTTGGTGTCGATCAGCGACGGGTAGTCGATGTCCGGCAGTACGCCCTGATGCTGGGTGCTCTGCCCGGAGACACGGTAGAACTTGGCCAGGGTCAGTTTCAGTTCGCCGTGGTTCAGCGGCTGAATGGTTTGCACAGTGCCTTTACCGAAAGTCTGGCCGCCGATGATCAATGCGCGGTGGTAGTCCTGCATGGCGCCGGCGAAGATCTCCGAGGCCGAGGCGGACAGGCGGTTGACCAACAGCGCCATCGGGCCTTTGTAGAACGCGCCCGGGTTTTCATCTTCGAGCACGTCGACACGGCCGTCGGCGTTACGCACGAGTACGGTCGGACCTTTGTCGATGAACAGGCTGGTCAGCTCGGTGGCTTCCTGCAGGGAGCCGCCGCCGTTGTTGCGCAGGTCGATCACCACGCCGTCGACTTTGTCCTTCTGCAGCTCGGTCAGCAGCTTCTTGACGTCGCGAGTGGTGCTCTTGTAGTCCGGATCGCCGGCACGGAATGCCTTGAAGTCGAGGTAGAAGGCCGGGATCTCGATCACGCCAAGTTTGTAGTCCTTGCCGTCCTGTTTCAGGCTGAGGATCGACTTCTTCACGGCCTGATCTTCGAGCTTCACCGCTTCACGAGTGATCGGCACGATCTTGGTGGTCTGGTCGTTCGGCGCATTGCTCGCCGGAATGACTTCCAGACGCACCACGGTGCCTTTAGGACCGCGAATCAATTTGACCACTTCGTCCAGACGCCAGCCGACCACGTCGACCATTTCCTTGTTGCCCTGGGCAACGCCGATGATCTTGTCGGCCGGAGCGACTTGCTTGGTCTTGTCCGCCGGGCCAGCCGGCACCAGACGCACGACCTTCACTTGATCATTGTCGCTCTGCAACACGGCACCGATGCCCTCAAGGGACAGACTCATGTTGATGTCGAAGTTTTCCGCGTTATCCGGCGACAGATAGTTGGTGTGCGGGTCGTAGGACATGGCGAAGGTGTTGATGTACGCCTGGAAAATGTCCTCGGCACGGGTCTGGTCGAGGCGCGCCAGCTGATTCTTGTAGCGCTTGGTCAGGGTTTCCTGGATCTGCTTCGGGTCTTTGCCGGCGATCTTCTGGCGCAGCACTTCGTCCTTGACGCGTTTGCGCCAGAGGTCGTCGAGTTCCGCGGTGGACTTGAGCCAAGGCGCGTCCTTGCGATCGATCAGCAAGGTCTCCTTGGTGTTGAAGTCCATCTTGTCGACGCCTTTGTTCAGCTCGGCAAGTGCGAAGTCCAGACGCGATTTGACGCGGTCCAGGTAGCGCTTGTAGATGGTGAACCCGGCGTTGAGGTCGCCGCTTTTGAGGAAGTCGTCGAACTGGGTCTTCCACTTGTCGAATTCGGCGATGTCGCTGGCCATGAAATAGCTGCGCGACGGGTCGAGCAGCTTGATGTAGCTGTCGTAGATGATCACCGAGCGCGCATCGTCGAGCGGCGGCTTGCTGTAGTGGTGACGCTTGAGCAACTCGACGACGTTCAGGCTGGCGATGACTTCATCGCGATCAGGCTGCAACTTGTCCCAGCTGTTGGCTGCGAATGTGGTGCCCGACACCGGCAACAGGCCGATACCGATGAAAAGAGCGAGGGCGGTGCTGGGGAGCAGATGCTTCATGCTGATTCGACGCGGGGACAATTGATAACGCATATTAGGCCGTCTTTGAAGTCGCCGGTTCTTTGAGAGCCGGTCGCATAATGCAAAAAGCCCGGCGCTACAGCTTCGGGCTCAGTCCAGACTCACTATGGAGGCAGTGTGAAGGCATTGCAAGGCGTTGAAGGTCAAGTGGCATGGGTTGAAGAGCCGAGTCCGACGTGCGATGTAGGACAAGTCCGCATCCGGGTGGCGGCAGCCGGCCTCAATCGCGCCGATTTATTACAGAAAGCAGGGCTTTATCCGCCGCCAGCCGGGGCCAGCCAAGTGCTTGGTCTTGAGTGCTCCGGGGTGATCAGCGAGGTCGGCGCGGGCTCGTCCTGGCAAGTCGGTGACCGGGTCTGCGCCTTGCTGGCCGGGGGCGGCATGGCTGAAGAGGTGGTCGTCGACGGACGGCATGTGCTGCCGGTGCCCGAAGGTATTTCGCTGATCGAGGCGGCGGCATTGCCCGAGGTGTACGCCACCGTCTGGCTGAATGTGTTTCAACTTGCAGCGCTGAAACCCGGTGAGAAAATTCTCCTGCACGCCGGCGCAAGTGGAATCGGTTCAGCCGCCATTCAGCTGTGCAAAGCCTTCGGCAACCCGTGCTGGGTCAGCGTCGGTTCCGCCGAACGCCTGGCTTACTGCGAAGCGTTGGGTGCGCAGGGCGGCGTGGTGCGCACCGATGAAATTGAAAGCCTGCGCGACTTCGGGCCGTTCGATGTGATTCTCGACCCGGTGGGCGGCAATTATGCGGCGCTGAACCTCAAGCTGATGGCGCTGGACGGACGTTGGGTGCTGATCGGTTTGATGGGCGGGCGCGAGGCGAAGCTGGATCTGGCGCAGGTGTTGGCCAAGCGTGTGCAGCTGCTCGGTTCAACGTTGCGCAGTCGTGGCGATCAGTTCAAGGCGGATCTGCTTAGTGATCTGGGCCAGCATGTGTGGCCGCTGTTTGCCGAAGGGCGACTGCGCCCGCAACTGGCCAAGGCGTTTGCGGTGAAGGATGCCGAAGCAGCGTTTGCCGAACTGGCGAGCAATACGGTGGCGGGCAAGTTGGTGTTGGTGATCAATGAGAGTTTGAGCTGACAGCAAAGCAAGGTCAAAAGATCGCAGCCTTCGGCAGCTCCTACAGAGGCACGTATTCCAAAAGTAGGAGCTGCCGAAGGCTGCGATCTTTTGCTTTTATTTCCAGAGATGGATCGGCCAGCCGGCCTTTTCTGCGTGCTCAAGCAGCACCGGATCCGGATTGACCACGTGTGGAAAATCCACTTTCAACAGCAGCGGCAAGTCATTGCGCGAATCGGAATAAAAACTCGCGCCCTCGAGGTTTTCTTCTTCGGCGTCCAGCCATTCCAGCAAGCGGGTGATCTTGCCTTCGCGGTAGGTCAACGTGCCCACGGTATGGCCGCTGTAAACGCCGTGCGCGACTTCCAGTTCAATCCCTAGAATCTCGTCGATGCCGAGTCGATCGGCAATCGGTCTGACCAGGTGCGTGCCCGACGCCGAGATCACCAGAATCCGGTCGCCGGCCTTGCGGTGCGCGGCGATGGTTTTGGTCGCGTCGCTGAAGATGATCGGTTCGATAAAGTCTTCAACCCACGGCCCGACCAGGTGCTCGACTTCTTCTGGCGTACGGCCGATCAGCGGTTCGAGGCTGAACGCCATGTAATCTTCCATGCGTAATTTGCCATGGCTGTAGGCGTCCATCAGTTCGTTGTTCTTGCGCATGAACGACTCGGGATCGACCCAGCCCAGGCGCCCCATCTGCTCGCTCCAGAGGGTGGCGCAGTCGCCGTGGATCAACGTTTCGTCCAGATCAAAAATTGCCAGGGCCATCAGTGCAGTTCTCTCTTCAACGTCAGCAAAGTCATCAGGCTACCTCACACAGGGCCGTCGGATCGATGGAAAGTGCCAGGCGTTGTCCGTCGGGATGCAGATCGGCGGCGGAGCGGTTGAGTACGTCGACCACCAGTTCCACCCCGCGCGCTTCGACGCGATAGCGAATGACGTTGCCGAGCAGGCTGTGGCTGCGGATCTGCGCGTCGAGTTCGCCGTCAAGGCTCAGTTCGATGGCTTCCGGGCGGATGGCGATGCGATGGTTGACCGGCCGTTGCAACAGCTTCGAGGCGGCATCTGCGTCGAGCAGGTTGTAGTTGCCGATGAAGCCGGCGGCGAATACATCGACCGGAGCGGTGTAGAGGGTTTCGGCGTCGCCGCTCTGGACGATCTTTCCCTGGTTCATCAGGAAAATCCGGTCCGACATGGTCAGCGCTTCTTCCTGATCGTGGGTGACGAAAATCGTGGTCAGGCCGAGTTCGCGCTGGATCTGACGAATCTGTTCGCGCAGGTGTTTGCGAATCCGTGCGTCGAGCGCCGACAGCGGCTCATCCAGCAGCAACAAGCGCGGGCGGGTCACCAGCGACCGGGCGAGGGCGACACGCTGGCACTGCCCACCTGACAGTTGATGCGGATAGCGGCTGGCGAAGTCGTGCAGTTCAACCAGTTTCAACACTTCAGAGACGCGCTTGTGGCTGTCATCGGCGTTGACCTTTTGCATGCGCAGGCCGAAGGCGACGTTCTGTTCGACGGTCATGTTGGGGAATAGCGCGTAGCTTTGAAAGACCATACCGATGCCACGTTTCTGTGGGCTCAACGGCACGAGGTCGACACCGTCGAGGAGGATCTTGCCGCCATCCACCGGGGTCAGGCCGGCGATGCAACGCAGCAAAGTCGACTTGCCGCACCCGGACGGGCCGAGCAGGGTGACGAACTCGCCTTTGTTGATTTCGCAATCGATGTCGCTGAACACCGTGGTGCCGGCATAACTTTTCTGCAGGTGTTGGACGCTGACGTAGCTCATTCGCTTTTGTCCTTGTTCAAGATGTTGGCGATCCAGGTCAGGACCAGCACGAAAAAGAAATACGAAATGACCAGCGCACTGGTGAAGTGACCGCTGCTGTTGCGCATGTTGTTCAGGTACACCTGCAGGGTTTCGTAGCGGGTGCCGACGAGAATGTTGGCGAACACGAACTCACCGAAGAGGAACGAGAAAGACAGTAGCAGCGCCACCATCAGGCCTTTGCGCAAGTTCGGCAGCACCACCAGAAACGCCGCTTGAAAAGTGCTGGCGCCAAGCAGTTGCGCGGCGTCCATCAGGTCGCGCAGGTTGATCGCTTGCAGGTTGTTGGTGATCGCGCGGTACATGAACGGCAGCGCCACGGTGAAGTAGCAGCCGATCAGAATCCACGGTGTGCCGACCATCGCCATCGGCCCGGAACCGTAGAGCTGCAACAGCCCCACCGAGGACACCACCGGCGGTACCGCGAAGGGCAGCAGGATGAGGATGTTCATCAGCGCATCGAGTTTCGGAAAGTAGTAATGCACGACGAACAGCAACGGCAGGATCAGCAGCACCGACAGCACCAGCGCGCCGACGCAGACGATCAGCGACTGACCGAATGCATGCAGAAAGCGCGGATCGCTCCACAGCTGGATGTACCACTTGAAGGTAAAACCGCTGGGCAGAATCGTTGCCGACCAACTGCTGGCGATCGAATAGACCAGCGTGCCCAGCAGCGGCAACAGCAGAATGGCGAACAGCAGATAGACCACGACGCGGTGGTAGAGGCCGGCCGAGCCGGATTCAGCGCGAGACATGGTAGCTCCTCTTCAACAGCAGTTGATGCACGACGGTGACGATGGTCATCAGCGCCACGAGCACCACGGCCAGGGCGCTGGCCAGGTTCGGGTCAAGGGAAATGTCGCCGGAGACCATTGCCGCAATACGGATCGGCAGAACGTTGAAGTTGCCGGTGGTCAGCGCATAAACCGTGGCGTAGGCGCCGAGGGCGTTGGCCAGCAGGATCACGAACGTGCCGAGCAACGCCGGGGTCAATACCGGCAGGCCAATGTGCCGCCAGAACTGCCAGCCGTTGGCGCCGAGCAGTGCGGCGGACTCGCGCCAGTCCTCCCGCAGAGCGTCGAAAGCCGGGTAGAGGAGCAGCACGCCGAGGGGAATCTGGAAGTAGGTGTAGAGGATGATCAGGCCGGTTTTCGAATACAGGTTGAAGTCCTGAATGATCCCCGACTGCTTGAGCATGATGGTGATGCTGCCGTTGAAACCGAGCAGGATGATGAAGGCGAACGCCAGCGGCACGCCGGCAAAATTGCTGGTCATGTTGGCGAAGGCATTCACGAAGTTGCGCAGCTTCGAATCGACGCGGCGTAGTGAATACGCACCCAGCACGGCGATGATGATGCCGAATACGCTCGACCAGAAACTGATCTCCAGGCTGTACTGGATTGCCTGCCGATAGAACTTCGAACCGAAGATTTTGCTGAAATTGGCCAGGCCCCAGCCGGACTCTTCCGATTGCAGGCTGTTGATCATCACCCAGACCAGCGGGGCGATTTCGAAGACGATAAAGAACAGCGCGAAAGGCACCAGACACAGCGCCGCGAGCCATTTGCCGCGAGTCATGGCATTCACTTGAGCAGCTCCCGGCACACAGGTTTGTCGTGGGGCACGCCGAGCAGCTCGCAAACCGTGCCGCAGAGCTCGGTCTGCTTCGGTGTGACATCAGGGTTGAGGCTGAACGCCTCGCCGAGGACGAACAGCGGCACCTGACGTTCTTCCGCCAGCAGGCCGTTGTGCGAGCGATCGTTGTTCATGCCGTGGTCGGCGGTCACCAGCACCTGATAACCAGCGTCGAGCCAGCTCTGCAGATAGTCGGCGAGGATGACGTCAGCCGAGCGCGCGCTGTTGCGGTATTGCGCGCTGTCGAGGCCGTGCTTGTGCCCGGCGTCGTCGATATTCATCGGGTGGATCAGGAGGAAATCCGGCGCATGACGCAGGCGCAGGTTCTCCGCGTCGGCGAACAGGTGCGAATCCGGATAATGGTCGTTCCAGTAGAAATGGCCGTGCTGGATCGGCAATGTCGGATCGTCGGTGTGGCGGTCGCGCGCGGCCACGAACGGTGAGCGGTTATACAACTCGCTGACCCAGTGATACGCCGCAGCGGCTGTTTTCAACCCGGCATCGCGGGCGTAGTGATAGATGCTGCGCTGGTTGGACAAGCGCGAGACATTGTTGTGAACGATGCCGCTGTCGATCGGTGGCACGCCGGTGAGAATGCATTCGTAAAGCGGTCGGGACAGGGCGGGCAATTCGCACTCCAGTTGATAGAGCGCCGCGCGTCCTGCGCCAACATAAGCCTGCAGATGCCCCATGGCGTGACACGCAACCTCGTAGTTGAGGCCGTCGAGCACGACAAGGATGACGTTGTGCTTCATAGGGGCAAGAACTCCGAAAACAAATCTGGAACCAATCTGTGTAGGAGCTGCCGGAGGCTGCGATCTTTCGATGTTGCTTTTAAAGGGCAAGATCAAAAGATCGCAGCCTTCGGCAGCTCCTACAGATGAAGGATTACTTCATCTCTACGATGACTTCTTCGTTCCACTGCTGCGGCAGGGCTTTGGAGGTCTTTTCCCACGCGTCGGCGTCCTTGACTGGCGTAACGTTTTTGTATTGCTCGTTCGGCAGCAGTTTGGCTTTCACGTCTTCCGGCAGTTGGAGGTGTTCGGCGCGGATCGGCCGGGCGTTGCCGCGAGCGAGGTTGGTCTGGCCGGCGTCGCTGAAGATGTATTCGCGGGTCAGCT
The DNA here is from genome assembly GCF_979258175.1 of Pseudomonas sp. AC255. Lineage (NCBI taxonomy): Bacteria > Pseudomonadati > Pseudomonadota > Gammaproteobacteria > Pseudomonadales > Pseudomonadaceae > Pseudomonas > Pseudomonas sp. AC255. The sequence continues at coordinate 3,423,191 of NZ_OZ409841.1, read as the reverse complement.
TGGCGGCGTTGGGGTTTTTTGCGTACTTGTTGATGATCGTGGTGTAGCCGGAAATCACCGAGCCGTCGGATGGAATCAGCACTACGTAATCATCGGGGTTGGCCATCTTGGCTTTGTAGCTCAGACCATTGAAGTCCCAGACTACGCCGACTTCGATCTCGCCTTTTTCCATGGTGGCGATGGTCGGGTTGGCCATCGACAGACGACCCTGTTTGGCGAGGTCGGCGAACAGCAGCAAGGCAGGCTTGATGTTTTTCTCGTCACCGCCATTGGCCAGTGCGGCAGCGAGGACACCGTTGGCGGCCTGGGCAGCAGTGCTCACGTCGCCGATGGAGACTTTGTATTTACCGGTTTTCAGGTCAGCCCATTTGGTCGGCACGTCGGAGCCGTTCAGCAGCTTCTTGTTGACGATGAAGGCGATGGTGCCGGTGTAGGCCAGTGCCCAGTTGCCGTCCTTGTCCTTGGCCCAGTCCGGAATCTGATCCCAGGTGCTTGGCTTGTACGGTTGCACCACGCCTTGCTTGACCGCGATCGGGCCGAAGGCGGCGCCGACGTCACCGATGTCGGCGGTGGCGTTGTCTTTTTCAGCTGCGAATTTGGCGATTTCCTGGGCCGAGCTCATGTCGGTGTCGATGTGTTTCAGGCCGTATTTCTTGGCCAGGTCTTCCCAGGTGCCTTTCCAGTTGGCCCAGTCATCGGGCATGCCGACGCTGTTGACGGCGCCTTCCGCTTTCGCAGCGGCTTCGAGGGTTTTCAGATCGGTGTCGGCCGCCATGGCGGCGCTGCACATTGCAATGGTCGAGCCTAACAGTGTTGCCAGGAAAAGCTGTTTCATTCCGAAGCTCCTTGGTCGTGTTCAACGCTGCGATTGCGGTTGTGTTGGTCTAGGTCAGCAATACCTGAGCCAATTTAGGCGGGCTGGATGACATTTTGATGTCGATGGCCTTATGGCTGATCTTTTCTCCGCCCGGGATTGGCCGTTGCCAAACAAGCGTAGACCATGACGCAGGCCCGATAAGCAAGGGACTTGGCCGATGTATTGCAAGCCGTGAAAACGACCGTTGGGTAGTTTTGTCATCTGTCGGTCATCTGCACTGCCTAGGCTTGCAACACACGAAAGCGCTCTGAGCAGCGCCCGGATTTGCCCTGAAACAGTGCTGGTCTAGTCCAGATAGGTAACGTTGATGCGCGATGAGGCAACGAAAGCGGTGACAGCGATTGGCCAGGTGCTGCAGGAGCAGATCGATCATGGTTTGCTGGGGGCCGGGAGCAAGTTGCCCGCTGAACGCAAGCTCAGCGAGTTGTTCGGGACGACGCGGATCACTGTGCGTGAAGCGCTGTTGCAATTGGAGGCGCAAGGGCAGATTTATCGTGAGGAGCGGCGCGGCTGGTTCGTGTCGCCGCCGCGTCTGGCGTACAACCTGATGCAGCGCAGTCATTTTCACGCGATGGTCAGTGCGCAGGGGCGTGAGCCGTCGACCGAGGTGATTTCGGCGCGGTTGCAGCCGGCGTCGGCGGCGGTGTGTGCGTGGTTGCAGCTGCCGGCGTTGTCGAGCGTGATCCAGATTTGCCGCTCGCGGCGGATTGATGGCCGACTGGTGTTGTATGTCGAGCACTACCTGAATCCGCAGTTTTTTCCGGGGATTCTTGAGTTTGATTTGAATCAGTCGATCACTGAGTTGTATGCGCGGCATTTCGATTTGCACTATGGGCGGGTGCGGTTTGAGATTGTGCCTACGTCTTTATCTGTCGATGCGGCGGCGGCTTTGCGGGTGTCGGTGGGGAGTCCGGGATTGAGGATTGCTCGGGTCAATTATGATCAGCATGGGCGGCTGATTGATTGTGATCTGGAGTTTTGGCGGCATGATGCGATTCACGTAGGGGTTGATGTGGTTTGATCTTTTTTGACCTTGGCGGCCTTTGGGCCGACCAGGTTTTGGGGGTTTGGGTGAATATCCGTTGCTGCGGTAACGGCTTCTTATGGTTCCGCCCTTACGGCGGGTCACTTTTTCAAACGCCAAAAAGTAACCAAAAGGCTGCGCCCTGACGTTCGGCCCGCTCGCTGGGGCTCGGGGTTCCTTCGCTGCGGGATCGATCCTGGCGCAGCGGCTCCGGTTTGCTTCGCTGCACCTACACTCGCTGTGTACGACTGCGTCGTACGGTCGCTGCGCTCCCACGCCCGGATCAATCCCTCCACTCAGCCTGCCGACGGGCTCCGAGATCAAGATCAAAAGCGGTGCTCGAGCTAACGCTCATCGTGTGTAGGAGCTGCCGAAGGCTGCGATCTTTTGTTTTTGCTTTCGCTTTTCTGTGGGAAGCGAGCCTGCTCGCGAAGGCGGCCTGTCAGCCGACCAATCTCTGTCGGATGTACTTAATCCCTGTGGGAGCGAGTCTGCTCGCGAAAGCGCCCCCACAGTCACCCCTTCCTACTTGCCCACCGCCGCATTCCCATACAGATAATCCGTCGCCAACGACGCCAATGTTCTCACCCCAACCACCAGCGCCGACTCATCCACAAAGAACCCCGGATTGTGGTTCGGCGCGGCCTTGCTCATGTCCTGATCCCGCGGCGTAACCCCGAGAAACACAAACAATCCCGGCGCCTCTTTGGCGAAGAACGAGAAATCTTCCGCCCCACCCACCAGCGGTCCCTGCACCACATCATCCTTGGCCGCCCACTTCAATGTCGGCAGCATTTTCTCGGTCAGTGCAGGGTTGTTAATCGTCGGGTCGTATTTTTCGATGATGGTGACGTCGGCTTTCGCGCCGCCGCTTTCGGCGATTTTCTCGATGGTCTGGCGTACGTCGCTGTGCAGTTTCTGGCGGATGCCGTAGTCGTAGGAGCGGATGGTGCCGGTCATGTCGAGTGATTCGGGGATGATGTTGTAGCGGGTGCCGCCGTTGATGGTGCCGATGCTGACCACCGACGGGTAAGAGGAAATGTCGGTGCGGCGGCTGACCACGGTTTGCAGGCCGACGATGGTTTGCGCGCCGACGGTGATTGGGTCGATGCCATCCCAGGGGCGGCCGGCGTGGGTTTGTTTGCCGTGGATCTTGATGCGCAGGTCGTCGGAGCTGGCCAGGGTCGGGCCGGGGCGGTAGGCGATCTGGCCGGCGGGGACGCCGGCCCAGACGTGCAGCCCGAACACCGCGTCTGGTTTCGGCGATTTCATTACGCCTTCCTCGACCATCATCTTCGCGCCCCAGGTGTTTTTGCCGTCGGGAATGAAGTCGCTCGGGCCTTCTTCGGCGGGCTGGAAGTAGAACACCACGGTGCCGGGCAGGGTGTCGCGCATGCCGGTCAGAATTTTCGCTGCGCTGAGCAGGATTGCGGTGTGGGCGTCGTGGCCGCAGGCGTGCATGACGTCGACTTCCTTGTCGAGATACGTGCCTTTGGCTTTCGAAGCGAACGGCAAGTCGGAGACTTCCTTGACCGGCAGCGCGTCCATGTCGGCGCGCAGGGCCACGGTCGGGCCGGGCAGGGCGCCTTTGAGAATGGCGACCACGCCGGTTTTCACTTCCAGGCCCATGGCTTGCAGCTGTTTGGCGACCAGTTCAGCGGTGCGTTTTTCGGTGTTGCCGAGCTCCGGATGAGCGTGAAGGTCGCGGCGGGTTTCCAGCAGCTCCGGTTCGAGCTTCTGCGCCTGCTCGGCGATGCGCGTGCGAGCGCTGTCCATCGTCGCGGCGCTGGCGTGGCTGGCGACCAGGGTGAGCAAAAGGGTCTGGGCAATACGCGTCAGTTGCATGGGCTTCTCCTTGATTATTGTTGTTGGCTTCCTTGCCTGTGACAAAGGCTTTGCACGCAAGTGCGATCGGGTCCGGAAAGCGCTATGCGCTCCGACAGATTTACGTTTGAGCATAAGTTATCAGCGAAAACTCCTACCGCTTTATCAGTTTCGTCCGGCGTGACAGATAAAACGCGGGCGATAACCATGTACCGCACCGCACAACATCTATTTCCATAAATTTCTCCAGGTGCCGGTCACGTTATTGGCTGTTTGAGGGTAACGGGTCAGTGCGGCAAAACTATTGTCCATGGAGGATTTATAAATGCAGCGTAATGGAATAACGCTTCCGCCGATTGTTGTGCGTCCGGATAAACAAGATGAATATTTACATTATTTAGGTGCAGGGGACGGCTCGGGACCAGGCATTAACTTTGCGCCGTTGGGTGAAATACTCGATATGGAAAGTATCTATAAAGATACTTCCAGGAATATTGCTCAGGTCATTGAAAATGAACTGGCAGAAGCGCGGGCAGCAGGTGATCAAAGTGTCTTGCCGCCTTTGGATGCGCTGGCGCGGGAGATGCAATTCAGGGATTCCCTGATCGCCAGGAAGTTTGGTGCGCTTTTGGTGGCCAAGGACGTGGCCATCGAACGTTTCGGCCACGCCCAGGTTGAAACCTTTTTCAACGGAGGCCGCTTACCGCAAGTCAATCGGCGAAGCGCCAGCGTCAGCGTACGGCAGGCTTATAGCGCTCTGTTCAACGCCAAGTTACTGGTTGAAGGCATTGGCGTGTTGAACAGCCAGTCGGCCACGGTCAAGGGCATGATTGCCGTGGTGCAAGCGCAGGAAGCCGAGCGGATCGCTCAGGAGCAGGCGCGGTTGGCGGCGGAATACGCCAGGCAGGTTGCACAGGAACAGGCCCGCGTCGCTCAGGAGCAGGCGCGGCGGCAGGCGGAGGAGCTGGCGCGGCAGGCCGCGGCCGATGAAATCAGGCGGCTCGAAGAGGAACAGGCCCGTTTGGCGGCTGAGGCACTAGAGCGCACGCGTGCCGAGGAACAGGCAGCGCTTGAGGTTGAGGCCGAAGCACGCAGGGTTGCTGAGGAAAAGCGCCGGCAGGACACCTCCGGTGGGCACAGTAGCCTGTTGCGCTTTCAGGGCAATACCAGCCACGCCCAACTGGTATTTGCGACGTCCGCTGGTGCGGTCGCGATTGCCGACAACCTGATGGCGGGTTTTGCCGCTTCGATCCGCGCGGCGATGGCCGGTTTATCGGAGGTGGCTGCCGGCGCGGCGTCCGGGCTGATGGTGGGGGTAAGTGCGTTTGTCTACTCCCCGGTGTTGGGCAATGGGGAATTGCCTGAACGCTTTCTGCTCAGCCTCCCACTGGCAGATCTGCTGCCCGGTCAACTGCCTGATCTGGACAGGCTGGCAAGCGAAAGAGCACGACTGAATCTGCCGGTACGTTTGAGCGCCCGGCCGCTGACGGGCTCTCTCGCCGAACTGCTTGTCGTTCCGGTAGCGGGGACAAAACGGCCTTCCGGCGTTCGCGTGGTTGCAGCTGATTTCAACGCAGGGAACAACACTTACAGCGCGACCCTCACTGACATCCCGCCGACAACCGCGGTCTGGACTCCCGCAGTAACGCCGGCAGACAGTTCAACGCTATTCCCCATCGAGAATCCGTCCCCACCTCGATATATCGGCGGCAACCTCGTGCCGATTGAAGGACGGATCGACGCTCACCCAGGGCGGGGCAGCATTCGTTTCGACGACTTCATTCTGGTCTTCCCGTCGGAATCGGGCCTGCCACCGCAGTACGTCATGTTCCGGGATCGACGCAATGATCCAGGGGTGGCGAGTGGTCATGGAGCGCCGGTTGCGGGTGGATGGCTAGGGGCTGCTGCGCAGGGTGATGGGGCGCCAATCCCATCGCACATTGCTGATCAGTTACGGGGTCGTCAGTTCAACAGTTTCAGAGCATTCAGAGAAACATTCTGGAAAGTTGTTTTCAATGACGAAAAACTGGCTGGCTTATTTAATGAAACAAGTTTGAACGAAATGAAAAAGGGCAAAGCCCCGATAGTTAGAATGAACGACTCAGCGGGAGCAAGAGTGAAATACGAACTGCATCATAAGGTCGGCTTGGCCGAGGGAGGGGATTTATATAATGCTGACAACATAAATATCGTTACCCCGAAAGCGTATGTTGAAATTCATAAAGGGCTTTGATATGAGGTCGATACAGAATATGAGAGAGGAAGATTTTCTTGAGTTTGTCAGGAAAATATATGATTCCGGGTTTACAACAGAGAAGCAACAAATTGCTGCCATTCTTGAGTTCTCTCGGCTAGTTGAACATCCATCTGGTTACGATTTGATTTACTACCCGGAGGAAGGTAAGGATGGGCCTGAAAATGTTGTCTTGGAGGTAAAAAACTGGCGTTCCGCTAATGGTAAACCCGGTTTCAAAGATAAATAAAAGCAACCCCCTATTGGTATTACCTGCCAATAGGGGGCCATCTCTGTTCAGCTTTCCTTTTTGATTTCCACCCCAGGCGTAATCACCTGCACACTCATCCTTGGCGTCGCCAGATCCAGCCCCGCCTCATCCAGTTGCCTTTTCAGCGACAAATTGAACGCCCGGGAAACTTCCCACTGCTTGATCGGCGCAGTCTTGAACCGTGCGCGCAAAATCGCGCTGCCGGACTCGAAACTTTCCACACCCTGAATCTCCAGCGGCGACCAAATATTGCGGCGCTGCAACGGATCGCTGCGCATCTTCTGGCCGACGTCGCGCATCAGTTTGATCGCGTCGTCGATTTCCATGTTGTATGGCACGGCGACGCGGAAGATCGCGTAGCCGAATTCCCGCGAGTAGTTCTTGATGCTTTTGATTTCGCTGAACGGGATGGTGTGGACGATGCCGTCGATATCGCGCAGGCGTACGGTGCGGATGGTCAGGCCTTCGACGGTGCCGAGGTGGCCGCCAACGTCGACGTAGTCGTCGATGGCCAGCGAGTCTTCGATGATGATGAACAGGCCGGTGATCAGGTCAGCGACGAGCGACTGCGCACCGAAGCCGATGGCCAGACCGATCACGCCGGCACCGGCCAGCAGCGGTGTGACGTTCATGCCCATGTTCGCCAACGCGACGATCAGCGCGATGATGAAAATCGCCACGAACAGCACGTTGCGGATCAGCGGCATCATCGTCTGCGCCCGTGCATTCGCCAGGCCTTTGCGCGAGCGGGTGAGGGCGTGGTGCACGGCGGTGTCGGCGAGGATCCAGATCAGCCAGGAGAAAATCAGCGTGCCGATCAGGCTGAACAGTTTGACGCTGATGTCATGGCCATCGCCTTCGGCGAACGCGATCAGCGAATGGCCCCAGACGCGCAGGCCCAGTTCGATGAAGATCAGCCACACCAGCAAATGCGTCAGGGTGTAGAAGAAGTTTTTCAGTCGCTCCGAATACAGCGCATGGCGTTTCGGCCCGCGTTGCGGTTTCAGCGAATGGCGGCGCACGAGGCCGTTGATCACCATGCACAACACCAGCAGCACCGTGCAGATCAGCGACTGGCGCAGCGCGGTGCTGGTGTCGCCGGCGGAGACAAACGTGGCGAACAGCGAGATGCCGACCAGCACCAGTGCCGGCACGTACCAGAAGGTGCCGAGGATCTCGATGGTGTCGCTGAGGGCGCGGCGGGTCAGGCGGCGTGACAGCGGTTGGTTGCGGATCAGGTGCGCGATCGGTCGGCGGAATCGCAGGATGAACAGGCCGGTCGACAGCGCAGCGAGGACATTGGCGGTGGTCGCGGCGGTGTGCGCCAGATGTACGCCCAGGCTCTCGACCAGACGCGGATCGCTCAGCGCTTCACCAAACGCGGCGAAGCTGCCGATCAGCCACAGCGGCCGAAACGCCTGATGACGCAGGATGTACAGCGCGCGATGGCGGTGCGGGCCGTCGAGCAGGGAGAAGGCGATCACGCAGATCGCCGAGAAACAGGTGCCGACCACCAAGGCATAGGCCAGCACCATCGCCAGGCTTTTGCCCAGGGAAGACGGCAGCACGTAGCTCATGTACACCGTCATTACCAACGCGATCAGCCACGGCCCGAGCTTGCGCAGGGCAAAGCGCAGCATGTCGAGGGCCTTGGGGTGTTGCGGCAGTTCTTCGGTGAGGCCGAAGCGCAGACGCACGCGGTGGCTGAGCCAGATCAGCGCGGCGGCGAGCAGGCTCCAGACCATCAGGATCACTGCGAAACCGAAGATGATCGGCAGCCATTCATTGGCCGGCAGCAGCTTGCTGGTCAGTTCGTCCTTGGCCAGATCGAATTCGTTGGACCAGCGGGTGAGCGGGCTGTCGGCGCCGGAAAACTGTTTTTCGAAGCTGGCGAGGGTGCCGCCGATCAGGCCCAGCACGCCTTCTTCCGGGGTGGCTTGAGCTTTCTTCGTAGCGTCGCGCAGCTTCTTCAGATCGCTGAGCAACTGCGCGCGTTGCTTGTCGTTTTCCAGCGACTTGATCACTTCGTCCAGTGACTGGCCAAGAGGTTCTACGGCTTCAGGCTGCGGTTTGGAAGTGTTGAGCAGGCCGGGCAGACCGACCGCTTGGGCGGGCGCCAGCGGCAGCAGCGTCATCAGGCAGACAAGCAGCAGACCGGGCAAAGCAAAAAGACGAGCGAACACCAGAAGACAACCTCGCGATAGGCGGATGCGCTGGAGTGTACGAGGCCCTTTGGCTCAATGCGAGCCGGGCGCGGTCATTCGTTGAGTTTGGCGAGGATCTTGTAGACCACCGTGGCGAGGATCATCAGCATGCCGATCCACATGGCGAACACCCCGGCGTTCTTGTCGCGGAAGTTGAAGCCGATGGCCAGCAGGATCATTCCGCTGAGGATGGGAATGAGCATGGCGTGGAAGGAGGACATCGAGATCATGAAGACTGCCTTGTCTGTGGGGGATGTTTGCAGTCTAGGCGGGTTTTCGAGGCGGGGTGTGATGTGGCTCAGGAATGCATCAGGCCGGGAGGATTCTGCTGTCTGCACAGGCGATTTCGCGAGCAGGCTCGCTCCCACAGGTGAATGGCATTCCATTGTGGGAGCGAGCCTGCTCGCGAAGCTTGTCAGCCGTTACGGCAATTCACGGCTGGCATAGAACGCACTGAGCACTTTGACCAGATGCGCCAGGTCATGGCTGCCGCACAGTTCGCGAATCGAATGCATGGCGAAGGTCGGCAGGCCGATGTCGACGGTGCGCACGCCCAGATGGCTGGCGGTGATCGGGCCAATCGTCGAGCCGCAGCCCATGTCGCTGCGCACCACGAAGCTTTGCACCGGGACTTCTTCGGCCATGCACAGATGGCGGAAGAAACCGGCGGTTTCGCTATTGGTGGCGTAGCGCTGGTTGCTGTTGACCTTGATCACCGGGCCGGCGTTGAGTTTCGGGCCGTGATTGGCGTCGTGCTTGTCTGCATAGTTGGGATGCACGCCGTGGGCGTTGTCGGCGGAGACCAGCAGGGATTTCTGAATGGTGCGGACGAACTCGTCGCCTTCTGGCAGCAGGCGGCGCAGAGTCTGTTCGAGCATCGGGCCGTCGGCACCGCACGCCGAGCACGAGCCGACTTCTTCGTGGTCGTTACAGACCAGCACGCAGGTCTCGTCGGTTTCGGCGGTGAGCAACGCTTGCAGGCCGGCGTAGCACGACAGCAGGTTGTCCAGACGCGCACCGGCAATGAAATCGCCGTTCAGGCCGATCACCGCAGCGCTTTGCGTGTCGTAGAAACTCAGCTCGTAATCCAGGACCACGTCGGCGTTCAAACCGTGTTCGCGGGCCAGTTGGTCGGTGAGCACGGCGCGGAAATCGACGCGCTCGTCACCGGCGAATTGCGCCAGGATCGGCGGTAGTTCGGTCTGCGCGTTGATCGCCCAGCCCTGGTTGGCTTCACGGTTGAGGTGAATGGCCAGGTTGGGAATGATCGCGATGGGTGCCTTGAAGTCGATCAACTGACTCTCGACCTTGCCGTCACGGCGGAAGGTCACGCGGCCGGCCAGCGACAGATCGCGGTCGAACCACGGCGCCAGCAGCGCGCCGCCGTAGACTTCGACGCCCAGTTGCCAGAAGCCCTGACGTTGCAGTTCCGGTTGCGGCTTGACCCGCAGACACGGGCTGTCGGTGTGAGCGCCGACCAGACGGATACCGTCGTGCAGTGGCGAGTTGCGGCCCATTTTGATCGCGACGATCGAGGAGTCGTTACGGGTAACGTAATAGCGGCCGTTGGCCTCGGTGGACCATGGCTCGCGCTCGTCGAGGCGCACATAACCGGCGGCCTCCAGACGCTGAACGAGGCTGGCGGTGGCGTGGAACGGGGTAGGGGAGGCCTTGAGAAAGTCGATCAGGCCCTGGTTCAACTCTGCGCGCATAAGAAACTCCAGACAGCAATGGGCGGCAGTTTAACGCATCACTCAGCGCCATTGGGCAAGTGGTTTGCGCAAGCACGCTCAGGAGTGCTGATCGATGCGCTTGCGCAGGTAGGCAATGATGGCTTGTTGATCATCCTTTCTGGCGGGTTTCGGCAGGTGCTTCGGCCAGCCCTTGCCGCTGCCGAAGAAGGCCTTTTGCGTGACGCTGTCCCAACGCAGGATTTCCCGCGACGCCGATTCCCACCATTCGTGACGGCAGATCTCGTAATACGGGTGGGCAGGTGCAGCACTGCCGAACAGCAACGCCCGGCCGACTTTCTTCATGCCGCCGCGCTTTTTGCGCAGCTTCCACTTGATGCGCAGGCGCTCCCAGGTTGAGGGAACGGGTTTGCTGCGCGGAACCTCGGAGCACAGCTCTGGCAGTTCGGGGTGGAAGGCCTCGCCGTAACGGGCGAAAAAATGTTTCTGCATGGCGTGGAAGAAGTTTTTGTCGGCGAAGTAGTGATAGACGAATTTCTTCGCTTCCTGGATCGGCTGGTCGCGCATAGCAAACGACAGTGCAATCTGTTCGATCGTATGGATGTCGAACGGGTCCTGCGTCCACTCATCGATCAGCCGGACCGATTTCTCCAGCAGCGCTGCATCGCCATCGGTGACGCCGCACAAGCCGCTGTTGTAGAGCTTGAAGCTGTTCGTCGACGAGATGCCGTGGACTTGCAGGCAGCGCGCGAGTTTTTCGTAGTCCGCCCGGTTACAGACGTAACTCCAGTCATATTCGAAGCGGTCCATCACGTAACGGCCGGGCTTGATCATGCTGAACAGCCGGTGCGGCGAACCGAGAAACAGCGTGTCGGTGTCGACAAACAGGGTTTTTTCGGCAAGCGTCAGGCCCAGCGCAATGGCGCACGCTTTGCGGCGGTGGTGGTAGCCGTTCTCGCCCTGCCACTGGATCAGGGTCTGCTCGCTCAAAGGGACGGTATCGACCGGCCAGCCGGCATAGTCCTGCGGACGATCGGTCAGCACTCGGATGCACAACGATTCACCTGGCTGCAGCTGTGCCAGGGCGGTGAGGATGCTGAATTTCGCCTCGCGCCGATAAACGTCTTTGTCGCCATAGATCAGGTAGAGCAGCTGATGCGGTACTTTTTCCAGGGGGAAGGCTTCGCGCATAAGCGGCTCCATACGGCGGGGGGCGCGAGTTTACCGTATTGCTCCGCTGATTTGCAGGCCGGGCACTTGCTTCAAAGTGTTGCCAGGGAGGGCGTCAACCGGTGATCAATCTGCCAGAGAGGAACACTTCACGGCGTTGCTTGCGACCGACGTATTCATGCTTGCTCAACTGATAGACAGCCTCGAACCTGTCTCTCGATAAGCCAGGCAGTGCACTGAGGTATTGATCTACCAGGCGATCGTAGGCGGCTTCGGTGATGAATTTGTAGATATCCCGACGATAGAAGAAGCCGAGTTGAAAACCGAGTGTTTCACTTGCGTGCGCGGTCGGGCCTGCGAAGCAGTTTTCAAAGTCGATGGCTTTGAGTGGCCTTTGCGTTTGCTCGGGCACCATGATGTTGCCCACCCAGAAATCCATGTGGGTGATGTTCTTGCTGGCGAGCGAGCTGAGCAGTTGAAACGCGTCGAGGATAAAGGCTTCGATGTTTTCGGGATTGCGTCTGATGCACTCGGCCCCATCCATATGGCCTTCGAGCAGGTGAGTCAGCAGGAAGAACTCCTCGGTCAGGCCGAGTCTGCTGCGGGTATAGCCATAGCCCTTCAGTGGAGGCATCTCCACGCCCCGGCGCTGAGCTTCGAGGGAATTCATCAGCTCTTCGAGAGGCCAGTCGAAGCGCCCGTTGCGTTGCGGTTTGTTCAGGCTCACCCGCACCTTTGCCTTGAACGTGTCCAATGGCTGGACCTTGGCAAATAGTGGTGTTTCACAGGACGATAACGGTGCGCTGGCCCGGGTCAGTTTGTGCGCGCGGCGTTTTTTAATGAGCTGCTCCAGGGCCTGGCGTGCCTGGATGCTGGGTGCTTCGCTCAAGTGCAGGGTCGTGTTACCGAATGCGTAGATGATCGGGTATTCGGATTGAAGTGTTTTGCTGCAGAACACGGGAAAGGCCTCCTGCCTGATATCGAAGTGCCATGATTTTATATTTGATTACAATTTTATGACAATTCTTTACGTCAATCTATTGCCGGTGGAATTCTGGCAGGAGAAAAAAGCCCTTCATTGCGAAGGGCTTTTAAAGTATTCACGCAGTTCAGAACGGAGCCGGGCACTCGAAGCGCAGGCGCTCGCCGGTCTGCGGATGAGTGAAGCTGAGCATGCTCGCGTGCAGGCACAGACGCGGCCAGGCCGCCAGCGCTTGCTCGTGGGCGTAGAGTCCGTCACCGAGCAGCGGATGGCCGATCGACAACATGTGCACGCGCAGTTGATGGGAGCGGCCGGTAATCGGTGTCAGTTCGACACGGCACCAGTCGCCGCAACGTTCCAGCACCTTCCAGAAGGTCAGCGCGTGTTTGCCGAATTCGTGATCGACGACATGCCGTGGCTTGGTCGGTGGGTCGTAGCGCAGGGGCAGATCGATGCTGCCGCTGTCCAGCTCCGGCTGACCCCAGGCCAAAGCGGTGTAGGCCTTTTCGGTTTCGCGATCGTGAAACTGCCGCGACAGTTCGCGATGAGTGTCGGCGTCACGGGCCAGCAGGATGATCCCGGAGGTTTCCCAGTCCAGGCGATGAACGATGCGCGCTTCCGGGTAGCCGTTATCCTGCAGGCGGGTGATCAGACAATCCTTGTTGTCGTCAGCGCGACCGGGCACCGAGAGCAGCAGGGTCGGTTTGTCGACCACCAGTACGGCGGCGTCCTCGTGGATGATGCGGATGTTGGACAGCGGCATTAAAACAGCCTCGTAACAAATGCCAACGGCGGCTCGGGACTGCTGATAACTCTGTAGGAGCTGCCGAAGGCTGCGATCTTTTGACTTTGAAGATCAAAAGATCGCAGCCTTCGGCAGCTCCTACACGAGCATCAACAGCCCGAGCCGCCGTAGCGACTGCCAAATCGACTCAGCGATCGGGCAGGGTGATGTTGAGTTCCAGAATCGAGCAACTGCCCTGGCTTTCCAGTGCAACATGTACGTCGTCGTTGCCGATGTTGACGTACTTGCGGATCACGTCGACCAGTTCCTTCTGCAAGGCTGGCAGGTAATCCGGCGTGCTGCGCTGGCCGCGCTCATGCGCCACGATGATCTGTAGACGCTCTTTCGCTACCGAGGCGGTACTTGGCTTTTTGTTGGCACGAAAGAAGTCAAAAAGGTTCATTACCTACCTCCAAACAGGCGCTCGAAGAATCCCTTCTTCTCGACATCGAGGAATCGGTGGGCTTTTTCTTTGCCCAGCAGGCGGTCGACGGTATCGCTGTAAGCCTGACCGGCATCGCTCTGGTCGTCGAGAATCACTGGCACGCCCTGGTTGGAAGCCTTGAGTACCGCCTGGGATTCCGGGATGACGCCGAGCAGGGTCACCGAGAGGATCTCCTTGACGTCTTCAACGCCAAGCATCTCGCCCTTCTCGACACGCTCCGGGTGGTAGCGGGTGATCAGCAGGTGTTCCTTGATCGGCTCTTCGCCACGTTCGGCGCGGCGCGATTTGCTCGCCAGCAGGCCGAGCATGCGGTCCGAGTCACGTACCGAGGAGACTTCCGGGTTGGTCACGACGATCGCTTCATCGGCGAAATACATGGCCAGGTGCGCACCTTTCTCGATGCCCGCCGGGGAGTCGCAGACGACGAACTCGAATTGTTCCTTGAGCTCCATCAGGACTTTTTCCACGCCTTCGACGGTCAGCGCGTCTTTGTCGCGGGTCTGGCTGGCCGCCAGTACGTAGAGGTTTTCCAGGCGCTTGTCTTTGATCAGTGCCTGTTGCAGGTTGGCTTCGCCGTTTACCACGTTGACGAAGTCATACACCACGCGGCGCTCGCAACCCATGATCAGGTCGAGGTTACGCAAGCCCACGTCGAAGTCGACGATCACTGTTTTGTGGCCGCGCAGAGCGAGACCGGTACCGATAGCGGCGCTGGTGGTGGTCTTACCCACACCACCCTTGCCGGATGTAACCACGAGAATCTTGGCCAAGGTGTTTCACCCCTAAGGAAGAAGGACTGTTCAGCCCCTGAAAAACATCTCTTGAAAACTACTGCAGTCGGACAGCCTTGGCTGGAATTTGGCTTTGAGCCTTTTTCCTACTTCGTTTGAGCCGTTTTCGCTACGTTTTAGAGATGCTTGGAAAATGCGGCAGTATCCGTTAAAGCCGAATGATGTTCAACACGTCGCCTGACAGGCTGACCTGGACGCCCGAGCCCCACATCGGATCACGACGCAAATCCTCGGAGACCTTGTAATGACCGGCGATGGAGATCAGTTCAGCGCTCAATTGCTGACAGAAAATCCGTGCCTTGGTGTCACCTTTGACGCCGGCCAGCGCACGGCCGCGCATCGGGCCGTATACATGGATGTTGCCATCGGCGAGAAGTTCCGCCCCCGGACTGACCGATGAGACCACGACCAGATCGCCACCCTGGGCATATATCTGCTGGCCACCACGTACTGGCGTGGTGATTACGCGGGTCGGTTTGACGGTCGGCTCAGGCGGCTTTTCCGGCTTCTTTTTGACTTCGGCTTCCGGCGTCTCCAGCGGACGCTCGCGGGCGCCGGAGGGCGGTAGCACGGGGATGTCGATGGCGATGGCGGCGGCGATGTCTTCGATGCGGCTGGCGCGAATGGCCAGGGTACGCAGACCGTGCTGACGGCAGACGCGCATCAGCCCCGGCAGGTCAACCGCGCCCTGATTCGGCGGCAGTTTGTCCAGCGCCAGAACCAGCGGTGCATTGCTGAAAAAATTCGGCGCCTGGGCGACTTTGGCGGCCAATTGCCGATCGAGGCTTTCGAGGTCGTTACGGGCCAGTTCCAGCACAGTGATGGCCAGCATGCTGCCCTTGAGCTGGAATACGGGATCTTGGTCTAACGGGTCGGTTTGGCTCATGTCGGCATACAACGGCTTGTCACTAAAAGTGCCGAGACTTATAACGAGAACGCCCGCGAGCCGCAAGCCGGGTCGAACGATGTAGAATGCGCGGCCACTGTATTTACGGAAGCTTTAATGGATCGCCCGCGTTTTCGAAAAGCATATCTTGCTCCGCGCTTCTGGCCGCTCTGGTGCGGCCTGGGGCTTTTGTGGCTGATCGTGCAGTTGCCGTATCCGGCGTTGCTGACCATCGGTCGAGTTTTGGGCGCGTTGATGTATCGCGTCGCCAGCGACCGGCGAACCATCGCCCGGCGCAATCTTGAATTGTGCTTCCCGGAAAAATCCGCCGCTGAGCGCAAACGCCTGCTCAAGGAAAACTTCGCCTCCACCGGCATCGCCTTCTTCGAGATGGCGATGAGCTGGTGGTGGTCGCGCGAGCGTCTGGCGAAACTGGCCCACGTCGAAGGCCTTGAACATCTGCAGAAGGCCCAGCGCGAAGGCAAAGGCGTGATTCTCATGGCCGCGCATTTCACCACCCTGGAAATCGGTGCGGCGCTGCTCGGCCAGCAGCACACCATCGACGGAATGTACCGCGAACACAAAAACCCCTTGTTCGACTTCGTCCAGCGCCGTGGCCGCGAGCGGCACAATCTCGATTCGCTGGCGGTGGAGCGCGATGACGTGCGCGGCATGCTCAAACTGCTGCGCTCGGGACGGGCGATCTGGTATGCGCCGGATCAGGATTACGGCGCCAAGCAGAGCATCTTCGTGCCGCTGTTCGGCATTCAGGCCGCCACCGTCACTGCGACGACCAAGTTTGCACGGCTGGGCAAAGCGCTGGTGGTGCCGTTCACTCAGGAACGTCTGGCCGACGGCAGTGGTTATCGTCTGGTGATTCATCCGCCGCTGGAAGATTTCCCCGGCGAGAGCGAAGAGGCCGATTGCATCCGCATCAATCAGTGGGTCGAGAGTGCTTTGCGTGCCTGCCCCGAGCAGTATCTGTGGGCGCATCGGCGCTTCAAGAGTCGCCCACCGGGCGAGCCGAAGCTTTATCCCAAGCGTCGTTGATTCACCCGTACTGACAAGCACTGTGGAGTGTTGCGATGAGTCCTGCTGAACCGGTCACAGGTTTGATTCTTTCCGGCGGCGGGGCCCGGGCGGCTTACCAGGTCGGGGTGCTGGCGGCGATTGCCGAGTTGCTGCCGGTCGGCGCGGACAATCCGTTTCCGGTGATCGTCGGCACCTCGGCCGGGGCTATCAATGCGGTCAGCCTGGCCAGTGGTGCCATGGATTTTCGCGCAGCCATCGAACGCCTGACCCAGTTCTGGCAGGGCTTTCGCAGCCACCGCGTGTTGCGCAGCGACTGGCCGGGCGTGATCCATCAGGCCAGCCGTTTTGTCAGCCACAGCCTGCTCGGCCTCGGTCGGCAGATGCCGGTGGCGTTGCTCAACAGTTCGCCGCTGCGCGAGCTGCTCGAGGAAAAACTGCACCTGCCCGGCATCGCCGAATCCATCGCGCGCAAGCAATTGCACGCGGTAGCGGTGACCGCGTTTGGCTACGAATCGGGGCAAGCGGTGACGTTCTATCAGGGCGGCGGCACCATCGACGCCTGGCTGCGGCACCGCCGCATTGGCGTGCCGACGCAATTGTCGGTTGATCATCTGTTGGCCAGTTCGGCGATTCCGCTGTTGTTCGCGCCGGTGAAAATCGGCGAGGAGTATTTCGGTGACGGCGCCGTGCGCCAGTCGGCGCCGATCAGCCCGGCGCTGCATTTGGGGGCCAGTCGCGTGCTGGTGGTGGGCGTCAGCGGCAACCCGCGCGGCGTCGATCCGCAGCAGCCGCTGGAGCGCGCCTACAGCGGCCAGCAACCGACGCTGGCGCAGATTGGCGGGCACATGCTCAACAGCACGTTCATCGACAGTCTGGAGAGCGATATCGAGTTGCTGCAGCGTCTGAATCAGTTCAGTCATTTGCTCCCGGCCGGCACACCTACTCGTGCGCTGGGTGTGGCGCCGGTGGAGGTGCTGGTGATTGCGCCAAGTCAGCCGATCGACGAAATCGCCGCGCGGCATCGCCAGGAGCTGCCAGCGGCGTTGCGCCTGTTTCTGCGCGGGCCGGGGGCGACGAAGACGAGCGGGGCGGGGGTGCTCAGTTATCTGCTGTTCGAGGCGGGGTATTGCAGCGAGTTGATCGAGTTGGGACGGCGGGATGCGTTGGCCAAGCGCGAGGAGCTGTGCCGGTTTTTGCGGATTTCCGAAGCCGTAGTTCCCGCCTGAAATCTGCGGTGAGGCCTTCGCGAGCAGGCTCGCTCCCACATTGGAACTCGGTCTGAATGTGGGAGCGAGCCTGCTCGCGAAGCTTTAGGGTCAGAAGTGGAACTTGACCAGGAAGCTCGTGGTGCTCTGATCGGTCTTGAAGTACTGGCTGTCCTTGATCCCGTACTTGTCCGACCAGTAGTCGTACTCGACACCGACATACAACTGCTTCTCGCCGAAATTCAGCGCCTTGCCCAGGTCGTATTTGACCTGCGGGTTGAAGTGCAGGTTGGCGTGGTAGTCGCCCTTGGAATTGGAGTCGTTGTCGACCACCCAGTCCATGAAACCGTCGATGAGGATGTTCGATTTACCCACCGGGATGGTGTAGGACCACACCGGGGTGATCTGCCAGACATTGTCACCGGCGCGTGCGCCCTGGGTGTGACGCTGGTAGAAGTTCAGCTGGAAGTAGTCGAAGCCCGGAATCGCCAGGTCGAAGCCCGGACCGATCAGGTACGACTCGGTATCGCCTTCACCGAACTCGTAGGTCATGGCCAGCAGCACGTCAGTCACCGGACCAAAGGCCAGTTTCTGATCGAAGATCTTGCCGAATGACAGGCGCGGGCTGAGCTCGCCGTAGTAGGTGTTGGAGCCGACGCCGCCATCATCCTTGCCGTTGTAGAAGATCTTGTCGATGAACAGGAAGTTGTCCCCATACTTCCAGGCATCGGCGTGCTCGAAGGTCACGGTCTGCTGAATGCGCGGGTTGACCTGGAAGTCCTTGCCATACAGGTAGGTCAGGCTGTTGTTCTGCCAATGCAGCAGGCCTTCGGCCATCGCCTGGCCGCCGGCGAACATCGATCCGGCCAGCATCAGGCTGGTGCACATACGTTTCATTCGGTTGCTCCCAAAGTAGGTGTTCCACGTTATTTTTTAAGATCGGCGCTCTGATATGGCGCCTTTTTTCGTACCGCAAATTTCATCCGATCGGTCAGCTTTGAATGCTGGTAGCAAAAGCTGCGCCAAGGCTTTTGAAAAACCAAAAAACGCCCGTTCGGCTGCTGAAAAACAGTCGACGAGCGTGTTTTCGGGATGCCTCAGGACTGACCGCAGCCGGGATAAGTTGGCTTTTCGGTCAGAAATTGAATTCAGGCTTTTTTTAGAGCGAATTCGGAAGGCCGCGGAGAATACTGGCTCCTCGGCCAACGCTCAAGTGCCCCGCAACAGAGCACCGACGGCAGGCATGGCGCACGGTTGCGGGCCATCTCAGAAGTGCACCTTCAGCAGCAGGCTGGCGGTGTTCTGGTTGGTATCGAACGCGTGGCTGTTTTCGATGCCGTATTTGTTCTTCCAGTAGCTGTACTCGGTGCCGACGTACAGCTGTTTCTGGCTCCAGCCCATGGCTTTGCCGAGGTCGTATTTGATCTGCGGATTGATGTGCAGGTTGGCGTGGTAGGTACCGCGCGAGTTTTCGTCATTGTCGAC
Source organism: Pseudomonas sp. AC255 (assembly GCF_979258175.1). NCBI lineage: Bacteria > Pseudomonadati > Pseudomonadota > Gammaproteobacteria > Pseudomonadales > Pseudomonadaceae > Pseudomonas > Pseudomonas sp. AC255. Next base: position 3,404,287 of record NZ_OZ409841.1, on the reverse strand, counting down.
GACCCAGTCGAGGTAGCCGTCGATCAGCACATCGGAATTGCCCAGCGCAAAGCTGTAGGACCACGCGGGGGTGATCTGCCAGACACCATCGCCGGGCCGCGGGCCTTCGGTCTGGCGACGGAAAATGTTCAGGGTGACGTAGTTGAAGCCGGGCACTTTCAGGTCGAAGCCGGGGCCGATCAGATAGGCCTCCGTTTCGCCTTCGCCGTACTCGTAGGTCATCGCCAACAGCACATCCTTGATCGGGCCGAACTCGATCTTGCGGTCGAGGATCTTGCCGAAGGACAGACGCGGGGTGAACTCGCCGTAGAAAGTATGCGGCCCTTTGTTCGGGTCTTCCTTGCCGTTGTAGAAGATCTTGTCGACGAACAGAAAGTTGTCGCCGTACTTCCACTTGTCGGCGTGCTCGAAGGTGACCGTCTGCTGATACGAGGGGTTGATCGCGAAATTCTTGCCGTACAGATAGCTGAGGCTGTTGCTCTGCCACAGCAGCAGATCGCCGGCCATGGCCTGACTCGCGGCCAGCAGGCCGCCACTCAACAGAACGTTGCTTTGCGTGCGGATCATCTGTTGCTCCCTGTTGTTTTTATTGTTTGAGGCACAAGCAGTTGCGTAGTCCCTGTGGGAGCGAGCCTGCTCGCGAAGCGGTTGTGTCAGTCGCCATCAATGTTGAATGACACAGCGCTTTCGCGAGCAGGCTCGCTCCCACAGGTGGCGTGGTGGTTTCAATCAGTGCGCATGGCAATCGTTGATCGCCGCACGCTCCTCGCCGCCGAGGATGTTGAACAGCAGGTTCAGCGTCAGCGCGCTGAGGGTGGCCATGGCGATGCCGCTGTGGGTGATCGGGCTCATCCACATGGGCAAGTGGGCGAAGAATTCCGGACGTACCACCGGGATCAGGCCCATGCCGATGCTTACCGCGACCAGCAACTGATTGCGGCGGTCACCGATGTCGGCCTCTTGGAGGATCTTGATGCCAGTGGCCGCGACCATGCCGAACATCGCAATCGCCGCGCCGCCCAGCACTGCCGGTGGAATCGATGCCACCAGAAACGCCGCTTTCGGCAACAGGCTGAGGACGATCAGCAGGCCGCCGGCAACGATGGTCACCGAACGGCAGCGCACGCCGGTCATCTGCACCAGGCCGATATTCTGCGCGAACGAGGAGTGAGTGAAGGTGTTGAAGAAACCGGCGAAAAACGACGCGCCGGCATCACACAACAAACCACGACGGAGCATGCGCGGGCAGACTTCCTGGCCGGTGATTTTGCCCAGCGCGAGGAACATCCCGGTGGACTCGACGAAGATGATCACCACCACCAGGCACATCGACAGAATCGGTGCCAGCTCGAATTTCGGCATGCCGAAATGCAGCGGGGTGACGAACTGAATCCACGGTGCGCTGGCCATGCCGCTGAGGTCGACCATGCCGATCACGCCGCACAGTACGTAGCCCAGGCACATGCCGATCAGCACCGAAATATTGACCCAGAATCCGCGCATGAAGCGATGAACCAACAGAATGGTCGCCAGCACCAGCGCAGCGATGGCCAGATAAATCGGCGAACCGAATTGCGCGGCGTCGACACCGCCACCGGCCCAGTTCACGGCCACGGGGAACAGCGATAAACCGATCGAGGTGATGACCGTGCCGGTCACCAGCGGCGGGAAGAAACGCACGACCTTGGACATGAACGGCGCGATCAGCATGCCGAAGAAACCGGCAGCTATCGTCGCACCGAAGATCCCTTGCAGACCGATGCCGGGCATGCCGGCCATGGCCACCATGCTGCCGACCGCAGCGAAACTGGCGCCCATCATCACCGGCATGCGAATGCCCATCGGGCCGATGCCGAGCGACTGCACGATGGTGGCGATGCCGGCGACCAGCAGGTCGGCGTTGATCAGGAAGGCGATTTCTTCACGACTCAGGCCAGCGGCCTGTCCAATGATCAGCGGCACCGCGATGGCACCGCCGTACATCAGCAGAACATGTTGCAGACCGACCAGGATCAGTTGCAAAAGGGGCAAACGCTGAATGGCGGGTGCGTCGGGGATGCGCGCTTTGGACAGCTCGGACATGCAACACCTCGGATCTTTTTTATTCTTGTGATTAACAGCTGCCGGGTTGCTTGCAGCTGTTTCTTTGCATCAGGCAGACCGCGGAGCGGCCATTCGCGGGCAAGCCCGCTCCCACACAGGCTATGCAAAACCCTGTGGGAGCTGGCTTGCCAGCGATGCTTTTAACGATTAATTGGTTTGCGCTCCCTGGGCAATCCAGGCACCGATCAGGTCACGTTCCTGCTGGGTCATCTGGGTGATGTTGCCCAGTGGCATGATCTGCGTGGTGATGGCTTGCGCCTGAATGCGCGCGGCGTTCTGGCGGATCTGCTCGGGGGTGTCGAACATCACACCGGCCGGGGCTGCGCTGAACAACGGGCTGGTCGGCTTGGATGAATGGCACACCGTGCAACGCTCTTGAATCACGTTGTGCACTTTGTCGAAACCGGGGCCGGTATTCGAGGCTTGCGCGGGTGCCGCCGCAGGGGCTGCGGGTGCCGCAGGTTGCGCCGCTTCGGCCGGTTTCGCGCCACCGCCCAGTGCCGTTTCCGGCAGCGGTTGGTACTCGATTTTCGCCGGTGCCTTGGCCACTTCAGGTGCGCTCGACATCGGCGCCGGGCCAGTGACGTAGGCCAGGCAGATCATGCCCACCGCTGCCACCGGCAGGGTCCAGGCAAACTTGTGGCTGTCGTGACGGGTGTTGAAGTAGTGACGCACCAACACCGCCAACACCGCGATCCCGGCGAGGATCAACCAGTTGTACTGGCTGCCGTAAGTGCTCGGGAAGTGGTTGCTGATCATGATGAACAGCACTGGCAGGGTGAAGTAGTTGTTGTGTCGCGAACGCAGCAGACCCTTGGCCGGCAGGGCCGGATCCGGCGTGCGGTTCTCGGCAATCGCCGCGACCAGTGCCCGTTGCGCCGGCATGATGATGCGGAACACGTTACCGACCATGATGGTGCCGATGATCGCGCCGACGTGCAGGTACGCACCCCGACCACTGAACACTTTGCTGAAGCCATAGGCGGCGGCAATGATCAGCACGAACAGGATGAAGCCGAGCAGGGCGGGTTTCTTGCCCAGGGCCGAATCGCAGAGGAAGTCGTAGACAAACCAGCCGACGATCAGCGAGCCGATACCGATGGCCACGCCTTCAGGACCGCTGAGGCCACTGCCCGGTGCCACGAGGTAGAGCACCGGATTGGAGTAGAACACCACGCACAGCAGCGCGATCCCCGACATCCAGGTGAAGTAGGCTTCCCACTTGAACCAGTGCAGGTTGTCCGGCATGGACGGTGGGGCCAGTTTGTATTTTTCCAGGTGGTAGATGCCGCCGCCGTGGATCGCCCACAGATCACCGGCCAGACCGGTTTTCGGGTTGACGCGGTTGAGGTTGTTCTCCAGCCAGACGAAGTAGAACGACGCGCCGATCCAGGCCACGCCAGTGATCATGTGAACCCAGCGCACGCTCAGGTTCAGCCATTCCAACAGATGTGCTTCCACAGTCTTTACCTCTCGCCTGTCACTCTTGTTGTCGAGTGATCAGACCTTCTCTTATTGGTGGGGGGCGAGGATCAACCGCTCATCCTCTTTGAAAAAATGCTCATCGCAGTTATTGCCTGTGCCACTGCGATCAACCACCAGGAAGTCATCCCGCTTTTCGATCGTCAGCACCGGGTGGTGCCAAACGCCGCGATGGTAATTGATGCCCTGCCTGCCGTTGGTGACGAAGGCGCGGACCAAGCCTGATACAGGTTCATCGCCAACTGGCGCGACCACGATCAGAAAGGGGTTGCCGAGCAGCGGTATGAAAGCCTGGCTGCCCAGCGGATGGCGTTCCAGCATGCAAACGGTCAGCGGCATGTCCTGCGCGTCGGCGCGGAAAATGCTGATGATCGCGTTGTCCTCAGGCGTAGCGGTTTCGACCGTCGCCAGTTTGTGGAAGCGCATGGTCGAACCGTTGTTGATCATGAAGTGATCGCTGCCGTCGGTTTCGATCACGTCACCGAAAGGGGCGAAGGCTTCTTTGGTCAGCGGTTCAATCGTCAGTGTGCGCATGCTGTTCTTCTTATCCGGATTCTGTGTTGTTAGATCTATCGCCATCGCGGGCAAGCCCGCTCCCACAGTGGACTGTGGCGTTCACAAAACCTGTGGGAGCTGGCTTGCCAGCGATTGGGTTCAACCTTGTTTAGCGACCTTGCCCAATACACGCAGGCGACTCACGCCACCATCCGGGAACACGTTCAGGCGGATGTGGGTGATCGGGCCGAGTGCCTTGATCTGCTCGACGAAGGTGTGTTCGGCGTGCATTTCCAGCTTCTGGCTTGGCAGCAGTTCGCGCCAGAACAGCGACTGGGTTTCGATCTGGCTGTCAGTCCCGCCTTTCACGAACGCGCCCTGGATCGAGCAACTGTCCGGGTAGTTGCCTTTGAAGTGCAGGGTGTCGACGACGATTTTTTCGATCTCGCCCGGATGACCCAGGGCGACGATCACCCAGTCATTGCCCGGCGTACGACGACGCGCGGTTTCCCAGCCGTCGCCCATGTTGATGCCACGGCCCGGGTTGAGGATGTTGCTCATGCGGCCGAAGTGTTCGTCGGAGCAGGCGAGGGCGCGGCCACCGTTGAGGGCTGCTGCCAAGTCCACTTGTTCGTTGTCGCCGACAGCAGACCAGTCGCGGAACGGAATGCCGTATACGCGCAGACGGGCAACACCGCCGTCCGGGTAGATGTTGAAGCGCAGATGGCTGAACGCTTTGTCGTTGCTGATTTCGTGGTAGTGGTGGCTGTTGCCCTGCAACTCGACGGCCGACAGCACTTCGGTCCACTGGGTGTTTTCATCCGGCTCGCCCGAGGCCAGGAAGCACGCTTCCAGCGAGGCCGATGGCGGGTAGTTGCCGGTGAAGAATGAAGTGTCGATGTCCACGCCTTTGATCGAGCCCGGTACGCCCAGACGGATCACCGCGCTGTCAAAACCTTCGAAGCGCTTGCGGCGCGACTCCCAGCCGTCCATCCACTTGCCGTTGTCATCGAACACGCCCTCCTTCCATACGGCCGGGGTCGGTTGGAACAGACGATTGGCGTCTGCGAACCAGTCATCGGTGACCGAGATGATTTTGGTGCCCAGACGGGCGTCGGCCAGGTTGACGTATTTTTCGAAAGGTACGGCGTAAGCTTTCATTCTTCTTGTCTGCCTTTGATAAGTTGGCTGGGGATGCTCGCAGGGCCCTGGGCGTTTGCGCGTTCATTCACGCTCGGGCCAGGCTTGCTAAAGAGTCAGTAAACGGAACAGGGCAATCTTGTTGATCTCCGCCAGCGCGCATTTGAACTCGGCTTCCACCGAATTGTTGATGCGCGTTTCGAACGCCGCGAGGATCTGATGCCGGTTGCTGCCTTTTACCGCCATGATGAAGGGAAACTTGAACTTGGCTTTGTAGGCGTCGTTCAGCTCGGTGAAGCGCTGGAACTCTTCGGCCGTGCATTGGTGAATACCGGCGCCAGCCTGTTCATTGGTGCTGGCTTCGGTCAGTTGGCCCTGGACGGCAGCTTTGCCGGCCAGGTCCGGGTGAGCGTTGATCAGGGCCAGCTGGCTGGCATGATCGGCGCTCAACAGGATATCGCTCATGCGCTGGTGGAGGGTTTCGATCTCGTCGATCGAAGCGTCCGCACCGAGGTCGTAGGCCTTTTCGGCCACCCATGGCGAATGTTCGTAGATGTCGGCGAAGGCTTTGACGAAAGCGTCGCGGCTCAGGGTCGACGGTTGCAGGGTTTGAAAGCGGCTCATTTTGCAGTCCCTTGGTACGGGTGGGTTTCTTGCCAGTGACGCGCGATGTCGACGCGACGGCTGAACCACACCTGTTCATGACTTTTGGCGTATTCGATAAAGCGCTTGAGCGAAGCGAGGCGACCAGGACGGCCGATCAGGCGGCAGTGCAGACCGATCGAAAGCATTTTCGGCGCCTCGGCACCTTCGGCGTAGAGCACGTCGAACGCGTCTTTGAGGTATTCGAAGAAATCGTCACCCTTGTTGAAACCCTGCACTTGCGTGAAGCGCATGTCGTTGGTGTCGAGGGTGTAGGGGATCACCAGATGCGGCTTGCCGGTCGGGTTGTTCGGTTCCCAGTAGGGCAGGTCATCGTCGTAGGTATCGCAGTCGTAGAGGAAACCGCCTTCTTCCATGACCAGGCGACGGGTATTCGGCCCGGTACGGCCGGTGTACCAGCCCAGCGGACGCTCGCCAGTCAGTTCGGTGAGGATGCGGATCGCTTCGAGCATGTGCTCGCGTTCCTGCGCTTCGTCCATGTACTGGTAGTCGATCCAGCGGTAGCCGTGGCTGCAGATTTCGTGGCCGGCCTCGACCATCGCACGGATCACGTCCGGGTGACGCTGGGCGGCCATGGCCACGGCGAAGATGGTCAGCGGAATATCGAATTCCTTGAACAGCTTCAAAATGCGCCAGACGCCGGCACGGCTGCCATACTCGTAAAGCGATTCCATGCTCATGTTGCGCGCGCCCTGCAGCGGCTGGGCAGCGACCATTTCCGACAGGAAGGCTTCGGATTCCTTGTCGCCGTGCAGAACATTGCGCTCGCCACCCTCTTCGTAATTGAGTACGAAGGACAGGGCGATCCGGGCATTGCCCGGCCAGTGTGGGTGAGGAGGGTTACTGCCGTAACCGATCAGGTCGCGTGGGTAGTCAGCGCTCACTGCAGTCTTCCTTCTTGTACGTTGACAGATTGGTGTGGCGGCCTGGCAGGCTGGCGTCACAGCGATGGGCTGATTGTATACAACTTTATTTACATTTTGTAAGCCTGAATTTTCGCATTTTTCACCGGCTGTCATCTTTTGCTGTTAATGGTTCCAGCCTGCAAGAAACCTGCCTGACCAGTCAGCTAATGAATAGAAGGTTCAATGATCAGGCGCTTTGCCTGCGAATTGGTGATAAAGACCCGCATGGCGGGGGTGAAGCGAAAAATGTCGTTTTTATTGTGTACAATTTTTTTGAAAAGTGTCTTAATCAGTCGCTCGCCGCAGCGTTTCGTGCTCCGAAACGGTGCGGTCTCCTTTTCAACTGACTTCGGGAGGCGCGAAGTCTGACCGCTTGTTGCGGCCGGGCGCGCAGAATCAATGGGACGTTTGACAACACACGTTTTGGACGCTGCACACGGTTGCCCGGGCAGCTCGATCAAGGTCGAGCTGTACCGCGTTGAAGGGTCGCACCTGGAATTGGTCGCCAGTGCGACAACCAACAGCGATGGCCGGGTCGATGCGCCGTTGCTGCAAGGCGATGATTACCGCACCGGGGTTTATCAGGTGCAGTTCAATGCCGGCGATTACTACCGCGCCCGGGGTGTGCAACTGCCCGAGCCGGCCTTCCTGGACGTGGTGGTGCTGCGTTTCGGCATCTCCGCCGAGCAGGAGCACTATCACGTGCCCCTGCTGATTTCGCCTTACAGCTATTCCACGTATCGGGGCAGCTGACCCCCAAGCAGCTGCCCCCACCGGGAAGCGACTGCGCATATAGCTTCTTTGGTCTTTCGCCCGCTCACACTGCGGGCTTTTTTTATGCCTGTTTACAGCTCATCTGCCGGTGCAGGCGGGTAGCGGCTCAGCGCTCGCGGATAATGAATACCGAATCTGGCGTGGACGCGACCTTCAATACGCCCCCGATCAGCCATACCACTTTGTTCTGCGCGGCTGCATCGGTCAGTGCCTTGAAGGCGTCCTGACCGATTCTGGCGGGCAAGCCCGGTTCCGCCAGTTCGTTGCCAGGCACATGAGTCAGGCCGGCCTGACTGATCGCTCCCAGTTTCAAAAAGAAGATCTGATCGTGACCGGCTCGTTTGAAGACCAGCGTCGGCATTCTGTGCTCATAAGTCAGTGGAAACAGCTCGTAACCACAGCCGACCAGCAACGCGCCGAGCAATCGCCGCAGATTCAGATCCGAGGGATAGGTCTTGTAATGATTCCAGGCAGAGGGGAAATGCTGCGGATCGAAGCTCAGGCGTTGCAATTCGCTGTCGGTCTGGGAAGGCATCGGAATAAGCCGTTTGCTTCCCAGGTCGATGTCCGGTGCAACGGCCAGCATGTTCAGCGGGTCGGCAAAATCTGGAGCTGTGGAAAACGGCAGTTGTTTCCACTGATGCAGAACGGCCTGGACACTGATCAATCCGGTGCCGGTAATCGTCTCGGAGTGATCGGCGAGTTCGAACAACCTGCGGGCGACGGCCCTTGCTGTTGCTTCAGAGAAATCGGGGAACGCGCGAGCGACGGACGTTGATATCGGCTCTTCAAAAAAGCGTTTGCCCGGATGGACCTCACCCGGATCACTGCCGATGCGAAAAGTCGCTACCGGCTGTCGCTCGGGCATGTTTATCAGCATGCTTTCGAAAGTATTGAAATCTGTCGGGACAAACTCGGGATGACATACGAAATACACTTTGGGTGTCGTGTTCGAGCCGACAGGGACGATTGGATAATGCAGCCAGCCAAGCTGTACCGATTCGATGTGCACAGGTTTGTTCAGGTGCCCCCAGGGCAGCCAGAAATACGGGGTCAGCTCCTCAGGCGGAGTCGTGGCTTTCGACGCGGTTAGCGTTTCTGTGTCCTCGACAAGTCGTGGACGCTTGCTCGGGCCGGGTACTGCGTTGTCGGATTGGCTGGCTTCGGGTTTGGTACCAGATGCCTTCGCCGCGGGTGTTTTTCGCCGCCAGAAAACGGTGCCGGGGATTTGCTCGAAGAAAACGTCGGGTGCATTGGTCGTTGAGGCAAACGCTTGTTGATATTCACCGTCCTGGTTTTTGCGCACCATGACGGTGCCGTCTACCGTGGTTACGAAGGTCTGCCTGAGTCTGTTGTAACGAAGGCCTTCTGTCGCCATTTCCGGCTTGGTCAACGTCATGGCGTCGGCCGGCGAGATGTATGAGGGCAAGTGTGGCGTAGAGGACGCAGGCCGGTTGGAGGGCCTCGCGGGCCGCTGGATTTGCCAGATCGCCTGACCCTCGGTTCGCGTCAGAGGCAGGCCGGGCACGCCGGGCGCGAAGGTCAGTGGCACATGGTAGTTGCCTTGCCCGTCCTGCTCGACGACAAACTGGCCTTCATTGGCGATTTGAGCGTAGGTGCGCTGATCCGGTCCAGTGAACAAGCCATCGTTCTGCGTCACCGGCACCAATTCGTGGAAGCGCTCTTGCGGCCAGGCGATTGCGGTCCGAGTGGCGCTGAAATCATGCGCTGCATCTGGCAAGGCATGAAGGCTGACCGTGGGCACTGCGTTGGCTGCGGCAGAGGTGGCTGGCGCTTGGCTGATCGCCGGCGAATCGATGCCCAGGAGCAGGGCGTCAGGCATGTCCAGGCCCACATTTTTGACGAGGGGCGGTGATCCGGGATGTGTGGCATCGGGCGAATCGGGCGATTTTATGGTCGGGATTTTTTGGGTGATTTGGCCATGGGAAATACTCGGAAAAAGAGCGCGCAGACGCGTGCGGGTGCCGCGTAGACAGTACGCTAATAAAAAAGGGTGTTTGTTGACGGGTTACCGCGAATTACGCGGGAGGCACTTTCATCAGCGAAACAGGGCGGAAAATGTTGGTCTGGTGACTGCAGCGATTCACTACTCTTAAAGCAGACTTTTCGATGCGGGATTTGTCGGCACGCAATACCCAGCCATGGGCGGCCAGGTTGTAGCCCACGCGCGCGGTTTCGTCGTTGACGCAGATAACGTTCCAGACTTTGACTTCGTCGTTGGCCAATGCGGCAAGATATGGCGGGAGCGCTTTTGAGGCGTCGGGCTCTTCGAAAAAACGTGCATCAAGCCCATCCAGATAAATGCGATCAAAGACCAGATCGACCGTGTGCACAACTCCACCGGTGGTAATAACGCGGATTTGATCTATCAGATCTTCGCTTCCATAGACCGGCAGATAAAAAGTGGTTGTGCCGATGGAGAGTCGGTTTTCTTCCAGCCTTATTTCGACCTTGCCGAGCTGCGTTGCATCAAGTTCCCAAGTGGATGAATAGGGCAGGCGAACTTTGGCATCGGCAAGTGCGCCGGGAGTCGAGAGTTTGATGGTCATGTCCGGGAGTACGTGGATGAGATAACTCGAACCTTCTCCTTCGTAGTTGTCCATGTCGGTTTGCACGGCCAGTCGAATCGGCGTTGCGCAAACTCTTGTACGGCCCATCGGTTCAGCTGCTTTTTCAGCCAGATTGTGAAAGTAACGCTGAGAGCGAACCTCGAGCGGCAGTTTCATCTGGGTCACCCAATCCCGCGATACCGTGAAATCCGTAAAGGCAGGTGCGATTTCGGTTTGCGCTGTAAGCTCGGCATCTGCAACGACACCGTCCTTGAAAATCAATACGTAACGGCTGAACGGACGAACAGCCATGGTGCGCAGGATCTTCGTAATATTGTCGTGATCGTCTTCGTTACGCGCAGCGGAGTAATAATTGAGCTTGATGCTTTTCGCGCCGAAGTGATAGACGAGATGGCAACCAACAGTCAGGTGATATGACTTGGGTTTGTCCGAGAAAAAATGCGCCTCCGCTTTTGTCAGCTCGTCGCTGCGGAAATCCAGATATATCCGGGTGATTACATCAGAACGTAAAACTGCGTAAAAAGTGGTTGTCTTGCCGGTTCTCGGGACGTAATAGGCAGCGGGTTTGCGGTGGCGGATCCAGCATTCCGCTGCATAAATAATGATCGGGTTTACCGGTTTTCCTCGTTTGAGGAAAATTTCGGTTATTTCTACGGTGTGGCCGTCCGGGATTGTGTCTGGCAGATCAAGTCTGAAATGGAAATCATCGCTGGTTACGAAAACCAGGTTTTTGTTGCTCAGCTTTCTAGTGTGTTCGGTGTTCGTATAAACGTCATGAATGGTCAACACGTTTTTGAGGTGGTCAGACGTTTCGAAACCTGAGCGGATGACCAGGTCGTTACCCTCGATATCAAAGGATTCAATCAACTCCTTGCGCCAGTTCATGACGATGTAGCTGGTCTGTTCACCATCATCGACAATGGAAAAACGGCCAGCCACATGCGCAATGTAATATTGATCGGTGCCGGCGCCTCCCGACGCTTTTGCTCTTTCGTGAGAGAGAAATATCTGGTCGTCCCCAGCGCCAGCTTCAATGCTGTCGCTGCCCCGGGATTTGATGATGTTGTTTTGCGCGGAGCCCGTTACCACGCTTGCCGCGCGATGGACTGTCTCAACGTTTTCGATGCTGTCCAGCAAACTGTGCAGGATAAATATCCGGTTATTGTCGGCATCGACATCGCTCGTGATGATCTGCAATGTTCCAGCCAGCAGATCTACGTCATAGCCAGTTCTGTTGGTATTACGGGAGGAGTAGCTGCCGCCGAGTACCAGTGTGTCATTTCCTGCGCCGCCGCTCAGCGTCGAATGATCTGCGACATGGCGACCCCTTTCAAGGAAGTCCGCTGCGTTCTCAAACAGGAACTGGTCATTTTCTTCGCCGCCCGAAAGTTGTTTTTTTCCTGACTTGTAATGGAAGGTGTTGGGTTTTTTTCTACCCCTTTGATCGAGTCGTTGCCCTCGCTGATGAACCAGAGAACGTTCTTGCCCTCTGCGGCGACCCCCAACTCCGCGCCGGGTGTATCTTTTGTAACCCCTGCGCGTGCATCAATGATGTCATCAGTGCCTACCACTTCAGGGACATTGACCGATTCCCACGCATCCTGTTTGGTCCACCAGTTTCGTTTCCAGGCCCGAGTTGGTTTCAGGCGCACATCGAACTTGCCGTTGACGATGGCTTCGGTGGTCTCTTTCAAGGGGCCATCGAGCAGCGTTCTGGCGGACTTTTTCAGTTGCAGAGAGTGCTGCAACAGCGTCTTTGCCTTGATATAGCGGTTTTGAACGCTTTGATCGACCTCCATCATGCAGAACGAAAACCAACCGCTACGCCACCGTTCATCGACAGTCAATTCAATGTAGTCATCTATATCGTCAACGATACGCACCGCACCGTAGACCTGTGAGCCGATGGCGAGGATCGCGCCGGCTGCAAGTCCGACAGGGCCGGCAAACGAGAACCCGGCCATCGCGGCGGACCCGAGGATGACAGTCATGGCTGCACTGGTAATGCTCAGGCCAGCGCTGACGTAATGATCCATCGCTTCTTTGCCGGTGGCATTCTGAGCGGCGTTCATCGACCTCACGGCGGTAAAGATGTCGAAGGGCAGCGTCAGCATGCCGCCGACCAACCCTCCCGATCGACCCAATCTGAGTGCAAAGCGGGTTTTGGCGAAGTCCCGATAAGCACTTTGCCCGGCTGTGAGCATCTGCGTGGCTATCTTGCTCACCGCGACATCGGCCGCGATGGAGCCCAGCTCCGATACAATGCCTGCGCTGTTTATCGCTATTTCAGCAGTGTTTTCGGCTTTGATCGCATCGACAACGCCGCGAATTCCCATAAAGATGCCGAAGCCCTGGATGCCCACGCTGGAGCCCAGCGTCGCGTAACTTTTGGTCAATGCGGCCCAGCGGGGATGATGTTTGGGGACGTGCACGTGTTGCAGATCAAGCGACTGTGCGGCACTCAGAAGTTTGACAAGTTTGTCGCGGTAATTGCCGGATACAGTATCTGCAGCACTCTCCCTCAAGAGCCGGGGAGCGGTGAGCGGGCGCTGGCTGGCCATTTCAAACAGGAGCGTGGGCAACAAGTAGCTATCGCTGCCCGTTGAAGTTTTCAGGTAGTGTTCAACTTTATTGGCGTCGAACTGCAGGCTATTGATAAAAGAGCGTTTGGGGCGGCGAAAGAAACTGTTCTCGCCATTCAACGGATGACCATCAATGGTCGCGCCTAATCCGTCGAGTGCAGTACGGGTAATCGAAATGTCGCCAATTTCGAAAGGGCCGAAAACTTCGTCCACCATTTGCAACTGACTCGATTTTTCGTTAGTTCGGCTCTGATCGATGGTTGAGGGCTTGTATTCGTTGGCTTCATAGCCCAGATCCATGATTATTACGGTATCGGAAACAGGTTGCAGGTCCGCATGTATTGAAGGGTCGGTTTGTGCTGTTGCTTCGCTTATCAGTGTGGCCATTAGAACTTCCTTGTTCCGGCAATTGTCGTTAAGGCGAAGAATATTACGTTGGCTTTTCCAGAGCTGTATATCGGGGGTTGTTGCTATCTATTGCATATCAAAGATTGAATGTTGTTCGAGTTGAATTGATTCAAAACAACACATCATCCCGCCCGAGGTCCGTTCCGGCAGGATGATCAATAGTGGCGCTTTTCAGTGGCTGCCAAGCAACGACGCGGCGCCAGCACCACCAAATAGTCCGGCACTGACCCGATTGAACCAACTCTGGCCCTTGCCGCTGCGCAGATAACGTGCGGCGCCATGGGCGCCCAGGCCATAGGCCAGCTTGCAGCACAGATCGAGCACTACCCAGGTCGCGATCATGATCAGCAATTGCGGCAGAAAAGGTTGCTCAGCGCGGAGGAACTGCGGCAGAAACGCGGCGAAAAACAGGATGTCCTTCGGATTGCTCGCACCCAGTACAAAGGCGCGTCCGAACAATGTGCGAAAGCGCGGCACCGGTGCAGCCTCAGGTACTTCGGCGCCCGTCGATGGCTGCCGCGACTGCTGCCAGCTCTGCCAGGCGAGGTAGAACAGGTACAGCGCACCGACTATTTTCAGTGCGCTGAACAACTGCTCCGAAGCCATTAGCAATGCGCCGAGGCCAAGTGCCGACGCGCTGAGCAGGCAGATCGAGGCGATCACGCCACCCAGGAACGCGGGGTACGACCGGCGCAAACCGTAATTCAGACTGTTGCTGATCATCAGCAATGACAGCGGTCCCGGGATCAGGATCACCACCAGCGCAGCGCCACTGAACAGCAGCCAGGTTTCCAGACTCATCGTATTGCTCCTTTGTTGTTATCGGGATGTGCAAAAGCCCCACCGGTGAGGGTGAGGCTGGTTTGAAGCCTGAACCGCGCAGCGTTTACAGGAAGATGAACTTGGCGATGAAGATCGCGCAGAGCACCCACAGGCTGACGGAAATTTCCTTGTACTTGCCGGTGCCAGCCTTCAACGCGACGTAAGTGATGAAGCCCAGCGCGATGCCGTCGGCGACCGAAAAGGTCAGCGGCATCATGATCGCGGTGACGATCGCCGGAATGGCGTCGGTCGCTTCGTCCCATTCGATGTGGGCCATACCGCCCATCATCAACATCGCCACGTAGATCAGTGCACCTGCCGTGGCATAAGCGGGAATCATGCCAGCCAGCGGTGCGAAAAACATGGCCGCTATAAATAGCACACCCACGGTGACGGCGGTAAGACCAGTCCGACCACCAGCGGCCACGCCAGCGGCACTTTCCACGTAACTTGTCACGGGTGGAACCCCCACCACGGCGCCAAATACGCTGGATGCGCTGTCAGCCTTCATGGCTCGGGAAAGATTCTCGATGCGACCGTCAGCGGCGACAAGGTTGGCGCGCTGGGCCACGCCCATCAGCGTACCGGCGGTGTCGAACATGTGCACGAAGAGGAACGCGAGCACCACGCTGATCATGCTGACGTTGAACACGCCGGCGACGTTCATTGCCATCCAGGTCGGTGCCAGGCTCGGCGGCGCGGACATGATGCCCTCGTAGTGCACCAGACCCAGGCCCCAGCCGGCGAGGGTGACGGTGATGATGCTGATCAGGATCGCACCGAACACGCGGTGGTAACTGAGGATCGCGATCATCAGGAAGCAGATCGCAGCGAGCAGCGGGCCAGGTTCACGCAGCGAACCCAGCTTGATCAGCGTCGCCGGGCTGTCGACGACGATACCGGCCGTCTTCAGACCGATCAGGCCCAGAAACAGACCGACACCGGCGCCCATCGCGAACCGCAGGCTGACCGGGATACTGTTGAGCAGCCACTCGCGGATCCGCGAAAAGGTCAGGAACATGAACAGCACGCCCGAGACGAACACCGCGCCGAGGGCGGTTTCCCAGTTGTAGCCCATGGTGCCGACCACGGTGTAGGTGAAGAAAGCATTGAGGCCCATGCCCGGCGCCAGGCCGACCGGCCAATTGGCATAGAGCCCCATCAACAGGCAACCGAGCGCAGCGGCGATGCAGGTGGCGACGAAGGCCGCACCGTGATCGATGCCTGCGTCGGCCATGATGTTCGGGTTGACGAAAATGATGTAAGCCATGGTGATGAAGGTTGTCAGACCGGCAATCAGCTCGGTCTTCACCGTGGTGCCATGCAAGCTGAGTTTGAACAGACGCTCCAGCAGGCCATTGCGTAATGGCGGCGTGAGCTCGAGCGGCGGTGCTTCGGATTTGCGGCTTTCCACAGCGAGTACTCCTCAAGAGTTTTATTGTTATTTCCAGGGCCGGACCCATGAGGGTGGCAGCGGCCCTTTGAGGCATACGCGAATTTGTTGACCGTATAGTCAGGAACTCGCACGCAGTGGATTATGCTTTTGTGTACAAATAAAGCAAATATTGTTTTTTGTTTTGTCGGCGATTTTTTTGCCGATAGGGATATATGGCTATCAGGATGGCTACGCGAGCAGGCTCGCTCACACAGGAGAATGCGTTCCAATGTGGGAGCGAGCCTGCTCGCGAAGAGGGCGGTCCTGTCAATCGAGTTGCAGCTGATTCCCCCCAAGCGCCAGATTCACCGCCAACCACCCATTCACCGCCGCTTCCCCAGCCTCGGCAAATACCCGCTCGAGCAATTTCACCTGCTCACGGCGCAGCGCTTGCTCGAACTTCGCGCCTTCCGCCGTCAGCTCAAGCAGGCGCTTACGCTTGTCCGTCTGCGAAGCGACGCTGTCGACCAGGTGCATTTCCTGCAACTGGCGCAGGGGCATGTTCAACGCTTGTTTGCTCACGCCCAGCAGGGCCAGCAACTCTTTTACGCTGAGGTTCGGATAGCGCGCGATGAAAAACACGATGCGCTGATGCACCCGCGAGAGGCCGCGACGCTCGAGCATTTCATCAGCCTTGGCAGTGAATGCCTGATAGCCGAAGAAAAACGCTTCCATGGCCTGTTGCTGAGTGGAGGGGTTTTTAAGGTCAAGCATGTTGACGTACTCGCTCAAGCTGTCGTAATTTCAGTCAACCAGTTTGACTCATTTCCTGCATGCCTTGCTACGGTGACCTCCATGGCTTTTTCCGAACGTGTCTCGCGCCTTAAAAGTTCTTTGATCCGAGAAATCCTCGCGGCGGCCCAGCGTCCGGAGGTCATGTCGTTCGCCGGCGGTTTGCCCGCTGAGGCGATGTTGCCGGAGGTGGAGTGGGACGAGATGCCGTTATCGCTGGGTCAGTACGGCATGAGCGAAGGCGAGCCGGCCTTGCGCGAAGCTTTGGCGGCAGAGGCGAGGGCGCTGGGCCTCGAGTGCGATGCGAGTCAGGTGCTGGTGGTCAGTGGTTCCCAGCAAACTCTGGATCTGGCGGCAAAACTGTATATCGACAAGGGCACGGAAATTTTGCTGGAGGCGCCGACTTATCTGGCCGCGCTGCAAATTTTCCAGCTGTTCGGCGCCGATTGCCTGACCGTGCCGCAGGAAGCCGACGGCCCCAACCTCGCGCAATTGCGTAATCGTTTAGAACAGCATCGCCCGGCGTTTATCTACCTGATCCCGACGTTTCAGAATCCCTCCGCCGTGCGCTACAGCGAGGCCAAGCGCGCAGCGGTCGCGGCATTGCTCGATGAATTCGGCGTCACTCTCATCGAAGACGAGCCATACCGCGAACTGACTTTCGATGGTGGCAGCGCAAAACCGATTGCGGCGCGCCTGAACAAAGCCAGCTGGATCTACACCGGCACCGTCTCGAAAACCCTGCTTCCGGGTTTACGTGTCGGTTACCTGATTGCCAGTGCGGATCTGTTCCCGCACCTGCTCAAGCTCAAGCAATCGGCGGATCTACACACCAATCGCATCGGTCAGTGGCAGGCGCTGCAATGGATCGGCTCGGAAAAGTATCAACAGCATTTAAGTGAGTTGCGGGATTTCTACCGGCTACGGCGAGATGCGTTTCAATTAGGGCTGAAAAGCCATTTTGCAGATCTGGCTGACTGGGACATGCCCCAAGGCGGACTGTTCTTCTGGCTGACGCTGAAGCAACCGCTGGATACGCGCACTTTGCTCAATGAGGCGTTGGCCAATGATGTGGCATTCATGCCCGGTGAGCCGTTCTTTCCCGAGCCGGACAAGCATCATGGGCATTTGCGCTTGAACTTCAGCCACATTGATCCGTCGCGGCTGGATGAGGGGTTGAAGCGGTTGGCGGCGGTGGTGCGGCGGGCGCAGATGGAGAGGGCGGCCTGATAAGCAATAAACCGGCTGGAGGGCCGGTTTATCATTGTCTGAGTTTTGTGATGATTTGACGGGCCTCATCGCTGGCAAGCCAGCTCCCACAATTCTTGTCTACAACCTGAGATCAATGTGGGAGCTGGCTTGCCAGCGATGGCGCCATCAGCCACAGCACATCAATGTCAGACTGCAGCAAACCGCTTATCCAGATAATCAATAATCACCTTGGATTCATACATCCAGGTTGTCTGCCCATTCTCATCAATTCGCAGGCAAGGCACTTTGATTCGGCCACCCTGTTCCAGCAGGGTCTGGCGATCCTGCTCGTTGTTCTTCGCGTCTTTCAGCGCCACCGGCACATTCAGGCGATGCAGGGCGCGGCGGGTTTTCACGCAGAACGGGCAGGCGTGAAATTGGTACAGGGTCAGATCTTTCGCGGCAGCGTCGACTTGTGCCTGAGCAGCAGCGGGGCGTTTTTTCTTCCCCGGGCGGGTGATGAAATCGACGAAGATAACCAGTTGGCCGAGGCCGACACGAAGCGCTTTGACGAACACGTTGAAAGCCTCACGGTGCAAATGAAGAAAGGCGCGCAGCTTACCCGATTTTTCACGGGCGAAAAAAACCGGCGATCAACGCCGGCTCTTTTCTGTTGCGAATTACTTGATGAGGCTGAGGAATTCGCTACGGGTTGCCGCGTTTTCACGGAATTCACCGAGCATCACCGAAGTGATCATCGACGAATTCTGCTTTTCGACGCCGCGCATCATCATGCACATGTGCTTGGCTTCGATCACCACGGCCACGCCCAGCGCGCCGGTGACTTGCTGCACCGCATCGGCGATCTGGCGGCTGAGGTTTTCCTGAATCTGCAGGCGGCGCGCGTACATATCGACGATCCGCGCAACCTTGGACAGGCCCAGCACTTTGCCGCTCGGGATATAGGCGACATGCGCCTTGCCGATGAACGGCAGCAAGTGGTGTTCGCACAACGAATACAGCTCGATGTCCTTGACCAGCACCATTTCGCTGTTGTCGGAGCTGAACAGGGCACCATTGGTGACCTCTTCGAGCGTCTGTGCATAACCGCGGCAGAGGTACTGCATGGCTTTGGCGGCACGCTTTGGCGTGTCGAGCAGGCCCTCGCGGGACACGTCCTCGCCCAGTTGGCCGAGAATCGCGGTGTAATTCTGTTCCAGTGTCACAGAGGCTGATTCCATAAGGGTTTCAGGAGGGTACTTGTTCTGTCTGTACCAATTTTGTACCAATCGAGCTGTTTTCGAGTTTCCCGAGTTCGCCCAGTCGGTGCTGGTTGATCCATCGGGCGTAGGTCGAGAGCAACATCCGAACGCTGTGACCCAGCTGAGTGGCAATAAATGCAGGGTTCATTCCCGCCATGAGGCACATGGTAGCGTATGTGTGTCGGCAGTTGTATTGCCGGCGGGCGCGAATCACTATTCTCAGTGCCGTCATTTATTCAAGGGGGCGGTTGATAATCGCCGCAGCATTACCACCTCGATTGACAGTTCCTTAAGTGGTATGCGCTGGAGCCGAAAATTTGACTCCTATCATTTAGCTTTCTGTTTTAGAAGGGTGAAACACTACATGTAGTGTTGTTTCATTTGGATCCAGTTAAAATACACAAGATACATGTGTATAAGTATGGTGGCATTTTGATATCGCTTTTTGCATGCCGTGCATACTAGCTAGCCCCTTTGTTCATTGCCTAACGGGTTGATCCAAGCATCAAGCTCTTTTGACTTATCCACAGACTTATCAACAGGGCAATGTGCATAAAAAATAAGTTGATTTCTCTTAAAAGAGATGGTTATTATCTCTTCGTCGGTTCTAGATGTAGGGGTCGGCAATTGACGGCGTTTTTTTGGCGCCATGAAAAAAGTCCCGAGTGCTTTCGCACGCGGGACTTCCAGGCTGAATTGGGGACGATTTTGCAGACCTTCCCAAATCAGAAACCATAGCCAACAAGTAGCTACAAGCTTATTGATTCTATATGCGCGTGCGTTTTTACGCAACGTAGTGATGTGTATCAGCGTTTGTAGCTCCTTCGAGGCATCATTGCCAATTGGGAGAATCTCCATGGCAGAAGGTAAAAAACCCGGTCAAAGCACCGGAAAAGAAGGCGGCATCTTTCAAGAGCAAGGCCCACGTGGTGGCTTGAAAGATAATTTCGCGGCTGTGCCTGATGGTAAGCCGTTACCTCCAACCAGCAAGCCGGGGAGCACGTGGGTTCCAACCCATACGACTCCTGATAGCAAGCGTTAAAAAGAAGGCCGCGGATCTGATCCGCGGCCTTCTCGTTTTTGTGGTCTGTTTCGTTTGATGGTGATGACAGCGTTTTTTTCTGGTTACGGCTTTGCTTCGGTCTTTAGCCCTTGCATGTGTCGGCTGATTGATTTTCAGCCGTTGTGATTCCTCAGATTCCTCAGATTTCGCTACTTCCGTTGCCGCAAAAAAAATGCCCCAGGATAGCTGAGGCATTTTTTTGCTGTATCGACTATCTCAGGCGCAAGCTTCTTCCGCTCGATGCGAGACTACTTTAGACATTCCTATACCTAGTGCCTGAAGCACTTTGAGAAGGGTAGAAAGTCTTGGGTCTCCACCTACTGCTATGGATCTGTACAGATTGCCTCGGGCTAGGCCAGTACTCTGCGAGAGGGTTCCCATGCCACCCCTGGCCTCTACGAGTCGGCGAATGGCTACAAGGAATGCATCCTCTCCACCGATTTCGTCGATTTCTTCAAGCGCTACGGAAAGATATTCGATGGCAAATGCTTCGTCGTCTCTAAGCATTTCTAGAACGCTATCTTCATGAGAACGAGTGCGAGTTGTCATTTTCTTTTCACCTTAAAAGAGTTCCAAAGAGCCTTGGCCTGTTCGATGTCGTTTTGCTGTCTATCCTTTGAGCCTCCGCCCAAAAGGAAAACAACCTTTCGATCTTGGATTGCGTAATAGACGCGGAATCCAGGACCAAAATTCAACTTCATTTCGTAGACCCCATCACCTACCGGCTCGGTGTCGCCAAAGTGACCAAGGGAGGCTCGGTCGACTCTGGTGGTGATTCTTGCTTTGCATCGCATGTCTCGCACGGTGTCGAGCCAAGCTTGGTAAATATCCACTCCATTGGCAGACAGTACGTGTTCCACTTCGTACATCACAAATGTACCTTAAAAGAGACACTGCATTGATTGATATTTTGTATCGGGTCCGACTGCTCGACGAAATTCACCCCGATTTTTTGGCATGGCGCGTGGTGGCAAGGTGATGACAGTGTATCTGTAATGCATGCGTATTGGGAGGTGCCCAGGGGTGGACCATGGATGAGAATGTGTCGGATCAACTCAGCGAAACGCTAGTAAAATAACGATAAATAATATCAACTTATTGGTATTTAAGACTAATTTATATCGGTTGTTTATGGGTTTCCTTAGGAGCTGACCTGGCCTGGCCTGGGCTCATAGCGAGTGAATTATGCTCCTTTCAAGTTTCCCGATTTCGCTCCAGTCGGTGTCGGAGTTAACCCACCTGGCATATGTCGAAAGCAACATCTGGACGTTGTGACCTAGCTGACTCGCAATAAATGCAGGGTTCATACCCGCCATGAGGCACATCGTGGCGTATGTGTGTCGGCAGTTGTATTGCCGACGGGCGCGAATCTCCAATTCGGTCAGTGCCGCCTGGAAGTGTTTGTCGGTGACGCTGGACTGCTGGATGAACTCGCAATTCTTCGTGGGTGGGAACACATAGGGCGATTTCGGCTGCTTCCTACGGCTCTGTTTCGCACGTTGTTCGGCAATTTGCTCGGCGACCTCGATGGCGTGCATCGCCCGGCTATTGAGCATCACTTGCCGTTCATTGCGGGTTTTGGTTCGCTCCTCGATCTTGTAATCCGCGACGATCCGACACACGTTCACCAGCCGCTTTTCCTTGTCGACCTCTTCCCAGCGCAGCGCCGCGATCTCGCTGGGGCGCATGCCGGTGTAGAAGGCGAACTCGAAGTAGGCCGCGTAGATCCGCATCGAATGGGTCAGCGTTTTATATAGGTGATCAATGATCTGGTTGGCCTCGCCAACCGTGAACGGATCGATGGGCTTTTTGGCCTTTACCGGCAGCTCGATGGACTCCACCGGGTTACGGTTGATCAGTCCGTCTTTTACTGCGGTACCGAACACCGTGGTCAGGCGCTGAATCGCCGCGCGCTTTACACCCGGCGTCGGCCATTCTGTATTGGCTACTACCTTGCGCAGCATCACCGACGTGATGCTGTCCATGGGTAGCATCGCCAGATAGGGCATCCAGTACAGATTGAGCGAGCCAAGGTAGTTCTTTCGAGTCCCGGCCACGATCTCGCGACTGTTGAGCCATTCCTGGGCGTACTCCCCGAAACGAGGAGTCGCTGAGTAGGTGGTATAAGTGGAATTGGGGAACAGCTCGGCGTAGCGCTGATCATCGAGCACGCCATGCTTAATCAGACTGGTTACGTTAGCGCGTAAGTCGGCGGCAGCCTTAATCCCCTTCGGCGTTTGGGGATAGGGGAGGGTTTCGCAGCGGCGTTGCCCGTTCCAGGTGAAGCGAATGCGGACGGACTGTCCAGCAAATTCAACTCCGGTGGGCAATCCCATTGGCTCTCGAGCCATGCTTCGTATCTCCTCAGGCTGTAGTAAATGCGGCTATCGATGGTGTTCCAGACACCTTTGGGAATGACGCCCCTCGCTCGCTTGCCTTGCAGCGCTCGGCGTGTGGTGCCGACCAACTCGGCCATCTTGTCTTCTGGAATTTTGTCCAGGTGGTAGGAGGGCAGCGGTGGTTCCGCAGTGTCATCGCAACGCTTGTTTTTCTCAGCATGTAGCGCGGGTAAATGGTTGTTGCCAGTCGGAACTTGGTCACTAACATGTAAGCGCACGCTGCTTTCATCTGACATGCGATAGTGAGTTGGTCCGAAGTAGGAGAATGAGGTGTTCATACGCCTTCTCCTTGCACAACCACCTGCAGCAGCCCGGCCATGATCAGTGCCTGCTCGCGAAGGAACCGGGTGTCTCGCTCAAGTTTTTTGCCTGTGCGAAATGCACTGAATGTTTCAGCAGCAACCCGGAGGTGCTCTGCAATATCGAGCAGAACTCGCTGCTCTTTTGATCCGAATGTTTGGCTTTCTCTGAGTTTTCTGCACTGCCTCGCCAGATTGCGGTGATCAGTGCGAATGAACTGGGCGGAAGCCTCCAACTGACGGATAGTTTTGGCGAACTCAGCGTGCTGACTATCGTCCGCTTCTAGCTTTCCATCGCTACGTCCCATTTTGTAGCCGGCCCATACGAGGAGGCCGGTAAAAGCGATTAGCATGATTAGCGCGCAAATTTGGATCGTGGTCATGTGCTGTGAGCCTCTGTGAAATCCTCCGCCGGGATGCTTGGTGAGAGGCCGGCGGGGGTGTAAGTGGTAACCCAAGTTCAAATCAAGCTGCTTGCTTAGCCGCTTGGGCGTCGAGGAACTCGGCCAGGTCGTGCAGGTACACCACTCTTTGGGCGCGAGCCGACCCGTGCAGACGCTTCACGACCAGCGCGATACGACCTGCCTTTATCTCGGCAAGTAGGTAGCGGTCGGTGCGAATGTGAGCGAAGTACTGTTCCCGAACTGCCGCCAGGGTCGGGCATGGAGTAGCGAATTGACGTCGCAATTGTTCTAGTGTGTTGTTCATGCTGCGTTCTCCCCGTACCCCTCCGATGGGGGCAGCAACTTGAGGCGAATCAGCTCGGCCAGGCCTTCCTTACTTTTGCCCATTGCAGCCGCACAAATGTTGCCCTTGGCGTCAGCCACTACGGCGCCGAATGGGTACTCAGGCGAGTTGGTCGGCGTAACGTAGGCGACTTGCCCGTCAAGGATCACGTTGTTGACGCAGCGGAATACTTCGGCCAGCTCGGTGCTTAGTACTGGCATGCTTTCCATTAATTGGATGGCTTCCGTCGAGGCTCCAACAAGCGTTGCGCGGCTGACTACCCCCGGGCAGTTCAAGTAGATCGGGATCAGCTTCAGGGCGCCGAGGGCTTGCGTGTAGGCATTAAGGTTGTTGGTTTTCATGCAGCGGCGTCCTTTTTGTTAATGATGATTCCTAGCTTCTTGGCCAACCATTCGATCCCTTCTTCCTTCACCATCACCACGGAGTAATGACGGCATTTGTTGAGGGACGGAATCACGGTGCTGCGCGGATCCGAATACAGATAGCCGCGATCACGGTGCTGGCTGGCTAGATCGCCACTGCTGTTGAGAATGCTCAGCTCGCGCAACCTGGTGCGGAAGGCGCGGGGCTTGAGTCCGAGCAATGCGGCTGTTTCGTCCAGGGTGCGATTCATGGCGCAGTCCTCAGGCAGCGATCAGTTTGCGAACGCGGGCAAGCAATGCTTCCGAGTCCGCAAGTGCTCGATCAATTTGCGCCAGTCGGCCGGACTGCTCGGGTGGCGCGGGTTGAGCTGATTCAATTCGGCCGTTCGCAATGTCCTGGATGAAATCCCGCAGGTGAAGGTGATTGGCTCGGTCCGACCGCTTGAGGGTCAGTTCGCCGGTGCGACCTCCCAATTCAACGCTGACGACTGCGCTGTTTTGAGTGAGCTCCACATCAAACCTTGCATAGATGGTTTGCTCTGGTCGTTGAAGACGGCAAACGGCACCTCCACCAACCTGGAGCATGTGATGCAGCAGGTCTTGTTTAGTGAGGGGGATGAGGTAGTTATTCATGCCGCGTCGTCTCCGAGTGGCCCTGCAGTGGCTTCGGATGTGTTAGCGATAATGACTGGCCTGATAGCGGCGGGACGGCCCTTGGGGTTGCTGACGACGAGAAGTCCCGTGCGAAGCTGTAGGTCTTCAACTGCGGCGCGACTGCTGCATGCGGAGGGGTGCAGGTAAACAGGGCAGCGGGTGTTGCTTTGCTGTGTGATTTGCATGGTTTGATCTCTTTGATGAGAGGTAGATTCCGATGCAAAATTAGTGTTACTGATTTAATATGTCAACAGTATCACTTATAAAACATGGTAAATAAAATTAGTAGACGAAAAAAAGACCCTTACGGGCCTTTGGGGGAGGGATCTCTTAAAGCATCACCGAATACCAGAAAACCTTCCCGATGATACGAATGTGCTGTTGGACGTAGTCGCCATCGTAGCGTTCGTCCGGGTGTTCCTCGGTGTTGTAGCTCCGTAAGCGCAAACCTGAGCCTGGTAATCGATAGAGAAGCTTCACGCGCAACTGTCCGTCATGATCAATGGCGTACATCTTGCCGTCCTGAACGACTGTATTCGCGGTGTCTACACCCACGGTACTGCCATCCGGAAGCACTGGCTCCATGCTGTTCCCAGTTACTGGAGCGCAACCAGCAGAAGCAGGATCGATGCTTTTTCTTTTGAGAGTACGTTTCCCGAAGCGAAGCTTACGTCCATTTGTTTCAAGCCTAACCTGAGATCCATTACCCGCAGACAATTCCACTTCCTTAAAGAATGGCAGCTCTACTTCATCAGGCCCGAGCGGGGTCTCGTCATCCCACACTTCAATCTGATGCATTTCCCAGTCGGGGGGCTTGAGCGTTCATTGCCGCCCTGCGAATGCCGCAGGCGGGGCATTTCGGCGAGAGCAGCGAGACGTGGACTTACCTCTTCAAGCGAAAAGCCCAAGACATTCGAAAATTTGATCAGCGCTCCGATGTTGAGAGGGATTCGGCCATTTAAGTATTGGCTGACAACGCTTTGCCCAGCCCATTCGCACAGATCGGCGATTTTGTCCTGGGTAAGGGAGGGATCATGCCGTTTGCGATCCTGATAAATAGCCTTCAAGCGCATGGCTTCGGCTTTTCGGGTCTCGTCGTCGGCAGAAAAGGGTATCGAGGTAATCATGCATCCCAATTTATAAGGAAGACTTATTTTTTCAAAACAGCAATACGTCTTTTTTCTTGATGTTTAAAAGAAGTAACACTAATATCCGTGCCGCAACGCCCATTCGAGGAAACGTGGATGGCAAACGAAATAGGAATTCCCTTGGGAGATTTCGCCGAGGGTAAGACTCAACCAGAGCTGGCTTTACTGATCGGGGTATCGCAAAGCGCTGTCTCTCAAATGCTCAACTCAGCTCGGGATATTCGAGTTCGGGTTGATGAGAAGGGGGCCTGTACAGCGGTAGAGATTCGTCCAATCGGATCGCGCCGCAAGGTCAGGGCCGCTTAAAAGGTGTCGAGCTGGGGCCTCTCACCAAAGAATCCCCCAGCCCGACTACGACGATACACAGCACATGCACATCGGTCGTGGTCGTAGGATAGGGTTTACCCTGGACTATGGCTACACCGTAAATAGGGGATTTACGGTTATGAGTCGAACAGATCTTTTGCCGGACGCTGGTCCGGTCCTGCCACTACGCCAAGCGATCTATCGCGCCGGTCGTGACTACAAGGGCGGAATTACCGCCCTTGCCTTTGAAATGGTGTTGGACAACGACACCCTCCAGAAAAAACTCAAGCTCGATGAAGAACGCCGCTGGCTGAATCCAGATGAGCTTGAGGAAGTGATCAGGCTAACCGCTGATCCACGCTTGCTGGACGCATTGATGCGTCCAGCAGGTGCGGTTTGGTACCGGCCCGTGGCCGTACCGGCAACCCGTGATGCCTTGAAAGCGGTTGGTAAGCTACTCGGGGAAACCGGTGAATTCGTGGCCAAGATGCACGACGGCGCGGCGGACAACGTCTGGGAGCTTCATGAAGTCGTGGATCTCGAAAAGCACGGAATGGATGTGATCCGCGAAGTCCTTGGAATCATGGCGGGCGCTCGTCAGGCGATGGAGGATCGCATCAATGGCTGATGATATCGACCGCGCAAACGAGCAGGCGCAATACCTGCTTGATGTTGCTATTCATCGTAGTCGCCGCGTGCCATCGAGCCGCGTTAGCGCGCAGTTCTGTGACGACTGCGACGAACCAATCCCGTTGCTTCGACAGCAGAAGGTTGAAGGTTGCGAGACCTGCGTCTCTTGTCAGGAGTTGCGGGAGGCCCGGCGATGAGTGAGTCGGGCAAAGGAACAGCCATCGCTACATGGGCAAAGCGTTACATCAGTACTTTTGACTTGGCACTCGTATCGATTGATCCAGGTGAAAAGGCTCCGAAAGGCCTAGGGTGGAATAAGCCCGGAGGCTATATCACCGACGCCGACACGGCCGAGGCGTTCTGGCAACGAAACCCAAATCACAACCTTGGCGTCGTGCTGGGGCCGAGCCGCGTTTGTTCATTGGATGTTGATGACGTTCAATGGACCCGTCATGTTCTGTATGAACTGTTGGGCCTTGACCTTGATGCAATGGCAGTGGTGTTCCCGACTATCGTCGGGAATCCGCTGCGATTCCGGGTGGTTTTCAAGTTGCCGGAAGGCATTGAACTCACGCGTCATTCACTTTCATGGCCGAATGAAAAAGACCCGGACGGTTCGATTTTCAAAGGGTTGATGGACAAGGCCAAGTGCGCGAAAGAGCAGGGTGATCTTGCCGCAGCAGCTGCTGCACGAACCGAAGCAGAACCGTTCAAACGCTTCACGGTCTTTGAACTACGTGCGGGATTGGTGCAAGACGTATTTCCACCATCAATTCATCCCGGTACCGGCAAACCTTACATCTGGAAAACTGCTCCAAGTGCTACTGACGGGTTGCCGACGCTGACCAACGAACTGCTTACCATTTGGCAGAATTGGGAGTTCTTTAAGCGAGATGCTGAAGCTGCGTGTCCATGGGCGGTTGCGCCACCGAAGCCACCGGTCAAAGCCCAAAAGCGTCCTGCACTCGGTGGCGGCAAACGGCCCTCGGTAATTGATGAATTCAACCGCTGTCACGATGTCGCGGAGCTTCTTCGTGTCCATGGATACATCAAGCGAGGCAATAAGTGGCTGTACCCTCAAAGCAGCACCGGTCTGCCAGGAGTGACGATCAGCGAGGACAAGGTTTATTCGCACCACGGTGCTGACCCTCTCGCGAACGGGCATCAGAATGACGCCTTTGAAGTGTTCTGCTTACTCGAGCACGGTGGCGACCAGTCGAAGGCTGTGAAGGATGCTGCGCGAATGTTGGGCATGCAATACGCCGCCCGTTCAGATGCGAATGATCTTCCCCCGACCCCATCCGGTGAATTGAGCGGGCCGATCTCCGACGACACATGCTCGCCCAGCGAGGCCGCTCCTGCTCCTGATGGGGGGCGGGGGAGGTCATAACGCTGGATCACATACTTCGTCGTTTTGCGCTGGTTGAGGGCACCACTCATGTGTGGGATTGCGACCAATCGAAGGTAATGAAGAAGTCCGCCTTCGAAGCTCGTGTGGGCAAGCCACTGGCCAAAGCCTGGTTGGACGACACCGGAAAGAGGCTGATTTCTGACGATCATGTTCGCGAGATCGAGCAGGCGCGCCGCATGGCTGGGAAGAAAGGCGGTGCATTCGGGATGTCTCCAACCGATCGCTACGTTTACATCGATGGCACCAAAGACGTTTGGGATCGCGAAAAGAAGCGGCGCATAGCCGAGGGCGCGGTGAAGATGGCGCTGGGTGACACTTACCCGCTGTGGCTGAACAGCAGCGAGCGCCGCACCGTCGATGTTGAACACATCGTGTTTGATCCGACAATGACGAAGGATCCTGCGGTGTACATCAATACCTTTGACGGGTTGCCGCTTGAGCCAGTCAGAGATGATGCAGCGTGTGCCAACCTGCGTTGGTTGATCTCATTTCTTTGTAACCATGATGAAGCTGCAACCGATTGGCTAACTCGCTGGCTGGCGTATCCGCTGCAGCACTTGGGCGCCAAGATGGACACCGCTGTGTTGATGCATTCGATCATGGAAGGTTCGGGCAAGAGCCTGTTGTTCGCTGACGCGCTCGGCATGCTTTATGGCCAATACGCGGCGACTGTTGGTCAGACGCAGTTGGAAAGCAGTTTCAACGCGTGGCAAAGCCGCAAATTGTGGTCGGTCTTTGAAGAGGTCGTCAGTCGCGATCAACGTTACAACCAGGTGGGCAAGATCAAGCACTTGATCACTGGTAAAACGGTGCGGATGGAGTCGAAATTCATTAATGGCTGGGAAGAAGCCAACCATATGAATGCGGTGTTTCTCAGCAACGAGATTCTTCCCTGGCCAATCAGCGACAGTGATCGTCGAATGCTAGTCATGTGGCCTATGGAGACTCTGCCAGTCGCACGGCAAAAGGCGATTGGTCGTGAACTAGAGCAGGGTGGGGTGGCGGCGCTCTACGGTTGGTTACTGTCGGTCGATCTAGGGGACTTCAACCAGCGCACGCGGCCGCCATCGACAGAGGCGCGTGAGCGTTTGGTCGCCTTGAGTCGGGCCGGCTGGCAAACATTCTTGCATCTGTGGAAGTACAGCGAGCTGGGGCATGGGCTTTGGGGACCGTGTCTATCGACCGACCTCTATTCGTTGTTTCTCGAATGGTGCCAGCGCAACAAAGAGCACGTTATGAGTCAGACCAAGTTCTCTCTATTTATCAGTTCCGAGGTGGATAAAACGCGGGCGATACCCTGGACTGACGGCAATAACCGTCGCTTCGGCGCGTTTTTCTTTCCTGTGGATCTGGATGCTTCCCCGCCCCCATCACTCAAGGCGGCAGAGCTGGGCAAGCAGGTAGAGAACTGGCGGGCGAAGGCCAAGCTGGCGGGCTGGCACGTGGACAGCTGGGATCACATCAAGGCGCTTGCAGCATGACTATTTTCAAAAGTGTGTTGGGTGTGTCGAGTGTGTGTCGGGTTGATTTTGAATACCCCACACAATTTGAGTGCCCGAATTACATGCCTTCGCGGGTATTGTGTGGGGTGTGTTGGGTTTTGTGTCGCGCACGCGCATGCACGACGTTATTTGCAACGAATTCAACGGAACGAATTTTTTCTTATGCGAAGACTGATAAACCCAACAAACCCAACACACTCAACTCAAGTTTGATTGAAGCATTGAATTTAAAGGGATTTATCTGTGTTGGGTTTGTGTCGGGTTGCGGTTTTTCTGTGTTGGGTTGGGTTTTACGGGGGCAGGGCAATGATTGAGGCGATGGAGTTGTTGCTGAAACATTGGGGCGAGCAATGCCGACACGCCGGTGAAGCCGGAGGCATGGGTAGCCCGATGGCGACGATCATGGAGTGGGGCGGTTGTGCGCCGCGGGGCACACCCGGTTCTCGGATCCTTCTCGGCGGTGGTGCGGGTCCAGATGCAATTGCGCAGGAAATTGGTGCCGCCCTTTCCGAGATTGCCCGGCAAGATGGTCGGGGTGAAAGGCTGCAACAGTTGGCAGTTATGCGTTACGGCTTTGATCCTGCACCGACATGGGCAGCGCAGATGCACGAACTGGGCTACGTCTCAAAGGCGAAGCAAACCTACTACGATCTTGTGCATCGTCTTCATGTCCGACTGTTTGAGGTGCTGGCCGAGCGCAAGGACGCACGTAAGTGGCTTACCGTTGGTCGGGGCGCTTTACCTCAAAGTCTCCTCAAAGTTGCGTCAAAGTTGCGTCAAGTTGGATAACCGAAAATGCCCCCTTTTCGGTTCCGTACTCAGGGGGTAAAAAGTCCCCACGATATGGATTCTGCGCCTTGGCGCTTCCCCGAGCACGTGCTGTGCACTTCGTCCTGGCGTATGCCGCGACATTGAAAACCCTGCCCTCCGGCGGGGTTTTCTTTTTGTGTTCGGCATGCTCCTTCACTTGAGGCACAACATGACAAATGAGCAGCAAGCGCTGGCAGAAATGCCGATCTGGTTGGTGATCGTCCTGGCTCTGGTCGGCGGCGTATCCGGTGAGATGTGGCGAGCAGACAAGGATGGTGCCCGTGGCTGGGCGCTGATGCGTCGGCTTGCGCTTCGATCCGGTGCCTGCATTGTCTGCGGAGTCTCGGCAATGATGCTGATGATCGCGGCGGGCATGTCGCTCTGGACGGCGGGCGCCTTGGGTTGTCTCACGGCAATGGCCGGTGCAGATGTTGCCATCGGCTTGTACGAACGCTGGGCTGCCAAGCGGCTTGGCGTGTGCGATGTCCCGCCGAATGGCGGCGGACCAGCCTGAAACCGCCGGGGACCCTAGGGTTATTCGGAGGGTACGGGGTCGGAAACCCGCGGGACTGTGTTAGCGGAAGGTTCACCAGCTAAGTGAACTGAGGTGAACAGGTGAACTCGCGGGGTGAACTGGAGAATTAAGCATGACAATCATCAGCAAAACGGAGTTTGCGGCCCGCCGCGGTTGGGCCAAATCCTATGTTTCAAAATTGGCCAGTCAGGATCGGCTGGTGCTTACCGAGAACGGCAAAATCGACCTTGAGGCCACCGAGGCGCTGCTCGATAAAACCAGCGATCCCAGCAAGGCTGCCGTAGCCGAGCGACACCAGCAGGACCGGATTCAGCGCGACGTTTACAGCCAACTGTCTCCTCTGACCGAGCCGACTTCCACGGCTGCGCCGCCGCACCTGATGCCAGTCGACGGCAAACACCCTGACTACCAGAAGTCCCGCGCCCTGCGTGAGCACAACATGGCCAAGCTGGCGGAGATCGAACTGGGCAAAGCTCAAGGTTCGCTGGTCTCCAAAGAAGCGGTAGAAACCGGCGCCTACAACGCAGGCCGCTTGCTGCGCGATCAACTGTTCGGCCCTTTGCCGCAACTGTCCCACGACCTTGCAGCCATGACCGATCCCTGGCTGATCGAAAAGCACCTGACCGCCACCTTCCGTCGAACGCTGGAGGAAGCCGAGCGCCTCTCTTCAGCAGACCTTGACCACGCCATGACAACGGACTGAACCCATGCACACGGAATTTCCTGACGGTGCAGAGGTGTACCGTGAGGCATATTTCCGTGGACTGCGCCCCGACCCAGATCTCTGGATCGACGAATGGGCCGACGAGTACATGCGAATTCCGCGTGACACCGGCGCCCCTGAACCCGGCCAGTACCGCACCTCTCGAACACCTTATGCCCGCGAGCCAATGCGCTGCCTGTCGCCCGCTCACCCTTGCAGACGCGTGATCACCATGGTGGCCTCGCAGCTGATGAAAACGCAGATCGCCCTGAACTGGATGGGCGGCCTGATCCACATGGCACCGTCGAACATCCTGGCGCTGCTCCCCAGCCTTGGGCTGTCCAAGCGAGTGTCTGGGCGGATCAGCAAGACCATCAAGGCCACGCCCGTTCTGCGCGAACGGGTCGCGGCCACCCGCTCGCGGGACGCACGCAACACGATGGACACCAAGGAATTCGAGGGCGGCTCGCTGTACGTCACCACGGCTGGTTCTGCGGCCAACCTTTCGGAGCTGTCGGCGCGTTATATCTACGGCGACGAAGTCGACCGTTGGGAGAATGACGTCGGCCAGGAGGGTGATCCCATCCGGCTGGCCGAGACGCGGGCGACCAACTTCGGCCGTAACGCCAAGATCTATTTTTCCAGCTCGCCAACGATCAAGGGCGCATCGCGAATTGCGGATCTGTTCGAGTCCAGCGACCAGCGACACTACTACGTGCCGTGCCCCACCTGCGGCCATATGCAGGTGCTGGAATGGGAGCGGCTGCACTACAGCAAGGACCTCAGCACTGTGCATTACGAGTGCGCAGCACCTGAATGCGACGTGCTGATCGAGGAACACCACAAGAGCGACATGCTCGCCCGAGGCGAGTGGCGCGCCCATGCGGGTGGCGACGGAAAAACCGTTGGCTTTCATCTCAACGCGCTGTATTCGCCGACCGGCTGGATGGATTGGGCCGGCCTTGCCGAGGAGTTTGAAGACGCCAAGAAAGCTCAGGCCCAAGGCGACACGAGTCTGATGCAGGTGTTCTACAACACCCGTCTGGCTAAGGTCTGGGACAGCGCACTCGAACAGACCAAGGCGGAAGTGCTGATCGCTCGGGCGCGGCTGGAAAACTACACCCTCGGTTCGATGCCGGTCGGTGTGCTGATGCTGACCGGTGCCGTCGACGTCCAAGCCAACCGTCTGGAGTTGATGGTGATGGGCTTCGGCGTCGGCATGGAGCGCTGGGTTGTTGACCACCAAATCATCTGGGGCGACCCGGCAGACGAACGCACTTGGGCGGTGCTGGACGAGAAACTCAAGGCACGTTACCGGCATCCCTGCGGTGTGGGTCTGGCGATTCTCGCCGTGGGCGTCGACTCCGGCGGTCATCACACCGATGAGGTCTACCAGTTCTGCCGCGTTCGACGCTGGCGCAACACCTTCGCCATCAAGGGCGCAAGCAAACCTGGCAGGCCAGTGATCGCACAGCGCCCGTCCATGGTCGACGTGACGTGGAAAGGCCAGACCGAACGCAACGGCGCCGAGCTGTGGTTCGTCGGCACCGACACCGCCAAAGACTGGATCTACAACCGTTATCCATTCCCGGACGGTCCGGGATCGCTGCACTTTGCCAACGATCTGCCGGACGAATTCTTCGCCCAGTGCGTCGCCGAACGCAAAGTCGTGCGCTACGTGCGCGGCCACAAGCGCATCGAGTGGGTGAAGGGCAAGGCCGAGCGCAACGAAGCGCTCGACCTGATGGTGTACTGCCTCGCGATGGCGCATTACCTCGGCATCAACCGCTACCAGGAACACGATTGGGACCGGGTGCGTCAGGCGCTGGCCCAGTCAGGTCTGTTCGACGATGTCCTCGGCATCAAGCCTGTTCAAGGCGAGCGACTTGATGCTGAGCTAACACCGGCGCCCGCTGCTGTACGCCAAGCCCAACCCGCACCACCACCCGCTGCACCGGTTACACAATCGCGACCGGCAGCACCCCCTCAACGCCGCAGCTCTGCCAGCGGCTATCTGAAGAGACGCTGATATGTCCTTTACAAAAAAGCACCTCGACGCGGTTGAGGCTGCCATTGCTCGCGGTGAGAAAACTGTGCGCTACACCGACCGTACCGTGGAATATCGAACGGTCGATGAACTGCTCAAGGCGCGCGAGGAAATACGCTCGTCGCTTGCCAGCGCAGCCGGGCCGCGTTCGCGCGTGGTCCGGCTGTACCACGCAGGGAAGGGGGTCTGATGGCCCGACACTTCCCAACTCTGACCCGTAACGGATTTGTCCTGCCGTCCAACATCAAGGCCAGTTACGAAGGCGCTGGAGAAGGGCGACGCTCCACTGGCTGGGACGCTCCCGATAACGGGATCAACAGCATCAACACTCCCGCCCTGCGCAATCTGCGGTCGCGCTCGCGGGCGGCGGTTCGCAATGATCCGTATGCCTTCAACGTGATCGACAAGCGCGTCAGCAACCTGATCGGCACCGGCATCACCCCTCGGCCGACAACCGACGATGATGCTTTGCGCAAACTGCTGCAGGAGCTGTGGGGAGATTGGGTCGATGAGTCGGACGCGGATGATCGCACCGACTTCTACGGCCAGCAGGCGCTGGTGGCGCGCACGGTGGAAACCTCTGGCGAGTGCTTCGTACGGTTGCGTCCGCGCGGGCTTGATGAAGGCTTGGCCGTTCCGCTGCAGCTGCAGATCCTCGCACCGGAATTCGTGCCCCACGATAAGTTCGAGACTACCAAAAACGGCAACGTCATCCGCGCTGGCATCGAGTTCACCCCCGGCGGGAAGAGGGTGGCGTACTGGATGTACCTGTCGCATCCGCGCGATGCTGCCTCGCTGAACGCCGGTTACAACCAGTTGGTCCGCGTGCCGGCGACCCAGGTGCTGCACATCTTCGAACCGGTGGAGCCAGGCCAGTTGCGCGGCGTGCCGCGATTGTCGCCGGTGCTCAAGCGCCTGCGCAGCCTCGACAATTACGACGACGCGGTGTTGTTCCGCCAAGAGGTGGCCAACCTGTTTGCCGGTTTCATCAAGCGTCCAGCGCCGGACTCGGGACCCCTTCCCAGAGATCCGGTGACCGGTCAGCCGCTCGATCTGGATCGAGACGGCTTCACGCCGATGGTCGCGCTCGAACCCGGCACCATGCAGGAACTGGGCGCGGGAGAGGAGGTTGAGTTCTCCAAACCGCCAGACGCTGGCAACAATTACCCGGACTTCATGCGGCAACAACTGATGGCTGCTGCAGCGGGGTCGGGTACGCCTTACGAGATCCTCACCGGGGACATGCGCGGAATCAACGACCGAGCACTTCGGGTGGTACTCAACGAGTTTCGGCGCCGCCTCGAACAACTGCAGTTCAGCGTGTATGTCCATCAACTCTGCCGCCCAGTACGAGCAGCGTGGATGGATATGGCTGTTCTTTCGGGCGTCCTGGTGCTGGACGATTACGCACAGAAACGCCGCCAGTACCTGCGCACTCGCTGGGTGCCTCAAGGCTGGGCCTACATCCAGCCAGTACAGGACGTGCAGGCACGCCGGATGGAAGTACAGGCCGGCTTTTCCTCTCGCAGTGAGATGGTGCTGCGCACCGGCTACGACGCCGAAACGGTCGATCTTGAAAACGCCGCCGATCTGGCACGGGCCACAAAACTGGGCCTCAACTACAACACCCTTGATGCCGTCGATGACACCGACGACAAGGAGCAACCATGAGCAAGAAAGCGCGACCGCGCATTTACAACCGCGCAGGCAAGCGTATCGAAGTTCAGGACAAGACCTGGTACGCCCTGCAGGCCAGCGGAGAAGCCATCGAGCGAGTGATCGAGGTTTTCGTCTATGGCGAGATCGGCGCGTGGGGCATCACTGCCAATCAGTTCGTGCAGGATCTGCGCGCCATGGATGATGGTGTTTCGCCCGTGATCGCCGCATTCAACAGTATCGGCGGTGACCTGTTTGACGGTCTCGCCATGCACAACGCGCTGTCGCGTCTGGGCGAGCGTTGCACCGGACGTATCGATGCGCTCGCCGCCAGTGCCGCCAGTGTCGCCGTGTGCGGTGCGCACCGGGTGGTGATCGCTTCCAACGCGATGTTGATGATTCACAACCCGTGGACCTACGCCGCCGGTGATGCGGAAGACTTCCGCAAGGTCGCCGACGTCCTCGACCAGACCATGGAAGCGATCATCGCCGCGTACAAGGCCAAGGCGCCCGACATTGATGAGGTGGAGCTGCGGCGTTTGGTGGCGGCTGAAACCTGGCTGACCGCCAACGAAGCGGTGGCTTTGGGTCTGGCTGATGAAGTGGGTGACGGGGTGAAGGTCAAAGCCTGTCTCGGTCAAGGCGCGGTACTGCAACGATTTCAGAACGCGCCGCCTGAATTGCTGGCCCAGCTCGATGAGCCACCTGAATCGGATCCCGAACTCGAACCTGTCGATCCGCCGCAGGTGCCGCCTGTAGTGGACTCGGCCAAGTTGGCATTGATGATTACTCAGCGCTGCACGGCGGCGGGCATCAGCAACCTGATCGAGCCGCTGCTCAATTCCACCCAGCTCGAAAGCGAGGAAATCGTGCTCACCGGCCTGGCACGCGCCAAGGCGGTGAACGACCTCTGCGTGGCCGCGCGTCTGCCGGAATTCAGCGCCGAGTATGTCGCGGCAGGGCTGGACGCTGCGGCGGTGCGTGCGCGTCTGTTCGACAAGATTGTCACCAGCGGCAAGGGCTTTGAAATCGATAACAGTCTGCCGCTGGCGGACGACCCGGCACCCAAGGTGCTGGCCAAACAACCTGACCCCAACTCGATTTGGGCTGCTCGCCAAGCGGCTCAAACTGGAACCGCGCGCGGCGCGAAAGGAGCACGAGCATGACCATCAAACAGGAACCGATGCACGCGGGTGAATTCCTGCTGTCCGAGGGCGCCGGCACGATCTCGCGCGAAGCGATCAATGTCGCGGCGGGTCCAGCATTGTGGCCGGGACAAATTCTGGGGCTGGTGACCGCCACCGGCGAATTCGCACCGTACGAACCGACTGCTGAGGACGGCACTGAAAACGCTGTCGCCATTTTGTACGGCCCGCTCGGCGAATCCGACGTGGTGCGTCGCGGTCGCGCCGTGGTGCGGCTGGCCGAGGTCAGCGAAGCGCACTTGACCGGCCTCGATCTGGCCGCTGAGAAAGCCTTGGCCGCACATTCGCTGATCGTCCGCTAAAGCATTTCCCTCTTTATTTTGCATCCCGCCGCGTGCGGGATTTTTCGTTTCTGGAGAGTACCCATGGCCGATATCGCCATTTTTGACGACGAAGCGTTCACCGTTACTTCGCTGACCGCTGCACTCAATGATCAACCGTACCTGCCAGGGCGCATCAGCGCCTTGGGGCTGTTCCGCGAGGAAGGCATCACCACCCTGACCGTGCAGATTGAAAAGGACGGTGACACCCTGGCCCTGGTGCCTGCTGGTGAACGTGGTGGTTCTGGCCTGGTGGTTGCGGCGAGCAAGCGCAACCTGATCCCTTTCAACACCGTGCACCTGCCCGAGCGCTTCACCATCAAGGCGGATGAAATCCAAGGCATCCGTGCCTTCGGCACTCGTACCGAACTGCAGGCGGTACAGGACGTGGTGAATGCGCGTCTGGCCAAGGCGCGGCGCCAGTTGGACGCCACGCACGAATTCCAGCGTATGGGCGCACTGAATGGCCAGATCCTCGACGCCGATGGCAAAACCGTACTGCTGGATCTCTATGACCGCTTTGGTGTGGATCGCCAAAAGTTGTCCATGGGATTGGCGGATGCGGGCACGGAGCTTCGGGTCAAGTGCGGTGAAGCGCTGGATATGCAGGAAGACGCGCTCGGCAGCGTGACCAGCACCGGTTCTCGCGCCTTCTGCGGCAAGAACTTCTGGAACAAGCTGATCGTTCACAAGTCGGTCAAAGAGACCTACCTCAATAGTCAGCAGGCAGCGGCTCTGCGCGGTGATGCTCGTGAAAGCTTCGAGTTCGGCGGCATCATCTGGGAACGCTACCGTGGCAAGGTCGCCGGCGTGTCGTTCGTGCATGACGACAAGGCGCTTCTGATCCCTGAAGGCGTGCCGGATCTGTACATATCGGTGTTTGCCCCGGCTGACTACATGGAAACGGTCAACACTCAGGGCATCCCGTACTACAGCATGATCGAGCCGTTGCCCTTTAACAAAGGTATGGCTGGCGAAGCACAGTCCAACCCGCTGCACCTGTGCACTCGACCGCGCGCCCAGATCCTGCTGGAACTCTGACCGTGGGCTTTCGCGACCTGGTCGCCGAGGTCGACGCGGTGGTGTTCGAAACGCTGGGCGATACGGCGCGGATCGAGGGGCGCGAAGAGCCAGTGTTCGGCATGTTCGCCGCGCCTTGGCTGCAACCCAAGTTCGGCAAGCTCAACACCGGGTTGCGCGAGCCGCGCTTCGAGATCCGCGTCAGCGATTCGCAAGGTCTGGAACAGGGCATGCTGGTCAGCGTTGACTTGCCTGCGTTGGATGGCGGCGGCGACTACGACTTGATACAGCTCGAACCGAGCGGCGACGGACTGGTCGCCCTGATTCTGAGGTTGCGGCCATGAGCGTCGGCAGCTATTTCAAACCCTCGGCCGGGGGCGGGATGATCTCCATTCAGTCCTCGGCCGCTGACTTTCAGGCGTTTCAGGACTTTGAAGGTGGTACCGAAAGCTGCTGCTGCGGCGCATCGGCGCGCGATCAACAAGACGCTGGGTTGGTTGCGCACGCACATAGCCCGAGCCGTCAGCCGGTCAGAGCGCATCGCTGTTGCGGCGGTGCGTCAGCGGTTGCGCAGCTATCCGGTTTCCGGCGGGGCTGCGAGCGGCAAACTGTGGTTCGGTTTGAATGCCATCGAGTCCAGCCGGATCGGCCGGGCGCGGCAAAGCGGCAGCGGCGTGTCAGTAGCGGGTCGGCGTTACCAAGGGGCTTTCCTCAAGAAGGTCTACGGCAACAAGCCCGACATATGGATCCGTACGGCCAGCAAGCATTTCAACGCGGACGACTACCCCGACAGCACGGTGTCACCTGGTCGCGGGCCGAGTTCGGGTTGGGTCGCCGAAAACGGCAGTCGTTTCCCGCTGGCCAAGGCCAAGGTATCGCTGGAGCAAGCCCGACCGCACTTTGAAAGCTGGGTAAAAAAGCGGATGAGCGCCTGCTAGAGATCCTCAAGCAGGAACTCAACTTTGAGCTGCAGAAATACCTCAAGAGGATCGGTAATGTCTGACGAACCCTTCAGCCTGGACCAGCTTTATCGGGCGGTTGAGCAGCATCTGCGCGCTCACCTTCCTGGAGTGCAAACAGTCACGGCCTGGCCGAACGTTGCAGATCGCGTATTGCTGCCAGCGGTGTTCCTTGAGGTGGCTGAGATCGAGCCGGGTACCGATATCGGCACCGGCGAAACTTCGCTGATCTTCAAGTTTGAGGCTCGCATCATCGTCGACCCCATCAAGCAGCACCATCATCAACAGGCCGTGCAGTTAGCGACTCAGTTGGCGGTGCTGCTGCGTGCGCAAGCCTGGGGGCTAGCAGTTGAGCCTGCCGAGTTTGTGCAATCGCTGCAGGACTGGACCCAGCCACACCTGGATGGATACACGGTGTGGCTGGTGGAGTGGACTCAGCAGATTTATCTCGGCCTTGAAGAATGGCCGTGGCCGGACGAACCACCGGGAACGTTGGTGTTTGATGTTGAACCTGGTGACGGCCCATTCAGGCCCGAGCATCTGCCGTGAGTTACGTAAGCGCCCAGCATGACCGCATGATCGCGGGGGCGGTAAAGGCTTGCTACGTGGTCGCGGTGGATCTGTCCGCTTCGCCGCCGCTATGTCGCGTGTCGGATGGCAGTGAATGGGTCAGCGCTTGGGTGCGGTGGCACAGCATTGCAGCGGGTAAGGCCCGGCACTGGCGGGCGCCGTCTTTGGGCGAGCAGGGCAGTTTGATCAGTCCCAGCGGCGACGTGTCGCAAGGCACGTTTGTCCCTGGCCTGTATGGCAACGCGGGACCTCCGCCGGATAATCGCGACCATGTCGAGGTCTGGCGCTTCGATGATGGCGGCTCGCTGATCTACGACTGGCAGGCCAAGAGCTACAGCATCAATCTGCCGAGCGGTACGGTCACCATAAAAGTGGCCAGCACCGAAGCTGTCGTAACTGATGCCGCTGTGAGCGTGACCACCGGCAACATCAATCTGAAAGCGGCGGTGATGATCGACGGTGCGCTACACGTTACCAAGGGCATCACCAGCGCGGGTGCGATCATTGACGCCACTGGCAACAGCAATCACCACACGCATTAATTCATTCACGACAGCCCGCCCAGTGCGGGCTTTTTCATGCCTGGAGAAACACATGGCCAAGATCGATACCACCGTTACCGAGGTGCAAGCGTCCTCGGAATCGGCAATTGCATCCTCACCGTACTCATCGCCCGAGTTCTTGAAATTCCGCGACAAGCTCTACACGTCGCGATTGTTGATCGTCCCCGGCACTGACCGTTCCTATCCGGTCGACAAGGCGACGGTCGTGGTGCCGGCCTCGGACATCGAAGCGGTCAAGTTCCTGAAAGCCAGCGACGAATACGAGCCGTTCAAGGAGTGACATCGATGATCGGAATGGATCGCCACACCGGCCTACCCATATCCGGCATCGAGCACCTTCGCCAATCCATCGCCGACATCTTGAGCACGCCGCTGGGCAGTCGCCGGCACCGTATGGAGTACGGCAGCAAGCTGCGGCGGTTTATCGATTTGCCCATCAACGAAGGCTGGAAAAGCGCCGTACAGGCTGAGGTTGCCCGCGCTTTGGGGCGCTGGGAGCCGCGTTTGAAATTGGATCAGGTGCGGGTCATTTCCGTCATTGGCGGGCAAATCAATTTGCAAATCGTCGGGAAGTACCTGGGCGACAGCGTCACGTTGGAGGTGGCCGCATGAGTACCGTAGATCTGTCATCGCTGCCAGCCCCGACCGTGCTGGAGCCTCTGGACTTCGAAGAGGTTTATCAGGACGGGCTGAGCGTGTTTCGCGGGTACATGGGCGGCAACTGGACGGCCGCGCTGGAAAGCGACCCAGTGGTCAAAGTGCTTGAGGTCGGGGCTTACAACAAGGTCGGTAACCGCGCCCGAGTCAATGACGCAGGCAAGGCGCTTTTACTGGCGCACGCCATTCGCGGTGACCTCGATCACTTGGGAGCCAACGTCAATCTGAAGCGCCTGGTCATTCAGCCCGAGGATCTGCTGGCAGTGCCACCAGTGCCCAAGGTCATGGAAGACGACGACCCGTTTCGCGAGCGCATCCAGTTGGCCTATGAGGGCTTGACCACGGCCGGCCCGCGTAACAGCTACATCCTGCATGCACGCAATGCCTCGGGGTTGGTGGCAGATGCCACGGCCGAAAGCCCGAAGCCCTGTTACGTCACTGTCACGGTGCTGGGGTTGGAAGGGGAAGGCGAAGCGCCGCCGGAGCTGCTGGCGACTGTGGCCTCTGCTCTGAATGACGATGACGTCCGTCCGGTTGGTGATCGCGTGACTGTGCAGAGCGCAGAGGTGATCCGTTACGAGATTGACGCCATCTTGCACATGGCCAGCGCTGGTCCGGAAGCGGATGCCAGTTTGGCCGAGGCCAAAAACCGCTTGGCAGGCTGGATCAATCCACGCAAGCGCTTGGGCGTCGAGGTCGCTCGCTCCGCTGTTGACGCACAGTTGCACGTTGCCGGCGTTGCCCGAGTTGAGTTGGTCGGCTGGCAGGATCTGGTCCCGACCAAGGCGCAAGCGGCGTTCTGTACGCGCTACAACGTGAGGCTGGCGGGCTGATATGAAAAGTCTCCTACCGCTCAACAGCACGCAACTTGAACGGGCCATGGAGGCCGCTTTTTTCGAAAAGACGATTGTCCCTTTACGCGACCTCTACAACGCTGACACCTGCCCGGTGCATTTGCTGCCGCATCTCGCTTGGGCATGGTCGGTGGATCGCTGGGATTACCGGTGGACTGAGGCGACCAAGCGCGCAGCCATCAAGGCCTCGTACTACATCCACAAGCACAAAGGCACCATCGGCGCGTTGCGCCGCGTGGTCGAACCGCTGGGCTATCTGATCGAGATTGTCGAGTGGTTTCAGACCGTGCCCGAGGGCGTGCCGGGCACCTTCGCGCTGAAGGTCGGGGTGCTGGATACCGGCATTTCCGAAGAAATGTATCAGGAGCTTGAGCGCCTGATTGACGATGCCAAGCCCGTCACCCGGCAACTGACCGGGCTGGCGATCAGCCTGGAAACTCAAGGCAATTTGAATATCGCGGTAGCCCTCTACGAAGGCGACGAAATCGACGTTTACCCACCCGTCATGCGTGACATTGAGGTTACTGGCAGCGTTGGCGTGGTTGGCCGCGAACACACCATAGACACCCTGGACGTTTATTATGATTGATGCGAATTCGCAGTTTTTCGCGATCCTTACGAATGTGGGGATGGCCAAGCAGGCGAACGCCGACGCGCTCGGCATTCCCTGGCTGATCACGCAAATGGGCGTGGGGGATGCCAACCCGAACGGGCTGGCGGATCCGCCCAACCCGGTGCCATCGGCCAGTCAAATCAAGCTGCTCAATGAGTGGCGCCGAAAGCCGCTCAA
Source organism: Pseudomonas sp. AC255 (assembly GCF_979258175.1). Lineage (NCBI taxonomy): Bacteria > Pseudomonadati > Pseudomonadota > Gammaproteobacteria > Pseudomonadales > Pseudomonadaceae > Pseudomonas > Pseudomonas sp. AC255. The sequence goes on along the minus strand of NZ_OZ409841.1, from coordinate 3,362,492 downwards.
CCAACTGAAGATCGACCCGGTTAACCCGGCGGTGATCATCGCCGAGCAGATCATCCCGGCCGACGAGGGCGGTAAGTGGATCCGAGAAATCGGCCTCTATGATGCCGACGGCGATTTGGTGGCGGTGGCCAACTGCGCGCCGAGCTTCAAGCCTCTGCTGTCGCAAGGCTCGGGCCGCACGCAAATCGTGCGGATGAACTTCATTGTCACCAGCACCGGCAACATTCAGCTCAAGATTGACCCGTCGGTGGTGCTGGCGACGCGTGAGTACGTCGACGCAAAGATTCTGGAAGAGCTGTACAAGCTCGACAACAAGCAGTCGGTGCGGGTTGCGACCACGGCCAACATTGCGCTGACCGGGCTTCAGTCCATTGACGGCGTGGCACTGGCTGTCGGTGACCGGGTACTCGTGAAAAACCAGAACGCCGCAAAAGACAATGGCATTTGGGTTGCAGCAGCCGCAGGCTGGTCGCGTGCGGTGGATGCTGACTCGAATGCCGAGGTGACGTCGGCATTGCTGGTGTCGGTCGAGCAGGGCGCGACGTTGGCGGATACGCTTTGGCAGTTGATCACTGACGGGGCGATTGTCCTGGGCACCACGGCGCTGACCTTCCAGAACGTCACGCAAGGCTTCGCGCCGATCAACTCGCCGGCGCTGATCAATCCCACGGGAAATACCCCGGGTCAATTCGACAGCAGTAAGCTGCTCGCTAATACCGAATTTGTTAAGCGTATGGGCGTTGAGTATTCATCCTTTACGACCAATGGGGTGAATACGGCGCTTACAGCGGCGCATGTAGGGGGAATGCACAATTTTTCAGGGGCTGCATTATTGGTGGCCACGCTACCCCCTACAGCGGGCGTTGCCCAAGGCGCGACAATTTCCCTTGTTTGCTCTAGCGGGGTTGGCCTGAGCATTCAGCCGGCGGCCGGGGACGCGCTGTATACGTCAATCGGCTCAGTTGGATCGATCATGTTTGGGGTGGCTGACACGGCCGAATTTGTCCGCATCGATACTCAATGGCGCTTACTGGGTGGTACTGCGGCGCTCAAGTATTGCGCCGTGATGCAGGGTTCCAACTGGTTGACGCAGCCGCAGTTTGAAAACGGTAAGTCATTTGCGACGACGGAGTTTGTCCAACGCGCGCTAGGTAACTTGGCCGGTGTGGCAGATATCGGGACTGGCACATTTGCGAATGCTGGCCACGTTGGCAAAAACTTAAACATCGGCGCCGGCAACTCATTCCTGCCGTCCACGGCAGGCATCGCTGATGGCTCGGTTCTGCATTACAAAAATACGGGCATTGGCAGCCATACGCTGTCCCGCACCGGGGCTGACGTAATTTCCTGCGATGGATCGCCCTTGACGTCGATCGTGGTTGGCACCGGCGAAGACCTGCAATTAGTCAAGGTTGGTGCCAACTGGATAGGCTCGGGAACGGCGGCGCTTAAACACAGCGCGGCCTTCATGGCCTCTTTACCTAGCGGTTATCAGAAGCTTCCCAGCGGCCTTATTCTTCAATGGGGTTCGACGGGCATCACGACAACGTCGGTAGGTGCCACCTTCCCGGTGGCCTTTCCAAACCGCTGTGCTTGGATTTGCAGCCAAGACAATGGCGGCGCACCAAGCGTATCCATTTGGACGTTCACTGTCGCAGGGAACGGCTTCACGGCGCACAACATCGGCGCGTTGAACAAGGGTTCGGCGGCTGTAATCGCTGCGGTCCCGTCAGCCTGCGCATGGTTTGCCATGGGCTACTAGGGAGAACTAGCTATGTTCGCTTCACCGTCCAAGTGCGGTTTTTTGATCCTTCGATTCATTCGTCGATGCCGGATGACGTGATCGAGATTACAGCTGAGCGCCATGCGCAACTACTGAAGGGCGAGTCACAGGGGAAGATGATTGACTTCACGCCTGTCAGCGGCCCGGAGTTGATCGATAAGCCCCTGCCAACTTACGAGGCGCAGGTTGCTGAGGAGCGTGGTTGGCGCGATTCGCAATTGCTCTTAACTGACCCTCTGGTTTCCCGCCATCGCGACGAAGTCGAAGAAGGCGGGTTGACCTCGATCACGCCTGAGCAATATGCCGACCTGCAACGCTACCGCCGGCTGTTGCGCGAATGGCCGCAAGGGGATCAATTCCCACTGATCGATCATCGTCCGATCGCACCGTCCTGGTTGATTGAGCAGATCCAATAGACGCCCCGCACTGACGGGGCGTTTTCTTTTCCGTTACGCGTAACACGAACACCCTCACAGCCTCGCTTATGCGGGGCTTTTTCGATTCTGGAGACTGATCCTTATGAGTTTTTTCCACGGCGTTACGACCACGTCGGTCGATACTGGCGCGCGCACCATCTCGCTGCCGTCGTCGTCGATTATCGGTCTGTGCGATACCTTCACACCTGGCGTTCTCGGCGGTGGTACGGCCAAGGCGGGCGAGCTGAAGTTGATCACCACTGAGCGCGAAGCCATCGCCGCTTTCGGCCCTGACTCGGCGATCACCAAGGCCTGTCAGGCCATCTACGTCAAGGCCAAAGCGGTGATCGTCGCCATCGGTGTGGCCAAGCTGGAAGACCCCGCGCTGCAGACCTCGGCGATCATCGGCGGCGTTCTTGCCTCGGGCCAGCGCACCGGACTACAGGCGCTGCTTGATGGCAAAAGCCTCTTTAACGCCCAACCGCGGCTGTTGATCGCGCCTGGCCATACGGCGACTCAGGCGGTGGCCACGGCCATCGACAGCGTGGCGCAGAAGCTGCGCGCTATCGGCATCATCGACGGCCCGGGGACGACCGACGAGGCCGCTATTGCCTACGCCGAGAACTTCGGCAGTCGCAACCTGTTCATGGTCGACCCCGGTGTTAGGTACTGGGACACCGTCACCAGCTCGACGGTCGACGCGCCCGGCTCGGCTTGGGCAGCAGGGCTGTTCGCCTGGACGGATGCTGAATACGGGTTCTGGGCCTCGCCGTCGAACAAGGAGTTGACCGGCATCACCGGTACCGGCCGCGCGGTCGAGTACCTGGACGGCGACGAAACCTGTCGGGCCAACCTGCTCAACAACGCCAATATCACCACGATCATTCGCGACGACGGTTACCGCCTGTGGGGTAACCGCACGCTGTCGAGCGATCCGAAGTGGGCGTTTGTTACCCGCGTTCGCACGCTGTTCATCCTCATGGACGCGGTGCAGGCAGGGCATAAATGGGCGGTCGACCGCTCGATCACCAAGACCTACGTGACCGATGTCACCAACGGTCTCAACGCGTTCATGGCCGACCTGAAAGCCCAAGGCGCGATCATCAATTTTGAAGTCTTCCCCGACACCGAATTGAACACGGCCAGCCAGATCGCCCAAGGCAAGGTGTATTGGCGTATCCGTTTCACCGACGTGCCGCCTGCAGAAAACCCGAATTTCCTTTTCGAAGTCACCGATCAGTGGATGACCGAAGTGCTTGAAGCAGCCTAAAGGGGGCGTAACCAATGATTCCTCAGACTTTGTACAACACCAACCTGTTCGTCGACGGCGTGAACTTCTCCGGCGACGTGCCCAGCCTGACGCTGCCCAAGCTGACCACCAAGACTGACGAATATCGTGGGGGCGGCATGGCCGGCCCCATCGAGATGGATCAGGGGCTTGAAAAAATGGAAGCCTCGTTTGTCACCAAGGGCGTGCGCCGCGAGTCGCTCAAATACTTCGGCCTGGCTGACGGCACGGCGTTCAACGCCACGTTCCGAGGTGCCTTCAAGGGCCAAAAAGGCGCGGTGACAGCGGTCGTTGCCACCCTGCGCGGCCGGCTCAAAGAGGTCGATCTGGGTGACTGGAAAGCCGGTGATGCTGCCGAGATCAAACACGCCGTTGCGGTCACGTATTACAAGCTCGAAATCGACGGGCGCCTGATGTACGAGATCGACATGGTCGCCGGCATTCAAGTGATCGACGGGAAAGACCAACTCCTCGAAGTGCGCCAGGCGCTCGGCCTGTAAGGAAAGATTCAGATGACCCAAGCAATCGCTAAAAACCATCCGGCCTGGCTGTCGCTCAGTGCAGTCGGTGCCGTCGTAACGCTCACCCGCCCAAGCCAAGCCAATAGCATCGACGTCGAGACGTTGAACCTGCGCAACCCGACCGTGCGTGAAGTGCGCGCGGCTGACCGTGCTGCCAACGGCGATGATGAACAGCGCGAACTGATGCTGTTCGCCGGTCTGGCCGAAGTCGGACTGAAGGATCTGGAAGGCCTCAAGCTGACGGATTATCGCCGCGTGCAAACGGCGTATTCGCACCTGGTACCGAAAACCGATTATTCGGACTCGATGCCGGCGTGGCTGTCGCTGACCACCGATCAGGTGCTGGTAACGCTGTCGTGTCCGAGTGAGATCAACGGCGTGACGGTCGACAAACTGGCTTTGCGTTCGCCAACCGTGGGCGACGTGCGGGCGGCCAACTGTGAGGTGGGTGGCGATGATGAGCAGCGCGAGCTGGTGTTGTTTGCTGCGCTGTCCGGTGCGCCTGTGGCGGATCTGGAGGGGCTGAAGCTGGTGGATTTTAACCGCTTACAGGCCGGCTATTTTCGCATGGACAACGACGACGGGCTTTAACCCCAGCGTTATCAAGTCGGCGGCGAAACGTCTAGCGGCGGAAACCGGATTTTCCGCCGCCGAGATCCAGTCTATGCCGTTCGCGGATATGGTGTGGTGGCTCACGGATTGAGCCGCCATCGGTAGTGCTGGGCACATGAGGGCCATGACATGGCAAACAAACTCGCCCTCGGGCTGGTGATCGGCGGTGCCGTCAGTTCCACGGTCGGCGCCGCGTTCAAGGATGTGACCGGGCGCATCAAGCGCCTTGAGGCAGAAGGCAACAAAGCGCGTGTGCTGCAGCGCACGATTGGCGACACCATCCGCCTGCGTGAAGAATGGAAAAAGGCTCACGACACCGGCGCTGCCGGCGCGTCCAAATTACTCAACCGTTTGAACTCGAACCTCGACAGCTTGAAAAAGCAGGGGGTCGAGGTCGGCCGGCTGGAAAAAGCCTATCGCTCGATGGGGCAGACGGCCAACAAAGCCGAGCTGAAAGCCAAGGGTCATCAGCAGATTGATTCTGGCGTAAAGGGCATGAAGGGCGCCGTCGGTGCAGCGGTGGTCGGTGTCGGTGCCATGGCGGTACCGACCAAGGTCAGCGCTGATTTTGGCGCCATTGTGCGAGACATCGCGATCAAGGCCGGCATTGCCAACAAGCCGCAAGAGCAGGAGATGTCGCGCAAGATCATCGACACTTCACGCGATACCGGCATGGCGCGCAACGATGTGGCCGACGTGGTCAATCAGTTGGTCGGCGCCGGTATGGACCTGAGCAAGGCGCTGGAATACGCGCCTGTCGCGGCCAAGTTTGTCGTGGGGCAGGGATCCAGCGGCGTCGACACGGCGAAGATGATCAACGCCCTAGGGCAGAACGCCAAGATCACCGACCCCAAGCAGATGCAGCAGGCGCTGGAAGCGATTGCGTACCAAGGGCAGGCGGGCAGCTTTGAAGCGGCCGACATGGCCAAGTGGTTTCCGGAACTGCTGGCCAACATGGCCAGCAACGGCATCACCGGCTTGGACGCGGTGACGCAATTGGGCGCCATGTTGCAGGTCCAGATGAAGCAGGCAGGCAGTTCGGACGAAGCGGCCAACAACCTGAAAAACTGGATGGGCAAAATCGGTTCGACCGATACGGTCAAGGCTTACGAAAAAGCCGGGATCGATTACAAGGGATCGATGCAGACCGGTTTGCAAAACGGTATGTCGACGCTTGAGACCAGTATGGCGTTGGCTCAGAAATACATTCAGGCGACCGATCCAAAGCGCGCGGCGGCTATGGCCGAAGCGACGTCCAAAATCAGCAAGGAAGCCAATCCAGAAAAGGCGAAGGCCATGATGGCCTCGCTGGAAGAATCCCTGCGCACCGGCGATCTGTTCGCCGACATGCAAGTCAAGGCCGCGCTGTCGGCCTACATGCAGAACAAGGCGCTGTACAGCCAGCTCAAAAACGATTCGCGTGAGGCGACCGGGATCCTCGATAAAAACCTCGCCGAGCGGCGCGAGTCGTCATCGCAAAAATGGGCAGAAATGGCCCAGTCGATGGATGACGCCATGCGCAGCATCGGCGATGCCTTGCGGCCGGTGACGGATGTCGTCGCGGAGTCGTTGACCAAGGTTGCCAAGGGCGTCACTTCGCTGTCTGACAGCGCGCCCGGGGTGGTGATGGGTATCGCCGCGGTCGGTGGTGGGTTGGTTGCGCTCAAAGGAATCGTCAGCTCATTCAAGATCGGCAAAGGCCTGTTGAATCTGGCGCGCGGGTCCTTGGGTAAGGGCAAATCCGGCGAAGTGCAAAGGGTCTTTGTGACCAACGCCGAGGATGGCGCTGGCGGCAATGCCGAACCCAAGGGTAAGGCCGGTAAAGCGCTGTCATTGGTTGAAACCGGCCTCAAGGCAGTGGCGGCGTTCAAGGGCTCGCCGGCAGATGGCACCGATGATGCCAGCGACAAGAAACCCGGGAAATTCGATCTGGTCACCACTGGCCTCAAAGTCGTATCACTGGCCAAGGAAGCGGCGTCGGGAGGTGATGAAGGCGGTCAGGCCGGAGGTGACGACGCAGTCAGGAAGGTTTTCGTCGTCAACGCTAATGCTCTGGGCGGCGCCGGCGGTGCGGATATTCAAGGCGAATCTCGTCGGCGTGGTCGCGGCTCGCGGCGCCATGTTTCGCGGCGTCGGCCGCTGCCTCGCCCTGGGTCGTCGCGTCCACCGATATCACGTCCACCTGTTCCAGTGGTACGTCCGCCAATTCCTCCGGTACCGCCAGTACCGGCCGGTACGATGGCCAAGCTGGGCGGGGTTGTACAGGCCGTTGGTAAGGTCGGCAAAGTCGCCAAGATGATCCCGGGCGGTACGCTGCTGGAGTCTGGGGCGATGGCCTACGAGACGTTTGAAAACGCCAAGACCAAGGATGAAAAAGCCGAGGGCTACGGTGCGGCTGCGGGCAATCTCGCCGGCACGATGGCAGGCGCAGCAGCAGGCGCCGCCATCGGTTCGGTGGTGCCGATCATCGGCACCGCCATCGGCGGCCTGATCGGTGCTTACTTGGGCAGTCAGGGCGGTGCGGCGCTGGGCGGATCTCTGGGTAAGTCGCTGTTTGGTGGCGAGGATGAAAAGCCCGAGCAAACGGCAAAGGCGCCGGTGCCGACCACGCCGCTCATGATGGCGTCAGCGGGCCAGCAAGGACCAGCGCTGGGGGATGTCGCGCGCTCGATGGCGGTGACGGCGCCGCTCAAGTCGGCGGCGCTGGCGATCCAACCCAAGGAGCCAGAAAAACCTGTGCCGGCCAAGGTGGACCAGCAGTTTCAGTACTCGCTGAACATGCCGGTCACGGTGCAGGGCGACGTCAAGGACCCGCAAGCTTTGGCGCAGGATCTGATGCCGCACATGCAGCGAATGATGGCGGATGCGGCGAAGAGTAACGCCGCCAAGCTGTACGACGAACCCCATGTCTAAGGAGGTATCATGGCTTACATGGAGCAAATCCAATCGAGCCTGAAGTATTTGGTCGAGGCAGCGGAAACCGGGCGGCGCAGTGCTGACGGCATGCTGACCCCGGTCAACGGCGCGATCCGCGAACTGACCGGCGCCGCGTCCGAGCTGGAAAAAATCCCGTTCGTTGGTCCAGCCATCGGCGCCAAGCTTCAGCGGGTGATGCGCGGCGTCGACGCGGCTCAGGCCAAGGTCGGTCAGGTGGCGGCGGTGTACGGCCGCGCCACCCGGGCGGCGGCCGAAGTGCAGGAGCGGCTGGGCACATTGAAGGAACAGGCGGGCAAAGCGGCCACGGCGATTAACAACGTCGCCGGCAAGGTCAGCCCGTCTCTCGCTAACATCGTGCCCACCAGTTCCTTTACTGGGGAAGCCACGCCGGCGCCGGAGGCGGTGAAGCCGTTCCCGCACCTGATGATTATTCAGCCATGCGATCCGAAAATTGAGCCGTATTACTTCAACCTCGACACGGCAGCTTTTGATGAGCTGAGCCGTTCGACCGAATTCCGCTGGGCTTCGCAGGAGCGGTTGACGCGCCGGCCGGCGAAGCAGGCTATCGGTATGGGCGATGAAAAGTTGACGCTCAAGGGCACGATCTATCCGGGCTTCAAAGGCGGTTTAAAGCAGCTCGACACCCTGCGTTCCATCGGCGCCAGGCTGCAACCGCTGACGTTGACCACGGGCTATGGCGAGGTGATCGGGACGTGGTGCCTGAAAAACATCAACGAGGAACAGTCCGCACTGCTGCACGGCGGGATTGCTCGCAAACAGGGGTTCACTTTGGAGTTTGAGCGCTATGGCGACGACATGCAGGACGTCTGACGGCGACATGCTCGATGTCATTTGCAACAACGTTTACGGCCATCTCAATGGCAGCGTCGAGGCCGTACTCGATGCCAATCAGGGACTGGCCGATGAGCCTCAGCCGTTCCGGTCTGGCGTGATCATCGTCCTGCCGGATCTGCCCAGTCCGACCAATGAGGGCGTCAGCTTGTGGGATTGATCCTGGGCGATGCCTTCGCCGGTGCCGCACCGTCTCACGACACCTTGTTTTCTGACCTGCCTTGTGCGGGTTTTTTATTGGGAAAAATCCATGACTCCGATGTTTCGCATTGTCGCCGATGGCGCCGATGTTACGGCCAAGATCAATGATCGGCTGTTGTTGCTGCGTACCTCTGACAAGCCCGGTATGGAGTCCGACGAGTTTGAGTTGCGTATAGACGACCGTGATGGGCAAGTGCAATTGCCCCGGCGTGGCAGCTCAATCGAGATCTACCTGGGTTACGCCGAAACGAGCTTGGCGCGAATGGGCAGCTACACCGTGGACACGGTCGAGGTATCAGGCCCGCCGGATACCCTCGTGATCAAGGGTAAGGCCAGCGACATGCGTGGCAGCGGCAAGACCATCCGTAGCGGAAGCTGGGAAGACGTGCCGCTGTCGAAGATCGTGGCTGACGTCGCCGCGCGCAATGGCTGGACGCCGGTGTGTCGGGTGTCGACCAAGGTCGCCCGCGTCGACCAGCTCAACGAGTCCGATTTCAATTTCATCACGCGTCTGGCCAGGCAGTACGACTGCACAGCCAAGGTCGCCGACGGCAAGCTGTTAGTGATGCCGCGTCAAGGTGGCCAGACGGCCAGCGGCAAAGCATTTGGCGCTATCACGCTGACCCGCAGTGACCTCAGTCGCTGGCAATTCAGCCTAGGCGATCGCAACTCACACAAGGCGGTGGCCACCAAGCATCAGGACAAAAAGAACGGCAAGCTCGCGGTGGTCACCATCGACAACGATGACGCGCCGGATGGCCTGCCGGCAGTGCATACCGACCGCCATATCTACCCAGATAAAGGCGCCGCTGAGGCGGCGGCAAAGGCCCGTTTGTCAGCGTTCAACCGATCGACCGCCGATGTGCGGTTTGAGATGCCCGGCCGGACGGACATCTTTGCCGAGCGTCCCATCATCGCTCAGGGTTTCAAGGTCGGGCTTGATGGCGAATACCTGGCGGATTCGGTCGAACAGGTGTTCACCCAGTCCGGCTGGTCGACCACGGTCGAATGCAACGCCGGCAAAGCCGGTAAATCCAAGGGCAAGAAAAAGAAAGGGCCGAAACCACCCCTCAAGGTTGTGAACATCGAGAAGCAATAGCCGCATCCCATCGCCGCCTGAGTGCGTTTTTTTTACGTCTGGAGTTTGTATGTCCATCACTGAACAACAGCTGCAAAGCATCATGCCCAACGCCCGCCGCCAAGCGGGCGTTTTTGTATCCGCCCTCAACGCAGCCATGGCCCATCGACAGATCAACACGCCGAAACGCCAAGCCGCGTTTCTGGCGCAAGTCGGTCACGAGTCGGGTCAGCTGCAGTACGTCCGGGAACTGGGCGGCGATCAGTACTTGAGCAAATACGACACCGGCAACCTGGCTGCAAAACTGGGCAACACGCCGGCAGCGGATGGTGATGGCCAGCGCTATCGCGGTCGCGGCCTGATCCAGGTCACTGGCCACGACAACTACCTGCGCTGCAGCTTGGCGCTGTTCAGTGACGAGCGATTGCTGCGCACGCCTGAACTGCTGGAGCTGCCGCAGTGGGCTGCCGAGTCGGCCGCGTGGTTCTGGTCAGTGAATGGGCTGAACGCGCTGGCCGATCAAAACGAATTCAACACGATCACCCGCAGGATCAATGGCGGTCTCAACGGTCTGCAGGATCGGTTGGAGTTGTGGGGGCGGGCGAGGGCGGTGCTATGCGTCTCGGCGAACTGATCCCGGCGCCGTATCGGCTACTGGCAAAAGGCGTGCTGCTGGTCGTCTTGGTCGGTGGTTCCGCGGCCATTACTTGGCAAGTCCAGGATTGGCGCTACGGCAAACAGTTCGCAGAGCAGGCGCGACTCCACACCGAAACCCTTAACCAGTTGGCCCTGGCCACGGTTGCGCAGCAGCGTGCCGAACAGGAAAAACGCTTTGCGCTCGAGCAGCGCTTGGCTACCAGCGAACAAACCCATTACCGAGCCTTGAGTGATGCCCAACGTGATCAAGGTCGCCTGCGCGACCGCCTTGCCACTGCTGATCTGCGCTTGTCAGTCCTACTCGACGCCACCACCGGCGCCGGCAACGGATCAGTGTCAGCCACCACCGCCACCGGCGGCGTGGTTCATGGCCCCACAAGAGCCAAACTTGACCCAGCGCATGCTCAACGAATTATCGGCGTCACCGATGACGGCGACCGGGGGCTGATTGCCCTAGCGGCCTGTCAGGCATACGCCAAAGAAGTCTCAACATCGAAGTGAAAAAGAGCGGCCGGTCCGGATGCGTCAACATCCGGATCGACCGCCGTCCCTGCAGATGGTCCCTGCAAGTCCAGCCAAGGCTCTCGCTCCGTGCACAAAGCGCGGCGAGCCTAGCACCTGTTTATTCATACAGTAAAGGTCTTGCTTTCATGTCTACACCCATCATCCCTTGGATGGGCGGCAAACGCCGCCTGGCCGACCGCCTCATTCCGCTCTTTCCGCCACACGAATGCTACGTTGAAGTCTTTGCCGGCGGTGCCGCGCTCTACTTCATGAAACCCCAGCCATCGCCGGTCGAAGTTCTCAACGACATCAACGGCGACCTGGTCACGCTTTACCGCGTCGTGCAGAACCACCTCGAAGAATTCGTGCGCCAATTCAAATGGGCGCTCAGCTCGCGGCAGGTGTTCGAATGGCAGAAAATGACCCGCCCCGAAACTCTCACCGACATTCAGCGTGCCGCCCGATTCTTTTACCTGCAGCACCATGCCTTCGCCGGTAAGGTCTCCGGTCAGACGTTCGGTACGGCGACGACTGCTCCGGCCATCAACCTGCTGCGGATCGAAGAAAACCTCTCGGCCGCGTGGCAGCGCCTGTCCGGCACCTACGTCGAAAACCTTCCCTGGCTTGAATGCGCTGAACGCTACGACCGCGCCCACACCTTTCACTACATGGACCCGCCTTACTGGCAGACCGCCGGTTATGGCGTGGACTTTCCATTCGAGAACTACGAGCGGATGGCCGACTTCATGCGCCGCTGCAAAGGCAAAGTGATGGTCAGCATCAACGACCACCCAGACATCCGCCGCGTGTTCGAAGGCTTCCACTTCGAGACACTGGATATCCGTTATTGCAATACCAACCAACGGCAAGGCAAAGCCGAGGTGAGCGGCGAGTTGGTAATCTTGAACTGGACGCCGGAATCCTTGGGGGGCTTGTTTTGATGATGAGCAAAGCGTCAGAACCAGCCTGCCGGCATTTGGCTATCCACTGTTGGCAGGTTTGATTGCCGCTTCTCAGACAAAATGCCCCCTCGCCTGACCAAGATCTGGGGGCCAATTCAAAAATAAACGGCGTTCTGTTCATTGGTCGTCAACAACTGCAATGGGCCATCAAGGTGCACGCCCATCTACAAACCGATAGACGGAGGTTCCAGTCGCCGCTCTGGATTGAACCCGCCCCCGCTTGTTGCTATCAATTGGCCAAGGAGGGAAAGTTCTAGGACAGATCTGGGACAGATGCGCTGTTCCGATGCTGAATGGACCTCAAGAGATTGAGTGTTGGGCTACCCTGATTGAGCGTGCAAAAACCACATTTTTACGAAGCTTTCACAAGGACGATCCACATGCCAAGTACTGCAAGCTCCAATATCACCACTGCCGATGCGCTGACACTGTTACTGCATAACCAGCATGCTCTGGGTGCGGCGATAGAAGAGATTACTCACTGGATCTCGGGGGCGGGCGCGGATGAAGTTGCCGATAACGCTACCGAGGCCTTGCAAACGCTCGACGCAAACGCAAACGCGATTACCGAAGCAATCATGCGTTTACGACAGAGTTAGAGAATCGTCACGACCAAGCAAACGGCCAATGTCGATCAACCGAGCGTTATCCGAAAGACTCTGAGTGTGATCATCCAGATTTGCTGGCTAACCATGACGTTTTCGGCGCGCCATCGAATGGACCTGCAGGGGTCACCGTATGTATCTAGGTGATAACGCGTATCTCGCCGTGCCAACAATTACTGCCGTGATTAACCCCGCCGACACCAAGTCTTGAATGAGCTGTCTCATGACCTCATTTTTTAACACCAAAAACCAAAAGCCACCGACTTTCTCTAGTGGAATCAGGGGGATTGCGTTCTCTGAATTTGGCGGTGAAGGAGAGATTAGAACTTGCAACGCCTATGAGCCTTTCGCCCGCCCACGAATTCACGCCAAGCCCATCCTAATACTGTCAGAGGGTCAACGGCCGCTTTCGGCCAGAAGCGGACGTTCGCATGCGACCGCTACCGGCCAAAAGCGAACGCGCCTGATCGCTGCTTTCGACCGATAGTCTATCCTTCGTCGAGTGCAATGCCATAATGTCCTCCATGGACGATGACTGACTCGTGGAGGAAAGGAGTGACTAATTTCGTATTTTCACGCAGAGCAATACAAGCTCGGATCAATGACCTTGCGAAAACGCTAAACTCCGCCCAGCTCACGACAATCATTAACAGACTCAACGCTACAGACGCTACCCGGCTTCATGTAATGTGGGAGCTAGTAATATTACATGGGCTCTCCCAGGCGGGGCATCTTAAGCATGAACAGGCCTTGCCAAATGGACGTCGCCCTGACTTCCAGTGGACCATAAATAAGCAAGATGGCGGCGCACTAACGGTCACAGGTGATATCACCACAATATCGGATGATGGGCTTGACGCTCAGAATCCCCTAAGATTTATCAATGATGAGATTTCTCGGCTTGCATCTAAGTTTGGAGTGCGCCCCGGAAATTTTTGGACAGATGTGCGAGGAGAAACCACTGGCACTAGCCATAGAAGCAAAATGCGCCTGATGCTACCTGATAAATCTGAGATGAGTAGCTTCATCAAAACAGAGCTTGAACCATGGTTTTATACAATACGAGAAGCCCCTACAATAAAATCAATTTTTGAACGTAGCGAAAATAACATCAACTTTAAAATTGTTTATGATCCGAATTGGGAGAATGGCGGAGGCAGTTATACTAGCTACACTGTAGCAACATCAAAAGCTATCAATCCTTTATTTGGTGCGCTCAAGGGGAAAATTAAACAGCTAAATGGCGCGCCAGAAGATTCTCTGCGGATTATCATTGCCTGCGATGGTGGTTGCGATTTAATCAGAAAAGGGAGTCAAGGGAAGTCAAGCTATACATATAGCGCACGCGAGGTTGCAGAAGATTTTCTTCGGCAGAATAAGAGTATTGACGCTGTATTGCTAACTACCATAGATGAGCAACATCATTCATTTGGCAGTCCATCAAAATTTCAGATGAGCTACGAGCTAATCTGTGCTCCTATTCTGGCCCGTTCTGACCGAGCTACGAATGACGCAATCGAAACATTGACCGCAGCATTGCAAGTCGCATTACCAAACTTACCGAGACCGTTACGACCCGCCTATCGTTCTGCTTCGCTTCTGAAAACTCCGGGCGTTGGACACGATCAATTAGGAAGATATTCTATGCAAGGCAATAAGATCACAATTTCTTCTAGAGGGCTGCTTCGACTTCTCGCAGGAGAAATATCTATTGAAGAGTTCATTCGAGTTCACGGATGGAATGATCCTACGAACCACGAAAATCCCTTCGCTAGAAACCTCAGAAATGGATTTATGATCAGCACCGTTGAGGTGGCCGGTGAGATGGACTCCGATGACGATAAGATCACCATTACAGTAGATAAATTTGATGTAGCCGCAGCTCCTTTCGTCTTACCAAGCAAAGGCTAGACGAATAATGCAGAACGGTAAAACTACATCAAGCGAAACTCATTCCAACAAACTGTGCGATGTACTGTCATTTCGAGAAATGCGACTATTTGGCTAGTTATGACTTGAGCGAACGGCGGTTATAGCTTTTCACAACAGCCATCAATCGGCCAAAAGCGGAGGTCCTAGAATGACTGCGGGCGGCCAGAAGCTAAGGCGAAGACGATTGGCAAATGCTCTAAAGGACTTATCGAGAGGTTCTAATGTCTATTGCTAAAGTAGAAAAGGCACTATGTAATTTGATTCATTTAATTGATCTCAAAAAACGTCGATAGAAGGGCTCGTCCCGCTGTCTCTCTCGCAAGATTTTGAGATCATCTGCGACCTGCATTGCTCGCTCTAAAAGCGAAGCGTTCTCCTCGTACGCATTCGGATCATTAGTGCCTTCATACAGTTGCCCACCCTCCGAGACGTCTCTCACAACACTGTCCGCAAGCTGGTAAAACCTAACAATGAGGGCTGCTTGTTCCGAGTCTAGGCATCCGATATTTTGGATGTTGCCGGCATAAACTCTACAGTAATGATCAGCCACCGATATCTTATAGGGGTCGGCCGGCTCCGATGGATTGGCGCGATAGAACTCAGCGCGAGTTCTAAAATCTTGCAAGAAGTGACGATGCGTAGCTATCTCCTGCAGCGCTCTGATTTCGGAATAAATGGCTCGGCCAACGGTGCTGTGCTCCCGTGCAAGCTTGAGCCACCACGCGAGGATAGCCAAAACTACGGGTAGCGAAAATTTGATTATCTCGTCCACAAAGCCTCCCAGTTGCGAGAGTTTATAAGGAAGTCATCTGTGCCTAGCTATCCGCGCTTGGCAGCTTCATTAAAGCTCATGGCGACATTATCGTGAAAAAAGAATTGATCTCGTGAATGGAAACGCATCCGGCGACTTCTAACCGAGGAACAGATGCCGTGAAAGGACGTCAGGGAAGTGGACCAAGTGCGGTGCCGGCTTCATGGGACCGGCCTATTGATGCTTAGAAATTGCTACAACGCAACGCTGCTGTGATGTTTTAGCCAACCAGCGCGGGTAGCAGGCGGGTTGCTACACCCAATCCATCATCGGACCGCGAAACGACCACCACATGCGTGTAATAGCTATTGATGACAACTTTTTAATAAAAAATCAATCTATCAGAGTGTTGAGATGCCGATGATTATCTGTTTTGAATTATTTGGAGTTTCGTAATGTTTTCTACTTTTGCGTTGGAAAAAAATCAGCAAAAGTAGAAAACTAACACAAGTAGTAAGGGGTTAACTAGTACACCTTTGTGGCGTACTAGAATTTTTACTTTCCTGTAATACTATTAATCTCCTGCCATACGCCAGTAGCCGCATATCTAAACATTCTTTCGTAGGCCAATTTCAGTCGAGTATACTCTGGCTTTTGTTTGGATCGGATTTCAAGTTTTCTTGAGTAATATTTTGCTAAGTTCCGAGCGTCAGACTCTTCAGAAAACTTTCTAACTACATTTGTATGCCCCTCTGCTAGCGTGACAATAGGATAAGTATCGTCGCTTTCATAGGTGTCGTCGAGAGCCTCTAGAATTTCCTTAGCTTCATCGGCTAAGCTTAGCGCTGTGGATTCATGTTCAGTTTCCAGCGCTGATAGTAGTAATTGTTGTCCAAGAGCATGCAATGTGTGAGGCATCGAGTAAGCTTCTTTAGCAATCTTCAATTTTTCCAAGGCTTCACCATTGTGATTGAAGTCACGTAGCGAAAGACCATACTGAAGCCAAAACAAGCCATCACTTTCAAATTTCTTTTCTAGCTTGCTATAAGTGCCTATTATTAAGTCCTGCTTGCCCTTAAGGGATTCGAATAAAAATTTATGATTGATGAGGCTCTTATAGATTGTCGCCTCAGTTTTCTTAAGATGTCTGATTACAGGTGCTTTGTAATCGGCGAATGCTTGTAATACCGCATTTAATGCTTTTGCTGTCAAGCTAGGGTCGAAAGCCCTCTCTATTAGGAATCTAGCATATACAGGGTGCCTAGCAAACATTGCGTTTCCTTGGTGATGTATAATTCCTGCTAAGCCGCTAAAGATTACTGTTGCTCCGCTCAAAATTGATATTTTTTCAAGCGCCCTGTCTATTAGTGATATGGGGGCGTGCGACCGTCGATCTGTAATAATAGCCACAATCGCAAGAAGAGTCCTTTCATCTTCAGATGTGATTGCAGAATACTCTTCTTCAATGATTCTTTCGAAACCCCGACCTAAAGTTGCCTCCAATAGTGCAATTAACAACTGCTTCTTGGATCTATTTAGGAGTTCCTTGGTTCTCTCGCTCTCAGACATTCTTCCGAGTCGAGTCCAGGAGCCATATTTCTCGAGTTTTAATAAGATTTTTTTCGCATCATTCGCGGAGAATTCACGGACAAAAGTTGGCGGTTGATAGAAGTCTTGCAGTGAATGACGAGCTCTTCGATTCCAGGTACTTTCCCGCTCTGATGCTATCAGTATCGTTTTCGTAAGCTTTTTCGAGGAAAGAGCTATAACTAATTGGTCGGTCAAAAATTCGATATTATCGATGCCAACTATCAGTCGACTTTGCTCTGAAGCCTGTTCAATAGCAACTAGCGTGTCTATCAATTTTTCTGGTGTGCCCTCAATAAAGTAAACGCCCCAGTCCTCTATTAGACAGAAGTGGTGACAAATTTGCTTAACTAAGGTGGCCTTTCCAGAACCTGCAGGACCTATAAGTGGAATAAGTTTTTGTTCGGTTTCTAAACTGATGTTGGAGATTTTTTCTATACATTCAGTCAATATGTCTAGCTTTGCAGGTATCTCTTCAATAATGTCATTCCAGGTGGGTTTAAAGCCTTTATAAAAGTCTTTGATTGTTGCTTCATTGGTCTTAGGTGTTTTATCGAAATTTTCGCGTTTTATTGATTTTACGTTTTCGAATAGTTCAATATATTGTTCTTTTTCTTCCGTAGTTTTTTCTGCGAAATCTTTTAGTTGAGGAAGTTTTTCTTGGGCGACATTTATTGGGCTTGGAGGAGAAGGTATTTCTGCAGATAGCCACGATGTAAAATCAGAAAGCGTTCCGGGAATGAATTCAATCTTGTAACGCTTCAGAGCGGCGATTTGAATCGCGGTTGCAGAGCGAGCGATCAAGTAGCTGACGCCCTGCGGTTGCGGATTTAATGTTTGATACCGCTCTATATGATATTTCAAAAGCGGTTCATTAAGCTGCGTCCCTATAAATAATATAGGTGATCTAACGAAGTCTGAAGCACATTGCGAGTACCAAGGGAGATGGCTTGCTGTGGCTTTGGCATATTCCGAAGATGAGAATATCACGCCGTCTTGGATTCGGTCCGCCGTTCCATTGAGCTTGATGTATTCTAGATTTTCGAAAAATGGAGATGGATCAATGAAAGGGTCTGAAGCGGATAGTTTGTTGATGTTTTGGCTGCTTAAGCGCGCAAGTGCTCGATCAAGACCTGTATCAATATTTAAAGTGTAAATTCTTTTCCAGACGTATTTTGCGAGCGTGTCATAGTCTGCTGATGGGGTTATATGGTTGAAGCTTTCTTCTAAAAACTGATCAAGCCTGACGCCGAGAAGTTCTTTAGCTGCTTCGTATACGACGTCCAAGTTTTCATCATTGTAAGGAAGGCTCGCTAAGCTTGCCATTTGGCGAGCTAGATCTCCTGACATTAATATTGGTGACTCTCTGTTTTTACAGTTTGCAGAGGCCCCCGCTCCTAAAAATAGAATCAAATCCCCTTTTTTTATTGCGTTTAGAATGGAATCATTCATATTTGGGCCTTCCTTAGATTGACTCTCAAAAGGATGGCATTTTGATATTTTCAGTGTTTTTTTGTCAATCTGGCTTTCGTTCTTCCGGTCGCCTGATTGCAAAGTTTTTTGATTGATAGCACTTTTTACTAAAATGATCGCTTTCTGACGTTCCGCTGCCCCTCCATCGAGCGCTATGCATTTTCTCTTCCGAAAAGCTCTGCATTGTCACTGACAATGCAGAGCTTTTCGGAGGAAGAACTTGTACCATTTTCCGTACCAACAATCGTGTCATGGCATGTAATGAGGGGTATTTATCAGAGCTAACCCCTTGATTTCATTGCTCCTGGTAACTTGCTAGATCCTCCGAAACATAGCGGTGTAATTCTGTTCCAGGGACATGAAACTACCTGTGGGGATTTTCGCAAAGGGCAAGGGTACGGTGGCGGACACAACCCTGCAAGTTCGGTGTGATGGCTTTATTCGTCGCGGCCTTCCATCATCGTCCGTTTCAGCATCACATAAACCGCGCCGGCGCCGCCGTGACGGGCCTGGCAGGAGCAAAAGCCGAGGACTTGGGCGTGCTGGCGCAGCCAGGTGTTGACATGGCTTTTGATCATCGGCCGCTTGCCATCGAGGCGCACGGCCTTGCCGTGAGTCACGCGCACGCAGCGGATTTCGAACTTGGTCGCTTCGGCGAGAAAGGCCCAAAGCGTCTCCCGGGCCTTTTCCACGCTCATGCCGTGCAGGTCGAGGCTGCCTTCGAACGGGATCTGCCCGACCTTGAGCTTGCGCATCTGGCTTTCCTGCACGCCGTCGCGGGACCACATCAGTTCGTCTTCCGGGCCGACGTCGATCACGAACTGGTCGGACAAGCCATCAATGATAGTGGTGTCGCTGCGCACGGTGGCGGACTGACGCAGCTTGGCAATCTGCGCGCGGTCAGCCTTGGGTTTGCCGGTGTCGGCGCGGTCGTGCTTGATAGGCTTGACGCCCTGGATCGCACTTTTGAACAGAGAAAAATCGTCGTCTTGCATGTCAGCCTCCGCGAAGGGCGGCCAGTTTACCCAAGTCGACAGAAAACGGCCCGGCAAAAAGCCAGGCCGTTGGGTCAGTCGTGTTTTTTCATCAGATGCGGGGCCATGTTCAGTTCCCGCGATTGCCGTGCGCGACGGCGGCAGCGGCGCCACAGGGCAACGCCGAAATACAGAAACAGCAAGCCGACGGCGAGCATGATTGCCGAGCCCAGCGGTGATGCGTTCAGGTCACCCAGCGCCGGCGGGCGGCCGAGCAGGCTGGCTGCCCCAGCCATCGCCAGCAGCACGCCGAACGTCGCCAGAATGGCCGAGATCGCCGCGCCAAATCGAAAACGCCAGTTGCTTTGGCCTTTGGGCCGCAAACGGCGTGCGTCAAATCCATCGGATAACTTCATTCCGACCTTCCTCAATGGTATCGGCCCTTCGACCGGGAGTTGACCGGGTTGTTCCTGAGGCTATGGCAATTGCGGCAAATCAGCGGATATAGCGGATGAGCGGCGCCAACGCACCGCTCACAAGGGCAGGATCAGATCAGGTCCTGAGTCTTTGCCAGCGTGGCGAAGTTGTCAGCCATGATTGCCATTTCCGCTTCCTGCACGCGTTCGGCGCTGAGCACGCCGCCCTTGAACGGCAGATCGCGTGTCGCGCAGGCGTCTTCGACCAGAGTGCAGCGGAAACCGAGGTTCTTCGCCGCGCGCACCGTGGTGCTGACGCTGGAGTGACTCATGAAACCGCAAACGATCAGGTCCAGCGAGCCGAGGTTCTGCAGACGCTCGAGCAGTTCGGTGCCATGGAACGCGCTCGGCAGCAGTTTGCCGATAATGGTTTCATCACCCTGTGGTTCCAGACCAGGGATGAACTCGCCACGTTCGCCCTGCGGGTCGAACAGGCCACCCACGGTGCCGAGATGACGCACGTGCACGATCGGCCGACCGGCGGCACGGGCTGCGGCAACCACTTGTTTGATGTTCGCGACGGCCGCGTCCATGCCGCTCAGGGCCAGCGGGCCACTGAGGTATTCCTTCTGGGCATCGATGATGACCACGGTGGCATGGCTCAGTGTGGCCGCTGCGTAACCGCGGCCGCTGAGTTGAAACATCGTTTTTGGAACGGACATTCTGGGGCTCCTCGGGGTGGGGCTTTTGCGACATTGTCCTCTGGCTGAGCGGTTCTGTGAATCGCTACCATCGTAGGCGCCGTCGTTCTTGGCCTGCAGCCTTGTCAAGTTACACGTTCCGTTCAATGCCTGATGCAAAAAAGAAAACTCCTACCGGAGCCGCGTGGTTTTTCCTGCGTCGTCGTCGCGCGTTTTGGCTGCTAGAATCGCCAGTCGTTTTTTCTGGAGTTCTACGCCGTGATCACTTCCCGACTTCGTACCCTGCGCGACCACATCCGTTGGGCCGTCAGCCGCTTCCATGGGGAGGATCTGTTTTTCGGTCATGGCACCGACAACGCCTGGGACGAGGCGCGCCAGTTGGTACTGGGCGCTTTGCACCTGCCTTGGGAAATCGCCGACAGCTATCTTGATTGCGCGCTGGAAGATGACGAACTGGTCAATCTGCAGCGCTTGCTCAAGCGCCGCATCGAGGATCGCGTTCCCACCGCCTATCTGCTCGGTGAAGCTTGGTTCTGCGGCATGTCGTTCATCGTCGACCCGCGCGTGTTGATCCCGCGTTCGCCGATTGGTGAACTGATCGAAAACCGCTTTGCGCCATGGATCGGCAACGAACCGGCGCGAATTCTCGACCTGTGCACTGGCTCCGGCTGCATCGGCATTGCTTGCGCTTACGAATTCCAGAATGCCGAGGTAGTGCTCGCGGACCTGTCGTTCGAGGCGCTGGAAGTGGCCAATCAGAACATCGAGCGCCATGGCGTCGATGAGCGCGTCTATACCGTGCAGGGTGATGGTTTCGACGGCTTACCGGGTCAGCGTTTCGACCTGATCGTGTCGAACCCGCCCTACGTCGACGCGGAAGATTTCGCCGACATGCCAGACGAGTATCAGCACGAGCCTGAACTCGGTCTGGCCTGCGGTGATGATGGTCTGAATCTGGTCCGGCGCATGCTCGCCGAAGCGGCGGATCACCTGACCGAGAAGGGTTTGCTGATTGTCGAGGTGGGCAACAGCCAAGTGCACGTCGAGGCGTTGTACCCGGAAGTCGATTTCGCCTGGCTGGAGTTCCAGCGTGGTGGGCATGGTGTGTTCATGCTGACAGCGGAGCAGTGCCGCGCGCATCAGGCCCTGTTCGCGTCCCGCGTCTAAGGTTGTGACAGATCGTTCCCACGCTCCGCGTGGGAATGCATCAATGGACGCTCTGCGTCCGCTTTTGGGACGCGGAGCGTCCCGGGCTGCATTCCCACGCAGAGCATGGGAACGATCAGTACGCGCTCAAGCCCTCAGCGGTGCGTAGCAATCCAGATCAACAACCCCGCCTGAAACACCGCAAATGCCACCAGACACGTAATGGTGAAACGCAGCCCGGCGTCTTCGCGCTTGAACTTGCTGACTTTTTCTTCCTGCTTCTT
Organism: Pseudomonas sp. AC255; assembly: GCF_979258175.1. NCBI lineage: Bacteria > Pseudomonadati > Pseudomonadota > Gammaproteobacteria > Pseudomonadales > Pseudomonadaceae > Pseudomonas > Pseudomonas sp. AC255. The sequence continues at coordinate 3,340,812 of NZ_OZ409841.1, read as the reverse complement.
CAGCTTCACTTCCTGCTCGGCGAGATTCTGTTCGGCCTGCTGCAGCATCTGCGCGGCTTCAAGAATTTCGACGATCTGCAGCTTTTCGCTGTTCCAGTCACCAAGCAGATCACCGACCTGCACCGCCTTGATGCTGCCTTTCAAATGCTGGGCGTCGGCGTAAGCCACATCGAAACCGTGCACGCGCAGGAAATGGTCGCGGCGCAAGCGAGTGTCTTCGTTGAGCGCGTCCTTGTTGTTCAGGTCCATGCCGTCGACGGTGTAGCCGGGCCAGCGTTTTTTCGCCCAATTGATGCCTTGCGCAGCCATGAAGCGGCCGATACCGCGATTCAGCGGTTCAATCTGCAAGCCGCTATCGGGACCGAAGCTCACCCGTTTGCTCGCGTGGTCGACCCACACATCCAGATGATTCTGCTCTTTGCGCACGCGCTGGTTGGGCAGCTTGATCGCCATGCGCATCAGGCTGCGCTCTTTGCTGTTGCGCTCGGCGTAACCGAATTCGACAAAGCGCAACGGCCGGCCGCCGGTATTGCGGTCGGTCTGCAGCGGCGCCAGGCGGAGCATCTTGTGGTGCTCGGCCTGAACGTCCGCCCACGGCAGTTCGACCGCTGGCGGTGCGTCTTTTTCAGCGCTGGTGTCGGGTGAAGTCTGGGTTTCAGTCATAACGGCGAGATCCTGTCCAAGCCCTGCTTGCCGCCAGACGTTGCGCTGGCGACAAAGGCTTATCGGCCGTTTTCTGTGAGGCTGGAGGGTAAAACGCAGTTAACTTGCACGAATTCCGTCAATAAATTCGATGACGGCGGCGCCTAGTTCGGCGGCCAGGGGCAAATTCGGGTCCTTGTAGGAGGCCAATTGCCGCTTCATGTCGTTGTGGACGATGCGCAGCACGTGATTCATGCCTTCGATCACCGTCATTTGCGCGTCCGGTTTCGCCGCCTTGAGCAGCTTCGCGTCCTCGGTGCCGACCTGAATGTCGTTGCTGCCCTGGACAATCAGCGCCGGCATTTTCAGCTGGGCAAAGGCTTGCGCCGGGTCCTGACGGAACAGCGAAATCAGGTACGGCTGCACGCTCGGGCGAAAGATCACCTGCAACGGCTGCGGCACGTTGTCATCGGTATGGCCGGCCTTGAGGCTGTCGAGCAGTTCGTTGCTGCGCAGCATCAGTGGCGGCGGCAGGCTGCGCGCCAACTGTTCGCGGATTACCTGATCGACCGGGCGCGCGCTGCCGGACAGCGAGATCACCGCCGCTGCGTCCAGCTTCGGCGCGGCGAGGCTGGCAATCAGCGCGCCTTCGCTGTGGCCGAGCAGAATCAGTTTGCCGAAACGCGGATCGGCCTTGAGCTTCTGCCCCCAGGCCACGGCGTCCGCAGCGTAGCCTTCTACAGACAAATCACGTTCATCGGGAGCTGCCGCCAGGCTTGCCGCAACGCCACGCTTGTCGTAGCGCACGCTGGCGATGTTGTGTTTGGCCAGCACCCAGGCCAAGCGCTTGAGGCTGTCATTGCGTCCGCCGTCGGGGTTGTTTCCGTCGCGATCTGTAGGACCTGAGCCAGAAATCATCAGAACAATCGGCACCGGGCTGTCGGACTTGGGCAGCAACAGCGAACCGAAAAGTTCGCCGCTGCCGGTGTCCAGAGTGACCGGGCGCTGTAGGACTGTCGCTTGGGCAAAGCCGGTAAAGAGGGTAAGACTCAAGATCAGAACTCGCAGCATCATCACGCCATCATTGGTCAAGGTGCCGGTTGGACTCGCCGGCACCACTAAGGTTCGAGGATGAACTACTCGGTTAGCCTGCGTATACTGGCGCGCATCAAGAATTCGGGTTTGATTTCACGGAGCGTCCTGCATGTCCGGCAATACCTACGGCAAGTTGTTCACTGTCACCACCGCTGGCGAAAGCCATGGTCCGGCGTTGGTCGCCATTGTCGACGGCTGCCCGCCGGGCCTGGAGATTTCCCTGGAAGATCTGCAGCGCGACCTCGATCGCCGCAAGCCTGGCACCAGCCGCCATACCACTCAGCGCCAGGAAGCCGATGAAGTCGAAATCCTCTCCGGCGTGTTCGAGGGTCGCACCACCGGTTGCTCGATCGGCCTGCTGATTCGCAATACCGACCAGAAGTCCAAGGACTACTCGGCGATCAAGGACCTGTTCCGCCCGGCTCACGCCGACTACACCTATCACCATAAATACGGCGAACGCGATTATCGCGGCGGTGGCCGCAGTTCCGCGCGGGAAACCGCCATGCGCGTGGCGGCCGGTGCGATCGCCAAGAAGTATCTGGCCAGTCAGGGCATCGTCATTCGCGGTTACATGAGCCAGCTCGGCCCGATCGAAATTCCGTTCAAGACCTGGGATTCGGTCGAAGAAAACGCCTTTTTCAGTCCTGACCCGGACAAGGTCCCGGAGCTGGAAGCGTACATGGACCAGTTGCGCCGCGATCAGGACTCGGTCGGAGCGAAGATCACCGTGGTCGCCGAAGGCGTGATGCCGGGTCTTGGCGAGCCGATCTTCGATCGCCTCGACGCCGAACTGGCCCACGCGCTGATGAGCATCAACGCGGTCAAAGGCGTCGAGATCGGCGCCGGTTTCGCCTGTGTCGCCCAGCGCGGCACCGAACACCGCGATGAACTGACGCCGGAAGGTTTTCTCAGCAACAACGCCGGCGGCATCCTCGGCGGTATCTCGTCCGGGCAGCCGATCGTTGCGCATCTGGCGTTGAAACCGACCTCGAGCATCACCACCCCGGGGCGTTCGATCGACGTGGATGGCAACCCGGTCGATGTGATCACCAAGGGGCGTCACGACCCATGCGTCGGCATCCGCGCGACGCCGATCGCCGAAGCGATGATGGCCATCGTGCTGATGGATCACCTGCTGCGCCACCGTGGGCAGAACGCCGATGTGCGCGTGAGCACGCCGGTGCTGGGCCAGCTCTGATGGCTGCGCTCAAAGCCGTCGCGGCATAACCGGCGTGGCGGCGCTTCCTTACTGGCGGCTGTCCAGTTTCTATCTGTTCTATTTCGCCTTGCTCGGATCGACAGCGCCGTTTCTGGCGCTGTACTTCGATCACCTCGGCTTCAGCGCCGCACGCATCGGCGAGCTGGTGGCGATTCCGATGCTGATGCGCTGCGTGGCGCCGAACATCTGGGGCTGGCTCGGCGATTACACCGGCAGGCGTCTGGCCATCGTGCGTTTTGGCGCGGTCTGTACGTTGCTGACCTTTTCGCTGATCTTCGTCAGTCAGACCTACGCCTGGCTGGCGATGGTCATGGCCCTGCATGCATTCTTCTGGCACTCGGTGCTGCCGCAGTTCGAAGTCATCACCCTCGCGCATCTGCAGGGGCAGACCTCGCGTTACAGCCAGATTCGCCTGTGGGGCTCGATCGGTTTCATCATCACTGTGGTGGTGCTGGGACGGCTGTTCGAATGGCTGAGTCTGGACATCTACCCAGCGGCATTGGTGCTGATCATGGCCGGTATCGTTCTCAGCAGCCTGTGGGTGCCGAATGCGCAGCCCGCGCAAGGCAATCGGCCGACGGGTGAGGGCTTCCTCAAGCAATTGCGTCATCCCGGCGTGCTGGCGTTTTATGCTTGCGTCGCGCTGATGCAGGTCAGCCACGGGCCGTATTACACCTTTCTGACTTTGCACCTTGAACGCCTCGGTTACAGCCGTGGCGTCATCGGCATGCTCTGGGCCGTGGGTGTGGTTGCGGAAGTGCTGATGTTCATGGCCATGAGCCGCATTCTGGCGCGCTTTTCCCTGCGCAGGGTGCTGCTGGCGAGCTTCCTGCTGGCGGCGTTGCGTTGGGTGCTGCTCGGTTCGTTTGCGGAGTTTCTCTGGGTGTTGTTGTTTGCCCAGGTGTTGCATGCAGCGACATTCGGCAGCTTTCATGCGGCTGCCATCGCTTTCGTGCAACGTAGTTTCGGCGCCCGCCAGCAAGGCCAGGGCCAGGCGCTGTATGCGGCACTGGCCGGCACCGGCGGGGCGCTCGGCGCGCTGTATTCCGGCTACAGCTGGAATGCCCTCGGCGCAACATTGACCTTTAGTATTGCCAGTCTCGCAGCGCTTGCCGCTGCCGTTATCATTGCCACATGTATGCAAGAGGACAGGCCATGAGCCTTAGCCGTGAACAGCTCGCCCAGCAGATCGTTGACGCCGGGCGTTTTCTATATGGCCGTGGCTGGTCGCCAGCCACCAGCAGCAACTATTCGACACGCCTGTCGCCGAGCGAAGCGCTGTTGACCGTATCGGGCAAGCACAAGGGCCAGTTGGGTGTGGATGACGTGCTCGCTACCGATCTGTCCGGCAATAGCCTGGAGCCGGGCAAGAAACCCTCCGCCGAAACCTTGCTGCACACCCAGCTCTACAGTTGGCGCGCGGAAATCGGTGCGGTGCTGCACACCCATTCGGTGAATGCCACGGTGCTGTCGCGCCTGACCCCGGAAGATTTCATCGAATTTGAAGACTACGAATTGCAGAAAGCCTTCAGCGGCATTTCCACCCACGAATCACGGGTGCGTGTGCCGATTTTCGACAACGATCAGGACATTGCGCGCCTCGCCGCCAAGGTGCAGCCTTGGCTCGACGCCCATCCTGATTGCGTCGGTTATCTGATTCGCGGTCATGGCCTCTACACCTGGGGCGCGCAGATGAGCGACGCGCTGCGGCAGATCGAGGCTTTTGAATTCCTGTTTGAATGCGAGTTGAAAACCCGCAGCGTCATGAACCGCCAAGGCTGAATTCATCTGAAACAGCCTGTTTGCCTGATGCCATGCGGCGCCCGACCGGTCTTCAAGAGCCGGACGGCGCCGCCGCTACCGAGGAATTGCCCATGAGCAGCCTGTCCGTTTATCACGTTTCCAGCCCTGAGATTCCCAATAAGGTGCTGACCCATTTCGAAGATATCGCCTCGACGCTGGCCGAGCAGGGCGTGCGTTTCGACCGCTGGCAGGCCGCCGCGAAGATTCAGCCCGGCGCCAGTCAGGAAGAGGTCATCAGCGCCTACAAAGAGCAGATTGACAAACTGATGACCGAGCGCGGTTACATTACGGTCGATGTGATCAGCCTCAACAGTGATCATCCGCAAAAAGCCGAGCTGCGCGCCAAGTTCCTCGAAGAGCACCGCCATGGCGAAGACGAAGTGCGATTTTTCGTCGCCGGTCGTGGCTTGTTTACCCTGCATATCGACGATTACGTCTACGCCGTGCTCTGTGAAAAGAACGACCTGATCTCGGTTCCGGCCGGCACCAAGCACTGGTTCGACATGGGCGAACATCCGCATTTCGTGGCGATTCGTCTGTTCAACAACCCGGAAGGCTGGGTTGCCAATTTCACCGGCGAAGACATCGCCGGTCGTTTCCCGCGTCTGGAGGACTGAAACCGTGTCGATCAAAGCCATCCTCACCGACATCGAAGGCACCACCAGCGCGGTGAGTTTCGTCTTCGACGTGCTGTTTCCCTACGCCGCCGAACATTTGCCCGAATTTGTGCGCCAGAACGCTTCGCGTGCTGATGTCGCCGAACAGCTCGACGCCGTGCGTCGCGACAGCAACGAGCCGCAGGCCGATGTCGAGCGGGTTGTTGAAATCCTCTTGAGCTGGATCGCTGAAGACCGCAAAGCCACGCCGCTCAAGGCGTTGCAGGGCATGGTCTGGGCGCAGGGCTATCAGGCCGGGCAGTTGAAAGGGCATGTTTATCCGGATGCCGTTGAAGCGCTGCAACGTTGGCATGCGGCCGGTTATCAACTGTTTGTTTACTCGTCCGGCTCGATCCAGGCACAGAAACTGATTTTCGGTTGCTCGGAAGCGGGGGATCTGACACCGCTGTTCAGCGGCTATTTTGACACCACATCGGGGCCGAAGCGTGAGGCGCAGTCCTACCGCAACATTCAGCAGGCGGTGGGTGTTGAAGCCGATGAAATCCTGTTCCTGTCGGATATCGTCGAAGAGCTCGACGCTGCCCAGTCAGCCGGCATGAAAACCTGTGGCCTGGCGCGTGAAGGCGGGGAGTTGGCAGGACACGTGACGGTGGACAGCTTTACCGGGATCGAACCGGAAGCGTTCTGACCCCACAGTAAATATGTGGCAGACATAAACAAACAGGCCGTGAAACACATGCTCCACGACCTGTTTTTGTTTAAAGCAAATTACAGCGAGTGATACGTCGGCAGAGCAAAACGCTGCTGGCTCTGCAGCATTGCAATTTGCGGCAGCTCGCTGGCTTGTTCGGCCAGGTCGCGGCGGATCGCGCTGATCGCCCACGACAGTTGGTCACCGGCATGCAGTTGCTGATACGAGAGGGCGCGTTTGAAGACTTTGCCGTCGCTGCTACGCAGAGTGAGCAGGATGCCACCGTCAGGACGTGGGGCAGTGCTGACTTCGTAGTTGGAGAACAGCGATGTAAATTTTTCTTGAATCAGGCTCATGTCATCAGCTCCGTATGTACTTGAATGGCAAGCATGCGGAGGTAGTTGCAGCGTTTGTGCCAGTATTGATGCGAATAAAATCCCTTTAAAATCAATAAGTTGAAGGCATTGCATTTTGCAGGCGTCGTGCAATCTGCATGAATGGCCATCGTGCATCCTGCATTTTGCGTGATTTTTCTCCGTACAACGGAACCAAACGTCCGTACCAGAATCCGCTCTTCCCCGTAGGCGCGGCGGGATACAAATCATTGCAAAAACCGCGTGTACAGCCCCGCGAGCACTGACGTACTTTCCTTCTAGACCCACGATGTAAACGCGTCGGTCGCAGTCATTACCCGATAACAAGAACAGCGGTCTGCACGTCAAGATCGAACGGGGAGCTTTCATGCGTCACGCACCAAGCGACACGATTACCTGGGGCATGATGCTCCGCAAACTGCCGATAATCGCCAAGGCCATCCCCCGGGTGGTCAAAGGCATGAAAGTGGCCAACGTTACGGATCCGACCCAAACGTGTGGCCTGGGCTGGACGTTCGAGCAGGCGACGCTGCGCAATCCCGATGGTGTGGCGTTATTGCAGGGCGACGTGGCATTGACCTACACACAGGTCAACCAGTGGGCCAATCGCATTGCGCATTATCTGAGCGAGCAAGGTATCGGCAAAGGCGATGTGGTCGCGGTGTTCATCGAGAACCGTGCGGAATTACTGGTGACAATCCTGGCGCTGGCCAAGCTCGGCGCGGTCAGTGCGCTGCTCAACACCTCATTGATGCGCGACACGCTTGTTCACAGCATCAATCTGGTTGCGCCTGTGGCCATCGTGGTCGGGGAAGAACTGACCGCTGCCTATGCCGGCGTGCGTGATCAGGTAGCGATCGCAGCGCCCCGCACCTGGTTTGTCGCTGATCAGGACACATACAGCCACCCGGGCATCGCGCCCGAAGATTACGTCAATCTGATCAGCGCCAGTGCTGACGCCAGCAGCGATAACCCGCCGAGCAGCGCGCAAGTATTCTTCGACGATCCGTGTTTCTACATCTACACCTCCGGCACCACCGGTCTGCCCAAGGCCGGGGTTTTCAAGCACGGACGGTGGATGCGCAGTTCGGCGAGCTTCGGCATGATCGCCCTCGATATGCGCCCGGATGATGTCGTTTACTGCACCTTGCCGCTGTATCACGCCACAGGTCTGTGCGTGTGTTGGGGATCGGCGATCAACGGCGCCTCGGGTTTCGCCATCCGCCGCAAATTCAGCGCCAGCCAGTTCTGGAATGATGTGCGCCGCTATCGCGCGACCACCATCGGCTATGTTGGCGAATTGTGCCGCTACCTGGTCGAGCAACCGGTCAGCGTCGATGACAGCCGTCACGATGTGCGCAAGATGATCGGCAATGGCCTGCGTCCTGGTGCTTGGGCCGAGTTCAAATCACGTTTTGCGGTGGAGCATATCTGTGAGCTGTACGCGGCCAGCGACGGCAACATCGGTTTCACCAACATCCTCAATTTCGACAACACCGTCGGGTTTTCGCTGATGGCCTGGGAACTGGTCGCTTACGACCATGACAGTGGCGAACCGTTGCGCGGCGAAGATGGTTTCATGCGGAAGGTCGGCAAGGGCGAGCAAGGCCTGCTGCTGGCGCGGATCGACGAAAAAGCGCCGCTGGACGGTTACACCGATCCGCAGAAAACCGCCCGCGTCGTATTGCACGATGTGTTCAACAAGGGCGATCGCTTTTTCAACACCGGCGACCTGCTGCGCAACATCGGTTTCGGCCATGCTCAATTTGTTGATCGCCTCGGCGATACGTATCGCTGGAAGGGTGAAAACGTGTCGACCACCGAAGTCGAGAACCTGTTGCTGCAACATCCATTGATTGCTGAAGCCGTGGCCTACGGTGTCGAAATCCCCAACACCAACGGGCGCGCCGGAATGGCCGCCATCACTCCTGCGGAATCCTTGGCCACGCTGGATTTCGCTGAATTGCTGAGTTTCGTCCGGCAACGTATGCCGGCTTATGCCGTGCCGTTGTTCCTGCGGGTGAAAGTGAAAATGGAAACCACCGGCACGTTCAAGTACCAGAAGACTCGCCTGAAAACAGAAGGCTTCGATCCCGGCCTCACGGGCGATGACCCGATCTTCGCCTGGCTGCCGGGCAGCGAAACTTATGTGCATGTCAGTGAGCAAATCCTCGCTGAAATTCAACAAGGCAAACATCGGTATTGAGCGTGGCTATCGGGACGCTCGGAAAAAACCGAGTGACAGGCACCGTCGCGCTCGGGAAACTGTCGGCTTCCGATAGACCGAAATGGAGTGCCACATGTCTGACCAAAGCCGCCAGATGACCCCTGAAGAAGCTGCCGAATTCACCGAGCAGGTTTTCAACAAGGCGCGCGACGGTGATGCCGAGATGCTTGATCGCCTTGTCTCCGCCGGACTGCCGGTGAACCTGAAAAACAGCAAGGGCGACACCTTGTTGATGCTCGCCAGCTACTACGGCCATGTTGATGCGGTGAAGGTTCTGCTTAAACACAAAGCTGATCCGGAAATGCGTAATGGCAACGGCCAGAGCCCGATTGCCGGCGCTGCGTTCAAAGGCGATCTGGCGGTGGTCAAGGCGCTGGTCGAGGCGGGCGCCGAGATTGAAGGTTCTTCCTTCGACGGCCGCACGGCGCTGATGATGGCGGCGATGTTCAACCGCGTTGAAATCGTCGATTACCTGATCGGCCAGGGTGCTGACCCGAGAGCCAAGGACGCCAATGGCGTGACCGCGCTGGATGCGGCGCGGACCATGGGTGCAGTCGATACCACTGCGCAGCTGGAAAAGTTGTTGGCCTGATAAACGATCAAAAGATCGCAGCCTGCGGCAGCTCCTACACTTGATGCGTTCGCCAAGTGAACGCAGGACCTGTAGGAGCTGCCGAAGGCTGCGATCTTTTGCTTTTCTGCGCTATTCTTCGCGCCCGAAATTCTACTGTCACTACAGGATCCGCCCTCATGAAAGCCGCACTCGTCGAACTCATCAGCAAAATCAGCTCCGGCTGCATGGGCGAGGACGAGATCCTGAAAGTGGCCGACGAAGCCGCGCAGGCCTACGCCGATGCCAATGCTTTTCTGGCCGCCAATCCGGACATCAACTACGACGACACATTCCCGATCCCGCTGGGTGAGTGGGTAGTGGTCGGCAGCCTGCCGGAAACTGTGCTGTTCCAGGCCGATACCTATGTCGATCTGTTCGCACAAATCGTTGCTTCGTTTGGCCCCGGCGTGGATTTCAACCTCAAGCCCAAACAACTGGCCAAGACCGAAGCACTGACCGCACTCAACCGCATCCAGGTGCAGATGAGCAGCCTGAACAAGGAAAACGGCGGTTACACGTTGATGAACTTCAGCCAGTTGCTCGACGACGAACTGCAGGTGGTGCTGGTCTACGGCAACGACGTGCCACGGGTGCTGGAACTGTGCGCCGAAGTCGGCATCGCCGCTGCGCCAGCGCTGGAAGCCTTGAAGGTCGCCGTTCACGTCTGAACGCAATAAAAGGGAACCCTGCGCGCGACCGTCTATCCTAAAAGTGCATGCCACTATTCTGGAGCGACACCATGGGTTCCACGTTCAACGGTCTGATCGGCCTGATCATCCTTGCCCTCGATATCTGGGCCATCATCAATGTGCTCAAAAGCGGCGCCTCCACCGGGATGAAAATCGTCTGGGTGTTGCTGATTATCCTCCTGCCGGTGCTGGGCCTGATCATCTGGGCTATTGCCGGGCCACGGGGTAACGTCCGGATCTGAGCTGATTTTCGATCACACGGTCATCCCTGTGGGAGCGAGCCTGCTCGCGAAGACGTTGTGTCAGTCGCCATCACCGGCAACTGATACTCCGCTTTCGCGAGCAGGCTCGCTCCCACAGTGGTTTGCGCTGGTAAAAAACAACCGGAGGTTCGACCTGTCATCTTCGGCAACGTAGAATGCGCGCCTTTCCCGGGCAATCGTCCCCACGATGGCGCCCGCGCATTTATCGGAGCACTTGACCATGACCGTCACCAAGACCAGCGAGTACCTGGAAACCCTCTACGAAGGCTACGGCCAGCGTTTTCGCATGGAAAAACTGCTGCACGAAGTGCGCACCGAACACCAGCATCTGGTGATCTTCCAGAACCCGCGCATGGGCCGGGTGATGGCGCTGGACGGCGTGATCCAGACCACCGAGGCCGACGAATTCATCTACCACGAAATGCTCACCCACGTGCCGATCCTTGCTCACGGCACCGCCAAGCGCGTGCTGATCATCGGCGGCGGTGACGGCGGCATGTTGCGCGAAGTGACCAAACACGCCGGCGTTGAGCACATCACCATGGTCGAAATCGACGGCACTGTGGTCGACATGTGCAAGGAATTCCTGCCGAACCATTCCGCCGGTGCCTACGATGATCCGCGCCTGAACCTGGTGATCGATGACGGCATGCGTTTCGTCGCCACCACCACTGAAAAATTCGACGTGATCATCTCCGACTCCACCGACCCGATCGGCCCGGGCGAAGTGCTGTTCTCGGAGAACTTCTACCAGGCGTGCCACCGCTGCCTGAACGAAGGCGGCATCCTGGTGACTCAGAACGGCACGCCGTTCATGCAGATCGACGAAGTCAAAACCACCGCCGGTCGCCTGCGCAGCCTGTTCCCGGACTGGCACTTCTACCAGGCCGCCGTGCCGACCTACATCGGCGGCTCGATGACCTTCGCCTGGGGCTCGACCAACCCGGCCTACCGCAAGCTCAGCCGTGAAACCCTGCAACAGCGCTTCATCGGCAGCGGCATCGTCACCCGTTACTACAATCCGGAAATCCACATCGGCGCGTTCGCCTTGCCGCAATACGTGCTGCAAGCGGTCAACAAGCCAAGCAACGACTGATCACGCTGAAGGCGCTCTGCAAGGGAGCTTTTGTGGCGAGGGGATTTACCCCCTCTGGGAGGCGCAGTATCCCTGAACCGGCCTGCGCGGTGTCTCCGTTGAACCGCAATGGACGGTATTACGACTGCTGCGCAGCCGAACGGGGATAAATCCCCTCGCCACAGAGTCCGCCCTATCGATCGGATGGTTATTTTCACCGTTGGCGGCTGTAATCCTTTTGAACCAACTCTCGCGGAAAAAAGTCGAGATAGAGGTAAGCCCATTTACGGGTTGATCGAGGAGGCACTGATGCAAAAGTGGAAAGTCACTTTCGTGGATGATCACGGCGAAATTGTTGATGAAGTCTTCGAACGTGAGGAATGCCCGTCCGATGATGAAGCCGCTCGGCTAATCAAGGAGCGGCTTCTTCCGGTTGCCGCCAAGCTGGATCTCAACGACCTGCAAGGGCGCACCACCGATGCCGAGGTGAAAAACCTCAAGACCCAGAATGGCATCGAAATCCGCAGCATCACCCCTGTCTGAACACTTCCTGTCATCTCGTAAACCAGGCCTTGGCAGCGGCGCTCTCTTGGGGCTACTCTGCAAGCGAGATCAGCGAATGGATCGCTAAGGTCTGGTCTTGTCAGCTACATGCTTGTTTCCCGCGCGCAACCACGTTGCCGTAGTACTTAGGCCAAAAGGCCCGGGGCGGGAATACGGAAAGTCTATCCATCAATCGAGGGGGACGATTCATGAGCACAGCCTATCAAGAAGACATCAGCAGCAACGTTCTGCGCCGCATGAAAGAAGGCGGCTTCGATTTTTCCCGGTTCCATCCCATCGAGTTCTACGCGATTTTCCCGGACGAGGAGCGGGCGCGCAGGGCAGCAGGCAAATTTCGCGGTGAATCCATCAATGCCCAGGTCAGTGCGCGCGACGACGGCGCCTGGTCGCTGGAATTGAGCAAAGTTATGTACGCAACCTATGACGACATCGGCGATTTCGAGCAAGGCTTTTCTGCCGTGGTCGAACCGCTGGGCGGCATTATCGAGGGTTGGGGCGTGAAGCAGGAGGTGCGCAATCGTTACCGGTTGAATTGATATTGCGCATTGTTTGTCGGACAACGGCTGACCTTCGGGTCGGCCGTTGTCGTTTCTGGCTTCTGCACATCGCAGTGGCAAAACCCTGAAACAAGAATCCCGGGCAAAAAAAAGCCACCGGAGAGGGTGGCTAAAAGGGAAGACGGGTATGCAATAAAGTCCTGTCGGGACGGGGCTGCCAAGGCAGTTCAGATCAGTTGAGCTGTCTCCTTCGCGCCGGCGTGCCGGGGAAGTTTTGCAGCGAATGCGCGGATTATCCGCAGTCGTGGCCGGGCAGTGAAATCAACTCTGACTATGCTGGTGATAGGCGATGCAGTGCGTCGCAATGAAGCGGGGGCAATCGGGCCGGGGCATTTGCCGCACAGGAATGGTGCGCAGCGTTCGGCGTGGATCTACAACCGATTGAAATCAAAGCGTTTATGCCGATGGCACGGGCCTTGCGAAGGCCTGTATGTCCGGAGTGACAAGGAGTACGGCATGATCCGCACCTATTTTGACGAGATGTACGATGCCGGCGGCCTGGTCCGCCCGCATTACCGGGAATTTGCCCGCTGGCTGGCCGAGACGCCCGACGAGCTGCTCGCGCAGCGCCGCCGCGAGGCCGATCTGTTGTTTCACCGGGCCGGGATCACCTTCACGCTCTATGGCGACGAGCAGGGCACCGAGCGCCTGATTCCGTTCGACACCATTCCCCGCAGCATTCCCGCCAGTGAATGGCGGATTGTCGAGCGCGGCTGCATCCAGCGGGTCAAGGCGTTGAACATGTTTCTCGCCGACCTCTACCACGAGCAGCGCATCATCAAGGCCGGGATCATTCCCGCCGAACAGGTGCTGGCCAACGAACAATACCAATTGGCGATGCAAGGTCTGGATCTGCACCGCGATATCTATTCGCACATCTCCGGCGTCGATCTGGTGCGCGATGGCGATGGCACTTATTACGTTCTCGAAGACAACCTGCGCACACCCAGTGGCGTCAGCTACATGCTCGAAGACCGCAAGATGATGATGCGCCTGTTCCCCGAACTGTTCTCCGCCCAGCGCATCGCCCCGATCGATCACTATCCCAATCTGCTGCTCGACACCCTGAAAAGCTCAAGCCCGATCGACAACCCGAGCGTGGTGGTGTTGACGCCGGGACGCTTCAACAGCGCGTTCTTCGAACATGCGTTTCTGGCGCGGGAGATGGGCGTTGAACTGGTGGAAGGCGCAGATCTGTTCGTGCGTGACGACAAGGTATTCATGCGCACCACCGATGGCCCGAAAGCGGTCGACGTGATCTATCGCCGCCTCGACGACGCGTTCCTTGATCCGCTGGCGTTCAACCCGGACTCGATGCTCGGCGTGCCGGGGCTGCTGTCGTCTTATCGCTCCGGCAATGTGGTGCTGGCCAATGCCATCGGCACCGGGGTCGCGGACGATAAATCGGTTTACCCGTTTGTCACCGACATGATCCGTTTTTACCTCGACGAAGAGCCGATCCTGAAAAACGTGCCGACCTGGCAATGCCGCAACCCGTCCGAGCTGTCCCACGTACTGGCCAATCTTGCGGATTTGGTCGTCAAGGAAACCCAGGGCTCCGGCGGTTACGGGATGCTGGTCGGACCGGCCGCGACGACGGCGGAAATCGATGCCTTTCGCGAGCGCATCAAAGCCAAACCCCATGCCTACATTGCGCAGCCGACGCTGTCGCTGTCGACCTGTCCGACCTTTGTCGAAAACGGCATCGCGCCGCGCCATATCGACTTGCGTCCGTTCGTGCTGTCCGGCCGCGAAACCCGTGTGGTGCCTGGCGGTTTGACCCGTGTCGCGTTGCGTGAAGGCTCCCTGGTGGTGAACTCCTCCCAGGGCGGCGGGACCAAGGACACCTGGGTAGTCGAGGATTGAAGGAAGCTTGCCATGTTAAGTAGAACTGCCTCGGATCTGTACTGGATGTCGCGTTACCTGGAGCGTGCGGAGAATCTCGCGCGCATGCTCGACATCAGTTATTCGCTGTCGCTGATGCCGCAGGACGGGCGCGGCGACGGTCTGCACGAACTCGCCATGCCGTTGCTGATCACCGGCACCTTGGACGATTACCTTGAACGCCACGGCGACCTGCACGCAGAGCGCCTGCTGCATTTCTTCGCACTGGATGCGGCCAACCCGGCCAGTATCTACAGCTGCCTTGGTGCAGCGCGGGCCAGTGCCCATGCCGTGCGCGGGCGAATCACTGCGGACATGTGGGAAAACATCAACGCGACCTGGCTGGAAATTCGCGGCATCGCCGAACAGGGCTTGAGCCGCTATGGCATGAGTCGTTTCTGCGAATGGATCAAGGAGCGTTCGCACCTGTTTCGCGGCGCCTCTTACGGCACGATCATGCGCAACGACGCGTTTCGCTTTATTCGTCTGGGCACGTTTATCGAGCGCGCGGACAACACGCTGCGCCTGCTTGATGCGCGTTACGAAATGGCCGGCGATCAGGCCGAAGCGGTCAGCGATGGCACCGCGCACGCTTATTACCAGTGGAGTGCGCTGCTGCGGGCGTTGTCGTCGTTCGAGGCCTACACCGAAATCTACCGCGACGCGCCCGGCGCCCGGCATGTCGCCGAATTGCTGCTGTTGCGCGCCGATGTGCCGCGTTCGCTGCGTGCCTGTACCGAAGAGATCGACCAGATCCTGGCCCAGCTGCCCGGCGCCAACGGCCGCCCGGCACAACGCCTGGCGGCGGAAATGGATGCGCGCCTGCGTTACACCGGCATCAACGAAATTCTCGAAGAAGGCCTGCACGCCTGGCTGACCGAATTCATCCCGCTGGTGCGCCAGTTGGGCAACGCCATTCACAGTTCCTATCTGGAGGCTGCATGAGACTTTCCATAAGCCACGAGACCACCTATCACTACGAAGATCAGGTGCGCGCGAGCATCCAGTACCTGCGCCTGACACCCCACGACAGCGAGCGTCAGCATGTCCTCAGTTGGCAACTCGACCTGCCGCGTCCGGTGCGTGCGCAGCTCGATCCGTTCGGCAACATCCTGCATGTGCTGACCATGGACGAGCCTCACGAAGCGATCATCATTGGCGCCCGGGGTCAGGTCGATATCGACGAATTGCGCGAGGCCGAACATGAGAGCCAGTCGGCGCTGCCGTTCCTGCGCTTCACGCGCCTGACCGAAGCCGACGAAGCCTTGCGCGAGTTTGCCGCGAAGAACTGCAAGCAGCGGCGAGACCGCACCGCGCTGATCGACTTGATGCACGGTCTGAATCAGCACATGAGCTACACGCCGGGCTCCACCGAAGTCGACACCAGCGCCGCCGAAGCTTTCGCCGGTCGGGCCGGGGTCTGTCAGGATCATGCCCACGCCTTTCTCGCCTGCGCGCGCAGCCTCGGCGTGCCGTCGCGTTACGTGTCGGGTTATCTGTACAGCGAAGATTGCGAGCATCTGGCCAGTCATGCTTGGGCGGAAGCGTGGCTGGATGACGCGTGGTACAGCTTCGACGTGACCAACCAACTGGCGCGCCCGGAGCGACACCTGAAGCTGGCGGTGGGCCTTGATTATCTCGATGCCTGCCCGGTCCGTGGCATGCGCCGGGGCGGTGGCTGCGAGCAGATGCATGCGAAGGTGTTCGTCTCGCCGACACCGGTTATTTCCGTGCAGCAGCAATAGCTCGACGCACGCAAAAATCATGTGGGAGCGAGCCTGCTCGCGAAAGCGGTTCATCAGCCAGCCAATCAGCGTCTGACACTCAGCCTTCGCGAGCAGGCTCGCTCCCACAAGGGGACTGCATCAAGGCTTGGCTTTGCGCCCGGCCATATGCTTGAGATAGCCCACCAGCATTTCCAGGTCTCCATCCGGCAACACCTGCGCGGAGAACCCCGGCATCTTCGCCTGCGGCCACTGACGCAAGCTCTGCGGATCGCGGATGTAGCGCTTCAAGAAATCCGCCCCGAAATACTCGGTCGGGCTATACGGAATATTCAGATCCGGACCGAACTGCGCGTCTCCGGCACCATTCAACCGGTGACAGGCCAGGCAGTTTTTTGAAACAGGGCAAAACCCTGGTTCACCGGATCATCGGCCTTCAAGGCAGGATCGGGCAGCAGGGCAGGAAAGCGTTGGGCCACCGGGGCCATCAGCTTGATACTGGCGACTTCGAACGGCCACTGCTCGGGGCTGATATTGCCCGCCTGCGGATCGGTCCAGACCAGATAGAACGGCCCGGCGCTGTGCTTGCCGGCTGACAGCGGTGGCCACGGCTGCGCCGGATCCTCGATCGCCAGCCATGCCCGCGCGCCGTCCTTGTTCAGCAATGGCGCAGCGGCCAACTCTGCGGCAAAGCCGTCCAGCGCCACCGCTTGCAAGTGATCCTCAGGTCTAACGCCCGTTAGCAAGGCGGCCAGAGGCACAGCCTGATAGGTCATGTCCTTCTTGTAGGAAACATCATTGTTGATCGTGAGAGTTTGCAACTGAGGGTGTTTGAGCAGCTCTTCGGTCTGCCAGGTGCGGCTGTTTGCGCCCAACTGCAGATCCAGTTGTGCGGCGGACAAGGGCAAGCTCAGCAGCAAGGCACCGAGCGCAATGAGCGTTTTCAAATGATCGCCGTCCATGTCGTGGTAGTGCGCAAAGGTTGGCACAACCGCGCTGGCCCGGGTAGCGGGCCAGTCACATTTTCAATGGCGACATACAGCACGCGACGTTTGAATCAGCCGATGACCTTGGTCAGATTCGGCAAGATCAACAACAGCGTCGTGGCGAAAAGAATGAGTCCTGCTTGACGTACTTTCGGTTGTTTGAACATGGCTTGACCGCCTTTATTGTTATTTCCTGATGCGTGCCTGACTGCATATCCCTGACGGCACGCGGTGCACTTCCTGTTGAAGGACGCCCGTCTCGGCAAAACCCGACGACGATGGCGTACATCTTCACCTTAGAGCCCACGTCAGCCTTCGCTTAGATCCATTTCATATGGTGATCTTGGAAAAAGCTTTTAAAAAGCATGAGGCGTATTGCCAGCTTCTTTGCCGCCCGCTGGCTAGACGACTCGACGACCTGAACCGGTTCACCTCATGCCGCATGACCGTCCGTCTGAGCGTGTGCGTCAAGGGCTTTGAGCAATGTGGTCATTGCTTGCCAGTGGGCGCAGGGCGAAAGTGAAGTGACAATAAATCAGGTTCGAGGACGTCATGACTGAAGCTTTGATTTTCGATGCGTTACGCACTCCGCGTGGCAAAGGCAAGGCCGATGGCGCGCTGCACAGCGTGAAGCCGGTCAACCTGGTGGCCGGTTTGCTGAGCGCTTTGCAGGCGCGCACCGCGCTGGATACCAGTCAGGTCGATGACGTCGTCCTTGGCTGCGTCACGCCGATCGGCGATCAAGGTTCGGACATCGCCAAGACGGCGGTGCAAGTGGCCGACTGGGACGTCAGCGTCGCCGGTGTGCAGATCAACCGTTTCTGCGCTTCGGGTCTGGAAGCGGTGAATCTTGGCGCGATGAAAGTGCGCTCAGGATTCGAGGATCTGGTGGTGGTTGGCGGCGTCGAGTCGATGTCGCGGGTGCCAATGGGCAGCGATGGCGGCGCCTGGGCACTGGACCCGCAGACCAACCTGCACAGCCATTTCACTCCGCAAGGCGTCGGCGCCGATCTGATCGCCACCCTCGAAGGCTTCAGCCGGCAGGATGTCGATGCCTACGCACTGCACTCCCAGCAAAAGCCGCACGAGCGCGGGCCGACGGCTCGTTCAACAAGTCGCTGGTGCCGGTGCAGGATCAGAACGGCATCATCCTGCTTGACCACGATGAGTTCATCCGCGCCGAGTCTACCCTCGAGGGCCTGGGCAAGCTCAAGCCGAGTTTCGAAATGATCGGGCAAATGGGCTTCGACGCCACGGCGTTGCGGGTCTACAGCCATGTCGAGCGGATCAACCACGTGCACACGCCGGGCAACAGTTCCGGAATTGTCGACGGTGCGGCGCTGATGCTCATCGGCTCCGAAGCCAAGGGCCGCGCGCTGGGGCTGCAGCCACGCGCGCGTATCGTCGCCACGGCCGTCACCAGCACAGATCCGACCATCATGCTCACCGGCCCAGCGCCGGCGACCCGCAAAGCCTTGGCCAAGGCCGGACTGCGCGTGGAGGACATCGATCTGTTCGAGGTCAACGAAGCGTTTGCTTCGGTGGTGTTGAAATTCATCAAGGACATGGCCGTCGACCCGGGCAAGGTCAACGTCAACGGCGGCTCGATCGCCATGGGCCACCCGCTGGGCGCCACCGGTTGCGCGATCCTCGGCACCCTGCTTGATGAACTGGAAGCGCGCAACTTGCGCTACGGCCTGGCGACGCTGTGTGTCGGCGGCGGCATGGGCATTGCCACCATCATCGAACGCCTCTGAGCCCCGACTTCAAGGAACCCTGTTATGAGCGAAGCCATTCGTTACGAAAAAGGCCAGGACGCTATCGTCGTGCTGACCATGGACATGCCGGGCCAGAGCGCCAACACCATGAACGCCGTGTACCGCGAGGCCATGGCCGCTTGCGTTGCCCGCTTGCTGGCCGAGAAAGACAGCATCGCCGGAGTGATCATCACCTCCGCGAAGAAAACCTTTTTGCCGGCGGCGACCTCAATGAATTGATCAAGGTCGGCAAACCCGAAGCCAAAGCTTTCTACGACATGGTGCTGACCCTCAAGGCGCAATTGCGCAGCCTGGAAACCCTCGGCAAACCGGTGGTCGCGGCGATCAACGGCGCCGCACTGGGCGGCGGCTGGGAAATCTGTCTGTCCTGCCACCATCGCATCGCTGTGGATGATGCCTCGGTGCAACTCGGTTTGCCGGAGGTGACGCTGGGCCTGTTGCCGGGCGGCGGCGGGGTGGTGCGCATGGTGCGCATGCTCGGTATCGAAAAAGCCCTGCCGTACTTGCTTGAAGGCAAGAAGGTGCGCCCGCAACAGGCGTTGCAGGCCGGGCTGATTGATGAACTGGCAGCGGATCGCGATGAGCTGCTGGCCAAGGCGCGCGCGTGGATTCTCGCCAATCCGACGGCAGTGCAGCGCTGGGACGTGAAGGGCTACCAGATTCCTGGCGGCACGCCATCGAACCCGAAAGTGGCGCAGATGCTGGCGATTGCGCCGTCGATCCTGCGCGCGAAAACTCAAGGCACCCTTCCGGCGCCGGAGAAGATTCTATGCGCGGCGGTGGAGGGCGCTCAGGTCGATTTCGACACCGCGCACCTGATCGAAACCCGCTACTTCACCGAGCTGACGACCGGGCAGATTTCGAAAAACCTGATCGGCACGTTCTGGTTCCAGTTGAACGAAATCAACGCCGGCGGTTCCAGACCGCAAAGTTTTGCGCCCTGTAAAACCCGGAAAGTCGGTGTGCTCGGCGCCGGAATGATGGGCGCGGGCATCGCGTTTGTCAGCGCTTCGGCCGGTATCGAAGTCGTCCTCAAGGACATCAATCTCGCTGCTGCCGAGAAAGGTAAGGCGCATTCAGCGGCGCTGCTGGATAAAAAAGTTGCCCGTGGCCAGCTGACTGTCGAGCAGCGCGAGGCGGTGCTGGCGCGCATCGTTGCGAGCGAAAGCGATGCCGATCTGGCCGGTTGCGATCTGATCATCGAAGCGGTGTTCGAGGATCGCCAGCTCAAAGCCAAGGTATCTGCCGCCGCGCAACAGGTGGTGGGTGGCGACGCTGTCATCGCCTCCAACACATCGACCCTGCCGATCACCGGCCTGGCGACGGCCGTGCCCGATCAAAGCAAATTCATCGGCCTGCATTTCTTCAGTCCGGTGGAAAAAATGCCGCTGGTGGAAATCATCAAGGGCGCGCAGACCAGCGACGAAACTCTCGCTCGCGGTTTCGACTTCGTTCTGCAAATCAAGAAAACTCCGATCGTGGTCAATGACAGTCGCGGCTTCTTTACCTCGCGGGTTTTCGGCACATTCACCAACGAGGGCATCGCCATGCTCGGCGAGGGTGTCAGTGCGCCGATGATCGAGACCGAAGCGCGCAAGGCCGGGATGCCGGTCGGGCCGCTGGCCATCTCCGATGAAGTTTCCCTCAGCCTGATGAGCCATATCCGTCAGCAGACGGCCAAGGACTTGCAGGCAGAAGGCAAACCGCTGATTGAGCACCCTGCCTTCGCCGTGATCGATTTGATGCTCAATGAATTCAAGCGACCGGGCAAAGCTGCCGGAGGCGGTTTTTATGAGTATCCAGCGGGCTCGCAGAAGCATTTGTGGCCGGAGCTGAAAACGCGCTTCGAGAAGGCCGACGGACAGATCTCTGCGAAGGATGTGCGTGATCGTCTGTTGTTCGTGCAGGCCATCGAAACCGTGCGCTGTGTGGAGGAGGGCGTGCTGACCTCGACGGCGGATGCCAACGTCGGCTCGATCTTCGGCATCGGTTTCGCCGCGTGGACCGGCGGGGCGCTGCAGTTCATCAACCAGTATGGCCTGAAGGACTTCGTCGCCCGCGCGCAGTATCTGGCCGAGCAATACGGCGAGCGCTTTACCCCGCCAGCGCTGCTGCTGGACAAAGCGGCGAAAGGTGAAATGTTCTAGGGCCGGCGAGCATTTCGGGGCTTGCCTTGGCCGGGTGTTTCAGGGCAGGCTCTGGGGTGTTCATTATTCCCATCACGTGTCAGGTATTTTTTATGTCGCTGCGCATCTGCATTCTCGAAACCGACATCCTGCGGCCCGAATTGATTGACCAATATCAGGGCTATGGGCACATGTTTCAGCGGCTGTTCTCGCAACAACCGATCGCCGCTGATTTCACTGTCTATAACGTGGTGAAGGGTGAGTATCCTAGCGACGACGAGATTTTCGATGCGTATCTGGTCACCGGCAGCAAAGCCGATTCGTTCGGTACGGATCCGTGGATCCAGACCCTCAAGACGTACCTTTTGGATCGCTACGAACGCGGCGACAAACTGCTCGGCGTGTGCTTCGGCCACCAATTGCTGGCGTTGCTGCTTGGCGGCAAGAGCGAGCGGGCCTCCCAGGGTTGGGGCGTCGGTACTCACAATTACAAGCTGGCAGCCAAGGCACCGTGGATGAGCCCGGTGCGCGAAGAGCTGACACTGCTGATCAGTCATCAGGATCAGGTAACCGAGCTTCCGGAAAACGCCACGGTCATCGCCTCCAGCGATTTCTGCCCGTTCGCGGCTTATCACATCAACGATCAAGTGCTGTGCTTCCAGGGCCACCCGGAATTCATTCACGATTACTCCCGCGCGCTCCTTGATCTGCGCCAGGAAGCGCTGGGTTCGCAGATTTACAGCAAAGGCATGGCCAGCCTTGAGCAGGAACATCATGGCGCTACGGTTGCGGAGTGGATGATGCGCTTCGTGGCGCACAAGCCAGAAACGGCTCAACGCTAAAGGGCCTGCTCCCACAATCCCTGTGGGAGCGAGCCTGCTCGCGAATCTCCGGGGCAACGCGGTCCCGGCTACAGCCACCCGGACCGCTTGAAGCTCGCCCACAAACTCACACACCCCACCGCAATAAACCCCAGCACTGCAAAATAACCGTAATGCCAGGTCAACTCGGGCATGTTCTGGAAATTCATCCCGTAGATCCCCGCTACCGCAGTCGGGAACGCCAGAATCGCCGCCCACGCTGCAAACTTGCGCTGCACCACGCTCTGCCGTGATGCCTCAAGCAACACGCCAATCTCGATGGTCTGGCTGGCAATGTCCGCCAGCGTGGTCAGGTCTTCCATCTGCCGCGTTACATGAATCTGCACATCGCGAAAGTACGGGCGCATGTTCTTGTCGATGAACGGGAAACTGAGCTTTTGCAGCTCCTCGCCGATCTCCACCATCGGTGCCGCGTACCGACGCAAGCGCACCACATCGCGGCGCAGACCGTGCAGCTTCTGGATGTCGCGCTCGTTGAGGGCGCTGCACAGCACGTTGCGCTCCAGCTCATCGATCTCGGCGTGGATCGCTTCGCCCACCGGCTGATAGTTTTCGATGACGAAATCGAGCAGCGCATACAGGACGAAATCTTCCCCGTGCTCGAGCAACAGCGGACGCGCCTCACAGCGTTGACGCACATAGGCGTACGACGCGGAATGGCCGTTGCGTGCGGTAATGATGTAACCCCTGCCGGCGAAGATATGCGTTTCGATGAATTGCAAAACGCCGTTTTCGCGAACCGGTGAGTAGGTGACGATAAACAGAGCGTCACCAAAGGTTTCCAGTTTTGGTCGGCTGTGTTTTTCCAGCGCGTCTTCGATGGCCAGTTCATGCAGGTTGAACTGTCGTTGCAGGTTGGATAATTCCTGTGCGTCCGGTTCTTCCAGACCGATCCAGACGAAGTGGCCGGGTTTGGCGGCCCAGGCAGCACCTTCGTCCAGCGCAATATTGGTGACTTTCTTACCCTCGCTGTACACCGCAGCAGCAACAACTCGACCCATGGTGGTGATTCACTTCTTCTTGGCAGATGGCAGGGAAACTAGGCTTCAGCTTAGCCGTGTCGCTGCTTGAGAGTCAGTGAAACTTCTACAGTTCACCCGGCAAAAGAAAACCCGCACGGGGCGGGTTTGGTTTCACGCGGCTTGCAGTTGCCGATCCATCGATTCGATGCACTCGCGCATCTGCTCGCGGCATCGCTCGATCAGCATGGGCATGTCGTCCATGGTCAATCCGACTGTAGGAATCGCCGGCAAGGAACGTATGAGAACGTTGCCACTGCGCCAGCGATTCAGGCGCATGTGCTTTATATAGCTGCTCACGCACACCGGAACGATCGGCACGCCGGCAGCAATCGCCATCTGGAACGCGCCTTTCTTGAACGGCAATAGATCTTCACCGAGGTTGCGGGTGCCCTCCGGAAACACCCAGATCGAGGTGTCTTCGTTCTGCAAGGTGTGGGTCGTCGTCAGCATCGACTGCCGCGCCTTGTGCGCATTGCCACGGTCGATCAACACATTGCCGGCCAGCCAGAACAACTGGCCGAACAACGGCACCCACTTCAGGCTCTTCTTGCCGATACAAACGGTGCGACGAGGGACGACATTGCCGAACACGAACAGATCGTAGTTTGACTGATGGTTGGCGATGATCACGCAACTGTCGGGCTTGTTCATCAAGCCGTTGACCTCGGACTTGACCCGCAAACGCAAGATACACATCGCCGGCAAAGCGTAGAGGCGGGCGCAGAGTCGGCTGTTGTCCGGGTTGAACGGGCGGCACAATCCAAGGATCACGCCGAGCACGCCGGCCAGAATAAAGTGCAGGCCCATCAACAACATACGAAACACAAACAGCATTTTTGCAGGCCCACCGGGACAAAAGGTGGCGCAGTGTACGGATGTGCACTGTTTTCGGCAATTGCCGCTATAGAGTCCGGAGATGGCCGATGTTTAAGCGCATGTTTCAGCATTGCCTGTCAGGCGCGTCCTAGAGCTTTCAGCGAATCTTCAACGCTGAACGTAAGAAAAAGCCCGACCAAGGTCGGGCTATTCTCTTACCGGCAGATTTTGGACGAGTCAGCCCAGATGTTGCTGATCCTGCAGGATCGCGTCGTCGAGGGTTTCCAGCAGTTGCTTGCGCACTTTGAGCTTGGTGTTCTTGTGCGCCAGCATGTTGATCTTCTTCAACTGACGCGCGGCAGCCAGCGCGGCGCCCTGCAATTCTTCGGCAGTGACGACTTTGTCGAGGAAGCCTGCATCAACGGCACTTTGCGGATCGAACATCTCGCCATTGATTACCGAGCGATGGAAAGCCGAACGCCGCAAGCGGTCGCGTGCCAGCTCGATACCGGCATGGTGCATGGTCATGCCGATCTGCACTTCGTTCAGACCGATGCTGAACGGGCCGTCGACACCGATGCGGTAATCGGCGGACAACAGCAGGAAAGCACCCTTGGCCACGGCGTGCCCCGGGCAAGCAACGATCACCGGGAACGGGTGAGAGAGCAGGCGGCGCGCCAAGGTCGAACCGGCTGTCACCAGCGCAACGGCCTCTTTCGGACCGGCCGTCATCACCTTCAGGTCATAACCACCGGAGAGAATCCCCGGCTGCCCGGTAATGATCACCACGGCGCGATCCGCCACCGCCTGATCCAGCGCCGCATTAAACGCCGCAATCACATCCGGAGAAATCGCGTTGACCTTGCCATTGTTCAGGGTCAGGGTCGCGATACCGTCTTCGAGGTGGTAGGCAATCAACTCGCTCATGACGCTATTCCTTATTAGAAAGATGGGCAGACGTTACCCACCGCCGCAGGCCAGGTAAAGCGCCGTGACTGACCTGCCAGTCACCGTTTTGCGCTTCGGCCAGCGCTGCGCGCGTGTTGCCTTCTATAAAGGAAGCGCACGGCTTACCCGAGATTGGCAGGTTTGCCATCGTCCGCTCTGGCTGAACGCAACGGCCTCTCTTAAGCGCATGAAAATTCTGAAAAAAAGTTTGCCATCGGAAAAGCTTTCGACTACATTAGCGCGCCTCGACAGACAGAACATGTCTGCAGAGATACGGTGAAGTGTCCGAGTGGCTTAAGGAGCACGCCTGGAAAGTGTGTATACAGGAAACTGTATCGAGAGTTCGAATCTCTCCTTCACCGCCACATTAAGTAAACGCAAACCCCTGATTTTCCTAGAGAAAGTCGGGGGTTTGTGGTTTTTGGTGTCTGGAAAAAGTTTCTAAAGGACCACTGGTTCGAAGCCTCTGAAACGTGAGTTGGCAGTCTTTTATTACCAAGAAGTTGTACAAAACCCTGTCACCCGTCGAAATCTCCTACACGCCTCATTGACCCCCGAACCGTCCCGAGTCTACTGTATACGCATACAGTAAATTCACTATCAGGTTCGTATCATGAGCGTCACCATCCTCGGCCCTTTGTCAGGCGCGGGCGAACAGCTTGCGCTGTATTCGTTTCGGATTCCCGCCGGTTTTCCTTCGCCCGCGGCTGATCACATTGAAAAGCACATCTCTCTGGACGAGGTTTTTGATATTCGTGCACCGCACGTTTATCTGGCGAAGATCGAAGGCGAGAGCATGCAGGACGCCGGGATATTTTGCGGTGATCTGGTGATCGTCGACCGCAGCTTGAATGCCGAGCACGGCGATATCGTCATCGCCGGTCTCAACTCCGAACCTGTCTGCAAGCGCCTGCACATGCGCGACAACACCATCATCCTTCTTTCGGCCAACAGCAAATACCCGCCTCGCTATGTGATGGAAGGGGATGAGCTGGTGATCTGGGGTGTGGTGACTTACAGCGTGCGCGACCATGGCAAATCGTGAGCAGGTTTTCGCGCTGATCGATTGCAACAGCTTCTATGCCAGCTGTGAGCGAGTGTTCCGGCCCGATCTGGCGAAGACGCCGATTGTCGTGCTGAGCAATAACGATGGCTGCGTGATCGCGCGCAGCTACGATGCCAAACCTTTTGTGAAAATGGGCGCGCCGTATTTTCAGATTCGTGATGATCTGCGCCGCCACGGCATTCAGGTGTTCAGCAGTAATTACGCGTTGTACGGCGACATGAGCGAACGGGTGATGACGATCATCGAGTCCATGGTGCCGGCGGTCGAGGTTTACAGCATTGATGAGGCGTTCGCCGATCTCAGCGGCATTCCTGGGGACCTGACAGGTTTTGGCCGAACCATTCGCTCTGCTGTTTATAAGCGCACCGGCATCCCGGTCGGCGTCGGCATCGCCCCCACGAAAACGCTGGCCAAGCTCGCCAACCACACTGCGAAGCGCCTACAGGCGCACACCGGCGGCGTGGTCGACATCTGCGATCCGTCCAAACGCGACTGGGTGCTGCGCAATACCGATGTCGGTGAAGTGTGGGGCGTCGGACGGCGGATGAAAGCTCATCTGGAAAGCATGCAAATCAGAAGTGCGATGGACCTGGCGAAGGCCGATCCGTGGACACTGCGGCGCAAGTTCAGCGTGGTGATCGAGAAGACCGCGCGCGAACTGGGTGGCACATCCTGTCTGGAACTGTCGGAAACAGAACCGCCGAAGCAGGAAATCTGCAGCAGCCGCATGTTCGGCAACCGTTTGACTACCATCGAGCCGATCAAGGAAGCCGTTGCTACTTATGTGCATCGAGCGGCGGAAAAGCTGCGCGCGCAGAATTCGCTGTGCAAAAAGATCCGCGTGAGTATCCGCACCGGCATGTTCAATCCGGAAGAGGCGAAGTACGCCAATGGCGCGCTGATCGAGTTGCCTTATCCGACCAATGATGTGCGATTGCTGAGCAAGGTGGCGAGCGAGGCGGTTGATCGATTGTTCCGGCCGGGCTTCAAGTACAGCAAGGCTGAAGTGTTATTGATGGATCTTCGGCAGCCCGGAGAATTTACCGAAGACTTGTTTGCCCAGTCGCAACCGCAGACGGCGGAGAAGGTGATGGGGGTGCTCGACCAGATCAATCAGCGCTGGGGGCATGGAACGTTGCGAGCGGGGAGTGTGCCGGCGGATCCGGCCTGGGGCATGCGGCGGGAGATGATGAGTTCGAGTTTTACGACGAAGCTGGATCAATTGTGGGTCGTTAAATCCAATTGAGGCACGGTTGCCAGGCCTGGTGCCGCGTTACAATCGCCGCCTTCACTTTTGCAGTAAAAGGACGACTTTCATGATCATTTCCACCACTCATTCCGTCGAGGGGCGGCAGATCACGGCCTATCTGGACATTGTCAGCGCCGAGTCTGTGCAAGGGGTCAACGTGATCCGCGATATGTTCGCCGGCATGCGCGACTTCTTTGGCGGGCGCTCGCAGACGTTGGAGCGGGCTCTTAAAGAAGCACGCATTCAGGCCACCGACGAACTGAAAGATCGAGCGCGGGCATTGCAGGCTGATGCTGTGGTTGGCGTGGATTTTGAGATCAGCATGCCGGCAGGCAAGGGTGGCATGGTTGTCGTGTTTGTGACCGGAACGGCGGTGAAGCTGCACTGATCATTGCGTTCAAGGCAAAGCCCACTCGCACGAGGAATGGGCTTTTTTCCGTATCAATCAGCCCTGAGGCTTGAGCAACACAGCGCCTCTTGAGTCATAGGTCAGCGGTGTATCGATGGCAACGAGGGGCGGCGTCCCGTCAGGCTGCGCCGATGGTGCGGGCTCGCTGGGATGGTAGACGACGCCCGGTTGCAGAAGCGGTTTGTCTGGGTATTTGATGGTGATTTCACCCGAGGCGATCTTTTCCTTGAGTTTTTCCGCACCGGCCTTGCCGGCAGCGATCTGCTCGTCCGTGAGTTTTACGACTGGCATGTTCGGGAATCCATTGATCTGCATGATCTCTCCTTGAGATTCATTTGTAGGAGTAAGGGCAGCGGCCGTTCGATGGAAATCTTTAGCGAATGATCGCTCGCGACACGTTTTTCCATTCGTCGGTGATCAGCCTTTCTGGACAGCAAGTCCAGTAGTGACCATCTAGTCTCAAAAGCGCTGAGGGACGATATTTTCAGGCAAAACTGTTTTGCCGGTGTCGGCCCGGTTGCGTAGGGGAGAGTCTATGTCAGGTCCATTTATCGAAGATGATGGCGCTGAGTTTTCATTCAACAACTGTGTGCGCTGCGGTCAGTCGGAGTATCAGTCGGGGTTTGGCGAGGATCCGGTCAGCATCGGCAAAATCAAATCCACGGCCCCAAAAGGGCCGAAAGCGAAATTCCTGCCCAAGGTCACGGCAAGGACCAGAAAGTGATTTCATCCTGCACCCCGTCACTGAACGGGGTTTTTTATGTGCGCAAGAATAGGGGTTTGAAATCTCTGGCAGGCATTGACATTAATGTCGGTTTTTTTCACAAACTTTTCACGTTGGCCAACGTAGTGTGAAGCCATCCGTTAGAAAGCAAGTCTCCAGCCCGTCTCCCCAGCGGGCTTTTTTTGCCCGGCATAAAACCTTTTCCACGATTGCGGTCCAATCGACGCTGCCGCCCGCGTCTGGACTTTCCTGGGCCGAGCGCATTAAATCCCGCTCCTTTTCGTCATCCCGTTTATTTGAGGTTTTCGTCATGCGTTTAACACTGCCTGCTCTGGTTCTTGGCCTTCTGGTTGCTCAAGGTGCGATGGCTGCCGGTGATGGCACCGCTGCGCTGGGCGGTGGCCTGGGTGGCGCGCTGGGTAACGTGGTCGGTCAGAAAATGGGCGGCAGCACCGGTGCCGCCATTGGCGCTGGCGTCGCGGGCGCAGCAGGCAGTGCCGTCGCCGCACGCAAGGGCAGCCGCACCAAAGCGGCGATCGGCGGCGGTGTCGGTGCAGCCGGTGGTTCGGTGATCGGCAACAGCCTGGGCGGCCGCAACGGCGCCACCATCGGTGCAGGTCTGGGCGGCGCGGCCGGCGGCGCAGTCGGCAGCAACCTGGGCAAAGGTCACAAGCGCCACTGAGACTGATGGCCTGTCAGAAAAAGCCCGACTCGATGTCGGGCTTTTTCATGGCTGAACGTTTCGTCCGAAATCATCTCCAATCTGCATACGCCCCGCTTGGGCGGACTGTCCCGATTCGGGAACTGCGAGGTTCATATGCGATTGTCATTATCTGCACTGTTTTTTGGCTTGGTCGTGGCGCAGGGCGCGATGGCGGCCGGAGATGGCACCGCTGCCGTAGGCGGTGGTCTCGGCGGTGCGCTGGGTAATGTGGTTGGCGGACAACTTGGCGGCAGTACGGGCGCAGCGGTCGGCGCAGGTGTTGGCGGCGCGGCCGGCAGTGCCGTCGGCGCGAACAAACGCAACCGCACCGAAGCCGCGATTGGCGGCGGTCTTGGCGCAGCAGGCGGCTCGGTCGTCGGCAACAGCCTCGGCGGCTCCACCGGCTCCGCCATTGGCGCGGGCCTGGGCGGCGCAGCAGGCGGCGCGGTAGGTAACAATCTTGGCGACGACGACGGCGGATCTCATTCCGGCGGCCACAAGCACAAGAACAAACACAAAAATAAACATCGCTGATTGATCAACGAAAACCCGGCCTGGCGCCGGGTTTTTCGTGTCTGGCCGTCAGGCAGAGGAACGATTGGCGATAGGGCTTTTCGAAAGTGATACATCCCACACGCTCAAGAGGTGCGCCATGACTCCCGAAACCGAAGGCAAAGAAGAGAAGGGCCCGAGTGGATTGCCGTTTATCAATGATCCGGGGAATGAAGATCCCGGCTCGCTGATGGATGATGCGACGGTGCCGTTGAATGATGCGGATGAGGCGGATATGGAGTATGAGGAGGATGGGGATGAGCAGTGAGAGTGTTCTTGGTGAATGGAGATTTTGAATATTGGTTTAAAGGGCCTGAGTCCACAGGCCCTCTTTGTGGTCGTGTTTAGGTCGTTTCTTTCGAGTCGGCCCAGATATATAGATTACTTATGGCTGAAATTTTTTTGATTTTTTTTAGATTGATGTATTCGGCGAATTCTTTTTCGATAGTTTCTTCGTTGCAATACTTTCTATGCTTAGATGGTCGTTCACAAGCAAAGTTGTATAAGCGCCAAGTGTCGAATCCATTGATTTCACCATTAGGTCCATAGTCAAAATCTACGGTTCCTGTCGATAGATTGATGCGGCAGCCAATGCCGTGCAATTCATATTTAACGCCTCGAGTGACTCTCCCGCATCGCTTGATCGCCTTGGTATACCAGAGCTTTCGAATATCTCGAGTGCCAAATTTTCTTTCAAGTATCAACGTGCTGGAATCTACCATGGAGATAAAATCATTTATCAGGGTCTCCAGATTTTCACTTTGATCACTCATCTTCTTCTCCGGTGCTCCAATCTGTCGAAGCCTACATTATTTGCTGACTCTAATATATCTTCAATGCTTCTTAGAGATCCTTCGTACGCTTTCAGATTTGTTATGAGTTTAATCGTCACATTGGTCGAAGTTTGTCGTGCAGCTGCTGCGCGGTGGTGTCCATCCAGAATATATAAACTGCCGTTATGTTCTAGAACGTCAATGGGGCGTACTGAATTGAATCCGTCACGCATTTTGTCCTTATACCCATCTACTGTCCTAGTTGAGGTCTTACCCGCGATTGCATGTACTCGTTTCAGAGTGTTTGGATCTATATTGTGAGCAATGGCCGGTAGGTCCGGCTCCCCCTCATCAACCTTAACCCTATCACTCGCCCCCGGCACCTCACACCTAGGCTTATTCGGCGGAGGGCAGTTGGACGTCAACCCCAACGGATCCACCCACCCCGTCGGATTCGGCACGTACTGGTACTGATTCAACCCACCCGCCAGCTTCACCGGGTCCGGCGTCAAATACCGTCCAAGCCTTGGGTCGTAATACCGATGCCGGTTGTAATGCAATCCGCTTTCAACATCGAAATACTGCCCCTGAAAGCGCAGCGGTTGGTCGAGGTAGTCTTCGCCGGCGAGGGTGACGGCGGCGACTTTGCCGTAGGCGTCGTATTGCGCGGACCAGACGATTTCGCCGCTGTAGTCGGTGAGTTCCTGCGGAGTACCGAGGTGGTCGAGTTGGTAGTAGAACGGGCAGGCTTTTTTCGGGCCTTTGCCGTCGAGCATCGCCAGTGGGCGGAAGGTGCCGGGTTCGTAGAGGAAGCTGCGGTATTGCGTGGCGCTGCTTTCGGCGACGAGGTGTTCGCCTTGCCAGAAGAATTCGGTGACGGCGCCGTCGATTGTTTTGCGGATGCGCCGGCCGAAGGCGTCGTAGTGATAAGTGGCGGTCTGGCCGTCGGGGCGGGTCAGGCCGATCAGGCGGTGCTGGCAGTCGTAGCGGTATTCGGTGACCAGGGTCTGGCCGTGGCCACGGCGTTCGCGGATCAGGTTGCCGAAGGCGTCGTAGTCGTAATGACGGTCGCCCTGCATCAACAGGCGATTGCCCTTGATCTGCGCAGGGCCGGGACGATCCTGCATCAGCAGGTTGCCGGCCGGGTCGTGGGCGAAGGATTCGGGCAGCTCGTCGCGTGAGTGACGTACGCGGATCAACCGGTCGAGGGCGTCGTAGCCATAAGTGCGCTGGCCGTGGCGGCTGTCGGCAATGTGCTCGAGATTGCCGTTGGCGCTGTAGGCATAATCGCGGCGGTACAGCGAAGCGTGGCGATGACCTACAGCGTGGGCAAGCAAGCGGCCCTGATCGTCGTAAGAATATTCGCTGAGCAGCAAACCTTGCTGGCGTTGCTGTTCGCGACCGGACTGGTAGACGTGGCGCGTGAGCGGCGTGCCATTAAGGTCGATGGCCGACAGCGCACCGCCCTTGGCGTAGTGGTAATCGAGCTTGCTGTTGTCCGGCAGGCGCAGGCGCTTGAGCTGACCGCAGGCGTCATAGGCGTAGCGCAAGGTGCCCCAGCCCTGATGCTCGGTGATCAGCCGGTCCTGACGGTCGTACTCGAAGGCCAGCGGATGGTTTTGCCCGTCATCGACGCCGATCAACCGACCGAGGCGATCGTAGTCGTAGCGGATCTTGGCGCCATCGGGCAGGGTTTTGACCCGCAAGCGCCCGGCCTTATCGCGCTGGTAGTGGGTGACCAGCGATAAACCCTGCTCGCCACACTCGGTCTTCTCCAGCAGGTGCCCGTTGAGGTCGTAGGCATACGCCGTGCGCCGCCCATCAAACCCGGTTTCCTGTCGGATCAATCCGGTCGGCGTGTAATCCAGTCGGTACTTTTCTCCGGACTCGTTTTCAATCTCGGTCAGCAACAGCCGCGCATGGTCATAGCGGTACTGCACGTGGGTGCCGTCGGGATTGATCCGTCGCGAGACCAGGTGCAAATCATCGTCATATTCGTAGCGGGTAATGCGCCCGAGCTCGTCGCGCTCAGCGGTGATCTGGCCGTAGGCGCCGTAGCTGTAGGCGCGCGTGCTGCCCGTAGGAGAAGTCGTCAGGATCAGTCGGCCGGCCGCGTCCCACTGCTGACGACTGACAACACCAAATTCGTCCTGGGTGGTAATCCGCCGTCCCAGCGCATCGTAGGAAAAGCGCCGCACGCCGCCATCGGGCAGGGTTTCTTCGATGAGCTGGCCGAGCTCGTTCCACACCCAGCGGTGGCGGCTGCTGTCCGGATAACGCAGCGACAGCAATTGCCCGCGCAGGTTGTAGTAGTAATGGGTGACCTGGCCGTCGGGATCGACCGCTTCGGTGACGGCGCCTTCAGCGTTGCGCCGGAAGATCCACACCGCATCACCACGGCAACGCTTGTAGAGAAAGCCGTTGCGGTACTCGTAGGACGTTGGTGCATCGTCCGGCGGAATCAGCGCGATCAGCCGTCCGACCTCGTCGTAGCGGTATTCGGTAACCGCGCCCAAAGCATCCTGCTCGGCGATCAATCGCCCCTGCTGGTCATAAGCCTTGAGCTGCTCGCCACCATCGGCCGCGACCTGCCGCACCAGCCGCGCACGTTCGTCGTGGACGTAAACTTCTTCGGTACCGTCGACGTAATGCACGGTCACGCTGGCGTCGTCATCGTTCCAGACGTAACGGGTGTTCATCTGCGAGAACGACGCCCAATGCCTCACGCAGCGCGCCGCTTTGCCCTCGCGCTGCCACTCCCAGAAGAAGCTCGCGCCGCCGGTCAGCTGGCGCTGGAGGATGACGTGGTGATCGTCGTAGTCGTAGCGTTCGCTGTCGCCGACCGCGTTGGTCGCGGTCAGCAGGCGTTGCCGGGCATCGAAGCTGTAGGTGGCGAGGGTTTGCTCGGTGGTCCACTCGCCTTGGACGAACACCTGATAATCGACTGCCACCAGCTGCGCGCGGTCATAACGCAACAGCAGGGCGCGGCCGGCGCCGTTGTCCAGACGCTGAATGCGGTCGGAGCGATCGCGTTGCAGGGTCAGACGATTGCCGTAGACATCGCTGATCGCCGTCAGCCGGCCGGCGCGAAAGTGGTAGAACCGCGCGCTGTCGCCGGCCAACGCCAGGATCAATTCTTCCGGCTCAGCACCGAGAAAAATCGCCGCCCGCGACAGGCTGTTGTGGATCGCCGGGCGCGCGACATTGGGCAGGGGAAACCGAGTGCGGCGGTTTTCGTGGTCGATCCAGATCACGCCATCGCCGTCGAAGGCCAGCCGATGGGCGAGCGTGTGACTCCAGCCGAAACCCAGGCCGATGTCGATCTCGACCGCGCTGCTGCGGTACAAGCGGGTGAACTCGAAGGGCAGCACGCCATCGAGCACCGCGTCGGTCAGGGTCAGCAGTTCTTCGCCGGTGACCATCGACACCGGACAGCCGTTTTTGCAGGTATTGGGGACGCAGTCGGCGGCGTCGCCGTTGGGGTTTTTCGCCTGGTCGGGGGCGTCGTCGTGGGGCTCGTGGCGCTCAAGGCGCGCCATGCCCTGGGATTTTTCCCGCGCGAGCGGCGCCGGATTCGGCACGCGGAGCACCACCGCGTCGGCCTGACGAATGTTCAGCGGAATCGATGGCGTCGGCTTCAGCTCCACTTCGCGGGCATGGAACATCAGCGGCTTCAGCGTGCTCGCGTGCTGTTTGAGTTCCGGTGTCGAAGTCAGCTCAGCCAGACGCAAGGCTGAGGCGGCCAGCCACTCCCGCGCCCTTGGCGACTTGATCTTCGCCAAGACCTTGCCGCTCAAACGCAGCGATACGCCGGCACCGCCCGCCACGCGCATCAACAGGAAGCTGATCAGCAACTCGGTGCGAACTTCGGCCACCACCTCGGCGAGGTATTGCGGCGGCAGCATCTTCAGCCAACTGGTGAACGCGGCCAGATGAATGAACAACAACGGCTCGTCGCTGAGCATCAACAAGGCGTTGGCGATCGCTTCGTTTGAAGCAGCAAGCAGCGCCTCGAGTTCGACTTCGCTCAGATATTCGAGGAGCTTTGCGCTGTGCTCCTGCAGATCGGCAAGTAGGGCAAACAGCTGCTGAATGTCATCCCAGACGCCATTCAGGGCTTTTTCCAGGCCGCGCCAATCGGCCCGTTGCAACTGCCCGTAACGATCAAGAAAACCGGCGCTGGAAAACTCCGTCCACTGCGGCTGGAAGCCTGTCCATTCGTTGCGCAGCCAGCCTTCAAGACCGGCAATGACCCCTTCATATGAGGCATACAGGGCGCGGACATGGGCGGAGGAAACGTTGGGAAAGAAGGTGACGCGATAGCGCTGGCCGCGCATGCAATCGGTCACCTCGAGGATCCCGCTCGGGCCAATGGTGTAGCGCTTTGGTTCGCCGAAGGTCAGCACGCCGTCGACGTCGCTGAGCAGCGGTTCGAGGGTCACCGGGGTGTCGCCGATCGGCACGAAGCGCGCTGCTTCAAACAGATGCACCAGGGTCAGCGGTCCGCTGGCCGAACACATGACCACCGATGAACTGACAGGTGCGCGCGAAGTGATCGGCGCGCTCAGTTGTACGTCATTGCCAACCTTGAACACCTGCTCGATGTCCAGCGCCGTCCCCGTCCAGAATTGCTCGGCCCAGGCGTCGTAGTTGTTCAGGCACAGGCGGAACTCGTCGATCAGCGCTTCAAAATCTGGCTGCTTCGGATTCAGGGCGGCCACCACCAGCAGTCCGATGCTGTTGTTCAGGGCCAGGAGCTGATCGGGTTGAAACATTCGCAGTCGCTCGCGCATATGAAGAAACGGGAGCGCGGACTTTGCGGGGGATCAAAAAGGAAAGAAGTCGGGGAAGTAGGCAGTGTCTGTAGGAGTTTTCGCTAAATGCGAAAAGGCGTCGATGGCATTGCCCGTTGCTCAATGTCCATCGGCCTCGCTATGCTGCTGAACCCATTAATCAGATCCGCGTTGCGGCACGCTGCCTGTCGCCCGGGATGTCTTTGTTAACGGATCCGATGATGAATGCACCGCTGAAGACGTTCGGCCCGATCAAGGCCGTGATTTTCGATATGGACGGTTTGCTGCTCGACACCGAGGGCATTTACACCGAGGTCACCTCGCTGATTGCCGGGCGCTACGGGAAAACCTTCGACTGGAGCGTCAAACAAAACATCATTGGTCGCGGTGCCAATGACCTGGCCAACTACGTGGTGCAGGCGCTGGAGTTACCGATCACTCCGGAAGAATTTCTGCAGATTCGCGAGCCGCTGATGCGCGAGCGTTTCCCCAAGGCGCAAGCGATGCCGGGGGCCGAAGCGCTGGTGCGTCACCTCAAGGCGCACAACATCCCGATCGCAGTCGGCACCAGTTCGTCGCGCCAGTCGTTCGGGCAGAAAACCACCTTGCACCGTGAGTGGTTTGCGCTGTTCGATTTCATCGTCACGGCGGACGATCCGGAAGTCGGCGCGGCCAAACCGGCGCCGGATATCTTCCTCACCGCCGCCCGGCGCCTGGGCATCGCGCCCGGGGATTGTCTGGTGTTCGAGGATTCGCCGTTCGGCGTCACCGCCGCGAAAGCGGCAGGCATGACCGCAATCGCCATCCCCGACGCAGCGATGGCTGATGAGAAATATGCTCACGCTGACGGCATTATCCGCTCGCTGAAAGCATTTAAGCCCAGCGCCTTTGGCTTGCCGACGCTGGAACTGGCTTGACCGTCCGCACAAAAACGCCGTCCTTCCTGTAAAGAAGGGCGGCGTTTTTTCTTGCCGGTCTGTCAGGCGCCGAAACCACCGTCGATGGTCAGGCTGGCACCGGTGATGTAGCCGGCTTCAGGCCCGGCCAGGTAGGCGACGAAGCTGGCGATTTCATCGGCGGTGCCGTAACGACCGACGGCCATCAGCGGGATCAGGCTGTCGGCGAATTCGCCATGGGCCGGGTTCATGTCGGTGTCGACCGGGCCAGGTTGCACGTTGTTGATGGTGATGCCCCGCGGGCCGAGATCGCGGGCAAGGCCTTTGGTCAGGCCGACCAGTGCCGATTTGCTCATCGCGTAGACACCGCCACCGCCGAAGGGCATGCGGTCGGCGTTGGTGCTGCCGATGTTGATGATCCGCGAGCCTTCGCCCATGTGTTTCGCCGCTTCCTGCGAAGCGATGAACACGCTGCGCACGTTGATGGCCAGGGTCTGATCGAAGTCTTCGAGTTTGAAGTCTTCCAGCGGCGCGATGGCCAGTACGCCGGCGTTGTTGACCAGAATGTCCAGGCGTCCAAACGCTTCGACGGTGGCGCTGACGGCGTGGCGAATCGCCCTGGCATCGGCGCTGTCTGCCTTGATCGCCAAGGCTTTGCCGCCGTTGCCAGTGATGCTGTTCTGCAGTTCTTCAGCTTTGGCGGCGGAGCTGACGTAGGTGAAAGCGACAGCGGCGCCTTCAGCGGCCAGACGTTTGACGATGGCCGCGCCGATGCCGCGCGAACCGCCTTGAATCAGAGCGACCTTGCCGCTGAGGTGTTGAGTGGTCATGTTCGATCTCCAAGTGTTCAAGGCGGAATGCCTTGGTGTTGGTGCCGAGTATCGGCCTGGTATCGACAACCAGGTAGACCATGATTGCTATAGTCTGTGTAAAGCAGAAGTTTATAGTGGCGATCATGGAAACATTCAGCAGTATCGAATGCTTTGTGCGCAGCGCCGAAGTCGGCAGCTTTGCCGAAGCCGCGCGACGCTTGAGCCTGACCCCGGCGGCGGTCGGCAAGAGCGTGGCGAAACTGGAAGCGCGGCTTGGCGTGCGGCTGTTCCAGCGTAGTACACGCAGCCTGACGTTGACCGAAGCGGGGCAGCTGTTTTTGAGTGAAGTCAGCGCCAGCCTGACCACCATCCAGAATGCCGTAGCCAATCTGGCCAGTGCCGGCGGGCAACCGGCCGGCACGCTGAAAGTCAGCATGGGCACGGTGTTCGGTCGTCTGTATATCGTGCCGCTGCTCGGTGAGTTTCTGCGGCGCTATCCGGCGATCAACCCGGACTGGCATTTCGATAACCGCCAGGTCGACCTGATCGGGCAGGGCTTCGACGCGGCGATTGGCGGCGGCTTTGAACTGCCACAAGGCGTGGTTGCGCGCAGGCTGACACCGGCGCATCGGGTGTTGGTGGCATCGGAGGACTATCTGCAAAAACATGCGCCGATCAGCCATCCCGATGACCTCAAGCAACACGACGGCATTCTGATTCGCTCACCGCAGACCGGGCGCGTGCGCTCCTGGCAACTGACTCACCGCGATCAGCAACACAGTCCGCTGACATTGCGGGCGCGGATGACCATGAGTGATTCCGAGGCTGCCTGTGCAACGGCGATGCAAGGTTTGGGCGTTGCGCTGGTGAGCATGCCGTTTGCGGTCGCGTATCTCCACGCAGGGACGTTGCAGCGAGTGCTGCCGGACTGGTTTGTCGATGACGGCAACATTTCGATCTATTACGCCGAGCACAAATTGTTGCCGGGCAAGACCCGGGCGTTTGTGGATTTTGTGATTGAACAGTTTGCTGAGCAGGGACTGGGGCGGCGGTTTAGTGCTATCTGAGCCAGGCATCAAACCGAGTTGCGGCTATCGCGGGCAAGCCCGCTCCCACAAGTTTTGAGTTGTTCACACATCTTGCAAACAACACAAAACCCTGTGGGAGCGGGCTTGCCCGCGATGAACGATCACTCGGTCTATCGAGCAAAGCGCTGCGCCCAGCCAACAATGTTCTTCGGCCGTGGCGTCGCATAAGTGCGAACCTTCGACGTCGACAACTTCAAACGCACCAGCGACTCGGCAATCGTCACCGCCGCTGTCACGCCATCCACCACCGGCACGCCGGTGCGCCGGCGAATCTGCTCGTCCAGCCCGGCCATGCCGCCGCAGCCCAGGCAAATCACCTCGGCCTTGTCCTGGGTCACCGCCAGTTCGGCCTGCTGCACGATCGCTTCCAGTGCGCGCTGCGGTTCGTGTTCAAGCTCCAGAACCGCCAGACCACTGGCGCGCACCGAGGCACAGCGATCCCACAGACCGGACAATTTCAGCCGATCCTCGATCAGCGGCACGGTGCGATCCAGTGTGGTCACCACCGAGTAGGCATGGCCGAGAAACATCGCGGTGCTGGCCGCCGCGTCAGTGATATCTACCACTGGCACGTTGAGCAGTTCCTGCAAACCTTCGCGGCCATGTTCGCCGTAGCCGGCCTGGATCACCGCATCGAAGGGTTGATCGTAAGACATCACTCGATCCATCACGGCGATGGCGGCCAGGTAACTTTCGAAATTGCCTTCAATCGATTCGGCGCCGAAGTACGGCGTCAGGCCGACGATTTCGGTACCGGGCGAAGCGACGGCCTGCGCCGAGCGGGCGATGGCGTCGGTGATGGATTCGGTGGTGTTGACGTTGACCACGAGAATACGCATGGAAAATCCTTATTGCGGGCAGTGGTGCGGCCCGAAAACCGGGCCGCGAAGGGATCAGTGGCTGACGTTATCCACAGCGATGCATTCACCGCTGACTTCGGCGTAATGGGTCTGGCGCTT
The DNA here is from genome assembly GCF_979258175.1 of Pseudomonas sp. AC255. Taxonomy (NCBI): domain Bacteria; kingdom Pseudomonadati; phylum Pseudomonadota; class Gammaproteobacteria; order Pseudomonadales; family Pseudomonadaceae; genus Pseudomonas; species Pseudomonas sp. AC255. The sequence continues at coordinate 3,302,191 of NZ_OZ409841.1, read as the reverse complement.
GGCGATGATCAGGTAAAGCATGCCGGCGATGCCGGCACCGATCAGCCAGGAGAACGGTGAGACGCTGTGGAAACCGGGTACCAGGGCCAGAACGATGGCGATCAGCGCTGCAGGAATAAACGCCGCCACCGCGCGGAAATTGATGCCACGGCTGTAGTAATAAGCGCCGTTGGGATCTTCGCTGTAGAGCTGCGGCACGTTGATCCGGCCTTTGCGGATCAGCCAGTAGTCGACCATGATCACCCCGTACAACGGGCCGAGCAGGGCGCCGAGGCCCGACAGGAAATACACGATCACCAGCGGACTGTTGTAGAGGTTCCACGGCAGGATCAGCACGGCGATGGTCGCGCTGATCAATCCGGCGCGACGGAATGTCAGGTACTTCGGCGCCAGGTTGCTGAGGACGAACGCCGGGGCGACGAAGTTGGCCATGATGTTCACCGCAACGGTGACGATCAGAAAAGCCAGGCAGCCGAGCACCAGAAAGAACGTGTTGGGTATCGAAGCGATGATCTCGGTCGGGCTTTCGATGATTCGCCCGTTGATCTGGAACTGCGCGCCACACAGCAGTACGGTTATCGCAGCGAACACCAGAATGTTCACCGGCAAACCCCAGAAATTTCCTACCTTGATGGTTTTGCGGCACGGCGAAGAACGGGCGAAGTCGCAGAAATTGAGGATCAGCGTGCCGTAGATCGCCAGCCACAACGCGCCGCCGGCAAAGATGTTGCGCCACATCTCGCCACCGGTCAGCGGCTCGCGGATCGACCAGGCAATGGTCGCGTTAGCCTGGAAGTACATCCACCCGGCGAGTGCGGCTACGGTCAGCAGAATCACCGGCCCGGCAAATGCCTCGTAACGGCGCACCATCTCCATGCCGTAGGCGAGGATCGCCAGTTGCACCAGCCAGATTGCTACAAAGCACACCCAGCCCAGACTGGACAGGCCCAGAATTGAGTCGTGATCGTATTCGGCAAAGCCGGGATGCACGGCGGTCAGCAGGACGCGGAATACCACCGAGGCGAGGTACGTCTGAATACCGAACCAGGCGATGGCGATAACCGCCCTGATCAATGCAGGAATTTGCGCACCGTGGATGCCGAAACTGATCCGGCTGATCACCGGGAACGGCACCCCGGTTTTCTGCCCCATGTACCCGGACAGGTTCATGAAGAAGTACACCAGCGCCGCGCCGATCCCCAGTGACAAGAGGATTTGCCAGCCGCCCAGACCCAGTGCATACAAGCCGATGGCGAACGAATAGTTGGCGATGTTGTGCACGTCATTCGTCCACAGGGCAAAGATGCTGTACTGGCCCCAGCGCCGCCCTTCGGCTTTGGTCGGCGCCAGATCGCTGTTGTGCAGACGCGGGCTCAGTTGCAGCGGCTCGCTCAGTCCGTCATCAAGCAACGGTTGATCAAGCGTGGAGGAGGGCAGATTCAGCGCGATGTTATTCGAAAGACTTGTACGCATTCCGGCAGGCTCCTGACGGTCACTCCCGCGATGACTGTGCATGAGCGCTCAGGCTCGACAAATCTTCGTCGCGACGGTGAAGGCATCACTGGTTACGGGGCATCTGCAGCCTGTACGGGATAGGGCGCTTCAGGCTTGCGGATCGAAAGTGTGCATGTTTTGCAGTTTTGTATACAAAACATGTATGCGATAAAGCCAGATTTGTGCCAGTTGCCAATCTATAAGCGCCAGGGCTCATTTCGAATAGTTATCAATGCGGGGTAAGTGACTGAAAAACCGGCGATATAAATTGATCGATTGGACAGGTATTTTTTTTGGAGGAGGGATTTTGCGGGGGGCGCACGCAGACGGGATTCTGCTGGGGGATGTAACTTTTCAGGGCGTAAAAACAGAAAGTGCACACATAAATGGCACCGATGGTGACAACCTTGTGTACACCTTTTGCGTGCCCGGCACATATCAATGTGGGAGCGAGCCTGCTCGCGAATCCGGTGTATCAGGCAACTGAAACGTTGACTGGAACTGCGCTTTCGCGAGCAGGCTTGCTCCCACAGGTCTTTCTATAAATGGGGGATCAGACCTTGCTCTTGCTGATGATATTCCCCGCGTGCAGTCCGCATTCTTTCTGCGTGGCTTCTTCCCACCACCAGCGGCCTTCGCGCTCGTGCTGGTTCGGCAGCACCGGGCGGGTGCAGGGTTCGCAGCCGATGCTGATGAAACCGCGCTCGTGCAGGCTGTTGTAGGGCAGTTCGAGCATGCGGATGTAACCCCAGATCTCCTCGCTGGTCATCTGCGCCAGCGGGTTGAACTTGTACAGGGTGCGTTCCGGTGTCGAGAAGGCTGTGTCGATTTCCAGCACCGCCACGGCGCTGCGGGTGCCCGGGCTCTGGTCGCGGCGCTGGCCGGTGGCCCAGGCTTTGACGTCGGACAGCTTACGGCGCAGCGGCTCGATCTTGCGGATGCCGCAGCATTCGCCGTGGCCATCTTTATAGAAGCTGAACAGGCCTTTTTCCTTCACGAACGGTTCGAGTTTCGTGTAGTCCGGCGAGACGATTTCAATATCGATCTGGTAATGCTCGCGCACCTGCTCGATGAAGCGGTAAGTCTCCGGATGCAGGCGGCCGGTGTCGAGGCTGAAGACTTTGACGTTCTTGTTCAGCTTCCACGCCATGTCCACCAGCACCACGTCCTCGGCGCCGCTGAAAGATATCCACAAGTCATCGCCGAACTCGGCGAAGGCGAGCTTGAGGATGTCCTGGGCGGATTTGTTGGCATAGGTCGTGGCGAGTTCCACGACGTCGAACGTTGGGCTCATCAGGTCGGCTTCCTACAGGTCAATGGCGCTCGGGCGCTCTATAGGGGGCCGATGGTAACAAAAAGCTGCCGCGGCCGGGGCGTCCTCTGCGTTGCGCGCGTCTGGTGCAGACGCTAGAGTTCGGCCTCGCTTGACTCAAATAATCACTACAAACGGGAGTGTCTTGTGGAAATTGCTTGCCTGGATCTTGAAGGGGTACTGGTACCGGAAATCTGGATCGCCTTCGCCGAAAAAACCGGAATCGACTCCCTCAAGGCCACCACCCGGGACATTCCCGATTACGACGTATTGATGAAGCAGCGTTTGCGCATCCTCGACGAGCACGGCCTCAAGCTCTCGGATATTCAGGAAGTGATCGCCACGCTCAAACCGCTGGACGGCGCGGTGGAGTTCGTCAACTGGCTGCGCGAGCGCTTTCAGGTGGTGATTCTCTCGGACACCTTTTATGAGTTTTCACAGCCACTGATGCGCCAGCTGGGCTTCCCGACTCTGCTTTGCCATCGCTTGATCACTGACGAAAGCGGGCGGGTGACCAGCTATCAACTGCGTCAGAAAGATCCCAAGCGCCAGTCGGTGCTGGCGTTCAAGAGCCTGTACTACCGGGTGATCGCGGCGGGTGATTCGTACAACGACACGACCATGCTCGGCGAGGCGGACGCGGGGATTCTGTTTCATGCGCCGGACAACGTGATTCGCGAGTTTCCGCAGTTCCCGGCGGTGCATACGTTTGAAGAGCTGAAGCAGGAATTTCTCAAGGCTTCAAACCGCGATCTCAGCCTGTAAGCCTTGCTACCTGATGATCGTTCCCACGCTCTGCGTGGGAATGCCTCAACGGACGCTCCGCGTTCGGCTTTGGATGGGACGCGGAGCGTCCCGGGCTGCATTCCCACGCGGAGCGTGGGAACGATCATTCCTCAGAGGTTTTGCAGGGTTTCCAAGAGAATTCTGACTTTGGTCATCGACTCCTGATATTCCGCCTGCCAGTCCGAATCGGCGACGATCCCGCCGCCGCCCCAGCAGCACACCTGGCCATCCTTGACCAACAGACTGCGAATAGCGATGGAGCTGTCCATCTCACCGCGCACGTCCAGATATAGCAACGAGCCGCAATACAAACCGCGCCGGGTCGGCTCCAGCTCGTCGATGATCTGCATCGCCCGAATCTTCGGTGCGCCGGTGATCGAGCCGCCGGGGAAGCTGCCGGCGATCAGGTCGAGCGCGTCACGATCCGCCGCCAGTTCACCGGTCACGCTGCTGACCAGATGATGCACATTCGGATAGCTCTCCAGACTGAACAACTCCGGCACCCGCACCGAGCCGATGCGGCAGGTGCGCCCGAGGTCGTTGCGCAGCAGGTCGACGATCATCAGGTTTTCCGCGCGATCCTTGGGGCTGGCCAGCAGTTCGGCGGCATTGGCGGCGTCTTCGGCTGGAGTCAGGCCGCGAGGGCGGGTGCCCTTGATCGGACGGGTTTCGACCTGACGCTGGCTGACTCTGACGAAGCGTTCCGGTGAAAGGCTCAGCACCGCGCCGCCGTCGGGCAGGCTCTGGAAACCGGAGAACGGCGTCGGGCAGGCCTGGCGCAATGCGCAATAGGCCAGCCATGGATCGCCCAGACATTCGGCACGGAAGCGTTGCGCAAAGTTGACCTGATAGCAGTCGCCGGCCTGGATGTACTCCTGAATGCGCTCGAACGCCTGACGGTAATCGTCGGCCGAGAGGTCACCGGCCATCGGGGCGTTCAGTCTGAAGGGCACCAGCGCGTCAACTTGAGGCAGGGTGAACAGCGCGACCAATCGCTGCCGTTCACTGTCGACAAGCGAAGGATGAAAGACCAGTTGGCTGGTTTGCGCGTGGTGATCGCTGATCAGCGCCCAGTCGTACAGGCCAAAACGCGCATCGGGCAGTTGCAGGTCATCCAGTGCCTGACTCGGCAGGTTTTCCAGATGCCGGCCGAAGTCGTAGCTCAAATAACCGATCAGTCCGCCGGCGAATGGTAATTCATACCCGGCAGGCAACTGCGCTTCGCCCAAGCGGCTGAGGTGGTCACGCAGGCGCTGGAGGAAATGCGCACCGCTTTCGTCCGGCAACACCGCCAGTTGTTCCAGCGGCCAGGCGCTGAGCAAGTCATAACGGCCGCGTTCAGCGCTCGGCCGGCCGCTGTCGAGCAGCACGGCGCCGGGTGCGTTGCGAATGGCCGCGAAATAGTCGGCCGGATTGGCGCGGTAGGGCAGTGGGTGTACGGAGCAGGTCAGCATGGGCGGGGCAGATCGGCCGTTGAGGCGGGGTGGGGATTGTAGCCCTCTGCGCTGCCAGATCAAAGTCAAAAGCCTCCCCCTCACCCCAACCCTCTCCCCCAAGGGGGCGAGGGGGAAAGGGAGCCGATTGATCGTTCCCACGCTCCGCGTGGTAACGCCGCCATGGACGCTCTGCGTCCACTGTGACGCGGAGCGTCACGGGCTGCATTCCCACGCGGAGCGTGGGAACTATCAATGTGGAGGATCAGCCCTCGACCGCAGGAATATGCCCAAACATCTCCTGGGTAAACGCCACCCGCTCTTCAACCGACTCCGTCACGCCCCGCGCCTTCAACTCTTCCAGCCGCGCTTCAACCGCGTGGGTACGCAAGGTCAGCCCGCAATCGTTGGCGATCTGAATGTTCAGCCCCGGCCGCGCATTCAGCTCGAGGATCAGCGGGCCTTTTTCCTGATCAAGCACCATGTCCACGCCGATATAACCCAGCCCACACAGCTCATAGCAGCCGGCGGCGAGTTTCATGAAACCGTCCCAGTAGGGCAGTTGCACGCCATCCACCGCGTTGGTGGTGTCGGGGTGTTTGGTGATGATGTTGTTCAGCCAGGTGCCGCGCAGCGTAAGGCCGGTGGCCAGATCGACGCCGACGCCAATGGCGCCCTGGTGCAGGTTGGCCTTGCCGCCGGACTGGCGGGTCGGCAGACGCAACATCGCCATCACCGGGTAACCCATCAGCACGATGATGCGGATGTCCGGCACGCCTTCGTAGCTGATGCTTTTGAAGATCTGGTCCGGGGTCACACGGTATTCGATCAGCGCGCGGTCGCGGTGGCCGCCCAGCGAGTACAGGCCGGTGAGGATGCTGGAGATGTGATGTTCCAGCTCCTCGTGGGCGAGGATCTTGCCCGACACCGTGCGATAGCGGCCTTCGAAGCGGTCGGCGATGACGATGATGCCGTCGCCACCCGCGCCTTGCGCCGGTTTGATCACGAAGTCGCTGCGCCCGCCGATGATCTCGTCGAGCTTGTCGATTTCCTTCTCGGTGGAGATCACCCCGTACAGCTCCGGCACATGAATGCCGGCGGCGATGGCGCGTTCCTTGGTCAGGATCTTGTCATCGACGATCGGGTACAGGCTGCGCTTGTTGTACTTGAGCACGTAGTCCGCGTTTCGGCGGTTGATGCCCATGATGCCGCGCGCCTCGAGGGCCTTCCAGGTCTTCCAGAAACCGAACATCAGGCGTCAGCCTTCTTCAGGAAGGCCTTGAAACGTACCAGTTCGGTCAGGCGGTAGCCGCGATAGCGACCCATCGCCAGCATGAAACCGACCAGAATCAGCAGGATCGCCGGGAAGGTGAATACGAAGTACACCAGCTCTGGCACGGTCATGATCAGGTGTGCGAGAGAGGCGGCGAACAGCGTGCCGATCGCGACTTTCAGCGCATGGTTGGCGCCGCGTTCTTCCCAGGTGATCGACAGACGTTCGATGGTCATGGTCAGAATCACCATCGGGAACAGCGCCACCGACAAGCCGCGCTCAAGGCCAAGCTTGTGGCTGAACAGACTGATCGCCGCAATCAACACCACCACGAACGTCAGCACCACCGACAGGCGCGGCAGCATTTGCAGCTTCAGATGTTCGAGATACGAGCGCAGCGACAGGCCCAGCGCGGTGATCACTGTGAACAGCAGGATGCCGAAGCCCAGCTGCGTTTCGCGGAAGGCGAGGGCGATCAGCACCGGGGTGAATGTGCCGAGGGTCTGCAGGCCGACGAGGTTGCGCAGGATCAGGATCACCAGCACACCGATCGGGATCATCACCATGATCATGAAGGTCTGCTGGGTCTGCAGCGGCAAGCCGTATAGCGAGTAATCGAGGAAGTTGGCGTCAGTGTTTTCGTCGGTCAGCTTGGCCAGACGAATCGCGTTCATCTCGCTGTTGTTCAAGCTGAAGGTCACGTTGGCTTTCTTGCCACCGTCGACGGTGATCAGGTTTTCGTCGCCGGTCCACCACAGCAGGCGATCGGTCGGCAGGCCTTGCTCACCGGTTTCCGGGTTGAAGTACAACCAGTCGTTGCCGTTGAAGCTGCGCAGCCACAGTTCGGGAGTCTGAGGCTGATCGGCGACGAGGCGGATGGTGTGGACTTTTTCTACCGGAACGTGGGCAATCGACAGCAGCAGTTCGACGATCTTGGCTTTGTGCGAAGTCGACGGATCGCCGGCCAGCAGCAATTTGACGTTGTCGTCATTCACGTTGTTGACGCGCTTGATCGCCTCGCCAATAAAGGTTTCGACGTCGGCCGAATGTTGGCGGATCGGCGCGAGCAGGGCTTCGGCGGCGATCTTTTCCGGGCCTTCGATGACCATGCTGTCACGGAAGGTCGGGCCTTTGACCTTGGATTTTTCCGCGGTGTAGCGCTTGGTCAGCACCAGACGGTAATACAGCGTCTGGTTACCCTTGGCGCGACGGGCCGACCAGGTCACCTTGCGGTTGCCGTCGATGCGGTTCACCGCTACGCCGTAGTTATTGGAAATGAAGCTTTCGTTGAGACTGACGTAGTCGCGGCTCAACGGCGGCACGAACATCTGGATCTTCACCGGATCTTTGGTGCTGGCGACGAACTCGACCTTGGCGTCGATGTTCCACAGGTCGTCGGTGGCGTCTTCGGTCACCGGGATGCCGAGCACGAAAATCTGATAGGCCGTAACCGAAACGCCCAGCAGCACCAGCACGGCGATCAGGATTTTCAGGTGGAAGGTTAGAGAACGCATGGAAATTACTCGGCGGTGTGAGCGGCGATGGTGCAGGCAGGTTTGCCGGCAGCGTATTTAAGACTGGGGTCGACCAGCGCGTCGAAGCGTTTCAGCGCCTCGGAGCCGATCAAAAGCGGGTATTGGAACGCACTTCGGTCGGTCAGGTTCACTTCGATGCTGCGCATTGCCGAACCCATGCAGATATCCAGCTCGATCACCGGACGGGCGGTGTACTGCTTGCCTTCTTCCGGATCGTAGTCGCCGGCGCGGCGCTTGATCTTGCTGACCCGCGCCAGCGGCCGTTCGATGGGGTGCGAATGCGCGGTGTCGATCGCCAGGTAGAAACGTACCCAGGATTCACCGTTGCGTTTGAAGCGTTTGATGTCGCGGGCACTCAGCGAGGCGGTTTTCGCCCCGGTGTCGAGTTTGGCCGCAACTTCGAGATTGATGCCGTCAAGCGAAGCGTATTCGTTGAGGCCATACACGGTTTTTTCCCCGCGGCGGCGAGGCCGGGCAGGCAAAACAGAGCAAAAAAGGTGGGGAAAGGCTTGAGTCTCATAAATCCTGGTGCGCAGCGTTCCGTTATCGGTTCAGGTGCCCGCACAACCGTGCGCAAGCCCCCGCGTGTGCCTGGCAGCTTTTTATGGCAAGCCGTACAAAAGACCCGCAAATGCGGGCGGCATTCTAGCACGGTGGTTTTATGGCGCCAGCGCTTGCGCCGACCCAAAACCTGCAAGGGGTGCCACCCTTGTGGGAGCGAGCCTGCTCGCGAATGCGCTGTGTCATTCGATGCAGAAGCCGACTGACCTGCCGCCTTCGCGAGCAGGCTCGCTCCCACAGTAATAGATGATCGATTGGCAGCGGTTATTAGACGATTGTCGACAATGCCTATTTATCCTTTGACTCATCGGGCCAGATTGGCTAGTTTTTGCCGCATTGGATTTAAAGGTGTCGACAATCATGCTGGATCAGCTCGATCCCCCGGTCATCAATGGCGACGATTCCGAGACGCTGTCGGAAAACGTCTTCCGGCGCATCCAGGCCGCAATCGTCAAAGGCGAAATCGCCCCGGGCAGCAAGATCTCCGAGCCGGAGCTGGCGCGCACCTATGGCATCAGCCGGGGGCCGCTGCGTGAGGCGATCCATCGTCTGGAAGGGCAGCGCTTGCTGGTGCGCGTGCCGCACGTCGGTGCGCGGGTGGTCTCGCTCAGCCATGCCGAATTGATCGAACTCTATGAAATCCGTGAATCCCTTGAAGGCATGGCCTGCCGCCTCGCCGCCGAGCGCATGAGCGTCGAGGAGATCGACGAACTGCGCCGGGTCCTGGAAACCCACGAGCGCGATGCGGCGTTTCAGGCCGGCGTCGGTTACTACCAGCAGGAAGGCGATTTCGACTTTCATTACCGGATCATCCAGGGCAGCGGCAATCGCACGCTGACGCAGATGCTCTGCGGCGAGTTGTATCAACTAGTGCGCATGTACCGCATCCAGTTTTCCACCACGCCGAATCGCCCGCATCAGGCCTTCGCCGAACACCACCGCATTCTCGATGCCATCGCCGACCGTGACGGCGAACTCGCGGAATTGTTGATGCGCCGCCACATCGGCGCCTCGAAACGCAACATCGCCCGTCACTACGAGGACGGCGCCCACAACAAGACAGCCACTGAACGAGGTGATGCATGACTTCCAACCTGAACACGCCGGGCCAGCGCTTCCGCGATGCGGTCGCCAGCGAGCATCCTTTGCAAGTGGTCGGCGCGATCAACGCCAACCACGCGCTGCTGGCCAAGCGCGCCGGTTTCAAGGCGATCTACCTGTCCGGTGGCGGCGTGGCCGCAGGCTCGCTGGGCGTGCCGGACCTGGGCATCACCGGGCTGGACGACGTGCTGACCGACGTGCGTCGCATCACCGATGTCTGCGACCTGCCGCTGCTGGTGGATGTTGACACCGGTTTTGGCTCGTCGGCCTTCAACGTCGCGCGCACGGTCAAGTCGATGATCAAGTTCGGCGCGGCGGCGATTCACATCGAGGACCAGGTTGGCGCCAAGCGCTGCGGCCATCGCCCGAATAAAGAAATTGTCAGCCAGCAGGAAATGGTCGATCGCATCAAAGCCGCCGTCGATGCGCGCACCGACGACAGCTTCGTGATCATGGCGCGCACCGATGCGCTGGCGGTGGAAGGTCTGGAATCGGCACTCGATCGTGCGGCGGCGTGCATCGAGGCCGGCGCTGACATGATTTTCCCTGAGGCGATTACCGAGCTGGACATGTACAAGCTGTTCGCCAACCGCGTGAAAGCGCCGATCCTGGCCAACATCACCGAGTTCGGCGCAACGCCGCTTTACACCACCGAACAACTGGCCGGCGCCGACGTTTCTCTGGTGCTGTATCCGCTGTCGGCATTCCGCGCGATGAACAAGGCGGCGGAAAATGTCTACACGGCGATCCGCCGCGATGGCACGCAACAGAATGTCATCGACACCATGCAGACTCGCATGGAGCTTTACGATCGCATCGACTACCACACCTTCGAGCAGAAGCTCGATGCGTTGTTTGCACAGAAGAAAGGCTGAACAAAACCCTGTGGGAGCGAGCCTGCTCGCGAAAGCGGTGGATCAGGCAATGTCAAAGTGACTGACACGACGCTTTCGCGAGCAGGCTCGCTCCCACAAGTTTCCCCATACAAATTCAAGAAGATTGGAGAACACAATGGCCGAAGCAAAAGTACTCAGTGGCGCCGGGCTCCGTGGCCAGGTAGCCGGGCAAACCGCACTGTCCACCGTGGGCCAGGCCGGAGCCGGGCTGACCTATCGCGGCTACGACGTGCGTGAACTGGCCGCCGACGCGCAATTTGAAGAAGTCGCGTATCTGCTGCTGTACGGCGAACTGCCGACCAAAGCGCAACTGGCCGACTATCAAAGCAAACTGAGCAAGCTGCGCGACCTGCCGCAAGCGCTCAAGGAAGTGCTTGAGCGCATCCCGGCTGACGCGCATCCGATGGACGTCATGCGTACCGGTTGCTCATTCCTCGGCAACATCGAACCGGAGAAGGACTTCGCCGAACAGCGCGACAAGACCGACCGCCTGCTCGCCGCTTTCCCGGCGATCATGTGCTACTGGTATCGCTTCAGCCACGACGGCAAGCGCATCGACTGCGTCAGCGACGAGCCGACCATCGGTGGCCACTTCCTGCATTTGCTGCACGGCAAGAAACCGAGCGAACTGCACGTCAAAGTCATGAACGTGTCGCTGATCCTCTACGCCGAGCACGAATTCAATGCCTCGACCTTCACCGCACGGGTTTGCGCCTCGACCCTTTCCGATCTGTATTCCTGCGTAACAGCGGCAATCGGTTCGCTGCGCGGTCCATTGCACGGCGGCGCCAACGAAGCGGCGATGGAAATGATCGAGCGCTTCTCGTCGCCGGAAGAGGCGATCAAAGGCACCCTCGGCATGCTCGAGCGCAAGGACAAAATCATGGGCTTCGGCCACGCGATCTATAAGGACAGCGACCCGCGCAACGAGGTGATCAAGGGCTGGGCGAAAAAACTCGCGGACGAGGTCGGCGACAAGGTGCTGTTCCCGGTTTCCGAGGCCATCGACAAGACCATGTGGGAGCAGAAGAAACTGTTCCCGAATGCCGACTTCTATCACGCCTCGGCTTACCACTTCATGGGCATCCCGACCAAGCTGTTCACGCCGATCTTCGTCTGCTCGCGCCTGACCGGCTGGGCCGCGCACGTGTTCGAACAACGCGCCAACAACCGCATCATCCGCCCAAGCGCCGAGTACACCGGCGTCGAACAGCGCAAGTTCGTGGCAATCGAACGTCGCTGAATGGTGGGCTGACCCGGAACCAGAGAACACCGCTAGACCCTGTGGGAGCGAGCCTGCTCGCGAAGACGGACTGACATTCAACATTGATGTCGACTGATATACCGCTTTCGCGAGCAGGCTCGCTCCCACAGTGGACGGTGTGTAACTCAGGTTTCTGGCCCACCCTTTGCAATCACCGTGACCCGAGTCCTGACCCGATGAACACAGAATTCCGCAAGAACCTGCCCGGCACGCCGCTGGATTACTTCGACACCCGCGCGGCGGTCGAGGCGATTGCGCCTGGCAGCTACGACACCCTGCCGTACACCTCCCGCGTGCTGGCGGAAAACCTTGTGCGTCGCTGCGACCCGGCCACGCTCACCGACTCGCTCAAGCAACTGATCGAACGCAAGCGCGACCTCGATTTCCCGTGGTTCCCGGCGCGGGTGGTCTGCCATGACATCCTCGGCCAGACCGCGCTGGTCGACCTCGCCGGTCTGCGTGACGCCATCGCTTTGCAGGGCGGTGACCCGGCGCAGGTTAACCCGGTGGTGCCGACGCAATTGATCGTCGACCACTCGCTGGCCGTCGAGGCGGGCGGTTTCGATGCCCAGGCCTTCGAGAAGAACCGCGCCATCGAAGACCGCCGCAACGAAGACCGTTTCCACTTCATCAACTGGACCAAAAAGGCCTTCAAGAACGTCGATGTGATCCCGCCGGGCAACGGCATCATGCACCAGATCAACCTGGAGAAAATGTCCCCGGTGATTCAGGTGCGCGAAGGCGTGGCGTTCCCCGACACTTGCGTCGGCACCGACAGCCACACGCCGCACGTCGATGCGCTCGGTGTGATCGCCATTGGTGTCGGCGGCCTCGAAGCCGAGAGCGTGATGCTCGGTCGCGCGTCGTGGATGCGCCTGCCGGAAAGCGTTGGCGTCGAACTGACCGGCAAGTTGCAACCGGGCATCACCGCCACCGACATGGTCCTGGCCCTGACCGAATACCTGCGCAAACAGAAAGTCGTTGGCGCGTGGCTGGAGTTCTTCGGTGAAGGTGCAGCAGCGCTGACCCTCGGCGACCGCGCGACCATCTCCAACATGGCCCCGGAATACGGCGCCACGGCGGCGATGTTCTACATCGACCAGCAGACCATCGATTACCTGAAACTGACCGGTCGTGAAGACCAGCAAGTGCAACTGGTCGAGCAATACGCCAAGTTGACCGGCCTCTGGGCTGACAGCCTGAAAGGCGCGCAATACGAGCGCGGCCTGACTTTTGATCTGTCCTCGGTGGTGCGCAACATGGCCGGCCCGAGCAACCCGCACGCCCGCGTTGCGGTATCGGATCTGGCAGCCAAAGGCATCTCCGGCCAGTGGGATGACGTGCCGGGGCAAATGCCCGACGGCGCGGTGATCATCGCCGCCATCACCAGTTGCACCAACACCAGCAACCCGCGCAACGTCATAGCCGCTGGCCTGTTGGCGCGCAACGCCAACAAGCTCGGCCTGACCCGCAAGCCGTGGGTCAAATCTTCGCTGGCGCCGGGCTCGAAAACCGTGGCGCTGTACCTCGATGAAGCGGGGCTGACCACTGAGCTGGAACAGCTCGGCTTCGGCGTCGTCGCGTTTGCCTGCACCACCTGCAATGGCATGTCCGGCGCCCTCGATCCGCTGATCCAGCAAGAGATCATCGACCGCGATCTGTACGCGACCGCGGTGCTTTCCGGCAATCGCAACTTCGACGGCCGCATTCACCCGTACGCCAAACAGGCATTCCTCGCCTCGCCGCCGCTGGTGGTTGCCTACGCGATCGCCGGGACCATCCGTTTCGATATCGAGAAGGATGTGCTGGGCGTGGTCGATGGCCGGGAAATCCGCCTCAAGGACATCTGGCCGAGCGACGAAGAAATCGATGCGGTGGTGAAGTCGTCGGTCAAGCCCGAGCAGTTCCGGCAGGTCTACATCCCGATGTTCGCCGTGCATGAAGACACCGGGCCGAAAGTCGCGCCGCTGTACGACTGGCGCGAGATGAGCACCTACATCCGCCGTCCGCCGTACTGGGAAGGCGCACTGGCCGGCGCCCGTCCGTTGAAGGGCATGCGCCCGCTGGCGGTGCTGCCGGACAACATCACCACTGATCACCTGTCGCCATCGAACGCGATCATGCTCGACAGCGCCGCCGGCGAATACCTGGCGAAAATGGGCCTGCCGGAAGAGGACTTCAACTCCTACGCCACCCACCGTGGCGACCACCTGACCGCACAGCGCGCGACGTTCGCCAATCCGAAGCTGTTCAACGAAATGGTCGTGGAAAACGGCAAGGTCAAGCAGGGTTCGCTGGCGCGTGTCGAGCCGGAAGGCCAGGTCATGCGCATGTGGGAAGCCATCGAAACCTACATGCAGCGCAAGCAGCCGCTGATCATCATCGCTGGTGCCGACTACGGTCAGGGTTCGTCCCGCGACTGGGCGGCGAAAGGCGTGCGCCTGGCCGGTGTCGAGGCGATTGCCGCTGAAGGTTTCGAGCGCATTCACCGCACCAACCTGGTGGGCATGGGCGTGTTGCCGCTGGAATTCAAACCTGGCACCAACCGCCACACTCTGGCCATCGATGGCAGCGAAACCTACGACGTGATCGGCGAGCGCAAGCCGCGTGCGGATCTTACGCTGGTGATCAATCGCAAGAATGGCGAGCGTGTCGAAGTGCCGGTGACCTGCCGTCTCGATACCGCTGAAGAAGTGTCGATCTACGAGGCCGGCGGCGTGTTGCAGCGCTTCGCGCAGGACTTCCTCGAAGGCTCGGCGGTCGCCGTTTAAATCAACTTGTGGGCATGGGATTTTCAAGTCCCATGCCTTCGGTAAGGAGCACCATGGCTCACGCACCACAAATAAAAATCCCTGCGACTTACATGCGCGGCGGCACCAGCAAAGGCGTGTTCTTCAGCCTCAAGGATCTGCCCGAAGCAGCGCAGGTCCCAGGACCGGCGCGCGACGCTTTGTTGCTGCGAGTGATCGGCAGCCCCGATCCCTACGACAAGCAAATCGACGGCATGGGCGGCGCAACGTCGAGCACCAGCAAAACCGTGATCCTGTCGAAAAGCACCCGCGCCGATCACGACGTCGATTACCTGTTCGGCCAAGTGTCGATCGACAAGCCGTTCGTCGACTGGAGCGGCAACTGCGGCAACCTCTCGGCGGCGGCCGGTTCGTTCGCCATCAGCAACGGTCTGGTCGACGCCAGCCGCATTCCGCACAACGGCGTGGCGGTAGTGCGCGTGTGGCAGGCCAATATCGGCAAGACCATCATCGCCCACGTGCCGATCACCAACGGCGAAGTGCAGGAAACCGGCGATTTCGAACTCGACGGCGTGACCTTTCCGGCGGCCGAAGTGCAGGTCGAATTCATGGATCCGGCGGCGGAAGAAGAGGGCGGCGGTGGCTCGATGTTCCCTACGGGCAATCTGGTCGACGAGCTGGAAGTGCCGGGTGTCGGCACGTTCAAGGCGACCATGATCAACGCCGGGATCCCGACGATTTTCGTCAACGCCGAAGACATCGGTTACACCGGCACCGAACTCCAGGGCGCGATCAACGGCGATCCAAAAGCGCTGCTGATGTTCGAGACGATTCGTGCTTACGGTGCGTTGCGCATGGGCCTGATCGCCAATCTGGAAGAAGCCGCCAAGCGGCAGCACACGCCGAAAGTCGCATTCGTCGCCAAGCCTGCGGATTACGTGGCGTCGAGTGGTAAAGCGATTGCCGCTGGTGATGTGGACCTGCTGGTGCGCGCGTTGTCGATGGGCAAGCTGCACCACGCCATGATGGGCACGGCGGCAGTGGCGATCGGCACGGCGGCAGCGATTTCCGGCACGTTGGTGAATCTCGCTGCGGGAGGCATTGAACGCAACGCGGTGCGTTTCGGCCATCCGTCGGGGACTTTGCGCGTGGGCGCTGAAGCGACGCTGGAGAATGGCGAATGGGTGGTGAAGAAAGCCATCATGAGTCGCAGTGCGCGGGTGCTCATGGAAGGCTATGTCCGCGTGCCCGGCGATTGCTTTTAAGCAACAGCAATATCCTTGTGGGAGCGAGCCTGCTCGCGAAAGCGATGCATCAGACATGCAAATGTTGACTGACGCTCAGCCTTCGCGAGCAGGCTCGCTCCCACAGTGGATTGCATTTCAATCATAAGAAATCGTTAGCCCTGAACCGAGGTCCCATCAACGAACCACTTTACGAGTGAATCGAACATGAGCGCCAACGTCGACCTGAACAACCGTCCCGATTACGACGCAGTCCTGCAGGACATCGCCGACTACGTCCTCACCTTCAAGCCCGAATCCGCCGAGGCGCTGAACACCGCGCGCAACTGCCTGATCGACACGCTGGGCTGCGGTCTGCTGGCCCTGCGTTTCCCCGAATGCACGAAACACCTCGGCCCGATCGTAGAGGGCACGGTGGTGCCGTTCGGCGCACGAGTGCCGGGCACCCGTTATCGCCTCGATCCGGTCAAGGCCGCGTGGGACATCGGCTGTATCGTCCGTTGGCTCGATTACAACGACACCTGGCTTGCCGCCGAATGGGGCCATCCATCGGACAACCTCGGCGCCATCCTCGCCGTTGCCGATCACCTGTCGCAAAAACGCGTCGCTAACGGTGAAGCGCCGCTGACGGTCCGCGATGTGCTGGAAGCAATGATCATGGCCCACGAGATTCAAGGCGTGATCGCTCTGGAAAACTCCTTCAACCGGGTTGGACTCGACCACGTCATTCTGGTGAAAGTCGCCTCGACCGCCGTCAGCGCCAGACTGATGGGTGCCAATCGCGAGCAGATGCTGTCGGCGCTGTCCCATGCCTTCGCCGACGGTCAGGCGCTGCGCACCTATCGTCACGCGCCGAACGCCGGCTCGCGCAAATCCTGGGCGGCGGGGGATGCGGCGAGTCGCGGCGTAAGGCTGGCCGACATCGCCATGCGCGGCGAGATGGGCATTCCCGGAGTTTTGAGCGCGAAGCAGTGGGGCTTCTATGACGTTTCGTTCAGCCACACCAACAACGATCTGGCGCTGAAACCCTCGGACAAACGCGCTTTCAGCTTTTCCCGGCCGTTCGGCAGTTACGTGATGGAAAACGTGCTGTTCAAGATCAGCTTCCCCGCCGAATTCCATGCGCAAACCGCATGCGAGGCGGCGGTGACCCTCCATCCGCAGGTGCGCAATCGCCTGCATGAGATCGACCGCATCGTCATCACCACCCATGAATCGGCGATCCGCATCATTTCCAAGGTCGGCCCGCTGGCCAATGCCGCCGACCGCGACCACTGCCTGCAATACATGACTGCCGTGCCGCTGGCATTCGGCAATCTGGTGGCGGAGCACTACGAAGACGACTTCCACAAGGCGCATCCGATCATCGATGTGCTGCGCGAAAAAATGGTCATCGTCGAAGAACCACGTTACAGCCGCGAATACCTCGAAGCCGACAAGCGCTCGATTGCCAATGCCGTGCAGGTGTTTTTCAAGGATGGCAGCAGCACCGATAAAGTGCTGGTGGAGTACCCGATCGGCCATCGCCGCCGCCGCGCCGAAGGTATTCCGTTGCTGGAGGACAAGTTCAAGGCCAATCTGGCCACGCGTTTCGCCGGCCAGCGTTGCGCTGAGATATTTGCGCTCTGTGAGGATCAGGCGCGGCTGGAAGCCACAGCGGTGAATCGATTCATCGATCTGTTTGTGCTCTGACAGACCGCGTTATCGTTCTTCGCGGGCAAGCCCGCTCCCACAGGGAATGGTGATGAACACAGAAATTGTGAACGCCTTCAGAACCTGTGGGAGCGGGCTTGCCCGCGATAGCGTCAGATCAGGCACCGCAAACCTACTTGAACCGCCGCTCAACGCCTTTTTCCACCAGAATCTTCGCAGAAATCTCCTCGACGGAAAAATGCGTGGAATTGATGTGCGGAATGTTCTCGCGGCGGAACAGGTTCTCCACTTCGCGCACTTCGAATTCGCACTGGGCGTAGCTCGAATAACGGCTGTTGGGCTTGCGCTCGTTGCGGATCGCAGTCAGGCGGTCGGGGTCGATGGTCAGGCCGAACAGCTTGTGCTGATGGGCGCGCAGGGCCGGCGGCAGGGTCAGGCGCTCCATGTCGTCTTCGGTCAGCGGATAGTTGGCCGCGCGGATACCGAACTGCATGGCCATGTACAGACACGTCGGCGTTTTGCCGCATCGCGACACGCCCACTAGTATCAGATCGGCTTTGTCGTAATAGTGGGTGCGCGCGCCGTCATCGTTGTCGAGGGCGAAGTTCACCGCCTCGATGCGCTCCATGTAATTGGAGTTGTGCCCGATGGAATGGGACTTGCCGACGGTGTAGGAAGAGTGCTCGGTAAGCTCCTGTTCGAGCGGCGCGAGGAAAGTCGAGAAAATGTCGATCATGAAACCATTGGACGTTGCGAGAATCTCACGGATGTCCTGATTGACGATGGTGTCGAAGATGATCGGCCGAAAGCCGTCGGTTTCAGCGGCTTTGTTGATTTGTTGTACCATGGCCCGCGCTTTTTCCACGCTGTCGATGTAGGGCCGCGTGAATTTGCTGAAGGTAATGTTTTCGAACTGCGCCAACAGGCTTTGACCCAGGGTTTCGGCGGTAATGCCGGTGCCATCGGAGATGAAGAAAGCAGATCGTTTCATTTGCACCTTGGGCCTTAAGCTGATGAGCATTTCTGGATATGATAGGCGCGATTTGCCGGCCGCCATTGGCCCGCATTCTCACTTATTTTCCAGGTCCAGGCCATACAACCGGCCAAGGCTCCCCGGGCCGCCGGTTTCTGAGCTTTTCCAACACAGTTAGTGGAGAGATCACCTTGGTAGAGTACGTAGTTTCCCTCGATAAGCTCGGCAAACACGATGTTGAGCATGTGGGGGGCAAGAACGCATCCCTGGGCGAGATGATCAGTAACCTGGCAGGCGCCGGTGTTTCGGTCCCCGGCGGCTTCGCCACGACGGCTCAGGCCTATCGTGACTTCCTCGAACTGAGCGGCCTGAACGAGCAGATCCACAAGGCCCTCGACGCGCTTGACGTCGACGACGTCAATGCCCTGGCCAAGACCGGCGCGCAGATCCGCCAATGGATCATGGACGCCGAATTCCCGGAAAAACTGAATGCCGAGATCCGCACCGCGTTCGCCGCGCTGTCGGCGGGCAATCCTGATGTGGCTGTGGCCGTGCGTTCTTCTGCTACCGCCGAAGACCTGCCGGATGCCTCGTTCGCCGGTCAGCAGGAAACCTTCCTGAACATCCGTGGCGTGGAAAACGTAATCCGCGCCGCCAAAGAGGTGTTCGCTTCGCTGTTCAACGACCGTGCGATTTCCTACCGCGTGCACCAGGGCTTCGACCACAAACTGGTCGCCCTGTCGGCTGGCGTGCAGCGCATGGTGCGCTCGGAAACCGGCACCGCCGGCGTGATGTTCACCCTCGATACCGAATCGGGTTTCCGTGACGTGGTGTTCATCACCGGCGCTTACGGCCTGGGCGAAACCGTCGTACAAGGCGCGGTCAACCCGGATGAGTTCTACGTACACAAAGGCACGCTGGAGGCCGGTCGTCCGGCGATCCTGCGTCGCAATCTGGGCAGCAAAGCCATCAAGATGATCTACGGCGACGAGGCCAAGGCCGGTCGTTCGGTCAAGACCGTCGATGTCGACAAGGCCGAACGCGCGCGTTTCTGCCTGACCGACGCCGAAGTCAGCGAGCTGGCCAAGCAGGCGATGATCATCGAGAAGCACTACGGCTGCCCGATGGACATCGAGTGGGCCAAGGACGGTGACGACGGCAAGCTGTACATCGTGCAAGCGCGTCCGGAAACCGTGAAAAGCCGCACCCAGGCCAACGTCATGGAACGTTACCTGCTGAAAGAGACCGGCACCGTGCTGGTGGAAGGCCGGGCGATCGGCCAGCGCATCGGCGCCGGCAAAGTACGGATCATCAAAGACGTCTCGGAAATGGACAAAGTCCAGCCGGGCGACGTGCTGGTTTCCGACATGACCGACCCGGACTGGGAACCAGTGATGAAGCGCGCCAGCGCCATCGTCACCAACCGTGGCGGGCGTACCTGCCACGCGGCGATCATCGCCCGTGAGCTGGGCATTCCGGCGGTGGTCGGTTGCGGTAACGCCACCCAGTTGCTGAAGGATGGCCAGGGCGTGACCGTATCCTGCGCCGAAGGCGACACCGGCTACATTTTCGAAGGCGAACTGGGCTTCGACATCAAGAAGAACTCCGTCGATGCCATGCCGGAGCTGCCGTTCAAGATCATGATGAACGTCGGCAATCCGGATCGCGCCTTCGACTTCGCCCAATTGCCGAACGCCGGCGTTGGTCTGGCGCGTCTGGAATTCATCATCAACCGCATGATCGGCGTGCACCCGAAAGCGCTGTTGAACTACGACGGCCTGCCGCAGGAAATCAAGGACAGCGTCGACAAGCGTATTGCCGGCTACAGCGACCCGGTCGACTTCTACGTCGACAAACTGGTGGAAGGCATCAGCACCCTGGCTGCAGCGTTCACGCCGAAAAAAGTCATCGTGCGTTTGTCGGACTTCAAGTCCAACGAATACGCCAACCTGATCGGCGGCAAGCTCTACGAGCCGGAAGAAGAAAACCCGATGCTGGGCTTCCGTGGTGCTTCGCGTTACATCAGCGAATCGTTCCGCGACTGCTTCGAACTCGAATGCCGCGCGCTGAAACGCGTGCGCAACGAGATGGGCCTGACCAACGTGGAAATCATGGTGCCGTTCGTCCGTACTCTCGGCGAAGCCAGCCAGGTGGTCGATCTGCTCGCCGAGAACGGCTTGAAGCGTGGCGAGAACGGTCTACGCGTGATCATGATGTGCGAGCTGCCATCCAACGCGATTCTGGCTGAGGAATTCCTCGAATTCTTCGACGGTTTCTCGATCGGCTCCAACGACCTGACCCAACTGACGCTGGGTCTGGACCGTGACTCGGGGATCATCGCGCACCTGTTCGACGAACGTAATCCGGCGGTGAAGAAACTGTTGGCCAACGCCATTCAGGCCTGCAACAAGGCTGGCAAGTACATCGGCATCTGCGGTCAGGGTCCTTCGGACCACCCGGATCTGGCCAAGTGGCTGATGGAACAGGGCATCGAGAGCGTGTCGCTGAACCCGGACACCGTGCTGGAAACCTGGTTCTTCCTCGCCGAAGGTCAGGCGCAGGCTTGATCAACATGTGAACGGGCCGCGCCCCTGTAGGAGCGAGCCTGCTCGCGAAGACGGAGCAACATTCACCATGGATGTTGATTGATACACCGCTTTCGCGAGCAGGCTCGCTCCCACATGGGCCGGGCCTTGAGATTGAAGTAGGGCGGGCTCCATCGGATGCCGCCCTTTTTTGTGCAAGAGCATTATGCAAAGCAGCAGCAACCTGTTTCCTGTCGCGCTGATCAGCGCCGAGCGGCGCGGCGATCTGAGCGAAGACGTCTATCGATTGAAACCCGGCAACAGCCCGGACTGGTCCGTAGAGATCGCCGTCACCCGCCTGGGCATGGCCGATGACACGGCGCCACGCGGCGTGCCGGTGATTCTGTTACACGGCAGCTTTTCCAATCGGCGCTTCTGGTTTTCCCCCAAAGGCCTCGGGCTCGGCGCGTATCTGACGCGGCTGGGCTTCGACGTGTGGATTCCGGAAATGCGCGGTCACGGCCTGTCCCAGCGCAACGAAGACTATCGGCGCAACCGCGTGGCCGATTATGCCCGTTACGATCTGCCGGCGATTGCCGCGTTCGTGCGTGAGCAGAGCGGACAGATCCCGCACTGGATCGGCCATTCGCTGGGCGGCATCACCCTGGCGGCGGCGCTCGGTGGCGAGTATCTCGGCGAACCGGCCGTGGCCTCGGCGGCGTTTTTCGGCACCCAGGTCAGCCGCACCTACTGGCCGTTGAAAATCCCACCGGTGGAGTGGGGCGGGCGCTTTATTCTCAAGCGTTTCGCGCAGTTGTCCGGCTCACGCCTCAAACGCGGTCCGGAAGACGAACCGATCGGCCTGGCCATCGAAAGCATGCGCTGGTACGGCTTGTTCGGTCGCTTCGGCGACAAGGACAAGGACTGGTGGGCCGGACTTGCCGAGGTTCAGGTACCGGTGCTGGCGGTGACGGCAGCGGGCGATCATCAGGATCCGGCGTGGGCCTGCCGCAAGCTGTTCGAGCAGATCGGCTCAGAGTGCAAGCAGTTCATCAACCTGGGCCGCGAGCAGGGCTTCTCGGATAATTTCGGCCATGTCGAAATGCTGGTGAGCAAAGCAGCGCAGGCTGAAGTGTGGCCGCTGGTGGCGCGCTGGTTGAAGGATCAGCAGACACCGTTGCTTGCGCAGCCAGCGAATCTGGCCGCCGCAGTGTGAGGGGCGTTCCGTTCAGCCTGGCTTGCGGCTAAGATATGACGCATTGTGCGGTTCTGGTCATATTTCGTGACTGTTTAGCTATTACGTTTCAGGGTTTGTTCAGGTTGCGTCAGCGACCATGGCATGGACTAAGGTAAACAGCGACCGCCGGAACTCGTCTCATCAGAATGCGGCATCCCTTGATCGTCTTCCTTGTTACAGGAGTTTTTCGATGGAACATTACCTTACGCCTGACCTGTGCGACGCCTACCCGGAGCTGGTGCAGGTGCTGGAACCGATGTTCAGCAATTTCGGCGGCCGGGATTCCTTCGGCGGCGAAATCGTGACCATCAAGTGCTTCGAAGACAATTCGCTGGTCAAGGAGCAAGCCGAACTCAACGGCAAAGGCAAAGTGCTGGTGGTTGATGGCGGCGGTTCGCTGCGCCGCGCCCTGCTGGGCGACATGATCGCCGCCAAGGCCGCGCAGAACGGCTGGGAAGGGCTGGTGATCTACGGTTGCATCCGTGACGTCGACGTCATCGCCCAGACCGATCTCGGCGTGCAGGCGCTGGCCAGTCACCCGATGAAAACCGACAAGCGCGGCATTGGCGACCTCAACGTCCCGGTGACTTTCGCAGGCGTAACGTTTCACCCGGGCCAGTACATTTATGCGGACAACAACGGCGTGATCGTTTCGCCGACTCCGCTGAAAATGCCTGAATAAGGTTTTCGACAAGGGATGCGGATGTTCGAGGAAGAAAACGCGCAATGGGGGCTGGTACATGCCCTGGTACTGGACGGCAAGGGCGGTGCGCGTTCGATAGCCAGGACTGAGCTCGACGATTTGCAGCTGCAGGCCCATGAAAGCCTGTGGCTGCACTGGGATCGCAGCCATCCGCAGACCCAAACCTGGCTGCGCAAATCCAGCGGGCTCAACGAATTCACCTGCGATCTGCTGCTGGAAGAGAACACCCGCCCGCGTCTGTTGCCATTGCCCGACTCCGAGCTGCTGCTGTTTCTGCGCGGGGTCAATCTCAACCCGGGCGCCGAGCCGGAAGACATGGTCTCGGTGCGGATTTTCGCCTCCGCTCAGCGGGTGATTTCCCTGCGTTTGCGCCCGTTGCGGGCTACGGATGAGTTGCTGGCGCTGCTGGGGGAGGGCAAAGGTCCGAAAACGTCTTCTGAATTGATGCTGTATCTGGCGCAGTTCCTCACCAATAAAGTGCAGGATCTGGTCACGTGCCTGTCGGAAGTGGTCGATGAAGAGGAAGAAAAACTCGACGCCGACGAACGGTATACGCCCGAGCACGGGGCGATTTTGCACATCCGCCGTAGAGCGGCCGGGCTGAAGCGTTTTCTTGCGCCACAGCGGGATATTTTCGGACAGCTGACGCGGATAAAATTGCCGTGGTTCGTCGAAGACGACGCCGACTACTGGAACGAATTGAACAACAGCCTGACCCGTTATCTGGAAGAGCTCGAATTGACTCGAGAGCGTGTGGGGCTTGTGCTGGAGGCCGAAGACCGGCGTTTGAGCGTGCACATGAATCGCACCATGTACCGCTTCGGCATCATTACCTGCATCTTTTTGCCGATGAGTTTCATCACCGGTCTGCTGGGCATCAATGTCGGCGGTATTCCGTTTGCCGAAAGCCCGTATGGTTTCCTGATTGCCTGCTTAACGGTACTCGCCCTGGCGTTCGGTCAGTGGTGGTTGTTCCGTCGATTGCGCTGGGTGTGAACATGGCGCATGTGACCCGAGCAAATCTGCCCGCGTCTTTCACAGACATCACGAGAGGTGCGTATGCACGATCCGTTTGAACAGTCTTTGCGCGACATGCTCAACGCTTCGCCGTCCAGCCGCGACGACGATGCGTGCCTGGGCCGCGTACTCAAAACCGCCAACCGCCAGGTCGGCGCCGGTGATTTGTTCAGCCTGCTGGGCCGCTGGCTGCCCGCGCTGATGATCGCCCTGAACAATGGCTCGGCGCATGTCTCGCCGGTTTCCCGTCTTCGTAAAACTACCGCTCGCACTGCTGATAAGGCTGATTGAATATGGAACTTGATCTCTGGACTCAGAGCCTCGTCACTGCAATGACTGCGTTGTGGACCAAAGTCGCTAACTTCATTCCGAACCTGTTCGGCGCACTGGTTGTGCTGCTGTTGGGTTTCGTCGTGGCCAAGCTGCTCGACACCTTGCTCTCCAAATTGCTCGCAAAACTGGGCCTTGATCGCCTGATGGGCGGTACCGGGCTGACCAAGCTGATGTCGCGCGCCGGGCTGCAAGTGCCGATCTCGACGCTGATCGGTAAAATCGTCTACTGGTTCGTTCTGCTGATTTTTCTGGTTTCTGCGGCAGAATCCCTTGGCCTCGAGCGAGTTTCAGCTACGCTGGACATGCTGGCGTTGTATCTGCCGAAAGTATTCGGCGCCGCGCTGGTGTTGCTGGTCGGTGTCCTGCTGGCGCAACTGGCCAACGGGCTGGTGCGCGGCGCAGCAGAAGGCGTGGGCCTGGACTACGCTTCGGGGTTGGGGCGGATCGCGCAGGGGCTGGTGATCATCATCAGCATCTCGGTAGCGATCAGCCAGCTCGAGGTCAAGACCGACCTGCTGAACCATGTGATTGTCATCGTATTGATTACCGTTGGTCTGGCAGTTGCGCTGGCCATGGGTTTGGGAAGCCGGGAAATCGCCGGTCAGATTCTTGCGGGAATCTATGTGCGTGAGCTGTACGAGGTTGGGCAACAAGTGCGTGTTGGCGAGGTCGAAGGCCAGATCGAAGAGATCGGCACGGTTAAAACCACATTGCTGACCGATGAGGGTGAGCTAGTCTCTCTCTCCAATCGGATCCTGCTGGAACAGCATGTGAGTAGCCGCTAAACCGGCAAACCCTGCTAATGTATGCCGCCGCAAAATGCCAGCCGAGGCTGGTTGTGGCGGACATTGACCTGACTGTCGGCACGACTTGTTTTGAATAAAGCCCAACCGCTATCCACGCGCTACGACCCCCGCGAGCTCTCTGATGAGGAGTTGGTCGCGCGCTCGCATACCGAGCTGTTTCACGTAACGCGCGCCTACGAAGAGTTGATGCGGCGTTACCAGCGAACATTATTTAACGTCTGCGCGAGATATCTTGGGAACGATCGCGACGCAGACGATGTCTGTCAGGAAGTGATGCTGAAGGTGCTGTACGGCCTGAAGAACTTCGAGGGGAAATCGAAGTTCAAAACCTGGCTTTACAGCATCACTTACAACGAATGCATCACGCAGTATCGGAAGGAACGGCGTAAGCGTCGCTTGATGGACGCTCTCAGTCTGGACCCTCTTGAAGAAGCGTCTGAAGAAAAGGCGCCGAAGCCGGAGGAGAAGGGTGGGCTTGATCGCTGGCTGGTGTATGTGAATCCGATTGACCGCGAAATTCTGGTGCTACGATTTGTCGCAGAGCTGGAGTTTCAGGAGATCGCAGACATCATGCACATGGGTTTGAGTGCGACAAAAATGCGTTACAAACGCGCTCTAGATAAATTGCGTGAGAAATTTGCAGGCATTGCTGAAACTTAGTTCAGCGCAAATATCTCTTACGTGTAGGCAAGTTCTGATAGACTTGCCGCCGAGTTGTCCCCCGGTTTGCGGGACTGCTTCACAATCACCAGATGGGGATTTAACGGATGAAACTGAAAAACACCTTGGGCTTGGCCATTGGTTCTCTGATTGCCGCCACTTCGTTCGGCGCTCTGGCACAAGGCCAAGGCGCAGTTGAAATCGAAGGCTTCGCTAAGAAAGAACAATTCGACAGCGCTCGTAACTTCAAGAACAACGGCAACCTGTTCGGCGGTTCGATCGGTTACTTCCTGACCGACGACGTTGAACTGCGTCTGGGCTACGACGAAGTGCACAACGTACGTGCCGACGATGGCAAGAACGTCAAAGGCGCTAACACCGCTCTGGACGCTCTGTACCACTTCAACAACCCAGGCGACATGATTCGTCCATACGTTTCGGCCGGTTTCTCTGACCAGAGCATCGACCAGAACGGTTCGAACGGTCGTAACCGTTCCACCTTCGCCAACGTTGGCGGCGGTGCCAAGCTGTACTTCACCGAGAACTTCTACGCCCGTGCCGGCGTTGAAGCTCAGTACAACATCGACCAGGGCGACACCGAGTGGGCTCCTAGCGTCGGTATCGGTGTGAACTTCGGTGGCGGCTCCAAGCCAGCTGCTGCTCCAGTTCCAGCACCTGCTGAAGTCTGCTCCGACAGCGACAACGATGGCGTTTGCGACAACGTTGACAAGTGCCCGGACACCCCAGCCAACGTAACCGTTGACGCTGATGGCTGCCCAGCAGTTGCTGAAGTTGTTCGTGTTGAGCTGGACGTGAAATTCGACTTCGACAAGTCGGTAGTCAAGCCTAACAGCTACGGCGACATCAAAAACCTGGCTGACTTCATGAAGCAGTACCCATCCACCACCACTACTGTTGAAGGTCACACTGACTCCGTCGGTCCTGACGCTTACAACCAGAAACTGTCCGAGCGTCGTGCAAACGCCGTTAAGCAAGTTCTGACCAACCAGTACGGTGTTGAATCGTCCCGCGTTCAGTCTGTTGGCTACGGCGAATCCCGCCCAGTTGCTGACAACAAAACTGAAGCTGGCCGCGCTGTAAACCGTCGCGTAGAAGCGCAGGTTGAAGCTCAAGCTAAGTAATTAGCTGCCGCTGATGGAAAAGCCCGGCTCAGGCCGGGCTTTTCTTTGTCTGCGATTTGGCTTCGCCGCTTAAAAGCGCGTGCGCGCGTTACGCCGTGCAGGAGCTGCCGAAGGCTGCGATCTTTTGCTCTTGCACGACACCAGCCACCGCACCAATCACCAGAATCGCCGGGCTCTTCAATTCAAACGCCGAGGCATCCTCAGCCATCGCACTCAGGTCACTGCGACATTCACGCTGATGCGCCAACGAGGCGTTTTCGATCATCGCCACCGGCGTATCCGCCGCCATCCCTCCCGCCAGCAGCTGATCACGAATCTCGCCCAGCTTGGCCACGCCCATGTAAACCACCAGCGTCGTCCCGCCTTGCGCCAGCGCCTGCCAGTTCAACTGGCTGTCATCCTGGGTGTGCGCAGTCACCAACGTTACTCCGCGCGCCACGCCCCGCAACGTCAGCGGAATATCGCACTGCGTCGCCCCGGCCAGCCCGGCGGTAATGCCATTGACCAGTTCCACTTCAACCCCGCGCTCGCGCAACCACTGCGCTTCTTCGCCACCGCGGCCGAAAATGCACGGATCGCCGCCCTTCAGGCGCACTACGCATTTGCCTTGGCGTGCATAACGCAGCATCAGGCGATGAATGAATGCCTGCGGCGTCGAGCGGCAGCCGCCGCGCTTGCCAACGGGAATAACCCGCGCAGTCGGGCAGTGTTCCAGCACGGCGTCGTTGACCAGATCATCGATCATCACCACATCGGCCTCGCGCAACGCCCGCACCGCTTTGAGCGTCAACAACTCCGGATCGCCAGGGCCTGCGCCCACCAGCCAGACTTTCGCATTCATGGTGTTGTCCTCGTTAAATGACCGCGACCGGCCGCGCTTCGGCAGCCAGCAGACGCTTGATTTCCGGCACGCAGGAACCGCATTGAGTACCGCATCGGAGATTGTTTTTCAGGCCTTGCAGATCCAGGCCCTGGCGAATGCCGGCGCAGACTGCGTTGAGGCTGACGTTTTCGCAATTGCACAAGGTCTTGTCGGTGGCGATCGCTCCGACAGTGCCCGGCGGCGCGCTCATCGGCGCGAGCAGCCAGCGCCGCAGTTGTTGGTCGGCGCGGCCCTCCAGCCACAGGCTTTGCAGCCAGTGTTGCGCCAGGGTTTCGCCGGCCAGGCGAATCGCGGTGATACGGCCGTTTTCGATACGCACCCGCTTGCCGATGGCTCGGCGAGGGTCGTCGTAGGCCAGAACCGGGCCATCCAGCAGCGAGAGGCATTGGTCGATCTCGCCCAGCAACTGTGGATCGGGCGCCTCATCGTGTGCAGCGCGTATCAGCAACGCTGGCCGCTCACGACCGACAAGGCTGAGGCTGACGTAGGAAAACGCCTCACACAGCGGCCGTAGCGTCTCGAAATGCCGTTGAACATCACCCTCGATCAAGGCGAACAGTTGCCACGGCAGGTTGACTGCCTCCAGACGCACGCCGCTGTGCTTGAGCTCCGGTTGTTTGGACAGTGGATCAAACGCCGGCAAGGTCAGCGTGTTGACGCCGCCCTTGAGATAGCGATCGCCCCAGTGCATCGGCAGAAACGCCTGGCCCGGACGCACGCTGTCGTCGCTGCCGACCGCAACAATCACCGCGCCACGGCGGCTTTTCAGATTGACCAGATCACCGGGCTGCAAGCGGTGCCGACGCATTTCGTCAGGGTGCAGGCTCAGCACGGCTTCGCTGACGTGGCCGAACAATTGCGCGGCGGTGCCGGTGCGGCTCATGCCGTGCCACTGGTCACGCAGGCGACCGGTGATCAAAGTCAGCGGGAAGCGCGCGTCGCGTTGTTCCTTGGCGGCGCGGTACGGATCGGCAATGAATTGCGCGCGGCCGCTAGCCGTAGGAAAGACGCCGTCTTCGTAGAGTCTTGTAGTGCCTCGCCGGGCGCCGGCAGGGAAGGGCCATTGCTGCGGACCGATCTCGTCGATCAAGGCATGACTGATTCCGCACAGATCCAGGTCTCGCCCACGGGTCAGCGCTTTGAATTCATCAAACAACTGCGAAGGTTGATCGAAAGCGAACAGGCTCGGCTGCCTGGGGCGCAGACGTTTCTCCAGACGCTGTGCGAAATCCACCGTGATTGCCCAGTCCGGCCGCGCTTCGCCCGGTGCGACAACCGCTTTGCGCACGTGGGAAATGCGCCGTTCGGAGTTGGTCACCGAACCTTCTTTCTCGCCCCAACTGGCGGCGGGTAACAGCAGGTCCGCAAACGCAGCGGTTTCGGTGGTGCGAAAGGCTTCCTGCAACACTACAAAAGGGCAGGCCTCAAGCGCTGCGCGTACTGCGCTCTGATCAGGCATCGATTGCGCCGGGTTGGTACAGGCGATCCACAGCGCTTTGATCTTGCCGCTGCGCAGGCTTTCGAACAGCTCGATGGCGCTCAGGCCCGGCGCCTCGGGCAAGCTCTCGACGCCCCAGTACGCCGCCACCTCGGCGCGATGTTCCGCATTGCCGGCATCGCGATGGCCCGGTAGCAGATTGGACAGACTGCCGGTTTCCCGCCCGCCCATGGCGTTTGGCTGACCCGTCAGGGAGAAGGTCCAGCACCGGGCCGGCCAATTTGCCCGGTGGCCAGGTGCAGATTGATCAGCGCACTGTTTTTTGCGCTGCCGGCGGTGGACTGATTCAGGCCCATGCACCACAGCGACAGGAAGCTCGGCGCAGTGCCGACCCATTCTGCGCATTGCTGCAGTTGCTCGATGCTGATGCCGCACAGTTGCGAAACCATTTGCGGGGTGTAATCGCGCACAAGGGTTTTGAGTTCGGCGAGGCCTTCGGTGTGCGCCTTGATGAAATCGCGATCAATCCAGTCTTCCCACAACAGCAGATGCAAAATCCCATGGAACAAAGCGACATCGGTGCCCGGAAGAATCGCCAGGTGCAGGTCAGCCAAATCGCAGGTATCGGTGCGACGCGGGTCGATCACGATGACTTTCATCTGCGGGCGACGGGATTTGGCTTCCTCCAGTCGACGGAAAAGTACCGGATGGGCGTAGGCCATGTTACTGCCGACGATCATCACGCAGTCGCTGAGCTCCAGGTCTTCGTAACTGCACGGCGGCGCGTCGGCGCCGAGGCTGCGTTTGTAGCCGACCACCGCCGAGGACATGCACAGCCGCGAATTGCTGTCGATGTTGTTGGTGCCGACCAGCGCCCGCGCCAGTTTGTTGAAGGCGTAGTAGTCCTCGGTGAGCAACTGCCCGGAGATGTAGAACGCCACGCTGTCCGGGCCGTGTTCGGCGATGGTTTCGGCAAACACGTTGGTCGCGTGGTCGAGGGCGGTATCCCAGTCAGTACGGCTGCGCGCCAGGCCTTTGCCCAGGCGCAGTTCCGGGTACAAGGCGCGGGCGGCGAGGTCGCCGGTCAGGTGCAGCGTCGAGCCTTTGCTGCACAGTTTGCCGAAGTTGGCCGGGTGCGCCGGATCGCCGCTGACGCCGAGGATGCGCTCGCCGTCATGCTCGATCAGTACGCCGCAGCCGACCCCGCAGTAACAGCAGGTCGAGGCGGTCGTCTGGCGGTTCATCAGATGGCGTCCCGCAGGGCCAGTTGCACCCGGCCATTCTCGACCCGCGCCGGATGATGGTGCGCACAGCCGATGTCCGGCGCCTGGGCTTCGCCGGTTTCGAGGTCGATCTGCCAGTTATGCAGCGGGCAGGCCACGCGCTTGCCATAGATCAGACCTTGCGACAGCGGGCCGCCCTTGTGCGGGCAGCGGTCATCGAGTGCGAAAACCTCGTCGTCGCTTGTACGAAAAATCGCGATGTCTCCTTTCGGCCCGGCAATGATCCGCGAACCGAGGGCGTTGATCTCTTCCAGCGCACAGATATCGAGCCAGTTCATGCCGGCACCTCCAGGTTTTTCACGGGAATCACGTCGAATTCTTTCTTAAGTTGCGGCTGCGCCAGGCGCTCTTTCCATGGGTCCTGTTCGAACGACAGGGAGAATTGCAGGCGCTCGTTCAAGGCCTTGCGCCGCTCGGCGTCTTCGAGCACGTTCTTCTTGATGTGCTCCATGCCGACCCGTTGCAGGTAGTGCACGGTGCGTTCGAGGTAGAAGGCTTCTTCGCGGTAGAGCTGGAGGAACGCGCCGTTGTATTCGCGGACTTCTTCGGCAGTCTTGAGCTTGACGAAGAACTCGGCGACTTCGGTCTTGATCCCGCCGTTGCCACCGATGTACATCTCCCAGCCGGAGTCGACGCCGATAATTCCTACGTCCTTGATGCCCGCTTCCGAGCAGTTGCGTGGGCAACCGGACACCGCCAGCTTCACCTTGTGCGGCGACCACATGTTGAACAGGTCGTGCTCGAGTTCGATGCCCAGTTGCGTCGAGTTCTGCGTGCCGAAGCGGCAGAACTCGCTGCCAACGCAGGTTTTCACCGTGCGGATGGATTTGCCGTAGGCGTGGCCGGACGGCATGTCGAGGTCTTTCCAGACGCCGGGCAGATCCTGTTTCTTGATCCCCAGCAAGTCGATGCGCTGACCGCCGGTGACCTTGACCATCGGCACGTTGTACTTGTCGGCCACATCGGCGATCCGCCGCAGTTCCGACGGATTGGTCACGCCGCCCCACATGCGCGGCACCACCGAATAGGTGCCGTCCTTCTGGATGTTGGCGTGGGCGCGTTCGTTGATCAGACGCGATTGCGGGTCGTCCTTGGCTTCGCCCGGCCAGGTGGAAATCAGGTAGTAGTTGAGCGCCGGGCGACAGGTCGCGCAGCCATTGGGCGTGCGCCAGTTCAGGTAGCTCATGGTCTCGGCGATGGTCAGCAGGTGTTCCTGACGGATCGCCTGACGAATCTGCCCGTGGTTGAGGTCGCTGCAACCGCAGATGGCTTTTTCGCTTTTCGGTTTGACGTCCGCCGCGCCGCCCACGGTATTGATCAGAATTTGCTCGACCAGACCGGCGCAGGAACCGCAGGAGCTGGCAGCCTTGGTGTGTTTCTTCACTTCATCGACGCTGAACAGGCCGTGTTCCTGAATCGCCTTGACGATGGTGCCCTTGCACACACCGTTGCAGCCGCAGACTTCGGCGCTGTCGGCCATGACCATGGCTTTGTCCTGGCCCTGATGTCCTACGTCGCCTAAGGCGTTTTCGCCGAACATGAGGTGATCGCGGATTTCGCCGATGGCGTGATTCTCACGAATCTGCCGGAAATACCAACCGCCATCTGCCGTATCGCCGTACAGACAGGCGCCGACCAGCACGTCATCCTTGATCACCAGTTTTTTGTACACGCCGCCGATCGGGTCGGAGAGGGTGATGGTCTCGGTGCCTTCGCCGCCCATGAAATCGCCGGCGGAGAACAGGTCGATGCCGGTGACTTTCAATTTGGTCGAGGTCACTGAACCCTGATAGCGAGCGAAACCCAGTTGCGCGAGGTGATTGGCGCAGACCTTGGCTTGTTCGAACAGCGGCGCGACCAGACCGTAGGCGATGCCGCGATGGCTGGCGCATTCGCCGATTGCGTAGATGCGCGGGTCGTAGGTTTGCAGGGTGTCATTGACCAGAATCCCGCGATTGCACGGAATGCCGGCCTTTTCTGCCAGTTCAGTGTTGGGACGGATGCCGGCGGCCATCACCACCAGATCGGCAGGGATGATGTCGCCGTTCTTGAACTGCACCGAGCCGACCCGGCCATTGCCGGCGTCGTGCAGGGCTTGGGTCTGTTCGCACAGGCGAAAATGCAGGCCACGGGATTCCAGCGCCGATTGCAGAAGCTGGCCGCTGGTCTTGTCCAGTTGCCGCTCCAGCAGCCATTCGCCGAGGTGCACCACGGTCACGTGCATGCCGCGCAGCATCAGGCCGTTGGCCGCTTCGAGGCCGAGCAGACCGCCGCCGATGACCACGGCGTGCTTGTGGGTCCTGGCGGTGTCGATCATGGCCTGGGTGTCGGCGATGTCGCGGTAACCGATCACGCCCTGCAAAGTGTTGCCGGGGATTGGCAGGATGAACGGGGTCGAGCCGGTGGCGATCAGCAGGCGATCGTACTCGGCCTCGGTGCCGTCCTCGGCAATCACTCGGCGTTTGACCCGGTCGATCTCCACCACTTTGCGGTTGAGCAGCAATTTGATGTTGTTTTCCAGGTACCAGTCGAGGTCGTTGAGCACGATCTCTTCGAAGGTCTGCTCACCGGCTAGCACCGGCGACAGCAGGATGCGGTTGTAGTTGGTGTGCGGTTCGGCGCCGAAGACGGTGATGTCGTAGAGCTCGTCGCTCAGCTTGAGCAGTTCTTCCAGGGTACGCACCCCGGCCATGCCATTGCCGATCATCACCAGTTTGAGTTTTTTCATCAGGTTCTCCGGGAGCTGCGGCTGGCCTCTGGTGGGCCGTCGGGCCTTGCTCGACAAATTTTGCGCAAACAAAAAAAGGCGTCCCGCTAGTTGCCTAGCGAGGACGCCTTTGTCCTGGTCCCGTTCTCTCGGGAAGCGCAGCCTTCGTCGTTGAAGGTTGGGCTTTATGTATGGTGAAAAGGGTAATGCAGTGGTTGTGCCAACTTGTTATGGCGCCGCAATTGCTGGTTTTTTTGCCCGATTGGAGCTGGCTCGATGCACTTTCTCGAGGCGTGTTGCGCTTTTTGGAGCGCAGGATCAAAAGATCGCAGCCTTCGGCAGCTCCTACAGGTGTACGCAACCAACTGTAGGAGCTGCCGAAGGCTGCGATCTTTTCAGGGCTGATGAAACAACAAAACCAGCAGCACCACATTACCCATCAATGCCAGAAGCGCCATCGTCCGCCAGACCTTCAACGGCTCCCGCTCCAACAAAGGCCGGGGCCGCACACTCAAACTTTGCCGCTCACCCTGTTCCAGCACTAGCAGCCACTCTTCAGCGGTTTCGAAGCGTTGCTGCGGATCGGCGGCAACGCCACGTTCCAGACTTTGCGCCAGCCAGTCCGGCAAGTCCGGGCGATAGCGACTGGCACTCACCGGCACGCCGAATCGGGGCCGCTGAAACGCTTCGATCTCGCCATAGGGGAAATGCCCGGTGAGCAGGTAATAGAGAGTGACGCCGACTGAATACAAATCCTGCTGCGCATTCGGTGGTTCGCCACGAAACGCTTCGGGGGCGATAAAGCTTGGCGTTCCCGGCAGCGTCGCCGGCGCGT
The DNA here is from genome assembly GCF_979258175.1 of Pseudomonas sp. AC255. Classification (NCBI taxonomy): domain Bacteria; kingdom Pseudomonadati; phylum Pseudomonadota; class Gammaproteobacteria; order Pseudomonadales; family Pseudomonadaceae; genus Pseudomonas; species Pseudomonas sp. AC255. The sequence goes on along the minus strand of NZ_OZ409841.1, from coordinate 3,268,347 downwards.
CCTCCGACAGCCCGGGGCAGTAAGCCAGACCGAAATCCAGCAGGCGCAGCTCGCCGTCATCCCCCAGCAACAGATTTTCCGGTTTGATGTCGCGATGCAGAATCTGCCGTCGATGCAGCAACCCGACCGCGCGCAACAGCCGCTCGGCGATGTCCTGCCACTGCGCCAAAGGCAACAGGCCGCTGTGTTGAAACACGTCGGCCAGCGTCGTCCCGGCGTATTCGCGCATGACGTAATACAAATGCTGACGCTGAGTGCAGGCATGGATTTGCGGAAAATGCCGGCCGGCCACGCGCTTGAGAAACCATTCCTCGGACAGCAGCGCCTGCCCGGCTTGCGGGTCGTCGGCCAAGCGCGTCGGCAAGGTCTTCAACAGCCAAGGCTGGCCCTGACTATCGAGCACGCGATACAGCAATGATTGCTGGCTCTGGCCGATGATGCCTTGCACCTGCCAGCCTTCAAACGCTTGCCCGGGTTTCAGCGTTGGCGGCAGTGGCCATTGCTGCAATTGCACCAGCGCATCGCCGATGCTCGCTTCGCCCAGCGCATCGACGCGCACCAGCAGGGCACTGGCGTTGTCCTGACTGCCGGCCAGATGCGCGGCGTTGACCAAGGTTTGCGCCGCGCTGTGCAGATCCACTTGATCGCGCAGAATCGCCGCGATCGCGGTATCGCCCAAGGTCGACCAGACGCCGTCGCTGAGCAGCACGAAGCTTTCGCCCTCACGCAGTTCGCCGTCGAGGAAATCCAGGACCAGATGCTGATCGAGCCCGAGCGCACGTTTGAGCACGTGTTGCATGCCCGGTTGCTCCCAGACGTGATCCTCGCTGATGCGCTGCAAGCGCTCGGCGTGCCAGCGATAGACCCGGCAATCGCCGACGTGGGCGAGGGTGAAGCGCCGACCGCGCATCACCAGCGCGCTGACCGTGGTCAGCAGCGGTTGCCCGCCGCCGTTGGCCTGCAGCCAGCGATTTTGCGCGAGCAGCAGGCGATCCAGCGCCTGGGCCACGCTCCAGGTTTCCGGCGTGGCGTAGTAGTCCAGCGCCAGGGCCTGCAAGGTCGAACGCGCGGCGAGGCCGCCATCGGCGCACTGGCTGACGCCGTCGGCGATGGCGAAAAGATAACCCTTGCTCACCGCCAGTGCCGGCGCCGGTGTCACTGAACGCAGGGCGTCCTGATTCTCCGCGCGCGGGCCGGTGGCGCTGGCTTCGGCGAAGCTCAGTTGCAGGGCCATTGAGGCCTCAGACCCGCGCCGCTGTCACCGCCGCCGAGCCCCAGGTGGTTCTCCAGCGACGCTTGACGCCGTGCAGGCCAAACCATGCCAGCACGCCGAGGCTGGCGAACAACCACAGCGCCAATTGATAACTGCCGGTGCTTTGCTTGATCGCGCCCATACCGGCCGCCAGGGCGAAGCCGCCAATTCCGCCGGCCATGCCGATCAGCCCGGTCATCACGCCGATCTCCAGACGAAAACGCTGCGGCACCAGTTGGAAAACCGCACCGTTGCCGGCGCCCAAGCCGAGCATGGTGCAGACGAAAAGCGCCAGCGCCGCGTAGGAACTTGGCAGATTGAAGCCCACCGCTGCGATGCAGATGGCAGCGACGGTGTACATCGCCAGCAAGGTGCGGATGCCGCCGAAGCGATCGGCCAGCGCGCCACCCAATGGCCGCATCAGGCTGCCGCCGAACACGCAGGCAGCGGTGTAGTAACCGGCGGTTACCGGGCTCAGACCGTATTGATCGTTGAAGTAACCGGGCAGGGCACTCGCCAGGCCGATGAAACCGCCGAAGGTGACGCTGTAGAAAAACATGAACCACCAACTGTCGCGATCACCGAGGGCCTTGAAGTAGTCGGCCATGGCTTTCGGCTTTGGCCGCTGCGGGGCGTTTTTTGCCAACAGTGCGAACAGCACCAAGGTCAAAACCAGCGGGATCAGGGCGAAACCGAAGACATTGCTCCAGCCGAACGCGGCGGCAATCACTGGCGCCAGCAGCGCGGCGAACACGGTGCCGGAGTTGCCCGCACCGGCGATGCCCATGGCTTTGCCTTGGTGCTCTGGCGGATACCATTGCGAGGCCAGCGGCAGGGCCACGGCGAACGACGCGCCGGCCATACCAAGGAACAGGCCGAGGATCAGCGCCTGTTCATAACTGTGGATGCCCAGTTTCCAGGCGTCGAACAGCGCGCAGATGACGATGACCTGGCCGATCAGTCCGGCGGTCTTGGGCGACAAGCGATCGGCGAGCATGCCCATGGCGAAGCGCAACACCGCGCCGGCGAGAATCGGCGTGGCGACGACGAGGCCGCGTTGCTGGGTGGTCAGGTGCAGGTCGGCGGCAATCTGCACCGCCAGCGGGCCGAGCAGGTACCAGACCATGAAGCTCAGGTCGAAATACAGAAAGGCCGCGAACAGGGTCGGGGTATGGCCGGATTTCCAGAAGCTTGAATTCATCGCGCACCTCGGCTGAAAAGAGTCTCGAAAGGAGTCATGCACAGCAGGTGGAGCGCCTCACGGCCGCACCACCGGCCCCGTTCTGTGGGGCCAAAACGCAAAAACGCCGCTACCTGATTCGCCGGGGGGCGAACGGGGTGAGCGACGTCTTTGTCGTAGGTGGGGCAACCGCCGTTGGTTACCTGTGCGGTTTACTTAGCGAGATTTGTGCCAACAGCTGAAAAGCAAAAGCCCCTCACCCTAGCCCTCTCCCAGAGGGAGAGGGAACCGAGCGGGGGATGGCCGAATCATTTGCCGATCTGAACGATTTCGAGTGAATCCATAATCGACTCGGTCGTTCAGGTCGGCGGACAGCGCAAGACAACGCGGTCGGTCCCCTCTCCCTCCGGGAGTGTATGTACCGGACACATGGTGGACAGGTGTTCGGAGACATGGTGGACACTTTTTAATAGGCACATTGCTCATCATCAAGGAAATGACCTGTGTCCTGGCAAGAGGCATCCACCATGCAACTTCGTACAGAGTTTGTGCATTTGGCTCGGCAAGAAGGGGTGAATATTCGGCAGCTTTGCCGTCGATTCAATATCAGCCCAAGTACTGCCTACAAATGGCTCAACAGGTTTGAAACCTCGGGTGCAGAGGGTTTGCACGATCAGTCCCGGCGACCAAAAACATCACCCAAACGTTGTGCTGATGAGGTTGAGCAGCAAATTTTGACCATGAGTCAGCAATACGAGGCTTGGGGCGCCCGCAAGCTCAAGCGCGTGCTGGAAGATGAAGGCGCTGTGATGCCCTCCGTCAGCACGGTGCATGCGGTTTTGCAGCGTCATTCGCGTGTTGATCCAAAGGCTGCCGAGATCAAACCATTTATCCGCTTTGAGCACGAAGCGCCTAACGATCTATGGCAGATCGACTTCAAGGGACATTTCAGTCTGAGCCACGGACGTTGTCATCCATTCACAGCCCTGGATGATCACTCACGCTTTTCGCTGTGCATTGCCGCATGTGCCAATGAACAGCGCCAAACGGTACAGGACCATCTAATCCGGTCGTTTCGACGCTACGGCCTGCCGTTGCGCATGACGATGGACAACGGCTCGCCATGGGGCGATCAGACAGGCGTTTACACCGCGCTGGAAGTCTGGCTGATGAGCCAGGGCATCAAGGTCGGCCACTCCCGGCCTTATCACCCGCAGACTCAGGGAAAACTGGAGCGCTTCCACCGCAGCCTGAAAAATGAAGTCCTGCAAGGCCGGTTTTTCACCGATCTCGACGACGCACAACGGGCGTTTGATACCTGGCGCGACATCTACAACCAGAAACGCCCTCATCAGGCGCTGGGCATGGCGGTGCCGGCGACTCGTTACAGTGGCAGCCCACGGGAATATCAGGAGCAACCGGCGGAGCCGGAGTACAACGACGCAGATGTGGTCAGGAAGGTACAGGTGGGAGGCGAAATCTTCTGGAGGAATCGGGAATACAAGATCGGAAAGGCTTTTTATGGCAGGTGCATAGCGATCAGGGAGACGACGGAGGACGGCATCCACGATGTCTACTGGAGTAGACATCGTGTCGCTCGAATCGACTTGAACTTGCAGATCGTGACGGCAGGTAAGAAGATCTAAAACCGTCCACCATGTCTCCGAACATGTGTCCACCATGTCCCCGGTACATACAGGGAGAGGGCTAGGGTGAGGGGCTCTTGATTTGCAGCGAAAATTTCAGCCCAGCAACTCACTCATGGCAATGATCTGCTCCGCCACCTGAATCAGCTTCTGCTGGCGGCTCATCGCCTGGCGGCGCATCAGCGTGTAGGCCTGTTCCTCGTTGCAATCCTTCATCTTCATCAATAAACCCTTGGCCAGTTCGATGCGCTTGCGCTCGGCCAGTTGCTGGTCACGGGCCTGCAATTGCGCGCGCAAGGCCTGGTCACTCTCGAAGCGCGCCATCGCCACGTCGAGAATCGGCTGCAACCGTTGTGCGTGAATGCCTTCGACGATGTAGGCACTGACCCCGGACTTGATCGCCTGACGCATCACCCCCGGGTCATGTTCGTCGGTAAACATCACGATCGGCCGGGGCTGGTCGCGGCTGACCAGTACCACTTGCTCCATGACATCGCGGCTCGGTGACTCGGTATCGATCAGGATCACGTCCGGGCGCACCGTTTCGACGCGCGCCGGTAGATCGATGGTCAGGCCGGACTCGTCGATTACCTCGAAGCCGGCCTCTGTCAGCGCCGCTTTCAGGCGTCCGACTTTTTTCGCGGTGTCGTTGATCAGCAGAATGCGCAACATGTTCGCGGTCTCCTGTCAGCGCTGGGCGAGAAGGGGGCGGTGTCGCTCAGGGCATGCAGTTTGAAACTGCGCGCATAACCCGCCGGGTCGCTGCCGTCCCAGACCTTGCCGTCGAGCAACTGGCTGCTGCGCAGGTCTGCGTACGAAGTCGCAACACCGACAGCGCTGGCGGCCTCGCGATACAGATCCAGACGCTGAACCTGGCGGGCTACGGCCAGATAATCCGGATCCTCGCGCAACAGACCCCAGCGACGAAACTGGGTCATGAACCACATGCCGTCGGAGAGGTACGGCAGATTGACCTCGCCACCGCCGTGAAAACGCAGCGCATGCGGGTCCTGCCAGCGATTGCCGAGGCCGTCGGCGTAGTCGCCCATGAAACGCGGCTCGATGCAGGCGGCGGGGGTGTCGAGGTATTCGGTGGCGCTGAGCAATTGCGCGGTACTGCGGCGGTTTTCCGGGCTTTCTTCGATGAAGCGGCTGGCCTCAAGAATGGCCATGACCAGCGCCCGCGCGGTGTTGGGGTATTGCTCGACAAATTCGCGGGTGCAGCCGAGGACTTTTTCCGGATGGTCGGGCCAGATGCTCTGGCTGGTCGCCAGGGTGAAACCGAGATTCTGCTGCACGGCGCTGGCCGCCCACGGTTCGCCGACGCAAAAGCCGTCGATGCGCCCGGCTTGCAGGTGCGCAACCATTTGCGGCGGCGGCACCACCACGCTGTCGACGTCCTGCAACGGATGAATGCCCTGGCTCGCCAGCCAGTAATAAAGCCACATCGCATGGGTGCCGGTGGGGAAGGTCTGGGCGAAGGTCAGTTTTGCGCGGCTTTGGTGCACATGCTGATCGAGCGCTTCAGGACTGTTCACGCCAGCCTGTTGCAAACCATGGGACAGGTTCAGGCTCTGGCCATTCTGGTTCAGGCCCATCAGCACTGCCATGTCGGTCGGGGCGACGCCGCCGATGCCCAGGTGCACCGCGTAAATCAGTCCGTACAGGCTGTGCGCGGCATCCAGTTCGCCGCTGACCAGTTTGTCGCGCAGGTTGGCCCATGAGGCCTGACGTTTGAGGTTCAGCGTCAGGCCGTAGGGCTGGGCGAAGCCCTGGGTGGCGGCGACCACCACCGAGGCGCAGTCGCTCAGCGCCATGAAGCCGAGATTGATCGCGCTCTTCTCCGGCGCATCGCTGCCATTGACCCAGGCCAGAGGCCCCAAGGACGTTTCGTTCATACGCTACCTCAAAAAACGTCGTCCCGGATTCTGCGCAGGCAAAACCCGGGGACGACGCCATTGTCCTGGCCTGCGCGCCGTCATTGGTCGGCAGACTGATGAGCAGGGTGGTGCAAGGCATATGCCAGTCGCCTGATTCGCGCAGGCGCCTCGCGCCGGGGGACGATGCCCGGCTATAATCGCCGCCTCTTTTCGCCGCCCGAGTCATTGCCGCCCATGTACACCCTGGCCCGTCAGCTGTTGTTCAAACTTTCCCCGGAAACCTCCCACGATCTGTCGCTGGATCTGATCGGCGCGGGTGGACGTTTGGGCCTCAACGGCTTGCTGTGCAAGGCACCGGCGAAAATGCCGGTGACCGTCATGGGGCTGGAGTTTCCGAACCCGGTAGGGCTGGCGGCAGGTCTGGACAAGAACGGCGCGGCCATCGATGGCTTTGCGCAACTGGGTTTCGGTTTTGTCGAAATCGGCACCGTGACCCCGCGTCCGCAGCCGGGTAACCCGAAACCACGAATCTTCCGCCTGCCGGAAGCCGAGGCGATCATCAACCGCATGGGCTTCAACAACCTTGGCGTGGATAACCTGCTGGCGCGGGTCGCTGCGGCGAAATACACAGGCGTGCTGGGCATCAATATCGGCAAGAACTTCGATACCCCGGTCGAGCGCGCGGTGGATGATTACCTGATCTGCCTGGACAAGGTCTACGCCCACGCCAGTTACATCACGGTCAACGTCAGCTCGCCGAATACCCCGGGCCTGCGCAGCCTGCAGTTCGGTGATTCGCTCAAACAATTGCTCGCGGACCTGGCCACGCGCCGCGCCGAACTGGCCCTGCGTCACGGCAAGCATGTGCCGCTGGCGATCAAGATCGCGCCGGACATGACCGACGAAGAAACTGCGCAGGTCGCCCAGGCGTTGATCGAAACCGGCATGGATGCGGTGATCGCCACCAATACGACTCTGAGCCGTGTCGGCGTCGAAGGCATGGAGCATGGTGACGAGGCGGGCGGTCTGTCGGGTGCGCCGGTGCGTGAAAAGAGCACCCATACCGTGAAGGTGCTGGCGGGCGAATTGGCCGGGCGTTTGCCGATCATTGCTGCGGGCGGGATTACCGAGGGCAAACACGCGGCGGAGAAAATTACTGCTGGCGCGAGCCTGGTGCAGATCTATTCGGGCTTCATCTACAAAGGCCCGGCGCTGATTCGTGAATCGGTAGACGCCATCGCCGCGTTGCGAAAATAACACCGGGTTATGTGCTCGGCACAAAAATGCAGGCATAAAAAAGGGCTCCTCGAAGGAGCCCCTGGGCCGTAGCCCGCCGTCCGGGAAGGACGTGCGTGGTTAATTCAATGCAAATTCAGATTGTCGTGTCGGAATAAATGCCCTGTGTCAGCCGACGGCGTGAAGTTCGTTGAGTCTGTGGATTCCCGCAGTGCCGGTCATACCGTCCCAGTTGTCGCCGCGTCCTTCTCGCCAGCCGTTGATCCAGGCTTGACGTACCGACGGTAGAGTAAATGGGCAAAGCTCACGGGATTTGCCACCAACGCCATATTGATATCCGCGCAAAAATGCTCTTTCCAACGGATCACGCTTAAGTCTTCTCATAGGGTGTTTCCCTCACTTGTTGACTGTAGTGTCGCGTTGACCTCAATTGAGGTCTGGCAGAAAAAACCTGCCATCGTGCGGCTCGCTGCCGGCGTGGCGAGCCAAGGTGTTGACGCCGTTGCGACGTCAACCTGTGCTCAGTTCTAACCAATGAGTCACACCGAGGGAATGATCGTTTTGTCATAAGCACGTAACGTAAAGGATGCTATGGCGATAAGTAACCGCGTATTTATTCAACGTTCATTGCGCAAACCCCGGTATGATCGGCGCCCCGCTGACTCAGGGGGTTAATCCTTTAGTGAGAATGACCCACGTTTGCGCTTGGGTAATATTCGACGAAGGGTCGCTTTCAGTCTTTTTGTTTCACCAACTTTTTTATCTGTCCCGGCATCTAAGCTCTTTTAACCCGAGCAGCGGGGATGGAACGGCACACCTTCGTGCCACGCGGGCGCTCTTTCAGAAAAGCGCCTGATTGAAAACCGGGTCGGCAATGCGTTGCCGGCCCACTAGCCAAAGGCTCTGGAATTACCATGTCCGATCGTTTCGAACTCTTCCTCACTTGCCCCAAAGGCCTTGAAGGCCTGCTCATCGAGGAAGCCGTCGGGCTTGGCCTTGAAGAAGCGCGCGAGCACACCTCCGCCGTGCGTGGCATGGCGACCATGGAAACCGCTTATCGCCTGTGCCTCTGGTCGCGTCTGGCCAACCGTGTGTTGCTGGTGCTCAAGCGTTTCCCGATGAAGGACGCCGAAGACCTCTACCACGGCGTGCTCGACATCGACTGGCAGGATCACATGCTCAGCGACGGCACCCTGGCCGTCGAATTCAGCGGCCACGGCTCGGGCATCGACAACACCCACTTCGGCGCGCTGAAAGTCAAAGATGCCATCGTCGACAAACTGCGCACGCCACAGGGCGATCGTCCATCCATCGACAAACTCAACCCGGACCTGCGCATTCACCTGCGACTGGATCGCGGCGAAGCGATTCTGTCCCTCGACCTGTCCGGCCACAGCCTGCACCAGCGTGGCTATCGCTTGCAGCAGGGCGCGGCGCCGCTGAAGGAAAACCTCGCGGCGGCAATCCTCATCCGTTCCGGCTGGCCGCGAATTGCCGCCGAAGGTGGCGCACTGGCTGACCCGATGTGCGGTGTCGGTACGTTTCTCGTCGAAGCGGGGATGATTGCCGCCGACATGGCGCCGAACCTGCGTCGCGAGCAGTGGGGCTTTACCGCGTGGCTCGGTCATGTGCCGGCACTGTGGAAAAAACTCCACGAAGAAGCCGTCGAGCGTGCTGCCGCCGGTCTGGCCAAACCGCCGCTGTGGATTCGCGGTTACGAAGCCGATCCACGACTGATTCAGCCAGGCCGCAATAACGTTGAGCGCGCCGGCCTCAGCGAGTGGATCAAGATCTACCAGGGCGAAGTGGCGACCTTCGAGCCGCGCCCGGATCAGAACCAGAAAGGTCTGGTCATCTGCAACCCGCCGTACGGCGAGCGTCTCGGTGACGAAGCCAGCCTGCTGTATCTCTACCAGAACCTCGGCGAGCGTCTGCGTCAGGCCTGCCTGAACTGGGAAGCGGCGGTGTTCACCGGCGCCCCGGATCTGGGCAAGCGCATGGGCATTCGCAGCCATAAACAGTATTCGTTCTGGAACGGCGCGCTGCCGTGCAAGCTGCTGCTGATCAAGGTCCTGCCCGATCAGTTCGTCACTGGCGAACGCCGCACTCCGGAACAGCGTCAGGCCGAGCGCGAGCAAGCGGCTTACGACCAGACCCCGGACGAGCCGCAAGAGCGCAAGTTCAACAAGAACGGCAACCCGATCAAGCCGACGCCAGCCCCGGCGCCAGTGATCGAACAACCGCGCCTGAGCGAAGGCGGGCAGATGTTTGCCAATCGCTTGCAGAAAAATCTCAAGGCGATGGGCAAGTGGGTCAAGCGCGAAGGCATCGATTGCTACCGCGTCTATGATGCCGACATGCCCGAATACGCAATGGCCATCGACCTGTACCACGACTGGGTGCACGTTCAGGAATACGCCGCGCCGAAATCCATCGACCCGGAAAAAGCCTCGGCGCGCATGTTCGACGCTTTGGCGGCCATCCCGCAGGCATTGAACGTCGACAAGAACCGCGTGGTGGTCAAGCGCCGCGAGCGGCAGAGCGGCACCAAGCAGTACGAGCGTCAGGCGGCCCAGGGCAAGTTCGTCGAGGTCAATGAAGGTGGTGTGAAGTTGCTGGTCAACCTCACCGACTACCTCGACACCGGCCTGTTCCTCGATCACCGGCCGATGCGCATGCGTATCCAGAAAGAGGCGGCCGGCAAGCGCTTCCTCAATCTGTTCTGCTACACCGCGACCGCCAGCGTACACGCGGCCAAGGGCGGCGCGCGCAGCACTACCAGCGTCGACCTGTCGAAAACCTATCTGGACTGGGCGCGCCGCAACCTGTCGCTGAACGGCTTCTCGGACAAGAACCGTCTGGAGCAGGGTGATGTGATGGCGTGGCTGGAAAGCAGCCGCGACGAATACGACCTGATCTTCATCGACCCGCCGACGTTCTCCAACTCCAAGCGCATGGAAGGCATCTTCGACGTACAGCGCGATCAGGTGCAGTTGATCGACTTGGCGATGGCGCGGCTGGCACCGGGTGGCGTGCTGTATTTCTCCAACAACTTCCGCAAGTTCCAGTTGGAGGAAAACCTCGCCGAGCGTTATGCGGTCGAGGAAATCAGCGCGCAGACCATTGATCCGGATTTCGCCCGCAATACCAAGATCCACCGCGCCTGGAAAATCACGGCTCGTTGACGCTTTCACTGGTTGGATCCACAGAGCCTTGATTTTTAACGGCTCGGTGGATCCAGCGGTGCTGGCTAAATTAGTGGCTAATAGCTATAACTCACACACCGCCAATGGGGTTTTCCCGTGAATCTGGCGGAGTGAGTCGTGCTTATGCCGTTGCACCCCGTGCGCCCGAAAATCCTCGGTTTCATCAGTGAAGACGTCTCAGCCTGGCTGGTCGCTTTGCTGGTGTTGCTTGCCGGCGGGATTCTCACCGGGCTGCTCGCGTGGGGCACCTTCAACCAGTTTCAGCAACAATCGCGTCAGCGCTTTCAACTGCTGGCCAACGAACGCTACAGCCGTATCGCCGAACGTTTTCAGGACCAGGAGCAACGTCTCGATGGTCTGCGGCGGTTCTTCGCCAACTCCGAATCGGTGTCCCGCGCCGAATTCGACGGCTACTCCCGCCCTTTATTGCTGCGCACCCAAGCCTATACCTATGCCCCGAGAGTCAGTGGTGCCGAACGCGCCGCGTTCGAACAGCAGGTGCGTGACGAAGGCCTGAGCAACTTCACCATTCGCGAGCTCGACGCCAATGGCGAGCTGCAACTGGCGGCAGCGCGCGACGCATATGTGCCGGTGCTGTACACCCAGACCCAAAGCCGATTGGCGCCACCACTGGGTTATGACTTGCTCGCCCAACCCTTGCGCCGCGAAACCCTGCAACGCGCCGACCAGCTCGGCAGCATGGCGGTGTCGCAACCGATGCATCTTGTCGGGATTGAGCCGTCCTACGCGCGTGGGGTGTTGCTACTGGCGCCGGTCAGTCGCGCCGGAGAATCGCAGCCGTTCGGCTATGTGATGGCGGTGATCAGCATGCGCCAGTTGCTCGCCGACGGTTTGCCCGATGCCCTGCACGATTACCTGTCGGTGCGCATTCTCGACCTGTCGACCCAGGATCAGCACGAGGCGCTGTTCGAATCGAGCAACGAGGCGGTGCCCGGCGATCTGGCGGCGACGCGCTTGCTGCGCATGGCCGACCACGACTATCAGGTCGATATCCTTCCGAGCGAGGCGTTCATGCAGGCCAACCATTCGTCGGTGGGCAGCGTGATCATTCTTGGCGGCTTGCTCAGCGCATTGCTCAGCGCCTTGCTTTACGTGCTGGTCAGCCAGCGCCAGCGCGCGGTGCGGCTGGTCGAGGTGCGCACCCAGGAATTGCACGAGCGCGAGCAGGAACTGCGCGGCACCCACGGTCAGTTGCGCGGCGTGCTGAATGCCGCCACTCAGGTCGCGATCATTGCCACCGACCTGCGCGGCGTGATCAACACTTTCAATCCCGGTGCCGAGCAAATGCTCGGCTACAGCAGCGCCGAAGTGGTCGGGCGCATGACCCTGGAGAACCTGCATTTACCCAGGGAACTGGCGGCGCGTTCGGCCGAGTTGAGTGCGCGCTACGGCAAAAGCATCCCGACTTGCCACGCGATGCTGGTCGAGGGCGGCGAAGTCGGCGGTCATGAAGCACGCGAATGGACCATGGTGCGCAGCGATGGCAGTCATCTGCCGGTGAACATGCTCGCCACGCCGGTGCTTGACGAGCAAGGCCTGTGGGTCGGTCATCTGGCGATCTGCATCGACATCACCGAGCGCAAACGCGTGCACGAAGTGCTGGCAGCACGCGACACGTTGCTGAAGAAGCTCAGCGCCCATGTTCCGGGCGGCATTTACCAATTCAAAATGGAATTCGACGGACGCTTCAGCGTGATCTACGCCAGCGATGGCATCCGCGAAATCTACGAGTTGGAGCCGGATGTGCTGCTGCTCGACTCCGAGGCGATTTTCAGTCGCATTCACCCGCAGGACGCGATTCGCGTGCGCTCATCCATCCGCGAATCGGCGGAAAATCTCAGCCCGTGGCGCGAGGAATACCGCGTGCAACTGCCTGAACGCGGCCTGCGCTGGGTGCGCGGCGAGGCGACACCGGAAGAGCTGCCGGGCGGCGGGGTGCTGTGGCACGGTTACATCTCGGATATTTCTGACCTCAAGCGCGTGGAAGAAGAATTGCGCGCGTTGTCGATCACCGATTCGCTGACCGGCATTCACAATCGCCGCTATTTCCAGGAACGCCTGACCACCGAAATGGCCCGGGTTGAGCGTGGCGGCGGTGAGTTGTCGGTGATCATGCTCGACATCGACCACTTCAAACGCATCAACGATCAGTTCGGCCACGCCGTCGGCGACCGCGTGCTGCAAGCAGTTTGCGAGCGGATCGGCCATCGCTTGCGCCGCACCGACGTGTTCTGCCGTCTGGGCGGCGAAGAGTTCATGGTGCTGTGCCCGGACATCGACGGCGAACACGCTTACATGCTGGCGAGGGAATTGTGGGAAGGTTTGCGCGGCGCGCCGGTGGACGTGGTCGGCGTAGTCACCGCCAGTTTCGGCATCGCCAGTTGGCGCCCGGGGGAGGGCGCGGATGCGCTGTTGCTGCGCGCTGACTCAGGGGTTTATGCAGCGAAGCAGAATGGCCGGGATCGGGTTGAGCGGGAGATGAGCTGAGCCGCTGATGCTCGATACACCACACACCTGTGGGAGCTGGCTTGCCAGCGATAGGGTTATTCCAGTCAGCATATTCGGTGACTGACAGTCCGCTATCGCTGGCAAGCCAGCTCCCACAGGGTTTTGTGGTGTGGCTTGGATTGGGTTACAGCACCGAAGCGGTCTGCGGCAGTTTCGGCTGTTTGTACAGATCCAGCAGCACCTGATCGAGCACCGACGAGGCGCCGAACGGGGCCTTGTCGTTGAGGATCGCTACCACCGCCCAGGTATTGCCGTTCACATCGCGACTGAAACCGGCGATCGCGCGCACGGTGTTCAGGGTGCCGGTCTTGACGTGGGCTTCGCCGCGCATCGCCGTGGTTTTCAGGCGTTTGCGCATGGTGCCGTCGGTGCCGGCAATCGGCAGCGAGCTGATGTATTCGGCGGCGTACGGGCTGTGCCAGGCGGCCTGCAGCATGTTGGCCATTTCCCGCGCACTGACCCGCTCGGCCCGCGACAGACCAGAACCATTCTCCATCACCAGATGCGGCGCGGTGATGCCTTTCTTCGCCAGCCACTGACGTACCACGCGCTGCGCAGCCCGCGCGTCATCACCGTCGGCATCGTTGCGGAAACGCTGGCCAAGGCTGAGGAACAGCTGCTGGGCCATGGTGTTGTTACTGTATTTGTTGATGTCGCGGATGATCTCGGCCAGATCCGGCGAGTACGCACGGGCAAGCAGTTTGGCGCTGCTCGGCGTCGGCGCCAGACGATCCTTGCCCTGAATGCTGCCACCCAGTTCCTTCCAGATCGCCCGCACGGCGCCGGCGGTGTAGGTCGCGTGGTCGAGCAGCGACAGATAAGTCTGCGAGCTGCAGCCTTCGCCCAACTGGCCGCCGACGGTTACGGTCACGCTGCCATCGGCCTGCGGCACCGGGTTGTAGCGCACGCCGCCGGTGCATTGCTTGGACGGCAGGGCTTTGACGGTGTTTTCGATGCGGATGTTCGCGATCGGCGGCTCCACGGAAATCAACACGCGGCCACCGTCATTGCGCGCAACAAAGCGCAGGGCCTTGAGGTTGACCAGCAGCGAGTCGGGCTTGACCAGGAACGGCTTGTTGTCGTCGTTGCCGTCATCGTTGAATTCCGGCAATTGCGGCTGCACGAAGAAGTTGCGGTCGAGGATCAGGTCGCCGGTGATCTGGGTCACGCCATTGGCGCGCAGGTCGCGCATCAACAGCCAGAGTTTCTCCATGTTCAGCTTCGGGTCACCGCCGCCCTTGAGGTAAAGGTTGCCGTTGAGAATGCCGCCGCTCAGGGTGCCATCGGTGTAGAACTCGGTTTTCCACTGATGGTTGGGCCCGAGCATTTCCAGCGCCGCGTAAGTGGTGACCAGTTTCATCGTCGAGGCCGGATTGACCGAGACGTCGGCGTTGAACACGGTCGGCGTGCCCGGACCGTCGAGCGGCACCATCACCAGCGACAGCGCAGTGGGCTGCAGCTTGCTGGCCTTGAGGGCTTTTTCGACGTTCGGGGTGAGGGAAGTGTTGATGGTGGCAGCGGAGACAGGCAGGGCCAGAGGCAGAAGAAGGCCGGCGAGAAACAGTGGACGCAACGATTTGATCATATGCAATAAAACCCTGCAAAAGAGGGGAAAAAGACGAGGACATGGATGAAAAGGCCCTCAGTGGTCATGAAAGTGTCGGCATTATGCCCCAAGCTGTAACAGCTTGTGCCGTGTCGGGGCCGGCCAAGTGGTTATTTTTTTACAGGCGGTCGGCCGCAGCGACCAGAGAGTCGGGCAATCGCTGGCTTAAACTGGTAAAGTGCCGGCCGTTATTACTTAAGAGGATTGTTCCAATGGCGACTAACCGTTCCCAGCGTCTGCGCAAAAAACTGTGCGTAGATGAATTTCAAGAGCTGGGTTTCGAACTGAACCTGGACTTCAAAGAAGACTTGTCCGAAGAAGCCATTGACGCTTTCCTCGAAGCATTCATCAAAGAAGCCATGGCAGCCAACGGTCTGGGTTATGTTGGCGGCGACGACTTCGGTCTGGTGTGCCTGCAGAAGCGTGGCTCGGTCAACGAAGAGCAGCGCGCTGCCGTTGAAGCCTGGCTGAAAAACCGCTCCGAGCTGACCAAGTACGAAGTCAGCCCGCTGCTGGATGTGTGGTATCCGGAAAAGCCGATCAACGCGGCTAAGTGATACTGAAAAAACGGCGACCTTCGGGTCGCCGTTTTTTTTCGTCTGGGGTTTGGGTGTTCGACTTGGATTCAGTGGTGGATTCACCCCTCACCCCAGCCCTCTCCCGAGGGAGAGGGAGCCGATTTGTGGGCTTTTCAAGATATGAGTTCGACTCGGTACCTCATGTGGCGCACCTCTTCCAGACACCACGGTCAGTTCCCTCTCCCTCCGGGAGAGGGCTAGGGTGAGGGGCTTTTGATCTTAAGCTTTACGCCAATTCAAAATCACCAGCGTCACCACCCCCGCAACAATCCCCCAGAACGCCGAGCCAATGGAAAACAGCGTCAGCCCCGACGCGGTGACCATAAAGGTGATCAGTGCAGCTTCCCGTTCCTTCGCCTCGCTCATGGCAATGCTCAAGCCATTGATGATCGAGCCGAACAGCGCCAGCGCGGCAATCGACAGCACCAGTTCTTTCGGCAACGCGGCAAACAACGCTGCCAACGTGGCGCCGAACACCCCGGCAATCCCGTAGAACACCCCGCACCACACCGCTGCGGTGTAGCGCTTGTTGCGATCTTCATGGGCATGCGGGCCGGTGCAGATCGCCGCGCTGATGGCCGCGAGGTTGATGCCGTGGGAGCCGAACGGCGCCAGCAACAGCGAGGCGATGCCGGTGGTGGTGATCAGTGGCGAGGCCGGGACGTTATAGCCATCGGCGCGCAGCACGGCGATGCCGGGCATGTTCTGCGAGGTCATCGCCACCACGAACAGCGGAATGCCGATGCTGATGGTTGCGGCCAGGGAGAAGTGCGGCGTGGTCCAGACCGGGGTGGCCACTTCCAGATGAAAGCCGTTGAAATCCAGCAGCCCCATGAAGCCCGACAGCGCGGTGCCGATCAGCAGCGCCGCGAGCACCGCATAGCGCGGCGACAGGCGCTTGACCAGCAGATAAGTGAAGAACATCCCCAACACCAGACCGGTACGGTGTTGCGCGGCGACGAAGATTTCGCTGCCGATCTTGAACAGAATCCCTGCCAGCAGAGCTGCCGCCAAAGAGGCCGGGATCTTTTTTACCAGCCGTTCGAAGCTGCCGGTCAGGCCGCAGATCGTCACCAGCACCGCGCACGTGACATAGGCGCCGATTGCCTCGCCATAACTGACACCGCCCAGGCTGGTGATCAGCAACGCCGCGCCGGGTGTCGACCAGGCGATGGTGATCGGCGTGCGATAGCGCAGCGACAGGCCGATCGAACACACCGCCATGCCGATAGAAATCGCCCAGATCCACGAGGAAATCTGCCCGCTGCTCAGGCCGGCCGCTTGCCCGGCCTGGAACATCAGCACCAGCGAACTGGTGTAGCCGGTCATCATCGCGATGAAACCGGCAACGATGGCGGAAGGCGAAGTGTCGGCCAGAGGGCGCAGGCGGGCGTGGGTGGCGTCGGTCATGACGGCGGTGTTCCTTATAGCAATGGAGATGTCCGCCACAACACAGAACCTCTGTGGGAGCGAGCCTGCTCGCGAAAGCGCTATGTCAGTCAACATTCATAGTGAATGTGAAATGGCTTTCGCGAGCAGGCTCGCTCCCACGGGGATTGCGGTCATGCAGCGGATTCTGCGATCAAGCCTAAACTCAAACCTGACAAACCGTTGCAATACAGCCGCAGGCGCAAACAGCCGTACAGTCGTGTTGCCACCATTCATTGTGTACAATCGCGCTGTTTTTTACGCGATACTTGCCAGCGACCTACTGTGCCGTATTACAGTCACGGTCTATTCGCCGCAGTTTTCCCGACTCGAGTGCCCATGAACGAACAGTTGCAACCCCTCAAGAAACAACCGCGAGCAGGCAAAGCCGGCCGCAGCGGAACCCAGGACGATATTGTCTACGCGCATATCTTCGAGGCCATCCTCGAACAGCGTCTGGCGCCCGGTACCAAGTTGAGCGAAGAGGCGCTGGGGGAAATCTTCGGGGTCAGCCGCACCATCATTCGCCGCGCGCTGTCGCGTCTGGCCCATGAAGGCGTGGTGCTGTTGCGGCCGAATCGTGGCGCCGTCGTCGCCAGCCCGAGCGTTGAAGAGGCGCGACAGGTGTTCCTCGCCCGCCGTCTGGTCGAGCGTGCGATCACTGAATTGGCCGTGCAGCACGCCACGGCCGAGCAGATCGCCGAATTGCGGCAGATGGTCAACGATGAGCGCGACAGCTTCTCGCGCGGCGATCGCGGTGCCGGTATTCGTCTGTCAGGCGAATTCCACCTGAAACTGGCGGAAGCGGCGATGAACGCACCGTTGATCAGCTTCCAGCGCAGCCTGGTTTCGCAGACCTCGCTGATCATCGCCCAGTATGAAAGCGGCAACCGCTCGCACTGCTCGTACGACGAACACACGCAGTTGATCGACGCCATTGAAAAGCGCGACGGCGAACTGGCGGTGAATCTGATGATGCATCACATGGATCACATCGACAGCAAGCTCAACCTCGACGAGGAAGGCGCGTCGGATGATCTGCATGCGGTGTTCTCGCACTTGTTGCAGACCAAGAAGCCGGGGCGTCCAGCGGCCAAGCTCTGATCTGAAACAGAGTCGCCCCAATCGCTGGCAAGCCAGCTCCCACAGGTTTCTCGGTGTATCGCAGATTTGGTGAACCCCACAAAACCCTGTGGGAGCTGGCTTGCCAGCGATAGCCCCCTGACCGGCAACAAAAATCCCCCGGGGTAAACACCACCGGGGATGATCGTTCCCACGCTCTGCGTGGGAACGCCTCTAGGGACGCTCCGCGTCCAGTGACGCGGAGCGTCACGGGCTGCATTCCCACGCAGAGCGTGGGAACGATCAGTGCGAAGAGGTTAGCGCTGATGCACCAGCGCCCCCGCCGCATACGTCTGCGCCACCGTGCGGTCATCCCCCAGCGTCATCAATACAAACAACGTCTCGGCAATGTTATTGGACTGCTTCAAGCGATAACTCAGCAGCGGCGTGGCGTTGTAATCCAGTACCAGGAAGTCGGCATCGGAGCCCGGTTGCAGATTGCCGATCCTGTCTTCCAGACGCAGCGCCCGCGCACCACCCAGGGTCGCCAGATACAGCGACTTGAACGGGCTCAACCGCGCGCCCTGCAGTTGCATGACCTTGTAGGCTTCGTTGAGGGTTTGCAGCAGGGAGAAACTGGTACCGCCGCCGACGTCGGTGCCGAGGCCGACATTGAGCTTGTGCTTCTCGGCCATCGGCAGGTTGAACAGGCCGCTGCCGAGGAACAGGTTCGAGGTCGGGCAGAACGAGATCGCCGAGCCGGTTTCCGCCAGCCGCGCGCATTCTTCGTCACACAGGTGCACGCCGTGGGCGAATATCGAGCGCTCGCCGAGCAGTTGGTAGTGATCGTAGACGTCGAGGTAGCCCTTGCGCTCCGGAAACAGCTCCTTGACCCACTCGATTTCCTTGAGGTTTTCGCTGATGTGGGTCTGCATGTACAGATCCGGGTATTCAGTCAGCAGTTGCCCGGCGAGGGTCAGTTGTTCCGGGGTGCTGGTGGGGGCGAAGCGCGGCGTCACCGCATAGTGCAAGCGGCCCTTGCCGTGCCAGCGCTCGATCAGCGCCTTGCTGTCGACGTAACTGGATTCGGCGGTATCGACCAGATAGTCCGGGGCATTGCGGTCCATCATCACCTTGCCGGCGATCATGCGCAGATCAAGCTTTTCCGCCGCTTCAAAAAACGAATTGACTGACTGCGGGTGCACGCTGCCGAACACCAGCGCCGTGGTGGTGCCGTTGCGCAGCAGTTCCTTGATGAAAATGTCCGCCACTTCGTCGGCGTGGGCCTTGTCGCCAAACTGGCTTTCGCAGGGGAAGGTGTAGGTGTTCAGCCAGTCGAGCAGTTGCTCGCCATAGGAGCCGACCATGCCGGTCTGCGGCAGGTGAATGTGCGTATCGATAAAGCCGGGGGTGATCAGCGCATCCTGATAATGGTTGATCTCGATATCCGCCGGCAGGGTTGGCAGCAGTTCGCTGGCGTGGCCGAGGGCGCTGATCTTGCCGTCGTCGATCACCAGCAGGCCATCCTCGAAATATTCATACGAGGCTTCGATGCCGACTTCGGCAGGGTCGGCGATGCTGTGCAGGATGGCGGCGCGGTAGGCTTTGCGAGTCAGAGGCATGAGGGTTCTCTAATCAGTTTGAGGCTTTGAGTTTGGCGGCCTGACTGCGGCGCGAGGCGGGCAGCAGTCGGGCAATCGGTTCGGCGCGGGCGCTGTGCTGGCCGAAATTGGCGTTGTAAGTGGCGATGATTTCGCCGGCGATGGAGATGGCGATTTCCACAGGCAGTTTGCCTTTGACTTCGCCGATGCCCATCGGGCAGCGCATGCGCTGCACCACGCTCGGGTCGAAACCACGATCACGCAGACGGTGTTCGAATTTGGCGCGTTTGGTTTTCGAGCCGATCAGGCCGAACCAAGTGAAATCGTTACGCTTGAGAATCGCCGCGGTCAGCTCCAGATCGAGCTGATGGTTGTGGGTCATGACGATGCAGTAGCTGCCGGCGGGCAGGTCATCGACTTCATCCACCGGCTCTTCGCTGACGATTTTACGCACGCCGTGGGGGATGTGTTCAGGAAACTCGGCCGCGCGCGAATCGATCCAGCGCACCCGGCAGGGCAGGCTGGCCAGCAGCGGCACGAGGGCGCGACCAACATGGCCGGCACCGAACACGGCAATCTGCGCCTGCACCTGGCCCATCGGTTCGAACAGCAACACCGTAGCGCCACCGCAGCACTGGCCGAGACTGGCGCCGAGGCTGAAGCGCTCCAGATGGGTGTCCTGCTTGCCGCTGGCGAGCATCTCGCGGGCGATCTGCATGGCTTTGAATTCCAGATGCCCGCCACCGATGGTGTCGAACAGGCGGTCGGCACTGACGACCATTTTCGAGCCGGCGTTGCGTGGCGTCGAACCGAGTTCTTCGATGATCGTCACCAGCACACAGGGCTCGCCCTGATTCTGCAGGTCGGCGAGGGCGTCGATCCAGTTGTACATGTTCACCTCGACATCTTCGTTGTCTGTGCCGGCCTCTTCGCGAGCAGGCTCGCTCCCACATTGGCAATGCATTCCAAATGTGGGAGCGAGCCTGCTCGCGAATGGCCGCGCCTCGGTCCTAGAGCGGAGCCAGCTCGGTTTCAGCTTCGACGGCTTTCACCGCTTTGAGCTGACGCATCTGCTCGCAACCCCACAACACCCGCTCCGGCGTGGCTGGCGCGTCGATTTTCGGCTGATGCTGATAATCACCGAGGCTCGCCACCGCATCCTTGATCGCACACCACGCGGCGATCCCGAGCATGAACGGCGGTTCACCGACAGCTTTGGAATGGAACACCGTGTCTTCCGGGTTCTTGCGGTTTTCCACCAGCTTCACTCGCAGATCCAGCGGCATGTCCGCCACCGCCGGGATCTTGTAGCTGGCCGGGCCGTTGGTCATCAGCTTGCCTTTGTTGTTCCAGACCAGCTCTTCCATGGTCAGCCAGCCCATACCTTGCACGAAACCACCCTCGACCTGACCGATGTCGATCGACGGGTTCAGCGAGGCGCCGACGTCATGCAGGATGTCGGTGCGCAGCATCTTGTACTCGCCGGTCAGGGTGTCGACGATCACTTCGCAGCAGGCTGCGCCAAAGGCGAAGTAATAGAACGGACGGCCCCGCGCCTGACTGCGGTCGTAGTAGATTTTCGGGGTCTTGTAGAAGCCAGTGCTCGACAGCGAAACCTGATTGAAATACGCCTGCTGGATCAGCGCTTCGAACGTCAGGATCTGCTCGCGCACCCGCACGTGGCCGTTGCGGAATTCGACGTCTTCTTCGCTGACCTTGTAGTGCCGCGCGGCGAATTCGACCAGGCGTTGCTTGATGGTCTGTGCTGCGTTCTGCGCGGCTTTGCCGTTCAGGTCAGCACCGCTGGAAGCAGCGGTCGGCGAGGTGTTCGGCACTTTGTCGGTGTTGGTCGCAGTGATCTGCACACGATCGATTTCGACCTGGAACACTTCCGCCACGACCTGAGCGACTTTGGTGTTCAGGCCCTGGCCCATTTCCGTACCGCCGTGGTTCAGGTGGATGCTGCCGTCGGTGTAGATGTGGATCAGCGCACCGGCCTGGTTCAAGAAGCTCGCAGTGAAGGAAATGCCGAATTTCACCGGAGTCAGCGCCAGGCCTTTTTTCAGGATCGGGCTGTTGGCGTTGTAGCGACGGATCGCTTCGCGGCGCTCGGCGTACTGGCTGCTTTCTTCCAGTTCGGCGGTCATCTCTTCGAGCATGTTGTGCTCGACGGTCTGGTAGTAGTGGGTGACGTTGCGCTCGGTCTTGCCGTAGTAGTTGGCCTTGCGCACCGCCAGCGGATCAAGCTTCAGGTGCCGGGCAATCGCGTCCATCACTTCCTCGATGGCGACCATGCCTTGCGGGCCACCGAAACCACGATAAGCGGTGTTCGAGGCGGTGTTGGTCTTGCAGCGGTGACCGTTGATGGTCGCATCGCCGAGATAGTAGGAGTTGTCCGAGTGGAACATCGCCCGGTCAACGATCGAGGCGGACAAGTCCGGCGAGCAGCCGCAGTTGCCGGCCAGCTCCATATTGATCCCGTGCAGACGGCCGCTGCTGTCGAAGCCGACGTCGTATTCAACGTAGAACGGGTGGCGCTTGCCGGTCATCAGCATGTCTTCGACACGCGGCAGGCGCATCTTGGTCGGTTGGCCGGTGAGGTGCGCGACCACTGCGCACAGGCACGCCGGACTCGCGGCCTGGGTTTCCTTGCCACCAAAACCACCGCCCATGCGGCGCATGTCGACGACGATCTTGTTCATCGACACGTCGAGCACTTCGGCGACCAGTTTTTGCACTTCGGTCGGGTTCTGCGTCGAGCAGTAGACGATCATGCCGCCGTCTTCAGTAGGCATCACCGAGGAGATCTGTGTCTCCAGATAGAAGTGCTCCTGGCCGCCGATGTGCAGCGTGCCCTGAATGCGGTGTTCAGCCGTGGCCAGTGCAGAGGCCGAGTCGCCGCGCTGATGGGTGTGGCTGTCGAGCACGAAATGGCGCTTGCGCAGGGCTTCGACCACGTCGAGCACCGGTTCGAGGTCTTCGTATTCGATGATTGCGGCCATCGCTGCTTTGCGCGCGGTCTCCAGATCTTTCGCTGCGACTGCCAGCACTGGCTGGCCGACGAACTGCACGTCATCGATGGCCAGCAGCGGGTCACCCGGCATCAGCGGGCCGATGTCCTTCAGGCCCGGCACGTCTTCGTGGGTGATGACAATGCGCACGCCTTCGAAGGCGTAGCACGGCGACGTGTCGATGCTGAGGATTTTCGCGTGGGCACGGTCCGACAGGCGCGCATACAGGTGCAATTGGTTGGGGAATTCCAGCCGATCATCGATGTACTGCGCTTCACCGGACACATGCTTGGCGGCGCTGTCGTGCTTGACGCTGCGGCCGACACCGGTGGTCAGATCCTTGGCGAACAGTTCGGCCAATTCAGCTTGAGTCTTCTCTACGGCGTGATGGTTAGACATAAGCGGTCACCCGAGTCTCGATGTGCGGTGTTTGCAGTTCGATGAAGTATTTGCGCAGCAGATTCTGCGCGCTGAGCAGGCGATATTCCTTGCTGGCGCGGAAGTCCGAGAGTGGCGTGAAGTCTTCGGCCAGCGCGGCGCAGGCGCGTTCGATCACGGCGTTATTGAACGGCTGACCAAGCAGCACGGCTTCGCAATGCGCAGCGCGTTTGGGGATTGCCGCCATGCCGCCGAAGGCCACCCGGGCGTCGCTGATCACGCCATTTTCCACGCGCAGATTGAACGCAGCACAGACGGCGGAGATGTCGTCGTCCAGTCGCTTCGACACTTTATAGGCGCGGAACAAGTGCTCGGCGCTGGCGCGCGGGACGATGATTTTTTCGATGAATTCGCTTTCCTGGCGCGCGGTGACGCGGTAGTCGATGAAGTAATCTTCCAGGTTCAAGGTGCGGCGGGTTTCGCCTTTGCACAGCACGATCTGCGCGCCGAGGGCGATCAGCAGCGGTGGCGAGTCACCGATCGGCGATGCGTTGCCGATGTTGCCGCCGAGGGTGCCTTGATTGCGGATCTGCAACGAGGCGAAGCGGTGCAGCAATTCGCCGAAGTCCGGGTACTCGGCATTCAACGCCTCGTAGCAGTCGGAAAGGGCAGTGGCGGCGCCGATTTCGATGCGGTCATCGAAGGTTTCGATGCGCTTCATTTCGGCGACGTTGCCGACGTAGATCATCACCGGCAGAGTGCGGTGGAACTGGGTGACTTCCAGCGCCAGATCGGTGCCGCCGGCGAGCAGCCGCGCTTGTGGATAAGCGTCGTAGAGGTCGGCCAGGTCAGCGACGGTCAGCGGCACCAGGCAGCGTTTGTCGCCGCTGTTGAGTTCACCGATATCGGTCGGCGCGATAGCCTTGAGGCGGGCGATGGTTTCGGCTTCGCGGGCGTCGAACTGATCCGCTGGCTTGCCGAGGCAGGATTGTTCGGCTGCGGCGAGAATAGGCCGGTAGCCGGTGCAGCGGCAGAGGTTGCCGGCCAGTGCTTCGTGGGCCTTGGCCTGATCCGGCGCATCGCTGTTCTTTTGCAGGGCGAACAACGACATCACAAAACCGGGGGTGCAGAAGCCGCACTGCGAACCGTGGCACTCGACCATGGCTTTCTGCACGCTGTGCAGTTCGCCCTTGTGCTTGAGGTCTTCGACGCTGATCAGTTGTTTGCCGTGCAACGACGAAACGAAGGTCAGGCACGAGTTGAGGCTGCGATAGCGAATGTGTTCACGCCCGCTGTCATCGGTCTGCAACTCGCCAACCACCACGGTGCAGGCGCCGCAGTCGCCACTGGCGCAACCTTCTTTGGTGCCGGGCTTGCCCACATGTTCACGCAGGTAATTGAGCACAGTCAGATTCGGGTCCAGGGCGTGCTCGCTACGGAGTTCCTGGTTAAGTAAAAACTGGATCACGGAAGGCCTCGCAGACTCATTATTGTTGTTAACCGACGTGAACCGAATTTAGCAGGTCTGACTTTTCGGTCAATGGTTTTCTGACTTAAAGGTCAGGAAAATCCGTTTCGTCGATCAACAGCGTGTCTATTCAGTATTGACCTTCATCGGTCACTGCGCTTTTTGCGGGATTCGTGCCAAAAACCGCTGAGTGGGCACTCCGCCATGACCGCGCATTTGCGCTACACTGCGCCGCTTGTGCAGATCGATAGAGTTTGAAGGACAACCATGACGTTCAAGGCGCCGGACAGCCTCGCCGAGCAAATCGCTCACCACCTCGCCGAACGCATCATTCGTGGCGAAATGAAGCCGGGAGAGCGCATCCAGGAACAGAAGGTCACGCTGGCGCTCAACGTCAGCCGCGGTTCGGTCCGCGAAGCCTTGCTGATCCTCGAGCGCCGTCACCTGATCGCGATCCTGCCGCGTCGTGGCGCCCACGTTACCGAGCTCACGCCGCACAAGGTGCAGAGCCTGTGCACGCTGATGAGCGAGCTGTACATCCTGCTCGGCAATTCCGTGGCCAACGGCTGGCAAGTGCAGTCGGACATGGCGCCGTTCGTACAGATCCAGCAGCGCCTGACCGCCAATTACGAACGCGGCGATATCCGCAGCTTCGTCGATGACAGCTTCGCGGTGATGCGCGCCGCCTATCCGTTTGCCAACAATCCGTACCTGCAAGAAACCGTCGAGAACCTCCAGCCGGCGATGAGCCGCGCGTATTTCCTCGCCCTCGAACAGCGCAAGGCGGAAATGAGCGAATTCCTCGAACTGTTCGAACGCTTGCTCGCCGCCGTACTCGCCCGTGATTTGCCGCAGATCCGCATCGTGCTCACGGCGTATGCCCAGCGCAGCTGCGATCTGGTGGTGTCTGCGCTGACGGTTGCCTGAGCGTGCGGCTGAAGTGCATCAAACTGGCGGGGTTCAAATCCTTCGTCGACCCGACCACGGTGAACTTCCCCAGTAACATGGCGGCGGTCGTCGGGCCGAACGGTTGCGGCAAGTCGAACATCATCGACGCCGTGCGCTGGGTGATGGGCGAAAGTTCGGCGAAGAACCTCCGTGGCGAGTCGATGACCGATGTCATCTTCAATGGCTCGACCAGCCGCAAACCGGTGAGCCAGGCCAGTATCGAACTGGTGTTCGACAACTCCGACGGCACGCTGCTCGGCGAATACGCCGCCTACGCGGAAATTTCCATCCGCCGCAAAGTCACCCGCGACAGCCAGACCACCTATTACCTCAACGGCACCAAATGCCGTCGGCGCGACATCACCGATATTTTCCTCGGCACCGGCCTCGGTCCGCGCAGCTACTCGATCATCGAACAGGGGATGATCTCCAAGCTGATCGAATCCAAGCCCGAAGACCTGCGTAACTTCATCGAGGAAGCCGCCGGCATCTCGAAATATAAAGAGCGCCGCCGCGAGACCGAGAACCGCATCCGCCGCACCCACGAAAACCTCGCCCGCCTCACCGACCTGCGCGAAGAACTGGAGCGCCAGCTCGAACGTCTGCACCGTCAGGCCGAGGCGGCGAAAAAGTATCAGGAACTCAAGGCCGAAGAGCGTCAGCTCAAGGCGCAACTGTCGGCGCTGCGCTGGCAGGACCTCAACGAGCAGGTCGGCCAGCGCGAGTCGATCATCGGCAACCAGGAAGTCAGCTTCGAAGCGTTGGTCGCTGAACAGCGTAACGCTGACGCCGCCATCGAACGCCTGCGTGACGGTCACCACGACCTGTCCGAGCGCTTCAATCTGGTGCAGGGCCGCTTCTATTCGGTCGGCGGCGACATCGCCCGGGTCGAGCAGAGCATCCAGCACGGCCAGCAGCGTTTGCGTCAGTTGCAGGACGATCTGAAAGAAGCCGAGCGCGCGCGTCTGGAAACCGAATCGCACCTGGGCCACGACCGCACGTTGCTGCTGACCCTCGGCGAAGAACTGGACATGCTCACCCCCGAGCAGGAAGTCACCAGCGCCGCCGCCGAGGAAGCCGCCGCTGCGCTTGAAGAAGCCGAAACCACCATGCACGGCTGGCAGGAGCAGTGGGACGCGTTCAACCTGACCGCTGCCGAACCGCGCCGTCAGGCTGAAGTCCAGCAATCGCGGATCCAGCAGCTGGAAAGCAGCATGGAGCGCCTGGCCGACCGGCAGAAGCGCCTCGCCGAAGAACGTGCGTTGCTGTCCGCCGACCCGGAAGACGCGGCGATCATGGCGCTCAATGAGCAGCTCGCCGAGTCCGAAGCGACTCTCGAAGATTTGCAGACCAGCGAAGAAGCGCAGGTCGAAAAGCTCGAACAACTGCGTCAGGAGTTGCAGCAGGCGTTGACCGCGCAGCAGCAGGCGCAGGGCGATCTGCAGCGGCTCAACGGGCGTCTGGCGTCGCTGGAAGCCTTGCAGCAGGCCGCGTTCGATCCGGGCACCGGCACCGCCGAATGGTTGAAGGAACACAATCTCGCCGAGCGTCCGCGCCTGGCCGAAGGCCTTAAGGTCGAGGCCGGTTGGGAGCTGGCGGTGGAAACCGTGCTCGGCGCCGATCTGCAAGCGGTGCTGGTCGACGATTTCAGCGGTTTTGATCTGTCCGGTTTCACCCAAGGCGATTTGCGCCTGCTCAGCCCGGCCAGTGATGGCGTGCGGGTGGCGGGCAGCCTGCTGGACAAAGTCGAGGCGCAGATCGATCTGTCGCCGTGGCTTGGTCAGGTCAAACCGGTCGACAGCCTTGAACAGGCGCTGGCGTTGCGCGGTCAGTTGAGCGCCGGGCAAAGCCTGATCAGCCGCGACGGCTATTGGGTCGGACGACACTTTTTACGCGTACGTCGCGCCAGCGAAGCGGAAAGCGGCATGCTCGCCCGTGGCCAGGAAATCGAAGACTTGCAGCTTGAACGCGAAGAGCGCGAAGCCACCGTCGAGGCCATGGAAACCCGCCTGCAAACCTTGCGCGCGCAACAGCGCCAGCAGGAAAACGGCCGCGAACATCTGCGCCGCTTGCTGCAGGACGAAGCGCGCCAGCAAGGCGAACTGAAAGCACAATTGTCCGCTGGCAAGGCCAAGGCCGAGCAACTGACATTGCGCCGCACCCGTCTCGATGAAGAACTGGTCGAGCTCGCCGAACAGCGCGAGCTTGAGCACGAGCAGGTCGGCGAAGCGCGCATGCAATTGCAAGAAGCGCTGGACACCATGGCGCTCGACACCGAGCAGCGCGAGTTGCTGCTGGCCCAGCGCGACAGCCTGCGCGAGCGCCTTGATCGCGTGCGTCAGGAAGCCCGGCAGCACAAGGATCACGCCCATCAACTGGCCGTGCGTTTCGGCTCGTTGCGCGCCCAGCATGACTCCACGCGACAGGCGCTGGAGCGTCTGGAGATGCAGGCCGAGCGTCTGACTGAAAAGCGCGAACAGTTGAGTCTGAATCTGGAGGAGGGTGAGGCGCCGCTGGAAGAGCTGCGTCTGAAACTTGAAGAACTGCTCGACAAGCGCATGACCGTCGATGAAGAACTCAAGACCGCGCAGATCGCCCTGGAAGACGCCGATCGTGAATTGCGCGACGCGGAAAAACGCCGCACCCAGGCCGAGCAGCAATCGCAGTTGATTCGCGGCCAGCTCGAACAGCAACGCATGGAATGGCAGGCGCTGACCGTACGGCGCAAGGCTTTGCAGGATCAATTGCTCGAAGATGGCTACGATCTCAACGGCGTGCTCGCCACATTGACCGCACAAGCCAGTGAACGCGAGGCCGAAGAAGAACTCGAACGCATCAACGCGCGGATTCAGCGCCTGGGTGCGATCAACCTCGCGGCCATCGATGAATACACGCAACAATCGGAGCGTAAACGTTATCTGGATGCGCAGGACGCCGATCTGGTCGAGGCGCTGGAGACGCTGGAAAACGTCATCCGCAAGATCGACAAGGAAACCCGCAACCGTTTCAAAGATACCTTTGATCAGATCAACGGCGGTTTGCAGGCACTTTTCCCGAAAGTTTTCGGTGGCGGGCGCGCGTATTTGGAACTGACGGGCGAAGATCTACTCGATACAGGGGTGACGATCATGGCGCAGCCGCCCGGGAAGAAGAACAGCACCATCCATTTGCTCTCCGGCGGCGAAAAGGCCCTGACTGCACTGGCCCTGGTTTTTGCCATCTTCAAGTTGAACCCGGCGCCGTTCTGCATGCTCGATGAGGTTGACGCGCCACTGGATGACGCTAACGTTGGACGCTACGCACGCCTGGTCAAAGAGATGTCGCAGACCGTGCAGTTCATCTACATCACCCACAACAAGATCGCCATGGAAATGGCCGAGCAGTTGATGGGTGTGACGATGCATGAGCCGGGCTGCTCGCGACTGGTGGCGGTGGATGTCGAGGAGGCGATGGCGATGGTGGATGCCTGAGTCGGTGTGGTGTCGGAATAGTTTTGGAGGTCTGTAGGACTTTTTACTGACATCGGCGGGATGGCCAATCGACATATTCGCGCAAGCCAAATGAGACAGACGGTGTAAAGTTGTCTTTGGTCGTGCTAGTTTAATGTCAATTTTTCGTATACGTGGGCAAAACGCCTGTCAGAACATAGAGTTGGCGCCACGTTTTAAAGCGGTTTACGCAGTGTAAACCCCTTATTTTTCAGCATTTTTTATAGAGGCACGGGATTACATGGAAATCGGTCTGCGCGAGTGGCTGATCGTCATCGGCATCATTGTGATAGCCGGTATTCTTTTCGATGGCTGGCGCCGTATGCGCGGCGGCAAGGGAAAGCTGAAATTCCGTCTCGACCGGAGCCTGTCCAATCTGCCGGACGAGGACACCAGCGCCGAGCTGTTGGGCCCGGCCCGCGTCCTGGACACGCACAAAGAGCCGCAACTGGACGAGCACGATCTGCCGTCGGTGAGCATGCCCAACCGCGAAGCCCGCGAGCCGCGTGAATCCGGTTCGAAACGTGGCAAGCGCGGCAGCAACGGCCCGGCGCAGGGCGACTTGAACCTCGACCTCGATCTGGACGGCGGCCCGAGCTTCAGCAGCCGTGACGACGATTTCGCCGAAGACAGCAAGCCTGCAGCGGCCGTGGCGGAAAAGATCAGCCGCAAGCCGAAGAAGTCCTGGTGATCAGCGTGATCTGCCGCGACCCGGCCGGCTTCAAAGGCCCGGCGCTGCTGCAGAATATTCTCGAAAGCGGCCTGCGTTTCGGCGAGATGGACATTTTCCACCGCCACGAAAGCATGGCCGGCAACGGCGAAGTGCTGTTCTCCATGGCCAACGCGGTCAAGCCGGGTATCTTCGATCTGGACGACATTGACCACTTCAGCACCCCGGCGGTGAGCTTCTTCCTCGGTCTGCCAGGCCCGCGTCATCCGAAGCAGGCCTTCGACGTGATGGTCGCGGCAGCCCGCAAGCTGTCCCAGGAATTGAACGGCGAATTGAAAGACGATCAGCGCAGCGTACTGACCGCCCAGACGATTGAGCATTACCGTCAGCGCATCGTCGAATTCGAACGCCGCGCATTGACCCAGAAGCGCTAAGGCCAGATCAAAAGATCGCAGCCTTCGGCAGCTCCTACAGAGGATCGCGATACTGTAGGAGCTGACGAGTGCAACGAGGCTGCGATCTTCTGGCCCCGCCGCCGATAATGGAATAAAACTGGAGCAGCCTCGGCTGCTCTTTTGCTTTATGAGAGAACACCCATGACCGCCGCCAAAACCCGCATTCTAGAGCTGCGCGCTGAGCTGGATCAGCACAACTATCGCTATCACGTTCTCGACGAGCCGAGCATTCCCGATGCCGAATACGACCGCTTGTTTCACGAGCTCAAGGCACTGGAAGCGGCCAACCCGGAACTGATCACCAGCGATTCGCCGACCCAGCGCGTCGGTAGCATGGCGCTGACTGCGTTCACTCAGGTGCGTCACGAAATCCCGATGCTCAGCCTCGGCAACGCCTTCGAAGAATCCGACATGCGCGAGTTCGATCGCCGCGTCAACGAAGGCCTCGACGTGCCGGCCGGCGATCTGTTTGGTGGCGGCGCGGCGGTGGAATACAGCTGCGAGCCGAAGCTCGATGGCCTGGCGGTCAGCCTGCTGTATCAGGATGGTCTGCTGGTGCGCGGCGCCACCCGTGGCGATGGCACCACCGGCGAGGACATCAGCGTCAACGTGCGCACCGTGCGCAATATTCCGCTGAAGCTGCACGGCGAAGGCTGGCCGGCGACGCTGGAAGTGCGTGGTGAAGTGTTCATGTCCAAGGCCGGTTTCGAGCGCCTCAATGCTTCGCAACTGGAAATCGGCGGCAAGACCTTCGCCAACCCGCGCAACGCGGCAGCAGGCAGCCTGCGCCAGCTCGACTCGAAGATCACCGCCAACCGGCCGCTGGAATTCTGTTGCTACGGCATTGGCCAGGTGTCCCACGATATTGCCGACACTCACATCGGCAACCTCAAGCAGTTGCAGAAGTGGGGCATGCCGATCAGTCACGAACTGAAGCTGGCCAAGGGCATCGACGAGTGTCTTGAGTATTACCGCGACATCGGCGCGCGCCGTAACTCGCTGGCCTATGAAATCGATGGCGTGGTGTTCAAGGTCAACAGCATTGCCGACCAGCGTGAACTGGGCTTCCGTGCCCGCGAGCCGCGCTGGGCGATCGCGCACAAATTCCCGGCGATGGAAGAACTCACCGAGCTGCTCGACGTGGAATTCCAGGTCGGCCGCACCGGTGCGGTAACTCCCGTGGCGCGCCTGAAACCGGTGAAAGTCGCCGGCGTCACCGTGGCCAACGCCACGTTGCACAACATGGACGAAGTCGCGCGGCTGGGCCTGATGATCGGCGACACGGTGATCATCCGCCGCGCCGGTGATGTGATTCCGCAAGTGGTGCAGGTAGTTACCGAGCGTCGCCCCGATGACGCGCGCCCGGTGGCCATTCCTGAAAGCTGCCCGGTGTGCGGTTCGCACGTTGAGCGCACGCAACTGGTCAAGCGCAGCAAGGGCAAGGAAACCTTCAGCGAAGGCGCGGTCTATCGCTGCGTCGGCCGACTGGCCTGCGGTGCGCAACTGAAACAGGCGATCATTCACTTCGTCTCGCGTCGGGCCATGGACATCGAAGGCTTGGGCGACAAGAGCGTCGAGCAACTGGTCGACGAAGGCCTGGTCAGCTCGCCGGCCGATCTGTATGCGCTGAAGTTCGACGACATCGTCGATCTGGAAGGCTTCGCCGAGGTATCAAGCAACAAGCTTCTCAAAGCCATCGAAGACAGCAAGCAACCGAGCCTGGCACGTTTCATCTATGCCCTCGGCATTCCCGATGTCGGCGAAGAAACGGCGAAGGTGCTGGCGCGTTCGCTGGGTTCACTGGAGCGCGTGCAACAGGCTTTGCCGCATGTGCTGACCTATCTGCCGGATGTCGGCCTGGAAGTGGCGCACGAGATCCACAGTTTCTTTGAGGATGCGCACAACCAGCAGGTCATCAGCGAATTGCTCGGCCATGGTTTGCAGATTCAGGATCAAGGCGAGTTGGGCGCCGAATTCGCCGCCAGTACCACGCTGGGCGGCTTGCTCGACAAACTGCACATTCCTTTCGTCGGCCCCGGTGGTGCGCAAAAACTCGCCGACCGCTTTGGCTCGCTGGAAGCGGTGATGAACGCTGACTGGCTGGATATGCGCCAGGCATTGCCAGAGAAGCAGGCCAACTCCGTGCGCGAGTTCTTCGCCTCGCCTGAGCATCGGCAACTGGCCGAGCGGGCCGAGCAGCAGTTGCGCGATTTCGGCATGCATTGGCAGAGCGAGAAGAAAGTCGTCGAAGGTCTGCCGCTGTCCGGGGAAACCTGGGTGCTGACCGGCAAGGTCGAACTGATGAGCCGGGATGTGGCCAAGGATCATCTCGAAAGCCTGGGTGCCAAGGTCGCCGGTTCGGTGTCGGCGAAAACCCATTGCGTGGTCGCAGGCCCGGGTGCCGGCTCGAAACTGACCAAGGCCAACGAGCTGGGTGTGAAGGTCATGGACGAGGAAGCGTTTATCGCCTTCCTCAAAACCCACGGCGTCGCTGTCTGACCGGATGAACCCCTGTGGTGAGGGGATTTATCCCTGTCCGGATGGACACCTGTGGCGAGGGGATTTATTCCCGCTGGGTTGCGCAGCGACCCCAGAACCCTGCGGCCGATCATTTTATCTGTATCGCGTGTACGGTTTTTTGCGACTGCTGCGCAGTCGAGCGGGGATAAATCCCCTCACCACAATGGTGCTATCACCCGGCTGCGCGGTTATGGGTGGGAACGATGTTGTCTTCAGAATGATCTAGTCTTGGCCAGTCCCAGGGAGAGATCGCCATGCACCGTTTTTTCGAGCAGCTCAGTTCCCGCATCATCGCGCCGTTCGTGGCCGGATCCTCGCGCAACAGCAAAGTCTGGCCGTGCCGTTGCGGCCAGTCGCTGTTCTTTCGCAACAGTCAGTGCCTGGCCTGTAACGCCTTGCTTGGCTATCAACCTGAACAAAGTCGCCTGACCTCGCTGCAGCCGGGGCCGGAAGAGGGCACCTGGACGCTCGACGTCGATCCCCACGCCGGTCTGTTCCGCCGCTGCGCCAACCTCGACATGCCCGCCGCGTGCAACTGGCTGCTGCCGGCCAACGATCACGACACCTTGTGCATCGCTTGCAGCCTTAACCGCACCATCCCTGATCTCTCCGTCGCGGAAAATCCCGAACGCTGGCGCAAGGTCGAAATCGCCAAGCGTCGACTGGTCGCGCAACTGATCACCCTCGGCTTGCCGGTCATCCCGAAAACCGTCGACGAAGAAACCGGATTGGCTTTCGACTTCATCGGTGTCGACCTCGAAGGCAACGCGCCGATGACCGGACATGCCAACGGCCTGATCACCCTCGACATCAAAGAGGCCGACGATGCGCATCGTGAGCAGGTCAGGGCGGCGATGCACGAACCTTACCGCACGCTGCTCGGGCATTTTCGCCATGAGGTCGGCCACTACTACTGGGATCGCCTCATCGCCAACGGCCCTTGGCTGGAGGCGTTCCGTAATCTGTTCGGCGACGAACGCGCCAGTTACGCCGACGCGCTGGACCGGCACTACCAGCAAGGCGCACCGCTGGACTGGCCGCAGCACTACGTCAGTGCCTACGCGACCATGCACCCGTGGGAAGACTGGGCGGAAACCTGGGCGCACTACCTGCACATGATGGACGCCGTGGATACTGCGCTGGGCTTCGGCATGAGCGCGCGGGAAATGGACTTTGACTATCAGCCGTTTCCGACCAGCACCCTGTACGACCCGGAGCACCCCGGCGGTGGCGCTTTCCTGTCATTCGTCAATGCGTGGATCGAGCTGGCGGGCATGCTCAACGAACTGTCGCGCAGCATGGGCCAGCCGGATTTCTATCCGTTCGTACTGCCGGCAGCGGCAATCGCCAAGCTGCACTTCATTCATCTGGTGATCCAGGATGCGGGCGGTCGCGCAGACGAAGTCCTGGCCCTGTAGAAGCTGGCGCAGGCTGCGATCTTTTGGCGTCACCGCATGTCCTTGAACCTGTTGGTATTTTTTATCTGCAACCAACGGTTGTAACTTCATCTCAGACAGGTACAATGGCGCGGCTCGCCGACAGGCAAGCGTCGTTATGGTGACCCCATCGGTCCCCCCGCAACGATTACCCGTGAACCTGGTCAGATCCGGAAGGAAGCAGCCACAGCGGGAACATTGTGTGCCGGGGTGTGGCTGGTGGGGGCACCACCTTAACGAACCAGCCAAGGCTTCAGACAGAACTGCATGGGTTTCGCCCACTGCGGTTTTTTTATGCCTGCGATTTGGCTAGTGGCGTTGCTCCGCCATCAGAAACGCGCGGATCAGCAGCACAGCGCCCCGGTACCCGTGCGGCTGTTGAAGGCGAACAGTGGCATACTCCCTCGCCTGGCATTGAGAGGTAAGGCAAGTGGGTGAAATTGACGATCTGACTCGTGAAAAACTGCGCGAATGGCAGATGCGGCGTCTGGAAGTCAAAACGCAGATGCAGGATCAGCCCGAGCGCACGCTGGAACTGTCGCGAGTGCTCGACCTGATGGATGAAGAACACGCTGCGATTCTGGCGGCATCTGCTGTTTTCAACGCGGCAGAAGAGCCTGAACAGTCGGTCCCGGTCGAGGCACAATCGGCGATCGTCGAGCACGCATCAGACTCGCTGACCGCAAAGTACGACCTGCAGCTGCAAGCCACCGCGCAAAACCCTGAACACCTGCGCAAACTGCTCGAAATGGCGCTCTACGAAGTGCAGGCGCAGATCGATGCGGCGGCGGTGGCCAGCGGCACTGAACGACGCGGCATGTCCGGCACGCTCGGCGGTTACTCCTTCGAGCTGCGCATCAGCCCCGAGGCCGACAGTGAAGGAAACTTGCCGCAGTCCCATGAAATGCCCGACGAGAATGACCAGGACTGATCTGGTGTTGTATTAAGGCCCAGGCGGCGAGGTTGTATGCACCCGGAACATTTTGATTTGGCCACCCCGGTATTTCTGCCCATCACCCATGATGTGTGTACGGCGCTGTTGCAGCCCGAGGGTGACGCGACACTCGCCAACCTGAGCGACCCGGAACTGGCGGCGGTGCTGGTCATCCAGAACCTTGCCCAGGCCACGGAAAAGGACCTGAGTGCCAGCGCAGCGGAGAAAATTCTCGCCAGACTCATTGACTGGTCTGTCACCTCCCGGCGCTCCGGATCGGCGGGACTGCTTGCAGAGGCGCGGCGTCTTTTCGATTCGCGCAAATTGTACTTCGGCCTCAATGCGCTCAAAGCCCTGAACCTGCGGTTTCTCATGGCCGATGAAGTCGCCGCACAGGAATATCTGTTGCCCGGCGGGCAGTGGGATGTGGACTACAAAATTCGCCATCAGCAACAGAACAATCCGTTCAGCCAGCAAATGGTCACGCCACGCGAGCGCGAGCACTGGTTAAGCGCGGCGCAGGACAAGCTGCTGCGAACCTTCCGTGCCAACCTCGACGAAGACCTGCACGTGCAGGGTTATGCGGGCATCGGCAAGAGTTACATGCTCAGCGCGCTGATCGAATGCCTGCGCTCGAAACGCACCCTGGTACTGGCGCGCACCCCGGCGAAACTGGCGACGTTGCGCAAGCACATCGTGCAGGTGCACGACACGGAAATTGGCCAGACCTTCTACGATTTTGCCCAGGCCCAGTTGCTTGGCCCCCGATCGCACATGGCCAGGACGCCAGCGCGGATCCCGAGCAGGCAGGCGCTGGCGCAGGAACTGAATATGTTCGGCTTTCGCCACCACGATGGGCAGGGCACTCTGGAGGTTTGTCTGCGCGTGCTGGAGCTGTATTGCGCCTCAAGAGATCACACGCTATCCGCCAGGCACCTGCCGCATTTTCAGCAGCCCTTGACCGGCGCAGACTCACAGGCGCTGCTGGAATATTCCAGTCGCCTGTGGGTGTATCTCGAGGCCAATCCGGCCTGGGCCAGCCAGAGCGGCTTTCCGACGTTGCTCATGATCAAGCGCGCCAGTCTGGCCGGTTGCCGCGTCCCGCCGCGCTACACCCATGTGATCATCGACGAAAGCCAGGACGTGCCGGCGTCGCTGCTGCAAATCATCGAGCGCGGGCAGCAGGTACTGATCACCCTCGGCGATGAGTATCAGCAGGCCACGGGCGAGGCGCCCAAGCGCAAGCGTGAAGTCCGCCAGAGCGATATCTGCTATTCGGTGCGTTCGGGGCGCAATGTCGAGCGCCTGGTCAATCCGCTGATCTCGCGCCACACGCACAAGAGCAAAGTGCCGTTCGAAGGCGCTCGTCACGCCGACGTCGATATCGAGTACTACCCGCAAGCCTTCGTGCCGCCCGAAGGTTGCGTGGTGCTGACCGCGTCACCCTGGGACACGATGATGTGGGCCATCCATCTGCACGACTCCAGTTGCGCCTTCAGTTTTCCCGACAGGGAAGCGCAGGACGACATCAAACATTTCATGACCACCGCCATCGAACTGTTCCGCCGCGATTTCTACAATGCCGGGTCCAGCGAGAAAGGACCGCACCCGTATTTCAGCGACATGGCTGATTGGCAGCAGGTGCGCGCCGCCAACCAGTTCGATGAGGCTTTCTTGTGGATCGAGGCGCAGTTGCAAAACGGCTTCATGATTGCCGACCTGACTCGCCTGAGCCAAAAGATCATCGAGCCAGGCAAAGCCTGCCTGTTGATGATGGCCGAGCGGGCTGGCGGCATGGAGTTCAAGCGCGTGCTGTTGACCCGGACGTTGCTCAGCAACGAGAAATTCAAGGATGCCTACGAGTTCGATCAGCGCATCTGTGCCGTGTACATCGCCGTGTCCCGTGCCCGGCAGCAGCTTTATCTGCCTTACGACGTGGTCGAGTGGATCGATTATCACCACAGCCGCGAGCCGAAATTCCGCGAGTCGCACGGTTATTGACCAGGCCAACCCTGTGGGAGCTAGGGTGTGGTTGAAGAGGCGCCGGTGTACAACCTGATTATGTCGTCGATCTCGCCGGACATTTTCATGCGCAGCAACGTTCGTAAAATCCGCTGCACCGGCACGTTCGGGTCGTTCCTCACATAGCAGCCGATATTCTGTTCCTGCAGCACCGCGACCCCTTGCAACTGCTGCTCCGGCAGCAGGCGTTGATTGATCCAGTCCAGGGTCCACTGATTGCTCACCGCATAGCGATATCGCCCGGCTAGGAGCTTTTCCAGTACCTGTTCCTGATTGCGCGCGTCTTCGCGTTGCAACTGGTCGGCGTCAAACAGCGGTTGCAGGGTAGGGTAGCTGTAACCGAGGACGGTGCCGATGGCCTGGCGCGGCAGCCGGGCGGGATCGATCTGCGCCGGTTGTTCCTTGCGGCTGATCAGCAGGTCGCGCTGGAACCACAACGGCACGCTCCAGATGTAATCGCCGGACTGATTCGGCAGCCACGACTGTGCGGCATAGCAGCGCACGTCGATGTCGCCGTGCTCCATGGCGCTCTGTACCCGAGCGCGCGGCAGGACGACGAATTGCGCTGGCGCGCCGACCTGGGTCGCCAGGCTGAGCAGGACGTCATGCAGGATGCCCTGGGTCGGTCTGCCGCCTTGCAGTTGCACCATCGGCATCGCCCAACTGTCCGGCACGGCGAAGCGCAACGGCGCTTGCGCTGCCATCGCGTTGAGGCTGATACCCAGCAATGCCGCCACGGCCCACCGCATAGACGCTCCGGTAATTCCTCGTCCCGAGCTGATAAAAGCCTCTGCTGATGCAGCTTAGCCATATTAGACGAGGACACCGGATGCAATTTTGCCCTTGCTCCGCTAGCATTAGCCGCTTCTGCTTCCTTCGCTGCGACGGTTTTCGATGAGTTATCAGGTTCTTGCACGTAAATGGCGTCCGCGCTCGTTCCGCGAAATGGTCGGCCAGACCCATGTGCTCAAGGCTCTGATCAATGCCTTGGACAGCCAGCGGCTGCACCACGCTTACCTGTTCACCGGGACGCGCGGGGTCGGCAAGACCACCATCGCGCGGATCATTGCCAAGTGCCTGAACTGCGAGACAGGTATCACCTCCAGCCCCTGCGGCGAGTGTTCGGTGTGCCGCGAGATCGATGAAGGCCGTTTTGTCGACCTGATCGAGATCGACGCCGCCAGCCGCACCAAGGTCGAAGACACCCGCGAACTGCTCGATAACGTGCAGTACGCGCCAAGCCGTGGGCGCTTCAAGGTCTACCTGATCGACGAAGTGCACATGCTATCCAGCCATTCCTTCAATGCGCTGTTGAAAACCCTCGAAGAGCCGCCGCCCTACGTCAAGTTCATCCTGGCGACCACCGATCCGCAGAAACTTCCGGCAACGATTCTTTCGCGCTGCCTGCAGTTCTCCCTGAAGAACATGACGCCCGAGCGTGTGGTCGAGCATTTGACCCACGTCCTGACCGCAGAAAACGTACCTTTCGAAGACGATGCACTGTGGCTGCTTGGTCGCGCTGCTGACGGCTCGATGCGCGACGCCATGAGCCTGACCGATCAGGCCATCGCGTTCGGTGAAGGCAAGGTCCTCGCGACCGACGTGCGGGCCATGCTCGGCACGCTGGATCACGGTCAGGTCTATGACGTGCTGCATGCGCTGATCGAAGGCGATGCCAAGGCGCTGCTCGAAGCCGTGCGGCATCTGGCCGAGCAAGGCCCGGACTGGAACGGCGTGCTCTCGGAAATTCTCAACGTGCTGCACCGCGTGGCCATCGCTCAGGCGTTGCCGGAAGGCGTCGACAATGGCCACGGCGACCGTGATCGCGTATTGGCCCTGGCTCAGGCGCTGCCGGCCGAAGACGTGCAGTTCTATTACCAGATGGGCCTGATCGGTCGCCGCGACTTGCCGCTCGCGCCGGACCCGCGTGGCGGTTTCGAGATGGTCTTGCTGCGGATGCTCGCGTTCCGCCCGGCGGATACGGCGGACGCGCCGAGGCAACCGCTAAAGCCAGTGGGGATCAGCCAGGCCACAGTTGATTCCGCAAACTCAGTGGCTGCCGCGCCGAAGCCTGCGCCGGTGGTCGCTGCGGCTGCTGCGCCAGCACCCGCGCCCGCTGCCGAGCCAGAACCGGTTGTGCCGGTTGTCGAAGCGCAACCGGAGCCTGAGCCAGTCGCCGTCGAAACCGTGGTCGATCTGCCATGGAACGACCCGGTGGAAGCCGAGCCCGAGCCGGCGCCAGTACAGCAACCCGCCGTCGAACCGGTGCTGGAAACCGCTGGCGAGCAGCCTGAATTGCCGCCGATGCCGCTGCCGACCCCGGACAGCGTGGTCCCGGATGCGCCGGAGTGGGCCGCTGCGCCAATTCCCGAGCCGTCCGTCGCTGACGTCGATCCCGCTACACCAGGCATGGACA
This sequence comes from Pseudomonas sp. AC255, assembly GCF_979258175.1. Classification (NCBI taxonomy): domain Bacteria; kingdom Pseudomonadati; phylum Pseudomonadota; class Gammaproteobacteria; order Pseudomonadales; family Pseudomonadaceae; genus Pseudomonas; species Pseudomonas sp. AC255. The sequence continues at coordinate 3,229,397 of NZ_OZ409841.1, read as the reverse complement.
TGGACGACGAACCGCCGCTGGATGAAGACTACATCGAGCCGGACATGGATTCGGCCTACAGCTACCTCGACGAACTGGCCAGCGAACACGCCGCCGATCCCGAGCCTGAGCCCGAGCCGGAACCTGCCGCCGCGCCGGCCACCGGCCTGGCCCTGCAATGGCTGGAGCTGTTCCCGAAGCTGCCGATTTCCGGCATGACCGGCAGCATCGCCGCCAACTGCACGTTGATTGCGGTCGACGGCGATCATTGGTTGATGCACCTCGATCCGGCCCACAGCGCGCTGTTCAACGCCACGCAACAGCGTCGTCTCAACGACGCGTTGAACCAGTTCCACGGGCGCACGCTGACGCTGACCATCGAGCTGATCAAGCCCGAGCAGGAAACCCCGGCCCAGGCCGCCTCCCGCCGCCGCGCCAATCGCCAGCGTGAGGCGGAGGAATCGATCCACGGTGATCCGTTCATCCAGCAGATGGTTCAGCAGTTCGGCGCGGTGGTGCGAAGCGATACTATTGAACCTGTCGACGCCTTGGTCACCCAAGGCTAATAACTGAAGGTGCTCGGCCAAGATGACCGGGCGCTGTTTTATCCAAGTACGTTTGAGGTGATTCCCATGATGAAAGGTGGCATGGCCGGCCTGATGAAGCAGGCGCAGCAGATGCAGGAAAAAATGGCCAAGATGCAGGAAGAACTGGCCAACGCCGAAGTCACCGGCAAGGCCGGCGGCGACATGGTCACCGTGGTGATGACCGGTCGTCACGACGTTAAAAGCGTGAGCATCGACCCAAGCCTGGTCGAAGGCCTGAGCGAAGACGACAAAGAGATGCTGGAAGCCGTGGTCGCCGCCGCCGTCAACGACGCCGTGCGCAAGATCGAAGCCAACAGCCAGGAAAAAATGGGCAGCATGACCGCCGGCATGAACCTGCCGGCGGGTATGAAACTGCCGTTCTGATTCGCCATTGCGCGGCAGATGAGCTACACAAAATGCCAGGCATTGCGCCTGGCATTTTTGTTTCTGCGCGGCGCGGATCGTTCCTACGCTCTGCGTGGGAATGCCTCTGGGGACGCTCCGCGTTCCAGCTTGCGATCGGGACGCGGAGCGTCCCGGGCTGCATTCCCACGCAGAGCGTGGGAAAGATCAGTGGGAGCGAGCCTCGGTCAAAACTGCAGAAACATCGAACACACCACCGCTACCAAGGTCTGCTCCCTATACACCGAATTCCCCATTCACAGGAGACGCTGACATGTCCGACCCTCTCACCCTCAATCAACGCTTCGTCCTCGCCTCGCGCCCGACCGGCGCGCCGACCCCGGAGAACTTCCGTCTGGAGCGCGAGGCATTGCCCGATCTGCAGGACGGTCAAGTCCTGCTGAAAACCCTGTACCTCTCTCTCGACCCGTACATGCGCGGGCGCATGAGCGACGCACCGTCCTACGCTGCGCCAGTGCAAATCGGCGAAGTGATGACCGGCGGCGCGGTCAGCCGGGTCGAGCAGTCCAATCATCCGAAATTCCACGTAGGTGATCTGGTGGTTGGCGCCACCGGTTGGCAGAGCCACAGCATCAGCGACGGCCGCAACATCATGCCGATCCCGGCCGGCCTGCCGAGCCCGTCGATGGCTCTCGGCGTACTGGGTATGCCGGGCATGACCGCCTACATGGGCCTGATGGACATCGGCCAGCCGAAAGAGGGCGAAACCCTGGTAGTGGCTGCGGCGTCCGGTGCCGTCGGCTCGGTGGTCGGGCAAGTGGCGAAGATCAAAGGCCTGCGCGCGGTCGGCGTGGCTGGCGGTGCCGAGAAGTGCAAATACGTCGTTGAGGAACTGGGTTTTGATGCCTGCATCGACCACAAGGCCGATGACTTTGCCGAGCAACTGGCCAAAGCCTGTCCCAACGGCATCGACATCTATTACGAGAACGTCGGCGGCCATGTCTTCGATGCCGTCGTGCCGCTGCTCAACCCCAAGGCGCGCATCCCGTTGTGCGGCCTGATTGCCGGCTACAACGCCGCCGAGGCGCCGACCGGCCCGGATCGTTTGCCGATGCTGCAACGCACTTTGCTCACCAAGCGTGTGCGGATTCAGGGCTTCATCGTCTTCGACGATTACGGTGATCGTCAGCCGGAATTCATCAGCCACATGGTGCCGTGGGTACGCGACGGCAAGGTGAAGTTCCGCGAGGACGTGGTCGAAGGCCTGGAGCAGGCACCCGAGGCGTTCATCGGTCTGCTGGAAGGGCGCAACTTCGGCAAACTGGTGGTCCGGGTCGCCCAGGACTGAGGATTTGACGCTGGCCAGAGGCGCGGGTATAAACCGCGTCTCGTTGTTTAGTCGGACTGTTTACCCATGAGCTTCAGCCCTTTGATTCGCCAACTGATCGACGCTCTGCGCACCTTGCCAGGCGTGGGTCAGAAAACCGCTCAGCGCATGGCGTTGCAGTTGCTCGAACGTGATCGCAGCGGTGGTACCCGTTTGGCCCAGGCCTTGAGCCAGGCCATGGAAGGCGTCGGCCATTGTCGCCAGTGCCGCACGCTGACCGAAGACGACCTCTGCCCGCAATGCGCCGACCCACGCCGCGATGACACGCTGCTGTGCGTAGTCGAAGGGCCGATGGACGTTTATGCGGTGGAGCAGACCGGCTTCCGTGGCCGCTATTTCGTGCTCAAGGGGCATTTGTCGCCGCTGGATGGCCTGGGGCCGGAAGCGATCGGCATTCCGCAATTGATGGCGCGGATTGAAGAGGCGGGGACCTTTACCGAAGTCATCCTCGCCACCAACCCGACGGTGGAAGGCGAAGCGACGGCGCACTACATCGCGCAGTTGCTCAACAACAAAGGCCTGGTCGCCTCGCGGATTGCCCACGGCGTGCCGCTGGGCGGTGAGCTGGAGCTGGTCGACGGCGGCACGCTGGCGCATTCGTTTGCCGGGCGTAAACCTATCTCCCTGTAAGTCTCTATCGCCCTTTCGGGCCACATCGCTGGCAAGCCAGCTCCCACAGTATTGGATGTGACCCACAGCATATGTGTCCACACCGAACCCTGTGGGAGCTGGCTTGCCAGCGATGGCCGCGCCGCGGTCCATCTGATTCACACAATTTCATTGATAACCAAGCAAGCGCTCGGTTAACGTCGGCGAACCCTTCCGTGGAGCTCGCCCATGCCTGCCTTTCAGGAATACTTCGACCCCAGCCACCAATTGGTCCGCGACAGCGTCAGACGTTTTGTCGAACGCGAGATCCTGCCGGACATCGATCAGTGGGAAGAAGCCGAAAGCTTTCCCCGTGAGCTGTACCTCAAGGCCGGTGCGGCGGGCATTCTCGGTATCGGCTATCCCGAGGCGCTCGGCGGCAGCCATGAAGGCGATCTGTTCGCCAAAGTCGCTGCCAGTGAAGAGTTGATGCGCTGTGGCTCAGGCGGGCTGGTAGCGGGGCTGGGGTCGCTGGATATCGGTTTGCCGCCGATCGTCAAATGGGCGCGGCCTGAAGTGCGAGAGCGGGTCGTCCCCCAAGTGCTCAGCGGCGAAAAGATCAGCGCCTTGGCGGTTACCGAACCCGGTGGCGGTTCCGACGTCGCCAACCTGCAAACCCGCGCCGTGCGTGACGGCGATTTCTACCGGGTCAGCGGCAGCAAGACCTTTATCACCAGCGGCGTGCGCGCCGATTTCTACACCGTCGCGGTGCGTACCGGTGCGCCGGGGTTCGGCGGTATCAGCCTGTTGCTGATCGAGAAGGGCACGCCGGGGTTCAGTGTCGGTAGGCAGTTGAAGAAAATGGGCTGGTGGGCGTCGGACACGGCTGAATTGTTCTTCGACGATTGCCGCGTGCCTGTAGGAAACCTCATCGGCGCCGAGAACATGGGCTTCGCCTGCATCATGGGCAATTTTCAGAGCGAACGCCTGGCGCTGGCGCTGATGGCCAACATGACGGCGCAATTGGCGCTGGAGGAGAGCCTGAAGTGGGCGCGCGAGCGTGAGGCATTTGGCAAACCCATCGGCAAGTTTCAGGTGATCAAGCATCGCCTCGCCGAAATGGCCACGGCGCTGGAAGTGTCGCGGGAGTTCACTTACCGGCAAGCGGCAAAAATGGCGGCGGGGCAGAGCGTGATCAAGGAGATTTCCATGGCGAAGAACTTCGCCACCGACACCTCCGACCGGATCACCACCGAGGCCGTGCAGATCCTTGGCGGGCTCGGTTACATGCGTGAAAGCCTGGTGGAGCGGCTGTATCGGGATAACCGCATTCTGTCGATTGGCGGCGGAACGCGGGAAGTGATGAACGAAATCATCAGCAAGCAGATGGGGCTCTAAGTCCTGCGGTGTAGCTGCCGGCCCCTTCGCGAGCAGGCTCGCTCCCACAGTTGAAATGCATTCCCCTGTGGGAGCGAGCCTGCTCGCGAAAGCGGCCTGTCAGACGCTGCTTATTTATCAGTCAACGCAAACTGCGTCAGGCAAAACGTCGGAATGCCCATGTCCTGCAAGCGCTGCGAACCTTGCAGCTCCGGCAGGTCAATGATCGCCGCCGCTTCATGTACCCGCGCGCCCATGCGGCGAATCAGGTTGGCTGCTGCGATCAGCGTGCCGCCGGTAGCGATCAGGTCATCGAACATCACCACCGAATCGCCTTCACACAGGCTGTCGGCGTGCACTTCCAGAAACGCTTCGCCGTACTCGGTCGCATAACCTTCGGCCAGTACGTCCGCCGGCAGTTTGCCTTGCTTGCGGAACAGCACCAGCGGCTTGTTCAACTGATAGGCCAGTACCGAACCGATCAGAAAACCACGGGCATCCATGGCGCCGATGTGGGTGAAGTCGGCTTCGACGTAGCGATGGGCGAAGCTGTCCATCACCAGGCGCAGGGCCGTCGGCGACTGGAACAGCGGGGTGATGTCGCGAAAGATCACGCCCGGTTTCGGGAAGTCGATCACGGGGCGGATCAGGGATTTGATGTCGAAGGAGTCGAAGACCATCGGGGTGTCCTGGCAGGGCTGCAAACGGCGCAGTATACCCGCGGCTGAAACGATTCGCTCAACCGCGGGTCGTGATCAGCCTTCGATCGAACCGCCGGCCAACGCGCACAGCTGGATCGGGTCGAGGATATGGATCTCCTTGCCCTCGGCGGCAATCAGCTCGTTCTGCTGGAAACGGGTGAACACCCGCGACACGGTTTCCACCGCCAGGCCCAGGTAATTGCCGATTTCATTGCGCGACATGCTCAGGCGGAACTGGTTGGCCGAGAAGCCGCGAGCGCGGAAGCGTGCCGACAGGTTGACCAGGAAAGTAGCGATGCGCTCGTCAGCGGTTTTCTTCGACAGCAGCAGCATCATTTGCTGGTCGTCACGAATCTCGCGGCTCATCACCCGCATCAACTGGCGGCGCAGTTGTGGCAATTGCAGCGCGAGTTCATCAAGGCGCTCGAAGGGGATTTCGCAAACCGAAGTGGTTTCCAGCGCCTGGGCCGAGACCGGGTGTTTTTCGGTGTCCATGCCCGACAGTCCGACCAGTTCGCTCGGCAGGTGGAAGCCGGTCAGCTGTTCTTCGCCGGCATCGCTCAGGCTGAAAGTCTTCAGCGCGCCGGAGCGGACTGCATAAACAGAATCGAAGGTGTCGCCCTGGCGGAACAGGAATTCGCCTTTCTTCAGCGGGCGGCCGCGTTTAACGATTTCGTCGAGCGCATCCATGTCTTCCAGATTCAGAGAAAGTGGCAGGCAGAGCGGGGCCAGGCTGCAATCCTTGCAGTGGGCCTGGTTGTGAGCGCGCAGTTTGACTGGCTCGGACATTTCTTCAATCCTTGTGGGAAAACACACATAAGCCGTAAGGGTAACCCACGGGAGGACATTCAGGCCAGCACGTGGCGGCGTTGTCCTACAGACATAAAGCCGCAGCACCGGCGGCCGATAACCCGCTATCAGCACTCAACCAAGGAAGGCCCCGATGACCGCCATTGGTACGCTAAGCCCCGGCAGCAGCGGCGTTGCCGCTTCGCCGGAGATGACCAGCACCGACGCTGCAATCGATCGCGATGAAGACTTGTCGCACACGGCAACCCCGACCTTGGTCGAGGGCGTCAAAGTGTCGCTCTCCGGCGCGGCCATCGCCAAATCCGCCGCTGTCGGCGGCGAGAACAGCGACATCGACAACAGTGGCTTACCGGAGAACATCCAACAGTTGCTGAAGATGATTCGCAAGATCCAAAAAGAAATCATCGAGAAAAAAGCCCGCATGGCGGCGGTCATGTCAGACAGAACCCTCTCCACCGAGGAAAAGATCAACAAGCTCGCCGCACTGCGGGGCGCCATCGCCGCCCTCAACAGTGGCCTGATCACCGCCAACCTCGCCCTGTCGAAAGTCATGAACCAGTCGGCGCTCAATCCTGATCAGAACCTCAAAGTCGGCTCGTTGCTGACCAAGCCTTAAATCACCCGCGAGAAACGCTGGCGGTTCTGCTGCTCCAGGTACGCATCGAAGACCATGCACACCGAGCGCACCAGCAATCGGCCCGCTGGCAACACCTCGATGCGCTCGCGCTCAAGCCTGATCAGGCCATCCTCGGCCATACCTTGCAACTGCGGCCAGAGCGCGCCGAAGTAGCCTTGAAAATCGATGTTGAACTGCTGCTCGATCTCGGCGAACTCGAGTTTGAAATTGCAGATCAGCTGCTGAATCACTGCGCGGCGCAAGCGGTCGTCGGCGTTGCACACCAGACCGCGACTGGTCGCCAGCTGCGCGCTGGCCAGGCTGTTCTGATAGGCAGTGAGGTCGCTGCTGTTCTGGCAGTACAGATCGCCGATCTGGCTGATCGCCGACACGCCCAAGCCAATCAGGTCGCAATGGCCGTGGGTGGTGTAACCCTGGAAGTTGCGTTGCAGGGTGTGCTCTTCCTGGGCAATCGCCAGTTCGTCATCGGGCAGGGCGAAGTGGTCCATGCCGATGTAGCGGTAGCCGGCAGCGGTCAGTTGCTCGATGGTGCGCTGGAGCATTTCCAGCTTGTGCGCCGGGCTCGGCAGTTCGCTGCTGTTGATTCGCCGTTGCGGCATGAAGCGTTCCGGCAGGTGCGCGTAGTTGAATACCGAGAGGCGATCCGGTTGCAGGCTGATTACTTCCTCGACGGTGCGGGCGAAATTGTCGGGCGTCTGCTTGGGCAGGCCATAAATCAGATCGATGTTGATCGAGCGAAATTGCAGGGTTCGCGCCGCATCGATCACCGCGCGGGTTTCTTCCAGGCTTTGCAGGCGATTGACCGCGCGCTGCACCGCCGGGTCAAGATCCTGCAGGCCAATGCTGACCCGGTTGAAACCCAATTCACGCAACAGGCCCATGGTCGACCAGTCGGCTTCGCGCGGGTCGATTTCAATGCCGTAATCGCCCGAGTCATCGTTGAGCAAATTGAAATGCTTGCGCAGGTGCGCCATCAGCTGGCGCAATTCGTCGTGGCTGAGAAAAGTCGGCGTGCCGCCACCGAAATGCAGCTGCTCGACGGTTTGCGCCGGGTCGAGGTGGCAGGCAATCAACTGGATTTCCTGCTCGAGCCGTTGCAGATACGGCTGCGCGCGACCGCGATCCTTGGTGATGACCTTATTGCAGGCGCAGTAGTAGCAAATGTTCGCGCAGAACGGCACATGCACGTACAGCGACAACGGCCGCTGCGCCTTGCGGCTGTCGCGCAGGGCGTGGAACAGGTCGAAAGTGCCGACCTGACCGTGAAATTGCACGGCAGTCGGGTACGAGGTGTAGCGTGGCCCCGCCAGATCGTAGCGGCGGATCAGATCAGAGTCCCAACGAATGGCGTCGAGCATGCGGGCATTCCCCCGGATAGGCTGGCAGTGTGGCGAGTCTATCGGGGGGCGGCGATGGGGCTGTTGATTTGCATCAACAGCACAAGGTCAAAAGATCGCAGCCTTCGGCAGCTCCTACGTTGGAATGCGACCTCCTGTAGGAGCTGCCGGAGGCTGCGATCTTTTGCTTCTAATGGCCCATGAGCCAATGCTGATGCGGGCCGGGGAGGGTCCATAAGCCGAACAGAATCACCAACAAACCGCCGGACATGCGCACGCTGCGTTTGCGCAGGATCGCGGTGACCCGCTCAGCCGCCAGCCCGGTGGCCAGCAGCACCGGCCAGGTGCCGAGGCCGAAAGCGAGCATCAGCAACGCACTGTCCAGCGCATTGCCCTGACTCGCGCTCCACAGCAAGGTGCTGTAAACCAGCCCGCACGGCAGCCACCCCCACAGCGCACCGAGCAGCAAGGCACGCGGCAGGCTGGAAACCGGCAGCAAGCGATTCGCCACTGGTTGAATAAAACGCCACAAGCCACGCCCGAGCGCTTCGATACGGGTGAGCCCGCTCCACCAGCCGGCCAGGTGCAAACCCATGGCGATCAGCAGCAACCCGGCCAGCACGCGCATGAACAGCGCCGCCGGGCTGTTGGCGACTGCCCAGCCGGCCAGACCGATGAGCAACCCCGCCGTGGCATAACTGAGAATCCGCCCGAGGTTGTACGCCAGTAACAGGCGAAAGCGCCGGCTGCGCTGCTCCTTGGGAATCGCCAGGGTCAGCGCGCCCATCAGGCCGCCGCACATGCCCAGACAGTGGCCGCCACCGAGCAGGCCGAGGATCAGCGCCGAGACCAGCAGGGGCGCCAGTTCAAGCATGGGGTGGCGCCTTGTCGTCCGGTTTGCCAGCGTTGGCTTCGTCCACCGCGGCGGTGTGGTTGGGGTCCTGATCGTCAAAAAGAATGCTGTGTGCCGGGCCGTCGAGGTCGTCGTACTGACCGCTGTCCACCGCCCAGAAGAAGATGTACACGGCGATGGCGACGATGAGCAAGGCAGCGGGAATCATCACATAGAGAGCTGGCATCGGTAACTCCAGGCCCGCGCGGCTCAGGCCGGCAGCGGGCGGGTTGCTGTTGCGGTGCTGGCGGCCGGTGCGCTCGGCAGACGAGTCAGGCGCAGGGCGTTGAGCACCACGGTCAGCGAACTGATCGACATGCCGACCGCCGCCCACACCGGAGTGATCCAGCCGAGGGCGGCGAACGGCAACATGAGGCCATTGTACAGCGCCGCCCACAGCAGGTTTTCGATGATTACCCGGCGCGTGCGTCGCGCCAGCGTGAAGGCTTGCACCAGAGCGTCAAGGCGATTGGACAGCAACACTGCATCGGCGCTGGTTTTCGCCAGATCGGTGGCCGAGCCCATGGCCACGCTGATATCGGCCGCAGCCAGCACCGGCACGTCGTTGACGCCGTCGCCGAGCATCAGCACCTTGCGCCCTTCCTTGTGCAGTTGTTGCAGCACTTGCAGTTTGTCATCCGGGCGCAAGCCGCCACGGGCCTCGTCGATGCCCAGTTCGGCGGCGACACTGGCGACCATCGGCGAACTGTCGCCGGACAACAGCAAGGTGCGCCAGCCCCGCGCTTTGCAGGCCGCGAGCAGGGCGGGGGCGTCGTCACGCAGGCGATCGTCGAGGACGAACCATGCCAGCGGCCCCTGAGTGTCGGCGAGCAGCAACCATTGTCCGGCTTCATCAGGCATTGACGGCAGCGCCGCGCCGCTCAGGGCGCAGGCAAATTCGGCCTGACCGATGCGCAAGCGTTGCTCACCGACCACGCCTTCCAAGCCCAGGCCTGGTGTGCTGTGCACGTCCTCGGCGGCCAGCGGCGCGCGACCGAAAGCGCGGGCGATCGGGTGTTCCGAGCGGTTTTCCAGCGCAGCGGCAAGGCTCAGGCATTGTTCGCTGTCGAGCGCGCCGAGCGGGCGAATCGAGCGCAGTACCAAGCGACCTTCAGTGAGCGTGCCGGTCTTGTCGAAAATCACCGTGTCGATCTGGTTCAAGCCTTCCAGCACATGGCCGCGGGTCAGCAGCAGGCCGAGTTTGTGCAGGGTGCCGGTGGCGGCGGTGAGGGCGGTCGGCGTCGCCAGTGACAGCGCGCACGGGCAGGTCGCCACCAGCATGGCGAGGACGATCCAGAACGCCCGCGCTGAGTCCAGTTGCCACCACAGCACGCCGATCACTGCTGCGGCAATCAGCGACAGCAGCAGGAACCATTGCGCGGCGCGGTCGGCGATTTCTGCCAGACGCGGTTTCTCCGCCTGAGCGCGGTCGAGCAGGCGCACGATCGCGGAGAGACGCGTGTCCTGTCCCAGCGCCTGCACTTCGACGGTCAATGCGCCTTCGACATTGAGCGTGCCCGCAGTTACTGCATCGCCGAGCGTGCGTGGCTGTGGCAGGTATTCGCCAGTCAGCAGCGATTCGTCGATGCTCGACTGACCGTCGATGATCTTGCCGTCAGCCGGCAGAATCGAGCCCGGCTGCACCAGAATCCGCTCGCCCACGCGCAACTCGCTGAGCAGGATGCGTTCGCTCTGGCCATCGCTATCCAGGCGCAGGCACGAGGCGGGCAACAGGTTGACCAGTTGCGCGGTGGCAGCAGCGGTGCGTTCGCGGGCGCGGCGTTCCAGATAGCGTCCGGCGAGCAGAAACAGCGCGAACATGCCGACCGCATCGAAGTACAGCTCGCCGACCCCGGTGATCGATGTCCAGATCCCGGCGATGTAAGCGCTGCCGATCGCCAGTGAAACAGAAACGTCCATGGTCAGGTGGCGGGTGCGCAAATCGCGCATCGCGCCTTTGAAGAACGGCGCGCAGCTGTAGAACACGATGGGTGTGGTCAGAAACAGCGCGACCCAGCGCAGGATCGTGTGCAGCTCGGGACTGAGGTCGATGTTGAATTCCGGCCAGGTGGCCATGGTTGCCATCATCGCCTGAAACCACAGTAACCCGGCGACGCCGAGCTGGCGCAGGGCCAGGCGATTCTCGCTGGCCAGCTGTTCGCTGGCGCGGTCGGCCTGGTACGGGTGGGCGGCGTAACCGATGTGGCGCAGCTCGGCGAGGATCTGGCTCAGCGGCAATTGTGCGTCGGCCCAACGCACGTGCAGGCGATGGTTGGACAGGTTCAACCGCGCTTCGGCGACGGCGGGCAGGGTGCGCAGGTGTTTCTCGATCAGCCAGCCGCAGGCGGCGCAACTGATGCCTTCCATCAACAGCGTGGTTTCAGCCAGATCGCCTTCGTGGCGCACGAAGGGCTGCTGCACGTCGGCGCGGTCGTACAGCGCCAGTTCATCAGTCAGTTGCACCGGCAGCGCTTCGGGATTGGCCGACGCTTCGCTGCGATGCTGGTAATAGCTTTCCAGACCACCGGCGACGATGGCTTCGGCTACCGCCTGACAGCCCGGGCAGCAGAACTCGCGGGCCTGCCCGAGGACGACGGCGGTGAAGCGGCTGCCGGACGGGACGGGCAGGGCGCAGTGGTAGCAGGGAACTGGGGTGGTCATGGCATTGATGAGGGTATGAGCCCTTGCATTGGGGGTGTTCGCTTGCCCTCACCCCAGCCCTCTCCCGGAGGGAGAGGGAGCCGATCGGTGTAAGCCTGAAGAGCGGCTTCAGTCGCTGACATTGTCACTGTCATACGCCCCGCTTCCAAGCAACCGAGATCAGTCCCCTCGCCCTCCGGGAGAGGGCTAGGGTGAGGGGCTCTTGATTTTGATTCACTTCTTCAGGTCTTCGGCACCCTGCAATGGCTCATCACCCAGCAGCAGTTCCTTGTCATGACTGACCAGTTCTTCTTCAAACATGCGCCACACGTGCTCGTCCTGGCTGCCGAGCAACTCGACAAAGCGCCGCCCTTCGACCTTGTCGCTCAACTGGCCGATGTAGCGCCCGCTCTCGCTGCCACTGCGGGTCAGAACGATCTTGCGATCCTTCTCCGGCTGGGTCGGCGAGATCAGGTTCAGCTCCAGCGTTTGCGGCTGGCTGACACCGTTCAAGCGCAAGTCGACTTCCCCGGTCACATCATCCAGATGCACCGCTGCACGCAGCTTCAGGGTTTGCGCCAGCAGCTCGCGATCCAGTGAACGGTTGATGCCTTTGCCTGCTTCGTAATAGTTGTCGTTGACCAGATTGTCCGGGTTGTTCACCGCGATGGTCACCATCGACAGGGTCAAGGCCACCGAGCAAGCCAGAATTGCGATGATGATCCACGGCCAGAGGTGCTTGTACCAGGGACTTGCGGCGTTTGCAGCGGGCATGTTCAAAATTCTCTCAACGGATTTGTGGGCCGATGAATCGGCTCTTGGCTTCAACGTGGACGCTGTCGTCATCGGCGTCCTTGAGGATGAATTTCACCTCGTTGGTGCTCGATGGCAGTTGTTCCGGTGCGCTCGACAACTCGACCGGCATGCTGACGATATCCCCGGCGGCAACCTTGATCTCGCGCTTGCCTTGCAGGCGCAGGTCCGGCAGACCCTCGGCTTGCAGCAGGTAAGTGTGGTCGCGCTGATCCTTGTTCATGATCTTCAGGCTGTAGACGTTCTCGATCCGGCCTTCGGCGTTTTCGCGGTACAGCACGCGGTCCTTGCTGACGTCGAAGCCGACCAGCGAACGCATGAAGAACGCAGCGACCAACAGGCTGATCATCGCCAGCAGCACCACGGCGTAGCCGATCAGGCGCGGTCGCAGTTTATGGGTTTTCTGCCCGGAGAGGTTGTGTTCGGTGGTGTAACTGATCAGGCCGCGCGGGTAATCCATCTTGTCCATGATGCTGTCGCAAGCGTCGATGCACGCAGCGCAGCCGATGCATTCGATCTGCAGGCCATCGCGGATGTCGATGCCGGTCGGGCAGACCTGCACGCACATCGTGCAGTCGATGCAATCGCCCAACCCCAGGGCTTTGTAGTCGATGCCTTTCTTGCGCGGCCCACGGCTTTCGCCACGGCGCGGGTCGTAGGAAACGATCAGCGTGTCCTTGTCGAACATCACGCTCTGGAAGCGCGCATACGGGCACATGTAGATGCACACCTGCTCACGCAACCAACCGGCATTGCCGTACGTGGCGAGGGTGAAAAAACCGACCCAGAAATACGACCAGCCATCGGCCTGACCGGTGAAAAATTCGATGACCAGTTCGCGGATCGGCGAGAAGTAGCCGACAAAGGTCATGCCGGTGACAAAACCGATCAACAGCCACAGCGAATGTTTGGCCAGTTTGCGCAGGAATTTGTTGGCGCTCATCGGCGCCTTGTCGAGCTTGATGCGCTGGTTGCGGTCGCCTTCGGTGACCTTTTCGCACCACATGAAAATCCACGTCCACACGCTCTGCGGGCAGGTATAACCGCACCAGACGCGCCCGGCATAGACAGTGATGAAGAACAGGCCGAACGCGGCAATGATCAACAGGCCCGAGAGCAGGATGAAATCCTGTGGCCAGAAAGTCGCGCCGAAGATGAAGAACTTGCGCTCCGGCAGGTTCCACCACACCGCCTGATGACCGCCCCAGTTCAGCCACACCGTGCCGAAATACAGCAGAAACAACGCCGCACCGCCGAGCATCCGCAGATTGCGGAACAGGCCGGTGAAAGCCCGGGTATAGATTTTTTCTCGTGAGGCATAAAGATCGACGCTGTTGTTCGCGTTCTTGCTCGGTGGCGTGACGTCGTGTACCGGAATCTGATTGCTCATCATTGCATCCCACGGCAGTGGAAAAATGCCTCGGTCGATACGTGCCAACCGAGGTCAAAAAGGCTGTTGCAGTAGCGCGATGATACGCCTGCCGCTCTGGCTCAAGGGTGCGACCTTTGGTCGCGTTGGGTAAAAAATGCGGATGGTGTAGCGATTGCGCAAAAGCCTGACGCAGATCAATTGACTTGTTGAGTATGGACGCTTTTGCCGAAGTGGCTAGTTCATCCTTTCAATTGTTTGTTCACGCCACTGCCGTTGATTTCGCAAGTTGAATAACACCCGTGATTGTTTTCATTCAGGCGACAAGTCAGGCCGGACGCTACGGGTTTCTATTAATTGGTATGTTGTAATTTGGCGGGTCTGAAATATATTCACTCGATTGTTGTTGGTGAAGGCTTTGAAGTTTTCGATGTATTCGAATAAGTTCTGTTCGCGCGAAACTTCTTTTGCGTATCGAAAATTAATTGAAATGGAATTTCAAGCATGGCTTTGAATAAATTCATGAGCATCTTTATGGGTGCTTGTCTGGTAGCTTCGGCTATTACCGCTCAGGCTACAACTGGCATGCCGAAACATATGGTCTTTACTTCGGATACTCAATATCCATGGACAGACAAAACCGATATCCGCGAGCCCGAATCGGATTCAGAATTCACGGCGCGCTCGAAATGGCTGATTGAAACCCAACTTGCGAGCATTGCCGAATTCAGAATTCAACACGGCTCTCAAGCGCAGGTTCCGTTGATGATCAATGGCGATATAACCGCTTTTGGTCATGGCTGGCAGCGCTCGTTCATGAAGGATTCGCTGAACAGGCACTTCAAGGGTGAATATCTTTACGGCTTGGGCAATCACGACTATGAAAACAATGTTGATGATTGCTTTACCAATAACTGTGCTGCAGGAAGTATTGTCGAGTTCAAAGAACATCATGAAGGTAAAGTCGATAACTTTGATCTGAAAATCACTGACGGTTTTCTGAGCAGGACGTATTCCGGTAGCCTCGCCTATTCTAAAAATATCGGCGAAGTGCATATGGTTCAGCTTAATAACGAGCCGACCTACACCACCCGGATTGCTCATCCGTTGAACCCGACAACGTTCGAAATCAACGACGCACTGGACTGGCTCGAGACCGATCTGCGACTGGCGCGAGCGTCGGGCTACGCCATCATTATCAATATGCACAAACCCTTGCGGCACCAGGGCAGCCCCGAGCAGAAGAAGCGTTTCCATGACATGGTCAACAAGTACCAGGTGACGGCCATTTTCGCCGGCCACCTGCATACCGAGGAGGAAGTTCCTACTGGGAGGGCAGCGTCCCCATGTATCTCAGCGGAAGCACCTCTCAGCAAACCTACCTGACTGCGAATTTCACCGAGGATCGCAAGCATTTGCAGATCTATCTGGTGAAGAACAACCAGTGGCGTGAGCGGACGCTGATCGATACCACGGTTGTGCATTCAATCTTTGCCCAACGCCCATGAAAAAAGCCCCGCCGGTGATAGGGCGGGGTGTTCAGCAGTCAGTTATTGGCAGCGATCCATGGGTTGATCAGATTGACGCCGCTGAGTTGAAAGTCCGCAATGTTGCGAGTTACCAGCGTAAGCCCGTGCACAAGCGCGGTGGCGGCGATCAAGGCGTCGCATTCACTGCTGCGGTCGGGAACATGCAATCGTGCGCACCGGGTGGCGACGCTGGTATCGACAGGCAGGATTCTTCCAGAGAACGCCGGTTTGACGTGATGTTCCAGCCAGTTGCGCAGCAGCTGGCCTTGTGAAGGGTCACGACGTTCGATACGCAGGACGCCCGTTTCCAGTTCCAGCACAGTGATTGCGGATAGATACAGGCTGGCTGGGGAAACGCTGTTTGCCCATTTCACCACATGCTTGTCGGCTTGGTTTTTCCGCAACTCGGAAACTACATTGGTATCCAGTAGAAACATCAGGAAAGGTCCACGCTGCGAGGATTGATGACAGCGCGCTCGGGTTCGAATTCGATTTCAAGCGCATTCGGCATCGCCAGCAGCTCAACGATACTGGTCTCGCAACCGGTCAGTTTCTGGTACTCCTCGATGCTGAGCAATACGTGGGCAGGCCTGCCTCGGTCAGTAATGATTACTGGACCTTGACGCGTGGCTTTTTTGGCTGCACTGGTGTCCTGATTGAACTCGCGGCTGGAAATGGTGGTGATGGCCATCATGTTTGGCCTCCAGAAATTCTGATGTAGGAACGTTACTATTTTGAGATTTTCACCGCAATCGGAAAGGCGGGTCGGGGACGATCGGTTTGTCAATTTCATAAGGGCACCGGCGAAGGCGCCTCCCGCCAAGGCGTGAGGCACTGGATACAGGGCGTAAATTCGGTGTTTTTGCTGCCCTTGTCAGAGCAATCTACCGCCGCCGAGGCCGTCGAGTCCGCCACCGTGGCCGGGGCTGTTCATGGTTTGCTGCGATACCTCGAGTAACGGTTTCACAGATGTTCGTTCGAACCCTGCCCTATGGGTAGAGCCGGGTTGAGGCTGATTTTGCAGTGTGCTTTGGTGATCTTTCGACATTGGGGCTTCATCCTTGAAGTAGTCCCGATATGGCTTATCGGGGCGAAAAAACCTACCGTGCATCGCAGCTCAGGTCCATTGAGCAAGCGTTTCGAATCATGAATGCCAGCATGAAAAAAGGCCCCGCCAATTCTCATTGGCGGGGCCTTTTTTGCTTCAAGCGTTGGCCTTACTCAGCCTTCGCCTCCGGTGTTTTTTCACCATGGGACAAACTGTAAACATACGCCGCCAGCAGGTGCACCTTGTCATTGCCCTGCAGTTGTTCCTGCGCAGGCATCTGGCCCTGACGACCGTAACGGATGGTCTGCTGCAGTTGCGCGAAGCTCGAGCCGTAGATGAATGCGCCCGGATGGGTCAGGTCAGGCGCACCCATGGCCGGCGTGCCTTTGCCGGCAGGGCCGTGGCAAGCCACGCAGTTGGCGGCGAAGAGTTTCTGGCCGTTGGCCGGGTCGGCCTTGGTGCCTTCCGGCAATTTACGGCCGTCGAGATTGGTCACCACGTAAGCAGCCACATCGGCCACGCCTTGCTCACCGATCACTTCCGCCCACGCCGGCATCACCGCGTGGCGGCCGCCCATGATGGTGGTCTTGATGGTTTCCGGCTCACCGCCCCAGCGCCAGTCGGCGTCGGTCAGGTTGGGGAAGCCATAGGCGCCCTTGGCGTCGGAACCGTGGCACACCGAGCAGTTGGACGCGAATAGACGGCCGCCCATTTTCAGTGCTTGCGGATCCTTGGCAACTTCTTCGATCGGCATCGCCGCGAACTTGGCGAAGATCGGACCGAAGCGCGCGTCCGAGCGGGCCATTTCCTTTTCCCACTCGTGGACGCCGGTCCAGCCAGTCTGGCCGTTGGCGAACGCGGTCTGTTTCTCGGTATCCAGATAGTTGTAGCCCGGCAGCAGACCTTTCCAGTTGCCCAGACCCGGGTACAGCACCAGATAATCCAGGGCAAAAATGATGGTGCCGACGAACAGCATGAACCACCATTTCGGCAGCGGGTTGTCGTACTCCTCGATCCCGTCGAAGGAGTGGCCGACCGTCTCGTCCGTCTGTTCGCTGCGCTGGCCCTTGCGGGTCGACAGCAGCAGCCAGGTCAGGGCGAAGATCGTACCGAGACTGAGGACTGTGACGTACAGACTCCAGAATGTAGTCATTCTTTGTTACTCCTAGAAGCTTGCTCGACGTGCTTGATGGCTTCGGGATCATCCGCAAAAGGCAGCATGGTCGCGTCGTCAAACTCCGACTTGCGCTTGGGGCTGAACACCCACAAGGCCAGACCGATGAAGGCCACCATCACGACAACGGTGCCCAGGCCTCGAATCATCCCGATATCCATCAGATTCACCGTTTGCTTTTGATGATGGTGCCCAGGCCTTGCAGATAGGCCACCAGCGCGTCCATTTCGGTTTTGCCCTTCACGGCATCCTGTGCACCGGCGATGTCTTCGTCGGTGTACGGCACGCCGAGGGTGCGCAAGACTTCCATTTTTTTCGCGGTTTCCTTGCCGTCGAGCTTGTTTTCCACGAGGAACGGGTAAGCCGGCATTTTCGACTCGGGGACCACATTGCGCGGGTTGTACAAGTGCGCACGCTGCCAGTCATCGGAGTAACGACCGCCCACACGGGCCAGGTCCGGACCGGTACGTTTGGAACCCCACAGGAACGGGTGGTCCCAGACGCTTTCACCGGCGACCGAATAGTGGCCATAGCGTTCGGTTTCAGCGCGGAACGGGCGGATCATCTGCGAGTGGCAGCCGACACAACCGTTGGCGATGTAGACGTCGCGGCCTTCCAGTTCCAGCGCCGAACGTGGCTTCATGCCCTCGACCGGCTTGTTGGTGACGTCCTGGAAGAACAGCGGAACGATTTGGGTCAGGCCACCGACGCTGACGGCGATGACCATGAAGAAGGCCAGCAGGCCAATATTCTTCTCGACAGCTTCATGCTTCATCAGTGAGCTCCAACGACGGCAATCTTGGCGGCGGCTTCGGCTTCAACCGGATCCGACGCACGAACGGTGCGGTACACGTTGTAAGCCATCAGCAGCATGCCGCTGGCAAAGAAAGCACCGCCCAGCGCGCGGACGATGAAGCCCGGGTGGCTGGCCTGCAGCGCTTCGACGAACGAGTAGGTGAGGGTGCCGTCATCGTTGATTGCACGCCACATCAGGCCCTGGGTGATGCCGTTGACCCACATCGAAGCGATGTAGAGCACGGTGCCGATGGTGGCGAGCCAGAAGTGCGCGTTGATCAGCCCGGTGCTGTGCATCTGCGCGCGGCCGAACAGTTTCGGGATCATGTGGTAGATCGCGCCGATCGAGATCATCGCTACCCAACCGAGGGCGCCAGCGTGGACGTGGCCGATGGTCCAGTCGGTGTAGTGCGAGAGCGAGTTGACGGTCTTGATCGCCATCATCGGCCCTTCGAAGGTCGACATGCCGTAGAACGCCAGCGATACCACGAGGAAGCGCAGGATCGGGTCGGTGCGCAATTTATGCCAGGCGCCCGACAGGGTCATCATGCCGTTGATCATGCCGCCCCAGCTTGGCGCCAGGAGGATGATCGACATCGCCATGCCCAGCGATTGCGCCCAGTCCGGCAGGGCGGTGTAGTGCAGGTGATGCGGGCCGGCCCAGATATACAGGGTGATCAGCGCCCAGAAGTGCACGATCGACAGACGATAGGAGTAGATCGGGCGTTCGGCCTGTTTCGGCACGAAGTAGTACATCATCCCGAGGAAACCGGTGGTCAGGAAGAAACCCACCGCGTTGTGGCCGTACCACCACTGGATCATCGCGTCAGTGGCGCCGGAGTAGGCCGAGTACGACTTGAACAGGCTGACCGGCAGCGACATGTGGTTGACGATGTGCAGCATCGCGGTGACCACGATGAACGCGCCGTAGAACCAGTTGCCCACATAGATGTGCTTGGTTTTGCGCTTGGTGATGGTGCCGAAGAACACCAGACCGTAAGTGACCCAGACAATCGCCAGCAGAATCGCGATCGGCCATTCCAGCTCGGCGTATTCCTTGGTGGTGGTGTAACCCAGCGGCAAGGTAATGATTGCGCCGACGATGACCGCTTGCCAGCCCCAGAAGGTAAAGGCCGCGAGGCTGTCGGAAATCAGTCGCGTCTGGCAGGTTCGCTGCACGACATAGTAGGAAGTGGCAAACAGTGCACAACCGCCGAAGGCGAAAATCACCAGGTTTGTGTGCAACGGGCGCAAGCGTCCAAAGCTCGTCCACGGCAGACCGAAGTTCAGTTCCGGCCAGACCAGTTGCGAGGCGATGAAGACACCGAGCCCCATGCCAAGGATCCCCCAGACCACCGTCATGATGGCGAACTGGCGGACTACCTTATAGTTATAAGCAGTCGGACTGATTGCTGTGCTCATTCTAAGGTTCCACGGTTTGGGTATTTTTATAGGGATAAAATCGGCCGCAAGTATGTATAAAGCAGGGGGTCATTGCAACGCGCCATGACCTGGGTCAATGCTTTCCAACGCTGATTCTGCGGCCTTTCCATGCGCCGCGTAGGGTCAAAAATGGCCTCTGACAAAATGTCGCAGTGCGCGTAAAAAGCTCGCAATCCGGATCGCCGTCAACGGTGCCCGTTCACAGGTCGTGATCGGGAAATTGCGGGCAATCGGCGCAACAGCCGTTATCTACCTGCGTTTGCGGCGAATCCATCAACCGGATCACGGCGCGCATCGTTCGGGATTGATCTGGAAACCGACTTCAGCCGGTCCGCTTCGATGAAGCGTAGACCCGAATCCGGGGTTCCGAAAGGAGGGGATCCAAGGGGTGCGACAATGCGTCGCAAAGGGGCGGGAAACTGCCGCAGCGAGAAAGCTGCGGCAGTGGTGTGCGCAATTACTGTTTCTTGGTGTCTTCAGTTATCAGTTTTTCTGTGTTCAATCCGTGGCTCAGGCTGTACACATAAGCGGCTAGCAATTGCACTTTATCGTTGCCCAGCAATTCGTTCTGCGCTGGCATATGCCCCTGACGACCATGGCGAATGGTCTGCTCCAGTTGGGTCAGGCTGGTGCCATAAATGAAGCCGGCCGGGTGGGTAAGATTCGGTGCGCCCATGGCAGGGGTGCCTTGGCCAGTTGCGCCGTGGCAAGCCACGCACGTGGTGCTGAACGCCTGCTGTCCGGCTTGCAGGTCTGCCTTGCTGTCGGCGGGTAGCGGCAGGCCGGCGAGTTCGTGGCGCACGTAGGCGGCAACGTTTTTCACCCCGGCCTCACCGAGCACTTCGCCCCAGGCCGGCATGGCCGCCATGCGGCCGCCCATGATGGTGGTCTTGATCGTCTCGGCATCGCCGCCCCAGCGCCAGTCGCTGTCGGCGAGGTTAGGGAAGCCGAACGCGCCCTTGGCATCCGAGCCGTGGCACACCGAGCAATTGGAGGCGAACAGACGACCACCCATTTTCAGCGCCTGCGGA
Source organism: Pseudomonas sp. AC255 (assembly GCF_979258175.1). NCBI lineage: Bacteria > Pseudomonadati > Pseudomonadota > Gammaproteobacteria > Pseudomonadales > Pseudomonadaceae > Pseudomonas > Pseudomonas sp. AC255. The sequence goes on along the minus strand of NZ_OZ409841.1, from coordinate 3,208,897 downwards.
TCCTTGGCCACTTCTTCCAGCGGCATCGCCGCGAATTTGGCGAAGATCGGCCCGAACCGGGCGTCCGCCTTGTTCATTTCCTTTTCCCATTCGTGCACGCCGGTCCAGCCATCCTCATAGCCGGGCAGGATGCCTTTCCAGTTGCCCAGGCCCGGATAGAGAATCAGATAACCCACCGAGAACACCAACGTGCCGGCGAACAGCATGAACCACCACTGCGGCAGCGGGTTGTCGTACTCCTCGATGCCGTCGAAGCTGTGGCCCATTGTCTGGTCGACGCTGCCCTTGGTCTCGCCCCGGCGGGTGCCGATCAGCAGCCAGGTCAGGCCGATCAGGCTGCCAATGGTCAGTACGCAGATCCACGTACTCCAGAAGGTGGTCATGGCCGGGTACTCCTTGTTTCAGGGGCTGAAATTGTTTCGGGTAGTGGTTCGTCGGCGAACGGCAGCAGGCGTGCTTCGGCGAATTCCGGGGTGCGCTTGCGGTTGAACACCCACAAGGTCAGGCCGACGAACGCGACGAACACCACGACCGTGCCGAGACCGCGAATCAGGCCTGCACTCATTTCAATGACCATGACTCACCTCTTGCTCTTGATTGCAGTGCCGAGCACTTGCAGGTAGGAAACGAGGGCGTCCATTTCAGTCTTGCCCTTGAGGCTGGCGACCGCGCCGCTGATGTCGTCATCGGTATACGGCACGCCGAGGGTACGCATGGTTTTCAGCTTGGTTTCGGTGTGGCTGCTGTCGACCGCTTGCGTGACCAGCCACGGGTAGGCTGGCATCTTCGACTCCGGCACGACGTTACGCGGGTTGTACAAGTGCGCGCGGTGCCAGTCATCCGAGTAACGCGCGCCGACCCGGGCGAGGTCCGGACCGGTACGTTTCGAGCCCCACAGGAACGGGTGATCCCAAACGCTTTCGCCCGCAACCGAGTAGTGCCCGTAGCGTTCGGTTTCGGCGCGGAACGGACGGATCATCTGCGAGTGGCAACCGACGCAGCCTTCGCGGATGTAGATATCGCGACCTTCCAGTTGCAGCGCGGTGTATGGCTTCATGCCCTCCACCGGTTTGTTGGTGACGTCCTGGAAGAACAGCGGGACGATCTGGGTCAGGCCGCCGATGCTCACGGCGAACACCATCAGCAGCATCAGCAGGCCGACGTTCTTTTCAATCGTTTCGTGTTTCATGGCGGACTCCTCAGGCCATCTGCGCGGCAGCGACGACGTCGGCAGGCTGCGAGGCCCGCACGGTGCGCCAGGTGTTGTAAGCCATCAGCAACATGCCGCTGAGGAAAATCGCCCCGCCGATCAGTCGCACGACAAAGCCCGGATGGCTGGCCACCAAGGTTTCGACGAAGGAATACGTCAGCGTGCCGTCCTCGTTGACTGCGCGCCACATCAGGCCCTGGGCGATGCCGTTGACCCACATCGAGGCGATGTAGAGCACGGTGCCAATGGTCGCCAGCCAGAAGTGCGCATTGATCAAACCGACGCTGTGCATCTGCGCCTTGCCGAAGATTTTCGGGATCATGTGGTACAGCGCGCCGATCGAGATCATCGCTACCCAGCCGAGGGCGCCGGCGTGAACGTGGCCGATGGTCCAGTCGGTGTAGTGGGAGAGGGCGTTGACAGTCTTGATGGCCATCATCGGCCCTTCGAAGGTCGACATGCCGTAGAACGCCAGCGACACCACGAGGAAGCGCAGGATCGGGTCGCTGCGCAACTTATGCCAGGCGCCGGAGAGGGTCATCATGCCGTTGATCATGCCGCCCCAGCTCGGTGCCAGCAGGATCAGCGACATCACCATGCCCAGTGACTGTGCCCAGTCCGGCAGCGCGGTGTAGTGCAAGTGGTGCGGGCCGGCCCAGATGTACAGGGTGATCAAGGCCCAGAAGTGCACGATCGACAGGCGATACGAGTACACCGGACGCTCGGCCTGTTTCGGCACGAAGTAATACATCATGCCGAGGAAACCGGCGGTGAGGAAAAAGCCCACAGCGTTGTGGCCGTACCACCACTGCACCATGGCGTCGGTTGCACCTGCGTACACCGAGTAGGACTTGGTGAAACTCACCGGCAACTCAAGGTTGTTGACGATGTGCAGGATCGCCACGGTGATGATGAACGCGCCGAAGAACCAGTTGCCCACATAGATGTGCTTGGTCTTGCGCTGCATGATCGTGCCGAAGAACACGATCGCGTAGGCGACCCAGACGATGGTGATCAGGATGTCGATCGGCCATTCCAGTTCGGCGTATTCCTTGGAGCTGGTGTAACCCAGCGGCAGGCTGATCGCCGCCAGCAGGATCACCAGTTGCCAGCCCCAGAAGCAGAACGCGGCGATTTGCGGCGCGAACAATTGCGTCTGGCAGGTGCGTTGCACCGAATAGAAAGAGCTGGCGAACAGCGCGCAGCCACCGAAGGCGAAGATCACCGCGTTGGTGTGCAGCGGGCGCAGACGGCCGAAACTGGTCCAGGGCAAATTGAAGTTGAGTTCCGGCCAGACCAATTGCGCCGCGAGAAAAACCCCGAGGCCCATGCCGACGATGCCCCACACCACCGTCATAATGGCGAATTGGCGGACCACCTTGTAGTTGTAGGCGGTACTGATAGAAGTGTTCATGGTTCCCCATCCACGGTTCAGCCGAAGTGAGCGCGCGCAAACGACGCGAATCCTTCGCCTGGAGTTATAGGCAGACTAAAAGCGAGGCAAGCATGGACAAACAGCACAAGGCCAGTATTGACGGGGATCAATGGGCGCAGTGTGTGCTCGATCATGGGTGGCTTTGGGATGCCGCTGTTGGTGAGGCTTCGGCAACGCTGATTCTGGCGCACGGGGCGGGGGCGCCGATGGATAGCGACTGGATGAACGACATGGCTGGGCGCCTTGCCGGGCTTGGGGTCAACGTGTTGCGCTTTGAGTTTCCGTATATGGCGCAGCGGCGGGTGGATGGGGTTAAGCGGCCGCCGAATCCTGCGCCGAAACTGTTGGATTGCTGGCGGGAGGTGTTTGCGCTTGTGCGGCGTCATGTCGCTGGGCCGTTGGCGATTGGCGGCAAGTCCATGGGTGGGCGGATGGCGAGTCTGGTGGCGGATGAGTTGGGGGTGGATGCGTTGGTGTGTCTGGGATATCCGTTTTATGCGGTGGGGAAGCCGGAGAAGCCTCGGGTTGAGCATTTGGCTTCGTTGCGCACGCGGGCGTTGATTGTGCAGGGGGAGCGGGATGCACTGGGGAATCGCGAGGCGGTTGAGGGGTATTCGTTAGCGCCGGGGATTGAGGTGTTTTGGTTGGTGGCGGGGGATCATGATTTGAAGCCGTTGAAGGTTTCTGGGTTTACGCATTCCGATCATTTGGCGGGTGCTGCGCAGAAGGTGGCTGAATTTCTCGGTGACTGATTTTGAGCCGGGCCGGGATTTTGCGTTGCATGAAGACCTGCTCCCTTTCCCCTCGCCCCCTTGGGGGAGAGGGTTGGGGTGAGGGGGCTAGCTTTTGATCTTGCTTTTGGGGGCATATCCGTTGCTTCGGGAGCTGCGGCTGGCGGTTTCGCCTGACGGCGACTTACTTTTTACAAGCGCCTAAAAAAGTAAGCAAAAAACGCTAGCTCCTGCGTTCGGCCCTCGCAGGCTCGGGTCCCTTCGCTCCGGGACTGATCCGGGCGCAGCGGCTCCGGTTTGCTTCGCTGCACCTCCTTCCGCTGTGTCTGGCTGCGCCAGACGGTCGCTGCGCTCCCACGCCCGGATCAATCCCTCCACTCAGCCTTCCGACGTCGCCGGTGGATCAAGATCAAGAGCACTCGAGCTTGCGCTCATTGTTGAGTGGGGCGGCTTCGCCGCGGGCAGCCGCGCTGCCTTGCTTTTCTGTGGGAGCGAGCCTGCTCGCGAAGGCGGTCTGACAGCCGACCTGATTCTTCCTGATGTACACCGCGCTCCTTGTAGGAGTGAGCCTGCTCGCGATGGCGGTCTCCCAGTCGACCAATCTCTACCGTTTGGACCAAATCCCTGTGGGAGCTGGCTTGCCAGCGATGGCGGCCTCCAAGCCGACCAATCCCCCACTGATGTACCCGATCCAAATATGGGAGCGAGCCTGCTCGCGATGGCGGTCTCCCAGTCGACCAATCTCTACCGTTTGGACCAAATCCCTGTGGGAGCTGGCTTGCCAGCGATGGCAGCCTCCAAGCCAACCAATCCCTCACTGATGTACCCGATCCAAATGTGGGAGCGAGCCTGCTCGCGAAGGCGGCCTGACAGCCGACCTGATTCTTCCTGATGTACACCGCGCTCCTTGTAGAAGTGAGCCTGCTCGCGATGGCGGTCTCCCAGTCGACCAATCTCTACCGTTTGGACCAAATCCCTGTGGGAGCTGGCTTGCCAGCGATGGCGGCCTCCAAGCCGACCAATACCTCACTGATGTACCCGATCCAAATGTGGGAGCGAGCCTGCTCGCGATGGCGGTCTCCCAGTCGACCAATCTCTACCGTTTGGACCAAATCCCTGTGGGAGCTGGCTTGCCAGCGATGGCAGCCTCCAAGCCGACCAATCCCCCACTGATATACCCGATCCAAATGTGGGAGCGAGCCTGCTCGCGAAGGCGGCCTGACAGCCGACCTGATTCTTCCTGATGTACACCGCGCTCCTTGTAGAAGTGAGCCAGCTCGCGATGGCGGTCTCCCAGTCGACCAATCTCTACCGTTTGGACCAAATCCCTGTGGGAGCTGGCTTGCCAGCGATGGCAGCCTCCAAGCCGACCAATCCCTCACTGATGTACCCGATCCAAATGTGGGAGCGAGCCTGCTCGCGAAAGCTCCCTTCCAGACGACATCAAACCTCCTGCCTGTCAGAGGCAATCTCTGAACTTAAACATCATCAAATACCAGTGTTTAAACTACACGACCCGTTACGCCATCCCGGCTACAACTCCTTGCGCCATTGCCTACGCCTACGCCAGAATCCGCCGGCTTACGCGTCTAGGCGGCGGGCTATATCGTTTGTCTGTCACTGAAAAACAGTGATGGGGTTTGGTAGCCCGCGTCGAAACCGTTGTATAGCGTCACCGTATGCAGTCCCGTTTCGGGGCTCGGCTTTTATGGTGGGCATGCGTGGGGCTCCTTTGTGAGCGCCGGGTTTCCTGTTTCGACCGGTCTACCAACCTGCGTATGACCACCACCTTTCGTTTGGTAGCGAGGGTGTTGGCTCCCAATATTCGAAACCGGAGTACGCCCATGTTCAAAGTCACCCCAAACCCGCCCCCCCAAGACCGCGCTCTCGATCCGCAAAAAATCCAGGAAGCCACCGACCGCGCCCTCGATTACTACCTCAAACCCGAAGATCTGGCCGCTCCACCAAGCTCTCCAAAATATCGCCCGATCTATGTCGTGGACCCCACGCTGGATGACGAAACCCTGTTGATCGAGGCCTGCGAGTCGCTTTCATACGCGCATGCCATGGCCGGTAACATCGCCAACTCGATAGGCGGCCCGGAACGCAAACCACTGCTGGCGCTGCAACAGGTAATCATGCTCAACGAACTGTTGGTCAATCGACTGCTGGATAAGCTGAAGTTGCCTCAATAATTTCGCTGGCTGTTATGGCCTCTTCGCGAGCAGGCTCGCTCCCACAGGGGATTGGTGTCTGGCACCTAGTCTGTGATCAGCGCAGATCCAATGTTGGAGTGAGCCTGCTCGCGAAGCGCCATACGGCTGAAAGGGCGGGGATGCAATCTGATCGAAACGTTGTCGCGAAAAATCACAAATCATCCCTAAGCAAGTTGAAAGTACCTATAGGCTGCGTTCGGTATCCATGGCTTTTGAACTTTGCTTCAAATGTACCTTTAGCAATCCCCTTAGTGGGATGGATGTCGATAGTGACCGTGGCTTCATCAGCATCAACATAAGTAAATCCATAAAACCCAGAGGGTCCAGGTGACGAGTGGCCGTGCTGGAATGTCAGCCCGTCTTCTAGCGTACAGGTTTTATGGAACGGGGCGTCACTGGTATAGGGGATCGAGAAAGAGTAGAGAAAGATGTTCTTCTCCTCCAGCGTTCCTGTAGATCCTGAGATTGACCAGCTCTTTTCGCCCGTCGGAATAAAATGACGTAGCTCAAAAGAAATTATAGTGGCCGTTGTTTCAGGGTTGGTGCCGAATTGCCAAGTGAAAACATTAGACTGTTTTGCAATGGCACCTGGTTTTGGGATGAGGATGCTATGTTTGCTCATTTTTTAGCTCCTTGGTCATATCGTGATAATGAAAACCATCTGTTCAACGATTTATAGATATGCCCCTGAAACTTGAATGTCTACTGTAAGACCTGACAGTAGACATACGCTGTATTCTGTGGATTTTCGCCAGGATTTCCGAATGTGCAGCGCAAAACTTTCTGATGAAGTTCAATATTAGATGTCTCGGTTTGGCAGGCGGCGCAATGCAAGACTGAACTACTCAAGCGCAGTCTCAACCTACTCAAATCCTATTGAGTAGTTCATTGACACAACAAAAAACCCGGAAAGCTCACGCCATCCGGGTTTTTTCATTCCAGCCTTCCAATCAGCGGTTAAACCGCGCCACCAACGAATACTGCGTGTTGGCGGTCTTCGTCAGTTCTTCACTGAGCAACGCCGAGTTGTGCGCTTGTTCCGAGGTTTGATCGGCCAGTTCCGAAATATTGCTGATGTTGCGGCTGATCTCTTCAGCCACGGCACTTTGCTCTTCGGTCGCGGCGGCGATCTGGGTGGTCATGTCGGTGATATTGGCCACTGCTTCGCTGATGCCGACCAGTGCCTGATCCGCTTCCAGAACCCGGGCCACGCCTTCTTCGGCCTGGCGATGCCCGGCTTCCATGGTTTGCACGGCGCTGGAGGCAGTCTGTTGCAACTTGGCGATCAGGGCATGGATCTGCCCGGTGGATTCGCTGGTGCGTTGCGCCAGTTGGCGGACTTCGTCAGCCACGACCGCAAAACCACGGCCCATTTCACCGGCACGCGCCGCTTCAATCGCAGCGTTGAGGGCGAGCAGGTTGGTCTGGTCGGCGATGCCTTTGATCACGTCGACCACGCCACCGATTTCGTCGCTGTCCTTGGCCAGTTGCGTCACGGTCAGGCCAGTTTCGCCGACGACTACCGACAGGCGCTGAATCGCTTCGCGGGTTTCCCCGGCAATGTCGCGGCCACGGCCGGTCAGGCGGTTGGCTTCCTGGGTGGCGTCAGCGGTGCGCTGTACGTGGCTGGCGACTTCCTGGGTGGTGGCGGCCATCTGGTTGACGGCGGTGGCGACCTGTTCGGTTTCCACGCGCTGGCGTTCCAGGCCGGTGGAGCTGTTGTGCGCCAGGGCGTCGGACTGCTTGGCCTGTTCGGTCAAGTGCTCGGCGGTGTCCTGCAGGCGGGTCAGGCAGGTTTTCAGGCGCGCTTCCTGGCTGAGGATCGACATTTCCAGGCGCGCCTGGGCGCCACGGCTATCGGTGTACATCTGCGCGATCAGCGGGTCGGATGTGGTCTGTTCGGCCAAGCGCAGCAGGCGCTTGAGCCCGCGTTGCTGCCATTGCAGGCCCATCAGGCCCAGCGGCACCGACAAACCGGCGGCGAGGGCGAAGCCCCACTGCGAGTTCAGCGTCGCGCCAATCATGAAGCTCAGCTGGCTGACCAGAATGAACGGCAGCCAGTCCTGCAGGAGCGGCAGCCATTTGTCCGTCGAAGGAATCGCCGACTTGCCCTGGTTGATGCGTTGGTAGAGCGCTTCGGCGCGGCGGATCTGTTCGGCGGTGGGCTTGACGCGCACGGACTCGTAACCGATCACCTGGCTGCCATCGAACACCGGTGTGACATAGGCGTTAACCCAATAGTGGTCACCGGATTTGCAGCGATTCTTGACGATGCCCATCCATGGCAAGCCTTGTTTCAGTGTGCCCCACATGTGCGAGAACACCGCCGACGGCACGTCAGGGTGACGGACCAGATTGTGCGGCGCCCGGATCAGTTCCTCCCGCGAAAACCCGCTGATCTCGACAAAGTCGTCGTTGCAGTAGGTGATCACGCCCTTGGCATCGGTGGTGGAAATCAACCGTTGCTGAGCTGGAAAGGTCCGCTCGCGTTGTGTAATGGGCTGGTTGTTACGCATGGTTTTTCAATCCGCAAGGCTTTGAAAGGTTGTCGGCGCTGACAGGTTTTTATTGAAGTTTTTTTCAGATTTAAGTACGGCGTCGCAGAACCGCGCTTGCGTCAACTGGCCAGCATCGGATAGGTGAACAGGCCGAAGTGCAAAAGATTCAGGCCGAAATGGGTGGCGATCGCCGCGCCCAGTCCGCCGAAACGGTAGGCCAGACCATAGCCGACCCCGGCCAGTCCCGCCAGCAACACCCAGGTCCAGCCAGCGCCGACATGCACCAGACCGAACAATAGCGATGCCGACAGCAGTGCGAGGTTGTCGCCGTAGGGCAGGTGCTTGAGGCGACGGCTCAGCCCGCCCTGTATATAGCCGCGAAACAGCGCTTCCTCGACCAGCGTCACCAGCAGCAGATTGTTCAGCACCCACAGCCAGGCCTGATCCGGCCATTTCGGTGCCCAGGCGATCACGCCAAGTAAAAGCGCGCCGCCGAGGGCGAGAATCGCGCACAGCGTCAGGGCGAGGGCGGTGGCATAGACCGTCAGGCGCAACGATCGCCGCGCGACGATCCACGGACAAACCAGCAGCAACCAGAAGCCCACCAGCGGTTTGTCGAGATTGAAGTACATCGCGAACGGCACCGCGTTGTCAGTGAAACGTTGCGGATTGATCACGCGGCCGTTGGCGAAGCCCGGCAGCCAGTGCAGCGCCAGTGCCACGGCCAGAACGATGAACAGGCCATGGCCGAGCCAACGCGCGACCGGCACTTGTTGCTGGCGCACGGCGAATGCGGCGAACAGCAAAAGCCCCACGGAGATCAATGCGAGCCAACCGAGCTGGCCGTAGCTCAGGGCCAATCCGTAACCGAGGCCGAGCAACGCGAGGTAGAGCCAGGGCAGCGCCTTCATCGAAAGTCCTTGTGCGAGATTTCTGGAAGGGGCTTTCTACACGGGCGAGGGAGGTGGGACAAGTGAAGGTGTGGCAGTCATGCCAGACACAAATCAAATGTGGGAGCGAGCCTGCTCGCGAAAGCGGTCTTCCAGTTGACGTCACTGGCGACTGACACTCCGCTTTCGCGAGCAGGCTCGCTCCCACAGGTTTTGCATTCGGCTGGAGATCAGCGCAGGCCCAGTTTGGCCGCGGCGCGTTCGGTAATCTCGGTGCGCAGCTTCAACGACGGCACCGCGCGCAACCGCGCTTCATCGACCACCGCACTCGGTGCCACGTCCGGGCTGCCGGCATTGAACGGCGGCGCCGGGGCATATTCCAGTTGCAACTGCACCAGTTGCGCCGTGTCGGCATCGACCAGTTCCGCCGCCAGCACCAAGGCGAAATCGATCCCGGCGGTGATTCCGCCACCGGTAAACAGATTGCCGTCGCGCACCACCCGATCCTTCACCGCAACCGCGCCCAGGGTCGGCAGCAACTCGTGATAGGCCCAGTGCGTAGTCGCGCGCTTGCCCTTCAGTAGCCCAGCAGCGCCGAGCACCAGCGAGCCGGTGCACACCGAGGTCACGTAACGTGCCTGGGCGGCCTGGCGTTTGATGAAGTCCAACGTCTGCTGATCTTCCATCAACGGCCCGACGCCGCCACCGCCGGGCACGCAGATTACGTCCAGATCCGGGCAATCCTCGAAAGTTGTAGTCGGTTTCAGCAGCAGGCCGGTGCTGGACGTCACCGGCATCAGGTCCTTCCAGATCAGGTGCACCTGCACGCCGGGCAACGAGGCGAGTACGTCGTAAGGGCCGGTCAGGTCGAGTTGCTGAACCTGCGGGAATAACAGAAAACCGATCTGCAGCGTCATCGTTCTTGCTCCGTTGAAAGAAGTGGACGACTGCACTGTAGGCGCGTAGGTTCTGGCGCATACGCCAATCACCCCACGAATTACGCCAAATGCCCAAATCCATTCACGTCCTCGCGTTCGCCAACATGCAGATTCTCGATGTTACCGGGCCATTGCAGGTGTTCGCCTCGGCCAACGATCTGGCCCGCCAGCGCGGCATGTCGGTGCCGTATGCGCCGAGCGTGATCGCCAGCGGTGGCGGGGCGGTGCTGTCATCGGCGGGGTTGGCGGTGCTCGCAGAACCGTTGCCGCAAATGCCCAGCGACACATTGATCATCGCCGGTGGCTGGGGCACTTATGCGGCATCGGAAGATCTGCAACTGGTCGACTGGGTACGCGAACATGCGCGCGGCTGCCGGCGCGTGGCTTCGGTGTGCACCGGGGCCTTTCTGCTCGCGGCCAGCGGCTGGCTCGATGGTCGCCGCGTGGTCACCCACTGGACGCGCTGCGAGCAACTGGCCGCGAAGCATCCGAATCTGCACGTGGAAGCCAATCCGATTTTCATCAACGACGGCCCGGTGTGGACGTCCGCCGGGGTCACGGCAGGTATCGATCTGGCGCTGGCCATGGTTGAAGAAGACCTCGGCCGCGACATCGCCCTCGACGTCGCCCGGCACTTGGTCGTCTTCCTGAAACGCCCGGGCGGGCAGTCGCAGTTCAGCGTGACGCTGTCGCTGCAACAACAGGGCAACCGCTTCGATGAACTGCACGCCTGGATCGCCGAGAACCTGACCTGCGACCTCGGCATCCCGACCCTCGCCGAACAGGCCGGCATGAGCGAACGCAGCTTTATCCGCCACTACCGCGCCGACACCGGCCAGACCCCGGCGCGGGCGATCGAATTGATCCGCGTCGAAACCGCCCGCCGACTGCTCAGCGATACCGGTTTGCCGGTGAAACGCATCGCCGCCAATTGCGGGTTTGGCAGCGAAGAGACGCTGCGGCGCAGTTTTTTGCGAGCGATTGGCGTGACGCCGCAGGCTTATCGGGAGCGGTTTTCGGTCAGCGTTGCAGCAGATCCAGTATTGCCTTGAGGGTTTCATGCGGCGCTTCTTCGGGAATGTTGTGGCCGACACCCGCCAGCACGCGCCGCTCATAGAAGCCGCTGAAATGTTCGGCATCTTCATCAATCAGCGAAGGCGGGCCGACGCCATCATCGCCACCGCACAGCGAAATACTCGGCACGCTGATCACCGGCTTTGTGGCCAGCGCTTCTTCCATCCACTCCAGGGCTGGATCGCCCGGGGCGTAGCCGAAGCGATGCCGATAGGAATGAATCACCACGTCGACAAAGTCAGGATTATCAAAAGCGCCAGCGGTCAGCGGGTAGCGTTCGTCCTTTCTCGCCCATGTCGGCGACCACAGCCGCCAAAGCAACTGACACAACGCCCGGCGATTCTGCTTAAGTCCTTCGACGCCACGCGGCGTGTGGAAGTAGTACTGATACCAGAGCCGATGCTCGTCTTCCGGGTCCAACGGCTGGTTCGCATGGGCGATGTCCTGCACGAGGTAGCCGTCGCCGCTGACCAGTCCGCGCACCCGCGCCGGAAACAACGCCGCGACAATACACGCTGCCCGACCGCCCCAGTCATAACCGCAAAGCGTGGCCTGTTCGATGCCCAGCGCATCCATCAGATCGAGCAGGTCCTGCGCCATCGCAGCTTGCTGGCCGGAGCGCAGGGTTTGCGCACTGTTGAACCGGGTCGGCCCGTAACCGCGCAAGTACGGCACGATGACGCGGTAGCCTCGCGCGGCCAGCGCCGGGGCGACTTCGTCGAAGGTGCGCGGGGAATAGGGGAAGCCGTGGAGCAGAATTACCGGGGCGCCGTTGTTCGGACCGTGCTGTTCGTAGGCAATGGTCAGGGTTGGGGTAAGAACGCTCTCGATCATGACGAACCACTCCGTTTGAATCGTATTCAGACACTCTGGATCTGCGAACGGAATGCGGGTCACCGCTGCGCAGGTTTCACCATGAATATGGGCCTGAGCCAGTTGTCTGGCATGCAGGCCCGTTGTGGAAAAATCCCGTCCAGTCAGGGATCGGTCTGACATGCGCTGACGAAAAAACAGCCCTACGGCTGCCAGGAACTCTTCTCGCCACTCAACTTGCGATCAAGAAAACTCGCCGCACTGATCAGCGCCAGATGCGTCAGCGCTTGCGGCGTGTTGCCCAGGTGCCGCCCATGGCTGTCGAACTCTTCGGCGTACAGCCCAAGCGGATTGGCATATCGCAGCAATTGCTCGAACTCCAGGTGGGCTTTTTCCACCTGGCCGGCGCGGGCCAGGCATTCGACGTACCAGAACGAACACGCGGCGAACGCGCCTTCAGTGCCACTGAGGCCATCGATGTTGGCGTCCTCGTTGCGATAGCGATAGACCATGCCGTCACGCACCAGGGTTTTTTCGATTGCTTCCAGAGTCGACAGCCAGCGCGGATCCTTGGCGCTGACGAAGCGCACCAGCGGCATCAGCAGCATCGAGCCATCCAGTGCGGTACCGCCCTTGTACTGGACGAAATGCCCGCGTTCTTCGTTCCAGAAGTTGTCCCAGATGTCGGTGTAGATCGCTTGCCGGGTGTCATCCCAACGGGCGAACGGCGCCGGCAGCGAACGCTTGGAAGCCAGACGGATCGCCCGGTCCAGCGCCACCCAGCACATCAGCCGCGAGTGCAGGAAATGATGAGTCTCGCCGCGCATCTCCCAGATGCCGACATCTTCGCTCTGCCAGTTTTCGCAGACCTGATCGACCACTTCGCCGACATGCCGCCAGCCTTCGTGGGAGATCGCATCACCGTACTTGTTTACCAGATACACCGCGTCCATCAGCTCGCCGAAGATGTCCAGTTGGACCTGATCGTAGGCACCATTGCCGATGCGCACCGGTTGCGCGCCGCCGTGGCCGGACAGGTGCGTGAGTTCGGTTTCCGGCAACTCCTGCTGGCCGTCGATGGCATAGAGGATGTTGAGCTTAATCGGTTTGCCGCAGCAATCGCTGACCCGTCCGCGCAGCCATTGCATGTAGTGGTTGGCTTCATCGACAAAGCCCAGGCGCATGAACGCGTAAACCGTGAACGAGGCATCGCGGATCCACGTGTAGCGGTAATCCCAGTTGCGTTCGCCGCCGGGGGTTTCCGGCAGGCCGAAGGTGGCGGCGGCGAGGATCGCACCGTGGCGACGCGAGGTCAGCAGTTTCAGGGCGAGGGCGGAGCGATTGACGATTTCCCGCCAGCGCCCGCGATAGTTGGATTGGCCGATCCAGCCGCGCCAGTATTTCAGGGTGCGCTCCATGCACAACTCGCCGGCGCCTTCGGCAAAACGCGGATCGTCGCTGCCGCCGAGCATGAATGCGGCGGTTTCATTGTGCTTGAGGGTGAACTGCGCGACGGCCGCTTGTGCATCGATTTGCAGTGCTTGATCTGAAGCCAGGCGTATCGACGGCTGGCCAGCGGCGTGGAACGTTACGTCTTTTTCGTTCATCTCTGCCCGGGTGTCGGCGCGGCCATAGTCGTGGCGCACCGCGCAACGCAGATTGAACGTCGCCGAGCCGCTGACCACGCGCACCCGGCGCATCAGCAGCGGCAGGGCGTCGACATCGTCTCCGATGGGCAACAGATCGGTGATTTCCACCACTGCGTGCTCACTTAGCCAACGGGTCTGCAAGACGTTGGTGTCGGGCAGATAAATCTGTTCCCGGCGCGCATCCGGCAAGTCCGGCGCGAGCTGGAAAATCCCTGCTTGCGGGGTGTCGAGCAGCGAGCAGAAGATCGTCGGGCTGTCGAACTCCGGCCAGCAGAAAAAATCCACGCTGCCCTTGTCATTGACCAGTGCGGCGCTGCGCATGTCGCCGATGATGCCGTGGGCACCGATGGGACTTTGTTGTTCCACTTCAGGCTCAGCCATTGCCGCGAAACTCCGGATAGAGGCTCATCCCGCCATCGATGAACAGGGTGGTGCCGACGATGTAATCGGACAGATCGGAAGCGAGGAAAACCACTGCGTTGGCGACATCCTCGACATCGCCGATGCGCCCGTACGGAATCAGCTCAAGAAGTTTTTCGCCGGCCGCGCCTTCAGTGGCTTCTGTGTTGATGGCCGTGCTGATCGCACCGGGCGCGATGCTGTTGATACGGATGCGCTGGTGGCTGACTTCCTGAGCGAGGCTCTGCATCAACTGATCGACGCCGCCCTTGGACGCCGCGTAATTGACATGCCCGGCCCATGGAATGCGCTGGTGCACCGAGCTCATGTGAATGATCTTGCCCGCCGCGCGCGACACGCCTTCGCGTACGCCCTGACGCTGAAAAATCCGCAACGCCTCCCGCGCGCAGAGGAACTGCCCGGTGAGGTTGACGCCGATCACCGTGTTCCAGTCGTCGAGCGTCATGTCCACGGCAGCGGCGTCTTTTTGCAGGCCGGAGTTGGCCACCAGAATGTCCAGCGAGCCGAAGGCTTCGACGGTCTCTTTGAACAGCCTTTCGACCTCTTCTTCTTTCGAGACATCGGCGCCGATAGCGAGGGCCTTGCCGCCCTCAGCGTTGATCTGTGCAGCCAGTTCTTCGGCGGGTTCGGCGCTGCTGTTGTAGTTGATCACGACCGCAGCACCGGCTGCAGCGAGTGCTTTGGCGGCGGCATGGCCGATGCCGGAGCTGGCACCAGTGACCAGCGCCACCTGATGAGCGAGGGAAATCTGCATGACGATTCGCGCCTTGGTTCCAGAGACTTAAGTAGCTGACTGATGGCAGACGCTGAGAGTTCATTTGCTGGAAGCGGTGATTGCGCTGGCGCCTTCGCGAGCAGGCTCGCTCCCACAGGGGACGGCATTTCGAATGTGCGAGCGAAGGGGCCTTCACAGACCGCTAACAATTGCGCGCTTCCACGGCATTCAAGGCTATGGCAACTTGGCCGCCCCTGATGAGGCTGCAATCGATGGCAAACCCCTACCGCGAATTGTTCACCGCCCCGGTGCCCGTGCTTTTGTACTGGCCGGGATGCTGGCGCGCATGCCGATTTCCATGACCGGCATCGGCCTCATCACCATGCTTGCGCAGTTGAACGGCGGTTATGCGCTGGCGGGGGCGGTGGCGGCGACGTTTGCCTTGGCCACGGCGTTTTGCGCGCCGCAGGTATCGCGGTTGGTGGACCGTTATGGGCAGGGGCGGGTGCTGCCAGTCGCAGCGCTGACCGGTGGCGGCGGGTTATTGATGTTGCTGCTGTGCACGCGTTTGCAGGCGCCGGACTGGACATTGTTCGTGTTCGCCGCGCTGGCCGGGTGCATGCCGAGCATGTCGGCGATGGTGCGGGCGCGCTGGACCGAGATCTATCGTGGCCAGCCGCAATTGCAGACGGCGTATGCGCTGGAATCGGTGCTCGACGAAGTGTGTTTTATCGTCGGGCCGCCGCTGTCGGTGGGCTTGTCGGTCGCGGTGTTTCCCGAGGCCGGGCCGCTGGCGGCGTTGTTGGCCCTGGCCATCGGCGTGACGGTGTTTGTCGCCCAGCGCAGCACCGAGCCGCCCGTGCACGCGCAGGAGTCGCAGCATCAGGGCTCGATCATTCGCTCGACCGACGTGCAATGGCTGCTGGCGTTGATGCTGGCGATGGGCGTGATCGTCGGAGTCATCGATGTGGTCAGCGTCGCTTTCGCTCAACATCAGGGCCAGCCGGCAGCGGCGAGTATAGTTTTGTCGGTGTACGCGATCGGCTCGTGCCTGGCCGGCATCGCCTTCGGTGCGATGCGTTCGAAACTGCCGTTGCCGCGCCTGTTTCTCTACGGCGGCGTGGCGACGGCGGTGACCACGCTGCCGCTGCTTTTGGCGAGCAACATCCTTGGCTTGTCGATCGCGGTATTTATCGCCGGGCTGTTTTTTTCGCCGACGTTGATTGTGGCGATGGCGTTGATCGAACGCATCGTGCCGCCGGCCAAACTGACTGAAGGCCTGACCTGGCTGGTGACCGGGCTGAGCATCGGCGTGGCGATCGGCGCCGCTGGTTCCGGAGCGCTGGTGGATGCGTTTGGCGCGCGCAGCGGCTTCTGGCTGGCGATTGCGGCGGGGGCGGTGGTGCTGGTTTCAGCGTTTCAAAGTTTCCGTCACTTGAAATGAAATTCCACTGTGGGAGCGAGCCTGCTCGCGAAGGCGGTGTGTCAGTAAATATCTTCATACCTGATACAACGCATTCGCGAGCAGGCTCGCTCCCACAGTTATTTTGCAGTGTTACCAGCCTCGTCCTGAGTTGACCCAGAAGTTGACTGACAGCGAAGTCGACACCGACTCCACCTGATGGAACCAGCCCTCTGGCAAAAACAGCAGATCCCCGGCCTCCAGCGTCACCCGCAAAAACGTCACCTCCCGCGCTGCCGGGAAGCGCTCATAGTCCGGCGCGTCCGGGTTGAAATCGCAGCCATCCAGGCCTCCCTTGGGCGCTGTCGACCAAGTGCCCAGCGCCTCGCGGTGGTGCGGCGCGGCAAGGGTGAATTTCTTCTGCCCCCAGACCTGGGCGAAGAGGTTGTCGGTGTCATCGCGGTGCAACGGCGTCAGCGTGCCCTTGGGGCCGATCCAGATACGTGGCGGAATGAACAACGACGTGTCGAAGTAGGGCGGGTACTGGATCTGCTGCTGCAATTGCGCGGGCAGAATGTTGTTGCCCATGTACGCCGGCGGCTCGCCGTCCGCGCCTTTGACCGCCGGGCTGTCCAGCGAGGCGATGAACTCGGCCATTGAGGTCGAGCGGAAATCACGCTCGGTGGAAAAGGTCTTCTTCACGTAATCGCCATGGCGGGTGATGCCTTGCAGTTCGGCGAAATGCACCAGCGATTCCTCACGGCTCAGGCTGAACAGCGGCCAGTCGTGCAGCGCATTGCTGATCACCAACGGAATGCCGTTGGGCAGATACCGGGTTTCGAATTCGTGTCGGCTCAACTCGGCGCGCGCCCGGCGCTCGATGCTGGTCTGCCGAGGCAGCGCGGCAGTGAGCTTTTCACTGAAGCGCGGCGGCGTCGGGTAGCGCTTGTTCATGTCGACCTTTGCCACCGTGCCGCCACCCTGGCGGGCGTGGTCGATAATTTGCGGCAACATCGTCGCCAGGCCCATGTTGCCGCTAATCTTCAGGCGACCGCTGGCGAACAGTTCCTCGACATTGACCACGCCGGCCATGATCCCCAAAAAGTCCTTTTCCGCGACTTCGATGGTCACGTCCGGGCTTGGATGGCGCCCGACTGCCGTGCGCTGGCTGGTCTTGATGTCGTACCAGTACGCCTGCTGCGCGCTGAAAATGAACTGGAAAACCCCCTCGATGCCGACCGCGCCGGCGTTGGCGAACAACTTGCCCAGAATGCTCTGCAGGTCCACGGTGATTCCCTCGCGATTGTTGTTTTTTTCCTGAACAGGCAACGAGCGGCTGGCGGGGGAATTTAGCGGCCGGGCGACTAATTTGTCCGGCCAGTGATCCGTCTTTCTTGCAGACACATTTTTCAAGGAAAGCGCGGTGACCAAGCTGACATTGCTGTGCCTGCCCTACTCGGGCGCCAGCGCCATGGTTTACAGCCGCTGGCGGCGCCAACTGCCGACGTGGCTGCAATTGCAACCGGTGGAACTGCCGGGGCGTGGCGCGCGGTTCGATGAACCGCTGCAAACCGACATGCGCGCACTGGCGCGGCAACTGGCGCGCGAGCACAAGCCGGGGTTGCAAGGCCCGTATGCGTTGTTCGGGCATAGCCTCGGTGCGTTGCTCGCCTGCGAAATGGCCCATGCCTTTCGCGAATTGGGTGTGCCGGAGCCGCTGGCGCTGTTCGCCTCCGGCACCGCCGCACCGTCCATGCGCAGCGATTACGACCGCGGCTTTGCCGAACCGCGCAGTGATGAAGAACTCATCGAACAGTTGCGCACCTTTCAGGGCACCAGCGAAGAAGTCCTCGCCAATAAAGAGCTGATGAGCCTGACCCTGCCGGTGCTGCGCGCCGATTTCATGATGTGCGGCCGCTTCACGCCTGCCGAGCGGCCCTTGCTCAATTGCCCGGTGCACGTGCTCGGTGGCAAGGAAGACCGCGCCACCACCGAACAACTGATCGGCTGGAGCAAGGAGACCCTGGGCAGCTTCTCGGTGGACATGATGACCGGCGGGCACTTCTTCATTCATGAGCACGAAGCGCGGGTCATTCGCACGATCAAGACGCATCTGGAAGTGCATCACCGGCGCTATGCGCAGGCCGCGCAACCGGCGTTCTGAGACGCGACCCATCTATCATTTTCAGGAGGCCAGTCATGGCTGTTGCTCTGGGGTTTTCCGTGCGGCCGTTGCTGCCGCAGCGCGGACGTTTGCCGCTGTTGGTCGAAGCAAGCGATGCCGACACCGATCTGTTGGCGGTATTCGATGAATTGAAGGCCTTGGTCGACGAGCATCTGCTGCGCGACGGTGGCGTGCTGTTTCGCGGTTTTCGCCTCGACGGCGCCGAGCAGTTTCGCCAGTTTGCCGCGAGTTTCGGCCATCCATTGCTCAACTACGAGTTCGGCTCGACGCCGCGTACCAACGTCACCCAAGGCGTGTACACCTCCACCGAATACCCGGCGCACCAGAGCATTCCGCTGCACAACGAACAGGCCTATTCCCGCGACTGGCCGATGAAGATCTGGTTCTACAGCATGATCGCCGCCAAGTCGGGAGGCGAGACGCCGATTGCCGACAGCCGCGAAGTCTACCGACGCATCCCGGTGGCGATCCGCGAGCGTTTCGTCAGTAAAGGCCTGATGTACGTGCGCAACTTCGGCAATGGCCTCGATGTGGCATGGGAAGACGTGTTCAACACCGAAGACCGCGAAGTCGTCGAGGCCTACTGCAAGGCTCACGGCATTGTCTGCGAGTGGAAGGACGACGGTGAGCTGCGCACGCGCCAGACCTGTCAGGCGGTGGCGGTGCACCCGGTCACGGGCGACCACGTCTGGTTCAATCAGGCGCACCTGTTTCACATCTCCAACCTGCCAGCGGACGTGCGCGAAAGCTTGCTCGACATCGTCGACGAAGAAGACCTGCCACGTAACGTCTACTACGGCGACGGCTCGCCGATCGAAGACGAGGTGCTGGCTCAGATTCGTGCGGTGCTCGACGACTGTGCGATCAGTTTCCCCTGGCAGGAAGGCGATGTGTTGATGCTCGACAACATGCTCTCGGCTCACGCGCGCTCACCGTTCGAAGGGCCGCGCAAAGTCATCGTGGCCATGGCCGAGGGGCATTCGCAGGACGTGCGCTGACCTGTTCGCAACCCTTCAACTCAAATGCCGAATCCGGGCCTGTACCGGCTTCGGCATTTGTCTGTCTGGCCTTCGTACCGTCGGGCCGTGATTGCCGCTGGCGCGCTAAATCATCGCGCCGGCCATTCGTTCTTGTTGATACGACCGGGTCTCCAGGTCACGCCGCCGATCAGCAAGGACTCCACGCATGAATGCCGCAGACGCACAGAAACTAGCCCGCCGCTTTATCGAATTGCCCCAGGACAAACGCCGTCTGTTCCTCGCCGGCATGGCCCGCGAAGGCATCGATTTTGCGCAGCTGCCCATGACCGCCTGCGACGGCATCGCCGAGCGTGACGGCCTGTCTTACGCGCAACAGCGCATGTGGTTTCTCTGGCAACTGGAGCCGACCAGCGCCGCCTACAACCTGCCGATGGCTGTGCGTCTGGATGGTGAGTTGCAAGTCGAGGCACTGGAGCAGGCCTTCAGCCGTCTGGCGGCGCGCCACGAATGTTTGCGCACCACCTTCGGCCAGGATGGCGAGCGGGCCTTCCAGCGCGTGGCCGAACCGCAGCCGCTGAAACTGCCAGTGACTGACTTGAGCACGGTGCCCGAAGCCCAGCGCTGGCCGCTGGCGCAGCAGCACATGATGGCCGAGGCGACGCAGGCCTTCGACCTGCAGAACGGCCCGCTGCTGAGCCTGCGGCTGTTGCGCCTGGCCGAGCAGGAACATGTGCTGCTGCTGACCCTGCATCACATCATCGCCGACGGCTGGTCGATGAATATTCTGATCGACGAATTCATGCGCACCTACGACGCGTTGGTCGCCGGGCGTGATCCGACGCTGGCGCCGTTGAGCGTGCATTACCGCGACTACGCACTGTGGCAGCGCAGCTGGCTGGAGGCCGGTGAGCGCGAGCGGCAACTGGACTACTGGCGCACGCAACTGGGCGACGAACATCCGGTGCTGGAATTGCCCACCGATCGCGCCTATCCGGCGCAGTCCAGCCATCAGGGCGCACGCCTGGAGACGGTGATCGACGCAGCCCTGCGCGAAGAGCTGAAAAACCTTGCCCAGCGTCAGGGCGTGACATTGTTTGTGGTGTTGCTGGCGGCGTTCAAGACCTTGTTGCATCGCTACAGCGGCCAGACCGATATTCGTGTCGGCGGGCTAATAGCCAACCGCACCCGCAGTGAAACCGAAGGGCTGATCGGCTTCTTCGTCAACACGCAGATCCTGCGCAGCGCGGTCACTGCACAAACGCCATTCGCCGAGCTGCTGCAGAGCCTGCGCCAGGCTGCACTGGGTGCTCAGGCCCATCAGGATCTGCCGTTCGACGCCTTGATCGAAGCCCTGCAACCGGCGCGCAGTCAGAGCCACAATCCGCTGTTTCAGGTGATGTTCAACCACCAGCCGCTGGTCACCGATCTGCACCAGGCGCAACTGGCCTCGGGTTTGCGCGTGGGCTATTTGAGCGAGGAGCAACTGGCCGGCAGCGGCCGGCAACATGCGGCCACCAGTGACCTGATGCTCGACACTCGCGAGGAGGGCGAGCAACTGTTTGCTGCCTTCACTTACGCCACGGATATTTTCGACGCCGCGACCATCGCCGCGCTGGCCGGGCATTGGCGCAAGATTCTCCAGTCGGTGTGCCGCGATCCGCAGCAGTTGATCGGCGATGTGGCGATGCTTGCCGAAGACGAACGCCACGCCTTGATCCAGGCCACCGCGCCAGCGCCTCGTTTCACTAGCGTGCAAAGCCTGTTCGAAGCGCAAGTCGCGCGCACTGGGCAAGCGCCGGCGGTGCGGTTGGCCACAGCGCCTGCGCCGGCATTCAGCTACGACGAACTCAACAGCCGCAGCAATCGTCTGGCCCATCAGTTGCGCGCACAGGGTGTCGGCCCGGACGTGCTGGTCGGTGTCGCGCTGGGGCGCTCTCTGGAATTGGCGGTAGCGCTGCTGGCCGTGCTCAAGGCCGGCGGTGCCTATGTGCCGCTGGATCCGCAGACGCCGGCCGAACGCTTGCGCCACGTGCTCGCTGACAGTGGCTTGAAACTGTTGCTCGGCGACCGGCAAAGCCTCGCCAGCCTGCCGCCGCTCGACGACATCGAATGCCTGTGCCTGGAGCAGTTGCCCGACAGCGAGCAGAGCGACAACCTGCCGGTCACGGTCGAAGCCGACAACCTCGCTTACGTGATCTACACCTCTGGCTCCACCGGACGGCCGAAAGGCGTGGCGGTCAGTCATGGCGCGCTGAGCGAGTTCATTGCCCGCGCCATCGATTACAGCGATCTGCGCGAAGGCGACCGGGTTCTGCAATTCGCCACCAGCAGTTTCGACGGTTTCGTCGAGCAGTTTTTCCCGCCGCTGTGCCATGGCGCCAGCGTGGTCATGCGCGATGCACCGCTGTGGGACAGCGCGACGCTGCATCAGGTGATCATCGATCAGGGCATTACCCTGGCTGATCTGCCAGCGGCCTACTGGTATTGGCTGGTGCAGGAATATGCGGCGAAACCGCCGGCAAGTTTCGGCGCGCTGCGGCAGATTCACGTCGGCGGTGAAGCCATGGCGGTGGACGGTTTGCGCTTGTGGCAACAGGCCGGGCTCGGCCATGTGCGCCTGCTCAATACCTACGGCCCGACCGAGGCCACGGTGGTCTCGACGATTCATGACTGCACCGCGCTGACCGCGCAGGACGTGTCGTGGCGCGGCATGCCGATCGGCAAGCGCCTGGCGGCGCGGCGTCTGTACGTGCTCGACGATGATCTGAACCTGCTGCCGCAAGGCGCGGTGGGCGAGTTGTATATCGGTGGGCCGGGGCTGGCGCGCGGTTATCACCGTCAGCCGAGCCTCAGCGCCGAGCGTTTCATTGCCGACCCGTTTGCCGACGGTCAGCGCCTGTATCGCACCGGCGACCGTGCGCGGCTGCGCGGCGATGGCGCGCTGGAATATGTCGGTCGGGTCGATCATCAAGTGAAGATTCGTGGCTTTCGCATCGAACTGGGCGAGATCGAATCGCGCCTGCAGCAATGTCCGGGCGTTCGCGAGGCAGTGGTGCTGGCGGTGCCGTTCGCCGGCGGTGCGCAACTGGTCGCCTACGTGGTGACGGAGTTGGCAGTGCTCGCCAGCACGGCAACGCAAACTGCGTTCCGTCAGCAGACCCGCGCTGCGCTGCAAGCCAGCCTGCCGGATTACATGGTGCCGGGGCATCTGTTGTTGCTGGCGAACCTGCCGCTGACGGCGAGCGGCAAGCTCGACCGCAAGGCCTTGCCGACGCCGGATCCTGCGCAGTTGCAGGGCGATTACCGCGCCCCGCAATCACCGGCCGAACAATGTCTGGCGCAGGTCTGGGCCGAGGTGCTGCACGTGCCGCGTGTGGGCCTGGACGATCACTTTTTTGAACTGGGCGGCCATTCGTTGTTGGCCGCGCAAGTGATTGCCCGGGTCAAGGAGCAGATGGGCGTGGTGCTGCCGCTGCGCAGCCTGTTCGAAAAACCGCTGCTGGCGGATCTCGCCGAGGTGCTCGGGCAACTGGCCGAGGCGAGCGGCGACGACGACTGGTCCGACCTGGATCAGTTCATGAATGCTTTGCAAGGAGAAGAAGTATGAGCGGCACGATGGCGGAACGTATTGCAAAAGGTTCGTCGGCCTGCCGCTGGAACAGCGTCGGCTGTTTCTGGCCAAATTGCGCGAGGAGGGCAAGGATTTCAGCCTGTTGCCGCTGCCGGTCAGCCGCCACGACTGCGCGCAGATTCCCCTGTCGTTCGCCCAGCAGCGCCTGCTGTTTCTCTGGCAACTGGAACCGCAGAGCGCCGCGTACAACATGGCCGCTGGCTTGCGTCTCAAAGGTTCGCTGAATGAGTCAGCCCTGAGCCGCTCGTTCGATCATCTGCTGGCGCGTCATGAAGTGTTGCGCACGGTGTTTCACACCGACGGTGATCAAGCGCATCAGCTGATTCTCGAGCAACAAAGTATTGCGCTGGAACGCTTCGATCTGACCGGCACCGCCGCGCAAGAGCGCGAAGAACTGCTCGCGCAACACGTACAAGACGTCACCGCGCAACCGTTCGATCTGCGCCACGGCCCGTTGCTGCGCGCCAGCCTGTTTGCTTTGGCCGACGATGAGTTCGTGCTGGTGGTGAGCATGCATCACATCGTCTCCGATGGCTGGTCGATGGACGTCATGGTCAAGGAGTTCGTGCAGTGCTATCAGGCGTTCAGCCTGCAGCGCGAGCCGCAGTTGCCGGCGTTGCCATTGCAGTACGCCGACTATGCGATCTGGCAGCGGCGCTGGCTGGAAGCCGGCGAGGGCGAACGCCAGCTCGACTACTGGCGTCAGCAACTGGGCGACGAGCATCCGCTGCTGGAAGTGGCAGCGGACTTTGCCCGACCGCTGACGCAAAGCTTTGCAGGACAGACCCTGAGTTTCGATTTCGGTGCTGACCTTTCGCAGCAGCTCAATGCCTTCGCGCGCAGCCAGGGCATCAGCCTGTTCATGCTGGTGCTGGCCGGGTTCTCGCTGTTCCTTTCGCGTCTGGCCGGCGAGCGCGACATTCGTGTCGGCGTGCCGAATGCCAACCGTGGCCGCGCCGAAGTCGAAGGGCTGATCGGTTTCTTCGTCAACACCCAGGTGCTGCGTTGCCAGATCGATGAGCGCGGCAGTTTCACGGATTTGCTCGCGCAGGTGCGTGAAGCGGCATTCGGCGCACAGGCACATCAGGAGTTGCCGTTCGAGCAACTGGTCGACGAATTGGTCGCCGAACGCACCCTGGGCCACAACCCACTGTTCCAGGCCAAGTTCAACCAGAACGTCGGCATGCAGAAACAACGCTCGATGGCCTTGCCCGGCCTGACCGTCAGCGAATACCCGCTGGCCAAGGACGGCACGCACTTCGATCTGGCCCTGGACATCACCGACGACGGCGCACTGATCCACGGTCAGATGACCTACGCCAGCGATCTCTATCGGGCGCAAACGGTCGCCGGTTTTGTGCCGATGTTGCTGGATCTGTTTGCACAGTTGCTCGACTCGCCGCAGGCGCCACTGCACACCGTGGCCACGCGGCGGCCTGCTGCGCTTGCCATTCACCGCGAACCGGCGTTGACGGTGTTGCAGCACTGGGCGCGTGAAGTGGCCCGGCAGCCGCAGGCGCTGGCCGCTCGGGATCTCAAGCAAACGGTGACTTTCCAGGCGCTGGATGAACAAGCCAATCGTCTCGCCCATTATTTGCGTGCGCAGGGCGTCAATGTCGGCGATCCGGTAGCGGTGCTGCTCGAGCGTTCGCTGGACTGGCTGACTTGCCTGCTGGCGATTCTCAAGGCTGGCGCGGTGTACATGCCGCTCGACGTCAAGGCGCCAAGCGCGCGCCTGCAACAGATGCTCGGCGCTGCGCAGGCCCGTGCGCTGATCGGTGCTGAAGGCGACGCACGGCTCAGCGAATTGGCGGGTGAGGGCTGTCAGGGTCTGGAGTTTGCGCCAGGTCAGTGGCGCTCGCTGCCGACGTCCGCGCCTGAGCTGACGCTGTATGCGCAGTCGCCGGCCTACGTGATTCACACCTCCGGTTCCACCGGGCTACCCAAGGGCGTGCTGGTCAGCCACGGCGCGCTGGGCAGTTATGTGCGCGGCGTACTCGAACGTCTGGCTCCGGCGCCCGAGGCGAGCATGGCGCTGGTCTCGACCATCGCCGCCGACCTTGGCTTCACCGTGCTGTTCGGCGCGTTGTGCTCCGGTCGTTTGCTACATGTGCTGCCAGAAGAACTCGGCTTCGACCCGGATCGCTTTTCCGAATACATGGCCTGCCATCGCGTTGGCGTGCTGAAGATCGTTCCCGGCCATCTCGCCGCGCTGTTGCAGGCGGCCAAGCCTGCCGACGTGCTGCCTGAAGACGCACTGATCGTCGGCGGCGAAGCCTGTTCGCCGGCGCTGGTCGAGCGCGTTCAGCAACTTAAGCCGGGCTGCCGCCTGATCAACCACTACGGGCCGAGCGAAACCACCGTGGGTGTGCTGACCCATGAGGTCGAAGAACTCCCCGCCCAGGCGCGTAGTGTTCCGATCGGCGCAGCGCTGGCCGGTGCCCATGTCTATGTGCTCGACGATGTGCTCAACCCGGTAGCCGATCAGGTCGCTGGTGAGTTGTACATCGGTGGCGACAGCGTTGCCCTTGGCTACCTGAATCAGCCGGCGCTGACCGCCGAACGATTCCTGCCCGACCCGTTCGGCGCAGCGGGCGCGCGGGTCTACCGCAGCGGCGACCGGGTCCGGCGCAACCGCAAGCAGGCGCTGGAATTCATCGGTCGTGCCGACGATCAGGTCAAAGTGCGCGGCTACCGTGTCGAGCCTGCGGAAGTCGCGCGGGTGTTGCTCCGCCTTGATGGCGTCAGCGAAGCCGCCGTGCTCGCGCTGCCACTGGATGACGATCCGGCGCGCCTGCAACTGCTGGCATGGTGCGTGCCGGCAGTGGGCGCGAAGGTGCAGGCGCAGGATCTGCGCGAGCAATTGCAGGCGCGGCTGCCGGATTACCTGGTGCCGGCGCAGTTAGTGTTGCTGGAAAAGCTGCCGCTGACTGCCAACGGCAAACTCGACAAGCGTGCCTTGCCAGTGCCCGGCGTGGTCAGCCAGCAGTTCGTCGCGCCGGTCGGTGAGATCGAAGAGAAACTGGCCGCGACCTGGGCCGAGGTGCTCAAGCTCGAAAGGGTCGGCAGCAGCGATAACTTCTTCGAACTGGGTGGCGACTCGATCCTCAGCTTGCAGATCATCGCCCGGGCCAAGCGCCAGGGCATCAAGCTCAGCCCCAAGCAGTTGTTCGAAAAACAGACCATCGGCCAACTGGCTGCCGTGGCCAAACTGATCGAAGCCAAACCGGCTGCCGTCGCCGCACCTGTGGCACGCGGGCCGTTGCCGTTGCTGCCGATTCAGGTGCGCTTCTTCGAGACGCCGATTGCCCAGCGCCAGCATTGGAACCAGTCGGTAATGCTGCAACCGACCCTGGCGCTGGACGCCGTGCATTTGCGCAAGGCGCTGGCGACGTTGGTCGAACAGCACGAAGCGCTGGCCTTGAGCTTTGTGCAGTCGGGCGATCACTGGCAGGCACTGCCGCAGCCGCAGGGTGATGCCGAATTGCTCTGGGTTCGCGAGCTGGACAACCTCGATGCCTTGCCCGTCGTGGCCGACGCAGCGCAGCGCAGCCTGGACCTGCAGCGCGGGCAGTTGCTGCGCGCGGTGCTGGTCAACCTGCCGAACGCCGAGCAGCGCTTGTTGCTGGTGATCCATCATCTGGTGGTCGACGGCGTGTCGTGGCGCATTCTGCTTGAGGACTTGCAGCAGGCTTACCAGGCATTGGCGGCGGGGACGGCGCCGGTGTTGCCGGGCCAGAGCAGTTCGCTGCACAACTGGGCCGAGCAGTTGCATCGTTATGCACAGAGCGAAACGTTGGCGGCCGAAAGCGCTTATTGGCACCAGACCCTGGCTGCCGACGAAGCGGCCCTGCCACGGGATTTCGCCGAGGACAGCCAGAACCGCGCCCAGGCTGCCCGCGCCAGTACGCGCCTGAGCCAGACATTGACCGACAAACTGCTGAAAGTCGCCCCGGCGGCCTACCGCACGCAAATCAACGACCTGTTGCTGACCGCATTGGCGCGGGTGTTGTGTGACTGGAGCGAGCAGCCTTCGGTGTTGATCCAGCTCGAAGGCCATGGTCGTGAAGACCTGTTCGAAGACATCGACCTGAGCCGCACGGTCGGCTGGTTCAGCAGCCTGTTCCCGGTGCGCCTGACCCCGCAGGCCAATCCCGCTGCGTCGCTGTGCGCGATCAAGGAGCAACTGCGCGCCGTGCCGGGCAAAGGCATCGGTTATGGCGTGCTGCGTTACCTCACGCGTGCTGCCGAGTTGCAGACGCTGGCGCAACCACGGGTGACCTTCAATTACCTCGGTCAGTTCGACGGCGCGTTCAGCGCCGAGCAAGGCGCGTTGTTCCTGCCGAGCAGCGACAGCACTGGCGCCAATCAGGATGGGCAAGCGCCGCTGGGCAATTGGTTGAGCGTTGACGGTCAGGTCTTCGGCGGAGAGCTGGAGCTGACCTGGACCTTCGGCAGCGGCATGTATCGCGCCGAGACCATCGAGGCGCTGGCCGAGGCTTATCGCCGCGAACTGGAACGCCTGATCGAACATTGCTGCGCGAGCGGCGCAGGAGGCGTGACTCCTTCGGATTTCAACCTCGCCAACCTGACCCAGGCGCAGCTGTCGGCATTGCCGATTGCGCCGCGTGACATCGTCGATCTGTACCCGCTGTCGCCGATGCAGCAAGGCATTCTGTTCCACAGCCGCAACGAGCCGGATAGCCCGGCCTACACCAATCAGCTGCGCGTCGACGTCGAGCAGCTCGACGCCGAGCGCTTCCGCCAGGCCTGGCAGCAGACCCTCGAAGCCCACGATATTCTGCGCACGGCGTTCGTCTGGCCGCAGGATGCCGCCGCGCCGGTGCAGGTGGTCCGCAGCCGTGTGCAGATGCCGTGGCAGGTGCAGGACTGGCGCGGTCGCGCCGGCCTTGATTCAGCACTTGATCATCTCGCCGCTGAAGATTTGCAACGTGGGTTCGATTTGCTCGACGCGCCGCTGTTGCGCGTGACGCTGGTGCGCAGCGCTGAAAACTCCTATCACCTGATCTACACCTGCCATCACATCCTGATGGACGGCTGGAGCACTTCGCAGTTGTTCGGCGAAGTGCTGCAACGTTACGCCGGCATCGTGCCGAGCACAGGGCAGGGGCGTTATCGCGATTACATCAAATGGCTCGGCCAGCGCGATCAGCAAGCCAGTCGGCAGTTCTGGAGCACGGCGCTGGCGGATCTCGAAGAGCCGACGCGACTGGCCAGTACCATGCCGGTCAGGCACGCGGCCAGCGGCTATGCCGATCACGAGCATGTGTTCAGCGAACCGCTGACCGCGGAACTGAACCGCTTCGCCCGCGAGCAGAAAGTCACCCTCAACACGCTGGTACAAGCGGCGTGGCTGCTGCTGTTGCGGCGCTATACCGGCCAGGATCACGTGACGTTCGGCGCGACGGTCGCCGGACGGCCGACGGATTTGCCGGGTGTCGAGCAGCAGATCGGTCTGTTCATCAACACCTTGCCGGTGGTGGCGGCGCCATCGCCGGAGATCGGCGTCAGCCAATGGCTGCAACAGGTGCAAGACCTCAACCTGGCCTTGCGCGAGCACGAACACACGCCGCTGTATGACATTCAGCGCTGGGCCGGGGCGGGTGCCGGCGCGTTGTTCGACAGCATTCTGGTGTTCGAAAACTACCCGATGGCCGAAGCCTTGGCTCAGGGTCCGCAGACCGGCCTGAAATTCTCGGCGATCCGCCGTCAGGAGCAGACCAATTATCCGCTGACCCTGGTGGCGATCACCGGCCGTGAGCTGAGTCTGGGCGTGAGTTACGATCAGGCCAGTTTCGACGCTCAAGCGATCAATGCGTTGAGTGCGCAGTTGCAAGGCCTGCTCGAGCAGTTCCTCGCCGACGCCACGCAGCCGCTGGGGGCGCTGCAACTGCTCGCCGAGCCACAACGGCAACAAGCGATCGAGTGGGGCAAGGCGTCGGTTACCACGCCGGATCAATGCACGGTGCTGGCGCACATCGCCGCGCAAGTGCAACGTCAGCCGCAGGCGAACGCGGTGCTGTTCGCTGAGCAATCCATCGCTTACCAAAACCTCGATACCCGGGCCAATCGTCTGGCGCACAAGCTGCAAGGCATGGGCGTCGGGCCGGAAGTGCGCGTCGGCGTGTGCATGCGCCGCACGCCGGACATGCTGGTCGGCTTGCTGGCGATCCTCAAGGCCGGTGGCGCTTATGTGCCGCTGGACCCGGATTACCCGCAGGAGCGCTTGCTGCACATGCTCGACGACAGCCGCGCGGCGGTGCTGCTCACTGAGCCAGCGGCCTTGGCGATGCTGCCCGAAACCTTGAATGCGCAGGTGCTGTTGGTGGACGAGAGCGTAGCCAGCAAATACCCGGCCACTGCGCCACTGGTTAATCTCGCGGCAGACAATCTGGCGTACGTGATCTACACCTCCGGCTCCACCGGCAAGCCGAAAGGCGTAGCCATCAGCCACGGCAATCTGTCGGCGCTGATTCAGTGGTCAGCGGGTGTCTATCGCGAAGAACAATTGCGCGGTGTGCTGGCCTCGACCTCGATCTGCTTCGATCTGTCGGTGTGGGAAATCTTCGTCACGCTGGCCTGCGGTGGCTGCCTGGTATTGGCCGACAACGCCCTGGCGCTGGCGGATTTGCCGGCGCGCGAGCAGGTCACCCTGATCAACACTGTGCCGTCGGCGATTGCCGCGTTGCAACGGGCCGGGCAGATCCCGACTTCGGTCGGCACCATCAATCTGGCCGGCGAACCGCTCAAGCAGAGTCTGGTCGACAGCCTCTACGCCAGCACTCAGGTGCAGCAGGTCTACGACCTCTACGGGCCGTCGGAGGACACCACTTATTCAACCTTCACCCTGCGCACGCCGCAGGGCCGGGCGAACATTGGCCGGCCACTGGACAACACCGTGGCGTACCTGCTCGACAGTCAGTTGCAGGTGCTGCCCGAGGGCGTGGCGGCCGAGCTGTACCTGGCGGGTGCCGGGGTGACGCGCGGCTATCTGCGTCGTGCCGCGCTGACCGCCGAACGCTTTGTGCCGAATCCTTACGCGAGCAACGGCGAGCGCCTGTACCGCACCGGCGATCTGGTGCGCCAGGGCGACGATGGCAACATCGAGTACATCGGTCGCGCCGACCATCAGGTGAAGATTCGCGGTTTCCGCATCGAACTCAGCGAGATCGAAGCGCGCCTGCTGGAACTCGACGATATCGGCGAAGCGGTGGTACTGGCGCAGGACGGCGCCGCTGGCAAACACCTGCATGCCTACCTCGTCGCCGCGCTCGCCAGCGAGCGGTCGACGCTGACCGAGCGGGTGCGCAGTGCGTTGGCCATTCGCTTGCCGGCGCACATGCTGCCGGGGCATCTGCACCTGATCGATGCGATCCCGCTGACGCCCAACGGCAAGCTTGATCGCAAGGCGCTGATGGC
Source organism: Pseudomonas sp. AC255 (assembly GCF_979258175.1). NCBI lineage: Bacteria > Pseudomonadati > Pseudomonadota > Gammaproteobacteria > Pseudomonadales > Pseudomonadaceae > Pseudomonas > Pseudomonas sp. AC255. The sequence goes on along the minus strand of NZ_OZ409841.1, from coordinate 3,178,670 downwards.
GTTGGGCGAGAGCCCGACGCAGGAGCAATACCAGGCACCGCAAAGCGACTTGCAGTGGGAGGTCGCGACGATCTGGCAGCAAGTGCTGGAAGTCGAGCGGGTAGGGCTGGCGGACAACTTCTTCCAGCTCGGCGGCCATTCGTTACTGGCGACGCTGGTGGTGACCCGGGTGCAGGAGCGCCTCGGCGACAAGGTGCCGCTCAAGGCGTTGTTCGAAACCGACACCCTCAAGGATTTCTGCGCGCGGATCGAAGCGCTGCGCGTCGAAATGTCGCCCGTTCAGGATGAATTGGCTAAATCACTGGAGGCCCTCAAACGTCTATCCCTCGATGATCTGGAAAAACTGATTTCTTGAGAGGGAAAAACGCGTGCAAGAGTTAATCGAGTCGGTAGGACAACTTTCGGCTAAGCAAAGAAAGGCTCTGGCGGTTCTGCTCAAGCAGAAAGGCGTCAACCTCTTTGACATTGCCCCGGTTTTCAAGCGCACGGCTGAAGAGCCGTTGCTGCTGTCCTACGCTCAGCAGCGCCAGTGGTTCCTCTGGCAGTGGGCACCGCACAGCGCGGCCTACAACATTCCGACGGCCCTGCGCTTGCAGGGGCCGCTGGATGTGCCGGCACTGGAACGCAGCATCGCGGCGTTGATCGAGCGCCACGAAACCTTGCGCACGGTGTTCTCTCAAGACAGCGCGCAACCCTTGCAAGTGGTCCTGCCCGCAGGACCTTTACCCTCGATATTCACAACCTGAGCGCTGAGCTGGCGAATGACCCGGAGCACTCGATCGAGGCTTTCGTCCAGACCCAGAGCCAGAAGACTTTCGACCTGCAGCACGGCCCGTTGCTGCGTGCCGCGCTGCTGCAGGTCGACCCCGCTGAGCATGTGCTGGTGCTGACCCTGCACCACATCGTTTCCGATGGCTGGTCGCTGCAAGTGATGATCGAGGAACTGGTGCAGCTCTATGCCGGTTTCAACCTCGGTCACGACGCCGGTCTGCCGGCCCTGCCGATTCAATACGCCGATTACGCCTTGTGGCAGCGCCAGTGGATGGAGGCCGGTGAGCAGGAGCGACAACTGGCCTACTGGCAGGCAAAACTCGGCGGCGAGCAACCGGTGCTGGAACTGCCGCTTGATCGCCCGCGCGCGGTGGAGCAGAGCTTCGCCGGCGCCAGCTACAACCTGATTCTTGATCCGGCGCTGAGCCATGCCCTCAAGGCGTTTGCCCGGCAGGAAAACGTCACCCTGTTCGTGTTGCTGCTGGCTTCGTTTCAGGCCTTGCTGCATCGCTACAGCGGGCAAAGCGACATCCGTGTCGGCGTGCCGGTGGCCAACCGTGGCCGGGTGGAAATCGAGCGGCTGATCGGCTTCTTCGTCAACACCCAGGTGCTCAAGGCGGACATCGACGCAGAGCTGCCGTTTGTCGAACTGCTGCGTCAGGTCAAACAGACCGCGCAGGAGGCGCAGGCGCATCAGGACTTGCCTTTCGAGCAACTGGTCGAAGCGCTGGAGCCGGGCCGCAGCCTCAGCCACAGTCCGCTGTTCCAGGTGATGTTCAACCACCAGGCCGAGCGCCGCGCAAGCGTCGCCACACGCCTCAACGGCCTGAACATCGAACCGCTGGAATGGCAGAGCCAGACCGCGCAGTTCGACCTGACCCTCAACACCACCGAGCAGGCCCACGGCATCGAAGCCGTGCTCAAGTACGCCACTGACCTGTTCGACGCAGCGACCATCGAGCGCCTGGCGCAACACTGGACCGCGCTGTTGCAGGCGATCGTCGCCGAGCCGACCCGGTGCATCGGCCAATTGCCGATGCTCGACGCCGGCCAGCAGCAACAGCTGTTGGCGCAATGGAATCCGTCGCTGGTTGAACAACCGCTGACGCCGTGCATCCAGCAAGCCATTGAGGCCCAGGCCGAGCGGCATGCCGACGCGGTGGCCGTGACCTTCGCAGGACAACGCCTGACCTACGCTGAACTCAATCGCCGCGCCAACCAGTGGGCGCATACGCTGCTCGAGCAGGGCGTCGGCCCGGACGTGCGCGTCGGTGTGGCGGTGGAGCGTTCGCTGGACATGATCGTCGCCATTCTCGCGGTGCTGAAAGCGGGCGGCGCCTATGTGCCGCTGGACCCGAGCTACCCGGATGACCGCTTGCGCTACATGATCGACGACAGCGGTATTCAATTGCTGTTGACCCAGGGCCATTTGCTCGGGCAATTGCCGCTGCCGCCGGGGCTGATCTGCCTCGATCTGAATCAGGCGCCGGAGCACGGCATCGCAAGCAACCCGCCATGCCTGACCACGCCGGACAATCTGGCCTACGTCATCTACACCTCCGGTTCCACCGGCAAACCCAAGGGCGCGTTGCTGCCGCACGGCAACGTGATGCGCCTGTTCAGCGCCACCGCGCACTGGTTCGATTTCGGCGCGCAGGACAGCTGGACGCTGTTCCATTCCTACGCGTTCGACTTTTCGGTGTGGGAGATTTTTGGCGCGCTGCTGTACGGCGGCAAACTGGTGGTCGTGCCCCACGACGTCAGCCGTTCGCCAGAGGATTTCTACACGCTGCTGTGCGATGAAAATGTCACGGTGCTGAACCAGACACCGTCGGCGTTCAAGCCGTTGATGCAGGTCGCCTGCGAGTCGAGCCGCAGTAATACCCTGCGTTACGTGGTGTTCGGCGGCGAGGCGCTGGAAGTACAGAATCTGCGCCCGTGGTTCGAACGTTTTGGCGACCGCACGCCGACGCTGATCAACATGTACGGCATCACCGAAACCACCGTGCACGTGACCTACCGGCCATTGTCGCTGGCGGATCTGCACAGCAATCACAGCAGCCCGATTGGCGCGCCGATTGTCGACCTGTCGTGGTACTTGCTCGACAGCTCGCTGAACCTGGTGCCGCAAGGCTGCATCGGTGAGTTGTACATCGCTGGCGCCGGTCTCGCCCGTGGTTATCTGAATCAGGCCGGCATGAGCGCCACCCGCTTCGTGCCCGATCCGTTCAACCACAAGGCCGGCCAGCGTCTGTACCGTACCGGCGACCTCGCACGGCTGCGCGGCGACGGGGTGATCGAGTACATCGGTCGTATCGACCACCAAGTGAAGATCCGTGGTTTCCGCATCGAGCTCGGCGAAATCGAAGCGCAACTGCTCAAGCATCCACAGGTGCGCGAAGCGGTGGTGCTGGCGGTGGACGGTCTCAGCGGTCAGCAACTGGCGACCTGGGTCGTGCCGGTTGAGACATTGAACACGGACGAGCAGGGCGCGCTGCGTGATTCGATCAAGCTGCACCTGCGCGAAACCCTGCCGGATTATATGGTCCCGGTCAGTTGGGCGTTCCTCGACCGACTGCCGCTGACCGCCAACGGCAAGCTCGATCGCAAACAACTGCCGCAGCCGGACGTTGCGCACGTGCAAGAGGCCTACGCCGCGCCGCGCAGCGAACTGGAACAGCGTCTGGCGGAGATTTGGCAGGACGTGCTCAAGGTCGAACGGGTCGGGCTTCACGATAATTTCTTCGAGCTGGGCGGCGATTCGATCATTTCGATTCAAGTGGTCAGCCGCGCTCGGCAGGCTGGCATTCGCTTCACGCCCAAGGATATTTTCCAGCACCAGACCGTGCAGCGTCTGGCCACCGTCGCGCAACAGAGCGACGCCGTGCAGACGGAGCAGGGCGAGGTGCTTGGCGATGCGCCGCTGACGCCGATCCAGCAGTATTTCTTCCACAGCGACATCCCGGCGCGGCATCACTGGAACCAGTCGATCCTGCTGACCCCGGCGAAAACCCTGCAAGCCGCAGCCCTGCAACAGGCCCTGGCGCAGGTGCAAAAACAGCATGACGCCTTGCGTCTGCGCTATCGCCAAACCGAGCAGGGCTGGCAGCAAAGCCACGGCGCGGAGGATCAACCACAAGCGTTATTGCGCACTTTCACGCTGGACGACAGCGCGGCATTGCCAGCGCTGTGCCTGGACCTGCAACGCAGCCTCGACCTGCACAACGGCCCGCTGATCCGCGCGGCGCTGGTCGATATGCCGGACGCCAGTCAGCGTCTGTTGCTGGTGATTCATCACCTGGTGGTCGATGGCGTGTCGTGGCGAATCCTGCTGGAAGACCTGCAAAGCGCCTATCAGCAGATCAGCAGCGGACAGAGCGTGCATCTGCCGGCCAAGACCAGCGCGTTCAAGGACTGGGGTTTGCGCCTGCAAGAACATGCGCGCAGCGCGGCGCTGGGCAGCGAACTGAGCTACTGGCGCGAACAGTTGCGCGACGTTCCGCTCGGTTTGCCGCTGGATAATCCGCAGGGCCAGTTGTACAACCGCTTCGAACGCAGCGTCGACACGCGGCTGGACGCCGAACGCACTCGCCAGCTGCTGCAACAGGCCCCGGCGGCCTACCGCACTCAGGTCAACGACCTGCTGCTGACCGCACTGGCGCGGGTGTTGTGTGAGTGGACCGCCAGCGACAGTGCGCTGGTGCAGCTCGAAGGCCATGGCCGCGAAGACCTCTTCGATGACATCGACTTGAGCCGCACCGTGGGCTGGTTCACCAGCATGTTCCCGGTGCGCCTGACACCAAACGCCAGCCTGGAAACCTCGATCAAAGGCATCAAGGAGCAACTGCGCGCGATCCCGAACAAGGGCATCGGCTTCGGCTTGCTGCGTTATCTCGGCACCGCCGAAGCACAAGCGGCACTCCATGAACTGGCGCAACCGCAGGTAACGTTCAACTACCTCGGCCAGTTCGATAACAACTTCGACGAAGACGCCTTGTGGCGGCCGGCCACCGAAGACAAGGGCGCCGGTCAGGACGCAAACGCGCCGATGGCCAATTGGCTGACCATCGATGGCCGGGTTTATCAGGGCCAGTTGAGCCTGACCTGGACCTACAGCAGCGACGTCTTCGAGGAGGCGACCATTGTCGGTTTGGCCCGCGCCTACGAAGTGGCGCTGAGCGAATTGATCGACCACTGCCTCAGTCATTCCGGGGGCTGACTCCGTCCGACGTGCCGCTGGCCGGTTTGTCCCAGGCGCATCTGGACAGCCTGCCGATCGCCGCCCAGCGCATCGAGGACATTTATCCGCTGGCGCCGATGCAGCAGGGCATTCTGTTCCACAGCCTGTACGACGCGGATGCCAGCTCCTACGTCTATCAGATGCTGCTGGACATCGACGGCCTCGACGTCGCGCGGTTCCAGCAAGCCTGGCAACGGGTGGTCGATCGCCATGAAGTGCTGCGCGCCGGTTTCATCTGGGGCCGCGATGGCCTCGATGCGCCGTTGCAGGTGATCAATCGCCAACTGACCCTGGAAATGCCGGAAGTTGATGTACGCGATGCCGCTGATCTGCCGGCGGTGCTTGAGGCGCGGGCGCAGGCCGACCGCGAACGCGGCTTCGATCTGCAGAATCCACCGTTGTTGCGCCTGTGCCTGCTGCGCACTGCTGACGATCGCCATCGGCTGATTTTCACCTGTCACCACATTCTCATGGATGGCTGGAGCAACTCGCGGATGTTCGGCGAAGTGCTGCAGGATTACGCCGGCCAGCCGGTGCCGAGCGCGCAGGGCCGCTATCGCGATTTTCTGGTCTGGCTGCAGGGCCAGGACAAGGCGGCCGCGCAGGAATTCTGGCGCGGGCAACTGGCCGAACTCGACGAGCCGACCCGACTGGCCTCGGCCTGCCACGGACGCACCGTGCCGGGGCCGGGCAAACAGATGCATCGGCTGCATTTCGATGAAGCGTTGACCCAGCGTCTGAACAGCTTCTCCCGTCAGCAACAGGTGACCCTCAACAGCCTGGTGCAGGCAGCGTGGCTGCTGGTGTTGCAGCGCTACACCGGGCAGGCCACCGTGGCGTTTGGCGCCACGGTATCCGGGCGGCCGGTGGATTTGCCGGGCATCGAAGAACAGCTGGGGCTATTCATCAACACCTTGCCGGTGATCGCCAGCCCGCAGGCCACCCTCAGCGTCGGCGACTGGGTGCGCAGCGTGCAGGACAAGAACCTGCTGTTGCGCGATTACGAACAGACGCCGTTGCAGGACATTCAACGTCTGGCCGCATTGAGTGGCGAAGCGTTGTTCGACACTTTGCTGGTGTTCGAGAACTACCCGGTATCCGAAGCGCTGGAGGGCAATCCGGGCGGGCTGCGTTTTTCCGGTCTGGAGCATCGCGAGCAGACCAACTACGGCCTGACCCTGATCGCTGGCGCCAGCGAAGTGCTCAACCTCGATTTCAACTACCTCACCGAGCACTTCGCCGAGCGCAGCGTGCTTGGTCTGGCGGCGCATTTGCGTGAAGTGCTCGAGCAATTTATCGCAGCGCCGCAGCGTGCACTCGGCGAGATCGGTCTGCTGCCGCTGGCCGAGCGTCAGACGCTGGCGCAGTGGAACGACAATCACGCCGCTTATCCGGCCGAGCGGCTGATCTCGCAGAGCTTTGAAGCAAGGGTCGCAGCACATCCGCAGGCACTGGCGTTGAGTCATGCCGGCGTGGCCCTGAGCTATGGCGAACTGAACCTGCGGGCGAATCAGCTGGCGCGGCATTTGGTGACGCTGGGTGTCACCGCCGAAGTGCGCGTCGGCGTGGCGCTGCCGCGTTCGGCGGAACTGGTGATCGCCCTGATGGCGGTGCTCAAGGCCGGCGGCACCTACGTGCCGCTGGACCCGGACTACCCGGCCGACCGCGTGGCCTACATGCTCGACGACAGCCAGGCGAAAGTTCTGCTGACCCAGCAAGCGTTGCTGGCGCAACTGCCATCCAGCGAAGCACACGTGGTGCTGGTCGAGGCCGGCGGCGAGGCGTTCGCCGCGCAGGCACCTGACAACCTGCCGGCGCGCGCCGATTCGGCCAATCTGGCCTACGTGATCTACACCTCCGGTTCCACCGGCAAACCGAAAGGCGTGGCCATCGCCCATCGCAACGTGCAGGCGCTGATTCATTGGTCCGCCGAGGTCTACAGCGAGGACGATCTGCAAGGCGTGCTGGCCTCGACGTCGGTGTGCTTCGACCTGTCGGTGTGGGAGATTTTCGTCACCCTGGCGCGCGGCGGGTCCATGGTCATGGCGCGCAATGCCCTGGAGCTGGCGGACTTGCCCGAGCGTGATCAGGTGCGCCTGATCAACACCGTGCCATCGGCGATTGCCGCGCTACAACGCATCGGTCAGATCCTGCCGGGCGTGCGCATCATCAATCTGGCCGGCGAGCCGCTCAAGCAGGCGCTGGTCGACACCTTGTACCGCGAGACTTCGGTTGCCCACGTTTACGATCTGTACGGGCCGTCCGAAGACACCACGTATTCGACCTGGACCCGTCGCGAACTCGGCGGCCAGGCCAATATCGGCCGGCCACTGCGCAACACCACCGCGTACCTGCTCGACGGGCAATTGCAGGCAGCACCGCTCGGCATCGCAGCGGAGCTGTATCTGGCCGGTGAGGGCATCACCCGTGGCTATCTGTTGCGCCCGGGCCTGACCGCCGAGCGTTTCGTGCCCAACCCGTTGGCGAGCAACGGCGAGCGTATGTACCGCACAGGCGACCTGACGCGCTGGCTGGATGACGGCCGTATCGAATACGTCGGCCGCATCGACCATCAGGTCAAGGTGCGCGGCTTCCGTATCGAACTGGGGGAAATCGAAGCGCGTCTGCTGGCCCAGGCCAGCGTGCGCGAAGGCGTGGTGCTGGCGGTGGACGGCGTTGGCGGCCAGCAACTGGTCGCTTATGTGGTGCCGGCCGAGGCTGATCAGAGTCTTGCGCAACTGGACGCGCTGAGCACTGCGCTGCAAGCCGCGCTGAAGGCGCATCTGCCGGACTACATGGTGCCGGCGCAGTGGCTGTTCCTTGAACAGTTGCCGCTGACACCCAACGGCAAACTTGATCGCAAGGCTCTGCCGGCACCGGACGCCAGTCAGGCGCAACGCGATTACGTCGCGCCTTCGACGCCGCTGGAGCAGCAATTGGCCGCGGTCTGGCAGGACATTCTGAAGATCGAGCAGGTCGGCGTGACCGACAACTTCTTCGCCCTCGGCGGTGATTCGATCATCTCGATTCAACTGGTCAGCCGCGCGCGGCAGCAGGGCATTTGCTTCACGCCCAAAGACCTGTTCCAGCAGCAGACGGTGCAGAAACTGGCCGCAGTGGTTTCGCTTGAAGACGCGCAATCCGCCAGCGCCAGCGACTACCCGTTGGCGCAACTGGATCAGGCGCAACTCGATGCCTTGCCGGTGCCGGCGGAACTGATCGAAGACGTCTATCCGCTGTCGCCGATGCAGGAAGGCATGCTCTTCCACACGCTGTCGGATAACGGCAGCAGCCTCTATGTGCAACAGGTCAGCCTGCCGATCAAGGGCCTCGACGTGGAGCGTTTCCGCCAGGCCTGGGAATTCATCATTGTCCGTCAGGCGATCCTGCGCACCAGTTTCCATTGGCAGGATGGGCTGGCCAAGCCGCTGCAGGTAGTGCATCGCCAGGCGCCGTTGCAGATGCAGGTGCTCGATTGGCGTGGGCAGGACTGCAGCGAGGCGGCGATTGCCGAATTCGCCAGCGCCGACCGCGCGCTGGGCTTCGACTTGTCCGAGGCGCGTTTGCAACGGGTGACCCTGCTGCAGCTGGGCGACGAGCAGTACCAGATGATCTGGACCAGCCACCACATCCTGATGGACGGCTGGAGCAGTTCGCGGTTGTTCGGCGAGGTCTTGCAGTACTACGCCACGGGCCAGGTGACTGGCGAGAACGGCCGCTATCGCGACTTTATTGCCTGGTTGCAGGCGCAGGATCAGGATGCCCAAGAGCTGTTCTGGAAGGCGCGTCTGGCGGTGGTCAACGAACCGACCGCGCTGAGTCAGGCGATGCACCCGCGCCACAGTGCCGACGTTACCGGTCACGATGCGCTCTATTCAAATTGGGACAAAGCGCAAACCGCGCGCCTGCTGGAGTTCTGCCGCGACCTGCGCATCACCCCCAACACGCTGATTCAGGGCGCGTGGCTGCTGCTGTTGCAACGCTACACCGGCCAGCAGACGGTGACCTTCGGCGCCACCGTATCGGGGCGTCCGGAAAGTCTGCCGAACGTCGGCAACATGCTCGGCCTGTTCATCAACACCTTGCCGATCATTCAGACGCCGCAGGCCGATCAGCGCCTGGCCGACTGGCTGGGCGAAGTGCAGGCCTACAACCTCGACATTCGCGATTACTCCCAGGCACCGCTGGCCGATGTGCAGCGCTGGTCGAACCTCGGTGGTCAGGCGCTGTTCGACAGCATCGTGGTGTTCGAGAACTTCCCGATCGACGAGCGCTTGCAGGAAGAAACCGACACCGCGCTGACCTTCGGCAAATCCATCGGCCACGGCGTGACCAACGTGCCGATGGACCTTGCGGTGATGCTCGGCGATGAATTGTCGATCGAGTACCTCTACCTGCGCAGCCACTTCAGCGCCGAGGCGGTGCAAGGCATTCGCCTGACCCTGGAAAACACCCTCGCGGCGATGATGGCCGCTCCGTATGAGCGGCTGGGTAACTTGCAGCGTCTGTCCGCCGAGCAATGGCAAGCGGCGCAGACCTGGAGCGCCGAGCCTTCCCACCGCCACGCGCCGCAGTTGCTGCCGGAGCTGATCAGTCGTCATGCGCAACAGCAACCGAATGCGATCGCGGTGCAATGCGCCGACGAGAGCCTGACCTACGCCGAACTGGAGCGGCAGGCCAATCGACTCGCGCAGTGCCTGATCGCCCACGGCGCCGGGCCGGAAGTGGTGATCGGCGTGGCGTTGCCGCGCTCGCTGGAAATGCTGGTGAGTTTCCTCGCCGTGCTCAAGAGCGGTGCGGCGTACGTACCGCTGGACATCGATTACCCGCCCGAGCGTCTGGCGTACATGATCGAAGATTCGCGCATGGCCCTGCTGCTGACGCAAACCAGCCTGCGGGCGACGTTACCGGCGCCGCATGGCGTGTTGCGTCTGGAAATCGATCAACTCGATCGCAGTCTTTACAGCGATGCCGCACCGGTCTGCGATGTTCACGAGCAGAGCCTGGCGTATCTGGTTTACACCTCCGGCTCCACCGGACGGCCGAAAGGCGTGGCCGTCACCCAGGGACCGCTGAGCATGCACTGCCAGGCCATCGCTGAGCTGTACGAAATGGACGCGAGCAGTTGCGAGTTGCACTTCATGTCCTTCGCTTTCGACGGCGCTCACGAACGCTGGCTGAGTACGCTGTACAGCGGCGGTCGTCTGGTGATCCGTGACGGATGCCTGTGGACGCCGGAGCAGACCTATCAGGCCCTGCACGATTACGGCGTGACCATCGCCTGCTTCCCACCGGCCTATCTCAAGCAACTGGCCGAGTACGCGGCCGCCAGCGGCATCGCGCCGCCACCGGTACGCATCTACTGCTTCGGTGGCGACGCGGTGCCGGAACAGACTTTCGAACAGGTGAAAGCGGCGTTGCGTCCGCAGTTCTTCACCAACGGCTACGGCCCGACCGAAACCGTGGTCACGCCGATGCTCTGGAAAGTCGCCATCAGCCAGCAGTGCGAAGCGGCATACGCGCCGATCGGCCGCGCGGTCGGTGCGCGTTCGCTGTACGTGCTCGACGACGATCTGAATCCGCTGCCGCCGGGTTTCGCCGGTGAGTTGTACATCGGCGGTTACGGCGTCGCTCGCGGTTACTACGGCCGCCCCGATCTGACCGGCGAGCGCTTCGTGCCCAACCCGTTTGCCCCTGGCGAGCGCCTGTACCGCAGCGGCGATCTGGTGCGTCGTCGCCCGGACGGGGTGGTCGATTACGTCGGGCGCATCGACCATCAGGTCAAGGTCCGTGGCTTCCGCATCGAGCTAGGCGAAGTCGAGGCCAGCCTGCGTCAGTTGCCGGCGGTCAGCGATGCGCTGGTGATTGCCCGCGACAATGCCTCCGGCAAGCAACTGATCGGCTACGTGGTCACCGCCAGCGGTGAAGACATCGGCGATGAACTCAAGGCCGGGCTGCGCGCTTCGCTGCCGGAATACATGGTGCCGGCGCAGATCGTCTGCCTCAGCGCGTTCCCGGTCACGCCCAACGGCAAGCTCGATCGCAAGGCCTTGCCGGAGCCGGAGTTCAAAAGCGACGAATATGTTGCCCCGCGCACCGAGCAGGAACGCCTGCTGGCGGAAATCTGGGCGCAGGTGTTGCAGGTCGAGCAGGTCGGTATCAGCGATAACTTCTTTGAACTGGGCGGCGATTCGATCCTCAGCCTGCAAGTGATCTCGCGGGTAAGAAACCACCCGACCCTGCAGATGGAGCTGAAGCTGCGTGATCTGATGCGCTATCAAACCATCGCCGGCATCGTCGAGCAGCAGGTGGCGAAGGAGGGCGCCGGGCAAGCGCTGCCGGACCTGACTCAGGTTGCCGCAGAGGGCGCGTTCAATTTGCTGCCGATCCAGGAGTGGTTCTTCGCCGAAGGCATGGCCGAGGCGCATCACTACAACCAGTCGTTGCTGCTCAGTGCACGCCAGCCGCTGGATCTCGATGCACTGGAACAGGCGCTGGGCTTGATCGAACAACATCACGATTCGTTGCGCCTGCGTTTTTCCAACGACGGCGGGCGCTGGTTGCAGCGCTATAGCAGCAGCGTGTCCGACGAGGCTGTGCTGTGGCGCCGTGAAGCGCAAAGCAGCGAAGAGGTCGAAGCCTTGGCCAACCTCGCGCAGCGCAGTCTCAAACTCAATGACGGGCCGGTCTGGCGGGTCATGCATGTGGCGTTGCCGGATGGTCAGGCGCGGTTGCTGGTGGTGATTCATCACCTGGTGGTCGACACCGTGTCGTGGCGGATTCTGCTCGACGATCTGAAAGTCGCTTATGAGGCGTGCGTGCAGGGGCTGGCGCCGCAACTGCCGATTCGCACCAGCAGCTATCGTTCGTTTGCCGAGGCGTTGCAGGCGCAGGCGCCGGTGATTGCCGAGCAGGAATTGAGCTATTGGCTGGAGCAACTGGATCAGCCCGGCGTTGATCTGCCGTGCGACAACCCGCGCGGCAAGAACCTCGTGCGGCAACAGGCGCAGGCGCGGCTCAAGCTGTCCCGCGAGCACACCGAACAACTGCTCAAACAGGTCCCGGCGGTGTACGGCACGCAGATCAACGACTTGCTTCTGTCGGGGCTCAGCCGCGCCCTGTGCCGCTGGAGTCAGCAACCGTCGGCGCTGATTCTGCTTGAAGGTCACGGTCGCGAAGACCTCTTCGAATCGATCGACCTGAGCCGCAGCCTCGGCTGGTTCACCAGCATGTTCGCGGTACGTTTGCGCCCGGACAGCGATGACATCGGCCAGTCGATCATCGATGTGCAGGCGCAACTGGCGGGCGTACCGCAGAAAGGCATCGGCTATGGCGTGCTGCGTCATCTGGCCGGGCCGGAAATCTCGGCGCAACTGGCTGCATTGCCGCAGGCACGGGTGACCTTCAACTACCTCGGGCAGTTCGACCAGAGCTTCGATGAACAGGCGTTGCTGGTGCCGGCACTGGAAGAGACCGGCGACAACTACAGCCTCAAGGCGAACCTGGGCAACTGGCTGGAAATTGTCGGCCAGGTCTATGACGGGCAACTGGCCTTGCGCTGCATCTACAGCAGCCAGCGTTACCGCGCCGGCACCATGGATGCGCTGATGAGCGATTACCAGCGCGAGCTTGAAGCGTTGATCGAACATTGCATGGCGCGGGTGGGTTGATCGCCCGGTCTTTTGCGCGGGCGCTGCGCAGGCGCGCCCGTCTTATTGCGGATACAAGGATTTTTATCGATGTCGTTACACCCTGATCTGGAAGCTTTCCTCGACCTCGCTCAAGACAGCCAGGACGCCGGCCTGCCGGCCATGCACCAACTGACCCCGAGCGAGGCCCGCGCCACCTTCGAGCAGACCACCGCGCAACTGCGCTGGCCGGCGCCGCAGGATCTTGAAGTCACCGAGATCGAAACACATGCCCGTGACGGTGCGGCGCTGGCGTTACGTTTGTATCGGCCCAGCGGTGTTGAATCGCCGCTGCCGGTGCTGGTGTATTTCCACGGTGGCGGATTTGTCGTTGGCAGTCTGGATTCCCACGACGGCGTCTGCCGCGAGTTTTGTCAGCGCACGCCGTGTGCGGTGCTCTCGGTCGGTTATCGACTGGCGCCGGAGCATCGCTTTCCGACAGCGCTGGAGGATGGCGAGGACGCTTTGGCCTGGCTGGCCGAACAGGCTGTGAGCCTCGGCCTGGATGGTTCGCGCGTTGCGTTTGGTGGCGACAGCGCGGGCGCCACGTTGGCGACGGTGCTGGCGATTCAGGCAGTGGTGCAGCCGCACACGGTGGCTATCGCGCCCAAGGCGCAGTTGTTGTGTTATCCGGTGACCGATGCTTCGCGGGTGCATGATTCGCGGCTGTTGTTTGGCGAGGGGTACCTGCTCGAGAACGACACGCTGGAGTGGTTTTATCAGCACTATGCGCGAGGGCCGGAGGATTATCTGGATTGGCGTTTTTCGCCGTTGCTGGCGGAGGATTTGCGTGGGGTGGCGCCGGCCATTGTCGTATTGGCCGGGTTTGATCCGTTGCTGGATGAGGGGCAGGCTTATGTCGACAGGCTGCGTGGGCAGGGGGTTGAGGTCGAGGTCGAGGTTTGTGCCGGGTTGACTCATGATTTGTTGCGGTTGGGGGCGGTGGTGCCTGGGGGTCTGGAGGTTTATTCGCGGGTTGGTGGGGCGCTTGCGCGGGTTTTTTGGATGGGGTGAATATCCGTTTTTTTGGTGTTGCTGCTGGCGGTTTCGCCCTTACGGCGACTTACTTTTTACAAGCCGGTGCGTGTCAACGTATCTGTCGCTTCACGGCTGTTTTAGGAGTCTATTACGCCCTTGTTTCAGGGCGCTCTGGATTCAGGTAAACAGCGTTTGCGAGTTTCCAATTACGTACTTCGCCGCTCCAACGGCTGGGGTTAGTTGCTTTGGCTGCCTTGTAAAGATTCTCCCGTGCCTGCAGTAACGCAGGTGCCTTGCCTTCGTGACGCTCATTGGGCGTCACGTATTTCAAGGCGCTATGACGATGCTCGTCGTTGTACCACTCAACGAATTTCTGCACCCAGAGTCGTGCTTCCGTGAGGTTGTCGAAGGGCCGCTCGGGCCACAGCGGGCAATACTTAGCCGTACGAAAAAGCGCTTCGGCATAGGCGTTGTCATTGCTTACTCGGGGTCGGCTGAACGACGGTTCGACGCCCAATGCAATCATGCTTTCTCGAAGAAGCGAGCCTCTCATTACGTGACCGTTGTCCGAGTGCAGTACCAGCGGACGACCCGCCGTACGCTCTCGTAAGCATCCTTTTTCAAGCAGTACGCATGCATGTTCTGCGCGTTCGGATTCGTGTACTTCGTTGGTCACTAATTTGCGGCTATAGATGTCTTTGACCATGTACCAGTAGTAAAAGCGACCTTTAACGGTGGTGGGTAACCACGTGATATCCCAACACCAAACTCGATTTGGGGCATCAGCACAATGTGTGGTCAAAGCTCGGCGCTTCGGAGCTTTGGCTCGGCCTCGACGGCTATTCTGATTTGCCTCTTTCAGCACCCGATAGAATGTTGATTCCGATGCCAGATAGATACCTTCGTCAGCTAACTTCGGGACAATCTGGTGCGGTGTCAGACTCGCGTAGCCAGGTTGATTAGCAGCATCCAAAACAGCCTGACGCTCTGCGACGCTGAGTTTGTTGGACGGTGCTTCGCGCTTGATGATCTGGCGCTTGTCGGCTTCGCAGTGTCGCCAACGCTGAACCGTCCGCAAACACAGCCCGATCTCTTTGCATGCACGAAACCGACGTGCACCACTTGCCACTGCCTCAGCGATCAGGCCCAAAGCCTGCACACGATCAGGGGCGCTGATCAGCCTTCCTTGTCCTTGCCCCAGATCGCATTGGCTTTTTTTCTGAGTTCCAGTAAAGCGACCGCCTCCTTGCAATCAGCATCGGATCGAAGCAGTTGTCGCTCCAGCTCCTTTATCCGTATTTGCTCGGTGGTCGGTTTTTTGTTGGGCTGAGGCTCCATCGCAGTGTTGGCATTCTGGCAAGCTTGGCGCCATTGCTGAATCTGCTCAGGATAAATGCCCTTGATTCGGCAATATTGTGAAAGCTCTACCTCGCTCAACGGCGCGGTTTCCAGAACGGCGTTGAATTTGTCGGCGCTGGACCACTGATTGCTGGTTTTATTATTCCCAGGAACAATCAATCCTTTATCTCTAGCCATTTGCCTCCAGTTTCGCAGTGACTGTGGGGTGACGCCGATTGCAACGGCGAGCTCTGCTACGGAACGGTTTAAGGGCGGCATCATTTGAAGAACAGCCCAGTCTCTGAAGTCATCGTCATAACGCTTCGGCATTGCTAGACACCTTCGCCCCCATGAATGGTTGAGTCAATCAACAGAGGTGACAGGTAGGCTGACACGGGGGAAGCGCCAAAAAAGTAAGCAAAAAACGCTAGCTCCTGCGTTCGGCCCTCGCAGGCTCGGGTTCCTTCGCTGCGGGATCGATCCGGGCGCAGCGGCTCCGGTTTGCTTCGCTGCACCTACACTCGCTGTGTACGACTGCGTCGTACGGTCGCTGCGCTCCCACGCCCGGATCAATCCCTCCACTCAGCCTTCCGACGTCGCCGGTGGATCAAAAGCAAGATCAAAAGCACTCGAGCTAACGCTCATTGTTGAGTGGTGAAAAGCGTGTGGTCTGCTTTGGATCTGTGTTGGATTCGCCCCTCACCCCAGCCCTCTCCCGAGGGAGAGGGAGCCGATTTGCGGGCTTTCCAGAATCTGCATTCGACTCGATATCGCAAGTCGGCGTATTTCGCCTGAACACCTCGGTCAGTCCCCTCTCCCTCGGGGAGAGGGCTAGGGTGAGGGGCTTTTGCTCTGGCTCTTGATCTTTTGCCCCTTCGGCAGGCTTCGTTACGGGATCGATCCGGGGGTGGGAGCGCAGCGACCGTACGACGCAGTCGTACACAGCGAGTGTAGGTGCAGCGAAGCCAACCGGAGCCGCTGCGCCCGGATCGGTCCCGTAACGAAGGTACCCCGAGCCCCAGCGAGCGGGCCGTACGCCGGGGCAAAGCCTTTTTGGTTACTTTTTCGGCGTTTGGAAAAAGTGACCCGCCGTAAGGGCGGAACCCTAAGTAGCCTTCACCGCAGCAACGGATATGCCCCCCAATCCCCAATCCCAAAAACCAAAAAGCCCCGCATCTCACAATGCGGGGCTCTCTCACAGCTCAAATCAAAAAATCAGAAATCAGCCTTCACCGACATCACAAAATTGCGCGGATCCCCATAGAAGTTACCGAACCCCTCGGTACCAATAGTCGCGTAATAACGCTTGTCGAACAGGTTGTTGCCGTTCAACGCCACCGACCAGGTGTCATCAATCCGATAACCAATGCGACCGTTCCAGACCGCATAACCCGCGCCATCGACATTGTCCCCGCCCAGAGGCGAAACCCGGTAGGTGCCCGTCTGCGCATTGACCCCCGCACCAATCGTCACACGGTCCAGCGGTCCGCTCAGGGCGTAATCACCCCAGACGCGCAACAGGTGACGCGGCACGTAGGAGTTGTAGACCGCGCCATCCTGAGTGGCGTCGGCGTCTTCCAGCACTTTGGTCTGGGTGTAGGTATAACCGGCCAACAGTTGCAGGCGGTCGATCACTTCACCGCTGACTTCAGCTTCAAAGCCCTGGGCGCGGACCTTGCCCGAGTTGATCTGGCACGAACTGTCTTCGCACCGCAGGTCATCCTGGGCCGCATCTTTCTGGATGGTGCGGAACAGGTTGAACGTGGTGTTCAGACGACCGTCGTACCACTCACCCTTGATCCCCAGCTCGTAGCTCTGGCCAATCAGCGGCTTGAGCGTGCTGCCGTCGATGGTTTTGTACGAGCCTTGCGGGGTGAAGATGTCGGTGTAGCTGGCGTAGGCGGTCAGGTTGTCGTTGAGGTCGTAGAGCAGGCCGGCGAACGGCGTGACCTGGCCGGTTTCGGTGGATTGGGTGTTGACCTCGGTGCCCTCGCCACGGAAGTACTGCACCGAATCGGTATCGGATTTGTACCAGCTGACTCGGCTGCCGAGCACGAGCGTCATCGGGTCGGCGAGTTTCAGGCGGGCGATCGAGTAGGCGCCGTATTGCTTGATGTGCATGTCCACCGGGCCGCCACGGGAGGCGTTGGCCAGGTAGTAGCTTTCATCCGGCTGCGGGATGTTGTGGTTCGGGTTGAACACGTTCTGGCGCTGTGGCAATGCCGCCACCGCGTAGAAGTCGTCCTTGTGCGAACGGCTGGCGTTGGCACCGACGATCAGTTCGTGCTGCTGGCCGAAGGCGTCGAATTTGCCGTCGACGTAAGCATCGAAACCGTAGTCGCGCTGATCGTAATCATAGGTACTGCCGAGCATCAGCGTGTTGGTGGCGGTCGCGCCCAAGGGCACTGTGCCGCTCGGGAAGGAATATTCCATTTCCTGAGTGTTGCGCGAGTACACGCCGGCGACTTTTAGCGACCAGTCATCGTTGAACTGGTGTTTGACGTCGGCGAAGTAGGTGGCGCGTTTGCTGCGCTGGTTGTTCCACGAGGTGTTCAGGCAGGTGGAGCGTTTCAGGTGCAGGTCGGAGCCGTCGGCGTAGCGCGGCAGGCCGCCCCAGCACGGGGTGGCGTCGACGTCTTCATAGGCCATGCCCAGACCTAGGGTGGTGTCGGGGCTGAGGTCGAAGTCCAGGGCGCCGTAGTAAATCTGGTCGCGGCGTTCAGCCACGTCGTAGAAATACTTACGGGTCTGCTGCGTCACCACGGCGCGGCCACGCACGGTGCCGGCGTCGTTCAGCGGGCCGCCGGTGTCGACCTGGCCGCGGTAGTTGTCCCAGGTGCCGGCCGACAGCGACAGCTGTGTGTGCGGGGTGTCCTGGCCGCGCTTGCGCACGAAGTTGACGCCGCCGGCGGTGCCGCCCGCGCCCTTCATCATGCCGGCCGCGCCGCGGAGGATTTCCACGCGGTCATAGATGGCCATGTCGCTGTTGAAGCTGTCCGCCTGCACGTAGCTGCTGCCGATGTCCAGCGGTACGCCGTCGTACTGGTACTGGCCGGTCATGCGGAAACCGCGCGAGTAGAAATACTTGCCGCCCATTGGCGAGTCGTAGACGGTGATGCCCGGTGTCTTCTCCATCACCTGTTCAATGGTGTTGAGGTTCTGGTCGTCGAGCATCTTGCGGGTCATCACCGTGACCGACTGCGGCGTTTCCTTGAGCGAGTGCACGCCTTTGCCGATGGTCACGCCGCCGGTGGTGTAGGAGTTGCTGCCTTCGGTGGTGGCGCCGAGGCGGTTGGCGTTGACGTTGGTCGGCGCCAGTTCCATCGCGTTGCCGCTGGTGGCCGGGCCGAGCACGGTGACGGTGTTGCCGTCACGCTGATAGCGAATGCCGGTGCCGCTGAGCATCGCCTTCAGTGACTCGTCATCCTGGTAGCGGCCGTTGAGGGCGCTGGAGCGCAGGCCTTGCAGGCTTTCCGGGCTGTAGATGATTTGCAGGCTGGTCTGCTGACCGAGGGTTTGCAGGGCCTGGGCCAGCGGTTGGGCCGGGATATTCAGGGTCCATTCCTGGGCCTGGACATACGGCGCTGCCGCGAGGGTCAGTGCCAGACCCAGGCCGCTACCGGCCAGGCGTGTGCGGGTCGCGCCGTGCATCAGCAGGGCTCGAGTCAGAGGGCGAAGCATGAAACGGGATGCGGACATGAGGTTAAGACCTTGGCAGGTATAGTTGTTAATGGTTCTTATTCATCTCATTAAGACGAGGAAGCCGCGGCAAACCGGAAAAGTTTTTCTCCGGCCCGGTCGCGGCTGCCTCGATCAAGCGGTTTGCAGTTCGCTTCTGACCTTGCCGGCCTCCATGCGCACCAGTTGATCGGCGACGTCGAAGTAACGGTCGTCGTGGGAAATCACAATGATGGTCTTGCCCAGACGCTTGAGGTCGGGCAGCAGCTCGGTATAGAAGATCCGCCGGAAGGTCGGGTCCTGATCCGCCGCCCATTCATCGAACACCAGCACCGGGCGCTCTTCGAGCCAGGCGTTGACCAGTGCCAGGCGTTTGCGCTGACCGGTGGACAGGTCGGTGGTGCTGAACGCGCCGTCGCGCACGCTGACCTTGTGCGCAATCTCCAGACGTTCGAGGTAGCGGGTGGCATCCTGCGGCACTTCACGATCGCCCTGAATCAGATCATCGAACAGGTAGTAGTCGGCGAAGATCGTCGTGAAGTTCTGCCGGTAATCATCGCGATTGACCGCAGTGATCGGCTTGTCGTTAACGCGAATTTCGCCCTCGGTCGGCGCGTACAGGCCCAGCAGCAATTTGATCAGCGTGGTCTTGCCGCAGCCGTTCTCACCGACGATAAACACAATGTCGCCCTGTTCGATGCGCAGGTTCACCGGGCCGAGGCGGAACGGTTCGCTGCCTTCCACGGGCGGGAAGGCGTAGCGCACGTTGCGCAGTTCCAGGCTGTTGACGGCGGCTGGCTTGCTGCCCTGATCCTGCAGCAACAGGTGCGGCTCCGGTGAGGAGAACTGTTCGTTGAGTTCGGCAATGCGACGGAAGGCAATCTGCGCGCGGCTGATGATCGGCAGGGTGCTGATCAGGTGCTCCAGCGGCCCCTTCATGTACAGCAGCACCAGAACGAAACCGCTCATCACCGCTTTGTCGGCACTCGGCCACAGCGATTGCAGGGCCAGGGCCATGCCGATGACCACGAAGAACAGCATCGAGCCAAACGACTTGGCGATGACGAAGGTGTTGATCGATCTGATCTGGGTATCGCAGATTTTCTCGGCGGTTTTCTGAATGCCGGCGACGAACATGCGCTGGCGGCGCGGGCGGTGAATGCGCAGTTCCTTGGCGCCTTCGGCAATTGCGTTGTAGTGCTTCTGCAGTTCGTCTTCGGAATCGCGGGCGGCGTAGAAACCGCGCATGCCTTTGGCCCGGGCGATGGCCTGGATGGTGGTGCCGATGGCGATGGCCACCAGCATCATCAGGAACATCGGCCACGACAGCATGGCCAGATAGCCGAGACAACCAAGGGTCACGGTCATGGAGATCGCCAGGGGCGCGAAGGCGAAGGCGAAGTCGCTGATGGTGTCGACGTCGTGGGTCAGCACCGGAATCAGGCGATGGCTGCGATAGCGTTCGATCTGGTCGATCGGCGCCGACAGGACTTTCTCCCCCAGCTCTTTGCGCAGTTTGGCGATGATGTGCTGGCCGACGTAGTTGGTGCCGATGTCCGACAGGATCGTGGTCAGCAGGGCCAGGGCACAGAGGCCGGCGAAGATCATCACCACGGTGCGGGTCAGGCCGTCATCGGAATGCAGGGCGTTGTTGATGGTCGCCAGCAGCACGGTGACGCTCAGGCCGCCGAGCATGCCGAGCACGATGGACGCCGAGACGATCAGGCGGAAGGGCTTGAGCAGGGCGAACAATTCGTTGATCGCCCCACGCGTAGGCTTGGTCATGGAGGATTCCTGCTTCGATGCGTAGGGAGTGCCGGTACTTAAGGAAAACGAATGGTCGCGGAGTTTCTTTAACCGAGCGCAGACGTGGCTGCGCTCGTCGAGGGCGGGATCAGAGGTCGCGTACTACGCGGAAGCCCAGCCAGTCGCCCTTGCTGGTCGGCCAGCTGCTGTTGCGGTTGCCCGAGCGCGAGAATATCGGCGCCTCGCCCCAGTCATTGCCGCGCATGACCTGGCGTTCGCAGTTTTCCTGGGTCCATGGGCGACCGTCGGCGGGCACGCCGGAGTAGTCCGGGTGGTAGCAGTCGGCGGTCCATTCGTAGACGTTGCCGTGGGCGTCGAACACGCCAAACGCATTGGCCGGGAAGGTGCCGGCCGGCGAGGTGAAGTTGTAGCCATCGGCCGCGCCGTAAGTGTTGGCGTGCCTGGAAATCTGGTAATCCTTGCCCTCATCGAACGGAAAGGGGAAAGGCCCGGTGCTGCCGCCCCGGGCGGCGTATTCGCGGATCGATTCGCTTTGCAGGCGATAGGCGTGGCCGGTCTTTTTCGACAGCCAGTCGATGTAGCCCTGGGCTTCGGCGACGTTCATGCACACGGCCGGGTCGCGTGGCGTCTGTTTGAATTCCGGCTTGCCGGCGGTGCAGCGGCGGCCGGGGCGGTCATCGAAGTCGTAGGGCTTGTTGCCGGTTTCGCGCACATAGGCGTCCCATTCGCCCACCAGCACCTGCGAGCGGCTGATAGCGAATGGTTTGCTGAACGTCACCGTGTGCAGCGGGCCTTCGTCGGGTTGGCGGCCGACCTCATCGTCCGGCGTGCCCATGGTGTAACTGCCGGTCGGCAACACGACCATTTCCGGGCAGTCCTTGCAATCCTTGAACACTTTGCCCGCAGCGGGTGCTGTCGCCGCGTGCGCGGTGCCGGGCAACAGGGCAGCGCAGAGGGCGCTTAGCGCCAGTGCGGGCAGGGCTTTGGAGAGGAGTGACGCGTGAGGCTTTTTCATGGGTCGTCTCTTTGAAAGGAAAACGGCAGTCGAGGGTCAGGCACGCAGCTTGGTGCCGAGGATGTCCATGAAGCGATCCACTTCGGCTTCGCTGTTGAGCAAGCCCGGCGCGGTGCGAATCACCGGCCCGACGTCGCGGCTGACCGCGTCGCAGATCACCCGGTTCTGCATCAGCCAGGCAGCTACTTCATCGCTGTCCTGGCCCTTGATCCGGAAGAAGGTGAAACCGGCGGAGAACTGCGAGGCGAGCGGGGTCACCAACTCGATGTTGCGGTGCTCCTGCAAGCGTTGCTTGAGGTAACTGTTGAGCTGATGAATGCGCGTCTGCACCTCGGCCTTGCCCAGTTGCAGGTGTAACTTGAAGGCTTCGTCCAGTGCCCAGCGATGCTCAAAGGCGTGGTAGCCGCCCGGGGTCATGATGGTCGAGAAGGCTGTGGCCTCGGAGAACGTCGGCACGCTGGGGCTGACGTATTTCAGTTCTTCGGTGCGGCTGCAGACGATGCCGGTGCCGCGCGGGCCGAACATCCACTTGTGCGTGCCGGCGATGAAAAAGTCGCAGTTCATCTGCGGAAAACTCAAGTCGTCGACACCGAAACCGTGCACACCATCGACCACGTAAATCAGCCGATCCTTGTCGTCGCGCTGGCGGTTGTGCTCGTCGACCAGCCGCGAGATGTCGCTGATCGGCAGCTTCACGCCGCTGCCCGAATGCACCCAGGTCATGCCCAGCACACGGGTTTCGGGGCGGATGTTGCGATTGATCGTGTCGAGCACCTGATCCAGAGAAATGCTCTGCGGGGTTTCGAACAGCTTGAGTTTGCGTACGCGCGTGCCGTCACGACGGCTGCGGAAATCGAGAATGTTGCGCGTCGAATAATGTTCGTGAACCGTGGTAAGAATTTCCTGATCCGCGCGCACCTGTACGCTGCCGTAGATCATCGCCAAGCCTTCGGTGGTGCTGCCGGTCAGGGCGATCTGCGCCGGTTTGGCTTGCAGATACTGGCCTGCCCAGTGGCGCACGTTTTCTTCGCGCTTCTCGGTGACGCCCAGATCCCAATCCATCGCCAGACCCGGATTCAGATCCAGCGCCGCGCGATGGCGTTCGATCGCTTCGCGCACCGGTTTGGGGTGCGAGGTGACGAGGAAATTGGCGAAGTGAATCGCCTGAGGATCCTGCTCGAACAACTGACGCAACTGCGCCCATTTGTCTCGCGACGCAGTCGGCACGGCAGCGATGGCCGCCGGAGCACTCAGGCTGGCGCCCAGGGGCAGGGCGGCGGCGAGCAGGCTGGCCTGCTTGAGAAAAGTGCGACGATCGGTCATGGCCGGGCCACCTCCTGGCGTGACGCCAGCGCCGGTTTCGCGGCTTTTTGCACCTGATCCCAAACGCGCATGAAGTTGCCGCCCCAGAGCTTGGCGATGTCCGCTTCGGAGTAGCCGCGCTGCAGCAGTTCGGCGGTGACGTTGCGAATCTCGCCGACGTTTTCCCAGCCCTTGATGCCGCCGCCGTCGTTGAAGTCCGAGGCGATGCCGACGTGGTCGATACCGATCTTGCGCACTGTGTAATCGATGGCGTCGCCGAAGTCCTTTAGGGTGGCTTTCGGTTCTTCTTCGAGGATCGCGTAGAGGCCGCTGGCGTATTGGCCGAGCTTCTGTTCCGACCAGGCGGTGATGATCGGATCGCCCGGCATCAGTGCCATGGCCAGATTGGGCAGTGGCGGCAGATCGAAGCGCGCACGCAACGCATTGAGTTTGTCCTGCGTGCCCTGGGTCAGCGGTTTCAGGTACTGCGAGAAGGCGACGACTTGCACCACGCCGCCGCTGTTTTTGATCAGTTGCAGTTCTTTGTCGCTGAGGTTGCGCGGGATATCCACCGCCGCCCGTGGCGCCGAGTGCGAGGCCACCAGCGGTGTACGGCTCAGTTCGGCGACTTGCTCGAGGGCCTTGGTCGACATCTGCGAAACGTCGATGATCACGCCCAGATCGTTCAAGCGCTGCACCGCTTGTTTGCCGATGTCCGACAGACCATCGAGGGCGTCAGGCGAATCATTGAAAAACGGCAGCGGCCGCGACGAGTCGGCCCAGCTGTTGTTGCCGATGTAACTGAAACCGAACATGCGCATGCCGCGCCCGGCCCACAGGTCGAGCTTTCTCAGATCATTGCCCAGCGGGTAGGCGTTGAGCATGCTGATGAAAATCGCAAACTTGCCTTCGCCGTGCAGGCGGCGGAAGTCATCCGGCGTGTAGGCGATGCCGGCCTGATTGGGGAAGTCGCGGACGATCCCGGAAATGATCTTGTAGCGCACTTCCTGCTGGTTGCGCGCCTCTTCGACAAAGCCCTCGGTGGGACGGTGCGGGGCGTTCGGGCCGTTCCACATTTCCGGCCAGCCGAACACCGTCAGCGCCGCGCCGGACAGGCGTCCGCGATTGGCCTTGATGAGGTCGAACTGGCCCGAGCCATCCTTGTCAGCTTCGTGGTCGTGGCTGCCGAAACTCAGCGGCACGGTGATGTGGCTGTCGAACGACAGCAGGCGATCCTGCAACTCCGTCGCCTGTTTCATCACCTTCACCGGATAGCCGGGGTTGTTCCAGTAATCCCAGGCCAGAAATCCTGCGCCGGCACTGATCGCCAGGGCCAGCGGCAGGCCGATGAATAGAGCCTTTTTCCAACGCGGTTTTGTCATTGCCATCTCATTCAGGTTCGCCGTCGAGGTACAGGCGCAGGGGCCTTTGCTATCTGGGAAGAACGAGTGGCTGAACGGCTAATTTAGGTGTGCGTTACAAATGCCCGGCGGCGGCGCAGGGATGTTTTGCCGGCGGCGTAAATTTCCCCGCCGAGCAAACGTTCTAGCTTGGATAAAGCCTGCTTCATGGCTGACACAGGTAGGGCAATGACGATCTCTCGACGCTGGTTCATGGCGGGCATGGCACTCACGGGCGCCGCGCTGCCTGCCGCTTTTTATGCACATCGTGAACTGACTCGCGAGGAGTTTCCGATCACCCCGGGCGAGGCCACGGTCGATCTGGCGGACACCGCCGGGCAACAGCTGGCGGACAATTTGCGTGGGGTCTGGGACATTCGCTTTACCGGTGCGGCGGCCGGGCTTGATGGTTTGCCGGCGCAAGGCCTGGAGCTGTTTCTCGACATCGCTCATCGTGGGCGCGGCCTGCGCGGTTATCTCGACACCGGAGCGAATCTGCGTGCCGAAGGGCCTGTGCGTTATCAAGTGGTTGGCGATCTGGCACCGGGCAACGGCGCCGAGATGTATTGGCGCCTGCTGCGCACCGATGCGCCACTTGCACCGCCGGTGTATGAATTAAAAGTCAAACTGGATGAGGTCTGGGCGGCGTTCGGCAATGCCGGCAGCGCCACGTTCACCGGGCAAGTGCTGCGTCTGGACCGGCCGTTGGCGTTGCCCGAGCTGGACAATCAATTCATCGCTATCAAGCGGCGTTTTCCCGAGGCCCGTGAACGCACCGGGCTTAATCCGCAACTGTTGGCTTGGCTGGTGGCTCCCGAGCATCGGTTGTTCCACCAGCTCTGGCACGCCACCCGCGACAAGTGGCACAAGCTCTCGGAGAAAAAACGCGAAGCGCTACGCGGCATCGGCTGGCAGCCCGGGCCGCGTGACAAGGAGCGCGACGCCCGTGGGCCAAGCAAGGATCGCAATGGCTCGGGCGTGGATTTTTCTTTATGCACCGGCACATGCTTGGCATCGCCCGCTCGATGCAGGATTTGCCTTCCTGGCCGGCGTTCCCGCAGCCGCAGCCTGAGCTGGAGCGGGACCGACAGGGATTCGCCCGCTATTTCGACAATCATGACGGCAATTCGCTGCCGCCGACCTGGCTGGCCGAGGGCGATGACGAGTACACCAAGTGGGTCAGCGACATCAAAGCGGCGGAGACTTTCCAGAGCAATTTCCTGGTCTGGGAATCGCAGTACCGTGACCCGCGTTATTTGTCGAAATTGACCCTTGGCCAGTTCGGTTCGGAAGTCGAACTGGGCCTGCACGACTGGCTGCACATGCGCTGGGCTTCGGTGGCGCGTGACCCATCCAACGACATTCCAGTGCCGATGGCGCGCGATCAGGCGGACTTCGCTGCGCGCTGGTATGCGCCGGAAAACGACTTTCTCGGTGATCCGTTTTCCTCCCATGTGAATCCGGTGTTCTGGCGTTTCCACGGCTGGATTGATGACCGCCTGGAAGACTGGTTCCGCGCCCATGAACGTTTTCACCCGGGCGAAGTGAGCCGTCTGGAAGTCAACGGCGTGCCGTGGTTTGCGCCGGGACGCTGGGTGGAAGTCGCCGACCCCTGGCTCGGCCCCGACACCCACGGCTGCAGCACCGTGCCCGGCCTGCAAGTCGGACACTCAGTGGAGATGGACCCGGAGACCATGAAGCTGGCGCTGCGTATCACTTTTGGCGACGAAGACAACATGACCGGGCTGTTCCGCAAAGTGCCACAGCGCCCTTGGTATGCGCGACACCTGAAGGTCAAGGGCCGACAGCTCTAGATTGGTTCAAACACACACACTCTCTGAATTGGTCGCAATCCCTTGTAGGAGCGAGCCTGCTCGCGGAGGCTTTTTTGGGGGCGGTGGGGGGCATTTTGAGTGAGTACATATCCATCGCTGCGGTAACGACTACCTAAGGTTTCGCCCTTACGGCGACTCACTTTTTTACAAACGCCTAAAAAAGTAAGCAAAAAAACGCTTGCTCCTGCGTTCGGCCCTCGCAGGCTCGGGTTCCTTCGCTGCGGGATCGATCCGGGCGCAGCGGCTACGGTTTGCTTCGCTGCACCTCCTTCCGCTGTGTCTGGCTGCGCCAGACGGTCGCTGCGCTCCCACCCCCGGATCAATCCCTCCGCTCAGCCTTCCGACGTCGCCGGTAGATCAAGATCAAAAGCACTCGAGCTAACGCTCATTGTTGAGTGGGGCGGCTTCGCCGCGGGCAGCTGCGCTGCTTTGCTTTTCTGTGGGAGCGAGCCTGCTCGCGATAGCTATCTCAAAGATACGAATGAACAGCAGATTTACCCTGATCCCTGTGGGAGCGAGCCTGCTCGCGAAGACGTCAGTCCAGCCGACGCATCTCCGTCAGATCACCTCCCAGCCACCCCCCAGCGCTTTGTACAAGGCGATGCTCGCCTGCAAGCGCGACAGGCGCAGTTGTACGTTCAGGTCTTGCGCGGCATACAGCGTGCGCTGGGTTTGCAGGACGGTGAGCAGGTCTTCGGCGCCGGCCTGGTAGCGACTCTGGGCGATGTCGAAGGCGGTTTGTGCCTGGTTCAGTTCTTCGCTTTGCCATTGCCGCTGTTCGTCGAGGCCACGAATGCTGTTGAGGGCTTTTTCGACGTCGGCGAAGCCGTTGATGATTGCCCCGCGATAGGTCTCCAGCAGTTCGTCCTGTCGGGCCTTGGCCTTGTCGCGTTCGGCGCTGAGGCGGCCGTTGTTGAAGATCGGCGCGGTCAGCCCCGAGGACAGGTTGTAGAACGTCGTGCGCAGCAAATCGGCGGCAAGGTCGGCGCCGCTGCCGAGGCTGGCGGTCAGGGTGATTTTCGGCAGCATCGCGGCGCGGGCGACGGTGACATCAGCCTGCGCCGCCGCCAGTCTGGCCTCGGCGCTGGCAATGTCCGGACGCCGACTGAGCAAGTCGCTCGGCACGCCACTGGCGATGTCCGGCCAGTGCAATTGGGCGAAGGATTGCTCGGGCAACGGTAACGCTTGCACCGGTTGGCCGAGCAGGGCGGCGAGGCTGATCAGTGCTTCGCGGGCCTGTTGTTGCACCAGCGGCAGGCGACGCTGTTGTTCAGCCACCAGGCTTTTCTGCTGGGCCAGTTCCAGCGCGGTGGCGCTGCCGGCGTCGAAACGGGTCTGCACCAGATGCAGCACGTTCTGTGCATTGGCCAGATTGAGTTCGGCGATGCGCGCCTGCTCACGCAGGGCCAGGGCCTGGGTGTAACTGTTGGCGACGCCGCTGAGCAAGGTCAGCTCGACGGTGGCGCGGTCGAACTCGCTGGCCTGCACAGCGAACGCGGCACTGTCGCGCGCGGCACGCTTGCCGCCCCAGAAATCGATTTCGTAACTGGCGCTGAGCTCGGCGTCGTAATAATCCAGCGAGCGATTCTCGGGACTGACATCCAATTGGCTGTAGCCCTTGCCGTGGATCAGTTTCTGCCGATTGGCATTCAGCCCGGCCTTGAGTTCGGGCAGCAGCGGGGCGCCGGCGATGGTTGCGCTGGCCTCGGCCTGTCTGACCCGTGCCACGGCGGCGGCGAGGTCGTAGCTGCCCAGCCGCGCCTGTTCCACCAGCCGCTCCAGTTCGGGGCTGCCGAATTGCGTCCACCATTGTCGATTGCTCTGCAGCGCGCCGTGGCTGTCGGCGGACTGCCACGCGCTCGGTGGTTGCACGCCGCTGTCCAGGCGCGGCGCCGGGCTGCTGCAGGCTGCCAGCAACAGGCTGGCGGCGAGGAACGTCAGTCGCACTTTCATAGGTCGATCATTCACTGGTAAGGGCCGTGACCGGGTCGAGCCGGGCAGCTTTGCGGGCCGGCATAAAGCCGAAGATGACGCCGGTGACCAGCGCACAGGCAAACGCACCGATCACTGCCAGCGCTTGAAAGGCAATCGCCACGCCGCTGAGCAACAACACGCCGCCGACCAGCAGCGCCAGGCCGATTCCGGCGATTCCGCCGACCACCGAGAGCATCAAGGCTTCAGTGAGAAACTGACGGAGGATGTCGCGCTGACGGGCGCCGGTGGCCATGCGAATACCGATCTCGCGGGTACGTTCGCGTACGGTCATGAGCATGATGTTCATCACGCCGATACCGCCGACCAGCAGGGAAATCGCCGCAATCGCCCCCAGCATCAGTGACAGCGTGCCTTGCGTGCGCGCTTCGGCCTGGATCATCGCGGCATTGTTGGTCAGCTCGAAATCCTTCTTGCCGTGGTGCCGACGCAACATCGCCTGTTCGATGGCCTGTTCGGCGTCCTTGACCTTGCGCGCGTCCTTCGCGGCAATCACCACGTATTGCGGATTGCGGCTGCCGAACAGGCGCGTGCTCGCCGCCGAATACGGCACGGCGATGCGGTTGTCGCTATCGGAGTCGCCGGAGCTGGCGCCTTTTTCAGCGAGCACGCCGAGGATCTGGAACGGCACGTTCTCGATGAGGATGTATTGACCGATGGGGTCGGCGACATCCTTGAGCAATTTGTCGCGGACCTTGGTGCCGATCACCGCGACGGCGGCGGCGCTGTCCTCGTCGGCCTGGGTGAAGTAACTGCCCTGGATCACCGGCCAGTTGAAAATCTGCGGAAAGTTGGTGTCATTGCCACCGACGTAACTGCTGTGGTCGGCATTGCCAAAGCGCACCCCGGCGGTCGAGCCGTTGACCGGCATGATCCGTTCCACCTGGGGCAGGGTGGACAGTTCGGCGACGTCGTCGAGGGTGATGATGCCCTCCGGTGTACGCGGGTTCGGCGCCGAACCGCTGAGGTAAATGATGTTGGAGCCGAACGCACCCATTTGCGCCATGACCTGCCGCTTGCTGCCTTCGCCGACGGCGAGCATGACCACCACCGAGGCCACGCCAATGACGATGCCCAGCAGGGTCAGCGCCGTGCGAAAGCGGTTGATCCACATCACCCGCCACGCCGCTTGTACAGCGTCGAGCAGTTCACCTTTCCAGGCGCCGGTCTGGTTGCTGCCGTTGCTCAGGCGCTGGCGCAGGTCGACCGCTTGCAACGCCCCGGGATTGGCCGCAGGCGGCGCGCACGCGTGCTCGGCGCTGTCGCTGATGATCAGGCCGTCACGGATTTCGATGATGCGTTTGGCCCGTTGCGCCACTTCGCGGTCGTGGGTGATGAGGATCACCACATGACCCTGATCGGCGAGTTCGTCGAGCAGGGTCATCACTTCAGCGCCGCTGTGGCTGTCGAGGGCGCCAGTCGGCTCGTCGGCGAGGATGATGTGGCCGCCGTTCATCAGCGCACGGGCGATCGACACCCGCTGTTGCTGGCCGCCGGAAAGCTGATGCGGACGATTGCCAGTGCGAGTGCCGAGGCCGAGACGTTCCAGCAGTGCGTGAGCTCGGGCATGCCGCTCGGCGGCCGGGGTGCCGGCATAGATCGCTGGCATCTCGACGTTTTCCTGGGCCGAGCCGGACGGGATCAGGTGATAGCCCTGAAAGACAAACCCGAAGGCTTCGCGGCGCAGCCAGGCCAGTTCATCGCTGTCCAGCTGCGCGACATTTTCCCCGGCGAACAGATACTCGCCGCTGGTGGGACGGTCGAGGCAACCGAGGATATTCATCAGCGTCGATTTGCCCGAACCGGAGGCGCCGACGATGGCAACGAACTCGCCGGCGTGGATCGACAGATCGATCCCGCGCAGCACTTCCACCAGCGGGCTGTCATCACCGCCATAGGCTTTGCGGATCTGCCGCAGGTCGATCAGGGGCGTGTGCATTCAGCCTCCATGGCCAGCGGCCGGCGCGCTGAGAACATGCTCGCCCTCATCCAGACCTTCGAGCACCTGGGTGCGCAGGCGATCGCTGATGCCGGTGCGTACTTCGCGCGCCTGAATATCACCGTTCGCAGCGACGATCTGCGCTCGCTGCCACTGCGGACGCGAGCCCGGTTGCAGGGCGGCAGTCGGCACGGTCAGAGTGTCTTGCGCCTGTTCGGCGACGAAGAACACCTGGGCGGTCATGTCGGTCATCAGGCTGTGATCGGCGTTGTCGACGTCGAGCAGCACGGTATAAAGAACCACGCGTTCGCTGCCGCTGCGACCACTGGTAGGGCTGCCGCCCTGATTCTGTTCAAGCGGACGTGGTGGCACCGGCAGGATCTGCCGCACCGTGCTGCTCCAGCGCCGAGTGCCACCGCTGAGGGTGGTGAAGTAAGCGGTCATGCCCGGTTTGACGTGGCCAATGTCGGCCTCCGAAACTTCGGCCCATACCGTCATCGGCGACAGTCGGGCGATGCGCAGGATCAGCGGGGTCTGTTGCTGCGCGTTGAGGGTCTGGCCTTCGCGCGCACCGACTGCGACCACGGTGCCGCTCATCGGCGCGTAGATGCGCGTGTAACCGAGCTCCGCTTCGTCGCTGCGCAGGCTGGCCTGGGCCTGGCGGATCTGCGCCTGGAACATGTCGATGCGCGCCTGGGTTGCGCGAACCTCGGCGCGGGCGGTCTGCACGTCTTCCTCGCGGGTGGCGCCACCGGCGGCGAGTTTCTGCTGGCGCTGGTATTTCTGCTGCGCCAGATCGTGCTGGGCGCGTTGCTCCTGCAGCTGCGCCTTGAGGTTTTCGATGGAAAAGCGCCCGGCATCCAGCTTGGCTTTCTGTGTCGACGGGTCGATTTCC
Source organism: Pseudomonas sp. AC255 (assembly GCF_979258175.1). Lineage (NCBI taxonomy): Bacteria > Pseudomonadati > Pseudomonadota > Gammaproteobacteria > Pseudomonadales > Pseudomonadaceae > Pseudomonas > Pseudomonas sp. AC255. The sequence continues at coordinate 3,147,832 of NZ_OZ409841.1, read as the reverse complement.
ACCAGCAACTGGCCTTCCTTGACCGTATCGCCAGCCTCGACGTGAATCTTCTGAATCTGCCCCGAAGCCTGTGCGCCGACATCCACGTAGCGGCGCGGCTGCAAGGTGCCGAGCGCCGTCACGCTGTTTTCGATATCGCCCCGGCTGACCTGCACAGTGGCAACGGCGTCGCGACCGGGTGGCAAAACCTGCCAGGCAGCAACGGCGATCACGGGAATCAGACAGAGGGCGGCAAACAGCGAGCGACGGGCGGGGCGGGGACGATTCATGCAGGGTTCCGGCCAGTGGTTGCGGCCCGTCGCAAGGCACGACAGACACAGGGGCTGTCCTGTAAACGAGGCATGGGCGACGGAATTTAGCCGCAGACACATCGAGTTACCGCACGCCGGGCGACGACTATTTGTCCGGGATATGGAATCAACTCTTTAAATCTATATGAGAATTACTATAAATTACGCACCTCAAGTTGCCACTATCTTGCTACTGCGTGATCCGCAGGTCTGATCAGTGCGCTCAAGGACAGAAACGGCATCGATGCGGTCGGGAGTCATGTTGGAAAACTACTATCGTGAGCTGGTGTGTTTCCTCAACGCCAGACTGGGCAACCGTCAGGTCGCCGAGGATGTGGTGCATGACGCCTACGTACGCGTGCTGGAGCGCTCCAGCGAGGTGCCGATCGAACAACCACGGGCCTTCCTTTATCGCACCGCGTTGAACCTGGTTATTGACGATCACCGCCGCAACGCGCTGCGGCAGGTCGAATCGCTGGACGTGCTCGATAACGAAGAGCGCTATTTCACTCCCTCGCCTCACGGCACCCTTGATCACGGACAGCGCCTGGAAATGCTCCAGCGCGCACTGGCCGAGTTGCCGCCGCTGTGCCGCGACAGTTTTCTGCTGCGCAAGATCGAAGGAATGTCCCATCCGGAAATCGCCCAGACCCTCGGCATCTCCCGGGCGCTGGTGGAAAAACACATCGTCAACGCCATGAAACATTGCCGCTTGCGCATCCAGCAATGGGATGGCCAGTGAGCCGCGCCGGTTAAATTTCCTTTCATCGTCCTCGTTCCTACTCAACAGACGACCTGCTGACCTGATTCAGGCCGGTCAGGCCACCCAGGCTTTATTTCCCCGCGTTGAGGGGTTCATCCAGAGGACACTGGAAATGACACAGGCAATTGCATCGCCCATCGTTCACGACCTGATCGGCGTCGGTTTCGGCCCTTCGAACCTGGCACTGGCCATCGCCCTGCAAGAGCGCGGCCGGATCCAGGGCGAACTGGATGTGCTGTTCCTCGACAAGCAGGCCACCTACAGCTGGCACGGCAATACATTGTCGACGCAGAGCGAGTTGCAGATTTCCTTCCTCAAGGACCTGGTGACCCTGCGCAATCCGACCAGCCCGTATTCTTTCGTCAATTACCTCAAGCACCACGGGCGTCTGGTCGACTTCATCAACCTCGGCACTTTTTATCCATGCCGCATGGAGTACAACGACTACCTGCGCTGGGTGGCCGGGCAGTTCACCGAGCAGAGCCGTTACGGTGAAGAAGTGCAGTTCATCGAACCGGTGTTGCACAACCTGCAGGTTGAAGCGTTGCGGGTGATTTCCCGGGGCAGCGACGGCCAGCAATTCGTGCGTACCACACGTTCGGTGGTGGTCAGCGCTGGCGGCACACCGCGCATTCCAGAGGCGTTCAAGGCGCTGAAGGGCGATCATCGGGTATTCCACCATTCGCAATACCTGTCGCAAATGGCCAGACAGCCGTGCGTGAACAATCAACCGATGAGTATCGCCATCATCGGAGGCGGACAGAGCGCGGCGGAAGCCTTTATCGATCTGAATGATTCATTCCCGTCGGTGCAGGTCGACATGATCCTGCGCGGCTCGGCCTTGAAGCCTGCGGACGACAGCCCGTTCGTCAACGAAGTGTTCTCGCCGGAATTCACTGATCTGGTGTTCCAGCAGAACAGCGTCGAGCGCGAGCGTCTGGTCAACGAGTACCACAACACCAACTATTCGGTGGTCGACATCGACCTGATCGAACGCATCTACGGCATCTTCTACCGGCAGAAGGTTTCCGGGATTGCCCGCCATGCCTTCCGCACCCTGACCACCGTCGAAAGCGCCAATGCGACGGCAAATGGCATCGAACTGGCGGTGCGCAACAATGCCACTGGCGAAGTCACAGTGCGGATTTACGACGCCGTGGTGCTGGCCACCGGTTACGAGCGCCAGATGCACCGCAAATTGCTCGCGCCGCTGGAGGAATACCTCGGCGAATTCGAAGTCGATCGCAACTACAAACTGATCACCGACGAGCGCTGCAAGGCCGGCATATATATGCAGGGCTTCTGCCAGGCCAGCCATGGCCTGAGCGATACGCTGCTGTCGGTGCTGCCGATTCGCGCCGACGAAATCGCTGGCTCGTTGTACGAGCATGGCAAACAGCGCGGGCACAGCCGTTCTGTGGCGGAGTTGCTGTTGGCGACTGCCAGCTGAGTTCTGCGGCGCCTGTCACACCGCTTTCGCGAGCAGGCTCGCTCCCACAATGGATCTGTGAACGCAGGGCAAAATGTGGGAGCGAGCCTGCTCGCGAAGGGGCCATGGATGGCCCCACATATGATCGTTCCCACGCTCTGCGTGGGAATGCAGCCCGGACGCTCCGCGTCCCTTTCAGAAGCCGAACGCGGAGCGTCCGATGAGGCGTTCCTACGCTGAGCGTAGGAACGATCGCGGGGAAATTCTGAACCCTTGCTGAACACCCCCCACATTCCCGGCAAACACCTCTTCCAGCCGTTTCGCTGCGGGCGTAAGCTGCGCGCGTTTTCATCAATTGCGGAGACCCACAGTGGGTACTTGTTCGAGTGACAGTTGTCGGCCGGTCTCGATCACCGGCAGATTCTCGGCAAGATAACGCGCAGTCTTTCCCTGCCGTTGTCTCGCCGTAACAGCGAGCAGCGGCATCCCGTGCACGACCCGTTCCGGAACGGGTCTCGACGTCCTTCTCATCGACGCTGAACCAAGCGTGATGGCGACCTCAGTCGTCATCGCAGCCTATCGACACGCCTGTCGTTCCCGACCGGCGTGCCACGCCTTGCCGTGCCGGTTTTCCCGGTGCCAGGGCGCGGCGGTACCTGCTCGACGGTTTCCCGGCTGACCACAGGGGACACAGCCATGAAACTCACGCTCAAGGAATTTTTCGCAGGCTTTCTGCGCAGCCGCCACATCGCCCGGCACTTCCGTCGACTCGCGTTGCTGGATTCGATCAATGACACATCGGTCAACCGTGAAGTGCCGCCGACGCTGGCCAACACGCTGGTCGCTGCCGCCCATGAAGACAGCGCTGCGTTGCTGTCAGCGCTGGGCACGCAAGGCGAGGGGCTCACCGAGGTCGAGGCCGATGTACTGCGTGCGCAACATGGCCTCAACGAGGTCGAGCACGAGCAACCGCTGCCGTGGTGGACCCATCTGTGGCACTGCTACAAAAATCCGTTCAACCTGCTGCTGACCTTGCTCGCGGTGATCTCCTGGCTGACCGAAGACCTCAAGGCGGCCGTGGTGATTTTCTCCATGGTGGTGCTGTCGACGCTGCTGCGCTTCTGGCAGGAGAGCAAATCCAATCAGGCCGCCGATGCGCTCAAAGCCATGGTCAGCAACACCGCCACGGTGCTGCGCCGGGATGTGCCACGGCGGGAGCTGCCGATCAAACAACTGGTGCCCGGCGATCTGATCGTACTCTCGGCCGGCGACATGATTCCCGCCGATTGCCGCGTGCTCAGCGCCAAGGATCTGTTCGTCAGCCAGGCAGCAATGACCGGTGAATCGATGCCGGTGGAGAAATTCACCCGGCAGACCGATCGCGACACGCGTAACCCGCTGGAGCTGGACAACATTCTGTTCATGGGCACCAACGTCGTGTCCGGCAGCGCGATTGCACTGATTCTCACCACCGGCAACAGCACCTACTTCGGTGCGCTGGCGCAACGGGTCGGCGCGACGGACCGGGCGGTGACCTCGTTCCAGCAGGGGGTCAACAAGGTCAGCTGGCTGCTGATCCGCTTCATGTTCGTCATGGCGCCGCTGGTGCTGTTCATCAACGGTTTCACCAAGGGCGACTGGAGCGAAGCGCTGCTCTTCGCGCTGTCGATTGCCGTCGGCCTGACTCCGGAAATGCTGCCGATGATAGTCACCTCGACCCTGGCCAAAGGCGCCGTGTTCCTGTCGCGCAAAAAAGTCATCGTCAAACGCCTCGACGCGATCCAGAACTTCGGCGCCATGGACGTGCTGTGCACAGACAAGACCGGAACCCTGACGCAGGACAAGATCTTTCTGGCGCGTAATGTCGATGTCTGGGGTGAGGATTCTGACCATGTGCTGGAACTGGCCTACCTCAACAGCTACTACCAGACCGGCCTGAAAAACCTGCTGGATGTCGCCGTGCTCGAGCACGTGGAAATCCATCGCGAATTGAAAGTCGGCAGCGCCTTTCGCAAGGTCGATGAGATCCCCTTCGACTTCAATCGCCGGCGCATGTCGGTGGTCGTGGAGCGCCGCGGTCAGCCCCATCAACTGATCTGCAAAGGCGCGGTGGAAGAAGTGCTGGCGGTGTGCAGCCGGGTGCGTCACGGCGAAGTTGATGAGGCTTTGAGCGATGAATTGCTGGCACGGATTCGCCAGGTCACCGGCGCTTTCAACGCCGAAGGTCTGCGCGTGGTGGCGGTCGCGGCTCGCTCGATGCCTGACGGTCGCGAGATTTACAGCCTGGCCGATGAACAAGAGCTGACGCTGATCGGTTACGTGGCGTTCCTCGATCCACCCAAGGAAAGCACCGCGCCAGCGCTCAAGGCCTTGGCCGAGCATGGCGTGGCGGTGAAGGTGTTGACCGGTGACAACGAACTGGTCACAGCAAAGATCTGCCGCGAGGTCGGCCTCGCGCAACAGGGTTTGCTGCTGGGCAATGACATTGAGCGCATGAGCGACAGCGAACTGGCCGTAACGGTCGAGACGACCAACGTCTTCGCCAGACTCACGCCGTCGCACAAGGAGCGCATCGTCCGTGTGCTCAAGGGCAACGGCTATGTGGTCGGGTTCATGGGCGATGGCATCAACGACGCGCCGGCGCTGCGCAGCGCCGACATCGGCATTTCCGTGGACAGCGCGGTGGACATCGCCAAGGAAGCGGCGGACATCATCCTGTTGGAAAAAAGCCTCATGGTGCTGGAGGAGGGCGTGCTCGAAGGGCGGCGTACCTTCGCCAACATGCTCAAGTACATCAAGATGACTGCCAGTTCCAACTTCGGCAATGTGTTCTCGGTGCTGGTCGCCAGCGCGTTCATCCCGTTCCTGCCGATGCTGCCGATGCACCTGCTGGTGCAAAACCTGCTGTACGACATTTCGCAGATTGCCATTCCGTTCGATAACGTCGACGAAGAGATGCTGAAACAGCCGCAGCGCTGGCAGCCGGCTGACGTCGGGCGTTTCATGCTGTTCTTCGGCCCGATCAGTTCGATCTTCGACATCACGACATTCGCCTTGATGTGGTACGTGTTCGACGCCAATACCCCGGATCACCAGACACTGTTCCAGTCCGGCTGGTTCGTGGTCGGGTTGCTGACCCAGACGCTGATCGTGCACATGATCCGCACGCCGAAGATTCCGTTCCTGCAAAGCCGCGCCGCCATGCCGCTGATGGTGATGACGGCGATTATCATGGCAGTCGGCATCTTCCTGCCCATGGGCCCGCTGGCGCATTACTTCAAGTTGCAGGCATTGCCGTCGCTGTATTTCGCGTTTCTGCCAATGATTCTGCTCGCGTACATGGCCCTGACCCAGGCAGTGAAGGGCTTCTACATCCGTAGATTCGGCTGGCAATAGCAGCCATGGAATGCTCTCCCTGTGGGAGCGAGCCTGCTCGCGAAGGCGCCGTGTCAGTCAATACGTCTCTGACTGGTATAGCCCCTTCGCGAGCAGGCTCGCTCCCACAGGGGATATTGGTGCGTCTGGGGCGCCGGATGAATGGCCTGCTTTTTAGGAAAAGTCCTACAGAGCTATCCCCGACGCTTGCGTAGTCTTGCCCTCCCCAAACCTCACCGGGAGAATGACCATGAGCAACAAAGCGTTGCGCATCCTGATCGCCGACCCGCAGCATTTTCATCGCATGAAAATCGAGCGCCTGTTCAACTCGCTCGGCTACTACCGCGTCGCCCCGGTGCAGAATCTCGGCGAATTGTTGACCCTGGTCGACTACGGCTGCGAGCCGTTCGATGTATTGGTGATCAATGCCGAGCTGGCGGCAGGCTCCCTGGATCTGTCGGGCTTTCTGCTCGATCACCCACAGGTTCGCCACGCTTTGATCTACAACGAACCGTCGGCGCCCTTGCTGGCGGTTGCGGGGTTTGCTCAGGAAAACGCGCAGATCAGCCCGACGCCATTGCCCAATTCACAGCTCATCGGGCAGGTGATGGCGAGAGTCGAAGCTTGCGACGAACGCCAGGCACCGCCCGACTCTCACGCGTCGTTGCGCCATGCCAATGCATAAAAAACCACTCTGCACAACTGTCAGACCTGACAGGTGATTCTCTTGCTCTTCCATGTAACAGTGCCGGCGCAGCCACCGACTCCGGGACAGACTGTTGCGGTGTCTTCGATTTTGCAGGAGTACCAATGAAGTCAGCGCTGATCGTCGATGATCACCCAGTCGTGCGCGCGGCCATTCGCATTGTCCTGCAGGCTCAAGGCTTCACGCAGATTCATGAAGCGTCCAATGGCAATGAAGTCGTGCCGTTGATTTGCGCGCATGATCCGCACCTGGTCGTGCTCGATCTCGGGTTGGGGTCCATGGACGGGCTGGAAGTGCTGGCGCGAATCCAGATCAAAGCGCCGACGGCACGCTGCCGGATCCTGGTGTTCAGCATGCATGAGCCCACGCATTACCAGGAGCGCTGTCTGCGCGCGGGCGCGCGGGGTTACGTGACCAAGAGCAATCATCTGACGCTGCTGCACGATGCTATCAAGGCGCTGATGTCCGGCCACACCTATTTCTCTGCGTTGCCCAATACCAGCTGTCTGTACAACGCGGTGCAACGCACTGAACAGGAGCTGATCGCTCAGCTGTCCGATCGAGAGTTGTGCATTTTCGTGAACCTGGCGTTGGGCAAACCAAACAAAGCCATCGCCCAGGAGATGCACCTGAGTCACAAGACCGTCAGCACCTACAAGACCCGCATGATGGCGAAACTTGGCCTGGGTTCGCTGGTGCTCCTGCGTGAGTTCGCCAAGCGCAATCACTTGATCTGAGTACCTCGACATGACGCAGGGACTGCGGGTTTTGGGGATTTGGCTGGGGCTTGTGGCCTTGGTCTGGGCGAATGATCAGCCGCAGACGCTGGAGGTGCTGGCGCGCCTCGAACCGGGGGGTATCCAGGTCCGCCTCGATGATAGGGAACGCCAGTGGCTGCGTGAGCATCCAGTCTTGCGCATGGGCATCTCCGGCCCGGATTACCCGCCCTTCGAAATAACCCGCCAACAGCATGAGCTGGAAGGGCTGACCGCCGATTACGCCGATCTGCTGGCGCAACTGCTCGGCATCAGGATCGAAGTGCGGCGTTTTGCCGATCGGCCGGCACTGATGGCCGCACTCAAGCGCGCCGACGTTGATCTCTTGGGCACCTCGAACAGTTTCGAAGCGGCGGATCCGGCCTTTGTTCTGTCGCGGCCGTATGCTGAAGATCAGCCTATGCTGGTCACGCGCCACGACGAGAAGCTGCCCGCCGACCTGACGGCCAAACGCATCGCCATGGTCGAGGATTACCTGCCACTGGCCCATGTTCAGGCGTTCTACCCCGGCGCCCACGTGCAGCTTTATGCTTCGGCCATGGATGCACTCGGCGCGGTCGCCTTCGGTGCCGACGACGTGTACCTGGGCGACTTCATCAGCGCCAATTATCTGATCAACACCAACTATCGCAACGACCTGCAATTGGCCGGGCCGTCGGGGCTTGATGCCAATCCGTTCGCCTTTGCGTTATTGCGCAGCGATGTGGTGCTCAAACGCATCGTCGACAAGGCCTTGCTGGCGGTACCCATGGAGCGTCGGCATCTGATCGAACAGCGCTGGAGTGTCGGCCTTGCCGAGATGGCCGAGCAGTCGCGGGTACAGCTCAGCGCCGCTGAACAGCAGTGGTTTGATCAGCACCCGGTGGTGCGAGTGGGCGCGGTCGAAGACTTCGCACCGTTGGCGTTTTTCGATGCCGAGGGACGCTTCAACGGCCTGGCAGCGCAGTTGTTGAGCCTCATCGCCCAGCGCAGCGGGCTGAATTTCGAGATCGTGCGTGGCACCTCGTTGAACGATCAGTTCGAGCAGCTCCAGGCGGGTGAACTTGATGTCCTGCCGGTGGTGACGCCGAGCACCGAGCGGGAAGCGCAGCTGCAATTCACCCGCGCCTATCTGAACAATCCGTTCGTGCTGGTCAGTGCGGCGAACGGGCCACATCCATTGCCGCTCGACGACCTGGCGGGCAAACGCCTGGCCATCTATCGCGGCCACCCGTTGCGCGAATACCTGCTGCAACGCGTGCCCGGACTACGTCTGGTCGAAGTGAAAAGCCCCGCCGAAGGCATGGCGCTGATTGCCCGAGGACAGGTCGACGTAACGGTGAGCTCGTTGCTGGTGGCGCGTTTTCTGATTGCCCGGCAGTACCGCGATCGCCTGCGAATTACCGGCACCGTTGGCGATCAGCCGGCGCGCATCGCATTGGCCACGGCGCCGCAATCGGCATTGCTGCACTCGATCCTGAACAAGGCGTTACTGAGCATTGCGCCGCAGCAAATGGATGAACTGGTCGAGCGCTGGAGCCACGATGTAGTGGTCGAGAACAGCTACTGGCTGCGCCACCGTCAGGAGATTCTGCTGGGTTTCGCCAGCGCAGCTGCCTTGCTTCTGTTGGCACTGCTGTGGATTGGCTGGCAGCGCCGGCAGATCCACCAGCGTCAGCAATGGTTGCTGCAACTGCAACAGGCCAAGGACGCGGCGGACGAAGCCAGTAGGGCCAAGAGTACTTTTCTGGCGACCATGAGCCACGAGATCCGCACGCCGATGAACGCCCTGATCGGCATGCTCGAACTGGCCCTCAAGCGCGCAGAGGAGGGCGTGACCGATCGACTCGCCATTCAGGTGGCGTCGAATGCCGGCCAGCAATTATTGGCGTTGATTGGCGACATTCTCGATATCGCTCGTATCGAATCGGGGCACTTGTCCCTCGCGCCCGAGCGGGCCAACCTGCGGGAGACGGTGTCGTCGGTATGTCGAGTGTTCGAAGGGCTGGCGCGGCAGGAACGCTTGTTGTGGCGCATCGAGCTTGATCCGCGCGCCGACGTGGATGTGCTGATCGATCCGACGCGCTTCAAACAGGTGCTGTCCAACCTGTTGAGCAATGCGATCAAATTCACCGAGGCAGGCGAGGTCAGCCTGCGTCTGCAGATCGTTGCGATATCGCACGAGCAAGTGAGTGTGCAAGTGCTGATCGAAGACAGCGGCATCGGTATAAGTGCTGAAGATCAAAAGCGCCTGTTCAGCCCGTTCGTTCAAGCGAGCAATAGCCTCCAAGCGGCGCGCAGCGGTTCCGGCCTGGGGCTGGTGATCAGCCGTAACCTCTGCGAAATGATGGGCGGCACGCTGGGTCTCGATAGTGATCTCGGGCAAGGCACGCGAGTAAAAATCAATATCCAGTTGCCGCTGCTGACGTCGGTGACGACCACACTGGCAACGCCCGAGGCGGCAGCCGCGACGTGTGTATTAAGCGTGTTGGTGGTGGACGATCACCCGGTCAATCGCTTGCTGATGTGCTGGCAATTGAGCGAACTCGGGCATCGCACGGTAGATGTGGGCGATGGCGAACAGGGGCTGGACCGCTGGCGAACCCAGGCCTTCGATGTGGTGATCACCGACTGCAACATGCCGCGACGCAATGGCTATGAACTGGCACAGGCGATTCGCAACGAAGAAGCCGCCAGCGGCCGCAGGCCCTGTCTGATCCTCGGTTTTACGGCCAACGCGCAGATCGAAGAGCGCCTGCGCTGTCTGGATGCCGGCATGGACGGCTGCCTGTTCAAACCGATTCGCTTGCATGATCTGGCTGAAGCCATGAACGGCGCCCGCCGTTGCGAGCTTCACGAAGATGAACCGCCTGGCGCCGAGTCGGTCGAGATTGACCTGAGTGCCCTGGAGCAGATGGCCGGGACCGATCACTCGTTGATCGAGCGTTTGCGCAAGGAAGTCGGCAACAGCCTGCGTGATGATCTCCAGGCTCTGGATCATATCCACGTCGGCGACCGCAACGGCCTGCGTGAGCTGGCCCATCGCATCAGGGGCGGCGCGCAAATGGTCGGCGCTGCGCGGGTTGTTGCGGCGTGTGCAGATCTGGACACGGCGTGCCGAGACGGTGATAACGCGTTTATCGAGCGTGCCATCGGCAAGCTGCGCGACGCCATGCACGGCCTCGCACGGTGCCTCTGAACCAATGCAGTCTGCTGTGGGAGCGAGCCTGCTCGCGAAATGCGCGCTGCTGACCCAATTGTTCTGCACATGGAACACTCAAGCCGGTTTTCACCGTCTAGTCGAATATTCGATATGCCTTTAGGCTTAATCCAATGCATTTACCCATTGGAGACCCCATGAAAAACATCATCGGCATTTACACCAGCCCGCGCGGCCATTGGGTCGGCGATGGTTTCCCGGTGCGCACACTTTTCTCTTACGACAACCTGGGCAAGCACATCAGCCCGTTTCTGCTGCTCGATCACGCCGGTCCCGCCGAATTCACCCCGACCACTGAACAGCGTGGCGTCGGCCAGCATCCGCACCGTGGTTTTGAAACCGTGACCATCGTTTACGACGGCGAAGTGCAACACCGCGACTCCACCGGCAGCGGCGGCACCATCGGCCCGGGCGACGTGCAGTGGATGACCGCAGCGTCCGGCATCCTCCATGAAGAGTTTCATTCGGAGAATTTCGCCAGAACCGGCGGCAAGCTGGAAATGGTCCAGCTGTGGGTCAACCTGCCGGCCAAGGACAAAATGGCCGCGCCGGGTTACCAGACCATTCTCGACCGCGACATTCCCAGCATCGCGCTCAAGGACAACGCCGGCAGCCTGCGTCTGATCGCCGGTGAATTCGACGGGCACACCGGACCTTCGCGCACCTTCACGCCGATCGATGTCTGGGATCTGCGCCTCACTGCCGGCAAGCTGCTGACGCTTGATCTGCACGAAGGACGCAACACCGCACTGGTGGTGTTGAAGGGTTCGGTGCAGGTCAACGGCGCGGAATCGGTAGGGGTCGGGCAGTTGGCGCTGTTCGAACGCGACGGTGATCGACTCACTCTCCAGGCCAGCGAAGACGCGGTGGTATTGCTGCTCAGCGGCGAGCCGATCGACGAACCGATCGTCGGCCATGGCCCGTTTGTGATGAACACCGAGCAGGAAATTCATCAGGCCTTCGCCGACTTCCAGTCCGGGCGCTTTGGCCAGATGCACGCCTGACCCCGAGCTTTACTGGCAACTGAAACTCCCTGTGGGAGCGAGCCTGCTCGCGAATGCTCTGATTCAGTCGAAGAGGTAGTGACTGACAGGACGCCTTCGCGAGCAGGCTCGCTCCCACAGGTTTTTCAGCGTCTGATCGTTCCCACGCTCTGCGTGGGAATGCAGCCGGGACGCTCCGCGTCCCACAGCCTCAAGATCGCAGCCTTCGTCAGCTCCTACAGGGTTTCGCAGTGTTTTCAAGCGGCGGTTCATCCGCCGAAATCAATTGCTCCTACACTGTGCCAATCTGTGCGATCTTCTCGTGATTGGCCTTTGTCGGAGTTGTTTGATGCTGTCTCTGCTGACCGAACACCCGTTGTTTAGCGCGTTGATCCTGATCCTGCTCGATCTTGGCCTGTGGCGGCTGATCAGCTCTCGCGGCAGCGAATGGAAGCTGCTGGTGCGGGTGCTGATTTTCGCCCTGTTCAGCATTGTGCTGTTCAACGAAGGCCTCAACCCGATGGAGCCGGCGCCGTGGGCCGACAACGTGCCGCTGCATCTGGCAGCGACCGGGTTGCAGATCGGCTGGTGGCTGTTTGGTGCACGCACCCTGACGGTGTTGATCGGCGCGGTGATGATGCAGCGGGTCGGCCACACCGGCCGGCTGTTGCAGGACTTGCTCGGCGCGGTGATTTTCCTCATCGCGATCATTGCGGCGCTGGCGTACGTGCTCGATCTGCCGGTCAAAGGCGTGCTGGCGACGTCCGGCGCGTTGGCGATCATTGTCGGTCTGGCCTTGCAGAGCACCTTGAGCGACGTGTTCTCCGGCATCGTCCTCAACACCACCAAGCCCTATCAACTCGATGACTGGATCTCCATCGACGGCACCGAGGGCCGCGTCACCGACATCGACTGGCGCGCCACGCGTCTGCAAACCAGTCAGGGCAGCATGGCCGTGATACCCAACTCGCTGGCGGCGAAAGCCAAAATCATCAACTTCAGCCGACCGAGCAATATGTTCGGCGTTTCCGTCAGCGTGCCTGTCAGCCCCCATGCCCGGCCCAGTTCGGTAATCGAGGCGCTGGAGCGGGCAATGCAGGGTTGTCGGCAATTGCTCGACACACCGGCGCCGAGCGTGTCGTTGAAGAGTTCTGCCAGCGGCGGCGCGGAATACGAAATCAGTGGATTTGTCGCTTCGATGGGCGAGAAGCGCGTGGTGCGTAATCAGTTGTTCGACCTCGCTTACCGGCATTTGCAGGCGTCCGGGGTCAATCTGCTGTCGAGCAACGAGACCAGCGCCGCGCCGCAGTTGTCGCGGCCACGGGCGCTGCTGGAAAGCTCACCGATCTTCTCGACCCTACGCGAGGAAGAAAAAGACACCTTCAGCCAGAACATGACCCTGCAAACCTTCCGCGCCGGCGAAACGATTCTGGCGGGCGGGGAGGTCAGCGATCATTTGTTCATCATTGAATCCGGCGTGGTGTCGGTGACGCTCAAGCGCCATGGTGCACCCCTGGAATCCGGGCGCATGGGGCCGGGCGAGGTGATCGGCGAGGCCGGGATTCTTTCCGACACCGCGTTGCCGGCGGATTTTTCCGCGAAGACTTTCTGCGCCCTGTATCGCATCGAGAAGTCCTACCTGAAACCGTGCCTGGACGCGCGCCATGACATCCATGATGCGATGCAGGCGTTGCTCGATTTCCGCCTGCACAAGGCGCAGTCGCTGACCGAGGACGCGCCCGTGGTCGCGCCGAAAAGAGGCTTCCTGCAATGGCTGCGTAATCGCGTCTGAGCTGTCGCATTGTCATTCGATGCAACCTGCGCGGCGTTTTCAGGGTCACAATTTGCAATCCCACCGGGCAGGAGTTGCAGACGATGAAAAACCTGCGAATCGCCACCTTCAACGTCAATGGCATGCGCGCGCGGCTGCCGAATCTGCTGGAATGGCTCAAGCGCGACCAACCGGACATCGTCTGCCTGCAAGAGCTCAAGTCGGTGGACAGCGCATTTCCCGCCGCCGAACTGGAGGCCGTCGGTTACGGCGCGATCTGGCAGGGCCAGGCGTCATGGAATGGCGTGGCGATTCTGGCGCGTGATGCGCAGCCGCTGGAGAGTCGACGCGGTTTGCCCGGCGATCCCGATGACACGCACAGCCGCTATATCGAAGCGGCGGTGCACGGTGTGCTGGTCGGTTGCCTGTATCTGCCCAACGGCAACCCGCAGCCGGGGCCGAAATTCGATTACAAACTGGCCTGGTTCGAGCGTCTGATCAATTACGCCAAAGACCTGCAACGCAGCGATCACCCGGTGGTGCTCGCCGGTGACTTCAATGTCGTGCCCACCGACATGGACATCTACAACACGCGATCCTGGCTCAAGGACGCTTTGTTGCAACCCGAAAGCCGCGAGTGCTATCAGCGCCTGCTGGGCCAGGGCTGGACCGATTCCCTGCGCCACGTGTATCCCGAAGAACGCATCTACACCTTCTGGGATTACTTCCGCAATCATTGGCAAACCAACTCCGGCCTGCGCATCGACCACCTGCTGCTCAACCCGGCATTGAGCCCGTATCTGCACGATGCCGGCGTCGACGCCTGGGTGCGCAACGAACCGCACGCCAGCGACCATGCACCGACATGGATTCGCATCGCTTCGCGGAAAAAGCGCTGAGCGGGCGATTGGCGAAATCAATTGTCGAAAGCCGTGCCTGATCCCGTATACAGGGCAACATCCACGCAGTGTTCTGCGGCCCATGCATAAGGATCGAGCAATGAGTGCGCTACGGCTGAGCAATACCAATCTGTATCTGCAACGTTTGGGTTTCGATGCGCCGCCGCCACCGACACTGGATACGTTGCGTCAGTTGCAACTGCGCCATACCGCCGAATTTGTTTTCGAAAATCTGGCTACGATCATGGGTGAACCGGTGTCGATCGACCTGGACTCCATCGAAAGCAAGGTGCTGCAGCAGGGGCGGGGCGGCTACTGCTATGAGCTCAATCATTTCTTTTATGCGCTGCTGCTTGAATTGGGCTTCGACGCGCGGGCGATCAGCGGGCGCGTGGTGATGAATCAACCGGAAGGCAGCTGGACGGCGCGCACCCATCGTTTGAGTCTGGTGACCATCGACACAGTGCGTTACATCACCGACGTCGGCTTTGGCGGCATGGTGCCGACCGCACCGCTGCTGCTCGACAGTGAACATGAGCAACTAACCCCGCACGAACCCTACCGCATCGACAAGCAGAACGAAGGCTACCTGCTGCGCGCCCAGGTCGCAGGTGAATGGCGGCCGATGTACCTGTTCGATTTGCAACGCCAGGAAGACATCGATTACACCGTTGGCAACTGGTACGTCTCGACGCATCCCGAGTCACCTTTTGCCCAGCGCCTGATGCTGGCGCGCACCGGCGCTGGTTGGCGCAAAACCCTGAACAACGGCAGTTTTGCCATTCATCACATGGGCGCGGACAGTGAGCGGCGCGAGGTGGCGGATGTCGACGAGCTGATGAAATTGCTGCGGCGTGAGTTTGATCTTCAGGTGCCTGATTCACCGCGTGTGCGGCAAGCGCTGGCTCGGGTAATCGCGCCAGCCTCCATCTAAGGCTTTACATCAGGCTCCAATACGCGACGGATCTCCCCGATTGCCGCTGACAGCTTTCTCTCGAGACTCTTGAGATCGGTGGCGGTGATGCCTTTCTTGAATTGCCCCGTCAGACCTGAATCGTCAGCGCTTTCCTGTTGGCGTGCGCCATCAAGCAGAGCATGGCGCAGGGTGTTGTTGATCACAGTCTGGTAGCCAAAGCCCTCGGTTTCTGCGGCGGTACGCGCCGCTTCGATCACCGCGTCATCAAGCATGATGGTGATGCGGGTCTTGCCCTTGTTCGGCACTACTGCGCCGCGTTTACCTGCGGAAAAGTCATATTCGTCTTTCATCGGTCAAGCCTCCTTAACTCCGGTCGTAACTGAATCTCCTCAATTTCATTATGCATACTTTATATGCATAAAAAAGAGCGCAACTACACCGTCGGTCGCAGTAGACACTTCAGCCTAGTGGGCACTGGCGCGAGCGCAGCGGGGATGTGTTGCCGAATTTGTTGGGGCAAGAAGCGCAGACTAGAAGGTTGGATGGCTACCTAACCATTATGTGACTGACAAGTTGTATACAACTCTATGGACATTTGTCCTGAGTATTGAATACAGTGTGCGCATAACAAAAACCAGGGAACCCCCCACCATGAAAACGCCCCATGTTTCACACCAACGGCCCGAGGACGAAAACCTCGGGGTCGGCGCGAATATGGCTTACGGCCTGCAACATGTTCTGACCATGTACGGCGGTATCGTTGCGGTGCCACTGATCATTGGCCAGGCGGCCGGTCTGTCGCCGGCGGACATTGGTCTGTTGATTGCTGCTTCATTGTTTGCGGGGGGCTGGCGACGTTGCTGCAAACCCTGGGTCTGCCGTTTTTTGGCTGTCAGCTGCCGCTGGTCCAGGGCGTATCGTTCTCTGGTGTGGCGACCATGGTCGCGATCGTCAGCAGTGGCGGGGAGGGCGGTTTCCAATCGGTGCTGGGCGCGGTGATTGCCGCCTCGTTGATCGGCTTGCTGATCACGCCAGTGTTTTCGCGCATCACCAAGTTCTTTCCGCCGTTGGTCACCGGCATTGTGATCACCACTATCGGCCTGACGCTGATGCCAGTGGCCGCACGCTGGGCAATGGGTGGCAACAGCCACGCGCCGGACTTCGGCAGCATGCAGAACATCGGTCTGGCAGCGGTGACGCTGGTGCTGGTGTTGCTGTTGAGCAAGGTTGGCAGCGCGACCATTTCTCGGCTGTCGATTCTGCTGGCCATGGTCATCGGCACGGTGCTGGCGGTGTTCCTCGGCATGGCGGATTTCTCCAGTGTCACCACCGGTCCCATGTTCGGCTTCCCGACACCGTTCCACTTCGGCATGCCGACCTTCCATTTCGCCGCGATCCTGTCGATGTGCATTGTGGTCATGGTGACGCTGGTGGAAACCTCGGCGGACATCCTTGCCGTGGGCGAAATCATTGACACCAAGGTAGATTCCAAACGCTTGGGCAACGGCCTGCGCGCCGACATGCTGTCGAGCATGTTTGCGCCGATCTTCGGTTCGTTTACGCAAAGTGCTTTCGCGCAAAACGTCGGCCTGGTGGCGGTGACCGGGATCAAGAGCCGATTCGTGGTGGCCACCGGCGGCCTGTTCCTGGTGGTGCTCGGCCTGCTGCCGTTCATGGGGCGGGTGATTGCCGCCGTGCCGACTTCGGTGCTCGGCGGCGCCGGGATCGTGCTGTTCGGCACCGTGGCGGCGAGTGGCATTCGCACGTTGTCGAAGGTGGACTACCGCAACAACGTCAACCTGATCATCGTCGCCACTTCGATCGGTTTCGGCATGATCCCGATCGCAGCGCCGAACTTCTACGATCACTTCCCGAGCTGGTTCGCGACGATTTTCCATTCGGGCATCAGTTCATCGGCAATCATGGCGATCCTGCTCAATCTGGCCTTCAACCACTTCACAACCGGCAACTCGGATCAACAGTCGGTGTTCGCCGCAGCCGAAGAGCGCACGCTGCGTTATCGCGATCTCGCCGCGCTGCGTGAAGGCGATTACTTCAGTGACGGCAAGCTGCATGATTGCGATGGCAAGGAAGTGCCGGTGATCGAGCCGGATGACCATGATCATGGCCACGGCGCGCCGAAGGTGCAGGTGAAAAGCAGCGAACATGTCTGACTGCTGCGTCTGAAACAGGAAAGGCCGATCTGCCCAAACAGATCGGCCTTTTGGTATTTTTAATGCGCCCACAAAAAAGCCCCTGAACCTTGCGATTCAGGGGCTTTGCTATTTGGCTCCACAACCTGGACTCGAACCAGGGACCCAGTGATTAACAGTCACTTGCTCTACCAACTGAGCTATTGCGGAATTGGTGCGTATGTTACTGATTCAAAAAGAGAAGTCAAGCGTCGCCTGGCAACTTTTGCGATTCATGGGGACGGACGGCATTTTGTCAGCGATTGGCGGTTACCAGAAAGACTTCAGAGGTCTACCATGGCAGCCCGGAAGTGGTCACACGCGCTACCGGCCATTCGCCGCAAAGGTACGCGCCATGACTCAAATCACCCGTAACATCGAGGTGCTCGCATGAGCACTGCACAGATCAGCCTGCCCAAAGGGATCGGCCCGCACGCCGAAAAACTCTTCGAGGCAATCACCGGCGCCAGTACCGCCGAAGAATTGAACCGCGCCGGCGGCAAGGCCGAAGGTTTCGTCCTCGGTCTCGAAAGCAGCAAGGCCATCAAAAGCCAGGTCGCCGAATCGCTGTATGTGATTTACGACGATGCCGCCACCCAGCGCTCGGCTGAACTGGCTTAACTGCCGAAAGTAATCGTGCCGAGCATCAGCTTGGCATAGACCGCTGTCGCCGCCAGTTGCACCAGCCACAGGGCCAGGCCACCGAGGAATACCCCGGTGGCGACTTGCAGCACCAGGCTCTTTTCACGCTTGGCCGGAGCGCGCGGGATGAAATCATCCAGGTCGTCACGGTCGGCGCGCAGGTTGTCGTTTTTCATGTGGGTTCTCTTCAAAAATCGGGTGTACACAAAACCGGTAGGAGCTGCGGAACGCTGCGATCTTTTGATCTTGATCTTGGAAACAAGATCAAAAGATCGCAGCCTCGTTGCACTCGTCAGCTCCTGCACTTTGAGTTGTGTGCAGTCTAGAGGTTGCAAGGCGTTTCCAGAGACAAATAAAAACGGGAAGCACAAAGGCTTCCCGTTTTTCATCACTCGCCGAAATCAGATGACCTGAACGATCGCGTCCGTCACAGCCTTGATGTTGCTCTGGTTCAGCGCAGCCACGCAGATGCGGCCGGTGTCCAGGGCGTAGATACCGAACTCGTTGCGCAGGCGATGCACTTGTTCAGTGGTCAGGCCGGAGTAGGAGAACATGCCGCGCTGACGACCGACGAAGCTGAAATCGCGGCCCGGGGCTTTTTCCGCCAGCAGGGCAACCATCTGCTCGCGCATGCCGCGAATACGCAGACGCATCTCGGCCAGCTCGGCTTCCCACTGCGCGCGCAGTTCCGGGCTGTTCAGCACCGCAGCAACAATGCTGGCGCCATGGGTCGGCGGGTTGGAGTAGTTGGTGCGGATCACGCGCTTGACCTGCGACAGCACGCGCGCGCTTTCTTCTTTCGATTCGCTGATGATCGACAGTGCGCCAACGCGTTCGCCGTACAGCGAGAACGATTTGGAGAACGAGCTCGAGACGAAGAAGGTCAGACCGGATTCAGCGAACAGGCGCACAGCGGCGGCGTCTTCATCGATGCCGTCGCCGAAACCCTGGTAAGCCATGTCGAGGAACGGCACGTGACCTTTGGCCTTGACCACTTCCAGTACCTTGTTCCAGTCCGCCGGGGTCAGGTCGACGCCGGTCGGGTTGTGGCAGCAAGCATGCAGGACAACGATCGAGCCGTTCGGCAGGGCGTTGAGGTCGTCGAGCATGCCGGCACGGTTCACGTCGTGGGTGGCAGCGTCGTAGTAACGATAGTTCTGCACCTGGAAACCAGCGGTCTCGAACAGCGCGCGGTGGTTTTCCCAGCTCGGGTCGCTGATCGCCACGACGGCGTTCGGCAGCAGTTGCTTGAGGAAGTCGGCACCGATCTTCAGCGCGCCGGTCCCGCCGACGGCCTGAGTGGTGATGACGCGACCGGCGCTGATCAGCGGCGAGTCGTTGCCGAACAGCAGTTTCTGCACGGCCTGGTCGTAGGCAGCGATGCCATCGATCGGCAGGTAACCGCGCGAAGCGTGTTGCGCGACGCGAATCGTCTCGGCTTCGATCACCGCGCGCAGCAGTGGAATTCGCCCCTCTTCGTTGCAATACACGCCCACGCCCAGGTTGACCTTGGTGGTCCGGGTATCGGCGTTGAATGCTTCGTTGAGGCCCAGGATTGGATCGCGGGGTGCCATTTCGACAGCGGAGAACAGGCTCATTATTACGGTGGCTCTGAATGGAGAGTGGAGGGACGTGTAGCGCTCCAGCCGAATGCACTAGAGCGGTGCACAAACGGGGAGCTAGTATAGAGGCCATCACCGCGCAATGGCGACAGGCGAATCGGCTTTTGGGGTAAGTTTTTCCGATTATTTCTGGACCGTTAGTCGATTGACTTTGTCAGACTCTTTACCGGATGTAGGACGTTTGCCTTGAAAGGTCAGGCAATCGCCACCACATTCAGCACAATCCAGGTTTTTTCTTGCGCGACATCGGTCGTTTGCGGTCGTCCTCGTGGTGCTCCGTCTGACGCGGAGCGCCGCGAATCCAGAGGTGTGTATGTCGGAATTCCAGCTAGTCACCCGCTTCGAGCCTGCCGGCGATCAGCCGGAAGCCATTCGCCAGTTGGTTGAGGGCATTGACGCCGGGCTGGCGCACCAGACATTGCTCGGTGTGACCGGCTCGGGCAAGACCTTCAGCATCGCCAACGTCATCTCCCAGGTACAGCGTCCGACGCTGGTTCTGGCGCCGAACAAGACCCTGGCCGCGCAGTTGTACGGTGAGTTCAAGGCGTTCTTTCCGAACAACGCCGTTGAATACTTCGTTTCCTATTACGACTACTACCAGCCCGAAGCCTATGTGCCGTCGTCCGACACCTTCATCGAGAAGGACGCGTCGATCAACGACCACATCGAGCAGATGCGACTGTCCGCGACGAAAGCGTTGCTGGAGCGCAAGGACGCGATCATCGTCACCACGGTGTCGTGCATCTATGGTCTGGGCAGCCCGGAAACCTATCTGAAAATGGTCTTGCACGTGGATCGCGGCGACAAGCTCGATCAGCGCGCGCTGTTGCGGCGCCTGGCTGACCTGCAATACACCCGCAACGACATGGATTTTGCCCGGGCGACGTTCCGCGTGCGCGGTGATGTGATCGATATCTTCCCGGCGGAATCCGATCTGGAAGCGATCCGCATTGAGCTTTTCGACGACGAGGTCGAGAGCATTTCCGCGTTTGATCCGCTGACCGGCGAAGTCATCCGCAAGATGCCGCGCTTCACTTTCTATCCGAAGAGCCACTACGTGACGCCTCGGGAAACCCTGCTCGACGCCATCGAAGGCATCAAGGTCGAATTGCAGGAGCGCCTCGAATACCTGCGCAGTAACAACAAACTGGTGGAGGCCCAGCGCCTGGAGCAGCGCACCCGTTTCGACCTGGAGATGATCCTCGAACTGGGTTACTGCAACGGCATCGAAAACTACTCGCGCTACCTTTCCGGGCGTCCATCCGGCGCGGCGCCACCCACGCTTTACGACTATCTTCCTGCCGACGCCTTGCTGGTGATCGACGAATCCCACGTCAGCGTGCCGCAGGTCGGCGCGATGTATAAGGGCGACCGTTCGCGCAAGGAAACCCTCGTTGAGTACGGCTTCCGCCTGCCTTCGGCGCTGGACAACCGGCCAATGCGTTTCGACGAGTGGGAAGGGGTCAGCCCGCAGACCATTTTCGTTTCGGCGACCCCCGGCAACTATGAAGCCGAGCACGCCGGGCGCGTGGTCGAACAAGTGGTGCGGCCGACCGGCCTGGTCGACCCGCAGGTTGAAGTGCGGCCGGCACTGACTCAGGTCGATGACTTGCTCTCGGAAATCACCAAGCGCGTGGCGATCGAAGAACGTGTGCTGGTCACCACGCTGACCAAGCGCATGGCCGAAGACCTGACCGATTACCTCGCCGACCACGGCGTGCGCGTGCGTTATCTGCACTCGGACATCGATACCGTCGAGCGCGTCGAGATCATCCGCGATTTGCGCCTCGGCGTGTTCGATGTGCTGGTCGGGATCAACCTGCTGCGTGAAGGCCTCGACATGCCGGAAGTGTCGCTGGTGGCGATTCTCGATGCTGACAAGGAAGGCTTCCTGCGTTCCGAGCGCTCGCTGATCCAGACCATCGGCCGCGCGGCGCGTAACCTCAATGGCCGGGCGATTCTCTACGCCGATCGCATGACCGGTTCGATGGAGCGGGCGATTGGTGAGACCGAGCGCCGTCGCGAGAAGCAGATCGCTTTCAACCTTGAGAACGGCATCACCCCGAAAGGTGTGATCAAGGACGTCGCCGACATCATGGAAGGCGCCACCGTACCGGGCTCGCGCAGCAAGAAGCGCAAAGGCATGGCCAAGGCCGCCGAAGAGAACGCCAAGTACGAAGCCGAACTGCGCTCGCCAAGCGAAATCACCAAACGCATCCGCGCGCTGGAAGAGAAGATGTACCAATTGGCGCGGGATCTGGAGTTTGAAGCGGCGGCGCAGATGCGTGACGAGATTGCCAAACTGCGCGAACGATTGCTTACGGTTTAAGGGATCGTTCCCACGCTCTGCGTGGGAATGCCGCCCGGGACGCTCTGCGTCCCATCGCTCGCGTGACGCAGAGCGTCACAGGATGCTTTCCCACGCAGAGCGTGGGAACGATCATTGTGTATCTCTGTAAGAGCGAGCCTGCTCGCGAATGGCCTTCACACCATCCGAAGGGCTTAGGGCATCTGGCTTAAATACCCTGCCCGCTGGAGCGGGGCGGGTGTCGCCTGTTACCATTCGCCGCTTGATTGTTCTGCTCTTCATTTTTTCGAGACAAGCCATGACCACCGTCCGCACTCGCATCGCGCCATCGCCTACCGGGGACCCCCACGTAGGTACCGCTTACATCGCATTGTTCAACTACTGCTTTGCCAAGCAGCATGGCGGTGAGTTCATCCTGCGCATCGAAGACACCGATCAGTTGCGTTCGACCCGCGAGTCCGAACAGCAGATCTTCGACGCCCTGCGCTGGCTCGGCATCGACTGGAGCGAAGGTCCGGATGTCGGCGGCCCGCACGGCCCGTATCGGCAGAGCGAGCGCGGCGACATCTACCAGAAGTACTGCCAGCAACTGGTCGACATGGGGCATGCGTTCCCGTGCTTCTGCACCGCTGAAGAACTCGATCAGATGCGCGCCGAGCAAATGGCTCGTGGCGAAACTCCGCGCTACGACGGCCGCGCGCTGCTGCTGTCGAAGGAAGAAGTCGCGGCGCGCCTGGCCGCTGGCGAACCGCACGTGATTCGCATGAAGGTGCCGAGCGAAGGCGTCTGCGTGGTGCCGGACATGCTGCGTGGCGACGTCGAGATCCCGTGGGATCGCATGGACATGCAAGTGCTGATGAAGACCGACGGCCTGCCGACGTACTTCCTCGCCAACGTGGTCGACGATCACCTGATGGGCATCACCCACGTGCTGCGTGGCGAAGAATGGCTGCCATCGGCACCGAAACTGATTTTGCTGTACGAATACTTCGGCTGGGAACAACCGGAGCTGTGCTACATGCCGCTGCTGCGTAACCCGGACAAGAGCAAGCTGTCCAAGCGCAAGAACCCGACCTCGGTGACGTTCTACGAGCGCATGGGCTTCATGCCGGAAGCGATGCTCAACTACCTCGGGCGCATGGGCTGGTCGATGCCGGACGAGCGCGAGAAGTTCTCGCTGCAGGAAATGGTCGACAACTTCGACCTCAAGCGCGTATCCCTCGGCGGGCCGATCTTCGATATCGAGAAGCTGTCGTGGCTCAACGGCCAGTGGCTGCGCGATCTGCCGGTGGAAGAATTTGCCGCGCGCGTGCAGAAGTGGGCGTTCAATTCCGACTACATGATGAAGATCGCACCGCACGTTCAGGGCCGTGTTGAAACGTTCAGCCAGGTCGCGCCGCTGGCGGGGTTCTTCTTTGCCGGCGGCGTGAATCCGGATGCCAAGCTGTTTGAGTCGAAAAAGCTCTCCGGCGATCAGGTTCGCCAGTTGATGCAATTGATCCTGTGGAAACTGGAAAGCCTGCGGCAGTGGGAGAAGGACAGCATCACCGCGACGATCCAGGCGGTGGTCGAGTCCCTCGAGCTGAAACTGCGCGACGCGATGCCGCTGATGTTTGCTGCGATCACCGGGCAGGCGAGTTCGGTGTCGGTGCTCGATGCGATGGAAATCCTCGGCCCGGACCTGACCCGTTTCCGTCTGCGCCAGGCGATTGACCTGCTGGGCGGCGTGTCCAAGAAAGAAAACAAGGAATGGGAAAAGCTCTTGGGCGCCATCGCCTGATTGCTTTTGCTTCTCTGCAGGACTGCCGAAGGCTGCGATCTTTTGATCCTGCCTTCGGCGTTTCTCCCGAATTTACGGGGGAGGGCGGTAAGTGATTGTTATCCCGGCAAAAAATTTTGAAATTTTTCAAAAATAAGTTTGACAGGCTTTCGATACGCCCTTAAGATTCGCCCCGTCCTCAGCGATGAGGGGCTATAGCTCAGCTGGGAGAGCGCTTGCATGGCATGCAAGAGGTCGACGGTTCGATCCCGTCTAGCTCCACCAATTTACACTTCGAGGTCTGGCCACACCGGCCTTGAAGCGATCAACACTCAGCGTTGATCAGTTGTATAGAAGGGTTTGCGTCCCCTTCGTCTAGTGGCCTAGGACACCGCCCTTTCACGGCGGTAACAGGGGTTCGAGTCCCCTAGGGGACGCCAGTTTTACAGAAGTGATGTTGCAAGAGATCACTCCGCCGCGAGGCGAAAAATCCGGGGCTATAGCTCAGCTGGGAGAGCGCCTGCATGGCATGCAGGAGGTCAGCGGTTCGATCCCGCTTAGCTCCACCAATTTTACAGTTCAAGGTCTGGCCACACCGGCCTTGAATCGATCAGCTCTCAGCACTGATCAGTTGTATAGAAGGGTTTGTGTCCCCTTCGTCTAGTGGCCTAGGACACCGCCCTTTCACGGCGGTAACAGGGGTTCGAGTCCCCTAGGGGACGCCACGATTACCCGCTCTGCGGGATTTTATAAGGGTCATTCAATTATTGAATGGCCCTTTTGTTTGTCCGGCGTTTGGCCAACTCTCCTTTTTCCTTACACTGTGCTTCAGACCAGCGGTCATATTCATGACTTGCGGAATATTATTATGCGAATAATATTCTAGTCGTAATATTCGGAGGCAACGATGAACGATAAAAAAGCTCAAACCCGCGAACGCATCCTCAAGGCTGCCAGCGCCGCATTGATTCAACGCGGCCCGGCAGACCCGAGCGTGGGTGAAGTGATGGGCGCCGCCGGGCTGACTGTCGGCGGCTTCTATGCGCACTTCGAAAGCAAGGACGCGATGATGCTCGAGGCGTTCAAACAGCTGCTGGGCCGCCGTCGCGACCTGATTGCCGACATGGACGCCGATCTGACCGGCGAAGAGCGTCGCGCTTTGGTGGCTGCGTTCTACCTGTCACGCAAACACCGGGATTCCAGCGAGGCTGCATGCCCGATCCCGGCCTCGATTGGGGAGCTGGGGCGTTTGCCGGAGTCGTTCCGCATTGCGCTGAACGAGCATTTGGAATTGATGGTCGCGCAACTGGCGGCCAGCCCTGAAGACACCGACAAGGCTTTGGCCGATGTCGCGTTGATGGTCGGTGGTCTGGCCTTGGCCAGAGCGCTGGGTCCGGGAGATTTATCCGATCGATTGCTGCGCGCTGCCAAGTCGGCGGTGCGTTGACCTGAAGGCAACAAGCCTGAGGAGAGTGCGATGAACGCGTTGAAGTGGGTTCGTGGCGTTAACGGTACCTTGGGCTGGTTTGCACCGAAACTGGTGGCAAGCAAAATGCGTCTGGCGTTCATGACGCCCCGCGCTCTACCGCTGCGCGATTGGGAGCTGCCGCTGTTGGCCAGCTCCGAACGCATCACATTGCGCTTCGGTCTGTCGGCGCTGCGTTGGGGCCAAGGTCCTACAGTGTTGCTGATGCATGGTTGGGAAGGGCGGCCAACGCAATTCGCTTCGCTGATAAACGCTTTGGTTGATGCCGGCTATACCGTCGTCGCGCTCGATGGCCCGGCACACGGTCGCTCCCCTGGGCGAGAAGCCAATGTAGTGCTGTTCGCCCGCGCCATGCTTGAAGCCGCTGCCGAATTGCCGCCGCTGCAAGCGGTTATCGGCCATTCCATGGGCGGCGCCAGCGCGATGCTCGCCGTGCAATTGGGGCTGCGCACCGAAACCCTGGTCAGCATCGCCGCACCGTCGCGGATTCTCGGCGTGCTGCGCGGTTTCGCGCGAATGGTCGGCATGCCGCCGCGCGCGCGTTCGGCGTTCATTCGTCAGGTCGAGCAGGACGTCGGCATGCGCGCCGCGACGCTGGACGTGGCCCACTATCAACTGGATATGCCCGGCCTGATCGTCCATGCCGAGGACGACAATTTTGTCTCGGTCAAAGAATCGCAATTGATTCACGAAGCCTGGTTCGACAGCCGCCTGCTGCGCCTGGAAAGCGGCGGCCATCAACGCGTGCTGGCCGACCCTCGAGTGATTGATGGCGTGTTATCACTGCTCGCCGGTCGCAGTCTCCAGGCGCGCCAATCGGCCTGAGCTCCGTTACACTGCCTCGGTTGAATACTTTGACCGGGAGTGGGGCATGGGCTGGGATCGGGCAACGCCGTTTACCATTGATCTGCAAGTAGGCGCCGAAGACATCGACGGGCTCGGGCACGCCAATAACGCGGTGTACGTCACCTGGCTCGAGCGCTGCGCCTGGCGCCATTCGCAGCGCCTCGGCCTGGACCTGGTCGAATACCGGCGTCTGGACCGAGCAATGGCCGTTGTCCGCCACGAAATCGATTATCTGGCCGCCGCCTATGAAGGCGATGAACTGCAACTGGCGACCTGGATCGTCGATTGGGATCAGCGCCTGAAAATGACCCGGCATTTCCAGCTCAAACGCCCCAGCGACAACGCCACCCTGTTGCGCGCGCAGACCACATTTGTGTGCATCGAACTGTCGACCGGCAAGCCCAAGCGTATGCCGGCGGAATTTATCGAAGGCTATGGCCCGGCGATCCAGATTGCAGAAGCCATGTGAATCTCACCCTGTGGGAGCGAGCCTGCTCGCGAAAGCATCGCGTGAGTTACGCATGCGTCAACTGACAGACCGTCTTCGCGAGCAGGCTCGCTCCCACAGAGATATGTGTAGTTCTGCGGATTTGTGCGATATCCAGTAAACTGCCGCACGTTTTTTCTTCAAGTAGTGTTTCCCCATGCAAATTGCTCTGGCGCCCATGGAAGGGTTGGTCGACGACATCCTGCGCGACGTGTTGACCCGCGTTGGCGGCATCGATTGGTGCGTGACCGAGTTCATTCGGGTCAACGACCAGTTGCTCACGCCGGCCTATTTCCACAAGTTCGGCCCCGAGCTGCTCAACGGCGCTCGCACCGCGTCCGGCGTGCCGCTGCGCGTGCAATTGCTCGGTTCCGATCCGGTGTGCCTGGCGGAAAACGCCGCGTTGGCCTGCGAGCTTGGCTCGGAAGTGATCGACCTCAACTTCGGCTGCCCGGCCAAGACCGTCAACAAATCCCGTGGCGGCGCCGTGCTGCTCAAGGAGCCGGAGCTGCTCAACCAGATCGTCGAGCATGTCCGTCGCGCCGTACCGACGCACATCCCGGTCACCGCGAAAATGCGCCTGGGTTTCGACAGTCCTGACGGCTCGCTGGTCTGCGCCACGGCGCTGGCCGAAGGCGGGGCAGAGCACATCGTCGTACATGCGCGGACGAAAATGGACGGCTACAAACCGCCGGCTCATTGGGAGTGGATCCCGCGTGTGCAGGATGTGGTCAAGGTCCCGGTCTTCGCCAACGGGGACATCTGGAGCGTCGAAGACTGGCGCCGTTGCCGCGAAATCAGTGGTGTCGAAGACATCATGCTCGGTCGGGGGCTGGTCTCCCGCCCGGATCTCGCTCGGCAGATCGCTGCGGCGCGCGCTGGCGAAGAGGTCGTCGAGATGACCTGGGCCGAGCTGATGCCGCTGATTCAGGACTTCTGGCTGCAGGCCAAGGCGCAGATGACCGCACGCCAATCGCCCGGTCGCCTCAAGCAATGGCTGGCCATGTTGACGCGCAACTACCCGGAAGCCGCCGAGCTTTTCACTGTTCTGCGTCGCGAAACCGAGCCGGATCAAGTCTCGCGCTTGCTCGGATTGCCGCTCGTCGAAGCCGCATAAAAAATCTCAAAATATTCTCTTGAAATCAAAACAGCGGTCCCTATCTAAGGGTTACGCGATGCCGAATTCGGGTCGCGGAGACACAAAACCTTGCTGATTGTTTTCAGGAGATTTGAATCATGAGTACTGCATTTTCTCTCGCGCCACTGTTCCGTTCCTCGGTAGGTTTCGACCGTTTCAACGACCTGTTCGAAACCGCCCTGCGTAACGAGCCTGGCAGCAGCTATCCACCCTACAACGTCGAAAAACACGGTGATGACCAATACCGTATCGTCGTCGCGGCCGCCGGTTTCCAGGAAGAAGACCTGGACCTGCAAGTCGAAAAGGGTGTGCTGACCATCAGTGGCGGCAAGCGTGACACTGACGAGAGCGTCACGTTCTTGCATCAAGGCATCGCCCAGCGAGCCTTCAAGCTGTCGTTCCGTCTGGCCGATCACATCGAGATCAAGGACGCTGCGCTGCGCAACGGCCTGCTGAGCATCGACCTGCTCCGTGTGATCCCGGAAGAAGCGAAAGCCAAGCGCATCCCGATCAATGGAGCGCAGCAGCCGGCGCTGCAGCATTGATTCATGTGCTGACACACAATCGCCCGAATCGGCGATAAGCCGCTGAACGAAAGGCCCCGATACGTCGGGGCCTTTTTTGTGCGCGCAATCAAAGCGATGCAGGGTTTGCCGCTGTTGTCGGGGCTCTTTACAATCTGCGCAGTTTTGCCGGCCCCCATTTCCCAGCGGTCGGCCTGGAGCCTTTTTTCATGGACGAGATTCAACAGCGCTGGCTGTGCGCGTTGTCCGCACCAATGGCCGCGCTCAACACCGGCGCCGGGTATGACGACCCGGCGTTCTGCAACGATCGTTACATCAACCTCAAGGAAAGTTGGGGTATCGATGATCGCCGACAGTTGTTCGACATGCTCGGATGGATGACCGACGACGGCCATGCCAAGCACCTCAGCGGGGCCTATCTGGCCTGGCAGCGATGCCTGCCGAGTGAATGGCAGTCGTTGCTCAATGAGCTGAACCCGCGCGAGCGCGTCCTGCATGAATTTGCCAGCCGTACCTTCGGCAGCTGTGGTCCCGGCGGCATTCTGTCCTGGGATTACGGCCGGATGGGCTTTCTTTTGCGCTGCGCCGTGCGTAATCAATGGATCGATCTGGCCGAGAGCAACTGGTTGCACAGTCGTCTGGCGTTGAGGGCGCAGTTTCATTACGGCAGCTGGATGGCTTATTTCAACGGCTTTCTGGTGGGACGAACTTTTTGGTGCTGCATGAGCAAAAGCGATGATGAACTGGCGGTCGAGATGAGTCGTGAGGGCACCAGCGCTTTCAACACCAGGATTGCCCGAGGCCTTGCGCAAAACATTCCACACTTTCTCGCCGATCTGCCTTGGCACATGGATATTGATCCGCCGTCTCGTCCGGCATCGCTTGGGGAGTTCGACTGGTCATGAGTTGCTGGATTCGACTGGGCATTGAACCGACTACTGACGAAACCCTGATTCGCAGCGCCTATCGCGCCCGTTTGCCGGCGCACCATCCGGAAACCGACCCGGAAGGTTTTCAGGCGCTGCGCATGGCCTACGAGAGTGCCCTGCGTCTGGCCCGTGAAGAGCAGCAGGAAGAGGCTGAAGACGAGATTGACGCTGCACAAGCCAATGTCGTTCGGGCGCCTCAAGCTTTCCTGGATTTCTGTGCGCTGCTGGATGATCCCGCGCGACGCTTCAATCACGCGGCGTGGCAGGCATTCGTCCGGACGCTGGATGACTTGTCACTGGAGGTTTTCGATGACCTCAACTGGGGCTTGTACCACCGACTGTCCGGCTGCGGTCCGTTGTCCTACCGTTGTGCGAATCTGTTGGCGCAGCGCATGGCCTGGGATCAGCAATTGTTGGACCTGGCATTCGACGATGCGCAAGCGGTAGAAGGCTTTTTGCAGCGCATCAAGACGCCCGACCCGTTCGACACGGATCTGATGAGCGCTTGGTCAGAGCCGGCACAGACCGAGTCGCTGTGGTATGCCCGTAGCCTCGATTTCATCTTTACTCAGCGTCCGCTTCACGAGTTCGCCGAGTTCGCCAGTCGGCACACGTGCTTGCCGTTGCCCAACGATGCCGCGTACCTCAAGCGTCTGCTGGTGCAGTTCACCCAAGCGGGGATGGGCGCGCCGACGTTCCTACAGTGCTGTGCCGAACAGCACGATGCCGCGCCGGATAACGTCGACTGGCTGTACCTGCTGGCGTGTCAGTACAGTCTGTTGGGGCACGACGATCAAGCGTTTCCATGCTGGATTCGGCTCTGGAGCGAACATCGCCATCCCGCGGCAGAGAGTCGCTTGCTGGAGCTGTGTGCCAAGCGTCAGCCGACCTTTCTGCCGTTGCTGATTCAGGCGTTCGATCGTCTGGAGGACTGCGCCGTTTGGCCGGACGAGCTGGGTGCTGAGTGCCAGGTGTATGGCAGTCCGTCACAGCGGCCCGAGACCTTGACGCGTTGGTTGGGTGTCGGACGGCTCAAGCTTGATGCACTGGCGCAAAGCTTTGTTGATTGGCGCATGGCGGGCGACGAGCTGCCATTGCTCGCGCAGTTGATCGGCGAAAACCACGACAGCCGTTTGCTGCGTCTGTACCGGCACGCCTGGGCGCTGCATCGTGGTGATTCGGCCTTGTTGCAGCAGATTGTCGACGAACCGCTGCCGGTGGATGCGCTGGAATGCCTGGTTTTGAGCGGCCTGAAGTATCAGGCCAGGCAACATCTGCATTGGCTGGCCAAGGCGCCTGTTGCGCAGGCCATGAGCGCTTTCACTGACTCGCAAACACTTTCACCGCAATTGCCGCTCGCGTTGTCCGAAGGTACGCTGCACAAGGTTTGTCGTCTGTGGTTGCAGCGCTTGCGGCCCTATAGCGACACGGCGCTTGCACGCATTGCCGACGCGTTCGAGCTGAGTGCGGTCAAAGACGGCAATGACCTCTCGGAGCTTGATCTCATGCTCCAGTTGAATCGGCGCGCGACAGGTTTGCCGCCGATCGGGTTGGGAACGGCGATCTGGGATTGGCACGCTCAAACCGTGTTTTTGCTGGCATTGCTGGAACAACCCGAGCGCTGGTTGCAATTGATTGATGCGCAGTGTCTGGAGCGTTTGCCGTTCAATCCTGCGCATCCTTTGAGCCGACTGCAGCCGCTATTGCGGCGCTTGCTGCGTGAGCAGGGCGATGGCGCCGGTTTGCTCGGCTGGCTGCAGGGTGACGATCCTGTGCACGGTTTGCTGGTGCAACAATTATTCAGCGTGGAGCAGGCCCTCGATAGCGCCAGGCTGCCCGCCAATGCCCTGCTTTACACCTGCGTCGAAAGTGACCGTGCGGCGTGCGGTGACGACCTCTTGGGCTTGTTGATGTTCTGGGGCGTGCTCTACCACGATCCAGGCCTGAGCGTCGAGCAACACCAGGCGTTGTTGCAGTCGATTGAAGCGGTCAGTTGCGAGGATGACTGGTTCGAAGGCTTTCGCGACGGTCTGATCAAGGGCGAACCGGTGTGGCCACCGCGCAAGGTGTTGACGGATTTCGGTGTCGACAAACTATTGGCCTATGAGGCGCTGGATGCGCTCAAGAGCTTGATTCGCTACGGCGCTGCCGGTGTGCCGAAAACGCGAGTATTGCGGCAACTGCAGCAGGGTAAGGATGACGTGCAGAACAGCGTCGGTTTGCGCTTGGCACTTTGCGCGTTGCTGTCGTGGTCGGAGCGGTTGCTGTTAGCCAACAGTGATGTCCAGCCAGTACCAGCGAAAGCTTTTTGGCGCCTCGGATCACGGCTGGGGCGCAAGGCTTTTATCGCTCAGGTCCTGGGATGCGTGGTGGTCACACCGATAGCCGGGCTGATAACGGGCACGACGATTGGCGGGATGGTCATCTTTTTGCTTGGCGTACTGCTGTTGTTCGCGGCAGTGCTACGGCGGTTGCACGATATGGGCCGGGGCATACCGACACTGCTGATATTTCTTGGATTGTCGCCGTTTCTGCCATTCCTGCCGCTGGTGCTCTTCGGTTTTCCAGGAGACAAACTGCCCAATCGCTACGGCGTGCCGCCGGACGGTGGGGCAGATATGTTGTCCGGCGGATTGCAGGCGGCTCTGCGGCGACTGAACGGCTAAAGACGCATCTGATCCAGCGCATCATTCAGCGCTGAGCGGTGGCTGGCGATTGCGCCGGGTTGCTGGCCGGCAAGCACGGTGTTGAAGGTATCCATCCACTCGGCAATGCGCGCGCGCTCGTCGCCCAGACTTTGCATCCATGCTCGCTCCAGACGTGCGAGCAGGGTGCGGTTGGGCAGGGCGTCGCGAGGGTGGACTTTGAGCGTCGCGAGCCGGGCATGGCTGTCTCTGCGCGCCTGTTCATCCAGTCCGGTCGGGCTGCGGTCGATGCTGTGGCCGTAACGTTCGCCGGTTTCCAGAAGCGTGACGTCTACTTCCAGCAGGCCGTTGATGTCATAGCTGAAACGCACATCGAGACTCTGCAGTTGCTCACTAGGGGTGAACTGGATGTCGAAAGAATCGATGAAAATATTGTCGCGTACCCACGGGCGTTCCCCTTGATACACCGCGATACGGATTTCAGTCTGTTGCGCAAACGTCGTCGAGTAACGCTGCACCCGTGACGTTGGAATCACCGTGTTGCGCTCGATGATCGGCGAGAACGCGCCACTGACGCCTTCGCCACGATTGGTCGAAATCCCCAGCGTATACGGGCAGACATCGGTCAGAATCAATTCCTCGACCGCACCATCCCGCGCCTTGCATGCCGCCTGCGTCGCCGCCCCCAGCGCCACGATAGTGTCTGGATCAAGATGCCGATAAGGCAGGCGTCCAAACAACGTGGCGACCATTTGCTGTACCGCCGGCATGCGCGTGGCGCCACCGACCAGCACCAGGCTGTCGAGGTCGCGCGGTTTCAGTCGGGCATCGCGCAGAGCCTGTTCGATTGGCGCGCGCAAGCGGGCCAGCAACGGCTCCCATATTTTTACTGCAGCGGCTTCATCCAGTTCCCATTCGAATGTCTGCTCGGCATGCCGCCAGCTCAACTGCTGTGCGCCTTCGCCGAGTTTGCATTTCAGCTGTTCGAGGGCATCACCGAGGCTGGCCATGGCTTGTGCATCGATCGTTGAGGGTGTGAGTTGCCAATGTTTCAGGCAGGCCTGCAACAGGGCGGCGGTGAAGTCTTCGCCGCCGAGAAAGTTGTCGCCAGTGGAGGCATGCACTTCAATCAGCGGCAATGCGTATTCGAGCACGGTGACGTCGAATGTGCCGCCGCCGAGATCGAAAATCAGCGTGCGTTCGAACTTCTGTTCGTGCAGGCCGTACGCCATGGCGGCAGCGGTCGGTTCGTTGATCAGGCGCGTCACGGACAGCCCGGCCAGTTCGGCGGCGAACAAGGTACGCTTGCGCTGCTCGTCACTGAAATATGCCGGTACGGAAATGACCGCTTCTGTGACCGCTTGGCCGAGAAAGGCCTCCGCGTCCTGCTTGAGTGAGCCAAGTACCAGCGCCGACAACTCTTCCGGGCTGAACTGGCGAGAGCCGAGCTGGATTTGCCTGTCGCTGCCCATGAAGCGTTTGAACGCGGCGGCAGTGCGTTCCGGGTGCGTGGTCAGGCGGGCGCGGGCGGCTTTGCCGACCAGAATCGTGTCGTCTTCATCAAGGCTGACCACCGACGGTGTCAGCACATCGCCGAGGGCGTTAGGAATCAGTTCGGCGCGGCCTTCACGCCAGACGGCGATCAGGCTGTTGGTGGTGCCAAGGTCGATGCCCAGCAGGGCCGGGCGGGGAAGGGATGCATCCTGCATGGTTGATCTCGAAGCGGCGCAAAAAACGCGACCCTACAGGCTGACGCAAACCGTGGCAATTGTTGCTCTGTTGCCAGTCTGTGCGACCGCCGATTCAGGGCAGCAGTTTTTTCAGATCCTCCAACCCCACCGGCCGGCTGTGCAGATAACCCTGATACAGATGGCATTCCAGCCCCTGCAAAAATGCCAGTTGCGCGGGCGTCTCCACGCCTTCGGCAATGACTTCCAGCTCAAGGCTGCGCGCCATCGCAACAATTGCGCGGATGATCTCTGCGACATTGGAGTCAGTGGTTGCATCGCGGATGAACGACTGGTCGATCTTCAGGGTGTCTACCGGTAGCCGCTTCAAATACGTCAGCGATGAATAACCGGTGCCGAAATCGTCCATGGCGAAGCTCACGCCGAGCTTTTTCAGCCGGCGCATTTTGCTGATGGTGTCTTCCAGATTCTGAATGACGATGCCTTCGGTGATTTCCAGTTTCAGTAGCGAGCAGGGCAGGCCGTGGCTGGTCATGCTGTGTTCGATGCGTTCGACGAAATCGTTCTGGCGGAACTGCCTCGGGCTGATGTTCACGCACAGGCTGAAATTCAGCGGGTCGACGAGTTTCAGTGCGATCAATTGTTTGAACGCGTTGCAGGCTTCATCGAGGATCCAGGTGCCGACTTCGAGAATCAGGCCGCTATCTTCCAGCACCTTGATGAACTCGGTAGGCGATTGCGCGCCAAGTTCAGGATGGTTCCAGCGTACCAGGGCTTCGGCGCCGATGATGCGGTTGTCGCGGGCATCGACTTGCGGCTGGAAGTGCACGTTGAACTCGCCGCGCGACAGCGCCAAGCGTAGGTCGGTCTCCATGCGCAGGCGTTCGCTGGCCGCTTTCTGCATGGTGTTGTGATACATCTGCGTGGTATTGCGCCCGGAATCCTTGGCCCGGTACAGGGCGATGTCGGCGCGTTTGAGCAGGTCGGTCGGGGTCGAACCGTGATCGGGAATCAGCGCCACGCCAATGCTCGGCGTCACTTGCAGGCGCTGGCCATCGAGGAACATCGGCTCCGAAAGTAATTCGCGAATGGTGTCGGCCAGCGCGCGCACTTGTTCGCTGACTTCACTGCGCGAACCTTCGAGGCCGCTGAGCAACACCACGAACTCATCGCCACCGAGGCGCGCTACCGTGTCTTCCATGCGCACGCTGGCTTCGAGCCGCGCGGTGATGATTTTCAGCACGGTGTCGCCGACCGGGTGACCGAGGGAATCGTTGATGTGCTTGAAGTGGTCGAGGTCGAGAAACAGCAAGGCGCCGCGCAGATTGTGGCGCTTGAGCAGGGCGATCTGCTGACTCAGGCGATCCATCAGCAAGGCGCGGTTGGGCAGGTTGGTCAGCGGGTCGTGATAGGCCAGGTGACGAATCTGCGCTTCGGCGTTCTTCAACAGGCTGACGTCGCGCGCGGTCAGCAGCAGGCAGGCGGTTTCATTGAGGGTGATCGGCTCGACCGAAACTTCCACCGTGAGCAACTCGCCGCGCTTGTTGCGCCCGAGCATTTCCTGATGATGCACGCGGCCCTTGATCTGCAACTCGGCGAGTAAGGTCGAGCGCTGTTTCTCTTCGGCCCAGATCCCCACCTGATAAACGGTTTTGCCCACCACTTCGTCGGCGCGGTAGCCGGTGAGGCGACAGAAACCGTCGTTGACCTCCAGATAACGCCCGGTGTCGCGCTCGGTGATGGTGATGGCGTCAGGGCTGGAGTGAAACGCCTTGGCGAACTTTTCTTCGCTAGCCTTCAGCGCCGCTTCCGAGCGTTGTTGCTGGGTGATGTCGCGCAGGGTGGTGACGATGCACGGCTGGTCGCCGACGCTGATCTGCCGGCTGGAAATCACGCAGGTCAGCGACTGGCCGTCCTTGTGCTGGACGAGAATGGCCACGTTGCTCAGGCCCTGTTCGCGGATCACTCGTTCGATGCGTTGCAGGCTCTTTGCCGAGGCGTCCCACAGGCCGATTTCCTCGGCGGTGTGGCCAATCACATCGGCGGCACTCCAGCCAAAAGTCTGGCTGAAGCTCGAATTGATCTCGATGAACTCCCCGGTTTCCTGGCGCGTCACGCAGATCGGATCGGGGCTGACCTGAAACAGCGTGGCGAATTTCTCTTCCGAGGCTACCAGCCGCTGCTCGCGCTCGACCTGATCGGTGATGTCCAGCAACGTGCCGGCCATGCGCAGCGGCGCGCCGTTGTCGTCGCGATAGAGACGCGCGCGGCTTTCCAGATAGCGCGAGCTGCCGTCGGGCAACTGCACGCGATAGGTCAGTTGATAATTGCCGGCGGGGCCTTCGCGCAGGCTGCGGTAGGCGTCGCGCATGCTGTCGCGTTCCTCGCCCGGCACGCCTTCGAAAAACTCCTCGAATGATTCATGGAATGGAATCGGCTCCAGCCCGTGCAATTGCGCAGCGCGCGCCGAGCCGTAAAGCATGCCGCTGGGGATGTGCCAGTCCCAGGTGCCGAGTTGCGCCGAATCCAGCGCCAGGTCGAGGCGTTCCTGGCTGTCCTTCAAGGCCAGTTCGGCGGCTTTGCGTTCGGTAGTGTCGAGGAAGGTGCTGAGCAGATAGGGCTGGCCTTCTAGCTCGACCTTCTGCGCGCTGAGGATGCCGTCGTGCACCTGGCCATTGCTGGCGCGGAACTGCACTTCCATGCTGATCAGCTCGCCCTTGGCTTTGGTTTTCTTCACCAGTTCGGCGCGTTGCTCGGGATGCACCCACAAGCCCAGTTCCAGGGTGGTGCGGCCGATTGCGCTTTGCACCGGCCAGCCGAACAGGCTTTCGAAATACTGGTTGGCCTCGCTGATCAGACCGTCATCCTGACGGGTCAGCAGAACCATGTTCGGGCATAGGTGGAAAAGTGTCGCGAAACGTTTCTCCGAGCTGCTCAGGGCCTGCTCGCGCTGGCGTTGGTGGGTGATTTCGCGAATCACCCCGATCATTCGGGGCCGGCCGTTCTTGTCCGGCAGCAGGCTGCCGCTGATCTCCAGCCAGTGCAGGCTGCCGTCGGGCCAGCGAATACGGTGATGCATCGCCTGCTCCAGCGGGGCGCCGGCGATCACCGCGTGGAAGGCGCGCACGGTTTTCGCGCGGTCTTCCGGCGGCAACAGGTCGAGGTATTCCAGGTCGGCAGGTAATGGCTGCCGTGGATCGAAACCGAATAACGCCTGAGTGCCCCGTGACCAGCTGATCTGCCCACGTTCGATGTCCCAATACCAGGCACCGAGCCGCGCGCCGTTGAGCGCGGCGAGCAATTGCGGCGCGCTTTCCCAGCTCTGCTCGGAATGGCGCGGATCGACAGCCTGGATTCGCGGCATCGGCGGAGTTCGGTCAACAGATTTCGGCATTGTCAGCGGGCCTTGAGCTGAGTGGCGTGAGGCACAGGAGCGGCTCTATAGGAGTAGCACAAGTCAGGCCGGGATCCCTGGCCGATCGATTTGTGCATCCAGCAGGGCCATGAAGGCGCGTGCTGCATTCGATAGCGTCCGTTCGGTGTGCAAGATATAGCCTAGCTGGCGAGTGAGCTGTATGCCCGGCAATGCGATGCTTGCCACTTGTTCGTCGAGCATGGTGCGCGGCAGCACGCTCCAGGCCAGGCCGATGGAGACCATCATCTTGATGGTTTCCAGATAGTTGGTGCTCATGGCGATGTTCGGCGTCAGGCCCTGAGCTTCGAACAAACGCTGGACGATGTGGTGGGTAAACGTGTTGCCGCCGGGGAAAACCGCCGGATGGCCGGCGATGTCCGCCAGACTGACGGCGCCGTTGTTGATCAGTGAGTGTTCCGGGGCGACGACGAAATCCAGCGGGTCGTCCCACACCGGCGTGGCTTTGACCAGGGTATGCGGCTCTGGCGCGAGGGTGATGACCGCCAGTTCTGCGCGGCCGTGGAGAATTTCCTCGTAGGCCACTTCCGAATCAAGGAACTGAATATCCAGCGCAACCTGTGGGTAGCGGCGGGTGAACTCCCTTAATAGAGGCGGCAAGCGATGCAGGCCGATGTGGTGACTGGTGGCCAGCGTCAGGCGGCCGCTGACCTCGCCGGTCAGGTTGGTCAGGGCGCGGCGGGTGTCGTCGAGCACATTGAGAATCTGATAAGCCCTTGGCAGCAGGGCGCGACCCGCCTCGGTCAGACCGACTTCGCGACCCAGTCGATCAAACAGGCGTACCTTCAATTGCTGCTCAAGCCCGGCGATGCGCTTGCTGATCGCCGGTTGTGTCAGATGAAGGCGTTCGCCGGCGCCGGAGAAGCTGCCGGTCTCGGCGATGGCAATAAAAGCATTCAGGTTAGCCAGATCCATGTCGCATTCCAGTTGGTTATCCAAAGCATAAAAAATATGAATTTGAGTTATTTAATCTAACCCCATAGGATCGGCCTCACAAGCCAAAGGGTTATTGATAAGCCCAGGGCATAGAAACAAGCTGATGAGGAACCGTCTGATGGCCGGCAAAACGCTCTACGACAAGCTCTGGGATTCGCATTTGGTCAAGCAGCGCGACGATGGCTCGGCGCTGATCTACATCGATCGTCACATCATCCACGAAGTGACTTCGCCGCAAGCTTTCGAAGGCTTGCGTCTGGCCGGGCGCAAGCCTTGGCGCATCGATGCCAACATTGCGACCCCGGACCACAACGTACCGACCACTCCGGAGCGCAAGGGCGGCATCGAAGCCATTGCCGACCAGGTTTCGCGTTTGCAGGTGCAGACCCTCGACGACAACTGCGATGAATACGGCATCGTCGAATTCAAGATGAACGACGTCCGTCAGGGCATCGTTCACGTGATCAGCCCGGAGCAGGGCGCGACCTTGCCGGGCATGACCGTGGTCTGCGGTGACTCGCACACTTCGACCCACGGCGCATTCGGGGCATTGGCCCACGGTATCGGTACATCTGAGGTCGAGCACGTGCTCGCCACCCAGTGCCTGGTCGCCAAAAAAATGAAAAACATGCTGGTGCGCGTCGAAGGCCAATTGCCGTTCGGCGTGACCGCCAAGGACATTGTCCTTGCGGTGATCGGCAAGATCGGCACCGCCGGCGGTAACGGCCATGCCATCGAGTTTGCCGGCAGCGCGATCCGCGATCTGTCCGTCGAAGGCCGCATGACCATCTGCAACATGTCCATCGAAGCCGGCGCCCGCGTGGGCCTGGTGGCGGCAGATCAGAAGACCATCGACTACGTCAAAGGTCGTCCATTCGCGCCGAAGGGCGAGCAGTGGGACATGGCCGTCGAAGCCTGGAAAGATCTGGTCTCCGACGCCGATGCCAAATTCGACACCGTGGTCGAGTTGGACGCCGCGCAGATCAAGCCGCAAGTCAGCTGGGGCACTTCGCCTGAGATGGTTTTGGCTGTTGATCAGAATGTGCCGGACCCGGCCAAGGAAATGGATCTGGTCAAGCGCGACTCGATCGTTCGCGCCTTGAAATACATGGGTCTGACCGCCAATCAGGCGATCACCGACATTCAGCTTGATCGCGTATTCATCGGTTCCTGCACCAACTCGCGCATCGAAGACTTGCGCGCTGCTGCGGTCATCGCCAAGGGCCGCAAGGTCGCCTCGACCATCAAGCAGGCGATCGTCGTGCCGGGCTCGGGTCTGGTCAAGGCGCAGGCTGAAGCTGAAGGACTCGACAAGATTTTCCTCGAG
The DNA here is from genome assembly GCF_979258175.1 of Pseudomonas sp. AC255. Lineage (NCBI taxonomy): Bacteria > Pseudomonadati > Pseudomonadota > Gammaproteobacteria > Pseudomonadales > Pseudomonadaceae > Pseudomonas > Pseudomonas sp. AC255. The sequence continues at coordinate 3,108,763 of NZ_OZ409841.1, read as the reverse complement.
GCCGGTTTCGAATGGCGCGAGCCGGGTTGCTCGATGTGCCTGGCAATGAACCCGGACCGTTTGGAGTCCGGCGAGCATTGCGCCTCGACTTCCAACCGTAACTTCGAAGGCCGTCAGGGCGCCGGTGGCCGTACCCACCTGGTCAGCCCGGCCATGGCGGCGGCAGCAGCAGTGAACGGCCGTTTCATCGATGTTCGTGAATTGATCCAAGGAGCACAGTAAAGATGAAGGCATTTACTCAGCACACTGGTCTTGTCGCGCCTTTGGATCGTGCCAACGTCGACACCGATCAGATCATTCCCAAGCAGTTCTTGAAGTCGATCAAGCGCACCGGTTTTGGTCCGAACCTGTTCGACGAGTGGCGTTATCTGGATGTCGGCCAGCCGTACCAGGACAACTCCAAGCGCCCGCTGAACAAGGATTTCGTCCTCAACGCCGAGCGTTATCAGGGTGCCAGCGTATTGCTCGCCCGCGAGAACTTCGGCTGCGGCTCGAGCCGTGAACACGCGCCGTGGGCGCTGGAAGAGTACGGTTTCCGCAGCATCATCGCGCCGAGTTACGCCGACATCTTCTTCAACAACAGTTTCAAGAACGGCCTGCTGCCGATCATTCTCAGCGATGCAGAAGTTGATGAACTGTTTAAGCAGGTTGAAGCCGAGCCGGGTTATCAATTGCAGATCGACTTGCAGGCGCAGACCGTGACCCGCCCGGATGGCAAGGTGTACAGCTTCGAGATCGATGCGTTCCGCAAGCACTGCCTGCTCAATGGTCTGGACGATATCGGCCTGACCTTGCAGGACGGCGATGCTATTGCGACGTTCGAGGCCAAGCATCGGGTTAGCCAGCCGTGGTTGTTCCGCGACGTGTGATTCGAAATTGATGTAGTCGGGGCTGACCCCATCGCTGGCAAGCCAGCTCCCACAGGGATTTGCGCAGTTCACAAAACCTGCGGGAGCTGGCTTGCCAGCGATAGGACCCTGCAAAGCAACGCAAAATTGAACAGGATGTCCCCATGACCAGCACCGCCCAACACACTCAGGTCGTACAAAAGCAATTCGGTGAACAGGCCGCCGCCTACCTGAGCAGCGCCGTGCACGCTCAAGGCACCGAATTCGCATTGCTACAGGCTGAGCTGGCCGGGCAGGGCGAGGCTCGTTTGCTGGACTTGGGTTGCGGCGCAGGCCATGTCAGTTTCCACGTCGCTCCATTGGTCAAGGAAGTGGTGGCTTACGACCTGTCGCAGCAAATGCTTGATGTGGTTGCCGGCGCTGCCGTTGATCGCGGCTTGAACAACATCATTACTGTCAACGGCGCTGCCGAGCGCTTGCCGTTCGTTGATGGCGAGTTCGATTTTGTGTTTAGCCGGTACTCGGCGCATCACTGGAGCGACCTCGGTCTCGCCTTGCGCGAAGTGCGCCGGGTGCTGAAGCCGGGCGGGGTGGCAGCGTTCGTTGATGTGTTGTCACCGGGCAGTGCGTTGTTCGACACTTACCTGCAAAGCGTTGAAGTGCTGCGCGACACCAGCCATGTCCGCGACTACTCCGCCGCCGAGTGGCTGCGCCAGGTCAGCGAGGCCGGTCTGCATGTGCGCAGTACCACCCGGCAGCGCCTGCGTCTGGAGTACAGCAGCTGGGTCGAGCGCATGCGCACACCTGACGTGATGCGCGCGGCGATCCGCCAGTTGCAGCAGTCGATGGGCAACGAAGTGCGTGAGTATTTTGAGATAGATGCCGACGGCTCGTTCAGTACCGATGTGATCGTACTGATGGCCGAGCGATAGGAATTTTCCCGGCGCGCCGTTCACTGGCGCACCGCTTGAAGACACGAGGAAAGCATGAGCAAGCAGATTCTGATTCTCCCGGGTGACGGTATTGGTCCGGAAATCATGGCCGAAGCGGTCAAGGTGCTGGAATTGGCCAATGACAAGTACAGCCTGGGCTTCGAGCTGAGCCACGACGTGATCGGCGGCGCGGCCATCGACAAGCATGGCGTGCCGCTGGCCGACGAAACCCTTGATCGCGCCCGCGCCGCCGACGCCGTGCTTCTGGGCGCGGTCGGTGGCCCGAAATGGGACACCATCGAGCGTGACATCCGCCCTGAGCGCGGTCTGCTGAAAATCCGCGCGCAACTGGGCCTGTTCGGCAACCTGCGCCCGGCGATCCTCTATCCGCAACTGGCCGACGCGTCGAGCCTGAAACCGGAAATCGTTGCCGGTCTGGACATCCTCATTGTCCGTGAGCTGACCGGCGGCATTTACTTCGGCGCGCCGCGTGGCACCCGTACGCTGGACAACGGCGAGCGTCAGTCCTACGACACGCTGCCGTACAGCGAAAGCGAAATTCGCCGCATCGCCCGTGTGGGTTTCGACATGGCCATGGTTCGTGGCAAGAAGCTCTGCTCGGTGGACAAGGCCAACGTCCTGGCGTCCAGTCAGTTGTGGCGTGAAGTGGTCGAGCAAGTGGCCAAGGATTACCCGGAAGTCGAACTGAGCCACATGTACGTCGATAACGCCGCCATGCAGTTGGTGCGCGCACCCAAGCAGTTCGACGTGATCGTCACCGACAACATGTTCGGCGACATCCTCTCCGACGAAGCGTCGATGCTCACCGGCTCGATCGGCATGCTGCCTTCGGCCTCCCTAGACTCCAATAACAAGGGCATGTACGAGCCGTGCCACGGTTCGGCCCCGGACATTGCCGGTAAAGGCATTGCCAACCCGCTGGCGACGATCCTGTCGGTATCGATGATGCTGCGTTACAGCTTCAATCTGCACAACGCTGCCGATGCCATCGAAAAAGCCGTCAGTGTCGTGCTCGATCAGGGCTTGCGCACCGGCGACATCCACTCGGTCGGTTGTACCAAAGTCGGTACGCAGGAAATGGGCGACGCAGTAGTCGCCGCGCTGCGGAATCTGTAATCTCTCGGGCCCGCTGCGAAATTCAATACAAAGCAGCGGCCCACTTTTCAAGAAGGTGTAGTTGCGATGAAACGTGTAGGTCTGATCGGTTGGCGCGGGATGGTCGGTTCCGTGCTCATGCAGCGGATGCTGGAAGAGCAGGATTTCGATCTTATCGAGCCGGTGTTTTTCACCACGTCCAATGTCGGTGGCCAAGGCCCGTCCGTGGGCAAGGACATTGCTCCGCTCAAGGATGCTTACAGCATTGACGAGCTGAAGACCCTCGACGTGATCCTGACCTGCCAAGGCGGCGACTACACCAGCGAAGTATTCCCCAAGCTGCGTGAAGCCGGCTGGCAGGGTTACTGGATCGACGCGGCGTCGAGCCTGCGCATGAACGATGACGCGGTGATCATTCTCGACCCGGTCAACCGCAAGGTCATCGACCAGCAGCTGGACGCGGGTACCAAGAACTACATCGGCGGCAACTGCACCGTCAGCCTGATGCTGATGGGCCTGGGCGGTCTGTTCGAGGCCGGTCTGGTCGAGTGGATGAGCGCCATGACCTATCAGGCGGCCTCCGGTGCCGGCGCGCAGAACATGCGTGAACTGATCAAGCAGATGGGCGCGACCCACGCCGCTGTCGCCGATCAACTGGCCGATCCGGCCAGCGCGATCCTCGACATCGACCGTCGCGTGGCCGAAGCCATGCGCAGCGACGCGTACCCGACCGAAAACTTCGGCGTACCGCTGGCCGGCAGCCTGATCCCATGGATCGACAAGGAACTGCCGAACGGCCAGAGCCGCGAAGAGTGGAAGGCCCAGGCCGAGACCAACAAGATTCTCGGTCGCTTCAAGAGCCCGATCCCGGTCGACGGCATCTGCGTGCGCATCGGCGCCATGCGCTGCCACAGCCAGGCGCTGACCATCAAGCTGAACAAGGACGTACCGATCGCTGATATCGAAGGGCTGATCAGCCAGCACAACCCTTGGGTCAAGCTGGTACCGAACAACCGCGAGATCAGCATGCAGGAGCTGAGCCCGACCAAGGTCACCGGCACCCTGAATGTACCGGTCGGTCGTCTGCGCAAGCTGAACATGGGTTCGCAATTCGTCGGCGCCTTCACCGTCGGCGACCAGCTGCTGTGGGGTGCGGCCGAACCGCTGCGCCGCATGCTGCGAATCCTGCTCGAGCGTTGATCGCTTGAAGCAATGAAGAAGCCCGTGCCTTGAAAGAGGTGCGGGTTTTTTTATGCGCAATGATCGTTCCCATGCTCCGCGTGGGAATGCATCCCGGGACGCTCTGCGTCCCTTCCAAAGCAGAACGCGGAGCGTCCGTTGAGACATTCCCACGCAGAGCGTGGGAACGATCGGTACGGGCAGAAATTGCCTGTGCGCCACCCACCCGGTAAAGTGCCGCTCCCCCGTTTTGCCAGAGGTAGCTCCATGACCCAGACTTTCGATATCGCCGTTATCGGCGCCACCGGTACTGTCGGCGAAACCCTCGTACAGATTCTCGAAGAACGCGACTTCCCGGTCGGCAACCTGCACCTGCTGGCCAGCAGTGAATCGGCCGGCAGCTCGGTGCTGTTCCGCAACAAAAACGTCCGCGTGCGCGAGGTCGACGAGTTCGATTTCAGCAAGGTCAGACTGGTGTTCTTCGCCGCCGGCGCTGCGGTGTCGCTGAGCTACGCCGCTCGCGCCCATGCTGCCGGTTGCTCGTTGATCGACTTGTCCGGCGCCTTGCCCGCCGATCAGGCGCCACAAGTGGTGCCCGAGGCCAATGCCGATATTCTCGTCAGTCTGAAAAGCCCATTCCAGGTCAGCAGCCCAAGCCCGTCTGCTACGACGCTTGCGGTGGTGCTGGCGCCGCTGCTCGATCTGCTCGATCTGCAATACGTCAACGTCACCGCCAATCTGGCCGTTTCGGCGCAAGGCCGCGAGGCGGTCACCGAGCTCGCGCGGCAGACCGCCGAGCTGCTCAACATGCGTCCGCTGGAACCGACGTTCTTCGACCGGCAGATGGCCTTCAACCTGCTGGCACAAGTCGGTACGCCGGATGCGCAAGGCCACACGCTGCTGGAAAAACGATTGGTTCGAGAGCTGCGCCAGGTCCTGGCGAAACCTTTATTGAAGATTTCTGCCACTTGCGTTCAAGCCCCGGTGTTTTTTGGCGATAGCTTTAGCGTGACCTTGCAGTCAGGCAGCGCTGTTGACCTGGAAAAGGTCAACTCCGCGCTCGAGGCTGCACCGGGCATCGAGCTGGTCGAGGCCGGCGATTATCCGACCGCGGTCGGCGATGCGGTGGGGCAGGACGTGGTCTACGTCGGTCGCGTGCGCACGGGCGTCGACGACCCGGCGGAACTAAATCTTTGGCTGACGTCAGATAACGTACGCAAAGGCGCGGCGCTCAACGCCGTGCAACTGGCTGAGTTGTTGATAAAAGACCTGCTGTAAAAGATACTTGGCAACAATTTGTCGACTGATTCTAGGTGAGCGCTATGCTTGCCCGAAGCGCGTCGATGACGAGTCACCCTCCGGGACTTTCCGGGGCAGCACCGAAATGATCGCGCGCGGCGACCCCGTCGTCGCGCGCAATGCCTTACGGCAGCGGTATTCAAAAGCTTCTCGCTGGCCGAGGAACGTTCAAACAAAGGATGAGGCTATGGTTCAAGTTCGCAAACTGGTGTTAGCAATAGCGGCCGCCTCGGCGCTGTCCTCCGGTATGGCGCATGCCCTCGGGCTCGGGGAGCTGACCCTGAAGTCGACCCTGAACCAGCCGTTGGTGGCTGAAATCGAGCTGCTCGACGTCAAGGATCTCACCGCTGCCGAGGTGGTGCCGAGCCTGGCTTCCCCTGAAGATTTCGCCAAGGCTGGCGTTGATCGTCAGGCTTTTCTCAATGACCTGACGTTCACCCCGGTACTCAACGCCAGCGGCAAAAGCGTGTTGCGCGTGACCTCGAGCCAACCGCTGTCGGAACCGATGGTGAAGTTCCTCGTGCAGGTGATGTGGCCCAATGGCCGCTTGTTGCGTGATTACAGCGTGCTGCTCGATCCGTCGAAATTCTCGCCGCAGACCGCAGACGCCGCCGCGCAACCGGCGCCGTCGCAGACCATCACCGCGCCAACCACTGGCGCCACCCATCGCAATCAATACACCACCACGCCGCGCGACACCCTGTGGGAAATCGCCGCGAAGGCGCGCAACGGTGGCTCGGTGCAGCAGACCATGCTGGCGATTCAGGCGCTCAATCCGAATGCCTTTATCGACGGCAACATAAACCGTCTGAAAACCGGCCAGGTGCTGCGTCTGCCTGACCCGGTACAAAGCACAGCGCTGCCGCAGTCGGCTGCCATCGCTGAAGTGGCGGCGCAGAACGAAGCCTGGCGCCAGGGCCGTCGTTACGTAGGCAAGCCTGGCACCGGTCAGCAGCAGCTGGATGCGACCAATCGTGGCCGTGGCAATACCGGTGCAGCGGCCAACACCCAGGACAATCTGAGCCTGGTCTCGGCGGAAAGCGCCAAGCCCGGCGCTAAAGGCCCGGCGGGCGACGCCAAGGCGCTGAGCAACAAACTGGCAATCACTCAGGAAAACCTCGACACGACCCGTCGTGACAACGAGGAACTGAAAAGCCGCATGGCTGATCTGCAGAGCCAGCTGGACAAGCTGCAAAAGCTGATCGAGCTGAAGAACAATCAACTGGCGAAGATGCAGGCCGACGGCGCCGGCGCTGCGCCTGGCGCCACTGCTGCTGTGCCGCCGGTGCCGGCGATCACTGCGGAACTGGCCGCAACACCGCCAGCCACCCCGGCCGACGCCGCAGCGGCTTCACCGACTCCAGAGTCGGCCATCGCGCCGCCAGCGGAAACCCCGGTTGAGCCGGTCGTCGAGCCGGTGGTCGAAACCACGCCTGCTGCCGCCGATGACGACAAAGCCTTCAATGAACTGCTGACCAATCCGATTCTGCTCGGCCTGATTGGCGGCGGTGCGGTGGTTCTGCTGCTTCTGCTGTTGCTGCTGGCGCGCCGTCGCAAAGCCCAGCAGGAAGCCGAAAAGCACCTGCGCATGGCCCGCGCTCTGGCTGAAGAGCAAGAGTTCTCCGCTGAGCAGGATCTGCCGGAAAGCAGCTTCTCCGGCCTGGAAACCCCGGCAGCCAGCGTCAAGCTCAACACGCCAGCTCCGGCACCTGCGCCAGCCCCTGCACCGGTCGTCACTCCGGTGGTGATGGCGGCGCCGATTGCCGCACCACTGGTGGCCCCGGCCGGCGAACGCTCTGATGATGTGCTCGACAAAGCGCAATCGCACATCAATGCCGGCCGCCTTAATCAGGCCGCTGCGCTGCTGGAAGAGGGCGTCAGCCTTGAGCCGGAACGCAGCGATCTGCGCCTGAAGCTGATGGAAGTCTACGGTCAGCAGGGCGACCGCGATGCGTTCGTTGCGCAAGAGCGTCAACTGGTGGCCAATGGCGATAACTTCGCCAAGGTCGAAGCGCTGAAAAGCCGCTTCCCGGCCATGGCTGTGGTCGCTGCCGGTGGGCTGGCAGCTGCCGCCGTCGCTGCCGAACTGGACGCGCAGTACGTCAAGGAATTGCTGCAAGACGAGCCGCAAGCGCCCGAGGCTGCCGCTGACGATCTCGACACCGCGTTCGATTTGAGCCTGGACGACCTCGACAACATCACCCCGGTCGATCCTGCGCCAGCGGTCGAGCCAGAAGCGCCTGTCGAGCTCGACGCATTTCCGGCTGAAGACGATCTGAGTTTCGCCTCGGTGCTGCAAGAGCAGACCGAGATGAAAGACAATCTCGACGATCTGTCGGACTTCGATCTGGACATGGATCTGGGCGCCGAACCATCGCCGGCCACGTTGGCTGAAGATGACTTCCTGCTGGATCTGGACGACGGCGTGAAGGACTTGCCGCCGGTCGAGACGCCGGTAGTTGCTGACGTGCCGCAGGACGATCTGGAACTCCCAGCCGATTTCGACCTGTCGCTGGCCGACGAAATGGACACCAACCCAGCCGCCGAGCCGGACGCCTTCGCGGCCGAGCTCGACGACGTCAATGCCGAGCTGGATCGCCTGTCGCAAAGCATGGCTGAACCGAGCTTCACCGAAGCGGACGCAGCGTTGGGTGATGACCTGGGTGAAGATGATTTCGACTTTCTCGCCGGCACAGACGAAGCAGCGACCAAACTCGATCTGGCCCAGGCTTACATCGACATGGGCGACGCTGACGGTGCGCGTGACATCCTCAACGAAGTGTTGACCGAGGGTGACGAGAAGCAGCGGGGCGAGGCCAAGGAAATGCTTTCCAACCTGGCGTAAGTTCAGCGGTAAACAACAAGCGGCAGCCCGGTGGGGCTGCCGTTTTTGTTTGTACCGGATTCGGCGGTGTTTGATCGATTGCTTTCGCGAGCAGGCTCGCTCCCACAGGGGGGCGCATTGCAAATGTGGGAGCGAGCCTGCTCGCGAAGGGGGCGGTACTGCCGATAGAGAACTCTGGCATCCCCGGCCCACCGCCTTATAATGCCCGCCTTTGCAAATCAGCAGGCTGTCCCACCTTGGCAAACATAGATAACCCGGTCGCCGAAATGGCGCCCGACGGCTTTTACCGCGTCGCGCTGGGCGTTGAGTACAAAGGCTCGCGCTACAGCGGCTGGCAACGGCAGCTGACCGGAGTGGCGACTGTGCAGGAAGAGCTTGAAAAAGCCCTGTCGAAAGTCGCCAATTCGCCGGTTTCCCTGCAATGCGCCGGGCGTACCGATGCCGGCGTGCATGCCTGCGGCCAAGTGGTGCACTTTGACACCCAGGTTGATCGCTCGCTGAAAGCCTGGGTCATGGGCGCCAACATCAATCTGCCCCACGACATCAGCGTCAGTTGGGCCAGGGTCATGCCGGCGCATTTTCATGCGCGCTTCAAAGCCATTGCCCGGCGTTATCGCTATGTGATCTACAACGATCAGATCCGCCCGGCGCACCTCAATGAAGAAATCACCTGGAATCACCGTCCGCTCGACGCCGAGCGTATGGCCGAGGCCGCGCAGTACCTGATCGGTACCCACGATTTCAGCGCGTTCCGGGCCGGTCAGTGCCAGGCCAAGTCGCCGATCAAGAAGATGCATCACCTGCGCGTGACCCGTCACGGCAAGATGATCGTGCTCGACATTCGTGCCAACGCGTTCCTGCATCACATGGTGCGCAATATTGCCGGTGTGCTGATGACCATCGGTGCCGGGGAGCGCCCGGTGGAGTGGATGAAAGAAGTGCTGGAGAGTCGCGAGCGTCGCTCCGGCGGGGTGACGGCGCATCCATATGGGCTCTATCTGGTGCAGGTCGAGTATCACGACGAATTCCCGTTGCCCGAGCGCTTTATCGGGCCACATTTCCTTACGGGTTTCTCCGAACTTGACGGCTGACGCCCTCGGACGCTTTTGTTACCATCCGGGACGTTTTCGGATTTTGCCTTGAGGTTTTCCTGACATGTCAGCTGTTCGCAGCAAGATCTGTGGCATTACCCGCATCGAAGATGCACTGGCCGCCGTCGAAGCCGGTGCCGATGCGATCGGTCTGGTGTTTTACGCCAAGAGCCCGCGTGCAGTGAATGTGCAGCAGGCAAGGGCGATCATCAAGGCGTTGCCGCCGTTCGTCACCACCGTGGGGCTGTTCGTCAACGCCAGTCGTTGCGAGCTGGGAGAAATCCTCGATGCGGTGCCGCTTGATCTGCTGCAGTTCCATGGCGACGAAAGTGCGCAGGAGTGCGAAGGCTGGCATCGTCCGTACATCAAAGCGCTGCGGGTCAAGGCTGGCGATGACATTGCCGCTGCCTGCGATGCCTTCCCCGGCGCCAGTGGCGTACTGCTCGACACCTATGTCGAAGGGGTGCCCGGTGGAACCGGCGAGGCGTTTGACTGGTCACTGATTCCGCAACACTTGAGCAAGCCGCTGATTCTGGCCGGCGGCCTGACGCCGGAGAACGTTGCCGACGCGGTAGCACGGGTCAAGCCCTACGCGGTGGATGTCAGCGGCGGGGTAGAAGCGAGCAAAGGCATCAAGGATCACCACAAGATTCGCGCATTCATCAACGCGGTGCGCGGCAATACATCGTCGATGTGACGGCTGGCAGTCTGCCGCCGTCCATCAATGCACTTGCACAAAGCAGGCGCGGCTGAGGGTTGCTGGATCGTACGCAGGTCATGTTCCGCGCTGACCGCCACTGTTCGGCAACCATCGCCACACACATGAATTTAGCTCAAGGGCATACGCGGGGCTGCGAACCAGAGCGTTCGGGCCGCCGGTACTGGAGAAAGAAAGCATGAGCAACTGGTTAGTAGACAAACTGATCCCTTCGATCATGCGCTCGGAGGTCAAGAAGAGCTCGGTGCCTGAAGGTCTGTGGCACAAATGCCCGTCCTGCGAGGCGGTGTTGTACCGTCCGGAGCTGGAAAAGACCCTGGACGTTTGCCCCAAGTGCAACCATCACATGCGCATCGGCGCACGTGCGCGCATCGACATTTTCCTCGACCCGGAAGGCCGCAACGAACTGGGTGCTGACCTGGAGCCGGTTGACCGTCTGAAATTCCGCGACGGCAAGAAGTACAAGGACCGCTTGGTCGCTGCGCAGAAGCAGACCGGCGAGAAAGATGCGCTGATCTCGGTCAGCGGTACCTTGCTGGGCATGCCGGTAGTGGTTTCGGCATTCGAATTCAACTTCATGGGCGGTTCCATGGGCGCCATCGTCGGTGAGCGCTTCGTTCGCGCTGCCAACTACGCACTGGAAAACCGCTGCCCGATGATCTGCTTCGCCGCCTCCGGTGGTGCACGCATGCAGGAAGCGCTGATCTCGCTGATGCAGATGGCCAAGACTTCGGCCGTACTGGCGCGTCTGCGTGAAGAAGGCATTCCGTTCATCTCCGTACTGACCGACCCGGTCTACGGCGGCGTTTCCGCCAGTCTGGCGATGCTTGGCGACGTCATTGTTGGCGAACCGAAAGCCCTGATCGGCTTCGCCGGTCCGCGGGTAATCGAGCAGACCGTGCGCGAGAAACTGCCGGAAGGCTTCCAGCGCAGCGAGTTCCTGCTGGAGCACGGCGCGATCGACATGATCATTCACCGTCAGGAATTGCGTCCGCGTCTGGGTAACCTGCTGGCACAGATGACCGGCAAGCCGACGCCGAAGTTCGTCGCCGCGCCGATCGAACCGATCGTGGTGCCGCCGGTGCCTGCCAACGTATGACCCAGCGCACCCTTGGTGAATGGCTCGCCTACCTTGAGCAGTTGCATCCGTCGGCCATCGACATGGGCCTGGAGCGTTCGCAACAGGTAGCGTCCCGCATGGGGCTGGGCCAGCCGGCGCCTCGGGTGATCACGGTCACCGGCACCAACGGCAAGGGTTCGACCTGCGCGTTCGTGGCTTCATTGCTGCGTGCGCAGGGCCTGAGCGTTGGTGTCTACAATTCTCCGCACCTGCTGCGTTACAACGAGCGGGTGCAGCTCAACGGCGTCGAAGCCACTGACGCGCAGCTCTGCGAAGCCTTTGCTGCGGTCGAGGCGGGCCGCGGCGAGACTTCCCTGACTTACTTCGAAATGGGCACTCTGGCAGCGTTCTGGCTGTTCCAGCAGGCGGCGCTTGACGCTGTGGTGCTTGAGGTCGGGTTGGGCGGGCGTCTGGATACCGTCAATGTGGTGGATGCCGATATTGCGCTGGTCACCAGCATTGGCGTCGATCACGCCGATTATCTGGGCGATACCCGCGAATCCGTGGCCTTCGAGAAGGCCGGAATTTTCCGCCAGGGCAAGCCAGCTCTGTGTGGCGACCTGAATCCTCCGCAACCACTGCTCGACAAGGCGCACGAACTGGCCTGCCCGTTCTTCCTGCGTGGACGCGATTTCGATCTCGGCATCACTGACCAGCACTGGCAATGGCGCGGCACCGATGCCCTGGGCCAAGTGGTCGAGTTGCGCGACTTGCCGCTCCTCGATCTGCCGATGGAAAACGCCGCGCTGGCGCTGCAAGCCTATCTGCTGACAGGTTTGCCGTGGAATGCCGAACAGATTGTCGCGGCGTTGCAGGCGACGCGCGTGGTCGGACGCCTCGATCGTCGTTCGTTCGAATGGAACGGCAAGCGCCTGAACATATTGCTGGATGTTGGTCACAATCCTCATGCCGCTGAATATCTCGCTCGGCGTCTGGCTGCGCGGCCCCCGGCGGGCAAGCGCCTGGCGGTATTCGGCCTGCTGGCGGACAAGGATCTGGATGGTGTTGTTGGCGAATTGAATGCTAGTGTCGCGCATTGGGCTGTCGCGCCGCTGGATTCGCCGCGCGCGCGTCCGGTGGCTGAACTTGAGGCAGCGCTGCAGAACCTTGGTGCTTCAGTAACGTCCTATGCCAGCGTTGCGGCCGCTCTGGAAGGGCAGTGCGCTATAGCAACCAGCGACGACGAGATTCTCTTGTTCGGATCATTTTATTGTGTCGCCGAGGCCCTTGAATGGCTGGCCCGGCGCTCCACGGAGGAAGCGGCAAATGGCTTTGCTGGATAAAGCGTACAAGCAGCGCATGGTTGGCGCGCTGGTGCTGGTGGCGCTGGCGGTGATCTTCCTGCCGATGCTGTTTTCCCGCCAGGACGAGCAGCGTCAGGTGACCGTCGAGGCCCCGGCTGCGCCTCAGCCTTCGGCCATGCCGCAGGTGCAAATTGACCCGGTGGCTGTGCCCGAGCCGCAAGCCTTGCCGCAAGAGCCTGTGCCAACGGACGAAGAGGTCGCTGAAGAAGCGGTGCCTGCGGCCCCGGCTGCACCGGCTGCGCCAGCACCGACCATCCCTGCGCAGATAGCCCGTCCGGCAACGCCGCCACCGGTGGCCAAGCCGATTCCGGCGCCGGCTCAGCCGATCACATCCGCAACGAGCAAGCCGGATACCACGCAGAGCCGCGTCGATGCCAACGGTCTGTCGGTGAGCTGGTCGGTGCAACTGGCCAGTCTGTCGAGCCGCGCCAGCGCCGAAAGCCTGCAGAAGAACCTGCGCAGCCAGGGCTATAACGCCTACATTCGTTCTGCCGATGGCAAGAATCGGGTGTTCGTCGGTCCGCTGATCGAGCGTGCCGAGGCCGATCGTTTGCGTGATCTGCTGAGTCGTCAGCAGAACCTCAAGGGCTTCGTTGTCCGTTTTCAGCCTGAACGTGGCTGAAATCTATCACTTCGATTGAAAAGCACTGACAATCGCAGCTTACCGACAGCCATGCGCTCTGCTAAAATGCGCCGCCTTATCCGTCTGTAGGCTGCACTGTGCCATTTACCTGGGTTGACTGGGCGATCGTTGCAATCATCGCCATCTCCGCTTTGATCAGTCTGAGCCGCGGCTTCGTAAAGGAAGCTTTATCGCTGCTGACCTGGATCATCGCAGGAGCGGTTGCCTGGATGTTTGGTGGCTCACTGTCCGAGTACCTCGCCGGATACATCGAAACCCCATCGGCTCGCGTGATCGCGGGCTGTGCCATCATGTTTGTCGCCACACTGATCGTGGGCGCAATGATCAATTATCTTATCGGCGAGTTGGTTCGCGTCACCGGGTTGTCCGGGACCGATCGATTCCTCGGCATGGCCTTCGGCGCAGCGCGTGGCGTGTTGCTGGTGGTCGTGGCGGTCGGGCTGTTGAGCCTGGGGCCGGTACAGCAGGACGGGTGGTGGAAAGAATCACAGCTCGTGCCCAAGTTTCTATTGGTCGCCGACTGGTCCAAAAACCTGATACTGGGGTGGAGCAGTCAGTGGCTTGCCAGCGGAATCAGCGTACCCGCTGAGATTCCGTTCAAGGAGCAGCTCTTGCCGACGGCGAAAACGCCTCAGTGAGTGTTGTTCAGTTCAGATCCATTAAGTAGGGGTTGCGTCGCATGTGTGGCATCGTCGGTATCGTCGGTAAGTCGAACGTCAATCAGGCGCTGTATGACGCGCTAACCGTGCTCCAGCACCGCGGCCAGGACGCTGCCGGTATCGTGACCAGCCATGATGGCCGGTTGTTCCTGCGCAAGGATAATGGCCTGGTGCGTGACGTGTTCCAGCAGCGTCACATGCAGCGTCTGGTCGGCCACATGGGTATCGGCCACGTCCGTTACCCGACTGCCGGCAGCTCGACGTCGGCCGAAGCCCAGCCGTTCTACGTCAACTCGCCGTACGGCATCACTCTGGCGCACAACGGTAACCTGACCAACGTTGAACAGTTGGCCAAAGAGATCTACGAATCCGATCTGCGTCACGTCAACACCAGCTCCGACTCGGAAGTGCTGCTCAACGTGTTCGCCCACGAGCTGGCCCAGCGCGGCAAGCTGCAGCCGACCGAAGAAGACGTGTTCGCCGCCGTGACCGACGTGCACAACCGTTGCGTTGGTGGTTACGCCGTGGTGGCGATGGTCACCGGTTACGGCATCGTCGGTTTCCGCGATCCGCACGGCATCCGCCCGATCGTGTTTGGCCAGCGTCACACCGACGAAGGCGTCGAGTACATGATCGCCTCGGAAAGCGTTTCGCTGGACGTGCTCGGTTTTACCCTGATTCGCGACCTCGCGCCGGGTGAAGCGGTCTACATCACTGAAGACGGCAAGCTGCACACCCGTCAGTGCGCAACCAACCCGTCGCTGACGCCGTGCATTTTCGAACACGTCTACCTCGCGCGTCCGGACTCGATCATCGACGGCGTGTCGGTGTACAAAGCACGTCTGCGCATGGGCGAGAAGCTTGCCGAGAAGATCCTGCGCGAGCGTCCTGAGCACGACATCGACGTGGTCATCCCGATTCCCGACACCAGCCGTACCGCTGCGCTGGAACTGGCCAATCACCTGGGCGTGAAATTCCGCGAAGGTTTCGTCAAGAACCGTTACATCGGTCGCACCTTCATCATGCCGGGCCAGGCTGCGCGCAAGAAGTCGGTACGCCAGAAGCTCAATGCCATCGAGCTGGAATTCCGTGGCAAGAACGTCATGCTGGTCGATGACTCGATCGTGCGCGGCACCACCTGCAAGCAGATCATTCAGATGGCCCGCGAAGCCGGCGCGAAAAACGTCTACTTCTGCTCGGCGGCACCTGCGGTGCGCTTCCCGAACGTGTACGGTATCGACATGCCGAGCGCCCACGAACTGATCGCGCACAACCGTTCGACTCAGGACGTGGCCGACCTGATCGGTGCAGACTGGCTGATCTATCAGGATCTGCCTGACTTGATCGAAGCGGTCGGCGGCGGCAAGATCAAGATCGAGCACTTCGATTGCGCAGTGTTTGACGGCAAGTACGTGACCGGTGACGTCGACGAGGCTTACCTGAACAAGATCGAGCAGGCGCGCAACGATGCCTCGAAGGTCAAGACCCAGGCAGTCAGTGCGATCATCGATCTGTACAACAACTGAGTTTCCACCGGCCCTGAGGGGCCGGTTTTGTATCTGATATTTATTGTTCGAGAACAGCAAGGAGAGACAGCATGAGTCAGGAATGGGATGCCGGTCGGCTGGACAGCGACCTCGAAGGCGTAGCGTTCGATACCCTGGCCGTCCGTGCCGGTCAGCACCGCACGCCGGAAGGCGAACACGGTGACCCGATGTTCTTCACCTCCAGTTACGTGTTCCGCACCGCTGCCGATGCAGCGGCGCGCTTTGCCGGCGAAGTGCCTGGCAACGTCTATTCGCGCTACACCAACCCGACCGTGCGGGCGTTTGAAGAGCGCATTGCCGCGCTGGAGGGCGCCGAGCAAGCCGTCGCCACGGCAACCGGCATGGCCGCGATCATGGCTGTGGTGATGAGCCTGTGCAGTGCTGGCGATCATGTGCTGGTGTCGCGCAGCGTGTTCGGCTCGACCATCAGCCTCTTCGAGAAATACTTTAAACGCTTCGGCGTCGAAGTCGATTACGTCCCGCTGGCCGATCTGTCAGCCTGGGACGCGGCGATCAAGTCCAACACCAAACTGCTTTTTGTCGAATCGCCGTCCAACCCGTTGGCCGAGCTGGTGGATATCGCCGCGCTGGCAGAAATCGCGCATGCCAAGGGCGCGCAGCTGGTGGTCGACAACTGCTTCTGCACCCCGGCGTTGCAGCAGCCGCTGAAGCTCGGCGCGGACATTGTCGTGCACTCGGCGACCAAGTTCATCGACGGTCAGGGTCGCTGCATGGGCGGCGTTGTCGCCGGTCGCGGTGAACAGATGAAAGAAGTGGTGGGTTTCCTGCGGACCGCCGGGCCGACCCTCAGCCCGTTCAACGCGTGGATCTTCCTCAAAGGCCTCGAGACCCTCAATCTGCGCATGAAAGCGCATTGCGCCAACGCTCAGGCGCTGGCCGAATGGCTGGAGCAGCAGGACGGCATCGAGAAAGTCCATTACGCCGGCCTCAAGAGCCATCCGCAGCACGAGTTGGCTCAGCGCCAGCAGAAGGGTTTTGGTGCGGTGGTCAGCTTCGAGGTCAAGGGCGGCAAAGAAGGCGCCTGGCGCTTTATCGATGCCACGCGGTTGATTTCGATCACCGCCAACCTCGGCGACAGCAAAACCACGATCACCCATCCTAGCACCACCTCCCACGGCCGTCTGGCGCCGCAGGAGCGTGAAGCGGCGGGGATTCGCGACAGCCTTATCCGCGTCGCGGTTGGTCTGGAAGATGTGGCTGACCTGCAGGCTGACCTGGCGCGCGGTCTGGCGGCATTGTGATCGAGTTGTCCACACCGGCGGCCAATACCCATGGCCGCGTGGCGCTGGTCACTGGCGCTGCACGCGGTATCGGCCTCGGAATTGCCGCCTGGCTGATCAGCGAAGGCTGGCAAGTGGTGCTGACCGATCTTGATCGGGTGCGTGGTTCGAAAGTGGCGAAGGTGCTCGGCGAAAACGCCTGGTTCATCGCCATGGACGTCGCCGAGGAAAATCAGGTCGCACTGGGCGTGGCCGAGGTGCTGGGGCAGTTTGGTCGCCTCGATGCGTTGGTCTGCAACGCGGCGGTGGCCGATCCGCACAACATCACCCTGGAAAGCCTCGATCTGGCGTATTGGAATCGGGTGCTGGCGGTGAATCTGAGCGGGCCGATGTTGCTGGCCAAGCACTGTGCGCCTTATCTGCGTGCGCACAACGGTTCGATCGTCAATCTGGCCTCGACCCGTGCGCGACAGTCGGAGGCGGACTCCGAGGCGTATGCGGCGAGCAAGGGTGGGCTGTTGGCGCTGACCCATGCGCTGGCAATCAGCCTTGGGCCGGAAATCCGCGTGAACGCAGTCAGTCCTGGCTGGATCGATGCGCGTGATCCCTCGGTGCGTCGCGCCGAACCGTTGGCCGATGCCGATCACGCCCAGCATCCGGCGGGCAGGGTGGGGACGGTGGAAGACGTGGCGGCGATGGTGGCGTGGTTGCTGTCGCGCAATGCGGGATTTGTCACCGGGCAGGAATTCGTCGTCGATGGCGGCATGACCAAGAAGATGATCTACGAGCAGTGAAAGGCAGCTTCAAGCTTCAAGCTGCAAGTTAAAGCAAGACGCTGGTGTGCCTGCTTTAGGTGATCCTGCTTTTTCTTGCAGCTTGCAGCTAAAACCCGTTTTTAAAAAACTCCAATCCTGCTATTGACTTAGCTTCGCCACCTGCGTAAATTTCGCGGCCTCGGAGATGCAAACGGGTGATTAGCTCAGCTGGGAGAGCGTCTGCCTTACAAGCAGAATGTCGGCGGTTCGATCCCGTCATCACCCACCACTCCCGAGAAGCTTGCGCAAGCAAGAGAGTAGGCTGAAAGTGCCTGCACCGACGCGCAGCGGTAGTTCAGTCGGTTAGAATACCGGCCTGTCACGCCGGGGGTCGCGGGTTCGAGTCCCGTCCGCTGCGCCATATTTTACGAGTCAGATTCATCTGATTCGCGATTGCAAGGCACCGAAGCTGGCAATCAAAACGAGTTACTTGAGCGCAAGCTCAAAGCGATACGCAGCGGTAGTTCAGTCGGTTAGAATACCGGCCTGTCACGCCGGGGGTCGCGGGTTCGAGTCCCGTCCGCTGCGCCATATCTGTTTCAAGGACCACTGAACGCCTTGAAGCGCCGAGATAAGCCATTGGCTGAATCGGATCGATAGCAAAGACCCTGGTCGAAAGACCGGGGTTTTTTGTGTCTGAAATTTAGCTATTCCTCTCTCGAACTCCTACGCAAATCGTCCTGTAGGAGCTGCGGCACGCTGCGATCTTTTGATCTTGATTTTAAAAAGCAAGATCAAAAGATCGCGGCCTCGTTTCACTCGACAGCTCCTGCAAGAATCTCTGCAAGCCTTCTGCGGTGCTACGTCGCATTGATTTTTTGATTATTTAGTCAGGTTTTTGTAACTGGTTGTTTGCTGTGGGCGCAGAAACCTTTAAAGTTAACCTTTCGGTCAGCTTTGCACTGTCAACACAGCTCTTTGCTTCGCCAGAAAGAGCTTCTGCACGACTCGAGATCCCCAGTAGATAACCACAAGGGCGGACCTATAACCGCCCAGAGGATGATCCATGTCCAACCGTGAAATATCCCGGCGCTCGTTCCTCCAGGGCGGGCTGGTGGCGGGTGTGAGCGTTACGCTTACGCCGCTCAGCAGTCAGGCGCTGGCTGCCTTGATGGAAAACAGCGTCACCGTGCCGTCCGAGAAATGGCTCGGCAATAACGGCAAGGCCCGTCAACGCAACGATGCCTTGTCCAAGGTCTGCGGCAGCAAGGTGTTTGCCCGCGACATCCGCGCCAAGGACATGCCTGGCTGGCCTGAGCAACAGGGCCACGCGATGCTGCTGAAAACCATCAAGGCCGACCATATCTACGCAGGTTACGACCTGTCGTGGCTCGGCGCCGATCTGCAGCCGGACCGCATCGTCACCGCTGCCGATCTGGACAAGGACGGTATCCACTTCCCCGAAGAGCACGCGCCTGATCCATTGCTGCCCGAAGGCAAGGTGCCGATGTTCATCGGTCACCCGGTGGCGATCCTGATCTGGAACGATTTCGAGCGTTTCCGTCGGGCCAAGAACCAACTCAAATTCAATGACAAAGCGATTCGTTACGGCGCCAAAGTGCCGTTCTACGAAGGTGATCCCTACGGCAGCTTCCGCTATGTGCGCGTCGGTGGCGCGACCTCGGCGGATGAAGACGAGTTCGCCAGCCTCAAGGATTCGATTCTGTTCCCGATGCTGAAGAACCGCCGTCCAGTGTGGAATGCATCGCCGAACCTGCATGGCAACCTCACCGAGCGCGGTCTGTTCTACGCCGACCGCATGAAGCAGGAGATCGACACGCCGCCAGACAACTGGCTGGTGTTCGATGAGCGCTACAAGACGCCGTCGATCGAACCGGCCGCCCTTGAGCCGGACAACGGCAACGGCTGGTACGACCCGAAAACCAAAACCCTGCATTTCGTCGTGGCGACGCAGTGCCCGCTGGAAGTCGCGACCGAGACAGCGAAGATGATCGGGCCGTCGCGTTTCGGCCTGGCCAACCTGAACATGCATCCGGGCTATACCGTCGGGTATGGCTCCAAAGACCACAACATTTTTGTCTACTATGCAGCCCTGGCCGCGCTGTACGGCGCCGGTGTGCCGGTGCGTCTGGCCAACGACCGCTATGAGCAATTCCAGAGCGGCATCAAGCGTCACCCGTTCGACATCCGCTACCAGTTGGCCGTGGACAAGAATGACTACACCTTCAAGATTTTCCGCGCGGAAATGAGCGTCGACGGCGGCGGTCGGGTCAACTACAGCCCATCGGTGGCAGCGGTTGGCGCCACGGCTGCGCAGTCGATCTACTACATGCCGCAGAACGATCTGCAGGTCACCGCCTATCACTCGCGCGCAGTCGAAGCGGGTTCGATGCGCGGTTACGGCACCCTGCAAAGCATGGCGGCGACCGAAATGATGGTCGACGAGATCGCCAATCGTCTGGGTGTCGACGCCATCGATTTGCGCCGCAGGAATGCCCTGCGTTCCGGCATGAAAAACACCCAGGGCGCAATCCCGGCCGGTGCATTGCGCCTGCACGAAATTCTCGACAAGGCCTCGGTGCACGAAGTCTGGAAAAACCGCGACACGATCAAGCAACAACGTGAAGCGGCAGACCCGGATAACTGGTACGGCGTCGGTTTCGCCATTTGCCAGAAAGACTTCGGTACCGGCTCCGAAGCACCGATGGCCAGCATCGAATTCACCGCTGACGGGCGCATCACCCTGCGCCATATCGGTATCGAAATCGGCACCGGCATGTCCACTTCGCAAGCCTTGGTCGTCGCCGATTTCCTCGGCAGCCCGGCGCATGATGTGAAGACCGGAGAAACCGAGTGGCAGGAAATGCAGCTGATCACCAGCGGCAACCCGTACATCATGAGTCAGGCCGAACAGGACAATCTGCTGCGCAATCCGCGCTGGGTCGGCAAGCTGGCGTCGGCGTCCTCGGCGACCAACTCCGCCTATTACTTCAGCCATGCAACCCGTGAGGCAGCGCGCGTGCTGTTCAACCATGGTTTGTGGCCCGCGGCGCTGGAGATATGGCGTCAGGGGCCGTACGGCGGCCAGGCCAACCCTTACGTGGTGCGTCGCGAAGATGCGCATTGGATCGACGGCAAGCTGACCGCCAACGGCATGCAGCCGCTGAGTTTCGAAGAGCTGGCCAAGCGCGCCCACGAACGCGGGCTGGTGACGGGCGCCACGGTGCACGGTTTCAACCGTTGGAGCTGGGCCGAAGCCGAATACAGCATCGACGGCGTGCGCGAGCGCTTGCCGCTCGACGGTCTGGCGGTGAAATACGGCGATGGCGCGCCACAAGCGAAGAAAGCGCAGATGAACAGCGCCGGCTTCCACTTGCTTGATCGGCAGAACGTCAACTACCCGGTAGTGCAGTTGAACAACGCTGCCGTGACCTATTACAGCCCGGTCGCCACGTTGGTCGAGCTGAAGGTCAACAAAGGCTCGGCGGAGGTTCAGGTGCTCAACCACCATTCTTGGATCGAGTGCGGGCGCGTGTTGGTTGAAGAGTTGGTCAAGGGCCAGCTCGAAGGCGGTATCGCCATGGGCATCGGCCACGCCTTGATGGAAGAGATGCCGCTGTACGAAGGCGGGCCGGGGGAGGGTGACTGGAACTTCAACCGATACCGTCTGCCGATGGCCCGTCACGTAGCGGTGTGGAAGCAGACTGCGGAGATCCTGCCGCCGCTGTCGCCGAGCGATCCGTCCAAGGGCATCGCCGAAGTGGTGATGATCCCGATTGTCGGTGCCATCGGTAACGCCGTGGCGCATGCCATCGGCAAACGTGTTCGCGACCTGCCCATCACTGCTGCGCGCATCAAGGAGGCCCTCAATGGCTAACCGTCCGCTTCAACTGACCCTCAATGGTCAATCCGTCGGCCCGGTGGACATCCCTGATGACCTGCCGATGATCGACTATCTGCACGAATACAAAAACCTCACCGGCTCGCGGCTGGGCTGCGGTCAGGGGATCTGCCACGCCTGCGTGGTGATCGTCGATAACCCCGACGGTACCAGCGAAGAAGTGCGCACCTGCATCACCGGCGCGCACTACTTCGAGGGCAAGAAAGTCCGCACCATCGAAGGCCACGCCACTCGCGACGAGCAGGGCCAGGTCACCGAGCTCAATCCGATCCAGCAGCGCTTTGTCGACGAGTTTGCCTTCCAGTGCAGCTACTGCGCGCCAGGCTTCGTCAACGCCGCGACGGTGTTGGTCGAGAAGCTGCAGCGCCAGCCGATCGTCAAAAGTCAGCTGGAACAGGTGATCGAGGACAGCCTCGGCCATCACGTCTGCCGCTGCACCGGGTACGTGCGTTATTACAACGCCACGCGCAACGTGCTGACCGATCTTGGTCTGGTCAAGGAGGGGTGAGCATGAAGCGTTTACTGACCCGCCTGACTTTTGCGGTCGGACTGGCTGCGCCGTTTTTGGCGGTCCACGCCGATGATCAGGTCAAGCGCGGCGAATACCTCGCCCGCGCCGCTGACTGCATGGCCTGCCACACCGCACCGGGTGGCGCGCCCTATGCCGGCGGCCTGCCGATCGTGTCGCCGTTCGGCACGATCTACGGCACCAACATCACCCCGAGCAAAGAGCACGGCATCGGTCTGTACAACGATGACGAGTTCTTCGCTGCGCTGACCGAAGGCAAACGGCGCGACGGTGCGAATCTGTATCCGGCGATGCCGTACACTTCGTATCACCTGATGCCGCGCGCCGATTCCGATGCGATTCACGCGTATCTGAAAACCATCGAGCCGATCGAACGCGCCGCGCCGGTGACCAGCCTGAGCTTTCCGTTCAACGTGCGTCTGGGCCTGACCGGCTGGAACATGCTCTACGGTAAAGACGTCAAGCTGGAGCCGGCCGAAGGCAAAAGTGCGGCGTGGAAGCGCGGCCAGTATATGGTCGATGTCCTCGGCCACTGCGGTGAATGCCACACGCCACGTGGCCTGCCGGGCGCGATGCAAATGGACAAGCGCATGACCGGCGGCATTCTCAATGGTTATCTCGCGCCGAGCCTGCTGGCCACCGACCTGGCCGCGCGCGGCTGGAATCAGCAGGATCTGAGCACGTTTCTGAAGCATGGCATGAGCGCGCAAGGAACGATGTTCAACGAAATGTTCCCGGTGTTTCACAACAGCACTCAAGGTCTGAGCGATGCTGATCTGGCGGCAATGGCGACGTTCCTGCTTGGCGAGCAACCGCCACCAGCCAAAGAGCTCGTCGAAGTACCGCTGGACAAGCTCAGCGCGAGTGCTCAGCACGGCCGTCAGGAATATCTGAACGTCT
Organism: Pseudomonas sp. AC255; assembly: GCF_979258175.1. NCBI lineage: Bacteria > Pseudomonadati > Pseudomonadota > Gammaproteobacteria > Pseudomonadales > Pseudomonadaceae > Pseudomonas > Pseudomonas sp. AC255. The sequence goes on along the minus strand of NZ_OZ409841.1, from coordinate 3,086,115 downwards.
GCGCCGGTTGTCACGCGGCTGGCGGTGAAGGCAAACCGCACATCGCAGTGGCCATGCGCGGCAACACCACGTTGCGTCTGGAAGATCCGCGCAACCTGTTGCGAGTGATCGATGACGGCATCGGCGAACAGAAGTTCTCCGGGTTCGAGCACATGCAGCCGATGCCGGGTTTTGCTGAAAAGCTCAGTCCTGAGCAATTGACTGATCTGCTCAACTACCTGCGTCAGGGTTGGGGCGGCCAGAGCGCTGAGCTGGCAGTAAGTGAAGTGCAGAAGCTGCAAGCCGACGCGCCGAGCGTCGAGCACAAGGCCCACTGATATGCAGCATCTCGATCTGCAAGTGGTGCGTCGGGCGCTGGAATGGTCGGTGGCCGGGCAGCGAATCTGGCTGTGCACGGTGCTGACCACTTACGGCTCGGCACCGCGCGCGCCGGGTTCGCTGCTCGCGGTGAACGAAGGCGGGCAGTGGATCGGTTCGCTGTCGGGCGGTTGCGTTGAGGAGGATTTTCTTCAGCGCGTTGCCGAAGGTGCGTTTCTCGAAGCAGTAAGCGTCGTGCGTTACGGCGAAGGCGATGATCCGCGCTCGCGGGTCAGTCTGCCTTGCGGTGGCATTCTCGATGTGTTGGTGGAAAAACTTGACGCCGACTGCGCGGTGCAGGCGCATCTGCGTGAACTGGAATCAGCGCTGCTGGGTCAGCGTCGTCTGCTTCGCGAAGTCGATCTGGCCAGCGGTGCTCGCGTTCTGTTGGCTGATCGCGAGCAGGGTGCACGGATCGAGCGTGAGATTGATCGGGTGCGCATCCGTATCGGTGCAGCACAGCGCTTGTTGCTCGCCGGCTACTCCAGTGTGGCGCAGGTCTGTGCCGAGTTCGCGGTAGGACTTGGCTTCGAAGTGATTCTCTGCGATCCGCGCGAGGAGGTGCTGGAAGGTGTGGTGCTCAATGGCGTGGAAATCCGTCGGCAGTTGCCTTCGGTGTTTATTGCCGACGGTGGTTGTCATCGCGATACGGCGGTAGTGGCGTTGACCCACGATCCGCGTATCGATGATCTGGCGATGATGGAGGCGGTGCGCACCAAGGCGTTTTACATCGGTGTGATGGGATCGCTGCAGACGTCGCAAAAACGCTTTGAGCGCTTACGTCGCATTGGTGGTTTGAGCGAGGCGCAGCTGGCGCGGATTCATGCGCCGATCGGCCTCAACCTCGGCAGCAAGACACCGGCGGAAATTGCGCTGGCGGTGCTGGCGGATATCCTGCGGATTCGCAGCGGGATCGCTCGGGATCAGCTCTGATCCTAAGCCTTGCTGAATCTACTGTGGCGAGGGGATTTATCCCCGTTGGACTGCGTAGCAGTCCCCTCCTGCTCAAGAGGGGCGCTTCGCACCCCCAGCGGGGATAAATCCCCTCGCCACAATGGTGTTTATAGGCCGTACTTATCGCGCAGCCCGTAATACCAGGCGCCCAGCGCGGCAAACGGTGTGCGTAGCAGTTGCCCGCCGGGGAAGGGGTAGTGGGGCAGGTCGGCAAAGGCATCGAAACGCTCGGCCTGACCGCGCAACGCTTCGGCGAGGACTTTGCCAGCCAGGTGCGTGTAGGTGACGCCGTGGCCGCTGCAGCCCTGCGAGTAATAGATGTTGTCGCCCAGGCGCCCGACCTGCGGTAAGCGCGAAAGGGTCAGCAGGAAGTTGCCGGTCCAGGCGTAGTCGATCTTCACGTCCTTGAGTTGCGGGAAAGCCTTGAGCATCTTCGGGCGGATGATCGCTTCGATGTTCGCCGGATCGCGAGCGCCGTAGACCACGCCGCCACCGAAGATCAAGCGCTTGTCGGCGGTCAGGCGATAGTAGTCGAGCAGATAGTTGCAGTCTTCCACGCAGTAGTCCTGCGGCAAAAGCGCTTTCGCCAGCTCATCACCCAGCGGCTCGGTGGTGATCACCTGAGTGCCACACGGCATCGATTTGGCCGCCAGTTCCGGCACCAGATTGCCGAGGTAGGCGTTGCCGGCAACGATGATGAACCTGGCCCTGACCTTGCCCTGCGGCGTATGCACAACCGGATTGGCGCCGCGCTCGATGCGCACGGCAGGTGATTGCTCATAGATGGTGCCGCCGAGAGACTCGACTGCCGCCGCTTCACCGAGCGCCAGATTCAGCGGATGGATGTGGCCGCCGCTCATATCGAGCATGCCACCGACGTACTGATCGCAACCCACCACCTCACGGATGCGGCGTTGATCCATCAATTCCAGCTGGGTGTGGCCGAAGCGCTCCCACAACCGTTTCTGCGATTCAAGGTGGCCCATTTGTTTGGCGGAAAGGGCGGCGAATACGCCACCGTCTTTCAGGTCGCACTGGATGTTGTATCTGGCCACGCGCTCGCGAATGATCCGGCCGCCTTCAAAGGCCATTTCGCCGAGCAGTTGCGCCTGCTTGGGGCCGACCGTGCGTTCAATGACGTCGATGTCGCGGCTATAGCTGTTGACGATCTGCCCGCCGTTTCGGCCCGAGGCGCCAAAACCGACTTTCGCCGCTTCAAGCACGGTTACGCGAAAACCGTTCTCCAACAGGAACAGGGCAGACGACAGCCCGGTATACCCGGCGCCGATCACACAGACGTCCGTCTCCACATCATCCTGCAGCACAGGGCGTGGTGGTACGGCATTGGCCGACGCAGCGTAATAAGACTCTGGGTATTGGGTGTTCGCCATCCTGCCGCCTCTGTTTAATATATTTTACGAGTGTGCCGATCCTACCCGAGTTGAAAAACCTCCGCCAGCCACCGGAAAATCTTCGTCGCTGAGCCGAAATTAAATATTTTGCATATTCATAGGGTTAGGTGAAAAAAGGTGTTGACACCCCTCCGGAATTCCGTAGAATGCCGCCTCACAGCAGGCACGTAGCTCAGTTGGTTAGAGCACCACCTTGACATGGTGGGGGTCGTTGGTTCGAGTCCAATCGCGCCTACCAAACAAAATCCGCTCTGCTGGGCGGTCTAGAAGGGCTCACCGAAAGGTGGGCCCTTTTTTGTTGTGTGTTTGGGCGAGCTTTTGGAGCGCTTTGGGCTGGTGGTGGTGGCCGAGCGCTGCTTCGGGTTGGCGCATCCCTTTTTCATCTGCACGCGGCATAGAGCAGCCCTTGATATGCCGGCAGATTGTCGACTGTCTGAAATGATTGCTCGATCGGTTTGCCGGGGGGCTTCGATAGTGGTGGCGTATTTGGCGAAGCCCATGGTGCGGAACTGCGCAACGGCTCCGGTTTCGTCCGGCTGTTGATTAGCGAACGCCTGCTCGGATCGTGGCCTGATCAGCCAGGGTAACTAAATGGCGTCGCTCGGCCCTATTGTGCGAAAGGCTGCGAGGCATCTGGAGCTCAGCGTTAGTTGGCAGTCAGTGCGCAACCCCATGCAGCGATTGAGTAAAACACAATGTGATCTTGGTCGCCCGCATGATCAGCGGTGAGGAACTCCGGCAGCTATCGTCGCGGATTCAGCCAGGGGATGAAGCTCGTTCAAAGCTCATCACCAACTGCGCCGAGCGATATTGATCGCTCGGCAGGTGCGCCACCCCTACGGCAAAGGTTGCATTCTTCAATAGTGGCTGAAGCCGCTCGGGGAAACTGTGTTGATTCATGTTGCGCCGGCGGAGTGATTTGCGAGCAGATCATGAAGGGCCTTGAGGCTGGGGCTGATTCAGTCCCCCTACAGTTTGTGCGCTTTCGATGTCGCAAGCTTTAGCGCGGGCGCGGTCAGTCATGAATGTGTAGTTGCCTGGCGAAGGAATAACCTTGGCCAATTCGCCAATAGCCAACTCGGGGGCGTTATAGAATCCGCTCTGGCTCAGCGTCTGATTTGAGCAATCGAATTGAAATCCGCGGTAGGAAACAAAATCCTCGCTGACTCGCTTCACTATCACGGTGCGGATCGGCAGGTCGCCATTAACACTCACGATGGAGTAGGCCGCGTAGTAATCGTCCGGTGCAGCATTTGCATTGGTGGAGAAAGCGAAGATGGAAAGTAGAGGCCAAACAGCAGCAGTAATGCGTCCCACGGAATTCTTCCTTGACCTGATTTTCGATCTGTTTCTGTTCAGCTCGTCATTGTACGGCAAAAATATTTTCCGAAGCATAAAACTGAAACAATTTTCTGTTGTCGTGCGCGGGGGCGAGCGCATTCCATTTTGGCTTCGAGCTGTCAGTAGACTGCTCCTATCGATTGTTTGGCGTAAAAAACATGTTGATATTGAAAGGCTTAGGTGTTTTGTTCTCTAGCCGGTTATCGAAAAAGCCTTGTTGTGTAATGGGAATTTAAGTAACATTCGTTCCGCGTTCACCACCACGGTTTATGCATTTTTAAATCCCAAGCTTCCATCAGCTGCTTGGGATTTTTTTGCCTGCGATTTGGCGTTTGGCATCTGTCTCGCCGTCACCTCCAAGCGAGGCCCCGCTTTTTCGTCTACTACTGACTGGCCGATTTTCAACTCTTTGTAAGGGAGTGCGTCGATGCTGAGTCAGTGGATCCTTGCGGCTGTTCATCTATTCGCGTTTGCCTTGGCTTTCTGGGCGGTGCTGACGCGCGGCACAGCGTTCAGCCAGCTCTCGGCGGGTACGGGAGAGGTCAAGCGCGTGCTGCTCGCGGATAACTTGTGGGGGCTTTCAGCTTTGACGCTGCTTATTACCGGAGCGATGCGCGCATTTGGTGGTTACGAGAAAGGCTCTGACTATTACCTGCATCAGCCGCTGTTTCATCTGAAGATGACGTTGTTAGTGCTGATCCTGCTGGTAGAGCTTGCACCCATGATCACGCTGATCAAATGGCGCATCGCATCGTCGCGCGGGGTAGCGCCTGATGCCGGGCGTGCGAAGTTGTACGCGCGCATCAGTCATGTTGAAGCGCTGCTGCTGATCCTGATGATGGTCGCGGCGACAGGCATGGCGCGTGGGGTGATATTCGCTTAGAAGGCGTAATTCTCCGTGCTCTATCGGAAACGTCCGACAGCCAGCTCCAGGAGTGAAAGGTAATATCGGCGCAAGAAAGGAGGGAGTGACAAGTGAAAGGAGTCAGTGTGCTTCAGGCGCCGTGCCCAGCGGGGTGAAATGCGGATGGCTAAACGGCGCGTGAATCTTTAGCCAGTCTTGCGCGACGGCAATAGGACTGGCTACGTAATGCAAAGTGGCTCAGGGTGTTTGCGGCTTGTCCGGAGCGGTCAGGCCGGCCTGAATGCGTTGGTAAATTTCTTCACGGTGCACTGCCACGTTTTTCGGAGCGTTGATGCCGATGCGGACCTGTTGGCCGCTGACTCCGAGGATGGTGATCGTGATGTCATCACCAATGTTTATGCTTTCACCGACTTTGCGGGTGAGTATCAGCATGGTCTTCTCCTTGATTGCTTTGTAGGGCACCTGATTCAGACAGTGCAGAGGTCGGTGGTATCTATAGATTAGTGCGAAGTCTCACGGTTTGGGTGCCTCTTTCTGACGCGCAGATGCGGCATTAATTCCCAGGGCGTAACTATACAGAGGCTGCAATCATCATTCTCGTTGTTTTGTGCCCATTTTGCGGGGCTCGCGAAGTATTTATGAATGATAAGATCGCCGCTTTGTGAATTCCGAGGAAAGCGTTGTGCGCAAATTGGTTTGGCTGGTAGCGGCACTGGCATTGGCAGGCTGCGGTGAAGGCAAGAATGTAGATGCGCCAAAGCCTGAGACAAAGGTCGTGGCAGCGCCGGCGGCGGCTGCGCCTCAGTGGGATCTGGAAGTGCGTGGCGAGACTCCCCAGGCCGTCAGTGATCTGAGCGGCTGGTTGATCGAGCATGCTTTCGTTCCGACAGTCGTGAAGGACGGCAACGGTAAAACACGAATTCTGATCGGTCCGTTCAACTCCCAGGCCGAGGCTGAGGCGCGCAAGGTGCAGGTGGATGCGGCGTTGGTAAAAGCCAAGAAACAAAATATCGGGTCGGTGGTGATTGAGCATCCGCTCACGCCATAAGCGAAGCGCCTTCAACACAGATTGAACGCCAGACATGAAAAAGGCCTCGAGCATAACGCTCGAGGCCTTTTTTTGTGCTGCGATCAGCCGCAGGCTTTCAGATTTACCGAGCCGACAAACTCGTTGCCACGCCCCATCACGCACGCCACGCTCTGGTTGCGCTGACGTTCCCAGTCCTGCACTGGATAGGTCTTGTCCCACGCTTCGTACAACTGCCGATCTTGCTTCGACAGCCGCAGTCCGTATTGTTTGCTCATGTAAAAATACGTGCGGGCGATCATGCCGCGGATCGAAGGGCGGGGCATGACCTTCTTGGCCTTGAAGTCGACCTGCGTCAGGCAGGATCCATACTGACCGGACTGCACCGGCAACCAGCCGTAGCTGAAGTTGCTGCGATCACCGTTGACCTCACCGATGCTCGGTACCAGGTTGTGCAGGTCAGCTTCGGCCTTTTGATAAACCGGATCGTAACGCGTGCAATTCTTGCGTCCGCCTTGCTGCCAGCACTGCCGCTGATGCCCGATCTGCCACGCTGGCACGATGTGCTCCCACTCGATCCTCGATGCACGCTTGGCGTTCTTGCGCGGCACATAGCCGCAAGCCTTGAGATCGACGCGGTTGCCGGTGTACTTGCAGCCGCAGTAAAACTCCGTGGACTGCGGCGCATAAAGTTTCCATGCAGCTTTCTTGGCTTCGGAAAATGTACGTGGGGCGCCAGCCTGGGCGCCCACGGCGAAAAACAACAACAGCAAAGCAACACAGCGGACACTCATTGAATCAATCTTCCTTCGGCACAACCCAAAAAATCTGCACGCCACCGTCATCGCGATAGGCGAGGGTGACGTTATCGTTCTCGTCGATTTCCTCGAGCAAGCGCTCCCAGTCGTCCATCGGCTCATCCGGCAGACGGAAAATCAGTGCGGCTTTGGCTTTTTGTGCGGTGGGGGAATTGATGATTTTCTGAACGCGCATACCCATGCGTTCATAAGCGTCAGGAGCAGCAGGAGAGGTGGCCACGAGGTTATCCTTATTAAGCTGTACGTGCATACAGTATTTAACTGTAAGCGATTTCGCAACTGCTTAAAATTCAAGAAAATCCTCTGACAGCGGGTTTCCGATTTTGGTGTAGGACTTGTCGAGATTTTTGTGGGAAAAGTATTGGAAGGGTGTAAGCGGGGCACCACCTGCCAAGCTGACAGGTGATGCGCAATTGCCCGATCGAGAAGTGATCAGGCGATGTTCAATCAGTATTCCCAGAACATCCGTTGCAGCTCTTTGCTGTCGTTGGTCTTGGTCAGTGCAACCATCGCCAGGATGCGGGCTTTCTGCGGGTTCAGGTCGTGAGCGACAACCCAGTCGTATTTGTCGTCGGGCTGTTCGGCGTTACGCAGGACAAAGCCGCCGGCGTTGACGTGGGACGAGCGAATGATCTGCACGCCATCCTTGCGCAGCGCTTGCAGGGATGGAACCACGCGGGAAGATACCGAACCGTTGCCAGTGCCGGCGTGGATGATGGCTTTGGCGCCGGCTTGAGCCAGTGCCTTGTAGGCGGTATCGCTGACGTTGCCGTAGGAGTAGGCAATTTCTACGTCAGGCAGGCTCTTGATGTCCTTGATGTCGAATTCCGAATCCATGGTGTGACGCTTGGCCGGCAGGCGGAACCAGTAGGATTTGCCTTCGACCACCATGCCCAGCGGACCCCAGGCGCTTTTGAATGCTTCGGTCTTGATGTTGATCATTTTGCTGACGTCGCGACCGGACTGGATCTCGTCGTTCATGGTTACCAGCACACCTTTGCCGCGTGCTTCTTTGCTGCTCGCCACGGCGACGGCGTTGTACAGGTTGAGCATGCCGTCTGCCGACATGGCAGTGCCCGGACGCATCGAGCCAACGACGATGATCGGCTTGTCGGTTTTCTCGACCAGGTTCAGGAAGTACGCGGTTTCTTCCAGAGTGTCGGTGCCGTGGGTGATAACGATGCCGTCCACGTCCTTGCTGTCGGCCAGTTCGGAAACGCGACGACCCAATTGCAGCAGGTTGTCGTTGGTGATGCTTTCCGAAGCGATCTGCATGACTTGTTCGCCACGCACGTTAGCCAGTTTGCTCAACTCGGGAATGCCGGCAATCAGTTGTTCGATACCGACTTTTGCTGCCTGATACGTGGCGCTGTTGGCCGCACTGGCGCCGGCGCCAGCGATGGTGCCGCCTGTGGCGAGGACGACGACGTTGGCCAGTTTCGTCTGGGTTTCGGCTTCTTTTGCCTGAAGGGCAGCAGGCAGGAGCAGGAGTAGGGCCAATGCGCCCGGAATCAAGGTATTGAAAGCAGATTTCATTATTTTTCTCTCTAGTCGTGAGACGGTGCTGATGCAGGTTCATCTAGATGCGCCCCAAGCCGATCTGAATGCTCGAGGTGCAAGGACGGGAGCAGGATTCATACCATGCGTAATGTGCTGGCGGAAAATGTTTAACCCAATGATTTAAATCAATATTTGTCGAGGGCTAGAGCATCGTTGAGGATCCATCCATCCGGGATTCCGAACGACAGGCGGATTCGTGTTCGGCTCGCCGATAGGCAATCTCTGAAAAGCCAGGCGGGTGACAAATCCCCGCTAAAGAAATGTGCTCTCAGGCCGATGCGTCCTCAAGGAAACCAAATCTTAGGAGTTCACATGTCACTGACGGTCGGTTTTGCCAATCCCGCTGCAGTCACCATTGGCGGTAAAACTGCAGCGACGATCAACAGCCTGAACGACGCGACCAATGAGACTTCGGCGCAGGCGCTGGGTACCGAAAAGACTGAGAAGAATCAGGTCAGAACCGGTGGCGGGCCTGTGCAGGAAAACAGTGAAACCGAGGCTGACAGCAATCTCAGCATCACCGTCAAGACGTTGCTCAAGCGAATGAAGGAATTGCAGAAGCAACTTCAGGAGCAGCAACAGCAACTGGCTGCGGCTCAGGCCGCAAGCTATCCGACTCCCGAAGCGAAGTCCCAGGCAGTGATGTCGATTCAGGGCCAGATCGCGCAAACCAGCGCCGCACTGGCAGAAGTGGCGGGTGCGTTGGTCAAGGAGATGTCGAAAAGCGCTACCAGCGGTGGCCTGGTCAACACGACCGCCTGAAGCGTCAGATGGCCGACTCAGCGATTCGGCCTACAACAAAAGACGATTTCTGATTGTTGACAAATGTCAGCGGGATTCTCATAGTTCGGTCTACGCAAACGTTTGCGCGGCTTGGAAGGGCATCTGCTCCCGGAGCCGTGACGTAGGTTACGTCAGCGCAAACGTTGCTCACAATAATCATAAGATCGGAGTGAACCCATGAAGCTGCCATTCGCCGCACGTCTTCTTGCTGTCGCTATGCTGGCTGCCACAGCCGCCGCACTACCTGTCTCGTCGGCGTTCGCCGAATCTGCAGAAAAGCCCAAAGTCGCCCTGGTCATGAAATCTTTGGCCAACGAATTCTTCCTGACCATGGAAGACGGCGCCAAGGCCTACCAGAAAGAACACTCCGCCGATTTCGATCTGATCTCCAACGGTATCAAGGACGAAACCGACACTGCCGGCCAGACTCGCATCGTCGAACAGATGATCCTGGCCAAGGTGAATGCACTGGTGATCGCGCCTTCTGACTCCAAGGCTATGGTGCCGGTGATCAAGAAGGCCGTAGACGCCGGTATCACGGTGATCAACATCGACAACCAGCTTGATCCCGCCGTGGTCAAAAGCAAGAACATCAACGTGCCGTTCGTAGGTCCGGACAACCGCAAGGGTGCACGTCTGGTTGGCGAATACCTGGCCAAGCAGCTGAAGGCGGGCGACGAGGTCGGCATCATCGAAGGCGTGTCCACCACCACCAACGCGCAGGCGCGCACGGCCGGTTTCAAGGACGCGATGGAAGCCGCGCAGATCAAAGTGGTCTCGCTGCAGTCCGGTGACTGGGAAATCGACAAGGGCAACAAGGTTGCGGCTTCGATCCTCAGTGAATACCCGGATGTCAAAGCGCTGCTGGCCGGTAACGACAGCATGGCGGTCGGTGCCGTTTCCGCAGTCCGTGCCGCTGGTAAGGCTGGGCAGGTGAAAGTCGTCGGTTACGACAATATCAATGCCATCAAGCCAATGCTCAAGGACGGCCGCGTGCTGGCGACGGCTGATCAGTTTGCAGCCAAGCAGGCCGTGTTCGGCATCGAAACCGCGCTGAAGATCATCAAAGGCGAGAAAGTCGACAGCGGTGCCAACGGTGTGATCGAAACACCGGTCGAGCTGGTCACCCAGTAAGTCATCTGGCGACACAACGGCGCTCGTCCGTCCGGGCGAGCGCATGGAGATTTCTATGTCAGTTTCCGCCCCGAACGCTGTCCTCTCGGTCAGCGGTATCGGCAAGACCTATGCGCAACCGGTGCTCACCGGCATCGATCTGACGCTGATGCGCGGTGAAGTACTGGCGCTGACCGGCGAAAATGGTGCCGGCAAAAGTACCCTGTCGAAGATCATTGGTGGTCTGGTCACACCCACTACCGGCCAGATGCAATTCCACGGCAAGGATTATCGTCCGGGCAGCCGTACCCAGGCCGAAGAGCTTGGCGTGCGCATGGTCATGCAAGAACTCAATCTGTTGCCGACGCTGTCGGTGGCGGAAAACCTCTTTCTGGATAATCTGCCGAGTAGCGCGGGCTGGATCAGCCGCAAGCAGTTGCGCAAGGCGGCGATCGAAGCCATGGCGCAAGTCGGCCTCGATGCGATCGATCCGGACACGCTGGTCGGCGAACTCGGTATCGGCCATCAGCAGATGGTTGAAATCGCGCGCAACCTGATCGGCGACTGCCATGTGCTGATCCTTGATGAGCCGACCGCGATGCTCACGGCGCGCGAAGTCGAAATGCTCTTCGAGCAGATCAGCCGATTGCAGGCCCGCGGCGTTTCCATCATCTATATCTCTCACCGCCTCGAAGAACTGGCGCGGGTGGCGCAGCGTATTGCCGTGCTGCGTGACGGCAACCTGGTCTGCGTCGAGCCGATGGCCAACTACAACAGCGAGCAACTGGTCACCTTGATGGTCGGTCGCGAACTGGGCGAACACATCGACATGGGGCCGCGCAAGATCGGCGCTCCGGCGTTGACGGTCAAAGGGCTGACCCGCTCTGACAAAGTCCGCGACGTCTCTTTCGAGGTGCGTGCCGGGGAGATCTTCGGTATTTCCGGATTGATCGGGGCAGGGCGCACGGAATTGCTGCGGCTGATATTCGGTGCCGATGCTGCCGACAGCGGCACCATCGCGCTCGGCTCCCCGGCCAAGGTCGTGAGTGTTCGCTCGCCAGTCGATGCCGTACGCAATGGCATCGCGTTGATCACCGAAGATCGCAAGGGCGAAGGGCTGCTGCTCAGTCAGTCGATCAGCGCCAACATCGCCCTGGGTAACATGCCGGAAATCTCCCGTGGCGGTTTCGTCAACAATGGCGACGAAATTTCCCTGGCGCAGCGTCAGATCGAAGCCATGCGCATCCGCAGCTCGAGCCCGACGCAGTTGGTTTCGGAGCTGTCCGGCGGCAATCAGCAGAAGGTCGTGATCGGCCGCTGGCTGGAGCGCGACTGTTCGGTGCTGCTGTTCGACGAGCCTACTCGTGGAATCGATGTCGGTGCCAAGTTCGATATTTACGGTTTGCTCGGCGAGTTGACCCGTCAGGGCAAGGCGTTGGTGGTGGTGTCCAGTGACTTGCGCGAGTTGATGCTGATCTGCGACCGGATCGGCGTGCTTTCGGCGGGGCGTCTGATCGACACCTTCGAGCGCGACAGCTGGACCCAGGATGATTTGCTTGCCGCCGCATTCGCCGGCTACCAAAAACGTGATGCGTTGCTCAATGAGGCAGCGCCTAGGGATCTCCCATGAAAACTGCATCTTCTGCCAGTAAACGTAGTGGCAATTTCTTCGGCCTGGGCACATATCTGGGCCTGGCCGGTGCCTTGCTGGCGATGATTGCGCTGTTCTCGGTTCTGAGCAGCCATTTCCTTTCGTACAACACTTTCAGCACCCTGGCCAACCAGATTCCCGACCTGATGGTGCTGGCCGTGGGCATGACCTTTGTGCTGATCATCGGCGGCATCGATTTGTCCGTCGGCTCGGTGCTGGCGTTGGCCGCATCGACGGTCAGCGTTGCGATTCTCGGCTGGGGCTGGAGCGTTTTGCCAGCGGCGCTGCTCGGCATGGCGGTGGCGGCTCTGGCCGGGACCATCACTGGCTCGATCACCGTGGCCTGGCGGATTCCGTCGTTCATCGTCTCCCTCGGCGTGCTGGAAATGGCCCGCGGTGTGGCGTATCAGATGACCGGGTCGCGGACTGCGTACATCGGCGATGCGTTCGCCTGGCTGTCGAATCCGATCGCGTTCGGTATTTCACCCTCGTTCATCATCGCTTTGCTGGTGATCTTCATCGCGCAGGCAGTTTTGACTCGCACTGTTTTCGGCCGCTACCTGATCGGCATCGGCACCAACGAAGAAGCCGTGCGGCTGGCCGGGATCGATCCCAAGCCCTACAAAATTCTGGTGTTCAGCCTTATGGGCCTGCTGGCGGGCATTGCCGCTCTGTTTCAGATTTCGCGTCTGGAGGCGGCTGACCCGAACGCAGGTTCGGGTCTGGAACTGCAAGTGATCGCGGCGGTGGTTATCGGTGGTACCAGCCTGATGGGTGGACGCGGTTCGGTAATCAGTACTTTCTTTGGCGTGCTGATCATTTCCGTGCTCGCGGCCGGTCTCGCACAGATTGGTGCGACGGAGCCGACCAAGCGCATCATCACCGGAGCGGTAATTGTTATCGCCGTGGTGCTCGACACCTATCGCAGTCAACGCGCCAGTCGCCGAGGCTGAACCATGGCAACGATCAAGGATGTAGCGGCGCTTGCGGGTATTTCCTACACGACCGTGTCGCACGTGGTGAACAACACCCGCCCGGTGAGTCAAGAAGTGCGGCGCAAAGTCGAGGCGGCGATCAAGAGCCTCGACTACGTGCCCAGTGCCGTGGCGCGCTCGCTGAAAGCCAAAACCACGGCGACCATCGGCCTGCTGGTGCCTAACAGCCTCAACCCGTACTTCGCTGAATTGGCGCGCGGAATCGAGGATTACTGCGAGCGCAACGGTTACTGCGTGATCCTCTGTAACTCCGACGACAATCCGGACAAGCAGCGCAGTTATCTGCGCGTGTTGCTGGAAAAACGTATCGACGGTTTGATCGTCGCCTCCGCCGGCGGTGACACTGGTCTGGCGCAAGGGCTGGCAGGCGTGAAGACGCCGATGGTTATCGTTGACCGGGGCCTGGAAGGTGTAAATGCCGATCTGGTGCGTATCGATCATGAATACGGCGCTTATCTGGCAACCCGTCACCTGCTCGAGTTGGGGCATCGCGACATCGCCACCATTGGCGGTCCGGCCAGTACCAGCGTGGCGCAAATGCGTCAGGCCGGTTATTGCCGAGCGCTGCGAGAAGCGGGAATCGAGGTGCGCGAGGAGCGTATGCTCGAAAGCGACTTCACCAGCACCGGCGGTTACAACGCCGCAGCCCGGCTGCTCGAGAGCAATCCGCCGAGCGCAATTTTTGCCGGTAACGACATGATTGGCATCGGTGTGCTGCGTGCGGCGGCTGAACGTAATGTCCGGGTGCCGGCCGAGCTGTCGGTAATCGGCTTCGATGACATTCAGATGAGCCGTTATGTCTATCCGGCGCTGACCACGGTCGGCCAGTCGATCCTGCAACTGGGCGAGATGGCCGCCGAAGTGCTGTTGCGCAGAATTGCTGCGCCGGATTCGGGCACCGATCAACGCATCGTGACCCCGAGCATTGTCCTGCGCGAATCGACCGCGCCGCTGTCCGGCGTGTTCACCGAATATCGCTGAAACCGAATTGATGAGTAGTGATGTATGCCAGCAAATGTAGTGGTAATAGGCAGCCTGAACATGGACCTGGTCACCCGGGCGCCACGGCTGCCACGCGGCGGTGAAACGCTGATTGGTCATTCCTTTGCCACGGTGTCTGGCGGCAAGGGCGCCAATCAGGCGGTTGCTGCTGCGCGCTTGGGCGCTAAGGTGGCAATGATCGGTTGCGTCGGAAATGACGACTACGGTGTGCGATTGCGCGATGCCTTGCTCGCCGAGCACATCGACTGCGAGGCTGTCAGTGTCGTAGAGGATTCCAGTGGCGTAGCGCTGATTGTGGTGGATGACGACAGCCAGAACGCCATCGTGATTGTCGCCGGTGCCAACGGCGCGATGACGCCGGCAGTGATCGACCGCTTTGATGCGGTTTTACAGGCCGCCGATGTTGTGATCTGTCAGCTCGAGATTCCCGACGCGACGGTCGGGCATGCGCTCAAGCGCGCGCGTGAACTGGGCAAAACCGTCATCCTCAACCCGGCGCCGGCCAGCCGTCCTTTGCCGGCTGACTGGTTTGCCGCCATCGACTATCTGATTCCCAACGAAAGCGAAGCCGCCGCATTGAGCGGGCTCGCTGTCGACTCGCTGCAGTCGGCAGAAACGGCTGCCACTCAGTTGATTGCCATGGGCGCGGGCAAAGTCATCGTCACGTTAGGGTCGCAAGGCTCATTGTTCGCCAACGGTAACGGCTTCGAACATTTTCCCGCGCCGACCGTGAAGGCGGTCGATACCACGGCGGCGGGCGACACTTTCGTCGGCGGTTTTGCCGCTGCGCTGGCCGATGGCAAGACTGAGGCCGAGGCGATTCGCTACGGGCAGATCGCCGCTGCACTGTCGGTTACCCGCGCCGGTGCGCAACCGTCGATTCCAACCATGTCCGAAGTACAGGCGTTCAAACCCGCATGAAAAAGACTCCTCTGCTTAACGTCGCGCTGTCGCGACTGATCGCTTCTCTTGGCCACGGTGACATGGTCGTGATTGGCGATGCCGGTTTGCCCGTGCCACCGGGTGTCGAGTTGATTGATCTGGCACTGACCCATGGCATCCCTGATTTCGTCAGCACGCTGAAAGTTGTACTCAGCGAGATGCAGGTAGAGAGCCATGTGCTGGCCAAAGAGATCTTCGACAAACAACCCACGGCGCTGGCCGATCTGGACGCGTTGAACGAAGAGGGCGCGCTGGGCCGTAGGGATCTGCTCACCCACGAGCAGTTCAAGGTGCTTAGCCGACAAGCCAGGGCGATCATTCGTACAGGAGAATGTCAGCCGTACTGCAACATCGTTCTGGTCGCCGGGGTTACATTCTGATTTCCGATATCACCTGCACAAGGAATGCGCTATGCAACGCTATGCTGCAAAACTTCATCAACTGGTCCGGAGCCTGCTGCTTTTGTCTGTGATAACTGCGACCGGCGTTCAGGCCGCTGAAAAAATCGATTTGATCATCGACACCGATCCAGGCGCTGACGACGTTGTCGCTTTGCTCTTCGCGCTGGCGTCGCCGGATGAATTGAATATCCGCGCGTTAACGACTGTCGCCGGCAACGTGCGCCTGGACAAGACTTCGCGTAACGCGCGACTCGCTCGCGAATGGGCAGGGCGCGAAGACGTGCCGGTTTACGCTGGCGCACCGAAGCCGCTGATGCGCACGCCGATCTACGCCGAGAACATTCATGGCAAGGAAGGTTTGTCAGGCGTCACGGTTCACGAACCGAAGAAAGGCTTGGCGAAAGGCAATGCGGTCAATTATCTGATCGACACTCTTAAATCGGCCAAACCGCACAGCATCACCATTGCCATGCTCGGTCCGCAGACCAACCTGGCTCTGGCATTGATCCAGGAGCCGGAAATCGTTCAGGGCATCAAGGAAGTGGTGATCATGGGCGGGGCGCATTTCAACGGTGGCAACATCACCCCTGTGGCTGAATTCAACTTGTTCGCCGATCCGCAGGCTGCCGAGGTGGTGCTCAAGAGCGGGGTGAAACTCACTTATCTGCCGCTGGACGTGACCCACAAGATCCTGACCAGCGATGCACGCCTGAAGCAGATCGCCGCGCTGAACAACAATGCGAGCAAGATCGTCGGCGACATTCTCAACGAATACATCAAGGGCGATATGGAGCACTACGGCATTCCCGGTGGCCCGGTGCATGACGCGACGGTTGTGGCGTATCTGCTCAAGCCTGAGTTGTTTACCGGTCGGGCCGTCAACGTCGTGGTGGATAGCCGTGAAGGACCGACATTCGGCCAGACCATTGTCGACTGGTACGACGGCTTGAAAGCGCCGAAGAATGCATTCTGGGTCGAAAATGGCGACGCCCAGGGATTCTTTGATCTGCTGACCGAGCGCCTGAAACGCCTGAAATAAGTCGTCAACCCGCAGGCGGTTGCCTGCGGGTTTTCACTGCGGCTGTTCGGCCTGACCGATCGGATAGCGTTCGAATACCTGATTGATAAAATGCTGCGCCGCTTCTATCCCCAACTCCTTGACCAGTAAATCAATGCCGATCAGCGCCAATTCTTCCGTCGTGCCGGGGCTGTAAGAGCTGTGTCCTTCGGCCCATTTGGCGTTGATGGCGGCGTCGATGCTTACACTGGTCATGGGAGGCTCGAAAGGTCAGGATGTCTGTTTTCGAGTTAACCATTTTGTGCGGCATTTGGCACTGCGACTTAGGCATGAGCGGAGCGCTATGCGACACTTGGTCTTTTCCGGCTTGCAAAGGACCCCGCTGTGCAGATTGATTTGAATACCCCTGACGGCCTCACACTCGAAGCAGTGCGCCAATTGCTTGCCTCGGGCAGTGACGACGTGCACAACCAATTGCGCGTGACCAAAGATGGCATTGCCTATCTGTCTACGGTGACCGGTGGGCAGGATATCGAGGGTCTGCTGTTTCGCCTGGAAACCTGGGCGAAGGGGGCGGGCTATGTGGGTAACGTCGCAGCCAGCGATGAAGTCTGGGTGATGCAGATTTTCAACGCACTCAAAGACAACTGGCCGAATCCGCCCTACGACTACATCGACGTTTATTGAGGTCGTTAATATTCAGTCACGAATGTTTGATGAGCCGGACAGGGCGGCTCAGGCACACTCGGCATTTTTCCGCTCGTGGGGCAGGGCATGGCTTGAGCCTTGAAACCAAACGCCGCATTGGCGGTCGCACGATCTCTGCTTAAACATTTGAAAACAAGGAGGCTTCATGCCTTTGAAGTTCGCGACACTGGGTGCACTTATGGCCGCTGCTCTGTTGGCTGGTTGCAGCACAACCTCCAGCGAGTCGGCAAAGGAGCCCGTGGCGGCTGAATCAGGAAATAGCCGCTGCGAAGCATCGGCAGCGCAATTTGCCATCGGCAAGAAGGCATCCCCTGAGTTGCTGGATCAGGCGCGTGCCAAGGCTGGGGCGCAAAATGCGCGTTTCCTCAAGCCGAACGACATGATCACCCTGGAATACCGCTCCGATCGCCTGAACCTGAACACCGACAACAACCTGGTAGTTACTCGCGTCAACTGCGGCTGAGTCCTTTTGTGTCAGGCATAAAAAACCCCGTCACCAGGACGGGGTTTTTTTAGTGCGCCGAGAAATTACTCTGGGCGAACCTGTGCAGCTTGCATACCCTTTTGGCCTTTCTCAGCCACGAAAGAGACGGTCTGGCCTTCTTTCAGGCTTTTGAAACCGTCGGATTCGATAGCTTTGAAGTGTACGAACAGGTCGTCACCGCCACCTTGAGGAGTGATGAAGCCGAAGCCTTTTTCATCGTTGAACCATTTAACGGTGCCGGTTTGGCGATTAGACATGGTGTATCTCCAAGAAACATATATTTTCAGTAGTGCTGTGCTGCTCAGGCCAACTGGGCACACCCGGGTATCATAGTCGAAATGTTCGCTTTGGTAGCCCCCCGGACGTGCTGTTTGCCAATCAGTCGTGTTTTCTTTACCACCTTGTTGCGCTGAAAGCCCCGGTTTGAAAGGCTTTCAGCGAAACGTAAAGACGATAAAAAAACCTGTAAAACCTGCATAAATCGTCTGAAAAGCCTCATTTCCAGCACTTTTTTCCGCCTTTCAGCCGATGTTAATGACCGGTTTTCTTATTTTTTCGGGGCGGTATTTGCCTTGCATTTGGTGATCTGGCCAAGGGCTTTCTTTTGCAATTCAGGCGTCGCCTTGTTGTCCATCAGCGCCTGAATGTCGCTGGCCGGATAGGACTTGATGGCGTCAGCTCCGCAAGCGCAGTGGGATTTCGCCGCGGCAGCACCGATTTGCTGGGTTGCAGCCTCAGTGCACTGGGCCATGTACTTCTCGCGCTCGCCTTTCGGCCAGTCGGCATGGGCGCTCAGTGGCAGCAGCAGAACGACGGGGGCGACGACGGCGAATAAGCTTTTCAGACGCATGCGAGGATGCTCCTTGTGGGTCAATGTCTTATTATCTGAGGGCGCAAAGGCCGATCAAGTTCAGCACTCTGGCATAAAAACGGACATTTCGCCTTCTGCCAAATCAGGACGTAAGCGACCGCTCATCTGTGCTAGCATGCCGGGCTCAAGCGTTCTCAGGCTTCGGATGACCTTCAGTCCCGAAGCGGTCGGCGTGCGAATTTTTCCGATTTGAATCCCAGTCACTCTGGTTCGGTTTTCCGGTTGGCCGCAAGGCTCCTGCCGCTGTAAGGCAGGCGTTCGTCATTGAATGGCCTGGATCGGATCTTGTACTGGCTCATCCCAACCCACGTGACCTTTGGTAGGGGTCACCACTAGGAGAGGAGGCGCCATGCCAACTATTACTCTTCCCGACGGCAGTCAACGTTCATTCGATCACCCGGTTTCCGTAGCCGAGGTCGCCGCATCCATTGGTGCAGGTCTGGCCAAGGCTACGCTCGCCGGCAAGGTCAATGGCCAACTGGTCGACGCCAGCGACATCATCAGCAGCGACGCGACCCTGCAAATCATTACGCCAAAGGATGAAGAGGGGCTGGAGATCATTCGCCACTCTTGCGCGCACCTGGTTGGCCATGCGGTCAAACAGCTGTACCCGACCGCGAAGATGGTCATCGGCCCGGTCATCGACGAAGGCTTCTATTACGACATCGCCTACGAGCGTCCTTTCACGCCGGAAGACATGGCGGCTATCGAACAGCGCATGCAGCAACTGATCGAGAAAGATTACGACGTCATCAAGAAAGTCACTCCGCGCGCTGAAGTGATCGAAGTGTTCAAGGCTCGTGGCGAAGATTACAAGCTGCGTTTGGTTGAAGACATGCCGAACGAGCAGGCCATGGGTCTGTACTATCACGAAGAATACGTCGACATGTGCCGTGGTCCGCACGTGCCGAACACGCGTTTCCTGAAATCCTTCAAGCTGACCAAGCTGTCGGGCGCCTACTGGCGTGGCGACGCCAAGAACGAGCAATTGCAGCGCGTCTACGGCACCGCCTGGGCTGACAAGAAACAGCTGGCGGCGTACATCCAGCGCATCGAAGAAGCCGAGAAGCGCGATCACCGCAAGATCGGCAAGCGTCTGGGCCTGTTCCACACCCAGGAAGAATCCCCGGGCATGGTGTTCTGGCACCCGAATGGCTGGACTCTGTACCAGGTGCTCGAGCAGTACATGCGCAAGATCCAGCGCGACAACGGCTACCTTGAGATCAAGACTCCTCAAGTCGTCGACCGCAGCCTGTGGGAAAAATCCGGGCACTGGGCCAACTACGCCGACAACATGTTCACCACTCAGTCGGAAAACCGCGACTACGCCATCAAGCCGATGAACTGCCCATGCCACGTGCAGGTGTTCAATCAGGGCCTGAAAAGCTACCGTGAGTTGCCGATGCGTCTGGCCGAGTTCGGTGCTTGCCACCGTAACGAGCCGTCGGGTGCGTTGCACGGCATCATGCGCGTGCGAGCGTTCACTCAGGACGACGCGCACATCTTCTGCACCGAAGAGCAGATGCAGGCCGAGTCCGCTGCGTTCATCAAGCTGACCATGGATGTCTATCGCGATTTCGGCTTTACCGAAGTCGAGATGAAACTGTCCACTCGTCCGGAAAAACGCGTCGGCTCCGATGAGCTGTGGGATCGCGCTGAAGCAGCATTGGCTGCAGCCCTTGATTCTGCTGGCCTGCCGTACGATCTGCAGCCGGGCGAGGGTGCTTTCTACGGGCCAAAGATCGAGTTCTCGCTGAAAGATTGTCTCGGTCGAGTCTGGCAGTGTGGTACCTTGCAGCTCGATTTTAACCTGCCTGTCCGTTTGGGCGCTGAATACGTCTCTGAAGACAACAGCCGCAAACACCCGGTGATGTTGCACCGCGCGATCCTCGGTTCGTTCGAGCGTTTCGTCGGGATTCTGATCGAGCACTACGAAGGTGCTTTCCCTGCGTGGCTCGCGCCGACCCAGGCGGTGATCATGAATATCACTGATAAACAGGCAGATTTTGTTGCAGAGGTTGAAAAAACTCTCAACGAAAGCGGATTTCGTGCCAAGTCCGACTTGAGAAATGAAAAGATCGGCTTTAAAATCCGCGAGCATACTTTGCTCAAGGTTCCCTATCTTTTGGTTATCGGAGATAAGGAAGTCGAGATGCAGACTGTCGCTGTGCGTACTCGTGAAGGTGCTGACCTGGGCTCGATGCCCGTCGCCCAGTTCGCTGAGTTTCTCGCGCAAGCGGTTTCCCGGCGTGGTCGCCCAGATTCGGAGTAATTATTATTAAGCGTGAAATGAGACAAGATAAACGAGCTGCACCGAAAGCCCCGATCAACGAGAATATCTCGGCACGCGAGGTTCGGTTAATTGGCGCTGATGGCGAGCAGATTGGCATCGTCTCGATTGATGAAGCGCTTCGTATCGCTGAAGAAGCAAAGCTTGATCTGGTGGAAATTTCCGCAGATGCAGTCCCGCCTGTTTGCCGGGTGATGGACTACGGCAAATCGATCTTCGAGAAGAAGAAGCAGATTGCCGCGGCGAAGAAAAACCAGAAGCAGATTCAGGTTAAAGAAATCAAGTTTCGTCCAGGGACGGAGGAAGGGGATTACCAGGTAAAACTGCGCAACCTGGTACGTTTCCTGAGTGACGGGGACAGGGCCAAGGTATCCTTGCGATTCCGCGGCCGTGAGATGGCCCACCAGGAGCTGGGGATGGAACTCCTCAAGCGGGTTGAACAAGACCTGCTCGAGTACGGTTCGGTCGAACAGCATCCTAAGATGGAAGGACGCCAGCTGATCATGGTCATCGCCCCGAAAAAGAAGAAGTAATCAACAGGGCACGGCAGGCCTTCTGATTATGTTTATCAACTGAATGCGGAGTATCCGAACATGCCAAAAATGAAAACCAAAAGTGGTGCTGCCAAGCGGTTTCTGAAAACTGCTAACGGCATCAAGCACAAGCACGCTTTCAAGAGCCACATCCTGACTAAAATGTCGACCAAGCGTAAGCGTCAACTGCGCGGTAGCAGCTTGCTGCATCCGTCTGACGTGGCAAAAGTCGAGCGCATGCTGCGCCTTCGTTAATTTAGTCAAGAATAGAGGAAGTAACTCATGGCTCGTGTAAAGCGTGGCGTCATTGCCCGTAAGCGTCACAAAAAAATTCTGAAACTTGCTAAAGGCTACTACGGCGCACGCTCCCGCGTATTCCGTGTTGCCAAGCAAGCGGTAATCAAGGCAGGCCAATACGCCTACCGTGACCGTCGTCAGAAAAAACGTCAGTTCCGCGCTCTGTGGATCGCTCGTATCAACGCTGGTGCTCGTGTTAACGGTCTGTCCTACAGCCGTTTCATCGCTGGCCTGAAAAAAGCGTCCATCGAGATCGACCGTAAGGTTCTGGCTGATCTGGCAGTGAACGAAAAAGCGGCGTTTGCTGCGATTGTCGAGAAAGCTAAAGCCACCTTGGCTTAAGTACCCCCGACAGTCACCCGGCCTCACCTCTGTGGGGCCAGGTGTTAAACGTCATAAATAGGGGAAGAGCCTTCAAGCTCTTCCCCTATTTTGTATCTGGAGTCTGTACATGGAAAACCTGGATGCGCTGGTCTCTCAAGCACTAGAGGCTGTGCAAAGCGCTGAAGATATCAATGCCCTGGAGCAAATCCGGGTTCAATACCTTGGCAAGAAGGGCGAATTGACTCAGGTGATGAAGACCCTGGGGAATCTGCCGGCCGAAGAGCGTCCGCAAGTCGGTGCGCTGATCAACGTTGCCAAGGAACGTGTTACAGGCGTTCTCAATGCGCGCATGGCATTGTTTGAAGAAGCCGAGCTGGCTGCCAAACTGTCTGCCGAATCCATCGACGTGACATTGCCGGGCCGTGGCCAGACCTCTGGCGGTCTGCATCCGGTCACCCGGACTCTGGAGCGCGTCGAGCAGTTCTTCACCCGCATTGGCTACGGCATCGCCGAAGGCCCTGAGGTCGAAGACGACTACCACAACTTTGAAGCGCTCAACATCCCAGGCCATCACCCGGCCCGGTCGATGCATGACACCTTCTATTTCAATGCCAACATGTTGCTGCGCACCCATACCTCGCCGGTACAGGTCCGCACCATGGAATCCAAGCAGCCGCCGATCCGCATCGTCTGTCCGGGCCGCGTCTATCGCAGCGACTCCGATATCACCCATTCGCCGATGTTCCACCAGGTCGAAGGCCTGCTGGTCGATCGCGATATCAATTTTGCCGATCTCAAAGGCACCATCGAAGAATTCCTGCGGGTGTTCTTCGAGAAAGAACTGGCCGTGCGTTTCCGTCCTTCGTACTTCCCGTTCACCGAGCCATCCGCTGAAGTCGATATGGAATGCGTGATGTGCAGCGGCAAAGGCTGCCGCGTCTGCAAGCAGACCGGCTGGCTGGAAGTGATGGGCTGCGGCATGGTTCACCCGAACGTGCTGCGCATGTCTGGCATCGATCCGGAAGAGTTCTCCGGATTTGCCTTCGGCATGGGTGTCGAGCGTCTGGCCATGCTCCGTTACGGCGTGAACGACTTGCGTCTGTTCTTCGACAACGACTTGCGGTTCCTTGCGCAATTTCGCTAGTCGTAACGAATTCTTAGGAGAGCAGGATGAAATTCAGTGAACAATGGCTGCGTGGCTGGGTCAGCCCGCAGGTAGATCGCGACGAGCTGGTTGCCCGTCTGTCGATGGCCGGTCTTGAGGTCGATAGCGTTACTCCGGCCGCCGGCGTATTCAGTGGTGTGGTGGTGGGTGAGGTGCTGAGCACCGAGCAGCATCCGGACGCCGACAAGTTGCGCGTATGCCAGGTCAGCAATGGCGCGGAAACCTTCCAGGTCGTGTGCGGAGCGCCAAACGTGCGCCCGGGCCTGAAGATTCCGTTCGCCATGATTGGCGCAGAGCTGCCGGGCGACTTCAAGATCAAGAAGGCCAAGCTGCGTGGCGTCGAGTCCAACGGCATGCTGTGCTCGCAGGCAGAGCTGCAGGTCGGTGAGGGCAACGACGGTCTGATGGAGCTGCCGGCCGATGCGCCGGTGGGCGAAGATTTCCGTGTGTATCTGGATCTGGAAGACGCCAGCATCGAGGTCGACCTGACCCCGAACCGTGGCGACTGCCTGTCCCTGGCCGGTCTGGCTCGTGAAGTCGGCGCGCTGTACGCCGTGCCGGTAACCCGTCCTGTGGTGGCTGCGGTTGCAGCGGTACACGACGAAGTCCGCTCGGTCGAGGTGCTGGCCCCGGCGGCCTGCCCACGTTACCTGGGTCGGGTCATCCGTAACGTCGACCTGTCCAAGCCAACCCCGCTGTGGATGGTTGAGCGTCTGCGTCGCGCCGACGTGCGCAGCATCGACGCTGCCGTCGATATCACCAACTACGTCATGCTCGAGCTCGGCCAACCGCTGCACGCTTTCGATCTCGCCGAAATCAATGGCGGTATTCGTGTGCGCATGGCTGAAGAGGGCGAAAAGCTGGTTCTGCTTGATGGTCAGGAAGTCAGCCTGCGTAGCGATACGCTGGTCATCGCTGACCACACTCGTGCACTGGCGATCGCCGGCGTCATGGGTGGCGAGCACAGCGGTGTTTCCGCGACCACCCGTGATGTGTTCCTCGAATCTGCGTTCTTTGATCAGATTGCGGTTGCCGGCAAGGCACGTTCTTACGGCTTGCATACCGACGCTTCGCATCGCTACGAGCGTGGCGTTGACTGGCAACTCGCTCGTGAAGCCATGGAGCGCGCCACTGGCCTGCTGCTGGAAATCACTGGCGGCGAAGCTGGTCCGATCATCGAGACCGTCAGCGAACAACATCTGCCATCGATTGCACCGATCACTCTGCGCGCTCAGCGCATCACTCAGATGCTCGGCATGGAGATGGATTCGGCACAGGTCGAGCGCCTGCTCAGTGCCTTGGGCCTGAACATTGCCGCTGACGGCGAAGGTCAATGGCGCGTTGAAGTGCCAAGCCACCGCTTCGATATCAGCCTGGAAGTCGACCTGATCGAAGAGCTGGCGCGTCTTTACGGTTACAACCGTTTGCCGGTTCGCTACCCGCAAGCGCGTCTGGCGCCGCAAGCCAAGGCCGAAGCGCGTAGTGATCTGCCTGAGCTGCGTCGTCTGCTGGTTGCTCGTGGTTATCAAGAAGCGATCACTTACAGCTTCATCGATCCGCGTCAGTTCGAACTGTTCAGTCCTGGTGTCGAGCCGCTGTTGCTGGCCAATCCGATCTCCAACGATATGGCCGCCATGCGCTCGTCGTTGTGGCCAGGTCTGGTCAAGGCGTTGCAGCACAACCTCAACCGTCAGCAGGATCGCGTGCGTCTGTTCGAGAGCGGTCTGCGCTTCGTTGGTCAGCTTGAAGGCTTGAAGCAAGAACCGATGCTGTCCGGGGTTGTGTGCGGGAGTCGCTTGCCGGAAGGCTGGGCGCAGGGGCGGGATACTGTCGACTTCTTCGACGTAAAGGCTGACGTGGAGGCTGTACTGGGTTTTGCCGGTGCCCTGGATTCGTTCACCTTTGCTCCGGGCAAACACCCAGCGCTGCATCCGGGTCAAACCGCGCGCATCGAGCGTGAAGGTCGCGAGGTAGGCTATATCGGTGCAATTCACCCTGAGCTGTCGAAGGCGCTGGGGCTGGATCGTCCGGTGTTCGTCTTTGAGCTGGTTCTGGCGGAAGTGGCGCTCGGTAAAATGCCGAAATTCCACGAGTTGTCGCGCTTTCCTGAAGTGCGTCGTGACCTTGCACTGATCGCGCACAAAGACGTCGCGGCCTCGGCTGTACTGGACGTAATCCGTGAAAATGCAGGCGAATGGCTCACAGAGCTCAGGCTGTTTGACGTGTATCAGGGTAAAGGTATTGATCCTGATAGAAAAAGCCTTGCAGTCGGCTTGACCTGGCAGCATCCATCGCGCACTCTTAATGACGATGAGGTGAATTCGACGACGCAAAATATCCTCACCTCGCTCGAACAAAGGTTGAACGCCACGTTAAGGAAGTGACGTATGGGGGCTTTGACGAAAGCTGAGATGGCGGAACGTCTGTATGAAGAGCTGGGCCTGAACAAGCGGGAAGCCAAGGAATTGGTCGAACTGTTTTTCGAAGAAATCAGGCACGCTCTTGAAGACAACGAGCAGGTCAAATTGTCCGGTTTCGGCAATTTCGACCTTCGGGACAAACGCCAGCGGCCTGGCCGCAACCCGAAAACGGGAGAAGAAATCCCGATCACGGCTCGCCGTGTGGTCACCTTTCGTCCAGGGCAGAAGTTGAAGGCCCGAGTTGAGGCTTATGCTGGAACCAAGTCATAACGACGAACTACCCGTTATCCCGGGCAAACGCTACTTCACCATTGGTGAGGTCAGCGAGCTGTGTGCCGTAAAGCCACACGTGCTGCGCTACTGGGAGCAGGAGTTTCCTCAGCTCAACCCCGTCAAACGCCGCGGGAACCGCCGGTATTATCAGCGCCAGGACGTGCTGATGATCCGGCAGATCCGCGCGCTCCTTTACGATCAGGGTTTCACCATCGGCGGCGCACGTCTGCGCCTGTCCGGCGACGAAGCCAAAGATGACACCACGCAGTACAAACAGATGATTCGGCAGATGATTGCCGAATTGGAAGATGTGCTGGTGGTACTCAAGAAATAAAAAGCTGCGTTTGAATACTTCCAGTTTTCAAAAGCTTGCGATATATTCTTGAGCGTTCTTCGAGGTGAAGAACGGGATGCAACATCAGTCGGGGCGTAGCGCAGTCCGGTAGCGCACTAGCATGGGGTGCTAGGGGTCGAGTGTTCGAATCACTCCGTCCCGACCATATAATTCAAGGGGTTGCGAGATTTTATCTCGCGACCCTTTTTTATGTTTGGTCGTTTTTACCCCCACAAAACCACCGGCTCTGGGTGGAATCCTCACGGCTTCCGCGTGGGCGGACGCAGGCTTTGGCGCTCACGCGTGGTCTCTTTACCAATGTTGTTTGGTCTTTCTCTTCGGTCCTGACGTTTTTGAGTGTTTAAGACTATTTTCCTGCTTATTGAGAACTACATACGGGTCAACCATCAGCTTGTTTATCTCAGGTCGCTCGGGTCATCCTGCGTACCCGGTAGTTAGGCTTGGGCGGCACTGGGATCGTATAGCCGTCGGGGACTAGACTGCGTATGTCATAGCCCATCATGAATAATCCAGCTTCAAAGGCGTGGCAGCGGTCTACCAGCTGAGGCTGCTTGGCGAATAGTTCGGACCCTTCTAGTACCGCGCGGATGATCCAACCTAATTGGAGCTGGCGCCGTGCCCAAAGGTGGTGACTGGTGGTGGAGAGTTGCGGTGTACCGTTGTAGCCAAGCATTAAGTGTTTTGGGTTTCGAATCTGGTCGCCGATCCCTGGCCCCCAGGCGAAGTCCACTACCTGCGGCGCAGTGGTGCCGGTGCCTTGGCGTTACAGGCAGTAGAGCAGCGCGATGGCGGCACCGACCCGGCCGTCATAGATTGGAGAGCCAGTGGTGTCGAGCAGGGCATGGATCTTAGTCATGCCCGAGTCGAATCTTAGGATGTTCTGCTTGGTGAGGTGGTTGAGCTGCTGCTTGCGGTCCAGCGCGAGAAGCGCCTGGCACTGCTTTAGGTAATTCATCAAGTTCTTGTCGTGCATTTGATTCTTGAGGAATCCGACGGCGCCATCGACTTTTCCCCACGCTAGGATCGCTTCGCAGGCTCCATGCGTGGCGAACTCATCGCGGGCGCGAACCGCCAAACGCAAGCGAATGCGCAGCCGGCGCAGCTCCGCCTTGACCCTCTCCCAATTCCCGCCCCACTGGTATTCGCCGCTTCGATACGTTGAACCTTGCAGTCGATCGCGTTGCGCACGAGCCTACTGCGCGCGACCTTCAGATGTACTGGAAGAGTGGGAAGGTTTTCGATTAGCCACTCGATGAGGCCGAGCATGTCCGGTTGCTCGAGAAACTGCTTGCGATTCATTCCATGGTGCCTGGTCGCGCCGTGATGCGGATGATGCTCTAAGGTGGCGCACGACGGGGTAGACTCGGGGATTGATCGTGCTGCGGTCTCGTGTCACCGGAAAAACCATGTTCTGAGTTCAGTGGACATGACCTGCCAAGAAGGGGGTAAGTGACAAGAGTTGGGCAGGGCGCTTGCTCAGGTTTTTTATTAGCCTGATGAAGCTTTTGTGGAACAGCATTAGTAAAACCGCGACAGCAGGAAAAGCCATCGCGGTTGTTCTGCGTTTTAGCGGTTAGCGTTGGCCAAGCCAGCCTCGATGAAGCGAACGGAACTTTCCATAGCCTGCTGACCTTCTGGCAGCATGGTGGCGTAGAAGTGCCAGGCGTGGAACATCGCAGGCCATACTTCCAGGTTCACGCGAACCCGGTTATCAGCCAGGTGAGTTGCAAGGCGCATTGCATCACTCAACATCAGCTCGTTCTCGCCGATCTGCACCAAGATTGGTGGAAGACCGGTGACGTCCGCGAACACAGGTGAGGCCAGAGGATGATTGGCCAATGTGTCGCCTAGGAATGCTCTGGCGAGGATGTCCAAGACAGGCTTGGAGTTCAGAGGATCCAGACCTTCACGGTTGCTCATGGAAGCACCGGTGTGTTCAAGGTTCGCCCATGGTGAGATGGAGGAGCCAACCGCAGGCAATGGAAGCCCTTTCGATTTAGCCGCGACCATGACGCTGACGAC
Source organism: Pseudomonas sp. AC255 (assembly GCF_979258175.1). Classification (NCBI taxonomy): domain Bacteria; kingdom Pseudomonadati; phylum Pseudomonadota; class Gammaproteobacteria; order Pseudomonadales; family Pseudomonadaceae; genus Pseudomonas; species Pseudomonas sp. AC255. The sequence continues at coordinate 3,058,134 of NZ_OZ409841.1, read as the reverse complement.
CATTGCGCCGCCAGCCGACTCGCCAGAGAACGCAATTTTGTTAGCCGGGATTTTCTGCTCAAGCAACCATTCGTAAGCGCGCAATGTGTCGTCAATTGATGCTGGGAACTTGTGCTCAGGAGCGAGGCGGTAGTCCGGCATGTACACACGAGCACCGAGCATTTTCGCGTAGTTGCCGCCGATACCGTGGTAGCCGTCTGGACGTCCTACAATGTAGGCGCCGCCGTGGATGTACATCACGACCGCGTCGGTTTTGATCTCGTCCGGAGTAACCAGTGTGCCTGGTACGCCACCCATGTCGACTGCTTCGAATTTAACGCCAGCTGGCGCTGGATTTTGCGCGAGCATTTTTGCGTAAGAGTCGCGGATGTCGGTCATTTTTGTGGTGGTATCGATTCCCTTAAGAACGGGTACCAGATCGCTAAGGCTATTGGCCCAGGTTTGGACGGCTGCTTGGACTTTAGTGTTCATAATGACCTCAATTGATCGTTGGGAGTGGATTAGCTAATTGAGATACTATGCTTAGTATTGGGGAATAGGGTTCCCCATAACAGGTGCTAAGCCGCCCGAACGTTGAGACCACCGAGGCCCTATGGAACTCCATAACCTGAATGATATTGCCGCGTTTGTGAGCTCGGTAAACGCTGGAAGCTTCACTGCGGCGGCAAAACAGCTTGGCCTTACGCGCTCTGCAGTGGGGAAGTCGATAGTCAGGCTCGAGGCTCGTTTACAGGTACGTTTACTGAATCGCACTACGCGCAGTTTAAGCATGACGGATGACGGCCAGGTTCTGTATGAGCGCTGTGTGGGCGTTCTTCAGGATCTGGACGACGTGGAGGATGCCCTTGCGTTTCGTCGTTCGACACCCAGTGGGCGACTGCGGATGAGTCTGCCGGTTGCGCTGGGCAGACTTCATGTCCTTCAGCACATTGAGTGCTGCCTTAAGGATTGGCCCTCCCTGAGCGTGGATATCACCTTTTCTGACAGGCTGGTCGATCTGATCGATGAGGGATTTGATTTGGCCATGCGCATCGGGCCACCGAAGGAAGATTCTCGGTTGTTAACGCGCACTGTGGCCTACCAACAAATGATTACCTGCGCTTCCCCCAAATATTTGGCTGAGCATGCCGAGCCTAAAACGCCGGAGGATTTATCCGAGCACCAGTGCCTGCATTTCGTGAGCGGTGGGAGATTGCTTCCTTGGAATTTTCGCGTGAATGGTAGCTCTGTGTCCGTTACTCATGGTGGAAGGCTACAGATGGACAGTGCTGAGTCATTACACCAGTCAGCTGTAGCTGGCCTGGGCATCGCGACTCTTCCTTCCTACGTGGTGAACGACGATTTGAGGAGCGGCAAGCTTGTTCAATTGCTCGCTGGGTATGCAGAGGCCGCAGAGCCTATTCGGGTGATCTACCCTAGCAAGCGGCACCTCTCTCCAAAAATTCGACTCTTCATCGATAAGCTCGTGGAGGCTTGGTCACCATGCCCACCATGGGATCAGCATTCTGCGGAAGGCATTCATTCTGCCTGACCCGTGAGTGAAGCCCGCACGACTAGTCGATACCCAACATATGCATCGCGTATTCATTTCACTTGAGCACCGACTTCCAGGCGTGGGCACTGCGCCCGTATTCCGTGCATCTGCCAAAGGAGCTGGTGCCTCATAGGCTTAGTGCGCCGGTGTTTTCCACATCCTCAATATGATTGGCGCAGATGCTCATGACTGCGTTTCGTCGGAACTACTGGCGCTCCTTGCTGGGGAAGTGACCATGCAGATCGCTTGACAGCGGTCAAATATCCGAATAAAAATGAAGCGCTTCATAAATATCTCTTTCGAGAATAAATACAAAAATAGAGTCGTGAAAAAACCACAGATTTTGTTGGCTTAGGTCCGCAGGCTGTGAGAATGAAACGATTCATATTTGCCGTTTTCCTAGGCAAGTCTGGAGATCATAATGATCACTGCATCATTAGCCTTCGCTCGGTCAACGACGCAGGCTGCCCTCGCCACTCTCTTACCTAAAGTCACAGACCGCTCCGGCACGGGGGCACTGGCTTCGCCACGCAAATCTCCTAAAACCACCCGCCTACATGAGTCCAAAATTTTCGGTCAGCCAGTGCGGCATCGGACGCGTTTGAGCATCACCGCCTCTTGTTTCTGTTTTTTCAGCGCGGGGAATTTGGCATGACGAATCTTCGACATTCAGGACGCACAGTTCTCATTACCGGGGCAGGAGGGGGCATCGGTGCCTCAATTGCCCGGCTGTACTGCGAGGAGGGCGCGCGGGTTGCCTTGGTAGATTTCGACGAACAGTCAGTTTCCGAGCTTTCCCGGCAACTCAGTGCTGCCGGACATTTGGTGGCTTGGGCTAAAGCTGACGTATCAGATTTCGCTCAATGCAGTCGAGCCTGTCTTGAGCTTAGTGAGCAGCTCGGCCCGATCGACACCTTGATCAACAATGCAGGCGTGTCACCCAAACATCAGGGCGCACCCGCACCGATTTGGGAAATGGATCCTCTGGAATGGGAAAGGGTCGTCGGCATCAACCTCACTGGCTCGTTCAACCTGGTTAGGGCAATCGCGCCGGGAATGGTTGAGCGCGGCTTTGGAAGAATCCTGAACATGTCTTCCGTCGCCGGTAGCGCCTATTTGCCTATTGTCGCGGCGCATTACAGCGCTACTAAAGCCGCGATTATCGGTTTTACCCGTCACCTGGCAGGCGAGCTCGGGCCCTATGGCATTACTGCAAACGCACTGGCTCCGGGACGAATCGAAACGCCGCTTCTAAAAACCGTTTCTGCGCAAGCGAACCAGGCAGTCGTTGATGAGACTCCGTTGGGCCGTCTTGGAACGCCACTTGAGGTAGCTAAAGCAGCATGCTTTTTGACTTCAAACGACAGCGACTTCATCACGGGCCAAATTGTGGATGTGGCGGGTGGCTGGTTGATGCGCTGATCCATCCGGGCTCGTATTCAACGTAACGATTTATCTCACAGTTTTTCAGCAGCGGGTGGTGGCATGGTTCGAACAATGGGTTTTCCTGGCCGATACGAGCAAGGGCCAGGCGCGCTAAAGCAGCTTGGCAGAATCCTTTCCGATATGGGGCAATCGCGCCCATTGGTCTTGTGCGACGAGTTCGTCTCGAGGCATCTGTGGCCTGAGGTAGGGAATGCATTGTCAGAGCATGGCTTCGAGGCGAACAGTATCGTTTTTCCTGGTGAATGCACTAAAGCTGCAATTGCGTCTCTCTGTGAGCGATCAGCAGATTACAGGCCAGACACCATCATCGCTTTGGGCGGGGGTAAGACAATTGACACGGCTAAAGGGATGGCTGCTCAGCTTAATGTCCCCATTGTCGTATGCCCGACCATTGCTTCCAGCGACGCCCCAACCAGCCGTTTGATTGTGCTTTACGACGAAGCGCACAAGGTCGTTGGTGTCGAGTACCTGAACATGAACCCCTCTGCAGTAGTCGTGGACACCGAAGTGATTGTCCGTGCGCCTGTAAGGTTTTTCGCCGCAGGCATCGGCGACGCCATCAGTAAAAAGTTTGAGGCGCAACAATGTCAGTCTGCCGGAGGCAATAACTCATTTGGTACTCCAGCGTTGAACACGGCATTGCTGCTAACAGAGGCTGTGTTTAAGACGCTTATGACCTACGGGTACAGCGCTTACCAAGCAGTAGGCCGGCACGAGGTTAATGATGATGTCGAGCGGGTTGTTGAAGGAACCGTCCTTATCAGTGGCGTTGGGTTTGAGAGTGGCGGCTTGTCGTTAGCCCATGCGCTTGTGCGAGGTCTTACGTCAATTCCTGCGATTACTTCCATGCTGCATGGTGAGCTTGTCGCATTCGGGACGCTGGTGCAGATGTCCGTCGAAGAGCGCCCAGACTCAGAGATCCTAGAGGTCGCTCAGCTTCTGAATGATGTGAATCTTCCCGTCACCCTCGACGGCCTTGGCCAGACGTCTCCGTTTACCTCTGAGGAATTGGACATTGTCGTCCAGGCAACACTGGGTGCGGTGTACGCGAAAAATATGGCGCCAGCCCTTACGGCTGAACGACTCATCCGAGGACTCGCTCGTGCCGACGAGCTGGGACAACGATTTGAACGTTTCAACTAACCGCTAAATGCAGCACAGCTAATCCAAGAATAAAAGAGGCTCAGAAAATGACAGACAAGACCGTTCCGCATATTCATGACTTGCTCAAAGACTCCCCTAAGAACTGGGGTAAGTGGGGCCCGGATGATGAGGTAGGCTCACTCAACTACCTTACAGGTATCGAAGTTCTCCAAGGGGTCAAAGAGGTCAAGCAAGGCAAGACATTTACTTTGCAGGTGCGGATGGCAGATCCTGCTGGTGACCCGGTCTGGCCTGGTCGCTCCCAGTCAAAACGCATGAATATCATGGATCGTGGTCACTACAACTGTGGCAAAGGCCCACATTTTCCGGGCTCTTACGAGTTCGCCGACGACGTGATGTTTTTCATCTTCAAGGGTCAACTCAGTACGACGCCCTTGGGCATGTCTGGTACGACGATCAGATTTGGAATGGCTACAGTGCCGATACCACTATCGGTTCCCTGGCCAAGGCGAGCGTTGCTCCATTGGGTGAAAAAGGCATCGTTGGCCGAGGCATTCTGATCGACATAGCGCGCCACCGTGGTAAAGACGTGCTGGATGCAGGTGAAACGTTCAACCATGAGGATTTAATGGCTGCGGCCCGGGCTCAAGGTGTCTCTATCAACAAGCGCGACATTCTCATCATCCGCACTGGATGGATCGGCTCGTTTTATAAACGCGACCCGGAAGAGTTCTACAAAGACTTTATCGAGCCAGGCCTGACCTACAGCCCTGAGCTGGTGAAGTGGTTTCAGGAGATGGAAATTCCGAACATCGTCACCGACACCATTGCTAACGAAGTCACCGTCGATCCCGTGTCAGGGGTTGCGTTGCCGTTGCACAACGCACTCATGAGGAATTTGGGCATTACTCTCACTGAGATCGCTCAGCTTGATCCTCTCGCTGAGGACTGCGCTGAGGACGGTCAGTGGACGTTTCTCTATACCGCAGCCCCTCTAAAGGTCGTTGGGGGAACCGGAGCTCCTGTGAATCCGATCGTCATTAAATAAGTGTTTTTGCCTGGGGGCAGCAGAAACGCTGCTCTCAGGTTTTTCCCTCCAATTAACGGCTCCCGAACGGCAGGCTGTTGGCTTATCATCCTCTGCGCAAATCGAGGGCGTTCTTCTGATCGTCCTGTCTCCGCGCTACGATCGAGGATGCTGAATCTCCAATGAAAAAAATCGAGAAACCGAAGCTCAAGGATGTGGCTGAATTGGCGGGCGTCTCGATGGGGAGTGCTTCAAGAGCATTGGCTGTCCCGCACTTAGTGAAACCTGCCACGCTGGCCAAAGTACAAGCAGCTGTTCAAGAGCTCGGGTACGTGCGAGACGGGGCCGCGCGTGCTTTGGCATCCAGGCGCACGCACAGCATCGGAGCCGTTTTTCCTACTTTTAACAACCCTGCGTTCGCTGAAGCTGTCCAGGCCCTCCAGTTAAGGCTAACGGAGCTTGGATATCACTTAATCATTTCTTCCCATGAATACGACCAGGCGCAGGAACTGGTAAACGTAAGGAACATGATTGAGCGGGGCGTTGAAGGCCTACTGTTAGTGGGTACTGAACATAGTCCTGAAATTTATGAAGCACTAACTGCCGCCCAATGCCCATTCATTCTCATGTGGTCGCTAGATGGTGCTCACGACCATCACTGCGTGGGATTCAGCAATGAGGAGGGTGGTCGATTGATAGCCAAGCATCTGCTTAGCCTTGGTCATCAAAGTATCGCCATGATCAGTGGAGTTGTTTCTAACAACGAACGGGCAAAATACCGTCTGAAAGGAATCACCGCTCAGCTACTCGAGTCAGGGATAGAGCTTTCAAGTGAACGGATTATTGAGCAGCCATTCACGATTGAGGGAGGGCGCGCCGGGCTGCGGATTGCTATGGAGCTTAACCCCAAGCCTACGGCCATTGTCTGCAGCACTGACCTCACCTGTATCGGAGCGTTGGCGGAAGCGCGCTCCAATGGGATCGACGTCCCCAAAGAACTATCAGTCAGCGGGTTCGATGATATCGAGTTCGCGGCTGCCTACGTGCCAGCTCTGACGACCGTCAGGGTGCCGACTTCGAAAATTGGTATCAGCAGCGCCAACAACATCGTTGCGCTGATCGAGGGGCGCCCACTTGCACGCCGCGAGCGCATACAAATCGAACTCGTCGTCCGAGATAGTACGGCGCCACGGCCCTAGAGCGGTTCCAGGAAGGGACTAAACTCTTGGTGCTTCATTGGCATTGAACCAGCCTGGGCGGTACTCGCTCCAGGTCAGTTGCCAGAAGCCCTCATGCTTGCGACGAAGCCGCATTCGGTAATGCGCGCCATAGAGAGGCGTGCCATCTTGCGTGTGTGAGTTTCCAGGAATGACTCTGCCGACAATCATTTCCGCTACACCCTTTTCCTCGTCGGACTTGATCTCCAGCACGTCCGCGAAATGCTGCATCCACGGCCAGGGCCTGCGGAACTCTTTGAAGGAGCCGATGATCGCGTGGCGCCCTTCAATAAGGCCCATCGGTTGGAAATCACCAGCGGCGTCGTTGGCAAAGCAATGGGCAAGTAGCTGCATGTCAGCCTGATCCAGCGCCCATGAGTAACGAGCGTAGGTTTCAGCAATACACTCCTCGCCGGGTACCGAAGGCGTTGAGTTAGGGAAAGCAAGCCATGGCGAATTCAGCTCGCTAACGATGGTGGGGGCTGGATCGCCAATCCTCCATCCATCGTCACCTGGTGGAAGCTGCCAGTGAATTGCAAGCGAGTAGTCCCCGGTTACCCAATTCAAGGCAATCAGCACGCTGTCGAGGCGCCAGGTGCCTGCTGTCTTTTTCAGAGAGCCTGTGACAGTCATACCAAATCCGAGCGTGGCCGACTTTGTGGCTTTGCTGATATGGCCATAGGCGTAGAAACTGAAATTGGCGTCGGTTTCTCCACCACCCACATAGTGATTGGTTGCCTTCACTGAAAAGCCATCAGCCTTGACACGGTCTTGCTGGAAAGCTCTGACAATCTTGCGTCCACCCTCATGAGCGGACATGTGGCTTGTCACCAACTGGCAATTGTCAGTGAATATATCCCCGGCAGATTCCCAATTACCGCTCTCCCAGGCTTCCAGAAAGGTGGCTATAACGCCCTTAATTTCGGTGCGATCATTTGAGCCGGTCACTGGGTCACCTGCGAGGCAGGTTGGCCTATGGGAAAGTGTGGCAGGACATACTCAGCCATCTCCTCCAGGACATCAGCGGCTGGTCGCTGCAGAGGTTTGATATTCAGTGCGACGTGTGAAACACCTTCATCCTGTTGCCGTTTCCAGAGCTCCACGAGAGCATTACGCCCGATCCTTATTCCGTTGTAGCCGCGTTCCAGCGGTGTACTCGGATCCTTCGCCAGATCGAAAAATGTCGCGTAGCCGTATGGTTTTGCATTGCCGGTCTGGCTGGCAGAACGGAACTCGCGGATGAGGCCCGGCAAACGATTGAAGTCGCTCAGATGCCAAATCCAGGCATCGGCATTATTCGCTATCCACTCAAGCGTCTGACGGGCCCGGCCCACGACAATCATGGGGAGTCGAGGGCCAACTGGCTTGGGTACCATGTCTAGCAAGCCTTCCAGCTGGCCGAAAAGTTTGGTTGAGACGCTTGGGAAGCTGTTTTCAGTGACTGTCTTAATCAGCTCGAAGCCTTCCCGGTATCGTTCTTCTCTCGCTTCGAAATCAATCCCGAATGCTGGATATTCAATCGGGCGATCTCCGCTGGATAGCCCTAGCAAGAAACGACCGCCGGTTAGCTGGTCGACCGAAACGGACTGCTTAGCGACGATCAGTGGTTCACGTAACGGAAGAACGATGCCCGTTGTGCCCAAGGCAATGTTTTTGGTAACAGCAGCCAGATATCCCAGATATACAAACGGGTCGATCATTTGACCAGTATCACCAAAGCTCGGGTCATAGAAGGGCACATCTCTCATCCACAGACTTGCGAATCCAGCCTCGTCCGCGATGCGAGCAAGGCGTTGATGATCCTGCAGCGTGGGAAACGGTGAATTCGGATAGCCCTCCAAGGGCATGATGTATCCGAAGGTGAGGCCTTCGGGCTGGAACACTCGCGAATAGGCCGGATGAGCTGCAAGCTCGGGACTGAGCTCAAGGGAAGGGCTGAGAGAAGTCATTGCTAAACCTCATTATTTCAAGCCGATTACTACTGGGTAAGCGGCTTTCAGATGAACAGGTCTGCATGGTAGTGAAGGTATTGGGGAAAATGTGTCCCCTCTGATGGGGCGCGATCCACTGGTGGCCGCTATCCACTCAATGAAAAATCTGCTGGGTCAATCGCTTGAACTCGTCCGCAGTAGGCGTCTTAGATGAGTCGCGGCCTTCAACGGGATGAGTCTTACGCGCTGTGACGAGTGGTCACAGATGGTGTGAATTTCTGAGTATTCTCCTGTGCGAGAGCATCACCTACTCTCACTCAGCGATTGAAATCCTGGCTCGCTCGCCAGTCACACGTTGAGAGAAATTATAATGAATACGCCCGTTAAACCTGATGAACTTGCCATTCCTTATGCTTTGCCGCAGGTGCCTTTCATGTCTCCAGACATGGTGCATCCAGGCGTTATGACCACTTGGCTCGAAGACGATAATCTCTGGGTGCCTGTCACCAAGTCAGTATCTTTCAAACCACTGCTGCTGAGCGTTAGCGGTGGGTACTACATCAACTTGCTCCGAGTGCGGCAGAGCGGGGTTTTGTCTCGTCACCGCCACTCAGGTGCAGTACATGCGATCGTGTTGAAGGGGCGTTGGTACTACCTCGAACACGATTGGGTTGCTGATGAAGGCTCCTTTGCATTCGAGCCGCCAGGGGAGACGCACACTCTGTTCGTGCCTGAAGATGTCGAAGAAATGATTACTTGGTTCCACGTTCAGGGTGGCTACACTTACGTCGACCCACAGGGTATCGCGGTTGGCTATGAAGACGTTTTCACCAAACTGGAAGCTGCCCGTAGTCATTACAAAAATTTGGGCTTGCCGGACGATTATATCGAGCAGTTCATTCGCTGATTTTGGTTCAAAAAAGAACGCGCTACGGCGCGTTTTTTTGTGTAGAAAAACAGGTAGATTCAGTCGCGTAAGGAGCGTACCGAAATGGATCAATACTCCCAAATGCTAGCCTTCATCTGGTCAACAGAGTGCGGAAGTTTTTCTGCTGCCGCCAGGGCGCATGAGATGACTCCGTCGGCCATCAGTAAATTGATAGCACGGCTAGAGGATCGGCTTCGGGTTCGACTTTTCCAGAGGGGTTCCCGAGTCCTCACTCTGACGGAGGAGGGGGCTGCTTATCTGCGCAGTGCGAAAGCTGTGGTTGAGGCGATGAGTGAAGCTGACTCTCTGGCAGAAGGGCTTCCTTCAAGGGTCAGTGGCACGCTTCGCATACACACGATGACCTCTTTTGCGAAGCAGCAGATCGTGCCTTGGTTGCCGGAATTCCTCGACACTTATCCCGGTCTTGATGTCGAGATTCAGTTAGGCGCTCAGTTCGTTGACCAGTTCGAGCAGGGATTGGACATAGCCATCCATAGCGGGATTCTTCCGAGCTCTTCCAGAATCGCAAAGAAGATAGGCGAATGTGAATGGTTGCTATGTGCTTCACCTGACTACCTGGAAAAGTATGGAACACCGCAGCAGCCACAAGACCTGATGAATCATCGATGCTTTAACTTCAGTTTTGCCAGCCCTTGGAACAAATGGGCCTTTATCCAAGATGGCCTAGGTGTGACGACCCCTGTGAAGCCTCGAGGATCCTTTACCCAGGGTGAGCTGCTGAGAGATATGGCCAAATCAGGTGCGGGTATAGTCCGCCTTGCGGATTTCCATATTGGAAAAGACATTCAGGACGGATCGCTGGTGCTCCTGCTTGACGAGTACAAAGCGGAGATCTTAGAGCCTATTTACCTGCTCTACTCGGATAGAAAACATCTAAGTCCCCGCATCCGAGTTTTCATCGAGTTTTTCCAAAAAAATGGATAGCACATCCATGGAAGGTCGTGAGATGGCTACCCGAAGCGAATTGATAGGTAAGCGTCCGGCGAACTCACCTTCCGAACTCAAATTTTAAGGGCGATGGTGTCCGCGTATTTTTAAGCGGACGCGATCACCCTCATCGCCAAGATTTCCATGCGCCAACGAAGCTCTTATCCGAAACCATTCAAAGCCCAAGTCGTTCAGGAATGCCTGCAACCTGGCGCAATCGTATCAAGTGTCGCCATCAACCACGGCATCAATGCCAACGTCGTCCGCAAATGGATGCCGCTCTATCGAGACCAGCCCTCCAGCGACTTCACTACCGGCATTCGTACCGCTAAAAGCGGTGCTGAACCAGGGCGTGATTCACGCTGACGAAACGCCGGTTCAAATACTTACGCCAGGCGAGAAGAAAAACCGCCGGGCCTACGTCTGGGCTTACAGCACGACGCCGTTTTCGGCACTGAAAGCAGTTGTGTATGACTTCAGCCGCAGTCGTGCCGGGGAACATGCGCGTAGCTGCTGCCGCATCAGTGGGGGCCGGCCTGACTTACGCAAGGCGAGGTGGGCGGACGCTTACGCGATAAGAAGACTGTAGTGAGTTCGTTAAGGAAATCGTGCTCCAGCAGCTATGGGGCGGGAGGGACTCACGGCCCATTGTTGGCGCTAGGTCAACGCCGCTCGGATTTCTGACGTCGTTCAATGAAGAAGTCGAGATCTTCACTGACGCCCCTAATTACGACTGGGAGCTTATTTTGCGACTTGGTTTATGAGGACGGACGCTAGCCCAGGATCGTTCGTAATTTTCCTACCGATGCAACGACGCTCCAGCCAACCCGCGAAGGTGCGGAGTTGCCACACCACGCTTTGCTCGATGCCAGGATTATCGCTGGCATGTTTGCAGCTGTGAGCTGAGTGATCCAGCAGTGTCATTCCGCTTCTGCTTCGCGCTCATCAAAATCCAATTGCGCCTTAACGACTGTCGCCAGATGCACAATCGTCCAGATATGTAGAGCTTTGAAAGGTTCTTCCAGTGTCCGCCCCAGCGGCGTGATTCGATACTCCACCCCAACTTGTGAAGAGGGTATGACACGGCGCGCAAGGATCCCGTTGCGTTCGAGTCTTCTGAGCGCCTGGGTCAGCGCTTTTTGAGTGATACCGTCCAGGCACCGCTTCAGTTCGTTAAAGCGAAGCGGCTTTTCACACAGTGTCGTGAGAATCAACATCGTCCACTTGTCACCGATCTGATCCAACAAATAGCGGCTTGGACAGCTGGCCGTCCCGCTTGATATGTCGATGTTGGTATTAATCATGGATCACGCCCCCGCGCTCGCGCATGTGGTGTATTTGGATATACCTGATTACTTTAAAGTGCGTAATTGTTATTTGATTCGCATCTTATACCCTGAGGCCTTACTTAAATTAAGGTGTTAGCCATGTCCTCTCAATACGATCAAGAAACCGCTGACAAGCTTGCAGTCGCCGAAGCTTTATATGACTACGCTGCAAGTATTGATCTTCGTGATGCCGGGCTTATGGCCTCGGTGCTTACAGATAGTGCCGCTTCTGATTTCCGGCCCGCAGCAGCCAAAGCCGGTTTCGAATACCCTGTTCTTGAAGGTCGTGACACCATCGTACAGGCCCTCATGACGTCACTTAGCCAAGTCGATACCACGCACTCTGTGAACAATCCCCGCGTCACCCTTGAAGGGGATAAGGCGGTGCTGGATGCGTTGGTAGAAGCCCAACATGTTTTGAAAACTGATCACTCCCGTTCCTATCTCATGAAAAACCGTTACGACGTGAAGCTGGTCAGGCAGGGTGAAACCTGGCGCATTCAGCACATCGTGGTGGACAACGTCTGGCGGACGGGAGATCCCGCAGTCCTCGCCGGTATTTGATCTGATCAGGCCCTTGAAACTTTACTCTCGTGCTGAATGCGCGCAGCGTCTCGTGAGGGCGGTAGCCCGAAGACTTTTGCGTAATCTCGGCTGAACTGGGTGCTGCTTTCATACCCGACTTCAAAGGCAGCCGCAGTGACGCTTCTGGCGTTGGCAACCATAAGGGTGCGAGCCTGAAGCAGGCGTACACGTTTCTGATATTGCAGAGGGCTCAGCGTGGTTACCGCCTTGAAGTGTCGGTGAAATGCCGAAACGCTCATCGCTGCTTTCTCTGCCATATGTTCTACCCGAATAGATTCGGCGAAGTCGCGGCGGATCCACTGAATGGCCTGATTGACGCGGGCCATCGCAGAGTCCGGCGCGGCGATTTCACGCAGCATCCAGCCGTGAGGGCCTTGGAGTACGCGGTAGAGGATCTCGCGTTCGTATGCGGGCGCCAGGGCGGCGATACTTTGCGGGTCACCCATCAAGCGCAGCAAGCGCACCCAAGCGTCCATCAACTGAGGCGTGACCGGCGCTACTGAAAAACCCGGATCTTGGTCATGGCGATCAGCCGGAAGAGGTAGGTCGGCCAGCAGCGTGGTTAGCGCCACCGGGTCGAGCGTCAGGCTTACCGCGAGATAAGGCTCTCCGGTCGACGCCGGATGAACTGTGCCCACGGCGGGCAGCTCGATGGACATCACGAAGTACGTCGCCGGGTCATAGTGCAACGTCTGCTCCCCGACGGTCATGGTTTTACTGCCCTGGAGAATCAGGTTGATCATCGGCTCGTAGACGGCGGCCAGCATGTGCTCGGGAATCTCACCCTGCACCATGGCTACCCTGGGAATTCCTGTCTCAGTGCGCCGATTTTCAGCACTTGAGGTCAGGGCTCGCAGTTCATTCAATTGTGTGGTCATGGGCTGGATCCTGCCCGTCTCGTTTGGGACTTGGCAAGCAAAAAGCAGAAACAGGCAGGTTTCGAGTAGGAATGGCCACGTTCTGGATAGCCGGGGACTCTACTGTGGAGGCTCAAGTCATCGATACGGGAAGTGCACCATGGGCGTCATCGTTATCACCGGAGGCAGTCGCGGCATCGGCGCCAGCGCTGCTCTCCATATTGCCGAACGGGGGATGGGCGTCATCCTTACCTACAACCAGAATCCTGATGCAGCTCACCAGGTCGTCCGGCAAATCGAGGCAGCTGGCGGCAAGGCGGTTGCGCTGCGGCTGGACGTGAGTAACACCTCAAGCTTTGCTGCATTTCGTGATGCCGTGGTCTCCGCTCTGGAAATTACCTGGGGCACAAACACGCTGGCAGGTCTGGTAAATAACGCAGGCTACGGTCTGTTCAACCCGCTGGAGTCAGTCAGCGAGGAGCAATTCGACGGTCTGTTCGCAGTGCACCTCAAGGGGCCTTTCTTCCTCACTCAAACGCTGCTGCCGCTACTTGAAGATGGCGCGAGCATCGTCAACTTGACCAGTGCCACAACACGCGTTGCGACAGCAGGGGTCGCGCCGTATGCCGCATTTAAAGGCGGTCTCGAAGTGCTGACCCGCTACATGGCGAAAGAATTGTGTGAGCGCGGTATTCGTGCCAATGCGGTTTCGCCTGGTGCCATTCGTACTGAGCTGGGGGGCGGTTTGAACGATGAGTTTGAAGCCATGCTAGCCGGTCAGACAGCACTGGGCCGGGTGGGCGAGCCGCAAGACGTCGCTCGTGTTATTGCGATGCTGCTCTCTCAGGAAAGCGCCTGGATCAACGCGCAAACCATCGAAGTCGCAGGCGGCTACATCATCTGAATCATGGAGGCTCCATGCTCGATCATATTTTTCTCTCGGTAAGCGACATCAAGCGCTCGATACACTTTTATGAGGCAGCACTGACGCCGCTTGGCATCACGGCGCGTCTGGATTACGACGGCAAGGACGGGCCTCCTGGTCATCCTGACCTCAAGGGCTTTGGCGCCCATGGCCGAATGTTCTTCTGGCTGCGCGAAGGGGTAGTGGAGGGACAGGCGGTGCACGTAGGTTTCGTCGCCAATAGCCGTGCCGAGGTCGATGTCGCCTATGCAGCGGCGATCGCCCAAGGCGCAACAGATAATGGCCCTCCCGGCGCACGTCTGCATTACGACCCGAACTACTACGCGGCCAATGTCCTCGACCCGGACGGCTATAGCCTCGAATTCGTTTACAAGAACTGGCAGCACGCCCAATGAAAACTCTGATGATTTATGGTGCGACCGGCTACACCGGACGCATGGCTGCGCAGCGCGCCAAAGCGGTGGGCCTGGATCTGATTTTGGCAGGCCGTAGCGCTGACCGGCTGGCGCCTCTGGCCGCCGAACTGGAGCTGCCTTTTCGCGTATTTGGCGCTGAAGATGTGACGGCAGACGCATTGGACGGTATCAGCGTGCTGCTGAATTTCGCCGGGCCATTCGCATATACCGCAGAGCCTTTGATGCGCGCCTGTATCGGGACAGGTGTGGACTACCTCGACATCACCGCAGAGATAAACGTTTACCGGCTGGCCGAGTCATTGAATCTCGAAGCTGCGCAAGCGGGTGTCATGTTGTTGCCTGGCGTTGGCTGGGACGTGGTGCCGACCGACTGCCTGGCTCTGCATGTCGCAGCCAGGGTTGAACGACCCCAATCGTTGAAATTGGCGCTGCAAGTGGCAGGCCCCATGTCTCGCGGCTCGGCATCAAGCGTGAGTGAGATCATCGGCGCAGGGGTTCTGGTGCGTATTGAAGGGGAACTCGTGGCAGCCCCCGACCAGCCTCCCCGCGAGTTTGATTTTGGCGCTGGCCCAAAGCTGTGTGTGCCATTGTCATTCGGGGATCTGGTGACGGGCTGGCGCTCCACAGGTATCCCTAACATAGCCGTGTACGTGCACATCCCGGATGCCGCGTTTCCCGAGGGCGACCTCTCGCTATTGCCGGAAGGCCCGAGTGAAGAGCAGCGTCTGGCGCATCGAGCATTGGCCGTGGCCGAGGTCGTGGATGCAGATAGCAGCGTGGCCCGCTCGGTGATCGAGACCGTCAACGGGTACACCTACACACCGCTGGCGGCGGTTGAGGCGGCACGCCGAGTGCTGAGCGGGGAACGGCGTGCAGGTTTTGAAACCCCGGCACACCTGCTCGGCGTCGGTTTCGCCGAAACCGTAGCCGGTACAACAATCACCGATTTCTAGCCAGAGTTGGGCAGCCGAGTGAATGCTGCCCTGACGTTATTAATCGAAAAACAACGACTAAGGGGCGACTGTGGGCGATCAGGCGTTGGGAGATAAGGGTCATCGCGCCCGCTTAAAATACGCGGCCACCATCGCCCTTAATGCTGGACTTTGGAAGGTGAGTTAGCCGGACGCTTACCTTGACAGCCACTACGGCCCCGCGCTTACTTTCGCTCTACCTCCGCGCAAGCTTGCAACTTTGGCTCCTGCACAAGGGAGCCAATACTCCACCTCTCTGTAATTTCCCCTCCTGATCCGTGCCCAACAGAGCTCTCAAAAATTTGAGACCTACTCCCCAGTATTTACTTAGCCAAATGCTTCGCTGGCGCTTCTCTCATTTTGTGCCACTGACCTGTTCCTGGCGGTCACAGCAGGTGTGCTTTGCCAGCTATATTCAGCCCTGAAATTGAGCCATAACCTCTGTCCATGGTGAGCAGTACGACAAGTGCTGGATCATCTCGGATGTTGAGGCGTATGTGTGCAAAACACCGATCCTCAGCCGGAGAATAAAAATAAATACCCGGAGATATCCCCATGGGATTTGCTCAAGACAAAATCGAAGCATTACCTGCGGTCAATCGTGTGCCAAAAGGAGCAGGTGCAGCCTCGTGGGGCGCGATGGCTCTTTTGTGGCTCGTGTATGCCATGGATGCCAACTCCCGCCAGATGTTCTTTATGGTATTGCCCTCCATCACCAGCGAGTTCAAGACAAGCGCTGAGCTGACTGGATTGCTTGCCGCGTTCATCACGATCGCTACATCTTTGATAGCCGTGCCTTGCATGATTTGGGCTGATAAAGGCGGTCAGGGATGGATGCGTAAATACCGCCACCTGCCAATCGTGATTGCTTACACGCTATTCACCTTTCTGACCGGCCTCAATTTCTTGACTGGCTCGCTTGGAGTGCTTGTCGCGCTGCAAGTGATGTCTCACGCATTTGGCGGTGCTGGCGAAGCCATCGAAGTCACCTCCTTGTCCGAGTGGTGGTCGAAGGAGCGCCGTGGTTTCGCCCTAGGACTTCATCACACCGGATACCCTTGGGGCACATTGATCGGTGGCTTAGCGATCAGTGCTCTACTCCACGCTTATGGCCCGGAAAATTGGCGCTTGGCATTCCTGCTTTTCCCAGTACCGATGATCATCATCTTTTCGGCCTACTGGTGGTTCAGTACGAAGAAGCGTTACGAGTCTTTTGTTGAACACGCTCAAGCGGTGGGTGAGACCCCTCCATCAATGGAAGCGGTACAAGGTGTGGTGGAGGTGCCCAAAGGTGCGTTCAAGTCCGCAATGAAAAATCCGAACATCTCCGCTATCGCTCTAATCTCGATGTTTGCAATCGTTGGCTACTTCGGCATCAGCTTCTGGCTACCTCAGTACCTGGCTTTTGTTGCCCATTACAACTTCGCAGAGGCAGCTGCTTACTCGGTGCTCTTCACGATCACCGGTGGTATCGGCCAGATCGTTTGGGGATGGATTTCAGACCGTGCAGGCCGAAAACTTTGCCTAGTGCTTGTTTTCGCGTGGCTTGCGGTGGGCATGTACCTCTTCAAATACTCATCCGTCAGTCTGACTTGGCTTATCGCGATTCAGTTGTTTGCTGGGTTCGCGATGAACGCGCCCTACACGTTGCTGTATGCCATTGCGTTTGACTCTGCGAAGCAAGGCACGACTGGCCTGGCGGGCTCAATCGTCAACGTCGGTATTTACGCCGGTGGCTTTGGGCCATTCGTGATCGGGATGTTCATCGGCGCAGGTGGTGGCTTTGAGAAGGCTGCGGGCTACAACTACGCGCTCTACTTTATCTCCGGTCTCATGGTACTGGCGGCCATCATCACCATTTTCTTCACCCGAGAAACTACCGGCTGGTTCCTTAAGTACGACAAGGCGCTGGTATCGAAGTCCTCTTGCAACATGGGTTTGTAACGAACCGATCGTACCTGCACTTACAAGAAAATCCCCTTGGGGATTGCTAAAGCTAGGAGAAAGTCATGACCCTTATTAAAGATGCCAAATGGTTGAGCCAATTCGCCGACGAGTTAAACGGTGATGCTGATTGGACTGCCGCTGCTCGCTATTTTGATGGGCGCATTCAATTCAAGCACAGCACAGGTTTCTCAACGCTAGCGGTTCTCGCCGGTAAAGTCGTTGCGGTTTACCCGGAAGGAAGCCCGTTGGGCGCTGACATCATCGTGTCTGGTGCTGATGATGAGTGGCAGCGCGTTCTTGACGGAAAGATCGACTGGTTTGAAGCGTTGTCCCCAGGATTGGGAAAACTTGAGCTTGAGGGCAACGTGGTCGCTGCATGGCAGTACGTAGATGTGATGGCCCGCGCGTTCGACGCAATGAAGCGTGTAGGGAAAGCCAATAATAACCCACCAGTCTCGTACTCTCCCGGGCCTAAGCCGTCGGGGAAAGAGACGGTAGGACGGTACATTGTTGTTGATGGAATTCGCGTTTACTACGAAGAATCAGGGGAGGGTCGTCCACTCGTTTGCTTCCACGCAGCATCACAAGATTCTCTGATGTACAGGCACGTCTTGGACGGTCTCTCAGATGAGTTCCGCGTCATTGCAATTGACGCCCCCGGGCACAGCAAATCAGAGCTACCCGAATCAGGCCCATTCCACAGCCTCACTCGCCATGCGGAGTTCAATGAGCACCTTATGGAGGCCTTGGGACTTGAGAAACCCGCCATCATGGGATGCTCGATGGGTGGCAATCTGGTGCTGGAATTGGGGGCACGTCGGCCCGATGCGTACAGCGCGATCATTTCAGCTGAAGGGGCAGACTTTACCCCGACGGTTTCCGAGTTCTTCCTCGATATGTTGCTCATGAATGGGCCAGAGATCATCGGTGCCTGGTCTCGTTCGATGACGGGCAATCGCACTCCACCAGATCGTGCGAGGGAGGTGGTGTGGCAGATCTCGCGAACCACGCCGCAGGTGATGAAGGGTGACCTCACAGGCTATGCGAACTTTGATCAGCGGCAACAAGTTGGAAAGATCAAAGCGCCTGTTTTACTTCTGCGCGGTGACGCGGATTGGTTGGTGTACCAAGAGAAGGTTGAGGAGACAGCATCTCGCATTCCCGGCAGTAAGATCGCCGTGCTCGCAGGTACTGGCCACTATCCAATGACTGAGAACCCATTGGAGTTCTGTGACACGGTACGCGCTTTCCTTCGTGAAGCGGGTCACGGCCACGCAGGCTGAAAGATCTGATTGAGGAGCCCGCTCGTCAGGCGGGCTTTTCTGCGTTTATTTAACGCGAAGGTTCAATCCCGAAAAACCCTTTTCTATTCCCGCACAAAAACCTGAAGCGCGCCGACCCACTGAGGCTCATGCCGCTTGCAGGTGCCATCTCGACTCTCGAATTCTTTGCATAGCCGATCGTCAGACAATCAGAATTATTTTCTTGTGATCTGTGATCACAGTAGATAGCATCTGTCTCAGAGCGAACATCTGAGCGTCAGCATTGTTCACCAACCGCTCAAACGATTACTCCTAAACATAAATACAAAATTTGGAGAACATCATGCGAAGTACAACTCCATCTGCGACAGAGCGTGGCCCCATTGCAATCGTTGGCGCGGGCCTGATTGGGAGAGCTTGGGCGATTGTTTTTGCTCGGGCAGGACATCCGGTGCGTTTACACGATATGGATCTGCAGACAATGCAGAACAGCCATGCCTACATCGAAGCGAGGCTTAATGAGCTCGCAGAATTCGATCTTCTTAATGACGCCCCCTCACCGTACTGACACGCATTACTTGCGTTCCCGACTTGGCTGATGCGCTACGTGATGTAGTGCTCGTACAGGAAAACGTTCGGGAAACGGTAGAGGCGAAAATCGATATCTTCAGTCGAATGGATGCGTTGGCGCCCAAGGACGCGATTCTTGCCAGTTCAACTTCATGGTTACCGGCCTCCGAGTTCACTAAAGATCTACCAGGTCGGGGGCGCTGCGTAGTTGCACACCCTACCAACCCACCTTACTTAGTTCCTCTTGTGGAGCTTTGCCCTGCGCCGTGGACAGAATCTGAAGTGATGATTCGAGCGCATGAGATCTACACCGCAGCAGGGCAGAGCCCTGTCGTTCTATCCCGAGAGATCCACGGCTTCTTGTTGAACCGAGTCCAAGCAGCAGTCCTCAACGAATGCTTCAAATTGCATGAGGAAGGCTTTGCCAGCTCGGAGGATATTGATCGGGTGCTCAAAGATGGACTCGCCCTCCGCTGGTCATTTATGGGCCCCTTCGAAACTATCGATCTCAACGCCCCTGCCGGCGTATCTGACTATGCCAAACGCTACGGTCAGCAAAATCGCGAAACGATCAATTCCGAAAATGCTTTTGACTGGTCGGAATCAGCAGTCGCCCGAGTACATGACGAGCGCCGCCAAAAACTTGAACTTGAAGGCATTGCATTGCGATCCGCTTGGCGTGACCGCCGCCTTATGGCTCTCGCTGCGCACAAGCGTCAAGCACCAAATTCCTGACGGCATCACTTCATCCTGAACACCAAAATAAAAGTAACCAGGAGGTCACCATGGCTCGTAAAGTCATCATCACTTGCGCGGTCACCGGCGCAATTCATACACCTTCCATGTCCCGTTACCTGCCGGTAACACCAGGTCAAATTGCTGAAGCGGCGATTGGGGCAGCTGAGGCTGGCGCCTCTATTGTTCACCTACATGCTCGTAACCCAATTGATGGCAGCCCCTCTCAGGATCCGGAACTGTTTAAGCAGTTTCTGCCGGCTATCAAAGAGGCTAGCGATGTGGTGATCAACCTGA
Source organism: Pseudomonas sp. AC255 (assembly GCF_979258175.1). Classification (NCBI taxonomy): domain Bacteria; kingdom Pseudomonadati; phylum Pseudomonadota; class Gammaproteobacteria; order Pseudomonadales; family Pseudomonadaceae; genus Pseudomonas; species Pseudomonas sp. AC255. Next base: position 3,038,106 of record NZ_OZ409841.1, on the reverse strand, counting down.
CTACAGGTGGCGCACCGACAATGTCGCTTGAAGATCGACTTCGTCCAGCACATCAGTTCAAACCGGAAGTGGCCTCACTGAACATGGGCACGATGAACATGGGTCTTTACCCAATGCTCAATCGGTTTAAGGAGTTCAAACACGCTTGGGAGGAACCATACCTCGCCGGCAGCCATGACCGCATTTTCAAAAACACATTTACCGACATAGCCCACATCCTCGAGTCATGCAGTGAGAACGGTACCCGTTTTGAAATCGAATGCTATGACATTGGGCATCTCTACACCGCTGCACATTTTATTGATCGCGGCCTCATCAAACCCCCATTTTTGATCCAATCGGTTTTCGGCATTTTGGGCGGTATCGGCGGTCACCCTGAGGATGTCCTGCATATGCGTCGCACAGCTGATCGTCTCTTCGGAGATGACTATCAGTGGTCGGTTCTTCCAGCAGGAAAGCAGCAGATGAGCATTGGTGCTCAATCAGCCACGCTTGGAGGGCACGTGCGTGTGGGTCTTGAAGACTCGCTTTGGGACGGGCCGGGCCAATTGGCAAAAAGCAACGCAGACCAAGTCTCGCGTATGCGCAAAATTCTCGAAGGGCTTTCACTTGAAGTGGCGACACCTGCTGACGCGAGGGAAATCCTGAAGCTCAAAGGTGGCGATAACGTCAATTTCTAAGCGCGGGCACTCACCCCCTATAAAGTCTATCTAGAGGATATTTTGATAATTAAAGGTCGCGGCACAACACCCGAGCCTTAGCAACTTATCCTCATGAGGAGAAAATGAACCATGTTAGCTACGACCCATACAAAAATACAAAAGGGACAGTCGCTGAACGCTTTAATGTTTCGCAAACTAATGCCGATGTTAATCTTTGCTTACGTTATAAGCTTTCTAGACAGAACTAACATTTCACTTGCCAAAACACACATGGCAGTAGACTTGGGTATTTCCGCTGCCGCCTACGGTTTTGGGGCAGGGCTCTTCTTCCTTACCTATGCACTCATGGAGGTACCCAGTAACCTGATCATGCACCGGGTAGGGGCACGACTCTGGATCACCAGGATCATGATCACCTGGGGACTGTTATCTGCCGGTATGGCCTTCATTACCGATGAGACTACGTTTTACATTGCCCGCGCGCTACTGGGCGCAGCTGAAGCCGGATTGTTCCCAGGTGTAATGCTCTATTTAACCTATTGGTTTGGTCGTGAGCAAAGGGCACGAGCCAGTGGCTATTTTCTAATCGGGGTCTGTCTCGCGAACATCATCAGCGGGCCGGTTGGCGGGCTGCTGTTAGAGATGGATGGAATCTGGGGTTGGCACGGCTGGCAGTGGCTGTTCTTCTTGGAGGGAATTCCAGCTGTTCTATTCTCCGTCGTGATTTGGCGAAAGCTTCCGGACGGCCCATCTACGGCAAGTTGGCTATCAAAGGAACAAGTCACTGAAGTAGAGCAAGTTCTGAAGAAAGAACATGATGAAGAAATCGCCTCCGGCAATGTAGGTCATTCTTTTAAGGGCGTTCTTAAAATTCCTCAGATTTGGCTTGCGATCGCGGTGTACTTCCTCCACCAAGTTAGTGTGTATTCGGTAATTTTCTTCTTGCCGGGCATCATTGGCACGTATGGAGGCTTGTCATCGTTACAAATAGGATTGTTAAACTCAATCCCATGGATCGCAGCAGCACTCGGGGCAGCGTTTCTTCCAAAGTATGCAACTACTCCGAAGGTTTCACGCAAAATAATGTTCGGTGGGCTGCTCCTGATGTCGGCTGGATTGACCATCGCGGCCTTTACCACTCCACTGATAGCTCTAATAGGATTCACTCTTACGGCATCGATGTTTTTCGTTGTTCAGCCTGTGATATTCCTCTTTGCCAGTTCAAGACTGGCGGGAGCAGGTATGGCGGCGGGTCTGGCGTTAGTGAATACCTTTGGTATTACTGGTGGTTTCTTCGGTCCTTCACTTCTGGGATTCGTTGAACAAACTACTGGGAGTACGAAGAATGGACTCATTATTGTAGCGGCTCTTTTAACGCTCGCGGCATTCCTGAGTTTGAAACTACGTCAGGCACAAGAAACGATTACTACAAAAACGCGGGACAACATTGTATTGCCCCAGGCTGCGCCGTGTATTACTGATAATGCGAGGACAAAATGAAGAGTACATCCCTGGCACTTAAACTACATCCCGACGATAATGTTGCAATCGCACGCGCTTCGATACCTCAAGGAACCGTGGTCACGGAGTTCGGTAATATCGTGGTGCTCGCCGATGTGCCCGCAGCGCACAAAATCGCCCTTGCACACGTAAACCCAGGTGATCCTGTTCTGCGTTATGGCCAGATCATTGGCTTTGCTACTAAATCCATCGAGCCAGGCGATTACGTGCATACGCACAATCTGGAGATGGCGGCGTTCGAGCGAGACTACGCGTTCGGCGAGGATGCCAAAGTCGCGTCGCCTGCAGCCTCTCCTGTGACATTCCAAGGTTTCGTCCGCGCTGACGGGCGAGTAGCAACTCGAAACTACATTGGTGTAGTGAGCACTGTGAACTGCTCCTCCACTGTTACCAAAATGGTGGTTGAACACTTCTCGCGAAACGGTGTGCTGGATGCTTACCCAAACGTGGACGGTGTGGTGCCGATCACCCACAGCTTCGGTTGCTGCATAGAGCACAATGGCGAGGGGGTGAACCAACTGCGGCGCACGCTAGGCGGGTTCATCAAGCACGCCAACTTCGCTGGCGTGGTGGTCATCGGCCTTGGCTGTGAAGCCAATCAGATGGGGGCGCTGTTCATGGCCCAGGGCATCGAGACCGGCAAGCTTATCGCTCCCGTGGTCATCCAAGACGTTGGCGGAACCCGTAACGCAGCGGATGCCGCCATTGCCGCCGTGGAATCGATGCTACCGGTTGCCAACGAGTGCCGACGCGAGCCGGTCTCGGCGCGGCACCTGACCGTGGCGCTCCAGTGCGGCGGTTCAGACGGATACTCGGGCATCACGGCCAACCCCGCCCTCGGCGTGGCTGTCGATATGCTCGTAGCGCAAGGTGGAACGGCCATCCTTAGCGAAACGCCGGAGATCTACGGCGCTGAACACCTGCTGACTCGTCGCGCTGCAACCCGTGAGGTTGGCCAAGGTATCGTCGACCTTATCAAATGGTGGGAAAGCTACGCAGACCGCGAAAAAGGCAGCATCGATAACAACCCCACACCTGGCAACAAGGCTGGCGGCCTGACGACCATTCTTGAAAAGTCTTTAGGCGCAGTTGCCAAAAGCGGCTCCTCCGCACTCATGGGGGTGTACCGTTACGCCGAGCCAATCACAGCTCGAGGCTTGGTGTTTATGGATGCACCTGGCTACGACCCGATGGGAGCCACTGGCCAAATCGCCAGCGGCGCAAACCTCGTTGCATTCACCACCGGACGCGGCTCGTGCTTTGGCGCCAAACCTGCTCCTTCGATCAAGCTTGCGACGAATACCAAAATGTACACTCGCATGAAGGATGATATGGACATCAACTGCGGGGATGTCATGGATGGCGATGCCACCCTTGAATCGAAGGGTAAAGAGATTTTCGACATGCTCATACGAGTGGCTTCTGGAGAAAAATCCAAAAGCGAGGCGTTGGGCGTCGGCAATGAAGAAACAGTGCCTTGGATGATCGGCGCTCAGATGTAATGAGCGAACAAAAAAGGCGTCCTGATATCAGGGCGCCTTTTTTTAAACCTTGTTGATGAGGTTAATCAACTTCGACAGGCTTGTGCGCATCGGCAACGATCAGCGCCCCTGTATTCAGGATAAACTCGGCAGCACTTTTGATGTCATCTTGCAGTGATTCACAGGCGGCAACGGAGTCACCCTTCTTTAAAGCATCAACCATCGCTGCGTGATGACTGGCTTGCACTCGCTGAACCACACGCTCAGTGCCAGATCGTAGGTCATAGTTGATGATAGGCCCTATTCTCAGCCACAGGGACTCAACTATCTGAAGCAGGATGGGCATGTCCGCCTGATTATAAATTGCGAAATGCAATTCTTTGTTAAGCGTAATCAGCCGTGACTCATCGGGAGCGCCTTTTGCAAACTCTGCGCAAAATGCCTCGTGTATCTTTTCAATCTCAGCCAGCGCCTGCGAATCAACAAGTTCCGCAGCACGAGCTGCAGCTTGCCCCTCCAGATTCAACCGGATACTGGTGATTTCCCGGAATTGGCTGACTGTCAGTACAGGAACGCGAATATATCGATTAGCCGCCATTTCAAGCGCTTGCTCGGCGACCAACCTGTGAACAGCCTCTCGCACTGGCATGACGCTAACACCAAGAGCATCCGCTATAGATCTGAGCGAGAGCTTTTCCCCAGGCATAACGCGTCCGCTTATCAGCAGATCACGCAGCTGGGCATAAACGTCCGCACTGAGAGTCTGGCGGATCATGGGCGTTACGAGTGTGGATAGGTTCATGGCGAGAATTATAGGCAGGTTCGATCAGCCAGCATAGGAAAATGAGACAACTGTGATCACGGATGTGTCGGTAAAGAAAGTGACGGAATCCGGGAGAAACGAGCTCTCTAGCACACGCGCAATAATCGTCTCGCTACCAAGGTCGGTGGCGAGACGTGTAGGTCTGACTAATCAAAGATACTCGACATTGCCGTCGATGCTGATCGCTTGTCCTGTCACATTGTTAGCAGCAGGAGAGCATAGAAATAAGGCCATTGCTGCCACGTCTTCGGGTGGAGTCATCCGGCGCAATGATATTTTCTTCAATGTTTGTTGGCGCATCTCCGGCTCTGAAATGCCTAACTGTTTGGCGCGATCACTGATGACGCGATCCTGGCGCGGGCCCTCGACGATGCCTGGCAGCAGTGCGTTGACTCGAATGTCTTTTTCGCCCAACTCGGCTGCCAATGACTTCATAAGACCAACGATGGCCCACTTGGCCGCGGCGTATGGAGTCCGCCAGGCATAGCCTAAGCGCCCCGCGACCGATGAAATATGAATGATGTGTGCGTGTTCTGACTTCGTTAGGAGGGGGACAGCATGATGAGCGAAGCGATACTGCGCATTGAGATTGATGTCTATTGTCTGTTCCCATTCTGCATCGCTAATTTTGTCGATTCCGCCGGTCGGCCCTGCTATGCCTGCATTGTTGATAAGTACATCGAGCCCATCCACCCAATCCTGTTGTATCTCGAAGACTCGCTTAATTTGAGCAGCGTCGGAGACGTCGGCCAATGTGGCCAAAGCCTCTGGATAGCGCTCACGAAATTGTGCGATCGCCTGCTCACTTACATCGCATACATGGACTCTTGCCCCAATTTCGAGATATGCAGCCGCGATCGATTCGCCAATGCCTGCTGCCCCACCGGAAATCAAAACTCTCAATCCGGTATAGGGTGTCAGCCGCTTCATCACGTTCATAGCTAATGCGTCCTGTCTTATTTTTGTTCATGAGTTCTTTCGTGGCTACGGCGTGCGTAGACAAGAAAACCTCATTAAGTGATATGTGATCACAGTTTATTTGTCAAGACAGGCTTGCCGCAGGTTTGCAGGTGAATTACCGGGGAGGGCGCAGACTCCTACCCCGGTTCAGCATTGCAATCTACGGCCCGATTACTCTGCGAGTGGCAGCCGGCGGCGACTGCGCTTACCTCAGCACTACATCGTTATCGGATCTGGGCCATGCTCGGGTAATCCGTATAACCTCGCTCCTCACCCTGATAGAAGGTGGACGGGTCTGCGTCATTCAATGCGACACCCTGTTCGAATCGCTCTACCAGATCCGGGTTGGCCAGGAACGCAGTGCCAAAGGACACCAGATCAGCATTTCCTTCTCTGAGGGACGTTTCTGCGCGTTCCGCGTCATAGCCCCCATTGGCGATGTAGGTGCCTGCGAAACGACGCTTCAGTTCTCTGAAGTCGAATGAACCCGCACCGACTTCTACTACGTGAATGTAGGCTAGCCCGTAGCGACTGAGCATTTTCGCTGCATAGTTGAAAGTCGCTTGGGGATCGCTGTCGCTCATGGAGAAGTAATTAAAAATCGGCGACAGGCGAACGCCCACGCGGCTAGCCCCGAATACTTCGATGACCGACTCCACAACCTCCTTAAGAAACCGAGCGCGATTTTCTGCAGAGCCGCCGTATGAATCGGTTCGGGTGTTGGTGCCATCGCGCAGGAACTGATCGATCAAGTAACCGTTCGCGCCATGTATTTCCACACCGTCAAAACCTGCACGCTTCGCGTTTTCAGCACCTTGGCGAAAATCCGCGATCACGCCAGGAATTTCATGCAGACTCAGAGCCCGTGGCGACTCGTAAGGCTTCAATCCTTCAGGCGTGTAGATCTCGCCATCAGCCTTGATCGCTGAGGGGGCTACCGGCAGCTGATTATCGATCTGTACCAGGGAGTGTGACAGGCGCCCAACGTGCCAGAGCTGGAGAAATATCCGTCCGCCTTCTGCATGCACGGCGTCGGTCACGTGTTTCCAGCCGGCGATTTGCTCGTTGGTGAAAATGCCCGGTGTTCTCATGTAGCCTTTGCCTTGAGCCGAGACCTGGGAACCCTCAGTAATGATCAGGCCGGCGCTTGCACGTTGACGGTAATACTCGACTACTGTGGAAGTTGGAACATCGCCTTGGCCAGCCCGGCTTCGCGTCAGCGGCGCCATCACCATGTGATTTTTCAGGGGGAGGTTGGCGATTCGGGTGGGGGACAAAAGAAGGTTGAGATTGCTCACTGTCATGACGTGCCTCAGTATGATTTGGGGTGTTGGATAGTTATCGTCGAGATGATTTTCACGCCGGGTTGAGCGGCGCTAGTTGAGCCGTCCTTGCTGCCGCAGCCGTGTACCAATCCGCTGTATTTCCGTTTCGCCCTGCGCCAGAGCTGCCTTGCTCGTGTGAACCGAGTAGTTACCTGTTACCAGGTCGTACGGATGCTTTACCGCCGAGCCCATCACGAAAGAGCAATCGCCTTTCGCGATGAAGTTGATGTGGTGCTCTGACTCTTCGAACACAGCTAATTCGCCGACATTGACCAACCCTCCTGCATCCAGACTTCCTGAACTAACCGCGAGCCAGGCAATGTTGTGACCGGACGGTGGGGTGTAACGCCAGTGCTCACCGTCTTTTAAGCTCACGGCGAGATAGTTCATTTCACTCGGTACTTCGATCAGGCTTTTGGCTGCCCCGTAACGTCCCAGTAGTACCCGTGCTGGGCCCACTTGTGGAACTTGCGACGGATCAAGGTAGGTACTCATCGCGGGAGCGTTTTCAAGCGGCGGCGGCAATGCCACCCAGAGCTGGAATCCCTGTATTGCGGACTCGCTTGCTAGCGTAGCGTCGTGCCACACCCCATTGCCGGCCTGCATCCATTCAACACCACCCGCGAGCAGTAGACCGGTCGCCCCAGTGGTGTCCTCATAAGAGACATCCCCTTTTGTCATGAAGGTAACCGTTGCGATTCCTGAGTGCGGATGCATGCCAAAACTCGACTTACTACCACTGGCGTTCAGACTGAAAATGTCCAGGAAAATAAACGGTTTCAACAGCTCTCCTAGATCACCTGGACTCATAAGCCTCGTTATGGGGCCATGTGTGGTTCCTTCAGTACGATGGACAATGGCGCGTGGTCGAACTACTACGGTGGCGGTCATATGTTTTCTCTTTGTTCTCCCTTGCCGACAGACGATGTCGTCGAGCGGAGTTCCGGCTGCCTGGACTGGATGTGGATGAACTCAGTGATGCCGAAAAGCCTTGACGGTCAGCCCGCAGGAGATTCCGGCAAGTGAAGGTCAGCTGCAGCAATGACTGAAGGATATGCGTCTATTGATTGCTTTATTAGATGGCATAATTGGATTGAACTGATCCATTTTTGGAGTGGGTGGCAGCAAGATGATCGATCTGAATGACGTCGCATTGTTTGTAAAAGTGGTGCGCAGCGGTAGTTTCGCTGAGGCAGCACGGCAGCTTGGAATGCCCTCAAACACCTTAAGCCGGCGGGTTCAACAGCTTGAGGCTCAACTCGGTACAAGGCTGCTGCAGCGCTCCACGCGCAAGCTCACACTCACCCAGTCTGGCGAGGCTTTTCACGAGCGATGCTGTGGAGCCGTGGATGGACTGATTGACGCTGGTGAGCAGCTGATGACAGGAAACCAAGAGCCGAGTGGCACCGTCCGCATTGCGGCAATGGCTGATTTTTTCGACTTCTTTCCTATGGAGTGGGTAGCCGATTTTCTCGAGGCGCATCCACGGGTACACGTCGACTTTGTGCTGAGTGATGCACGCGCCGATTTGATCGCTGATCGTATCGACATTGCGTTTCGAGGCGGAGCGTTACAAGACTCAGGATATGTGGGTCGCCAACTCCTTGGAGCTGGTAACGAAGGTCTGGTGGCCAGCCCGAATTACCTCAGAAAAAGAGGCGTACCTGATTCGCTTGGAGATTTGGTCAATCATGATTGTGTAACTTTTGGTCATCCTAGTGGCGTCACTACCTGGACTCTCCATGGGCCAAATGGTGCAGCGGAAGAAGTGCGGGTCACTAGCCGTTTCAATGGAAACACCGCCCAAGCTTTGCGCAAGGCGACGTTGGCCGGGCTAGGAATTGCCTTGCTGCCGCCCGCCATGACAAAGTCTGATCTTCAGACAGGGCGCCTTGTGTCTGTGCTTCCGCAGTACCATAGAACCGGATACGGCCTGCACGTGCTTTACCCCAGTCGGCAACATTTGCCGCTAGCTGTGTCTGCATTCATTGAGTTGGTTATGGAGAAGCTAGAGGGTCAAGAATTCCCCGTGACGGCTCGTTCCTGATCAACACATTGCCCAAGTATCGTTCAAGCAGTTGTCTTCGAAAGAAGGGGGCAGGGATGCAGTGAAAAGTCAGGAAGTGCCTGCGCCCGTCCTCAACACCTTTTTTGTGCAGTTCCAACAGCTCCGCCGGTGAAAGGAAGCGGTTTCTTTCGGCTTCGTAGTCGACAGGGGTCAGTGGGGTGATGTCGACCAGTTCCGTCGGATTGCCCTCGACCAACAAGGCCCGCCAAGTTGGCGCTTTCTGGCCCAACTGAGTTGCCATCTTTACGCGCGACGCCATCCAACAGCCAGGCCTTGATCAGGTCCTGGACGGTCAGCGTTTGCACCTTCGTCGTTTTTACTTGTTCGGCCTCTACGTTAGCAGCGGCGTATGTCTATGCCTTGACGGTTTTCTTATGCTCGTTGGGATTGATCTGCTCATCGGTGAGCGCTCGGTCTTGGTTGCGTACCTTGCGGATGTCCGTCAGTAATTTGCGCGGCCAAGACCCGCAGGCGTACTCTTTGTTTTGCCCGCCCCACCGATTGCGATAGAAAAAGCTGACCGACGCGCCGTCCTTGTGCACTGCAATTCGACTGGCTAGATCGCCATCTTCCCGGAGGATTCGGCCGGCATCGTTGGCAGTTAGTGCTTCAAGTTCTTTGATGGTGATTTTGGCCATGAAACAGACTCCCCCTACTTTTACCCCCACAAAAACGTCGGCTCTTGATGGACGTTACTGGACTCTCGTAGAGCAGAACACCGCTGGAGCTCACGTAAATACTCGCCTTGAAAAATCCACAATAAAATTCTGGAGTCTTTTAAGAAGTATGAAAAAGGAGATGGGGTGCTAGGGGTCGAGTGTTCGAATCACTCCGTCCCGACCATATTTTTCAATGATCTAGGCCAATGTTCACAGCATTGGCCTTTTTCATGTGTGTGAGATTTGCGGGGCTACTCGATCACGCCTGCGACTCGCATCACCAAGTGTTTGGATTAGTAAGAAAGTCCGCTCGTCGACCAAATAGCACTCTCTGTGCGCCGATCTTCTCTTACTTATTAAGCGCAGCCCCTGCGCCACTGACGGGAGAGAATGATGATCGACGACAACAATGGCCCTGAAGCGCCATATCCGGGACCAGACGAACAAACCCCTGATTCTGGCGAGGGTCATGATTCCGGCCTGGAGCAGGCTGATTCTGAGCCGAAGCAGGGTACCGGCGAACGACCAGAGGACTGGAATCCGCCACCCGGCAATCCTGGCTCTGATCAGGACGCCCAGACGGGCCGAGATAATGGCGGCGCTAAGTAAGCCCGATCAATTGTAATAGTTCACGAGACCCGGCCATCGCGCCGGGTTTTTATTGCCGCCCAACCCTCTATCGACATCCCCGGGCGCAGACGGTTATTTGGGCTTGGGTGGGCGAAGCCGAGCGGCGCCGGCGGCTGGAAGCTTCGATCCAGGCGCCGGCAACAAGCATGTTCACTCAACGATGCAGATCCAGCGATGGTTGTATCGATAGGGTGCGCGGGTGAAATGGACGTCTGAGACCATTTTCATGCCTCGCTCTTGGAGCGCTTCGGTCAGTTGTACGAGTGTCTCTGCCTGGATAGTCATTGCTGTCACCTCGTCAGATTTACTGCGTTCATAATTCTTGACCGAGAGATCAGGCGGCTAATTCATTTTTTCTACAGTAATCATTGAAGCAGTGTGATCAAGAGCGCTGTGCTTCACTTCGTGTCCACTAACTTGCCCCATTCAAGTCCGAACCGCGCCAGGTACTTCCTCAAGCGATCGGCATCATTGGGTTGCGCCTTGGCCTGCCTGGAAACACCGAACAGCTGTCGGCCGGCATCGGACAGGCTGTCCGCCTGCCGGCATACCTCTATAACCGCCTTCAGCTGTAAGCGATCAAACAGGTCCATGCTATCGCTATCTCCCGGCAACTCAGTTGATACAGCAGTGGGTTGCGCCAACCCCCACGCATATCGCAATCGATCGATCTCATCATCTACCTGCGCTTCATCGATGCGTCCGCTGTCGGCCAGAGTCGCCATCCGTGTAATCGACGCAGACAGTTCGCGAAAGTTGCCCAGCCACGCTGCTTCACGTGAACTGGCGAAGGCCAGGTAGCGTCGGCGTGCTTCGAGATTGAAACGCGCGCGTTGCCCATGTTCGCGCGCGTGGCGTTCCAGTTCGAAATCGATATTTGGCTCGATGTCCTCGCGGCGGCCGGCGAGGCCGGGCAGGTCGAATGTCCAGAGGTTGATCCTTGCGTACAGGTCCTCGCGAAAAAGGCCTTCGGCGACGCGGCTGCGCAGGTCGCGGTGGGTGCCGGCGATTATCAGAAAATCACTCTCGACTTCCTTGTCCGAGCCCAGCGGGAAGAAGCGTTTCTCTTCGATTGCCTTTAACAGCATCGCTTGTTCGTCTGCGCCGAGCTCGCCGATTTCATCGAGAAACAGCATGCCGCCGTTTGCGGCGCGCAGCAGGCCATCGCGAGCGTTTTGCGCGCCGGTGAAGGCGCCTTTGACGTGGCCGAACAAGGCCGACATCGCGCCGTCGCCACGCAAAGTGGCGCAGTTGACTTCGACAAAGCGTCCCTGCATCTGATGGCGATTGCGTTTGAGTTCGTAGATGCGCCGCGCCAGGAAGGATTTGCCGGCGCCGGTCGGGCCGATCAGCAGCATGGGCGCTTTTGAGCGCAGGGCTACGCGCTCGATCTGTTCAATGGAGCGGTTGAAGGCCGGGTTGCGCGTGGCGATGCCGGACTTGAGAAATTCGAGGCCTTCGAGACGTTTGCTGGCGAAGCGTGAGGCGATGCGATCATAGCGCGACAGATCGAGATCGATCAGCGCGTGAGTGCCGCAGGCGGGCTCGTTATCGTTCTTGCGCTTGGCGGGGGAGGTCTGAATCAGCCGGGCTGGCAGATAGCGCGCCTCGGTGAGCAGGAACCAGCAGATCTGTGCGACGTGGGTGCCGGTGGTGATGTGGACGAGGTAATCCTCGTGCTCAGTGTCAAAATTGTACGCAGTGGTGAAGTCGTGCAGTGCGCCGTACACCTCTTCGAAATCCCAAGGATTGCGCAGTGACATTGGATGCAGGCGCACTTCGGTGCTCGGAGAAATCTGCTGGATGTCCACTCGGACACGCTCGGCGAGGCTGACGTCGCGCGCGTCCAGGCCGTGAATCAATTCAAGCCGATGGATAGGGAGTTCTGTTTGTTGGCACAGACCTACGCTTGGTCGCCAATAATTCCAACGGCTGGCACCTTTGCCGACACGATCCAGGGTGGCTCCGATAAATCCGATGGCGACCGTGCGTTTGTTGGGCATGCTTATCTCATAAGATAAATGACGATATGCAATGATAATTTTGCTAGCCGGATTTGTCTTTCATAGATTATCGAGCCTCGTCCAATCAGAGATAAAAGTTATTAAAATCAAAAACATAGCAGAAACAACCATGGCCGCATCCAAAGCTGGCACAGCGGCTGCAATGCTGATGGAAACGAACATGGACACCAAGATATGAAAGACCAAACCTACCAGCTTCTCGAAGTCTCCAACGGCAAGCCCATCAAACTCTGGACCGAAGGTGTCCCGGTTGAAAACGAAGCCCGCGCACAGTTGATGAACACGGCAAAAATGCCGTTCATCTTCAAGCATCTGGCGGTGATGCCGGATGTGCACCTGGGCAAGGGGTCAACCATCGGCAGCGTTATTCCAACGGTCGGCGCGATCATTCCCGCAGCGGTGGGCGTCGACATCGGTTGTGGAATGATCGCTGCCCGTACATCGCTGATGGCTTCGGATCTGCCGGACAACCTCCACGGACTGCGTAGCGCCATCGAGCAAGCGGTGCCACATGGCCGCAGTTCGAATCGTTCGCGGCGAGACAAAGGCGCCTGGGATGAGATTCCTCAGCAAGCCGATCAGGCCTGGGCGGGGTTGCAGCCGCGCTTCAAACTGATCACCGACAAGTATCCGAAACTGGCCAACACCAACAACCGTGGGCACTTGGGGACGCTCGGCAGTGGCAACCACTTCGTCGAAGTGTGCCTGGATGAAGCCAACCGGGTGTGGTTCATGTTGCACAGCGGTTCGCGCGGTGTCGGCAACGCTATCGGCAACCTGTTCATCCAGATGGCCCAAGCTGATATGCGTCAGCATATTGCCAACCTGCCGGACCGTGACCTGGCCTATTTCGAAGAAGGCAGCCGACATTTTGATGACTATGTGGAAGCGGTGGGCTGGGCGCAGGACTTCGCCAGACAGAACCGCGAACTGATGATGCGTGCGGTGGTTCAGGCCACGCGGCAGATCATCCGCAAGCCGTTCGAAGTGGCGCTGGAGGCGGTCAACTGCCACCACAATTACGTGCAGAAGGAACGGCATTTCGGTGAGGACGTGCTGATTACCCGCAAAGGCGCGGTGTCAGCGAAGAAGGGCGAACTGGGGATTATTCCGGGCTCGATGGGCGCCAAGAGCTTTATCGTTCGCGGTCTGGGCAACGCAGAGTCGTTCAGTTCCTGCAGCCACGGCGCCGGCCGCACCATGAGCCGAACCAAGGCCAAGAATACCTTCACCGTTGCCGATCAGATCCGCGCCACCGCCCATGTGGAGTGCCGCAAGGACGAAGCGGTGATTGACGAAATTCCGATGGCCTACAAGGACATCGACAAAGTCATGCACGCCCAGCGTGAGCTGGTGGAAGTGCTGCACACCCTGCGTCAGGTGGTGTGCGTCAAAGGCTAAGGAACTACAGTGCTGGCGAGAATTCTGCGTCCGGCGCTGCCCCGGTTCATCGCGGCTGAGCTGAAGCGCGAATTATCAATATTGATCGTAACTCAGGAAGACCCACGACGGTTTAACGGTACCTCAGAGACACCGTCGGGCTATACGCGTAAGGATTTGCAATGAAAGAGATAATCGAACTGGACGGTGCCATCGGTGGCGGCCAGGTGTTGCGCAGTGCGCTGAGCCTGTCGATGGTGACAGGTCGGGCGTTTCGCATTAAACAGATTCGCGCCAGACGCAGTCGTCCGGGATTGCTGCGTCAGCACCTGACAGCCGTGATGGCTGCGGGCGAGGTTTGTGGTGCACAGATATCTGGTGCGCATCTGGGGTCGCAAGGCCTGAGCTTCGAACCGGGCGAAATTCGCGGCGGCGACTTTCAGTTCGCTATCGGCACGGCCGGCAGCTGCACGCTGGTGCTGCAGACGTTGCTGCCAGCCTTGTTGCGGGCATCGAAGGCCAGTCGGGTGACGATCTCCGGTGGCACGCATAATCCGCTGGCGCCGCCGACGGATTTCCTGTCGCGCAGTTGGTTGCCGCTGCTGCGGCGCATGGGCGGCGATGTCGAGTTGGAGTTGCTGCGTCATGGTTTCGTACCGGCTGGCGGTGGCGAAATTGCGGTGAAGGTGCAGCCCTCGCGCCTCACGCGCCTGGACCTGTGTGAGCGCGGCGAGGCAGTCTCACGACGCGCATTGGCGCTGACCGCAGGTCTCGCACCTACTGTCGCTCAGCGAGAGCTGAGTCAGGTGGCCAAGCGTTTGAACTGGCCAGAGGAGGCGCTGCAACCTGTGGCGCTTGATCCGGCACGCGGCCCGGGCAATGTGTTATTGCTGGAGTACGTTTTCGAGCATGTCACTGAGGTGTTCAGCGCATTTGGCCAAGTGTCGTTACGCGCCGAGAAGGTGGCCGATGCCGCAATCAATCAGGCTGTCGACTGGTTGCGCAGTGATGCTGCGGTCGCTGAGCATCTGGCCGATCAGTTGCTGTTGCCGATGGCGCTGGCCGGTGGCGGATCGTTCACCACGCCGCGCATGACTGATCATCTGCGCAGCAACATCGAAGTCATTCACCTGTTTTTGCCGGTCCGTATCGATTGCCGAGAGGAGGGCGGCGATCGCTTGCGGGTAGACGTTTTCCAAACCGATTAACAGCGGCCGGCAACCGGAAAGCAGTTGCACAACCTCATCGCAGGTGAGGCTAGCCTTCAGCCATTAGCACATCCGACCTAATTGCCCCCGGTCTGGCTCGACCTTAAAGTCCTTTCGCTTGGCAGGTTATTGCCAGTATTTCTCCGGTATGAAAATCAAAAAGGTCGATCTGCAATGAACTCATCAAGGACTATCCCGGTTCTCGCTTTATTCGCAACAATGGCGCTCGCAGTTACTGGATGCCAGACCGTCAAACCGGGAGAGAGTGATCTCAAGAATCGCGCACAGACCACCATCGGCAAACCCGTAATCAAGGTTTCAAATATCCGCAGCGACTTCAATACAACCTTCTACACCGCGCAAACCGAAAGTGGCGAATATACGTGCGAACTGCCGAGCGGCCCGATGGTTGCCCTGGGTTCCATGGGCATGGGACTGGGCGCTCAGTGCACCAAGCAATGACTAATCAGTCCTTTCGAAGCTGAAATAAAAAGGCCAATGTCGATGACATTGGCCTTTTTCTTTAACGAATGCTCGGCGCAGATCAGCTGGTTTTCGAGTTCAGCTTGCGCAGTTCTTCGTAGGTCGCCGATTGCACAAACCAGAAGCCAGAGACGATGCACCAGCCCAGGGTGCCGCCTACGAACATGCCGAGACCCGAAAGAAAGCTCTGGCTCATCATGAAGAGGGAAACGATCAGGATGACCGCCAGTGCGATGTAGAGAACGATGTTGTTGACGCCGATGACGAAATCTTTCATTTGCATTCCTTGGATGTATTTTCCTCTGGCCACCTTCTATGGTGGCCAGTGCGCGCATCATATTGATATCACCCTGTATTGCGCTAGTTCGGCGTCGGTATTTCGTTATGAATAGCAAAGTCCGTCGTTACTGAGCGGGTTTTTTCTCAAGATCGTCGGAGTCGCTCGACGTCGCCGCATCCTTCTCCGTCTCATGCGGTTCTGAGCCCGCATTGGCGCCTGAAGACTCTTCACCTTTCTTGTTGGCCTTCTCATCATGGTCACTAGAGCTTTGTGCATGATTGACACCGGGCAGGGCGGTGGCGGGGGTGGCAGCGCCCGCTGTTGTTTCGGCTGCCCAAGCGTGGAGCGGGCCAATCAAGCACAGACTGAAAAACGACATTGCGAAGATTTTCTTGTTCATCACGTGGGCCTTCTACGCGGTGGGATGTACTGCTTTGGATAAGCCTGTCTGCCAAAGGTGCGCAGTACTGGACGAGCGGCGAAGCCTGATTGTATTCAGCCGGATCAGAAATCTCGCGACAGCAGGCAAATTGCTGGCCCCCATAGGTATTTTGCACCGGCAAAATCGCCTTTTTTCAAAAGGTTAGGTTGGCTATATGCGCACGATTGTCATCACCGTTGTGACGCTTTCCCTGGCTTTGACCGCCTCGGGAGTGCAGGCAAAAGAGTTGAGCAAGGGCCATCGCTTTGCCTGCACCTGGGGCTCGGATATCGCTGCCGGGGCGCAGCGATCGAAATTGTCAGGAGTTTCACTGTATGGCGCGCGCAAGCAATTGCAGGTTCGCCGGTTCCAGCAACCCTGGATGCGCATGACAGCGATGGGGATTACCGAGCAGACCTACAACAGCAGCTCCAAGCTTAAACCGGCAGCGGTCAAGCAGACCTATTACGAACAATGCGTACGCCATGAGTTGGCTCGGCGCTGATGCCGGTTTCTCAGGACTGATTTACACAGCTCAGGAATCGCCAGAACCCTTGGCGACTGCCGGCCCGGCCACCCGCGGCAACGGTTTGCTCTGCATCAACGCATCCAGAGCCTTGCGATACCCCTGACCGCCAAGCGCCATGCTGTTGTTGTGCGTTGCTCCGGGCACCAACAACAGGCGCTTGGGCTGCTCAGCGGCATTGAACAGTTGCTCGCTGAAGCGCGGCGGCACGAAGGCATCAGCCAGCCCATGCACCACCAAAAGTGGCATGTGAATGTCGGCGATCTTGTCGATGGAATCGAATTTCTGCGACAGGAGCCAACGCACAGGAAGCGAGGTGTTGGCCACGGCGGCAGCTACGTCGGCGAGAGAAGTGAAGGTAGATTCGATGACCAGACCGCGAACCGGCAGAGGTGTGTTGTTGCGCGCCGCGTTCTGTCCGAGCTCGGCCGCCAGATCAATCGCCACCGCACCGCCGAGAGAGTGGCCGTAGATCAGGCGCTTGTTCGGGTCCGGTTGCAGCAGCTGGAAGCGCTCCCAGGCCACGCGGGCATCTTCATAAACGCTGCTTTCGGATGGTAGATCACCCTTGCTTTGGCCGAACCCGCGATAATCGATGGCCAGCACCGAATAGCCCGCCGCGCGTAGTTGTTCTATGCGGAATAACTGTCCGGTGAGGTTCCAGCGCACACCATGCAAGTAAAGGATTGCCGGGGCATTGGCACGTTCCGCCGGCCACCACCAGGCATGGATGTTCTGCCCGGCCTTGAAACTCTTCGGTTGCAGATCGAGTTCCTGAACGCTGCCGGGCAGACCGCGATACCAGCCGGCGGTCCCCGGCTCGATGCGAAACAACAGTTTGCGCTCGGTGTGTTCCAGCACCGCACAACTCGTCGGCACGCCAATGATCAGCGCGGCCATCATGGCGAATGCCAAGCGGCGGCGTCGCAGGCGGGTCAGGAAGGACAGGAACATTAATCGTTTCACCACAGCGCAGACAAAGAACGCTTTTTACCAGATGCCTCGGTCTGCGCGTGACTGTTTTTCGACCACCGTGCACGCCCAACGATTACAAGATGCTGCAATCGATCACCCCACTTGCAGCACAATCTTGCCGATATGATCGCCGCCCTCCATGCGGGCATGGGCCTGAGCCGCGTCAGCCAGCGGGTAAACCTTGTCGATGATCGGCAGGCAGCGCCCGGCGCTGAGGGCAGGCCAAACGTGTTCTTGCAGTTGATCGGCGATGGCGGCTTTTTCCGCAGCGGTACGCGCGCGCAGCAGCGAACCGGTGACCACCGCGCGTTTGCCGAGGATCGCCAACAGATCGATGTCGTTGGCGCGGGCGCCGCCGAGAAAGCCGAGCATCACCAGTCGGCCATCCATTGCCAGTGCGCTGATGTTGCCGTTCAGATACGAGCCACCCATGATGTCGAGAATCACGTTCACGCCTTGATCTGCGGTTTTCTGGGCAATGACCTCGGCGAAATCTTCCTCACGATAGTTGATCGGTTGCCCGCCAAGCTGACGGATCGCGTCGCATTTTTCAGCACTGCCTGCGGTAGCAAACGCCTCGATGCCAAATTCACGACAGAGCATCAGCGCGGTGGTACCGATACCGCTGGTGCCACCGTGAATCAACACGCGCTGCCCGGCCTTGGCGGCGCCGAGGCCGAAAAGGTTGGCCCAGACGGTGAAAAACGTTTCCGGAATCGCGGCGGCCTGGACCCAATCGACTCCATCCGGCACAGGCAAAGTCTGGCCGGCCGGAACCGCGCAATACTCGGCGTAACCGCCGCCATTGGTCAGCGCGCAGACCCGATCGCCGACCGCGAAACGCGTTACTCCGGCGCCAACCGCGACCACTTCGCCAGCCACTTCCAGACCGGGGATCGGGTCCATGCCGGGTTTCATCGGGTACTTGCCGGCGCGCTGCAAGGCATCCGGGCGATTGATGCCGGCAGCGTGAACGCGGATAAGCACTTGGCCCTCGGAAGCAGTGGGCAGAGATACGCGCCTGGCTTGCAATACTTCAGGGCCGCCGGGTTGGGTGATTTCGATACGGGTCATTTCTTTAGGCAGTGACATGTCGATTCCTGTGGAGAAGGTCGTGTAGATGGGAGCGCAGACAGGGTGCAATGATTCCCCTCAGTTCGCCGCGCAGCGCGTTTCATTAGCAGAGGGCAGCCAGCGCATGGCTAGCTCCAGCAGTAGAGCCACGACGATTGCGCCAGCGGCGATCACAAACAGCAGCGTGTGCTGGCCGCCCGAGGCATTGAACAATGCCGAATAGGCAAACCCGGCCAGCGCCTGAAAGGTTGCGAATGACACAGTGGCACGGCTCCAGGCGATCTGCTGACGGTGATGCGACGGCACCAGCTCATGCACGCGGGCCAAAGCCAGAGGCACGATGCCCGGCGGGAACGAGCCGAGAATCACCGCCAGTAAAGCCAGCGCCAGAAACGCATGGGAGACGGCGAGCAAACCGAGGGCAATGGCTTGAACTACCAGCACCACGCGAATGCCAGTGCGTGCACCAAGCTGGTCGGCCAGAAAACCGTACGTCACCGGCCCGACAATCGCTCCCAGGCCATACATCACCCAGACCATTGCGCCGATATGCGCCCCGGCGCCCAGTCCGCGAGCCACGTAATCCACCAGAAACACCATGGCAGGCACCAGCCCGGCGGCCATGAACGCGTATTGAGCAAACAACAGGTAGACGCCCGGCGGTGTCGGCTCATCAGCCGACGTTGCGTGCGCAGCCACAGGGTGCGCGGTATCCGCAGGCCAGCCGAACCAGCTCAACGCGGTCAGCAACAACGCCAGCGCGCCCAGCCCCAGCCATGTTGCCTGCAAGCCAAGAGTCAGCAGTGGCGGCACGATGGTGCCGGAGCCAGCAATCCCCAGGCCGATGCCAAGGAAGATTGCGCCACTGGCCAAGCCTCTGCGCGCCGCCGGAACGTGAGGCAGCACGGTTGCCGCCACCAGCACCATGATCGCGCCACCGGCAATGCCGGACAGCAAACGCCAGCCGAAGAACCAGCTCACCGAGAGCGGATAAGCACAGGCAAAAAATGCTCCCGTGACCGCGAGCATCATCAGGCGCAAGGCGTTGCGGTTACCCAGTCGATGGGCCATGGGACGACCGAGCAGGGCGCCGATCAAGTAGCCAACCAGATTGGCCGCGCCGAGATAGACGACATCATTGGCGGAAAACCACTGTGCCTGAATCAGCGAAGGGATCAGCGGCGTGTAGGCGAAACGCGCCAGGCCAATGCTGACCAGGCTGGCGCAAAGCCCGGCGAAGATCGGCAGCCAGATGCCGGAGGAATTTGCAGTACGCATGATAGCGATCTCACAAGAGGTGTATGGCGCTCAGCTTATCGGCTATCCTGGCTGCGCATATGCAGCGATTAAGCGGCAGAGTGATGCAAAAATGCTTCGATGAGGATCAGCATGAATTGGGATGATGCGCGGGTTTTTCTGGCGGTCTGTCGCGAGTCCACCTTGCGCGGAGCTGCACGAGTTCTGGGCGTGGACCAGGCCACTGTCGGGCGGCGTATTACCGCGCTGGAAAAGTCTTTGAGCGCGACGCTGTTCCTGCGTACCTCCGATGGCTACGCGCTGACCAGTGTTGGTGAAGCGGCGCGTAAAAGTGTGGAAAAAATGGAGCATTCGGCACTGGAACTGGAGCGGCACATCCACGGGCTGGACGATCGTCTGACCGGTAACGTACGGGTCAGTACCACCGACTCGATGGCCATCGACTTCATCATCCCGGCGATGGCGCGCCTGCATGACCAGCACCCCGACGTGCAGATCCAGTTGGATGCGTCGACGCAAATCCTCAGTCTGGCCAAGCGCGAAGCCGATATCGCGGTGCGCAATACTCGGCCGGATAACCCGGATCTCATCGCTCGGCGAATCGCCCGTTGGCCTGTAGGACTTTTCGCAGCACAGGCCTATGTCGAGCGCCATGAAGAACCGCAGCCCGGCAACGCTTTCGAGGGCCATGATCTGGTGGTGTATCAGCCGTACTTACAGAGCAAAAAAGACCTAACGCTGGTCTCTGAACCGTTGACCCGCGGACGCATCGTCGCCACGCTCAGCTCCAGCCTTTTGGTGCGTCGAGCCCTTGCCGCAGGCCTCGGGATAGGCGAGATACCGGTATACATGGGCGAACGCGATGGCCTCGTCAGACTTTGGCCGGAGCGGACCCGGCCGCTGCCGTATGAAGTGTGGCTGGTCACCCACGCCGACCTGCGTCACACCGCGCGGGTACGGGCGGTCATCGAGCAGATCGTTGAGGCTTTTGCGCTGGAAAACGAATAAGTGGTTCAGGGTTTTGCCGAGGCTACAACTGCTGACGAAACAGCCTACGTCCGAGACAGAATGGGCCGGCTTGTTGTAGTCCGTGATGAGTTCTATTGTCACTGCAGCTCGATGCAGACCTCAGTGACGCATCGAAACGAAGAGCCAGGGAAGGCCGCGTAGCCGCAGAAAGGTGTCGAATTGAAAATCAGGGAAGTGAATCAATATGCAGTCACGGACAGATCGGACGCGGGGCGGGACAGGCAAATCATGAGCAGCATAAGTCGCGAAGAATTCGATGCCAGGATAGAAACCATCGAGACGAGGATGGATGGCCGCGTGGCAGAAATGCGCGCCGACATTCGCGGGTTCCTGGCTGCTCAGGCAGAGCGGGACAAGGTCTATCTTGAACGGGACAAGGCCCTGCAGGAACGGGACAAGCGTTATGACCTGATGTGGATGGGCGTGCAGAAAATCGCCGACGAATCGCGGGAAGCGATCAGACAGGCATCGACGGTAAAGGCCAATTACTGGGCTGCCACCACTGTGCATTTCCTCGGCGTGGCTTCCTTGCTGGTTGGCGCACATTTTGCCAATCAGGCGGCGGTGTTGACCACGATACAAACCACGCTGGCAGCGATTCAGATTGGCAAAGAGGTATCGTCACCCAAGCCTGTCGTACAACCCTCAGCAGTGCCGCCGCAATAAAAAACGGCCTTCAGTGGAAGGCCGTTCTGCATCGCGCCAGATCATGGCATTTCCGGCAACTCCTGAGGCCGCAAGTCGAACACCAGCACTTCGGCATCGACCCCGTTGCTCAAGGTGAGCAGCTGTTCTTCACGAACCCGCACGCCGTCGCCTTCCTGCAAGGCTTGGCCATTGAGTTCGACGCTGCCACGCGCAACGTGCACGTAAGCGTAACGATTGGCCGGCAATTTCAGCGTGGCACTTTCCTCGCCGTCAAATAACCCGGCGTAGACCCGCGCATCCTGACGGACTTTCAGGGAGCCATTGCTACCGTCCGGCGAGATGATCAGTTGCAGGCGACCACGTTTTTTCTGCGCGCTGAAGTGTTCCTGTTGATAGCGCGGCTTGGCGCCACTGACATCCGGCACGATCCAGATTTGCAGAAAGTGCACGGGCTTGGTGGCCGAGTGGTTGAACTCACTGTGCGCCACGCCGCTGCCGGCACTCATCAATTGCACGTCCCCAGGGCGGATCACCGAGCCAGTACCGAGGGTGTCCTTGTGTTCCAGCGCGCCTTCGAGCACATAGGAAAAGATCTCCATGTCGCGGTGCGGGTGCTGGCCAAAGCCTTTGCCGGCGGCGACCCGGTCATCGTTGATCACCAGCAGATCGGAGAAACCCTGTTCACGCGGGTTGCGGTAGCTGGCGAAAGAAAAGGTGTGAAACGACTTCAACCAGCCGTGATTGGCGAGGCCGCGATCGGAGGCTTTGCGAAGAGTCAGCATGATGAAATCTCCTGGCGGGACGTGAATTCGTCCGAGTGAGGAGAAGGTTACTGGTTACCCGGTGAGGCAATAAGTAGATGGAAATTGAAAGACTGTCCGGCTCAGGTTGACAGTTTTGCGTTATGGTTCACCCATTCGATCACGCTCCTGAACACTCGGTCCGCCATAATGCCTTGGCTGAAGCGTGCGTATTGACCCTTGAATATGTGTGAAACCTCCCATGAAAACCGTGGCAATGGTGCTGTTCCCTGACTTTCTGATGCTCGACATGGCGGGGCCGCTGGAGGTGTTTTCAGTCGCCAACCGTTATCTGAAACCTGATCTGCACTATCAATTGACGACTCTCGGCACAGCGCGCGGCTTGCTGAGGGCGTCCAACGGCGTGCAGGTTCAGGCTGACTTGCACATCGACGAAGCGGCCGAGCGCTATGACCTGCTATTGGTGCCGGGCGGACCCGGCGCCTATAACCAGAGATTTCCCGAGCTGTTTGGCTGGTTGAAAAAAGCCGTGCCGCGCGCGGAGCGTTACGGTTCGATTTGCACTGGCGCATTCATCCTCGGCCACGCCTGCCTCCTTGATGGTTATCGCGTCACCACGCACTGGAACTACACCGAACGGCTGATCAAGGCTTTCCCGAAAACCACGGTGACCACCGATCAGATCTACGTCGAGGATCGTAATCTCATCACCTCCGGTGGCGTTACGGCCGGCATCGACCTGGCGCTGGCGGTGGTGGCCAGAGATCACGGCAAGAAAATCGCCCAGGACGTTGCCAAGGTCTTGTTGGTGGTCATGAAGCGCCAGGGCGGTCAAGCGCAGTTCAGCCCGTTGATGGCGGCAGTCTCACCGCAAGAAACGCCCATCACCCGCGCACAGAATTACGTCCTTGAACATCTGGATGAAGCGTTCACCGTCGAGCGCATGGCTGGATTGGCGAACATGAGCGCACGGCACTTTGCTCGCCTGTTCGCCCGTGACGTCAATATGACGCCGATGGAGTTTTTGCAGAATGCCCGCATTGACTGCGCGCGAAACCTGTTGGAAACCAGCGATCTGCCACTGAAAACCATCGCTTATAAAAGTGGCTTTGGCAGCGTTCGGCACATGCGCTCGTTGTTCGCCGAAAAGCTCGGTCTTACGCCGTTACAATACCGCGAACAGTTCAGCTAGAGCGGTTCTGTCCGTCTGACGCAGCGGGATGTCCGTGCTGCGTCGGCTCTGGCGGTTGTATCGTCACGCGAGAGTGCCAAGATGTTTGGCATGAATAATCACAACGACACAAGCCACGGTTCAGTGCTGCGTTTCGGCCCCTACGCCTTTCATGTGCGCCAACGTCTGGTCCTTGAAGGAGAGCAGCCGTTGCGCATGGGCGGGCGCGCCATGGACATCCTTCAGGCGCTGCTCGAACACGCGGGTGAGGTGGTCAGCAAAGAGCAGTTGATTGCTCGAGTGTGGCCGACCTCGGTCGTCGAAGAGATCAACCTGCGGGTGCACATTGCGGCGTTGCGACGCGCACTGGGTGACGGCGTAAACGGGCAGCGTTTCATCATTCACGTGGCGCACTGCGGCTACAGTTTTGTCGCCCCGGTGGAGCAGGGCACCAGTGATGCGCTGACCATGCCCGCTGCCGCGCTCACGCCCCTGCACAATCTTCCGGCACGACTGACGCCAGTCAGTGGGCGCGACGCCTTGATCGGTGGTCTGGTTCGACAAATGCCGGTATGCCGCTTGATGACGATTACCGGTGCGCCGGGTGTTGGCAAGACCACTGTGGCATTGCGCGTGGCGGAATTGCTCCTGCAATACTTTCGCGATGGCGCGTGGTGGGTCGACCTTGCCAGCCTCGAAGATGACATTCCATTGCTCGAGCGCCTGTTGCACACCCTGAAGACAGACTTTTTCGCACTGACCGGCCGGCACGCCTTGTTGATACTGGATAACTGCGACCACCAGCGCGACAGCTGTGCGGCACTGGCGGAAACGCTGTTGCATGCTGCGCCTCGCCTGTCGATTCTGGTCACCGGCCGCGAAGCCTTGCAAGTCGCGCAGGAGACCGTTCATTACGTGCCTCTGTTGGCGATTCCCAAGCGCTCGACATTGAACACCGTCGAAGAAGCCATGGGCTATCCGGCGGTGCAGTTGTTCGTCAATCGCGCGCGGGCACGGCAGCATGGCTTCTGTTTGCGTGAGCAGGATTTGCCAGGTGTGCGCGAGATCTGCCGTCAACTGGACGGTCTGCCGCTGGCGATCGAGCTCGCCGCTGCGCAGATCGACGCGTTGGGCTTGATCGGCTTGCAGGCACAGGTTGAAAACGGCCTGCAGTTGCTTGGCCAAGGCCGGCGCACCGCGGAACCGCGCCATCAGTCGATGGCCGCTGCAATCGATTGGAGCTTCCAGTACCTGACGGCAATGGAGCAGCGTGTGCTGCTGCGTCTGTCGGTATTCAGCGCGGGCTTTACCCTGGAGGCCGCACTGAGTGTGATCAGCAGCGCGGATCTGGCGGGTTCCAGACTGTCCGCGATAATCGAAGGGTTGGCGCGCAAATCGTTGCTTGTTCGAGAACCCAACCGTGCGACGGCCCGCTATTGGATGCTCAACACCGTGCGCCGCTATGCTCGTGATCAGTTCGAGCGCAGTGACGACAAGTTCGAACTGAAACAGCGCCATGCGCGCTATCTCAGCAGAACGCGCAACGCTTCAGGCCGGGCACTGCTCGTGGAGGCTGTCGAGTAGCAGGCGGACCTTGCGCAAGTCCGGTGTGGCGTAGCCTTCGGTGAAGCGCTGGTAAATGGGGCTGAGCAAATCCCATGCTTCGCGATGGCGGGACTGGCGCTGCCATAATCGGGCGAGGTCCGTGGCGCTGCGCAGTTCCCAAGCGAGGGCGCCCTGGCTTCTGGCGATGGCCAGAGCTTGTTGCAGGGTTTGTTCGGCTTCTCGGGTTTCAGCGGTGTCTGAGCGGGCCGATTCGCGAGCAGGCTCGCTCCCACAGGATGAACCCTTCAACAATGCCGCCGCCCGCGCCCGCAATATCTCCGCTGCACTCCATCCCGCATCGCCATTGCGCGCGCGCTCCACCAGTGCATCATCGACAAAACGCTCATCCAGCGTAACCATCACTTCCCGAATCAGACCGCTGCTCTGTGCTGGTACGGGCACGGCATTATCCGGATCGATCACCTGCGCATACTGCCGGCCCCAGTTATTGAACAGCAGCACCGAGTGCTTCTGCGATTGTTCCAGCAGCAACTGCAGCAGCGCGCGGGCGTTTACATGGTCGCCGTTGTAATGAGCGATCAGACAACTGGCCAGCGCCAGGGTGTAACAGATCGATGTGCCGTGATTGATCTGCACGGCGATGTCCAGCGCCTGGCGTGCGGCGCGCCAGGCTTGCTCGGGCAGACCCTGCAACCACAGCACTCGGGCCAGTACTGTCAGCGAAGCGACGCTCTGGTCGTATTGCACGCCAAAACCATGGGTGAAACGATTGAGATGGCCGCTGTGCGCCATGCGTTGCAGCACCTGCTCGGCATGTACGCGTGCCTGCGGCTGGTCGCCGGCATAATGCAGGGCCAGCACGCGCAAGCGATGTGTGCTCAGTGACAGCAGCGGTTCGCCGTGCAGGCCGATGCGGTCGAATTGCTCACTCTGGGCCAAAGCCATGCGGTAATGCCCGCAACTCAGATTGACCGCCATATGCCCCGATATCGCACGCAGTTGCCCGGCCAGATCGCCGTGTTCCTCGGCCAATTGGCAGGCGTCGACGAAGGCCTGAATGGTTTGGGGCGTGCCGCCCCAGGTGTGATAGCTGGCGCTACCGAGCGCCAGTTTCAAGGCGATTTGCAGGCGAGGGCAGGGCGGTAGCAGCGAGTCTGCTGGCGAAGCCTCCAGCAGACTCAGTGCCCGGCGCACATAGCGGCTGTAATCGCGCAGCAACGACAGCTCCTGCCACAAAGGCGCCGACGCGGCTGCCAGTTGCACCCCCAGCTCATCCGGTCCCGGGCCGTTGAGGCTCCAGTCCAGCGCCGCGCGCAAATCCTCCAGACCCCGGGCATAGCGCTCCATCCACAATACAGTCGGAGTATTGTCCCAATCCGCCTGCGCCTGCTGCATCAGTGTCAGGCAGCGCTCGGCGTGGCGTTGGCGGGTTGCGCTGAGCTCGTCGGCCTGCTCGAGTTTTTCCAGTGCGTAGTGGCGGGTAGTGTCGAGCAAGCGATAGAAAACATCTTCGTCGCCCACTTCGACGCTCAGCAGGGATTTGGCCACCAATTGCGTGACGGCGGTGAACACCGCGCCGGGATCAATCTGTTGGCCGATGATCACCGCTGCTGCCGAGGCGAGGGTGAAGCTGCCGCGGAAAATCCCCAGTCGCCGCAAACAGGTTTGCTCGCAGACGTTGAGCAGGTTGAAACTCCAGTCCATCGTCGCGCGCAGGGTCAGGTGGCGTTCGGCGCTGCTGTGGTGTCCGGCCGACAATGGCGGCAAACCCTCGCGCAATTGCTTGAGCAATCCGTCCATGCCCAATTCGCTGACCTGCGCGGCGGCCAGTTCCAGTGCCAGCGGAATGCCGTCCAGGCGCTGGCAGATTTCGATCGCTTGCGGCAACTCGGCGTGGCTCAGTCGGAAGTTTTCCCTGGCTGCGGTGGCGCGCTCGACAAACAACTGCATCGCAGCAAAGCCCAGTGCTTGGGCCGGCTCCATCGGGGTCGACATGGACGGGCATTCGAGCGATTCCAGACGCTGCACGAACTCACCCTCAGCGCGCAGGCTCTCGCGGCTGGTCGCCAGGATATGCACCTTTGGTGCCCCCCGCAGAATCTGCTCGCTGAGCGCGGCGACCGCATCAATCAAGTGCTCGCAGTTGTCGATCACCAACAACATTTGCTGTTCTCGCAGGCCGTCGACCAGACCAGCTTGCGCATCGCCTTCAGCTGCGGACAGATCAAGCAGCGTCGCCAGATGCGAGCCGATCAGCGCGGGATCGGCGATGGGCGCCAGATCCACCAGGCGGATGCCGTCGCGATACTGGTCGAGCAATTGTTCGGCGACACGCAGGGCGACGGTGGTCTTGCCAATGCCGCCGGGGCCGACCAGAGTGATGCAGCGTCGGCGCGGCAGTTGCGTAATCAAGTGATCGATCAGGGGTTGGCGACCGATCATCCGCGTACGACGCAGCGGCAGGTTGTGCCGGGGCGCGGCGACCGCAGGCGTTGCTTCGATGCTGTCGAGCACGAACGGTGCGACAAAGCTGTAGCCGCGCTGCGCCACGGTGACGATGTAGCGCTGGCCGTTCTGCCCGTCGCCAAGCGCTTTGCGCAGCGCCGCCATGTGCACGCGCAAATTGATGTCTTCAACGACACTGTCTGGCCAGACCCCGGCCATCAATTGCTGTTTGCTCACCACTTCACCGGCATGGGCCAGCAAAATCAGGAGGATGTCCATCGCCCGCCGTCCCAGGCGCAAAGGCTGTTGGCCTTCAAGTAGCAATCGTTGCCCGGGATGAATCCGATAGGGGCCAAACGCAATGGCCTGATTCGGGGAAAAACTCAACAGCGCGCTCCTGCGGTGATGCGGCGGACAGGGCGAATCAGTGCCTGGCGCATGCGCAGGCCGTCTGATCCAGGGTGTCCGGGCATAATCCTCAGGTTTGAGCATCAGTGCAACGGGTGGCGTAACGGCAGCAGTCAAAACACCGCAGGCTGCGCTGCGGTGTTTTTCGGTTTATCCATGACTCGACAGCGCCAGGCGAAGGGATTGATGCCCTCGCTGCGGGTGAACATGTGGCAGAAGTGCGCCTGATCGCAGAAGCCGCATTCGAGGCTGATTTGCGTCAGGCTCAAGTCGGTGTGCTGGATCAGCAACTTGGCTCGAGCCAGACGCTGGGCGCGGATCCAGTCCTGTGGCGACAGGCCGGTGCTGCACTTGAATGCGCGGGAGAAATGACTGCGTGACAGTGCACATGCCCGGGCCAGTTCAGCCACTTCGAGGCTTTCGCCCAAGCGATCCAGGATCAACTGTTTGATCTGGCGTTCGCGCTGCGGACTGAGTCCGCCAGTCGTGTTTTTACGCGGTTCGCTGGCAGGGGCGAGGGCGACGGATTGCTGTAGATAAGCCATGGCCAAGGTCCGTGTCGGTGGGGAAGGCACGGTCGGCGCATTCCCTCAGGTCAAAAAAGCAACGCTGCGCAGAGGGCTTCATTGTTGGGCGATGCCTTGAGACTGACGAGTTAATCGTTGTTAATTTCCTCGCTCAGGCTGGAACTCAGCACATCCTTGCAAGTCAGCGCCCGGCGCTTTGCGCGACGATGTCGACAAAGCACGGCCGCCGTTGGCCAGGTTCAAAGGGGAATGCAATGAAAAGCTTGGTGAAAGCGGCAACGACGCTGGCGGTCGTGCTGGCAATGTCCGGCGCCATGGCGCAGGCACCGCAGGTTGGCACTCAGGCGCCGGGTTATTTCCGGCTGGCTGTCGGCGATTACGAAGTCACCGCGTTGTTCGACGGTTACAACGATTTGTCGCCGAAGTTGTTGCAGGGCATGAGCCAGAGTCAGATTCGCGCGCTGCTTGCGCGCCGTTCGATTGAAACCCCTGGCGTGCAGACGGCGTTCAATGCCTTTCTGGTCAACACTGGCAAACAACTGATTTTGGTCGACACGGGCGCAGGGCAGTGCATCGGCGCCACCGCAGGCCAACTCTCGGCCAACATGCAGGCCGCCGGTTACAAGCCTGAACAGGTCGACACGATTCTGCTGACGCACCTGCACCTCGATCACGTCTGCGGTCTGGTCGACGCCGAAAAGAAACCGGTGTTCGCCAACGCCACCGTGTTTGCAGCCAAAGCCGAGGCCGACTACTGGCTCGATCCGGCAGCGCTGGCCAAGGCCCCGGCGGGCGCAAAAGAGTTTTTCAAGATAGCCCGGGACTCTACGGCGCCCTATGTTGCCGCCGGTCGCTTCAAGACGTTTGCCGCCGGGCAGTCGCCACTGCCGGGACTGGTCGAAGCAACCCTGGAAGCCGGCCACACGCCGGGCAGCACCACATATCGCTTCAATTCGCAGCAGCAGAGCATCGTGTTCATGGGCGATCTGGTGCATAACCTGGCGGTGCAGTTTTTGCACCCGGAAGTGTCGATCGGTTTCGACGTCAACAGTCAGCAAGCGATCAGCAGTCGTCAGGCAGTGTTCAGTGCTGCGGCAGCGAGCAAGACCTGGGTGACGGCAGCGCATCTGCCGTTCCCGGGCATCGGCCACATCACCGCCGAGGGCAAACATTTCCAATGGGTGCCGGTGGAGTACGGCCCCTACAAACGCGCGGCGAAAGTGCCATTGATCGAGTAAAGTGCCCAACGCCTGTGGCAAAAAGCGTCTGACACCGATAAGGAAACCACACCCATGAACCGTAACGATCTGCGCCGCGTCGACATGAACCTGCTGGTGATTTTCGAAGCGCTGATGTTCGAAAAGAATCTGACCCGTGTGGCGGAAAAACTGTTCATGGGCCAGCCGGCGGTCAGTGCGGCGCTGGGGCGCTTGCGTGATCTGTTCGACGATCCGTTGCTGCTGCGCAACGGTCGCGGCATGGAGCCGACAGCGCGGGCGCTGGCGATCCTCAAGGAATTGCAACCGGCAATGGACGTGATTTCCGGCGCAGTCAGCCGCGCCAAGGAGTTCGAACCGGCCAGCAGTTGCGACGTATTTCGCGTCGGTCTGTCGGACGACGCCGAGTTCGGTCTGTTTCCACCGCTGTTGCGCCAGCTTCAGCAGGAGGCGCCGGGGATCGTCGTGGTGGTGCGCCGCGCCAACTATCTGTTGATGCCGGCGCTGTTGGCTTCGGGGAAATCTCCGTGGGTGTCAGCTACACCACGGATCTGCCGGCCAACGCCAAGCGCAAGAAGCTGCGTGATATTCCCTGCAAAGTGCTGCGCGGCGACGACCGTCCGGGGCCGTTGACCCTGGACGAATATTGCGAACGTCCGCATGCAATGGTGTCGTTCTCCGGTGATCTGAGCGGCAATATCGATCTGGATCTGGCCAAGATCGGCCGTTGCCGCCGAGTCGTTCTCGGCGTACCGCAGTTCAGCGGCTTGCGCGCCTTGCTCGCCGGTACCGAGATGATCGCGACGGTGCCGGACTACGCCGCCTGTGCCTTGGTTGAAGGCTGCGCCCTGCGTGCCGAAGATCCGCCATTCCCGATCGATGCCGCGCAATTGTCCATGGCGTGGAGCGGGGTGCATGACAACGACCCGGCGGAGAAGTGGCTGCGCTCGCGCATCAGCCAGTTCATGGCGGCGCCGCTGGATATTCCGGCGCTTTAAGCGCCCTCGATTACACAAGCAGTTCTCCTGTGGCAGCGAGCCTGCTCGCGAAAGCGGTATGTCAGTTGGTGTGGATGTGACTGGCCTGACGCCTTCGCGAGCAGGCTCGCTCCCACATTGTTTTGTGGCAGTCTGCAAATTGAGTGCACGCCGCCAATCCCTGTGGGAGCGAGCTTGCTCGCGAAAGCGGTGTGTCAGTTAGTGTGGATGTGACTGACCTGACGCCTTCGCGAGCAAGCTCGCTCCCACAGAGAAATTCGGGGCTGACCGGGCTTTGTGATTCGGCACATAGACTTGTGGGAGCTGGCTTGCCAGCGATTGCGGTGGGTCCGTCAAAGAAGGTGGTGGATGTGCCGACCAATCGCTGGCAAGCCAGCTCCCACAGGGATACGGGGTGGAATGAACATTGTTGGTCACCACAAAAACCTGTGTGAGCGAGCCTGCTCGCGAAAGCGGTGTGTCAGTCAATGTGGATGTGGCTGACCTGACGCCTTCGCGAGCAGGCTCGCTCCCACATTGTTTTGTGGCTGGCGGCAGAACATCAAAGACCTGAAAAGCAACTAAGCACACCCATCCAATTTCTCCCGCGCCGGCCTTGGCATGATTCCCGTCAATGACATTCAAAGGGTCGGGTCATGATTGCTACGAGGGATGAACAGGCGCGCGACATCGGGTTGCTGTTTCTGCGGGTCAGCGGCGGGTTGTTTCTGTTGTGGGTGCACGGCTTGCCGAAGTTGCTGGACTTCACCGCGCAGCTGCAACTGATCGAAGACCCGTTCCACCTCGGCGCCCACCTGACCCTGATCCTGGCGATCTTCGCCGAAGTCCTCTGCCCGTTGCTGATCGTCGCCGGTGTGCTGGCGCGATTGGCTTGTTTGCCTATTCTCTTTGTACTGCTCGTGGCGCTGCTGGTCGTGCATCCGCAATGGAGTGTGGCTGAAGGGCAGTTTGGCTGGTTGCTGTTGATTCTTTTCACCACCGTATTGATTGCCGGGCCGGGACGGCTGGCGATTCCTGTTCGTTTGCCCGGAGTGCTGCGTTATGCCTGAAGTCCTCAATTCACAAGCACCGGGGGCCGATGAGACCGTCACGTTGATCATCAAACACTCGGTCAAAACCGGTTTCGAATCGGCGTATGAAGCATGGCTGCGCAATATCGTGCGCGTCGCCGGGCAGCGCGAAGGGCATTTGGGTGTCGACGTGGTGCGCGGCAAGCGCGGGCGTCTGGATTTCTACACTTGCGTATTGCGCTTTAGCTCCACCGAAGCGATGCAGGGCTGGCTGGAATCCTCCGAGCGTCAGGCGCTGGTGGCTGAAGCCGCACCGATGCTGGCTGACGGTGATCAGACCGAAGTCGCGCCGGTCAATGAGTTCTGGTTCACACCGCTGGCCGAGGCCGGCTCGCCGCCGCCGCGCTGGAAGCAGGCTGTCGTCACACTGTTGGTGATTCTGCCGCACACCCTGCTGGTGCCGCTGATCTGGGGCCCGCTGCTGGCGCTGCATCCGCTTCTGTCCAACTACGTGGTCGCCACGTTCCTGATTACCCTGACCATCGTCCTCTCGGTGGTCTACGTGGTGATGCCGCCGGTCACCCGTCTGTTCACCCCGTGGCTGGAAGCCAGTCAGGCCCATGAACACCTCGATTCCCAAGAAACTTCGCCGCGTTGAGCGGGGTTTGCTTCTTTTCACTTTCGCTTGAGGAACTGCGATGAGCGCCGATCTGATTTTATTCAATGGCCAATTTCATACCGTAGACCGGGAAAAACCACTGGCCAGTGCGGTGGCGATCAAGGATGGCCGCTTCGTCGCCGTCGGTAACGATGCCGAGGCCATGGCCCTCAAGGGCAGCGCCACACAAGTGGTCGACATGAAGGGCCGCTGCGTCATCCCTGGCCTCAACGACTCGCACTTGCACCTGATTCGCGGCGGTCTGAACTACAACCTCGAACTGCGCTGGGAAGGCGTGCCATCGCTCGCCGACGCGCTGCGCATGCTCAAGGATCAGGCCGATCGCACGCCCACCCCGCAGTGGGTGCGTGTGGTCGGTGGCTGGAACGAGTTCCAGTTCGCCGAAAAACGCATGCCGACCCTGGAAGAAATCAACCAGGCCGCGCCGGATACTCCGGTGTTCATCCTGCACCTCTACGACCGTGCGCTGCTCAACCGCGCTGCCCTGCGCGTGGCCGGCTACACCCGCGACACGCCAAACCCGCCGGGTGGCGAAATCGTCCGCGACAGCAACGGCAACCCGACCGGCATGCTGGTCGCGCGGCCGAACGCGATGATCCTCTACTCGACACTGGCCAAGGGACCGAAGCTGCCGCTGGAATATCAGGTCAACTCGACCCGCCAGTTCATGCGCGAGCTCAATCGCCTGGGCCTGACCAGTGCAATCGACGCCGGTGGTGGTTTCCAGAATTACCCGGACGATTACCAAGTGATCGAGCAACTGGCCAAAGACGACCAGTTGACCGTACGCATCGCTTACAACCTGTTCACCCAGAAGCCGAAAGAAGAGCTGACCGATTTCCAGAACTGGACCGGCAGCGTCAAGTTGCATCAGGGCGACGACTACCTGCGCCACAACGGTGCCGGCGAAATGCTGGTGTTCTCCGCCGCCGACTTCGAGGATTTCCTCGAGCCGCGTCCAGACCTGCCGCAGACCATGGAACAGGAACTCGAGCCGGTGGTACGCCACCTCGTTGAGCAGCGCTGGCCGTTCCGTCTGCACGCCACGTACAACGAATCGATCAGCCGTATGCTCGATGTGTTCGAGAAGGTCAATCGCGACATTCCGTTCAACGGTCTGCCGTGGTTCTTCGACCACGCTGAAACCATCACCCCGCAGAACATCGAGCGTGTGAAAGCGCTGGGCGGCGGTATCGCGATTCAGGATCGCATGGCGTTCCAGGGCGAATACTTTGTCGATCGCTACGGCAAACAAGCCGCCGAAGCCACGCCACCGATCAAGCGCATGCTCGCCGAGGGCGTACCGGTTGGCGCTGGCACCGACGCCACCCGAGTGTCCAGTTACAACCCTTGGACTTCGCTGTACTGGATGGTCAGCGGCCGTACCGTTGGCGGTCTGGCGCTTTACGAAGAAGGTTTGCCACGCAGCACTGCACTGGAGCTGTTCACCCATGGCAGCGCCTGGTTCTCCTCGGAGCAGGGCAAGAAGGGCCAGATCCGCGTCGGCCAACTGGCAGACCTCGCGGCACTGAGCGCGGACTTCTTCAGCGTTGAGGAAGAAGCGATCAAGTGGATCGAGTCGGTGATGACCGTGGTCGGCGGCAAGATCGTCTACGCCGCCGGCGACTTCGAAGACCTCGGCCCGCGTTCGATTCCGGTGCTGCCGGACTGGTCGCCGGTAGTCAAAGTCCCGGGCCACTGGCGCCCGAACTCGCCACTGCAGGCGCAGGTTCACCAGTGCAGCGGGCCGTGCGCCGTGCACACCCACAGCCATGAAAAAGCGCGGATGTCGAATGCGCCGGTCAGCGATTTCGCCGGTTTCTGGGGCGCGTTCGGCTGTTCCTGCTTCGCGTTCTGAGTTTGAAAAAAGCGCCGGTCATCAGGGCCGGCGCTTCCCGCAACAACCATCCATCCAGGAGTTTTGCCATGAGCGTTCCTTACAAGCGTCTGAACAAAGATGATGCCGTCGTCCTGCTGGTCGATCACCAGACCGGTCTGATCTCGCTGGTGCAGGATTTCTCGCCGAACGAGTTCAAGAACAACGTGCTGGCACTGGGCGACATCGCCAAGTTCTTCAAGCTGCCGACCATTCTGACCACCAGCTTCGACGCAGGTCCAAACGGCCCGATCGTGCCGGAACTGCTCGAGCAATTCCCTGACGCGCCGTTCATTCAGCGTCCAGGCCAGATCAACGCCTGGGACAACGAAGACTTCGTCAAAGCGATCAAGGCCACCGGCCGCAAGCAACTGATCATCGCCGGTGTAGTGACCGACGTTTGCGTAGCTTTCCCGACCCTGTCGGCGATTGCTGAAGGCTTCGAAGTGTTCGTGGTCACCGACTCGTCGGGTACTTTCAACACCACCGTGCAACAAGCGGCGTGGGCGCGGATGTCGGCCGCCGGTGCACACCTGATGAACTGGTTCGCTGTGGCTTGCGAGCTGCAAGGCGACTGGCGCAACGACATGGAAGGCCTGGCGCATCTGCTGTCCGAGCGTCTGCCTAACTATCGCAACCTGATCAACAGCTACACCAAGTTCACTGCCAAGTAATCTGGTCGAAAGTCAAAAGCCCCTCACCCTAGCCCTCTCCCGGAGGGAGAGGGGACTGACCGCGTTGTTTGCAAGAGTTGCATCGACCTGCAATACCGAGCCGAGCTCCGCTCTTGAAACGCATGGAGATCGGCTCCCTTTCCCCCTCGCCCCCTTAGGGGGTGAGGGCTGGGCGGGCGGCGTTCCGATGAGGGGTGAGCTTTTGATCTTCAAAGTTTCAGATCAGCGTTTTTGCAACCACCCCAAAAACCACCTTTTTTCACCGCCACCGGTTTGGCCATCAACGCGAGGCGACTGTTCTGCTGACGCACCGCCTGCAACTTGTTCAAGGCCCGGCCGACTTCGCTGCGCTTGTCCATGCACTCACGGGTCAACTGTTTGTCGAGACGATAGATGATGCTCGACGTCAGCGCCGTGAACGTCGCCTGCGACGGTGTATCGGCAAGAATGCTCTGTTCGCCCATGACTTCGCTCGGCCCCATGCGCCCGGCCTCGGTCTGGCCATTGCCGTCCGGCACCGTCGCGCTGACCACGCCCGTGGCGATCACGAACAGACTGTCCGGCACCTCGTCCAGATCCAGCACCACCTGACCGGCCGTGTACTGCTGCGCGACCATCGATTCAGCGAGGCGATCGCGCTCTTCACTGCTCAGCGAGCGGAAAATCTTCACCTCATCCAGCAACGCACGGGCGCGGCTCGACGGTTCGATCACGCCGTCGGGATGGCGCGAAATACCTGCGGCTTCGAGATGGCGATGGGCGAGGTCGAACAGTTGATTGCGCACTTCGCTCTTCTTGCCCAGCTCAGCGATGAAACCGCTGGCAACGTATTCCGACATGGTTTCGCCGGCTTCTTTGAGTACGGCTTTCGGCGCCGGGCTGAGCAACAGCGAACTGCTGCCCTGCAGAGTGCGATCAAGGGCATCCAATACCCGACGCGGACGAATGTGGTTCGGCACTTTGATACTGATCGAGACACCGTGCATGTTGCTCGGCCGGCTGAGATTGACGATTTTCGCCTTGGCCGCCACCGAGTTCGGTACTACGGCCATGGTGCCGGCGCTGGTCAGCAGGTGCGTGGCGCGCCAGTCGATATCGAAGACCTTGCCTTCGACGCCGTCGATCATCACCAGATCGTCCACCTGATACGGCTTGGTGGTGTTGAGGACGATGCCGGAAAACACGTCGGCGAGGGTGCTTTGCAGCGCCAGACCGACCACGATGGCGACCACCCCGGAGGTGGCGAGCAGACCTTTGACCGGCAGTTCCAGCACGTAACCGGCCGCCGCGACAATCGCGACCAGAAACACCAGCGCACCGATGACATCCTGCAGCAAGCGACCGCTGTGACCGATGCGGCGCATCAGCGCCAGGCCGATCACTTCGGTCAGCACCCGTGCTGCGTACAACCACCAGAGAATCCCCAGCGCCGTCGCCCCCAGTTGTGCCACGCGATCATCAGCGAAAAGCGGCGCCTGCAACGGGCTGACACCGGCGTTGATCACCAGCGCGCTGAATGCCAGAAACAGTGCCAGACGCACACCGACTCGCGGCGCGCGATGGCTGAAGGGCGAGAAATGCCAGAGCGCGGCGTCGAGCAGCAACAGGACGGCGCTCCAGGACAGCAGGTGGGCGTAGAAAACAGTCATGACCGGTACTCCGCGACGCTAGTGAGAAAAAGATCGCAGCCTGCGGCAGCTCCTACAGGAAATGGTATTCCAGGGTAGGAGCTGCCGCAGGCTGCGATCTTTCGCTTTTATGGATTCAGATGAGTCTTCAGTTCAGCCGCCGCCTGACGCACCGCCGCTTTGACTTCCGGAATCTGGCTCAGCGGATTGAGCAGGCCGAAGTCATGAATCATGCCGTTGTAGCGCACCGAAGTCACCGGCACGCCGGCTGCATCCAGATGCCGCGCATAGCCTTCGCCTTCGTCACGCAGCACGTCGAACTCGGCGGTCTGCACCAGCGCAGCGGGCAGGCCCTTGAGCTGTTCGGCGCTGGCTTTGAGCGGCGAGGCATGGATCTGCGCACGCTCGGCCGGGTTGGTTGTGTAGTTGTCCCAGAACCACTGCATCATGCCCTTGGTAAGGAAGTGTCCCTCGGCAAATTGCTGGTAAGAACCGTCGTCGAATTGCGCATTGGTCACCGGCCACATCAACAGCTGGAAGCGCAGGGCAGGGGCTTTCTGCTCCTTGGCCATCAACGCCACGACCGCCGCCATGTTGCCGCCGACGCTGTTGCCGGCCACCGCCAGACGTTTGCCATCGACACCGATGTCCTTGCCGTGCTCGGCCACCCATTTCGTCGCGGCGTAAGCCTGATTGATCGCGGTCGGGTACTGCGCTTCCGGCGATGGCGTGTAATCGACATACACCGCAACAGCGCCAGAGCCGACCACCAGATCACGGATCAGGCGCTGGTGCGTCGGGAAGTCACCCAGCACCCAGCCGCCACCGTGGAAGAACATGAACACCGGCAACTCGCCTTTGACCTTGGCCGGGCGCACCACTTTCAGGTTGATGGTCTGGCCGTCGACCTTGATCGCCTTGTCGCTGACTTCCACGCCGGACAGATCAACCTTTACCGAAGCTTGGGCACCAGTCAGCACTGCACGGGCGTCCTTCGGGCTCAGTTGCTCCAGCGGACGACCTCCGCCAGCGGCGAGGGCATCAAGGAACGCTTGGGTGTTGTGTTCGACGCCGGGGCTGCCTGCGGCAAATGCGCTGCTGACGGACAGGGCGAGGAGGGACGCGGCTAGGGTTTTCTTGACGATGTTCATGGTGGAAATCCTTTTAATGATTTTGATTTTTTTGCCTGAGTTGTGGGCTGCTGTGGCACTGGGTTTGCGGTCTCAGCAACACCGTGAGCACAGATTAATGGGCTGCTGAAAAGCGAAAAAGCGGCTATAAAGCGTTTAACTGTCCACCAGAGAGTGACAATGAACCCGTTCGAAGACATGCGTATTTTTTGCCAGGTCATGGACTCCGGCAGCTTCACCGCTGCGGCCGATCAGTTGGGACTGTCCAAGCAGTTCGTCAGCCGCCGTTTGATGCAACTGGAAGAGCGCCTCGGTGTGCGCTTGTTGAATCGCTCGACCCGCCGCCTCGACGTCACCCCGCTGGGGCAGAGCTATTACGAATCGGCGTTGCGCTTGTTGGGTGAGGTAGAGCAGGTCGAGCAGGGCATCGCCGGCGAAACCGCCGAGCCGCGCGGCACGATTCGCCTCAGCGCGCCGTTGTCGTTTGCCGTGGCGCATCTGGGTTGTCTGCTACCGCTGTTCCTGCAGCGTTATCGCGAAGTCACCGTTGAGGTGGATCTGAGCGATCGCCCGGTGGACCTGCTCGGCGAGGGCTACGACCTGGCCCTGCGCATCGGCGTACTGGAAGACTCGACACTGATCGCCCGGCGTATCGCCAGCATCGAACGGGTCTACTGCGCCAGCCCGGCCTACCTCGCCGAACGCGGCACACCGCTAAAGCCTGAAGACCTGCACAGCCACGACTGCCTGCCTTACGGCCACGGGCGCTCGGTGCAATGGCGCTTCAACGAAGCGCCGGGCAAACCGCTGCTGATCAACGTCGCCGGCCGCATGCGCGTCAACAACGGCGAACTGCTGCGAGACGCAGCGGTGCAGGGGATGGGCATTACCTATCTGCCGACCTTCATCGTCGGTGCGGCACTGAAGGACGGGCGGCTGGTACCGGTGCTGGATGATTTACGCCCGGAGCCGCTGACCCTGTCGGCAGTTTATCCGCAGCATCGCCAGGCTTCGCGGCCGGTGCAGGCGCTGGTGGAGTTTTTGCGTGAGCGGCTTAACCAGAGTCATGTGAATCTTTGATCCCTATGCCGACCAAGTTGCAGGAGCGAGCCTGCTCGCGATGGCGATCATTCAGACGCTGAGGTGCTGACTGAACCAACGCTTTCGCGAGCAGGCTCGCTCCCACAGTAAATTGTCGGTGCTTCTAAAGTCGCTCAGTTGGCGCGCTTGTCATCGCCCGGTTCGCCGCCGACATGCACGCCATGGTCATCCCCGGGTTCGGCGTGGGTGCCGCTGCGGCCGGAAGAGGAAGACGCACTGTTGCCCGAATGGCTCGATCCATGGTCGCTGCCGCTGTGGCCACTGTTGCCGCCATTACCGCTGCCGCTGTTGCCACCGCTGCCGTGGCCGCCGCCACCGCTTCCTCCGCCACTGCCATTACCGCCACTTCCTCCACCATTGCCACCGTGACCACCACCTCCGCCTCCGCCGCTCCCACCACTACCGCCGCCGCTTCCCCCATCCTTGGCATGTGCAGTGGACACCCCGGGCAAACTGTCCGTAATCAGTACGGTAGACGCTGACAGAACGGCGCCGATGGCCATTGCCAGCACGAGTTTTTTGATCTGCATATCGTTCTCCGTCTTTATGGTTTTGTTTGGGAACGTACAGTGCGTTGCTGCCAGGATCCGACCCGTTCCCGTGGTCAGTGAA
This sequence comes from Pseudomonas sp. AC255, assembly GCF_979258175.1. NCBI lineage: Bacteria > Pseudomonadati > Pseudomonadota > Gammaproteobacteria > Pseudomonadales > Pseudomonadaceae > Pseudomonas > Pseudomonas sp. AC255. Next base: position 2,998,869 of record NZ_OZ409841.1, on the reverse strand, counting down.
TACTGGAGGCCAACTCGAAAATCGGGATGTACATCAGGATCACGATGACGCCAATCAGCAGGCCGATGAACGTCATCAGCAATGGCTCGAACAGTTTCACGAACCATTCCAGCCAGCGGCTGATTTCCTCGTCGTAAAAGTCGGCGCTGCGCTCCATCATCTGACCGAGGTTGCCGGACTGCTCGCCTGCACGCAGCAGGCGCAGCGATACCGGCGTCACCAAATGATTGAGCTCCAGCGCGGCCGACAAGGACTGGCCCTCGCGGACCCGTTCGCAGGCTTGATCCAGGCGCGTGCGCGAGGGCACGGTGAGCAAGCCGCGGACCATGCCCATTGCCGTCACCAGGGGAATCCCGCCCTGCAGCAGGATCCCCAGCGAGCGATAGAACCGCGCCAGCTCATACATGAAAATCCGTTGATGCACCGCCGGCAGTTTCTCCACCAGTCGATCCAGCCCACGGCGAAACGCCGGTTGTTTTTGCGCGACGGCGAGGGCAATGACCAGCGCCCCCAGAGCAACGAAGAACTGCGCCTGGTGCGCATGCAGAAACATGCCGCTGCTCATCAATACCTGCGACAGCCACGGCAGGTTATTGCCCAGCCCTTCAAATACCAGACTGAAACGTGGCACCACGTAGCCCATCAGGAACAACACAACACCACCGCCAACCACCAGCAAGAGCATCGGATAGATCGAAGCGCTGATGATCTTCTGCCGCACCTCGTCCATGCGCTGGCGATAACTGACGTAACGCCCCAACGCATCGCCGACCGCGCCGGTCTTCTCGCTGGACTGCACCAGCGCCACGTACAACGGCGGAAAAACCGCCGACAACTGGGCCAGCGCCTGTGAGAAGGATTTGCCTTCGTAAAGCAGGCGCACCAGTTCACTGAGGGTTTTGCGCGCGGCGGGGGCGCTTTCCTTTTCGGCGAGGCTTTCCAGCGCATCGATCAGTGGCAGGCCTGCGTTGAGCAGGGTGGTCAGTTCCTGGCTGAACAGCACCAGGTTGAAGGTTTCGCGCTGACGCAGTTTCAGCGCATGCCAGTGCTTGGCGGCGTGCACACTGAGCACCCGCAAACCCTGGTCCTCGGCAATCCGCCGCGCCTCGCTGTCCCCCGGCGCTTCGACGCGCATCGACACCACGCCGGCCTTGCCGACCGCTTTGAGATGAAATTGCATGGGCCGCGCTCCGCTCATTGCCAGTTGGTGACTTCAGCGTTCTCGCCTTCGCCGCCGGGCTGGCCGTCCTTGCCCATCGACAGCAAGTCGTACTCGCTGTTTTCGCCGGGATAGCGGTAGGCGTAGTTACGGCCCCATGGATCCTGCGGCAGTTTCTTTTGCAGGTATGGGCCGGTCCATTTCGCCTCGTCACTGGGTGCCAGTACCAGCGCCTGCAAGCCTTGTTCGGTCGACGGGTAATGGCCGACTTCCAGGCGGTACAAATCCAGCGCTTTGCTCAAACCTTCGATTTGCGCCTTGGCCACCTTGACCTCGGAGCGACCGAGCTGAGCGAAGTATTTCGGCGCGACGATGCCGGCCAGCAGGCCGAGCACCACCAGCACCACGAGCAGTTCAAGCAGGGTGAAACCGCGTTGGCCACGCGGACGAAAGGGCAGCTTCATGATGATCTCCCATAGATGGCAATCGAGTCGCCACAAGGGCCTATGCAATTGCCATGCTCAGCCCCGCAGGAAATCATCAGTCGCGCTGGAGCCCTTGTCATTCGGGCCTTTCAGGAAGCGGCACAGTGCTTGCGTAGGGCTCGATCGTGATCGGCCACTGGGGCATTTCCCCCACTTTATCGGCGGCTGGTCCGGGGAGGCCCGACATGAAATTTCTCGCCAGTGGATTGCTCGGATGTGTGCTGCTCAGCGGCGCCGCGCAAGCCGATGTCTTCATCTCCGTGGAAGCCAATGGCAGCTACGTACTGTCCAACGTGCACCGGCCCGGACGCACTTACGAACGAGTCATTCACGAGGCGGACGCCGCAGTGGCCAGCCTCGATCAGCAGCCACAAATGATCGCCAATCAGCCTTACGCAGAGCTGGTTTCCGCAGCGGCCAAAGTCAACCAATTGCCAGAAGCGCTGTTGCACGCGGTGATCAACGCCGAGTCGCGTTACGACCCCGGCGCCACTTCAGCCAAAGGCGCGGGTGGGCTGATGCAATTGATGCCCGACACCGCGCGGGAGCTGGGCGTGACCGACGTCTATGACCCCAAGGCCAACATCCAGGGTGGGGCCAGATACCTCAAGCGTCTGATGACCCTGTTCAACAACGACATCACCCTCGCCGTGGCGGCTTACAACGCCGGGCCGGATGCGGTGCTCAGCCGTGGTCGGGTGATTCCACCGTTCGCCGAAACCCAGCGCTATGTGCCGAATGTGCTGCGCCAGTACCGGCGTCTGCAGGGTTTGGCGATGGATGCGCCGTTGTGACCCCTTCACCCGATTCCCCACTTTCGGGGCCAACCGGGCAGGCCCGAAAAGTGGGGCAAGCGGGTGGGGAATATCCCCGGATTCTCAGGTCGTCGCGTTAACTGGTTGATATACGTAAGTATTTTTTGTGGCACGCGGCTTGCTCCGGGACATTTGTCCAGAAGTGTTCCCAAGAGCACCCAACACGAGGTTACCGATCATGGCTGGCTTTCCTCTCGCTCCATCCCTGATTAACGGGTTGTTGATAATGGCCTCGCTGCTCAGCGTCGAACTGGCCGGCGCGGCGGTACGTTGCGAGCGCAACCTGGTGGCCAACGTCGTGGCGTTCGATCAGCCGCTGATGTTCAACCGCCTCGGTGCGCAAAACGCCAACGGCATGATGTTCGCCCTGCGCCGCGACGTGGTCGATGAGCACGACGTGTCGCTGGCGTACGGTGGCGTGGCGGTGCCGGGCAAGGTTGCGCTGCGGCCTGACAAGCGTCCACGGCCCTTGGTATTGCGGGTGGCGGCAGGGGACTGCCTGACGATCAATCTGCAGAACCTGCTCGACTATCAGGCCAACCCGAACAAGCATGTCGAAGGGGCGGAAGGTGAGGAAAATCCCAATGCGCTTGGCGCGTTCAAGGTCGATGAGCAAGTGGCTGACCGCCACATCGGTTTCCAGGTCAACGGCCTGCAAGCGGTCAACAGTATCGACGATATTTCATCGTTTACCGGGCGTAACCCCAACACCTTGATAGTGCCGGGAGCCAGCCGTTCCTACACTCTGTTTGCCGAGCGCGAAGGCGCGTTTGCCGTGAGCAGTCGAGGTGCCACGTTTGGTGGCGAGGGCGCGGCGGGCAACGTCGCCAACGGGCTGTTCGGCCAAGTGGTGGTGCTGCCCAAGGGCGGCCGCAGCTACCGCAATACGCTGACCGAAGAAGAAATGCGCCTGGCCACCAGCGGGCGCACACCGGCCGGGCAGCCGATCGTCGACTACCAGGCGCGCTATCCGCAACGCGAACCGTGGCTGCGCGAAGGCAAGGCCGGCACGCCGATCATCAACATGGTCGACGGCAGCGAAATCATCTCCAGTGAAAGTGACGCGATCGTGATGGGCAGCAACGCCGACGGCAGCTTCCCGCCCAGCACTTATCCGCTGGAGTCGGTGGGCAAACGCAACCCGGCGATCCCGAATCGACTGGAGCCGTTCCGCGATTTCGCTTCGCAATTTCAGGATGAAACCGCTGCCACCCAGGCATTCCCCGCCTATTGGGCCGACCCGGTGATGGCCCATGTGCTGGAACCGACCCGCGATTCGTTCATGATCAATTACGGCTCCGGCGGCATGGGCGCCGAAGTCGTCGCCAATCGCCTGGGTGTAGGGCCGATGCATGATTGCCTGTCCTGTGCCTATGAGGAATTTTTTCTCAGCTCGCACACCGTTGGCGACGTAGCCATGCTGGTCGATGTGCCGGCCAACGCCGGGCTGGAAAACATCGCTCCCGGGCAGACCCCGAACGCCGATCAGATTGGCGTGAAAGCGACCATGGCGCTGTTCCCGTCCGAGCCGTCGAACGTCAATCACAGCTACATCGGTGACTTCGTCAAATTTCGCAATACCCACAACGGTCACGAGCAGCACATCTTCCACTTGCACGGCCATCAATGGCTGTTCAACCCCAACGACGACAACTCCGATTACGTTGACGCCCAAGGCATCGGTCCCGGTGCCGGTTACACCTATGAGATCGCCAATGGCGGTTCGGGCAACCGCAATCGGGTGGCGGGCGATGCGATCTATCACTGCCACTTCTATCCGCACTTTGCCCAGGGCATGTGGGCCATGTGGCGGGTGCATGATGTGTTCGAAGAGGGCACCCGGCTCGACGTTTCGCAGCAAGGCGCCGATGGCTATCACAGCGAACCGTTTGCACTGCGCAGCGGCAAACCGGCAGCAGGCGCACGGGCCTTGCCGGACGGCGAGATCGTCGCCGGCACACCGATTCCGGCGATCGTGCCGCTGCCGGGCAAAGCCATGGCGCCGATGCCGGGCAAAGTCGTGGTCGTGCCGAAAATCGGTGAAACCCTGGTCGCCGGCCATGATGACGAGGATGACGAAGAAGAGGGCGATGATGACGGCGAGCACCATGGCGGCGACGCTGGTGGTCAAGCCATCGGCTCCCTGGCGCTGGTCGATCGCAGCGAAGCCAACCGCAACGCCGATGGCAGCCTGAAAAACCCTGGCTATCCGTTCTGGATCGGCGGTATGGAAAGTTCGGTCGGCCAACGTCCGCCAACCCCGCCGCTGGACATGCTCGACGCCGCCACCGCGCAAGCGCTCAAGGCCAGCGGCAAGGCGCTGTGGGCCAACCTTGACCCGGCCCAGTCCGGTGGCTGGGACGGCGGTTTGCAGCGCCACGCCCTTGATGGCGTATCGGCTGGCGGTGAGGCGCACACAGTGACCACGTCGCTGGATTTTTCCAAGGAAGTGGTGCGGGCCAAACCGATCTACATGCCGGAGGAGGGCACCGAGGTCGAACAGGCCGCGATGGCCTTCCATGCGAAAAAGGATCACCCGAGCTATGCCTTGCTGCCCGGTAATCAAGTGGTAGCCAAGGCTTTCCGTACCAACGGCGCCTTGCCGATGGCCGGCGCGCCCTACTACGAACCGTGCATGGACGACCGGCAGAAGCGCCTGACCAATAGCGCCGGCAGCGGTGAATTCAACAGCGGCGAGCGCATCGATGGCCTGTCGTTTGTCGGTGCCTCGACGTTCACCGCCGACCGGCCACGGATCTACAAGGCCGCCAATATTCAGTTCGATGCGGTGTACAACAAAGTTGGTTATCACTTCCCGCAGGCGCGCATTCTCGCGCTATGGGAAGACGCCTGGCCGGTGATCACCAAACAGCGTCCGCCAGAGCCGCTGGTGATGCGCATGAACACCTTTGACTGCGTGCAGTACCAGCAAACCAACCTGGTCCCGGCCACCTACGAGATGGACGATTACCAAGTGCGCACACCGACCGACGTGATCGGTCAGCACATTCACTTGCCGAAGTGGGACCTGACTTCCGCCGACGGTTCGTCCAACGGCTGGAATTATGAGGACGGTGTGCTTTCCCCGGGCGCTGTGCAGGAACGCATTCACGCCATCCGTGCATTCAACCAGTGCGAGGGCAGTGACCCGCGCGACGGTACTCAAGCCTGCCCGAAAGCCAAGGCACACCCGTTCTTCGGTCAGTACGGACGGGCTGACTGGGTTGGCGCGCGCACGGCGATGCAGCGTTGGTTCGTCGACCCGGTGGTGAACATCAAAGGTGTTGATCGCGGCCTCGGCACGATCTTCACCCACGACCACCTCGGCCCATCGACGCACCAGCAGATCGGGCTGTACGCCACGGTGCTGGCGGAGCCGGCCGGTTCGACCTGGCTGCACGCCGAGACCGGCGAGCCGTTGTACAGCGGCGCGCGTCAGGACGGCGGGCCGACGTCGTGGCAAGCGGTGATCAACACCGGTGACCTCGATGGCGACGGCAAGAACGACAGCTTCCGCGAGTTCTTCCTTGAATACAGCGACTTCCAGCACGCCTATGAAGCCGGCGTCTACGTCGGTGCCGGACCCAATGGCGTGCCCAATGCGCAAGCCTTCCCGGCCACCGCCGACAGCTTCCGCTACGCGATCAATCCGCCGGTGCGCAACAACGCCAGCACTCTGCTTGAAGGCGTGGTGGAAGTGCAGGGCGGTCAGGTGCCGGGCTGTCCGAGCCGGCCGTGTCCGCAGGCGATTTCGGTGGATGACCCGGGCATGTTCGTCGTCAATTACCGCAACGAGCCTCTGGCCCTGCGCGTGTACGATCCGAACAAGGTCGGCCCGGATGGCAAGCGCGGCATGCAGGCCGACGGCCTCGGCGGTGATCTGTCGTTCGCCATGCAAAGCCGCACCGACCGGGCGATCCCGGCGATGAACCTGGCGCCGAATCTGCTCACCTCGGCCACCGGGCCTACCGGCGGCACCACGCTGTTCCCGCCGCACATCAACAAGGGCGGTGCCGAACCGGGCGACCCGTTCACACCGATGCTGCGCACCTACACCGGCGACAACGTCCGGCTGCGGGTGCATGCCGGGGGCCATGAGGAGGAACACAACGTGACCCTGCATGGCGTGAAATGGCTGCAGAGCGGTTCCGGTTTCGGCAACAGTTCCAACTCCGGCTGGCGCGCCTCGCAGATGATCGGCATCTCCGAACAGATGGGCTTCATTGCGCCGGTGTCGATGCTCTCCAGCTCGGCAGCGACCACGGGCGATTATCTGTACTCGATGGACGCTTCGATCGAGGGTTACTGGAGCGGTATCTGGGGCGTGATGCGCAACTACACCGCCAAACGCGCAGACCTGTTCGCCATCCCTAACAATCCAAGCCCGGCGGGCATGCGCAATACCGTTGCATTTGAGGGCAGTTGCCCGCGCTATGGCGCCAACCCTAACGGCATTGGCACGCGGCCCACTGTGCAGCGCAACTATGAAGTGGTCGCCGCGCTGGCCAACGACATTCTCGGCAATGCCCTGGGCCTGACAATCGGCGATTCCGCAGGACTCGGCCAGCATGTCGGCGGGCCGCTGAATCCGGCCGGTGGCACCCTGGTGCTGAACTCGCGCACGGTGAGCATTCCCCAAGTCACGGTGACCGATCCGGAGGACGGCGAAACCATCACCATCGGCGGGCAGAGCGGGCCGCTGCATGACCCGACGGCCATTCTGTATGTACGCAAAGCGGATCTGGATCCGGTGAGCGGCAAGCTCAAACCCGGCATCCCGGTCGAACCGCTGGTGCTGCGCGCGGCGGCTGGGGATTGCATCAACATCACCCTGGAAAACCGTTTGCCGAGCGTGATGCCTGACCTGACCCAGACTGCGGTGATGCAAGGCATGGTCAAGCGTGATCGCAACAGTGGTCTGGGCTCGACCACCTTCAGCAACAACCTGATGCGGCCGTCCAGCCACGTCGGCCTGCACGCGCAATTGCTGGCCTACGACATCACCAAATCCGACGGTGCCAACGTCGGCGCCAACCCGATCCAGACCGTGCCACCGCGTGTCGGCAACAGCGGCGCGTACCCGACCCGTACCTATCAGTACTACGCCGGTCATCTGGAGCGTGAAGGCAAACCGGTGACGCAGTTGGGCCGCAGTGTCGACAACATCAATGCCACGGCGGTGGAGTTCGGCGGCTTGAACATCACCCCGGCGGACGTGATCAAGCAGCCGCAAAAAGGTCTTGGCGCAGCGATGAGCATCCTGCCGATCGGCGCGACCTGGGTGGACGATGTACGCAAGGTCAACGCCACCGTCACAGCGCCGGGGCAAGCCATTTATCGTGATTTCGCGATGGTCTGGCACAAGGCGTTGAACACCCGTTGGGCCAATGGCCGGCCGGTGGAAGGGATTGCTGCCGAGGGCTTCGGCGTGCCGACCGATCCGCAGGACAACTCGAGCATGGCGATCAACTACAAGACCGAACCGCTGTGGTATCGCTTCGGCCTCGCGCCTGACGCACCGTTCGGGCATGCCGGCGGCGCCGGTTACGGCGATATGGCCAACGCGCACATGGCTTACAGCAATGCGCTGGTCGGCGGCGATCCACAAACGCCGGTGCTCTACGCGAAACCGGGGCAACCGTTGCGCACGCACATTTTGATGCCCAGCGGCGGCAGTCGTGGCAGCACCTTCCAGCTCGACGGACATGTCTGGTCGGTCAACCCGTTCCAGGCCGAGAAGAGCGATACCGGCGGTTATCCGATGGGCTCGCCGGGCGTCGGTTCGGTGCGCTTTGGCTACAACCCGATGTCGATGTACATCGGCGCCCACGAAAGCATCCTCCCGGCGGCGCACTTCAGCTTCATGATCCCCAGCGCCGGCGGCAGCAACGCGATACCGGGCGATTACCTGTTCCGCGACTACGGCGCCTACGGCAACACCTCGGGATTGTGGGGGTTGCTGCGTGTCACCAACGAAGCGGAACCGGCACCGCAGGGGCAGTAAGCTCATACGCAAGGCCTGTAAATGCAAAACCTTGTGGGAGCGAGCCTGCTCGCGAATGGGGGCAACTCGGTTTTTAAGGGTGACGCTGGAGACGCCTTCGCGAGCAAGCTCGCTCCCACAGTGGGCAATGGTGGCAGTGAGGGAGTGGGATGGATGCAATTCCCTTGTGGGAGCGAGCCTGCTCGCGAATGGGAGCAATTCGGTTTCGAGGGTGGCGCTGAAGACGCCTTCGCGAGCAGGCTCGCTCCCACAGGAGACGGTGTTTTGCCAGATGAAGAGGTAGGGGAGTGCTAGATGAACAGGATCATCAACATCATCGGTATTTTTACGCTGGCCATGGCCGGGTCGTTGCTGACGCTGAGTGAGATTGCGCTGGCGCAAACCGGGGCCGGTCAGACGCTGAACCGCGACGGCGTGACGGTAGACTTCAACCTCAAACCGCTTGCCGCTGACGGCAAACTGCGCGAAGGCGAATTCGCCGATGTGCAGTTTCGCGTGACCGACAGCGCTTCCGGGCAGGCCTTGTCCGGTGTGGCGCCGGGGGCGTGGATCGATGCGCAAACGGTCGCCGCTGATCAGGCCCAGGGCCGCGATCAGAGCTGCAAGGCGCGCGTCGGTGTGTTCCTCAAGTCCAACATCGGCGCGCGCCCGTTGCTCGACCTCAACAGCTATTTCCTGCTGGTCATGAACCGTGATGCCAGCATCGCGGTGGTCGATCCCTCGGTGTCGGTCGGCGGCATCACCAGCACCCTGGCGCGGATTGAACTCAAACAGCCGCCGATGGATTGGGTCACCCCGATCGACAACAAACGTGTATTCGTGTCGATGCCCACCGCCGGCGAAGTGGCAGTGATCGACAGCGAGCAGTTCAAGGTGCTCGATTCGATCAAGGCCGGCAGCCAACCGGTGCGCGTCGCGCTGCAACCGGATGAACGCCTGCTTTGGGTCGGCAATAACGCCAGCCAAAGCGAAGACTCCGGCGTCACAGTGATCGACAGCCAAAGCCTCAAGCCGCTGAAACATTTGCCGACCGGCCGCGGTCATCACGAAATCAGCTTCAGCAAGGACAGCCGCTTTGCCTTCGTCAGTAACCGCGACGACGGCACGTTGAGCGTGATCGACAGCGCCAGCCTGGCCATCGTCAAGCAGGTCAGAACCGGCTCCCACCCTTTGTCGGTTGCCTACTCGGCATTGTCCGGCGCGGTGTATGTGGCAGACGGCAAGGACGGCACCGTCACGGTGATCGACGCCAACAGCCACGCCGTGCGCCGGGTGATCAAGTTGCAGCAAGGCCTCGGTCCAATGGGTTTCAGCGCTGACGGGCGTTTCGGCGTGGTGCTCAACACTTTGGCTAACCGCGCCAGTGTGATCGACGCGGCTACTGATACGGCGATCCATGACCTCGAAGTCTCCGCCGAGCCCTACCAGGTGGTGTTCACCCAAGCCTATGCCTACGTGCGCGGACTTGCCTCGCCCAAGGTCAGCATGATCAATCTGGCTTCGCTGGGCGAGGGTCGCCAGGCCATCATCCAGGGCTTCGAAGCCGGCCCGCAACCACCGCGCATGGCCGGTGATTTGCCGCTTGCGTCGAGCCTCGCGGTATCGCGCGACGACAACGCGGTGTTCGTCGTCAACCCGGTGGACAACACCACTTACTTCTACGCCGAAGGCATGAACGCGCCGATGTCCGGATATCCCAATCGTGGCCAGATCGCCCGCGCGGCCATGGTCATCGACCGCAGCCTGCGCGAGGTCTCGCCGGGGCTTTACAGCGCCCGGGTGAAACTGCCGCCAGCCGGGCGTTTCGATGTGGCGTTCCTGCTAAATCAACCGAACATCATTCACTGCTTCAGCGCGCTGATCGAGGTCGATGGCGCGGTGGCAAAACAACTCGGTCAGCCGAAGGTCGAGTTTCTTCTGGACAAGACCACCGCTGCGCTCAACGACCCGTACGTGGTCCGGTTCCGCATTGTGCAAGGCAAGCAGAAACAACAGCGCAGCGGTGTGAAAGACGTGCAATTGCGCTATTACCTGGCGCCCACCTCTCACCCGCGTGAGGTCGCCGCGCGGGAAGTCGCCGACGGCGTGTATGAAGCGCCTGTCACCCTCGACCGCAGTGGCGCCTGGTACCTGCATGTGCGTGCAGCGTCGCTGGGGGCCGGTTTCGACGACAAGACATTTGCCAGTGTTCGGGTAGCGCCGGGCCAGACGCGCTGAAGAGGAGTTTGAACATGAACCGATTTGCATCCAGTGGTGTGCTGACCCTGTGTCTGTTGAGCGTCGGCATCCAACAAGCCCGGGCCCATTCCGCAGACGAGCATGCCGGGCATACGGCGCCGCCACTCAGCAGCCAGGAGCACGCCCAGGTGAAGTTTGCCAACGTGCCATTGCTCGACCAGGATGGTAAGAGCGTGCGCCTTGAGCCGGATCTGGTGCAGGGCAAGATTGTCGTCATGAGCTTCATCTACACCAGTTGCACCACGGTGTGCCCGGTGGTCTCGTCGATCATGGGCAAGGTGCAGAAACAACTCGGTGCGCGGGTCGGCGATGAGGTGCAACTGGTGTCGATCAGCATCGACCCCCAGCGCGACGACTCCAAGCGCCTGCAGGAATATGCCCGCAGCTTTCAGCAGGGGCCGGGGTGGAGCTGGCTGACCGGCTCGCCCCAGTCGATCAATGAAACCCTCAAAGGCCTCGGCAGTTTCAGCGGCGACTTCAAAAGCCACCAGCCGCTGATTCTGGTCGGCGATGGCGACAGCCGTCACTGGACGCGCTACTACGGTTTCACCGATCCGGCGCTGCTCAGCAAGGAAGTCGAAAAGCTCAGCGGCCTGCGCACCCATGCCAGACACACCGCCATCGCCATGGAGCATCAGCCATGAGAATGCTCGACTGGATTTCGCTGAGCGTGTGTTTCTGGATTTTCAGCAACGTCGCGTTTGCCCATGAAGGCCACGCGCCCGACGCCCCGACGACCGTTGTCGCCGCGCCGGCCAGAGGCACTCACGACGCACAGGCCTGGTTTACCGACACGCCGTTGCAGGATCAGAACGGACAGACCTTGCGCTTCTACAGCGACGCCTTGCAGAACCGCGTGGTCCTGCTCAACGTGATTTTCACCAGTTGCAATGATGCTTGCCCGCTGATCACCCGCAAGCTCAAGGAAGTCCGCGAGCTGTTGGGTGACAAGGCTGACGGGATCACTTTCATTTCCCTTACCAGTGATCCGCTGCGCGATACGCCGGCGGTGCTCAAGGCTTACACCTTGAAGCAGGGTTCCGATGATCCTCATTGGTTTTTTCTTACCGGCGACAAGGCGCAGATGGATCTGGTGCTGAGCCGCATCGGCCAGATCGTGCCAACCCCGGAGCAGCACTCCACGCAGCTGATCGTCGGCGACGTCGCCAACAAACGCTGGAGCAAGATCCGCCCCGATGCCCCGGCCGCCGCCATTGCCCAGCGCTTGCAGTTGCTGACAATGCCTGTGGCCGGCCGCTGAGCCTGCGCCATGAACCCTGGCAGCTCACTCGCCCTGATTCTGCTCCTTGGCATCAGCGTCGGCGCCACAGCTCAGCCGTTGACGCTTGAGGAGGCGGCCGGCAAGCGTCTGTACCGGGAAGGGCTGTCGGACAGCGGCGAGCCAGTCATGGCGCGGGTGGGTGCGGCGGACGTGGCGCTGCCGGCGACCAGCCTGCCATGCGCCAACTGCCACGGCGCCGATGGCCTCGGCCGGCCTGAAGGCGGTGTGCGTCCACCGCCACTGAACTGGGCGCGGCTGACCAGCATTTACGGCCAGCAACAGGTCAACGGTCGGCGCTACCCGGCCTACACCGAAACCAGTCTGGCGAGGGTCATCGAACAGGGCCGCGATCCCGCAGGCAATCGCCTCGACCCGAGCATGCCGCGCTTTGTCCTGTCGATGAAGGACCAGCGCAACCTCACCGCGTACCTCAAACGGCTCGCCGACGAGCGCGACCCCGGCCTCGACAACGAAACCTTGCACCTGGGTACCTTGCTGCCCAGCCAGGGACCGTTGGCCGAGGAGGGCATGACGGTGGCAGCGGTGCTCAACGGTAGTGTCGCGAGAATCAATCAGGCGGGCGGCATTCATGGCCGGCAGGTGCGTTTAACGGTGATCGATCCCGGCCCGGATCGCAGCAGTGCCGAACTGGCCTTGCGCCAATTGATCGAGCACGAGCAGGTGTTCGCCTTGATCGCGCCGCTGGCGCCGGCCCTCGACAGCGAATTGGCGACGCTGCTGGAACAGGCCGGCATGCCGCTGATCGGTCCGTTATCGATGCCTGGCGCCCTGCAGAGCAGCGTGCAGATTTTCGAGCCGTTGCCCGGGCTGCGTGAGCAACTGCTGGCCTTGGCCGATTACGCCACGGGCAGCTTGCGGGTGTTGCAGGGACCGACGCTGATTGCCTATCCCGACGACCCGGTACAGGCGCAAGCGGCGCAAAGCCTGGGTAAGTATCTGCAGGGGCATGGCTGGGAAAAGGTCAGCTTGCACACCTACGACCCGGCAGCCGAGCAACTGCCACTGGGTTCGCGCTCGGTATTCTATCTGGGCAGCGACGGCGGTTTCAGCCGCTTGGCCACTCGCCTGCGTAACGCCGGCCAGGTGCCGTATCTGTTTGCCGCCTCGAGCCAGGTCGCCGGCGATCTGTTGCAAGTACCGGAAGGCTTTTCCCGGAGAGTGTTTCTCGCCTATCCCTTCGTGCCCAGCGACTGGACGCAAAGCGGGCGCATGGCGCTGTCGACGTTACGTGAGGGGCAAGGGCTGGGCGCGCAACATGCGGTGCTGCAGGTCGGCGCCTACGCCTCGATGTTGCTGCTCGGCGAAGGCATGAAGCGGGCCGGCCGGGATGCCAGCCGCGAAAAACTCGTTGCCGCTCTCGAAGGTCTGCACGATTTCGACACCGGCCTGACGCCGCGCCTGAATTTCGGCCCCGGGCGACGCCTGGGCTTGAACGGCGCCCATGTGGTGACGGTGGATTTGCCCGATCAGCGCTTCTACCTGGTGGCGCCGTATAAACCGATTGTTGCCAGCCCCTGACGGAGGCTCCGCTCATGAAACTCATCACCCTGATGTGGCTGCTGATCTGCTGTTTGCCGGCGGCGTGGGCCAGTAACGGGCCGGCTGCGGCGCGGGTCAATGGCGAGGAAATTTCGCAGTTTCGTCTCGAGCGTTATTTCGCCGAATACCTGGAAGATCAGGGCCGCGCCGTGGCGAGCATTCGTAATCCCAAGGCCTACAGGCAACTGCGCCGGGCCGCGCTGGATGCGCTGATCGACCGCGAACTGCTGTGGCAGGAATCACGCAAGCGCGGCGTGCGTATCGACGAGCAAACGCTGCAGCAACAGATCAATCAGACCCGCACCGCACTTGGCGGCGCTGAACCCTTCAGCCGGCGGTTACAGGAAGCCGGCTTCGACGAGGCGTCGTACCGCGATTACCTGGCTCGTGAACTGGCCGCGCAGCAAATGTTTGCCGCATTGCTGCGCCAGCGTTTCACCCGCACGCAGCAAATGCTGATCAAGGTTGCGCCGGATGCCGATGCCGCCACACAGGCACAAGCGCAGCTACGCTTGATGCAGATGCGAGCGTCTATCATTGCCACGGCGGGTTTCGTCAGCGCAACGGTGCGCTCACCGTTCGGCTGGCACCTGGTCTATCTACAGAACCACTGGGAAGCGAGTGATGTCTCAAGTATGCAAGGGCTGGAATCAGTCGGGGGCGAACGCGCGCGACAGCAACAGGCCCAGGCTCGTCGTCAGGTGCTCGCACAATTGCGGTCGCAGAACAGGATCGAACGAATTGACGACGATTGAAGCTTCTCCCCCAATAGTGGGGAATGGCTTCGATGCCCATTCAGGTGCTTCCCCGTTTCTGGGGAACGGGGCACCGGGACGAGCGGGCATTGTCATTGAATTCAAGGACATGAAGACTTAAAAATTCTGGCATTGCGCCTGGCATGAAGTGTGCGTTACCGAGAGTAAGGCACACTCCACCAGACCCGGGCTCAAGGTTTCATCTGCCGGATCTGCTGCTTCAAGGAGTCGACCTTGGTTAACAAAGTACTGGTTGTCGAAGACGAACAGCTGCTTGCACAGAACCTTCAGGATTATCTGTCGGCGCAAGGGCTGGACGTCCGGATTGCACATGACGGAGCGACGGGTATCGGTTTGGCCGAAGCGTTTGCTCCCGACGTACTGGTGTTCGATTACCGCTTGCCCGATATGGAAGGTTTTGAGGTGCTCGACGCCGTCCGCCAGAACAGGACGTGCCATTTTGTGCTGATAACGGGTCACCCGACCGCCGAAGTCTGTGAGCGGGCGCGGCAACTGGGGGTCAGCCACATCCTGTTCAAACCCTTTCCCTTGGCGGAACTGGCCCGAGCTGTCTGCGACCTTTTAGGCATCAAGCGTGAAGTGAAACCCGGTGCGAGCCCTTCCGAAGGGTTTGTCGAACGACGCCAGAGCAGGACCGAGAGCTTCCCGTTGCAGTTGTACGATGGCAGTTGGGTGTTGGCGGATCGGCGACGAAGTCGCGCGACGGCCATGGCACCGGACGACGATCAGATGCTCACCGGGGAGTAATGGCGCGATCAGACGTTCCGGCACTAGCCGCCAGAGTTTGCCGCGCCGACAGGGCTTCAGGCCCCGGTTGGAGAGCAAGCCATGGAACGTCTGTCCGTTGTCGTCGAACCGCTGGTCCCGGAAAGTGTGCCGGTACGCTTTTCCAGTGAGCAACTCGCCCAGGCCCGGGCGCGGGCCGCCAGTTCCGGGGAACGGGTTCTCGATGCGCTCGGCGTGCTGTGCGAATTGGCGCCGATGCCGTTCATTGATTGCCTCGGCGCCACCCTGCATTACCCGGTGCTGGCCACCGACACCCTGTTTCAAGCGACGCCGGTATTCGACCGGGTCACCCTCGCGCAATGCCTCAAACGTGAGTTCATCCTGCTGCGCCACGACGACGAAGTCATTGGCGTATTCGCCGACCCCTTCGATTCGGCGCGGCTGGCCTGGATAGACGACTCCCTGCACGGCGCGCCGCTGTATCTGGTCCACGCCGATGACCTCAAGGCCTATCTGGCCCGCCATGAAGAAAGCTTCCACGCCGTCGACTCGCTGAATGCCCAAGACGACACCCATCACGAAATCGACACCCTGCAAAGTCTGTCGCTGACGAGTATCAGCGAAGACGCCAGCAGCGTGGTGAAACTGGTCAACTCGACCCTGTACGACGCGCTGAAGATGCACGCCAGCGACATCCATCTCGGCACCACGGGCAACGGCCTGGTGATCAAGTACCGCATCGACGGCGTACTCAACAACATCAGCAAGGTCCAGGGGGCGAGTTCGCCGAGCAGGTGATCTCGCGGGTCAAGGTCATGGCCGAGCTGGACATCGGCGAAAAGCGCGTGCCGCAGGACGGGCGCTTCAAGATCGGCATCAGTGGTCGCCAGATCGATTTTCGTGTGTCGATCATGCCGAGCATTTTCGGTGAGGATGCGGTGCTGCGGGTGCTCGACAAACAGGATCTTGCCGACAAGGTCTGCGGCGTGCAATTGCAGGCGCTGGGCTTCGAAGACGAAACCCTGCGCCAGCTTCGCCGCCTCGCCGCCGAGCCCTACGGCATGGTGCTGGTGACCGGCCCGACCGGCAGCGGCAAGACCACCACGCTGTACGCGATGATCACCGAGATCAACCACGGCGTGGACAAGATCATCACCATCGAAGACCCGGTCGAATATCAACTGCCGGGGGTGCTGCAAATTCCGGTCAACGAGAAAAAAGGCCTGACCTTCGCCCGTGGTCTGCGCTCGATCCTGCGCCATGACCCGGACAAGATCATGGTCGGCGAAATCCGCGATCCGGATACCGCACAGATCGCCGTGCAATCGGCGCTCACCGGTCACCTGGTGTTCACCACCATCCACGCCAACAACGTCTTCGACGTGATTGGCCGCTTCACGCAAATGGAAATCGACCCCTACAGCCTGGTCTCGGCGCTCAACGCCATTCTTGCTCAGCGCCTGATCCGCCTGGTCTGCACCAGTTGCAACGCACCGGTCAGGCCGAGCGATGAAGAGTTGCGCGCCTCGGGCCTCGACCCGCAAAAAGTCGAGCACTACCACTTCGTCCATGGCAAGGGCTGCGGCCACTGCCGGGGCAGCGGTTATCGCGGACGCACGGCGATTGCCGAGTTGCTGCACCTGGACGACGAACTGCGGCAGATGATTGTCGAGCGCCAACCGATTACCCAAATCAAGGCTCTGGCCTGCGCCCGTGGTTTGCGCCTGTTGCGCGAATCGGCGCTGGAGCTGGTAGAGCAGGGGCGCACCACGCTGGAGGAGATCAATCGTGTCACTTTTATCGCGTGAGCGTTTTATCGCCGTGCTCGGTGCCAGCGGCGTTGGCCTGGGGCAGCGGCGGGGCAGCGAAACCCTGTGGCTGGGCAGCGTCGGTTACATCGACGAAGGCTTCCAGAGCTACGCGGTGGCGCTCGACACCCTCGATCGCTTGCTCGGTGAGCACGCCCGCGCCGGCGCCGAAGTCAGCGTGGTGATTTCCGGCCACTTCAGCCGTTTCTGCCTGGTGCCGTGGAGCGCGCAGATCAGCAGCCCTGAAGAATTGCGCGGCTTTGCCCGACTGTGTTTTGAAGATCTGTTCGGTGCGGCGAATCAGGCGTGGAGTCTGGTGCTGTCCGCCGAACCGGCCGGTTACGACCGCATCGCCAGTGCCTTGCCGCAGGATTTGCTCGATCGCTTGCGCACACTGGTCAGCGCTCGCGGTCTGCGCCTGCGCTCGGTGCAACCGTATTTGATGGCGGCGTTCAACCGTTTCGACAAAAGCCTGGATGCCGGCGATTTCCTGTTCGTGGTGGCCGAGCCGCAACGCAGCGTGTTGTTGCTCGCAAGGGAAGGGCGCTGGGCCAGTGTGCGCTCGGTCGGCGGCAGCGACAGCGATGGCGCGCTGAGTGCGTTGATCGGTCGCGAACGGCAGCTGCAAGCCTCGACCAGCGAGCGCGCCTTCAACGTTTACCTGCACGCGCCAGCCCGCCTTGATGCGCAGCCAGACTTGCCGGGAGTGCAATTGTGCAGCCTTGAAGACGCTTCGATGAACGTGCGTGACGGCTTGTATGTCATGTCCCGGGCGGTGGCCTGACATGCGCGCGCTCAATCTGGATTTTCAGCCGCGGCCACGTTCCGGCCCGTTGGGCTGGGGGCTGCTCGGCGGCGGTGTGGTGCTGGCGCTGCTGTGCCTGGGCGTACAACAGCATCTCGATGGCCAGTCGGAACAACAGCAAGGTCACTTGCAGACGACCCAGCGACAGCTCACTGGCGATAACAGCAGCAAGAGCACGTTAAGCCCGGCAGAAACCCGCGAGCAGGCGCAGAACCTCGCCGAGATGCGCAAGGTCTCCCAGCAACTGCGCCGCCCCTGGGAACGCCTGTTCGCCATGTTCGAAGCGCTGCCGCGTGATGACGTCGCGCTGCTGAGCCTGACCCCGGATGCGCGCAAGGGCCAGGTGCGCATCAGTGCCGAAGCGCGGGATCTGCAAGCCATGCTCGATTTCCACAAGCGCTTGGAGGCCAGTGACGAGCTGTCCGACGTGTCGCTGCTGAGCCACGAGATCGTCGTCAAATCGCCGGAACAACCGGTGCAATTCAACCTGTCGGCAACCTGGGAGACAGGCGATGCGAATCCCTAGACTGATCGTCCACGAATACTTGCAGGGCCTTGGTATTCCGGGCCTGGCCGGGCTGGCGCTGTTACTGGTTGCACTGGCCTGGGCGCTTGCTGGCTTGTTGCCTGGGTGGCAGTCGTTGCAGCAGCTCACGTCACAGACGCAGGAGGCAAGCGACTATCTCGCCCAGGTCGAAGACGGCAGCATCGCGCCGCCCGTGGTGCCGCAGCGTCAGCTTGATGACTTTCGCAACAAGCTGCCGGCGCAACCGCAGGCCACCGTGGCGATCGATCGCATCTATGCGCTCGCGGCGCAGGAACACATCACCCTGGCGCGCGGCGAGTACGCCCTTGGCGTCGACCCGAAAACCCACCTGGCGCGCTATCAGATTCTCTTGCCGGTGCGTGGCAGTTATCCGCAACTGCGGCGCTTCCTGCATGCGCTGCTCGGGCAGTTGCCGGCGGTGGTGGTGGAAGACCTCGAATTGCAGCGCAAGAAGATTGGCGACACCGACCTCAACGGGCGGATCCGTTTGACCCTTTACCTGTCGAGGTCGTGATGAATACCAGGCGCGTGACAGGTTGGCTCGGGTTCTTCGGTGTGGCGGCGGCGCTGGCCTGGTTGCCGGAGTTCTTCTCGCCAGGCGAAGACCCGGAATCGGTCGAAGTGACCGTCAACACGCCGGTGAAATCCGCCCGCCATGGCGAACAGGCAGTCAGGGTCAAGGCGGCGCCAATCAAGGACTTGAGCCCGGCCGGCGACCTGTTCGCCGCCAAGACCTGGAAAGCCGCGCCGACCCTGGCCAGCGTCACTGAAATTGCCGTCAACCCCGCCCCGGTGGCGCAAGCCCCAAGCCTGCCACCGCTGCCGTTTCAATTTGTCGGCAAGCTGCATGACCGCAGCGACCTGCAAGTGTTTTTGCAGAGCGGCGAGAAAATCTACGTCGTGCGCAATGGGGATGTGATCGACGACACCTGGAAGATCACCGGCATTTCCGATCTGGAACTGAGTCTGGTCTACCTGCCTTTGCATTTGTCGCAGACCCTGTCTGTGGGGAGCACGCAATGAACCGATCCCGTTTGCTGATGAGTGTCGGCCTGTGCGCCGGGCTGGCTGCCTGTAGCACCGCACAAGTGGCCAACAAGGAAGCCGCCGACCTGATCGAACAGGGGCAATACGAGGCGGCGCTGGCCCGAATCGAGGAGGGGTTGCGTGAAGACCCGCGCGACACCGAATTGCACCTGCTGCTCAACAGCGGCCGGGCCAAGGCAATCACCGCATTGCTGACCTCCGGCGACACCGACCGCGCACGGCGCGATTTCGCTTCCGCGCGTGTCGCCTACAACCGTGTGTTAACCATCGAGCCGAATAACCGCCGTGCCCAGGATGCCCTGAAGCAGATGGACTACCTGCGCAGCATGGACGAGAAGCTTGAACTGGCCCGTGGCGACTTGCGTCGCGGCGACATCTACGGCGCCGACCGCCAGGTCAGACAGATCCTCGAACTCGACCCGAACAACGAAGGTGCGCTGGAGCTGCAGGGCAACATCCGTCTGGTGCAAAGCCGCAACGTCATCGTCTATCCGCAGTTGCGTACCAAGCTTGATCGCCCGGTGACCCTGGAATTTCGCGACGCCAATCTCAAGACCATTTTCGAAGTGTTGTCGCAGGTCGCCGGGCTGAATTTCATCTTCGACAAGGACCTGCGCCCGGACATGAAAGCCACCATCTTCGTGCGTGACGTGCGCATCGAAGACGCGGTGACCCTGCTGCTGCAACAAAATCAGTTGCACCAGAAAGTGGTGAACGAAAATACCTTGCTGATCTATCCGGATTCGCCGCAGAAAGTGAAGGATTACCAGGAACTGGTGATGCGCACCTTTTACCTGACCAGCATCGATGCCAACACCGCCCTGAACATGGTCAAGACCATGCTCAAGACCCGCGACGTGTTTGTCGACGAACGCCTCAACACCCTGACCATGCGCGACACCGCAGACGCCGTGCGCATGGCCGAAAAACTCCTGCAGTCGCAAGACCAGTCCAATCCGGAAGTGGTGCTTGAAGTGGAAGTGATGGAAGTCGCCACCCAGCGCATTCTCGACCTCGGCCTGCAATGGCCGAACACCTTCGGCGTGGTCAACAGCGATGGCTCGGCGGTGACCCTGCTCGACCAGCTCAAGGGCATCAACTCCAGCCGCATCTCGATCTCGCCTTCGCCACAAGCCAAGATCAATGCGCAGGACAACGACATCAACACCCTCGCCAGCCCGGTGATTCGCGTGAGCAACCGTGAACAGGCGCGGATTCACATCGGTCAGCGGGTGCCGATCATCAGCGCCACGTCGGTGCCGTCGACTCAAGGCCCGGTGATCACCGAGAGCGTCACTTACCTGGACGTCGGTCTCAAGCTTGAAGTGCAGCCGACGGTGCATCTGAACAACGAGGTGGCGATCAAGATCGCCCTCGAAGTGAGTAACGCTACGCCGCTGGAACCGACCCGTCAGGGCACGATTCCGGTGCAGGTCGATACCCGCAATGCGCAGACGACACTGCGCCTGCATGACGGCGAAACGCAAATCCTCGCCGGACTGATGCGCAATGACCACGGCGCCACGGGTAACAAGATTCCCGGCCTTGGCGATATTCCCGGGTTGGGTCGGCTGTTTGGCAGCAACAAGGACACCGTTGGCAAATCCGAGCTGGTGTTGTCGATCACTCCTCGGATCGTGCGCAACCTGCCGTACCAGAGCCCCTCGGACATGGAGTTCTCCACTGGCACTGAAACCAGCATGCACATTCAGGCCCCGGATCGTTCGCAGAGCTACGTGGTGCCGTCACCTGCCGCGCAGCCGCGTGCAGTCGGCGACTCGGCCGTGGCGACCACCCGTGTCAGCGTCGAGAAGCCTTGATCATGAACGCCTCGCAACGCGGTTTCACCCTGATCGAAGTGGTGGTGACGCTGGCGCTGATCGGCTTGCTGGCAAGCATGGCCGCGCCACTGACCGAGACCCTGGTGCGGCGTGGCAAGGAGCAGGAATTGCGCAATGCGCTATATCAGATTCGCGATGCCATCGACGCCTACAAACGAGCGTTCGATGCCGGTTACATCGAGAAGTCGCTGAACACCAGCGGCTACCCGCCGAACCTGAAAGTGCTGGTCGAGGGCGTGCGCGATGTGCGCAGCGCGAAGGGCGCCAAGTTCTACTTCTTACGCCGCATCCCGCGCGATCCGCTGGTGCCGGCCAAGCGTGACGATGAAGGGGTTGGGGCCTGCGCGCCTACGACAGTCCGGCTCAGAATCCGCGCGATGGCGAGGACGTTTTCGACGTCTACTCCCACGCCCGGGGCAAGGGCCTCAACGGCATCGCCTACCGCGAGTGGTGAACCTCATGCGCCAAGAAAAAGGTTTTACCTTGCTGGAGCTGATGGTGGTGATGGCGATCATCGCCACGCTGATGACCATCGCATTGCCGCGCTACTTCAACAGCCTCGAAGCGTCGAAGGAAACCACGTTGCGCCAGAGTCTGTCGGCAATGCGCGAGGCGCTGGATCACTTCTACGGCGACACCGGCCGCTACCCCGACTCCATCGAGCAACTGATCGAACAACGTTACCTGCGTAATGCGCCCCTGGACCCGATTACCGAACGCAAAGACCAGTGGGTGCTGATTGCGCCACCGGACGGTGTAGCCGGTGGCGTGGCCGACATCAAGAGCGGTGCTACCGGGAGGGCGCGTGATGGCAGCCAGTATTCGGAGTGGTAACCGCGCGCAGCAGGGTGGTTTTACCTACCTGGGCGTGCTGTTCCTGATTGTGCTGATGGGCATGGGCCTGGCCAGTGCTGGCGAGTTGTGGTCGACCACCGCGCGTCGCGACCGTGAGCATCAGTTGCTCTGGGTCGGGACCCAGTATGCACAGGCGTTGCGCAGCTACTACCGCAGCTCGCCGGGGCTGGCGCAGTACCCGAAAGAACTGGCCGATCTGCTCGACGATCAACGTTTTCCCGAGGCGAAACATCACCTGCGTCAGCTCTACCCGGATCCGGTCGGACAGGGCGAATGGGCGCTGCAACGCGGTTTTGACGGACGCATCACCGGCCTCAACAGTGCCTCGACCGAGGTACCGTTGAAGCAGGCGGACTTCCCGACGCAATGGTCGGATTTCCAGGGTATGCAGCGTTATTCGGACTGGCAGTTCGTTGCCGAAAAAGCCTTTCTTGATGGCGCCAGCGGGCCTGCGAAAAACCAGTCGAACCTGCCCCAGGCATTGCAGCCATGACTCGTCAGTGGTGGTGCGCGCTGATTTTCACCGTGGCGGCGTGCTGCGCTCAGGCCGGTGAAGAAGACGAGATGATGGGCTTCATCGTCGATGACACGATCTCGCACATCGGCCACGACTTTTACTACTCGTTCAGTGAACGCCTGCGCGACACAAGCCCGATGGATTTCAACCTGGTGGTGCGCGAGCGCCCCGACGCGCGCTGGGGCAGCCTGGTGACCGTGGAATATCAGCAACGCCTGGTTTATCGGCGCTTCCTGCCGCCGAACACCGTGGAACTGAAGGACGAGGCCTACGCGGCCGCCGACTGGGTTCGCCGCCAGGTTGTCCAGCGCAAGCTGGAGGCACTGTTGCAGGACACCACCGACCTTGAGAAGGACGAATTATGAACAGCACAACGTTCTCACGGCGCAGCGGATTCTGGATCTCGGGGTTGTTGATCGGGCTCGCCAGCGCCGCCGCTGTCCACGCCACCGAACTGGTCTACACGCCGGTCAACCCATCGTTTGGCGGCAACCCGCTCAATGGCACCTGGCTGCTCAACAACGCCCAGGCGCAAAACGACTACGACGACCCGGACATCCAGAGCCGCTCGACAGTGGCCGGCACGTCAGCGCTGGAGCGTTTTTCCAGTCAATTGCAATCGCGGCTGCTAGGGCAGTTGCTGGACAACATCTCCACCGGCAATACGGGGAGCCTGTCCACTGACACTTTTATCGTCAATGTCATCGACGACTCCGGGGCACTGAGCATTGAAGTGACCGACCGAGCGACCGGTGAGGTTTCGGAAATTCAGGTGAACGGCCTCAACCCATGACGGGCTGACGGTTCCGGGGAGTGACGGACATGAAAAAGATCATCGCGCTAGGGCTGCTGTTGGCGACGTTACAAGGGTGCAGTCTGCGCGAGCCGATGTCGGCCGAGCAGGACACCGAAACCCCGACCCTGACCCCCAGGGCCTCGACCTATTACGATTTGCTGAAGATGCCGCGACCCAAGGGGCGATTGATGGCAGTGGTGTACGGCTTCCGTGACCAGACCGGGCAATACAAACCGACCCCGGCGAGTTCGTTTTCCACCAGCGTGACCCAGGGCGCGGCGTCGATGTTGATGGATGCGATGCAGGCCAGCGGCTGGTTTGTCGTGCTGGAGCGCGAAGGGCTGCAGAACCTGTTGACCGAACGCAAGATCATTCGCGCCTCGCAGAAGAAGCCGAATACGCCGGTGAATATTCAGGGTGAGCTGCCACCGTTGCAGGCGGCGAACATGATGCTCGAAGGCGGGATCATCGCGTATGACACGAATGTGCGTAGCGGTGGGGAAGGGGCGCGGTATTTGGGGATTGATCTGCAGCGCGAATATCGGGTGGATCAGGTGACCGTCAATTTGCGTGCGGTGGATGTGCGTAGCGGGCAGGTGCTGGCGAATGTGATGACCAGCAAGACGATTTATTCGGTGGCGCGCAGTGCCGGGATTTTCAAATTCATCGAGTTCAAGAAGTTGCTTGAGGCTGAGGTCGGGTACACGACGAATGAGCCTGCGCAGCTTTGTGTTCTGTCAGCGATTGAGGCGGCGGTGGGGCATATGGTGGCGCAGGGGATTGAGCGGCGGTTGTGGCAGGTGGCGGGGGACGCTTCTACGCCTTCGCAGGATGATGTGTTGAATCGGTATTTGACGCAGAACAAGATTGATCCTGAGGCGGAGTGAACGTGGCGGCCTTCGGGTCGACCAATCTCTGGCAGATGTACCCAGTTCCAATTGTGGGAGCGAGCCTGCTCGCGAAGGCTTTTGTCAGGCGCTGGGGTTCTTTTTGACTGAGTACATATCCGTTTCTGCGGTGACGGCTGCTTAGGGTTCCGCCCTTACGGCGGGTCACCTTTTCCAAACGCCGGAGTGCCGGCCCAGCAAAAAGGTAACCCAAAAGGCTTGCTCCTGCATGCGGCCTGCTCGCCAAAGCTCGGGGTTCCTTCGCTCCGGGACCGATCCGGGCGAAGCGTCTACGGTTTGCTTCGCTGCACCTCCTCTCGCTTTGTTTGGCTTCGCCAAACGGTCGCTGCGCTCCCACGCCCGGATCAATCCCTCCACTCAGCTTCCGACGTCGCCCGTGGATCAAGATCAAAAGCAGGCGAGCTGACACTCGGCCTATTGAGTGGTGAAGAGCGCGGGTGTTCGGCTTTTGACTTGCGTTGTTGCTGCCCCTATAACCGTAATACAGGGCAAATAATCATGAAAAAACCAACACCCAACCCCCAGAACCAGACACTAACACCACATCCCCCTACGCCTCGGTCGACAGTAAAAAACTCCACGAAGCCGCCGACCGCGTCCTCGATTTCTACCTCAATCCCACCGCCCATATCATATCCAGCACCAACGAGCCGGAACCCATGTACCTCGCCAATCCCAGGTACAACACCGAATCGCTGCTGGCCAACGCCAGCGAAACCCTGGGCTCGGCCAGCGAAATGCTCAGCAACTTCGCCGCCTCGCTGGAAACCTCACAGCGCAAAACCGCACTGGGCATCGCACAAGTCGTCATGCTGGGTGAACTGGGCGTCAATCAAGCGCTGGATCACGTCTAGTTGAAGGATGGCTGATTGATCGTTCCCGCGCGCAGCAAAGGAATGCAGCCCTTGACGCTCTGCGTAAAATTCGCAAGTTGGAACGCGGAGCGTCCCGAGAGGCATTCCCCCGCAGAGCGTGGGAACGATCAAGAAAACCGTACCTCCACGGGAGGCACGGTTTCTTGTGTCGAGACGAGGAAGCGATCTTAACCGGGGTCGCGTCGAGGGTACTCCTGACGCGCATGCAGGATGCTCACAATCTCAATGTGGTCCGCCACTTGATAAACGACGAGATAGTTGGGGCTTACCACAATCTCTCGAGTGCCGGGAGAGCGGCCTTTGCGATACAGGTGTGGATGCCAACAAAGCGCAGATGTAGCTTTCACGACGGACTTGTGAAGTGCAGTCGCCGCTTCAAAATTTCGCTCGCCAATGTACTTCAGGATTTTCGAGAGTTCGACCCGGGCCTTGGGTCGCCACTTAATCTGCATCTGCGCTTTTGCGCATAGATTCCATCAAGGCATTCATTTCCTCCATCACTTGCTCATGAGGAATACTCGGACGCGGATCATCGAGAGAGGCCTGTACTTCGGCCCGAAACCAGCGGTCATAACTCGCAGCCTGCTCCTCGGGATCAAGATCCGAAACAACCGGGCATAGTGGGTCGATCAAGGACGGGTCGATCATAGAACCTCCGGGTTTGGTGCCTCGAAGTCTATTCGTTAACGGTATCGCTGTCGTCGCTGTCTGGATGAATTGCATGTAGGCCAAGCTCCATGAGGATCAAGTTGTCCCGGCAAATCCTAGAGCCTGCACTTCCGACGGCCAACCGCCAGAACTTGTCAGAAAACTCCCCGAATTTCTGAAAACGTTCCGTTTTCCGTAGGACGCAACTCAAGCGTCAGCCCACAAAAAAACCGCGACCCCCTCACCAGAGAATCGCGGCCCATCAACACCCAACCCCTACTGCTGCAAAACCGTCGCCTGGTTAGCCGACCCGAACTGCTGAATATTCGCCGTCTGCGTCACCCCGCTCTGATCGACATTGGCAATGTTCCCCGTCCCGCCCTGGGTCACATACGCCACGTTCATCGTGTCCGCCTGTTTCACCGTGATCATGTTGTCGCTGCCATACAACTGCGCGGTATACGCCTGGTTGCCAGTCCCGGATTGATCGAACTCAGCACTGTTGCCGGTGCCATTCGAAGAACCCTGAATCAGGTTGGTCGTCCCGCGCTGATCCGAGATCAAAATGTTGTCGCTACCATTCTGATCAAAGTACAGCTCGTTATACGACTCAGCCTGACTGACCGTGGTCTTGTTGCCTGTCCCGGTTTGATTGGTGGTCATCACATGCCCGACGCCATCCTGAGTGAAGTTGGCAATGTTGCCATTGCCCGCCTGGCTGACGGTCGCACGCTGGCCGCTGCCAAACTGACCGCCCGATTGCGGGCCTTTCCAGTTGCTGGCGTAGACCTTGTTGTCGTTGCCTGCGGAGGTGGCGCTGAGCACGTGGCTGTCGCCGTTCTGGTAGGTAAAGTGCACGTTGCCGTTGCCCACCTGATACAGCGCCAGCGTCGAGTTGACCGACTCGAACTGGTCGGCGTAGATCGCGTTGGCATTGCCGACCTGGGTGACGGCGGCGGCGTTGTTTTCGCCGAAGCTCTGGTCGACCACGGTTTCGTTGCTGTCTCCGTACTGGTTGACGGTGGCCTGGCTGGCGGTTTGCGCGTCTTGCCAGATCTCTGTGCCGTTGAGGCTGCCGAACTGGTTGATGGTGATGTTGCCACCGGTGCCGTTGCGCTGATCGCCATAGGCGTAGTTGCTTTCGCCGGCCTGGTTGATGCCGATCTGCCCGCCGTTGTGCAGCACTTGTTCAGCGGTGCCGTAGTTGGCGGTGCCGTATTGGGTGATGACCGAACTGTTGCCGCTGCCTTCATACAGTTGCTCGATGTTGGCTTCGTTGCTGTCGCCAAATTGCAAGGTTTTCGCCTCGCTGCCGTTCTGCGAATCCTGGTAGACGAAAGAGAAATTGCCGGTGCCTTGCTGCTGTTGCAGCGCGCTGTTCGCTGAGCCGAAACCCAGCGACTGGCTGGCGTGGCTGGTGTTGAAGGCGCCGATCTGTTGCTGGGTGATGGTGGCGTTGTCCTCGTAAAGCTGTTCGGCGTAGGCCGCGTTGTAGTCGCCGACGGCGTCCTGAGTGATCGCGCTGCTGGCGTGATCCTGCACGGCGGCGGCGTCGTTGCCCTGACCCTGTTGGGTTTGGGTGGCGCTGCTGAACGGGGCCTGGGTCTGTTTCACATCCGCGATGTTGGCGGTGCCGGCCTGGCTCTGGTTGGACAGGCTGTCGTCGGCCATGGCCTGGGCACTGATCATGACCAGCAGGGCGGCGGTGAGGGGCGTCAGTTTGAACATGATGAACTCTCCGATGATGTGCAGTGCTTAGCGGTATTGCTTGACCGAAACGCTCATGCCGTTGCCCGACTGGGTCACGGCGCTTTGCAGCCCCGTGCCGGCCTGCACGATGCTGGCGTCGTTGTTGTTGCCGTTTTGCGAAATCTGCGCGCGGTTGTGGCTGCCGTTCTGCGTGATGTAGGCGGCGTTGCCGGAACCGTTCTGGTTGATCAGCGCCATCAGGTCGCTGCCCTGTTGCAGGATGTACGCCTCCTGATTGCTGCCCGCTTGCACGATCTGCCCGAGCAGCGACTGACCGTTCTGTTGCAGCAGGGCGACGTTGGCCTGGCCGAGTTGATCGATCAGGGCTTGCTGACCCACGGGTGCAGGCAGTTCGCCGAGGTCGCTGCTGGTCGGGGCCAGGTCGTCGTTTTCCATCAGGTCGTCGGCGCGCGCGCCCGTTGTGCTGCACAGCACAAGCAGGCAAAGCAGGGCGGCGGTCGGCGTGTTCATGGCGTAAATCCTTTAAGGCGTTAACCTTCAAGACCTCGCCCCGGTCGCTCACGAGCGGCCGGGGCGCAGGCTCAGAGCGTGGTCACCGACACCGTGCGCACGGTGCCCTGGGACGAACGGATCGTCGCGGTCGGGTTGGCCGATGGCACCACCAGCGTGTTGTTCAGCGTCAGCCGCCAGCGACCGGTCACAGGTACCGTGGTGCTGCCCAGCGTAACGACGCCGGTTGGCGTGCTGACCTGCACCGTGATGGTGTTGCCGGTAGTCACTGACGAGGTGCCGGTGAAGTCCCAGTTGAAGCGACCGCCGGAGCGCGCCTGCACCGTGGACGCAGTGACGGCGAACGTCTCCGCCGCTGGCCGTGGCGACACTTGCACGGTGACCGTGGCCGGCGTCGACAGGGCACCGAAGGCGTCCCGGGCGATGTAGGTGAAGGTCGTGGTGAATGCGGTGGTCACGGTGGCCGGTGGGGTGTAGGTGATCACCGTACCGTTGCTGCTGACCGTGCCGCGTCCAGCGGCGGGTTGGGTCAGGCTGGCGACGGCCAGCGGCACGTTGCCTTCCGGATCGGTGTCGTTGGCCAGCACGTTGATCGGGATCGCCACGCCCAGGGTGGCGACGCTGTCGGCGACGGCGGTCGGTGCCTGGTTCGGTGCGACGGTGATTGTCACGGTGGCGGGATTGGCCGAGGCCAGGCCTTTGGCGTCCTGCGCCTTGTAGGTGAAGCTGGTGGTCAGCGGCGCATTGACTACCGCTGGCGGGGTGTAAACCACAGCGGCGCTGCCGCTGAGCGCGACGGTACCTTGACCGGCAGCCGGTTGAGTCAACGCAGTGATACCCAGCGGGTTATCGCCATCAGGGTCGCTGTCGTTGGTCAGCACGCTGAGGGTGATCGGCACACCGAAACTGGTGCTGCCGCTGTCGGCATTGCTGATCGGCGCCTGATTTTCACCGGTGTCCGGCGCAGTGCCGACCACGACGACAGCTTCGGTGTCGCTGCCGCCCGCAGCAGATTTCACCGTCACGCTAGCCGGAGGCTGGGTCAGGTCGGCGACGGTGATGCGTTGCAGGGTGCCGTTCTTCGACAGGCGTCCATAGCCTTGGGCAACCATGTCCGGAATCGCCACTTCATCGGTCGATGTCGCCTCGATCAGCAGGCTGTGGTTGTCCCAGCTGTAGCGCGCGGTTTGTACTTTCACCACGTCGGTGAGCTTGGCCGACACGGCGGTCGGCCGTGTGCTGCCGGTCGGGTTGGTCGCGGTTACCACGACCACCGCAGGTACCGCGCCGGAGCCCAGACGCTGGCCGAAAAACAAACCGTTGTTGTCGCCCAGAAGACTGGTCTGGCACGGCGTTGCTGGCGGCCCGGGCAACAGCGCGATGGTTTCCCGGAAACACAGTGACGAACTGCTGTCTGCTTTGGCGAAGACCTCAGCGCGCACACCTGCAGCGGTGCGACGATAGGTGGCACGGTCGATTTCCACCTGCGTCTGCTGACGGTTATCGAGCACTTTCCCGGACAGGCTGAACGCGTTTGACTGGATGGTTCCCGCCGGCCCGGTGATGCGCAGGAAGTTGGTGTTGAAAGGACTGCCGGTCACGGCTTCGTTGAGGTTCGGATCGCCGACGAAAGTTTCCGTGGCGCCGGTGTCCGGGTTCACTTCGGTGTAGGGACCGTTGACGCTGCGCAGGAACGGGCCGATGGCACCACCGACAGCACCGCTGAAATTGCCCGGCGCGCCGATGCCGATGTCGCGGGTGATATTGATCGCACGCCGGCCCGGCGCGGTGACGTTGACCGTTTCCACACCGTAGGGGTGAGTGATCGTATAGGTGCCGGCAAGGGGCACGTTCACCCGGATGCGAATCCGCGCGAAGCTTTGCTGATCACCGTCCACCGGATTTTCCGAGGCGAATGCCGCTTCTATCCCCGCGACATAGGCGTCCACGCCATAACCGGCAGCGTTGTCGGCAATCGTGGTTTCGGCCAGAAACCAGAAGGCCTCCGGTGGCCAGTTGTCCGGGAAAATCATCGGCTGGGCATCATCAAAGATGCCTGGCTCGGCGAGCAGAATGCACATGTAGGCCGGCGGCGTGGTAGCCGCCACGCGCGAGCTGGCGGCGCGCGATTGGCAGAGCTCCATCGACAGCTGGTTTTCGTCCTGATACCACATCGGGAATTTCCCGGTGGCGAAGGTGTAGGGGCCGGGATCGACGGCGGCCAGTTGCGCATAAGCGCTGCCGGTCAGCGAAAGAGCGAGCCCGAGCGCGTTGAGCGCAAAGCGTGGCCACTTGTTCATGATGCCTCCTGATGCGGATCTGGGCATGTGAGCGTTCATTGCACGATGACCACTTCTTCGGTATCGCTGCCGCCGTTGGACGACGTCACGCGAACCTTGGCGGGCGGGATCGGCGAGATGCCGGTGGCCAGGGTTTTCACCGCGCCGTCGCCGCCCAGCGCACCGATGGCGGCGCCGCTGACGGAACTGGCGGTAAGCACGGGCGGCGAGGTTTCGTCACTGGTCGATGCCACCAGCGTCAACTGCCCGGAACTCAGGCTGTATTCGGCGCGCTGGATCACCACCAGATCGGTGAGGGTCATCGGCAGGGTGGTCGGTGTGCTGCTGGCGATAGCCAAGTGGTTGTCGGCAGTGACTTGCAGCGTGGTCGGCAAGGTCGGGTTGGCGGGCGATTGCGCATACCAACTGCCGGTGGAGTCGGCTTCGCTCATGTTCAGCACGGGCGTGTTGCTGGTGACTGCTGCGGTGCCGGGGGCTGGTGGTGCCAGGACGAAAACGTCCTGTTGCGCCACTGGTGCACTGGCGCCGGCCCTGCGTGAGTAAGTGCTGCGCTGAGTAATCAGCGGCGTTGGCCGCACCACAGCTGATAATTTGCCCGAGACGGCGAACGTGGTCGTTCGCAGGTCGAGGCCGTTGGGCCCTTCGATGCGCACGAAGTTGGTGTTGAACGGGCTGCCGGTGACGGCCTCGTTGAGGTTCGGATCGCCGACGAATTGCTCGGCGGCGCCGGATACCGGGTTGGTCTCGGTGTATGGGCCGTTGACGCTGCGCAGGAACGGGCCGATGTC
Organism: Pseudomonas sp. AC255; assembly: GCF_979258175.1. Taxonomy (NCBI): domain Bacteria; kingdom Pseudomonadati; phylum Pseudomonadota; class Gammaproteobacteria; order Pseudomonadales; family Pseudomonadaceae; genus Pseudomonas; species Pseudomonas sp. AC255. The sequence continues at coordinate 2,967,869 of NZ_OZ409841.1, read as the reverse complement.
GCCCTTGAGCGCGCCGTCGTAGGTTTGCGGCGTGCCGATGCCGATGTCGCGGGTCATGTTGATCGCCCGCTGCCCGGGGGTATCGATGTTGAAGACGTCGACGCCGTAAGGGTGGGTGATGACGTAGGTGCCGGCGGTGGGCACGTCGACCCGAATGCGGATCCGCGCGAAGCTGACTTGATCGCCTTCTACCGGTTCTTCGGCAGCAAACGCGGCTTCGATGGCACTGACATAACCCAGATCAATTCCGCGCGCAGCGTCGACGATGGCGGTCTCGCCAGTGAACCAGAACGCTTCGTCAGGGAAGTTTGTCGGGAAGACGATTGGTTGCGCGTCGTCGAAAACGCCGGGGGTCGGCAGCAGCGAGCACATGTACGACGGCGCGCCCGGAGCGCTGGGTACACGGGAGCTGAGCGCCTTCGACAGGCACAGGTCCAGGGTGCGGCCATGGGAATCCTGATACCAACTGGCGAAACCGCCGGTCGCCGACGTGTACGGGCCGGGATCGACAGCAAACAGTGCGGCCTGGGCGATGCCCTGGGCCAAGGCGCTCACGACCAGGACGGTCGCGGTTTTGGACAGTAAAGGGTGCATGAGTTAAGCCCTCTATCGAAGTGCCTGCCCCTTGGGACGGGTCAGTTGAAGGGGGCTGTACACCTTCCATGCCAAGGTGCCGTGGGTTGGCGGGAAATGGCCGGGATAGAGGGCGTGGCGGGCAACATGATCAGCTTCGTGGCCTGCGGGGAAAGGGCGAATGCCCCCAGAGTTGGGGGCGCTGGGGATGAACACTGAACGGCTGTCGGGTGTAGATCCTGTGGGAGCGAGCCTGCTCGCGAAAGGAACATCCTGGGAGGCATATGTCTACTGAACCACCGCCTTCGCGAGCAGGCTCGATCCCATAGAGATGGATGGTGTTCGGGGGAACGCACCGCTGTCCCCGCATCCGGGCAATCCCCCAACCGTGGACTATACCTATGGAGACGTTTCGGGAATCGCCGCCATGAACATGCAGTCCAGTTCGCTTCCGCTCCAGGAGGGCAAGCAGCAGTCGGGCTCGCGCAAGCGGCCGTTCAATCTGCTGCGCTGGTTTTCGCTGATCAGCATGGCGGTGATCGCTACCGTGGCGGTGGCGCTGGGCACGGTTTCGACGCGGTTCGTGATCGAAGAAAGCGTGCAGCGCGATGCCTTGCTCACGGCGCAGTTCATCCAGGCCATCGCCTCGGCCGAGGTGCGCCACGTCTCCATTGCCAACGTCCGGAGCATGGGCGAATTGCTCGACCCGCGTCAGGACCGATCCGTTCCTGACGTCGACCCGCAAGTCCGTGCCGCTGCCCGGGGCGAGTTCCTGGATCATATCGAGCACCTGCCAGACGTCATCCTGGCGAATATCTATGCACCGGATCGACAAGTGATCTGGTCGACCAATCCGGCGCTGATCGGTACCAACATTCATGCCGATGAAGATCTCGATCGTGCCTTCAATGACAAGATCCCGGTGTCGGCCAGCTACCACAATGTCGACAAGGCCCGTGAGGAGCAAAAGTTTCTCACGCCGCCGGATTACATTTTCATCGAAAATTACATTCCGTTGTTCGACGCCGACGGCAAGAACGTCACGGCGATGGTCGAGATCTATAAAGAACCCAAAGACCTGATTAACCGCATGGAGCGCGGCCTGGCGCTGATCTGGCTGGCCACCGCACTGGGCGGCGGCTTGATCTACCTGGGCTTGTACTGGATCGTGCGACGCGCAGCGATTCTGCTCGCTGCCCAGCAGAAACAGCTGATCGCCAATGAAACCTTTGTCGCGCTGGGGGAGATGTCCTCCGCCGTAGCGCACAGCTTGCGCAATCCGCTGGCGACCATTCGCTCCAGCGCCGAACTGGCCCTGGAGCTCGACGCGGGCCCGGCACAGAAAAACGTCAACGACATCATCGGTCAGGTTGACCGCATGTCGAAATGGGTGCGCGAGTTGCTGCAGTCCCTGCGTCCACTCAACGATGACCCTGAGCCGGTCAATCTGGTGGCGACGCTGCACGAATGCCTCGTCGCTTTCGAGCAGCAGATCGCCCGGGCCGGTGTACGCGTGGTGTTTCAGCCGCCGAGCATACCCATGGTGCTGAGCCAGCAGGTGCAGCTGGCGCAAATACTCAACAGCCTGTTGGCCAATGCACTGGAGGCCATGGACAAGGGCGGCACCCTGACCGTCGAGCTTGAGTCCACCCACAATCGAGGCGTGTGCGTGGTGCTCAGTGATACCGGCAAAGGTATGAATGAAGAGCAACGGATGATGGCGTTCCGGCCGTTTTTTACGACCAAGACCGGTGGTCTGGGGGTCGGTCTGGTGCTGGTCAAACGCATCATGGAACGCTTCGGCGGAGGCGTGACGCTCGATAGCCGCGAAGGCGAGGGCACCACCGTTCGGTTGGCCTTTCAACTGGCCCACTGATTGACGATCAACATCAACAGATCGCAGCCTTCGGCGGCTCTGCAGGGGGTTGTTCAAATCCGCAAATTTGTGAATTCCCCCAGTAATGGGTGTCAAGCCCCGGTCACGGGGAGCGAGCGATCAATCAGAGCATCCAAGTCATTGTTTTAAATTCAAATTATTTATTGGCGCGCTCATTGCAAAGCACCCGTCACCCCTTCCTTGACGAGGCGGCTGGAAATGGACAGAGCAATGCGTGATCCGAGTAATACCTTCCTGCTGACGCCTCTGAGCGTCTATCTGTCGTTGATTTTGTGCGGCTGTTCGAGCGCGCTAGGCGACTGCGAATGAGTCACCTGCAATAGCGGCAAAATACAATCACTGAGCCGTGTGTCGCGGTCAGAGCCACCTACACTGATGGTTGTCAGCGACTCGCAGCAATCTCCCGGGGCAATCCCATGCAGCGACTGGAAGCACGAAAGGCGCCTGCAATGACCGGCAAGGGCTGGCGCGAACAGTTCAATCTGCTGCGCTGGTTTTCGCTCGCGAGTTTTTCCATCATCGCCGCCGTCGCACTTGGCCTTGGCTATATCTCCACGCGGTTTGTGGTGACCGAGAGTGTTGAGCGCGACGCGTTGCTGACCGCGCAATTCATCCAGGCCATCGGTGAGGCGGAAATGCGCCACGCCAACATCACGGCGGCGCGGACCATGGGCGAAATGCTCGATCCGCGTCAGGACAACCACTATCCCGATGTCGATCTGGCCGCACACGTCTCTGCCCGCACTGAATTTCTCGACCATGTCGAGCATCTGCCGGACATTCTTCTCGCTACCGTCTACGCGCTGGATCGCACAGTGATCTGGTCGACCAATGCCGAGCTGATCGGCGTGCACATCAAGGATGACGACGAACTCGACGAGTCGTTCGAAATGAAAGTGCCGGTCTCGTCGAGCTATCACAAGATCGACGAGGAGCGCCCGGAACAGCGCCTGCTGCGTGAGCCGAAATACCTGTTCATTGAAAACTACATCCCGATGTTCAATGCCGACAAAAGCAAAGTCGTCGCGATGGTCGAGGTATACAAGGAGCCGTCGGATCTGGTCGATCGCATCGATCGCGGTTTCGCCTCGATCTGGGCCGCCACGTTTTTCGGTGGCGCGGCGATTTTTCTCGCTTTGTTCTGGATTGTGCGACGGGCGGCGAAGCTGCTGCAGAGCCAGCAGCAACAGCTGGTCAGTAACGAAACCTTTGTCGCGCTGGGCGAGATGTCCTCGGCGGTCGCGCACAGCCTGCGCAACCCGTTGGCGACCATCCGCTCCAGCGCCGAACTGGCTCAGGACATCGCCAGCCCTGCGGCGCAGCGCAACATCGGCGACATCATCAGTCAGGTCGACCGCATGTCGCGCTGGGTCCGCGAATTGCTGGTATCGCTGCGGCCGATGTGTGACGACGGCGAAGCGGTGGATCTGGTCATGGCGGTCGAGGACTCGATTGGCGCGTTCGATGCGTTGATCAAACGCAGTAATGTCGAGGTGCGATTCAGCCGGCAGCACTGTCCAGCGATCGTCAGCCAGCAGGTGCTGCTCACGCAAATCCTCAACAGTCTTTTTGCCAACGCCCTCGAAGCCATGCCAAAGGGCGGGGTGCTCAGCATCGAATTCGAAACGCCGCAGCCCGACAGCGTGCGCATGACCCTCAGCGACACCGGCAAGGGCATGAGCGCACAGCAGCAGTTGTCGGTGTTCAAACCGTTTTTCACCACCAAACAGGGCGGCCTCGGGGTTGGCCTGGCGTTGGTCAAACGCATCATGGAGCGTTTCCAGGGCTCGGTCGTCCTGACCAGTCGCGAGCAGGAGGGAACCCGCGTCAGTCTCAACTTCAAAGTGGCATCGGGAGGGGAATATGGAACACAGCATTCTGCTGGTCGAGGATGACGAACTGCTGGCTGAGAATATTCAGACCTACCTGGAGCGCAAGGACTTCGAGGTGACTGTCTGCCATACGGCCGAAGACGCGCTGGAGCAACTGGGCAGCTTCATGCCGGACATCGTCCTGACCGACAACTCGTTGCCAGGCATGAGCGGTCACGAACTGATCCAGAAGCTGCGCATCAGCGCGCCGGATCTGAAAGTGATCATGATGACCGGCTACGGCAACGTCGAAGACGCCGTAGTGGCGATGAAGGAGGGCGCCTTTCATTACGTCACCAAACCGGTCGCACTGCAGGAACTCAAATTGCTCCTCGACAAAGCCCTGGCTACCGAGCGGCTGGAACGCACACTGTCGTTCTATCAGGAACGCGAGGCGCAGAAATCCGGGGTGCAGGCGCTGATTGGCGATTCGTCGCCGATGCAGTATCTGAAACACACCATCGAACAGTTGCTCGATGCCGAGCGGCGCATGGCCAACACCGATCTGCCGCCGGTCCTGGTCGAAGGCGAGACCGGCACCGGCAAGGAACTGGTGGCCCGGGCGCTGCACTTTGACGGCCCGCGCAGCAAAGGTCCGTTCATTGAATTCAACTGCGCATCGATCCCGTCGAATCTGGTCGAGTCGGAATTGTTCGGGCATGAGAAGGGCGCCTTCACTGACGCCAAGGATCGTCGCGTCGGGCTGGTGGAAGCGGCCGATGGCGGCACGCTGTTTCTCGATGAAATCGGGGAAATGGATTTATTGCTGCAGGCGAAGATTCTCAAACTGCTCGAAGACCGGACGATTCGCCGTGTGGGCTCGGTGAAAGAGCGCAAGGTCAATCTGCGGGTGATCAGCGCGACCAACTGCAATCTGGAACAAATGGTTCAGCAGGGCAAGTTTCGGCGCGATCTGTTTTTCCGTTTGCGCATCATCTCGATCAAGGTCCCGCGCCTGTATGCCCGTGGCGATGACATCCTGCTGCTGGCCCGGCATTTCCTCGCCAGCCATGGCAAGCGGTATGGCAAGTCGAATCTGCATTTCAGTCAACAGGCCGAGGAATTGTTGCTGAGCTACACCTGGCCCGGGAACGTGCGGGAACTGCGCAACATGCTTGAGCAAACCGTGCTGCTGGCCCCCAGCGATACCATCGCCGCGCACCAATTGAACGTGTGCATGAGCCTGGTCGATGAGCCGCCGTTGCATATGCATGAAGCGCCGTTGCATTACGAACCGCGCCCGGCGAGCAATACCGAGTCGATGAACCTGCCGGAAGTCGAGCGCGACATGGTGCGCAAGATGCTCGACAAAACCGACTGGAACGTCACCAAGTCCGCACGCCTGCTGGGTCTGAGCCGTGACATGCTGCGTTACCGCATCGAAAAACTCGGACTGGCCCGTCCGGACAAGCGGCCGTGGTAAAGCGGACGCAGCGCAAGCTCCCACAGGGGAAACCTGGTGTCTGCAAGACGTGTGAGCCTCAGTGTTGCTGCCGGCTCAGGCACTCCAGGACACAACTCGGATCCAGCACCTCGTCATTCACGTAAATGCCGCGCTCGGCATCGTAGGTGCGGATAAACACCCGCACCGTCGCATCCGCCACGGTCGGCAATTGTGAATCGGTAAACTCCTGGCCCCCCGGGAGCACGATGAAGTCTCCTGGCGCGGTGTCCTCGTAAGGTCTGGGCGGCGTGGCATTCAGCGAGTACGGAGCAGGGTGGGCGAAGGGCTGGTTGGGCCCGTAATAAATGAAATTGCTGTCCAGCGCTTGCGCCTCAGTGGCAGCGAGCAGACAACCAGTCAACAGCAGCCGATCGAGCTTTAGCATGGCGGCACCTGCGAGTGCGGTTTTCCCCAAGGCTGTTAACTATAGCTGTGAAACCGCTTACAAGTTTGCAACACGCCCGATCGCCACGATGATCTAGACTCGCATCCGCTCAATCACGAGCTTCACCCGGAGTAGCGCCATGGAAGTGCCCAACCCCAAAACCGCCATCGAAAGCAATCGACAGGCGTGGAACGATTCCGCTCGCCATCATCAGGATTCACCGGACTGGCAGGCATTGCTCAGCGATGTTGCGCAGGGGAGTTTTGCTGCCTCGATGACACCTTGCGCGGCTTGCTGGAAGTCGACGGCAAAGACGTGATTCAACTGGGCTGCAATAACGGTCGGGAGAGCCTGTCGCTGTTTGCGCTGGGTGCGCGCAGTGTCGTCGGCGTCGATCAATCGGCAGCGTTTCTTGAGCAGGCCCGCGAGCTCAACAGCCGCTCGCCGCATACTGCCGAATTCGTCGAGAGCGATATCCACCATCTGCCCGCATCGCTGCATAACCGCTTCGACGTCGCCCTGATCACCATCGGGGTACTCAACTGGATGCCTGACATCGGCGAATTCTTCCGTCATGTCGCGCAGGTGCTCAAGCCGGGCGGCAAACTGGTGATCTACGAAACCCATCCGTTTCTGGAAATGGTTGATCCAGGGGCTGAAGATCCTTTCCGCCTCGCCAGCTCGTATTTCCGTGCCGAGCCGTTTGTGCAGCAAGAGCCGATCGTTTACGTAGGTAAAGTCGAGCAGCCGGCGGCAAAGTCGTACTGGTTCGTGCATACGCTGGGCGCGATCTTCAGCGGCGCCATTGGAGCGGGGCTGAGCATTGTGGATTTTCAGGAATATGCGCATTCGAACCGGGAAGAGGTGTATGACTGCTACCTGAACCAGCAGGCGCAGCTGCCGATGTGCTTTAGCCTGGTGGCAAGCAAGGCCTGAGAACCTTTTTTGCGACGGCTGGCCTCTTCGCGAGCAGGCTCGCTCCCACAGGGAAACGCATTCCAATGTGGGAGCGAGCCTGCTCGCGATGGCGGCCTTGCGACCGCCACATTTCACAAGGCCGGATCAAGCCTGCGCCGCGGCACTTACCACCGGCCGGCCCGGTTTGCGCAGCGGATCCAGGCGTGAGCCTTCATAGCGGGTTTCGCGGAAGAATTTCCAGCGGCCGAACAGGCAGTAAACGTGGGTCACCCGGCCCTGTTCCTGATAACCCATGCGGATATGCAGTTTAAGCGCCGGGATGTTGTGGGTTTCGCAAACGTCGACCACCTTGGTGCAACCCTGCGCCGCCATCGCTTGCCACAGTGCAACCTGCACGTCCACCGACAGGCTGCTGCCGAAGTAGGCGCGGATCATTTCGCCGCCGAATTCGAAGAACTCGCCGGGTTTGACCGGGAAGGTGCAGCCGTAATAGTGGCGGTCGTGGTAGTCGCGAATGCTGCCCCAGATAAAGCCCACGGCGTGGCCATCGGCGTCCAGGTACATGTGCCCGGTGTGGCCCTCGGCAGCCAGTTCGGCCATGGTGCCGACACGGTCGCCGAAGTGTTTGCTGAACGCCACGGCGTTCTCCGGGGTGATGTCGACTTTGCGCAGGCCTTCATACGGGCGCAGTTTGTGTGGCGGCACCGGGCTGACCAGGTCGCGCTCCATCCACAGCAGTTCCCAGTGGAAGAACACGTAGCGTTTCCACAACGTGCCGACGGTGCGGCCCAGGCCTTTCTGTCTGATGCGATCTTGCACTTTGGTGATGATGCTCATGATGCCCCTCCAGGGTCTTGGCCCGGATGTTGTGGTGAGTGTCGTTACAGCGGTGATTCATTCGAGCGCCGTAGCGCCCTGCGCTTCCTCTCGATTGAGGTCGGCATACGAGACTCGCGCGACGCCTCTCAAACCCTGCTCAAGTACCTCGCTCAAAGAATCGCCGGAGTCGAGATAGGCATCGCCGAAATCGACGCCGAGGCGGGTCGGGTGGGCGACGATTTCCAGCACGCCGTCGCTGGGGACGCTGGCATTGCGCAGGTCCACCGGTGTACAGACGTAATCGGCGGTGACCCGCGCCAGACTCTGCAAACGGCCATTGAGCAAACCCTTGAATAGGCGCTTGGGCAACGTGAGGTTGTGCCCGAGGTTGCGCGCCAGCCGAATCGGTACGCCTTGCTCGGCGGCAAACTTCGCGACGACTTCGCCGATCGGCCAGATGTTGTGTACGTGCTGGTGCGAGTCGATATGGCTCGGGCGCATGCCGTGATCGACGCAGCGTTGCCACTGCGCCTGTAACTCGGCGCGCACCGCGTCACGGTCTGCGCGACTCAGCCACAGGCTGTGGCGGGGCAGGTTGAGGTCGAACACGCCGTTGCCATCGCAAAAGGTCCGCCGCCCCAGGATCGCTTGGCTCAGCGGGCGTCCATAGGTCAGGTTGAAGTGCAAGCCGACCCGACCTTGCAGCGTCGGATGGCGGGCCATGGTGCAGGCGGCTTCAAACGCCGGCATGTTGGCCATGGCCGTGGCCGAGCTGATCAGGCCGGCCTGGAAGGCAGCGAAGATCACTGCGTTTTCGTTGGCGCTGAGACCGAAGTCATCAGCGTTGACTATGACTTGGCGAGGCATGGCCGCCCTCCGGAGTGATTGCGACAGGTTGCACCAGTGCTGCAGATTTTTTGTTGGCGCGCCTGGTGCGCCACTGCTGCACGGCGGGCTTGCAGCGATACCAGATGCGCAGCGCCAGACCCAATGCCAGCCCACTTGGGCGCCACGAATAGAAACTCCAGCGCCAGTGTTCCAATTGCCCGGTCATGCGTTCGTGCAGTTGATGGCTGGAGTTTTCCAGGCTGACCCGCGAGGCATCGATCCAGCGCCAGTGCTCGTCCAGGCCCCAGCGAATCCATTCCTCCAGCAACACCCGGCCACTGCCGAGATCGGCGTACTGCGGCAGGAAGGCGAGGTTGTAATCGTAGAGCCGGCCCTGTTCGAGCAGGCCGAGGCGATAGCTGATGCAGCGGCCGTTCAGCTCGAGCATCACCACGCGTACCAGGCCTTGGCCGGCGAGGGCGGTGAAGGCGCGTTCGATCCATTGGCGACTGCGCGGTGTGGCGAAAATCCCGACGCCTTCATCGCCTTTCCAGCTCACCGCCTCGACTTCGCTGATGGTCTGCAACAAGGCAGCCATGCTCAGCGCATCCGGGGTAATCCGGCGGATCTGCGCACCGCACGCGGCAATCCGTTTGCGTGCCCGGCGCAGTTTGTAGCGCGGGTCGCCGGAGACTTCCTGATGGTCGGCTTCGCTGATCAGATGCACTGGCACCCGGCAGCTCAGGCGTCGCTCGGCCGTAGAACTGCGCGCCATCCATGCGGTGACGGCACTTTCTTCACCCGCAGGCTCCGACAATTCATTGAGTTGCAGCAGCGCATGGGGCAGGCGCTGGCGAATCAACAGCAGCGCCTCGTGCATGTCCGCGCCGCCGAGCAACGACAGCAGGGCCAGACGATCAGCCAGCGGATAACCCAAGTGATGCAAGACCCGAAACGGCACGCCGGCGAAGCGCTCGCGGCTGGCTACCAGCGGCAGGCACAGGCGTAGTTCTGCGGCTTCCCAACCGAGCAGAATGTGCAGGCGCTGATCCTCACCCAGAGCCTGTTCCGCCGCACATAACCAGCCGAGATTGTTGAACGGCGTATGGTCGGTCACGCCCAGGCGCAGCGTTTCATACGCGGTTGCCGGGAAGTCGGCGGCGCACAGGGATGTGCACCATTCGAATCGCATCACCATAGGTTCAGGCCGCCGTTGCGTTGACAGGTGGACGGGAAGTTTTACCCAGCGCCGCCAGGCGCGAACCGCTGTAGCGGGTTTCGCGATAGAAGCGCCAGCGGCCGAACAGCGTGTAGATATTCATGATCCGCCGTTGTTCGGTATAGCTCATGCGCAGATGCAGCTTGAGTGCCGGGATGTTGGTCGACTCACAGACATCGACCACTTTTCGGCAGCCCTGGGCGGCCATGGCTTCCCACAGGCGCAATTGCAGGTCCACCGACAGCTCTGTCCCCCAGTAGGCCCGGGCCAGTTCGCCGCCGAACTCGAAGAACTCGCCGGGCTTCACCGGGAATCGGCAGCCGTAGTAGTGCCGATCGAAATAACTGCGCGGCGTGCCCCAGATAAACGCCACGGCATCGCCTTGCTCGTCGACATGCATGTGCCCGGTGTGGCCCTCTTTGGCCAGCTCGGCCATCGTGCCGACACGGTCGCCAAAGTAACGCGCGAAAGCGCTGGCGTTGTCCGCGGTGATCCTGACCACGCGCAGCGGCGGATAGGGTTTGAGCTTGTGCGGCGGCACCGGGCTGACCAGGTCGCGCTCCATCCACAGCAGTTGCTGATGGGAAAAAATGTACAGTTTGCGGATCTTGCCCAAGGTCGCTCGCAGGCCTTTACGACGAATATGTCCGCTGAGTTTTTGCAAAACATCCATGGTCTCTTCTCCTGATGAAGGTGCCATGCGCGGCATCAAGACCGCGCGGCAGAGCATCGAAGGGCGGCTCATGAAGCGCTCCAGCTCAGGGCAAACAGGGTTTGCCCCGGCAGTTCGAAACGCACGCGCCCGTTGTCGCAGGCAAACGGTGCGTCGCGGCTGCGATTGTCGGCGCCGAAGTAACGCAGGGCGCCATGGTTCAGCGGGCACCTGGCGCCGCTCAGATCGACGCGTTGCAGGCGCGTCCCTTTGTTCACTCCGAGCAACGTGCGCTGCTCGTCGCCGGCCATCGCCAGCACATCCACCTCGAAGGCGTCGTTGTCCAGTTGCAGCACCTGGTGCAGCCAGTGGCGGGCGATGAATTGCTGGGCCAGGCCGACCGGTTTCAGCTCGAAGCGATCGTCGCCCAACACGCGCAACATGCCTTTGGGGTAATGCGGTTCGTCAGCGGCCTGAAACCAGTTGAGCATGCTCAGCAAACCGTCCTGCGAGGCATTGATCACCACTGAGGCCCACCACAGCGAGGTGTAGTGGGTTTCCTGATCGTAGGGGCTGAGGCTGGAGCCGCTGGACAGGTTGGTCTGATCGAGCAGCAAGGCCTTGCGCGGCTGACCATTGGCGTCGCGGCCGACCAGTTCGGCGGCACGGCGCACGCTGTCGCGGTAGACGCGGGTGGCGAGCAGATCGCGAATCATCCATTCATGCCAGGCCAGTGCATCGACCTGATCGGCTGACTCGCTGAGCAGGCGCCGTGCCCAATCGATTCCGCGCTTGTCCGCCGCGTTATCGGCGAACGGGCCGTTGACCAGTCGCGAACTGGCCGGCATGGCGATGCGCACACCGGCGCGGGCATTCGCCGGGTCGCTGCGCACCTGACGGGCCATGCTGGTGAAAATCGCCTGATATTGCCCGTAGCTGGAATAGTTGAGATTGGGTTCGTCGGCAAAGCCAATGTAATGCGTGCCATTGCCGCCCAGCGCGCGGGTGCTCGCCAGCCAGGCGTCGAGGCCGCTGTTGCTCTGCACGTCGGCGCGCAGATCGGCCTGGCGCTGACTGCCGGCCAGCAGGGTGATGTCGTTGCGAATGCCGAAGCGCTGCTGATAGACCCGGCGGAATGCGTCTTCGAATTGCGGGTTCTGCGCCGTGACGTCGACGAAACTGTAATAGCTCGCTGCCGTCGGTTTCAGCGCATCGAGCAGCGCATGGCTGGCTGCGGGCGGCATCACGTAGGGCAGGGCAATACCGAGATCCGGCGTGCGCCCGAGGACTTTGTCGTGCAGCACCAGCCGGACATCTCCGATCTCTTCGCGCAGCGGTTGCAGTTGCTGCGGATTCTGCGCAAACAGATTAGTCGTGCCATCAAGCCAGAACGCCGCTTTGCCGCTGCCCTGCAGTTGCAGGCGCCAGACCTGCTCGCGGGGGCTGACTGGCAACGCGACCTGATCGAACTGCCAATAGGCGCGATAGGGCTTTAGTGCGAGAGTCAGCGCCTGGTGGTCGCCGATCCGCTGCGCCTGTAGCGCGGTGACGCCGCCGTGAAACTTGCCGGCGAGCACTGCATGCTCACCGGCCGCGACTTTGAAATACAGCACGTCGCCATTTTTGCTTTCGGCACTGAAGTGCACTTTGGCCGGGGCAAACAGGGCAACGGTGCGTTCATCGTGTTCGATGCGGTAGTGGCGGAAGCTGTAGCCGGGAATTTCCAGTCGATAACTCGCCGCGCCGGGCAGCAGCGGCCAGGTCTGACTGCCACGGGTTTCGCTGGCCTTGATCACGCGTTCGCCGAGCAATTTGCCGCGACCGTCGAGCAGGTACAGCTGCTCTTCGTTGGCATCCGCTTGCCACGCCGGGGTCCAGCGCACGGTCACGCTGTCAGGCTGATCGGTTTGCAGAAACAGACTGCCGTCACGAATCTCGCCCCAGCGCATCGACGCCGCCAAAGCGTCCAGCGACAGGCCGAGACCGAACAGCAGGTACCAGCCTTTCATGCGGGTTTCCTCTGCAGCATCGACCACATCGGCAGCACGTCGCGGGGCAGGATGATCAGGGTTTGCCAGAACGGCACAGCGCTCAAACGGCAATACAGCACGAGCATGGCCACGGTCACCGCCAGATAGGCCATCGATGATGCGGCGGCGGCGCCGACGATGCCGTAGGCCGGAATCAGCACCAGGTTCAGCGCCAGATTGAGCAGCGCGCCCAGGCCCATCAACAACGACACCGAGCCGGGGCGATTCTTGCCCAGCAAGTCCAGGCGCAGAATGCTCGCGTAGCACAGACCCAACAGCCCCGGCAGCAACGCCAGCAGCGCCGGGTACGCCGGTTGGTAGGCAGCGCCAAACAGGGTGACGATCAACCACTCGCCGATCACGGCCATGCTCAAACAGGCGCCGAGCATCACCGTCGCGGTCAGGCGCAGCGCCAGCGGAGTGACCTTGTCCATGCCTTCATCCTGTTGCAGCAGGCGTTTCATCAGCGGTGTGGTCACCGCTTCGGGGACGATCAACAGCAATTCGGCAGCAGCGCTGGCCATGGCGTAATGGCCCAGCGCGGTGCTGCCGAGCAGGGCGCCGATGAACAGGTAATCGGAGCGCAAAATCACTTGCTGGAACAGCAGATCGGGATGGCTGCGCGCGCTGTAGCGCAGCAGCTCCTTCTGGCTGGCGCGATCCCATTGCAACTGCAATGGCTGCGCCCGCTTCAACCAGACCCAACCGGCGAGCACCACCAGACTGATACCGGCCAGCCAACTGATCAGCGCTGCCTCCAACGCCGCGCTCTGCCACATCCAGAACAGTGCGACGAACAGCAACAGCGGCGCCAGCGATTCGATCAGGCGCAAGACGTTGAACGCGATCACGCCACCCGAGGCGTTGTGCAGGGTCAGCAGGCCGCTTTTCAAAACGGTCAACGGCACCGCCAGCAGCAACAGCCAGGCGAGCAGGCCCAGTTGCGTGGTCACGTCCAGTTGCGTGCCAAATTCGCGTACCAGCGCCACCACCAGCAAAGTCAGCAAACCGGCCAGCAGACAGCCGAACACCAGCACCTGACTGAGCAGCAAACCCATCGGCCGCTGCTTGGCCGCCTGATAACCGACCGCCGAATTCAAACCGCCGCTGGTGGCCGCACTGATCAGATCCGGCAGGGTGCTGAGCAGGGCGAACAGGCCGCGTTCGCTGGGGCCGAGAATCCGCGCGAGCAAGACGTTGCGCAGCAAACGCAAGGCGATCATCGCCAGCTTGGTGCCCATGCTCAACGCGAGGTGCTTGAGGTAGTTGCCTCGGCTCATGGCCGCGCTCCCCGGTAGATCCGCCAAGACAGCAATTGCGGATGGCGCGCGGTGCGCTGGCTGACGCCGAAACGCGGCAGGTTCAGCGGATCGCCGTCGCCGCGATAGATCCCGGTGCCGGTGCCCAGCGCAAACGGGTAATCGTGGTCCGCGACCTGCTGGCGAACGCGATCATCGTTGTCGCCGTTGGGGTAGCAATAGACCGGTAGAGGTCGGTTGCAGCCGTTGTTCAATGCGTCGCGGCTGCGGCGGATTTCTTCGCTCAGGCGCGCATCATCGAGACCGGTGAGGATTGCGTGGCTGGCGCCGTGCGGGCCGAACCGCACCAGACCGGAGGCTTCCATTGCCCGCACCTGATGCCAATCCAGTGCCTGTGGCAGCGAGTCCTTCGGGCATTCGTCGGTGAGTTCTTCCAGCTCCTGCGGGGCCAGGCTTTTCAGCCCTTGCAGGTAATGCAGCAGCGCCAGGCTGCGGCGCTCGACATCGATGTCGTCGAGCAGCACCGGCAGCGGATGTTTGCGCGCATGCAGGCATTCGATCAGGTGCATGCGTGCTTTATCGCCATGGCTGCCCCATAGGGTTTCGCCAAGGCTTTCCCACCAGAAACGCTGGCGGCTGCCGATGAAATCGGTGGAGAGAAAAATGCTCGCCGGCACCTGGTGTTTCTGCAGCAACGGGAAGGCGTTGACGGCGTTGTCACGCCAGCCATCGTCAAAGGTCAGCGCCACCCGTGGGCGCTCGCTGCGCAGGGCGTTGGGCTGGAGAATTTCCATCAGCGGCACGCAGTCGAAATGCTTGCGCAGCCACACCAGCAAATGCTCGAACGCTTTCGGTCCGACGCACAGTTCATTGCGGTGCGGCAGGTCGGCGGCGCGGTCATTGGACAGCACGCGGTGCAGCATCAGAATCACCCCCGCGCCCTGCAACTGCTGACGGCCCACCGGCGAGTTGAGATAGAGCCAGCCACTGGTGCTTTTTATCAGTTGTTTGATCGCCATGGCTTCGGTCCTCTTAACGGTTCTGTTCCGGATTCCACTGGGCATACCGCTGACCGCGCAGGAACTGCCACAGGCCGAGACTCATCCCGGCGAGGGTGACCAGCAGAAACGCGGCGAGGCGGAACGGTTTCGGCAAGCGGTGTTGCGCATCCAGCAGCCCGGCAATTGCCACGCTGTAGCCGAACAGTTGCGCGATCAGGCTCAGGCGATAGAAAGCGTGCTCGTCCCACAGCCAGCAATTGCTCAGCAGCAATGGCAGCAGGAGTACCGGCGCCAGGCGGCGGATCAGTTTGTGGCTGATCAACGCCAGGGAATACAGGCCATGCTTGAGCGGGTTGAGCAGCTCGCGGCGCTGGGCCAGGCTTTGCAGGCCGCCGACGGTGACGCGCTGCCGGCGGCGAAACTGTTTGTCCGCCTCGTCGACGCCATGGTCGATCACTTGCGCTTCGGGAACGTAGACGATGCGCTTGCCGGCTACCGGCGCGCAGGTGCTGATAAAGAAGTCGTCGTTGACCTCGGCCGGTACGTTCTGGAACAGCTCGCGGCGCAGGGCGAGCAGGGCGCCGTCGGCCGAGACCATGCAGCCGGTGCGATTCTCGACCCGGCGCAACCAGCCTTCGTAATGCCGGTACAGGCTGTCGCCGATGCTCAGGCCGCCACCAGTAACCGGGATCACCATGTGCCCGGCGCAGGCGCCGACCTGTGGATCGCTCAGCGGCGCGAGCAAGTGGCCGAGAGTGTCGCGTGACCATTGGTTGTCGGCATCGGTAAACACCAGAATGTCGCCGCTGCTCAGGGCCGCGCCGGCATTCAGCGTGGCGGCTTTGCCCTGACGCGGCAGGTCAAGCACGGTGATGCGCGGATCAATCACTTTGTGCGCGCAGGCCACGGTGTCATCGGTAGAGCCGTCGCTGGCGAGAATGATCTGCAGCGTTGCCGGTTGATAATCCTGGGCCAGCAGCGTGCGCAACTTGTGCTCGATATGCCGCGCCTCGTTGTGCGCGGCGATGACGATGCTGACGTTCAGCGGCGGCGCCGGCGTGTGTCGCCACGCTGGAAACAGCGGCGCGAGGATCGTCAGCAACAGCGGGTAGCCGACGTAGGCGTAGACCGGCAGCAACAGGCACATCCAGAAAATGAACTCAGCCACGGGCAGGCCTCCTTGCGTTCCACTGACACAGACTCAAAATGAACGCCGCGCCGGCCAGGTGCAGGCGCAGCCAGTGCAGGCCCCACAGTTGCAGGAGCAGAATCGGATCGCGGTGCTTGATGCTCTGGCGAACGCTCAGGACCAGACCGGGGATCACGGTCAGGGTGACCATCACCGCCGCGTGATGGGGAAAGCCGTCTAGCAGTGCGGAAATCGCCAGGAAATCGAGGATCCACACCAACAACGACAATATTGGAAAGCGCAGCAGGCGCAGGCTCATGCCATGGGTGCGCAGCAGTTGCAGATGGCTGCCCTGACGCCACATTTCCTTGCCCATCCATTCGCGCCAGTTCATCTCGTAACCCCAGTGCAGCGCGACCTTGTCATTGACCGACAGCAGACGCGCGCCCTGTTCGTGCAGGCGCAGGGTGAATTCCTTGTCTTCGCCAGTGCGCAGGGCCTCGTTGAAACCGCCGACCTTGTCGAACCAGTCGCGACGCATCAGCAGGTTGGAACTGGGCAGCCAATCGACACTGTGGCTGACGCGGTGCGACGGCTGCGAAGTGCGCCGCTGCCAGGCCGTGGCGAACCATGGCGCCTCGGCCGGCGTATGCAGATCCAGGCCGAACACATCGGCTTGGCCACTGGCTTGGATGTCGAACAAGGGCTGCAACCAGGTTTCAGGCATTTCCACGTCGGCGTCGATGAAGGCCAGCCATTCCCCGCTGGCGATCGCCGTGCCGCGATTGCGTAGAGCGCCGATCAACAGCCCCGGCAAGCTCAGCACGGTTGCGCCGAACTGCCGGGCAATCTGCGGACCCTGATCGGTCGAGCCGTTGTCGACCACGATCAGCTCGCACTCGACGTTGGCCGCGTGTGCGGCTTTCTGCGCGGCGAGCAGGGTACGGCCAATGTGCCGCGCCTCGTTGTACATCGGGATGACGATGCTGATCCGCTTCATGCCTGCGTCTCCGGGGTCAGTGGCGCCTGCTCGGCCTTGATGCGCAGGACGCTGGTCAGCGCCAGCATGATCCACACGTATTTCTGGTTCGGCGCGCTGAGGAACATCAGGAACAGGGTCAGCGACAGAAAGCTCACCCCCATGTGGGTCATCATGTCCGCCCGATGTCCATCACCGCGCAGCATCCACGCCGCCCGCGCGCGAATCAGGTTGTACAGACCGAGCCCGAGCATGCCGACGAAGAACAGCCCGGCAGGCACGCCCAGTTCGCTGAAGATTTCCAAATAGGTGTTGTGGGCGCGGCGGTACAGATCGCCGATCTTGCGGTTGGCGGAAAACGCCTTGGCGTAACCGGTGGTCGCGTAATGCAGTGGGAAGGTGCCGGGACCGGAGCCGAGCACCGGATGTTCGCGGATCATCTGGCCGCCGACGACGATGTAGGAAGCACGGCGGCCGAGGGATTCGTCCTGCGCCTTGGAGCCGGCGCTGAGGATGCTCAATGACTGGATCCGCGCCATGTAACCGGCCGGCATGGCGTAGATCGCCAGCGGAATCACGATGGCCGCACCGAGCATGACGAAACCCAGGTGCCGTGGGCGGATGTGGGTCAGTTGCGCGCGGTAGTGCCAGATGCCGATGAGCAGGCTCAACGCCAATACCACCAGCCCGGAACGCGATTCGGTCTTGGTCATGCCACCGAGCAACAGCAGGCAGCAGGTGCCCCAGAACAAGCGGTGCAGCAGGTTCGGGCTGCGGATCACCAGCAGCAGACCCAGAGGAATGGCGAAGGCGATGAGCATAGCGAAGGCGTTGGGGTCTTCGAGCAGGCCGGCGGCGCGGCCCTGATCCTGAAACTTCGCCGAGAACATTGCCATGGCGCAGGTCGCGGTGACGGCGAGGGTCACCAGCCGGGCGAACAGGTCGAGGTTCAGTTCGCGGCCGATCAACAAGGTAATGACAAACAGCACCAGACCAACGCTGAGTTCGCGCAGATGCCCCAGCGACATGCCCATGTCATCGGTATTGAGCAGGCTGAGAAAATACAGAACCATGAAGCCGATCAGGCAGTGCCACAGGTTGCTGCGCAGGCGTTGCGATGGAATCTGGTGCAGCGCCAGTTGCAGCATCACGATCACCGCCAGCGAGGCGCCGAGCAACTTGCTTCCCGACACTGAACTGTCTTTGAAGAACCCTTCGAACGGCACCAGCGCGGCAATGCCGAGCAGGCCCCAGGTCGGCTTGCGGTACAGGACGGTGAAACCGACCAGGCCAATCACCGCCCCCGGCGCCAGATACGGCCAGGGACTGGCCAGCAGACCGAGGCTGACCAGGGCGAACAGACTGACGATCGAGAGCGGGAAAATCATGCGCGTGTCTCCCGTGCCGTGTGGATGTACAGCTGCGACCAGCGTTCGGCCAAAGCCTTGAGGTCGTAGCGTTCCTGTTGGGTGCGTCTGGCGTTTTCACGCAACTGCGCGGCCAGCTTCGGTTCGGCCAGCAGTGTGTCGAGCTGGCGGGCGAGGGCGGCGGTATCCGTCGGCGCCGCGAGCAGGCCGTTGTGACGGTCCTGCAGGACATCGGGAATACCGCCGACCGCGAACGCCACCACCGGCACGCCGGCCTGCATCGCTTCGAGCAGAATCATTGGCGTGCCCTCGGTGCGCGAGCTGATCACCAGCGCATCGAGTTGTTGCCACCAGCCTTGCATCGCCGTCTGGTAGCCCGGTAGGCGAATCCGCTGCTGCAACCCGGCAGCATCGATGCGCGCCTGCAAGGCCTCGCGTTCCGGTCCGTCACCGAGCATCACCGCGTCCAGTTGCGGATGCTGGTGACACAATGCGATCAGCGCATCGAGGAACAGGTCCGGGCCTTTCTCGCTGCTCAACCGCCCGACGTAACCGGCCAGCCAGCGTTGCCGCTCTGCCAGCGACGGCATCGCTGGCGCCGCTGGTAAACCGTTTGGAATCACCTGCAACTTCTCCGTCCGGACGTTGGCCTGACGGTGCAGCACGGCGATACTTTCCGCCACGCAGACCACCCGTTTCACCGACGCCGTGCGGCACAGTTGCAGGCTTAGCCAGGTGTAGAACTTCTGCTTGCGACTGCGTGGGGTGAAGCCGTGCTGAGTGATCACCAGCGGCAGGCGCAACAGCGTGGCGCCGACCCAGCCGAACAGCAGGCCTTTGAAGTTGTGGGTGTTGAGCAACGGTTTGTCGCCACGGCGCTGACGCAAGTGCCGCAACAGCTCGCCCGGCCCTGAACAAGCGCGAGCGTCCACCCCAGCCTCGCGAAAGCGCGAGATCAGCTCAGGCGGTGCGTCGAGGAACAGCACCTGATGCTGCCCCGGCGTGGCCAGGCAATGATCCAGCAACATCCGCTCGGCCCCGTAGAAGCCGCCGCTGCTGAGCAAATGAATGATCGGCAGGGCGACGATTGGGGTGGACACCGCGTTCAATTGCGCACCCAGTGAACCAGGCTCGGCATGGTCCAGTTCTTGTGCGGATTGCCCGGCTGCGACGTTTCTTCGTTGAGCACCAACAGCACCGGCAGGCCCAGCTCATGGCTGATTTGCGCCGGATGCTTGAAGCGGTGATCGAAGAACTCACGCACGTAGACGAACGCGATTGCCAGCAGCAGACCGGTGAACAGCCCGAACGGGATGATCAGCAGCGGTTTCGGGAAGGCTGCCTCGGTCGGTTCGAACGGCGGGCTGAGTACCCGGGCGTTGGACAGGTCATCGTTGAGCGAGCGCGTGGTGCTGCTTTCGGCAAAACGCTGGGCATAGGTCGAGAACGCTGCGTGCAGCGCATCGATCTCGGTGTCCATCTGGCGCAGTTTGCTCTGGGTCTGCTGCAGGTCGCGGATGCGGTTCTTGAACTCGGCGATGCGCGCGGTTTTCTGCTCGATCACCTGCTTGACCACGGTCAGATCGGCGGTGCGTTCCTGGATGCGGTTGCTCACCACTTTGAGAAACTGCTGACGGGTGCGGGCGATCTGCTCGCGGGTCAACAGCATCGGTTCGCTGCCGGGCTGGAACACCGCCAGATCGTTCATGTAACGGCTGACCTGGCTGGTTAGTTGCTCGCCCATCTGTTTGATTTCCCGGTCCTCGAACGCCACGTTGTCGACGGTGGTGGTGAAGGTGTAGGGGAAGGTGTAGTCGTTGAGCTTGCTACTGCTGGCGGCGGCGAGCGCGGTTTTCAGATATTCGAGCCAGCGCTGGCTTTGCAGCAGGCGGTCCTGATACAGGTTCAGCGCCTGTTCTTCAGTGTTGATGGCGTTGAGGCGGAAGGTGATTTCCTCCTTCGGATCCGCTGCGCCGACATTTTCCAGCAGTGCTTGACGATTACCTTCCAGGCCATCGAGACGCACTTGATACTGGTGCTTTTTGGTCTCGTAGAACGACTGCGGCAAGTCGATCGATTGCAGGGCCTGACGGCTGACCAGATAGTTCTGCAGCAGGGCGCTGACAAACGTCGTGCCTTGCTGCGGATCCGGGAAGCTGTAGGTGATCGAGATCACGTTGGAGCCGGGCAGGGTTTCGATTTTCAGGCTGTCGACGGCTTGCTGGGTCAGGGCGTCGAGGGTGGTGTCACGTACCGGATCGGTTTCCATGCCGAGCCCGTTGCGCAGCGGGTTGATGACGTACTCGCGCAGCGGTGTCGAGACGTAGCGCTTGAACGGTTCGCCAAGCAACTTGGCGAACACCCCGGGTGGCGGGCTGTATTCACCGTTGTCGCGCAGTTCGCTGATGGTCTGACGGATCAGTGCTGGCGAGCGGAGGATGTTGCTCTCGGTTTCCATGTCCGCCAGCGACGGCGGAATGAACGTGGCGTTGTCCACCGTGAGCGACGTGGTGGCGTCGCCCTGAGAGAGTTTTTTCGACTGCACGATGACCTGCGCGGTGATATCGAAGCTCTGTTTGAGCAGCAACGGCAGGAGCAGGGCGATGACTGCAAAGGTCAGGAAGACGCGCTTCACCAGTTGCTTGTTGGCGAAGAAAATCCTGAAGAACTCATGCAGGTAGTTTTCCTTTGGGTTCATGTCGGTCACCTGTGAGTTAGTTGTCACTGTCTTTGTTGTCGACGCGGTAGCCGAAGCTGAAACCGACGCCCTGGAACAGCACCACATCAGCCAGTTGGCGGGCGAGTTCGCCGGCGCTGGCCAGTTTGGTTTTTGGCACGTAGAGCATGTCGTCCGGTTGCAGGTAGGCGATTTGCGGGGCGTCGCCGGACAGCGCTTTTTCGACGTCGTAGCGCACGGCTTTCACCTGATTGCCGTTGCGCCGCATGATCACCACCGAATCCAGCCGCGCCTTGACGTTGGTACCGCGCGCCAGGGTCAGCGCCTCGAGCACCGACACCGGCCGGCGGATCGGATACGAGCCCGGTTGTGCGACCTCGCCGAGCACGTAGATCTCGTTGCCTGCGGTGGACTTGAGCAGCACGTCCACGGTCATGCGGCCCGGCAGTTGCGCGTACTTTTTGTTGAGGAAGGTTTCCAGTTGATTGACGGTCATGCCTTGCAGCGGCACGGCGCCGATTTCCGGAAAACTCGCGTAGCCGTCAGTGCCGACGGTGATCTCGCGGCTCATGCCGGTGGCCGGGTGGTTCAGCGCACTTTTAAGGTTCTGCTCGTTGCTCAAGGGGCTGATGATCTGCACGGTAAGCTGATTGCGGTTGGGCTGGAACAGCTGTTTGCGCTGATACACGCGCTGGATTTCCTGGCGCGCTTCTTCGCTGGTCAGCCCGGCGATTTTCACCGAGGTGTTGGCGCCCGGCAGTTCGATGGTGCCGTCGGGCAGCACCAGTTGATTGCCGTTGAGCTGGCTGGCGGCGGTGAAATTCAGGCCGATCTGGTCGCCCGATTGCACGCGGTAGGCGTCCGAGCCGCTGGTGCTGATATGGAAGATCACGTCCAGCACATCCTGCGGGCGCAGGGTCTGCTCGATCTTCGGCATATCGGTCGCCTGGGCGTTGGCCGGGGAGGCGGTGAGAATATTCACCGGCATGTTCTGGGTGTCGGAAGTGCTGGAGCAGCCCGCAAGCGGCAGCAACAGCAGGACAAGCATTCTGGCGTTCATGGCGTCATCCTTTGCGTTCGCTTACAGGTTTTTGTAAAGCCATTTGGGCATGTAGTACTTGCGCCGGTTGAACACGCTGCCGACCACTTTCGCCCCGGCCTGAGTCAGGCGTTGCACAGCGGCCTGGGCGACTTCCCAGCGGGTGTCTTCGGCGCGCACGACAAACACCACACCGTCGACCTGAGTACTGATGACCAGGGTGTCGGCGGCGGAATACACCGCGTCGCCGTCGATCACCACAAAGCGGTACTGGCTGCCCAACTGGTCGAGCAACGGGCTCAGGCGCTCGGCGGTCAGGTGTTCCAGCGTGCGGATCGGCCGGCCGTTGGGCAGCACATGGAAGGGCAGGCTCGAGACCTGCACCACGCAGTCCTGCAACAGCGGCGGGTTGCCCGGGTTGAACAGCAGGTCGCGCAGGCCGCGCTCCTTGCCGAGGTTCATCTGCTGGGTGAGGTTGTTCGCCGACTGGCTGGCGTCGACCAGCAGCACCTGGCCGCTGCTCATCTGCGCCAGCTGACTGGCCAGTGCCAGAGCGCTGGTGGTGGTGCCGGCGCCGGGGTTGGCGGCGGTCAGGAACAGAATGCGCAGATCGAGATCCAGCACGGTCGAAGTCAGATTCGATTCGCTGGGGCTGGCGATGCTCAGGCTTTTATTGGTTGAACCGTCCATTAGCTTGCTCCGTGGCCGCTGAATACTTTGAAGGGGGTTTTCAACAGAATCTTCAGATCAAGCAGAAGGCTCTGCTCGGCGATGTAGCTGAGGTCCAACTCAACGCGCTGGTCGAAGTCGATGTTGCTGCGTCCGGAGATCTGCCACAGACCGGTCATGCCGGGGTAGATCGCCAGACGCGCGAGGTGATTGTCCTTGTAGCGGTAGGCGTTGAACGAGGTCGGACGAGGGCCGACCAGGCGCATGTCGCCGGTCACTACGTTGATCAGATTGGGCAGCTCGTCGAGGCTGGTGCGCCGCAGAAAACTGCCGATGCCGGTGACGCGCGGGTCCTTGTCGATCTTGAAGTCGATGGCGTCAGCCCCGTGTTTGTTCAGGTGGCGCAGCGACTCTTTGAGTTCTTCGGCGTTGCTGACCATGGTGCGGAACTTGAACATGCCGAACTTGCGCCCGCGATAACCGGTGCGTTTCTGCACGAACAGCACCGGCCCCGGGCTGGTGAGCTTGATGGCCAGGGCCAGGCCCAGCAGCACTGGCGAGATCAGCACGAGAATCGTCAGCGCGCCGAGGCAGGCGACCACCCGGTTGGTCCGCGACAGCTGCCATGGGCGGCCGCCATCGCGGCCGCTGAGCCAGCCGCGACCCTGACGATGGATCGCCGCGTCGAGGCGCATGCGATGTTCCGGGTCGACGCGCTTGTCAGGGCGCATCTGTGCAATCGACACACTTCTTTCATGTCCAGTCATGGCGTCCTCCGCATTCAATCAGCCGCAAGCGGCGCACGGGCAGTGGGGTAGTAGTCGCGGAACCAGGCGATGAAGCGGCCCAGTCCTTCATCCAGTTCTATTCGGGGCTGGAATCCGGTGGCCTGGGCCAGATCGCTGGCCTCGGCGCAGGTGTTGAGCACGTCGCCCGGTTGCAGCGGCAGCAGCTCGACAATGGCTTGCCGATCGAGATGTTTTTCCATCAGCGCGAGGTAGGTTTTCAGTGCAACCGGCTGCTGCCCGCCAATGTTGAACAGACGCCACGGCGCCATGCTGCTGGCCGGGTCGGGCTGCTCGCGATCCCACTGCGGATTGGCTTGCGGTGGCTGATCGATGAGGCGTGCGATGCTTTCGATGATGTCGTCGATGTAGGTGAAATCGCGCTGGTGCTCGCCGTAATTGAACAGCTTCAGCGGCTCGCCTTCGCTGATCGCCCGGGCGAACTGGATCGGCGACATGTCCGGCCGACCCCAAGGCCCGTACACGGTGAAAAAGCGCAGGCCGGTGCAGGGAATGCCGAACAGATGGCTGTAGCTGTGCGCCATCAGTTCATTGGCTTTTTTGGTCGCGGCGTACAGCGACAGCGGATGGTTGACGCCATCCTTGACCGAGTAAGGCGTGTGTTGATTGGCGCCGTACACCGAACTCGACGAGGCGTAGATCAGGTGTTCGACCGGGTGGTGGCGGCAGCTCTCGAGAATGTTCAGGAAACCGTTGAGGTTGCTGTCCAGATACGCCCGTGGATTGTCCAGCGAATAACGCACCCCGGCCTGCGCGGCCAGATGGATCACCACTTGTGGCTGCTCGCGGGCAAACAACGCGTCGATCGCTGAAGCGTGGGCCAGATCCACCGTCGCCAGCGGAAAATCGCCGACCTGCTCGCGCACCCACTGCACGCGGTCGTGCTTGAGCTGCGGGTCGTAGTAGTGATTGAAATTGTCCAGGCCGACCACCGAATGCCCGTCGCGCAGCAAGCGCAGGACGCAATGGGCACCAATGAAACCGGCGGCACCGGTCACCAGAATCTTCATGGCCGCAGCCCTTCAGGGGCGATGTGGCGCAGACCGATACCGCTGTAATGCAGGCCGGCGGCGGCTACCTGTTCCGGGTTGTACAGGTTGCGCCCGTCAATGATCACTTTCGAACGCAGCTTCTCGGCGAGCAGCTCGAAATCGACCACGCGGAAGTTTTTCCACTCGGTGCAGATCACCAGCGCGTCGGCGTCTTCAAGGGTGTCGTCGCGGGTCGCGCACAAGTGCAGGTCGTTGCGATAGCCGTAGATGCGTCGGCACTCGGACATGGCTTCCGGATCGTAGGCCTGCACGCTGGCGCCTTCGGCCCACAACGCGTCCATCAGGTAACGGCTGGGGGCTTCGCGCATGTCGTCGGTGTTCGGTTTGAACGCCAGGCCCCAGACCGCGATGGATTTGCCGGCCAGGCCTTGCGGAAACTGCGCGCGCAGTTTGCTGAACAGGATGTGCCGTTGGCTGTCATTGACGTCGGTGACGCTGCGCAGCAGTTTCAACGGCATGCCGTTGTGTTCGGCGGTGTGCAGCAAGGCCCGCAGATCCTTGGGAAAGCACGAGCCACCGAAGCCGCAGCCCGGATAGATGAAGTGGTAGCCGATGCGCGGGTCGGAGCCGATGCCTTTGCGCACCGCTTCGATGTCGGCGCCGAGCAGCTCGGTGAGATTGGCCAGTTCGTTCATGAAACTGATGCGGGTGGCGAGCATCGCATTGGCCGCGTACTTGGTCAGCTCGGCGCTGCGGTTGTCCATGAACATCAGTTTTTCGTGGTTGCGGCAGAACGGCGCGTACAGCTCGCTCATCTGCTCGCGGGCAGCGTCGTCGCGGGTGCCGATGATGATCCGGTCCGGGCGCATGCAGTCGGCGAGGGCGCTGCCTTCCTTGAGAAATTCCGGGTTGGATACCACGCGCACCTGCAGCTCGGTTTTGCCGCGCTGCAGCAATTCGTTGGTGGCCGTGGCCAGAACCTGATCGGCAGTCCCGACCGGCACTGTGGATTTGATGATCAGCGTGCGATCGGCCTCCATCAGGCCGGCAATCTGCCGGGCGACGTTGAGCACATGGCTGAGGTCGGCGGAGCCGTCTTCGTCCGCCGGGGTGCCGACGGCGATGAAAATCAGCTCGGCGTGAGTCACCGCATCACTGGCCTGGGTGCTGAACAACAAGCGCCCGGCCTTGATGTTTTCTTCAAGTGTTGCGGACAGGCCTGGCTCACTGATGGGCGGTACCGCTTGTTGCAGTTGTTTGATCTTGTTCGGATCAATATCAATGCATAAAACCCGATGACCGACATCGGCAAGTGCAGCGGCTTGTATAAGTCCGACATAGCCAGTGCCAAATACGCTCACGTCCATCTGCGCACCTCAATAAAACCAGAAAAGTTAACTACGGAATGAGATTGTTAAAGGGGTATAGCGCAGGGTTTGAAAAGCGTGTCAGCAAAATGACATGTTGCACGGGTATAACACTTGAGGCGTTTTTGGCGATTGGCCATCAAGTCATTGCTGCGATTGAATTTGTTGTTTCTTTGCAGATTTGTTCAGATTCAATTTAACCGACAGACGGTCTAAGTCCCCGAAATTAAAGGCTTTCATCCCCGCGGGTGTGTCAGATTTGAGTCACCGTTTTTTTGACGCTTTACCCGGCTATCAGTCATTTCTTGCGCTTTGATGGCCGGGTGCTAGTGTCAGGTTCTAACCGACAAAGCTTTGACAACTTCCCATTTCGGACGGCCGGTATCGCCATGTTCAAATACGCCAAGGAACTGCTTTTAGTTGCCTATCTATTGCTCTTTTCCGACTATTATCTGGACCGGTTAAATGCTATCGGGTGGGGTTTCAATGCACTTGTTTTTGGCGCGATGTTTTTGGCGCTTACTTTCGCGTTATATCTAAGTGCCTATATACGTCAGGCTCTCGTTCGACATGTGTTCGCATTAACGATGTTTGCCGCAGCGGTTTTTTTTGATGTTTACACCCGGGTCACCGCGGATTACCTGAGGTACAGCGATTTTGTCTCGCTGGTGTACTCCGGCGGCTTCATTCAGGAAGCGGCCTATCAGTATCGCGACGCGATCCTGCGCGCGCTGCTCAGTGGCTTGCTGCTGTTATTCGGCATCGGACTCAAGCCGCGTCATGCGCTGTTCATACCCAATACGTTGCGGGTAGCGGCTCCGGTCATCGGCGTGTTGATGCTCAGCGCTTTGCTGTTTTTACGTGCGGGTGAGGGCGCACGTGGTCTGCCGATCATGTACACGCCGCTGGCCTACCTCAACCTGTTTGCCTACGAAGCGTTGCATGACACCGTCGGCCCCCGTGAAGCGGTGACGCTTGCGCGCGCCACGCCCGCCGTCGGCCACGACATCGTGCTGATCATCGACGAAAGCATTTCCGGCAATTACCTCGACATCAACGCGCCGTTCGGCGTGCACAGCAACCTCAAGCAAGCGCCGGCCGGGGTCGATGTCTTCAACTTCGGTTATGCCGCGTCCATTGCCAACTGCAGCGCCGACACCAACGTCACCTTGCGCTACGGCGGCACCCGCGCCGATTACAGGCGCATCAACAGCACGTTGCCGTCGATCTGGCAGTACGCGAAGAAGGCCGGGCTCGGCACGGTGTACATCGACGCCCAACGCACGGCCGGCAACCTGCAGAACCTGATGACCGCTGCCGAGAAAAACGACATCGACAGTTTCGTGCAATTCGACCAGACCAGCGTGCGCGACCGCGATATGGCGGCAGCGGCGAAGCTGATCGAATTGCTCAATGACGATCGCCCCGAGCTGATCGTGATCAACAAGGTCGGCGCGCATTTTCCGGTGCATGACAAATACCCGGACGCGTTCATGGCCTACCGGCCGACGCTGCCGCGCGGGCAGTTCACCGAAGTCGCCGACACTGGCGAACGCCCCGGTTTCAATGGCCAGCCGGATGACTGGGTGCTGTATCGCAACGCCTACAAGAACACGCTGTTGTGGAACGTCGGCGAGTTCTTCGCGAGGGTGTTTGCCCAAGCCAACCTGGACAATGCGCTGCTGATCTACACCTCCGATCATGGCCAGGATCTGCATGAGCGCGGCAACCCGGGCTTGAATACCCATTGCGGCGGCGACCCGGTGGAAGAGGAGGGGCTGGTGCCGCTGGTGGTGATTCAGGGCCGTGGATTGCAGGCGCCGGACTGGGCGGCGAATCTGCCGGCAAACAAGGACCGCTCCAGCCACTACAACATCTTCCCGACACTGTTGCAGGTGATGGGCTACGACTTGGGCGCAATCGAAGCGGTATATGGCAAACCGCTGAGCGTGCCGACGGCGGATGAGTTCACTTTCAACTACCGCTTCAATGCGCGCTTGGGGGCCAAGCCTGAGTGGAAGCATATCGATCTGGGCAGCATTGTTACGCCTGAGCGGGCGCCGGCGAGTGTGGCTTCGGGGCAGTGAGTTTTTGATTGCTCGGGCGGGCCTCTTCGCTGGCAAGCCAGCTCCCACAGGGTTCGAGGTTGTTCACAAATCCTGTGTCAGCACTGGCCTCTGTGGGAGCTGGCTTGCCAGCGATGGGGCCAGCACTGACACCAGCCAATTCAAAGCTTCAGCCACCGCGCGCGATACTCCCCAGGCGCGCACCCCAGCCAGCGCGCGAAAGCCCGGTTGAATCCCTGCACATCGCTGTAACCCAACCGATCAGCCACTTCGACCAGCTCCAGCGCCCCGGATTGCAGCAGGTCCTCGGCACGATAGCGGCGATGCTCATCAAGCAGTTCGCTGAAAGTCCAGCCCAACGCCTTCAAACGCCTTGCCGCCGTGCGCTCAAGCAAATGCTGTGTAACACAGAACTGCTGCCAATCCGCTGTCGCCAGATCTTCGATCAGATAATCGCTGAGCTGTCCGAGCAAGGTCGATTCACTGAGACGTCGGGTCTGTTCCAGCAGATCGACAAGCGTTGTCTCCAATGCCGGATTGCCCGGTGTCAACGGCATCACGAACAGCTGAGGATCCAGATAAATCGCCGCGC
The DNA here is from genome assembly GCF_979258175.1 of Pseudomonas sp. AC255. Lineage (NCBI taxonomy): Bacteria > Pseudomonadati > Pseudomonadota > Gammaproteobacteria > Pseudomonadales > Pseudomonadaceae > Pseudomonas > Pseudomonas sp. AC255. Next base: position 2,939,290 of record NZ_OZ409841.1, on the reverse strand, counting down.
ATGATTGCTCTGCGCTCACCGGGGCGCGCAATGCCGATTGATGCTGCTCGCGGCTTGCCGATGCCAGTGCCACACCTAGCACCGGATCACGATTCACGCCGCTGGCGAGCAATTTGCGTCGCACCAGGCTGCACAGGCTGACGAGGAGGTAATCGGTCAGCGCCGCCGGAGCACCCAGACTGCCGGCTTCGACCAGACGCAGTGTTACGCCGTCATCTTTACGCAGGATTTGCACACGGAAATGTCCGTTGAAAAACGCAAAGTACTCGGCGAAAAACGCACAGGCACGTTCCAGCGACACGGCGACATCGAACAGATAGGTCAGCCCGTTGCTGGCCGTCGAAACGAAACGTTCACCCGCCGCCAGACCGATCAGTGGATCCCCGCTCTGTTCCACGGCAAACGCCCAGAAGCGCCGTGACATCAGCAGCGGCATGCGCGTGAACGGCGTGCGCAGATCGAACAGGCTGCGGCGCAGCTGCGCTTCGATTGCGCCTTGGGTAACGCCGCGCGCGAGCAATTCTTCAATGGCCGGCAGCAGGGTCGGCGCGTAAAAAGCGTTGACGGGTTGCGGATGGGTTTTGCTCATGTTGCGCGCGCGTCTCCCGTCGCTCCGTTAGCCGCCAGCAAACGCTGATCGACGCTGAGGATCGCCTCGATCATCGCCCGCGCTGCTGGCGTCAGGGTAAAACCGGCGCGGCTGACGATGCCGTAACCCAATTGCAGCGCCGCCTCGTCATGGGGGACGTCGACAAAGTCGAGCAGCTCGATCAGGCCTCGATCAAGTTGTTCACGCAAGGCCTCAAGCGTGGCGAGCCCCACCGCGTCTGAACGCAGCACTACGCGCTGGATCGCGTCAAATTGTGCGCACTCGACGCTCGGGGTGAAGTCCTGCTCACCGAGGATATCGGCGAGCACCTTGCGGATCATCGGTGGAATGCGCGTGCCGACGATCGGGTAATCGAGCAGGGCGCGCAAGCGCAGGTCTCGTTGCGCGGCAAGCGGATGGCCAGCGCGACAGAAAAACCGTCCCGGCCGCGTGCGCAGCAGGTGCACCTCATACTGCGGATCGCTGACGAAGTGCCGCGCATCGGCGACGAAAAACTCGATCTGCTGCTCGCGCAACCACAGCGTCAATTGCTGCCAGTCGCCCTGATGAAACCGCGTGCGAATCGCCGGATGCGCCTGAATGAAATCGGCCAGCGCTTCCGGCACCAGCACTTGCGCCGGATACGGGCCGCAACCGAATTGCAGTTCGCCGCCGGTGAGGCCGTTGTATTGCGTCAATTCGTTGTGCAGCGCCTGACTGCCAGCGAGCAGGCGCCGCGCATGTTGCAGCACCAGTTGGCCTTGCCCGGTCAGGCGAAACTCACGGCTGCTGCGCTCGACCAGCTCGCAGTCAAGGTCACGCTCCAGAGTCTGGATGCTGCGGCTGAACGCTGGTTGGCTGAGGTTGATCGCCTCGGCGGCGCGACCGAAGTTGCGGTAATCAGCGAGGGCGACCAAGTGGCGAAGCTGGCGAAGATCCATCATGCGTCTCCTGCATTTTGTGAATACTTTTAATGCATTGGATCGATAGCACGTCCGCTGGCATAAGTACACGCCTGTTCTTCGATGGCCGCCTTCATGTCTCAGCCTCTGTTCGCCTCCAGCGCGTTCACCCGCACGATTCTCGCGCATGCTCGCCAGTCCGGGCTGTGCCCGCAACGCTTGATGGCGCGCGTGGGGATCTGCCCGTCTGTGCTCGCCGGGCAGCCTCAATTGATCGCCGCACAAGCGCTTGAACGGTTGTGGCGTGAGTGTGAATGGGCCGGGGTAGCGCCGACGTTTGGCTGCGAACTGGCCGACGGAATGGCGACCGATTGCCTGCAAGGACTGAATATTCTGCTCGACTCGGCCGCGACCCTGCGTGCCAGTCTGAAGTGCTTCATTGACTGCTTGCCAAGGGTGATCAATTACGTTGCGGTGGAGTTGGTCGAGGCAGGCGACGTGGCTCGTTTGCGCCTGCGTTCGCTGCAGGGGCAGCTCCATCATTTCGCTCTGGATGCGGCGGCGATAACGCTGGTGCGCAACATTGCCCGTCGACTCGGCGGGGCGCCTGGAGATTTGTTTGTGAGTGTCAGCCTGCGCCCGGCGCAAATGGCCGGTGGCTGGCTGCGTGGAGTGGGTATCGCGGTGGAGCAGGGCGAGCATCTGTGCCTGACCTTGCCGCGCTCCAGGCTCGATCAGGCTTTGCTGGGCGCCAACCCGTTTCTGCACCAGAGCATGCTGCGCCACTGGCACGCTGCAACTTGTGCGCCTGCGCGTGAGGACAATCTGACGATGGCGCGGCACTGGCTGACGGCGGGCGATCAACCGATCGAGCGGATCGCTGAGCGGCTGGGTTATCGCCAGCCGAGCAACTTTATCCGCGCGTTTCGCAAACAGTTCGGGATTACGCCGAAGCAGTTCCGGTTGAATCCGGGGCAGGTTTGTTGAAAGCAGGATTGAGGTGATTGATCGTTATTGAGGGTGCCAGCAAGATTTCCCCCTCACCCCAGCCCTCTCCCCCAAGGGGGCGAGGGGGAAAGGGAGCCGATCTTCATGGCGTTCGGAATCTGAGTTCTACTCGGTATCCCACCTCGGCGTATCTCGTACATCCAACACGGTCAGTCCCCTCTCCCTTTGGGAGAGGGCTAGGGTGAGGGGCTTTTGACTTACGGCGTGACGATATTGAACTGCGGCCCGAACGTATCCAGGCTGCCCATCAATAATCCGAATTTCTGACCATTGCCCTGCAACTTCACCAGCCCTTTTTGCATCGCCGTCGGGAAGTCCAATTGCTTCAGGCTGATCTTCTCCAGCGTATCGCGGCTCAGGCTGACGCTCGCATCCGCCGCCGGATTCAGACCGGCGCGGTGAGTCAGCACGCCGTTGCGCAAGGTCAGGGTGAAATCCCTTTGCACATCGTCGAACGTCCAGTTCAGCGTCAGGTCATGGGCCACGGCTTTGTCGCTGTCCAGGCGTACCGCGAGGTAGTCGAAGAACATTTCCGGACTCATCGCCCGGACCATGTCCACCGATACGGTATTGGCAGACTGCGGTGGTACGCCGTTGCGCAGTTCCATCGCACCGGTCAGGTACATGTTGCGCCAGGTGGCGTTCTCGCTTTGATACCCCAACTGCTCCAGAGTCTCGGCTTGAGCGTTGCGGGCATCCGCGTTGTCCGGATCGGCGAACAGCAACTGGCTGCCCAACTGCGCGGCCCAGCGGTAGTCAGCGCTGGCCATCGCACTGCGCATTTTTTCCAGCACCGACGTGGCACCGCCCATGGCCTCGACCGAGCGTTTAGCCGCATCGACCGGCGGCAGCGGATTGAGGTTGGCCGGGTTGCCGTCGTAGAAACCCATGTAGCGCTGATACACCGCGCGCGTATTGAAACTCAGCGAGCCGTAATAGCCACGGGTGTACCACTTCTGATCGAGCGAGCCGGGCAGTTTCTTGATTGCTTCGGCAATTTCCAGCGGCGTCAGGCCCTGGTTGAGCAAGTGCAGGGTGCGGTCGTTGATGAAGGCGTACATGTCACGCTGATCGGCGAGCAAAGTACGAATCCGCTCGCCACCCCAGGTCGGCCAGTTGTGTTGGGCGAACAGCACGTCGGCCTTGTCGCCGTGCCGGGCCAGGCTGTCATCGAGGTATTGCGACCAGGCTTTGGCGTCACGCACCTGCGCACCGCGCGGGGTGAGGATGTTGTGCATCATCTGCGTGGCGTTTTCGGCCATGCACAAGGCTTTCAGCTGCGGTAGATAAAGGTTCATTTCCGCGGGCGCTTCGGTGCCTGGGGTGAGCTGGAATTCGACTTGCAGGCCAGCGATGGTGCGGGTTTCCAACGGCTCGGCAATCAGATCGGTAGGCGCGATCAGTGTGACCGTGCCACCGCTGGGCGCGCTCTTGCCGAGGCCAGCATCGACCTGACCTTTTTCACTGCGCGGCAACAGGCTGCCGAACTGGTACTGCGCGCGGCGGCTCATGGCGTTTCCGGCCATGACGTTCTCGCTCATCACGTGTTCCATGAAGCCCGCTGGCGCATACACCTTGACCTTGCCGGACTTGACATCGGCCTCGTCGATCACACCGCGCACGCCGCCGAAATGATCGACATGGGTGTGGCTGTAGATCACTGCGACGACCGGTTTGCGCGGGCGATGGGCGTAGTACAGATCCAGCGCCGTCCTGGCGGTTTCGGCCATGGTCAGCGGATCGATGATGATCAGCCCGTCGTCACCTTCGATGATGGTCATGTTGGCGAGGTCGAGACCGCGTACCTGATACAGCTTGGGGCTGACCTCGAACAGACCGGCGTGGGCATTGAGCTGTGCCAGTCGCCACAGGCTCGGATTGACCGATTCCGGCGCCTTGTCTTTGGCGAGGAAATCATAGGCATTGACGTTCCAGATGACTTTGCCGGCGGCATCCTTGATCTGGCCCTTGAACGGTGCGATCAAGCCTTTGCTGACGGATTCGAAATCGGTGCGGTCGCTGAAAGGCAGGGTTTGCAGTACGGCAGCGTTGCTTGCGGCGGTTTGCACGCTCGGCGCCACCGGACCGTCAGCAGCGAGCAACGGCTGGCTCAGGCAAGTGGTGATCAGGCAGGTCAGCAGGCCACGCGGGCTCAGGATGAAACGGGTCATGGGTGTCTCCGGTTTTTTTATCGTTATGGCCGAACAGCCAGCAGCTTAGGGCGCGGCGCTGGGTTGACGATGATCATCAGCGGACAAAAACCATTCAGGGCCGCTATCCTAGGCCCAGGTTCACTGATCGGGTTTGCCCATGCTTGAGGTTCGCGACGTTTTCAAAAGCTATGCCACGCCACAGGGATTGTTGCCGGTGCTGCAAGGCGTCGACCTGACGCTGGAGGCCGGTGGCAGCCTGGCGCTGATGGGCGAATCGGGCAGTGGCAAAAGCACGCTGCTGCATCTGGTAGCGGGGCTGGACAAGGTCGACAGCGGCAGCATCCGCAGCGGCGAACATCGTCTGGAAGCCATGAGCGAAGCGCAACTGGCCAACTGGCGACGCACGGAAATCGGTCTGGTGTTTCAGCAGTTCAACCTGATCGGCAGCCTGCGCGTGGAAGACAATCTGGCCTTTCAGGCGCGCCTCGCCGGGCGCCATGAGCCACGCTGGCAAGCGCATCTGGTGCAGCGTCTGGGTCTGGGCGATCTGCTCTCGCGGTATCCCGAGCAACTCTCCGGCGGTCAGCAGCAACGAGTCGCATTGGGCCGCGCACTGGCCTCGCAGCCGAAATTGCTGTTGGCCGATGAACCCACCGGCAGCCTCGATGAAGCGACCAGCGATGAAGTGCTGCGGCTGTTGCTCGAATTGCTCGATGACACGCCGACGACCCTGCTGATGGTCACCCACAGTCAGCGCGTCGCGGCGCGATTGGCCCAGCGTGTGGTGTTGTCGAACGGGCGGGTCGCCTGATGATCTGGCGGCAAACCCTGCGCGCGCTGCTCAGCCACTGGCGGCGCCATCCAGTGCAGTTTTTCAGCGTGCTGACCGGGTTGTGGCTGGCCACCAGTCTGCTCACCGGCGTCGAGGCGCTGAACAGTCAGGCACGTGACAGCTACGCGCGGGCCAGCCAGATGATCGGCGGCGAACCGCAGGCCAGCCTCAGCACGCCGAATGGGGCGCTGTTTCCACAGCGCTGGTTTATCGAATTGCGCCGTCAGGGCTGGCCAGTGTCACCGGTGTTGCAGGGCCGGCTGACGCTCAAGGGCCAGGAAGATCAACGCATTCAAGTGATGGGGATCGAGCCGGTGTCGCTGCCGTCGGATTCGGCAGTAGCCGGGCAGGCGATGCCGATCGAGCGCATCGTCGAGTTTTTCAGCCCGCCGGGCGGCACCTGGATTTCTCCGGACACCCTGCAAATTCTCGGCTTGCGCGAAGGTGATACACCGCAAACCGTAAACGGCCAAACCCTGCCGCCACTGCTCGCGCAGAAGGACATGGCGCCGGGCCTGTTGCTGGTCGACATCGGCGTAGCGCAGCGCCTGCTCGAACAACCCGAGCAATTGTCGCGACTGCTGCTACCCAAGGACTTTCATCAAGAATTACCGGCCAGTTTCAATGATCGCTTGCAGCTCAAGAGTAGCGGCGAAGAAAACAACCTCGCGCGGCTGACCGAGAGCTTTCACCTCAATCTCGATGCCCTTGGATTTCTGTCGTTTCTGGTCGGCCTGTTCATCGTCCACGCCGCCATCGGCCTCGCTCTGGAACAGCGCCGAGGTTTGCTGCGCACCTTGCGCGCCTGTGGCGTCAGTGCACGAATGCTGATCGCATGTCTGGTGGTTGAACTGGGTGTGCTGGCGCTGATCGGCGGATTATTCGGTGTGATCAGCGGCTATTGGCTGGCCAGCGTGCTGCTGCCGGACGTCGCCGCCAGCCTGCGCGGTTTATATGGCGCGGAAGTGGCGGGGCAGTTGCGCCTGAGTCCCTGGTGGTGGTTCAGCGGCATAGGGCTGAGCCTGCTCGGCGCGTTGCTGGCCGGGGCCAACAGTCTGCTGCGGGCGGCGCGCCTGCCATTGCTGGCGGTGGCCGATCCGCAGGCGTGGCATCAACAGTATTCGCGCTGGTTGCGCCGACAGGGTTGGCTGGCGACAGCGCTGCTGACAATTGCGCTGGCGGCGCTGATCTGGGGCGACAGCCTGAGCAGCGGTTTCGTGCTCATGGCCGGGCTGTTGCTCGGTGCCGCTCTGGCCTTGCCGGTGTTGCTCAGCGCGTTGTTGAACCCGTTGCTCGGGCGCAGTCGTTCGGTGCTCGGCCAGTGGTTTCTCGCCGACTGCCGCCAGCAACTGCCAGCTCTGAGTCTGGCGCTGATGGCGCTGCTGTTGGCGCTCGCCGCCAATATCGGCGCCGGTAGCATGACCGCCGGTTTTCGCCAGACCTTCAACGACTGGCTCGAACAACGCCTGAGCGCCGAGTTGTACATCAACCCGGCCAATCCGGCGCAGGCCCGCGAGATGCACAGTTGGCTCAAGCAGCAGCCCGACGTGACCGCTGTGCTGCCCAACTGGCAGGTTTCGGTGACGCTGCAAGGCTGGCCGGCCGATGTCTACGGCATCATCGACCACTCGTACTATCGCCAGCATTGGCCGTTGCTCGACAGCAGTGGCAGCGATCCGTGGGGCAAACTGGCCACGGACGATGCGGTGATGCTCAGTGAACAACTGGCACGACGCCTGAAAGTGAAGCCGGGCGAGCATCTGAACATTCCCACGCCGAACGGCACATGGTCGCCGCGCATCGTCGGCATCTACGCCGACTACGGCAATCCGAAGGGTCACGTGCTGATCAGCAGTGAGCACCTGCTGCGCGGCTGGCCGCAACTCACGCCGAACCGCTTCAATTTGCGTATCGATCCAGCACAGATTCCAGCGCTGCTCAACGCCTTGCAGGCGCGTTTTGCGCTGGATGACAACCGCATCGTCGATCAGGCGCGGCTCAAGGGCTGGTCGGTGCAAGTCTTCGAACGCACCTTTGCTGCGACGGCGGCGTTGAACAGCCTGACCCTGGCCGTGGCTGGCGTGGCGCTGTTCATCAGTCTGCTCACTCAGAGCCAGAGTCGCCTCAGTCAGCTCGCACCGCTGTGGGCGCTGGGCGTTACGCGCAAACAATTGATGCTGCTCAACCTCGGTCAGACCTGGCTGCTTGCCGTATTGACGTTGCTGTTGGCGCTGCCGTTGGGCATCGCTTTGGCGTGGTGCCTCGATGCGGTGATCAACGTGCAGGCGTTCGGCTGGCGCTTGCCGTTGCGGGTGTTCCCGTTGCAGTTGCTGCAACTGACGGGCCTGGCCTTGCTGGCGACTCTGTTGGCTTCGGCATGGCCGCTGTATTCGCTGTACCGCACGCAACCGGCGGACTTGCTGAGGACGTTTGCCCATGAGGACTAAATGGCTCGTGCTGATGATTGCGCTGCTGCTCGCTGGCTGCGATCAGCCTGCACCCGAGGAAAAGGGTTTTGCCGGCATGGGCGATCAGGCGCAATCCTTCACCCCGGTGGTGCCCGGTCGGGTATTCAGCTTTCCGGCCGATCATGGCGCGCATGATGGTTTTCGCATTGAGTGGTGGTACGTCACCGCCAACCTCAAGGATCAGCAGGGCAATGACTTCGGCGTGCAATGGACGCTGTTTCGCAGCGCCCTGAAACCCGTCGCCGAGCAGGCCGGTTGGGGCAACCAAACGATCTGGCTGGGCCATGCGGCAGTCACTTCGCGCGCGGTGCATCATGCCGCCGAGCGCTACGCCCGGGGCGGAGTAGGCCAGGCTGGTGTGCGCTTGGCGCCGTTCGAGGCGTGGATCGACGACTGGATGTTTGCCAGCCAGGCGCAGGATCCGTTGCGCGATATGCAACTCAGTGCTCGTGACAAGAATTTCGCTTATCAACTGCGCCTTACCTCCAGCCGACCGCTGGTGCTGCAAGGCGACCAGGGTTTCAGCCAGAAATCCGAAGAAGGCCAGGCGTCGTATTACTACAGCCAGCCATTTTTCCAGGCCAGCGGCACGCTGCAGATCGACGGCCAGACCTACACCGTCAGCGGCCCGGCGTGGCTCGATCGCGAGTGGAGCAGTCAGCCACTCACCGCCAATCAAACTGGCTGGGACTGGTTCTCGCTGCATCTGGACAGCGGCGAACACGTGATGCTTTATCGCATGCGGCAGAAGACCGGCGCGCCTTATCTGACCGGCACCTGGATCGCCGCTGACGGGCAGATTCAGACGTTGCGCAGCGAGCAGATCAGCCTTGTGCCGCAGGATACGGCCAAGGTTGCTGATCGGCCGATGCCGGTGAAATGGTCGATCCGCATTCCAGACAAGAAACTCGATATCAGCGTTGACGCGATCAACCGCAATGCGTGGATGAATTTGCGTATCCCGTACTGGGAAGGGCCGGTGAAGATTGATGGCAGCCATCCTGGCCAAGGCTATCTGGAAATGACCGGATATTAACGGTAGGTGCAGTTTCCCTGTGGGAGCGAGCTTGCTCGCGAAGGCTTTTTGTCGAGCGATGATTTGTTCTGCTTGACCGGGTACATATCCGTTGCTGCGGTAACGGCTGCTTAGGGTTTCGCCCTTACGGCGACTTACTTTTTTACAAGCGCCAAAAAAGTAAGCAAAAAACGCTAGCTCCTACGTTCGGCCCTCGCAGGCTCGGGTTCCTTCGCTGCGGGATCGATCCGGGCGCAGCGGCTACGGTTTGCTTCGCTGCACCTCCTTCCGCTGTGTCTGGCTTCGCCAGACGGTCGCTGCGCTCCCACGCCCGGATCAATCCCTCCACTCAGCCTTTCGACGTCGCCGGTGGATCAAGATCAAGATCAAGAGCAGGCGAGCTGACACTCGGCCTATAGGTGAACGTGGGACTGTAGGAGCTGCCGAAGGCTGCGATCTTTTGCTTTTGCTCTTGCTCTTGCTCTTGCTCTTGCTCTTGCTCTTGCTCTTGTAGGAGTGAGCCTGCTCGCGATAGCTATCTCAAAAACACCGATGAATTACAGCTTAACCCCAATCCCTGTGGGAGCTGGCTTGCCAGCGATGGCGTCAGCAAGGTCACCACTAATCAAACCGCTCGGAACTCTCCCTTCGCCAATACGCTCTACCCAGAAACCCGCCATTTTCGGACTCACCCATGAGCGACGACCTGCAACCCCCAGACCTCGACACCTGGCAGCGCCTGTTCGACGATCAAGCCTACTGGCAGAACTCCCCTGACGCTCACTACCTCGATCTGCAACGCATCGCCGATGACCTGCTCGGCCAAGGCGCAATCGATCTTGAGCAATGGCAGTTGATGCGCGCCAAAGCCGACGATCTGCACAAGCAGTCACCCGAGGTCAACGTCGCCCGCGAACTCGAAGATCCCGAAGCCTGAGGACTCCTGCCATGAATACCACCAACAACCAGAACGACAACCCCGACGAGCCACGCCCGGCCGGCGAAACCGAGCGCGACAATGATGCCCTGCGCCCGACCGATCCCAAGCAGCGGCAGGACAGCGGCAAGGGCACGCCGAGTGGCGAATCCACTGCGCAAGAGACCGCCAAGCCACATACCCGTGGGCCACAAACCCAAGTCAAGCCCTGAACAGCGTCTATGCTCACTGGCACGCCCGCCGCTGAAGTGTTTTCGGTGGCGGGTGTCGCCATTTCATCACAGGGAAAGTAATGCATATGAAGCTCGACGCTCTGGCCAAGGCCATCACTCTCGCAACGCTGCTTTCTGTCACGAGTTTCGGCGCTCTGGCTGCCGACATTCCGTTATCCGCCGTCGTTGAGGCCGATTCCGTTACCACCAAAGTGCTCGCCGTCGACCCGGCCAATCACCAGGTCGTGCTGGAAGGCCCCGAGGGACGTCAGGTCCACGTTCAGCTCAGCGACAAAGCGAAAAATCTTGCCAATCTCAAAGTAGGGGACCTGGTGAAGATCGAGGTGCAGCGATCTGTCGCCGCTTATCTCGATACAGACGTGGATAAAGGTCTGCCGGGCACCACCGAACGTACCGGCGAACTGCGCAAGGCCCCGGGCAGCGATAACCCGGGCGGCGAGGCCTATCGTCAGGTTCAGGTGCAGCTGAAAATCAGCAAAATCGATTTGAAGACCAATCAGGTCACCCTCCAAGATCCGTCCGGACAATCGAAGACGCTCGATGTGAAGAAGCCGGAGATTCAGGCCAAGTTGAAAGATCTGAAAGTAGGGCAGAGCGTTATTGTCACTTATACCGATATCCTGAAAGTGACCAGTCAGCACGATAGTTGAGTATTAACTCTACAAGTTTATTGCTCTTGTACAACTTTATGTATGAGAGCAATCATATAAAGGTTTTTGTAAGACAATTCCCGGGATAAATCGGCAAAACACAGTTTTTAACTTTTCAGTGCAAAAATTTCATGTTTGCCCATGACGACAGGTCCACTTGTTTGAATTAAAATCCTCGGCGTTCGCCCAGTGTCAGGGCTCTTTACCGGTGCAAGGATTGCCAGGCCGTAACACTGGGCGAACTCCACTACTGGCGAAAGTTGTATACAGAATCTGCAAACAAAAAGGGCGACTTTGCAGTCGCCCTTTTTTATTGTTTTCGATCAAGTCGAAGCCTGCATACCGGTTTTGCCATGCTGCCCCTGCAAGCGCTTGAGTGTCTGCTGGTACATTTTTGTCCGGCGATGATCCTTGCCATACGTGCCTGCCGCCGCGACGGTGCCGGCCTGGATGTGATCCAGATAGCGGAAAATCTTCCGCGGCGAGAGGAACCTGACGCCATAGCCCAACCCGACCATTCGATCCTGAAGCGTGTAACCAGGCACCTCCTCATCCATGCAGAAGTGCAGCCCGAGCGACTTCATCAAACGCGCATTCCACAGCGTACAGAAACTTTTCAGATGCGTTTCTTTATACGGGCGTGGTGGTTTCGAACGCAGGCCGAAATGAACTTTTAGCCGACGAACATGATGTTTGCAGAACCGCGAAGTTAACCGCCAGGTATCACGCAGTAACCCACGATCAAGTTGCTCAACACAACCCACCGCCGCCATGTCCGCACTTTTCGTGCATTCGCGCATCATCATCGCGAACACTTCCATGTCGTAGACAAAGGTATCGGTGTGCAGCAGAAACAAATAATCGGTCTCAACTTTCGCCAAGGCCAGATCCAGCGCCTTGCCATGGGCAATATGCCCCATTTCCTTACCGGGCGACGGCCGCTCGATCAGATTGATCCAGTCCAGCGAACACAAATAATCGAGGCTGGCATCCGCCGAATCGTTGTCCACCACCCACACTGGAATGCCCTGCGCCTGGACATGCTCGCGCAACAGCTCCAGACACATGCGAGTGATGTCCGGGGTTTTGTAATTGACCAGAACCAGACTGAAGTCGGGATGCGGCTGGGTAGGCAGATCGAAGGCTTTCATGTCGGAGGGACTCATCACGGCTCAAGACGACAGGTTGATGAGCCGGGATGCTAGCGGGGAAGCTTAGGTGAAGCTTAATTTGGGAGGGGGGACACTGGAGAAGTGTGAGGACGTAAAACGGTTGGGATGCTTACCGGATGTAGCCATGCGTTCATCAGGTTGCGAAGTAAAGCTCATCCAGTTGGCGCTTGCGGATTGCCAGGTATTCGTCCCATACCTTGGGAAAATCCTCATCTCTGGTTAGCGGAAAAGTCAGATAGATGTGTTTTCCGACAACACTGATGTACTGGCGCGCACGTTTGAAGGCCGGCTGTTCGTATAGTGCGAGGCTTTCGTCGTAAGCGTCGTGATGGTGGCGAATCGTTACTCGATGAGGGGCAATCATCCCTCGTGCAAAATCGATCACCCAGTCGCCGTCTACGGCCGTATGCAAACAGCCGTAAACACCATCGACCGAGAGCAGGATGCAGGTGTTGGCTTGGTTGCCGTCCTCGTCGTTCGCTAGAACAATCTGGTCTGCGAAGTATTTGATCGTCTGGTTATTCGGACCCTGTAGAAGCAAGCCCCAGCCCTCGACGCCCATGCGAAACTCGCCGATGTTTTGAAAGGTTGCGGTCCATCGATTGGCAAGCGTTATCTGACGGATATTCATTGGGTTTTCAGACTCGAAATTTCCGACTTATGGCCTCGGATAAACCGAAACAAATCGGCTTTACGTTTTAACAGATGTTAAAAATTCAAAGAAATAGACGACCTTGGTTGCTCACATTTCATCCATGCAAACCCGCCGCTTTGCACGCTTCGACGAACGTGGCGCCTTTTTTGTCCAAGGCAGTCTTGACCATTTGATTGGCTTTCACCAATGCAGCGCTGGGCTTGGCCCATTGCTCTGGTGGCAACGCCTCAGACCATGTCTGCACTTGCTCCGGAAGGGTAGGCCGCCCTTTGCGATGCGCCCATTCGGCTAGCATGTAAGGCATCTTCCAGAAGCTCAGCACGCGCCACATGTACCAGCGGCGCAGTGGCCAACGGGATTTTTTCGAGTAACCGTAATGCTCGCGCTGCTCGGGCGTCAGTTCGTCGCCACCCTCGTCCAGCGACCCCATCGCGCGTGCGTCTTCGCGTTCGATTTCAAAAGTGTGTAGGCCTTCGTACGGTTTGAGCCGATCACCGGATGGAGTCAAACCCAGTGCCTTGAGCATCGGGTTTGGAGCATCTACCAACTGACCGTCTTCCATGTAATTACGAATTGAAGTCCACATCCCTAAAGCATGTGCATCGCTGGGTTGTGGTAGCAGGAGGAATTGCACTTTGTCCTGCTCCTCATCCTCCAGACCCATGCCGAACGTGTACTGGCGAGTAGCGCCATAACTGGTGACGCCCTGAGTGTTGGAGACCCAGGCGACGACGCTTTCCCAAGGTACGATGAGGACGCGGCGGGTTTTGCTGTCGACGTAGCAGACTTCGCGGCGTTGGCGGTTGAAGCGGACGGGGTAGGTTTTTGCTGATGAGTAGACGCTAGAGATCATTCCGTAGACGTAAGCGCCTATCGGAAGAAAGGAGAGTAGGGAAACACTTATGGACACTTGAATAAAACCGAATAGTTCGCGCCACGGATCACTAAAGTTCTCGGGGTAAAAAATCACTCCGTAAGCAATCACAAGGCTTGGCATTATGAACGCCAGAAATATGGGGAACCATAGTCCTGCCGCTAATATTTTTCCCTGCTCAACGGTCCCCCAGTTACTCCCACCTAGCTCTAAAAATGTGTCATTCACCTCCGAAAAATTTCTACGAGAGGACTGCGTCTGTCCTGTGTAAACGGGCAATGGCGAGAGAAATAGAGTTTCATTCAACCCGCTATCGCGGATTTCCCCCGCGTTTGGGCGCTTGCTGCGTATATCTGGTGCGGCTTCGGTCGATACGATTTTATCTTTGCGCTTCAAAAGGCTCTTAAACATCGACAGTCGCCAGGTCTTCTTGTTTGAACAAAATGAATTGAGATTTATTTATGCCATTCGGCAATGTGTCTACGGACTCTACCTTAAAGACACCTCGCGTTGGGGTGCGTTTATATGATGCGCCAGTGATATGCAGGTCACGAAGTACAAAACAGGTTTCGTGCATGATGTCGCGCTCGGCTTCCAATTGATAGGCGATGTTCAGCGCCAAGGCAAAATCGGTGGTTTGCAGCGAGTCACTTATCGGCAGGTGGAGTGTCAATGCCTCGTTGCTTTTGCTAACCACAACAAAGCGGGTGACCCAAGCGGACGAGCGTTCCTGCCACCTTAACGGGAACGGACCTGGCGCGTATCCAATATTTTTTGGAGTGTCGCGATACTGCTCGTACGCTTTCAACTGTAATTTGCGGGTGTCCATTTCCTGTGTGCTCACACCAGGAACTACCAGTTTCAAATAGGTCTGTTTGGCATCGCGGATCATTTCGCAGGTAGGTTTTTGCACAACTTTTGCCAATTCGTTCCACTCATCCTGTGCGGTACGGTTTTCGGTCTTGTTCCCCCAAGCGCTGCTCCGCATCCACTTTTGCAGGTCGTCTAGATTGAAGTAGTTGTAAAGGCCTTCCCCTACCAATTGCAGGGCGGTAGCGATCAAACCTATTAGATTTGCGCGCGCGCCTATCGCTAAAAGTCGAGGGCTGGCTTCAGCCCATGCCAATGCACGTAGCTCAGTCGGTGTCTTCATGATGTTCTTCACGACTGAGCCGGTGTGTTTGGCCGCCCAAGTGTTGGTACCGACTAGCATGGTGTCACCGCTTATCTGCAGTGTGGTGGCGCCCAAGGCTTTGTAATCGCCTTCCGCTAACGCTTTACCCCACTGCAATGAGTGTTTTCCTAAGTCTAGCGATGCAACTACGCCACCTGATACGAATGCCCAAAATCCCGCGATTCCGGTCCATCGTCCCAGTCGGCTCATTGTATTCAGTTTACCTCCAACGCTTTCCATCTGTTCGATATGAGACTGAAAGATGGTTACTGAAAGGCCTTGAACTGTTGCAAAGCCAGCTGCTGTCATACCTACGAATGATTCGGTGAAAGCTATTTTGTCACTTAGTGAACGATTTTCTTTTCTTACAAAGGTATTCAGCGCTTCAATAAACTTCTGCCCCTGAATCACAAACAACGCAAACGCGATCCCATCCCCCTTCGACCTCATGACCCCTGCGAGCGGCTTATTGAATGTCCCTGTAGCCCGGAAGTCTCGTACGGTCCGGCCCATCTCTGCCCGCAATTGCGGATCCAGACCTTCGATCACCGTGCCGATTTTTGCCGGGCTGTCTCCGCCTACAGTCAACGCATCGCAGAGCCTCTGTTCCAAAGGTAACAGCGAATTTTTGATCTGGGCAATCCGTTGGTTGTACTGCGTTTCACTGCCCGGCATGGCGGAGCCGGTGGTTTGCCGGGACAATTCGCGATTGCGCAGCTTGTAGGTTTCCTTCAACTGGCCGCGCAGGTCCAACGCCTGATCTCGGGCAAGGTTGAAGGCGTTGATTTCGGCGGCAGACGCTGCACGCAATGTCAGCCCTTGCCGGGAAAACTCTCGCAGTAACTGTAAACGCGCAGGCGCTCCGATTTCGCGAATGTAGCTGTTGGGATCGACGGTTTGTGCACGCGCGAAGGCTACGTGAGCTTTGTCCAACTGATCGGCAATTTTCATCTGTCGAGCTGGGTTATAGGCCTCGTCCAGCAAGCTTTGCATGCCCATGAACTGAGTGTTCAGTTTGGCGTAGTTGGGCAGGCGCTCGGTCATCAAACTGTGGAACTGATTGGTCAGGACGTTGACGTTGGCCAGGTTTTCCTTGGCGGAGATCACGTTGATCGAGAAACTGCTCAAGTCCGCGAGTTTTTTTGCTACGTCGACTTGTGCGGCCAGAGTCAGCGTGTCCAGCCCAGGTACGACGGTCAGCAGATTGGCTTCCATGTAAGCCGCAAGTTTCGCGACGGCCTTCGGGTCAGCACACATCGCGGCGACACAGACGAATTCAGTCTCCAGACGATGCTTGATTTGCGCATCGAGCTTGAAATCGTAGTACCAGGCGGCTCCGTGGAAGTAGCCACTGGTAAACATCGTCAGGCGATCATCACGAATGTTCTTCAACCGTCCGTGCCAGTGGCTCAGCAGTATTTGCTGTTTGAGGAGAAATGCCTCCATCTCCGGTCGGTTAACCAAGTCATCGACGCCACGCTGACCGAGCTCCTTGCCATGCAATGCGTACCAGCTTTGCAGGCTCAGTTTATTCAAGGTGTCTTGATGTTTACGGTATAACGGATTGCCCAGCGAATCCGTCATGTCCATGTACGCACGGGCATAAGGATCCTTTTCAGCCATTTTTCGCCAGTGCGCTTCGTCTCCATAGATCCCCGGATCTCTGTTATCCCGGCGAACCTTCAGATACTCATAAATCTTGTTCTGCTGCTCTTCGTTGGTGTCGTCTTTCAACGACTTGATATCAGGGTCTGTTTTGCTCAGAGCGTCAAGTCGGGGCCCATTGACGTCGTAGAGCGACTGTATGTAAGAGCCAGTAAGGTATTGAGCCTGGCATCGTTCATCAGCACTCCATTGTTCAATCCAGTCAGCCACTTTCAACTGCGCACTGGCCAGATCACGCATCACGCCAATGTCGTCTCGTAGCACCAGAAACAGGTAGTCGTTCTTGTACGGGCCTTGCACGTTACTGGTCAGACTTTCAATGGTGGTTTGCTTGAAGAGTGGCTGATCCTCCCAGTGATAGGCCACGCTTTCCTGCTGATTCGAACCCTCTGGTTTGGCATCGGATCGAGACTGATCCTCCTTGACCTCGGCCAGCCAGCTCTCCGCCTGCTGCTTACTCAGCAAATGCTCGCCACCCTTTTCCGGGCAGGCGCTTGTCAACTCGAGCTGCTGCATCAAGCGTTTGCGCTCATCCTTGGAGTTGAGCACTTGCGAGCATTTGAAAGCTGTCCACTGAATCTCGGAATAACTGGCGTAAAGCGTGTGAGATCGAGTGAAAATCAGATGCGGTTCCCCGACTGAACTGGTCCGAGTGTCGGCCGATACTTCCTGACTGTTCCACAGCAGCTTGGTGATCTGGCCTTTCTCGATCCGGTATTCGTGCAAGTAACCGGTGGTGCCATTGATGATGTACAGATACCCATCGCGCAGCAAACGAATGCCCAGCGGCTGGCTTTTGGTTTTGTACGGCATGGACACCTCGGCAGCTGGATCGAGATGTTGGACCAGGCCATAGCGCAGAGGTAGCAGTTGCACTTTCTTGTTCATCAACGGGCACACACCCATCGGCACTCGGGTGTCTTTCGCCGGCTTGGCCATTGCGGCGGTGTTGGCGCTGGGTTTAGGCGGTTGTTGAGTGGTCACGATTGGCTTCCTTGTCGATCGGCGGCACGGCGTTCGGCCAGTTCTGCAGCGCGCTCAACGCGTTTCAGTGGTGCTTCAGACGTCGATTGCGCGAGTAGCTGAACGATGTCGGGATGATCAGTGACCGGCTCACCAGCGAGATAGCCGAAAACGTTCGCATAGAGGGTGATTTCCTGTTCAGAAGCGAAACCCTTTTGATAGGCATCTTCCGCGAGTGCTTGCGCATAGGGCCGACGATCTTCAGATGCAAAAGTCGCCATGAAGTCCGCAAAGTACGTATGCAAATGCTCATTTAGATCAGATATGAAGTTACGAAATTCTACTTCGCCCAACGCAGTGAGTTCTTCATCCGTCAAACGATAGGTCTCGGGTTCGGCTATAGCGGGTCGGTGGCAAATGTGTTGATGCCAGTTGATGCCAACTCCGTCCGGCAGGCAGACATGTCTGACCGGTCCGAACCATTTCGCGCTGCCCTTTTTTTCTGCCAATGCAAACAGCTGGTGCATGACCGCAGGGTCGGCAATACGGGGCATGACTTCTATGCCACTCGGGTGCTTCACGCTCAGCAAGTGACGCCAATGGCCCCACAACGAATGCGCATCTGCGTCGCTGAACAGCAGATAACCCCACTCCTCGGCCGCATGTTCTCTGAAGTACGCCAAGAGCGGATCGCTGGCACCTTTAAGCTCGATCAGATAGGGCGAAATATCTGACAACTCCTGCCAGCGAGTGGACTGGTACAGGCTGTAGGCTTGGTTATCCCATTGAAACAATTGCTGCGCGAGATCGGGAACACTGACGCCATCCAGCAGCAGATAAGCTGGGGTTTCCCATGGCAGATCAATCGGAAGTGGCGGTAGCTCGATCATTTAATGTAGCTCCCTTTGTGCAGCCTGTTTGGCTGCTTCGCACACCGCACAAATCGGCTTCTTCTGCATCAACGCCTGCCGCTGCGCTGGCACCAGCAACTGCCCGGCTTTATCCGTATCAGCTTGCTTCAACGGCCCGGGCATCAACGGCGCGGCGCCCGTGCCAACGCCCGGGCTGCCGCCGGAGTTCATGTTGATCACCGGGCCGCTCATGGTCACGCCACCAGCATCAATCTTGATGAAGCTGCCGCCGCCGACCAGGGTCAGCTCCGCACCGGCTTCCATCACCACTTTCATGCCACTGCTAAGGTGGATTTCCTGGCCGGCGTCGATGAACTGGCCGGTGCCGATCTTGATGTGCTGATTGACGCCCACGGTCAGATGATCGTTAGCGCGCGCCTCGACTTTGCGGTCGGCGTAGACGGTGTGGTGTTCTTCGGCCTTGAATTCGCTGTAGCTGTTCTTTTCGACGGTGTCGTGGCGTTCGTTGCCGACGCGGATTTTCTGGTCGTGTTCGATGTTCTCGTCCCAGTCGCGCTGGGCATGCAGGTAGATTTGTTCCTGGCCTTTTTTGTCTTCGATGCGCAGTTCGTTGTAGCCGCCACCGCCCATGGAGCTCAGGGTCTTGAAGGTGCTGCGGGTCTTGTTCGCCGGCAGTGGATAGGGGACGGTGTTTTCCTTGTGGTACAGGCAGCCGCTGATCAGCGGTTGATCGGGGTCGCCTTCAAGGAACGTGACCAGCACTTCCATGCCGATGCGCGGGATGGCGATGCCGCCGTACTGGGCGCCGGCCCAGGCGCTGGAGACGCGCAGCCAGCAACTGGTCTTGTCGTCGGCCTGACCTTCGCGGTCCCAATGGAACTGGACTTTGACCCGGCCGTACTCGTCGCAGTGGATTTCTTCACCTTTGGGGCCGGTGACTACTGCGCTCTGGCTGCCGAGGATGCGCGGTTTCGGGTGGCGTAGCGGCGGGCGATTGGGCACGTCCCACGGCGTGGCCTGGAAGCGGTTGCGGTAGCCCTGGTGGAAATCGTCTTTCAGCGCCGTGGTGTCGCTGGTCACCGACTCTTCGAGCACCTGCGGCTGCTTGCCTTCATGCAGCACTTCGGTGAGCAGCCACAGGTCGTTCCACTTGGCTTTCGGGTGTTCGGTCAGGGCGAGGAAATGGCCGCTGACCAGCAGTGGCTGATCACTCTTGCCTTCGGCGAGCTGGAAGTCGCTGCGGTGGCGTTCGAGGGCGCGTTTGGCCAAATGTTTGCCGCGCTCGCGGTCGATGAAGCGCCCCGGGTAATCGTAGTCTTCAAGGTCGGGCAGGGCGTCGCCACGGTTTTCGCTTTCCAGGGTCAGACGCGGTTTTTCGAAGTCGTAGTCGCGGCGGGTGGTGCGGCTGGTGCGGGTTTCCAGGCGCAGGTCGAAACGCTTGATCACCGGGTTGCTGGCGACCATGCCCGAGTCTTGCTGATAGGGCACAGGGGCCAGTTTCGGGAACACCGTCTGGTCGTCACCGAACACCAACTTGTGCGCGTTGGCGCTGTGCTGGAAGTGGAAGTGAATGCCTTCTTCCTCGCACAGGCGCTGGATGAAGTGCAGATCCGACTCGTCGTATTGCACGCAGTAGATGCGTTCAGGATAGATCGAACCGGTCTTGAATTCGTAGGCGTTGCTCTGGATGCCGTGCTCTTCCAGCACCATGCCGATGATTTTCGGCACGCTGAGGTTCTGGAAGATGCGCTGGTTGATGCGGTGCGCGAGATACGCCAGTTGTGGGCGCAGCGTCACCGAATAACGAGTCAGGCGCTTGCCGGAATCGCCTTGCGCGGCGCGGTAGATCTGGCCATGGATGCCGCTGCCGTCAGGCGACAGCTGCAGAAAGGCCGGTTTGTGCAGCAGGGTTTCGAGGTCCAGCGACGGCTGCTCACTGACCAGTTCCACCTCGAAAACAAAAGGCTGGCTGATGGCTTCCCGGCCGGTGAGGGTAAACACCTGAAAGTCGGCGGAAAGCCCTTCGATGGTCAGGGCAAAGTGGGTTTCATTGGCCGGCGCGAACATCCCTTGTTCCTCGTGCTGTACAGCGGCGCTCGTCGACGGCCGCAAAAAAGCGGCTCAACGTACGCGAAATTCTGGAGGGGCGTAAACAACATCGACCAGCAGAGCTGGCCGATGCGTGTAACGGTCAGCCGTAATTAAACGACTGGAGCACGCCAGTCATCGGAACCCGAAGTACCGGATACTTCGTGGGTCCAGGTGATTTTGCGGTAGGTGAACTGCACTTCTTCCAGGTGGGTGAAGTGCGCGTTGCCTGGATCCTGGCAGTTGTGCATTTTGTTGTTGATGGCGACGATGATCGCGTCTTCCAGTTTGGTGGTGTAGTAGTGCTCTTGGGTGCCTTGAGCCGAAGTGCGGTACCACTGGATAACGATTTCGCTCATGCGCTCGCCGGAAGTCAGAGCTGCTTGCAGCAGTGGCGAAGCCTTGTCGTAGACCTTGGTGATCACAACTGGCTTGTGTACGCGCTGACCGGTTGGCTGACCGGATTGCGGGTCACGCGGGATGATCACGTCGTGGGTGAAAGCCTGAACCATAACCTGGTCTTCGTGGCCTTCCTGGTAGGTGTTGCCAACGGAGTCGGCGGTGAAAGCGCCGGCAGTGATCAGGCCTTGTTTTTCGCCGGTAACCGACATGTACGCTGGTGTTGCCATGGGGTGCTCTCCTTGCGGATAAAGTTAGGGTGCCCGGAGGCGAAATCGCCCGGTGGGTGGCTGAGAGTTATCAAGGAGCGTGCCAGGTTTTGCGCGGTGCCCGGATGGCGGGGGCGCCACGGTAGTCGGTGATCATTCGGGGCGATTTTCAGCGGGAAAGTCGGGAGAAAGTGCGCAAGAAGTTGCGCAGTACTGCGCAACTTCTTGCGCACTTGGCTGCAGGGCTTGCGCCGCCTGAGCTGCAGAGGATTTAGGCCCTGAAATATTACGGGCCACTGCGCAACTTCTTGCGCACAATGGCCAGATGCCTTTATGGAGGCAAAGATTGCTATGGAGGCAAAGATTGCCTCATAGCTTCAGATCAAAAGATCGCAGCCTGCGGCAGCTCCTACATTTGGAATGCATTTCCCCTGTAGGAGCTGCCGTAGGCTGCGATCTTTTGATGTTTTAACGCGCGAGTCGGGTCAAACACTCCTCAATCGACCGCCGTTGCGTCTCGGCATACAACCCCAACTCATCAATGGTCGAACGCCCCAGCGCCTGTTCGAAAGCATGTCGATTGGAGTGTTCGGCGTAATGCGCCTGTGCGGCATCCCCCAGGTTCGACTGAAAAATCCCCGCTGCGCTCACCGGCAGGAAATCTTCGTACACCAGCGGCTCCGCTTTCACGTAGTCATCGCGCAGCAAGTCCTCCAGGGACGATTCGCCAAGTCCGTGCGCCGCGATGCCCTTTTCCGTAGCGAAATAACGAAAGTACGCCAGCCCCTGTTCGCGCATGCCCTCGATGCTGTCAGGAAATTCGGCAAAGTGCTGAGTCATCAGCGCGTTGTAGCGTGCGGCATTGGCTTCATTGGGGAAGTCGCCCAGTTCATCGCGAGCGGCATTCAACAAGCGGTCATACAGCGCGCGACCCTTGGGCGTGAGGGCGGCGCCGCGTTGTTCGATTTCGCCGAAGCGCGCGCTGTGGCTACCACGGGTTTCGGGCTGATCGGTGAAGGCGATCGGCTCGTCCAGCGCCTTGAAACTGGTCTGGCGCAGCAGGATCGGGCAGTTGCGGCGTGGTGGACCTTCGATCACCGCTTTGGGTGTGATGCCATGGGCAGGCATCTGCTCCTGAACGGTGTCGATGTCCAGCGTGCGCGGGGTCAGGTGATTGATATGCGGGCCTTTGAACGCAACGACATCGGCGATCAAGCGGTGCTGAGCGCTGAGTTTTTGGTATTGCGCGGCGCTGACGGTGGCGCTGTGGTGCCAGCGAAAAGTCTCCAGGGCCTGTCGGACGAATTCTGCGGCTTCGTCGTCATTCAGTCCGCCTGCCGTTTCCGCCTGTTCAATCAGGCGCAACGCCTCTTCAGTAAAAATCGAACGACGGGCCAGTACCGACTCGGCAAACGAACGCAATTCGGCGTCTTCAATCAGCTCCAGGCGCAGCAACGAGGTGAACACGCGAAACGGGCTGACCTGCAGCGCTTCTTCATGCACCGCGCGAAACGCCGTTGAATGCACCGGCACACCCGCCGGAGTCAGGTCGTAATAACCCACTGGCTGCATGCCCATCACCGCGAACAGGCGGGCGAGGGTGGCCAGCTCGCATGCGGTGCCGACGCGAATGGCGCCGTGGCGTTCCATGTCCAGGCGTTCGATTTCGCCGGTGCGCTTGAGCTGTCCGGCGATGTCAGGCTGACGTGCCAGCACTTCGCGATTGGTTTTTTCTACCAGTTCCATCAGCGCGCCGTACAGCGGCACCTCTTCGCGGTACATGTCGGACATCGCTCGGGAGAAGCGTTGGCGGATCAGGTCGGGGCTGACGAACGGCTGCACGGTCATGAAAAATTCCTGCCACGGTGACGAAATGGATGCCGAAAAAGATCGCAGCCTTCGCCCACGCGGGCAAACGAAGAATCCTACGAACTTCATTCTGCCAACGACTGATCCACCAGCTCGACCCAGTGTCTGACCGGCGTGCGCCCGGCGCTCGCCAGATGGCTCTGACAGCCCACATTGGAAGTGACGATCAACTCGGGCCGGCCGCTTTCCAGAGCGTTGAGTCGCTGGTCACGCAGTTGCCGCGCCAGCACCGGTTGGGTCAGCGAGTAAGTGCCCGCCGAGCCGCAGCACAAATGGCCGTCCGGCACTGGTGTGAGGTTGAAGCCGAGTCGGGTCAGCACGGCTTCCACGGCGCCGCCGAGTTTCAGTGCGTGCTGCAACGTGCACGGGCAATGCACGGCGATGCGTCGTTCGCTGGCGGCGCACACTTGCTCCAGCGGTTCCTCGGCGATGATTTGCACCAGATCCCGAGTCATTTCGCTGATCCGGCGTGCTTTCGAGGCGTAGATCGGGTCGTCCGCAAGCAAATGCCCATAATCCTTGATGAACGCGCCACAACCACTGGCCGTTTGCACGATGGCTTCGGCGCCATTCTGCAAGTGCGGCCACCAGGCGTCGATGTTCTGTCGAGCGCGGTCAAGACCTTTGGCCTGGGCGTCGAGGTGATAGTCGAGCGCGCCGCAGCAACCCGCCTCGCTCACCGGAGTGACGCTGATGCCCAGGCGATCGAGCACCCGCGCGGTCGCGTCATTGGTGTTCGGCGACAGACCCGGTTGCACGCAGCCTTCGAGCAACAACACCCGGCGCGCATGCCGAGGAGCGGGGCGCGACCCCATAACACCCAAGTGTTGCGGCAGTTTGCTTTCCAGCAGGCGCGGCAGCAGCGGTCGAAAGGTCGCGCCCATGCGCAGCAAGCCCTTGAACAAACCGGGATTGGGCGCCAACGCACGCAAGCCTTCGCGCAGCAAGCGCTGAGCGGCCGGGCGCGGCACCGCGCTGTCGACTACTGCGCGGCCAATGTCGAGCAGGTTGTGATAATCGACGCCGGACGGGCAGGTGGTTTCGCAGTTGCGGCACGACAGGCAACGATCCAGATGCAGTTGCGTCTGCTCGGTGGCCGGTGCGCCTTCCAGCACTTGCTTGATCAGGTAAATGCGCCCGCGCGGGCCATCGAGTTCATCGCCGAGCAATTGATAGGTCGGGCACGTCGCGTTGCAGAAGCCGCAATGCACGCAGGTGCGCAGGATCTTTTCCGCTTCGCCAGCCCGGGGCAATTTTCGCGATTGCTCGCTGAGGGTGGTTTGCATGGCTAGACCTCCGCGTACATTCGCCCGGGGTTGAACAGCCCTTGCGGGTCGAGTTGTGCCTTGAGTTGCCGGTGGTAGCGCAACAGGGTTGGCGCCAAGGGTTGAAACGGCGAGTCGGTGGCACCGTGGGTAAAGCACGTTGCATGGCCGCCCAAGGAATGGGCGAGTGCGTGAATCTCAGAGCTTTCGGATTTCACCCAGCGTTGCGCGCCGGCCCAGTCGATCAGTTGCTCGCCGGGCAACTCGAGAGGGCCGAGATTGTTCGGCAATGACAGGCGCCACAGCGGCAAACCTTCGTCGAAAAAACTCAGGCGCTGTTCGTTGAGGTCGCGCCAGAAAACCGAGTCCAACGGCTCACCACCGAGCCGTTGATGCGCCGCCGTTACCGAACCTTCGCCGCCTTCCAGACGCAGGTACAGGCTCCGGCCATCGTGACATGCCGCGCTGATCGGCAGCGGTTGCTGGCCCCATTCGGCAAGTTTGCTCAAGGCCCGAGCGCAGTCGATATCGAGGCGAATGCTCAGGCACTGGCGCGGTTTCGGCAGGACTTTCAGCGACACTTCGGTGAGTACGCCGAGGCAACCGAAACTGCCGGCCATCAGTCGCGACAGGTCATAACCGGCGACGTTTTTCATCACTTCGCCACCGAAGCGCAGATGCTGACCGAGGCCGGTGATCACCCGCGTGCCGAGAACGAAGTCGCGTACCGAGCCGGACCACGGCCGGCGAGGTCCGGACAGTCCCGTGGCGACCATGCCGCCGACCGTGGCGCTGTCGGCGAAGGACGGCGGTTCGCAGGGCAACATTTGCCCGGCCTCATCCAGCGCCGCAAGCAGCTCGGACAACGGCGTGCCGGCACGTGCGGTGACCACCAGTTCGGTCGGATCGTATTGAACGATGCCGCGATGAGCACGGGTGTCGAGCACTTCGCCGGCCACCTCGCGACCGAGAAACGCCTTGCTGTTGCCGCCCTGAATCTTCAGCGGCGTGGCATTGGCCCGCGCGGCGTTGACCTGATCGAGCAGGGCGTTGGCGGCATCGAAATCAGCCATCAGAATCGCTCCAGCTCGGGGAAGGGCAGTTGCCCGGCGTGAATGTGCATCGCGCCGAACTCGGCGCAGCGGTGCAGGGTCGGAATGTTCTTGCCGGGATTGAGCAGGCCCTGCGGATCGAACGCGGCTTTCACTGCATGAAACAGCAGTAACTCGTCGCTGTTGAACTGCGCGCACATCTGATTGATTTTTTCGCGGCCGACGCCGTGCTCGCCAGTGATGCTGCCGCCTACCTTCACGCACAGTTCGAGGATCTTGCCGCCCAATGCCTCGGCGCGATGCAGCTCCCCGGGCTGGTTGGCGTCGAACAGAATCAGCGGGTGCATATTGCCGTCGCCGGCGTGGAACACGTTGGCCACGCGCAAGCCATATTCCTCGCCGAGGCTGGCGATACCTTGCAGCACAGCGGGCAATTCGCGGCGCGGGATGGTGCCGTCCATGCAGTAATAATCCGGCGACAACCGGCCGATCGCCGGAAACGCATTTTTGCGCCCGGCCCAGAAACGCACGCGCTCGGCTTCGTCCTGGGCCTGGCGCACCTCGGTGGCGCCGGCCGCTGTCATGACTTCCCGTACGCGCTGGCAATCGTCGTGCACGTCGGCTTCGACACCGTCGAGTTCGCACAGCAGAATCGCCTCGGCGTCGACCGGGTAACCGGCGTGGATAAAATCTTCGGCGGCGCGAATGGCCAGGTTGTCCATCATTTCCAGGCCTCCGGGAATGATCCCGGCAGCGATGATTTCGGCAACCGCTCGGCCGGCCTTCTCGACTGAATCGAAACTGCCGAGCAGGACCTTGGCGACTTGCGGTTTGGGCAGCAGTTTCACCGTGACTTCGGTGATGATCCCCAGCAGGCCTTCGGAGCCGGTGAACAAGGCGAGCAGGTCAAAACCGGCTGAATCGAGCGCCTCGGAGCCCAGCGTCAGACGTTCGCCCTCGATGGTCAGTACTTCGATTTTCAACACGTTGTGCACGGTCAGGCCGTACTTGAGACAATGCACGCCACCAGCGTTTTCCGCGACGTTGCCGCCGATCGAACAGGCGATCTGCGACGACGGATCCGGTGCGTAATACAAGCCAAATGGGGCCGCCGCCTGGGAGATAGCAAGATTGCGCACCCCCGGCTGAACCCGCGCGATACGTGCAGCGGGGTCGATGTGCAGGATGTTGTTGAACCGCGCCATCACCAGCAGCAGGCCCTTTTCCAGTGGCAGGGCGCCGCCGGACAACCCAGTGCCGGCACCCCGCGCGACCACGGGCACGTTGTTCTGATGGCAGAGTTTCAGCAGGGTTTGCACTTGCTCCAGGCGCCGGGGCAGGGCGACCAGCATCGGCGTGGTGCGGTAGGCGGAGAGACCGTCGCATTCGTAGGGTTTGAGTTCATCTTCGCGCCAGAGGATGTCCAGGTCCGGCAGGGCTTGTTGCAGAGCCTTGAGCAATTCGCCCTTGTTCACCTCGGGCAACGGACCGTCGAGGCGTTCGTCGTAAAGGATGTTCATGGGAACGCCAACCTTCTGTCTCCGCTGATCGTTCCCACGCTCTGCGTGGGAATGTAGCCCGTGACGCTCTGCGTCACTGGACGCAGAGCGTCCCCTGAGGCATTCCCACGCAGAGCATGGGAACGATCAGTTGCGCAACCTGGGGCATTGCGAGTATCCATCTTCATCGCTGTCGTTCCAGAAACTCCCCGTACAGCCGCGCGGTATTTCCCGGCTGTTCGACCATCGGCATGTGCCCGACGTGATCCCACACATCCACTTCGAGATTGGCGATGCCTTTGCTCCAAACCGGCACGCTGCTGACGTCGATCAGGCGATCCTTGCGCCCCCAGAGCAACAGCGCCGGGCATTTGATCTCGGCCAGTTTCGGCTCCATCGGCGGGCTGGCGCGGAAGTCGCGGAAGATTTCTTCGAGCTCGTCACGTTGTTGCTCGTAGCGCTGGGCGACGGCGTCCAGCACCAGCTTCGGCACCCACGGCGGCGACTCCATGGTCATCGCGTAGAAGCGCTGAAATTCTTCGCGGGAGTTGATCAGGAACGGATTGTGCCCGCGCGCCAGATGGCGCTCCATGTCGCTCGGCTCCGGTGCAGTGACGCCGGCCGGGTCGATCAACGCCAGCGAGGCGATGCGCTCGGGATAGGTTGCCGCCAGCCACGCGGCGATATAGCCGCCCATGGAGTTGCCGATGACATGGACTTTCTCCACGCCGCAGACGTCGAGCAGTTGAATCATGCGTTTGGCCTGAACCGCAATGTCGTAACCGCCGCCAGCCTTGAAGCCAGTCTCACCGTGGCCGGCCAGATCCGGAATGATCACCCGATACTGACGGACGAAATGCCGGGCGCAGCGCAGCCAGAGGTTTTTGTCGGCGCTGAAGCCGTGCAGCATCAGGATCGCGCTGGACGCCTCGTACGGCCCGCCTTGCCAGGTCGACACGGTCATCTCGGCGATCGGCACTTCGATCTTGTGCAATTTGTACAACTTGGCCTCGCTGGCCATGGTTAGGTTGTACAACCAATGGCCGACCGCTGGGTAACTCAACCAGCTCCAGGCCACGAAAACCGCGAGTGCGACAAACAGCAAAAGCATCGACGTCTTCCTTATACGTGTTCAGGACAAAATATGGTCGGCCGGTTTCAGCGCCCGGGTCAGCAGGTGATAGCTGAAACTGAAGCCGGGAAACATCGCGATCACATGACCGCTCTTGCTCTGGTACCAACTGTGGCAACCACCGGACTTCCACACCGTGCGCTGCATTTCCCGGTGGATCATTGCAGTGTAGGTACGTTCTGCGTCACGGCGCACTTCGATGCTGCTCAGGCCTTTGGCCCGTACGGTGCGGATGCAGTCGAGGATGTAGTTCATCTGCGATTCGATGATGAACAGCGCCGAGGTGTGGCCAATGCCGGTGTTCGGCCCGGTGACGATAAACAGGTTGGGGAAATCCGGCAGGCTGGTGCCGAGGTAGGCGCGCGGGTATTCGGCCCAGACATCTCTGAGTTGCACCGCGTTTTTGCCGCTGACCGGGTAGGAAATCACCCCGTCGGTGGCGTCGTAACCGGTGGACCAGACGATCAGATCAACATCGAGATGCTCACCGTCCACGGTGTTGATCCCGCTTTCGTCGATCGAAGCGATGCCGTGCTCGCGACTGTGCAACGTGACGTTGGCGCGGCTCAGCGCCGGGTAGTACGTGCTGGACACCAAAACGCGTTTGCAGCCGATGGTGAAGTCCGGAGTGAGTTTTTGCCGCAGCAGCGGGTCCGGAACCTGGCGCTTGAGAAAACGCAGCGCATGTTGTTGGACCAGATGAATCGCCGGTCTCGAGTATTTGAAGGCGATCACCCGGGTTTCGAATTGCCAGTAGATCAGCCAGCGCAGCAGCTTGTACGCCGGCTTCAGACCGAGCAGCCAGCGTTGGAAACGGCCGAATTTGCGATCGGCACGCGGCAGCACCCAATGCGGCGTGCGCTGGAATACATGCAGGTGTTCGACTTGTGGCGCAATCGCCGGGATCACCTGCGCGGCGCTGGCACCACTGCCGACGATCGCCACGCGTTTACCGCGATAGTCGTAGCTGTGATCCCAATTATTTGTGTGAAAAGTCTTGCCTTGAAAGCGATCCATCCCAGGAAAGTTGGGGATGACCGGCTGACTCAACGGCCCGGAAGCGTTGATCAGGAATTGGGTTCGGAAAGTACCTCTGGCGCGGGTGTGCACCAACCAACGCTTTTCCGCTTCGTCCCATTCGACCCGCTCGACATCGGCCCCCAGCTCCACGCGGTCGCGCAAACCGAACTGCTCGATCAGCTGTTCGGTGTAGCGACGCAGTTCCGCCTGTTCGGCGAACATCTGCGACCAGCGGTAGGGCGCGAATGACAGCGAATACAGCGGCGACGGCACGTCCACCGCTGCGCCGGGGTAGGTGTTCTGGCACCAGGTGCCGCCGAAAAAATCGCGTCGTTCAAGAATGCGAAAGTCGTCGATTCCGGCCTTGAGCAGGTTGACCGCCGCGCACTGGCCGCCGAAACCGCTGCCGATGATCAACACAGCGTAGGTATGCATGTGCCCCCTTTTTATAGTTGTTTTTCCATTTCCCCTCTTTCATTTATAGCCAACTCTGGGCCGCGCGTGCGGCGCTGATAGCGCTCTATTCAGGCCGCTGGCCGGTGATGGCTATTTAGCGGCGCCCTGATAGACTCCGGACACATCCTTGTCGGGATGTAACCATGCATCGCGCGGTCGAGGCCCTTATGGGAAATACGCGAGGAAAGGGACTTTCACTGGCCAGGAGGCTGTACAGGTCGCGGGTGTTC
The DNA here is from genome assembly GCF_979258175.1 of Pseudomonas sp. AC255. NCBI lineage: Bacteria > Pseudomonadati > Pseudomonadota > Gammaproteobacteria > Pseudomonadales > Pseudomonadaceae > Pseudomonas > Pseudomonas sp. AC255. The sequence goes on along the minus strand of NZ_OZ409841.1, from coordinate 2,909,909 downwards.
GGGCTGCTGCTCGGGCTGATGTGTGTCAGCGTGGCGATGCACGCGCTCGATCCGCCGCTGTGGGTGTGGGGCCTGATGCTGTTCAACGGCCTGGTCTGGCCGCATCTGGCCTTTCTATGGGCGCGAAGCTCGAGCGTGCCGTTTCGCGCCGAACACCGCAATTTGCTGATCGATGCATTCATGGGCGGCTTCTGGGTCGCCGCCATGCAGTTCAATCCCTTGCCCAGCGCTACCACGATTTCGATGATGGCGATGAACAACGTCGCCATCGGTGGCGGGCGGTTTTTGCTGGCGGGCACGGCGGTGCAGTTGCTCGGTATGGGCGTAGGGCTGGTGGTGTTTGCGCCGGCGTTCATCCCGCCAACAACGCCGCTGCAGCTGTACGCCTGTTTGCCGTTGCTGTTGCTGTATCCGCTGGCGCTGGGCTGGATCTGCTTTCGCCAGGCCTCGACCCTCGGTCGGCACAAGCGCGAGCTATTGGCGTTGAGTCGCACCGATAGCCTGACCGGCCTGCTCAATCATGGCGCGTGGAAGGATCAGCTGAACCTCGCGTTCCAGCGCTGCAAACGCCAGCAGCAGGGCGCGGCGATTGCGCTGATCGACATCGACCACTTCAAAGCGATCAATGACACCTATGGGCATGTCGCTGGCGATATCGTCCTGCGCCAGTTGAGCAAACTGCTCAAACAGAATCTGCGCGCCACGGATGTGGCGGGGCGCTATGGCGGGGACGAGTTCTGCGTGATTTTGCCGGAGCTGCCACTGTTCAACGCGGCTCAGGCGATGGAAGCCTTGCGCGAGCGTTTTGCGGTGATGGGCTACGAGCAGAACCCGGCGTTGAAGGTCAGTCTGAGCATTGGCCTGGCCGCGTACGACCCGAGTCATGCCGACGCCACGCGTTGGCTGGATGAGGCCGATCAGGCGTTGTACGAAGCCAAGGCCAGTGGGCGCAATCGGGTGATCTGCAACAGCGACAACAAGCCGAGGCAGGCGCTGCTGGATTCGGTCTGACGGGCGAGCTGATACCTGTGGGAGCGAGCCTGCTCGCGAAAGCGCTGGGTCAGGCGGTATCAATATCGTTTGCCACGACGCCTTCGCGAGCAGGCTCGCTCCCACCGGGGTATGTGTTGTCGGTTAGATCAGTGTCGCATTCGCTATAGAGCCTTGCGCCGATGTCGGTTACGGTTGAAGTCCCCCGACACGAAACAAGGACTGCTTCATGACGTTCTCATTTCCCCGCTCTCTGCTGGCCGCCAGTCTCGGTCTGTCCCTGGCGTTCTCGGCCGTAAGCGCTTGCGCCGAACCGCACAAACAAGTGCTCGCCGATGCCGAGCAGTATCAGCCCGAAGCCCTGAAAATGTTGGAGCGACTGGTCAATATCGACTCCGGCTCAGGTTATGAGCCGGGCCTGAAACAGGTCAGCGACATTGCCATCGATGAACTGAAAAAACTCGGCGCCACCATCGAACTGGTGCCCAACACCCCGGAAAAATCCAACCACGTGCTGGCCACGCTCAAAGGCACCGGGAAAGCGAAGATTCTCCTGATGGCGCACATGGACACTGTGTTCAAGGAAGGCTCCGCCGCCGAGCGGCCTTTCCACATCAAGGACGGCCGCGCCTACGGGCCGGGTGTAATGGACGACAAGGGCGGCATCGTCGCCGGCATCTACGCATTGAAAGTGCTGAAGAACCTCGACTTCAAGGATTACGCGCAGATCACCTTCCTGCTGGATGCCAGCGAAGAAACCGGCTCGGACGTCGCCACCGACCTGATCAAGAAAACCGCCAAACAGCACGACGTCACCCTCAACCTCGAACCGGGGCGCCCGGCCGATGGCCTGGTGGTGTGGCGCAAGGGCAGTGCGACGGCGCTGGTCGAAGTCAAAGGCAAAGCCGCCCACGCCGGGGTCGCGCCAGAATTGGGACGGAACGCGGCGATGGAAGCAGCGCACCAGATTCTGCAACTGGGCAAGCTCGGCGATGAAGCGAAGAAGACCACCATCAACTTTACCGTGCTCAAGGCCGGTGATCGCACCAACGTAATCCCGGACCAGGCCACGGCCAAGGCTGACGTGCGCGCGGTGGTGCCGGAGGAGTTCGATCGTATCGAGAAGGATCTGGCGCGGGTCTCGCAGGACAAGTTGATTGCCGAGACCGAGGTGAAAACCTCTCTGCAGCGCGGTTTGCCGCCGATGCCACAAACGGCCGAGTCGGATCGCCTGATGGCCATGGCCCAGGGAATTTACGGCGAGATTGGCCGCAAGCTGACCGAGGAGGGCAGTGGTGGCGCGGCGGATGCCAGTCTGTCCGCAGGCGTAGGGACGCCGACGCTGGATGGCTTCGGCATTGTCGGCGGCAATATTCACACGCCTGAGGAATATGCCGAGGTGGCGAGCGTGGCGCCGCGGATTTATTTGTTGTCACGGATGATCATGGAGTTGGCCAAGCCGCGGTGATGGGGTTTGCGGTGTGACGAGGCCGGGCGGGGTGCCAGAGAAATCGGCCCCTCACCCTAACCCTCTCCCGGAGGGAGAGGGGACTGACCGCGTTGTTTGTGGTCCATGTGGCAACCGCCAGATCAAGTTGAATTCAAATTCGCATTCAACGCGATCTCTCACGTCGGCGTAGATCCAGAGCATCCCCCAATCAGTCCCCTCTCCCTCTGGGAGAGGGCTAGGGTGAGGGGCTTTTGTGGGAAAAGTGGCAGTCGAGGACGGCGCACAAAAAATACCGAAAAGTCCGACAGAAGCTCTGGTTGCGGCCGTTGGGCGCGGCTCTTATAGTCTCGGTTCGCAGATAACTCTGCGACGATCTTGGCCGGTCGAATACAGAACCTGACCTTTCTGGAGTGAACTCTATGACCGACCAAGTAATGCCGCGCTACCTCCCCATCGACACCTACGACGCCGAATCGCCGGTGCTCTTCATCAATACCCACACTGAACTCAGCGACATGGCCGCCTGTGCGATGCACCGGTTTTTGGTCGTGCGTGATCTGGCTGACACTTTCGCCAGCCTCAACCTCAAGGGCATCTCCGATTGTGATCTGACGCGGGTGACCAGCGCGGTTCATCTGCTGATGCGCGAGGGCTGTGCGATTTTGAATGTGATTCAGGCGCGGGCGGCGCAGCGGGAGGAGGGGTATAAGACGCCGGTTTAGCGGTGCCGCGGCTGGCCTCATCGCTGGCAAGCCAGGCTCCCACAGGTTATGCGACCAAACATGGATTATTGGTGCAACACAAAACCCTGTGGGAGCTGGCTTGCCAGCGATGGCGTCAGCCCGGGCACACCGTCACTCCTTGACGCTCATGTACTCCTTGGCCCAGAGAATGTATTCCTCGGGTTGGGTATAGGTGTGGGTCAACTCGGTCGCGCTCAGATCGGCGGCCTGGGTGAAGATCTGTCGCTGTTCGCGCAGGCTGTCGTAGGTTGCTTTGATCGCGGCGAAGTAGGCGCCATGGCCGTCGATGGTCACGCGCACGCCCAGTTCGGCCAGGCGTTTGTCGTCGCGCAGGGCCGGGTTGCCGTAGGTGACCAGCATCAGCGGCACGGTCAGATGTTCGGCGATCTGTTCCAGCTGATCGAAGTCCTGCACGCCGACCATGCAGATACCGTCAGCGCCCGCCGCCTGATATTGGCGGGTGCGGCTGATGATTTCCTGATTCGGCAGAATGCCAGCGTTGGTGCGGGCGATGATGGCCATCTCGGTGTCGACCCGGGCTTCCAGCGCCGCGCGGATCTTGCCGACGCCTTCGGCCACGGTGATCAGGTCGGTGGATTTGCGCCCGAATTGCGCGGGCAGCAGGGTGTCTTCGATGGTCAGTGCAGCGACGCCAGCGCGTTCCAGTTCGACGATGGTGCGCATCACGTTAAGAGCGTTGCCGTAGCCGTGGTCGGCGTCGGCGATCACCGGCAATTGGGCGACGCGGCCAATGCGCGTGGCCTGTTCGGCGAATTCGCTGAGGGTGATCAGGGCGAAGTCCGGCGCGCCAAGCACCTGCAGGGAGGCCACGGAACCGCCGAGAATACCCACTTCAAAACCAAGGTCAGCGGCGATGCGGGCGGACATCGGGTCGAATACCGAAGCCGTGTGGTAGCAGGTGTCGGAGGCCAGCAGCTGACGGAAGTTACGGCGCAAATCTTGATGGGAAAGCCTGGTCATACGAGTTCCACCAATACATAAGGAATGGAAAGGCTTGAGCAAAGGTGTCAACGCCGAAGAGTGAAAAGGCTATCACGCGAATGGGTCAAGAATCATGACGAATTTGCGCGGCAGGACTGGCGGCTGAAAGGTTTAATCTCCCGTGCCGGAAATATCAGGCCGCCACGGCATGTTGCTGTTGATGGGGCAGGAGCACTGCGCGCACTGAATTGCCCGGCTGCAGTTGCAGGCGTTTGGCAGTGAGACGATCGACAACCAGGCTATTGCCCACCAGTCGCCCGGGCGCCACGGTGATACGGCAGTTTTCCAATCGGCGGTTGTGAATCAGCCATAGCGGCGCCTGCTCGTCCGGGGTGCCGAGGCTCAAGGTCAGTTCGAGACTGTCGCGCACCGTGCGGATGCTGCGGATCGGCGCTTCGATGACCGGGCCACCGTCGAAAATGTCGATATAGCCTTTGTGCGTGAAACCCTCGGCCTGAAGAATCTTCAACGCGGGCTGGGTGTTCGGGTGAGTCTGGCCGATCGCGGCCTGCGCCTGTTCGGTGAGCAGGCAGGTGTACAGCGGCTGGCGCGGCATCAGTTCGGCGATAAAGGCTTTGTTGCCCAGGCCGGACAAGTGATCGGCGTGGGTGAAATCCATCTGGAAGAAGTGCCGGCCGAGGCTGTCCCAAAATGGCGAGCAACCGTTTTCATCGGCACTGCCTCGCAGTTCGGCGATCATCTTCTCGCCAAACAGATGCGGAAATTCGGCGACGAACAGCAGACGACCCAGCGACAACAGGCGGCCATTGCTGCCGTTGCGCTGGTCATGGCGCAGGAACAGCGAGCACAGCTCCGATTGCCCGGTCAGTTCGTTGTTGAGGAACAACGTTGGGATCTGCCGCTGAATGCCCAGGTCCGGTGCCGAACTGACGGTCACCCCGAGCCGGTAGTTGTACCAGGGCTCGCGCAGGCCAACGGCGCCGGCCATCGCGCTGACACCGACCACGCGCTGCTCATCATCCTCGAGGACAAACAGGTAATCGGCATCGGCGCGCTCCACCTGTTCGGCGAATGCGCGCTGTGCCCAACGCACTCGATGTGCGAGGCGGTCTTCGTTGGCCGGAAGGGTGGTGAAACCTGGCCCTGCCTGTTCGACGAGGGTCATCAAGGCAGGCAGGTCGCTGACTTTTACCGGACGGACAATCATGCTCCAACTCCTTTGGCGTACCGATTCAGGCGCGGATGGCTAACGCGGCTCACAGAGCGACCAGCCGTATCGAGCTGCCTTCGCTGACTTTCAGTGCCGCGCAGATGGCGGGTGTCAGGGGCAGCGGTTGATCAGGGTGATAGTCGAGTTCGGTGACAATCGCGCGGTAGTCATGCAGGGCGTCGTTGCTGAGCAGGTAACGGCCACGGGCGTCGGTCGATACTTGTTGGCGGACAATGGCGGTCTGGCTGCCAGCGATCGAGCGAATGTTTGCGGTACGCGCATACAGGGTCGGGCCGGCGTCGAACAGGTCGATGTAGCTGTTGGTTTCGAAGCCTTCCCGCGCGAGGATGTCGAACGCTTCCTGGCCGTCCGGGTGCACGCGGCCGATGCAATCCTGCGCCGCTTGCGGCAGCATCGGTACGTAGATCGGGTATTGCGGCATCAGTTCGGCGAGGAACGTGCGGCTCTGCAACCCGCACAGGCGCTCGGCTTCCGCGTACGGCAGGTCGAAAAAGTGCTTGCCCAGCGCATCCCAGAACGGCGAGTGACCCTGCTCGTCGCTGTAGCCGACGATCTCGGTGATCACCGCTTCGGAGAACCGCTGTGCATGCGCAGCAATGAACAGCAGGCGCGCTCGCGACAATAATTCGGAAAACGGCGTACGCACCAATGCTGCATCGATGTGGAAACCGCGCAGCAAGGTATGCCCGCTGAGGTCATGGCACAGCGACAGCGCCGGCACGCCATGCTCGATGTTCAATTCCCGCGAAGCACTGGTGAAGTGGCGATTGCGCAAGCTGTAGAACGGCTCCTTGAAGCCGGCGGTGGCAAGGATTTCCGAGCAGCCGACCAATTGCTGGCGTTCGAGATCTTCCAGCACAAAGAAATAGTTTTCCGGCCCCTGGGCTGTGGCGGCGCTGTCGAAAGACGCGCACGACGCGGCGATTTTTTCGCGCAGGTGTTCGCTGTCATCCGGCAGCGAAGTCACGCCGATCAGGCTCTCGCGGGCCAGGCGCTGTAGCTGGGGCAGATCATTCTGCTCGACTGGGCGTAAGACCAGCATGGATGTACTCCTGTATCAAAAGATTCGGCCGATTCGCCGAACCTGACTATCACTGTCGGTGTCCACGCGTTGAATCGGCGGTCGCCTGATTTGTTGTCAGACGCCGCTCTTTTTCTTGTCAGCCTTTGCTCGGATCGGGCAGCGCTGTGCTGGCGCCGAGCTTGTTGAGGAAGAACAGGTACACCAGGCCCAGGGCAATCCAGATCAGGCCGAGTTTCTGCGCATCGACGCCCATGTTGTACATGATGGCGGCGACGATGATGAAGCCGATCACCGGGCAGAGCAGATGGCGCACAAACTGTCCCGACTTCTGCCGACGCCAGTAGTGGTTGATCACCGTCAGGTGCAGCAGCATGAAACCGCTGAGGGCGCCGAAGTTGATCAGCGAGGTGAGGATGTCGACCGCGTCGATGAACAGGTAGCAGATCAGCAGCGACAACACCGCCACCAGATAAATGCTCAGGTACGGCGTGTTGTGTTTCGGGTGGACCTTGGCCAGCACCTTCGGCAGCTTGCCGTCGCGGGCCATGCCGAACAGCAGACGCGAGACGGCGGCCTGCGAGGTGATCGCTACAGCAACGCCCCAGGCCAGCGCCGTGGCGACGGCGGTCAGGGTCGCCAGCCAGCTGCCAGCGGCGATTTCGGCAATTTCATAAAACGCGGTGTCGGCGGATTTGAAGCCCATGCCCGCCGCCAGATCGGTGGCAATCCACGTCTGTACGACGAAAATCGTGCCCATCACCGCCAGGGTGATCAGCGCTGCCTTGCCGACGCTGCGGCCCGGATCTTCCTTGATTTCTTCGGCGAGGGTGGAGATCGCGTCGAAGCCGAGGAACGACAGCACGGCGATCGACACCGCTTGCATCAGCAGAGCGAAGTTGAAGGTTTCCGGGTGATACAGCGGCGCCAGCGTCAGCTCACCGTTACCGCCACCGTTGTGCAGGGCGTTCCAGGCGTAGAACAGGAAGATCCCCAGCACCACCAGTTGTGCCAGCAGGAACAGCATGTTCATCCGCGCGGTGAAGGTGATGCCGCGCAGGTTGACGAATGTTGCGCTGACCAGAAACGCCAGGATGAAGCCGACCTTGGGAATGTCCGGGTACAAATGGTTGAGCGCCATCGCCGAATACAGGTACAGCAGCGGCGGAATCAGCAGGTAATCGAGCAGCATCAGCCAGCCAGCGATGAAGCCGACGTGTTGATTAAGGCCGCGTTGCGCGTAGGAATATACGGAGCCGGCAACCGGAAAGGCCTTGGCCATGCTGCCGTAACTCAGGGCGGTGAACAGCATCGCCACCATGCCGATGATGTACGCCAGCGGCACCATCCCCGGTGCTTCGGCGTTGACGTAGCCATACACACCGAACGGGGCGATGGGGATCATGAAGATCATCCCGTACACCACCAGATCGGTCAGCGTCAGGCTACGTTTCAACTCTTGCTTGTAGCCGAATTCTTCAATTTCCATGAAGCGCAACTCCTTGTCAGCCATCGGTCGGTTTATGTTTATCGGTCCGTCATTTACAGCAAAGGTGCGAGGTAGCCGGCCCAGCGCGACACTGCTTCGGGGCTGCGCAGCAGATCGTTGCGCACCTCGATCAGCACCGCCTCAAGGCCCCGGGCATCACCGTGCACCGGCACGGTCATGTCGCCCAAGGGATCAATTCTGTACGGCTGGTTGCCCGCCACCTTCAGCGGATGCACTTGCAGCCCGTCGAGCAAACGCAGGGCATAGTCTTTGGCCTGGCCGAACAACACGCCGACTTCCAGCGGTCGCGGCTGGCCGTAATACACCGGGGTGAAACTGTGAATGCCGACCACCCGCACCGGCAGACCTTTGGCAATGCGCTCGTCGATCAACATCTGCAAGCGCGCATGAAACGGTTTGAACAGGGTCTGCCGGCGGTACTCGCGGGTCGCTTCGTCGAGTTCGCGGTTGCCGGGTATCGGGTAGATCTCGCTCTGCAGCGGGATGCTGTCCGGCGCATGGCGCGGTCGGTTGAGGTCGATCAGCAGCCGTGAATAGTTGGCGCTGAGCAGGGTAGCGCCAAGCTGTTCCGACAACTGTTCGGCCAGTTGCAGCGCGCCGATGTCCCAGGCGATATGTTCGCGTGCGGCCGCCTCGTCCAGGCCCAGATTGTTCAGGGCGTCGGGGATGTATCGACTGGCGTGTTCGCACACGAGGATCAACGGATTCGTCGAGTCCTCGCGGCTCAGGGTGTAGACCGGGCGGGTATACAACCCAAGCTCGGCGGATTCAGTACAGGCGTGCATAGTGCTCACACAGGTCAGCGGGCGAGAGCTGTTCCGTCAGCGCCAGTTCCTCGGTTTTCAGGGCGTAATACGTGTCGAGCAACGGCTTGGGCAGCCATTCATTGAACGCTGCACTGTCGCGCAGGCAATCCAGCGCCTGGGCCAGCGAGGCGGGCAGGGCGACGATGCCCCGGGCCTTGCGTTGCTCGTCGTTGAGTGAATCGGGAATTTCGTCGGTGATCGCGTTCAGCGCCAGACGTTGTTCGATCCCCAGCCGCCCGGCAATCAGCAGCGCGGCCATGGCCAGATGCGGCGAGGCGGTGGCGTCCATGGCGCGAAATTCCAGGTTGAACTGCTGCGCGGCGGACTTGCCGCCCAGGGTCACGGTCGGGCAGATGCGCAGCGCCGCTTCACGGTTCTGCTGCCCCAGACACGCATAGGAGGCGCTCCAGTGGTGCGGCTGCAAACGCTGGTAGGACAGCGGCGTCGGCGCGGTGAACGCGCACAGCGCCGGTAGAAAATGCAGGACTCCGGCAGCCCAATGCTGACCGATGCTCGACAGGCCGTTGCTGGTGCCGGCGTCGTACAACATCGGCTGGCCGGCCAGGTCGAGCAGGCTGACGTGCAGGTGCACACCGTTGCACACCGCTTCGGCGGCAGTCTTCGGCGCAAAACTCAGGTCGAGGCCCATTTGCCGGGCGATTTCCCGGGTGATTTCGCGCACGTTGACCGCACGATCCGCCGCCGCTACGCCAAGAGTCGGGCGGCAGGTGATTTCGTATTGGTGCTTGCCGTATTCCGGCAGAAACATTTCCGGCTCGACGCCGCCGGCGCGCAGGGCGCTGAGCAGCCAGCCGCCGAATTCGGCGCCCTGGCGCTGCGCTTCGAGAGAGAACGCCGCGTGTTCGGCAATGCCTGCGTGCAGGTTGAATTCATGTTCGAAGGCGGCGTTGACCTGCAACCCCAACTCATCGTGATAGCGCTCGATTTCATCGCGCAGCAATGTGCGTGGGCAGGCGCCCCAGGCCTGGCCGTCGGTCTCGCGAATATCGGCGTGGATGAAATCCAGCACCGGTGCATTGGCGTCCGGGCCGCTGCCGACAGTGACGCGGCTGCTCAGATCCGGAATCAGCCGCAGATCGCCGTACGCGCCCCACGGACTGCTCGAGGCGATGATGTCCTGCGGCGTCAACGCGCTGTTGGCGGGGACCCAGCCGCAACCCGCCGCCTGGTAATGCTCCAGCTCATCGCTAGGAAACGAGCGGCCCCGGGTGATGCCGATCAGGTCAGTTGTCACCAGCGTGGTCATCGGTAAAGGCGTCAGGCGCGGGCTCATGGCTGCATCTCCCGCAGACGACCGAGCACGGTGTCGGTGTCGGTGATCCAGCAGTAACCCTTGATCGCGTTGAGGCAGGCGTGATGGCGTTCGGCGCTGTAAGTGGCGCAGGCGTCTTCTACCAGCGTCACCAGATAACCACGGTCGGCGGCGTCGCGCACGGCCATGTCCACACATTGGTCGGTGACGATGCCGGCGATGATCAGATGCCGGGTTTGCAGATTGCGCAGCACGTAATCGATGTTGGTCGAGTTGAACACCCCGGAGGAGGTCTTCGGCAGCACGATTTCGTTTTCGGTCGGGGTCAGTTCAGCGATGACCTGAGCCTGCACGCTGCCCTTGGGCAAGTGCATGTCAGACAGTTTGTGATCCAGCGAGCGGTCGCGACCGTCGGCGGTCAGGCTTTCGATAATCGTGTGCAGCACGTTCTGCTGCGCCTGACGAAAGGCGCCAAGCAGGCGCTGTTGGTTGGGCACCACCTGGCTGCGCGTGCGCTGGAGAAAATACTCGGCATCCGCGCCGCTCAGGTGCGGGTCGAATTGCGGTTCGAGCCAGGCGCGCTGCATGTCCACCAGCAACAAAGCGGTGTGGTCGGTCGCAAACGGCAGGTCCCGTGGCGAGCGGTGGGGAAGGCTGAACATCCTTATTTGTCCTCCAGCAGGTGAGTCGCAAAATCGTTGCGCAGGGCATCGATGCCTTCCAGGCGATCGGCCGGGTCCGGCACGCGCAAGGTCAGGCAGGCAATCAACGCCTCGACCTGCGCCAGCGCCGGCACCATGGTGTCGAACGGCGACGCCGATTCCACCGGCGCGCTGATGATCAGGTCGGCCAATTCGCGCAGCGGCGAGGCGTAGACATCGGTGAACAACACCACTCGCGCGTTGTTGTTTTTCGCCGCCTGCGCAACGCGCAAAGCTTGGGTCTGGTAGCGCCGGTAGTCGAACACCAGCACCACGTCCTGACGTTGCAGGTCGAACAAGCGGTCAGGCAGCAGCGCGTTATCTTCCATGGCGAAACAGCCGGGACGCAGCAGACGCAGGTGGTTGAGCAGGTAGTTGGCTAGCAGAATGCTGAAGCGGCCACCAAAACAGTAGACCTGATGGCGGCTGTCGAGCAGCCATTCCACGAGGATGCGCACGTCCTCAGGCTGGGTCAGGGCTTGGGTGTCGACCAGCAAACGCTGGCTGTCCGCCAGGTAATGCGCCCAGGCATCGTCCTTGTTCTGCTGCGAGCGCGGCTGCAACAGCGTGCGCGGTGAACGCAGGCGATGGTCCATGTCGCTGAGCAGTGCTTCCTGGAATTCGGCATAACCGCCGAAACCGAGCTTTTTCACCAGACGCACGATGGTCGGATCGCTGACACCGGCATGTTCGGCCAGTCGCGCCATAGGCCCGAGACCGTTGCGTGGATACTGATCAAGCAGGGCGCGAACGACTTTGCGCTCCGACGGCGTCAGGTCCAGGCCGGGGTCGGTGATCAGGTCTCTGAGAGGGGGCATCCGGGCTCCTGCTGGATGGGGTGTCGAATTTGTTTCACATTCCGTTAAAAGAGTATTTATGTAATGGGTGCTACATGTCTAGCGAATTTTTGTACAGGTTTTTCGAGCACCAAAAGTGTGCAAGGTGCCCGTGTAATAAGGGCTACGTCGAAGTAACGCGCTGTTGTAGTCCTTTGCCGATTGCTGTGTCAGACATTGCCTATCCCAAGCTCAGCGACGGGCCGGTGACAACCCTGAACGCCGATGTTTTACGGCACAATGCGACGCGTATCGGCTGTGTGCCATTGTTTGTTTTATCTTTCGACCGAGAACCTGCTTGTGCCAAGTAGCCGTTTGACACTGATTTGCCATGCGCGAACCGTCGCACAGAAACTGGCGCGTTTTCCTACGGACGAGCCTGTTGAAGAGTTGCATTTAGCTTCTGACGCGTGGAGGGCGCGATTCGCCCCGCCACGGCGACTGATTTGCGCGCCTGAGCTGCGTACCCGGCAAACGGCAGCGTGGTTTGGCGTCGATGCGCAGCTTGATCAAGCCCTGCGCGATTGCGATTGGGGACGCTGGCACGGCCAATCGATCAAGGATCTGCAAGCCAATGAAAACCAGGCTTTGCAAGCCTGGCTGGCCGATCCTGAAGCCGCACCCCACGGCGGCGAATCGGTCAGGCAACTGACGCAGCGGGTCTCAATGTGGCTGGACTCCATCGCCGAAACCCCAGTACATGTAGTGGCAGTCACCCATCCGTTCGTCATTCGCGCGGCGCTGATGCAGGTGCTGCAGGGCGCAGCGTTCAATGCGATCGACGTCGAGCCGCTGTCGGTGATCGAGCTGCGTTTCAACGGTATCTGGCGTCTGCGCTTGCCGGGCATGGCCCTTGAAGAGGAATTCTGATGAAACAGCTGCTGGTCATCGGCATTGGCGCCGGCAATCCGGACTACATCACGATGCAGGCGGTGAAAGCGCTGAATCGGGTCGATGTGTTCTTTCTGCTGGATAAAGGCCAGAGCAAGCAGACGCTGATCGATCTGCGCCGCGAGATCTGCGAGCGCTACATCACCGACCACGCACATCGCTTTGTCGAAGCCAGCAGTCCGGAGCGCGAGCGCGGCGATGTCGACTACACGGCGAGCGTCGATGCACTGAACCTCGCCAAGCAGCAAACCTTCGAGCGGCTGATCAACGAAGAATTGTCCGACGGCCAGTGCGGCGGATTCCTGATCTGGGGCGATCCGGCGTTATACGACAGCACACTGCGGATTCTTCAGGCGATTCAGGCATCAGGCCGCTGTCAGTTTGAATACGAAGTGATACCGGGGATCACCAGCGTTCAGGCCCTGGCTGCGCAGCACAAAATACCTTTGAACACGATTGGTCGCTCAGTAGAAATCACCACAGGCCGGCGATTGGCGGCGGGGCAGGTGAGTGAAGCGGACAGTCTGGTGGTAATGCTCGATGCCGAGGATTCGTACCAGCGGGTGGCGGATCGGCAGACCGAGATTTTCTGGGGCGCTTACCTGGGCACGCCGGACGAGATACTGCTCAGCGGCCGGCTGGCGGAAGTGGCCGATGAGATCGAACGGGTGCGCAAGGCGGCGCGAGCGGAGCATGGGTGGATTATGGATACCTATCTGTTACGCAAGCCTTGAGTGGTTGGCGCCTGAACAAGCGCTTTCGCGAGCAGGCTCGCTCCCACAGGGAAATGCGTTGCAGAATGTGGGAGCGAGCCTGCCCGCGAAGGGGTCAGAACATTCACCACCGATTGTAGACAGGCAAAAAGAAACCCGGTGCAACGCAAATCGCACCGGGTTTTTTGTTGCCAGCCAACAGCGGATGTCGTGGATCCGCCGTCAACCTAGAACTCCGTATCAGCCGCGTTCCAGCGCCAAAGCCACGCCCTGACCGCCGCCGATGCACAAGGTCGCCAGACCTTTTTTCGCATCGCGCTTGAGCATTTCGTGCAGCAATGTCACCAGCACGCGGCAACCTGATGCGCCGATCGGGTGACCGAGGGCGATGGCGCCACCGTTGACGTTGACCTTGTCCAGATCCCATTGCAGGTCTTTGGCCACGGCCAGCGATTGCGCAGCGAACGCTTCGTTGGCTTCAATCAGGTCGAGCTGGTCGATGTTCCAGCCGGCCTTGTCCAGGCAGCGGCGGGTCGCCGATACCGGGCCGATGCCCATGATCGCCGGGTCGACGCCAGCGTTGGCGTAGGCGGCAATCCTGGCCAGAACCGGCAGGCCCAGCGATTTGGCTTTCTCGGCACTCATCAGAATCACGGCGGCGGCACCGTCGTTCAGCGACGAGGCGTTGCCAGCGGTGACGCTGCCGTCCTTTTTGAACGCCGGACGCAGTTTCGCCAGAGATTGTGCGGTGGTATCGCCGCGTGGCTGCTCGTCGACCTTGAACGCGACCGGATCGCCTTTGCGCTGGGGGATCAGGATCGGCGTGATTTCATCAACGAAGCGCCCGGCCTCGATCGCAGCGGCGGCTTTCTGCTGAGACGCGGCAGCAAAGGCGTCCTGCTGTTCGCGGCTGATCTGGTATTTGTCGACCAGATTCTCGGCAGTGATGCCCATGTGGTAATCGTTGAACGCATCCCACAGGCCATCGCTGATCATGGTGTCGACGATTTGCGCGTGGCCCATGCGCAGACCGGTGCGCGCACCCGGCATGATGTAGTTGGACAGGCTCATGTTTTCCTGACCGCCGGCGATGATCACCTCGGCGTCGCCGCAACGGATCGCTTGCGCGCCCAGGTGCAGAGCCTTGAGGCCGGAACCGCAAACCTTGTTCAGGGTCATGGCCGGTACGGCGTGGGGCAGGCCAGCCTTGATTGCGGCTTGACGTGCCGGGTTCTGCCCGGCGCCAGCGGTGAGCACCTGGCCCATGATCACTTCATCGACCTGCGCACCGTCGAGGCCGGTCTGCTCGAGCAACTGGCGGATCACCGCCGCGCCCAGGTCTACGGCGGATACATTGGCCAGGGAGCCCTGAAAACTGCCGATCGCAGTACGCGTGGCGGCAACAATGACGACGTCTTGCATGTGCGAATTCCTCACTGGGCAGCGAACTGCATTTCTGGTACGTGATCCGGGACGATCAGTTTACCAGCGGTTTTGGCGACGATTTCCTCAACACTGACGCCAGGTGCGCGTTCCTTGAGGACAAAAGCGCCATTTTCGATTTCCAGATACGCGAGGTCGGTCAGCACGCGCTTGATGCAGCCGGCACCGGTCAGTGGCAGGCTGCACTTGGCCAGCAGCTTGGACTCACCATCCTTCGAGGCGTGGGTCATGATGACAATGATGTTGTCGGCGCCGGCCACCAGATCCATCGCGCCGCCCATGCCCTTGACCAGTTTGCCGGGGATCATCCACGAGGCGATGTTGCCTTCGACGTCGACCTCGAACGCGCCGAGCACGGTCAGGTCGACATGGCCGCCGCGGATCATCGCGAAGGATTCGGCGGAATTGAAGATCGACGCGCCGATCCGTGCCGTCACCGTTTGTTTGCCGGCGTTGATCATTTCTGCATCGATGGTTTCTTCGGTCGGGAACGGACCCATGCCGAGCAGGCCGTTTTCCGATTGCAGCATGACTTCCATGCCTTCGGGGATGTAGTTGGCGACCAGGGTCGGAATGCCGATGCCGAGGTTCACGTAGTAGCCGTCCTGCATTTCGCGGGCGACGCGCTGAGCCATTTGTTCGCGGGTAAGTGCCATGTTGTTGTTCTCCGTAGGCCTGAATTATTTGCGGATGGTGCGCTGTTCGATGCGTTTTTCGAACGTGCCGCAAATGACCCGGTCGACGTAGATGCCCGGGGTGTGGATCTGCGTCGGGTCGAGTTCGCCGGGCTCGACGATTTCCTCGACTTCGACCACGGTGATCTTGCCGGCGGTCGCGGCCAGCGGATTGAAGTTCTGCGCAGTGTGGCGGTAAACGACGTTACCGAAATGGTCGGCCTTCCAGCCTTTGACGATGGCGAAGTCGCCGGTGATGGATTCTTCCATCAGGTATTTGCGGCCCTTGAATTCCCGCACTTCCTTGCCTTCAGCAACCGGGGTGCCAACGCCAGTGGCGGTGAAGAACGCCGGAATGCCGGCGCCGCCCGCGCGCATTTTTTCGGCGAGGGTGCCTTGCGGGGTAAGGATGACTTCGATCTCGCCCTTGAGCAGTTGCTCTTCAAACAGTTTGTTCTCGCCGACGTAGGAGGCGATGACTTTGCTGATCTGGCGGTCGGTGAGCAGCACGCCGAGACCGAAACCGTCGACGCCGCAGTTGTTGGAAACCACGGTGAGGTCACGGGTGCCCTTGCGCTTGATCTCGGCGATCAGATTTTCCGGAATGCCGCACAGACCAAAGCCGCCGGCGATAACGGTCATGCCGTCTTCCAGCCCGGCCATCGCTTCCTCGTAGGAATACACACGCTTGTCGAAACCTGCCATAGGCACCTCTTTTATTATTTGCGGGCGGCTGGCTAGCCGAATGACTGGAGTGTCTCTCTGCTGGATATATTTGTTAAGTTGATTTTTAAGGTGGATTGATTGATAAATCTCACCAATACGCGTTCGGCGATGATCGTTCCCACGCTCCGCGTGGGAATGCCTCCAGGGACGCTCCGCGTCCAGTGACGCGGAGCGTCACGCGCTGCATTCCCACGCAGGAGCGTGGGAACGATCAGGGCCATCGCATCACGGCTTGCAGCTTGACGCTTGCCGCTCGCAACTGGAGCAAAGCGACATGACCATCAAACAGATCCGGGCCTTTCTCGCCGTGGCCCATAGCCTGAGCTTCGCTGTGGCCTGCGAGCGTCTGCATTTGTCGCAATCGGCGCTCAGCCTGACCATCAAGGCGCTGGAAGAGGGCCTGGGAGGGCGTCTGTTCAGCCGTAACACGCGTAACGTGGCGTTGACCCCGGAAGGCGAGTCCCTGCTGCCGCTGGCGCGCCGCTTGATCGCCGACTGGGACAATGCCGAAGACGAAATGCGCCAGCGTTTCAGCCTGCAGCGCGGACGCGTGACGCTGGCGGCGATGCCGTCGTTTGCCGGCAATCTGCTGCCGCCGATTCTCAAGAGCTTCCGCGCGCGTTATCCGAACGTCAACGTGACGGTCAACGACGTGATCAACGAGCAAGTGCTGGAAATGGTCCGCGATCGTCAGGTTGAACTCGGTGTGGCGTTCGCGCCGATGCAGAGCACGTCGATGACATTCACGCCTTTGTATGTCGATCGCTTTGTCGCCGTGGTGCCGGCCGATTCAGCGCTGGCCGGTCGCGCCGACATCGATTGGCAGACCTTGCTGGAGCAACCGTTCATCACCCTGCAGCGGCCATCAACGGTGCGGGTGATGCTGGAAGAGCATTTGCAGGCGCGCGGAATGAAGTTGCCGGTGGAGTTCGAGAGCCATCAATTGGCGACGGTAGGGCGAATGGTTGCCAGCGGGCTTGGGGTCAGCGCGGTGCCGGCATTGTGCGCGGGGCAAATGCGTGAGCTGGGCGCGCATTGCCTGACCTTGAATGATTCGGTGGAACGGGCGATTGGTGTGTTGACCGAGCCGGGCAATGAACTGTCGGCGGCGGCGCAGGCGTTGTTCGAGATTCTCAAGGCTGAAGATTTGCAGCGCCAGTTCGATTTCCCCCTCACCCCAGGAACGCGGAAACAGAGCGTCGAACGCTGATTCAGTGTGGGAGCGAGCCTGCTCGCGAAGAACGATAACGCGGTCTAAACCTTGGCCACGCGCCACAGATACCAGGCCGCAACCGTCCGATAAGGTTTCCACGCCTGGCCAATCTCGATCATCTGTTTGCGCGTCGGCTGCACCTCCAGTCCCTTCAAGCGCCGATATCCCTCACGCACGCCAAAATCATCCGCCGGCAGGATGTCCATACGTTCCAGGCTGTAGATCAACAGCATCTCCACGGTCCAGCGGCCGACCCCGCGCAGGCTGGTCAGGCGTTCGATCAGGGTTTCATCGTCCATCGCCCGCGCAGTCGGGTAATCCGGCACCACGCCGTCCAGCGTCGCCTGGGCGATCCCTTGAATCGTCGCAATCTTGCTCGCCGAAAAACCACAAGCACGCAGGCGCTCGACCTCGGTAGCCAGAATCTGCTGCGGACGCGGAAACGCCTGGCCGGGGAACAACTCCACCAAACGCCCAAGGATCGCATCGCCGGCCTTGGGGTGCAGTTGCTGATAGGCAATCGCCCGTACCAGCGATTCATACGGGTCGCGCGCTGGATGTGGCTGATGCCGACATGGCCCGACGGCGTTGATATGGCGTTGCCAGTCATTGTCTATCGCGGCCAGAAAAGCGCTGGCCATCTCATACATGTCAGCCATGTTGCGGTGATTCGAACGTACTCATCGAAATCCCTGTTTGCGTGTTGGATCGCACGGCTCAAAAAGCCAATTGTTGAGTCATTTGCAGTGCGGCGTTTTCCAGTCTGAGTAGAAACGCCTTGCGCGGTTGTCCGCCACCATAACCGGTCAGCGAGCCGTCTGCGCCGATCACTCGGTGGCACGGGACCACAATCGACAACCGATTGTGCCCGTTGGCCAGGCCGACGGCACGGCTGGCGCCGGGTTTGCCCAAGCCTGCCGCGATGGCGCCGTACGTGCTCGTGCGGCCATAGGGAATTTGCAGCAGCGCCGCCCACACCTCACGGGCGAAAGTGCTGCCGGGCAGGTGCAGCGGCACGCTGAACTGAGTCAGTTTGCCGGCGAAATAATCCGCCAGTTGCACCTCGATCTGCTGCAAGTGGGCGTTATGCCCCGGCGCAACCGCGTAGCCATAACGATTCTGCAGCGCTTCGACTTCGCGGGTCAGCGCCGGTCGATCGAGAAACTCCAACAACACCAGCCCACGCTGCTCAGCCATGGCGATCATCGGCCCCAGCGGCGTGGTCAGGCGGGTGAACAGCAACGGCTCACTATTGGCCGCACGGCCCGGGGTGATGTGGAAGGACTTCTGAAACGCATCGCGAAAACCGCTGAGCGACTCGTAGCCGGAGTCGAACGCCGCGTGATCGATCGACGTGCCTTGCCTGATCCCGCCCAAGGCCATGCCGAGGCGACGTGTGCGCAGCCAGGCGTGGAACGTCATACCGAAGTGCTGCTTGAACCAGCGTCGCAGTTTCAGCGGTTCGATGCCCTCGGCGAGCAATTGCGCATCGCTCCAGCGCCGTTCGGGATCGGCGTCCACCGCATTGAGCAGGCGCTGCACCCAGTCCGGGGCAATGGCTGCCGCGTCCAGCGGTTTGCAGCGCAGGCAGGCGCGGTAACCAGCGCACAGGCATTCGTCGGCGTGGGCGAAGAATTCGACGTTTTCCGGTTTCGGCTTGCGCGCCGTGCAACTGGGGCGGCAAAAGATCCCGGTGGTTTTCACGGCGGTAAAGAACACGCCTTCATAGGCAGTGTCGCGCTCGAGCATGGCGCGAACCATTTCGGCGTGGGGCGGCAGGGCAGCGGCTGGTATGTTCATAGCCAGAGAGTAAATCCGCTTTGTCGATGGCTCCACCGAAAAATCGACAGTGAATTTTTTCCCTTGTGCAGCACAATGGGCGTGTCGCCGCTTTCGAGGAAGCCAACCCATGCATCCCTTTTCCATTCAGCGCATTGATCACATCGTTCTGCGCGTCGCCGACCTGCAGCGCAGCATCGATTTCTACGCCAGGGTGTTTGGCGCCGAAGTGGTCAGGCATAACCAGCCACTGGGGCTGGTGCACCTGCGGGCCGGTACGTCGATGATCGATCTCGTCGATTTGGCGGGCGAACTCGGGCGCAAGGGCGGTGGCGCGGCGCAGGCGCAGCGACGCAATGTCGACCACTTCTGCCTGCGCATCGAACCGTTCGACGAAGCCGCGCTCATCGCCCATCTGCAATCGTTCGGGCTGACCGTTGAACAAGCCGCCAGGCGTTTTGGCGCCGAGGGTTACGGCTTGTCGCTGTACTGCTTTGACCCGGACGGCAATCAGGTCGAACTCAAAGGCCCGTCCGAGAGCGATCAGCCAGCGGTTTCCTGAAGCAGCAGCTCGGCCACTTGCCCGAGGGCCGAACGGCCGTTTTGCGGTTGTTCAGACGCCAGATTGAACAGCGCCAGTTGCCGATCGGCGCTGGTGCCGGTGTCGATGATCGTCCGGGCACGCTCGAACAACTGCGCCGCGCCCAATACCTGGGCCGTTTCGGCAAAACGCTGCTCGGCCAGTTCCAGCCATTGCGCGAGCGAACAGTCGCCGTCGATGCCTTCGACCAAAAAGCGCGCATGAATCCCCTGATGTTTGGCCCGCCAGCGATTTTCCTCCAGCATCGAACGTGCGGTCTGGTCATAGAGCAATCCTGGCCGCCGCTGCGCACTGGCGTGAGCCACCAGAACGCGAAAGAACGCCGCGAGGGTCAGCGCATCGTCGACGCGAGGGCAAGCGTCGGTCATGCGCAGTTCCAGGGTCGGAAAACGCACGGCCGGACGCACGCCCCACCAGCACTCGCCGGGCTGGCTGATCGCGCCGATGCGCGTGAGAAACGCCAAGTGCTCGTCGTAATGGCGCTGATCGGCGAACAGCGGCGGGATGCCCATGCGTGGCCACTCGTCACACGCGGTCTGCCGATAGCTCATGAAGCCGCTGGCGGCGCCATCCCAGATCGGCGACGAACAGCTCAGTGCCAACAGCAGCGGCGTCCACGGCAGGACTTCGCTCATCACGGCGATGCGATCCAGCGGCTCGATCACCTCGACGTGCACATGCAGGCCCGACAACACGCTGCGCCGGGCAACATGGCCGTAGCGCTCGAAAAGATGATGGAAATGTTCCTCGTCGGTCGGAACCTGCTCGCGCCAGTCGGCCAGCGGATGACTGCCGGCGCTGAGCACGCCCAGAGCAAACGGTTCAAGGGCTGCACCCAAAGCCTGACGGCTGCCACGGAGAAAATCGCCAGCGTGCACAAAGTCGCTGAACACCGGCGAAGCGACTTCGATCTGGCCCTGAAACATCTCTGTGGCAAACCACACGCCCAGCGCCGCCCGGCAAGCCTCGATGGCCTGTGGTGGCGGGCTGCCGACCATGCGCAGGCTCAGCAGGTCAGTGAGAAAGTACTCTTCCTCAATGCCGAATCGCGGGTGGCTCATGACAGTGCTCGAGCAAGTGGTTCTCTTGAGAACCGTGCGCCGTTGCGGTGGTTCACGCCAGGCGACCAGTGCCCCGCGAATGCACCGTTGGTCTTGTCCATTGCACTTGAGCGGCCAAGGCGTTTCCAAACAAGTCCGATCAACGTGTTCTGGAGGCAGACATGAGCAACCCATCCAGCAACGACAAAGCGCTTAACCAAACCGTCAATCCCAACGACGACGGCTTCGCCATCGGCACGGCCGGGCGCGATGAAGACCCCAACGCCACCACCGACTGGGACGTTAGTCGAGATAACGAGGATGTCATGACGCCGGACGATACTCGCGGTCTGCCCGGTTATCCCGGGGCCGAAAAAACAATCCTTCGAAACCCGTTGCCGACAGCAGCGTACCGGCCAACGGCGACCCATCGGTGCAGAACGACGGCGCTGATTGAGGTGGTCAGCAGTGGCAGGATAATGGCGTCGGTCGAACTTTTCTGATCCGGCGCCACTCTGAACCTGTCATAGGGTCGCAGTTCGACAGAAAAAACGCTTCGGCAGGCAGAAAAAGCCGCGTGGCGTGATAAATTCCCCCACGTCGAGCCCACCCAGAATGGCCCCTGCCGGGTCCCACCAAGAGCGATCTACATGCAAGCAAAGGCCCGTGAGGTTTATGTGCCACCGGTGCTGCAAGATCTGCGGGCCGGCACAGCCGAACTGCACATCGCACTGGAAAAACGCCTTCCTTTTTTACCGATACCCTCGATACCCCCGCATTCGAGCGCTTGATGGCGGCCTATTACGGGTTCTATCAGCCGCTCGAACAGACGTTGCTCGTCAGTGGCGCGATCCCGGACGATTTCAATCTGCTGCCTCGTCTGAAGGCTGACATCCTGCGCGCCGACCTGCGCGCACTGGGGGCAACCGCTGATGATTTGCCGCTGTGTGAAGATCTGCCAGTCATCGACTCCAGCGCCGCCAGTCTCGGTGTTTTGTACGTGCTCGAAGGCGCGACTCTCGGCGGGCAGATCCTGCGTCGGGAGATCGCCGCGCGGCTGAATCTGGACGCCGACAATGGCGCTGCCTTCCTCGATGTCTACGGCGCGGCCACCGGGCGGCGCTGGCGCGAGTTCATCGAATACCTGAGCAACCGGCCCATGGCGGCCAGCGAACGCGCGGCCGTGGTCAGCGCAGCACAAACCACATTCAGCTGTTTCGAGCAGTGGCTCGAGCGCCAGGAGGTACTGGCATGAACCCGCAAGACCCACAAGCCTTTGAAGAACTGCTGGCCAACTGTGCCGACGAGCCGATCCGTTTTCCTGGCGCGATCCAGCCCCATGGTTTGCTGCTGACCCTGACCGAGCCTGCGCTGCAGATCATTCAGGTCAGCGCCAACGTCGAAACCCTGCTGGCCCGCGCGCCCGAATCGCTGATCGGCCAGCCGCTGCACAGCCTGATCGGCGCCGAACACACCGCGCACGTGCTCGAAGCCTTGCAGCAGACAGCGTTTTCCGAGGCGGCGCCGCTGCGATTCGAGCTCAACGGCACTGAATTCGAAGGTTTGCTGCACCGCCATCAGGGCGTGCTGATTCTGGAGCTGGAAATTCATGTGAAGAATTTCCAGCCGCGCAACGTCGCCGGGGTCAACACTCACTTGGGCCGCATGCTCCAGCGCCTGCAAGCGGCGACCACGCTGCAGGCCCTGTACGACATCAGCGTCAAGGAAATCCAGGCGATGACCGGTTACGACCGGGTGCTGATCTATCGCTTCGAGGAAGAGGGCCACGGTCAGGTCATCGCCGAAGCGTCCGATCCGTCGATGGAAGTGTTCAACGGCCTTTTCTTCCCGGCTTCGGACATTCCCGAGCAGGCGCGCGAGCTGTATCGCACCAACTGGTTGCGGATCATCCCCAACGCCGATTATCAGCCAGTGCCACTGGTGCCGAAGCTGCGCCCGGACACGCAGACGCCGCTGGACCTCAGTTTCGCCACGCTGCGCAGCGTCTCGCCGATTCACTGCCAGTACATGAAGAACATGGGCGTGCTGTCGTCGATGAGCATTTCCCTGCTCAAGGGCGACAAGCTCTGGGGCCTGATCAGCTGCGGCAATCGCCAGCCGTTGCACGTGCCGCATGAATTGCGCATGGCTTGCCAGACCATCGGCCAGGTCCTTTCATTGCAGATCAGTGCCATGGAAACCCTTGAACTGACCCGCCAGCGTGAAGAGAAGGTCGAAGCGCTGTCGCGGCTGAATCAGGCGATGATCGATTCGCCGCAGAACGTTTTCGACGGCCTCGCCCAGCAGCCAGCGACGCTGATGGCGCTGGTCAATGCCGGCGGTATTGCGATCATCGAAGACAAGCAATTGCACCGTTACGGCAACTGCCCTGAACCGGAAGAAATTCGCGCGCTGCACAAGTGGTTGCAGGCGCGCGGCGAGCCGGTGTTCGCCAGCCATCACCTGTCCAGCGTTTACCCACCTGCGGCGCAGTATCAGTCGGTAGCCAGTGGTGTGCTTGCCATGAGCCTGCCGAAACCGGTGGACAACGGCGTGCTGTGGTTCCGTCCGGAAGTGAAGGAAAACATCAACTGGAGCGGCGACCCTCGCAAGCCGCTGGATCTGGAAAACTCCGACGCCGGGATGCGCTTGCGTCCGCGCACCTCGTTCGAGATCTGGAAAGTCGAGATGGCCGGGATCTCCACCAAGTGGAGCCACGGTGACCGGTTCGCCGCCAACGATCTGCGCCGCTCGGCGCTGGAAAACGATCTGGCCCGCCAGGTCCGTCGTGAGCAGGCGGCGGTGCAGGCGCGCGATGATCTGGTGGCGGTGGTTTCCCATGACCTGCGCAACCCGATGACGGTGATTTCCATGCTCTGCGGCATGATGCAAAAAACCTTCAGTTCGGAAGGTGCGCACACCTCACGGCGTATTTCCACGGCGATCGACACCATGCAGCAGGCCACGGCGCGGATGAACACGTTGCTGGAAGACCTGCTCGATACCTCGAAAATCGACGCCGGGCGCTACTCCATCACCCCGCAGGCGCTGGAGGTCGGGCACATCTTTGAAGAGGCACAAGCGTTGCTGTCGCCGCTGGCCCATGACAAGGACATCAGCATTTCCTTCCAGGCCGATCCTGACCTGCGCATCCACGCCGACCCTGAGCGGTTGTTTCAGGTGCTGTCGAACCTGGTGGGCAACGCCATCAAATTCACCCCGCGCATGGGCACGGTCGGCGTGCACGCCAAATCGGTGGGTGACGAGATCGTGTTTATCGTGCGTGACAGTGGTGAAGGCATTCCCAAGGAGCACTTGCCGCATGTGTTCGACCGCTACTGGACGATAAAGGAAGGCAACCCGACCGGTACTGGCCTGGGTTTGTACATCACTCAAGGCATCGTCGAAGCTCATGGCGGCCAGATCGTCGCCGAGAGCGAGCCGGGGCAGGGCAGCGAATTCCGCTTCACCGTGCCGCGCCTCGCCTGAGTGCCCCCTGTAGGTTTTGATCGTTCCCATGCTCTGCGTGGGAATGCCTCTACGGACGCTCTGCGTTCGGCTCTGAATGGGACGCAGAGCGTCCCGGGCTGCATTCCCACGCAGAGCGTGGGAACGATCAGATCAGATTCGTATCCTCAGGGTCATTTTCTTCAATACCGCAAATCCCCCGCTCGCTACCGTAGCCACCTCGTTCCTCGATTGAAGCAGGTGTGCAATGAGTCTGATTCTTTCCATGGCGGCGTTTGCCCTCGCCGCATCCATCACCCCCGGGCCGGTCAATATCGTCGCCTTGAGCGCCGGCGCGCAGTACGGTTTCCGCGCCAGCCAACGGCACGTGGCCGGGGCGACGCTGGGGTTTGTGCTGCTGCTGGTGCTGATGGGCCTGGGCCTGCATGAGGTGTTGCAACTGTGGCCATTCATGACCCGCGTGGTGCAATGGGCCGGGGTGGCGTTCCTGTTGTTCATGGCCTGGAAACTGGCCAGCGATGACGGCCAACTGAACACCAGCGAGTCCGGCCGTGCGCCGTCGATGCTCTATGGCGCGGTGATGCAATGGCTCAACCCCAAGGCCTGGCTGGCATGCGTCGCCGGCATGGGCGCGTTTGTCGCCGACGGCGAGGCGCGGCTGGTCTGGCAATTTGCGGCGGTGTATCTGGTGATCTGCTATCTGTCGGTGGGCTGCTGGGCGTATGCCGGGACGTTCTTGCGCGGGTATCTGAGCAATGCGGCAGGGATGCGCTGGTTCAATCGGTTGATGGCGTTGTTGCTGGCGGTGAGTGCGCTTTATTTGCTGTTCACTTGATTGACAGGCCCACCACAACCCCCTGTGGGAGCGAGCCTGCTCGCGAATGCGGTGGATCAGTCAGTGAAGTGTTGAATGACACACCGCTTTCGCGAGCAGGCTCGCTCCCACAAGGGGGTAGTGTTCAACTTCGAGTATGAAGTCAGCCGCGATACTGCCCCGGCGTTGCCGCCAGATGTTGTTTGAACGCTCGCTGAAAATGCGCCTGATCGGCAAACCCGGCCTGGAGCGCGACATCGGCAATCAATTGGCCGCTGCGCAAGCGCTCGCGGGCGAACTGGATGCGCTGGTTGACCAGGAAGGCATGGGGCGTCATCCCGTAACGCTGCTTGAACGCGCGAATCAAGTACGACGGCGACAGCTGCGCCGCCGCGCAAATTGCCTCGAGGCTGAGCACTTCTGTGCAATGTCCACGGATGAAATCAGCGGCGCGTTCCAGCTTGAAATTCGGCTCATCGACGGGCTCATCCGCCGGATTCAGGCGAACCTGCAAATCACTGAAAAACTCTACCGCCGCGCTGTGTTTCGCCAGCGCCTCCATTTGGTCGTCGAGCAAAACCTCATACAACCCCATCAATTTGCCGAACAGCTCGGCATCAGCCAGATGCGTGTCGGAAAATCGCCGGAATTCCAGCTCCCCGGCAAACCCCAATTGATGCTGCAAATCCGTCAGCCACGGCGTTTCGACATACAACATCACGTACGACCAAGGCTGATCATCGATCGGATTGCAGGCGTGCACATCGCCGGGATTCATCAGCACCACGGTGCCGGCCGCCACCTCATACTGCGCCTGCTCATGCACATAGGTGCTGCGCCCGGCGGTGATTGCGCCGATGGAAAAGTGCGCATGGGAATGCCGCGCATAACAGACTTCACGCCCATCCGCGATGGCCCGCGCTTCGATGAAGGGCAGGGCGTCGTCGCGCCAGAAGCGCGGGGCTTTCTCGGGGTTTTCGCAGCGGCGTGTTTCATCGTGATTGTCCCGGCAGGTCAGCGCCTGAGTGTATTAGCTCTGGCCGTCGAATGCCCGTTGCAGTGCGGCGACATCAAGTTCTTTCATCTGAAACATCGCCTGCATTGCAGCGCCGACTGTTATAGGCTCTGGGGGGCGTGACACCAGGGGCGCGATGGAGATTTCTGCCCGCGCTGTGGTTCGTCGGTGTTCAACCGCAGTGTTGATGAGGTCGAGGTGAACCTCGGCGCGCTGGATGCGCCGGATCAGTTGAAGCCGACCTATGAGAGCTGGATTGTGCGGCGTGAATCGTGGTTGCCGGATTTTCCGCTGGCCAGGCATTACCGTGGTGATCGTGAAGGCGAAGGGCGGGCAGAGGGGTAGGGGATTGATTCAGCCTTCAGCACGCTTGCGATTTCTGTGGGGGCGAGTCTGCTCGCTAAGGCTTGTTGTCAGGCGGTGGGGGTGTTTTTGAGTGGGTACATATCCGTTGCTGCGGTAACGGCTGCTTATGGTTCCGCCCTTACGGCGGGTCACCTTTTTCAAACGCCAAAAAGGTAACCCAAAACGCTTGCTCCTGCGTTCGGCCCTCGCAGGCTCGGGTTCCTTCGCTGCGGGATCGATCCGGGCGCAGCGGCTCCGGTTTGCTTCGCTGCACCTCCTTCCGCTGTGTCTGGCTGCGCCAGACGGTCGCTGCGCTCCCACGCCCGGATCAATCCCTCCGCTCAGCCTTCCGACGTCGCCGGTGGATCAAAAGCAAGATCAAAAGCACTCGAGCTTGCGCTCATTGTTGAGTGGGGCGGCTGCGCCGCGGGCAGCTGCGCTGCTTTGTTTTTCTGTGGGAGTGAGCCTGCTCGCGATAGCTATCTCAAAGATACGAATGAACAGCGGACCTACCCTGATCCCTGTGGGAGCTGGCTTGCCAGCGATGGCGGCCTTCCAGCCGACCAGTCTCTGACGGGTACACCCAATTTCAACTGTGGGAGCTGGCTTGCCAGCGATGGCGGCCTTCCAGCCGACCAGTCTCTGACGGATATATCCAATCCCAACTGTGGGAGCGAGCCTGCTCGCGAAAGCGGAGTGTCATTCGCAGATAATTGGACTGGAGAGACGCCTCGCGGGCAAGCCCGCTCCCACAGGGGATCAGTGTTTGCCAATTGCAGTAAGCCTGATTGAGGCGGTTAACCGCGAATAAACGCCAACAAATCAGCATTGATGGTTTCAGCCTGCGTCGTCGGCATGCCATGCGGAAATCCCGGGTACGACTTAAGTGTGCCGTTGGGCAGCAGTTTCGCCGATAACGGTGCGGAGTTGGCGTAAGGTACGATCTGGTCATCCTCGCCGTGCATCACCAACACCGGCACGGTGACTTTTTTCAGGTCTTCGGTGAAGTCAGTCTGCGAGAACGCGACGATGCCGTCGTAATGCGCCTTGGCCCCGCCGATCATGCCCTGGCGCCACCAGTTGGCGATGATTCCTTCCGCCGGCTCGGCGCCAGGGCGGTTGTAGCCGTAGAAAGGTCCACTCGGCACATCGCGATAAAACTGCGCGCGATTCGCCGCCAACTGCTCTTGAAAGCCATCGAACACCGATTTCGGCAAACCGCCCGGGTTGCTTTCGGTCTGCACCATCAGCGGTGGTACGGCGCTTATCAATACCGCTTTGCTGACCTTGTCCTGACCATGTCGGGCGATGTAATGGATCACTTCGCCGCCGCCGGTGGAATGGCCGACGTGGACAACGTCGCGCGTACCCAGATGATTGACCACTGCCAGCACATCGTCGGCGTAGTGATCCATGTCGTGGCCGTCCCAGACCTGGCTTGAGCGGCCATGCCCGCGTCGATCATGAGCAATCACCCGAAAGCCCTGTGCCAGGAAAAACAGCATTTGCGCATCCCAGTCATCCGAGCTGAGCGGCCAGCCGTGGTGGAAGTGGATCACCGGCGCGTCGCGCGGCCCCCAGTCCTTGTAGAAGATGTCGACGCCGTCTCGAGTGGTGACAAAGCCCATATTCGTTACTCCTGACCTGTGATGGACAACCGCGAGGTTCGCGGACCGGTTGCGCAGAGATACGACGACTCAGTGCGAGCCGTTATCAACTGTAGGAGCAATGCCGGGGTCTGCATGACCGCTGGTCACAACGTCTGGCTTGCTGCGCAAATTAGGCTTTGCTGAAAGGGATAAGCGCGGGCGTCCGTAGGTTTTTGCGACCACAGCGACGCCCCTTTGCACCACCGTGAGCCTGAGGAAATCCGCTGATGCTGACCCTGAATATCAATGGCAAGGACCAAGAGCTCGATGTCCCCGCCGACATGCCGCTGCTCTGGGTTCTGCGCGATATCGCGCACCTGACCGGGACCAAGTTCGGTTGCGGCATGGCCCAGTGCGGCGCCTGCACCGTGCACGTCGACGGCGCGCCCTTACGCTCCTGCATTACCCCGGCGACTGCCGTCGCCCATGGGCAGAAAATCCTCACCATCGAGGGCTTGTCCACCGATGGCTCGCACCCGGTGCAGCAGGCCTGGGCCGAGCTGGACGTGGTGCAGTGCGGTTATTGCCAGTCCGGGCAGATCATGTCCGCCGCCGCATTGCTGGCGAAAATTCCCAAGCCCACCGACAGCGATATCGATCAGGCGCTCTCCGGCAATATCTGCCGCTGCGGCACCTATCCGCGCATTCGCGCTGCGGTCAAACGCGCCGCCGAAATCGGCTGAGTCATTCTCTGGGAGAGGAACGATGAACAGTCCTGTATCGCGTCGCGGGTTTCTCAAGGGCAGCGCACTGTTAAGCGGCGGCCTGATGGTGGCGTTTGTGATGCCCGGGGCCAACCGCTTTGCCCGGGCGGCAGAAAATCAGAACAAGACCTTCGCACCCAACGCGTTTCTGCGCATCGCGGCGGACAACAGCGTCACCGTGCTGCTCGGTCATTCGGAAATGGGCCAGGGCATCTGGACCGGCCTGACCATGCTGATCGCCGAAGAACTGGACGCCGACTGGTCGAAAATCCGCGTCGAACACTCGCCAGCCTCGGCGGCGGATTACGGGTTGCCGGCATTTGGCGGCATGCAGATCACCGGTGGCTCGACGTCGACCTGGATGGAATTCGACCGCTATCGACTCGCCGGGGCGACGGCGCGGCAGATGCTGGTGGAAGCGGCGGCGAAACGCTTCGACGTCGCCCCGTCGACGATTCGCACGGAGTCCGGCGTGGTCATCGCCGGGGACAAACGCGCGACCTACGGCGAACTGGCCGATGCCGCCGGGCAACTGCCGGTGCCGGACCCGAAAACCATCACTTTCAAGGAAGCCAAGGACTGGAAAGTCATCGGCAAACCGACCAAGCGCCTCGATACCCCGGAGAAGATCACCGGCCGCGCCAAGTTCGGCATGGACGTGCAGTTTGAAGGCCTGATGACCGCGATGGTCGCCCGCGCCCCGGTGTTCGGTGCCACGGTGAAATCCTTCGAAGGCGCCGCAGCGCTGGCCATTCCCGGCGTACACAAGGTTGTGCAGGTGCCCAGCGGCGTAGCGGTGGTGGCCGAGCATTTCTGGGCGGCGAAGCTGGGCCGTGATGCGCTGAAGGTCGATTGGGACCTGGGGCCGTTGGCCGACATGAGCAGTGAAAAGCTGCTGGAGAGTTTCCGCAAACTGGCAGCGACGCCGGGCACCTCGGCCACGCAGGCTGGAGATGCCAAGGCCAATTTCGGCAAAGCCGCGAAAAAAATCGAGGTCGAATACAGCGTGCCTTACCTGGCCCACGCGCCGATGGAACCGCTCAATTGCACGGTGAAAATCAGCGCCGGCAAATGCGAAATCTGGACTGGCACGCAGTTTCAGACCCTCGACCAAATGGTCGCCAGCAAGATCACCGGGCTCAAGCCCGAGCAGGTCGAAATTCACACGGAATTTCTTGGTGGTGGCTTCGGTCGCCGTGCCAATCCGACTTCGGATTTCGTCGCCGAAGCGGTGCAAGTGGCGAAAGCGGCGGACCTGCCGGTGAAAACCGTGTGGGCGCGCGAAGATGACATTCGCGGCGGCTACTATCGTTCGATGTACCTGCACAAGGCGCAGGTCGGACTGGGTGCTGATGGTTTGCCGATGAGCTGGCAGCATGTGCTGGTCGGCCAGTCGATCATGGCCGGGACGATGCTCGAGGCAGCGATGGTCAAGAACGGCATCGATGCCACCTCGGTCGAGGGCGTGGCCGACAGTCCGTACATCAAGGATCTGCCTCATCATCAGGTCGACCTGCATTCGCCGCAGACCGGCATCAATGTGTTGTGGCTGCGTTCGGTGGGCCACACCCACACGGGTTTTGTCATGGAATCGCTGATCGATGAACTGGCGACGGCGGCGGGCAAGGATCCGGTGGAGTACCGACGAACGCTGCTCAAGGCGCACCCGCGCCATCTCGGCGTGCTCAATCTGGCGGTGGAGAAGGCCAACTGGGGCGCGCCGTTGCCGGACGGGCATGCTCTGGGCGTGGCGGTGCACGAGTCGTTCGGCAGCTACGTGGCGCAAGTGGCGGAGGTGTCGCAGGACAATCTGGCGATCCGCGTGCATCGGGTGGTCTGCGCGGTGGACTGCGGCATTGCGGTGAATCCGCAAAGCATCGCCGCGCAGATGGAATCGTGCATCACCTTCGGTCTCGGCATGGCGTTGCACAGCAAGCTCACCGTCAAGGACGGCGGCGTCGTGCAATCCAACTATCACGATTATCAGGTGCTGCGGCTCAACGAAATGCCGGTGGTGGAAGTGCACATCGTCCCCAGCAGTGAAAAACCCGGCGGCATCGGCGAGCCCGGCGTGCCACCGACCGCGCCGGCGGTGGCCAACGCAGTGTTCGCCTTGACCGGGCAACGCCTGCGCGAACTGCCACTGCAATTGTCGGGGGTGTGAGATGAAACGACATCTTGTGTTGGGCACCGTCGTGTTGCTGGGCCTCGGTGGCTATGCCTCGGACCTGTTTGCCGAGGATCAGCAGGCGTTGAAAGCCTTCGCCACGGTGCAGAAAGTCTTTCAGAGCCCGCGCTGCCAGAACTGCCACATCCCCGGCGATTCGCCGTTGCAGTTCGACGCTGGCATCCCTCACGCGATGAATGTAGTGCGCGGCATGGATGGCAAGGGCGCCGCCGGTTTGCCCTGCGCCACCTGTCACGCTGAAAGCAATCCGCCGGCCAGTTATGGCCCCCATGCGCCGCCGGGTGCGCCGCACTGGAGCCTGCCGCCAGCGGCACACAAAATGGCCTGGATCGGCCTGCCCTCGGACAAGCTCTGCGCGATGATCAAGGACCGCGCGAGCAACGGCGATCGGGATTTTGCCGCACTGTTAAAACACGTCAGCGAAGACAAACTGGTGCTCTGGGGCTGGAATCCCGGGGCAGGGCGCGCACCGGTGCCGGTGCCGCACGATATTTTCGTCGCGCAGTTCAAACTCTGGGCCGATGCCGGCGGGCCGTGTCCGGTGGCGCAAATGTGATGCCCCGACGATTAAGCGCTACGCTGAACGCATTACTGTCTACGGAGTGTGCGCATGCTGGTGCCCGGAAAACCTGCCAATGAAGCTGCACGAATCGACGCCTTGCACGGCCTCAACCTCGACTCGGCCCCTGAAGAGCGTTTCGATCGTCTGACGCGCCTGGCCAAGCGCCTGTTCAACGTGCCGATCGCCCTGGTCACGCTGGTCGACAAGGATCGCCAGTGGTTCAAGTCCTGTGTGGGTCTGGATGTCAGCGAGACATCCCGCGATGTCTCGTTCTGCGGCCATGCGATTTTGCAAAACGAGCTGATGCTGGTGCCCGATGCGTTGGAAGATTTGCGCTTTCATGACAACCCGTTGGTCACCGGCGCACCGAATATTCGCTTTTACGCCGGTTATCCGCTGACCGTGCCGGACGGTAACAAAATGGGCACCTTGTGCCTGATCGATACCAAACCCCGCCATCTCGACGACGAAGAGCGTGCCTTGTTGCGCGACCTCGCGGAGATGGCCGAGCAAGAGCTGACGGCGGTGCAGATGGCAAGCATGGATGAACTGACGCTGCTGTCCAATCGCCGTGGTTTCAAGCAACTGGCCCAGCATGCGCTGGATGCCTGCGCACGTTTGAACCGACCGGCGACGCTGCTGTTTTTCGATCTCAACGACTTCAAGCAGATCAACGATCTGTACGGGCATGCCGAAGGCGACAGTACGCTGAAGACCTTCGCCGATGTGTTGCGCATTGCCTTTCGCGAGAGCGATGTGGTCGGGCGCTTGGGTGGTGATGAGTTCGTCGCGTTGCTGACCGGCTCGAGCCACGTTGAAACCACGCGGATCATGGCGCGGCTCAAGGAAATCCTCGAAGAGCGCAACGCCACGCTGCACCGTGGTTACGCGATTCGCTTCAGCGTCGGCCAGATCGAATACGACCCCACACGCCACGAAAGCGTTGATCGCCTGCTCGCCGATGCGGATGGCGCAATGTATGCGCACAAGCAAGCTCTGAAAGGCTGTTAGTAACGGCCCCATCGCTGGCGAGCCAGCTCCCACAGAGTCCAGTGACGTTAATGAGGTGTGAGTTCACCTTGAATTCCTGTGGGAGCGGGCTTGCCCGCGATGGCGGTGGGTCAGGCAATTTGATGCTGGCTGATGGAATGTCTTCGCGAGCAGGCTCGCTCCCACAGGCCTCGATGGCGCGGAGGATTTTTCAGTTCAGCACCATTTATGTGGGAGCGAGCCTGCTCGCGAACGCGTCAGCCGATCTATCGCCGGATTCGCCAGTGCTCAGCGCTTGGGCGGGCTCAGCTTCTGGTAAAACGCCAGCCATTTCTCGTGACTCGCAGCGGCATCCTCGAGTTCGGGCACGCGCAATGCGTCTTGCAAGGCTTGCGCTTTGAAAGCATCGAACAGATGCCTGACGGCAGTGCTGGCGATGGCGTTGACTGTGTTGGAGGCGAAAGTATCGGGCACGGCGGCGCGCTCCTGTTGCGCCAGGGGTGCGCCCTGAATATCGAGGCGAGTAATGAACGCGTTACAAGTGGCATTCAAGCGAGGCTGGGAGCCGTGCCTGTAGGCTTCGGCGTCGACGGGCAGCGATTTCGCCGCATCATTTGCCCCCGATGGTTTGAGTAATGCAAGGTCGATATCGCGACGCAGCACCACTTCATTCCTGCCAGTGAAAATCTCGAAGACTCTGGCTGGACTCCCACGCAGCAGCGCCAAGATGCCGAATGGCGCAGTGCTGGCGTCAGCCAGCTTGTCCGTGGCTGCCGATACTGGCCGCAGGGCGAGCAGTTCCAGCTCGTGGTCTTCGATGTCGATTCGCTGCGCGAACGGCAAGCGACAGAACGCTTCCTTGAGAAATGCGATATGTGCGTCCTTCATTTGCCTCAGGCGTGCGCTCAGTGCCGCATGGAAGTAGGTCGCCACATTGTGCAGTCTGGGCAACGAGGCAAGCATGGGGGCCAGTTGCAACTGTGCATTGCTCGATTGCCATCCCGCCAGCTTCCCTGTCAGCTTGCCGGCGACATGCAATTCGCTCAGCGAGTAATGCGCTGAAAAGGTCTGCGGGTTGGCGTCTGCAACAAACAGCGCCTTCTCCGTGAGGTAGGGGGAATCGCTGAACACCTTGCGCAGATCGGCCAGGGCAACCGTGACGGGAGTGGGCGGTGCCGAAAGGAACGCCCGCCGATAAAGATCGTTCAACAGGCGATTGTGGTTGCGGAACAGGACATCGGCCTGCTTCAGCGTCGTGGCGTCATAAACAGTCACCGGAAATTCGGCGTTGCGCTGGATCAGCCCTCTGGCAACCGCCCAGTCAACGACCAGTGAGGCACAGGAATCCTCGCGCAGGAATTTGTAGAAGTGCGTGGGGGCCGGGCCTTTGGTCAGTTGGCTCAGTTGCTCATAGCTCATCAGGCGTGCCACACCCGGCATTTGGCTTTCGATATACAGCACGACCTGCTTCAGCCTGACCCAACGCGAACAGCTCATGTAACAGAGTGATGGCGGAATATGCCGGGTCAGAAACTCCGGCGCTATACCGGACAACAACAGATGGGTGGCCAACGTCTTGTTTTTGACCGATGCAAGAGCGGGCTGCCGATCAATGAAGCGGCGTACCTCGTCATAGCTGTCGCCCCAGAAATCACGCCCCTCCAGACGTTGCACGACAATACGGTTCAAATCCTCACCCGCGTTCGGCTCCAGGCTGAGAATCAATGCAGCGAGCAACAGGCGATCGCGGTTGGTGGCCAGCAGGCGTTTCTCCTGCGCCGGAGCGCCCAGATTCTTCACCAGCAGATTGCCCAGCGTTTGCGCGCGCGGTGTGATCAGAATACGGCTGATCAGGTAGTCGGCTTTTGCCTGGAGCGTTTTGAGCGGCAGATCGGTATCGACACCCTCACTGAGGTAGTCGATCAACGGCGGCGAGTCTACGGGTAAAAACGCCTGTGTGGTGTCGATGATGCTCTGACGCTGTTGCGCCGTGAACCGTTCGGTTTGTGTCCACGGCTGGCCGAGCAGATACCAGTGATTCATATGCCCGGGGCGGGTGTGCAGATTGATCCTGAACCATTTCACCAGCGCGAGGGCTTGCTCGACAGTATTCGGCAAAAGCAGATTGTAGAAGCGCAGCATTTGCCCAAGGGTGACTTTACCGCTTGAGCGCAGGGCGCCGCCGGCTTTGCTTGCCTTGGCCTTGAGCTGGTCGCGAAAGAGTTTCAGATCAGCCTGTTTTTCCACCTGCGCCGTCAGGGTGACCCAGCCCTTTACGCTGGCAGTACCGACATGACCGGATTCGGTGACGAGCAATTGACTGTCGGCAGGCAGTCCGTGCTGCTGCAGGATGGCTTGAAAATCCTCATCGGCGCTGAGTGTCTGCAATTGACGCTGGCCATACTTCATCCGTCCCGCCAGCGCAGAATCCGGATGGGGCTCGCTGATTTCCTCGTAATCGATCTTGGCCTTGGGCGCTTTGTTCCAGCTCAGCGCTTCAAGGCGTCGCACGATGTGCCGGTTATCTTCCAGAGCGCCAAATTCTTCACGATAACTGCGGATGGGGTCGTTGCTTTGCACGTAATCGCTGACGTAGGGCAGCGCCGGCCAGCTTTGCTGGCGCAGGCGTTGCGCAAGTGCCTTGGCTTCGCGGGCATCTTGCGGCAACGCAAACTCATAGCGGCCCAGAAGCTCGCCCAGTTTGAGGCGCGGCCCTCTGGCGGGTGCAGAAACAGAGGCCGAAGTGAGGGTTACCGGCGTGTCGAGAAAGCCTCGCTGCTCGAAAGGGTCGCTCGCCAGCAACACTTCATCGATTCGATCGGCGATCGCCCGAAAGTCTTCCAGTTGCGCGTTGCGTTCCTTCACTAGCGCCGACGTGCTCTGGCCGTTTTCATCGATGGCCGCCAGCCCGGTTTTCTTCAGCTCGGCGAGGATGACTCGGGCCTGAATCTGGTTTTGCGGTTCCGGGTAACCGTAGAACGCCAGCACCACTTGCCGTGGAAACCGATACAGCGGGTTGGCGGATTTACCGCCGATGTAGGGCAGGCCCAGCCCCGCAGGATCGATACGCTGGGAAATCGACAGCAGCATCGGCGCCATCTGCCACCAGCCTGAATCATCTTCCAGCGTGAACGTGCGAACGCCGTTGGAGCCGTTCGAGGGTGATTGCGCTTGCAGGGTATCGCCCTTGATCTGCAAGGTGTCCAGATCGATGTTAAAGCCACTGGCCCAATCGAGAAATTCGGGGCGTTCGAGGGCGCTCCAGTAAAGCTCCATCCATTCGCGCAGCCGGCATGCACGGGGAACCTCCAGCGTGCGCGCCGGTGTGGCGGCGCTGACCACCGGTACGGCGGTCAATTCTGCGATGAGATTGTGAATCAGCGTCTGTTCGTGTACCGGTGTGTCGTCCATCTGCGCCTCCTGGCGGCTGATAAGCATCGAGCGCCGAGTATCAAAGGCAGGGCAGGGTGGTTGGCGGTACATATGTAGTTGGGCGAGCTTTTCTGCAGGCATAAAAAAACCCGCCGGATCCGGCGGGTTTTTCTATCGGCTACAGGAAGATCACTCTTCGATGTTGCCCATAGCGGTGGTGTTGAAGCCGCCGTCGACGTACATGATTTCACCGCTGATGCCCGACGCCAGGTCGGAGCACAGGAAGGCGCCGGCGTTGCCGACTTCTTCGATGGTGACGTTGCGGCGCAGCGGAGTCTGCGCTTCGTTGGCAGCCAGCATCTTGCGGAAGTTCTTGATGCCGGAAGCGGCCAGGGTGCGGATCGGGCCAGCCGATACGCAGTTGACGCGGGTGCCGTCCGGACCGAGGGAACCGGCCAGGTAACGGACGCCGGCTTCCAGCGAGGCCTTGGCCATGCCCATCACGTTGTAGTTCGGCATGGTGCGCTCGGCGCCCAGGTACGACAGGGTCAGCAGGCTGCCGTTGCGGCCTTTCATCATTTCGCGACCGGCCTTGGCCAGGGCCACGAAGCTGTAGGCGCTGATGTCGTGAGCGATGCGGAAGCCTTCACGGGTGGTGGCTTCGGTGAAGTCGCCGTCCAGTTGGTCGCCCGGGGCGAAGCCGACGGAGTGGACGATGCAGTCCAGACCGTCCCACTTCTTGCTCAGCTCTTCGAAGACCTTGGCGATTTCTTCATCGCTGGCCACGTCGCACGGGAAGCACAGCTCAGGGCTCGAACCCCAGCCTTGTGCGAACTCTTCGACGCGACCCTTGAGTTTGTCGTTCTGATAAGTGAAGGCAAGCTCAGCGCCCTCGCGATGCATGGCGGCAGCGATGCCGGATGCGATGGACAGCTTGCTGGCGACACCGACGATCAGTACGCGCTTACCGGCGAGAAAACCCATGTGTTGCTCCTCTTTCAGGTTATTGCGCAGTGGCTGGTGCCAGAAAAGCGGCTTCCAGCAACTGCTGTGTATACGGATGTTGGGGGGCGGCAAAGATACTTTGCGCGTCTCCCTGTTCGACCACTTGGCCATGCTTGACCACCATCAGCTGGTGGCTCAGCGCTTTGACGACAGCCAGGTCATGGCTGATGAACAAATACGTCAGGTTGTACTTGGCTTGCAGTGAACGCAACAGCTCCACCACTTGCCGCTGCACCGTCCGGTCGAGCGCCGAAGTCGGCTCGTCCAGCAGGATCAGCGCCGGTTTCAGCACCAAGGCCCGGGCAATGGCGATTCGCTGCCGTTGCCCACCGGAAAATTCGTGGGGGTAGCGGTGCCGGGTTTCCGGATCCAGACCTACCTCCTTCAATGCCGCAATGATCGCCGCTTCCTGTTCGGTCGCGGTGCCCATCTTGTGTATCCGCAGGCCTTCGCCAACGATGTCGTTGACGCACATGCGCGGGCTCAGGCTGCCGAACGGGTCCTGAAACACCACCTGCATCTCCCGCCGCAGCGGGCGAATCTCGTTCTGCGTCAGGCAGTCTAGCTGCTTGCCTTCAAAGCGGATCGCGCCTTTGCTGCCGATCAGCCGCAAAATCGCCAGACCGAGGGTGGATTTGCCGGAACCGCTTTCGCCGACGATCCCCAGGGTCTGGCCCTGAGGCAGGCTGAAATTGATGCCGTCCACTGCCTTGACGTAATCCACCGTGCGTTTGAGCAGGCCTTTCTTGATCGGGAACCAGACTTTGAGGTCCTCGACTTCGAGCAGCGGCGCGCCGATTTCATTGCTCGCCGGGCCGCCGCTGGGCTCCGCGCCGAGCAATTCCCGAGTGTACGGATGCTGCGGCGAACGGAACAGCTCTGCGCACGATGCCTGTTCGACGATGCAACCGCGCTGCATGACACATACGCGATGCGCAATTCTTCGCACCAGGTTCAAATCGTGACTGATCAGTAGCAGCGACATGCCCAATCGAGCCTGAAGATCCTTGAGCAAATCGAGGATTTTCAGCTGAACGGTCACGTCCAGCGCCGTGGTCGGTTCGTCGGCGATCAGCAATTCCGGCTCGTTGGCCAGGGCCATGGCGATCATCACCCGCTGCCGCTGGCCGCCGGACAATTCATGGGGCAGCGCCTTGAGACGCTTGTGCGGCTCGGGGATGCCGACCATTTCCAGCAGCTCCAGCGTGCGCCTGGTCGCCACTTTGCCACTCAGGCCCTTGTGGATGCCGAGCACTTCGTTGATCTGCTTCTCGATCGAATGCAGCGGATTGAGCGAGGTCATCGGCTCCTGAAAGATCATGGCGATGCGGTTGCCACGAATATGGCGGATGGTCTTCTCGCTCAAATCCAGCAGGTTCTGCCCGGCGTAATTGATGCTGCCGGCCGGATGCCGCGCCATAGGGTAGGGCAGCAGGCGCAGGATCGAATGCGCCGTTACCGATTTGCCCGAGCCCGATTCACCGACCAGCGCCAGGGTTTCGCCGCGCTTGATATCGAAGCTCACGCCTTCGACCACGCGGTGCACGCGCTCGCCGAAACCGAATTCGACGGCGAGGTCGCGCACTTCGATCAGATTGTCCTGATTCATTTCACTTCCTCGGGTCGAAGGCATCGCGAGCGGACTCGCCGATAAACACCAGCAGACTCAACATCAGCGCCAGCACGGCAAACGCGCTCATGCCCAGCCATGGCGCCTGCAGGTTGGATTTGCCTTGGGCAACCAGTTCGCCCAGCGACGGACTGCCGGCCGGCAAGCCGAAGCCGAGGAAGTCCAGCGCGGTCAGGGTGCCGATGGCGCCGGTGAGGATGAACGGCATGAAGGTCATGGTCGAGACCATGGCGTTGGGCAGGATGTGGCGGAACATGATCGCGCCGTTCTGCATGCCCAGCGCGCGGGCGGCGCGCACATATTCCAGATTGCGCCCGCGCAGGAACTCGGCGCGCACCACATCGACCAGGCTCATCCACGAGAACAGCAGCATGATGCCCAGCAACCACCAGAAATTCGGCTGGACGAAACTGGCAAGGATGATCAGCAGATACAGCACCGGCAGCCCCGACCAGATCTCGAGAAAACGCTGCCCGGCGAGATCGACCCAGCCGCCATAAAAGCCCTGTAGCGCCCCGGCAATCACGCCGATGATCGAACTCAGCACGGTCAGCGTCAGCGCAAACAGCACGGAAATGCGGA
Organism: Pseudomonas sp. AC255; assembly: GCF_979258175.1. Lineage (NCBI taxonomy): Bacteria > Pseudomonadati > Pseudomonadota > Gammaproteobacteria > Pseudomonadales > Pseudomonadaceae > Pseudomonas > Pseudomonas sp. AC255. The sequence goes on along the minus strand of NZ_OZ409841.1, from coordinate 2,870,981 downwards.
AACCGTAGATCACCCGCGCCAACACGTCGCGGCCCTGATCGTCGGTGCCCAGCAGGTTGTCCGTCGAGGGTGGCGCCGGGGCCGGGACTTTCAGGTCGTAGTTGATGCTCTGGTAGCTGTAGGGGATCGGCGCCCACAGAATCCACGCGTCCTTGGCCTTGAGCAGTTCGCGGATGTACGGGCTCTTGTAGTTGGCTTCCAGCGGAAATTCGCCGCCGAACGCGGTTTCCGGATAGCGCTTGATCGCCGGGAAATACCAGTTGTTGTCGTAATGCACGACCAGCGGTTTGTCGTTGGCGATCAGTTCGGCGCCCAGACTGAGGCCGAACAGAATCAGGAACAGCCACAGCGACCACCAGCCACGCTTGTTGGCCTTGAACAGTTCGAAGCGCCGGCGGTTGAGAGGGGACAGGTTCATCTCAATGCTCCCGGCTGGCGAAGTCGATACGCGGATCGACAAAGGTGTAGGTCAGATCGCCGATCAGTTTCACCACCAGCCCGAGCAGGGTGAAGATGAACAGCGTGCCGAACACCACCGGGTAATCGCGATTGATCGCCGCCTCGAAACTCATCAGGCCGAGACCATCGAGAGAGAAGATCACTTCCACCAGCAACGAGCCGGTGAAGAAGATACCGATGAATGCCGACGGAAAACCGGCAATCACCAGCAGCATGGCGTTGCGGAACACGTGGCCGTAGAGCACGCGATGGCGGGTCAGGCCCTTGGCCTTGGCGGTGACCACATACTGCTTGTTGATTTCGTCGAGAAAGCTGTTCTTGGTCAACAGGGTCATGGTCGCGAAGTTGCCGATCACCAGTGCGGTGACCGGCAATGCCAGGTGCCAGAAGTAATCGAGGATCTTGCCGCTCAGGCTCAGCTCATCGAAGTTGTTCGAAGTCAGCCCGCGCAGGGGGAACCAGTCCAGATAGCTGCCGCCGGCAAACACCACGATCAGCAGGATCGCAAACAGGAACGCCGGGATCGCATAGCCGACGATGATCGCCGAACTGGTCCAGACGTCGAAGTGGCTGCCGTGTCGCGTGGCCTTGGCGATGCCCAGCGGGATCGACACCAGATACATGATCAGCGTGCTCCACAGCCCCAGCGAGATCGACACCGGCATCTTTTCCTTGATCAGGTCGATGACCTTGGCGTCGCGGAAGAAACTGTCGCCGAAATCCAGCTGCGCGTAGTTCTTGACCATGATCCACAGACGTTCCGGGGCCGATTTGTCGAACCCGTACATGTGCTCGATTTCCTTGATCAGCGCCGGGTCCAGCCCCTGCGCGCCACGGTAGGACGAGCCGGCCACCGCCACTTCGGCACCGCCGCCGGCAATCCGGCTCGTGGCGCCTTCGAAACCTTCGAGCTTGGCGATCATCTGCTCGACCGGCCCGCCGGGCGCGGCCTGGATGATCACGAAGTTGATCAGCAGAATGCCGAACAGGGTCGGGATGATCAGCAGCAGTCGCCGAAAGATATACGCCAGCATCTGATTACTCCGTGCCCGCAGGGTCGGCTTGCAGTTGGGTTTCGACTTCTACGGCAGGCTTGGCGTCAGGCTTGACCCACCAGGTATTGATGCCGATGTCGTACTTGGGCGAGGTTTTCGGGTGGCCTATATGATTCCAGTAAGCCACGCGCCAGCTCTTGATGTGCCAGTTCGGCACCACGTAGTAGCCCCATTGCAGTACGCGATCCAGCGCACGGGCGTGGGCCACCAGACTCTTGCGCGAGTCGGCGTTGATCAGGCTTTCCACCAGTTGGTCAACGGTCGGATCCTTCAGACCCATGCTGTTGCGGCTGCTCGGCTTGTCGGCGGCGGCGCTCATCCAGTATTCGCGCTGCTCGTTACCCGGCGAATTGGACTGGGGAAAGCTGCCGACCATCATGTCGAAATCCCGCGAGCGCACGCGGTTGATGTACTGCGAGACGTCGACGCGGCGGATCACCAGATCGATACCGAGGTCGCTGAGGTTGCGCTTGAACGGCAGCAGCACCCGTTCGAACTCGGTCTGGGCGAGGAGGAATTCGATCACCACCGGTTTGCCGGTGGCGTCGACCATTTTGTCGTCGACGATTTTCCAGCCGGCCTCTTGCAGCAGTTGATACGCCTCGCGCTGCTGGGTGCGGATCATGCCGCTGGCGTCGGTCTTGGGATTTTCGAAGGCTTCGCTGAACACCTGGGCCGGCAGTTTGCTGCGAAACGGTTCGAGGATCGTCCGTTGCTCGGCGTCGGGCAGGCCGGTGGCGGCCATTTCCGAGTTCTCGAAGTAACTGCGGGTGCGCACGTAGGCGCCGTTGAACAATTGCTTGTTGGTCCATTCGAAGTCGAACAGCAGCCCCAGCGCCTGACGCACGCGCACATCCTGGAACACCGGGCGGCGCAGGTTGAAGACGAAGCCCTGCATGCCGGTCGGGTTGCTGTTGGGGATCAGTTCCTTGATCAAACGGCCCTCGGTGACCGCCGGAACGTTATAGGCGCTGGCCCAGTTCTTCGCGGTCATCTCCAGCCAGTAATCGAACTGCCCGGCCTTCAGTGCTTCGAGGGCGACGGTGTTGTCGCGGTAATAGTCGGTGGTCATCGTGTCGAAGTTGTAGAAACCACGGTTGACCGGCAAGTCCTTGCCCCAGTAATCCTTGACCCGCTCGTAACGTACCGAACGGCCGGCCTTCACTTGGGTGACCTTGTACGGGCCGCTGCCCAGCGGGATTTCCAGATTGCCCTTGTTGAAGTCGCGACTGGCCCACCAGTGTTTCGGCAGGACCGGCAACTGGCCGAGGATCAGCGGCAGCTCGCGGTTGTTGCTGTGCTTGAACTTGAACAGCACTTTCAACGGGTCTTCGGCGATGGCTTCGGCGACGTCGTTGTAGTAGCCGCGAAACATCGGCGAGCCTTCCTTGGTCAGCGTCTCGAAGCTGAACACTACATCTTCGGCGCGCACCGGGTGGCCGTCCTGGAAACGCGCTTGCGGGCGCAGGTAGAAGCGCACCCAACTGTTGTCGTCGGCTTTTTCGATCTTGCTGGCAATCAGGCCGTACTCGGTGAACGGCTCGTCGAGGCTGTGTTTGGTCAGGGTGTCGTAGATCTGGCCGATGTCATCGGCGGGCACGCCTTTGTTGATGAACGGGTTGAGGCTGTCGAAGCCACCGAAGCCGGCTTGGCGGAACACGCCGCCCTTGGGCGCATCAGGGTTCACGTAATCGAAATGCTTGAAATCGGCCGGGTATTTCGGCGGCTCGTTATACAGGGTCACGGCGTGTTGCGGGGCGGCCCAGGCCAGCCCGGCGAACAGCAAGCCGCTGGCCTGCACGAGCAGGGTGCGAACAGCGTTCATCGATCTTTCTCCGAAGACTTCAGCCACCATGCGCTCAGGCCCAGGGTGTAGGGCGGCGTGGTGACAAAGGCCAACCGGTTGCGGTAGGCCAGACGGTGATAATTGAGGTACCAGTTGGGAATGCTGTAGTGCTGCCAGAGCAGCACGCGGTCGAGCGCTTTGCCGGCGGCGACCTGCTCGTCGCGGGTGCGAGCGGCGAGCAACTGTTCGAGCAGGTGATCGACCACCGGATTGGCGATGCCCGCGTAATTCTTGCTGCCCTTGACGTTCACCTGGCTGGAGTGGAAGTACTGCCACTGCTCAAGGCCCGGGCTCAAGGTCTGGCCGAGGGTCATCGAGATCATGTCGAAATCGAATTGGTCGAGGCGCTGTTTGTACTGGGCGCGATCGACGGTACGCAGGCGCGCGTCGATGCCGATGCTGTTGAGGTTTTCGATGTACGGCTGATAGAGCCGCTCCAGGCTCGGGTTGACCAGCAGCAGTTCGAAGCGCAGCGGTTGGCCGTCTTTGTCTTGCAGGCGCTGGCCGTGGAGCTTCCAACCGGCCTCGGCGAGCAGGGCGAGGGCTTTGCGCATAGTCTCGCGCGGAATGCCACGGCCGTCGGTTTTCGGCAGGGTGAACGGCTCGGTAAACAGCCGGGCCGGCAGTTGCTCCTTGTAGGGTTTGAGCATCAGCCATTCATGGCCGACCGGCAGGCCGGACGCAGTGAATTCGCTGTTGGGGTAGTAGCTGCTGGTGCGTTTATAGGCATCGCTGAACAGCGCGCGGTTGGTCCATTCGAAATCGAACATCAGACCCAACGCTTCGCGCGTCCTGACATCGGCGAAGGTCGCGCGGCGGCTGTTCATGAACAGGCCCTGAGTCTGCGTCGGAATCTGATGCGGGACCTGTGCCTTGATCACTTCGCCACGACGTACAGCAGGGAAGTTGTAGCCGTTGACCCAGTTCTTCGCCTGATGCTCGATGTAGATGTCGAACTCACCGGCCTTGAACGCTTCGAAGGCGACATCGCTGTCGCGGTAGAACTCGACGTCCATGCGATCGAAATTGTACTTGCCACGATTGACCGGCAGATCCTTGCCCCAGTAATCCTTGACCCGCTCGAACATCAGCTGTCGGCCCGGCGTGACCGACGTGATGCGGTACGGCCCGCTTCCCAGCGGTGGTTCGAACGTGGTGGCTTTGAAGTCGCGGTCTTTCCAGTAATGCTGCGGCAGCACCGGCAACTCGCCCAGGCGCAGGATCAGCAGCGGATTGCCCGAGCGCTTGAACACGAAACGAATGCGCTGTTTGTTGAGGATGTCGACCCGTAGCACTTCCTGCAAGGCCGTGCGATACAGCGGATGACCGTCCTTGAGCAGCGTTCGATAGGAGAACGCCACGTCGTAGGCGGTGATCGGTGCGCCGTCGTGAAAGCGCGCTTCGGGGCGCAAATTGAAGACGACCCAGCTGCGATCTTCGCTGTACTCCACCGATTGTGCGATCAAACCGTAGCTCGACGCCGGCTCGTCGCCGGACGGCGAATACTGCCCGGTACCGACCATCAGCGGCTCGTTGAGCTCGTTGATGCCGTACTGGAGGAAGTTCGCTGTGGTGACCGGGCTGGTGCCCTTGAAGGTGTACGGATTGACCGTATCGAAGGTGCCGAACGCCATCACCCGCAACGTACCGCCCTTGGGCGCTTGCGGGTTGACCCAGTCGAAGTGGGTAAATCTGGCCGGGTACTTGAGCGTGCCGAACTGCGCATAACCATGACTTTCGGTAATCGTCGCGCTTGCGGGTGAGCTCAAGGCCAGGCTGATCAGGAGCAGGGAGAGGGCACGCTTCAAGTCAGATCCGATCCAGCGGCTTGGGCTTTGTGGGCCGTACAGTAACAGCTTGTCTGGACAGGAAAAAGATGTGGGTTAATGGCGGGTTAATCGTTTGCGCGAAGAGCCCCTCACCCTAACCCTCTCCCGGAGGGAGAGGGGACTGATCGTGGTGTCTGGGCGAATTGCACCGACGTGCGATACCGAGTCGAAATCAGTTTCTGAAAAGCCCCCGATCGGCTCCCTTTCCCCTCTCCCCCCTGGGGGAGAGGGCTGGGGTGAGTGGGATGGATCTAAAGCACACCACAAAAACTTCATCCAAAAAAAGCCCCTGAAATATCAGGGGCTCTTCAATCAGTGCGGCTGATAAACCGTAAGCATCTGCCCAGGCTTGAGTGCCTTGCCCGCACCCGGGTTCCAACGCTTGAGATGTTGCATCTCGACGTTGAACCGCTTGGCCACCACATACAGGGTGTCGCCGCGCTTGACCTTGTACTGGGTCTGCTGCTTGCTCTCGTCCTTGCCTTTGGTCTTGGTATTCGCCGCGACCACGGTGTTGACCCGGCCGGACTTGCGCGCCGGGGCACGCTTGGTGTTGTCCTGCATGACCAGGGTCTGGCCGACCTTGAGATTCTTGCCGGTCAGCTTGTTCCAGCGCTGCAGATCCTTGACTTCGACCTTGTTGGCCTTGGCGATGGAGCCGAGGTTGTCGCCACGCTTGACCCGATAAGCACGTTTGAGCTGCGCCACTTCCGACGGATCGGCGCCTTCGAACACCGGTTTCAGCGAGCGTGGGCTGATCAGTTCGTCCGGGCGCATGGTCTGCAGACTGGCAGTCAGCAGTTGTGCCTTGGACGTCGGCACCAGCAAATGCTGCGGACCGTCGATGGTGGTGCGCTGTTTGAACGCGGGGTTGAGCTGGAACAGTTCGTCTTCATCGATGTTCGCCACCGCAGCGACCTTGGACAGGTCCATGCGCTGGTTGATTTCGACGACCTGGAAGTACGGTTCGTTGGCGATCGGGTTGAGGTTGACGCCGTAGGCTTCAGGCGCCAGTACCACTTGCGACAGTGCCAGCAACTTCGGCACATAGGCCTGGGTTTCCGCCGGCAGCGGCAGGTTCCAGTAGTCGGTGGGCAGGCCGAGCTTTTCGTTGCGCTCGATCGCCCGGCTTACGGTGCCTTCACCAGCGTTGTAGGCTGCCAGCGCCAGCAGCCAGTCGCCGTTGAACATGTCGTGCAGGCGGGTCAGGTAGTCCATCGCGGCCGTGGTCGAGGCGGTAATGTCGCGACGACCATCATAAAAACGCGTCTGGCGCAGGTTGAAATAACGCCCGGTGGACGGAATGAACTGCCACAGGCCCACCGCATCGGCGCGGGAATAGGCCATCGGGTTGTAGGCGCTCTCGATCACCGGCAGCAGGGCCAGTTCCAGCGGCATGTTGCGCTCTTCGAGGCGTTCGACAATGTAATGAATGTAGAGACTGCCGCGTTCGCCGGCATTCTCGAGAAAAGAGGGATTACTGGCGAACCACAGGCGTTGTTGTTCGATGCGCGGATTGACGCCAAGGCCTTCCTGCAACTGGAAGCCCTGACGCATGCGTTCCCAGATGTCCTGGGGCGCCACGGGAGTGGGCTTCTCGGTCAGCCAGATCGGCTTCTGCTTGGCTCGCGCAGCAATGTTCGGCGTATGCGTCGCTTCAGTCTGCGGAGCGTGGCTGGAGCAACCCGCCAGCGTGGCGGACACAGCCACCGCGATGGCTTGCGCCAGGCGGGTCAAAGCATCTGAATTGACGGACTTACGTATGGATGACGACATTGGCTGGAAGTAAGTTCCGGGCAAAAATGTCGGGCGATTCTAGAAAGCGCACCCCCTGCGGTCAACCATTGAGAATTTTTGCCCCGGCCGGCGCGGTCGTCAGAACTTGTCTTTCCATGCCCGCAGAGCCGCAAATACCTCGCTCGGCGCCCGGTTTTGAGCGCCTTCCCGTTCGTCCACTTTTTGTGTAACCAATGTTTCAGAAGTGCGTAAAAACGGATTGGTAAGCTTTTCCAGGGCCAGAGTCGACGGCAACGTCATCACGCCGTTCTGCCGTTGCTGCGTGACCTTTTCCAGACGGGCGGCGACTTCCGGGTTGCCCGGCTCGACGGCGGCGGCAAATTTCAGATTGCTCAAGGTGTATTCATGGGTGCAGTAGACCAGCGTATCTTCCGGCAGGGCCGCAAGACGGCTGAGCGAGCGGTACATCTGCTCGGGTGTGCCTTCGAACAGCCGGCCGCAACCGGCGGCGAACAGGGTGTCGCCGCAGAACAGCAGACCATGGTGGTAATAGGCGATGTGCCCCAGGGTGTGACCGGGTACCGCATAGACGTCGAAGTCCCAGCCGAGCACGCTGACGCTGTCGTTGTCCTTGAGCGCTACGTCGCGCGCCGGGATGCTTTCGCTGGCCGGGCCGTAGACCTTGGCGCCGGTCGCGGCTTTCAGGCGCTCGACGCCGCCGACATGGTCATGGTGATGGTGAGTGATCAGAATATCGCTGAGCACCCAGCCCGGATGCGCGTCAAGCCACGCCTGCACCGGGGTGGCGTCGCCCGGATCGACCACCGCGCAGCGCTGGGTCTGATGATCCTGTAACAACCAGATGTAGTTGTCGGTGAACGCGGGCAGGGCACTGATCTGTATCATCGTCGGAATTCGCCAAGCAGAAAACATTGGCGCATCTTAGTAGTTCCTGGCGCGTTGGAGAATGACATGACCGATAAAGCGTTCGCTCAGGCCGATCCCGACTGGCTGGCATTGATCAGCGCCGCCCGCGAATGGCTGTCGGGGCCGCTCGGGCAATTTCTGCTGGATGAAGAGCGGCGCATGCTCGACGACGAGCTCGGGCGCTTCTTCGGCGGTTATCTGGTGCATTACGGGCCGTCCGCCGAAACCCCGCCGGCCGCGCCGCAAGTGCAGCGCAACGTGCGTCTCGGCGCACCGTTGCCCGGAGTCGAGATCGTTTGCGAAGAGCAGGCCTGGCCGTTGAGCGAGCACGCCGCCGACGTGGTGGTGATGCAGCATGGCCTGGATTTCTGCCTGTCGCCCCACGGTTTGCTGCGTGAAGCAGCGAGCAGCGTGCGCCCCGGCGGACATCTGCTGATCATCGGCATCAACCCCTGGAGCACTTGGGGGCTGCGGCATTTCTTCGCCAATGATGCCCTGCGCAAGGCGCGCTGCATCTCGCCGTCGCGGGTCGCCGACTGGCTCAATCTGCTGGGCTTCGCGCTGGAGAAACGCCGCTTCGGATGCTATCGTCCGCCGCTCGCATCACCCAAGTGGCAGAACCGTCTGGCCGGCTGGGAACGCAAGGCCGGTGACTGGCAATTGTCCGGCGGCGGCTTCTATCTGCTGGTGGCGCGCAAGATCGTGGTGGGGCTCAGGCCGTTGCGCCAGGAACGCCGCGAGCCGATGGGCAAGCTGATTCCGCTGCCGATGGCCAAGGTCAACCGCCGCCGCATCGAACCGTAAATCTTCTTTTATTTGTGGCCGGGCTTGTCCCGGTCGCGGTCATTGTCGATCCGTGATTGGCAGGACAGGCATTTTTCTGGAAAGACTGGCATGAGCGAAAGCGTGGAAAGCGTCGACACCGTAGAACTGTTCACCGACGGCGCCTGCAAGGGCAACCCCGGTCCCGGCGGCTGGGGCGCGCTGCTGGTGTGCAAGGGCGTCGAAAAGGAACTGTGGGGCGGCGAGGCCAACACCACCAACAATCGCATGGAGCTGCTCGGCGCGATTCGTGGCCTTGAAGCGCTCAAGCGCCCCTGCGAAGTGCTGCTGGTCACCGACTCGCAATACGTGATGAAAGGCATCAACGAGTGGATGGCCAACTGGAAGAAGCGCGGCTGGAAAACGGCTGCGAAGGAGCCGGTAAAGAATGCCGACCTGTGGAAAGAGCTGGACGAGCAGGTCAATCGCCACAAAGTCACCTGGAAATGGGTGCGCGGGCACATTGGTCATCACGGTAACGAGCGGGCTGACCAACTGGCCAATCGTGGCGTTGACGAAGTGCGTGGTTACAAGCAGAGCTGATTTCGCTTCTAACCGTGGCGTGGCCGTTCGCGAGCAGGCTCGCTCCCACATTGGAATGCATTCCCCTGTAGGAGCTGCCGAAGGCTGCGATCTCTTGATCTTGTTGCAGGAAAAATCAAAAGATCGCAGCCTTCGGCAGCTCCTACAGGGTTCGAGTCCAGCGTGTTAACATCCGCGTTTTTGCACGATTGACCCGTTGAGAGCTGAGCACTGATGGCCACCAGATCCGTTGTACTCGATACCGAAACCACCGGCATGCCGGTGACCGATGGTCACCGGATCATTGAAATCGGTTGCGTCGAACTGATCGGTCGGCGCCTGACGGGCCGGCATTTCCACGTTTATCTGCAACCGGATCGCGAGAGCGACGAAGGCGCGATCGGTGTGCACGGCATCACCAACGAATTCCTCGTCGGCAAGCCGCGCTTTGCCGAAGTTGCCGATGAGTTCTTCGAGTTCATCCAGGGCGCGCAACTGATCATCCACAACGCGGCGTTCGACGTTGGCTTCATCAACAACGAATTCGCCTTGATGGGCCAGCACGATCGCGCCGATATCACCCAGCATTGCACCATCCTCGATACCCTGATAATGGCCCGGGAACGTCACCCGGGGCAGCGCAACAGCCTCGACGCGTTGTGCAAACGTTACGGCGTCGACAACTCCGGCCGTGAACTGCACGGCGCCTTGCTCGACTCGGAGATTCTCGCCGACGTCTACCTGACCATGACCGGCGGCCAGACCAGCCTGTCGCTGGCTGGCAACGCGTCTGACGGCAATGGCACGGGCGAGGGCGCCGACAACTCGGCTACCGAAATCCGCCGCCTGCCGGTCGATCGCCAGCCAGCACGCATCATCCGGGCGACCGAAGAAGAACTGGCGGCGCATCTGGTGCGGCTGGAAATCATCGCCAAATCGGCGGGAGCGCCGGCGTTGTGGACGCAGATTGCCGAGGCTGATGCGCAGGTCTGAAAAATCAAAAGATCAGAAGATCAAAAGATCGCAGCCTTCGGCAGCTCCTATGGGGATTGCATCCCATAGTAGGGACCAGGAAGGCAGCGATTTTTTGCATTTGCCGACATGGAGCCAAGTTGCCACTCTCGCCACATTCGTCGCAACCCTCTACCCTGAGTGCACTGGTCAGGTGCAAATCTGCCGCCTCAGGACACTGAGCCTCATGTACAAAGAGTTGAAATTTGCGCTGGCAATCATCCATCGCGACGGTAAGGTCGACACCGTCGGCTGCGTCAAGGAATGAGGACTTTTCCCAGTATGCAACCGGTCATGAATCCGAAATACCCAGGGTTGTCGGTGCGGGTCGCCGACGAAGGTTTTGCGCCGTATATCTGGGGCAGCGACTTCAGTTTCGAGGTCGCTGCCTACGGCGCTGCCGTGATCGGCAAACCGGTCGAGCAGTGGCCGGTGACGCCGATCGTGCCGTACCGCAAGTGCTACGGTATTGATCCCGAAGAATTCAGCGCCTTTCACAACGCGCCCGACAGCGCGATTTTTATGGCGTATCTGGACGACGAGCCGGTCGGTCACCTGGTGATCAGCACCAACTGGAACGGCTTTGCCCACATCGATGAGCTGGCGGTGCATGCCCCGGCCCGTCGCCACGGCGTGGCCAAGGCGTTGCTTGATGTCGCGCAGTTCTGGAGTCGCAAGAAGAAGCTGCCGGGCATCATGCTCGAAACCCAGAACAACAACCTCGGCGCCTGTCGTCTGTATGAGCGTTGCGGCTATGTGATCGGCGGCATCGACCAGTTGCGCTATCGCGGCATCGATCCGCATACCGCTGAAGTCGCGTTGTTCTGGTATCGCCTGTTCGATAATCCGCTGGAAAAACCACTCAGCTCGACAACATCGCCTCGGCTTGTTCCGTGACGATGGTCAGCAGTGTCTGAATCGCCGCCGACGGCGCGGCATGTTTGAAGGTCAGGGCGTAGAGGCTGATCGGCACCGCCGGTGACAATGGGCAGACGTCCAGACCACCGGCGCGGGCGCCCAGAGCGGTGAACGGATCGACGATGGCCAGACCCTCGCCGGCCTCGACCATGCTGCGCATCATCTGATGGGTCTGCACGCGGGTCTGAATGCTTGGCGCCGGGCGCAGGGCCTGAAGTTTGTTTTCCAGCGCCGGGCTCAGCGGATCCTGACCTTCGAGACCGACCATGGCCTGACCGGCCAGATCCGCGAGGGAAATGTATTTCTGTTTCGGCTGCAGCCAGCCGTGCGGAGCGAGCAATTGCAGCTTGCCCTGGGCCAACGGCTGGCAGTGGATATCGGAGTGTTCGGGATCGTGCAGGCTCAGGCCCAGATCGCTTTCGCGCAGTAACAGGCTGCGGACGATGTCGCGAGTCGGCGCGCTGAGCAGGCTGCACGGTGCGTCGGGCAGGCGTCGACGCAGGGTCGCAAGGCTTTGTGGCAGTAATTGTTGGGCCAGCGGCGGGGTGCCGATGATGCGCAGGGGTGGGGCGAGGTATTGCTTGAGGCTGCTGGCCAGACGCTGCACCGGCTCCAGCGCCTCATAGATGTGCGCGATTTCCACTTGCAAGGCGCGCGCTTCGGGGGTCGATTGCAGGCGACCGCGAACGCTGGCGAACAGCATGAACCCCAGCTGACTCTCGGCTTCGCGCAAACGCTCTTCGACCTCGGTCACCGGCAGTTGCAGCCATTCGGCGGCGGTGCCCAGGTGACCGGTCTGCAAGAGCGCCTGAATCACTTCGATGTGGCGTAAACGCATGCGTGAAGTCCATGTTCAGCAGGTGGGGTCAGACGCTGAATCCTACCCCAAGTCCGCTCGCATGACTTCTGCTCATAATGCAGGGTTATGAAGCAACGGTTGGCTCGGGTTCGCGGATCAGGGTAATGCCTGACTGAACCAGGAGAAACTCGCTGTCACTGACCTTGTTGACCCGATCGCCAATGGCGAGTTTGTAAATGGGCTCCGAGCCAGTGGATCCGTCTGCAGACGGGTTCGATTCCTGGAATTCATGCACGGAATAAACGCGGCCTTCCGCATCTCTTGCATGAAACTGACCGACGAGTACTGCTGCCATCTGCTTAGAACCTCTGGAGATAAAACGCTTGATTTGCGGCTTTGTAGACCGTCAGCAAGCTCGGTAAGTTTTCCTACGGGAAAAAAATATTCCTCGCGCAGGAAAAACCAATGACCACTGGTGAAAATGTCACTGGATCATCTATAACTAGCGACTCTTCCCACGGACCATCGAGAGTCATCCATGAGCAATGTCTACAACGTCGCTGTAGTGGTCGGTAGCCTGCGCAAAGCATCGATCAATCGCAAAGTCGCACTGGCCCTCGCCGAACTGGCACCGGCCAATCTCAAGCTCGAGATTGTCGAAATCGGTGAACTGCCGCTGTACAACGAAGACATCGACGGCGATTCTCCGCCGGCAGCCTACAGCACTTTCCGTCAGAAAGTGGCGTCATCCGACGCGGTGCTGTTTGTCACCCCCGAGTACAACCGCTCGATCCCGGCACCGTTGAAGAACGCCATCGACGTCGGTTCCCGTCCTTATGGCCAGAGCGCGTGGAGTGGCAAACCCGGTGCGGTGATCAGCGTATCGCCAGGCGCCATCGGCGGCTTCGGCGCCAACCAGCACCTGCGCCAGACCTTTGTTTTCCTTGATATCCATTGCCTGCAACAGCCGGAAGCCTACCTGGGCGGCGCCGGTAACGCGTTCGACGAAGCGGGCAAACTGAGCGACTCGGTGAAGCCGTTCCTGCAAAAATTCATCGATGCTTACGGCCAGTTCGTCGAGCAACACAAGAAATAAACTTACCGAAACTCACTGTGGGAGCGAGCCTGCTCGCGAAGGCGGACTGTCAGATAACAATTTCGCGTCTGACAAACCGCTTTCGCGAGCAGGCTCGCTCCCACATTTGTTCGATTTCCACCCGTTTCGCTATTTAAAGGCTTCTGCGAATGCTCGCTGCGTCACTGATTTTCCTGCTGACCATCACCCTCGTCATCTGGCAACCCAAAGGTCTCGGCGTCGGCTGGAGTGCAACGTTGGGTGCCGTGCTGGCGTTGATTTTTGGCGTCGTTCACCTCACGGACATCCCGCTGGTCTGGCAGATCATCTGGAACGCCACCGGCACCTTCGTCGCGCTGATCATCATCAGCCTGTTGCTCGACGAGGCTGGCTTCTTTAATTGGGCAGCGCTGCACGTGGCGCGCTGGGGGCGGGGCAGTGGGCGCAAACTGTTTGCCTTCATGGTGCTGCTCGGCGCGCTGGTCTCGGCGCTGTTCGCCAATGACGGTGCGGCGCTGATTCTCACGCCGATCGTGATTTCAATGCTGCTGGCGCTGCGCTTTTCACCGGCGGCGACGCTGGCCTTCGTCATGGGCGCCGGGTTTATCGCCGATACGGCGAGCCTGCCGCTGGTGGTGTCGAACCTGGTCAACATCGTTTCTGCGGACTTCTTCAATATCGGCTTCAACCGTTATGCAGCGGTCATGGTGCCGGTGAACTTCTTCAGCGTGGCGGCGACGTTGGGCATGTTGCTGTGGTTTTTTCGCCGCGACATCCCGGCCGCTTACGATCCGGAACAGCTGGAAAACCCGCATACCGCGATCCACGACAAAGCGACGTTCTACGCCGGTTGGGCGGTGTTGGTGATCCTGTTGATCGGCTGCTTTGCCCTCGAACCGCTGGGCATTCCGATCAGCGCAATTTCGGCGGTGTGTGCCGCGCTGCTGCTGGGTATTGCCGCGCGCGGCCACAAAATCTCCACGCGCAAAGTGATGAAAGAAGCGCCGTGGCAAATCGTGATTTTCTCGTTGGGCATGTACCTGGTGGTGTACGGCCTGCGCAATGCCGGACTCACCGGTTACCTCGCCGGGTGGCTGGATGTATTCGCCGGCCACGGCGTGTGGGGCGCGGCGATGGGCACCGGGGTGCTGACGGCGCTGCTGTCGTCGATCATGAACAATCTGCCAACGGTACTGATCGGCTTGCTGTCGATCGACGCCAGTCAGGCCAGCGGGGTGATCAAGGAAGCGATGATCTACGCCAACGTGATCGGCAGCGACCTGGGGCCGAAGATCACTCCGATCGGCAGTCTGGCAACGTTGTTGTGGCTGCATGTGCTGGAGCGCAAAGGCATCCATATTGGCTGGGGCTATTACTTCCGTGTCGGGATTGTGTTGACCGTGCCGGTGTTGCTGGTGACGTTGGCGGCACTGGCGGTGCGGCTATCCCTATAGACCGAGTTGCTCTTTTCGCGAGCAGGCTCGCTCCCACAGGGATCGCATTCCACATTTGAGATGCTTTCTCTGTGGGAGCGAGCCTGCTCGCGAATTGGGTCAGACACCACAAATCTCAGGCTTGACCGGGGACATTCGGCCAAAGATCCGCCACCAGAAACAACCGCTCCGCCTCTTCCCATTCGCCCTGGGCATTCTCGGTCAGGCGTACCATCAACTGCGCCGGGGCCAGTGCTGGCAGGTCTTCAAGCCACAAACGCAGGTGCTCATCTGTCCAGACCTGATCCGCCGGGTAATGCGCCGGCGCCAGCCACGCATGGCGGGGCAGGGGTTGCCAGCGGCCCGGCGGGCGCTGTGCGACAAACGCCGGCCAGTCCTTCTGATGCAGCCAGCTGCCACGCAGATGTTGTGGATGCGCGCCGTTCGGTGAGTCGGCGTGCCCGGGCCACGGATATAGCAGATAACCGCCCAGCCACAACTGCGCGCTGAAGGTTTCGATATCCAGTGCCGCGAGCACCTCGCGGCTTTCCGGGCGCGCCGAGATCGGCAATTGATGCTCGGCCAGATGTGCCAGTTTGCGATCCAGCCGGTCATGACAACCCGGCCCCAGCCACTGCGCGGGATCGCGGCCATCGCCATCCTGCGGGCCAAGGTAGAGCTTGATCGCCAGTTCCAGATGATGCACGCCGTCGCGGTCACGCAGCAGCATGTCGAGTTCGCCGAGGGTGTGCCCAGCGCGGCGGATTGGCAGGTTGGCGGCGATCAGTTCGATGCCCGGCGCATGCGAGACGGCGAACTGCCAAAGACGCTCGTAATACAGACCCAGACGCCGGGTGCGCGCCTGCGACAGCCATTGCAGCAGGCCGTAACTGTCGCGGTCGAGCTGGTGCAGCCAATGTTCGAGGCGCTGCGGGTCGTGCACCCAGTCGCTGCCGGCAAGCGGATGGCGCTGGGGCCACGGCGTGGCAGCGAGCATCGGCGGCGCGAGGATCACCCACGCCAGGTCCCGCACTTCGGGATGGCGTAATCGATGGGGCAATTGCAACAAGTCGGGGAACAGGATCATCTTGCGAGCATAGCCTTAAACCTGAGTGCACCCTTGAGGCTGAAAGGATTTTGTCTATCTGGCGCTTTCGCCCATAATCGGCTTTTCGCGTTTTCGATTGTCCGCAGAGGTCCCATGGAGCAATTTCGTAATATCGGCATCATCGGTCGCCTGGGCAGTTCCCAGGTGCTGGATACCGTCCGCCGACTGAAACGCTTTCTCCTCGACCGTCACCTGCATGTGATCCTCGAAGACACCATCGCTGAAGTCCTGCCCGGCCATGGCCTGCAAACCTCGTCGCGCAAGATGCTCGGCGAAGTTTGTGACATGGTTATCGTCGTCGGCGGTGACGGCAGCCTGCTCGGCGCTGCGCGGGCGCTGGCCAGGCACAATATTCCGGTGCTGGGCATCAACCGCGGGAGCCTTGGCTTCCTCACCGACATTCGCCCCGACGAGCTGGAAATCAAGGTCGCCGAAGTGCTCGACGGCCACTATCTGGTAGAAAACCGCTTCCTGCTGCAAGCCGAAGTGCGTCGCCATGGCGAGGCCATCGGCCAGGGCGATGCGCTCAACGATGTGGTGCTGCACCCGGGCAAATCGACGCGGATGATCGAATTCGAGCTGTACATCGACGGCCAGTTCGTCTGCAGCCAGAAGGCCGACGGCCTGATCGTCGCGACGCCGACCGGCTCCACTGCCTACGCGTTGTCTGCCGGCGGGCCGATCATGCATCCCAAGCTCGACGCTATTGTGATTGTGCCGATGTACCCCCATACCTTGTCGGGACGGCCGATCGTGGTCGATGGCAACAGTGAGCTGAAAATCGTCGTGTCCAAAGATATGCAGATCTACCCGCAGGTGTCCTGCGACGGCCAGAACCACTTCACCTGCGCACCGGGCGACACCATTACCGTGAGCAAGAAAGCGCAGAAGCTGCGCCTGATTCATCCGCTCGATCACAATTACTACGAGGTGTGCCGCACCAAGCTTGGCTGGGGCAGCAAGCTGGGGGGCGGAGGCGACTGATGCTCGATCCCGCGCGCAGTTACGACCTGATCGGTGACGTGCACGGATGCGCCATGACCCTTGAACACTTGCTGGACCGTCTCGGTTATCACAAGCAGGGCGGGGTCTGGCGGCATCCGTCACGCATGGCGGTGTTCGTCGGCGACATCATCGACCGTGGCCCGCGCATTCGCGAGGCGCTGCACATCGTTCACGACATGGTCGAGGCGGGGCAGGCGCTGTGCATCATGGGCAACCATGAATTCAATGCGCTCGGCTGGGTCACCCCGGCGCCACCGGGCAGCGGCAAGCAGTTCGTGCGCGAACACACCAAGCGCCATGCGCGGCTGTTGCAGGAAACCCTGAGCCAATTCGAGGACCATCCCGGTGACTGGCATGACTTCCAGCAGTGGTTCTACGAGCTGCCGCTGTTCGTCGATGCCGGTCGTTTCCGCGTGGTGCATGCGTGCTGGGACGCCGGGCTGATCGAGCCGCTGCGGGCGTTGTTCCCCAATGGCTGCGTCGATGAACACTTTCTCCAGGCCTCGGCCGTTCCCGGCAGCTTCGCCTGCACTGTGTTCGATCGCTTGCTGCGTGGTACCGACATGCGTCTGCCGGGCGGCCTGACCATGACCAGCGGCGACGGTCTGGTGCGTTCGTTCTTCCGCACCAAGTTCTGGGAAGACGACCCGAAAACCTACGGCGACATCGTGTTCCAGCCCGATGCACTGCCGGAACCTGTCGCGCAGACGCCGCTGACGTCCACTGAAAAGAATTCCTTGCTGCGCTACGGCGTCGACGAGCCGTTGCTGTTCGTCGGCCACTACTGGCGCAGCGGCAAACCGGCGCCGATCCGCCCGAACCTCGCGTGCCTGGATTACAGCGCCGTGCTCTACGGCAAACTGGTGGCCTATCGTCTGGATCAGGAAACGCGCCTGGATCCGCAAAAATTTGTCTGGGTCGATGTCGAGCGGCCGGAGGTGCTGCAATGAGTGCGGTAGCGGTATTGCGCCTGCCGTTGGCGGTGGATCTGAGCGGTTTCGTCAAACTGCTGCAACGCATGCAAGTGCCCCATCGCGTCAGCGAAGAGGCGGGCAAACAGGTGCTGTGGGCACCAGAAGAAATCAGCGAAGACGTGCGTTCCTTGTACGAGCGCTTCCCGGCCGGCGACCCGGATCAGCAACTGGATGTACCCATGGGCCAGACCTTCAAGCGCCCGAGCTTCGCCGAGCAGCTGAAACACGCCAAAGCCACCGGGTTCATTCTGCTGTTGAGCCTGATCGTCGGCGGTCTGACCTTCCTCGGCGAAAACCTGGAAACGCTGCGCTGGCTGACCTTCCTCGATTTCCGCGTGATCGGTGAGTACATCCACTTCACGCCGCTGGCCGACAGCCTCGCGGCGGGGCAGTGGTGGCGGCTGGTGACGCCGAT
This sequence comes from Pseudomonas sp. AC255, assembly GCF_979258175.1. Lineage (NCBI taxonomy): Bacteria > Pseudomonadati > Pseudomonadota > Gammaproteobacteria > Pseudomonadales > Pseudomonadaceae > Pseudomonas > Pseudomonas sp. AC255. Next base: position 2,853,046 of record NZ_OZ409841.1, on the reverse strand, counting down.
GCTGATCCACTTCGGCATCCTCCATCTGGCCATGAACGGCATGTGGTACTGGGAGCTGGGGCGGCGCATCGAGTCGCGCCAGGGCAGCATCAACCTGATCGGCCTGACGCTGTTGTTCAGTCTGGTGTCCAACTACGCCCAGTTCGTCTGGAGCGGCCCGAGCCTGTTCGGCGGTCTGTCTGGTGTGCTTTACGGCTTGCTCGGGCATTGCTGGATCTTCCAGTTGCTGGCGCCGAACCCGGCCTATCGTTTGCCGCGCGGCGTGCTGGTGATGATGCTGGTGTGGCTGGTGGTGTGCATGTCCGGGCTGATCTCGCTGATAGGTTTCGGCCAGATCGCCAACGCCGCGCACCTGAGCGGGTTACTCATCGGATGCTTTACCGGTTTGTTGGGCGGTTTGTATAACCGCCGTAAACTGGCCGTCTAACATTTTTGTTTCAGCAAAGAGCACGGAGACCCTGATGTCCTCTTTCAACGACATGATCAACAACATCACCCCGGACATCTACGAAAGCCTGAAGCTGGCCGTGGAAATCGGCAAATGGTCCGACGGCAACAAACTCACTGCCGAACAGCGCGAGCTGTCGTTGCAGGCGATGATTGCCTGGGAAATCCAGAACCTGCCGGAAGACCAGCGCACTGGCTACATGGGCCCGCAAGAGTGTGCGTCGAAGTCGATCGAAGTGCCGAATATCCTGTTCAAGTCGGATGCCATCCATTGATCGAGATTGGCCGCGGTGCAATCAGCAAAATGTCGGCGCGTCTGGACGGGTCGAACGTGCAGTACGCGTTTCGTCTGGATGACGTCGAGGTGCCGGTCAATCCGTTGATCGGCAGCACGCTGCGTCTGGAATTTTTGGGGGCAATCCACTGCACCCATTGCGGGCGCAAGACCAAAACCAGTTTCAGTCAGGGTTATTGCTACCCGTGCATGACCAAACTGGCGCAGTGCGACCTGTGCATCATGAGTCCGGAGCGTTGCCACTTCGACGCCGGCACCTGCCGCGATCCGGAGTGGGGCGAGAAATTCTGCATGACCGACCATGTGGTTTACCTGGCCAATTCGTCAGGCATCAAGGTTGGCATCACCCGTGCTACACAGTTGCCGACCCGCTGGCTCGACCAGGGTGCGAGTCAAGCCTTGCCAATCATGCGTGTATCGACACGCCAGCAATCGGGGTTTGTCGAGGACCTGTTCCGCAGCCAGGTGGCGGACAAGACCAATTGGCGCGCGCTGCTCAAAGGTGATGCGGCGGCGGTGGATCTGGCGCAGGTGCGCGATCAGTTGTTCGAAAGCTGCGCCGAAGGCCTGCAAGGGTTGCAGGAGCGATTCGGCCTACAGGCGATTCAGACGATTGCCGATGTCGAACCGCTGGAAATCCGCTATCCCGTCGAGCAATACCCGGCGAAAATCGTCAGCTTCAACCTGGACAAGAACCCGATTGCCGAAGGCACGCTGCTGGGGATCAAGGGCCAGTACCTGATCTTCGACACCGGCGTGATCAACATTCGTAAATACACGGCTTATCAGCTCGCCGTGCATCAATAAGGATTCCAGCATGCGCACCGAACAACCGAAGATGATTTACCTCAAGGACTATCAGGCGCCCGAGTACCTGATCGACGAAACCCACCTGACCTTCGAGTTGTTCGAGGACCACAGCCTGGTTCACGCGCAACTGGTGATGCGCCGCAACCCGGAGCGCGGCGCCGGCCTGCCGCCGCTGGTGCTCGACGGCCAGCAACTTGAGCTGCTGTCGGTGACGCTGGCGGATCAGGAGCTGAGCGCCGCTGACTATCAAGTCTCCGACAGTCACCTGACGCTGCAACCGACCAGTGAAACCTTCACCCTCGACACCAGCGTGCGCATCCATCCGGAAACCAATACCGCGCTGGAAGGCCTGTACAAGTCCGGCACGATGTTCTGCACCCAGTGCGAGGCCGAAGGCTTCCGCAAGATCACCTATTACCTCGACCGCCCGGACGTGATGAGCAAGTTCACCACCACCGTCGTGGCCGAACAGCACAGCTACCCGGTGTTGCTCTCCAACGGTAACCCGATCGCTTCCGGCCCCGGCGAAGACGGCCGGCACTGGGCGACCTGGGAAGATCCGTTCAAGAAACCGGCGTACCTGTTTGCGCTGGTCGCCGGTGATCTGTGGTGCGTCGAAGACACTTTCACAACCATGAGCCAGCGCAACGTCGCGCTGCGCATTTATGTCGAGCCGGAAAACATCGACAAGTGCCAGCACGCGATGAACAGCCTGAAGAAATCCATGCGCTGGGACGAAGAGGTGTACGGTCGCGAGTACGATCTGGACATCTTCATGATCGTCGCGGTCAACGATTTCAACATGGGCGCGATGGAGAACAAGGGCCTCAACATCTTCAACTCCAGCGCCGTGCTGGCCCGCGCCGAAACTGCCACCGACGCCGCGCATCAGCGGGTCGAGGCGATCGTCGCCCACGAATATTTCCACAACTGGTCGGGCAACCGCGTGACCTGCCGTGACTGGTTCCAGCTGTCGCTCAAGGAAGGCTTTACGGTGTTCCGCGATGCCGGTTTCTCCTCGGACATGAACTCGGCGACGGTCAAGCGCATTCAGGACGTGGCCTATCTGCGTACCCACCAGTTCGCCGAAGATGCCGGGCCGATGGCCCATGCCGTGCGTCCGGACAGCTTCATCGAGATTTCCAACTTCTACACCCTGACCGTGTACGAAAAGGGCTCGGAAGTGGTCGGCATGATCCACACCTTGCTGGGCGCCGAAGGCTTCCGCAAGGGCAGCGATCTGTACTTCGAACGCCACGACGGCCAGGCCGTGACCTGCGACGACTTCGTCAAGGCCATGGAAGATGCCAATGGCGTTGATCTCGGCCAGTTCAAACGCTGGTACAGCCAGGCCGGCACACCGCGTCTGGCCGTCAGCGAGTCCTATGACGCTGCGGCGAAAACCTACAGCCTGACCTTCCGCCAGAGCTGCCCGCCGACCCCGGACAAGGTAGAAAAACTGCCGTTCGTGATTCCGGTCGAGCTCGGGCTGCTTGATAGCCAGGGCAACGAAATCGCCCTGCGTCTGGCTGGTGAAGCTTCGGCACAAGGCACCACTCGGGTGATTTCGGTGACCGAAGCTGAGCAGACCTTCACCTTCGTCGACATCAACGAACAGCCGCTGCCATCGCTGCTGCGCGGCTTCTCGGCACCGGTGAAACTGAGCTTCCCGTACAACCGCGATCAACTGATGTTCCTGATGCAGCACGACAGCGACGGCTTCAATCGCTGGGATGCCGGTCAGCAACTGTCGGTGCAAGTGCTTCAAGAGTTGATCGGCCAGCATCAGAAAGGCGAGAGCCTGAAGCTCGATCCGCGTCTGGTGTCGGCGCTGCGCACGGTGCTGTCCGACGAGTCGCTGGATCAGGCGATGGTTGCCGAAATGCTCTCGCTGCCGGGTGAGGCTTATCTCACCGAGATCAGCGAAGTGGCCGACGTCGAGGCGATTCATGTCGCGCGCGAATTTGCCCGCAAGCAACTCGCCGAAGGCTTGTTCGAAGCGCTGTGGCTGCGTTATCAGGCCAACCGCGATCTGTCGAAAAAGACTCCGTACGTGGCCGAAGCCGAGCACTTCGCCCGTCGCGCCTTGCAGAACATCGCCCTGTCGTACCTGATGCTCAGCGGCAAGCCGGAAGTGTTGGCAGCGGCGCTGGAGCAATTCGAGGCTGCCGACAACATGACCGAGCGCCTGACCGCGCTGGCGGTGCTGGTCAACTCGCCGTTCGAAGAGCAGAAGGCCCTGGCTTTGGCCAGCTTCGCCGAGCACTTCAAGGACAATCCGCTGGTCATGGATCAGTGGTTCAGCGTGCAGGCCGGTAGCACCTTGCCGGGCGGTTTGGCGCGGGTGAAGGCGTTGATGCAGCACCCGTCGTTCAACATCAAGAACCCGAACAAGGTGCGGGCACTGATCGGCGCGTTCGCCGGGCAGAACCTGATCAACTTCCACGCGGCGGACGGTTCCGGTTATCGCTTCCTTGCCGATCTGGTGATCGAACTGAACGGCTTCAACCCGCAGATCGCCTCGCGCCAACTGGCCCCGCTGACCCGCTGGCGCAAATACGACAGCGCGCGTCAGGCGTTGATGAAGGCTGAGCTGGAGCGGATTCTGGCGTCCGGGGCGCTGTCCAGTGATGTGTATGAAGTGGTGAGCAAAAGCCTGGCGTAACGCCGATTAAATGTTGGGGCCTTTAATTGATCGTTCCCATGCTCTGCGTGGGAACGATCAACAAAAAATGCCGCTCAACGAGCGGCATTTTCATTGGCACAACAAACAGCTATTTACGCAGATCAAACCGATCCAGATTCATCACCTTCGTCCATGCCTTGACGAAATCGTTGACGAACTGCGCCTTCGCGTCGGAACTGGCATAGACCTCGGCCAATGCGCGCAATTGCGCATTGGAGCCGAACACCAGATCCACCCGCGTCGCCGTCCACTTTGGCGCCCCGGTCTTGCGGTCACGGCCTTCAAACTCATCGGCATCCCGTGACGTTGGGGTCCACTCCACACCCATGTCCAGCAGGTGGGTAAAGAAGTCATTGCTCAGCGTTTCGGTTTTATCGGTGAACACGCCATGCCGCGTCTGGCCGACATTGGTGTTCAATACCCGCAAACCACCCAGCAGCACGGTCATTTCTGGTGCCGTGAGAGTCAGCAACTGCGCCTTGTCGATCAGCAGGGTTTCTGCCGCAACCGTGTATTTGCCTTTGCTGTAATTGCGGAAGCCATCGGCGATCGGTTCGAGGAAGCCGAACGATTCGACATCGGTCTGCTCCTGCGAAGCATCGACGCGGCCCGGTGAAAACGGCACCGACACCGAATGCCCGGCGTTCTGCGCGGCTTTTTCCACCCCGGCATTACCGGCCAGGACGATCAGGTCCGCCAACGAGATCTTCTTGCCATTGGCAGCAGAACCGTTGAACTCGTTCTGAATGCTTTCCAGCGTGCTCAGCACTTTGTCCAGTTGTTCGGGCTGGTTGGCCTGCCAGAACTTCTGCGGGGCCAGACGCAAGCGCCCGCCATTGGCGCCGCCGCGTTTGTCCGAGCCGCGAAACGTCGACGCCGCCGCCCACGCGGTCGAAACCAGTTGCGACACTGACAACCCTGAAGCCAGCACCTTGTTTTTCAGCGCCGTGGCGTCGCTGTCATCGATCAGCGGGTGCGTCACGTCGGGCAGCGGGTCTTGCCAGAGCAGCTCCTCTTGCGGCATTTCCGGGCCGAGGTAGCGAGAGAGCGGCCCCATGTCCCGATGGATCAGCTTGTACCAGGCGCGGGCAAATGCGTCGGCGAGCTGATCGGGATTGGCCAGGAAACGCCGGGAAATCTGCTCGTATGCAGGATCGAAGCGCAACGCCAGGTCGGAGGTGAGCATGGTCGGCGAGAGCTTCTTGTTCGGATCGTGAGCGTGGGGAACGGTGCCTGCACCCGCGCCGTTTTTCGGTTGCCACTGATTGGCGCCCGCCGGGCTTTTGGTCAGCTCCCACTCGAAGCCGAACAGGTTTTCCAGATAGTTGTTGCTCCACTGCGTTGGCGTGGTGGTCCAGGTCACTTCCAGACCACTGGTGATGGTGTCGGCGCCTTTACCGGTGCCGAAGGCGTTTTTCCAGCCCAGACCCTGTTGCTCCAGACCGGCCGCTTCCGGTTCGGGGCCGACATTGTCAGCCGGGCCGGCGCCATGGGTCTTGCCGAACGCGTGGCCGCCGGCGATCAGCGCCACGGTTTCTTCGTCGTTCATGGCCATGCGGCCGAAGGTTTCGCGAATGTCCTTGGCCGAGGCCACCGGATCCGGGTTGCCTTCCGGGCCTTCAGGGTTGACGTAGATCAGGCCCATCTGCACGGCGGCGAGGGGATTTTCCAGATTGCGTTCGCCCTGATCGGTGCGGCTTTCTTCACGGCCATGCAAATCGGGCTCAGCCACCAGCGTGCCGTCACCGGGCTCTTGCACTGGGCCATTGCTCTTGCCGTAACGGTTGTCGCCGCCCAGCCACTCGGTTTCCGAGCCCCAGTAAACATCTTCATCCGGTTCCCAGACATCGGCGCGGCCCCCGGAAAAACCGAAGGTCTTGAAGCCCATGGATTCCAGCGCGACGTTGCCGGTGAGCACGATCAGGTCGGCCCAGGAAATGTTGCGGCCGTATTTCTGCTTGATCGGCCACAGCAGGCGGCGGGCCTTGTCGAGGCTGACGTTGTCCGGCCAGCTGTTGAGAGGGGCGAAGCGTTGCTGACCGGAGCCGGCGCCGCCACGGCCGTCGGCGGTGCGATAGGTCCCGGCGCTGTGCCAGGCCATGCGCACGAACAGTGGGCCGTAATGGCCGAAATCGGCTGGCCACCAGTCCTGAGAATCAGTCATCAGTGCTTTGATGTCTTGTTTCAGCGCCTGGAAGTCGAGGCTTTTGAAGGCTTTGGCGTAGTCGAAGTCCTGGCCCAGTGGATCGGACTTGGGGGAATGCTGGCTGAGGATTTTCAGATTGAGTTGATTCGGCCACCAGTCACGGTTCGTCGTACCGCCGCCGGCGGCGTGGTTGAACGGGCATTTCGATTCGTTTGCCATGTTCGGATCCCTATCAGGTCTGCGGCCGGCTCGTGCCGACTTCGGACTGGTAAGGCTAGACCCGAGTTGGCAAGTCGGCTAATAGCCGCAGTCTTGGCAGGCGATAGGCAGGCTCTTTTGCCAGCGCGATATCGTGATGCAAAAGCGGCGTTATTTCGAAGCGATCTTAAAAACTGTCAGCTTTGACAGTGGTTGATACCACGCAATCCCAATACGTTGGAGTCAACGCAACGTCACCTTTACCTCAAGGGAATATCGACATGTCTCAGGACAAAACAAGTGACCTTATGAACAAACGAAATGCTACCGGTAGCTTCGTCGCATTTCTCGATGACGATAAATTTCTGGAGAGCAAGTTATGTGTTTATGCAGAGACCGAGAAGGAATTTATCATCATCGGAACTGAAGATTTTATAAACACGGTCGATTTGTCTGTGCCGAATGCGTTAGAGGGAGATGGTCCTCACACAGTGATTTTTCCAACCATGGGGCGGCATTGGAAGGTTGTGATCAATCATTTTGACCAACCTATTATTGAGGGTGAACTCATCATCACCTTTTCCAATTTTCGCAAAACCGTAGCAGGCACTTTTGCTCTGGATCTGGGAAAAGCCAGGAAAGTGACAGGCAAATTCGATCTTACACTCGATACCCCGAAGCAAAGTGACAGGCGAGTGCAGCATTTATAAATAAAGACGTCAACTCGATTGCGCGGTGTCGTCCTCGGGCACGTCATCAAGAATGTCATCCTGCCCAGGCAGTTCAGTGATCACGCTGAAGTCCGATACTTCAACCGCGCCATTGCCGTAGCCCAGCAAATGAAACGAGAAGGCTTTGCGCGGCTGCGGGTTTTCAAAGCTGAAATCCATCTCCAGCGGCTGATCCGCCGTGGCGACCATTTCTGCTGGCAGGCCCAGTTGCACGTCCTGTTCAAATTCCTTGGCCTTGAGCTGAATGTACGCCGCCTGCTGCGGATCGACCGAGCGCACGGTCAGGCGCACGCGGGTGTGCGAGCCTTTGGGCATTTCCAGGTATTGCGCGCCGATCAGGTTGTCGGCCCAGTCATCCTTTATCTGCGCTTGCAGAGGGATGATGTTGTTGCTGCCGAACTGGTAGCGATGATTGAGCGGTGTGCGCAGCAAGGACAGGTCCAGCGCATCGGCGCGCGCGGCGATTTGCCGGGCCGGGTGGCCGCTGTAGGTGCCTTTGTATGTGGCACTTTCGGCGATGAAGCCGGTGCTTTGGTAATAGCGGCAGCGGCGCGGCAGATCGCACTCGGAGAAGATGCCCTGACCGTTGTGGTAGCGCAGTTTGCCGTTGGTGAACGACATGATTTCTCGCCCCGAATCGTAGTCGCGAAACAGCGACCGCCCGCTCAGCGCAGTCGGCACCGGCAGGTCGAAATAGTCGAGGATCGAGGTGCTCAGATCGACGTGGCCGTAGACCCCGGCATTCAGACGCGGCAGTTGCGCCTGCTCCGGTGCCAGCGTCAGGTTGAAACCCCACGAGGAGGCCAGCCGCACGCCGTCGATGCCATGGGATTCATCCGAGGTGATCACCACCAGTGTGTCCTTGAGAACGCCCTGGCGCTCCAGCCCTGAAAGAAACTGATCCAGCGCATCGTCGAGATAACCGACGGCAGCCTGCTTGGGCGTCTCATAACGCTGCAGATAATCCTCCGGTGCGGAGTAGGGCTGGTGGGTGCCGACCGTCAGCAGGGTCAACATCCACGGCTGCTTTTGCTTTTTCAACTGGCCGACGTAATCCAGCGCACCTTCGAAAAATGCCCTGTCATCCTTGCCCCACGGGAACTCCAGATAGTTGCTGTTGCTGAACCATTCCAGGCCGTGGGTCGCATCGAAACCGATGTGCGGCATGATCTTGTCTTTGGCCATGAAGCGCAGGCCTGCGCCCTGCAAATAATGAGTGCTGAAGCCGTGTTCGCGCAGCTGCGCCGGCAGGCAGGCCTGATTGCGCTCGTTGAGGGTGAGCATTTCCACGCCTTTGGGCGTGCCGTTGTTGAGCTTGTCGTAGTCACCGCACAGCATGGCGTACAGACCGCGAATGGTCTGATGGGTGTGCAGCACGTAATCCGGAGTGTTCATGCCGCGCTCGGCCCAGCGGCTGAGGTTGGGCATCAGGTCTTCCTGGTAATGACTGCCGATCGCTTCGCGGTTGGCGCGGATGTAGGCGCCGGGAATGCCTTCCAGGGCAATGATCAGCACATTGCGCGCCTGACCCGGCGCGGCCAGCAGCTTCTGGCCATTGAGGTCGACGTCGGTGAGCCCGGCCATCGCCGGTGTCGGTTCTTCGACGTCGCCGTCCAGCCATTCCTCGGCCTGGATCTGCAGGTCGGCCACTTCTCTGGCGAGCAATTGATGCGGCAGGTTGTACAGGCGCCAGGCGTCGCCGTCATTCGGCCACAGGTTCAGCGCGCCCCAGTGCGCGGCGAACAAAACGATCGGCGCGGCCCAGGCAGCGCGCGGCAATGCCGGCCGAGCCAGACCGCGCCCCACAAATTGGGCCAGCAGCCAGAAAACCAACGCAACCAGCAAGGCAATGGCCAGGGCAGGGTGCGCAAGTCCGCCGCCAGTGGAGTTCTCGACGAACTGCGGGTCGATCAGGTAGTGAACATCCGAAGGCGTCGGCAGACGACCCACGGCGCTGACCAATTCTGCCGTGGCGACCGCCAGCAGCGCCCAGAACACCAGCACCGGCAAGGCCAGCCACCCTGCGTGACGATGCAGTGCTACTACCAGCAGACTGCCGACGGCCAGATCTGACATGAAGCCCAGCGGTGTCGACCAGCCCAACGCTGCACGCAGGCACACCGGCACGATCATTACCAAAACGATTAGAGAAAGAAGGCGGGCATTCGGCCGCCGCAGCCAGTTGAAAAGAGCGCTCACAAAAAAGGCCTGCTTGTCATCAAAGGGTCAAAAAAGTGTGGGTGATGATATCAAGGGCAGGAAGGCTGATCGGCTTTTAAACCTGCGGCCGGCGATCCCCGAAACGGCGCGTGCCCATAGCGGGCGTGGGTTGTGGGAAGTAGTGCCATTTTTCCCGAGGGCAGTTTTTTGTTTCAGACTGTTGTAGGTTCATCCACTGCTCCTGAATTCCAGCAGCAGACGTCAAATCTCTCAGTGCTATCGATATGCGATAAGGATATTTAATTTCTGTTTTTTATAGCTATAAATTCAGGCCTTTCAGCCCACCCCCATGCTGCGAGGTTGTCATGGCCACACCGTTCAAACGTTCTGCGCTGACTCTGTTGGCCGCAACTCTGGCAGCGGGCGCGCTGTTCAGCAGCGGCGCCCGGGCCGAGGGCAAAATCAGCATCGCCCAGCAATTCGGCATTGGTTACCTGATTCTCGACGTCGTGCGCGATCAACAACTGATCGAGAAACACGGCAAGGCCCAGGGCCTGGAGATCACGGTCGACTGGAACAGCATTTCCGGCGCCACGGCGATGAACGAGGCGCTGCTCACCGGCGCGCTGGACGTCGTCTCGGCCGGCGTGCCGCCGATGCTCACTGTGTGGGATCGCACCAAGGGCAAACAGAACGTCAAAGCCATCGCCGCGCTGGGCTCGATGCCCAATTACCTGCTGACCAACAACCCGAACATCAAAACGCTGAAAGACTTCAGCGACAAGGATCGTATCGCCGTGCCTGCCGCTGGCGTGGGTTTCCAGTCGCGCACCCTGCAGATTGAAACCGCCAGGGAATTCGGAGACGAGCAGTTCAAGAAGTTCGACAACATTTCAGTCAGCCTGCCGCACCCGGACGCCACCGCTGCGCTGATCGCTGGCGGCTCGGAAATCAACTCGCATTTCTCCAGCCCACCGTTCCAGTACCAGGCGCTGCAAAACCCCAACGTGCATAAAGTGCTCAGCTCCTACGACATCCTCGGCGGCCCGGCGACGTTCAACGTGCTCTACACCACAGAAAAATTCCACGACGAAAACCCGAAAACCTACAAGGCGTTCTACGACGCACTGGCCGAAGCCGAGAAGATCATCAAGGCCGACAAGCCCGCCGCCGCCCAGGCCTACATTCGTGTAGAGCAATCGAAACTGCCGCTGGCCCTGGTCGAGCAAATCGTCAAAGACCCGGAAATCGACTTCACCGTTGTGCCGCAACGCACGTTCATCTACGCCGAGAAATTGCAGGAATTGGGCGTGCTGAAAAACAAGGCGGGGAGCTGGAAGGATTACTTCTTTGAAGAAGCGCATGGTGGTGCGGGGAGTTGAGGGGAGGGAGTGCGGCAGGCTCCTGTGGTCTGCCGCTAATACTCGTCAGTGGCAGCGCTCACAGCGAGTCGGAAATGGACGTTTCCCCATCCTCGAAAATGCTTTCAATCGGCAACCCGAACGCTCGCGCGATCTGGAAGGCCAGCGGCAGGCTTGGGTCATAGCGTTCATTTTCGATGGCATTGATGGTCTGACGGGAGACCTTCAAGCGCTGCGCCAGATCGACCTGTGACCACTTGCGCTCGGCGCGCAGCGCCTTGAGGTGATTTTTCATTGATAGCGACGTCGGGCGATTTGCAGACCGAGGATCCACATTGCGCCCATCACCGGCCATACGCAGGTCCACGGGATGTGCGGGGCGCCGATATTTTCGAGAAAGCCATAGCTGAACGTCAGCAACGCGGAAGCGGCGAACGCAAAGCCCAGCGCTTCAAACTGGATGCGCAGGTGCATCTCATCCAGGCGCCGCAGGTTGCGCACGATAGCCCAGCACATCAATCCGGCGGGGATCATCGGCGCCAGCGCGACGGCTGAACGCAACAGCAGATGGGCGTCCAGCAAATGTTGGCTGGCAACCACCGAGGCGATCAGCACGAGTGTGTACAGCGTCAATGCGGCGCCCATTTCGAGGTAATAGCGATTCATGTTTAACTCCATGTAAAAGACCCTTTACATCCTCGTCGAAATCTTTGCTTATGTAAAGCAAGCTTTCCATTCGGTCAGAGCATCGCTTCCATAAAAAACGGGGCGGCCCGATCATCGATCAGGCCGCCCCGTTTATGTGTCGGGCGAACAGTCTTTCCGTCAGCGATCAATGCATCTTGCTGTGATCGTGGCCGCCCATGTTGGTCAGCGCGCGAACCGGTGCTTTGACTTCGATGGTTTCTTTCTCGCCCTTGGTGTTTTCCACTGTCAGGGTCAGCGGCACGCTGTCGCCTTCCTTCAACTGACCGCTCAGGCCCATCAGCATGACGTGGTAGCCGTTCGGGTCGAAGCTCACGGCTTTGCCGGCAGGCAGCTCAACGGACTTCACCGGGCCCATGGTCATCACATCGTTCTTCATGCTCATTTCATGAATCTGAACGTCCTTGGCCACTGGCGAGGCAACGCTGAGCAGCTTGCTGTCGGTGTCGGCAGTGACGGTCATGAACGCGCCGCTGGCGGACTGGGTCGGCACGGTGGCACGGACCCAGGCATCGTCGACTTTGGTCTGCGCCGACACCTGGAAGGCCAGGCCGAGCAGGGACAGTGCACATACGGTGCGTTTGAGGTGATTCAGAACGGGATGCATCAGCAGACCTCCATAACAGTAAGCAAATCTTCCGTGCACTCTTGGGCTGTCAGCGAAGTGGACAGGCCCAGGCGCAACTCACCACGCGAGTCGTAGACGTAGCTGGTGGACGTATGGGAGATGGTGTAGGTGTCGCCGGCGGGGACTTTCTCGTAGAACACGTCGAATTCCTTGGCGGTGGCCTTGGTTTCCTCAAGTGTGCCGTACAGCGCGACGAAGCTCGGATCGAAGGCTTTGACGTAGGCGTCGAGGATCTGCGGCGTGTCGCGCTCAGGGTCAAGGGTGATGAACACCACTTGCAGGCGGTCGCCGTCGCGGCCCATGAGTTTCTTGATCTGCGCGGCGCGGGCCAGGGTGGTGGGGCAAACGGCCGGGCACTGGGTGAAGCCGAAGAAGATCATCGGCATCATCCCGCGAAAGCTCGACAGCGACATGGTTTCGCCTTCGGGGTTCTTCAGCTTGAAGGTGCGTCCGAGGATCTTGTCGCTCAGATCCTTGCCGTACTTGTACGACAGTTGGCCACGGGTGTCGCAACCGGCGAGCAGGCCGAGCCCGAGCACGCCCATTCCCGCAAGTACCTTGCGGCGAGTCAACAAAGCCGTCATCTAATACCGCCTTTTGCAGCCCGCGAGTCGGCAGGACTGGCGGGGGTTAACCGTAAAAGCGCCGCATGATAGCAAACTGAGGCTGATCGCCGGCTGCCGATCGCCGCGCGGTGCGGGATCGGACGACAAAAGGTGTAAGAAGAAATGACGAATAAGCGATGCGTTCGCCGCGACCAAACTTGATTTAAATAGTATGACGATTGGACGCGAGCGCAGAAACACGTACTCTTGCCGCTGCGCTGCAAAGACCAAAACAACAACAGGAGTCTGTAATGCAACCGATTCGTCTCGGCCTGGTGGGCTACGGCAAGATCGCCCAGGATCAACACGTTCCCGCCATCCTCGCCAACCCGGCGTTCCAGTTGGTGGCGGTCGCCACCCAGGGCAAACCTTGCGCCGGGGTGGAAAACTTCCAGTCGCTGGGCGAGCTGCTCGAGAACGGCCCGAGCGTCGATGCGATTGCTTTCTGCACGCCGCCACAAGGGCGCTTCGCACTGGTGCAACAGGCGTTGGCGGCCGGCAAGCACGTGCTGGTGGAAAAACCGCCCTGTGCGACATTGGGCGAGGCCATGGCCCTGGTCGATCAAGTCGCCGAACAAGGCGTCAGCGCTTTGTTCGCCTGGCACTCGCGCTACGCACCGGGCATCGCCGCCGCCCGCGACTGGCTTGCCAGCCGCACCCTGCAAAGCGTGCAGATCGACTGGAAGGAAGACGTACGCAAGTGGCATCCGGGTCAGGCATGGATCTGGCAACCGGGCGGCCTCGGCGTCTTCGACCCGGGCATCAACGCTTTGTCGATCATCACCCACCTGCTGGCGCTGCCGCTGTTTGTCGAAGCCGCCGAACTGCGCGTGCCGAGCAACTGCCAGTCGCCGATTGCCGCCTCGATCAAAATGTCTGATGCGCGTCGGCTCGACGTGCGCGCCGAGTTCGATTTCGACCATGGTCACGACGAACTGTGGAGCATCGAAATCCGCTGCGCCGAAGGCGTCCTGCGCCTGGACAACGGCGGTGCCGTGCTGAGCATCGACGGCGTCCGGCAAAGCGTATCGGAGGAGGGCGAGTACGCAGCGGTCTACCGCCACTTCCAGCAACTGATCGGCGACAAGGCCAGCGACCTGGATCTGCAACCGTTGCGCCTGGTGGCGGACAGTTTCTTTGTCGGCAGCCGGGCGTTGGTTGAGCCGTTTTACGATTGAAGTGGATTGTCCGGTTTGAGTGGACGGTGAAACCCTTTTCAAGCGATTTATCCCTTTGCTGTGCGTCAGTAATCTGTACCCAACTTGAACGCAACAACAAAACTCCAAACTTGAAAAGGGACGCACACCATGACCACTCCAACCTACAACCGCCTGAACAAAGACGACGCTATCGTGCTGCTGGTTGACCACCAGACCGGTCTGATCTCGCTGGTGCAGGACTTCTCGCCGAACGAGTTCAAGAACAACGTGCTGGCGCTGGCGGATCTGGCCAAGTTCTTTGAACTGCCAACCATCCTCACCACCAGCTTCGAACAAGGCCCGAACGGCCCGCTGGTACCGGAGCTGAAAGAGATGTTCCCGGACGCGCCGTACATCGCTCGCCCAGGTCAGATCAACGCTTGGGACAATGAAGACTTCGTCAAGGCGATCAAGGCCACCGGGCGCAAGCAGATCATCATTGCCGGTGTCGTAACGGATGTCTGTGTAGCGTTCCCGACCCTGTCGGCGCTGGCGGAAGGTTTTGATGTGTTTGTGGTGACTGATGCGTCCGGCACCTTCAACACCACTGTTCAGCAAGCCGCGTGGAGCCGCATGACTCAGGCTGGCGCGCAGATGATGAACTGGTTCTCGGTGGCCTGTGAGCTGCACCGCGACTGGCGCAACGATATTGAAGGTCTGGGTAACCTGCTGTCGCAGCGTATTCCCAACTACCGCAACCTGATGAACAGCTACTCGGCGCTGACGCAGCAGAAGTAAGCCTCCCATCCAAAGCTAAAGCCTGCCTCGAAAGCAGGCTTTTGCGTTTTCTACAGAACGCCGTTCGTCCATTGCCGGGCACTTGTCACGCGCCGGCATTTCACACGTTCAGGTACCTATCGCTGAATCACATCGGAGACCGACATGGACATTGATGAAAACGCACCGGGCAACCAGTCGCAACAAGCCGTGACGCGCACCACCGACAACGAGACGGGGCACGATCCCAAGCGGGAAAATCCCGAGGTGCCTTTGCCGCCGGACGATGAGGCACCGGTCGAGGAAGATATGTCAGATGTGGATGCGGCCAACTCGGTGTCAACCGAACATCCGCCGTCACGCTGATCGAGCGATTTAATCGATGCCTCCCACTCTGGAATTAGAGTGAGAGGCTCTCCCGCGCACCCTGATGCAGTTCAGTCACCGACATCGTGAAAACCAGTTTCGACCGGCCAGGGTTGGAATATCCGTGCGCTAAATCCCCGGTGGGAGCGAGCCTGCTCGCGAAGACGGCGGCACATCCAGCATCTTTGCCGACTGACCCGCGCTTTCGCGAGCAGGCTCGCTCCCACAATGTTCCGTATTGTCCATTGATTTGGTTGCGCCACAAAACCCTGTGGGAGCGGGCTTGCCCGCGAAGGCGGCGGCACATCCAGCATCTTTGCCGACTGACCCAGCGCTTTCGCGAGCAGGCTAGCTCCCACAGTCTTCCGTGTTGACCATTGATTTGGTTGCGCCACAAAACCCTGTGGGAGCGAGCCTGCTCGCGAAGACGGCGGTACATTCAACATCTTTGCCGACTGACCCAGCGCTTTCGCGAGCAGGCTCGCTCCCACAGATTCACTCCTGGCCTCAGTAAGGGCTCGCGGTCGGGCGCACGATCAGTTCGCTGACGTCGACATCCGCCGGTTGTTCGACGGCGTAGGCAATTGCGCGGGCGATGGCTTCGGCGGGGATGGCGATCTTGCGGAATGACTTCATCTCTTCGCGGCCGCCTTCATCGGAAATGCTCTCGGCCAGTTCCGATTCGGTCACGCCCGGTGCAATGACGGTGACGCGGATATCGCCGCCCACCTCCTGACGCAAGCCTTCGGAAATCGCCCGTACGGCGTATTTGGTCGCGCAGTACACCGCTGCGGTGGGGCTGACCGCGTAAGCACCGATCGAGGCGATGTTGATGATCTGCCCGGCGCGCTGGCGCTGCATCAACGGCAGACTGGCGGCGATGCCGTGGAGCACGCCACGGATGTTGACGTCGATCATGCGGTTCCATTCATCGACCTTCAGCGCATCCAGCCGTGACAACGGCATGACCCCGGCGTTGTTGACCAGCACATCGACGCGGCCGTAATGCTCGACGGCAAAATCGACGAAGCGCTGCACATCCTGCTGATCGGTGACGTCCAGTGCGCGGAACTGCGCGTGGCCACCGGCGCCGTTGATCTCTTCGGCAATCACGGCCAGACGCTCGGTGCGCCGTGCGCCCAACACCACTTTGGCGCCACGTTCGGCGAGCAGGCGTGCGGTGGCTTCGCCGATGCCGCTGCTGGCGCCGGTAATCACGATCACTTTGTCTTGAATGTTCAGCATGATGTCGTCCTCTTCTGTGTGCCCGTGAGTGGGCTTGGAAGAAGATTAAGTGCGGCGGCTCATGGGCTATTAATCGATTCCTCCTCGGGGTTTGCCCAATTCTCCTGCGTCGCTTTTCGAATGTTCTTTAACCGCCGCGTGGTGCATCGCGATAGGCACTCGGAGTGACCCCGACTTCACGGCGGAACACCTGGGAAAAGTGGCTGGGACTGGAGTAGCCGACTTCCAGGCCAATGTCGATCACGCTGCGTGCGGTCTCCAGCAACAGATGACGCGCGCGGCTCATGCGCAGGCGGATGAAGTATTGCGAGGGCGATAAACCGGTGGCGCGTTTGAAGGTGCGGCTGAAGTGGTAGTCGCTCAGCTCGGCGATGGCGGCCAGATGACTGAGACTGAAATCCTCCGCCAGATGCGCATTCATGGCTTCGATCACCCGGCGCAGTTTGTAGGCGGGCAGGGCGTTGTCGCGGCGCGGGTTGCTGTCGGGGTCGAGATAATGACGCAGCAAATGGATCGCCAACGCCTGGGCCAGGCTGTGCACCAGCAGTGCACTGGGATGGCGCTGTTCGGTCAGTTCGACGCGCAGTTGCTCAAGAATGAAGCTGACCTGCTCGTCACGCGCACCCGACACGTCGACAAACGTCACTGCACCGGCCTGTTCGCCGAAGGCTTCGCGCGCCGCGTGTTCGATCAAGCCCAGACCAAGATAAAGGTGCATGACTTCGAAGACCTCGCAACCTTCGGTTTGCCAGCGCATTTCGTAGGGTTCCCGGGTGTTGGTCAGGAAAAAATCGCCCGCCGTGACCTGGCTCGCCTGCCACTCTCCGCCCAACGAACGTTCTTCGACCCGGGCAGTGCCGGCCAGTACCAGCACCAGCAGCGGTTCCGCCACGCACGGCACGCGGATCGGCTCAAGCAGGGTTTGATGGTGGAACAGCTGCACCACGGCATCCTTGATCTGCGGTCGCGGCGTGGTCGTTTCCGCAACACCGGGCAGATGCTCCGGCATGGCCTCGGCGGCGATGCGCGCGGGCTGGCTGATTGTCGGTGTAGCAGGGCTGGCAGAGGGCACAGGACGCTCCATGAAAAGCTTCGGCTGCGAATGATTTTGAAGGTTAGGGCGGGCGAACGAGAAACTCCAGCGCAAAACTCCGACAGTCCCGGCAATCGCCCGAAAGCCCGGCGGCGGCCAGTGCGCGACAGTGAAGCCGTGTTCACGACCGCGCCATCAGGCGCAACACCGATTCGCTATCGAGGAGTTAAAACCATGACTGATTTCAACCACACCCTGCCCCAAGAAGTCGCCGGTAAAGTTGCACTGGTCACTGGCGCGGCCAGTGGTATCGGCAAAGCGATTGCGCTGATGCTGCACGCTCGCGGCGCCAAGGTGATTGCCGAAGACCTCAATCCGGCTGTCGAAGCACTGGCTCGTCCCGATCTGGTGCCGCTGGTGGCGGACATCACCGAGGACGGCGCCGCCGAACGCGCAGTAGGTCTTGCCGTCGAGCAGTTCGGGCGCCTGGATATTCTGGTCAACAACGCCGGGATCATCATCAACAAAGCCGTGATCGACATGAGCCGCGACGACTGGGAAAAGATCCAGGCAGTGAATGCCACGGCAGCCTTCCTGCACTGCCGCGAAGCGGTGAAAGCGATGATCCCGAACAAGTCCGGTGCAATCGTCAATATCGCCTCCTATGCCTCGTACTTTGCCTTCCCGACCATCGCCGCCTACACCGCTTCCAAAGGTGCGCTGGCACAACTGACCCGCACGCTGGCCCTGGAAGTCATCGAGCACGGCATTCGCGTCAACGCGATCGGCGTCGGCGATGTGGTGACCAATATCCTTAATGATGTGGTCGAGGACGGCCCGGGCTTCCTCGCGCAACACGGCGAAGCGGCGCCGATCGGTCGGGCGGCGCAGCCGGAAGAGATCGCCGAGATCGTGACCTTTCTGGCCTCCGACCGCGCCAGTTTCATGGTCGGCTCGGTAGTCATGGCCGATGGCGGCATGACGGTAACGGCAGGCTGATAGCAGTGCGGCAAACCATGGGCACGTAAGAAGATGTGCCCATGGTTTACCCCGATCTGACCGACGCAGAATCAGGCAAATCTGCAGCATCTTTGATCTAGTCGCCGCTGGGTAAAACTGGCTAATCTTCCTCCGCAGTTGACCCACCTTCGTCTGCTTTCGAGGCCCTTTGCATGGATAACCACGACGCTTCCATCCTCCACGACACGGCGGTGTATCGCGCCGAGCTGGTGCGCTTGCTGACTCAGCGCTTCGATGCGCCAGGCACCTACGAAACCGCGATTGCGCCGCTGCACGTGATCCGTCTCGATGGGCCGTCCGAGCTGATCCATGTCGTGCACCGCCCGGCGCTGTGCCTGATCGTGCAGGGGCGCAAGGAAGTCGGGCTGGGCGACGAACGTTTCCTCTACGACCCGTTGTATTACCTGGTGGTGTCGGTGACGTTGCCGGTGTCGGGAAGGGTGATTGAAGCCTCACCCGAGGCGCCGTATTTTTGCGTACGGCTGGATTTCGATCCGGCGCAACTGACGCAACTGATTGCCGAGTCGCCGCTGACCGGCATGCCACAGGACGCCGGGCGCGGCATGTTTCTCGACAAGATCGACGTGACATTGCTCGATACCATGCTGCGTCTGGTGCGCCTGCTGGATAACCCGCGCGACATCGGCATGCTCGCACCGATGGTGTTGCGTGAGCTGTATTACCGCCTGCTGCGCGGCCAGCACGGGCATCTGCTGTATGAAATCGCCGTCAGCGATTCGCAGACCCACCGGGTCACGCGGGCCATCGACTGGCTGAACAAGAATTTCACTGAACCGCTGCGCATCGACGCGCTGGCGCAGGTGGCCAATCTGAGCAATTCGGCGCTGCATCACCGCTTCAAAGCCGTCACCGCCATGAGCCCGCTGCAATATCAAAAACAGCTGCGCCTGCAAGAGGCGCGGCGGCTGATCATCAATGAAGGGCTGGACGTCTCGAGCGCCTGCTACCGCGTCGGCTACGAAAGCGCTTCGCAGTTCAGCCGCGAATACAACCGCCAGTTCGGCTGCCCGCCGTCCAAGGAACTCAGCCGCCTGCGCCAGACCGGCTGATTACCGCGGGTGTCCCGCCCATTCATCACGAAACCCCAGCAGAAAATCCACAAACGCCCGCACCCGCTGCGGCACGTAGCGGCCGTGCGGGTAGAGCAGGGTGTAGGGGCGCGAACGTCCGGCGTACGGCTGCAGCACTTCAATCAGGCGGCCATCGGCGAGTTCCTGCTCGACGATGAACCGGTAAGTCTGAAACAGCCCGGCGCCGTGCTTGGCCAGCGTCACACCGCCGAGCACATCGTCGGAGCAGGAATAGCCACCGTCGGAAATCACTTCCAGGTCTCGGCCGTTTTCCTGAAACAGCCAGGAAATCCGCCGCCCGCTGCTGGGCAATTCGAACTGGATGCACTCATGCGCAATGAGATCGTCGAGGGTCTGCGGCGTGCCGGCTCTATGCAGATATTCGGGGGCGGCAACCACTACCAGGGCGGCGTCTTCCAGCAGGCGCGCGATCAGGGTCGAGTCCGGTTGCGCGCGTACGCGTATCGCCAGGTCGTAGCCTTCTTCAACGAAGTCGATATTGCGATTGCCCAAGTGCACGTCGACCGTGACCTCGGGGTACAACGCGCGAAATTTCGGCAGCAGCGGCAGGATGCGGTGATGCCCGTACGTGGTCGGCAGGCTGATGCGCAGTCGACCCGACGGCGAAGTCTGTGCGCCCATGACTTCCTGCTGCGCTTCGACCAGTTGCGTCAGCGCCTGGCTGCATTGTTCGAAGAAGCTGCGTCCGGCGTCGGTGAGGCGGATGCTGCGCGTGGTGCGCGCGAACAGTCGCGAACCCAGGCGTTGCTCCAGACGCAGAATCGACCGGCTCACCGCAGCGGGCGTGACCCCGGCCAGTTGCGCGGCGGCGGTGAAGCTGCCGGCTTCGGCGGCCAGGCAGAACAGTTCGATACTGCCTAACTGCAAATCTTCAAAATGGCGTTTCATTGTGGCTCGCACCGAGGATCGACGGACGTTCATCCTCTGTGTACCACAACCAACGACGCCGCCGGTATCCACCGGCGGCGTTGCAGGGTTTCGATCAATGGCCAGCGCTCTGGCCACCGTCGACATGCAGGATCTCGCCAGTGACGAAATTTGCCCCGTCGAGGTAGAGGATCGCTTGCACGATGTCGTCGATTTCCCCCATGTGGCCGACCGGGTGCAGGCTGCCCAGCGCCTGATGGGTTTCCTCAGCGTGCATCGGCGTTTTGATGATGCCCGGCGATACCGCGTTGACCCGGATGCCGCGCTTGGCGTACTCGATCGCCAGGGATTTGGTCGCGGCGTTGATGCCACCCTTGGTCAGCGACGCCAAAACCGAAGGCACGCCGTCGATTGCATGATCGACCAGGCTGGTGGTGACGCTGACGACGTGGCCGCTGCCGTGTTTTTCCATCTCGGCGATGGCCAGTTGCGAGATGTAGAAGAAGCCGCTCATGTTGGTCGCCACGACCTGGGCATAGTCCGCCTGGCTGTAAGCGGTGAACGGCTTGGCCAGAAAGATCCCGGCATTGTTGACCAGCGTATCGACGCGACCGAAGCGGGCGACGGCGGCGCGAATCACGCGCTCGGCGGTTTGCGGATCGGCAATGTCGCCGGCAACGGTCAGCACATCCGGGTCACTCGACTCTTTGATCGAGCGCGAGGTTGCGACCACTTGATGGCCAAGGGCGCGAAAGCCTTCGACCAGACCTGCACCAATGCCTTGCGAGGCGCCGGTGATGACAACTACTTTTTTCGATGTGCTCATGATGATTTCCTCTGTCGCTGGCCCGTCAGGATGGCGGGTGGCTGTTGGAGGAGACTTTAGGAAGTTGTGTGGAGTTGATAAATGGGGGCTGAGGTACATCATTTGTACTTCGGTGTATCTAATCAGAACGGCCTGCACGCGCTTTTTTAGGAGTGAGCCGTTTTCGATTGTCCTGTTCAGGTGGACGGTGAAACGCTTTTCAGCCGATTTATCCCTTTGCTGTGCGTCAGTAATCTGTACCCAACTTGAACGCAACAACAAAACTCCAAACTTGAAAAGGGACGCACACCATGACCACTCCAACCTACAACCGCCTGAACAAAGACGACGCTATCGTGCTGCTGGTTGACCACCAGACCGGTCTGATCTCGCTGGTGCAGGACTTCTCGCCGAACGAGTTCAAGAACAACGTGCTGGCGCTGGCGGATCTGGCCAAGTTCTTCGACCTGCCAACCATCCTCACCACCAGCTTCGAACAAGGCCCGAACGGCCCGCTGGTGCCGGAGCTGAAAGAGATGTTCCCGGACGCGCCATACATCGCTCGTCCAGGCCAGATCAACGCCTGGGACAACGAGGACTTCGTCAAGGCGATCAAGGCCACCGGGCGCAAGCAGATCATCATTGCCGGTGTGGTAACGGATGTGTGCGTAGCGTTCCCGACCCTGTCGGCGCTGGCGGAAGGTTTTGATGTGTTCGTGGTGACTGATGCGTCCGGCACTTTCAACACCACTGTTCAACAAGCCGCGTGGAGCCGCATGACTCAGGCTGGCGCGCAGATGATGAACTGGTTCTCGGTGGCCTGTGAGCTGCACCGCGACTGGCGCAACGATATTGAAGGTCTGGGTAACCTGCTGTCGCAGCGCATTCCCAACTACCGCAACCTCATGAACAGCTACTCGGCGCTGACGCAGCAGAAGTAAGTTCACCACCCACGAAAAAGCCTGCTTTTAACAGCAGGCTTTTTGTTTTTCCGACGGCTGCGGCCAACTTGGTTGCTCTGTAGCTTGACCCACCGCTTTCGCGAGCAGGCTCGCTCCCACAGTGGACCGTGTTCCCCTCAGGAGAAATGCAATTTCCTGTGGGAGCGAGCCTGCTCGCGAAGACGGCGGCACAGTCACCCGAGCAATTCACTGATCCACTGCATCTCTTGCTTCAGCGCAAGAATTTTGTCCTCCGGCAACGTCTGTTGCGCTCTCGTAAACTGCCCCAACGTCTTTTGCCGCTGCTTCAGCCTGCGTTGCCATTTGTGCAGAAATGCCGAGCCGCGCGCCTGCAGATGCAGCGGTCCGAAAAACAGTTCCCTGGCGTTGTAAGTCAGCGGTTCAATGGCTGGCTCGGCAACGATGATTTCATAGTCGAAACGGTTTTCGTGCAGCACTTCTTCGCAAACGATCCGGTAACTGTTATCCATCAACCACTGGCGCAGCGCTTGCTCGCCGCCGTTGGGCTGCAGGATCAAGCGTTCGTGGCCGCTGAGATGTGCTTTACCACTGTCGAAAATATCGCGAATGGTTTCGCCGCCCATGCCGCACAGGGTGATGGCGCTGATGGCGTCGCCAGGTTTGATTGCCGTCAGACCATCGGCCAGGCGCACGCTGATCTGGCCGTGCAGGTCGCTGTCATTGACGGTGCGTTGCGCCGCGTGGAACGGCGTCAACGCGACCTCGCCAGCGACCGCTGCTGTTATCAGGCCCCGGCGCAGCAAGGCCACCGGCAGGTAAGCATGATCGGAGCCGATATCGGCCAGTCTCGCGCCAAGCGGCACATGGGCGGCGACGCGCTCAAGACGCATGGACAATGTCTGTTGGTTCAACGCAAACCCCTGTTCACCCTGCGGTGGAAAAAAGGGTGCGACTCTGGCGAGCAACGCTGGCGCTGTCAATTACGCGATGGAATTACTCGAGCCATCGGCAGCATTGCGCTGCCGATGGGCGCTTGTGCTTAGCCGGCGAGCGTTGCGTTGTCGATGACGAAGCGGTATTTCACATCGCCCTTGAGCATGCGCTCGTAGGACTCGTTGATCTGATCGGCGCGGATCAACTCGATGTCGGAAACGATGCCGTGCTCAGCGCAGAAATCCAGCATCTCCTGGGTCTCGGGAATGCCGCCGATCATTGAACCGGCAATGGTGCGCCGCTTGGTGATCAGGTTGAACACGTTCGGCGACGGATGCGGCGAGGCAGGCGCACCGACCAGGGTCAACGCGCCATCGCGCTTGAGCAGGACGAGGAAGGCGTCAAGATCGTGCGGCGCTGCGACGGTATTGAGGATCATGTCGAAGCTCTTGGCGTGTGCCGCCATTTCCTCGGCATTGCGCGACACCACCACTTCGTCCGCGCCCAGAGCCTTGGCCGCTTCACGCTTGGATTCGGAAGTGGTGAACGCCACCACGTGGGCGCCCATGGCGTGGGCCAGTTTGATGCCCATGTGACCCAGGCCGCCGATGCCGACCACGCCGACTTTCTTGCCAGGGCCAGCGCGCCACTGACGCAGCGGCGAGTAGGTGGTAATGCCGGCGCAGAGCAGCGGCGCGACGGCGGCCAGTTGCGCCTCGGGATGACGGATGCGCAACACATAGCGCTCGTGCACGACGATGTTTTGCGAGTAACCGCCGAGGGTCCAGCCCGGTGCGTCCGGGGTCGGGAAGTTGTAGGTGCCGATCATGCCGTCACAGTAATTTTCCAGACCGGATTCGCAGTCATCGCAGTGCTGGCAGCTGTCGACGATGCAGCCGACACCGACCAGATCGCCGACCTTGTAGTCCTTGACGTGATCGCCGACCGCCGAGACGCGGCCGACGATTTCGTGGCCGGGGACGCAAGGGAATTGCGTGCCGGCCCATTCCGCGCGCACCTGGTGCAGGTCGGAATGGCAGATGCCGCAGAAGGCAATATCGATCTGCACGTCGTGCGCCGCCGGAGCACGGCGGTTGATCTGCATGGGCTCAAGGGGTTTGTCGCCAGCGTGGGCGCCGTAGGCTTGTACGAGCATGTGAGCATCCTCCATGGGGTTGTCGGACGCCTATTGTTGCGCCTGGGTCGGAGCGCGAAGTAGTGCATTTCTGTGAAATGCTTGCCTGATTCTGCTGTTGATTGCGCAACCGACAGGCAGCCGTATGGCGACGGCTGCCTGTTCAGGCTCAACGCGGATTGGGCTGAACGTCCATTTCGGCGTTATCGGTTTCCTGACGTACGCGCTCCGGATCCAGCCCGGTACTGTCATCGTCCAGCGGGATTTCGCCTTCGTTGTCGGGCAGTTCGTCGATGCCGCGTTCCTTCATCGGATCGACCTCGGTACGCCCCGGACTCAGCGGGTCGGGCGTGGTTGGGAGCGGATCGTCACCTTGCTTGCCTTGATCGTTATTCATCTCACACCTCGTCATGGCCGTTTTCTACGGCTTGTGCAGGTTGGAGGTGCGGGTGATTTTCGCCGTTCGATTTTTTTGTCTGCCTTCGGTCGCCTCGCAAAAAAGCGGAATTTCTCCGACGCGCGCGGCTCCATAAACCAACAGCCAGAGGCGAGGACGCAATGATGAGCAGCTCATTCAAAGTCGGCGATGCGGTGCGCTGGAATTCCGAGGCCGGCGAGATCGACGGCAAAGTGGTCAAGGTGCACACCCGCGACACCGAGTTCATGGGCCGCCACCGGCCAGCCTCGAAAGACGCGCCGCAATACGAGGTCAAGAGCGACAAGACCGGCCACCTGGCCATGCATCACGGCGACGCGCTGAAGCACGCTTAGAAACGTGCCAGTCGGTAGGCATCGACATTTGGCAACGCGAGAGCGGCGCCTGAGACCATCTGCCCGATCAATTCCGCCGTCACCGCCGCCTGCGTCAGGCCCAGATGCTGATGACCGAAGGCAAGCAAGACCTTGCCGGCGCAAACCTGATCAATCACTGGCAGCGAATCCGGCAGCGACGGGCGAAAGCCCATCCACGGTGTGGCGCCATCAGCGTTCAGGTCCTTGCGAAACAGGCCTTGGCTCAGGCGCTGCAACTGCCAGGCGCGCGCCATGTTCGCTGGCCGCTCCAATCCGGCGAATTCGACCGTGCCGGCCAGGCGCAGCCCATCGCGCATCGGCGTCATGATGAATTTGCGTTCCAGCGAGGTGACGGGGAAGGGCAGGCGATCATGATCGTTGGGCAGCATCAGGTGATAGCCACGTTCGGTGTCCAACGGTACTTGCTTGCCAGTCAGCGCGGCGGTGAGTTTCGCCGAATGCGCACCGCAGGCCAGTAACACGCGGCCGGCCGTTACGCCGCCATTACCGGTGACTAATAGCACACCGTTTTCCTGCACGTAGCCGCCCTGAACCTGCTGTTTGAGAAAACTCACGCCGCTGCTGCGCGCCGCCTCGACCAGTGCACGAACCACCCGATAGGGGTCAAGGAAATGCCCGGTTCGCGGGAAAAACAGTCCGCCCTGAATCTGTTCGCTGAGCTGCGGCGCCGTTTCGCGAATCGGCCCCGCCTGCCAATAGTCCACCGGCACCTGCTGCTGATGCAGTCGCGCCTGCAAGGCTTCGATGGCCTGCCGGGATTCAGGTTTTTCGAAGACCAGTAACGAGCCGTCAACCTTGAGCAGATCAGTGCGCTGGATATCGCTGAGCAAGCGCTGCCACGCGTCGAGGCTGCTTTCGTTGAGCGCGCGCAAGCCGGCGACGGTTTTCTGAAAAGGCTCAGGCCGCAGATTCAGCAGCAAGCGGGTGAACCACGGCAGGGCGCGCGGCAGGTATTTCCAGTCCAGGCGTAGCGGCCCCATCGGGTCCATCAACATGGCCGGCAAGCGCTTGAGGATCGACACGTCAGCGATAGGAAAGACTTGCTCGGTGGCCAGATGTCCGGCGTTGCCGAACGAAGCGCCATGCCCCGGTTCCTGCTGATCGATGACCACCACGCGCAAACCCTGGCGGGCCAGGCGCAGTGCGCAAGCCACGCCAATGATCCCGGCGCCGACCACCGCGATGTCGTGCGAAGGATTATTCGCCATGGTGTGTCGCTTCCCGTTGGCCATCGAGCAAGCGCCGAAGGTTTAGCGGATTGGTCTGTTGCAGCGCCGTCGGCAGCAGGCTGTCGGGGAAATCCTGATAGCACACCGGCCGCAGGAAACGCAGGATCGCCGCCGTGCCCACCGAGGTGCTGCGCGCATCCGAGGTTGCCGGGTAAGGCCCGCCATGCACCATCGCATCGCAGACTTCCACGCCGGTCGGCCAGCCATTGACCAGCAAGCGCCCGGCCTTGCGTTCCAGGGTTGGCAGCAACGCGCGCGCCAAAGCAAGGTCGGCGTCATCCATGTGCAATGTCGCGGTTAGTTGACCTTCGAGATGGGCGCAGACTTGACGGATTTCTTCGTCACTGCTGCATTGCACGATCAGCGCTGTCGCGCCGAAGACCTCGGCTTGCAAGCTTCGATCGGCAAGAAAATCCGCTGCATCGGTGCTGAAGACATGCGTCTGACACTGATTCGGGCCGCCGCCGACTTGGCCAACCGCTACCGCGCGTGCACGGGGATTGTCTTGCAAAGCCGTCGCGCCTGCTTGATAGGCGCCGAAGATGCCGGGCGTGAGCATGGTTTGCGCCGCGCTGCGCGGGATCAGTTCCGCTATCGCGCCGAGGAACCCGTCGAGCGCCGGGCCTTTGCGGGCAATCAGCAATCCCGGGTTGGTGCAGAACTGCCCGGCGCCCACTGTCAGCGACGCGACAAATCCTTCGGCCAACGCCTGCGTCCGATTTTCCAGCGCGGCAGGAAACAGCACTACCGGGTTGATCGAGCTCATTTCCGCATACACCGGAATCGGCTCCGGCCGCACTTGCGCGGCTTTCATCAAGGCCAGACCGCCAGCGCGCGAGCCGGTGAAACCAGCGGCTTTGATGCGCCAATCACTGACCAATGCGATGCCGACTTCGTACCCCGAATCGGACAACAAGGAAAACACGCCCTCGGGCAGAGCGCAGGCCTTGACCGCTTGCGCTACTGCGCGGCCGACCAGTTCGCTGGTGCCCGGATGCGCGCTGTGGGCCTTGACGATCACCGGGCAACCAGCCGCCAATGCCGCAGCGGTGTCGCCACCGGCCACGGAAAATGCCAGGGAAAGTTGCTCGCACCAAACACCGCGACCGGCCCCAAGGCAATCTGTCGTTGCCGCAGGTCGGAGCGCGGCAGTGGCTGGCGTTGCGGTTGCGCACTGTCGACGCGCACATCCAGCCATTCACCCGCGCGTACCGTACGGGCGAACAGGCGCAATTGCGAGCAGGTGCGGCCACGTTCGCCCTGAAGGCGTGCACGCGGCAAACCGGTTTCGGCGTGGGCGCGTTCGATCATTTCATCGCCAAGGCTTTCGATGTGCTCGGCAATACTTTCGAGAAATGCCGCACGGCTGCTCAGGCTGGTTTCGCGATACGCGTCTTGCGCCGCCCAGGCCAGGGCGCAGGCCTGTTCCACCTGTTCGGCTGATGCCCCGGCGTACTGCGGTTCAAGTGCCTGGTTGGTCGCCGGATCGATCCCGCGAATGGCTGGACGATGGCCCGTCACGGATTGTTGGCCGATCAGCATGTTGCCCGTCAGAGTCATGGTGTCTTCCTGTGAAATGAGCGAGGCCTGCCGCGAGTCGTGACGATCCGCGGCAGGTGGCGGTCAGGCGAAGTTCTGCTCGGCGGACCAGTTTTCATACCAGTGACGGAACAGCGAATACTGCTTCTCGGCATAGCGCCGTTGCGAGTCGCTCAGCACATCGGTTTCGTTGAAGTGCAGGGTGTATTCCTTGTCGCCGTTGAGCACCATCAAGTGCTTGTAATACAGCACCAGATCACAGCCTTCGTCGAACGATGACAGCACTGCCAATGCCGATTCCAGCTCCCGTGCCTGACGCCGGGCCTTGGCATCGCCTTGCGCGGCCTGCTTGCTCAGCGCGACCAGTTGCAGCACTTCGCGAGGAAGGGCGTTGCCGATACCGGTGATGGCGCCGGTAGCGTTGCAGTTGACGAAACCGTGCACCACTTGCGTGTCGACACCGACCATCAGCGTCACGTCGTCATCCTTGGAGGTGATGTTCTCGGCCGCGTAGCGCAGGTCCGCGCCCCCACCAAATTCCTTGAAGCCGATCAGGTTCGGGTATTCACGGCGCAGTTCGAAAAACAGATCGGCGCGGGTGGCGAAGCCGTAGTAAGGGCTGTTGTAAATCACCGCCGGCAAGTTCGGTGCGGCTTGCAGGATCGCGGCGAAGTGGGCCTTTTGCGCGGTGGCTGAAGCGCCACGTGACAGCACGCGCGGAATGACCATCAAGCCTTGCGCGCCGACTTTCGCCGCATGCGCTGCGTGGGAAACCGCTTCACGGGTATTCACCGCACCAGTGCCGACGATGGTCGGCACCCCGGCGGCGACCAGGCGCGCCACGCCTTCCTGACGCTCGGCTTCAGTCAGCAGCGGCCAGTCGCCCATCGAGCCGCAATAGACCACGGCGCTCATGCCGATATCAATCAGCTCGCGCCCCTTGCTCACCAGCGCATCGAAGTCCGGTTTGCGCTGGGCGGTGCACGGGGTCATCAGGGCCGGCATGCAACCGGTGAAGATGTTGTCGCTCATGGTTCAACTCCTTGGCATTTCGTTTTATTCGAGGGAAAAGTCGGCGTGGCGGCTCAGATGCCCCACGCGAATGGGTCGGTTTCGTCGATCAGCAAGATGCTGTCGGCGGTCATGTAGGCGCGGCCGGTGATGAACGGGCGAATGCGTTCGCCTTCCCATTCGAAGCGGCCTTCGAACTGGCTGCCGGTGATGCTCGCCTGGATCCACGGTGCGCCCGGTTGCAGCTTGTCGTCGGCTGCCAGGCAGGCAAGTTTGGCGCTGGTGCCGGTGCCGCATGGTGAGCGGTCATAGGCTTTGCCGGGGCACATGACGAAGTTGCGGCTGTCAGCCTGATCGTCATCGGCGAACAGTTCGATGTGGTCGATGACCGCGCCGTCTTCGCCACAGATGCCCTGATCTTCCAGCGCTTTGAGCATCGCCCAGGTGTACGCCGTCAGGTGTTCGACGTTGTCCATGGTCAGGGTCTGGCCATGCTCGGAAACCAGAAAAAACCAGTTGCCGCCGTAGGCGATATCACCGACTACGCGACCAAAACCGCGCACGTCCACTGGCACCTGTTTGCGATAACGGTAGGCGGGCACGTTGCCCAGAGTGACCGAGCCATCGTCGTGCAGCGTCGCGCTGACTTGCCCCACCGGTGTGTCGATCTTGTGCACGCCCGGCTGGATTTTCCCCAGATGCTGCAACGAATTGATCAGGCCGATGGTGCCGTGGCCGCACATGCCCAGGTATCCGGCGTTGTTGAAGAAGATCACCCCGCAAGTGGCGTCCGCCGATACCGGTGGGCAATAGAGCGCGCCGACCAGCACATCGTTGCCGCGTGGCTCGAGCAGACAGGCGCGCCGCCACTGGTCATGCTGGTTGCGCAAGGCATCGCGTTTCTCGACCATGGTTTTGCCGGACAGCTCGGGAAAGCCGCTCATCACCAGCCGTGTCGGTTCGCCGCCGGTGTGGGAATCAATGACGTGTACTCGTTTCATGGAGAGATCCCGTTGGATGATTTCAGTAGGCGCCGGCGGGGCGGGCGTTGACGGTGGACGAGGGCGCAGGGCTTTCGCTTTCTTCGTCCTCGTCGTCCATGCGCAGCAGATGGGCAGGCACGCCGGTTGCTGCACCCCAGTAGTAAATGCCGGTGGCGCAAGCGGCGACGACGATCGTGTCGAACGGATGGGCGAGGATGCCCAGGCCACCGAAGGTGCCGAGTTTCGACAGCACGATGGTCACCGCGTAGAAGGCGATCAGCCACGCCGATGAACGCACCTGACGCGCCAGACTCAGATGGGCGGTGGGCACAAAGCGGCCACAGAACAGGTAGATGACAAACATCAGGATCTGCAGGCCGAGCAGCCACGACACGGTGTTCCAGCCCGACCAGTAGACGATCAGCGCGGCGATGATGAACGACACCGGCCCAAGCAGGCCCATGCTCCTGACCCGAAACGGGCGCGGCATGTCCGGCGCATTGCGCCGCAGCGCCGCAACCGATACGGGCGCCACCGCATAGCTCAACACCAGCGCGGCGGACACCACGTTGATCAGCGCTTCCCACGACGGGAATGGCAGGGTCCAGAACACCGACAGGGCGAAAGTCAGCCACAGCGCCGGACGCGGGATGCCGGACTTTTCATCGATGTGGGTGAAGACCTTGAAGAAGGTTCCGGTCTGCGCCCAGCCGTAGATCACTCGCGGCGTGGCATTCATGTAGATGTTGCCGCAGCCGCTCGGCGAGATCACCGCATCGGCGACCACCAGATACGCCAGCCAGCCGACACCGAGCGCCAGGGCGATGTCGCGATAGGGCAGGGCGAATTCCTTGCTGATACCGGCCCAGCCGTTGGCGAGCATTTCCGTCGGGATGCTGCCGAGAAAGGCCATTTGCAGCAGCACGTAGATCAGGGTCGACAGCAGTACCGAGAGAATCAGCGCGATGGGAATGGTGCGCTGTGGATTCTTCACTTCGCTGGCGACGGAAATGATCGGCGTCAGGCCCAGATAGGCAAAGATGATTCCGCCGGCGGAGACCGCCATCTCGACGCCCGACAAGCCGAACGGGGCGAATCCCTGAACCTGGAAGTTCTCCGGTTTGAAGAAGGTGAACAGCACGCCGATCACCAGCAGCGGAACGATGAATTTGAACACGCTGACCAGATTGTTGGCCTTGGCGAAGGTCTTCACGCTGCGGTAGTTGAGCAGGAAAAACACGCAGAGCAGGCCGAACTGCACCAGCCAGCCGAGGATCGTCGGATCGCCACTGCCAGCCTTGGTCAGACCGGGAAACCATGCCGCCGCGTATTGGCGCGAGGCGACCACTTCGATCGCCACCAGACTGGAAAACGCAATCAGCGTAATGAAACCCATCAGGTAGC
This sequence comes from Pseudomonas sp. AC255, assembly GCF_979258175.1. Lineage (NCBI taxonomy): Bacteria > Pseudomonadati > Pseudomonadota > Gammaproteobacteria > Pseudomonadales > Pseudomonadaceae > Pseudomonas > Pseudomonas sp. AC255. The sequence goes on along the minus strand of NZ_OZ409841.1, from coordinate 2,821,940 downwards.
CGAGCAGCGGACCGTGGGAATAAACCGGGTAGCGCACCACGCCGCCGGCACGGGGTAATGCGGCGCCCAGTTCGCAGTAGACGATACCCAGCAGCAACACGGCGAAACCGCCCAGCAGCCAGGAAAAAATCCCCGCCGGACCGGCAATCGCCGAGACATGGCTGGCGGCGAACAACCAGCCGGAGCCGAAGATCGCGCCGAGTCCGATAAAGGTGAGGTCGATCAATGAAAGCTGTTTTTTGAACTTGCCTTGGCCTGACATGGCATCGCCTTCTTGTGAGTTATTGGATAGGCAGTTGTGTCACGGGGACGAGCAGACTTTGCACCGCCCGGCAGTGGCGGCGATTGATGTTTTATGCCGGGATCGATGACGAATTCAGCACAATGGCACCGATGAATGCGCGGCCTCGACAGGGTCGCGACGTTGCTGCAATCTGCTGGCGAGTGACATTTGCGGTGGTTCAATTCGAGGGGAAGTCTTTGATGCAGTCAGCGTTTTCGATCCTGTGCCAAGGCAATGACGGCTTGCGTGCGCAGACCCTCGAAGAGATGGTCGCGGGTGCCGCGCAGCTGTTGCCGATACTCGATGTGATCCCCAATGCGGCGATCTTCATCAAGGATCTGCAAGCGCGTTATGTGCTGGCCAACCGTACGCTGGTGCAGCGTTGTGGCTTGAAGGACCTGCGCCCGTTGCTCGGCAAAACCAGTGCGCAGGTGTTCCCGGCGCAGTTGGGGCCGGGTTATACCGAGCAGGATCGCAAGGTGCTGGAGGAAGGTTTCGTGTTGGAGGATCAGCTCGAACTGCATCTGTATGGCAGTCGCGAACCGGGCTGGTGCCTGACCCACAAGAGGCCGATCTACAACCGTGACGGGACGATCATCGGTCTGGTGGGGATCTCGGTGGATCTGCAGTCAGCCAGTGAAACCCACCCGGCGTTCGAGCGCCTGGCGGCTGTCGATGAATACATTCGCGGCAACTTCAACCGGCGGGTGACGCTGAGTGAACTGACGCGGATCGCCGGGATTTCCGTGGCGCAACTGGAACGCTACTGCAAACGCGTTTTCCACCTGACACCACGGCAGATGATTCAGAAAGTCCGCCTGGAACACGCGCATCGATTGCTGCACAGCGACTTGCCGATTACCGAGGTTGCGCTGCAATGCGGCTACACCGATCACAGCGCTTTCACCCGTCAGTTCAAGGCCTCGACCGGGTTTACACCACGCGAATATCGCCATGCGACCGGGCATTAGATCAACACGGCCAGCCATGCCGAGAGCAGCAGAAGAAGGGCCAGTGCCGCGTTCATGCGCTTGAACGCCTGCGGTGAGCTGAGCAGGCGCGCGCTGCCAACGCCGAGAAGCGCCCAGAGCGTCATGCACGGCAGTGACACCAGCAGAAATGCCAGCGACAACGCCAGCAGGCGCAGCGTTTTGTCGCCGCCGCCAACGAATACGCTGACCACCGCCACAGCCATCATCCACACCTTCGGGTTGACCAATTGCAGCAGCGCCGCGCCGAATACGTTCAAGCTTTGTTCCTGCGATTTCGGGTCCAGGGATGGCGGCGGGCTGCGAAAGATCTGCCACGCCAGCCAGCTCAACCAGAGCACGCCAGCCCAGGCCATCGCTTGCTGCACGCGCGGAAAGCGCAACAGGGTTTCGCCAGCGCCGAGCCCGACCACCAGCACAATCAGCGCCGCCGCCGCACAGGCGCCAAAAATGATCGGCAACGTGGCAATCAATCCGCGCCGCGAACTGTGGCTCAGCACCAGAATATTGGTCGGCCCCGGCGTGATCGAGGCAACGAAAGCAAATAGTAGAAAGGGCAGTAAAGAAGCCATGGTGCAAATTCCTGAAAGTCGAAACAGGACACCATGATCGTCAGGCGGAGGGCGTCAGTCTGGAAGATTTGAGCAGCGTTTGCGGTAGTCCGCAGGGGTCAATTGATAGGCGCGGCGGAACCAGCGACCGAGATGACTTTGATCGGCAAAACCGAGCACGCTGGCGACCTGCGCTGGCGTCTCGCCGCGTGCGAGCAATTGCCGCGCCTTGGCCAGGCGCAACTGGATCAGGTAAGCGTGCGGTGCCAGACCGAACGCCGCCTTGAACGCGCGTGTCAGGCGAAAGCGATCAACGCCACAGGCTTGCGCTAGGTCGTCGAGGCCGATGTCTTCATAGGTGTGGGCATGCAGATAGTCCCGCGCAACCTGGGCAACCAGTGGCAGGCGCGGATCGAAGTGCTGACGCTTGCGCCAGTCGAGGTGGCGGGTGAGGGACGCCAGCAGGCCATCCAGCGCAGTCTGCCGGACGATGCGCAGATCGCCGTCATGTAACGCGTGGAAGGCTTGCACGATCGCAGTCGACAGGCGCGGATCGTGGCTCAGGGTGTCGGCAAAGCCTGGCTGACCGTCGGCGGGCGCCTCTTCGAACAGCGCGTGCAGTTCGCGCTCCAGCCAGTGCGGATCCAGATACAGCATCGAATAGGTAAAGCCGTCCTCGGTCGGCGCATGGCCATCGTGGATTTCTCCCGGCTCGAGCAGAAACACATGCCCCGGCGTACTGCGATGACGCACCCGGCGACAGTTGAATTGCTGGACGCCTTGCTCGGTAACGCCGACGAGAAAGCTGTCATGCCAGTGCGGATCGTAGGCATGCCCACGGAAATGCGCACGAATCGACTCGATCCCGGTATCGACATCCTGGGACAGGGAGATCCAGTTGCGTGTGTCCATGGGAGGACTCCATAGGGCGGTTGGCTTGGGCGTTTTTAAAATACCGCGTGGGGGAGGAGAGTGTTTAGAAGATTTGTGCAGGGGCGCAGGGGGATCGAGTCAGGCAATGTGTCCTGGATGGGGTGGGACCAGAAAACGCAGACGAAAAAAACCGCCTTCGCGGGGCGGTTTTTTAGCAGGCCTCGATTTGCGATCGAAGCCAGGTGCTTCACCAGCCACCCTAACCAGGATTGCCATGGTATGGAGTTTTACCGTTCCTTGCAACGGTTGAACAGGCGTTCGAAACAAGTGCGTCTTCGGCCCTGCGAAGAATTTATATGTTTATGTTTGTTGAAATTTGTCTGGCAGAAATAACATTTAACAAAGGCGTGGCGGCGTTTGATGAATAACGGTGTGAGCGGCGCTTTTGTCCTGGAGTTTTCAGGTTAATATGCCCGCGCTCAACTGATAGAGCGGCGGAGAGGTTTGGCTGGGGGCGCAAAAGGTTTCACGCCCTCTGACGCGGATTCGCACCCGCGCCGGAATGTTGTCTCGGAGGGATTTCAACCGGCCGCCTCACTAGCCACCCTAGCCAGTCGGCTGAAGGCACGCATGGTCCGGTAAGTTTGCTGGAGGTTTGGCCGCCAGCCCTGGAGGCCAAAACGTATGAAGCTTTTGCTGCGTACGCTGAGCCTTGTATGGAGATTGTTGAAAGCTTTGCGCTTTTACGAGTTCCTGCGAGATCACTTTGACGACTTGAAATAAGGGTCGTCTGAGTGGGAAAGACCCGTTTCGGTTTCGATCGATTCGGGTCTTTTTTTGCTTGCGTAAAGCTGTCAAAAATACGATTGGTCAGTTTTGTGCCTTGGACGTTGTAGGGCGTTTCGTTTGGACCAGTAAGTGACAGCTTAAAGGTTAGATAAGCAGCTATTTTTGCTTAGCTCGATCATTGATTGCGTCAATAACGACCATTAAGTCAATGAAGTTCTCATATCCATAGCGCGGCGTAAGATCGACTCCATACCCAACCACTGCACCTCGGAGCACACCATCATGAAACGCCAGACTATCCTCGGTATCGCTTTCTCGGTTTTTGCACTGAATGCCTTCGCCGCCACCGAAACCGACCCACTGTTCAGCGACGCGATCGCCTCCACTCAAACGGACCGCTTGTTCAGCGACGCAGTAGCCGCCACCGAAACCGACCCGCTATTCAGCGACGCAGTTGCCGCCACCGAAACCGATCCACTGTTCAGCGATGCAGTAGCCTCTGATGGCTCCGATCATCTGCAAGGCAATCGGGTCGCCGAAGGTGGCGCTGACCGTCTGCTCGAACGTCGCACCGCTTGAGCGCAACGATGAGCATCGATAACGAATGCCGCCTCAACCACAGGCGGCATTCGTTCTGTTCATGCATTAGAACTCTGCTCTAAACCGCACTCGGCAGCACAGCCTTGTCGCGATCGCGGCTCTTGAATGTCGCCCAGAAACACAGCAACACCGCCACGGAAAAACCGGCGGGGAACAGCCAGATACTTTTCCAGTCATGCCCCGCGCTTGATGTGAAGTGGTCGGTAATCCGTCCCGCGATCCAGAAACCAATCAACATGCCCAACCCGTACGTAGCCAAGGTGATCAGACCTTGCGCCGAACTGCGGAAGCGTTCCGGTGCTTTTGCATCGGTGTAGATCTGCCCGGACACGAAGAAGAAGTCATAGCACACGCCGTGCAGGGCAATGCCGATCAGCAGCATGAATGCCTGATCGTCGTTATTGCCGAAGGCAAACAGCACGTAACGCAACGCCCAGGCAGCCATGCCGACCAGCAGGGCGATCTTGATGCCGAAACGATGGATGAACAGCGGCAACAGCAACATGAACAGCACTTCCGACACCTGACCGATGGCCATCTTCGCTGTCGGGTTGGTCACGCCGATCTCCGCGAGAAACGGATTGGCATTCTGGTAATAGAAGGCCAGCGGAATGCAGATCAGGATCGAGGCGAGAAAGAACACCAGATAGCTGCGATCCTTGAGCAAACCCCACGCATCGACGCCGAGCATCTGCTTGAGGCTTGATGAGCCCGCTGCGCTTTTCAGCGGCGCAGTGTTCGGCAGACTGAAGCTGTAAAGCCCCAACAACAGCGACGCGACGGCGGACATCAGGAACGTATTGCGCAAGCCTCCCGCCGCGATGCTTTGTTGCGAGTCCCAGGCGAACACGAAGCTGATCACCACACCGGCGACAATCCAGCCCACTGTGCCCCATACGCGAATGCGCGAGAACTCCAGCGCCGGGTCTTTGATCTGGCGGAACGCCACGGCGTTCACCAGCGCCAATGTCGGCATGTAGACCATCATGTAGGCGAGCACATAGGGATAAAACGCGCTGAAGTCTGCGGCGCGATAGAGCTGATAGAGCAGCACCGCGCCCAGCAGATGCAGCACCGCCAGAATGCGTTCGGCATTGAAGAACCGGTCGGCAATCAAGCCAATGACAAACGGCGCCAGAATCGCACCCCATGATTGCGTGGCGAAGGCCATGCCGACCTGGCCGCCGCTGGCAGCGAGCGTGGTGGCCAGAAAAGTGCCGAGGGTGACGAACCAGCCGCCCCAGATAAAGAACTGCAAAAACATCATCACGCTCAGTCGCGCATTCATTACGTTCATTTCAGATCACCGTATTGTTTTTATGTCGGTAACGCGGATGAATCAGTCGTCGGTCAGGCCGAGCAAGCGCCGGTTGGAAGCGGCATCGGCGCTGACCCCGGCGAAATCGTCGAAGGCCTTGGCGGTCTTGCGGATCATGTGTCGCTCGATGAACGCCGCGCCTTCCGCCGCACCCTGCGCGGCGTCTTTCAGGCAGCACTCCCACTCGAGCACGGCCCAGCCGTTGAAGTCGTATTGGCACAGTTTGCTGAAGATCGATTTGAAATCGATCTGGCCGTCGCCCAGCGAGCGGAAGCGCCCGGGACGCTCGACCCAACCCTGATAACCGCCGTAGACGCCGGAGCGCGCATCGGGGCGGAACTCGGCATCCTTGACGTGGAACATGCGGATGCGTTGGTGGTAACGGTCGATGAAGCCGAGGTAGTCCATTTGCTGCAGCAGCAGATGGCTTGGGTCATACAGAATCGCGGCGCGAGGGTGATGATTCACCGCCTCAAGAAACTGCTCGAACGACGCGCCGTCATGCAAGTCTTCGCCGGGATGGATTTCGTAGCACAGATCAACGCCAGCCTCTTCGAAGCAGTCGAGGATCGGCAGCCAGCGCTTGCCCAGTTCGGCGAAACCTTGCTCGACCAAACCGGCCGGACGTTGCGGCCATGGATAGACGTAGGGCCAGAGCAGGGCGCCGGAGAAGGTCGCATGGGCCTTGAGTCCGAGACGCTGGCTGGCACGGGCCGCCAGTTTCAACTGCTCGATGGCCCACTCGGTGCGCTCCTGCGGCTTGCCGCGCAGCGCTGGCGGGGCGAAGTCGTCGAACAGACTGTCGAACGCCGGATGCACAGCGACCAATTGTCCTTGCAGGTGCGTCGACAACTCGCTGATCACTACACCCGCGCGGGCGCAGACGGCTATGAGTTCGTCGCAGTAATCCTGACTTTCAGCGGCGCGCTGCAAATCGATGAACCGCGTGCCGAGGGTCGGTACCTGAATGGCTTTGTAGCCTTGCGAGGCTGCCCATTCGGCGATGTTGGCGAGGGAGTCGAAAGGCGCTTCGTCGGCGATGAATTGCGCGAGGAAAATCCCCGGACCTTTCAGGCCAGTCGAATTTTGCTGATCACTGTTCATTGTGCTGGGCTCCTGTCAGTGGGCCGGGTATCTCGCTCCACTTTTCATTGCCAAGGTGATTGGCGATGGCGGTTTCAATGAAGGTCATGCCGCGCAGTCCGGTCTCGATGCCCGGTACGCCCGGGGCCTGATGGCCTTCGAAGCCTTGAACAATCGCCTCGGCAAGATCGCCGTACAGGTTGGCCATCGCTTCCAGATAACCTTCGGGATGCCCGGCGGGCAGGCGCATGCGCTGACTGGCAGCGTCACACAACCACGGCTGACCGACTCCGGATCGCAGAATGCGCATCGGTTCATTCAACGGTCGATGAATCAGACTGGCCGGCTCTTCCTGACGCCATTCCAGCCCACCCTTGTCACCGTAGACGCGGATCTTCAGCGGGTTTTCTTCACCGGCGCAGACCTGACTGGCGAGCAATACGCCACTGGCGCCGTCGCTCATTTTGAACAGCATCGCCACATCGTCATCCAGGTGCCGCCCCTCGACATGGGCGCCAAGCATCGCGCTGATGAACTGGATCGACTGGCCGGCAACGAACTCGGCGAGGGAAAAGGCATGGGTGCCGATGTCGCCGATGCAGCCGCCGATCCCGGATTGCGCCGGATCGTCGCGCCAGCCGGCCTGTTTGTTGCCCTGCCCGGCGACATCGGTGCTGAGCCAGCCTTGCGGGTACTCGACGATGACTTTGCGCACGTGCCCGAGCACGCCGCTGGCGACCATTTCGCGGGCCTGCCAGACCATCGCGTAACCCAGGTAGGTGTGCGCCAGCCCGTAAATTCGCTGGCTGTTGATCACCACCGAATGCAGCGCCTGCACCTCGGCGAGGTTCAGCGCCGCGGGTTTCTCGCTGAACACGTGAAAACCAGCGCTCAATGCCTCACGGGCAATCGGTGCGTGCAGATGATTGGGGGTGACGATGACCAGCAGTTGCATGCGTTGCTCGGCGGGCAGGGCGGCCTCGCGGGTAAGCAGGGTTTGCCAATCGTCGTAACAACGTTCGGCGGACACTCCCAGGGTCGCAGCGGTGCGCTGATTATTCTCCGAGTCGCGGCTGAACGCGCCACAGACCAGTTCGAAGCGTCCGTCGAGGCCGGCGGCTTGCCGGTGGGCGCGGGCGATAAATGAACCTTCACCGCCTCCGACAAAACCCATTCTTGTTTTTTTGCGGCAGCGTACATGGCGGTCGTCTCGGTAGCTGGATGCAATGCTGATGAGCGATGTAACCGGTTACATCGTGGGCGAAATCTAGGCGTGAAATAGCCGGGTGTCAAATGGCAGCGGATGATCGACAGCGTTTCGATCGCTCGTTGCCTGCGGTAAGCTCCGCGCCTGATCGGCATGAAACAACGAGGTGGTTTTGTCCAATATCCGCGAAGTGGCTCGGCTGGCTGGCGTTTCCGTGGCGACAGTGTCGAGGACGTTGAAGTCCCCTGAGCGCGTGCTCGCGCCAACCCGTGAGCGCGTCATGGCCGCCGTGGAACAGGCCGGCTATCGGCCGAACCTGATGGCCGTGCAGTTTCGCTCGCGGCGCACCGGCAATCTGGTGATTCTGGTGCCGACTATCGCCAACACCTTTTTTGCCCGGGTCATCAGCGGCGCGCAGCAGGCGGCGCAGGCGGCTGGCTATCGCTTGCTGCTCTGCGACACTCAGGGCCGGGAAGAACTGGAGCGGCAATTCGCCGAGCTGGTGTACGCCTATCAGGCCGACGGCGTAATCCAGTTGCGCGCTTACGATCCGTTCGAAAATGCACCGCCCGACGCCGATCGGCCGCCGATCGTCAATGCTTGCGAAGTGCTCAAGGCCGGGCGTTATCCAACCATCAGCCTGGACAACGTTGCCGCCGCCAAAGCCATGACCGAACATCTGATCGCATTGGGGCACCGACGCATCGGCCTGATCAAGGGCTCGAAAAACAGCCCGCTGACCCTGGATCGACTGGCGGGTTACGAAGCGGCATTGCGCGAAGCCGGGATTGCCATCGATGAAGCACTGATCTGCCATGGCAATTTCAGCCTCGAGGCCGGTTTTGCCGGCGCGCAAAAGATGCTCGCATTGGCCGAGCGACCGAGTGCGCTGTTCTGTGAAAACGATGAAATGGCCATCGGCGCACTCAAGCGCATCCGGCAAGCGGGGCTGCGTGTGCCCGAGGATATTTCAGTGGTGGGTTTCGATGACATTCCCATGGCTGCGTTCTGCGATCCGCCGCTGACCACCATCTCGCAACCAGCCGAGGCCTTCGGGGCCAAGGCGGTCGAGATGTTGATTGCCCTGATCGAAAAACGGCCGCTGGCAGAAAGGCATGTCGTCCTGCCGTTCGAGCTGACGCCACGCAGCAGCACGGCCCGCATCGACAACTCGGGCAAGCGCTAACCGGATCACGCCGCTGGCGGCTTCGCCAGCGCAATCCCCGCCGCGCCCAACCGCTTCAACACTTCAAACAACAAATCGCTCTTGGTCAGCCCGACAATCCTCGGGCTGCCCACATAGCCGGTGACCGTGAGGGTTATGCCGTCCGGCGACAACTTGCTGAAACGCACGAATGGCGCCGGTTTATCGAGGATGGTCTCGTTCTCGTGATACGCATCCAGCAGCAGTTGTTTGACCTCCTCAGGATCGATATCCAGCGGAAACACCAGCTCCAGCGATGCCACGCCCTGAGCGCTGCCGCCGAGGGTAACGTTGCGCAGGTTCTGCGAGATCAGCTGCGAGTTGGGCACGATCACAATCGAGCGGTCGCTGAGCTGGATTTCCGTGGCGCGCACGTTGATCCGGCGGATGTCGCCCTCGACGCCGCTGATGCTGATCAGGTCGCCGACCTTGACCGGGCGCTCGGTAAGCAGAATCAGGCCGGAGACGAAGTTCTTGACGATCTCCTGTAAGCCAAAGCCGATACCGACGGATAGCGCACTGACGATCCACGCCAGATTGGTCCACTGCACGCCCAGCGACGACAGCGTCAGCAGAATCACGAAGGCGTAGCCGATATTGGAGAACAGCGTGCTCAGCGACGCGCACATGCCCGGGTCCATGTCGGTCTTGGGCAGGAATTCGTTGTCGAGCCAGCGGCTCAATGTACGGATCAGCCAGATGCCGATCAGCAGCGCCAGCAGCGCATTGAGCAGGTGCCCGGGGACGATATTCAGCTTGCGCAAACCGGCGCCGCCAAGAATCGACATGATGTTGGTGACCAGTTGGCCGAGCGTGGTGCCGATGCCGCCGACAAACAACGAAATCAGCGCCATCAGCATCAGGCCGGCGCGGCTGACGCCGGACAACAGGATTGAGGTCTGCTCAAGGCGCCGATCGCTGACCCCGAGCAATTGCTTGAGCGCCTGGCCGCTCGCGTGTTTCGGTGAAAACAGGTGCTCACAGGCGTCCTTGACCAGCTGAATCAGCAAGTAGAAGCCCGACAGCACGACATAGCCCCACACCAGCTCATAACTGATGAACCGTGCCAGCGAAACATAGCCGGCCAGCAGCGCAATAGCCGTCACCAACATCGAGAGACTGGCGACGCTGTAGATCAGCCCGGCGAACACGCTGTTGGTCGCCGATGGGTCATTGGCTGCGACCAAGGCCTTGCGCACTTTGCCGACGCGCAACAGCATCGTGCCGATGATCGCCAGCACCACCATGGAAATCACGCCGCGCCCGGCCATCACGATGTGGCTGCTCATGCCTGTGGCATTGGCGACTTGCACCAGCGTCACCAACACCAGCAACGCGCAGGCGAGGATTCGCGGATAAGGCTTGAGGGCCAGCGCCACCGGATCGGCAATTGCCGGCAGGCGCCACGACGGGTGCTCGGTGGACAGCAATGCACGGCTGAGCCCGGTGATCAGCACGCAGGCATAAACGACTTTCTCGAACTCTTCGGAGAAGGTTTCCAGCACCGGCGGCAGGGCGTCGTGGCGAGTGCAGGCGTAAAACAGCAGTTTCAGGGCGATGGCGGTTGTGATGAAGGTCGCGATGGCTGAAGCAAATGCCAAGGCACTGCGGCGCAGTCGGCCCTCCGCCACGCGATGAATGCAGAACCAGGTCAGCCCGCGCTCAGCCAGACGCCGGCCAAAGGTCCAGACGAGCAACGCCAGCAGCACCAGCACGCAGGTGTAAAAACGCTCGCCCGGCGCCCATACCGTGGCCCAGACGTCGCCCACCTGCTCGACGAACAGTCGCAGCCGCTCGCGGTCGTCCTCGCTTGGATTGATCAGTGGCGCCCAGAACTGCGGACTCAACACGCTGCGTGTGCTCAGGGTCAGTTCGCTTTCCAGCAGCGTGCGGCGAATGCCGGCGATTTGCGTGATCAGGTCGGCGGCATTCTGTTTCAGTGCGGCGAGGCTTTTCAGGGTGCCGTCGACCTTGCTTTTCTGTTCCGCCAGCGCGGCCCGCTGCGCGACGATATCGGCTTGCTCGGCAGCCACCTCAGCGTCTGGAGCGGTGCCGAGCACGCCCAGTTGCACCGCCAGTTGCGCCTGTTGCGGCAACAGCGCTGCCGACAATCGATCGACATCGAGAATGAACGCCTGCACTCGATCCTGCGGGCCTTCGAGCTGGTTGTAATTGTTTGCCGCCGAAATCTGCTGCTTGAGCCCGTCGAGGCGTTGTTGCAGGGCTTGCAGATCGCTTTGCGAAATTACCGGCAGTGGTGCAGCGCCGGAGTTTGCCGGCGCGGCAGGCTCCGCTGCCCACGGCGCAGCGCTGCCCGGCATCAGCAGCAGCAACAGAATCAAAAACAACGACTTGAATGAACAACGCATGGGGGCGGCGGGCTCAAGTGGATCACACAGTCTATGAGGGTAGGTGATCGCGCCGAATGGGGCGGAAAACTTTCTCGGCAAGAGGCGCTTGTACGCTCATCCAGTCCAGCGGAATGATCAGCGCAGCGGGCGGTCAACCGGCAATAACAGCTTCGAGAGCGTGCCATGTCCATCGCCAAGGAAACGATTGAATACCTGCGCCAACATTCGCTGATCATCACCACCGCCGAATCCTGCACGGCCGGGGAAATCGTCATGTTGCTGTCGGAAGTGCCCGGCAGCGGCGAGCTGATCGAATGCGGCTACGTGGTCTATTCGCCGCAAGCCAAGCAGCGCTTGCTCCACGTCAGCCCGGCGACCATGGAAACCTTCAATCTGACCAGCGTTGAAGTGGCCAGTGAAATGGCCATCGGTGCATTGCGCGACAGCACGGCCAACGTCGCCGTCGCCACCACCGGCATTCTCGGACCCGATGATATGGACGGCATCAAGGCCGGCACGGTGTGTTTCGCCTGGGCGTTTCAGTTCGATGACCAACATTTTCTGTTCAGCATCCAACAATGGTTTGCCGGATCGCGCAGTGAAGTGCAGACCCTCGCTTCTGAATTCGCCCTGCAGCAGTTGCCGGACTATCACCGTCGCGCCTTGCGCGGCGAGGAGGGTGGCGCCGATGAAGACTGACGCCGACCATCCCGATCTGCGCAGTCGGCAGTTCCCGGTGCAGGAGGACATGGCTTATCAACTGAAGGTCTGGCGCTTCGAGCGCATCGGTTGGTATCTGCTGGTGCTGTGCATGCTGCTGGGTCTGTTGGGGCTGTTTTCCCGGGGCGTGCTCAGTTCGCAGGACGCCCGCAGCGACGATGGCAAAGTCCAGGTCGAGTACGAGATGTTCCACCGCAACGGCTCGACCAACCCGCTGAAACTCAGCGTGCACGCGACGCCTGAAGCTACCGTCGAATTGGACATCGGCGGCGAGATGCTCGATGGCTTCAGCATCGAAACCATGCAGCCGGCGCCGGTGCGTATGCGCAGCTCAGCGCAGGGCATGCGTTTGTGGTTGCAGGCGGATACGCAGGGCCAGGCAACGCTTTATCTGACCCTGCGCGGCGACGGACTGGGGCTGTTTCGCAGTCATATCCGCGCGCCGGGCTCGAGCGAAGTGATGCTCACTCAATTCATTTATCCATAGGTGACCCATGGACTCGGTGTTGCGCGCACTCGCGATGTATCTGGCACTGATGGTGCTGTTCAAAATTGCCGGTCGGCGTTCGTTGGCCGAGCTGACGACGTTTGATTTCGTCTTGCTGATGATCATCGGTGAAGCCACCCAGCAAGCGCTGCTCGGGGATGATTTTTCCCTGACCAATGCGTTTCTGGTGATCATCACCCTGATCGCCATCGACGTTGGGTTCTCTTTGCTCAAGCAGCGTTCCAGCTGGATCTCGCGGCTGATTGATGGCGAACCGACGATCATTGTCGAGAATGGCAAACTGTTGCACCGACGCCTGCGTCATGCGCGGCTGGTCGAGGCGGATGTCATGGAGGCGGCGCGCTCCAGTCAGGGCATAGAAACCATCGACCAGATCAAATTCGCAATCATCGAGCGCAACGGCAAGATTTCCGTGATCCGCCAGGATCCGGAAGGTGGCTGAGGCTTTGGCGCCGCGCACGCGCAATTTTTTGAACGCTGAAAAAGCCCCGCAGCCCAATGCTTACAAGTCATCGGAGGATTGCCAAATGAACGAGGCAGCGAGTTACTTCTCCATCGCCGTGGCGGTGATCATTCTGCTGGTCGACCTGTGGGCGATTGTCAGCGTGTTTCGCAGCAACAAGAGCGTCGGCGTCAAAGCCGCCTGGGCGATCGGCTTGATTGTCTTCCCGGTGCTCGGCCTGATCGTGTGGGGGATCGCTGGCCCGCGCGGCGTCAAGGAAGGGCCTTCGTCGCCGGAGCACAGTAAGGGTTGAGAGCCCGATGCAGTCCTGTAATGAATTCGCGCACATCCCGGAAGAAGGTAAACGATGCTAGGTCAAGCTTGAACCGGGTAGCAATACCACTGCTGAAAGGAGATTGTCATGAAGAAAATCTGCGTATGTCTGGGGTTCTGCTCAATGTTTCTGTTGAGCGGCTGTTTCGATTCCAACGATGCACCCAACAAGGACGGTGACAAAAGCAAACCGTCGGTGCAGATGCAGACCGAGAAGCCTGAGGAGGGCAAGTAGCTCCACTTGGCAACAACCTGTGGGAGCGAGCCTGCTCGCGAAGGCGTCAGGTCAGACAATTCTGTGCTGACTGATGCTCCATCTTCGCGAGCGCTTTCTGTTTGCGGAAGGCGAGGAGCAGTCGGTGCTGTTCGACAACGAGGGGGCCGAGTCCGTTGAAACCATTGTCGTACGTTCCAGAGCCGGTGCTGTCCTGAGCCCGGCGGATTGTCACCGACAGGTTGTCAGGCGCGGGCAGTGAAACCGGGCGGATAGCCGTGGCGCGTATTGATAGCCGCGCCTTCTTGTGACATGTCGGGTCGGCGTCTGGCGGGTTTTTGATCTAGGCTGTTTTTCCATCCGCGATAGGCAGCGGTACGCCGTTGCCATGTCGTCCAGCAACGCGACTACCGGAGTGCCTATGAGCCTTTCACCTTTCCACCTCGCCATCCCGGTCTACGATCTTGCCGCTTGCCGCCGTTTTTACGGTGAAGTGTTCGGCCTGGACGAGGGCCGATCCAGCGCGCAATGGGTCGACTTCAACTTCTACGGCCACCAGTTGGTCATCCACGAACAGCCGAAAACGGCTGCCCAGGAAAGCGTTAATAGCAACCCGGTAGACGGTCACGACGTACCGGTCCCGCACTTCGGCATCATTTTAGAGTGGCAGCAATGGGAGGCACTGGCCGAGCGACTGAAGTCATTCGGCACGCAATTCGTGATCGAGCCCTACATTCGATTCAAGGGTCAGGTCGGCGAACAGGCGACCATGTTTCTGCTCGACCCCTGCGGCAATGCGCTGGAATTCAAGGCGTTCAAAGACATGAGTCAGGTGTTTGCCAAATGATCACAGCGTAGTGATCTGCCCGTTGCGATCGCGCTCATAGACCTTGTTGGCCTGCAGCTTTTCCTTAAGCCAGCGCTCGGCCGTCCCTAGTGGCCGTTGGCGTGCCCATAACAGGTCGACGCCGATTTGCCAGTCGGTATGCGGGTACGCCGACAGCTGCAACTCGACCAGTTCGCCATTGCCCAGTTCACGCTGGATCAGCTGGCGCGGCAGGGTCGCCCAGCCGAGGCCGGCGCGGACCATTTCCAGCAGGGCCAGATAGCTTTCCGCTTGCCACAGCTGCGTCGAACGCAGGTATTCACTGCTCGGCAGTTTGCTGGCGTGCGCACTGAACGCCAGGCGCCGATGCACGTGCAAATCGTCGAACGTGACGTTGTCCAGTTGCGCCAGCGGATGATCGGGATGGCAGACGTGCAGCATGATCAGTTTGCCCAGTTGCTGGAACGCCAGTTCCCGGGGATAGCCCGGCTGCGAAAACGCCACGCCCAGCACCGCCTCGCCACTGCTGACCAGTTCGCTGACATCGCCGTAGACCGGGTGGCGAATGATCAGATCGACAAACGGGAAGGCCTGCTCGAAAGCCTGCAGCACCGGCATGATCGGGCCGTACGGCGTTTCAATCGCCAGGGTCAGGCTCGGTTCGACGCTATCGGAAAGGCAATCGGCGTGGGCCTCGAAGGTCATGCAGCGCTCCAGTACTGCCTCTGCCTGGACCAGCAATTTATGCCCGCTGGCGGTGAGGGCAGGGCTGCGATTGCTGCGGTCGAACAACTCGACGCCAAGGTCGGTTTCCAGATTGGCGATCGCCGCGCTGATGGTCGATTGCGTCTTGCCCAGCTTGCGCCCGGCGGCGGAGAACGAGCCGCTTTTCACCACCTGGACGAACATCAGCAACTGATCGAGTGAGAAGCGCACGCGGTGTACTCCGAGGTTGAGCGAGACGGCGATTGTGCCGCGTCTTTGCCATCGAAAAAAGCGATGGTTGCCAATTTGTTTCATCGTTAAAAACATTCAAGGATGACCCCGCGTCTTCGAACGCCGGGGCCGATTCTGTTTGTGCATCTGTCCCTGAGCGCCCGCGATTACACCCAACGCTGCCCCTTCAGGAGCTTGTGCCATGACTACACAACGCGTTCACCCGGTCGATGAGGTGTTGCCCCTGCGGCAGCTTTTCACCTTCGGTCTGCAGCATGTTCTGGTGATGTATGCGGGAGCGGTGGCGGTGCCGCTGATTCTCGGCAGTGCGATGGGGCTGACGTCGGCTCAGGTGGTTTTACTGATCAACGCCAACCTGCTGACGTCCGGTGTGGCGACGCTGATTCAGACCCTCGGCTTCTGGAAGTTCGGCGCGCGTTTACCGTTGATTCAGGGCTGCTCTTTCATTGCGCTGGCGCCGATGATCATGATCGGCAAGGAGTTCGGCCTCAGCCAGATCTTCGGGGCGGTGATCGCCGCCGGCTTCCTGACCATCGCACTGGCGCCGGTGTTCAGCCGCTTGCTGCGATTCTTTCCACCCGTGGTGATTGGCAGCCTGATCACCATCATCGGTATTTCACTGATGCCGGCGGCGGCAATCTGGCTGGGTGGTGGCAATCCCGATTCGCCTGACTTCGGTCGCCCGGCCAATCTGCTGCTGGGCCTGGCCACGGTCAGTGTGACGCTGGTGATTTATGCGAAATTCAGCGGCTTCATCGGTAACCTCAGTGTGCTCATCGGCTTGTTTGTCGGCAGCCTGATCGCTGCCGCCTGCGGCATGACGCACTTCAATCGGGTCAGCGAGGCGGCGTGGTTCGAGTTGAGCGCGCCAATGGCGTTCGGTCCGCCGGAATTTTCTCTGGTACCGATTCTGATCATGACCCTGGCGATGCTGGTGATCATGGCCGAGACCACTGGCAACTGCCTGGCCATTGGCAAACTGGTCGGCAAACCCACCACCCAGCAAACCCTTGGCAACGCGTTCCGCGCCGACGGCTTGTCGACCATGCTCGGTGGCTTGTTCAACAGTTTTCCCTATAACGCCTTCACGCAAAACACCGGCCTGATTGCGCTTTCCAGCATCAAGAGCCGCTTCGTCGTTGCGGCCGCTGGCGCGATCATGGTGTTGATGGGCTTGTTTCCCAAGCTCGGCGCGCTGATTGCGGCGGTGCCGACGCCGGTGCTGGGCGGCTGCGCGATCGTCATGTTCGGCATGACCACGGTGGCGGGCATTCAGGAACTGTCACGGGTGCAGTTCGAGGGCACACGCAACGCCATTATTGTTGCGGTGTCGGTCAGCGTCGGCGTCCTGCCAATGTCGTTTCCGGCCCTGTTCGAACATGTCGGCCCGACGCTGAAACTGGTGCTCGACAGCGGCATTTTCCTCGGTGCGATCACCGCCATTCTGCTCAACCTCTTGCTCAACAAACAAAAACCATCGACCGACGCCGTCGGCGCTTCCACGGCCGAACTGGCCGACTGACTTTTGTCTTTTCTCACTGCCCAGGAGTTACCCATGAATCAATTCACTCAGCTTGTCCCGGCCGGCGTCAGCGATCTGGACCTGGCATTGCTGCGCCAGACCATCGCCCTGTCACAGGCGTCGAAACAACGTGGCCGGCACCCGTTTGCGGCGCTGGTGGCGGACCGCGACGGCAACGTGATTGCCGAAGCGGGCAACAATTCGATGCCGCCAGAAGGTGATCCCACTCAGCATGCCGAACTGGTCGCGGTCGCTGCGGCGGCGAAGCGGTTGTCACCCACGGAGCTGGAGGCGTGCACGCTGTACACCAGCGCCGAACCTTGCTGCATGTGCGCGGGCGCGGTGTATTGGACCGGTGTCGGGCGAGTGGTGTACGCGTTATCGGAACATGCTTTGCTCGGGCTGACTGGCGATCATCCCGAGAACCCGACATTCTCGTTGCCGTGTCGCGAAGTGTTTGCCAGAGGGCAGCGCATGGTGAGCGTTTTCGGGCCGATGCTGGAGGAAGAGGCGGCTGAGCCGCATAAAGGGTTCTGGTCTTAGTTGTTATTGATCGTTCCCACGCGGAGCGTGAGGAACGATCAGTTTCGCGCGGTCAGGTACTGGTCACTTCACCGGGACGATAACCGCACATTCCCCAGTGGAATGCCCTCCATGGTCTGTTGTGGGTCGCCTGGCTGACGTGCAAGCTCAGCCAGGCGACCCGATTGGTCTAAGCCTCCGTCCAGTCCAGCGCAGCCGTCTCGCGCCACTTCACCTCCGTAATCCCATAGCGCTCGGCCTGGGGTTTGGAAACCACTTTCAACGGTGGTTTACCCGGTTTCGGAATCGGCGCAATACCGGCGTCACAGCTCGCCCAATGCCAAGCGTCGGCGTTGCGCATACTCTTGGCGCGGATGACGAATGATTTTGGCTGGTCGTGATGTTTGTATTCGATGACGAAAATATCGGTGCTACGCATGAGTTCCTCCTTACGCTCATACGTAAATGATTTTGTCCGACAAGAAAAATTCAAAGGATTTTCTGGCCAGATGATCAGCGTCACTCAGCGCTCTGAAACGCGGTTCTTCATGAAGCCGCGCAGGTTCATCAGGAACAGGCAAAGCTGCAGAACGATCAGCGCGTAAGCCCCGGCATGGACGCCCCAGATCACCCACAGCAAATTGCTCAGACTGAAACAAACGAAGCCGCTCATGCGCCGTTGCGGTCGTTGCGAACCGATCAGCCACGCGGCCAGAACGGTGACCAGCATCGCCGGCCATTGCACCCAATCCAGATATGCCAACACTCCATCCTCTGCTCAGATTTGCTTGATGCAGAAAGGGTACACAGCAACCGATTTCGGGTCACCGCTGAGCCTTGGATCTTGTCCCAAAAAAACCACTTGGATCAGAAACCCAAGTGGTCGGAAGTATTCGGCGCTGTCATCAAGCAACCGGAATAGGATTCTCCAGCAGCGACAGGTTGAACTGCTCGATCAACCCGTGCTCGTTCGCGCCCTGGTTGGCCCGCAGCGGCAACACTCGGTCGACCAGCACTTCGGTGGTGGCGGTTTCCAGCTTGATCAGGGTTTCCTCGATAAACTCGCCCAGCGGCATGGCGCGCTCGTCGCCGCTCTTGTGAATCAGATCGGTATCGACCCAAGGTGGCGCGATTTCCAGGACCTTGACGCTGGTGTCGCGCAGCATGAAACGTTGCGACAGCGAGTAGGAATGGATCGCCGCTTTGGTCGCCGAATACAGCGCCGTGGTCGCCAGCGGCAGGTAGGCCAGCACCGAGCTGTTGTTGATGATGTAGGCCTCGGGCTGGCGCTTGAGGTGTTCGACGAACGCGGCGCTGACGCGCACCGGGCCGAGCAGGTTGGTCTGCAACAGACCGACGGCCTGTTCATCGTCGTAGTCGCCGGAACCCGCGTTGTCGAAGGGCATGATCCCGGCGTTGTTGATGATCACGTTCAACGACGGATGGCGGCGGATGACTTCGGCGGCGACGTCCTTGATCTGCTGCGCATCGTTGATGTCCAGCTGCACGGTGTCGATGCCCGGATTCGCTTGGGCAATCTCTGCCAGCAGGGTCTGGCGACGACCAGCGATGATGACCTTGTTGCCGCGCTGATGCAGGGCCTCGGCCAGTGCGCGGCCGATGCCGGAAGTGCCGCCGGTGATGAAGATCGTGTTGGCTTCAAGTTTCATGAGCTGCGTCCCGCAAGTGGATTGATTGGAATGCAAGCCATGATGGAGAAAACTGAGCCGACCTGAATGACGTATGTGGTAGTGTTTCAGGACATTCAACAAACGGAGCGCGACCATGCATCGAGTCGGCTATCTGCTCACGGAAGGTTTTCAGGTCATGGCGCTGGCGACCCAGTCGGTGTTCGAGTTTGCCAACATCGTCACGGGCAAAGCCGTGTACAAGGTGCAGAACTTTTCCCAGGCCGGCGGCATTGTCAGCTCCTCTCTGGGCCTGCACGTCGATACGTTGCCGCTGACGCAAGCGGGGCTGGCCGACAGTTGGCTGGTGGCGGGAACGCTGACACCGCTGACGCCGCCCGATGCTGACGTGCTGCACAGCGTGCGCGGGCTCGCCGACGGCGCACGCCGCGTGGCCGGCATCTGCACCGGCTCGTTCGTACTGGCGCAGGCGGGCGTGCTGGACAACCGCCGCGTGACCACGCACTGGGCGTTCGCCCCGGCGCTGCGCAGGATGCATCCGTCGGTGAATGTCGAGGACGACCGGATCTTTATTATCGACGGCCCGGTGTGGACATCGGCGGGCATGACCGCTGGGGTCGACATGGCGTTGGGCATGGTCGAAAAAGATCTGGGCAGCGACATTGCGCGCTCGGTGGCCCATCGGCTGGTGATGCATCAGCGCCGCTCGGGCGGGCAGTCGCAGCATTCGGAATTGCTGTCGCTGTCACCCAAATCCGACCGCATTCAGAGTGCACTGGATTACGCGCGCAAGCACCTCAATCGCCCGCTGAGTGTCGAAGAACTGGCCGAAGTGGTGCACCTGAGTCCGCGGCAATTCACCCGCGTGTTCACCGCCGAAACCGGCCAGTCTCCGGCCAGGGCGATAGAGAGCCTGCGCCTGGAAGCGGCGCGTTTGCTGATCGAGCAGAGCAATCACAGTCTGGATATTGTTGCCAGAGAAACCGGGTTTCGTGACCGTCGGCACATGCGCGAGGTGTTCATGCGCGGCTTTGGCGTGCCGCCGCAGGCGGTACGGCGGGATTCGCGGCGGATGGTGTGAGGCTCGTCTGGTTACGTGACGTTATGTTGAACACCAGCGACCTTTGCCCGAAACCTTTGGCAGGCTCGTGCAGCAAAAGAATATGGACTGAAAAAAATGAATCTGGAAGCGCAACTGCGGTATCTGATTGCTGAGGATCCCGTCCGGATGCACATTCTGCGCATAGTCAGAGATCTCAACTTACCGGACTGCTGGGTTGCCGCAG
Source organism: Pseudomonas sp. AC255 (assembly GCF_979258175.1). NCBI lineage: Bacteria > Pseudomonadati > Pseudomonadota > Gammaproteobacteria > Pseudomonadales > Pseudomonadaceae > Pseudomonas > Pseudomonas sp. AC255. The sequence continues at coordinate 2,801,713 of NZ_OZ409841.1, read as the reverse complement.
GTTTTGTGCGCAGCCTGGTTTGGGATCATCTGCATCAGCGCCAACCTTCGCCGTTGCCCGAGGATATTGATGTCATATGGTTCGACAGAACACGTCCCGGTGATCAAACGGATTCAGCCTTGGAGGTCGAGCTTGCAGCACTGTGCAGTGATTTGAACTGGTCGGTGAAAAACCAGGCACGCATGCACCAGCGAAACGCCGATGCGCCTTATGGAGCAGCTGCGGATGCAATGACGTTCTGGCCGGAAACTGCTACGGCAGTAGGTGTCAGGCTTGATCGGCATGGTGCGATAAAGGTTTCGGCGCCGTTGGGGCTGGAGGATTTGTTTGCGCTGAAAGTGCGGCCAACCGCCCGATTTGAAAGTGATAAATACGTGGTGTTTCTGGAGCGCGTGCAGTCGAAGAGATGGCTCGAGATCTGGCCGAAGTTGACGCTTGTAACGCAGGGTTGATGCCACCCCGATTGATCGTTTAAACCGATAAGGAAATCTTATGCATCCCGACAAGGCCTGTCCTGTGGTGCTTTGTTTCGCACAGCGCCCGCGAATCCTGTTGTTTCGACATCCACAGGCTGGCGTGCAGTTAGTAAAAGGAACCATTGAGCGCGGAGAAACACCCGCCGAGGCCGCTTTGCGAGAACTGGCGGAAGAGTCCGGTATCCACAATGCGATAATCAGTGAAGATTTGGGCTGCTGGGAGTCTTGCCACCATGGACAAGTCTGGTCGTTCCAACTTTGCGAGGTGCGTGAGCCACAGCCAGAGCGATGGTCTCATCAGGCACTGGATGATCATGGCCATGTTTTCGAGTTTTTCTGGGCTTCGCTCGATCACCTGCCGTATGACGATTGCCATCCTGTCTTTCGTCGAGCGCTGGGGTTTTTGATTGAGGCTTTGAAGTACCAGGGACAACTAGCGGCACACGACCGAGGAGCAAAATGGAGATTGACCGGCTGCTGAAGAAGCGACAGTTGAATGTGCAGGAACAGAATGCTGTGACTGCCCATCGCCTGATCCCCTTGTAGGAGTGAGCCTGCTCGCGATGACGGCAGCCCATTCACAGCCACATAAACAGAAAACCCTCAGCTCGTTTAAACAGTAGCTCCAGCCTCAAGCAAACGACTACAACGCCTTGCGTCATTCCCTACGACTACGCCAGAATCCGCCGGCTTGTGCGTCTAGGTCGCGGGTTCTATCGTCTGTCGGTCGCTGAAAAACAGTGATCGGGTTTGGTAGCCCGCCATAACTAGTCGCATCGCGCACCGTTCGCAGGCCTGCTTCAGGTCTCTGCTCAATGGTGGCCATGCGCAGGACACCTTCGGGTGTGCCGGTTCCTAGTTACCGGTCTACCAACCCGCGTATGGCCGCCACCTTCGTTTGGTAGCGAATGTGAAGGCTCCTTTTCCTAACTAGGAGTTTCACCATGTTCAAAGTCACACCCAATCCCCCAACCACCGACCCCGCATCCCCCTACGAATCCAGCGCCTCAAAAAGCTTCACGAAGCCGCCGAACGCGCCCTCGATCACTACCTCTGCCCCGCCGAAATCCTGGCCAGCACCAACACTCCGGAACAAATGTTCCTCGCCAACCCGAAATACGACACCGAATCCCTGCTGGCCAACGCCAGCGAATCCCTCGGCTCGGCCACCACCATGCTCTACGACTTCGCCGCGCTGCTCGACAACCCGCGCCGCAAGACGCTGCTGGGCATTGCCCAGGTCGTCATGCTCGGCGAAATCGCGGTAAATCAGGCGTTGGACAAAGTCGAAATAGCCAAATGACCCGCAATGCGACGAGCGCAAAACCTCGTCGCAATCCCCGGGCGCGCCATGGCTGGCACACGGCCACGGCTTGCACCACCCGGGCTCGACTGTCACCCTTCGGGCCGTTCTTCAAGGATCAGAACAAGGAATCAAGGATTGAGTGGTTACGTTCCAAACCCGCCGAAAAACTACCGCTACGAACAAGCCAAACCCGTCGACCTGCACGCCCAGCACTGGGCCGAATATGAGAAGCACGGGAAAGAGCCCGCGCGCGAGCCTGTGAAGATAGGCATTGCGTTGAGGATCGGGGTTTTCTTTGATGGCACTGGCAACAATGCGAACAACTCTGCTGCGGGGTTGTTGTGTGGTGCTCAGCATCCGATTGCGCCTGAGGATATACCAGCTAGCTGCATGCCTTATATGAGTGACCCGGATAGTAGTTATGGCGCCGGGCCTACGAATATCAAGAAATTGTTTTCTCTGTATAAAAAGACCCAGAAAGCCGAAGGCGATGGCTTTCTTAAGTTCGTCTCAAGCCCAATATATGTCGAAGGTATAGGCACTGAAAGCAATCAGATGGATAGCGCTGTAGGTGCTGGAACGGGGCGAGGTGAGACTGGTGTCCCGAGTCGCGTACAAGCGTCCTTCACGCAGATAAAACAAGCTATCGAAGAGGCACTGCAAGAGAACCCCGACAGTGAAATTGCGTCCCTGACGTTCGATACATTTGGCTTCAGTCGTGGGGCTGCTGCTGCACGGCACTTCGCAAATGAAGTGGTGCGGGGTAAGCAAGGAGCTTTAGGAGAGCTCCTAAACCGGAACGCCGCAGATTTCAGTCGCACCTTTGATAATAAATACGGGAACGGCATCAAAATGGGTTTCATCGGGCTCTTTGACACGGTGCCCTCAATTGCCGGCTTCACCAATCTTGGCCGGGTGAAAAGTCCTATAGCTCCCGGTGTGAGGCTTTACCTGGACCGTCAATACTTCACGGATGTCGTACATCTCGTAGCGCGTGATGAGTGTCGCGCTAATTTTGCGCTCAGCCGAGTGAAGCCCGCGCACCCTGAGTACACTCTTCCCGGGGTTCATTCGGATATTGGCGGCAGCTATCTTGATGAAGTAGAGGAACGCGTGCTTGTCAGTCCGATGCAAACTCTCGATGTACCTCGGTACGTAGACGTTTCAACGACGTCGATTTATCACGACGCCGCGCGCGTAAAAAGCGAGTGGCTTGCTAAAGGATGGCCTGCGCATCTGCTGGATATTGTTACCCCGGCTTCCTTGGAAATTCCGCAAGAGCATCAAGACAGGCTTTCACCGGGGCAGAAGCGCGTATATGCCGCTCTACAATTGAAACGTCCGGTGAGTGGAAAACTTTCGAGAGTTTATTTAAGAGTCATGTATCAGCTGGCAAAAGAAAAGGGTGTTCAATTCATTGATATACCGGAAGATGACGAATACTCCGTGCCGGCAGAGCTGCAACCTCTTTGTGACCGATTTCTCACCGGAAACTACAGAACAACTGCAGAAGAAGAGGCTTTGCTCAAGCTGAAGTACATTCATACCTCTGCAAACTGGAATCATCCCCTTGGAAGAAGAGACGGGAGCGGTATTGATGCTGTTTACATCAACGCCCCGACGGAAGACGCGATCCGTGTACAACATCCTCACGTAGCTGATTGGAAGCTCTGGTAATGAAGTCTGTAATCGCTCTGCTTGTCGCCTTATTGTTAATGGGCTGCCAGAAAGGAGGTTTCGAAAGTGGAGAAAATGACCCCAAGTCTCCTTGGTGGCAAATAGGATTCGTTGAGCCGAATTACATGAAGATCTGGGTTGAGGACAGCTCGGTGCTGGATATCAATAACAGAATGTTTTTCAGAGTCGGTGGAAAATCCGCTCCCGGAGGCGAACCAGAAGATGGGACGGAGTCTGCCCGTGGTTGGGGAACAGTCGGTGGTTCTGGAGTTTTGGTTACCGGTGCTGACCTTCCTCGAATGATTTTTGTCCGTTGGCAGTCGATATCGGAGCAGAAAACCTATAAAGGCTTCATAGAGATTCCAGAAGAAGCGAGGCAACTGATGGTGCAGTCCACACATCAGCGGTGCCCGAAGACTCCCGAAAGAACCGCACGTTACTCCGCAACGCTGCTTGTGGGGCTCGCCCCGGGGGAGTGCTTCAAGCGTGGGTCAGGGACTCCTGCCACCGCCCGATAAAAGTCTCCCATGCTCAAGGCGAACTCGAACCTCTCGGCCCGGAGCAGGGCAAGCATGGCGGGCGCTATGCCTATCCCGTGAGTGAAAAGGCCAAGCGATACATTGATAAGTTCGGCATCCCGTACGGTAGTTGGTAAATGACGTGGATGGAGCGCCGGCCACTTTTCAAGTGCTAGACCGTTTCACTTCTTTTGAGTTGAATTAGGGGCGGCGTCTTGAGAATAGGAAAGGCCGACCGTTTCGATGATGTCGACTACGACGCAGGCTATGAGTATCGAGGGTTCAATTACCTGATTCTGGATGGTGTCGATCAGTTTCTCGTCAGAACTTACGATGACCAACCCGGTAGCGCGACGGTTGTACGCCCTGCCATGACCACAAGCACCAGACTCAGAACGCTGGCGGAATTCTTACGAACGGAGCTGGAGGTAACTGCGATTTATCTCTACAAGGGTGAAATAGGAAGCTATGTCCAGGTAGACCTCGAGAGCCTGCAATTCTGCTGATCCGGTATCGAGCCGGGGGCGATAAGCAGGACTCGCCAACCAAGAGTCCCGCCACCACACCCCCTCAAACCTCAGCCTTCACCCCAACCGTCACCGCCGCTTTGCGATACGTCAGCAAAACAATCCCGCTCACTACAATTACTCCACCCACGATCTGCCCTCTGCTGAGCATTTGGTCCAGCACAATCCAGCCCATCAACAACGTCGCCAGTGGTTCGATATTCATCACCGGGGCGTTGCGTGGCATGTCCAGTCGGGGCACGGAAATGAACAACACAATGAAGCCGGTCCCATAGAGTACGACAAGCGTGGCAAGGGCCAGCCAGCCGGTTGAGGTGGCGGGGAGGTTGAGTCCGCCGGGGAGGGCGCCGGTCAGGCCGGCCAGGTTGACGCTGCTGAAGACGATGAAGATGGTCAGCAGGCTGCGCACCGAGCCGCGCACTTGCGACAGTTTGTGGTCGGTGATCCACAGCGCGCAGGCGAAGACGCTGGCGGCGCAGAAGGCGAGTGCGACGCCCAGTAGCCATTCCGGGCCGACGCTGGCGCTGTCTGACAGACGTCCGGGGACGTCCAGTACGAACACCAATCCCACGAGAATCAAGCCCATCAAGATCGCGGTGCGCGCGCTTGGTCGTGGGCCGCCCAGCGCCCAGGTCAGCAAGGCGAGCAGGATCGGAAACACGTTGGCCACCAGCAGCGCCAAAGCGACCGGGACCCGCGCGACAGCGGAGTACAGACATAGGCTCTGCGCAGTGATCAACAGCCCCAACAGTAACTGCCAACGCCACGCGCCCGCCGGCAGACGCAGACTTTGCCGCTGCCACAGGACGAGAATGGCCAGAACCAGCAGGGTCCCGCCGGAGCGCATCAGGATCGCCAGCAACACGCCCGCGCCATCATCAAACGCCACCCGCGCCGCGACATGATTGCCGGCGAACGCACAACCCATGCACAAGAGAATGATCACGGCGAGATAACGGGGGAAGGGCGGCGGTACGGTTGGCGCAAACTCAGGACGGGACATGGCAGATCTCAAAAATGATAGCCACTCGGGGTGGCTCAGGTTTTTATTATGTTGTCGTACAACTGCCCGATTTGTACCGTAATCGAGCAGGCGCGGCAAGCTCGAAAGGCTTGAAAAGCCGCTTAGGCGTGATGCTGTTTGAGTTTCAGAGATCGTATAACTTGCTTGCTAGGCACGAGCATCAAGTCGAGTTGCCCACCCATCCTCACGAGCCTGACCGACCAGAAAATCCACAAAAGCCCGGGTTTTTGCTGGCAATAGTTTCTGGCTGGAAAAGTAAAAATAGATTTGCCCTGCATCGACATACCAATCGGGCAAAACCCTTTCCAGCGTACCGTCCTGCAGATAAGGCAAAACATCCGGAACTGCCAACAGCGCAACCCCCAACCCCAGTCGCGCGCACTGACACAGCGCTTGCGGATCGTTGACCAACAGGCGCGGCGCCAACTCCAGTGGTGCTCGTTGCCCGTCGGGGCCTTGCAACATCCAGCTGCGCACCTTGCCGGTCTGCACCGAGCGCATGGCCAGGTGATTCAGCGTCGACAGCTCTTCAATGCGCTGGACGCGCGGGCGCCCCGACAGATACTCCCGCGAGGCCACCAGAATCAGATGCGCCGGGGCGATGGCTCTGGCGACCACACCTTGCGCGAGTTCGATGCCGCCGCCGATAGCCGCATCAAAGCCGTCCGCGATGAGATCGACCTGGCGATTGTCGACGTGCCATTCGGGCGTTATCGAAGGGTAACGTTTGAGAAATTCCGGCATCAGCGGCAGCAGGAAATCCCTGGCAAAACCCGGTGCCGCACTTAGACGCAGGGTGCCGGAAGGCTCTCCGGCATTGCCCGCCACATCGGCAATCGCCGCTTGAACACTTTCCAATCCCGAACCGACATTGGCCAGAAAGCGTTCTCCCGCTTCGGTCAGCGTCAGTTTGCGCGTGCTGCGCTGAAACAAGCGTACGCCGAGGTTGGCCTCCAGTTGCGCGACATTGCGGCTGACCGCCGCGGGTGTCAGGCCCAGGCGCCGCGCCGCTGCAGAGAAGCTTCCCGCCTCGGCGCTGCGCACGAATGAGAGCAAATTGCCTAACGTTTCCATCTGCGCACCTTCAACTAATGATTGAAAGTGATTCTAGTTGGCTTCCACTACTGGTGGAAGATCAAAAGGCGTCTCATAGCCTCATCAACTTCAACCACCCAGAGGCTCGACCATGAACACATCCACGCTTCCACTGACCGGTAAAATCGCCATCGTTACCGGTGGCTCACGCAGCATCGGCGCAGCCATCGCCAAACGGCTCGCGGCAGATGGCGCAACCGTCGCTATCACCTACAACGCATCGCCAGATCGCGCCGCAGCGGTCGTGCAGGAAATCGTTGCGGCGGGCGGCCAGGCTGTGGCGCTGGCGGCCGATGCGGGCAATCCCGAGGCTGTACGTGCAGCGATTGCCGAGGTTGCACAGCGTTTTGGCAAGATCGACATTCTGGTCAACAACGCTGGTATCAGCCTGCTCGGTGCCCCGGAGGACATCGTCTTTGAGGACTTTCAACGCATCCTTGCGGTGAACGTGACCGGCGTCTTCGTAGCCACTCAGCAAGCGCTCAAACACATGGGGCAGGGCGGCCGCATCATTCACATCGGCAGCTCGATGGTGCAATACGCTGCGTTCGCTACCGCCTCCGTCTACACCCTGAGCAAAGGTGCGCTGACCGGTTTCAGTCGTGGACTGGTGCGCGATCTGGGGCCGCGCGGCATCACTGTGAACACCGTCCATCCTGGCCCGACCGACAGCGACATGAACCCGGCCGACGGGCCTATTGCGGACTTCCTACGCCCGAACATCGCCATGGGGCGGTACGGAGAGGGCAAGGATGTCGCCAGTGCGGTGGCGTACCTGGCCAGTGCAGAGGCAGGGTTTGTCACCGGCGCAGAATTAATCGTCGACGGCGGCTTCACAGCGTAAGGAGAGCATCATGACTATCAGCATCATTGGTACTGGCTCCATCGGCACCGCCATCGCTCGGTTGCTCGTCAACGCAGGCCTGCCGGTCAGTCTGGCCAACAGCCGTGGGCCGCAGAGCCTTGCCGCTTTGGTCGACGAATTGGGTCCACTCGCACAAGCGGTGACCGCTCAGCAAGCCAGCCAGGCAGACATCGTTTTTCTGGCGGTGAACTGGTCGAAAATCCCCGACGCGGTAAGCGATCTCGGGCCTTGGGATGGACGTATCGTGATCGATGCCAACAACCCGATCGAGGCACCACTGTTCAAACCGTTCGATCTGGGCGGCCAGCCGTCTTCGCAAGTGGTGGCGCAGATGCTGCCCGGTGCGCACGTGGTCAAGGCCTTCAACCATTTGCTCGCGGCTCTGCTGAGCGATCCCTCCGCCGAGGGCGGCAAGCGTGTGCTGTTTTATTCCGGTGAAGATGCCGCGAGCAAAACCAAGGTTGCAGAGCTGATTGATCAATTGGGTTTTTACGGCATCGATCTCGGCGGTGTGCAGCAGGGAATGCTTGCGCAGTTTCCGGGCGGACCGCTGCCAGCCTTGAACCTGGTCAAACATGGTTAATCGCTGAGCCCGGGCAACCGGGCTTCACACACAAATCGAGGAATCAAAAATGGCTGGCTCAGATTCGCGAAATACTGATGAAGTTGAAAACTACGACGCCTTGCTACGGGCCAATCTGCAGCGGGTGTTCAACCAACGCGATGCACAAAGGCGCTTGGCGGCGGTGCAGGAGCTTTTTGCAGACGCACCGACGATGTATGAACCGGCTGGCATCGTCACCGGGCAAGCGGCGATTTCGGCAGTGGCCGGTGCGTTGCTGGATCAGTTCGGGCCGGACTTCGTTTTTGTTCCGGAGGGGCCGGCGGTTGGGCATCATGGCTTGGGTTACCTGCGCTGGCATGCGGGCCCGGGCGATGGGCCAACTGTTGTCAGCGGTGTCGACGTGGCGGAAATCAGCGAAGGGAAAATCGTGCGGTTGTGGGTATTGCTGGATGCCTCAAACTGATGAACGTGAATGTTACGCAGAATCGCTAGCGAGCAGAGGCGCGGCTGTTCTTCACTGATGTCGTTCGCATTTCGCTTTTTTAGATGCTGATACGTAATCACTTGCTTGGCAGAGCGCCGCGCGCATGGGTTTACTGTATAGCGGCTTAATGCCATTATTGTGGGCTATTGGAACGTCTTCACCAATCAAGGAGGAACAAATGGACCAAAAAGATGAAAGCTCATCACGATTCTGGGAGTTCTACGCTCTTAGGTATAGCGTAGGCGCCGTTTTAGGCGGGTTGATTCTGTTTTTGCTCGTTCAACAAAGTCAACCCATTTCAAGTCTTGTGTTCGTTAAAGCTGGAGAACCCATCGATCTCATTCAGGTCGGAATTTTCCTGGCGGCTGGGTTGGTTTTCTCTTATGTGGCGAGTGCACCTATTTTAGTTCTCCACGCTGGCCGGTTCCTTATTCAGCGCTCCACACTCCGATTGCAACGCCCTAGCAAGTCGGTGGTGTGGTTTTTGGGATTGACCTCGATCATTCCAGTTGCATTTCTCTCATTGAGTGCAATGAGTGCCCTGCTGAGAATTTGGTTTGCTGTCGTGATTTTTCTGGCAGTGGCTGTGGTTTTGGCGCAGTTCTTTATAATAGTCAAATGTCTTTTGCGAAGCTCAGACCTGTACGCCTTTTATGAAAAACTGGCGGACAAGCGATCGAGCGCGAAAGGGGGTATCGTGGACTCATATAGACATCTGCGGGAGCATGGTAACGCGTTTGGAATTCTGTTCTTTCAAGTCGTTTTGGGGTTATTTTTGTTCGCTGCAACTATGTTTTCATCATATTCAAACTCTTTTCAGAGCCAAAGTCCGCTGGAAGTTGCTGTGGTTCTGGTCCTTGTCGTGCTCACTTGGATCCTGCCTGCGGCGTTGGTGTGGTTGATTGCATGCATGATTGAAAAGGAGTTTGTCGAGTCCTGATATTTACTCGATAACGATTTGATCGAAGGGCGGATATTTCATCAGTCCGCTCCCGATTTTATATGCGTTTGGATTTTGATATTTGACGTTATTTCCCAGCTCGTCAAACTAGCAAAAGGACTGATGGTAATCGGTGGTCATCGAGTTCTATTCTTTGAGAGAATGGCTGGCTATTTTTAAGGAGGATTCATGTTCTTTGGTCTTGGTCGTAAACCGTTGTTGGATTTCCTGCGCAATCTCACGCCGCAAATAATTATGCTGACAATCGCATTAGTGGCTGGTAGTAAATTAGATCTTGGAAAGTTCGATCTCAGCCTCGCTGGTTTAAAGCGGACGCTACCGTTTGCGATGTGCATGTTGGTTTTCTTTATATCGCTTATTGCGAACTTGTCGACTTTTCTCGAAGAGTCGCTCGAGGAGTTCAAAGGTAACAAAGCAAGCGCTATGGTTGCTACGGAAGACATGCGTGGTGCCAAGCGGATTTGGGCATTGCTAGTCAATGCCTGGTCAAACCATAAGCTTGCGGTTTTTAGAATGGTCTTGGTCATGACCGTTGCGGAGGCGGCGATAAGCGTGGTCTTCATCATGAGTATTCAAAGTGCGGTATTAAGTCCGTTTCTGCACGGATAATTCAAACTGGAAAGTGCATCCGGCGATTTCCGAGTGGCAATCATTGCTGATTGATCTCACGGCGCCGGAAATTGCCCTGAAACCGCACCAAAGCCCGGGCCTTCGCCGGTAACAGTTTCTGACTGGAGAAAATACAAAAAATCTGCCCGCCTCCGACATTCCAATCCTGCAAAGCCCTTTCCAGGATGCGTTCCTGCAGGTAAAGCGGCGCATGCGGAACCGCCAGTAGCGCAACCCCCAACCCCAACCGCTGCTGAAAAACAACCGCTCTAGGTAATGGCTCAAGGCCGCGCGGCCATGTTGTAATGGTTATCTACTGAGGGAAGCTTAAAACCCCAATACGCTTTTAACGAATTTCCTACCACGTTCATGACTGCAGAGATTTTCCATTGCTAAAACAGATTTTGGCACACGCAAAGTTACCGAAAAATAAAACCTTCATCTCAATGCTAAAGGCAGTAATGGCGTTTCTCTCATTGGGTACGGTTCATTACATTGGGTTTCTTATAGAGGTGCCGTTTGAGATAGTATCAGTAGCCTCGCTGAGGTTTGTTACGAGCTTTGTAGCGACATTCACCTTCTATGTGATGTTTTGCTATATGGTTACTAAGGTTTTTTCCTTTGCAATTTCTCAGTTCTACTATTCTGCACTCGCTCCTCTAGCAGCGTTAACAATCGCGGCAAGTAAACGATTTCCCAAATGGTTAGCTAAACCTGCCAAAAAAATGCACAGAGAAACCAATATTGCAGAAAAGCTGATTTACTGGGTCTTCTTTTTTCTGATATTCACTGTCATGTTCAATTTTGCATATCTGGATTTTGATTTTTCAACTGTCGGCCAACTAACATGGATGGGTGTCATTGGTGTGGTTATAGCGTCTATATTGAAGTCCGGTATACTTATTCGCCCTAAAACCCAGATTCAACGAATCCTTGATAAAAAAAGAATCGCTCTTAGAAGGTCGCTAATGCGTGACTACAGTTATTTGCTCGCTGGATCAGTTGTGGCAATTTCTTTTTATACAGGAATGCTGCGATTTGAAAAAATGATGACTGAAGACTTGGTTAATTTCGAGAGCGAGAGATTTCGAGGGCAGGTTCATGTGCTTTTGAACGTAAATGACACATACCTGTTGGTCGAAACCGGTTTCAAAAAGCGAATTTTCATATTTCTTACAGAGTCAATGATGATGCGACTTCCAACCGATCATGGTAAATAGTGCCTCATTGGCCCTAACGCTAACGGCCTCTTAATTTACTAGCGAACCGCATTGGTCTCGACTGGTAAGGCAGCGCGCTTCCCATGTCCTGAATAGAGTAGTCACTGCTGATGGCTGGTGGTGTGACTGCTCGCTATTATCTGGACGCTTTGCACGCGGGCATTGACATATCGAATAATCTCGATATCCTCGGCGCATGGAACTGATCGAAATCTTCAAAGCCCTCTCGAACCCGACGCGCCTCAAGATCCTTGAAGGCCTGAAGGATCCCGTGAAGAACTTCCCCCGCAGGATGAGGGTGACGTTCTCGTCGAGGGTGTCTGCGTCAGCAGCATCCAGGAAGGTATCGGCCTGTCGCAGTCGACGGTGTCGAGTTACCTGGCCACGTTGCAGCGGGTGGGGCTGGTTGAAGTGCGACGCGTCGGTCAATGGACCTACTACAAACGCAATGAGGCTGCTATCAGCGCGCTTGCAGAGATCATAGGGAAAGAGCTGTAAATTTTTTTACTCTAGGATATCGAGAATTCTCGATATCCCTCTTTATCGATACGAGGTTTTGCCATGAAAGCGATGATTCTGAAATCCTTCGGCGGTCCTGATTCGTTCGAACTCAGCGAAGTGCCCAAACCGGTTCCGCAAGCGGGCCAAGTGCTGGTCCGAGTGCACGCTACTTCCATCAATCCGCTGGATTATCAGGTTCGGCGCGGTGACTATCCCGACCTGGTGCCGCTGCCAGCCATTACCGGTCACGACGTGTCGGGCGTGGTTGAAGCCATCGGGCCGGGCGTCAGCGCTTTCGCGCCGGGCGACGAGGTCTGGTACACGCCGCAGATATTCGACGGGCAGGGCAGTTATGCCGAGTACCACGTCGCAGCCGAAAGCATCATCGCCAGGAAGCCTGCTTCTCTGAGCCACCTCGAGGCGGCCAGTCTGAGTCTGGTCGGCGGTACGGTTTGGGAAGCGCTGACCGTGCGCGCCGTGCTCCGCGTAGGCGAAAGCATTCTGATCCACGGCGGCGCGGGCGGGGTCGGCCATGTGGCGATTCAGGTGGCCAAAGCCATGGGCGCCAGAGTCTTTACGACCGTGCGCGAGGCCAACGCCGATTTCGTCCGCAGCCTGGGTGCTGACGTGGTGATCGATTACACCCAAGAGGACTACGTCGAAGCGATCATGCGCGAAACCGCTGGCCACGGCGTCGACGTGGTGTTCGATACCATCGGCGGCGATACCCTGTCTCGCAGCGCCGACGTGCTCGCTCAGCTTGGCCGCGTGGTCTCGATCGTCGACATCGCGCAGCCACAAAACCTCTTCCAGGCCTGGGGCAAGAATGCCAGCTACCACTTCGTTTTCACCCGCCAGAATCGCGGCAAGCTCGATGAATTGAGCGCGTTGGTCGAGCGCGGCCAGTTGCGGCCACATGTGGGCGCCGTCTATTCGCTCGCCGACATCCCGCTCGCCCACGCAAGACTCGAGAGCGGCAACAACGGTCTGCTGGGAAAAATCGCCATCGCCGTCGAGCCTTCGCTCATCGTCTGAATCCGCTCACTGATTTTGGAGAAACATCATGGTTTATGAAATCGCAGTCCTGCCCGTTCACCCGCAACAGACTGAAGCCTTTCGACGGGCATTTGCCGAAGTCGAACCGTTGCTCACCCGCGCCAAGGGATACGGCGGCCACTTGCTGGCGCAAGGTATTGAAATCCCCGAGCAGTTCAATTTGATCGTGCGCTGGCAATCGCTTGAGGATCATTCGCCGGGGTTTGAAGAGAGTGACGACCATCAGCGCTTCATGCTGGGGCTGGAGGATTATTTTTCCGCAGAACCGAAGGTCTACCACATTGAGGGTGGTGCTTTTCCGGGTGGCGATTTTGGCGTACCGGGCAACGGTTCCAGCGTAGGCATCTGAGGGAGTATGTGGCTGTTCGTCACAAGCGGCTGTGGCTGGTCGAGCACTGCTTGTGATGAATTGCCACTTTAATTCCTCTCTGGCCTGTTCATGGGGCAGGGGTGGCAGGCAAAATGCGCCGTTTTCCATATGTCTCGTACTGCTGCTCATCCAAGGAAGGCCACTTGAAAGTCATTCCCCACGCTTCCCTGCGCCCTGAAATCTGGCCAGCCGTTGTTTTATTGGTGCTGGCAAGCCTGATCACGTCCGGCTGCACGCGCTCCCATTCTCCAAAACCGGTGGAGCGCGATCCTTGTCTGGATTCCGGTCCAGCGCATACAACGGCCTACAACAAATGCGTGAGCGAGCGGGAAGAGCGCCAAGCTGAAGCGCTCAGAATACTGCTCAGTGATGATCCTGCTGACAATCCGCAACGGCAAGTGGCCGTGACAGGCGACAGCGATTTCCAACCGTCTGATTTTCCTGACGACCCAATGCCAGCGAGTTTTCGCATGCCTTCCGACCTGAATCTCAAGGATACCCAGGCGTTTCCTTACAAGGCTCGCATCAGCTGGAAATACGTGTCGGATCGCTTCCTGCCGAGTTCAAAGGAATCCGCGCGGATGATGCAGGTGGACCGCCAGATTAAGGCGGCCGTAACGGCGGATGAGTTCGCAAAGTGGGGGTGCACGGTCACCGGCGGAAAGCGTCAGGTGTGGGTTTTCTACACCCTGGACGACGCGGCCTTTGTCAGCCGTGTGCAGGCAGCTCTGGCGCAGACCGGGCCTTATCCGATTGAATTCAGCAGCCGTAAACAGGCAGATGTCAGTGCTGAGGTGCCGAACACCGAGCAAACTCGACTGACGCCCAAGCGATGCCTGGAGTGAAGACTCTCAACGGATAACCTCTTGAAACGGACTTCTCTCATCGCAAGGAGTCCGTAGCCGTAGTCGCTTCAGAGGCGTTCGTTGCGGGCGCAGAGGCCATCTCCTGCCGCGGATTACAGCCATGCGCCCGCCAGATGTCCTTCTCGAGAACCTCGAGCCGATCCTGTTGCCCGGGGCCCCGGCCCTCCAGCCTGATCACTCCTCCATCACCTCAACCAAACCCCGATCCTCACCGAGGAAGCCGCCGCTCTGGTGCTGCCACAGCCGCGCATAGGTGCCGTTCTTCTCCAGCAATTGCGCGTGGGTGCCTTGTTCGATGATGCGGCCTTCGTCCATGACGATCAGCCGGTCCATCGCTGCAATGGTCGACAAGCGATGAGCAATGGCGATCACGGTTTTGCCCTGCATCATTTCATCGAGGCTTTCCTGGATCGCGACTTCAACCTCGGAATCCAGTGCGCTGGTGGCTTCGTCGAGCAGCAGGATCGGCGCGTTTTTCAGCATCACCCGAGCGATGGCGATGCGTTGGCGCTGCCCGCCGGAGAGCTTGATACCGCGTTCGCCGACCAGCGTGTCGTAACCGCTGTGGCCCTGCTTGTCGCTCAACTGGCTGATAAAACCATCGGCCTGTGCGTTCACTGCCGCGCGATGGATGTCTTCGTCGGTGGCGTCCGGGCGTCCGTAGGCAATGTTGTCGCGGATCGAGCGGTGCAGCAGTGACGTGTCCTGGGTGACCATGCCGATCACGCTGCGCAGGCTGTCCTGGGTGACCTCGGCGATGTTCTGCCCATCGATGCGGATCTCGCCGCGATCAACGTCGTAGAAGCGCAGCAGCAGGTTGATCAGCGTCGATTTACCTGCACCGGAGCGGCCGACCAGGCCGATCTTTTCGCCGGGGCGAATGTGCAGGGTCAAGCCGTCGAGCACCTGGCGTTCGCCGTTGTAGTTGAAGCTGACATTGTCGAAAACCACTTCGCCACCGGCAGGCTCAAGCACCTTGGCATCCGGCGCGTCCTGGACTTTCGGGCCGCTGGTCAGGGTGGCCATGCCGTCCTGCACGGTGCCGATGTTTTCGAACAGCGACGTCATCTGCCACATGATCCAGTGCGACATGCCGTTGATGCGCAACGCCATGGCGGTGATCGCCGCAACAGCGCCGGTGCCGACTTCGCCCTGATGCCACAGCCACAGCGCGTAACCGCCGGCACCGATAATCAACGCGACCACCAGCGCCTGATTGACGATCTCGAACTGGCTGACCAGACGCATCTGGCGGAACCCGGTGAGCTTGAAATCTTCCATCGCCGCACGGGCAAAATGCGCTTCACGCTTGGAGTGCGAGAACAGTTTGACCGTGGTGATGTTGGTGTAGGCATCGGCAATCCGCCCGGTCATCGACGAGCGCGCATCGGCCTGTTCCTGGCCGACCTTGCCCAGACGCGGCACGAAATACACCATCGCCAGCCCGAACAAAACGATCCACGCCAGGAACGGCAGCATCAACTTCAACGCAAAGCCACCGGCCAGCGCAATGATCGCGATGAAGTACACGCCGATGCCGGGGAGAATTTCGATCAGGGTGAACAACACCTCGCGCACCGACAACGCAGTCTGCATGACCTTGGTCGTGACCCGGCCGGAGAACTCGTCGGAGAAGAACGACAGACTTTGCCGCAGCATCAACCGGTGAAAGTCCCAGCGCAGGCGCAGCGGCAGATTGATCGCGAGGATCTGGTGCTGGACCATCGTGCGTAGCGCCACCAGCCCGATGCTGACTACCAGCACAATGCCGATGCCCCACAACACGCGGCTTTCCTCGTCACCAGCAGCGCCGCCAGATTGCCAGGTCGAGAGCAGATCCACCACTTGCCCGAGGAACGAAAACAGCCATGCCTCGTAGATCGACACGCTGGCGCTGAGCAGGGCGAAGGCCAGGATGTAACCGCGCGCGCCCCGGGTGCAGGCCCACAGAAATCGCATCAGGCCGACTGGCGGTGGCGGCGCCTCGTCGGGCGGGAAGGGGTCGAGCCTTTCTTCAAACAGGCGAAGCATTGCGGTCTCCGAAGTGATCAGGGTGTGGGGATTCTGCCATCTATCGGCGGCGTTGAGGGTTTCACTGCCATCATCTGGATGAACCCCCGTGCCTTGTCTTGACCGCAGACCGGCGCAGAAGCTCAACACAATCCTGCCAAGCGCAACCTTTCGTCGCTGATCCAGACCTGATGCTGCACGCTCATCAACCTCTTTGAACTCTCGCGCAAGCTGCTCCGTCATCTCCTATGTGGGGGCTCGAGGCAATGTTGCCGTGTAGCTCCGTTTTTACGTTTTCAGTGAGAAGGCGAGGGGCGACATGAATACTTCAGACAGCAGGTCAGGGTATGAATCAGGTGATCCCAACGGCAAGCCTGAGCAAAGTTTTGATCATTTGAAGGACAACGTCAGCGAAGCACTGGGCGGTGCGCGGCAGCAGGCCGATGCGCAATTCGGCCAGTATCGCGACACGGCGGCCGAGCAGATCGAAGCCTTGGCGCAAGGGGCGAAAAGCTTTGTCTCGGAACTGCAGGACAAGGACACGCTGGGTATGTCCGACTACCTGACCGACATGGCGGACTCCATGACCGGGCTGGCAGGCAATCTGCGTGGCAAGAGTGCCGAGCAGTTGCTGCATGATGCGGCGGATCTGGCGCGCAGCAATCCGGGATTGTTCATCGCCGGCAGCATTGCCATCGGTTTCGGCCTGTCGCGGTTTCTCAAAGCAGGCACCTCTGCAGCAGCGACGGTCAGTGCCGAACACGATCCGGCGGCGGGCTCCACCTCGACGCCACCGCCAGCCGATTACGGCGCGCAGCGACCCTATGAATCGTCAGTGCCGCCATCGGCCCACGCCAATCCGGGACTGGCCACCGGCATCACCCCGACCTCGCCCAGTGACAGCGATCACCCCTCTGATTTTGCCGCGGCTTCCGTACCGCACGCACCCGACGCCAAAGGAGAACTGTGATGAACAGAGATGAATCTGATCTGAGCGGGGCAAGGCCCCTCGGCCAAACGGATGACGCCTCCGTGGTCGGCCTGTTGCGACAACTGTCCCGCGAGGTACCGGCCTTGTTCACCAAGGAACTGGCACTGGCAAAAGCCGAACTGCACAACAGCCTCAGCACGCTGAAGGCGGGCATCGCTGCGGTGGCCGGCGGCGCGATCGTGTTCCTCGCCGGCTTCATCATTCTGTTGATGTCGGCTGTGTACGGCCTGAGCATGTTCATGGCGCCATGGTTGGCCGCGCTGATCGTCGGCGTGGTGGTGATGATCATCGGCTTCGCCATGCTGCAATCCGGGAAAAAGCAATTCGAGCCATCTCACTTCAAACCTGATCGCACCCTCGACGCCTTGAACAAGGATCAGGAAGCGCTGCGGAGGAAAGTCTCATGAAAAGCGAACTGGATATCGAAGCGGAAAAAAGCCCGGAGCAGATCGAGCGCGAAATCGATGCGCAGCGCGCCAGCATCGGCAACATCGTCGATCAACTGGAGAGCAAGTTCACCCCCGGGCAGATGATCGATCAGGCCTGGGGGATGATGCAGAGCAACGGCTCGACGTTCTTCACCAATCTCGGCACCAGCGTGCGCAATAATCCGGTGCCAGCGGTGCTGACTTCCGTGGGGCTGCTCTGGTTGATGATCAGCCAGAATCGCCCACCCGTGCCGCAGCCGACCTATCGCAGCGGGCCGGATCAGGACAAGGCCGGCGAGTGGGCCGATGGTTTGGCCGACGGCATCGACAGTGCGCGCGCGCATTTGCATTCGACCACTGACTCGCTGAAGGACGGCTACCACTCGCTGAAAGGCAAGGCCAGCCACCTCGGGGAAAACGTCGGTGCGGCGAAGGAAAATCTGAGCCATGCGATGCATGACGCCAGTGATCGACTGTCGCGTAATTCGCAAGTGCTTGGCCAGCAGTTCAGTCACCTGCTCAAGGAGCAACCGCTGATGGTGGCTGCCGCTGGGGTCGCTTTGGGTGCCTTGCTCGGCGCGGCGTTGCCGACCACGTCCACTGAACAGCGCTACATGGGCCGCACCAGCGCTGGCATGGTCGACAAAGCCAAGCAAAAAGCTCAGGAAGGTTATGAAGTCGTGCGTGACACGGTGACCCGAACCACTGAACAAACCGAAGTCGAGACCAAACCGGATCCGGCGCGGCCGTCTTCTTCGGATCTGTCGCAGGGTCTGGGTACATCCTGACGGGGAGAGATAAGGGAGGTCTTTAATGGGCCTCCCTTCGTCGTTGTGCGGCGGTGATTCGGTTTGCCGCTGTGGTGAGCCAGCCTGTGAAAACGTAGCCTTGACCCGGATCATTGTGGGAGCGAGCCTGCTCGCGAAAACGGTGTGTCATTCAATGAGGATGTATCTGATCTGGCGACTTCGCGAGCAGGCTCGCTCCCACGGGGATTTTGGTTGCGCTGAAGATTTTGGCCTTGCCCCGGACCATTGTGGGAGCGAGCTTGCTCGCGAAAGCGGTGTGTCATTCAATGTGGATGTATCTGATCTGGCGCCTTCGCGAGCAGGCTCGCTCCCACAGGGATTTTGGTTGCGCTGAAGATTTTGGCCTTGCCCCGGACCATTGTGGGAGCGAGCCTGCTCGCGAAAGCGCTGGGTCAGGCGATGATGAGGTTGAATGTGCCGACGCCTTCGCGGGCAAGCCCGCTCCCACAGGGATTTGGCTTGGATTGAAGAGTTGCGTTTGTCAGCGGTTGTATTTCAGTGCTTCGACAAACGCTGCAAACGCTGCCGAGCCTTGGCGCCGGTTCGGGTAGTACAGGTGATAGCCCTGAAACGTCGGGCACCACTCTTCCAGCACTTCTACCAGTCGCCCGTCGGCCAGATACGGCGCGACCAATTGCTCGGGCACGTACGCCACGCCGATGCCATCCACGGCGGCATTGAGCACGTGCATGATGCTGTTGAACACCAACTGCCCGTCGACCTTCACGCTGAAATCCTGACCCTTGTGCGCAAACTCCCAGGCGTAAATCGCGCCGGCCGGTTGATGGCGGATGTTGATGCAGGTGTGCTCCGTCAACTGATGTGGCGTGGCGGGTTTCGGGTGGCGAGCGAAGTAACCCGGCGAGGCCACCACGGCCAGGCGCCAGTCCGGGCCGATGCGCACGGCGATCATGTCTTTGCTGATCGACTCACCGAGACGGATACCAGCATCGAAGCGTTCCTTGACCACATTGGTGAAACCATAATCGACGTAAAACTCCAAGGTGATGTCCGGATAGTCCTGCAAAAACTTTGTAAGCATCGGCCGAATGCACAACTCGATCTGATCGTCCGTGCAGGAAATCCGGATCGTGCCGCTGGGCTTGTCGCGCAATTCGCCAAGGGCTTCGAGCTCGGCGCTGATCTGCTCGAACAGCGGCGCAATCGAATGCATCAAGCGCTCGCCAGCCTCGGTCGGCGAGACATTGCGCGTCGTACGAGCCAGCAAGCGGATACCCAGACGCTGCTCCAGCGCGCGGACCGTATGACTCAACGCAGAGGGCGTGACGCCGAGGCGAGCAGCGGCTTTGGTGAAGCTTTGATCCTGGGCCACCGCCAGAAAGGCCTGCAGGTCATTGACTTTGGCGTTGCTCATTGCTGAATTTTTCTCAAAAGTACATGAAGATTGCCACTACTAATCAAGTTAAGCCCGATCCGTCAAGCTTTGCAGCCTGAGTAGCGGGGCAGAAGTGCCTCGACCATTTGTTCTTCCAAACAGGTTTTTGCATGACGGCCCAAGCAATCGACAACCCGACAAACCAGCCCATGGGCGTGTCCACTGCCGGCGAGCAACCGGCGTACTGGAGCGGCGTGTTCGCCATGACCCTGTGTGTCTTCGCGCTGATCGCCTCCGAGTTCATGCCGGTCAGTCTGCTCACGCCCATGGCCACGGACTTGCACATCAGCGAAGGCCTGGCCGGCTACGGCATCGCCATCTCCGGCGCGTTCGCGGTGCTGACCAGCCTGACGATCACCAGGCTTGTCGGTTCGATGGATCGCAAGCGCCTGTTGCTGCTGTTGACGGCGCTGATGTGTGCGTCCGGGCTGGTGGTGGGCCTGGCGCCAAACTACACGGTTTACATGATCGGTCGCGCATTGATCGGCGTGGTGATTGGCGGCTTCTGGTCGATGTCGGCAGCGTTGGCCATGCGTCTGGTGCCCTCCGCCAGCGTGCCCAAGGCATTGGCAATTTTTAACGGCGGCAATGCTTTGGCTACGGTGGTCGCGGCGCCGCTGGGCAGTTATCTCGGCAGTGTGATTGGCTGGCGCGGGGCGTTTTTCTGCCTGATACCGGTGGCGTTGATTGCGCTGCTCTGGCAATGGATCAGCTTGCCCGCGCTCCCCGCCGCGCCACGCAAAGCCAGCGCAGCCAACGGCTTTGCGTTGTTCAAAAGCCGCCGGGTGGCGTTGGGCATGCTCGGCGCCGGCCTGTTCTTCATGGGCCAGTTTGTGCTGTTCACTTATCTGCGACCGTTTCTGGAAACCGTGACCCGGGTCGATGTTTCGGTGCTGTCGATGATTCTGCTGGTCATTGGTGTAGCCGGGTTCATCGGCACCGTGGTCATCGGTTCGGTGTTGAAGAAGGGGCTGTATCGCGTGGTGATCACCATCCCGCTGTTGATGGCGATGATCGCAGTGGCGCTCATTGGGCTGGGCAGTTCAGTGGTGGCGGCGTTCGTGTTGCTGGGCGTGTGGGGATTGATCGCGACCGCCGCGCCGGTGGGCTGGTGGTCGTGGCTGGCGCGCACGCTGCCCGACGATGCCGAAGCGGGCGGTGGGCTGATGGTGGCGGTGGTGCAGTTGTCGATCGCTTCGGGGTCGACCGTCGGTGGTCTGCTGTTCGACGGCAGTGGCTATCGGCTGACCTTCTTCGCCAGCGCGGCATTGCTGGTGCTGGCGGCGCTGATGACGTGGCTGACGTCGCGGCAGAAAGCCTGACTCAGCTCTCGGTATTTTCCACTGAAGCCTGCGCGGCTTCGGCTTCCAGCTTCAGGCGATCAGCCTTGCAGATGTATTTGGGCTTTTTCGGCGCCAGTTTGGCGTTGGCCTTTTTGGCTTTTTCCTTGAACAACTGCTGCAGCTTCTTTTGACGATTCATGTTTTTTCGATCGCGGGTGGAGAGGGTGGGAATCCTGACGCAAGGCCGAGTGGTCAGCAAGGAGAAATCCACTAAGCTGAGCACATTCCCCCCAACTCAAGCCCCCCAAACCGAAGGAATCGCACATGAGAAAAGCTCGCAGATTGATTGTCGCGCTGTCTTGCCTCGCGCTTGTAGTCGGCAGCACGACGGCACTGGCCGACCCCGGCAATGGCAAGGGCCAGGGCGGCCAGGGCAACGGCAAGGGCAAACCGCAGAACATGCAGGATCATGGTAAACAGGGTGGGGGCGGTCAGGGCAATGGCAATAAAGGCCAGCAACACTCTGGCAATGGCGGCGGTGCTCCGAGCATTGATCGCGGCAATATTCTCGGCATCGTCGACGGCTATCGCGGCGAATACTGGAATCCGGGGCCAGCGCTGCCGCCTGGCGTTCAGAAGAATTTGGCGCGGGGCAAACCGCTGCCACCAGGCATCGCCAAGAAGCTGGACGGGCGTCTGCTCGGCCATTTGCCTCATTACGACGGCTACGAATGGCAACAGGTTGGCACCGACCTGATCCTCGTCGCGCTGGCTACCGGGCTGATCTACGAGGTGCTCAACGGCGCGTTCGATTGATTCTGCAAAGAGGAGTGGCAGCACCTGCCGCTCCTTTTTTATTCATGCATAGCTGCATCAGATGCAGCAATGAACTGCATTCAGGTTGGGTTGTTCGTTGAATGCTGAGCTTTCAGACTGAGCTCAACGGCTAACGAATGAATGGAGATGACCATGGCCAATGCAATCCGCTTCACCGCAACGGGCGCACCGGATGTCCTGCAATTGCACACTGTCAGCGAGCAAACGCCTAGGCCTGGCGAGGTCTGGCTGGAGCAAGCGGCGGTGGGCGTTAATTACCTCGATGTCAGCCAGCGCAAAGGTGCAGTGCCGGTGGCGTTGCCTTCGGGGTTGGGTCTGGAAGGCGCGGGTCGGGTGGCGGCGGTCGGTGCCGGTGTGAGCAATGTCCGCGTCGGTGATCGGGTCGCTTACGCCACCGGGCCCCTGGGCGGTTACGCCTCGGCGCGGCTGTTTCCGGCAGAGCGTCTGGTGAAGATCCCCGATGAGTTGTCGTTCGAAGATGCGGCGGCGGTGTTGTTCAAAGGCATCACCGCGCAGTATCTGCTGAAGGCGACTTATCCGGTCGGGCCGGGCACGACGATGCTGCTTTACGGTGTCGCGGGAGGTCTGGGGGAAATCATGGTGCCATGGGCCAAACACCTTGGCGCAACGGTGATCGGTGTGGTGTCGAAGCAGGCCAGTGTCGACAAGGCTCGCGCGTCCGGTTGTGACGAAGTGTTGGTGTTCGATGCCGAAACCCTCGCCGCCGATGTGTTGCGTATCACCGAGGGGCGCAAGGTCGACGTGGTGTATGACCCGATTGGTCGGGTGTCTTTTCAGGCCTCGCTGGACAGCTTGCGCCCACGCGGATTGATGGTCTCGTTCGGCGCGCAGACCGGCGCGCCGGCAGCGGTGGAAATAGCCACGCTGAACGCCAAGGGCTCGCTGTTCCTGACCCGTCCATCGCTGGCCGCGCACACTGCCACGACAGCCGAATATCAGGAGCGCGCGCAAGACGTGCTGGCTGCGGTGGCCGCCGGTATCATCACCCCGCAAATTCGCGCGCGGTATTCATTGGCCGACGCGGCACAAGCGCATGCCGATCTTGAATCGGGGCGATCATCAGGGGCGATCATTCTAAAACCATGAATCTGGATGTTCTGAGCAACCCGCACAGCGATGAAATCGCTGCTTTCCTGGCCGTCGCCGCGCAAGGCTCGTTTGTCGCGGCGGGGCGTTTGTTGCAGCGTCATCCGACCATCGTTTCCAAGCGCCTCGCGGCGATGGAGAAGCGACTGGGCGTGCGGTTGGTGGAACGCTCGACGCGACACGTGCGTATCACCGAGGCCGGCCTGCAACTTGAACAACGCTTGCGCGCGGCCGTCGAGTTGATGAACGAAGCGCAGCAGAAAGCGGTGCAGGGCGCCAGCGAAGTGCGCGGCACGTTGCGTCTGGCTTTGCCGGCGGCGATGGGGCGCTTGTGGCTGGGACCGTTGCTGCCGGAATTTCTCAAGGCTCATCCGCATGTTTCGGTAATCGCCGATTACAGCGAAGGCCTGGTCGACATCATCGAGCAGGGCTTCGACGCGGCTATCCGCATCGGCGAGCTGGACGATAATCGGCTGATCGCGAAAAAGCTCAGCGACCATCGACGGATTCTCTGCGCATCGCCGGCCTACATCGAGGCCCACGGCATGCCGCAAACCCCACAGGATCTGCAGCAGCACAATTGCCTGCGCTTCAGTGGGCTGGCGTCGTTCCCGCTGTGGCGCCTGCATCGCGGCAACGAGGTGCAGACCATCACGCCCCACGGCAACCTGACCGCCAGCGACAGCGAATCCCTGCTCGCCGCCGCCCGCGCCGACGCCGGCATACTCGGTGCCGGCGACTGGCTGATGAGCCGCGATCTGGCGGCAGGTCGGTTGATTCGTGTGTTGCCCGACTGGCATCTGGATTCGGCGGGCGGCGCTTATCTGGTCAGGCCGTCATCGCGGTTTCCAGCGGCGGCGGTGGTGGCGTTCAAGGAGTGGATTGAAGGGAAATTCGATCCGGCGCCACCTTGGGCGGTTTGATCACAACCTGCATCAAGACCGACACTGACCCTGTGGGAGCGAGCCTGCTCGCGAAAGCGCAGTGTCAGTCATAGTTGATGTGGCTGACCTGACGCCTTCGCGAGCAGGCTCGCTCCCACAGGTTTCGTGGCTTGTTCAGGAATTGCCGAACATACGTATATCCAATGTGGGAGCGAGGGCCAGTTTGGGCACACAAAAAAAGCCCGGCATTGCCGCCGGGCTTCGGTGTCTTCAACACTTCAAGCGGCGATTTTGTTGGCCGCCATTTCCTTTTGTGGCTCGCCTTCATGGCTTCCATTTGCGCGCCCAGTTCCTCGAGCATGGCCTTACCCAGAAGCTTCTGCGCTTTCGGGAACATTTCCTCTTCTTCCTCTTCGATGTGATGCTCCAGCAGTTCCTTGACCACTTTGACCCGACCGGCAAATTCCGGGCTGCCTGGATCGGTTTCTTTCAGATCAGGCAGTACCAGCGAATCCACGGTGCGGTGCTCTTCCTTGGCTTCGTAGTACATGATGTCTTCTTCCTTGCTGCCGGCTTCCTTGAACGCAGGGTAGAGAATCTCTTCTTCGAGGCGGGTGTGGATGGTGATTTCCATTTCCAGTTTGCCCAGTAACTCGACGCGTTTTTTCAGCGCACGGTCGGTGGACTCACTCAGTTGGCTGAGGATGGCTTTGACTTTTTCATGGTCGGCTTTGAGAAGGTCGATGGCATTCATTTTTTGAGGCCTCTGCTTTTCACGGATTGAACACAGCGTTCTTTTTCGCGCTGCTGTGTATTCAGGAAGAGGCTATCGCAGGACTCATGCCAACTCGCCGATCAAGCGCAACCCTTCTAAATCAAGGGCTGGCATCGAAGCAGGCACAATGCTTTCGTGCAGCCTGCAAGAAATCCGCGCGGCGGGCATTGCATATAACAAGCCCGGCAAAAGCCGGGCTGTGGTGATACTTGAGACGGGCCTGCACCCGTGGGTCACCGGTTAGCCTGGGAAGGCGAAATGCGACCGACATGCTTGGGTCCCGCCAACGCCCAGGCGATCAGGCCGAACAGCGGCACGAACACGATCAGCACGATCCACACGCCTTTACTACTGGATTTCCCCTCGCTTTTACGCACCCGGTTAATGGCCCAAAGCTCGATCAGCACAAGAATGACCGCCAATACGATCCACACGGTTTCGATTTGCATAGGCTTAGCTCCTGATGGTCTGTGCGTTAGGCGACGAGAGGGGCGTTGGGTTCATTCTTTTTGCCTTGGACAAGCGGACGGGGTGATACCCGGTTGCAAAATAAATGTCTGATCGCCGCTGCGGCCTATATCCTCTGCGCCATACGTTTAGGCTGGAACAGGGACAGGGCAATGGCATTCAGGGTGATGGTCGTCGGTGGTTACGGCAATTTCGGCAGCATCGTGTGTCGGCATCTGGCGCTCATGCCAGAGATTGAACTGCTGTTGTCGGGCCGCGATGCGCGCAAGTTGCAGGGCAAGGTCGCTGAGCTGCAAGCGCAATCAGGCCGTCCGTGCGAAGGCTGGTGCGGCGATGCAATGGGCGCAGGTTTTCAAGCGGCGTTGCGAGAGTTGAATGTTCAGTTGGTGGTGCACACCGGCGGGCCGTTTCAGGGGCAATCCTACGCAGTTGCTGAAAGCTGCATCGATGCCGGTGTGAATTATTGCGATCTGGCTGACTGCCGCACTTTCGTCAACGGCATTGACGTGCTCGACGCCCGCGCCAGGGAGGCTGGTGTGGCCGTGCTCAGCGGTTGCAGTTCGGTGCCGACCTTGTCCTCGGCAATCATCGATCAGCAGCGCCAGCGCTTTGCGCGAATCGATTCGATCGAGCATGGCATTTCATCCTCGGCGAAGATGCCGGGGCTGTCCACGGTCGAAGGCGTGCTCGCTTATGCGGGCAAACCGATCAGGCAGTTGAAAAACGGCCAGGTTCACGAAGTATTGGGTTGGCTCGATCTGACCCTGCGCAGCATGCCGCAACTGGGCACGCGGGTGCTGGCCAATGTCGATGTGCCGGACATGGATATATTTGCCCGCCGCTATGGTGCGCACACACTGCGCTTCAAGGCTGGCGCCGGCCTGAAGCTCGGCGGCGTTGCCAACGCCTTGCTGGCGCAGGCCTTGCGCTTCGGGCTGGTGCGCGATCATGTGCGCTGGGCGGCGCGCCTGCATCGCCTGGGCACGTGGTTCGAACGCTTCGGTGATGGCAAAAGCGCGATGTACATCGATGTTCAGGGCATCGGGGTTGACGATCAGCCGCTGAGCATGACCGCGCAACTCACCGCGCTGAATGACAAAGGCCCGGAAATCCCCAGCTGCGCCGCCGTCGCCCTGGCAATCAAAATGGCGCGGGGTTATGCACCGCAACCTGGCGCGAGGCCGTGTGTTGGCGAAATTAGCGTCGATGAATATCTGGCGGCGATCAACGATCCGGCCAACTTGAGCCTGTCGGTTCAATTCTCCGATGGACAGCGTTGAGATGCTCTATCTCTGCCTGAAGTACCTGCATGTAATCGCGGCGATTTTCCTCTTCGGTTTCGGCATGGGCTCCTACCTCTACCTGATCGCCGCCAGCCGCAGCGGCAACCCGCAAGTGATCGCCCATGTCGCAAGGATGGTGGTGCGTTTCGATACGTGGATCACCACGCCGGCCGGGTTTGTGCAGGTCATCACCGGCTATCTGCTGATGCGGCTTTCCGGGCTTTCGATGAGCAGTGAGTGGCTGCTGACGTCGCTGATCATTTTCTTCTGCGTAGGCGCACTGTGGCTGCCTGTACTGGTATTGCAAAAGCGTCTGCAGAAGATGGCGCTGAGCGCGGGCGAGGGCGGCCTGCCTCTGGATGATCGCTTTGCAAGCACTTACCGCTGGTGGTTCTGGATGGGCATCGCCGGGTTCGCCGGGATGTTTGTCATCGTGCTGATGATGGTGACGAAGATGACACCGGTGCAACTGGTCGGGTTAACCGTGGGCTTTTAGAAAGCGGCTTTCATGATCCGCTGTTGGCAGCAGGCAAGTGTCGTACTTGCCGAACAGCCGATAGCGGTTCAGCGCGATTCGATCGTAAGCCCAGTCACGCAGGCGGCGCGGGAAAATCCGCAGCAGTTTCAGCGGCTGCCAGCGCATCGGCAGTTGCCCGACCACTTCAAGGAATGCATCTGATCGCTCCCAATAATTGCGGTCGCGGATCACCGCCATGGTGTCGAACTCATCCAGGGGCAAGCCGGCCCACGCCAGCAAGGCCTGGCCTTCGGGCGATTGCACGGTCGCCAGACGCACATGGCGCTGATGGTCATGGCGAATCAGAAAGCGCGCCCAGCCGTTGCACAGTTTGCACACGCCGTCGAACAGCACCACGGTTTCGCCGGGCTTGAGCAATGGCGCGGGGGTGGGGCGGGTTTTCATGGCAGGCATCGGCGGATGTCCCTGGCGGCGATTGTCGCGATCATAACCTTGATCATTGGGCTACAGGAGTGGATCGCGGCGGTATTGGCCCGGCGATATGCCGTGCACGCGGCGGAAGGCAGCGCCAAACGCCGCGTCGGACAGATAGCCCAGTGAAGCAGCAATGGTCGCCACAGTGTCCCGGCCATTGCGCAAGCGAAACGCGGCCACGCGCATCCGCCAGCGCGTGGCATATTCGACCGGCGCTACACCCATGCAAGTTTTGAATAACGCGGCGAAACCTGATCGCGACATGCAAGCAATCTCGGCCATTTGCGTCAGGCGCCAAGGTTTTTCCGGGGCACCGTGAACGGCGCGCAAGACGCCGGCAATTGCCGGTTCCCGTAGTCCGCCCAGCCAGGACAATTGTTCGGCATCCGCGCTGTTGATGTGATGGCGCAGCGCATGGATGAAGATCAGCCGCAGCAGGTCGTTGCACATCGCCTGCGAGCCGGCCTGGTGTGATGGCCACTCGCGCTCCAGTTCATCCAGCAGCCAACCGAACGACGAGGCACCTGTGGCCTCGGCGCGAATGATCAGCGAGGTCGGCAGCACGTCGAGCAGTTCGGTTGCGCCGGGTCCCGATAGCGACACGCTGCCGCCCAGCAGCTCGACTTCCTCGCCGACGCCAAAGGTCGCCGAGGCGCCGTCATGGGCAAAAACATCCGCTGCATTCACCGCCTCGACGTCGGCGCCGCTGGCCAGAATGAACGGCGTGCGCGACACCACAAAACAGTCGCCGGCCCGCAGCAACTGCGCCGGCAAGCCCTGCATGCGCAACCAGCATTCGCCTCGTCGCACCACGTTGAATTTCAGTTCGATGGGGTGAAATCGCAGCGCCCAGACGCCTCCCGCTTGCAAGCGAACCGAGCAGGCTGCTTGCAACTCGGAGAGTGCTAATACGGCAGAAAGCGGATCGCCAGCAGGATTTTGGATGATCACGACAGAAACCTGGATTTATCAGACTGGTTCGTCCCGAGAGCTTAGCCAAGAATGAAGACCTTCGATAGCTCACTCAGGATTCACGCTCATGGCTACGCTCCAACAACCTGTGCAATCACCGTTCAACGCCGCGAGCACAGCGGCTGAAGTCATGGCCGGCATCGATCTGCGCGGGCAGCTCGCGGTGGTCACCGGCGGCTATTCCGGCCTGGGTCTGCTGACGGTTAAAAGCCTCGCGGCGGCAGGAGCGCAGGTCATTGTGCCGGCCAGAGATACGGAGCGGGCAGAGGTGGCATTGGCCGGTGTTGAAGGTGTCCGCGTGACGCCCATGGACCTGATGCAGGCTGAATCGGTGGCGGCGTTCAGCCAAAGCGTGGTCAGCGCGGGTCAGCCAGTGTCATTACTGATCAACTGCGCCGGAGTCATGGCCGCGCCGTTGCTGCGCGATGCCGATGGCCATGAAGGCCAGTTCGCGACCAATCACTTGGGCCACTATCGCCTGACCTGCGGCCTCTGGCCCGCGCTGGTCAAGGCTGGACAGGCGCGGGTGCTGTCGGTGTCATCGCGCGGGCATCAGATTGCCGGGATCGACTTTGACGACATTGATTTCCTGCAACGGCCGTATGACAAATGGGCCGCGTATGGTCAGTCAAAAACAGCCAATGCCTTGTTTGCCATCGCGCTGGATCGGCGCGGACGCAGTCATGGCGTTCGTGCGTTCTCATTGCATCCGGGGCAGATTCTGACGGATCTGGCACGGCACTTGAGCACGGCGGAACTCGCCGCATTCGACGCCCTAGATGAACACGGTCGACCACGGTTGGATGCCCACAACGGTCTGAAAACGCTGGAGCAGGGCGCCGCGACGGGATTGTGGTGTGCGACCAGTGCATTGCTTGCGGATTTGGGTGGCGTGTATTGCGAAGACTGCAATGTTGCGCCGATCAATCAACCTGAAGCGGGCCGCAAGGGCGTTGCGCAATGGGCGGCGGATGCTGAGCTGGCTGAGCGACTTTGGGCGGTCTCGGAGCTATGGACGGGGCTCACGGTGGCATAAATCGATTCAAAGGCCAAAAGCCCCTCACCCTAACCCTCTCCCAGAGGGAGAGGGGACTGACCGGGGTGTTTAGTAGAAATTCGCCGACCTCAAATACCGGGTCGAACTCAGTTCTTGAACAGCACCCAGATCGGCTCCCTCTCCCTCGGGAGAGGGCTGGGGTGAGGGGCTGCTCGATAGAGTTACTCTCCCAGCTTCGCCCAGAATTCCTCCGCCGAAGGGCTGATCGGTGCGGTCGGGCGAGTCAGGTGTATTTCCAGTGGAATATCCCAACTGTCATCCAGCGCCCTGACCAGGCGCCCGTCAGCCATTTCCTGTTCGGTCAGGCTTTTCGGCAGCCAGGCCACGCCTTTGCTTTCCAGCGCCATCGACATCAGCACAGCCGCCAGATGGCTGCTGAACAGCGGTTTCAAATGCAGATAATCAGCCTTGCCATGCAACCTGTGGGCGACGATTCGGCCCAGGCCGGATTCGTGGGTGTAGGCCAGATAGGGCAGGGTTTCAGGCGACGTGCCGAACTGGGCTGAAGCACTCGCCAGCGGCACAAGTACGTCCTCGCCGACCTTCTTGCCAATGAACTGATCAGGCGCCAGCAACGGCGGAACGTCGGGGTGGCGATGGCACAACAGAAATTGCACCTGACCATGAATCAGCATCTGTTCGCACACGGCCATGCTGTCGGAATGCAGGCGAACCGCGTCGATCGGCGCGCCACTTTCGGCACTGCGCAACCAGCGCGGGAAGAAGGTGAATGACAGAGAGTGAGTGGCAGCGAACTGCAAGGTTTTCGCGGCCATGCCGGCCACTTCCTGAGCCTCGGAGCGCATGCGGTACAGGCGTCTGGCCGCTTCCTGAGCGCTGGGCAAAATCTGCCTGCCGGCCTCGGTCAGCGTCGCGCCCTGCGGAGTGCGCACGAACAATTCCACGCCCATCCAGTTCTCCAGTGAACGCACCCGACGACTGAATGCCGGCTGCGTCACATGGCGCGCTTCAGCGGCCCGGACGAAGCTGCCGTATTCGGCCAGCGCTGAAAAATCCTCAAGCCAAACCAGTTCCAAGGGCAATGCCTCCTGTGCATAGGGCGCGGCATTAATAGCATTGGGCGGGTGTCGTCGCAACGCATAACGTTGGCCCACCACAACAAGAGGAATCCGTCATGCGTATCGTCGATATCCGTGAAAAAACCGTCTCCATCGCTTCCCCGATCGCCAATGCCTACATCGATTTTTCGAAGATGACCTGCTCGGTCGTCGCGGTCATTACCGACGTGATTCGCGATGGTAAGCCGGTCATCGGTTACGGCTTCAACTCCAACGGTCGCTACGGTCAGGGCGCGTTGATGCGCGACCGTTTTCTGGCGCGGATCACCGAGGCCGACCCTGAAACCCTGATCGATCACGAGAACAATAACCTCGATCCGTTCGCCATCTGGAAAACCCTGATGACCAACGAAAAACCGGGCGGGCATGGCGAGCGTTCGGTAGCGGTCGGCACCATCGATATGGCGGTGTGGGACGCGGTGGCGAAGATCGAAGGCAAGCCGCTGTATCGCCTGCTTGCCGATCGTTATCGCAACGGCGTCGCCGATGACAAAGTCTGGGTGTATGCGGCGGGTGGCTATTACTACCCGGGCAAGGACCAGACCAAGCTCAAGGCCGAAATGCAGAGCTATCTGGACCGTGGCTACGACGTGGTCAAGATGAAGATCGGCGCGGTGCCGCTGGACGAAGATATCCGCCGCATTGAAGCGGTGCTCGAAGTGGTGGGCGACGGCCAGCGCCTGGCGGTCGATGCCAACGGCCGCTTCGATCTGCAGACCGGTATCGCGTACGCCGAAGCGATCAAGAAGTACAACCTGTTCTGGTACGAAGAAGTCGGCGACCCGCTGGATTATGCGCTCCAGGCCGAGCTGGCCAATCACTACGAACTGCCGATGGCCACCGGCGAAAACCTCTTCTCTCACCAGGACGCCCGCAACCTGTTGCGCCACGGCGGCATGCGCCCGGACCGCGATTACCTGCAATTCGACTGCGCGCTGTCCTACGGGCTCGTTGAGTACATGCGCACCCTGAAAGTGATGGAAGAGCTGGGTTGGTCTTCGCGCCGCGTGGTGCCACATGGTGGTCACCAGATGTCGCTGAACATCGCTGCCGGTCTGCACCTGGGCGGCAACGAATCGTACCCGGACGTGTTCCAGCCATTCGGCGGGTTTGCCGATGGTATCCGCGTGGAAAACGGCTACGTCGGGCTGCCGGATATCCCGGGGGTCGGCTTCGAAGCCAAGTCTGCGCTGTATGCCGTCATGCGCGAACTGGGCGAGGGCTGATTCGGTTTTATCTGCGGCCTCGATTTCCGAGGCCGCACCTTCAGGCGTCATCCTCGACGCCAAAGCCACATGCCCACCACAACAATAAAATGAGGTGCTTCCGTGGAAACTTCAAAATCACGCTGGTACAGCCAGCTCTATGTGCAGGTGCTGATCGGCATCGTCATCGGTGCTGCCATCGGTTACTTCGTGCCGGACATCGGCGCCAAGCTGCAGCCGTTCGCCGACGGTTTCATCAAGCTGATCAAGATGCTCCTGGCGCCGATCATTTTCGGCACGGTGGTGGTCGGTATCGCCAAGATGGGCAGTATCAAGGAGGTCGGTCGCATCGGTGTGAAAGCGCTGATCTACTTCGAGATTCTTTCCACCATCGCTCTGGTGGTCGGCCTGATCGTAGTCAACGTGGTCAAGCCCGGTGCCGGCATGAACATCAACGCCGGTACCCTCGATGGCAGCGCTGTCAACAAATACAGCCAGGCGGCGAGCGAGCAGGGCGGTCTGGTCGAATTCTTCCTCAATATCATCCCGCACACCTTCCTCGGCGCTTTTTCCAATGGCGTCATGCTGCAAGTGATTCTGTTATCGGTGCTGATGGGCGTCGCCTTGGTGCAAATGGGCGAAACCAGCAAACCGCTGATCAACACCATCGACCTGTTCCTGCAAGGCCTGTTCAAAATCGTCGCGATGGTCATGCGTCTGGCGCCGTTGGGCGCGGGGGCTGGCATGGCATTCACCATCGGCAAATACGGCATCGGCACTCTGCTTTCGCTGGGGCAGTTGCTGGTCGCGCTGTACATCACCACGCTGATTTTCATCGTCGTTGTATTGGGCGCGGTGGCGCGATGGTCGGGCATGCCGCTGATGCAGTTTCTGCGTTATTTCAAGGATGAAATCCTGATCACCCTGGGCACCTGTTCGACCGAAGCGGTGCTGCCGCGAATGATGGTCAAACTGGAAAAGCTCGGCTGCAAGAAGTCCGTGGTCGGCATGGTCCTGCCGACGGGCTACACGTTCAACGCGGACGGCACCTGCATCTACCTGACCATGGCGGCGATCTTCATCGCCCAGGCGACCAACACGCCGCTGACCTTCATGGATCAGATGATTCTGCTCGGCGTATTTCTACTCACATCCAAGGGCTCGGCCGGGGTGGCGGGAGCAGGGTTCGTGACCCTGGCGGCCACGCTCACCACCATTCACTCCATACCTCTGGTGGGCCTGGTGTTGCTGTTGGGCATCGACCGCTTCCTCAACGAGGCGCGAGCGGTGACCAACCTGATCGGCAACGGCATCGGCACCATTGCCATTGCCAAGTGGGACAACTCCTTCGATGTCGAAGCGTGCGAGCGGGAAATCGCGGCCATGAAACACGATAAGGCTGCACGCAAGGCGCTGCTGGCGCACAAGTAATCCGCGCAACGTGGCGATGTTGGCGACAGCTCGCCACGGCTTCCTGGCTAACGATCATGCGACGGCGATAGCGAAGTCATTTCGCAACTCCACAACTGCAAAAACGGCTGGCTGATACTAGCCGGCCCAACCCATCGGCTGACCAATTCGCACTTGCCGTCCATGCATAACTGGTAATCGCCGGCCTGCGGGGTTCGGCCCAATTGCAATGGTTGCAGCGGCGGCAAGTGACGTCGGAAATGCCAACTGCCGTTCTCCAGCCGGGCATCGTCGGGTATCTCCATGCCAGCGCCGTTGCCGCGAACCCTGGCCTGCTCAAGAACCAGACCTTGGGCCGTGACGCGGTAGTCTTCCTCCCAACGGATTTTTTCGATGCTGTGGTTCCATGCCAGAGTGAAGTTCGCTACCGGCAACTGTGCCCATATGCTGCCGGCCAGACCCAGGCACAAACCGATCATGCATTGGCCGCTGTGGCGCGCCGCGAGCGCCAGACGTGTTGCGAGATCACCAGGATCGCCAATCCGAAGCCGATCTCATCGGTCACCGGCAGTGCAACGATCAGCAGAGCGCCCGCAGCAAGACTCAGCAAACGTTCCCAAAGCAGCATTTTCTGTTGCAGAAAACCGGTAGACGCCATGCCCCACAACCCCACCGCCAGAAGTGTCTTGATCAGCATGTAGGCAGTCGCCCACAAGTTGTCGCCTTGCAGCATCAGCGCCGGGTTGTAGACAGCCATGAACGGGATGACGAAACCGGCCAGCGCAATGCGCACGGCCCACAGGCTGATCTTGAAGCCGCTTTCCTTGGCGATCGGTGCGGCGGCAAAACAGGCGAGGGCGACCGGCGGGGTCAGGTCGGCGAGGATGCCGAAGTAGAACACGAACATGTGCGACACGATCAGTGGCACGCCCAGCTCCAGCAGGGCGGGCGCTGCGATCGAGCTGGTGATGATGTAGTTGGGAATGGTCGGAATGCCCATCCCCAGCACCAGGCAGGTGATCATCGTCAGGATCAGTGACAGCAGCAGGTTGTCGCGGCCGATGGCGAGAATGTAGCCAGCGAACGTCGAAGCGACGCCGGTGAGCGAAACGATGCCGATAATGACGCCGACCAGTGCGCAGGCGATGCCCACCGGTACCGCGTGGCGGGCGCCCTCGACCAGCGCGTGCAGGCAGATCAGCAGCGTTTCGCGACCGCCCTTGATGAAAGCGCAGACCAGCACCAGGACGGCAATGACCGCGAAAATCACCGCGATGCCAAGCTGGAAAAAACCTGTGCAGAGCACGCCCAGGGCAATCCAGAACGCACAACGCAGGCCAAAGCTGTGCACCCGAAAAATGATCGCCGAGCCAAGAATCACGATGGCAGTCAATGCCAGGCCGACCATGCCCGAGAACAGCGGTGTGCGCCCGGAAAACAGCAGGTAAACCAGGACCAGCAGAGGAATCAGCAAATACCAGCGGGCTTTCACCGCGCCCCAAGCGCTGGGGCATTGGTCTTTGGGCAAGCCCTTGAGGTTGGAGCGCTTGGCTTCCAGATGGACCATCCAGAATACCGAACCGAAATACAGCAGGGCCGGAATCAGCGCCGCCTTGGCGATTTCGACAAAGGGCACATTGATGGTTTCAGCCATGATGAAGGCGACCGCGCCCATCACCGGAGGCATGATCTGGCTGCCCATGCTGGAGGTGGCTTCCACGCCGCCGGCGAACGCGGCGCGATAGCCAAAGCGCTTCATCAGCGGAATGGTGAATTGCCCGGTGGTCACGACGTTGGCGATCCCGGAGCCGGTGATCGTCCCCATCAACGCCGACGAGGCTACGGCCACTTTCGCCGGGCCTCCCAGCTTGTGACCGAACAAGCCCATGGCGAAGTCGGTAAACAGCTTGATCATGCCGGCTTGCTCAAGAAACGCGCCAAACAGGATGAACAGGAAAATGTAGGTCGCCGACACATAGGTCGGCGTGCCGTACAGCCCTTCGGTGCCGAAGGACAGTTGATTGATGATCTGGTCGAAACCGTAGCCGCGATGGGCCAGTTCGCCGGGCAGGTATTCCCCGAACAGGCCGTACGCCAGGAACAGCCCGCAAATCAC
Source organism: Pseudomonas sp. AC255 (assembly GCF_979258175.1). Classification (NCBI taxonomy): domain Bacteria; kingdom Pseudomonadati; phylum Pseudomonadota; class Gammaproteobacteria; order Pseudomonadales; family Pseudomonadaceae; genus Pseudomonas; species Pseudomonas sp. AC255. The sequence continues at coordinate 2,766,531 of NZ_OZ409841.1, read as the reverse complement.
CGGCAGCGCAATGCCCATGACCCGTCGCGCGGCTTCGAAGACCAGAGCAATCAACACAATGCCGATAACCAGATCGGCCGAGGTGAGGTCACCGGAACGCAGGATCAGATCGGCCTCGAACACCCATTGATACAGCGCGGTAGCGATAGCGGCCAGGCTCAGCAGCCAGGCCAGCGGTTGCCACGGACGGTCTGTGCCGTGTGCCGGATAACTGAGAAACACCACCCACAGCAGGAAGCCGACGTGCACCGCACGCAGCACCTGGCTGGAGAGAGGAGAGAAGGCTGCGGTGACGATCTGGAAAATCGAGAACAGCAACGCTACGTAAAACAGGGTTTTCGGCCAGTCCCGTGGGTTCGCGGAAATACCGTGATGCTCGTCACTCATTGGCTGCCTTCCTCATGACCACACAAAGGAATCGACGCTGCAGTGGCCGTCACGCCACTGCGCACAAGCGCTTATAAAGCGCCTTTTTCCTTGTAGTAGCGTTCGGCGCCGGGGTGCAGCGCGATCGGCAGGTTTTTCGCGGCCGCTTCCAGCTTGATGTCCTTGGCCGCCGAATGGGAGTTACCCAAGCGCCCCAGGTTGTCGAACAGCAGGCGGGTCATGTCATAGACGACGTCATCCGGCAGGTCGGCGCGGGTCACCAGAATATTGGTGATTGCCACGGTGGGCACGGCTTCGGCCTGTCCGTCGTAGGTGTTGGCCGGGATCATTGCGCTCTGGTAGGCCGGATTGCCGATTTTTGCCACCACTTCACTCGGGATAGCCACGTAGTTCAGCGGCATCACCGACGACAGGTCACGAATGGCGGCCATGCCCAATCCAGACGACTGCAAGGTGGCATCCAGTTGCCGGTTCTTGATCAATTCCACCGATTCGGCAAACGGCAGATATTGCACCTTGCCCATGTCCTCGTAGGTCAGACCGGCCGCCTTGAATATCGCCCGCGCATTCAATTCGGTGCCGGATTTAGGAGCGCCGACGGAGATGGTCTTGCCCTTGAGATCGGCGAGGGTTTTGATTCCCGACTCCTGGCTGGCGACGATTTGAATGTAATTGGGATAGGCGCCGCCCAAGGCGCGCAATTTGGTCAGCGGTGTTTTGAAACCCGCGTCCTCCACGCCGTTTTTGGCGTCGGCCACTGAGTCGCCCAAAGCCAGGGCCAACTCGCCGCGACCGGCCTGTAGCAAATTGAGGTTTTCCACCGACGCTTTGGTGGCCTGCACCGATGTCTTCGAACCGGCAATGCCGTCGCTGTAGATTTGCGACAGACCGACCCCGATCGGGTAGTAAACCCCGCTGGTTCCGCCGGTGAGGATATTGATGAACACGGGTGCGGCCTGCGCAGCACTGCTAAAGGTCAGCGTGGCGGCGGCCAGCAGGGCAAAGCGTGTTTTGACTCGCATGGGGGCACTTCTCCGTCTTGTTATGGTTTTAAGCAGAGTGATTGCACTCTAGCCGTTCCCGGCTGAACGTGATCGTCACGACGTCAGTTCATCCCCAGCCAGTTCGGCAGCACCAGTGATATCCACGGTACGTAAGTAATCAGGATCAGGAACAACAGCAGAATCGACAACCAGGGCATCGCGGCTTTGACTGTGGCGGGCAAGGACATGCCGGTCACCGCCGAGGTCACGAACAGGTTCAGGCCCACCGGCGGCGTGATCAGGCCGATCTCAAGGTTGACCACCATGATGATGCCGAGGTGAATCGGATCGATGCCCAGTTTCATCGCGATGGGAAAAAGGATGGGCGCCAGGATCAGGATGATCGCTGAGGGTTCCATGAACGCGCCGGCAATCAACAGCACAATGTTGACCACCAGCAGGAAAGTCACCGGCGTCAGGCCGGCGTCGATCACCCAGGCAGTGATTTGTTGAGGTAACTGTTCGGTGGTCAGCACGTGGGCGAACAGCATGGCGTTGGCAATGATGAACATCAGCATGATGCTCAGCTTGGCCGAGTCCAGCAGAACCTTGGGTGTTTCCCGGAAGGTCAGATCCTTGTATACGAACAGAGCGATGAAGGCCGAATAGACGGCTGCCACGGCGGCAGCTTCGGTCGGGGTGAACATGCCCGAATAGATGCCGCCGAGGATGATCACCATCAGCAACAGGCCCCATATTGCCTGGCGTGCCGTACTCAGAAACTCGCGAAGCGTCGCACGCGGCAAGGCGGGGAGATTTTTCTTCACCGCGACGATGTAGATCGCCACCATCAATGCCGTGCCCAGCAGCAGGCCAGGCACCACGCCGGCCATGAACAGCTTGCCCACGGAGGTTTCTGTAGCAGCGGCGTAGACCACCATCACAATCGACGGCGGGATCAGGATGCCCAGCGTACCGGCGTTGCAGATGATCCCTGCGCCGAACGCCTGCGGGTAGCCGGAACGGACCATCCCGGCAATCGCAATCGAGCCCACCGCAGCGACCGTGGCGGGACTTGAACCGGAGAGGGCGGCGAACAGCATGCAGGCCAGCACCGCCGCGATGGCCAGGCCGCCGCGAATATGCCCGACACAGGCGTTGGCGAAGTCGATCAGCCGGCGGGCAACGCCGCCGGTGGTCATGAAGGCCCCGGCCAGCAGGAAAAACGGAATGGCCAGCAGCGTGTAGTGTTCCGAGGTCTCGAACAGTTTGATCGCCAGCGAGCGCACCGAGTCGGGACTGAAGAAAATGATCGTCAGGGAGCCGGCCAGCCCCAGCGAAATGGCGATCGGTACGCCGATGAACATCAAGGCGAACAGGGCCACGAACAGGAAGGCAATGGTCATGGCTTGTCATCCTCGTGTTCGGCAAGTTTCAGCGCGTCGGCCGCTTCATCGGCCAGCCCGAGGCCGGTCTGACGGTTGAGCAGGATGCGCAGGAGAATTTCAGCGAAGCGGATGAACACCAGCGCGAAGCCCAGCGGCACGATCAACCCGATATGCCACTGCATGACGCCGAAATGGCCGAGATCCTCGGCACCGATACCGGCGTTCATCAAGGTTTCAATCCATTCGAAGCTGGCGACGGCGAGCAGCCCCGCGTAGGCCAGACAGCACAGGCAGGCGAGGATGCCGATGTAGCGCTGCACCGATCTGCGCGCCAGTTTGACCAGTGCGTCGACACCGATATGCCCGGCGGTGCGCACGCCATAAGCCAGGCCGAAAAAAATCAGCCAGCCAAACAGCGCTTTGGTCAGGGCAGTGCTCCAGGTCATGGCCTGCGCCATGCCCATGATCTGGTCGCCAACGGCGAACAGCGGAACACTGGCCGCCGGCCAATGATCGGCGAGCCAGTAAAACAGACTGTAGAAGTTGTTGAGGATCACGTAGACAAACGTGACGAGGGTCATGGCCGCCAGAAGGAAGACGATGAAGCCTTCCTCGAAGTTTTCCCAGATTCGCCGAAGCGCTTTCATGGATGGCATCTCACGTCGAGTGAAGACGGGCAGGCGCCGACGCAGCGGCGCCTGCCTCGCGATTATTGCGCCTGGTTTGCGGCTTCGGCAGCAGAGATCAGCTCAGCGCCGATTTCGCCTTCGAACTTCTTCCACACCGGTTTCATCGCATCGCGCCATTGCGCACGTTCTTCTGGCGTAAGCGTGATGATTTCCGTGGTTTTGGCGGCAAGGATGCGCTGTTTGTCACCCTCGTTCAGTTGCTGGGCTTCCTTGTTCACGTGGGTGGTGACTTCCACGACAATCTTGTCCAGTTCGCTGCGCACGTCGGGCGGCAGGCCGTTCCAGAACTTGGTGTTGGTGATCAGCATGTAGTCCAGTACACCGTGGTTGGATTCGGTGATGTATTTCTGCACTTCATGCATCTTCTGGCTGTAGATGTTCGAGTAAGGATTCTCCGCCCCGTTGACCACACCGGTCTGCAGACCTTGATATACCTCGGCAAAACTCATCTTGCGCGGATTGGCGCGCACCGCCTTGAATTGCTCCTCCAGCACCGCCGAGGCCTGCACGCGGAACTTCAGGCCGCGCGCATCAGCCGGTACACGCAGTGGCTTGTTGGCCGACAGTTGTTTCATGCCGTTGTGCCAATAGGCCAGGCCGGTGATGTTTTTGCTTTCCATGGATTTGAGCAGGCCCTGACCCTGCGGGCTCAGTTGAAAGCGGTCGACAGCGTTGATGTCATTGAAGAGGAAGGGCAGGTCGAACAGTTGGACGGTCTTGGTGTACTGCTCGAACTTGGCCAGCGACGGCGCAATCATCTGTACATCGCCAAGCAACAGGGCTTCCATTTCCTTGCCGTCACCAAAGAGCGAGGAGTTGGGATACACCTCGACCTTGACCTTGCCCGGCAAGCGTTCCTCGACCAGTTTCTTGAACAGCAACGCACCTTGCCCCTTGGGCGTCTGGTCAGCGACCACATGCGAGAACTTGATGATCACCGGGTCTGCCGCCATGGCCGGGTTCAAGCTGCTTACCGCCAAAGCGCAGGCAAGTGCGCTGAACAGAGATCTGAGCATCTGGGTGATTCCTCTTGTTTTTATTGTGATGACCGCTCGACGCGCTGAACGCGTTCAAGTGCCGAGACATGTTCAAGTCTAGGCAGAAATATCTGATTTGCCGGGGAATTGACCAGAAAGGGCAAAACACTGTCAGAAGGCCGGACTGTCAACTTTCACAGGCAAAGTTACTGGCCATCTTTCTGGGCGCGGATTACCAGCAAGCCGGCAATCAAAATCAACGCCATTCCTGCCCATGTAAAGATATCCGGGACCTCGTGGAACACCACGTAACCCCAAAGACAGGCAAAAACCAGGTAGGCGTAATCAAACGTGCCGATCAGTGCCGCGGGCGCGATTTGATAAGCCTTGGCGGTAGCGGTGTTGATGAAGATCAGAGCGCAGGCGTAACAGAAGATGAACAGTGCCACTTGCCAATCAAGCGTTTGCCATGGGGAGAGTAGAAAACCGCCACTTGTGGCAACCGCGTCACTGACCATCAGCGAAGCGATACCGCCGATGCTGGCGGCGACGAGAAAAGCAGTATTCAATCCCAGAGCCAATACCAGTGGATGTTCACTGCGACAATGTCGGCGCGTCACTACCATCGCAAGCGCGTAGAACACAGCAGCGATGACGGGCAGCAGCGTTGCGAAAACGAAGATGTCCGAGCCTGGACGTAACACCGTTGCGACACCCGCAAAGCCTGTTCCTATCGCCATCCAGCCACGCAGTGATAACGGCTCACCTCCATAAAGGGTGGAAAAAAGCGCAATGAACAGGGGCGTCGTGTAGATCGCCACGGCAGCGACTGATAATGGAATCAGCGGTAATGCCGCGTAATACGCCACCCACATCAACAAAAGCAGGATGCTCCGGACGGTCACCCAGTACACCGAAGCGATCCCCTGGCGGCCCGATCTGATGCGCCTGCCGAGCCAGACTCCAAGGGCGGGAACCGACAGACAAGACACCAGAAGAAACAGCTGCCAGAGCGGTAGGCGTGTGCTGAAGTATTTGACCGCTGCATCGGCCAGGGAGAGCAGAAAGACAGCCGCGCTGATCAGCACTATGCCCTTGGAAACGCTGTCGCTGCTCGCATTGTCCTTGCTCACGCACCGTGCTCCTGTTCCGTCAGTGAATTGCGATCCTGTGACAAGTAATGCTTGATGCCCGCTGCTGTCAATTCGCGAGCCAGGGGAACCCCATCGTTCAGTGGTTGGATCAACAGCGACAACGCCTCGCCGGACTGCTGCCTGCAAAGCTCTCGAACAGCGACTTCCCGAACAAAACCGTTGGAGTCCTGCAGATTGGCCCCGCGATCAACGCCGCGCCGTGCGCGTACTCACATCCACCCAGACCGCCAACACCAGAATGCTGCCTTTGACGATCATCTGCCAGTAGCTATCCACGTCGAGCATCGACATGCCGTTGTCCAGGCTGGTGATCACCAGTGCGCCGAGGAGGGCGCCGTAGACGGTGCCGGAGCCGCCGCGCATGGAGGTGCCGCCGATGAAGCAGGCGGCGATGGCGTCGAGTTCGCCCATGCTGCCGGCGGACGGTGAGCCGGCGGCGAGGCGTGCGGTGTTGACCACGCCGGCGAGGGCGCACATCACGCCCATGATGCCGAAGATCCACAGCTTGACCGCTTGCACATTGATGCCCGACAGGCGCGTCGCTTCCATGTTGCTGCCGACCGAATAGACCCGGCGGCCGAACACAGTCTGGCTGGTGACGTAACTGAACACGCCGAGCAGAATCAGCAACAGCAGCACCGGCACGGGAATGCCGTCATAGCTGTTGAGGGTCTGGACGAAACCGGCCAGCACCGCGCCGATCACCAGCACGCGCACAACATCACGCACCAGCGAATGCGCCGCCAGGCCATGCAGGGCGCGATTGCGTCGTTGTTTCCAGGTCAGGAACACCGTCAGTACAAACAGCAGCACACCCAGGCCAGTGCCGATCGCGTGGGGCAGATAACCCTGGCCGACGTAGACCAGCTCCGGCGAAACCGGGGCGATGGTGGTGCCGCCGGTGATCCCCAGCAAAATGCCGCGAAACGCCAACATGCCGCCCAGGCCGACGATAAAGGACGGGATGCGCAAGTACGCCGCCATGTAGCCGTTGGCGAGGCCGATCATCAGGCCGCACAGGGCGACCAGACTCAGATTCGCCAGCAGCGGAATGTGATAGACCACGTCGAGTATCGCCGCGAGGCCGCCGAGCAGGCCGAGCAATGAACCCACCGACAAATCGATCTCGCCGCTGATGATCACCAGCACCATGCCGCAGGCCAGAATTCCGGTAATCGACATCTGCCGCAGCAGGTTGGAAAGGTTGCGCGGGGTGAGGAAGCCGCCCTCGGTCTGCCAGCTGAAGAACAGCCAGATCAGCACCACGGCAAATACCAGCGCGAGCATCTTGTAGCGGGTGAACAGTTGTTTGACCTGATTCATTTACGCGGTTTTCCGATCATTATTGTTATGGCTGCCCGGCTGGCTGAGAGCGGCGGCGAGTACCTGTTCCTGCGTGAGTTCGTGGTTGACGAAATCGCCGCGCAACTGGCCTTCGCCGATCACCAGCACGCGGTCGGAGACGCCGAGCACTTCGGCCAGTTCCGATGAAACCATGATGATCGACACGCCTTCGGCGGCGAGCGCGCCCATCAATTTGTAGATCTCGTACTTGGCGCCAACGTCCACGCCTCGGGTCGGCTCGTCGAGAATCAGCACGCGCGGCTTGGCCAGCAGCATTTTCGCCAGCACGGCTTTCTGCTGATTGCCGCCAGACAGGCTGGTGATCGGCAGGGACGGACTTGCGGTTTTCAGATGCAGACGGGAGATTTCCCGGTCGATGCAGCCCAGTTCGGCTTCGGCATCGATGCGGGTCATTTTCGAATAGCTCTCGAGCACGGCAAGGGTGATGTTCTGACCGACACCGAGATCGGGAATGATGCCCTGGCGCTTGCGATCTTCAGGCACCAGGCATAGGCCGGCGCGGATCGCTCTCAGCGGCGTGCGCGTGTCGATTGGCTGGCCGTCCAGCCAGACTTCGCCCTCGTGGCGGCCGGGGTAGGCGCCGAACAGTGCGGTGACCAGCTCGGTGCGGCCGGCCCCGACCAGCCCGGCAATGCCAAGAATCTCGCCGCGCTTGAGGCTGAAGGAGATGTCGTCGACCCGTTTGCGCTTGGGGTTGTCGACGTCGTAGCAAGTAATGTGGCGCGCTTCGAAAATCACCTCGCCAATCTCGTGCGGCTCGCTGGGATAAAGGTTGCTCATTTCGCGCCCGACCATCTGCGTGATGATCTGTGGAATGTCCATGTCGGCCATGGCGGTGGTGGCGATGTGTTTGCCGTCGCGGATCACCGAAATGGTGTCGCACACGGCGGCGACTTCATCGAGTTTGTGCGAGATGTAGACGCAGGCGACGCCCTTGGCTTTGAGATCGCGGATGATGTCCAGCAGCACTTCGATTTCCGAGCGGCTCAGGGCCGAGGAGGGCTCGTCGAGAATCAGCAGACGCGCCTGTTTGTTCAGGGCCTTGGCGATTTCCACCAGTTGCTGATAACCGCCGCCATACTGCGAAACCGGCAGCGACACGTTCATGTCCGGCACTTTCAATTCACGCATCAACGCTTCGGCACGGTGGATCATCGCCGGGTAGTTCATGTGCCCGCCGGGCAGCGTCAGCTCATGGCCCATGAAGATGTTTTCGGCGACCGACAGGTCGGGAACCAACGTCAGTTCCTGATGGATGATGACGATGCCGGCGGCCTCGGTTTCGCTGATCGATTGCGCCCGGAGCGGTTGCCCGTCCCAGAGGATTTCACCGTCCCAGGTGCCATGGGGATAGACCGCCGAGAGGATCTTCATCAGCGTCGACTTGCCGGCACCATTCTCGCCGCACAGGCCCACGCATTCACCGGGCCGGACCTTGATGTCGATGCCGTTGAGCGCTTTGACACCGCCAAAGGTTTTGACGATGCCGTTCATTTGCAGCAGATAGTCGGACATGGAAAAGGCTCGTATACCAGGGACTCAAACACCACTGAACCTGTGTGGGAGCGAGCCTGCTCGCGAAGGGGCCTTTTCAGCCAGAGCTTTACTGACTGACACTCCGCTTTCGCGAGCAGGCTCGCTCCCACAGGTCTGATCAAGATTTACGACCGGATCACTGCCCGGCAATCTGCGCCTTGGTGTAGAAGCCGTCCTGTTCGAGCAAGTCGATGTTGTCCTTGGTCAACGGCGTTGGCGTGAGCAGGATGGTGTCGACCTTTTTGCTGCCGTTGTCGTACTGCGAGGTGTAGGCCGGTTTTTCGTTGCGTGCCAGTTGCACCGAGAGCTTGGCCGCTTCGGAGGCGATGAGTTTCAGCGGTTTGTACACGGTCATGGTTTGCGTGCCGGCGATCACGCGTTTGACTGCTGCGAGGTCGGCGTCCTGGCCGGAAATCGGCACCTTGCCGGCCAGTTGTTGCGCGGCCAGTGCCTGGATGGCGCCGCCAGCGGTGGCGTCGTTGGAGGCGACAATGCCGTCGATTTTGTTGTTGTTACGGGTCAGGGCGTTTTCAACGATGCTCAGCGCTTCGGTCGGGTTCCATTCCTTGACCCACTGCTGGCCAACGATCTTGATATCGCCCTTGTCGATGGCCGGTTGCAGCACCTTCATCTGGCCTTCACGGAGGATCTTGGCGTTGTTGTCGGTGGGCGCGCCACCGAGCAAGAAGTAATTGCCCTTGGGCGCTGCTTTCAGCACGCCGCCGGCCTGCATCTCGCCGACCTTTTCGTTATCGAAGGAGATATAGGCGTCGACATCGGCGTTGAGAATCAGCCGGTCGTAAGACACCACTTTGATCCCGGCTTTCTTCGCCTCGGCCACGGCGTTGGTCAGCACTGTCGCGTTGAACGGCACGATGACAATCACATCGACGCCGCGAGAGATGAGGTTTTCGATCTGCGAAATCTGCTTCTGCTCGTTGGCGTCCGCCGATTGCACGAAGACTTTGGCGTCCATTTTTTCCGCCGCCGCGACGAAGTAATCGCGGTCGCGCGACCAGCGTTCCAGACGCAGATCGTCAATGGAGAAACCGATTTTCGGGTGGGTTGCGTCGGCCATTACCGGCAGGGCCAACAACGCCAGGGCACTGGCCAACAGCGTACGTTTCAAGTTCTTCATGGTGGTGCGTCCTTTTATTTTTGTTGGAAAGACACGGCCTGACGATGAATCGGGCTGGTAGAACTGTAGAGAATCTGCCGACGCAGCAGGTACAGAATTGTCGTGCAATTGTCACAGCGTCGTTGCGTCGGCAGAGGGTCTCGGCGATCAGCGATAGAGATAGCGGTTGACGATGTTTTCGAGCATTTCCTGACGGCCACTGACGGCTTGCGGGTTCAGTTCGTTGCTGAACGCGTGCTCGGCCAGCGACTCAAGATTGAAGTCGCCCGCCATCACCGCTTGCCCGAACGGCTGACGCCAGCCGGCGTAGCGTTGATCCTTGAGCACTTGCAGTTGATCGTTCTCGACCATCGCGGCGGCACGTTCCAGCGACAAGGCCAGAACGTCCATGGCGCCAACGTGACCGTGGAAAAGGTCGATCTCGTCGAGGCTCTGCCGGCGCACCTTGGAGTCGAAGTTGAAACCGCCATTCTTGAAACCGCCGGCCTTGAGGATTTCATAGGTCGCCAGGGTCATTTCTTCGACGCTGTTGGGGAACTGGTCGGTGTCCCAGCCGTTCTGCGGATCGCCACGGTTGGCATCGATGCTGCCGAAAATCCCCAGCGAGGCAGCCGTGGCAATTTCGTGATGAAAGCTGTGGCCGGCCAGGGTCGCGTGGTTGGCCTCGATGTTGACCTTGATTTCCTTTTCCAGGCCGTACTGCTGGAGGAAGCCGAACACCGTGGCGCTGTCGTAATCGTATTGGTGCTTGGTCGGCTCCTGCGGCTTGGGTTCGATCAGCAGGTCACCGGTGAAACCGATCTTGTGCTTGTGCTCGACCACCATGCGCATGAAGCGCCCGAGTTGTTCGCGCTCACGTTTCAGGTCGGTATTGAGCAGGGTTTCGTAGCCTTCGCGACCGCCCCACAGCACGTAGTTGGAGCCCTTGAGGCGATGGGTTGCGTTCATCGCGCTGAACACTTGCGCGGCGGCGCAGGCGAACACTTCCGGATCGGGATTACTCGCGGCACCGGCGGCAAAACGTGGATTGCTGAAGCAGTTGGCGGTGCCCCAGAGCAACTTGATGCCGCTTTGTTCCTGATGTTGTTCGAGGCGATCGACCATTTGTGCGAAGTGTTCGCGGTACTCCTTCAGCGAATTGCCTTCGGGGGCGACGTCCGTGTCGTGAAAGCAGTAGTAATCGATGCCCAGTTTGCTGAAGAACTCGAATGCGGCTTGAGCCTTGCCGATGGCCAGTTCCATCGGTTCGCCACTGCGTTGCCAGGGGCGTTTGAAGGTGCCGGCACCGAACACATCGGAGCCCGGCCAGACAAAGGTGTGCCAGTAGCAGGCGGCCATGCGCAGGTGTTCGCGCATGGGTTTGCCGAGGATCAGTTTGTCGGCGTCGTAGTGGCGGAAAGCGAGGGGCGAATCACTGTTCGGGCCTTCGTAGCGAACCGGCTCGATATTGGGGAAATACTGCATGGACCTTGTCCTTGTTGTTCTTGGCGGTGTCTCGATACTAGCAACGCCCCCGTGCCCGCTGATTATGAAAAGCCTCAACTGCGAGTGCGATTTTGCGTATTGAGCTTCAGCGCGCGCAGGCCTAGTCTGTGTCCATCGTCGCCGTGACATGGCGCCCGGAACAAAAACAATTTGAGGCCGCTTTCGCGAGCAGGCTCGCTCCCACATTTGATTCGTGTCGTGCACAAAACCGTGTGGGAGCAAGCCTGCTCGCGAATGGCTTTACGCAAAATCCGGATACTGAATGAAAAGCCTACCGCCCGTGCACCGCATCGCCCTGTTGTTCAACGGCAGCAAGATCTACGACCGTGGAATCATCAGCGGCATCGGCAACTACCTGAGCAGCACCCGCGCTTCCTGGGACCTGTTTCTGGAAGAGGACTTTCTTTGCCGCTTGAAGGGCATCGAGCGTTGGCAGGGTGACGGCATCATTGCCGACTTCGACGATCCGCTGATCGGCGAGGCGCTGGCCGACATTCATTTGCCGGTGGTGGCGGTCGGCGGTTCTTACGAGGATGCTCGCGCTTATCCGAAAGCGATCCCCTACGTTGCCACTGATAACAACGCATTGATCACCCTGGCTTACTCGCATCTGGTCGAGGCGGGGTTGCAGCGCTTCGCCTGTTTTAGTCTGCCGGAGGCGCAGGCCAATCGCTGGGCGCAGGAGCGGGAGAAAGCCTTTCGCAAACTGATGCAACGAGACGGCCTGCATGCCGAGATCTATCGCGGCATGGGCACCAGCGCGCCGCTGTGGGACAGTGCCGTCGAGCAACTGATCGCCTGGCTGCACAGCCTGCCCAAACCGATCGGCATCATCGCCGTCAGCGACGCCCGCGCTCGGCAGTTGCTGCAAGCCTGCCTGACCGCCGGCATTGCCGTGCCCGAGCAGGTCGCGCTGATCGGCATCGACAACGATCCGCTGACCCGCAGCCTGACCCGCGTGCCCCTGAGTTCGGTGATCCAAGGCACCGAAACCATGGGCCGCACCGCGGCGCAATTGCTGCACCAGATGCTCCACGGCATGCCGTCCACCGGCACGCAGATTCTGATTCCGCCGGACGCGGTCAATGTGCAGGTGTCGAGCCTGCACCAACCACTGGGCAATCCCTACGTCATGCAAGCGCTGCTGTTCATCCGCCAATATGCCTGTCAGGGCATCAAGACCGCGCAAGTGGCGGCGTATGTCGGCGTGTCGCGCTCATCGCTGGAAGCGCATTTCCGCGCCGAGCGCGGTTGCAGCGTGCATGACGAGATTCTGCGTTTCAAACTGGCGGCGGCTACCAGCGGTTTGAAGAACACCGATGCTTCGATTGCCGACATTGCCCAGGCCTGCGGCTTCAAATCGGCGCAGTACCTGCACACGGTGTTCCGTCGCGAGTTCGGCTGCACGCCGCGTGAGTATCAGCAGGGCGGGGCGTAGCGCTGCGAAGACTTACGCCAGCGCAGCGGCACTGGCTCTGGAGCGCCAGGCGAATGTCAGCACCATCAGCAGGCCCAGACCAGCCATCGCCGCGCCGGCCAGGGAAATCGCTGGATAACCCAGCCCGGCATTGATCACCGCGCCACCCAGCGCCGCGCCGATCGCGTTGCCGAAATTGAAGGCGCCGATGTTCACCGCCGAAGCCAGATTCGGCGCGTCTTTGGCGGCTTCCATCACGCGCATTTGCAGCGGTGGCACCAGGGCGAAGCTGGCGATACCCCAGATCAGAATGGCCACGGCGGCCGGCAGCGGCCAGCGCATCAGCACCGTGAACGCCAGCAACACCACAATCAATGCGCTCAGCGACACGATCAGGGTGCGGTCGATCGAACGGTCGGCAGCCTTGCCGCCCCACATGTTGCCCAGCGTCAAACCGATTCCGAACAACACCAGCATGGCGGTGATGAACGCGGCGGAGGCATGGGTCTCGCTGCTGAGAATCGGCGCGATGTAAGTGAATACGGTGAACATCGCACTCGAGCCGACCACGGTCAGGGCCAGCGCGGCCAACACCGGACCTCTGCCCAATACCCGTATTTCCGCCAGCGCACCCGCGCCTTGCTCTGCTTTCAGATTGGGCAGGGCGAACCACAAGGCGATCATGGTCAGCACACCGAGGCCGGTGATGCCCCAGAACGCCGTGCGCCAGCCAAACAGCTCACCAAACCAGGCTGCCAGCGGCACACCGCCGATAGTCGCCAACGTCAGGCCCATGAACATTGCCGCCACGGCGCCGGCACGTTTTTCCGGCGCGACCACGCTGGCGGCGACCACAGAGCCCACTCCGAAGAATGCGCCGTGATTGAGCGAGGTGATCACTCGGGCGACCATCAGGCTGGAGTAATCGGTGGCCAGCGCCGACATCAGGTTACCCAGGGTGAAAATCGCCATCAGCCCGATCAGCAGATAGCGCCGGGGAATCTTGCCGGTGGTCAGGGTCATCAACGGCGCGCCGAGCAGCACGCCCAAGGCGTAGGCACTGACCAGCAACCCCGCAGCGGGAATGGAGACGCCGAGATCGGCGGCAATGCCGGGCAACATGCCCATCGGCGCGAACTCGGTGACGCCGATGCCAAAGGCGCCGACAGCGAGTGCAACAAGTGGTGGATTGATACGCATGGAAAGTCTCCTCATCTATGCCGCCAATGCTACGATCCATGGTTTTCCGGCGGTAGATGGCGATTTTGGCAATCACCTTTGCGTAAGAGGCACGAATGGACTTCAACGGCAGGTCAGGGGAAATGAGCGTGTTCGTCACCGTGGCGCAGGAGGGCAGCCTCTCAGCAGCTGCGCGCGCGTTGGGGCTGACGCCTTCGGCGGTCAGTCGGATCATCGCCCGCGCCGAACAGCGACTCGGCACTCGTCTGTTGCTGCGCACCACCCGCGCGCTGACGTTTACCACCGAGGGCGAGGCCTTCCTGCGCGGTGCCCGGCGGATTCTGTCCGACATGGACGAAGTGGAAGGGGCCATCACCGATCAAGGCGTACCCAAGGGCCGCTTGCGTGTCAGTGCCGCCCTTGGCCATGGAAGGCTGACCATTGTGCCGCTGGTCGCAGCCTTCACCGCCCGTTACCCGAACATCGTGGTCGACCTCAGCCTTGGCGACGAAGTCGTTGACATCCTCGCCGGCCAGGCGGACGTCGCCATACGCTTCGGCCATCTGCCCGACAGCCCGTTGACCGCACGCCGGCTCGGCCACACCGGCCAGGTGGTCGTGGCATCGCCCGACTATCTGGAACGTCATGGCACGCCTCAGCAACCCGAAGACCTGCTCAAGCACAACTGCCTGCGCTTCAACTTCCGCCGCGCCGAAGCCAACTGGCCGTTTATCCGCGACGGCAAGGAGTTCTCGCTGAAAGTCAGCGGCAACATCGAATGTAGCAGCGGCGAAGCACTGGCCCAGTTCGCCAGACTCGGCGCCGGAATTGCGCGGATTGGCGAGTTCACCGTCAGGGAAGACTTGCAGCGCGGCGCGCTGATCCCGCTGCTGCAAGCGTTTAACCCGGGCGATGAGGAACCGATTCATGCGGTGTTCGTGGGCGGCGCGGCGATGCCGGTGCGGGTGCGCTTGTTTGTGGATTTTTTGCTGGAGCAGCATCGGATGTAGACGTGCTGTGCGGATTCTGCGGGTCGTCCATGACCCGCAGACTGGCGGCTAAATGGTCGGGATGGTGCCGCCGTCGATCACAAATTCACTCCCTGTGATCGAAGCCGCTCGCGGCGATGCCAGGAACCCGATCAGCTCAGCCACTTCAACTGGCGTCGACGGGCGGCCGAGCGGGATACCGCCCAGGGCCTGCATGATGATGTCCTTGCCACCTTGATAGTCAGTGCCTGCCTCCTGCGCGAGTCGCTCGGCGAATGCCACCGACGCTTCGGTTTCAACCCAGCCCGGCGATACCCGCACGACGCGAACCCCCTTGGGTGACACTTCTTTCGACAGGCTTTTGCTGTAGGTCGACAGCGCAGCCTTGGCCGCCGCGTACGCCGTCGTTGATTCCGGCAGTGGCAGCCGACTCTGGATGGATGTGACATGGATCACCACGCCATTACGACGCTCGAGCATGTCCGGGAGCAGGGCGCGATCAAGGCGCACCGCCGGCAGCAGATTCAGGTTGAGCTCGCGATGCCACTGTTCCTCGTCCAGCGCCGCAAAACCACCACCGGGGGCCGACGAGCCACCCAGGACATGGATCACTATGTCGACGCCGCCCAGTTGCTGTTCGACCGCAGCGATGAGTGCGTCACAACCTTCCCGTGTCGAAAGATCAGCCGCAACCAGCAGTGCGCCCGGCATTTCGACGTCCACTTGCCGAGCCGAGGTGATGACCTTTGCGTCCTCGGCCAGGAACCACTCGACCACTGCTTTGCCGATTCCCTTGGTACCGCCGGTGACGAGCACCCGCTTGCCAGTCAATCCTGAATTCAGCATGGCGAGATCTCCAGCGCGAGGAATTGATGGATTGCGTCGGAGATTTTTCTCGTCGGTGACCGTGAGATACGTTTGCACGACGTTGGAAAGTTGAAGGTTCATTGCCTGACTCCTGATTGATGGTCTGGAGTCATCTTGCTGCGCCACAGATAGTTTGTTCAACTGGGACAAACCTTAATGACCTATCCCGAAAATGAGGACAATCCATGGCCCAGGATCGCTTAGCCCTTAATGAACTGGATGCCGTTATAGCGGTGGCACGCAGGGGGTCGTTCCGCCAGGCTGCCATTGATCTCGACGTTTCGACCACCGCGCTGAGCAACACCATTGCGCAACTCGAAGCGCGCCTCGAATCGCGCCTGTTCAACCGCACCACCCGCAGCGTCGCCATCACCGAAGCGGGCAGGGTGTTTCTCGAGCAAGTGGGGCCAGCCTTGCACGACTTGCGCGCGGCACTGGATGCAGTGCGATCGCAGAATGCCGGACCCTCGGGAACGCTGCGCATCAATGCCTTCGCCAGCGCTGCGCGTTCGGCGCTGCTGCCACTGGTGATCGAGTTTTTGCAGCAGCATCCGAAAGTCCACATTGACCTTGTGACCGAAGGCCGGCTGGTGGATATCGTGGCTGACGGCTTCGATTTCGGCGTGCGCTCGGCAGGCCTGGTGCCCAACGATGTGATTGTGGTGCCAGTCGGCCCGCCGCAACGGTACGCGGTGGTCGGTTCGCCGGGGTATTTTGCACAACACGGCAAACCGCGCACGCCGTCCGATCTGCCCGGGCATCGATGCATCCGTGTGCGACTGCCGAACGGGGCGATTTTCCCTTGGTATTTCGAGCGCGACGGCGAAGTCATTCGTCTGGATGTGAACGGGCCGCTGACCCTGGATGAATCGAGCGTGGTCAAGGTGGCGGTGCAGGCGGATATGGGGCTGGGCTTTTTCATGGAGCAGGACGTTCGTGACGAAATCCGCAGCGGCGAGTTCGTGCAGGTACTCAAGGACTGGACCCCGCCCCGAGACAGGTTGTGCCTGTACTACCCGAACCGCCGCAATCCCTCTGCGGCCGCCAGGGCATTCATCGAACTGGCTCGCGCCAGGCAGGCTGATCAGGCTTGACCCGGCGCAGGGCTCAGGCGATCAAGCCCAGTGTCAGCCCCTTCAGAGTGGCGGCTGCACGGGTCGAGCATTGCAATTTGCGAAAGATGCTTTCCATGTGCGTGCGTACCGTGCTCGGACTGATAGCCAACAGTTGCGCGACTTGTTTGTTGCTGGCGCCACGGCTGATCTCCAGAAGAATGCGGCACTCACGGGCTGTCAGCAGCGAAGGCTTGGGTTGCCGCAGGCGGCGCTCGCCACTGGCGGCGGCAATGACCGCTTCGCAGACATCGTTATCGAACAGACCACGGCCAGCATCCTGTTTGAGTAGCGTGGCTGCTGCGGCTTCGTCGTGGGCTGTTCGCCATGGCCGGGCTTGCCTCAACGCTACCCAGGCGACCGAGGTGGCGAACAGCCGATGTTCGGCATTCAGTGCATCACCCGCCACGCCGCGAAAATAGCCGCTGCCATCGAGCCGTTCATACGCGTGGGTGGCTATTTCGGCGGGCGCGGCCAGTTCAGGAACCGGTCGGAGCGCCTGTTGCGTCCAGTAAGGCACCAGCCGCACTCGCTCTGCCGCACCGTAGGGCAGCGACCCTGGGCTATTCCATAGGTGATTGGAAACGGCTGCGCGGCCGAGACCGTAAATCAGCGCGGACTTGCCAATGTTTGCCAAAGTCGGCTCACTCAACCCCCACAGGCGTGCCGCTTCCACGGCAACATGCGCGACCTGACGCGAATGCCCGGCCAGCCATGGCAACTTCAAGTCAATGACGTCTCCGACCAAAGTCAGCGAGACACGACGCTGCTCAGGCGCGGGTTCAACTTTTGTGCAAAGCGTTTCCAGATCCGCCAGCCAGGCCTTGGCATTGGCCACCAGCAACGACACCAGCGACGCTGGATAGCGCCGATCCGACTGCTCGTTGATCCAGCGCAACGCCGCGTCCAGGCCGTGAGCGCGAGTGAGAATATCCAGATCACCGGCCATGACCACCTGATAGGCCACCTCCGGGATATGTTCATGCGCCACGCCGAGCGGTCGGCCAGTGCCGTCGTAGGTTTCGAACACCCGACACAGGCCCGCTTCGACGGCGGTTCCGAGCTGGAGGGTTTTGGCGATTGCACCGGACACTTCACAGTGCACCACGGCCAGCGGGGTTGCCTGATGCACCGCGTTCATCTGCTCATTGCCCAGGGTCAGATCGAGCATCGCGCGGCGACCATCGACGTCGTCACCCAGCAGGTCGGCAAAGCCTTCGGCGTTGGCCGTGCACCCAGACCAGCGCAGCAAGGCAATCTGCTCTGCAACCTGCAGATGCTCACCGTCGCCGTGGCATGCCCGCGCGAGCATCCGCGCCAAAGCGGCAACGCGCCGGGAGTGACCGAGCGGTTGCCCCATGCTGAGGTCACCGACCTGGGCGATGGTTGCCAGTGCGCCGTCCAGTGAGATGTCCAGTTGCAAGCCACTATCCATGAAAAATGCCCCGGGGTCGGATAATTGACCGATGCCCACATCGCAGGCCGGCCAGCACACTCTGAACTCCCGAACAGGAGCTCATCCAATGAAAACAATCAAATCGAAATTCGCCACCGTCGCCTTTGCCCTGGCCAGTACCTTCATGGCCGGCGCCAGCCACGCGCAGGATACAACGCCTTCGGTGGTGATCGTACATGGCGCCTTCGCCGACGGTTCCGACTGGGCCAAAGTGGTGCCACTGCTGCAAGCCAAAGGCGTGGCCGTTACTGTTGTGCAAAACCCGCTCACCTCGCTGGCCGATGACGTTGCCGCCACGCGCCGCGCGCTGAACAACCAGCAGGGCAAGGTGGTGCTGGTCGGTCACTCCTGGGGTGGCACGGTGATCACCGAAGCCGGTAACGACCAGAAAGTCAGCGCGCTGGTGTATGTCGCCGCCTTCGCGCCAGAGGCCGGGCAAACCAGCGGCGAGCAGGGTAAAGGCGCGCCGACGCCGCCGGGCATCAGTCAGATCAAGGCCGACGGTAACGGCTTCCTCTATCTCACCGCTGAAGGCATGGCCAAGGATTTCGCTCAGGATCTGCCGGCCGCGCAGACCGCCGTCATGACCGCCACACAGGGGCCGATCAAGGCCTCGGCTTTCGAAGATAAAACCACCGCTTCGGCCTGGAAAACCAAGCCGTCCTGGTATTTGCTCGCTACCGAAGACCGGATGATTCATCCCGACGTCCAGCGGTCTGCCGCCAAGCGCATCAGTGCGACCCTCGCCGAGGTGAAGTCCAGCCATGTCCCGCAGCAGTCGCAGCCGGCGCAAGTCGCGGCGGTGATTCTCAAAGCCGTGCACAGCGTTGCTGAGCAGTGATCGCGGCATCGAAGGAGAGTGGGCGTATGAATCCTCGGAGCGATCACGACTATGACTTCATTGTCTGTGGTGCCGGCACGTCGGGCTGCGTGGTCGCTGCGCGGCTTGCCGATGAGTCAGGCGCACGGGTTCTGCTGATTGAAGCCGGCGAAGGTTACTCAGGCCCCGAGGTGACCGAACCGGCGCAATGGCCGCTGAACCTCGGCTCCGCGCGCGACTGGGCATTCGAGGGGCAATCCGATCCACGCCTCAACGGTCGACGGCTCCCGCTGAGCATGGGCAAGGGGCTCGGTGGAGGTTCGAGCATCAACGTGATGGTCTGGTCTCGCGGCCATCGCGCCGATTGGGAGCATTTTGCTGCCGAGTCTGGCGACCCGGCCTGGGGCTACGCATCGGTTCTCGATTACTACCGCAGAATCGAAAACTGGCAAGGCAGCCCGGACGCCACTCGGCGTGGTTCAGGTGGGCCGGTACATGTCGAACAGCCGGCCACGCCTCAACCCCTTGCGTGGGCAACGCTGGAGGCGGCCAGCGATCTGGGCATCCCCCGATTCGACAGTCCCAACGGCGAGATGATGGAAGGCCCGGGCGGGGTCGCCATCACCGACTTGCGCATCAAACACGGCAAGCGTGAATCGGTTTATGACGCCTACATCCAGCCAAGGTTGCATTGTCCCGACCTGACGGTGCTGACCGGAGCCTTAGTGACTCGCGTGTTGCTGGTCGGCACCCGGGCCGTCGGTGTCGAAGTGTGGATCGCCGGCGAGCGGCGCCGCTTTCATGCCGCAGCTGAAGTCATCCTTTCCATGGGCGCGGTGCAATCACCGAAAGTGCTCATGCAGTCGGGCATCGGCCCGGCGGATGAGCTGCGAAAACACGGCATCGTACCGGTCGTTCATCTACCCGGTGTGGGCGAGAATTTGCAGGATCATCTGGCGTTCGCTTGCACGTGGGAGTATCGAAAACCCCAGGCCGTCGCGGGCAGTGGATGCGAAACCACCTTGTACTGGAAAAGCGACAGCCGCCTGGAAGCCCCGGACCTGTTGCAGTGCCAGTTGGCATTCGCGGTACCGTCTCCGCCTGAGGTCGCCATCGAGCCGCCGGAGCATGGCTGGACCATGTTCGCCGGGCTGGCCAGACCGGCCAGTCGTGGGCGCTTGCGGTTGTCGGGTGCTGGGCCGCTGGATGCGCCGATCATTGAGCCGAACTCCCTGAGCGAGCCCGAGGACATGGCCGCAGCCCATGCGTCGATCGAACTGTGCCGCGCACTCGGCAACAGCCAGGCCTTCAATGCGCTGATCAAGCGCGAAGTCGTGCCCGGTCCCAGAGAGCGTCGCGCTATGGAGCAGTTCATCCGCAATTCGGCCGTGACCTACTGGCACCTGTCGTGCACGGCAAAAATGGGCCGCGATGCGCTGTCGGTGGTTGACCACCAATTACGCGTGTACGGGATCGACGGGCTGCGCGTTGCAGATGCCTCGATCATGCCGCGCATTACCGTTGGCAACACGATGGCGCCGTGTGTCGTTATTGGTGAGCGGGCGGCGGATATGCTTCTGGCTGCGTATGGGGTGACGATGGCGAACACAATGCCTTGAAGGTAATGACCGTGCGGGCGGGGCGGCAAATCCCAGCCTGCCGTCCAGGTGGGACGATGAGTCGAGTCAGTCGATTCAATTCATCGGCACGGCGAACACGGCGCTGGCGCGCGCGACCGTTCGCTCACCGACGTGCAGACTGACGCCAGCAAACGCCAGTTGGCGGCCCTTTTTGGAGTGTTCAAGACGCACTTCGAGCCACTCGTTGATTTGCACCGCACCGAGATAATCCAGGGTCATGCTCGCGGTGATCAACGGCTGCGGCGGATCGCTGGAAAAGGCCATGGCGTAACCCATGCCCACGTCCGCTAGTGTCGCCAATACACCGCCATGCAAAGTGCCACGGCCGTTGGCGTGGCGGGAGTCGGTCAGTAAACCCAATTCCAAGTGCAGCCCCTGACCCCTGGCGTAGATCGGGCCGAGCAGATCCAGCAAAGGACTGCTGCGGGTGAACGGAGTAAAACCTTCGGGAATGGCCGTGGTGCTCATGATCCCATCCTGATGCAGGCGACTGACCTGTGCGATTGAGCGGGGAGTCGCAGGAGGGGGCAAGCACTATGTGGATGGGGAATTTGCTGCGATAAGTGCGCGCGTTCCTTCCTCGGTTACCGCGGAAGGCTTCTATGCTTCGCTCGGCTTCAAGAAGATCAGAGATGACTTTCATCAGACAGAGCGCACGATCATCATGGCGAAGACGTTGAAACGATAGCGTTCACCTAACGTTTCAGCCTGCCGAATGTGGCATCCATCGCTGCTCGGTCATGGTCGAGCAGCCAGGCATAGTGTCGTTGATAAAGCTGCGAAAGCAGTTCGGTATTGGTCCCAACCACGTCCATGCCTCGGTCGTCATAGGGAAAGAGCATGACTCGCTTGGGCAGATTGAACAGGTAGACAGCACAGTTCGCACGCGGTTGGATAGCACCGAAGTCCTTGGCCAATGCGCACCAGAGTAATGCTTGAATGCTCGTGACAGACGCTTCGAAGGCGACGTTGACCCAATATTCCGGCTCTTGCTCACTGAACCATTCCTCGTTGTCTATTTCTTCGCTCCAGATGCACAGCGCTGATGGAGTATCGATTCCAGCAGATTGAAGGGCGCGAAGAGTGCTGCGGTGGGCGAATCGATTGCGACCGGAATGAATGCGCAGGCATGCGACAAACGATGCGTCCCCTTGGAAAATGTCGCCGCAGATGGTTATGGCTTTGCGCATAGCGGTCAGGAACTGCTCGATCATTCCGCCCGTTTTGGAGAGTTCGAAACGCAGTCCTCCGGGCCAGGAATAGAAAAGCGGGCGGGCGAATACCTGGGGACCAAATGCGTTTTCGATCTCAGCTCTCAGATTCACTTTCTTCCCTTCAATGTGGATTTCTGTTTGTTCAACACGCGTGTGAAGTCAGTGCGACGACACAAACGGCGAAGCACTCGTCGGTGCCGGCAGCGCATAGGCCGTTTTCATCCACGCCACTTCCGCTAGCGGCGTGCGGCCGAACAGGCGTTTGAAGTCGCGGCTGAATTGCGAGGCGCTTTCGTAACCGACCAGAAACGCAGATTTTGCCGCGGTCAGGTCGTTACGCAGCATCAGCAATCGCGCCTGGTGCAGCCGCGTCGATTTCAGGTACTGCATCGGCGAGGAATCGGTAACCTTGCGAAAGTGCAGGTGAAAATTCGGTACGCTCATCTGCGCTTCTTCGGCCAGGGCTTCTACGTCTAGATGTTGGTTATAGCAACTGTGGATCTTGTGGATGGCGCGGGTCACTTTGCCGAACTGGCCTTGTTGGGCGATGGCGGCGCGCAGGGTGCCACCTTGTTCGCCGGTGAGGATACGGTAGTAGAGCTCGCGCAGCATCGCCGGGCCGAGGATTTGCGCGTCGGCATCGTTGCTCATCACTTCAAGAAAGCGCAGGGTTGACCGGCGCAGCGGTTCGTCGAGAGGCGAGGCGTACATGCCCATCGGCTGCGCTGTGGGGAAATCCCACCGCTCATCCACTTGCTGAATCAGCTCGCCGGCCAGGGCGAAATCCAGACGTACGTACACCGCGAGCATTGGCTCGGCTTCGCTGGCGTCGGTTTCCATGGTGAAGGGTACCGGCACCGACACCACCAGATAGTGCTGAGCGTCGTAGACGTAGATTTCATTGCCGAGGTAACCGCGTTTACGCCCCTGACAGAGGATGACGATGCCCGGTTCATACAGCACCGGCGTGCGGGTCAGCGGTCGGTTGGAACGCAGGAAACGTACATCGTCCAGCGGGCTCAGGTTGTAGCCCTCCAGCGGGGCGAGCTGGCTCATTAACTGGACCATGCGCGCTGTGATTGGGTCTTTCGGTTTCGGCATGGGCTGTGGGTTTCCTTGTGAAAAGGCGCGTTCGAACCTGTCTGGCTGATTGGCGGGGGTGTCAGACAGAGCCCTCACCCTAGCCCTCTCCCAGAGGGAGAGGGGACTGACCGTGGTGTTAGATCGGGATCTGCCGACCTGAAATATCGCGCCGAATGCTGACCGCGCTGTTCTAGCGTAATAAGCCCTGCGGAAATCTTCGAGGCAGGCTCAGGAGTTGAATCCACCCGCGATCGGCTCCCTCTCCCAGAGGGAGAGGGGACTGACCGTGGTGTTTGATCGGGATCTGCCGACCTGAAATATCGCGCCGAATGCTGACCGCGCTGTTCTAGCGCAATAAGCCCTGCGGAAATCTTCGAGGCAGGCTCAGGAGTTGAATCCACCCGCGATCGGCTCCCTCTCCCAGAGGGAGAGGGGACTGACCGTGGTGTTTGATCGGGATCTGCCGACCTGAAATATCGCGCCGAATGCTGACCGCGCTGTTCTAGCGTAATAAGCCCTGCGGAAATCTTCGAGGCAGGCTCAGGAGTTGAATCCACCCGCGATCGGCTCCCTCTCCCAGAGGGAGAGGGGACTGACCGTGGTGTTTGATCGGGATCTGCCGACCTGAAATATCGCGCCGAATGCTGACCGCGCTGTTCTAGCGTAATAAGCCCTGCGGAAATCTTCGAGGCAGGCTCAGGAGTTGAATCCACCCGCGATCGGCTCCCTCTCCCTCCGGGAGAGGGCTGGGGTGAGGGTGCTTTTGATCTTTCAGCCATCCGTCGAACGACTAAGCGCTGCCCATTGCTCAATACTCTCCGCCGTCTGCTGCAACTTGTCACGCACCAGCGCCAGCGCATCACTGCCCAATAGCAGGTGAGCCGGCGGATCTGGACTGTCGATGATGGTCAGCATGGCCCGTGCAGCTTTCAGCGGATCGCCCAGCTGCTGGCCGCTTTTCTCCTCCCGGGCATTGCGCACCGGATCGAAGCTTGCGTCGTAGTCACTGATGCTACGCGGCGTGCGTTGCATCGAGCGGCCTGCCCAGTCGGTGCGAAATGACCCCGGCGCCACAGCGGTGACAAAAATATTGAAGGGCGCAAGCTCCTTGCTCAAGGTGTCGGAGATCCCTTCAAGCGCAAACTTGCTGCCGCAGTAATAGGCGATCCCGGGCATGGTGATATGGCCGCCCATCGACGTGATATTAAGAACATGCCCCGCGCGGCGCTGGCGAAAATACGGGACGAACGCCTTGGTCACCGCCACTGCGCCAAACACGTTGACGTCGAACTGGCGGCGCATTTCCTCCAGCGATGACTCTTCAAAAATCCCCTCGTGGCCATAACCTGCGTTGTTGACCAGCACCTCCACCGGGCCGTGGCGATCCTCCACTGCCGCAACCACCCCATCGATGGCATCGAAATCGGTAACGTCCAGCACCACCCCATGAGCGCGTTCGGACGACAGCGCTTCGAAGGCTGCCAGCGCGGATTCGCTGCGCACTGTGCCGATGATCTTATGGCCCTGGGCAAGTGCTTCCTTGGCCAGCGCTTGGCCAAAGCCGCTGCTGACACCGGTGATGAAAAGGGTCTTCATGGATCTGTACTCCTGCAGGCAATTGGAGAGGCCATGCTAGGTCGGATAACGCTGGCGGACGATGCCGAATCGGATCGGAGTATTGCCTGTTCCTATCAATAAGGTTGTGGATCGAGTTGTCCTGCGCTGGCCCCGAAAAACGGAAAAGTCCTGCAGGTTTCAAACCTGCAGGACTTTTCTTGTCTCAGCATCATGCGCTTAAGCTGCGCGACGACCCGGTGTGCGGTCCGATCCATCAGCGGCCAGGGCCTCACCCAATGGGGTGCGGTCTGAGCCGTCGGCAGCGATGGCCTGGCCTTGTGGGGTCTTGTCATAACCGTCTTCAACCAGGCCTTGTTCCTCGAGACGGTTGCGGCCGTTTTCAGCCAGAGCCTGACCCTGCGGAGTACGTTCCGAGCCATCGGCAGCAACAGTCTGCTGTGGTTCGTTGACCTGGGTGAAGAAACGATCTTCCTGATTGCTCGGTACGGCGAATGCGCTGGCGCTGAGGGCGAAAGTGGCGACGGCGATCAGTTGGCTTACAGTTTTCATGGCGGTGACTCCGGTCAAGTTGAGATTGAGGTCCGGGTCGTTCAGATCAGTCTCTGGTTAACCCGTTGCAGTGGTGAGTTCTGCATGGGTTCAGATTAGGGGGCAGGGCGGTGTCGGCGTTAGGCGGATACTGTTGGCGATTTGCCTGATTCTGCTCGCTGAAGATGATTTACAGGCTAGCGACCTTATGGCTTCACGGCGCCGCGAGCAATCAGGTTCCGCCAGTGAGATAGCTTTGCACTTGCCTGACTACATCCCGGGCGGTGCGGGTTACGCCGATCAATGTGGCAGAAGCGAGCCCCGTCCAGTCGCCGTAACCCACCAGCCACAGTTCGGGCATCGCAACGCTTCGGCTTTCGTCCACAATCACTTTGCCATCCCGGCCGACAATGCCCAGGTTGTTCAGGTGGTCGAGCGCTGGAGAAAAGCCCGTGCACCAGATGACAACGTCCGCCTTTGTCTCGATGCCCGATGACCACACAACCCCTGTCGAAGTGAAACGTGTGAAGGGCCGTACTGCGTTCAGTACACCGCGTTCGCGAGCTTCCTTCACCGGTGGCACCATGACGATGTCGCCCAGCCCTCCAACGGGCTGTTGAGGCTCGACGCCATCCTGCTGCGCCTTCAGTCGAGCAGTAGCGCGTTCGAACAGGACGCGTCCATCCACCTCATCAGGTAGGAACGTTGGGGCCTGTTGCGTGACCCAGGTTGCCTGCGCCACTTTGGAGACCTCAGCGTAAATCTGGGCGCCGGAGTTGCCGCCACCGACGACAAGAACGGTTTTACCCGCAAACCCGTTCGGCCCGACGTAATGAGCGGAATGAAGCTGCCTGCCTGCAAACAACGCCTGGCCGGGATAGTCCGGTACGAACGCGCGGCTCCAGGTGCCTGTTGCACTGATAACCGCTTTGGCGTCCCAGTAATTGTCCTTTGAGATAACGCGCAACCCGCCTTCGATCTTCTCGACACCGGTCACCCGCGTGGAGCGGATGATGGGGAAGTCATACCGGCGCTCGTACTGAGTCAGGTATTCGACAACATCGTCCCGCCCGGGCGTCCCCTCGGATATGGCCGGCATCGGCCAGCCTGCAATCGAGCTCCATGCCGACGGCGAGAAGAGCCGCAGCGAATCCCAGCCATGCCGCCAGGCGCCTCCCGGTCCCGGCTCGGCATCGAGCAGCACGTAAGACAAGCCTGTGCGCTTCAAAAAATAAGCGACAGTCAGCGCGGATTGGCCACCACCAATGACCACAACATCAAGTGTCGAATTCTGACTCACCAGCATCCTCCCGGCGCAAAGGCCTCAACGTGTGAAAAATCGGGGTCCGGCCATACCGTTGTCCCACTCAGGCATCAAATGGAACGCTGGTTGACTCGTCTGGACAGCTCTTCGGCGGATTCCTTGCGCTCGGAATAACGGTCGACCAGGTAATCCTGACGATCGCGCAAGAGCAGCGTGAACTTCATCAATTCTTCCATCACGTCCACCAGGCGATCGTAGTAGGCGGAAGGCTTCATACGACCGGCCTCATCGAACTCTGTGAAGGCCTTGGCCACGGAAGACTGGTTCGGGATGGTGAACATCCGCATCCACCGGCCAAGTACCCGCAACTGATTGACCACGTTGAAGGACTGCGAGCCGCCGCAGACCTGCATCACAGCAAGGGTTTTGCCTTGCGTAGGTCGTACAGCGCCCAGCGCCAGCGGAACCCAGTCGATCTGCGATTTGAACACGGCACTCATGGAGCCGTGACGCTCAGGAGAGCACCACACCTGACCCTCGGACCATTGCATCAGCTCGCGCAGTTCCACGACTTTGGGATGCGTGTCGGGTGCGTCATCAGGCAGCGGCAGACCCGCAGGGTCAAAAATCCTGGTTTCGGCGCCAAACTCATTCAGCAGGCGTGCCGCTTCTTGCGTGACCAGACGACTGAACGAGCGCTCTCGCGTCGATCCGTATAGCAGTAAAATGCGAGGTTTGTGGGGCGAAGGATTACGCGGAGACAGCTGCTCCAGCGTAGGAATGTCGATCAGGTCGGCGTGTACGTTTGGCAATGTGTCTTGCATATGAACTCCTGCGGCGGCACCTGGAGGGGGCGCCTCGGTTGATCTTCAAAGCGAACCGATGCGGTTCAGTTCAGCTTGCAGTTGGTCAGGGCTCATGGCCTTGAGCGGCAGTGCGAGAAAAGCACTCACGCGTTCCTGGATTTTGGCCAGTGTGCTTTCAAACGCTGCGGTGATCTCGGCTTCCGACCCGCTAGCCTCAGACGGGTCGGCCAGACCCCAATGCGCCTTCAGGGCTGGGCCGAAAAAGATCGGGCATGCTTCTCCCGCAGCCCGATCACAGACGGTGATCACGATGTCCGGAGGCGAGCCCTCAAAAGCATCCGAAGCCTTGCTGCTCAAGCCCACTGTGGAAATACCCGCCGCCTCCAGCGTTTGCAGTGCCCGTTGATTCACCCGGCCACTGGGAAAGCTGCCTGAGCTGACAGCGTCTACGCCCTCGGGCGCCAAATGGTTGAAAAGCGCCTCGGACAGAATGCTGCGGCAGCTGTTGTGGGTGCACATGAACAAGATTTTCATCAGACGATTCCTTGATTCAGAAACTGAGGCGCAGTGCCAGGGTGGTTGATCCGGTGGGCATGAATCAGCTGCACATGGCCTGATTGACCGGTCGGTCGCTCATGCAGCACAGGCGCTTGGCCTCGGTTTCCAGCCATGGCTGATTGGCGTCTGCCACTTCCTTCAAAACTGCTGCCACCCACGCGGGCACATCAGGATTCAGCCGGTAGTACACCCATTGACCCTGGCGACGATCCAGCAGCAAACCGGCGGAGCGCAGCAGCGCCAGATGACGGGAAATCTTCGGTTGACTGAGGTCGAGTGCTGCCGTCAGCTCGCATACACACAATTCGCCTTCGCGCACGACAAGCAGGGAAATTTTGGCTCGGGTGTCATCGGCCAGACACTTGAACAAAGTGGTGGGGGTCATGGGTTCTGTCATACATCCTCCAGAAGCTTGTGTCTTGACCAAAACGAAGAGCCTGATGCGCTTGCGGATGTCGTGAGGCGTAGGGTGAAAGGCGGCGGGATGATTGCCGAGCAATGGATACGGATAACCGAATATACGCATAGTCATATATCTGGTAAAGCGAATATAACAGGGGTTGAACCGTCGAGACTGATAGCGACGGACCGCGCGGATAGTGCCCGCGATTTGTCTGATTCCAACTGATTGAAAATAGCCATTGACTTAGAGCACGCTCAAACCTTTACGGTGATGACATGAATCCAGAACTGACAATTTCACAGTTGGCCAAGCGCCTTGATTTGAGCGCTCACACGATCCGCTATTACGAGCGCATCGGGCTGTTCGACCCGGTTGGGCGCGGTGGCAATGGCCACCGGGTGTACGCCGAGAAGGATGTGCTGTGGGCCGAGTTTCTGCTCCGGTTGAAGGCGACCGGAATGCCGATCCAGCAAATGCTGCGGTATGCCGAACTGCGCCGATCAGGCGACTCGACCCTGGCAGAACGCCGCGAGCTTCTCGAGCAGCATCGCCGGGACGTGCAAGCGCAGATCAGCCAGTTGAGCCAGTCCCTGGAGGTTCTGGATAACAAGATTCAGATCTATCACCAACTCGAGCAAAAGGAGCATCACCATGATCCGTAAACTTCCCGGTTTCAACCGCTTGCTGTCCGCCACATTGATTGGCGCAAGCGTGACCAGTGTGGCAGCGCCCGTGGACATGACTGATCGTCGAGCGCGCGGAGAAGCCGCTCTGACGCAGATTACTGGCGGACCTGGTCAGGCAGTGGTTGATTCATTGAAGGATACTGCTCCAGAGCTTGCGGACTGGATTCTGAGTTTTGCCTACGGCGATGTCTTCGCCCGCCCCGGGCTCGATCACTGCACTCGTGAGCTGGCAACCGTTGCGGCACTGACCGCACTGGGCAATGCACAGCCACAACTGAAAGTGCATATCGGCGGCGCCCTGAACGTCGGGTGCACACCGGAGGCGGTGGTCGATGTGATCTTGCAAATGACCGTATACGCAGGATTTCCCAGCGCCTTGAACGGTATAACGGCTGCGCGTGAAGTCTTTGCTGCTCGCGGGATCAGTGTTAAATCCTAGGTGCGCACGCTGCAGAAACTGCGGGATAAAGCCAGATTCAACCTACCACCCACCCCCCATGCAACTGCACAAACCGCACCTGCAGCCATTCGATAAACACCTGCACCTGCGCCGGCAAATGCGTGCGGCTCGGGTACAAAAGCGTCACTGGCCGAGGCAGCGGGCGCAGCGGTTGCAGAATTTCCACCAGAGCACCGTTAGCCAGATGCTCTGCCACCGCGATACCCGGTGCCTGAATAATGCCGAAGCCCGACACGCCACACTGCACGTAGGCGTTCGACTCGGTGACGGTAATACCTTGGCGGCTGACGTAGGATTTCTGTTTGCCCTCAACTGAAAACTGCCAGGGCAAGGTGCGGTTGTTCTGGCCCGAGAGAAAGTTTACGCCTTGATGGTTCGCCAGATCTCCAAGCGTTTCCGGTGTGCCGTGCTCGCGCAGGTATTCGGGCGCGGCGCAGGTGACCATGGTCGCCAAGGCGATAGGGCGGGCGATCAGGGTTGAGTCGGGCAGCTCGCCGATGCGCAGCGCGCAGTCGATGCCTTCGCCGACCAGATCAACCGCACGATCGGTGACGCCCAGCACCATATCGATGCCGGGGTAGGTGTCGGTGAATTCGCGCAGGCTTTTGATGAATTCCAGCTGCGCGAACGCCGTGGGAATGTCGATGCGCAGGCGGCCGGACAGCGTGGCTCCGGTGCGATCGAACATTGTGGTGGCGGCGGTGATCTCGGCCAGAATTTCCTGGACCCGCTGATAGAAAAGTTCACCCTCGGCGGTGAGTGCGACTTTCCTCGTAGTGCGCTGGAAGAGGCGCACGCCCAGCGATGTTTCCAGTTCCTGAATATAGCGAGTGACCTGCGGCCGGCCGATGTCCAGCGACTCAGCGGCTTTGGTGAAACTGCCCAGCTCCGCCAGTCGGGCGAACAGGCGCATCGATTGCAGTAATTCCATGACTTTTCCGGTGAGCTTCAGTATCTGGATTTGTTGCCTGAGAATAGAACAATCATGTCTGTTTCCAAGCATTTATTGCGCTGATGTAAAAGCCAATCATGGCCCCAAGGCAAGCCCGCTGAGGGTTTGCGGCCAATAATGCATTTGGAGACACATCATGAAAGCGTGGTTACTGAAAGATTTCGGGCTCGACAATCTGCAACTGGGCGAGACGCAAACCCCGCAGCCCAAGGCTGGCGAGCTGCTGGTCAAGGTCGGCGCGGTCTCGCTGAATTTTCGCGACAAGGCCATCGTTGACGGTATCTACGAGCCGCACCTGGTGCCGAAACCGCTGATTCCGGTGAGCGATGCCGCCGGTACCGTAGTTGCAATCGGCGCCGGTGTTACTCGTTTCAAGGTTGGCGACCGCGTCAATTCACATCTGTACTCGCGCTGGTTGGATGGCGAGCCGGGGCCGAGCGAGCCGGATTATTGCTTCGGTTCGCCGCTGCCCGGTGGCCTCGCCGAGTACATGATCATTCATCAGGACAGCGCCGTCGGCGCGCCGGCCAACATGAGCGATGAAGAGGCGGCGACACTGCCGATCGCCGCACTGACTGCGTGGTATGCGCTGGTGGATTTCGGCGCTATTCAACCGGGCCAGACTGTGTTGGTGCAGGGCACCGGCGGCGTATCGATTTTCGCCGTGCAGATCGCCACCGCGCTGGGCGCCAAAGTCATCGCTACCTCAAGCAGCGATGAAAACCTGCACGCGGTAAAACGTCTGGGCGCGGTCGCCGGTATCAACTACCGCAGCACGCCGAACTGGGCGGACGAGGTGCTGAAACTCACCGAGGGCAAGGGTGTGGACCTGCTGCTCGATGTGGCGGGAGGCAATGGCATCAATCAGTCGGTAGCAGCGACCAAGGCCTCGGGGCGGATAGCGCAGATTGGCTTTCTGACAGGGCAGACCGTCGAGCTGAACCTGATGCCGCTGATCTTCCGCCAGACCACCATTCGCGGCATTGCGGTGGCACCGCGTTCATCGTTCGACCGGATGAACGTGTTCCTCGCCGAGCACGACATTCGCCCGGTGATCGACCATGTCTATCCGTTCGAACAGGCGCGCGAGGCCTATGAGCATCTGGCGAAAGGGGCGTTTGGCAAGGTCGTGATCAAGGTGAGCTGATCAGCGAAAACGTCAGACAAACCAAGGCCAGTCAGCTCAACGGACTGGCCTTTTTTTATGTCTGTCCTAGCGCAAATCCTCCGGCTGCATCGTCAGAATAATCTTCCCGACATTCTGCGAAGACTCCATCCTCCGATGGGCATCGGCTGCGCGGGATAGCGGGAAGGTGCTGTCCACCACCGGTTCCAGACTCGCAGCGCCGGCGAAGCGTTCCAGCCAGTGGTCGCGAAAGCGCTGGATCATCGCGTGCTTCTCCGGCTGGGTGCGCGACTTCATCACCGTGCCGATGATTTGCAGGTGCCGGTAGAGGATGTGCTCCAGCTCCACGTCGACCTTGCCGCCGCCACCAAGAATGCCGACCTGCACCAAGCGGCCACCGTGGGCCAGCGAGGCGATGTTGCGGGCGAAGTAGGGCGCGCCAATGAAGTCGATTATCACGTCGACGCCGCGCCCTTGGGTTTTGTCGGCGATGACTGCGGCGAAATCCTCGTTTTTGTAGTCGATGGCCACGTCGGCGCCCAGATGTTCGACGCGCGACAGCTTGCTGCCTTCGGTGGTCGCGTACACCGTGGCGCCTGTGGCGTAGGCCAGTTGCACGGCAGCGGAACCGACGCCACCGGCGGCGGCATGGATCAGCACTGAGTCGCCTGACTTGAGTCGGGCCAGGTGCAGCATCGCTTCGTGGGCGGTGACAAACACTTCGGGAATCGCCGCGGCGTGCACATAGTCGAGCTGCGCCGGAATCGGCATGGCCATGCGGTAGTCGATGCGCGCCAGTTCGGCGTAGGCGCCGCCACCGACCACGCCCATTACCCGGTCGCCGACGGCGAATCCGCTGACCTCGCTGCCGGTCTCGAGCACTTCCCCGGCAATCTCCAGACCGATGATCAACGAGTCGCCGAAGTTCGCATGGCCGTAGCCGCCGGTTCGGTGAGTCAGGTCGGCACGGTTCACGCCGGCCGCATAGACACGCACCAGCAGGTCGGTCGGGCGCACTTCAGGGTTGGGCGCTTCGCCGAGTTGCAGCACTTCTGCCGGACCGAACGCTTTCAGGTTGATGGCTTTCATCTCAGCGTTGCTCCGTGTCGGCAAGGGTGGCATTGGCGATGGCCGAGGCGGTGATGGCGCCCGGAAAACCGACGTAAAAGGCCAAGTGAGTGATCGCCGCCGACAACTCTTCATGGCTCACACCATTGCTGACAGCGCGGCGCAGGTGCGCGGGCAACTCTTCGCAGTGGCCGCCGGCAATCAGCGCGGCGACAGTGATCAGGCTGCGCTCGCGGGGTGACAAGGCGGGGTCACTCCAGATCTGCGGGTACAGCGTTGAGTCCACGAATTGCGCTAGTTTCGGGGTGAAGGCGCGGGCGGCTTCGCGTGGGCTGCTGAAATCGATAGTCGACATGGAAATCCCCTTAAACCTGGCTGATGAATTTGTTGGTGAGATAGTGCTCGATGCCTTCGATGCCACCTTCAGAACCGTGGCCGCTTTCTTTCATGCCGCCGAAGGGCAGTTCGGTGGCGACGATGCGGTACTGGTTGATGCCGATCATTCCGGCTTCCAGGCCATCGGCGACGTCGATCGCGGTGCGCGCATTGGAAGTGAACGCGTAGGCCGAGAGGCCGTAGGGCAGGCGGTTGGCTTCTTGCAGGCCATCGCTCAACTCATCGAAAGGCATCAGTATCGCGATGGGGCCAAAGGGTTCTTCGTGCATGATTCGCGCACTCATCGGCACATCGGCCAATACGGTGGGCTGAAAGAAGAAGCCTGCGCCCGGCAACGCTTCACCGCCGGCCAGCACCCGTGCACCTTTCTCCACGGCGTCGGCGATCAGGTGCTCCATCTTCGCCAGTTGCCGTGGGTTGGCCAGAGGGCCGACCTGGGTTTGCGGATCCATGCCATCGCCGATTTTCAACGCCTGGGTGGCCGCGACGAAGTGCTCGACAAACTCGGCGTAGGCCTCACGCTGGATAAGAAAACGAGTCGATGAAATGCACACCTGGCCGGTGCCGCGAAAGCGATTGGCGACGCCTTCCACAGCTGCCTTTTCGATGTCGGCGTCGGCAAACACCAGCACCGGGCCGTGGCCGCCCAGTTCCAGAGTGATCGGCTTGACGCCTTCGGCAGCGCGGGCCGAGAGCAGCCGACCGATCGGCACCGAACCGGTGAAGGTCACTTTGCGAATGATCGGTGAGGCAATCAAATGGCTGGACACTTGATCCGGCACACCGAACACCACTTGCAGCACGCCTTTGGGCAAGCCGGCATCGTCCAGCGCCCGGGCCAGGGCCAGCGCGGTGGAGGGGCTTTCCTCGCCAGGCTTGAGCACCACACTGCAACCGGCAGCCAGCGCTGCCGAGAGCTTGCGCGCCGGGGTGATGGCCGGGAAATTCCACGGTGTGAACGCTGCGACGGGGCCGATGGCTTGGCGTTTGACCAGTTGCAGTACACCCGGACGATTGGCCGGTACGACACGGCCGTCGATGCGTCGTGCGCTTTCGGCGAACCACTCGAAATATTCCGCCGCACGGGTCACTTCATCGAGGCTTTCGCGCAGTGGTTTGCCTTCTTCCAGCGTCATTTGCGCAGCGATGTGCGGGGCGCGTTCGAGGATCAGGTCGGCGGCGCGCTTGAGGATTTTTGCGCGCTGGTCCGGCACGGTCTGGCGCCATTGGTCGAAGCTCAGTCGGGCCACTTCGAGGGCGTGATCCAGGTCTTGGGCGGTGGCGAGTGGCACCTGGCCGATTTCCTCGCCGGTTGCCGGGTTGACCACGGCGGCGGTCGCGCGGTCCTGGGCGGTGAGCCATTGACCACCGATGAAGAGATAGAGCGGATCGTAAGGAGTGTTCATGGATGTCGCCTTCATGGTTGAGGATTCATTCGGCGCCTTGTACGCAATGGTTCAGGCGTCCCGTGGAATCCAGTCTATGGAAGGCGTGCCGTTTGATTTAGCCGGCCACGAGGGAATCATTGTTGTCCCAGAAGGTAATATCGAGCCCGGGAGCGAGCGTGTAGGATCCGACGTTATCCGCAATGAGTGGCAGGTCTACAGGACGATCAGGATGGACAAACTTTCAAACATGTCGGTGTACATCAAGGTAGTCGAGATGGGCAGTTTCACTGCCGTGGCCAACCATCTCGACTCCACCGTTGGCAACGTATCGCGTGCGGTCTCGGCGTTGGAAAACGTGCTCGACACCCGCCTTTTGCAGCGCTCCACACGGCGTCTCTCGGTGACCGACGCGGGCCGGCGGTTTTATGAGCGCTGTGTGAAGATTCTCGCTGACCTGGAAAGCGCCGAAGCCGAGGCGAGCAATGCCGCCTTGCAACCACGAGGGACGTTACGGGTGCACTGCGTGCCCGGACTGGCCCGGCAACTGGTGACCGGCGCGGTGCTGGAGTATCGCCAGGCGTTTCCCGAAGTGACCGTCGATTTGATGCTCTCCCAACGCATGCCCAATCTGCTTGAGGATCAGTTGGACGTGTCCATTCTGATCGCGCGAACGCTGCCGGATTCGGCGTATGTCAGCCAGAAGATCGGCGTCAGTCACTGTGTACTGGTGGCCTCCCCGGAATACCTGGCGCGGCATGGCGCACCCGAAACGCCGGAGCAGCTTTGCGATCATCAATGCCTGCTGCTCGGTACCGTGGATTACGTGCGCGATGAATGGCAGCTCAAAAGCAAGGCGGGCGACGCGACGTTCATCCCGAGCGGGCCGAGTTTCAGCGTGAACGATATGGACGCAATGGCCGTGGCCATTCGCGAAGGGGCGGGGATTGGTCTGTTGGCAGGCTTCACGGCGATCGACGATTTGCGTACCGGCAGGCTGGTGCGGGTGCTGCCCGATTACCACACCTACGAGCGCAATGTTTACGCGGTCTACACGTCTCGCCAGTTTGTCGATGCGAAGATCACGCGATTCATCGATACCTTGAAAACCCGGGTCGGCGCGCAGTTGGCGAGCACTGCTCAGGCGCTTATCGATTGAAGCGGTAAAGGCATTTGCGTCTCAGCGAGCCAACTCTGAGACGCAATGGGTGTGCGAGGTATTGGCCTGATCAACCGTTGCTGCAGCCGCTGCCCATGACCTCGTATTGCAGGATGTGCTGTTTGCCTTGGGAATCCTGATAAGTCATGTGCACCGGCACTACGGCGCAGACATCCGGCACGGGATCTTCCGAGATGATTTTGGCGACGTCGAGGTGACTGGCGTAGGTGTATTGCTCGACGGGTGGCGTGGTAGTCGATTCCTGAGCCATGACCACCGAGCTGAAGCCGAAGAGTGCGAGGACGAGCATTGAGACTTTCATGGAGGATGTTCCTTTGCTGAAGTTGAGTGTGCTGCTGGAACAAACTCTATGCGGCGGCTGGCGGGGGAAACAGGCGCGGATCGGGTAAAGACTGTTTACGGTTTGAGCCACAATCGGCATGGGGTGAACGATCGCGCAGGGTTCAGCGCAAACAAAAAAAGGCGCCGGTGAGGGCGCCTTTTGTTTGTCTCGTTTTTTACCGCTCGCCATGCAATCGGCAGCTACGAAAACGCCGGGCTGATTTCGGCGGATTTCGCTGAGTAGCTTGCCACTCGCGCCGAAATCCACTTGCGGCTGTAAGCCAGCACATGGTCAGCAGTGGCGGTCGGGAAGTGAATAAACCCATGCGGACACTCCGGCAGCACATCCATGTCCACCGGCGCCGCTTGCTGCCAGCGCTCGGCGATGAGCCGCGTGTCATCCAGCAGCGGATCGAGGTCGCCGGCAAACAGCAGCGCTGGCGGCAGGCCGCTGAAATCGCCGTACAGCGGTGACAGCGGTGGCTGGCGTCGTTGTTCGTCGCTGATATCCGGCGTGAGCAGGCGCAACGCTTCGACCATGCCGGGGCCGTCGAGCACCAAGGTATCGGCTGGCGCGGCGCGCACGCTGGGCGTGCCGGTCAGGTCGTAGACGCCGTAATACAGCAGCGCGCCGCAAATCCGTTGCAGCAGTTGCGGCGAAGATTTGAGGGCGAGCAGGGTGGCCGCCGCCAGATGACCGCCGGCCGATTCACCGACGACGACTACGGGCAATCCGGCAAATTCAGCATCGTTCAAGATGCCGCGAGTGGCGCGCAGACAGTCTTCCAGCAAGCCCTCGATCGGCGTCGACACCGCCAGCCGATAATCAACCGACACCACTGCCACGTCGCAGGTGTTGACGATGGCGATGTTGAAGTTGTCGTTCATCTGCGCATTGCCGATCACCCAGCCGCCACCATGGAAATCCAGCACCACGCCTCTGGCTTTGCCCTTGGGGCGGATGATGCGCACGGGCACCGTGTCGATGATCTTCCGTTCGGCGCTCAGCCCATGCTGGCGCAGCTTGCCAGCGCCGCCGAGCTGACCCGCCCGCAGCAACGCCTGAATCAGCCGTGGGGTGAGGCGATTGCGGATCTTGAAACGCGGCAGCCAGGCGAGCTTTTTGTTGAACGCGCGAACCTGTGCCAGCTCACGCTCGCCTTGCGGCCATGGAAAATCGCTCACAGGCGATTCTTCATCAGGATCGAGCAGTTCAGCGCCAGCGCAACGCACAGCCACGCCAGATACGGGAACAGAATCAGTCCGGTGACCACGTCCAGTTGCAGGGCGAGCACGACCATCACCGCGACTACCACCCACAGCACCGCCAGAATCACCAGCGCCGCCAGCACCTGATGCGCGCCGAAGAACACCGGCGTCCACAGCGTGTTCAGGGCGATTTGCGCGGCCCACAAGGCCAGCACCGTTTGGCTGCCGGGAATCAGGCTCAGGCGATAACCGGCCCAGGCCAGCAGCAGGTAGATGATCGTCCACGCTACCGGAAAGGCCCAGTTGGGCGGGGTGAAGGAGGGTTTGGTCAGCGATTCGTACCACGGGCCGGGTTTGAACATCACGCCAGTGGTTGCCGCCGCCGCGCAGGCCAAGAGGAAGATGAAAAAGGTCATTGCCAGTCCTTAGCTGTGATCAGCTGTTGTGGAGAGTTAAGAAGAGGACGCTTCGCTGCGCAAAAAGTTTGTTCGCAAATGCAATTTGGCAGTCAGGTTGAACTAAAAGCTGACCTCTGCGTCAGGATAAACAGTGCCTTTTCCCACCGACGCGGACGACAACATGTACACCTATCACATCGAATACCGTTTCAACGGCGAGCCTCGTACTTATCTGCTCGAACTCAAGGAAGCGCAACTGGCCGAGCACGACGCGGCGATGCATCTGCTGGAACTGCATCTGGGCGATGCCGAAAACAGCCTGGTCATGCCCACGGCGGATTCGACGCCAGAGCAGATTCTCGAGCAGGCCGAGCGGGTAGGGATTACGCATATCCGGGTGGTCAGCCGGACCAATTGACGCCCGCATGCGGCGCAGGCGTTAGCAGAATGTGCTCTGAATTCAGGCCATGCGCCGCAATACCAGCACCATCCCCGCGCCCACGAGGCCCATGCAGGCAATCAGCACGGGAAAGGACATCCACCATGGGACGCTGGACGTCATCATGCTGAACTCTGACATGCCACCGATGCTGGCGATCAGGTTCAAGGGAAGGAATACGACATTGATCAGCGTCAGCTTGCGCAGGGCCCGGTTCATGCTGTTGTTGGCAAGATTGCCGTGGGATTCGATGAGGTTGGCGAACACCTTGGCGTGAATTCTGGCCTGCTGGAAGCTTTGTTCGTTTTCCACGATCAGATCGTTCAGCGCAGCCAGTTGACCGTCGCTGAAGCCCTGACGCTGACCGTGGTTGCGCAGCAGCGTCAGCACCGCTCCGTTACTTTGAATCGCGTTGACGTAGTACACGAGGCTTTCGCTCAGGTTGTACATCTGCGCCAATTGCTGATTGTCCATCGCCCGGGTGAACTGCTGTTGGATCTCCCGAGCGATCTGTTTGACCACGCGCAAATGCCCGAGATAGTGGTGAACGCTTTCTGCGAGTAACGCCATCAGCACGTCCAGCGGCCCGGTCATTTGCGCATCGTGCTCAAGACCCGAAAGCAGCGAGTTGCTCGCGCAAATGACCACCAGACGTTTTTCGCTCAGCACCACTCCGAAGGACGAAACGTTGAATGCGCGCCCGTCGAAGCTTTCCGGACGCTTCCAGATCAGGAACAGATGATCTGGCTTGACCTCGATACGGGCGACTTCATCAGGGTCCAGCGACGACTCTATCGCTTGTGCGCCAATGCCCAGGCGTCTGTGCAAATCCAGTTGCTCGGCTGCGTCCGGGGCGACACACAGCCAGACAGTCGCCTGGTCCTCCGATGTCCTGTGCAGGGCGCCGCAATCAATGCAATAGCCTTCAATCATTGCTCACCACGCTTGGCCACGGTGTTTGAGCTCGAGCCTTTGGGTAAAAGCCTGTAATACGCGCCGGTACAATTCGTCGCCCAGCACCGCATCTTCGATGCCGGCGTCGAGGTTGGGGTTGTCGTTCACTTCGATCACCAGCACCCGATCACCCGCTTGCTTGAGGTCGACGCCGTAGAGGCCGTCGCCGATCAGCCGCGCCGTCTGTACGGCGAGCTGCACGACTGCGGGCGGGGCTTGCTCGACCGGCACCGCCTCGCACATTCCGTTGATCTCGCCGGGCAGCGCCTTGTGGTTGTAAATCTGCCAATGCCCCTTGGACATGAAGTATCGGCAGGCATACAGCGCTTCGCCATTGAGCACGCCGACGCGCCAGTCGTATTCGGTGTAGCAATACTCTTGCGCCAGCAGCAACACCGAGTGTTCGAATAACTCTTGCGCGGCCGTGGCCAGCGCTTGTGCATCGGCGACCTTGATCACACCCCGTGAAAAACAGCCATCGGGGATTTTCAGTACCAACGGGAAACCGAGGCGACGCCCTGCGTTTTCGAGCTCCTGCGGACGATCCTTGTAGAGTATTTCCGTTGCCGGCATGCCCAGCCCGCGACGCTTCAGCAAATCGGCCAGATAAACCTTGTTGGTGCAGCGCAGGATGGACGACGGATCGTCAATCACCACAAGGCCTTCGCTTTCAGCCTTTTTCGCGAATCGATAGGTGTGATCATCCACTCGCGTGGTTTCGCGGATGAACAATGCGTCGAATTCAGCGAGACGCGCGTAGTCCTTTTTCTCGATCAGCTCGACATCGATACCCAACTGCTCGCCCGCAGCGATGAAGCGCTGCAATGCCTCGGGGTTGGACGGCGGCAGGGCTTCGTCAGGATCATGGAGGATGGCCAGGTCGTAGCGGGCCACACGTTTGGAGGCGGGCTGACGCCACGTTCTGCGATTGAACGCGTCAAGTGCATCAGCGAAAACATGCTGCTGTTCATCGCGAAGTTTGTGCAGTGCACCGGCCTTGATGCCTGCGATCTGCCAGCTCTCACCACGGCGGAATTCCACCAGCAGGATAGGGCAGGGGAACGCCTCGAACAGCTGACGGCCGATCTCTTGCAGCGGCTCGATCGAGGCCTTGCCGAAGTACAACGACAGCGTGAAAGCCTCGGTTTCGCCGTACGGGTGGTTCGCCAGCGCCCGCTCCAGGGTGCGCTCCAGATCATTCAGCCCGACCCCGTAAAGCGCTTTGCGCGCCAGCTCGCTGACGGTGCGTACCGAGGGAAAAACCTTGTGTCCACGCGCTTCGGCCAGCAATGAGCAGTAATAGCCCTGACCGAGGTATTTGTAATTGCGGCAGAGGTTTATGACCTGGGTGCGATGAGGAAAATCATCGCTGTGTTCAAGGTAATCCTGAGCCAGCATCAGGCTCTCGCTGGGCAGGTAATCAGCCCAGTCATCCTTGCGTTCGACCAGTATGAGCAATCGACTTCCCGAGGGCTTGATACTGGGAGGTTCCTCGCTGAGGGAGATTGTCGAATGCTCGGTTTTGTCTAATACTTCGTTCACGTTGGCTTGCACCGCTGACATGAGTAATGAATCCCTGTTGAAGAAGACGCCGCTTCAATAAATCACGGGCCTTTCGGTCTGTCCCGGTTCGTTACTCAAACTTTACGGTGCGGTCATGTCTTTTGATTTTCGCTTTGCATCCATGGACGATATCGACGATCTGGTCGAATTGGAGCGGGTGTGTTTCACCCTCGACCGGTTGAACCAGCGCAACTTCAGCTGGATGCTCAGTCGAGCCAATGCTGCGCTGATTGTCGTCACCTCGGGCGCAACACTTTGCGGTTACGCGCTGGTGCTTTTTCACCGTGGCACCTCACTTGGACGCCTGTATTCGATTGCGGTCAGCCCCGCCTGGCGCGGACATGAGCTTGGCCAGCGTCTGCTGGAACAGGCCCAGGCCTGCGCATTGGCGCGCAACTGCGCATGGCTGCGGTTGGAGGTGCGCGCTGACAATACCGCTGCCATCCGCCTCTACGAAGCCAATGGCTATCAGCGCTTTGCCAGCGTCGAGGACTACTACGAAGACCTCTGCGAGGCGTTGCGCTACGAGAAACGCATCCTGCGCGAAACACCAGCGCCCGCCCGGCAAGTGCCGTATTACCAGCAGACCACCGAGTTCACCTGCGGCGCCGCGTGCCTGCTGATGGCGATGTCTGCCATCGATCCGACCCGTGCCATGACCCGAGCGGAGGAAATCCAGTTGTGGCGCGAGGCAACCACCATTTTCATGACGGCGGGGCACGGTGGCTGCAGTCCTCAGGGCCTCGCACTGGCGGCCTGGCGGCGCGGTTTCGATGTGCGCCTTGAGGTCAGTCACCCGGGCTCGCTTTTTCTTCACGGCGTACGCAGCACGGAGAAGAAGTCGATCATGAAACTGGTCGAGG
Source organism: Pseudomonas sp. AC255 (assembly GCF_979258175.1). NCBI lineage: Bacteria > Pseudomonadati > Pseudomonadota > Gammaproteobacteria > Pseudomonadales > Pseudomonadaceae > Pseudomonas > Pseudomonas sp. AC255. The sequence goes on along the minus strand of NZ_OZ409841.1, from coordinate 2,725,515 downwards.
ACGGGTTTGCCCAGGAACTGGCTGCCACGCAAGTCGAGCAGGTTCTGGGTGATTATCTGCAGATCGGCGCTGCGTTGGCGGCCGGATACAAACCGCTGGTGCTGATCAGCAGCTACCGATTCACCCGCTTGAAAGCGCCGCATTGGGTCATCATCACCGGGTGTGACGAGGACTTCGTCTACTTGCATGATCCTGATGTTGACCACAGCAAACTCAAGCGCGGCCTGGACTGCCAGCACTTGCCGGTCAGTCACCAGGAATTCCTGCGCATGACGGTGTTTGGCGTACAGCGGGTTCGCGCAGCCGTGATGCTGCGCTCCCGTTGAGGAGGGTGGCTAGGCGCCCAGCACTTCCTCGCCGATACAGTAGCGATCCCTGCCTTTCTGCTTCGCGGCATAAAGCATTTTGTCAGCCGACTCGATAAGAGTGGCAGGGCTCACTTCATGTTCGGCCGGTTTGCCAACCGCAATACCTGCACTGGCGGTGACGTGACCCAGCGGATGGGCTCTGTGCTCCATTCGCAAGGATCGAATGGCCTCAAGAATTTCCTCAGCCACAAGCGCCGCCCCGCGAATATCCGTGTTGGGCAGCAACACGGAAAACTCCTCGCCGCCATAGCGCACAGCCAGATCACCCGGTCGCTTTACCGCCTGCGCAATCGCCTGGCCGACTGCGCTCAGGCAATCATCACCCGCCGCGTGCCCGTAGCTGTCGTTGTAGAGCTTGAAGTGATCGACATCGATCATGATCAGTGAGATCGACGAACCCTGGCGTCTGGCCAGGCGAATTTCGTCAATCAAGGCAGTGTCCAGTCGCCGACGGTTGGCCAGCCCGGTCAGGCTGTCGGTCAAGGCCATGTCCTTCATGGCCTGGTGTGCCTTGCGCAAATCCTTTTCCATCACCATCCGTTGGCGCAGTTGCCTCAACACAATCAATCCGAAGACCGTGAACGCAGTAATCACCGACATCAACACGAAACCGGTTTTGATCAGATCCCAGCGCCACGGCGCAATGATCGATTCGCGGGACAGTCCGGTTTCGACCACCAGCGGATAGGTGCTCAAAGCTCTGTAACCGTACAGACGCTGGGTGCCGTCGACGACGGCTCGGACCTCGGCGATCCCTTGATTGGAAAACGGCAGGTAGTTCTTGAACACCTCACTGTCGGCGAGGCTCTGACCGATTACCGAAGCGATGAAAGGACGACGCACGAGAATGGTTCCATTGCGCAACGCCAGCACCAGTGCACCCTTGTCGTCGATTTTGAAATCGCCGTAATAGTCGACGAAATAACTGACCTTGATCGTCCCCAGCAGCACGCCGGCGAAGGAGCCGTCCGGGTTATTCAATCGGCGGGAAATCGGAATGATCAGGTCGTCCGTGGATTTGCTTTTGACGACATCACCGATACGCACGTTTCGATCGGTGTTGGCGCGGTGATACTGGAAGTAGTCGCGATCGGCATTGTTCGCCGGGTCCGGGATCATTTCCTTGTCGGTGACGATCCATTTGCCGTCCGGGCCGTAGATAAACAGTCCATGCAACTGCGGCATCAATTTGGCCTGCTGCACCAGCAAGTTGTGGATGCGCGGTACGTCGATGTTCTGCAGACCGTCGCCTTCGACGCGCTCGCCCAGGGCGGCGGTCAGCACATCGACCTGGCGGATGGCGTCTTCGGCATGTTGCGCGGTTGCCCGCGCGAGGTTGGTGACCGAATCACGCGCCGACGAGAAGGCTGCATGATAGTCACGCCAGGTTCGCCATCCCTCCACGCCGAGAAACGCCAGAATGACCGTCAGCATGAAGATGACTGTCAGGCGGAAAGCGGCTATCTCGCTGGCAGCTTTGATGGGAGCGGTTTCTGCGGCGTCATGCCCCTTGGTTTTGGGCATCTTACGACCGAGCATTTGAGGGTCCTTATGCTTGTCATCTCTCATCTCTTGAAAGATGACCATCCTTTTCCACCTGGAATTCAATTTACTGCCTTGGCCAGGCGGTCGCGATTGGATCGTTCAAAGCCGTGCCGGGTCAACATCTGTAATTGAAACGCGCCTTGAGGTGAGACTTGTGAGCGAAATCATCACGGCCGGTGACTTGAACATCGACCTGCACAATGCCAGCGAAACCGGCCTGTTCAAATGGCTGCTGGCGAGTTTTCTAATGGGCAAGAGGATTCAGGGCGCCATCGCCGCCAAGGCGTATCAAGTCATAGTAGAGCAGCATCACCAAGACACCCCGCAAAAGCTCGCGCAGTGTACGCACCGTCAACTGGTGTCGATGCTGGGGCAGGCGCGTTACGTGCGCTACGACGAAAGCACGGCGTCGCGACTGCTCGCGTTGGCCAACAAGCTCAATACCGAGTACGACGGTAAGGTCAGTAACATCGTGGCCGCGAGCGCGGACCGTAAGGCGCTGGAGAAGCGCCTGTGTGAGTTTGAAGGAATAGGGCCGAAGACCGTCGAGATCTTCATGAGGGAAGCGGCGGCGGTACTTTTCTGAACGCCCGGTTCTGCATTGAAGACGGTGGCAACACTCGGCTCACAGAGCAGCAAGTCTTCCCGCCAGTTCGCGGTCAATGGATGGCTGCCACCTCCGATTGCTGGACTGTGGCTTGATCGGCAAAATTATTCGGGAGAAGGGTGCCCAAGCCGAATACATTCACCGCCATGCTGACTTTCAATCCTCGACAGGCCTGTTTGCAGTCCAGCTCAAAACCGGCGTATGCGTGCTCCATCAAACGTTGAAAATGTTCAGAGGTCAGTGCCAGGACTTTGCTGCTTTTCATGTGGTTTTCCTTGAGCAAGTGGCGACCCCGGTCCGGGGCCGCCGGACGGGTTCAGACATCTTTGCCTTGCACATAACCGGAGCCCAGATCAGCACCGGTCACCGGCTCGCTGAGTGGGTCAGAGGCTGTACGGGTCTTCATCGCTTCCAGCACCTGTTCGTCTTCAGCCGGAAGGCTGACGGTCGCCAGACCGTCGCCGCCGTCGACCGCAGGCTCTGGGTTTTCCACGTACTCCCACGCACCGCCCTCGTTCCACGGACCGCGCACATTAGGCTCGCCAGACATGTTGAAATACTTGTTGGTGAACTCCGGCATCCCCGGCAGCTTGCCCTGCGGAAAGTTGGGCTGGATCGAATGCAGGGCTTTTTCGAAGGACTGTTGATGGGCGATTTCCCGCGTCATCAAAAAGCCAAGCGCCTCTTTCACGCCCGGATCATCGGTAATGTTGATCAAGCGTTCGTAGAGGATTTTCGCCCGCGCTTCGGCTGCGATGTTCGAACGGAAGTCGGCAGTAGGCTCGGTGATCGAATCCACATACGCCGCTGTCCACGGTACTCCAGCGGAATTGACCAGAGGCGCGCCTGCGCCGTAAAGCAGGCTGGTGATGTGCGAGTCATTACCGGCGCCATTCAGCGCGCGGTACAGCTCGCCTTCCTCTTGAACGCCCTCGGCAAGTTGACCCTTGGCACCTCTGTTGAGCATTACGATGATCGAGCCGACCACCTCCAGATGGCTCAATTCTTCGGTGGCAATGTCCAGCAGAAGGTCTTTGCGCCCCGGATCTTCCTCGGCCAAGGCTTGGGTGAAATAGCGCGCTGCTGCGGCCAGTTCGCCATTGGCGCCCCCGAATTGTTCCAACAGCAGATTGGCCAGACCAGGGTTGGGCTCGGCCACTCGAACGGTGTACTGAAGTCGCTTGTTATGTATGAACATTCAAATTTTCCTCAGACCAGGCTATCGCGCTTTTGCCCTGGTGGGCGTTAGCGCATGCATAGTTGTGAGGAGTGGGTGGAGCGGAAATTTCGTTTATTGCAGGCCGGCTGGACGGACGGCAGAGGGCGGAAAGTTCCGGAAACAGGACGGTTGGCTTGACCCTGTTCCACGACCAATGTGGGAGCGAGCCTGCTCGCAAATGCGGTACGTCAGTCACCGATTTGGCGGCTGATCCAGCGCTTTCGCGAGCAGGCTCGCTCCCACAATGGTTCGTTGGCAATCAAGCTATCTTCAACGCCCTCAGCACCACCAGCGTCTGCTCGGCGAACACCTGCGCCTGTGCGGTCAGTGCGGCGATATTGGCTTCGGCAGTGAGCAGCGGCTGGCCGTTGTCTACCAGCACTTCACCTTGTTCGCTGATCACACTCCACGCCAGTTGCGCCCACTCGGCTGGCTGCTGTTTGCCTTGCTTGATCGAGATCAGGAACAGCTGCTGGAAGCGGCTGACCGTCACGCCACCGCCAGTGACCGGGCTGGCCAGGGTCTGGATGTTGGCGCCGTACAGCGAGCGTTTGCACAGTTGCAGATTGAGCGCGGCGCAGCGACCGCTGACCTGCGACTCGGCGGCCTCGCTCTGGCACGGAGCGACAGCGCCCATACCGATCAGCACGGCCAAGGCTTGTTCGAGGTCGTCGTAAGCCAGCGCAGCCTCGGACAGCAATTGGCGCATCGATTTGGCCGCATAGTTCTGTGCCGCCAGTGCATCGAGCACCGGGCCGTAAATCTCCGGTTGCAGCGTCGCTTCGCCGGCGGGACCACTGACCGAGCCCGCCACGGTTTCCCAAGGTTGCAGCAGCACGAAACGGCTGTGCAGCATCCTCGCGCGGCGTTCGGCAGCGGACAGACGCGTCGCGCCACGCACGTACAGGTCGCGGCGGAAGTGCTGGTTGACGAAGTAGTCCCGCGCTTGCTCGCGCATGATCGGATGTTCGATGGTTTCCAGAAAGTCCATGCCTTCAGCGCTCAGGTTGAGCGGGGCGACCGAATCCAGCGGCACTGCCGTGGTGGCGTAGTCGAGCTTGGCCGGGGCCAGCGCGTCGACCATGTCGGCGAAGTACATGCAATTCCAGTCACGGTTGAAATACTCGTGGGCGACGTAGTGACGATCCTGACCCTTGATGCTCTGCAGCCGCGCGCCGAGACTCGGTGCCGCAGCGGCGTATTTCGGGTTGGCCGCGAGCAATGCTTCGGAAAATTGCAGTGCGGCGTCGATGCGCTGGTCGGAGCGCGACGAGGCATTGGCGAAACGATCGTGCAGGCTGAACAGATTGCGCAGCGGCGCCGACGGCGACCAGCCGGGGAAGCAGTTGTAGCTGACGTAAAGCATGCCGCCCGGTTTCAGGTGACGGCGAGCGAATTCGACGATCAATTTCTGATTGTCGCGGCTGACCCAGGTCCAGATGCCATGCAGGCTGATGCTGTCGAACTGCGGCAGATCGTTGCGTGCGAGCAGTTGTTCGAAACTGTCGTCATACAGGCGGGCGCCGTTGTTGGCGGCAGTCGCGAGTTCGATGGCATGGGCCGCCATACCCGGGTGAAAGTCCGTACCGACAAACGAACCCGGGTTGGCGGTGGCGTGGATGTTGATCGACACGCCCTGACCGAAGCCCAGTTCGCAGTGCACGCCGTCGTTGCTTTCCAGCGTGGCAAAACCGCGCAACAACAGGCAGTAACGCAGGAATACCGGATTGATCTCCCGGCTATAGCTGTAGGTGTAGCCTTCGTCGGTGAAATAACCTTCGTTCCAGGCGTTGCTCATGGGGGCGGTCTCTTGTTCTTGAAAGTGATGGCAGTCTTATAAGGGGTTGTCGCTGCGCGCGACAAATTGAAAAAACGGATACTTCCCCAAACCCTGTGGGAGCGAGCCTGCTCGCGAAAGCTTTTTTCAGTTTGAATATAATCGGCTGACACGCCGCTTTCATGAGCAGGCTCGCTGCCACAGGGATCTTCAACACATCCAAGCAGGATTGATGGACCGATCACGCACTCCACGGCCCATTCGCGCAGGCATTTTGTAGCCAGCCGAAACTGTCATATTCCCTCCCACTCGTCTGCCCATAGTGACCAGCCCAACGCTGATTTCATGAGGCTGCACTGTGTTCCAACGTCTTCTGTGTTCGCTGTCCGTTCTGAGCCTTTCCATCGCCGCTGCCCATGCGGCCGAGCCTGTCACCCTCGACACGCCGCGCTTGTCCGGCATCGACAACTTTCGCGACATCGCCGGCATCACCACCGCGTACTCCACCGCCCACGACGGCGTGATGCGGAGCGGCGTGTTCTACCGCTCCAACGCATTGACGCCGTCGGCGGCGGATCTGGCGACACTCAATGGTCTCGGCATCAAAGCCATTTACGACTTGCGCACGCCCAGCGAAATTGCCGCCACGCCCGACACGATGATCACGGGCGCGGCCTATCGCAATATCGACATCATCGGCAGTACCACCTCGGGTGCGGACATCACCAATATCTCCTTCCACAGCGCCGCCGAGGCCGTTGCGATGATGGAGGAAACCAACCGCGCCTTCGTCAGCGATGCCGGCATGCGCGGGCAGTTCGGCCAGTTGTTCAATGAGTTGGCCAGTGTCGACGCTGCGCAGTTGTTTCACTGCACCGCCGGCAAGGACCGCACTGGCTGGACCGCCGCCGTGTTGCAGAGCATCGCTGGCGTCGATGAGGCGACGATCATGGCCAACTACTTGGCGACCAACGACTACACCGCCGCCCGAGTTGCCGCGACCTTGAAAGCCTTGCCGCCGAGCATGGCCGCTGTCTACGAGCCGCTGCTCGGGGTCCAGGCCAGTTATTTGCAGGCCGGTCTCGACCAGGTCGCCGCCGAGTACGGCAGCATGGACAACTACCTCAAGCAGGGCCTCGGTCTGTCCCAGGAAACCATCTATGTGCTGCGCGGAAAATTGGTGGAGTACAACAGCTTGCCGGGGCAGGCCGGGCTGATCGGCAATGCCGCCGCTGGTGCTCAACTGCTGCAGCAGTTGCAGAATAGCGAGCTGTCCGGCACCTACAGCGCCTACAACTACTACCTGCAATCGGCGATCGACGCCGGCAGTCTGGGCGGTGTCGAATCTCAAGTCGGCGGTCAGGTCCACGCTGATGCGGCCAGCTACCTGCTGCGGCAGAACGCGATGATCGAACAAGCCGCCGCACCGTTCGCCAGCGGCAGCGATCTGAAGATCGGCCAATACCGCCTGTGGAGCACCGCGCTTGCCGGCTACCTCGGCACGGACGGCTCGGCCCACGCCGACAGCAGCAACGAACACAGCCAGGGCCTGATGCTCGGCATCACCCAGCGCTTCAGCGAACAACTCAGCGCACGCGGCGGCTTTGGCTACAGCAAGGGCAGCGTGGGCGGCGCGGGTGGCGAGGCCGATACGGACTTCACCTTCCTCAACCTCGGTGCGCGTTACGGCCTCACCAGCCTTGAGCGCGGCATGTTTGTCGATGCCAATGCCAGCGCCGGTTACGTCGACTACGACAGCAAACGCGAGCTTGGCGGTGGCCTCGGCACTGCCAAGGGCGACACTCACGGCAATCTCACCGGCGCGACCCTGGCGCTGGGTTATCGCGCACCGCTCAACGGCGTGACTCTCGAACCGAGCCTGGGCTTTCGCGTCAGTCATCTCGACTTGCAAGGTTTCAAAGAGAAGGGCAGTGAGCTGGCGCTCGACGTCGATGGCATCGAGCAGACCCGCCGTAGCGCGGTAGCCAATCTCGACGTGTCATTCGCCCCAGTGGCCATGGGTGCGTGGCAGTTGGTCCCGGGCGTTCGCGTGGGCTATGAACGTGCGCTCGGCGGTCAGCAAGTCGACAGCGAAGGCCACCTGCTGGGGCTGGATATCGAGCAGCGCGCGGCGTTCGACAATCGCGACCAGTTCAGCGGCGGCGTTAATCTGATGGCCAACCTCGGCGCCCTGAGTGTGGGCGCTGAGGTCGGGGCCAACGGTGGCGGTGACAGCCATGGTTTCAATGGCGGACTGAAGGCGAGCTATCGCTTCTGACAAAGGCAAAAATTAACGGTCAATGGGGCTCTCTCTTTCGCAAGTGCACTCGCCGCCTCGCAGGGGCTCGCTATGCGCTGAGGGCTGATCTCTGGTCCTAATAGTCTCCAAGCGCTTTTTGGCGATGGAATCGTTGATGTTTAAGATCTATTGTAGATGAGTACATTTTTTCGCATTAGACTCTCACTCTTCTTTCACTCCGAGACCAGACGCATGCTGAAATCCTTGCACCTAAAAGGGGTTGGTCCGGCCAATGAGCTTGGTCCTATTCAATTTTCGGATCGCCTCAACTTTATTACTGGCGATAACGGCCTTGGAAAAAGCTTTATCTTGGATACGGCTTGGTGGGTGTTGACGAGAACTTGGGCTAGAGATTCTGTGGCAACTCCTCGGGAGTCTTCCAAAACGCCAAGTATAAAATTCGAGTACAGTAAAGTTACGAGTGGAAACAAAAGCGGAGAGATTTTTTACAAAAAAGCGCAATGGCCACAGCCGAAAGCAAGGCCTGCAATTCCTGGTATTGTTATTTATGCCGGGGTGGACGGTAGCTTTTCGGCCTGGGACCCTGCAAGAAACTATTGGAGCAGCTCTGAAGAAGAGCAAGAAGAAAAAATTCGAGCATTCAACTTCACGCCTGAGCAAGTCTGGAATGGGGCGACCTCGGATAAAGGTACGAATATCTGCAATGGTTTGATTGCTGATTGGGTTCGCTGGCAACAAATAGCTCCTGATACAACTTTTAAAGAGTTGAGCGAGGCACTTAATGCCCTGTCTCCGTCCGGAGTGGAAAAACTTCAGCCTGGCGCACCCAGATATATCGGAGCTATTGATGAAACCTTATATCCGACACTTAGGATGCCTTACGGTGAAGATGTTCCGTTAACGCATGCTTCTGCAGGAATGCGCCGCATAGCTGCCCTGGCCTATTTAATTGTCTGGACTTGGAGTGGTCATCAAAGGGCATGTAAGGTCAAGGGTATCAAGCCAGCGAAAGAAATTATTTTCCTCATTGATGAAGTTGAGTGCCATCTTCATCCGCAGTGGCAGCGTAGAATTGTGCCGGCTCTATTGAATGTCATGAATGTTATGACTCAACAGAAGGTTTTAGTTCAGCTGATCATCGCTACGCATTCTCCTTTGGTGCTTGCATCAGTAGAGCCGGAATTTGACGAGTCTAAAGACTCTATTTTTCATATTCGTTTGGAAAATGGCCAAGCATTGATAGAACCGGAAATTTGGGCCAAGCAAGGCGATGTAGTTAACTGGCTTGTGTCTGAAACTTTCGGGATGCAGCAAGCAAGGTCTGTCGAAGCCGAGCGTGCAATTGAGGCGGCCGAAGCATGGATGCGCCATGCGCCTGCAGAACTACCGAACGGCTTAAATACAGAACGAAAAATTCATAATGAATTGGTTCGAGTCCTGCCTGGAGGAGACCACTTCTGGCCTCGCTGGGTCGTCTGGACAGAAAATAATAAACGCAAAGGGTCCACTAAGTGACTCCTATACCTAACCCGATTGAAGAACCAAAAAAATTTGATGCTAGATGCCGAAAGGCGGGCGCAGCGTGGCTAGTAAAAAACCCTGCGTGCATACGCCCACTGGACAAGTGGACCTTATTTCGTCAAGAACTGGCGGACGGGTTTTCAAATCGCTGCGCGTTTGGGGCAATGTACATACCGAGTGGGACAGTGGATCATTTCGTAAGTTGGAAAGAAGATAACTCCTTGGCTTATGAGTGGGCGAATTTTAGATATGTCGAAGGTTGGGTGAATTCTTCAAAAAATAAAAAGCCGTCCTCCCTACTATTAGATCCATTTCAGGTTGAAGAGGGTTGGTTTGAGATTTTACTCCCGTCGATGCAGCTAGTAGCTACTGATCAGATACCGGCAGAGTTAAAAGCGCTGGCCGAGAGCACATTGGAAAACCTTCCCATCCGAGATGATGAGAGGATGTTACGAGTTCGCAGGGAGTGGTACCGAATGTATGAGGAAGGCGAGCTTACTCTTGAGGGGCTAAGAAAGAAGGCTCCTCTTATTGCTGCGGCGGTCCAAAAGAAGCAAGCGCTGAACGTTGTTTAACTGACAGCCCGCTCGGCTCAGAGACGGGCTGAAGGCTAGTTACGCGTTTTGAACACAGCGAGCCCGGCAAATTGCCGGGCTCTTGCGCTCAAGCATGCTGCGCACGCGAAGGTTGCTGTGTGCGTGCCGGTTGCGCGGTAGGTTCGGGCAGGGAGGCGACATGCACGGTGCGCGCCGGGAAGGCGAACGTCGCGTCCAGCTCGGCCACCGCTTCCATGATTGCCAGATTGATGCGCTGCTGCACGTCCATGTAGACGTTGTAGCTGGCGTCCAGAACGATATACACCGTCTCGAATTCCAGCGCGCTCTCACCAAAACTGCGGAAATGGCAGCGGTCGAAGCGCGCCTGTTTTTCGTTCTTGATGATGCTTTCAACGCGTTGGGTGATCTGGCGGATCTGTTCGCTGGTGCACTCGTAAGTCAGACGAAATTCGAACACCACTCGACGCTCCTGCAAGCGTTTGTAGTTCTGAATGGTGCTGCCGATCATGTCGGCGTTGGCCATGACAATCTGCTCACCGCCGAGACTGCGGATGCGCGTGGTCTTCAGGCCGACGTGCTCGACCGTACCGGCCAGCGTGCCGACGACGATGAAATCGCCCACCTCAAACGGCTTGTCGACGGCAATCGACAGCGAGGCGAACACGTCGCCGAGAATGTTCTGCACCGCCAGCGCCACCGCGATACCGCCGACACCCAGGCTGGCGACGAATGCAGTGATGTTGACGCCCAGGTTCGACAGCATCGCCAGCAGAATCACCGCCCACAGCAACACCTTGACGCCCCACAGGCTCAGGGTCGCCAGGGCGCTCGCTTGAAAGGAGCCGGTCGCGTTATGCCGCGAAAAATAGCGATGCAGCCCCAGCGCCAGTGCGCGGTTGGTCCACAGGCCGACCTGCAACGCCGCCACCACGAACCATAAACTGCTGACCCGCCCGAGCCAGCGCTCCGGCAAATCCAGCAAACCGATACCGACCAAGATCGATGCCAGCAACAGCAACGTGGTGCTGGTCGCCGCCAGCACTTCGCTGGCCATGTACGTCAGATGCCCATTGCCGGCAGTGGCCCGCGCCTGCACCTTGCGGAAAACGAAGCGGATCGCCGTGGTGGTCAGCAGATAACTGAGCGTTGCGGCGAGCAACGCCAAGACCCAGTTCGCCAGTGAAATTCCCAGAAGTGTGTGCGTCGTGAAAAAGCCGATGAAATCCTCAGTCATTGAAACCCCCTTGCGAAGCCTGCACCGACGCGCGCAGAAACGCACCGTCGGTCGCAGCCAGGTAAACGCCGCTTGAATCGGCGGTGCCGTCAAACGACCTGTCTGGGTTAGTCGCCCTGAGATTCCTGCTGTTCAATCAAATGCAGGTTTCGCCGGACCGAATGGTCAACGCCTGGCCTTCAGCTCCGCTGGGCTTACGCCGTAAGCGCTTTGAAAATACTGACAAAAGCGCCCGACATTACTGAAGCCAAAGCTCAACGCCACCTCCGTCACGGAGCCTGCATGCCCGCGCACCAACGCCTCATAGGCGCGCTGCAAACGCACCTGCCGCTGATACGCCACGATCGACATCCCGACAAAACGTCGAAAACCTTCCTGCAAGGCGCGCTGGCTGACATGGCTCAACCGCGCCAGATCCACGCCACTGACCAACTGCTGCGGATGCGCCTGAATAAACTCCATCGCCACCTTCACATGTCGTGGCGCCACACACGGCGCCGGCCGCCGTAATGCCTCGGTGAAATTGTGCGGCCACGCCTCCAGCACCGCATCGATCAACATCTCGCGCAACCGTGACGGCATCAACGTGCCGCTGTTGATCAAGGCATCGAACTCAGTGCCCGTTGCCAGATCGATCAATGCCTTGAGGCCCTGAAATGCCGGGGCATTCAGATCCACGCTTGGCTCAAACACGATCTTCTGCACGACCGGTTTCTCCAGCAGCGCCGACAACCGCTCGGTGAGCTGCAGACGATTGATCGAAATGCCGTGATGCGCGTGATCGTCAACAAAACGCATCGAACGGATATCCGCCTTGTCGATTGCCAGACCGATGTGCGCCATGCCTATGGATTCAGTGGCGTGGTTGAAAACGATCTTGCCGGCGGTGGGGATGACGAAAGTGATTTCGTTCTGCGGATCGGGGAGGGCGACGCTGAAGTCGCCGTGGTAATGCATACGCCGAAAACTCACCCCGTCGTGCCGCCCGTAGACCCCGCCGATGATGATGTTGGAAGGTGGCGGCGGAGTATCGGCGTAGCGGTTGCCGAAGAGCCTGGAGAACAGGGCGCCGAAGTCGGAAGAGGTGAGGTTGTCGGAGCGCAGGATGATCTTTTGGCGGGGTGGGCAGGTGGCGGTGATGGGCGGCATTTTGGAATGCGGGCTCTTGGGGCGACGGTCGAGATCGGTCGAGCGTAGGAGGCGGGTGTGACGGTTCAGTGACAAGGCTGGAACCATGGACTGCTTTCAAGCAAGAGCAGACAGCCAATTAATCGCACTTGCATATTCCCGGCAGACAGATCACCACCTCGGAACATACTCGGGAAGGTACACATTCCAACGGCAGCTTCTGGCCGAAAAATAGATTCGAATATCTGGTGTCATTCGTAAGCAAACTGATCAATCAACCCCAGACGAGGAACACGTGTGTGGGGCCGCAACAAAGCGCCAGGAGCAATCACAGCGTTTGCGCCAATCTTGCAACCGTCACCCACCAGCGCTCCGAATTTGCTGACGCCTGTTTCGATCACCTGATTTTCGTGGCGGATCTTGATATGGGCTCCGTCCAGTTCGTTACGGTAGTTGGCGATGATCGCACCGGCTTCAATATTTACCGCTTCGCCAATCAATGAGTCGCCGACGAAGTTGAAGTGGGCAAGCTTGCTGCCATCGAGCATGAAGGTACTTTTCAGCTCACAGCTGGGGCCAACGATGCAGTTTCTGCCCAGGTAAACGCCTCCACGGAGGTAAGCGCCCGCTGCTACGAAACAGCCCGCGCCGATGATGATTGCGCCTTTGAGAACGGCGCCTTGCTCAACGATGGCGGTTTCATGAATCGCACAATAGTCGTGGCGCCGGTATCCCGGGCCGAGCGTTTCAAGCAATTCCAGAATCCGGCTCTCGCAATCCTGAACCACCGCCCAAGGGGCAGCGGAGTCCACGCCCAGTAATGGCCATTGAGCGATGTAATCTTCGATTTTTGGCGATTTCATAAGAGTCTTCCGAATAAGTGGGGCGTGGGTGGACTGTCGACGACTTGAACGACTCGCTATGCCTGCCAGTCGTACCTGTACAAGCATTTTCAAGGTACGGCGCAATGGATAAGACAATCACCGTGGATCAACTGGCAACCACTGATTTTGAATCAATCAACGAGATATGGCTCGGCGGGACTCATACCCAGTTATGCCTGTGGCGTGGAGAGCAAGTCTTCACCCACGAAATGCTCAGCGAGGGCACCCATGACCAAAATGTTCGACGCCTGTGCTTGCAGTTGGTTGACCCTGACGATCGAGACGCAGTGGCCCGTGTTGAGGCGGTAGCGCGCGAACGACTGGAAGAAATGGGCAAGCAGGGCGAGTTTTACCCGGCCGAGGAGGCGGACACTCATCAATAATTGTTTTGCAGCTGATGAAAAGCGCTGCTGCTAAAGCAGCGCCTCAAGCGTGCTCTTCAACCCTGCGTACATCCCCCAACGAATCACGCTGCATCGACTGCAAATTCTTTTCGATGGTTTCGCACAGCGCTTCCATCTGAATCTGGTGTTCGCTGTGGCGGAACGGGCTTTGCAGGTCGGTGCCAATGCGCTCGATGGCCAGCAGCATGAATCCCACCACGGTCGACGCCAGCGGCGTGAACCAGCCGAGGGATTCGACAAGTCCTATCGGGACGATCAGGCAGAACAGCGAAATGAACAGCCGTGGGAAATACACATAAGGGTAGGGCAGCGGGGTATTGGCGATCCGCTCCATGCCGCCCTGACTGTTGGACAGATCCACGAGGGTCGACTCGAGCCGCGCCAGGCGAATACTGTCCAGATGCCCGGCCTTGTATTCGCGAGCGAGCAGAGTCGCCGAGCCGGTGAGGATATCGTTGGCAAAGTTATTGGTTGTGCCACTGCGGGCGAATTCTTCGGCGGGAATAAATGCCCGCACCTCGTCGGGACATGGCTGGCCTTGCAGGTGCGCGGCGAGGCAATTTACGTAAGCGACGTGGCGGCGCAACAGCGTGGATTTGACCGGATTCACCTCGCCACCAGCGTCGTCCAGCAGCGTCAGCACCTGCCGGGCGAAGCTGCGGGAATTGTTGATCATCGATCCCCACAGCGTCCGCGCTTCCCACCAGCGGTTGTAAGCACTGCTGTTGCGAAAACTGATCAACACGATCAACGCCGAACCGAGCAAGGTCAGCGGCATCAACGGCAGGTTCAGCTTGGCGTTGAGAAACAGCATGAAGTCGACGGTGACGGCGATGTCCCAGAGCAGCAACCAGAACAAAGACCAGCCCACGTAACCCAGGGTCTTGATGATCAGACGGTATTTTTTGACGATGGCAGCTTTCAAACGGAAACCTCGTGGCGAGCAGTTTGCTTAAACGCTTTAGCTCGGACGATGCCAGGCACCCGCAGTTCCCTGGTGGGGCGGTCAGCCGTCAGTCAGTCTGCAAAGTCTGGCCCTGTGCATGGCGAATGCTTTCAAGAAATATCCTCGTCTCTCGATTGGATCGCAGATGAACCACCCGGCAAGCCGATGGCGCCGTTAACACGAATTGGCGCATTTTGGCTCGCGAGGTTTTTCTCGTCCGCCACATGAACTTTAGAAACTCCGGCAGATTCGCCAGCTGTTCGGGGCAGTTTTCCGGCAAGTCAGGCCGAGACTGACCGTGGTTGAGCAGCGTTCTACGCAGGACGCGCAAGAATCGAAGCGGTGGCGAACGATCGATCCAAATCAGCAGATCTGCACGGGCGACGCGATTTTCCCAAGTGGTCGAATGGCCACCTTCGAATATCCAGCGATCACGCGCCTCGACCTCCAGGCAGAGTCGGGTCTTCTCATCCGGGCTTCGCTCGATCCAGCCTGGCTGCCAGTGGATCGTGTCGATATGCACGACCGGCAACCCCGTGCGCTTACCCAGCTTGCGCGCCAACGTACTTTTGCCAGACCCAGGCTGACCAACAATCATCACCCGTTGCATCGAAGCTCCTTCTCGCTCTGCAAGCTGATTTTTTGGGCGGGCGATTCTACGGCAATGCCTGTCTCAGTCAATGACTCTTGAGCGCTACGCTGGGTTTTGCCGGACTGCCGACAAACTGGCTCGGCGGTCCGCCCGTTCGCCGAGTCGCCATCCCAGCAGACCCCACAGCAGTGCACACAACGCGCCGACCAATGCCGCCATGCCTGCACCTTGGCTGAGGGCGTCCAGCGCGCTTTTCGCCCAGGCACTGATGGCGTCGCCGGCGCGGTAGACCACGGTGTCGATGAAGTTCTTTGCCTTGTACTTGCTTTCGGCATCGAGCGGGGCGAACAGCATCTCCCGGCCTGGGCGCACGAAGGCGTATTCACCGATGCGGCGCACGATCATCAGCGCGGCGATCAGGCCAAAACTGGGCGCGAAGATCAGTCCGATAAACCCCGCGCACATGACCAGCGGCACCATGGCCAACAGCACGCCGACACCTAGTTTTTGCGCGAGGCGTCCAGTGATGAACAGCTGACAGAACAGGGCGCCTGCCTGCACGACAAAGTCGATGATGCCGAACACGCGCACCTGCGCCTCGCGGTCCGGGAAGTGTTCGGCGACGACGCGTGCCTGCTCGAAGTAAAGGAAGGTGGAGACTGTTGCCAGCAGCACCACAAAACCGCAGATGCCGAGCAGATAAGGTGATTTCACAACGGCCGTCATACCGCTGAACGGATTGCCCGGCAACGGCCTGCGAGGGCTTTCGCTCGGCGCGGCATCGGGGCGTCCTGCGCCACCCCGTTCACGCCAGCGCATCAGCTGGCGCTTGAACCACATCGCAGCGGCCAGCAGAACAGCGGCCAGCAGCATCAGGCCGGACTCGCCCAGCGGACCGATCAGCAAGGCGCTCAGCGCAGGGCCACTCAGGCCGCCGACGCTGGCGCCCGCCGCGATGAACGCGAACAGACGTTTGGCCTGGGCACTGTCGAAGACATCGGCCATCAGGCTCCAGGCGACCGATACGACAAACAGGTTGTAGACCGATATCCACACGTAAAACACGCGCGCCAGCCACGGGCTTTCCTCGCCCAGGAACAAGGCGGCGAACAACAGCAGATTGGTGCAGAAGAATCCGTACACCCAGTCCACGAAATGCAGGCGCGGCACGCGTGCGCTGAGCCAGGCGAACAGCGGAACGGCCGCCAGCATGACCAGGAAGGTCGCGGTGAACAGCCACTGCAAGTTCTCGACGCCGGCAGTGATGCCCATCGATTCGCGGATCGGACGGAGCATGAAATAGCCGGCGAACAGGCAAACGAACAGCAGAAAGCCATTGAGCGCAGGGCGCAGCTCGTGAGCCTCGGCATTGATGATGGCGCCGGCGCGGTGGGCGAGAAGAGACGTATCCATGTTGCGCTCCTGTGGGAGTGGCGGGGCAATGGCACGGAGCCTGCCCGTGCCAGCGGGCTCAGCGGTAGGTGACGCCGGTCAGTCGCTCGGAGAGTTGCCACAGTGTGGCCGAATTCGAGCGATCGGCAGCGGCCGGCGGCATCTTGGCGAAGCCCAGCGGCCCGCGCTTCTCGTTATCACCGGTAGGCCCGTAGTAGGCACCGCCCACCGCCTCCAGCGCCGTCGCCGCATACAGCGTGGGCAGCGCGCCCTGCGCTGCGGAATGATACAGGTCCCGCTCTACTGCCCATTGTTTGCCGAATTCACTGTCCAGGCCAGGCCCACGGGCGATCAGTTCGGTCACGGCAACGCCGGGGTGAGCGGCGATGCTGCGTATTCCCCAACCGGCGGCATCGCTGCGCTGCTGCAGCTCAATGCTCCACTTCAGAACCGCCAGTTTCGATTGGCTGTAGCTGGCAAAAGGGTCGTAACTGCGCTCAGCCTGCAGGTCATCAAAATTAACGGTTGCGCGCCCGGCGGCAATGCTCGACAGGCTGACCACCCGACCATCGTCGCTTTTGCGTAGCAGCGGCATCAGCAGGCCGGTCAGGGCGAAATGCCCCAGATAATTGGTCGCCAATTGCATCTCGTAGCCATCGGCCGAAACGCCTCGAACAGGCGGCGACATGATCGCGGCATTGTTAATCAGCACGTCGAGCCTCGGCAGGCGCCCTTGCAGACGGTTGGCGAGGTCGCGCACCGATTGCAGATTGGCAAGGTCCAGCGTTTCGAATTGCACGCGCGCCTCGGGCACGGCTTGCTTGATCTTCGTGATCGCTTCGCGGCCGCGCTCGGCGTTGCGTGCGGCGATGATCACCTCGGCACCGGCGCGTGTCAGGGCCAGCGCGTCTTCATAGCCCATGCCGCTGGTTCCCCCGGTCACCAGCACAATGCGGCCTTTCTGGCTGGGCATATCGTGGGTTGACCAGTCCGGCTTCGGCTCCGTTCGGGAAGTCGCCTGCGCAGCCAGTGTGCCGGCCATCGCGGAAATGGCGAACAGCATTCGGGTGGCCTTGAGAAGGCGTTGGGTCGCGGTATTGCTCGGCGTAGCGGGTGAATGGCTCATCGGGGGATTCTCATTCGCGTGACAGGTTCCCGCTTGGCGGGGCGAGTGAGCAGTATCGGTGTACGAGTGCGCGAGGATAAGTCGGGCATTGGTGGATGACCCGTACGGTATGGCGTACAGTCAGGCGCCTGCGGAGGAAGCATTCTTGCGTAAACCAAACCTTACCGATGTGTCGATAATTGCTGCGGTGGTCGAGGCGGGGGATTTCGTGCTGCCGCGCAAAAGCGCGGGCTGTCCGCCTCGTCGTTGAGCGACTGCATGCGCCGGCTGGAAAGCGACCTGGGCGTGCGCCTGCTCAATCGAACCACGCGCAGCGTCACGCCGACGGCGGCAGGCGAACGATTGCTCGAGCGCCTGCGCCCGGCCTTGCAGGAAATCGACGCCGCTTTCAACGATCTCGACGACGACGCTCAGCGCCCGGTCGGCACGCTCAAACTCAATGTGCCAGTGCCGGTGGCACGCTTTCTGTTGCCCGACCTGCTGGCGCGTTTTCTGCGCCTTTATCCAGGGGTCAGTGTCGAAGTCGTCATGGATAACACCTTTGTCGACGTCAATGCGGGCGGGTATGACGCCGGCGTGCGCTATGAAGAGAGCCTGGCCAAGGACATGATCGCCGTGCCCATCGGCCCGCGTCGCCAACGCTTCGTTGCAGCCGCCGCCCCGCGCTATCTGGCTGAACGTGGAACACCCACTCACCCCGAAGAACTGCCGGGCCATGACCTGCTTGGCCATCGCTTCGAGAGTGGCAAAGTCGGCGTATTCGAGTTCCATCGAGACGGCCGTATCGTGCGTATCCCGCCTCAGGGGCAACTGCTGACGTCGTCGCACGATCTGAAAATTCGCTCGGCCATCAACGGGCTGGGCATCGTCTATACCTTCGAGGACTTCCTGCGCGAGCCACTCTCCGATGGTCGACTGGTGCCGATTCTCGAGGACTGGTGGCAGGCCTTCGACGGCCCGTTTCTTTACTACCACGGGCGCCGCCACATGCCTTCGCCGCTGAGGGCGTTTGTGGATTTTTTACGGGGCGAAGGGCGGATTGCAGAGGGCTCAGGTGTCTGAAGCTCTGTTTCGTGAGGCTAATGCATGGGCTGCCAGCAGGGCGCGCATGGCGACGGGCAGCAATCGGCCAGATGCAGCCGTCGAAGCAAAGTGAGAAATTGTATGAGCTGGTTAGGCCGGATGAAGAACGTGTTCAAGACTACCCCTGAGGAGCAAATCATTGGTTATTCGTTCGTAGAGTTGAAATCTATATTTGGAATCAGGATCAATGAGACTGTAGGAGGACCTCGAAATTATCCTGTTTTCTCAGCGTTGACTCCTGCGGGAATACAAGCCTATTACTCAAGCTTTGTCGTCGACAAAGCTGAGACAGCAGATCTTGAAAACCTCATCAACGAACGGTTCTCACCTATCAATGAAAGACTGTTCAATGGATTGGTTGTAACGTGCTTTCAACATCGACTGAGTGATGAACGACTTATATTTTCTATTTCATACAAAGAATTCAATAGCGCTACGATTCGGCTGATCACCAACAGCTCCGAGCTATTAAGCATGTTGAGCGAAACAAATAGTGCGGCTCCTCCTCCGTGGGTGGTCTTCGATGGATACGAGGCGTCTTGGTGGGGAGGTGACATGCAGGGGACACAACGTTTTTACAACGACAATCATTTCTTTCCGTTTTTTTCATCGCTAAGTCCAGCAGAAAGAACCGCTTATTACGCAAGATATTCCGCATCTGAGGAGTGGATCAGGAGCTTGGAGTCGACTCTGGATCTTGAATAGCGATAGCCCTGCTTCGGCCGAAAGTGGGGCATAGTTGGATGGCTGCTTTCGGCCAGGAGCGGACGGTCGCGATTGACCGCTTTCGACCCATAGCGGTCGTTCGTCTTGACTCTTCAATTGGGGCTAAATTAATTATCAGCCGCGAGCCTCACCATTTTTTTGTCTTTGAAACCATAACTCTTTAATATGTCGTCACGGAAGAGCAGGCAAGTGCTAAACCCTGTAAGTAAATCTTTAAGAACCATACACTCTTCTGCAGCTTCCAAAAAGCTTTCTGCGGTATGCTCCAACTTATCAAGTCGTAACCCTTTGGCTGTATTGGTAGCTTTGATTCCATTTGCTTGGGAGAAATCTTGCTGGTCCTCGCTGGCATAATTAATGTACCAGGTGCCGTGGAGGAACGTATTGCGTGTTTTGTTAATACTGTCGATCCGCGAGCAAAGGTTGGCTAATAGCTTTTCAATTTCCGGGAGTTGCTCTTGGTGCTTGTAGTTCTCAAGCGCCCACAGAAGGATTGAGCGAAACGTCCGCGCCAAAGGATCGGCAGTTAAGTCAGCAGTGAAAATATTTGCAACTTGCTGCTGCCTGAAATGATGGGGCGCAGGAACCTGAGATACTAGCAGACTGATCATCTGACGCATTGCCGCTATAAGTTGCTCAAAACTTACTACAAAACGCCCAAGCCCAGCGTACAAGCTGTCTGTCTGCAACTTAAACTTCTCTTTCCGTTCTTCCGGGGTCATAAAATCTTCTCATTTCCCAAAACCGTTATGCTCCAATAGCGTTGTGTGTTGTCAGGATAAGTCGGCCCAATTTATTATCGGCGCGAATCCTGGAGATTGAAAGTTGTGTGTGGGAGGGGGAGTGGATTAAACCATACGCCATCCAATGCCAAAGCGATGATATTCCCTCTTTTTAAATGAGCCCTACATCCCTCGCAATCCGGGGTTGTAGGACTTCTTTGCATTAATTCACCAATACAATCGGAGTGTATTTCAGCTTGGTAGCCCGACGTCGCTAAGTAGTTCAGCTGCATCTTGATGCTGCAACCAAATGAGGAACCCCTTGTCGACGATGTGAAGTGTTTTGCTCGACTGATCGTAGTCAACAATAATTGGCATGATGTTTTTCTTCACTTGAAGTGAAGCGCTCGACTGTAAAGACTGCGTGATGTTGCCAGGGTTGAGATCACCTAGGCGTGGGTGTTTTTCAAAGAGAGTATTTTTAATGTCGCGGTATTTTAAGCCTTTTTCCAGATCTTCAATTGGTGCGGACAAGATGGGGTAAAGCAACCATTTATGCATTTCCAGTTCGGTGTCCTGGAAGCCGTCTGCAAAGTTAGTAAGGAAGCCATCATAACGGGCCGACTGTTGGTCAACGATGTTCTTCACCAATGCTTCGACATCAATTCCCGCTCCGACAATTTTGTGAACGTCGGAGGTGGATTTAATTCCGCTTTCAACGCACGCACGGCGACATGCCTCTTGTACGACGTATACACTCTCCCGAGCCAGAGCTATCAGTTGGCCTGAAAAGTTATCGTCGAATGAAACACCAAGCAAGTGTCCTCCGGTGGCGACAACCTCCCTTAGTTCTCCTTCGTTCCATCTATCGGCATTAACCGAAATTACTCTTCCGGTCAGATCCCCGTTATAAACGATTAAACGGTTGTCCTCTAGCCACACGCCAACAACGATGAAGGTGATGTCAGACGATTCGTGAAAAGCTTTGAGCTCGACGGAAAAATCTCTTTGAATTTCGTATGGAAGATAATGGAAGTCTTCCAGAACAATTTGTTTCTTGAATTCAACTGCCGCAAGTGCAGCTATTACGTCGTTAACATCATCGATGTCCAGTTCAAGCGGAGCTGTCGTCACCTCGTCAGTATTTGCCGTCTCCCCCTCGGCGCCTGCCGTTGCTTCCGCATTTGCAGACCAACCAAATATTCCGCCTTTTACGCCTGCTTTGGCGCTCGCGATAACTTTATTCTTACCCGAGCTGCTTCTTTTTGAGGACTGAGTAATTTCGAATCCTGCTCGTTTCAAAATGCTGGCATGAAGGTCTGCCATATCGCTTTTGTTTGAGCATTGCACGAGAATGTAATCAGCCTCATTCAGGCAGTGTTTACGCAGAGAGGTTTTCCCCTGTTTTGAGCTGCCATAGATCACTATGTGGTGCCCAGCATCAAGCTCTTCTCTAAGCTTTTCATCAACCGTTACCCGCTCAACATAATTGAGGGGAAGCTGCCTGGTGATGCCGAACACTTCATCCGTTGTGTGTACTTGTTCCATTTGAAAGAGCCTTCTGTCGAGGTAATACCTATAGGCTCAGCATGCATTAATATCTCATTTCGCGGCAAGGGCTTGGAGCGAAAAGAAGGAAAAGTGGTACTCAAGCCTGCTGCTTGAGTTGAATGAATAATTGCGATTGTCCAGAAGGTCAGGCGCAGTGATTGGATCAAGGGAGCGTCGAGTGTGAGCTCGATCAAGCATGGTATTCGCTGCGACAATCCGTATCTGATCACAATTAGCCCCGAACCTTTACGCCCGCTACTGGCCGAAAGCAGACATTCGCTGACATGCCCACCTACGTAAGATCTCGCAGCGTCTCGCGAGCAGATCCTCCAGTCGATCCTGGCGGTCTTATCTATTCAAGATCGCCCGCTTTAACCGGAATTCGTCTGATTACGTCGTCATAAGGCACCAGATCGAGAAAGGCAATGACTTCAACTGCCTGCAGATTTCGCATGCGCATGATCCATACGTAGCTGTTGCGATAAGGCGCGCCGTCGGCTGCGGTGGCGGTGCCGTCCCAGTGCACGACGATGTCATCGCCCTCAGCCCAGATATCCGTCACCGTCGGGCGAACGGGCGAGGCGAGCCGTTTTGCGAAGGGTTGGACTGCGCGTTTCAGGAAGTCATCTCGGCCGCGATAAGTACCCGCCGAGGGGCTCGTCCCCTTGATTGTCCAGATCACATCGGGAGCCAGGACATCTGTGAAGAACGTCCGGCCGCCTTGAGCCCACTGGTTGAACGCTTGCGCAATGAATTGGCGATTGCGTTCCGTAGTCGGTTCGCTGGCCACGGCGGGCGCCGGCCCTGCGATGAGTGTGGTGAGGACCAGTGCTAGCGCTGTAGAGAGGCGTTGAACAAGCGTCATTTCCTGTGCTCCTTAATCTGTCCGATGAGCCCCGTCGAGTTGGATGGGCCGTTGTTGTTATCTGTAAGCCGCTAGTTGCGTTTTCCCGCGCCGTTGCTCTATATGGGGCTTTGGCAAAGAATCGGCGCGGGTTTGGCCGGCAGTACCTCTGGGCTTCATCTGAAGTGTGACTTATGAGCGGAGGAGGGCTGTTGCAGGATCGTCCTGATTTCTTGCTTGATCATCCGATACCAGATGTCTAACCGCCGCATCCCCACGTTATGGAGTTGTGTTTGAATTCCCTTTCAAAGCTTGTCGATATCGTTGGTCGTCACGTCCGGGATGACGGCATTCACAGCACCGCGATCCCGGGTGTCAGTCTGATTCGCTCGGCTACGCCCACGATGCCTATGCCGGTGGTGTACGAGCCGACACTCTGCCTTGTCGCTCAGGGACGTAAACAAGCGATGCTGGGTACTACCGTCTATGTTTACGATCCGGCCAAGTACCTGATTGCATCGGTAGACCTTCCGGTGATGGGCTCGGTCATCGAGGCGAGTGAGGGTGTCCCTTATCTGTGCCTGGCGCTGGATCTCGATACCACTGTGTTGAGCGACCTTGCGCTGCGCCATCCGCTAAGAGAAGAGAGCGTCAGTGCACCGCCGGCAGGCATTACGCTCAACGATACGACTCCAGAACTGCTGGATGCTGCGGTTCGGCTGGCCGGGCTGCTCGACAGGCCATGGGATATCGAAGCGCTCGCTCCGCTGGTGATCCGCGAAATGCTTTATCGCCTTCTAACCGAAAACGGCAACAGCATCATCAGGCAGATGGCACAAGCAGACAGCCGCTTGAACCAGATCGCCAAGGCTATTGCCTGGCTGCGCAGCCACTACAACGAAGCGTGTCGGATAGATGAGCTCGTCGAAATCGCCGGCATGAGCCGTTCTTCTTTTCATACGCATTTCAAGGCGATCACCTCGATGAGCCCGCTGGAGTTTCGCAACCAGTTGCGGCTACAGGAAGCACGCCGGCTGATGGTCATCGAAGCGGTCGATGCCGCAGAGGCGGGATATGCAGTCGGTTATGAAAGTCCCTCGCAGTTCAGCCGAGACTACGCCCGTCTGTTCGGCATGCCACCAGCGAAAGACGCCTGGCGGCTGCGCACGGACATTTGTGGAATTTGAATCCAGCACTTTTCTTCGCGCAGAAAAAACGAGGCCGCATTTGCGGCCTCGTTTTCCATGTGTTCCGGACTACTGTTTGACGCTCAGGTAATCGCCGGTCGTGGCTGGATGACGACTCTTCGCCGTGAGAATGGTGGACGTCCTGAGCGATCTCCCAGGCTGGCTGCCCCGAGGTGACTGACAACGAATAGGTATGCCCGACCCAGGCCATGAACATGGCGAGAGCAAGCGCGATTACTACCGTCGTTGTCAGTGTTTTGCTGAACATGGCGTTAAAGGTTTCAACACGTTGACAGGGCGTTCAAGCGATTTGCCTAATCCCCCCTGGGGGGATAGGATGCCAGCGATTCATCGAGCCCTGAGACTCAACTCATGAGTGAACACGAACACGACCACAGCCATCCCCACACCCACCAAAGCCATGAGGCGATCATCAAACGCCTCAAGCGGGCGGACGGGCATTTGCGCGGCATCATCACCATGATCGAAGAAGGGCGCCAGTGTGTGGATATCGCCCAGCAGCTTCATGCGGTAGAGAAAGCGATCTGCCAGGCCAAACGCACGCTCATCCAGGATCACATCGACCACTGCCTCGAAGATACCGTTTCAGCGCTAGGCAATGGCGAGCGCGCACCGCTGGAAGCCTTCAAACAAATCACCAAGTACCTTTAGGTCTGACATGCCCGATTTCGCTGAACTGTTGCAGCAAGGCGGGGCTCACGCCTGGCTGTATTTCCCGAGCGCGATTCTGCTCGGCGCCTTGCATGGCCTGGAGCCAGGTCATTCGAAAACCATGATGGCGGCCTTCATCGTGGCCATCCGTGGCTCGGTCAAACAGGCTGTTTTGTTGGGGTTGGCCGCAACGCTTTCGCACACCGCCGTGGTGTGGCTGGTCGCCATCGGCGGCATGTACCTGGGCAAAGGCCTGGATGCTCAAACCACTGAGCCGTATTTCCAGCTTGCTTCCTCTGCACTGATCATCGCGATTGCCCTGTGGATGCTGTGGCGTACCTGGCGCGGTGAGCAGATGTTCAAGTTCGAGCAAAGCGATGATCACCATCACGGCGAACACGACCATGGTCATCATGATGAAACGCACCGAATAGATACCGGCCATGGCCGTGTTGAACTGTCGATCTTCGAGGAAGGCATGCCACCGCACTGGCGCCTGAAGACCTTGAGCGGACACGCCTGGGCAGCCTCGGATGTTCGCCTGACCACGACGCGTCCGGACGGCAGCAGCCAATCGTTCGCGTTCGTCGAGCGCGAAGGCTTTCTGCAGTCGACGGTGGATATTCCGGAACCGCACGAGTTCAGCGCTCGCTTGAGCCTTGGACATGCCGGGCATTCGCATGATTACGACCTGACGTTCCAGGAGCATGATCACGGGCATGCGCATTCCGAACTCGAAGGCCTGGAGCTGTCGATTGATGGCTATCAGGATGCGCACGAACGTGCTCATGCCAACGACATCCGTAAGCGCTTCACCAACCGCGAAGTGACCACGGGTCAGATCGTCATGTTCGGGCTGACTGGCGGCCTGATTCCCTGTCCGGCTGCCATCACTGTTCTGTTGCTGTGCCTCCAAGTCAAAGAAGTCGCGCTCGGCGGCATGCTCGTCCTGTGTTTCAGTATCGGCCTGGCGCTGACTTTGGTCACTGTCGGTGCCGCTGCGGCCATTGGTGCCAGACAGGCTTCCAATCGCTGGCCGTGGCTGGGAACCGTAGCGCGCCGCGCTCCTTACCTGTCCAGCGTGCTGATCATTGGCGTTGGCCTGTATGTCGGCTTTCATGGCTGGATTGGCCTGAGCGCATAAGGCCGTTTGCGCACAGCGGTGGCACTGATGCAAAGGGTTGCCATCGCAACCATAAAACCAACGACAACGACTACCACTGCCACTGACGAGCAAAAAGCCCAGCGCAAGGCTGGGCTATCGAGGAGCGCGATGGGGGCGAGGCATTAGCGAACGCCTGCATCCGCAGAATTACTCGACCGGCACGACGTTATCCAACGCCTGATTAACCGCGAGCTCGCCGAGCATGACGACCTGCGCGATACCTTGCAGTGTCTTGCGCGCAGATCCTTCAACCATCCCGATCACATCACTCAACATCACCGAAGCCGAGCCCAGCGATTCGCTGGCGTTGACCAGCAGTTCTTCAGTGGCGGTTTTCGGGTTGGCGAGGAACATGCTGCTGGTCTGGTAGGGCGTGGTTTTGAGGGTGTCGCTGGGTTTGAGGTAGTGGTCGAGGGCGCGGTCGGCGGCTTCGTGGAGTTTTTTGAGTCGAGGGATTCGTAGGGGGAGGTTGGGTCTGACTGTGGCGGGTTGGGCGTGACTTTGAACATGATCTTTCTCCTCGTGCCGCTTTAAAAGGAGCCATCACCCGTTCGCTACCAAACGAAGGGTGGCGGCCATGCACAGGTTGGTAGACCGGGACACGAGGCAAAACCGGCGCGCTCGAAAGCGCCCTGCGCATAGCCACCATAGAAGCCAGGCGAAAACTTCGCCAAACGGTGTCATTGCGCACCTCGTATACCCGGGCTACCAAACCCGATCACTGGTTTTCAGTGACCGGCCAACGATAGAACCACGGCCCGAGGCGCACAAGCCGGCGGATTCTGGCGTAGTCGTAGGCAATGGCGCAAGGCGTTGTAGCTTGCTGGAACAGTCTGGATGTCGGTTTTAAACGGGGTGTTTAGGGAATTGGTTTTGGCTGAGGTTTCGTGTTGATCGGGCTGGGGTCTTCGCGAGCAGGCTCGCTCCCACAGGTGTCGAGTGGGCAACGTTTACAGCGTCGTGCCAGTCGGGCGGTCACACATTTTGAACTTTGCTTTCGGCGCCATTTCCATTGTTTGAGGTGACAACCCTCCAGCTCCTACCCACCTGAATCAAGGAATGACCGTGACGGCTCCCACTGATAAAACTTCTCTGCGCCGGGCTATCACTTTCCCGATGCTGTTTCTGTTTATTCTCGGCGATGTTCTGGGGGCGGGCGTTTACGCACTCGCCGGAACGATCGCGGGGGAGGTGGGCGGCGCGATTTGGGTGCCGCTGCTGATCGCATTGTTCTTCGCCATGTTGACGGCGGGTTCCTACGCGGAGCTGGTGACCAAATATCCCCACGCCGGCGCGGCTTCGGTGTTCGCGGAAAAGGCCTTCAAGTCACCGCTCATTTCCTTCCTGGTCGGTTTTTGCATGTTGGCGGCTGCGGTCACCAGTGCAGCGGGTTTGTCGCTGGCGTTTGCCGGTGATTACTTGAACGCCTTCGTCGACGTATCGCCGCAGATTGCAGCCCTGGTGTTTCTTCTGGCTATCGGCCTGCTCAACGCGCGGGGGATCAAGGAGTCGCTTGGGGCAAATCTGGTGATGACCGTGATTGAACTGTCCGGGCTGATTCTGGTGATCGTGGCTGCGGTCTGGTATTTCCGCACAGGTGAGGCGGATCTGGGGCGGACGCTCACGTTCAAACCGGGCGTCAGTCCCATGCTGGCGGT
Organism: Pseudomonas sp. AC255; assembly: GCF_979258175.1. Taxonomy (NCBI): domain Bacteria; kingdom Pseudomonadati; phylum Pseudomonadota; class Gammaproteobacteria; order Pseudomonadales; family Pseudomonadaceae; genus Pseudomonas; species Pseudomonas sp. AC255. The sequence continues at coordinate 2,698,347 of NZ_OZ409841.1, read as the reverse complement.
GTTGGGGGCGGCGTTGCTCGCGTTCTATTCTTTCGTCGGTTTCGAAACTTCGGCCAATCTGGCCGAGGAAATCAAAGACGTGCGCAAGGTTTACCCGCGTGCCTTGTTCGCCGCTTTGCTCACCGCTGGCGTGGTTTACATGGCGGTGGGTGTGGCGGCTTCTTCGGTGTTGCCTACCGAGAAGTTGGTGGCCACGTCGGCGCCTTTGCTCGAAGTTGTCCGCGCATCGACCCTCGCAATCCCGCCGGCACTGTTCTCTTTCATTGCGCTGATTGCTGTGGCCAACGGTGCGCTGTTAACCATGATCATGGCCAGCCGATTGACCTATGGCATGGCGAATCTGGGGCTGTTGCCGGGTGTTTTGGGTGCGGTGCTGCCTGAACGAAAAACTCCATGGGCTGCCATTGTTGCAACTACCGTGGTCGCTATTGCCCTGACACTCACAGGCACGCTGGCAACGTTGGCAGAGACGGTGGTTTTGCTGTTGCTGTTCGTTTTTCTGAGTACCAATGTGGCGGTGCTGGTTCTTCGTCGCGACAGGGTAAAGGAGGACCACTTTCGCGTGCCGACCTTCGTTCCGGTGCTTGCGATCGTTTCGTGTCTGGTGCTGCTCAGTCAGCAGGGGTGGGAAACGTGGTTGCGGGCGGGGGCGCTGATCATTGTCGGGATGTTGCTGCATGGCTGTTCTCGCATCAGATTTTCCGCGATCAGTAAGGCCGGGTAGTGCGCCGGTTTGGGGGGATTGGTGTCGTTTGGGCGGGTGTCATTGCGAGCAGGCTCGCTCCCACAGTGGATGGGTGGTGATATTCAGAATGTGTCACACGTTGTCAGTCGGCGGGCGGGTGAGTAAGCTGCCGACATGAACCAGTCCTCAGTTTCCCCATCTTTCCCCGGCCCGCGTGGGCCAGTCGATCACGACATTCGTGATCAGATTGTCGCGGCTGCCAACGAGCATTTCAGCCAGTACGGCTACGCCAAGACCACGGTGTCCGATCTGGCCAAGGCCATCGGTTTCTCCAAGGCGTACATCTACAAATTCTTTGATTCCAAGCAGGCGATTGGCGAAGCCATCTGCGCTAACTGTCTGGGACAAATCGTTGCGGCGGTCGAGCAGGCAATCAACGAGGAAGACCTGACGCCTACCGAGCGTTTCCGCCGTTTGGTGAAAACCGTGATCGCCACGGGCGTGAACCTGTTTTTCAACGACCGCAAGCTCTACGACATTGCTGCGTTTGCAGCGGGTGAGAACTGGCCGAGTGCGCAGCGTTACGATGCGCAGATCAAGCGTTTCATCACCGACATTGTCCGTGAAGGGCGCGAGGCCGGTGAGTTCGAGCGCAGGACGCCGCTGGACGAGACGGTCGAATCGATCCACCTGGCGTTGCGGCCCTTCGTCAATCCACTGATGCTGCAACACAACCTCGACTTTATCGAAGTGGCGCCGACGCTGACTTCGAACCTCATTTTGCGCAGCTTGATGCCTTGACCCTCTGCTGATCCGAATACTCGGATCAGTCGCCCCAACCCCATCCTGTTCCTGACGCAACGACATTTCCGCTGTTCTGATCGTGACTGTTGACTGGCATGGTCACTAGGGCAACATGGCCGCCGCAGTTTGGTTATTTCAGTGCTGCGTACCGGGGTTCGTACAGCGCGAAATACAAGAACAGCGCCAGCGGGCTCGGTACTTCTGTCAGCTATCGCTTCTGATTCAGCGCTGAACATCGGGCCGGTGACTCTGTGACTGTTGACGATATTGGTCACAAGACTGAGAATATGATGATCATCCTATTTTCAGTGAAGGAATTCCATGCGCCGGCTCCGACCTTTCCCCCTCGCGGTATGTTTGTTGCCCTTGGCCCTGACGGCGTGCGGGGATTCTTCCACCGCGCAGGATCCGCGTACCTTGGCGCCCTTTGTCAGGTCGGCGGCGGTGCAGCCTGCAGAAGACGGCTCCCGATCGTTCACCGGTGTCGTGGCGGCGCGAGTGCAGGGCGATCTGGGCTTTCGCGTTTCGGGCAAGGTGCTCGAGCGTCTGGTCGATACCGGGCAGACGGTCAAGCGCGGCCAGCCACTGATGCGCCTCGACCCGATCGACCTCGGCCTGCAGGCGCGAGCCCAGCAAGAAGCGGTGAGCGCCGCTCGCGCCCGAGCCATACAGACTGCCGGTGACGAAGCGCGCAATCGCAAACTCGTCGCCGCCGGCGCTATTTCGGCATCGGCCTACGATCAGTTCAAAGCCGCAGCCGACACCGCCAGGGCGCAACTCAATGCCGCTGTGGCGCAAGCGGACGTAGCGCGCAACGCCTCGGGTTACGCGGTTTTGCTGGCGGACGCTGATGGCGTGGTGGTGGAAACCCTCGCCGAGCCCGGGCAAGTCGTCAGCCCGGGACAACCGGTGGTGCGGCTGGCGCGGGCCGGTCAGCGGGAGGCCATCGTCCATCTGCCCGAGACCTTGCGCCCCGCGCCGGGCTCGACCGCTCAGGCAAAATTGTATGGCGATACGTCGGCTGCCGTGAGCGCAAAACTGCGTCTGCTTTCCGATTCGGCCGACAGCACAACTCGTACCTTCGAGGCGCGCTATGTGCTCGAAGGCAGTTTGGCCAATGCGCCAATCGGCTCGACGGTCACCGTCGAAATTGCCCAGGGTTCTTCGCCAGATCAGGCGCTCAAGGTGCCCGTCGCCGCGATCTACGACCCGGGCAAAGGCCCCGGCGTGTGGGTCATCGCCGGCACACCGGCGACAGTGAGCTGGCGCCCGGTCGAGGTGCTGGGCTTGAGCGATGACTCGGCCCGTGTCGCTGGCCAGCTCAACGTCGGTGAACCGATTGTCGCGCTGGGCGCGCATCTGCTGCGTGATGGCGAAGAAGTGCGCCTGCTTGCCCGCGACGACGGCCAGATTGGCGGGAGTCGTCCATGAGCGAGGACCGGTTCAACCTTTCCGCTATCGCCGTGCGCCAACGTGCGATCACGGTGTTTCTGATTTTTCTGATCGCCGTGGCCGGCGTCCTGTCGTTCTTCAAATTGGGCCGGGCGGAAGATCCGCCGTTCACGGTCAAGCAGCTGACCGTCATCACCGCGTGGCCGGGAGCGACCGCGCAAGAGATGCAGGATCAGGTCGCCGAACCCCTCGAAAAACGTTTGCAGGAACTGAAGTGGTACGACCGCTCGGAAACCTACACGCGTCCGGGACTGGCATTCACCGTGGTCTCGTTGCTCGACAGCACACCGCCATCGCAGGTGCAGGAAGAGTTCTACCAGGCACGCAAGAAGCTCGACGATGAAGCGGTCAAACTGCCGGCGGGCGTCATCGGGCCGATGATCAACGACGAGTTCTCCGACGTGACCTTCGCGCTGTTCGCCTTGAAAGCCAAGGGCGAGCCGCAGCGCTTGCTGGTACGCGACGCGGAGACGTTACGCCAGCGCCTGTTGCACGTGGCGGGGGTGAAAAAGGTCAACATCATCGGCGAGCAGGCCGAGCGGATATTCGTCTCGTTTTCCCATGATCGGTTGGCGACGCTGGGCTTGGCGCCACAGGACATCTTCGCCGCGCTGAACAATCAGAACGTGCTGACCCCCGCCGGATCGGTCGAAACCAAAGGGCCGGAGGTATTTTTGCGCGTCGACGGCGCGTTCGACACGCTGCAGAAAATCCGTGACACGCCTGTGGTGGCGCAGGGACGAACACTCAAACTGTCTGACGTGGCCACGGTCGAACGCGGCTACGAAGACCCGGCGACCTTCCTCGTGCGCAACAACGGCGAAGAAGCGTTATTGCTCGGCGTGATCATGCGCGAGGGCTGGAACGGTCTCGATCTGGGCAAGGCGTTGGATGCCGAGACAGTCAGGATCAACGAAGAAATGCCCTTGGGCATGACCCTCTCGAAAGTCACTGATCAGGCGGTGAATATCGACTCGGCGGTCGGCGAGTTCATGGTCAAGTTCTTTGTCGCGCTGCTGGTGGTCATGCTGGTGTGTTTTCTCAGCATGGGCTGGCGTGTCGGCGTGGTGGTCGCAGCGGCGGTGCCCTTGACCTTGGCGATCGTGTTTGTGGTGATGGCGGCCACCGGCAAGAACTTTGACCGGATCACCTTGGGTTCGCTGATTCTGGCGCTCGGCTTGCTGGTCGATGACGCGATCATCGCCATTGAAATGATGGTGGTGAAAATGGAGGAGGGCTACGACCGCATCAAGGCCTCGGCCTATGCCTGGAGTCATACGGCAGCGCCGATGCTGGCCGGCACACTGGTCACGGCGATTGGCTTTCTGCCCAACGGATTCGCGCAATCAACGGCGGGCGAATACACCAGCAACATGTTCTGGATTGTCGGCATCGCGCTCATTGCTTCGTGGGTCGTCGCCGTGGCTTTCACGCCGTACCTGGGCGTAAAGCTGTTGCCGGACATCAAGAAAGTCGAAGGCGGGCACGCGGCGATCTACGACACGCCGCGCTACAACCGCTTCCGGCGGATCCTGACGTGGGTGATCACGCGCAAATGGCTTGTGGCCGGTGCGGTGGTCGCGCTGTTTGCTGTTGCGATCCCAGGCATGGGGCTGGTGAAGAAGCAGTTCTTTCCAACCTCGGACCGCCCCGAAGTGATGATCGAAGTGCAGATGCCCTACGGCACTTCCATCGAGCAGACCAGCGCCGCTGCGGCCAAAGTCGAAGCCTGGCTGCACAAGCAGGAAGAGGCCAAAATCGTCACCGCCTATATCGGTCAGGGTGCGCCTCGGTTTTTCCTGGCGATGGCGCCGGAGTTACCGGATCCATCGTTCGCCAAAATCGTCGTGCTGACCGAGAGCCAGGAAGCCCGTGAAACTCTGAAGTTGCGTTTGCGCGAAGCGGTCGCCGCAGGGCTTGCCCCGGAGGCCCGTGTGCGTGCGACGCAAATCGTCTTCGGTCCGTATTCACCATTCCCGGTGGCCTACCGGGTGATGGGGCCGGATCCGGCAAAGCTGCGCGACATCGCCGAGCAGGTCAGGGCGGTGATGCAGGACAGCCCGATGATGAGAACCGTCAACACTGACTGGGGGCCGCTGACGCCGACGCTGCATTTCAACCTGGATCAGGACCGCTTGCAGGCAGTGGGGCTGACGTCCAGCGCAGTCGCCCAGCAGTTGCAATTTCTGCTCAGCGGCGTGCCGATCACGGCGGTTCGCGAGGACATCCGTTCCGTGCAGGTCGTCGGTCGTGCGGCGGGCAATATCCGCCTGGACCCGGCGCAGATCGAAGGCTTCACCCTGGTTGGTGCGGCGGGGCAGCGCATCCCGTTGTCGCAGATCGGCGAGGTCGAAGTGCGCATGGAAGACCCGATCCTGCGCCGCCGCGATCGCACGCCGACCATCACCGTCCGTGGCGACATCTCCGAAGGTTTGCAGCCACCGGACGTTTCCGGCGCGATCATCCAGCAGTTGCAGCCGATCATCGAAAACCTGCCTTCCGGCTACCGGATTGAACAGGCGGGCGCCATCGAAGAATCCGGCAAGGCCGGCAAAGCGATTCTGCCGTTGCTGCCGATCATGATCGCCATGACGCTGCTCATCATCATCGTTCAGGTACGCTCGATTTCGGCGATGATCATGGTCTTCCTCACCTCGCCGTTAGGCTTGATCGGTGTGGTGCCGACGCTGCTGATCTTCAACCAGCCTTTCGGCATCAATGCGCTGGTCGGGTTGATTGCGCTGTCGGGGATTCTGATGCGCAACACGCTGATCCTGATCGGGCAGATCCATCACAACGAACAGGAAGGGCTGGCGCCGTTCCATGCCGTGGTCGAAGCGACAGTGCAACGGGCGCGGCCGGTGTTGTTGACCGCGCTGGCGGCGATTCTCGCGTTCATTCCGCTGACCCACTCGGTGTTCTGGGGCACGCTCGCGTACACGCTGATCGGTGGCACGTTTGTTGGCACCATCATCACGCTGGTGTTTCTGCCGGCGATGTATGCGATCTGGTTCAGGATTCGGCCTGAGCGCTGACATCGAGCACGATTTTTCCCCGGGTGTGTCCGGCCCAGCTTTGTTTAACCGCGTCGACAACTTCTGTCAGCGGTACCACTTGAGCCTCAAGGCTGAGCTTGCCGGATGTGAACAGCGCGGCAATCTCGGCCAATTGGCTGCCATCGGAGCGGGTGGCGAAATTTTTGCCACTCACACCGTGCTCGCTTGCCTTCTGTGCAGAGGGTGCGCTTACGGGGGAAACCAGAACGCCCCCGCGCTTGATCACACTCCATGAACGGTTCTGAGTTTCGCCGCCGACCAGATCAATGACCGCATCGAGGTCAGCAACGCTGTCTTCGAATTTAGCCGTGGTGTAGTCAATCACCTCATCGGCGCCAAGTGAACGCAGATAGTCGTGGTTCTTCGCAGAGCTGGTCGCGATCACATAAGCACCGGCAAGGCGGGCGAGCTGGATTGCGAAGCTGCCCACGCCACCTGAGCCGCCGTGAATGAGGACTTTTTGACCTGCCTGAATTCCGGCGTGTTCATGCAGAGCTTGCCAAGCAGTCAGTGCTGCCGCCGGCACGCCGCCGGCCTCTTGCAACGACAGGGTTGTCGGCGTGTGGGCCAGACGATCTGGCGTTGAGAGGGCCTGGGTCGCATATCCGCCGGTAATCCCGATAAACCCGAACACCTTGTCGCCAACGACAAAATCTCTGACATTCCTGCCCACCGCGGCGACTGTGCCTGAGACTTCCACGCCAGGCGTGTAGGGCAGTGGCAGAGGAATGAATTGCTGCATGGCACCGGAGAGGATTTTCCAATCGATTGGATTGATCCCACTACCGGCAACATTGATTAACACCTGATCGTCATTGGGTTTCAGATCCGCAAGTTCTTTGAGCTCCAGCGCTTCTGCCTGGCCGTACTGCGCGACTTGGATCGCTTTCATGATTCTCTCCGTTGTGATGGTCAAGGCTCGTCGGAAGGAATGGACGTGCCGGCGATTCGATTAGTGGCGACGTGCGTCGAGGCTGAAACGCCCTGCGCCGAAAGAAACGATCTGCAAGAGCCCACCGGCCATGGCGATATTCTTGAAGAAGTGAATGAACTGATTCTGGTCCGCCAGGGCGTTATGGAAAATCAGTGCGGTCAGTACGCTGAAAATCGCCAACAGCGCTGCGGTGGTACGTGTGCGATAACCGGCGATCAACGCTACGCCGCCGAGAACCTCGACAGCAATCGCCACGCCCAACGCCAGTTCGGGAAAAGGCAACCCGACAGAGCCGATGTAGCCAATCATCATGGCCGGTGCCGCGATTTTCGACAGGCCCGAAAGAATGAAGATCGCGCTCAGAAGAATCCGCCCGATCAAGGAAACGGTGCTGTTGAGGTTGGAAGACGTTGAAGCAGTGACGCTGGAAATTGTGGCTGCGTGGGACATGACGTGGATTCCGCTGATTTCAGCGCTTCACCATGAAGCGCCGTTGTGGAGCAGATGATGTCATCGCGAGGCTTTGCGCAATAGCCGACAAGTTTCGATGATCAGGTTCGAAAAACTAGAAATGCAGCAGAAATCGAAGTGGACCTTCCACTGTGGTCAGCGACGTGTGTTGGGGAGCAGGATCAGGCAAATGTCGCGGATTAATCGGATAACAGTGGCGGGGCGGATTCGGTACGTTGGTCTCGAACGCGGTTCAGCCGAATCCTGAACCGCCGCTATCTAGAGGAGTACTGCAATGAACGAGACTAAGGTTTGGTTGGTTACAGGCTGTTCCACCGGGTTCGGTCGCCACATCGCCACGGCGCTGCTGAATGAGGGTGAGCGTGTGGTGGTCACGGCGCGCAACACACAGCAGATCGAGGATCTGGCCGCCCTCGGCGACGCTTTGATTCTGCCTCTGGACGTGACCGATCCGGCGCAGGCGATGCAGGTCGTACAGGCGGCCGAGCATCGCTTCGGGCGAGTGGACGTGCTGATCAATAACGCCGGCGTCGGCTATTTCTCATCGATAGAAGACAGCGACGATGGGGCTGTTCGGCGGATGTTCGAGGTCAACTACTTCGGCACGGCCCATATGATTCGCGCGGTACTGCCTGGCATGCGCAAGCGGCGCACCGGCATGATCGTCAACCTCACATCGGTAGGCGGTCTGGTCGGGTTCGAAGCGGTCGGCCACTACTGCGCGACGAAGTTCGCCGTTGAGGGCCTGTCGGAAAGTCTGCGCGCCGAAGTTGCGCCACTGGGTATCGGCGTGATGACCGTTCAGCCCAGCGCCTTCAGAACCCAATGGGCGGGGTCTTCGGGCGCTGCGCAAACGGTGGCCGAGGATTATCAGGCAACCGCCGGCGCTGCGATGCGCGCGTACCAGCAATCTGTTGGCAATCAAGCTGGCGACCCAGACAGGGCGGCAGCGGCGATCTACGCCGCGGTTACCTGCGCAGCGCCGCCGGCGCGCCTGCTGTTGGGCAATGAAGCCTATGAGGCAGCGCAGGCGAAGCTTGCCGCCATGGGCCGCGAGTTCAGCGCATGGGAGTCTACCGCCCGTGGCGCGGACTTCCCGACGGCCTGACAGGCGAAGCCCGCACTGATGGCATGGACGCTACAGAATCAGGCAAACACCTGAGAGGAGTGAGTTAACGGGGACGACGCGGTGCGGGAAAAACTGGGCGAGTGAGTTGACTCGCCCAATTTTGAACGGCATTTACCGAGGAGTATTTGTATGAATTCGTCGTCCCCGTCCCGACCTTTCATGTGGCTCTGCGCATTCGCAGCGGGGGCCATGATCGCTAATCTCTATTATCTGCAGCCGATCCTGTCGTTGGTAACGGGGGCATTTGGTATTCCGCTTGCCACGTCCGGCCTGCTGGTGAGTTGCGCTCAACTTGGCTACACGCTGGGCATTGTGCTGGTCGTCCCGCTCGGTGACGTCCTCGAAAGAAGAGCGCTTCTGAGCCGGATGTTTACCATCAACGCATTAGCGCTGCTTGTGGCTGCGGCCAGCCCGAATTTCTTGCTGTTCTGCGCCGCAGTGTTGATCAGTGGAGTCACGGCATCCGCTGCCATGTTGATTGTGCCGTATGTAGCGTCCATCGCAGCCGAGCATCGGCGCGGTCAAGTGATCGGCGTGGTGATGACCGGGGCCTTGCTCGCGATACCGCTGTCGTGGCTGGTCTCCGGCGGTATCGGCAACGCGGCAGGTTGGCGCTTGGTGTACGCCAGCGCCGGGTGCGCGGCGCTGATCCTGCTCATGCTGCTCAGAATCACCTTGCCAACCGAGCCCGAGCGCCGAGGCCAGCCCGTGCGTTATGAGCAGTTGATGCGCTCGTTGTGGCAACTCATCCTCGAGTACCCAGCGCTTGCTCGCCGGGCGCTTTACGGTGCGCTGGGAATGGCCAGCTTCAGCATGTTGTGGACTGGATTACCAATACTGTTGTCGCAACCGCCGTTCAATTTTTCGACTTCGAGCATCGGACTGATCGGGCTCACGGGAGTGACTGGCGCGTTGATTCCCGGTGTGGTTGGCCGGCTCTGTGATCATGGCTACCGGCACGCGCTGGCATTCGGGTTGGCCTCGTTGATGATACTGGCCTGGGCAGTGCTGAGCTTTGCGGCGACAGGGCTCTGGATAATTATCGCTGCCGCAATGGCCTTGAACGTTGGCGTAATGGGCTTGCAGATCACCCATCAATCGGTCATCTACAAACTGGCCCCAGCAGCCAACTCACGGATTACCGCGGTGTTTATCAGTATCAACTTTGTTGGCGGCGCTATTGGCTCCGCAGTTGCAAGTTTCGGTATTCGGTATGTCGGCTGGGAAGGGCTGTGCCTACTGGGCGCTGCTTTGCCCGCGGCTCTTGTGCTGGCCTATGCATTGAAGGAACGGCCCTTTGCCCGCGTTGCGGTTCAATGAACATGCAAATGGGCGGCGAGGAAATCCATCAGGGCTCTTACGCGTGCGGGCAGATGTCCGCCTTGGCCGACGTAAATCGCATGAATCTCCGTGACGCTTGCAGGCACGAATGGTTGCAGGACGCAAACCAACCTTCCGGCAGCCAGGTCATCTGCAACCTGGCAGAACCCCAGCCTGGCTAGCCCTGCGCCCAGCACCGTCAATTCACGCAAGGCGTCGCCATCGCTGACGCGCAGATTGCCTTTTACCGGGTACATACGTTGCTCGCCGCTCTCGTCGAGCAAGGCCCACTCCATGGCGGGAGGCGAAAAGGTGAAACCCAGACAGTTGTGATCGGCAAGGTCTTGAGGCACCAGCGGAGTGCCCTTGGCCGCCAGGTAGTCAGGAGATCCTACGATCAGCCCTCTGGATTGCCCGAGTCGTTTCGCCACAAGGTTGGAGTTCTTGAGCGCTCCGGTGCGTATGGCGATATCCGCACGTGCTTCGATGAGATCGACCACCTCATCGGTGAGGAAAAGTTCGACGCTGACCCCAGGATGTTGATTCATGAACAAGTTGATGATGGGAAGAAAAAGCTGGCGGCCGATACCCACATTAGAGCTGATTCTGACCACTCCCTGCGGTGCAGAACTGGCAGATGCTTCGCGTTCCGCTTCGTCAAGATCGGCCAGTATGGCAACGCTGCGTTCGTAAAAAGCCATTCCTTCTGGCGTCAGCAGTTGCTTGCGCGTGGACCTGTTCAGCAAACGTGCGCCAAGACGGCTTTCCAGGCGCGTCATGAGCTTGCTCACGGCAGAGGGGGTTATCGCGCAAGCTCTTGCGGCCGCTGAATAACCTCCGCGTTCCACCACTTCAACGAACACGCTCATCTCGGCGAAGCAATTGATATCCAGTCGTCGCATGTGAACTCACGTCATAAATCGTGTGCCTGGGCACGGGCTGTTTATCTACCATTTCGCGCGCCTAATATTTTGCCAACGCGATATGGAACGGTTGCCGACTTTGCAAGCAAAGAAGTGGCCACTTCCAACCATCGCGCTCTTGCTGTCACGTTGTTTTCTCTAACCGTAGAACATTGCCAAGTTGATAGCTGCTCGGAGGCTGAAATGACTCACACACTGCAATTAGTACTGATCCATAACAGCAACCAGTCCAACGGCGTAGACACGGCGTTGGTGCAATGGATTACCGCCGTGGTGCAAGACCGCAGCGAATTTGCGTTGAGCGTGGTAGAGCCGTTTGACCTGAGATTTATAGACGATTTTTCGGAACAACCCGGTCGTCGAGTGTGCTTGAGAGCGCTAGCGGCAGCAGATGCCTATATCGTCTTGGTGCCCGCACGTCACCTTGGTTACCAGCATGGATTGAAAGTCTTGATGGCGCGCTGGCCTGAACACCTCCAGGGACGACCTTGTTCATTTGTTGGTTATGGCACCACGACCGGCGGGGAGGATGAGGTCGACGAGCTTGGATGCGAGTTGTTGAAGCTGCAGGCCATGCCTGTTGGTGGCTATGTGAAGTTCGCTGAGATTGCCGAGCGTCTCGAACAAGGCCTCGGACTGGAGCACTTTGCGCAAGCACGGGTTTCGATGGCGCAGTTGTTGATCCAGCTGGCCTGGTGGGCACGGGCGCTGAAAGATGCGCGGGCCTTCTCTCCTTTGCAGAAGTTCGCGTAGTCCTTCGCTTAGACGTTCTGCGAGCGCCTGGAGCATTGGGCAAAACCTGCGCAGGAATTGCATAACGGCACCGCGCCGCGACTTTTTACTCTTGCTTCAAATCCTGCTGAACGGCAGGAAACTATGATCTGAAAACAGGAGTTCTAAAATGTCCGATGTCGAAATTCGCGTAACCCCTGATGCGCAAGAAAACGCCACGGCAAATCCAGCCGGCGATCAGGGCAAGTACGTTGGCATGTGGGTGACAGCCGACGGTCATATTCGCCATGAGTTGCTGCCAGGAGGGCGATATGACGAGGCTCGCGGTCGGCAAAAAAGCGCTTATCAAGGGCGCTACTGGCTGGAAGGCGACCACATCGAGTATGTGGACGATACTGGCTTTACCGCAGACGGAGAGTTTCGAGATAACGTGCTGTACCACGCGGGCATGGTGTTATATCCCGAGCGCTGACGCATAAGCCGGAATGAACATTCCGGCTTTTTTATTAGTGTCGTATTACAGATTCTGTGGGCGGAATTGATCGCGCAAATCCAGGGTTTCGCCCGCCACCATAAATTTCCCCTGTCCGCGGTAATGCAGGGTTTTGGGGTTTTTCACCGACGTAGCCACATGCGCCTTGACCACTTCCCACACGAACAGACCGTACTCGCCGATAAGATTGGAGTCGAACAGCTTGCACTCGAAATTGGCGTAGCACTCTTTGATCAACGGGGCCTTTACCCGTTCTGCGGGGGCGGCTGTGAGGTCAAATTGGGCAAACTTGTCGATGGCGCCACCGCTGCTGTTGCCGACGGCAACAGCCTGGTCCACCAATTCGACGGTGGGCACGTTGATGACGCACTGCTGGCTGTTGTGGATCAGCTCGTAGCTGTGGTTTGCACTCCAGATGTAGCAGCCAAACAGGGCGGGGGAGAACTGCATCATCATGTGCCAACCCATGGTCATTATGTTGGTTTCACCTTGCCAGGCGGAGGTCACCAGGACGATGGGGCCGGTTTCCAGATGCTGGCGAACCTCGCTCAAAGGGAAGTCGGATTTTCGAAATGCGGTCATGGCGCCTCCGGGGATCAAAAGAGGATAAGCAGTTGTTGTCAGTCGCTTTCGACAATTCAACTTTCCTGCTTTTTGACATGCATCTCTCCGGCAGCCTTGCTCAGGCTGTCGGATTTTTGCTCTTTTCCCTGAATTGCTTACGTCGGCAAGAGCTGTTCGCCGAACCGCTTGATCAGCCACTGCCCAGCCGGACCGGGCGGCGAGTCGGTTCGATAAATCGCATCGAAGGCATAGGTGCCGCCTTTACAGTCGGGCATATCAAGCTCGACCAGGCGTCCTTCGTCCAGGTCAGACTGAACCATGGGCACCGGCATATTCCCCCATCCGATGCCCTCTTTGAGAAGCATGTGTTTGGCGCCCAGATCCGCCAGTCGCCAAGTGCGAGTGCTCACGACGGCAAAGTCCTTGTCACCCGTAAGCGTTGAACGATCCGATAGCACCAATTGAACAAACTCTCTGGCAGCGCCAGGGATTTGGAACACTCGGTTGCAAGCGGGTGTGCAGGCGCGGCGACCGGTATCAATTGAACACTGCCCACGCCGATGCGCTCGATGCCGTCCAGGCCAATGTCCAGCGGACCGCTGATGCCGACTCCAGCTTTCTTCTCCATCACCAGTTGGGTCACTGCCCCCAAGGCTTCCATGTGCAAGTGCAGAGTGACTGTGGGAAATTCTTCCCTGAAGGTCCTCAACGCATCGACTACTCGCTCGGCAGGGAGCATTACATCGAGCGCGAGGTGAACTTCTGCTTCAAGCCCATGCAGCAAACCGGAGACTTTTGCGCGCAGCCCATTTACGCCGTTGGTAATAGTGCGTGCTTCAGCCAGGACGGTTCGACCTGCCTCCGTCAGTTGCGGTTTGCGCGTGGTTTTGCGGTCAAACAGTGAAACCCCGAGCTGCATCTCCAGATTGGAAATGGAGTAACTCACCACCGATGTCGCGCGATGCAGTTTTCTGGCCGCAGCGGCAAAACTGCCCACTTCTACAACCGTCAGAAATACTTTCAGTTGATCAAGCGTTGGTGTTCCTGGATCGGAGATCATTTCTACTGTCTCGAACGTTTGGGGAGTACTTGTCCTGATTTTGCAGACAGCAGCATATACGCAAGATTGAGCACTTGATCGGCTCTAACAATCAATTGACCGGTTTGTTTCTTCGGCAAGCCATTCGCTGCGCGTGATCTCCCACACCTCCACCGGCATCGGCCCCGACACAAACTGGCCGTCCCGCGTTTCAACCATCCGCATGCCTTCATCTTCGGAAATCTTGCGCGAAGCGCGGTTGGCGGCGGCCTTGGGCACCTGCATCAATGGGCGCATCAACGTATCGAACCAGTAGGCATTGATCACCTTGCAGGCCTCGCGCATGTAGCCGTTGCCCTGAAACTGTGGGGCGAGCCAGAAGCCTCGATGGTTACCCGGTTGATCAAACAGGCTGATACTGCCGATGCAGCTCTCGGGCTGAACGCGGGTGCGGATCATCCAGTGCCATTCCTTTGCGGCAGCCATCGCGGGCAGCGCGACATCGCGGACGTAAACAAGCGCGCCGTCGTCCGGATACGGCCACGGAACGCGGCTGTCGAGATAGCGCACGACCTCCCATTGCGGAAACAATTGTTGCACCGCCGCTGCATCACTCAGTTGCAGCGGCGTGAGGATCAAGCGGCGGGTGTAAAGCGTGGGGATGCAATCCATGGCAATCAATCCTTGCGAGCAGTGGCGGGCAGCACCGGTACTCTCTCAAACGAGCAGTTCAAGTGTCGAGTGACCTGTGCGCCGTCTCACTCAAGTAGTTCGATCAACTCCCCACCGTCCTCTCTCAACCGCTGCAAAAACACCTGTGCCTCCAGCAACTGATAGGGAAAATACAGCCCCGGCCTTACCGGCGCTTGCCCATCCAGCCCAACCAGCCGCTCCAGTAACATGGCCACACTGAGCCCGGTCAACGCCGCTGCGCCTGCGCGGTGAACCACGGCGTGGCGGGTGCGCAATGGCTGTCCATCGTGATCCGTGCCTTCAAGTTCGATGAGTATCTCCGTCGACATCGGCTGACCCTGACGCCGGGTCGAGCTGACGCCGCTGGCGAGGTTGAACTCGACGTTCGGGGCGTCGGTGGCGGCGGCGAGGCCTGTCACGTCGATGGAGGAGAAGCCGGCGCCCTGCAGGGTGGTGCCGTCGACGGCGCGGAAGCTGACCTTGGCATCGTCGCCTTCACGCCAGATGAATTCGCCGTCACGGCGGGTCAGCGCGGCGGGCAGCATTTTGTTCAGGTGCTCGAAATCGACGGCCACGGTCGGGCCGCCGCCGTCCTGTTCGTCGACCAGTGCATGGATGTGGATGTCGTGCACGCGGGCGAATGCCTTGGCGAGGTGCAGCGTTGCCACGGTGGTGGCACCGACCATCCATTCGTAGCCGAGGACAATGGGCGACGCGTCAGGCGTGTGCATGAAACTGGCGATCTGCGGGGCGATTTCGAACACGCCGGAAGAGATGCTCAAGTGCGGCACCTTGCGCTTTTGCGCAAAGCGCAGCCCGGCGAGGGCGTGGTCCATGTAGAACAGGGCGATGGCGCTGACCGGGCGATCACCCAGCCCCAGATCATCTGCGCGAGCATCGATGACCACACCCTGGGCATTGCCGATTTGCTCGGCGGTTTGCTCAGCCTTGGCGAGGTCGCGTCCGCCGATCAGCAAGGGGACGTCGGGATGCGCCGCGCGCAATGCGCGGGCCGTCTGATGGCCGATGGCGCCGGAGCCGCCCATGAACAGAATGGGATGAAGTGGCATGAATCCTCCTCATTTTTCCTGGATTGAAACGTGCTTGGGCTAGACACCCTAGCACGCACTTTCCAGTTCGCCGGTGCGCTTGGTCTGCGCACCGACGAACGACCACTTGAGGAATCAGCCCAGATGATGGCGCTCTGCAAGGCGATAAACATCGGTGTCGAGGCCTTCGAAACGGGCTTTCAACTGCAACGCCAGATACAGTGAATAGTGCCGTGACTGATGCAGGTTGCCGCCGTGGAACCAGAGGTTTTGCTGCTGGGTCGGCTTCCACATGTTGCGCAGTTCACCTTCATACGGGCCGGGGTCGTTGGTGGTGCCGGAACCCAGGCCCCAGCAGCGCCCGACCTTGTCGGCGACTTGCTGGGAAATCAGCTTCGCGGCCCAGCCGTTCATCGAGCCATAACCTGTCGCATAAACGATGAGATCGGCCGGCAAGCGGCTGCCATCGGTGAGCACCACCGCATCCGCTTCGATGCGTTCGACACCGAGGCCCGGCGCGCTCTTGAGCTTGATCGTGCCGTTGGCGATCAGTTCCGAGGCGCCGACGTCGATGTAGTAACCCGAGCCACGGCGTACGTATTTCATGAACAAACCCGATTCGTCATCGCCGAAATCGAGCATGAAACCCGCCCGGCTCAGGCGTTCATAGAAGTCCTTGTCGCGCTCCTTGATCGCGTCGAAGATCGGCCGATGAAACTGTGGCATGACCTTGTACGGAATCGAGGCGAACAGCAGGTCGGCCTTGTCCGTGGTCAGCCCCGACTCGAGCGCCTCTTCGGAATAAAGCCCGCCGAAAACCAGTTCCATCAGGCTGTCCGAACGCACGATGTGCGTGCTCGAACGTTGCACCATGGTCACCTCGGTGCCGTTTTCCACCAGATCGGCGCAGATGTCGTGGGCTGAATTGTTCGCGCCGATGACCACTGCGCGCTTGCCTTTCCACGCATCGCCGCCGGGGTGACGGCTGGAGTGATGTTGCTGGCCCTGGAAGTTTTCGGCGCCTGGATACACCGGCACATTCGGTACGCCAGACATGCCGGTGGCGAGGATCAGTTGCGTCGGTTGCAGGGTGACGGGCTCGCCGTTGCGCAGGACCTCCACGGTCCAACGGCCAGTCTCTTCGTCAAACGTAGCGCCGAGGCATTCAGTGCGCGGCCAGTAGTTGAGTTCCATGACCTTGGTGTACATCTCCAGCCAGTCGCCGATCTGGTCTTTCGGGGTGAACACCGGCCAGTGGTCGGGGAAGGGCAGGTAGGGCATGTGGTCATACCAGACCGGGTCGTGCAGGCACAGCGACTTGTAGCGGCCGCGCCATTGATCGCCGGGGCGTTCGGCTTTGTCGATGATCAGCGTCGGTACGCCCATGCGTTTGAGCCTTGCGCCGAGGCCGAGCCCGCCCTGACCGCCGCCGACGATCAGGCAGTACGGTTGCGTGGTGATGCCCAGCGCCGCTTCTTCATCGCGGCGGCGCTCCAGCCAGTTGCGCTTGTCAGCGTGGGCATGGCCGTGGCTCGCGCCCATCGGCCGGCGGCGGCCGCTGGGTTCTTCGAAGCCTTTGAGTTCGCGCATGGTGGTCAGCAGCGTCCAGCACAAACCGTCTTTCAGGCGCACGTAGCCTTTGCCGCGCGCCGAGTCGGTTTCCAGGCTCATCCAGCCTTCAAGCACGCCATCGCTAAGCGTGGCTTCACCTTCGAGTTGCCAGCGTTCGGGCCGGGTCTGCTCAAGGCGTGTTTCGAGCATGTCGCGAATCGCCGGTTTGCCTTCCAGGGTGACGAGGTTCCAACTGAACAGCAGCAAGTCACGCCAGTGGCATTCTTCGGCAAACAGCTCCAGCGTGCCGTCCACATCTCGTTGCGCCAGACGTCCGCCGAGGCGTTCGACCCAAGCGGCGAGTTGCGCTGTTGGCGATTGCAAAGAGGTTTCAATAGCGATGTTCATGGGGCCACTCCCGATCTTGTTGTTTTGGTAAGCCATGGCATCAGAGCAAGGCTTGGGCCATCTCCTTGAAAGGCGCGGGCCAGAGCGTTTGATGCAAAGGCCGACAAGGCTTGGCACAGGCGACATGTCACAAATTCGAGAATCGCGGATGACACTGTGTCACTCGGCGCGAAATTCCCCCGCAACGAGCTTTTCATCTAAGCTGCGGACACACCCGTGTCTTCACCGAAGCGGAGAACAACAACAATGAAACCGGCCTCGATCAACGCCCACGCGCGCCAGGTACTGCAAGCCGTGCAGGGCTCTGTTGCCAGCCACAGCGCGGCGGCGGACCTGGCGATCACCCGTTCGTGGCGGCGTTGCCTGGATCAATACCAGCTCGATCCGGCCAGCCGCCGCGCGCCGGATGTGCTCGAACAGGCGCGTTTGCGCGAACACCGTGCGCCGCTGGAACACATCATTTCCGTTGCGCACTGGCAGATGAACAGCCTGCACCAGCAACTGGGACGTGACGGCCATGTCGTGCTGCTCACCGATGCGCGCGGCGTGGCGATCGACAGCGTGTTCAACGAAGCCGAACGCGGCGAGTTCCAGCGCTCCGGGCTGTGGCTCGGCTCGGTCTGGAGCGAGGAGCACGAGGGCACCAACGGCGTCGGCACCTGCCTGGTCGAGCGCCAGCACGTGACCATTCGCCGCGACGAGCATTTCCGTGGCCAGCACGTCGGCCTGACCTGTTCGGCCAGCCCGATATTCGACGCCAGCGGTGAGTTGCTCGCGGTGCTCAACCTGTCCTCCGTGCGCGAGGAAAGCAGCCTTGAGCAACGCTTCAAGGCCATGGCCCTGACCAATCTGTCGGCCAGGTTGATCGAGAGCTGTTTTTCCTTGGCCACGATCCGCAGCGCTATTTGCTGCGGTTTCATCCCGACGCCGGGTTTGTCGGGCTGCTGGGTGAAGGCCTGCTCAGCTTCGATGAGAGTGCGCGGATCTGTTCGGTGAATGCGGCGGCGCTCGATCTGTTGGGCCTGAGCCGCGAGCAGATGGTCGGGCAGTCGTTGACGATGCTGCTGGAAACGCCGATGGGGCAGTTGCTCGAGCAGGCCAGTGCTCAGGCGCACGTCTGCTGGCCGATGCGCCTGGCCGACGGGCGCTTGTTCTACGGCCAGTTGCGCGAACCGATCCGCTCCGCGCCGTTGACCCTTGCGCCTGTCCCGCCAATCAAGGATGAGCGCGTGTGCCTGGAAGACCCGCGCCTGCAACGCGGATTCGCTCGCGCGTTGCGTGTACTGGAGCGTGACGTGCCGGTGTTTCTGCAGGGTGAAACCGGCACCGGCAAGGAGGCCTTTGCGGCAGCGCTGCATCGCGCCAGCTCGCGCGCCGGCCAGCCGTTTGTTGCGATCAACTGCGCGGCGATCCCCGAGACGCTGATTGAAAGCGAGCTGTTCGGCTATCGCGGCGGCAGCTTCACCGGCGCGCGCAAGGACGGCATGGTCGGCAAGCTTGAGCAGGCCCATGGCGGCATTCTGTTTCTCGACGAAATCGGCGACATGCCCCTCGCGCTACAGACCCGTCTGCTGCGCGTGCTCGAAGAGCGCCAGGTTGTGCCGCTGGGCAGCGCAACGCCGCGACCGCTTGATGTACGCCTGATCAGCGCCAGTCACCAGAATCTGCCAGCCTGCGTGGCCGACGGACGCCTGCGCGAGGACCTGTTCTATCGCATTGGCGGTTTCGCCGTGGAACTGCCGCCGCTGCGCGAGCGTTCCGACAAGGGCCGTCTGCTCGACCTCCTGCTGCGCGAAGAAGCGGCGGGCGCCACTGTGCGGCTGCAATCGGGAGTTCGAGAGCGCTTGCTGGCGCAGCCCTGGCCGGGCAACGTCCGGCAACTGCGCACCTGTTTGCGTACGTTGGTGGCGTTGGCAGTGGAAGGCCGGGTCACGCTGGAGGACGTGCATGAGTTACTGCCCGCAAGTGACGACCAACCTGTTGACGATCCACTGGGCGTATCCGAACGGCAAACTCTGCTGAGCTTGATTGAAGCTGAACACTGGCATATCGCGCGAGTTGCCCGTCGTCTGGGGATTAGCCGCAATACCCTGTACCGCAAGCTTCGTCAGCATGGGATCACTCGACCTGGTTGAAGACAATCGCGATCATTTGCGTTCATTCGCTGTTGATTGCGTGCATTGCCGGGAAATTGCTTGGATCCAATCATTAACTCACTATATCGCACGCCGACAAGCGGTAGGCTGAGCCTATTGCTAAAAGTGATGGCGCAATGACATATTGCAGCACCTTTCCTCACTTCAAGATGTACCGAAAATGCGCCCCCTCAAGTCACTTGTTGCAGCGTCGTTGCTGCTCAGCGGGTGCAATGGAATGCCAGTCGCTTATGTTCAGGATCCTGTTTTAGACCAAGCCTTTGTCGTCCACTCCGGCGCACCTTTGCCTTACCTGCTGATGGGTTCGGCTGTGCAATGGAACGAAGACTTCGCCGTGACGGTGAAGCACATTCCTTACTTGTCGGGCACGGTTTTCCAAGGGCAGGCAGACGTGCAGTTCTTCCGCCACAAGGCCAATAGCGTGCCGGCGTGGCGCGGCTACAAGCCGGGCGAGGAGCTGACTTCGGTGGGGTTCAATTCGCTGTACATGTCGGTCAAGGGCACCGGCCAGGCGCTGCCGGCCATGGTTCGCCTCGACGTCAAAGAGGGCAACGTGCTCTACGGCACCCATAATGGCGCGCTGGCCAAAGGCATGTCCGGCGGGCCGGTGTTTTCCGCCGATGGCAAAGTGGTTGGCATCAACGTGGCGTTTCTCACCCGCGATGATGTCAGCCGCCTCAAGCGCAAGGACTTGCTCGATCAACCGCGCGTAAGCATCTTTTTGCCGTACGCGGAGATCAATCGCGAGTGGTCGCGCTATCAGGCCAGCATCACCCCCACAGCGCCACCAGCGACCAAACTGGCCAGCCGCTGATCAGCGTTCGCGCAACGCTTCGCGGGCGCGGTTGAGTGGTTTGATCAGGTAGTCGAGCACGGTTTTCTCGCCGGTACGAATGTCCACCGTGGCGATCATCCCGGGGACGATGGCGAAGCGTTTGCCGGCCTTGTTGCGCAGTTCATCCGAAGCGGTACGGATGAACACGCGGTAGTAGAAGATCTCCGGCTTGGCTTCGTCCTGAATCGTGTCCGGCGAGATCGTCACCACCTCGCCGTCGAGGCTGCCGTAGATCGAATAGTCATAGGCGGTGATTTTCACTTTCGCCGCCTGGCCTGGGTGAATGAAGGCGATGTCGCGCGGCGAGATACGCGTCTCGATCAGCAGTTGTTCATCGAGCGGTACGATCTGCATGACCTGGCCGTTGGGCGCAATGACGCCGCCAATAGTGCTGACCTCGATGTCCTTGACGATGCCGCGCACCGGCGAGCGCAGGGTCAGGCGCGACAGTGAATCGGTGCGCCCACGAATCACCGCTTCGAGCATCTGCGCCTCGGCGTTGGCTTTGGCCAGGTCTTCGCGGGCGCGGACCATGTAATCGGAGCGGGCTTCGGTGGCCTTCAATTCCAGCTCCGAACGCTGACGGGTCAGGCGCAGCACTTCAACCCGACTCGAGGCGCCGATCTTCGCCAGATTCTCGGTAATCGCCAGTTCGCTACGTACAAGTTTCAGCGAGCTCTGAATGCCGTCGAGGGTTTCCGCCAGACCTTTGCGCCGGGTCTGGTAGAGCTCGGTTTCGGCGCGGATCAGATCAGGAAACTCTTGCAGCGAGGCGTCAAACGTCAGGGGCTTTTCGCTGACCTCGGCCTGCAAGCGGTTGACGCTGGCCAGCGCCGCGCGGTACTTGGCCGCGCTTTCGCCGACGTTGGACTGGTTCTTCACTGGGTCCAGTTGCGCGAGGATCTGCCCGCGCTCGACCAAAGCGCCTTCGCTGACATTGAGCTGCTCGAGAATGCCGCCCTCCATCGACTGAATGACTTGCTCGCGCGAGCTGGGCACCACTTTGCCGGTGCCGGTCGAGACTTCGACGATCTCGAACCAAGCCGCCCAGGCAATGAAGCAGGCGAGCATCAGCGCGCAACTCCAGATCACCTTTGCGCCACCGGCAAGTGCGCGCTCATCGCGGCCATCGAGGTAGGACATCGGATCCGGCACGTCGGTCATCATCGGCTTCATACCGCCACTCCTTTGCCCGGTGCGCGCAGCCGCGCGAGTGCCGCGTCGCGATGGTCGTCAATGACGATGCGGCCGTTGTCGAGGACGATGATCCGCTCGACCAGTTGCAACACACTGACCCGATGCGTGGCAACCACCAGCGTTCGGCCCTGGGTCCAGGTCGCGAGTTTTTCCAGCAGCAGCCGCTCGGTGACGTCATCGAGCGCGGCTGTCGGTTCGTCGAGCAGCAGCACTTGTGGCTGGCGGATCAACAAGCGCGACAGCAACAGGCTTTGACGCTGACCTCCAGACAAACCCAACCCGCCCTCGAGTACCAGATGATCCATGCCTTTGGGCAGCTGCCGAACGAAGTCCAGCGCACCGGTGACAGTCAACGCGGCGATGATTTCCTGATCGCTGGCCTGACCGGCGCCGAGGGTGATGTTGTCGCGCAAGGTGCCGTGAAACAGTCGCGCCTGTTGCGAGAGCAGGCCGACATCGCGGCGCAGATCGGCCGGATCCAGATGCGCAAGGGCAATGCCGTCCAGGGTGGTCTCACCGCTGCTCAGATCCATCGCGCCGCCCAGCGCTTGCAGCAACGTCGACTTGCCGGCGCCGTTGCGGCCGAGCAGGGCGATGCGCTCGCCGGGCCGGATGCTCAGGTCGATGTTGTTGAGCGCCGGGGACGATTCTTCGCTGTAGCGAAAACTGGCCTGACGCAGGCGGTAGTCGCCGCGGATCGCCGGCAAGTGCACGCGCTGGCTGCCTTCGGGATGATCCACCGGCATCTGCATGATCCGGTTCAAGCCTTCGAGCGCGACCTTGGCCTGCTGCCATCGGGTGAGCACGTGGGTCAGTTGCGCCATCGGCCCCATCATCCGCGACGACAGAATCGACGCCGCGACCAGACTGCCGGTGGTCAGGTCGCCGGCAATCACCATTGGCGCGCCGAACACGATCACCACCGCGAACACTCCGCCTTGTACGTTCTGCGTCCACGCCACCAGGCTGTTGGTCAAGGTGCGCAGGCGCAGGCTGCTGTCCGCCGAGGCGGCGTTGTACTGATTCCACTGTTGCTGGAAACGCTGCTCGGCCTGCAGCGCCTTGATGTCGTCGAGGCCCTGAATGCTTTCCACCAGCATGGCGTTGCGCAGCGCCGCTTCACGCATCGACGCATTGGCGAGTCGCGCCAGACGCGGTTGCGCGATGATCCCGGGGAGCAACATGAACACCAACGCCACCAGTGGAATCAAAACCAGTGGCCCGCCGATCAAATAGAACACCAGCAGGAACAGCAGGAAAAACGGCATGTCCGCCAGTGCCGTGGCGGTGCTGGAGGTGATCAGATCGCGGATCTGCTCCAGCTCGCGCAACTGCGATATGAACGAACCGGTGGATTTCGGCCGCGCGGAATTGCGCAGACGCAAGGCGTGGCCAAAGACCAGATCGGAGACGCGCAAATCGGCGCGCTTGCCCAGCACATCGGTGATGCGCAGACGCAGAATGCGCATGACGAAATCGAACAGCAGCGCCAGCATCACCCCGCCGAACAACACGTACAGGGTCGGCAGCGACTCGGCCGGAATCACCCGGTCGTACACCTGCATGGAAAACAGCACCCCGGCCATGCCCAGCAGGTTGGCGACCAGCGAGGCGATCATCACCTGGCTGTAGGGCCGCAGATCGGTGAGGACGATGCGCCGGAACCAGTGCTCGTCGTAGGGTTTGATGTAATCGTTGGTGCGCACGTCCGCCACCGGTTGCGTCGGACGCAGAATCACCGTGCGCAGCGCCTGCTCGGCGAGCGCGCCAGCCTCCATGCGACTCTGCAAACCTTGATCGCCACTGAAGCAGATGCCCAGCTCGCCGGTCTCACCGATGCTTTCGAGCACGCCGACCTGACCATCGCGCAGTTGCACCACCAGCGGCGTGCGCCAGCGGCTCAGGCTCTTGTTGTCGAAAACCGCGAACTTCACGCTCAAACCGGCCTGCCGCGCCATGTGCCGAACCACTTCTTCGACGCGGCCTTCGCTGTGCACCGAAGCCAGGCGCACGCTTTCCGGCGAGACGTCGAGGCGATAGTGGCGGGCGACCTTGAGCACCGCTTCCAGCCACGGCGAATAATCTTCGCGAGCTTCGGCAGCAGCGGGTTCGGGAACAGTGATGCTGGCATCGGTCATGGCAGGATCTCGACATTCTGGATGGCGCTGTGGTCGATGCCGAAGACCCGGCGAATCGCACCGCTGTTGTAGAAGCAGTCGATCTGCAGACGTTGCAGCTCGGCCTGGGTGTTGACCAGATCGAAGCGCGACTGATGGATTTCCTGCTCGGCGTTGAGCAAGTCCAGCAGCGGCCGCGTGCCCAGTTCCAGGTACTGGCGGCCATACAACATGCGTGCCTCGGTGATGCTGGTCTGGCGAAATTCCAGCGAGCGCAGCCGCCGGTTCAGGCCCGAGGTTTGCGCCTGGGCTTCGGCCAGACCCTGGCGCGCTTGCAGACGGGCGAAGTCTTCGGCCGAGTCCGCTGCGGTCAGTGCATGCCCGGCGGCGCGGCTGCGCGCACTGATCGCACCGCCCTGATAGATCGGCACTTCGAGATTGAGAAAGATCCCGACCTGAGTGCGATCGGCTCGCGAGTTCTGATCGTCGTAGTGGTCATCCAGATATTGGTTGACCGAGGGTTGCAGCGACAGGGTCGGGTAGGCCTCGGCTTTGGCCTGGGCCAGCTCGGCCTGGGCCTGGGTGCGTTGCGCAGCTGCCTGGAGAACGGCGGGCAGGGTGTCGGAAATCTGCGACGCGTCACAGGCCTGAGTCAATGTCGGCGCGGCGGCGTCGCTGACTGCCGGCGGCGTGCGTCGTCCGAGCAGACTGGTCAGGGTCGCTTGCCACCGTGCGTATTGCGCCTTGAATTCCTGCAACGTCGCCGTCGCGCCTTCTGCGCGGGACTGCGCCTGGACCATATCGGAGCGGGTGCTGGCGCCCATGTCGCTGCGCTGTTTGGCCAGATCAACGATGCCGCCGATGCCCTGAATCTGTTCACGGGCAACCTCGAGCAGACGCTGATAACGCTGCACTTCGATGTAGGCTCTGGCGGTGTCGCGGGCGATGTCGTCGATCGCCAGCAGAATCCCGGCCTGACTGCGCGCCACGCGGGCGCGGGCGGCGTCGACCGAACTGGAAACCTTGCCGAAGTCGTACAGCATCTGTTTGAGGGAAATGTTCACCGACTGGCTGCCGGCATCGCTGCCGTAACCGCTGGTGTAACCACCCTTGATGCCTCCGGTGACCTGCGGGTAATAGCCGGACTCGGCGACGTTGACCCCTTCGCCTTGCTGGAACAGGGTGCCGATGGCCTCGCCGATGCGTGGGTGCCAGTCCACGGCGAGCCTGACCGCTTGTTCCAGCCCAAAAGTATCCGCGTTGGCGGCCGTTTTTGAAGCAGGGGCAGGGCGCTGACGATTGTCATTGCCTGCAGGTTGTTGCAGTTGCGACGGGCTGATGCTGCGCAAGCTGCTGACGAGGTTTTCGTCGGCGCGAACGCCGACGGTGAAAGCGGGGTAGAGGCCGATGGTCAACAGGACCACCGGCCATTTCTGGCGAAAAACTGACTCCACAGACTTCCCTTACTGTTGAGAGACCGACGTTTGATGTCTTGTTTCAAACCACTTGAATGCCGTTCTGCACCCACAAGTGGTGGCTCGGATCCTCCTGTGCCGTGTATTGAACATAGTCGATGCCGTCGGCCTGTTGCGTGCCATCGGCGACCCAGCCATCGGTCATGTGCACGCTGTCCCTGTCGTCACCCTTGATCAGCAGGGTGTTGTTGTCCGAAGAGGTAATCGCCAGCAGATCGCCGAGATTCAATGTCAGCGCAACCGCACTGGAATGGTTGAGGTCGAGGATTTCGACGTTGTGGATCTTGCTCTGCAGATCGCCGAGGTTGATCGACACATCGCCACCGGCCCAGAGCAGGGTGTCGGTGCCGCTGCCGCCGTCCACCGAGGTGAACTGCTGATCGGCGATGATCAGCGTGTCGTCGCCACCGCCACCTTGCAGCGTGACGGCGCCACCGTGCGAGCCGTCGAGGGTGTCGTTGCCTTCGGTGCCCTGGATCAGTTCGCTACCAGCGACATGGGCCAGACCGAGGTCATCGCTGGCCAGTGCCGAGAACGCGGTGCTGGCGAATGCGCCGGCATTGTTCAGGTCGATGGTCAGCGTCGCGGTATCCACGGTGCCGTTGGGGTGGGTGAGTTGGTAGGTGAAGGTGTCTTCCTGGCCGATCACCGCATCGGTCAGGCCGGCCTTGAGCGTGTAGGTGTAGTTGCCGTTGGCCTGGACCACCAGGGTGCCGTAATTGCCGACCAGCGAGACGCCGTTGTAACCCGGCGCGACGTAACTGCCGGCGACCAGCACGCTGAGCAAGGTGTAGACCGAGCCCAACACATCGGCGCCGCCGCCAGCGGTGTCGGTGAGCAGGTTGCCCGATACCGGTGTGTAGCTGCCGACCACGAACTGATTGTTGTAGGTCGCGACGTTGATCAGGCTGGTGTTGACGCTGGTCAGCAGGCCGAGGCCGCCCACTGCCACCCGCACCTGATAACTGCCGGCGGTCTGGTCGTCGAACTTGATCCCGTAGTTGCCGCCGCCGAGATTGACCAGGGCGTTGCCGCCGTAGCTCTTGACCAGCACGTACTGATTGGTGGCGGTGTTGAGCTTGTACAGGCCCACCGTCATCGAACCGAGCAGCGCCAGCAGGTTGCTCGAGTTGACCACCACGGTCAGGTCACTGACGGTATCGGCCGCGACCACGGTGTTGTAGTTACCGCTGCCGCCGCCCAGCAGCACATTGAAGGTGCCGAGGGCAGAGTTGGTGGTGACTTCGCGGTTGATCAGGGTGACGTCAGTCGAGGCGACGTCTGGCGTGGCATCCACCACCAGCGCCGGGCTGCCAAGGTTGGCATCGTTCCACACTTCGCTGGCTTGCGGGCTGTCGATGCGCACGTACAGATTGGCGGTGTCGCTCAAACCGTTCGGGTGCACCAGTTGGTAGTTGAACACGTCGACTTTGCCGACGCTGCCGACACTGCCGTTCGGTTTGTAGCTGTAGTTGCCGTTGGCGTCGATGGTCAGCGTGCCGTACAACCCTTGCACCGTGGTGCCGGCGCCGGCGCTGACCCAGGCGCCGTTCTTGAAGATCTGCAACTGCGCGCCGTTGTCCGGGCCGGTCTGATCGGCCGTGCCATCGACGCCGACGTTGGTGATGACGTTGCCGGTCACCGCTGGCCCGGCAATGCCGTTGAACTGGGTCAGGCTGCTGACATCCAGTTGCAGCTGGGTATTGACCGTGGTCAGCACGCCGATGCCGGTGCTCGACACCGTCAGTCGATAATCACCTGACAGCAGGTTACCGATGTCGACCCGCACGCCTTGGCCGGCGAGCGCGATCAGGTCGAGCAGGCCGCCGCTGCCGTTGACATCCAGAGTGACCCAGTTGCCGCTGGCATCCTTGACTTGCAGGGTGTAGACCACGCCATCGATCAGCGAAATCAGGCTACTGGTGGTCAGCGTCAGGGTCGGATCAAGACGCGTGCCGCCGGCGACGGTGAAAGTGAAGGTTTTCGAGAATCCGGCCAGCAGCGTGGTGAACGAGTCGTTGAAGGTCTGCGAGGCGGTGACCGGGGCCAGCGTGACGGTGCCGACGGCGAGGTTATCGCTGGCGATCACTGGCGCGTTGACGTCGACGTCCGGCGCAATGACGTTGGCGGCCACCGAAACGTTGCCGCGTGCGTCGCTGAGGTTGACGGTGAGGTTTTCACCGTTGATCTGCGCACTGCTCAGGGTGACGGTAAACACGCCGAGGTTGTTGACCGTAGCGGTGCCCAGGACGGTGCCGCTGGCCGACTTGATGGTCACGGTTGCGCCGGCTTCGCCGGTACCGGTGACGGTCAGGCCGTCGGCGCCGACCAGCAGCGCGGTGGCCGCCGCTGGAGGCGTCAGGTCTGGCGCCGTCGCGTTCGCCGCAGCCGATACGTTGCCGCTCGGATCGGCCTGGGTGACGCTGAGCACCTGGCTGTTGATCTGCGCCGATGCCAGTACTACCGAAAAGCTGCCGTTGGCGGCAACGGTCGCGGTGCCGAGCACCACACCGCCGACGCCGCGTACGCTGATGGTCGAACCGGGCACACCGACGCCAGTGAGCACGGTGCCGCTGCCATTGACGCTGACGCCGGTCGGCGCGCCGGGCGCGGTAATGTCCGGCGCTGTCAGGCTGGCGCTGGGCGACAGATTGCCGGCCGGGTCGACCAGACGCACGGTCAACAGCTGCCCGTCGAGTTGTGCGGTGTTCAGGTTGAAGCTGAACGTGCCGCCACTGCCCACGGTGGTAGTGCCAATCAGCGCGCCGCCCGGGCCGTAGACGTTGACCGTCGCACCGGCTTCGCCCGTACCGCTCAAAGTCAGACCGTTGGCAGCGAGCGTCAGACCGCTGGCTGCAATCGGCGCCTGCACGTCAGGGGCCGTCAGATTGAAGACCTGCGACAGATTGCCCGTCGGGTCGGCCTGTTGGACGTTGAGCTGTTGGCCATTCAATTGCGCGCTGGACAGTTGCACGGTGAAGGTGCCGCCAGCATTGACCACAGCGGTGCCGAGGACGGTACCGGCTGCGTTGGTCACGCTGACGGTCGCGCCGGCCTCACCCGTGCCGCTGACGGCCAGGCCAGTACCGTTCAGGCTGACATTGCTCAGCGGCGCCGGCGCGGTGGTATCGGCGACGCTGAGGTTGGTAACCGGCGAAACGTTGCCCGCCGCATCACTCTGCGTGACGCTCAGCTGCTGGCCGTTCAGTTGCGCGGAGGACAAGGTCACCGAGAACGAGCCATTGCCCGCCACCGTCGCCGTGCCCAGCACCGCGCCACCCGCACCGCGAACAGTGACGGTGGCGCCGGCTTCACCGAGCCCGCCGAGCACCAGTCCGGCACCGCTGAGGACCAGTGCTGTCGGAGCGGCCGGGAGAGTGATATCGGGCGCCGTTACGTTAAGACCGGATGAGGTGTTGTTGGCCGCATCGGTCTGTGTCGCATTGAGCACCTGACCGTTGACCTGCGGCGTATTGAGCTGTGCGCTGAAAGTGCCATTGGCGCCAACCGTCGCATTGCCCAGCACCACGCCGCCAGCGCCGGTGATGGTCACTGACGCGCCGACTTCGCCGCGACCGGTAACCAAAGTGCCGTTGGCGTTGACCGCCAGATCGCTGAGTGGCGCCGGCGCCGAGGTGTCACCTGCGGTGATTTCAGTCGGCAGCGAGGCGCCACCCAACGCAGTGTTGGCGGTGACTTCGAGGCTTTCGCCGTTGGTTTGCGCGGGCGTCAGCACGACGCTGAACGTGCCATCCGCGCCGGTGACGCCGGTGCCGATCAGACTGTTGTCCGGCGCGTAGACATTGATGATCGTGCCAATGGCCGCAGTGCCGGTCAGCGTCAGACCATCGGCCGTGAGCGCCAGATTGGCTGGAGCATCCGGGGCCGGAACGGCCGGAACGATCAGGCTGGCATCTGCCGAAATGTTAGTCGCCACGTCGATCTGATTCACCGTCAGCACCTGGCCGGCAGTGATGCCCGGCGCCAGATCGATCAGGAACGTACCGTTGGCGGCCACTGTGCCGGTGCCGACGATATTGCCCAGCGCATCGGTCACTTCGACACTCGCGCCGGCTTCGCCACGACCGGCGAGCTGGCTCAGATCGCCGCTGATGGTCAGACCGGTGACGGCATCTGGAGCGGTAGTATCAGCCGCCGGGTAGAGCAGCACTGGCGATGCGTTTTGCGCCTCATCCGTCGCGATCACTGACAACAACTGACCATTGGCCTGAGCCGGATTCAACGTGACTGTGTAGGTGCCGTCGCCCAATGCCACCGCCGTGCCGAGCACGGTGCCGGTGGCGGACAGCACAGTCACGGTGCTGCCGGCTTCGGCGGTTCCGGCGAGCAAGGTGCCGGCGCCGGTCAGCGATGTCACCGTTGGTGCGATCGGTGCAGTGCTGTCCGGCGCGTCGACCAGTACGGGCTCGGACTGGTTGTTTTGCGCGTCGGCTTGCACTACCGAGAGCGCGCGGCCATCGAGTTGCGCCGAAGACAAGGTGACGCTGAAGCTGCCATCTGCGGCCACCGTCGCCGTGCCGAGCACCACCGCGCCGTCTCGCACGGTGACGGTCGCTCCGGGCTCGCCAGTACCGGTGACGGTCAAGCCGTCCTGGCTGACATTGAGGTCGGCCACCTCCAGGGGATCGGTGATATCGCCCGCTTGCACGGGCGCTGTCGGCGATGTGTTGGATGCCAGATCGGTCTGATTGACGCTCAACAGCTCGCCGTTCACTTGCGGCGGATTGAGGGTCACGCTGAACGAGCCATTGCCGGCCACGGTTGCCGAGCCCAGTACCGTGCCAGTCGCGCTGAGCACGCGCACCGTGGCGCCGGCTTCACCGCTGCCGGTCAGTGTCAGGCCATCAGGCGTGAGAACGAGGTCGGTGGGCGCAGCGGGCAGGGTGATGTCCGGCGCAGTGACGGGCACGATCGGCGAAGGGTTGCCCGCCGCATCGCGCTGGATCACCGACAAGGCTTCACCATTGAGCAGCGGCTGGTCGAGCGTCACGCTGAAACTGCCGTCGGCCTGCACCGTGCCAGTGCCGACGATGGTGCCCAGCGCATTGGTGACGACCACCTGCGAGCCAGCCGCACCGGAGCCGGTGATCAGGCTGCCGCTGGCGTCGATATCGACATCGGTCAGCGCGGCAGGAGGCGTGCTGTCCGGCGCGGTCAGGGTGCCGGCAGGCGAGGCATTGCCGGCCGCATCCGCCAATACCACAAACAGCGCTTGGCCATTGGTCTGCACCGGGGTCACGGTGATCTGGAAACGACCATCGCTGCCCACCGTGCCTGTGCCCAGTTCGGTGCCATCGGCCGACGTCACACGGACAGTGGCGCCGACTTCGCCGGTACCGGTGAGCAGGCCGCCATCGGCATTCAGTTGCAGATCGGCCGGCGTCGCTGGCGGGGTCAGATCCGGTGCGGTGACCGTCACCGGGGCGCTGACGTTGCCGGGTGGATCAGCCTGCTGCACGCTGAGGATCTGTTCGTTGATCTGCGGCGGATTGAGGGTGACGCTGAAGGTGCCATCGCCGAGTACCACACTGGTGCCGAGCAAAGTGCCGTTGGCATCGCGCACGGTCACGGTCGCGCCGGGTTCGCCAGTACCGATGACCAGCGCGCCGGACGAGTTGATATCGACGTTGTCCAGTGGATCAGGTGGGGTGAAGTCCGGCGTGGTCAGGTTCACTGCCGGCGAGTCGTTGCCTGCTGCGTCGGCCTGGACCACGGTGATCACTTCGGCATTGGTCAACGCCGGGTTCAGTGGCAGCGTGAAGGTACCGGTCGCGCTGACCACGGCGGTGCCAAGCACGTTGCCGTCACTGTCGATGACGCGGACCTGCGCGCCCGGTTCGCCGCGCCCGGTCAGGCTTGCGCCGTCGCCGCCGATGCTCAGTTGCGAAACGGCCGCTGGCGGTGTGCTGTCGACCGAAGTGAACGGCGTGGCTGCCGAGGCGTTGCCCGCTGCATCCGTCAGCGACACAGTCAGCGCCTGGCCGTTGGCTTGCGGTGTGGTCAGGGTGATCGCAAAGGTGCCGTCGATGCTCACGGTGCCGGTCCCGACCAGCGATCCGGCAGCGTTGTACACGTTGACCGTGGTGCCGGCCTCACCGGTGCCCGACAGCAAGGTGCCGTCAGCGCTCGCCACCAGCGCCGCCGGCGGATTGGGCGCGATTAGATCCGGGGCGATCAGGTTGACGCTGTTGGATTCGTTGCCGGCGGTGTCGGCCTGGCTCAGGCTCAAAGTCTGACCAGAGGTCTGTGCCGGGCTGAGGGTGACGCTGAACGTGCCATTGGCCGCCACCACGGCGCTGCCGAGAACCACTCCGCCGGTGCCGAGCACGGTCACCGTGGCGCCGGCTTCACCGCGCCCGGTCAGGGCCGTGCCGTTCGGTGCCAGGCTCAGTTCGCTGAGCGGCGTTGGCGCGGCGATATCGGCAGCGGTGTAGTCGGTCGGGGATGAATTGATACCGGTGCTCGACGTCGCCACGGCAGACAGCTGTTCGCCGTTGAGTTGCGCGACGTTGAGGGTGACGCTGAAAGTGCCATTGGCCGCCACCAGCGCGCTGCCGAGCAACACGCCCGAGGCATTGCGAATGCTCACGGTGCTGCCGGCGGTGGCCGAGCCGGTCAGGGTCAGGCCGTCAGCGCTGAGGGCCAGATTGGTCGGTGCACTTTCCGCCAGATTGCCCGGTGCAGTCACCGGCGCCGCCGGTCCGGTGTTGCCGGCTGCATCGATCTGCACCACGGAAAGATTCGATCCAGCCACGGCAGCCGGGGACAACGTGACGCTGAAATTGCCGTTGCTGGCAACGGTCGCGGTACCCAGCAAAACACCGCCGGCATCGCGAACTTCCACGCTGGCGCCGACCTCACCAATGCCGGTCAGGGTGGCACCACTGGCGCTCACCGCCAGATCGCTCGCCACCAACGGCGCCGTGCTATCGACCGCATTGACGATTGCCGGGGCTGACGGATTGCCTGCCGCATCGGTGGCCGTCACGTTCAGCGACTGGCCGTTGGTTTGCGGGCTGTTGAGAGTAATCTGGAAAGTGCCGTTTGCGGCCGCCGTGGTGGTGCCGAGGAGGTTGCCCTGGCTGTCACGCACGGTCACCGTGCTGCCGGCCTCGGCGTTACCCGACAGTTGCACGCCGGCAGCGTTGAGGGTCAATGCGCTCGGAATCGCCGGCGCAGTCAAATCCACGGCGGTGACTTCAACCGCAGTCGAAACGTTGCCCGGCGGATCCTCCTGAGTGACGGTCAGCACTTCGGCATTCAGTTGTGCTGCGTTGAGGGTGACAGTGAACGCGCCGCCGCTGCCGACCTGCGCGGTGCCAAGCAGGGTGCCGTCGGCGCTGCGCACAGACACGGTGGCGCCGGGCTCGCCGTGGCCGGTGACGGTGACACCGTCAGCATTCACCGCAACCTGGGTCAGTGCCGCCGGCGGGCTGATGTCGGGGGCGTTGACACTGGTCGATGGCGAGACGTTGCCGGCAGGGTCGGTCTGGCTGATCGCGAGCGCTTCACCATTGGTTGGCGCTGGCGCCAGGGTCACGCTGAACGAGCCGTCCGCGCCAACTACGGCGCTGCCTAGCACGATGCCGTTGGCGGTGGTGACATTGACTGTTGCGCCAGCCTCACCCGTGCCGCTGAGGGTGCTGCCATCGGCGCTGATCAGCGGATTCTGCACGGCGGCCGGCGGGGTGCCGTCGACGGTGACCACGCCAGTGGAAATCGAGGCGTTGCCGTTGGCGTCGGTCAGGGTGACCTGCAGGGTTTCGCCGGTGTTCTGCGCATTGGGCAAGGTGACCTGGAAATTGCCGCTCTGATCGACCACGCCGGTGGCCAGAACATTGCCGGCGGCATCGCGCACGGTCACGGTGCTGCCGGCTTCGCCCTGGCCTTTGACCACGGTGCCGACGTCATTGATGCTGACGCCAGTCGCGGCAGCTGGCGGTTGCAGATCGGTAGCGATGATGCCGGCGGGTTGCGACAGGTTGCCGGCGGCGTCGCTCTGGATCGCGGTAAGCGCCTGGCCATTGAGCTGCGCCGGCGTCAGCGTCAGGCTGAACGTGCCATTGCTGGCGACCAGTGCAGTGCCGAGCACGGTACCTGTGGCGTCGGTGACAGTGACCGTCGCCCCGGCCTCTCCGCGTCCAGTGAGTGTCGTGCCGTTGGCATTCAGCGCCAGATTGGTCACCGCGTCCGGCGCCGTGCCATCGATCGCCGTCACCGTGCCCGGAATCGACACGTCACCGTCGGGACTGGTGGCCGTCACCTGGAGGACTTGCGCATTGATCTGTTTGCTACTGAGCAACAGGGTGAACCGGCCGAAGCTGTTGATCAGCCCGGAGCCGAGCACAGCGCCGCTGCTGCTGGTCACCGTCACGGTGCAACCGGGCGTTCCGGCGCCGGTCAGGGTGAAACCATCGGCACTCAAGGCCAGATCGGTCGGGGTCGCGACCTGGGTACCGTCCAGTCCTGCCAGCGGCACAACGGGCGAATCATTGCCGCCGCCGTCAGTGCTGATGACTTCCAGATTGCCGCCAGGCTCGGCCGGTGGACTGAGGGTCACGACGAAGCGGCCGTCCGCATCGGCCGTCGTGGTGCCCAGCACAGCGCCACCGCCGGCAATGCTGACGGTGACCGTGGTGCCCGGTTCGGCAAGGCCAGAGACCTGCGTGCCGGCGGGATTGAGCGCGAGATCGCTGACTGGCGCCGGCGGGGTGCTGTCCGGCGCAGTGACGCTGCCGGGAAGCGAACTGTTGGCGCCGTCCGACACCACGACTTGCAAGGCTTCGCCATTGGTCTGCGCAGTATCGAGGTTGACCGTGAAGGCGCCCGTGCCGTCAGCGGTCGCGGTGCCGATGACGTTGCCGTCGGCATCCAGCACCTGCACCGTGTTATTGGGCTGCGTGGTGCCGGTGAGCGTGGCACCCGCCGGATCGATGAGCAGACCGCTCGGTGCAGGTGGGGCGGTGATGTCCGGTGCGGTGACCGGTGTGGCGGGCGAGGGCAGGGCGCTCGCATCGGTCTGGATCACACTCAACACCTGACCGTCGAGCTGAGCCGGGCTCAGGTTGACGCTGAAACTGCCGTCGCTGGCGACCACCGTCGTACCGATTACCGTGCCGTCCGGTGCGCTGACCGTTACGGTGCTGCCGGCTTGTCCTGTGCCGGTCAACGTCACGCCGTTGCTGGCCAGCACGAGATTGTCAGGCGCCAGCGGCGCGGTGGTGTCCGCTGCGGTCAGCGGCGTGTTGGGGGAGACGTTCACGCCATCCGATTGGCTCACTTGCAGTTGTTGGCCATCGATCTGCGGGCTGTTCAGCGGCACTGTAAAGGTGCCGGTGCCGTCGACGATCGCGGTGCCCAAGGTATTGCCGGCCGAATCCTTGACCGACACCGTGGCACCGGGTTCGCCTGTGCCGCTCAGTTCAGTGCCGCCTGCATTCAGCGCCAGATTGGAAGGGGCAGTGGGGGCCTGGATATCCGGCGCTTCAACTGGAACTGCCGGGGAGCCAGTGGGCGAGCCATCGGTCTGCACAACGCTGAGGTTCTGGCCATTGGTTTGTGGTGAAGACAGGGTGACTTCGAACCGGCCGTTGCTGCCGACCAAAGCTGTTCCCAGCACGGTCCCGTTGGTGTCAGTGACAGTAACGGTGGCGCCGATCTGACCCGCGCCGGAGACTACGGCGCCATTGGCGGAAATGCTCACATCGGTCACGGCTACCGGTGTGGTCAGATCGGGTGCGATCACGTTGACCGGCGCCGATGGATTGCCATCTGCGTCGGTCTGGATCACTTGCAGTTGTTGCGCATCGGTCTGTGGTGTGGAAAGTGGAACGGTAAAATTGCCATCGGCATCCACCGTGCCCGTGCCGATGATGTTGCCGGCCGGATCGCGCACAGTGACCGACGCACCCAACTCACCCTTACCGGTGAGCGTCTGCCCCTGAGCGTCGAGCGCGAGATCGGAGACGGCCGTCGGCCCTTGGGTGTCAGGCGTCACGTAGTTCAGTGGTGCGGAAGTGTTGCCAGCGGCGTCGCTGGCACTGATCTGCAGTGTTTCGCCATTGTTCTGCGGACTGCTCAGTTGCAGGCTGAACGTGCCGTCCGCCGCCACCACGGCC
Organism: Pseudomonas sp. AC255; assembly: GCF_979258175.1. NCBI lineage: Bacteria > Pseudomonadati > Pseudomonadota > Gammaproteobacteria > Pseudomonadales > Pseudomonadaceae > Pseudomonas > Pseudomonas sp. AC255. Next base: position 2,663,125 of record NZ_OZ409841.1, on the reverse strand, counting down.
GAACCGAGCACATTGCCGTTGGCGTCGCGCACCGTCACGGTCGAACCGACCTGGCCGCGTCCACTCAACTGCGTGCCATCGATGCTCACTGCGATGTCACTTGGTTGGGTCAGCCCGTCGAGGTCAACCGCGATGATAGTCACTGCTGGCGAAGGGTTGCCGGCGGCGTCGGTGACCAGCACGCTCAGCGCCTCACCATCGATTTGCGCGGCATTGAGTTGCACAGTGAACGAGCCATCGGAGGCGACCAGAGCCGTGCCGAGCAGCGTGCCTTGTGCATTGGTGACGCTGACTGTGCTGCCGGGTTCGCCACGGCCGGTCACCGAAAGGCCATCGCTGCTCACGGCCAGATCCGTTGCAGCGGCGGGGCCGGTGATGTCTGGTGCATTGAAGGTCACGGTCGGCGATTGCGCACCGGCGCTGTTGACCGCCACGATACTGAAGGTTTCACCGTTGGCCTGCGCACGAACCAGCGTCAGCAGGAAAGTGCCGTCAGCAGCCACCGCCGCACGCCCGAGCAATTCTCCGTTGGCGGCACGGACTTCAATCGTGGTGCCGGCTCGGGCGGTGCCGGTCAGTTGACTGCCGTCGCTGCTCAAATCGAGATTGCCTGGCGTCGTCGGTTCGACGATCTCCGGCGCGCTGACCGTTGCGCCGGTCGAGATATTGCCTGCCGCATCGGTGGCATTCACGGTCAGCGGCTGGCCGCCGGTTTGCGCGGGGCTGAGGGCGACGCTGAAAGTGCCATCCGCCGCCACCACAGCGCTACCGAGTAGCGTGCCATCGGCGGCGCGCACCTGGATGGTCGAGCCGGCTTCACCGGTGCCGCCGAGTTGCGTGCCATCCGCGCTCACGCTGAGATTGCCTGGCGCGGTGGGCGCGGTGGTATCCGGCGCAGTGACCGTACCCGGCGTCGAAACGTTGCCCGCAGGGTCGGTGAGCGTGACGTCGAGCGGCTGGCCATTGTTCTGCGGCGTACCCAGGTCGACCTGGAAACTGCCATCGGCGCCAACGGTTCCGGAACCCAAAATGTTGCCGGCTGCATCGCGTACCTGAACGACACTGCCAGCTTCGCCAAAACCACTCAGCACCCGGCCATCGGCCGACAAGGTTAATCCGGTCGCGGGCGCAGGAGGCGTCGCGTCTCCACCGCCACCGCCACCACCGCCGCCGCCACCGCCACCACTTCCGCCCGCAGCGGCCGCCGCACCACCCGCGCCCAACAGGCCCAGCCCGGCAATCGCCCAGGCCGGCGTCGCGCCATCCACCACACCGACGCCAGCGATCAGCTCGTCCAGCGAATTGATTTCGTCAAAGGTAAAGCCGTTGAACGGCTCGGCGCTGTAGCGCGCCTGCCACAGCGTCGCGTCGTCACCCTGAAAGACAATGTCATTGGGCACGCCGTCAGGGCTGGTGACAAAGAAATTGGAGATTTTGATTTGCTCGCCAGACTTCAGATTGACAATCAAATCCTGACCGCTGCGACTGGTCGACGCCAATTGATCGGGCCGAACCGGCATTTGTACAACTGAAGGCTGACTGAGCTGAACATTGCCCCAGTTCTGGGCAGTGAGCTGAGAATTGGCTTTGTCGGCAATGACGATGTTGTCCATTACTACTCCCTGTAAATGGGTGGGGCGGACGTCCACGGATGGTTTTAAAACCATAGATAGGGAGTGTCAGATGGGGCTGCCTGATTTTTGACGAGCGTATGGATGGGCCATTTGCCCACGTTTATCTCTTTGAAAATTCGTTCTATTCAGGTCGTTACCGTTTGTCGGGACGTTGGATCCAAGGGGTTTTTGGGTGCAACAAAATGTGTCGGTTTCGACATTATCCAAAGAGACGCTGGAAAATATCCGGGCGGAATCGAGGAGAGCGATGGCTAAGCGATATTGAATTTCTCAAAGCGCAGGCCAACCTCCGCAGCTGCCGGTCTGCGAAGGTATTAATCAATAAGCGTGGGAGGGGGAAGGCTTTGTATAAGAAATCCAGTCGTACCGTTTCAGCTGTTCTTTCTATCCCTCAGCAGTTAATGCGCTAGCTATCGATCGCCGAAGTGATCGGGCGATATCCAGCGCAGACTGATCGCTAACGCTACCGGGGCACTGATCAAACATATGTGGCGCCCCAGGGTAGACATGCATTTCGACGGCAACCCCGGCGCGCGACAGACGCAGGGCAAATGCAACGTCCTCTTCCAGGAACAGATCCAGCGCCCCGACGGCCATAAACGTCGGTGGCAAGTCACGCAGATCGTCTTGCAGGGCCGGCGAAAACCAGCCGATTGGCAGATCATCCAGCGCTTGGTCAGCGCGCAGGCAATCCCAACAGAACTGGTTGGCTTGCGCCGGCCAGCCAATCACTCCGGTCGTGCTGTTCTGGTGAGGCGAGGCCGGGCTGCCCGAACGGTAATCGAGCATCGGATACACCAGCACCTGGCTGGCGATGGAATATACGCCGCGATCCCGCGCCACAATTGCCAGCGCTGCTGCCAGACCTGCACCGGCACTGTGACCCATGACGATCACGTTGTCGGCGTCCATGTTGAGCGTTTGCCGGTGGGCGACAACCCAGCCGAGGGCGGTGTAGCAATCTTCCAGGGGAATAGGGAAGGGGTGCTCTGGCGCGAGACGGTAATCGACAGCGACGATGATCGCCTGAAGTTCTTCGGCGAGGTTAGCCAGATAGTCATCGGCCATTTCGGGGCAACCAAGGACGAAACCTCCACCGTGGATGTACAGGATCACCGCAAAATTACCGCCCGGTGCCCCGGCGGCAGGCCGGTAAAGACACAGGCGCAAATCCTCACCGTCGTGGGCCTTGGTCCATAGGCTTTCACCGCGCGCTTGTTCTAGGGATTTGAATGTCGCATGGACACGCTCCCTGATCGCGGGCAGCGTCTCCAACGTCCAGGCTTGTGCGCCGGGGGTTAAAAAGCTTTTGAAGTCGGGATCCAGCAGTTCATGTGCTTTCACGTTCTGCCTCCTGTTCTCGAATGAGCGAGCGCCTCTGATCGAAGCGCCGCCCACGGTGGAGTTACAGCCAGGCTTTGATCTGCGCGCAGACAGCCGGCGTCGAAATGCCGTAGCGATCATGCAGCGTCGGTAGGGCACCGGCGTCGAGGAAGGCGTCGGGCAACGCGATCTGTCTGAAGGTGGGCGTCACGCCATTGCGCAACAACAACCCGGCAACCGCCTCACCCAAACCGCCGATGATCGAGCTGTTCTCGGCTGTGACCACCAGACGCCCGGATTTACGCGCTTCGGTGAGAATGGTTTGCTCATCCAGCGGCTTGATGGTCGGCACGTGCAGCACGGCCACATCGATGCCGTCGGCCTGCAATTGCTTGGCCGCTTCCAGCGAACGCATGGTCATCAGCCCGGTGGAGATGATCAGCACGTCGTTGCCCGTGCGCAGGGTCTTGGCCTTGCCGATCTCGAATTTATAACCGTACTCGTCCAGCACCAACGGCACATTGCCGCGCAGCAAACGCATGTAGACCGGGCCTTGGTGAGCGGCGATGGCCGGCACGGCCTGTTCGATTTCCAGTGCATCGCACGGGTCGACAATCATCAGATTGGGCATGGCGCGGAAAATAGCCAGATCATCGGTGGCCTGGTGGCTCGGCCCGTAACCCGTGGTGAGGCCGGGCAAACCGCAGACGATTTTGACGTTAAGGTTTTCCTCGGCGATGGCCATGCAGATGAAGTCGTAAGCACGCCGCGAGGCGAACACCGCGTAGGTGGTGGCAAACGGCACAAAACCCTCACGCGCCATGCCCGCCGCAGCGCTCATCAGCAACTGTTCGGCCATGCCCATTTGATAGAAACGCTCCGGATGCGCCTTGGCGAAAATGTGCAGGTCGGTGTACTTGGACAGGTCAGCCGAGAGACCGACGATGTCCGCGCGCTGGTCTGCCAGCGCTGCGAGCGCATGGCCGAACGGTGCCGAACGGGTCGCCTGGCCCTCGGAGGCAATCGAGGCAATCATCGCCGAGGTGGTCAGGCGCTTTTTCACCGGCGCGCCAGTAGCAGTCGAAGGCGCAGTGTTGGCGGCGTTGCTCATTGGTCTTTTCCTTCTTCAAGGTTGCTCAGTGCCAGGTCCCATTCGTGCTCTTCGACGCGAATGAAGTGGTTCTTTTCCCGGTTCTCCAGAAACGGCACGCCCTTGCCCATTTTCGTATCGCAGATGATCACGCGCGGTTGCCCGCCGGGGTGATTGCGGGCGGCATCGAAGGCAGCGACCAGGGCGTCAAGGTCATTGCCGTCGACGCGCTGGGTAAACCAGCCGAAGGCTTGCCAGCGATCGACGATGGGTTCGAACGAGAGAATCTCGCTGGAGTAACCGTCGGCCTGCTGGTTGTTGACGTCGACGATGGCGATCAGGTTGTCGAGCTGCCAGTGCGACGCCGACATCACCGCTTCCCAGGTCGAGCCTTCATTGAGTTCGCCATCGGACAGCAGGTTGTAGACGAACGAGGCCGAGCCTTTGCGCTTGAGGCCCAGGCAGGCGCCGACTGCGATGCCCAGGCCCTGACCCAGCGAACCGCCGGTGATTTCCATCCCCGGGGTGTAGGCGGCCATGCCCGACATCGGCAGGCGGCTGTCATCCGAACCGTAGGTTTCCAGCTCGTCGAGGGGAATGATCTCGGCTTCGATCAGCGCTGCGTACAGCGCGATGGCGTAGTGGCCGATGGAGAGATAGAAGCGATCGCGCTGCTCCCACTCGGGATCCTGGGGGCGATGGTTCATCGCATGAAAGTAAGACACCGCCAGCAGGTCAGCCGCGCCGAGGGCCTGGCCCACATAGCCCTGCCCCTGAACCTGGCCCATGCGCAGTGCATGGCGGCGAATGTTGTGCGCGCGCTGGGTGAGGCTCAGCGATGCAGCGTGTGCAAGATTAGTCGTCATGATGAAACTCCGTTGACTCAACGATTGACCAAAGCGGCGGGAATACGCAGGACCAGGCTGGCGCCGAGGAACAGCACGCCGGTGATGAGGTACATGCCGATGGCGCTGGAACCGGTCAGGGTGGTGATCCAGCCGATCAGATAGGGCGAGCAGAACCCGGCGAGGTTGGCGAAGCTGTTGACCGCCGCGATGCCGGCGGCCGCAGACACCCCGCCAAGCAGCGTGGTGGGCAGCATCCAGAACAACGAGGTGGCGGATAGAATGCCGGAGGCGGCCAGGCACAGGCTGAGGATCGACAAGGTCGGATTGCCGCCCATCATCGCTGCCAGGCTCAAGCCGATCGCACCGGCGATCATCGGCACGATCAGGTGCCAGCGGCGCTCGCGATGTTTGTCGCCACTGCGGCCGACCAGGAGCATGGCGGCGATGGCGCACAGGTAAGGCAGGCTGGTCAGGAAACCGATGTGCAGCGGGTCGGAAACCCCTGCGTTACGCACCAGTGTCGGCAGCCAAAAGGTGATCGCGTATTGGCCCATCACCACACAGAAGTAGATCGCCGCCAGCAGCCACAAGCGCCGGTCGCGGATGAACTCGCCGACCGAGGCATGGGTGACCTTTTGCTGGTCGTCTTCGGCCAGTTCGCGAGTGATCAGCGCTTTTTCCTCGTCATTGAGCCAGGTCGCCTGATGCACGCCGTCTTTCAGATAACTCAGTACCAGCAGGCCGACGAGCACGGTGGGCACCGCTTCCAAAACGAACATCCACTGCCAGCCGGCCCAGCCGTGCACACCGGCAAAGTGGTTCATGATCCAGCCCGAAAGCGGGCCACCGACCATGCCTGACAGCGGAATGGCGATGAACCACAACACCGTCATGCGCGCCCGCCGATAGGACGGAAACCAATACGTCAGGTAGAGCAGCAGGCCCGGCGCCAGACCGGCTTCGGCAATCCCGAGGAGAAAGCGCAGGGCATAGAACTGCCACGCGGTTTCGACGAAGGCGAACAGCGCCGAGACGATGCCCCAGGTGATCATGATCCGCGCAATCCACACTCGCGCGCCGACCTTGTGCAGGATGATGTTGCTGGGCACTTCGCAAAGGAAATAGCCGATGAAAAACACCCCGGCGCCCAGTCCGTAGACCGTTTCGCTGAGGGCCAGATCGTTCATCATTTGCAGTTTGGCGAAACCGACGTTGACCCGGTCCAGATAGGCGCACAGGTAGCACAGCATCAGGAACGGCATCAGCCGCCAGGCCGTTTTGCGGTAGGCAGAAGAGCGCACGGTCGAAACCGCTTCGAGCGACAGGGTAGTCATGATGGTCTGATCTCTTGTTTTTATTGACCGCCAGGCCATCAGGCCCGGCTGCGTCATCGATCCAGAACCGCACGGGCCACGCAGGCCCGCCCAGAGTTACTCAGTGAATCAGCATGCCGCCGTTCACATCGAGGGTGATGCCGGTCAGATAAGCGGACAGGTCGCTGGCCAGAAACAGCGCGGCGTTGGCGACGTCCTGCGCTTGACCCAGGCGACCTAGCGGAATGCCGTCGATGATGGCGTGGCGGCGTTCATCCTGCATCAGACCGCCGGTGATGTCGGTGTGAATCAGGCCCGGGGCGATGGAGTTGACGCGGATGTTGTCCGGCCCCAATTCCCGCGCCATGGCCTTGCCCAGCCCCAGCACACCGGCTTTGGCCGCGCTGTAATGCGGGCCGCCGAAGATGCCGCCGCCGCGCTGGGCAGACACCGACGACATGCAGACGATGCTGCCGGAAGACTGTTGGCGCATCAGCGGAATCACCGCCTGAGACATGAGCAAAGTGCCGCGCAGGCTGACGTCCAGCACCTTGTCGTAGTCCGAAGGGCGAATATCCAGAGTCTTCAGTGGCTGGGTAATGCCGGCGTTGTTGACGAGGATATCGATGCGCCCGAAGTGCTCGATGATGGCGGCGACGGCTTGCTGAACCTGCGCTTCGTCGGCCACGTTGGCCGCCAGGCCCAGATGACCTTCGCCCAGTGCTGCGGCGGCGTCACGTGCTGCGGATGCATCCAGATCGAGGATGACCACGCGAGCGCCGTGTTGCGCAAATGTACTGGCGGTAGCGCGGCCAATGCCACGGGCAGATGCGGCACCGGTAATGATTGCGACTTTGCCTTGAAGAAGCATGGAGGATTCCCTCGAATTGTTTTTATTGGGTCGGTGTGTAAGTAACCGATGACTCAGCTTGTCCTCCGGGGCGAGCGTGAGCAATAACGCGGAAGTCACTCAATGCTGAAAAAATTCAGCACTCGTCAGACCGTTTCGCAAATGCTTGAATGAAACCGGTCCGTACATCACAAGAAATCACCACGGAGTCACCATGCGCTCAGACACTGAGGCATCGATCAACCTGCCACCGCTGAAAGCAATTCAGGCCTTCGAACAAACCGCGCGCTTCGGCAACGTCGCCAGAGCGGCGGAAGTGCTGGACCTGACACCCTCGGCAGTCAGCCATCAACTGGCGAAACTGGAAGGGATGATCGGCCGGCAATTATTCGTCCGTGCTGCCCGTGGCGTCTCGCTGACGCCGGTCGGCGAGCAATACCTCAAGGAAGTTTCCGGGATTTTGCACAGTCTCGCCGTTGCCACCGAACGTGCTGCCAGCGATGTCAGCCTCGATTGCCTGCGCTTGCACTCGTCGCCAAGCTTCGGCCTGCTCTGGCTGATGCCGCGCCTGGAAGCGTTTCGTGCGAGTCATCCGGACATTCAGATCAACCTGTCGTGCTCCTATGAATCGCTGCACTTCAGTCGCGACAAGATCGACGTCGATATCCGCCATGGTCTGCCGAACTGGCCAAGCTATGAGGTGCGCACGGTCAGGAACGAGACGTTCGCGGTGCTGACCTCACCGAAACTGCTCGCGCAACGCCCGATACGCGGCGCGGCGGATCTGCTGGAGTGCGATCTGATTCTGTCGGAAGCCACCCTGCTCAAATGGCCGCAATGGTTTGCCCAGCACGGCTTGGCGCGTCCGGAACGGCCTTATGCATTGAGCTTCGATCGTTCCTACATGTCGCTGGAAGCGGCGAGTCATGGCTTGGGTTTCGCGCTGGAAAGCACATTGCTGGCGCAGAAGTATCTGGCCGCGGGCACGCTGGTTGAAGTCGCGCCTGAATCACTGAGTGCTGCGGTGGCGGCGCACCATTTGGTATTCCCCAAGGCGCATTCGAGCTTTCCACGGGTCAGGCGTTTTCTGGCGTGGATGGAGAGCGAGTTGGGGCACGAGTTCGCGTATTGAGTGGGGATTAATTCTTTCAAACTCTCTGAACCGCTCAAGGTCAATCCATTATCGGTCTTGATCATTCACGCAAGAACGCACTTTACCGCGCGCTGCCGATCCGCGAAAAACCAAAGGCTGAGCAGGCTGTTGTTTTCTGTGTTCATCGTTTCTTTAGAAGGGGCTGATTTATGGTCATCACATGTCTGGGATGGGGATCACTGATCTGTAAGCCGGGGAAGCGATGAGCACTCGCAGCCAGGCGCAGATTGCCGCGATCTTTGATCAGCTGTTGGCACTGCGAGAAAGCGTGGACATTCTTCAACACGTAGAGAGCAGTAGCGTCGAGTCGCTGCGTGGCCATCAGACCGTGGACGCTCCCGAGTCGCTGGATCTGGTGTTTCAAAAGCTGCATGAAGACATCGCCAGCATGGAGGAAACCTTGGCGACGATTGCCGAGGCTACCGGGGATGTGTCGAAGTTGTGAGGCGCGCGCGGGGTGGCATGCAGAGATGATTTGCCTGGTCTGGCGTCTTCGCGAGCAGGCTCGCTCCCACAATGGATTTGTGAATCGATTGATTTCCGGGATCTGACGCAAAACCCTGTGGGAGCGAGCCTGCTCGCGAAAGCGCTGGGTCAGGCACTTACTCTGTTGGATGTGCCGACGCTATCGGAGCAGGCTCGCTCCTACACCGGGGCTGGGTCTCTGACCACGCGCAACGCATCCACCACCAGTGAAAACGCCGGCGACGGTTGTCGGCGGCTGGGGTAGTAGAGGTGGAAGCCACCGAACGGTTCGCACCAGTCCTCCAGCACTCTGACCAAACGCCCTTCAGCCAGATGCGTACCGAACTCGTCTTCAGGCAGGTAGGCAATCCCTAACCCGTTCACAGCCGCGTCGGCGATGTGCACGGTGGAGTTGAACACCAGTTGCCCGTCGACCCGTACTTTCAGCTTTTTGCCCTCGCGCTCGAATTCCCACGCATCGACACCGTCGTAGGTCGGAAAGCGGATGTCGATGCAACGGTGCGCCGCCAGATCGCGCGGATGGTGCGGGGCGGGGTGCTGGGCGAAGTAGCCGGGCGAAGCGACCACGGCCATGCGCAGTGGCGGGCCGATCGGTACGGCGATCATGTCCTGGGCGACGGTATCGCTGAAACGCACGCCGGCATCGAAGCGGTCGGCCACGATGTCGCGGAAACCGTAGTTGATATCGAACTCGAGCTTGATGTCCGGATATTGCAGCAATAGTGGCGTCAGCTTGGGCAGCAGGGTGGTCTTGATGATGTTGTCGCCGCAGGTGATGCGCACCGTGCCGGCGGGCTTGTCGCGCAGCTCGGTCAGGGCGTCCAGCTCGGCTTCAATTTCATCGAAACGGTGCCCGACGGTGTGCAACAGGCGTTCGCCGGCCGCCGTCAGTGACACGCTGCGCGTAGTGCGGGTCAGCAAGCGAATTTTCAGACGCGCTTCCAGCGCCGAGACTACCTGGCTCACCGCCGATTGCGTCACGCCCAGTTGCACCGCCGCGCGGGTGAAGCTGCCGCTGCGGGCAACCGTGACGAAGGCAAGCAGGTCGTTGAAATTGGGTTTGGCCATGGGCGCGCGCTCGGGTTTATTGATTAGCAGAGTTTATAACCGCATTAAGCACTCATTAGCTAATCAAAGTCTCGAGCGTGCGCAACAATACCTTCATCCCGGCCACGCCTGGCTTCTCGATCAAGGACGCCCCCATGAAACGACTGTTCATACTGCTCGGGTTTCTCCTGAGTTCATTCACTGCATTCGGAGCTGACATGTCCCACGGTGCCGACAATTTCTTCAAAAGCGACAAGGTGACCGCGCAGAAGGTCAGCTTCAAAATCAATATCAACTCACCGTGGTCGGCAACCTGTTTGTCCCTAAAGGACTCGACCCGGCAGCCCGCAGCGCGGCGATTATCGTTGGTCATCCGATGGGCGCGGTAAAGGAGCAGAGCGCCAATCTGTACGCACAGAAACTGGCGGAGCAGGGCTTTGTCACCCTGTCGCTGGATCTGTCGTTCTGGGGCGAAAGCGAGGGCGCGCCGCGCAATGCCGTGCTGCCGGATATGTACGCCGAAGACTTCAGCGCGGCCGTCGATTACCTCGGCACACGGCCATTCATCGACCGCGAGCGCATCGGCGTGTTGGGCATTTGCGGTAGTGGCAGCTTCGTGATCAGCGCGGCGAAAATCGACCCGCGCATGAAAGCCATCGCCACGGTCAGCATGTACGACATGGGCGCAGCCAACCGTGACGGCCTAAAGCATTCGCAAAGCCTTGCGCAGCGCAAGCAGATCATTGCGCAAGCGGCCGAGCAGCGTTACGCCGAGTTCACCGGCGGCAAGGTCGAATACACCGGCGGCACGGTGCTGGAGCTGAAGGCCGACACCCATCCGATCCAACGTGAATTCTTCGATTTCTACCGCACCCCGCGCGGCGAATTCACCCCGGCCAACTCGACACCGCAACAGACCACGCGTCCGACGCTGAGCAGCAACACCAAGTTCATGAACTTCTATCCCTTCGTCGATATCGAGAGCATCTCGCCGCGCCCGATGTTGTTTATTGCCGGTGCCGACGCGCACTCCCGTGAGTTCAGCGAAGAGGCGTTTCGGTTGGCGGGGCAGCCGAAAGAACTGGTGATTGTGCCGAATGCCGGTCATGTCGATCTGTACGACCGGGCCGAGCTGATTCCTTTTGCCAAGCTGACGCAGTTCTTCAAGAGCAACCTGAAGTAACTTTCAACGCGACGGAGCAAAGCGATGCGGATTTTTGCCAACGGCTGGAAGGGATTCGTACTGATGGCATGGCTGCCCTTTGCTCTGTCTGCTGCTAACCCGGAGGAGACCACGATGTGGATGACCGTCGGAGAACACCGTTTTGCCATTGCTCTTGAGGACAACCCGAGCACTCGGCAATTGCTCACGCGATTGCCGCTGAGCCTGAACATGGTCGACCTGCACAGCAACGAAAAATACGCCACCGTGCAGCCGCCCTTGCCCACGCAGCCCTATCGGCCGGGCACGATCCACAACGGCGATTTCCTTTTGTATGGCGACGATACGTTGGTGGTCTTCTACAAAACCTTCGATTCGTCTTACCGCTATTCGCGTCTTGGTCGCATCGACCGGCCGCAGGACTTGGCCGAGACCTTGGGGCGTGGCGATGTGCGGTTGACGTTCACGCTGGATGAGTGAGGAGATTCATTGATGAACCAGAGATCGTTAAAGCAAGGGCGTCTTCTGCGCATCGTGGCCCTCGGCTGCGCGGTCCTTGCCAGCGCAGCCTGCGTGAATCCTCTCTGCGCCAATCCTTCCCGATCACAGGAGAAACCGATCATGCAAGAACAGCCTCTGACGCTTAAGCAACTGGCGATCGCCCCGATTGCCGCCAACGTTGCAATCGGCGATATGCCGCGTTTGCACGACGCACTCAATCGCGGCCTCGATGCCGGGTTGAGCATCAGCGAAACCAAGGAAGTTCTGGTGCAGCTGTACGCCTACGCCGGGTTCCCACGCAGCCTCAACGCCTTGTCCTTGCTGATGAAGGTTGTGCAGGAACGCGCCGCGCGGGGCATTGAAGACGCGCCCGGACGAGAGCCCGGCCCGGTTCCGTCGGGGTATGCACTTACCGAACTCGGCACCGACAATCAGACCCGTCTGGTCGGCGCGCCAGTGTCCGGCCCGCTCTTCGAATTCGCCCCGGCGATCGATCAGTTCCTGAAAGTGCACTTGTTCGGCGACATCTTCGCCCGCGACAACCTGGCATGGACGGATCGGGAACTGGCGACGGTTGGCGCGCTGGCGGCAATGGCTGGGGTGGAATCGCAGCTGGAGTCGCATTTGAAGATCAGTGTGAATGTGGGATTGACTGTTGAGCAGTTGCGGCAAGTGGCGCAGGAGTTGGAGGCGCGTGGGGATTTGCAGGCTGCTGAGCGGGTGGGCGCGGGGCTGGGGAAAATCCAGCGGTGAGGGCGGCTCGGATTCATTGCCGCCCTGTTAACGCAATTTCTACAGTGCGCGCTGGCGCCGACTCGCTCCCGGTGAGCTTCCCGTTATCCGCTTGAACGCACGACTGAACGCCGCTTGGGAGGTGTAGCCCAAGCGCTGCGCCACTTCTTCGATCGGCAGTCTTTCCAGTGTCAGCCACTGACTGGCCAGGCGCATGCGCAGTTCGGTGGCGTAGCGCAGCGGCGGGGTGCCGAGGGTGGTCTGGAAGCGTTCGGCGAAGACCGAGCGTGAGGTGTTGCACAGCGTTGCCAGCTCGGCGACGCTCCAGTCGCGCCCCGGTTGTTGGTGCAGGGCCAGCAAAGCTTTCGACAGACGAGGGTCGCGCAGGGCGGCGACGAGACCGGAGGCATTGCCGCAAGCGCATTCGACCCAGCCACGAACAATCATTGCCGCCACTACGTCGGCAAGGCGCGCGAGAATGCCGGCGAAGCCGATGCGCGCTGCGCTGACTTCGCGTTCCATGGTCGCAAGAATCGGCATGAGTCCCGGATAACGCTGGCCGCCGGCGTCGATCAGCATCAGTCCCGGCATCAGCCGACCGAGGCCCTGCAGGCTGCCGAGCTCGAACTCCATACAGCCACTGAAGAGCAGGGCGCTATCGGGCGAAACGGCGCTGTGACCGACCTGCACCGCGCAGACCGTATCGCCGAGTGGCGCGGCGACGGCGCTGTCAATGTCCTGCACTTCGGCGTTTGGGTGTGACAGCAACTGGTGCGCGGCACCATGGGCAATGAATACCGCATTGCCCGCCGCCAACTCGTAAAGGCTGCCGTCCTCCAGTCGCAACACCGTCGATCCAGCGGCAACGAAGTGGAAATACGCATGGCCCGATTTGTCGCTGAAACCCAGACCATACGGCGGACCGGCGTGGATCCGCCGATACTGCACGCCACGCAGACGCATGCTGCGCAGCAATTCTGTGATCAGGTCTGATGACAGTGAAAAGGAATCAGTGCTGCTCATGTTCGGGGTTTCGATCAAAAGTTCAAGACTGCGCATCATAGATCATCCGGTTTGCCGCTAATAGACTGCCCTCTTGAAATGTCCGAGAGAGTCTTGAAATGAATGAACGTGTAGGTGATGGGCGAGCTGAAGTGGAGCCGATGGTTCCTGCGTGGATGGCGGTTTTCTCACTGGCGATGGGAGTGTTCGGTTTACTCACCGCAGAATATCTGCCGGCCAGCCTGCTGACGCCGATGGCGCTCGACCTTGGCGTCAGCGAAGCCCTGGCCGGGCAAGCAGTGACGGTGACCGCAGTGGTGGCGCTCTTTGCCGGATTGCTCGTACCTGGATTGACGCGCAGTCTTGATCGGCGGCTGGTCTTGCTCGGTTTCTCGGTACTGATGATCGCGTCGAATCTGCTGGTGGCGCTGTCGTCGAGCCTCGCAGTGTTGCTGATCATGCGCATCCTTTTGGGCATAGCTTTGGGCGGATTCTGGAGCATGGCGGCGGCCGTGGCGATGCGCCTGGTGCCGGCGGCGCTGCTGCCACGGGCGCTGTCGATTATCTTCAGCGGGATCGCCGTGGGGACCGTGGTCGCGGTGCCATTGGGCAGCTATCTCGGCGGCCAGTTTGGCTGGCGCAGTGCGTTTTTCGCAGCTGCGGCGGTTGGCGTGGTGACGCTGGTCTTTCAAATGTTCACGTTACCGAGTCTGGCGCCGCATCGACCGTCACGCCTGCGTACGGTGCTTGAGGTTTTGCTGCGACCGGGCATTGCCATTGGCATGTTCGGCTGTGTATTGGTGCACACCGGCCACTTCGCGTTGTTCACCTATATCAGGCCATTTCTGGAAAGCACCACCGGAGTCGGCCCGCAGACGCTGGCGCTGATGCTGCTCGGTTTCGGCGTGGCGAACTTTGCCGGCACGCTGTTCGCTGGCTGGCTGTTGCAGCGCAATCCACGCGCAACACTGGTGCTGATGCCGGTGTTGGTGGGCGTTGCTGCTCTGGCGTTGGTCGGGTTACCGGCGTCGCTCACCGGGCAGGCGTTGCTTCTGGCTCTGTGGGGGATGGCCTTCGGTGGCGTGCCGGTGGCATGGTCGAACTGGGTGGCGCGATCGATACCCGATCAGGCCGAAAGCGCAGGCGGCATGGTCGTCGCATCGGTGCAGTCGGCGATTGCCGCAGGCGCCGCCGCCGGCGGTTCGGTGTTCAGTTTCAGCGGCATCAATGGCGTGTTTGTAGCAGCTGGAATTCTGATGTTGCTGGCCGCGCTGCTGATTGCACTGAAGGTCAATGTCGATGTGCCGGAGCCGGGTTCGGCGCCGGTGGCACCGGTGCATTTGTGATTTGATCAATCCGCCTTACGCGTGGCGGCAATGTCCCAGATTTGCATGACCTGAGTGATAGCAGCATCAATGTTATCCAGCGCGGTGTTGTCTCTGGCGAGGATGGATATGCCCTGCAGGAAACTGTCGAATACCGTCGCCATCGCCGCCGCACTTGTGCCGCTGGCCAGCTCGTCGGCATTCACAGCGCGTTCGACGCAGGCTTGAATGCCGGCACGGGTGCGCTGCCTTGAGTGGGTCAGGGCTTGCGCCACATGGGCGGTTTCCGGGCTCGGTGCGCTCATGACGCCGAGGGTAACCATGCAGCCCTTGGGGTGTGTGTCGTCGCACTGCATGCGTGCCGACTGGCGCAAAGCGGTCTCGATCGCCTGGCGTGGTGGCAGGCTGTCGTCCCACAGGCACTCGGTGACTTGCGCGTAGGTGGTTAAATAACGCTGCACGCATTCATCGAACAACGCTTCCTTGGAACCGAACGCGGCGTAGAAGCTAGGCGCAGAGATACCGCCACCCAGGCCTGCCTTCAATTGGGCGAGCGATGTCGCGTCGTAGCCGTGTTGCCAGAACAGTTGCAAAGCCTGATCGACGGCGTCGTCGCGATCAAACTGACGGGGGCGACCGGTTCTCGCCATGACCTGACTCCTCATTGATTTAATATAAAGACTAGTCGATACAGAAATTGTTGACAACGCTGCGCATGCACCCTCAGGATCTAGATCGATCGGTATTTAAATCTGAGTCGGTTTTTTCGAGGAGCTTCCAGTGACACCTTCAATCACGTTAACGGCTACGCCAAAGGTCTGCCCATCGGCGCTTTGCTGGCGCTGGCCATGACTGGCTTCATCTGCATCGTCACCGAAACCCTGCCGGCGGGCCTGCTACCTTTGATCAGTGAAGGCCTGGCGATTTCGCCGTCCATGGCCGGGCAAATGGTTACCGCGTACGCATTGGGTTCCGTACTGGCGGTGATCCCGATGACCATCGCCACCCGGGGCTGGCGGCGCCGCAACGTGCTGCTGCTGACGATTGTCGGTTTCCTGCTGTTCAATTCGATTACCGCGCTGTCGTCGCACTACGGCGTGACGCTGGTCGCGCGGTTCTTCGCCGGGGTTGCGGCGGGTCTGGCATGGAGTCTGTTGGCCGGCTATGCGCGACGCATGGTTGAGCCCGAACAGCAGGGCAAGGCGTTGGCGCTGGCGATGGTCGGCACACCGATTGCGTTGTCGCTGGGCGTGCCTCTGGGTACGTGGCTCGGTGGGCTGGTCGGTTGGCGCACTACATTCGGTCTGATGTCGGCGCTGACCTTGGTACTGATCGTCTGGGTACTGGTGAAAGTGCCCGACTACCCGCCGCAGCCGGCCCATCAACGCCTATCGCTGAGCAAAGTCCTGACTACCCCGGGCGTGCGTCCTGTGCTAGCAGTGGTGATCAGCTGGATGCTGGCGCACAACATTCTCTACACCTATATCGCTCCGTTCGTGGCGCCGGCGGGCATGGCCGAGCGGGTGGATGTGGTGTTGTTGAGCTTCGGCATCGCCGCGCTGGTCGGGATATGGCTGACGGCGAAGCTGGTCGAGCCGCTGCTGCGCTCGACGGTTCTGCTGAGTTTGGCGACCTTTGCCGCCGTCTGCGTGGCGCTGGGATTTGGCGGAGGCAACCCAGAGGTGATTTATCTCGGCGTGGCGGCATGGGGTTTGACCTTTGGCGGCGCAGCGACGCTGTTGCAAACGGCGCTGGCTGATGCGGCGGGCGACGGAGCGGATGTTGCCTTGTCGTTGAACGTAGTGGCGTGGAACAGCGCGATCGCTGGCAGCGGTGTCGTCGGCGGCGTGCTGCTCGATCAGTGGGGCGTTACCTCATTTCCGTGGGCCATGCTGGCACTGGTCACTATCGCCTTCGCCATTGCCTGGGGTGCCCGGGCCCACGGTTTCAAGTCGGGCCCGCGCTCTGTAGAAGCTTCGGTGGTGGCGGGGCATTGAACCCCGCCAGCAGTTTCTTCAACCGCGCTTCGGCAGTTTCCAGTTAGGCCGGATGAAATGGCAGGTGTAGCCGTTCGGAATCCGCTCCAGGTAATCCTGATGCTCGGGTTCCGCTTCCCAGAACGGGCCGGCCGGTTCTATTTCCGTAACCACTCGGCCCGGCCACAACTTCGATGCGTCTACATCGGCGGCGGTGTCTTCAGCGACGGCACGCTGCTCGTCGTTGAGGTAGTAGATCGCCGAGCGGTAGCTCGGGCCAAGATCGTTGCCCTGACGGTTAGGCGTGCTCGGGTCGTGGATCTGGAAGAAGAACTCAAGGATCTGCCGGTAGCTGATCACGGCCGGATCAAACTCGATCTCGATGGCTTCGGCGTGGTTGCCGTGGTTGCGATAGGTCGCATTCGGCACATCGCCGCCGGTATAGCCGACGCGGGTTTTCAGCACACCCGGATAGCGGCGCAACAGATCCTGCATGCCCCAGAAGCAGCCGCCGGCGAGAATGGCAGTTTCGGTTTGAGTGGTCATGGTGTGTGCTTCCTCTCGAGACGATGGGGGGATACCCACTGTTATGAGGGCGGGTTGAGAGAATCCAAGGTCACGCTCATGAGAATCGACCACTGGCCTGCTGATCAAGCGACATGCAGGCGACTGCGATTTTCATCAGATCGTATTCAACCAAAGCCAAAGAACGAACGCAGCTTGCTTGGCGACTTGCGCTCGTAGAACGGTTTGGTCTCCTTGAGGAAGTAATCACTCAGCCCGGCTTGTCCCGTCAGCACGCGACAAAAATCAACTGGCCCGCCATCAGGGGCTGTGTCCCCGGCGACATTGCCGGCTTCTCGCATGACCTGTTCGATATCGCCATCCGCTTCGATGCCGACGATCAAGTGCGGTTTTTCATCAATCGAGGGGTCGTGCATCAGCGCCAGGAATGCGCGTTTCACATTGGCGTGTTTGGCCAGCAATTGCGAGAGCGAATGGACCATCGTCGATGGGTAGTCCGAAGGCTGTCCAAGCAAGACGTTGGTTTCTTTTTCCACGGTACGCTGCGTGGCGGGCCGGCCGATTTCGCCTGAGAGCAGGCGTTGCACTTCCGCCGGAAGAAATTCCTTGCCGTACGGCGACTTCGGATTCAGAAAAAGCAGCGCGCCCAGCGTGATTTCGAACAATGATCGGGCGGGTATCTCCACATAGCTCTGCTCGCTGTCGATGGATTGTTGCAGCGTTGGCAGCGAGGAGAAGAACGGAATGACCGGCGTGCCATCGGGCTTCTGCCAATGAGCGATGCTGATGTTGCTGCCGGCTTCGAGATTGACATGGCCTTGCGCCGCACCGGCGGTACCGAGGATGTAGACGGTCGAGTCCAGGAGGGTTCGATAGAACTCAGGGCGATGCGCGGGTTCGTCCGCGGCCAGTCGCAGTGATGTTTCCAGTGGGTTTTCTTGGGAAGTATCCATGAGGTCAGTCCGTTATTTTCAATGGAGAGCGATGATTATCTGGTCGGTCCGAGGAGACGTGCTGTCACGATGATACTCGTCCAGAGATTCGAATCCTGCGTCGTTCTAACCAACACCACAAAGCCAACTGTGGGAGCGAGCCTGCTCGCGAAGGCGTCGTGTCAGTTGAAATAACTCACGGCTGATACACCGCTTTCGCGAGCAGGCTCGCTCCCACATTTGAATTTCGCGTTGGGTCTTATAGCAAACTCCACGAAACCCCAACATAAACCCCCATCCCTTCACCCGGAGTCGACCGCGCAGCATCCAGACCTTTGTCGTCATACCCCGGCGTGACCGTTGCCGCGTAGCGTTTGCCGGTCAGGTTGCGCATGTCCACCCAGCCTTGCCAGTCGCCCTTCGGGGCGTTGTAGCCCAGGGTGGCGCCGAACAGGGTGTAAGGGTCGGCGTAGTAGCTGTTGGCGTAGTCCACGGCAACTTTGGACACCAGTTGCGTATTCACGGCGGCGAAGAAGCCCTGCGGCCAGTCGTAACGCAGTTCGCCCTGGTAATAATGCATCGGCAGGCCCGGCAAGCGGTTGTCGCCGAAGCGTTCGTCGTCGCGGTAGTGGAAGTCGCTGAAGGTGTAGGCCTGGCGCAAGCTCAACTGGCGGCCGTCGGCGGCGGTCCAGAGTTTGCTGTTGAGGCTGGCCTCGATGCCCTGGTGCACGGTCGGGCTGGCATTGAGTTCGTAGGGCGTGACGGCGTTGGCGTCCGGCAGTACCGAGAGCAGTTCGTGACGAACTTGCGCGTAGTACCAGGCCAGGCTCCATTCGCCCAAATGGCTGTCGCCACGGCCGCCGAGTTCCAGAGTGGTAGCGGTCTGGTTTTGCAGTTCGACCGGGTCGCGCTGGGTGCCGGTGGCGGCGCCGTTGCCGGCAGGGAAGCGCACGTTGGAGCTGTAGATCAGCGACCACGGGTGCGGTGCTTCGACGGAGCGGCTGAGGTTGCCGAACACTTGCACGTCCGGGGTGATCTGGTAGCGCAGGCCGATGCGCGGTGCATAGTCCCAGTCGCTGAGACTGGTCTTGCCGCCGCCCTGCGGATAGGTCACGGCGCTTTCGCGGCGGGTGTAGATCGCGGCAAGGCCGGTGGTCAGCCAGAGGTCGTCGGCAATTTCCAGGTCATTGCCGAAATGCAGGACGGTATCTGAACCCTGATAAGTGAAGTTGCGCATCCGCGTGCCCGGGGCATAGCTGGCGGTGTTGCCACTCGGGATGCGCACGAACTCGCTGGCGCCGTCGTTGGGCAGGTGCTTGGTCACGCGCAGGCCGACGTTGCTGCGGCTTTCCATACCGAACAAAGTGTCGCGGCGCTTGTAGTCGAAGGTGCCGCTAACGTCGGTGTAAGCCACCTTCAGCCGGTTCGGGCCTTCGCGCAAATCCATCGGGTAGTCGTGGTAGGCGAGGCCGGTCTGGATGCTCGAATCGTCGTCGAGATAGAACGTGGTCTTGTTGCCGATGAAGGTACTGCCGGGCTGCTTGCGGCTGTCATCGCGCGCCACATACGCCGGGTTGGCTGCCCGTGGGCTGTGTTCGATGGAATGCTTGGTCACGCGACCGGCGAGGTCGTTGTCGGTTTCGCGATAGCGGAAGTAGAAGCGGGTTTCCAGATTCGGGTTGAAGCGATAGCCGAAGTTGGCGATCAGGCCTTTGCTCTCGCTGGCGGTATGGTCCTGATAGCCGTCGGCGTTGGCATCGGTCAGGGACACGTAGTAATCGAAATCTCCCAGCACTTGCCCGGAGCTGACCTGGCGCTGCTGATAGCCATGGCTGCCGGTGGCGTAGCGCACGTGCAGCTTTGGCGCGGTGTAACCGGTGTGGCTGACGTAATCGATAGCGCCGCCCAGTGCCAGCGCGCCGCGATCGAAGCCGTTGGCGCCGCGCAGCACTTCGACATGGTCGACCCACAACGGCTCGAGCAATTCATAAGGTGTGCCGCCGGGGCCGGTCAGCGGCAAGCCATCCAGCATCGTGTAGAGCCCCGAGGCGTGGGCGCCGGGTGCGCGGTTGATGCCTGAACCACGGATGGAAATCTTCACGCCTTCGTTGCCCGCCGACTGTGCATACACCCCCGGCTGATAGGCCAGCACATCCTGATTGCTGGCAACGCGGCCCTGCAACGGCTGGCGCATGTCGACCACGTTGGTGCCGCCGGGAATCTGCTCAAGGCGTTCCCGCGCTTCTTCGACCGCTGCATCGCTGCCACTGCGCTCATCTGCCGAAATCAGCACTTGCCCCAGCTCCAGACCTTGGGTCTCGGCCATCGCCGGGCAGGCCAGGGCCAAACCGAGCAGGGCAGTGGGCAATGATTTGGACGACGGCATCGAAAAACTCCAGCAAACAGGGGATCGGGCAATGAACAGTGCGACGTCGGAACAATCTCAGGAAACACATGGCGACAGGGCTTTTTTGCCCGGCAATGGCAAACAACCGGGCGTGAACTAACCTCACGGATCAGGCCCTTCGGGTCAATAAACAAATTCAGCGGGCTGTTGAAGCGCGAGGACAGGTTCATGGCGAAAGACAAGAAGAAACCTGCAAAGGCAATCGAACGTCCGCGCTTGAAAAACAAGGACTATCTCGAACAGCTGCGCAAGCTCCACGTTGAGCTGGTCAAGCTGCAGGAGTGGGTCATCGCCAAAGGTGTCAAGGTTTGTATTGTTTTCGAAGGGCGCGACGGTGCGGGCAAGGGCGGGGTGATCAAGGCGATCACGGAGCGCGTCAGCCCACGGGTGTTCCGCGTGATGGCATTACCGGCGCCAACCGATCGAGAAAAAAGTCAGATGCATGTACAGCGCTATCTGCCGCATCTGCCGGCGGGCGGCGAGGTGGTGATTTTCGACCGCAGTTGGTACAACCGCGCCGGTGTCGAACGGGTCATGGGTTTTTGTACGGAGGAGCAGGCCGACAAGTTTCTCAAGTCGATTCCTTGGGTGGAGAACGCCATCGTTGATTCGGGGGTGATCCTGCTCAAGTACTGGCTTGAGGTCAGTCCGGAGGAACAGACCCGCCGGCTCGAAGCGCGAATCAATGACGGGCGCAAGATCTGGAAACTGACACCCATGGATCTGAAGTCCTACAGCCGCTGGTATGACTACTCACGGGCGCGGGACGAGATGTTCAAGCACACCGACACCGATTGGGCGCCGTGGAGGGTTGCCGACTCGAATGACAAACGTCGTGCGCGGCTGAACATCATCACTGATCTGCTCAGTCGCATCCCCTATGAAGAGGTGAAGCGCGACAAGGTCGAGTTGCCGAAACGGCAGAAGCCGGGCAAGTATCGGGAGCCGGATTATGCGTACAAGCGGGTGGCGGAGCGGTTTTGACATTTGCGGGTTTTTTGGGCGTGGCGGCCTTTGGGCCGACCAGGCTCTTGGGGTTTTGGGTGTATATCCGTTTTTTCGGGTGTTGCGGCTGGCGGTTTCGCCCTTACGGCGAGTCACCTTTTTCAGACGCCAAAAAGGTAACCCAAAAGGCTTGCTCCTGCGTTCGGCCCTCGCAGGCTCGGGTTCCTTCGCTGCGGGATCGATCCTGGCGCAGCGGCTACTGTTTGCTTCGCTGCACCTCCTTCCGCTGTGTTCGACTTCGTCGAACGGTCGCTGCGCTCCCACGCCCGGATCAATCCCTCCACTCAGCCTTCCGACGTCGCTGGTGGATCAAGATCAAAAGCGGTACTCGAGCTTGCGCTCATTGTTGAGTGGTGCGGCTTCGCCGCGGGCAGCTGCGCTGCTTTGCGTTTGCTTTGTAGGCGAGCCTGCTCGCGAAGGCGGCCTGACAGCCGACCTGTTCTTGAGGTGGTACGCGATCCAACTGTAGGAGCTGCCGAAGGCTGCGATCTTTTGATTTTGCTTTTCTGTGGGAGTGAGCCTGCTCGCGATGACGGAGGAACATTCAAATTTAATTTGACAGATATACCGCTATCGCGAGCAGGCTCACTCCTACAAAAGAATTCCGCATCAACCGTCCATCCGTCGTCTGCCCTGAACCTCTGGCGCGCTGTTTTTTCTACCGGGTAAGTCCCTCAGGAGATACCCGTATGTTCGATCAGCAAAAGAAGGCATCACTGGCGGCATGGCGCAGGATGGCGGAGCAGGCCGAGGGCGATCTGGATCCGGAACAGCAATATGACGAGCTGCTCAAGGCTGCGGATCAGATGGAGGAGCAAGGCCTGATCACCAGTGCCGAATGGCGCCAGTTGGTGCGTGACGCCGGCAATGTTTTTACCCTGAATGAGGAACAGCCACAGCGCTGACAGCTGCCATCGGAGGACATCCCATGCTCAGTTATCTGTTTATCGGCGCCAACGATGTCGAGCGTTCGGCGGCTTTTTACAAGGCGATCCTGACGCCGCTTGGCTACCGGCATGATCGCGAAGAACACTACTGTTTCTACTTGCCCGATTGCGCCGACAAGTCCAACGGGCCCGGGAGTGTGCACATCTCGCAAGCGTTCAATGGTGAGCCGGCGACACCCGGCAACGGCATGATGCCGGCGTTTCGCGCCGACTCGCGGCACAAGGTCGATCAGGTGCACAAGGCCGGGCTCGACAGTGGCGGCAGCAATGAAGGACCGCCGGGCACGCGCGAAGCCTATACGCCGGACTTTTACGTGGCCTATCTGCGCGACCCCGAAGGCAACAAGCTTGCTGTGTTCTACAGCGGCTGATGGATGGAGCCTGTTGATTCGGCCCTGATGGCCGCCCGCGCTCAGTTCGCAATCACGATCAGCTTTCACATCGTGCTGGCGGCGTTCAGCATCGGTCTGGCGAATTTCCTCGTGGTGCTGGAGGCGTTGTGGTTGAGGTCCGGGCGCCAGGTTTATCTGGATGTTTATCGTTACTGGCTCAAGGTATTTGCCCTCAACGTTGCGGTGGGCACGGCGTCGGGATTGATTCTGGAGTATCAGTTCGGCCTCAACTGGTCGCGGCTGTCGGTGCAGGCCGGTGATGTCCTCGGTCCGCTGATGTTCTATGAAGTGATGGCGGCGTTTTTCATCGAAGCGGGTTTCCTTGGCATCATGCTCTTCGGCTTGAAGAAAGTCGGCCCGCGTCTGCACTTTTTTGCCACCTGCGCTGTGGTGGTGGGCTCGCTGATCAGCGCGTTCTGGATTCTGTCTGCCAACTCCTGGATGCAAACCCCGGCCGGCTATTCGATTGGCGCGGACGGGCGGTTCCTTGCCGAGGACTGGTGGGCAATCATCTTCAACCCTTCGTTTCCCTATCGCCTGGCGCACATGCTGCTTGCCGTGTTCATCGGCAGCGCGACGCTGATTGCCGGGATCAGTGCCTGGCAATTGCGCAAGGCCCCGAAAAACCCGCGTGCTCGCCTGCAATTCTCCATGGGGCTATGGGTGATTGCGCTGCTGATGCCGGTGCAGATTGTCGTCGGGGACCTGCATGGCCGGCACAGTTTGCACGCCCAGCCGCAGAAAGTGGCGGCCATCGAAGGCTCATGGACGCGCCCGGCCCAAGGGGCAGGGGAGCCACTGCGGCTGTTCGCATGGCCGGATATGCAAGAGCGCCGCAACCACTGGGAGGTGGCGATTCCGCGCATTGGTTCCCTCTACCTGCAGCATGACCTGACCAGCACAATCGCTGCGCTTGATGAGTTCCCGGCTGAGGACATCCCGCCCGTGGCGCCGGTGTTTTTCGCATTTCGGCTGATGGTCGGGTTGGGGCTGTTGATGCTTGGGCAGGGTGTGGTCAGCCTGATCCTGCGCCGACGTAATCGCCTGTACACGGCGCGGCTCTGGCTGGGCGCGTGCGTGCTGCTGGCACCGGCCGGGTTTCTGGCGATGCTCAGCGGCTGGGTCGTCACCGAAGTGGGGCGACAGCCGTTCACCGTTTACGGATTGATGCGCACGGCGGACAGTCTGTCGTCGGTGTCCAGGGCTCAAGTCGTCGGGTCGACGTGGCTGATTCTGCTGTTTTATCTGCTGATCTTCGGCATCGGTCTGTGGGTGTTGCTGCGCCTGTTGCGCGAGCCGCCGCAGCAGGACCAACCCGGGCCGCAGCCCACCCTTGCCGACGAAACCGGGCACTGAGGAGTCGCAGACATGGATATCGATTGGCTGACTCTATTGTGCGCTGCCGCATTGGCGTTCTCGGTGATGAACTACGTGTTGCTCGACGGCACCGATCTGGGCGTCGGCATGCTCATGGGCCTCACGGATTGCAAACACCAGCGACGAGCCATGGCGGTGTCGATTCTGCCGGTGTGGGACGCCAACGAAACCTGGCTGGTGCTCGGCGGCGGCGGGCTGCTGGCGTTGTTTCCGCTGGCGTACGCGATCTTGCTGCCGGCCTTGTACGTGCCTTTTATCGTGATGTTCCTCGCCTTGATCGCGCGGGCCATGGCGCTGGAGTTTCGCGATTACGCACCGAACGAGCGACGCAAGCGCATCGTCGACGGCGTGCTGGCCCTGGCTTCGCTGCTGACCGGGTTGGTCCAGGGCATGGTGCTCGGTACCCTCGTGCAAGGCATCGCCCATCAGGGCGGTCAGTACATTGGCGATGGCCGCGACTGGCTGAATCCGTTCCCTGTGTTCTGTGGTTTGGTGCTAGTGCTCGGTTACGTCTGGCTGGGGACGTGCTGGTTGTACTGGCGGACTCTGGATGAATTGCAGCAGCACTCGGCCCGCCAGGCCCGCGTCTTGGCGCTGGTCGTCGTGGCGTTATTGCTGGTGCTGATTGCATGGACGGCGACGTTGCAGCCGCAATACGCCCAGCGGCTTGCCGATATTCGGCTGTGGCTGGCGGCAGGGCTGATCCTCAGCACTCTAGGATGGGGGTTCAGCAAAGGTTTTCACGGGCGCTTTGACTGCGTGCCGTTGTTCGCCGCATTGGGCATCTTCGTCCTGGCTTTCGCGGTGATGCTGGTCGCGCTATTTCCCTTCATCATTCCGCCGGATCTGACTTTGGGCGAAGCAGCCTCAAGCCCGAACAGCCAGATCTTCATGCTGGTCGGATTCGCCGTACTCATACCGATAACCCTAGCCTACAACACCTTCGGTTTCCGCGTGTTCAGCGGCAAAGTGCGCATTGCCAGCGATGGCTGATATTCACGTCACCCGACCTTTTTTGCTCACCAGCGACAGTCGCGAAGCCCGTAGCAGATCAGCAAAAGCCGCCTTGTCGATTGGCCGACTCATGAAATAACCCTGCACCTCGTTGCATTGATCCTTGCCGAGAATCGCCAGTTGCTCCTCGGTCTCGACGCCTTCGGCGGTCACCGTCAGCCCCATGGCTTTGCCCAGACCGATGATCGCCTGCACCACGGCACGGTCGTTGGCGCCGCTGCTGATCGAGGCGATAAAGCGTTTGTCGATCTTGATCCCGTCGAATGGATAGGCGCGTAGGTAACCGAGCGACGAATAACCGGTGCCGAAGTCGTCCATATTAAGGCGTACGCCGAGCTCCTTGAGCTGATTCATGGTGGTCAGCGCGCCGTCGGTGTCATTGAGCATCACGTTCTCGGTGATCTCCAGTTCCAGACGGCTGGCGGGGAAACGCGTATCCACCAGCACTTCACGAACATCCTCGACGACATCGCTGAGGGCGAACTGCGCAGGCGAGAGGTTGACCGACAGCAGAATGTCATGGGGCCATTCCAGCGCGGTTTCGCAGGCTTCGCGCAGCACCCAGCGGCCCAGCGGTACGATCAGGTCGGTCTGCTCGGCCAGCGGAATGAACACGTCCGGCCCGAGCAGGCCCTGGGTCGGATGCTGCCAGCGCACCAGCGCCTCCACCGAAACGATGTGCTTGCCATCAACCTTGTAGCGCGGCTGATAGTGCAGGACGAATTCGTTGTGCTTGAGCGCATGGCGCAGGTCATCTTCCATTTGCCGGCGCGTCTGGATCTGGTCGCTCATGTGCGCTTCGAAGAAGCACCAGGTGTTCTTGCCGTCGGATTTGGCCTGATATAGCGCGATGTCGGCGTAGCGGATCAGATCGCTGGCGGCAAAACCGTGTCGACGACTCAGGGCGATGCCGATGCTGGCGCCGATGTGCAGCGGATGTTGTTCGTAATTGATCGGTTGATGCAGGCTGCCGATCAGCCGTGTGCAGAATTTGTCGATCTCGTTATGGCTGTCCATACCGTTGAGCACCACGACGAATTCATCACCACCGAGACGGGCGACGATGTCGTGCTCGCGGGTGCATTCGCGCAGGCGCGTGGCGACTTCCTGGAGAACCGCGTCACCGGCAGGATGGCCGAGGGAATCGTTGATCGGCTTGAAGTTGTCCAGATCGATCATCAGCAGCGACAGCGGCGGCGCGTGTTCCTTCAATACCAGGACGTCGTCGAGATAACGCGCCAGTTTGTTGCGGTTGGGCAGGCCGGTCAGGGCGTCATGCATCGACAGGTGCTGGATCTGCGCATGGGCGGCGACTTCGTCGGTGATGTCGCTGGCAGTGCCGCGATAGCCGACGACGCTGTTCTTGTCGAAAATCGGCCGCGCCGAGAGCCGGCAGTGGCGCGGCTGCCCGGAGTGATCGCGATAAGTGCAGCGCAAATCGCTGGCGCTGTTTTCCTCGCTGAGTTTGCGCAGCCACAGCTCCAGTGGTGTGGTGTCGCAAGTCAGTAATTCGCCGATGTCCTGGCCCAGCCACAGAGCTTGCGGGTAACCGGTGACTTCGCTGAAGCGCGCCGACAGATAGGTCAGCGCCAACTGATCATCAACTTCCCAGATCCAGTCCGACGCCGCTTCGGCCACGGCGCGAAAGCGTTCTTCACTGGCTTCGAGGGCATGATTGGCTTTCTCGAGTGCCTGATTCGAGGCCTGCATGGCATGAATGCTGTTGTCGACGTATTGCGATGAGCGCAATGCATGGCGGAAAAAATAGGCGGTGAGCAGCATCAGCACCAGAAACGTCGCGCCGAGCGGCGGCACCAGCGTCCACAGCAATTGCTGACCGGGTCGCTGCAGGTCGGCGACCAGACTGTAGCCGGTGCTGTCGAGGGGCACGCTTGGATGGCCTTTCTCAATGGTTTCATCCGGGACCAGGGTCAGGTTCGTCAGGCCATAACCGCTGCCGATCTTGCGCAGTTTGGTCGGGGTCAGCTTGTCGACGAACACCAGCACCGAGGTGTTACGCAGCTCGTCCAGCGGGCGCTCATCGTTGGGAATGATCGCGGCAGCGGTGATCAGCGCCGGCCAGCCTTCGAACAATGAATAACTGCTGATCGGCTTGGTCAGATCAGGCTGACTCAGCACCTGCTCGACCAGCGCCGAGGCGGGCGCTTGCAGTACGCTGGATACGTCGGTTTCAACCATCTGCCCGCGAATCACCGCGTACTTGGTGCGATTGCGATCAAGGACGAACACGCCGTCGTAGCCGTCGCTGGTGAACAGGGTCTTGCCCATGTTCTGTTCGGTGTAGGCCCAGTTGACGTCGATCGGCCCGCTCAAGGCCTCATAGGCGCGGGTCCAGTAGGCATAACTGGTGATGTAGTTTTTCGACGCGGTGATGCGGTTTTCCACGGCGCGCACGGAATAGAACTGGTTCTGTTCCAGATCCTTCGCGTCAAGGGTATTGGCGATGCCAAGCAAGGTGCTGATCGCGGCGATGACACCCGCAACAAACAGTGCGCCAACGGCGATGGCCAGGCGCCGGGTCACGGCGCGTTGCGGGGTGGGGATTGGCTGCGCAGGGAGAATAACGGCCATGTGCTCGTCCTTGATCCGGTGTCTTCTGAATCTAGAACAATGGCGAGCGCACAATGTTCAGATTGTTGTTATTGGTATCGCCTGGATTTTTTCAAAGTGTAGCGAATCCGTTGGAATTTCCAGCAGCGCCGGCCAGCGGCGAATCCCGAAAGGGCGAGACTTCCCGCACAAAAACCGGATAATGGCCGCCATTCGTTTAGCCGTATTCTGGTAATCCCGCATGGAAATCAAGGTCAACTTTCTCGACAACCTTCGACTTGAAGCCAAGTTCGACGACTTCACGGTGATCGCCGATCAGCCCATCCGCTACAAGGGCGACGGCTCGGCACCGGGGCCGTTCGACTACTTCCTGGCGTCGTCGGCCTTGTGCGCGGCTTACTTCGTCAAGCTGTACTGCGACACGCGCAACATCCCGACAGAGAACATTCGCCTGTCGCAGAACAACATCGTCGACCCGGAAAACCGCTACAACCAGATATTCAAGATCCAGGTCGAATTGCCCGCCGATATTTCGGACAAGGATCGCCAGGGCATCCTCCGTTCCATCGACCGTTGCACCGTGAAGAAAGTGGTGCAGACCGGCCCCGAGTTCATCATCGAAGAAGTCGACAACCTCGACGCCGATGCCCAGGCCTTGTTGATGCCGCAGTCCGATTCCCAGGCGGGCACCTACATCGCCGGCAAGGACCTGCCGCTGGAACAGACCATCGCCAACATGTCGAAGATCCTTGCCGACCTCGGCATGAAGATCGAAATCGCCTCGTGGCGCAACATCGTGCCCAACGTCTGGTCGCTGCATATCCGCGATGCGCATTCGCCGATGTGCTTCACCAACGGCAAGGGCGCGACCAAGGAAGGCGCACTGGCGTCGGCGCTGGGCGAGTTCATCGAGCGCCTCAATTGCAACTTCTTCTATAACGACCAGTTCTGGGGCGAAGACATCGCCAATGCCGAATTCGTCCATTATCCGGACGAGAAGTGGTTCAAGCCGGGTCCGAAAGACGAATTGCCAAGCGAGATTCTCGACGACTACACCCTTGACATTTACAACCGCGACGGCGAACTGCGCGGCTCGCACCTGTACGACACCAACTCCGGCAACACTCAGCGCGGCATCTGCTCGCTGCCGTTCGTGCGCCAGTCGGACGGTGAAGTGGTGTACTTCCCGTCGAACCTGATCGAAAACCTCTACCTCAGCAACGGCATGAGCGCCGGCAATACCTTGGCCGAAGCGCAGGTGCAGTGCCTGTCGGAAATTTTCGAGCGCGCGGTGAAACGCGAAATCCTCGAAGGCGAAATGGCCCTGCCGGATGTACCGCAAGAGGTACTGGAAAAATACCCGAGCATCCTCGCCGGCATCAAAGGCCTTGAAGAGCAGGGCTTCCCGGTGCTGGTCAAGGACGCCTCGCTGGGCGGTGAATTCCCGGTGATGTGCGTGACCCTGATGAATCCGCGCACTGGCGGCGTCTTCGCCTCGTTCGGCGCGCACCCGAGCCTGGAAGTCGCGCTGGAACGCAGCCTGACCGAACTGCTCCAAGGCCGCAGCTTCGAAGGCCTCAATGACTTGCCGCAGCCGACGTTCTCGGGGCAGGCAGTGACCGAACCGAACAACTTTGTCGAGCACTTCATCGATTCCAGCGGTGTGGTGTCGTGGCGCTTCTTCAGTGCCAAGCCAGATTTCGAATTCGTCGAATGGGACTTCTCAGGCCAAGGCGAAAACTCCAACGCCGAAGAAGCCGCGACCCTGTTCGGCATCCTCGAAGACATGGGCAAGGAAGTCTACATGGCGGTCTACGAGCACATCGGCGCCAAGGCCTGCCGCATCCTCGTGCCGGATTACTCGGAGATCTACCCGATCGAAGACCTGATCTGGGACAACACCAACAAAGCCCTGCAATTCCGTTCCGACATCCTCAATCTGCACAACCTCAGCAAAGTCGGCCTGCGCAATCTGGTCCAAGGCCTGGAACGCAGCGAGCAGGATGACTACACCGATATCACCACGCTGATCGGCATCGAGTTTGACGACAACACGCCGTGGGGCAAGCTGACGATTCTGGAACTGCGCCTGCTGATCTACCTCGCACTGCAGAAGTTTGACGAGGCCAAGGATCTGGTTGAGGCGTTCCTGCAATACAACGACAACACCGTAGAGCGCGGCTTGTTCTATCAGGCAGTGAATGTGGTGCTGGAGATGGAGCTGGACGAGGATCTCGAGCTGGAAGACTACGAGGCCAACTTCCGTCGGATGTTTGGTGACGAGCGTATGGATGCTGCGATTGGTTCGGTGAATGGCAGTGTGCGTTTTTACGGTTTGACGCCAACGAGCATGAAGCTGGAAGGGCTGGATCGGCATTTGCGCTTGATCGAAAGCTATAAAAAGCTGCATGCGGCGCGGGCTGGTGTGGCGGCTTTGTCGCGTTGAAGAGCTGGCTCAGAACGTTTCGCTTTCGGCTTGAGTGTGGCTGCGTGGCTTGAACCGCAGCCCCTCACCCCAGCCCTCTCCCGAGGGAGAGGGAGCCGATTTTCAAGCTTTTCAGAATTTGTGTTCGACTCGGTTTCCCAGGTCGGCCTATTTCCACCAGACACCTCGGTCAATCCCCTCTCCCTCTGGGAGAGGGCTAGGGTGAGGGTTTTTCAAGATTTGAGTTCGACTCGGTTTCCCAGGTCGGCGTATTTCCACCAGACACCTCGGTCAGTTCCCTCTCCCTCTGGGAGAGGGCTAGGGTGAGGGTTTTTTCAAGATTTGAGTTCGGCTCGGTTTCCCAGGTCGGCGTATCTGCACCAAGCACCTCGGTCAGTTCCCTCTCCCTTTGGGAGAGGGCTAGGGTGAGGGGCTTTGGCTTTCGCGGCCATGCGCTGCATCCGCCAACTGCCCCGTATCCACCCGCACAAACACCGAATCACCCACCGCCGTCAGCACTTCCCCGGCATACACCTCGCAAATCACCCGGGTCTTGCGCCCGACTTCACCTTCGACTCGCGCGCGCAAGAGCAGCGGCACGCCCATCGGTGTGGGTTTGATGAATTTGATCCCGAGGTTGCCAGTCACGCAGTCGATGCGCGGCAGGCTGCCGGCTTCGCGGTTCTCCGTGCGGTAGTGCCAGGCCATGGCGGTCCAGTTCGAATGACAGTCGACAAGCATGGCAATCAGCCCGCCGTAAACCAGATCCGGCCAGCCGCAATATTGAGCTTCGGGCAGATGCTCGGCGATAACGTGTTTGCCGTCCTCATCCCAACGACTTTTCACGTGCAGGCCTTGCGGATTGCGGCCGCCGCAGCCGTAACAAACGCCTTCGGGGGCGGCGAGGTCTTGCAGCGGGGTGTCGTGGCTGGACATGGCGGGTTTCATCCTGGAGTGGCGAGGCCGGACAGGCGCAAGCGGTTGCGTCCGCCGCGTTTGGACTCGTAGAGCGCGGCGTCGCCAAGTTCGATCAGCGCCGCGAGACTGGCCGGCGGTTTGTCGAACAGGGTGGCGCCGATGCTCAAGGTCACCGCAGCGGACGTGGGATAGGTGTGCGACGCCAGGGCCAGAAACTGTTCGCGCAAGGCGTTGCCCAGTTCAAGGATAGCTTCCGCTGACGCGTTGTTGAGCAGCATCAAAAACTCATCGCCACCCAGCCGCGCCGTCAACGCATTGGCCGGAAGCTGGGCACGGATCATTTCGCTCAAGGCAATCAGCAAGCGGTCGCCGGCGATATGCCCATACTGATCGTTGACCAGTTTGAAGTTGTCGATATCGATCAACAGCAGCGCCCCTGGTTTTTGCGCGGAAACGCCGGCCAGCAGGCGTGGCGTACGCTTTTCCAGGGCGCGGCGGTTGTAGAGGGCCGTGAGCGGATCGCGCTCGGCGAGGCGGGCGATCTGCTTTTCCCGGCGATAACGCTCGGTGCCGGTCATCGACAGGGCGATCAACATGATCGCCATCGCGCCTTCGACCAGCGAGATCTGAATGATCTCGCCGCGAAATGCCGCCAGATCGATCAGCGTGCCGGGGATCACCACGGTCAGGGCCTTGGCCACATAAAAGATGCCGTGGCCGAGCAGCACATAACGCAATTGCACCGCGCCAACGCTCAACGACTTGCCGTGCGGGCGCAGCAGCGAACTGGCCTTGAGCGTCGGGATCGCCACCAGCAGCGAGTTGGCCACCAGCATGGCCTTGGACCACAGCGGCCCGTCCGGCAACGTCAACATGATCAGCCAGGTTGCGAAAATCAGGTACCACGCCGGCGATAGTCGGGTCTGGGTGAAGCGCGCCACACCGAGCAGGAAAAAGAAATGCGCGGTCACCAGCAGGCCGTTGGCGAACCAGATGCCCAGCAGCAGAAAACCGCTGCTGCGCAGCAGCGCGAGGGTGGAACCGATGGTGATGGTGGCGAAACCGGCGCTCCAGAACAGTAGCGAAGGCTCACGGATGCTGCGCCACTCGACCGCCAGGTACAGCGCGGCAGCGGCTGCGAGGGCGATCGTGATGGTCAGCATCGTTGGCGGGTCGAGCGGCATTTCCGGGCAGGCCTGTCTGTATGGCAATAGGCCTGCGATTGTAAGCGTTTGGTCAGGTTTTTCGCAGGGGGCGTGTTGCCGGGCAGACCACTGGCGCTTCAGCGGTCACTCTTGCGGGCTTAGCCAGGTGTCTACCACGCGCCGATCGAGCTCTTCCCAATAGGCCATGCCCAGCACCCGCGTGGTGTTGAGCCC
This sequence comes from Pseudomonas sp. AC255, assembly GCF_979258175.1. Taxonomy (NCBI): domain Bacteria; kingdom Pseudomonadati; phylum Pseudomonadota; class Gammaproteobacteria; order Pseudomonadales; family Pseudomonadaceae; genus Pseudomonas; species Pseudomonas sp. AC255. Next base: position 2,630,791 of record NZ_OZ409841.1, on the reverse strand, counting down.
GCGCAGGTAACCGCGCAGTTGCTGGGCGGTATCGCGGATCAATTGCGCATCGCGGGTGGTTTTGTCCAGCAGGACGCTTTCGTACTGCACCAGGTATTCGGCTACGCGGTCGCGATATTCGGGCAGCACGGCGTCACGGATCAGATCAAACGTTCTCAAGGCGAGACCCTCATCATTTTTCTTGAATGTGCTCAGTGTGCATCAGTCTGCGCGACGCGCAACTATTGCTGGAAGTAATAGTGACCATCAAGAAACGCAAGTTCTGCTTTGCCGGCGATCGGCGGAAAATCACCTCCATCGAAGACGCAGCTCAAGGAAATTGCGCGATGAACACTCTGACTCGACTGGCAATGATCGCCCTGCTGATGGGCGGGGTAGTTACCGCACCGGCTTACGCAGACGACTCCCGGTCGTGTCACCTGCAACCCATCGCCGCCAGCGCATCGGCCTTGCAGCACACGCAGACCGTGGGTGTGTTGTTGAGCGAAAACACCTTACAGAACCTGCAGTATCTGGAGCGTTACCACGACATGGCGCTCAACGGTGCGAAAGACGCACTGGATTCGCGAATCCGCGACGCCTTTGTCGGCAGTTCCGACCCGGAACTGGCCCTCGACTGGCTGATGAGTTCGCTGCAGCAACAGTTCGTCTCGGTGACCGTTTACGACAATCTGGATGACCTGGTTCAGGCTCACCCGGACGTGGTGGTCAAGCTCGATACCTTCAACCGCTTGCTGACTCGACGCAACAGTCTGGTCGAGGCGCGCTTCTCTGCACGGTTCTATGACGCCGATTTGCAGTACATCGGCAAGGCCGAGGGGGCGATCGAGCAAGAGTTGCCTTCGGTCTGGGTGCACAACCAGGCGGCGCCACAAGTCGCCGCGCAGATCAATCAGCAGCGTGACTTGCAACTCAATGCGCTGAAGCAATTCGATGTGTCGCTCAAGGCCCTCGTGGCGTCGAGCTGATTCTTAAAACATAAATGGCAACGGCGGCGCCGTGAAGTCGAACCGTTGCCGGTTGAACCGAACCTTTATTTTCAGGATTACCCCGATGCGTCCTTTATTCGTGCCAGCCATGGCTTTTGTTTCCCTTTTGCTCGGCGGTTGTGCTTCGGCGCCGAACGATCCGACCCTGACCTTGCAGACCAGCAAGACGCCGGCGCAGTACGCCGATTGCGTGGTGCCGAAGTTGCAGGGCAGTGCGTTGAATCCGACGGTTTCGCAGAGTCAGCGCAGTTATCGGATTGTGGTGCCGAGCAAGGTCGCGGCGGACAACGTGCTGGAGGCGTACAAGGCGGGGAAGGGCGGCAAGGTGTTCATTTATGAGCGGCATTTGCTGGCGTCGAATTTGTTGCCTTCGAGTTTTGAGCGGGCGGCTCAGGAGTGCATTTGATCTGAGCGCTTGACGGGTTTTGACAGAGCTCCTTTGGTTGGCCGCAACCAACCAATTTTTTCGCCCCACACTGGTTTTCGGTTGTGGGGTTTTTTTGGACTTGGCGGCCTTTGGGCCGACCATGCTCTTCGGGTTTTGGGTGTATATCCGTTTCTGCGGGTGTGGCTGATTACGGTTCCGCTCTTACAGCGGGTCACTTTTTCAAACGCCAAAAAGTAACCAAAAGGCTGCGCCCTGACGTTCGGCCCGCTCGCTGAGGCTCGGGGTTCCTTCGCTGCGGGATCGATCCTGGCGCAGCGGCTCCGGTTTGCTTCGCTGCACCTCCTTCCGCTGTGTACGACTGCGTCGTACGGTCGCTGCGCTCCCACGCCCGGATCAATCCCTCCGCTCAGCCTGCCGACGGGCTCCAGGATCAAGAGCCACTCGAGCTTGCGCTCATTGTATTGAGTGGTGAAAAGCGATGGGGTCTGCTTTTGCTTTTCTGTGTGAGCTAGCCTGCTCGCGAAGGCGGCCTGACAGCCGACCGTTTTCTCACTGAATGCATCCGATCAAAACTGTAGGAGTGAGCCTGCTCGCGATGGCTGTGTATCAGGCAACACGATGATGATTGGGGAGTGTTGTTTTGTCTTGCGATCCGGTTTCTCCAGGGACGGCCCTCACCCTAACCCTCTCCCAGAGGGAGAGGGGACTTGGTCGAGGTGTTTGTTGAAGATGCGCCGACCTGAGACTCTGCGTCGAGCTCGTTCTTGAATTCAACGAAGATCGGCTCCCTTTCCCCCTCGCCCCCTGGGGGAGAGGGCTGGGGTGAGGGGGCTGGGTTTCACTGACTCAACGCAATCTGCAGCCTATCCCAAACAACCATTCACCCCGTCACACACCCAACCGGCACTTTCCCCGCAAACGTATCAACCAGACTCGCCACCACCATTTCCCCCATCCGCGTGCGAGTCTGCAATGTTGCGCTGGCCCGATGAGGTTGCAGCACCACCTGTTCATTAGCAAACAACGCTTCCGGCACATTCGGTTCATCGACAAACACATCCAGCCCAGCCCCGGCAATCTCTCCCGCCGCAAGCGCGGCAACCAGATCCGCCTCATTCACCAGTTTGCCCCGGGCGACGTTGATCAGATAACCGTCCTTGCCCAGCGCTTGCAGCACTTGCGCGTCGATGATCGCTTCGCCCTTGTCCGCCGCGGCGGCGAGGATCAGGGTGTCGCTGTCGCGGGCGAGTTGTTTGAGGTCGGCGACGAAGGTGTGGGGGACGTCGCTCATTGGTTGCAGGTCGGTGTAGCTGATCGGGCAGCCGAAGGCGGCGGCGCGGGTGGCGATGGCGCGGCCGACGCGGCCCATGCCGACGATGCCGATGCGCATGCCGGAGACTTGTCGGGCCAGGGGCAGTGGGGCGAGTGGGGTTGGGCTTTGCGGCCATTGGCCGGAGCGGACGTAGCGGTCGCTGGTGCACAGGCCACGACAGACCGAGATGAGCAGGCCGATGGCGAGGTCGGCGACGTCTTCGGTGAGGGCGCCGATGGTGGCGGTGACGCGGATGCCGCGGTCGCGGGCGTAGGCCAGATCGACGGCATCGGTGCCGACGCCGTTGACCGCGACGACTTCCAGGTTCGGCAGTTGCGCCATCAGCGCCTGGCTGATGCCGGTGTGGCCGCCGGTGATGACGCCGCGAATGTTGGCGCCGTGTTCCTTTATGTAGGCGGGTTTGTCCGTTTGCTGGAAGTAGCGGCGTACGGTGAACAGTTCGTCCAGACGCGCGTTGATTTCAGGGATCAGGATCGGGCTCAGTTGCAGGATTTCTGGCTTCATGGCTACCTCGTTACGCAATAAAAAGGCCGGCTCAACCGCGGCCGGCAAACGGCATGGCGCTGGCCATGACGGTCATGTTCAGGACGTTGGCTGACAGCGGCAGGCCGGCGATGTAGCACACTGCATCGGCGACGTGTTTGACGTCGACCATCGGCTCGACGGCGATGCTGCCGTTGGCCTGGCGTACGCCTTTGGTCATGCGCACCGACATTTCCGTCAGGGCATTGCCGATGTCGATCTGGCTGCAGGCGATGTTGAATTCACGGCCGTCCAGCGCCAGGGATTTGGTCAGGCCGAGCACGGCGTGTTTGCTCGCGGTGTAGGCGCTGCTGAACGGGCGCGGTGTGTGTGCGGAAATCGAACCGTTGTTGATGATTCGTCCGCCCTGCGGCTGTTGTTTGCGCATCAGCCCGAACGCGCCGCGAGCGCAGAGAAAGACACCGTTGAGGTTGGTGTCGATCACGTTGCGCCACTGCTCGAAGGTCAGCTCGTCCAGCGGCACGGCGGGGGCGTTGACGCCGGCGTTGTTGAAGACCACATCGAGGCGCCCGTAGACCTCGGCAATGGTCGCGAACAGCACGTCGACACTGGCCGGGTCACGCACGTCGGTGGGCACCGCCAAGGCTTGATGACCCTGGCTCTGCGCCAGTTCGACCAGCGCTTGCAAGGGCTCGGGCCGGCGTCCGGCGAGCACAAGGGTAAAGCCGTCGGCCATCAGGCCGAGTGCCACGGCGCGGCCGATGCCACTGCCGGCGCCGGTCACCAGCGCGACTTTCAAAGAGGTTGTCATATTGTTGTTCTCCTTTTTCTTAATCCGCAGGATCAGGGCCGTGGGCCGACGCGCATTTCCAGGTGGCCGATGCCGTCGATGCCAGCGCTGATCACATCGCCGGGTTGCAGACTGTCAACCCCGGCGGGGCTGCCGGTCATGATCAGGTCGCCGGCGCGCAGGGCCACGGATTGCGAGATGCGCGCGATTACTTCACTGACCGACCAGATCTGGCTGTCGAGGTTGTCGCGCTGGCGTTCTTCGCCGTTGACGTTCAGCCACAACTCGCCTTCGGGATGGCCAGAGCGGCTCACCGGGACCACGGCAGTCATCGGCGCGGCGCCGTCGAACACCTTGGCGCCTTCCCACGGCAAACCGTTGCTCTTGGCTGCGCGTTGAACATCGCGGCGGGTCAGGTCGAGGCCGGCGGCGTAGCCCCACACGTAGGCGAGCGCTTGATCCTCGGGGATATTGGCGCCGCCTTCACCGATGGCCACGACCAGTTCGATTTCGTGAACGAAGTCCTCGCACACTGAGGGGAAGGCGACGTCGCCGACGGCATCGACCACGCAACTTGCCGGTTTCATGAAAAACACCGGCGGCTGGCGCGACTGGCCTTGAGAGTCCGGCCACGGGTAGTTACGGCCGACACAGAACACCCGGCCAACGGGGAAGCGCTGCTCGGTGCCGAGGACCGGCAAGGTCACGGGCAGATCCGGGGTAAAGACGTATTCGGTCATGTTCATCCTGCGGGTCATCCTGTTTGAAAGGGCAGCGTACGGCGGCTGGCGTCGGTGAAGTTGGACGAAAGCCGCCTGCGTTTGGACAAATCCGGGCTTTTCGCCTCAGCGCACCTTCAGCTCGATGCGGTACAGACGTCCGAGCAACAACGAATAGGAGAGGGTGCCGATCAGCGCCACGCCGCCAATAAACCAGAAGGCATAGGCGAAGGTGCCGGTGGCGTGAACGATGGCGCCGATGACGATCGGTGTGACAATGCCGCCGATATTCGCCGCCAGGCTGGTAATGCCGCCGGTGAGGCCGATCAGCTCTTTCGGCGCCACTTCCGACACCGCCGCCCACGATGAGGACGCGATGCCTTGGGCGAAGAAGGCGATGGTCAGCACGGCGATGCAGATCAGGTTGGAATCGGTGAAATTCACCAGCACGATCGACATGCCCAGCATTGAACCGACCACCAGCGGCAACTTGCGCGCAAACGACATCGAGTAGCCGCGACGTATCAGCAGGTCGGAAACGATGCCGGCCAGCAGAATCCCCACCGTCGCCCCCACGAACGGCAGCACGGCAAAGATCCCGGCCTTGATCATGGTCAGTTTGCGTTCTTCGATCAGGTAGGTCGGGAACCAGGTGAGGAAGAAGTACAGCGCCGAGGTGCTGGCGAATTTGCCGATGCAGATCGCCCAGATCTGCCGATAGCTGAACAGCTCGGCGATCTGCCGCCAGTTGAAACGGGTGCGCTCCTGGCTGCTCTTGACCAGGCCGCCGCCGGTTTCGATGTACTTCAATTCTTCCTGGCTGACTTTTTTGCAGTTCAGCGGATCGCGATACAGGTACAGCCACAGCACACCGAAGACGATGCCGAGTGCGCCGGTGCTGTAGAACACGTGGCGCCAGTCAAAAGTGGTCGCCAGCCACAGCAGCGCGCCGGTGAACAGCGCCGTGCCGAGGTACTGACCGCACACGTAAATGCTGCTGGCCATCCCGCGTTCCCGCGCCGGGAACCACACCGTCACGGCGCGGCTGTTGGCCGGAAAAGCCGGGGCTTCCATGGCGCCGACCGCCAGGCGCAGGCCGAACAGCGAGGCAAATCCCGTGGCGAAACCCTGGCAAACGGTGACGGTCGACCAACTGATCAGCGATACGCCGTAGGTGAAGCGCGAGCCAAACCGATCAGCGATGAAGCCGGCCGGCACCAGTGCCAAGGCATAGGTCCAGGCGAACGCGGAAAAGATCAGGCCCATCTCGATCTTGTCCAGGCCCAGGTCCTTGGCCATGAACGGCGCGGCGATCGAGATATTCACCCGGTCGATGTAATTGATGATCGTCGCGATCAGCAGCAGCGACAGCATGAACCAGCGCCGCCGCGTAGGCAGACGCTGCGCCGAAACGGCATCGCGTGCACCGGCGATCACCGGTGGCACCGTGGCACTGGAAGAATGGGAGTTGGACATGCGGAGACCTCGTTATTGTTAGAAGAGTCGAGATTTTTCGAGCAGCCGATGCCGTTGCCCGCAACGTGTGGGGCAAGGCAATCGGACGGGTTGCAGCGCGGCTTTCAGACGTTCAGGAACGTCTTTGTGCGACTGATTTCAAGGGGAGGTCGGGCGGGGCGGCGAGGGGAAATAGCAGGATCATGACGTGCGCACCTTTGATTGTTTTTGAAAGAGGTTGGGCTGCGTTGGTCATTAAAGTGGTCGTACAACGGTTCTAAATCAACCGATGGGTTAGAACGTTTTTTCTTGAAAAAAGTGGATTTGGCGAACGTGTCCAAAAAGATAAATACGATTTGTCTTGAGAATAAAGATCAGGTTTAAAGCATAAATAACTGAAAAATAACGACTATCTCTACTTTTACGATAATGCGGTTTTTGGACAGGCTCATCGCGAGGCTTCTTTCAAAAAAGACAACGTCATCGTATGACTCGTTGCCGCCCACCGCACAACCCTGCAAGATGACGGGCGCCACCTCACTGCCCGGAGGACCTCCCGCCCATGTCTTCACCCAGCCGTATCCCGACCTACGTCATGCAGCAACGCAGCGAATTGACCGATTTCTACATTCGCGACAGAAAGGGTCGGCGCGCCGAAACCGCGCCTCACCGGCATGAGTATTTTCAAATCCAGATCAACCTCGGTGGCGACACCGTGCAGCACATCGGCAGCGTGCAGCGGCCGTTCCCGCGCAACACTCTGGCGTTCATCCTGCCTCATCGGGTGCATGTGATTCCGCATCCCGAGGACAGCAATTTCATCGTCATCAATTTTTCCCAGACGTTTCTCTTGCCGCATCTACAGTGCGACCCGATGGATCTGGAAGAGGTGTCAATCCTGCTCGCGCCTGAACTGTCGCCGTTCCGCTTTCAGGAGCATCTGGATTTCATTTTGGGCGATGAGGATTTCGCTCAGGTCTGCGGCCTGATCGAGCAGATGCGCAGCCTTGATGAGAACCGTCAGTTCGGCACGCGGGAAATGCTCAAGGGCTTGTTGCTGCAGATGATTGGCAGCGTATGTTTTCTTTACGCCGAGCCGCTCAAGCGCTTGGCAGAAGAGAACGCCGCCGAAAACAGCCGTCGCGACGCCTTGAGCCGCATGTTCGAATACTTGCGGAAGAACATCGCCGATCCTGATCTCAACCTGATCAAAGTCGCCGCTGCGACCTATCTGTCACCGACTTACCTGACGCACTGGCTGCGCAAGGAGATCGGCAAGACGTTCACCGAGCTGGTGCTGGAGCGGCGCATGCACGCGGCGCGCAATTTCCTGCTCAACAGCACGCGCTCGGTGGGCGAGGTCGCGCGGCTGTGTGGATTTGCTGATGAGGCCTATTTCTCTCGACGTTTTCGCCAGATTCATGGCCAGCCACCGGGGCAGTTTCGTCGCCGCCAGCTCAATCCGGATACGCCGCAGACACCACTGAATACTTAGAACGGCGCTCAGACCCATTTGAAGCGGGCAGGGAAGCGCGCCACGAAACAGGTGCCTGCCTCGCTGTCGGACGTCACGGTCAAGGTGCCGTTGTGCGCATTGGCAATTTGCCCGGCAATGTACAAGCCCAGCCCCAGCCCTTCATTGCGCTGACCGGCTTCGGAACGTGAGAACGGTTCAAACAGCAGCGGCATCAGCGCGGGTGGAATCGGCGCGCCCTGGTTGGTCAGCGAAATCACCATCTCATCGCCCTCGGCAAACGCCTTGAGCACGATCGGTTCGGCCGTAGAACCGTGGGTCACGGCGTTGCCCAGCAGATTCGACAACAACTGGCTGATGCGCAACGGGTCGCAATAGACCCCGGTCGGCACCTCAAGCGAATCAATAAAATTCGCCTGCGGGTACGCCACCTGGATTTCTTCCAGGGTCTGGCGCAGCGTCTGCTGCAAGTCATCGACAAGTTTGCGCTGCACCGGGATGCCACTGCCGAGCCGACCCCGGGCGAAGTCGAGGATGTTTTCGATCAGCACGCCCATGCGCACCGAGCTGGTACGGATCGCCGATAGCAGCGTACGCGAGCGCTTGTCTTCGGCTTTGCTTTGCAGCAGGTCGGCACTCATGCGAATGGCGCTGAGTGGCGTGCGCAAGTCATGGCCCAGCACGGCGATGAACTGCTCGCGCAGGCGGCCCAATTCGTTGGCATCGGCCAGCGCGGTTTTGGTCGCGTGCAAATGGCCTTGGGTATCCAGGCTCATCGCAATCAGCTGGGCGAAGAGGGTGAGGGTCTTTTCGATGGCCGGGTCGTCGAGGTTCGCCGGAACTGAATCAATGGCGCAGAGTGTGCCAAAAAACTCGCCATTGGCCTTGATGATCGGAATCGAAATGTAGCTTTCCAGACCATAGGTTTTCGGCGTGTGGTGCGTGGAGAAAACCGGGTGCTGGCTGGCATGGCCGAAGATCACCGGCTGATGGTGCTGACGGATCTCATGACAAATCGTCGATTCGAGCACCAGTTCGCCGCCGGGCAACAGGCCGAAGTCTATCGAGTCATCCACGGCGCAAGCGATCCACTTGCTCTCGGTGACCCGCGCTACAGCGGCGAAGCGCATGCCGGTCGTATGCTTGACCATGCTCAGGATCACCGGCACAGCGTCAATGCTGCCGATGGCCTGGAGGTCGGAGGAGAAATCTGTCTGGGGCATGGCCGGCGCTTCGCGAAAGTGTCGCAAGAGACTATCGATAATTGCCGGCCATGCCTAATGAACGTGCAAAAAAAGGGCGCCGGGAAAAACTCCCGGCGCCTTTTTTGCATGCTGAGCGCTATCGCCTCAGAACTTGTACTTGGCCGTCATCATGTAGCTGCGCGGGGTGCCGTAGTTGTCGGTCGAGCCCCAGGTCACGTCGGTGCCGATGGAGGAATAGTACTTGCGGTCAAAGATGTTGTTGGCGTTGACCTGCAGGTCGAGGTGCTTGTTGACCTCGTAACCGGCCATCAGGTCGGTGACCGCGTAGCCGCCCTGTTCGAGGCGATAGCTGCCGCCGTTGGCCAGAGCGATGTCGTTGTACATGCGGCTCTGCCAGTAGACGTTGCCGCCCACGCGCAGTTTTTCCAGCGGGCCTTTGAAGCGGTACACGGTGGACACCTTGAACAGGTGCTCCGGCATGTCAGTGTCGAATTTCTGGTTATTGTTGGCCGGGTTTTCGTCCTTGATGTAGTGGGCGCGGGTGTAGGTGTAGCCGGCGCCGACTTGCCATTGCTCGGTCAGCGCACCTTGCAGTTCCATGTCCACGCCTTGGGCGCGAACCTTGCCGGAGGTTTCGTAGCAGGTCAGTTCCGGGCAGCCGAGCTGGGTCGCCGCCTGGGTGGCGCGGTTGGTCTGGTCCATCTGGAACACCGCCACGCTGCCGTTCAGCGCACCGTCGAAATATTCGCCTTTGATACCGACTTCGTAGTTTTCACCGACGATCGGCTCGAGCACTTTGCCGCCGAGATCTTTCTGGGTTTGCGGGGTAAAGATGTCGGTGTAGCTGGCGTAGACCGAATGATGGTCATCGAGTTTGTAGATCAGGCCGGCGTAACGGGTCAGGTTGCGCGTGACCTTGAAGTCACCGTCGGCACTGCGATCGTCGTAGTCATACCAGTCCAGGCGGCTGCCGAGGATCAACGTCAGCGGGTCGGCCAGGCTCAAGCGCGTGGTCAGGTAAACCGCGTCCTGGGTGGTGACGTTACGCGACTTGCCACTGCGGACGAAGTCAGGCTTGGGCGCGGCGATCGGCAGACCTGTGTCGTAGGGCGAGTATTCCTTGGTCGTGGCGTCGTACACGCGGTTGCTGGCGCCGACTACCAGTTCGTGGGTACGGCCGAACGCTTCGAACGGGCCGCTGGCGAAACCGTCGAAGGCGCGTTGCTTGTCGGTGTGGTGCGATTGGTAGGCGGTGGTTTCCAGCGGGCCGTCGTAGCGCGACAGGTACGTGCCGGAGAATTCGCCTTCGGTTGTCGAAGTCGAGCCGCCGAGGTGCAGTTTCCAGTCATTGGCGAAACGGTGTTCGACTTCACCGAATACGGTGTCGACCTGCAACTTGCGGTTTTCCCAGTCGGTGCCCGGGTAGGTGGAGCGGGGCAGGTCGAGGTGGTGGCCGTTTTCGCCGATCGGCAGGCCGCCCCAGAAATAGTTGGTCTGGTCGTTCTGCCGGGAGAAACCGAGGGTCGCCGTGGTGCTGTCGCTCAGATCGGCTTCACCGATGGCGTAAAACAGGCCGTGATCGTTTTCTTCCTTGTCACGGAAACTGTCGGCGCCCTGATACGAAGTCACCACCCGGCCACGCAGGGTGCCGCTTTCGTTCAGCGGGCTGGAGGCATCGACTTCGCCACGGTAGTCATCCCAGCTGCCGGCGGCGCCGGTGAGGGTTACGCGCTGATCAGCGGTTGGACGCTTGCGCACCATGTTGATCGCCGCCGACGGGTTGCCGGCACCGGTGACCAGGCCGGTCGCGCCACGAACGATTTCCACCCGGTCGAACATCGCCAGGTTCGGTTGCACCGCCAGGGTGTACGGCGAATACGAGCTGGGCAGGCCGTCGTACATGATGTTGTCGATGTCGAAACCACGCGCCTTGTAAGTCTGCCGGCCCGGGCCGCTGGCCTCGCTGAGGAACAGCCCCGGCGTACCGCGCACCACGTCGTTGACGCTGGTCATGTTCTGATCGTCCATGCGCTGGCGAGTGATCACTGTCACCGCCTGCGGTGTTTCGCGCATGGTCAGCGACAGCTTGGTGGCGGTCTGCATCGGGCCGGTGGTGTAGGACTGCGTGTCTTCGGTGGTGCTGCTCATCTGCGTAGCGCCGATTTCGGTTGCTTGCAGTTCCAGCGGGCCATTGGCGGGCGCAGTGGCTGCGGTTTCTTCAGCCAACGCAGGAGCGATGCTGGCCATGCCGATGGCGATTGCGAGGAGGTTAGGTGAAAGGTTCGAGCGGCGGTGAATGGTGTGAAACGACATCTATCTGCTTCCCCAAGATTTACCCAAACGAAACTAATGCGAGTGAATGTAAGAATTATTCGCATTAGTATGTAGGAAGTTTCCGGGGAATAAACCCGTACGAGTCAGTTAGTTAATGATTTTTTCACAATTGGGTTTGATGGCTTCCGCAAACAAATGTGGGAGCGGGCCTGCTCGCGAAGGCGGTGTGTCATTCAACAGATGCGTTGTCTGATACGACGCTTTCGCGAGCAGGCTCGCTCCCACAGGGTATGCGGTTTTTGCTATCAGTCCAGATCCTTCGCCTCATGCCGCTCCGGCACCTGACTGTCTTCATCACCCCAGGTGCGATTCACTCGCTGCCCACGGATGACCGCTGGCCGCTTGGCGACTTCTTCCGCCCAGCGCTGTACATGGGTGTACTCGTGCGCGGCGAGAAATTCCGCCGCCGAGTAAACGTTGTTGCGCACCAGTTGCCCGTACCAGGGCCACACGGCAATGTCGGCGATGGTGTAATCGTCGCCGGCCAGATAGGTGTTGTCGGCGAGACGGCGGTTGAGCACATCCAGCTGCCGTTTGGCTTCCATGGTGAAGCGGTTGATCGGGTATTCGAGCTTCTCTGGCGCATACGCGTAGAAGTGCCCGAAGCCGCCGCCCAGATACGGCGCCGAGCCCATTTGCCAGAACAGCCAGTTGAGGGTTTCGGTGCGACCGGCCGGATCCTTGGGCAGCAAGGCGCCGAACTTTTCCGCGAGATACAGCAGGATCGAACCGGACTCGAACACCCGGATCGGTGGCTCGACGCTGCGGTCCAGCAGCGCCGGGATTTTCGAATTCGGGTTGACCTCGACAAAGCCGCTGGAGAACTGATCGCCTTCGCCAATGCGGATCAGCCACGCATCGTATTCGGCCTCGCTGTGCCCGAGTGCGAGCAACTCTTCGAGCATGATGGTGACCTTGACGCCGTTGGGCGTGGCCAGCGAATACAGCTGCAACGGATGCTTGCCCACCGGCAGTTGCTTGTCGTGGGTCGGCCCGGCGATCGGCCGGTTGATGCTGGCGAAGTGGCCGCCGGAAGGGGCTTCGTGTTTCCAGACCTTGGGCGGAACGTAAGACGCATTGCTCATGAAACGGACCTCGTCGATGCTGGGAGAGAACAGGTAGACACCGTATCTCGAAAGGATTGAGAACACTACCTTGTGGGAGCTGGCTTGCCAGCGATGACGGCGGCACATCCAGCATCAATATTGGCTGACCCACCGCAATCGCTGGCAAGCCAGCTCCCACAGGTTCGGAGTCAGGCACAAATCTCCCGTGGGAGCGAGCCTGCTCGCGAAAGCGTCGGCAGGGTCGCCGCGCCTAATGGCTCCAATACCGCCCAACTGCACCCCCGACTCCCTGCACCGGATCTGTCTCAGGAAACGGCAGCCCCGCGATCTGCGCCAACTGCGCATCACTCGGCGCGGCCCGGCAAATGTCCGCCTGCTGCCCCGGCGGATAAGCACCCACCACCAGAAAATCCTCACTCGATCCCAGATTGCAGTGCCCGGTTCCGGCCGGCAGCAACAGCACATCCCCGGCGCTGACGTCGACGACTTGGCCGTCAGGCCCGCCCAACATCAACCGCGCCTGACCGGCCGCCACGCCAAGCACTTCGTGGCCTTCAGTGTGATAGTGGTGATAGTCATAAATGCCGTAGCGCCATTGCGCCGGCCAGCCATTGGCGCCGAAGGTCTGCTCGAAGCGCGCCGCCGGATCGTCGCCTTCAACGGCAATCGCGCTGCGGTAGATCAGCACTGGCAGACGCGGATTGTTCGGCACCCAGTCATTGCGTTGCAGCAGCAGGGTTTGTACTTCAGTCATGGCCCATCCTCCTTCGATCATTTCTCAATCGACCACAGAGCAGGGCGCACGCCTCAAAAAATCATTGCCGCGCAAACACGGCGCCGAAGTTGATGCCCGGAAAATCCAGCGAAACTTCATCGCGCAGCGGGCTGTCCAGACCCTTACATGTCCATGCAGCGGTAAATGGCGAGGGTCAAGATGACGATGACAGTTGGTGATTTTCTGGTTGAGCGGCTCAGCGAATGGGGCGTCACACGAATTTTTGGTTATCCGGGGGATGGCATCAATGGCGTGTTCGGCGCCATGAGCCGGGCCAAAGGCAAGATCGAATTCGTTCAGGCACGGCACGAGGAAATGGCTGCGTTCATGGCCTCGGCCCACGCCAAGTTCACCGGCGAGCTGGGCGTGTGCATCGCCACCTCGGGTCCCGGCGCTTCGCACCTGATCACCGGGCTCTACGATGCCCGGATGGACCATATGCCGGTGCTGGCCATCGTCGGTCAGCAGGCGCGTACGGCGCTGGGCAGTCACTACCAGCAGGAGCTGGATCTGGTGTCGATGTTCAAAGACGTCGCCGGGGCTTTTGTGCAGCAGGCTTCGGCGCCTTCGCAAGTGCGCCATTTGCTTGATCGTGCGGTGCGCACTGCGGTCGGCGAGCGCCGCGTCACCGCGCTGATTCTGCCCAATGACTTGCAGGACCTGCCTTACGAACAACCGGCGCGCGCCCATGGCACCGCGCATTCCGGCGTCGGCTTCAGCAAGCCGAAAGTCGTTCCTTATGCAGCCGATCTGCAACGCGCCGCCGAGGTACTGAATAGCGGCGAGAAAGTCGCGATTCTGGTCGGTGCCGGTGCGCTGGAGGCGACCGATCTGGTCATCGCCGTGGCGGAAAAGCTTGGCGCGGGCGTCGCCAAGGCGCTGTTGGGCAAAGCAGCGTTGCCAGACGATTTGCAGTGGGTCACCGGCAGCATCGGCCTGCTCGGTACCGAGCCCAGCTACAAGCTGATGAGCGAGTGTGACACCTTGCTGATGATCGGTTCGGGCTTCCCGTATTCCGAGTTTCTGCCCAAGGAAGGCCAGGCGCGCGGGGTTCAAATCGATCTGCAGCCGGACATGCTCAGCCTCCGCTATCCGATGGAGGTCAATCTGGTCGGTGATTCAGCGGAAACTCTTGCCGCGTTGCTGCCATTGCTGGAACAGAAAACCTCGAACAAATGGCGCAAGAAGATCGAAGGCTGGCGCAGCAGCTGGGAGAAAACCCTGGAAAAACGCGCCATGGCCAAAGCCGATCCGGTCAACCCGCAACGAGTGGTCTACGAGTTGTCACCGCGCTTGCCCGAGCAGGCAATTATCACCAGCGACTCCGGCTCCTGCGCCAACTGGTTCGCCCGTGACCTGAAAATCCGTCGCGGCATGAAATGCTCGTTGTCCGGTGGCCTGGCCTCGATGGGCGCGGCGGTGCCCTATGCGATCGCGGCGAAATTTGCTTACCCGGAACGCCCGGTCATTGCCCTGGTCGGCGATGGCGCGATGCAGATGAACAACATGGCCGAGCTGATCACTGTCGCCAAATACTGGCGCCAATGGCAGAGCCCGAAATGGATCTGCGCGGTGTTCAACAACGAGGATCTCAACCAGGTCACCTGGGAGCAGCGGGTGATGGAGGGCGATCCGAAGTTCGAAGCGTCGCAGAGCATTCCCGATGTGCCGTATCACCTGTTCGCGATCTCCATTGGCCTCAAGGGCATTTTCGTTGATCGTGAAGAAGAGGTCGCCGCTGCGTGGGAACAGGCACTCGCCTCGGAAGTGCCCGTGCTGATCGAGTTCAAGACCGACCCGAACGTGCCGCCGCTGCCGCCGCACATCAAGCTTGAGCAAGCGAAGAAATTCGCCACGACCCTGCTCAAGGGTGATCCGGATGAAGCCGGGGTGATTGTGCAGACTGCCAAGCAGGTGCTCGGCGCCGTGTTGCCCGGGAAGAAATGACGGTGGGCGCTTGAACGAGCCAGCGATCTTTATCGGTTGCGCCGGCTGGAGTCTCGGCCGCGAGCACTGGCCGGCATTCCCCGCCGAGGGCACGCACCTGCAACGCTACGCCGCGCGCTTCAACTGTGTGGAGATCAACAGCTCGTTCTACCGCCCGCATCGGCGCCAGACCTACGAGCGCTGGGCCGATTCGGTGGCGCCGGACTTTCGCTTCGCCGTGAAAGTGCCGAAGCTCATCACCCATGAACAGCGGCTGGCGGACAGCGCGGCCGCGCTCGATGAGTTTCTCGGACAGTGCCAGGGCTTGGGAGATCGACTCGGTTGCCTGCTGGTGCAACTGCCACCGAAACTTGCTTTCGATGCTCCGGTGGCCGAGGCGTTTTTTCGTGCCCTGCGCGAGCGGTACAAAGGCAGTGTGGTGCTTGAGCCACGACACGAATCGTGGACTGAGGCAGAGGCAATGCTGGTGGATTTGCAGATTGCCCAGGCAGTGGTCGATCCATCGCGGATCAGCAGCGACACCGCGCCGGCTGGCTGGCAAGGCCTGCAGTATTGGCGCCTGCACGGCTCGCCTCGGATTTATCACAGCGCTTATGAAGCGGCTTATCTGCAACAGCTTGCCCGGAACCTGCTGCGCGCCATTCCCGAGGGCAAACACATCTGGTGCATCTTCGATAACACCGCCAGCGGTGCCGCCACCGCCGATGCGCTGGCTTTGAAGGCGTTGATCGAAGGCGTTGAACGCTGAACGACGACGCTCTCGCCACCCACACAAAAGATCCGGCTACAGGTAAACTCCGCGCACTTTTTCAAGGAGTTCACATGAGTTACTACCAGCCGGGCATTCTCGCTACCCTGTTCCTGCGCAAGCACGTCATCTGTTTTTCGCCCTGGCGTCGGTTGAAGCCTTGCCGCAAGCGATCGACAACCTGCTGATGCTGGTGGATGGCAAGTCGGCGGTGGTTGGCTTTGGTGAGTCGTTGGCCAAGGCGCTGAATGTCGAAATCGCTGGCCTGCGCAGCTTCCCGGCGCTGACCGGAGTTGGCGTGAATAACCCGTCGACCCAGCATGCCCTGTGGATCTGGTTGCACGGTGTCGACCGTGGTGAGCTGCTCAACCGCTGCAACGCTATCGAAGCCGCGCTGGCCCCGGCCTTGCGTCTGGTCGAGATGCAGGAAGCCTTCCGCCACATGGAGGGCCATGACCTCACCGGTTACGAAGACGGCACGGAAAACCCCCACGATGACGCCGCTGTGGCTGCCGCGCTGCTGAGCTCCGGCGCGGACGGGCTGGTCGGTGGCAGCTTCGCCGCGATCCAGCAATGGCAGCACGACCTCAAGGGTTTTCATCGCCTGTCTGCCGGGGCCAAGGACGACATCATGGGGCGGCGCTTGAGCGATAACGAAGAAATCGACGACGCGCCGATCTCCGCCCACGTTAAACGCACCGCGCAGGAAAGCTTTGCGCCGGAAGCGTTCGTCGTGCGCCGCTCGATGCCGTGGATCGAAGGCGATCGTGCCGGTTTGATGTTCCTCGCCTTCGGCTTTTCGCTGGATGCCTTCGAAGCACAGCTGCGCCGTATGAGCGGTCTGGAGGACGGTATTGCCGATGGCTTGTATCAGATCAGCCGACCAATCACCGGCGGCTACTACTGGTGCCCGCCGCTCAAGGACGGACGCCTTGATCTGCGCGCGTTGCGCATCGGCTGAGGACTGAAGATGAACGTGGTGCGCTGGGGCATGATCGGTTGCGGTAGCGTCGCTGAACGCAAGAGCGGGCCGGCCTTTTACAAGGCGCCCGGTTCGGCACTGGTCGCGGTGATGGGCCGACGCCTCGAAGCGGTGACCGACTACGCCGCGCGCCACAGCATCAGCCGCGTTTATACCGACGTCGACGCGCTGATCAACGATCCCGAAGTCGACGCGGTGTACATCGCCACGCCGCCCGACAGCCACCACGCCTACAGCCTGAAAGTCGCCGCTGCCGGCAAGCATTGCTGCGTGGAAAAGCCCATGGCGCTCAACGCCGGGCAAAGCCGCGAGATGCAGCAAGCGTTTGCCGCTGCCGGTCTGCACTTGTTCGTCTCGTATTACCGCCGCTCGCTACCGCGCTTTGCCCAGGTGCGGCAATGGCTGGAGGAGGGGCGCATCGGCGATGTCCGCCATCTGAGCTGGACACTGACCAAAGCGCCGTCACCGGCTGATCTTGAGGGTCGGGATAATTGGCGCACCGACCCTGCGGTGGCTGGCGGCGGCTACTTTGCCGACCTGGCCAGCCATGGCCTGGACCTGTTCCAGTATCTGCTTGGCGACATCGTTGAAGTCGCCGGTTTCACCGCGCGTCAGGCAGGTTTGTACGCGGCTGAAGATGCGGTCAGCGCCACTTGGCGATTCGCCTCCGGGGCGTTGGGCACGGGCTGCTGGAACTTTGTTGCGGATCGCCGTGAGGATCGCGTCGAGATTATCGGCAGCAAAGGGCGGATCGGTTTTTCGGTGTTTGACGAGCATCCGGTGCAGCTGTTTGCCGATGAGCAGATCAGCCTGGAAATCGCCCACCATGAGCATATCCAGTGGCATCACGTGCTGGGGATGAATGCGCATATTCGTGGTGATTCACAGCATCCCGCCGTGGCCGAGCAAGCCGTCAAGACCGACTGGGTCATGGACGAGATCCTCAAACGCTGAATAGCTCACGATCCCCTGTGGGAGCGAGCCTGCTCGCGAAAGCATCCTGTCAGTCAGTATTTTGGTGACTGACACACCGCCTTCGCGAGCAGGCTCGCTCCCACAGGTGTCCCGGCGCAACACGCATCTAAGGTTATGCCCAAACAGTATTTCTCAACCTCGTCATCACGTCTCTAACATCACGTCATAACTCGTTATGACAAGTGATTCCACGATGACCGATAACGTTCTCTCCCTCAGTAGCGTTCCGCTGCACACCCAACTGCGCGACGTCCTGCGTGCGCGGATTCTCGACGGTGAATACCCGCAAGACAGTCAAATGCCTTCCGAAAGCGAGCTGGGTGCGCTGTTCAAAGTCAGCCGTATCACCGTGCGCCAGGCGCTGGGTGATCTGCAAAAGGAAGGGTTGATCTTCAAAATCCACGGCAAGGGCACCTTTGTCGCCAAGCCGAAAACCTTTCAGAACGTCAGCAGCCTGCAAGGCCTCGCCGAGTCGATGACCGGGCGCGGTTATGAAGTGATCAACCGCCTGCGCAGTTTCAAATTCATTCCGGCCGACAAGCGTGTGGCCGAGCGTCTGCAGCTCGCCGAGGGTGAAATCGTCGCGCAGATCAAACGCGTGCGCCTGATCAACCGCGAGCCGATCTCGCTGGAAATTACCTACCTGCCCAAAGCCGTCGGCGAACGGCTGGAGAAGGCTGATCTGGTCACTCGCGACATCTTTCTGATTCTGGAAAACGACTGCGGCATCGCCCTCGGCCACGCCGATCTGGCCATCGATGCGGTGCTGGCCGACAGCGACCTGACCCAGGCACTCAGCGTCGAAGCGGGCTCGCCGATCATGCGCATCGAGCGCCTGACCCACGATGCCCACGGCCAGCCGCTGGACTTCGAACACCTTTATTACCGTGGCGATGCGTTCCAGTACCGCCTGCGGATCGACCGGCAAAAAGGGGAGCAGGCATGACCCGCAACGTTCTAGAACAGGAATACGACATCGTCGTGATTGGCGGCGGTACGGCCGGGCCGATGGCGGCGATCAAGGCCAAAGAGAAGAACCGCGATTTGCGCGTTTTGCTGGTCGACAAGGCCAACGTCAAGCGCAGCGGCGCGATCAGCATGGGCATGGACGGCCTGAACAACGCGATCATCCCCGGCCACTCGACGCCAGAGCAGTACACCAAGGAAATCACCATCGCCAACGACGGCATCGTCAATCAGGCGGCGGTCTACGCCTATGCGACGCACAGTTTTGAAACCATCGAACAACTCGACCGCTGGGGCGTGAAGTTCGAGAAAGACGAGACCGGTGACTACGCGGTAAAAAAGGTCCACCACATGGGCGCCTATGTGCTGCCGATGCCGGAAGGGCACGACATCAAGAAAGTCCTGTATCGGCAGTTGAAACGTGCGCGGGTGAGCATCACCAATCGCCTGGTCTGCACGCGTTTGCTGACCGACGAGGAGGGCGCGGTCAACGGAGTGATGGGCTTCGATTGCCGCACCGCCGACTTCCATGTGATCAAGGCCAAAGCAGTGATTCTCGCCTGCGGCGCGGCCGGGCGCCTCGGCCTGCCGTCGTCGGGCTACCTGATGGGCACCTACGAAAACCCGACCAATGCGGGCGACGGCTACGCGATGGCCTATCACGCCGGCGCCGAACTGGCCAATCTCGAGTGCTTCCAGATCAACCCTTTGATCAAGGATTACAACGGCCCGGCTTGCGCCTACGTCACCGGCCCGCTGGGGGGCTACACCGCAAACAACAAGGGCGAACGCTTCATCGAGTGCGACTACTGGAGCGGACAGATGATGTGGGAATTTCACCAGGAACTGGAGAGCGGCAACGGTCCGGTGTTCCTCAAACTCGATCACCTGGCCGAGGAAACCATCCAGAACATCGAGGAAATCCTGCACAGCAACGAGCGCCCGAGCCGTGGCCAGTTCCACGCCAACCGTGGCACCGACTACCGCACGCAGATGGTTGAAATGCACATTTCGGAAATCGGCTTTTGCAGCGGCCACTCGGCGTCCGGCGTGTGGGTCAATGAGCGTGCCGAGACTTCAGTCAAAGGCTTGTACTCGGCGGGCGACATGGCTGCAGTGCCGCACAACTACATGCTTGGCGCGTTCACTTATGGCTGGTTCGCCGGGCACAACGCGGCGGAGTTTGTCGCCGGTCGCGAGTTTTCCGCACTGGACAGCGAGCAGATCGCCAAGGAGAAAGCCCGGGTCTACGCGCCGCTCGACCGCGAACACGGCCTGCCACCGGCGCAGGTGGAATACAAGCTGCGCCGCTTCGTCAACGACTACCTGCAACCGCCGAAAGTGACCAAGAAGATGCAGATCGGCCTGCAGCGTTTCAGCGACATCGAGCACGATCTTGAGCAGATGAAGGCCAGCAATGCTCACGAATTGATGCGCGCCATGGAAACCAGCGTGATCCGCGACTGCGCCGAAATGGCCGCCCGCGCGTCGTTGTTCCGCGCCGAAAGCCGCTGGGGCTTGTACCACTATCGCGTCGATCACCCGCAACGCAACGACGCCGAGTGGTTCTGCCATTGCCATCTGAAGAAGGGCGAGGACGGCCAGATGACCAGTTTCAAGAAAGCCGTCGAGCCTTACATCATTCCGCTCGATGCCGAGGAAATGCAGGCCTATGACCGCCTGCGGGTCGGCGCCTTCGCCGCTTGATGCATCACTAGAAAGAGAGTCCGAACCATGGCTTATCAAGCTCAGGAAATCTTCTTCCGCTCCAACGCCCCGGTCACCGTGGACGAGGACAAATGCATCGCCGAAAAGGGCTGCACCGTGTGCGTCGACGTCTGCCCGATGGACCTGCTGGCGATCAACCCGGCCACGCAAAAGGCCTACATGGCGTTCGATGAATGCTGGTACTGCATGCCGTGCGAGAAGGATTGCCCGACTGGGGCGGTGAAGGTCGACATCCCCTATTTGTTGCGTTGACCCCAAATCCATTGTGGGAGCGAGCCTGCTCGCGAAAGCAATCGTTCGTTCAACAATGATGGTGACTGACCCGCCGCCTTCGCGAGCAGGCTCGCTCCCACATTGCAATTGTGATTATCCAATAGCCATCCGGTGAACCCCGGACGCTGAATGCAAAACACCCCTCGTTTCCCACCGCGCCCCGATCGCGGCGGAGACGAACTTCAAAAAGATGATTCGAGGGGAAACACTCATGTTGCGTGCAGCACTTGCCGGTCTGGTACTGGCTTCATTCACCTTGTCGGCCTCGGCCGAAACCATCCGCATCGCCATCGGCACTCAGGACACCACCATCAACTGCGCCGCCGGTGGCCTGTTGATCCGTGAACTCGGTCTGCTGGAAAAATACCTGCCCCACGATGGCGCCTACAAAGACGCGAAGTACGACGTGCAGTGGAAGAATTTCACCAGTGGCGCGCCGCTGACCAACGAGATGGTCGCCGGCAAACTCGACTTTGGCGCCATGGCCGATTTCCCCGGTGCGTTCAATGGTGTGGCGTTCGAAACGGCGGGCAAGCACAGCCTGTTCATCAGCGTGCTGTCGGGCAGTATCAAGGGCAGCGGCAATGGCATCGTCGTGCCCAGCGCTTCTTCGGTGCAGAGCCTCAGCGAACTCAAGGGCAAGACCATTTCGGTGCCGTTCGCCTCGACGGCTCACGGCATGTTGCTTCGCGCCGTGGCAGAGCAGGGCTGGGACCCGCTTAAGGATGTCAACATCATCGCCCAGCCACCGGAAGTCGCCGGCTCGGCATTGCAGGCCGGGAAGATCGACGCCCACGCCGATTTCGTGCCCTTCGCCGAGCTGTTCCCGAGCCGTGGTTTCGCCCGCAAGATCTACGACGGCGCCCAGGCCAACGCGCCGACTTTCCATGGCGCACTGGTGGATCAGGCCTACGCCAGGAAGTACCCGGAAATCGTCGTCGCCTATTTGCGCGCGAGCATCGAAGCCAACCAACTGCTTGCCGCCGAACCCGAGAAGTACAGCGAACTGATCGCCAAAGTCACCGGCGTCGATGCCGAGGTCAACTACCTGTTTCACGGCCCGCTCGGCGTACAGACCCGCGACCTGAGCTGGAAACCTGAATACCGCCAGGCTGTCGGTACCGCCATCGATACCTTGAAGCTGCTGAAGAAAGCCGATCGCGGGCTCGACCTGAACAGCTTCATCGACGACCAGTACATCCGCGCCGCCTTCAAGGCTGCGAACCTCGATTACACCGCGCAACTGGCCAACTACGCGCAGACGCCATTGCCGGGCGTGGATGCGGCGACGGGCAGAGCCATCACCGACGTCAGCCATGTCGCGGAAATCTGGGTGCGTGGCGAGGAAAAAGTCCGTCGTTATGGCTCGGCTGAAACGGCGTTCACCGCGCTGGCGGGGTTGAAGCAGGAGGGCAAGAACATTCGTGCGGTGTATGCGCAGGCCAGTGACAGCGGGATCAAGTTGTTCGCCGAACAAGCGTGGTTTGCCAGCGACGCCAAGGGTCGCCTCAGCGCATTTCTGCTCAAGGGCCAGGCCCAGCAATACGCTGCGGCGCAGGGTGGCAAGGTGTTCGACTTTAGCGATGCCACTGCGCAGGTTGTTGCTGGGCGCTGAAGATCAAAAGCCCCTCACCCTAACCCTCTCCCTGTATGTACCGGACACATGGTGGACAGGTGTTCGGAGACATGGTGGACACTTTTTAATAGGCACATTGCTCATCATCAAGGAAATGACCTGTGTCCTGGCAAGAGGCATCCACCATGCAACTTCGTACAGAGTTTGTGCATTTGGCTCGGCAAGAAGGGGTGAATATTCGGCAGCTTTGCCGTCGATTCAATATCAGCCCAAGTACTGCCTACAAATGGCTCAACAGGTTTGAAACCTCGGGTGCAGAGGGTTTGCACGATCAGTCCCGGCGACCAAAAACATCACCCAAACGTTGTGCTGATGAGGTTGAGCAGCAAATTTTGACCATGAGTCAGCAATACGAGGCTTGGGGCGCCCGCAAGCTCAAGCGCGTGCTGGAAGATGAAGGCGCTGTGATGCCCTCCGTCAGCACGGTGCATGCGGTTTTGCAGCGTCATTCGCGTGTTGATCCAAAGGCTGCCGAGATCAAACCATTTATCCGCTTTGAGCACGAAGCGCCTAACGATCTATGGCAGATCGACTTCAAGGGACATTTCAGTCTGAGCCACGGACGTTGTCATCCATTCACAGCCCTGGATGATCACTCACGCTTTTCGCTGTGCATTGCCGCATGTGCCAATGAACAGCGCCAAACGGTACAGGACCATCTAATCCGGTCGTTTCGACGCTACGGCCTGCCGTTGCGCATGACGATGGACAACGGCTCGCCATGGGGCGATCAGACAGGCGTTTACACCGCGCTGGAAGTCTGGCTGATGAGCCAGGGCATCAAGGTCGGCCACTCCCGGCCTTATCACCCGCAGACTCAGGGAAAACTGGAGCGCTTCCACCGCAGCCTGAAAAATGAAGTCCTGCAAGGCCGGTTTTTCACCGATCTCGACGACGCACAACGGGCGTTTGATACCTGGCGCGACATCTACAACCAGAAACGCCCTCATCAGGCGCTGGGCATGGCGGTGCCGGCGACTCGTTACAGTGGCAGCCCACGGGAATATCAGGAGCAACCGGCGGAGCCGGAGTACAACGACGCAGATGTGGTCAGGAAGGTACAGGTGGGAGGCGAAATCTTCTGGAGGAATCGGGAATACAAGATCGGAAAGGCTTTTTATGGCAGGTGCATAGCGATCAGGGAGACGACGGAGGACGGCATCCACGATGTCTACTGGAGTAGACATCGTGTCGCTCGAATCGACTTGAACTTGCAGATCGTGACGGCAGGTAAGAAGATCTAAAACCGTCCACCATGTCTCCGAACATGTGTCCACCATGTCCCCGGTACATACACTCCCGGAGGGAGAGGGGACTGACCGAGTTGTTGGTGAGAGATACGCCGACGTGAAGTACCGAGTCGAACTCAGGTCGTGAAAAGCACGCAAATCGGCTCCCTTTCCCCCTCGCCCCCCTGGGGGAGAGGGCTGGGGTGAGGGGGTAAATCTCAGCCATCACACAGAACCCGAACTGGAAACCGGACTATGAAAACACCGTTGCGCTGGACATCAAGAGCCGCCTCACTGCTGCTCTGCCTGCTCTTCTGGCAACTAGCCGCCAGCCATCACTGGAACCTCGGCCTGGTCACCTTTGCCAACGTGCCGACGCCACTGGCGGTGATCGAAGCCGCACTGGGCCTGGGCGACTCGGGCAAACTCTGGCAGCACTTGAGCAGCAGCCTCGGCCGCGTCTTCGCCGGCTATCTGGCGGCGCTGATCATCGGCATCGCCCTGGGCCTGGCCATCGGCCGGTCGAAATGGGCTGAAGACATTTTGCTGCCACCGCTGGAAGTCCTGCGCCCGATCCCCGCCGTGGCGTGGATTCCGCTGGCGATCCTGATGTTTCCGTCCTCGGAGTTGTCGATGGTTTTCATCACCTTCACTGGCGCGCTGTTCCCGATCCTGCTCAACACCGTGCACGGCGTCGAAGGCGTTGATCCACGCCTGATCGCCTCGGCAAAAAGCCTCGGGGCAGGGCGTCGGGCGATTCTGCTGGAAGTAATCCTGCCGGGCGCTGCGCCGAGCATCATCACTGGCCTGGCGATCGGCATGGGCACGTCGTGGTTCTGTCTGGTGACGGCGGAAATGATCTCCGGGCAGTTCGGCATCGGTTACTACACCTGGGAGTCCTACACCATTCAGAACTACGCCGACATTGTCGTCGGCATGCTCCTGATCGGCGTGTTGGGCATGGGCAGCAGTTGGCTGATCAAACGCCTGGGCGGCTTGTTCACGCCTTGGCATCGACCGCGAGGCAAAGCCTGATGAGCGTGATGCAAACCCCGGAAGGGCGGATCGACATCCGCCAATTGTCCATCGTCCTCGGCCAGGGCCGCGAAGCCTTCGAAGCGGTGCAGGGCCTCGATTGCCAGATTGAACCCGGCCAGTTCGTGTGCATTCTCGGCCCCTCCGGTTGCGGCAAGTCGACCTTGCTCGGCGCCCTGGCCGGACACTTGAATGCCAGTACCGGCAGCTTGAAAGTCGACGGCAGCGCGGTGACCGGCCCGTCGCCGCAGCGCGGCATGGTGTTCCAGCATCACACGCTGTTCCCGTGGCGCACGGTGCGCGACAACGTCGCCTTCGGCTTGAAAATGCGCGGGGTCGGCAAGGCTGAGCGGCATCGAGCCGCTGACGACATCCTCAAACTGGTCGGCCTCGAAGGCTTCGCCGAGCGCTGGCCCGATCAGCTATCCGGGGGCATGCAGCAACGGGTAGAAATCGCCCGGGTGCTGGTCAATCGCCCGCGACTGTTGCTGATGGACGAACCGTTCGGCGCGCTGGATGCGCTGTCCCGTCTGAACATGCAGGAACTGCTGCTGGACATCTGGACGCGCATCCGCACCACGGTGGTTTTCGTCACTCACGACATCGACGAGGCGTTGTTTCTCGCCGACCGCTTGCTGGTAATGAGCGCGCGACCGGGGCGAATCATCGAAGACTTGCCTCTGGACTTTGCGCGTCCGCGCACCAGCGAACTGGTCACCAGCCCGGAATTCGCTCGCCTCAAGCGCCACTGCCTCGACCTGCTGCGCCACGACAACGACCGACCGCTGCCGCGCCTCAATCCGCTCGGCCTGCCTCCTGAAAACCCTTTGCCGCGATTTGCCTTATGACCTCTATTTTTGCTGTGACCGACAACGAAGACATCCTCGCCCTGCATCCGCGCCTGACGGCTGAAGACGCCGGCGTGCGGCGCATTGCCCTGATCGATCTGGCCGATCTCGAAGAACCGGATGGCTTGCTCTGGCTGGTTGATCGACTTCGTCAGGATCCTGCCGAGGATGTTCGCGCTGAAGCTGCGCGATTGCTTGAAGCGTGGGAGGACGATGCGGTCGTGCAAGCCTTGTGCGAAGCGCTGACGGATCCGTCGCCCGCTGTGCAATCGGCAGCGGCGCAAAGCCTGAGCCTGCTCAAGACTGCAGCGGCGGGGCGCGTGATTCTGCCGTGGACCGAACATGCCGATGTCAGTGTGCGCATCGCCGCATTTCGGGCGTTGCGAGAATTGCGCTTTGCCGAGGCCGCGCCGGCTGCCGTCGCGGCATTGGAGGATGCCGATGCTCATGTTCGGCGCGAAGCGGTTGGCGTGCTCGGCTGGCTCAAACAGCTCGACGCGCTGCCAGCCCTGGCGCGATTGGCCAGCGACGACCCGGACACCGAAGTGCGTCGCGCCGCGACGGGTGCGCTGGGTCTGGCCAGTGGCGCCGAAGTGTTGCCGGCGCTGAGCCAGGCCTTGCACGACCCCGCCTGGCAAGTGCGCGAAGAAGCTGCGACCACGCTGGGCAAGGTTGGCCACAGCGACGCCGGCCCGGCCTTGGTCGAAGCGCTGAGCGATGATTACTGGCAAGTGCGCCTGCGCGCCGCTCGCAGCCTCGGTCGTCTGCGTTTCGTCCCGGCGCTGGACGCGCTGGTCGACACCCTTGGCCACCGCATCAGCAATCTGCGCAAGGAAGCCGCGCTGGCCCTCGGTGAATTGAAGGATCGCGGCGCCGTGGCCGCGTTGCAGGCAGCGCAGGACGACGGCGACCCGGAAGTGCGCAAAGCCGTGCGCATCGCGTTGAGTCAGCTGCAATGAATCCGCTGTCGGTGGGCAACTCGCAGAGTGAGCGCACGTTACACCTGAGCTGGCCGGACGGGCGCGAATCGCTGCTCAAGCATGCCGATCTGCGCCGGCAATGCCCTTGCTCGCAATGCCGCGCATTTCGCCTGCGCGGTGTCACGCCGCTGGTTGATGATCGCGTGCGCCTGATCGAACTCAACCCGCAGGGTTATGGTGTGCAACTGGTGTTCAGCGACGGGCATCAACGCGGGATTTATCCGTGGGAGTACCTGGCGCAACTGGCTTCCTGACCGTATCCGATGATCGTTCCCATGCTCCGCGTGGGAATGCAGCCCGTGACGCTCCGCGTCACTGGACGCGGAGCGTCCCTTGAGGCATTCCCACGCAGAGCGTGGGAACGATCAGATCGCAGCCTTCGGCAGCTCCCTGCGTCGGCATGCGCCGACTGGCGGTTCTTGTCAGGAAATTCCCACAGGAGTACAAATGTACTCCATGACCAATCTGACTCCCCGCCGTACCGCCATTCTGACCTTTATCCGCGATCGCATCGCTGAGCACGGTCAGCCCCCAAGCCTCGCTGAAATCAGCGAGGCTTTTGGTTTTGCCTCGCGCAGCGTGGCGCGCAAGCATGTGCTGGCGCTCACCGAAGCCGGTTTCATCGAGGTCAATCCGCATCAGGCCCGGGGCATTCGTTTGCTCGGCCAGCCATCGCGTCCGGAGCTGCTGGAGATCCCCGTACTCGGTCGTGTGGCCGCCGGCGCGCCGATTGGCGCCGATGCCGATATCCATAACCGTTTGCTGCTCGACCCGGCGCTGTTCTCCCGCACCCCGGATTACATGCTGCGGGTGCAGGGCGACTCGATGATCGAAGACGGCATTCTCGATGGCGATCTGGTCGGTGTGCGGCGCAATCCCGAGGCGCTGAACGGCCAGATCGTCGTTGCGCGTCTGGACGGTGAAGTCACCATCAAACGCTTCGAACGGGTCGGGGATGAAGTGCGCCTGCTGCCGCGCAACCCGGCGTACAAGCCGATTGTCGTGCGTGATGATCAGGATCTGGCCATTGAAGGCGTGTTCTGTGGTCTGGTGAGGCAAGGCTGATGGGCGTCGTCGTTGCGTTGGATGCGCTGTTCAATGGCGGCCAGGTCTGGCGCGGCAGGCCTGCGCCACCGGCGGCGAGTCCGCAGCCGACCGGGCATGCGGGACTGGACGCAGCTCTGCCCAGCGGCGGCTGGCCGGAAGCGGCGCTGAGCGAAATCCTTCTCGCCGGCCCTGGTGTCGGCGAGCTGCAACTGGTCTGGCCAACCCTGGCGCGATTGTCCGCGGCCGGTGAGCGCATCGTGCTGGTGGCGCCGCCGTTCGTGCCGTACCCGCAGGCCTGGGCCAATGCCGGGGTCGATTTGCGCCAGTTGTCGGTGATTCAGGCCAGCGAACGCGATGCCTTGTGGGCGGCGGAGCAGTGTCTGCGCTCGGGCAGTTGCGGCGCGGTGCTGTGCTGGCCGAACAAGGCCGACGACCGAGCCTTGCGGCGTTTGCAGGTAGCGGCGGAAACCGGCCAGACCCTGGCCTTTGCCTGGCGCCCGTTGAGCGAGGCGGTCAACCCGTCACCGGCAGCGTTGCGCATAGCCATCGATGCCAAACCGGCGCAACTCCGCGTACTCAAATGCCGTGGCGGGCTGGCGCGTGCGGCGCCGATTGCCTTTGCCGTGGGGCACTGATCGTCATGCGCTGGGTATGTATTCTCTTTCCGCAACTGGCCCTCGACGCTGTGCTGCGTCAGCGGCCCGACCCTGAAGAGCCGTTGGTGCTGCTCAGCGGTCCGGCCCAACGCCGAGTGCTGCAAGCGGTAAATCCGGCGGCGCGCAAACTCGGCCTGCGCCCCGGCATGTCGATGACCGCCGCGCAAGCCATGAGCAAAGGCTTTGCCACCGCCGATTACGAGGTGGCCGAGGTCGAGCACTGGCAGCAGTTTCTCGCCGCGTGGGCCTATCGCTTCAGCGCGCAGGTCAGCGTGCATTACCCGCGTACCGTGGTGTTCGAGATCGAATCCAGCCTCGGACTGTTCGGTACCTGGCCGCAATTTGAAGCTCGCCTGCGCCAGGAATTGAAAGATCTGGGCTTTCGCCATCGCATCGTCGCCGCGCCGAACCCGGTGGCGGCACGAGTGCTGGCCAATGCCTACGATGGCCTGGTGGTGCCGGACAGCGAAGCCTTGCAGCATCATCTCGGGCAATTGCCGGTTGATCGTGTGGGGCTGGAGCCGAATGTCGCCACGGCGTTGTCGCGCATGGGCCTGCGCAATCTCAGTCAGGTGCAAAGCCTGCCACGCCAGGCACTGGCCCGGCGTTTCGAAGCGCAGATGCTCAAGCACCTCGACACGCTGTTCGGCGCACGCCCGCTGGCGCTGGCGTTCTATCTGCCGCCAGACCGTTTCGATATCCGCATCGAACTGAATTTCGACGTGCAATCCCATCAAGCCTTGCTGTTCCCGTTACGGCGCTTGACCGGCGACCTGTCGGCGTTCCTCTGTGGGCGCGACAGTGGCGTGCAGCGTTTTGACCTGCATCTGGAACACGCAGGGCTGCCGGACACGGTGATCAAGGTCGGCCTGCTCAGTGCCGAGCGTGACGCGGCGATGCTGTTTGAACTGGCCCGTGGCCGGCTGGAGCAAGTCCAGGTCGAGGCGCCGGTGCGTGGTTTTCGCTTGCGCGCCGAAGACCTGCCGAGTTTCGTTCCGCAGTATCAGGAACTGTTCGACGACCGCCCGCAGCAGACCTTGCCCTGGGAGCAATTGCGCGAACGTCTGCGCGCACGGCTGGGTGATGACGCGGTGCAGGGCTTGCGCTTTCAGGCCGATCATCGTCCCGAGTGCGCGTGGCAGAATGGCGTCGACAAACAGCCTTGCACAGGTTTGCCCAGCGTCCAGCGCCCGGGCTGGCTGCTCAACGAACCGCAGAGCGTGCCGGAAGGTTCGGCGCGGATTCTCATGGGGCCGGAGCGCATCGAATCCGGTTGGTGGGACGGTGGCGACGTGCGGCGTGATTACTACCTGATCCAGAACCGCGCCGGTCAGCAGGGCTGGGCCTGGCGCGCTGTGGGTGAGGGCGGCCCGCTGTGGCTGCAAGGCTGGTTCGCATGAGTGCCGATTACGCCGAACTGCATTGCCTGTCGAATTTCAGTTTCCAGCGCGGTGCCTCCAGCGCGCTGGAGCTGTTTCAGCGGGCGAAAAAGCACGGCTATCAGGCACTGGCGATCACCGACGAGTGCACCCTCGCCGGGATCGTTCGTGCATGGCAAGCGGCGAAGTCCGTGGAGTTGCCGCTGATCATCGGCAGCGAGGTGCGCATCGAAAACGGCCCGAAACTGGTACTGCTGGTGGAAAACCTTGCTGGTTATCAGGCCCTGTGCGGCTTGATCACCCAGGCCCGGCGGCGTACGCAGAAAGGCCAGTATCAGCTGCTGCGCGAAGACTTCGACGAAGCACTGCCGGGTTTGCTGGTGTTGTGGGTGCCGGATTCAGTGGATGACCGCGAAGAAGGGCGCTGGCTGAAACAAACCTTCGGCGACCGCCTGTGGCTCACGGTGCAACTGCATCGCGGGCAGAACGATCAGCAGCGGCTCGCGGCATTGTTGGCTCTGGCGGCTGAGCTGCAGACTCCAGCCGTGGCCAGCGGCGATGTGCACATGCATGCCCGGGGGCGCCGTGCCTTGCAGGACACCATGACCGCGATCCGTCATCACGTCCCCGTGGCCGAAGCGGGTCTGCGCCTGCATCCCAATGGCGAGCGGCATTTGCGTTGCCTCGATGAGCTGCGCGCACTGTATCCGCCGGACTTGCTTGAAGCGTCGCTAAAACTGGCCAGACGCTGCACCTTCGATCTGAGCGAGCTGCGCTATCAATATCCGAAAGAGCTGGTGCCCGAGGGCCACAATGCCAGTTCCTGGTTGCGTCATTTGACCGAGGAGGGCATTGCCTGGCGCTGGCCTAAAGGGCCTCAGGCCAAGGTGCTCAAGCAGATCGATGACGAGCTGCAATTGATCGCTGAACTCGGCTACGAAAGCTACTTCCTCACCGTGCACGACGTGGTGCGCTTTGCCCGCACGCAGAACATCCTCTGTCAGGGCCGTGGTTCGGCCGCCAACTCGGCGGTGTGTTTTGCCCTGGGCATCACCGAGATCGATCCGGATCGTACTACGCTGCTGTTCGAACGCTTCATGTCCAAAGAGCGCAACGAGCCGCCGGACATCGATGTCGATTTCGAGCACGAGCGCCGCGAGGAAGTCCTGCAATACGTGTTCAACCGTTATGGCCGGCGGCGTGCGGCGCTGACTGCGGTGGTCAGCACCTATCACGCCACCGGTGCCGTGCGTGATGTGGCCAAGGCCCTCGGCCTGCCACCGGATCAGATCAACGCGCTGGCCGATTGCTGCGGGCGCTGGAGCGATGAAACGCCGCCGCTGGAACGTTTGCGTGAAGGCGGCTTCGACCCGGACAGTCCGGTGCTGCGCCGGGTGCTGAGCCTGACCGGGCAACTGATCGGCTTCCCCCGGCACCTGTCGCAGCATCCCGGCGGTTTCGTGATTTCCGAGCAACCGCTGGACACCTTGGTGCCGGTAGAAAACGCGGCAATGGCCGACCGCACCATCATCCAATGGGACAAGGACGACCTCGATGCGGTCGGCCTGCTCAAGGTGGATATTCTCGCCTTGGGTATGCTCAGTGCGATTCGCCGCTGCTTCGATCTGCTGCGCCGGCATCGTGATCTGAACCTGACGCTCGCGACGATCCCCGCCGAAGACAAACCGACCTACGCAATGATCAGCCGCGCCGATACCGTCGGTGTGTTTCAGATCGAGTCGCGGGCGCAGATGTCGATGCTGCCGCGCCTGAAACCGCAGACGTTCTACGATCTGGTGATTGAAGTGGCGATCGTCCGCCCGGGGCCGATTCAGGGCGGCATGGTTCATCCCTATCTGCGCCGACGTAACAAGGAAGAGGCGGAAACCTATCCGTCGCCAGCGCTCGAGGTCGTACTCAAAAGAACCCTGGGCGTGCCGCTGTTTCAGGAGCAGGTCATGCAGATCGCCATCGTCGCTGCCGACTACAGCCCCGGCGAGGCCGATCAACTGCGTCGTTCCATGGCCGCGTGGAAGCGCCATGGCGGACTGGAGCCGCATAAGGAGCGTCTCGCCGCCGGGATGAAAAAGAACGGCTACACACCGGAATTCGCCGCGCAGATCTTCGAGCAGATCAAAGGCTTCGGCAGTTATGGCTTCCCCGAATCCCACGCCGCCAGTTTCGCCTTGCTGACCTACGCCAGTTGCTGGCTGAAATGCCACGAGCCGGCGGCGTTCGCCTGTGCATTGATCAACAGTTGGCCGATGGGCTTTTACAGCCCGGACCAGATTCTGCAGGACGCGCGGCGGCACCAATTGCAGATCCGTCCGGTGGACGTGCGCGCCAGCGACTGGGATTGCAGCCTCGAACCGTTGAGTGCCGGGCAACCGGCGATTCGCATGGGCCTGCGCATGATCAAGGGTTTTCGCGAAGAGGACGCACGGCGCATCGAAGCCGCGCGCCGACACGGGGCGTTTGCCGATGTCGCTGACCTGGGTGAGCGCGCCGCCCTCGACAGTCGTGCGCAGGCCTTGCTGGCAGACTCCGGCGCTTTGCGCGGTCTGGCCGGGCACCGTCATCGTGCGCGTTGGGAAGTGGCCGGGGTGCAGAAACAGCTCGGCCTGTTCGCCGGCCTGCCCAACGAAGAAGAAGTCAAAATCGTCCTGCCCAAACCCAGCGTTGGCGAAGACCTGCATGCTGATTACGCCACGGTGGGGACGACGCTGGGGCCGCACCCGTTGGCATTGCTGCGTGGCGAGTTGCAGGCCCGGCGCTGCCGCAGCTCGCGGGAATTGATGGATATTGAACATGGCCGGCCGGTCAGCGTGGCCGGTCTGGTCACCGGCCGACAGCGCCCAGGTACGGCCAGTGGGGTAACGTTCGTGACCCTGGAAGACGAGTTCGGCAACGTCAACGTAGTGGTCTGGCGTGACCTGGCCGAGCGTCAGCGCCAAGTGCTGGTGGGTTCGCAATTGCTCAAGGTCGACGGCCGCTGGGAGCGCGAAGGCGATGTGAGCCACCTTATCGCCGGGCGCATGAGCGACCTTAGCCCGCTGCTCAACGGCATTCACGTGCAGAGCCGGGATTTCCACTGACCTTTGTGGGAACGAGCCTGCTCGCGAAAGCGCAGTCTGAGGCAATGACGATGTTGACTGTGCCGCCGCCTTCGCGAGCAGGCTCGCTCCCACAGGGAATTTGGTTGCGATGAAGATGGTGGATTTACCCCGTATGAGTGTGGGAACGAGCCTGCTCGCGAAAGCGCAGTCTGAGGCAATGACGATGTTGACTGTGCCGCCGCCTTCGCGAGCAGGCTCGCTCCCACAGGGAATTTGGTTGCGATGAAGATGGTGGATTTACCCCGTATCAGTGTGGGAGCGAGCCTGCTCGCGAAAGCGCAGTGTCAGGCAATGACGATGTCGAACGTGCCGCCGCCTTCGCGAGCAGGCTCGCTCCCACAGGTTTTGGCTGTTTATCCAAAATCGAGATAAATCAAAAGGCTGCACCTTTGGGCCGAAGGCAGATATTCTGCGCTTCACACCGGTACGGGAGCCCGATCAATCTCCATGGCCAGCCACTGCCAGGATGAATTGCCCGACGCCAAAGGAGTGTTCGAATGAGCGAAAAGAAACTGGAAACCACGGTCGATCGCGTCTACCAAGGGGTTTACGCGGCGATCAGCAAGCGTTCGTTGCGCCCGGGCATGAAGCTGGGTGAGGCGTCGCTGGCCGAGCTGTTCAATGTCAGCCGCACGTCGGTTCGTGCTGCGCTCAAGCAATTGGAAGCCGATGGTCTGGTCACCACTGAGCCCAACAAAGGTGCATCGGTGTCGCTGCCCAGTGACGCAGAGCTGCGTTCGCTGTTCGAAACCCGGCGGCTGATCGAAATCGGCATCGTCACCGAACTTTGCCGGCGCAAAGACAGCGTTGCCATGCAGGATCTGCGTGAGCACTTGTTGCTGGAGGATGCCGCCCATGCGGCCGGCGACCATGAACGGCTGATCCATCTGCTCGGCGAATTCCACCTCAAACTGGCGCGCAGCCTGAACAATCCGGTGCTGCTCGACTGGTTCCAGAAGCTGATCTCGCGCGCTTCGCTGTATGCCGCCGCGCTCGATGATGACAGTCATCAAGCTTGCCGCGACGATGAACACCTGCGTTTGCTTGAGTACATCGAGGCCGGTAATCAGAGCGCCGCGATCGAGCTGACCTGCACGCACCTCAACGGAATCGAGAAGGCGATTCTCGACGTTGCTGCAAAAATGAAAACCGGCTATCACCCACTCAAACACTTGATTGGCGTCTGAATGGCCCTGTGTCGCAAATCGGCTATACCTCCAATGAAACCAATGCGTTTTCAGGGCCTCGAAACACACGGGCGTCGCGTCGTTGTAGGGTTGCGATAGATCGGAAAACCGCAAAAAAGGACACTGAGTCAGGCGATGCAGTTTTTATCCGAAAGCCACGGCTGTGAGGGCTGGAAAGGCGAAATGGCCGGACGCATCCGTGCGTTCGACTGGAGCCTCACCGAACTGGGTCCGCTCGCCGACTGGCCGGCCAGCCTGTGTAACACCGTGCAGCTGATGCTGGCTTCGCCGCTGCCGATGGTGATGCTCTGGGGCCATGCCGGCTACATGATCTACAACGACGCCTACTCCGAATTCGCCGGTGGCCGCCATCCCTATCTGCTTGGCGTGCCGGTAGAGCTGGGCTGGCCGGAAGTCGCCGAATTCAACCGCCACGTCGTTGACACTTGCCTGGCCGGCGGCACCTTGTCCTATCGCAACAAAGAGCTGGTATTGCTGCGCGACGGCGTGCCCGAAGACGTCTGGATGGACTTGTATTACAGCCCGGTGGCAAACGATGAAGGCGTGCCGGGTGGCGTCATGGCGATGGTGGTCGAGACCACCGAGCTGGTGCATTCCGAGCGTCTGCGCCAGGCGGCGGAAGATGCGTACCGCGCCGACAACGAGCGCGTGCGTCTGGCGCTGAATGCCGGCGCACTGCTTGGCTCGTTTGTCTGGGACATCAAGAACAATCGCTTCTCTGCTGACGAACGTTTCGCCCGCACCTTTTCCTATCCGCCGGATCAGGACTTGAGCGATCTGCAACAAGAGATCGCTGAATCGCGCATTCATCCCGAAGATCATCGGTGGGTGCAGGAGCGAGTTGCCCATAGCGTGCGCACTGGCGAGCCGTACAACGCTGAATACCGCGTGCAGCGCGCCGACGGCCAGTACCTGTGGGTGTTGGCCAGTGGTGCCTGCGAGTTCGATGAGCAAGGCAAACCGTTTCGCTTTCCCGGTGTGCTGATCGACATCCATGAGCGCAAAAACGCCGAAGAATCACTGCTCAAATTCACCCGTAATCTCGAACAGCGAGTGGCCGCCGAAGTGAATGCGCGGCTGGCAGCCGAGGAACAACTTCGCCAATCGCAGAAGCTCGAAGCCATCGGCGGCCTGACCGGTGGCGTTGCCCACGACTTCAACAATCTGCTGCAAGTCATCGCCGGCAACCTGCATCTGCTCGCCCGGCATGAGCCCAACAATGCCAACGTACAACGCCGGGTCGTGGCTTCGCTGGCGGCGGTCGAACGCGGTGCCAAACTGTCTTCGCAATTGCTCGCATTTGCCCGGCGGCAACCGCTGTCACCGGCCGTGTGCAACCCTGAGCAGATTTTCGAAGGCGTGGGCGAATTGCTCCAACGTGCATTGGGCGAAACCATTCAGATCGACGTGCAACTGCCGCCGCAGCCCTGGCACATCAACGTCGACCGCAACCAACTGGAAAACGCGATTCTCAATCTGGCCATCAACGCCCGCGACGCGATGAAAGGCGAGGGCGTTATCGGCCTCAGCGCCGCCAATGTCTGTCTGGACAGCGAATACTGCGTCGGCAAGGGCATCGCGTCCGGTGAGTATGTGCGCGTGGCGGTCACCGACACCGGCGTGGGCATTGCCCCACAAATGCTGGAACAGGTTTTCGAACCGTTTTTCACCACCAAGGCCGACGGGCAGGGCACTGGTCTCGGTCTGAGCATGGTCTTCGGCTTCGTCAAACAGAGTGGCGGCCACGTCGAGATCGACAGCAAGCTCGGCGAAGGCACGCGGGTGCAGTTGTATTTCCCGCGCAGTCGGCGTCCGGTTCGTGAAGAGACCGCCAGTGTCGGCGAGCGCAAGAGCGGCGGCCACGAAACCATTCTGGTGGTGGAAGACAATGACGCGGTGCGCGCTTCGGCGGTCGAGTTGCTGCGCGAAGAAGGCTATCGGGTGATGACCGCCGGCAATGGCGACGTGGCCATGCAGATGTTGCTGGAAGGCATCGAGATCGATCTGATTTTCACCGACGTGGTCATGCCCGGCCTGATCAAGAGTTCCGATCTAGCTGCCTGGGCCAAGGTGCAGACGCCGCCAGTGCCGGTGCTGTTCACTTCCGGGCATACCCGCGACATCATTTCCCGCGACCACCAGCTCAGCCCCGATACGCATCTGCTCGGCAAACCCTACAGCCCGCAAGCTTTACTGCAGATGATTTGCGAGGTGCTCGGCACCTGATGCCGAGCGCTGCCCAGTTTTTCAATCAAGGCAGGCCGATGATTTCCAAGCGCAATTCCAAAGCACCCGCCGGTATGGTTCGTGTGCGCGGCGCCCGCGAACATAACCTGAAGAATGTTGACGTCGATATTCCGCGTGATGCGCTGGTGGTGTTCACCGGCGTCTCGGGTTCGGGCAAGTCGTCGCTGGCGTTTTCCACGCTTTACGCCGAGGCCCAGCGGCGGTATTTCGAATCGGTGGCGCCGTACGCGCGGCGGCTGATCGATCAGGTCGGCGTGCCGGATGTCGATTCCATCGAAGGACTGCCGCCTGCCGTCGCTCTGCAACAACAGCGCGGCACGCCAAGCGCGCGTTCTTCGGTGGGCAGTGTGACGACGCTGTCGAGCCTGATCCGCATGCTCTATTCCCGCGCCGGGAGTTACCCGCCGGGGCAGCCTATGCTGTATGCCGAGGATTTTTCACCGAACACGCCGCAGGGCGCCTGTCCGGAGTGTCATGGACTTGGTCGCGTCTATGAAGTCACCGAAGCGCTGATGGTGCCGGACCCGAACCTGACCATCCGTCAGCGTGCAGTGGCGTCCTGGCCCTTGGCCTGGCAAGGGCAGAACCTGCGCGACATCCTCGTGACCATGGGCATTGATGTCGATATTCCCTGGAAGAAACTGCCGAAAAAGCAGCGCGACTGGATTCTCTTCACTGAAGAAACGCCGACGGTGCCGGTGTACGCCGGGTTGACCCCGGAGGAAACCCGCGTAGCCCTCAAGCGCAAGATGGAACCGAGTTATCAGGGCACCTTCACCGGCGCTCGGCGCTACATCCTGCACACCTTCACTCACTCGCAAAGTGCGCTGATGAAGAAGCGTGTTTCACAGTTCATGCGCGGTAGCCCGTGCCCATTGTGCGAGGGCAAACGGCTCAAGCGCGAGGCGTTGTCGGTGACCTTTGCCGGCTACGACATTGGCGAGTTGTCGCAGATGCCGTTGCTGCAAGTGGCCGAAGTGCTGCGGCCTGTAGCAGCTTCAAATTATCTGGAACAGGCCGAGGAGAGCGGCGACACCCTCAGCCATGCGCAAACCCGCGAGGCTCGTCAGCAGCGGGTCGCCCATGGCGCCAGCGGGCATGCCAGCGCACCGGACGTGCGCCACACGCCGAATCTGTCGCTGGAGAAACGCTTGGCGGCGCAGCGCATCGCTGAGGATTTGCTGGAGCGGGTCAGCACCCTGACCGATCTCGGCCTGGGTTATCTGGCGCTGGAACGCAGTACGCCGACCTTGTCGTCTGGCGAGTTGCAGCGTTTGCGCCTGGCCACGCAATTGGGTTCGCAGCTGTTCGGGGTGATTTATGTCCTGGACGAACCGTCTGCCGGTCTGCATCCGGCGGATGGCGAGGCGTTGTTCGAGGCATTGCAGCGCTTGAAGGCGGACGGCAACACGCTGTTTGTGGTCGAACACGATGTCGAAACCATGCGCCGTGCCGACTGGCTGATCGACGTCGGCCCGGCTGCGGGCGAGAAGGGCGGGCGCGTGCTGTACAGCGGTCCGCCTGCGGGACTTGCTGATATTGCAGATTCGCAGACCCGCGCTTATCTGTTTGCCGAAAATCAACGCCCTGAGCGCGCCGCGCGCAAGCCGAGCGGCTGGCTGAAGCTCGACGGCGTGACGCGCAATAACCTGAATAATCTTAGCGCCGAATTCCCTTTGGGCTGTTTCACCTCGGTGACCGGCGTATCGGGATCTGGCAAATCGAGTCTGGTCAGTCAGGCCTTGCTGGAACTGGTCGGCGCGCAGTTGGGCCGTCCGGTGGCCGAAGCCGAGTCAGAAGAACCGAGCCTGGAAGATGACACGCCGCCGCCCAGCACCGGGCAGATCAGCGCCGGCCTGGAGTCGATCAAACGGCTGGTGCAGGTTGATCAGAAACCCATCGGACGCACGCCGCGCTCCAATCTGGCGACTTACACCGGCTTGTTCGACAACGTGCGCAAGCTGTTCGCCGCGACACCTGAGGCACAAGCGGCGGGCTATGATGCCGGGCAGTTTTCTTTCAACGTCGCCAAGGGCCGTTGCGCCACGTGTGAGGGCGAAGGTTTTGTCAGTGTGGAATTGCTGTTCATGCCCAGCGTGTATGCGCCGTGCCCGACCTGCCACGGAGCGCGGTATAACCCGCAGACATTGGCGATTCTCTGGCAGGGCTTGAGCATCGCCCAGGTGCTGCAACTGACCGTCGATGAGGCGGTGGCGGTGTTTGCCGAGCAGGCGGGGATTCGTCGTTCGCTGGAAGTGCTGCGCGATATCGGCCTGGGTTATCTGCGCCTGGGGCAACCGGCCACGGAACTGTCCGGTGGTGAAGCGCAGCGGATCAAACTGGCGACCGAGTTGCAGCGCAGCCAGCGTGGTGCGACCTTGTATGTACTGGATGAACCGACCACGGGATTGCACCCGAGAGATGTCGATCGGTTGCTGGAACAACTCGATACGCTGGTAACGGCGGGGCACACGGTGATCGTCGTCGAACACGAAATGCGCGTCGTCGCGCAGAGTGACTGGGTGATCGA
Source organism: Pseudomonas sp. AC255 (assembly GCF_979258175.1). Taxonomy (NCBI): domain Bacteria; kingdom Pseudomonadati; phylum Pseudomonadota; class Gammaproteobacteria; order Pseudomonadales; family Pseudomonadaceae; genus Pseudomonas; species Pseudomonas sp. AC255. The sequence goes on along the minus strand of NZ_OZ409841.1, from coordinate 2,592,249 downwards.
CATCGGCCCCGGGGCCGGCGATCAGGGCGGCAGGATCGTCGCCGCCGGCACACCGCAGAAAGTCGCCGCCAGCAAGAAGAGCAAGACCGCGCCGTTTCTTGCCCGTGCTTTAAGCCGATAACTGCAGCGCCTTGCTGGCCGCCATCGCTGGCAAGCCAGCTCCCACAGAAATTCAAGTTGTTGCCGAAAATCTGCGCACACTGATGCCCCCTGTGGGAGCTGGCTTGCCAGCGATGGCGCCAGTTCAGGCGCCATCCAGCGTACGGCGGACCTTGTCGAGCAGTTCACTGATCTGGAACGGTTTGACCAGCATGTCCATGCCGGTGCCGAGGAAGACCTGGCGGTTGAGCGCGGTTTCGGCGTAGCCGGTCATGAACAGGATCGGCAGCCCTTCGTGCCAGCCACGGGCAACATCCGCCAGTTCACGGCCGCTCATGCGCGGCAGGCCGACGTCGGTCAGCAGCAGGTCGATCGACGGGTCGTTCTGCAAGCGCTCCAGCGCCGATTCGATATCCGCCGCTTGCGTGCAGCGATAGCCGGCATCCTCCAGCACTTCGGTGACGAACAAGCGCACCGTGGCCATGTCCTCGACGATCAGCACATGCTCGCCACTGCCTTTCGCGTCAGGCACGGGCACAGGCGCATCGGCCCCGGTCGGGTCGTTGGTGCCGGGCAGCATGATGGTCACTTCGGTGCCACGTCGGGCGACGCTGCGAATGTGCGCGTCACCGCCCGACTGACGGGCAAAACCGTAAATCGTCGACAGCCCGAGCCCGGTGCCCTGGCCTAAAGGCTTGGTGGTGAAAAACGGTTCGAACACCTTGTCGATCACGTTGTGTTCAATGCCGGTGCCGTCGTCGCGTACCGACAGCGCCACGTACGCGCCATCGGCCAGATTCGGATCGCCATGGGAATAAGCGGCGTAAGTATTGACCCAGATATTGCCGCCCGAGGGCAGGGCATCGCGGGCGTTGATCACCAGGTTGAGCACCGCGCTTTCCAGCTGCACCGGGTCGACCAGCGCAATCGCCGGTTTGTTGGTCAGTTCCAGCTTGAGGGTGATGCGCTCGCCGATGGTGCGCACCAGCAATTCTTCCAGCGAGCGGACATGCTCGTTGATGTCCACCGGCCGTGTATCGAGCGGCTGCTGGCGGGCAAATGCCAGCAGACGATGGGTCAATGAGGCCGCGCTCATGGCTGAGTTCAGCGCTGCTTCGGTATAGAACTGCACCTTGTCCAGACGCTCATCGGCCACGCGTTTCTGGATCAGTTCCAGACTGGTGATGATCCCGGTCAGCAGGTTGTTGAAGTCGTGGGCGATACCGCCGGTGAGCTTGCCCAGTGCATCCATTTTCTGTACTTGCAGCAATTGCGCTTCGGCGTGCACCCGCTCGGCGACTTCCTTGGCCAGCTGCGTGGTGGTGTCATCCAGCCGCGCCAGATGCGAGCGCTCGCGATGGCGGTGCTCGGTGACGTCTTCAACAAACACCAGGCTCAGCTCTGGCGTGCGATATGGCGAAATCTGCCATTGCGTCTCGCGAATCTCGCCCTGCACGCGCATGTTCAGCGTGCCTTTCCAGCGCTCGCCGTCGACCAGACGCAGACGCAGTTCATCGAGGATCGAGCATTGATCTTCGGCAAAGCATTCACGCAGCGCCTGCGCGTCGCGGTTGTCGACGATCAACTGGGCAAAGGCGTGGTTGCATTCATGCACTTTGAGATTGGCATCGAGCACGGCGATCGGTGCCGAGACGTTGGCGAAAATCTCGCGGAAACGCGCCTCGCTTTCGCGCAGGGCATTTTCCGTGTCGCGCACCCGCAGCAGGGTACGCAGGGTCGCCAAGAGCACATCGGGGTCGACCGGGTGAATCAGATAAGCATCAGCACCCGCGTTGAGACCAGTGATGATATCGCCGGTCTGGATCGACGCCGCTGACACATGAATCACTGGCAGCAGCGCGGTGCCCGGGTCGGCGCGCAGCAGGCGGACGATGTCGAAACCGCTCATGTCCGGCAGGTTGACGTCGAGGATCAACGCATCGAGGGCTTCGCTCTCGATCAGGGCCAGTCCGTCGCTGCCGGTCCCGGCTTCGAGCACCGTGTAGCCATGGCGCTCCAAGCGCCGGCGCAGGGCGTAACGGGTGGCGACGTTGTCATCGACGATCAACAGGCGGATGTCACGATTCATCGACGTTCTCCAGAGCGATCGCCAGCGGGATGATGACAAAGAACGTCGAGCCGACGCCCGGCGTACTGTCTACCCCGACTTCACCGCCGAGCAGGGCGGCGAAACGCTTGCACAGTGACAGACCCAGACCTGTGCCGCGCAGACGTTTCTGCAATGGCGAATCGACTTGGGAGAAGTCTTCGAACAGCGTGTCATGCAGTTCGGCCGCGATGCCGATGCCGGTGTCGCTGACGGCAAAGCGCACTTTGTCTTCACCTTCCATTCGCGCCGATACCCGCACTTCGCCACGGGTGGTGAATTTCAACGAGTTGGAAATGAAGTTGCGCAGGATCTGCCCGAGCTTCTTGTCATCGGTATACAGGCGCGGCAGGCCCAGTGGCTCTTCGAAGATCAGATCCACCGCCGAGGCGTCGACGATTGGCCGGAACATCCCGCGCAGGGCGGAGAACAGGTCGAACATGTCGAACCAGGCCGGGGAAATGCTGATGCGCCCGGCTTCGATCTTCGCCAGATCGAGCAGGTCATCAACCATGTCGCTGAGCTCGCGGGCAGCGGTGCTGACGAAGGCTACCTGCTTGTGCTGTTCAGGGCTGAGCGGACCGTCGAGTTCGTCAGCGAGCAGACTGTTGATGCTCAGTATCGAGCCCAGCGGCGTGCGGAATTCATGGCTCATGTACGACAGGAAACGGCTCTTGAGATCCGATGCCTGACGCAGTTCTTCGGCCTGATTGTCGAGCTCGGCGTACAGCGCCAGAACACCCTGGTTGGTTTCATCGAGTTCTTCGCGCAGGGCAGTGGTTTCGCGCTGCAACTGAGCGATGAGCGCCGCCTGTTCAGCAGGGCTCAGGGTTGTCGATTCAGCCATGGGCGGCCTCCAGAGCCACGACCAGCACCGTCACGTCATCGCGGCCACGACAAAAGTCGCGGTGCAGGACGCTGGCTATCACGGCAGGATGGCGATGCACCAGGCCGGGGTAGTCTGCAAGATTCCAACGGGACTGTAGGCCGTCGCTGTACATGATCAATAAATGTCCGTTCACGTGAGCATAGTCAAAGGGTTTGGCTTTACGGTACTGGCCACCAACGATACCGGGGTGTGAGGCCAGACCGCGGGATTTGCCAGGCTCCAGCAGACTGGCGCCGATGTTACCGACACCGGCGAACGTCAGGCCGTCGCGCTGGCTGTCAAACTGCGCGAAAGCGACGGCGCCACCGCGCGTGCCGAGCATTTCCTGATGCAGGTCTTCCATCAATACCACAGGATCGGCAAACGGTGCCCGGGCGAATGCCCGGGCACCGGCCAGGCCGGCACGTTCGGCGTCTTCGCCATGGCCGAGGCCATCGACCACCAGCGCGCTGATCCGTGAACCTTCATACGCCAGATGCCAGACATCACCGCAGGCTGGGTCGGCATGCAGCGAATGCTGGCTGGCTCCGAAGCGGATATCAGCTTGACGGTCGCTGCGCGCAAAGATCCGCGCCAGCAACACCGCGCCACGGTGATCGGCGTAGACATCGAAGACATTGGTCTGCCGCGATACGGCGCCGAGGCCGATGCCTTGTGTGCCGCCAGTGGAAAAGCCATCGGCCAGACAGGCATCCAGGTCAAAACCCTGCGCCCGATCCACGGTCTGCATTTCGATGCCGAAGCCGTTATCCGGCCGAGCCAGTACACGCAGGTGAAATTCACCACGCTGGGCGTGCTTGAGTACGTTGCTGGCCAGTTCGGTCGCGACCAGTGCCACGCGGCCGGCATCGTTTTCGTCGAAGCCATGCTGCTCGGCGAGTTTCTGCGCGGTGCGCCGCGCGTGGCCGATCTGGCTGCTGTCCTCGATCGGCAGAACCTGGGTCAACGACCCGGTGATATTCATGTCCATCGTGTGATCGTAATGCGCGTGCCTTTGCCGGGCTCAGTGTCGAGTTCGAATTCATTGACCAGGCGCTTGGCGCCAGTCAGGCCAAGGCCCAACCCGCTGCCGGAGGTCCAGCCGTCGGTCATCGCCAGTTTGATGTCGGGGATGCCAGGGCCTTCGTCGCGGAAGGTGATACGCAAACCGACCCGGCCGTTTTCCTCGAGAATCTGCCAGTCCATGTCGCCGCCGCCGCCATAGACCATGGTGTTACGCGCCAGCTCACTGACAGCGGTCACCAGTTTGGTCAGGTCGATCAGGCGCATGCCACATTCGGTGGCGAGCTTGCGCGTGGTCTGGCGGGCCAGCACTACGTCCTGTTCAATGAGAATGGGTTGCGTACCGCTACTGCGCACGGTCATTGTGCAAGTACTCGTTCCCGCAGCAGTTTCATCCCGCGTTCGACGTTCAGGGCGGTGCTCACGTCTGGCAAAGTCATGCCCAGCTCAACGAGCGTGATCGCCACTGCCGGCTGCATGCCGACCAGCACGGTTTTGGCGTCCATGATTTTCGACAGCCCGGAAATGTCGCCGATCATGCGCCCGATGAACGAATCGACCATGTCCAGCGCCGTGATGTCGATCAGCACGCCCCGGGCGGATGTCCGGCTGATGCGCTCGGACAGATCGTCCTGCAGGGTCAGGGCGAGTTGGTCATGCATGTCGACCTGAATGGTCACCAGCAAGATATCGCCCATTTGAAGAATCGGAATACGTTCCATGGTCAAGCCGTCTTGACGAGGCTGACACCCAAGCGGGTCAGGGCCAGTTTCAATGCGTCGGCCAGATTGGCCTTGGTCACTACGCCTTGCAGATCCAGACCCAGGTGCACGATGGTTTGCGCAATCTGCGGACGCACGCCGCTGATGATGCAGTCAGCGCCCATCAGGCGGATTGCGGTCACGGTTTTCAGCAGGTGCTGGGCGACCAGGGTGTCAACGGTCGGCACGCCGGTGATGTCGATGATGGCGATTTCCGAACCGGTGTCGACGATACGTTGCAGCAGCGATTCCATTACCACTTGGGTGCGCTGCGAATCGAGGGTGCCGATCATTGGCAGGGCGAGGACGCCATCCCACAGCTTGACCACCGGAGTCGACAGTTCCAGCAGCTCTTCCTGCTGACGCTTGATCACCGCTTCACGGGATTTCTGGAAGGTGCCGATGGTGTGCATACCGACGGTGTCGAGCAATTCGGAGATTTCCAGCAATTGCTCGGCAAGCAGTGCTGGCTGGTCCTGATAATGGTTTTGCAGCAGGGCGAACAACGGGCCTTTCAGGGCAAAGATGAAATTGGCGGTTTGCTGGGAATCCTGGCCGAGCAGGGCGCGGCTCTGCGACAGCTTTTCAAGGAACTGACGGGTATCCTCCCAACCCGCAGCGGCAATCTTGCTGCCGTTGCCGTTTTCCAGACCCGCCAGGAGCAGGCCCAGCAAGTCGCGGGTTTGCTGAGCGAGGTCGTGTTCCTTGAGGTTGCGTGTGGCGCCGCTGGCTTCGAGGCGTTTGGTCCACTCGCTCAACAGCTGAGTCTGGTTGTTCTTGATTGCTTCAACTGTGCTGTTCTGCAGTGCTGCCATGTGCGTGTCGCTCCGTTACGTATATGGGCCGGCTCGGCGAAATGACCGGCGCGATTTGACTGACATTTACCGCTTGAAATAGTTGTTCAGCTAGCGATGAATTTTTCTGCCTGCCGCGTCGAACGCCCCGGTAACTCTAGTCGGCGTGGCGGCAGGCAACGATCTTTTGAACGAATCTACGGCGTCAGGCTTCGAATCTGCATGCCCGACGTTTTCCAGTCGTGCTGGAAGAAGGAGGCAGGACTATGAATGAGGTGGATATGAACGAGCAAGCGCCGCAACAGCAAAATCAGTCCTCAGAGTCAATTAACCGCAACGACCCGGCCATCGACCCGCAAACGCCGGGGCAAAATACTCCCGCGCCGGTTGAAGAAGGGCAGGCGGACAGCGCGGCTGCCGAGGTCGATCAGAAGCAGCATCACAACGACAACAGCAACGACTTCAGCCCCGGCTTCAAGCCTGACCCGGACCGTCCTGAACCGGGCGAAAGCACTGACGCCGATATCGACACGGATGGTGGTTGATCGCTGAGACGCAAAAAGGCCGCATCGAAGGATGCGGCCTTTTTATTGCCGGCCGGTTACTTGCTCGGATGTTTGGCTTGCAGCTCTTTGGCGTGGGCCAGGTGTTTTTCCAGCGCTGGCAGCATCTTCTGCGCGAACGCTTTCAGCTCAGTAGCGCCCTTGGCCTTGTCATCGGTCACGGTGTTCGCCTGCTTCTTGAACAGCTCGATGGTCTCTTCGTGAGCCTTGACCTGGTTGTTGGCGTAGGCCGCATCGAAGGATTCATCGCGCATGTCGAGAATTTTTTCCTTGGCTTGTTTGACCAGGGTGGTGTCGTCAGGGACTTCGATGTCATTGGTGGTCGCGATCTTCTTCAGCTCTTCATTGGCCTTGGTGTGATCAGCGATCATTTGGTTAGCGAAGGCTTTGATGTCGGCTGACTGGCTTTTTTCCAGTGCCAGCTTGCTGGTTTCGATTTCGGCGATGCCACCAGCGGCGGCATTGTCGACAAAGTCGTTGTCGGTCGCGGCAAAGGCGCTGCCCATGCCGGCAGACAGTGCAACAGCCAGAGCGAGATGACGCAGGTTGAATCCGTCCATTGGGTATCTCCACGCAGGTTTTTGTGAGCGTTATCCAATGGAGCGAGCGCAGACGCCAAAGGTTTTATCGCATTTACGACAGGGCGACGAACGGCAACCGCTGGTCTGACAGGGAGTCGACAGAAGTCATCGGGCAAGGCCATGCTGATAATGAGTCAGCGCATCGGTCGCGCTGGTTGTCGATCAAATTGATGGAGGTGTTTCATGCCGGTTTCACATGATCTGTATCAGGACCTGGGCTGCAAGAAGGAAGAGATCGAGCAAAAACGCTCCGAGGATCCGAAGCTGGATTCGCTGCTCAACAAGTACTTCGACGTCGATAAAGCCGTGGTCGAAGCCGAGAACGCCCAGTCAGACGCCCCCACTGACGACGAATTGAAAAAGCTCAAAGAGAAGCGCGTGATCGTCAAGGAACAGATCGTTGCTCAACTCGCCGGGCAGCCGCTGACGGGACAGTAGTCCCCCGACCCGTGGTCATTTTCTGAAGGGAACGGCTACGGCCAATGGCACCTCCAATGTGCAGAGTCTGCAAACCATCGACTCGTTGCGAGGTGCCTTATGAACGACCCCAAATTCCCCAGTGAAGAGCAGGGTGGTTTCGACCCGATTCCTACCCGTCCTGAACCGAACAGCCCGGCGCATACCACAGCGCATCCGGAAAAAACCGTGAAGGAACTGCCGGAGGATGAAGATCCGGACAAGTTCGACCGGTCCGGCAACTGACAGACCGCTATCGCTGGCAAGCCAGCTCCCACAGGTTCATCTGGTGAACACATATTTGGAGTTCACACGGACACTGTGGGAGCTGGCTTGCCAGCGATATCGTCGGTCCATACGGTGAAAATTTTTCTGTTTTACTTAAGCGCCGCATCCAACCCCATTCGCCCCATATGCATGGCCTTCAACGAGCCGAAATACAACCACTGCCCATACTCGCGCACCGTGGTAATCGGCGAATAATTGCCTTCGCTCGCGTCCTGCAGATTGGCAATCACCTTGCCGTCCAGATCCAGTCCCAGCACAAACCCACGCTTTTCGACAGGCTTGGGTAAAACCGTCAAAGCCCGCACGATCATCTTGCGCACGAACGGGTGTTCAGCGGTGCCATCGAGCAAGGCATTGCGCGGCGCATACAGCGCTACCCAAAAGCGATTGCTGCCATTGAACGAGAGGTTGTCCGGAAGCCCCGGCAAGTTGTCGATGAACACATCATGGGTACCGGCCTTCGGCCCGCTCAGCCAGTAGCGACTGATGCGGTAAGCACCGGTCTCGTTGACCAGCACATAGGCCTCGTCCGGACCAAGAGTGACGCCATTGGCAAACTGCAACTTGTCGAGCAAGACGCTGGCCTTGCCGGTTTGAAAGTCGTAGCGCAGCAGACGTCCGTCGGCGCCGTGCTCAATGATCGCCTCGCCGTCATGACCATAGCCCCAACGGCTCGAGGCATCGCTGAAGTAGGCGTAGTGGCCTGACTTGTCGACCGCTACATCATCGGTAAATCCAAATGGCACGCCGTTGGCCTCGGTGGTCAACGGAATCACGCGGCCCTGCGCATCCAGCGACAGCAAGCCTTTGACCGCATCGGCAACTACCAGCATGCCGTTCGGATGACGGGCCAGGCCCAGTGGACGGCCACCGGTGTCGGCCAGGACCTTGCGCTGCGTGCCGTCGAGGCTGCTACGGATGAGCCTGCCGTCATGCAATCCGGTGATGAGGAATTCGTCTTCCAGTAGCAACGCCTCAGGCCCTTCGATGTCGCTCGGCCCGACCTTCGCCACAGCTTTGAGGCGCTGGTTGTCCGCGTAGATGCCGTCTTCCAATGACGGCGCCGGTGGCGGCGTCCAGGCGACCGGTTCGACCTTGGTCGGCAGCAACAACAAGAAGGCGATGACGAGAGCGATCAGCAGGCACAACACATAACGTAATTTCACGCGCTGGCCCTCGCCGCGCCGATAAACTGCGCAGCCTTGTCGCGCAGGGCGAGCATGGATGCGGCAGATTCGCGCTCGATGCGCCGCTTGAGCAGCAGGCGATTGGCAAGACGCATGAGCAAACCGTCAAAGCGATATTCCAGCGTGCGCACGAAACGTGTGCCGCCAGCCTCCGCTGAGCACTCGTAAGTCAACCGCAGGGACAAGCCCTGATCACTTTGCGCGCGTGCGCACCAGCGCCGGCCCGGCAGATATTCAGTTACCTCCCAGCGCAAGTGACCGGCACGTCCGCCGGCATGGATGTCCTCTTCGAAACGTGCACCGGCATGCAGTGGACCTCGCGGACCGTCAATCTTCAATGAGGAGGGATGCCAGTCCGGCCAGTGACTGACGCTGGCGGCATAAGCCAGCACGGCGACCGGTTCGCCGGCGATATCGATCTGGTGCTGCATGCGCGTCATGGGCATTTTCGAATAACTCAAAGGGGCGGGTTCCGGCTCGCGGTACAGCGTGCCGAACAGGTAGTCCATCAAGGGCAGAACGATGTTGAAATTGCGCTCCTGCATGCGCTCGCGGCGGTGATGCAGTTCGTGCAGACGGCGCATCTGGCGAATCCACGGCAAACGAGTCAACGGATTCTGCGGCGGCAGATGCTCACAGGCATGGAACACCTCATAGAGCAGATAACCGAGCACCATGCACCCGGCAAACAGACCGGCGACATTGGCGTTGACCTGCGCGAGCAGCCACCAGAGGGGCAGGGTGATCAATAGCGTATGAATGACGATCAGCCAGGCTGGAAACAGAATCACTCGCCAGTCCCGCGCGCTGTCGTAGGTCATATGGCCGGGGGTGAAAAAGCTGTGATGGTCGCCGGCATGTCGTGCGTAGAACATCTTTGCGAAAGCTTTTTTGTGATGGCCCAGATGACGATGGACCATGTACACGCCGAAGTTGAACAACAACAGGCTCAGCGGCACGGTCAGCCATTCCAGCCAGCTCACTGAATGCACCGTGCGCCAGAACGCAGCGACGGCGAAAATGCCGAACAGCAACACGAACGCGCCATGCAACCACGGGTTGTATAAAGGATGAATGGCCGCACGGTAGCGGCTGCGGAATGCCTCGGTGGTCTGCCTCAACGCTTTCACCTGCGGGTATTGTTGTTATACCCGGCAGATTAGCCGATCCGCTGACTTGTGCAGGGCGAACCTTGAGGCCACAAGCGCCATGCTCTGGACTGAAGCTGCCCGTCAGCTCAACGGGTTCCAGCGCTGCGACCAGTCGTCATCGGTGCGGATCACCTCGCGCAACAGATCGAAGGCCTGTTGCAACACTGCCGAGTCGCGATCGCGGGAATACACCAAATAGGTCGGATAACCGAATTCCGGGGCTTTGGTGACGGCTTCCAGCGCGCCGGTCTCCAGATAAGTGCGCACGACCCGGGTACGGAAATAACCGCTGCCGCCATGTTCGAGGATGTATTGCAGGGCCAGCGGGCCAAGGTTGAAGCTCAGCGCGGCTTTGGCTTTTTCCGGCAGGGCGGCGTCGTGCTGACGACGAAAGTCCGGTCCCCAATCGATGTAGACGTAAGGCTCCGGACGCTCGGGCGCGCGCACCAGAATCAGTTTTTCCTCCAGCACTTGCTCGACCTGCAATCCCGGCCAGTATTCCGGTTGATAAACCAGCGCCGCATCGAGCACACCGAGTTCGAGCTGACGCAAAAGATTTTCGCCGTCGCGAATTTCCATGCGCAGTGCGTGGCCGGGGATTTTCTCGCGCAGTTCCGCCGCCCAACTGAGCATCAGCGGGTTGCACAGGCTGACCTCGCCACCGATGTGCAGAACGTTGTGATAACCCTCGGGCAGCGGCAAGTCGCGGCGCGCGGCTTCCCAGGTCTGCACCAGTTGATTGGCGTAGACCACGAACGCTTCGCCATTGGCCGTCAACTTCGCCCCGGCGCGATTGCGCACGAACAGCGTGCTGCCCAGCTGGCCCTCGAGTTTCTGCACCCGTGCGGTGATCGCCGTTTGTGTGACGAACAGCTTCTGCGCGGCGGCGGCAAGACTGCCGTGGCGGACGATTTCGAGGAAAGTGCGGGCGAGGTCGATGTCCATGGGGCGGGGCCGATATCTGAAGGTGGGGCGCATTGTAAGTCAAAAGTCCCTCTCCCCAACTTGAAAGCAGCAATGGACTGAACCGCTGAAAATTGCGTTTCAGTCCTACGGAAACAGGAGCGTTTTGATCAGATGAGGGGATATTTCTGACGACTTTTTCAGGTTGGTCGTCGGACGCCGGATCTATAGGATCAGTCCTGACATTGAAGTCATCGAGCGCACAGATCGCTCTGGACCTGGACAAAGGATGGACTATGCGAATCCCACTGATTGAAAGCCATACGCCTGCTTACTCGCCTCGCCATTACTGGCGCGACGACCGCGCGAGATGCCCCTCGGAGGACGTTGCCATGCCGAGCGCCAAAATGCCCCGGCTCACGGGCTTGAAGAAGCTTGAGGGCAAACCTCTGGAATTGCTGTTGCGAGGGCAGGACACCGGCGACGATCCGATGCTCATTCTGCGCTGCACAGCCGAAGGATTTGAGCTGCACGATGTGGTGAACATGATCGCAACCTCCGAACTGTACCAACAGGGAGAGATGGTCAAACGTATCACCGGCAAATCTGTGAGAACCGTGCGACGTCTGCTCAAGGAAGGCGCGTCGGTGCGCCTCGACACGCCGCAGAGCATCATCGCCTACCAATATGCGGCAGCGCTGGAGCTGGCCATCGAGGTGTTCGGGCGACAGGCCAAGGCCGAATCATGGCTGGAGCAACGCGCCACTTACTTCTACGGTTATGTGCCGCTCGATCTGGTTGGAAATGCGTTGGGCTTCAGGATGGTGGAGGAGTATCTGAACCAGATCAAATACGGGGTTTATCAATGAATCCCTTGCCCTGGGATGATCGCTGGTACGCGTGGCGGCTGGATCGCGAGGTGTACAGCGAGACCTGGGACAGCGGCCTGGGGTCGAAACGGGACGGCGGTCGCTGGAATACGCCCGGCCGCAGAGTCGTTTATGCGTCGGTCGACCCCTCCACGGCGATACTGGAGGTGGCCGCCCATGGCAGCTTCGATGCACTTGATCAGGAGCCCTATGTATTGACCTGTTTTGAAATCACCCACGACGCCAGCGTCAGAATCGTGCAACCGGAAGACGTGCCCAATCCGCATTGGCTCACCCCGATAAAAACCTCGCCCAACCAGCGAAAGTTTGCCGACGCACTGCTGGCTGAACATCCATTTATTCTGGTGCCTTCGGTGGCCACCCGACACTCGTGGAATTTGCTGGTGAGTTGCGATCTGGCGGAAGGTCAGTTCAGGATGGTTTCGCAAGAGCGGTTTGGGCTGGATACGCGGTTGTTGCAGGAGGGTTGATCGTAGCTACGCGAACGGAGAGCGAAGCCGAGGCCTGCGCTGATCCCCTTGCATGAACGACAAATCCCGCCAAAAGGGCGGGATTTGTTTGAACCAGGCTGCTTCTTACGCAGGGAACAGCTCGGACAGTTTCATCGACAGCATCATGTCGCCTTCAACGCGCAGCTTGCCGCTCATGAAGGCCTGCATGCCGTCGGTCTCGCCGCTGACGATACCTTTCAGGGTTTCGCTATCCAGCACCAGCGTGCAGTTGGCGTCCGGGTTTTCGCCTTCCTGAATGTTGCAGGTGCCGTCTTTGACGATCAGTGCGTATTGCTTGTCTTCGTCGGTGATTTTGAAACCGAAGACCAGATCCAGACCGGCAGCGGCGGCTGGGTTGAACTTGGCTTGCATTGCTTTTACGGCATCAGCTACGGAGGTCATGGTTCGATCCTTTCTTGGTCATGGGAGCTGGGTGGTTACAGCCAGGGTCACAGTAAGCCGGACTCAGCGAAAAGTGATGAGTTCCGGGGCCTTCAGCAGTTGCAGGTGTGCGTGACTGTTGAAGGAAGCCAGAGCCACCTCGCGACCACGAAACTTCAGTTGGTTGAGCGAGGTGTTGACGATTTGCCAGTTCAATTCAAAGGCCTGTCTGGCAGGCATTTGCGTAATCAGGTGGAGCAGGGCAGTGATGGTGCCGCCGGAGGTAAACACGGCGATTTTCTGGTTCTTTTCTGCCAGATCGAGGATGCGGTGCAGCCCGGCCTGAACCCGTTCGACGAAACCCAGCCAGCTTTCCAGTCCGGGTGTGTCGTAGGTGCCGGCAAGCCAGCGCTCGACGATCAGGGCGAAGATGCGCTGGAATTCACCGCGGTTCTGCGCGGCGTTGCGCAGGATGTCGAGGGCTTCCGGCTCTTCCGGCAGCATGGCCGGGAGCAGGGCGCGGATCACCGCGTCGGCGTCAAATTCGTTGAAGGCGGAATCGGTTTCGAGGACTGGAACCGGCAGGCCTCTGGCGCTGAATTGCTCCAGTGCACTGGTGGCCGTGTGCTGTTGGCGACGCAGGTCACCGGCAAGGCAACGATCGAAGCTGATACCAAGGTCGGCGAGGTGCTGGCCGAGAATTTCTGCCTGACGCACACCGGTCGGCGACAGGACATCGTAATCGTCTGCACCAAAGGAGGCCTGGCCATGTCGTATCAAGTAGATGCTGCCCACGTCCGCGTCGTCCCGGTACGTTGAAGGTCAGGCGAGGTTATGAGGATGGCGTAAGGCTGTCAATGAAAAAACATACGCTTGTTTGAAATGCCCGTTACAGGCGCGTTGCCAGAGGTTTCACGGCTGGCCGACGAGCCGACGCATGGGTATGCTGGAGCCATTCCGCGTGTGATACACCGTCACGCATTGCTTTGAGGAGTCTCTGTGGATTTTTTCACCGAATACGCCAGCTTCCTGGCCAAGACCGTCACACTGGTGATCGCCATTCTGGTGGTGCTCGCCAGTTTCGCCGCGTTGCGCAGCAAAGGCCGGCGCAAATCGGCAGGGCAGTTGCAGGTCAGCAAGCTCAACGATTTCTACAAGGGGCTGCGTGAACGCCTGGAGCAGACCTTGCTCGACAAGGATCAGCTCAAGGCATTGCGCAAGGGCGAGGCAAAAACGGAAAAAAGCGCGAAAAAGCAGAAGAACAAGCCTGAGACCAAATCCCGGGTGTTCGTGCTCGACTTCGACGGCGATATCAAGGCTTCCGCCACCGAGAGCCTGCGCCACGAGATCACCGCACTGCTGACCCTGGCCACGCCGAAGGACGAAGTAGTCCTGCGTCTGGAAAGTGGCGGCGGCATGGTGCACAGCTACGGTCTGGCGTCGTCTCAACTGGCGCGAATCCGTGATGCGGGCGTGCCACTGACCGTTTGTATCGACAAGGTCGCAGCCAGTGGCGGTTACATGATGGCCTGCATCGGCGACAAGATCATCAGTGCACCGTTCGCCATCCTCGGTTCGATCGGCGTGGTCGCGCAATTGCCTAACGTCAATCGCCTTTTGAAGAAGCATGACATCGACTTTGAAGTGCTGACCGCAGGTGAATACAAACGCACCCTGACCGTGTTTGGCGAAAACACCGAAAAGGGCCGCGAGAAGTTCCAGGAAGACCTCGACATCACTCATCGGTTGTTCAAAAACTTCGTGGCGCGGTACCGCCCGCAACTGGCGATCGATGAGGTGGCGACCGGTGAAGTGTGGCTCGGTATCGCTGCGCTGGAAAACCAACTGGTGGACGAGCTCAAGACCAGCGATGAATACCTGGCGCAGAAAGCCAAACAGGCTGAGGTTTATCACCTGCACTACGCCGAGCGTAAAAGCCTGCAGGAACGCATCGGCATGGCCGCCAGCGGTTCGGTAGACCGCGTGCTGTTGAGCTGGTGGAGTCGTCTTACTCAGCAACGTTTCTGGTAAACACCAGGCATAAAAAAACGCCGGTCAATGACCGGCGTTTTTGTGTCCGCAATAAACCCGCTGGCTTAGCGCCGACGGAACAGCGGCAGCGGTTCGTCACTGGCGGCCTGGTAGGTCACCGAGAAGTCCTTGAGACCTTCCAGTGCTTCGTACGGGTCTTTATCCGCGCGAATGGCAAAGGCGTCGAAGCCACAGCGGTGCATGTAGAACAGCTGGTCCCGCAGCACGTCGCCAATCGCGCGCAGCTCGCCTTTGAAACCATAACGGTCACGCAGCAGACGGGCATTGGAGTAACTGCGGCCATCGGTGAACGCCGGGAAATTCAGCGCGATTACCTGGAACTCACCGACGTCTTCACCGATTTCTTCGGCTTCCTCGTCAGCATCCAGCCACACGCCCAGACCGCCGTCGCGGGCCTTGAGCATGCGGCTGTGCTCGCGCCACAACTGCAGAGGAACGATCAGATCGTCGCAGTTGCTGATCTCATCGATGTTGAAATCCTTCGGCAACAGGTGCCAGGTTTCGTCGACGACTTCGTTGTTCTTAATGATTCGCTGCATAGACGCGTTCCTTGAAGAGGTCGATGCCAATACGCTGATAAGTGTCGATGAAGCGCTCGTCTTCGGTACGTTGTTCAACGTACACGTCGATCAGCTTCGAGATCACGTCAGGCATGGCTTCCTGTGCGAAGGACGGGCCGAGGATCTTGCCCAGGCTCGCATCACGGCTGGCGCTGCCGCCGAGGGAAACCTGGTAGAACTCTTCGCCTTTCTTGTCCACACCGAGGATGCCGATGTGGCCAACGTGGTGGTGACCGCAGGCGTTCATGCAGCCGGAGATGTTCAGGTCCAGTTCGCCAATGTCGAACAGGTAATCCAGGTCATCGAAACGGCGCTGGATCGATTCGGCAATCGGAATCGATTTGGCGTTGGCCAGCGAGCAGAAGTCACCACCGGGGCAGCAGATGATGTCAGTCAGCAGGCCGATGTTCGGCGTGGCGAAACCGCTTTCACGCAACTCACCCCACAGGGTGAACAACTGGCTCTGCTCGACATCGGCGAGAATGATGTTCTGCTCGTGGGAGGTGCGCAGTTGACCGAAGCTGTAGCGCTCGGCCAGATCGGCGACGGCGTCGAGCTGCTTGTCGGTAATGTCGCCCGGGGCAACGCCGGTCGGCTTCAACGACAGCGTCACAGCGACATAGCCCGGTTTTTTGTGCGCCAGGGTGTTGCGGCTACGCCAGCGGGCGAAACCCGGATGCTCTTTGTCCAGATCGGCCAGTTGCGCGGTCTGGTTGTCGAGGGTCTTGTAGTCCGGATCGACGAAGTGCTTGGCGACGCGATGCAGTTCAGCCTCGGTCAGCGTGGTCTGGCCACCGCGCAGGTGCTCCATTTCCGCGTCGACTTTCTGCGCGAACACCTCAGGCGTGAGCGCCTTGACGAGGATCTTGATCCGCGCCTTGTATTTGTTGTCGCGACGGCCGTAGCGGTTGTACACCCGCAGGATGGCGTCGAGATAGCTCAGCAGGTCTTGCCACGGCAGGAATTCATTGATAAATGCGCCAACCACCGGCGTACGACCGAGGCCACCGCCGACCAACACTCGGAAGCCCAGCTCGCCAGCAGCGTTATAGACAGGTTCCAGACCGATATCGTGGACTTCAATGGCAGCGCGGTCACTGGTCGAACCGTTGACGGCGATCTTGAATTTGCGCGGCAGGTAGGCGAACTCCGGGTGGAACGTGGTCCACTGACGGACGATTTCGCACCATGGACGCGGGTCGATCACTTCATCGGCGGCGACGCCGGCAAACTGGTCGGTGGTGACGTTGCGCAGGCAGTTGCCGCTGGTCTGAATGGCGTGCATCTGCACGGTCGCGAGTTCAGCGAGGATGTCCGGGATGTCTTCAACCGCCGGCCAGTTGAACTGCACGTTCTGCCGCGTACTGATGTGGGCATAGCCCTTGTCGTAGTCGCGGGCGATCTTCGCCATCATGCGCACCTGACGCGAAGTCAGCTGGCCGTAAGGCACGGCCACGCGCAACATCGGCGCGAAACGCTGGATATACAGGCCATTTTGCAGGCGCAGGGGGCGGAATTCTTCTTCGCTCAGCTCACCTGCCAGATAGCGTCGGGTCTGATCACGGAACTGCTTGACGCGGTCCTCGATGATCCGCTGATCGTACTCGTCGTATACGTACATATAAGTCCTGTTCTCAGGCTTGGGCTTCTCGGAAAACGCTGCGTTTTCGCTTGCTGGAGTCCGATGTTGCCTCTGCAATTCTGCGCGCACGGCCGCGCACTCCGTCACGGAGCCGGGGCAATATACCCGTTTGCAGTTATGCGCAAAAGTGATGTTTGAGTATATGTAAAGAACCAAATCGCCTAACGCGAATGCCGGTCATCTAATCCACATTTGTCGTGCGGACAATCATCGTCTTAACTGTGATCGAGTCTTTGTGCAATCACCGATAAAACCGACAAGAGGCGATGCAATGAGCAACCCGACCAAAGCCAGAAAAAGCGACAGCAGTGTCGACGCGTGGGCCATTTTGTTCCTGATCATTCTCGTAGTAGGAACAGCGGTCTTCTGGGTGAGTCACCAGTAACATCCGCGCTTCCGGGCCGTTCTCCCAAGGCCCGGATAACCTGTGGCAGATACCTGTTCAGTGCCATCACACCCCGGCCAGATACAGCACCAGCTTGACGATGGCAAACAGCGTCAGGCCGAACACCGCCGTGAACAAAACTCCCAGAATCACAAAGTGACTGGGTTTGCCGTGGGTAAAATCCCTTTCCCGGTTCTTGCCGCTCTGCACCCCGAACGCCGCCGCCATGACGCTGTGCAGCATCTGCCAGAAACTCGGCGGTTTGTTGTCGATTGGATCGTCCATAAATCCCTCTGCGAAAAGTCATCCTCCTGAAGCATAGCCAATCCGCTGGGTCCGGGATGCCATCGAAGCGGCCCGGACAACTCTGAGCGACACCCGGCCGTCTGCTCTGAGCGATACCCGGATAACGCAGAAGCACTAACGCGACATGGTTTGCTGTCCGCTCCATGAAAAAGGAGTGACCATGAACGTTATCCCGCCCAAACCAGTGTCGGCGCTGCCTGCGTCGACCGCTCAGCCGGCAGACCCCGGTCGGTCAGTAAAGCTCATTGCAACGCAAAGTCTGCACGGCGAGTTTCTCGAGACATCGATCCCGCAATGGTTGACCAGCGCTTTGCCGCATCGGCGCGAGGCGCTCAAGGCGGTTCCGACCGCGTTACCGTCCTGGTATCAGCATGCGACGCCGGCCCAGCGCAAAACCCTCGACGAGACTTTCAAGGCCAGCGTCATTGCCCAGAACAGTCTCGACAAAAGCATGGCGAAATTCGTCGATGTCGAATCATTCGCCAGGCCGTTATTGATCAAAGCCTTGAAGGACCAATACGCGCTGGAAATCGATGTAGACAAAACCCTGTTATGTCTGCGGCGCCCGGTCGAAATGGGTATTCAGAGAACCGTATTGGCCTCGTTCGAGGTTCTCAAGATCACGCTGCTGGAAGCCTCGCTGCACAACTTCGAAGCTGACGAATGTGAAGATACTTATCATTCGAGCTCCGGTTTTGTTGTGGCGACGCCTGCTGCGGACACATTCAAGCACGTCGACACAGGCCTCACGGTCAGCCAGTTTTTGCACCTTTGCCGCAATCTGGATATAGGCCAGCAATACCAGACATACCTGCAGGGATTTTTCCATCCGGGGGACGCGGTGGCAGAGGCGGTGCTCAGCGAACGCTTCATCGCCAGCCAGAAGGCAGCGATGCGCGCCGCAGCCGAACAGGCGCTATTGCGCAATGACATCGAGGCGGCAGATCACGCGATGATCCTCTCGGTCATCGACGGCGAAATGCACCCGTGGATGGGGCGCAAGCAAGTCTGGTTCCAGGACCTCGGCCTGATGAAAAAAGGCTGACCGGGTGCGTGGCTTTCGTCATCTGCGAAAAATACCGTTACACCGATGAACTGATCCTTTACATCCCCAACGACCCGGAACATCCGCTCAAGCGCTACACGTTCGAGCAAATGCGCGAAGAGCTCAAGCGCTTGCTCACCGCACGTGATGCGTCGCAACAGACCAGCGCAGAGCCCACCGCATACCAGCGTTTTTTAAGTCAGTTCCTGCCCTATGATCAGCGCCCGTACTATTTCAGCCAGTTCAGGCAAAAGGCAGCCGACTCACCTGGCGATGCCTGGGACGTTCTGCGTTCCCCTTGGCTGGCCTTCGTACAGGGTTTTACCAGTGGTTCTACATTCACCACCATCGAACAGGTTCCGCCCGAACGCACGGTCAAGTGGGAGCCGGCGGTTGATCCGTACATCGCGCCTTCGACAGTCGAACGCAAGGGCAGGGGGCTTTGGGCGCCCAACGAGGACTTGTGGCAATACCTTTATGCGCAGAATCGCGCCAAGGTGTTGGCCGACGCGCGAAGCCACGCGGTACCCACTGCCGATGTCGATGCGAACGCACGAGATGCCAAACTGGCCCATCTGATGCAGATCGGCATGCTGGGCTTGAATCTGGTGTCGATGTTCGTGCCTGTGCTGGGCGAAACAATGATGATCGTGATGGCGGGACAACTGCTGTATGAAACCCTTGAAGGCGCTATCGAGTGGAGTGAAGGTGATCGCAGGGCCGCCAGGGATCACCTGGTCGACGTGGCCGAAAATCTCGCTCAGGTTGCCGTGATGGCGGGTGTTGGAGCAGGTGTAAGGAAGTTCTCGGCCGCCAGGGCTGTACCGGTCATCGAACAGTTGAGTCCGGTCACGTTACCCAATGGCGAAACCCGCCTGTGGAAACCTGATCTCAGCGGCTACGAGGCCGCTGTTGTCCTTGACGCACACCTGACCCCGAATCCTTCCGGGCAGTATGCGGTGGATGGCAAAACCTGGATCCGTCAGGACAACAAGGTGTATGAGCAGGTCTTCGACGACTCGATCAACCAGTGGCGCATCAAGCACCCGACCGATCCTGCAGCCTATCAACCTGTTCTGCAAAGTAATGGCCATGGAGCGTGGCGCCATACCCTGGAACGTCCTCTGGAATGGGATCGTCTGACGCTGTTGCGGCGCATGGGCCACATCTGCGAGCCGCTATCCGATACGGAGCTGCTCAAAGCGATGGATATCAGCGGCGTCAGCGACGATATGTTGCGCAAGATGCACCTCGACCATGGGGTGCCGCCACCGGAGCTGATTCAGGCCATGCGCTTGTTGAAAACCGATGCACAAGCCGCGCAAGTCATTGAGCAACTGGAGGGTGGGGCGCCGGTCGATGACAAGTATCTGTATGCCCTGCCACTGGTCACTGACATGCCGCGCTGGCCGGCCAATCGCGTACTGGAAGTCTTTGAGGGGACGCAACTGACCGGCAGATCCGTCAAGTATGGCGGCGGATATCGGGTGCGGGGTGTCGGGGGCAAGGCACCGATCCGGATTTCCCGGGCGGACGTCCTCAGCGGCGACCTGCCGCAGCTTGTTCTGGGCGGACTGGATGAATCGGAAATCGTCCACCTGCTCGGAGGTGAAGGTGCGCGGGTTCGAGAAGCGAGACCTGCAGAACTCGCCAAGCAAATTGCGGCCTATGCCCAAACCCGCCAATCGGCCATTTACGACAGTATTTATCAGGGCACCGAGCCTGTCGCCGATCAGGTCAGGCAATTGCAGAACGCCTGTCCGGGACTCAGTGAGTCAGCTGCACAGCAAGTGCTGGCGCAGGCGCGGCCGGATGAACTGCAACGGCTCGGCTCAACTCGTCCCATACCGCTGCGCATGCTGGAGGAAGCTCGCTGGTATGCGCGCCGCAGCCGGCAGGTGCGGGCATATGCGGGGCTGCGCAGCGAGAATATTGCCTCGGCGGACAGTCGACGCCTGGCGTTGCACACGCTTGAGCGGTTGCCCGGCTGGCCGGACAACTTGCGCCTTGAAATACGCGAGGGCAGCGACAGCGGTCCGTTGCTTGAGAGCATTGGCAGCCAGACGGCCTTCGAGAGAAAGTACCTGATCAAAAGCGGCCAGCAATTTCAGGCATTCAACGACCGAGGCGAAACGCTCAACAGCCTGCCACGCCACGGCGACAACTTTTATGCCTCTCTCATGCACGCTCTGCCGGATCACGCGCGGCACGCCCTGGGGGTGCCCGAGGTCAGTCAGTCGGCCGAACTGCAAAAGAAAATCATCGCCCACGCTGACCAGCACCACGGCATGGCGGCCGCATTGCTGGAACAGCCAGCGCAGTGGATGAGACCGCCTGTACGGGTAAACGAAGCGTTGATCGGCTATCTCGCCAGCGGAAGAGCGGGTTGGCTGGAGCGCAATCTGGTTGCCGACCTGCGCGACCTCTACCCGGGCCTCACCGATCAGCAGGCCAGTGGATTGATCCTTGAGCAGGTGCGTGCGGGCAGAAACAACCGGGAGATTTTTCGGTGGTTGCAGTCGCGACGCGAAGAGTGGCAACAACTTGAGGCAACACTGGACGAGTGGGCGGGGACCAACGCGATGGCTCCCTGGGAACCTTCCGGTACTGTTCAGAATCTGCTGGTCGCGCAAGCGCTTAAAACCAGTTGGCGCAATGCCCTTTTGGTCGATGAAGTGCCCAATGCGGATCAACTGCGCCTGGTGACTTACGATGCTTTGCCCGCGCTGACAGCAGACTTTTCCCACGTGCGTAAATTGTCCCTTCGCGGAGATGGCATTACTGATGGCAATGCCGACGCTTTTCTTGCCCGGTTTCCCGGCCTGGAAAAACTCTCGCTGGGTGAGCGCGAGAGTTATTTTGATTTGGGTATGCACCAGCAGTCGCTGTCCTCTCTGCCCGCAAGCTTAGCCAGGATGCCTGCATTGAAAACGCTCAAGCTGAGGACCTCGGCCCCGGCAATGGCCACAGATTTCCCTCAGCGGGTGAAAATGTTGACCTCGCTCGAAGCCCTTGAACTCGATTTTCAAGGATTCATTGACGAGAACCCGCCGGCACTGGAACTGGCCGCGCTCAAACACCTGAAACGACTCAAGATCGAAGCACCCGGCATGACGCAATGGCCAGCATCTGTACAAGCGCTTCCCGAGCTGCAGAGGCTGGATCTGTTTCGGACGTCAATCGCTTCCATTCCTCCAGCGCTCTATACCGGCCATGAAAAACTGTGGGCGGGCCTGTCACTGAATTGGTCGAACTTCTCCCATGAGGCATTCAAACCTGCATTCGAGTACGTCAAAAATTATTCGGGGTCCATGGGGCATCTGATGGACCTGAACTTGATGGTCCGCCAGTACTGCCTCGGTGAACTGAAATTCCTCACGGGTGAAGGCCGCTTTCTCGATCCGTTGCCTGAGCACATCATGACTGTCTGGAATACCCCGGAAACCCGGTTGAAAGCGATCGAACTGCTGCGCCTGGAACACGCCGGGATCTTCCGTCGGTTTTATCAACCGACGACGTCCGATGGCCTGCGTGGCGCTGCACGCGAGCCGCGCTGGCAGTCGCCGCCGAACAGCGCGGTGGTGCGTGAGCTTGAGGAAAACTGGCGCGCGAGCGTACGCAAACGCTATCGCCTGCTCGACCTGGGGGACGATTCTCTGGTATTCGAGCTGTCTGACACAGACGGTTTGAACCATGGCGCGGCCATCAGCGAGCTTGTGCCATTGCCGGCCGGTACATTTTCCCATGTGCAGACCTTACGTCTGGATCGGTTGAACGTGCCGGCTGGACAGATTCAGGCTTTTCTGCAAGCGTTCAGCGGCGTGCGGACACTGCAAATCACTGGCTGCGGATTGACCGAGTTGCCGGTGAAACCGGCGGATTTTGCGCAGCTGACGCGGCTGGACCTGTCCAGCAACCAGATCACCTCTACGGGGAAATTCAAAGCCAGTTCGCCGAGCTCAAGGCGCTTGAGTTTCTGAACTTGCGGCGCAACCGTTTGACGGCGCTGGACGTGACGGCCATGCCGAAGCTCGAAGTGCTGGATTTGAGTGGCAATAGCCTTCAAACGTGGCCAGCGGGGGCGGAAAATCTGTCCGGGTTGAAGTGGCTGGATCTGCGAGACAACAGCCTCGATTCGCTGCCCGAGCGCGTTCTTGCCATCGACAGCGTATTGCTCAAGAGCCATCTGACCGGGAACCCGTTCAGCGCTGAGGCAGAGGCAGCTCTGACGACGGCGCGCGGGCGTATCGAGGCGAGCAACGGTTTGCCTCGAGGTGCATTGAAAAGCTATGAAAGTCAGCCGGCCGGCTACCTGGTCGCTGCGAACACCTCGGTGCCAGGCACCGCGTTTTCCCGGATCCACGAGTTTCTGTTACCACTGCGTACTGCGTCATCTGCGGCTGAAGGTAGCGCAGGTCTGGTCAGGCGGTTGCGGGAATTGAGTCCGGACCTTTCCCAGGAACAGGCCCAGCACTGTATGGCGCGGTTGAGCGGCGCAGGGTTGGATGAAGCGCAGATTGATGCCCGGATCAAGGACTGGCGAGAGAGTGACGAGGCGCTGACGCGTCAGTTGAACGGTTGGATCTTCAAGCCGGCGGCCGCGAGGGTTTCGACGCAAGACAGAGTCTTCACGGCGATGAGAATCCGTGATTGCTGGGTCGATGGACTGACCCGTCATACCGAAGAAGCGGGTCGCAAGCTCGACCTCAGCGGCTTGCACATTGTTGAGTTGCCGCCTCTGTCGAACGCGTTTACGCAAGTACGAACGCTCGACCTGACTTCGGTAGGGTTTTCCTTGCAGAGCCTGAATGATTTTTGCAGCGCTTTCCCTGAACTGACCACGCTGGTGCTTAACTCCAACAATCTGGAGGGGCTACCGGAGGCTGTCGGTACATTGCAGAGGCTGGAGCATCTGGAGCTACGCATTAACCATTTTGCTGAAGCGCCTGGCGTTTTGCAGCAAATGGCCAATCGCCTGCGTTCGCTGGATCTGAGTCATAACCAACTGAGCCAATTCAACGCCAGCGCACTCACCCGGATCGAGCGCCTGAATCTGTCTCTCAATTCGATAAGCCACTGGCCTGATGGGGTACAGGCACTGGAGCATTTGCAAACTCTCAATCTTCTTGGCAACCGTATTTCCCTATTTCCCGACACGCTGCTGGATGGCAACCATGAGCGACTGGTGGCAGGCACCGACCTGCGCGGAAACCGACTGCCTCTCGACAGTCTGGAACAGCTCAGGGACTACAGTGCGGCTAACGCGAACCGTGGCGTCATGGGGTATTCGTTTGCATCTCTCGAGCGCGCAATTACCGAGTATGAAGCGACGTCCGAAAGCGAGCCCGATACGCCTTTTGATTCCGACAGTAGCGATAGCGATGACAGTAATGCCGGCGGTGCCGGACGCGTGGACAGGCATGAAGCCGTAGAAGCAGACGAAATCATCGCCAATCCGCAGCAAGACGTAGATGAGCAGGCAATGAACACCTGGCTCAATTACACCCGGACCCAGACGCGCGAAACGCGGCAAGCGCTATGGCTGCAATTGGCGCGCGAACCCAACCATGAGGCGTTCTTTCACCTGCTGTCGATGTTGCACGACACTGCCGATTTCAGTGTGTCGGGCGCTGATCTGACGCAACGGGTATGGCGGGTGATAGAAGCGGCAAGCGAAAACACGGAGTTGCGCGAGTTGCTCTTCTTCAACTCCGCGACTCACGGCACCTGCCCCGATGGCCGAATACTGTCGTTCAGTGAGCTGGAAACGCGGGTCTATGAATACACCGCATTGCGCGACATCCCACGCCATCTGCCTGATCAGCGCGGCATGGCGTTGGTCGAGCTGACGCGGCGCCTGTTCCGACTGGAAAGGGTCGACAGGCTGGCGGAAGCAGCTGGCAGGTTCCAGGACCGGGCCGAAATCCGTCTGCAGTACCGAATCGGCATGACGCGCGGCTGGCCCGACGGGTTAGAGCTGCCTGCGCAACCGGATCACATGTTGTACAGGACACCGATCGAGGGACAACTGCTGAGCGAGGCACGCGCTTCTGTGCTGGCCGACGAAGCGTCAGGCCTGTTCCTCGAGGACCTGATTGCCCGCGATTACTGGATTCGCTACATGCGCGACCGACACGCCGCCATCTTCGATGAGCTTGAACGCAGCGCCACACATCGTCAGGAAGAAGTCGAGGATGCGCATCCAGACAAGTGGAACGACGAGGACTCGCGAAGACTGTACGTGGAAGCGATGAGCCAGTTGGAAATCGAGCTGGCGCAGGCACGCACCGACAAACTCAAGGAGCTGTCTCGCCAGGAACTGGAAAACCTTGCGCGGGTCGCTGCAGGGGATTCGCAGACACGCCCGGCGTCACCGCAACCGGGGCCATCCTCGCGTCGGGACTGAGGAGCTGACCCGATCCGGGAATCGCAAACTCCCGGATCGGCTTTGCAACAAGCCTCAGCTGTCGTAACCCAGATTCGGCGCCAGCCAACGCTCGGTCACGCTCAGATCCTGTCCCTTGCGTGCGGTGTAGCTTTGCACCTGATCCTTGTCGATCTTGCCCACCGCAAAGTATTGCGCTTGCGGATGGGCGAAGTACCAGCCGCTGACCGCAGCGGCGGGGAACATTGCGTAGTGTTCGGTGAGGAACACGCCACTGCGCCCGGCGCGCATTTCCGCAGCCTCTGGATCGAGCAGGGTGAACAGTGCCGCTTTCTCGGTGTGATCCGGGCAGGCCGGGTAGCCGGGAGCGGGGCGGATGCCACGGTATTGCTCTTTGATCAGTGCATCGTTGTCGAGGGTTTCATCCTTGGCGTAACCCCAATGTTCTTTACGCACTTGCTGGTGCAGCCATTCAGCGCAGGCCTCGGCCAAGCGGTCGGCGAGGGCCTTGACCATGATCGAGTTGTAGTCGTCGCCAGCGTCCTGATAAGCCTTGGCCACTTCTTCGGCGCCGATGCCGGCGGTGGTAATGAAGCCGCCGACGTAGTCGGTGACTTCGCTGTCTTTGGGCGCAACGAAGTCGGCGAGGCAGAAGTTCGGCTTGCCGTCGGTCTTGATGATCTGCTGGCGCAAGTGATGCAGCTTGGCCAATGGCTTGCCGTTATCGTCGTACAGCTCGATGTCGTCTTCGTTGACCTGATTGGCCGGCCAGAAACCGAACACCGCACGGGCGCTGATCAGCTTTTCGTCGATCAGCTTGGTGAGCATTTCCCGGGCGTCCTTGTACAGCGCAGTGGCGGCTTCACCGACCACTTCATCTTCGAGGATGCGCGGGAACTTGCCGGCCAGGTCCCAGGAAATGAAGAAAGGCGTCCAGTCGATGTACTCGGCCAGCACGTTCAAATCGATATTGTCGAGCACCTTGCTGCCGGTGAAGGTCGGTACCACTGGCTGATAATTGGCCCAGTCGAATTGCGGCTTCTTGGCGATGGCGGCGGCATAGCTCAGGCGTTCGGTGCGTGCGCTGCGATTGGAAGTGCGCTCGCGCACGTCGATGTATTCCAGGCGGGTCTTCTCGACGAAACCGGCCTTGAGCTCCTTGGACAACAACTGTGTCGCCACGCCGACGGCGCGCGAGGCGTCGGTCACGTAGACCACGGCATCGTTGCTGTACTTCGGCTCGATCTTCACCGCAGTGTGCGCCTTGGAGGTGGTCGCGCCACCGATCATCAGTGGCAGATGGAAGTCCTGACGCTGCATTTCGCGGGCAACGTGGACCATCTCGTCCAGCGACGGCGTGATCAGGCCGGAAAGGCCGATGATGTCGCATTTTTCTTCTTTGGCGACCTGCAGGATCTTCTCGGCCGGGACCATCACGCCGAGGTCGACGATGTCGTAGCCGTTGCAACCAAGCACCACGCCAACGATGTTCTTGCCGATGTCGTGCACGTCGCCCTTGACCGTGGCCATGAGGATCTTGCCCTTGGCTTCCGGCTTGTCGCCTTTCTCCAGTTCGATGAACGGGATCAAGTGCGCCACGGCCTGCTTCATCACGCGCGCGGATTTCACCACTTGCGGGAGGAACATTTTGCCGGCGCCGAACAGGTCGCCGACGATGTTCATGCCGGACATCAACGGGCCTTCGATCACTTCGATCGGCCGCGCAAACGACTGGCGGGATTCTTCGGTGTCTTCAACGATGTGCGTGGTGATGCCCTTGACCAGCGCGTGCTCCAGACGTTTGTTGACGTCCCAGTTGCGCCATTCTTCGGTCTCGGCTTCCTTGACGCTGCCGTCGCCCTTGTACTTGTCAGCGATGGCGAGGAGGGCGTCGGTGCCGTCCGGGGTGCGATTGAGGATCACGTCTTCGACCGCGTCGCGCAGCTCCACCGGGATCTGATCGTAGATCTCCAGTTGACCGGCGTTGACGATGCCCATGGTCAGCCCGGCGCGGATCGCGTAGAGCAGGAACACCGAGTGAATCGCCTCACGCACCGGGTTGTTGCCACGGAACGAGAACGACACGTTGGACACGCCGCCGGAGCTCAACGCATACGGCAGTTCGTCGCGGATGTAGGCGCAGGCATTGATGAAGTCGACGGCGTAGTTGTTGTGTTCTTCGATGCCGGTGGCGACGGCGAAGATGTTCGGGTCGAAGATGATGTCTTCCGGCGGGAAGCCGACTTCGTTGACCAGAATGTCGTAGGAGCGTTTGCAGATCTCTTTCTTGCGCGCTTCGGTGTCGGCCTGGCCGGCTTCGTCGAAGGCCATCACCACCACCGCAGCGCCGTAGCGCTTGCACAGCTTGGCGTGATGGATGAACTGCTCGACGCCTTCTTTCATGCTGATCGAGTTGACGATGCCCTTGCCCTGGATGCACTTGAGGCCGGCTTCGATGACTTCCCATTTCGACGAGTCGATCATGATCGGCACGCGCGAGATATCCGGTTCGCCGGCGATCAGATTGAGGAAGGTGACCATGGCCTTCTTCGAATCGAGCATGCCCTCGTCCATGTTGATGTCGATGATCTGCGCGCCGGCCTCGACCTGCTGCAGCGCGACTTCGAGGGCTTCGGTGTAGTTGTCTTCACGGATCAGGCGGGCGAATTTTGCCGAGCCGGTGATGTTGGTGCGCTCGCCGACGTTGACGAACAGCGAGCTGCGATCAATGGTGAACGGCTCCAGACCCGAAAGGCGGCAGGCCTTGGGGATGTCCGGAATCTGCCGCGGCGCATAACCGGCCACAGCTTTGGCAATCGCTTCGATGTGCCCCGGGGTGGTGCCGCAGCAGCCGCCGACGATGTTGAGGAAACCGCTCTGGGCGAACTCTTCGATGACTTTCGCGGTTTGCGAGGGCAGTTCGTCGTACTCGCCGAATTCATTCGGCAGGCCGGCGTTCGGGTGCGCGGATACGTGGGTGCTGGCCTTGTTCGACAGCTCTTCCAGGTACGGGCGCAGTTCGCTGGCGCCGAGGGCACAGTTCAGGCCTACGGAAATCGGCTTGGCGTGCGCTACCGAGTTCCAGAACGCCTCGGTGGTCTGGCCCGACAACGTACGGCCGGAGGCGTCGGTGATGGTCCCGGAAATCATGATCGGCAATTCGACGTGCAGCTCTTCGAACACACCTTGCACGGCAAAGATCGCCGCTTTGGCGTTGAGGGTGTCGAAAATGGTTTCGATCAGGATCAGGTCGGCGCCGCCCTCGATCAGGCCTTTGGTGGCTTCGGTGTAGTTTTCCACCAGCTCATCGAAGGTGACGTTGCGGTAGCCGGGGTTGTTGACGTCGGGCGACAGTGAGCAGGTGCGGCTGGTCGGGCCAAGCACGCCGGCCACGAAGCGCGGCTTGGCCGGGTTTTCGGCGGTCTTGGCGTCGGCAATCTTGCGCGCCAGACGTGCGCCTTCTACGTTTAACTCGTACGCCAGCTCTTCCATACCGTAATCGGCCATGGAAATGCGCGTGGCGTTGAAGGTATTGGTTTCGAGAATGTCGGCGCCGGCGTCCAGATAGGCTTTTTCGATACCGCCGATCACGTCCGGACGGGTGATCACCAGCAGGTCGTTGTTGCCCTTGACGTCGCTCGGCCAGTCCGCGAAGCGCTTGCCGCGATAATCCTGTTCTTCGAGCTTGTAGCTCTGGATCATCGTGCCCATCCCGCCGTCGAGAATCAGGATGCGCTCTTTGAGGGCTTGCTTGAGAGCTTGAAGGCGGACGCTGCGATCGGACATGTGGACTACTCGGAAAGACCATTACGAAGGAGCGCGATCATAGCAAACCTGTGCGCTTTTGGAGCATGTGCAGCTTTTGCATGAATATCGCTCATGTTGGTGCGAGCGTCATAACGGTAGAATCGCAGCCTTTTTTTATCATCGAGATCAGCAGCATGCCGCACCGCTTCATCAGTTTATGGTTGCTGGTCCTGAGCGGGAGCGTTGCGGCGCAAGATCCTGCCATCTCTTCTTCCATCTCCTACACCCGCGATATCCAACCGATCTTTACCGAGAATTGCGTAGCCTGCCATGCCTGCTATGACTCGGCCTGTCAGCTCAATCTCGGCAGTGGCGAAGGCGCCGCCCGTGGCGCGAGCAAGATGCCGGTATATGACGGCGAACGCACCCAGGCGGCACCGACCACGCGCTTGTTTTACGACGCCTTCGGCAAGCGCGGCTGGCAACAGAAAGACTTCTATTCGGTGCTCGACGCCCAGGGCAGTCAGGCCGCGCTGATGGCACGGATGCTTGAACTCGGCCACAAGACGCCGCTGACGCCGAACGCCAAACTGCCAGAAGAGATTGTTCTTGGGCTCAATCGCAACAATCTATGCGCAATGCCTGCGGAGTTCGACGGATATGCCGGCGCGCACCCGAAAGAGGGCATGCCGCTGGCGGTCACTGGCCTGACCGACCAGCAATACCAGACCTTGCAGCGCTGGCTGGCGTCTGGCGCGCCGATCGACGAACAGAGCCTGGCGCCGAGTGCCAAAGAGGCCATGCAGATCCTGCAGTGGGAGAACCTGCTCAATGCTCCCGGTGCTCGGCAAAGTCTGGTCGGGCGCTGGTTGTTCGAGCACTGGTATCTGGCGCACATCTATTTCAAGGACGGCGAGCCGGGGCATTATTTCCAGTGGGTGCGTTCGCGCACGCCGAGCGGCCAGCCGATTGATCTGATCGCCACTCGCCGCCCCAACGACGACCCGGGCACGCAGGTGTATTACCGCTTGTGGCCGGTGCAAGGGGTGATCGTGCACAAGACGCACATCACTTATCCGCTGAGCGCGGCGAAAATGGCCCGGATCAAGAGCCTGTTCTACAGCGGCAACTGGCAGGTCAACGCGTTACCGGGTTACGGGCCGCAAAGCCGCGCCAATCCGTTTGCCACCTTCGAGGCGATTCCGGCGCAGGCGCGCTATCAATTCATGCTCGATAACGCTGAATACTTCGTCCGCACCTTCATTCGCGGCCCGGTGTGCCGTGGGCAGATCGCGACCGACGTGATCCGCGACAACTTCTGGGCGCTGTTCCAGGCGCCGGAACATGATCTCTATATCACCGACCCGAACTACCGCGGCCAGGCCACGCCGCTGCTGGCGATGCCGGGGCAGAACGACGATGTCGGCAGCGTGCTGAGTCTGTGGCGCAACTACCGCGACAAGCGCAACGAATACGAGGCACTGCGCCGTGACAGCTATGCCGATCTGCCGGCGCCGAGCTGGTCGACGCTGTGGGCCGGCAACGACAACGCCTTGCTGAGCATTTTCCGCCACTTCGACAGTGCTTCGGTGACCAAGGGGCTTATCGGTGAGGTGCCGCAAACCATGTGGCTGTTCGACTATCCGCTGCTGGAGCGCACCTATTATCAGCTCGCGGTTAACTTCGACGTGTTCGGCAACGTCTCCCATCAAGCGCAGACTCGCCTGTATTTCGACCTGATCCGTAACGGCGCCGAGCAGAACTTCCTGCGCCTGATGCCCGCCGACTCGCGCGAGGATTACCTCAACGATTGGTATCAGGATGGCGGTCAGTTCAAGATGTGGCTCGATTACGAGGCGATCGATGACGACAAACCGACCGCGCTGAAACTCGACGAAAAAGACCCGAAACACGATTTCGCCATGCAGTTGCTGGCGCGCTACGGCGATCTGAATGCACGGCCGGACCCGATCAATCGCTGCGACGGCGCTTATTGCTCGCGACCGAATATCGATCCGGCGTTGCAGAACGCCGAGCAGGCCCTGAGCCGTCTGGCCTCGCGACCGGCCGCAGGGTTGAAAGTCATCGACCAGTTGCCCGAAGCGACCTTGCTGCGCGTTGAAACCGCCAGTGGCAAGCGCGAGGTCTACAGCGTGCTGCGCAACCGCGCCCACAGCAACGTGGCGTTTTTGCTCGGTGAGTCGCTGCGCTATCAGCCGGGGCTCGACACGTTGACTGTCTATCCGGGCGTACTCACCAGTTACCCGAATTTCATGTTCAACGTCCCGGCCGAGCAGGTGCCGGCGTTTGTCGATGCGATGGAGAATGCCAAGGATGCCAATCGGTTCGAAAAGATCGTCGAACGCTGGGGCATTCGGCGCAGTCACCCGCAGTTCTGGCTGTATTTCCACGATCTGAGCCAATACATCCACGAAACCGACCCGGTGGAAGAGGGCGTGCTGGATATGAATCGGTACGAGAACCTTTGATGATTCGCAGGCGTGTTACGAGATTCTTTCCCGACAAAAATACTAGGACTTTGTCAGCCGCGCCGATTGGCGTAAACTGCGCCCACGCCTGCGAGGAGTTTTTATGACCGCTATTACCATTACTGACGCCGCCCATGATTACCTGGCCGATCTGCTCTCCAAGCAGAACACCCCGGGCATCGGCATCCGCGTTTTCATTACCCAGCCTGGTACCCAGTACGCCGAAACCTGCATTGCCTACTGCAAGCCGGGCGAAGAGAAGCCTGAAGACACCGCGCTGGGGCTGAAAAGCTTCACCGCCTACATCGATTCCTTCAGCGAAGCGTTTCTTGATGACGCGGTCGTTGATTACGCCACCGACCGCATGGGCGGCCAGCTGACCATCAAGGCGCCAAACGCCAAGGTGCCGATGGTCAACGCCGACAGCCCGGTCAACGAGCGCATCAACTATTACCTGCAAACCGAGATCAACCCGGGGCTGGCCAGTCACGGCGGTCAGGTCAGCCTGATCGATGTTGTCGAGGACGGCATTGCCGTGTTGCAGTTCGGCGGCGGTTGCCAGGGCTGCGGCCAGGCTGACGTAACCTTGAAAGAAGGCATTGAGCGCACCTTGCTCGAGCGCATTCCGGAGCTCAAGGGCGTTCGCGACGTGACCGACCACACGCAGAAAGAAAACGCCTACTACTAAGGTGTTCGCTGCGATCATGAAAAACGGCGCCCCGTGAGCGCCGTTTTTTTATGGGTAACTTTTGCCGCCCCCATTCGCGAGCAGGCTCGCTCCCACATTGAAATGCAATCACCTGTGGGAGCGAGCCCGCTCGCGAAAGCGTCTTCAAGGGCGATAAAGATGCGCATGCCCGGCCCGATACAACGAAGACTCGCTGAACACCTCGCTGCCCAGCACCCTGCCAACCAAGATCAGCGCCGTACGCCGAAAGCCTTTGGCCTCGACCTTTGCGGCAATGTCCGCCAATGTACCTACCACCCAGTCCTGATCCGGCCATGTCGCGCGGTGAATAACGGCAATCGGGCAGTCCGCGCCGTAATGCGGCAGCAGTTCAACCAGTATCTTTTCCAGATGATTGACCCCCAGATGAATGGCCATGGTCGCGCCGTGCTGCGCCAGGCTCGCCAGTTCTTCGCCGGCGGGCATCGCGGTCTTGTCGGCGTAACGGGTCAGGATCACGCTTTGCGAAATGTCCGGCAGGGTCAACTCGGCGCCCAGCAGCGCTGCGCATGCCGCCGTCGCGGTTACGCCCGGAATGATCTCGAAAGGAATGTTCAGCTCACGCAAGTAGCGGATCTGCTCACCAATCGCGCCGTACAGACTTGGGTCTCCGGAATGCACACGGGCCACATCCTGGCCTTGGGCATGGGCAGTCCTGATCAGATCGATGATCTGTTCCAGATGCAGTTCAGCGCTATTGGCCACGATTTCGGCCTGATGACCTTCCAGCACCGCTGCGGGTACCAGCGAACCGGCGTAGATAATCACCGGGCAGCTGCGAATCAGCCGTTGGCCTTTGACGGTGATGAGTTCCGGGTCGCCGGGGCCGGCGCCGATGAAGTAGACGGTCATCGTTGAATCCTTGTGAAGAGGCGCAGGCACACTGCAGATGAAGCGTGCTCATGATCGATGGCGGGGATTATCGGGATTTTATGCAGCGCCGGCCAATGCCAGCGTGGCCTGCGCATATTTCTGCCGGTGGATCAGCAGTTTCGCCGGCGCCTGAATCAGTTGCTCGGCGAGCGCCAGCGCGGCGCTTTCCGCCACGCCGTAGCAGCCGGTGCGCTCAAAGGCGATCTGCGATTGATGGCTGAGGCGCTGCTGATAGGGCGCCAGTTCGGCACTGTTGAAATACTGCAGCGGCAGGTTCAACTGTGTGGCCAGTTCCAGCAACCCCGGTTCGTCGCGCTTGAGATCGATACTCGCCAGAGCCTTGACCGCTCGCAGTTCGATGCGGTGTGCCTGCAAAGCCTGGTCGAGTAACGCACGCAACGTACTGGCCGGGCAGCCCCGCTGGCAGCCGAGACCGACCACGAGGGTCGGCGCTGCGCGGTCATCGGTCATGCCTGATATGGGCCTGCGCTTTTGCGGCGGAACAACCATGCACTGATCAGGCCCAAGGCCAGCCAGAACGCGACGTTGGTCAGCTGCGAAGCGATTTTGAACTGGGTTTCCAGTGCCTCTGGAGCGAGCATCGAATGCACCTGCGGTTGCGGCGCGCCGATCACATGCGGCACGGCGAGAATCGCTACACCAAGAAGCTTCATCAGCCAGTGACGGCTGAAAGCGATCAGTGCCAGGCCGACAGCGGTCGAAGCGGCAGTGCCGATCCACCAGATCTGCCGCGAAGCCAGATCGGCGGCGGCTGTGCCCGGCAACTCAGGTGGCAGGCCCAAGGTCGGCGCGAGAACGAACGTGGCGTAACCGGCCAGACCCCAGAGCAGCCCTTGCGAGGTCTTGGTCGGCGCGCGCAAGGTGTACAGGCCGGCGAGCATCAGGGCGAAACCCACCGCCACCACCAGATTACCGCCAGTGGTCGAGACCACGCGCTGCCAGCCGTCTTCCGGCTCCCAGGCTTCGCCATCATGGCTGTGGGCGGCGGTGCCGACGGCGTGTTCGTGGACTTGCGCGACCGGTTCGGACTTCTCGAAGGTTTCGGCCTGCAGAATCAGTGGCGATACCCAGAAACTCTGTAGCAAGGTCAGGAGCAGGGCGGCCAGCAAGCCGGTGAAGCCTGCGGTTTGCGCGATACGCTTGATCATTTCGGCAAGCCTCAGTGGCACGGGAACGCGGCGCTGTGGCGGGTATCGTGGGCGGCGTTGTGCACCGCTTCGATGTGCGAGAAACCGGCGAACCAGACCAGGCTGGCACCGAGGATCGAGGCGAAGAGGGCGGCGACGACGCGTTGGCCGAGTGTGGTGCTGCTGGAAATGTGGTCAGTGTGGCTGACGGTGTTACTGATGATCGACATAGCGCTTCCCTCTGAAATGTCAGCGGGTAAACAGAGCGCATGAAAATCCCTGCGGGCCGGGCACGCAGGGATTTCGAACAGCGCCCGCCCACCGCGGGTTTGTTTGTGTTCAGCGGCGCTTGCGCGTGCTGGGTGTTGCGGGCCGGTCTCCGGGCTCGCGAGGGGTTGGCTGGTCGCCGACCTGCAAGCATCACCTTCCCATGCCGGGGCACAGTGGATCTGACGCTTCGCTCGCTTACCGTTGCGGGGGCAGCACCGGACTGACATGGCTTTGAGTAAAGCACATGATTCACCGGTTTCCCGTTTCACCCTGTGAAGGGCACCCGTAACAAGGTGTGCAGGAGAACATGGGTTTGGGTTTTTAGTCAATTTCCGGGAGTTTCCGGTACTGCGGTGTGGGCATTTTTCTGATGTTTTTGTGTGTATATCCGTTGCTGCGGGTGTTGCTGATTACGGTTTCGCCCTTACGGCGAGGCACTTTTTCCAAACGCCGAAAAAGCACCCAAAAGACTTGCTCCTACGTTCGGCCCTCGCAGGCTCGGGTTCCTTCGCTCCGGGACTGATCCGGGCGCAGCGGCTCCGGTTTGCTTCGCTGCACCTACACTCGCTGTGTACGACTGCGTCGTACGGTCGCTGCGCTCCCACGCCCGGATCAATCCCTCCACTCACCCTTCCGACGTCGCCGGTGGATCAAGATCAAAAGCACTCGAGCTTGCGCTCATTGTTGAGTGGTGCGGCTTCGCCGCGGGCAGCTGCGCTGCTTTGCTTTTGCTTTTGTGGGAGCGAGCCTGCTCGCGAAGGCGGCCTGACAGCCAACCTGTTCTTGAGCTGGTGCGCGATCCAACTGTAGGAGCTGCCGAAGGCTGCGATCTTTTGCTTTTGCCTTTGCTTTTGCTCTGGCTTTTGATCTTTCGCCCCTTCGGCAGGCTTCGTTACGGGATCGATCCGGGGGGAGCGCAGCGACCGTACGACGCAGTCGTACACAGCGGAAGGAGGTGCAGCGAAGCAAACCGTAGCCGCTGCGCCCGGATCGGTCCCGTAACGAAGGTACCCCGAGCCCCAGCGAGCGGGCCGTACGCCGGGGCAAAGCCTTTTGGTTCCTTTTTGCTGGGCCGGCACTCCGGCGTTTGAAAAAGGGACTCGCTGTAAGAGCGAAACCATAAGAAGCCGTTACCGCAGCAACGGATATACCCCCAGTTTCAGACTCACCGACCATTGACCCACGACGGACCCATGCGTAGCCTTGCGCTTTCGAGGTTCTTCGGCACTTGCCGAAGCTAAGAAGGGAACGCGGTCAAAGCCGCGGCTGCCCCCGCAACTGTGAACGGTGATGTTCGTTGCCACGCCACTGCCAGCTCAACCGATGAGCCAGCGGGAAGGCGCAATGGACGCCAGGCCCAACGCCTGAACGCCGTCAGCCAGGAGACCTGCCTCGTCACAGATTCTCACTACAACCGGGCGGGGTGATCCGGTGGCGAATGCTTCCGGCGTGCACGCGCGCTGCCGGTTCTCGTCCCGTATGCCCGCCGCTTGCCAAAGGGCATACCGATGAAAACACTGGCCAAACTCCCCGTCACCATCGTCACCGGTTTCCTCGGTTCGGGCAAAACCACGCTGCTGCGGCACATGCTCGACAACGCTCAGGGCCGGCGCATTGCGGTGATCGTCAATGAGTTTGGCGAGTTGGGCATCGACGGTGAAATCCTCAAGCAATGCACCATCGGCTGCACCGAAGAAGAGGCCAGCGGCCGCGTTTATGAGCTGGCCAACGGCTGCCTGTGCTGCACGGTGCAGGAAGAATTCTTCCCGGTGATGCGCGAACTGGTCGCCCGTCGCGGTGACCTTGATCACATTCTCATCGAAACCTCCGGCCTGGCCCTGCCCAAGCCGTTGGTGCAAGCCTTCCAGTGGCCGGAAATTCGCAGTGCCTGCACCGTCGATGCAGTCATCACCGTGGTCGACAGCCCGGCCGTCGCTGCTGGCACCTTCGCTGCGTTCCCGGATCAGGTCGATGCCCAGCGCAAACTCGATCCGAACCTTGATCACGAGTCGCCGCTGCACGAATTGTTCGCCGATCAACTGGCCAGCGCTGACCTGGTGATCCTCAACAAAGCCGACCAGACCAGCCCGCAAGACCTGGCTCGCGTACGCGCTGAAGTCGCCGAAGAGCTGCCGCCAGCAGTGAAAATCATCGAAGCCAGCAACGGCCGCCTGCCG
Source organism: Pseudomonas sp. AC255 (assembly GCF_979258175.1). Lineage (NCBI taxonomy): Bacteria > Pseudomonadati > Pseudomonadota > Gammaproteobacteria > Pseudomonadales > Pseudomonadaceae > Pseudomonas > Pseudomonas sp. AC255. The sequence continues at coordinate 2,555,900 of NZ_OZ409841.1, read as the reverse complement.
CTCGACGTGTTGATCGGCCTCGGTGCCGGCTCTGAAGAGCATATCGACAGCCGCCACAGCCACCACGATCATCACCACGACGGTGATGACGACGATCACGATCATGACGCCTTCGATTCGATCTCCATCGAATTGCCGCAAGCCGACGAAAGCCTGCTGCTCGACGCGCTGACGCAACTGGTGGTGCAGCACGGCATCCTGCGGGTCAAAGGCTTCGCGGCGATTCCGAACAAGCCGATGCGCCTGTTGATCCAGGGCGTGGGCACGCGTTTCGATAAGCATTTCGACCGTCAGTGGGGCGCCGAAGAAGCGCGCGTCACGCGTCTGGTGCTGATCGGTCAGGAGCTTGATGCGGCACAACTCGAAGCGCAGTTGCGCGCTGCGCTCAGCGTTTAAGTCATGCACCTGCTCAGGACCCAGCCCGGCGGATTCGTCTCGGATGACAACATTGCCGATCTCGGACAAACCCCCGCCGAGTTGGTGATCCTGTGCAGCGGCGATTCCAGCCTGGCGCTGCTCGCGGAGGCTGCGCAGCAACTGCCCGATGATTATCCGAGCCTGCGTCTGGCCAACCCGATGCAGGTGCAGAATCATGCCTCGGTCGATCTGTATGTCGACGAAGTGCTGCGCCACGCCAAGGTCATTCTGATCTCCCTGCATGGCGGCATTGCCTATTGGCGCTACGGTGTCGAGCGGCTGGTCGAGTTGTCCGAACGCGGCGTGCAACTGATTCTGGTGCCTGGCGATGACCGCCCGGACCCCGAGCTCAGTGACTTGAGCACGGTCAGCGCCGAAGTGCGCGATCGACTCTGGCAATTCCTGCGTCAGGGCGGCATGGGCAATGCGCTGGATTTCTTCCGTTGCCTGGGCGACCAGTGGTTTGCCCGGGATTATTCGTGGGGCGAGCCGCAAACCCTGCCGCGCACGGCGATTTATCACCCACAGAAAAACAGCGCTGCCCTGAGTGACTGGCAAGCCGAATGGCTGCCCGGTCAACCGGTGGCGGCGCTGTTGTTTTATCGCTCGCATTTGCAGGCGGCGAACACGGCGTTCATCGATGTGTTCTGTCAGCGTTTGCAGGCAGCCGGACTCAATCCGCTGCCGATCGCGGTGGCGAGTCTGAAGGAGCCCGGCTGCCTTTCGGTGGTCGAGGACTGGCTGGATGAAGTCGAGGCGGGGGTGGTTCTCAACACCACCGGTTTTGCCCAATCGAGTCCCGAGGCGCCGCATCTGCGCCCGTTTCGCCGCAACATCCCGGTGATTCAAGCGATCTGCGCCCAGGACAATGAGCCCGGCTGGCGCGACAGTGAACAGGGCCTCGGGCCGCGCGATCTGGCGATGCACATTGCTTTGCCGGAACTCGACGGGCGCATCATCAGCCGACCGATCAGCTTCAAGGATCTGGCCTGGCGCAGCGAGCGCAGCCAGTCCGATGTGGTCTGTTATCGCGCCCAACCTGAACGCATGGATTTCGTCGCCGAACTGGCGCGGCGCTGGATTGCTCTGGGGCGGGTGCCCAATGGCGAAAAACGCATCGCGCTGATCCTTGCCAACTACCCGACCCGCGACGGCCGCATTGGCAACGGTGTCGGCCTCGATACGCCAGCGGCGGCGCTGAACATCCTGCGCGCTTTGCGCGAAGAGGGTTATCCGGTCACGGCCGAGTTGCCCGATAGTGGCACCGAGCTGATCCAGCAATTGCTCGGTGGTGTCAGCAACGACCTCGACAGTCTCGACCTGCGCCCGTGCCAGCAGAGCCTGGCGATGGACGATTACCTGGCAATGTTCAATGCACTGCCGCAGGCGAATCGCGCGGCGGTAGTCGAGCGTTGGGGATCGCCACACAATGATCCGATGTGCCGCGACGGTCGCTTGATGATCGCCGGTCTGCGTTTCGGTCTGACCTTTGTCGGCATTCAGCCGGCCCGGGGTTATCAGGTCGATCCGAGCGCGGTGTATCACGACCCGGATCTGGTCCCGCCGCACGGCTATCTGGCGTTCTATTTCTGGTTGCGCAACACCTACGGCGCCCACGGCGTGATCCACGTCGGCAAGCACGGCAATCTCGAATGGTTGCCGGGCAAAGGGGTTGGGCTGTCGGAAAACTGCTGGCCGGATGCGTTGCTCGGCCCGCTGCCAAATATCTATCCGTTTATCGTCAACGATCCGGGCGAGGGCGCCCAGGCCAAGCGGCGCACGCAGGCGGTGATCATCGACCACCTGATGCCACCGCTGACCCGCGCCGAAACCTATGGGCCGCTACGCAATCTGGAGTTGCTGGCCGACGAATATTACGAGGCGCAACTGCTCGATCCGCGCCGTGCCCGCGAGTTGCAGCGCGACATTCTGCAATTGGTGCGGGACACGCAAATCGACCGCGAATTGCAACTGGATGCCGCGCTGGACAGCGATGCCGATGCGGCGATCTGGTTGCCGCGTCTGGACACTTATCTGTGCGATCTGAAGGAATCGCAGATTCGTGATGGGTTGCACATCTTTGGCGAGTCGCCGAGCGGGCGTTTGCGTATCGACACGTTGCTGGCATTGCTGCGCATCCCGCGCGGTGACGGCAAGGGAGCGCAGTCGAGTCTGCTGCGAGCATTGGCCAAAGCGTTTGATCTCGGTTTTGATCCGCTGGATTGCGCGTTGGCCGAGCCGTGGAGCGGCCCGCGTCCGACCGAGTTGCAGACCCTCAGCGAAGAAGTCTGGCGCACCGCCGGCGACACCCGCGAACGCCTCGAGTTATTTGCCGCAGACTTGATCTCCCAAGCACTGAATGTCCCCTGTGGGAGCGTGCCTGCTCGCGAAAGCGGTGAGTCAGGTAAATCATTGTTGAATGACACACAGAGTTCGCGAGCAGGCTCGCTCCTACAAGGGTCGTGGTGGGCTGAGGTTGATTCGATACTCGACCATCTGCGCGAAGTCGTCGCCCCGCGCCTCGACGCTTGCGGTCCCGCCGAAATGCGCGGTCTGCTCGACGCCCTCAGCGGTCGTTTCGTCCCGGCCGGCCCCAGCGGTGCGCCCAGCCGTGGCCGCCTCGACGTGTTGCCCACCGGGCGTAATTTTTATTCAGTCGACGTGCGCAATCTGCCAACAACTACAGCGTGGCGCATAGGTTTCCAGTCCGCCACGCTGATTCTCGAACGACACCTGCAGGATCACGGCGATCACTTGCGCCACCTCGGCTTGTCCGTGTGGGGCACCGCAACCATGCGCACCGGCGGCGACGACATCGCTCAGGCCATGGCTTTGATGGGCGTGCGTCCGGTCTGGGCCACGGGCAGTCAGCGCGTGGATGATTTCGAGATTCTGCCGCTGAGTCTGCTCGATCGTCCGCGAGTCGATGTGACGCTGCGGGTTTCGGGGTTTTTCCGTGATGCGTTTGCCAATCTCATCCGCCTGTTCGACGCCGCCGTGCAAGCGGTGGCCGCACTGGATGAGCCGGATGACTTGAACCCACTCGCCGCCAAGGTGCGTGCCGAACGCGAGGCGTTATTGCAATCGGGCGTCGATGAGGATACCGCGCGGCGTCAGGCCGGTTGGCGCATCTTCGGCGCGAAACCGGGGGCGTATGGCGCCGGGGTGCAAGGCGCTATCGACGGACGTCTGTGGCAGTCGCGCGAAGACCTCGCCGAGGTCTACCTGAACTGGGGCGCCTATGCTTACGGCGGTGCCGACGAGGGCACGGCCGCCCGCGCGCAATTCAGCCAGCGCCTGAGCCAGGTGCAAGCGGTGCTGCAAAACCAGGACAACCGCGAGCATGACTTGCTCGATTCCAACGATTACTACCAGTTCCAGGGCGGCATGCTCGCGGCGGTGGAGACGCTGCGCGGCGAAGCGGCGGCCAGCTATCACGGCGATCACAGCCAACCGGATCTGCCGAAGATTCGTACCTTAAAGGAAGAATTGAACCGCGTGCTGCGCTCGCGCGCGGCGAATCCGAAGTGGATCGACGGGGTCAAGCGTCACGGCTACAAAGGCGCGTTCGAACTGGCGGCGACGGTTGATAATCTGTTCGCCTTCGATGCGACTACGCAATTGATCGACGACCATCAATATGCGTTGCTGGCGGAGGCATATTTGCTCGATCCGGCGACCCGGGATTTTGTTCGTGAGCATAATCCCCATGCGCTGCGCGACATGACCGAACGCATGCTCGAAGCGCAGCAGCGCGGGATGTGGCAGGAGCCGGGGGCTTATAAAGAAGCGCTGGAGAATTTGCTGTTGGATATCGAGGAAGATATGTAGCCGCTAAAAAGCTACCCTCACCCCAGCCCTCTCCCGGAGGGAGAGGGGGCCGATCTTTAGCGCTGTCGAAGTTTGCGTCGACCCGATGCATCACGTCGACAGAACTCGAGAGGCCATCACGGTCTGTTCCCTCTCCCTCTGGGAGAGGGCTAGGGCGAGGGCAACAACTGACACACCACAACGTCACGACCATCCACGACCACGAAAGAGAAACCCATGACCGACACCCCGCATTTCCCGCTCTCCGCCGTGGTCGGCGCCGATGACTTGAAGCTCGCCCTGTGCCTGACCGCCATCGACCCGAAAATCGGCGGCGTACTCATCGAAGGTCCGCGCGGCATGGCCAAGTCGACCCTGGCCCGGGGCCTGGCGGACCTGCTCGCCAGCGGCCAGTTCGTCACCTTGCCGCTGGGCGCCACGGAAGAGCGCCTGGTCGGCACCCTCGATCTCGACGCTGCCCTGAGCGACGGTCGCGCGCAGTTTTCGCCCGGTGTCCTGGCCAAGGCTGACGGTGGCGTGCTGTACGTCGATGAAGTCAATCTGCTGCCCGATCATCTGGTCGACCTGCTGCTCGATGTCGCCGCCAGCGGTACCAACCTGATCGAACGTGACGGCATCTCCCATCGGCATTCGGCGAAATTCGTTCTGATCGGCACCATGAACCCGGAAGAGGGCGAGCTGCGGCCGCAACTGCTTGACCGCTTCGGCTTGAACGTTGCCCTCAGTGGCCACACTGCGCCCGCCGAACGCGGGCAGATCATTCGCCGGCGGCTGGATTTCGACAGCAATCCGCAAGGGTTCTGCGCGCAGTGGGCGAGCGAGCAACACATCCTGCGTTCGCGCTGTGAAAGCGCCCGCGAGCGCTTGGCGGCCATCCCTCTGGATGATGCGGCATTGGCGTTGATTACCGAGCGTTGTTTCGCCGCCGGCGTCGATGGCTTGCGCGCTGATCTGGTCTGGTTGCGCGCGGCTCGCGCCCATGCGGCATGGCGTGGGGCCGATGCGATTGCTGAAGAGGATATCGACGCGGTGGCCGAATTTGCCCTGCGCCATCGCCGTCGCGAACAAACTTCATCCAGCGCCCAATCACAAGCGCAATCTCCGTCAGGCACAGACAGCAAATCCGGCGAAGGCCAGGGCCAGTGGGGCGAGATGCCGGCAACGGCGCAAGCCACCGGTGCCCGCCGCGAAGTTCCGAGCTGGCCGCCACAGGCAAAAAAGCCCTAGGCATTCGCCCCCGATCCGACGCGGGGGCGAATGCCAGACCCCGTGCCGGACAACTCGATAACGGTCGTCAGGGCCAACGCCAGAGCGCCAGCAGCGGTTCGGTGAACTGGCCGGGCACGCTGCTCAATGGCCTCCCTCAGCGCCGCGCCGATTTGCTGTTTCAACAGCGTACCCGTTCGCCCCATGAAGTCTGGCTGGTGATCGTCGACGCGTCGGCTTCGACCCGTCGCCATCAGGCCTTGAGCGATGCCAAGGGCCTGCTCGCGCAGTTGTTCGACGATGCTTACCGCCAGCGGGCGCGGCTGGCGTTGCTGACCGCCAGTGGTTCTGCGCCGAAATGGCAGGTGCAAGGCTTGAAGGCCTCAAGCGGCCTGAGCACCTGGCTCGCCGGCCTGGGCGCTGGTGGCGGCACGCCGTTGCTCGCGGCGCTGGAACAGGCGCAGCAATGGCTGACGGTTAGACGCAAGCGCTTTCCCGCCGAACAGCAACGCTGTCTGATCGTGACCGATGGTCGCTTGAAAGAGCTGTCGGGGTTGCCGGTGCTGGCGTGCCCGGGATTGCTGATCGACATCGAACGCGGGCCGATCCGACTGGGCCGGGCGAAGGATCTGGCGACCGCGCTGCAAGCGCAGTATCAGCATATCGATGAGCTGGGTCTACGCTGAATCCGCCGCACCGCTCGCACCCTGTGGGAGCGAGCCTGCTCGCGAAGGCTTTTTCGGCAACGCTGAAAATCTCCGATCAAGGTCATTCATACAGATTTTGAAATGATTTCCCGCTGTGGAGCAGGCCGGTCAAACCTGTACGCTCGAAGGCCATTTTTCATTCAGGATCTACATGAACACCCTCTCGGAGCCTCCCAGTCAGCATTCTCCAGCGCAATATTGCGCGGTCTTGATCCATTCGCAGCATCCCGTCTTCCGACTCCCGACTATGGTTGATAACGCGGCCCTTGAGCCTTCGCGTTGCACTTCGCCGTGTCCGGCTGCCTGAATTCACTGAAGAGAGATCGAGACGTTTTATGGAATGGTTAGCGGATCCCACGGCCTGGTTAGGCCTGTTGACTCTGATCGTGCTGGAACTGGTGCTGGGTATCGACAACCTGGTGTTCATCGCAATTCTTGCCGACAAACTGCCGCCGCATCAGCGTGATCGTGCGCGCATCATCGGCTTGTCGCTGGCGTTGATCATGCGTCTGGGCCTGTTGGCGAGCATTTCCTGGCTGGTTACGCTCACGCAGCCGTTGTTCGAGGTGTTCGACAAGAGCTTCTCCGGCCGCGACCTGATCATGCTGTTCGGTGGCGTGTTCCTGCTGTTCAAGGCGACAATGGAGTTGCATGAGCGCCTCGAAGGCCATGTCGGCGAGCGCTCGACCAACACGACCTACGCGCTGTTCTGGCCGATCGTGGCGCAGATCGTGGTGCTCGACGCCGTGTTCTCGCTCGACGCGGTGATTACCGCCGTGGGCATGGTCGATGAACTGGCGGTGATGATGATCGCCGTGATCATTTCCATCGGCCTGATGATCGTCGCCAGCAAGCCGCTGACCCGCTTCGTCAACGCACATCCGACCGTGATCATGCTGTGCCTGGGCTTCCTGATGATGATCGGTTTTGCCCTGACCGCCGAAGGTCTGGGCTTCCATATCCCGAAAGGTTACCTGTACGCGGCCATCGGTTTCTCGATCCTGATTGAGGTGTTCAACCAGATCGCCCGGGCTCGGCGCAAACGTTCGATGCAGGGCGTGCGGCCGATGCGTGAGCGCACGGCACATGCAGTGATGCGTCTGCTCGGCGGGCGCAAACTGGCGGCGGAGGAGGTTGGCGAGGAAATCTCCGACCTGCTGGACAACGGTGAAGCGCCGGTGGCCGAGCTGTTCGACCGTCGTGAGCGGGTGATGATCAGCGGTGTGCTGCAATTGGCGGAGCGGCCGATTCGCAACCTGATGACGGTGCGCGCCGACGTTGACCTGATTGATCTTGCGGATGACGCCGAAACCATTCGCACGAAGTTGATGCATTCGTCCTACTCGCGCTTGCCGTTGATTCGCGATGGCGCGGTGGACGAGCCGCTGGGCTTCGTACACAAGAAGGAACTGCTCAAGGAATATCTGGCGGGCAACGAGCCGAACCTGGAGCATCTGGCTCGCAAGACCGTCAATCTGCTCGACAGTTACTCAATCCTCAATGCCCTGGAGCAGATGCGCGCGGCCTCGACCCACATCGCTTTCGTGGTCAACGAGTTTGGCGATTTCGTCGGCGTATTGACCATGACCGACATCCTCGAATCGATCGCTGGCGAACTACCCGATGCCAGCGAAATCGAAGGCCCGGACGTAGTCGAGGAGCGCGGCGGGTTTCTGGTCAGCGGCGCGCTGCCCTTGGCTCGCGTTCGCCAGCGTACCGGCTTCGATGCCGAGCCGACGGAGGACTATCAGACCATGGCCGGGTTGGTGATGAGTCTGCTGGATCGCTTGCCGATGACCGGCGATCAACTGGAATACGAGGGCTGGCAACTGACTGTCAAAGCGGTGGAAGAGCGGCGGGTGACGCGGGTGTTGCTGGAGCGCGCTGCCGCGTAATACTTGCGTTTTCTAAAAGCTGTGCCGGCCTTTTTGCGAGCGGGCTAGCTGCCACATTGCAACGCGGTTCAATGTGGCAGCTAGCCTGCTCGCGAAGGCAATTTGGCAGGCACTTCACAGCTCTGGGCTCGTTCAGAACATCCGGCGTAGGCGTCCACGTGGAACGGTACGCAAAGTACGAAGTGTCTGACGCAGCCAAGGCAGATCATGCTTCCGTTTACGCGCGGCAAAGGGGGCTTTGGTCTTGCCGATGTGCACGGCGAAATCCCGTGCGAGGGTTTCTTCAGTGCCGATACCTTTGAGCTTTTTCAGCAGCCTGCCGTTTTTATAGAACAGCACTGTTGGCGTGCCCGTGACATTCGGGTGCTTGGGCGATTGGCTGGTGTTGAGCATATAGATGTTGGCGCGCAGTCGGTAAGGCTCGGCAATCTGCCGAAAGATCGGCCCGGCCCATTCGCAGGCGGGGCAATGTTCATTGGCGAAATAAATAATGACCGGACGCCAGGTTTTCAGGGCTTTGCGGTAAACCGGGGCCAGCGCGGAAGATGTGTTGGTGACGTTCATCGAAGGGTCCTTTTCAACGAGCGGATAGGTTGCTTGACGTTAAAGGAGTAGGCATGTCGGGGTCTACTGTCAGAAATTACAGGTGGACTGCGTAACCACGAGAAGTGCTGTCGTCACGGTGATAGCCGTCGCGAAACGGCAGGGTGGTGATGTCTACAGGCAGGCGCTAAAGCGCTGATACCGGGTTTTGCTCAACTGTCACCCTGATTCGCACCACAACGGCGCGATCTGACCCAAGTTGGGAACGCATTACCCCTTTCCTGGCTTTGTCAGGTGTTTCCTTCGCTCCTGGTTGGGCCAAACCCTTTGGTCCAGGAACCATATCTTGTTGATTCCAAAAGCGTTCAACGCAGTTACAGATTTCACGAGATTCCTGTGGCACACTTTCTGCTGTCTATTCCGTAGTAACAAACCGTGTTCCGGTATAGCGGAATAAACACTATTGTGGAGTGCTTGCCATGCGTCGCCATCCTTCGTTGTTCAAAGCGTGTGTTTTTGTCCTTGCGGCTTCTTCCTCGGTCATGGGTCTGGCCCAGGCGGCCGACAGCAAGCTCGACAGTGTTCTCGCCCGTGGCAAGTTGATCGTGGGCACCGGCAGCACCAACGCGCCGTGGCACTTTCAGGGCGCGGACGGCAAGTTGCAGGGTTTTGATATCGACATCGCCAGGATGGTGGCCAAGGGACTGTTCAACGACCCGAGTAAAGTCGAGTTCGTGGTGCAGTCGTCCGATGCGCGGATTCCCAATCTGCTGACCGACAAGGTCGACATGAGCTGCCAGTTCATCACCGTCACCGCCAGCCGTGCCCAGCAAGTGGCATTCACTCTGCCGTACTACCGCGAAGGCGTCGGCCTGCTGTTGCCGAATAACAGCAAGTACAAGGAAATCGAAGACCTGCAGGCGGCGGGCGATGACGTTACCGTTGCGGTGCTGCAAAACGTATACGCCGAAGAATTGGTGCATCAGGCATTGCCCAAGGCCAAGGTCGATCAGTACGACAGCGTCGACCTGATGTATCAGGCAGTGAACTCTGGCCGTGCCGATGCCGCCGCAACCGATCAGTCGTCGGTCAAATACCTGATGGTGCAGAACCCTGGCCGCTACCGCAGCCCGAGCTATGCCTGGAGCCCGCAGACTTACGCCTGCGCAGTCAAACGTGGCGATCAGGACTGGCTGAACTTCGTAAACACCGCGCTGCATGAGGCCATGACCGGGGTTGAGTTCTCGACCTACGCCGCCTCCTTCAAGCAATGGTTCGGTGTCGATCTGCCGTCGCCCGCGATCGGTTTCCCAGTCGAATTCAAATGATCCCGTGAGAGTGGGGCGATTTCAGTCGCCCCGCTCAAGGTACTGCTGACCATGAATTATCAGTTGAACTTTGCCGCCGTGTGGCGCGATTTCGACACCTTGCTGGCAGGGCTCGGGCTGGGCTTGCAGCTGGCGCTGGTGTCGATCGCCATCGGCTGCGTTATCGGCCTGCTGATGGCGTTTGCCTTGCTCTCCAAACATCGCGCCTTGCGGGTGCTGGCCTCGGTGTACGTCACGGTGGTGCGCAACACGCCAATCCTGGTGTTGATTCTGTTGATCTACTTCGCACTGCCCAGCCTTGGCATTCGTCTGGACAAGATTCCTTCGTTCATCATCACGCTGTCGCTGTATGCCGGCGCGTACCTGACCGAAGTCTTCCGTGGCGGCTTGTTGAGCATTCCCACAGGCCAGCGCGAAGCCGGGCTGGCAATCGGTCTCGGTGAATGGCAGGTCAAGGCTTACGTCACCGTGCCGGTGATGCTGCGCAATGTGCTGCCGGCGCTGTCGAACAACTTCATTTCGCTGTTCAAGGACACTTCGCTGGCGGCTGCGATTGCGGTGCCGGAGCTGACCTACTACGCGCGCAAGATCAACGTCGAGACCTACCGGGTGATCGAAACCTGGCTGGTGACCACGGCGTTGTATGTCGCGGCCTGTTACCTCATTGCCATGCTGCTGCGTTACCTCGAGCAGCGTCTGGCGATCCGCCGATAGGAGGCTGCGATGTACCAATCTCCCAGTTGGTTGCATGAATTGTGGCTCGCCCGCGAGCCGTTGTGGCAGGGCTTTCTGACCAGTGTGCAGGTCTCGGCGCTGGCCATCGTCTTGGGCACCATGCTCGGCGTGGTTGCCGGCCTGGTCCTGACTTACGGCAGATTCTGGATGCGCGCGCCGTTTCGGCTTTACGTCGATCTGATTCGCGGCACGCCAGTGTTTGTGCTGGTGCTGGCCTGCTTTTATATGGCGCCGGCGCTCGGTTGGCAGATCAGCGCGTTTCAGGCCGGAGCCCTGGGCCTGACGCTGTTCTGCGGCTCGCACGTCGCCGAAATCGTTCGTGGCGCGCTGCAAGCCTTGCCGCGCGGGCAGATGGAGGCGGGGAAAGCCATCGGCCTGACGTTCTACCAATCCCTCGGCTACGTACTGTTGCCTCAGGCGCTGCGGCAGATTTTGCCGACCTGGGTCAACTCGTCCACCGAAATCGTCAAGGCTTCGACCTTGCTCTCGGTGATCGGCGTCGCCGAATTGCTGCTCAGCACGCAACAGATCATCGCCCGAAACTTCATGACCCTGGAGTTCTACCTGTTCGCCGGTTTTCTGTTCTTTGTCATCAACTACGGCATCGAGTTACTCGGCCGGCACATTGAAAAGCGGGTGGCCTTGCCATGACTCAAGCTCAAGTTGCTTCACAGAATCAGGCGCTGCTGGACATTCGCGGCCTGCACAAACAGTACGGCGCGGTGGAAGTGCTCAAGGGTGTCGACCTGAGCATGCAGCGCGGCAACGTCGTTACGCTGATCGGCTCCAGTGGCTCGGGCAAGACCACGCTGCTGCGTTGCGTGAACATGCTCGAAGAGTTTCAGGGCGGGCAGATTCTGCTCGACGGCGAATCCATTGGCTATGACGAGGTCAACGGTAAACGTGTGCGCCATGCGGAAAAGGTCATTGCCCGTCATCGTGCGATGACCGGCATGGCCTTCCAGCAATTCAACCTCTTCCCGCACCTGACCGCGTTGCAGAACGTCACCTTGGGCCTGCTCAAGGTGAAGAAGATGCACAAGGACGAAGCCGTGGTGCTTGCCGAAAAATGGTTGGAGCGTGTCGGCCTGCTGGAGCGGCGCAATCACTTTCCCGGTCAGTTGTCCGGTGGTCAACAACAGCGCGTAGCCATCGCCCGGGCCATTGCGATGAACCCGAGCCTGATGCTCTTTGACGAAGTCACCTCGGCCCTCGACCCGGAACTGGTTGGCGAGGTGCTCAACGTGATCAAGGGGCTGGCCGAGGACGGCATGACCATGTTGCTGGTGACCCACGAAATGCGTTTCGCTTTCGAGGTCTCGGACAAGATCGTTTTCATGAATCAAGGGCGAATCGAAGAGCAGGGGCCTCCCAAGGAACTGTTCGAACGCCCGCAATCGCCGCGTCTGGCAGAATTTCTCAAAAGCACGCGGTTTTGAATCTGCACTTTTGCAATCAGGAGAAACACCCATGAGCATTACGCGTTACGGCACCGGCAGCACCGCCGCCGGCGGCCAGCCTCGTCCATTCGCCCGCGCTGTTGAAGCGGATGGTTGGCTGCATGTGTCCGGCCAGGTACCGGCGGTGGATGGCGAGATCATCGTTGGTGGCATTGTCGAACAGACCCACCAGACCATGAAGAACCTGATCGCCATTCTCGAAGAGGCTGGTTATGGCCTTGAGGACGTGGTTCGCGCCGGCGTCTGGCTGGACGATCCACGGGATTTCAGCAGCTTCAACAAAGTCTTCGCCGAGTATTTCAAACCCGAACACGCCCCGGCGCGGGCCTGTGTGCAGGCGAGCATGATGGTTGATTGCAAGGTTGAGATCGACTGCATTGCCTACAAGAAGAAGGCCTGAAACAAGTGCAGCCCTCTTCGCGAGCAGGCTCGCTCCCACATTTGGAATGCGTTTTCCTGTGGGAGCGAGCCTGCTCGCGAAAGCGATGTAACAGGCGACACTGGACTCTCGGTAAACTCCCGGCGACTTTGAATGGAAACCACTGACATGACCGAAGACACCATCAAGCGCCGGGCACGTGGTCTGGACCGGGCGTTCGATATCCTCGATTTTCTCAAGGAAATCGGCCAGCCCTTGCGCCCCAACGACATCGCCAACGGCATCGGCGGCCCGAAATCCACGGTCTACGAGCTGGTCGCATCCTTGCTGGAGCGGCGGATTCTGGAACCGGTGGGCAAGGACGGCCACGTCTATCTCGGCCGCCAGTTGTACTTCCTCGGCCAAGCGCATCTGCGCCATTTCGACCTCAGCCGCGAGGCCGATCACGCCTTGCAGGAGATCGTCAGCCAGACCCGCGAAACTGCGCAGATGTGCCTGCTCAATGGGCGCAAATACACGGTGGCGTTGATGAAGGAGGGCGAGCGGCATTTCCGCATCTCATCGGATATCGGCGAAAACGCGCCGATCCCGTGGACCGCCTCCGGGCGCTTGCTGCTCGCGCATTTGAGCGATCAGCAGATCATCGACCTGATCGACGAGGACGACTACATCCTGCCCGACGGCGAACGTCTGCCACTGGAACGCTTTCTGGCGGAGATTCGTCAGGCCGGTATCGATGGCTTCTTCTCCTTCGACAGCGTCGCCGACACCTTCACCCATTGCTTCGCCGCGCCGGTGAAAGACCCGCAAGGCGTGGCCATTTGCACGTTGTGCATCGTCGCCCCACGGGCCGATGCAAAAAACAATTACAACGACTATCGCCGGGTGCTGATCGAGAGCGCCAACAGCCTCGCCCGGCGTATCAACGAATAACCGCGGCTGCCTGCGGCCGCGACTGTGAGGACTGGACCATGACCACTGCCATCAACTCTGCCGTAGAAAAAGGCGACGCCACCCTCGGCGCGCAACTGACCCGCGATGTCAGCCTGCCGGCGCTGGTGCTGCACCGCGAGGCGCTCGAGCACAACATTCGCTGGATGCAGAAATTTGTCAGCGACAGCGGCGCCGAACTCGCGCCCCACGGCAAAACCAGCATGACCCCGGCACTGTTCAAGCGACAGCTCGACGCCGGCGCCTGGGGCATCACCCTCGCCAGCGCTACCCAGACCCGCGCGGCTTATGCCCACGGCGTGCGGCGGGTGCTGATGGCCAATCAATTGGTCGGCACGCCTAACATGGCGTTGATTGCCGATCTGCTCGCCGATCCGACGTTCGATTTCTATTGCATGGTCGATCACCCGGACAACGTTGCCGACCTCGGGGCTTACTTCGCTTCCCGTGGGGTCAAGCTCAACGTGATGATCGAATATGGCGTGGTCGGCGGGCGCTGCGGGTGCCGCAGCGAGCAGGAAGTCATCGAGCTGGCCAAGGCCATCGATGCGCAACCGGCGCTGGCGCTGACCGGCATTGAAGGTTACGAAGGCGTGATTCATGGCGATCATGCGGTCAGTGGCATTCGCCAGTTCGCCGCGTCGCTGGTGCGCCTGGCGGTGCAGCTGCAGGACAGCGGCGCTTTCGCCATTGCCAAACCGATCATCACCGCATCGGGTTCAGCCTGGTATGACCTGATCGCCGAATCCTTCGAAACCCAGAACGCCGCTGGCCGCTTCCTCAGTGTGTTGCGCCCGGGCAGTTACGTGGCCCACGACCATGGTATCTACAAAGAGGCGCAGTGCTGCGTGCTCGACCGTCGCAGCGATCTGCACGAAGGCCTGCGCCCGGCGCTGGAAGTCTGGGCTCATGTGCAGTCGCTGCCGGAACCGGGTTTCGCGGTGATCGCCCTGGGCAAGCGCGACGTCGCATTCGACGCCGGTTTGCCGGTGCCGTTGTTGCGCTACAAGGCCGGTGTGGTGCCGGCGACAGGTGATGATATCGGTGCGTGCAAGGTCACGGCGGTGATGGATCAGCATGCGTTCATGACCGTGGCGCCGGGTGTAGAACTGCGGGTTGGCGACATCATTTCCTTTGGTACTTCGCATCCGTGCCTGACGTTTGACAAATGGCGTGTTGGGTTGCTGGTGGATGAGCAGTTGGCGGTCATCGAGACCATGGAGACTTGTTTCTAAGGCTTGAGACCGAGGCGCGGCCAATCGCTGGCAAGCCAGCTCCCACAGGGCCGGAGGTGATTACCCAATTTATGTTCACCTTGACTTTGTGGGAGCTGGCTTGCCAGCGATGACGCCCCAACAGCCACCACCGAACGACCAGAGACCTTACCAGATGACCACGCTCAGCCCTCTGGGGCCCTACACCCCGCGCATCGCCCTGATCGGCGAATGCATGATCGAACTGCAACAACGTGCCGACGGCAGTCTGCAGCAAAGCTTCGGTGGCGATACCCTCAATACGGCCGTGTACCTGTCCCGCGCCCTGGGCGACAAGGCGCAAGTCGATTACGTTACCGCGCTGGGCGATGACAGTTTCAGTGACGCAATGTGCCAGATCTGGCGCAGCGAAGGCATCGGCCTCGATCTGGTGCAGCGCTTGCCCGGTCGGCTTCCCGGTTTGTATTGCATACAGACCGACGCCAACGGCGAGCGGCGCTTTCTGTACTGGCGCAACGAAGCGGCGGTACGCGATTGCTTCACTACCCCTGCGGCCGAGCCGATTCTCGCGGCCTTGCCGGACTACGACGTGCTGTATTTCAGCGGGATCACCCTCGCCGTACTTGGCATGCAAGGCCGTGCCCGCCTGATCAAGACGTTGAGCGAAGCCCGGCAGCGCGATGCGCGCATCGTTTTCGACAACAACTACCGCCCACGCTTGTGGGCTTCTGTGGAAGAGGCCCGCGCGGCATATCGCAGCGTCTTGCCCTATGTCGATCTGGCGTTGCTCACCGTGGATGACGAACAGGCGTTGTTCGGGTTTGCCGATTGCGCTGAGGTGTTTGCGACGTATGCGCAGATTGGCACGCCAGAAGTGGTGCTCAAGCGTGGCGCCGAGGCGTGCCTGATTCGTTGTCAGGGGGAGGCGTTTGAGGTGCCGGCGCAAAAGGTCGACAAGGTTGTCGACACCACGGCGGCGGGGGATTCGTTCAGTGCGGCATATCTGGCCCGGCGCTTGCTCGGCGGCAGCCCGGCAGAGGCGGCCCAAGCGGGACATGAATTGGCCAGTCAGGTGATACAGGTGCCAGGGGCGCTGATCCCCCGAACTTGAAATGCAATACCTGTAGGAGCCGCCGAAGGCTGCGATCTTTTGATCTGGATCCGCAAAAGCAAGATCAAAAGATCGCAGCCTCGTTGCACTCGTCAGCTCCTACAGCGAGCAGCGATCAATCCCGATAAAACACCTGCACCAGGTGATAACCAAACTTGCTCTTGATCGGCCCATGCACGGTGCGCAGTGGTTTCTTGAAAATCACCGCATCAATCGCGCCGACCATCTGTCCTGGGCGTACTTCGCCCAAATCACCGCCGCGTTTGCCGGACGGGCAGGTGGAAAACTTCTTCGCCAGCACATCGAATGCTTCGCCCTTGGCGATGCGCTGTTTGAGTTGTTCGGCCTCTTCGGCGGTTTTCACCAGAATGTGGCGGGCTTGGGCTTTCATCGTGCAATACCTGATAACGGGGGGACAGCGGGGCGCGCGATTATGCCTCAAGTCACGGGGTCGGTTTGCTCAACTTGCGAATCTTGCTCGCCAACACTTCCAGGACAAAAGGCTTGGCGACCATGTCCATGCCCTCTTCAAGAAAGCCCTGGCGCTCGGCAGCAATCTGCGCGTAACCGGTCATGAACAGCACTTTAAGGCCGGGACGATGCTGGCGCGCAATTTCCGCCAACTGGCGACCGTTCATGCCGGGCAGCCCGACATCGGTGACCAGCAGATCGACACGTTGCGCGGACTCGAACAAGGGCAGGGCGATCTTGGCGTTTGCCGCTTCGAAGGTTTTGTAGCCCAGCTCCCTCAGCAGATCGAGCACCAGCATGCGCACCGCCGCGTCATCCTCGACCACGATTGCGGTTTCGCCAGAAGATGAAGCAGCAATCGGTTCGGCTTTCTTCACAGATGAGGTTTCCGGCGCCGGCTCAAGCAAGCGCGGCAAGTACAGGCGCACGCAAGTACCTTGCCCCGGCACGCTGTCGAGGCTGACGTGACCACCGGATTGCTGGGCGAAACCGTAGATCATCGACAGCCCGAGCCCGGTGCCCTGGCCGATCGGCTTGGTGGTGAAGAACGGATCGAACGCTTTGGAGCGAATTGACGGAGTCATGCCGGTGCCGTTATCGCTGACCGCGAGCATCACATATTCCCCGGCCTTGACCGGTTCGAGAATGGTGATGTCGCTGCTGTCGAGGTAGACGTTGGCAGTCTGGATCAGCAACGTGCCGCCTTCGGGCATCGCGTCGCGGGCGTTGATCACCAGATTGAGCAAGGCATTTTCCAGCTGGCTGACGTCGGTGCTCACCGGCCAAACGTCTTCGGGCAGGCGCAGTTGCAGGTCGATCGGATCGCCTTTGGTGCGGCGGATCAGATCTTCCAGCGAGTGCACCAGCTCATTGACGTTCAGTTGCTTGCGGTCCAGCGACTGGCGCCGCGAGAACGCCAGCAATCGATGCGTGAGCGCCGCCGCGCGATTGGCCGATGACACGGCCGCTTCGGTAAAACGGCCGATCTCGTCGGCACGACCATTGGCGATGTAGCGCTGCATCAAGTCCAGACTGCCGATAATGCCGGTGAGCATGTTGTTGAAGTCGTGGGCGATGCCCCCCGTGAGCTGGCCGACGGCTTCCATCTTCTGCGCATGGCGCAAGGCATCTTCGGCGCGCTCGCGTTCGAACATCTCGCTATGCAAACGCTCGTTGGCCTGAGCCAGTTGCTCGGTGCGCGCGCTGACCCGCTCTTCGAGGGTCTCGTTGAGATTACGCAGGGCTTCTTCGGTTTTCTTGCGCTCGGTCTCATCGATGACAAAGATGTAGAAGCCGTTCACTGCACCGTCCGCACCATGTCGCGGCAGATAATTCATGAGGGCGTGACGGGTGCTGCCGTCGCGGTGGGGGGTATAGAAACTGAAGGAACAGGCGCGTCCGGCCAGCGCTTCGGCGATGTACGGTGCACGCAGGAAATACGCCTCTTCGCCGATGACTTCGCGAATCTTGCGCCCGTACAACTCTTGCGGTGTGAGGCCGTACCAGTCGAGATACGCTGCGTTGTTCAAGCGAAAACGTTCTTCGGCGTCGACATAGCTGATCAGGATCGGCATGGCGTTGATGATCAACTGCAATTCGGTCTGGCTCTGACGCAGCGCTTGTTCGGTGTGTTTGCGTTCGGTCAGGTCCAGCGCCGCGCCGAGAAAGCGCATCGGCCGACCATGATGATCCTTGTAGCAACGCCCCCGCGCGAACACCCAGCGCAGCGTGCCATCGGCCTGCAACAAGCGATATTCCTCAGCGTACTCGGTGCCGTGGGTGATGCAGTGCTTGATGCCGCGCGCAACCATTGCGCGGTCTTCGGGGTGCACCCCGTGCATATATTCGCTGATCGGCAACTGCCCGGCCTTGCTCGGAT
This sequence comes from Pseudomonas sp. AC255, assembly GCF_979258175.1. Lineage (NCBI taxonomy): Bacteria > Pseudomonadati > Pseudomonadota > Gammaproteobacteria > Pseudomonadales > Pseudomonadaceae > Pseudomonas > Pseudomonas sp. AC255. The sequence continues at coordinate 2,537,773 of NZ_OZ409841.1, read as the reverse complement.
CAACGCCATGCAGTTCGGCAAAATGCGCATCGGCAATGAATCGGTCTTCGCCAATGTCCCAGTCCCACGTACCGACGGCGTCGGCGGCGGCGAGGGCCAGTTGCAGACGCTCTTCGGACTGGCGCTGAGCCTTGAGGCTTTCCTCGGAACGGCGCTGCAATTCCAGGGCAATGCGGCGGCGTTCGTTGGTCTCAATGGCAGTGATCAGAATGCCGGCGACCTGTGCGGTTTCATCGCGAATCGGGCTGTAGGTCAGATCCAGCCAGAAATCGGTTTTTTTGCCGTCCCGCTGCACGCTGAACCGCTGCTCGCTGAAGCTGCGCACCTGGCCCTGCAGCACCGCTTGGTAGATCGGCTCGGCAAAATCCCGCACTTCCGGCCAGATCTCATGCGTTGGCTGGCCGAAGGCTTCGGGATGCTTGCTGCCGGCGAGCAGGGCAAAGCCATTGTTGTAGATCTGCGTGAGTTGCGGCCCCCACAACAGCAGCATCGGCATCGGCGAATGAATCACGATGTCCACCGCCGTGCGCAGGCTCTGCGGCCAGGTGCCGGCGGCGCCCAGCGGACTGCGGCTCCAGTCGGTGCGGGCGATCAGGGCCTGGGCGTCATCGGTGGTGGGTACAGCATTCATGTTTCAATCCTGAGCGTGGTTCGGTGAGACGGGGTCTATCATTGTTGCAGGAGCCGCGCCAAGCGTAGGCCAAATCTGCTCATTCAATGCTTCGCGGGTGCTTTCAGCCATGGAAATCGATGCACTGTTGTCAACATTGTCGCAAAAAAACGGTTCGGATCTCTTCCTTTCCACCGGCGCACCACCGAGCGCTCGCATTGATGGTGTGCTGACGGCGCTCAGCGATCAGCCATTCAAACCTGGCGAAACCGCGGCCATCGCCACCTCCCTGATGGACGCCGAGCAGCGCCGTGAGTTCGACCGGGATCTTGAAATGAACCTGGCAATCTCCCGAACGGGCGTCGGCCGGTTCCGGGTGAACATTTTCAAGCAGCGCAATGACGTTTCGATCGTTATCCGCAACGTCAAGCTCGACATCCCACGGTTCGAAGACTTGAAACTGCCGCCGGTGTTGCTGGAAACGGTGATGCTCAAACGTGGCCTGATTCTTTTTGTCGGCGCTACCAGTTCGGGCAAGTCGACCTCCCTGGCGGCGCTCATCGATCATCGCAACCGTCACAGTGCCGGACACATTGTTACCATCGAAGACCCGATCGAATATATCCATCGGCACAAGCGCTCGATCATCAATCAGCGTGAGGTTGGCGTCGATACGCGCAGCTTTCATGCTGCACTGAAGAACACTTTACGCCAGGCACCGGACGTCGTCCTGATTGGTGAGATCCGTGACCGCGAAACCATGGAGCACGCGCTCTCGTTTGCCGATACAGGGCATCTGGTGTTGTCGACATTACATGCGACCAACGCCAATCAGGCGCTGGATCGCATCATCAATATGTTTCCCGAGGAGAAGCGCGAGCAGCTGTTGCAGACATTGGGCAACAACCTGAAAGCATTTGTCTCGCAGCGCTTGGTACGCACTGTCGACGGCCAGCGCAGGGCGGCCGTGGAAGTGTTATTAGGTACGCCGACTGTCGCTGATGCGCTCCGTCGCAATGAGTTGGCTGAGTTGAAAAGTATCATGGAGAAATCCGAAGACTCAGGCATGCAGACATTCGATGCTGCACTGTTACAGTTAGTCCTTGCGCGTGTTATTACAGTAGAAGAAGCTTTGAAAAACGCGGATTCGACAAACAACTTACGGTTAGGCATCAAGCTTAAACTTGATTCTCCAATCAACGAAAAAGCATCGACAGGGGATTGGGGGTTGGTGGAGTAAGTTGTCGTGTCTGTAGGCGGCTGAGCGGTCAGGTGATAGATGTTTGAAATCTAGACTAATACTTGGTTAGTTGTGGTTTCGCCTGTTTTTATTAGATTTGCGATCTCGATAGCAAGTCCATGTAAATAAACAGGTCAATAAAATGAAAAATCGATGTGGTGCAGGTGCTCTTTCCAAATTGAGCGCTGCCGATAATGTGCGTTGTTCTGCCGCAGATGAATTAGAACGAATGGCACTTCTAGGTCAGTTGAAAAGATTTCTTGTTGAAGCTCCGGAAGACGTTGCGCGGGATATTTCAAACGACGACCAAAAGATCATCTGGCTCTCGCCTGAATCCTCTTTTGGACGTTTACAGAAACCGGCCAGCGAGATGCTTCAGGATCTGATGAGCTTACTCGGTTCTGGCACCTACAGTAGAGTTACGTCTTCGGGTGAAATTCACATATACGTTACTCATGAAGGGTGGATGGATGTATCGGATAACGTCAAGAGTAATCCCGACGCGAATGAGAAGTTCGAGAAGTTAGTTGCTATTGCAGCAGGTCTTGGTGGATTCGTTCACCTTGATAACGCAGTGCTGTTGTCGCAGTGGTTGCGTTTTCACGGGTTCAACGTGCCGGATGACAGAGAAAAACTGGAAAGCTTGATTGGCTTTTTGGAGTGGAAGTGGCCTGAAGGAGATGATTTTGGTAATTACTGGGGGCAGATAACTGGGCTAAATGATACGTCGATCACCTTGACACCACAGCAGTGTGCAGAGATTCGCGCGGTGACGAGTAAACTTTTCCCTGCGAATGAGAATCTACTTAACACAATCTTCAGAAGCGTCAGACCGTATAACGTTACTACCGTTAATTGGGACAGCGCTAACGAGGTCGTTGCAATGCTGGTTCGTCATCCAGCGTCGCAGAAAATTGCCAAGGAATACGTCATTGCACTGGACTGGTGGGGGGCGAAGGATTCCGAGGAAATCAGTGGTGACGATCTAGCTCAGGTATTGCTCACCGCAATAATTTTGCAGTTGGATTCATCCATAGGCGTTACTGGTAAGCGCAACTGCATCGGAACCTTTGATATATACGATTCGAGCACCATGGCTGATAGGCCGTTATATGCCATACGTGAAAATTTTGAGGCTTACCTTGTAGCAAAGGGCCATTCGCACTCGATTATTCCTCTCGCTTCCCACCTGCTCCTGGCTCATGTAGCGCCTTGTCTCCTGGTTAAAAATCTGCCCCAAGAGCTTTACGCTGGCTCGATCGGCTGGGTGACGTTTTGCCAGGCGGTGAGCTTTATCGAGATCAATTGTCGAGGCGTCTCTCGCTTCATGACATATGAACAAGTCATGAAATTTGCAAGCATGGAAACGGTCAGCCCGGTACTGGGGGAGCTACAAGGTATTACTGCGATCGACCCTATCATTGACTGGGCATTGATGAATGAAGTCATCACTCATGAGCAACTGAGCACGTCTGCTCTTACAGCAGCTCAAGACGCTTTGAATGCGTATAAAACGCACGTGGATGATATTGTTTTGGGAATCAAGGCATTTGGGGCGGCTCCGCCCAATCGGAAACGACTGGCGATGACTGCATTGAAGCAGGCGGTTGCTGATTTTGATGTTATTGAACAACCTCTTTTGCGTCCTGAGACTTATTCTGCAATGAGAGTGTCGATGCTTGATCTTCATATCGAAGGGTTGCTGGCGTCCGGAACATGGGATTGGAATAAAGAGCCCGGCATTTTCGATAAGTATCCGCAGCTTTTGGCCTTGCCTGCCATCAAACCAGCATTCGAAGCTGAGCTCGTTAGCTATCACTGCAATATTCATAAGGCGATGGCTTCAAACATAAAGCTGGCGATAGCAGGAATGCCTCGAGCCGATCGAGATATCTTTGCCTCAAGCAAGATCACGTTTTTTACTGTACGTCCTTCGGTTGCAGAGATTTACTATCCGTCATCGGCTAATTATAACTTGGTCGGCGCGGGTAATCAGCCGCCCAAAAATATCGAAGTTCAGCTCAAGAAAGACCAGGCGGTGGGGCGGTTCGGTGTAATTATGATAGCTTCCTTCGGGAATAATCAGACTTTATGCTATGAAATGTTTACCTTGCTGGGAGAGTGCAGAAGAAACGATGAGCTAGGCAAATTGATTATTTATACCCAAAAAATGAACATGCCTGGAAGGGTTGAATATACAGGGAAGCCCGATGATGCATTTTTCCCTTTGCCCCCCACGCATAACGTTCCAACTGATTTCGATAGCTACATTGTCGGAAAAAAGCCGTCGCCGAATGCTTCTGGGATTATGGTTATAGAGAAACTTGGCACTGTTATCGCTCCGACTTCTGCGTCGCGGGTCGTTCGTAATCATTATCAGTTTTTCGTAAATGAGCATATCGAAAATATTGCCCAATTTGTTGTGAAGAACAGACCATTGGGCAGCCTCCAGGATTTCAGGGAAGTCTTCACCGAATACACTGATAAAGAGCGTGTGGAGAACACTTATAACGAGGTGCTGACGTATATTATTGACCTGTGTGTCCCGTTCAAGAAATGTATCGAAGACTTGGCTTCCGGAAATAGAAATCAGGTGGTTGACGGAATTTACGCGTGCACGATGGATGCTATCGGTATTTTCTTCACTGTACTGGGTGCCCCGGCTAAAATTCTGCATATCGCAGCCAAAACAGTTTCGTTGACGGCAAAAATCGGCAGCCTCGTCAGGTTTGGCATTTCTCTGACAGTCTCGACTTTCAATCCGATTGATGGATTGCCAACTGCTGGATACCAAGCGTCGAAAGCATTGTTCAAAAGCGTCATGCATTTGGGCGCGTCGGGCGCAAAAGTCGTGGAATCTGCCGTTGTCCAGATGAGCAGACTGACCGGTACGGCGCGGGAATTTCACAAGCTGGCGAATGCTACCGATGTTGGTTTCGGGAGGTGGCGCCCGCTTGGAAGCACCGCGTCTTCTTTCAATGTCTGTGCCATCAAGAAAAGCAGTGAGTGGTACGCGGCCAATCGGCTAGGTAAGCCGTGGGGAAAACGACTCGTCAATTTCGACCTGCAAGAGAAGTTTAGTCTGCCATTACTGCAGAAACCGGTTCCGGGTGTTTTTACAGCTCACATTCTCGAGCGCAGTCTGCCACTGGCCCGTTTCAAAATAGACAGCGCAATTGAAGTGCTGGGCGCGCCGGCGCTGAATTTCAAAACCGACCCCACGATTGGATTGTTTTTTGGCAGTACCGCGGCGGCGCGTGACGAATTGTCCAATCTGCTAAGCGCCATCAGGCTGGATTTCGGCGGAACGTCCGCCAGTAATTTCCTGTTGGATAGCCTGAAACTAGATGATGGCGTCATTGAGGTAAATCCATTCGATTACAGCAAATGGAAGAGCGCAGGAGCTACAGATAAAAAGCGTGTTCAGTACATGACGGTCAATACACGTAACTTCAACCAGCGATTCAGCCTGACAGGTTACGGCGAAATCGCTGATGATCTCATCCACGAAATGATTCGGGTCAACCCCGCCAAGACCAGTCTGATCACTGCCGAGGGGGCGACCCGAGATGGTAAGGTCGGTTTGGATGTGGCGCCTTTACTAAACTTGGCAAAGGGACGCTTGCCCCGGTCTGAGCCTATCACTGGCAGTTTTCACGAAAGTGCTCAAGCGCTCCTCAATGCAGACTCGCTGATGCTCGTCATTGCCTTGCTCAGTTTGTTGAAAACAAACGAAGCGTTGTTTTCGCTGAATCTCAGCATCATGCGCGCAGCGATCGAAGCCAGTGGAGATCAGCCCCTCACCGGTGAAGTTGTAATACAGCTGAATTGAGGCTGCGCCAGACGAAATTCAGTGTTGAATAACTTCGGTCATGGCCAGTTCGCGCCGATCCCGAAACTGCTCCAGCGCTTCGGGATTGGCCAGTGCATCGGTATTTTTCACTGGCCTCCCATGCACGACATCGCGCACCGCCAGCTCTACGATTTTGCCGCTGATGGTGCGCGGTATATCGGTTACTGCGACGATGCGTGCGGGAACATGCCTGGGTGTGGTATTGGCGCGGATCACTTCGCGGATTCGCTGTTCAAGCCCTTCATCCAGCTCGACGCCGTCGCGCAAACGCACGAACAACACGACGCGCACATCCTCCTGCCATTGCTGACCGATGGCGACGCTGTCCAGCACTTCACTGATTTTCTCGACCTGCCGATAAATCTCCGCCGTGCCGATGCGCACGCCGCCCGGATTCAACACCGCATCCGAACGGCCATGGATCATCATCGCTCCATCGCGCATTTGCTCGGCGTAATCACCCTGTGCCCAGACGCCGGGAAACTGGCTGAAATAAGACTGGTGCAGTTTTGTGCCGTCGGGGTCATTCCACAAGCCGATCGGCATCGCCGGGAAGTGCCGCGTGCAGACCAGTTCACCTTTCTCACCGATCACCGGCTGGCCAGCGTCGTTCCACACCTCGACGGCCATGCCCAGGCTCTTGCCCATGATTTCTCCGCGACGTACCGCTGACAGCGGGTTGCCATTGACGAAGCACGAAACGATGTCGGTGCCACCGGACATCGAGGCCAGACACACCTCGGTTTTGAAGTCGCGATAAACGAAATCGTAGCTTTGCGGTGACAAAGCCGAGCCTGTGCACAGCAGGGTTTTCAAACTGCTCAAATCATGGCTTTCCCGTGGCCTGGCGCCGCTGCTTTCCAGCGTCGCGAGGAATTTCGGACTGGTGCCAAACACGCTGATGCGTTCATCGTCGATCAGGTCGAGCAGGCGCTGGTGATCCGGGTGGAACGGCGAGCCGTCGTAGAGCACCACGGCGCTGCCCACTGCGAGTGCCGAGACCAGCCAGTTCCACATCATCCAGCCGCAGGTCGTGTAGTAGAACAAGCGATCACCGGGACCGAGGTCGCAGTGCAAACCATGTTCCTTGACGTGTTGCAGCAGCACGCCGCCGGTGCTGTGGACGATGCATTTCGGCACGCCAGTGGTGCCGCTGGAGTACAGCACGTAGAGCGGATGATTGAACGGCACCGGGGTGAAATCCGGTTCACCACCGGGTTGATAAAAATCTTCCCAGAAGCAGACATCGGCTAGGGTTCGGTAATCCTCGATGCGAGCTTGCGGGCGAGCGTACGGGACGATGATCAACTGCTGCAGTGACGGCAGTTGTGCAAGGATTTCGTTGAGCTTGGCGGTCTGATCCAGGGTTTTTCCGGCGTATTGATAGCCGGCACAGGTGAGCAGCACTTTCGGTTCGATCTGGCCAAAGCGATCGATCACGCCGTGGGTGCCGAAATCGGGCGACGAGCAGGACCAGATCGCGCCGAGGCTGGTAGTGGCCAGCATCGCCACCAGGGTTTGCCAGGTGTTGGGCATGCACGCCGCCACGCGATCACCCCGGCCAACGCCCGCCGCGCGCAGGCTCGCCTGAAACCCGGCGACCTGTTCGGCCAGCTCGGCCCAGGTCAGTTGTTCGCGCTGACCATTCTCTGCAACTGCGATCACGGCCACGGCATCGTCGCGTCGGCGCAACAGGTGTTCAGCGAAGTTCAGGGTCGCGCCGGGGAACCACTCGGCGCTGGGCATTTCTGCACCTTCACGCAAGACGGCGTCGGGCTGAGTGTGGAAGCGGATGTCGAAGAAATCGACGATCGCCTGCCAGAACGCCGGGCGCTGATCGATGCTCCATTGGTGCAGGGCAGGGTAGCCGTCGAGCTTGAGCGAATGCCGCTGATTGATATCGCGCCGGAAGGCATCCATACGCGAACCGGTGATACGCTGGGTGTCGGGTTGCCAGAGGATGTCGGACATGGGCTTGCCTCTTCTTATCGGATTCGTACAGGCCAGGGAGATCATTCCCTGTGGGAGCGAGCCTGCTCGCGAAAGCGTTGTCTCAGTATCCCGAACTGTGTCTGATAAACCGCATTCGCGAGCAGGCTCGCTCCCACAATGGCCAGGTGTTTATTGCGCCAGCCAGCCACCATCAATATTCCACGCCGCGCCGCGCACCTGGCTGCCGGCTTCGCTGCACAAGAACAGCACCAACTCACCCAGATGCTGCGGTGTGACGAACTCCAGCGACGGCTGTTTTTCCGCCAGCAGATCATGCTGCGCCTGCTGCGGATCGACCCCCTTGGCCGCGCGATCGTCGATCTGCTTCTGCACCAGCGGCGTCAACACCCAGCCCGGACAGATCGCATTGCAGGTGACATTGCTGGTCGCGGTTTCCAGCCCGACCACTTTGGTCAGGCCGATCACGCCATGCTTGGCGGCAACGTACGCGGCTTTGCCGGTGGAGCCGACCTGGCCATGCACCGAGGCGATATTGATAATGCGCCCCCAGTTCTTGCGGCGCATGCCCGGCAGACTCAAACGGGTGCTGTGGAACACCGATGACAGGTTGATCGCAATGATCGAATCCCAGCGCTCAACCGGAAACTCTTCTACCGCCGCAACGTGCTGAATGCCAGCGTTGTTGACCAGAATGTCGACGCCGCCAAACTCGCGCTCGGCGTAGGCGACCATGTCGGCAATCTGCGCCGGGTCGCTGACATCGGCGGGATGATGGCCGACCTTGCCGCCGAACTGAGCGACTTCGGCGATCACCTTCGAAGCATCGCCGAAGCCATTGAGAATCAGGTTGGCGCCAGCCTTTGCGAGGGTCAGCGCGATGCCCAGGCCGATGCCGCTGGTGGAGCCGGTCACCAAAGCTGTCTTGCCGGAAAGAGTGGTCATGAATACCTCACACAATACCAGTGGCGTAGAAAGTGCCGATCACCACGAAAACCGCGAGGGTCTTGATCAGCGTAATACAGAAAATGTCTTTGTAGGCTTCGCGGTGGGTCAATCCGGTCACCGCCAGCAGGGTGATCACCGCGCCGTTGTGCGGCAGGGTATCCATGCCGCCACTGGCCATCGCGGCCACGCGGTGCAGCACTTCCAGCGGGATATTCGCCGCGTGCGCCGCGCTGATGAACTGCTCGGACATCGCCGCCAGCGCAATGCTCATGCCGCCCGAGGCCGAACCGGTGATGCCGGCGAGCAGCGTCACGGTGATCGCTTCGTTGACCAACGGATTGGGAATCTGCTTGAGCCAGTCGGCCAGCACCAAAAAGCCCGGCAGCGAAGCGATTACCGCACCAAAGCCGTATTCAGACGCGGTGTTCATGGCCGCGAGCAACGCACCGCTGACCGCACTTTTGCTGCCTTCGGCGAGCTTGCTTTTAATCGCCTTAAAGCCGAACGCCAGCACCATGAGGATGCCGACCAGCAACGCCGCCTGCACCGCCCAGATCGCCGTGAGCTTGGCGATTTCGGTAGTGACCGGCGCGGCCATGCCCGGCAGTGCGAGGCTGTGGGTCTTGCCGTACCACTGCGGAATCCATTGGGTGAACAGCAGGTTCATGATGCCCACGGCCAGCAATGGCGACAGGGCAATCCACGGGTTGGGCAGTTTCAGGTCTTCGGCAGTTTCCGGTTCGTTGCGCAGTTCAGTGCCGTAGCCTTCGCCGGCACGTTGCGCCTTGTTGCGTTGGCGCTGCAGAAACAGCATGCCGGCGCAGAACACGAAAATCGTGCCGATCACCCCCAGCCACGGCGCCGCCCATGCGGTGGTGTTGAAGAAGGTGCTGGGAATGATGTTCTGGATCTGCGGCGTGCCGGGCAGGGCGTCCATGGTGAACGAGAATGCACCGAGGGCAATGGTCGCCGGGATCAGACGTTTGGGGATATTGCTCTGGCGGAACATCTCCGCTGCAAACGGATACACGGCGAAGACTACGACGAACAACGACACGCCGCCATAAGTGAGCAGGGCGCACACCAGCACGATCACCAGCATTGCTTGTTTCGTGCCGAGCAGGCGAATCGCAGCGGCGACGATCGAGCGTGAGAAACCCGACAGTTCGATGAGCTTGCCGAACACCGCGCCGAGCAGGAATACCGGGAAATAGAGCTTGATGAAACCGACCATCTTGTCCATGAACACCCCGGTGAACGCGGGGGCAACGGCGGACGGATCGGTGAGCAGCACCGCGCCGAGGGCGGCGATCGGGGCGAAGAGGATGACGCTGTAGCCACGGTAAGCGGCGAGCATCAGCAGCGTCAGGGCTGCCAAGGCAATGATCACACTCATGGTGTGTCTCTCCAGGATTGTTATTTTTGTGGGTGAAACGGGTGTGGAGAGTGGGTTAGCGAGATTTGTGCCAATCTTCTAACTGTTTGAAATATAAGGAAATTAGATCTCGGTCGAGTTCTCGAAGCTGTTTTTGTCTCTTAGTTGAGATTTTCTTTGAATGGGCCGGAGCCTGCTCGCGAAGCTTTTGTTTTGTCTTCATACAGAGATTCGATATCTCTTTATGTAGACTCGGCAATCCCCAGCGCAGCCATTTTCTTGTAGAGCGTCGACCGCCCCAGACCCAGCCGAACCGCAGCCTCCGGTACTTTCCCCGCGCATTGCGCCAGGGTCGATTCGATCAACTGCCGATCAAACCGCGTCCGCGCCTGTGCAAATGTCTCCCCAGCGGGCGCGTGCGTGCTTTGCTCGGACGTTCGCTCAACCGGAGTAAGCGTGCCAATCGCGCCGCGAATATCCTGCTCGGTCAGCATCAGATCATCACTGAGCAACGCCGCCCGCTCCAGCACATTACGCAACTCACGGATGTTGCCTGGCCAGGCATGCTGGCCGAGCAACGCCAGCGCATCGCGGTGCAGTTCATGCTGGCTGCGCAGCTCTTCGAGAATCGCCTCGCTCAGCGCCGGCAAATCGTCGAGACGTTCACGCAGCGGCGGCACCTGGATCGGCAGCACATTGAGGCGGTAGTACAAATCGGCGCGAAATTCGCCGCGCTTGATCGCCGCCTGCAAATCCGTCGACGTCGCGGCGATTACGCGCACATCGCTCTGAATCACTTCATTGGATCCGACCGGCTCGAACTCCTTTTCCTGCAACACGCGCAGCAGTTTGCTTTGCAGCGGCAGCGGCATATCGCCGATCTCGTCGAGAAACAGTGTGCCACCCTGAGCGATTTGTAATTTACCGGTGCGGCCCTTGCGGTCAGCGCCGGTGAAGGCGCCGGGTGCCGTGCCGAAAAATTCGGCTTCCAGCAGCGCCTCTGGAATTGCCGCGCTGTTGATACTGACGAAGGCTTTGTGTGCGCGCGGCGAAGCGCTGTGAATGGCTTGTGCGAGTAACTCTTTGCCAGTGCCGGTTTCTCCCAGCAGCAACACGGGCGAATCAGCGCTGGCGCTTCGTCGCGCACGTCGTTTGACTTCGAGGCTGGCAGCGCTGGTACCGATGAAGTGGGCGAAGTTGTATTTGGTCTGCCGCGCACGCAGTAGCGAGCGGGTCGAGGCCAGTTCCTCCTGCATGCTCAGGTAGCGCTTGAGCATCGGCGACAGCGTGCGCAACTCGTCGAACAGGGCAAAACCGATGGCGCCGATCACGCTGCCGGCATCGTCGTGGATCGGCAGGCGCATCACCACCAGCGGCTCCTTTGGCGTGTCCTGCATGTCCAGCAGAATCGGCCGACCGGTGCGCACCACCTCGCGCAGCAGGCTGCCGGGGATCACGCTTTCGCAGGGTTTGCCGATAGCGCCTGCCGCTGAATCGAGACCAAAGCGCCGGGCGTAGCGTTCGTTCATCCAGACGATATTCGCATCGCGGTCAACAATCACCGTGCCTTCGCTGGATTGCTCGATGATCTCGAACAGCGAACGGATCGCCAGGGTGCGGACTCGTTGGTAGTCCTTGAGGCTTTCGGTGGTGTTCATGGAGGCTGGTCCTGATTGTTTGTTGCCGGTACCGGCCCTTCGCGAGCAGGCTCGCTCCCACAGGGGACTGCATTCCAATGTGGGAGCGAGCCTGCTCGCGAATGCCGCGCCGCGAATTAGCAGAAAAAACCTACCCCGGATGCGCCGCCGCCAACAGCTCTTTGGTGTAGGGATGCTGCGGGTTGTCAAACACGTCGTGACTGGCACCACGCTCGACCACCTGACCGTCCTTGATCACGATCATGTCATGCGCCAACGCGCGTACCACCGCCAGATCATGGCTGATGAACAGGTAGGTCAAACCGTATTTTTCCTGCAAATCACGGAGCAGGGCGACCACTTGTTTCTGCACGGTGCGGTCGAGCGCAGAGGTCGGTTCGTCAAGCAAAATCAGCGCGGGTTTGAGCACCAACGCCCGGGCAATGGCGATGCGCTGGCGCTGGCCGCCGGAAAATTCATGCGGATAGCGATGGCGGCTCTCGGGGTCGAGGCCAACTTCCCTGAGCACGCGAATCACTTGCTCATCGCACTCATTGGCCGTCGACTCGAAATGCACTTCGAGGCCTTCGCTGATGATCTGTGCCACCGACATGCGCGGGCTCAGGCTGCCAAACGGGTCCTGAAACACCACCTGCATCTGCCGCCGCCACGGCCGCAGCTGCTTTTGATTGAGGCCGTCCAGCGCTTCTCCCTGAAAGCGAATGCTGCCCTCGGAATCCAGCAAGCGCAGGATCGCCTGACCCAGCGTCGACTTGCCCGAACCGGACTCGCCAACAATGCCCAAGGTCTTGCCGCGCTGGATATTCAGACTGATGCCATCGACTGCGCGCAGATACTGCTTGCGCCTGAACAGCCCGCCGCCGACCTGGAAATCGACGCGCAGGTCAGCGACTTCCAGTACATTTTCACGTTCGTCACGGGGCAGGGCTTCACCTTCCGGCTCAGCGTTCAACAGCACGCAGCTGTAAGGGTGTTTGGGTTCGGTGAACAGGGTTTCGCAGGGTGCCTGCTCGACGATCTCGCCAGCCTTCATCACACACACCCGCTGCGCGATGCTGCGCACCAGATTGAGATCGTGACTGATCAGCAGCAGCGACATGCCGAGCCGCTGTTGCAGGGACTTGAGCAGCAAGAGAATCTTGCGCTGCACGGTGACATCCAGTGCCGTTGTCGGCTCGTCGGCAATCAACAACTCCGGTTCGCAGGCCAGGGCCATGGCAATCATCACCCGTTGCCGTTGCCCGCCAGAGAGTTGATGCGGATAGGCTTTCAACCGTTCCTTGGGCTTTTGAATGCCGACCAGTCCGAGCAATTCGAGAATGCGCTGCTGCGCTTGCTTGCCGCCGAGGCCGCGGTGCAGCAACAGGGTTTCGCCGATCTGCTTTTCAATGGTGTGCAATGGATTGAGCGAGGTCATTGGCTCCTGAAAGATCATGGCGATGCGATTGCCGCGCAGCTCGCGCAAGACCTTCGGATCAGCACCGAGCAACTCCTGCCCGCGATAGCGGATGCTGCCACGGGTTTGCGCCTCGCTCTCAGGCAGCAGTTGCAGGATCGAATGCGCGGTCACCGATTTCCCCGAGCCCGATTCGCCGACCAGAGCCAGGCACTCACCGGGGCGGATATCCAGGCACAGGTCACGCACCACAGTCTGACCATGGAAGGCGACATTGAGGTTGCGGATTTCAATCAGGTTTTCAGTCATGGTCACGCTTCAGGATCGAGGGTCAAAAGCGTCACGTAACGCTTCGCCGATGAATACCAACAAGGAGAGGATCAGCGCCAGGGTAAAGAACGCGGTCAACCCGAGCCACGGTGCTTGCAGGTTCTGCTTGCCCTGACCGATCAGTTCACCCAGCGAAGCGCTGCCGGCCGGCATGCCGAAGCCGAGGAAATCCAGCGCGGTCAGCGTCGAAATCGCTCCGGTCAGAATGAACGGCAGGTAACTCAGCGTCGCGTTCATTGCGTTGGGCAGAATGTGCCGGAAGATCACCTTGCGGTCAGTCAGGCCCAGGGCACGTGCGGCTTTGACGTATTCCAGATTGCGCCCGCGCAGGAACTCGGCGCGCACCACGTCCACCAGCGCCAACCAGGAAAACAGCGCCATGATCCCCAGCAGCCACCAGAAATTCGGCTCGACGAAACCGGAGAGGATGATCAGCAGATACAGCACCGGCAGCCCCGACCATACCTCCAGCACGCGTTGTCCGAGCAGGTCGACCCAGCCACCGTAATACCCCTGCAATGCGCCGGCGGCGATACCGATCAGCGCACTGACAAATGTCAGCATCAAGGCAAACAGAATCGACACCCGAGCGCCAAAGATGACCCGCGCCAGCACATCGCGCGCCTGATCGTCGGTGCCCAGCCAGTTCACTGAAGTCGGCGGACTTGGCGCCGGTTTGTTCAGATCATAGTTGGGGGTGTCGTCGCTGAACGGGATCGGCGGGAACAGCAACCAGCCACCGTCCTTGCGTATCAGATTCTGCACGTACTCGCTGCGATAATCGGCCTGAAACGGCAGTTGCCCGCCGAACTCCTGTTCGGTATGGCGCTTGAACACCGGGAAGTACCACTGGCCCTGATAACTGACCATCAACGGTTTGTCGTTGGCGATCAACTCGCCACCCAGCGTCAGGATGAACAGGCCGATGAACAGCCACAGCGACCACCAGCCACGACGGTTTTTCTTGAAACGTTCGAAACGGCGACGACCCAAAGGCGAGAGCTTGAACATCAGGCATTCCTCGCGGCGAAGTCGATACGCGGGTCGACCAGGGTGTAGCACAGGTCGCCGATCAGTTTTATCAGCAGGCCGAACAGGGTGAAGATGAACAGTGAACCGAACACCACTGGATAATCCCGCGATACCGCTGCTTCGTAACTCATGCGCCCAAGGCCATCGAGGGAGAAGATCACTTCGATCAGCAGTGAGCCGGCGAAGAACACACTGATGAACGCCTGAGGTATCCCCGAGACCACCAACAGCATGGCGTTGCGAAACACGTGTCCGTACAGCACGCGGCGTTCGCTCAAGCCTTTGGCGCGGGCCGTTACTACGTACTGTCGGGTGATTTCATTGAGGAACGAGTTTTTTGTAAGGATCGTCAGCGTCGCGAATCCACCGATCACCAGCGCCGTGACCGGGAGCACCAGATGCCAGAAGTAATCGGCGATCTTGCCCAGTGTCGACAGCGATTCGAAGTTGTCCGACACCAGCCCGCGCACCGGAAACCAGTTGAGCGAAGTGCCGCCGGCGAATACGACGATCAGGAACATCGCGAACAGAAACGCCGGCATGGCGTAACCAATGATGATCGCCGTGCTGCTCCAGATATCGAAATGGCTGCCGTGGTGCACAGCCTTGCGGATGCCCAGCGGGATCGACACCAGATAGGTGATCAGCGTCGCCCACAGCCCGAGCGAAATGGTCACCGGCATCTTTTCCAGAATCAGGTCGGTGACTGTCGCGCCACGGAAGAAGCTCTTGCCGAAGTCCAGTTGCGCGTAATTCTTCAGCATCAGCCACAGACGCTCGTGGGCCGGTTTGTCGAAGCCGTACTGCTTTTCGATGTCCTTGATCAGTTGCGGGTCGAGGCCGCGGCTGGCGCGCGAAGCGTTGCTCGATGTCTCGCTGGCACCGCCGCCGACACTGGCGCCGCCGATGCCTTGCAGATGGGCGATGGCTTGTTCGACCGGTCCGCCGGGCGCGGCCTGAATGATGACGAAATTGACCAGCAGGATGATCACCAGCGTCGGAATGATCAGCAGCAGGCGCCGCAGTATGTAACCCCACATCAGTGCGGCCCTCCGGGTCTGCTGCGACTGATTTTCTCAGCGGTCATTTGCTGATTGGTCAGCGGCGTGCGGCTGATTTCCCACCAGCTCTCGATGGCTTCGTCATTGCTCGCCTGCACCGTGGGAATGCCGAAGCGGTTCCACCACACGGTCGAGGTGCCCGGCGGGTAATAGTTGGGAATCCAGTAGTAGTTCCATTGCAGCACCCGGTCCAGCGCATGGGCGTAATGCAGCATGTCCGATTGGGTCGAGGCGCGAATCAGGCCGTTGATCAAAGTGTCGACTGCCGGATTTTTCAGCACCATGTAGTTGTTTGCGCCCGGATCGTTGGCCGCTGCCGAGCCGAAGTAGTTGAGCAATTCCCCACCCGGAGAAGTGGTAACGGGATAGCCGGTGACGATCATGTCGTAGTCGCGGCTCATCAGGCGATTGACGTATTGCGAGGCGTCGATGCGGCGGATATTGAGCTCGATGCCGATCTGTTTCAGCGTGCGCTTGTAAGGCAACAGCAGGCGATCCATGCCATTCTGGCTGACCAGAAAAGTGAAGCTCAGCGGTTCGCCGGCGCTATTGACCAACTGGTCGCCATCCGGTTTCCAGCCGGCCTGCTCGAGCAGTTGCAGGGCTTGCAACTGCTTGTCACGGATGATGCCGCTGCCATCGGTCTTCGGCGCTTCGAAGACTTCAGTGAACACTTCTTCGGGAATCTGATCGCGCAGTGGTTCAAGGATTTTCAGTTCCTGTGCGTCGGGCAACTGTCGGGCGGCGAGGTCGGTGTTGGAGAAGTAACTCTGCTGGCGGATATAGACGTTACGCATCATCTGCCGGTTGCTCCATTCGAAATCCCAGAGCATCGCCAGTGCCTGGCGCACGCGGCGGTCCTGGAACATCGGCTTTTGCAGGTTGAACACGAAACCCTGGGCCGATTGCGGCGCTTCAGTGGCGAGGTGGGCCTTCTGCAAACGGCCATCGCTGAGGGCAGGGCTGTCGTAGCCGATCGAATAGCCGGTCGCGGAAAACTCGCGGTTGTAGTCATAGGCGCCACCACGCAGCACCTGGCGGGCGACATCGGTGTCGCCGAAGTACTCGATGCTGAAATGGTCGAAGTTGTACAGGCCGCGGCTGACCGGCAGGTCCTTGCCCCACCAGTCGCCATTGCGTTCGAACGTGATACTGCGCCCGGAGTCGACCTTGCCAACCCGGTACGGCCCGCTGCCCAGCGGCGGTTCATAACCACCGCCGCTGGCGAAATCGCGGCTCTTCCACCAGTGTTCGGGGAACACAGGCAGGGTCGCGATATCCAGGGGCAGGGTGCGGTTTTCGTTACTTTTGAAGTCGAAGCGCACGGTCAGCGGTGCCTCGATTTCGACGCCTTTGACGTCGGCAAACTGGGTGCGATAACGCAGGCTGCCTTGGGTCATCAGCAGGTTGTAGGTGTAGCGAACGTCTTCGGCAGTGATCGGTTTGCCATCGGCAAAGCGCGCCTTCGGGTTGATGAAGAAACGTAGCGAAAGACCGTCGTCCGAACGTTCCATCTTCTGCGCAACCAGACCATAGACGGTGTAAGGCTCGTCCAGCGAGCGTTGGGCCAGCGGCGAGTACAGCAGGCCGTCGATCTGCGTCACGCCGATGCCTTTGTCTATATAAGGCAGCAAATGGTCGAAGTGGCCGATCTCGATGGCCGAGCGCCGCATCGTCCCGCCCTTCGGCGCTTGCGGATTGGTGTAGTCGAAATGGCTGAAACCGGCGGGGTATTTGGCCGGTTCGCCGTAAACGGTCAGTGCGTGTTGCGGGGCAGCGTTCACGCCAGCGGCGCCAATGAGAAAGGCGAGGGCGGTGAGCATCAGTGTGGGAAAAACCAGTCGCATCGTCAGCCTTGGAACGCAAAATCGATAAGCGCAAGTTGTACGCGAGCCGCGCGCCACTCGCCAGCCGTATATGTAACTGAAACACAACGGCCCACCAGAAGGCGGGCCGTTGTCAGCAATCGGACGACGAATCAGTCCTGACGGCTGGTGACTTCCAACAGGTGATAACCGAACTGGGTCTTCACCGGGCCTTGCACGGCGTTGATTGGCGCGCTGAATACCACGGTGTCGAATTCCTTGACCATCTGGCCTGGACCGAACGAGCCCAGATCGCCGCCCTGACGGCTGGACGGGCAGGTGGAGTTGGCTTTGGCGACTTCAGCGAAATCGGCGCCGGCTTCGATCTGAGCCTTGAGTTCGTTGCACTTGTCTTCGCTGGAAACCAGGATGTGGCGGGCAGTGGCTTTGGCCATGGGGAATTCTCCGAACTGTTTCAATAAAAGGTGGAGCGTACCGGAATCAGTCGGCGAATTCTCGGCAAAGTTCCATTCTGCGTTCCTTGCCCGATTCATAGATCCGCCGCTTGCAGACGCTGGGCATGTTCGACGTACAGGTCGATCGGATCCGGCGAGGGCGCTTTTGTGCCCGCGCTCCGCCGCAGGCTGGCCAAATGATCCATTGGGTAATCGGAGCGGATCACTTGGCCGAGATGGCTACTGAAGCGTCCGACGAAACCATCATTCTGCTGGGGTTCGGTGGTGAAATATTGCGACAGGACCCGGCAGGTTGCTTGAACCGGATCCAGCACTGGCAACGTGGATTGCGCAACAACCCCGCTCCACGAGTAGTAGCGCACGCCGTTGACTTGCTCAGGACCATGCCCGCCCCAGGTTTGCGGCAGTCCCTGGGGAAATTTGTCATTGAATTGACCGACGCCGACCGTGGTCAATGCGTTGAGTGCGGCTAACGCATTCTGCGGCAATGTCACGCTGCCGCTCAGTAGTGACAGCAAGTCGGCAAATTGTGTCGCCACGTTCTGTGCGACGGCTTCGGGAAGCTTGCCTGGAATCAGTGCCCTGCGCAGGAAGTCGGCGAGCTCCGAGCCATGGTTCGGGCCACTGACGGAGGTGACCGAAGCGACGACGTCTGGTGCAAGCGCCGCCGCATAGCGTGCAGCGAGTGCGCCTTGACTGTGTCCTATGAGGTTGACTTTCTTCGCGCCTGTGCCTCGCAGCACGCAAGCAATCTGTGACAGCAATTGCTCGCCCCGCTTTTCATTGTCTTGGGTGGCCGAAAGGTGTGGAACAAACAATCGACAGCCGGCCGTTTTCAGCACGGACTTGACGTCATGGAACAGCTCGCAATGACCGATACGCTCGAACCCGAACAGACCGTGGACCAACAGGATGGGATAACGAGTTGTAGCATTCCGTTGCATGTTCTTACCTTTTTCGTAGAAGTTCATCGGGAAATCACCGGGCCACTCTAAAACACTCATCCCGTTGAAGAAGTACGAAGAGGCTTCACATTGCGTTTGAAAATGGACTACGAGGCGTACGAAATTTCGGAGAGCTGTGAAATCCGAATCGGAAGTTCAGTGGGTCGTTTGTCGGCATAACCGCGTGACCTCTGCTGTTGCCTACTTTGCGAGTAGCGGTTACGCCGTTGTCGCGGTGGATTCGGCTGACATCCGGAACGTTCAAATAGGTCCTCAATGTAGATGTCAGTGTCGTCATTCGGGGCGGCACGTTTTCCAGGGAGTGGAAGCGAAAATGAATAGCCATGAAATCGAGTTTTGCTGGCGGATGCGCCAGCCGATGGTTGCCGAAGTGTCTATCGAACCTCTGGTCGCGCCAACGATTGACGGGCTCCAAGGGAGCGTGTTGGATCCTTCGCTGGCCAAGGCCATCGTTCGCATTTCCCCTTATGCCAACATGAGCTGCGGCGATCAGATCGTGCTGTCTTGGGAGGGGCTGGATATCGAAGGCTTTGCCTATCAATACGAGAGTGTTCGATTCATCAGCCAGGTCCAGGTTGGCAAAGACGTCATCTTCGTCATCAAGGCGATGCATGTCGCTGCGCTGGACGGGGGCTCGCTTGAGGTTTACTGGGCACTTCAAAGTGCGTCCGCGCCCAAGGCAGTGGAATCTGCTCGCCTGCAACTGTCTGTCGGGGACGTTGGACCGCATCTGTTGGCGCCGCAAATAGAAGGCTCGGTAAACGGAGCGCTGGAGCCGTCGCGAGTGGTGGAAGGCACCCTGGTGACCCTGCAGCCTTACGCTCGGATGTCAGCGGGCGACCGGATCATGCTGTCGTGGCATGGAGATGCTTCGCCTGAAATATTCACCGACTCGTTGAAGGTCGAGGCCTGCGCCGTCGCGCAAAGCCTGTCCTTCTGGGTGCCGGCCAGCTACGTCGAAGCGCATCGTGGTGGCGAGGTGGTGGTCGCCTACCGTGTTGAACAACGCTGTGGAGCCATCCGAACCTCGGAGCCTGCGACGGTTTTCATTGGGCCGGCAGTGCGTGCTGAACTGGCCGCGCCGGATATTGTTGGGACGATCGATGATGTGCTGTCGGTGAAGGACTCGATAGAGGGGGTTTCCATTCTGATTGAAGACCCGCTGGTGCAGGAAGACGAGTTGGTCTATCTCAAGTGCGATGGTGATTTTTTCAGTCATCGCGATGATCTTGAAATCACTCGGGAGACGGCCGGGCAACCGGTGAGTTTCATTGTTCCCCATCGGTTCTGGCGCGAGCACCACGGCACGACGGTGGAAATTGCCTACACCATCGAACGTCTGGACGATACCAGTCAGCAATCTGCCGTGAGGCGGATCAGCATAGTGGCATAACCTGGGGAAGGTCGGCCCTCCGCGCTTCGTATGGAACGGGAGGGCGATCTGCGATCAGGCCCTGGCGTTAGCGAGGCGCCGTGCGGCGTCGGTCAGCAAATGTTCCGTTGCGTCAAAGCCGAGGCAGCCATCAGTGATCGATACGCCGTAGCGTAGAGAGGTGCTCAGCGGCTGGCAGCCTTCGAACAGATGAGATTCGAGCATCATGCCGATCAGCGAGTGGTTGCCACGCAGGCGTTGTTCAAGCACCTCGTTGAAGACGGCTGGCTGGCGCAGGGGATCCTTGCCGCTGTTGGCATGGCTGCAATCGACCATGATCCGGCTGGGGATCTTCAGTCGGCTGAGCTCGGCGCTGATGTTGGCTACGCTGGTTGCATCGTAGTTCGGCCCTTGATGGCCACCGCGCAGCACAATGTGGGTGTCAGCGTTGCCGGCTGTCTGCACGATCGCTGGATGCCCTTGGCTGTCCACGCCGAAGTGCCGATGCGGATGGCCTGCCGAGCGCATGGCGTCGACAGCAACGGCGGCGCCGCCGTCGGTGCCGTTCTTGAAGCCCACCGGCATGTTCAGGCCGCTGGCCATTTCGCGGTGGATTTGCGATTCGGTGGTGCGGGCACCAATGGCCACCCAGCTCAGCAGGTCATCAAAGTAGCTGGCAGCCATGGGTTGCAGGAGTTCGGTAGCGACCGGTAGTCCGAGCCGGATCATTTCCAGCATCAGTTCGCGCGACAGCGTCAGACCGGCAGCCATATCGTCAGTGCCGTCCAGATGCGGATCGTAGGCTAGCCCTTTCCAGCCGACCGTCGTACGCGGCTTTTCGACGTAGGCGCGTATGACCAGCAGCATTTCACTGCTGACATCTTCGGCCAGACGAGCGAGTTTGCTGGCGTACTCAATCGCTGATTGCGGGTCATGGATAGAGCAGGGGCCAACGATGACCAGCAGGCGTGGGTCTTCACCGTCAAGGATGGCGCGCACCGCCTGGCGATGAGTGTTGACCTGTTGATGCAGGGAATGGCTGAGCGGCAATTGCTGTTTGAGCTGCAACGAGCTGGGCAGACGCAGGGTCAGCGTTTCGTTGGCAGAATCGATTGTGGACAGCGGCAAAGCGGAAACTGAAGAGTTCATGTTCGGTCTTCCTGGGCGGATGGCGGGTCTTTCCCGCGCAATCGGCCCTACTGGGGTGTTCGACAAATGGCCGTACTGGCTAGGCATGTGTGTTTGCCACCTGTGGGTGACCGATCGGAGGCGGCAGGCTGTCCCGAGCGGAGGCTGGTAAATCGCCAGGCGCTAAAGCTGTCGTAACGGTAATAAGTGGCGTAGTTCATGGTGTAATCCTCGAAATGTGGTGTGTCGCTGAAAGTGATGGGCCTGAAAAAACAAAACCCCCGGTCGGGAGGCCGACCGGGGGTTGAGAAATCTCTGGTAGGCGACCCGTTATCATGGGCGCCGTTTGGGTATCAGGCGCGCCAGTGGCTAAACCAATACCCAAAATAAAAGTTGTCAGGAGCGCAAGTGTGATTCACCCGGGCAGCCGCAACCGAGCGCAGGGCGCTGTTGGTGCAAGACTGTGGAAGGGTGTTGAACATGTGCTGTCTCCGTTGAATGCGCCGAGCTTACTCGACGCTGATACGCATCAGCAATCAGAAAATGCTATTGCCCGCCGCTCAAAACGCCTATCACTGGCAAACCATGCGGGTGAAGGGCAACTTTGCAGTCATGGAGAAAGCTGAATGAGTTATCGAATCCGGCATGCCACCCGTGATGATCTTGCTTTTGCGCGGGATCTGACCTGTCGCAACATGCTGCGCTATTACATTGACCACGACCTGTTGTGGCAGGACGAGGCGTTCGACGCAGGCTGGCAGTATCGTGACAACTGGATGATCCTCCAGGATGAACTGGCGATCGGTTTTTTCAGTCTGAGCGAGGATGCGCGAGCGCTGTACATACGCGAATTGCAGATTGATCATCCCTGGCAAGGGCAGGGCGCCGGTTCCTGGGCCATTGGTCAAGTTACCGAAATGGCTCGTCAGGCAAGACGACCGGCACTGCGACTGACAGTGTTTGACAATAACCGGGCGCAAGAACTGTATGCACGCAAAGGACTGCGCATCGTGGGCAGGGATGAGTGTTTCCTCAGGATGCAGCTTGATTTGAGTACAGCTGTGCTCTGAAACCCACAGCCGGCAAGCCCTGAATGATGAATTGAAACTTTTTAAATGCGGCTTTCCGCTAGGTCTGTCTGGCACTTTTTGCTAAGGTGTCCGGCATCCCAATAAGACCATATCGCGAGGTGTCTGCTTGATTAGGGTGCTAGTGGTCGACGACCATGATCTCGTTCGCACAGGCATTACACGGATGCTGGCCGATATCGACGGCCTGCAAGTGGTGGGTCAGGCCGAGTCAGGTGAAGAGTCCCTGATCAAAGCCCGTGAATTGAAGCCTGACGTAGTGCTCATGGACGTCAAGATGCCCGGCATTGGCGGCCTCGAAGCCACGCGGAAGCTGCTGCGCAGCCACCCGGACATCAAGGTGGTTGCCGTTACGGTGTGCGAGGAAGACCCTTTCCCGACGCGTTTGCTGCAGGCCGGGGCGGCTGGTTACCTGACCAAGGGCGCGGGTCTGCCGGAAATGGTTCAGGCCATTCGGCTGGTTTTCGCCGGGCAGCGTTACATCAGTCCGCAGATCGCTCAGCAGTTGGCAATCAAATCATTCCAGCCCACCAATGATTCGCCGTTCGATGCGTTGTCCGAGCGGGAAATCCAGATTGCGTTGATGATTGTCGGTTGCCAGAAGGTCCAGATCATTTCCGACAAGTTGTGCCTGTCGCCGAAAACCGTGAATACCTACCGCTACCGCATTTTCGAGAAGCTTTCGATCAGCAGCGACGTCGAGTTGACACTGCTCGCGGTGCGTCACGGCATGGTGGATGCCAGCGCCTGACCATGACCGAGACATTTGATTCCAGTGCTTTCCTGTCGACCGTCAGCGGTCGGCCCGGCGTCTATCGCATGTTCGACAGCGAAGCGCGCCTGCTCTATGTCGGCAAAGCGAAAAACCTGAAGAAACGTCTGGCGAGCTACTTTCGCAAGACCGGGCTGGCGCCGAAGACGGCCGCACTGGTCGGCCGTATCGCTCAGGTCGAGACGACCATCACCGCCAACGAAACCGAAGCGTTGTTGCTTGAGCAAACGCTGATCAAGGAGTGGCGCCCGCCGTACAACATCCTGCTGCGCGACGATAAATCCTATCCGTACGTGTTTCTCTCCGACGGGCAGTTTCCGCGTTTGAGCATTCATCGCGGGGCAAAAAAGGCCAAGGGCAAGTATTTCGGCCCATATCCGAGTGCCGGTGC
The DNA here is from genome assembly GCF_979258175.1 of Pseudomonas sp. AC255. Taxonomy (NCBI): domain Bacteria; kingdom Pseudomonadati; phylum Pseudomonadota; class Gammaproteobacteria; order Pseudomonadales; family Pseudomonadaceae; genus Pseudomonas; species Pseudomonas sp. AC255. The sequence continues at coordinate 2,514,323 of NZ_OZ409841.1, read as the reverse complement.
CATACGCGAAAGCCTGAGCATCCTGCAAAAAACCTTTTTCGTTCGCCAGTGCGAAGACAGCTATTACAGGAACCGCACCCGTCCGTGCCTGCAATACCAGATCAAACGCTGCAAGGCGCCGTGCGTGGGGTTGGTCGAGCCTGACGTCTACGCCGAAGACGTGCGCCACTCGGTGATGTTCCTCGAAGGTCGCAGCCATGCGCTGACCAACGAGCTGTCCACGGCGATGGAAGAGGCAGCGATCAATCTCGAGTTCGAGCGCGCGGCCGAATTGCGCGACCAGATCGGGTTGCTGCGCCGGGTACAGGACCAGCAGAGCATGGAAGGCGGAACCGGCGATATCGACGTTATTGCCGCATTCGTCAACCCCGGCGGCGCCTGTGTTCACCTGATCAGCGTGCGCGGCGGGCGAGTGCTGGGCAGCAAGAATTTTTCCCGCAGGTCGGCATCGAGGAAAACGTTTCCGAAGTCATGGCGGCGTTTCTCGGCCAGTACTACATCAGCAGCCCCGAGCGGGATTTGCCGAGCGAGTTGATCGTGAATGTGGTTCACGAAGATTTTCCAGCGCTGATCGAAGGGATTCATACCTTGCGCGGCCGCGAATTGGCCATCAGCCATCGGGTGCGCGGTACCCGTGCGCGCTGGCAGCAACTGGCCGTGACCAACGCTGAGCAAGCGTTGGGCGCGCGTCTGGCCAACCGTCAGCACACCGCCGCGCGATTCGACGCGCTGGCCGAAGTGCTGAATCTGGATGAGCCGCCGCAACGTTTGGAATGCTACGACATCAGTCATTCCAGCGGCGAAGCGACGGTTGCCTCCTGCGTGGTGTTCGGGCCGGAAGGTGCGATCAAGTCGGATTACCGCCGCTACAACATCGAAGGCGTCACCGCCGGCGACGATTATGCGGCCATGCACCAGGCGCTGACCCGCCGGTTCAGCAAACTCAAGGACGGCGAGGGCAAGTTGCCGGACATCCTGCTGGTCGACGGTGGCAAGGGCCAATTGTCGATGGCCCGCGATGTGCTCAACGAACTGGCCGTACCGGATCTGATCCTGTTGGGCGTAGCCAAGGGGGCCACGCGCAAGGCCGGTTTCGAAACGTTGTATCTGAATGATGCAGCGCACGAGTTCACCTTGCGCGGCGATTCGCCCGCGTTGCACCTGATTCAGCAGATCCGCGATGAGGCGCACCGCTTCGCAATCACGGGCCATCGCGCCCGTCGCGGCAAGACCCGCCGAACCTCGACGCTTGAGGGTGTCGCAGGGGTAGGGCCGACGCGCCGCCGTGACCTGTTGAAACATTTTGGTGGATTGCAGGAGCTGTCTCGTGCAAGCATCGAAGAGATCGCCAAAGCCCCGGGGATCAGTAAAAAGCTCGCTGAGTCGATTTATGCGAACCTGCATAGTGAGTAGAATGCCCCTTCACCTCGTAGCCAGTTGTGCCGATGAATATCCCTAATCTGATTACCGTTCTACGCGTCCTGCTCATCCCGATCTTCATATTGCTGTTCTATCTGCCTTACCAATGGAGTTACATGGCCTCCGCTTCGGTTTTTGCCTTTGCGGCTGCAACCGACTGGCTCGATGGTTATCTGGCGCGCCGATTGGAGCAAAGCACACCGTTCGGGGCGTTTCTCGATCCGGTCGCCGACAAGCTGATGGTCGCTGTTGCCCTGGTCTTGCTGGTGCAGGAACACGGCAATCTCTGGCTCACGCTGCCCGCAGCAGTCATCATCGGTCGCGAGATCGTGATTTCGGCGCTGCGCGAATGGATGGCCGAACTCGGCGCCCGAGCGCAGGTAGCGGTTTCCAATCTCGGCAAATGGAAAACCGCTGCGCAGATGCTCGCGCTGGTAATTCTGCTGGCTCATCCAAAGGCATTGAGCTTCTGGGTCGTGCTCGGTTATACGCTGCTGATTGTATCGGCAGGGCTGACCCTGTGGTCGATGGTTCAATACCTTCGCGCCGCCTGGCCGCACCTGAAGACTGATGTAGAAAAGAAATAAAAGTTTTTTGAATCAAGGGGTTGACGGGGCTTCTTAATTCTATAGAATGCGCCACACCAAGCGGGAATAGCTCAGTTGGTAGAGCACGACCTTGCCAAGGTCGGGGTCGCGAGTTCGAGCCTCGTTTCCCGCTCCAATTTGTACAGTGTTTGTTGTTGCGCTACTGACAGCAAATACTTTGAGGCCGAGTAGCAAAATGGTTATGCAGTGGATTGCAAATCCACCTACGCCGGTTCGATTCCGACCTCGGCCTCCACTATCAAAAACCCCGTAGATCAATGATCTACGGGGTTTTTTGTTGCTTGTGGAAAAAGTGTAGTGTTCCGCATCGTTTATGGAGGGTCACTCAGTCAGACACGCCCCGGTCTTGATATGGCTGGCACCTTCCACCGTCAGATTCGAGAAAAAGATGCAGCCAATAAGGCGTGCGAATAACGTCAGTGTGTCCGCAAGATCCGGGTTATCAAACAGAACGGCCCTTGAATCCAGAGCACAGAGGGCACCCCAGAGTCTTCCGTCCGGCAGGAAAACAGGCGCGCCTGCGTAGCTTTCAATTGAATACTGCTTCACCACAGGACGTGACGAAAGTCGTCCATCCTTGCTGATTTGGGGAAGGAAGAGGGCTTGAGGATTTCGTCGAAACTCACTGCAGAGCGTAGTTTCCAGATCCAGCGTATCGCCTACGTTTATTCCCAGTTCAATCGGATCGTATGCCGAACAGACGATCCATTCCGTTTCCGTGAATTTTGCGATTCCGGCAAAGCGTGTACCGGTCAGACGGGTGACAAGCTGCAGGATATTGGTGGTCGCTTCGATCTCGGCGATCGCCGAGCGCTCCTCTTGGCTTAAAGACGCTTTTAGAACGGTGTCACTCATTTGCATGGAATCAAATCTCCTGATTGCTTGTACATCCCTGAGCTCTGCTCTGGTGACGTTCTGTGAGGCGTGATCGTTGTTGAAGGGGGCGTGCTAATTACCCTTTGATTATTGATTTCGGCGTTAACCTTTAGCGTAGACATCCCGTCCAGACTTGGGTTGCCTGCTCATAATCTCAATCGATGAATCATCTGTCATCCGTACAGCTAAGGTGATAGTGAGTCTCTGAATCTTTTGAGTTTATCGTCCCAATTTCCAGTCGGGTTGCTGCGATTTACCACTAACCTCGGCCTCTACTTCAAGCAAGCTTCGTAGCTCACTGATTTCTTGAGCTTTTTGTTTTTCCGCGGTCAGCGATATTTAGTTCTCAAATCGCGCACTCCAAACTTGCTTCACCGGGACGTGATGTATATATTCCCCGCTCGGCTTTTCAAGCGGTCATCCTGTCAGGATCGCAACCGCAAGGCTGAACAAAGCGACACCGCGCTACCGCCCGAATGGCGAAACTGGTAGACGCATGGGACTTAAAATCCCCCGCTCGTAAGGGCGTGCCGGTTCGATTCCGGCTTCGGGCACCATCTTTCAACAAGGGCCTGCGAGCGAAAGCTACGCAGGCCCTTGTGCGTTTACGGTTCGCATTTTGAAGCTAGATGAATTGAGCGCCGCTGTCGTGGCGACTATTCCCGGGCTGGAATCGATAACGTCGCCCTCAATCCGCCCTCTGCCCGGTTCGCCAGTTCTATCTGACCGTTCAGCTGCATCGCGATGGTGTTGACAATGGTCAACCCCAATCCGGCGCCATGCGCCGTGCCACGGCTGTAAAAACGCTCGAACAATCGCTCTCTGCCTGATTCATCAATTCCCGGCCCTTGATCGTCGACCGTCAAATGACAGACGCCATCGGACTTGCTCAGGTGCACGGTGATCGCACCGTGTTCGGGGGAGAAATTCGCCGCGTTGGTGATCAGGTTATTCAGCGCGATGTCGATGGCGGCGGGGTCGGCGAGGACATGAAACGGTTGGTCGCTGACCTCAAAGATCAATTCAAGGTGTTTGCTCAGCAACCATGGTGTCAATTGCACCAGGCTGTTGCGTACGGTTTCGCTGAGATCAATGCGTTGCAGTGGCGGCGGGTTGGGTTTGGGTTCAAGACGCGCCATGGTCAGCAGCTGGTTGACCAGTCGGCTCGTGCGGTCGACTCCGGAGATCAGAAACTCAAGTGACTCACGACGCTCGTCTTCGGTACCGGCCTCCTGCAGATTTTGCGCATGCACCCGCAGCACCGCCAGCGGCGTGCGCATTTCATGCGCGGCATCGGCGATAAAGCGACGCTCCCGGCCGAGCACTTCCTGAATCTGCGCGAGCATGCGATTTAGCGCTGCCTGCATGGGCTCCAGCTCACTGGGCAGGGGCGTCAGTTGCAGCGGCTCAAGTGAACCACTGTGACGGGCGCGCAGAGTCGCCGCCATGTCTGCCAGCGGCTTGAGCCCCCAGCCTATGGCCAGCCAGATCATCGCGGCGAGGATCAGGCTGCCAAGCATGTTCGGCCACAGCGTGTGGCGTACGATGCGGTCGACCAGGTCGGTGCGCACATCGTCGCGCTCGCCGACCCAGATGCGCAGGCCGTTCTGCTTGTCTTCCAGCATGAACGCTCGCCATTGCCGACCTTTCAGGTCGACCACGTCGCTGAACCCCGTTCTCGTCGGCGGCGCAGTGAAGGAGGGCGCACTGGCGGTATGTACCAGCACCTCGCCTTGCGGGTTCCACACCTGGAAGGCGATTTTGCTTTCGTAAGGATGTCCGTCAACCCGTGGCTTGGCTTCCCCGAGAGCCTGATTGAACGCCTGATACAACTGCGCGTGCTCGGTACTCGCCATCGGCATACGCATTACGCCCTGCAACAGGCGTGCGTTCTGCGCCAATTGCGCGTCGTAAACCTCGGCGATTTCGTGGTTGCTGTCATGCACATTGAAGGTGCTGAGTATCGCCAGACCGGCCAGTAACAGGCCGATGATCAGGGTCAGCGTGCGCCGGCGGATCGAGGTCATCGACGCTCCTCCACCAGATAACCCACGCCGCGGATGGTGCGGATCAGGTCGGTGGAGAACTTTTTGCGCAGGTGATGAATGTGCACTTCCAGGGTGTTGCTTTCCGCTTCTTCGTTCCAGCCGTAGAGCAACTGGATCAATTGATCGCGAGTCATCACCCGCCCCGGCGGCGACAGCAGTTCGTGCAGCAACTGATATTCCTTGGGGGTGAGCGCGACCGGTTGGCCTTGATAACTGACCTGCTGGGTGCCGGGGTTGAGGCTGATGCCGGCGTGTTCGATCAGCGCCTGAGCGCGCCCGGCACTGCGGCGCAACAAGGCGCGCAGACGGGCTTTGAGTTCGGCGAGGTCGAACGGCTTGATCAGGTAATCGTCGGCACCGGCGTCGAGTCCGGCAATGCGGTCTTCAGTGGCATCGCGCGCGGTAAGAATCAACACCGGCAGGTTCGAACCGCTGTCACGCAGACGGCGCAGCACTTCGAGGCCATCCATGCGTGGCAGGCCGAGGTCCAGCACGGCGACATCAAACGTTTCGCTGAGCAGGGCATGCAAGGCGCTGCTGCCGTCCTTGAGCCAGTCGACCGTGTACCCCTCGCGGCCCAGCGCCTGATAGATGCCTTCACCCAGCGCCACGTCATCCTCGATCAGTAATAAACGCACGCGCACTCCTTTCAGTCGAGTTTCTTGTTCACGTCCACCAGCAAGGCGTCGATCTCTTTACGACGCCCGGCGTCGGCACTTTCGCGGCCCGCACGGGGTGCGGCTTGTCTGGCCTTGATCAGCGCTGCCTTGGCTTCAGCGTAGCGCTTCTGACGGTAGAGATGGTCGCCCCAGAAGTACAGACTGTCGATGCCATCGGGGTTGAGCTGCAGGGCTTGTTTGAGCAATTGCTCGGCCTTGTCGCTGTCGCCGAAGCCGATCGGCCAGCCCGGTACCCGATCGTACAATGCAGCGAGGCTGGTGTATGCCGAGCCTTGCAGGGCTTTAGGGTCAAGCGTAAGGGATTTTTCCAGGTCCGCTTTGGCGTCCTTGGCTTTGCCCAGGGCACCGAGCCCGCCCTCGGCACCGGCCCAACTGCTGGTGACGATGCCTTTCCAGATCCAGGCTTCGGCCACATTCGGACGTTGCGTGGTGAACGCGTTGGCTTCGCTGGCCAATTGCTCGAACGCCGCGGCGCGCTGCTTTTCCGCGACCTCGTATTGAATGTGCGCCCAGTTCTGCTGGATGCCGGTGAGACGTTGCTGATCAGCCGGCTCAAGCGCCCAGACACTTTGACTGAGGGCGGCAAACAGCAGGCAAGTGGAAAGTTTTTTCATGGCTTTGAAGCCTCGTTGTCAGGTTTTTCACTGAGACGGCGGATCAGTGGCAATTGCTTGCGCAGACCGCGATCCACCAGATGCGGAAGTAAGCTGTTCAAACGGACGAAAAATCGCTCCGGCCAGCCTAGGTACAGATCACGACGGTCGCCGGCAATCGCATGCATCACTGCCGACGCTACGGTCTGCGGATCGTCAACGCTGGCCTTGAGGGCATCGTTCAAGGCTTGTGCAGCGGCGCTGTTCATCGAGGTGCGGGTGGCCCGGGGCGCTACATACAACACGCTGACCCGCGTGTCGGCCAGCTCGCGGCGCAACGCCTCGGAGAATCCGCGCAGGGCGAATTTGCTCGCGCAATAACTGGCGTAACCTGGGTAGCCGATCGAGCCATAGGTCGAGCCGACGTTGACCACCATCGCGCTGTCAGCCTGCTTGAGCTGCGGCAACAGCATTTTGGTCAGGCAGATTGGCGCGCTGATATTCACCGCCAGCATCGCGTTGATGTCACTGTCATCGAGCTGTTCGAGCATGGCGAAGTGATTGACCCCGGCGGCGTTGATCAGCAGGTTGATGCCGCCGATGGCGTCGGCGGCGGCCAACACTTTGCGGCGATCGCTGAGGAAGGTCAGGTCGGCGGCGACCCAGCACAGGTTCTGCGGATACCGCTCAAGCAGCGGCAACAGCGCCTCCTGATGCCGCGCCACGGCCAATACCCTGGCACCGGCGGCGCACAAGGCACTGGCGATGGCCAGGCCGATGCCGCCACTGGCACCTGTCAGGACCACGCGGGCTTCATGCAGCTGCATGTTGGGCCTCAGCGTCGCGCGGCAGATCACGGAACATGTCGGTGTAGAGCCGATAGACGACTTTCGAAGCATGAATGACCGCCGCTTGATCGTCAGGGTCTTCCAGCTGATTCATCAACCGCCGATAGGTCTGCATGTGCTCGATGTCGAGCGCGCCGTGGGAGCTCAGATAGCTGAATGCCGTTTCCGGCAGCGCCAGGCGATCGCGAATGCTCCCCGCCGCGTGGGTCGCCAGGGCAATGCTGGTGCCTTCGAGCACGTTCACCATGCCGAACAGACCCACCGGATTGCCCCGGGCGATCAGGTCGTAGAGAAAACTGACCATCAGCTCGATTGACAATGACGGCTGGCCATCGCGCACGGCGTCGCGATCACCACCACAGGCGGCAATGTCGTTGAGCACCCATTGTTCGTGGCCGTATTCATCTTCAATGTATTCGCACACCGCTTTGCGCAGCCATTCCAGGCGCGTCGGCAGGCGTGCACCGCAGGCCATCATCAGCGGTACGGTGTGGCGCACGTGGTAGTAAGCCTGGGCAAGAAAGGCCCGATAGCTGTCGAGGCTGACCTTGCCTTGCAACGCGTCGACGATAATCGGCAGATTGAACAGCTCGTGGCGTTCGCGTTGCGTGGCTTCTTGCAGGGTGTCGAAAAACTCATTATGCGGATTCCTCGGAAGTGGCGGATTCGGTCAGTTGCGTGCGGTACTGCGCGATGATGGCGTCGCGGCGCGGCCGGCCATTGGCGGTGAGCAGGCCGTTGGCGGCGGTGAAGGGCTGCGCCAGGCGCGTCCACTGATGCACCTGGGCGTAATCGGGCAACGCCTCGTTCGCTTCGGCGACGGCAGCGGCCAGCTCGGCATCGGTGCAGTCCGGACGATGCGGCCAGAGCAGGGCGTGGTTGTGCGGCATCGCCTCGCCATAGACGAACGCTTGAGCGATGTGGCGGCGCTGGGTCAGTTCCGACTCGACCCATTCCGGGTTGACGTTTCGCCCGTAGCTGGTGACGAATTGGTGTTTTTTGCGGCCCTTGAGATAGAGAAAACCTTCCGGATCGAACTCGCCCAGATCGCCACTCGGCCACCATTGATCGGTATACGCCGGCTCCCCCAGATAACCGAGCAACACCGAACCCTTGATCAGCACTTCCCCGTCCTCGGCCAACCGCACCTCTATATGAGGCAGAGGGCGCCCGACGCTGCCCGGACGGCGCGCGCCGGGGCGATTGAGGCATACGACCGAGGCGCACTCGGACAAGCCGTATCCCTCGTAAACCGCTAACCCGACCTGTTGCGCGCGGTGCAGCAGATCCGCTGACACCCGCGCGCCACCGACCGCGGCGAAGAGCAAGGTTTGCGGATCGAAAGCCTTCTGTTCAGCGGCGCTGACCAGAACTTGCAGCAGCTGTGGCACGAGTATCAGGCTCTCCGGCGCACGCTTGCCCAGATAACCGAGCAGGCGCGCAACATCGATGCCGCTGGCACCTTGAATGCCGAGGGTTGTCTGGCTTGGCAGGCTCAACACCGCACCGGCGTATAGCGCGGCATAACAGCCCAGGTTCTCCAGCAGGATCGCCAAAGGCAACAGCGCCAGATGGTGCTCCGGTCCAGCGGTTGCGCTTGCCTGATCAAGCTCCCGGGCAACGCGCAGGAAGCTGTCGGCGCTCAGGCACACCCCTTTCGGCGTGCCGGTGGTCCCGGAGGTAAACGTGAGTTTCGCGGTGCCCGCCGGCATGCGACTCGGGCCATTGAACGAGCGACACCAGAATTCACCTCGTAATTCATAGCCCGCCGCCAGCAGCTCGGCTTGCAGTTGCGGCTCGGCGATCACCCGTTCGGCCTGGCTCTGCTCCAGACAATGGGCGCGCTGCGCGGCACTGAAAAACGGCGGCAGCGTTACGCAGGTCAAGCCTTCGAACAACACCGCCAGATCCCAAAGCATCGCGTCGACGCCGTTGTCCAGCGCCAGCGCGATCACCTGCACCTGCTCATCGCGCAGGCGCTCCTGGCGATACAACACCTCGGCATACAGCGTGGCGTAATCTATTCTCAGCGTGTCGCCCCACAGGGCTGAGGCGTTGTCATTGCGCCGGGCATGGTCGCGCAGGGTTTCCTGGAAGCGCTGCAATTCAAGCGACATGGCAGGCTCCTTCAACGGAAGTCGGCAAACCCAGGCGAGTGAACAGGCCAATATTGCGCAGATGAACAAATCCCGCGCGAATGTTGCCGACGTGCACCCAGGGTTTGCTTTCGTAATAACTGCCCCAGTGTTGACGCTCGTCACCCAGTCGCTGTGGATCAGCGGCGCACAATGTCACGGGCTTCAAACCGAGGCGATGGAAGCTGTTGACCAGTCCGATGTTGCCGGTGAAGGTCACCCATTCCAGGCCACCCATGGCCAGCAGATAGGTGATGGCGATGATGCTCAGGCGCGCACTGCCGGTATCGCTGGCGGCGAGGTTGCCGACTTCGACGATGACCTTGCGATCCACTGCACGACCGGCGGCGGTGCTGATCAACGGCTCGATCGGTTCATCCAGATAGCGCTCGAGAAACAGTGCCTGCAGATGCGCTCGACGGACCCCGGCCACTGCGCACAACTGGCCATCGCTGTTGTGCATGCCGAACAACTCGGGCATGAAATGGCGGATTTCGGCACCGTGAGCCGTACGAAAACGCTGCTGGATAAAGGCTTCGAAGGGCGCGCGCAGCTCGTCCTCCGGCAACGCGTTTCTCAGCGTCATCGGCAACGACTCGGCCTGGCCGAAGTGCAGGGGCAGCGGGATGTTCCAGTCGAATTCGGGCATGGGCAGAGCGCCTCCCTCAATGGGTTTGGGCGCAGTATCCAAGCCATTTCTTAACGAAGTCTGAAGATGAAAAACCGTTAACCGCAGCGCCGATCTTCAGACTCCCTTAAGGCTGGGCAAGCATGGTTAGCCTTGATTCAGGGCAACCGGATCGATAATTTCGAGCGAGATGATCGTCGCTCCACAACAATCACGAGGCGTTTCCTATGATTCGCGACATCGCTGTAACCCGTTATGGAAAACTCTCAATCATCCTGCATTGGCTGATGCTGGCGTTGTTCGTTGGTGTGTATGCGTGCGTCGAAATCAAAGGCTATCTGCCCAAAGGCAGCGAAGCACGCGGCCTGCTGATGGGTATGCATGGGCTGTTTGGCGCAAGCATCTTCACGTTGGTGTGGATCCGTCTGATCGGCCGATTGACCCCGCGTCCACCGATCACCCCCAAACCGCCGGCGTGGCAGACCGCAGTTGCGCACCTGACGCACCTGGCGCTGTATGGATTGATGATTGTCACACCGCTACTCGCCTGGCTGATGCTCGCGGCGGGCGATAAACCGTTTCCGTACTTTGGTTTCCATGTGCCGGCGCCGGTGGCTATTGATCCGGACCTGGCCAAACAACTCAAGTACTGGCACGAATGGATTGGCAGTGCCGGCTACTGGCTGATCGGCCTGCACGCGCTGGCGGGGCTGTTCCACCATTACTGGGTGAAGGACAACACGTTGCAGAGGATGCTGATTGAGCGTACCCGCTCTTGAGGCAAGCATCTTGCGCTGTTCGCTGAAGGTAATGCTCGCCGTAACTGAAGCGCATGGCTGCGGTGGAGTTGAAAATCCGGAACTGCCAGCCCTCGCCGATGCCGAAATAGCATCGACAACGAGGGCAAAGCCATGACTGAAGAAAATACCGAAGTGCCGCAAGAAGTACCGGATCAAACCACCCCGGCGCATTCCACCGAAGAAGAGCGCGAGCGCTTGAAGGACTTCAACAAGGACGGCATCCCGCCGGGCAGTTGCTGATCAGCGGTCACCGTGGCTGCGTCACCAGTTCCCCGCTGATCGCATCCATCATCGCCGGGTGCTCTTCAGCGGCCACGCGCAAATCCTCGGTGACCCGCAACTCCGCGCCCGTCGGTGAATAGGTGGCTGCTGCCGTGAACGGTGCGGGGTTGGCCGGCACCGGGCGTTTGCCGCGGCGCCAGAAGAAAAAGCTGACCATGCTCAGATTGACCACAGCGAAGACCCAGAACAGGCCGTTGGCGCCGAACGAGTTCATCACCGGCGAGATCATCATCGGACTGATGGCCGAGCCCAGCGAGTTGATCAGCAGCAAACCCTGAATCATCGGCACCAGCGCTTCGGCCGGGGCGCGGTCGGCCGCGTGGCTGACGGCCACCGGGTACAGCGCGAAGACACCGCCACCGAGCAGAAACAGCATCGCCGCGAGCATTGTCGAAGACAGCGGCAGCAGCACAATCACCAGCGATAATGCCGTGCATGCCACCGTCAGCAGCGTCAGCACCTGCAAGCGATCGGTGCGGTCGGACCAGCGTCCGACCGGATACTGCAGCAACATCGCGCCGAGAATCGTCCACGCCATCATGCTGCCGACTTCACCGACGTCCAGACCTCTGCGTTGCAGATACAGCGGCAACAAGGTGTAAATCGCCGCGATGGTCACCCCCGAGCCGAAACAGCCGACCAGCCCGGTCGGCGTCACGCCCAGCAGTTGCCGGGGCTTGAGCGGCTCGACCTGATCGAGCAGCGGCGACACGCGCGGCAGGATCACGATCGGCAGCACCGACAGCGCAGCAAGCATGCCGGCGACCATGAACGGCGCGCTGTCGCTCATGCCAGTGATGGTTCCCAGCGTCGCTTGGCCCAGAACGCCAGCGCCGTAAAGGACGATCATGTACAGCGCGAGCAAGCGCCCGCGAATCTTCTCGTCCCCGGCCAGCAGCAGCCAGCTCTCGATCACCAGAAACACACCCACCGTGGCCCAGCCGTTGATCAGGCGCAGGACGAGCCAGCCCCAGGTGTCATAGAACAGCCCCTGCAACAGGATCGTCACGGCGATCAGCGAGGCGAAGCTGCCGTAGGCACGAATATGGCCGATGCGCAGAATCAGCCGGTCGTTGAACACCGCGCCCAGCGTCAGGCCGATGAAGTAGGCCGACGAAACAACTCCGATCATCGTCGCCGAGGCACCGGCGGCGTCCAGGCGAAGGGTGGTCAGGGAAGACAGAAAACCATTGCCCAGAGCAATAATGAACAGCCCGAGCAGGGGCGCCAGCGCCATGGCCAGCAAACGCGGAGACATAAAAAACCTCAAGAAATCGAACAGCGCAACGTGCGCCACTGCGCGTGCGGTTGCCAGGCTGGAACAGGTGTTGTGCAGGGGGTCTGCCGATCGGGCAGGGTGGTGACGTCGGACGACATGGCCAGCCCTGCAAGTTCGCGTCTGTGACCAGACGCGCGATGCGAGAGCGCGGGATTCTACGGCTTACGCAGGATTTGCCAATAGCTGACGGCTGCGACGTTAGGACGCAGGCTGTTTTGAGGTTCGAGAGGAGGCTGAAAACCAATCATCGGGCTGAGCTCCGACAAGGGCCTGCATGCAAAAACTACACAGGCCCTTGCTCGTTTCAGCGCCTAAGTATGCGAAATCAACAAGTCACTGATGATGCAGATCGAGCCATCCTCTGGCGGGGTGGCGTCGGTGTAGTCGATCTGGTTGTAGACCCCGCCGTGGAAATTGAACACCTGCGAATTCCAGGTTGAGTCGAGCTGCAAATCACCTGATGTACCGACAACGCCGTTGTAGTCGACGGTGACTCGAGCTACGCCGGCAGAGTTGGCGCGAATGGTCACCTTGAATTTCGCGCCCAGCGGTACGCCCTTGAGCACCGTGGTGTTGACCGGGGTGGGCTGGTTGAAACTCTGGCGGAAGCCCATGGTGATGTTGCCTTTCTGCCAGAACACTTTAATGACCGGGCCGTCGTCGTTTTTCACATGCATCTGCGAGATAACGACTTTCTGCGCAGAGTTGACCTTGGTCACGGTCATTTCCTGATAGTTGAGGTGGTCAGCGGCGCTGCCCAGCGACCAATAAAAGGATTCTTTCCATTCGCAGCGGGTGCGGTGAGTGCTTTTGCTCGAGGCGCCTTTGGTCGGCGCGGACAGTTGCAGGGATCCGTCGGGCAGCACCGTGACGATGCTCGGGAACTGCGCAATGGCCTCGGCGCCGTTGAGTTCCAGTGCCACCGGATTGGTTGCCGAGACGGGTACCGGGGTGGAGAGGGTGAGATTGCTGATGTTTACGGCCATGGTTTGTACTCCTGACGATAAAAATCATTAGCGACCCAAGCCTTCGGTGGATTGGCACATCTGTCTGCGCGGACTTTCACCATCTCTTGGGCATAGCACCATGGCGACGCAAGCGGCCGCCGCGAAAACACAAAGGGCAACGATTACGCCGGCAGCCTCCAGCACCGCGCCGAAAACCGGCGTGCCAGCGGTCTGACCGAGCGCCAGAAGCAGAAACGGAATGCCCAGTCCCAGGTCCGGGCGGTCCGGCAACAAACGAATGCCTTGCAGCAGATAAACGCCTGAAGAAACGATGTAGGCCGCGCCAAACAGGCACATCGCGGCGAGGCCCGATCCGGCGGAAACTGATGCGGCAGAAAGGCCCAATGTCCCGAGGGCGATTCCGGCAAGCGCTAGGTGCTGCATGCGTGCGACACCGAAGCGGCCAGTGAGCACGCCGGTCATGCAGCCGCTGATTCCCGCTGCGCCCAATACCATCCACGCCCACGCAATGGCCTGATCGGAGAAACCAGCCTCACTGCGCAAAATATCGGCGCCGAATGTCCAGATCGCCGTGCTCGCCAACCCCATCAGGAAAGCACTGGCGCACAAAGGCAGTACGCCGGGTCGACGCAGCATTGCCAGCGAGAAGTTCTGCGCGACGTCACGCTCGACCCGGCGCGGTACCGCAAACCAGAGCCAGATCGTGACGCCGATGCCGATCAAGGCAAACAGGGCATACAGCTGGCGCCATTGCCCGGCCGCCAATATCGCCGCAAAACCGGAAAAAACGATTCCCGCCGCTGTCCCGGCATTGATAAAACCATTGGCCCGCGGACGTTCCGCATCAACAAGACGCGCCGCCACCGCACTGGCCAATGGCGGCGAAGTCAGACCCGTGCTCAATCCCGCCAGCGCGACCCCGCAGCCCAACGCCAAGCCCGACCAAGCCATCACCACCAGCCCCATGCCCAGCGTCGCGGCGGCGCCGGCCATCACCGTCAACCCGCGCGGACTGATTTTGCCATTGCAGACAAACGTCGCAACGATGCCCACACAGTAAGCGGCGAACGCACTGCCACCGATCCAACCGGCAGCAGACACGCTGAGCGTCAGATCCTGACGAATCTGCGGCAGCAGCAGTCCATAGGCGAAGCGCGCGAGGCCATAGGACAACGCCGTCAGCGCGAACGCGGCCGCGACAAGATTGAGGCTGCGCCGGTCAAGACTCACGGGGAAATCGGATCGCTGGCAGGAAAGGTTGTCTCGACCGCATGCTCCGGCCTGAACCAGGTGCGATCGGAGTTGGAGGGATCATTAGCCATGAGTGTCCCTGAGGATGTCTGTTGCTGGAGTGGTTACCGATTCTGATAACGGACTTGCACTTGGGTTTGATGATTTTCCAACACAGCCGATGGATGGTAGAGCAAAGGGCGAGGGCAGCTCTCGGTTGGCTTGGCGCACGTCAACCTTTGCGAGCAGGATCGAGGGGTTTTTGCGGGTATCGAGGGGCGGGGGATGGCGCTTGGAGGGGGCGAGATCGTGCCGAACGGCACGCCGAAAGAATTGCGCGTGGGTCAGGGAGTTTTCCGCGCGCGGTGGCGGATGCAAGCGAGGGTACAAAACCGTTGAACACAGCACTACTGCGCTGAGCGCGTCCAGACCCGCACGTAATCGATGCGAAACACCGACGGCAGGTCAGCATCGTCGACCACGCCGAACCAGTCCCACATCGCTTCACTGTCGAAGACGATTTGCATCGGGAAATGCCAGTAGCTGTTCTTCGCCTCCCGGACCAATACGCCGTCGACGTACCAGCGCAAGGTCTCGGGTTGCCAGTCGAAACCGTAGACATGAAAGGTACTGGCCAGCCGCCAAGGGGCATTCCACGTGCTGCCGGAACTCAGGTGTTGATCATTCTGCGGTCTGGCCCAGACATGGGCGTTCATGTTGTACCGGCGGTCGAACGCTTCGTTGCGGGTTTTGCCGCCGATTTCGAAGATGTCGATTTCCGTGGCGTTGTCCGGCAGCCCGGTCCACGCCAGCCAGAACGCACTGGAGCCGGCAGAGTTCATCGGCTTCGCCCGGGCTTCGTAATAGCCGTACATCCCCCGTTCATGGGTACGCACCATCGCCGAACTGTAGTCCTTGTAGCCCAAGGCGACGTATTTCTCGGGGAGGGTCTGTTTGCGGAAGGTGATGTTCAGATTACCGCTGCCGACCTTGGCGTTCTCCGGCAAAAACAGCGCCGGTTTGCGCCCGAGGGAATCGGTGCCGGTGGCGTTGTTGACGTGCCAGCGTTCGGCATCGAGGGCGCTGCCGTTGAATTCGTCTGACAGGCGCGTATCCAGCTTCCAGCCGCCGGCGTTGGCCTGATCCGACAGCGGCAGATCGGGCGTAACCGGCGTCGGAGCCGGCCCTAACGGGCCGACGCGAGTCCACGCGTCGACCTGTTGCGGCATGGCGACCGCCCACTTTTGCGCCAGATACTCGAACACGGTGCGGCGTTCTTCCTGGCTGCTGAATGGACGGTCATACACCAGTACTTCGGCGATGTCGCCACGGAGGATTTCCGAGGTGCCAACCACGTTGCGCGCCACCGCGAACGGGCCGATCGGCACGTCACTGGTTTCCAGCAACGCCAGCGCCGGCTCGTAGGCGCTGGTCTGCTGCACGCTGATGCCGAAATTCGGCGCGACGTTGTCGTTGTCCGCCAGTTGCGGGCGGGAGCTGAACAGTCGCTGCCAGGCCTTGCCGCCGGCCTGCTCGGGCAGACGTCGCGAGACGACGAAGACCGTCACCGGGCCTTTGCTTGTGCGGATCGCCTGGCCCATGAACGCTGCCGTGCCGCTGAAACGCACCACACCGTGGCCGTTGAGGGCGTTGTCGACGCGCGTGGGCAATGTCGTCGCCGCGCGGTTGTCGACAGTGACGTCATTGCCCTTGCCGGATTTATCCAGCCAGCGTACGACCTGGTTTTGCCCCTCCAGTGTCATCGCGGCCGGGTCATTGCCGTCCAGCCACAACACCAGGCCTTCAGTGACCGGTCGTGGAATATTGGCGCTGACGCCAGCACTCAGCAGCAGCAAAACCAACAGCAAGCATGGCGATCTGTTCATGAGTCGTCCCTAACATGGATGTGCGCCGGTTCAGCTACCCACCGCCAGCAGCGGCGCCGGTTTCGGGCGGTAGCCCCATGGGTTGCTGGTCTGCCAGCGCCAGCTGTCGATGAGCATTTGCGTCAGCTCGCGTTGTGCCCGCCAGCCCAGCTCGCGCCCGGCCTTGCTCGCGTCGGCGCGGCACTCGGCGATATCTCCGGCGCGGCGTGGGGCGAAGCGGTAGGGAATGCGCAGGCCGGTGACGTCTTCGAAGGCGCTGATGATCTGCAATACGCTGTAGCCGGTGCCGCTGCCGAGATTCCACACGTGCAGGCCATGCTCGTCGTCCTGCAAAACCTGTAGCGCCTTGAGATGACCTTCGGCCAGATCCAGCACATGGATGTAATCGCGAATACAGGTGCCGTCAACGGTTGGATAGTCATTGCCATAAACGGTCAGCGCATGTCGCTGGCCGCTGGCAACCTCGGTCAGGCACGGCAGCAGATTGTTCGGCCGACCGTTGGGTGCTTCGCCGATCAGCCCGCTCTGGTGCGCGCCGATCGGGTTGAAGTAACGCAGCACAGCGATGTTCCAGCGTGAATCGGCGAGGGCAAGGTCGCTGAGCAATTCTTCGATCATCAACTTCGAGCGCCCGTAGGGATTGGCCGGTTTGCCGGTGCCGTGCTCTTCGACGATGGGCATGCGGGCCGGCTCGCCGTACACCGTCGCCGAGGAACTGAACACCAGATTGAACACGTGGGCGCGGGCCATCGCCTGACACAGGTTCAGCGTGCCGAACACATTGTTGGCGTAGTAATCCATCGGCCGGCGCACGCTTTGCGCAACGGCTTTGAGCCCGGCGAAATGCAGCACGGCGTCGATCGCATAGGTGCTGAAAATCTCGTCCAGCAGCGCGGCGTCGCGGATATCGCCCTCGATGAAATCGACGTGCGAATGACTCAACAGCTCCAGCCGTGCGACTGCTTCGCGGCTGCTGTTGCACAGATTGTCGAGGATCAGCACCGAGTGTCCGGCTTCGATCAGTTGCAATGCCGTGTGCGAACCGAGGTAGCCGGCACCGCCCGTGATCAACGTGGTTTTGCGCATGACGACGTACTCCATTGCGAGGAAATCCGGCTCAGCGGGCGGTGAACACCAACTTGAATTCTTGCGGCCAGCGCGGGTGCAGCAGGCTGTAGGCCAAGGCATAGGTCAGCGTGCCGATGGCAATGTCGCCGGCCAGGTGCGCATAACCGGACAGGCCGGTCTGCCGCGACAGCCACATCACCACGACGACCATCACGAAAGAGGCAAGCAGGCTGCGGTAACTGGACTGAAAGAAGCTGCGCCAGTCGTAACCGATCGCGGCGTGCAGGCCGCGTACCTGCAGCGGCGTGATCAGCAGCATGCGCAGCAGCAATGCCAGCGCCGCCGCCATGCCGCCGTAGGTCGCGCCGAGCAGATAGACCAGCGCCAGCGCGAGCAGGGTGGTGGCAACTTCGGCCTTGAGCGTCAGGTGCGTGCGATTGACCGCCACCAGCGCAGTGGTTGCATACAGCGCCAGATTGCCCAGCGCCGCCGTGCAGGCGAGCACTTGCAGCAAGGGAATCGCGTCGGCCCATTTCGCGCCGAAGATCAGCAGGATGATGTCTTCGGCGGTCAGGGCGATGCCGAAGAACAGCGGCGTTAGCACGAAGCCGCTGATCGCCGTGGAATCGCCAATCACCCCGATCAGCCGCGCCGGTTCGGCACTGCGCCGGGCGAACACCGGCAGGGCGTAACTCATCAAGCCGTTGTAGATCGCCGAGCGCGGCAGATCGATGATGCGCATGGCCAGATTGAACATGCCCACCGCATGGGCGCCAGCGGTGAGACCGAGAATCAGGTTGACGCCGCGTTGCAGGGTTTGCGAACTCATCACGTTGACACAGACCGGGAGACCGGCGCGCAGCAGTTCGCTCAGCACCTGGCGGTCGATCAGCAAGGGAATGCGCCGACGTTCGCTGCGCATCAGTACCAGTGTGGAAACGCCGTCCATGATCAGCGCTTGGGCAACCACCGCCCACGGGCCGAAACCCAGCAGCGCAACAGCCACGCCGCCAACCCCGCCAGCCACTTTGCCGAGCAAGGTGCGCGAGGCCAGCAGCCTGAAATTGCCGCTGCGGCGCAGCTGCGCCACATATACCCGCGCCATCAGAGTGAAAAGGATTTTCACCGAGGCCACAGCGGTCATCCAGCGCAGCGCGGTGGACGGCGTATAGAGCACCATCGCCAGCGAAATCAACGCAATCGATAGCAGGCTGACCAGCACCGCAAACCAGAACACGCTGCTGATGTGTTTGTGTTCCATCCGCTGCAGGCGCACCAGCGGGTCTTCCAGCATCGACGAGAACAGAATGCCGACCACTTCGACCACGGCGATGATCAGCGTGCCGATGCCCAACTCCGTCGGCGTCAACAAATGCGCGTACACGACAAAGGTGATCATCGACAGGAAAATCAGGCCGAACTTCTCGGTGAAAATCCATGCGAGGGTCATCAGGCGACGGTTGGCCATGGCGCGATCCCTGAAATTCAGCGGCTGTTGCCCAGACTTTTCAAGCAGGCGTAGAGGTAGCGCAGGGTCGGTTTGCCCCGGGAGAACAACAGCGTCTGCCACGAATGCCCGAGCATCTGTCGGAACACCTCGATGACCCGGCGATGATCGCCGCGCCGGGAAAAGGCATTGAGAAATTCCGCGTGATTGGCGAGGACGAAATAGATCCGCTGCTGCTGGTTCAGCCGGGTGCCGTAACGCGCCAGGTACAGCTGGATGAAGCGCAGCTTGTGCGGGTAATACTTGTGCGGTTGCGCGGTGATGTTGGCGGCATTGACGGCGCGCCAGTGCAGAATCTGCGGCACGCTGTGGATCTCGCTGATTTCCGCGATGCGCGTCCACAACAGGCGGTCCTCGGCAAAACGCAGGCTCTGATCGAAGCCGCCAATGGCGACGATGATCTGGCGCAGGGCGAGTACGCCGGAGGTGCCGTTGATGATGTTCTCGCGCATGAAGTCGGCAAAGTGCTCGCCGTGTTTACAGCGATCCTCTAATTGGCGTTTGCCATCACTGAATTCGCTCATCTGAAAGCAATCGATCAAACCGACTTTGCGTCCCTGTCGGGTCAATTCCGCGTGCAGTGCCAGTTGTTTTTGCAGTTTTTCCGGGTGCCAGCGGTCGTCGGCATCAAGGAAAGCGATAAAGGTTTCTTCGGCGCTGAACACGCCGCGATTGCGTGCACTGGCCGGGCCTTGGTTGGGCTGCTGCAACAGCACGATGGGGAAGGGCGCGGCGTACTGCCTGACGATCTCTGGCCCGGCATCGCTGGAACCGTCATCAACGACAATGACTTTGTCCGGCGGGCGGGTCTGTGCGCACACCGAGTCCAGTGTGCGTTGAATGCTGGCGGCGGCGTTGTACAGCGGAATCACCACGCACACGGTGACGGCCGAGGGATCATTCAGCATGGGCGTTGCTCCCGGAAAGTGCCGCGCATTGGCCGAGCATTCGCCGCTGGCAGCGGCTGCGGACGAGCGACGAGGTGGTGGCGGAAGGTCAGGCTGAGCACGCAGAAAATCAGGAACTCGCCCGAGCGGTAGTTGGGAATCACATAGGCGACGTAATTGGTAACGACGAACAGGCCGATGATCACCAGCGCACAGGCCTGATAGCGCGCCGACTGATCCGCCGTGATTGCCCGATAGCGCTTGCTCAGGGTCTGGGCAAACATCAGCAGCAGGGCGATCAACTGGATCAAACCGCCGTTGAGCAGGGTTTCAACGTAGCCGCTGTGGGCATTGCCGATGTAGCCCCAGCGCGTGATAAACGCATCGGCATCGGCACTGGCCCAGAACGCGCCGAAGCCGTAGCCCTTGAGAAATTGCGCATCGATCAGCGGCTGCAACAGCTCCCAGATCAACGTGCGGTCAGTGAGTGACGGGTCGCGGCCGACCAGTTCCAGCAGCATGGCGTAGTTGGCGTAAAGCACCCCACACAAGAGGAAGAACACCAGCGTGGCGGCGGTGAAGGCCAGCAGTGAGCGGTTGATGCGCAGCCGGATCAGCGTGATGAAGTAGGCGTAACTGGCGGTGCCGGCGACGATCAGCGCAATCGCCGTGGCTGACTGCGCCAGACCGATGGCGATCAGCGCGAACAGCCCATACAGCATGGCCAGCGGGTTGCGCTGGCGGATCATCGGCAGCAGCAACAGGATCGCAATCGCGTTCAGGCGTGCGCCAGCGTTCTTTTCCGCGAACACCCCGCGAAAGGCCCCGTCACGGATGCCGCCGGAAATAAAGGCGATGTCCGGGCGAATCACGGCGAAGATCAACCCGACCAGCGCCGCTGCACCGATCACGCAGCCGAACAGAAAAGCGATCCGCTCGATGCTGTAGCGCCAAGCGATAAAACCGGCAAAAAACACCACGCTGAGCAGCGCAACGAAACGCTTGAAACTGAGCATTGGCTCGCTCGACCAACTGATCGACGCGGCCACGCAGCCGAGAAACAACAGCAAAAACAGGTTCTGCCGGTAGAAACTCTTGCTGAGGAACACTTTGTGGCGAATGAAGAAAAACAGCGGCACCAGCAACGTCAGCAAGCCGCAGACCTGATTGGCGAGATTGCCTTCCAGATCCTGCTGGGCATCGTCCAGCGTGCTCACATTCCCCAGGCGCAGAAAGAAGCCGATCACTTGCGTATAGAACAGCACGCCAAACAAGGTGAAGGCGTCGGCCAGTGTCGAATAACGCACTTGCAGGCGGTTCATCTCAGCGCCTCCCGAGTAACGCCTTGAGGTAGGTCTGCACCGCGCGGCCGCTGACGAAGCGCGCGGCGGCATCAATCCGCCGCTGGCGATGCAGGGCTCGTGGTGCGGCCATTTGTGCGCTGATTGCGCTGGCGAGGGCGGCCGGATCGTCCACCTCGACCAAGGGGGCGACGGCGCCATCGCCGAGGATTTCCTGCGGGCCGTACGGGCAGCGGGTCGCCACGACCGGCGTGCCGGTCGACAGGGCTTCGACCAACGCGTTGGGGCTGCCCTCGAAACGCGACGACAGGACGAAACAGTCCGCTCGGGCAATCTCGGCGATAGGGTCATTGGCGTAACCCGGCAGATCGCAACGCTCCGCGACGCCGAGCGCTGTCGCCTGGGCCAGCAGTTCGCCGCGCAAGGCGCCTTCGCCGAAAATGATCAGCCGCGCATCGCCTTGCGGCAGGCGGGCGAAGGCGTCGATCAGGGTGTCGAAGCCTTTTTGCTGCGCCAGGCGTCCTACAGCGACGATCACCGGGGTGGTTTTGTCCTTCAACCAGGGGTGGCTGGGCGCGGCGGCGGGTTTGTCACGAAAATCGTTGTCGAGCACCGGGTTGTCAGCGGTGGTCACATCGCGCGGGCGGGCGATGGTGGTGTCGACCAGATCCTCGGCGACGCCTTGTGACACGCAGATCACCGGGTTGGGAATCAGCCTGTACAACCACGGCGCCAGCCAGTAGGCGAGCTTGACCGACAATGCCGGGTTGACGTGTTTGTCCCGCGAAAAGGCATTGCGCTCGCTGACATGCAGCCGCGCCAGCGTCCCGGACAGCGCGGCGGCGGCAATCGCCACGACGTTGACGTGGGTGAGGGCGGCCAGTTGCGCGTCGTACTGATTGCTGCGTAAAAACCGTGTCAGTGCCGGCACAGCCGCCGCGCTGCGCGGACTGTCGAGCAGCACTTGTCTGACTCGTGGGTCGAGCGCCGGCTGATTGATGCCGGCACCGGTGAGCATCAGCAGCGTGACTTCGTTGCCGGCCTCAACCAAGGCACCGGCGAGGCGCACCATCATTTTCTCCGCGCCGCCGGCGCCGAGGTCCTGGAGAATGATCAGCAGCTTTTTCATCGGTTCCACACCTGGTAATAAGCCTGCGCGGCGTACTGGCTGGTATAGGGCAGGATCGCGTCGCTGACTGAGCGTCGGGGCGGCGGCTCCGGTTCGCGGCTGGCCAGACTGTCGAGCAGCGCCTCGGCCAGGGCTGGCACATCGTTGACGACGACCAAACGCCCGAGGCGTCCATCGTCGAGCAACTCGCGCGGCCCGCTGCCGCAGTCGGTGGATATTACCGCCGTACCCAACGCCAGCGCCTCGACCAGTACCGTCGGCAAACCTTCGTGCAAAGAACTGAGCACCAACAGTTGCGCATGGCGGATCAGCGGATAGGGATTACGCAGATGCCCGGTGAAATGCACCAAGCGTTCGATGCCCAGCCGTTGCGCCTGCGCCTCAAGCTCTGCGCGTAACGGCCCGTCGCCGGCAATTACCAGATAGGGCAGCGGGCGTTGTTGCGCCGCCAGCGCGTAGGCGTCGAGTAGCAGCGCGAAGCCCTTGGTTTCCACTAGCCGGCCGACACCCAGCCAATAATGATGGGGCACGCCACCGGGCAACGGCGCCTGAGCCGCACGCAACAGTTGCTCGCTGATCACCGCGTTCGGGCAATAACGGATGCGCGGCTGGCCCCACGGCATCAACCCGGCAAGCGACTGGCGCAGACCGTGGGACACCGCGACTACCTTGCCGCTGCCGCACAGGTACAGCGCGTACAACAGGCGCAGGCTGGCGCGCCCGGTGTTCTGCTCGGCGCAATCCAGCGCGGCGTGGCGGGTGTAGATGACTTTGCAGGCACTGCCCAGGGTGGCGAACCAAGTGCAGAGGTTGGCCTGCTCCTTGGCGCCAATCAGATGCGTCACGCCCTCACGGCGGATCAGCCGGCGCAGCAGCACGATCGATTTCAGCCAGCCCGCGAGCCCACTGCCGCCACCGGCCATGCTCGGCGCGCCGTCGACGTTAGGCGAGTCGCCGTTCATGACGAAAAAACTCACCCGCCGGCCGTCCGCCAGAAACTGCTCGGCGAGGCGTTGCTGCACGCACTCGACGCCGCCGCCAGTCTGGTAATCCTTGAGCGTGAACAGAATATGCATCGGCACAATCCTCATGGGGCAGTGACATTGATTGCCACTTGCTGGCGCAGAATCAGTTCGGTCAGGCGCAGGGCATTGCTCGGGTAGTCGAGCAGGTAGCGCTTGATCGTGTGCGGCTCGCGGTACATGCGGTAGAAGGCGCGCAGGTGCAGGCGGTTGATGGCGTCGGGGTAGTAACGCTCGCCGGCATCGGCTTCCTGACGAATGAAACCGCCGCAGGTGAACGCCACGCCGCTGAAGCCACCACGCAGCGCATCGAGGACAAAGCGCTCCTGCAGACCGGCGCCGAGGCCGACCAGCAACAGGTTGGTCCGCTGCCGACGGATATCAGCCTGAAGCGCGGCGCCTTGCTCGGCATCGAAGAAACCGTTGTGCGCGCCGACCAGTTGCAGGCGCGGGTACTGCGTGCCGAGCTTTTCCACGAAACGATCAAGCTCGGCCTGCCGCGCACCGACCACGTAGACGCGTTTGCCGCGCTGCTCGGATTCACGCAACACCGGATCGGCAATCGAGGTGAAATCGAAACTGACCCGCTGCACCGCGCGCCCGGTGATGCGCGACATGAACCCGGACATCAGCATGCCGTCGCAAAAATACGCCAGCGACGACGGCGGCTGGCGGATGAAACTGCCGATCGAGGCGAAGTTGAGAAAGGAGAAGGCCCGGTTGGATTCCAGCAGGGCCGGCGAATAACGGTCGAGCAATTCCAGGCGGATCATGACGCGAGATCCTGTGCTTGGGCGGCGCAGGTTGGCCGGCCGACGCTGATGTAGGTGAAACCGCGTGCGCTGAGGCGTTGCGGATCGAACAAATTGCGGCCATCGAAGATCAGCGGATTTTTAAGCTGGCGGGCGAGCAGTTCGAAGTCCGGCGCGCGAAACGCTTGCCACTCGGTGACGATCACCAGCGCGTCGGCATTTTTCAGCGCCGCCTCTTTGGTGCCGGCCAGCGTCAGGTCATCGCGCGGGCCGTAAAGCTGCTGCGCCTGTTCCATGGCTTTCGGGTCGAATGCCTGCACATTGGCGCCGGCTCGCCACAACGCCTCCATCAACACGCGGCTGGGCGCTTCGCGCATGTCATCGGTGTTGGGCTTGAAACTGAGGCCCCACAGCGCGAAGGTCTTGCCTTCCAGCGCACCGTTGAAGTGCTCGGCGATCTTGTGGAACAGCGTGCTTTTCTGCTCGTTGTTGCGCGACTCCACCGCCCGCAGCAGGCGTGCATCGACATCGACGCCGTGTGCAGCATGGATCAGTGCACGCACATCCTTGGGAAAACACGAACCGCCGTAACCGATGCCGGGATAAATGAACTGGTAGCCGATGCGCGGATCCGAGCCGATGCCATGGCGAACCATTTCGATGTCGGCGCCAAGCTTTTCGGCAAGCCCGGCCATCTCGTTCATGAAGCTGATCTTGGTTGCCAGCATGCAGTTGGCGGCGTACTTGGTCAGTTCGGCGCTGCGCACATCCATGACGATGATTTTTTCGCGGTTGCGATTGAACGGTTCGTAGAGCTCGCGCATCAGCGCTTCGGCGCGCGGGCTGTCGGTGCCGATGATGATCCGGTCGGGGCGCATGCAGTCGTCGACCGCGCAACCTTCCTTGAGAAATTCCGGGTTGGAAACCACATCGAAGGTCAGCGCAGCGCGGCCGCTCTCGGCGAGGATTGCACTGATGCATTCGCGTACCCGGTCCGCCGTGCCCACCGGCACCGTGGATTTGTCGACGATGATCTGCTCGCCGCGCAGGTGTTCGCCGATGGTACGGGCGACGCTGAGGACATGTTTGAGATCCGCCGAGCCGTCCTCGTCCGGCGGCGTGCCGACCGCGATCAGCAACACATCGCCGTGCTTTACCGCAGCGACCAGATCACTGCCGAATTGCAGACGGCCGCTGTGATGATTGTCCCGCACCAGGCTTTTCAGACCCGGCTCGTAGATGGGCAGGCTGCCGTCGTTCAAGGCCTGCACCTTGGCCGCGTCGACATCCACACACAGCACGTTGTGGCCGACCTCGGCCAGCGCGGCGCCCTGGACCAGTCCGACATAACCGATACCGAATACACTCACATTCATGGGAAAACCTCATGCGTGGCGGGGTGGGCCAGAGCGCTGGCCGCTGTCAGTAGATGTTTTTCGAGAACAGGGTGAAGGGCGTTTTCAGCAGGATCTTGATGTCCAGCCACAGCGACCATTGATTGATGTAATTGAGGTCCTGGGCGACCCGGCGCTGCATCTTTTCCACGGTCTCGGTTTCGCCGCGGTGCCCGGTGATCTGCGCCAGCCCGGTGATCCCAGGCTTGAGCCGATGCCGCGCCATGTAGGCGCGCACCTTGCCGGTGTAATAGATGTTGTGGGTGACCGCGTGCGGACGCGGCCCGACCAGCGCCATGTGGCCGAACAGCACGTTGAACAGTTGCGGCAATTCGTCGATGGAGCTGCGTCGCAGAAAGCGTCCTAGCGGTGTGACGCGGTCGTCGTCGCGGGTGGCCTGACGCACTTGCTGATCGTTGTGCACGCGCATCGAACGAAACTTCCACACGCGGATCACTTCGCCGTCGCAGCCATGGCGGTTCTGCTTGAACAGCACCGGCCCCGGCGAGCTCAGCTTGACCGCGATGGCGACGCCGAGCAGCAGCGGGCTGAGCAGAATCAGCGCCACCGCAGCGACGCTGCGTTCAAACAGGTCCTTGCAGAACAGGCTGCCGGGGTGCGAGGTGAGCAGGCTTTCGTTGAGATAGATCGCCGGCATCCGCTCGATCTCGGAGATCGAATGATTGAGCAAGACCATGCTGCCCAGATCCGGAATCCACACCACGTCGACGTTCATGTCGAGCAGATTGATGTACAACGCTTCGATCGTCGCCGCCTCGGCCATCGGCAGCACGATGTACACCCGCCGCGCCTGCAAGCGCGTGATGATTTCGCGGATGTCCTCGACTTCACCGAGCAGCGGCAGAATGCTCGGCGCCGGGCCGCTGTCGGCTTTCGCCGCGACAAACCCGAGCAGTAACGCGCGATCCGGGTCGAGGAGTTTGCGCGCCAGTTCATGGGCGGTCGGGCAGGTGCCGATGATTACCGCGCGGCGCTCGTTGCAAATCATTTTGGTGTACATGCGCACGAACAGATGCAGCGGCAGAAACGTCGCCGCCTGGGCGAGAAAACCGACCACCGCCCAGACAATCACCACCTGCCGGGAGAACAACGCGCTGGTCTGGGTGACGAAGGCGATGCTCATCAGCAGTCCGAGCAGAATCAGCCAGCCGGCCAGCAAACGTCCGAGCCCGACCAGCAGACCATGGCGCTTGTGGTAGACCTGCACCAGGCCGTAGACCGGCATCGAGCCAAGCACCGTGAGGATGATCAGTAGCCGGTATTCACTGGGCAAGGCGCCGATGCGCCAGTGCACCAGAACAATCAGCAACAGATTGACCAGGGTCATTGCGCACAACCATTGCCCCCAGAAGGTGAGGCCGCGACGGTGTGCCATTTGCGCGGAATATTGCGAGGTCATCGGCGCGATCTCCGATTCGTCGAACAGGGAAGGACAGGCTGCGGCCGGGCGGCACGGCCCGAAGGATCAGCGCGGGGCGAAGTCGTAGTCGTAGAAGGAACGGGAATGGCCATGGCCGTACTTGCGCGCCTTGCGCAGATCGACCTGATTGAGCACCACGCCGAACACCGGCGCCTGGCTCTGCTGCAATACGGCGATGCTTTTGCGCACCTGGCCGACCGGCGTGCTCTGCGCCTTGACCACGTAGATCACCGCATCGGAATGCTGGGCCAGCAACAGCGCGTCACTGACGATTTCCGCTGGCGGCGAATCGATGATGATGTGCCGGTAGCGCGACTTGAGAATCTGCAACAGCCGACCGAGGCGCGGTGAACTGAGCAAGTCCTGCGCAGGGGCCACGGCGTTGCTCGAACTGCTCGAGGCTTTCAGCCGTGGTGCATCGAACGGGTCCAGCGCCGATGGCGTAAGACAGCCGGCCGGGAGCATGTCCAGATTACCGACGCTGCGGATGCAGTCTTCCAGCCGTGCGCTGCCGGCCATGAGGTTGGCGAGGCCGGGGCTCTGCGGCGGGAAATCGAAGTTCAGCGACAGCGTCGGCTGACGCATGTCGGCATCGATCAGCAGCACCCGTTCCAGTGGCGCCAGTGACGAGGCAAGGTTGTTGGCGATGGTACTTTTGCCTTCGCCGGACACCGAGGACGTGACGAGCACCACCTGCGCCGGGCGTTCGTTGTTCTGCAGCATCAGCCAGGTGCGCAGATTACGGATGGTTTCGCAGAAGCGCGGGTGGTCGTTGTCTTCGAACAACCGCGCCAACTGCCGCCGGCTCTTCTTCATCACCAGCGGCACGACGCTGAGCAACGGCACATTGAGCAGACTCTCGACGGTGTCGTCGGTCTTGAAGGTGTTGCTCAGCGTATCGAAGAGGAAGGCGAGGGCGACGCCAACCACCGCAGCGACCAGCGCAACAATCGCGAGAATCAGGTTCTTGCGCGGTTTGCTCGCTTCCAGCGGTGCGATCGCCGGGTCGACGATGCGCGCCTTGGCGGAATCCATGTCCGAAGTGGCGGCGGTTTCCTTGAGGCGGGTGACGAAGGTTTCATACAGCGCGCGGGTGCTGTCGACTTCACGCTGGAATTCGCGCAGCTGGAATTCCTTGCGCGAAATGTCCTGAATCTGCGCTTTGTTGCTGTTGAAGGATTTGCGCAGGGCGTCTTCGCTGGCCACCGCCAATTGGTATTGACGCTCGATGCCGGCGACCACTTGCTGCACTTGCAGGCGCAGACTGTTGGCGGCGGTGCGCTGTTCGGAACGGGCGGATATCAGCGCCGGGTGTTTCGGCCCGTAGCGGCCCGACAACTCTTCGACTTTGGCCTGAGCCTTGGCCAGGTCGGCCTGGAACTGCTGAATCAGCGGATTGCTCAGCACTGCCGGCACGCTGGACAAACGGCTGATGTCGCCGTTGCTCAAGGCTTGCGCCTGACGGAACTGGCTCTCCGCTTCAGCACGGTCGCGGCGCGCATCGATCATGCGGTTGCCGGTCATTTGCAGCTCGTTGGCACTGATGGTGGCGACGCCGTCGACATCGACCAGACCCTGTTCCTCGCGATAGGCCTGCAACTTGTTTTCGGCCACGCGCAGGTTGTCACGCAGTTCGACCAGGCGGGTGTTCATCCAGCTGGTGTTGTTTTGCGAAGACTTCAGGCTGGTGTCCTGCTGGCTGTCGATGAAGCCTTGCGCGAGGGCGTTGGCCACCGCCGCAGCGAGTGCCGGGTCGGGCAGTTCGACGTCGATCTCCAGCAACTGGCTCTTGCCGACGAATTTGACGCTGGTGTGCAGCATCAGGTTTTGCGTGACGTCGTTGAACACCTGTTCTTCAGTCGCTGGCGGCTTCGGCGGCGGCAACAGGTCCAGCCATGGCAGCCACTGGTCGCGATTGAGCTCCGCCAGCCAGTGGCGCGGGGTGAACCAGCTCTGCGCCTGCTGGCGTGGATCGGTGACCGGGTGGGTGGTGAGGCCCAGTTTGCGTACGGCGCGCTCGGCCAGCTCCCGCGATTGCAGCAGCGCTTGCTGGGTCTGCAAGTAATCGGTGGTGGTCGCGCCACCGGCTTCGGCGGCTTGCTGAAAACTCATCACGGGCGGCGTCTTGTCCTTGATCAGCAACGTCGCACTGCCGACGTATTGCGGCGTGATGAACGACAGCGCCACCACGGCCAGCGCGCAACTGAGCAGCACAAGCCAGGCGATGTTGCACTTCGCCGACCAGACCACGCGCCACAGGTGCAGCAGATCAAGGGTGTCCGACTCGTCGGCCGCTTGCGTTGGCAAGTGGCCCTGGAGCGGACGTTGGAGGTAGGTGCTTGGGCTGTTGTCCATGATCAGAAAAAGCCTTGTGCAATGGAAATGGTGTCGCCGGGGGCGATGACGGTGGTGCGCGAGACGTTTTCAGTGACCGGCGGGCCGCCACTGCCGCGCAGGATCGTCACGCGTTTCATCGAGGCGCGTTCGGTCAGGCCGCCACCCAGGGCGATGGCTTTTTCCAGGGTCAGGCCGGGCTGAAACGGATAGCTGCCGGGCTTCTGCACCTCGCCGTTGATGTAAAACGGGCGGTATTCGATCTGGCTGAGGCTGACTTTCGGATCGACCAGGTAGCCTTGCTTGAGGCCGTCGACGAGCTTTTGTTCGACCTGATTCGGCGTCAGGCCCTTGGCGACGATTTCGCCGAGAAACGGGTAGGAGAACGTGCCGGCATCATTGAGGCGAATCTTCTTGAAGCTCAGTTCCGGCTCGCCGAACACGATGATGCGCAAGACATCGCCGGCGGCCAGGCGGTAATGGGGGTCGGTGTCCGCCGCCTCGACCGTGGGCACTGTCCAGAGCAGCAACAACAGTAAAATCAGGCGCGTGTGCATGGCCCAACCCTCCTAAAGACTGACGTCGAACGTGATCTGGAAAACATTGCGGGTGAAGCTTTCGTTGTCGGCATCGGAGTCGTTGTCGCGGTGGCGGTAGGCGACTTCGACGTCCAGCCAGCGGCGCATTGCGTAATTCACGCCGAGTTTGTAGTCCTGCAAATCGTCGCTGCGGTCCTGGCCTTCGTAGACGTAATGACCCATGCCGGCTTCAGCAATCGTGGTGATGCGCTCGGTCCAGCCGTGACGCCAACCGATCTGGGTGAAGGTGGCTTTCACCGCGTCGGAGCCGTCATCGCCTTCGGCCATGGCCTGGCGCGCGAGAAAGGTGAAGGTCGAGTAGGTGCGCGGTTTCCACGCCAGATCCACTTGCCAGGTCGGGTTGCTCAGATCGTCGGAACCGCTCTGGTCGAAATTCTTTCGCTCGTAACCGACGCGCAGCTTGCCGGTGGTTTTCGCTGTCATGTCCCATTCGGCTCCGGCCAGCACTGCATCGGAGCGATCTGCTGCGCGGGCTGTTCGATTGCAGGTAGTCAAAGCGGGTGTGGTCGTATTCGAGCAAACCACGGGTTTTGCTGCCGAGGCGGTGATACCAGGTGCTGGTCAGGTTGCTGGTGTTGCGCTCCTTGTCATCGTTGATGCCGTCGGCGTTGTCATAGCGAAGCTGTGCGTAACTGGCGCCGAGGTCGATCTGGTTCAGCGCACTGCGCGCGCCGAAGGTGTAGACGCCGCCGACGCGCTGGCTCTCGATCTTGTCGTTGATACCGTCGACGGCGGTCGAGGTGGTGCGCTCGTATTTGCGCGCCTCGGCTTCGAGTTTCAGCCGATGCCGATCGGTGAATTCCATGATGCTGTCGGCGCGCAGCCGCTGGGCGGTGTTCGAAGCGTCCGAGGCGCTGTGATAGATGTAGCGGGTCGGCTCCCAGATCACCCGCGTGGCGCTGTTGCGATCTTCAGCCTTGAGCTCGAAGGCCGGCGCCAGGCGGGTGACCATGGTCGATTCGACATCGTGTTCGACTTCACGAAAGTTGTCGTCGTAGCTTTCCGACAAGGCAAAGGTCGGGGTGAAATCGAAGCCGTACACATTGATCGCTTGCGGCTCAACGCTCCAGGCAGCTTCGGGGGCACAGCAGGCGACGACTAAAACCAAGGAACAGCGAGGCTTCAGAGCCATGGATCACGCTCCTGATTAAGGGGGTCGGGGTCAGGGCGAAGCGGATCCGGACTATTGTCGCTGGCGTTCGAGGTAACTCAGCGGGACGCTGACGTGCTGTTGGCGGTTGAGGAAATTGAGCAGGATCATTACCCGCTCATCGCCCTGCATGGACAGGAACACGCCTTCGAGCGGGGACAGTGGACCCTGGACGATTTGCAGAGGTTCGCCGGGCTTGAGTGTCGGTTCCGCAGGAAAGCCGATCGACTCCTGACTGCGCTCACGCAATTGCGCGATCACGTCTTCATCGACCCGGGCGGGCACATGGTTGAATTCGACGATGCGGCTGACACCACGGGTCGAGCGAATCGGTGCCCAGTTGTCGTCGCGGCTCAGTTCAATGAACACGTAGCCGGGAAACAGCGATTCCAGTGTTCGTTGGCGTTTGCCACGAACACTTCGCTCGCTCATCAACTGCGGCCGAAAAGTTGAATAATTCTGTTGCTGCAGATTGAGTTGTGCCCGTTCATCCTGGCGGGGCTTGCACTGCAATAAATACCAGTTAGAGCCGTTGCGGCAAACCGTTAGCATGCTGGAGTACTCCATACATAGCGATCGTGTAAGCAGGGCGGCCGACAACGTGGGACTAGCCGCCAAGCTTGCTAGTAGGTAGTAGGCTGATCAAGGCAAAGTGCCGAGCCAGATGCATCAATGTTTATTGGCAGAAGAAGTGTTTCAAAAATGAATCAACGGTTGGTTATTGTTATATCCGTGGCCGTCTTGGCTATAACGAATCGGCGCGCTTTCATTCAGGCAAAGCTACCGCACGGTTCGCAGTTGCGACCTTCAGGATCCAATTACATAAGTAGCCGGAGAGCAGAAAAGTGCGCGGCGGCGCGAGCTCTTCGGGCAGTGCTAAGTTATCGGCCAGTCTTTGCAAGCTGTCAATTAATAACAGTCAAAAAGACTGCCTTTCATCCGCTGATAATGGCCGTGTTGCGTAAGTCATTGTTTGTGAATGGTGAAATTTATTCGTCGGATTTTTTAAACTTTTCGAAGTTATTGAAGTCGCGGGTGTTAGATGGCGTCCGTGATAGCAAATTAGTTTCAATCTTACATCTTTCGATTCGTCGGCAGTTCGACTTTTAAATACCTCGCGTCGGATGCTGCTGGCCAGGGTAACTAGGGTCGTCTATCAATAGTTGCCGTTGTTGGCCGGTAAATGTTCGGTGCTGTGTATCTCCTTAAAGTCCAACCGGTGAGCCGAGGTGATCATGAGTGTTCTGGTAACAGGTGCCGCAGGTTTTATCGGTTATCACACGGTCATGCGTTTGTGTCGCGAGGGGCTCGAGGTTGTGGGTATCGACAATCTCAATCCTTATTACGACGTCAAACTCAAAGAGGCGCGTTTGCACAGATTGCAGACGCTGGCCAATTTCACTTTCCATCGACTGGACATTGTTGATCAGGCGGCGTTGAACGCGCTGTTACAGCACGGACACTTCAAACAGGTCATTCACTTGGCCGCCCAGGCCGGTGTGCGCTACTCGCTGGACAATCCTGATGCATATGCGCAATCGAATCTGGTCGGGTTTCTCAACGTATTGGAAGCTTGCCGTCGCCATCCGCCGGAGCACTTGATCTACGCCTCGAGCAGCTCGGTGTATGGCGCCAATACCAAGATGCCGTTTGCAGAAGACGACCCGGTCGACCAACCGGTTTCGTTGTACGCCGCGACCAAGCGTGCCAACGAATTGCTCGCGCACAGTTACTGCCATCTCTACGGTTTGCAAGCCACCGGCCTGCGCTTCTTTACCGTGTACGGCCCGTGGGGGCGGCCGGACATGGCGCTGTTCAAATTCACCGAAGCCATGCTGCACGGGCGCGCCATCGACCTCTACAACCAAGGCGAAATGGCGCGGGATTTCACCTACATCGATGACATCGTCGAAGGGATTTTCCGACTGCTCGACAAACCGCCCGCACTCAGCGCCGAGCGTGGTACTAACCGGCTGTTCAATATCGGTCGCGGCAGTCCAGTAGCGCTATTGATCTTCGTCGAATGCCTGGAGCAGGCATTGGGCATGAAGGCCCAGCGCCGTTATCTACCGATGCAGGAGGGCGATGTATTGAAGACCTGGGCCGACGTGTCGGCGCTGGCACGCTGCATCGACTTCAGCCCGCAGGTGCCGATCGAGCAGGGCGTGCAAGCATTCGTGCAGTGGTATCGCGAGTTCTATCAGGTCTGATTCAGTGCAGGGTGACGGCCCTGCGACTTTCCCCGATGCGGATCCGGTCGAGGGCGCGATTCAGCGCATCCAGTGCATCGAGCAACGCTTTGGCCTCGGCTTCACGCCCGTCACCCCACAGACGCTCGGCCATTTTGTTCAAGGCTAGAATGGCGCGTTCGATGTCGGCTGCACTGGCGCTGTTCTCAGGGGCTGGTGGTTTTTTCGGCATTCAGGGTTCCTCGGCGGTCGGCAAATCACCATACCGCCAAGGCGCCGAGCAATACAGCGACAAGTGTCCCCGATCAGCAGCTAATGCTGTCTGGTCAGCGATTAGCCTCAGTCAATCCCGCCTCGATAAACCGCACCGAACTCTCCAGCGCCTGCTGCCCCTCGGCCAATATGCCCGCGTAGAAATGCCAGGCGTGAAACATGCCGGGCCACACTTCAAGATTGACCCGGACGCGGTTGTCCGCCAGGTGATTGGCCAGACGCATCGCGTCACTGAGCATCAGTTCGTTTTCGCCGATCTGCACCAGAATCGGTGGCAGTCCGGTGACGTCGGCGAACACCGGCGAGGCTAGCGGATGGTTGGCCAGGGTGCAGCCGAGAAAGGCTCGCGCGAGGATGTCCAGCACTGGCTTGGAGTTTAGCGGGTCAAGGCCTTCACGATTGCTCATGGAGGTGCCGGTGTGTTCAAGGTTGGCCCAAGGCGAGATTGACGAGCCCACCGCAGGCAAGGGCAAGCCTTTGGATTTTGCCGCGACCATCACGCTGACCACCATCGCGCCACCCGCCGACTCGCCAGCGAAGGCAATCTTGCTGGCGGCGATGTTCTGCTCAAGCAACCACTCATAGGCGCGCAAAGTGTCATCGATGGGGGCGGGGAACTGATGCTCGGGTGCAAGGCGGTAATCCGGCATATACACCCGCGCGCCGAGCATTTTTGCGTAGTTGCCGCCGATGCCGTGGTAGCCGTCAGGTCGACCGACGATGTAGGCGCCGCCGTGGATGTACATCAGCACCGCGTCGGTCTTGAGCTCATCCGGAGTCACCAGCGTAGCGGGCACGCCGCCCATGTCGACTGTTTCAAACCTCACGCCAGCCGGCGGCTGATTCTGCCCGAGCATTTTTGCGTAGGCATCGCGGATGTCGCTCATCTTTGTGGTGGTATCGGTGCCCTTGAGCACGGGTACCAGATCGCTGAGGCTGTTGGCCCAGGTTTGCACGGCTGCTTTTACTTCAGTGTTCATATGACCTCAATCAGGCGTTGGTGATGGATTAACTAATCGAGATGTTATGCTCATGATTGGGGAATAGGGTTCCCCATAACCGGTGCCAAGCCGCCTGAATGCCAAATCCGGAGGCCACATGGAACTGCATAACCTGAACGACATCGCCGCCTTCGTCGCCTCGGTGGATGCCGGAAGTTTTACGGCGGCGGCCAGGCAACTCGGGCTGACTCGCTCGGCCGTCGGTAAATCGATCGTGCGGCTCGAATCGCGTCTGCAGGTCCGTCTGCTCAACCGCACCACCCGCAGCCTGAGCCTGACCGACGATGGTCGGGTGCTGTATGAGCGATGCGTGGGCATCCTGCAGGATCTGGACGAGGTCGAAGAGGCTTTGGCGTTCCGCCGTTCGACGCCCAGCGGCCGCTTGCGCATGAGCCTGCCGGTAGCACTGGGCCGGCTGCACGTTGTGCAGCACATCGAGCGCTGCCTGAGAGACTGGCCGTCGCTCGCCATCGACGCGACGTTTTCCGATCGGCTGGTCGACCTGATCGACGAGGGTTTCGATCTGGCGATTCGCATCGGTCCGCCCAAGGAAGACTCCGGGCTACTCACGCGCACGGTGGCTTACCAGCAAATGATCACCTGTGCCTCGCCCAATTACCTGAATGAACATCCGGCACCGCAGACACCTGAAGATCTCGCCGGGCATGCGTGCCTGCACTTCGTCAGCGGTGGCCGATTGCTGCCGTGGAATTTTCGCGTCAATGGTCAGCCTGTGTCGGTCATTCATGCCGGGCGGCTGCAGATGGACAGCGCTGAAGCCTTGCATCAGGCGACTGCCGCCGGCCTCGGTATCGCGACGTTGCCATCCTATGTAGTCAACGATGACTTGCGCAGTGGCAAGCTCGTGCAGTTGCTCGCAGATTACGCCGAGGCTGCCGAGCCGATCCGGGTGATTTATCCGAGCAAGCGACACCTGTCGCCGAAGATTCGGCTGTTCATCGACAGGCTGGTGGAAGCGTGGTCGCCGGCGCCTTGGGACTGATCAATCGGCGATAGAAGCTGTGCCGAAAATTCACAGCAGGTGTGCTTTTTCAGCTATATCCAGCCAATCTTGGCGAGCCGTACTCTTGCAAACAGTGGCGCAGAAACTTGCGTGTCATCGCCACTGTAATCCGACGATGTCTGTGCTCGGCACGGATCATTTGAAGGAACAATAAAAACAATATCTGCGGGAGATGAATCCAATGAGACTCGCTCAAGAGGAAGCCGTGGCCGTGGCGGCTACCGCGAAAAGCTGGCTGAAAGCTGCCGGCATCCTGCTTTGCCTGTCCACTCCGGTTGCCGCGCTCGCGGACATCAGGATCGGTGCGCTTTATCCCCTGAGTGGATCCCTGGCGTTGCTGGGCGACGAGAGCTTCCGTGGCCTCGAACTGGCCGTCGCCGAACGAAATGCCTCGGGCGGTTTGAAGGGCGAGCCGATCAAATTGCTCAAGGCCGACGCAGTCGATGCGGGACAAGCGGTCGGTGCCGCGCGCCGGCTCACCTCTGTTGAGAACGTCACTGCTGTATTTGGCAGCTATTCCTCGGCGCTGTCATTTGCGGCCACGCAGGTGACGGAGATGGCGGGGGTGCCATTTTTCGAGTTGGGTGCGGTGTCCGACCACATCACTGAGCGTGATCTGAGCTACGTGATGCGCAGCAACCCGACCGCCAGGAATTTCGCCGAAGGCACCATCACCGCCATCACGGACATTGTCAGCCCATCGCTCAAGGTCGATCCGAAACAATTGAAGGTCGCGATCATCCACGAGGATGCGCTGTACGGTACGACCATCGCCGGGTTTCAGAAAAAAATCGCTCAGGAGCAAGGTCTGAACGTGGTCGAGGTACTACCGTATTCGGCCAAAGCGGTCGATCTCTCATCGCTGATCCTGCGTTTGAAAGGCGCCCAGGCGGATGTGGTATTGCAGACCAGTTATCAGAACGACACGACGCTGTTTTTCCGCCAGATCCGCGAAGCCGGTTTCAGGCCCAAAGCCGTTATCGGCGCCGGCGGCGGCTATTCCATGCAGGACACGGTCAAGGTCGTCGGCGCAGCCAATATGGAGGGCGTGCTCGATGTCGATTTCCCACAGTTCCAAACCAATGAAAACGGCGCTCCCGGTATCGGTGCGTTCGCCAAGGCATACAAGGATCGCTACGGCATCGAACCGCGCTCGGGCCACAGCCTGATCAACTATGTCGGGGCGAAGATATTCCTCGATGCCATGGAAAACAGTACTTCGCTGGACGCCGATGCGATCCGTGCCTCGGTGGCAACCATCGATATTCCTCTCGGCGGCACGGCTGCCGGCATCGGTGCCAGGTTTGGCAAGAACGGCCAGAACCAGCGCGCCAATACGGCAATCATGCAGTGGCAGAACGGACTGCTGAAAACCGTTTACCCCCAGGCAGCCGCCGTTGCCCAAGCGCGTTTTTCCGACCAACCCTGATACCTGAACCCCGCAATCTGCTGAAGCTTGATCATTGAGCTTCACGGGTTCGTTCGCTCGCAAAGAGGGCGCCAACCGTGGAAATTTTCATCCAGCTCCTGTTAAACGGCTTATTGCTCGGTGGCACGTTGG
Source organism: Pseudomonas sp. AC255 (assembly GCF_979258175.1). Taxonomy (NCBI): domain Bacteria; kingdom Pseudomonadati; phylum Pseudomonadota; class Gammaproteobacteria; order Pseudomonadales; family Pseudomonadaceae; genus Pseudomonas; species Pseudomonas sp. AC255. Next base: position 2,477,411 of record NZ_OZ409841.1, on the reverse strand, counting down.
CCATCATCAGCATCGGCCTGACTCTGATTTTCGGCATCGTGCGTGTGGTCAACTTCGCCCATGGCGAGTTTCTGATGATCGGCCTGTATGCCGTGTACTTGCTGAATTCGCACCTCGGCATCCACCCGTATATGGCGATCATTCCTGCCACGATCCTGTTGTTTGCCGCTGGTGCGGCAATGCAGCGTTTCATCATTCAGCCGTTGCTTGGCGCCGAGGGACATATCCAGATTTTCGCCACCGTGGGCGTCTCGATTGCCCTGATGAACGGCGCGTTGCTGATCTTCGGTGCCGACGTCATGACGGTGAAGAACATCAGCGTCGGTACCACGACCGTCAGCTTCGGCGCCTTTCGCGTCAGCAGCGGTCAGTTGATCACGTTTGTCGCGTCGCTCGCACTGGTCGCGGGGCTGCACTGGTTTTTGCAGAACACCTTTCTCGGCCGGGCTGTCCGCGCTACTGCACAGCATCGCAACGCGGCGCAACTGATGGGTGTCAACGTCAAAAATATCTATGTGTTTGCCTTCGGCCTGGGTTGCGCCTGCCTGGGCGTCGCCTCGGGACTGATCGCTCCGCAATATCCGGTCTTTCCAACCGTTGGCACTTTCTTCGTGCTGACGGCGTTTGTGATTGTGGTGCTGGGCGGCCTGGGCAGCCTGTCCGGCGCACTGATCGGTTCAATGCTGATCGGCATCGTCGACAGTCTCGCCGGTTACTACATCGCGCCGGACCTCAAGGAGGTCGTCTACTTCACGATTTTCCTGGGCATCCTGGTGTTTCGTCCGACAGGTCTTTTCGGCGCCGGTCGCGGGTCTGAGTGAGGAAAATGGTCATGAATATTTTGCACCCGCGTGTCTATGTCAGTGCACTGGCCCTGGCGCTGTTACTGATCATTCCATTGAGCGTTGGCTCGCCGTTCGTTTATCACCTGTTCATCCTCATATGCAGTTATGCGGCACTGGCCAGTGCCTGGAACATCGTCGGCGGGTTTGCCGGCCAGCTGTCGTTGGGGCATGCCGTGTTCTATGGAGTGGGCGCTTACACGACGACGCTGTTGATGATGAAACTGGGCATCAGTCCATGGATCGGCATGTTCGCTGGCGCAATCCTGTCGTCGATTATCGCGGTGCTGATCAGTTGGCCGTGCTTCAGATTGCGCGGGCCGTTTTTTGCCTTGGCGACCATTGCGGTGCTGGAGGTCGTGCGTCTGGTGGCGATCAATCAGCATGACGTGACCGGTGGTGCGGCAGGGCTGGGCGTACCGCTGAAGCTCGGTTTCGAGTGGATGTTGTTCCGCCCGCGCTGGCCGTACCTGCTGATCGCCTTCGCCTTTCTGCTCATCACATTGGCGGTGTCGTGGAAGATCAAGAATTCCCGACTGGGTTATTACCTGATCGCCGTGCGTGAGCGTGAAGACGCCGCCCATGCGGTGGGCGTGAACTCGGTCAAGGTCAAGCTGATCGCCGTGGTGTTGTCCGCATTTATCACCAGCCTGGTCGGCAGCTTTCACGCGATGTACCTGACCTTCATCGAACCCGGCTCGATGTTTTCTCTCGAGATGTCGATTCAGATCGCCATGTTCGCGTTGATTGGTGGACTGGGCACGGTATCGGGACCGCTGATCGGCACTTTGCTGGTGCTGCCGCTGGCTGAACTGGCACGCGGCTGGCTTGGCGATCTGGGCAGCGGGGTGCACGGTCTGGTCTATGGCATCGTGCTGGTCGTGGTGGTGCTGACTATTCCGCAAGGCGTGGTGGGGCGTTTTGGGGCCAGGATATTTGCCTGGATCGACTCATTGCCCGGCGGCCGTCGTTCGATGGCAAATACAAAAGCACCGATCGGGCCGACCTTGGCGCAACCCCACTCGGCCACGCACGGTGAGCCGGTTCTGGTCGCAGAAAACCTGCACAAGTTCTTTGGCGGACTGCACGCCACCAACGATGTTTCGCTGAGCTTGGCCGAAGGCGAAATCGTGGGTGTGATCGGCCCGAACGGCGCCGGCAAAACTACGGTGTTCAACCAGCTCTCCGGGTTTCTTCTGCCATCCAAAGGCCAAGTGAAAGTGCGCCTGCTCAATGGCGACTGGGTCACCCCGAACAGCCCGGCCGAGTTCGCCCGGGCAGGCATTGGCCGGACCTTTCAGATCGTGCAGCCATTCGCTGATTTGAGTGTCTGCGAGAACATCATGCTCGGTGCATTCATGCACACCGCCGACGCGAAGGAGGCGAGGGCGATCGCCGAGCAAGTCGCCGAGCTGACCGAACTCACCGCGCTGCTCGACACCCGGGCGCGCAACTTGACGGTCGGCGGCATGAAGCGCCTGGAAATGGCCCGCGCTCTGGCGACGCGCCCGCGCATTCTGTTGCTCGACGAAGTCATGGCCGGCCTCAACCCGACGGATGTTGCCAAGGCCATCGCAGTGATTCGTCGGGTGCGTGATTCGGGCGTCAGCGTGTTGATGATCGAGCACCTGATGCAAGCCACCATGAGCCTTTCTGACCGCATCGTCGTGATCAGTTCCGGCACGCTGCTGATGCAGGGCGCGCCTCATGATGTGATCAACGATCCTCAGGTTATCGAAGCCTACCTCGGTAAGGAGTACAGCCATGCTTAAACTCGACAACGTCCACAGCGGCTATGGCGGTACGGAGATCCTTCGTGGCGTGTCGTTCGAGGTCAAGGCCGGTGAGGTGGTGACTATCGTCGGCGCCAACGGCGCCGGCAAAACCACGACCCTGCGCAGCTTGTGCGGCATCGTCACACCGTCCCAAGGCACGATCGAATTCGAAGGCCAGCGCATCGATGGCAATCGCCCCGATCAGATTGTCGACGCGGGCCTGACGCTGATACCGGAGGGGCGCCAGTTGTTTCCCTTCATCAGCGTGCGCGACAACCTCTTGATGGGCGCCTACAAACGCAGTGCACGAGCGGGCTACAGGCAGCGTCTGGACAATATTCTCGATCTGTTTCCGAGGGTGCGCGAACGTCTTGATCAGAACGCCGGGACACTGTCGGGCGGCGAACAACAAATGGTCGCCATCGCCCGGGGGCTGATGGCCGAGCCGAAATTGTTGATGTTTGATGAACCCTCGCTGGGCCTGTCGCCGCTGCTGGTGTCGCAGGTCTTCGAGATCATCAACAGGATTCTCCAGTTGGGCACCACCGTGTTGATCGTCGAGCAGAACATCGTTCATACGCTGCGCATTGCTCATCGAGGTTACGTGCTGGAGAACGGCGAAGTGGTGCTCAGCGGCACTGGCCAGGAACTGCTGGAGAACCCGCACGTCAAGCGTGCTTATCTGGGGCTCTGACCCAGTCCATTTATCTGCAAGCGAGAGAAGGTCATGACTCATTCCAGACACGCCGGGCGCACCGTATTGGTCACCGGTGCCGGTGGTGGCATCGGTGCGGCGATCGCGCGGTTGTATTGCGAAGAAGGTGCAGCCGTGGCGCTGCTCGACGCTGATGTCGACAAGGTGCAACAGCAGGCCGGGGCGTTGCGTGATGCGGGTTTTGCGGTCGCGTGGGCGCAGGCTGATGTCGCGAGTTTTCAAGACTGCGCTGCTGCATGCGAGCGCGTGCAAGGTGAGCTCGGCCCCATCGATACGCTGATCAACAACGCCGGCATTTCGCCCAAACACCACGGCGCACCCGCGCCGATCTGGACCATGGCACCGGATGAGTGGCAGCGGGTTGTCGATATCAACCTCAATGGCTCCTTCAACCTGGTGCGAGTGCTCGTGCCCGGCATGGTCGAGCGCCGGTTCGGGCGCATCGTCAATATGTCTTCGGTGGCGGGCAGCGCGTTCTTGCCGATTGTCGCAGCGCACTACAGTGCGACCAAAGCCGCAATCATCGGCTTTACCCGCCACCTGGCCGGCGAACTCGGGCCGTTCGGTGTCACCGCCAATGCGCTGGCACCTGGACGAATCGAAACGCCATTGCTCAAGACCGTATCGGCCCAGGCCAATCAAACCGTGGTCGACGAGACACCGCTGCGCAGGCTGGGCACACCGCTTGAGGTGGCGAGGGCGGCGTGTTTTCTCACGTCAAGCGAAAGCGACTTCATTACCGGCCAGGTGGTTGATGTCGCGGGCGGCTGGTTGATGCGCTGATGACTTCTTGCGAGGACGTTTGTCATGGTTAAAACGATGGGATTTCCCGGGCGCTACGAGCAGGGTCCGAATGCATTGCACCAATTGGGCAGAGTGCTGAACGACATGGGCCGATCACGGCCGCTGGTGCTTTGCGATGAGTTTGTCGCCCGGCATCTATGGCCGCAGGTTGGCGCCGCGTTGCAGGACCAGGGATTGGAGCCATTGCACATCGAGTTTCCCGGCGAGTGCACGCGCGCTGCGATTGCGCAGTTATCCGAGCAGGCATTGCTGCACGCCCCCGACACGATCATTGCGCTGGGCGGTGGCAAGACCATCGATACGGCGAAGGGGCTGGCGGCCAATCTCGACGTACCGATCATTGTCTGCCCCACGATCGCTTCAAGTGACGCGCCAACGAGTCGGCTGATCGTGCTTTACGACGAAGAGCACAAAGTGGTGGGCGTGGAGTTCCTGAAGATGAATCCCGCTGCGGTGATTGTCGATACAGAGGTCATCGTTCAGGCGCCGGCACGGTTCTTCGCGGCCGGGATTGGCGATGCCATCAGCAAGAAATTCGAAGCCCGACAGTGCTACGCCGCCGGCGGCCACAACTCTTTCGGTACACCGCCGCTGCACACGGCATTGATGCTCACCAACCTGGTTTTCGACACGCTGATGCAGTACGGCGTCCCGGCTTATCAGGCGGTGTGTCGACATGAACTCACCGATGATGTCGAGCGGGTCATCGAAGGCACCGTGCTGATTAGCGGTGTCGGTTTCGAGAGCGGTGGTTTGTCACTGTCCCATGCCTTGGTTCGGGGGCTGACCGCGATACCGGCGATGGCGTCGATGCTGCATGGCGAACTGGTGGCGTTCGGCACGCTGGTGCAGATGGCGGTGGAGGCGCGACCGGCCGAAGAGATTGAACAGGTCGCGCGTCTGCTGCACGCGGTGAAGCTGCCCGTGACGTTCGCTGAACTGGGTCAGCGCACGCCGTTGACGACGGCGCAGATCAATATTCTCGTGGACGCAACCTTATCGGCGGCTTACGCCAGAAACATGCAACCGCCCTTGAACTACCAGCGCCTGGTGGAAGGATTGGCGGCGGCTGACAGCCTTGGTTCACGGCTGGTCAGAGTCTGCGCGAACCCGCCCGCGACGCTGTGATCCTGCGTCACAACAGGTGTGACCAAGTAGCTGTTTTCTCCCGTACAGCGACGCCATAACCTTTCCCTCAAGCGAAATCCTGGCGCAATCAAGTGCTGTGAATTCGTCAAAAAAACCGAGAGGCCTGACTATGAATACTCCTGTTAAACCTGATGAACTCGCCATTGCGTATCAGTTGCCGCAAGTTCCCTTCATGACGCCCGACATGGTGCACCCGGGCGTCATGACGCAGTGGCTCGAAGACGATGCGCTGTGGGTGCCGGTAACAAAATCTGTCTCCTTCAAGCCATTGCTGCTCAACACCAGCGGCGGCTATTACATCAACCTGTTGCGGGTGCGTCAGGCCGGCGTGCTGTCGCGTCACCGCCATACCGGCGGCGTGCATGCGATCGTGCTCAAGGGTCGCTGGTACTACCTGGAGCATGACTGGGTCGCGGAGGAGGGGTCTTTTGCCTATGAGCCGCCCGGTGAAACGCATACCCTGTTCGTCCCCGAGGATGTGAGTGAAATGATCACCTGGTTCCACGTGCAGGGTGGCTACACTTATGTCGATCCGCAGGGCGTTGCCGTGGGTTACGAAGATGTGTTCACCAAGCTTGAAGCCGCCCGAGCGCATTACAAGACGCTGGGCTTGCCGGACGACTACATCGAACAGTTCATTCGCTGACCCGGACCCCAGGAAAAAGCGCGCTTCGGCGCGCTTTTTCATAAGCGTTGAGACAACATGCCTTCAAGCTTTTCGCCAGGACCGGCCATGGACAATTATTCGCAGCTGCTCGCTTTTATATGGTCTACCGAATGTGGAAGTTTTTCTGCTGCCGCGCGCGCCCATCACCTGACGCCATCAGCGGTCAGCAAACTGATCACTCGCCTGGAAGATCGCTTGCAGGTCCGGCTGTTCCAGCGCGGCTCACGCGTGCTGACGCTGACCGAGGAGGGCGCCGCTTACCTGCGCAGCGCCAAAGCCGTCGTTGAAGCCATGAACGAGGCGGACTCGCTGGCCGAGGCGTTGCCCTCCAGGGTCAGTGGCACCCTGCGCATCCACACCATGACCTCTTTCGCCAAACACCAGATCGTACCGTGGCTACCGGAATTTCTGGATTTGTATCCCTCACTGGACGTTGAGATTCAACTCGGCGCGCAATTCGTCGATCACTTCGAGCAAGGGCTCGATATCGCCATCCACAGCGGCGTATTGCCCAGCTCATCACGCATTGCCAGACGCATCGGCGAATGTGAATGGCTGATCTGTGCCTCGCCGCAGTACCTGGCTGAACACGGCACACCAACCACACCCGCAGATTTGCTGAATCATCGTTGCTTCAATTTCAGCTTCGTCAGCCCGTGGAACAAATGGTCATTTTTGCAGGATGGAGACGGCGTCTCGGTACCGGTGACCGCCAGCGCGTCTTTTACTCAAGGCGATCCGTTGCGCGACATGGCGCTGTCAGGCGCTGGCGTGGTGAAGCTTGCGGACTTTCATATCGGGCTTGATGTAAAAGCGGGAACGCTGGTGCCGTTGCTTGAGGATTTCAAAACGGGTGTGGTTGAGCCGATCTACCTGCTTTATTCGGATCGCAAGCATTTGAGTCCACGGATACGAGTGTTCATCGAGTTTTTTCAGAACAAGTGGCGTGAGCATCCGTGGAAGGTCTCCTGACGTTCAGCTCTGGGGGCAGCGTATTGATCAACGCGATGCTCAAACTGCGCATTAAAAAGCCCTGAATCATCAGGGCTGAGTTTTGGTTGAGGGGGCGTAGAGTGACAAGCTCGCGGTCGGTCTACTTCGCGCTCGAAGAGCAGGCCAACCGGTATTGTTCATAGTTCAAGCCTTCGACCTTTTCCGGCAGCTTGTACGGCACGGGGCAGCTTTTGCCCTGCCACTTGATGGTGATGACACCGTGATCTTTGGTCACCAGCGCCAGGGCCTTGCCCGTCGGATCTGACAATGCCAGTTGTTTGCCGTCGCTATCCAACAGCACCGCGCCGAATGGAATCGGCTGGCCGTTGGCATCGTACAGTTCAAACTGGACGCGCCTGCCTTTGCTGCCTTCGAAGCGTGCAAGAACTATCGAACCTCGTCTTGGCACCAGTTGCTGGGTGGCATTGTCCAGCTCGATCTCACCGCCCAGGTTACGCGTGTCCAGCGTTACCCAGTTCACGCGGTACGGTTGCGCGTTAGGCAGAACCGCATAGCCGTTCAGGCCGGTTTTCACACCCGAATAGCTGCTGACTTCGACGCCCGACATGCCGGGCACTTCCACCAGACCGAACGTTTCACCGACGGTCTGGCCCATATTGATGCCGCCTGCATGGGCCACCAGCGATCCGGCGGCACTCAGGTTCTGTGATTCATAACCGTTGCCTCGGTTGTAGCCAAAGCTCAGGTCGCCCATCGATGTGCGGGTACTCAGGCTCAGCGAGCCAGATCGATCGCCTTGGACACTGCGCCCGGTCTGCACGGAATAGTAGGTGTCGCTGTCCTCGGTCAGATAACCGTTGATCCCGGCTTGGGTGCTGGTACCGGTGTTCTGATGGTTACTGGAAATGTAGGCGCGCGGTGCGCGGGTGTCGAACCGAGCGGAAACGAAATCGAGACGCTCAGTTGTGTGTCGTTGCTGGTGTCACCGCGCGCGCCGAACTCCTGGGTTTTGCTCAGGCTGATGTTGTAGTTCAGGTCGCGCCAATTGTTGTTGTAGCCGGCGGAAAAGCTCCGCGAGCCACCGCGATCCCAATAGCGCTGGTCACTGGCGTTCAGGTACAGCGAGCCGAACTGGCGTGCTTCGCCCAAAGTCTGGTTGACCGTGAGGTCGGTGCGGGTTTTGGAATTACCCAGGCGCCGGGTGGCCCCGGAGCTGGTGTCCTGGACATGGTCGGTCAGCGTGCGATAACCCTCGGTCGAATAACGATAAGCGGCGAGGGTGAAGCTGGTATCGGTGCCGGTGAAGGTCTTTGCATAGAGCGCGCGTATGCTGCTGCCTTGGGTGGTTTTGCCGAATGCCTTGCTGGACGATTGCGTCACGTCCAGGGACATTGCGCCAATCGAGGTGTTCTTCGCCGCACCGACTGAAATCGCCTTGAAACCATTGCTGGCCTGAAGGCCGGCAATGCCTGTCAGGTTGCTGGTCAAGCCGTAGGCGAACGTGCCGCTGAGGAAGGCGGGCTTGTCATAGCCCTCGCTGTTGTTGTTGAATTTGCCGCTCGACAGGCTGTATTTCAGTTGCCCCTCACGCACCATCGTCGGCAGGGCGGAGAATGCCTGTCGGGTGACCTTGCGCCGTCCATCTGCTTCAACAATGGTGATCTCCAGATCGCCGTTGGAGCCCGATGGATAGATGTCACTGATCTCGAACGGACCCGGCGGCACGTTGGTGGTGTAGAGAATGTAGTTATCCTGGCGGACCTCGATCGTGGCGTTGGTTTCAGCAACGCCACGTATGATCGGCGCATAGCCCCGCTCGCTGTCTGCGCGCATGCCCTCATCAGAGGCCACCTTGACGCCTTGATAGCGCACGCTGTCGAACAGATCCGAATCGGAAAAGATTTCCCCCGCACTCAGTTGCCCCTTGATCGCCGTGAGGTCGCGCTGGATGAAGGTGCGGTTGCTGACGAACCGATTGGGCCGGCCGGTGGAGCTGCTCAGGTTGGACTCGTTGCGCAGCCGCCAGGCGCCCAGGTTCAGGCCGTTGCGAAGCCCGAGGTTGTTGGAAATTTGCGTCGAGTAATCGGTTTTGCTGCGGGTGCTGCTCAGCTGGTAGTTGATGAAACCGGCGGCCACACCTTGGTCCCAAAGCTCTGGATCTACATAGCCGCGCATGCCACGCGCCATGGCGACCTGCGGCACACTGATATTGAGGCGCAGGCGGTTGGCATCGAAATTGAGACTGGCTTGCTCGATCATTGCAGGCAGGTCGTAGTGATCGGCAGGGTGTTGCTCGTCAACCAGACCCTGCTCACGAAGTTTGCGCATGTCCACACCCAGCTGCTGCAACAGTTCCAGAGTGATGCGTGGCTCGACTTTGCCGTTGACCGGGTTGGCCGCGAAATCGACGTCGCGTCGACCGACCAGCGTGCCGTTGCTGAAAACGTCAACGCGGTATTGGCCCGGCAGTACGCTGTTGGCATTCAACAAGGGTTGCAGATCGACCGCTGATGAACCTTCAAGAAACAATGTATTGAAAGCTTCACCCGCTACCGCGGCCGGCGCGTCGGCACCTATGGCAAATCCACAGATGGCCATGTTGATTGCAAAGCACAATGGATGCAGGCAGCCCAACGCCGTTTTGTTTTTATGGCGCGCAACGTGATGCTCTACACAACTTGTAGATGTGTGGTGTTGGGAGGAAAACATGCAATTTGCCTTATCAGTCCGTGTTGCTTCAACCGGAGTCCGGAACTTGTGAATAGCTTGTAAGTTGGCAGGGTGGGGTGGGGGATTTACTGGGCGGAGGCATCTTTCACGCGCTCGGCATGGCTTTCGGCAACGCTTAGTGGTGCATCGAATCGTTGTTGTGCGCCGTAATCGTTAATTGCTGAAAAACTCAAATGCGAAGTACCAGCTGGCAGATCTTTCAGATTGAATGAGCGAACTTCCCCTGGAACGATCATTGTCGAATCAATTACCAATTCCGCTTTTTTCCCTGCAACGACTTTCAGATCCGCCAGCGACACGTGGTAGTTGCTTTGGTTTTTTACTTTCAGCACCGACTTGCCAGCCTGAGTGACCAATTGCCATGCAAGTTGCTCCGGTGCCTTTGCGGCATCACCGGTGAGTCCGTCCGGGCGGAAGAAGACCTTGATGCGCTGACGTACCGCCAATTGCAGCGTGTTGACATCGGCAGCACTGGCCTGGGGGATTTCCTGCACGTTCAGCCATACCACCGACTCCTTGTCCGCAGGCATGCCGCGGCCTTCATAAAGAATCCTCAGTAATTGCTGTTGATTGGGCTCAAGTTTGGCCAGTGGTGGAGTAACAGCGAAAGGCGGTGCGCTGCCAGCCGTGTCGCCGGCATCGAGCCACGATTGTGCGAGGATGGTTTGTCCGCCGTTGCGCACGGTGACGTTCGCCTCTTTGTGCGCGCCATCGAAGATAATCCGGGTGGAGCTCAAGGAGATGCTGGCGAATGCCGAGTGCGTCATCAACACCCCGGCAAGCCCCAGGCAAAGCGGAAAGTAGCGACTTAACATAGATTTCACCGATTAATCTGGTCGGGAAGGACGAGGCACAGCGGCCCCGTCCAGGTATTGCGGGCTGCTTATTCGTATTCGAGAACGAACGGCAGAGTGGCGTTACCGGTACCGGCAGTAGCGGTGGTCTTGTCGCCGGTGGTGACGTAAGCGGCTGCGAACGACAGGGTGCCGTCGCCGCCAGTGGTGCCGTCGCCAGTCAGGCTGGTCTGCACTTTGGCGGTGGCTTCGGAGCTCAGGTCGATCAATTGGCCATTGCTGTCCAGCAGCGCGATACCTACGCCTTTGGCCGCATCGGTACCTTGCAGCTTGAGAACTTTCTTGCCATCAACCAGGCCCGAACCGCCGTTTACGGTTGGTTTGAACAGCATCGAAACCTTGGTGCCAGCGTTGCAGTTCACTTTCAGGTTGAAATCGTTGGCGGCCACACGACCGGCGCCCGGAGCAGAGTCGGTGCCCATGTCTTTGATCGACACGCTGCCCATGTCCACGGCAATCATCTTGTCGTTACCCGAAGCGCCGTCTACCGAGCAGGCGTCGTTGTTGATAACGCCGGTGAAGCTGATTTGACCGCTGCCGCCCTTGACAGCTTTAGCGGCTTCTTCTTCAGCCACTGCACCAGTGGAGGCAGCCAGTACGGAAAGAGTGAGTACTGCGAAAGCGAACTTTTTCATGTTTATATCCGAAGTTATTGTGAAGTGCTGCATTGAAATGCCAGGCCATATTAGGTGTGCGGTGGTGGCGGGTCTTTGGGATTTGTCTTAAAGCGATAAAGGTGCGAGCCAGTCAGTAATATGGCAGTGGCGTATTCATATTTGCGGTAATGGTGCAGCGAACCAAATAAGACAATTCTCAAAGTCGTGCGGTCTTTGTCTGGCTAGTATTCGCGGATGCAGAAATTCTCAGTCAACGCAAAGTTTGTGAGCGGGCGTCCTGCTTGAAAGATTATTCAGACTTTCGCTATTAACGACTGATAGAAAGAGGTTCCAGGTTTGTGAACACGCTTCGTATATTGGTCTTGGAAGATCACGCCTTTCAGCGCACGGCGGCAGTCAGTGCGCTTAATAGTCTGGGGTACAAAAATATCTTTCAGGCGGCTGACGGCAAGGATGCGCTGGCTGTGATATCCCAGGCTGGAGGCGTGGACGTTGCATTGTGTGACTTGAGCATGGCCGGGATGGATGGTTTGACGTTCTTGCGCCTGGCGAGAGAGGCCGGTTTGATTCGTGCAGTGATCATCTGCAGTTCACTGCCTGAAGACTTGTTGCGCACGGTTGATCGAATCGTCACGTTGCAGGGGCTTGAGTTGCTTGGCAGTGTCGGAAAACCGTTGATGGTCGATGTGCTGGCGCCGTTGTTGGCTCGCTACCGGCCGCACAATCAGATCGATGCCAAAGTGGCAGAAAGTCAGCTTGATCAGCCCACAGAGGGTGAGGTACTCGAAGCCATTCGTCGGCAGGAGTTTCGCGCCTACTTCCAGCCCAAATTTCATCTGCGCAGTGGTGAAGTGGATGGCGCCGAGGTGCTGGTGCGATGGCAGAGCCCCAGTCGTGGATTGCTTTCGCCGGGCATGTTCTTGCCGACGATCGAGCGCTGCGGGCTGCTCGATGAGATGTTTTTCAGCCTGCTCACGCAAGGCTTGAGTCTGCAGCGCTTCGTCCAGTCTCACGGCAAGCCGTTCAAGCTGGCGTTCAATCTCGACGTGACGCAGATGGCCAATCCGAATCTTGTCGACCGGATCAAGGCGCTGTTGCGCATCCATGGCGCCTCGCCAGCTGGGCTCATTTTCGAGCTCACGGAAACCGGCCTGCTGCAGATGCCCGAGATCAGCATGGAAAACATGGTGCGTCTGCGCATGCTCGGCTTCAGTCTGGCAATCGATGATTTCGGTGTCGGCTATTCTTCACTTGAGCGGCTGTGCCAGATGCCGTTCAACGAAATCAAACTCGACGCCGGCTTCGTGCAGAATTTCCATCAGGCGCGCTACAGCGCGGTCATCCACGGGGCGTTGGCCCTGGCCCGGGAATTGGACATGCGCGTGGTGGCAGAAGGTATTGAAACCGCAGATCAGGTTCAGCATCTGGCGCGGCTTGGTTGTCAGTGGGGGCAGGGCTTCTTCTATGCTCGCCCGATGAATTGGGCGCATTTGGTCGACTGGCGTTTCGAAGGCCAGAAGTCGTCCTGGCGCCGCGCAATAGGCACATCCGATCGTTGATGCAAGCGGCATTCTGACTTTTGGGACAAAGCCCTATTTCGTCACGCCTTCAAAACACTCATCATGTGCCGAGAAATCAATCAGATGCACCTGAATGCTTCGGTAATGCCCGGGATTTGCTGCGGTTGCCAAGTGCTGATGGTCCTCCAACACTCTTCATCATGGAGCTGTTCATGCATTGGTCAGTCGTGAATCCGTTACGCGTTGCCATCCTTGATGATCACTCGCTCATACGTCTGGCGATGAAGTCGCGGCTGACGCGCGAAGCCGAGTTCAGTGTCGTAGGTGTGTATGGCAGCAGCGCGCAGTTGCTCGCCGGATTGCGCGAAATCGACATCGACCTGCTGATACTCGATTACAAACTGCACGATGGGGAGCTGGACGGGCTTAATCTGATCCGCCTGCTGCGCAAGCAATATCCGGGCATGCGCATCCTTGTCTCATCTTCCGAAGAGCGCCCGGCGGTAGTGAATATGGCGATCGGGGCGGGCGTCAGCGGATTCTTCGGCAAGTCGCAGTCGGTCGATGACCTGATCACCGCCATCCGCAGTGCTGCGTCCGGCCAGTTGTATCTGTCGCCGGAAATGGCCTTCGAACTCGATGTGCTGCCTGCGTCGGTCGACGAACCTGCTGGTGCCAATGATGATGGCGCGGCGCACGGCGACGACTTCCTCAGTAATCCTCTGCTGTCACCGAAAGAAAAAGAAGTATTGCGCTGCTGCCTCGAGGGGATGGGAGTGACGCAGATCGCTTTGAAGTTCTCGCGCAGTCGCAAAACCATCAGCGGGCAAAAACAGGCCGCTTTCAAAAAGCTTGGCATTCGTGGTGATGCGGAGCTGTTCAAGTTGCAGCACAGCCTGACGGCGGACAACCAGGGATAACTCGCTTATGTTTCATCTGTTGCGCGGTGTTTTGCTAGTCAGTGTGCTTGTCATGTTCGGTAGCGGGTCGTTGTGGGCAGCAGAGCCGCGCACTCTGCAGGTGTTCGGTCGGTCTGACTGCAAGGAGCTACAGGTCGATCTGGCCAATGAAGACTGGAGTTGGCTGCGGCAGAAGCGCAGTCTGGTGCTGGGCTCGGCGCTTCCGGATTTCCCGCCTTATGTCATGACCGCCAGCGGTACGCGGTACGAGGGAATAGCCGCCGACATCGCCTGCATTATCGGTCAGGCCTTGCATGTCGAAGTTACCGTCAAGGCTTATCCCGACCGTCGCGACGCCATGGCGGCGCTCGAGCGTGGCGACATCGACATGCTGGGCAGTTCCAACAGTTTCGAGTTGATCGACGGCCTCGTCACGCTCAGTAAGCCTTATGTCGAAGACGTGCCGGCAATGTTCATGCGCGGTGATGATCGGCGCCCGATGCCGGCCAATCTGGCCGGTTTGCGTATTGCGGTTGCCGACGATTACCTGCCTTCCAGTCAATTACACGCGTTATACCCCAACGCCGAATTCGTGCTTTTTCCATCGAACGAGTTGGCACTGGCTGCGCTGGCTTTTGGCAAGGTCGACCTGTTTCTCGGCGATACGGTGTCGAGCAATTACCTGATCAACCTCAACTACTTCAACTATGTGCGGCTGCACTCTTTCGTCAAAACCCAAACCAGCGGTTTCAGCTTTGCCTTGCGCCGGGGCAACGACCAATTGCTGCGTCTGATCGATTCGACCCTCGAGTCGCTGGGTGATGCGAAGATTGCCGAAATTACCAAGCGCTGGTCGGGCGGCGGCGGGGCGCTGACGCCCAAACGCATTGACCTGACACCCGGCGAAGCACGTTGGCTTGAGCTGCATCCGGTCGCGCGGTTCGTGATCAATGACGATCAGGCACCGTTTGCATTCTTTGATGGTGACGGCAACTTTGGCGGGATCGGCGCTGATCTGCTCGAGCTCATCCAGCGGCGTACCGGCTTGCAGATCAATGTCGAGCGCACCGACAGCTTTTCCAGTCTGAGCACGCGTCTGCTGGATGGCAGCGCGGATATTTCTCTGCTGACACCAACGGTCTCGCGGGAAGTCGGCATGCGTTTCACTCATCCGTTCCTTGCCAGCCCCTTTGTGATCGTCACCACCAAGGACGCAGGCGCGCCTTCAAGCCTGCAGGAGCTGCGCGGCAAGCGCGTCGCAGTGCCCGAAAGTTCGGCTGAGCGTGAGCTGCTCAAGGACTACCCCGACATCGAGATCGTTGATAACGAAACAGTTCTGGGCGCCTTGGCTGACGTGAAGGACGGTCGAGCGGACGCGATGATTACCACGTTGCACAGTGCGCGCTACTACATCGCCCACATCTACAGCGACAGCTTGCGTATCTCCAACATCGTCGGCATGAACAAAGGCTTCCTCGCTTTCGCCGCGCGGCGTGCCGATACCGAACTGGTCAGCATTCTGAACAAGGCGCTGCTGAGCATTCCGCCGGATGAGCTGGACGTAATCCTCAACAGGTGGCGTCCCATTGCAGCGTTTTCGGGGTTGTCGTGGCGCGATTACAAGGCGCTGATCTACCAGATCAGCGCTGGCGCGTTCCTGATTATCCTGGGATCGCTGGCGTGGAATTTCTACATCCGTCGGCAGATTCGCGAACGCAGTCGTGCAGAGCGCTTGCTCGGCGATCAGCTGAAGTTCATGGGGGCGCTGATCAACGGCACGCCGCATCCCATTTACGTACGTGACCGGGAAGGTCGGCTGGTGACCTGCAATAATAATTATCTGCAAACATTTGGCCTGTCAGAAAAGGACGTGATCGGCAAGACCGTGCTCGAAAGCGGCAAGCGCAATCGTCAGGAGGCGTTGCAATTTCACGACGACTACCTGCGCGTCATCGAGCAGGACGAACCTTACGAGGTGGATCGCACGCTGCATGTGGGTGATACGCGGCTGATCATTTACCACTGGATCCAGCCGTATCACGACACGGCGGGTGAAGTCAGAGGCGTGATCTGCGGCTGGATCGATATCAGCGAACGCCGTGAACTGATCGAGGAGTTGCGTTCGGCGAAAGAGCTGGCTGACGAGTCGAGCCGCGCCAAAACCACGTTCCTGGCGACCATGAGCCACGAAATTCGTACGCCGATGAGCGCCGTGATCGGCATGCTCGAACTTACCCTCAAGCGTGCCGAGCAAGGTCACTTCGATCGGCCGGCGATTGAAGTGGCATACGACTCGGCAAAAGGTCTGCTGGAACTGATCGGCGATATCCTCGATGTGGTACGCATCGAATCGGGCCATGTCAGCCTTTCGCCGAAACGTGCCAACCTGCGCGAATTGGTCGAATCCGTGGCGCGGGTGTTCGACGGCTTGGCCAGGCAGAAGAGTCTGGTGCTTAAGCTCGACATCGACGCCACTGTCGGCTGTGACGTATTGGTTGATCCGATGCGCTTCCAGCAGGTGCTCTCGAACCTGGTGGGCAACGCGATCAAGTTTACCGACACCGGTCATGTCACCGTCTCGATTCGCGGCCAACGTCTCGCTGACGAACGCTTACAGGTCGACCTCAAGGTCGAGGACACCGGCATCGGCATTTCCAGCGCCGATCTGCAGAATCTGTTCCAGCCGTTTTCCCAAGCCAATCATGGCCCCTCCAGCAGAGGCGGCACCGGTCTGGGACTGGCGATCTCCCGTTCATTGTGCGAATTGATGGGCGGGCGGCTGAACATTACCAGTACGCTTGGCAAAGGCACCTGCCTGGAAGTGTCGCTGTTCTTCAATATTCTCAGCCCGCTTGGCGGCAAAGTGCTGCCTGTTTCGGTTGTTCAGGACAAACCGGTACCGACACTCAGGATTCTCGTAGTCGATGACCAGAGCGCCAACCGCCTGCTGTTGACGCAGCAGCTGAGTTTCCTTGGCCAGGCGGTGCGTGATGCCGCCGACGGTGCCCAGGCATTGGCGCTGTGGCGCTCGGAGCCGTTCGACATTGTGATCACGGACTGCAACATGCCGGTCATGAACGGCTATGAGCTGGCCCGCACCATTCGCCAGGACGAACGCGAAAGTGGTGGATCGCCGTGCATCGTACTGGGCTTCACGGCCAACGCGCAGCCGGAAGAAAAAGTGAAATGCCGGGAGGCCGGGATGGATGATTGTCTGTTCAAACCGATCAGTCTCGGCACCTTGTCGATCATGCTTGCAGGCTGGGAAAAAATGTTGAAACCCAGCCATTTGAAAGCCCGCCTGCGGCGACTATCAAGGAGCTGGGTTCGATTCGCGAGCGTCTTGACGAGCTCACCGGAGGCGATCTCGACATGATGAAAGAACTTCTGCGCGAGGCGCTGTCGAGTTGCGAAAAGGATCTGGAGGAGTTGCATTCGCTAATACCCGAAAGCGATCCCGGGCTGTTGGCTGACCTGGCGCACCGCATCAAGGGGGCGGCGCGCATTGTTGCCGAGCATCAGGTCATTGAGGCGTGTAACGAGCTTGAAGCCGAGTGCGAGGCGCCTGTTATCGATCCGCTGGACCTCAATCGCAGTGCATTGAAGCTGGAGCATGCACAGGCTGATCTGATCAAGAAAATCAAACGGATCGAGCTGTAAACGTATCGGCTCATGACCATCCGACTGGCCTTGCATTGAAGCTGACGTTAAAGATCATTTTGCAGCGGGCGATACCTTGGTTAATAACCATGGAGTTTCGCGATGATCATTCGACGTCCTTTATTGATTGCCTGCCTTTGCCTGCTCGGTTTTGACACCGTCAGCGCAGCCCAGTCTGCGCCGGTCAGCGGAGTGATTCGCTTCAGCGGTCGAATTGTCGAGGCAAGTTGCATTGCCAGTGGCGCCAGCCATTCTTCTGTCGAGTTGCTTGATTGCCCCCAGGCAAGCACCGGGCAGATTTTTACCGTGAACAACGTCAGTGCGGCAGGGCGAGGTGAGTCGCGCCAGCAGGTGTTTGTGAAGGTGATTGCCGATACTCATGAGCAGGACGATTATTACGACCAGCGCTTGCTGCTCACGGACAACAAGGGTCACCAGATAACGAGCGGTAATTACGTAGTGACGATGACGCTGCCTTGATGGCTTGGAAAGAATGAGTCTGCGCCCCTTGTTTCAAGGTTACTGACAAAAAGGGGCGTTAATAATGAGAATTGTCTGGTTCGCACAGAACCGTCCCGCGCTTCTGGCTTGTCGCCACTCCCCTGCGTTGCAAAATCCCTCCTTCAACACTTTCTGAGCCAGACCATGCGCCGATCGCGTGGGCTGTCGTCAAGGTGTGGCTTTTTATCATCTATCCCTGCGTTCATTTTTGAGACAAGTCTCATATCAGACAGGTTGGCCCTTGGTTATTTTCTTGAAAGGAAGAATGGAGCTGCCAAAGGTGCCCGATGTTTCTTGAAAATAACCGCAGTCGATCCTTGCGGATCCTGATCGCCGATAGCGATGTGCGCAGAGGTCTGTCAATCGAACAGCAGTTCAACAAGCTGGGCTGTCTCAGCGTCTTGAACGTTTGCACTTATCGTGACCTGAAAATACTGACGTATTACTGCCCTCAACGGTTGAGCCTGGTCGTCGTCAATGCTGAGCTGCTCAGCGAGATGGCGATGGATCCGCTCGACTTTTTCGGGGAAAACCCGCTGATTCGTCATTTGCTGATTTTCAATCCCAACGATGATCACCAGTGGTCGAAGACCTTCTTCAACCCGCATCCGCAACGCTGGATGCGCCTGGTCTCGAAAATCAATCTGCCGCGACTGGCAGATTTTCTGATGCTGGCCGACCCGGCGCTCAAGGAAATTGCGGAGCCGGCCTCGACCAACTCCACACTCTCTCCGTGCGCCAACCGCTAGCTACCGCACCTTCCCGCGTTGATCCAGGTATGCGCCGAGGCGCTATACCGCAGCGCCGCTCTGCTGCCCACTCGTTTACCCCATTGTCTTGAATACACTCTAAGGTAAGGCATCATGCTGCTTCGTAAACTCAATCTCGCGCCGCGTTCGGCGCTGTGTTTCGGCTTGTTCTGTCTCATGATTATCGCGATCGGATTGATCGCCCTGCAGCAAGTCGACTTGCTCAACAAGGCAGAAACGTACGTCGAGACGACGATCGTGCCGAGTATCAAGCTGCTCGGCCAACTCGATCGAGAGTTCGTCGAAATCAAGGGCAACAACGCTCGTTTGCGCAATCCCATTGAAACGAGTGAGCGCAAAGCGCAGGCCCTGATTGACATCCAGCAGTCGCGTCAGATGATCAAAAATCATCAGCGTGCGCTCATTGACCTGCTGGCGACTGACGCCGGGCGCGAGGCGTTCGAGGAGTTTGCCAAAGCACAGAAGGTCAACGATCAGGCGCAGGACCAATACCTTGAAACAGTGGCGAACGGGCAGCTTGAAGCGGCCATTGCGCTGTCCAGGAATCAGATGCGTGCGGCGTCGGATGGCGTACAGGTCGCGCTCAAAAAGTTGATTGCTCTCAACGAGATAGAAGCTTATGAGGCGGGCAAGCAGGCCGACAATGTCTATGAGCACACGCTGTTGATCGTCAGTGTGTTCATTCTCATCGCGATCGGTGCTTCGTTGGCCCTGGCCGTGTTGTATACCCGCAGTCTGACCGTGCCGATTGCAGGCTCGCTGAGGGTAGCGGAATGCATCGCCGCCAATGATCTGAGCGAAACCATTGCGCTGGATGGCTCTGATGAGGCGGCGCAAATGCTGTCGTCATTGGCGGCGATGCAAACCAGCCTGCGAGATGCCCTGATCATGATCCGTGATTCGTCCACGCAGTTGGCCGAGACCTCGGAGGTCATGCACGGCGTCACTGAAGATATCTCGCGTATCACTCAACGTCAGAGCCATGAAATCGAAATGGCCGCCACCGCCGTCACTGAAATGAGTGCAGCGGTGGAGCAGGTTGCAGACAACGCCGCATCGACCTCGCAGCTGACGTCGGAATCAAGTGCGGCAGCCGTCGCCGGTCGAAGCCAGGTTAGCGACACGGTAGCCGCAATCAATCTGATGGTGTCCAGCGTGCACAGCACCTCGGCTGAGGTGCAGGCGCTATCGACCATGGCGAGCGATATCAGCAGCGTGCTGGACGTTATCCGAGAGGTTGCCGAACAAACCAATCTGCTTGCCTTGAACGCAGCGATCGAAGCAGCGCGGGCGGGGGAGGCGGGTCGCGGTTTTGCCGTGGTTGCCGATGAGGTGAGAGGGCTGGCGCAGCGTACTCAGAAGTCGACCGAGGACATCGAGTCCATGGTCAGCTCCATTCAGTCGGGCACCAGCCGCGCAGTTTCCTCCATGAGCCACACCCGCGCTCAGGCCGAGAGAACGCTCGAAATGGCCAATATCGCCGGCGAAGTGCTGACCGACATCACTGGCTCGCTGAATCTCATCAACGAGCGAAACCTGCTGATGGCAACCGCTGCCGAGGAGCAGGCTCAGGTTGCGCGGGAAGTCGACCGCAGCCTGATCAGCATTCGTGACCTGTCATGTGAAACCGCAGAGGGGTCGAAACAGACGGCAGTTGCATCGGCGGAGCTGTCGCAACTGGCGGCATCGCTGAATAAATTGACCAAGGAATTCAAGCTTTAAGACGTTAACGGGAAGCCCTGATTGCCAGGGCTTTTTTGATCCGCGATCAAGCGCAGCGCGCAACGAGTGCTGACTCAACTCTGTGTTGGCGATTCGGTGTGTGCCGTCAGTTGTTCAATGCAGGTGGCGAGTTGTTTTTCATAGCTTTCAAGCACGGCTTCGGCTTCAGCTTCGCGCTCATCACGCAGACGAAAGAAGTCGTCGCGACTGAGTTGGTCCGCTACGAGTCGGATATTTTGCTCGATGATCGCGCAGAGTGAGTCTTCATCCTCTAACGCCGCGCTGGTTTGTGCTGCGCGTTGAGTGTTTTCGAGTTCGGTCTTTGCCGCCTCGGCGGCCTTCGCCTGTTCCTTCGCGGTAAGCAGGTCGGTTTCCAGGGCCTGCTTTTGTTCCGCCAGACGCTTGAGTTCAGCGGTCATTGACTGGATGGTATCGGAGCGCTGCTTGAGCTGGATCTCCTGCTGTTGCACCACGGCCTTCAGTGGAAAGAGATTGTTGAGCTCATAACCGGCGACGACAGTCATGGCGATCAGCGCCAGTGCCAGAATCGTCAGGCAGTAGAGGGCGGCGTTGCTGTGGGGTTTTGCGCTATTGAGGGTATCGAGGGCTCTCACGGAATCTGTTCTCCTATCAAGAACAGTCAGGGTACTGGCCGAGTTCCACTGTGCCTTTAAGACGAGTCTTAAATTGGCTTTAGTTATTTGCGCTGAGTAAGTGTGATGCTAAATAGCGTGTCTGTTTGTAGATTTTTCAGGTCTGACTGGCTGGTTATAAATCTATGAGAATTGTCTTGTTATTGAATAAATAAATTTTTGCTCAAGTGTTCTTTTTTTATTATCTTCTCGTTCCGGTCGTGGTGATTTTGCTGCCAATTAAATAGGTGTGGCTACGTCAGCCATTCAGTTGTTTACACGCTAGGTAGAGTCAGAGAGAGTGTTATGAAGTTGTGCCGTGTATTAATTGTCGGGCTCTTGTATATGCTGTCGTCAAACGCAATGGCGGCGGTATGCGAATTTTATCCGGACAATTCCATGGGCAATATGCGGGTTATACTGCCGGCCACTCTCTCGGTACCACGTGACGCGCCGAATGGCACGGTTATCTATGAAAGTCCGATCGTGACGCTGGGTTCCATTCCCAGTTCGTTCAGGTGCTCTGCAGTGCACAATGAAGGTGTGCGCAATAATGTCGGCGTTACTCAGCCGGGCGTGGAGATTTTTCCTATTGGGAATACCGGAATCGGCTGGCAATGGGTCCGACCGCCATCGGGGAAAGCGTGGAAGGGCTTTCCAGGAACTACCGACACTGCTGGCGGTTGGGGTTGGAATGGTTCGGAGCACATCTTGCGTTTTGTAAAGACGGGCACTATTTCCGGCAGTGCGACGATACCTTCAGGCCAACTGGGGACATTTGTCGCTGCTGAAATCGAGCCTTTGGCAATGAATACCAGCGGCACGCGGGTGGTCTCACAGTCTTGCGAAACACCCGATGTGAAAGTTGATATGGGCAGCTATAACTTGAGCGATTTCCCCGAGAACGGCGCATCTGCCAAGGAGCAATACTTTTCTCTCAATATGAAAAACTGTCCCACAGGAATTAACAACTTCCGGTTTTCCTTCTCACCCACTGCGGGCAGCCCTGTGTGGGACGCTGGTACTGGCATGGTAAATCTGAACAGTAATTCCACTGCCAAAGGTCTGGCATTGCAGATGCGCTTCAGTGACAAGTCGACACTCAAGCTGAATCAGAACTACATAATGAAAGCGCCCACATCGCAAGGCGGCAATGCATATGTTTCCTTGCAAGCCCGCTTCGTGCGCATCGAGCCTTCCAATGCGCAAATGCGAGCGGGCGATGCCAATGCCGAAATTGCCTTTGTCGTCGAGTATCTATGAGCCCAACAGCCTCTTTACCTCAGCCACAATCACCGCAATATCAAACGGCTTGGGCACCACCACATCAAACAGATCCGAACGCTGCATGCCGATGTGCGCTTGCGCGCCACTCATGAGAATGATCGGCAAGTGTTTGACGGACGGCTGGGCACGTACGGCTTCGGCGAATTCGAGGCCGTCCATGACCGGCATCATGAAGTCAGTGATGACCAAGGCTGGACGTTCTCTTTCCAGCACTTCGAGAGCCTTCTTGCCATTGCTCGCGGTCACAGTCATGAAGCCCTCATCCTCAAGCGCAAAGCCAAGAATGTCAGCAATCAGATACTCGTCGTCGACTACCAGGATGGTGGTCATGTTATTTCAACCCGCTTGCAGACTTACGAAATTGAACCAGGCAATGACTCAGCTGTGACTGAAGGTTCATTTTTCAAAGCCTTTTCCAGGAACACATCTTGATCACGGATAACCACCTCGAACCGCGACGGGTTGTAGGAGCTATCACGTATCTTGAGAATGGAAAGCGTCCTGTGAAGTTCAGCGTGATTCTCAAAGAAACGCATGAGCATCAGGTTGTCGACAATACTGGACAGGTCGGAGTTCGGTGCGCTGACCTCGGAGCCGAACAAATCGCGCATTTCCCATGAGGCGAACACCGTAACGCCTCTGGATCGCAGCTCATTCATCAGCGCGCTGAAAAAGTCGGTGATGCGTTCCGGTGTGGTTGAAACCCGAGTCATGCCGCTGAGGCTATCGATGAACAGGCGCTTGATGCCTTTTTCATCGACCAGGCTCAGCAGGCGTGCGCCGAGGCCGTCCAGCAAGCCTTCGGTAGTTGGCTGCCAGGCAATGCTCAGCGCACCGCTGTGTTCCATGTGTTCGATATCAATGCCCAGCGAACGGCCTTTCAGCCGCAGCCGCTGCGGGCTTTCATAGAAGCCGAAGTGCAGGCCCGGCGCTTCGGCCGTCGACTGTGCGATGAACTTCAGACCCAGCGTGGTCTTGCCGATCCCGGAAGGCCCCATGACCAGCGTCACGCTGGAGCTGTGCAAGCCACCACCGAGGATGTCATCCAGTGAAGCAATGCCGCTTGGGATGCGCGTCATGTCCGCGCTGTCAGGGGCGGAAGGGCGCTTGTACAGGCTTTCGAGGCGCGGGTAGACGACCAGGCCGTTATCGGTGATCTCGCACTCGTGAAGACCGGTCAACGCGCCGCTGCCGCGAGTCTTGCGCAAATGAATGCGCCGTACGGAACGGGTACCGAACAGCTCTTCGCCCATTTCGATGACGCCGTCGACCATCGTGTGCTCGGGGCTGCCGTCGTCCAGGCGCGAGCTGGTCAGGAACAGCACGGTGCAACCGGCAAATGCGGCATGGCCTTGCAGTTCAGAGATGAATTTTTTCGTATCGATCGGCGAGTCGGCTTTGGAACGTGCGTTGAGCAGGCCGTCGACGACCATGACGGTCGCCTTCTGCCGGGTGATTTCGCGCCGAAGCAGCTTCACTACCTCATCGAGGCCTTCGTTTTCCAGCGTATCGAAGGCGCTGACAAACTGAATTTCGGCGCCGACTCGCGAGGCGTCGAAGAAACTCATGGTCGACAGAAACTGGAACAGACGGTCGTGGGACTCGGCCAGCAACGTGGCGACCAGCACACGGCCGCCGTTTCGGGCGTGGTGAAATCCGAGCTGATTGGCAAGGATGGTCTTGCCGGAGCCCGGACGCCCTTGAATGATGTACGAGGCGCCCGCGACAAAGCCCCCCTGAAGCAGCGCGTCGAGCCCTTCGATCCCGCTTTGAAGGCGTTTTAGCTTTTCCACAATGCAACCCTGATCTGAATAAACAGGCTTGTTCAGCCGAATGAGTGAAATGCTAACGCCATTTCCAGTCCGGGGCCATTGCGGTTGCGGAAAAAAGCAGTCGGGCTACTGATGACCTTTGCCATTCAAGCTGTTCCGGGCGCCAGCGTTTCGGGCGCTACCACCCAAACGCTGCACGGCATTTTGTACAGCAGATGCTCAACGGTGCTGCCGACCAGTCTGCCGATTCCCCGACGAGCTACGCGACCCATCACGATCACATCGACCTCGTAAGCATCCGCATAGCTCGATAGCACTTTGGCGGGATCGCCCAGGATCATGTGCTGGTTCTGCGCCGGGATATTGTTGCGTTGCGCCAAGGCCTGGAACGCTTCGCCCTGAGCGTCGAACAGCTTGCGCGCAGCACTGGAGGAGAAGAACGCCGACGCGTTGTCGAAACCGAATTCGGCGGCGCCTAGCGATGACAGGTCGTGGGCGTAGATGACGTCCAGTTCTGCCTGGCAGGTGCTCGCCAGCCTTGCCGCCTCGCGCAGGATCCGGTCATTGAGCCCCTCGTACTGGCCGTCACGGTGGAACGGGTCAACCGCTGCAACGATGCGGCGCGGTAAGGCATGCGGCGCGTGGCTGACAAAATGCAGCGGCACTGGGCATTCGCGCAACAGGTGGATGTCCAGCGGCGTGAACATCAGCCGCGACAGAAGTGATTCGTGCTCCAGAGCCTTTATAAGGGCGGCCATCGGCTGTTCCTTCAAATGGATAAGGATCTCCTTCAAAGGATTGTCCACCCAGACGACCTCGGTGGTGACGGTCACTCCGATCTTGCGCAGCGGCCGGGCCTGGTCTTCGAGCCATTGATGATGGCGTTCGACATAGCCCAGACGCATCTGCTCCAAGGCTTGCTCGTTGACCATTCCTGCGGTCGCCAGGCCCTCCAGATAATCAAACGCGACAATATGCAGTGCGGCATCCGACGCTTTGGCCAGTGCGGCGGCGCGGTCGAATGCGGGACTGTTTTTCATCAGCGGCGACACGACCAGCATGAAACGCGATTGCTCAGACATGACAGAACTCCCGAGGTAGTCACCCAAGCATTGCGCTGCATGCCTGGAGTGAGTAGTGGCGCATGCGCTTATCCTGGAGTTAGCCAGCAGGCCGGGGTTGATATTTATCAACCAGACATCAGCGCGTGGTCGTGAGCGGATGTACGGTCGAGCAAGACCACTGATCCTCGGATAGTTGACCATTATCAACTACGACCCTGTCGCCGCGGCTCAAGCTCTGCTCTGCACTCACCTGTCGGCGGAGGGAAAGTCATCATGGCCACCATGAAAGCGGCAATATTCATTGAAAAAAACCGCATCGTGCTCGATGACAAGCCGATTCCCGAGGTCGGGCCGCTGGATGCGTTGATCCGCGTGACCACCACCACCATTTGCGGCACCGACGTACATATCCTGCGCGGCGAATACCCTGTGGCAAGAGGACTGATCATCGGCCACGAACCGGTCGGCATCATTGAGCGATTGGGCTCGCAAGTACGCGGTTTTATCGAAGGGCAGCGAGTGATCGCCGGTGCCATCACCCCCAGCGGGCACAGTTACGCGTGCCTGTGTGGCTGCGGCTCGCAGGACGGCCCGGACACCCGGCACGGCTTCAAGGCCATTGGCGGCTGGAAGTTTGGCAACACGATCGACGGTTGCCAGGCCGAGTACGTATTGGTGCCGGATGCACAGGCCAACCTGTGCCCGATCCCCGATGAGTTGAGCGATGAACAGGTGCTGATGTGCCCGGACATCATGTCCACCGGGTTCTCGGGGGCCGAGCGGGGCGAGATCGCCATCGGCGACGCTGTCGCAGTATTTGCATTGGGTCCCATCGGCCTCTGCGCCGTGGCCGGAGCGCGCCTGAAGGGCGCCACCACGATCATCGGTGTCGACGCGGTGCCCGAACGCATGGCCATGGCGCGCCAGCTGGGCGCGACCCATACCGTCAATTTCAAGGACGGCAATGTGGTGGAGCAGATCATGGCGTTGACCGATGGCCGTGGCGTGGATGTGTCCATCGAAGCGCTGGGCACCCAAGGCACGTTCGAGTCGGCATTGCGGGTGCTGCGCCCGGGTGGGCGCTTGTCCAGCCTCGGGGTGTATTCCAGCGATCTGCACATCCCGCTCGGCGCGTTTGCCGCCGGACTGGGCGATTACAGCATCGTTTCCACCCTGTGCCCCGGCGGCAAGGAGCGCATGCGGCGCCTGATGGCGGTGGTGCAGAGCGGCGCCGTCGATCTGTCACCGCTGGTGACTCACCGTTTCAGACTGGACGACATCGAGCAGGCGTATGAGTTGTTCGCTCATCAACGCGACGGGGTCATGAAAGTCGCAATCACTCCTTGAAAGCACCTTGGCGTGCCGCTGAAACCGGGGTTTCCATGAACATCAAGATCACTGAAAAACACGCTCCCCATGGCTGGGTCGTGCACATGGATGACTGGGATGTGGGCTTCAGGAGCCTTAAGGCTGCGCAGGAATTTGTCGAGGTGCTTGAGGCCCGTATCAACGCCCCTCACGAGTGGCCGAATGCGTTTGCCCAGCCGTTGCCAGCGCGGCCGGCAACGGCGCGCCGAATGGCCGTGAGCGTTGAATGCTCGCCGTAAGCCGAATGCAGAGCAGGGTCGCAGACCCTGTGGGACGCTACCCATCATGAATGAGGTTTTTGATCTGTCCGGCGCCGCTGCGGCGTTGGGGATCGGCATGCTCATCGGTCTTGAGCGTGAACGGCACAAGGGCACCGGCGATGCGCGACACTGCGCCGGTTTGCGCACGTTCGCCATTACCGCGCTGTTGGGGTATGTCGCGCTACAGGTCGGCGGTGGCCTGCTGCTGGGGATTGTCGCCGGCTGTGTCACGTTGCTGACCAGCGTTGCGTACTGGCGTAGTCAAAGCGACGACCCTGGGCTGACCAGCGAGGTGGCGTTGATCGCGGTGCTGATCCTGGGCGCGTTGTGCGCAACCGCGCCGGCGCTGGCCATTGCCCTTGGCGTAGTGATTGCGGGCCTTTTGGCGTATCGCCAGACGCTGCATCACTTTGCCAACAGCCAGTTGTCCGACGCGGAAATGCGTGATGGCCTGATCTTGCTGATCGCAGCGCTGGTAATACTGCCATTGGCACCGGACCGATATATCGGCCCGTACGCCGCGATCAATCTGCGCACCATTTGTACCGTGACGGTGTTGCTGATGCTGGTCGGCGCGTTCGGCCACATTGCCGTGCGCGCTTTGGGCTCGCGCTATGGCTACGTCATCAGCGCGATTGCATCCGGCTTCGCCTCCAGTACCGTGACGATCGCGACCATGGGCCAACGCCTTGCCCATGAGCCGGGCAACATCCGCATCCTCAGCGCCGCTGCGATTTTCTCCAATCTGGCAACGGTGATACAGGTCGGACTGATCCTCATGATGGTTGATCCGAATCTGCTGAACAGTGTATGGACGCCACTGCTTTTCGGCTTGATCGCTACGTTGTTGTACGGCGCCTGCCTGATGTTTCCCGACCCCACGCGAGGGAGCCGCAGCAAACCGGTCGACACGGCAGGGGCGTTCAATCTGAAACTCGCGGTCATCGTGACACTGACTCTTACCGGCATCACATTCGTCTCCTCGGCCATGCTCAGCCACTTTGGTCAGGCGGGTCTGTGGCTTACCGCAATGCTTTCGGGCTTTGCCGATGCGCACTCTGCCACAGCGTCCATCGCCAGCCTGGCCAAGGCGGGCCAGGTGCCTTATGACTCGATAGTCGTGCCAGCGCTGATTGCCGTCAGCAGTAACTCGTTGAGCAAATGCGTGGTGGCGTGGGTCAGCGGCGGCAGGCGTTTCGCTGCCTGCGTGATCCCGGGCCAGGTATTGCTGACCTTGGCCATGTGGGCGGGCACTGTGCTGTTTTGAGCGCAATCGGTGCTCTTGCTGACAAAGATCAAGCTGCCAGTGGCCACAGCATTCACCCTGAAGACTGTTTCTCCTGGCTGGCCGCATGCCGAGGTATCCCATGTCACAGATTCCGCGTTTACTGTTGATCGCTCCCTGCGCCATGGAGCACACGCCTGCGTTCGAGCGCGCGGCTGCGCTGGCCCAGGCCATGCAGTTGCCGTTGCACATCGTGGCCTTCGACTACTTGCAGGCGCTGGCAGTGGCAGGGCTGTTTGCCCCCGAGCAGATCCGCCTCGCCCGCGATGGTTATCTGCGCACACACCGGCAGTGGCTCGCAGAGCAGGCTTCATTGCTGGCGAGGCATCAGATCATGGTCACCAGCGAGGTGATGTGGGTTCAGGATCCCTTCGCCGAGATCCTGCAGTTCATCAACGAGATGCCGTTGCTATTGATCATCAAGGATGTGCAGCACGAGTCCGTGCTGGAGCGTATTTTCTACACCCCGCTGGACTGGCAACTGTTACGCGATTGCCCGGTGCCGGTGCATTTGGTGACCGACGACACTCATCCGCGCCCACGCCGTGTGCTGGCCATCGTCGATGTCTTGCGCAGCGAAGAGCAGGACTGCCTGTTCAACGATCAAATCATCGATGCCGCCACCCAACTGGCCGCGCAGTGCGATGCCAGTCTTGATGTGGTGCATGTTTACGACTGGACGGCGGCTTACGCCACGGACATGGGGTTCGGCGCACTGCCATTGGCCACCGGGATCCATGAAACGCTGGGCACTGCGCAGCATGAGGCATTTACGGCCCTGGCCGAGCGCCACGGCGTGCCGGCCTCATGCCGGCACTTCATCGAGGGCGCGCCGGTGCGCAGTATCTGCGAGTTCGCCATCAACAAGCAGATCGACGTCATTGTCATGGGCACAGTGCAGCACCACGGCTTGAGCAAGTTGTTAGGCAGCACCGCCGAACAGCTGCTGCATCGGGCACCTTGCAGTGTGCTGGCGATCAAGCCGCAACCCACACTGCAATCCTGAAACACGATCGCCCCGAGGTGAATCGTTGGCCGACTCACCTCGGGGCGATTCATTTACAGGTCAAGACGATGAATGACCTGGCGTGCGTCGTCCGGATCATTGTGGGTCTCGAAGCCCAGGCTTTTGGCCAGATCGCGCATCGCCGCGTTACTGGCGGCATCGACCGAGTACATCTGGCGAAATCCGTTGTGGCGGGCTGCCTTGATCAAGTGTTCCATCAGCAACGTGCCCAAGCCCAAGTGCTGCCATTCATCGGCGACCGTCACCGCGCACTCGCATTGATGTCCGCCTGTGCCGGCATAGCGGCTGATGCCGATTTCGATCAACTTGCCGTTCTCGTGAACCAGTGCAATGAAGGCGGTGCGCTGTTTGTTATCGGTGTCCATCAACTGGTCGAGCAGAGCGGTGCCGGGTTCGCCGATCTGGGCGAGAAAACGCATGTGCCTGGATTCGGGGGACAGGCGCTTGATGAAGTCGTATTCGCGCAGGCGATCCTTCTCCGTGAGCGGCCGGATCAATACATGGCGACCGTCCTTGAGCGCCTCAATCCAGTATTGACCGGAAACCGCCGCGTAAGCGGCCACGGCCTGATCGTTGTGGTCTTTGACGGTGAGCATGGTCATTCTCCATCCGGTTCGAAAGGCTGGCGGGCGGTTGGAAAACCGTCCGCTTGCCTCCCTTCTACGCGGTTGCCCACGGCGACATCTGATCTACATCAGACAGCTGCCATGCGCCTCGTTGATTGACCCGGGTTTGATGTAAATCAACGCCCGGCCAGGGCGAGCGGGCGCAGTCTTGAAGCCTGCCGGCCCACCGCGCCGGTGCCGAGCGGAGGTGTGTGATGGGCCAATATGAACGTCTGTTGCTGGTCGCTGACCAGACGCTGCATCAATCGGCGGCGATGCTGCGTGCCATCGCACTGGCCAAGGCGAGCGGGGCGGCGCTGGATGTGAGGGCCTTCGTCGAGCCGGTGCCGATCACCCATCTGTGGGAGGAAAAAATCGATGACGTGGATGCTCAGCGCTATCAGCGGCGCTACCGTCGCTGGGTGGCCGATGAGCTCGAGCAGCTCAGCAACCAGGGGCTGGACGGCACCGTTGATGTGGTCTTCTCCAGCCATCCGCTGCTGGACATCCTCAAGACCGTCCATGTGCTCAAACCCGACCTGTTGATCAAGGATGTGCGACTGGAACCGGCGCTCAAGCGCGTGTTCATCACGCCGCTCGATTGTCACCTGCTGCGTGAGTGTCCGATCCCCGTGCATCTGGTCAATCAGATTCGCTATGCGTTGCCGCATCGTGTCGTCGCGGCCGTTGACCCGTTTGATCCAGATACCCAAATCAATGGCTTGAACGACGTCATCATACGATCGGCGAACGCTTTGGCGTTGCAATGCGACGTGCCGTTGCACCTGCTCTGCGCCTACGATTTGTCCGCCGCTTTCAACGGCGATGCACCAATGATCAACGGTGGCTGGAACGAAGATCTGGCGAACGAGCTGCGTCAGACACTGCATCAGGCTTTTGTCGCCCTTGCCGATCGTCACGGTGTGCCACCTGAGCGTCGACACTTCGTCATGGGCCATCCAGTGCAGGTCATCAATGAGTTCGTCGAGCAGTACCTGGCCGACGTGGTGGTGATGGGCACGGTTCATCGCGTGGGCATCGAACGCGTGATCGGCAGCACCACCGAGCGGGCATTGTATTCGGTGCCGGGGAGCATTCTGGCGGTGAGGAAAGAGCCTGTGCGGTGAGCATGATCGCAGCGTAGCGAGCCAGCCTGTTCGCTGGCCCGCTAGGGGATTGCATAGATCTTGAACAGCTTCCTGGCCGCATCGCCGGCGCCGCCCAGATGTTTGTCGAATGCCTGTTCAATTTCGCCGGATCGGTACATTTCACTCAGCGCCGTGTCGACCAGCAGACGGAAATCCTCATCCTCTCGATCCACTGCCATCGCCGTCGGTGCGTACTCGAAAATCCGCTCCACCAGCACCAGGTTGCCCGATGGATAATTTCTGGTCAGCAGATGCTTGAGCAGCATGCGTTCAGCGAAAAACGCATCGGCTTTGCCATTGGCAACCAGATTCAGACCGGCTTCTGCGTTCTCTACGGTGACCAGCGTGGCGACCACACCCAGCAATCGCATCTGCTGTTGTATCCACGTTTCGGTGACCCCGCCGGCGATGGCGGCATACGTCTGATTGGCCAGACCACGGTTCACCGTGGCTCGCCACGTTGGCCCGGTATGGGCCACTTTGCCATTCAGCACATTGAGCAAGGTTTCGGAAGCATCCTGGCGCACCACGGCCGAGAGCCCGGCGGTGTAAATCGGCACCGAGTAGCTGACGACCCTGCGCCGCGCCAGCGTGGGTGGGGTCGGCGTACAAAGAATGTCGATCTTGCCGGAACTGACAGCGCTCATCTCGTCGTTGAGCGAGACCGGTTGGTAATTGATTTTCAACGCCGGCACATTCAGATCGATCCTGACCTTCTCGGCTATTTTCAGGCAGAGATCGATGGCATAGCCGCTGGCTTTATCGGCGGCCTGATCACTGAAAGGCATGAAGTCAGGCACGTAGCCAAGGGTGATCGCTTGACTGGCACGGATGCGCTCCAGCGTATTGCCATGGGTCACTACCGGTAGCAGCGCAAGGACGCAGACGAGCAGCAGGTGGTGGGCTCTGGTCAGTTTCACGTTCATGCGCGCGGTTCCTCGAATTCAGATTTCTGTGCTGTACCGAAGACTTCGATCAAGGGGTATCAGGCCGGGGGCCGACAGGCGCAGGGGCAGCGACAAAACGTTTGGCGAGGAAACCGTAAAGCAGGTAGCCGAACACCAGGACCAGGATGCCGCCGAATACCGCGTCCTTGCCGCAGGCATACAGCGCATACAACGAATAGGCCACGGCAACCACTAACAGCAGGGTATTGCGCGTGTATACGGCGGCGCTGACTCTGGCTTTGTACATCATGACCAGCAGCCCGGTGGCTGCCGTAACGTAGGGAATCAGGTTGGTCACCGCCGCGAGGCTGACGAGTTTTCCAAACTGCGCGCTTGCGTTCGGCGAAATGGTCGACAGCGCCATCAAGGTCTGCAGTACGCCGCAGACCAGCATCCCGACGATGGGGGCGTTGCGTGCGCTGACCTTGCAGAACAGTTTTGGAAACATCCCCTGATCAGCGGTCACCTTGGCCGTTTGCGCCAACGTGAACTGCCAGCCCAGCAGCGAGCCAACACAGGCCATTACCGCGAGCGCCATGATGATGTTGCCGACCAGGGGATTGAACATGTGTGCATAAACGAGCGCGAAAGGAGCAGATGAGTTGGCCAGTTCGGCGTTGGGAATAATGCCCTGAATGACCGTCGTCGATAGCACATAGACCACCGCTGCGCCCAATGTCCCGAACAGACAGGCCAGCGGTACGGTGCGCTTGGGGTTTTCCACCGCATCTGAGGCCTGGGCTGCCGACTCCATGCCGAGAAACGCCCAGAGCGTGAGGGGAATCGCTTTGCTGATGGCCTCGGATATCGGCAGTTGATTCGGGTTCCAGGCGGCGATGATCAGGTCGGGCTTGAACCAGAACCAACCGATGATGCTCAAGCCCGCTACAGGAATGATCACCCCCCACACCGTAACCGCACCAATCCTGCCGGTGATGCCTGGGCCGCCGAAATTCGCCACGGTGGTCAGCCAGAGCAGGCCGACTGTCCCAACGAATAAAGGAATGGCGCCGCTTCCCAGCCAGGGCATGAACGATGTCATGTATCCCACCGCAGAGATCGCCACCGCCACGTTGGCAATGGCCAGCGACAGGAAGTACAGGTAAGAGCACAGAAAAAGCCTGACTTTGCATGCGCCTCTTCGGTGTAGGCGGATAGCCCGCCAGAGCGCAGGCAGAAGATGCCGCACTGGGAAAAGCAATACGCGATGGCCATCGAGCCGACAGCGGTGACGATCCATGACAGCAATGAAACGGCCCCGAGTTGGGCCATGCTCGTCGGCAACATGATGATGCCTGAGCCCATCATGTTCACCGTCACCAGTGTGGTGAGCCCCATGAGGCTCATTTTCTTGCTTGAGTCGGCCATCGGAGTTCCCTCGATTTGCGCAACGCATCACCGCTCAGCCATCGAACGCACTGGGAGACAGGCTCAGACCGCCGACGAAAATGGCGACGGGCTATCTGAGCAACTGCCGGAAAAGGCTCATGCGCCTGCCCATTCCTTGCGCTGTGAGGGGTGTTCGGGCAGACGCTTGATCACGTCCCGTCACAACCCTAGTCGCGGCAGACGGTGGCATTTCTGACAATTATCAATTAATCCGATTTGCCAGCCGTGCCACCCATGGATTGGCACTCAAGCCATGGAGCAGCACGCTGAGTAAAACGGTACAGGCCGCCACGGCTACCAACGTCCGACCGGTTTGCAGAGGGTAGTCCAAAATCATTATGGCGAAGACGATGCTGGCCAAACCTCGCGGGCCGAACCAGCCGATGAACAGGCGGGTTTCGAAATCGAAGCCGGTTCCCGTCAGGCTGACAAGTACCGGCACGATGCGAATCACGGTCAGACTGAGCAACGCATACAGCCAGATATCGACAGTGAAACTGCTCCAGACCGAGGGGATCACCAGTGCGCCGAACACGACCCAGGTGATGATCGACAGCAGGCTGGCGAACTCTTCACTGGCCTTGAGCAGGTCATGTTTTTGTTCAGCAAACAGATAGCTGGCGAGCAGCCCGCCGACGAATGCGGCGATAAACCCGCTACCACCCAGTGTTTGGGCGGTGGCAAAGCAAAGCACCGCCAATCCGGGCAGCGTCAGCTGCGACCACATCGGTGTCTGCCAGTGATGTTTTCCAGAGTAGCGCTGCATCAGCCAGGCCATGAAAGTCAGGGTGCCGCCGATGAGCGCGCCGATACCAAGCTCCTCGAAAAACAGCTCTATCGCCAGCGAGAGGGGGACTGCGTGTGCTCTTCGATCAACAAGGCCAGGAACATCAACAACACCGGAACACAAATGCCGTCGTTGAGCCCGCTTTCCACGTTCAATCCCTCGCGCACGGGCGCCGCAACCTTGGGATTGCTCACGACAGCCTTGCCCAGCGCTGCGTCTGTGGGGGCCAGAAGGATTGCCAGTAATGCCAACTCGATCAAGGGCGCCTGCGGGAACAGCCAGATGCCCAGCAGCCAGCCACTCAGCATGGTCAGCGGCAGACCGATCAACAGCAAGCGCAGCGGTAATCCTTCGTGCGCCTTGAGCACCTTGAGATCGGCATTGGCTGCATCACTGAACAGGACGATCGCCAATGTCAGTTCTGCAAGAATCCTGAGCCCATGACTATCGATCCGGGGTTGCAGAATACCCAGAAACGCCGGGCCGAGAATCAGCCCCGCCAGCATGAACATCAGTGGTCCATTGAGCAGACGTGACTCGAAGCGCCCGGCAAATATGCTGTAGGTCAGAAGGAAAGCGGCAAGCAGGGCGAGGTTCTGATACATGACCGCTTGCCTGTTCTGATGGCTGCCACAGCAATGGCATTACGGGCCTTCTCAGGCGGCATGGACGGGCTCAATGACTCTGGCGGTTGCAGCCCGACACCATCTGCTTGAGGCCGTCCATGTTGCGGATTTTTACGTCGCGTGCGGTGATTTCCACCAAACCCTGATCGCGCAAGTGGGCAATGCCGCGGCAAATGGTTTCCAGACGCAGCCCAAGGTAGGAGCCGATTTCTTCGCGGCGCATTTTCAGCACGAACTCTTTCGAGGAATAGCCACGGGAGCTGAGGCGTTGTGAAAGGTTGAGCAGGAAAGCCGCGAGGCGCTCATCGGAGTTCATATTGCCCATGAGCATCAACATGCTGTGATCGCGCACGATTTCCCGGCTCAGCAACTTGTTGAGGTTGTGCTGCAGGGAGGGAAGGCTTTGCGCGAGTTTTTCCAGCTGTGCGAAGTGGATCGGACAGACCTCGCTGTCCTCCAGCGCATACGCAGTACACGCGTGTTGATCGATACTGATGGCGTCGAGCCCGAGCATTTCGCCGGGAATATGAAAACCGGTCACTTGCTCGCGGCCGTCGACGGAGACCACGCTGGTCTTGAACGAGCCTATTCGCACGGCGTACAGCGAGCGTAGCGGGTCCCCCGTCCGGTAGAGAGCAGCGCCTTTCTTCACCTTGTATCGCTGCACGATCAGTGTGTCGAGCCGCTCGACCTCCGGGCCAGTCAGACCGAGCGGCAGGCATAGCTCGACCACACTGCAGTTGGAACAGGCAGTTTTGAGAATCGGCGGGGAAGAAAGAGCTTCAAGCATGGGAAGGGCACCTCTGGGGGTGTCATAAGCATAGATGTCGTGGCGGCGCACATGCTTTTCATTCGGCCTTCCCGCGTGATAACGGACGGACGGAGTACCCGGATTGCCGAGAGATGGGCAACTTCGGCTCTATTGAGCTCCAAGGACGGTGTTCAAATCTGATGTAAGTCAAGTCTTTCGCATTTGCAGGCTCCCAGAATCGGCGGATGACAACATTCATCAGACTTTCGCGGAGCGTGTCATGGGTGATTATCTCGATGCTGAGCAACTGCAAGGGCTGGACGCTTATTGGCGGGCCTCGAACTACCTCGCCGTGGGACAGATCTACCTGAAAGACAACCCGCTGTTGCGCAAGCCATTGACGCTGGACCATATCAAGCCGCGATTGCTGGGCCATTGGGGGACCACGCCGGGGCTGAATCTGATCTATACCCATCTCAATCGGGTGATCAAGCACTACGATCTGAACGTGTTGTTCGTCGCCGGACCCGGGCAACGCGGGCCTGCGGTGGTGGCACAAACCTGGCTGGAAGGGACTTACACCGAGTGCTACCCCGCGGTGGAGCGCAATATCAACGGCCTGCAACGCCTGTTTCGGCAGTTTTCCTGGCCGTACGGGATCTCCAGCCATGTGTCGGCGCAGGTGCCGGGGTCGATCCACGAAGGTGGCGAATTGGGGTATAGCCTGGCCCATGCCTACGGGGCGGCATTCGATAATCCAGATCTGATCGTGGCCTGCGTGATTGGTGACGGCGAGGCCGAGACCGGCACACTGGCCGCCAGCTGGCATTCCAACAAGTTTCTCGATCCAGCGCGTGACGGCGCGGTACTGCCGATCCTGCATCTGAACGGCTACAAGATCGCCAATCCGACCATTCTGTCCTGCATCAGCGAGGATGAACTGTCGGCCTTGATGTATGGCTATGGCTACGATCCTTACTTTGTCGAAGGCGACGATCCGCAGCGGGTGCATCAAGACCTGGCCCGTACCCTGGACACCATCATCGGCAAGATCCGCGACATCCAGTATCAGGCGCGTCAGGCTTCGGCCCCTGTTGAACGGCCGTTATGGCCAATGCTCATATTGCGCACCCCCAAAGGCTGGACCGGCCCCAAATTTGTCGACGGTCATCGCGTCGAGGGTACATGGCGCGCCCACCAAGTGCCCTTGGCGGATTTCCGCAACGCGCTGCACGTGCGGCAGTTGGAGGACTGGATGCACAGCTACCGTCCAGCCGAACTGTTTGACGACAGCGGCGTCTTGCTCCCGGAACTGGCCGCGCTGGCTCCCACCGGCCGGCGCCGCATGAGTGCCAACCCCCACGGCAATGGCGGCCTGCTGTTGCAGCCGCTCGATCTGCCACGCTTTACCGGTCATGGCGTGAATCTGCCGGCGCCGGGTGCCTTGCGCGCCGAAGCAACCCGAGTGCTCGGTACGTACTTGCGCGACGTAATGAAGGGCAACCTGCAGTCGGGCAACTTTCGCTTGTTCGGCCCTGACGAAACCGCCTCCAACCGACTTGACGCGGTGTACGAGGTCACCGCCAAGGCCTGGATGGAGCCTTTGCAAGAGGAGGATATCAACCTGGCCCCTGGCGGCCGAGTGATGGAGATTCTCAGTGAGCAAGTGTGTGAGGGTTGGCTTGAGGGCTATCTGTTGACCGGGCGCCATGGCTTGCTGTCGTGCTATGAGGCCTTTATCCATATTGTCGATTCCATGGTCAGTCAGCATGCCAAATGGCTGAAGACGGCCGCCGAGGTACCTTGGCGCGAACCCATTGCATCGTTGAATTTTCTGCTCACATCACACGTCTGGCGCCAGGATCACAACGGTTTTTCTCATCAGGATCCGGGCTTTATCGATCTGCTGGCGAACAAGAAGTCCGCCATCGTGCGCATTTACCTGCCGCCGGATGCCAACTGTTTGCTGTCCGTGGTTGACCACTGCCTGAACAGCCGTAACTACATCAATGTCGTTGTCGCTGGCAAACAACCGGAATGGCAATGGCTGGACATCGATGCGGCGGTGCGTCATTGCCATGCCGGGGTTGGCCGTTGGGAATGGGCCAGCCACGACGATGAGCAACCTGACGTGGTCATGGCCTGCGCCGGCGACGTGCCGACCCTGGAAACCCTGGCGGCCGTGACGCTGTTGCGCAGCCATGTCCCGGACTTGCGGGTGAGAGTGGTCAATGTGGTGGATCTGATGGTGCTGCAGCCTGGATTGCAACACCCGCACGGCCTGTCTGACAGCGCGTTCGATGAACTGTTTACCATCGACCGGCCGGTGATCTTCGCCTTCCACGGATATCCGGCGTTGATTCATCGACTGCTGTACAAACGCACCAATCACGACAATTTTCATGTGCGTGGCTTCATGGAGGAGGGCGCCACCACCACCCCGTTCGACATGGCGGTCATCAATAACCTGGACCGCTACCAATTGGCACTGGATGTGATCGAGCGCGTTCCCAGGTTCCATGAGCTGGTGGAGACCGCTAGGGCGCGTTATTGGTCAATGATGGAAAAACACAAGCTGTACCTCATCGAGCATGGCGAAGATCTGCCCGAAGTGCGGAACTGGCAGTGGACACCCGCCGTTGTCCACTGAGTGATGACTTGCTCTTCCAGCATGTCTGCATTTCGCGGAACAAAATCACGACGGTGGTCGTGATTCTCCAGTGCCAGGCGGGGATGAAAGCCGGAGCAAATCAAAGCTTCAGTCACGCCAGCAACAAATGATCTTCCACTTTCGTCACGCCAGGAACCGACCACGCCGCCCGTTCTGCAATCGGGCGCTCTCGCCACAGATGAACGCGGCCTTCGAGCGTTACGACATCGCCGTCGACTTTGACCCGAATCTTGTGCGCGTGTAATTCGGCGTTGCGTTTGAGCGCCGCCTCGATACGCTCCTGAATATCGAAGACGTCAACCCGAGGGCGCAGCACCAGACGATTGTTCACGCCAGTGACTCCCGACAGCTTGCGGACCGAACGTTCCACGGTTTCCTTCTGGTATTGCCAGTCCACTTCACCTTCCAGCGTGACGCGCCCGTGTTGCACAGTAATTTTCAGATCGCCTTCGGGAACGTCAGAGCTCCACTGGATGATTCTCAAGGCACGTTCGGCGATGGTGTCGTCCGCGGTTCCTCCGTTGTTCTTGAGTTTGACCTCGATTTCCTGTGCCAGCGCGCGCACACCCTTGACGCTTTTTACTACCCGCTCTGCACTGACTTTCTGTGCAAGGGTATTGACGTGTCCGGAGAGGGTGACCACACCGTTGTCCACGCTGACACCAATGTTGGCGGCATTGATGTCTGGCTGGAATTCGAGTTCCTCCAGGATGGTTTTACGCAAGTCCAAATCGCTCATGACGGCGTTCTCTCTTTTGGGTGACGGTCCACGCCGGCGAATGCCGCGCACTGTTTTTTCTACGCCTGAATGGCGTAGATACATTGCGATAGATCAACTGCTTCCGTTTGCTCAACCCTTTGTTCAATGCCGTCATTGGTTGACAAATATCAGAGTGGGCAGCGGGCAGCGCCTGATACTCGGATCATCGATTCAGCAACGCTGCGATCAACCAAGGGGAAAACCATGAACACGCGTTTGTCCATCATCCTGCTGAGTATCCTGTTGGCTACAACCTCCGGTTGCAGCCACCACCATCGCCATGCCCAGGAGATGGATGCGCGACTTGAGTCTGCCGAAGACAACGCGGCAACGGCGCGTTTGCGGGCTGACGAAGCGATGTTGAAAGCCGAACAGGCGCAGCGTGCTGCCGATGAAGCCAATGAGCGCGCCAGGCAAATGGTCGAAAAGGCAACAGGCAAGTAGTCGGCGATCTATCAAACCGGACACGGACGTCGAGCTGGCCCCCGGCCGGCAAGCATTGCCAGGAAAACACGTGATGTTCAGGCTCAAACGAATTCTGTTGATCGCACCTGCCGAAATGACCCGCACCCCGGCGTTTGATCGCGCCCAGGCACTTGCTCGGGCCAGTGGCGCGTTGCTGCACATCGTGGCGTTCGATCATGTCCAGTCCCTGGCGTTGGCCGGTCTGTTCGACCACGACGCCATGGCGCAAGCGCGTGAAGGCTATTTGCAGATGCATCGCCAGTGGCTGGAGCAGCAGGCCCGGTTTCAACGTGGCGCCGGCGTGCAAGTCAGCACCGAAGTGGTCTGGGCCAAGGCCACGCCGGCGCATGTACTTGAGTACATCAATGACTTTCATGTCGATCTGGTGATCAAGGATGCTCACCATGTTTCAGCGCTCAATCAAACGTTTCATCCGCCATTGGACTGGCTATTGGTACGAGATTGTCCCGCCTGCGTGCATCTGGTCACCGAGGCCGCACATCCGAAACCCTTGAAGATACTGGCGGCCATTGACCTGTCGCATCTCGAGGATCTGACCCAAGGCCTCAACGACCGGATACTCGGCGTTGCATCGACATTGGCGTCGAAATGCGATGCATCGTTGCACTTGTTGAACGTCGCCAATTGGTCAGTGGTGGGTGATGCGGCGATGAGTGTGCCGAACTTGAGTCTGGATCACAGTTTGCGCGATGCGATCAACGACACTCAGCAGGAAGCCTTCGATACGCTGGCCGAGCGCTATGGTCTCGATGAACAGCATAGCCACTTGCTCTCGGGTGTCCCGTACCGGGTGATCGAAGACTTCGCCCGGCAGAACGCGTTCGACCTGCTGGTGCTCGGCATCTGTCACCATCAAGCGCTGGACGGCTTCATCGGCGGCACGGCCGAATGCCTGATGAACCGGGCTCCGTGCAGTTTGATGATGGTGAAAACGATGCCTTCTCCCGTGTGACGGGTCATAGCAGCAGTTGATAAAAATCAACTGCCCCGGACCCGAAAGAGCGATCAATAGCGCTTACACGATGGTTCGAGGAGACGGCCATGCAAATGACATTTTTGGGCGCTGCCGGCACGGTCACCGGCAGCAAATACCTGCTGGAGCATCATGGCCGGCATGTCCTGATCGATTGCGGCCTGTTCCAGGGTTACAAGCAATTGCGCCTGCATAACCGCGACCCGTTCCAGATTCCCGTGAGCGACCTTGATGCGGTCGTACTGACTCATGCCCACCTCGATCACAGCGGATACCTGCCGGTGCTGGTGCGCAATGGCTATTGCGGCCCGGTGTATGCAACCGCGGCAACCTGTGAACTGGTAAAAATCCTGCTGCTCGACAGCGGCCGTCTGCAGGAAGAGGAGGCGGCATTTGCCAACAAGCACGGCTTCTCCAAACACTCGCCAGCGTTACCCCTGTACACCGAGCAGGACGCCATGCGGGCGCTGGCACTGCTGCACCCGATCGAATTGCATCACCGCATCGACATTATTCCGGGGTTGAGCATCCTGCTGCGCGGCGCGGGGCATATTCTGGGCGCGGCCACCGTTGAAGTCGTCGCCGATGGCATCACGCTGGTCTGTTCGGGTGACCTCGGGCGGCCGAATGATCCACTGATGTACGCCCCGGAAACCATTGAGCAGGCCGACTATTTGCTGGTGGAGTCGACCTACGGTGATCGTCGACATCCACAAGACGCTCCAGAGAAGCAAATGGCTGAGGTGATCAATCGTACGGCGCTGCGCCATGGCATCACCCTCGTACCTTCGTTCGCGGTTGGACGCGCACAATTGCTGATGTATCACCTCTACCGCCTCAAGCAGCAGCGGGCGATCCCGGACTTGCCCGTTTACCTCAACAGCCCCATGGCCACTGACGTTACACACCTGTATCAGCGCTTTCGCGGTGAGCATCGCTTGTCACCGCAGGAATGCGACGGCATGTGCCGGGGCACGCAATTCGTGCGCTCGACCCGGGAATCCATCGATCTGGATCAGCAACGCACCCCGGCCGTGATTATTGCTGCCAGCGGCATGGCCACCGGCGGGCGAGTGCTGCATCACCTCAAAGCGCTGGCGCCCAATCCCTTGAACTCACTCCTGATGCCAGGATTCCAGGCCGGTGGCACGCGCGGTGCGCAAATAGTCGCTGGTGCGGAATCGGTGCGGATCCATGGCCAGGACATACCGATTCGCGCCGAAGTCGTGGCGATGCAGACCCTGTCTGCGCACGCCGATGCCGATGAAATCATCCAGTGGCTGCGCGGCTTCAAACGGCCCCCAGACATACTTATGTCGTGCACGGCGAACCCAATGCCTCAGATGTCCTGCGCCGACGCATCAGCCTGGAGCTGGGATGGTCAGTGTCGGTGCCGGAGTATCGCGATTGTGTCGAGCTAGGCCCAGGCACCGCTCAGTGACTGCGCCCGCCCTGCGCATACTGCCATTGCTGCCAGGCTTGCCGATACTTCTCATCGGCGCGTTTCCTGGCTTCGGTGAACTTGTGCATGGTCTCTGTGGAAAATGGCTCTTCAAGGACGGCATAGGCCTGTTCGCTGAGTCGATCCGCTTCGTGAAACAGAGCGCAACTGTCTCCGCTTGAGTCGCGGACGCAGGCAGTTGTCATGGTTGGATCATTGATGACCATATTGTGAACCTCGCAAAGCAAAATCAGAGGGTGGGTTGTGGAAGTATCACCCTGTGGCCGCATCTGTAACTTTCACGCGTTCGATCAGCTTGTGACTGTCCCTTACCCGAGATGCGGGCGCAGCCGAGTCATGACTCTATTTCGAACCCGTTCTTCCTCGCACTGATTGATCCAGATCAAGGTCGCTTGCGAGTTCGGCAACCGTTGAGTCGGTTTTCCAAACGCCTTGGTCAGCACGGTCGTGGCGTTCCGCATTTCGTGAGTACGACGAGAGCCAGGCGCACTGCGTATGACTTTTATCAAGGACGCCACTCATCTGTGGCGCAACCTTGATTGGCGTCGTTGTCTGCTTTACCCGGTCTGGGTCAGCCGCCATCGCATGACCGCAGGCTCCAAGCTCTCTGGAGGCAATCATGAGTCAATATCAACACTTGTTGCTGATCATCAACCCGGCCCTGCGCCATTCTCCGGCGATAAGCCAGGCCGCCGCCCTGGCTAAAGCCAGCGGCGCGTCGCTGCATATCGCAGCCTTGATCAAATGGTGGGATTTCCTGTCGCTGCTGGAGGAAGGGGATCGGGCAAGGGCCCGTGCGGCCTATTTACAGGACCATCACGAGTGGCTGGCAAGCCAGGCTGCCAGCCTGCGAGCCGAAGGTTTGCGGGTGACGACGGAGGTTGGCTGGTCCGAAGACATGAAACGGGAGATCCTCGATCACGTCACCGTGAACCAGCCCGATTTGCTGATCAAGGAAGTGCAGCACGAATCCTTACTCAAACGCGCTTTGTTTACCCCATTGGATTGGCAGCTGCTGCGTGATTGTCCGGTGCCGGTCTACTTGTTGGGCGCTGCTGGCCCGGGTCTGCCGCGCAAGGTCGTAGCGGCAGTGGATGTAGCTGCAAGCGAAGATGATGGGGGCGCTCTCAATGACCGGATCGTCGAACAGGCCACATCCTTCGCCACTCAGTTCGGTGCAGAGTTGCACCTGTTATATGCCTATGACGTCTCGCAAAACTATCTGGATGAAGTGGTGAACAACTGGACGGTTTCGGAACTGATGAATGCTCGGCGCAAGGAACTGCAAGCGCATTACAGCGCTTTGGCGAGGAGATTCGGTGTGATGGCCGAGCACAGGCATAGCAGGGAGGGACATCCCGTGGCGGCGATCAGTGAGTTTGCCGAAGAGCACGATGTGGACGTGATTGTGATGGGCAGGGTTCAACGTCACGGGCTGGAAAAACTGCTGGGAAGTACCACCGAACATATTCTGTACCAGGTTCCCTGCAGCGTACTGGCGGTCTAGAACGAACAACGGTGCACCTCGCCGAACTGCCCCTTGCCGACTTGTCGACAAGGGGCAGTTGCTCAACTTACTCGCCTTTGATGGGCACAACCTTATCCGCTTTCATGGCTTCAGGTTTTTTCGGCAAGCTGATACTCAGCACACCTTTGCTGAAACTCGCGTCGATCTTTTCCGCATCGACGCCCTTGGGCAGCGTGAACACGCGCTCGAACGAGCCGTAGTAACGCTCGCTGAGGTGATACCCCTTGCGCTTTTCCTCCTTGTTGTCTTTTTTCCCGCCTTTGATGATCAGGCTGCCATTCGACAGTTTGATCTCGATGTTCTTTTGGTCCATGCCAGGCAGCTCGGCGGTGATTTCGTAGCTTTTGTCTTTCTCGCTGATGTCGACCGCCGGCATGCTTTGGCCATGCAGCTCGCGACGCCACAAAGGTTCGACGTCAAACAGCCCACGACCAAAGGGTGAAAGCCCTGAACCACGGTTGAAGTCTTCGAAAAGATGATCGACTTGCTGACGCAGCTTCTCCAAAGGACGCCAGATGTCTGCGGCAATCGTATGCTCGGCAGGTTTGTTGGCGGTATCGGTAGCGACTGGCATCTTCTTCACGGAATTGCTCATTTCGGTACTCCTGTTCGAACGAAAGGCGGCCGAAAAACATCCTCTATGCGAGCCGCCAGGACTGAGGAATCTTGCTTACAACGTCAGCGTTCCGGACCACAACATCCGGCCAGCGTAAATCGCGGCGGCCCAGATGATGATCAACACACCCGTTTCCGGACCGCTGAGCGGCTGACCCTGGCGCGTTTTCAACGTGCCCAGGTAAATCAAAGAGCCGGGCGCGTAGAGCAGAGCGCTGAGCAGCAGGTATTTGGGGCCGGCGGCATACAGCAGCCAGCCACAATAGAGCGCGGCGACAGTGGCGATGGCCATATCACGGACTTGAAGCGCGCGATGGCCGGCGTAGGTTTCGCCCTGCCAGGTGAGTTTCAGCGCATACACACTGCTGAACAGATAAGGCAGCAGAATCATCGATGTGGCGAGTGAAATCAGAGCCAGATAGCTCGCGCTTGAGTACAGCGTCAGCAGCAGAAACAGTTGGATGCAGCCATTGGTCAGCCACAGCGCATTGGCCGGCACGCTGCGGGTGGATTCCTCTGCGAGCGTAATCGGCATGACCTTTTCCTTTGCCGGTGTGAACACTGATTCGGCAGCTAGCAACGTCCACGCGAGCAGGGCACCGCCGACCGAGATGATCAGGCCAATGCTGATCAGCACTGCGCCCCATGGCCCGACGGCCGCTTCCAGAACGCCTGCCATGGAGGGGTTTTTCAGGGCGGCGAGCTCGGGTTGTCTGAGGATGCCCAACGAGAGCAGCGAGACGGCGATCAGAAGGATCAGCGTGATCACAAAGC
Source organism: Pseudomonas sp. AC255 (assembly GCF_979258175.1). NCBI lineage: Bacteria > Pseudomonadati > Pseudomonadota > Gammaproteobacteria > Pseudomonadales > Pseudomonadaceae > Pseudomonas > Pseudomonas sp. AC255. The sequence continues at coordinate 2,433,015 of NZ_OZ409841.1, read as the reverse complement.
CTATGACCGTAGCCCGACCGACGTTGGCGCGTTCTGCGGCGCGGGCGGAAAACACACTGGCACCTTCAATGCCGATGAAGACCCAGACAGTGACCAGCATCGTGCTTTTGACTTGATCGAGGGTGCTGCCCAGCGCGGGCGTGCCCCAGAAATCGACCATGAAGGTTTCGCGTTGAAATGACGCAATCAGCACACCAATAAAAAGCAGCAACGGCACGACTTTGGCGACGGTCGTCAGGGCGTTGGCCTGCGCCGCGGTGCGCATGCCCCGCAGGATCATCCAGTGCAGTGACCACAACACCACGGACGCCCCGGCGATTGCAGCTTTGTTGTTGCCTTCGCCAAACAGCGGAAAGAAGTAACTCAGCGCAGCAAACAGAATGACCAGATAACTGACGTTGCCGATCCAGGCGCTGATCCAGTAACCCCAGGCTGAATTGAATCCGAGAAAATCACCACCCAATGCTCTGGCATAGGCAAACACACCGTTGTCCATGGCAGGCAGGCGGTTGGACAGCGTCTGGTAAACCAAAGCCAGCGACAGCATGCCGACACCGGTTATCAGCCAGCCAATCAAAATCGCTCCGGCGCCAGCGCTGGCGGCCATGTTCTGAGGCAGGCTGAAGATGCCGCTACCAATCATCGAACCGACCACCAGCGCGATCAACAGGCTCAACGACAAGCGCCTCGGTTCAGCCTTGCGCAGGCCAATCGACAAGGGCTGGGGGCTGGAAGGAGGGACGACCGATTGAACATCTTGCAGATGGGTAGCCATGACATGCCTCCACGAGACCGGATTGTCTGCATTGGCCGCAGACGCGGTTTTGCAGATGTCGAGGTTCACTCTCGGCTAGAAGCTCATGGCTGTGTTTGATAAAAGTCAGCTTTGGGGGAGAACACCACCGCCCCAAACCAACCAAGTGCTCAATCTGATCAGACGTTTTTCAACGATCTAGCCATTGCGGAAGGGGCGATAAAAATTGCGCAAAGATATGGGAAAGTGCGGAAGAGATCGCTTTAACGTGCCTTTTATTCGTCTATCCCAGAAACGACAAAGCCCTGAATAATCAGGGCTTTGTCGTATAAAGATGGCGGAGGCGATGGGATTCGAACTCATGGACCTGTTACAGTCGACGGTTTTCAAGACCGTTGCCTTAAACCACTCGGCCACACCTCCGTTTGCGTTGCGGGCGCCATAATACCTGAATGAAACACACTGTCAAACTCTCTGCATGGCTTGTTACAGAGCGTCTGTTATGATCTTTGCGACTGAACGTTTCAAACCAACAGGAGTGTCGCCATGCGCGAACAGGATTACGCAGTTAATAACAGCGTGCAGGCTGAGCAGCTAGAGGTTAGCCGCGTCCTGCGCAACACTTATGGTCTCTTGGCTCTGACCCTCGCATTCAGCGGTGTGATGGCCTTCGTAGCCCAGCAGATGCGTGTCGGCTACCCGAACATTTTCGTGGTGCTGATCGGCTTCTACGGGCTGTTCTTCCTCACCAACAAACTCCGTGATTCCGCGTGGGGCCTGGTATCCGCCTTTGCGTTGACCGGTTTCATGGGTTTCCTGCTCGGCCCGATCCTCAACCGTTACCTGGGCATGCAGGGCGGCGCTGAAGTGGTCAGCTCGGCTTTCGCCATGACCGCACTGGTGTTCGGTGGTCTGTCGGCCTACGTGCTGATCACCCGCAAGGACATGAGCTTCCTCGGTGGTTTCATCACCGCCGGTTTCTTCGTCCTGCTGGGCGCTACACTGGCGAGCTTCTTCTTCCAGATCAGCGGCCTGCAACTGGCGATCAGCGCCGGCTTCGTGCTGTTCTCGTCGGTCTGCATTCTGTTCCAGACCAGCGCGATCATCCACGGCGGCGAGCGCAACTACATCATGGCGACCATCAGCCTGTATGTATCGATCTACAACCTGTTCGTCAGCCTGCTGCAACTGTTCGGCATCATGAGCCGCGACGACTGATCGTAATGGCTGCAATAAAAAACCCGCTTCGGCGGGTTTTTTATCGTCTGGACAAAGGTGTCTGCTCAGTTGATGACGATGCTGCCGTCCACTTGCTGACGGTAGATCGTGTAGGGCAGCAGCAAGGTGTCGAGCGCGCCGGAGACCACGGCGTCTACCAGCACCACCGGAATCGCCGCGTTGCGGTGATCATCGGGATCGATGCCTGAGGCCAGCGGAGCGTTCAGCGTGCAGAAGTCATAAGCGAGGCCGCTGTAGATTCTCGGTACCGCGCCGCAATAACTTTTCTGCTGCTTGAGCCCGTCAATGGCAGCCTGATCGTTGCGCGCCACCGTTTGAATCGTGCCACAACCGCCGAGCAGCATGCCGGCCAGCAGTATTGCCTGAATTTTCATAGCGCCATTCCTTAGCCGCGAAAAACCCCAATCTACCCTGATCATTGGTAAAAGACACCTACGCCATCGGTGGCAGGCGTCGCTTGACCGGGGTCTTCTTGACGATCGCGGTGTTGGTTTCGGCCAACGTATTCAGTCGGTCGAGCAGGGTATCGAGCTGCTCCATCGAGCGCACGTGCAGGCGGGCGATAAAGCAGTCGTCGCCGGTGACTTTGTCGCACTCGGTGAACTCCGGAATCGACATGATCTGCCGCTCAACCTCGTGCAATTGCCCTGGCAGCGGCCGCACCCGAACGATCGCCTGCAACTGATAGCCGAAGCATTTCGGATCGATCTCCACCGTGTAGCCCTTGAGCACGCCACGTTCTTCCAGACGCCGCAACCGCTCGGCCACGCTGGGCGATGACAGGCCGCTGATCTGCGCCAGCGCTTTTAGCGAGCGCCGCGAGTCTTCCATCAGCGCGCTGATAAGGATCTGATCGATATCGTCAGTCACATTCAAACTCCTGATTAGGCGAAGGGCGCAAATCACCCTCGATAAAAAAGGCGAAAACCAAGTTTAGCCTGCTTTATGCGCTGGAGCAGCCCGAGGTGCGCTTGGCATACTTTTGCCATGCTTCGCTCACAGCCTCAGGAGAACAATAATGGACAACGCAATCCGCCGCGGTTCGCTGGAAATGACCGCCGCCATGCTCATATCCGGAACGATCGGCTGGTTTGTGCTGGTGTCCGGGCAACCGGTGCTCGACGTGGTGTTCTGGCGCTGCGTGTTCGGCGCTGGCACCTTGCTGTTGGTCTGCGCCGCGTTCGGATTCCTGCGTCCGGGGATTCTGACCCGCACAACGTTTCTGCTGGCGGTGCTCAGTGGAATGGCGATTGTCGGCAACTGGGTGCTGCTGTTCGCATCCTATTCCCGCGCCTCGATTGCCATTGGTACGGCGGTCTATAACGTGCAGCCGTTCATGCTGGTCGGCCTGGCGGCGTTGTTCCTCGGCGAGAAAATTACCCTGCAGAAGCTGTTCTGGCTGGCGATTTCGTTCATGGGCATGCTGGCGATCGTCAGCGCCCATGGCACGCAAGGCGAGGAGGGTAACGATTACTTGATGGGAATTGCCCTGGCGTTGGGCGCGGCGTTTCTCTACGCGATTGCCGCCCTGATCATCAAGCGCCTGACCGGCACGCCGCCACATCTGATCGCGCTGATTCAAGTCTGCACCGGGGTGTTGTTGCTCGCGCCTTTTGCGCATTTCGATGCGTTGCCGCAAGGCGTCGATGCCTGGGCCAGTCTGCTGACTCTCGGGATCGTGCACACCGGTCTGATGTACGTTTTGCTGTACGGCGCGATTCAAAAATTGCCGACGGCATTGACCGGCGCGCTGTCCTTTATATATCCGATCGCGGCGATTTTCGTTGACTGGTTCGCCTTCGGCCATCGCCTCGAATTGCTGCAATGGATAGGCGTCGCAGCGATCCTGCTGGCCGCCGCCGGCATGCAACAAGGTTGGGGCTGGAAAGCCCGGCGGCTGGCGGCGCAGTAAGGATCAGATGTTCCAGCGCGGTGCGGTGGCTGCCAAGCGTTGGCGCATCTCGCTGATATTGGCAGCGAGTTGTCGGGTCAGCATACGGTAGCCGTCGAGTGTATTGGCAACTGGCGCGTCGAGGTTCGCTTGCGGGAGTTCCATCGGCCGCTCCAGCCGTTGCGAGGCACCGGTCTTCAAGGCGCGAGCCATCCCGATCAGTTGCACGCGAATCTGCCGGTGTTCGGCCTTCAGCGCCGTTTGCAGATGTGCCGTGGCCTGCGGGTCACTTGCGTTGGGGCGGATATTGCCGAGGATCTCCAGCGTGCTGATGCACATGCGCAGGTTGCGCTGAATCGCGTCCAGCTCGGTCATGGAGATTTTCACTTCCTTGGACACCGACGGCATCAGCGAACGTAATTGCACCATCACCGCGCCGAGCTTGCTCATCAGCCGCACGTGTTCGTCGGCGCTGACCGCTTCACCGTTGATGATGCGCCCGTACACCGTGGCGCAATCGCGCAAGGCATCGGCGAGGTTGTAGCGCCACGAGTAGACCGCGTACAGCGGCAGAGCGAAGGAAAACGCCAGGGCGAGGGCGATGCCGATCAGGATGTCGACGCCGCGCCACAGTCCATCGGTGATCGGGTTGTCGCCATGCCCGGCGACGATGAACACGGTGATGGCCGAGAGCAGGGCGGTGTAGCCGCCCTTGCCAATCGCGTGATAGGAGAAAAAACCACAGACCACGGCCATGGAAAAGTAGGTCAGCCACGGCATGCCCAGCCACGCATGTTGCGCCACCAGTGCCAACCCGACTCCTGCACCGATCAAGGTACCGATGGCGCGCTCGGCGGCTTTTTTGCCGATGTTGCCGTGGTGCTGCAAACCGCCGATCACCACCAGCATGGTCACTGACGCCCATTCGCCGTGGGGCAGGTTGATGCCAGTGGTCAGCAGAATCGTCGCCAGCAACCCCAACGCCACCCGCACGGAATGGATCAGGCGGGCGTGACGGTAGCGCCGATACGGGTCCAGTAACGGACGCAGGATACGGCGCAACAGCGGTGGCAGGCGGTGGGTGCTGTAAGTAGTCAGTGCGAACCTCGTACGTCAATCAAATCAATGGAAGGGGAAAATGTAATTCATCCAGGCGGACATGCGCAGCAGGATTTTGCGCATCGCGCCGATGTGGTGAAAGTGCTGACTGTAAAGCGCCGCTTGCCCGTAGGCGCCGCCCGGCATGAGCGCGCTGTATTCGGCAAACGCTGGGTCAATGATTTCAATGATCACCGGCACCCGTCCGGCCGGTGGCGAGCCGGTGTAGCTGATCAGGGTACCGGAAGGTTGCACCTGGCCCTCGGCGATCACCCCGATCACACTTTTCACCCGACCGGCGAAGACCTTGCCGGGAATGCCGTCGAAGGCGACTTCGGCCTCGTCGCCCACGGTCAGACGCAGCAGGCTGTTCTGACGCATCCAAGCGGCGAAGTACTGACCTTCCTGCGGAATAAACACCATCGACGGGCGCAGCGGCAGCTTGCTCGCCATCATCCCCGGTCGCAGCGAAACGTGGGTGACGAAGCCTTTGCTCGGCGCTCGAACCACAGTGTTGTCCAGCTCGAACTGAGCGTTGTCCAGTTGCGCCTGCAGATCGTCGGTGCGGGCAATGGCCGCGTCCAGTTCACGCTGGGTGCCGAAGTTGCGGCGGATCAGTTCGGTGATGCGGTAGCGGTCGCCTTTGGCTGCAACCAGTTGCGCCTTGAGCGATTTCAGGCGGTTCTGGAAAGGCGTGGGATCGATGCGAAACAGCACGTCGCCTTTTTCCAGGGGTTCGTTGCCCTTTACCGGTACGTCGATCACCTGGCCACTGATGATCGGAATAACCGGCACCGAGACGAAGTAGGAGCGCGCCACCTCAGAATAGGGATGGTTGTAGTTCATGGTGAAAATCAGCGCGCCGATGATCAGCACGCCACCCAGCACAGCGGTGGGCACCGTCCATTTGTTCAGCGGAATGCGGAAGATCTTGAAGATGGCGACGCAGAGCGCGGCATACGTGAGGATGAGCAACAGATCCATGCTCAGATCCCCCGGCTGTCAGATTGCGGCGCAACCGGCGACTGCGCTTCGAGCCGCTCGATCCTGGCTTGCAGCTCGACGACCTGCTGCTCCAGTTGATTGACGTGATTCTGAATGGGTTTGCCATCGCCGAACCCCCAACCGCGGTCCTCGCGATAAGCCATCGCCCAGATCCACAGAAACGGCCAGAGTGCATGCAAGGTGAACAGACTGACCCAGCCCGTGGCATGGATCGCGTCCTGGTGCGGGTGGTTGCGGTGGACGGCGATCTCGTACGGGATGTCATGCAGCACGATGATCCCGTAAAACAGCACGAGACCGACAAAAACCAACAGACCCAATGCGAAGTAATCGAGCATGGTCAGCCTCCCGGGCATCCAGCAATGCTGGGCTGAGTGTAGTCACTGAATCGCCGGGGGCTGACGGATCGGCAGGATCATTCAATCCTGCCGATCACCCGTCAAAAGATGTAATCGGTGGTCAGGAAGCTCGAATCACGCCCGCGAATGATCTCGCTGATCAGATCCTTGTTGCTCTCCTGGAACTTGGTCGCCACCAGGGTGCGGATCGAAAACACTCGCAATGCATCGTGAACCGACAGCGTGCCTTCGGCGGAGTTTTTGCGACCGTTGAACGGGTAAGTGTCCGGGCCGCGCTGGCACTGGGCGTTGAGGTTGATACGCCCGACCTGGTTGGCGAAAGTGTCGACCAGCCGGCCGACCGCCACCGGGTTGGTGCCGAAGATGCTCAACTGCTGGCCGAAATCGGATTCCAGCACATAGTCGATCACGGTATCGAGGTGGCGGTACGGCACGATGGGCACGACCGGACCGAACTGTTCTTCCTGATAGACGCGCATTTGCGGATTCACCGGATACAGCACTGCCGGGTAGAAGAACGAGGCGTGGGATTCACCGCCATTCGGGTTGACTACCTGGGCGCCTTTGCTTTGCGCATCCGCGACCAGACCGTGCAGATAATCGACCTTGCCCGCCTCCGGCAGCGGCGTCAGCGCCACGCCGCTGTCCCACGGCATGCCTGGTTTCAGCGTGGCCAGTCTGGCGTTGAATTTCTCGATGAAGCTGTCGACCACGTCTTCATGCACGAAAAGGATTTTCAGTGCGGTGCAGCGCTGGCCGTTGAACGACAGCGAACCAGTGACGGCCTCGCTGACTGCATTGTCGAGATCGACTTCGGGCAAAACGATGCCCGGGTTCTTGGCGTCCAGACCCAGAGCCGCGCGCAAACGGTGTGGTTTCGGGTGCAGCTTCTTCAGGTCACTGGCAGCCTTGTTGGTGCCGATGAAGGCGAAGATGTCGATCTTGCCGCTGGCCATCAAAGCACTGACAGTCTCGCGGCCGCTGCCGTAGATGACGTTGATCACGCCGCTCGGGAAGCTGTCGCGGAAGGCTTCGAGCAACGGGCGAATCAGCAGCACGCCGAGCTTGGCCGGTTTGAACACCACGGTGTTACCCATGATCAGTGCCGGAATCAGCGTGGTGAAGGTTTCGTTCAGCGGGTAGTTGTAAGGCCCCATGCACAAGGCGACGCCGAGCGGCACGCGGCGGATCTGGCCGAGGGTGTCCTGCTCCAGCTCGAAGCGGCTGGAGCGGCGGTCGAGTTCTTTCAATGCGTTGATGGTGTCAACGATGTAATCGCAGGTGCGATCGAACTCTTTTTCCGAGTCCTTGAGGTTCTTGCCGATCTCCCACATCAGCAGCTTGACCACCGCCTCGCGCTGCTCGCGCATGCGGCCGAGGAATGCTTCGACGTGCTGGATACGCTCGGCCACGCGCATGGTCGGCCACAGGCCTTGGCCGCGATCGTAAGCGCGAACGGCAGCGTCTAGGGCGGTAAGGGCGGTGTCGGCATCCAGCAGCGGCGTGCTGCCGAGGATCACCTGTTCTTCACCGTTTGCGCTTTTCAGATAAACCGGGCTGCGCACCTGCGCGAGCGGGCCGTCCCAGCGGCGCAACTGGCCATCGACCAGATATTCACGCTGCTCGACCTGAGCGTCGAGGCGATATTTTTCCGGGATGTCGCTGACCGAAGGGAACAGGTTGCCAAGGATGTTTGCTGTGGTCATGTCACTACCCTGTGTTGAAGTCGGCGTGCCGATTGAAAGTCTTGTGAAGGTTATACGCCTGAACGCGCCGGGATTTAACCCCGTGAATGTCACGCGAATGTCACGCAACGGTGCAACCACAGTCCACCCTGTGGGAGCGAGCCTGCTCGCGAAGGCGGCGGCACATCCAACATCCTCATTGCCTGACACAGCGCTTTCGCGAGCAGGCTCGCTCCCACAGGTTCATGTGCACAACCAGGAGGGCCTGCCACACACAATTCCCGTGTAGGAGTGAGCCTGCTCGCGATCGCGGTGTATCAGTCACAGAGAAGTTGGCTGACCTGACGCCATCGCGAGCAGGCTCACTCCTACAGGGCATCGGCGCCACCGATGCCATCTTCGGTAATGAAGCTTTTATGACAAAAGTTCGGTAGCCCTTTGCCAGTCCGGTCATGCCTGTGTAACGCGCTTGAGGGGCCTTTCGGGGCGCACTTTGCGAGTCGGGGCGGGACGCCGGGAGTGAGGCAATGGGGACTATGGAACGCTATTCGAAAGTGGGCATGCAGGAGCTCGATCAACGCCTGTCGAAGATCGTCGAAGCCGCGCGCAAGAAGCCGGTTTCGGTGTATCGCTACGGCGCGCCGTGGGTCTGGATCGTCTCGCAGGAGGACTGGCAGGGTGCTTTGAAAGAAGTGTCCAGCTACATTCCGCCGGGCCATTCGCTGGTGCTGCTGCGCCCGCAGATCGACGATCTGCTCGACGCCCACCAGGACCTGCTGCGCGACCTCAATGCCGCACCCGGCATGCTCATTCCCGCGCAGACGGTGATGCACATCCTGCTCCTGCAATTGCTGTATTCGGTGCCCAGCGAGCAGCAGCTCTATGAACAGCTCAATTACAACCTGCTGTTCCGCTGGTTCGTCGGCCTTGGCCTGAACCAGAAGGTCTGGAGTTTCACCGCCCTCAGCCGTGACATCGCCACGCTGCTCAACGAGCCGCGTGCGGTGCTGCTGATTCAGAAAATCATCGGCGAAGTGTTCTGCGGTGCCTTGCTGCAAATGCCCGAGTTCTCGCTGAACTTTGCGCTGTTGCACACCTGGCTGGGCAAGCACGCCTGCGCCACAACGATCAGCAATTGACGCAGCACACCGGGCGCTAACGCCCACAGGTCATCGCGAATTTCAGGGGGTAATGTGGAACGGATTTTCACGTCACGGCTGGCGCTGTGGGGCTGGCTGCTGGTGACGGCGGGCGCGCAGCCGGCGCTGGCCGAGGAGGGCACAGAAGCGCCCGCCGCGCAGCGACTGGTCGACGTCAACGAATACTTCGTGCGCGGCAATACCGTGCTCGATGCCCGGGCGATCGAAGAAGCGGTGTACCCGTTTCTCGGCCCGCAGAAAGCCTTGAGCGACATCGAAGGCGCCCGCGATGCGTTGCAGAAGGCCTACCAGGAACGCGGCTATCAATCGGTGTTTGTCGAGCTGCCCGAGCAGGCCGTGGCCGATGGCATCGTCTATCTGCAAGTCAGCGAAACCAAGGTCGGCCGGGTGCGCGTGGTCGGCGCCAAACACTATTCGCCGCTGGACATTCGCGACAACGTCCCGGCGCTGAAAGAAGGCGAGGTGCCGGACTTCGCCAAGGTCCAGGGCGAACTCGCGCAGCTCAACAAGACCCCCGGTCGCCAGGTCATGCCGCTGGTGCGCGAAGGTCAGCGCCCCGGCACCATGGATGTCGACTTGCAGGTCGAAGACCAGAACCCATGGACGGCCAGCGTCGGCCTCAATAACGACTACAGCGCCGACACCGAAAAGCTGCGCAGCGTCACCAGCCTCGGTTACAACAACCTCTGGCAGCTCGGCCACAGCGTCAACCTGACGTTCTTCACCGCGCCGCAGGAAACCGACAACGCCAAGGTCTGGTCCGGGTCCTACACCGCGCCGCTGAGCGAGCGCTGGAGCGTGCAATTCTCCGGTTACCAGTCCGACAGCAACGTCGCCACCATCGGTGGCAGCAACGTGCTCGGCAAGGGTCACAGCTACGGCGTCGCGGCGATTTACACATTGCCCTCGAGCGGCAACTGGTCGAACTCGTTGTCGGCCGGGATCGACTTCAAGGACTTCGACGAGCGCCTGAGCCTGTCCGGCGAAAGCGACAAGGTGCCGCTCAAATACGCGCCGTTCACCTTCGCCTACAACGGCTATCGCTACAGCGAAAAGAGCCAGCTCGGTCTCGGTCTGAGTCTGGTTGCCGCCACGCGCAGCGTGTTCGGCTACGGCAGCGACGACGAAGACTTCGACTACAAACGCTATCGCGCCAAACCGGGTTTCGCCGTGCTCAAGGGCGACACCAACTACACCTGGACCTTCGACAGCGACTGGCAGAGCGCAAGCAAAGCCGCATTCCAACTCGCCTCGGGGCCGCTGGTTTCCAACGAACAATTCTCCGCCGGCGGTGCCACTTCGGTGCGCGGCTATCTCGCTGCCGAGCGCACCGCCGATGACGGCTACCTGCTCAGCCAGGAATTGCGCACACCGTCGCTGGCGAAATTCGCCGGCACGTGGATGCAGGACTGGCGCTTCTATGCCTTCGCCGAGGGGGCGCAACTGTACCTGCGCGACGAACTGCCGGATCAGGACGCCAATTACGCCCTGGCCAGCGTCGGCCTCGGCACCCGCGCCAGCCTCAGTAAATGGCTGTCCGGCAGCCTCGACTGGGGCTACCCGCTACTCGAAGGGCCGAACACCTCAAAGCAGGAATCGCGCCTGCACTTCAACCTTCAAGCCACTTTCTAACGGAGCACGTCCATGCAACGCCTTTTCCTTTCGTTGTTGATCTGCCTGGGCTTCGTGCTCCCGGCCACGGCTCAGGCCTGGTGGCAGGACGACTGGCATTACCGCAAACAGATTGCCGTCGACACCACACCGCAAGGCGCGGCGATCAATCAGGCCCTTGGCCGCACCGCGCTGCTGGTGCGCCTGCACACCGGCAACTTCACCTTCGACGGTGTGAAAGAGGACGGCTCCGATCTGCGCTTTGTCGCTGCCGATGACAAAACCGTGCTCAACCACCAGATCGAGAGTTTCGATGCGCTGATGGGCATGGCGCTGATCTGGGTCGATGTGCCGAATGTCGAGGGCGGTCAGCGTCAGGACATCTGGATGTATTACGGCAACCAGAAAGCCCCGGCTACCGGCAACGGGCAACTCACTTTCGATCCGAATTACACCGCGCTGTATCACTTCGACGGCGCCACCGGCACCCCGGCGAAAGACACCACGGCGTACGGCAACACCGCGCAAAGCGCGACCGGCACAGCGATCGATGGCGTCGTCGGCCGTGCGTTGCAGTTCAGCGGTCAACCGTTGCTGCTGCCGGCCAGTCCGTCACTGCAACACAACGCCGGCAGCGCGTTCACCTTCAGTGCCTGGCTGCGTCTGGATCAGGCCACTGGCGAGCAACTGATCCTGGCTCGGCGCGAAGGCTCGCAGAGCCTGCTGATCGGCGTCAGCCAAGGCCTGCCGTTCGTGGAAATCGACGGCCAGCGCGCCGCTGCCACCCAAGCGCTGGCGCCGGGGCAATGGCAACACTTCGCACTAACCGCCGAGGGCTCGAAAGTCACCCTGTACATCAACGGTCGCGAGGGTGCTGCGTTGGCTCAGGCGATGCCGGCATTCAACTCGGTCATGGCCATCGGCGCTGATCTGCAGGAAGGCGCGTTCCAGCCATTCACTGGCGCCATCGACGAACTGCGCCTGTCGAAGGTCGCCCGTCCTGCTGCGCTGTTGCTGGCCGATGCCACCTCGCAAGGCGCCGAGTCGAAACTGGTGGCTTACGGCGTCGATGAAGAACAATCCGGCTTCGGTTTCGGCAGCCTCGGCTTCCTCCTCAACGCGGTGCCGATCGACGCTTGGGTGATCATCGCCGTGCTGGTGCTGATGATGTTCCAGTCGTGGATCATCATGCTGCGCAAGAACCGCAGCCTCAGCCGCGTGACTGCGGCGAACGAAGACTTTCGCGTGCAATTCGCCAAGGTCGGCACGCGTCTGGAGATGTTCGCCGACGACGCGCAACTGGCTCAGCGTCTGCAGCATTCGTCGCTGTGGCGCCTCTATCTGGTGGCGGTCAAAGAGATCCGCACCCGCCGCGAGCAGGGCGCCGATACCTCGTCGGTTTCCGCCGCGACCATCGAAGCCATTCGCTGCTCGATGGACGGTGTGCGCACCCGCGAGAACCAGCAACTGAGTTCGAAACTCTCGACCCTGTCCAACGCCATCGCCGGCGGTCCGTATATCGGCCTGCTAGGCACGGTGCTGGGGATCATGGTGGTGTTCCTCGGCACGGCAATGGCCGGCGACGTCAACATCAACGCCATCGCGCCGGGCATGGCCGCAGCACTGCTCGCCACAGCGATGGGCCTGTTCGTCGCGATCCCGGCGCTGTTTGGCTACAACCGCCTGATCACTCGCAACAAGGAAGTCAGCGCCGACATGCGCGTGTTCGTCGACGAGTTCATCACTCGTCTGGCGGAGATGCACGGCGAGAGCCAGTTCAGTGAGGCGTCGCACCAGCGGGGCCATCACGCCAACCACTCCGTCCCGGCCTGAGGAGCACTGCCATGGCGTCCGTAAATGCCTCCCACGACGATGATGACGATGCCGCAGTCGACAGCATCAACATCACCCCACTGGTCGATGTGCTGATGGTGGTGCTGGTGATGTTCATCCTCACCGCCACCGCGCAGGTCTCCGGGATCCAGATCAACCTGCCCAAGGCTAGCGCTTCGGTGTCGCTGTCGGAGGCCAAGACCAAGGCGATCTCGGTCAACGACGGCGGCCAGGTGTTTCTCGATGCCTATCCCGTAACGTTGGCGGAGCTGGAAGAACGCCTGCGCATCGAGAAAGCGCAGAGTCCGGATTTCCCGGTGATCGTGCGTGGCGATGCGACGGTGCAGTACCAGAAAGTCATCGAAGTGCTCGACCTGCTGCGCCGGCTCGAACTGTCCCAGGTCGGTCTCGTCACCGGCAAACCGAGTCAGGGCTGAGTCATGACCGCACAACTCCCGATCGAACCGCCGCCCGTGAAAAAGTCGCCGTTGCGTTATGTGAAGTGGGGCGCCGGATTGCTGGTCGCCGCGCTCGCCGCGTGGTTCCTCTGGCAGTGGGCCAACGACATGGCCGGCGTGCGTCGCGAAGCGCCGAAGGTGCCGACGATCATTCCGTTGCCGCCACCGCCACCACCGCCGCCGGAGAAACCGCCAGAGCCGGAAACGCCGGTGGAAGAAAAAGTCGTCGAGCCTGAGCCAACGCCGGAGCCGGAGGAGGTCAAGCCTGAAGAAGAAGCACCGCCATCGCCGGCGGACGACCTGGCCAACCCGATGCAAATGGACGGCGACGCGCAGGCCGGCAGCGACGCTTTCAACATTGGCGCGGGCAAGGGCGGCGGCATGGCCGGAGCCGGCGGCGGGCGTTTGGGTACGGGCACGTACAGCCAGTTTCTCGCGTTCACCTTCCAGCGTTTGCTGCGCGAGAACCCCGAGCTGCGCAACCTCGCATTCTCGCTGCAGGCCGATGTCTGGCTGAGCAGCGTCGGCGAGATCACCCGTGTCGAGCTGATCAAGTCCAGCGGCAACCCGCAAATCGATACCCAGGTGCTGGCCGCTTTACGCGGTGCGCCAGCGCTCAGCGAACGGCCTCCGGCCTCTATCACTTTGCCCGTGCGCCTGTCCCTGCAAGGGCGGCGTCCGGGTTAATTCACTTATTCAAGCTTTGGCAAAAGGAGTTGTGTGCAGATGATTTCCAACGTGAATCGATTGTCCCTGGCGGTCGGCATGGTCGTCGCGACCCTGGTCGGTCAGGCCGTGGCAGCGCCTGCGCCTTCGGAGAACGCCACGATCAATCTGATCCGCTTGCTGGTCGAGCAGGGCATTCTCAAACAGGACAAGGCCGACGCGCTGATCGCCCAGGCCCAGAACGAAGCGGCGCAGGCCAAGCAGGCTGCCGCGTCCACTGCCGTAGCGGCCGGGACGGTCGCCGCGCCGGGGGATGTGCGCGTGCAATACGTGCCGGCAGCGGTGCGCGACCAGATCCGCGATCAGGTCAAAGCCGAGGTCATGGCCACCGCCAAACAGGAAAACTGGGCAGCACCGAATACCTTCCCGGACTGGGCCTCGCGCATCAGCTTCGACGGTGACATTCGCCTGCGAGACGAATCGCGTTACTACTCGGGCAACAACAGCAACGAAATCGTCGACTTCGCCAAGCTCAACAACAATGGCCCGTACGACGTGAATCCCAACAGCAGCACCAGCCTGCCGCCGTTGCTCAACACCCGTGAAGACCGGGAAAACCTCTTTCGCCTGCGCGCTCGCCTGGGCATGAAAGCGGTGATTTCGGAGGAATGGACCGCCGGCATTCGCATCGGCACCGGTTCGGACAACAACCCGGTATCGACCACGCAGAACCTCGGCGGCGGCTTCGCCAAGAAAGACATCTGGCTCGATCAGGGCTATCTGACCTGGAAGCCAATGGACGAATTGACCCTGACCGGCGGGCGCTTCGCCAATCCGTTCATGTCCACTGACATGCTCTATTCCAATGACCTGAATTTCGACGGTGTGGCGGCGATTTTCGATCACAAGCTCAACCGCGATTGGGGCGTGTTCGGCACGGTCGGCGCGTTCCCGGTGGACTACACCAACGACACTTCCAGCAGCAACGGTTTCGACAAGGAAGAGAGCGACAACAAGTGGCTGTACGGCGCGCAGCTCGGCGCGAAGTGGGCGATCAATAGCAACAACCGCCTCAAAGGCGCGCTGGCCTATTACCGTTTCGACGACATTCAGGGCCAGCGCTCCAGCCCCTGCGAACCGTGGGCCGGCGCACCGGGTTGCGACAGCGACGGCACTCGCGCAGCGTTCATGCAGAAGGGCAACAGCGTGTTCCTGCTGCGTGACATCACGCCGAACCCGCTCAATCCGAGCGCTACGCCGCAGCCGCAATTCGTCGGGCTTGCGTCCGAATTCAACCTGCTCGATCTCAACGTCGTGTGGGACGCCGACCTGCCGCAGGACTTCAAACTGCGCAGCCAGGGCAACTACATCCACAACCTCAGCTACGACGAAGGCGACATGCGCAAGCGTTCCGCCGGGCAGATCGTCAACAACCTCGACAGCAACGGCGAGATCGAAAGCGGCGCCAATGCATGGATGGTGCAGTTCACCCTCGGCAACGCACTGGACCTCAAACGCAAGGGAGACTGGAACCTGTTCGCCGGCTACAAGTACATCCAGCCGGACGCCTTGCCGGACGGCTTCAACGACTCGTCGTTCCACCTCGGCGGCACCAACGCCAAGGGCTATTTCATGGGCGGCAACTATGGCCTGGCGAAGAACGTTTCCGCCACGGGTCGCTGGATGAGCACCGAAGCGGTGTACGGCGCGCCGTTCGACATCGACGTCTTGCAGCTTGAGATCAACACGCGCTTCTAAGGCGCCGGGAGAGCTTTATGAACACGCGTTTTCTCGCGCTGGGCCTGGGTTTGTTGATTGCCACCGGGGCGAACGGCGAAGGCATGGAAGAACGCTTGCGCACGCAACTGCGCAGCACCACCCAACAATTGCAGGCCCTGCAAAGCCAACAGGCCCAGGCCAGCGCTGCGCAACTGGCGGCGCAGAACGAAGCCAAGGCAGCGCAAGCGCAGATCAAGCAGCTGACCGCCGAACTGGCCAAAGCCAAAGGCCTCGCCGAGCAACTGGCCGGGCAGCAGCAGAGCCTGCACAGCCAGGCGCAGGCGCAAGTCGCGGCCAGTGCCGAGCAGACCGGCAAGTTCAAAAAAGCCTACGACGAGTTGCTGGTCCTCGCTCGCGGCAAGGAAGCCGAACGCTCGAAGCTGCAAGCGCAACTGGCGGAACGTGACACACAAGTGCAGCAATGTTCAGCCAAGAATCAGCAAATGTACGGCGTCGCCAAACAGATCCTCACGGCCTACGAAAACATCGACGTCGCCGAAGTGATGAAGATCCGCCAGCCCTTCGCCGGCAGCGCCCGGGTCAAGTTCGATGAACTGGCCCAGGGCTTCGGCGACGAGCTGTACAAAACCCAATTCGACGCGCCGCAAGCCGCGATCGCTCACTGATAACAAGGAAGAAAGCCATGACTCAATTGATCACCCACGTTTCCCCGCAATCGCTGACCGACGTTCTGCAAGCCGCAGGTTATCGCGTCAACCAGAGTGAACAGAACGGCATCGTCCAGTTGCTCAGCGCCAGTCAGGGCATCGGCTACGCCGTGCGCTTCGGCAACCCGGCGGTGGAGCAGGGCAGCTTTGTTGATTTCACTTTCAGCTGTGCGCTGCGCGTGCAGGGTGATTTGCCCCAGGGCGTGGCCGAGCAGTGGAACGCGACGCGGCGGTTTGCACGGTTGTCGTTGCAGGGCGAGTTTCTGCTGATGGAAATGGACGTGGTCGTGGCCGCAGGGGTGAGCAACGAGCACCTGCGCGGCAATCTGGAGTTGTGGGATCGCCTGTTGCAGGAATTCATCGTTTACCTGCGCGATTTCAGCCAGACCGCTGCTGTGCAAGCCGCCAAGTCCGCTGTCGCCGAAGCAGAGGAAGTCGCGCTGTGAAGAAGCCTGCCATGGTGATCGGCGCCGGAGCGCTGGCGTTGTTGGTGGTGGCCGTGGCGCTGGTGCTGCGACCGGGCAGTGATCCGGTCGCCGCCCAGCAGCCGTCGCCGTTGCCGGCGGTTGCAGCCGGGCCAGCGGTCGCGCGGTTGGGCAATCAGCAGGTTTCGCCAGAGGAATTGCAGGCGCTGCTGGCCACCGTCCCGGCGCAAACCCGCGAGCAATTGCGCGGTAACCGTGAGGCGCTGGAGCGCTGGATTCGTGCGCGGCTGGCCGAGAAAGCGGTGCTGGAACAGGCCGATGCGCAGGGTTGGGCGCAGCGTCCGGACGTCGCCCGGCAGACTCGCGCAGCGACTGAGCAAATCGTGTTTCGGGATTATTTGCGCTCGGTGAGTCAGGTGCCGGCGGAGTATCCGAGCGCAGCTGAATTGCAGCAGGCGTACGACGCCGGCAAGGCCAATTGGCAGACGCCGCCGATGTACCGGGTCAGTCAGATTTTCCTTGGCGTCAGTGACGCAGCGAATGTGGAAACCGTGCGCAAACAAGCCGCTGAATTGAGCAAGAAGGCGCAATCAGCACTGGCTGATTTTGCGGCGCTCGCTACGCAATATTCGCAGGATCGCGTCACGGCAGAGCGGGGCGGTGATACCGGCCTGCAACCGTTGCAGCAACTGGTGCCGGAAGTACGTGGCGCTGTGGCGCGGCTCAAGGTGGGCGCCGTGTCTGATCCGGTGCAAAGCGCCGCCGGTTTCCACGTGATCAAGCTCACCGAACAACAACCGGCACGCACCGCGACGCTGGAGGAACTGCGCGACCAACTGACCCAGGCCCTGCGCGCACAACGCCAGGAACAGATCGCCCAGGCTTACCTGGACGGCATGCTCAACACCGCGACGCTGAGCATTGACGGTGCCGAACTGAACAAAGTGATAGGTAACTGACACACGGTGTTTCTGTAGGAGCTGTCGAGTGAAACGAGGCTGCGATCTGTTGATTTTGCTTTTAAAGATCAAAAGATCGCAGCGTGCCGCAGCTCCTACAAAGATTTGCCTAACGACACCACATTAGATCGACAGGGAGTCATCAATGTCATTCACCGAACCCGCAGGACGCCCGGGCACCGTTGATTATCAATCGCCGCAATCCCGCTCCGAGCCCTGGCTAAACCAGGCCGCGACCATCGACAGCGAAGCCGCCCAATACTTCCTGGTCAGTGCCCGCTGCGGCTGCTTCATGCAAGCCGCGCGCAGCCTCAACGTGCGCTCAACTTTATTGCGCAAACAACTCGCGCAACTCGAACAGCAACTGCAACGCAGCCTGTTCAGCTTCCAGGGCAGCGCCCTCAGCCTGACCCGCGAAGGCCAACAGTTGCAGGCCCGACTCATCACCCTGGCCCACGAACGCAAACTCCCGGTCATCGAACAACCGCTGATTCGTCTGGCCATCGCCGAATCGATCCTGCACGACATCCTCGGCCGCGACCTCATCGCACTGCTGCGGCGCAACGCCAGCCTGCGCCTGGAAATTATCGCGCTGGATAGCGAACTGGCATTGCGTGCGGTCAGCGCCGACATTGTCCTGTGGCTTGCTCCTGGCGAATGCCCAAATCCCGGCCCGACCTTTTCCACCAGCGAACCGCAACACCTCGCGCGGATTGCGTATCTGCCGCACATTGCCAAGCGCTATTCACGGGTGACAGCGCGACCGGAAACGCCGGAAGATCTGGCGGACTTCATGCTGGTGCAGTGGCAGCATGACCGGCAGATCGAAAGCTTTCGCCTGTGGAATGAACTGGTCGAACAGCGCCTTGCCGGGGTGGTACAGATGCAGTCTTATGAATTGATGCTCGAGATGATCCGCTGTGGCGCCTGCATTGGCTTGCTGCCGGCATACATGAGCCGCTTCGACCGTGGCCTCATCGCACTGCCCGGATTATTCGCCGAACCGATGCAGCTACACGCGTGGCTCGCCGTCAACACCGACTCGCAAAACTCCCCCGAAATCCAGGCGCTCATCGACCTCATCCAGCAAACCTTCAATGAACGCCACGAATGGTTCCAGCCCTGATGCGGTCCTCCTGTCGAAGTAAGCCTGCTCGCGAAGGCGATCTCGATCCGGGCGCGTATTCTTCGACTTAAACGACCGCAGACGCCAAAGCGCAAACCTGCGGCCGACGCCTGCGAAACCCTTGCACTAACGCACGCATAGCGTGCGGTTCGGGAAGGGATCCAGAGCGTCTTGGTGGCGTTGTTTGCTGCGGATGAATGTGATTAAGCTACCTCGATCACCCACACTGCGTTGTCCTGGAACTTGCAAACATAAGCGTGTTTACCATCCTTACTAAAGGCCATTTCGGTAGGGAAGCGGCCTACATCGATGTTCCTGCGTACTTGAAGCGTTGCCGTATCAATTACCGCGATCATGCCATCTCTGCAGGAGGCGTACAGAAGGCTACCGTCCTGACTGAAAACGAGGTTTTGTGGACCGTGTGGGACTTCGATTTTCGCCAACACTTGCTTTAAATCCTGGTCAAACACCCAGACCTTGGTGCTTTGGTCCTGACTGACATAAACGCGGGTACCGTCCGGGCTGACAGCGACGTAAAAGCCTCTAAGATCAAACGCGACCCCAGTCGAGGTTTGATTTGTTTTAGTGTCAATCAACCGAACCGCCAGCCTGTCGGGACAAGTGAAATACGCGCGGGTACCGTCCGGACTGAAAGCAATATGATACGGATGGCCGTCGACCGAGAAGGTGGTCAGGACTTCATTCGTCGACGTATCAATGACAGAGATGCTTTTATCACTGGCATTACAAACATATGCACGGGTACCGTCCGGATTGACGGCGATCCCGGACGCGGCAAGTCCGACTTGAACTCTCTTCACGACGGTACTGCTCGCCGTGTCAATCACCAAAACCGTGTCTCCAGTACTGCCCATGTAAGCGCGCTTACCATCCGGCCTAAAGGCGATATGCCTGGCTATGTACGGGATTTTGGCGCTGACCTTATTTGTTGCGGTGTCAATCACCCATACTGATTCTTCTTCAAAATGGGCGACATAAGCCCGGGTACCGTCCGGGCTGATGGTGATGTACCTCGGTTCGTATCCGACCTTGATTTCGGCGATTGGCGTGGGCTCAACCGAGTTAGCTGATACAGGACTGCTACCGGTAATATCGAGTTCTTGAACGAGGGTATCTTTGGGACTGGACATGGCGCTGACTCCGTTCTGTGAAGTGACGGAATGAGTTAACGCGCGTTTGCGAAATTGCGCACCTGTCAAAGTTGACAGGTGCGCAGTGGTATCCGACGAGTGGTTGTCGTCGCCAACCGACCCGCTCCCACGCTTGGAATGCGGTCAAACTGTGGGAGCGAGCCTGCTCGCGAAGGGTCCAGAATGGACAGCCAACAGCTCAGCTTTCCTGCCTCACTGCGGCAACTCCAGATTATCCAGTACCCGATTCACCGCCAATTCCCCGAGCATGATCAACTGAGCGATCCCCATTAGCGTTCGGCGCTGCGATGGTTTCACCAGCCCGGCGAATTCCTGGGCGATGGTTTTGGCCGAGGCGAGGGTTTCGCAGGCGTTGGCCAGCAGGTCTTCGTTTTTGGTGTCGGCGGTGACGGCGTACATGGAGCGGGGGCTGAAGGGCGGTGGGGTGGAGCCGGGTGGGCAGAGGTAGTGGTCGAGGGCACGGTCGGCGGCTTGGTGAAGTTTTTTGAGTCGAGGGATTCGTAAGGTGAGGTAGGGTCGGATTCGGGTGGGTTGGGTGTTGGTTTGATCATGGGTGAAGCCTCTAGAGTGGTGAAGCTGCCACCGTTCGCTGCTAACGAAGGAGGTGGCGGCTGTACGCGGGTTAGCAGACCAGGACTCTAGAACCCGGCGCACCGAAGTGCCCCACGCAAAGCCGCCATAATGGCAACACCTTGTGCGTCTAGAGATAACCCGGGCTGCTAAACCCGATCACTGAACATTCAGCGACCGCACCACAATAGAACCCGCCCCCAAAGCGCACAAGCCGGCGGATTCTGGCTTGGCTGTAGGCAATGGCGCAAGGATTTGTAGCCTTGAGACCGTGTCTGAAGGTGTCTTTTAAACAGCGGCGTTTAAAAAGGCAAAAAATTGGCGACAGCACGGTAGACGTTTTTGCCGTGAAACAGGCGTTGGCTGCAAGGCCGCCTTCGCGAGCAGGCTCGCTCCCACAGTAATCTCCAGTGCTCACGGGTTTTATGTCAGGGCCGGATTAGAATGTGGGAGCGAGCCTGCTCGCGAATGCAATCTGCCAGTCGAAGCTTCAGTGACTGGCCAACCGCCTTCGCGAGCAGGCTCGCTCCCACAATTTCATCTCGCCAGATTCCAGATCAGCGGTTTAGAGTGACCAGCCACACGCTGATCAAGGACCGATCCCATGTCAGACCCAACCTCCACGATCCATCTCGAACGCTCCAACGAATCCCACCTCGAAGGTATCACTGCGCTTTACAACGACCCCGTCGTTGCACGGCAAGTGCTGCAAATGCCGTTTCAATCCACCGAGGTCTGGCGCCAGCGACTTCAGGCTGATAACGAACGTGCGCTGAAACTGGTTGCCCTGGACCAAGGCGTGGTGATCGGCAATCTGGGCCTGGAAGCTTATTCCCGCATGCGCCGCGCCCACGCCGGCAGCTTCGGCATGGCAGTCGGGGCGGCTTGGCAGGGCAAGGGCGTCGGTTCGATGTTGTTGGCGGCGGCGCTGGAGGTCGCCGATAACTGGATGAATCTGCACCGCGTCGAACTCACGGTCTACGCCGATAACGAGGCGGCGATCGGGCTTTATCGCAAGTTCGGTTTCGAGGCCGAAGGGCTATTGCGTGATTATGCGGTGCGCGACGGGCAGTGGGTCGACACCCTGAGCATGGCCCGTCTACGCAATAGCCTGAAAGCCTGAGTCAGTCGCCCAGTGCGAACGCCACTGCTGACTGCGCATGCAACTCGGTGGTGTCGAGCAGGGGCAGGGCGCTGTGTTCGGGTTTGATCAGCAGACCGATTTCGGTGCAGCCGAGGATGATTGCCTGGGCGCCACGGGCGGTCAGGGACTGGATGACGCCTTGATAGATTTCTCGCGATTGTTCGCTGATCACACCCACGCAGAGTTCGTCGTAGATGATCCGGTGCACCTCTTTGCGCTCGGCTTCATCCGGCACCAGTACGGTCAGGCCTTGGGCGATCAGACGCTGCTTGAGAAAGTCCTGCTCCATGGTGAACGCGGTGCCGAGCAACCCGACAGTGCGCGCGTCGCTTTCCAGTGCAGCCTGCGCGGCGGGTTCGGCAATGTGCAAAAACGGAATGCTGATCGCGGCCTGAATCTGCTCGGCGACCTTGTGCATGGTGTTGGTACACAGCACCACGCATTCTGCGCCACCAGCCTCAAGCCGGCGTGCGGCATCCACAAGAATCGCCGCTGCATCGTCCCAGCGCCCGGCGTGCTGGGCCTGTTCGACCGGACCGAAATCGACGCTGTACATCAGCAACTGCGCCGAGCGCAACGGGCCGAGGCGCTCGCGAACCTGTTGGTTGATCAGGCGATAGTATTCGGCGCTGGACTCCCAGCTCATGCCGCCGATAAGGCCGATGGTGCGCATTGGATTTCCTCAAGCAAATGTCAGTGTCGAGCATTCAGGGCTGCCCGAAGTTACCTTCTGTTCCAGACTCGACGCCAGTACCGACTGACTGTACCGCCGATCTTTCCCGCAACTGTGCATCTGCAAGAACTAAACGTACGCCGCGCCGGGGATCTGCCACTATCACCCTTCGCAGGTCCTTTCCGAGGAACACCGCAATGAACGACGTACAGCAACTGGGCGAGATGCTGCGCCAATATGCCGAAAGCGAAGCGCACAAGAAGCAACTGTTCACCACGCAATCGGCTGCTTGGGCGGCTCGGATTGGCGCGCTGTTCGACCAGATCGAACAATGGCTTGAACCGGTCAAGGCGCCCAATCTGCTGGAGGTCAGTCGCGAGGCGTATGTCGCATCCGGGCCGAGCGTGCCGGTGGAAACCTCGACGTTCAAGACGGAAAAATTGAGCATTGTGATTGCCGGCAAACCGGTGGAGTTTGTGCCGGATGTGATGGGCAGCGGCGGGCAGATTTCCCTGGCAGTGATGGGGCTGACGGCGGCCCGGTATGGGAGCATTTCGCTGGTTGGCCTGGCGGATGGTGCGTGGCAGTGGCGCAAGACCAATGGCTTGAAGGATCCGGATACGTTTGCCTTCGACGCCGATTTCCTTGCTCAGCAATTGCAGAGCCTGATACCTCGCGATCGCGGTTAAGATCAAAAGCTTACCCCCTCACCCCAGCCCTCTCCCCCAAGGGGGCGAGGGGGAAAGGGGGCAGACCGAGTGATGTTCAAAACTTGAGCTCGACGCGATATTTCAGGTCGACGTGAGTCCTACAAACACTTCGGTCAGTCCCCTCTCCCTCTGGGAGAGGGCTAGGGTGAGGGCAGCCCGCCGCCAGCCACAAAAACATCACGCCCAGCGCATCAAAAAGCATCTCCATCACCTGAGCCCTCAAGCAATCTGAGCATGACGCTGGGCCAGCGCCACATCCGCAGGAGGAGTGAGGCGTAGACCGGGGAAACCCTTAGGTTCGGTGCCAATCCGGCATTTTCCCTTGGGTCACTGATGGCCTTTTGGTAGAGTCGCCGTCGCCAGCGGGTTTTCGGCTGGACGATGGAACCGAAGAAGGGAGTCTGATCAGTGAGTCCGGGCAAAAAATCCTCGGTCTCACGGCGTCGCTTTTGTTGCTGACGCTGTGGGCCAGTTACTTTTATGTATTCAAGGAAAACCGCGACGGCCAGCTTGGCGGTGTCGGCGAAAGCACCGCGTGGTGCGGCACGCCACCGACCAGTGAAGCGGCGTTGCTGGGCAAGGATCAACTGACCTTGCGCGTCACCAACAACCTGCGTGGCGAATTCATGGTTGGCGGCTCGCTGGTGGTTTCCGAACGAACCTTCAACCGCTACGACCTGGGCCGCAACGAACTGCGCCTGCGTCTGGAACCGCTGCAGTGGTCGTTCGGCGTGACGCCGATCTTCCTCGAGCAGGTCAAGGTGCAGCCGCTGAGCCGCAACCTCTCGTCGACCAACAAAAGCGCCTTCGCCGAACTTGAGCCTCGCGCAATCGGCGTGCACGCTCAGACTGCCGCGTTCCCCTTCGATACCTATCGCTACGGCTATAAACCGGTGCTGTATTACCTCAAGGGCAGCGAGCGCATCGACTTGCGCTTCAAGAACATCACCACGCTGATGGAGATGTCCAACACCTTCACGCCGATCCAGAAGTACAACCGCGCCGACTACATCAACGAGAAAAACTCGATGATCCGCGATGAGGACTACAAGCCGTACGGGGCGCATGAGTGCGCGTTCAGCGTCGAGCGCAAAGGCTCGTTCAAGGTCGTGGTGTTGCTGCTCTTGCTGGTGCTGTGCCTGCCGCTGATGCTGGTGTTTTACCGCGATGAACCGGGGATCGACTTCCTCGCGACGCTGGTGGGGATTGCAGTGGTGCGCACATTGCTGATCGGGCCAGTGGAAGATTTCCAGCTATACAACATCGACTTCTTGTTTGGTGCGGCGATTCTGCTGGTGGGAACGGTATCGCTGATCAAGGCGATGCGCGCCAATAGCCGGCGGGAAATGGCTTTGCGCAGTGGCGAAACATCCTCCTGGTAATACCGGTTGGCGAGGCACACGCGCTGTCGGATGTGAACTTTGCAATTGGCCATCGCATTTGCCGGGGTTTTGGCTATACCTGTATCTCCCCTATGCAAAATGTCTTGGCCTTCTCAAAGGAATTACAGCATGAAGCTAGCCGTCGTGATGGGCACGCTGTGCATTGCCACCCTTGGCGTGGTGGGTTGTTCCAGCAAAACCGTCGAGCCTGACCAGTATTCCGGCTTTCTCAAGGATTACAGCCAGCTGAAGGAGGCCAAGTCACCCTCTGGTGCCGAGGTGATGCGCTGGATGGACCCGAAACTCGACATCAATAAATTCACCAGCGTTTACGTAGAGCCAAGCCAGCTCTACCCGAAGCCGCAAGCCACCGAGAAAATCCCCCAGCAGACTCTCAATGGCATCACCAGCTATTACGATCAGGCGCTCAAGCGCGAACTCGGCAAATCGCTGCCGTTGGCCGCAGGTCCCGGGCCGGGCGTAATTGTGGTGCGTCCGGCGATTACCGCAGTCAGCAGCAAGACCGAAGGCCTGCAAGTCTATGAAGTGATCCCGATCGCACTGGTCGCCGCAGCGGTAAGTACGGCCTCTGGCATCCGCGACCAGGAAACCACGCTGGCCACCGAAGCGGTATTCATGGACGGCGCGACCAATCATGTCATCGCGCAGGTGGTGCGCAAAGGTACCGGCAAACCGCTGGAAAACTCTTCCCAGGTGATGAAAGCCGACGACATGAAAGCGGTGATCGATGGCTGGGCAAGCGATCTGCATCAGTCGTATCTGAAACTCAAATCTGAAGCCAAATGATGCAGTAAGGCTGGTTGCCTTTTCGCGAGCAGGCTCGCTCCCACACTGGACACGTATTCAGTGTGGGAGTGAGCCTGCTCGCATTTCGGTGTATCAGTTTCGAATATGCGGCCTGACACAACCCTTTCGCTAGCAGGCTCACCCCTACAGGGAAGCTGCGGTGGGTTGTATACAATGTCACCGTTCAGCACCCAACAATTTCAAACAGGGCATAGGTCGCCAGCCGATTTCGTGGTTAACTTCCGCCTCTTGCATGCTTTCCAATCAAAAAACAGAAGGACTCAAGTCATGGCTCAAGTCACCCTCAAAGGCAATCCGGTTCAAGTCAACGGCCAGTTGCCACAAGCCGGTTCCAAGGCGCCAGCCTTTTCCCTGGTAGCCGGCAATCTGTCCGACGTCACCCTGCAAGACTTCGCCGGCAAGCGCAAAGTCCTGAACATTTTCCCAAGCGTCGACACCCCGACCTGCGCCACCTCCGTGCGCAAGTTCAACGCCCAGGCCAACGACATCAGCAACACCGTGGTGCTGTGCATCTCCGCTGACCTGCCATTCGCCCAAGCACGCTTTTGCGGTGCTGAAGGTCTGGAAAACGTACAGAACCTGTCGACTCTGCGCGGCAGCGAGTTCATCGAAAACTATGGCGTGGCCATCGCTGACGGCCCGCTGAAAGGCCTGACCGCTCGCGCGGTTGTGGTGCTGGATGAAAACGACACCGTTCTGCACAGCGAACTGGTCAAGGAAATCGCCGAAGAGCCTAACTACGAAGCGGCACTGTCCGTTCTCAAGTAAGGCTTTTACAATTGTTAACGGCCTGGCCCTGTCCAGGCCGTTTTCATTTGTGTATCAGGGTTTTGCCTCACACCTTGAAACGTAAGTGGAAGGTAAATTGCCGGTAAAGCTGCTTTGCTTCAATCCACTCAGTGCTTATCGTTCAGCCTCCCGTAATAGAAGCCCACGCGCCCAATGGTCAATAACTCCATGCAATCGTCCCCCCGCAAATCCCGTCGCTGGCTGATCAGCCTGCTCGTCCTGTTGGTCATCGCTGTCCTGTGCTGGAAATTCTGGCCCGCCGGCTCTGCTGACAAGGCGGGAGGCGACAAAGCGGCCGCTGGGCATACCGGGCGCTCGGGAATGATGCGGCCTGGCTTCGGCGGCGGTACCGGGCCGATTCCGGTGCGTGTGGCGCCGGCGGTGAAGGGCGACTTCCCGCTGTATTACAAGGCACTGGGCACGGTCACCGCGCTGAACACCATCAATGTTCGCAGCCGCGTGGGCGGCGAACTGGTAAAGATTCATTTCGAAGAAGGGCAGATGGTCAAGGCGGGCGACCTGCTGGCCGAGATCGATCCGCGTCCTTACCAGAACGCTTTGCTCCAGGCCGAAGGCACGTTGCTGCAGAATCAGGCGCAACTGAAAAACGCCCAGGTCGACGTCGAGCGTTACCGCGGTCTGTATAAAGAAGACAGCATCGCCAAACAGACCCTCGACACCGCCGAAGCGCTGGTTGGCCAGTACCTGGGCACGGTCAAGACCAATCAGGCGGCGGTCAACGACGCCAAGCTCAATCTCGAATTCACCAAGATCCGCGCGCCGATTGCCGGTCGCGTCGGTCTGCGTCAGGTCGACGTCGGCAACCTCGTCGCCGCTAATGACACGACGTTCCTCGCAGTGATCACCCAGACGCAACCGATCAGCGTTGCCTTCACCTTGCCGGAGAACAGCCTCGACACCGTGCTCGCCCGTTACCGCAGCGGAGCTAAACTGCCTGCCGAAGCGTGGGATCGGGGCGACACCAAGCTGCAGGCTACCGGTGTGCTGCAAAGCCTCGACAACCAGATCGACGTCGCTACCGGCACCCTCAAGTTCAAGGCCCGTTACGATAACCGCGACCAGTCGCTGTTTCCCAATCAGTTCGTCAACGTTCATTTGCTGGCCGACACGCTCAAAGGTGTAGTGCTGGCACCGTCGGCAGCGATTCAGTTCGGCACCAATGGCACCTTTGTCTATGCGCTGGACGGCGACAAGAAAGTCACCATTCGCCAACTGAAAATCGGTGCCAGCGACGGTGACAACACCGTGGTCACCGAAGGCCTCGCCGCAGGTGATCGCGTTGTGCTTGAAGGCACCGATCGCCTGAAGGAGGGCAGCGAAGTCGAAGTGGTCAATGACAGCAGCGAAGTGCCGACCTCGCCGACCGAACACCTGCAAGGCAAATCTGCCGCCAATCCCGATGCGACCACAGCCGATAAGGCCAAGAAGGGCGCATGAACATTTCGCGGCTGTTCATCCTCCGTCCGGTAGCCACCACCCTGAGCATGCTGGCCATTGTTCTGGCCGGCCTGATCGCTTATCGCCTGCTGCCGGTTTCGGCCTTGCCGCAGGTCGATTATCCGACCATCCGCGTCATGACCCTGTACCCCGGCGCCAGTCCGGACGTGATGACCAGCGCCGTCACCGCGCCGCTTGAACGCCAGTTCGGGCAGATGCCGGGCCTCACACAAATGGCCTCGACCAGCTCCGGCGGCGCTTCGGTGCTGACCCTGCGTTTCAGCCTCGACATCAACATGGACGTCGCCGAACAGCAGGTGCAAGCCGCGATCAACGCCGCGACCAACCTGCTGCCGACCGACCTGCCGGCACCGCCGGTGTACAACAAGGTCAACCCGGCGGACACGCCTGTTCTGACCTTGGCCATCACCTCGAAAACCATGCTGCTGCCCAAGCTCAATGATCTGGTCGATACGCGCATGGCGCAGAAAATCGCCCAGATCAGCGGCGTCGGTATGGTCAGCATCGCTGGTGGCCAGCGTCAGGCCGTGCGGATCAAGGTCAACCCCGAAGCGCTGGCGGCCAACAGCCTCAACCTGTCGGACGTACGCACGCTGATCGGCGCCTCCAACGTCAACCAGCCGAAAGGCAACTTCGACGGCCCGACCCGGGTGTCGATGCTCGATGCCAACGACCAACTGACCTCGCCCGAGGACTACGCCAACCTCATCCTGACCTACAAGAACGGCGCACCGTTGCGGCTCAAGGACGTCGCGGAAATCGTCGATGGCGCCGAGAACGAGCGTCTGGCCGCGTGGGCCAACCAGAATCAGGCGGTGTTGCTGAACATCCAGCGACAGCCCGGCGCCAACGTTATCGAAGTGGTCGACCGCATCAAGGCCTTGCTGCCAAGCATCACCGACAACCTGCCGGCCGGCCTCGACGTCACGGTGCTGACGGATCGCACCCAGACCATCCGTGCCTCGGTCACCGACGTGCAACACGAACTGCTGATCGCTATCGCGCTGGTGGTCATGGTCACGTTCCTGTTTCTGCGCCGCGCCAGTGCGACGATCATTCCCTCGGTCGCCGTGCCGCTGTCGCTGATCGGCACCTTCGGCGTGATGTACCTCGCCGGTTTCTCGGTGAACAACCTGACGTTGATGGCACTGACCATTGCCACCGGTTTCGTCGTCGACGACGCCATCGTCATGCTCGAGAACATTTCGCGCTTCATCGAAGAGGGTGACAACCCGATGCAGGCCGCGCTCAAGGGCGCGAAACAGATCGGCTTCACCCTGATTTCCCTGACCCTGTCGCTGATCGCCGTCCTGATTCCGCTGCTGTTCATGGCCGACGTGGTGGGGCGCCTGTTCCGCGAATTCGCCATCACCCTGGCGGTGGCGATCCTGATTTCCCTGGTGGTGTCGCTGACCCTGACGCCGATGATGTGCGCCCGCCTGCTCAAGCGTGAACCGCAGGAACACGAGCAAGGCCGTTTCTACCGCGCCAGCGGTGCGTTCATCGACTGGATGATCAAGGAATACGGGCGGATGCTGCGCTGGGTGCTCAAGCATCAGCCGCTGACCTTGCTGGTCGCCATCGGCACGCTGGCGTTGACCGTATTCCTTTACGTGATCGTGCCGAAGGGTTTCTTTCCGGTGCAGGACACCGGGGTGATTCAGGGCATTTCCGAAGCGCCGCAGTCGATCTCCTTCGCGGCGATGGGCGAGCGGCAGCAGCAACTGGCGAAGATCATTCTTGAAGATCCGGCGGTGCAGAGCCTGTCGTCCTACATTGGCGTCGACGGCGACAACGCCACGCTCAACAGCGGCCGCTTGCTGATCAACCTCAAGCCTCATGGCGAGCGCGATCTGACGGCCAGCGAAGTGATTGCACGCCTGCAACCACAACTGGACAAACTGGTCGGCATTCGGCTGTTCATGCAGCCGGTGCAGGACCTGACCATCGAGGATCGGGTCAGCCGCACCCAGTACCAGTTCAGCATGTCCTCGCCGGACTCGGAATTGCTCAGCCAGTGGAGTGGCCGTCTGGTCGAAGCCCTGGCCCAGCGTCCGGAGTTGACCGACGTGGCCAGTGATCTGCAGGACAAAGGCTTGCAGGTCTATCTGGTGATCGACCGCGACGCCGCATCGCGCCTTGGCGTGTCGGTGGCGAATATCACCGATGCGCTGTACGACGCCTTCGGCCAGCGGCAGATTTCGACCATTTACACCCAGGCCAGCCAGTACCGCGTGGTGCTGCAAGCCCAGGCCGGGGAGAAGATCGGCCCGCAGGCGCTGGATCAGATTCACGTCAAGACCACCGACGGCGCGCAGGTACGCCTGTCGAGTCTGGCGCATGTCGAAGAGCGTCAGGCGCAACTGGCGATCACCCACATCGGCCAGTTCCCGGCGGTGATGATGTCGTTCAACCTCGCGCCGGGCGTGGCGTTGGGGCACGCCGTGGACATCATCGAGCAGGTGCAGCAGGACATCGGCATGCCGGTCGGCGTGCAGACTCAGTTCCAGGGCGCGGCGCAGGCGTTCCAGGCTTCGCTGTCGAGCACCTTGCTGCTGATTCTGGCGGCCGTGGTGACCATGTACATCGTCCTCGGCGTGCTCTACGAGAGCTACATCCACCCGATCACCATTCTTTCGACCTTGCCGTCCGCCGCAGTCGGTGCCTTGCTGGCGTTGCTGCTCAGCGGCAACGACCTGGGCATGATCGCGATCATCGGCATCATTCTGTTGATCGGTATCGTCAAGAAGAACGCGATCATGATGATCGACTTCGCCCTCGACGCCGAACGCACCCAGGGCATGGCCCCGGCAGAGGCGATCTATCAAGCGGCGCTGCTGCGCTTCCGGCCGATTCTGATGACCACGCTGGCGGCGTTGTTCGGCGCAGTGCCGCTGATGCTGGCCACTGGGTCTGGTGCTGAATTGCGACAGCCGTTGGGTCTGGTGATGGTCGGCGGCTTGTTGGTGAGCCAGGTGTTGACGCTGTTCACCACGCCGGTGATTTACCTGTACTTCGACCGCCTCGGAAGGCGCTTTGGCAAGGCCAAAGCCGAAGGTGAAGAGGTCGCGGTATGACTGTCGGAATATATCTCCCCTGTGGGAGCGAGCCTGCTCGCGAAAGCGGGAAGTCAGTCACTGCCAAAGTTGAAGGTAAGGGCGCATTCGCGAGCAGGCTCGCTCCCACAGAGGTATGCGGGGAGAACAAGAGTCGATGAACCTCTCCGGCCCTTTCATCAAACGCCCCGTGGCAACCATGCTGCTATCCCTGGCAATCATGTTGCTCGGTGGGGTCAGCTTCGGTCTGTTGCCGGTATCGCCATTGCCGCAGATGGATTTCCCGGTGATCGTGGTTCAGGCCAGTCTGCCGGGCGCCAGTCCCGAGGTGATGGCTTCGACGGTGGCGACGCCGCTGGAGCGGTCGTTCGGTGCGATTGCCGGCGTCAATACCATGAGCAGCCGTTCCAGTCAGGGTTCGACGCGGGTGATTCTGCAGTTTGACCTCGACCGCGACATCAACGGCGCGGCGCGGGAAGTGCAGGCGGCGATCAACGCCTCGCGCAATCTGCTGCCGAGCGGGATGCGCAGCATGCCGACCTATAAAAAGGTCAACCCGTCGCAGGCGCCGATCATGGTGCTGTCGCTTACTTCGGATGTGCTGGAGAAAGGCCAGCTCTACGACCTGGCCTCGACCATCCTCTCGCAAAGCCTGTCGCAGGTGCAGGGCGTTGGTGAAGTACAGATCGGTGGCAGTTCGCTGCCGGCGGTGCGCATCGAGCTCGAACCGCAGGCGCTGAACCAGTACGGCGTGGCCCTCGACGATGTGCGCAAGACCATTGCCGACGCTAACGTACGCCGGCCCAAGGGTTCGGTCGAGGACGGCGAGCGCTTGTGGCAAATCCAGGCCAACGACCAGTTGGAGAAAGCCAAGGATTATGAGTCGCTGATCATTCACTACGCTGACGGCGCCGCCTTGCGTCTCAAGGACGTGGCGAAAGTCAGCGATGGCGTCGAAGACCGTTACAACAGCGGTTTCTTCAACGACGACGCGGCGGTATTGCTGGTGATCAACCGTCAGGCCGGCGCCAACATCATCGAGACGGTCAACGAGATCAAAGCGCAGTTGCCCGCGCTGCAAGCGGTGCTGCCGGCCAGCGTCAAACTCAATCTGGCCATGGATCGCTCGCCAGTGATCAAGGCGACGCTGCATGAAGCCGAGATGACCTTGCTGATCGCCGTCGCCCTGGTGGTGCTGGTGGTGTACCTGTTTCTGGGTAACTTCCGCGCCTCGCTGATCCCGACCCTGGCGGTGCCGGTGTCGCTGGTCGGTACCTTTGCGGTGATGTACCTGTACGGGTTCTCGCTGAACAACCTGTCGCTGATGGCGCTGATTCTCGCCACCGGACTGGTGGTGGACGACGCCATCGTGGTGTTGGAGAACATTTCCCGGCATATCGACGAAGGCGTCAAGCCGATGCAGGCCGCGTACCTCGGCGCCAAGGAAGTCGGTTTTACCCTGCTGTCGATGAACGTCTCGCTGGTGGCGGTGTTCCTGTCGATCCTGTTCATGGGCGGGCTGGTCGAAAGCCTGTTTCGCGAGTTTTCCATCACCCTGGCGGCGGCAATCGTGGTGTCGCTGGTGGTGTCCCTGACGCTGACACCAATGCTCTGCGCGCGCTGGCTCAAGCCGCACACGCCGGGCCAGGAAAACCGCCTGCAACGCTGGAGCCACAAGACCAACGACTGGATGGTCGGCAAATACGCCACCAGCCTCGACTGGGTATTGCGTCATCGGCGTCTGACCTTATTCAGTCTGCTGCTCACCGTTGGCGTCAACATTGCGCTGTATGTGGTAGTGCCGAAAACCTTCCTGCCGCAGCAGGACACCGGCCAGTTGATCGGTTTCGTGCGTGGCGACGACGGTCTGTCCTTCAACGTCATGCAGCCGAAAATGGAAACCTTCCGCCGCGCCGTGCTCAAGGATGAAGCGGTGGAAAGCGTGGCCGGCTTCATTGGTGGTAACAACGGCACCAACAACGCCTTCATGATCGTGCGCCTGAAACCGATCAAGGAGCGCCAGCTGTCGGCACAGAAAGTCATCGAGCGTCTGCGCAAGGAAATGCCCAAGGTGCCCGGGGCGCAGTTGATGCTGATGGCCGACCAGGACCTGCAATTTGGCGGCGGCCGCGAGCAGACCAGTTCGCAATACACCTACATCCTGCAAAGCGGCGACCTCGCCGAATTGCGCAAGTGGTTCCCGAAAGTGGTCACCGCGTTGCGCGCCTTGCCCGAGCTGACCGCCATCGATGCCCGCGAAGGTGCCGGGGCGCAGCAGGTGACACTGATTGTCGACCGGGATCAGGCCAAGCGCCTGGGGGTCGACATGAACATGGTCACCGCCGTGCTCAACAACGCTTACAGCCAGCGGCAGATTTCGACGATCTACGACAGCCTCAATCAGTATCAGGTGGTGATGGAGGTCAATCCGAAATACGCCCAGGATCCGGTGACGCTCAAGCAGGTCGAGGTGATTACCGCTGACGGTGCGCGCGTGCCGCTGTCGACGTTCGCCCATTACGAAAACAGCCTGGAAAACGACCGCGTCAGCCATGAAGGCCAGTTTGCGTCCGAAAGCATTTCATTTGATATGGCCGAAGGCGTGACCGTGGAGCAGGGGAGTGCCGCCATCGAACGAGCGATCGCCAAGGTCGGTTTGCCGGAGGATGTGATTGCGAAAATGGCCGGCACCGCTGACGCCTTCGCCGCGACGCAGAAGAGCCAGCCGTTCATGATCCTCGGTGCGTTGCTGGCGGTGTATCTGGTGCTCGGTGTGCTGTATGAAAGCTACATTCACCCGCTGACCATTCTCTCGACTTTGCCCTCGGCCGGGGTTGGCGCGTTGCTGTCGATCTATGCGCTGGGCGGCGAGTTCAGCCTGATTTCCCTGCTGGGGATATTCCTGCTGATCGGCGTTGTTAAGAAAAACGCCATCCTGATGATCGACCTTGCGCTGCAATTGGAGCGGCATGAGGGCCTGTCGCCGCTGGAGTCGATCCGCAGCGCCTGCCTGCAACGCCTGCGACCGATTCTGATGACCACGCTGGCGGCGATCCTCGGCGCCTTGCCATTGCTGCTCGGCCGTGCCGAGGGTGCGGAAATGCGCCAGCCGCTGGGCCTGACCATCATTGGCGGTCTGGTGTTCAGCCAGGTCCTGACCCTTTACACCACCCCGGTGGTTTACCTTTATCTCGACAAGCTGCGCCATCGCTTCAACAAATGGCGTGGCGTGCGCACTGATGCCGCTCTGGAAACTCCGCTATGACTGACCGTTCGCTTCTCCAATTGGCCACCGTCCGCGGCTCGCGCCTGTTGAGCCTGTCGCTGTGCGTGGCGCTGCTCAGCGCTTGCGCAGTCGGCCCGGACTACCAGCGCCCGCAAACTGCCGAAATCGCTCAGTTCAAGGAAGCCGAAGGCTGGCGTCAGGCCAATCCCAGCGACTCGCTGGCCCGGGGCGCCTGGTGGGAGTTGTACGGCGATCGGCAGCTCAACGCCTTGGTGGAAAAACTCAACAGCTCCAACCAGACCGTCGCCCAGTCCGAAGCGCAGTTTCGTCAGGCGCAGGCTTTGGTGCGCAGTGCACGCGGGGCGTTTTACCCCAGTGTCGACCTGAGTCTGGGCAAGAACCGCTCGAGTCAGGGCACCGGCAGCAGCAGTTCGAGCCTGAGCAGTTCCTCAAGCGGTATTCGTGATACCTACACCGCGCAACTGGGCGTCAGTTGGGAAGCCGATGTCTGGGGCAAGCTGCGCCGTGGGCTGGAGGCGGATGAGGCCAACGCCCAGGCGAGTTTTGCCGATCTGGCGGCGATGCGTCTGAGTCAGCAGTCGGAGCTGGTGCAGAACTACCTGCAACTGCGCGTCATCGATCAGCAGAAGCGTTTGCTTGAAGCCACGGTTGCCGCTTACGAGCGATCACTGAAGATGACGCAGAACCAGTACCGCGCCGGGGTTTCCGGGCGCGATGCGGTGGCGCAGGCGCAAACCCAGTTGAAAAGCACCCAGGCCGATCTGGTCGACCTGATCTGGCAGCGCGCACAGTTTGAAAACGCCATTGCCGTGCTCACTGGCGAAGCCCCGGCCAACTTCAGCATTGCCGAAAGCCAGAACATCCCGAATCTGCCGCAAGTGCCGTTGAGCCTGCCTTCGCAATTGCTCGAACGCCGTCCTGACATCGCTTCGGCAGAGCGCTCTGTGATCGCCGCCAACGCCAATGTCGGCGTGGCGAAAGCCGCGTATTACCCGGACCTGACCCTGAGCCTGAGCGGCGGCTACAGCAGCAGTACCTCGAAAAACCTGATCAGCCTGCCGAACCGTTTCTGGTCGGTCGGCCCGCAGCTTTCTCTGCCGCTGTTCGACGGCGGCATTCGTTCGGCCGAGGTTGACCGCAGCGAGGCGGCCTATGACGAAACCGTCGCGCGCTACCGCCAGACCGTGCTCGACGGTTTCCGCGAAGTGGAAAACTACCTGGTCCAGCTCAAGGTGTATGAGGACGAAGCGGCAGTGCGCCAGGAAGCGCTGGATGCTGCCCGCGATTCTCTGCGCCTGACGGAAAACCAGTACAAGGCCGGGCTGATTGCCTATATCGACGTGGTCGTGGTGCAAGCCACGGCGCTGAGCAACGAACGCAGTGTGCTGAATATTCTGCAGAACCGACTGATCGCCAGCGTGCAACTGATCGCCGCGCTGGGCGGCGGCTGGGACGGCCAACTCGACGTCAGCGACAACCGCTGAACCTGTGGGAGCGAGCCTGCTCGCGAAAGTGGTGGGTCAGGCAACTACGATGGTGGCTGTGCCGACGCCTTCGCGAGCGGGCTCGCTCCCACAGGGATTTGTGTCTGGCGTGAGATCGCTTTCACAAGGTGTGCTTAAAGCCCGCCACAGAGCCTTGTAGGACGATCGAACAAGCGTTTCATCGGCTTGATGGCAATTTGGTTACTTTGTCAGTGCGTTCTTCCGCGCAATCAGTACAATCGCCGCATTTGCCCGACCGAGAATGGAAGCAGTACGGTTTCGGCTTGTCACGAGAACGTCCATGCTCATCGGCAGCTACTCCTTCACCCTGGTTTTCATTTCGTTGTGCGTGGCCATTCTGGCTTCCTACACGGCGCTCGATCTCACCGGGCGCATTGCCACGGCAAAAGGCCGGGCCGTGCATTTCTGGACGGCGGGCGGGGCGTTGGCGATGGGCGTTGGCGTCTGGTCGATGCATTTCATCGGCATGCTCGCCTTCAAATTGCCGATCGACCTGGGCTACGACTTCGCCCTCACTGCGCTGTCGCTGCTGATCGCGGTGCTGTCCTGCGGTTTCGCCTTGTGGCTGGTCAGCCAACCGAAACTGCCACTGGCGCAATTGGCTTTCGGTGCGCTGATCATGGGTTCGGGCATCAGCGCCATGCACTACACCGGCATGGCCGCGCTGCGCATGACACCGGGCATCGATTACGACCCGACCCTGTTCAGTGCCTCCCTGCTGATCGCCGTCGGCGCCTCGGCAGCGGCATTGTGGATTGCCTTTCGCCTGCGTCAGCAATCGCCCTATGTGCGGCTGATTCGTGCCGGCGCGGCGGTGATCATGGGGGTGGCGATTGTCGGCATGCACTACACCGGCATGGCTGCTGCGCAATTTCCTGACGGCAGTTTCTGCGGCGCGACGCTCAATGGCTTGAAAGGCAACGGCCTCGATAGCCTGGTCGTGGTCACTACGCTGGCGGTGTTGTCGATTGCCCTGTTGACCTCGATTCTCGACGCCCGCCTCGAAGCGCGCACGGCTGATCTGGCGCACTCGCTGACGGTGGCCAACCGCGAACTCACCCAACTGGCCCTGCACGATCCGCTGACCAGTCTGCCCAACCGCATGCTGCTCGACGACCGCATCAATCAGGCGATCAAAAAGGTGCAAGAGCAGGGTGGCTGCTTCGCCTTGATGTTCATCGACCTCGACGGCTTCAAACCGGTCAACGACGCATTCGGCCATCACATGGGCGACCAATTGCTGCGCGAGGTCGGCGCGCGTCTGCGTGAAGACTTGCGCAGCCAGGACACTCTTGCGCGGATCGGCGGCGATGAGTTCGTTCTGCTGGTGCGTTTGAGCGAGCCCAATGACGCCTTGAGCCTGGCTGCGCGTCAGGTCAGCCTCATCGGTCGCACGTTCCGCGTCGCTGAACATGATCTGCAGATTTCCGCCAGCGTCGGCATTGCCCTCTACCCGGGCAACGGTGACAACGCCCAGGAACTGCTGATGAACGCCGACGCCGCGATGTACCACGCCAAGGGCGGCGGCAAGAATGGCTACAGCTTCTTCGATGCGTCGATGAACACCAACGCGCGCAAACAGTTGCAACTGTTACAGGACCTGCGCGCGGCCATCGAGCACAAGCAGTTCTGCCTGCATTACCAGCCCAAATTCGACGCCGCCAATGGCCGCCCGGTTGGTGCCGAAGCGCTGCTGCGCTGGAAGCATCCGCTGCACGGCATGTTGATGCCGGACAAGTTCATTGATCTGGCGGAGAAAACCGGGCTGATCATTCCGATGGGCGAATGGGTGCTCAACGAAGCCTGCCGGCAGATGCGCGAATGGTACGTGCTCGGTTACACCGACTGGCGCATTGCCGTGAACCTCTCGGCCTTGCAGTTCTGCCATGCCGGGCTGGTGCAAAGCGTGGCCAAGGCGCTGGCGACCCACCACTTGCCGGCCAACAGCCTGACTCTGGAAATCACCGAAACCACAGCGATGAGCGACGCCGATGCGAGCATGACCGTGCTGCAAGAGCTGTCGGACATGGGTGTCGACCTGTCGATCGACGATTTCGGCACCGGTTATTCCAGCCTGATGTACCTCAAGCGCCTGCCGGCCAATGAGCTGAAGATCGACCGCGGTTTTGTCCGCGATCTGGAACACGACAGCGATGATGCTGCAATCGTCTCGGCGATTGTTGCGCTGGGGCAGGCCCTGGATCTGCGGATTGTCGCCGAAGGTGTCGAGACCGGCGCGCAACAGGATTTCCTGACCAAACTGGGCTGTGATTCGCTGCAGGGCTATCTGCTCGGCCATCCGATGCCGGCGGAGCGCTTCATGCAGGACATCGTGCGTGGGCAACGGCTGGCGGTGGTCTGAGATACCGAGTCATCGTTCTTCGCGAGCAGGCTCGCTCCCACAGGTGATCGCATTCCCTTGTGGGAGCGAGCCTGCTCGCGAAGGCGCTTGTGCAAACACCATAGAACTCATGCAAAAGCCATGAATGGCAGTTATTCTTCCCCCGACTGTTACGTGTGCACGTGGGGGAAGGCCAGCATGGATAAAGTCATTGTCATCACCGGGGGCGGGCGCGGAATCGGCGCGGCTACGGCATTGCTGGCAGCCGAACAGGGCTACCGGATCTGCATCAACTATCAGTCGGATGAACAGGCCGCACACAGCGTGCTCGAGCAGGTTCGCGCCTTGGGCGCGCAGGCCATCGCGGTTCGCGCCGATGTCAGCATCGAAGACGAAGTGATCGCGATGTTTCATCGCGTCGACACCGAACTGGGCCGTGTCACCGCGCTGGTCAATAACGCCGGCACCGTCGGACAGAAATCGCGGGTCGATGAGATGTCCGAATTCCGCATCCTCAAAATCATGAAAACCAATGTGCTGGCGCCGATCCTCTGCGCCAAGCACGCGATCCTGCGCATGTCGCCCAAACATGGCGGGCAGGGCGGCAGCATCGTCAACGTCTCCTCGGTCGCGGCACGCCTCGGTTCGCCGAACGAGTACGTTGATTACGCCGCATCCAAGGGTGCGCTCGACACCTTCACTATCGGTCTGTCGAAAGAAGTCGCGGGTGAGGGCATTCGCGTCAATGCCGTGCGTCCGGGTTACATCTATACCGACTTCCATGCGCTGAGCGGCGACCCGGATCGGGTCAGCAAGCTCGAATCGGCGATTCCCATGGCCCGGGGCGGGCGGCCGGATGAAGTTGCGGAGGCGATTGTCTGGTTGCTGTCGGACAAGGCATCGTATGCGACCGGGACGTTTGTTGATTTGGGGGGCGGGCGGTAAGGCCGAAAGATTTTCGCTAAAAGTGCGGCCCTCATCGCTGGCAAGCCAGCTCCCACAGGTTTTGCGGCCTCATCAGATTCTGTATATGTCGAAGATACATGTGGGAGCTGGCTTGAACTGGTCAAGTAATATTGGACACCCGTTAGGGTTTTTCAGGCCGCCATTTTCTCCATGGCGACCGGTGACCGGTAGTTGTTGTAGCTATGGAGTCTGGTGTTGTTGTAGCGCATTAGGTAGCGCTGCAAATCAACCCGGGCTTCGTACTCGCAGCGGTACCCCGCTTCAGGTACCCACTCCGATTTCAGACTTCCAAAGAAACGCTCCATCGGTGCGTTGTCCCAACACTCTCCCTTGCGACTCATGCTCTGCCTCAGCCCGTGCGCTAGCAGCTCATTCCTGAATTTATGGCTGGTGTACTGGCAGCCTTGATCGGAGTGAAACAGCACGTCTTTAGGTCTGCCTCGCAACTCAACGGCCATTCGTAAGGCCTCACAGGTCAGTTCCGCATCCGAGATCATTGAAAACGCCCAACCCACCAGTCGGCGGGCGAAGAGATCCAAAACCGCAGCGAAATACATCCACCGGGTGCCGACCTTGATATACGTGACATCGGCGCACCACACCTCATTGATTGATGTGACATCGAACTGGCGCTTGAGCACGTGCGGTGCGACCAAAGCCTCTACGCCTGATGATTTGTATTTATGGCGCCGGCGCTGACGGCTAGTCACTCCGGCTTCACGCATCAAACTACGAGCCATGTACCGCCCGACTCGATGTCCTTTGGCCTGTAGTTCCCGGGAAAGGGTGCGTGCCCCGGCCGATGCTCTCGATTCCTTATGATGCTCAACCAGCATGGCTTTGAGTTTCTCCCGCTCAGGACTCACCTTGCCTTGGCGCTGACGCCAGGCATAAAAGCTGCTGCGGCAAACATCAAACACACGGCAACAGTCGTTAACGCCGTATAGCTCTGCCAGCTCATTGATCAATGAGAATGATCTTTGGCGTCCAATAGCAGCAGAGCACTGGCTTTTTTAGGATTTCAATATCCCGGTCTTTTTGCCTGAGCAAGGCTTTGAGTTCTTGAATCTCTCGGTGGTCAGCCGTAATCGCTTTGGCCCCCACCGGCGTTGTACCCAGGCGCTCTTTGCGAACCTGGGCGACCCAGCGACGCAACGCGGTAGGGCCGATGTCTAGACTGGCACAGACTTCGGGAACCGATATCCCCTCGTCCAATACCATGCCGACAGCCTTGAGTTTGAATTCAGTTGAATAAGAGTTACGCATATCCGAACACCTCAGATTTGGACGCCATCATAGCGCCTGATTGAAGTGTCCAAAATCATTAGGCCAGTTCAGCTTGCCAGCGATGAGGCCGGTGCAAACAGCACAGAATCATCAGAACGACCGCACAATCCGCCCCAACGTCTCCATGGCCTTTTCCGATTCCTCGGTCCACGGGCTGCCGTAGTTCAAGCGAATACAGTTCCTAAAGCGCTGGGTCGGCGAGAAGATCGGCCCCGGCGCGATGCTGATGCCTTGTGCCAGTGCCATCTGAAACAGCTTCAGCGAATCCATCTGCTCCGGCAATTCCAGCCATAGAAAGTAGCCGCCCGCCGGTTGGCTGACCCGGGTCTGCGCCGGAAAGTACCGAGCAATCGCCGCGAGCATCGCGCTCTGTTGTTCTTCCAGGGCATAACGCAGTTTGCGCAGATGCCGATCGTAGCCGCCGTGTTGCAGATAATCGGCGATAGCCGCTTGCGCCGGCATCGAAGCGCACAGCGAGGTCATCAGCTTCAGCCGTTCGATTTTCTGCGCGAAACGTCCGGCTGCCACCCAGCCGATGCGATAACCGGGCGCGAGACTTTTGGCGAACGAGCCGCAATGCATGACCAATCCTTCGGTATCAAAAGCCTTGGCCGGTTTTGGCGCCTGTTGCCCGTAATAAAGCTCGGCGTAGACGTCGTCTTCGATCAACGGCACCTGATGCTGACGCAGCAGTTCGACCAGTTCCTGTTTCTTCGCCTCGGGCACAGTCGCGCCCATCGGATTCTGGAAACTGGTCATGCACCAGCAGGCCTTGATCGGATGGCGTTCCAAAGTCTGCGCGAGCACACCGAGGTCGATGCCATCGCGCGGGTGCACGGGGATCTCCACAGCTTTGAGTTTCAGACGCTCGAGCACCTGCAGGCTGGCGTAGAACGCCGGGGCCTCGATGGCCACCAGATCCCCGGGCTCGGTCACCGCTTGCAGGCACAGGTTCAGCGCTTCGAGCGCGCCGTTGGTGATGAGCAATTCTTCCATCGGCAACATCAGCCCGCCGACCATGTAGCGCAGGGCAATCTGCCGGCGCAGTTGCGGGTTGCCCGGGGACATATCGGTGACGACCATGCGCGGGTCCATCTCCCGCGCGGCGCTGGCCAGGGAGCGCGACAGGCGTTGCAGCGGGAACAGCGTCGGGCTGGGGAAGGCCGAGCCGAATGGCACGGTGTTGGGATCTTTGATCGAATCGAGTACCGAGAACACCAGTTCGCTGACGTCAACCTCGGTGGATTCATTGACCTGGCTGCTGATCACCGGCTCGGAGAATGTGCTCGGCGTATGGGCGTTGACGAAGTAACCGGAGCGCGGCCGGGCGCGGATCAGGCCGCGGCGTTCGAGCAGGTAATAGGCCTGGAACACCGTGGACGGGCTGACGCCGTAGGTCTGGCTGGCGTAGCGCACCGACGGCACCCGCTGGCCGGGGCCGAGGACGCCGGAGCGGATCAGTTCAGCGATGTCGTCGGCGAATTTTTCGTAGCGTTTCATCGGTGGGCCTTGGTGGACATGATTTTGTGGGGTGTCAGGGAAGGAGCCCTCACCCTAGCCCTCTCCCAGAGGGAGAGGGGACTGATTGGGGGATGCTGATGAAATATGCCGACCTGACAGTGCTTTGCCGAATCCATAATCGACTCGGTCTTTCAGGTCGATGCATAGCGACAGACACCTCGGTTGGCTCCCTCTCCCTCCGGGAGAGGGGACTGATTGGGGGATGCTGATGAAATATGCCGGCCTGACAGTGCTTTGCCGAATCCATAATCGACTCGGTCTTTCAGGTCGATGCATAGCGACAGACACCTCGGTCGGCTCACTCTCCCTCCGGGAGAGGGCTGGGGTGAGGGCAGCAATGCCAAATTCTCAACGATTTATCGGCGCCACAAACCGGCTCTTCGCCACGCTGTATACCTGCGGCTCGTCACTGTCTTCAATCCTGAAACTCAACGTCTGCGAACTGCTCGCCGGCCGCTCGGTGGTCATCGCCACCGACACCGGCACATCGACAATCTCTCCCGGCGCCAGGCTCAATGCCGTTTTGCCCTGCAACTCAAACCCGTCGCCATCAACCAGATTCAACCGGTATTCCTGTCGCTGCTGAGTCTTGTTGATCACTTTCAGCGAATAAATATTCTCGATCTGCCCCTGAGCGTTCTCGCGGAACAACCCGCGATCCTTGGTCACGTCCAGCGACACCATCGGCCGCTCGATCAGTGCCAGCGCCAACGCTCCGATCATCACCAACAACACCGCCGTATAGCCAATCAAACGCGGACGCAGCAGATGGGTTTTGCCGCCCTGCAATTCGCGCTCGGAACTGTAGCGGATCAGGCCGCGCGGGTAATGCATTTTGTCCATGATCGAATCGCAGGCGTCGATGCACGCTGCGCAGCCAATACATTCCATTTGCAAGCCATCGCGGATGTCGATGCCGGTCGGGCAGACCTGCACGCACAACTGGCAGT
This sequence comes from Pseudomonas sp. AC255, assembly GCF_979258175.1. Taxonomy (NCBI): domain Bacteria; kingdom Pseudomonadati; phylum Pseudomonadota; class Gammaproteobacteria; order Pseudomonadales; family Pseudomonadaceae; genus Pseudomonas; species Pseudomonas sp. AC255. Next base: position 2,390,679 of record NZ_OZ409841.1, on the reverse strand, counting down.
CGATGCAATCACCCAGGCCGGCTTCGACCGGGCGCACATCACGCTTGCGTGGACCACGGTTTTCGCCACGGGCGGCATCATACGCAATGGTCAGCGTGTCCTTGTCGAACATCACACTCTGGAACCGCGCATACGGGCACATGTGCATGCACACGGCTTCACGCAGCCAACCGGCGTTGATGTAGGTGGCGGCGGCGAAGAACAGCACCCAGAACAGACTGATGCCACCGATCTGCAGGGTCAGCAAATCTTCAGCCAGCGGCCGGATCGGGGTGAAGTAACCGACGAAGGTCAGGCCGGTCATCACGCTGATCGCCAGCCACAACGTGTGCTTGGCGGCGCGCCGCGCCAGTTTGTTCAGGCTCCACGGCGCCGCTTGCAGTTTGATCCGCTGGTTGCGTTCGCCTTCGGTGATCTTCTCGCACCACATGAAGATCCACGTCCACGAACTCTGCGGGCAGGTGTAACCGCACCAGACGCGACCGGCGAACACGGTAATCGCGAAGAGTCCGAACGCAGCGATGATCAACAATGCTGAGAGCAGAATGAAATCCTGCGGCCAGAACGTCGCGCCGAAGATGTGGAATTTGCTCTCCGCCAGATCCCACAGCACCGCCTGCCGACCGCCCCAGTTCAGCCACACGGTGCCGAAGAATAGCAGGAACAGAAACCCGGCACCGCTTAAACGCAGATTGCGGAACAGGCCGGTGAAACTGCGGGTGTGGATTTGCTTGTCGGTGGATCCGGCAGTCGCCTTCAGTGGGCGCGCGGGTACGCTTCTAATCGTCGGCGCTGCTTCTACGGTTCGGACGGGGATTTGCTCGCTCATGCTCGTTCGCTCATCAGCCTCCATCAGGCCGATGCACTATGAGCGCCGATCTGTTTGCAGAACAGACTCAGGTTTGGCAATAAAAAGCGGATCAGATGAGATTTGACGCAATGCCTGCGACAACTTGAAGCAACCTGCCAGGCAAGGCGCAAACGCCTATTGCAGGCGCCTGCGCCGGGTGTTGATCGAGATCAATCAAACCACCGAATCACTGTCATCGGCCTTCAGATGTTTGCGCCCGTCCTTGGCCCCGGCGACGGTCAAGACATCGGCTTCTGCTTCGGTGATGTAGGCGCGTTTGCCTTCGATTTCCACGAACGACATGGCTTTTTCGCTATCGGTCTCGACTGTCAACGTGTCGCAGATACGGATTTCCTCACCATGCTCGACGGTGAAAAAACACACTTTCTGCTCAGGGTTGGATTCATCGATTCGAACGGTCATGGCGGCAGTCCTTTCAAGTGAGGTCTGCACGTTAGGAAACGCAGCGCGCAGTTCGTTCTGCGCAACCGATTAATGGTCGCTGTTGTCCATCGCTTATCAAGCCAATAACAAGGGAAGCACGATGGAAGACTGGTGGGATGAAGTGTGGGCCACGATGCAAGCCGAATTTGCCGATATCGGCGACGCCTCGCAAATGACCCGGATCACCGTACGCCTGCTGATGGCGGCGATTCTCGGCGGGATACTCGGATTTGAGCGCGAGCATAAAGGCAAGGCAGCGGGCGTGCGCACGCACATGCTGGTGGCGTTGGGCGCTGCGCTATTCGTGTTGGTGCCGCAGACCTCGGGCGCAGAATCCGATGCCATGAGTCGGGTCTTGCAGGGTGTGATTGCCGGGATCGGCTTTCTCGGCGCCGGCACCATTCTGAAAAATCAGCAGGGCGACGAGGCCCATGTCAAAGGCCTGACCACGGCGGCGGGCTTATGGATGACGGCGGCGATCGGCGTGGCGGCGGGGCTGGGCAAGGAAGCGACGGCATTGCTCAGTACCATTCTGGCACTGGCGATCTTCAGCGTGATGCCGTACGTGGTGAGAGTGTTCGAGAAGGATGTCGACAAGAATGACCACCTCTGACTTCCCGCCGGCTGATGATCGTTGCCTGATCGTTCCCACGCTCCGCGTGGGAATGCAGCCCGGACGCTCCGCGTCCCTTCTGGAGCCGAACGCGGAGCGTCCGTTGAGGCATCCCCACGCGGAGCGTGGGAACGATCAGGGGGCAGGGTCAGACGATCACTGGCGGCATCGTACTCGGTGGCTCTTCTTTCGGCGGTGGCGTGGTGCCGGGTGGCTCTTGCTCGGGCACCGGTGGCGGCTCGGTATTCGGCAGGGTGGGTTTGTCGATGTTCGGATCAGGCGTTTCCGCCGGGATCGGGATGTTCATCTGATGACCTCCGTATGGCACATGGCGTGGGACGTGCTTAAGTGAGTTGACCCGGCCACGGCAAATTCGATCCGCCGGTTTGTCTTGTTAATTTCATCTGAACTTTTCCCCGCGCCGGTTGCTCGGAACCTAAGTGAGTTCATGACAGGGCCGGCGCTTTGTCGCGAATACTGTTCCGGCACAAGAGCGTCCTTGGGGCGTTAAGGAGAGATGCTCAATGACTGCTGAAAGACCTTCAGAGCTGAGTTACAACCCGCACATGCCATTGTCGCAGGCGTTGCTGCTGCCTCGAATCGTCATCGAAAACACCATGCCGACCCTCGACGGCGGCCAGTTTGCCGTCAAGTCGGTTGCCGGACGCGAAGTGGTGGTGACCAGCAAAGTGTTTGCCGACGGCCATGACAAGCTCGCCGTACGCATCCGCTGGCGCGAAGAAGGCCAGGAAACCTGGCAGACCGAGGTCATGTCCGATCAGGGCAACAACACCTGGCAAGGCCAGTTCCGCCCCGAAGAGCAGGGCCGCTATCTGTATTGCATCGAAGCGTGGATCGACCATTTCGCCAGCTTCCAGTACGAACTGGAAAAGAAGCACAACGCTGCTGTGCCGGTTTCCCTGGAGCTGCAGGAAGGCCGGACTATGGTGCAACAGGCCGCAGAACGCAGCGAAGGTCAGCTCAGCGAGCAGCTTGCCGCGCTGCACCATGAATTGTCCGGCCTGCTCGAAACCGAGCAGGTTGCGCTGTTTCTGCACTCGCGCAGTGCAGAGCTGATGGCCCAGGCTGATCACCGCGCCTATCTCAGCATCAGCGCCGAATTCCCCATGGACGTCGAGCGCGAACTCGCCGAGTTCGCCAGTTGGTATGAGCTGTTTCCGCGCTCGATCACTGACGATCCCCAGCGTCACGGCACGTTCAACGACGTGCACTCGCGTCTGCCGATGATTCAGGACATGGGCTTCGACGTGTTGTACTTCACGCCGATTCACCCGATTGGCCGCGCCCACCGCAAGGGCCGCAACAACTCCCTGACTGCCGGCCCGGATGATCCCGGCAGCCCGTACGCGATCGGCAGCGAGGAGGGTGGCCACGAAGCGATTCACTCGCAACTCGGCACCCGTGAAGATTTCCGCCGCCTGGTGGCTGCCGCCGCCGATCATGGCCTGGAAATCGCTCTCGACTTCGCCATCCAGTGTTCCCAGGACCACCCATGGCTCAAAGAGCATCCGGGCTGGTTCAACTGGCGCCCGGACGGCACGATCAAATACGCCGAAAACCCGCCGAAGAAATACCAGGACATCGTCAACGTCGACTTCTATGCGCCGGATGCAATTCCGAGTCTGTGGGTCGAGTTGCGCGACATCGTCGTCGGCTGGGTCAAGGAAGGTGTGAAGATCTTCCGCGTCGACAACCCGCACACCAAACCTCTGCCGTTCTGGCAATGGTTGATCGCCGACGTTCGCACCCTGTATCCGGAAGTGATCTTCCTCGCCGAGGCTTTCACCACGCCGGCGATGATGGCGCGTCTGGGCAAGGTCGGTTACTCGCAGAGCTACACCTATTTCACCTGGCGCAATACCAAGGCCGAGCTGGCGGAATATTTCACGGAACTGAATCAGTCACCGTGGCGCGAATGCTACCGGCCGAATTTCTTCGTCAATACCCCGGACATCAACCCGGCGTTTTTGCATGAGTCGGGGCGTCCCGGTTTCCTCATCCGCGCTGCCTTGGCAACGATGGGCTCGGGTCTGTGGGGTATGTATTCCGGCTTCGAGTTATGCGAATCGGCACCGGTGCCGGGAAAAGAGGAATACCTGGATTCGGAGAAATACGAAATCCGCGTCCGCGACTTCACCGCGCCGGGCAACATCATTGCCGAAATCGCCCAGCTCAACCGCATCCGCCGGCAGAACCCGGCGCTGCACACGCATCTGGGCCTGAAAATCTATAACGCCTGGAACGACAATATTCTGTTCTTCGGCAAGCGCAGCGCCGATGGCAGCAATTTCATTCTGGTCGCAGTCAGCCTCGATCCGCATAACGTGCAGGAAGCGAATTTCGAACTGCCGCTGTGGGAAATGGGCCTGCCGGACGATGCCACCACCCATGGCGAAGATTTGATGAACGGCCATCGCTGGGACTGGCACGGCAAATATCAGTTCATGCGCATCGATCCGGCGTATCAGCCGTTCGGGATTTGGCGGATCAGCGCCACGTAATGATCGTTCCCACGCTCTGCGTGGGAATGCATCCGGGACGCTCCGCGTCCCAAAGCGGACGCAGAGCGTCCATGGCGGCATTCCCACGCAGAGCGTGGGAACGATCGTCGTGGGACGCCCATAAAGTATTCAACAGGAGTTCCACATGGCGAAGAAACCCAAGGCAGCCGCCTTCATCAAAGACCCGCTCTGGTACAAGGATGCGGTGATCTATCAGGTTCACGTCAAATCGTTTTTCGACTCCAACAATGACGGGATCGGTGACTTTCCCGGGCTTATCACCAAACTCGATTACATTGCCGACCTCGGCGTCAACACCATCTGGCTGCTGCCGTTCTATCCCTCGCCACGCCGCGACGACGGCTATGACATCGCCGAATACCGTGGCGTGCACAGCGACTACGGGACCATGGCCGACGCCAAGCGCTTCATTGCCGAAGCGCACAAGCGCGGGCTGCGGGTGATCACCGAGCTGGTCATCAACCACACCTCCGACCAGCACCCGTGGTTCCAGCGTGCGCGTAAAGCCAAGCCGGGTTCAGCGGCGCGGGATTTCTACGTGTGGTCCGATGACGATCAGAAATACGACGGCACGCGAATCATCTTTCTCGACACCGAAAAGTCCAACTGGACCTGGGATCCGGTCGCTGGCCAATACTTCTGGCACCGCTTCTACTCGCACCAGCCGGATCTGAACTTCGACAACCCGCAAGTGATGAAAGCCGTGTTGTCGGTGATGCGTTACTGGCTCGACATGGGCATCGACGGCCTGCGCCTCGACGCGATTCCGTACCTGATCGAGCGCGACGGCACCAACAACGAAAACCTGCCCGAGACCCACGACGTCCTCAAGCAGATCCGTGCCGAGATCGACGCCAACTACCCCGATCGCATGCTGCTGGCCGAGGCCAATCAGTGGCCGGAAGACACCCAGCTGTATTTCGGTGACACCGACGCTGCTGGCGTCAATGGTGACGAATGTCACATGGCCTTCCACTTCCCGCTGATGCCGCGCATGTACATGGCGCTGGCGCAGGAAGATCGCTTCCCGATCACCGACATTCTCCGCCAGACCCCGGAAATTCCGGCGAATTGCCAGTGGGCAATTTTCCTGCGCAACCACGATGAACTGACCCTGGAAATGGTCACCGACCGCGAGCGCGATTACCTGTGGAACTACTACGCCGCTGACCGTCGCGCGCGGATCAACCTCGGTATTCGCCGTCGTCTCGCACCGTTGATGGAACGCGACCGTCGCCGCATCGAACTGCTCAACAGCCTGCTGCTGTCGATGCCCGGCACGCCGACGTTGTATTACGGCGACGAAATCGGCATGGGCGACAACATCTACCTCGGCGACCGCGATGGCGTGCGTACACCGATGCAGTGGTCGATCGACCGCAACGGCGGTTTCTCCCGCGCCGATCCGGCCAGTCTGGTACTGCCGCCGATCATGGACCCGCAGTATGGCTATCAGTCGGTCAACGTCGAAACCCAGTCCGGCGATCCGCACTCGTTGTTGAACTGGACGCGCCGTCTGCTGGCAGTGCGCAAGCAATCGAAAGCCTTCGGCCGTGGCACCTTGAAAATGCTCTCGCCGAGCAACCGTCGTGTGCTGGCTTACACCCGCGAATACACCGATGCCGACGGCAAGCACGAAATCATTCTGTGCGTGGCCAACGTCTCGCGCAGTGCGCAAGCGGTCGAGCTGGACCTGTCGGCGTATGTCGGCATGGTGCCGGTGGAAATGCTCGGTGGTAACGCGTTCCCGCCGATCGGTCAGTTGAATTTCCTCCTGACCCTGGCGCCGTACGGTTTCTATTGGTTTGCACTGGCGGCAGAAAACCAGATGCCGAGCTGGCACGTCGAGCCGGCGCAGAGCCTGCCGGACTTCACCACGCTGGTGCTGAAAAAGCGCATGGAAGAACTGCTCGAAGCGCCGTCACGTACGACGCTGGAGCAAAGCATCCTGCCGAGCTGGCTGCAGAATCGTCGCTGGTTTGCCGGCAAGGATGCGGCGATCGAGAAGGTCAATCTGGCTTACGGCGTGCGTTTCGGCGATGCCCAGCACCCAGTGCTGCTCAGCGAAATCGAAGTCACCAGTAGCGGCCAGACCAACCGTTATCAGCTGCCGTTCGGCTTCATTGGCGAAGACCATGTCGGCCCGCCGTTGCCTCAGCAATTGGCGCTGTCGCGTGTACGCCGTGTGCGTCAGGTTGGCCTGATCACCGATGCGTTCACCCTGGAAACCTTCGTCCGCGCCGTTCTGCAAGGCATGCAGAACAACACCGTACTGGAGTCGATCGAAGGCGAAATCCGCTTCGAGCAGACAGATCATCTGGAAAAACTCGGCCTCGGCGCCGAGTCGGATGTGCGCTACCTGTCGGCCGAGCAATCGAACAGTTCAGTGGTAATCGGCAACAGTCTGGTGCTTAAGCTGATACGCAAAGTCGCTTCTGGCGTACACCCGGAACTGGAGATGAGCGCTTACCTGACCGAGGCCGGGTTTGCCAATATCTCTCCACTGCTCGGTTCGGTGATTCGCCGCGACGCGCAAGGCGAAGACAACTTGCTGATGATCGCCCAAGGCTATCTGAGCAATCAGGGCGACGCATGGGAATGGACGCAGAACAACCTGGAACGGGCGCTGCGCGATGAACTGGCCGACGCCATGTCCGAGCAGGAGCAGCATTACAACGCCCTCGGCGAGCTGAGAGACTTCGCCGGCATGCTCGGCCAGCGTCTGGGCGAGATGCATCAGGTGCTCGCTGCGCCAACCGACAATGCCGACTTCGCGCCGCAAGTGTCGTCGAGCAAGGACATGGCCGCGACGGGCAAGGATGTCACCGCCCAGGTCGAACACGCCTTGAAACTGCTCAAACAGCATCAAGGCGAGTTGAATGCGACGGATCAGAAACTGGTCAAGCGTCTGCTCGACGAGAAGAAAACCATTCTTGCCCATGTGCAGGATCTGGCGAAGAAAGCCACCGGCGGCTTGCGCATTCGGGTGCATGGCGACTTGCATTTGGGCCAGGTGCTGGTGATCAAGGGCGACGCCTACTTGATCGACTTCGAGGGCGAACCGGCGCGGCCATTGAGCGAGCGTCGCGGTAAACACAGCCCGTACAAGGACGTCAGCGGCGTACTGCGTTCGTTCGATTACGCAGCGGCGATGACCATCAATGTGCATAACGTTGATAACAGCGTCGAAGCCGAAGCGGCGCGCAAACGGGTCGCCGAGCGTTATCTGCGTGAGGCACGCGAGGCATTTGTCCAGGCATACCGCGAGGCAGCAGCTAGTCTTGAGCATGCCTGGCAGGATCCCGAGGGTGCCGACGCCGCGCTGGCGTTGTTCGGCCTGGAAAAAGCCGCTTATGAAGTGGCCTACGAGGCGGAAAACCGCCCAACGTGGCTGCCCGTGCCATTGCACGGCTTGTATGGATTATTGACAGGGCTTAAACCCTTTTCCGATCTTGGTGGAGAGTAGTCATGAGTTTCTCGAACAAGGAACAGGGTGTGGTAAAGGAAGCATTGTTACCCTCGGCGCGCGACATCGATGCTTTGGTGCGCGCCGAACATCAGGATCCGTTTTCCATTCTCGGCCCGCACGGCGATGGCGCCGGCGGGCAGTTCATCCGCGCCTATCTGCCCGGTGCGCTGAGTGTTGCGGTGCTGGACAAGGACAGCGGCGAAGACCTTGGCCCGCTGGAGATGACCGAGACGCCGGGGCTGTTTGTCGGCCATTTCGATCAGGCGCGACCGTACCTGTTGCGCACACGTTGGGCCGGTGGCGAGCAGGTTGCCGAAGACCCGTACAGCTTCGGCCAGTTGCTCGGCGAGATGGATTTGTATCTGTTCGCCGAGGGTAACCACCGCGACCTCAGCGCCTGCCTCGGTGCGCAGCTGAAGACCGTTGATGGCGTGGACGGTGTGCGCTTTGCCGTGTGGGCACCGAATGCCCGCCGTGTATCGGTGGTCGGCGATTTCAACGTCTGGGACGGCCGTCGCCACCCGATGCGGCTGCGTCATCCGTCCGGTGTCTGGGAACTGTTCATCCCGCGTCTGCAAGCGGGGGAGTTGTATAAGTACGAAATCCTCGGCGCCCACGGCATTCTGCCGCTCAAGGCCGACCCGATGGCACTGGCCACCAGCCTGCCGCCGGACACCGCTTCGAAAGTTGCCTCGCCCCTGCAGATCGACTGGCAGGATCACGACTGGATGAATTCCCGTCAGGATCGCCAGCAGCGCTCCAAACCTCTGTCGATCTACGAGTTGCACGCCGGTTCCTGGCAGTGCGAGCTGGATGATCTCGGCGAGGTCGCGCGCCAGTACACCTGGCCGGAACTGGCCGAGCGCCTGATTCCTTATGTCAAAGAGCTGGGATTCACCCACATCGAACTGATGCCGATCATGGAGCACCCCTTCGGCGGTTCCTGGGGCTATCAGCTGCTTTCGCAATTCGCCCCGAGTGCGCGTTATGGCACGCCGGATCAGTTCGCCGAGTTCGTCAACGCCTGTCACCAGGCCGACATCGGGGTGATTCTCGACTGGGTACCGGCGCATTTCCCCACCGATACCCATGGTCTGGCGCAGTTCGACGGCACCGCGCTCTACGAATACGGCAACCCGCTGGAAGGCTTCCATCAGGATTGGGACACGCTGATCTACAACCTTGGTCGCACCGAAGTGCACGGTTACATGCTGGCCTCGGCGCTGCACTGGCTGAAACACTTCCATATCGACGGCCTGCGTGTCGATGCGGTGGCTTCGATGCTGTACCGCGACTATTCGCGCAAGGCGGGCGAATGGGTGCCGAACCGCCACGGCGGTCGGGAGAACCTGGAGGCCATCGACTTCCTGCGGCATTTGAACGACGTGGTTGAGCTGGAAGCGCCGGGTGCGCTGGTGATTGCCGAAGAGTCCACCGCATGGCCGGGCGTCAGCCAGAGCACCCAGCAGGGCGGTCTCGGGTTTGCCTACAAATGGAACATGGGCTGGATGCACGATTCGCTGCACTACATCCAGCAAGATCCGGTGTACCGCGCCCATCACCACAACGAGTTGAGCTTTGGTCTGGTCTACGCCTGGTCGGAACGCTTCATCCTGCCGATTTCCCACGACGAAGTGGTGCACGGCAAGCACTCTTTGATCGACAAGATGCCTGGCGATCGCTGGCAGAAGTTTGCCAACTTGCGCGCCTATCTGAGCTTCATGTGGACGCATCCGGGCAAGAAGCTGTTGTTCATGGGCTGCGAGTTTGGCCAATGGCGCGAGTGGAACCACGATCAGCAACTGGACTGGTACCTGCTGCAGTACTCCGAGCACAAAGGCGTGCAGAAACTGGTTGGCGATCTCAACCGGCTGTATCGCGAAGAGCCGGCGCTGCACGACCAGGACGACGCACCGCAAGGCTTCCAGTGGTTGATTGGCGATGATGCGATCAACAGCGTTTACGCGTGGTTGCGCTGGAGCAAGGATGGCTCGCCAGTGCTGGTGGTTGCCAACTTCACCCCGGTACCGCGCCAGGCGTATCGGGTCGGCGTGCCGTTTGCCGGGCGCTGGACCGAGCTGTTCAACAGTGACGCCGACATTTATGCCGGCTCCAACTATGGCAATGGCGGCGGAGCGTTGACCGAAGAAGTGCCAAGCCATGGTCAGTCGTTGTCGCTGGAACTGAACCTGCCACCATTGGCGGTGTTGATTCTCAAGCCGCAGGGCTGATCCAGGTACAGTAAAACTGTGGGAGCGGGCTTGCCCGCGATGAGGCCGTCACATTCAGCATCTTTGTTGACTGACACTCCGCCATCGCTGGCAAGCCAGCTCCCACAGGGTTTTTCACTGATCAGCAGATCACCAACGCATCCGCACTCCAAGGCTGCCGATAATGCCGTTCAGGTCATTGTCATCCACATCGCTGCTGTAATCGGCGCTCATGTACAGGCTTACTGCCGGTGTGACCCGCGCCACCAGTCCCAAGCCCAATTCCACTGTTGAAGACTTGCGGCTGCTGCTGATCTTGTCGACCTGATCGAGGGTCACCGTGCTGCCGGTGTACACCGTGTGCCAAAGGTTGGTGCGCACGTAGGGTTCAACAGGCAACCCGTTCAAGTCATAACTGCCTTTCAATCGCGCACCGACACGGCCACTCCACGCGGTCAGGTCGGTCGACGAGGCGTTGCCCGAGCCTGCATAAGGCGCGTCGAGGCTGATGCGCTGGTTGATCAGTTGCGCCTGTGGTTCGACCACCCAGTTGTCACTCAAGCCGATCGGATAACCGCCTTCAACGGAAAAGGTCATCGCGTTGCCTTCGGTGGCTTGCCGATTGCCTTGCGGGGTCCGACTGAAACCGCTGACCCGACCGCCACTGGCCGACAGGTCGACGTGCCAGCCCTGCGCGCCGACCAGGCTGTAATAGGCGCCAAGGCTCTGGCCTTGCAGGTTGAGGCTGTCAGTGTTGCGGTCGGCGAGGGCACGTCGGGTCAGCGAACCATCGGCATTCAGCTGGACCTGATTGTCGCCACCTATGAGACCAAGGGTCTGGGTAGTCCCGTTAGCGCTTTTCAACGTGACCACGGCCGGACCTTTGAACTCGCCACCGGCCATCGCATAGCCGGAAGACAGTGCGTCGGTCTGTGCTTGTCGAGCGCTTTTGCCGTACAGCTCGTCCCAGGCAGACGGGGCAAGATCTTCGGTGATCAGGCGCGAACTCTGCTGACTCAATGGCAGCGGTCCGGGCGTTATCACGGTCACTGGCAAGGTCATCACAGGGACATCGGCGCGATACCACGCGCGTTCATCCGCCGAAAATTCCGCATGCGCCTCCATGGACGAGCACAGCAACAGCGAACCTGACACTGTGCAAAAGGTGATTTTCAATTCATGTGGGGTCAGTGAAGTTTTCATGGAGGTCTACCTTGCAAGCGCATGCGTCATCTCGAGTTTGGCGTCTCTCCTACCCCGAACGAGGGGCGACCGAATAGAGCGGGGCGAACCGCGGCTGCTCGATTTCGCGAGTGCCGGAAGGTCAGCCCCAGTAGTGATTCCGGGGGTAGTAAGGTAGAGATAAGAAGAGCGACGCCTGCGCGTCAAGAAAATGCACGATGAATGGCGCGCTTAAATCAGCAACTGCAAGCGTTTGTTTTTCTGCACATAACTAAGTGCTTGTTTGCATGGAAAAACGCTTGCGAAGGGTGCATTTGACGGTTTTTTGCCGCCGACGAAAGGTCCTTCCGAGCGGTAATTGCCGGAACGACCTGTCATTAGATGGCTGTCAAAAATGCAGCTAGAGGTGCACCTCAACCGCCAAGGGAAGATGATCCGACAAATGCGTCCACGGCTTGTTGCCGAGAATCCTTGGATCGTGGCTGCTGGCATTGCGCAGATAAATCCGGTCAAGCCTCAGCAAGGGAAACCGCGCCGGATAGGTTTTCGCCGGGCGCCCATGATGACGTTCAAAAGCTTCGTGCAAATAGTCGCGACGGGCGAGGGCGGCGTTGCCCTGCAACTGCCAGTCATTGAAATCACCGGCAATGATCACCGGCGCATCGTCGGGCAGTGATTCAAGCAACTGGCAAAGCAGCTGCAACTGCAATTGCCGATGGCTCTCCAGCAGACTCAAATGCACACAGATCGCGTGCACCTCGGCATGCCCGGGCACATCAAGAATGCAGTGCAACAGCCCGCGCCGTTCAGGCCCGGTGATCGACACGTCGAGGTTGCGGTATTCGCGGATCGGGTATTTCGACAGCAGCGCGTTGCCGTGGTGGCCGTCGGGGTAAACGGCGTTGCGGCCATAGGCAAAATCGCTCCACATACTGTCGGCGAGGAATTCGTATTGCGAGGTCTGCGGCCAGTCGTTGTAGCGACTCGAATGGCGTTCGTGTTCACCCACCACTTCCTGCAGAAACACCAGATCGGCCGAGGTACTGCGCATCGCTTCGCGCAGCTCCGGGAGAACGAACCGCCGATTCAGCGCGGTGAAGCCCTTGTGGGTGTTGACCGTGAGTACCCGCAGGCGATGAATGACTGGCGCGTCGACCACTTGACGCTTGGAATCGCTGGACACGTTCACTCCTCTGATTTGGGCCATGCCTGTTCATGCGACTGGTTTGAGGGGGTGGCAGTTCCTTACAGAAATGTTTGATCGTACACAGGACTCTGTGGGAGCTGGCTTGCCAGCGATGGGGCCAAATCAGCAGTATCTCTATTGCCTGATACACCGCTATCGCTGGCAAGCCAGCTCCCACAGGATTTCACGGTGTCAGAGGGATCTGTGGTGCTTAGACAAAGACGATTTCATACGGCAAGCGCATCCGCTCCAGCAGCACCGGGGGCAGCAGCGGGGCGATGCCGATGGCCGGTTCGCCCTTGAGCTGGCTGGCGTAAGCGTGGGTCGCGTGGCTCTTGCGCGCTACCGTCCAGGTGTCGAGACGCAGCTTGCGCGCGCGTTCCCAGGGAATCATGCGCTGCTCGCGCTCCGGCCAGTGCCAGGCCCACACCGGCACATCGTGATAGGTCGCCCCGGCCTTTTGCGCCGCGTCGAAACTGGCGCGGCCGACCACTTCATGATCCGGCGGGCCATCCTTGCGCCAGGTACTGAACACTACGTCGCCCGGTCGCAGGTAGCGGCCGATGAACTCGGTGAGCTGGCTTTGCTGATCACCCAGTGCGTTGTCGGTAAAGCCGCCGCGCACCCACTTCAGGCTGTGCATGGGCAGGCCGAGGCGGCGCAGGGCTTCGACGCTTTCCTGCGGGCGGAATACACTCAGGCGTTGTTCCGACCATTGCCGCGAGCCGGGGTGGCTGGCGCTGCCGTCGGTAATCGAGAGCAATTGCAGGGGATGGCCAAGGCTGGAGAGCAATTGCAGCAAACCGCCGCAAGTGACCACTTCATCGCCCGGATGCGGGGCGATGACCACGGCGCGGGCGCCGGCGGGAACCAGGCTGTGGGTGTTGATGACGGGAATATTGTCGAGTTGCGGCGCGCTGTTCCAGATCTGTGCTGGCAGGCCGTGTTCGTTGATCAATGACGATTTCATGAGTGCGACGTCCTTGTGGTATCTCGCCCTCAGTCGTGAACAGCCAACGCTGATCGCGGCCCGTGAAGGCAAATGAATAGCAACGGTGCAGTGCTCCAACCCTTGGATTACTGCGAAGCAGAGTATTGCTCAAGACAGCCGATTCGTCGCGTCACAGATCAATCTGATCCGTATTTTTTTATTCCAGCTGTGCCAGATTGCGCAGAAAGTCACCGAATCCGCCCTTGGCCCGACTGTCGAGACGGGCGCTGGTGTGCACTTGCGGGCGATGACTCCAGGCGATATTCGCACCGCTGCGCTCCAGCGCACGCACCAGTTGCACGTCCTCGTCACAGGTCAGCGGTTTGAAACCGCCGGCCAGGCGATAAGCCTCGGCGCTGACACCGAGGTTGGCGCCGTGAATGTGTCGATGGCCATCGCGGGCCTGATAATGGCGGTGATAGCGAATCTGCGCCGCTTCATCGATCGATTCGTGCCAGTGCTCGACGGTCACCGTGCCGCACACTGCGTCCGCCTCCAGTCCCAGTTGCGCCGCCAGCCAGTCATCGGCGACGCGGCTGTCGGCGTCGGTGCAGGCGATCCAGCGGGCACCGCGCTCGAGCAGCAGTCGCGCACCGGCGGCTCGGGCTTCGCCGACGTTGCGTGCGTCGATCTGCAGGCTCAGCACCGGATAAGCGCTGACAATCTGCGCCGAGGCGTCGCTGCAACTGTCGAGCACCACCAGGATTTCCACCGGCTCGCCGGCCAGTTGCCCATGCTGGCTGGCCCGCAGGGCGGCGCGCAGGCATTCATCGAGCAGCGCTTCTTCGTTGTGTGCAGGAATCACGATACCGATCAACGCAAGCCCTCCAGTGCCGCCACCGAGCGTGGCTCGCGGCTCCACAGTTCGAGAATGAAATCCGCTTCCTGATGCAGCACCAGACGCGGCAAAGCCAATTGATCGTGGATCTGATCGTGGACCTGACGTGCATTCAACGGGCAGCCCTCGATCGGCGGGCGCCAGTGGCAGGCCAGCAATTGTCCTTCGGCCGTCAATGACTCACTGATCCGGCGGATCATTTCTGTCAGATCTTTTTCGTCGAGGTAGTAGCCGATTTCGCTGAATACAATCAGGTCGAATTTTTCCTCCGGCCAGTCAGCCGGAAGGCGGCCCTGACGGACTTCGGCATGCTCAAACACACTCAAGCGAGTACGCGCCAGCTTCACTGCCGCGCTCGCCGTGTCGCAGCACAACAGGCGATCGCAGCGCGGAGCCAGTTCTGCACTCAGTTCGCCGTTGGCGCAACCCGGTTCGAACACCGACCTGTAGCGCGGACGCGGCAGGGCGGCGAGGGTGATCGCGCGTTTGCGCTGCTCGTACCAGCGCTGGCGGAACGCCCATGGATCGTCGTTGCCAGCGAACAGGCCGTCGAAATAGCGGTCATCGACGCTCACAGGAACACCACTTCAAAAGGTTGCAGCAAACGATCAAGCACATAGGGCGCAAGCACCGGCCCGAGCCCGACGTCGCGGTCGCCTTCCAACTGGCTGGCGAACGCGTGGGCCGCGTGGCGTTTGCGCGCGATGTGCGTGGGTGACAGAAGAATCTTGCGCGCGCGTTCCCATGGCACCGAGACGTCTTCCGGGGTTGCCCAGTGCCAGGTCCAGACCGGAAGTTCATGGCAGGTCGCACCAACGCGTCGCGCCGCTTCGACACTGGCGCGGCCGACGGCCTCGTGATCGCTGTGACCGTCCTGGCGCCAGGTAGTGAAAACCACATCACTGGCGTGCAGATAACCGGCGATGAATTCGCTCAACCCGGTTTCCTGAGCCGCCACTTGGGTGTCGGTAAACCCGCCGCGCAGCCATTTCAGGCTGTGCATCGGCAAGCCGAGGCGGCGCAGAGCTTCGGCGGATTCCTGCGGTCGCACCACGCTCAAGCGTTCGACCGTCCAGCGTTGCGAGCCGGGGTGACTGGCGCTGCCATCGGTAACCGAGATCAATTGCAACGGCCGTCCGGCTGCCGCCAGCAACTGCATGATGCCGCCGCAACCGAGCACTTCGTCATCCGGATGCGGCGCGATGATCACCGCCCGCGAACCCAGCGGTACCAGGTCAAGAACGTCGATGGCGGGCAGTTCGGCCAGACGCCGCGAACCCTGCCATTGCTGCAGTGAAGTGCCCTGGCCGACGATCGGGTTGTCCTTCATAACGCCCAGACCTCGCAGGATTGACCGGCAATCCGCTGGCCCAGCGCAGCAAGGTCGCGCTCGGCGTGACTCTGGCGCAGAAACACCGGCAAGTCGGCACTCAGTCGCGCAAAATGCCGATCCTGACAAAACGGCCCGGCACCCAGCGCCCGCCCGACTTCACGCATGACCTGTTCGGCAGACTGTTCGACCACCGCGCGGGCGCGACGGGCCAGCAGTTCAGCGTCAGCCTCAGGCTGCGCATCGATTTGCAACGCGCTGAAGCGCAACACGTCGGCCGCTGCTTGCAGTGCTGTGTCAGTCGCACCGAGATGGGCGAGGGCGTGCGGTTCATCGCGTTGCGCGCAATGCTGACGCAGCCCTTCGGCAATCCGCCGTGAAGCGCCGTACCAGCAAGCCGCGATACCGATCCCGCCCTGCCAGAACCCCGGCCGTTGCAGGTAATCACCGGGGTTGCCAATGGCCTGCGCTTCGGCGTTTTCAAACAGCACTTCGACGCTGCCGGTGGCCGCCATGCCCACGGCTTGCCAGCCCTGATCGGTGATGGTCACGCCAGGTTGATCGAGTGCGACTGCAACCAATTGCTGCTGATCATCAGCGTCCCACGCAGTGAGCAAGGCGTGGCTGAGCACCGAAGCGCCAGAGCACCAGGCCTTGCGCCCGTTCAGCATCACCATATGCCCGGACGGCGTGACTTTCACCCGTGCCTGCGGCGGTTCGGCGGCCCACATGCCCCACGTGCTGCCCGGGGTTGGCGTACCGCCCAATTGCTCGATGATCGCCAGAGCGTCGGTGTGGCCTTCATAGAGTTTGCACAGCCCAAGATCGTGTCCGCCCACCTCCGATAGACGCTGGAAGCGCTCCAGCGTGTGACCGCTGCCGGGCAACGGCAAGCGGTCGAGGCCGGCCTCGACCATTGCTCGCAGGCAACGGCCGAGGGCATTGGTGTCGGCGTAATCTGGCGGACGGCGAGCCAGATAATGTTGAAAGTCCATATCAATCTTCTTCGTCGCGTTGCAGTTCGAACAACAGCAACGAACGCCCGGTCACCGAATACTCGTGACCGAATTCGAAGCGTTCCTGGCCGCGAATCGACGGCTGATTGGTATCGATCATGCACGTCCAGAAGCCACCATCCGGTACTTCCGGCAGGGTGAAGTTGACGATGTCGTGGTGGGCGTTGACCACCAGCAGCAGCGTCGCGTCGGCGCCTTTGCGACGGATGCCGGTTTCCTGCGCGCGACCGTCGAGCAGCATGCCGAGGCAGCGATTGTGCGCATCGTGCCAGTGCTCGGTGGTCATTTCGGTGGCGTCCGGTGCCAGCCAGGTCACGTCCTTGACGCCGATATCTTCGTTGTACTCGCCGACCAGGAAGCGTCCACGACGCAGGATCGGATAAGTCAGGCGCAGCTTGATCAGGCGTTTGACGAACTTGAGCAGGGCATTGCCGTCCTCGCTCAGGTCCCAGTTGACCCAGCCAATCTCGCTGTCCTGGCAATAGGCATTGTTGTTGCCGTCCTGCGTGCGCGCGAACTCGTCACCGGCGACGATCATCGGCGTACCTTGGGCCAGCAGCAGAGTGGCGAAGAAATTGCGCATCTGCCGGTGGCGCAGAGCGTTGATTTCCGGATCGTCGGTCGGGCCTTCGACGCCGTGGTTCCACGACAGGTTGTTGTTGCTGCCGTCCTGATTGTTCTCGTCGTTGGCTTCGTTGTGCTTGTCGTTGTACGACACCAGATCGTTGAGGGTGAAACCGTCGTGGGCGGTGATGAAGTTCACCGACGAATACGGCCGGCGCCCACGCTGGTTGAACATCTCCCCGGAAGCGGTCATGCGGCTGGCGAAATCGGCGAGCTGGGCGTCGTCACCTTTCCAGAACGCACGCACGGTGTCGCGGAACTTGTCGTTCCACTCAACCCAGCCCGGCGGAAAGTTGCCGACCTGATAACCGCCGGGACCGCAGTCCCAGGGTTCGGCGATCATCTTCACCTGACGCAGCACCGGGTCCTGACGGCAGGCGACGAGGAAGCTGTGGCGCTCGTCGAAACCATCGTGGTAACGGCCAAGAATGGTTGCCAGGTCGAAACGGAAACCGTCGACGTGCATCTCACTGGCCCAGTAGCGCAGGGAGTCAGTGACCATTTGCAGCACGCACGGGTGACTCAGGTCCAGGGTGTTACCGGTGCCGGAGTCGTTGATGTAGTAGCGCTTGTCGTCGGGCATCAAGCGGTAGTAGGAGGCGTTGTCGATACCGCGCATCGACAGGGTCGGGCCTTGCTCGTTGCCTTCGGCGGTGTGGTTGTAGACCACGTCGAGAATGACTTCGAGATTGGCATCGTGCAGGTGCGCGACCATTTCCTTGAATTCGGCAATCTTGCCGCTGGCCAGATAACGCGGGTCCGGGGCGAAGAACGCGATGCTGTTATAGCCCCAATAGTTGGTCATGCCTTTTTGCAGCAGATGCTGATCGTTGACGAAGGCGTGAATCGGCAGCAGTTCGACGGAGGACACGCCGAGTTTACGAATGTGCTCGAGCACGTCGTCGACCATCAAGCCGCCAAAGGTGCCGCGCAGGTTTTCCGGCACCGAAGGATGACGCATGCTGATGCCGCGCACGTGGGTTTCGTAAATGATGGTCTTGTCCCACGGCACGCTGACACGATGGTCGTTGCCCCAGGTGTGGGCCGGGTCAATGACCTTGCACTTGGGCACGAACGGCGCACTGTCACGCTCGTCGAAACTGAGGTCGGCGTCGGGGTGGCCGATGGTGTAGCCGAACAGCGCTTCCGACCATTTCAGCTCACCAACTAATTGTTTGGCGTAAGGGTCGATCAGCAGTTTGTTGTGGTTGAAACGGTGACCATTGGCCGGGTCATAAGGACCATAAACGCGGTAGCCGTAGATCAAGCCAGGATGCGCATCCGGCAGGTAGCCGTGGTAGATCTCATCGGTGTATTCCGGCAGCTCGATGCGTTCGAGTTCGACTTCGCCGGCATCGTCGAAAATGCACAGCTCAACCTTGGTGGCGTTGGCGGAAAACAGAGCAAAGTTCACCCCCAGACCATCCCAGGTCGCACCGAGCGGGAAGGGCAGGCCTTCACGGATTCTCGACGGCTCGGCGTGCGCAGCGGGTTCGGCTTTCTTTGGACGGTTCATGATTGCTCCTGCAAAAAAACGGGACAGTTCAGGCAATGAGATTTCCTTGTGGGAGCGAGCCTGCTCGCGAAAGCGTCGGTACATTCGACGTTTTCACCAACTGACCTAGCGCTTTCGCGAGCAGGCTCGCTCCCACAGGGTGGTGTGTTTTGCCCCAAGAAGGGCTTTCTTCGGGGCGCAAGAACCCCTTGTGGCGAGCACGCTCGCCACACAGTCATTCAGTTCAAAAATGGATCGGGTCAGTTCGCCGGAGGCTTCTTCGCGGCTCGCGGCTTTTTCTCGGCAGCCTTTTCGCCCGGCGGGACTACTTTGGCCGTGGCCGCAGGCTTGGCTTTCGCCGCTGGTTTGGCTTTGGCGGCTGCCGGTGTCTTGCCGTCGGTGCTTTTCGCTGTTGCCGCTGTAGTCTTGCCAGCCACTTTGCTGCCAGCCGCCTTGGGTGGCTTCTTGGGTGCCAGCGCTTCGGCCTCGGCCAGCTTGCGCGCCATTTCCCAATGACGTTCTTCGTGGCCTTCAGGTTTCCCTTCCGACTCCCAGATCTGATAGGCGAATTCGCGAATGCGTTTATCGTCGGTGCTCATCGCAATGCTCCTGAACTGAACTCATGCTTGTGTTAAGTGTTGGATAAAGAGATTGACCGGGACATCCCCCAGCGCTTCGCTGACATTCAGCTCCCTGTTTTGTGTGACTACGCTGCTTGCAAAAAGTCCCTTCAGGTTTGCATCCGAAGCGGCAGACGGTAAAACGACCCGCGTATCGCCCCAGCGCAGCGCATCGACCTGCGGGATGGCACTGTTTTCCAGCAACGTCGCGCAACGCACCGGCACTACGACAATGGCCCGCACGCCTTCGTGTTCACGCGCGAATGCCAAGACGTTGTGCGCCTGACTGCCCAGCACTTCCAATGGCTGGTAATCGCCACGGCGGAACAGCTCGCCGTGTTCCTTGCGCAGGTTCAACACCTCACTGATCAGCGCCTGTTTGATGCGCCCGTCACGCCAGTACTTAAGCAGCTCGGTACCCGGCACGGATGCCTGCAACGCTTGCTCGCGTGCGGCGTAATCCACCGGGCGGCGGTTGTCCGGGTCTACCAGACTGAAGTCCCAGTACTCGTTGCCTTGGTACAGATCCGGCACACCCGGCACAGTCATGCGCAGCAAGGTTTGCGCCAGCCCGTTGAGCGCGCCGGCAGCGGCGATGCTGTTGACGGTCTTGCTCAGCGCGGCACGCAGCAATTCGCCTTCTTCGCCGGTCAGCAGTTTTTCCGTGAACGCCTGTGCTGCGTTTTCATAGGCTTCATTCGGCGCGCTCCAGCTGCTTTGCAGCTTGGCTTCGCGCAGGGCTTTCTGTTGCCACTGCCAGATGCGCTTGGCGTAATCGGCGAAACCGGCCTGGTCATCGTCCTGCAGGTCCAGCGGCCAACTGCCGAGCAACGCCTGATACAGGATCAGTTCGTCGCCGGCAGACGGCACGTCATCTTCGATGCGCACCGGGCGGGCGAGGGCGCGCCACAGTTCAACCTGATCGGCGTACCAATGGCTGCGCTCGCTGAGTACGGCCAGCCGGGCGCGGGTGTCTTCACCGCGCTTGTGATCGTGGGTGGCAGTCGCCAGAAGGTTGTCGGGAAACTCCGTCATGCGCTGTTGATTGACTTCGTGGAACTCGCTGACCGGCGCGCTGAACTGCTCGGTGTTGTAACCGACATCATTGCGCGACAGCAGCACCGCCGAGCGATACAGCGCGGTGTCTTCCACGGCTTTGGCGGCTGCCGGCGAGGTCAACTGCTGGAAACGCACGCAGGCATGTTTGAGAATCTTGCGCGAGCGCCCCCGTGGCTTGCGGCGCCATGGCGTGCCGCCAAGCCAACTGGCGACCGAGTCGAGCACTGGCCAGTCAGCTTCGCTGAGGGTCTGCCGGGCACCGTCCATGGCGTGCAGGAAAATCGCTTCGTCCTGCTCGGAACGGCCCATGGCGCTGATGTAAGTGCGATAAACCGGGAAGTGCACGATCAACGCATGCAGCACGCGGCGAATCGCGCCCAGGGTCAGGTCGCGGGTCATCAAGTCATCCCGCGCGACTTGATGCAGCGCCTGGGCAACACTTTCGAAATCGCTGGCCAGCGAACCGTTAAGAATCTGCTGACGGGCCAGTTGCGCTTCTTCCATGAACGCTGCCGGGCGCTCGGTGCGGCGCTGCCAGAGTTCACCGAGGACATGTTCGCCGTCCGGGTCGTGTTGCAGCAGCGACAGCTGATTCATGAACTCGTAACCGGTGGTGCCGTCGACGCTCCAGTCGCGGCGCAGGGTTTCGCCCTCGCCGAGGATCTTCTCGACATAGATCGGCAGATGACGTCCCGGTGCCAAGTGATCCAGACGCCGACGCAACTTGCGGCAGTAGCCACGCGGGTCGGCGAGGCCGTCGATGTGGTCGATGCGCAGGCCGTCGACCAGACCTTCTTCAACCAATTGGAAGATCTTGCCGTGGGTTGCTTCGAACACTGCCGGGCGCTCCACGCGCAGACCGCCAAGCTCGTTGATGTCGAAGAAGCGCCGCCAGTTGATGTCGTCCGCCGCCGTGCGCCAACTGGCCAGGCGATAGCTTTGCCGTTCCAGCAGTTCGTGAAGCTTGTGAAAGCCTTCCTCGGTGGTGGAATCGTACTGTGCGAGGTTGCCTTCGATAGTCGCCAGAACACGCGGATCGCTCGCCAGCTCGCGCAACTCTTGCTTGAGCGGCATCGCCAGCGAATGTGCGTCGGTCTGATAGCTGAGTGTGCTGAAGCGATCTGCCAGGGACTTCAGCGTGTCGTCGGACTTGAGCAGCTCGCCATAGTTGTTCGGGCAGATCGGGAAGTGGTGGTCGTAATGCTCGACGTAAAAAGTCCCGGTCTGCGCGTTGAATTTGAGCTTGAGTGTGCCTTCCTGCAACGCCACGCCGTAGTCACTGCCAAGAAACGGCAGCAGCAATTGGCCTTCCATCAACGGGTCCGGCGAGTGCCACTGAATGTCGAAGAATTCGCCATACGGACTCAGGCGTCCCCATTCCAGCAGGTCGAGCCACCACGGGTTGTCATTGCCGCCCACGGCCATGTGGTTGGAAACGATGTCGAGAATCAGCCCCATGTTGTGTTCACGCAGGGTGCTGACCAGTTGGCGCAATGCCGGCTCGCCGCCCAGTTCCGGATTGACCTGGGTCGGGTCGACCACGTCGTAGCCATGCATGGAACCGGCGCGCGCCGCCAGCAGTGGCGAGGCGTAGATATGGCTGATGCCGAGTCGGGCAAAGTACGGCACCAGTGGCACCGCTTGTTCGAGGGTAAAACCTTTATGAAATTGCAGGCGCAACGTGGCGCGCAGTGGCTGGATTTGCTGTTGATTCATTGGTCACGCTCAGAGGCTTGAAGGCGCGCGCAGGCCAGCAGTTCCAGGCGGCGGGCGGCATCGGGGCCGTCCAGCAACGCTTCGCTGGGACCGGGCAAACGTCGCGACCAGTTCGGATGTGAATCGGTGGTGCCAGGCAGATTCGGCTGTTCATCGATACCCAGGGCATCTTCCAGCGGCAGCAGCACCAGCGGCGCGCGGGTGTGCCCGAGGAAACGCACACTGGCATCGACCACTTGATCGGCTTCGTGGGACTCTTCGCGGAAGTTCTGTGGATCCTGACGCAGCGCATCGCGCAGGCCCTCACGTTCACGCTCGCGATGCCGGCGCCAGTCGATTTCGCCGTTGGCATCGACCAGACCGAGGCGCGCGTTCCAGTCGATATCGCGGCCATGCCACCAGCCATTGAGTGTCGGCAGGTCATGGGTGCTGGTGGTGGCCAGGGCATCATCCGGCCAGTCGAGAATCGGTTTGAAGCGGGTATTGTCCTGTTCGAACAACAGCACGCGCATGCCCAGGATTGACCGCGCGGCAAGTTTTTCCCGCAGGCCTTCCGGCACGGTGCCGAGGTCTTCGCCGAGTACGATGGCTTGATGCCGATGCGACTCGAGGGCCAGCAGACGCAGCATGTCGTCGAACGGGTAATACAGATAGGCGCCATCGGCCGGGGCGGCGCCGTTGGGAATCACCCACAGGCGTTGCAGGCCCATGACATGGTCGATGCGCAGGCCTCCGGCGTGGGCGAAGTTGGCGCGCAGCATCTCGATGAAGGCACGGAAACCGTTGCGGATCAGCCCTTCCGGCGAGAACGCGGAAATGCCCCAACCCTGGCCGCTGCGATTCAGGATGTCCGGCGGAGCGCCTACGGTCAGCGAAGCGAGCAATTCATCCTGGAAACTCCAGGCCTGACTGCCGGCACCGTCAGCACCGACGGCGAGGTCGGCGATCAGGCCAATGCCCATGCCGGCGCTGCGCGCGGCAGATTGAACGCGCTCGAGGCAGCGATGGATCAGCCATTGGCAGAAGGCGAAATAACCGATGCGCTCGGCATATTCTTCGGCAAAAGCGCCCAGCGCCGCGCCGCGCGGGTCGTGCCAGTGCTCCGGCCATTCGCGCCAGTCGAGGCTTTCGCCACGGGCCGCGCGCATTTCCTGAATGGCTTCGAAGCGACAATGATTCTCCAGCGCTTCGCCACCGGCATGACGGAAACTGGCGAAGTCGGCGTGCAGCGGATGCTCGCCAGCGACGAAACCATCATATAAGGCTTGCAGCAGTTTCTGCTTGGCTTGGGCGGCGGCAGGCCAGTCGATCAGCTTGAGATTTTCCAACTGGTCGAACTGCGCGGCCAGGCCACTGGCATCGATTGCGTCACGCAATGCGCGCTCGCCGAGAATGCTGCCCGGCGCTGCGTACAGTGAATTGAGAAACAAGCGGCTGGACGGCGAATAAGGGCTGTAGCGGCCATTGTCTGAGCTGAACATCGCGTGCATCGGACTGATCGCCAGCGCATCGGCGCCGCGTTCACCCGCTACACGAACCAATTCCTCCAGCGCCTGGGTGTCGCCGAAACCACCGTCACCCGGACGGCGCAGCGAATACAGCTGGGCGCTCAGACCCCAGGCGCGCGGGATCGGGCTATCGACCGCATCGCCAACGCTGAAACAACGCTCAGGCGCCACAGCGAGAGTGAAATACTGATCGCCGATGTGCACTTGCTGGTAACCGACAGGAATCAAGCCGGGCAACATGGCTTCGTTGTCCAGCTTGAGGTTCATCTGCGAGCCGTCTTCAAGATGAATCTCGCAGGGCGTCTCCGGTGTGAAGTAGCGACTCAGGTCGAGGGCAACACCAACGTCGCAGGTCAGCAGGGGCGGCAGATGGCGGTCTTGCTGGACTTCTTGCAGTTGCAACAGGCTGGCATCGATTTCTTGCGCGGTGCTGGCGGGGTGGCCGAGTCCGATCAGGACATTGCGCAACACAGCGGGAGCGACTTTTTGCTGACGCCCGTTGGCGTCGATCCAGTCGACGGCAAGGCCGGCTCGACTGGCGAGTATTTCCAGTTGCGCATCGCTCATAGGCGCTCTCCATCCAGGGGGTGCAAAAGGGGTGCGGCCGTGAGGCTGACGAGCGCGGTGTACGCCGGCAGTTGGTTCGGGTCCGACAGTTCGATCGCCGCTGGCTGTTGAAACAGCCACTCGGTATCGGTCTGTGCAGGGTTGACCACTGGCGTGTCACTGAGGTTCAGGTCAATTCGCAGCTCACTGCCGTTGCCCAGCCGCCAGCGCGCACTGACCGCTCCATAGCCGAGCATTTGCGCGCCCAGAGCCTGGGTCCCGGAGAGATGGGGAATGATGTACTGATGGCGCAATTTCAGCAGTTGCCGGTAGAGCTCTTGGGTCTGCTGTTGCAATGGCGTGCCGCTCCCGGACAGTCGCGGCTGCGAAGCGTGGAAAGTGCTTTCGGCATTTGGATCAGGGATCTGTTCGCGCTTGTGCGGATCGGTAAAGGCACTGAATGCGGCGAACTCGTTGCGCCGACCTTCACGCACCAGTTCCGCCAGTTCACCGTGGTGGCTGGTGAAAAACAGGAACGGTTGCTCGGCGGCAAACTCGTCGCCCATGAACATCAGCGGAATCATCGGCGACAGCAGCAACAACACCGTAGCCGCCTGCACCGCACGCGGGTCGGCAAGCTGATGCAGACGTTCGCCAAACGCGCGGTTGCCGATCTGGTCATGGTTCTGCAGGAACAACACGAAAGCGGTGGAGGGCAGATGTTCGCTTGGCTCGCCGCGAGGTTCGCCATGGCGAGTGATGTGGCCCTGGAATACGAAGCCCTGACTCAGGCAGCGCACCAGTTGCTCGGTGGGCTGCGCGGCATAGTCAGCGTAATAGGCGTCGGTTTCGCCTGTCAGCAGCACGTGCAACGCGTTATGACCGTCATCGTTCCATTGCGCGTCGTAATCGTTTTCCAGCAGGCTCGACTGGTTCAGCTCGTTTTCGACGGTCAGCCAGACGTGCCGGGTCGGGTCGATCTGCTGGCGAATGCGCCGGGCCAGATCGCTGAGGAAATCCGGGTCTTCAATCGCGTGCACCGCATCCAGACGCAGGCCGTCGAAACGGTATTCGAGCAGCCACATCAGTGCATTCTCAATGAAGAACTCGCGCACTTCCGGGCGGCGGAAATCGATCGCCGCGCCCCAAGGCGTGTGCTTGTCCTCGCGGAAAAAGCCCCTGGCGTAACGATGCAGATAGTTGCCGTCGGGGCCGAAGTGGTTGTAGACGACGTCGAGAATCACCGCCAGGCCATGGCCGTGGGCGCTGTCGATCAGGTGTTTGAGTTGTTCCGGTGTGCCGTAGGAGGCTTGAGGCGCGTAGGGCAGCACCCCGTCGTAGCCCCAGTTGCGATCACCGGGAAATTGCGCCAGCGGCATCAGTTCGATCGCGGTAATGCCCAGCGCCACCAAGCGCGCCAGATGCTGTTCGACTTCGGCAAATCCACCGAGCGCACCGACGTGCAACTCATAAATTACCGCTTCACTCCACGGCCGACCATTCCAGGTCGTGTGCCGCCATTGATAGGCATGGGGGTCGACCACTACGCTGTGGCGGTCGAGGTCACCATCCTGCGCCCTGGAGGCCGGGTCCGGCACCTCCAGTTCGCCATCGATGCAGTAACGGTAGCGACTGCCCGCCGGGCAATTGGCCTTGATTACAAACCAACCGTCACCCTGAGGCAGCATGGGCAACGATTTTCCATCTTCCAGTTCCACACTGACGTAGAACGCGTCAGGCGCCCACAACGCAAATTGCGTGTGCTCGGCATCCAGCATGATCGCGCCGTGGGGCCAGGTTTCTTGGGTCCTTGACGGCATTGTCTGCAACTCCCTGGTTATTTGTGGCTGGCTTTACCCAACGCCTTGGCGACCAGTTGTTCGTAAAGTTCGGCGTACGGTTCAACCGCTTTGCTCCAGTTGAACGGTGCAGCCATGGCACGGCAGCGCATGGCGTTGAGCAGTTCCGGAAAGGCGAAAACCTTGAACGCGCGGCTCAGGGCTTCCTTGTAGCTATCAACGGTGGACTCATCGAAGAGGAAACCGGTGACGCCGTTTTCAATGGTGTCGGCCAGGCCGCCGGTGTTGCGCGCGACCGGCAGCGAGCCGAAACGCTGGGCGTACATCTGGCTCAGGCCGCAAGGCTCGTAGCGCGACGGCATCAACAGGAAATCGCTGCCGGCGAACATACGTCGGGCATCGGTTTCGTTGAAGCCGATCCGCACGCCGATCTGGCCAGGAAAGCGCAGGGCCAGTTCACGCATGGCTTGCTCTTCTTCCGGCTCGCCGCGACCGATGATCGCGATCTGACCACCGTTCTGCACGATGAACTCGGACACCGCTTCGGTGAGGTCGAGGCCTTTCTGATAGACCAGGCGCGATACCACGGCGAACAGCGGACCGGTGGAGTCATTCAAGCCGAACAGCTCACGGACATGGGCGGCGTTGACCGCTTTGCCTTCCCAGTCGCCGATGGCGAACGGGGCGAACAGGTGCGGGTCGGTCGCCGAATCCCAGCTCTCGTCGATGCCGTTCGGGATGCCGCTGAGCAGGCCTTGCTGGGTCTTGGCGGCAAGGAAACCGTCGAGGCCGCAACCGAAATCAGGCGTGGTGATTTCCTGCGCATACGTCGCGCTGACCGTGGTGATATGGCTCGAATAGGCCATGCCGGCCTTGAGGAACGACATCTTGCCGTAGAAC
Source organism: Pseudomonas sp. AC255 (assembly GCF_979258175.1). NCBI lineage: Bacteria > Pseudomonadati > Pseudomonadota > Gammaproteobacteria > Pseudomonadales > Pseudomonadaceae > Pseudomonas > Pseudomonas sp. AC255. The sequence goes on along the minus strand of NZ_OZ409841.1, from coordinate 2,363,740 downwards.
TCCATGCCTTCCTGTTGCAGGGCATGGGTGGGAATCCCCAGCTCCGGGCAGGAACCAAGGCTGGTCACGCCCTGGTAGGCAAGGTTGTGAATGGTGAACAGCGTTGGCGTGCGCTGCCCGCGCCAGTGCATGTAAGCGGGCGCGAGGCCAGCCGGCCAGTCATGGGCGTGCACCAGATCCGGGCGCCAGTGGATTTGCGCAAGATTGGCGGCGATGTCGGCAGCGGCCAGGCCGAGACGGGCGAAGCGGATATGGTTGTCCGGCCAGTCGCGACCGTTGTTGGCGCCGTAAGGGCCACCCTCACGCTCATAGAGTTCAGGGCAGATCAGTACGTAGATCACCAGACCATCGGGCATGTCCATACGCCCGATCTTGCAAGGTGGCAGCGCGGCGTGGCCACCCAGCTCGCCGATGATGTGAATCGGGTTTTCGCTGTGCACCACTTGCGGATACCCGGGAATCAACACCCGCACGTCATGCAGGTGGGCCATCGCCCGGGGCAGGGCGGCGGACACGTCACCGAGGCCGCCGGTCTTGACCAGATCGGCGATCTCAGAGGTCACGAACAACACTTTTTTCTTGTTGGGATTCTGGCTTGCTACCGGAGCAAGCGTCTTGGTGCCGGGTACGTTGATCTGTCGGCTGCCGGGAACACTGATGGTGCTCGATTCTCCAAGCGACTGGTGAGCACGCTCTCCCTGAATATCCAATGCCGCACTGATCATATGTATCTCCCGTGTGTGATCTGATTCTTGTCTCGAACAAGCTGTTTCGTGGCCAAGTCCTGTGGCCGGGCGCAAAGGCGCCACGCATCGGTGAGCAAATGCTGACCCAACACGCGCAAGCAGAATGGGTGGTGAGGCCGTTGCAAGGATTACACCAGTCGCTTTCGCCCAGTTGTTCTGATGACCTGTGGCGTGAAGCAAAAGTTTCGACTTTTTTTCGTCGGTATGACCGAGTGGTTTGGCCACTGAAAAATCAGTCTAGGCCAGATCCTAGAGCGGGTCGGGGCAAATGGGTAAATTGTTCGACAATCGGTTGTGTCGGGATGTAAGCGAGGGTTCAGGAGGGAAAACGCTCCGACGAAGGGCATGTTTTTCGGTCGGAGTGGGCCAAAACAGTGACTGGGCAGTCACGGTTTTGTGCTAGGGGATGGGCGAGTTGCACCGTTGTGGTGCGAGCGTATTGCAGAGTGGTATCTGAGATGACCTCTTCGCGAGCAGGCTCGCTCCCACATTGGACCGCGTACAACCTGTGGGAGCGAGCCTGCTCGCGAAGAGGGCGGTTGAAGCAACTCAACTTTAAAGTGATGGACTCAGTTCAACAGACGCATCGGCTCCCCAGCTGCCCAACCCTGAATATCCTCGATCATCTGCCGGAAGAACTGCTCGTAATTCTGCCGACTGACATACCCCACATGCGGCGTGGCGAGGACATTGTCCAGCGTGCGAAACGGGTGCAGGGCCGGCAACGGCTCTTGCTCGAATACGTCCAGCGCTGCTCCGGCAATGCGCCGTTTCTGTAGCGCCTTGATCAACGCGGTTTCATCGACGATCGGCCCGCGTGCGGTGTTGACCAGCAATGCGGTCGGTTTCATCCAGTCCAGCGCCTGGGCATCGACCAGACCGCGACTGCGTTCACTGAGCACCAGATGCACGGACAGCACGTCGGCCTGCTCGAACAGTTGCTGCTTGCTGACGTACGTCACGCCGGCCTGTTCAGCGCGTTCGGCGGTGAGGTTTTCGCTCCAGGCGATCACCCGCATGCCGAACACCTGACCGAACTGCGCGACCCGCTGGCCGATGCTGCCCAAACCGAGAATACCCAGCGTCTTGCCGTGCAGATCGCCGCCGAGGCCCTGCTGCCACTGGCCGGCCCGCAGGGCATTGGCTTCCTTCACCAGATCACGGGTGGCCGCCATGATCAGCGCCCAGGTGAGTTCCGGCGCGGCGTGTTTGTAGCTATCGGTGCCGCAGACCTTGATGCCCAGCGCTGCTGCGGCCGACATGTCCAGCGCGGCATTGCGCATGCCGCCGGTGGCCAGCAACTTCAGATTGGGCAAGCGCCCGAGCAAGTCGGCGTCGAAGCGCGTGCGTTCGCGCATGACGCAGATCACCTCGTACTTGCCAAGGCGCTCGGCCAGTGTGGCGTTGTCGGCCGGGTAATCATGCACAAAGGTCACTTCACCGATGCTCTCCAGCACGGACCAGTCGACCACGTCGCGGGCCACGTCTTGCCAGTCATCGATCACTGCAATCTGCACCGTCATCGGCTTGCCTCATCAAGGAGCGGAAGGAGTCTTGCCCAGCCAGCCGAGCAGCGCCTGATGGAATTTCTCCGGTTCTTCCATTTGCGGCGCATGACCCATGCCCGGGAATTCAATCAGCGTTGACTGCGGAATCAGCTTGGCGACCTGCTTGCCAAGCACCTCGTAATGACCGATTTTCGCTTTCACTTCTGGCGGCGCGAGGTCCTTGCCGATGGCGGTGGTGTCGGAGGTGCCGATCAGCAACAGGGTCGGCATCTTCAGATCCTTGAACTCGTAGTACACCGGCTGCGTGAAGATCATGTCGTAGATCAGCGCCGAGTTCCACGCGACCTGGGTCTTGCCCGGACCGTTGCTCAGGCCGGCGAGCATGTCGACCCAGCGATCGAATTCCGGCTTCCAGCGGCCGTCGTAATAAGTGGTGCGCTCATAGTCGCGAATGCCCTTGGCCGTGACCTTCAATTCACGCTGATACCACTGATCGACGGTGCGATACGGAACGCCGAGGGCTTTCCAGTCTTCCAGACCGATCGGGTTGACCATTGCCAGTTGATCGACCTGCTCAGGGAACAGCAGCGCATAACGGGTGGCGAGCATGCCGCCGGTGGAGTGGCCGAGCACAGTGGCTTTCTGAATGCCCAAAGCCTTGAGCAATTGCTGGGTGTTGGTGGCCAGTTGCTGGAAGCTGTACTGATAATGCTCAGGTTTGCTGGATGTACAGAAACCGATCTGATCCGGCGCAATCACGCGGTAGCCGGCGTCGCTCAGGGCTTTGATCGAACTGTCCCAGGTCGCTGCGCAGAAATTCTTGCCGTGCATCAGCACCACGGTGCGGCCGTTGGCCTTGCCATTGGCGGCGACGTCCATGTAGCCCATTTGCAGCTTCTGGCCTTGGGATTCGAAGGCGAAATGTTTAAGCGTGTAGGGGTATTGGAAACCTTGCAGCTCCGGGCCATAGGCAGGCCCTTCGGCGGCAACGGTTTCAGTGGCTGCGTGCGCCATTAACGGCAAGGCAGCGCTGAGGACCAGGCCGGGCAGCCAGCGGGAAAGCGTGACGGACATAAGCACAAACTCCTTGAAAATTGGCCGACTCTGGAAGGTCGGGATTACGCCGACGTTAAACAAAGGCAATCACACTGAGGGTTGGTTCAACCTAGCCAGCCAAGTGTCAGCAAGGCCAGCACGCCATAGCGCGCGCCTTTGGCCAGTGTGACGATCAACAGAAAGCGCCCGAGCGGTTCGCGCATGACGCCGGCAATCAAGGTCAGCGGATCGCCGATCACCGGCAGCCAACTGAGCAGCAGCGACCAATGCCCATAGCGCTCATAGTGCTTGCGTGCCTTGGCCATATGCCCAGGGCTGACCGGAAACCAGCGTCGATCCTGAAACCGCTCGATGCCACGGCCCAGCCACCAGTTGACCAGCGAGCCGAGTACGTTGCCCAGCGTCGCTACCGCGAGCAAACCCCACAGCCAGTAACGCTCGCTGACGATCAGGCCGACCAGCAGCGCCTCGGATTGCAATGGCAACAACGTCGCCGCACCAAACGCAGCAAAGAACAGGCCGAAGTAAGCCGCACCCATCAACGGGCCGGGTAGTCCGCCACCACCACGTCGGCGCCGTCCTTCTTCAGACCGATCACTTGGTACGCATCGCTCATGCCGTCCATTTCCATGCCCGGCGAGCCCATCGGCATGCCTGGCGCTGCCACACCCAGCAGATCGTCGCGCTTGCTCAACGCAAGCACCTGATCGGCCGGCACATGGCCTTCGACGAATTTGCCATTGATGATCGCGGTGTGGCAGGACGCCAGACGCGGTGGTACGCCGTGCTGCTGTTTAAAGCTGCTCATGTCGCTTTCGACGTGATCTTCGACTTTGAAGCCATTGGCTTCGAGATGGCTGATCCACTTTTTGCAGCAGCCGCAATTGGCATCGCGGTGCACTTCGATCGGGATCAGTTCGGCGGCTTGCGCCAGGGAGGAGATGAACAGGGCGCTCAGGGCGAGCAGACGCAGTTGGCTTCGCATGGGAATGGGCTCTCGACTCGGTGAAGGTCAGCAAGAACGCATTTTGACCGGTTTTTCCATCCCGGCATCAACTGAGTGTTTCCAGTTGCTACAAAACACCCGGACCAGTGTAGGAGTGAGCCTGCTCGCGAATGCGGTTGACCAGCCGCAGATACAGTGACTGAAAAATCGCTTTCGCGAGCAGGCTCGCTCCCACAGGGGATTGGTGTAAAGGCCAAAATCCCCGTGGTCGCGGTTGGCTTAACTGACCTTGAACCGCCCCATGATCGCGCTCACGCGGCTATTGGCTTCGAGCAATTGGCGGGTATTCAGCTCGCTGGCCTGGCCGCTCTGCACCAGTTCATCGACCATGTGGCGAATCTGCACCATGCTGCGGTTGATCTCTTCGGTCACTGCGCTTTGCTGTTCGGCGGCGGTGGCGATCTGCGTGCTGAGGCTGTTGATGTGGCTGACCGAACCGGCCATTTCGTCCAGCCCCGAGTTGACTCGGGCGGTGGCGTCAGCAGCGGACTGGCAACTGGCCTGGGTGTTTTCCATGGCGCTGACCGAGGAACTCACGCCTTGAGTCAGACGGGTCAACATTTCGTTGATTTCCGAGGTACTGGCCTGAGTGCGGGCGGCGAGGGCGCGGACTTCATCCGCCACCACCGCAAAGCCGCGACCCTGTTCACCGGCACGTGCCGCCTCAATCGCCGCGTTGAGGGCGAGCAGGTTGGTCTGCCCGGCAATCGCGCCGATGACGCCGAGGATTTCGGTGATGCGCTGGGCGTCCTGCTGCATGTTTTCAACTTTGTGTGTAGCGCTGGCCACTTCGTCGATCAGCGCGACCACGCTGTTGGTCGCTTCCCCGACCACAACGCGCGAGCGGTCTGCGTTCTCATTGGCACGCTGGGTGAATGCAGCGGTTTCAGCGGCGTTTTGCGCGACGCTTTCAGCAGTCGAGCTCATTTCGTTGATGGCGGTGACGGTCTGATCGGTTTCCGAAGCGTGACGCAGCAGAATCTGGCCGGTATGTGCCGAGGTGCGCTGCAGGTTGTCGAGGCTGGAAGCCATGGCGCCGGTGGCCTGGGTGACTTCGCCGATCATGTTCTGCAGATAGGCGATGAAGGTGTTGACCGAGTGACCGATGGCGCCCAGTTCGTCTTCGGCGCGAATGGTGATGCGGCGGGTCAGGTCGGCGTCACCGCTGGACAGCGAATCAATGTTGGCCTTCAGCGCTTTCATGCGTAGCACCAGTTTACGAATCGCGTAAACCTGCAACAGCACCAGCAGGATCACCAGCGGAATCTGGATCAGGCTGAGGCTATGGAGCACGTCGTCGCGCTGGGCAGTGAGCATCTTGGTCGGCAGGGCGGTGGCGAGGAACCACGGTGTGCCCTCGATAGGGCGCATGAAGAAGGTGGCGTCTTCACCGTTGTTATCGAACTCGACGCGTTGTGCTGTATCGCGATTCTGCAGGCCGGTCTTGATCTGATTGACGAAGGTCGAGCTGGCTGCCAGTTCGCTGATGTTCTTCAGCACGATCGGGCCGCTGATGCGCGAGCTGTTGCTGATGATCTTACCGTCAGCCTCGACGATGAGCATTTCGGCGTTGAGGTCTTTTTCCTTGCGCGCCACCAGGTCGTTGAAGAAGCCCAGGGTCACGTCGATGGTCGAAACGCCCCAGGCGCTGCCGTTCTTGTAGATCGCCATGGCGCAGTTGGTGCGCGGCTCGGCGCTGGCGTCGTCTTTATAGGCAGCGGCCCACGCGCACTGGCCGCGCGGAGTGGCCATGCCGCCCTTGTGCCAGCTCTGGTCGTAATAGTTGGGCGCCGCATCGCTGTTCCAGAACGTGTTGACCTTGAGTTGGCCCGAGGCATCGCGGTGCCAGAAGGTGCTGAATTTGTTGCGCCCGGCTTCACGCTGGCCCGGTAACGGCCAGATGCCGCCGCCGAAGACTTTCAGTTCGCCATACTGATCCACCAGCCCTGGCAGCACCACGTCGATGGCGGCGCTGTCGAGCAGTGGGATGGTCTGGGTGATGCTGCGTTGCTGCGCCTGGACCTTGTTCAGTTCGCCCTGAATCTGCACGGCGACTTCGGCGATGCGGTTGAGCACGACCTTCTCTTCGGTATCGCGCAGGGTCGGTGCCACCAGTTGGCTGATGCCGACCACGGTCAGCACGGACAACAGCAGGATGAACAGAATCAGAAACAGCGTGTAGCGAGCCTGAATAGTGCGCAGTGCGGGCATGGAACTGATCCTTGAGCGGCTTTTTTGTTGGAGGGCAGGAATAAAACAGGGCGGGTATCACAGCGTATCGTCGTTGCGGGCCGAAGCTTTAGGTGCTCGCGCGCCGAAACAACGCTGGGCGATGACCGGTTGGTATCGGGATGGGTACAAATCCCCGGATCGCCACGTTTGTTACATCAAGATGACGGCTCTGAACCAATGTTTACGGGATGCAGGCTTGTGTCACGAATGTACGAGATTTGTAAAAAAGCGCACAAAAGACTTGGTGCGATCAGGCGCATCGGCCGATACTCGCGCCCATTCAATTGGTTGGAACAAGGACATTTCATGCTCATCGCACAAGGAATCCTCGCATGACGATCGGCTATACCGGCGCCTGGGAAAGCAAGGCAGGCGTAATGGTCCGTGATACCGGCGCGAAAAAGCAGGTTTCGCAGAGCGTCAAAGTGCAGCAGATGCTGACGCTGGTCGGCAACGATCCGAATGCGCTGAATGTGGCGGAGATGGATAAGCAGGGTTTGCGCAAGCAGATCAAGGGCTTCGACCCGGCCAACGTTTCCGTCAAGCAGTTGGGCAACCTCAGCGAATTCCTGCGCGGGCGCGGCCTGATTTCCGAGATCACCTCGATCACTTTGCTCAATGCCGGCGACAAATTCGACCGGTTCGGCGTGCAGAAAGACCCGGAGGCCAAGTTCAACGCGCTGGAATATTTCGCCACTCAGCTCGATGCCATCCAGACCAACAGCCTCAACGGCAATTACTACGGCAAGAGCCTGATTCCCGAATTCAAGAAAGCCATTTACGTCCTGCAGAATCTAAAGACCTACGGCGAAGGCAATGCGGCAGTTCCGTCCGACAAAGGCCTGAAGGCAAAGGCGTAACGTCTGCTGATGATGCCCGCTCATCCGTGTGCGGGCTCATGCTGTTTACGCCGCCGGCACGGCTTGCCGAGTGATGTGACGTTGTGCCTGGTCATGCAACTGCTGCATATGCGGGCAATGCAGCGCAAGCCGGCGGGCGCGGTAGCCACGATGAAACAACGCCAGCCATCCCCCTCGATTGTCCTGTGCAGGCGCCAGACCGGTGAAAGCAAAACCGATGTCATTCAGGCTGTGCAGATCCACGGCAAACTGTCGTGACAGCTGTAGACGAATCGAAATCAGCCAATGCCTGGGCAGTGATCGCAACTGGTCGAGCAGTTCCGGATTGAGTTTTTCCAGCCACATTTCATGGCGGCTGCCGTGCTGCTGGACCTGAACCGAAGCTCCGCGCCAGCGTCCTGCATCAGCTCCGACGCCGAACACAGCGCTCAGACGCTCCATCAAGGGGCGGCAACTGGCTGGCCATGCCTGTTCTGGCAATGGCCGTTGATAGCCATCGATAGCACGTACACCCAACACGATCGACTCGGGTTTTTTACAACCAAAGGGTGAGCGGACATAGTCCGGCAACCATCCAGTGTTGTGAAAACCCAGGCTGATAGCCATGCGTTGGGTGTAAGGGTGATGGGTGACCTGTTTGATCGAGACGCTGCGACAACCCAACGCCTGCGCATGAGTCAGCAGTTGTCCGCCCAGCCGCGTGGCAATGTTCTTTCCACGGGTATCGGGATGTACGACGCTCAACGCCAGTTCGGCATCGTGCGAGCTTTCGCTCTGCCGATACAAAGTGGCATGGCCAAGAACCCGCTCACCCTCCACTGCAACCAGTGAATGCCAGCGTTTGTCGGCGTGGTTCTGATTGATCAGGCAGGGCATGTAAACGTCGCTTTGCACGTAATGATCACCGTAGACCTCGCGAAACAGCTGGCTGACGGCCTTGGCGTCGGTGTCACGGTAATTGCGCAGAATCAACGACTCCATCACGCACCTCCCTCTCGTCCGGGCCATAGCAGCGCAAGTCGACGATCCGCAGGCTTTTCCCTGCGCGAGGATGGCGCGCCAAATCCTCGAGCCGGCAACTCTGGATGCGCAGCTCCAATAACCGCTCAGCCCGCAGTTGCGCGATCGGCGGGTACAGTTCGATCAAGCGGGCCTCAAGTTTCTCGTCGATGCGAGCCGATCGTTCGATGACTGCATATTTCAACGTCAACACATCTGCGCTGTTGGCTTGTTCGATCAGCAATTGCCAATCGTCGCTGCCAGTGATGCTCCGTACGCTTTTGCTGATTTCATCGGTCATCAGCGACAGAATGCCGACCCGCACCCGCTGGCTATTGCCGCTGCGTCCCCTCAGGGCGAATTTGCGTTGTGCAGTGCCCGGCGGTTCGCGCCAGCACGCAAGATCTCCGACGGGATAGCGGATCAGCGGCATCAAGCGGCGATGCAGATTGGTCAATACGAGCAGACCGGTTTGATTGCAGGCCTCGATCGTTGCGCCGCTGTGCTGATCGATAATCTCCAACAGGACGTGGCCGTCGGGTGTGCGATGTTCTCCTTCCACGCAGTCAGGATGACTGGCGCCAATGAATCCGCCATCGACGCTGGCGTAGCCGATCGAGGCAATGCGCGCGTTGGGCAGCACTTGCTCAAGGAGCTGGCGTTGTGAGGCAAACAGGCTCTCCCCGCCGTAAAGCACGCTATCAACCAGGGGCAACGTAAGGCCGCGTTGTTTGAGCCAACTGGCGAAGGTCAGTAATTGCGCGGGCACGCCAGCCAGTACATTGATCCGATGCTGGTTGATGGCATCGGCCAACTTCGGTGGATCAACCTCGCCGGTAAACGGAAACTCGCTGACAGCTGTTTGAACATGGGCGAGTGAGTCATGAATAAACAGAAAACTGGCGTAGAGGTCGCCAGCGAAGAACAGATTGGCGACACGGTCCCCGGGGCTGAATTGCTCGCTCAGACTGCGGCCGAAATCTTCCACCGTGCGCTGCCATTCCGTGCGGGCATACACGGACAGCCTGCCACCGCCGGTTGATCCACCGGTCTTGAACACCAAGGCGTGCCCAATGGGGGCCGTCAGGACCGGCCATTGCGCGAGATCCGCGCTGTCTTTCCAGAAGTCTGCCGGATCAAGCAGTGGCAGTTCGCACGGTGAACTTATCGCCTCGGGGATGTTGGCGAGACTGTTCTTGTAGTAGGGCGAATGCTCACGGGCGAAACCCGTTAATTCGCTAATCGAGTCGGTTGTTTTCACGGTGTGTTCTTCTTGATTCGAATGAGCCAGCTCACGGCAAGCGTCAGCGGCGGGAGTCAATGACCAGCGGCGTCTTGCCACTGTGTTTGTTTCGAACGAAGTGTTCGGGCGAGCATTGCTCGATCTGCAGCACCAGCAATCCGCTGTCGATGATGGTCGTCAGGGTCAGGTAATCGGCGAGACGTGTTTCAACGGTGGCGGCTGTAAGTTCGCAATGCAGTTGCATGCGCTCGACGCCCTCGGCGCTGTGGTCCAGATGCAACTGAAACGGCACTTGCAGCCGTGACGCCAATTCGCTCAGGGAGATAAAGTCAGTGCCGATACGCAACAACTTGCCGTGGCGTTGCAACAGTTCAAAGCGGGGCGACTTCAGCCCGCAGGCGCAGACGCCCGGGAGCCAGCGTCCGCTGTCGCCAATCTCATAACGCTGCACGCGCTGACCACCCTCGCGGGCGAGCGAGGTCACCAGCAGCCGGCCCACCTGATCGTCGATCACCGGCACATCCTCATCGAACGCGACAATCTCCAACTGCTGGATTTCGCTCATCAGATGGAAAACCCCATCCGCCGAATCCTCGCAGGCATGCCCAAGCGGACCGGCGTCGACGCTGCCGTAAATCGCCGAGCGAATGGTCGAGACGCCACAACTGCGCAGCAATTCACGGTTCTGCTCGCTCAGGTGCTCGCCACCGAGAAAGACCTTTTCGACTCCGGCATAAGCACGCAGACGCTCCTGTTCATTGAGAAACAGACGATGCAGGGTGCCGGGCATACCGACCAGCACGTTGACCCGTTGATCGATGATCAGTTGGGCAATCTCCCGGTAGTCGTCATCGGTAGGCGCGGCCATGGGCAGGTGCGTCACCTCAAGCAGTTCCAGCGCTTTGCTGAAGCTGAGAAAGCCGCCGTACAGCCCGCCACAGAAGAACAGGTTCATGACTCGGTCTTGTGCTGGATCCAGACCGGCGGCGAACAGGCCATCAGCGGTCGCGCGCATCTGCCGATCAAAGTCGCGATAGCTGTAGCCGGCCAGAGCAGGGGTGCCGCTGCTGCCTCCGGAGCGGAAATACAACTGCGCCTGATCGTTGATGGGCTGGGCAACGAAGGCTTCTTTGTCCATGATCGCAGCGCACGGCGTCGCCGCTGATGGCGCTGGATCGAGACTGGCCTGATTCGGCAGTTGCGTGGCCGCCAGACTCACCGATACCCGTCGACTCAAACGTTGCAGCGCATAGACGCCATCATGGGGTTCGCCCTCGTACCCGTCGTGAATGTTGCCGATCGGTGCGATCCGCGTGACTCCGGCAGCGATCAACGCATGGGTAAGCTCGACAATTTGCGGTTGTGCGCATACCAGCGCACAGCTTTGCAGGACGTTGCGCCACGGCAGCAGAGTGGCGGGCAGCAGCGCCTGCGGCACCGGGTGCAGCAATACGCTGCGAAACAGCGGCGAAGGTGCGAGTTGCCGATCATGGCTCCAGATCACCCGCCAGCCCGGGCCATTCCATACTTGCCCGGTGTGACCGGCAAAACTCTGGCCGAGGCGGGCCATCTGCGTGTGCGTGGTAATTTGCGAAGCTTCCTGGCGTGTCGGCACCAGTGCCGGCCACTGTGCGGCGCGTCGTTGCAGGGCCTGCGCCAGGCGTTCACCGATATCGCGCAAGACTTGCGTGTCGTCGCTGTCCACCAACAGCCATTGCGGGCTGGAGCACGCCTGCTGATCCAGTCGGCAAACTTCGTCGGCGACGGCATCAAGCGCCTCTGGCGTAGCCGATGCAGGAGTGAGATAGACGAAGCTGATGCGATGCCCCCAGTCGATCCAGCGACAACCCGGCGCGAGCTGTTGCCGAATGGCTTGCAAGGCCGCTTCGCCACCCCACGCCGCGACGCCATTGGCAGATTTGCATAATTGGCCGATCTGCTCGGTGCTCGCTGGAATCACCGCCACGTGACCGGCCAGTTGTCCGCTCGCATCGCAGTTCACCAACGCGCGCAACAGTCGCGCCGTCAGGCCTTGATCGCTGCGGCTGGGGCGCAACCAGTTGACGTTGCCGGCGAGCAGACTTTCCACCACCGCGCAAAAGGCCAGCAGCGGCGCGTTGGCCGGGGTGATGTGCACGACCAGCCCGAGCGGGCGCCAGGCTTCGAAGCGCGGCAGGCGATAATCGATACGGCGCAGGGAGTCGGCAGCGACGCCGAGTTCGCGCTGGCGTTTGATCGTCAAGGCTTCAGGTTGGCAGAAATCGATCAAGGCCTGCCGTTGTTCGCCGTCGAGGGGCAGGTTCGTGCGCGAGTCACGCAGCAGCTGGGCAAAAACGGTTATCGCCGTGATGACCGTGCTGCTGTCTAGCGACGTCGCCAAACGCTGGGGCAACTTGTGTTGCAGGTCTTGCAGCGCTTGGTCGAGGCTGTAAATGTCGTGCAGTTGTCCATTTATCAAATACATTTCAGTGACTTCCCAGTAATTCGGCGGCGGCCATCGCGCAGCTTCTGCCGGCCGTGGTGCCGGCGCGGCCGTGCAGTTCGAACCAGTCGCTGGTCAATCCACAGCCGCAACTTGCGCCCGGGTGCAGCGTGGCAAGGTCGCTCATCACCACGGCGTGGGCCGGGCTTGATGAGATGTAAGGTGAGACGAAGCCGAGCAGGCCTTGTTGGCCATAGGGCAGCAGGGAAAAATTTGCCGGATCGCGAATCAGCACCCGCGAATACACCGGCACATGAAAGCGGTGACGGGCGCATTCGATGTAAGGCACCGCATGCTCGACAGCGCCGTAACCGTCGCGGCAGCGGGCGGGTTCGATGCCCAATTGCCGATGGATATGGGCGTAGAGCTGCTGTTTGGGAATTTCCTGCGCGGCCTGGTTTTTCCAGCCGCCGCCAAAAAAGGCCAGCGAACCGGCGGGCAATTGCACATCCTGCACAGCGCTAGCCTGCATGCGTTGCAGGGTCTGCCAGAGAAACGCCGGGAAGCCGAAAATCCGTACCGGCAAACCTTCTTCAGCGAATGACTGCAATGCGGCGATGACACCGAATACGTCGAACTGATGGCCGCTACCGGTGTTGCGCAAGGCGTAAACCACGCGATTGACCGGGGCAAACCGACAGAGAAACTGGTCGGTAAACGAAGTGCCTAGCGTAATGTGACCCTCGGGTTCGTAGCTCAGCAGCAGGTAATTGCACGGCGTATCCGGAGTATCCCAACCGTAATGGAGAAAGATCTGCGCAACCATGAACTGCGCCCGCGCCAGGCTGCGTTCGTCGTAACGCATCCGGCTTTTCTGTCCGCTGGTGCCCGACGAGGTCAGTTCCAGCGCGTCCGCCCCAGTGCTGCTGAGCAGCAAGTGTTGCTTGAAGAAACTGGCAAAGATCGGCGGCAGACGTGACCAGTCATCAAGACTGTCGAGGTCTTGCGGTGCCAGCCCATGGGCGTTGAGCCAATGGGCGTAACCCGGGGTGTGATCGCAGTGAAAGCGGCTGATTTCAGTCATCGCCCGATCAAACAGACCGGTCGCGGCTGAATCCGCGCAATAGGGTTGCTTCAACGCGCACAGCGCGTCGGCATAGGGTAGGTGAGTCATCAGTGTTCCTTACTGAGGCGAGGCCACATCAGCTGTGGTAGTTTGCAGAAGCCGGTACACCATGGGCAGGCACATCAGCCCGCCGAATGCGGCCCAGAGGGCGAAGTATTCAAGACGGTCGCCGCCACCGATGGCCGCAATCAGCGAACCGCCAAGGCCCATGACGGCGATCGAGATCATGCCGGTCAGCGCCGACACCAGGCCTTTGCTGTCGTCACTGGCAAACAGTGCCAGGCGATACACCGCCGCGTTGCTCATGCCCAGCCCGACGGCGTACAGCGACAGACTCGCCACCACTGGTCCAAGCCCTGCGCTGAGCAGCGCGCATGTCGCCAGCGATAGCAGCCCCAGACAGAACGGCCAGAGCGCCAGTTGAATCAATTGCGTCAGCGAATGAGTCTGCAGCAAGCGGTCGAGAATCAGATTGCCGGCTATCACCGCTGAGAAAACCGGAATCTGCCACAGGCCATATTCCAGCGGCGGCAGTTCCAGCACCCGCACGAGCAGCAACGGTGCCAGGCCTATCCATGTGATCAGGGGCAGACTCATCAGGCCCAGCGCCAGACTGGCGCAGAGAAAACGCGGGTTGCCTAACAACGCGCCATAGCGCCGTGAAGTGCAACGCCAGGAGAAGGGCACACGGGGTGTTCGATGACCATCGCGGCGCTCGACGCCTACGGTTTCCGGCATCCACAGCAACAGACCGAGCCAGACCAGCGCTGCCGTGAATCCCAGCAGCAGAAAGATTTCCCGCCAGCTCAGCCATTCCAGCAACAGGATCCCCAGTAGCGGCCCGAGCAGCGGCGATAACAACGCAACATTGCCGAGCAACGCCATCAGCCTGACGGCGTCCGCTTCACAGAACACCTCCTGTAGCGCCGGATAGCTGACTGCGACGACAAACCCCAGACCCATTCCTTGCAACAGCCGCAACAGGTTGAACGCCCCAATACTGTCGGTGAAAAAGCTGCCGCGCACGACAATCCGAACAGCGCGCTGCCCGACAACAACAGTGGTCGTCGGCCGTATTGATCGGACAACGGGCCGAGCAACCATTGCAGGCACACGCCACCCAACAGATACAGGTTGAAGGCATGGGGAACATGCCGTACGTCCGCGTCGAGTTCGGTGGTGACATCCAGCATCGCTGGCATGATCACATCGCTGGCCATGTAAGTGAGCAGTTCGAAAGCGGTCAGCGCCAGACAGAAACCCGCAACCTGTCTGGGGCCGATATTGATAAGTGTTCTCTGCATGAACATCCCTGTTTTATGAGTTATAGGAAGTTCGCAGAGCCTAGGCGCAGACGCACAGCCGACCTAGCCGTTTGCTGCGTCAGCAGATTTCAAAAACTTACGACATGTTTAAAGGATTGGCGAGGCGCGAAAGCTGTTTACCTGGTTGCCATTGCGGCGCAAACAACGATGCCCGCGTCAGTGCGGGCATTGATTGCGCCAGAGCAGGGAGGGCCATGCCTTAAGGTCGGGTTACCTTGCAGCCAAAAGTCTTCAGGGGCGGTAACATGAGCACCCGTTTGCCCCGGCGCATCCCCCTCATCCGGGAAACGCTCGGCGCGCAACCGGCTACATTTCAATGTTTCAGGAAACCGCAATGACCCAGAAGCAACGCTTGATTTATTCGATTCTGATCGCTCTGTCGGTACTGGCGATCATGCTGGGCCTGTCCTGGCTGCAGAATGCCGGCATGATCACCGAGAAGACTTTCCAGTACGTGGCAATCGGCGTGGCGGTCGTGGTGGTCATCATCAACGGCGTGATGCGCCGCAAGGTCAAGCCCTGAAGGCGAGCCTCATTCGTGGTTGAGGACCGCTGCAGCCTGCGGGTGCAGGCTGTAACTCTTGTCGGCGTTGAAGGTGATCACGCCTTCGGCGCACAAGCGTTTAAGCACTTCTCGCACGCTGAGAAACGACAGCGGCACGTCCAGATCGAGCAACTGGCTATGTACGCCACGTACGCCAAGGCGACGATTGCTCTGTGCCGCCACGAGCAGCGCGTCGATGACTTTCAGGCGAATCAGGCTGGTGCGCAGGCCGAAGCTCTTCAGTAGCACGCGAATACGCTCATTGCCCGGACGCTCGCCGCGCTGGCTGAAATTGCCGGTGTGCGAACCCATGGAAACGCCCTGTGGCGTCTGGCTACCGTCCGATGGTAGTTGCGAGTTGTACATGCGATTACTCCTTTTCAGAGCCAGATCGGGAAAGGTTTTGTTGCGCTCTCTAAACAAGACGTTTCAGCACGACAAATCATGAAAGAAAAGATGTAGAAATTTCGTCGCTAATTCGTCTCAGCCTTGTGATGACGGCATTGCCCCAATGGGCTACCCGCTAAATTTTTTCCCTCAGCTTCGTTTCTTCGACAGGCTCATTGCGCGTGGACGCAGGGGCAATCGACCTTTCGATCAGGAGCGAGCGTGATTATTTCCAGGCAACTTACCGGGCTGGCCCTCGCCAGCACCTTGTTCGGGCTGAGCCTGTCGGCCCATGCACTGAGCCCGGCTGCACAAACCAGCGCCGATATTCGCCGCACCAGTTTCGGCGTGCCGCACATTCGCGCCGAAAACGAACGCGGTCTGGGTTTCGGCATCGGTTACGCCTACGCCCAGGACAATCTGTGCCTGCTGGCCAACGAGATCGTCACGGTCAATGGTCAGCGCTCCCAATATTTCGGCCCGGAGCAGTTGACTGTTGAACAACGGCAAAACCGCGTCAGTGATGTGTTCTTCACCTGGCTCAATACTCCTGAAGCGGTCGGAGCCTTTTGGCAGGCACAACCGGCGCAGGTGCATGATCTGGTTGAAGGCTATGCCGCCGGTTACAACCGCTATCTGGCTGAACGCCGTCAGCAAGGGTTGCCGCAGCAATGCCAGGGCGAGTGGGTACGTGACATCAGCGCCGAGGATCTGGTCAAACTGACGCGGCGCCTGCTGGTTGAAGGCGGGGTGGGGCAGTTCGCCGAAGCCCTTGCTGGCGCGACGCCGCCGCAAGCGACCGCGCAGGTGAAGCGCGACACCGAGGCGTTCCAGTTGGCCGACGCGCGTCAGCAACGTTTTGCTCTGGATCGCGGCAGCAACGCCGTGGCGGTCGGCAGCGAGCGCTCGTTCAATGGCCGTGGCATGTTGCTGGCCAACCCGCATTTCCCATGGGTCGGGGGGATGCGCTTTTATCAGATGCACCTGACCATCCCCGGCAAGCTTGATGTGATGGGCGCCGCTTTGCCGGGATTGCCGATGATCAATATCGGTTTCAACCAGCATCTGGCCTGGACCCACACCGTCGATTCGTCGAAACACTTCACCTTGTATCGCCTGCAACTTGATCCAAAGGATCCGACTCGATATTTGCTCGATGGCAAGTCGCTGCCACTGAACAAACAGACGGTTACCGTGCAGGTCAAGCAGGCTGACGGACAGGTCGTAGCGGTTGCGCGCGACATCTACAGCTCGCAGTTCGGCCCGATCGTGCAATGGCCGGGCAAGCTCGACTGGGACAGGCAATATGCCTACAGCTTGCGCGATGCCAACCTCGACAACGACCGCGTGCTCGAACAGTGGTATGCGATGAACCAGGCCAGCAATCTCAAGGATCTGCAAGACGCGGTGCACAAGATCCAGGGCATTCCGTGGGTCAACACCCTGGCAGTGGATGACAAGGGCCAGACGCTGTACATGAACCTGTCGGTGGTACCGAACGTCAGCGCGGAAAAACTTGCCAAGTGCAGCGACCCACGCCTCGGTCTGCGCATGATCGTGCTGGACGGTTCCAACAGCGGCTGTGCCTGGGATGTCGATCCGCACGCGGCGCAGAAGGGCATCTTCGCTTCCAGCCAGTTGCCGCAATTGCTGCGCAGGGATTTCGTTCAGCACTCCAATGATTCGGCATGGCTGGCCAACCCGGCTCAACCGCTCACCGGCTATTCACCGCTGATCAGTCAGGAAGGACAACCGCTGGGCCTGCGCTCACGATTCGCGCTTGATCGTTTGGGTGAACTGAGCAAGAAAGGCCCGCTGGCAGTCAAGGATCTGCAGCACATGGTCATGGACGATCAGGTCTATCTGGCCGCGCAGGTCATGCCCGATCTGCGGAAGTTCTGCGGCGCCGATCTGGGCAGCGATGCCGCGACACTCAAGTCTGCGTGCGCCAGCCTCAAAGCCTGGGACGGCCGCGCAAATCTGGATTCCGGGCTCGGTCTGGTGCATTTTCAGAACATCATGCAGGCGCTGCTTGAATCAGCGGATATCTGGCGTGTTGCATTCAATCCGGCAGATGCGCAACACACTCCTCGCGGCCTGGCAGTCGAACAACCTGCCGTCGCCAAAGCACTGCGTGAAGCGATGCTCGCGTCGGTTGAGCGGGTCGCAAAAATGGGCCTGAAACCCGACACGCGCTGGGGTGATGTCCAGGTGGTCAGCAGCGGCGGGCAGCAAACGCCGATTCATGGCGGGCCGGGGACGCTGGGCATCTACAACGCGATGCAAAGCGTGCCCCGCGAAGACGGCAAACTTGAAGTGGTCAGCGGCACCAGCTATCTGCAAGTTGTGAGCTTCGATGAAAAAGGCCCGCACGCCCAAGGGCTGCTGGCGTTCTCGTTATCCAGTGATCCGATGTCGAAATACTCGCGGGATCAGACTGCTGCATTTTCGAAGAAGCAGTGGAGTGTTCTGCCGTTCACCGAACAGCAGATCCAGGCGGATCCGCAATATCAGGTGCAGACGATCAAGCAGGATCAGGCAGGGAAGGTGGCAGCGCAGTAAAACAGTCACAGCTCGAAACAAACGAAGGCCGCCTCCCGCAAGGGACGCGGCCTTCAGCTTTTCGGCGGGCGTTGCGGCATCGAATTGATTACCGGGTTGCCTTCCTTGTTGCGCGTCAAATAGACCGGCAGCACTTTCGGCAGGCTGTTGGCGAGGTGGTTCATCTCTCTGATGTTGTAGACGCCGCCCACGCGGATCGCGCCGGTATTGGTGTCGGCCAGCATCAACGGCTTGTCGAGGTAACGGTTGATCAGCGGCAGGGCGTCGTGCAGTGCAAGGTTGTCGAGCACCAATCGGCCGCTGCGCCACGCCAGCGAAGTATCGCCAGGGTAGGTCTGACTGATTTGCGGCGCGTAATCGCCATGCCGGTAGCGCGCCTGCATCGAGGGACTGAGGCGCAGACCGTCGCCAGGCAAGTCGCGATTGCTGCTGACCAGCACCGAACCTTCGATCAGATTGACTCGTACCTGATCTTCGTACATCCACACATTGAACCGCGTACCGGTCACGCGGATCTTGCCGTCGCCGGCGCGAACCACGAACGGATGAGACGCGTCATGGCTGACATGAAAAAACGCCTCGCCCTTGTTCAGGGTGACGCGACGTTCATGTTTGTAATTGCTGAAGCTCAGGTCGGTGTGCAGGTTGAGTTCGAGCTGGCTGCGGTCACTCAGCGTGATCTGACGCACACTGTCGGTGGCGGCGTAATGCTGATAACTGTTGGGCACCCAGCCCAGACTCCAGCCGCTGTAGGCCGCGAGTGGCAAGGCGAGGGCGCAGGCGCCAGCAATGACCGCGAACTTGCGCCACGAACGCGAAGGCTTGCGCTGCGCGGCGAGTGCCTCGGGCTCGGTTCGAGGCAGATCTCCGGCGACTTCCCAGATCTCTTGCATGGCTTCGTATTCGAAGGCATGCAAAGGATGTGCAGCGTGCCAGGTCTCAAATGCGCGACGCTCCTCGTCCGTGCAGTCAGCGGCGTGCAGACGCATGCACCAGTGCGCGGCGGCATCGGTGATCGCATCGTATTCGGCTTCCGAGAGAGTGTCTTGGGTCATTGACTCGTCCTGATTTCGCTCATTCTAACCTCGCCGGCAGGCTGCCGAGAACATCCGTCATGGCATTTACCCATCAACGTGGAACTTATTTTTCCCTGTGGCGCCCAAAAAAACAGGAAGCAACTGCCTACTATCCATAAATGGAGTGAAAAAATGATCAAAAAGACATTCGCAGCCCTGATTGCCACTGCCGGTCTGCTCAGCGCCGGTGCCGCCTTGGCGGACAAGCCGGGCGCAGGCTGGATCACCATCGAAAAAGCCATCGAGGTCGCCAAGACCAAAGCCGGCTATGTCGAAGTCTACGAGATCGGCGCCGACAATGACGGCTACTGGGAAGGCGAAGGGCGCAAGGCTGACGGCATTGTCTACGAGTTCCGCATCGACGGCGCCTCGGGCAATGTACTGCGCGATCAGAAGGATTAACGCACCGTCTCACTCGTTGATTCTTGGCATGAGCAATGCGCTGGCGTTACGCCGGCGCATTTTTTTGTCTTCACGCCAGCGCTTGCGAGGATCCCGCCTGATCTGCAACCGGCGCCGGTAGCGGCATGGGCGCGGGAAGCGGGTCGAGCTGGCGGCCCAGTTCGCTGATGAGCAGGGCGATCGAGTCGGCGTTGGCGAGCATCACGTCGACCCGCGCATCTGCTGAAACAGGACTGCGAAACGCTCGGCGCGCGTCTGCAAGGTTTGTGGTTTTGGTAAGGCTGAGGACTTTCAGGTAATCCGCGGCATGCGTCGGCATTTTGTCCAGATCGGTCCAGACGTGGTTATCGGATTTCACCGCAAAAAGGTGCGAGAGATTGCCGTAGCGCGACAATAACCTGCGATAACGTTCAAGCGAGTCCTTGGCCGCTTGCCCCTCTGCCGTCGTCGTGTCGATAAGGTCGAGATAAGGCCCCATGGCCTGGATCGTCACCAGATCTTCGCTGTCGCAAACCAGATGCGAGAGTTCATGGATAATCGTTACCGCGCGTGCGTGTGAATCAACATTGAATCGAGGAGGCAGATGGGCGGTGTATTTGTCCATTCTGGGATTGAAAAAAACCTCGGTGAGATGAATTATTTTTTGTTTGTCCTGTTTGAAAACGAAGGCAACGGTATTGGCGCTGCCAGGCCCATTCAGACCAGTGAAGAAGCGCTCGGTGTAGAGCAAGTCATCTTTTGGGTTCGTCAATTCCTGGCAGACAGGAATGATCACTTTCTCGAGTTTTGTGAGCAGCAAGGGCGTTACCTCATGCACCTCGAAGAACTCCTTCAAAACCCTCTCCAGCCGTGTGCCCGCTGGGTGGCTGCGCTGTGTAACGTAGTTATGCAGGCAGTTGACTGCGTATTCTCTTGCACGGTTTACGGCTTGCTGTATCACGAACGCCCTGGCCGGATAGCGACGGTGGATCTGGGCCATGCCTCTGGCCTGGATATACATTTCTATTGAGCGGTTCTCCTCGACTTCATGTTGAGCAGGGTCACGACGTTTTGATCGGCAGCGATGAACCGGCTGGCTGGCGCTTGCAACAACCAGACGGGCATTTTTCTCTTCGAGTGCCGGCCCCTGACTGCCGTCTTTTTTGCGCAAATACCAGTTTTTTCGAGCTGGACTGCCGGATACACCTTGCCGGCAATGGCGGCGTATTTTTGCGTCGTTGACGAATCCCCATAGACCAGCTTATTGGCATCAAGCTTGAGGGATTCCAGCGCCGTACTGCTTTCAAAGGGCTGCAAATCAATCCGAGCGGGCGTGACGGGCGACACCTTTGCCCAGCGAGAGGAGACTTGCACCGTTGTGGCTGTACCCGCAGGTGCTTGCGCCTCTGCGGCGAATTCTGAACCGGCCGTTTCTGCCTCGCATTCCCATGACAGACGTCCCAGGCTGAAGAGGGTAATCGCCCCTGCGATGAAGCTTTTCAGGGCATTTGCCCAGTGGTGATCCTGAAGGCCTTCGGCGGACGCCTTGAAGTCCTGGTAGCTTCGCCACAGAAAAAAACCGGACGCGAGTTTGCCCGGTAGCAAATGTGGCACCAGGCGCACGCCGTGACTGAAGAGAAACTTCACCGCTTCCCAATCCGCTTGGCCATTGACCTGTGGCTGGCTGCGCAACAGTTGCGGCAGAAGGCTCAAAGTGTCCTGGTGAAACCGCTCGAGCACGTTGCCATTGATGGGCGCGCCATGAAGAGTGACTTCACTGTCTTTGCCGATCGTTGTTTTCAACAGACTCTTGAATATCGCCTGCTGAGCTTCAGGCAGACGCCGGATAATCAAATCCTGGAAGTGCCCGGGGGTATTCAGTGCTTCGATCAACTGCGCTTCGTTTTCGAATTCGCGAAACACATACCTGGAGTAAGGCGCATAGAGGATCCGGGGGCCTGTTTGCCCTGCGCCCGGACCGAAGACATACAAACCGAGTGTGTCGACGCAATCAGCGCCTGGGGTCTTGATCAGCGATAGGGGACAAGCGATGGCATGAGCGCCCTCGACCGCAGCGCGCGCTATCGCGTCCGGCATGTCGAGGACCTGGCAAATGTAGTCATAGCCGGTATCCGAGAGTTGTTGCTGCAATTTCATCGAGTGGGCGTGTTGCATCAATTGCCAAGGCAACTGGCGCAAAAACCGTTCTTTGCTGGTGCGAGCAGACGGGCTGTCGGCTGACAGCGCTTCGGTGACTTTCGCGGTGTAGGTGGTAGCAACATCAAGAGATTGCAGTAATTGCCGTACCGCGGCCTGGGCAAACTCTTTTGGTAAGGCTGTGGCCGTTGTCGAGGCGACTTTGAAACCGCTGCCCTGCACGACGTTGTAGTGATGCAAGGCAAATTCCAGCAAGTCGCAGGCAGGGCCGGCCAATATCAGATTGGGGGTGATCCGGATGTCCTGTGGCTTGAGCCCGTTGCCTGGAAAGCGGGCATCGAGCAGGGTTTTGAGGGTCTGCTCGATATGAGTGGCCAGCGCCGGGACCTCATCGAGGAAATCCTTGCCATCGATGAACGCATGCCGCAGTTCATCCAGCAGCGCGAGTTGCGTGCGTTGCTCCGTCGCCGAGGCCATGCGCAACCAGTCGGGGTAATCCAGATGACACGAAAGGGTTCGTGCAAGATCGATCGCGCGTCGCAGGTTGGTATCGATGACAGCATTCTTCATTTCATCAAGGAAGCTCGCCAATGTCTTTGGCTCCTTGATGCAAACTCGCAGCAGTTCACATTCCGCCAGGAACTGTTCAATGGCAGATTGCATGCGGTCTCGGGAGACACTGCCATTAATCAATTGAAACTCGCCCAGTGTGTATTGCTGGTCCAGTTTGTGCTGCGCCTTTGGCAGATTTTCCAGCAGCGTGTGGCTCTGGTTATTGTCGTCCAGTCGTTGTTGCAATTGCTTTTGCGCATTGGCGATGTCGTCAAACAGCTCCAGGCCCAGGGCCGGTGTCCAGAGGATGGCGCGCCCGGAATGTTTCACGTCCATGCCGCCGCGCTCGGTCAGCAGCACACAGTGAGCGAGCGGCAGCGCAGCGTTGGGCTCGGTTCCGATGAGGGTCAGTGACCAGGCATCGGGGCGAAAACCATTGAGTGACTGGCGGTCCCTGCGTGTCGGGTGCCTGGAATCGAACACGGTGTCGACGATCTTTCGTTCCGCCTCCAGCCATGACCCGCTGAGGCTGCGCAGGTACGCCTCACCACGCAGGCCGTCTTCGAATGCCTGGGCCAGTTTCCACAGAATGCCTTCCAAAAAGACGCGCTGTTCTGCGCCGTGCGCGGTCGGCTGGTCTTTGAAGTGGCTGGTCAGATTATCCAGCGTCCGTCCCAGAAGTGTCGCCTGCTGCGCAGCCTTGTCTGCCTGCACGAGTGACGATGGCGGTGTACTGGTAAACAACGGCCGGGTACTCCAGCGCTGATTGACGTCGAGCTTGAGCAGCCGTTCATGAATCATTGAGCGGATATCCAGCGCCTTGTCGAAGAGCGCATGGATGTCAGTGGTGCGCTCGCTCTGACGAAAACGCTGCAGAACGAATTCAACGTTCTGACGTTGCTTGGTGATGATGGCCTCGAACAGCGTGGTCATGATCTCACCGCCAATGTTTTCCCCGGATACCTGCGCGTTAGCGAAGCCAAGGTAACGATTGCGCTCTTGCAGATTCATCAGCCCGTAGAGTTCGTCTTCGTGTCCGGCAGCCCGCATTTTCGCGGTCAGTGTCTGTTTGAGATCCGCGTAGTCCGCGAGTACCTGCAGGCCCTGGCTGGGCGTATAGAGATAAGCCTTGTCGTGATTGATCATCAGCGAACCGGCCAGCTCGACACAGGCTGTTTCTTCGCTCAGGCACACGGTTTCGAACGTTGGCCGCCGTACCGCAACGGTTGGCTCACGTACCAGGCTGTGCAGGGCGTAGAACTCGCTGGCGGTGAGGATCTGCGTTTCGCGCTTGATCATCAGATCCGCGCGCGCCTGATCCTGCACCGTCTGGCTGAAGAAAGTACGTCTGGGCGAGCCTTCGAATGAGGCGCCGTTCCAAAACACCTCAAGCTGTCGAAACAAGAGCATGGTCAGTTTTCCCGATGCCGACTTGATCGCATTGGTCCAGGCCGACTGATCGTCTTCGCGTACCGAACGGGCGGGATGGGTAAACTCTACGAGCTGACCGTGGGGCCAGCCCTGACGGTGAAAGTGCACCAACAGCGCCTCAGTCAGCGACAGCGAGTCGACCCACTGTTTCCCATCCGAAGAAGTCACCGAATAGAAACCGACCCGGGTAAGCGATTGTTGCACCGCGCCAAAATGCGCTTCGAGCAGTTCGTCGAGAATCTTTTCCAGCAGCGTTGCAAGGGATGGCAGGCGTTTAAGCTCGTCCAGCAGGTCACGGGCGCACCTCTCCAGAGAGTCGCCGATTGCCAATTGCTGGTCCTCGAACACATCACCTTCGATGGTTTCGCAAGTCAGAGTGATACCCCGTTTTTCCACCAGTTCCTTGCGCAATGAAACCGAGAGGAAAGCCAGCAGATCATCGTTTTCCCTGGCGTTGTCGAGGCGTTTCTGCAGGGCATCAGTCAGGGCTTGCCGGTCTGCGAATTTTTTCAGGCCATCGTAGGGCGTATAGAGGAACACGCCGTTGTCATCCGGCCCTGCGCTGAGTATGAAGCTGCCTGCCAGCGGCACGGCCAGTTGCTTGTCGGCGTTGAGCAGGATGCGTTCGGCCAGCATTGGCGGGGTTTGCTTGTTGCGCAGTGATTGCGTAGCGAGTTGCGCATGTGCAAGCCAGTCGAAGTCTTTGCTGTTGAGACCGTGTGCCGGACCGAGGTCAGCGTGCAGGCCGGGTGAATCGAATATCACTGGAAACAACAGCGGGGCAGTCGGGGTGGACATCATTGCAACTCTGAACAGGGCGCCATTGGGCTGGAACTCAACAGTAAATGCGCAGAGTGGAGCACTTGCGGTAGACAGTTACCGCACGTGCCGAGATCAAAATGTGCATCAGGGCGCGCCAACCGATGGCAATGAATCGAAGGGTTGACAGCTGGCAGCTCGGACAGGGTTAATCGGTGGGCAAAATCGACCGTACGCTGTTGTTCCCTCCAATAATCATTCTGGAGCTTCAGATGTCTGCGCCACACGATCATGGCTCGTCCACAGTGTCCCTCGAAGCACTGACGCAACTGCTTGAAACGATTTTTCTGCGCCACGGCACCTCCAGCGAAGTCGCACGGGTACTCGCCGTCAACTGCGCCAACGCCGAACGCGACGGCGCTCACAGTCATGGCGTGTTTCGCATCCCCGGTTATGTCTCGACGCTGAAAAGCGGCTGGGTCAATGGCCATGCCGTGCCACAGGTTGAAGATGTCGCGCCGGGGTTTGTCCGGGTTGACGCTGGCAACGGTTTTGCCCAGCCAGCGTTGGCAGCGGCCCGACCACTGCTGATCGAGAAGGCGCGTCATGCCGGCATCGCAGTCCTGGCAATTCGCAACTCGCATCATTTCGCCGCTTTGTGGCCGGATGTCGAGCCCTTCGCCGACGAAGGTCTGGTGGCGCTGAGCGTGGTCAACAGCATGACCTGCGTGGTGCCCCATGGCGCTGATCGGCCATTGTTCGGTACCAATCCGATTGCGTTCGCCGCGCCAAGGGCCAACGCCGCGCCGATTGTGTTCGACCTTGCCACCAGCGCCATCGCCCATGGCGATGTGCAAATTGCAGCCCGTAAAGGTGAAAAACTCCCGGCCGGCATGGGTGTCGACAGCCTCGGCCAGCCGACCCAGGACCCCAAAGCGGTTCTCGAAGGCGGCGCCTTGTTGCCGTTCGGCGGGCACAAAGGCTCGGCGCTGTCGATGATGGTCGAGTTGCTGGCGGCGGCATTGACCGGCGGCAATTTCTCATTCGAGTTTGACTGGTCCAACCATCCCGGCGCGAAAACGCCGTGGACAGGTCAGCTGTTGATTGTGATCGACCCGAGCAAAGCGGCGGGGCAGAGCTTTGCCCAGCGCAGTGAAGAGCTGGTGCGGCAGATGCACGGAGTCGGGCTCAAGCGCCTGCCGGGGGATCGACGGCATTTGCAGCGCAGTCGTTCAATGGCGCAAGGGATCGTACTGGATGAGCAGACGCTGGGGCAGTTGCGGGAGTTGGCGGGGAGTGAGTCTTTTGTTGTTCTGACGATTGCAGTGACAAGGTCAAAAGCCCCTCACCCTAGCCCTCTCCCGGGGAGAGGGGACTGACCGCGTGGTTTGAGCGAGGTACGCCGACTTGGGATACCGAGTTGAATTCAGTAATCGAAAAGCAAAGCGGTGGGCATAAAAAAGCGAACCCTGAGGTTCGCCTTTTTCTGTGCGCCTGACTCAGCGACGGCCGAGCAGCAGGCCCACCACCAGGCCGAAACCGGCGGAAATCGCCACGGTTTGCCAAGGGTGACCACCGATGTAGTTTTCGGTGGCTTCGACGGCGGGTTTGGTGCGATCGCGCACGCTGGACACCGAATCCAGTGCCAGCTGCAGTTTCTGGGCGATTTGTGCACGCAGCGTTTCTGCTTCTTCGCCGACCAGTGAAGCGCTGCTCTTGAGCAGTTTGTCCGATTCTTCGATCAGAGCCTGAAGCTCGCTGAAAGCTTGATCCTTGATTTGCTCTTCGGCAGCTTGCGAGGCGGTTTTACGGGCCATTGGGTGACTCCTTGCAGGTGAATGGACAGTGACCAATGGAGTGTAGCGGCAGGCGAAAAGTTGCATGTCATTCGCGGAGAAGGGAAAAACCTGCACCGGAGATTTCCATCGAGCGTGTAAGATGTCGCCATTTTACGCAGCAGGATAAATCCCCATGAGTTTCAATCTGGCCGACAAATCCCTCGCAGAGCGCGCAGCGCTGGAAGATGAGAAATCCCGTCTGTTCGAACTCTGGCAGAACAATCTGGGCAAAGCCAAAGGCGAAGCCGCGCGCTTGTTCGGGGAGCGCTCCAAGCGCAAGGGCAAATGGGCCGAGTGGGTCCGCGCCGAAC
Source organism: Pseudomonas sp. AC255 (assembly GCF_979258175.1). Lineage (NCBI taxonomy): Bacteria > Pseudomonadati > Pseudomonadota > Gammaproteobacteria > Pseudomonadales > Pseudomonadaceae > Pseudomonas > Pseudomonas sp. AC255. Next base: position 2,337,219 of record NZ_OZ409841.1, on the reverse strand, counting down.
TGGACGGCATGTCGCCGCCGGAGTTCGCCAACATGGTGCGCAGTGAAGTCAATCGCCTGATGGCGGCGAACAAATAATCCGCTTCACGCCTGGCTGAACGTGGCGGCAATCGCCTCGCGAACCTTGACCAGCACCGGATCGATCTGCGTGCTGGTGCGCCAGCCCAGTTCCACCGGATAGCGCGGTAAAGCCAGAGGGCAGGGCAGCAACGCCAGCCCGCTCAGCGTCGCGATGCTTGCGGCGGCATGGGCCGGGATGGTCGCCACCGCCTGACTGCCCTTGAGCAGAAAGGGCAGCGCGGCGAAATGCGTGGTCGACGCGCAGACTCGCCGGCTCAAACCCACTGCCGCCAATCCCTCATCGGTAATGCCGATAAAGCCGCCCGACGACACCAGAATGTGCTCGCGTTCAACGAACTCTTGCAACGCGATCTGCTGTTGGCCTGGCGCGAGACTGGCCGGGTCGACCAGACACGCATAGCCGCCTTCCCCCAACACCTGACGACTGAGCAGGCGCTCGGAAAAGCCGCCGGCAGTGATCGCCAGGTCGATGCTGCGTTCCATCAGCGCGCGGGCAACGATCTGGCTGTGGGTCTGGCGAAATATCAACCGCAGCTTCGGCGCACGGCGGGCGATTTCCTCGATCAAGTGGCGTCCGTATGCAATTTCAAAATCATCTGACAGACCGATCGCCACCGAACGTCCTTCGTATTGATTGGCCGCCGGATCGAGCATGGCCAGACTTTGCCGGCATTTGTTGAGCGCATCGCTGATCACCGGTTTCAGCTGATTGGCTTGCAGGGTCGGCGCCAGTCCGCGCCCGGTGCGCACGAACAACTGATCGCCATACACCTCACGCAAGCGGCGCAATGCCGCGCTGACTGCCGATTGCGTTACGCCTAGGCGCAGGGCGGCGCGACTGGCACTGGATTCATCGTGCAGTGCTTCGAAGACTTTCAGCAGGTTGAGGTCAATGTCGGCGATATTCATTTGGCTCATATCATTCAGCAGTCGGCAGGGCTTTATTCATGATCGCGTGACGCTGGAGAATCGGCAACACCTGAAACTGATGGAGTAAATACGATGGCCAGATCCATAGTGGCGGCGTTGCAGATCGGCGCATTGCCCGGCGGCAAAGGCGAAACCCTTGAACAGATCCTTGCTTGGGAAGACGCAATCCGCGAATCCGGCGCCGCGTTGGTGGTGATGCCGGAAGCCTTGCTCGGCGGCTACCCGAAGGGCGAGGGCTTCGGCACACAATTGGGCTACCGACTGCCCGAGGGGCGTGAGGCGTTCGCACGTTATTTTGCCAACGCCATCGATGTACCGGGCGCCGAAACCGAAGCGCTGGCCGGATTGTCAGCGCGCACCGGAGCCAATCTGGTGATCGGCGTGATCGAGCGCGCTGGCAGCACGTTGTATTGCACGGTGCTGTATTTCGATCCGCAGGCCGGGCTGCTCGGCAAACACCGCAAGCTCATGCCCACCGGCACCGAGCGACTGATCTGGGGCAAGGGTGACGGCTCGACGCTGCCGGTGTTCGACACCCAGGTCGGCAAGCTTGGCGCCGTGGTCTGCTGGGAAAACATGATGCCGCTGCTGCGCACGGCGATGTATGCCAAGGGCGTTGAGGTCTGGTGCGCGCCGACCGTGGACGAGCGCGAGATGTGGCAGGTCAGCATGCGCCACATCGCCCACGAAGGCCGCTGTTTCGTGGTCAGCGCCTGTCAGGTGCAGGCCTCGCCGGATGATTTGGGTGTGGAGATTGCCAATTGGCCGGGTGATCGCCCGTTGATTGCCGGTGGCAGCGTGATCGTCGGTCCGATGGGCGATGTGCTGGCGGGGCCGTTGCGCGGGGAAGCGGGCTTGCTCACGGCGCAGATCGACACTGATGAACTGATCCGCGCGCGGTATGACTACGATGTGGTCGGCCACTACGCGCGGCCGGATGTCTTCGAGTTGACCGTTGATGAGCGTGCGAAGCCGGGGGTGCGGTTCAACTCCTGACCTTGATACTTGTTTTGAACCTGTGGGAGCTGGCTTGCCAGCGATGGGGCCATGTCAGTCGACATCTTTTTGGCAGATGCACCGCTATCGCTGGCAAGCCAGCTCCCACAGGGATCGGTGCGCGATCAGAAAACTTTTACCAGGTCGCCGCACTCGCCTTGGGCAGGCTCAACTTGCCGCTGTCGGTAAAGCGCATCGTGCCAAACAACCCGCCCGCCAGTTTGCCGCGCAGCACGTAGGGCAGATTATCGAGGCTTTGCGTCTGGCTCAGGCCCAACGTCTGGCGCAGCACCGAGAACGCCGAGACGCTGACCGGCACCGTGACAATGGCTTCAGAGAAACGCGGGATCGAGCCGCTCTGATCGCTCACACCCGAAGCCAGCGAATGACCATTGACCTCAAGATCCAGGGCGATGCCGTTGTAATCGATCGCCGTTTCATTGGGGTTCTGTACGCGCAGCTTGATCGCGAAGCGTACCTCCAGTTCCTGGCTGGGTAACGGTTCGAGGCCGACCACGTTGATGTTCACCGGATCGCGGTTGGGAAACAGCGCGCAGGCGCTGAGCGACAACAGCAGAAGCGACAGGATGACGGCGTGGACGCGGCGCATAAAAATCTCTCGACAAAAAAAGGGCTGAACCGTCGCCGGTGCAGCCCTTTTTTTGAGGCGTGACGTCAGCGGTTCAACTGTGCGACAGCCGCCGCTTGGTCGGGTTCACCTTTGGCGGCGACGTCGGGGTTTTCCATGACCTGCAGAATCGAAGCTTCCGGGTCGAAATCATCTTCTTCCAGCTCGATGAATTCTTCCGGCAGGAAGATGTTCAGCACGATAGCGCACAACGCACCGACAGTGATTGGCGATTCGAAGATGTTGCGCAGCGCTTGCGGCAGTTCGCGCAGGACTTCCGGCACCGCCGCGATGCCCAGGCCCATGCCCAGCGAGATCGCCACGATCAGCATGTTGCGTCGATGCAGGCCGGCCTCGGCGAGGATCTTGATCCCGGCCACGGCGACGGTGCCGAACATCACCAGCTCAGCGCCGCCCAGCACCGGTTTCGGCATCAGTTGCAGCACCGCGCCGATCATCGGGAACAAACCGAGCAACACCAGCAGCCCGGCGATGAAAAACGCCACGTAGCGGCTGGCCACGCCAGTCAACTGGATCACGCCGTTGTTCTGCGCAAAGGTCACCATCGGCATGCTGTTGAACACTGCCGCCATGGCCGAGTTGAGACCATCGGCGAGCAGGCCGGATTTGATCCGGCGGATGTACAACGGGCCTTTCACCGGTTGCCGGGAGATCATCGAGTTGGCGGTCAGGTCACCGGCCGCTTCCAGCGGCGACACGAGGAAAATCACCGCCACCGGCACGAACGCCACCCAATCGAAGTTGAAGCCGTACTTGAACGGCACCGGCACGCTGACCAGCGGCACCTCGGGCATCGAAGCGAAATCCACCGTGCCCATCAGCCATGCCACCACGTAGCCCAGCGTCAGGCCGATGACGATCGCGCCCAGGCGCAGAAACGGCACGTCGACTCGGTTCAACACAACGATGGTGCCGATCACCAGCGCCGCCAGAAACACATGGCTGGCCGCGCCGAGATCAGGCGCACCGAAGCCGCCGGCGATGTCGGTCATCGCCACTTTGATCAGCGACAGGCCCATCAGCGTGATGATCGTGCCGGTGACTACCGGGGTGATCAGCATGCGCAGCTTGCCGATAAACTGGCTGAGCACCACTTCGATGAAGGCAGCGAAGAAGCACACGCCGAAGATCGTCGAGAGGATTTCGTCAGTGCCACCGCCGCGCGCCTTGACCATGAAACCGGCGCTGAGAATCACACTGATAAAGGAAAAACTGGTGCCTTGCAGACACAGCAGACCGGAACCCACCGGGCCGAAGCGCTTGGCCTGGACAAAGGTGCCAAGGCCGGAGACGAACAGCGCCATGCTGATCAGGTAGGGGATTTCACTGTGCAGACCGAGGGCGCCACCCATGATCAGGGTCGGGGTGATGATGCCGACGAAACTCGCCAGCACGTGCTGCAACGCGGCGAACACCGTGGCGGTCAGGTGCGGACGGTCGTTGAGGCCGTAGATCAGGTCGTTGTTGCGCGGGGTTTTGTCAGAGGCGGTCATGGTGATGTGCGCGCCGCAAGGCGGGGCCGGGTCAGAAAATGGGTGCGCAGAATGCCGGAAGAGGGCGGCGAGGGCAACGAGCAATAACTGCCTGAAAGGTCAGGTTTTACTGCCTATGTGGGAGCGAGCCTGCTCGCGAAAGCGGTGGCTCAGTCTGCATCTCGGTGACTGACGAGCCGCCTTCGCGAGCAGGCTCGCTCCCACAATGATCGTCCACGCCCGTTAATCAGCAATGGCCAATCGCCCGTGGCATACTCCCGCGCATGACTTTCGACTCTCCCCTCAGTGCCTGGCAATACGCGGTCGACCACAAGGGTTTCATTCAGGATGAAGCCCAGGAACACGCGGTCTGGGCCTTGCAAAAATGCCATGAAGCCTTGCACGCCGGCGCCCGCTCGGTCGACGGCGTGTACCTGTGGGGGCCGGTCGGGCGTGGCAAGACCTGGTTGATGGATCAGTTCTACCAGAGCCTGCGCGTGCCGGCGCGGCGTCAACACTTTCATCACTTCATGGGCTGGGTTCATCAGCGATCGTTTCAACTCAGTGGCATCGCCGATCCGTTGCGCGCTTTGGCCAAAGAGCTGGCCTGCGAAGTGCGGGTGCTGTGTTTCGATGAACTGTTCGTCAATGACATCGGCGACGCGATCATTCTCGGCCGGCTGTTTCAGGTAATGTTCGAGGAAGGCGTAGTGGTGGTCTGCACGTCCAACCTGCCGCCTGATGATCTGTACGCGGACGGCTTCAATCGCGACCGTTTCACGCCGGCGATTGCGGCGATCAAGGCACACATGACAGTGGTCGCGGTGAATGGCGCCGAGGATCATCGCTTGCATCCCGGAGCGATTGAGCAGCGCTATTTTGTCAATGAAGCCGATTCGCCGAGCGCACTGGGTGCCGTGTTCAAGTCGCTGGCTGCAGATGAGACTGTCAGCGATGAGCCAGTCGCCGTGGGCCATCGCACGCTCAACGTCGTGCAAGCCAGCGAATCGGTGCTGTGGTGCCGCTACAGCGGTCTGTGCGAACAACCTTTCGCCGCCATGGACTTCATTGCCCTGTGTGATCGCTACCGGGCTATTCTGTTGAGCGAAGTACCGAACCTCAGCGCACAAAAACGCGAAGGACGTATCGCGCGCGGCACCGAAGACGGCGCTGAGCGAGTGGTCGCCGGCGACCGGGAATTGCCGCAGTTGTCGGTGCATGACGATGGCGTTCGCCGCTTTATCGCGCTGGTCGACGAATGCTACGACCGCAAGGTGCCGCTGTACGTCGAGGCAAGCGTACCGATGGACGCGCTGTACACCGAGGGCTACCTGGAATTCCCGTTCCGCCGCACCCTCAGCCGTTTGCAGGAGATGCAATTGCAGCGCTTCGCTGAAGCCTGAAAGAAGAGGGCGCCGACATGAGTCAACCGCTGTCCCATCATTTGCTGACCATGGCCTATCAGAATGCCTGGGCCAATCACCGCCTGGCAAAGGCCTGGAGCCAGCTCGACACCACTGAACTGGCGGCGCCACAGGTGAGCTTCTTCCCCAGCATCCGCCTCACGCTCAATCACATCCTCACCTGCGACTGGTTCTACGTTGATGCGCTGGAGCGGGAATTGCGCGGGGACGAGCCACACCCTGATTGCTACGTGTTCTTCAATGCAGACGAGCCGTTTACCGAGGCTGCGGCGCTGCGTGCAGAACAGGCCCGCGTTGATCGCCGCCTGATCGCCTATTGCGAGCAACTGCGCGATGCCGACCTGTCGAGAATCGTCACCATCGCCCGTGACATGCCGCAACATGACAGCCGCCTGCGCATGCTCTCGCACCTGTTCGAGCACCAGCTCCATCATCGTGGCCAGGTGCACGCCATGCTCAGCGGCACGGCGGTCAAGCCACCGCAACTGGATGAATTTTTCTGTGTCGGCGAAAGCGCATTGCGCGCCGAAGACTTCGCAGAACTGGGCTGGACCGAAGAGCTCATCTGGGGCCACTGACCACGAAAGATCGCAGCCTCGTTGCACTCGTCAACTCCTACACATATCGGACCGTAGGAGCTGACGAGTGCAACGAGGCTGCGATCTTTGATCTTCAGCTTTTCAAGTTGCCCTCTCCGGCGCACCCAAGCTAAGGTCCCCCCAGGCCTTTCAGCTAGCACCTTGCGCGCCGGGGCTTTTTGCTTATCGGGGATGGAAATGGATTCCGCAGAAATACTCGTACTTCAGGCCAGCTACAGCAACCCGGTGCACGCCGAAGCCATCGGCATCGTGCTCAACCACTACGCCGAAGATCCCATGGGCGGCGGTCATCCGATCGCGCCCGAACTGCTGCAACGCCTGCCCGAAGAACTCGCCCGCCGCCCGCATGCCTTCAGTGTGCTGGCCTTCGTCGGCGGCGAACCGGCCGGGCTGGTCAACTGTTTTGAAGGGTTCTCCACTTTCGCCTGCAAACCGCTGGTCAACGTTCACGACGTCGCCGTGGTCGGCAAATTTCGCGGCCTGGGGCTCAGTCAGAAAATGCTGCAGAAAGTTGAAGAAATCGCTCGTCAGCGTGGCTGCTGCAAGATCACCCTGGAAGTGCTGGAAGGCAATGCGGTGGCGCAGGCTTCATATCGCAAATTCGGCTTTGCACCGGGGATGTTCAATCCAGATCACGGGCGGATGCTGTTCTGGATAAAGGATTTGCAGGCCTGAAGGCTCCTCACCGCCAATCACCAACATAAAAAAAGGCGCCCCGATCAGGGCGCCTGAACTGTCATCTCCCGGGCCAGAGCGGAGCCACGGAAGGTCCATCGGTTGCTCGGTAATGCTCAGTCGCGATAAGACTCGGTCACCTGCGCCGTCTGGTCAGCAGGGACGCGAATTTCTTTCGCACTGGCGTCGGCCTTCTGCTCGCTTTGCGCGTGCTGGACCGGGAAATTGTCGTAGTAATAACGCATGCGTTCGGCACCGCCTTCAGCGAAGGCGCTGGTGGAGCCGAGGGCGAGCAGGGTGGTGAGAATGAAGGTAGTGGTTTTCATGGTGCCTCCTACTGAACAAGTGGGAGTCGGTTCGTCCGTGAAGCAGACCGCGAAAGAAAGTCTGCGGCGCGGCCATTAACAATGGGTTAACGCTGGTTCAGCGCAAATATTGCGGCGTATTACAGAAACAACGCGGTCGATAGGCACAAAAAAGGGCCTTCTCGGCCCTTTGTCGTTTTACTTCTGCGCGACTTCCGCCGGATCAGGGTGTTTGGGCTTCATCAAACTGAAGTCAATCAACGCTCGCCTCGGCGCCTGGTACGGGTCGCCAATCAACAGCTTGCGCGGTACAAAGCTGTCGCTGACCAGGCTCTTGCTGCGATCCAGTTCATCGGAACTCAACCCGGCCAGATCCGCCCAGGTGTGAATGAGTTGCGAGCTGCTGTACGGGCGGCTGAGGTCGCCGGCGAAGTTCCAGTCGTGGTTTTCCTTCCACTTCGGCGAGGCCCAGGCCATGAACGGGATGGTGTACATCGGCGCGGTCGGTTTGTTTTCGTTGCGCCCCAGCGTGCCGTGACCGGCGGAGTCGAAGACATCTTCACCGTGGTCGGAGAGGTACAGCAGGAAGCCATTCGGGTCGGTCTTGGCGTAGTCCTTGATCAGGCTTGAGACCACGAAGTCGTTGTACAGCACGGCGTTGTCGTAGCTGTTGTAGGTCGGCACCTGATCGTCACGCACGCCAGCCGGAACGCCCTGGCGATCCTTGAACTTGTCGAACGTCGGCGGATATCGGTACTGGTAGCTCATGTGCGTGCCGAGCAGGTGCACGACGATCAGCTTGCGCGGCGCCGCATCGGCCAGCGCCTTGTTGAACGGCTCGATGACGTCGCCATCGTACTGCGCCGAGTTCTGGTTGCGGTTGTTGTTCAGGTACACCTGCTCGTCGGCCTGTTCGGAGAAGGTCGTGAGCATGGTGTTGCGCTTGGTCATGGTCTGCTGGTTGGTGATCCAGAAAGTCTTGTAACCGGCCTGTTTCATCACGCTGACCAGCGATGGCGTCGACAGGTACAGGTCGGGGTTCTGCTCGTCGGCGAAGGTCAACACTTGCTGCAGCGCTTCTATGGTGTACGGGCGCGGGGTGATGACGTTGTCGAAGATCGCCAGTTGATCCTTGAGTTTGTCCAGTTCCGGCGTGGTGCTGCGCGGATAACCGTAGAGGCTCATGCGCTGACGGTTGGTCGATTCGCCGATCACCAGTACCAAAGTCGCCGGTTGCCCGGCCGAGGCGTCCTTGAGGTTTTTCAGCGGCGGGATCTTGCTGGCACTGTCGAGCATGCCTTGCATGTCCCCCAGCGTTTCCAGATAGCGGTGATACGCCACGGCCATCTGCCACGGCACGGCGGGCTCGATGCGGGTTTCGAATTTCTCGAAGCCTTCGGCGAAATTGCCCATGCGCATGGTTTGTTTGATCAGCGGATAGCCGGCGACGGCGATCACGATTGCGGTGGCTGCAACCAGTGCGCGACCACGGGGCATATACACCGGGCGCAGGCGCGTCCACAGAAAGTAGGCGAACGCGGTATGGGCGAGGAACGCCGGGATCATCCACCAGGCGAAATACTGCGTCATGTACTCGCCCGCTTCCGACACGTTCGACTCGAACATGATGAAGATGACGCTCTGCGAGAATTCCTGCTGATAAATGAAGAAGTAACCCAGGCTGGCCATCGAGCAAGCCCACAGCACCACACCGATGATTGACGCAAGCAGACGCGTCTGTTTGGGGAACAGCAGCATCGGCGCCAGCCACAGCGCGCTCATCACGAATGCCTGACGGAATCCCGTGAAACCAGACGTGCCGGTCAGCTGGATCAGCAGTTGAGTGATGCCCGAGAAGTACCAGAAGAAGACGAACAACCAGATGAATCCGGCCCAGTCGAAACCGGTCGCAGTCGTTTTGCTGCGTTTGAACAATGCCATTCAGCGCTCCAGCTCAATCATCAGACCCACGCCGGAAACGCTTCCATGACACCGACGAACAGAGGCCGTACACGCAGGCACGGCCAGAATGGGGCGAAGTATCCCCAAGGGCTTGTGAAAGATTTGTTAAGCGCCGCTGTTGGTGTGTATCAAGCGGTCAGGGGTGCAACGTGTCGGGAACGACGAGGGCCGTTCCCGAAGCAGGCGGGGATCAGGCGTGGGGTGCGCGCTGCACAACCGGACGCGGTTGCGGCTGCGAGCCCTGGGTCAGTGCGCGCAATTGCGCCAATTCGTGCTTCAACTGGTCGCGCTCGTCTTTCAACTGGCGCAATTCATCGCGACGGATCGTAACGTAGAGGGTTTGTGGCGGCATTGCTGTATGTACTGTGCCCATTGCTCACCTCGCAAATGGCGTGCATCAACTGTAAGTCACTCCTCGTTTTGAGGCGCTTGACTTACTATCGGCGCCAATTTTGATTTCTTTTGCCCTGGAAGGGAACTTTTTATTTTTCATGGTCGGTGTGTCTTCGGCAGGATTCGGGGCGTTATCACTCTGGATCGGGCACAATGCCCGGAAACTTCATCGCAACGCTCTGGACTAACCTCCATCAGTCGCGTTGGGCTATAACCAATGACACACATTTATTTGTAGTAAGGAGCATCAGCACATGCAACTCGGGATTATTGGACTGGGCCGCATGGGCGGCAATATTGCGCGACGTCTGATGCTCAACGGGCACACCACCGTTGTTTACGACCGCAATACCGCTTTCATCGATAACCTGGTCGCCGAGGGCTCCACCGGCGTCGCCGACTTGCCAGCACTGGTTGCCGGCCTCGACAAGCCGCGTGCTGTCTGGGTCATGCTGCCGGCGGGCGCACCGACCGAAGACACCATCAACACCCTGAGCGAACTGCTCGAACCCGGCGATACCATCATCGACGGCGGCAACACCAACTATAAGGACGACATTCGCCGGGCCAAAACGCTGAACGACAAGGGCCTGCACTACATCGACGTCGGCACCTCCGGCGGCGTCTGGGGCCTGGAACGCGGTTATTGCATGATGATCGGTGGCGATGCCGAAACCGTGCAGCGTCTCGATCCGCTGTTCGCCGCACTGGCGCCGGGCATGGGCGACATTCCGCGCACCAAGGATCGCAAGTCCGATGACCACCGTGCCGAGCACGGTTACATCCACGCCGGTCCCGCCGGCGCCGGGCACTTCGTGAAGATGATTCACAACGGCATCGAGTACGGCATGATGGCCGCGTTCGCCGAGGGCTTCGACATCCTCAAGACCAAATCCAGCGAACGCCTGCCGGAAGATCAGCGATTTGATCTGAACGTGGCCGATATCGCTGAAGTCTGGCGTCGTGGCAGCGTGGTTTCGTCCTGGCTGCTGGACCTGACTGCCGACGCACTGGCCAGCGATCCGAAGCTCGACGGTTTCTCCGGTTCCGTGGCTGACAGCGGCGAAGGCCAATGGACCATCGAAGCGGCCATGGAGCAAGCAGTGCCAGTACCGGTGCTTTCCAACTCGCTGTTCTCCCGTTACCGCTCGCGCGGGCAGGGCACCTTCGGTGACAAGATCCTGTCGGCACAACGCTTCGGCTTCGGCGGCCACGTGGAGACCGCGAAAAAATGACCCATACGATCCGCAGAAAATCCAAGGCAGAACCCGCACCACCGACCACGCTATTCCTGTTCGGTGCCCACGGCGACCTGGTCAAGCGCCTGCTCATGCCGGCGCTGTACAACCTCAGTCGCGACGGTCTGCTCGACGAAAACCTGCGGATCGTCGGCGTTGATCACAACGCCATTACCGATGAAGCCTTTGCGCAGAAGCTCGAAGACTTCATCCGTACCGAAGTGGCGGCGAAGGTCGGCAAGGGCGATCAGATGCTTGATCCGGTCTTGTGGGCCAAGCTCGCCAAAGGCATCAGCTACGTCCAGGGCGACTTCCTCGACGACAGCACCTATTCAGCCCTGGCGGCGAAAATCGCCGACAGCGGCACCGGCAATGCGGTGTTCTACCTGGCCACCGCGCCACGTTTTTTCAGTGAAGTGGTGCGCCGCCTCGGCAGCGCCGGTTTGCTGGAAGAAACCCCCGAAGCGTTCAGAAGAGTGGTGATCGAGAAGCCGTTCGGCTCCGATCTGCACACCGCCGAAGCCTTGAACGCGTGCCTGCTCAAGGTCATGAGCGAGAAGCAGATCTACCGCATCGACCATTACCTGGGCAAGGAAACCGTGCAGAACATTCTGGTCAGCCGGTTCTCCAACAGCCTGTTCGAAGCGTTCTGGAACAATCATTACATCGACCACGTGCAGATCACCGCGGCGGAAACCGTCGGTGTGGAAACCCGTGGCAGCTTTTACGAACACACCGGCGCATTGCGTGACATGGTGCCCAATCACCTGTTCCAGCTGTTGGCCATGGTGGCCATGGAACCGCCGGCTGCTTTCGGCGCTGACGCGGTGCGTGGCGAGAAGGCCAAAGTGGTCGGGGCGATTCGTCCCTGGTCGACAGAGGAGGCCCGGGCCAACTCGGTGCGCGGCCAGTACAGCGCCGGCGAGCGCGATGGCCAGCCATTGAAGGGTTATCGCGAAGAAGCCAACGTGTCGCCCGACAGCACCACGGAAACCTACGTGGCGCTCAAGGTGATGATCGACAACTGGCGCTGGGTCGGCGTGCCGTTCTATCTGCGCACCGGCAAGCGAATGAGCGTGCGCGACACCGAAATCGTCATCTGCTTCAAACCAGCGCCTTATGCGCAGTTCCGCGACACCGAAGTCGACGAGTTGCAACCGACTTACCTGCGCATCCAGATCCAGCCAAACGAAGGCATGTGGTTTGATCTCTTGGCCAAGCGGCCGGGGCCGGCGCTGAACATGGCCAATATCGAACTGGGTTTTGCGTATAAGGATTTCTTCGAGATGCAGCCTTCCACCGGCTACGAAACCTTGATCTACGACTGCCTGACCGGTGATCAGACGCTGTTCCAGCGTGCCGACAACATCGAGAACGGTTGGCGAGCCGTGCAGCCTTTCCTTGATGCCTGGCAGCAGGACGCCAGCGTCGAGACCTACGCGGCCGGCGAAGATGGCCCGCAAGCAGCCGAAGATCTCCTGACTCGCGATGGTCGCGTCTGGCACGGCCTGGGATGAGTGATTTGCCGAAACAACCCATACGTTTTCTGCTCAGCGACCTGGACGGCACACTGTTGCTGCCGGATCACACGCTGAACCAACGCACCATCGAAGCCGTGCGCTCGCTGCGCGATGCCGGCGTGCTGTTCAGCCTCGCCAGCGGCCGTCCGCCGAAAGCCATGTTGCAGCAGATCGAGGCGCTAGGCGTTGATCTGCCGACGGCGGCGTTCAATGGCGGCACCATCGTCAAAGCGGACGGCACGCTGCTGGCCGCGCATTATTTGCCGGCGACCACAGCGCTGATCGCACTGGCACTGTTTGCCGATCAACCGGAGGTGGAAATCTGGGTGTTCAGCGGTGGCGACTGGCTGCTCAAGGACCCGCACGGGCCGATGGTCCCACGTGAACAGAGTGGCCTCGGCTATCCGCCGGTGGTGGTCGAGAGTTTTGAACCGTATCTGGAGCGCATCGACAAGATCGTCGCTACCAGCAACAACACTGAGTTGCTGATTGAGCTGGAGGCGCAGTTGTTGCCCAAGGTCAACGGCATGGCGCAAGTGTCGCGCTCGCAGCCGGTGTATCTCGACGTTACGGCGCTTGAGGCCAACAAAGGCACGGCATTGACGACCATCGCCGAATACCTCGGTGTGGCGCTGGAGCAAACCGCTGTCATCGGCGACGGCGGCAACGACCCGGCGATGTTCAAATGCGCTGGCTTGTCGATTGCCATGGGCCAGGCGGAAGCGGCGGTGAAGCACCAGGCTGATGTCGTTACAGCGCCAAACACTGAAGACGGCGTGGTCCTGGCGATCGAGAAATACATCCTCCCGCACTGACCCAACACCAAAACCAATGTGGGAGCGAGCCTGCTCGCGAAGGCGGTGTGTCATTCAACAGATTCGTTGCCTGACACGACCTTTTCGCGAGCAGGCTCGCTCCCAAAGGTTTGCGCGGCGCGTGCAAACCCCGGTAACCCACAGGTTTATTCAGTGTTGCTTAGAGCCAATAGCTCACCGCATACCAGCCCAGCAGTCCCATCACCACGGTATACGGCACCGCCATCCACACCATGCGCCCGTACGACAAACGCACCAGCGGTGCAATCGCCGAGGTCAGCAGGAACAGAAACGCTGCCTGACCATTAGGGGTCGCCACGCTCGGCAGGTTGGTGCCGGTATTGATCGCAATCGCCAATGTCTCGAAGTGCTCGCGAGTCATGTGCCCGGCGAGAAAAGCCTGTTTCACTTCGGTAATGTAAATGGTCGCAACGAATACGTTGTCGCTGATCGCCGAGAGCAAGCCGTTGGCGATGAACAACATGCCCGGCTGTTGATCCATCGGCAGCGCCAAGACCCACTCGATCAGTGGGACGAACAGATGCTGATCGTGAATGACCGCCACCACGGCAAAAAACACCACCAGCAGTGCAGTAAACGGCATGGCGTCCTTGAACGCGCTGCCCAGGCGATGCTCGTCGGTGATCCCGGTAAACGCGGTGATCAACACTATTACCATCAACCCGATCAGGCCAACTTCAGCCAGGTGAAACGCCAGGCAACCAATCAGAATCAGTGCCGCCGCCCCTTGCACCAGCAGCGCCGCCGTCTGACGAGGCGTGCGTTTGGCGTTGTCCTCGGCAGCGTAGTTGGCCAACACAGTGCGGACGTTGTCCGGCAGCAGCGTGCCGTATCCGAACCAGCGCAGCTTCTCCAGCAGCACGCAAGTAACCAGACCCGCCACCAGTACCGGCAGCGACACCGGGGCTACCTTCTGGAAGAACTCGCCGAAATGCCAGCCCATTTCATGGCCGATCAACAGGTTCTGTGGCTCACCCACCAACGTGCAAACCCCGCCGAGCGCTGTTCCCACTGCGCCATGCATCAACAGGCTGCGCAGGAAAGCGCGGAATTGATTCAAGTCCTCATGGTGTCGCGACGGTAAATGCTCATCGTCAGCGAATTCACTGTCCTTGCGCGGATCATTGCCCGACGCGACCCGGTGATACACCGAGTAGAAGCCGACAGCCGCACTGATGATCACCGCCGTCACGGTCAACGCATCAAGAAATGCCGAAAGAAATGCCGACAAGAAGCAGAACATCAGCGCCAGAATTGCTTTCGAGCGCACGCCCAGCAGCAGCCGCGAGAAGAGAAATAGCAGCAGATCTTTCATGAAGTAGATGCCAGCGACCATGAACATCAGCAGCAGGATCACCGGAAAGTTGTGCAGCAACTCATCGTAAAGCGCTTGTGGCGTGGTCATCTTCAACAGCAACGCTTCAATCAACAACAAGCCGCCGGGCATCAACGGATAACACTTGAGCGCCATGGCCAGGGTGAAAATGAATTCGATCACCAGCAACCAGCCTGCGGCGACCGGCCCGACGGTGAACAGCACCACGGCGTTGAGAATGAGAAAACCGACGATGGTCGCCTTGTACCAGCGTGGCGATTGCCCGAGGAAGTTGTGCGCGAACGCCTGGGCGATTGAACCGGACATCGGCTGCTCCTTTTATTTAGAAGCGCGAAAGTTGCCGGATGTTTCGAGGAAGTTCAAGGTGTAACTGGGTTTTATAGCTGTTCATCGTTGAGTGACCGCGCCGGGAAAAGCGGGAAAAACGGAGGCCGACCGGGTCATTATCCGGCCGGCCCTCATGCGTTTATCCCAGTTTCGAAGAAATTACCCTGATTGCCCAAGGCGAGGAGAGTCGGCCTAGGTCGGATCGCAGCCGGAAGGTATGAATGAGGTTTTCCTCCAGACCCTCGATCGTAGCGAAGTAGACACCGTTATCGTTAGCGGCGAACGGCACGAGGTCACGGTGATAATCGACAATCCAGCCGGTTTCACCTGGGTTCGCTGTGCCGACCAATGTTACCGTTCTGTCGGTCGTAGACTTGTGATTCCCGATCAATTGGAAGTTTTCATTCCCCACGACGAACTGGATGCTAATCGACGCGGGTTCCTTTATATGCACCTGCCAAGGGGATGATTGCTGCCCGTTTGGCTCCCGTGCGATGAAGTTCTGGGTGCCTGTGTCGAGGTCTTTGAGATTGGCGCTCCAATGTCCGTCTGAAGCGACATTAAGGAGTTTCACAACTATACCGTTATTTACCAGCTCCACGACTTTGCCTGGCGTGGCGACGCCGGTGAAACTCAGTTCAGTATGAAATGTGGTTTCACCGTTACCAATGAGCCTGCCATCAGGGGCGTACACAGATTCGATTGAAAGCGTTTCTTTCACATCCACATCGATGATCCACATCGCGGACTGCTGGCCATCGGTCGTTTCAACACTATAAAAATGAAGACCTCGTTTCTGGTTAACCAGCAGGGCGCTGAAATGCCCGTTTACATCTACATTAACGGGAGGGTGCACCGGAATCCCATCGTCCAGTATCTCCGCGAATTGATTCGGCTGCGCCGAACCGATGAAAGACAAATCACCGTTGGTGGTAGTGCCCTCGGATGGAATGAATTCCCCGTCGCCGTTGGTAACTGAATGAATGCGGGGTGCATCAAGCTCAATGTTCTCCGGCGCAAGTTGAATGTTTGTCCGATGTTTGGACGGTGTTACCAAATCGTTCATATCAAATTCCTTTTTCGGGATAGCGCGCAGCGATCTGCGCGTCCGGCTATCTGATGCCTAGTAAAACTCGCCGTCTACTGTCAGAAATTACAGGTCCATGGGTATTTCCGACCAAAGGTAAGGCTCCTCCGATTACCGATCGAGATACCGCACTACCACCGCCCGATAATTCCCATCCAGCGAAAACCCGCCCAGCAGAATCCCGCCGTCGTGCTGCACGGTCACCGAACTGGCCGAATCCATGCTGCGTCCCAGTCGCGTGCGCAACCAGCCATGGCCCTCACCGAACGCCGGATCGAGGCTGCCATCGAGTTGATAGCGCGCGACCATGAAGTCCGCTTGAACCCCGCCAATGGTCGCGCCCACGGCGACGATGCGGCCGTCGCTCATTAGCTGGGCGGCGTTCCATTGGCATCCGCTGGGGCCGATGTCCAACACCTGTGGTTGGCCCTGATGACAGTGCAGGTCCGGTCGACCGTTGGCGTGCAAAACAATCGTCAAACAGCGGATTGGATCGCGGCTGCTGCCGAAGCAATAAAGCCTGTCGTCGGACTCAATGATCTGGCTGACCTGAGCGCTATTGCCGTGGGCCTTGAAGGCCATGAAGCCATCGACGGCGAAGCGCTCATCCAGGCTGCCATCGGGCCGATACACCGCCAACAGGCCTTGCTGAGGAAAGTCGATGGAACCTGCGACGACGATGCGCCCATCCTCCTTCAACAACAGCGTGCTCAGCCAGGTATTGAGCAGCAGGTGGCGGACTACTACAAATCCGCGTCCGTTGAATGATTCGTCGAGAAATCCAT
This sequence comes from Pseudomonas sp. AC255, assembly GCF_979258175.1. Taxonomy (NCBI): domain Bacteria; kingdom Pseudomonadati; phylum Pseudomonadota; class Gammaproteobacteria; order Pseudomonadales; family Pseudomonadaceae; genus Pseudomonas; species Pseudomonas sp. AC255. Next base: position 2,320,605 of record NZ_OZ409841.1, on the reverse strand, counting down.
CGGGTTGCAGGCGGATCAATATGCCGGCGTGGTCGGCAAGGCTGAAATGATGGTTGGCGATCAGTAGAATACGGCCGTCTTCCTGCACCACAAAGTCACAGGCTTCGACGCCCGGCACGCCCGGCGGCAACCAGTTGTCGCGGGTGCCCATGGACAGCTCGCCGGGCAGTCGCACCACCTGGAAACCGTCATCGCCGAAGAATCGGTCTGGCTGGCCGTTGGCATCGAACAGGGCGAGGGCGGGCAGGGTGCGTTGGGTGTCTTCATAATGCAGGCCGGCCAGCAGAATCTTGCCGTCGGCTAACACCTGAACCTTGCCGGCCTTGGCTTCGAAACCCTCGACGAAACTGCCGATCACGCTGCCCTGAAAGCCGAACGACAAATCCGCCGAACCATCGGCCAGCAGCCGCGCCAGGCCAAAACGACTTCCCTTGGATGTACCGACCTTGGCGGCGACCAGAATCCGACCCTGTGCATCGAGCGTGACATGTTGGGTCTGGCTGGACAAACTGCCGGCAAAGTACACCTGCGCAACACCGCCAATGGCGAATGTCGGGTCGAGCGAACCGGGGGCGGTCCATGCAGTAGGCAGCGCGTAAGGGCTCAGGGTGGACATGCACGCGTCTCCTTGTGCCTGAGCCGATACCCAGTGGTTGGGAGGCTGACTGCACGAGCGAAACATTCAATCCCTGAACCGCGAGAAGTACAACTGGGGGAACTAACAGAAGGACGGTCGCACTGTGCCAGAACAGTGTCTTGTTGAACCACTCGCAAGCGAGCCAAGTACTTTCGATGAAACGGCACTGCAACTACGTTGATTGTTCGACTACGCATACAACAAGGGCGGATGACTTTAACGTCATCCGCCCTTGTTCGGTAATCAGTGTGGCATCGACCACGATTGCAGTGTGTGGCCGTCTTCGCTGAGCTCAGCGCGGGCCTGCTGCAGCAGTTGTTCGAGTTGCGCCGGGTCAGAGTAGGCGCTGCTCGGGATCTGTTTGCGACCGATGTGGGAGTTGGTGCGGTCGACGACGGTCAGGCTCAGTTCGCCATTGCCGTCTTGTGGCGCCCAGGCCACGCATTGAAAAGGCTTGAACGCGTGGTTGGCAATCAAAAGAGCTTCGTTGATACGCAGCGGGGCAGTCATGGGTTCTTCTCTCTATTGGCGCCCAATCAAATGATGTGCCGTCGGTTGGGCATACCGTGCGGCTGGTTACTTGTACTGATGCACGCAACCGGGGGGCGGGTCACAAGTGAAACAAAGAAATTTCAGATTCTTTACATAACGTAAGTTCGTTTCGTTAAACCTGCACATGTCCGAACACCGCGCTGAATTCACCCCTCACCCCAGCCCTCTCCCCGAGGAGAGGGAGCCGAGTTGTGGGCTTTTCAAACTGGAGTTCGGCTCGGTCTTTCAGATCGGCTGACCTCGCGTATACCTCACCCTAGCCCTCTCCCTCGGGAGAGGGCTAGGGTGAGGGGCCGCTCTTGGATTCACCGCAAATAGTCGATAGCTAACTAACAACCAACTTTCTTATAACTCTTTTAATACCCGGCCTATAAGCAATCGGTACAAGCCCCCGTCAAAATCTTGCTAGTGTTACAACCGGGTCTGCCAAATGACTGTTTTTACGATCATTTATCAAATTTGGCGCCAAGGAACAGTCATGAGCGAAGCGCCTGCATCGAGACGTTTACTGGTGGTCGATCCCTGCGACGACTGTTATCGCCTGTTGCCCGGATTGCGCGCCGTAGGCTGGGATGTCGACAGTTGTAATCTGGAAAACGCCGCATCCCGGGCCTGCGATGTCGGCCTGCTGCGTTTGCAGCCGTTTCACCTGGAACGACCCGAAGCCGTCAAAGAACTGATCAGCCGCAGCGGCACCGAATGGATCGCTGTGCTCAATCAGGAAGTCCTGCGCTTGCAGAACGTTGGCGATTTCGTTTGTGAATGGTTTTTCGATTTCCACACCTTGCCCTTCGACGTTTCCCGCGTACAGGTCACCCTCGGCCGCGCCTTCGGCATGGCACGCCTGCGCGGGCAGGGCACGATTCATGTCGATCAGCCGGAGCACGAACTGCTCGGCGACAGCAAACCGATCCGCGAACTGCGCAAACTCCTTAGCAAACTGGCCCCCACCGAATCGCCCGTGCTGATTCGCGGCGAAAGCGGCACCGGCAAGGAACTCGTCGCGCGCACCCTGCACCGACAATCCCAGCGCCACAACAAACCTTTTGTAGCGATCAACTGCGGGGCGATTCCCGAGCATTTGATTCAGTCAGAATTGTTCGGCCACGAAAAAGGCGCGTTCACCGGCGCGCACCAGCGCAAGGTCGGACGCATCGAAGCGGCCAATGGCGGCACGTTGTTCCTCGACGAAATCGGCGACCTGCCGCTGGAATTGCAGGCCAATCTCCTGCGCTTTCTGCAGGAAAAGCATATTGAACGGGTAGGGGGCAGTCAGCCGATACCGGTCGATGTGCGCGTGCTGGCCGCAACCCACGTTGACCTGGAAGCAGCAATCGAGAAGAAGCGCTTTCGTGAAGACCTTTATTACCGGCTCAACGTCCTGCAAGTGGTCACAGCGCCGTTGCGTGAACGTCATGGCGATCTGTCGATGCTGGCCAACCACTTTTCGCACTTCTACAGCCATGAAACCGGGCGTCGACCAAGAAGCTTCAGCGAAGACGCGCTGATTGCCATGGGCAAGCACGACTGGCCGGGCAATGTGCGCGAGCTGGCTAACCGGGTCAGGCGTGGGTTGGTGTTGGCGGAGGGCCGCCAGATCGAGGCGCGGGATTTAGGGTTGATCAGTCAGCATTCCATCGCCACGCCGATGGGCACGCTGGAAGACTACAAGACCCGGGCGGAACGGCAGGCGTTGTGTGATGTGTTGAATCGACACAGTGATAATTTGAGTGTGGCCGCAAAAGTTTTAGGGGTTTCGCGGCCTACTTTTTATCGGTTGTTGCATAAGCATCAGATTCGTTAAACAGCTGAACATCAAAGGATCGCAACCTTCGGCAGCGCCTACACGGAACAATGTAGGAGCTGCCGAAGGCTGCGATCTTTTGCTTTTAGAAGTAATACGGGAATTTCAGGCTGAACGAAAAGTCCGGCGCATCATCGGTCATACCGATCGACAAGTTCGGCACGATCGTCAGGTTGTCGGTGGCTGCGATGGTCATGCCGACGTTGAAGTAACCGGCGTTGGCATCACTGGACACCACCGATTCCCAATCGCCGCCGTCCTGTTTCAGCTTGCTTTTGCGTTGCACCAGGTCGGAGACCGAGAACGACATACTCATCTTCTCGTTAAGCGCGAAGGCGATACCGGCGCCGATCTGGAAGCTGTCGCCAATCTTAACCTTGCCCGGGTTTTTCTGATTGACCGTAGAGCTGATGTCGTCGAACGACTCCTCGAGGTTGTGGGTGTAGGAAAGGCTGCCGAACAGCACCGCCGGGTCAAACGTCTTGACCAGCGAGATACCCGGCGTAATCGACCAGACTCCGTTGCCGGTGGGCAGGGTGTCGGGGACGAACAGGTTGGAGTTGGCGTCGGTCTGGCGCAGTTTGATGCCGAACGGGTCTTTGCCGGTCGGCGCCTTGACGCGCAAGGTGACGACGGCGTCCGGGGTGTTGACCGATTCGTCGAGAAACTTGTAGGCAATACCGAAGTTGACGTCGCCGATGGTTGGATCCTTGGTGACGGTTTCTTCTGTTGTTACGCCAGCCGCGCCCTCGTTGCCGCCGCCGGATTGATACGTCGACTCGCGATAGATCACCGGCACGTTCAGGTCGAACTGCCAGCGGTTATCGAAGTTGTAGCGGCCGGTGAGGTCCAGGGTCCAGGTGTCGGCCTTGATCCGGTCGAGGTTGATGTTGCCCAAAAAGATCGAATCCAGCGCAAGGAACCCGTTCAGGATCAACTGGCGGGTGTCATAGCGCGAATAGGTCAGGCCGGTTTCCACGCTGAACTTGCCGCCGCCAAAGAAACCGCTGGCTTCGTCATACAGGTTGGAAACGCTTTGCGCCGGTTGTGAATCATCGGCCAGCGATTGACCGTAGGAAGCGCCGCTGCCCCCGGCGGCGCCTCCCGATGCAGCGGCCGCACCGGTGCCTGTGGCGGCTCCGGCGGCGACGCGATTGCCTTTCATGTCGGACGGCGATTTTGCCAGCCGTTTTGGCGGTGGGGCGGCGGGTGTTTCTTCTACCTGGCGGACCCGTTGTTCAAGTACCGCCAGCGCTTGTTGTTGTTGTTCGTATCGTTGTCTCAGTTCCAGAAGTTCCCGTTTCAGGGCTTCTACATCGGCGTCGGGTGCTGCTTGCAGCATTGCCGCCGGGAGAAGGGTACTCAAACACACTGCAGCACGCAGTGATACTGATCGATACATGAATAAGCCGTCCCTTTAAGCCCAATGATCGAGACTCAGCGTAGTTCAATATCCGATATTGCGTAGGGCCCCGAGTTGGGTCAGGTTGCAATCCAGTGCACCGGCGCTTCTGCCGTTATTGTTAAGTACGACGTTGAGTTGCGTAAGGTTGTTGACCACGTTGGCGCTGCCCAGCAATCGGGTGTTCTGCAGCAGCCCGCCCTGGGCGACCTGTTGCAGTGCCGTGCCTTGATTGCCGCTGGCCTGAATGGCCATTTGCACGCCACCGCCATTGGCTGAAACCGCGACACTGCCGGCGCCGTTGCTGCCAGTAATGGTTTGTCCGGCGATAAGGGCCTGGCCTTGCGATGGCACCAGTGCCGGCGCCTGACTGGCTTCGCTGACGTTGATCGCGACGTTGTTGTTGGCGGTGTTGCCATCGCCGGCGGCGCGTACGCTTTGCGTCACACCCTGGCTGCTGTTGAGGCCGGCGCCACCGATTACGCTGCCGGTGCCTGCGGTGAGGGCGCTGCCGTTGCCCGACTCCTTGATGGTCGAGACGTAGAATTCCGGTTTGACGGTTGCGGCCTGGATCTGCATCGAGGTCGCGGCCCCGATCAAGTCGCCGCTGGCGTTGCGCCAGGTGCTGCTCATGACAATGCCGAAGCTGATGATCCGCCCCGGCATGACGTAACGACCGCGCAGCTCGGCGAGCTCCTGGTCCTTGATTTCGATGGGTTTGAATCCGGCATGGGCTAAACCTGACGCACTCGCTGCCAGGCAGGCGGCGGCCAGCCAGTATGAGCTTTTCATCTGCTGCTCCCGGGACATCCAGTCCCATTCTCTAACTCGGCGATTAAAAGAAGTCGCTCTGAATGAACCCGAAATCCATCAATTCCGCATCTTTGACCGGGTTGAAACTATCCAGCGAGTTCTTCGCCGTCAGCGGCACGGGAGGGCTGCGCAAGGCGTTGGCCTTGTCGTAACCGGGGCCGACGATGGCAAAGACAATGCCGTTCCAACCTTTGACAAAGTCGTCTTGTTTGTAGCGCTTGTGGCCGAGAACCGGGTCACCGATGTAGACCCAATCCTTGTCCGAGCGCTGCAGGACGACGAAATGCTTGTAACCACGAATGTCCATCAGAACCACCACCGGAATGGTCACCGCTTCGAGTTTCTCGGGCGGGATCCGGTAGCCACGGGCGCGCATGCCGATGCTTTCTACGTAGCGCTTCATGTCGAGCATGGAGAAACCTTGGGTTCGCACCAGGTCCTGATCAGCGTTGACCAGCATGCCTTTGATGATGTGCTCCTCATCGACGTCGAGCCAATAGGCCTGGCGCAGGACCGTCGCCAGTGCAGCAGCGCCGCAGCTGAAGTCGGTTTTCTGTTCGACGATGTCGGCAAACTTGCGCTCACGAATGCTTTGCACATCCTTGTAGACCAGCACGCCACCCGGCAGGGCAGCGACGGGCATCTGGGCCGCCTGAGTCAGGCCGCACAGACAAAGCAGAGCGAGGAGGGCAGGAGTCCGCATGATCGAATACGCCTTGTGGAACCGAGGAAAAGCCCCGTTGCCGGGGCTTTCGTTTCGATCGCGATTACATGCAGGCTTTGCAACCTGCGGCGATGGACAGCGAGTTGCTTTGTTGGTTGCCCACACCCGCCGAGACGTTGGCTCCGCCGTTGCCGGAGAAGTTGTTCATCGAGTTGGTCATGTTGGCGTTGTTGACGACAGGAGTTTTCCAGCCATCTTTGGTCAACACTTGTTGGGTGGTGACGCCAGCGAGGCCAAAAGTACCCACGGCTTCGAACTTGGCTTTCTGATCATCGTTGCCGCCATGGCCGCCGCCACGGTTACCCCAACCACCATGGTCGTTGTCGTCTTCGATGGTCGCAGTGCCTTTGGCTTTGAACACGCCAGCGGCTGCATAAGTACCGGTAAGGGTGTCGGTTTTGTAAGCCTGCACGCCTTTGTTTTCCACGACCAGGCCAGTCGAGGACTGGTTGGCAGAGGCGGCAGCCTGCGCTACACGACCACCGGAAACGGCGATGGCGAGATTGTTTTTCTGTTGGTTGAAGTTGCCGGCGGTCACGTTGATGCCGATGTTGCCGGAACCGTTGTTGCCAGTATTGGTGAGGTTGGCGTTGTTGAAGGTGGAAGAGTTTTTCACGTAGTTGTTGTTGTTCACCTGAGTCGCGCTCGAGGCGGCAACAGCATTGCCGAAGATGAAGCTTTCGTCAGCGGTAGCCAGCGCAGCAGCGTTGTCCTGCTGGTTGCCGTCGCCGCCCGCCACGTTGGCACCCATGTTGCCGTTGGAGCCGTTGAGCGAGTCGCTGGCATTGGCGTTGTTCAGGGTGCCCTGGTTTTTCACCACGTTGCCGTCGCTGTTTTGTGCGTCAAGTACAGCGGCGCCGGCGCCTGCGGTGATCTGCAGCAGTTGTTCAAGATTCGGACCTTGTGGCTGGCCGTGACCATTGCCGTGTCCATTGCCATGCCCGTTACCACGACCGTCGGCCTGTGCTGCCATTGCCATCACTGCTGCGAGTGCGAAAACCAGTGGTTTGAGAGCCATTGTAGGTTTCATGGTTGTTTCTCCGTCGTGCTTATTAGTTGGTTAAGTGTTGGGACTTTTCTAATTGCACTGCTTTTTGTTTGGGTCAGTCTGCGACCCGGATGCTCAGGGTGTTAGCCATGCGGTTCCCCACCCCGGCACTCTGGTTCACCTGGATTACCCCGCGGCTGCCGGTGAAGGCCTGATCACTGGTCGTGACCTGGCGACTGCCGATTGAGGTACCAGTTGCTCCTGAGCTCGGTAAAAACGCCACGTTCTGTTGCGAAAGGGCGCTGTCGTCAACGCTCTGCGGGCCGGCACTGATGCTGACGCGCGTCACGTTGGCCATTTGATTGTTGGCACCGGCGCCCTGGTTAACACCGAGGATGCCGTTGCCATTGCTGAAAGAGTTGCCGCCGATGTTGGCGCTCGCGTCGATGGCGCGGCTGGCGGGCGTGTCGATGGTCTGCCTGACGCTGGTGGTGGCATGGGCTTCGGTGCCGATGGCAATCGCCTTGGTGTTGGCTTGTTGCATCTGGTCACCGGCAGCCTGGTTGACATTGAAGTTGCCGCGATACTGAGCGCCGGAATCCTGAATGTTTGCCTTGTTGACTGAAGCCGAATCGGCCATGGCGCTGGTGCAGCCGAGCAGGGCGAGAAGCAGCAGGGTGCGATTCATGTCATTGGCCTCCGGCCATACGAGTCAGAGGCGCCAGCCCGGTGCTCATTGCCCGGTTGACGGTATTGGAGATCGAGGCGCCAGAACCACCGCCGCTGCCAGTACGCATGCCGGGCAGGCCGTTCTGATTGGTCAGGGTGTTCATGCCGGGCAGGTTGGAACTGGGCGTGGTCATGTTGCCGCGAATCGATGAGCCGCTGGCGACACTGGCGAAATCACCGTCAGTGAGTTCGGTACTGCTGAGGGTCTGGTTGATCCGCACCGAAGGGTTGGCGTTGACCGTGGTCGGATAGGGGTCTTTGCCGCCATTGCGCCCGATCGCGATGGGTTGAACGTCGCGGTTAAGGACGATCACGCCGTTGCCTTCAGCCTGGGCGCTGACGCTGATCAAAGCGCTGGCGGCTGATCCGATCAGCAGGAGGCAGGTCAGGCCTTTATTGAATTTCCCCACGGCTGCAATTCCTTCTTCAGTGGGCTGGGTTATTCAGCGTTGTGAAGGAGAGAGCGAAAGCTGTGCCGGTTTTGAATTATCTTTTTATTTCAACGGCTTACATGCTTTGGGAAATTCCCTGTTGCGGGCACTGTTTCAGCGCTGAGACAAAGGGCGGATCGCTTGAGGGGCAATGGGCGCCGGAAAGCTCTGGAACAGGGGTTTGCGCCGAGGTGTTTCATCGGCGTAACAGATCACGTGACGCAAGGATGAATGACGCTTGGGCGGGGCCTTTGCGCGGTCGGGAGTGTTTCAAAAACGGACAGTTTTGCGTTAAAAGCTGCCGGGCGGCTCATCTGGACAGCAAACGCTCGACCGCCGCAAAGGCTTGTGTCTGGCGTTCGGCCCAATTGCCTTTGATGATTTGTATCGGCTGTTGATGCTGGATTAGCCAAGCGCGGGTGGCCTTGAAGAAGGTCACTCGATCCGCAAGATCCGGTTGGCAGCGCTGGCCGTCTTCGGTCCAGTCGATCTGTTGCGGGGACAACAGCAGGTGCAGGTCGTAATGGCGCGCCAGTAACTCGGTTTCCAGCCAGGCCGGGCAGTCGCCAAACAGAGTCTGGCTCCAAAGGATATTGCTCAGCAGGTGGGTGTCGAGAATCAGCAGTGGGGGCTGTTTCGCGCGCGCCTGATCTTCCCATTGCAACTGGCCCCGGGCGATATCAGGGATATCCGCAAGGCAAGTGTCGCGTGGGTTGTCTTCGATGAACCGACGAACATATTCATCAACGCGCACGCCGCCGAAACGCTGCTCCAACCCTGCCGCCAGCCAGCTCTTGCCGGTGGATTCCGGGCCGGTGAGAACAACGACTTTCATGTGCGCAACGCCGGATCGGCGCGCCATTCCCGCCAGCCTTGCACGGCGAGCAAGGTAAACAGCGCGTAGAGCGCGGCGGTCAGGTACAGGCCTTTATAGATGAACAGGCCGACAAAGATCACATCGAGGACGAACCACAGCGCCCAGCATTGCAGACGTTTTTGCGCCATCCACAGTTGCGCGACCAGACTGAAACCGGTGAGCGCGGCATCGAGCCACGGCTGTGCGGCGTCGGTCCAGTGCGCCATCGCCGCGCCCAGCAACACACTGCCGATCGCCCCAACGCCGAGGCCGAGCACCATCGAGCGTGCATCGAGGCGGGTAACCTGGCGACCGTCATGCATCGTCCCGGCGCGGGTCCACTGCCACCAGCCGTAGATCTGCAGCGCGGCGTAGATCACTTGCAGCAACATGTCCGAATACAGCTTCACCTCAAAGAAGATCCAGCTGTAGAGCAACACCATGACCAGCCCGATCGGCCAGCACCACGGATTCTGCTTGACCGTCAGCCACACGGCGATGACACCGAGGGCAGCGGCAAACAGTTCAAGCCCGGACATGAGTGATCCTTGGGGGAGTTGAGAAGGGGGCGGATTGTACTGCATTAGTCAGGTCAAAAGCCCCTCACCCTAACCCTCTCCCGGAGGGAGAGGGAACTGACCGCGTTGTTTGGTCGAGGTACGCCGACCTGGAATAACGCGTCGAACGCAGATCATGAAAAGCCCAGTGATCTGCGATCAAAAGCCCCTCACCCTAACCCTCTCCCGGAGGGAGAGGGAACTGACCGCGTTGTTTGGTCGAGGTACGCCGACCTGGAATAACGCGTCGAACGCAGATCATGAAAAGCCCAGTGATCTGCGATCAAAAGCCCCTCACCCTAACCCTCGCCCGGAGGGAGAGGTAACTGACCGCGTTGTTTGGTCGAGGTACGCCGACCTGGAATATCGCGTCGAACGCAGATCATGAAAAGCCCAGTGATCTGCGATCAAAAGCCCCTCACCCTAACCCTCTCCCGGAGGGAGAGGAACTGATCGCGTTGTTTGGTCGAGGTACGCCGACCTGGAATAACGCGTCGAACGCAGATCATGAAAAGCCCAGTGATCTGCGATCAAAAGCCCTTCACCCTAACCCTCTCCCGGAGGGAGAGGGAACTGATCGCGTTGTTTGGTCGAGGTACGCCGACCTGGAATAACGCGTCGAACGCAGATCATGAAAAGCGCAGTGATCTGCTCCCTCTCCTCGGGGAGAGGGCTGGGGTGAGGGTGGGCTCACCTCGGTGACCGGTCAGACCCGGAACTGGCGCAGCAGCCCGTTGAGCTGTTCGCTCAGTTGCCCAAGCCGCAGGCTGGCTGCACTGGATTGCTCAGCCGCCAACGCGGTGCTATGGGAAAGCCCGGCCGCCTGGGTGACGTTCTGGTTGATGTCCTCAACCACCTGCGCCTGTTGCAGCGTAGCGCTGGCAATCGACGCATTGAGACCGTTGAGATTACGCAACGCCTGGCCAATCGCATTAAGGCTCGCCCCGGCCAGTCCCGCCTGTTCAATGGTCAGTTGCGAGGCCTTGCTGCTGTCGCCGATCACCTTCACCGCAGCCTCCGAATGATTCTGCAAACGCTCGATCATCGACTGAATCTCCGCCGTCGATTTCTGCGTACGCTGGGCCAGCAAGCGCACCTCATCGGCCACCACGGCAAACCCGCGACCCTGTTCTCCCGCGCGCGCCGCTTCAATCGCCGCGTTCAAGGCCAACAGGTTGGTCTGTTCGGCAATCGAACGAATCACCTCCAGCACGCTGCCAATCTGCGTACTCTCCGCCGCCAGGGTGCGGATCACTTCCACCGCTTGATCAATCGTGCCCGAGAGCTTGTCGATCTGTTGCAGGCTGCCGTCAATATTGATCTGCCCCTGTTGCGCCTGCGCTTCGGCATCGCGCATTTCTGCGGCGGCGTGTTCGGCGTTTTTCGCCACGTCCTGCACGCCGTAGGTAACTTCATTGATCGCCGTGGCTACCAGTTCCATCTGCTGCGACTGCTGCTGGCTGCGCTGCTGCGCCTGCGAGGCATCGTTACCCAGCTCGCTGGAAGACTGCCCCAGAGCGCTGGCCGATACCTGCAGATCACCGATCACCCGGCGCAGCTTGGCCGTAAAGGCATTGAAGTGATGGGCCAGTTCGGTGACTTCATCCTTGCCATGGGTATCGAGGCTGCGGGTCAGGTCGCTTTCGCCACTGGCGATGTTGGCCATCGCATTCACGGTTTCCTGCAACGGACGGACGATGCTGCGTGCGATCAGAATCACCAGCAGCGCCATGATCAGCGCAATCGCCAGGCCGATGGCCGACGCCTTGATCATCTGCCCCTGGAATTCGGCTTGCACATCGTCGACATACACGCCGGAGCCGATCACCCAGCCCCACGGCTCAAACAGCTTCACATAAGAGGTCTTGGCAACGGGATCAGTCGCTCCCGGCTTCGGCCAGCGATAATTGACCATGCCCGCGCCTTTGGCCTTGGCGATGGCGACCATTTCGTTGAACACCGCAAAGCCGTCCGGGTCGCGGATCGCCGAGAGGTTCTGGCCTTCAAGTTTGGGGTTGGTCGGGTGCATGACCATCACGGGCGTGAGGTCGTTGATCCAGAAGTAGTCGCTCTGGTCGTAGCGCAGGCCACGGATCGCGGTCAGTGCCTGCTTTTGCGCGGCATCCCTGGTCAGGGTGCCAGCGGTCTCAAGACCTTGGTAATAGGTGAGCAGGCCACTGGCGGTCTGCACCACGTGCTGGGTTTTCTGCGCCTTGGCGTGGTAGAGGTCGTCATGGATCTGCTTGAGCATCAGCACGCCCAAGGTCAGCAACATGACCACCGCCACGATCAAGATGAGCCACAAGCGTCGGCTGATCGACACACTGCGCAAGCTGTTCATAACGCTGTCACTCCGGATTCTTGTTCTTGTAATAAACGATCGCCAGCATCCAGCCACAGCTGTGGGCTCGCGATTGCGCAACTTGAGCCGCCTAACGCGGGGAGCGCTATTAAGGCTTGTCTGTTAAGATTTCGGCCCCGCACGCGAAAACCTGAATCCGGTTTCGAAATTTCACGGAGTTTTTACCGTTTCGTGTAGATCCTGTGCGCGCGGAATCGATACAGCTTTAACCCGCTACGCTGAACGCAGTGAACGCTAAAAATACTATCGGGGCATGCCGCGCGCATCGCTCTTTGGGGGATTGATGGATCTTTGGACTGCCTTGCAGGCACTGATATTAGGCGTTGTAGAAGGGCTCACGGAGTTTTTGCCCATTTCAAGTACCGGACACCAGATCATCGTCGCCGACTTGCTGAACTTCGGCGGCGAACGGGCCATGGCGTTCAACATCATCATCCAGCTCGGCGCGATCCTCGCGGTGGTCTGGGAATTTCGGCGCAAGATCCTCGACGTGGTGATCGGCCTGCCGACCCAGCCGAGCGCCCGGCGTTTCACCGCCAACCTGCTGATCGCCTTCCTGCCGGCCGTAGTGCTCGGCGTAATTTTTGCCGATCTGATCCACGAATATCTGTTCAACCCGATCACCGTGGCGGCGGCGCTGGTCATCGGCGGAATCATCATGTTGTGGGCCGAACAGCGCCAGCATGAAGTGCATGCCGAAACCGTCGACGAGATTCGCTGGACCGACGCGTTGAAAATCGGCTTCGCGCAATGCCTGGCGATGATTCCAGGCACCTCGCGTTCCGGCTCGACGATCATTGGTGGCTTGCTTTTCGGCCTGTCACGCAAGACGGCCACCGAGTTTTCTTTCTTCCTCGCCATGCCAACCATGGTCGGTGCGGCGGTGTATTCAGGTTACAAATACCGCGACCTGTTCGTGCCGGCGGATTTCCCGGTGTTCGCCATTGGTTTTGTCACGGCGTTCATCTTCGCCATGATCGCTGTACGCGGCCTGCTCAAGTTCATTGGCAGCCACAGCTACGCAGCGTTTGCCTGGTACCGGATTGCGTTCGGCCTGTTCATTCTGGCGACCTGGCAGTTCGGCTGGGTGGATTGGTCGGCAGCGAAGGCATGAATGATCCGCGCACGCGCCGCCCTGAGCGACGACCTACAGGCGGCCGCGTTCAGCATCTGAAATTGAAGCTTGTGGTGTTGCTGATCGTCTGCGCGCTGCCGCTGTTCGGCTCGCTGTCGATGTGGCTCAGCGGCATCTCGCGGGTGCCGCTGTCGGCGTACGGGATTGTCAGTGTGCTGGCGTTCTTTCTGTACTGGGCCGACAAACGCAAAGCCCGCGCCGACGCCTGGCGCACGCCGGAAAACATCCTGCATGCGGTTGAACTGGCGGGTGGCTGGCCGGGTGCTTTGATCGCGCAGCAGGTGTTCCGGCACAAAACGCGCAAGGTGTCGTTTCAGATTCTGTTCTGGGTGATCGTGTTGCTGCACCAAGTGTTCTGGATTGACCAGATTTTCCTCGGTTCAAACCTGCTGTCTTTGATCTAAAAAACACTTACCCCTGTAGGAGCTGCCGAAGGCTGCGATCTTTTGGGACGCAGAGCGCGAACGCAATCTCATCCTCGCTGATGAGTCGCCTGACAAACCGCCTTCGCGAGCAGGCTCGCTCCCACAGGATTTGCGTGCTTACAAAAGCAGACCGATTTGAGTCTTCTTGGGCAACTTGCCCACCACCAGTTGATGCGATCGCTGCAACAAACCCTGTAATTCCTCGGCACCCAGCGGGTAGGGCGGGTGCATGATGATCCACTGCGCCCGCGCCAGATACGGCGCCGGATGAATCCCCGGGCGGTCGCAATGGCCGAGAAACAGATCCTTGTCGACCTTGAACGCCAGCGAATCCCCACGTAATCCCTGCAAGGCAAACATCTTGTTGCCGGCAATCGAGAACACCCGCACGCCGCCCCATTTGTAATCTTCCCGCGCGCCGGGCAGGGCCAGACAAAACTCGGCAACTTCGGCTTCGCTCATTCTTCCCTGTTTCATAGAAATCGATCCCCGCAGGCATTGAACGATTCGACCAGGTGATCGATCCATGCGCGCACCGCCGGCATTACCCCGCGCCGGTGCGGATACACCGCTTGCAGCCAGCCGCCAGGCAATGACCATTGCGGTAGCACCTGCACCAGCGTGCCGTTACGCAATTCGGTTTCGCAGAACATCATCGGCAGCACAGTAAAGCCCTGACCGGCGAGCACGCAGGCCTTGCGCACCACGAAATCATCAATGCCCAGCCGCGCTTCCATACTCAGATCGACGCTCTTGCCTTGTTGATCGAGCAGACGCACATGAACCATGCGATCGGCTTCCAGCGCGCCGAGTACCGGCAGGGTTTTCAGGTCCTGCGGATGATTGATGGTCTTGCCTTGCATGAACGCCGGGCTGGCGATCACCACTGCTTGCGCCTGACGCAAGCGGCGGGTGACCAGCAAAGGATCTTCATCACCATGATCGCGCACACGCAAGGCGACATCGATGCCTTCGGTGACCAGATCGACCCGGCGGTTGAGCAGGACGACCTCCAGCTGCACCTGAGGAAACTTGCCGAGAAAATCGCTGATCACCGTCGGCAGCATTTCATGGGCCAGACCGGTAGGGCACGACACCCGCAAGCGTCCGCGAGGCTCGCTGGACATGCTCGCCACGGCCTCGTCAGCCATCTCTGCTTCCAGCAGCATCGCCTGACAGTGGCGCAAATAGCGTTCACCGACGGCAGTGAGATTCAGTTGGCGGGTGGTGCGTTGCAGCAGACGTGCACCGAGGCGCTCTTCCAACTCGGCAATTCTTCTCGAAAGCCGTGACTTGGGAATACCGAGCAGGCGCCCGGCGGCGGCAAATCCGCCGGCTTCGACCACTTTGGCGAAATAGTAGAGATCGTTGAGGTCCTGCATGCGCGTTTCCAGTCGTTCTATCAATGGGACGAACTATCGCATTGTCGGCGACTAATCAGCTATTGGTTTGTTGCGTAGGATTGTCTCCATTCCGTCGCCGCCGGCGATTCTTTCAGGAGAACCCACATGAAACTGTTGCACATCGATTCGAGCATTCTCGGCGACAACTCGGCTTCCCGTCAGTTGAGCCGTCAAGTCGTCGACGCCTGGCAAGCCGCCGAGCCGAGCGCCGTGGTTACCTACCGCGACCTGGCCGCCGATGCGATCAGCCACTTCTCGTCGACCACGCTGGTTGCCGCCGGCACCACCGCCGAACTGCGCGACGCTGCGCAACAGCACGAAGCCGAGCTGAGCGCTTCGACCCTGGCCGAATTCATCGCCGCCGACGCCGTGGTGATTGCCGCGCCGATGTACAACTTCACCGTTCCAACCCAACTGAAAGCGTGGATCGACCGCGTCGCCGTCGCCGGCCAGACGTTCCGCTACACCGAAGCCGGCCCTGAAGGCCTGTGCGGCGGCAAGAAAGTGGTGATTGTGTCGACCTCTGGTGGCATCCATGCCGGTCAGGCCAGCGGCATCGCTCATGAAGAGTATCTGAAGCTGGTACTGGGCTTCCTTGGCATTACCGATATCGAGATCGTTCGCGCGGAAGGTCTGGCCTATGGCGAAGAAGTGCGCAACAACGCCATGAGCGCTGCACAAGCAAAGATCAGCGAGCAACTGTTCGCCGCCGCGTAAGGCTTGCGTAAAGAACAGCGACTGTTCAGGCAATCCCCAAAAAACTCTGTATTCTGGTTCCGCAAGGGCCGAATACGGAGTTTTTTGTTTCTGTCTGTAACATAATCTGGCCCGGGTTATGCAGTTTCAGCACATCCGACGATGTGGTCCGACAGGGTGGGGCATTCATGAGGCATCTTTGTGCAATGTTGCTGATTTGCCTGCTGGGCAGCCTGAATTCAGTGCAGGCCGCGCCGGGGCGGCACCCTGTCTGGAGCGTCGGTTATCACGAGATGACCTTTCTCGACCCGCTCGATTTGCAACCGATGCGCGCCATCGCTTTTTACCCGTCCAGTGACCGCGAGCACATGAGTTTGCTTGAGGGTTACTCGGTCGAGGCTGGAGAAGACACCAAGGTCGCGATCGGCCGCTTTCCCATGTTGATGCTGTCCCACGGCAATACCGGCACGCCGCTGGCCTTGCATGATCTGGCGACGTCGCTGGCGCGCAAGGGGTTTGTCGTGGTTGCGGTGATTCATCCCGGCGACAACTGGCGCGACCACAGCCGACTTGGCACGTTGAGCAATCTCTACGGCCGGCCAATCCAGATTTCCCAAGCGATCACCGCCACCCTCGCCGACAACATGCTGGCCCCGTTCGTCAATGCTGACCAGGTCGGTGTGATCGGTTATTCGGCCGGTGGCGAGACCGCGCTGATTCTTTCCGGGGCGCAACCGGATCTGGATCGTCTGCGCCGCTATTGCCAGGAACGCCCGGACGATCACGACGCCTGCAACACCCAAGGCGAGCTGATTGTCGATCGCGACGATTTGCAGCCAGTGGCCGATCCACGGGTTCACGCGTTATTGCTGATGGCGCCGCTGAGCCTGAAGTTCGGCCGCCACACCCTTGCCGATGTGCACGTACCGGTGCTGCTCTACAGCGGCGACGGCGACAAACTGGTGGCCTTCGATAAAAACGCTGCGGCCCTGGCGCGCAAACTGCCCACCGCGCCGGACTTCAAATTGCTGGCCGGGGCAGGGCACTTCGTGTTCATGGCGCCGTGCACTGAAGAGCAGATCCGCGCCATGCCGGCATTGTGCACCGATGCCGACGGGGTGGATCGCGAGGATATTCATCGCAACCTGATCTCCGAGGCCGGACGGTTTTTTGCCCAGGCACTGGGTAAATCGAGCAGGGCGGGGATGCAGACGGCGGATCAATAACTTCATCGCCGCCACCAATTCCTGCACTCGTCAGCTCCTACAAGGGGATCGGTGGTTTCAGGAGGTCGCGCGACGCTTGAGCAACAAGGTCAGGCCCAACCCGGTCACCGACAACAACGCCGCGCTGAAGAAAATCCACGAATAGCCCAGATTCAACGCCACCGCGCCCATCAACGGTCCCGCGATCGCCAGCGCCAGATCGAAGAACACTGCATAAGCCCCCAACCCTGAACCACGACTGGAACTCGGCACCTGTTTGATCGCTTCAACGCCCAGCGCCGGGTACACCAGAGACAGCCCAAACCCCGCCAGCCCTGCGCCAATCAACGCATACGCAGTGGAGGGCGCCAGCCACAACAGCACCAGCCCGACAGTTTCAACCGACATGCAAACGATGGCCGAGGCAAACCCGCCAAACCGGGCAATCGCCGAGATGAACAACAGCCGCGACAGAATGAAACACACGCCAAACACGGTCAGGCAGTAAGCCGCGCCGGTCCAGCCTCGATTGAGGTAATAAAGGGTGATGAAAGTCGTCAGTGTGCCGTAGCCGATAGAAGCCAGCGTCAGGCTGGTGCCGTACGGCGCAATCTTGCCGAACACCGCCCAGAACGACAGGCGCTCGCCACGAATCACCGGCACCGAAGGTTTGTTGCGGATCAACCACAGCGCGCCTGCCGCCAACGCCGACAGCGCGATGCCAAGGCTGACAAAGCCATATTCAGCGACCATCACCACGCCCAACGGCGCGCCAATGGCAATCGCGCCGTAAGAAGCGATGCCGTTCCAGCCGATGGATTTTGCCGTGTGCTCGACACCGACCTGGCCCATGCACCAACTGATGGTGCCGACACCGATCAGGCCTTGGGCAATGCCAAGCAGCAGGCGCCCGGCAATCAGAATCAACAGGCTGGTCAGCGGGAAACTTTGCAGCAAGGTCGACAGCAACGTCAGCGCGCCGCTGAGAACAATCCCCCACAAGCCATAAATGATCGCCCGCTTGGTGCCCAGGGTGTCCGACATGCGCCCGGCCATTGGCCGGCTGAGCAGGGTGGCCAGATACTGCGAGCCGATCACCAGACCGGCAATGATCGCGCTGAAACCCAGTTGCTCATGGACGTAACCGGGCAGTACCGCAATCGGCAACCCGATACAGAGAAAGGCAATGAAGGTATAGAAAACGATGGAGACGATCTGCAGGGTGATCGCCAGGGAGCTTTGCGGTGGCAGTGGCTGCGCAGACATGAGCACTCGTTCGCGGGCGGCGGTGGGAGAGTTGCCGCCATCATGGCGCGGGGCTGGGATAAAAGAAAGCAGGCTAACTACTTCGCCTTAATGATCGTTCCCACGCTCTGCGTGGTAACGCCGCCATGGACGCTCTGCGTCCGCTGTTGGGACGCGGAGCGTCCCGGGCTGCATTCCCACGCGGAGCATGGGAACGATCAATGTGGGAGCGAGCCTGCTCGCGAATATCTGCGCACCCACAATTCCCAAACGCCGAATGCAAAAAGCCCCGTCACACGGACAGGGCTTTTAACTTGCAGCTTGAAACTAAAAGCTGCTCTTAAAAAACGACGCCCTGGCTACGCAGGTAGTCGTCATAAGTGCCGCTGAAGTCGGTCACGCCGTTCGGGCTCAGCTCGATGATGCGCGTGGCCAGGGACGATACGAACTCACGGTCGTGACTGACGAAGATCAACGTGCCCGGGTAGTTTTCCAGCGCCAGGTTCAGTGCTTCGATCGATTCCATGTCCAAGTGGTTGGTCGGTTCGTCCATGATCAGCACGTTGGGCTTTTGCAGGATCAGCTTGCCGAACAGCATGCGACCTTGCTCACCACCGGAGATGACCTTGACCGACTTGAGGATCTCGTCGTTGGAGAACAGCATCCGGCCCAAGGTGCCACGAATCATCTGTTCGCCCTGGGTCCACTGACCCATCCAGTCGAACAGGGTGACGTCGTCTTCGAAGTCGTGAGCGTGGTCCTGAGCGTAGTAGCCCAGTTCAGCGGCGTCAGTCCATTTCACGCTACCGGCATCCGGGGTCAGTTCGTTGACCAGGGTGCGCAGCAGGGTGGTCTTGCCGATACCGTTCGGGCCGATGATCGCAACGCGCTCGCCGGCTTCAACCTGGAAGCTGAAGTCCTTGAACAATGGCTTGCCATCGAAACCCTTGGCCATTTTCTCGACCATGACCGCCTGACGGTGCAGCTTCTTGTTCTGCTCGAAACGAATGAACGGGCTGACGCGGCTGGAAGGCTTGACCTCGGCCAGCTGGATCTTGTCGATCGCCTTGGCACGGGAGGTGGCCTGCTTGGCTTTCGAGGCGTTGGCCGAGAAGCGGCTGACGAACGATTGCAGCTCGGAGATCTGCGCTTTCTTCTTGGCGTTGTCCGACAGCAGTTGCTCGCGGGACTGGGTCGCCACGGTCATGTATTCGTCGTAGTTGCCCGGGAACAGACGCAGCTCGCCGTAATCCAGGTCAGCCATGTGCGTGCACACGCTGTTCAGGAAGTGACGGTCGTGGGAGATGATGATCATCAGGCTGTTGCGCTGGGTGAGGATGTTTTCCAGCCAGCGAATGGTGTTGATGTCCAGGTGGTTGGTCGGTTCGTCGAGCAACAGCACTTCCGGATCGGAGAACAGTGCCTGCGCCAGCAACACGCGCAGTTTCCAGCCTGGCGAGACTTCGCTCATCGGGCCGAAATGCTGTTCCAGCGGGATACCCAGACCCAGCAACAATTCGCCGGCGCGGGATTCGGCGGTGTAGCCGTCCATCTCGGCGAATTCGGTTTCCAGCTCGGCAACGGCCATGCCGTCTTCTTCGGACATTTCAGCCAGCGAGTAGATGCGATCGCGCTCGGCCTTGACCTTCCACAGCTCTTCGTGACCCATGATCACGGTGTCGATCACGGTGAATTCTTCGTAGGCGAACTGATCCTGGCGCAGCTTACCCAGACGCACGTTCGGCTCGAGCATGACCTGACCGCCGGACGGATCGAGATCGCCGCCGAGGATTTTCATGAAGGTCGACTTGCCGCAACCGTTGGCACCGATCAGACCGTAGCGATTGCCTGCGCCGAATTTGACCGAAACGTTTTCGAACAGCGGCTTGGCGCCAAACTGCATCGTGATGTTAGCTGTGGAGATCAATTACCTTACCTATCAATGGGTTAGAGCTGGTCTGTGGTGCCTGGTACAAACCTGAGTACCAATCTGGAGCTTTTCCAGCTCCCCCAGTCTGTGCTTGAGTTGAGCCAACGCGCATAAGCCGTCCGCAACTGGGGCCGTTGAAGGCAAGCTGCTGAGCGACGAGTACGGGGTTCTTGTTGGACATTGGCGCGCATTGTCGCATAACTCAGACGGCAGTTATATGGCAGGCAAACGGGCGTACGCATCGGCTCGTCCGAGAAGTCCCCGATATCCGCTGATCAAAATCTCGAAAACCCGAATGAACTCACTCGGCCATTTTCACTTCGGAAAGTGGAGCAGCAGCCATTTTCGTTCAAACGAGTGAGGACCAAGCCATGCGAGCAATGACCTATCACGGCGCCCATGACGTGCGCGTCGAAACCGTACCGGACCCGAAACTTGAAGCCGCCGACGACATCATCCTGCGCGTCACCGCTACCGCCATCTGCGGGTCGGACCTGCACCTGTACCGAGGCAAAATACCCACCGTCGAGCACGGCGATATCTTTGGCCATGAGTTCATGGGCATCGTCGAAGAAACCGGGCCAGCCGTCACGGCGGTGCAGCGCGGCGACCGTGTGGTGATTCCGTTCGTGATCGCCTGTGGCGATTGCTTCTTCTGCCAGCAAGAGCTTTACGCCGCTTGCGAGACCACCAACGAAGGCCCCGGCGCGGCGCTGAACAAGAAAATGATTCCGCCGCCAGCAGCGCTGTTCGGCTACAGCCGTATGTATGGCGGAATTCCCGGTGGCCAGGCGGAACTGGTGCGCGTGCCGAAAGCCAATACCGGCCCGTTCAAGGTACCGGGCACGCTGTCGGACGAGAAAGTGCTGTTTCTCTCTGACATCCTGCCGACTGCCTGGCAAGCGGTGATCAACGCCGGCGTTAAACAGGGTTCGAGTCTGGCGATCTACGGCGCCGGGCCGGTCGGTTTGCTCACCGCAGCCTGCGCCAGGATGCTCGGTGCCGAGCTGATCTTCATGGTCGATCACCACCAGTACCGTCTCGATTATGCCCAGCGCACCTACGGGGTGATTCCGATCAACTTCGATAAGGACGATGACCCGGCCGACACCATTACCAGCCAGACTCCCGGCCATCGCGGCGTCGATGCCGTGGTCGATGCCGTCGGTCTTGAAGCCAAGGGCAGCACCACCGAAACGGTCATGGCTACACTCAAACTTGAAGGCAGCAGCGGCAAGGCCTTGCGCCAGTGCATCGCCGCCGTCCGGCGCGGCGGCGTGGTCAGCGTTCCGGGGGTGTATGCCGGGTTTATCCATGGCTTCATGTTCGGCGATGCTTTCGACAAGGGCCTGACCTTCAAAATGGGCCAGACTCACGTACAGCGTTTTCTGCCGGAGCTGCTTGGCTACATCGAAACCGGCAAGTTGCAGCCCGAAGCGATCATCACCCACAGGCTGTCTCTGGAGCAGGCGGCCGAGGGCTACAAGATCTTCAATAAGAAGCAGGAAGAATGCCGCAAGGTGATTCTGACCCCGGGTGGCAGCGATGTTCCGCTGGCGCAGCTGGATGAAACCACGCCGTTCGTACCGGCCACCTGAAACCGAGGACTTTTCATGGCGCTACCGTCATCTTCGTTCGCAGCTCCCGTGCGAGCATGGTTTGTGAACCTGTCGCGCACGGGCTGGGGAGGGCGCATTTTCTGGCTGACCCTGGTCGGTGTAACCGTGTTGTTGCTGATCAGTGGCTACACCGGTTTGGTCAGTACCGGCCGCGACACGCTACGCCTCGCCACTCTAGGCGGTCTGTCGGGTTTTGCCGCCACGGCAATCGGTGCGTTGCTGGCCCTGGCGTTGCGGGCGATTACTTCGCGAACTCAAGACACCATGCTCGGGTTTGCGGCAGGGATGATGTTGGCTGCCAGTTCCTTTTCACTGATCCTGCCGGGGATTGCGGCGGCGAAGGAAGCGGTGAGCAGCCCCATGCTCGCCGCTGCCGTCGTAGTTGCCGGCATGGCTTTGGGCGTAGCGTTGATGGTCGGCCTCGACCGCTTCGTCCCCCACGAACACGAAAAGAGCGGCCGGCGCGGCCCGGAAGCCAAGCGCTTCAATCGGGTCTGGCTGTTCGTGCTGGCGATCACCCTGCACAACCTTCCGGAAGGCATGGCGATCGGCGTCAGCTTCGCCACTGGTGACATGAAAATCGGCCTGCCGCTGACGACGGCCATTGCCATTCAGGACATTCCAGAAGGACTAGCGGTCGCGTTGGCATTGCGCGTGACCGGCATTTCCGCAGGGCGTGCAGCGTTGATTGCCGCCGCTTCAGGATTGATGGAACCGTTGGGCGCGATCATCGGTTTGGGCATCACCAATAGTTTTGCGTTGGGTTTTCCGGTGGCGATGGGCCTGGCGGCGGGCGCGATGATCTTTGTGGTGTCGCATGAAGTGATTCCGGAAACTCACCGCAACGGCCACGAGACGCCTGCCACGCTCGGGCTGATGCTTGGGTTCGGCGTGATGATGTTTCTCGATACCGCTTTGGGTTAAAAAACCGACGTGCACCACTGAGCGTATCTTCTCGCACAAAAAGGAATTTTTTCAGCGCCAATAACTCTTTCGTTTATAGGCAATGCCAATAACGCAGGGGAATGAGTCATGTCGCTGATCGAAATCCCGACCAGGAAGTCTTCGGGTAAAACATCCACGCCGGCGGATACCGAGCGACGGCTCTATGACCGATTGCTGGCGGAAGAATCCACGGTTGATCGTGCGGCACTGGACTTCCTGCGCCGGCAGCTGAGCAAGGCGGCTGCGCTGTCCGACGATTTGCCGGGCAGCGCCGAAGAGCTGCTGCAATGGTCGGAAACCCGCTGCGCCAGCGTGGCGGCCGAGTACGCCGATTACCTCGAGCAACGTCAGCAGGGCGCGCCGCGCCGCTATTTCCGCAACAAATCCCACGCGTTGTATTTCATTCTGCATGTGGCACCGACCAAAGAGGTCGATGGCGCCTGGCTGGCCGGGCTGTTGCCGCAGTGGCAGGACCCGCGTTTCGACGATTTGCTCGATACCTATCTGGAAGAGTTGGGCGAGGGCGTGCCACGGCAGAATCATGTGGTGATCTATCGCAAGCTGCTCGCCGAGCATGAATGCTCTGATCTGAGCGGTCTTGCCGACGAGTATTTTCTGCAAGGCGCGGTGCAGCTGGCACTGGGACGTTTCGGCGGGCAGTTTCTGCCAGAAGTCATCGGCTTCAACCTCGGCTACGAGCAACTGCCGCTGCACTTGTTGATCAGTGCTTATGAGCTAGCGGAGCTGGGGATCGATCCGCACTATTTCCGCCTGCACGTGACCATCGACAACGCCAGCACCGGCCATGCGCGCAAGGCAGTGCAATCAATGCTCGAGCTGTTGCCACTTGGCGATGAACGCGATGAGTTCTACCGGCGCATGGCTGTCGGTTATCGCCTCAATGATGTCGGCAAAGGCACAACCGCGGTGATCACAGAGTTCGATCTGGACCACGAAGTCATCGCCATGCTTGAGCGTAAAGCTGTCTTTGGCCGGCACATGCATTCCGACTACTGCCGCATCGAAAACCGCACCATCAATCAGTGGCTGGCCACGCCGGGACAGATGGGCGAGTTTCTTTCGGCGCTGGAGCGCAAAAGCTGGATCAAACGCGGTGAGGCGGTGGAAGAAAGTCGTTTCTGGCGTTTGATCGACGGCAGCGATGCGGCGATGTTCGGGGTGTTCAATGGCTATGAGAAACAGCTGTTGCGCGACTGGATCACTCAGGATTGCCCGGCCTCCCGGCCTCGGCCTTACGTACGCCGCGAAGCTGCCGTCGAAGAAACCTTTGACGATGACGCCGATCTGCTCAACCTGGAAGCGGCACTGGCCGACAAGCCTGCCGCCGAACAGATGTCATTGTTGATGCCATGGCTGCAACCCCAGCGGCACTGGCGTCCGGCCGGACTTTTCGCGACGCGTCGCTTCATGCAACTGCGCGCCCGCTTGCGTTGAAACAAGGAGGCTTCATGTCGGCACAAGAAACATCGGACAGAGCGCTGTTCGAGTTGGGCAAGCGCCTGCTCGACAGCGGTTATCACTTCATTACCCCAACGCCGTTGACCCACGAACGTTTTCTGCAGCGCTTTGCCACGCCGTTGGCGAAAGATCTGCGTGATGTGTTTGGCTGGTCGATGCCGTTTCCTTCAGAGCTGTTTCGCGCAGAAGAACTGGCCACGCTTGAGCAGGCCGGCGTAGTCGAACGCGATGGCGCGGTGTGGCGCAGTCAAGTGCGCTGGTCGACGCTCAATGAGCGGTTGTTCGCTCATTCCGCCTTCCCGACAACCGCGAGCGATGCGGTGTTCTTCGGTCCGGATACCTACCGTTTCGCTCAGGCCATCGAAGCGCAGTTGCAGCAGCGCTTTTCGCCGATCAGGCGCGCAGTGGACATCGGCTGCGGCAGCGGCGCCGGGGCGGTGCTCATCGCCAAGGCACGGCCGGATGCCCAAGTGCTGGCGGTGGATATCAATCCGCAGGCGTTGCGCATGAGTGCCGTCAACGCTGAGCTGGCCGGGGCCAACAACGTGTCGGTGTACCACAGCGATCTGCTCGCCAGTGTCGAAGGTCAGTTCGACTTGATCATCGCCAACCCGCCGTATATGAACGACCAGCAACAGCGCGCCTATCGCCACGGCGGCGGGGCGCTGGGCGAAGGCTTGTCGGTGCGTATCGTGCGTGAAGCGTTGCCTCGTCTGGAAGTCGGCGGCACGTTGCTGGTGTACACCGGCGTGGCGATCGTCGCCGGGCAGGACCCGTTCCGCGAGGCCGTGGCGCCTCTGCTCAAGGGCGAGCGTTTTGGCTGGACTTATCGCGAACTCGATCCGGATGTGTTCAGCGAGGAACTGCTCAAGCCTGAATACGAGCGCGCCGAGCGCATCGCCGTGGTCGCACTGACGGTAACCCGCGAGCAGTGACCGATAGTTGGGCCACTGCTCGCGCGGTGGCCTTCAGCGATTTCTGATGCGCGAGATCGTCAGCAGACAAACCCCTACCAGCATCGCGGCCCCGGCTACCAACAGCGGCGAAGGGCGAATCGGCTGCCGCGAGATACGCTCGATGCGCCCGGCGAGGGAAGCGCGCACTGGCGCAGCAGGTTCCGCCAGATAAGGCGCTTCTTCAATCTCCAGCCGTAAGCCGTCCGGCATTACCAGCGTCAGCCCTTCGATCGTGCCGGCAATCCTGCCCGGATAAACCGGCTCACCGGTCGGGTCGAGCTGGTCGTAGAAGAATATTTGCCCTTCAAGCCAGCCGACGGCGGTCTGCAACTCAGGTCCCAGGTAATACTTTCCATCGAGAAAAAGCCAGAGAATTGCGGCGCGCGCTCGACGCTTTCAATTCGATAGCGCTGACCTGGTTTCATACCGGTTTCTGGGGCGATCATGGGGGTTCCTCCGTTATTGGTAAGCGATAGAGGAGCGCGTGCCAAGCGTGGTTCCATCCAAATGAGCAACGGGCGTTTGTATGGATTCAAGTGTGCTGGAGCTTTACACGCAAACGCGCAAGACAGTTTTTCACAGTTGAGGGTTCACTATCGGTTACGAACTGTGGCTAAAATGCCACCCTTTCACCGAGCGCCCGGAAACGGCGCGGGCCATGGACGCGCCCTGTGCATCAAGACCGCTGCATAAGACGCTGGGCCTCAGGTCGCCACGCGCGCAGTTTGTTCACTTTTGACGTGTGACCCTTTTCCGTGAAACTCATCATTGCCGCTGTTTATGTCATCTCCATTGCTTACGTTCACTTGCGTGGACGCGTGCGCCACAAGCTGGGGCGGCAATTGAGTGACCACTCGACGTTTCTCGCGCCCATCAACTGCTTCCTCTATCTGTTTTCGAAAATCCCCAACAAGCCGTACCTGAATCCGGCGGATTTCCCGGATCTGAGCCCGTTGCAGGCGCACTGGCAAGAGATTCGCGAGGAGGGCCAGAATCTGTTGCGTGCCGGCGAGATCAAGCGCTCGAATCAGTATGACGATGTCGGCTTCAACTCTTTCTTCAAGACTGGCTGGAAGCGCTTCTACCTCAAGTGGTACGGCGACAGCCATCCATCGGCGATGAAGCTGTGCCCGCGCACCACTGAATTGGTGCAGAGCATCGGCTCAATCAAGGCGGCGATGTTTGCCGAGCTGCCACCGGGCTCGAAGCTGGTGCGCCACCGCGATCCGTACGCCGGTTCCTATCGTTATCACCTGGGTCTGGATACGCCGAATGATCCCGGCTGCTACATCAACGTCGACGGTGAGAACTATCACTGGCGCGATGGCGAAGCGGTGATGTTCGACGAGACGTTTATTCATTACGCCGAAAACACCACGGATCAGAACCGGATCATTCTGTTCTGTGACATTGAGCGGCCGCTGAAATACCGCTGGGCCGCCGCGTTTAATCGCTGGTTCAGCCGCACCGTGATGTCAGCGGCAGGTGCGCCGAATGATGCGGGGGACAAGACCGGTGGTATCAACCGCTTGTTTACCAAGATCTACAAGATCCGTTTGCGCGGCAAAGAGCTGAAGAAGCGCAACCGTACGCGGTATTACCTGGAGAAGTGGGCGATTTTTGCGGCGTTGTTGGCGATCTTTATTCTGATCTGAGACTTGCGGTGTCAGTACCGGCCTCTTCGCGAGCAGGCTCGCTCCCACATTTTGAAATGCGTTTCCCTGTGGGAGCGAGCCTGCTCGCGAAGGCGGCCTCACTTCAAACATACCTCTAGCTGGCCCAACGCTTACTCCCCGGACGCCTTCCGGGTCTTCTTCGCCGGCGCCGCCTTACTGGTTGATTTGGCCTTGGGCTTGGCCGGTGCCTTGCCGCCGAGGCTGCGTTTGAGCAGCTCGGTCAAGTCGATAACATCGGCAGTCTTGCGTTCTTCCTCGCCAGTGGTGGTCTCGACGTCCTCGATCTTGCCTTCGTGGGCTTTTTTCTCGACCAGCGCCATGATCTTGTTTTCGAACTCGTCCTTGTAGTCCTCAGGCGACCACTCCGAGGTCATGTCTTCAACCAGACGTTTGGCCATGTCCAGCTCACCCTTGGCCAATTGCGGTTTGGTCACTTCACTGCCCAGCGCCAGTTCATCAAGACTGCGCACTTCCTGCGGCCAGCGCAGTTTCACCAGAACCAGCGCCGACTCCAGCGGCATCAACGCGGCCAGGTATTGACGGGTATGCAGGACAACGCGGGCGAGGGCGACCTTGTTGGTTTTGCTCAGGGTTTCGCGCAGCAACGCGTAGACCTTGCCGCCGCGCTTGTCTGGCGCCAGGTAATAGGGCGTGTCGATGTTCTGCAGCGGAATCTGCTCGGCGTCGACGAAAGAGAAAATGTCGATGGTCTGTGTCGAGACGGGGTGCGCCGAGCGGATTTCTTCCTCGCTGAGCACCACGTAGCGGCCCTTTTCGTAGGCCACGCCTTTGACGATGTTCTCTTTGGTGACTTCCTTGCCGGTGACCTTGTTGATGCGTTTGTAGCCCACCGGGTCCATGCTGCGGCTGTCGAGCCAATCGAAGTCCACGCCTTGGGACGACGTCGCTGAAACCAGCGCCACGGGGATGTGTACCAGTCCAAAACTGATTGCGCCTTTCCAGATTGCCCGAGCCATGACTTGTCCTCCGAGTGATGATCAGGTGACCCGTGGCGCGGCGAGAAAGTTTCCAGTGATTGCGCGGCTTCCAGCGGTACGGTCAAGCCGTGTTACATGTTGTTTAAGGCACGAGGGTTAACAAATGCGAACCCACGGCGTAGCGTGGGCTCCAAGGCTCTAGTCCAAGCACATCGAGAGGTATTCCCATGAACCGGTTTCTGATTGGCATCGCCGTCCTCGTCTTAAGTGGTGGCCTGGTTCATGCCGATGTCGTGCTCGCACAAAGCCCCACCGGGAACAGCAACAATCCCTACAACAGCCCGATCCGCCGGGCCAATCCCAACAGCATGCAGGGCACCCAGCCCAGCGCTCCGCCGCTTCGCGGGCCGAACACCGTTCCCGTGCCACGTCAGCCGACCGTTGAAAATCGCGGCATCGGCAATGGTCAACCGATTCGCTCGGTGCCGAGCAATCCGCCAACCTTCATTCCCAACCCGCCCCCACGGGGCACCGGCAGCAACCGTTGAACGGCAGGACTGATGTTCTGTCAGCCTTTCACACGAACAAAAGGAATCGTGCATGTTGCGTAAAACCCTACTAGCCACCTGCTGCGCCGCCGCGCTGATCAGTGCCCCGGCGTTCGCCGCCGCGCCCAAAGAGCTGAAAAGCGAGCAGGGCATTCTTGAAGTCACCACCATTGCCCAAGGCCTGGAACATCCCTGGGCACTGGCGTTTTTGCCTGATCAGAAGGGCATGCTGGTGACCGAACGTCCGGGTCATCTGCGCGTTGTGAGCAAGGACGGCAAACTGTCGGAGCCGATCAGTGGCGTGCCGCAAGTCTGGGCCAAAGGGCAGGGCGGTTTGCTTGATGTGGCGCTGTCGCCAGACTTCAAGCAGGACCGCATGGTCTATCTGTCGTATGCCGAAGGCGGTGGTGAGGGCGGCAAGGCTGGTACGGCGGTAGGGCGCGGACGGCTTTCCGATGACCTGAAGACGTTGAAGGACTTCAACGTGATCTTCCGTCAGGAACCGAAGCTGTCGGTGAGCAACCACTTCGGTTCACGGCTGGTGTTCGATCGCGACGGGTATCTGTTCATCACCCTGGGCGAAAACAACGATCGGCCGACTGCGCAGGACCTCGACAAGTTGCAAGGCAAAGTCGTACGCATCTTCCCGGATGGCAAGGTGCCGGACGATAACCCTTTCGTCGGCCAATCCGGTGTCCGGCCTGAAATCTGGTCCTATGGCCTGCGTAACCCGCAAGGCGCGGCGCTCAATCCGTGGACCGGCACGCTGTGGGAGAACGAGCACGGGCCACGTGGCGGCGACGAAGTGAACATCATCGAACGTGGCAAGAACTACGGCTGGCCGTTGGCGACCCATGGCATCAACTACTCGATGCAACCGATTCCTGAGGCGAAGGGCAAAACTGCTGAAGGCACCGTGGCGCCGCATCATGTCTGGGAAAAATCCCCCGGGGTTACCGGCATGGCCTTCTATGACGCGGATCGCTTCACGCCGTGGCAGCACAACGCGTTTATCGGCGCACTGGTGACCCAGGAGCTGATTCGCCTGCAGTTCGATGGCGACAAGGTGGTCCATGAGGAGCGTTTGCTGGGTGAGTTGAATCAGCGTATCCGTGACGTGCGTCAAGGGCCGGATGGCTATCTGTATGTGCTGACAGATGAAGAGAATGGCTCGCTTTACAGGCTGGGGCTGAAATAAGCCAATCGATCGTTCCCACGCTCTGCGTGGGAATGCAGCCCGGGACGCTCTGCGTCCCAAAAGATCGCAGCCTTCGGCTGCTCCCCAAATGAGCCGCGCCAGTCAGTCCCGCATTTGGCCGAACCGCCGCCCCCTTGCCTTGTTATAGTTCGAGGCTTATTTCCCAGCCCGGTAAAGGATCACTGCCATGACTCAATACTCCGCCTTCAGCGTCGAACTGGCCGACAACATCGCCCATGTGCAGATCAATCGCCCGGAAAAGATCAACGCAATGAATGCGGCGTTCTGGAGCGAGATTGTCGAAATCTTCCAGTGGATCGACGATACCGACGAAGTCCGCGTGGTGGTCCTCAGTGGTAACGGCAAGCATTTTTCATCGGGCATCGACCTGATGATGCTCGCCGGTGTCGCCAATGAACTGGGCAAGGACGTGGGCCGCAATGCGCGCCTGCTGCGGCGCAAGATTCTCAATCTGCAAGCCTCGTTCAACGCCGTCGACAATTGCCGCAAACCGGTGCTTGCTGCCATTCAGGGCTATTGCCTGGGCGGGGCAATCGATCTGATCGCCGCCTGTGACATGCGTTATGCCGCCGAGGACGCGCAATTTTCCATCAAGGAAGTTGACATCGGCATGGCCGCTGATGTCGGCACGTTGCAACGGTTGCCGCGAATCATCGGAGACGGCATGCTGCGTGAACTGGCTTACACCGGTCGCACCTTTGGCGCCGAGGAAGCACGCAGCATGGGCCTGGTCAATCGCGTCTACGGCGATAAGGACACGCTGCTCGAAGGCGTGTTCGGCATCGCCCGTGACATCGCTGCGAAGTCGCCGATCGCCGTGACCGGTACCAAGGAAATGATCAGCTACATGCGCGACCATCGCATCGACGATGGTCTTGAATACGTTGCCACCTGGAACGCCGCCATGTTGCAATCCACCGATCTGCGCGTGGCCATGGCCGCCCACATGAGCAAACAGAAACCCGAATTTCTGGATTGAGTTAACCATGATCTCTCGCTGGACCACTGCAGTACTCGACACCGATCAACCCGGCGGCTGGGCCGTAGCGCGCAGCCCCGAAGGCTTCCTGTTCGATGACAACGGCGCACTGTTCCCGCGCGA
Organism: Pseudomonas sp. AC255; assembly: GCF_979258175.1. Lineage (NCBI taxonomy): Bacteria > Pseudomonadati > Pseudomonadota > Gammaproteobacteria > Pseudomonadales > Pseudomonadaceae > Pseudomonas > Pseudomonas sp. AC255. Next base: position 2,290,229 of record NZ_OZ409841.1, on the reverse strand, counting down.
GTGGCTCAAGCGCCAGGACCTGTCGGTCCTCGCTGAGCACGGGATTGGTCATCTCGACGGCGAACCGGTCTATCTGCTTGAATTGCACAGCGTCAGCGATGTGCCCGGTTGCGGCTGGAAGGGCCTGCGAGCGTTCATGCTCGAAGGCGATCACACGCTGTACAAAGTGCTCGGTTATGCCGCTCAGATTGGCACTTGGGCACGAGAGCATCGCTTCTGCGGCAACTGCGGCCAGCCGATGACGCAAGTCCCGCGCGAACGAGCGATGTATTGCCAGCCGTGCGATCTGCGCAGTTATCCGCGCATTTCACCAAGCATGATCGTGCTGATCACCCGTGGCGACGAAATCCTCCTGGCGCGCTCGCCGCGTTTCGTCACCGGGGTTTACAGCACACTGGCCGGTTTCGCCGAGCCGGGGGAATCGGCCGAGGATTGCCTGATTCGCGAAGTGCGTGAAGAAGTGCAGATCGAAGTGAAGAACATTCAGTACATCGGCAGCCAGTGCTGGCCGTTCCCGCATTCGATGATGCTCGGCTTCCATGCCGAATATGCCGGTGGCGAAATTGTCTGTCAGGAAGACGAGATCGAGGATGCCCAGTGGTTCAACGTGCATGACTTGCCGCCGTTGCCGGCGTCGCGTTCGATTGCCCGTTACCTGATCGACGTCTACGTCGCGCGTCGCTTAGGCCACGCTGAACCAGTGCTGCCAGGCTAGGCGCACAGTCAGGCCAAGCACTACGGTGATGAACACTGGACGAATGAATTTGGCGCCGCCGCTGATTGCGGTGCGCGCGCCAAAGAAAGCCCCGACCATCACCGACAGGCCCATGCACAGGCCAATGATCCAGTCGACCTGTCCGGAGAAGATGAACACCGACAGCGCTGCGATGTTGCTGACAAAGTTCATGCTCCGCGCCACGCCGCTGGCCTTGACCAGGTCGATCGGGTACAGCAGCAGACTGCTCACGGTCCAGAACGCGCCCGTGCCGGGGCCGGCCACACCATCGTAGAAGCCGAGGCTGAAGCCCTGGGTCGATTGCCATTTCTTTTTGATCGGCGCGTCGCTGTCCAGCGGCGCTTTCGGCGTGCCGCCAAACAGCAAATACAGGCCACAGGCGAAAACGATCACCGGCAGCATCTTGTTCAGCCACTCGGCCGGCAGGTAATGCGCAACCACCGCGCCAGTGAGCGCGCCGACCAGGGTGCCGACAATCGCGTGGGTCCACTGGCGTGGATGAAACAGTTTGCGTTTGTAGAAGGTGAAGCTGGCGGTCGCCGAACCGAAGGTCGAGCTCAGCTTGTTGGTGCCCAGCACCAGATGCGGCGGCAGGCCCGCCGTCAGCAGCGCCGGCGTGGTCAACAGACCGCCACCGCCAGCGATGGCATCGATGAAACCGGCAAGGAAAGCAACAGCAGCCAGAATGGCCAGGGTGGTGAGGTCAACGCTGAGTTCGAAAGGCATGGAGTCGGCTTATTCGGCAAGGAGCAGAACGTGGGCTGCGGGGAGGGCGGTTATGTTACCTGTATCGAACTGTTGCGGCGAGCCAGAGCATGCCGTCGTCAATTACAGTCTGGAATACATTCCTGTGTAGGAGCTGCCGAAGGCTGCGATCTTCTGGGGCGCGGAGCGCCCCGGCTGCTGCGCGTGGGAACGATCAAATCAAGATCAAAAGATCGCAGCCTTCGGCAGCTCCTACACAGGGGTGGGTTGGCTTTAGAGACCGAGTTCGCTCAGCCCCGGATGATCATCCGGCCGGCGGCCCAGCGGCCAATGGAATTTGCGCTCGCTTTCCTTGATCGGCATGTCATTGATGCAGGCATAGCGCTGGAACATCAGGCCGTTGTCATCGAACTCCCAGTTCTCGTTGCCGTACGAGCGGAACCAGTTGCCCGAATCGTCGTGCCATTCATAGGCATAACGCACCGCGATACGCGTATCGGAGTAGGCCCAGAGTTCTTTGATCAAGCGATAATCCAGCTCCTTCGCCCACTTGCGCGTCAGAAATGCCTTGGCCTCTTCGCGGTTGTTGGCGAACTCGGCGCGATTGCGCCATTTGGTGTCGAGGGTGTAAGCGAGCGAAACCTTTTCTGGATCGCGGGTGTTCCAGCCATCCTCGGCCAGACGCACCTTCTCGATGGCTGACGCATGGTTGAACGGCGGCAATGGCGGACGTATCTGGGCTGCAGTCGACATGTTCAATCTCCTGATTCATTTAATGTTTGAACAACAAGTCCGGCTTGCTAAGAGTTACAGGCCCAATAACTTTCGCGCCATGCATTGCGCATTATCGGCGGCACTGTGATCACCCATCACAAGCGCTACGGTAATGGCGCCTTCAATCAGGATCAGCAACTGTCTGGCCAGCAGTTGCGGATCCTCGGCGCCATATTCGGTACATAGCTCGCACACGTAGTCGAGCAGCTTCTGTTTGTGTTCTTTGGCCACCAGTCGCACTGGATCCTGTGGATCGCCGGTTTCGCCGCTGGTGTTGATGAAGGCGCAGCCGCGAAAACCTTCCGAGTCGAACCAGCCTTTGAGCACGGTAAACAGGTTGAGCAGGCGATCGGCCGGGGTTTCGGCCTGATCGACGGCACTTGTGAACCAGTGCATCCAGCGAACATCGCGTCGCTGAAGGGCCGCGACAACCAGTGCGTCCTTGTCGGCAAAGTAACGATAAATGCTTTTTCTGGAGACGCCGGCGGTCTTCACCAGAAGATCCATGCTGGTGGCAGCGATGCCACTTTTGTAGATCAACTTTTCGGTGACATCCAGAATGATGTCGCGTGTGTCATTGCTGATTGATTCGTTCATGTGGTGAACAGTAGAACGTCCGTTCTCCTTGGTCAAGCGAATTTCTTCAGCGTGTGTGAAAACGCTTTCGCGAGCAGGCTCGCTCCCACAGGGGAATGCATTTCAACGGTGGGAGCGAGCCTGCTCGCGAAGGGGCCACTACGGACACTGACAAGACCCGGCGCAGACGATGGTGTAAGCTCTCAAACTCTTCGGAATCGAACCTTGCGAGCCTTATGCCGTTGCTTTTCAAACGTTCTCTGCTGCCCAAACTGCGCAGCTTCGCGCTGACCGCCGAGGCGGTGAGCATTCTGTCCAGTGCTGCCGAATTCCGACGCTGCCTGCTCGAGCAAATCGCCGCAGCGACCCAGCGCATCTACATCGTTGCGCTGTATCTGCAGCAGGACGAAGCCGGTCAGGAAATCCTCGATGCCCTGCACGCAGCCAAGCTCAAGCGTCCCGAGCTGGAAATCGCCGTGGTGGTCGACTGGTTGCGTGCCCAGCGCGGTCTGATCGGCGCGGGCAAGCAGCCGGGCAACGCCGCCTGGTATCAGGACATGACCCGCACGCATCAGAGCGAAGTGCCGATCTACGGCGTGCCGGTGCAGACCCGCGAGCTGTTCGGCGTGCTGCACCTCAAAGGCTTCGTGATCGACGACAAGGTGGTCTACAGCGGCGCGAGCCTGAACAACGTCTACCTGCACAAACTCGACAAGTACCGCTTCGACCGCTACCACGTGCTGCACAGTCGCGAGCTGGCGGATTCGATGCATCATCTGGTCAAGCACGGCCTGATCGAATCGAAAGCCGTGCACCGCCTCGACCTGCCCAACCTGCCGACTACCCGCAGCCTGCGCAACGACATCGGCGACCTGCGCAGCCGTCTCAAGTACGCGACCTATGACACCGGGGCCGGCAGCACAAGTAAAGAAGGGCTATCGGTCACGCCACTGCTCGGCGTCGGCAAGAACAACCCGCTGAACCGGGCGATTCTCGAACTGATCGCCAGCGCACAAAAGCAGCTGACCATCTGCACGCCGTACTTCAACCTGCCGCTGGGTGTGATTCGTGAGATCAACCGAGCGCTGGCCCGGGGTGTGAAGATCGATATCGTGGTCGGCGACAAGACCGCCAACGATTTCTACATTCCGCCGAGCGAGCCGTTCAAGGTGATCGCTGCGCTGCCGTATCTATACGAAATCAGCCTGCGCCGCTTCGCCAAACGCCATCAGCACAGCATCGACAGTGGCCAGTTGAACCTGCACTTGTGGCGCGACGGTGACAACACCTATCACCTTAAAGGCATGTGGATCGATCAGCGTTACACCTTGCTGACCGGCAACAACCTCAACCCGCGCGCATTCCGTCTCGATCTGGAAAACGCGCTGCTGATCGAAGACCCGAAAGGCGAGTGGCTGGAGCCACGGGCGAAAGAGCTGGAAAACATCTTCCGCCATACCACGCGGATCGATAACTTCCAGTCGCTTGAAACGCTGCCGGATTACCCGGCAGGGGTGGCGAAGTTTCTCAAACGGGTGAGTCGGGTGAGGATTGAGCGGTTGCTCTACCGGATTCTCTAGCGCTGCTGAAATCGCTATCGCGGGCAAGCCCGCTCCCACAGTGTTCGATGTCGTTCACAAAGCCTGTGCACACCTAGAAACCTGTGGGAGCGGGCTTGCCCGCGATGAGGCGCTGAAGATTTAATTCAGACCCAACTTCCCGCGCATCATCGAAAGATCCTCCGCCAGCGTATTCACCGGCCCGACCAGCGCTTTGCGGTCGTTGTCCTTCACTTTGTCGTAGGTCTCAAAGCCGCCATCCGCCGTTTTGTACTTGGCGAGGATCTTGTCGACCGTGGCGAAGTTCTTGTCGACCTTGGCAACAAACGCCTTGTCCTGCTGTTCGATCTGCGGGCGGAACAGGTCGACGATTTTCTTGGCGCCGTCGATATTGCCTTGGAAGTCGTACAGGTCGGTGTGGCTGTAGCGGTCTTCCTCGCCGGAAATCTTCGTCGCCGCCACTTCTTCCAACAGCGCAGCAGCGCCGCCGACGACTTTCTCCGGCGGGAAGGTCAGACCGGCCACACGGGTTTGCAGGTCCTGCACGTCTTTGTTCAAACCGTCGGCCAATGCATCCAGACCCTTGGTGGTTTTTTCCGCGAACAACGAATATTCAATGCGGTGGAATCCGGTGAAGTCTTCAGCCTTTACGCCTTTTTCATGGTCGTCGACGCGAGAATCGATGGACGCATCGAGATCGCTGAACAGCTCGGCGATCGGCTCGATCGACTCGTAATACACCCGCGTCGGCGCGTAGAGCTTCTGCGCGGTGGCGAGATCGCCTTTCTTCACCGCGTCGGTGAACTGCTGGGTGTGGCTGGCCAGCTCATCGAGTTTCTCGGTGACGTAAATCTTGTAGTCCGACACCGGCCCCACCAGATCCAGCGGCGCGGTCGCGGCGAACGCCGCCAGCGGGGTGTTGAGCAAACCAAGGGTCAGCAATAACGCGAGTGGCGTTTTTTTCATGGGGCGGCTCCAGTGTCGGTTGGGTGTCATGCGGTTTTGTTTTGGGAGGTGGCAGCGAGTAACGAGCGACCGATGAAGTCGTCATCGCCGGTAGCGCCGGGCAGGGTGAAGAAGTACCCACCGCCGACCGGTTTGAGGTATTCCTCGAGCGGTTCACCGTTGAGGCGGGTCTGCACGGTGATGAAGCCTTGTTCCAGGTCAGCCTGGTAACAGATGAACAGCAGGCCCATGTCGAGCTGGCCGTTCTTGTTGACGCCGTTGGAGTAGTTGAACGGCCGGCGCAGGATCAGATTGGCCTGGGTCGCGGCGGTGCGCGGGTTGGCCAGACGGATGTGCGCATCGAGCCTAGTCAGCTTGCCGGCCGAATCCTTGCTGTAATCCGGCACTTCGCTTTCAGTGTGGCCACCGATGGGCGCGCCGCTGCTCTTGACCCGGCCGAGAATGCTTTCCTGCTCCTGCAACGGCGTGCGATCCCAGCGCTCGACGAAGTTGCGGATGATGCGTACCGCTTGGTAACTGCCGTGGGCAGCCCAGGCCGGCTCGTCGCTGCCCGGTTGCACCCAGACAATGCGGTCCATGGCCTTGGCGTCGTTGGAATCGGGGTTGGCCGAACCGTCGCGAAAACCGAGAAAGTTGCGCGCCGACTGCGCCGGCACACCGGGTTTGGCCGGCGCTTGCGGCGGTACGCTGCCTTCCTGTTTCCAGCGCACCAGCAGCAGGTCGGGCAGGTTCTTGACGATGTCGCGCAGGGCGTGAATGTTGGTGTCGGCGGTGTTGGCGCAGAACTGCAGGCTCAGGTCGCCATGGCAGCAATCGGCGTCCAAGGCATCGTTGGGGAAGCCAACCATGCGTTGCAGACGCCTGGGCTTTGCCGCCGCGAGACCGAAGCGTTCGTCGAACAGCGAGTCGCCGACGGAAACGGTGATGGTCAGGTTGTCCGGGGTGACCACCGGGCCGAGGATGCCGGAGTCCAGCGGCGGCAGTTTCGGGTCGACCTGCGCGACCGGGCCGCCCTTCATTAAAAACGCGATGCGTTCGTTGAGGGTGCGGAACAGCCGCTCGAGGTCTTCGCGATCGCTGGCCAGCACATCGAACGCCACCAGCATCCCGGAGGCCGGGCGCGGGGTGACGATGCCGGCCTGGTGCACACCGTGGAAGTCGTGGCGGTCTTCGGTCTTGTCGCTTCTCGGCGCTTCGGTGACTTGCGCAGGAAGCGCGGCCATGGCCGGGCAGCTCAGCGCCGATCCGGCAATGGCGACACCGGCGGCGCCCATGCCTATCAGCACGCGGCGCCGTTGCAGGTTGAGAGGTTCTGAATCGTTCATCTGTCGTGGTCTTCTGCTTACAGGCCGGAAAGGCCGAGGGCGGGGTCGATGCCATCCAGTGCCGTGGCCAGAGCCTTGGCTTTGGCGGCGATCTGCTGGCGTTGCGCGGCGGTCACGGCGTCGTAACTGACGTAGCCATCGGCGGATTTGAAGGCGTTGAGCTGGCTGTCGAAATCGTCCAGCGCCTGGTCGATCTTCGGCAACAGCTCAGCAGCGGATTTGCTCAGCATCGGGCGCAACAGGTCGACGACCTTGCGCGCAGTCTGCGCGTTGGCGGCGAAACCGTTGAGGTCGCTCTGGCTGTAGCGTTCTTCTTCGCCGCTGCCGGCGCGCACATCGGCGAGGCTGTTGAGGTTGCGCACGACGATACTCACCAGTTGCTCCGGCGGCAGCGACTGCGCGAGCAACTGTTGCTTGAGAGTGGTGACATCTGCGAGCAAGCGCTGGGCAATCGGCGTGACATCGTCGAGATTGCGCTGCTGGAACAGCGCGTATTCGAGGCGATGGAAACCGACAAAGGCGGGATCCTGCTCGCGCTTTTCAAAATAATCGGCGCGGGCATTGATCTGATTGTCCAGCTCGGCCAGGCGCTGCGCCGCCGGCGCCAGACGCTGATAAGCGGCACGTGCCGGCAGGTACAACGCTTGCGCCTGCGCCAGATCACCACTGGCGATCGCCTGGTTCAGCGCCGTCACCGCTTTGATCAACGCGCTGCCCTGAACGGCCAGATACACGCGAAACTCCGACAACGGCCCGACGAAGGCCACCATCGACGGCTTGGCCTTGGCCGCGGCATCCGAGGCTGCCGTCGGCGTCACGTGCAAGGTGCCGCGCGGGTTGCTGAGCAAGCCGCAGGTGATCGCATAGTCGCCCGGTTGCAGGTTGGCATTGATCACCTGGCTCAGGCCCGGCGCGATGTTTTCCCGCTCTTCGACCACCAGCACGCCGTCGAGAATTTCCCACTCGACCGCCCGCTCGGAGCGGTTGACGATGCGAAAACTGGCGCGGCCGGCGGGCACCGTCAGTGTGTTCGGCTCGCAACTGTGCGGATGGATGTTGACGACGATTTCGTCGTGGTTGTGCTGACGCTTGGCGGCGGCCATGTTCGAGGCGTACCAGAACAGGCCGCCGGCGGCGACCATCAGCAGCACCGAGCCGGCCAGCGCCCAACGCAGGGCCGGAGGGGTTTGGGTAGTAGACATGAAGGGCCTTATTGGCTGGAAACGGAAGTGGTTGACGGCGCCTGGCGCGGCGCGGGCATGAAGAACATCACCAGCGCCAGCAGCAGATAAATCAGATACGCACCCAGGGTGCTGACGGTCGGCGCATCCTGATAGCCGAACATGCCGGCCAGCACCGAGCCCAGCGGGCCGTCCATCGGCAGCGTCGCGCTGAAGTCGAACAACACCGTTTGCAGGTGATTCCACAGCCCGGCTTCATGCAGCGCCTGCACCGAGTTGGCGAGTATTCCGGCGGCGACCACGAGGATGAACAATCCGGTCCACTTGAAGAACGCCGAGAGATTGAGACGCATGCTGCCGCTGTAGATCAGGAAACCGACGATCACCGCCAGGATCAGGCCGAGCAGGGCACCGATCGGCGCGCCCGGGCCTTCGCTTTGCTGGAACACGGCGAGCAGGAAGAATACGGTTTCCAGGCCTTCGCGAGCGACGGCGAAGAAAACCATGGCGATCAATGCAATCACCTGATGCCTGGATTGCGTCAGCGCTTGATCCAGCGAGGCTTGCAGCGAGTGCTTGATCGACCGCGCGACCTTGCGCATCCAGAACACCATCGAACTGAGAATACCCACGGCGACCAGACCGACCACGCCCTCGAACAACTCCTGCTGCTTCTGTGGGAATTCAGCGCTCACCAGCTCCAGGCCACCGCCGACCAGCAGGGCAAGGGCAGCAGCGAGGAAAACGCCGATCCACACCGCCGGCATCCATTGACCGCGGCCGGTCTGTTGCAGGTAACTGGCAATGATGCCGACGATGAGCGCGGCCTCGATGCCTTCGCGCAACATGATCAAAAAGGGAACGAGCATTGGCGAGCCACAGCGATTTAGATAGGAGGCTAAGTTGTAACATAATGACACTCATTCCCAAATGGCATTCATTGACATTTAGCTGAACCTTAGCTGAACGACTGTGATTCCTGTGGGAGCGAGCCTGCTCGCGAATGCGGTATGCCTGTGACATTTGTTTATCTGACACACCGCGTTCGCGAGCAGGCTCGCTCCCACATTGGCCCTGCGGTGACTTCAGCAGCTGGGTTAAGATGCCCACCACCCAAAAAACAACAAGGTTCACCTCGCTCCATGGCAGAAAAAGACACCATTGCCATTCAACTGGTGCGCGAAGCGCTGCTGCAAAGTTGTGCCCCGGGTGCGGCGACGAATGAGGCGTTGAGCAAGGTCGGCATTGATCCGGCTTTGTTAGCGGCCGATGAGGGCAGGGTGCCGGCCTCGCAATACGCCAGACTCTGGCGCCTGCTGGCACGACGCGGTGATGACGAGTTCTTCGGCATGGACCCGCGCCCGCTCAAATCCGGCAGCCTGGCGTTTTTGTGTCGCAGCGCCATGGCGCAACCGACGCTGGCGGCGGCGCTGGATACCGGTCTGACGTTCCTGTCGTTGATGCTCGAAAAACTGCCGGCGCAACTGGTGCATCAGCAGAGCCTGGCGGAAATCGTCCTGCTCGAAGACGACGCCGAACCGCGCCGCGCCTTCACCTATTTCACTTACTGGATGATCGTGCACGGCGTCGCGTGCTGGCTGGCCGGGCGGCGGATTCCGATTCTGGCGATTGAACTGCGCTGCGCGGAACCGGACTTCATCGACGATTATCGGGTGATGTTTTCGGAAAACCTGCGCTTCGAACGCCCACGTACGCGGATGATCTTTTCCGCCGATTGCCTCGATCTGCCGGTCAAGCGCAGCGCCGAAGAACTCAAGCGCTTTCTCGCCCAGGCGCCGGCCAACATTCTGGTCAAGTACCGCGACCCCGACAGCCTGGCCAGCCGGATCAAACAGGATCTGCGACAGCTGCCCGCCGAGCAATGGCCGGAAACCGAGGCGCTGGCTCAGCAATTTTGTATGTCCGCGTCGACATTACGCCGGCGTCTGGCCGAGGAAGGGCAGACCTATCAGGGCCTCAAGGACAGTGTGCGCAAGGAGCTGGCAATCACTTGGCTGGCAGAGCCCTCGATCAGTTTCGTCGAGATTGCTGCACGGCTGGGTTTTGCTGATGCCAGTTCGTTCTACAAAGCGTTTCGCAAGTGGTCGGGGTCGAACCCGGGGCATTACCGCACACTGATCCTCAATGAGGTGGTCTGACCCGACGCCTTCGCGAGCAGGCTCGCTCCCACATTTTTGAAATGCGTTCCCCTGTAGGAGCTGCCGAAGGCTGCGATCTTTTGATCTTGTACTTGATGGTAAAAATCAAGATCAAAAGATCGCAGCCTCGTTGCACTCGTCAGCTCCTACAGGGCATGCGGCCCCAACCTCTTGGCCAAACCAGTCAACCACGTTGATAGCTTTGACCATTGCCCCAAGGCCCGCGCGGCGCGACTATCCCTGTGTTGTTTACGGTTCCCAGCCTAATAAAAACACCGAGGGATTCTGGCAATGCGTGATTACTTGTCTGCCACCGAACAGTTCGATTATCAGCACACCGTCGATGCATCGCTCAGCGGCACGCTCGCCGCGCTCAACGCCTGCGTCGAATGTTGCGACCGCCATGCCTTGCCCGGGCGTATTGCGTTGTTCTGGGAAGGTCGCGACGGCTCTAGTGCGACTTACACCTTCACTGATCTGCAAGACAAAGCCGCGCGTTTCGCCAATTTCCTCCTCGCCCAGGGCGTGCAGAAGGGCGATAAAGTCGCTGGCCTGCTGCCACGCAACGTCGAATTGCTCATCACCGTGCTCGCCACCTGGCGCATCGGCGCGGTGTATCAGCCGCTATTCACCGCATTCGGGCCGAAAGCGCTAGAGCACCGCCTGAACAGCTCGGGGGCTAAAATCGTGGTCACCGACGCGGTCAATCGGCCCAAGCTCAATGAAGTCAGCGCATGCCCGACCATCGTCACCGTGGCCGGCGCCAAAGGTCAGGGCATCGTACGTGGTGATTTCAGTTTCTGGGCTGAGCTGGCCAACCACTCCAATGTTTGCGAACCGGTATTGCTGACCGGCGAAGACCCGTTCCTGCTGATGTTCACCTCGGGCACCACGGGGCCGGCGAAAGCGCTGTCAGTGCCGCTCAAAGCCATCGTCGCTTTCCAGAGCTACACCCGCGATGCGGTGGACCTGCGCCCCGAAGACGCGTTCTGGAACGTCGCCGATCCGGGCTGGGCCTATGGCATCTATTTCGGCGTCACCGGGCCGTTGGCGCTGGGGCACCCGATTACCTTCTATGATGGCCCGTTCACCCTCGAAAGCACCTGTCGGGTGATCAACAAATACGGCATTACCAATCTCACCGGCTCGCCCACTGCCTATCGTTTGCTGATTGCCGGTGGCGAGGAGTTCGCCAGATCGATCAAGGGCAAACTGCGCATCGTCAGCAGCGCCGGTGAGCCGCTGAACCCGGAAGTGATCCGCTGGTTCGCCGACAACCTCGACGTGGTCATTCACGATCATTACGGCCAGACCGAACTGGGCATGGTGCTGTGCAACCACCACGGCCTCGAGCACCCGGTGCATGTCGGCGCCGCTGGTTTCGCTTCGCCGGGGCATCGCATCGTCGTGCTCGATGAGCAATACAACGAACTCGGCGTCGGTCAGCCGGGCATTCTTGCCATCGACCGCCCGCAGTCGCCGATGTGCTGGTTCGGTGGCTACGAAGGCGCGCCGACCAAGGCCTTCGTCGGCGACTACTACCTGAGCGGCGACACCGTGGAGTGGAACCCGGACGGCAGCATCAGCTTCGTCGGCCGCAGTGATGATGTGATCACCACTTCGGGCTACCGCGTCGGCCCGTTCGACGTGGAAAGTGCCCTGATCGAACACCCGGCCGTGGTCGAGGCGGCGGTCGTCGGCAAACCCGACCCGGAACGCACCGAACTGGTCAAAGCCTTTGTCGTGCTGAGCGCGCAGTACCGCGCCGCGCCGGAGTTGGCCGAAGAACTGCGCCAACACGTACGCAAGCGTCTGGCCGCGCATTCGTACCCGCGTGAAATCGAATTTGTCAGCGAATTGCCCAAAACCCCGAGTGGCAAATTGCAGCGCTTTATCTTGCGCAACCAGGAAATCGCCAAGGCTCAAGAGGCCGCGGCGCACAGAGTTTCAGCTTGAATCCAAGGGAACACCGTCATGCAGATCGAGAACAAGGTTTTTATCGTCACCGGCGGCGCGTCAGGCCTCGGTGCCGCCAGCGCTGAATTGCTGGTCAGTGCCGGCGCCAAAGTCATGCTGGTCGACATGAACGCTGAAGCCGTCGCCGCTCAGGCTCAGCGCCTGGGTGCGCAAAGCGTGGTTGCCGACATCAGCATTGAAGCCGCCGCCGAAGCCGCTGTGCAGGCGACCGTTGCCGCATTTGGCAGCCTCAACGGCCTGATCAACTGCGCCGGCATCGTTCGCGGCGAGAAAATTCTCGGCAAGAACGGCCCGCACGCCCTGAGCAGTTTTGCGCAAGTGATCAACGTCAACCTGATCGGCAGTTTCAACATGCTGCGCCTGGCTGCGGCGGCGATCGCCGAGAGCGAAGCCAATGCTGACGGCGAGCGTGGAGTGATCATCAACACCGCCTCGGTCGCAGCGTTCGACGGCCAGATTGGCCAGGCTGCGTACTCGGCGTCGAAAGGCGCGATCTCCAGCCTGACCCTGCCAGCCGCCCGCGAGCTGGCGCGCTTCGGCATCCGCGTGATGACCATCGCACCGGGCATTTTCGAAACGCCGATGATGGCCGGCATGACCCCGGAAGTGCGCGATTCGCTGGCCGCGGGTGTGCCATTCCCGCCGCGTCTGGGCAAGCCTGCCGAATACGCCGCGCTCGTGCGCCACATCATCGAAAACAGCATGCTCAACGGCGAGGTGATCCGTCTCGACGGCGCCTTGCGCATGGCCGCCAAGTAAGGAGGATTAGTCATGACTATGTCCAATGATCCGATTGTTATCGTCAGCGCTGTCCGCACACCGATGGGCGGTTTTCAAGGTGAACTGAAAAGCCTCACCGCACCGCAACTCGGCGCGGCGGCGATCAAGGCTGCGGTCGAACGCGCCGGTGTCGCCAGCGACGCGGTTGATGAAGTGCTGTTCGGCTGCGTACTGCCCGCCGGCCTCGGTCAGGCGCCGGCACGTCAGGCTGCGCTGGGCGCCGGGCTGGATAAATCGACGCGCTGCACCACGGTGAACAAGATGTGCGGCTCGGGCATGCAGACCACCATCATGGCTCACGACATGCTGCTTGCCGGCAGCGCCGACGTGGTGATCGCCGGCGGCATGGAAAGCATGTCCAACTCGCCGTACCTGCTCGATCGCGCCCGCGCCGGCTATCGCATGGGTCATGGCCGCGTGCTTGATTCGATGTTCCTCGACGGCCTCGAAGACGCCTACGACAAGGGCCGCCTGATGGGCACCTTCGCCGAGGATTGCGCCGAGGCCAACAGCTTCAGCCGCGAAGCGCAGGATGCTTTCGCAATTGCCTCGACTACCCGCGCGCAACAGGCGATCAAGGATGGCAGCTTCAAGGACGAAATCGTCCCGCTGACTGTGACTGTCGGTAAAGAGCAGGTGGTGATCAGCAACGATGAACAGCCGCCAAAAGCCAAACTCGACAAGGTTGCCTCGCTGAAACCGGCGTTCCGCGAGGGCGGCACGGTCACCGCAGCCAACTCCAGCTCGATTTCCGACGGCGCGGCGGCGCTCGTGCTGATGCGCCAGTCCCATGCGCAGCAACTGGGCCTCAAGCCGCTGGCGGTGATTCATGGGCATGCTGCGTTCGCTGATACCCCTGGGCTGTTTCCCACCGCACCGATTGGCGCGATCAAGAAACTGGTGAAGAAGACCGGTTGGGCGCTGGATCAGGTGGATCTGTTTGAAGTGAACGAAGCGTTTGCCGTGGTCGGCATGGCGGCGATGACGCACCTGGAGATTCCCCACGACAAGCTCAACGTGCATGGCGGCGCCTGCGCGCTGGGCCATCCGATCGGCGCCTCGGGGGCGCGGATTCTGGTGACGTTGCTCGCGGCACTGCGGCAGAAACAGCTCAAGCGCGGCATTGCAGCGATCTGCATTGGCGGCGGCGAAGCCACGGCCATGGCTGTGGAATGCGTCTATTGAGGTTGACAGTTGACCTTGTGGGAGCGGGCTTGCCCGCGATGGCAATGGATCAGTCACCATCAATGTTGGATGTGACGGACTCATCGCTGGCAAGCCAGCTCCCACAGGTTATGTGGTTGTTTGGAAGAATTAAGGACTCACCATGATCCCCAACGAAGACCAGACCCAGATCCGCGACATGGCCCGGCAGTTTGCCGAGGAGCGGCTCAAGCCGTTCGCCGCCGAATGGGATCGCGAGCATCGTTTCCCCAAGGAAGCCATCGCCGAGATGGCCGAGCTGGGTTTCTTCGGCATGCTCGTGCCGGAGCAGTGGGGCGGCTGTGACACAGGCTACCTCGCGTACGCCATGGCTTTGGAAGAAATCGCCGCCGGCGACGGTGCCTGCTCGACGATCATGAGCGTGCACAACTCGGTCGGCTGCGTGCCGATTCTCAAGTTCGGCAATGACGATCAGCGCGAGCGCTTCCTCAAACCGCTGGCCAGCGGCGCGATGCTCGGCGCCTTCGCGCTGACCGAACCGCAGGCCGGTTCCGATGCCAGCAGCCTGAAAACCCGCGCGCGGCTGGACGGCGATCACTACGTGCTCAACGGTTGCAAACAGTTCATCACCTCCGGGCAAAACGCCGGCATCGTGATCGTGTTTGCCGTGACCGACCCGAGCGCCGGCAAGCGCGGGATCAGCGCCTTTATCGTGCCGACCGACTCTCCAGGCTACAAGGTCGCGCGGGTCGAAGACAAACTCGGCCAGCACGCGTCCGACACCTGCCAGATTCTTTTTGAAGATGTGAAAGTGCCGGTGGCCAATCGGCTGGGCGAGGAGGGCGAGGGCTACAAGATTGCCTTGGCCAACCTTGAAGGCGGCCGCGTCGGTATCGCCTCGCAAGCTGTCGGCATGGCCCGCGCTGCGTTCGAAGCTGCCCGCGACTATGCCCGCGAGCGTGACACCTTCGGCAAGCCGATCATCGAGCATCAGGCCGTGGCGTTCCGCCTGGCGGACATGGCCACGCAAATTGCCGTCGCCCGGCAAATGGTGCATTACGCCGCGGCCTTGCGTGACAGCGGCCAACCGGCGCTGGTCGAGGCGTCGATGGCCAAGCTCTTCGCCTCGGAAATGGCTGAAAAGGTCTGCTCCATGGCCTTGCAAACCCTCGGCGGTTACGGTTACCTCAACGACTTCCCGCTGGAACGCATCTACCGCGACGTGCGCGTCTGCCAGATCTACGAAGGCACCAGCGACATTCAGCGCATGGTCATTTCGCGCAATCTCTGACAAGGAATTTTATTCATGACTTACGAAACGATTCTGCTGGAAACCCGCGACCGCGTCGGCCTGATCACCCTCAACCGGCCGCAGGCACTGAACGCGCTGAACGCGCAACTGGTCAGCGAAGTGAACCACGCGCTCGATACGCTGGAAGCCGATGCGCATATTGGCTGCATCGTCCTCACCGGTTCGAAAAAAGCCTTTGCCGCCGGCGCCGACATCAAGGAAATGGCTGAGCTGACCTATCCGCAGATCTACATGGACGATCTGTTCAGCGACAGCGATCGCGTGGCCAACCGGCGCAAGCCGATCATCGCAGCGGTCAATGGTTTTGCCCTCGGCGGCGGCTGTGAACTGGCGCTGATGTGCGACTTCATCCTGGCTGGCGACAACGCCAGATTCGGCCAGCCGGAAATCAACCTCGGCGTGCTGCCGGGCATGGGCGGCACCCAGCGCCTGACCCGCGCGGTGGGCAAAGCCAAGGCCATGGAAATGTGCCTGAGCGGGCGCATGATCGACGCGGTCGAAGCCGAGCGCTGCGGCATCGTCGCGCGGATCGTGCCGAGCGATGAGCTGCTTGATGAGGCGCTGAAAGTCGCGGCGGTGATCGCCGGCAAGTCACTGCCGATTGCGATGATGATCAAGGAGAGCGTGAATCGGGCGTTCGAGGTCAACCTGAGCGAAGGCGTGCGTTTCGAGCGTCGGGTGTTTCATGCCGCGTTTGCGACGCAGGATCAGAAGGAAGGGATGGCGGCGTTTATTGCCAAGCGTGAGGCTGCATTCCAAGGCAAATAGTGTGTGAGCTTCACAAGCCCCTCACCCTAGCCCTCTCCCCAGGGAGAGGGGACTGACCGCGTGATATGGGCGAATTACGCCGACCTGAAAAGTTGCCGCTGAATCCGTAACCGACTCGGTCGGCTCCCTCTCCCTGGGGAGAGGGGACTGACCGCGGGATATGGGCGAATTACGCCGACCTGAAATGTTGCCGCTGAATCCGTAACCGACTCGGTCGGCTCCCTCTCCCTGGGGAGAGGGGACTGACCGCGTGATATGGGCGAATTACGCCGACCTGAAAAGTTGCCGCTGAATCCGTAACCGACTCGGTCGGCTCCCTCTGCCTGGGGAGAGGGGACTGACCGCGTGATATGGGCGAATTACGCCGACCTGAAAGGTTGCCGCTGAATCCGTAACCGACCCGGTCGGCTCCCTCTCCCTGGGGAGAGGGCTGGGGTGAGGGGAAGGGCCAACGCCATTACAGCTGATAGTTCTTCAAATCCCGCGCAATCACCATCCGCTGTATCTCGCTCGACCCTTCATAGATCTGGGTAATCCGCGCATCGCGGTAGTACTTCTCGACCGGGTAATCCTCCAGATAGCCATAGCCGCCATGAATCTGGATCGCCGACGAACACACCTTCTCGGCCATTTCCGATGCGAACAGCTTGGCCTGCGAAGCCTCGGACAAGCATGGTTTGCCCGCCGTCCTCAGCCGCGCTGCATGGAGGATCAGCAACCGTGCGGCGTTGATCTGCATGTGCATGTCAGCCAGCAGATTGGCGATGCTCTGGTGCTCGATGATCGGCTTGTCGAATTGCACCCGGTCTTTCGAATAAGCCAGCGCCGCTTCAAAAGCCGCCCGGGCAATGCCCAATGCCTGCGCGGCGATGCCGATGCGTCCGCCTTCAAGGTTGGACAGGGCAATCGCCAGGCCCTTGCCACGCTCGCCGAGCAGATTGGCCTCGGGGATGCTGCAGTTGTTCAGCGTCACCGCGCAGGTGTCGGAGGCGCGGATGCCCATTTTGTGTTCGGTGCGATCGACGATGAAACCCGGTGTGTCGGTCGGCACCAGAAACGCTGACAGGCCTTTTTTGCCGAGATCCGGATCGGTTACCGCGAAGACGATCGCCAGTTTTGCCCGTTTGCCGTTGCTGACGAATTGCTTGGCACCGTTGATCACCCATTGGCCGTCGCGCAGTTCGGCGCGGGTGCGCAGGTTGTGCGCTTCGGAACCGGCCTGGGGTTCGGTCAGACAGAAGCAACCGATGGTCTGCCCACTGGCCAGGTCGGCCAGCCAGGTCTGTTTCTGTTCGTCGCTGCCGTAGTTGAGCACCGGGCCGCAGCCCACCGAGTTGTGAATGCTCATGAACGCGCCGGTCGCGCCGTCACCGGCAGAGATTTCCTCAACCGCCAGCGCATAAGCGACGTAATCGACGTAGGTGCCGCCCCATTCTTCCGGCACAACCATGCCGAGCAAGCCCAACTCGCCCATCTTCGCCACCAGGGCGTCGTCGATCCAGCCAGCCTTTTCCCAGGCCTGGGCGTGGGGCGCGATTTCGCCACGGGCAAAATCCCGGGCCATGTCGCGGATCATCACTTGTTCTTCAGTCAGTTCGAGATCGTGCATGACTCAGCTCCCGCTCTCATCAAAACCATGGAAGAAGCTCGCAACCTGCGCAGCGTCCAGCTCAGCGACGGTCGGCGGGTTCCAGCGCGGTGACTTGTCCTTGTCGATCAGCAGGGCGCGCACGCCTTCGATCAGGTCGCCACGGGCAAACCACTGGCGGTCCAGATGCAGCTCCAGCGCAAAGCAATTCTCCAGACTCAGGTGCCTGCCGCGACGGAGCATTTCCAGGGTCACGGCCATGGCCAGCGGCGAGCGGGTTTCCAGCAGATCCGCCGTGGTGACCGCCCATTCATGGCTGTCAGCGACAGTGACAGCGCGCAATTGCTCGATCATGCTCGGCACGTCGGGCAGGGCAAAGAAATGATCGATGGCCGGGCGCAACGCCTCGAGTGGTGCGTCCGGCAGGGTTTGTACGGCGTGCTTGGCCAGCAGGTTCTGCAGCGACTTGAGCGGCGTGTCCTGCCACTCCATCTGGTCGAGCTTGTCGTCGAGCAGCGCCAGTTTGCTGCTGTCCAGGTACCAGTCGGCGAGGCCGCAGTACAGTGCATCGGCGGCGCGAATCTGCACGCCGCTGACGCCCAGATAAATCCCCAGCTCACCGGGGATGCGCGGCAGGAAGTAACTGCCGCCGACATCAGGGAAATAACCGATGGCCACTTCCGGCATCGCCAGACGGCTCTTTTCGGTGACCACACGCAGATCGGCGCCTTGCACCAGGCCCATGCCACCGCCGAGGACGAAACCGTCCATCAGGGCCAGCACCGGTTTGCGGTAGTGATGAATGGTCAGGTCGAGGGCGTATTCCTCGACGAAGAAATCTTCGTGCAGCGTGTCGCCGCTCTTGTAGCTGTTGTACAGCGAACGAATATCGCCGCCGGCGCAGAAGGCCTTTTCACCAGCGCCGCGCAATACCACGGCGTGAACATTGGCGTCAGACGCCCAGGCATCGAGCTGCTGTTGCAGCAGACGCACCATGTCGAGGGTGATGGCATTGAGGCCCGCAGGGCGGTTGAGGGTCAGGTGGCCGATATGGTTGCGCACCTCGGCCATCACGTCGTTTTGCATGGCATCCATGGACGGGGTCCGCCGGGATGAAGCCTGAGCTGTCATCTGTAACTCCCTGCTTTTATTGTCTTTATTCGAAAAGCCCGCGCGCGGGCGTTAGCGGATCGTAACAGTGCAAATTTGTCGTGTACAACGGGGATATGTGCAGGGGGAATCTGCGTTTTTCTCTTAGGCACGCTATTTGTGTAGGAGCTGACGAGTGCAACGAGGCTGCGATCTTTTGATCTTGTTTTTTGAAATCAACAGATCGCAGCCTCGTTGCACTCGTCAGCTCCTACAAAGGGATCATCTGAACGTTTCGGTAATGCTGCGCCGCTTGGCGTGCAGTTCGCTGGCGTGAATCAGGCGTTCGAGGTCTTCGGGGGTGACGTCGATGAAGGCTTCCATGTCGGCCAGCGCCAGTTTCAGGTCTTCGGCGGTGATCGCCTGGCTATCGATCGGGACCACTGGCGGAGCCGGGTCAGCAGCGCGTTTCGGATAGCGGATGCGGGTCAGGTTGTTATACGCCAGCGCACTAATGAGCATGCACAGCGCGCCGAGCATCACCGGCTCCATGGCTTTCCAGTCCATGGCGATGGTTGCCGGGTCGGCCAGCACCAGCGTCAACGCCAAGGCGCCGGCCGGTGGGTGCAGGCAACGCAGCCAGCACATCAGAATCACCGCCATGCCGGCAGCAAGGCAGGCGCTGCCCAGCGTACGGCCAAGCACATGGGCGACCAGCAAGGCGACCACGCCAGCACACAGGTAGCCGCCGAGAATCGACCATGGCTGGGCGAGGGCGCCCGAGGACACCGCGAACAGCAGCACCGCCGAAGCGCCGAGCGGGCCGACCAGGTGAAACGCAACGTCGTGCCCGAACACCTGCGCGCACATCCACACACTGAACAGCGTGCCCAGGCCCATGCCGATCGCGGCACGGCTCCATTCAGTGGGGCGGGTGTTGATGGCAGCGGGCAACCAGCGAGCAAGCATGTAGAACTGATCCTTTACAAAATCCGGGGCAAAAAAAGGACTTGTCCGGCAAATCCGGAAAGCCCTAGAAGCGTTCCAACATTGGGGGAGGAACGCGCGTAGTTTGCCGATCAAAATCGATGCTGACAAATTCATATAAATGCAGTTTTAGTGCACTATTTTTGCATTGAAGCGGTGCGCCGAGCGCTGACGAAGCACAGATAACCGCCCAGCGCCGCCAAGCCGCTCAAGGCGTAGAACATGCTTGGCGCAGGCGTGTGCATCAATAGAAACCCGCACATTACCGGGCTGGCAGCCCCGCCAAGC
Organism: Pseudomonas sp. AC255; assembly: GCF_979258175.1. Lineage (NCBI taxonomy): Bacteria > Pseudomonadati > Pseudomonadota > Gammaproteobacteria > Pseudomonadales > Pseudomonadaceae > Pseudomonas > Pseudomonas sp. AC255. The sequence continues at coordinate 2,270,295 of NZ_OZ409841.1, read as the reverse complement.
GCTGACAGGTTCTGCGCGCCGTAGTAGCTGCCGCGCAGTGCCTCCGGTGCGAGGGTGTCAACGAAGAGGAAGTCGGCGGGGTAGATGATCATCTCGCCCAGGGTGAAGATGAACATCGCCACGCACCAGCCGAGCAGGCTGTCCGCCACACTGAAGCCAATCAACCCGACGATGAACAGCGCAGTGCCGCCGGCAATCCAGTGACGCAGGTGTTCGCGACTGAGCCAGCGACCGACCTGGTATTGCAGCAGGATCACTGTGATTGCGTTGCAGGCGAGCAGGGCGGCCATGGTGTCGAGCGTTTGTTGCTGGGTGTGGGTGACCAGCAGGTATTGCGACAGGTACAGCGTAAAGCGCCCGTGCACCAATGTGCTTAGCAGGCAACCGAGGGTGAACAGCACCATGGTACGGTCGTTTTTGAGGATCATCAGGGTGTTGAGAAAACTCTGCGGCGCGCTGGCGGCAGTTAGCGGACGGGCAGCGCGGACTGCGCCGAGCAGCAGAAAAATACTGCCAATGGCAATCGCACCGGCAACGATGAACGGCGCGGACGGCTGCACCCCGGCAATCACCACGCCAATCATCGGGCCGACGGCGTAGCCGATATTGGTCAGCGTGTAATTGAGGGAAAACGCCTTGACCCGCTGGCCCACCGGCAGCTGTTCACTGAGGATCGCCTTGGAGCCGATCAGGAACAGCGCCGACGCGGTTTCGCTGATGATCAGCACCAGGGTGACCACATACAGATTCTGCGCGAAGGTCAGCAGAATCAGGCCGATACCGCTGGAGAGCATGGCCAGGATCAGCAACTGGCGCTTGTCCAGCTTGTCGATGATGTAGCCACCGTACAGCGACAGCAATGTTGCGCTGAACACGGCGATACCCAGCAGCAAGCCGACATCCTGCGAATTGAGGCCAAGCTTGTTGCTGAGGAACAGCGTCAGCAGAGGACTGATCAGGGCGCGGCTGATGACCACGGTCAACGAGCTGAGCATCAACCGGCGAATAAACGGCGAATAGATGGCCACGGAAGGGGAATGTCCTTATTCGGAATGGCTGGGGAACGCCATGCTCTCTGGGCAGCCGCCACCGGTCAAGCTGATACACCAGCGTCCCTGGGAACACATGATTTCCCTGTGGGAGCGAGCCTGCTCGCGAAGGCGGCGGATCAGTCACCTGCGATGTCGCTGACGTACCGTATTCGCGAGCAGGCTCGCTCCCACAGGGTCGGTGTAGCTCACAGTTTACAATGACTCCCACAGGGCCAGTTCAAGCCACATCCGAAGCCGCCGGCCACTGCCGCAAGGTGATCGGCAACTTGCAAGACTCACCGCGCCCCATCGGGAAATACTGAAAGCCATTGCGCGCCAGGCGCTCGGCGTCGTACAGGTTACGGCCGTCAAAGATCACCGGGCTGTTGAGGCGCTGTTTGATCAGCTCGAAATCCGGGGCCTTGAACTGTTGCCATTCGGTGCAGATGATCAACGCATCGGCGCCGGCCAGTACCGATTCCGGCGTGCCCATCAGCATCAGTTTTGATTCGTTTGGATAGAGATTCTGGGTTTCCACCATGGCTTCTGGATCAAACTCGCGCACGCTGGCCCCGGCAGCCCATAAATCTTCTAGCAGAACCCGGCTCGGCGCGTCGCGCATGTCGTCGGTGTTGGGTTTGAACGCCAGGCCCCACAGAGCAAAGGTCTTGCCGCGCAAATCGCCCCGGTAGAACGCTTTGATGCGCTCGAACAGCTTGTGCTTCTGGCGCTGGTTGATCGCCTCCACCGCTTGCAGCAAGTCGCTGGAACAGTGCGCTTGTTCGGCACTGTGAATCAACGCGCGCATGTCTTTGGGAAAACACGAACCGCCGTAGCCGCAACCCGGATAGATAAAGTGATAGCCAATCCGCGTATCGGCACCGATGCCCTGGCGCACTGCTTCGATATCGGCGCCCAGGTGCTCGGCGAGTTCGGCGATCTGGTTGATGAAACTGATCTTGGTCGCCAGCATGCAGTTGGCGGCGTATTTGGTCAGCTCGGCGCTGCGCAGGTCCATGAACAGGATGCGGTCATGGTTGCGGTTGAACGGCGCGTACAGATCGCGCATCACATCGCGCACTTCAGCGCCTTCGCAACCAATGACGATGCGATCCGGTCGCCGGCAATCAGCAACCGCTGAACCTTCCTTGAGAAATTCCGGGTTGGAGACAATATCGAATTGCAGCAGGCGGCCAATCTTGATCAGGGCCTTTTCGATGTGGCTGCGCAAAGCGTCGCCCGTGCCCACCGGCACCGTGGACTTTTCCACCACGATCAATGGCTGCTGGCGATGCCGGGCAATCGCGTCGCCAACCGACAGGACGTAGCGCAGATCCGCCGAACCATCCTCGCGTGACGGCGTGCCCACCGCGATGAACGCAACCCGCCCATGCAACACCGCAAGCCGCTCATCAGTGGTGAATTGCAGGCGCTGCGAATCCAGGCCCTCGCGCACCAGGCTGGCCAGCCCCGGCTCGAAAATACTGACGTGGCCCTGGCGTAACTGCTCGATCTTTTGCGCGTCGACATCCATGCACACGACGTCGTGACCGACCTCGGCCAGCACCGCCGCTTGCACCAGACCGACATAACCACTGCCAAACACCGTGATCTTCATGCCGCACTCCTGTTCGCAGTCCCTGCATTGAACATAAGAGTGCGATGTTTCAGTTCGCCTACTGCGGTGATAAAGCAGCAAACAGACCGTTCGGGGAATGCCCGATTGACTTTTACCGCCTCGAACGGCAGGTTGTCGGCCTTTCGCGGCAACCCCTGTCATTGAGTCACGCCGTTTTTTTGCGTTTCATTTCATGCATTTATTGTTTTTGTTGAATCGTTTTTTATTTCAAGGCCGTTTCGTTTGAGTGATTTGTCGAGTACCCAACCTGCATCGTCCACCAGCAATCCGCTGACCGTTTACCTGGCGCGACTGGCACCTTCCAGCCAGTTGACCATGCGCTATGTGCTGCAAGATGCCGCCGACCGCCTCGGTTTCGAGGACGTCGATATCGAAGAAATCCCCTGGCACGGCCTGCAACCGGAAGACGTGGTAGCGCTGGTCGCCGCTTTGCGTGCCGATGGTTATGCACCGAACACCTCGTCGCTGTACGTGAACGCCGTACGCGGGGTGATGAACGAAGCATGGCGCATGAGCCTGATCAGCCAGGATCACCTGCTGAAGATGCGGTCGGTCAAGGGCATAGCCGGCACGCGGCTGTCCCAGGGGCGCAACCTCAAGCGCACGCTGATTCATGAACTGATGGAAGTCTGCGCTGCCGACCCGCGCCCGCAGGGCCTGCGTGATGCGGCGGTGATAGCGCTGCTGTACGGCACCGGCATGCGCAAGTCGGAATCGGTGGATCTGGATCTGAGCCAGGTCGACTTTCACGAACGCAGCCTGACGGTGACCGGCAAGGGCAACAAACAGTTGATCAAGTACGCGCCGGCCTGGGCCTTTGCCAAGCTCGATGCCTGGCTGGAACTGCGTCGTTCACAGCTCAAGGAAGGCGAGAGCGACGATGCGTTTCTGTTCAACCGTATTCGCCGGGGCAGCCACATCACCCGCGAGCGCATCACCAAACACGCGATTTACTACATTGCCCGCCAGCGCGGTACGCAGGTCGGGGTGAAAATCATGCCCCATGACTTCCGTCGTTCATTCATCACCCGGGTGATCGAAGAGCACGACCTGTCGATCGCGCAGAAACTGGCGCATCACAGCAATATCCAGACGACAGCCAACTACGATGTGCGCGATGACAACGAGCGGCGGCGGGCGGTGGATCGCTTCGATTTGTAAGCGGTGTCAGGTCTGCGGCGGGCAGCGCGAGCCGCTGGCACCCTGCGCGATGTGCGCAGCGAGGCGTTTGACGTTGTTCTGTTGCGCGGTTACCAGTTCGTCGATGCTCGGCCCTGAAGGCGTCTGCAAGACCGAGCGACAGCTCAGCAGCGCCGCGTCCGCCGCACCTAATGGGCGCACTCGCCATTTCACGTCGATCAAGGCGTACTGACCGGGAATCGAATCGAAGCGCTGCACGTCGATTCGCACGGAAGCGCGCTGCTGGCCGACGCCGCCGCTCAATTGATCGACCAGCGCACCGCGCAACTCATCGGCAAGGGTGGCGCTCCACCAATCGGTATCCAGGATTGCCACGCCGCTGTTGCCTTGGCGAATCACGATCTGCGCGCGATCGACCTGCGGCGGCACGCTGATGCTTTCGATGGCGATGTCGGCGCCGTTGCGGCTGGCACCCGGTTGCGCCGGGGTCAGCGTATGGAAGCTGATCGGGTCGCTACGGCACGCGGCCAGCAACACGAGCGCAGCGAACAGGGTGATCTTCAACGGTAAACCCATGGATTCAGCTCCTGTGCTCAATTGCGTGGCGGTCCTTTGAGGTCCAGCGGCGCGGCGTTGTCGGGGCGTCCGCGAATCAGCGACTCAGGGTGGCGACCGAGGTAATCCGACAGCTCTCGCAACGAGCGCGACATGCGCCCGAGCTCGTCGAGGGTCTCGGTGAGTTGCTCGCGCTGCGGTGAATCCTCGGCCAGGGTCGAATTGGCGGACTGCAAGGTCTTGCTGACGTCGGCGAGGGTGCTCTGTACACCCGGCAGGGTCCTGGCGTTGAACTGCTTCAGGCCTTTGCGCAGCTCGACCAGATTGCCGTCGAGGTTGCTGGCGATGCGCTCCACTGGCAGCGCGTTGATCTTGTTGACCATCGCCTCGAGTTTTTCCTGCAATTGCTCGAGGCTGCCGGGGACGGTCGGAATGGTGACCGGCCGTGCCGTAGGGTCAAAAGCGACTTTCGGCGCTTTGGGGTAGAAATCCAGCGAGATATACAACTGACCGGTGAGCAGGTTGCCGTTGCGGGCCTGGGCGCGAAGGCCATTTTCGATGAACGTGCCGATCAGGCGCGCCCCGGTGGCCTCATCGTTTTCGTCGCCATGGTAAGCCTTGAGCATCTTCGCGTGGGCGCGACCCAGGCGCTGCGGATAGATGACGATGCCGACATTCACCGGGAAGGTGCGCTTGACCTCGTCGAAGTCGAGATTGACTGCCACCACCCGGCCGATTTCAACTCCGAGGAACTCCACCGGCGCGTCAACCTTGAGCCCGCGCAAGGCTTGATCGAAGCGCAGCGCCAGATATTGTGCCTTGCCGTTGGGCGGCGCGAGGGCGGTGGTCTGGTCGGCGAACAGTTCGAAACCCTTGTCTTCACTGGCTGGCGAATCGTTGGGACTGTAATCCGGAGCGCGGAAAGCGATGCCGCCCACCAGCAGGGTCGACAGCGACTCGGTTTTCACCGCAAAGCCGTTGGCACCGACATTGATGTCGATGCCGCTGGCGTTCCAGAAACGGGTGTTTTCGGTGACGTAGGCGTCATTCGGAGAATGCACGAAGACTTCGATGTTGACCCCTTTGCCGTCCTGGTCCAAGGCATAGGACACCACTTGGCCAACCGGGATCTTGCGGTAATAGACGGGGGAGCCGATGTCCAGCGAGCCGAGGTCGGCGGTGTGCAGGGTGAAGCGCTTGCCCGGTTCGCCATAGGTGATCGGCGGCGGGTTCTCCAGACCCTTGAAGTTTTTTGAGCGGGTATTGGCCTGGCCAATGTCGGCACCGATGTAGTCGCCCGACAGCAATGTGTCGATGCCCGATACCCCGCCGGCGCCGATGCGCGGACGTACCACCCAGAATTGCGAGTCCTCGCGGGTGAAGGCTTCGGCCTGCTTGGCGAGTTTGATCGTGGCGTTGACGTGTTTATGGTCGTTGGCCAGTTCAACATCGGAGACATGGCCGATGACTACGTTGCGGTACCTGACTTCGGTCTTGTTGGCGGTCAGGCCATCGCCGGTCTTGAATGTGACGGTGATCGTCGGGCCTTCCTGGAGGATGTTGTGAATCACCAGCGAAATGCCCACCAGCACCGCCACGATCGGCACGATCCATACCAGCGAGATACCGAATCGGCGGGTTTTGACCGGCGCCTGACCGGGTGCTCGCGGCTCGTCGCTGGCTGACGACTTCATCCATGTCCTCCTCAATTAATCGGGCACTGAGCGTCAGGAACGCAAAAGCACTTCATCAATATAGAAGTGCTTGGCGATAGAGCAAATGTGTATAGCTGGCGTGGGACGCGATTGCAGTCCAGGAGCTGCCGAAGGTTGCGACCTGATCGTTCCCATGCTCTGCGTGGGAATGCAGCCCGGGACGCTCTGCGTCCCAAGATCGCAGCCTTCGGCAGCTCCTACAGGGGCCAGAGTCGTGGCGGGCTCAGCCGAGCATTTCGCGCAGGCGATACCAGAACATGCCAAGCGCCAACAGCGGCGAACGCAACGCCGGGCCACCGGGGAAGGTCATGTGCGGCACGCTGCTGAACACGTCCATGCCTTGGCTATGGCCGGCGTGAATGGCTTCGCCCAGCAATTTCGCGCACCAGTGGGTGACGTTGAGGCCATGGCCGGAATAGCCCTGCGCGTAAAACACGTTCGGGTGCTGTTTGAGCCGGCCAACCTGGGGGAAACGATTGGCGGTAATACCGATCTTCCCGCCCCATTGGTAGTCGATGCGCACGTCGGCCAGTTGCGGGAACACCTTGAGCATTTTCGGTCGCATGTAGGCGGCGATATCCGCCGGATCGCGCCCGGAGTAATGACAAGCACCGCCGAACAGCAGACGTCGATCCGCCGAGAGACGGTAATAATCGAGCCCGACTTTCTGATCGCACAGCGCCAGGTTCTGCGGGATCAACTGCACGGCGCGAGTTTCTTCCAGCGGCTCGGTGGCAATGATGTAACTGCCGGCGGGCAGCACTTTGCCGCTGAGTTTCGGCTCGAGGTCATCCAGATGCGCGTTGCAGCCAAGCACCAGGCTGCCGGCGCGTACTGAACCGGTGGCGCAGCGCACTTCGACGGTCGGGCCATGGAGGATTTCCAGCACCGGACTCTGCTCAAAGATACGCACGCCCAGCGATGCCGCGAGACGCGCCTCACCTTGCACCAGATCAAGCGGATGCAAGTGCCCCGAGCCCATGTCGATCAATCCGCCGGCGTACACTCCGGCGTCGACCACTTGCGCACGGATCTGCTCCGGCCCGACCAGCCTCGTTGCGTGGGCATAGTCGAGTTCGGCAAGGCTGTCCTGTTCCTGCTGGAGCGCGGCAAATTGCGCGGCGGTGTTGGCCAGTTCGCAAAAGCCCCAGCGCAGATCACAGTCGATGGCGTTGTCAGTGATGCGCTGGCGCACCAGCTCCACCGAATCGATGCCGGCGCGCTGTAAATAGCGCACGCCGTTCTGGCCAACGTAACGGGCGAAACCCTCGACTTCATGGCCGATGCCGCGAATCAGCTGACCACCGTTGCGCCCGCTGGCGCCCCAGCCGATCTGTCGCGCTTCGAGCAGCACCACCGACAGACCACGCTGCGCCAGTTCAATCGCCGTGTTGACGCCCGTGAAGCCGCCGCCGATCACGCAGACATCGGCAATCAAATCTCCGTCGAGCGCAGCGTAGGGCGTGGTCGCCCGCGCAGAAGCGGCGTACCAGGAGCGGGTGTGTTGTGCGCTGTGCTGATTCATTTGTTCGACTTCACTTTGCTCCACGACCGGGTCATCAGACGCATGATCGCCTGAGGCGGCGTTGAGGAAATGTAGAGTTTGTCGAGCACCGACTGCGGCGGATAAACCTCAGGATTGTTGACCAGTTCCTGATCCATGAACGGCTTGGCCGCAGGGTTCGGGTTGGCGTAGCCGACGGTGGCGCTGACCTTGGCGATTACTTGCGGATCGAGCAGGTAATTGATGAAGGCATGGGCCTCTTTGGCGTTGCTCGCATCAGCGGGAATCGCCAGCAGATCAAACCACAGGTTGGCGCCTTCCTTGGGAATGGCGTAAGCGATATTGACTCCGTTCTTCGCTTCCTTGGCGCGGTTGGCCGCCTGGAACACATCGCCGGAGTAACCGAACGCGACGCAGATGTCACCATTGGCCAGGTCCGACACGTACTTGGAAGAATGGAAATAGGTGATGTACGGACGGATGCTCAGCAGCTTGGCTTCGGCCTTTTTGTAGTCTTCAGGGTTTTCACTGCGCGGATCCATGCCCATGTAGTTGAGGATGGCCGGGAAGACTTCGTCGGCGGAGTCCATCATCGACACACCGCACTGGCTGAGCTTCTTCAGATTCTCCGGTTCAAACAACACGGCCCAGGAATCGATGTGGTCGATGCCGAGCACTTGCTTGACCTTGTCGACGTTGTAACCGATGCCGTTGGTGCCCCACAAATAGGGAACCGAGTGCGCATTGCCTGGATCATTTTTCTCTAGCAATTCAAGCAGTTTCGGGTCCAAGTTCTTCCAGTTTGATAACTGTGAACGATCGAGCTTCATGAACGCGCCGGCCTTTACCTGACGGGCGAGGAAGTGGTTGGACGGCACTACCACGTCGTAACCGGTCCGGCCGGCGAGGAGTTTGCCTTCAAGGGTTTCGTTGGAGTCGAAGACGTCGTAGATCACCTTGATCCCGGTCTTGCTCTGGAAGTCGGCGAGGGTGGTTTCGCCGATGTAGTCGGTCCAGTTGTAGACGCTGACCTGGGGCTCGGCGTGGGCTGCTGCACTGAACAGCACGCTCAGCGCGACGGGAAGTATGGATTTCAATGGACGCATATCGACACCTCTTCTTGTAATGATCGTTCCCACGCTCTGCGTGGGAATGCCGCAACGGACGCTCCGCGTTCGGCTTTGGATGGGACGCAGAGCGTCCCGGGATGCATTCCCACGCGGGAGCGTGGGAACGATCAACTGTGCGGCCGTCTTCGCGAGCAGGCTCGCTCCCACAGGGACGGCTGCGCCGTCAGACGCTCAGCAGCAGGAACTCACGCTCCCACGAGCTGATCACGCGCTTGAAGTTTTCATGCTCGGCGCGTTTGACCGCAACGTAACCGCGGACGAATTTGCTGCCCAGGTATTCGGCGACTTTCGGGCAGTCTTCCATCTGCGTCAGGGCTTCTTCGATGGTGATGGGCAGGCGCAGGTTGCGCCGTTCATAGGCCCGGCCTTCGACCGCCGCGCTCGGCTCGATCTTCTCGACCATGCCGATGTAGCCGCACAGCAGGCTCGCGGCAATCGCCAGATAGGGGTTGGCGTCGGCGCCGGGCAAGCGGTTCTCCACGCGCATCGATTCCGGCCCCGATGTCGGCACCCGCAGGCCCACCGTGCGGTTCTCTTCACCCCATTCGACGTTGACCGGTGCCGAGGTGTCAGGCAGGAAGCGGCGGAACGAATTGACGTTCGGCGCGAACATCGGCAGCACTTTCGGGATGTATTTCTGCAAGCCACCGATGTGATGACGGAACAGCTCGCTCATGTTGCCCTCGGCATCGGCAAAGATCGGCTGACCCGTCGCGATCTCGACCACACTCTGGTGCAAGTGCATGGCGCTGCCGGGCTCGTCGCCGATCGGTTTGGCCATGAACGTCGCGGTGACGTTGTGCTTGAGCGCTGCTTCGCGCAGGGTGCGTTTGAACACGGTGATCTGGTCAGCCAGATCCAGCGCATCGCCGTGGCGGAAGTTGATTTCCATCTGCGCCGGGCCGTCTTCGTGGATCAGCGTGTCGAGATCCAGACCTTGCAGTTCGCACCAGTCGTAGACGTCTTCGAACAGCGGATCGAATTCATTGGCGGCATCGATCGAGAATGACTGGCGACCGCTTTCCGCACGACCCGAACGACCCAGTGGTGCCTTGAGCGGCAGGTCCGGGTCTTCACAGCGTTGGGTCAGATAGAACTCCATTTCCGGCGCGACAATCGGCTTCCAGCCCTTGTCGGTGTAGAGCTGCAGAACTTTCTTCAGAACGTTGCGCGGCGACAGTTCGATCGGATTGCCAAACTTGTCGAAGGTGTCGTGGATGACGATGGCAGTCGGCTCGATTGCCCAAGGAATGACATACACGGCATCGGAAACCGGCTTGCAAACCATGTCGATGTCAGCCGGGTCGAGCAGGTCGTAGTAGATGTCGTCGTCGACAAAATCCCCGGTTACCGTTTGCAGCAGCACGCTTTCCGGCAGGCGCATGCCGCGCTCATGCAGGAACTTGTTGGTCGGTGCAATCTTGCCGCGGGCGATGCCGGTCAGGTCGCTGACCACGCATTCGACTTCGGTAATCTTGTGATCTTTCAGCCAGGTGAACAGCTGATCGAAAGGGGCGTTCATAAAGACCTCGTTATTGGTTTTGTAGACGCCGGGGAGGGCGGGTTTCATCTTCCGCCCCTTCCCCTGTGGCGCGTTGGCGACTATCTTGGGCGCGGCTTGCGATTCCATCTATCCACTTTCAGCAGCACCAAAGCGCACCAAAAGAGTGCGCAGGGTCAACCCATGACAACGTGCAATCCGCTTCAGGTTCAAGCGTTCAATACCGCCGATGTGGCCGAGCAAATCCGCGCTACACCGGGCTGGGTCCAGCATTACCAGCAGATGTCGCCGGGGCATTTCGCCGGGCAGATTCGCTATCTGGATCTGCAGGGCGTCGAGGTTTACGAAGAACAGATGAACACCCGGGTCGAACAGAATTTCAGCGCGCCATCCGGGGCTCTGGCGTTCTGTTTTGATCGCAGTGACAACGCGCTGTATCTGCTCAACGAAGAAAGCCGCAACATCTGGATCACCCCGGAGAACTACCGTGAAATCGCTGTGGTGTTCGGTCCGGATTTCGTCCGCGAGCACGGTTTGCAAGTGGCAAAGCTCGAAGGTCTGTTCATGGCGCCGCTGAACTGCGGACAGAACGCTTTGTTCAGCGGCTGGTTAAGCTCGATTCTCACGAAGTTGTCGCAAGCCTCTGATCCACTTGATAAAGATCGCCTGACTCGGCAACTGCTCGAGGACTGCCTGTTCATCCTCGACAACGCTCAAACCCGTCTTGATCGTGGAGGATTGCAGCAGCGCAATAACGAACGCCAAATCATGAAGCGAGTAGGGGAGTGGGCGGCTGATTCGCCGGAAGACACGGTCAATCTGCTCGAACTTTCCCACGTTGCCGGCGTACCCCTGCGCCAGTTGCAGCAAGCTTTCAAGGCCTACACCGGGATGACCCCGAGCCACTGGTTGCGCCTGAGGCGGCTAAACAGTGCGCACCGTGAATTGCTCAAGCGTCGGCCGACGGAAACCACTGTTGCGGAAGTGGCGATGCGCTGGTCGTTCTGGCATCTGGGGCGGTTTTCCAGCAGTTACCGCGCGCTGTTCAAGGAGCTGCCGAGCGAGACGCTCAAGCGCTGAGCAGAAAAAGGCTTTGTGTCCTTGGCGAAGTTAAATAGAATCAGTCTCATTTGAATCTACCTTCGCGCAGGGTCTCTTGAGATGATTGAAGCCACGTCACCGGCGGAGCAGAGCCTGCAGCAGTTGTACCGTGAACATCGCGGCTGGCTGGAAACCTGGCTGCGCCGGCGCATGGGCAATGCGTGGGATGCGGCGGACCTGAGTCAGGACACCTTTGTGCGCGTCTTGTGCAACGCGCCGCCACTGGCCGAATTGCGCGAGCCCCGCGCGTACTTGCTCACCGTCGGCAAACGGCTGCTGAGCAATTTCTACACGCGACGCCATCTGGAAAAAGCCTACCTCGACGCCTTGGCGCAATTGCCGGAAGCGTGCGCGCCGTCGCCGGAGCAGCGCTGGTTGCTGCTGGAAACCTTGCAGGCACTGGATGAATTGCTCGATGGCTTGCCGCGCCCCGTGCGCCGGGCATTTCTTTGGAGTCAACTCGAGGGCCTTGGCTACCGCGAGATTGCCGAACGCTTGCAGGTTTCCGAGCGCACGGTGAAACGTTACATGGCCCAGGCGTACGAGCATTGTTTGCTGGTGGATCTCTGATGCGCGTTGCACCCAATGATGAAATGCGGGAAGTGGCGCGGGCAGCGGCGCACTGGCTGGCACTGCTCGAGTCCGGTTGTGCCAGCGAGGAAGATCACGCGCGATTACAGCATTGGCGCGCCAGCGACAGTCGCCACGAGAACGCGTGGCAGAAAATTCAACAACTGCGTCAGCGCTTTGCAGGCTTGCCCCCGGCGCTTGCCCTGGCCACGCTGGATCGGCCGGATCCGGCGCGGCGCGCTGCTCTCAAGCGTGCCTTGGGCGTGGCGGCGCTGGTGCCGGCGGCGTGGTTGATCAGTCGGGAGCTGCCGCTGGAGGTCTGGCGCGCCGACCTGCACACCAGCACTGGCGAGCGGCGCAAAGTGCAGTTGGCCCAGGATTATTCATTGCAACTCAACACCGACAGCGCGGTTAATGTCGATCTGGCGGCACGTCAGTTGACGCTGATTCGTGGCGAGATGGCGCTCAACGTCGCGGGCGATTCAGCCTTTATCGTCAACGCGCCTTATGGGCGGATGATCGTCAATCACAGCGACATCTCGGTGCGCCTCAATTCCCGCGATTGCCAGGTCTGCGTGCTCCGTGGTTCGGTGCAATTGCAGCCGCTGCACGGCCCGGCGCTGGTATTGCAGCAGGGCCAGCAAGTCAGCCTGCAAGCTTCGGGCGCCGGGGCGGTGACGGCGTTCGATGCGTTGATGCCCGGGTGGCGCGACGGTGTGGTCATGGCGCAAAACCAGCCGCTGGGTGATTTCCTCCGCGAGCTGAGTCGCTACCGCTCGGGTGTTCTGCGCTGGGATCCGGCGCTGGAATCGCTGCGCGTCACTGGCAGCTTTCGCCTCGACGATACCGATCAAGTGCTGGCACTGCTGGCTGCCAGTTTGCCCGTCGATGTGCATGCGCGAACGCGATTTTGGGTGTCACTGGTACCGCGTGCGGAAAAACTGGCTGAAGCCTGTCCCTTTTTTCGCCTCGCTGGTCATTCCAGGCAAGTGAACAAAATCGAGAGCTTCTTCCAATGCCCGCAGTATTTCCAGGTCGTTTGCGTCCGTTGTTGCAGTTGAGCCTTTTGCTGAGCCTGAGTGCCAGCCCCATGTTGATCCAATCGAGCTGGGCCGACGATGGCAGTCGCCGCAGTTATCAGGTGCCGGCCGGTAGTCTGAGTACAGCGCTGACGCGCTTCGCCGGTCTCGCCGGCGTCAATCTTTCGGTGGATCCGGCACTGGTCAGCGGCCGCAACAGCAATGGTTTGTCCGGTGAATATGGCGTGGAGGAGGGGTTCAGCCGGTTGTTGTTGGGCTCTGGTTTGCAGCTGCAACCGGTCGGCGATCAGGCTTATACGCTGGTGCCCGCAGCGCAAGGCAGCACCTTGCAACTTGCGCCGACATCGATTCTCGGCGCGAGCGGTTCAGCGGATGCCGACGTGTTTGCTGGCGGTCAGGTCGCGCGGCGTGGCTCGCAAGGGTTGTTGGGTTCCAGGGATTTCATGGAAACCCCGTTCAGCATGACCACCTACACCAGCGAAACGGTGAAAAACCAACAGGCGCGCACGCTCGGCGATCTGATCAGTACCGACCCTTCGGTACGCGCCACCAACCCGGCCGGTGGCCGCTATGAGCAATTCACCATTCGTGGTTTCAGCTTGTTCAACAGTGATGTTGCCTACAACGGCCTCTACGGTGTGTTGCCGACTTACACCATCGACATGGAAATGGCCGATCGCGTCGACATCCTCAAAGGCCCGAGCCAATTGATCAACGGGATTTCGCCACGGGGCAGTGTAGGAGGGGGATCAACGTCGTGCCGAAACGCGCGACCGACAAGCCGATCACCTCGCTGACAGCCAATTACGCCTCCAACAACCAGGTCGGCGGCGCAGTGGATGTCGGACGGCGTTTTGGCGAAGACAATCAATTCGGGGTGCGCTTCAACGGGGTCAAACAGTCCGGCGATACCGAATGGGATCATCAGAGCGTCGATCGCGACATGGCGGTACTCGGTCTGGATTTCCGTGGTGAACGCTTGCGACTTTCCACCGATATCGGCCACACCGAACGCGACACCGACGCACCGCAGGAACGCGTGCAAGTTGCGGCCAATGCCAAGGTGCCGAACGCCAATGATGTGCGCGACAACTACGCGCAACCTTGGAGCCGGGCGCGAACCAAAGACACTTTCGGCACGCTCAACGGCGAGTACGATGTCAGCGATTCAGTCATGCTGTATGGCGGCGTCGGCGCACGTAAAAGCAATCACGACTTCTTGCGCCACGCGGTTTCGGTGACCAATGACGCCGGCGACTTCAGCGTCCAGCCGCGCGACTTCACTCGCGACGAAAACGTTCGCACGGCTACCGCTGGGGTGCGTAACTGGTTCCAGACCGGACCGGTCAGCCATGAAGTGAACTTGGCGGCCAACTACTATTATATGGACTTCGAAAACGGCGGCGCCCGTTACGCGGCCGGCCGCAGCAATCTCTACGACCCGGTGGAAATCGCCAGACCCGGCACGCCGACCCGCAATGACGCCAAGGTCTACACCGAAAATCGCTTCAGCGGCGTGGCCTTGTCCGACACGCTCGGTTTCTTCGAGGATCGACTCCTGCTGACTCTGGGTGCGCGCTGGCAGCGGGTCAAAGTCGATGACTGGAGCGACGGCATCAAGGGCGACACGGCCTACGATGAAGAAAAGGTCTCGCCGTCGGGCGGGATTCTGTTCAAGGCGACGGACAAACTTTCGCTGTACGCCAACTATATGGAAGGCCTCAGCCAAGGCAAAGTCGCGCCATCGACGTCGATCAACGAAGACGAAATCTTCCCGCCATTCATCAGCCGCCAGGTCGAAGTCGGCGCCAAGTACGACGCGGGTGCATACGCGCTGACGGCAGCGGTGTTCCGCATCAAACAACCTGCCTACGAAACCAATGCGACCACACGAGTCTTCGGCCCGAACGGCAAACGCGAAAACAACGGCGTAGAACTGAGCGTGTTTGGCGAACCGCTGAAGGGCTTCCGATTGCTCGGCGGGGTGATGTATATCGACAGCGAACTGACCGATACCACCAACGGTACATTCGACGGCAACCGCGCACCGGCGACACCGAAATACAACGTTAACCTTGGTGCAGAGTGGGACGTGCCGACTGTGCAGGGTTTGACGTTGACCAGTCGTGGAATCTATTCGAGTTCGCAGTATCTGGATCAGGCGAATGATAAGGAAATCGACTCCTGGGAGCGGTTCGACGTAGGTACACGCTATGCTTTCAGGCTGGACGAGAAAACGATCACCTTGCGCGCCAATGTCGAAAACGTTCTGGATAAACGCTATTGGAGCTCAGCGGGTGCTTCGGATGATAGTGAGCCGGGATTGACGCTTTCGACGCCGCGAACGTATCTGCTGTCGGCGACGGTAGATTTCTAATGGAGCAGGGTAAGTGCGTCGATCGTCTTCGAAAACACGTTAACTACACTAAATGACCGTTTAGTTGAGCTAACAAAAAACCGTACCTGCAACGGAGAAGGCCATGATTCAGCGCAAGCCGAATGCTACAGATGTGATTGCTGCGCTGAATCTACAGCCTCATGTCGAGGGCGGTTATTACCGCAGAACCTATCAAGCCGATCACCGTGCCGGCCTCGAAACGCAGCAAGGCACGCGATATCTGCTGACCTCGATCTACTATCTGCTTACTGAGCAATCGCCAGTGGGCCAGTTTCATTTCAATCAGTCCGACATCCTGCATTATTTCCAGTTGGGCGACGCCATCGAATACAACCTGATCCACGCCGACGGCTCATTGCAAACGCTGGTAATGGGCAGCGATGTTTTAGCTGGTCAGCAACTGCAGTTGCACGTACCGGGTGGAACTTGGAAAGCCTCTCGATTGCTGGAAGGCTCGAATGGCTTTGGCTTGATCAGCGAAGCGGTTTCGCCAGGATTTGATTTTGCCGAGATGGAAATAGGTGATCGAGCAAAATTGACCGCACAGTATCCGCAGCATGGAGCGCTGATTGAAATGCTTACGCGCGGTGAAGATTGAGAGTTGTACATTGGGACAAATGCAGTTTGCAGGGAAAGCTGGTTTTGAAGCGACCGCGCAGATTCAAATCTCTCGGGCAACCACGCTAACCCTGTAATATCTTGTTACGTGTAATGTATATTATGTTAAATCATGTATGCGAATGGCCTCAGGCTTTAGATATCAGATCCACCACTCCCAACCTCTCAGTCTAAGCAACGCCATTCGTTTGCAGCTTCAACAACCAATGTCTCTCGGTAGTCCATCCGATAAAAACCTGAGCACCTTCGCTTGCTTGGCGAGCCTCGGTCAACGGTGCGCCAGAAGCCGCTACTCGCAATCCTCTAATCGCCGGCAGAAACCTTTCACGAAATGCACTAGGCTGAATCGCGAAATGAGCTTCGATACGTTCAATCGCGAAACGCATTTCTGCCTCATCAAGCATCGCTAGATAAAAGACCATTTGCCGCCAGGCATAAGCCGTATTTTTGATCACCACCAGGCTGGAGTGATAAAACCGCAACTTCATCTGCTGGCGTACGCATATCCATCTGAAGCATTCCTCGGCCATCGAAGCCAGGCGATACTGCAACAGCGCCTTCAGCCCGAGCTCACCAAACAACAGCGCAAGGTTTTGCGTCGTCAGGATCTGTTGTTGCTCGATGATTTTCCCGTTAGTCGCCGGTCGCCATGTCCCCAGGCCCGCATCAGCCCGCTGGGAGCACAATCTGGCCAATGCGTCCCTGGAACTAGCGTCAGGTCTGGAGAACCTTTTCCGCCTGGATTTCGGTTGATCAGGAAGCATCGCCAATTGGCTTGCATCAATGTCGTAGTAATTGGCGTATAGCGTGCCACCTGTCAAAGATGCCGCCTGCCTGGCAGCTCTTATGTACTTGTTCGAGAAAGCGCCCATGAAAATGTCCGAGGCGACTTCTTCAACAAAAGGCAGATCCAGCTTGGCCATCGCACCAAGCGCAGCAAATTCCTGAATGAGTTTGTTGGGCAGGATCGCTTGAGGAAAAGCGCAAAGAGTCATCGCTGCGCATTCGATCAGGACCTGTCTGGCTGCGTCAGCGACCACCGCGTCCGTTTCTCGCTGGTCCTCAACAGCCGCCACCCACGGCAATTCATTCATCCTGACCTGACTTTGCAGATCCAACAGCAACAATGATCGGCGTTGTCGAAAGGCGCGATAGGTTGCTACAGAGAGCATCCGCAGCGACATATCGCGAAATCCTGCACTGCAGATCTCAGCCGTTATCGCTGGCAGCAGCCGCGCCACGGTATCCCCGGATGTAATCAATCCCTTATCGATCAGCTCGGCAATTGTGCCCTTTCGACACCGCTCGACGCGTCGACGAATATCAGGAGGAATGCCGATACCTGTTAACAGCGAATATGCGGTCGCTTCTTCGCAGGTAACGGGTTGCAGCAGAGATGAAAAGTCGGAAACTCCGTCCGAACCGGGATACTTGCTCAGACGTGCGGCAACCGCTTTAGCAAATAGATGGTGACCGGGTGCGGACACGTGACCGCGTTGAGAGTCTCTGTGCTTTTGATGAGACTCGGATTCGGTATGACCATGCTTGCGTACGAAATCGTCGACGATCCTGCGAATTCGTCCGACTTGTCGTCCGGTAAGCAACGCCGCATCGCTGGCGCAAACCCCCAGCAGTGCAAACAACTCCCCTACCCGATCCCGCCGGTTTTCAGCTTCACACGGAGCGCTGGGGCAAGAAGCATCGAACTGCCGCTTCAGAGTATTCGCCTGCTCAAACCAGCCTTGGGGATACCGGCGGCAAGGCCAATCATCCTGATACGTCAAAAGGAAAAGCGACACCGCCGCATCGTAGAGCGGCAAGCGAGTCTCGACGACATGTTTTTGCGCTGCCAGACGCGTCTGTGCTGGGCGGTTTGAAAGCACGGTTCTGACATCACCGACAGTAAAAACCTGCACTTGCCCTGCTGAAAGCGGCGAACCGTCAGAAGCCATCGGAAAGAATCGCAGCTGTTCAAAGAAAGGCGCTATCGCTTCAACCAGATCCCATGCGTTCTCTGTACGTTGTTGGCCCAGCAACCAGGCCACCGTCAGCAGTGCAGCTTCTTCTGGCACCTCGATTCGATAATCCCCGCTCGCCAGCTTCGTTTGCAGTACCTCAATCCCCTCCTCCGTAAGGTGCCAAGTGTTGAGATCGAGTCGCTCGAAGCCAGGACGGATACCAGGAATCGAAGCAGCCAAATGTCGCTCGTACTCGGTCAGTGCGCCACCGGCCATGTACTGCCCAGTGGCAAAGCCACCCGTGGCGACTTCCAGCGTGACCCACTCAGGCACATCCGCGAATGGAGTTCGTGAGCCATACGACGCAGATCCCTGCAATATGTGCTCGATTACATTGCGCCAGCGCTCGATGCGCTTGCTCGTCTGTCCGTTATCGTCGAGGCCCGATGCAGCGAGTGCCCGAGACAGTTGAAAGGCTGCATAGCCGGCACCTATGCCGGCATTCGCATTCGATTCCCTATCGTCCCTGAGCATGAGTCCTTCCGAGCCTGCGATGTTGTGGGTCCGGGGGCTGGATTCGAACCAGCGCCCACCCGGTTAAGAGCCGAGTGTTCTACCGCTGAACTACCCCGGAACAGAGCGCGGATTGTCCACCAGCGCTGAACGATTGTGAAGATCGAAAACATTGCCGCTTGTGAACCTGAACGTAATCAGGTGATCTCGGGAAGAGTCGTCAAGACCTGCGCAGTTCGATCGAGTCCTTTGCACCGGCGTCGCGAACCAATACGCCTGGAGCCCGACGACTTTATTTCGGGTTGCGGGATTGTCAGCGAGTTTAGCGCTACTGTGCGTAATCGATTACTTCGCCGTTCCAATAGCAATTGTAGGGGCTGGAGCGGCCGCGATTGGTATTGCACTCAGAATTCGTTTGAGTTCGATCCCCAGTGCCTCCCCTTCTGATTCTGCACTGATTTGCCAGGCTCCGACCCCATAGTCCGCATGATAAGTCGGGCTGATAAGCGCCGTTACTTTGTCTGCCCTAGGTATCAGCAGCAATGAAACGTCAGGCTTGATGCCCTTCCACTGGAGACTGTCGTGATAAATGTGCGCTGACTCCATTGCATCCAGGACGCTGGCGCGGGCGCTGCGATACTTCGCGTCGAAAACCAAGAAGCGCTTCGTCGAAGGCGAGTCCAATGGCCTGATTGGCCGGATTGTCCTCTTCCTCGTAAGATCTGCTGACCTCAAAGCGAACAGTATTCAAGGCCGGACGCTGAGTGCTGGCAGGATGCAAGAGTGCCTGTCCCGTCGGCCCTCTGAGTGCCTTATGCACGGATGCGGAGTCCAACCGCTTGACCGTGTGCGCACTCACCGACGTGCGATCACTCTTCAAGGTTGTTAACGGCCGCTGAGATATCTGTGTGAGCGCGCGGTGAAACCGATCCCCATAGCGCCTCAGCCTCGCATACTGCAGATGCGCGTTGGTTAGCGCTCCATCATGGCCAATTCCAAACTGAGCCTCTTCTGTGCCCATAACGAGAGCCGGGTCGAAATCCAGAATAGCCTCAACCATGGCAGCGAATGCCTGGCCGCCGAGCTTATTATCAGCTGCTGAAACGTCCAGCCGGTAGATTGCGGCAGTCCGCCCCTGGTCATCCAGAAGCTCTGCCGCGACCTCATTTTCGCTAGCCCTACCCTCTATAACCAAGTCGTTGGCTGGCGCTCAGGCCATAATCGCTCGAACCAGACAATCACCTTGGCCGGACACCTACCTGAGCTCTCAGTCGGTAAAGTTCATATCACTGCACATGAGTTCGTCTTTAGCATGGCCGAGAGCAATCGTTGGCGCGCTGCCATGTGCCTCTCACCACACTCGATTCGCTCTTGGGGGCTTCACCCGCCTTAAACCCGGAGAGGCTGCGGACTTCTGAAGCTTTCGATGCCTCTCCGAGTAAAGGACGAAGAAAGATATGGAAATGCATGGCATCAAAAGCTACGGCGAGAGACTTCAGTTCGCATATACCCTTCGTGGGTTTCCAAAACTCTACGCGCTGTCACACCGAATCGGTGTGACTGACAGCGCCCTCAGTCGGTGGTTTCGTTCAGAGCCAATCAGTATGGAGAACTTCGCCAAGCTGTGCGTCGAGCTGAACGTCAATGCCGATTGGCTTCTGCTCGGCCGTGGACAGCATACGCTCGGCGCCATGCATGACGCGCCGCATCGCAAAGCGCTCGCGGACGTGATTGAAAGAATGGCCGACAACGACGTTCGTAACCTCGCCAAGTTTCTTGATGAAGTAACCACTCCAGCAACTTGAGCGCCACGCAACATTTTCAGGGCAATTCGTGAGCAATGCTCAACCGACTGAGCTTCACGAAGGGTCCGATATTGATAACTTCTAGATGCCCGAGCAATGACGCCTGGGTATGAGCTGGAGATCATCATGTGCACTAAGGAATCTGCAAAAGCTGATGTAGAAGTGAAGTTCGAGTCCCAGAAAACGTTCAGCCTTTTCGGTCGGAACATCTCAACTTGCCAAGCGGCCCTGGGGGCTGGTGCTCACGTGCAAGTCACCAACACAGAAGGCCTGAACTACCATCTGAATGTTTTCGCGAAATGCGAGTGCGACGGGCTTCTGAAGAGACTCAACGTGGCAATCGACAAGTCCATAGGTAACCCTCCCGAAGGCTTGCGTGACGTCCCTTTCACTATCGACCGCACTTCCCATCCCGACTGGCGCTCTCGTCAAGCCTATCTTCGCGATGGTGTGGGATTTACGAGCAGGATCATCACCTGCGCATGGCCTGCCCTTGCGCCGCCTAAGCTGGGCAGCGTGCTAACCGGTGGAACTACGACGACAATCGACGCCACAGCCATCGACTCGCAGTTGGTTTATGCCATGACCGATGCTACCCCGGAGCAGGTCAGCGCATACTCCCACCTGAACCTCTACGCACAGGGGGCTGCGCGCGCCGTCCTGAAAAACAAGGGCGTGGACATCACCAATACGGACTATCTGCAGACGAAGCAATGGTTCGATGCTGTGGTTTACCAACTGACCGATCTGGGCTTTACCGTAAAGGCAGCGAGTGGCGGCCAGGTCAGGCAGGATGTCTCTTCAGGTGACGTGGACATCGGTAGTTTGCTGACCACCATCGTTGGCACGTATCTGGGAGCGACGGAACTCGAGAGTTTCAAGCAGCTCGCGACGCTCTTGGCCAAGGATCCCAACGATTCGGGCACCCACGACTTCATGACCTTCTGGTGGAACAAGGCCAGCACTAAGGACGGCCGCACGACTGTCGCCTTTGGCCCCATCAAGAACGACCAGGGCATGGCTTCGGTGACAGTGGTTTACCTCGTGTTGGATGTGGAATTCACAGACTGGCACTCACTGTTTGTCAGCTACCACCATGAAGGTGTAATGATCCGCAGCGCTGCCATTACCCTGGATCTCGACATGGAGGTCTACAGCAACAATGAAAAAGCAATCTTCGACGCCATCTCCGGCGCAGTGGCCAATCACATCAAGACTCAGGAACTGAGTTTCGACTGATAGCCGATCGATGCGGGGCTCCAGCAATGCTCGCAATGCTGGAGCCCCGTAGCTTTGCGGGTGCTTCGCCAGTTTCAATCAAACTTGATCTGCCCTGACTCACCCAGCATGCGGTATTGTTCACGAAGTTTTCGCAGCTCACTCGAGCCCATTTGCTCCAGCCCCAACGTAGCATTCTGTGCCTCGTGGGTAGCTCGTATCAGCTCATCGATCTTCAGATGCAGAATGTCATTGTCGCGGTTCTGGGTGTTTTGAATGAGGAATACCATCAGGAACGTAATGATCGTTGTCGAGGTGTTGATGATCAGTTGCCAA
Organism: Pseudomonas sp. AC255; assembly: GCF_979258175.1. Taxonomy (NCBI): domain Bacteria; kingdom Pseudomonadati; phylum Pseudomonadota; class Gammaproteobacteria; order Pseudomonadales; family Pseudomonadaceae; genus Pseudomonas; species Pseudomonas sp. AC255. Next base: position 2,248,523 of record NZ_OZ409841.1, on the reverse strand, counting down.
GTGTCGTTGTAATGAAAGTACGGCCCTGTGCCAGCCCAGGCGACGATCAGAACGATCGCTGTCAAAAAGGTCTTCGGGCTACCCGCCCTGTTGGACAGTGTCTGGCAAAAGCGTGCAAATCTCATCTTGAAACCTCTGAATAAACCTAATCACTTGACCTCGTATGGTGGCGAAATACTTTGTCATATTTGCGCCGCTCGTCGGTGGCGCAGATTCGCACGATTGCTCAGGCGTCAGATCGAGCGGCTGCACCGGCGGCTCACCACCCGATTAATCTCCCCTACCACCCGCCCCGTCGCCTCCTCGATCGTTCCCTCATTCCGACACAAAAACCAACCCTGATCGGTAGCGGCCAGCTCAAACGCCTCAGTACAAGCGACATGCTCCTCCAGACCGCGAAGCACAGTGCTGCTCAAGCCACGCCGGCGTGCCCCTGCTCTCGCCCACGAAATCTCCGCCGCTGTAACCACCCCGACATGCAGGTCTGGCACCTGTACGTTGCGGTCAATGTTCAATTGCAGGATTTCAGCAAACGGGACTATCCGGCGAAACGCGGCATCGGACGGGTACCAGCGATCGATGAGGATGATGCTGTCGGCGGGTTGTTTGGTCAGCACGTTTCGGGAAATCCAACTGCGGCTATCAGCCAGGCGTTGGCAAACTTCCAGCTCCAGAATCCGGTCGGGATGTCGGACGAGTCGGTTCACCAGATGCATTGTCTCGCCCCTGAACGGGTCGCTTTTTTTCTCGCACAGTCGGATGACTTTCTGGTTGTCTGCCCTCAAGACTTCAGTGATGGCCTCCAACAGCGAGGTTTTGCCGACGCCTTTGGGGCCATCCAAAGCGACAAACAGCGGACGAGTCATTTTTCTCACAGGCTTTAACAGGGAGTAGCGAACACTCTAACGGATTTTCAGGTTGAACCTCTGTTGCTCAGCAGGACTCCCAAACTCAAATCCAGGAGAAACCTATGACCCAGACAGCTCTAGTCGTGGGCGCCAGCGGCATTGTCGGCAGCGCCATCACCCAGTTACTCATCGACAACCAGTGGCAGGTCGCCGCGCTGTCGAGGCATCCATCTCAACTTCAAGGCGTGATCCCTGTCGCGGCAGACCTTCAGGACCCTGCTTCACTGGAACATGCGCTGAGGGATGTGAAACCCACGCATGTGTTCATTACCACGTGGTCACGGCAAAACACGGAGGCCGAGAACATTCGCGTCAATGCCGCCATGGTGCGCAACGTCCTCGCCGCCATTCGCCCAGCGAAAAGCGTCAAACACGTAGCACTGGTTACCGGCCTGAAACACTATCTCGGCCCTTTCGAAGCCTATGGTAAGGGCAGCCTGCCACAGACGCCGTTTCGCGAAGAACAGGGTCGTCTGGATATCGAGAATTTCTATTACGCTCAGGAAGACGAACTCTTCGCCGCTGCGGAAAAGGACGGTTTCACCTGGAGCGTGCATCGCCCGCATACCGTCACTGGGGTGGCCGTGGGCAATGCGATGAACATGGCGACCACCCTCGCCGTCTATGCCTCGATTTGCAAGCACACCAATCGCCCTTTTGTGTTTCCCGGTTCCAGGGTGCAGTGGGACAGCCTCACCGACATGACCGATGCGCGGCAGTTGGCGAAACAACAACTGTGGGCGGCTACTACGCCGACTGCGGCGAATCAGGCATTCAATATCACCAATGGCGATGTATTCCGCTGGAAATGGATGTGGGGCCGCATTGCCGAATACTTCGACCTGCCTGCTGCCGATTATCCCGCTTCAGCCTCACCCTTGAAAAGCAGATGGCAGACGATCAAGCCGTATGGACGAAAATAGTCGCCGAGCACGGTTTGAAAGAGTCCGACATTGGACGTCTGATTTCCCCATGGCATACCGATGCAGATCTCGGTCGCCCTATCGAAGTGGTCACGGATATGTCGAAAAGCCGACTGATGGGCTTCACTGCCTACCAGGCGAGCGATCAGGCATTTTTTGACGTGTTCGACAAACTGCGCGAGATGCGCTTGATACCTTAGGCGGTTCCAGACAGATAAGGTGGGCACCTGGCGTGTCCCCTCATTCAACAGTAATTTCCACGCCCTCGCCCCCCACATCTGCGACTTTCATTCGCCCTGTGAAATCCTCCTGCCTGTCACCGGCAGAACGCAGCCAATCGTATAGCCCAACTCCAAAATAGCGCCTTCGACAGGCACTGCTCTGTATCCAAGTGTGTACGGACGCAAACACGTTACACAACATTGATCTTCCCGCCCCCTCAGACACAAGCGAGATACACCAACAGGATGAACTGCGCCCACGGCCAGCGCAGTGCTGCTGTGCCTGACACCTGTCATTGGGAGCACCTTAACGGCTTCCACTTTCTTGACGACAAGTCGGAGGATTAAACCCATGCAAACAAACGCGTCATCGGTCTTGAATCGGCTCCAGCATAACCTCGATCGCGCTGGAGACTGGGTCGCCCCTTTAAGCCTGCGCGTGTTTCTGGCCTGGGAGTTTTTTGAAGCGGGATGGGAAAAGTGGAACGGTGAGAACTGGTTCCCGAGCATTCAAGGGGCCTTTCCTTTTCCTTTCAATCAGCTGCCGGCTACGTTCAATTGGCAGTTATCCATGTGGGCAGAGCTGCTCTGTTCCATTGCTTTGCTTTTAGGTCTGGGAACACGCCTCTCTGCACTGATCCTCATAGTGGTCACCGTCGTGGCAACTGCCGCAGTTCACTGGCCAGCAGAGTGGTCGACGTTGAGCGAACTGGCTATGGGCTACTCCATCAGCAACAAAGGCTACGGCAATTTCAAGCTGCCGTTGATCTATCTCGTCGCACTTCTGCCACTGGTATGCACAGGCGCCGGCAAGCTGAGCCTGGATGCATTCATCGGTCGGTATCTCAAGCGCTTGAATGCACGCTGAGTGTTATCGCGTCACCGAGGTTATCGCTCTCAACCCCCGCTAGTTAATCAGGAGTTTCACCATGACCCATATTGATAAAGTGCTGTACACCGGCAAAGTCCATACCTCTTCGGGTGGACGCAATGGCACCGCCCTCAGTGACGATGGCCGACTGGATATAAAGCTGTCATCGCCTGGCACCTCTGGCGCCGGTACCAACCCAGAGCAGTTGTTCGCCGCAGGTTGGTCGGCCTGTTTTATCGGCGCGATGGGGATTGCGGCGAGCAAGCTGAAAGTCACCCTCCCGGGTGACCTTGCGGTCGACGCCGAAGTGGATCTAGGCACAACCGATGGCGCTTATTTCCTCCAGGCTCGCCTCAACGTCTCCCTTCCCGGGCTGGATCGCAACGTCGCTCAAGAGCTGATCGACACCGCACACCAGACATGCCCGTACTCCAAAGCGACGCGGAACAACATCAACGTGGTGATCAACCTCGTTTGAGCAGAACCGTGGCGGGTTTCAATCGCCCGATCCACGCCCACCCGGCTGCCAAAGGTGACCGTGGAGGTGGCGTGGATCGGGCGTTTCAGACGTCGAATCGGAGTATTGAGCTCATGCAAACGAACACTTCATCACCAACGCATTTAGATCCACAGCTCCCCCTGGAGGCGACAGTCGGGCTCGGGTTGCGCCGTGCGCTGCTCAATACGCTTCGTGACGCTCCGGTCGGTGATTTCGATTTTCTGGAGGTGGCTCCAGAGAACTGGATCGGCATCGGCGGCGCTCATGGTGAGGTCCTGCAGTTGCTGGCTGAACGCTACCCGCTGTCATGCCATGGCCTGTCACTGTCGCTGGGTGGCAGTGCGCCGCTGGACGAGTCTTTTCTTGAGCAAGTCCGCGGGTTTCTTGATCGTTTCAACGTGCCGTTTTATAGCGAACACCTCAGTTACTGCAATGACGATGGCCATTTATACGACCTGCTACCGTTGCCATTCACTGAGGAGGCCGTTCATCACGTTGCTGCGCGCATCCGCCGTGCACAGGACATTCTCGGTCGTCGTCTTGCTGTAGAGAACGTCTCTTACTACGCCGCTGCTCATCAGGACATGGACGAACTGACGTTCACCAATGCAGTGCTCCGCGAGGCCGATTGCGACCTGTTGCTCGACGTCAACAATGTGTACGTCAACTCAGTGAACCATCGCTTTGATCCAACGGTTTTCCTCGCCGGCCTGGAACCAGAACGCGTAGTCGCCATGCATGTGGCTGGGCATTACGACGAAGCTGATGACCTGATCATCGACACCCATGGTGCGTCGGTCAAACCGGTAGTCTGGTCATTGCTGGGACAGGCTTATGACCTTTTCGGCGTGAAGCCAACCCTGCTGGAGCGCGATTTCAACTTTCCGTCCTACGACGAACTGGTGGCTGAGCTGAACACCATCAGGCGCTTGCAACGCGACGCGGGTGCTTTGGCGCGGGTGACTGTCGATGGCTGACTCCCCTTCAAGTTTGCACAGTCAGCAGCTCGCGCTGACCCGGTACCTGCGTGACCCGGACAGTTATGCGCCGCCTGCGCAGATGAATCCCGCAAGAGCGCAGGTCTATCTCAACTTGGTGTTGAACAATCTGTTGGGGTTGCTGGGTGGGACGTTTCCGGTGCTGGTTGCCGTGCTGGGTGATGCCGGTTGGCGTGCGCTGGTGCGACGTTTTTTGCGTGATTACCGCGCGCAAACGCCACGCTTCGGAGAAATTGCTCGTGAGTTTGTAGACTTCGTAGCGAGCCTGGAGGACTCGCCTGATCACGAACACCCCTGGTACCCGTTCTTGCCTGAATTGGCGCATTACGAGTGGGTGGAAATGGCGCTGCAACAGTTGGACGCTGCGCCGTTAAAGGCCAGTGATGCGGCGCACTTACTCGACCGCCCCCTCAGGCTCTCCCCGCTCGTCTGGCCGCTGGCTTACACCTGGGCCGTACATCGTCTCGGGCCAGGTCATCTGCCTTCTGAACCGCCAGAACAACCGACGTTGCTGCTGATCAGCCGTGTGCAGAGTGGCCAGGTGCAATTCTCCCAGGTCAGCCCTCTCGCGTTCCGTTTGTTGCAGCGGATCGAGCAGTTCCCTGACATGGATGGTCGAGCGCAGTTGCACGCTTTGGCTGCGGAGGCTGGTGCTTCAGACGTGACCGGCTTCGTCGCTGACGCACTGGTTCTGCTGCGCCAGCTGCATGCGCAAGCTGCCGTCGGGGTAGCAGCGACACCCGTTTAAAGCTGTTGTCCTGACTGACGCGCAAAGGCTGAGGTCGGTTTTTGTATCTCTATGTACCCAAACGCGAAGTCTTGGGATTGGCTTACAAATGCTCCTCTCGCCGATACATCGCCGATACATGACTCCCGCTAAATAGGCCTGCCCGAATAAGGTCGCTCTGTCGAAGTGGACGACGCTTGCGCCCTTCGCCTCGAGCTTCCTTGAGGGTCTATCCGCCCCGTGACATGAATCGCGGCCTCGCCGCGCAAAGCATCTGGAGAAACACTATGTACCGTAAACCAATGTCGAACAAAACCAGTATCGGCCTGGCCGCAATTGCCTTAGCCGGTGGCATGAGCCTGGCATCGTCTGCGGCTTTTGCTGTTGAGCCATTGCCCCAAGGCTACCAACTGGCATCGGCCGATAAAACCGGCGAAGGCAAGTGTGGCGAAGGCAAATGCGGCGCCAGCGAAGCCAGCGACAAGTCCGCTACTGCCGAGGGCAAGTGCGGTGAAGGCAAATGTGGGGACGACTCTTTCGCTCGCACAGATACCGACCATGATGGCCTCGTTTCTCTTAAAGAGCTGCTGGCTGTGGCACCTCAGGGCGGTGAAGAATTCAAAGCGATGGACACCAACCACGATGGTTTTCTTTCGGAAGGTGAGGTCTACAAGTTCAGAACCAACCAGTACATTTCCAACGGCAAGAAAGTACCCACCGAGCTATTTACCCGCATGAGCAAAGCGCAGAACTGATTCCTCCCGCCGTAGCATTCGCCCTCCCCGCGCCTGCAGCCAGGGAGGGCGATTTACCTTCTGCAAAGCCACCAGTTGTATTGATTACACCGCGTTATAAGTGATGTTCTCCGCCCCTGATTTATCCCCTGAACGCAACACTCTAAAGTCCATCCCACTGCTCCCCTCATCATGTCGATGGGGCGCCCACAGGAGACTTATCCCATGCCTTTCATCAGCGTTCGTATCACTCGCGACGGCGTTACCAAAGAACAGAAATCCCAAGTCATCGCCGAGATCACCAAAACCATGCAAACAGTCCTCAACAAGGACCCGCACCTCACCCATATCGTCATTGAAGAGGTCGACACCGATAACTGGGGCTATGCCGGAATTACCACCACCGAGTACCGCCAACAGCTGGCGGAGTCGAAGAAATGACTTTCCCCGTCCGTATCGACTTTGTGTCGGATGTGGTGTGCCCCTGGTGCGCACTCAGCGCCACGGCGCTGGAACAAGCCATCGCCAATGTTGCCGGCGAGGTTGCCGTGGAGCTGACCTTCAAGCCGTTCGAACTGAACCCGGACATGCCGGCCGAGGGCGAGCACGCCATCAAGCACATGATGCGCAAATACGGGCGCAGCGCCGAAGAAGTCGCCACGCGCAATGAAATGATCGTCGCGCGCGGCAAAGCCATCGGTTTTCAGTTCGACCTGGACAAGCGCAGCCATTTCTACAACACCTTCGATGCCCATCGCCTTCTGCTCTGGGCCGTGCAGGAAGGCCGCCAGGTCGCGCTGAAGAAAATCCTGATCGAGGCTTATTTCACCAATGGCGAGAACCCCAGCGACCACGAAACACTGGTGCGCCTGGCCGGTGAAGCTGGACTTTCAACCACCCGCGCCCGCGAGATTTTGACTAGCGAGGCATTCGCTCTCGAGGTCCGTGAACTTGAAGGTTTTTATCTTGAGCGCGGGATTAACTCGGTCCCGGCCATGGTGCTGAACGGTCGTCAGTTGGTGTCCGGATCGCTATCCGTCAAGGAATACGAACAAATCCTCAGGCAAGTCGCACGAGAGTCCGCCACTGCCTGACAAAGCGACTTAACTGCAATCTCAGTTATTAAGCATTTCGCCGGGGCTTGTTGAAGTGACCGCCCCACTTCCTTCCATCAACGTCAAGTGAACCGTCATGCCTCACGACTTGAATCAACTGGAAACTGCGCTGGCTGCTTACCCCCGAGTGGCGCTGCTGGAAGGCCCGACACCGATTCAGAAACTGTCCCGTCTGAGCCGGGCCGCCGAGCTGCATGGCTGCGATCTCTACGTCAAACGCGATGACCTGATGGGCCTCGGCGGCGGTGGTAACAAACTGCGCAAACTCGAATTCCTGCTTGGCGAAGCATTGGCCGAAGGCGCGGACACACTGGTTACCTGGGGCGGTTTTCAATCCAATCACGCCAGGCTGACCGCCGCCGTCGCCGCCCGCCAAGATTTGGGCTGCGAGCTGATCCTGACCCCGTCGGCGGTGCGCAGTGATGATGATTTTTGCCATAACGGCAACGTATTGCTCGATGGCCTGTTTGGCGCAAAGGTCCATCGACTGCCGCGCGGTTTGACGCCCGATAGCTACGCTGGCGAACTGCTCAGCGCGCTCAAAAGCCAAGGCAAAAAACCCTTCCTCATACCATTGGGCGGCTCCAGCCCCAGGGGCAGTCTGGGCTACGCCGCTTGTGCGGGAGAGATCCTCCGCCAGGCAGACGCGCTCGGTGTGCAATTCGAGCGGATCATCATCCCCAACGGCAGCGCAGGGACCCATTCAGGACTGCAGGCGGGTCTGGCACTGGCTCGATCATCAACCGAAGTGATCGGCTACTCGGTGTTGGCAACTGAGGAGCAGGCCACGGCCGCGACCCTGGAAAAACTCGGGAAACCTTGCAGCTCCTGGACCCGTCCGCAACCCTTCTGCAAAGCGCAATCACTGTGGATGGCAGTCAACGTGGCGACGCCTATGGCGCCCCCACCGAATCAATGTTGGAAGCGGTTCGACTGCTGGCCTCCGTTGAGGGCTTGCTGACGGATCCGGTCTACGGTGGCAAGGCCTTCGCCGGGTTGCTCGCTGCCGTGCGCCAAGGCGATTACCCGCCAGGAAGCAATCTACTGTTTGTGATGACCGGCGGCTTGCCTGGCCTCTTTGCCTACCGCAGCGCCTTCAACTGACTTGAGCTTTTTCGTCGTCATAAAAAACTGATGCCCGGGCGAGCCCACGGCATCGGTCACTCAACTTGCGTGGAGTACATCGTCATGTCGAACGCCTCTTACCCGCTGAACCGCACCGCTTATCTGCTGGTCGATCCGTACAACGATTTTCTCTCGGAAAACGGCAAGGTCTTCCCCTTGATCAAGCCGATTGCCGAGCAGGTCGGGCTGCTCGACAACCTGCGGGCGCTCGATCGCGCCGTACGGGCGCAGAACATTCCGGTGGTCATCGTGCCGCACCACCGCTGGGAACATGGCGACTATGAAGGCTGGGACCATCCAACACCTACCCAATGCAAAATCATGCACATGCACCACTTCGCAAGCGGTGAATGGGGCGGCGAATGGCATCCCGATTTCGCACCGAAGGACGGCGACATTGTCGTGCAGGAGCACTGGGGCTCCAGCGGCTTTGCCAATACCGACCTTGATTTTCGTTTGAAGCAGAAAGGTATCACCCACGTCATCATCGTCGGCCTGCTCGCCAACACCTGCATCGAAGCGACCGCCCGCTACGCCTCGGAACTGGGCTACCACGTCACGCTGGTGCGCGATGCGACCGCCGCTTTCCGTGCGGAAATGATGCACGCCGCCCACGAGTTGAACGGGCCGACTTTCGCTCATTCAATCGTGACTACCCAAGAACTGATTGAGGCGCTTGCAGCGCAGGTGTAATGGCGATGAACCTCACCGATTTCGCCAGTTGGCCGAGGTGGTGCGTCAAGGCCGCTTTCTGCAATGGGCGATCGGCCCCCATCAAAAATGCACCTTGAGCAAGAGACTCAACGCGTTCTGGTCGGTAGGGAATCCGCTCGTGTCTTCAATCCCGTATTTATTCGACCAGTAATCCCACTCAAGTCCCGCATAAAAACGTTTTTGCTGTTGCCCCAGCGCCTTGCCCACGTCGTATTTGACTTGTGGGTTGAAGTGAAAGCTCCTGGCCACATAGTTGGAGGTGCCTTTGTTGCCGACGTCGTTGACGTACCACTCCAGATAGCCGTCGAAAAGAATGTCGGAGCGACCCACCGGGAGGGTCATGGACCAGGTCGGGTTGATCTGCCATTGACCTGAGGCCTTACCGGTGATGCCGTCGGGTTTGCGGTAGTAGGTATTCAGGGAAAAGCGATCGAAGCCTGGAAGCACGAGGTCGACAGCAGGACCCAGCAGGTATTTGCGATTGCGGTTTTCACCGCGCTCGTAGGTGGCAGCGATGAGGACGTCCTTGACGATGCCATAGCTCAGGGAGCGGTCACTGATTTTGCCCAGCGACAGCCGTGGGGAGAATTCACCGTAGTAGGAATGGCCGTCGGCACCCGAGAGTCCGCTGGACCATTTGTTGTCGACGAACATGAAGATATCGCCCCACGTCCAGCCGCTGACGTGTTCGAAGCTCAGCGTTTGCTGAGTATCGTCGCCAGTGCCGTCGACTTTGAAATGCTGGCCGTAGAGGTAGCTCAAGCTGTTGTCGTTCCACAACAGAGGGCCAGCTTCGGCGCCGGCGCTGGCCAGCGCAAACAGCGGAGGCAGGCTGCGACGCAGCAGCGAAGGTGCAAGTAATGGAATACGCGATGTTTTCATGGGCTGCCCTTTTCAGGTGATTGGCGGATATCACCGGCAAGGCATGCCCGAGCTGCGGATCAAGCAGCTGCTCTGGCCCTCAAATTAACGAGGGGCGACCCTTGCCGGGTACGCGGCGTAATGCCGCCAGAGCAATGCCCTGCACCTCGGGTCCTGTTGAGAGCCCACTGTGCTGACCGCTTCTACTCGATTCCAGACTAAGCAGAGGTTGTGCCAACTGAGCGAATACAATCTTCAACCCTCATTCAGCACAATCGATGCGTAAAACTGAATACTTTGCAGCCATCGGTTGCGCACCAGATTGAGGCGCGCCCACTTGAATTCGCACTGTTGCGATTCGCCTGCCCACCTCCTGCTGATTGCCTCGCCCGCCGGATCCCGTGAGGGCGGGCCTGCGACGGCTTGGCACACTTTTGGCTATTACCACTTTCGAGTAGAAGCGGTCAGTGCCAGCAATGGCACCGGGCATTGCTCTTGCGCCCTTCCCTGTGGGCGTACGTCCGATTGGATGCTTGAACGCGGCGCCAGCGCCCCGGGCAAGAGAGAAGTGTCAGCCGTGTAACTACGCATATACGCCCTCTCTCCTCCCCTTGTTCTCTCCAATCGGTTCCGCGCTGGCGTGCCGATTGGCGCGCGGCGGTTTTCGAATCGTTGTGGAGAACACATCATGAAAATTCGCTTTGCCTTGGGTCAACCGCTTCGCTCGCTACTGGCCATGGCGCTTGTGCCCGCCGCCCTGATCGCGTCTCCACTGGCTTCGGCCAATGACAAGGTGGTGCTGCTCACTTCCTGGTATGCCCAAGCCGAACAGGGTGGTTTCTACCAGGCCCTGGCGGATGGACTGTATGAAAAAGAAGGCCTGGACGTGACCATCCGCATGGGTGGGCCGCAGGTCAATGGCATGCAGCTGCTGCTCAACAAGCAGGCCGATTTCATCGTCAACTACGACTTGCAGATTCTCAAAAGTGTGGAGCAAGGCCTGCCGGTGGTGGCCGTGGCCGCGCCCTTTCAAGGTGATCCTCAGGGTCTGCTGACCCATGCCGATGTGAGCGGCCTGGATGCCTTGCAGAACAAGCAGGTGCTGGTTTCCACCTCCGGCCAGCAAACCTGGTGGCCGTGGCTCAAGGGCAAATATCAGCTCAAGGACAGCCAGGCCCGTCCCTACACCTTCAACCTGCAACCCTTCCTCGCGGACGCCAACACCACGCAGCAGGCCTATGCCAGCTCCGAGTTGTTCCAGGCGTTGAAGATCGGGGAGAAAGCCAACTTCTTCCTGTTCGCCGACGCCGGTTACCCACCCTACGGCTCGACGCTGGCCACTCGCCAAGACGTGATCGATCAGCATCCTGAGCGAGTCCAGCGCTTTGTTCGCGCCTCGATGGAGGGCTGGAAGCGCTACCTCGATAACCCGAGCGCCAACCACCTGATCAAGGCCGATAACCCGAACATGAGCGATGAATTGCTCGCCTGGGGCTTGTCGACGCTCAAGCAATATCGCCTGGTCACCGGCGGTGATGCCGCCACCCAAGGCATCGGCGTGATGAGCGATGCGCGCTGGCAGGCCACCCGAAATTTCATGGTCGACGCCGGCCTGCTCGGTGCCGATGCGCCTTGGCAGAAGGCCTACACCACGCGCTTCGTCGAGGACTTGAAGGTACTGCCTGGCGCCGAACAGTCCGCCAGCCGCTGAGCCTGATTGCAAGACTGCTGAACCCAGAGCCCGAGCCCAAGAGCCGGCTGAACGAATACCGTGAGGACACTTGTTATGTTGGTCACCAAACAACCTGTATTGCGCCGTTTCTGGTATGCCCTGCTGCCCATGACCGCGCTGGATGCCGGCCCGCAGCCCTTCACTTTACTCGGTGAGGCGCTGGTGCTGTGGAAGCGCCCCGACGGCACCCCGGTGGCCATGCGCGACCGTTGCTGCCACCGCACCGCCAGGCTCTCGAAAGGTTTTGTCAGCGAGGACGGTAACATCGCCTGCGGCTATCACGGCTGGGAATATGATTGCACCGGCACCTGCGTGAAGATCCCGCAAAACCCCGCTGGCATGATTCCGCCGGGCGCCTCGGTCCAGGCCTTTCACTGCCAGGAAAAATACGGCTACGCCTGGGTTGCCCTCGACGATCCTCTGCAACCAATCCCTGAGTTTCCCGAGGATGGCGCCCCGGGCTACCGGCGCATCTTCCAGTTTTATGAAGAGTGGAAAACCAGCCCGCTGCGGGTCATGGAAAACTCCTTTGACAACTCGCATTTTTCCTTCGTCCACAAAGCCAATTTCGGCCTTTTCGACCAGCCCGCGCCGGCCGGCTACGAGTTTCGCGAAACCGACTATGGCTTCGAGGCGGAGACCCGTGTGCCGATCCGCAATCCTGAGGAGAGCTATCGCATCACCGGCACCCGCGAGCCGATTACCCAGCGCCATCTGATCAACCGCTACTACCTGCCATTCTCCCGGCGCTTTGGCTGCATGTACCCGGACAGCGGCATCCATCACATCATCTACAACTGCGCGACACCCATGGAAGACGGGCGCCTGATGCTGGTCCAGTGGCTGTACCGCAATGACAGTGAACAGCAATGCTCGACCCAGGAACTGATCGACTGGGACGCAGCGATCACCGCCGAAGACCGCGACATCCTCGAAGCCACCGATTACGACGCCTGTGTCGATACTCGCCGGCGAGTGGAACTGCACATGCCGTCGGACAAGCCTGGCCTGGTGATTCGCCGGCAATTGCTGGGCCTGCTCGAAGCTCACGGTGAAAGTGAAGTGTTCCTCAGCCATTGAAGTCAGCGCCCCGGTGTGCCGGGGCTTTACCGGACGCTCATGACCCAAGGGGAGAGCGCTATGTTGATGCAAACCATAACTGGGCCCAACGCCCTGCCACAGGCGTTGCCACGGGGCGACAGCGTCGGCGTGCAAACGCCGCTGTTCGCCAACCAGGTGGAAAAAACCTACAGCAACGGTACCCAGGCCTTGAGCCGGGTGAAGCTGGCCATTCAGCGCGGCGAGTTCGTTTCATTGCTCGGCCCGTCGGGCTGCGGCAAGAGCACCCTGCTGAAAATGTTCGCCGGCCTCGAAAAGCCCTCCGCCGGCCACGTCCGCTGGTGGGGCAAGGACAGCCCGGCCAGCCCGACCCAAGGGCAAAGCCTGGCGATGGTTTTCCAGGAGGCGACCCTGATGCCTTGGGCGAAGGTCAGCGACAACGTGCGCCTGCCGCTGGATCTGGCCAATGTGCCCAAAACCCAGAGCCAGCCAAAAGTCGACGCTGCCCTTGCTCTTGTCGGCTTGGACCGCTTCAGCCAGGTGTACCCGCGAGAACTGTCCGGCGGCATGCAAATGCGCGCGTCCATTGCCCGGGCCTTGGCCACCGAGCCCAATCTGCTGTTGATGGACGAGCCCTTCGGCGCCCTGGATGAGTTCACCCGCAACAAGCTCGACAGCGACCTGCGTCAACTGTGGGCTAGCCGCGACCTGACCGTGGTGTTCGTCACCCACAGCATTTTCGAGGCCGTCTACCTGTCATCGCGGGTGGTGGTGATGGGTGCGCGCCCGGGCCGAGTAATCGCCGACATCGAAATCGACGGCCCGTTGGAACGAGACGAGGCCTACCGCACCTCTGCGGCCTTTATCGCGCAGTGCGCACGTCTGTCCCAGCTCCTGGCCCAGGCCAATGGCGATCCTTGCTGACTTTATTGAGAGCCCGCTCATGAACCCGTCCTTTACTCCCTGGTTACGTCACCCCACGGTGTTGCGCATTGTCTCGCCGCTGCTGCTCGGCGCGGTATTGCTGGGTCTGTGGCAACTGGCATGTGTGGCCTGGAAGGTGCCGGTGTATCTGGTGCCCTCCCCGGTCGATATCGGCCGCACCCTGATCAGCGATGGCCCGATGCTGTTCGGTGCATTGTGGATGACCTTGAAGATCACTTTTTTCTCCTTTGCGCTGGCGGTGCTTATCGGCACCCTGGCGGCCTTTGTGTTTGTGCAGAGCCGCGTGCTGGAAGCCAGCCTGTTTCCCTACGCCATCCTGTTGCAGGTGACGCCGGTGGTGGCCGTCGCGCCGCTGATCATCATCTGGTGCAGCAACACCACGCTGGCGTTGATTATTTGCGCGACTTTGGTGGCGATTTTCCCGATCATCGCCAACACCGTACTCGGCTTGCGCAGCGTCAACCCCGGCCTGCTCAATCTGTTCCGCCTGAACCGCGCCAGCCGCTGGCAGGTGCTGTTGCGCCTGCGCATTCCCAGCGCCCTGCCGTGTTTTTTGCCGGGCTGCGCATTGCCAGCGGGCTGGCGTTGATCGGCGCGGTGGTGGCGGAGTTCGTCGCCGGCACCGGGGGCACCGGTGCAGGGCTGGCGTATCAGATTCTCCAGGCCGGCTTTCAACTGAATATTCCAAGGCTGTTCGCTGCCCTGCTGCTGATCGCCTTGACCGGTGTCGCGTTATTCAGCCTGATGGCCGTGCTGGCCCGGTTGAGCCTGCGCAACTGGCATGAAAGCGAACTCGGCTGACCCTTTGAATCCGCCGCAGGCGCGGCGTATGGAGCCTCACATGAAGATTCAAAATAGCTGGCTGGTACGTAACGCCAGCACCATCCTCACCGGCTTGTCCGGTGCGGCGGCGCGCCATGCCGGGCCTGATATCCGTATCGTCGACGGCCGCATCAGCGCCATCGGCGCCCTGCAACCCCAGCCCGGCGAGCGAGTGCTGGATGCCACCGATTGCGTGGTCTACCCGGCGTGGGTCAATACCCACCATCACCTGTTTCAATCGCTGCTCAAAGGCATTCCCGCAGGTATCGACCAGAGTCTGGGAGCCTGGCTGGGTGCCGTGCCCTATCGCTATCGCGGCGCGTTTGACGAGCAAAGCTTTCGCCTCGCCGCGCGCATTGGCCTGGTCGAATTGGCACGATCCGGCTGCGCCACCGTCGCAGACCATCATTACCTGTACTTGCCGGGCATGGGCTTTGACAGTGCCGAGGTGCTGTTCGAGGAAGCCGAACGGCTGGGGCTGCGGTTTGTTCTCTGCCGTGGCGGAGCCACGCAAGCACGACAAGCCGAAGGCAAGTCCGTGGCCGGGCCGGAGACCCTGGAGCAATACCTGGACGACGTCGAGCGTCTGGTGCGGCGCTACCACGACCCGGCCGCTGATGCCTGGCGGCGGGTGGTGATGGCGCCCACCAGCCCGCCCTACTCCATGCCTGCCGAACACCTGCGCGAAACCGCCCGGGTCGCCCGGCGACTGGGCATTCGCCTGCACAGCCATCTGAGCGAAACCGTCGAATATCAAAATGAGGTGCAGCAACGCCACGGCATGTCGCCAGTGGCGTTCTGTGCCGAACACGAGTGGCTCGGCCCGGACGTGTGGTTCGCGCATTTAGTGAAACTCGACGCCGAGGAAATACGCATGCTCGGGACCAGCGGTACGGGCATTGCCCATTGCCCGCAAAGCAATGGCCGCCTGGGCAGTGGCATTGCCGATGTGGTGGCCATGGAGGCTGCGGGAATGCCAGTGTCGATTGGCGTGGATGGCGCCGCCTCCAACGAGGCCTGCGACATGATCAGCGAGACCCACGCCGCCTGGCTGATGCAACGGGCCAGACTTGGCGAACGGGCCCGCCCGCGTTATGCCGGCGGTGACGAGGAAGGCGGTGCCAGCGCGGCCACGGTGGAAGACGTGGTGCGCTGGGGTACGTCTGGCGGGGCTCGGGTGCTGGGGCTGGACGCCGTGGGCAGCGTGCAAGTGGGCATGGCGGCCGACCTGGCGATCTACCGCCTGGACCAGCCGCGATACTTCGGCCTGCATGACCCGGCGATCGGGCCGGTGGTGGGCGGAGGACGCCCGACCTTGCGCGCCTTGCTGGTCGCTGGGCGGTTGACCGTACACGACGACCAGTTGCCTGACTTCGACCTGGCCGAACTCGGCGCCCAGGCCCGAGACGCGGTGCGGCGGTTGCAGCAGGCCGCAGGCGTACGCTCATGAGCTGATCTCCCCGGCACGCGCTGCCGTGCCAATACTCGCCCGCATCAAATGCCGGGACTGTCCTCAGATAGTTTTAGGGTCCCGGAGAAGAAAGCAGCGGACGGCGTATGACAAGGCGCTGCTACAACAATTGCTCGCGTAGAAAATCGATGAACGCCATCGTCCGCGCTGAACGTCGTCGCTCGCGGCTGAGTACGGCGCTGACAGGCAGCGCGCTGGTCTGATAGTTGTCGAGTACGGTACTCACCCTGCCCTGCTCGACGTCAGCTGTGAACAGCCATTGCGGTGAGAGGGAAATACCCAAGCCGCAGAGCACCATTTCGCGGATGGCCTCGCTGCTGTTGCTGGTGACATTACCCTGGATAACTACATCGAACGCCTGGCCGAGGTGCGTAAAGTGCCAACGGTCGTAATGCTCCAGCAACGTGAAGCCGATGCAGTTGTGATCGGACAGTTCGCTTGGCTCAAGTGGCACGCCGTGCAGAGCCAGGTAACCGGGCGCGGCATAGACACGCCGTGGGCTATTGCCCAGTGGCAGTGCCACCAATCCCTCGCTCTTCACTGCGCCAATGCGAATAGCCAGATCGATGTTTTCCTTGAGCAGGTCTTCATTGTGGTCACTCAGGCGCAGGTCAATCCGCACGTCAGGATGGCGTTGCAGGAAAATCCCTATGAGCGGTGCTATGCATAACCTTCCATAACTGACCGGCGCGGCGACTCGTAAAGGGCCGGCGATCTGCTCCTGGCCACTGGTAAAGCTCCGTGTAGCAGTTTCGACGTGGCCGAGAATTTTCTGGCAGTGGTCGTAGAAGCGTTGACCTTGGTCGGTCAGGGCCAAATGCCGAGTGCTGCGTGCGAACAATGGCCCACCCAGATACTGCTCCAGCGCGCGCACTTGTTTACTCACCGCCGGCTGCCCCATGTTCAGTTCACGGGCGACCGCCGAGAAAGACCCGCGCTCAACGACGCGAACAAAGACATGCATGCTGTCGAACAGATCCATCGACGATTGGTTCTCTTTGTGGAATAAGTCATATGCGAATTGGGTTTCTTATCGGAATGATTAAAGCGCGGCAATCTGTAAGCGTCCATCCCAACACAGGTTCGCGCCATGAAACATTCCATGCTTGCCGCCATCGCCGAGTCCGCTCAGTCCCCGCTGGCCATCCGTCACATCGACCGCCCTGTTGCCGGTAAGGGGCAAGTCCTGGTCAAGGTTCACGCCGCAGGGGTCAATCCGCTCGATACCAAAATCGCCGCCGGCGCAGGGGCTCACGCCCGTCAAACGCTGCCGGCCGTGCTCGGCCTTGATCTCGCCGGTACGGTCGTTGAAGTGGGCGAAGCGGTCGACGGGTTCACCCCGGGCCAGGAAGTCTTCGGCATGCCCGGCGGGATCGGCGGTGCCCAAGGCACCATGGCCGAGTACATTGCCGTGGATGCTCGCCTGATCGCGGTCAAGCCACAGACCCTCAGCATGCGTGAGGCGGCTGCATTGCCTTTGGTATTCATCACCGCGTGGGAAGGTCTGGTCGATCGCGCCAATATCCGCTCCGGTCAGCGTGTCCTGATTCATGGCGGCGCGGGCGGGGTCGGTCAAGTGGCTGTGCAACTGGCCAAGGCTCGCGGTGCCGATGTCTACGCCACCGGTTCGGCGGGCAGTCTCGACTTCATACGCTCGCTGGGGGCGACGGCGATCGACTATCAGGCACAGAGCGTTGAGGATTATGTCGAGCACTACACCGCCGGCGAAGGGTTTGACATTGTCTACGACACCGTCGGCGGCAGCACGCTGGATGCATCATTCAAAGCCGTGAAAGCCTATACCGGGCACGTGCTGAGCTGCCTGGGCTGGGGCCAGCACAGCCTGGCACCGTTGTCGTTCAAAAGTGCCACCTACTCGGGGGTTTTCACTCTGGCTCCGCTGCTCACCGGCAAAGGACGCGAACATCACGGCGCTATCCTGCGCGAGGCCGCTGCGCTGGCCAATGCGGGTCAACTGACGATCCGCGTGGATCAACAGCACTTTGCAATGCAAGACGTCAACGAGGCGTTTCGCCAAGTCGCCGAAGGCCGCGGCAAGGGCAAGACGGTGATCGAGTTTGTGGGTGCATAGCTTCTTGTAATCTCTTCATAGCGCTAACGGCCAAAAGCGTTCGCCTTTGGCCGTTAGTTGCCACACAAGGGCAACCGCTTTCGGCCAAGAGCTGCCGCCCCCATGGTCTTCTCCAGCCCAAAACGCTGTCGCCAGTTGCTGCCGAACGTATGGCACACCTACTGGCATGGGCCGCACACCATATGGATGGCAACCCGATCCCTGTAGGCGGCTCTTTCTATGAGAGCTGGCCTCTCACCCATTTGTATTTACCTGGCCTGAACAAACCGCTGCTCAAGGTTTTCTTTTGCATTGCTCTTCGGGCGCACCATATCCCCAAGTGATGATGGCTTCGGCCTTATGTTCCCAAAGCGATTCATTACGCCCGACGTACTTGATGCCAATGCCACTGAGTTGCTGGTACATCAGCGATACGCTGTCGCCACGCTCGGCTATTAATGTCGGCGGATCAGTTTCGAAGAACCTGACAGTTACCTCGTTTGCAGGGTTGCCGTCGCATTCGTAAAAGACAGGCCCAGTGCCAGAGATCAGTCGGTACCGTGCTTGCAACTCAGCGATACGGTTATGGTATTCCATGCGCAGGCATGCACCGACGTCATCACTCTTCCAGCATTCGTCCCGCCCCTTGATCCACCCCCGCTGCTCTGCTTTGAGCATTGGAGGATGCTCGTTGGCGGCCTTGATACTCGCACTGGCATACACTGCCGAGAGTTTGCGATCGAGGGCAGATAATTCCTTGTCTTTACATATCAATGCTTCGATACCGCCAGGCTCCGCCTTTGAGCAATCGTAAGATGGACCAGGTGACGAATTGATAGCCAACGATGTTCCCGTGCGCGCCCCGGTCGACTGTATCGCACTGATTTGCTGATCAATGTAATTGCACCACTGCTCGGAGCTTCGCTCAGGGACATCTGACCCATCTTGAACCCCCAGCTTTATCTCGATCACTGACTTCCATTCATCAGAACCTAGATCCGGTCCGTGCCCTTGCATATCAGCCGTATGCAGAACCTTATCGACCGATTGATACCACGTGTTTGAGCATTGAGATTGCGCCTTGGCAACGCCTGTGACGCCAATCAGTAGCAAGACCAAATATTTGCGCATGTGCGGTTTCCCTGGATTTACGCAGTCGCCAACCACTCATCTTAGCCGGTCTCATCCGCTAGCGATCGGTGAGTCAATAGTGATTGCAGCACCTGATGAGCCACATCAATCGGCCATAAGTAGATGGAAGGAGATTGATTGCCTCAAGGCTCAGATATCCCTGACTCGAAGCGGAGCTTTCTGGCCGACGAGCTTCCCCTTAGTTCATGGCTGAGGTCGATATTTAGCGATTGTGTACATGGTGGTGCCCTCCACGTGGGTGAAGGACCGGGGTGGATCAGTCGCGCGGCACCGTTGTCGGATTCGGCCAGGAGCAGACACTTAAAAAGCTCAACGATCAGGTTCTCATGTCATGAAATCATCCGGCTGCCGTACCATCGGCACATCGACAAAACGGAGGTTGATATGGGAAATGGTCAGGGCAAAAAGGTCGTTGTCATTGGGGCAGGCATCGTTGGCTCGCGTCATTGGCGTATCACTTGGCAAGTAAAGGCGCGAATGTCACTTTGCTAGAAGCTGAAGATATAGCTTCGGGAGTGACTGGCAGCTCATTCGCCTGGCTCAATGCCTCACACCCCGAACCCGACCCAATCGCGCAACTGCGCGGTTCTGCCATCAAGGAGTACCGCCGACTCGAAACGCAGCTGCCAGGTCTGGAGATAAGATGGACAGGTGCCTTGTCTTACAGTGCGATGGCGATTGAGGCGCTGCCGATCTCAGGTCACCAGGCTTCGGTAAACCAGGTGTCTCGATCGCAGATTCTCGACTTGGAACCAAATCTCAAGAACCCTCCCCAGTCTGCTCTGTATGCGGCTGAAGAAGGAGCGCTGGACGCAGTAGCAGCTACGCATGCGTTGATCGCAGGTGCGCAGGCATATGGGGCGAAGATTCTCACTCAGACGCGAGTGCTCGGTTTTGTAACCCAGAGCGCAACGGTGACAGGAATCGAAACAACCAAAGGCGTCATCGATGCCGATATTGTCGTATTGGCAGCCGGGGCAGGCATCACGAAACTGACAGACATGCTTGGAGTGTCCCTGCCAATAGAGGCCTCCCCTGCCATTTTCATCCGTTACAAGTCACAACCCGATCTCGTACACACCCTCATATCCAGCCCTGAAATGGAAGTGCGGCAAAGTTCGGATGGTGCGTTGCTCGCGGCGGAAGATTATCTGAACGATGCCGTGGAAAATCAGCCGGCAGCGATAGCGCTTCGCACTGCCAAGACAATCCAGAACGAACTCCATGGTGTCGTCTCCATAGAACTGGAACGGGCTTGTGTCGGCCTCAGGCCCATGCCTGCCGATGGCATCCCGATCATCGGTTATCTCCCCAAAGTAGGTGGCGTCTACGTTTGTGCAATGCACCCTGGAATTACTCTGGCGGCGATAGTGGGACGTCTGGCCAGCGAGGAGATCATCGATGACAAGGTGTCCAGTGCCCTTTGCCCATGCCGGCCTGATCGATTTTTGCAAGCGGAGGGAGCCTCTTGTGAGGCAGAAATCGGCCAAGAGCAGACGTTCGAACCCAAGGTGATGCGATGAAGGGACAAACCAAGAATGACTGCACCTCTGACCAGTAACGCAGCAACCCAGCCTGGGCCTATTACCGGGATCGGCGCGTCAGCCTGAACTGTGGCCAATTGTCCAAGAAACCCGGGGCGTCATTTCGCCCGAAACAGACACTACGCGCGACGTATTTGCCTGATGGCCCAACGCCTGAGTAGAATGCGATTCATTATCAATCATGTATGTCCCGGGATGCCGATGCGTAGCGACGAAACACTAGGTACTGCAGATCCAGGGCTGCTCTATCGCACCCACTTCTCGTGGTTACAGGGCTGGCTGATTCGGCGCATCGGCTGTCGCGACAACGCCGCAGATCTGGCGCAGGACACTTTCGTCCGTGTGCTCAAACACCGTCATCAATCCGGCGCCCTGCGCGAACCACGTGCTTATTTGAGCAGCATTGCCCGAGGGTTGATGATTGATCAGTATCGTCGTCGCGAACTGGAACGTGCCTACCTGGAAAGCATCACCTTGCTGCCTCAACACGAGGTTCCATCGGAAGAAAGCCGGCTGATGATTCTCGATGCGCTCGAGCGCATAGACCGTCTGCTTGACTCGCTTAAACCAAGAGTACGCCAGGCGTTTTTATTTGCCCGACTCGACGGTCTAACCTGCGCACAAATCGCCGAAAAGCTCGGTGTTTCCCGCGCGACGGTGGAGCGCGATCTGGCCACGGCCCTGCAACATTGCTATCGCTTGCGTTATGTCGAGGCCTGAGCCCGAGGCGCTGGATCCGGCCATTGTCGACCAGGCGATCCAATGGCTGGTGCGCCTTCGCTTCAATCAAGCCGATGAACAGACACAGCGCTCGTTTGAACACTGGCTGCAGCAGCGCCCGGAGCATGGATTGGCGTGGCAGCGTGTGGAAACGCTGGGCGATGAATTCGAAGGCGTGCCAGCTCAGCTGGCTCGACAAACCCTTAAGGGCGCCCAACATGGAATGCGCCGGCGGGAAAGCCTGAAGCTACTGGGCGTATTGGCGACGGTCGGCACGGCAGCCTGGCTCGGCCGCGACTACACCCCCTGCCCTCCATGCTTGCACAGCAGCGCAGCAGCACCGGCGAGCAACGACGTTTCCAACTCGATGATGGCAGCCTTATCCAGCTCAATAGCGATAGCGCCGTCGACAGCGATTTCGACGCCCAGCGGCGCCTGATCATCCTGCGCCGCGGTGAAATCATCGTGAATGTCGGTGCGGATCAATACTCCCCGCAAGCACGACCGTTGTGGGTGCAATCACGCGACGGGATCATGCGAGCCCATAGCTCGCGCTTTCTGGTGCGCGAGCGTGACGACGGCACTCTGGTCGCGGCCCAGGAGGGATCAGTCACGGTTTTCCCCGGTTCCGGCCAAGCGTCTGCGAGCCGCAACGTCCTGGCAGGAAACCAACTGCTGTTCACCTCAAGTGACGCCCGAACGTTCAGGGACAACGGCCTTGATCTATGGGGTTGGGGTGACGGTGTGATCAGTGCGAACCATATGCGCCTTGGTGACTTCATCGCAGAGTTGTCGCGTTATCGCCCAGGAGTCTTGCGCTGCGCCGAAGAGGTCGCTGATCGACGCGTTTCCGGCACCTTCCAGCTCGCCGACAACGATCGGGTCCTGGCATTGATCGCGCAGTCACTGCGCCTGCACATTGATTACCGAACCCGTTATTGGGTGACCGTAACCGCTGCCACCTGAGTCCACCTGAATATTTTTCTGCTATATGAAAAATAATGAGGTGGTTTCTCATTCTCGTTCGACCTCTAAGGAAGGCCGGAATACAGGCCAGTCTGCCGATGTCCTTTCTTGGAGCGAGAAAATGAGTTCGTCCCCGGTTTCACAGCGCCATCCATTAAGTCGTGCCATGCACGGTGCGATCTTGGGTTTGATCGTGAGCAGCTACGCATTGCCATCGCTGGCGCAAACCTCGGGCGCTGATCACAGCAATCAAGTCAAACAGTGGAATATCGCCCCCGGGCCACTGGCGCCGGCGCTTGACCGCTTTGCGCGCGAAGCTGGCATCAGCCTTTCCTTCGACGCGTCGAGTGTGGCGAACCGCACCACGGCTGGCGTGAATGGCACGCTCGATACCTCGGCAGCGCTGTCATCCTTGCTCCAGGGCAGCGAGTTGCAGATCGAACAGCAAGGCGCGAAAGCTTACCTGCTGACCCTCAAGCAAAAACCGCCGGCCCGCTGGAGCTCGATGCAACGGCCGTCGAGGACTACCGCCTCGCCCCGCTCATCATCAATGCCAAGGTTCGGGTCAGTGCCGACGACGACGCCAACTCGGTGGTGGCCAAGGAGCTCTGGGTTGGCGGCAAGGTCGCCACCAGCATTCTCAATACACCGGCATCGGTGTCGGTGGTGACCAACAAGGAAATGCAGCAACGCAGCGTCAGCACTACGGAAGAGGCGCTGCAATATACGCCGGGCGTGGTCAGTGACTTTTATGGTACGGATGATCGCAACGACTATTTCCAGATCCGCGGCTTCCAGGCCACCACCTACCGTGACGGCTTGACCCTCAGTTCGATGCGCGGCGTACGCGAAGATCCGTTCGCTTATGAGCGCATCGAAATCCTGCGTGGCGCCAACTCCACCCTGTTTGGCCCTGCGGACCCGGGCGGTTCGGTAAATTTCGTGACCAAACAGCCGCGCTTCGAGAAGTTTGGCCAGGGCTATGTGACCTACGGTTCGTTTGACCATGTCGAGACCGGCATCGATGTCGGCGATGCGCTGAACGACGAGAAAACCCTGGCCGGCCGTTTTACTGCCAAAGGCCAGAACAGCGATCGCGAGTACGATCACTCGCAGGACGATAACCAGTTGTTTATGGGTGGCCTGACCTGGGCACCGACGGATTACACGTCGGCCACGATGATTCTGGACTACCTGAAAACCGAGAGTTCGCCCAACAGCGGCGGCTATCCACTGGATCGGGAATACGACCGCAGCAAGTTTTATGGCGAGCCCAGCTACAACTTCCACGATGTCGAGCGCACCAGCCTCAGCGGTAACGTCACCCATGATTTCGACAACGGTTTCGTACTGCGCAGCAATCTGCGTTACAGCAAGTTGACCGATGATTTTGGCTACGTGTACCTCAGCGACAGCGCCGCACGTGTCGGTACCACCGTCGATCGATACCTGTTTGGCACGGACACTGAAGCCGATCAGTTCAACGGCAATCTGATGCTGCAATACGATGCCCGTTTCGAGAACATCGACAGCAGCAGTCTGGTGGGCGTGGAGTACCTCGATTCGACCACCAAGGAAAGCTCGGTCTACGCCCTGACAACCCCGATCGACATTGCCAACCCGGTGTTTACTGGCGTTCCACGCTCAATCGCGCCGTATGCCGTCAACAAACGAGACGCGACCACCAAGGCCGTATTCCTTCAGCAGAACCTGTCGTTCTACGAGCGTTTCATCGTCACCGGGGGTGTGCGCAACGACTCGATGGACCTGACCAGCAAAGGCTTGCAATCCACCGAGAAAGACAACTTCTCCGAAACCTCCTACCGAGGTGCGTTGACCTATATCGTCAACGATGAAGTCTCCACCTATGTGAGCATGGTCGAATCCGTCTCGCCGCCGCAGGTCGGCGTGACACCGCAGACAGGCAGGCAGTACGAAGTCGGCGTGAAGTATGCGCCGATGGGGATGGATGCACTGTTCTCCGCCGCCGTGTACGACCTGACCCAGGAAAATGTCACCATCGCTGTGGTGCTGCCGAGCGGCATCATCGAGCAGCAGACGGTGGGCGAATCGAGGGCGCGTGGCCTCGACCTGGAGGCCAAAGCGCAGGTGACGCAGAACCTGAGCCTGATCGGTGGCTATTCCTACATGGAGTCCGAGGTACTGCGCGGTTCGTTGTATGACGGCAGTTCCCTGAAGGGCAACGAGTTCGCCACGGCACCCAAGCATTCCGCTTCGCTCTGGAGTTACTACGACGTACCCGCCACTGATGTCAGCGTGGGCCTGGGTGCGCGCTACGTCGGCGCTTATTACTTCGATGCAGCCAACTCCGGCAAAAGCGATGGCACTACCCTGTTCGACGCCGCCTTCAACTACAAGATCGCCAAGGGCACCGACCTGGCGGTGAACGTCAGCAACCTGCTGGATGAGCAGCACGTGGTCGGCTCCGGCACGGCGAACTTCTACAACCCGGGCCGCGAGATCACCGCCAAGCTGAGCTACAACTGGTAATTAGGCGGGTAGCCTATTTTTTCGTAAAGGAAACGGTGCCCGCGTTACCGCGAGCACCGTTAACTACGGGCATACTCAGGTTGATCTACGCTTGAATGAAATCACGCGGAGAACCAGATCATGTCCCTCGCTCCCGGATGTCTATTGGCCCTGGCTGTGGGTGTCTGCTTTTGCACATCCGTGCTCGGACAAGGGGCAGCAGACAGCGATTCTCCACCGGCGATACTGCCATTGGCAGCCGAGAGTGCGCCGAAACTCATTGCCTACGCGCCGCTTGCCGAGCCGCTCGCCCGTGGAGTGGTCATCATCCAGTTTCGAACAGAGCACGCCAGGATCATGCCGGTATTTGGCAAGGTGGCTGCGCAGGTATCACCACGCTTAGGTCACCTTCACGTGACCGTCGATGACTGGAAAGGTACGTGGGCGCACACCAGTGAAGACCCGATTATCCTGGTCGGGCTAACCCCCGGTGCTCACAAGGTTCTCTTGGAAGTGGCCGACCCGACGCACCAGATCATCACCAGTACGACAGTGAGTTTTACAGTACCGGAGAAGAAACCGATGGACGCTCCCCGTACTGACGATCATCACGCGGTAAAACCATGACTGCCGTGCTATTCACCGAAACAGGCAACAATCGGCGTCTCTGCCTACGAATGACTGGCTCAATACCTCCAGAAAACCGGGGTCACGAGCACCAACACCGTCAGGATTTCCAACCTGCCTAGCAGCATGCCAACGGTGAGTAGCCATTTCGCCGCATCTGGCAGTGACGAGAAATGACCTGCCGGTCCAATAATGGTGCCCAGGCCGGGGCCGACGTTACACACCGCCGTAGCGGCACCGCTCAGGGCAGTAATCCAATCAAGCCCGATCAGAGCCAGGCCCAAAGCGATGGCGGCAATCGTGATGGTGAAAAAACGAGAAGGTCAGCAGCGAGCGGACGATTTCCTCGTCGATGGGATGGCCGTTGTATTTTTTCTGAATCACGGCGCGAGGGTGGATCAACTGCTTCAAGCTGCTGACCAGAAGCGCGGCGGCCACCTGAAAACGGAAGATTTTCAGCCCGCCAGCCGTTGAGCCGGAACAGCCACCGACGAAGGTCAGATAGAAAAACAGCAAAACAGCGAAGCTGCCCCACAAGGTGTAGTCGCCAACCGCAATTCCAGTGGTCGTGACAACCGAGGTCACATTGACCGCCACGATACGAAACGCATCCCACCATCCGTAGTCGCTGTGAAAATACAGCCAGGTACCTACCGCCAACGATGTGACGAGCAGGAATCCAATAAACCCGCGTACCTGGTGGTCCCTGATCAGCGCACGCCGATTGCCTCGACATGTAGCGACGTACAAGGTGAATGGCAGGCTGCCCAGGATCATGATGACCACCGCCACCCAGTGAATTGCTGGCTGCTCCCAATGCCCGATGGAGGAATCCGACGTCGAGAACCCACCAGTAGAGATCAACGACATTGCGTGGTTGATCGCTTCGAATGGGGTCATTCCTGCGAGCCAGAGCGCCAAGGTGCCGATACCCGTCAGGCTTAGATAGAGCAAAAGGATGTACTTGGCTGCGACATGAGAACGTGGTGTCACTTTCTCCGACCAGTCCGAGGACTCTGTCTGGAAAAGACGCATGCCGCCGACTCGCAAGAGCGGAAGAATCGCGACAGCCATGCCGATAAAACCGATGCCGCCTAACCAATGCAGCATGGAACGCCAGATCAACAAGCCGGGAGAGGCGCTATCCAGACCGGTGAGTACCGTCGAGCCAGTGGTTGTGATGCCCGACATCGTTTCAAAGAATGCATCGGTGTAGCTGATGTCGCTGATGAAAACCATTGGTAACGCTGCGAAGGCGCACACAACAACCCAGCTCGCGGTAGTCAGCAGGTACATGTCCCTGGGCCGAAGATTGCCGGTCTCCGGACGCCCTCGCACGATCAACAGCAGACCACAGATGAAGGTAATCAGACTCGACCAGAGAAAGGCCGACAGATCGTCGCTACGCTCATGGACCACCAGCGTGAACATGGGTATAGCCATGCTTACCGCCAGGGTGATCAGAAAAATACCCAAGATGAAGCCGATAAGCCGAATTGCTGCGAGGGACATCACGATAGCGTTCCAAATTAGCGCCGCGCAGTATCGGATGCCCTCAATAAAGACTGCGTAAATTCTCCGTAAAATTTTGACCTGCAATCAGTCAGGCTGCGGGAGCCAAGTCGTAGCCATGGGGCAATTACAACCCTCCCAACAGGCAGAAATCGCCAAACCCAGCGCTTACGCCGGGTTGGCGAATTTCGTTTAGCGGCCGACTCCTGCCTGGTTCAAACCCGCGGGCCAGCGGAGTGCTTGCCGCGGGTTTTCCACAGCGAAAGCAGCACACCGCCAAGCAACAAAGTCACCGTCACGCTCAGAGACAGGACTGCCGGAATCTTGCCGATGATGCCGACCATGAAGATCTTGCCGCCGATAAACACCAGCACCAGCGCCAGGGCGTACTTGAGGTAGGCGAAGCGGTGGATCATCGCCGCCAGAGCGAAATACAGCGCACGTAGGCCGAGGATGGCGAAGATGTTAGAGGTGTAGACAATGAACGGATCCTGGGTGATGGCAAAGATCGCCGGCACGCTGTCGACGGCGAATACCAGGTCGGCACACTCGATCAGCACCAAGGCCAGGAACAACGGCGTCGCCCAGACCACGGACTTGCCACTGGCATCGGTCTGGCGAACGAAGAAGTGCCCTTCATGCAAGCGATCGGTCACGCGCATGTGCTTGCGCAGGAACTTCACCAGCAGGTTCTCGCTAAGGTCCGGATGGGCATCGAT
Organism: Pseudomonas sp. AC255; assembly: GCF_979258175.1. Taxonomy (NCBI): domain Bacteria; kingdom Pseudomonadati; phylum Pseudomonadota; class Gammaproteobacteria; order Pseudomonadales; family Pseudomonadaceae; genus Pseudomonas; species Pseudomonas sp. AC255. The sequence goes on along the minus strand of NZ_OZ409841.1, from coordinate 2,220,997 downwards.
CTTGCTGAACAGCATCTTTACCCCGGTCAACAGCAGGAAGATGCCGAACACATACAGAATCCAGCTGAACTCGGCGATCAGCGCTGCACCCAGGCCAATCATGATAGCGCGCAGCACTATTACACCGAGAATGCCCCAGAACAGCACCTCGTGCTGATACTTACGCGGAATTGAGAGAAAGCTGAAGATCATCGCCATCAGGAAGACGTTGTCCATCGACAACGATTTCTCAATCAGAAAGCCGGTGTAGAAATCCATCCCGGCATCACCGCCCTTGACCTGCCAGACCCAAAAGCCGAACAGCAAGCCGGCGGCAATATAGCCCGCAGACAGCAGCAGGCTTTCACGGACGCCGATCTCTCGATGCTCACGGTGCAGCACCCCAAGATCGAAGATCAAAAGGCCCAAAACGATGCTGACAAAAACGAGCCACAACCAAGTGGCGGTGCCGAGAAACTCGGCAAAAAGAACGGTTCCAGGGCAGTCATGAGCCCCCTCCTCTAGTGTCGAAGTTGTACAAACTGCAACTCCGACATGGCAGCGATTCGCTGTCAGAGGGGCCCGGCGTTGTGAGGAAAAATTTAGAGAGCCGTGTGCGATTTCTCAATCGATCAAGAGTTGCAAGTTATTTCACAATGGCAGCCTCGTCAGAGGTTGAACTGCCTGTCGTCAGAAACTGAACGTACGGAGATCGATCACAATCTTCCGGTGATCAGCGCTGGCGTTCACACCGATATTGGCGCCATTGCCGACCTGCAAACTGACGACCAGGATTCGCGAAGAACTGGCGGTCTATCCTTCAAGACTTGACTCACATTGATCGAGGCACTGCTGTATGAACTCTCTATGGATAGCACTGGCCATTTTCGGATGCCTCGTTGCTGCCTCGCTTCTCATGATGCAGTGGTACCCAAAGCTGGCAGCCCAGCACAGGGACGACGAAACCAACTCCGTGATTCGTCTGGTAGCCAACATTTTTGTGGTGATGACCTCGCTGGTTTTTGGCTTGATGATCAATTCTGCCAAAAACACCTTTGAGTCTATTGATGCGAACTTCCATGGGTATGCAACCAGCATGATCATTTTTGATCGGACACTGCGGGGCTATGGCGATGCGGCGCAAGACACGCGAAATCGCCTGATCACCTATCTTGAGCGCGCTATCGAGACCCCCTATCGAGGAGACGAGGCGCTGCAGCACCGTAACAGCGAGGCGGCTAAATACCTGGATGACATAGGTAAGTCTTTGGCCCTTATAAAGCCTGCGGACCGCTACCATGAAACGATGCTTCAGGATATTCGTCAGCAATATCATTCGCTCATCGAGCAACGCTGGAGAATCGTCGAACAGTCAGAGGGAGCGATTCCTGGCCCGCTTATCGGGATGCTTGTAGCCTGGTTGACGCTCATCTTCGCCAGTTTTGGCTACCGCGCTCCCCGTAATTCGATGGTGAGAGGAATGTTCATCATCTCGTCATTGCTCATTGCAGCTTCCGTGTACCTTGTTTTGGACATGGACATACCATTTCACGGGCCTATCCAGATATCCGACGAGCCCCTGCGCAGGGCACTCGCGGTAATGCGGCTGTAGGGCTAGCGCTCTGAGTCGTGGCCTCAAGATGAATCACGCGGAGTACGCTTGTAGCCGATTGCTGCCAGTCGCCACCGGCAGTTATCGATCCCGAGTAGCTATCAGGCGAGATGCCAGCACATCTGCGCCAAGCAAGCCGCTCACCAAACCTGGCGCAGGTTTGTCCTGCCTGAACTCCCAAACCCGCACAAAAAAATCACCGATTCATTGTCAGTTGATTTTTTCGGCCTATCTTGAATAAAACCTATACAGACAACCTGTATGCGTACAACCTTTTCGCCAGACATTGGCCCTCACGCAGCACCGCCACGAGTGACCCGAATGAGCCCACTATTAGCCAGCCATTACCGTGAAATCCTCGTTGGCGTCGGCGAAAACCCCGAGCGTGAGGGGCTTTTGGATACGCCCCAGCGCGCCGCCAAGGCGATGCAATACCTGTGCAACGGTTACGGGATGAGCCTGGAAGACGTCACCAATGGCGCGCTCTTCGAGTCGCAGAGCGATGAAATGGTGATCGTCAGCGACATCGAGCTTTATTCGCTGTGTGAGCATCACATGCTGCCGTTTATTGGCAAGGCGCATGTGGCGTATATCCCCACTGGCCGGGTGTTGGGGCTGTCGAAGGTGGCGCGGGTGGTCGACATGTTCGCGCGGCGCCTGCAGATCCAGGAAAACCTTACTCGGCAGATTGCTCAGGCGATCCAGCAGATCACCGATGCCGCCGGCGTCGCGGTGGTTATTGAAGCCAGGCACATGTGCATGATGATGCGCGGTGTTGAGAAGCAGAACTCGATCATGACCTCCTCTGTCATGCTCGGTGCCTTTCGCGACAGCTCGACGACGCGGCAGGAATTTCTCCAGCTCATCGGACGGCGCTAGGCCTATACATAATCTGTTACCTGTACAAGCTCAAGGAGTAGGCACATGACCCGATTTCTGCTGCTGTTAGGACTGGCGCTCAGCATCGCAAGCTGCGGCAGTGTCGATGTTGCTCGTTACGCGGATCAGCAACCGGCATTGAATCTGGAGCAGTTTTTCAGCCAGCCCGTCAAAGCCTGGGGAATGTTCCAGAAGCGCAACGGCGAAGTGGTCAAACGTTTCGAGGTCGATATCGCCAGCCGTCGTGAAGGTGAAAACCTGATCCTCGACGAGCGCTTCCGTTACAGCGACGGCACCCGTGAACGCCGAGTCTGGACCCTCACTCCCGGGGGCAATGGTCAGTGGAGCGGTCGCGCGCACGATGTGGTCGGGGTTGCTCAGGGCCAGATCGCTGGAAACACCTTCCACTGGCGTTATCGCCTGAACCTGCCAGTCGACGACTCGACCTACGAAATGAGCATGGACGACTGGATGTACCTGGTCGACGAGGACACGCTGATCAACCGCACCCGTATGTCCAAGTGGGGTTTCGAAGTCGGTCAGGTGACGGTGTTCTTCCGGCGCCAGAACGCTGGGACGAACCCATGAGCAGTGGGTTGACCCTGACCTCGTTCGGCGACGGTTATCGCGCTCTGGTGATCGGCGCCAGTGGCGCCCTCGGCACGGCGTTTTGCCAACATTTGAAACAGGATCCACGCTGCGCCAGCGTCCGTGCGCTGGGACGCCAGACTGTGCCGAAGCTCGACCTCGAGCAACCCGAAACGATCGCCAGCGCCGCCGCTGAACTGGCAGGCGAAGCGCCGTATCACCTGATCATTCACGCGGCCGGCCTCCTCCATCGTGACCGGATCAAGCCGGAAAAAAGCTACAGCGCGATCGAAGCCGAGTCGCTGCAGGCCGTATTCCAGGTCAACACGCTGGGGCCTGCATTGCTGCTGCGCGACTTTCTGCCGTTGCTTGCGCCTCAAGGCGCGATGGCAATGCTTTCGGCAAAAGTCGGCAGCATCGGCGACAACCGTTTGGGCGGCTGGTACGCCTATCGCGCCTCCAAGGCTGCGCTGAACATGCTGATCAAGACCGCCGCCATCGAGCTTTCGCGCACGCGCCCGCAGAGCCGCTTGCTCAGTCTGCACCCGGGCACAGTAGTGTCGCCGTTGTCGCAACCTTTTCGCGGAGCCTCGAGCGCCCGCCCGGCAGACATTGCCGCCGGGCAATTACTGACTCTGATTGACACGCTAACGCCGGCCGACAGCGGCCATTTCTTCGCCTACGATGGAGAACGCCTGCCCTGGTAGGCAAGGAGTGAAGCATGAATCTGCAAACCCTCACCGAACGTGCGGCCAACAGTGAAGTTCGCGAACTGGAGCTGCTGTCACTTGAAGGTGGATTTTATCTGGCGCGGATTCGCCTGGATCAAGGCCAGTTCACCTTGCTCGATGACGCGGCCAAGCCAATGCACCTGCGCTCGATCACTCACCTGCGCGACTTGCTGCAGACCGTGCCGGCGTTTCCCTGCGTACTGGTGCAACAATGCGTGCACGACGAAATGTGCGGTCGGGATTCAGGGCCGGTTGAAGAGCTGCGCATTCCGTTTTCGCTGACCACGCCTTTATGAGGCTCAAGCGCGGCGAGCACTGAATGGCAGGCTGATAAGGCGCGCGTCGCCCAAGGGCGACGCATTTATCGAACCCCTGTCCCGTCCACGGGTCTGCTTCACATCGATTCCCTGGAAGTAAACCCCATGTCCACTCAACACACGCTTGTCCTGCTTGCCCGAGGCGGATACGCCGCGCGCGGTGTTCTGTATCTGATTATCGGTATCTTCGCGCTGCTGGCGGCGCACGACTCCACCAAACCGAAAGACAGTCACAAAAGCCTCGAAGCATTGCTCAGTCAGCCCTTTGGCTATGTGCTGATCGGTGTTGTGGTCGCCGGCCTGCTGGCCTTCGCCGCGTGGCGTGCGCTGCAAGCGATCCGCGATGTCGACCACCACGGCAGCGAGTTCAAAGGTCTGGTCATCCGTGCAGGTTTGCTTGCTGGCGGTCTGGTCAACGCGGCGCTGGCCTTCTTCGCCTTGGGTCTGTTGGTGAGTGGTCTCAGGAGTTCGGGCGGTTCCGGCGATGGCAAGACCAAGGATCTGCTTGCGCAGCTGCTGTCGTTCGAGCATTCGAACCTGTTGATCTACCTGATCGCGCTGATCCCGCTCGGCGTCGGTATCGCCCACATCATCAAAGGCTGGAAGGCCACGTTCGAGAAGTACTTCGAGGCAGATGACGAAGTGATGCGTTACGTGCGCCCGGTGTCGCGCTTTGGCTTGATCGCCCGAGGCGTGGTGTTTATCGAGATTGCGCTGTTGATGGCGGTCAGTGGCTCGGTTTATCAAGCGACCAATCCACCCGGCATGAAGGAAGCGCTGGATGCTTTGCAGAATCTGCCGGCAGGCGGTGTGCTGTTGATGCTGATGGCCTTGGGGCTGATCGCGTTTTCGGTGTACAGCTTTTCCGAAGCGGCCTGGCGCCGGATCGAAATGGATGTGCCGTTGTAAGCGGCGATTCGAGGGGCGTGTGCCCCCTCGACTTTTCGTCATCAAGTGAACAGATCAACGCCCAACTGAAACGCTACCCAGAGCGCCAGCCCGGTGGCAAACAACAGCGCGATGTTTTCAAACAGGTTGTTGCGGTATTGCTTGTCCAGCAACGATTTCTGGTTGGACATGATCAGCAAGCCCAGGGAAATCACTGGCAAACCAATGATGTTCAATGCGCTGACACCGATGGTCAGGGTGACGAAATCCGGCATGCCCGGCATCGACCAGATCAGCGGCGTGACCAGGATGAACAGCATGAACCACTTGTGCATCGGGTCGTGATGGAACTCTTTGCCGTACTTCTCGCGGCGCTCAGGACGAACATGCTGGAAGGCATCGGTGATCAGCATCGGAAACGCCGTGGTCTTGCCTGAAATACTGGCGAACAGCGTCGCGAACACACCGATGAAGAACACGTACCAGCCGATCGGGCCGAAGAAGATTTCCAGCGCCTTGCCCAGATCGCCCAAGGTTTTCACCTCGATGCCGTTGGGCCGCAGGATTTCCGCGCCAACAATCCAGATCGCCAGGTTGATGATGATCCCGACGAACACCGCAAACAGCAGGTCGTTACGCTGAATGCGCTTGTGCTGCGGCCCGGTCCAGCCTTTCTGGCGCATGACATACGGGTGCACGAAGTTGGCAATCGACCCGGCTACCGCGCCGATTACCGAGACCGCCACCAGCAACGCGCCATGCACGCCTTCGTCCGGTGGAATGCTGAAGCCGATGGTGCCTTTGATGATGCCTGTGACATCCGGGCCGGACATCACCGCCAGGGCGATAAACGCCAGGGTCATGATCGCCAGCAGCAGCTTCATCACGCCTTCGATCATCGTGTAGATGTTGCGCCCGACCAGCATCCAGACCGCCAGCACCACCGCCACCGAGCACAGCAATGGCTGATCGATCTTGAACAGCATCGCCAGCGACTCCCCTGCCCCCTTGATCATGTAGGCGTTCATCAAATGCCCCATCAACAGGGCATAAACCAGCATGAACCAGGCAAACACCGGGTTGAGCTGGGCGTAGCCCTGCAGGATGGTCATGCCTTGGTTATTACACAGCTGGAACCGGGCAATGATGTTGACGATCAGGTACCTGAGCAACAGCGAGACCGCCAGCACCCACATCATTGCGTAGCCGTAATTCGCACCGGCCACGGAGGATGTGATCAGGTCACCCGCACCGAGCCACGACAGCACGGCGATAATGCCGGGGCCGAGCAGTTTCAGCGTACGCAGGAACAGGTTTTGCGGTTTCGCAGCGGCCTGATGATCGAGTGGAGCCATGCTCGTCATAGGGGTATCTCCGTTATTGTTTTTGTGAGAATTGATGCAGTGCGCACATTAGGTAGGATGTCGTACAACAACGCTAACAGGAGAGTATGTAGAAATGTGTCAAACCTCAATGGCGACTACCCTCTCCGATCATTTTTGCTGATAAAAATCTTCTAATACGCGCCTATGAATAAGCGTAGCGACCTTATAAGGCTCACGAAATAGCCATTGATGCCCCTGCCAATCACTCATAGGATGACTGATCACAACAACAATAAGGCTGAAAATGATGAACAGAACGCTCTTGATTGCTGCGCTCGCCTCCACGTTGAGCGTGACGGCCAATGCCGCCACCTATGCTTACATCTCAAGCCCCGGCGACGGTCTGATCTCGCAGTATCGCCTTGATCAGAGCAACGGCGCGCTTACCCTGGTCGAACAGATCCAGGCCGGTGATCAGGTCAATCCCATGGCTCTCTCCCCGGATGGCAAGGTGCTGTTTGCAGCCTTGCGCGTCAAACCCTTTCAGGTGCTGGGTTACCGGATCGATCGCCAAAGCGGTCACCTGACAAAATTCACCCAAGCGCCCCTGGCAGAGAGCATGGCTTATCTGTCGACTGACCGAAAAGGTCGCTACCTGCTCGCCGCGTCCTATGGCGCCGACACCCTCAGCGTTCAAAAGATCGGCGAAGATCAGCAACCTTCCGCCAACATCCTGCGTTATCCGACCGGCCTGCACGCGCATTCGATTCGCACCGAGCCGAGCAATCGCTTTGCCTACGCCGGCAACCTGGGCACCGACAAGGTGCTGCAATATCGCCTGGATGCCAAGACTGGCGAGCTCAGCCCGATCGGCAACGGCTCGGTCAGCGTCCCGGACAACACCGGCCCTCGGCACCTGGCGTTCTCGCCGAACGGCAAATTCCTTTACGTAGTCGGTGAAATGAGCGGCACCGTGACCGCGTTTTCAATCGACGAGGCCAGCGGCGCGTTAACGCAAATCGCTGTGGCCAACGGCATTCCCGAACGTTTGCAACTGGCCCAAGGCGAAGTCCGTGATGCGCGCAACAACGACCTCAAAGACGACCCGACCCCGCGCATCTGGGCTGCCGACCTGCGCATGTCGCCGGATGGAAAACTGCTGCTGATGAGTGAGCGCACCAGCAGCAGCGTTTCGGCATTTGCCGTGGATCCGGCAACCGGAGGACTGAAGTTCCTCGATAACTACTCAGTGCAGGAACAGCAACCACGCAACATCGCCTTCTCCCCCGATGGCCACTGGCTGCTGGTGACGGGCGAGAAAAGCGCCAAGGTCGGTACGTACGCGGTGAGCAAGGATGGCGCGCTGAAGCGTGTCGGTGAAGCGGCCTCCGGCAAAGGCGCATTGTGGATCGAGATACTGCAAACGCCGGACGCATGAATATCTGCGGAGCAGCAACTGCTCCGCCGTTCTGCAACTAATCTCCCGCCGCTTCGGTCATTAGGTTTGCCGAGGTTGATACATTTACGCAGACCTCACTTTCAAGAGACTGCCCTCGTGATCAGCCATCTCGATCGCCGCAACAACCGCTCGCTGGACAGTCTGAATTTCTTTCTCGCCGATGTCCGCGACGGCCTCGGGCCGTACCTCGCTATCTACTTGCTCGCCGTGCACCACTGGGACCCGGCCAGCATCGGTGTAGTCATGACCCTCGCCGGTATCGCCGCGCTGGTCACGCAGACACCGGCCGGTGCGCTGGTTGACAGCAGCCGGGCGAAACGTGCGCTGGTCATCATCGCCGCGCTGTTGGTCACGGTGAGTTGCCTGGTGCTGCCGTTCATTACTTCATTCAGTCTGGTGGCGTTGACTCAAGCCTTGAGCGCGGCGGCAGCGTCAATTTTCGCCCCGGCGATCTCCGCGATCACCTTGGGCATCACCGGCCCACGAGCATTCACCCGGCGCACCGGTCGCAACGAGACGTTCAACCACGCCGGCAACGCGTGCGCAGCGTTATTGGCCGGTTTGTTTGCGTATCTGTTCGGTCCGGTGGCGGTGTTTTATCTGATGGCGGTCATGGCGCTGGCCAGCGTGATTGCCGTGCTGTTCGTCTCGGCCGAAGCGATAGATCACGACGTCGCGCGCGGTTTGCAGCCTGGCGATCAAAGCCATCAGCCGTCCGGGTTCAAGGTACTGCTGAGCAATCGCCCGTTGCTGATGTTCGCCCTGTGCTGCGCGCTGTTCCACTTGGCCAACGCGGCGATGCTGCCGCTGGTGAGCCAGAAACTCGCCCAAGCCAATTTGCACCTGGCCACACCGCTGACGTCGGCGTGCATCGTAGCCGCGCAACTGGTCATGGTGCCAATGGCGTTGCTGGCCGGCGCGAAAGCCGATGTCTGGGGGCGCAAACCGTTATTGCTGGCGGGTTTTCTGATCCTGCCGCTGCGTGGCTTGCTCTACACCTTCTCGGATGATCCGTACTGGCTGGTCGCCGTGCAGTTGCTCGACGGTGTCGGCGCTGGTTTGTTCGGCGCGCTGTTCCCGGTAATGGTCAAGGATCTCACCCTCGGCTCCGGGCATTTCAATGTCAGCCTTGGCGCGCTGACCACAGCGTTTGGCCTGGGCGCGGCGCTGAGCAACGGGCTGGCGGGTTTTGTCGTTGAGGCCGCCGGTTACAGCGCGGCATTCCTGACCCTTGCCGGGGTTGCAGCGGCAGCGTTCCTGCTGCTGTTGATCGGTGTCCCGGAAACGCTGCAGCGGACTGAGAAAATCGAGTCCGCTGCGGTTATGGGCCAAACCTGAGCTAATCGCCACCGCAGCCATTGCCTAAAACGCTGTAAGTGGCGACATGCCGCTGACCGTGGCTGTCTTCATAGACGACCTCCACCGGAACAATTCCGCAGGCGGCGCTGGTGTCGGTGATGCTGATGGTTTTGGCGATGTCCAGTGGCACGCCGGTCTGTGCAGGTTCGGTGGCGGCGAACACGTTGCCGGCGAGGATGGCCAGGGCCAAAGCAAAAAACGGTTTCATGGTGTGATCTCTCTATAAAGGATGGGGAATTCAAGCCTGACGTTCGGTCAGCAATTGGCGCGCGGAATCGGCCATGACAGGCAGCGCTCCGGCGAGCATCAGGACGTCCTTGAGCACCAGGCGTCCGGCACCGGACAGATAGGGAAAGCCATGCTGACCATCGCCCAGCGCAGCGACCCAGGCTTCAGGCGTGGTAACCAGAAAGCTCAGGGTCACCAGCGGCGTAACGAACGCCAGCGCGCCACCGAGCAGGCCGGTGCGGCGGGAAAGCGGGTTGGACAGGACCAGCAGACCGATGAAGATTTCCACCACGCCAAGCCCGGTGGAAAAACCGTAGGTGTTGTTCGCGGTCTGCCAGGCGCGCTTGTCGGCGTTCAGCTCGCCCTCATGCGTCAGGTGCGCCTTGTAGTCCTGCGGGTGTTCGTAGAAGAACGACATCACCGGGCTGTTGGCGACGAAAGGCGTAATGCTGTCGGCTTCGTACGGGACGAATTTCAACGCGCCGATCCACAGGAACACGATGGCGATGGCCACGCGCATCAGCGGGATGCCGAGGCGATCGAGTTTGCCGAGCTGTTGTAGTCCGGCGTTGATTGAGGTGAACATGCGACGTCTCCAGATCAATGAAAGTGGAGTCAGTCTGCGGTGCTATCGAATCGCGCTTTTGTCGGTCATGCTCAACGTCTTGCTCAATCGTCTCAACTTTGCGGATTCCTTCGTAATGGGTGCCAATGAACTCGCTCGATAAGCTCATCAGCCTGGCCAACGTGCGCGGCAGTCTTGATCTGCGCTGCCAGTTTCAGGGCGACTGGGCGCGTGATCACCCACAGGAAGCCTTGGGCAAGGCGCCCTATCACGTCGTGCTCAAGGGTGAATGCCGGGTTGAGCTGGCCAGCGGGCAACGCCTGGCGATGCGCGCCGGCGATATTCTGCTGTTGCCACGGGGTACGCCGCATGTGCTGCACAGCGCCGGCAAAGACGTAGCGCCGATGTCGCCAACGCTGGTTCCCGGCGGGGTGTTGCCGATCTATCGGCTGGGTGGCGCGAGCGCAGATCTGGACATGCTCTGCGGTGGCTTTCATTACAACCGCGCATCGATGCTGTTCGCCGCCCTCCCCGATTACCTGTTGATTGCCAACGATGGCTTGCCGATTGATGCGCCACTGACCGCCCTGATTGCGCTGTTGCGCAGCGAAGCCGACAGCGAACAGCCGGGCGCACGGTTCCTCCTCGACTCACTGTCCCAAGCGTTGTTCACCTTGATTCTGCGTGCGCACCTGGCCCGTGCGGAGCAGGACAAAAGCACCCTGGCGCTGCTCGGCGACCAGCGCCTGGGCCGCACCTGTCAGGCGATATTGGCCGACCCGGCGCACGAATGGACCATCGAAGCCATGGCCGACACCGCGAACATGTCCCGCGCGACGTTCATGCGCACCTTCGCCAGGGTCGCTGGCGTATCGCCGTGGGTGCTGCTGACCCAGTTGCGCATGGAGCTGGCGTTCAGTCTGCTGAGCCATTCGCATCTGGGCCTGAACGACATTGCCGTACAGGTCGGCTATCAGTCGCAGGCTGCCTTCAGCAAGAAATTCAAGGAAATCTACGGCGAGGCCCCGGGCAAAGTCCGCCGCGCGATCTGATTGAATGGATCGCTTTGTATCAGCGTGTAGCGTTCGCCGCCCCAGATACACACGCATGCGAAGTTCGGCCGTGCGCACACACAACTGACACATTTAGCGCGCTAAATACCACTGTCGCTTCCATTACTACCTTAACCAATCGACAGGACATCACCATGAACAAAGTCTTCGCAACCCTCGCCCTTACCGCCGCCATGTTCGGCGGAAACGCTGCGTTCGCCGCGCCGGTCAAACCCACCGTGGTGCTGGTGCACGGTGCCTTCGCCGATTCGAGCAGCTGGAACGGCGTGGTCAAGATTCTCGAGAAGGATGGCTATCCGGTGATCGCCGCTGCCAACCCGCTGCGCTCGGTCAAGGGTGATGCGCAATCGGTGGCGGATGTGCTGGCCAGCGTGAAAACTCCGGTGGTACTGGTCGGCCACTCCTACGGTGGCCCGGTGATCAGTGAAGCCGCTTACGGCAATGCCAATGTCAAAGCGCTGGTGTACGTCGCAGCTTTTGCACCGGAAAAGGGTGAAACCGCCGCTGAGCTGTCCGGGCGTTTCCCTGGCAGCACCCTTGGCCCGACCCTGTCGGCCCCGGTTGAGCTGGCCGATGGTGGCAAGGATTTGTACATCCAGCAGGACAAATTCCATGAGCAGTTCGCAGCCGATGTTTCCCCGGCAGATGCGAAGTTGATGGCCGCCACCCAGCGCCCGGTGACCGTCGCCGCGCTCAACGAAGCCGCCACCGAGCCTGCATGGAAAACCGTGCCGTCGTACTTCGTCTACGGTGACCAGGACAAGAACATCCCGGCGCAAGCCTTGGCGTTCATGGCCGAGCGCGCGCACTCCAAGCAGACCGTCGTGGTCAAAGGCGCTTCGCACGTGGTGATGGTGTCCAACCCGAAAGCCGTTGCCAGCCTGATCGAAACCGCTGCGGCCGGGAAGTGATCAAGCGCTGAGTTGAACCTTGAAGCCTTAGCCGTGAACCCTGTTCACGGCTTTCAGCGCTGGGTGGTGTTGCAGCCGCTCGCTGAGAAAATCCACAAACGTGCGCACCTTCGCCGGTACGCGCGGATGTTTCAGATAGACCAGTTGCACAGGTAACGCCGGCGGCTCAAAGGCCTCCAGCACCAATTCCAGTTCACCGGCCGCGACCTGGCTGGCGACTTGATAGGACAGCACCCGGGTAATGCCCCAACCGGAGCTGGCGATGTTGATCGCCGCCTGATTCGCGGTGACCACCAGACGCGGCTCGAAGCGAAAACTCAACGGGCCATCGGCATGGGCGAATTGCCAATCGCTGAGCAAATGACTGGCGGACGACATGACAATATTGGCGCGGCTCAGCTCGTTCGGATGTTGTGGTCGGCCATAGCGGGCGAAGTAATCGGGGGTGCCGCAGATGACCTGACGGACCTCGCCGACCTTGATTGCATGCTGATTGTTCTCGTGCAAATGGCCGATGCGCACGGCGACATCGATACCCTCTTCCGCCATGTTCACCACGCGATCAACCAGCAAAGCCTTCAGATGCACCGAAGGAAACGCATCGACGTATTGCGCCAGCAACGGCGCGATGAACAACTCGCCAAACAACACCGACGCGGTCACGCTCAAGTGCCCGCACGGCACCCGATAACTGCCGGCAGCGGCCTCTTCGGCTTCGTCGACGTCGCACAGAATTCTTCGGCAATCGTCCAGATAACGATGCCCGGCTTCGGTCAGGTGCAGGCTGCGCGTGGTGCGCGACAACAGACGCGTGCCGATGCGTTGTTCCAGCGCGGCAATGGCGCGGGTGACGCTGGGGGCGAGGTGTTCAAGCGCCGGGCCGCCGCCGCAAAGCCGCCCTCCTCGGCCACGGCCAGGAACATGCGCATTTCCTGAAAACGATCCATAGCTGGGGACCTGTCGAAGATTTTGAAAACCCACCGGCCCCTGTGGGAGCGGGCTTGCCCGCGATGGCGTCCTGTCAGTCAACAACGATGCTGAATGACCCACCGCTATCGCGGGCAAGCCCGCTCCCACAAGGTTTTTGGCGTGTGCTGATATCAAGCGCTTTGCAGGCCCACCGCTGTGCGCTGCATGCCGACGAATTTCGGCAGCGCCTCGACCCGTTCCAGCCACGCCCGCACATTCGGATAATCCTCAAGCGAGACATTGCCTTCCGGTGCGTGGGCGACGTAAGTGTAGGCGGCCACATCGGCAACGGTTGCCTTGTCGCCGGCAAGGAATGCGCTGTTGGCCAACTCGTCTTCCATCACCTGCAACAACGCATGGGAACGCTTGATCGCATCAGCTGCGTCGTAACCGGCGCCGAACACCGTGATCAAGCGCGCCGTAGCCGGGCCGGAGCTGATCTGCCCGGCAGCTACCGATAACCAGCGTTGCACCTTGGCTTGTTCGACCGGATCGCTCGGCAGCCACTGGCCATTGCCGTATTTGCTCGCCAGATAAACAAGAATGCCGTTGGAATCAGCGAGCACCGTACCGTTGTCGTCAATCACCGGCACTTGGCCGAAACGGTTAAGGGCGAGGAATTCAGGGGTTTTGTGTGCGCCCTTCATCAGGTCGACGAACACCAGTTCGGTCGGAACATTCAGCAGGGACAGCATCAACTCGACGCGATGCGAGTGGCCGGATAACGGATGGCGATACAGTTTGACGGCTGACTGAGACATGACGTGCTCCTGGATTTTTTGAGGTCGACCCGCTGATCGTGTCGATGGGCTCATCCTGCTCCCCTGCCGCAAATCGCGGAATCCTCAGCAAATACAATCGAGCATTTCAGCCAGTGAAATAATCATCCTCGTCCTTAGGCGCGCGTAGGGATCATTTCACCGCGTGAAACAGTGGATTGCAGTTTCTGGCCATTCCCTCGCAACCGGCCGAGGGCGAACATGAGCCCACTTGAGCTTCAGCCCCTGGCGGCTCACCGGCCCGTTTGCACCCGAGGAGAATCGAAATGGACACAGCGTCGAAACCGCAGCCCTCGCCCTGGCATGAAGGTGAGCTGACCCTGCAACGTGCCGTCGGCGCGGTGGAGATGATGGTCGGTGTCGGCCAGCGGCAACTGGCCCGCGACTGGATGCCGGACCAGCACCGCGAGTTCTATGCGCAACTGCCCTTCGTCGTGCTCGGCGCCGTTGATGGCCAGGGCGACCCGTGGGCGACGCTGCGCACCGGTCAACCGGGCTTCATGGATTCGCCGTCGCCACAGGTGCTGAAGATCAAACTCGACGCCCAGCCTAACGATCCGGCGAATCAAGGCCTGCAGCCCGGCGACGCGATCGGCATGCTCGGCATCGAGCTGCACACCCGTCGGCGCAATCGCATGAACGGCAACATCAGCCGCCGCGCTGACAACAGCCTCGAGATCGGCGTGACCCAGGCTTACGGCAACTGCCCGCGCTACATCAACCTGCGCCATTACGCGTTCGTCGACGAAACCACCGACACCGCGCTCGACCTGCCGGTCAGCGAACCCTTGGTGCGCGACATGATCACCGCCGCCGATTCGTTCTACGTGGCCACTTACGTGGTGCGCGACGGTGAGCGGCAAGTCGATGTGTCCCATCGCGGCGGCAAATCCGGTTTCGTCCATATGGACGAGGACGGCACCCTGACCATCCCGGATTTCTCCGGCAATCTGTTCTTCAACACCCTGGGCAACATCCTGCTCAACCCGCGCGCCGGGCTGACCTTCATCGATTTTGAAAGCGGCGATCTGTTGCAGATGACCGGTAGCGCGGAAGTGCTGCTCGATGATCCGCAAATCGCCGCGTTCCAGGGTGCCGAACGTCTGTGGCGCTTCAGGCCGCAGCGCATCGTTTACCGTCAGGCCGCGCTGCCGCTGCGCTGGGCCGAGCAGCCGCAAGGCGATTCGCCCAATTCGCAAATGACCGGCAGCTGGGAGCAGACCCGCGAGCGTTTGCAGGCCGAGGCGCTGCGCAATCAATGGCGCGCGCTGCACGTCACGCGGGTGGTCGATGAGAGTCCGCAGATCCGTTCGTTTTACCTGCAAGCCAACGACGGCTTCGGCCTGCCGCGCTTCGAACCGGGCCAGCACTTGCCGATCAAGGTCTTGCTCGACGGCCAGGATGCCGCGTCGATCCGCACCTACAGCGTGTCCAGCGCGCCGTCGGACGAGTTTCTGCGTATCAGCGTCAAACGCGATGGCTCGGTATCCTCGCATCTGCATGATCGGGTCCAGGCACTGGATTTGATCGAAGCCCGCGCGCCGCAAGGCGATTTCACCGTTGACGCCACCGAACGCCGGCCACTGGTGCTATTGGCCGCCGGGGTTGGGGTGACGCCGTTGCTGTCGATGCTGCGCGAGGTGGTCTATCAGGGCAAACGCATCAGCCGCATGCGCCCGACCTGGGTCGTGCAAAGCAGTCGCACCGTCGAGGATCTGGCCTTTCGCGAAGAAATCGACGCCTTGGCTGCACGCGCCGGTGACAAGGTCAAGGTGCTGCGCGTGGTCAGCCAGCCGCCGCTGGAAGCAACAGCGCAGGGTTACGATCATGCCGGGCGCATCGACATCGCCTTGCTGAAGAGCCTGCTGCCGCTGGATGACTACGATTTCTACCTGTGCGGCCCGGGCAGTTTTACCCAGGCGCTGTACGACGGCCTGCGCAAAATGCGCATCCCGGACGATCGCATCCACGCCGAAACCTTCGGCCCGTCGACGCTGATCCGCGATGTCGAAATCAGCACCCCGGCGCCGCCGCAAGTGCCGGTCGCGGAAGAGCCGGTCAAGGTGCTGTTTGCCACGTCCGGCAAGGAAGCACGCTGGGAACCGGGCAGCGGCACCTTGCTGGAACTGGCCGAGGCGCGTGGCTTGAATCCTGAGTTCAGCTGTCGCGGCGGCTCGTGCGGCACCTGCAAAACCCGCCTTACCAGCGGCCAGGTGCATTACCTCACCCCGCCGGCCATGCGTCTGGCGGATGACGAAGTGCTGATCTGCTGCGCCGCCCCGGCGCAGGGCAGCGACACCCTGGTGCTGGATGTTTGAATGTTGAGGAGGTGTGCCATGAAGCCGTTTGCCGAAACCAGCGTCGTTTGGCCGCAAGAGAAAACCGGACTGTCCGCCAGCGAATGCGAACGCAGCTTTTTGCTGCCGCAATTGATGGGTTCACTCGCCGGTGAAACCTGCGCGTTGACGGGCTCATTCAATCAACGTGAGCATCTGCCTTCGAGCCCGAACGGCTGGTTTTCCCGTGGGCTCAAGGCGTTGTTTGCTTAGGCTTTGCTCACCGCCGCCACTCTGCCCGCCGGCCCGTGCTGGCGGCTGGTGACCAGGCCAATGAACGAGATCAGCAGCGCCAGGCCAATGGTCGAGGTCACTTCCAGGCGATGTTCAGGGGTGATCATCATCACTGCCAAAGCCGCGCAGATAAAGGCGATGACCAGCCAGGTGAGCCAGGGAAACAGCCACATGCGCAGGGTCATTTCGACCTTTTCCCGTTCCAGTCGGCGGCGCATGCGCAACTGCGAAATGGCGATCACCAGGTACACCAGCAAGGCGATTGCGCCGGAGCTGGCGAGCAGGAACTGGAACAGCCCGGCCGGCATGAAATAGCTGAGTAACGTCACGCCTGCGCCGATCACCGTGCTGGCGATCACCGCCGCGCGTGGCACGCCGGCCGCCGAAGTCACCTTCAATGCCGGCGGCGCATCGCCGCGTCGGCCCAGCGAATAGAGCATGCGCGAGGAAATGTAGATCGACGAGTTCATGCAACTGGCCACCGCGATCAACACGACCACGTCGACGAGGAATTTGGCGTTGGGGATGTTCATCAGTTCCAGTGCGCGCTGGTAGGAACCGACCGAGGCAAGTTGCGGGTCATTCCACGGCACCACGGAAATCACCACGAAGATCGACAGCAGATAGAAAATGCCGATACGCCAGATCACCGAACGGGTGGCCTTGGCGATGTTCTGCGCCGGATTGTTCGATTCCGCAGCGGCAATGGTCACCGCTTCGGTGCCGATGAAACTGAACATGATGGTGATGAACGCGCCGACCACCGCCGACATGCCGTTCGGCGCAAAGCCGCCGTGCTCGGCCATCAGCGTGCTCAAGCCACTGGCTTCACGCTCGGGAATCCAGCCCATCAGCACCGCAAAACCCAGGCCGATGAAACCGATGATTGCGATGACCTTGGCCATGGCGAACCAGAATTCGAACTCGCCATATTTCGACACGCTGAACAGGTTGGTGATCACCAGCAGGACGATCGACAGCAAGGCGAACAACCAGGCATCGACCTGGGGAAACCACTGATTGAGCACGTGACCGGCGGCCAGTGCTTCGATGGGAATCACCAGCACCCAGAACCACCAATACAGCCAGCCGATGGTGAACCCGGCCCAGCGGCCAATGGCTTGATCAGCGTAGGTGGAAAATGAGCCGGTGTCGGGATGCGCGACAGCCATTTCGCCGAGCATGCGCATGACCAGCACGACCAGCAGACCGGAGAACAGATAAGCGAGCAGCACCGCAGGTCCTGCGGCGGCGATGGCGTGGCCTGAGCCAACGAAAAGTCCTGCGCCGATGATGCCGGCAATGGAAAGCATGGTGACGTGACGCGGTTTGAAACCTTGCGCCAACTGACCGTTGGAGTCCTTGGGGTTCAGGCTAGTCATGGGTTCTTATTGTTCTCATGATCGACGTTTGGGCCACTGACTGTGCGTCAGGCGATCATCATTTCCTTGAGTCGACTCAGGCGAAAGCAGCGACGCAGACGCTTTGCCGACGAAATGATGCTTCACCTTACGTGGCCCGACCGCCGCGCAACTAGCCTGAGTGCGGCATGCCGATGTCTGATTTCGACATGCCACTCTCAGGCCAGCATGGGGCGGCGGCAACCGCTGCGGCAATTTACAGCGTGTAGGAAATCCCCACCTGCACGGTTCGCGGCGCGCCCGGGTAGGCGTAAACGTTGCCGAAGGCGCCTTCTTCGTAGTCGCGATCGAAGATGTTTTTCACATCGAGATTGAGGCGCACCTTGTCGTTGACCTTGTAGAAGCTCAGCAGGTCGACCACGGTGTAACTGCCCATGGAAAACGCGGTGTTGGACGTCTGCCCGGCGCGCTCGTCGACGTATTTCAGGCCAGTGCCAAGGCCAAGGCCTTTGAGCGTGCCGTCCTGGAATTCGTACATATTGAGCAGGCTGAAGCTGTTCTTCGGGATGTTCAGCAGGCGCGTGCCGGAGCGCAGCGTGTTGTCCTTGGTCACCTCGGCGTCGACGTAGGCGTAACCGCCGACTACTCGCCACTCTGGGGTGAGATTGCCGGTGACGTTGACGTCGAAACCACGGCTGCGTACTTCACCAGCGGCGACGCTGAAGGTCGAATCTACCGGGTCGGTGGTCAGCACGTTGCGTTTTTCGATCTGGTAGATCGCCGCGTCGACGCTCAACTGCTGATCCAGCGCTTCCCACTTCACGCCCATCTCGTACGACTTACCCTTCTCCGGAGCGAAGCCGCTGCCTTCGCGACTGGCGCCGGTGTTGGGTTTGAACGAGCGCGCGGTGTTGGCATAGACCGCCAGGGTTTCGGTCAGGTCGTAGGTGACGCCGATACGCGGGGTGACGGCGTTGTCGCTGGCCTGCCAGCTCTTGCCGCCGGGCACGTAGGTTTCGTAATCGTGCTCGAAGCGCTCGAAACGCGCGCCGGCCAGCACTTTCAGTTTGTCGGTAAGGGCTACCTGATCCTGCACGAATGCCGCGTAGGTCTTGAGGTTCTCTTTGTCGTGGGTCGGCGTGCGGGTCAGCGCCGGGCGTGGCTGGCCGTAAACCGGATTGAAGATGTCGATCGGGTAGGCACTGACCGCGCCGCTGGAGCGCTGGATGATCGACTTGTAATCGTAATCTTCATACTCGATGCCGGTGAGCAAGGTGTGCTGCAGACCGCCAGTATCAAAATGCCCGGTGAGGTTGAGCTGGGTGTCCTTGTCGGTCCATTCCAGCTTGCGGTAGTTGAAGTTGCGCCCCAGCGTGCGGCCGTCAGCGGCAATGCCGTTGGCCTCGATCGCGTTGCCCTTGAGCGAGCCGTCGAGCCACTGGAAACCACCGCCGAGGGTCCACTCATCGTTGAGCATGTGCTCGAAACCCAGTTGCGCCATGTTGTTGTCGTTGTGCAGTTTGCCGACGTCCTTCTCGCCAAAGAAGGTATCGCGCGAGGCGGTGCCGATCTGCGCCGGGTAGCGCGTGACGCCACGATCGAGCGGCGCGTTGTTGCGCATGAAGTCGCCTTCGAAAATCAGCTTGGTCGCATCGGTGGCCTGCCAGGTCAGCACCGGCGTGATGCCGTAGCGCTCGTTCTCGACATGATCGCGGAAGGTGTCACCGCCCTCGCCCACCACATTCAAGCGATAGGCCAGACGCCCTTCTTCGTCGAGTGGCCCGGAAGCGTCGAGGGTGCCGCGCGTCATGCCTTGGTCGTTCAACTGGCTGCCTAACGTAACGGTGCGCTCGGGCAACGGCTGTTTCGACACCACGTTGAAGGTACCGCCTGGGTCGCCACGGCCATAGAGCATGGTCGCCGGGCCGCGCAGCACTTCCAGACGCTCGATGGTGTTGGCGTCGGGCATGTTCGGGTAGCCACGGTTGATCGGGAAACCGTTGCGGTAGAACTCGCCCGTGGTGAAGCCGCGCACGGTGAAGGTGGTCAGGCCCTGCCCACCGAAATTGTTCGCCCGCCCGACGCCGCCGGCGTAATCCAGCGCATCCTGCAAACGCGTCGCGCCGAGGTCTTCAACGGCATCCTTGGTCACCACGCTGATCGATTGCGCGGTTTCATGAATCGAAGTGTCGGTGCGCGTGGCGCTGGCCGAACGCGTCGCGCGGTAGCCCTGCACCGGGCCGTCTGCCCGTTCGTAATCCGCTGTGCCGACTACGTCGGTGGCTTCCAGCTCAAGCGTTGAAGAAGTCGGTTCGGCTGACTCAGCCCACGAGGAAGAAGACAACGCCTGCAGCACACAAATGGAAAGCAGAGTTCGACGCATGAGGTGAAAACCTTTACGAATAGGCCAGAACGAAGGGCAAAACCGCCAGTGAAAACGTCGCGCATGGTATACGGTCGCATTAGTAATTGAAACGTATTCCTATTTGTCATGTTGATCAGGATTGGTGAGCGAGATTCATCATTCCATCCTGAATCCGCGCATTATCAGTGGCGCGTCGATGGCCTAGGCTCGTAGAGATCCGACGTCAACCGATGGCTGCGCCGCGCTACGTGTGCGTCGCCAGCCTGTCTGGAAGGAATTTGCAGATGAAATTCGACACCCCGGCCGGCTCCAATCCGATCGACCAGCTGAAGGTGATCGGCCAACCTGCCGACCGCATCGACGGCAAGCTGAAAACCACCGGCACCGCCCCCTACGCCTACGAGCAAAACGCAGCGGTGCCGGACGCCGCCTATGGCTATATCGTCGGCGCCGGGATCGGCAAGGGGCGCATTGCCTCGATCGATTCGACGCAAGCGCGGGAAGCGTCCGGGGTGATTGCCATCGTCACTTACGAAAACGCCGGGGCATTGGCCAAAGGCGAGTTTTACGTAGCCAGGGCCTTGGCCGGGCCGCAGGTCGATCATTATCACCAGGCCGTGGCGATTGTCGTCGCGGACACCTTTGAACAGGCGCGCGCGGCCGCCGGCTTGCTCGACATCCGCTACGTGGCCGAAGCGGGTTCATTCGATCTGGCGGCTGCGAAAGACTCCGCAACCCCACCGCCACCGGCCGGTTTTGGCCCGCCGCCGCAGACCAGCGTCGGTGACTTCGAAGGCGCCTTCAACGCTGCGCCAGTGCAAATCGATCAGCACTACAGCACGCCTGACCAGGCCCACGCGATGATGGAACCGCACGCAACCATTGCCCGCTGGAGTGGCACGCAGTTGACCTTGTGGACATCGATCCAACAGATCAACTGGGGCGTGCGCGATCTGGCGAAAACCCTCGGCATCGCCAAGGAAGATGTGCGCCTGATCTCGCCGTATATCGGCGGTGGTTTCGGCGGTAAGGGCACGATTCTTTGCGACGCTGTGTTGGCATCCCTGGCCGCTCGACATGCCGGGCGAGCGGTGAAAGTCGCGCTGCCGCGGCCGCTGATGTTCAACAACCTGACCCATCGTCCAGCGACGCTTCAGCGCCTGCGCATCGGTGCCAACCGTGACGGCGTGATCACGGCGATCGGCCACGAGAGCTGGTCGGGCAATCTGCGCGGTGGTCGCGCCGAAGCGGCCACCGCGTCAACCCGCTTGCTTTACGCCGGGGCCAATCGCATGACTCGTTTGAATCTCGCCGTGCTCGATCTCGCCGAGGGTTCGGCGATGCGCGCGCCGGGCGAGGCACCGGGGATGATGGCGCTGGAAATCGCCATGGATGAACTGGCGGAAAAGCTGCAGATGGATCCGCTGCAACTGCGCATCCTCAACGACTCGCAGGTCGATCCGGAGCAACCGGCGCGGCCGTTCTCCAAACGGCAGTTGGTGGAATGCCTGAACACTGGCGCCGAACGCTTTGGCTGGCGTCAGCGCAACCCTCAACCCGCTCAGCGCCGTGAGGATGGCTGGCTGATCGGCATCGGGCTGGCCTCGGCGATTCGCGGCGCACCGACCACCGCTTCGGCGGCGCGGGTGCGTCTCGATCGTCAAGGCGTCATCACCGTGGAAACCGACATGACCGACATCGGCACCGGCAGTTACACCATCATCGCCCAGACCGCCGCCGAAATGATGGGCGTGCCGCTGGACCGTGTCGTGGTGCACTTGGGCGATTCGCGGTTTCCGGAATCGTCGGGCTCCGGCGGCCAGTGGGGAGCCGCCTCCTCCACTGCCGGCGTGTATGCCGCGTGCATGAAACTGCGTGAAGCCGCCGCTCGCGCCGTCGGGATTGACCCGCAGCAAGCCGAGTTTGTCGATGCACAGATTCGCGCAGGCTCGCAGCAGGTTGGCTTGGCTCAGGCCGCAGCCAATGGCGAGCTGACGGGCGAGGACCGCATGGAATACGGTGACCTTGCCCAGCGCTTCGCCCAGCAGACTTTCGGCGCGCATTTCGCCGAAGTCGCGGTCAATGCGGCGACCGGCGAAATTCGCCTGCGCCGGCAACTGGCCGTGTGCGCCGCCGGGCGCATCCTCAACCCGAAAACCGCGCGCAGCCAGATCATCGGCGGCATGACCATGGGCGCAGGAGCGGCATTGATGGAAGAGCTGGCGGTGGACCATCGAATCGGCTTTTTCGTCAATCACGATCTGGCCGGATACGAGGTGCCGGTGCACGCCGACATTCCCCATCAGGAAGTAATCTTTCTCGATGAAGTCGACCCGTATGCAACCCCGTTGAAAGCCAAAGGCGTCGGCGAGCTGGGTATCAGCGGCGCCGCGGCGGCCATCGCCAACGCGATCTATAACGCGTGTGGCGTACGGGTGCGCGATTATCCGATTACGCTGGATAAACTCATCGGCGAGTTGTCCTACCCGGTCTAAGACTCGATCGCGCAGGATATCGCCCATGTACCCCACCACCCCCGATGGCCACTATTTTGTGGTCAAGCAACAGCTGTGGCGTTGCAGCAACCCATCGCTGCCAGCCGCCAAGCGTGAGGCGTTTGTAACCGAACTCATGTCAGCGCGGCGTGCGGTCAAAGAGGCGAAGCGTGCGGAGGATGCACAGGCGTTGAAGTCGGCGAGAGCTCGCGTCAACGACGCCAAAGTCGCGCTGGGTGAACGCGGGCCGGTGTGGTGGGATGACGGCAGCCCGGACTACAACCGTTTCAAGGTGAGCAATACACCGTATGCGCAGTGGTTTGCCCAACTGCCTGAAGAGGAAAAGTCCCCTGACTGAATGTTGAGTGGCCTGATCCGGTACTCCCTGGACATAACTGCGACAACCACCGCAAATCCCTGTGGGAGCTGGCTTGCCAGCGATGAGGTCAGCACATCCAGCATTGATGTAGCAGATATACCGCCATCGCTGGCAAGCCAGCTCCCACAGGGATTGGGGATTGAATCAAGATCGGTGGTTCACTCATACAGGGACCTGCGGCGAGGCTCAGACTCGCAAAAGCTGCCGGGTCATCGCCATTGAGGTTTCCAGCGACTGTCCGGTGCGCTGCAGTTTGTTCAGCAGACTCGCGCCGAGCCAGAGCTGATACAGCGTCTCTGCCAACTTCCGCGCATCGCCCTCGGGCAAGCTTTTGTCATTTTGGCCTTGTTCGATGCATTCGGTGATGCGCGCGACGATGCGTTCGGCGCCGTCGCGCAAGGTCAAGCGCATTGATTCGGACAGGTCGGCGACTTCGGCGCTGAGTTTCACCACCAGGCATTCATCGCCGTGGCCTTCGAGGGTGCAGCGGTTCTGCCAGCCCTGCCAGTAATCCATCAAACGCTCGAACGCAGTCAGCCCAGGCAATGTCAGGCGGCGCTCCATGTCGGCGAGGTAGTCGACGAAGTAATCCTCGAGCAGCGCCTGGCCATACAACTCCTTGGATTTGAAGTAGTGATAGAACGAGCCCTTGGGCACGCCAGCGGTCTGCAGGATCTCGTTGAGGCCGACGCTGGTGAAGCCCTTCTCGGCCATCATCCGGTGGCCGGTGTCGAGTAAGTGTTGGCGGGTGTCGTCAAAGGTCGGCTTCATGGTGCGCAAAATTCCAGACAATAGACCAGTCGTATACTTCTCAAGGCCGGGAGTTTGCCATAACCGACGAGCAAAAACATTTTCTGAAAAAATTACTAGACGACTGGTCTAATTGGAACCTATGCTGCGCCCCGAGACACAAATTCATGCGGTGCCGACGCTGAGCGAATTCCTCGCCCTGTGCCGATGCCTGACCAAACCAAGGGTGCTCTATGAAAATCTTGATGGTTCTGACTTCCCACGATCAACTCGGCAACACCGGCAAGAAAACCGGCTTCTGGCTGGAAGAGTTCGCCGCGCCCTACTACGCCTTCAAGGACGCCGGCGCCGACGTCACGCTGGTATCGCCTGCCGGCGGCCAGCCGCCGCTCGATCCGAAAAGCGATGAGCCAAGCGCGCAGACTGCCGAAACCGATCGCTTCCGCGCTGATCCGGCTGCACAACAGGCACTCGCCACCACTGGCCGTTTGGCTGACGTGAAGGCCGAAGATTTCGACGCCGTGTTCTACCCAGGCGGCCACGGCCCGCTGTGGGATCTGGCCGAAGACAAGGCCTCGATTGCACTGATCGAAGCCTTCGACCGCGCCAACAAACCTCACGGTTTTGTCTGCCACGCACCCGGCGTGTTGCGTCATGTGGTGCGCGCTGACGGCCAGCCGATCGTCAAAGATCGCGACGTCACCGGTTTCACCAACGCCGAAGAAGCTGCTGTTGGTCTGACTGACGTGGTGCCGTTCCTCATCGAAGACGAATTCCAGCGTCTGGGCGGGCGCTATTCGAAAGTCGCCGATTGGCAGGTGCATGTGGTGGCTGACGGTCAACTGGTCACCGGCCAGAACCCGGCCAGCTCCGCCGCCGTTGCCGAAAAGCTGTTGAAGATGCTCGGCTGAATCCCTCGCTCTACCCCGATCAACGCCGCGTGCGTACCGCCCGGCGTTGTTTTTTTGCCCAGTCACTAGTCGACTGGTCTAATCAGATTCCAGGCTTACTCCATGAAAAACGCTTTCTTCACGCCTGCCAAATTGGGCGCACACACCCTGAAAAACCGCATCGTCCTGCCGCCCCTCACCCGCCAGCGCAGCACGCAACCGGGCAATGTCGCCAACGAATTGATGGCCGAGTATTACCAGCAGCGCGCCGGTGCCGGTTTACTGGTCACCGAGGGCACCCAGATCGAACCGCGCGGCCAGGGTTATGCGTGGACGCCGGGCATTCACACGCCGGAGCAGATCGCCGGTTGGCGCAAAGTCACCGAGGCGGTGCACGCGGTGGATGGTGTGATCTTCGCCCAGCTCTGGCATGTCGGTCGGGTCTCGCACACGGCGTTGCAGCCCAATGGTGATGCGCCGGTGTCGGCCTCTGCGGTGGCGACGGACCGCGTCAGCGTGTTCATCGAAACCGCGCCTGGTGTCGGTGAACTGGTGCCGCCGTCCGCTCCGCGCGCGCTGAGCACCGATGAAGTGCAGGAACTGATTCAGCTGTACATCCAGGCCGCGCGCAACGCGATGGATGCAGGTTTCGACGGCATCGAACTGCATTGCGCCAACGGTTATCTGGTCAACCAGTTCATCTCCGCCCACAGCAACCTGCGCACCGATCAGTACGGCGGCTCACTGGATAATCGCTTGCGCTTCTTGCGCGAAGTGGTGGCCGGCGTCGCCGAATGCATCGGCAAGGACAAGGTCGGTGTGCGTTTCGCGCCGTTGTTCACTACAACTGATGAAGCGCGGACGTATCTGGGCCTGGTCGAGGAAGATCCGCACACAACTTACATTGCGGCGATCAAGATTCTCGAAGACGTCGGCATCGCCTACCTGTCGATCGCCGAAGCCGACTGGGACAACGCGCCAGCGATGCCGCAGACCTTTCGCCAGGCCGTGCGCGACACGTTCAGCGGCGCGATCATTTATGCCGGTCGCTACACCGCCAAAACCGGCGCGCAATTGCTTGAGTCAGGGCTGGCCGATCTCGTTGCGTTTGGCCGACCGTTCATGGCCAACCCGGATCTGCCGGCGCGGATTGCTCATGACTGGCCGTTGAACCAATTGAATCCGGCGACGGTGTATGGCGGCGGTGCCGAGGGCTACATCGACTATCCGACCTACCCCGCCTAAGAACCCAAAACAAGTTCCTGTGGGAGCGAGCCTGCTCGCGAAGGCGGTGGGTCAGTCAGCACTTGTATTGACTGACAGGACGCTTTCGCGAGCAGGCTCGCTCCCACAATAGGATGTCAGTGGCCGCTAAAACCTATACATAACAAACAATCTGTATAACTATTGGAGTTCGAATCGTTCACCGGACTTAGCTCCATGCCCCCTGCCCACCGCTTGCTCCTGATCCTCGGCGACCAGCTGTCTTTCGACCTGGCCTCCCTGCAGCCACTCGATCCCCAGCACGACCTGCTGCTGATGGTCGAGGTCATGGAGGAAGCGACCCACGTCGCTCATCATCCGCAAAAAATCGCCCTGATCTTCAGCGCCATGCGCCACTTCGCCGAGGCGTTGCGCGATAAAGGCTACCGCGTCCAATACGTCCGCCTCGACGACCCGGATAACAGCGGCTCCATCCCCGGCGAATTGCAGCGCTGGCAAACCCTCACCGGCGCCGAACAGATTCATATCACCGAATGCGGCGACTGGCGCCTTGAGCAGTCAATCAAAGATTCGGGCTTGCCCGTGCACTGGCATTCAGACAGCCGTTTCCTCTGCTCCCGCGAAGAGTTCTCCAATTGGGCCAGCGGCAAGAAGCAGCTGCGCATGGAGTTTTTCTACCGCGAGATGCGGCGCAAGAGTCGGCTGCTGCTGAACGGGGACGGTACGCCGGTCGGCGGTGCGTGGAATTTCGATGCGGAGAATCGCAAGGCGCTGCCCAAACACGCCAAACCGCCCTACCCGGCACGTTTCGCCAATGACGCAATCACCCAAGAGGTGCTGGCGTTGGTCGGCGAGCGCTTTGCCACGCATTACGGCACGCTGGATGACTTCAATTACCCGGTGACCCACGCCGATGCCCAGGCCCTGTGGCAATACTTTCTCGACTATGCGCTGGCCGGCTTCGGTGATTACCAGGACGCCATGGCCAGTGATGAACCGTTTCTGTTTCATGCGCGGATCAGTGCCGCGCTGAACATCGGCCTGCTCGATTTGCGCCAGCTGTGCAGCGATGTCGAGGCCGCCTACTGGTCGGGGAGCATCGGCCTCAACGCGGCCGAAGGCTTCATTCGGCAGCTGATCGGCTGGCGCGAATACGTGCGCGGTGTGTACTGGCTGAAGATGCCGGATTACGCCGAGGGCAATGTGTTTGGCAACACGCGCCCGCTGCCGGAGTTCTACTGGACCGGGCAGACACAGATGAACTGCATGCGCCAGGCCATCGGCCAAAGCCTGCAACATGCCTACGCCCACCACATCCAGCGGCTGATGGTCACCGGCAACTTTGCCTTGCTCGCCGGGATTGCGCCGAAGGAAATCTGTGAATGGTATCTGGCGATCTACATGGACGCCTTCGACTGGGTCGAACTGCCCAACACCCTGGGCATGGTCATGCATGCCGACGGCGGTTATCTCGGCTCCAAGCCTTACTGTGCCAGCGGCCAGTACATCAATCGGATGTCGGACTATTGCGGCGACTGCGCCTACAAGGTCAAGGAAAGCAGCGCGGACGATGCCTGCCCGTTTAACGCGCTGTACTGGCATTTCCTCATGCGCCACGACGATATCCTGCGTGGCAATCAGCGCATGGGCATGATGTACAAGAACCTCGACCGCATGCCGCTGGCCAAGCAGGATGCGCTGTGGCAACGCGGGCAGATGCTGTTGGCGAAACTGGATAGCGGCGAAGCTTTCTAGTGCGCCTCAGGCCTGCCCGGCCATCCCGTTGCGCCCCGCCGCTTTGGCGCGGTACAGCGCCTGATCCGCGTTCTGGATCAACGCCGGGAGCGAATCCAGCTGGGCGCCCGTCCCTACCGCCATACCGATACTCACCGTGATCCGAGCAAACGGACTGCCCGGGTGGGCGATGTTCGCCTGCTGCAAACGCTCGAGCATCAGTTGCGCCACCACCGTCGCACCGGCGCTGTCGGTGGCCGGCATGATCACCGCCATTTCCTCGCCACCGTAGCGCGCGACCAGATCCGAGGGGCGTCGCACGCAGCCTTCAAGAATCTTGCTGACCGCTTGCAGGCAGGCATCGCCGGCGACGTGGCCCAAGGCATCGTTGAACAATTTGAAGTGATCAATATCAATCATCAGCAAGGCCAGCGAAGTCCCGTCACGCTGCGCGCGCCGCGCTTCCACCGTCAGGGTTTCATCGAAACAGCGGCGGTTGGCCAGGCCGGTCAGCGCGTCCTTCAGCGCCAGTAATTCCAGCTGGCGATTGGACGCGAGCAATTGCTGCTGGGCATCGCGCAAGGCTTCTTCGGCCTCGGTGCGGCGGCGGATATCAAGGATCAGGAACCAGCCGATCAACCCGGTCAGCCCTAGCAGCCCGATCACCACCACCGCCGACAGCGCCGCTTCGATGCGCCACGCCGCCAGCGCTTCGTCCTTGCCCAGGGCCACGGTGGTGATCAGCGGCAGCGTTTCGCTTTTACGGAACGCGTACAACCGCTCAACGCCGTCGAGGCTGGAGGTGTAGGAGGCAGTGCCGACCGAGCGGTCAACGAGGTATTTGGCGTAGATCGGCGATTTGGAGAAGTTGCGGCCCATGTCCTGCTCGCGGAACGGATAGCGGACCAGCAGCGTGCCATCGGTGTACGACAGGCCTATCGCGCCGTCCTGGCCAACGTCGAGTTTGCCGAACACCCGCAGGAAGTTTTCCACCCCCAGCGTCACCGCTACCACGCCAGCGAACTGCCCGCCATCGTCGTTGAAGCGCCGACTGATAGTCACCACCCATTCGTGATTGGCACGGCTCTGGATCGGCGGGCCAATGAACGGCTCGCGGCTGCGGTTTTCACGGTGGTGAATGAAATAGGCGCGGTCGCTGCTGTTGGCGCCCTCCGGAATCGGCCGGTTGGAGGACATCAGCCAATGCCCGTTCCGGTCATAGATGATGATGCCGCTGAGCTGTGGCATCAGCGGCTGCTGGCGGTCGATCAGACTCTGGATGCGCTGAATCTGCGCCGGGCCGTTGCCCTCGGTTTCCAGACGTTCGACCAGTCCGAGCAAGAGCAGCGAGCTTTGCCGGACAATGCCTTCGGTGTAGGTATTGAGCGCCTGGGTCAGGTTCAGGCCATGCACATCGACCTCGGCCAGCGCGCGCTCACGCGAAGACCAGACTTTCCAGATCGTCAGCGAAGTCAGGGAACAGCCAATCACCAGCAGCAGGAGCATTACAAGGCGAGTATCACGCTTCACGTCAGTACCTTAAGGAAGTCCGGTATCCATTCCAGCCATCATTCGAACGTCGGCACTCACGGCGGCCACGTGTTCCGGGGCGCAAGCATACAAGCAGTGTGCAGCGGCTGCAGCAACAGAGTGTGCAGTGCTAAACAGCGGATGCGGCGGGTTTGAGGATTTCCACGAGAAAATCGATGAACACGTTGATCCGGCTCGAACCACGGTGGTTGGGCAGGTACAGCGCGTTGATGCAACTGCTGGCACTGCCGGGATTGACCTCGTAGTGCTCAAGCAAGCGCGCCAGGCGCCCGGCGGCGACGTCGTCGCGCACCAGCCAGTCGGCCAGCAGCGCCACCCCGCCACCGCCAATTGCCGCTTCGCGCAAGATGTCGGCGTTGTTGCTTTGCAGGCGGCCCGCAACGTTGAGCTGAATCGGCTCTTCGTCGCCCTGAAAGGTCCAGTGATGATGGCTGCCGCCGTAATCGAAACGCAGGCATTGGTGCTCAAGCAGATCCCGCGGATGTTCGAGCACGCCGCTGCGCGCCAGATAATCCGGGCTGGCGACAATCCAACGCTGAAACTGCCCGACGCGTTTGCTGACGATGTCTTCACTGACCACCGTAGAACCGAGCCGCACTGAAACGTCGATCTGCTCGCTGAGCAAATCGCTGACCTGATCGCTCAACGACAGGCTGATCTCCAGCCCGGGATGGCGTTCAAGCAAGCGGCTCAGGTGCGGCGCGATCAGCCGGCGGCCAAACTCCACCGGCACGCTGATGCGCAAGCGGCCTTGGGCATCACTGCCACGATCGGCGACCACCGCATCGGCTTCGTCGATGGCATCGAGAATCGCCACGGCCTTCTCGAAATAGGTTTGACCGGCGACGGTCACGCTGGTGTTGCGCGTGGTGCGATTGAGCAGGCTGGCGCCCAACTCGTTCTCCAGCCCCGCCACTTGCCGTGTCACCGAAGACGTCGAAATCCCAAGCTTGCGCGCCGCCGAGGAATAGCCCCCGCAGCGCACGGTTTCAACAAACATCTTCAATGCCAGCAACTTGTCCATAAGCGGGATCCGGTGGTGAGGGAACGCCGCTGATTGTGCATCAGTGCTCGCCACACGTCTTGTATCGTCGTGCTTGCCGGGCCTCATCGCGACCTCAGCCATCAGCCTTGCGGCTCAGGAACAACGCCAGCGCCAGCGCCGGCAACACCGCTACGGCGACGGCCGAGAGGTTCCAGCCGAAGTGTTCGTACAGCGGGCTGGCGACCAGTGAACCGAGGGCGCCGCCGACGAAGATGCTGGTCATGTACACCGCATTCAGGCGTGCGCGGCTGTGCGGGTCGAGGGCGTAGACTTCGCGCTGGCCGAGGACCATGTTCAGCTGCACGGCAAAATCCAGCAGCACCGCACACACCACCAGCCACACGTAACCACTGCCCGGCAACGCGGCGATCAACAGTGACAGCGGCGCCAGCAGCAACGCCACCAAGGTACCGCGACGACCGTGCCCGGCATCGGCCAGACGCCCGGCAATCGGCGCAGCAATCGCACCCACCGCGCCGACCAACGCAAAGATCGCCACCTGCGCCTGGCTGAAACCGTGGTGACGCATCAGCTCAATTGGCGCGAGCGTCCAGAACAGGCTGAAACTGGCGAACAGCAAACCCTGATACAGCGAACGCTGGCGCAACACAGGAAAGCGTCGGGCCAAGGCAAACACCGAACCGATCAACGCGACATAGGTGGCTTTGTGCGTCGGCACCCGGCGCGGCAGTGCCACAGCGGTAATCAGCGCGATCACCGCCATCAGTGCCGCCGCGCTGTAAAACACCCCGCGCCAGCCGAACACTTCGACCAACAGGCTCGACAGCGGCCGCGACAGCAGAATCCCCAAGAGCAGGCCGCTCATGATATTGCCGACCACGCGGCCCCGGCTGGCTTCCGGCGCCAGATGCGCCGCCAGCGGCACGAGGATCTGCACTGCCACCGAAGTCAGGCCGATCAGCAAAGAGAGCAGCAGAAACAGCGACGGCGAATGAGTCAGGCCAGCGCACAACAGCGTCACGCTGGCAGCGAGGGTGAAGCCGACCACCAGACGGCGGTTTTCCATCAGGTCGGCCAGCGGTACCAGCAGCAACAAGCCCAGCGCGTATCCGAACTGCGTCAGCGACACGATCAGGCTGGCATTGGCGCTGGAGAGGCCGATCTGCGGCGCGATCAGTTCGACGATGGGTTGTGCGTAATACAGGTTGGCGACGACCGCGCCGCAGCAAAATGCCAGAAACGCGACCATCAGGCCGGAGAGTGAAGCAGGCTGTTCGGCCGGGGCCGCAACGGCAGGGTTGCCCGTAAGCATGGTGACACCTCGTTGAGTTCGGGAAAGTTGTGCCAAGGCTACGGTCAGCCGGCGGGGGCGAGAATCCGTGCCACTGACAACGCACTGATGCGCGGCGCGCAACGTTGCTTGTGGCGCAACGCGCTGTTGCGTGGGCCGGTGATTCTCCGCTGCAAGGGTCTTCTCTACGCTTTGGCCCTGGCGCAGACGTCCGCATCGGCGCCCTTCCCGGCTGCTACAAGGAGCGTTTCCATGACCCGCACTGCACTCGTCCTGCCACTGTCCGCCGCGTTTTTCTGCCGACCATGAATAGCCATTTGCTCAAATCCAGAACCCTGTGGTTCAGCGTCGCCGTGCTCGCGGTACTCGGCCTGATCGTCGCCGTCGCGCTGATGTGGCGCCCGGCGATCGCGCCAATCAAACGGCCGACGTCATTCGATACTGCGCAGTTGCAACGCGGCGCACGGGTGGTCGAGGCCGGTGACTGCGCGGTGTGCCATACCCGCCCCGGCGGCGAATACCTGGCTGGCGGGCTGCCGCTGGTGACGCCGTTCGGCACGCTGTACAGCACCAACATCACCCCGGATGCGCAGACCGGCATCGGCGAATGGTCACTGCCGGCCTTCGAGCGGGCGATGCGCGAAGGCATTGCCCGCGACGGCCACTTTCTCTACCCGGCCTTTCCCTACGTGCACTACCGGCGCATGAGCTCCGAAGACATCGCCGACGCCTATGCCTACTTGGTGAGCGGCCCCGCCGTACACGCCCCGGCGCGGCAGAACCAGATGAACTTCCCGATGAACATCCGCCCGCTGGTGTCGTTCTGGAATCTGCTGTTTCTGCATGGCGAGCCGCTCACGCCGCAGGCCGAACACAGCGCGGCATGGAATCGCGGACGCTATCTGGTCGACGGCCCGGGCCACTGCGCCGGCTGCCATTCGCCGCTGAACCTGATTGGCGCGGAGAAATCCTCGGAGTATCTGCAGGGCGGCAGCGTCGATGGCTGGGAAGCGCCGGCCCTGGTCGGCCTCGGGCAGCGCGCCAATCCGTGGAGTCGCGAGCAATTGGTCGGCTACCTGCGCGCCGATGTCGTCGATGGCCACGGCACACCCGCCGGCCCGATGCGTCCGGTCAGCCTGAGTCTGGCGCGCTTGCCGGCCAGTGAAGCCGAGGCGATTGCCGACTACCTGCTGAGCCTGCAAAGCCCGCACGCGGTGACCGAAATCACTGCGCAAAAGCCGCCGAGCAGTCCAGCGGATCACAGCAGCGGCGCCCTGCTCTTCAGCAGCGCCTGCGCCGGATGTCACGCACCCGCCGCGCCGATGCGTGAAATCGACGGCCGCCCAGGCCTGGAAAGCACCTCGGCGCTACAAGCGGCCAGCCCGCGCAACTTTCTCAAGAGCGTGCTTGACGGCGTGCCCGCCATTCCCGGCGCGCCCGGCCCGGTGATGCCGCCGTTCGCCGCCAGCCTCGACAACGCCCAGCTCGGCGCCCTCGCCGCGTATCTGCGCGAGCAAGCCAGACCCGAGCAGCCATGGGCCGACCTCTCTTCCACTATTGAAGCGTTACGTCAGGAGACGAAATGAGCCAGATCACTCTCACCGTCAATGGAGCCGCCCAAGCGCTGGAGCTGGAGCCGGACATGCCGCTGCTGTATGCGCTGCGCAACCACTTGAACCTCAACGGCGCCAAGTACGGCTGTGGCCTGGGCCAGTGCGGCGCGTGCACGGTGATCGTCGACGACCAGCCGGTGTTCGCCTGCCTCACGCCCTGCGCAGGCCTTGAAGGAAAAAATCCGCACCGTGGAGAGCCTCGGCAGCGCAGAAAAACCCGGCCCGTTGCAAACGGCATTCATCGACAAGCAAGCGGCGCAATGCGGTTACTGCATCGCCGGCATGCTGATGCGCGCGCAGGCGTTGCTCGAACGTGATCCGCACCCGGACGAACAAACCATCCGCGAGCACATGGCCGGCAATCTGTGCCGTTGCGGCACGCACTTGCGCATCATCGAGGCGATCAAGCAGGTGGCCGGGCACAACGGGAGCCGGACATGAGCGAAGCTAACGGCTTGAACCCCAGCCGCCGGGCCTTCCTGCGTGGCGGCGCACTACTGATGGCCTTCACCCTGATGCCGGTAGCGCAGCGTGTCTTGGCCGACACCGAAGTCGACACCCTCGGCACCGTGGTCCTTGCCCCCGATTTGCCCGGCAGCCTGCGCACCAACCCTTACCTGGACGCGTGGATTCGCATTGGCGCCGACGGCATCACCGTGTACACCGGCAAGGTCGAACTGGGCACTGGAGTGAAAACCGCGTTGCTGCAAATCGCTGCCGAGCGTTTGCAGGTGCCGGCCCGCGCCGTCAATTTGCTCACCGCCGACACCGCACTGACGCCCAACGAAGGCTACACCGCCGGCAGCCACAGCATTTTCGACAGCGGCACCGCGCTGTACAACGCCGCCGCGCAGGTGCGGGAAATGCTCGTCGATGCCGCTGCGCGCAGTTGGCAAGTCGATGCTGCGCAACTGAGCACTCGCGACGGCATTATCGAAGGGCCAGCCGGTCAGCGCATGGCTTATGCCGAAGCAGTCAAGCATGTCGATGTGCACCAATACGCCAAGGCACAATCACCAGCGATGGCGGCGGCCGACTTCAAACTGATCGGGCACAACCTGCCGCGCCTGGACATCCCGGCCAAGGTCAGCGGCGGCGCGGCGTTCGTGCAAGACATGCGCCTGCCGGGCATGCTGCATGCGCGGGTGATTCGCCCGCCGCGTCCCGGCTGCACGCTGCAGGCATTCGATACGGCATCGATTGAGGCGCTCAGCGGCGTGGTCAAAGTGATCCGCGACGGCAACTATCTGGCGGTGGTCGCCGGTGATGAGTGGCAAGCGATCAAAGCCATGCGCAGCGGCATCGAGAGTGCCAAGTGGAGCGGCGGCGAGGCGATTCCCGAAGCCGCCGGGATTCACGATTTGCTCAAGCAATTGCCCTCCAAGCGCTATCCGATCAGCAACACCGGCAATCTCGGCGGCGCGACCGAAATGCGCTTCAAAGCGCGGGTCACCAAGCAGTATTTGATGCACGGCTCGATCGGCCCGTCCTGTGCGGTCGCCTGGTTTAACGACGGCGTGCTCACGGTGTGGACCCACACCCAGGGTGTCTATCCATTGCGCGCTGGTATCGCCGAGATGCTGCGTCTGCCGCCGGAGCGTGTGCGCTGCATTCATACCGAAGGCTCGGGTTGCTACGGCCACAACGGCGCCGATGATGCCGCCGCCGATGCTGCGCTGATCGCGATGCGCCTGCCGGGCACGCCGGTGCGCGTGCAATGGATGCGCGAGCAGGAAAATCTCTGGGAGCCGTACAGTTCGGCGATGGTCACCGAAGTCGATGCCGGCCTCAGCCACGGCCGTTTGCAGGACTGGAACTACGAGCTGTGGACCACGCCGCACAACGAACGCATCGTCAATGCCGGGCGCTTGCTGCCGGCACGTCTATTGGCGAAACCCTTCGCCTCGGCGCCGTCGGTGCCAATCGCTCAGCCCGAAGGTGACGGTGATCGCAACGCGGTGCCGCTGTACGAACTGAGCGCGACGCGGATCAACATGAATTTCGTCACCACCATGCCGTTCCGCACTTCGGCCATGCGCTCGCTCGGTGCGCACATCAACATCTTTGCGATCGAGGCGGGTATCGATGAGTTGGCGATCAAGGCTGGCCTTGATCCGGTGGCGTTGCGCCTGGCCCATCTGAGCGATCCGCGTGCCCGCGCCGTGATCGAGCGCGTGCGTGATGAAATCGGCTGGCCCCACAAGAGCAACGAGCCCGGCGCGGGGATCGGTTTTGCCTTCGCCCGCTACAAGAACATCATGGGTTACTGCGCCCTCGCGGTGAAACTGCGGGTGCATCCGCAGACTGGCGAAATTCGCGTCGATCATGTGGTGACAGCGGTCGACGTCGGCCAGATCGTCAGCCCCGATGGCCTGCGCAATCAGGTCGAGGGCGGCATCGTCCAGTCGGCGAGCTGGACGCTCTACGAACAGGTCGCCTACGACGCCGGCGGCATTCGCAGCTACGACTGGAGCGGTTATCCGATTCTGCGTTTCACCCAATTGCCAAAAAAGGTCGATGTGCACCTGCTCGATCAACCGGGCGAACCCTTCCTCGGTGCTGCCGAAATCGTCCAAGGGCCAATGGCTGCTGCCCTCGGCAACGCGGTCAGCAATGCCACCGGTCGGCGCTGGCTGAACCTGCCGCTGACCCGCTCTACCCAACCCGCCTGAACCACGCCCGCGTTCATCAGCGATGAGCGCGGGTGCCGTTGCGTTGCGCGCAAAACTGCGTAGCGCCGGCCACGGATTATCAGCCCCGCCGCCCCCGGTTAAGTTACCTGCACAGCGCGCGGCACCTGGCTGCCGCGCTTGAACCCTACTCATCGAAATCCGGAGCTACCCATGACCCGTCGCCTGTTCCAACCCATTGCCCTCGGCCCTTACACCCTTGCCCATCGTGTGGCGATGGCGCCCCTGACCCGCTCGCGCGCCGGCCAACCGGGCGACGTGCCGACCGCAATGAACGCCGAGTACTACCGCCAACGCGCCAGTGCCGCGCTGATCATCACCGAGGCCACGCAGATCTCCCAACAGGGCCAGGGCTATGCGTGGACGCCGGGGATCTACACCGATGCGCAAGTCCAGGCGTGGCGCGAAGTCAGCACGGCGGTGCACGCAGCGAACGGTCTGATCTTCATGCAGCTGTGGCACGTCGGCCGGGTCTCGCACCCCAGCTTTCAGCCGGACGCCGGCTTGCCGGTGGCGCCAAGTGCCCTGCCAGTGCCGGGCAAGACCTTTATCGTCGATGAACAAGGCAACGGCGTGTGGGGTGATGTGCCGGTACCGCGCGCCCTCGAAACAGCGGAAATTGCCGACATCGTCGAAGACTATCGCCGCGCTGCGCGTAACGCGTTGAACGCCGGCATGGACGGCGTGGAAATCCATGCCGGCAACGGTTATCTGCTCGACCAGTTCCTCAACAGCAACAGCAACCAGCGCGACGACGCCTATGGCGGCAGCGTAGAAAACCGCGCGCGCTTCCTGCTCGAAGTGGTCGCCGCCGTCGCTGATGAAGTCGGTGCCGAGCGCGTCGGCGTGCGCCTGACGCCGATGGGGCGCTTCATGGGCATGGGCGATGACACGCCTGAAGCGACCTTCGGTTATCTGGTCGAAGCGCTCAACCAGTGGAATCTGGCCTACCTGCACCTGGTCGAGCCGGCCATGGTCGGCACGGTCAAGGACGAAAACTTTGATCCGCGCTGGGACGCGATCATTGCCCAACTGCGCCAGACCTGGAACGGCGTGCTGATCCTCGCTGGCGGTTACGACGCTGAATCCGCCGAACAGGCCTTGCGCGCCGATCGCGCCGACATCATTGCCTTTGGCCGGCCATTTTTGGCCAACCCGGACCTGCCGCGTCGGCTGCACGATGGCCTTGAGCTGAACACGCCGGATCCGAGCAGTTTTTTCGGCGGCGATCAGCGTGGTTATGTCGATTATCCGTTTCACGCTTGAGTTTCTGAGGCGAAGTGCTGGCGTTCGGCTTTGGTATCGCGCCGGATTCACCCCTCACCCCAGCCCTCTCCCCAGGGAGAGGGAGCTGATCTATAGAGCATTCAGAACCGGAGTTCGACCCGATATCAGCGTCTGGCGTAAATCGCCCAAACAACTCGGTCAGTCCCCTCTGGGAGAGGGTTAGGGTCAGGGCGCCTCGATGACTGGCAACGACGCCGTCATCGAAGCGTGACACACCGCCAGAATCTCATCGGCCAGCGCCGAGTCATCCGGACAGGCCCGCGACAGCATGATCGCGCCGACCGCGCGGGCCAGCAGGTCGATCATCCGGATTCTGCCCTCACCTTGCGGTGCATCCGCTGCCTTCGGGTATTTCTCGCCGAGCGTCTGTAACGTGCGCTCGATGCCTTCAGCGAACGCCGCTTTCACGTCCCCGGACTGTCGCGCCGCATCGCCGCACAGCGCCGCCATAGTGCAACCGGTGGAACGGCCATCGCGATGGTCGCGCGACACGTACACGTCGATGAAATCCTGCACGCTCATGCTTTCGGCGGCGGCCGTGGACTGCGCCAGGCTATTGGCCGAGGCTTCGGCCATCAGGTCGGCCTTGGAGCCGAAGTGTTTGTAGAAACCGCCGTGAGTAAAACCGGCGGCCGCCATCAGGTCAGCCACGCCGACCCCGTCATAACCGCGTTCGCGGAACATCACTGATGCCGTTTCGACAATGTGCTCGCGATTGGCCTGAGCCTGAGCTTTGGATACGCGCATGTTGAATCCTCCAGCGCTGAAAAATCATGGCTCGATGATACATAGATGTTGGCCATAATCAAAACCGTTGACATCTTAGATTTCGGTCATCATCCTAAAAGCCCGAAATCAGTCTTCACCTGAAAAAGAGCCAATACCATGACTACTCGCCCTGCTGTTCTGATCACTGGCGCCTCCACCGGCATCGGCGCCGTCTACGCCGCACGTTTCGCCCAGCGCGGGCACGATCTGCTGCTGGTCGCCCGTGACCAGTCGCGCCTGGACACCCTTGCTGCCGGTTTGCGCGCTGAACACAACGTCCATGTCGAAGTGCTACAGGCCGACCTGACGCAACTGAGCGATCTGCAAACCGTCGAGGCGCGTCTGCGTGACGACTCGCGCATCGGTATCCTCGTCAACAATGCCGGCGCCGCGCAGTCTGGTACCTTCATCGAGCAGAGCACCGACAGCGTGGCGCAACTGGTCGCGCTCAACACCACCGCGTTGGTGCGTTTGGCCAGTGCGATCGCGCCGCGTCTGGCCAAGGCCGGCGACGGCGCGATCATCAACATCGGCTCGGTGGTGGGCCTGGCGCCGGAGTTCGGCATGTCGGTGTATGGCGCGACCAAGGCGTTCGTGCTGTTCCTCTCTCAAGGCCTGAACCTGGAACTGTCGCCACAAGGCGTGTATGTGCAAGCGGTCCTGCCCGCCGCCACCCGCACGGAAATCTGGGACCGCGCCGGTATCGACATCAACACCCTCACCGACATCATGGAAGTCGGCGACATGGTCGACGCCGCTCTGGTCGGCTTCGATCGTCGCGAAGTCGTGACCATCCCGCCGCTGCACGAGGGCGAGCGCTGGGATGCCCTGCAAACCGCGCGGCAAGGCCTGTTGGGGCAGATCCGCCAGTCGGCTGTTGCGCAACGTTATCTGACTCAGGCCTGACCTCATTCAAACCCGCCGCTATGCCGGCGGGTTTCTACCGACAAGAGCATCCGCAATGAAGGCATTTTTCATCGAGCGCTACGGCAAGCAGAACGGCCGGATTGGCGACCTGCCCGAACCGCTGGTTGGCGCTCACGACGTGCTGATCGAAGTGCGCGCGAGTAGCGTCAACCCGCTGGATCTGAAGATTCGCAGCGGCGAATTCAAGATGATCCTGCCCTATCAAATGCCTTTGATATTGGGCAACGATGTCGCCGGTGTGGTGCTCAGCACCGGTGCGGCGGTCAAGCGTTTCAAGCCGGGCGATGAGGTTTATGCGCGTGCGCCTGATAACAGGATTGGCACGTTTGCCGAACGCATCGCTGTCGATGAAACAGCGGTCGCGTTGAAACCCGCCAATCTCGCCATGACCGAGGCGGCTTGCATGCCGCTGGTGGCGTTGACGGCGTGGCAGGCACTGGTCGAAGTCGCCAACGTGCAAAAAGGCCAGAAGGTACTGATTCACGCCGGCTCCGGTGGCGTTGGCACGGTTGCCATTCAACTGGCCAAACACCTCGGCGCTTTTGTTGCGACTACGACCAGCACGGCGAATGTTGCGTGGGTCAAAGCGCTGGGCGCCGATGTGGTGATTGATTACAAACAGCAGGATTTCGCCATTGAGCTGCGCGACTACGACGTGGTGCTCAACAGCCTCGGCGGCGATGTGCTGGAAAAATCGTTGAGGGTGTTGAAACCGGGCGGGCAACTGATTTCCCTGTCAGGGCCGCCGACTGCGCAGTTCGCTCAGGAGCAGGGTTTGTCGTGGCTGCTCGGGCTGGTCATGCGTCTGCTCAGCAGTGGTATTCGGCGCAAGGCGCGCAAGCGTGGGGTGGGTTATTCGTTTCTGTTCATGCGTGCCGACGGCATCCAGTTGCAGAAAATCACTGCGTTGATTGAGGCCGGGGTGATCAAACCGGTGATCGATCGTACTTTTCCGTTCGATCAGATAGCTGACGCCTTGCACTACGTAGAAAAAGGCCGGGCAAAGGGCAAGGTTGCCATCGCGGCCAACCTCAAAAGCCCCTCACCCTAGCCCTCTCCCAGAGGGAGAGGGAACTGACCGAGCTGAATGCGCGAGTAACGCCGACCTGAAATACCGAGGCGAACACAGGTCTCAAAAAGCCCACGAATCGGCTCCCTCTCCCAGAGGGAGAGAGGACTGACCGAGTTGAATGCGCGAGTTACACCGACCTGAGATACCGAGGCGAACACAGGTCTCAAAAAGCCCACGAATCGGCTCCCTCTCCCAGAGGGAGAGAGGACTGACCGAGTTGAATGCGCGAGTTACACCGACCTGAGATACCGAGGCGAACACAGGTCTCAAAAAGCCCACGAATCGGCTCCCTCTCCCAGAGGGAGAGAGGACTGACCGAGTTGAATGCGCGAGTTACACCGACCTGAGATACCGAGGCGAACACAGGTCTCAAAAAGCCCACAAATCAGCTCCCTCTCCTCGGGGAGAGGGCTGGGGTGAGGGGTGAATCCAGCGCGGTGTCCAAGCATGTGCATTGCAATACCACGCTCAATCCGCCCCTCCTGCTGAAACCTCGAGAAACCCCTCTCAACTTGCGTTTTGCTAATCCTGCACCACGCTTGATTCACAGAAGTGCAAGTTTTCATGGCAAAACTGCGGTTAACTGAATGGTTAGTTACCGCTATAATCCCGCGCTTCATTCAAACGGGACTTTCAATGTGAACCACAGTCAACGCGTCTCAGGCGTTTCAACGTTCATTCTGGTCGGCCTTGGCGTGATCATCGCCCTGCTCGGTCTGGCGCTCGCGGTCGGCGGTGTGAAGCTGGTCAGCCTGGGCGGTTCCTGGTACTTCCTGGTCGGCGGTCTGGCGATGACCGTTTCCGGTGTGCTGATCGCACTGAGGAAAACCGCAGGCGCCTGGTTGTTCGCCGCGTTTCTCGTGGCCACCGCGATCTGGGCCGTGGCTGACGCCGGGCTGGTGTTCTGGCCGGTGTTCTCGCGGCTGTTCATGTTCAGCGCCATCGGTATGGTCGTCGCGCTGGTCTACCCGCTGCTGGCGCGCGCCAATGGCCGCGTGGCCGGTCGTGGTGCGTATGCCGTGGCCGCTGTGCTCGCGGTCGGTGTCGCGGTTGCCGCCGGCAACATGTTTGTCGCTCACCCAACCGTTGCCGCCACTGGCACTGGCCCGGGCCTGACTCCGGTCGAGCCGGCCAAGGCGCAGAAAGACTGGGCGCACTACGGCAACACCGAAGGTGGCAGCCGCTTCGCCGCGCTCGACCAGATCAACCGCAACAACGTCGACAAGTTGAAAGTCGCGTGGACCTACCACACCGGGGACGTCGCCGAGAGCGATGGCAACGGCGCCGAAGACCAGCTCACCCCGCTGCAGGTCGGCAACAAAGTATTCATCTGCACCCCGCACAACAACCTGATCGCCCTCGATGCCGACACCGGTGAAGAGCTTTGGAAGAACGCGATCAACGCGCAATCGAAAGTCTGGCAGCGCTGCCGTGGCATGGCCTATTTCGACGCCACCGCGACCATCGCTCAGCCGAGCAACTCTTCGATCATCGAAGCCAAACCGGCGCCGGCTGCCAACTGCCAGCGTCGTCTGCTGACCAATACCATCGATGCTCGCCTGATCGCGGTCGACGCTGACACTGGCGAGTTCTGCCAGGGTTTCGGCAACAACGGCCAGGTCGATCTGAAGGCCGGTCTGGGTGATGTTCCGGACAGCTACTATCAGTTGTCGTCCGCGCCATTGATGGCTGGCACCACCGTAGTGGTTGGCGGTCGTGTTGCCGACAACGTGCAGAGCGACATGCCCGGCGGTGTGATTCGCGGTTTTGACGTGATCACCGGCGCCATGCGCTGGGCGTTCGACCCGGGCAACCCGCAGGACCGCAACGCACCGGCCGACGGCAGCACCTATGTGCGCAGCACGCCGAACAGCTGGGCACCGATGTCCTATGACGCGGCGACCAACACGGTGTTCCTGCCGATGGGCAGCTCGTCCACCGACATCTATGGTGTCGAGCGCAGCGAACTGGACCACAAGTACGGCGCCTCGATCCTCGCGCTGGACGCCAGCACCGGTGAAGAACGCTGGGTGTTCCAGACCGTGCACAACGATCTGTGGGACTTCGACCTGCCGATGCAGCCGAGCCTTATCGATTTCGACAAGGACGGTCAAAGCGTTCCGGCGCTGGTCATCGGCACCAAGGCCGGGCAGATCTATGTGCTCGACCGCGCCACTGGCAAGCCGCTGACCGAAGTCAAAGAAGTACCGGTGAAAGCTGCGAACATCCCTAACGAGCCGTACTCGCCGACTCAGCCGAAATCCGTGGGCATGCCGCAGATCGGCGCGCAGCACCTGACCGAATCGGACATGTGGGGCGCAACGCCGTACGACCAGTTGCTCTGCCGTATCGACTTCAAGAGCATGCGCTACGACGGCCTGTACACAGCGCCGGGTACCGACAAATCGCTGAGCTTCCCGGGTTCGCTGGGTGGCATGAACTGGGGCAGCATCTCCACTGACCCGGTGCACGGTTTCATCTTCGTCAACGACATGCGCCTGGGTCTGTGGATCCAGATGATCCCGTCGCAGAACAAAGGCCAGGCCGCTGGCGGTGGTGAAGCGCTGAACACCGGCATGGGCGCTGTTCCGCTCAAAGGCACGCCGTACGCGGTGAACAAGAACCGCTTCCTGTCGGTGGCCGGCATTCCGTGCCAGGCGCCGCCGTTCGGCACTTTGACCGCGATCGACATGAAGACCCAGAAAGTCGCGTGGCAGGTTCCGGTCGGCACCGTTGAAGACACCGGTCCCCTGGGCATCCGCATGCACTTGCCGATCAAGATCGGTCTCCCCACCCTCGGCGGCACCCTGTCGACCCAGGGCGGCCTGATCTTCATTGCCGGCACCCAGGACTTCTACCTGCGCGCCTTCAACAGCGGCAACGGCGAAGAAGTCTGGAAAGCCCGTCTGCCGGTCGGCAGTCAGGGCGGCCCGATGACGTACGTTTCGCCGAAGACCGGCAAGCAGTACATCGTCGTCACCGCTGGCGGCGCACGCCAGTCGACCGATCGTGGCGATTACGTGATGGCTTACGCCCTGCCGTAACTCGCTGCCGCACAACCAACCTCCCCAAGCGCGCGGTGCCCCAAAGCACCGCGTCGCTGTTTTATTGCGTCAAAGATTTCAGCAGGAAGGATTCACATGTCATCGGCTGTTCGCTTTTCTCGTACCAAGCTTTCCACTGGCCTGTTGCTGGGCCTGAGCTGCGCTACTGCCCTACCCGCGCTGGCCGCCAGCGATTCCGGTCTGCTGACCCGCAGCACCCTGACCGGTGACTGGGGCGGCTTGCGTCATCAACTCGATGAAGACGGCATCAAGTTCACTGGCGATTACAGCGGCGAAACCGCTTACAACGCCGACGGCGGCCTGCACCGTTCGGCGCGCTACTCGCAGAACATCAAGCTCGGCGTGCAGTTTGATCTGAGCAAACTCTACGGCGTCGACAACGCCGGCAAAGTACAACTGACCATCAACGACCGTCGCGGTAACAGCGCTTCGGAAGATCTGGTCGGCAACCGCCTGCCGATTCAGGAAAACTACGGCGGCCTGTACACGCGCCTGACTGAACTGAGTTACGAGCGCAGCCTGTTCACCCCGGCGCTGAATGTGA
This sequence comes from Pseudomonas sp. AC255, assembly GCF_979258175.1. NCBI lineage: Bacteria > Pseudomonadati > Pseudomonadota > Gammaproteobacteria > Pseudomonadales > Pseudomonadaceae > Pseudomonas > Pseudomonas sp. AC255. The sequence continues at coordinate 2,177,753 of NZ_OZ409841.1, read as the reverse complement.
AGCTCGGTTACATGGCCATGGGTAACGACCTCGGCGGCCTCGACAGCGGCATTCTGTGCAACTTCATGAACGCCGGTTTCTGCGGTCACCCGCTGAACATGTCCGGCGGCAGCGGCTGGACCAACTACCCCAACGCGCGTCTGGGCGTGCGGGTCAAATACGACCTGTCGCCGTCCTGGCAACTGCGTGTGGCTGCGTTCAACGTCGACCCCGAGAGCAACGGCAATTCCAGCCGCGCCTGGCATCTGGGGCCGAAGCACACCACCGGCACCGTCGTGCCGATCGAGTTGGTGTACAAGCACGCCGGCGAGCTGCCGGGTGAGTACAAGCTCGGCTATTACTACGACAGCTCTGACGTCAAACGCATTGGCAGCGACGACGAAGTGTCCGGTCGTGGCGGGCATTATTTGTTGATCGATCAGGCCGTATGGCGTTCGCCGACCTCCGAGGGCCGCAGCCTGCATGCGTTCGGTCAGTATTCGGCGGCCAGTGAAGCCGCCTCGCCGTTCAGCAAGTGGTACGGCACCGGCGTGGTTTTGTACAAACCGTTCGAAGGCCGCCCGCGTGACACCGTGGCCCTGGGCTATGGCCGCGCCGTGCCGAACCCGCGCAGCCGCGATGTGCAACAGGATGCCGCGCAGGCCAGCGGTGCTGCGTTCCCGAATCTGGACAGTGCCGAGCAGTTGATCGAGTTGGGCTACGGCTACCAGGCCACCCCATGGCTGACCCTGCGCCCGAACCTGCAATACATCATCGAACCGGGCGCGTTTTCCGGGCAGGACATCGACAATGCGCTGGTGGTGGGCTTGCAGGTGAAGGCTGCGCTTTAAGCCTTGTAATGGATGTCATGGCGTCATCGCTGGCAAGCCAGCTCCCACAGGGTTTGACGGCGGACACAAAATCCCGGCAACACCCAAAACCCTTGTGGGAGCTGGCTTGCCAGCGATAGCGGTGGGTCAGGCAATACAGCTCCAACAAGGCTCGGAGTTGCGCCTCCCCCACCTGTCGAAATTAATTCCAGCCTATCGGTGAATTATTTCGTGTCCGCATGTATCTGAGCCAGAAGAGCCGGCGCCATCATGGAGATGGCATCGCAGCGGTAATCTGGATCAGCGAGCGGGAACAGCGCAATGAAATCACGCAAGAACACCGTCAAACCGATCGGTTTGAAAGACATCACCATTGTCGACGACGCCAAGATGCGCAAGGCGATCACCGCCGCCGCGCTGGGCAACGCCATGGAATGGTTCGACTTTGGCGTCTACGGCTTTGTCGCCTATGTGCTCGGCAAGGTCTTCTTCCCCGGCGCCGATCCCGGCGTGCAAATGATCGCTGCGCTGGCGACCTTCTCCGTGCCCTTCCTCATCCGTCCGCTTGGCGGTTTGTTCTTCGGTGCGCTCGGCGATAAATACGGACGACAGAAAGTCCTCGCCGCGACCATCGTCATCATGTCCCTGAGCACCTTCGCCATCGGCCTGATTCCGTCCTATGCCTCGATCGGCATCTGGGCGCCGATCCTGCTGTTGCTGGCGAAAATGGCGCAGGGTTTCTCGGTCGGTGGCGAATACACCGGCGCCTCGATCTTCGTTGCTGAATACGCGCCGGACCGCAAACGCGGCTTCCTCGGCAGCTGGCTGGACTTCGGCTCGATCGCCGGTTTCGTTTTCGGCGCCGGCGTGGTGGTGCTGATTTCGACCATCCTCGGTGAACAGCGCTTCGAAGAATGGGGCTGGCGGATTCCGTTCTTCCTCGCCCTGCCGCTGGGCATGATCGGCCTGTATCTGCGCCACGCCCTGGAAGAAACCCCGGCGTTCCAGCAACACGTGGAAAAACTCGAACAAGGCGACCGCGAAGGCCTAGCCGGTGGCCCGAAAGTGTCGTTCAAGGAAGTCGCGACCAAACACTGGCGCAGCCTGATGACCTGCATCGGTGTGGTGGCGGCGACCAACGTCACCTATTACATGCTGCTCACATACATGCCGAGTTACCTGACGCACAACCTGCACTACAGCGAAAACCACGGTGTACTGATCATCATCGCGATCATGGTCGGCATGCTCTTCGTGCAGCCGCTGATCGGTTTCATCAGCGACAAGATCGGCCGCAAGCCTTTCATCGTCGTCGGCAGCATTGGCCTGTTCATCTTCGCCATTCCGGCGTTCATGCTGATCAACAGCGGCAGCATCGCCTTGATCTTCTCCGGCCTGCTGATCCTCGCGGTGCTGCTCAACTTCTTCATCGGCGTGATGGCCTCGACCCTGCCGGCGATGTTCCCCACGCACATCCGCTACAGCGCGCTGGCCAGTGCCTTCAACGTCTCGGTGCTGATCGCCGGTTTGACCCCGACTGCCGTGGCCTGGCTGGTGGAAAGCACCAACGATCTGTACATGCCTGCGTATTACCTGATGGTCATCGCCGTGGTCGGTCTGGTCACTGGCGTGACCATGAAGGAAACCGCCAACAAGCCCCTGCGCGGCGCGGCCCCGGCGGCTTCCGACCTGGAAGAGGCCAAGGAGTTGTTGCAAGAACACCACGACAACATCGAGCAGAAAATCGAAGACATCGATGCCGAGATCGCCGAGTTGGAGGCCAAGCGCAAAGTGCTGGTCCAGCAGCATCCGCGCATCAATGAATGATCCGCTAGACGCAGAAAAAATCGGCGGGGCCATCACCCCGCCGATTACTCGAAGCGCGGCTTGGTGTTAAATAGGCGCCAGTCTTGACCTTGTCGCTTAAAGCCGTGCAACGAGAACCGCTATGAATACCCCTGCCCCAAACATCCACGCTCAACAGGTGACCCGATGATCGAAGTCACCGAAGTCTCCATTGCCCAACTGCGCGCCGCCCTTGAATCCGGCCAGACCACTGCCGTGGAGCTGGTGCAGGCCTATCTGGCGCGCATTGATGCCTACGATGGCGCCGACACTTCGACGGCACTCAACGCCGTCGTCGTGCGCAACCCTGAAGCGCTGAACGAAGCCCGCGCCTCCGACGCCCGCCGCGCCAACGGTGAAACCCTCGGCCCGCTCGATGGTATCCCCTACACCGCCAAAGACAGTTATCTGGTCAAGGGCCTGACCGCCGCTTCCGGCAGTCCGGCATTTGCCGATCTGGTCGCCCATCGCGACGCCTTCACCATCGAACGCCTGAGCGCTGCCGGGGCGATCTGCCTGGGCAAGACCAACATGCCGCCGATGGCCAATGGCGGCATGCAACGCGGCGTCTATGGCCGCGCCGAAAGTCCGTACAACGCCGCTTACCTCACCGCCCCGTTCGCCTCCGGCTCGTCCAACGGTGCCGGCACCGCTACCGCTGCGAGTTTCGCTGCGTTCGGCCTGGCTGAGGAAACCTGGTCGAGCGGCCGTGGCCCTGCGTCGAACAACGGCCTGTGCGCCTACACCCCGTCGCGCGGGGTGATTTCGGTGCGCGGCAACTGGCCGTTGACCCCGACCATGGACGTCGTCGTGCCGTTCGCGCGGACCATGGCCGACCTGCTCGAAGTGCTCGACGTGGTCGTCGCCGAAGACCCGGACACCCGCGGCGACCTCTGGCGCTTGCAACCGTGGGTGCCGATCCCCCGTGTCAGCGAAGTGCGCCCGGCTGCCTACAGCGAACTGGCCGCCGACGCCAAAGCCCTGGCCGGCAAACGCTTCGCAATCCCGCGCATGTACATCAACGCCGACCCGGACGCCGGCACCAGCGAAGCCCCCGGCATCGGCGGCCCGACCGGCCAGCGCATCAACACCCGCGCGTCCGTGATTGATTTGTGGAAGCAGGCGCGCCAAGCCCTCGAGGCCGCTGGCGCCGAAGTCGTCGAAACCGACTTTCCGCTGGTCTCCAACTGCGAAGGCGACCGCCCTGGCGCGCCAACCGTGTTCACCCGTGGGCTGGTGTCGAAAGAGTTTCTACATCATGAACTGTGGGATCTGACCGCGTGGGCGTTCGACGACTTCCTGCAAGCAAACGGCGACCCGAAGCTTAATCGTCTGGTTGACGTCGACGGGCCGAAGATCTTCCCGCACGACCCGGGCACCCTGCCCAACCGCGAAGGTGATCTGGCCGCCGGCATGGACGAATACGTGCGCATGGCCGAACGCGGCATCACGCCGTGGAATGAAATCCCAACCGTGCCTGATGGCTTGCGCGGTCTGGAGCAGACCCGACGCATCGACCTTGAAGACTGGATGGACAACCTCGGCCTCGACGCCGTGCTGTTCCCGACCGTCGCTGACGTCGGCCCGGCCGACGCGGATGTCAATCCTGCTTCGGCCGACATCGCCTGGAGCAACGGCGTCTGGGTGGCCAACGGCAACCTCGCGATCCGCCACCTCGGCGTTCCGACCGTCACCGTGCCCATGGGCGTGATGGCCGACATCGGCATGCCCGTCGGCCTGACCTTCGCCGGCCGCGCTTATGACGACTCGAACCTGCTGCGCTTCGCCGCCGCTTTCGAATCCACCGGCAGCAAACGCCAGATCCCACCGCGCACACCGCCGCTGGCTTAATGCACTGTGTCAGCTCCCACAAACCCTGTGGGAGCTGGCTTGCCAGCGATGGCGGCCTGACGGCCGCCACAGTTCTAATTGACTACCCCCGACTCCCACAGGTTTTGTGGTGAAAGCTGCCAACTCAGCACATCAACCCAATCCTCTTTGTTCCCAATCTTCGATCATCAGCGCCATTCGAATCACCACCGGCCCTGACCATGATCAACCGCGCGCCCTCCCGCCTCACCCTGCTTGCCATGCTCTGCGGTCTGACCGGCACCGCCCATGCCAGCGGATTTTTCGACGATGCCAAAAGCGATGTCCTGCTGCGCAACTTCTACCTCAGCAACGACTACCGCTCGCCCACGCCCTCCGGAAAAAACTACAAACAGGAATGGGCACAGGGCTTTATCGGCAACTTCTCATCCGGTTTCACCGAGGGCACAGTCGGTTTCGGCATCGACGCCCACGCTTTCGCCGGCCTGAAACTCGACGGCGGCAAGGGCCATTCCGGCACCGGTCTGCTACCGGTCGACAGCGATGGTCGCAGTGAAAACAAGTATTCCAGCGCTGGCGGTGCGTTCAAGCTCAAGGTCTCGCGCACCACTTTGGCCTTCGGCGAAATGACCGTGGAAACCCCGGTCTTCGACACCTCCGACAAACGCCTGCAACCGGAATACGCCACAGGCTTTTTGCTCAACAGCGCCGAGTTCGACAACGTCAATCTGGTCGCCGGGCACTTCACCGCGTTCAAGAATCAGGACAGCTCTTCCGGCCAAGGCGACTTCTACGGTTACGGCGCCAACACCGAAGCGGGTGGCATCAGCTTCGTCGGTGCCGATCTGTTCAGCTCAAGCCCGATCGGCGGCGCACTCTACGCCTCAGAACTGAGCGACACCTGGCATCAGTATTACGGCAACCTGCATTTTAAACAGTCCGGCGTGCTGCTCGACGCCAACCTCTACCACACCCGCGACACCGGCCGCGCAGTGGCCGGCGAGATCGACAACACCGCCTTCAGCCTCTCCGGCAAATACAGCTTCGGCCCACACGCGGTGATGCTCGGCTGGCAGCGGATCAATGGCGACACGCCGTTCGATTTCGTCGGCGGCGACTCGATCTACCTCGCCAACTCGATCAAATACGCCGACTTCAACGGCGCCAACGAACGCTCCTGGCAAGCCCGCTACGACCTCGACCTCGGCGCCTTCGGCATCCCCGGCCTGAACTTCATGACCCGCTACGTCAGCGGCAGCCACATCGACGGTACGCACGCGCCGAAGGGCGGCGCCTACAACCCGTTCGACGCCGACAGCGGCGACTATCAACCGCAACAAGGCAGCGGCGGCAAACACTGGGAACGCGATATCGACCTGAAGTATGTCGTGCAATCCGGCGCCGCGAAGGATCTGTCGGTGCAGCTGTCGCACGTCACCCACCGCGCCAACGAGGCGCAGGCTGGCGATGATATTGACCGGATTTACGTGGTCATCCAGTACCCGCTGGGTTTCTGAATAGCCCACTCAGCTCTTGCTGAAAACGGGATTCCAACTGTGGGAGCGAGCCTGCTCGCGAAGAGGCCATCAATGCCGTCGCAATTCTTCGATTTAAACGAAGCTGTTTAAAAGACACCTGCTGACACGGTCTCAAGGCTACAAATCCTTGCGCCATTGCCTACAGCCAAGCCAGAATCCGCCGGCTTGTGCGCCTTGAGGGCGGGTTCTATTGTGGTGCGGTCGCTGACTGTTCAGTGATCGGGTTTAGCAGCCTGGCAAATTTTCAAGGTACGCTGGCTCCGCCTCTCTATTTATGGCGGCTTGCGTGGGGCACTTCGGTGCGCCGGGATCCTTGAGCCTGGTCTGCTAACCCGCGTAAAGCCGCCACCCTCTTCGTTTAGCAGCGAAGGCTGACGGCTCCATTTCTCAAGGAGCTTTACCATGATCAAACCCACACCCAACCCACCCGAAACCGACCCCATTTCCCCCTACGAATCCCTCGACTCAAAAAACTTCACGAAGCCGCCGATCGCGCCCTCGACCACTACCTCTGCCCACCCGGCTCGACCCCACCACCCTTCAGCCCCCGCGCCATGTACGCCGTCACCGCCGACACGAAAAACGAAGACCTGCTGGCCAACGCCTGCGAAACCCTCGCCTCGGCCAAAACCATCGCCCAGGAATTCGCCGGGCTGGTCAAGCCATCGCAGCGCCGAACGCTGATGGGCATCGCGCAGTTGATCATGCTCGGGGAATTGGCAGTGAATCGGGTGCTGGATAATCTGGAGTTGCCGCAGTAATGCAGGAAAGCTGAGTTATTCACTGTCCTTTCAGCCCCCTTCGCGAGCAGGCTCGCTCCCACAGTTTGACCGCATTCCAAGCGTGGCTGCGGGCCGGTTCGCGGCGACAACCACTCGTCGGATACCACTGCGCACCTGTCAACTTTGACAGGTGCGCAATTCCGGCAACGCGCGTTAACTCACTCCGTCCCTTACCACACGGAGTCAGCGCCATGTCCAGCCCCAACAACCCCCTGCTACTCGCAAAACTCGTCATTCCTGGCGGCAGCAAGGAGCCGGTGTCGACGGACCCCGATGTCTGGGGCATTAACATCGCCGCCGCGCTGGGCAATTTTCCGCTTAACGGGCTGCGGTGCCACGCTGGCCCGTGGGGGAACATGGCGATTGGCGACAAGTTGACCGTTTTTTGGGGCACCGGGCAGAACGTCTGGGTTGAAACCGTCGACAAAAACGAGGTCGGCACGCAACTGAGCATGTTCGTGCCCACCCGACATATGGTCGATGGCCAGTTCGCGGTGTCCTATGTGGTCAAACCCCTGGGCGGCACGGATCAACCGTCCGAGGTCATGCAGGTGTTGGTCAAGCTCACTCGTCCGGGCGGGCACGATGACAACGGCGACGACGGGCATTCCAAACTGATCATGATCATTCCTCAGGACATTCTTGACGGCATCCACGCAGGCAACGTCAAGGATGGCGTGAAGATCAGCATTGGCAAGGCTGAGGGCACGCCGCCCTATCCCTTCGCCGCGGCCGGCGATGTCTGTCGCGTCAGCTGGGGCGGGATTTTCGTCTACGGCGATCCGCTGACCGAGGAACAGGCCGAAGGTAAAGCGCCGATCATCGTGAAAATTGAAGAAGCCGTCATCCGCGAGGCCGGTGATGCGGAAGCGCCCGGCGTGGCCGTGGTGTTCGAAGTGTACGACTGCGTGTTCAACCGTTCCGAAGACTGGAGCCCGGAGCAGCGTGTACCGGTCGCGGTGGATACGACTCGGCCGGACGCGCCGTTGCTCAAGGAAACGTTGAACAACGTACTGGACGTCGACAAGCTGGGCGACGCCGATGGCACCGTGCAAATTGTTGCCAGGGATACGAACAAGTTCGAAGTCGGTGACATTGTATTCATCAGGATCAAGGGAACGCCCGTCGAAGGGCCGCTGATAGACGTGGAGTTAGAGGGCGTGGAGCTGGAAAATGTGCCGAGCATTTTTGAACACAAGGCTCCCAACTCTGTGCTGCGCCTGTTGGCCAAGTCGCAGATCACCTTGTCGTACCGCCTGAAAAAAGCCGACAATTCCGCTGATTTACACTCCAATAGCCAGTTCATCCGCGCCATCGGCGAAGTCAAGCGCCTGGCCGCGCCGATCTTGACGGATGAGGACTCCGGAGCACTGGACCCGGCGCTGGCCCGAGTAGAACTCGAGATTCCCTTCGACAAATCCTTTGCCGAAGGTCACGTCCTCACGATAGTCATGCTCGGCACCACGCCAGGCCTCAAGCCTTACCTGCCAGACCTGCCAACTCGGCCCATCACCCACAACGACGTCGTCGCAGCCAAATCGCTGTGGTACTACATCGATGGCGCGCACCTGAACCCGGTCAACGGCGGCACGGCGGAGTTCTATTACCAATTACAGATCCCGGATACAGTGCTCGACACGCTGAACCCGTTCGAGGCCACCCGCGCGGTTCGCGAGTCGATCCACAGCGATATCCTGCGAGTCGGCAAACCACGCCTGGAACTGCCTCAACCGGAGGTGGACGGCGTGGTGGATGGCGTCCTGCCAGCCGACACGGCCGGCACCACCCTGACCGTGAAGTACACGGAAACAGTAACCGGCGACGAAGTCTTCATGTTCTGGATCGGCTCGATCACCGGTGAGTATCCCGATTCGATCAAGCTGAACGGACTCACCGCCGGCAAGGAAGTGCCGTTCCCGATCCCGGCCGCGGTGATCAAGGGTAATGAAGGCGGGACGGTGATCGCCAAATACCAAATCAAACGCGCGGCTGGCGGGATCAGTTACGCCGAGCCATTGGAGTTCAGTGTCGGGGTGGCGCTGGGTCTGAAGGAACCAAAAATCAAGGAAGCGCCGAACGACACCAGCCTCGATCCGCTGGATGCCCAGAAAGCACTGACGGCGGTGATCAACTATGACGGCATGCTGGTCGGCGACAAGATCATCGTCCGCTGGACCGGCGCCCCCGGAACGCTGCCTGCCGGTTCGCACACCACGGATCCATGGCCGGTTACCACCGTCGGCCCGCAGGAAATACCCTTGGCAGTCTCGGTGCTCGCCTTCAACCTCGCCAAGTCAATCACCCTTGATTACTCCGTGACACGCGGCACCCAAGACCCGAAAGACTCGCAGACGCGTACGTTGGCGGTGTTACCAATTGCCCAAAGCCGTTTGCCCAAGCCGCTGATCACGCAGGCATCCGAAGCAGGCGAAGGCCCCGAGCTGGACGTCAGCCAATTGACCTCCAACGCCACCCTTCGCGTGAACAGCTATCCCCTTATTGCGCTGAAACAATATGTCTGGCTCAAAGCGAAAGGGACTTTAAAAAGCGGGGGTGTGTACTCGAAAACCTTTTGGCAACCGCCGGCTTCGCAGACCAATACGACGTGGATCGACCAGGGTTTTTACACTCACGACTTTCTGTGGGTGGACTTGCGAAACCTGGAACAAGACAGCGATCTGGAATTGGAGTTCAAAGCGGGCTTTGACGGCAGTCAAGTCGAGAGCGAGGCCGTGACGTTTGCTCTACGTACTTACAAGGTCAAGGCCTACGAAAACATAGCGCCGACCCTGGACTCGGTAAAAGGCTCACCAAGTGGCGCCGAGATTCCCAACGGCGGCGCTACCGTCGAAACCGCTGTAATCCTCAGCGGGATCGCCGCCAAAGGTCAGAAAGTCGATGTACTCGACGGCACAACCTCCAAAGGCCAGCCCGATGCCGACGTTACAACCGGGAATTGGACACTTAGCATTTCCGGGTTAAGCATCAAGTCGTATAGCTTTACTGCCAAACCGTTATACGGCACTGGTCTACCTTCGTCACCCGAAAGAACCATGAAGGTGGTGGCAAAGTTGACTATTGATTCAAGCGAAATGAATCTAGATGGGTTCTCAGTAAAAGTTCCCGAATGGCCAAAAACAGGTAGAGACTCTGTTGGCAACACTGACTCTCGCCAGCCTCAGGGCGGTGTTTCACCTTATAACTATAGATCCAGTAACAGTGATATTGCTTCAGTTGATCAGCAAGGGAAAGTTACCGGCAACAGGATCGGCGAGGCAACGATTTTTGTGACCGACCAAATGCAGAATGAAGTTTCATACCCAGTCAGCGTGACTAATGTGTGGAGCCTGGTGGTGAATGATGTAAAAATGCGAGCATCAGAATCGGTAGACTGGATGAACTCGATTGGCGGCAGTTCGACAATGAAATTCAAGTTTAATGAGGATATAAGCCTTGTTTACAATGTACCGTTACCAAGGGCTCAAGGGATTTGGCTTTGCGCAGAAACGTCTCAAATCCCTGGAGATTTTTGGTATTTAATGAAGGAGCGCAATGATAACGGCTACTTTTCTGACGTACCGTTGGCAAAGTGGTCCGCTTGGTGCCTCAAACCATTACATTGATTAATATTGAAAACAAACCATAGGATCTCTCATATTAAGCAAGACGGCGCCCAATAAATTTTTGGCCGCGCCTTCATTAGCCGTGCTAAAAGCGGCCACACTGCAAGCACACGTCGTTCTCTAAGACTTACTTAGATAACGCCGATCCACGCCACTGCTCCAATCTAGTCTCGGGGAACTGGCGGTGGATCGGGTGCTGGATAATCTGGAGTTGCCGCAGTCGCGGGCCTCGCTAAAGGATGCTGAGTGAGGCGCCGTCGCGGGCAATCCTACACAGGGTTTTCTGTCAATCACAAAGCTTCATTCACGCCGCCAACTTTGTGGGAGCGAGCCTGCTCGCGAATGCGGTGGGTCAATCCCTGAGATGTCGACTGTTATACCGTTTTCGCGAGCAGGCTCGCTCCCACATAAGTTCGCGGCTGCCTCTGAATAACTGGCGAACCAAACGGGCCAGACTACGTTTCTTCTGCATTCAGAATCAAAAGATCGCAGCCTTCGGCAGCTCCTGCAAATCGGTGTTGGAGCTGCCGGAGGCTGCGATCTTTACTTTTAATAATGATGGCGGAAGACAGCCGGAGTCGAACCTGCCCGGGAACGGATGCCGTCCCCAACCGGGTTTGAAGCCCGGCCGCGCCACCGGGCGCGATTGTCTTCCTGAACTCAGGGTGCGCAAGCGTTAGCCAGCGCGTTGTCGGGGCGGATCTGGCGGGATTCGCCGAGCCGGCGGGTCAGGCCGAGTCGGTCGAAATATTCCAGATACTGAATACAGCGTTTGCGTCCCAAGCCTAGCGCATCACGGAAAGTTGTCACCTCAATCGCTGGATTTTCTTCGGCGAGTTTCAGCAGCAGTGCCGCCATTTGCCGCAGAACGATGTCGCTGATAAACAGGTCGCGCACCACCTGGTGCATCAGGCCCAGCCGTGCGAGTTTGCGCAGCAGCAGGCGGACACTGGCGTCGTCTTCGCCGAGCATTTTCGCGGCATCGCGTACCCACGGCGGGTCGAAACCGGCCTGTTCGAACAACGGCTGTAATTGCTGCCAGAGGATTTCGTCGTCGGCATTCAGGCGCACCTGATGGTCGGGCAGGTGCAGCCAGGGGCCGCTGGCGAGGATCGAGCCGGCGTTGAGCAGTTCGTCGAGCAGGCTGATGAACGTCGAGCGTTCCAGTGCCAGCGCGCTGAAGCGGCGCAGGCGATCGCGGTCCGGCCCCATCTGGTCGGGTTCCTGTTCGTGGAATCGCGCCAGTTGCTCGAGCAAGGTGAATTTCAACTGGCCCCAGCGCTGCACGTTGAACAGCAGCGGGCCTTGGCGGGTGTCGATCAGGCGGATGTTTTCCGCCAGCGTCCACTGCGCGCGCGGGCGGTTGAACTGGCGTTCGAGGCGTTGCGGGTCGAAGCCGCCGGGGCTGTGGTTGAGCAGTGTCGGCAGGGCCTGTTCGAGGCTGACGCTAAGGACAAGGGTTTGCAGTTGCGCAAGGCGTTCCGGGCTGCGGCGTTGGCGCGCCGGGGCGAATGGGTCGAGCACAACACCGCCGCCGAGGGTTCGCTGGGCGCTGGCGTCGCGCAGGATCAATCGATCGCCATTCATTGCGTGCACCGGCGCGTTGATCAGCAGTTGCGCGAACATGCGCTCGCCGGGGCTCAGGCGCGGGCCTTGCAGCAAGGCGACGCGGGCGATGACATCTTGGGTGCCGAGGTGCAGATGCACCGGGTGGAAGTGTTCGAAGGTGCGCTCGCCCGGCAACAGATGAAAGTCGATGTCGATGCGCTGGGTCGGGGCATGCAGCCAGTCCGCCAGCAGCCATTGGCCACGGTGGATCTGCGTCAGTTCCAGACGTTCGCCGCTGAGGTTCAGCGCCACGCGCTGGCCGGCGAACGCTTGCTCGGCGACCTGGTTTTGCGCGTGCAGGCCACGGATGCGCACCGATTTGCCGGCAGGCGCCAGAACCAGTTTTTCGCCGACCGCAACCGTGCCCGACAGCGCGGTGCCCGTGACCACGATCCCCGCACCCGCGACGCTGAAAGCCCGATCAATCGCCAGACGAAAGCCGCCTTCGCAACCGCGCGCCTGCACCTCGCTCCGCACCTGCAACAACGCCGCGCGCAATCCATCGACGCCCTGCCCGCTCACACTCGACACGGTAAAAATCGGCGCATCAGCAAATGGTCCGGGCGCGAGCAGGTCCAGGACCTGGCGCTGCACCTCTTCCACCCTGCCCGCTCCCGCCCGGTCGCATTTAGTGATCGCCACCAGCGCGCGGGGAATGCCGAGCAGTTCGACGATCGCCAGATGCTCTCGCGTCTGTGGCATCACGCCGTCGTCGGCCGCTACCACCAGCAACACCAGATCGATGCCCTGCGCACCAGCGAGCATGTTGTGGGTGAATTTTTCGTGGCCGGGCACGTCGATGAAGCCGGTCAGCCCGGAGCCCGCTGCGAGTTCGGCGTAGAGATAACCCAGATCGATGGTCATGCCGCGTTCGCGCTCCTGCGGGCGGCGGTCGCCGGTTTGCCCGGTCAGCGCCTGCAACAGCGAAGTCTTGCCGTGGTCGATGTGCCCCGCCGTGCCGACGATCACGGATCGACCTGCAATTGCGGCAACTGCGCCAGCCACGCTGGCTCAGCGTCGAGCTGGCGTAGATCCAGCCACAGCGCATCGTCGCCGATTCGCCCGAGCACCGGGATCGGCAAACCGCGCAACGCTGCTTCGAGATTGAGCAGATAACGCCCGCGCCAGCGCTTGGACACTTGCGGGCGGCAACACAGCGCTGCACTCGGCAAGCGCGCCACCGGTTGGCTGCCGCTGCCGATCATGCCCAACGCCTCGACCGCGCTGACCTGCCAGACCTCGCCCAACACATCGGCGAGCAACGGTTGCAAACGCAGAGCCTGAGCATGAATGTCGGCCTGGGGCCGGGTCAGCAGGCGCAGGCTCGGCAGACGCTCGGCGAGGCGATCCGGATCGCGGTACAGACCGAGCACCGCTTCCAGCGCGGCCAAGGTCAATTTATCGACCCGCAGTGCGCGCTTCAGTGGATTCTTCTTGATCTTCGCGATCAGTTCTTTGCGCCCGACGATCAACCCGGCCTGCGGCCCGCCGAGCAATTTGTCGCCGCTGAAGGTGACGATGTCGGCGCCATCGAGCAGCGCCTGCCGCACGGTCGGTTCCGCCGGCAGCCCCCAGCGCGTCAGGTCGAGCAGACTGCCGCTGCCCAGATCTTCCAGCAACGGCAAGCCATGAGCGTGTGCCAACTCGGCCAGTTCCGCAGTCGCCACTCGCGCGGTGAAGCCTTCGATGCTGTAGTTGCTGGCATGCACGCGCATGATCAACCCGCTGCGCGGACCGATTGCCGCTTGGTAATCCCGGGCATGGGTGCGGTTGGTGGTGCCGACTTCGTGCAGGCGCACGCCGGCCCGGGCCATGATGTCGGGGATGCGGAAAGCGCCGCCGATCTCGATCAGTTCGCCACGGGAAATGATGCCTTCCTTGCGCGCGCCGAGGCTGTTGAGCGTGAGCAGCACGGCAGCGGCATTGTTGTTGACCACGGTGACGGCTTCGGCGCCGGTCAGTTCGCGGATCAGCCCTTCGATCAGGTCGTCACGATCACCGCGCTTGCCGCTCGCCAGATCGAATTCGAGATTGAGCGGATAACGTGCGGCCATTTGCACCGCTTCGATGGCTTCTTCGGGCAGCAAGGCGCGGCCGAGATTGGTGTGCAGCACCGTGCCGGTCAGGTTGAACACCCGGCGCACCTGGCTGCGCTGCTGTTGCGCCAGGCGTTCGCCGACGCGGCCGGCGAGCACTTCGGGGCCGATCTCCACGGCCGCCAATTGCCCGCTCAATACGCCGGGCCGCAGCTCATCAAGCAACTGACGCAGGCCAGTCAGCAACGAATCCCGGCCGTAACGTTCGGCCAACGGCGCGCACGCCGGATGACGCAACAACCCATCAATGGACGGCAACCGCAGGGCAACGCTGGAAGACATCAGCCACTCCTGATTTCACTGAAACAATCCCTTTTGGGAGCAAGCTTGCTCCCAAAAGGGTTTCAGAAGTGTAGACGCACTGCCGGAGCTAGCCTGCTCGCGAATGTGGTGTGTCAGTCAGTGTGGATGTGGCTGACCTGACGCCTTCGCGAGCAGGCTCGCTCCCACAGAGAAACCCGGGGCTGACCGGGCTTTGTGATTCGGCACAGAAGTCTGTGGGAGCTGGCTTGCCAGCGATTGCGGTGGGTCCGTCAAAAAAGGTGGTGGATGTGCCGACCAATCGCTGGCAAGCCAGCTCCCACAGGGATTCGGGGTGGAATGAACATTGTTGGTCACCACAAAAACCTGTGGGAGCGAGCCTGCTCGCGAATGTGGTGTGTCAGTCAGTGTGGATGTGGCTGACCTGACGCCTTCGCGAGCAGGCTCGCTCCCACAGAGAAACCCGGGGCTGACCGGGCTTTGTGATTCGGCACAGAAGTCTGTGGGAGCTGGCTTGCCAGCGATTGCGGTGGGTCCGTCAAAGAAGGCGGTGGATGTGCCGATTGAATCGCTGGCAAGCCAGCTCCCACAGGGATTCGGGGCGGAATGAACATTGTTGGTCACCACAAAACCTGTGGGAGCGAGCCTGCTCGCGAATGTGGTGTGTCAGTCAGTGTGGATGTGGCTGACCTGACGCCTTCGCGAGCAGGCTCGCTCCCACAGAGAAATCCGGGGCTGACCGGGCTTTGTGATTCGGCACACAAATCTGTGGGAGCTGGCTTGCCAGCGATTGCGGTGGGTCAGTCAAAGAAGGCGGTGGATGTGCCGACCAATCGCTGGCAAGCCAGCTCCCACAGGGATTCGGGGCGGAATGAACATTGTTGGTCACCACAAAACCTGTGGGAGCGAGCCTGCTCGCGAATGCGGTAAGTCAGTCAAAGATGATGTGTCTGAAACGACGCCTTCGCGAGCAGGCTCGCTCCCACAGGGAAATCCGGGGCTGACCGGGCTTTGTGATTCGGCACATAGACTTGTGGGAGCTGGCTTGCCAGCGATTGCGGTGGGTCAGTCAAAGAAGGCGGTGGATGTGCCGACCAATCGCCGGCAAGCCAGCTCCCACAGGGATTCGGGGTGGAATGAACATTGTCGGTCACCACAAAAACCTGTGGGAGCACACCCCCTTCCCCAGTTTCGCTCTGGTCATTCGTCCCCCGGCGCCAGCAACAGATTGGGCGCCAGACGCTGATAGCCGTCCTGGGCCAAACGCATGTCCAACAGCAAACTGCCGAGATCCGCCGACAACGCCTCGGCTTCGGCGTCGTTCTCCAGATAGAGCAATTTCAGGTAGCTGTTGCAGCTCGGGCAGACTTCGGCGCGCAGCGGCGCCTGTTCGGCGCTGTGCCGGTCGTCTTCCTGGCTCAGATACTCAAGGCCCTTGCTCTGCTCGCAATACACGCACTTGACCCGCACCACATGCCATTCGCAGGCGCACAGCGAACACACCAGATAGCGCAAACCGTTGTGCTTGCCGCGATGGCGAATCACCCCGGCCATGGCCGGCGAACCACAGGCCGGGCATTGGCTGAGGCTGTCGCCAGGCTTGAGTTGCAGATTTGGCACACTGAGCAGCCAATGGCTCCAGGCGGTTTGCAGGGCGGCGCCGAGAAACGGCACCAGCGCCGCCGGCACCAGCGAATACTGCCCACTGACCAGCGCCACCGCCCACGCGCGCAACTGGCCGGAACTGGTCCCGCGCAGAGTGTCCAGCGCGTCGATCACTGCAGGTTGATCCGCTGGCGCATAGCGCTGCAGCAAGGCGTCAAGCCACGGCTGCCAGGCATCTTCGCGCACCAAGGTATCTGCCGCGAATGGTGGCAGACCGTGTTGCTGACAGGCTTCGAAACGCTGCGCATCAAACGGCGCGGTGAGCGGCGGATCGTCGAAGACCTGCTGCTGCGCCCGGCACAATCCGGCCATCAGCCGCAGATAATCCACCAACCCATTGCCCTCGGCCAGACGCTCGAGGCGTTCAGCGCGCAGGGCAAACAGGTTACGTGGCGGCAGATGCAGAAACGGCGGCGAACTGGCCGCCGCCTCGATTTCCCCAGGTTCAAGAATGCTTGGCAAAAGTCAGCCCTTTTTTGTCAGCGGTCGCTCGGGCACGTCCCGAGGCTGTTCGTCGCGGGTCACCTCGCGGTACCACAGTTCATGGTGTTTCTTCGCCCACGGCCGGCTGACCCAGCCATGCAGCATGGCGTCGACCGAACCCTTGATCCACAAACCGGCGTAGATGTGCACGATGATGCTCAGCACCAGCACGAATCCGGCCAGCGCATGCAACAGCATGGCCCAGCGGATCGTGGTGATGCCGAAGTACGCGCTGAACCACGCGCGCCAGATCACCAGCCCGGTGAACAGCAACGCGAGCATGCACAGCAGTAAAGTCCAGAACAGCAACTTCTGCCCGGCGTTGTATTTGCCTACCGGCGGCACGCTTTCTTCGTCGTTGACCATCACCCGGTTGATCCGCCGCAGCCACTGGCGATCATTGGCGATGAAAAAGTTGGTGCGCCAGAAGCTGAACACCAGGCCGAGAAACAGCACGAACATGGCGATGCCCATGTACGGGTGCAGGATGCGCGTCCAGGTGCCGCCGCCGAACAGATTACTGAGCCAGAACAGCGACGGATGAAACAACGCCAGCCCGGACAACCCGGCCATGAAAAACAGAATCGCCACCAGCCAGTGATTGGTGCGCTGGTTGGCGCTGTAACGCAGGATCGTCTTGTTGCTCATGGCCGCTCCTCCCCGCGTGGATCGAAGGTGTGCACCGCCGGATCGACCACGTGCACCGAGTTGTCGGGTGGCGTCGGATGTTCATCCTCCTCGACGCGATTCGGCCCGATGCGCACGTAGTGGAAGAACCCGGCCAGCACCGCCGCGCCCATCGCCAGCAGGCCGAGGGGTTTGCTGATGCCTTTCCACAAACCCACCAGCGGACTGATCGCCGGATGGTCCGGCAAACCTGCATAGATTTTTGGCGTGTCGGCGTGATGCAGCACGTACATCACGTGGGTGCCACCAACGCCTGCCGGGTCGTACAAACCGGCGTTTTCAAAGCCACGGCTTTTCAGGTCGACGATGCGTTCGGCGGCGTGTTCTTTCATGTCTTCCTTGGTGCCGAAGACGATCGCGCCGGTCGGGCAGGTTTTCACGCAGGCCGGCTCCAGCCCCACCGCCACCCGATCGGAACACAGCGTGCATTTGTAGGCCTTGTGATCCTTCTGCGAGATGCGCGGAATGTTGAACGGGCAACCGGTGATGCAATAGCCGCAACCGATGCAGTGGTCCTGATCGAAATCGACGATGCCGTTGGCATGCTGAATGATCGCCCCGGGGCTTGGGCACGCGGCCAGACAACCGGGCTCGGCGCAGTGCATGCAGCCGTCCTTGCGGATCAGCCATTCGAGGTTGCCGGCGTCGGTTTCGTGCTCGGTGAAGCGCATCAGCGTCCACGAATCCGCCGTCAAATCCTGCGGATTGTCGTAGGTGCCGTGGTTGTGGCCGACCTCGTCGCGCAGCTCGTTCCATTCCGAGCAGGCGACCTGGCAGGCCTTGCAGCCGATGCACTTGGTCGTGTCGATCAGCTTGGCAACGCCCTGCTGAGTCCTTACCGACGGCGGCACGGTGGTGGTGGCCGAGCGGGCAATGATGTCTTGGCTGGCCATTTACAGTTTCTCCACGTTGACCAGGAATGACTTGGATTCCGGGGTCTGAGTGTTGCCATCGCCGAGGAACGGCACCAGGGTGTTGGTCAGGTAACCGTGGCGCGTCAGGCCGGTGAAACCCCAGTGCAGCGGGATGCCGATCTGATGCACGACCTGGCCGTTGACCTGCAGCGGCCGGATCCGTTTGGTCACCACCGCCACCGCTTCGATAAAGCCGCGCTTGCAACTGACCCGCACCCGATCACCGGCAGCGATGCCCTTCTCGTTCGCCAGCACTTCACCGATTTCCACGAACTGCTCGGGCTGAGCAATCGCGTTCAACTTGCAGTGCTTGCTCCAGAAATGGAAATGCTCGGTAAGCCGGTAGCTGGTGCCGGCGTACGGGAAGTCCTTGGCTTCGCCGAGGGTTTCCCAGACCGAATCGAAGATCCGCGCCGCCGGGTTGCTGGTGGCCTTCTTGTTTTGCGGGTGCAGCGGGTTGATGCCGATCGGCGTTTCGAACGGCTCGTAGTGCTCAGGGAATGGCCCTTCGTTCATCTTGTCGACGGCGAAGAACCGGGCCACGCCTTCGGGGTTCATGATGAACGGATTCATCCCGGCTTCCGGCGGCACGTCGGCCTTGTAGTCCGGCACATCGGTGCCGGTCCAGGTCTTGCCGTTCCACCACACCAGCCGCTTTTTCGGGTCCCACGGTTTGCCCGCCGGGTCCGCCGAGGCGCGGTTGTAGAGAATCCGCCGATTGGCCGGCCACGCCCACGCCCAGCCCTGATGCTGGTGCATGCCGAACGGGTCGGCGTTATCGCGCCGGGCCATCTGGTTGCCGGCCTCGGTCCAGCTGCCGGCGAAAATCCAGCAACCGGACGCGGTGCTGCCGTCATCCTTGAGCAAGCCGAAACCGGCCAGTTGCGTACCAGCCTTGACCGTAACGCCACTGGCATCGGTGAAATCGCTGACAGCGGTGCCGTTGATTTCCCGCGCCAGTTCTTCCGGCGAAGGCTCGTCGGGGATCTTGTACGGCCACGACAGTTTCAGCAGCGGATCAGGAAACTTGCCGCCTTCGATCTGATAACGCTGGCGCAGGCGCAGGAACAGTTCGCTCATGATGCGAATGTCGGTCTGTGCTTCGCCGGGGCCGTCGGCACCCTTCCAGTGCCATTGCAGCCAGCGGCTGCTGTTGACCAGCGAGCCGTCTTCCTCGGCAAAACAGGTGGTCGGCAGGCGAATGACTTCGGTCTGGATTTCAGCGGTTTTCACGTCGTTGTACGGCCCGACGTTCTGCCAGAACTCCGAAGTCTCGGTGGCCAGCGGGTCCATCACCACCAGCCACTTGAGCTTGGCCAATGCGCCCATCACGCGGTTCTTGTCCGGTAACGCAGCGATCGGATTGAAGCCTTGGCAGAAGTAGCCGTTGACCTTGCCCTGGCTCATCAGGTCGAACATTTTCAGCACGTCGTAGTTGGGGATGTCGAGCTTCGGCAAATGGTCGAACAGCCAGTTGTTCTCGGCGGTGGCGTTGGCGCCGTACCAGGATTTCATCAGGCTGACGTGGAACTTGCTGTAGTTCTGCCAGTACGAAAGCTGCCCCGGTCTGAGCGGAACCTGCGTGCGTTTGAAGATGAACTGACCGTAATCCTGCTCGCTGTCGCTGGGCAGCGTGAGGTAGCCGGGCAAGGCGTTGGACAGCAGACCGAGGTCGGTCAGGCCCTGGATGTTCGAGTGCCCGCGCAAAGCGTTGACGCCACCGCCGGGCATGCCGACGTTGCCCAACAACAACTGCACCATCGCCGCGCTGCGGATGATCTGCGCGCCGATCGAGTGCTGCGTCCAGCCGAGCGCGTAGAGAATCGTCATGGTCTTGCCCGGTGTCGAGCAGGTGGCGATCTCTTCCCAGATTTTCTGCATGGCGTCGACCGGCATGCCGCAGATCTGGCTGGCCAGGTCGATGTTGTAGCGGCTGTAATGCTGCTTCATCAGTTGATAGACGCAGCGCGGGTCTTGCAGGGTCGGGTCGACGCGGACGAAACCGTCCTCGGCGAATTCGTAACCCCAGCCGGACTTGTCGGTATAGCTGCGTTTTTCCGCGTCATAGCCGCTGAACAGGCCGTCTTCGAAGCCATAGCCGGCTTTGACGATGAACGACACGTCGGTGTAATTGCGCACGTATTCGTGCTGGATCTTGTCCTCGGTCAGCAGGTAATTGATCAATCCGCCCATGAAGGCGATGTCGGTACCGGTGCGGATCGGCGCGTAATAGTCGGCCACCGAAGCGGTCCGGGTAAAACGCGGGTCAACCACGATCAGCCGCGCGGCGTTGTGCGCCTTGGCCTCGGTCACCCATTTGAAGCCGCACGGATGCGCTTCTGCTGCGTTGCCACCCATCACCAGGATCAGATTCGCGTTGGCGATATCGGTCCAGGTGTTGGTCATGGCACCACGGCCGTACGTCGGGGCAAGACTTGCCACCGTCGGGCCGTGTCAGACACGCGCCTGGTTATCGAACCCCAGCAGACCGAGGCTGCGAATCACCTTCTGAGTGATGTAGCCGGCTTCGTTGGATGCCGCCGATGCCGCGAGAAAACCGGTGGTCAGCCAGCGATTCACCGTTTGCCCGTTAACATTTTTCTCGATGAAGTTGGCGTCGCGGTCGGCCTTCATCAGGTCGGCGATGCGATCGAGGGCTTCGTCCCAGCCGATGCGCGTCCATTCATTGCTGCCGGGCTTGCGCACTTGCGGGTACTGCAAGCGGCCGGGGCTGTGAATGAAGTCGAGCAGGCCCGCGCCTTTCGGGCACAGCGTGCCGCGATTGACCGGGTGGTCGGAATCGCCTTCGATATGAATGATGTTTTGCGCCACGTTCTTGCCGGCATCGCCCTGGCTGTACATGATCAAACCGCAACCGACCGAGCAATACGGGCAGGTGTTGCGGGTTTCACGGGTGTGGGCGAGCTTGAAGTGACGCACCTGCTCGGCGAAGGCCGCCGTCGGGGCCATGCCCAACGCGCCCAAGCTTGAGCCTGCAAGGCCGATACCGGCGACCTTGAAGAACTGACGACGGCTGAGATCCATCGTGCACTCCTGATCAGGTGGAACCCGGTACTTGTGCCGGGCTTTATCTGGACAATCACGGTTGCGACGCCTTGACGCCGACTTTTTCACTGTAGACAAAGACCTTGCCGATTGTGTGAAAACCGACCGTCGGGTGTGTGGGCGCAGAATTTGCCCTGCACCCCAATCCCTGTGGGAGCTGGCTTGCCAGCGATTGCGGTGGGTCAGCAACACCTATGCCGACTGTGCCGGCGCCATCGCTGGCAAGCCAGCTCCCACAGGGTTATGAGGTTGCCGTCAGGATTTATGTGCCCCGCCCGGGCCACGAGTTATCATGGCGCCCACGAACCACCCGCCGCCCCGAGACCGCGCATGACTTTCGATTTTGATCAGCTGTTCGACCGCCACCACACTGGTAGCACCAAGTGGAGCCGCTACCCGGCCGATGTGTTGCCGATGTGGGTCGCTGATATGGATTTCGCCGCGCCGCCGGTCATCGTCGAAGCCTTGCAACAGCGCCTGCTGCACCCGCTGCTAGGTTACAGCGTGGCCCAGGACAACCTGCGTGCAGCCATCGTCGCCGACCTGTGGAACAAGTACGCATGGCAGGTCAAACCGCAGGAGCTGATTTTCCTGCCGGGCGTGGAATCGGGATTCAACATGGCGCTCAAGGCTTTGGTGCAGGCGCAGCAGAATGTCGTCGTGCAAGTGCCGAACTATCCGCCGCTGCGCCATGCGCCGGGCCACTGGGGCCTGAACAAGGTCGAGCTGCAATTCGAAGCCCAGGCCGATGGCACTTACGCCACGCCGCTGGAATCTTTGCGTGAGTCGCTGAAAGGCGGCGGCGCCCTGCTGTTGAGCAACCCGCACAACCCGCTCGGCAAGGTCTTCGACCGCGAAGAATTGCAGGCAGTGGCGGATATCTGCGCAGCGCAGGACGCGTGGATCATCTCCGACGAAATTCATGCCGAACTGTGCTTCGACGGCCGCGTGCACATTCCCACCGCCTCGCTGAGTCCGGAAATTTCCAAGCGCACGATCACCCTGATGTCGGCGAGCAAGGCCTACAACATCGCCGGTCTGAAGACCTCGTTCATGATCATCCAGGACGCCGCGCTGCGTGAACGCGTCAACCACGCCCGCTGCGGCATGGTCGACAGCGTCAACCCGCTGGGCATGGAAGCCACCCGCGTCGCCTACAGCGAAGCCGGGCCTTGGCTCGCGGAATTGAAAATCTACCTGCAGGCCAACCGCGACTGGCTGGTGAACGCCGTACGCACGCGGCTGCCGGGCGTGACCATCACTGTGCCGCAGGGCACGTATCTGGCGTGGCTCGATTGCACCGCGCTGGACCTGCCGGATCCGCAGCGGTTCTTCCTCGAACAGGGCAAGGTCGGGCTGAGTGCCGGGCTCGATTTTGGTGACCGGCATCAGCAGTTCGTGCGCTTGAACTTCGGTTGCCCGAGGGCGATGCTGGAAGAAGGGATTGCGCGGATGGAGCGGGCGCTGGCTAATCGCAATCTCTGATCCTGCCCCGAGATTCCCCTGTATAAATGACCCCCTGTGGGAGCGAGCCTGCTCGCGAAAGCGCAGTGTCAGTCGACATATTTATCGTCTGACAGACCGCTTTCGCGAGCAGGCTCGCTCCCACATTGGTTTTGCATAGCCAACTAAATCCAGCGCAAATCCGATCGAACTCAAGGCAAAGCCACCGGGTCAACCCGGAACACTGGACTTGAAATCAGGAGACCCTGCGATGACTGACTATCCAAAACCACCCTTCCCGAAACAAGCCCAACCGGTGCCCGGCTCGCAACGCAAGATGGAACCGTATCCAGACTGCGGCGAGCAAAGTTACGTCGGTTCCGGCCGCCTCGCCGGCAAGATCGCGCTGATCACCGGTGCCGACAGCGGCATCGGTCGCGCGGTGGCGATTGCCTTCGCCCGTGAAGGCGCCGACGTCGCCGTGGCTTACCTGAATGAACACGAAGACGCCAAGGAAACCGCACGCTGGGTCGAACAGGCCGGGCGTCAGTGCATCCTGCTGCCGGGCGATATCGCCGAAAAGGCTCAGTGCCAGGCGCTGGTCGACAAGACCGTCGAGCGCTTTGGCCGCATCGACATATTGGTCAACAACGCCGCGTTCCAGATGACCCATGAAAACTTCGAGGAAATCCCCGATGACGAATGGGTGATGACCTTCGACGTCAACATCACCGCCATGTTCAGGATCTGCCAGGCGGCGATCAAACACATGCGCCCCGGTTCGTCGATTATCAACACCAGCTCGGTCAACTCGGACATGCCCAAGCCGACTCTACTGGCCTACGCCACCACCAAAGGCGCGATCGCCAACTTCACCGGTGGCCTGGCGCAGATGCTCGGGCCGAAGGAAATTCGCGTCAACAGCGTCGCCCCAGGCCCCATCTGGACGCCGCTGATCGTCTCGACCATGCCCGATGAAGAAGTACAGAACTTCGGCGGCAGCACCCCGCTCGGCCGTCCGGGCCAACCGGTGGAAGTCGCACCGATTTACGTGCTGCTGGCCTCCGACGAAGCCAGCTATATCACCGGCCAGCGCTACGGCGTGACCGGCGGCAAACCGATGCTGTAACCGTGCAGCAGAAAAACTGAACCCGAGCGGCATGGCATCTCTCCATACCTTTAAGCGCCTACGGGCCAACTGGAACAGGAGGTTGTCATGTCCGCCCCCCTCGTCAGACTCTTCACCCAACCCAACTTCGCCTGGACCGATATCCGCCGCGAAGAAGAAACCCATCCCCGCCACTACCTCGCGCATTTGCTGCTGCTCGCGTTGATTCCGGCCGTGTGCCTGTTCATCGGCACCACTCAAGTCGGTTGGAGCCTCGCCGCGGGTGAGAACGTGCGCCTGAGCACGGCCAGCGCCCTGCAGTTGAGCGTGCTGCTGTACGTGACGATTGTCGCCGGTGTGGCGGTTATCGGCGGATTCATTCGCTGGATGTCGCGATCGTTCGATGCGCGGCCAACGCTGAATCAATGCATCGGTTTTGCCGCTTACACGGTGACGCCGTTTTTCCTCGCCGGGATCGCCGGGCTGTACCCGAGCCGCTGGCTGGCGATTCTGGTGCTCGGCGCGGCGTCGATCTATTCGACGTTTTTGCTGTTCGTCGGCCTGCCGACCTTCATGCATGAGCGCAAGGAGCAAGGCCTGCTGTATTCGGCGTGCGTGTGGGGCGTTGGCCTGCTGGTGCTGGTGACCATGCTGGTGTCGATGATCCTGCTGTGGTTCAACGTGCTCATCCCCGAGTACCTGCGCACGACCGTGAGCTGACCCGGTGCGCCTGTCCTCGAGAATTCACCGAAGTGAGCGGTCATGAGTTTCGGCGTATGGGTCGCGGTGCTCGGCGCCGTGCTGCTGACGCTGGCCCTGACGTCGTCATGGTTGCGCTGGATGCCGGTCACCACCTCGGCGGTGTGCCTGCTGCTGGGCATTGCCATTGGCCCCAGCGGCCTCGACCTGCTGCAATTGCCGCTGGAAGAATCATCATTGTGGATGGAGCACCTGACTGAAGTCGCGGTGCTCTTTTCCTTGTTCGTCTGCGGTCTGAAGCTGCGGTTGCCGTTGGCCCACAAGACCTGGCGTATCGCTTTTGGTCTGGCCGGGCCGGTAATGATTCTGACGATTATCGGCGTGTGCCTGCTATTGCATTGGGGCCTGCAATTGCCGTGGGGACCGTCGTTGCTGATCGGCGCGATTCTGGCCCCGACCGACCCGGTGCTCGCCGCACTGGTGCAGGTCAATGATGCGCAGGACGTCGACAGCGTGCGCTTCGGCCTCTCCGGTGAAGCCGGGCTCAATGATGGCGTGGCTTTCCCTTTCGTGATTCTCGGTCTGCTGTTGCTGCACGGTGACGGCAGCGCTGGCGAATGGCAGCACTGGGTGCTTCGCAGTCTGTTATGGGCGGTGCCGGCGGGTTTGCTCACCGGCTACTGGATGGGGCGCGGCATTGGCCGCATCGCTCTGTTGCTGCGCATTCACAACGAGGACAGCACCCTCGGCCCGAACGATTACCTCACTCTCGCGCTGATCGCGCTGTCCTACGTGGTGGCCGACGCCATTGGCGGCTACGGCTTTCTTGCGGTCTTCGCTGCTGGCCTGGGTCTGCGTCAGGAGGAAGTCAAATCCACGGGCATCACCCAGGCACCTGCCGAGCATCTGGTGCAGCCGGTGGTCGGTCATCAGAACGTCGAACCACAGAACGCCGTGCATGGCGACACCGAGAAGCTGGAAGACAGCCAGGTCGCGGCGGGAATCATGATGGGCGACATGCTCGCATTCGGCAGTCTGGTCGAGCGGGCGATGGAGGTGTTTCTGGTGACCTTGCTCGGCGTCGTGCTGATTGCGCATTGGGACTGGCGGGCCTTGTGGATTGGCGCCGTGCTGTTCTGTCTGATTCGTCCACTGAGCGTGGCGCTGATGCCGTGGGGCAATCTGCTCAGCGGACCGCAGCGTTTGTTGATCGGCTGGTTTGGCATTCGTGGCATCGGCAGCCTGTTCTATCTGTTCTTCGCCCTGAACCATGGCCTCGATTCCGACGTGGCCAAGGTCTGTACCGACATCACGTTGTCGGTGGTGGCCCTGAGTATCCTGCTGCATGGCATCAGCACACAGCCGATGCTGGCGCGCTATGAAAGTCTGAAGCAACGAAAAAGCTGATTCTTCAACCGCTGCGCTTTGCCGAAAATCATCGAAGATTTTTCTACAAAAAAATGGATCGCCGGGCGCGACCCAAGGGTCACACCTTTAACCGCGCCAACCATCCAGCGCGACCCGGCAGGTTCGGTTCCCCTGCGGTGAACAGCCTATCAAACGGAACCCCGACACAAACAAGGTCACAGTCATGAACGAATGCTCGACTCCTGCGCAAATCAAGGCTTGCAGAGCACTGGCTCTGGAACGCAATCGTCAACTGTTCGAAGAAGCCCACGAACTGAACCGAGCGGCCAACGCGCTGCTGGAACAGACCCCGACCGACTTCGAACGCTTTGAGCAATACCGGGCACTGCGCAAGAAAGCCGATGCGAAATTTGAAGATGCGATTGATCATCTGTGTGTGCTGAATGAGGATTTCCCGCCGATTCCGGCAGCGGTGCAGAATGCTGTTACACCGCGGCGTGAGCTGGAAATTGCGTGATAAAAGTCAAAAGCCCCTCACCCTAGCCCTCTCCCGGAGGGAGAGGGGACTGACCGGGGTGTTCTCACGTGCTACACCGACCTGGCGTACCGCGCCGAATGTAGATTTTGAAAAGCATGAAGATCTGCTCCCTTTCCCCCTCGCCCCCTTGGGGGAGAGGGCTGGGGTGAGGGGGTAAGATCTCACTAACACCACAAAATCCAGCACCTGTCCCCTGCCCCCGACCAATCCACCTCAAGGATTGGTCACCTGAATAAACACCGCATACACCCCCAACATCACCCAGAACGTCGCAAAAATCCAAGGCGTGCGCACCGAGAACAGCAACGACTTGCGATAGCCCTTGTGGCTCGATTCCATTTCGCTGAACAGTGGAGACTCGTCATACGCCGCGCCCATCACCGGTTCGCTGTGCAGCAACTGGCTCTGCTTGAAGTGCCAGTGATCAATGATGTCGTACGCCGCACGAATCCCCGGCCAGGCATTCAGCGAACTGAGCACACCAAGCAGCGCCAGAAACGGCGGCACGACAAGGGTGAACATCTTGCCCCACTCGGGATTTAGGTTGGCCATGCACGAGGCGAAAGCAATGACCAGAAACGACTGCGCCGCCAGATAGGCGTCGGTGCGGTTGGCGAGGATGCTGGTTTCGTACTGGATTTCCCGGCGGTAGAAATCCAGCCGCTCCTTGGGTGAGCCAAACATCTTGGCGTCGTGTTCGGCCAAGGCTTCTTCAACAGCGCTTGGCTGGGTCAATATGCGTGACAAGAGACGTGCCCTCAAAAAGTGAACAAGACTTTTGGAAAGGCACGCTTAAGCACTAGTTCAGCCGGATCGACCAGCGCGTCACTTCATCGACTGGGCGATGATCTGGACCAGATTCAACTGGGTGAACGGTTTCGGCAGACGCGGCAGATCGGCGGCGAAGCCTTCCAGGCGTTCGGCATATCCAGTGGCGAGAATGATCGGCAGATCCGGCTTGAGCATACGCAAGGCATGGGCCAGTTGCGCGCCGCTCATTTTTGGCATGGCCATGTCGGTGATCACCAGATCGATGACCTCGCGCTGATCGAACAGCGCCAGCGCCTGAGCGCCGGAAGTCGCGCCGATGACCCGATGACCGAGGTCTTCGAGCAACAGACTGGTGCTGGTCAGCACCAGTGAATCATCATCGACCACCAGCACGCTGAGCCTTGGGACCGCAATGGGCGCAGCGTTGCTGTACGCCGGGCGGCTGGCCGTTGGCTCAAGCGCCACTGGAATCCACAGTTCGGCCGCCGTGCCGTGGCCCTTCTCGCTTTTGAGAGTAAAGCGCCCGCCCAACTGCTCGATGAAGCCATGCACCATCGACAAACCGAGCCCGGTGCCTTTGCCCAGGCCTTTGGTGGTGAAGAACGGGTCGCGGGCGCAGGCCAGCGTGGCTTCGTCCATGCCTTCGCCGCTGTCGATCAGGCTCAGGCAGACGTAACGCCCCGCCGCCAGGGTCGAATGAGTTTGTTCCAGCACCACTTCGGCTTGCGCCTGAATGATCACCGTGCCGCCCTCGGGCATGGCATCGCGGGCGTTGGTCGCCAGATTGAGGATCGCCAGTTCCAGCTGATTGCTATCGGCCAGCACTGGCTGCAGATCGTCGGGAAAGCGCGTTTCGATACGAATCCCCGGCCCGAGCGAACTGCGCAGCAGCCCGGTGATGCCTTGCACCAGTTGCGGGATATCCACCGATTCGGTCTTGAGTTCCTGACGCCGGGCGAAGGCCAGCATGCGCTGGGTCAGCGAGACACCGCGCAAGGCCCCTTGGGTGGCGTTCTCCAGCAGTCGAGCGATTTTCGGCGCGTCGCCGATGCGTTTCTGCACGATCTCGAGATTGCCGAGAATCACCGTCAGCAGGTTGTTGAAGTCATGGGCGATGCCGCCGCTGAGTTGGCCGATCGCCTGCATCTTCTGCGCCTGGAACAACGCCTCGCGGGTCTTTTCCAGGGCTTGCTGCGCCTCGTGCGCCTCGGTCACATCGCGGGTGATCTTGGCAAAGCCGAGCAGCGTGCCGGTGTCGCCGCGAATCGCATCGACGACCACGTGGGCAAGAAACCGCGTGCCGTCCTTGCGCATCCGCCAACTGCGGCTCTCGAACCGGCCTTCGCGGGTGGCAATCTCCAGCGAGCGCTGCGGCTCGCCGAGTTCGCGGTCTTCGGGGGTGTAGAAAATCGAAAAATGCTGGCCGATGATTTCTTCCGGCAAGTAACCCTTGATGCGCTGCGCGCCCTGGTTCCAGTTGCTGACGCAGCCTTCGGGGCTGAGCATGTAGATCGCGTAGTCGGTGACGCCCTGCACCAGCAGGCGGAACTGCTGTTCGCTTTGCTTGAGGGTTTCCTCGGCCATTTTGCGGTCGGTGAGGTCGCGGGTGATCTTGGCGAACCCCAGCAGCTTGCCGTTGGGGTCGATGATCGGGTCGATCACCACGTGCGACCAGAAGTGCGTGCCGTCCTTGCGCACGCGCCAGCCCTCGCCTTCGAAGCGACCTTCACGGATCGCTGTGTCCAGCGCCCGTTGCGGCATGCCGTTGGCGCGGTCTTCCGGGGTATAGAAGCGCGAGAAATGCTCGCCGATGATTTCCGCTTCTTCGTAGCCCTTGAAGCGTTTGGCGCCGGAGTTCCAACTGGTGATGGTACCGTCGGGGTCGATCATGTAGATCGCATAGTCGACAACCGCGTCGATCAATAGCCGGAAACGGCTGTCTTCGATCGCTGCGGTACTGTTGTTTTCACTCATCACACTCACCAGCCACTGTCATGGGCTGAAGTATGCGTGAATCCACTGATTTGGAAAGTGCCGGCTCGCTTTTGATTGCCCACCACTGCGGCAGCAGTTGCTGGATGCGGCTTTCGGCAAAGCGGTCATCAATGAGCATGACCGTGCCGCGATCCTCGCGGGTGCGAATCACCCGCCCGGCGGCTTGTACGACTTTTTGCATGCCCGGATACAGATAGGTGTAGTCGTAGCCGGCGCCAAAAATGGCGGCCATGCGCCGCTTCATCTGCTCGTTGACCGGGTTGAGCTGCGCCAGCCCCAGCGTGGCGATGAACGCGCCGATCAGCCGCGCGCCGGGCAAATCGATGCCCTCGCCAAATGCCCCGCCCAGCACCGCAAACCCGACGCCCTGGCTGTCGGCGCTGAACTGGTCGAGAAACGCCTGCCGCGCGCCCTCGGCCATGCCCCGCGATTGCAGCCATTGAGTGATGTGCGGATGGCGCTCGGCCAATAACGTCGCGACCTGTTGCAGGTAATCGAAACTGCTGAAGAACGCCAGATAGTTGCCCGGGCGCTCGCTGAACTGGCGCGCGATCAGCTCGACGATAGGCTCCAGCGAGGCCTGGCGATGGTTAAAACGGGTGGAGATCTGGCTGACGATGTGTACCTGCAATTGCTCGGCGCTGAACGGCGATTCGACGTCGATGCACACCGTGTCGGCGGGCGTGCCGAGCAGGTCGGCGTAGTAGTTGCGCGGGCTCAGCGTGGCCGAGAACAGCACGCTGCTGCGCGCCGCGGTCAGGCGCGGGCCGATGAACGCCGCCGGCACCACGTTGCGCAGACACAGTTGCGACAGCGGACGCTTGCGGTCGAGATCGCGTTTGCTGATATCGAACAGGTAATGCTCGTCGTACAGCTCGGCGACCCGGGCGAATTGCAGCAGATCGAAATAGAAATTCTGCAAGCTGCTGTCGAGGCCTTGCGGATGCTCGTTGAGGTAATCACCAATGGCCGCGCAACACAGCGAGATGGCGTGCAGGAGCTTGTCCGGCGCCTTGTCGTACGCCTGATACGCCGCCAGTTGCGGCGCATGCAGCGCGTTCCATTCGCGGTTGACCCGTTGCAGGGAATTCTTCAGCGCTGCCGGCGCGGTTTTGCGCACGCTGGCGAGGGTGAACTGGTCGAGACTGGCGCTGTACATTTGCCGGCCGCGTTCGACCAGGTTGTGCGCCTCGTCGGCCAGCACCGCGACTTTCCATTGATTGAGCTGGGCCAGGCCGAACAGCAGCGCGCTGAAGTCGAAGTAATAGTTGTAGTCGGCAACCACCACATCCGCCCAACGGGCCATTTCCTGACTCAGGTAATACGGGCATACGCTGTGCTGCGCGGCAACTTCACGCATCGCCGCCTGATCCAGCAGATTGATATGGCTGGCAGATTCGCGGGCAGCCGGCAGGCGATCATAAAAACCCTGGGCCAACGGACAGGATTCACCGTGGCAGGCTTTGTCCGGATGTTCGCAGGCCTTGTCGCGAGCAACCATTTCCATCACTCGCAGCGGCAAGTCCGGCGCTTGCCTGAACAACACTTGACTGGCATCGAGCGCCAGTTTGCGTCCGGGAGTCTTGGCGGTGAGAAAGAACACCTTGTCCAGTTGCTGCGGCGCCAGGGCCTTGAGCATCGGAAACAGCGTGCCAAGGGTTTTGCCAATCCCGGTCGGTGCCTGGGCCATCAGACAGCGGCCGGTGCTGACGGCTTTGAACACTGATTCGGCCAGATGCCGTTGGCCGGGACGAAAATCCGCATGCGGGAACGCCAGTTGCTGCGCGGCCAGATTGCGCGCTTCGCGATGGGCCATTTCCTGCTCGGCCCATTGCAGGAACAAGCCGCACTGCTGCGTGAAAAACGTCTGGAGTGACTCGGCGCTGTGGGATTCGACCAGGCAGGTTTCCTTTTCGCTGACGACGTCGAAATACACCAGCGCCAGATTGATCTGCTGCAATTGCAGTTTCTGGCACATCAACCAGCCGTAGATTTTCGCCTGCGCCCAGTGCAACTGGCGGTGATTGGCCGGTTGCCTGCTCAGGTCGCCGCGATAGGTTTTGACTTCTTCCAGGCAGTTTTGCGCCGGGTCGTAGCCATCCGCCCTGCCCTTGACCTTCAGCTCGCCGAATTCGCCTTGCAGAGCCACTTCGCTCTGGTACTGCTCGCTGCGCCGCGAGGCCACGGTGCGATGGCCGACGATGCCTTCGAGCGCGGTCGGTGACGGGGTGAAGCGCAGGTCGAGATCACCGGTCTTGGCGGTGAACTCGCACAGTGCACGCACGGCAACGCTGTAACTCAAGCGCTCTGCTCCGCCCATTGCACGTAACACACCGCCACCGGCATCTGGTGCTCGTGGCAGAACTCCAGCCAGCGCAGTTGATTGTCCTGCAAGCGGTCGCCGGGGCCTTTGACTTCGATCATCCGGTAGGTCTTGTGCTGCGGCCAGAACTGGATCAGGTCCGGCATGCCGGCGCGGTTGGCCTTGATGTCGAGCAACAGGCGATTGAACCAGTGTTTCAGGTGTTCGGCGGGCAGACAGGCCAGCGCCTGCTCCAGCAAGTCTTCGTTGAGCGCGCCCCAGAACACGAAAGGCGACTGAATGCCCCACTTGTCGACAAAACGCTGGCGAATGGTCTCGGCGTAGCGGCCGTCATCGAGTTCGCCCAGGCACGCCTGGAACAGCTCGGCGCGGCGCTCGAGGAAGTCTTCACTGAGCAGATCCACCGGGCCGCGCTGGAACGGGTGGAAGAACGCGCCCGGCAACGGCGCGAAGATCGCTGGCCAGCACAACAGGCCGAACAGTGAATTGATCAGGCTGTTCTCGACGTAATGCACCGGGCCGTCATCGGCGTGCAAGTGCGCTTGTACGTGAAATTCCACCGACCGCGCCGGATCGCTGCGCGGCAAATGCAAATCGAGGCGCTCGACCTCTCTGGCCTTGGCACGCTTGAGCGGCGGGCCACCGAGTTTACGCCGCAGACGCGGGACGATGCGCTGCAAGCCTTGCTGCTCGGCGGCACTTTGCGGCGCCTGTTCGGCCAGCGTGCCGAGTTCCAGCGCCAATGCATATTCGCCGCAACGTTCAAGCACACGGATCATGCGCAGCCGTGCGCCCGGATAAGCGCAGTCGCGGTAAACACTCAGGGCCAGCGCAAAGTCGCCGATGCGCTCGGCGTACTGGCCGATCTGGAACAACGCCTTGGCTTGTCGGCGGCGCAGCCACGGGTTGTCGAATTGCACGGCGTTGATCTGTTCGACGATCTCGTCCAGCGCTTCACCGGCTTCGAAGCGCAACTGGCATTGATGCAGGAACAGGCAGGCGTCGACGTCTTCGCGACTGCGCAGGCCTCGGGAGTCAGCGCAGAACTCGACTTTTTCATAAGTGAAGATGCCGAGGTCGGCCAGCACGAACTCCGACCAGTCCTGATACAGATTGCCGAAGAACATCAGGCGCAGGCGATCGCACAGGTCCATCAGGGTGAGGCTGAACAGCCGATCAGCCAGTTGCGGCGCCCAGACGCGCAGGGCCTGCGACTCGCTGAACTGTTCGGCCAGCACGGGCAGCCATTCGTCCTTGCGCCCTTTCGGTTGATCGATAAAGGTGCCGAACGCTTGCAGCAGCTCGGCCTTGAGCAGGACATCAAACAGCTCTGCCAGGGTCAGCGCAGCGTGTTCATCGAGCCAGCCGCGATCAAGCAACGGCTGCGCCGCCTCAGCGATGTCGCCGATTTCCAGATAATTGAGTTTGCTCGCGCGAAAGTGAATGCCCTTGCGCATGACCATGCGCACCAGCAATCCCTGCGAGGCTTGCGGCAGCGTATTGAAGTCGCGGATGAAGCCGTGTTCGCTTGCGCTCATCACATCGGCATAGCGAAGCCCAAGCCAATCAAGCACTTGCCGGAAGTTGTTGAGGTAATAGAACGGATCGTCGAGAGGGTTGGAGGTCACGGGAATTCAAAGCCACGGCAAGCGAACACTGGTTATGCGTACAGATAACAGCTCAGCCCCGCCCGGCGCAAACGGAAAAAGATCAATGGCATTTTTTCGTGCCGCCATCGAACTTTTCCGCCGCTGCTGGCACCAACCGCGTTACAGGGCCGACAATGCCCGCAATCACATTCAAGCAAGGAGTCAGAGGTGGGTATGAAAATCAAGATGCTGGGCATTCCTGTAGCGGTCGCAGCCCTGTTGGCGCTGGGCGGCTGTTCGACCCAGACCGTGGTGACGCTGCAGAACGGCACCCAGTACCTGACCGAGGACATGCCGAAGACCGAGACCGAAGACGGTTTCTATGAGTTCGAGGACATTTCCGGCGCCAAGGTCAAGGTTCGCGCTGATGAAGTAGCGACCGTGCGTAAGGAAGACTGATCCGATAATTACCGCGTTATCCTTCAATCGCGGGCAAGCCCGCTCCCACAGGTCTTATGTCGTTCACAGCGTGGATGTACGACTCAGACTCTGTGGGAGCTGGCTTGCCAGCGATGGCGCCATTACTGGCGCCGCATAACCATCAGGCAATCACGATCCCGTCGCTGTTGAGGCTCCCCAGCGCCACCCCCACCAACGTCACCGAATCCCCGCCAAATGTCAGCACGGTATCCTGCCCGACCGCCGAGGCATGGGCGCGCAAATCATCCCCCGGCAACACACCCTGTACGCCGAGAAACACCAGTTTGTCATCGGCCGTATAGCCAACGACCCGATCCTGGCCGAACGCGCCGTGGAACAGAAACGTATCCGCCCCGCCGCCCGATTCCAGCAGGTCATTGCCAGCGCCGCCGACAAACACATCATTGCCCGCGCCGCCGAGCAAATGATCATTGCCCTCAAGGCCAAACAGCCAGTCACCGCCCGCATGCGCCTTGAGCGTGTCATTGGCAGCCGTGCCTTTCATGCTCGACTCATAAGCGGTGAGGTTGCTGCCGACTTTCAGCCCCGTGGCCGTGACGCTGTGCAACACGTCGTCCTTGAACACGCCCCAGAGAAAACCCGGCTCTTTGCTGACAATGCTGCCGATGTCGCGGGTAATGCTGATCCCGCCGTTGGCATCGCGGATGTACAGGTTGCCGGCGCCGTCATTGGCGAAATCAAAGTTCTTCACCGTCTGCTGCAAGTCGAGCGTGTTGTTGCCCTGCCCACCCAGAATGACGTTGTAGCCGCCGTTGTCGCGGAAGCTGTCGTTGCCGGCGCCGCCCTCCAGATAGTCGTTGCCGCTGCCGCCCTGGATCAGGTCATTGCCGTCACTGCCAATAATGAACGTGCTGCCCTTGTGGGTTTCGGCGTTACGGTTGAGGTCCTGTACCCAAGTGTTGGCCCGCGCCGCGTCGGAGAGGTTGGCGACGATGATCGTCGAGTCGCGGCTGGTCAGGTCGTAGAACTTCGACTCCAGCACGCGCGTCATGCCGTCGCCGTAGCCAGTGGGCAGGTGCGAAATCCAGGTCGGGATATTCAGGATCGAATACGGCAGCACGTTCCAGGCGTTCGAGGCGTAGTGATCGTTGAAGCTGACGAGGTTGTCGGTGGTGGATGTGTGCGGCGCATCGTGCACACCCACCGAGGCACTGCTGAAGGTCGAACCGTCGAGGGCGCGAAACACCGGGTCGTTTTCGTAGCCGATATTCAGCACCTTGTCGGTGCTGCTTTGCGTCGGCGAGGCGTAGGCGATGTAGTTGGAATCGGCGAAGAAACCGCCCCACTTGCCAGCGCTCAAGTCAGCCATGCTGTTCACCGCCAGGCCGCCAAGGCTATGACCGCTGACCAGCACGTCCTTGCCGCTGAGGCCGTTGGCCCGGGCGAATAGGACAACATCGTTGAGCAGATTGCCGAAAGCTTCGCCGACGTAGTTTTTTGCGTAATCGGCCGGGCCGAACGCTGCGAGCAGATCGTTGATCACGTCGCCAATCGAATCACCAATGAGGATTTCGCGCGGGCCGCTGGTGCCGCGAAAGGCGATACCCAGTTCGGTGAGGTGACCCTGGGCATCGTACTTGCCGAGGATTTCCACTTGCGCGCTGGTGTAGCCAGCCTTCTCGCCGAAGAACGTCCCGCGTGCATCGGTCTTGCCGTCGTAGCCCAATTGCGCAGCGGTGATGGGCGTCCAGCCGGCCTTTTTCACGGCATCGAGGGCGAGTTTTTCCGAGTCGGGATTCCACGGGATACCGGGGATCACCCCTTGCGAATCGGTGCCGCCAATCAGTGCGGTGACCAGTGTCGCCGGCAGGCCAAGGCCGAAGCCGTTGTGCTGATAACCGGCGGCGAAGCCGTTATCGAGGTTGTGATAGGAATACAGCGTGATCGCCATGGCATCACTGAACAGCGCCTTGGAATCGGCTGTGCCGAAGTTTTTGTAGTCGTATACACCCATTGCCATTGCCTCTCTTGTTGTTGGAATTGTCAGAGATAGCTCACAGCCAGAGCGCGGGGCTCTGGAGCATTCGTTACATCTTGCACATCCTCTGTAGGAGCTGCCGAAGGCTGCTATCTTGTGGGACGCAGAGCGTCCCCGACTGCATTCCCACGCAGAGCGTGGGAACGATCAATTTCATGCGTACCCCGTACCTGTGGGAGCGAGCCTGCTCGCGAAGGCGGCAGCACATTCAACATCACGATCGCCTGACCCACCGTTTTCGCGAGCAAGCTCGCTCCCACACTGAGATCTCCTGCACCTTCGGAATCAGGCAAAGACGAAACTCGAGTCCGTCAGGTCAGTCACGCCGACGCCAATCAGCGTCACGGCAAAATCGCCGACCTTCAGCACGGTATCAGCGCCGGACTGCGCGGCATGCTGCTTGTAGTCATAACCCTGTCCCGCGCCCGCGACGCCCATGAACAGCAGTTTGTCGCTGCCTTGATAACCATTGATCGCATCGAAACCGAACGCGCCGCTGAACAGGAAGGTGTTGCCGCCACCCACCGCCGTCATCACGTCGTTGCCGGCGCCACCCACGAAAGTCACCTGCGACTTGTCACTGATCAGTTGATCATCGCCACCAAGCCCGAACAGCCAGTCGCCATCGGCCGTGGCATGCAAGGCATTGCCGTAGCCATCACCGCTGAGCGAATGGTTGTACTGGGTCAGTTCGCTGCCGTTGCTCAGGCCCTTGGCGGTGACGCCCCAGGTGATCTCCTTGCTGCCCCACCACGAACCGGCCTCTTTACTGACCAGCGCGCCGATGTCACGGGTCAGGCTGATGCCGCCGTAGGCGTCGCGCACGTACAGCGTGCCGTCGCCGTCGTTAGCGAAGCTGAAGTTCTGCAACGGTTTCTGCAGTTCGAAGGTGTTATGGCCCTGCCCGCCAAAAATGACGTTGTAGCCGCCGTCATCACGGAAACGATCGTCGCCGCCCAGCCCTTCAAGAAAGTCGTTACCCGCCCCGCCCTTGAGCCAGTCGCTGCTCTGCGTGCCGATGATGAAGGTGCTGCCGCTGTGCGGTTCGCCGCTGCGGCCCAGGTCCTCGACCCAGGTCTTGCTCCGCGATGCCTCTTCGAGATTGGCAACGATGATTGTCGAGTCGCGCTCGGTCAGGTTGTAGAACGCCGAATCGATCACCCGATTCAAGCCATCGGCGTAGCCCAGTGAACTGTGCGCCGACCAGTTCAGCGGGTTGGCGATGCTGAACGGCACCAGGTTCTGCGCCGTGGAAGCGTAGTTGTCGGTGAAATTGACCAGGTTGTCAGTGGTCGATTCGTGGGGCTTGTCGTGCTTGCCCATCGACGCCGTGCTGAACGTGGTGCCATCGAGTACGCGAAACACCGGATCATTTTCGAAACCGATGTTGAGCACCTGGGGGCCGGTGCTGCTCTGGGTCGGCGAGGCGAAGGCGATGTAATTGGCATCCTTGTAGAAGCCGCCCCAGTTGTCCGCGCTCAATTCAGCAACGCTATTAACCCCAAGCCCGCCGAGGCTGTGGCCGCTGATCAGCACATCCTTGGCATCGACACCGTTGGCGATCGCGAAAGCGGCGACGGCCTTGAGCAGATTGTCGAACGCGTTTTTCGCGTAATTGCTCGCGTAATCCGACGGCCCGACCGCCGCGAGCAGATTGTTTTTCAGATCACCGAAAGTGTCGCTGTAACCCAGCCCGCCGGTGCCGCGAAAGGCAATGCCAAGGCCGATCAACTTGCCAGCAGCGTCATACTTGCCGAGCACTTCCGCCTCGGCGCTGGTGAAGCCATCCTGTTCCCCGAAGAACGTGCCTTGCACGCCGACCTTGCCCTGATAGCCCAGCGTCGTCGCGGCGACCGGTGCCCACGCCGTGGCCGGCAATGGTTTGCCGGTGGGCGTGTAGGCATACAGCGTCAGTGCGATGGCGTCGCTGTACACCCCTTTGCCATCGGCATTTTTGTAATCGAACAATCCCATGTGCAGCGCTCCTTTTCCTTGAAAAACCGGCAGCCCAGAAGCGCTGCCGGTTACGCCTCAGAACTGCCAGTCGAGGGTCAGACCGACGCCGTGATCTTTTTCGTTCGAACCGATCAGGCCGTTGTAGTCAAGGTTGACCCGCACGTCGCGATTGAGCGCCAGCCCGGCGCGCACTCCGACCACAGCAGCGTCACGATCCATCGACACGCTCTGCACGGTGAACGCGCTGTTGCCGTTGGCGAAGGCCAGATGGCTGTCGGCATCGACGCTGCTCAGGTTGTGCTGCCAGCCGAGGCTGGCGCCCAGTTCCAGCTGATGCTTGTCCGACACAGCGAAGCTGCGCTTGGCTCGCACGCCGAGGGTCGACAGCACCACGTCGCGGTTGTCTTCACCACCCTTGAGCGCGGCAGCGTCACCCTTCTCGGTGAAGCTGTCGGTGTTGAGGTGCACGTAGGACAGATTGGCGAACGGCTCCAGGTTCATCGGTTGCAGGCCCAGATCGTATGCGGCCTCGGTGAACACTTGCGCGGTGGTCGCGTCACGTTTGGTTTTCTGTTTGCCGCTGACGTCGCCGAACTGCAGATCACGTTTGACGTCGATGCGATGCCAGCTGTAGGCGCCGCCGACGGTCAGGCGCAACGCGTCGATTTCATGGCCCAGATACGCACCCAAGTGGTAGCTGTCGACCGACGCCGACGAATGCGTGCCGCTGCCCATGCTCAACGAACTGTCGCTGTAACCGGTGACGAAACCGAGACGGGTATCTTCAGCAATCAGACCGTCGACACCAGCCAGCAGCCCACCGATGGAGCTATTGGAATCGGCATTGTCGTGTCCGCCGTCACTCTCGCCCCACGAGCCGAGGACCTTGACCCAGACGTTGCTGCGCTCATCAGTCGGCGCATCGGCGTTGAACAGATCACGCTCACGCAGGCGCTCGCCGACGGCTTCGCGCAGGTAGCGGCTGTCGTTGATCAGCAGCGTGCCGATGGCCGGGTGAATCTCGCCGGACAACTGTTGAAAGGCCTGCTGCGCCGACGCCGCGTTGGGCGACAGCAACAGGGTTTCGAACAGCGCATTGCCCGCCCCCAGACGTTCGGCGGCGGCACCGACGGCGCGCTGGTTCGGCGTCAGACCGACGCTGGCGAACGATGCCTCATTGCGTCCCACCGCCAGCTGAATGCCGCCCGCCGAGTAATCCAGGGTGCCGCCAAGGAAGGCGTAATTCGGCAAGACCTGACCGAAGCGCCCTTCAATGCCACCCGCCGCTTGCAGAATGTTGTAGCGAGTGCCAAGCAGGCTTTGCACTTCGCCGGTGCTGAGCAAGGTCGGGCTGTTTTCCAGCGACAGGCTCACCGTGGCGCCGTCGATGATGGCTTTGCCGCCCGCAACGATCTGATCGCTGTTGGTTGGCGACAGCTCTACGGCGTAGGTCGAACCCGGCGCGAAGGTCACGTCACCGGCGACGTTCAGGGTGCCGATGGAGTTGCCCGGCGCCACCGTACCGCCGCTGTTCACTGCCAGCGCGCCGATGCGGCCATTGCCGCCGAGGATGCCGCCATTGTTGACGGTGACCGCCGATTGCAGCGAACCGTTGATGGCCAGTCGACCCTGATTGACCAGGGTCGGGCCGCTGTAAGGGTTATTGCCGGTCAGCACCAAAGTGCCGATGCCTTGCTTGGTCAGACCGCCGTGGCCGCCGATGTCGTTGCGCCAGGTGTCGAGGCCGCACGTGATGTCGCTGCACACGCGTTCGGTGGGTTTGCCCTGATCGATGATCGCACCGATGCCCGGCAAGTCAGCGACAAACTGGCCGGAACCGTAAGCGCCCTGCACGCGGAATTCCTCGGGAATGTCCTGCTCGGTCACGAACATCGCCGGGCCATCGATGGCCTTGCGCAGGTTGATCATGCCCCAACCGTACAAGGCGTCGATGCCCGGCGCACCGAGGTCGGTCGCAGTGGTGCGCAACACGCTGGCGACCTGGTCGCCGCTCATGTACGGAAAACGCTCCATCAGTACGGCAATGGAACCAGCGACATGCGGCGCCGCCATCGAGGTGCCGTTGTAATTGGCGTAGCTGGTGGTCAGGTTGCCGGCGTTGGTGCCTTCGATGATCGAGCTATAAATCTTGGTGCCCGGCGCCGAGACGCAGTAACTCGCCGTATAGCCGCAGCGCGAGGAGAACGTGCTGATCACGTACGGATTGGCGCTGGCGGTGTCCGGGTT
This sequence comes from Pseudomonas sp. AC255, assembly GCF_979258175.1. Taxonomy (NCBI): domain Bacteria; kingdom Pseudomonadati; phylum Pseudomonadota; class Gammaproteobacteria; order Pseudomonadales; family Pseudomonadaceae; genus Pseudomonas; species Pseudomonas sp. AC255. The sequence goes on along the minus strand of NZ_OZ409841.1, from coordinate 2,138,030 downwards.
CTGCTGCAACGCGGCGACGGTGATCCAGTTCGGCGCGATGTCCGGGACGAAATAACCCAGGCCGGCAATGGCGTCGGGATTGTTCAGGTTGTAATCGTTGCCGGCGGCAAAGATGGTCACGATGCCGCTGCGAGCCGCGGCGATGGCGCCGTCGTAAGCGCCGCCGGGTTTGGTGCCGAGCAGCGTACGGATTTCGTTGAATTGCAATTGCGCGTCGTTGACGGTGAAGTGCGGATACGCCGGATCGCGGCCGCCGAGGTCGAAGCGGTCGGTGATGCCGATGCCCCAGCTGTTGTTGATGATCCGCGCCCCGCTGGCGATCAGCGCATCCCAACCGGCCTTGTACACCGCGCCGTCGTTGCCGCGCACGATGCCGTCTTCCGGGCCTGGGTCGCCGTTATCGGCGCTGATGATCTGCGCACCGAATGCAACACCGTGCATCACCCCGCCGTCGCGACTGCCCGCCGCGATGCCGCCGACGTGCGTGCCATGGGCGCCGAGCTTGCCGTTGGAGCCGACCGAGGGTGAACCGTCATAGAGGAACGCATCGCCGGCCTTTACCGGGATGTAAGGGTCGGTGTATTCGCGAATGCCGCTGGTGACCAGGGTGACGACTTTGTTGCTGCCGGAGAACTCCGGATGTGCGGCGTAGACCGGCTGATCGAAGATGCCCAGCTTCACGCCTTTGCCGGTGTAGCCGGCGGCGTAGGCGTAATCCGCGCCGATCGCACCCAAGCCCCAGTCAGCCTTGAATTCATTGCTGCGCCAGCTCGACGGATCGCCGCTGCGGCCGTTTTCAACGTAAGGCGCTGCCTGTGCTATCGCACTGGCACAGAGCATGGCGACTGTCAGGGTTTTCAGGGCAAAGCGGCCACCCGATTGCGCGGGGGTATTGTTGTTATCCATCCACGACCTTCCTTAGTGATGTTGCGAAAAATCCGGTTGCCTTGATCGTTCCCACGCTCCGCGTGGGAATGCAGCCCGGACGCTCCGCGTCCCATTGGAACGCGGAGCGTCCCTGGAGGCGTTCCCACGCAGAGCGTGGGGACGATCAATTCCCTTGCTGCACGTGGGAACGATCAGGTTTTGCGACTGCTGCGCAGTCGAGCGGGGATAAATCCCCTCGCCACGGTGACTCACACACATGCAATCAGAACTGCCAGTTCAGGCTCAGGCCAACGCCATGCAGCTGCTCGCGGCTGGCCAGTTGGCCGTTGTAATCGAGGTTGACCCGCACGTCCTTGCTCAAGGCCAGACTGGCCTGCACGCCGACCAGTGCGGCATCGCGTACCAGCGCCGAGCTCTCCACGGAATACGGCGTGCCGCCGCTGGCAAAACGCAAATGCTGTTCTGATTCGATATCGCTGAGGCTGTGCTGCCAGCCGAGACGGGCGCTGACGTCCAGCGCTTGCTGGCTGGAAAGGTTGAAGGTTTTGCTCGCCCGCACGCCCAGAGTGCTCAGCGCCACATCGCGCTGATCGCCCGAGCTTTTCAGCGCAGCGGCATCGCCCTTTTCGGTAAAGCCTTCGGTCTCCAGATGCAGGTAGGTCAGGTTGGCGAACGGTTCCAGCGCCAACGGTTGCAGCTGCAAGCGATACGCCGCTTCGCCGAAGACTTGGGTGGTGGTCGCGTCAACTTTGGCTTTCTGCTTGGCGCTGACCTCGTCGTATTGCAGATCGCGCGTCACATCGCCGCGATGCCAGCTGTAGGCCGCGCCAGTGCTCAAGCGCCAGGCGCCGAGGTCGTGTGCGGCGTAAGTGCCGAGGTGATAGCTGTCGACTTTCGCCGAAGAATGCGTGCCCGAGCCCATGTTCAACGAGCTGTCGCTATAACCGGTGACCAGACCGATGCGGGTCTGCTCGTCCAGCGCGCCGTCGACCCCCGCCAGCAGGCCGCCGATCGAGGTGTTGTAGCCGGCCGTGTCGTGGCCCGAATCGGTACTGCCCCAGGCGCCGAGTGCTTTGATCCAGCCATTGCTGCGTGTCGCCGATTCATCGTGCAGCCGCTCGCCAACCGCATCACGCAACTGGCGGCTGTCGTTGATCAGCATTGTCCCCAGCGCGGGATAAATCTCGCCGCTCAGTTGCTGGAAGGCCTGCTGGGCCGAGGCCTGAGTCGGTGCACGAAGCACGCTTTCGTAAACCGAATTGCCGGCGCCCAGACCTTCAACTGCAGCGGCCACCGAGCGCTGGTTCGGCGTTTGCCCGACGCTGGCGAAGCTGGTGGCATTGCGCTGGATATTCAGCTGGATGCCGCTTGCGGCGTAGTCGAGGGCGCCGCCGATGAACAGGTAGTTCGGCACCACCGCAGCGAACTGTCCCTGCACGCCGCCGGCCGCTTGCAGGATGTTGTACTGGCGACCGAGCAGGCTTTGCGCTTCGGCGCTGCTGAGCAAGGTCGGCCTGTTTTCCAGCGCCAGGCTGACGCTGGCGCCGCTGACGGTTGCCGTGCCACCGGCAACGATGCGGTCACTGCTTGTGGGCGATAGCTCGACGGCGTAAGTCGAGCCCGGGGCGAGTGTCACATCACCGGCGACGTTCAAGGTGCCGATGGAATTGCCCGGTGCGACACGGCCGCCGCTGTTGGCGGTCAACGCGCCGATGCGTCCTGAGCCGCCGAGGGTGCCGCTGTTGTTGACGGTGACCGCTGAGGTCAGCGAACCGTTCACGGTCAGCAGACCGCCGTTGACGGTGGTCGGGCCGCGATAGGTGTTAGCGCCACTGAGCAGCAATTGCCCGGCGCCGGACTTGATCAGGCTGCCCTCATACACCCGGTTTGCCGCTGCCGCATCACGCAACATGCCGACCGCGTAATCGGTCTGGTCCTGCTGACTTGCGCCGGCCGGGACACCGCTCTGCCAGCCTTTGTCCTGCAGGGTTTGCTGCCAGGCGCTGTGCTCGGCGAGGTCTTCGTTTTGACGCTGGAGCAGCGCGTTGTCGGAGATGTCGTTGCTCCAGACATCGCGCTGCCCTGCCCCCAGATTCGCGTCGAACGCACCGAGCAATTGTCCCGGCCCGCGCATCGCCCGATTGAGATTGGCGACGCCCCAACCGACGCGCTCGTTCGGTGCGTCTGTGACCGCGCCATCGAGCTGGGTGGCGGTGGTCAGCAGCACCTCGAGCGCCTGCTGGTTGGTCATGTACGGATAACGCTCCATCACCAGCGCCAGGGCGCCGGTCGCGTGCGGCGCCGCCATCGAGGTACCGGACTTGATCGCATAACCGCCACCGGGAATGGTGCTGTCGATCTTCGCCCCCGGTGTGGTGATGCACCAGTATTTGGCGATGCCGCACTGGTTGTATTTCTGCTGATTGCTCTGATCGAGCCCGGACACCGCCAGCCAGTGACCTTCCAGATCCGGCTGAAAGTACGGCAGCGCCGAACGTACGCTGGCATTCGGGTAGCCGCTGTTGCCGGCGCTGAAGACATTGATCACGCCGCGCCGGGAAACATCGGCAGCGGCGTCGAGCCAAGTGCCCTTGTTCCAGTGCTGCGCGTAGGCGGCGTGCAGATCCGCGAGAGTGCGGTAACTGACATCCGGCGGCTGACTGCCCCAACTGTTGTTGATCGCTCGAACCCCGGCATCGGCGAGGCTGTCGTAGACCGCTTTGAAATAACGCGGATCAGGGCCGGGGCCGAAGAGGAAACTGTCGTTCTTGTTGGTGTTGCCGACGTAGATTTGCGCGTTGTACGCCACCCCGTGCATGCCGCTGCCATCACGGGCGGCGCCCATGGTGCCGACCACGTGGGTGCCGTGGGAATCGTTGTTCGGGTTGAGCGTGCCGTCGACGTTGAACGCTGAGCCATCGACGTAGCTGCCGCTGGCGGTTACCGGGTGATAACGGTCGGCGGAGAATTCGGGATGGGCGGCATCGAAACCGGAATCGAGCGCGCCGATTTTCACGCCCTTGCCGGTGATGCCGGCTGCGTAGGCCTGATCGGCCTGCATGCGTTCCAGGCCCCAGTCGCGCAGGAACTCGGCGCTGCGCCAACTGGCCGGATTGCCGGGCTGGCCGGGTTCCAGGTATTGCGCCTGCGTTGCCGAGGTCACCAGCAATAGCGTGCCGAGCGAAATCGGCTTGATGCGTACGTCCATGGTCATCATTCTCGTTTTTGTTGTTTTGTTCAGGGCTGATAGCGATGTCGCCCGTTCCCCTCACCCCAGCCCTCTCCCAAAGGGAGAGGGAGCCGACCGTGTTGTCTTCAGTTATTCAGCGACCTGGAAAACCAGTCGATTACGGATTCAGCACAGCTCGTTCAAATCGGTGCATCTCGCCAACCTTCCCGGATCGGTCCCCTCACCCCAGCCCTCTCCCAAAGGGGGAGGGAGCCGACCGTGTTGTCTTCAGTTATTCAGCGACCTGGAAAACCAGTCGATTACGGATTCAGCACAGCTCGTTCAAGTCGGTGCATCTCGCCAATCTCCCCGGATCGGTCCCCTCTCCCTCTGGGAGAGGGTTAGGGTGAGGGCTGTTGCGCGACCACAAATGCTTCGTCCACCCGCGCCAGATCCTGTTCGTTCAAAGTCCCGGCGTAGTAATGCAATTTGGTCCAGGCCATGAGGTAGTCGTAGCGTGCCTGGGCCAGGTCGCGGCGGGTGGTGAACAGTTGCTGCTCGGCATTCAACGCATCGAGATTGGTGCGTTCGCCGCCCAGAATGCTTTGTCGGGTCGAGACCACCAGCGCCTCGGCCGACTTCAAGGCCTTCTGATAAGCACGCAATTTGCTCACTCCGGACAGGCACGCGCTGAACTGTCGGCGCAGTTCGATCAGGGTTTCGCGGGTTTTGCCATCCAGTTCGTATTCGGCCTGTTCCATGGTGCGGCTGGCCTGGCGCGTCGAGGCCGACACCCCGCCGCCGGCGTACAGCGGCACGCTGAGTTCCAGGCCGATGGTGTTGGTTTCGTAGCGCTGGTTATAGGTGTTGCCGCTTTCCGACTCGTTGTCGCGCATCGAGGCATAGGCGCTTACTTTCGGCAGATGCCCGGCGCGGTTGCGTTCGACTTCATAGCGCGCCACTTCCACGGCCTGACGCTGCGAAGCGAGGTTCGGGTTGTTGCTGATCGCCAGTTCATGCCAAGTGTCGAAGTTGGCCGGTTGCAGCGTGAAGGTCTGGAATTGCTGACCAAGCGGCGCCAGATCACCGATATCCACCGCCGGCACGCCGACCAGCGCCCCGAGCTCACGCAAGGCGGCATCCTGCTCGTTGCGCGCTTCGATCTCCTCGGCAGTCGCCAGCTCATAGCGCGACTCGGCTTCGAGAATATCGGTGCGCGTGCCCTCGCCCTGCTTGAACATGTGTTCGTTCTGCTGGAACTGTTGCTCGTAGGCCTTCTTCTTCGCCTGGGCGATGTCGATCTGGTCCTGGGCGAACAAGGCTTTGGTGTAGTTGTCCAGCACGCGCACCAACAGTTCCTGACTCTTGCCGCGAAACGCTTCGTCGGCGAACAACGACTGCGCCACGCCTTTGCGATACGCCGCGTAAGCTTCGTAATCGAGCAGCGGTTGCTGCACCGTCAGCGCCGAGCCGTAACTGTTGTAGTTGCGCTCATCGGTGCGGTTGCGCGCACGATCATCCAGAGACGTCGCCTTGGACGAGTTGCGGCCCTTGTTGTAGGTGTAGCCGATCCGTGGCAGCAGCCCGGCGCGGCCAATCGCGCGGTTTTCCAGGCCAGCATCGCGTTCCTTGATTGCACCGAGAAACACCGGATCGTTGCGCAATGCCTGTTCGTAAATCTCGAATGGCCCCATGGCCGCGACTGCCGAGTGACTCGCGAGCAGCGTCATTGCGGCCCCCAGCATGCAAAGCTTTTTCATACAGCCGAACATCCTTATTCCTCGGTCAACGCAGAACCGGCGCGATCGAGCAGCGGTTTGAACAAATAGTTGAGGAGTGAACGCTCACCGGTGCGCACGAACATTTCCGCCGGCATGCCGGGCTTGATCACCAGACCGTTGAGCTTTTCCATGGCCTGATCGCTGACGCTGCTGCGCAACACGTAATACGGCACGCCGGTTTTCTCATCGACCATCTGGTCAGCGGAGATCAGGCTGACTGCGCCGGGCACGCGCGGGGTTTTGCTCTGGTTGAAGGCGGTAAACAGAATGTCCACCGGCAAATGCGTGCCGACCTTGTCGATCAGGTTGATCGGCAAGTGCCCCTCTACTTCCAGGGTGGTGCCTTGCGGAACGATCTCCAGCAGGGTTTCGCCCTGACGCACCACAGCGCCTTCGGTGTGCACGCCGAGGTTGACTGCCACGCCATCGGCGGTGGCGAGGATCTCGCTGTGTTGCAGGTCGAAACCGGCGGAGGTCAATTGCTCGGACAGGGTTACGCTTTTCAACTGCGCATCGGCCAGTTGCGTGCGCACTTCCTTCTGGTATTCCTCGCCGTGCTGCTGCAACTTCAGGCGCGATTCAAGGATGCCCTGCTCCACACGCCCGCTTTCACCGGTGTTTTCCGCCAATTGCTGCTGCACTTGCGACAGTTGCCGTTGGTAGTCCATCAAGCGGTTGCGCGGGATGTAGCCGTTGTCGGCCAGCGGTTGCAGGTTGCTCAATTGTTGCTGCAAGGAACTGGCCTGGGCATTGAGGTCGCTGCGGGCGCGGCGCATGCCGGCCAGTTGTGCGGTGGCGCCTTCGATATTGGCGCGCAGTGCCGCTTGTTCCCGGGAGAACGCTTCGCGGCGGCTGCTGAACAGTTGCCGCTGGCCTTCCAGCACCAGCGCCAGGCGCGGGTCCGGGTCGTTGCTCAGCTCGGCCGGAAAGGTCACTTGCTTGAGGTTGTCGCGCTCGGCTTGCCAACGCGCGAGGCTGGCCCAAGCCATGCGGTACTGCGCCTGCAGCGATTGCACGTCGGCGGCGACCTGCGTCTGATCAAGGCGGAACAACGGCTGGCCCTGCTTCACGATCTCGCCTTCGCGCACCAGAATCCGGCTGACCACGCCGCTGCTCATCGACTGCACGGCCTTGCGCTTGCCCGAGACCACCACCGTGCCCTGCACCGGAATGCCCTGATCCAGCGGCGCCAGTGCCGCCCAGGTGAAGAAACTGCCAGCGCCGACGATGGCCAGAATCCAGCCCATGCGCGCGAAGAATTTCGCATCACGCTCCGGGCGCTCGGTGAGGTAGGCGTGTTCCATATTCGCTTCGTTTTCAGTGTTCATGCTGGCGCTGCTCATACACCCGAATTCCTTGTCGAGGGCTGATACTGCCGGCTCATGCTGAGCCCGCCCGGTGTTTGTGCGGCTTTTTCACGTTGCTGTTCGTGCTGGCCGGAAAGTGCCTTGAGCACGTCCTGACTCGGGCCGAACGCCTGCAAGCGGCCATCGTTGAGCACGAGCAATTTGTCAGCCTGAGCCAGCACCGAAGAACGGTGCGTGACCAGAATCACCGTGGTGCCCTGAGCCTTGAGTTGCGCAATGGCGCTGGCCAGTGCGGCTTCGCCGACGGTGTCGAGGTTGGAATTGGGTTCATCGAGCACCACCAGACTCGGCGTGCCGTACAGCGCGCGGGCCAGGGCCACGCGTTGCTTCTGGCCTCCGGACAAGCCGCTGCCGTCCTCGCCCAGTTGCGTGTCGTAACCTTGCGGCAGGCGCAGGATCATCTCGTGGACACCGGCCTGTTGCGCGGCGGTGACGACTTTTTGCGGGTCGGCTTCGCTGAAGCGCGCGATGTTCTCCGCGATGCTGCCGCTGAACAACTCGATGTCTTGCGGCAAATAACCAATGTATGGGCCGAGCTGATCACGGTTCCAGCGGTGGATATCAGCGCCGTCGAGGCGCACCGTGCCGCCCAGAACCGGCCACACGCCGACCAGCACTCGAGCCAGCGTCGACTTGCCGGAACCAGACGCGCCGAGCACGCCGAGCACTTCGCCAGCACTCAGATTGAAATTGACCATGTGCAAAGTGGCCGCTCGCTGCCCCGGCGGGCCGGCGCTGACTTGTTCGAAGCTGATCTGGCCTTTCGGTGCCGGCAGTGCCATCGCCTCGTCGCTAGGCGGGAACGCCTGCAACAACGCATCAAGGCGCCGGTAAGCCAGCTTCGCCCCACTCCACTGCTTCCAAACGGCGATCAACTGATCGATCGGGCTCAGTACGCGCCCCATCAGGATCGAACCGGCGATCATCATCCCCGCAGTCATGTCGCCCTTGATCACCAGCAACGCGCCCAGGCCCAGCACCAGGGATTGCAGGCATAGACGCAAGGTCTTGCTCAGCGAACTGATCACCGCGCCGGTGTCGCTGGCCTGGTTCTGCAAGCCGAGAAAGCGCGAATGCACCCCGAACCAGCGCTTGCGCAGCGAGCCGAGCATGCCCATCGCCTGAATGGTTTCGGCGTTGTGTAAGTGGCTGGTAGCCAACTGACTCGACTGCTGGGAAAAGCCGGCGGCTTCGCCCAGCGGTTTTTTGGTCATGTATTCGTTGAGGCAGGCCAGTGCGATCAGCAGCAACGCGCCTGCCGTGGCCAGCACGCCAAGCCAGACGTTGAACAGGTAAATGACAAACAGATAGACCGGAAACCACGGCGCATCGAAGAAGGCGAACAGCGCCGGTCCGGTGACGAACTGGCGAATGTGGGTCAGGTCGCCCAGCGACTGCCCGGCGTTACCCTCACCCTTGAACAGGTTGCGCTCGAACGCGGCTTGATAGACGCGGAGGTTGAAACGACGCTCCAACTGGCTGCCGATGCGGATGACGATAAAGCTGCGGATCACTTCCAGCAGGCCGATGAAGGCGAAGAACCCGACCACCATCAACGACAGCATCGCCAGAGTGGTTTCGTTCTGTGACGACAGCACCCGGTCGTAAACTTGCAGCATGTAGATCGACGGAACCAGCATCAGCACGTTGATCAACGCAGTGAAACAACCGACGCTGATCAGAATGCTTTTATAGTCGCCCAATGCCTTGATTAACGGAGCGGCCGGAGACTTCGCCATCTTCATTGATTCTTCCTGAGTTCATAGTCTCGTCGGTGCGGACGAGCATTCCATTGATATTTCGCGTACCTGCCAAAGATCATTTGCAAGTAGTGCTTACAATTTCATAACAAGTTGATCGGCTTCGCGGTTATAACGCTCAGTTATTGCAGTACATCAACTTCGCGCAACTACCCAGCCACCGCTTAGTGCCCGACGCGTTCGAGCAAGATAAGCAATTGCGAACTCAACCTGCTTGCGTAAGAGCCATCCCCCGGCGGCTGAAAAAGGCGATTTTCGAACCCTCCTTGCCAGTGATGGCAATGCCATCGGGTTCTGGAAACCAACCAATCGGGGCTTCGCTCAACCATGCGCCCAGACAATCGGCGCCCTCGCCCAAGGTCTTGTTTGGCGCAAGATCGACAACGCATGTGTTCGACGGCTTGTCTTGCAACGACCGCGTTTCGGGTGTGTCGTTGTGACCGGTCAATGTGGCCTGCCAGCGCCCGGCGAATGCCGAGGGTTCTTCGAGTCTGAGGCTGCTTGCCATGCTTGTCGCTCCGGTCATCATCAGCGTGACTGCCATCAGCCATGCCATCGTCGTGTCAGTTAAAACGTATCGAGTCATAGGAAATTTCACTTCCGCTCGTAGCCTTGCTCGGGGATCAGGCCGATGCAAGCGAAGAAAGCGACGCACGAGGCGCCGCTTTCCTTTCACATCACGCCACGATGTCGCTGGTCGCAGCCTGGCCCACGGTGCTGACGATGAAGTCAGCCACGCCATGCCCGGAGAAATCCACCGACAACAGGCTATTGCCGCCCGACGAGGTCAACACTGCGTCGCCGGCCGAACCGGTGAAGCTGTTGACGAAGTGCAGGCCCGCACCGTTGGTGATGCCGGTCAGGTCGATTTTGTCCAGACCGCTGACGAAATCGAGGATCTGATCGATCGCACCCGGCTTGGAGTCCGAGCTGGCGGCGAACACGAAAGTGTCCGAACCGGCGCCGCCCCACAGCTTGTCGGCACCGCCAGCGCCGTACAGGATGTCGTTACCGGCACCGCCCTTCAGCTCGTTGGCCACGCTGTTGCCGATCAACAGATCGCTGCCGGAACCGCCAATCGCGTTCTCGATGACCGCGCCCTTGGCGATCGACACGTTACCGACCATGCCGCCAACGTCGGAGAACGAAGCGCTGTTGAGGTTGATCTTCTGGTTCTGGGTGAAACCGGAGAAATCCAGGGTGTCCTTGCCGCCGGCATCCCAGACCGAGAACACCACTTTGTCGCTCGACGACGACGCGCTGAGGAAATCGCGGCCGGTATTGGAGTTGAAGCCGTAGGTGGTGTCGCCGGTGCGGGTGGTGGTGTTGGCGCCGTAGAGTTTCTGGATGGCTGCGATGTCGTCCATCAGCGGGCCGGACGAATAGGCTTCGACGCCGCCCTTGCTGAAGTTCTGGTTGGTGTTGCTCTCGCTCCAGTAACTCATGACGCTGTAGCCACGGGTGTCCTGGCCGTAGGTCGCGTCGTTGTAGGTCGGGTTGCCGTTGCCGGCGTTGTAGTCGCCAGGGTGAGCAAGGCCCAGGGTATGGCCGATTTCGTGGGTCAGGGTCTGACGACCGTAGTTGTTCAGATCCGGGTTCTTGTTCTGCGTGTAACCGCTGTTGATCAAGTACCACGAGGTGCCGTCATAACCGGCGCCGGTCCCCGGCAGATAGGCAAACGCCGCAGCGCCATCCTGGCCACCGCTGTAATTACCGAAGGTCATGTGCCCGTCGCCGCCCGAGGCTCTCTCGGTGAAAGTGACATTGGCCACATCGGCCCAGGACTGCATGGCGAGCTTGGCCTGCGCCTGTTGCTGCGCGCTGAACTGACTGAACCCGGTGATCCCGTGCTTGTTCATCGTGCTGTTCGAGGCCGAGGTCAGGAACGTATAGGTGAGTTCGATCTTGCCGCTGCTGTCCTTGTCCTGATAGGCAGCGCCGTCACGCAGCAATTGCGTAGCCGCCTGGTCGACGGAGTACGAGGGTTTGCCATTGACCGTGAGGTTGCCGCCACGGTCATACTGATGGCTGAAGCTATTGATCTGGTTGTACGCCGAGCTGAAGGCAGCCAGCTGGAAAGCCTGTTCGGCGGAATCAACAGCATTGGTTTTAACTTTCGACATAAACACACTTCCTTGTTTAGCAATGGAACAGTTTTTGTCCGACAGGACGATCTTTGGCGAGATCGTCCTATCACTCGCCCAATGAAGGCGTAACGAACCTGACACAATTGGAAATCTGTCGTAAAGGATTTTTTTGCGATCCAATTTGGTGGTATCAGGAAACTGCCGTAAACAAAGCGTGCGGGGAGGAAATATTGTTTTTAGTTGTAGCGAGGGCGCAAATTGTCTGACGATTTTCTATTTAAATATTAAATATCGGTAAGTTTGGATTTGTTGGGCAAGTCACACTTTCGGCCAATGGTGCCAGTGATTTGATATCAACTCTACGACGTCATTCGGACTGTAGGAGCTGACGAGTGCAACGAGGCTGCGATCTTTTGACTTTGACCTTTTGAAGATCAAGATCAAGAGATCGCAGCCTCGTTACACTCGTCAGCTCCTACAGAGGACGGAGGTTCAGCTACCGGTACGAATCTTGTTCCAGACCCGCGTCCGGATCCGGTCGATATTCAGCGGCATCGCTTCCAGCGCAAACAGCTTGCCCATCATTTCCGCGCTCGGGTAAACCTTGGTGTCGTTCTTGATCGCCGGATCGATGAGCGTGTCCGCCTGTTCGTTGCCATTGGCGTAGTGCACGTAGTTGGTGATGCCGGCCATGACATCGGGGCGCAGCAGGTAGTTCATGAAGGCGTAGCCGGCCTTTTCGTCCGGTGCGTCGGCGGGCATGGCGACCATGTCGAACCAGATGGCCGCGCCTTCCTTGGGAATCGCATAACCGATCTCGACGCCGTTCTTGGCCTCCTTGGCGCGGTTCTCCGCTTGCAGGATGTCGCCGGAAAAGCCGACTGCTACGCAGATGTCGCCGTTGGCCAGGTCACTGGTGTACTTCGAGGAATGGAAGTAGCTGACGTAGGGCCGCACTTTCATCAGCAAAGCTTCGGCTTTTTTGTAGTCTTCGGGATTCTTGCTGTGGTGCGGCAGGCCGAGGTAGTTAAGTGCCGCCGGGAGCAGTTCCGGGCCGTTATCGAGGATCGCCACGCCGCACTTTTGCAGTTTTTCCATGTATTCGGGTTTGAAGATCAGATCCCAGGAATCCACCGGCGCGTCGTCGCCCAGCACCGCTTTGACCTTGGCGATGTTGTAGCCGATGCCGGTGCTGCCCCACAGATAAGGGAAACCGTGCTCGTTGTTCGGGTCGTTGGTCTGCAAGGCTTTGAGCAGTGCCGGGTTGAGGTTCTTCCAGTTCGGCAACTGACTCTTGTCGAGTTTCTTCAGCGCCCCACCCTGAATCTGCCGCGCCATGAAGTGGTTCGACGGGAAGACCACGTCGTAACCGGATTTGCCGGTCATCAATTTGCCGTCGAGGGTTTCGTTGCTGTCGTAGACGTCGTAGGTGACGCCGATGCCCGTGTCTTTCTGGAAATTCTTCGTGGTGTCCGGGGCGATGTAGTCGGACCAGTTGTAGACCTTGACCGTCTCGGCCGCGTGACTGACGGAAGCGGCCAGCAGCAGCGGCGCCAATGCGAGGGTTTTCTGGATCATGGGGCGATTCCTGTATGGGCTTTTTTTGTTGGCAGGCAATCAAAGGATCGAACAATCAGAAAATCAGCACGTAGCTCTTGCGCACGGTTTCCTGGATATCCCAGATCCCGAGCGTGTTGGCTGGCAACATCAGTGCGTCGCCGCCTTGTATGTGCAGGGTTTCGCCGCCACCGTCGGGGGTGAAGGTGCAGCGCCCGGAAATGAAATGGCAGAACTCCTGCGCGGTGATCTGCCGCCGCCAGCGGCCCGGGGTGCATTCCCAGACGCCGGTTTCAACGCCGTCATCGCGCTCGACGCTGGTGGTCGAGGCAATTGCGACGGGCTCGCCGAGGGGCACGGCGACCGGGCTGGATTCATCGAGCTCCAGCGTGGCGGTGTTCTTGAATTGGGTGATGCTCATGGCGTGACCTGTTTATTGAGGGAAACGGCGTTTAGTGCATGAAACCTTCCATGAACCCGGCGACTTGGCTGGCGAGCTTGCGCCGCCAGGGCGCAGTCGCCGGATTGGCCAGCGTCTGGTCTTCATGCACGAAACTTTTGATGATCGCGTTGTAGCCGAGCCAGCGGCATGGCTCTGGCTCCCAGGCACGCAGCGCGTGAATGCCACCGTCGGGCAGGACCCACGGTTGTTGGGTCAGCTCGCTGTCGCGCTCGAGAATCAGATCGGCCAGGGTGCGCCCGCCAAGGTTGCTGGCGCCGACGCCCTCGCCGCCGTAACCGCCCGATAGCGCGATGCCGTTGGCGCGGTCGCAGAGCATGTGCGGTTTGAAATGCCGCGACATGCCGAGGTTGCCGCCCCAGGCGTGGGTGATCTGCACATTTTTCAGCTGCGGGAACAGTTCGCCGAACAGATAGCGGCGCAACTCGACTTCATCGCGAGTGAGGTTGAAGTCATGGCGAAGCTTGCCGGCGAACTGATAACCGCCACGGGCGCCGAAAATCAGGCGGTTGTCGGCACTGCGCTGGCCATAGGTGACCTGACGGCTGAATTCACTGAAGGCCTGGCCGCGATTGAGGCCGATTTCGTCCCAGGTCGCGGCGGACAGCGGCTCGGTGGCGACAATCAGACTTTGCACCGGCAACTGATAACGGCCCAGCGGCGGCAACGTCACCGAATAGCCTTCCACGGCCGGGACGATCCAGCGGCTGCGTACGCTGGCCTTGGCCGTGCGCAAACTGCCGGATTGCCAGTGGGTAACCGGGCTGTTTTCGTAGATTTTCACGCCCATGTTCTGCACGGTACGCGCCAGGCCACGGACCAGTTTCGCTGGGTGAATGGTCGCGACATGGGGGGCGAAGATGCCGCCGTAGGGCTTGGCCACGCGGATCTGCTGGGCCAGTTGCTCGGGACTCAGCCAGCGGTAATCGTCGTCAGTCAGGCCTTGGGCATGCAGCTTGTTCAGGTAATCGCGCAGAACGGTTTCCTGCTCTGGGTAGCGCGCAGCACAATAAAGCACCCCGCCCTTGCGGTAATCGCAGTCGATGCCTTCGCGTTCAACGACGATCTCTACTTCATCAGGAATGCTGTGCAGCAGATCAAACGACGCCCGCCGTTGCTGCGGCGATAAGCCTGCGAGCAAGCGATCCTCACCCAGCAAGTTACCCATCAGCCAGCCGCCATTGCGTCCGGACGCACCGAACCCGGCGGTTTGCGCCTCGATGATGGCGATATCCAGGCCGGGCGCCTGTTTTTTCAGGTAGTACGCCGTCCACAGTCCGGTGTAACCGGCGCCGATGATCGCCACGTCGACATCTAGATCCCGCTCAAGCGCAGGGCGCGCCAGCAGCGGTTCATCGAGCTGATCCATCCACAAACTGATCGTGCGCCACGCCGACATGCCAGACTCCGCCACTGAAAACCTTCGATGGCGTCGATCCTAGTGGCTGCCTTCAGTGGATGTCTTGCGCGCGTGCCCGCAGAGAAATTTGTTTGGCGTAGGCCTTGGGCGACTGGCCGGTGTGCTCTCGAAAGCATTTGTAAAACGCCGACAGCGAATTGAAACCGGCGGCAAACGCCAGCTCGTCGACGCGCAATGGCGGTGCGGCGCTGTCCAGTGCACGCAGCAAATGCTGCAGGCGCGCCTGGTTGACGTAGCGATAAAAGCTTTGCCCGAGTACCTGATTGAGCAGATAGGAAATCTGATTGCGGCTGTACCCGCACTCCTTCGCCACCCTTTGCAGGTCAAGCTCAGGGTCCAGATAGGGCTGCTGCTTTTCGAAATACTGCTGCAGGTCTTCGGCCATGAAGCTCAGTTGGCGCGGTGACAGACCGAGACGACTGACCGCCGGACGGCTCGGTGCCGAACTGCCGTCGGTTTGGGTACGCACCAGCGAGGCGTATTCATTGACGCGCCATATCAGGCCGTCCTTGACCGTGATCGCTTCGCTGGAACGGAACGACACCAAACCATCGCCGCCACGCAAGGTCACTTCGTACTGAATGAACGCGGTATTGCCATCCACCCGAATGCGGTCGCAATGCTCGAGCAGTTCGTCGGATTCTCGCGGCATGCTCACGCGCACGTAGTCGCGCAACTCATTAAGACCGAGTACACGGTTCTGAAAGAAATCGCTGTACTGGATATCGGCGTGATAAAGCGCCATGACGCTGTCCAGATCCCGGTGTTTCCAGCTCAGGTGATAGCGCATGACCGTGGCGGCCGTGGCCTGGGTCTGTTCTGGGCCGTCGTCATCGGCGTGCATAAGCGGCTCGGCGAAAAAGAACCGAGCTTGCCCAACTTCGTCTGCCGCTTCAATGAAAAATCCATGGTGGCGTTTTGGCGATAATCGATGAGCCAGTGACTTACATCAAAAAATGCGAATCAATCGCTAAACGGACTGAAAAAACTCACAGTTTTTTCACACACGGATGCTACTTTTAAAGCTCAAGCACTGGTTGAGCCAATGAAGGCTCTTCCCACCTAACATGAGCAAAAGGAAGCGCTCGATGAAGCAGGCGGGCAACACCATGAATAAAGGGTTCAGCAAAGTCACCTTTCCAAACGCTTGCCAGCTGATGCGCTGGCATTTTCATCCCATGGGTTTCGAGGCGACGATGGATGCGCCGGGCAGCCTGATCGCCCGTCTGTTTGATCGTGCCAGCGGCGAAACCATGATCGCCATCGCTGGCATTCCCTGCGCAACGGTGATGAACGCGGCGGACGTCGAGCGCATCATCGAGGCCATCGAAGATGAGCTGGAAGCTTTCACTCCTCCGGAATCTCTCAAGAACTACGCATAAACGACTGATTTAAAACAAAAAGCCCGCAGCGATGCGGGCTTTTTTATTGATCAGGCGCTGGCCTTCTCGGTTCGATGATCGACGAAGAACGGCTTGCCCTTGGCAACTCGATCCGATGCCCTCGGCATATTTACCGCTTGGGTTTCCTGCGGTTCGACGTACCAGTAGCAATGGCTGACGGCGCGCGTGATACCAACGTAGGCAAGGCGCAGGATTTCGTCTTTTTGCGCATTGTCGTACGGCTCGCTATCGCCACTTTTGCCCAATCCCGCCATGCGATACACCTGGTTCTTGTACGGAGAACTGGTCAGATGCTGGCAATCACCCAGCAGAAATACTGCATCAGCCTGCAAGCCTTTGGCGCTGTGATAGGTCAGCTGTTTCAGCCGCCGAGCCTCATTGGGCAAGCTCGAATCCACATTAAGTACAGGCTGAATATGCTGCTCTATCAATAACTTATCGCTGCTTTTTCGATAAAGCATCAGGATTGAATCACCCCGCCGGTAATGCTCGGCCAGACGCTGTCCCAACGCTTCATCTTCACGCTCAAGCACGTTGACCGGGTGAAGCGGCTTGGGCTCACCACTGGCCTTGGCCTTCTTGCCTGCGATCGCCGGCGCTGCACGGACAATGTGTTCAGCGGCGTCGATGATGTGCTGGTGGCTGCGGTAGTTGTCACTGAGCATGACCCGCGTGGTGCTCGGCGACGGAAATTCCTTGTTGAACTCCATGAAGTAACTCGGAGAACTGCCGCGCCAGCCGTAAATCGACTGCCAGTCATCACCGACACACAGCAGCGATGAACGTTGTGCCCCTCGCCCAACGTGCATGGCCGGGCCACGGCTGCGGATTTCATTGAGGCTGGCGCGAATCCACGAAACGATCTGCGGCGATACGTCCTGGAATTCGTCGATCATCAGATGCGCCATCGGCCGCAGCAACTCGTCGCTGAGCAACTTGAGGTTTTCCGGCGAGTGTTCGCTGAACAGCGCGAACATGCGGTTGTAGGTCATGACTGGCGGTTTCTGATCCAGCAGGTGATCTTCAAATGCGCGCCAGAACAGGCTCAGGGCCTCAAAGAAAAAACGATCAGGATCGTCCTTGGCGAAGCTCATCCGGCTGACCGCGTCCGGCACATCCAGGCCGAGGTTTTCGATGAAGCCCGCCGCGGCGACAAAACAGTCCAGCAATGGCGCGGATGCCAGCTCGCCCTTGACCTTGTAATCAAATCCGGGACCGGCGCTGGCATCTCCGGCCAACGTCGCAAGAACGCGCCTGGATGACTCGTAACTATCCAGCCATATCAATGGCTTACGGCAGAAAGCTTGAAACAGGGTGCGCTTGACCGCCCATTCTGCGCGGACACTCAGCTTGGCGTTGGGTCGGGTTAGCTGGGCGTTTTCCCTGGGATCAAAGCCGAGCACCACCCAGGCATCGAGACTGGGAATATAGCCATGAGCGTGGAACTTCGAGCCATTGATTTCGAAGGCCTGCCGATTCGGCTCGATGCCTTTAATGGGCCACGCCCCTGCACGAAACCATAAATCTTCAATCACATCGCAGAGCTCTTCATCGCGCTTGGCCGCCAGTTCGGTGACCGCCATGCGTTTCTGCACATCGGGGTGGTCGCGTTCCAGTTCCTTTAATTGCAAACCCGCGCGGGACAGCGGCTGGATCAATTGGCGGAAACGCTCATCCTCGTTGAACAAGCGGTGGTAGCAGGCATTGAGTTGCTGCCGTTGCGCGTCGTTGATCCGCAGGTCAAACGGATTGCTGTCGACCTCCTCTGCGCCACTTTGCGGGCGATCGCTGAGGTTCTCGAAGGCCTGCAAGCGCTCGAAACCCGGCAGGCTGCGCACCATCGGCAGGATGCGCGAGTGGAAGGTTCGCACCAGTTCGCGCGCCTGCTTGAGGTTCAGCGGCTGCCCCCACAACGTGAATATTTCGATGAGCTTGTTGATGAAGTCCTTGCGCGATTCACGGGTGAAGGTCACCACAGTCATCGAATCCAGCTCAAAACCCAGATAATGGCTGAGCAACAGTATGCGCAGCACCAATGTGGTCGACTTGCCGGCGCCCGCACCGGCGACCACCGAGGTGGACGGCGTATCGCTGAAGATCATTTTCCATTGCGCGGCGCTGGGCTGGGCGTGGGCCGGGAGCAAACGAGCGACGTCAGCCTTGATGCGTTTTTTCAATTCGGCGGTGAGCGGCAGGCGCCAGTCATCGAACAGGTTGTTATCGACGCTGGGCGGCCGATGCTCGGTGTTGCGGCTGTCGCGAATCAGCAGAACCTGGCGGCCTTCCTCCAGACCCTCAAGCTTGCCCTCCTTGAAACCATATTCGACGCCGGCTGTGTGGCCACTGCGAAATCCGTCAGCTTGCCCGTGCAGCCACGATGCCCGGTGCTGCGCGCGCAGCTTGGTCAACCCGTGACCAAAGAATCGCGCGGCCAGACGCTTGAACCAGGGCATCTCGGCCAGTGGACGAAGTTCAGGGGGAAGATCGGGGGTGTGTTGCGCCACGCTGACGGACTCCAGGGTGTGAGGCTGTGGCGGCTATGGTGTCTGGATTTGCTGATGAGTTCTAGCGAAATGCTTACAGGTCATCGGTTTAGGCGACGAATTGAAAGTCGGATAAGACGATTTTGAGGCAAATTCCTATCAAATAACCTGATCATGATGCGGCAGTTTTTGCGCTTTTTATCGATGATTGCCTGATAGATGATCGTCGTCATCAACCACGGGGCCCGCCCCCTGACGAACCTAATTTAAGGAGACGATCATGCTTGAACTCAGACCCTTCAGCTCGCTGGGCGGCGCCCATCATGGCTGGCTGGACGCGCATCACCACTTTTCGTTTGCCGAATACTACGATCCGCAGCGTATGAGCTGGGGCAATTTGCGCGTGTGGAACGACGACATCATCGCCGCAGGCACCGGTTTCCCGCAGCATCCGCACCGCGACATGGAAATCATCACTTACGTGCGTGAAGGTGCCATCACGCACCAGGACAATTTGGGCAACAAGGGCCGCACCGAAGCCGGTGACGTACAAGTGATGAGTGCCGGCACCGGCATCGCCCACAGCGAGTACAACCTAGAAGACAAGGAAACCAAGATCTTCCAGATCTGGATTCTGCCGACCGAAACCGGTGCGCCGCCGTCGTGGGGCGCCAAGCCGTTTCCCAAAGGCGAGCGCGAAGGTTTTGTCACCTTGGCCAGCGGCAAGGACGGCGACGATGAGAGCCTGCACATTCGCGCCAATGCGCGCCTGGTGGCGGCGAACATCAAGGCCGGTGAAACCGCTGAATATCGACTGGATGAAGGACGGCGCGCCTATCTGGTTCCGGCCACTGGCGTGATCGAGGTCAATGGCTTGCGTGCCCAAGCGCGTGACGGTGTGGCGGTAGCCCATGAGCAAGTGCTGACGGTCACGGCGATCGAGGACAGCGAGATCGTACTGGTCGACCTGGCCTGATCCGCAGGCAATAAAAAAGGGCAACCCTGACGGTTGCCCTTTTTCATGTGCCCATCATTTAGTGGAAATAGCGCCATCCACCAAAGTTTGCGCTTCTGCCACCAATTGCTTGAGGTGGTCGTCGCCGAGGAAGCTTTCGGCGTAGATCTTGTAGATGTCTTCGGTGCCGGACGGACGCGCCGCGAACCAGCCGTTTTCGGTCATGACTTTCAGGCCGCCAATGGCTTGATCATTGCCCGGTGCATGGCTGAGGATGCTCTGGATCTTTTCGCCTGCCAGCTCGGTCGAGGTAACCTGTTCCGGCGCCAGCTTGCTCAGCAGTGCCTTTTGCTCAGGGTTGGCCTTGGCGTCGACGCGTACCGAGAACGGCTCGCCCAGTTCGTCGGTCAGCGCTCGGTAGGCCTGACTTGGATCGCGCCCGGTGCGCGCCGTCATTTCAGCGGCGAGCAAGGCTGGAATCAGACCGTCCTTGTCGGTGCTCCATACACCGCCATCCTTGCGCAGGAACGAGGCGCCAGCACTCTCTTCACCGCCAAAACCCAGCGAACCATCGAACAGGCCATCGGCGAACCACTTGAAACCAACCGGCACTTCGTAGAGACGACGGCCCAGGCGCTTGGCCACGCGGTCGATCAGGCCGCTGCTGACCACGGTTTTGCCCACGGCGGCATCAGCGCGCCATTGCGGACGGTTCTGGAACAGGTAGTCGATGGATACCGCCAGATAGTTGTTCGGCGCGAGCAAACCACCGGACGGCGTGACGATGCCGTGGCGGTCATGATCCGGGTCGCAGGCAAACGCCACGTCGAAGCGCTCTTTCAGGCCGATCAGGCCCTGCATTGCGTGGCTGGACGATGGGTCCATACGGATCTGACCGTCCCAGTCGACGGTCATGAAACGGAACGTTGAATCGACCTGTTTATTCACCACTTCCAGGTCGAGACGGTAGTGTTCGGCGATGGCCGACCAGTAGCGCACCCCTGCTCCGCCCAGCGGATCGACACCCAGACGCAGCTTGGCGTCGCGGATGGCATCGAAGTCGATGACGTTGATCAGGTCGGCGACATAAGTGTTCAAGTAATCGTGGCGATGGGTGGTGCTGGCCTTGAGCGCCTGCTCGTAGCTGATGCGTTTAACCCCGGCCAGTTTGTTCGCCAGCAGCTCGTTGGCCTTGGCTTCGATCCACTTGGTAATGTGGGTATCGGCCGGGCCACCGTTGGTTGGGTTGTATTTGTAGCCACCGCTCTGTGGCGGGTTATGCGACGGCGTGATGACGATACCGTCCGCCAGGCCAGAGGTACGGCCGCGGTTGTAGCAGAGAATGGCGTGTGAAACTGCCGGGGTCGGCGTGTACTCATCGCCTTCGGCGATCATCACGGTGACGCCGTTGGCGGCGAGGACTTCCAGTGCGCTGGCGCCCGCCGGGGTCGACAATGCATGGGTGTCGATGCCGACGAACAGCGGGCCGGTGATGCCCTGGGCTTCGCGATACAGGCAGATCGCCTGGCTGATGGCCAGAACGTGCCATTCGTTGAAACTCAAATCGAACGAACTGCCGCGGTGGCCGGACGTGCCGAACGCCACTCGCTGGGTAGAAATCGATGCATCAGGCTGGCCGGTGTAATAGGCCGTAACCAGTCGCGGGATGTCGACCAACAGTTCTGCCGGTGCCGGTTTGCCCGCAAAAGGACTGAGTGTCATGCAAAAACCTCTGAAATCGGAGTGGTTCAGGAAATGCAGCGCAGTTTACTGGCAGTTTGACCACTGTGCGACGGGATGTATCCGAAACTCGCCCGATGTTTTTTAACGTTATTGGCCGGGCGACAGGCGCAAGGCATCGCCGAGCAAGCCGATGACACTCGGCAAATCCCGCTCGCCATGGTTCAGCGCGCTCAAACGCAGATGATCCGCATGCAAGCCCTGCAGACTGAACAGCTCGCCCGGCGCCACGATGATCTGTTGCTTGAGCAGGCGATGAAACACGCTTGCCATGTCGACCGGGCGTAACGAACGCACCCACACCGTCGCCCCGCCCGGCGGCTCGCCAATCTGCAGGGTATCGCCCAGGCGTTCGCGCAGTGTCTGGATCAACACGGCTCGCCGCTCACCCAGCATTCGCCGCAACACGAATAAATGCTGATCAAGCCGTCCGCCATTCAACAGCCGCGCAATCGCCTTTTGGCGAATGGGCGACAAGCGAAACGCCCGCAGCAGAAAATGGCGCTGCAATTCCTCGCGCCAGTGACGCGACAAGACAAAGCCGAATGGTGCTTCGGCGCCGATGAATTTCTCGAAAGTGGAAAACACCAGCAGACGATCAGGATCGAGCCAACTGCGCAAACGCTGCGAATCATTGCGCTCGTCAAGCTCGCTGTAGCAGTCGTTTTCCAGTACCCAGACGCCATGATGATTGAGCAACTGCGCCGTGGCCTGCTGACACTCGCGAGTGAAACCGTTGCCTTGGGGCATGCTCAGTACGGAAGACAGCAGGATCAAACGAACCGGCTCGTTCTTCAGCAGTGATTCGAGTGCCGACAGATCGAGCACGCCTCGGGCAAGCAATGGCCACTCGATCACGCGTACTCCGCACGACTCGAGCAGGCGCAGGATGACCCAGTCGCACGGTGATTCGACAATCACGGTGGCCTGACGCAATCCAAGCACCGAAATCAGAATCTCCAGGACGCCACGCAGATCAGCGCCGATATAAATGTCATCGGCATGCCAGAAGTGCTCTGTCGAGCTGGTATACCGCGCCGCCAGCGCAACCCGCAGTTCCAGTTCACCGCAAGGCTGCACGAATGTCTGCAACTGACGCGGGTATTGACGCAAGAGCTCACGTTCCGAGGTCAGCAACGGACTGTCCAACGGTTGCAGCGAGGCCGGTTCGTCAGCACTCAACACACACATCCCGGGACGCCTGGCGTTGACGTACAGGGTCTCCAGCAGGTCATTGCCGTTGCCGGGTGCATCCATGCTGAACTGCGCTTGCGCGTAATACCCTGACTTGGCGATCGAATAGACCCGGCCTTCCTTTTCCAGAAGCGAATAGGCGTATTGCACCGTTGAGATGGAGACATTCAGCCGGTCCGCCAGTTGTCGCAAGGAAGGCATGCGTACCGCCCCGCCACCTCCGGCAGCATCAATCAGCGTTGTCAGATATCGATAAACTGCCTGATAAACAAAGTCGTTGTCCCGCGCGCCCTTCACACCCTCATTTCCGTAGATATTGGTTCACAATCCAGGCTCTGGCTCACCGTCAGCGTTCCGTCGACCGCTCGAACGGCGCAGCCGAACGCGCCTCGTCCGAACCCGAACTCTCCGAGGAGAATTGCGCAGGTGCATCAATCTGCACAGGACCCATCGCATACAGGCGGTTCAACAGCCTGACTGGCAAGCCGCTGACTTCCGTCAGCCACTTCATCACCTGCTCAGGTGCGTGCAGACCCTGCATGGCGCGGTGCAGGTCCGGCATGGCGACCAGCATGCCGGGATGACAATTGCGCAGGAAGCGTTCGAGACCTTTGCCGTTGTCGATGAACGGCGCAAACAGCAGGCACGCCAACTGCGTTTCGTTCAATCCGAAACCATTGCTGAGGTAATCCTCGGCAAGCATCCGCAGTTGTTCTGGCCCGCCGGCGTTGTCGTAGCTGGCCAGCAAGTGCTCGCAGACGGTTTCGGCAACTTGCTTTCGCCGCATGTCGGCCAGCGTGTGCCGGAAGTAATCGTCGATGCCCGCCTCATAGGCGCGCCCTTCGATGAACCGTGCATACAACCCTCGCACGTGTGCCGAGATCAGAGGATCAGCAAACACCGCTTCGCCTTGGTACAGCGCCAGATCATCAGGTTCATAACCGAGAAACTCGCCCAACAGCGGCCAGCGGTCCTCGAGCTTGCCGACCATCATGTCGTTGATGTCGATAAAACTGGTGCGCCGGCAGGCTTCGAATTCACCTTCCGGCCGCCACACGGTCCGGTCATCATCGGCACGCAGTTCCCGGTAAAAGTCATCACCGAGCTCGTCGAGCAGAGGAAAAAGCGTTTCGAATCCGGCATTGACCAGGCCTGGAGCCGGTATTGCCACTCGCTGCATCGCGCGGTTCAGGCCTTCGAGGAAATGCTGCTGACTGCCTTTGGTTTCGGTGCTGATCATGGCGTCGACGCCGTTGTTCCAGCGCGCGATCTGGCTGTAGTACTCGGCCGTCGCCAGGTAGGCGTCATCCCATAATTCAGGTGTTTCAAGCCAGGTGCGGCAGTGCCCCACCAGCAGCAGATTGACCCGGCTGGCCTCGCGCCCTTCATTGCTGACAGGCGTGCGATGGTCGAACGGCAGGACCTCGCGGTTATCCACCATCAGCACCTCGACCCGCGGATCGTCATAAAGGAATAGCGCACTGTAGCTGCGATGCAGGTTTTGCAGGGCGAGCGGGCTGTCGCCATTCCAGCGCAGGGAAGCCACGCGCAGCTGAAAGGTCGCCGGAGCACGGCCGGCAATGGTCAACTGAGCGGCCCGGAGCAAGGCCAGGGTATAGCAGCCGTCCCGCAGGCCGGACTGAGGCACCAGCACCTTGAATTGCCCGATGTTTTCCATGCCGCCTGCGGCCACCACCAGGCGCTGTATCAGCAATTGCAATGCCGTGCGCTCGGCTCGGGAAAAGAAACTCAGCAAACGCTGCAATACTTGCTGATAGACATAGTTCATTGCCTGATCATGGATCGTGCTCATCGGTATTTACCCGGTATCAAAAGTTTCATGCCGCGCAGACATGACAGTAGGCGCGCGGCAATTGGATCAATAAGTAATAGACGCTGAAATGCTAACACTTACAAAGTTGTAGTTATTTGAAACACTTCACCTGAACAAAGCCTTCCAGATGCCAGGCTTGACGCTCAACCACCCGTATTCATTGGCCTTTCGCCACTCAACAATGTTCTGAGGAAACTTCCCACAACGTCCCACGCCAAATCATTACAAGAAAAAGAGAAGCAACTTCCGAATCGCCCTACAGCAATTAAACAGAAATTGACGAAGCCAGCTGAGCCAGCCATTTGATATTGCCTCGGACAAATTGAATGCACAGCCATAGCTCATTCCTTGAGATGAAAGTAATCATTCAATTATCAGTGCTTATAGTGTGATTAGAAGATACAGATGAACGGCAAAAACCAGTTCAGTTGCTGAAAAGGCCAATGCTTCGATATTGGGGAGGGTTTACTGACAGCGAGGGTATAAACAGAAAAGAGTCCGTGGCGGCCACGGACTCTGATGAGCGGATTTACGCGGTTTCCACTTGCAGGGCCACTCGCTCGCGGCATGGGCATTCGTCCATGTAGCGATGTGCTTCGACGAACTCGTTGAACGGGAATACACGAGTCTTGAGCGGCAAAAGCACGCGGTCAGCGGTCAACTGGTTGATGTCACGCAAAGCACGCTGCAGAGCGACGTGGTCCTGGACAATGCCCAGCTCCGGCTTGCCGGTGAAGTTGCCGATGCAGTGCACAAAGAACTGAATGTTTTTCTGGAACGCTGCACACGCCGGGAACGGGGTCTGGTTACCACCTTGCAGCCCGTACAGCACCAGACTGCCGCGTGGCGCCAGCACATCGCCGAGCAACGACATCTGCGGGCCGCCAAGACCATCGAACACCACATCGACGCCGCGGTTGTCGGTGATCTTGTTGATACGCATCAACAGATCTTCCTCTTCGGTGACGATGACCTTCTCCGCACCGAGGGACAGCAGGTACTCCCGCTCCTCCGCCGATTTGGTCGCGGCGATCACTCGCACACCCAGCGCCTTGCCCAATTGCACAAACGACGGGCCGGCGCAGTGGCTGGCGTCAGTCACCAGCGCAAATTGACCGGGTTTGACCCGCGCCAGATCGGCATAAGCGAAGTAGGCGATCAGCAGCGGCGTGTAATGCACGCTCGCTTCGATCGGGCTGAGCACATCGGGATAACGGGTCAGCGCGGTGCGCGGCAGGACGATCGACTCGCCGTAAACCGGATAGTCGTTCGGGCTTTCCGCCGGAAAACTGGCCACTTTGTCGCCGACGGACAGGTCGTCAACATCAGCGCCCACCGCAGTGACCACGCCAGCCATTTCATGACCGAGGCCCGAAGGCAGACGTGCCTGGGACGACGCCAGATTCTGGCGCCACAGGGTGTCGTACCAACTGATGCCGATTGCCTCGACACGCACCTGCACTTCGCCAGGACCTGGCTGAGCAGCCGCATGCTCTTCGCATTTGAGCACCTCGGCCGGACCAAACTTGTGAAAACGGATCGTGCGGGACATCGCAAACCTCGTCAAAGTAACCTCTAATGCCATGAACTCTATCTGGGCTTTGGACCCAAGACCATCAGTGGCTATTAATAGTCGACATGCCTGTCATTGATTCCGCATCAAGGGCGGCATTGGCAAAATCCATGAAAAAAGGCCTGCCACCGTCGCAGTAAAGCTGAATTTTCCGGTGCAGAGTACCAGCCTTTCCCCGTAAGATTCATGCCGGCCATTGTTCTCATATGGCCGCCCTCGTCAAGTTTGATGACTCTGCCAGGACTCCAGATGAATCGTAATGACCTGCGTCGTGTCGACCTGAACCTGCTGATCGTGTTCGAAACATTGATGCACGAACGCAGTGTGACTCGGGCCGCGGAAAAATTGTTCCTCGGCCAACCGGCTATCAGTGCGGCGCTGTCGCGCCTGCGCAGCCTGTTTGACGATCCCTTGTTTGTCCGCACTGGTCGCAGCATGGAACCTTCCGCGCGCGCGGTGGAAATCTTCGCCCTGCTCTCGCCTGCCCTTGATTCGATCTCGACCGCCGTCAGTCGTGCCGCCGATTTTGATCCGGCGACCAGCACCTCGGTGTTTCGCATCGGTTTGTCCGACGACGTCGAATTCGCGCTGCTGCCCATGCTGCTCAAGCGTCTGCGCGCCGAAGCACCGGGCATTGTCCTCGTGGTACGGCGGGTCAATTACATCCTGATGCCGGGCCTGCTGGCCTCCGGCGAGATTTCGATCGGCGTCAGCTACACCACCGACCTACCGGCCAACGCCAAGCGCAAGGTCCTGCGCCGCAGCGCACCGAAGCTGCTGCGCGCCGACACCGTGCCGGGGCCGCTGAGCCTGGACGACTACTGCGCCCGACCGCATGCACTGGTGTCGTTCGCTGGCGACCTCAGTGGTTTTGTCGATGAAGAACTGGAAAAACTCGGACGCAAACGGCACGTAGTGCTGGCGGTACCGCAGTTCAACGGATTGGGCACGCTGCTGGCAGGCACCGATATCGTCGCGACCGTGCCGGATTACACGGCTGAGGCACTGACGGCAGCTGGAGGGCTTCGTGCTGAAGATCCACCGCTGCCGACGCGGACCTTTGAATTGCACATGGCATGGCGTGGGTCGCAGGATAACGACCCGGGAGAGCGGTGGTTGAGGTCGCGGATTCAGATGTTTTTTGGAGATCCGGATAGTCTTTAGGAACTACTTGCCACCCGTCACATCCAGAAAAGTCCCGGTGACAAACGAAGCCTCCGCGCTGGCCAGCCACAAGATGGCCCGCGCCACCTCTTCCGGCTGACCGCCCCGGCCCATCGGGATCGACTCCTTCACGCGATCCACCCGCCCCGGTTCGCCGCCGCTGGCGTGCATGTCGGTATAGATGTGCCCCGGGCGAATGCAGTTGACCCGAATCCCCTCGCGCGCGACTTCCTTGGCAAAGCCGATGGTGAAAGTTTCCAGCGCGCCTTTCGATGCTGCGTAGTCGACGTATTCATTCGGGCTGCCCAGGCGCGCCGAGGCAGAAGAAACGTTGATCACTGCGCCACCTGTGCCGCCGTGCCGATAAGCCATGCGCTTCACCGCTTGCTGCGCGCACAGGATCGGTCCCAGAGCATTGACCGCGAAGATGCGTTGCATGCGTTCGAAGCTCAGGTTCTCCATGCGTGACTGCTTCGCCAGCACGCCAGCGTTATTGACCAGAACGTCGATACGCCCGAATGTACGATCGATGGCCGAGAACAGCTCAGCGACCTGCTCAGGGTCAGCGCTGTCAGCACGCACCGCCAGCGCCTTTCGCCCCAACGCTTCGATATCCGCCACCACCGCCATCGCGGCAGACTCGTTGGCAACGTAGCTGATGGCAACGTCATAGCCTTGCGCGGCGGCGAGTCGGGCGGTGGCGGCGCCGACTCCGCGACTGCCGCCGGTGATCAGAATCAGCGGTGCTTGCGAGACTTTATCCATGCGACGTTCTCCTGAGCAGTTGGCCTATGTCAGCCGATGATGATGGCGCCGCTGGCGATGACCACGCATGCCAGCATCCTGCGGACGGTGAGCTTTTCACCGAGGAACAAATAGCCGAGCAATGCCGCGAACAGCACGCTGGTTTCACGCAGGGCCGACACCGCGCCCAGTGGCGCTTCGTTCATCGCGTAGATAACGATTGCGTAAGCCAGTAAGGAAACCAGTCCGCCGCCCACAGCGGCGAGCATGCCGGGCCGTACGGAAAACAGACTGCGGGCGTCGCGCAGGCCGATATACACCAATGGCATCAACACACCCCACAGGGCGCTCATCCACACCGTGTACGCGAGCGGCGCACCGGACAGCCTGGCGCCAATGCCATCGACGACGCTGTAGGCGGCGATGAAACAACCGGTGCCCAGCGCATACGGCAGGCTCGGCACCGACAGGCTGCGCCCTCGGAACGCCAACGAAATGATCCCCCCGGACACCAGACCAATGCCGAGCAGTTCGCCGGGGGTTATGGTTTCGCCGGCAAACAGCGCGGCGCCGAGGGTGATCAGCGCTGGCGACGACCCACGGGAAATCGGATAGATCTGCCCTAGATCGCCGACCCGATAGCTGCGCACCAGAAACAGGTTGTAGCCGACATGCAGCAGTGCCGATAGCAGCGCATACCCCCAGCTCTCAGGTGCAGGCGCGGCCATGAAAAAGGTGGCGATGAGGCAGACGATGGCGATGGCCACGCACATCATCGTCATCGACCAGAGCCGATCGGCGCCACCGCGCAGCAGCGCGTTCCAGCTGGCGTGCAGGAGCGCGGCGAACAGAACGAGGAGTACGAGATGGATTGGCATGCAGCATTCTAGGCATCCCTGGCATTGGCCTTACAGTGAAGTCTCCTCATTACACCGTGAGCAATTGCTCATACTTCAGCGCTGTGCGCTCTGCACCTTCAGCGCTTCACTGAGTAACCATTGACGAAATCTGAGGATGTGCGGCTGGGCCTCGATGCCTTTGGGGCAGACGAAATAATAAGCAAGCGGCGAAGTGAACGGCACATCGAACAGCCTCACCAGACGGCCATCGGCGATTTCGTTTTCGACATGGCCGCTGCGCACCAATGCAACGCCCTGGCCGAGCAACGCAGCTTCCACCGTCATGTTGGTATCACCAAACCTGACGCCTTCGCGCAGCGGTAAAAACTCCAGCCCGACGGACTGAAACCACACCTCCCATTTCGGCGCCAACTCGGCGCCGTCGCGAATGAGTAACGGCATCTGCAGCAACTCCGCGGGACTGCCCGGCCTGCCGACGCGCTGCAGCAGTTCGGGGCTGGCCACGGGAAACACCTGTTCGCCGAACAGGAACTCTGAATACAGACCGGGGTAATTGCCCTTGCCCAAGCGGATTGCGACATCGGCTTCGCCATTGGCGAAGTGGATGATCTTGTCCGTGGTATCCAGCGAAACCAACAGCTCCGGGTGCAGGCGCGACAGAGTCGGCAAGCGTGGTAGCAGCCACTTCAAGGCAAACGAATAAGTGGTGCTGACAGTCAGGCGAACCCTGTCCTTTTGCTCGCGCAGATCCTCCAGCGTTGCTTCAAGGCTGATGAAAAACTCGCGCACGATCGGCGCCAGCGTCGCCCCCGCTGTTGTAAGGCGTAACGCCTTGCCGCGCTCGAACAATTGCAAGCCCCAAAGTTCTTCGAGGTGCCGGAGCTGGTGACTGACGGCGCTCTGGGTCACGTGCAGTTCTTGAGCGGCAGCGGTGAACGTCGGGTGCCGGGTGGCCACTTCGAAAGCCCGCAGGGTCGCGGTCGGGGGCAGGTCTCGCATAAAAATGATCCGAGGACGATAAATGTCAGAGCATGAGGTTACGCTCATGTTAGAGCGAAACTCCCTTGGTTGCCCGTTCCGCGATATTGGCGTATTGCTCCGGCAAGTGGGCGAGGTGCTGGTAACAGCGAGGTATTTAATCGCCGGATAATCCTCCGCGCGCAGCGTCGGTCGCAATCATTGCAGATCAAGCAACACAGAATTGCTTTCAGGCCGATTGTTAGCCCCCTAACGAAAGGTGCATGCTAGAGGGCTGCCTCGGCGCTTATATCATTCCGAATGATAGTTACCTTTGCTTCATTCGATTCGTGCCATCACACCCGCGCCGAGCATCATCCGCCCATCTTCAATACTTCGGCGGATTGCATCCATGGAACAATCACTCAAACATTTGCGCTTCCCGTTGGCCATGCTGGCCGTACTGGTGATGAGCGCTTGCGGCAAAACTCCGGAGACTGCCGGCGCCCCGCCCGCTGCCAAAGTCAGCGTAGCCAAGGTGCTGGAACAACCGGTCAACGAGTGGGACGAATTTACCGGGCGCCTCGAAGCGCCGGAAACCGTTGAAATCCGCCCACGGGTTTCGGGCCAGATCGATCAGGTCGCGTTCACCGAAGGCGCGCTGGTCAAGAAAGGCGACCTGCTGTTCCAGATCGATCCGCGTCCGTTCCAGGCCGAGGTACGCCGCCTCGAAGCTCTGGTTGCTCAAGCCCGCGCCACCGCCACTCGCAGCGAAAACGAAGCCGCTCGCGGTGAACGTCTGCGTACCAGCAACGCCATTTCCGCTGAACTGGCCGACTCGCGCACCAGCGCTGCCCAAGAGGCCCGCGCCGCCGTCGGTGCTCTACAGGCACAACTGGACCTGGCCAAACTGAATCTGAGCTTCACCCGCGTGACCGCACCGATCAGCGGCCGCGTCAGCCGCGCCGAAATCACTGCCGGCAACCTGGTGACCGCCGACACCACCGCACTGACCAGCGTCGTCTCCACCGACAAGGTCTACGCCTATTTCGACGCCGACGAACGCGTATTCCTCAAATACACCCAACTGGCCCGCAACGGCCAGCGTGGCGCCACTACGCCGGTGTACATGGGCCTGTCCAACGAAGACGGCAACCCGCACCTCGGCCAGATGAACTTCGTCGACAACCAGGTCAATCCGAAAACCGGCACCATCCGTGGTCGCGCAGTCTTCGACAACGCTGACGGCACCTATACCCCGGGCCTGTACGCACGGCTGAAACTGGTCGGCAGCGGCACCTACAACGCCATGCTGATCAATGACGAAGCCGTGGGCACTGACCTGGGCAAGAAGTTTGTGCTGGTTATGGATGGCGACAACAAGACCGCCTACCGCGCCGTCGAACTCGGTCCGAAAATCGAAGGCCTGCGCATCGTCCGCAACGGTCTGAACAAGGACGACACCATCATCGTCAAGGGCTTGCAACGGGTTCGTCCTGGCTCCCCGGTCACCCCTGAAGTGATTCCGATGGCCAGCGAGCAGACCCTCGCCGCCCTCGCTCAACAACGTCAAGCGCTGGAAGCCAGCAACCTGCCCAAAGTCGCCCCTGCCAAGGGTGCATCGGGTTCGGCTGCGAAGCTGGCTGCTACGACCCCACGCGGTTAAGGGACGACAACTCCGATGAATTTTTCCCAATTCTTCATTTCCCGGCCGATCTTCGCAGCGGTGCTGTCGCTGTTGATCCTGATCGCCGGTGCGATCTCGCTGTTCCAGTTGCCGATCAGCGAATACCCGGAAGTCGTGCCGCCGACCGTGGTCGTGCGCGCCAACTTCCCGGGCGCCAACCCCAAAGTCATCGGTGAAACCGTGGCCGCTCCGCTGGAACAGGCCATCACCGGCGTCGAGAACATGCTGTACATGTCCTCGCAGTCGACCGCCGACGGCAAGATCACCCTGACCATCACCTTCGCCCTGGGCACTGACCTGGACAACGCGCAGGTGCAGGTGCAGAACCGGGTGACCCGGACAGAGCCGAAGCTTCCCGAGGAAGTAACGCGCATCGGTATCACCGTCGACAAGGCATCGCCCGACCTGACCATGGTTGTGCACTTGACCTCACCGGACAAGCGCTACGACATGCTGTACCTGTCCAACTACGCGATCCTCAACATCAAGGATGAGCTTGCTCGCCTCGGTGGTGTCGGTGACGTGCAGTTGTTCGGTATGGGCGACTACTCGCTGCGCGTCTGGCTTGACCCGAACAAGACCGCTTCACGCAATCTGACCGCCACCGATGTGGTGACCGCGATTCGCGAGCAGAACCGTCAGGTCGCCGCCGGTCAACTGGGCGCGCCCCCTGCCCCGACCGCGCAAAGTTTCCAGCTGTCGGTCAACACTCAAGGCCGTCTGGTTTCCGAAGAAGAGTTCGAGAATATCGTCATTCGCGCAGGCGACGACGGTGAGATCACTCGCCTGAAGGACATCGCACGCATTGAACTGGGTTCCAGCCAATACGCCTTGCGCTCGCTGCTGAACAATCAGCCGGCTGTAGCGATTCCGATCTTCCAGCGTCCCGGTTCCAACGCCATCGACATTTCCAACGAAGTGCGCGGCAAGATGGAAGAGCTGAAGAAAGGCTTCCCGCAGGGCATGGACTACAGCATCGTGTATGACCCGACGATCTTCGTTCGTGGCTCGATCGAGGCGGTGGTGCACACCCTGTTCGAAGCGCTGATCCTCGTGGTGCTGGTGGTGATTCTGTTCCTGCAGACCTGGCGCGCCTCGATCATCCCGTTGGTGGCGGTGCCGGTATCGTTGATCGGTACGTTTGCGGTCATGCACCTGTTCGGTTTCTCGCTCAACGCCCTGTCGCTGTTTGGCCTGGTACTGGCCATCGGTATCGTGGTGGATGACGCCATCGTCGTGGTGGAAAACGTCGAACGGAACATCGAACTCGGCCTGACGCCGGTCGAAGCGACCAAGCGCGCCATGCGGGAAGTGACCGGGCCGATCGTGGCCACCGCACTGGTGCTGTGTGCGGTGTTCATTCCAGCGGCGTTCATTTCCGGCCTCACCGGGCAGTTCTACAAACAGTTCGCACTGACCATCGCGATCTCGACAGTGATCTCGGCGTTCAACTCGCTGACCCTGTCGCCAGCGCTGGCTGCTGTGTTGCTGAAAAGCCACGATGCGCCGAAAGACCGCTTCTCGAAAGTGCTCGACAAGATCTTCGGTGGCTGGCTGTTCCGTCCATTCAACCGCTTCTTCGATCGCGCCAGCCATGGCTACGTCGGCACCGTGCGCCGGGTTATCCGTAGCAGCGGCATCGCCCTGCTTGTGTATGCAGGCCTGATGGTACTGACCTTCTTCGGTTTCTCCAGCACGCCGACCGGTTTCGTACCCGGCCAGGACAAGCAATACCTGGTGGCCTTCGCGCAATTGCCAGATGCCGCGAGCCTGGATCGCACCGAAGACGTGATCAAGCGCATGTCCGACCTCGCGCTGAAACAGCCGGGCGTGGAAAGCGCCGTAGCGTTCCCGGGCCTGTCGATCAACGGTTTCACCAACAGCCCGAACGCCGGCATCGTCTTCGTGACGCTGAAACCGTTCGACGAGCGTAAAGACCCGAGCATGTCCGCCGGCGCGATTGCCGGCGCCTTGAACGGCCAGTACGCGAACATTCAGGAAGCGTACATGGCGATCTTCCCGCCACCGCCGGTACAAGGTCTGGGCACCATTGGTGGTTTCCGCCTGCAAATCGAAGACCGGGGCAACCTGGGCTACGACGAGCTGTACAAAGAAACCATGAACATCATCAACAAAAGCCACAACGTGCCGGAACTGGCCGGCCTGTTCACCAGCTACACGGTGAACGTGCCGCAGGTCGATGCCGCCATCGACCGTGAAAAAGCCAAGACCCACGGCGTGGCCGTCAGCGATATCTTCGACACCCTGCAGATCTATTTGGGTTCGCTGTATGCCAACGACTTCAACCGCTTCGGGCGCACCTATCAGGTCAACGTTCAGGCTGAACAGCAGTTCCGTCTTGAGTCCGACCAGATCGGTCAGCTGAAAGTACGCAACAACAAAGGCGAAATGATCCCGCTGGCGACCTTCATCAAGGTCAGCGACACCTCGGGACCGGATCGGGTGATGCACTACAACGGCTTCATCACCGCTGAAATCAACGGTGCCGCAGCCCCGGGCTACAGCTCTGGCCAGGCGGAAAAAGCCATCGAGAAACTGCTCAAGGAAGAACTTCCGAACGGCATGACCTATGAGTGGACCGACCTGACCTACCAGCAGATTCTGTCCGGCAACACCGCGCTGTTCGTGTTCCCGCTCTGCGTACTGCTGGCGTTCCTGGTACTCGCCGCCCAATACGAAAGCTGGAGCCTGCCACTGGCGGTGATCCTGATCGTACCGATGACCCTGCTGTCGGCCATCACCGGTGTGATCATTTCCGGCGGTGACAACAACATCTTCACCCAGATCGGCTTGATCGTACTGGTGGGACTTGCCTGTAAAAACGCGATTCTGATCGTCGAGTTCGCCAAGGACAAACAGGAAGAAGGCCTCGATCCGCTCGCTGCGGTGCTGGAAGCCTGCCGCCTGCGTCTGCGGCCGATCCTGATGACCTCCTTCGCGTTCATCATGGGGGTGGTGCCACTGGTGTTCTCCAGCGGCGCCGGTGCCGAAATGCGTCACGCCATGGGTGTGGCAGTGTTCTCCGGGATGCTCGGGGTGACCTTCTTCGGTCTGCTGCTGACGCCAGTGTTCTATGTACTGATCCGTAACTTTGTCGAACGCGGCGAGCAGCGCAAAGCAGCCAAGGCGCACACTCTACAAAAGCCACTGGAGGCGCAACAATGAGTCTGAAAGTCTTCCTGCCGAGTCTGCTGGTGCTGGCCCTCAGCGCCTGCGCCGTCGGCCCCGACTACAAGACCCCAGCTACGGAGGCGGCCAACATCACGACCGCCACCGACGGCGCCGCCGGGCAAAAGAACTTCGACCGTTCGAAATTCGAAGGCATCTGGTGGCAGCAATTCGATGATCCGACCCTCAACCAGTTGGTGAGCCAGTCGCTGCAAGGCAACCGTGAATTGCGCGTGGCGTTCGCCCGCTGGAAAGCCGCCCGGGCGATCCGCGACGACGCCAGCAATGATGCGATGCCGACCATCACCAGCCGCGCCAGCAGCGACTTGGGCAAGGGCCAGATTCCCGGCCAGACCACCGACCGGGTCAATAGCGAGCGCTATGACCTCGGTCTGGACATGGCCTGGGAGCTCGACCTGTTCGGCCGCATCCAGCGCAATCTGGAAGCCAGCGATGCCGACCAGCAGGCCGCCGAAGCCGATCTTTACCAGCTGCAAGTCACCATGATTGCCGAACTGGTCGACGCCTACGGTCAACTGCGCGGCGCCCAGCTGCGGGAAAAGATCGCCGTGGCCAACCTGAACAACCAGCAGGAGTCGCGCAAGATCACCATCAGCCTGCGTGACGCCGGTGTCGGTGATCAGCTCGATGTCGAACGCGCCGATGCGCGTCTGGCCAACGTCGAAGCCACGGTGCCGCAGTTGCAGGCGGAACAGGTTCGGCAGAAAAACCGTATCGCTACGCTGCTCGGTGAGCGCCCGGACAAACTGACCGTCGACCTGAGCCCGAAAGATCTGCCGGCCATCGCCAAGGCGCTGCCGATCGGTGATCCGGGTGAACTGCTGCAACGTCGTCCGGACATTCTCAGCGCCGAACGGCAATTGGCTTCGGCCACTGCGCGCATCGGCGTGGCCAAGGCCGACCTGTTCCCGCGGGTCAGCCTCAGCGGCTTCCTCGGCTGGACCGCCGGACGTGGCTCGCAGATCGGTTCCTCGGCAGCCAACGCCTGGGCACTCGGCCCGAGCATCACCTGGGCTGCGTTTGACCTCGGCAGCGTCCGCGCCCGTTTGCGCGGTGCCGATGCTGACGCCGAAGGCGCGCTGGCCAACTACGAGCAACAGGTGCTGCTGGCGCTGGAAGAATCGGAAAACGCCTTCAGCGATTACGGCAAGCGTCAGCAACGTTTGATCTCGCTGATCCGTCAGAGCGAATCGAGTCGCAAGGCCGCTGATCTGGCAGAAATCCGTTATCGCGAAGGCACCACCGATTTCCTCGTCCTGCTCGACGCCCAGCGTGAGCGCCTGAACGCCGAAGACAGTCAGGCCCAGGCCGAAGTCGAGCTGTATCGCGGCATCGTCGCGATCTACAAGGCCCTCGGCGGTGGCTGGCAACCGGAGACGGTCGCCAGCAAGTAAAGGTTGTTAAAGAGCTCCTTTGGTTGGCCGCAACCAACCAAATTTTTGCCCCGCGTATCATTCGGTCGCGGGGTTTTTTTATGCCACTGAATCACCAATCCCGTGTAGGAGCTGTCGAGTGCAACGAGGCTGCGATCCTTGATGGGAATGTAGCCGGGGACGCTCTACGTCCCAAGATCAAAAGATCGCAGCCTCGTTGCACTCGACAGTTCCTACAGGGGGATCAGGGTTCCAGAACGGTGACGGTGGCGGTTGTACCGGCGCGCAGGCGATGCTTGCCGGCAAAGTCACCATCAATCCCAATGCGCACCGGCACCCGTTGCGCCAGCTTCACCCAGGTGTAACTCGGGTTGATGTTTGCCAGCAATCGGCTGCCGGGCGCGTTTTCGCGGTCGGCGATGGCGAAGGCGATGCTTTCTACCGTGCCGCCGAAACGCTCACCGCTCATCAATTGAATGCGTACCCGATCACCCTCCTCGATTCGCGGCAGCTTGGTTTCCTCGAAGTAACCACTGACATAGAACGAATCGCTGTCGACCAGCGCCAGGAGTGCCCCGCCGGCTTGTGCATAGTCACCCTGGCGGGTCAGCAGGTTGGTCACGTAACCGCTCACTGGCGATTCAACGCGGGTGCGCTGCAAGTCCAGTTCGGCTTGGGTCAGCGCGGCAATTGCCAGTTGCACATTGGCTTCGGCCAAGCCGAGGTTGGCCTGATTGCGCAACAGATCCGCCTGGGCAACCGCCACGTCGGTACTGGCCTTCTCCCATTCCTCACCGGAAATGGCGAAGCCTTGCTTCAGCGTACGTCGCCGGCGCTCCTCGCTCTGACGTTGCTTGAGCAACGCTTCACTGGCGACGATTGCCGCTTGCGATTGCCCCAGCGAGGCCTTGGACACCTCCACCGAGCGTCGGGCATGCTCGACCGCCAGTTGATAGCGCGCCGGATCGATCTCCAGCAACAACTGGCCCTTGTCGACATGCTGGTTGTCCTGCACCGCCAGTTTGACGATACGCCCCGAAACATCCGCCGACAGCGTTACCACATCCGCCCTCACCCGAGCATCCCGTGTCCACGGCGCGCGGGTGTAATACTCCCAGGCAAACCAGCCGAGGACGATCGCCAGGATCACCACTGCCACGGTCATCATTCGTGCAACTAGTGCTTTCAAGACATCAGGCTCCCATCAACAGAATCAGCGTGGCGCAGACACAGGCGTACAGGGCGCCTTCGAACAGCGCTTCATGCCAGACCAGGCGCAGTAGGCCCAGGCGGCGCAAGCACCAGTCCAGCAACATGAAAATCGGGATCGCCAGTAACAGAGCCTGGGCAATCGGCGGCAGATAAACCCCGCCAATTTCGAAATCAATGGGCAAGTTGCGGTTCTCCTTCCAGACCTTGAGGTTGCAAATGTTCGCCGTGGCGCTCGAGGAACGACACCACAATCAGCAGCGCCACACGCATGCGAAAAACCGACCATAAATGTTCATGGCTGGCGGCGTGCAGCTCGTCCAGCTCATCTCCGAGTTGGTGCAACGTCGCCAGCAGCGCCGGGAGCTGCACATCCGCGCGTCCGGCAACCAGGCGACCGGTCTTGCGTAACGCCGATGCCAGGCGCTGGCTGAACGCATCGGTGAGTAACGCGTTGTTCTGCGCCTGCTGCCTCAGCTGATGCATGGCCACGCCCAGGGCTACGCAAGCCAGGCTGATTTCATACAAGCGTTGCATGGCGCGATCGTTTGCCGCTGGCAGCAGGCCGAGCATGCTGGTCAGGCGATCGGTCATCCGACTCTCGAAGGCGAATTGTTGTTCATCGGTGGCCGGCATTTTGCTTAGTTGGTACACCTGCTCCCGCGCTTCGCCGTACAGGCGCCGGATGCGCAAGCCCGGGCGGAACGGGAAGATCAGCGCATAAACGATCAGGGCCAGCATCGCTGCACTGACGTAGGCGCCGGCGAATTCGAACCATTGGATCGCCGTATTCTGGCCAGTGCCGGTGTTTTGCGGCCCGAGCATGAGAAAACTCGACAGCCCAAGGCCCATGCCGATGCCGGCGGTGGCCGGACTGGAAATGCCCACAGCAATGGCATACAGCAGCGGCGCCAGCAGCAAGGCCAGCAGCTCGAAATCACTGATCGCGGGCACCAGCATGAATTGATAGAACGCCGACACTACCAGCGCCAGACCCAAGCCTCGCGCATAGCTTTGCGCAGCCATCAGCGGACGCGGAAAAGTCGCCATCAGCGAGCAGAGAATTCCCACCAGAATCATTCCGCCGCGCGCACCATCCCACGCCGTTTCGATCCAGATCAATCCGCTGACCAACAGCGCGGTAAAGGCGCGAATGGCGTTCATCGAGGCCAGGGTGAAATCCAGATGCAACGGACTGCTCTGGCCGCGATAGAGGCAACTGGCCGGGCGCCCTTCCTGAATGGCGTCGCTCAGTTCGAGAATCTGCTCCAGTTGCTGCAGCAGGCGCGCCTGCTCCCAACGCAGCGCCCAGGCCAGTGAACGCAGGGCCGCACTCATGTTCTCGGTCTGCTGCTCGGCCTTGTACGCCAACGCTTCGAACTGTTGCTGCAAGGTGACGAAACGTTGCCGGTCCGCGCCAGACAGCGCACGTCCCTGTTGCGCCAGTTGCTCAAGCAACGTCAGTTCCTCGGCCCGCAGTTGCTGCACCTCCAGCGGCAGATCGCCCTCCCAGCGTTCGATGAGCAATTCGCGCTGATGCCGTAGCGCGGTCAGTCGCGACGTCAGCAGCATCAGTTGATTGCCGAGCAGCAACACCAGATTGTCGGCATCGCGCAAACGTGGGGCATCGAAATACAAATGGCGCCGCAACCCCTCCAATGCGCTGATCTCGCCGAGCAGTTGCATCTGCCGACGCTGAAAATCGGCTTCGCTTTCTTCCGTGCGAAGCACTTCGGCGGCGTGGCTGGCGGCCAGTTTGATCACCTGATCGATTTTGGCGAAATAACCTTTGGCCACTGCTTCAGGCCGGGCTGTGAGCAGGCTCACCACGCACACGCAGGCAACGGCCAGCAGGGTTTCGGTGACGCGGGTGACCGCTAGCAAAAACGTGCCTTCCTGGTCCGGGATTGCCAACAAGGCCACCACCACCGCGGTGTAGCCACTGAGCACGAACGCCTGGGAACTGGTGTAGCGCAACAAGGTGCCGCCCGCGGTGCACAGCGCCAGCCACAACGCCAATGTCGTGATGAACGGCAGCGGCGCCTGAGGGAAAATCGCCATGATCAGCACCGCCACCGCGGCACCCACGGTGGTGCCGATCACCTGGCCGAAACTGCGCGCCAGTGCCATCCCTGCCAGTGGCTGGCTGACGATCACCACGGCCATGATTGACCATTTGGGCTGTTCGAGATCGAAGATAAACGCCAGATAAAGCGTCAACAGCCCGGCGGCGATGGTCCGCAGGGCAAACAGCAGAACAGCCTG
Source organism: Pseudomonas sp. AC255 (assembly GCF_979258175.1). Lineage (NCBI taxonomy): Bacteria > Pseudomonadati > Pseudomonadota > Gammaproteobacteria > Pseudomonadales > Pseudomonadaceae > Pseudomonas > Pseudomonas sp. AC255. Next base: position 2,098,890 of record NZ_OZ409841.1, on the reverse strand, counting down.
ACCGGGATGGATCAAAGCCTTGAAATAGGTGTACAGCGCAGACATGGGCACTCTCTTTAAAACGACTTCTGCAAGCGTAGACATTGCAGCAAAAGCCTGACGGATTTCACAGTCGACACGTGTTGTAGGACGATTCGCCGGCAACGGTTTGACTCACGCGCCAAGCTGAACGAAGCTTGCCGCTCTGCTCAAGTTCGAAGCTTTCGGAAACCCCGCATGACTCAGTCCCGCCGCAACCTGCTGATCGGCTTAGGCCTCGTACTGATCCTCGGCGTCGTCTGGCTGTCATGGCGCAGCAGCACACCGACCATTCCCGATGCTATCAAACATGGCTACAGCGAAGCGCTGAACGCCGCGCGCACTGGTGAACCCGGAGCGGCGCGCCAGTTGTACCAGCAATTGGGCCGCCCGGACATCTCGGTCAAACGCCGGGTCTGGCTGCACGGCGAGCTGCCCAACTACCCCAGCCCGCAGGCCTTGAAACTGGCTGACATCGACCTGCATCACGAAGCGCCGCAAGTGCGCGTCGCCGCGATCAAAAGCATCGTCGGTCTGGTGCCCGGTGGGCAACGCAGTCTGCTGCTCGGACCGTTGCTCGACGACGCAGAACAAACCGTGCGGTTCGCCGCGATCAATGCCCTGCTCGGCCTGAGCCCGGATGAATTGGGTTTGTACTTCGCACCGCTGCAGCAGGCTATTGATGGCTGGCAGCAGACACTGGAAAGCCAGCCGGAAAGCGCCGCCAACTATGCGCAACTGGCCCGTCTTTATATCCACAACGCCGAATACAAACAGGCCCAACAGGCGTTGGACAATACCTTGCGTCTGGAACCGGGCAACCTGGCGGCGCTGGTCATGCAGATCGATGTGCTTGACCGCCAGGGCCAGAGCGATGCCGCTCGCCAGTTGCTTGCCCGCCAGCTGAAGGCGCAACCAGATTCGGCCTATCTGCAACATGCCCTCGGCCTGTGGCTGCTGCACCACGGCCAGCGCGAATACGCACTGCTCGGAATGTCCAAAGCGGTCGAGCTGGAGCCGGACAACAAGGATTATCGCTACGACCTCGCCACTACTCTGCACAGCGCGGAAGAACTGGAAGCGGCGCAAAAACAGCTGCAGGAAATCGTCCAGCGCCATCCCGCCGACCGCAAGGCGCGGGTGTTGCTGATCAACTACTGGAAGGAAAGCGGCCAACTGCAGAATGTGCAGATCCTGTTGGCGCAACTGGAGCAGCTGAATCCGGACGACCCGGCCTTGCAACAAGGTCTTTAATCCAGTCAGGGCGGACTCAATTGGCCGCCCGTCCAAGAAAAGCGGAACCGTGAACACGCCGTGAGGTCAAGTTACTCAGGCGGCTCACTCTAGCCAGCCGCCGGATTACCCTAGTCATAAGAGGGCGTTTTTTGACTACATCAAACGAGTTGATCAGTGCAAAGGCCGCCGTCGGCATTGTAGGTCTGGATGACATCCTTGCCGGTGGCTTGTCTCGCGGCCATGTGTTTTTGCTCGAGGGGGAACCCGGGACCGGCAAAACCACCGTGGCGTTGCATTTCCTGCGCGCCGGTGCGCTGGCCGGGGAACGCTGCCTGTACATCACTCTCTCGGAAACCGAGAAAGAACTGCGTCAAGGTGCGCTCTCCCACGGTTGGGAGCTGAACGAAAACATCAAGATCTTCGAGCTGACACCGCCCGAAAGCCTGCTCAATGCCGAACACCAGCAAAGTCTGCTGTATTCCTCGGACCTTGAACTGGGTGAGGCGACCAGGCAGATTTTCGAAGTGGTCGAACGTTTCAAGCCGACTCGCGTTGTGCTCGACAGTCTCTCGGAGATCCGTCTGCTGGCGCAGAGCTCGTTGCGCTATCGTCGGCAGATTCTGGCGATCAAGCATTACTTCGTGCGCTACGACGCCACCGTCCTGCTGCTCGACGACCTGACCACCGAGTCCCTCGACAAGACCGTGCACAGTGTCGCCCACGGCGTGATTCGTCTTGAAGAGCTGACACCGAGCTACGGCGCTGAGCGTCGGCGCGTTCGAGTGGTCAAGTATCGCGGGCAGAAATACCGTGGCGGTTTCCACGACTTCACCATCATGGGCGACGGCGTCCATGTTTTTCCACGCTTGGTAGCGGCGGAACATCGCGGCGACTACCCACGTCTGCAGCTGTCCAGCGGCATACCGCAAATGGACGCCCTGCTCGGCGGCGGCATCGAGACCGGCTCAAGCACGCTGATTCTCGGCCCGGCCGGTACCGGTAAATCGCTGATCTCAATGATCTTCGCCGCCGCAGCGGTGGCTCGAGGCGAAAAAGCCGCGCTGTTCATTTTCGATGAAGAGCTGGGCCTGCTGTTCGAACGCATGCGTCATCTCGGTATCGACCTCAAAGCCTTGCAGGCCACCGGTAATCTGCTGATCGAACAAGTAGACGCCGCCGAATTGTCTCCCGGTGAGTTGTCCCATCGCGTGCGGCGTTGCGTCGATGAGCTGGGTATCAAAACCGTGGTAATCGACAGCATCAACGGCTATCAAGCGGCGATGCCGGAAGAAAACGCGCTGGTGCTGCACATGCACGAGCTGTTGCTGTACCTGAACCGCAAAGGCGCGGCGACTTTCATGACGGTCGCCCAGCACGGCCTGGTGGGCGATATGCAGGCGCCGGTCGATATCACTTACCTGGCCGACACGGTGATTCTGTTGCGCTACTTCGAAGCCCTCGGCAAAGTCCGCCGGGCGATCTCGATTATCAAGAAACGTACCGGCAACCACGAGTCGACCATCCGTGAATACCGGATCTCCTCGCATGGCATGACCATCGGCCAACCGCTGGAATCCTTCCAGGGCGTGCTGCGTGGCGTGCCGACCTACATGGGAGCGAGCAATCCATTGCTTGAGGATGAAAGCTTGTGACGGTCAACACGCCGTTGGCCGAGCGAGTGCTGGTGCTGGCGCCCATGGGTCGCGACAGCCAGATCGCTTTGATGATCCTCAACGAAGCCGGCTACGGCGGCATGGTGGCGCCGAATCTCGGCGCTCTGTGCACCGAGCTGGAGGTCGGTGCCGGACTGCTGGTGATTGCTGCTGAAGCGCTGCGCGGACCTGAACTGGAAGGGCTAATCGCCTACCTTGACCAGCAGCCCGCGTGGTCGGACATGCCAATTGTCCTGCTGACTCATCATGGCGGCGATGAACAAGGCCCTCCGTCGCGCCTCAGCACCCTGCTGGGCAACGTGACGTTTCTCGAGCGCCCCTTCCATCCCGCGACGCTGGTCAGCCTGGTCTCCGCCGCGCTCCGTGGGCGACGACGACAATATGAAGCGCGCGATCGGCTGATCGACCTGAGTGAAAGCGAACGACGCCTGCAATCGACTCTGGAGACCCTCGAGCAGCAAGTCGAAGAGCGCACCGCACAACTCCGCCACAACGAAGAAGCCCTGCGCCAATCGCAGAAAATGGAAGCGGTCGGCCAACTCACTGGCGGCATCGCTCACGACTTCAACAACATGCTCACTGGCATCATCGGCAGTCTCGAATTGCTGCGTCGACGTCTGGCCCGAGGCCGCACGGAAGACCTCGACAGCCTGATCGATCTAGGTGTGACGTCAGCGAACCGCGCCGCCGGCCTGACTCACCGTCTGCTGGCGTTCTCGCGCCGTCAGTCACTCGACCCGAAAGCCGTGCAAATGAACACGCTGGTGCTGTCGATGGGCGAGCTGCTGCAACGCAGCCTCAATGAAAGCATTCATCTGGAAATGCGCCTGGACGACAATCTCTGGGTTGCCGAGGCCGATCCCAATCAACTGGAAAGCGCCCTGCTCAACCTGGTGATCAATGCCCGTGATGCGATGCCCGAGGGTGGCAAGCTGGTGGTGGAAACCAGCAATCAGGTGCTGCATCGCGAATTCACGGCTGCGTACAGCAATCTGGAGCCAGGCGATTACGTGATGCTCAGCGTCACTGACAATGGCAGCGGCATGCCGCAGAGCGTGGTCAGCCGTGCGTTCGATCCGTTTTTCACCACCAAGCCGATCGGCCAGGGCACCGGCCTCGGACTGTCGATGATCTATGGTTTCAGCAAGCAGTCGCGTGGGCATGTGTCGATCGACAGTGAAATCGATGAAGGCACCACGGTAAAACTCTATCTGCCGCGTTTCCGGGGTGAGGAAGTAGAAATTCCCGTCTCGGATTCGCAGCAGGCTCCGTATGCGATGGATGGCGAAACCGTACTCATCGTTGAAGACGACCCTGCGGTGCGCGTATTGGTCAGCGCCGTGCTCAGTGAGCTGGGTTACGCGTTCGTAGAGGCCGGTGATGCCGACGGCGCCATGCCGATTCTCAATTCGACGCAACGCATCGATTTGCTGATCAGCGACGTCGGTCTGCCGGGCATGAACGGTCGGCAACTGGCAGAAGTCGGTCGGCAATACCGACCGGGTCTGAAGGTGTTGTTCATCACCGGTTATGCCGAGCACGCGGCGGTGCGCGGTGGCTTCCTCGACTCGGGAATGCAGATGATCACCAAGCCATTCACGTTTGATCTGCTCACCGCCAAGGTGCGGGAGATGATCAATAGCTGAATCTATAGGAGCTGCCGAAGGCTCGGCAGCTCCTGCATGAGAATCAGGCCAGCAACTCCTGAATCTTTTCCTGCAACACATCCAGATCAAACGGTTTTTCCAGAATCGGTGCGCTGTTGGTAATCGGGCTGCCGGTCTCACGGATTTCCTGCGGATAGCCGCTGATGAAAATCACTTTGAGGTCCGGTCGCAATTTCACCGCCGGATCGGCAATCTGCACGCCGGAGATCCCGCCCGGCAGGCGGAAATCGGTAATCAGTATGTCGAGATGAGGTTTGCTGGCGAGGATCTCGAAAGCCTGCTCGCCATTTTCCGCTTGCAACACGCGATAGCCCTGCCCCGACAGGTAATCCGTCAGGACCATCAAGATAACCGGTTCGTCTTCGACGACGAGTACTACATCTTGCGCATCTACGCTCATGGGAAGCCTTTGTTCGGTCAATAGCTGCTGATACGACCGTGTGGTCACTCAGAGGTTGCGTCGGATATGCCGTTTTCCTGGATCGGCAGACAAACGCGAAACAGGGCGCCCTCGTTGATTTCACTCTCGACGACGATGGAGCCGCCATGGGCGGCGACGATCTGCTCGGAAATGAACAGACCCAGCCCGAGCCCGGCCACCACCGTCTTGGCGGACACCCGTTCGAACTGCTGAAAAATACGCTTCTGGTTCTCGGCGCTGATGCCGATGCCGTGGTCTTGTACCTCGACCCGGGCCTCGTCATCTTCGCGATAGACGCGCACCTGAATCGGGCTGCGACCACCGTAACGCAAGGCATTGGTCAGCAGATTGGACACCACTTGCTCGATGCGGAACTCGTCCCAGCAACCTTCTACCGGCGCCGATGCCTCGAAGGAAACGCTGGTTTCTGCCGCTTCCATTTGCGAGGCAAAATTCTGCAGGAGATTGCTGACCAGTTGCACCAGATCGAAACGACTCGGTCGGATCGACAGTTTGCCGGTGCGGATTCGCGAGACATCGAGCATGTCTTCGATCAGGCGAATCAGGCTTTTGATCTGCCGCTCATCGCGGTCGACCATCGCCTGCATCTTGTCGAGGGTGAACGCTGAGGCGTTGTCTCGCGCCAGATGCATTTTACGCAACTGGGTTTCGAGAATCAGGCCATTGAGCGGCGTACGCACCTCGTGGGCGACGATGGACATGAAGTCATCACGCATGCGCACCGCTTGCTCCAGCTCCAGCTGGGTGCTTTGCAGCTGTTGCAGCAGCGCTTCCTGCTCACGCCGGGCCTGCTCCAACGCCTCGACCTGCTGCTTCATCGCTTTGCTCTGGCGATACAGATCGACGAAAACGTTGACCTTGCTCTTCACCGCATGGATATCCAGCGGCTTGTGCAGGAAGTCCACCGCACCGCTTTCATAGCCTTTGAACGCGTAGTTGAGTTCTCGGCCGGCAGCGCTGACAAAGATGATCGGGATGTTCTTGGTCTTCTCTGTACCGCGCATCAGCTCGGCGAGTTCGAAGCCGTTCATGCCGGGCATCTGCACGTCGAGAATGGCCATGGCGAATTCGTGCTGCAGCAACAGCGACAGTGCTTCGTCCGCCGACAGAGCCTTGTAGACCGTGCGATCCTCGCGCTTGATCAGCGCTTCCAGCGCCAGCAGGTTTTCTGGCAGATCGTCAACGATCAACAGTTTGGCTTGGATATTACTCAGCATGCGATTCGTTCCAGCTCGACTAGCAGACGGCCGATGCCGTGAATGGGTAGGACATGATCCGGCTGCAGAACGTTCAGTGCAGCCTGGGGCATGGTGGCGACTTGTGCATCCTCGGGGTCTTGAACAATGGTCAGGCCGGCGCCACGCTTGACGTAAGCGAGCCCGCGCGCGCCATCGTGATTGGCGCCGGTCAGCAGGACAGCGGCGAGTGTCTCGCCGTAAACGTCAGCGGCGGATTCAAACAGGTAATCGATTGAAGGCCGCGAATGATGTACGCGGTCCTCCAGGCTCAGTGACAAGCTGCGATCCGCTTCGACCGACAAGTGATAACCGGGCGTGGCGAAATACACCGTGCCGGCTTCAATGTCCTGCTTGTCTTCGGCTTCTCTGACCGGCATCGCCAGGCGCCGGGAGAACACTTCGGCCAGATGACTGCGGCGTTCTTCCGGCAGATGCAAAACGATGATGATCGGCAGCACATAGCCTTTGCGCAATGGCCCGAGCAGGGTCAGCAGCGCCTCGACACCGCCTGCGGAGGCGCCGATCACGACAGCCTCGATGCGAGGCAGGCTCGGGGTGTCATTCATGATTTGCGGTAGATCCGTTCTTGTTTGACCAACGCCTCGAACTGGTTCGAATAATTGGAAAAATCCAGGGTTTCCTTGCTGCCCAGCACCAGAAAGCCGCGATGCGACAACGATTCATGGAACAGCCCGAACGCCCGGTCCTGCAGCTTCTTGTTGAAGTAGATCAGCACATTGCGGCAGGAAATCAACTGGGTTTCGGAGAACACGCTATCGGTGGCCAGGCTGTGGTCGGCGAACGTCACGTTCTCGCACAGGCTCTTGTCGAAAATCGCGTAGCCATAGGCTGCGGTGTAGTAATCGGCAAACGAACGCTGACCGCCGGCCTGCTGATAGTTGGCAGTGTAGGCGCGGACGTTTTCCATGGAGAAAATCCCTTGCTTGGCCTTCTCCAGCGAGCGCGGGTTGATGTCGGTGGCGTAGATGATTGTGCGGTCGAGCAGGCCTTCTTCGCGCAGCAGAATCGCCATCGAATAGACCTCCTCGCCCGTGCTGCAGCCGGCAATCCAGATCTTCAGCGACGGATAGGTGCGCAGCAGCGGCACCACTTCGTTGCGGATCGCCAGGAAGTGCGAAGGATCACGGAACATCTCGCTGACCGGGATCGTCAGCAGTTGCAGCAGCTGCATGAACGCCGTCGGGTCGTGCAGGACTTTCTCTTGCAGGGCCGAGATGGTCGCGCACTCGAACTGACTCAGCGCGTGCTGCACCCGGCGCTTGATCGAAGCGCCGGAGTAGTCGCGAAAGTCATAGCTGTACTTCAGGTAAATCGCCTCGATCAACAAGCGTAATTCGATTTCGCTGTTGCGCTCGGCTGAACTGCTGCGTTCCACTAGATGCGTTCCATTTTCGGTAACCACACACGTATCAGCGAGAACAGACGATCAAGGTCGATGGGCTTGGCCAGGTAATCGTTGGCGCCCGCTTGCAGGCAGCGCTCCTGATCGTCCTTCATGGCCTTGGCCGTTACCGCGATGATTGGCAACTTGCGCCAGCGCGGATCCTTGCGGATTTCCATGGTGGCTTCGAAGCCATCCATTTCCGGCATCATCACGTCCATCAGCACCAGATCGATGTCCTCGACTTCATGAAGTTTCTCAATCGCTTCGCGGCCATTACGGCCGATCACCACGACTGCGCCTTTGTGTTCCAGTGCACTGGTCAGGGCGAAGATGTTGCGCACATCGTCGTCCACCAGCAGCACTTTGCGACCTTCAAAGACCTTGTCGCGGCTGCGCGCGGTCTTGAGCATCTTCTGTCGTTCATGGGACAGCTGCGATTCGACTTTGTGCAGAAAGAGTGTGACCTCGTCGAGCAACCGCTCCGGGGAGCGCGCGCCCTTGATGATGATCGAGCGTGAATACTTGCGCAGCTCGGCCTCTTCATCGCGGGTCAGGTTGCGGCCGGTGTAGACAATGACCGGCGGGAACGAGCAGATGTCCTCGGTGGACATGCGCTTGAGCAGATCGTTGCCGAGCATGTCCGGCAGCTTGAGGTCGATGACCATGCAGTCGTAGATGGTCGTGCGCAGCAATTCCAGGGCGTCCTGGGCCAGGCCGACTGCAGTGATTTCAATGTCTTCGTCGCCAATCAGCCGCGCGATGCTTTCGCGTTGCAGATCGTCGTCTTCGACCAACAGCACGCGCTTGACCTTCTGCGTCAGCTTGGCTTCGAGACGAGCGAAGACGTCCTTGAGCTCTTCGCGGGTGGTCGGCTTCACGGCGTAGCCGATGGCGCCCATGTGCATGGCAGCCTCGACGCGGTCTTCCACGGAAATCACGTGCACCGGAATGTGCCGGGTTTCGGCGCGTTCTTTCAGACGTTGCAGCACAGTCAGACCGGAGTGATCCGGCAGGCGCATGTCGAGCAGGATCGCATCCGGGACGAATTCGCGGGCCAGGTCATAACCTTCGTCAGCGCCGTGGGCGACCAGACACTGATAACCCAACTCATGTGCCAGGTCATAGAGGATACGGGCGAAGTTCGGCTCGTCCTCCACCACCAGAATGCAGCGCGTGGCGAACGGTGCCTTGTCGCGATCGTCGGCGAAGCGCGGGATGACAGCCGGAATCGCTGACGCCAGCGGTGCCGCAACGGCCACTGGTGTAGCCACCGCAGGCGCGGTATGAAAAGTCAGCGGCGCGGCCGGCGTTTCGCCGAATTCGTGATACTGACGCGGCAACACCAGGGTGAACGTGCTGCCCTGCCCCGGCACGCTGTCGACGCTGATCGAACCGCCCAGCAACGTCGCCAGATCCCGCGAGATCGACAGGCCAAGGCCGGTACCGCCGTATTTGCGGTTGGTGGTGCCATCCGCCTGACGGAACGCTTCGAAAATACTTTCCTGCTGATCGGCTGCGATACCAATCCCGGAATCCTTGACGCTGAAAGCGATGTGATCATTCGGCTGCGCGGTGATGCTCAGGCTGACGGCGCCCTGCTCGGTGAACTTGATCGCGTTGGACAGCAGATTCTTGATCACCTGCTCCAGACGCTGACGATCAGTGAACAGCAAGCCCGGTGCGTCCGGCTGGACCTCGACGGTGAACGCAAGGTGCTTGTCGGCAGCAAGCGGTTCGAACATCGAGCGCAAGCCGTCGACCAGACGATCGACGCGGGTGTTTTCGGCAATTACTTCGAGTTTGCCGGCCTCGACCTTGGAAATGTCGAGGATGTCGTTGATCAGGTTGAGCAGATCGTTGCCGGCCGAATAGATCGATTCGGCAAACTTGACCTGTTCCGCCGACAGATTCTGCTGCGGGTTTTCCGCCAGCAGCTTGGCCAGAATCAGCGAACTGTTGAGCGGCGTGCGCAGTTCGTGGGACATGTTGGCGAGGAATTCGGACTTGTACTTGCTCGAGCGTTGCAGCTCTTCGGCACGCTCTTCGAGTTGAATCTGCGCCTGATTCAACTCGGTGTTTTTCTTGTCCATCGCATCGCGCTGTTCGGCGAGCTGCTCGTTGGTCTGCTCCAGCTCCACTTGCTGGGTTTCCAGATGCGCCTGGGATTCCTTGAGAATCCGCGACTGTTCTTCCAGCTCTTCGTTGGCGGTCTTCAGCTCTTCCTGCTGCACTTGCAGTTCTTCGTTGAGCTGCTGGGTTTCGGCGAGCACTTCCTGCAAGCGTTGACGGTAACGCGCCGCTTCGATCGAGGTGCCGATGTTGCCGGCAATCAGCTCCAGCAGCTCGATGTCGCGCTCGGACAGCGGACGCAGGAAACCCAGTTCGATCACGCCATTGACGCGGTCATCATCACTGGTAGGCACCACCAGCACACTGTGCGGCAGGCCTGCGCCGAGGCCGGAGCTGACTTTGAAATAGTCGCCAGGGACCGCGTCGAGACGGATCAGGCGTGCTTGTTCTGCGACTTGGCCAACGATGCCTTCGCCGCTGTAAATCGTTTGATTCAGTTCTTCCTGCTCGCGGGAGAAGCCATAAGTCGCCACACGCTTGAGGCCGCCATGTTCTTCGCGCACATAAAGCGCAGCGACGGCTGTGCCGAGGTATTGCGCGCAGAATTGCAGAATGTTGCGCCCCAGCAGGTTCAGCGTCAGTTGCCCCAGCACCTGCTCGGCCAATTGTGTCTGGCCGTTGCGCAGCCACGCCTGCTTCTCCAGGCGTTCGGCGCTGGCCTGTTGCGCCGCGAGGTTGGCGCTGTAATTGGTCGACAGATTGACCAGGTCACGGCGGCCGATGTAGGCCAGCAAACCGCTGATACCAACGATGAAAATCAGATAAAGAGTGATGCTCCAGATGGTGGTGCGACGCACATCCTCGTTGCGCGTGGCGCGCAGCACTTGCTCGGTTTCGATGACGTCTTCGAACTGCTTGCGAATTTCGTCGGTCAGTCGCTTGCCCCGCCCGGCCTTGACCGCACCGCGATAATCGCCGCTGCTGCGCTGCAGGTCGATCATCGATTGCGCGTAGTTGGCCCATTCCACCTGCAACGCTTGCAGGCGACGCAAGCGGTCGGTCTGCACCGGATTATCGGCGGTCAGCTCCAGCAACGTATTGAGAGCGACGTCGATACGCGGCTTGGCAACTTCGTACGGGTCGAGAAAGTGCTCGTCACCGCTAAGCAGATAGCCGCGCATGCCGGTTTCGAGATCGACAGTGAGTTTCACCGCCTCATTGGCGTTATTGATCACCCGGTCGGTATGCTCGACCCACTGGATGACGGACAGCAAATAGGTGATCAGTGAGACGAAAAACACCGCACTGAGCACGCCGACGCCCAGCGGCAGGCTGACGTTGCGACTCAGAAGTTTGCGGAACCGTTGTTCATCAACCGAGGACGGAGAGGACATGGGGCAGCCTTGTCGAACTGTTGAAAACCCGAGAGTTTGCCCCAAAACCCCGCCATGGATCCATTTTTCTCACACAAATGATGGCATTTTCCTACGCACACCTGCGCATTGGACGACGCCAACGGTTATCCTTGCCGCACCACACTGACCTGTTCTTTTTGTATCAGCTCGGGAACTTGTGGCTATGCGCCACTTACTCATGCAAGAGTCCGGCAAATTCGCTTGCCCGGTATCCCCCGATTTCATTTTTCTGAGAGTCCTGCCATGTCTGCCACTCCATCCACTATCCTGGTCGTAGAAGACGACTCCATCGTGCGCATGCTTATCGTCGATGTGCTGGAGGAGCTGGAATACACGGTATTGGAGGCTGATGACGGCAACGCGGCACTCGAAATCCTTGCGGATCCTGGCAAAGCCATCGATTTGATGATGACCGACTACGGCCTGCCTGGCATGAATGGCCGCGAACTCTCTCAAAAGGCCCGTCAGCTGCGCCCTGCTCTGCCCATCCTGTTCGCCAGCGGCTATGCCGAGAGTCTCGAAGTACCCGATGGCATGCATGTCATCGGCAAGCCATTCTCCATCGATCAATTGCGCGACAAAGTTAAAGGCATTCTGAAATAAACCTGATAAATGCCCGTCGCAGATGCAACTTGTCACATCCGAAAATAATCAGCAACTAACTAACACTGCCATTGCTTAACCTGCCAGCTCTATCCTGAATCATCTTTGGCCGCGTTAATAAATAACGAAATACAGCCAGGGAACTTTCGATACTCATTCAGGATAGTGCCCATGCAGTTCATTTCTTCCGACGTGCCTGCCGCCGTCGATTGCTCCGCTTCTGACAAACAGGAACGCGCGCTTATTGTTCAGTTACTTGTTGAAGCCCTTAAGGCAACTGAGTTTGAAGTCTCGGCCGACAGTTACTCGGCAAGCGCCTCGCTGCCGGTCGCCACTGTATTTAATGTGCAAGATCGCTTCATACCCCGGGTCATCGGCAGCAGTTTTGACGAACGCTGTGAACCAGCACGCAATGCCTTGAAAAATTTAATTGCAACCCCGGAGTTTGCGCAGCTGTTACGCAACCATTCTTTTTCAGCTGATATTCAACTAGCAGTGGATACCAGCGCCGGAGTTCTCGTTGTTTATGACTCAGAGTTCGAATCCCATCGTTTCAGCATTGCACTGGACAATGCTGAAGTTTCGGTGTTTTCCGAAGAACTCGATATGCTCGCCGATTTGGCGAAGAACATCGGCGGCGTCGTTTATTCCGGCCAAGTGATTGGCATAGTGCAATGGTTGAAGTTCAACGGTTATGACGTGCCGACGAACATTGCCGAAACCCGGGCACTGATTGAATGGCTGACCTTCGAACTGCCCGAGCCACCCGCCTTGGGCGACTACCACGAATTGCTCCACGCCGATGAGTCGTCACCGTTTCATTTATCGATAGCGAACCGCAAAGTCATAACCCAGACAGTGCATGAGCTGACCCAAGGTGCGACAAGCCTGTTGCAGGTACTGGCGTTCGCCAACTTCAACCTGATTCCGGCACAGGACATACGCGACAACGCGGACAAGTTCCTGCACAACTTCCTGAGGCGAAAAACCGCTCGCGCCCTGGGAGAAACCCTGCATGCACGCCTTGGCTGGCATCTGGAAGCCAATAACGCGGACGTGCGCGAACGCCAGGTCAATGAGTTAGTCATCGCTGCGCTGATCATCGACATGCAATTGCGCTCCGATCAGCCTCTTGTCGCCGGCTATGACTTCTATCAACCGGCGAATTCCACACTCAGCGCTGCCGAAGTACGCGTCCTGTTCGAACAGCATCTGGTTGATCTGGGCCTGAGCGAAGCGCACAACGCGCCACTGGCAGCGCATCTATTGATCGCGGGTGCAGCACCGGAGTTGCTGATCGACCAGATCCCGCCCGGGCTCACGCTGGACAAGCCAGGCTGGGTAACTGCGCGCCAGAGCGCTGCCGTGGTCGAGCACGCCGCACCTGGCAGCTCGCGTGCAATGACGTTTGCACAACTCAAGGCGTTTTCCGAGCTGACCCCGGTTTCCGGTGAGCTCGACAAGTTGTACGAAGCGGCGGCGATCCCGGCGGTGGTGGACTGGGCGGTACTCAACGGAGTCATCCCTTACCGCAGCGACAAAGACTACGACAAGACCACGGTGATCAAGGCCAGCGCGTATTTCTCGCGTTACATGGAGGCTCTGGCCCAGTCTGAAACAGGCTTGTCCACCGCGCCACCGGACCGGCGCAAAATCGCTTTGCGTGCGCTGGAGCAAGTGATGCCCGCCGGCGCCTATCTCGAACAGCCGGCCTTCGAAATAAAGTACCTGGACAGTTTCGGCGAACGTAGCTGGCTCGAAGGGTTGAAGGCTGCGCATCCGGCGGGAATTCTCACCGAGTTCTGGAATTTCCTCGCCAGCGCCACTGACAACAACCAATACGCGATCAACGGCCTGTTGCGCCTACGCCTGTCGATTCTCGATCTGTATCTTTCCGGCGATCTGGTTGAAGACGGGCAACTTTCGGACAAATTCAAGACCCGCGACAACTTCCACCCCCCGGCCGATGCCTTCACCCGCCTGGCCGAACTGCAATCGCCGTCGCAACTGTTTGACCAGGCGTTTGATCGTTACTACCGGAACGTGCGCGAGGGTCTATCGTCCCTGATCAAAATGGCGATCACGCAGATGCCAGAGCATGATCGTCAGGCTTTGACCAGCGGCCAAATGACCTTCTACACCGTCAGGAAGGAGGTCAACCCACTGAATCCGCAGCAAGAAACGCAAATCCAGCGAGATGAGGCAAACGGGCGTTACGGGATCATTCTTTGCTGCGACAACGGTGATCGGCTGCGCGCTTACGAATTGTTCACGCTGCGCGGCGTTTGCTACGAGCGTCCGGACCTGGCCCTCAAGCTGCAAGACACCGGTCTCATTCATCAACGGCCGACCCTTTCATACACTGGCAGCAAGTACGATTTTCAGGACAAGAACAAAGCCAGCGAGTGGCCCCTCGATTACGCCGCCTACCGCGAAGGCAGCGAACCACGCCAGGGCATGACTTCCAAAGTAGTGGTGGAGAAGCTCTGGCAGTTGCAACTGCAAGAGACTGATGTGCGCGCGGTTCCGCTGTTCTTTTCTGCGCAACTGGATGAGATCGCCCAATGCGTACTGGATAACCATCCTGTCGCCCGCCGCGAAGAGTTGTATGCCGCACTGGATGTGCGCAACGGCCTGGAAGAATGGCGTGACACCAGGGAGATCGTCGAGAACCTGGCAATCAACGTCATCGTGCCGTTCAAACAGTGCATTGAAGACATTCGTTCCGGACGCACCGACCGTGTCGCCGAAGGCATTGGTGGCTGCATTCTGGATGGCCTGTCGGTCATCGGCCTGCTGGTCGGTCTTGGCGCGTCGGCAGCGAGCATCATCGCCAAGACCGGGTCGACCACGCTCAAACTGCTGAAAGTCGCCAAAGCCGTGGCCCGAGCGGCCGTGTCGCTGATCAACCCGCTCGACGGTTTGCCCGCCCTCGCCCGCAAAGGTTTTCGTCTGGTCAAACGCGGCGTGGTCTTTGCCGGCGAAACCGCGCTCGACGCCGCGCACACCGCCAGCGTGCAATTGAAAAGGTTGATCCATGGCGTCGAGAGTCGGGACTGGCTCAGGCTCTCCCACACCGGCGATGTGCGTCAGGCGACCTGGCGAGGCGCCGACGCGCTTGGCGAGGCGATCGACATCGCAGTGCAGGAACGCAACCAGGACTGGCATGCGCTGAGCATCCGCACCGGCGGTGCCTGGGGCCCGCGCCTGAAACTGCTCGACCTGGGTAATTTCGCCCCGTTGAAGCGCCTGTTCGGCCGCTTCAAGCCATTCAGTTACACCCGCGGTTATCTGAAAAAAGCCATTCCCCGCGCCCGGACCAAGCTGGACAACTCCATCAACGCGCTGTCGCAACTGTCTTCCAACGACGACATTCGCGCGGTGCTCAAGCATGTGTTCGGTAACGATTCCGATGAAGTGGCACAGCACGTGTCGAAACATCTCAGCGCGATGCGCAAGGATCTCGAGTCGATCAGCTTCAGCAATGTGACGTTCCGCCCGCATCAACCCGGCGTGATCGCCTCGCTTTCGCCACCGGCCTATAAGCGTTGGCAGACAGCGCTGCGCACCGGCGAAAAAATCGATGAGTCCGCAGGCCGGTTTCTGTCGATTTATCCGGACAATCTCGATGAGTTTTACAAGTTGTCGCGTTACGACGACGGCAGCGTCGCCGACGTGCTGATTCACGAAATGTCCCACGGTGGCCCGGACACCCTCGACCTGTACTACGGCAAGGTCTACCCGGAGTTGCATCAGGCGGAATTCGATGCGGTCGGACTGCTGGAGCTGGCTCGGGACGCGCGCAAGGCGCATCCGGACAACCTGATCAATCCACATCACGCTCTGGCGCACCGACCGGGATTCGTCGAGTTCAACCAGGTAAAAACCAGTCTGCCGAAACTGGTCCAGGACCATCCGGCCCTGGCCAACGCTGAGTCGTACATGCTTGCGGTGTCCCTGCTCGATCAAGCGCAAACGCGTCCGGCCATATTGAGCTTCAATGTGAAGACTATCGACAATGCCGTGCGCAACACCGCTGCCGGCAAGTTTCTGCAAGGGCCGTTGCTGCTCAATCTCGCCAAACCGGTCATTTAAGCGCTGAAACGGCTGGTCGGTGGACAGGGTGCATTTCAATCACTTCGCTGTGGTTTAATTGCGCCCTTTTTTCTTCCATGGGTCAGAGGATCAGTCGTGAGCCATTCGCGTACCACCAAAGTTCTGGTCATCGGCTACGTCTGGCCAGAACCGCGCTCATCGGCGGCCAGCGGGCATGTCATGCAGATCCTCGAGACATTTCTCGATCAGGGATGGGACATCACTTTCAGCAGCCCGGCCGGCCCGGGTGAACACAAGGCTGATCTGACGGCGCTGGGCATTCGCGAAGTCTCGATCGAGCTCAACAACAGCAGTTTCGACACGTTCATCAGCGAGTTGGCACCAGATATCGTGCTGTTCGATCAGTTCATGATGGAAGAACAGTTTGGCTGGCGTGTGGAGAAACACTGCCCGGACGCCCTGCGCCTCCTGGAAACTTCCGACCTGCAAAGCCTGCGGCATGCGCGTCATCAGCGCCTGAAGGACCGGCTGAAAAGCAACGACGAGCAGACTGATTTCACCGAGCTGTTTGCACCGGCATTGCACGAAGAATTCCAGTTGATGGCCGGCACCGATCTGGCCAAACGGGAAATCGCTGCGCTGTATCGCTGCGACTTGAACCTGATGATTTCCGAAGTCGAGATCGACCTGCTGGTGGAGCAATTCGGCCTGCCTCGGCAAATCCTGCATTGGTGTCCGTTGATGATTGATCTTCCGGACACCGCCCCGCCAGGTTTCGAAGAGCGGGAGCATTTCCTCAGCATTGGCAACTTCCGTCACGCGCCGAACTGGGATGCCGTGCTCTGGATGAAGACCACGCTCTGGCCGCTGATCCGCGCGCGCCTGCCTCGCGCGCAACTGTATATCTATGGCGCCTATACGCCGCCCAAAGCCACCGCACTGCACAACCCGGCCCAAGGCTTTCACATCATGGACTGGGCCGAAGATGCACTTGAAGTGATGTCGGCAGCGCGAGTCTGCCTTGCGCCATTGCGCTTCGGCGCGGGAATCAAGGGCAAACTGCTCGATGCCATGCTCTGTGGCACGCCGAGTGTGACCACACCGATCGGCGCCGAAGCCATGCACGGCGACGCTCCGTGGCCGGGAGCCGTCGCCCTCGACGCAAACACCTTTGCCGAACAGGCGGTGCAACTGTACGAAAATCCGGCGCGCTGGCAGCAGGCGCAGATTCACGCTTCGGCACTTTTGCAGCAGCGTTATCAGCGCAGCGTACATGGCCCGCGTCTGATCAACCGGATAGATGATTGCCGACAACACTTGGCACAACTTAGAAACGACAACTTCACCGGCGCCATGTTGCGACATCACACACTCAAAAGCACTCAATACATGGCTCAATGGATCGAAGCCAAAAACCAGTTGAGCCCAACAGAGCGCTGATTACATCAATTACATGACTTGCATTAAAAGCCAACTTTCGCAATAGCACGAACATGCTTATAAACATCCTGCGCGCAACTTACTAACCACTTCGCAGGATGTGCAACATGGAAAACTTCGACGATATACCAACCCATCAATGGATGGCTTATTCACCACAAATCGATAATCTTTCGTTATTTGAAATGACCCTGCCCGGCGCGCATAACGCCGGTTGTGACTGGGAAGCGTCTTACGCCCTTATTCCCGGGAAAAACTGGCTTGCCTGCCAGGACGTTTCCTTTTATTCGCAGTTGAATCGCGGCGCTCGCGCACTTGATGTTCGCCTTGTATACAACAGCAAGGCGAAACAACTGGCGAGATTCCGTTTCCACCACAATGGATTCAACTCTTCGCGAACGCTTGAAGACCTGATCAGGGACGTTAAGGGGTTTTATGAAAGAAGCCCGAATGAGTTTATCATTCTGGACTTTCATGAACTTTCCAGCGCTACAGATCCATTCAACCATGAGGAATTCAAAACAGCTTTGCTGGAACACCTTGGGGAACGGATCATTCCCACCGACAATCTGCATCTGACAATTGGCCAACTGAAAGTCATCAACCCATTGCAACGCATTATGGTGGCCGCGCCGATGACCTGGGAAAGCGAAGACTTTCGCTTCTACAGACCAATCAATCACAAGTGGATCGGCAAATCACAGGTCAGCACCTCGGATCTTTATGGCTACATAGACAACGTACTGAGCACACCTGTCAGTACGCTCCGCCCATGGTCGCTGTCGGCAACCAGTTACACACTCGGCGGCCCACAGCGGATCCTCGACAGTCTTGACGAGTGGTTCGACCCGGAAAAATCCGATTGGGCGCGCAAGTGCAACATTATCAATTTCGACTTCATCAAAAATTCCAACATCGTGCGTTTCTGCCAAATGGCCAACCTGCAAAAGGCACGCGACAAGCTCAGCTGAGCGGTCACCACGGACGGCCGGTCGGAAGTGGCACAAATGGCAAAAAACGAGGCATGATCGCGCAGCGATAATAAAAAAGTGCCCCGTCATGACCCGAACCGCTCGCGTGACCGACCCTTCCTACGAATTGATGGACGACCATAACGGTTTGTCCATCATCTACCGCCAGCACGGCTTCCCCTGCCCGCTGGTGCGCTGGCATTTCCACAAGGAGTACGAGCTGCACCTGATCGTGGCCAGCTCCGGCAAGGTGTTCATCGGCGATTACATCGGCAACTTCTATCCGGAAACCCTGTTTCTGACCGGTCCCAACCTGCCGCACAACTGGATCAGCCAGGTCGCCGAGGATGAAGTGGTGGAGAAGCGCGACATGCTGGTCAACTTCACCGACGAATTGTTCGAGAGCGGGCACCAGGTGTTCGCTGAGCTGAAATCCCTGGCGCCACTGCTTGAGCGTGCGCAGTACGGCATCGAATTTCGTTGCAAGCGCACGATCCGTCAGGCCATGACACTGATGCAGCGGATCGCCGACAGCACCGGCATCACTCGCCTCGGGCATTTTTTCATCCTGATGGAATTGCTCGCGGCCAGTGATGATTTCCAGTTGTTGTCCGGTGCCACCACGCCGCAACTGGCCGACGAACACAACATCGACCGCACCAACCGCGCGGTCGACTACATCTTCAGCCACTACGCGCGGGACATCTCTCTGGAAGAAGTGGCCGAGCACCTGGGCATGACACCGACCTATTTCAGCCGGGTATTCAAGCAGGCCACCGGGCGCAACTTCATCGAATTCGTCAATCGCCTGCGCATCAGCAAATCCTGTGAGCTGCTGGCCGATGGTGACAAACCGGTGACCGAGGTGTGCTTCGAGTCGGGCTTCAACAATATTTCCAACTTCAATCGACGCTTCCAGCAACTCAAGGGCATGACGCCGTCGCACTATCGACGGCTGGCGGTGCAGCGGCTGACTGAACAGAACCATCTCTGACGACACGCCACCTGTGGGAGCGAGCCTGCTCGCGAAAGCGGTCTGTCTGTGAAAAATCCTGCGGTTGACACACCATCTTCGCGAGCAGGCTCGCTCCCACAAAAAACCGTGCCCCGGCTGGCGAAATCTGTACGCATTCGCTAACGCCCCCTCGCGCAAAACCCCTTCCCTGCGTTCACCCGCTCAAACCCCAGTGCAAAAAAGTATCAACAAAAGTGCTAGGGATGATTTGTCAGCTCCGCCGTGGAAGGCTGTAATCAGCGCAGATTCTTCCTGCATTCGGAAGACACAAAAACAATAACTGTCCTTCTGCCCCGTCGGGTGTCAGAAAAGGAGTGCACGATGCAACCCACTGCAAAAGCTCTGCTCGCTCTCACCTGCATGACCCTCAGCAGCGTCAGCCTTGGCGCCCAGACCCTGACCATCGCCACCGTCAACAACAGCGACATGATCCGCATGCAGAAACTCTCGAAAACCTTCGAGAGCGAGCATCCGGACATCAAGCTCAATTGGGTGGTGCTGGAAGAAAACGTCCTGCGTCAGCGCCTGACGACCGACATCGCCACACAGGGCGGCCAGTTCGACGTATTGACCATCGGCATGTACGAAGCGGCACTCTGGGGCGGCAAGGGTTGGCTGGAGCCGATGAAGGACCTGCCGGCCAGTTACGCCCTCGACGATGTCTTTCCGTCGGTGCGCGAAGGCCTGTCGGTGAAGGGTTCGCTGTATGCGCTGCCGTTTTACGCGGAGAGTTCGATCACCTATTACCGCACCGACCTGTTCAAGGAAGCCGGGCTGACCATGCCGGAGCGGCCGACCTGGGAAGAGATCGCCGGGTTTGCCGAAAAGCTCACCCACAAAGACAAAGAGCAGTACGGCATCTGCCTGCGCGGCAAGGCCGGCTGGGGCGAGAATATGGCGCTGGTCACCACGGTCGCCAATGCTTATGGCGCACGCTGGTTCGATGAGCAGTGGAAACCGGAATTCAGCGGCCCGGAGTGGAAAAACGCGCTGAATTTCTACGTCAACACCATGAAGAAATCCGGCCCGCCAGGCGCATCCAGCAACGGTTTCAACGAAAATCTCGCCCTGTTCAACAGCGGCAAATGCGCGATCTGGGTCGATGCCAGCGTCGCCGGTTCCTTCGTCACCGACAAGACCCAGAGCAAGGTCGCCGATCACGTCGGTTTCACCTTCGCTCCGCATCAAGTCACGGATAAAGGCTCGGCGTGGCTGTATTCGTGGGCGCTGGCGATTCCGACCAGCTCCAAGGCCAAGGACGCAGCAAAAACCTTCAGTGCTTGGGCCACGTCCAAAGAGTACGGCGAACTGGTTGCCAAGACCGATGGCATCGCTAACGTGCCGCCGGGCACCCGCGCTTCGACCTACAGCGATGCTTACATGAGCGCCGCGCCGTTTGCCAAAGTGACGCTGGAATCGCTGAAAGCCGCTGACCCGAGCAAACCGACGCTGAAACCGGTGCCGTACATTGGTATTCAACTGGTGACCATTCCTGAATTCCAGGCAGTCGGCACCCAGGTCGGCAAGCTGTTCTCGGCAGCCCTGATCGGCCAGACCACGGTGGATCAGGCGCTGGCGGCGGCGCAGCAGACCACGGAACGCGAGATGAAGCGCGCGGGTTATCCCAAGTAACCGCTGAATGCCTTGCTCCTGCCTCTTGTGGGAGCGAGCCTGCTCGCGAAGGCGTCGTGTCAGCCAACACACATGACACTGATCCGGCGCTTTCGCGAGCAGGCTCGCTCCCACATGGGGATCTCCATAGGTCTGTATGACTCGGTTGTGAATGCCATGAATACTTCAACTGCCAAAGCCCACATCGACCTGTCGCCACCGCAGCGCAAGCTGCGCGTGCGCAATCCCGGCTGGTTTCTGGTCAGTCCTTCGGTGGCGCTGTTGCTGCTGTGGATGATCGTGCCGCTGGGCATGACCCTGTACTTTTCGATGATCCGCTACAACCTGCTCTACCCCGGCGAGAATGAATTCGTCGGGCTGGAGAACTTCACCTATTTCCTCACTGATTCGGGTTTCATGCCCGGCGCGACCAATACATTGCTGCTGGTTGGCAGCGTGTTGCTGATCAGCGTGGTCTTCGGCGTATTGATCAGCGCGTTGCTGGAGGCCAGCGAATTTCTTGGTCGCGGTCTGGTGCGGGTGATGCTGATCTCGCCGTTCTTCATCATGCCCACCGTCGGCGCGTTGATCTGGAAGAACCTGATTTTCCACCCGGTCTCGGGGATCCTCGCCTACATCTGGAAGCTGTTCGGCGCGCAACCGGTGGACTGGCTGGCGCACTACCCGCTGCTGTCGATCATCATCATTGTTTCGTGGCAATGGCTGCCCTTCGCGATCCTGATTCTGATGACCGCCATGCAGTCGCTGGATCAGGAACAGAAAGAAGCTGCGCGCCTGGACGGTGCCGGCCCGATCGCGATTTTCTGGCACCTGACCCTGCCGCATTTGGCGCGGCCGATTGCTGTGGTGGTGATGATCGAAACGATCTTCCTGCTCTCGGTGTTCGCCGAAATCTTCACCACCACCAACGGTGGCCCCGGCTACGCCTCGACCAACCTCGCCTACCTGATCTACAACCAGGCGCTGGTGCAGTTCGACGTCGGCATGGCTTCGGCCGGCGGTTTGATTGCCGTGGTCATCGCCAACATCGCCGCGATCATTCTGGTGCGAATGATCGGCAAAAACCTGACTGACAAAGCGTGAGGCCTGCCATGACGCTCCAACAATCCCGCCGCCTGCAAAGCCTGCTGCTCGGCACGCTGGCCTGGGCCATCGCGATCGTGATTTTCTTCCCGATCTTCTGGATGGTGATGACCAGTTTCAAGAGCGAAATCGACGCTTTCGCCACGCCGCCGCAGTTCATCTTCACGCCAACGCTGGAGAACTACCTGCACATCAACGAGCGCAGCGACTACTTCAGCTTCGCCTGGAACTCGGTGGTGATCTCCTTCAGCGCCACCGCCCTGTGTCTGTTGATCGCGGTGCCGGCGGCGTACTCGATGGCGTTCTACGAAACCCAGCGCACCAAAGGCACGTTGCTGTGGATGCTCTCGACCAAAATGCTGCCGCCGGTGGGCGTGCTGATGCCGATCTACCTGCTGGCCAAGAGTTTCGGCCTGCTCGACACGCGCATCGCGCTGATCGTGATCTACACGCTGATCAACCTGCCGATCGTGGTCTGGATGGTTTACACCTACTTCAAGGACATTCCCAAAGACATCCTCGAAGCCGCCCGCCTCGACGGTGCGACGTTGTGGCAGGAAATGGTCCGCGTGCTGCTGCCGATCGCCAAGGGCGGCCTCGCCTCTACCGTGCTGCTGTCGCTGATCCTGTGCTGGAACGAGGCGTTCTGGTCGCTGAACCTGACCTCATCGAATGCCGCACCACTGACCGCATTGATCGCCTCGTATTCGAGTCCCGAAGGATTGTTCTGGGCCAAGTTGTCGGCGGTCTCGACCCTGGCCTGTGCGCCGATTCTGATCTTTGGCTGGATCAGCCAGAAGCAACTGGTACGCGGCCTCTCGTTCGGTGCCGTGAAATGACCATCCCGAATCCAACCCTATCCCCTGTGGGAGCGAGCCTGCTCGCGAAAGCGGAGTGTCATTCAACCCTGATGTCGACTGACACGGCCCCTTCGCGAGCAGGCTCGCTCCCACAGAAAAGCCGATCTGGTTTAACCCAATAATAAATTGCGGAGGCCCATCTCATGGCCAACCTGAAAATCAAGAATCTGCAAAAAGGCTTCGAAGGCTTTTCCATCATCAAGGGCATCGACCTTGAAGTGAACGACAAGGAATTCGTGGTCTTCGTCGGCCCGTCGGGCTGCGGCAAATCCACCCTGCTGCGCCTGATCGCCGGCCTTGAAGAGGTCAGCGGCGGCACCATCGAACTCGATGGCCGCGATATCACCGAAGTCAGCCCGGCCAAGCGTGATCTGGCGATGGTATTCCAGACCTACGCGCTGTACCCGCACATGACCGTGAAAAAGAACATGTCGTTCGCCCTCGACCTGGCCGGCGTGCCGAAAGCCGAGGTCGAGCGCAAGGTCGGCGAAGCGGCACGCATTCTTGAACTCGGGCCGATGCTCGAGCGCAAACCCAAACAGCTGTCCGGCGGTCAGCGTCAGCGCGTGGCGATCGGCCGCGCCATCGTGCGCAACCCGAAGATTTTCCTCTTCGATGAGCCGCTGTCCAACCTCGACGCGGCGTTGCGCGTGCAGATGCGTCTGGAACTGCTGCGCCTGCATAAAGACCTGCAAGCGACGATGATTTATGTGACCCACGATCAGGTCGAAGCGATGACCATGGCCGACAAAGTCGTGGTGCTCAATGGCGGCAGGATCGAGCAGGTCGGCTCGCCGCTGGACCTGTATCACAACCCGGCCAACCTGTTTGTCGCGGGCTTTCTCGGCACGCCGAAAATGGGTTTCCTCAAAGGCAAGATTGCCCGCATCGACGGCGCCAGCTGCGAAGTTTCGCTGGACGCCGGCACACGCATCACCCTGCCGCTCAACGCCGCCAACCTCAGTGTCGGCAGCGCTGTCACGCTGGGCATTCGCCCGGAACATCTTGAACTGGCGCAACCCGGCGACTGCACGTTGCAAGTGACTGCCGACGTCAGCGAACGCCTTGGCAGCGACACCTTCTGCCACGTCACCACCAGCGCCGACGAAGCCCTGACCATGCGCGTGCGCGGCGATCTGGCCAGCCGTTACGGCGAGCAATTGAGCCTGCGCCTGGACCCGACTCACTGCCATCTGTTCGATGCCGAAGGTGTGGCGCTGACCCGTCCGCTGCGTGCTGCGGCCTGATTTCGAGACTATCCGATGAAACTCAACCAACAGAACCTCAATCGCCTCGCCGCCCAGGTGCAACTGCCAGGCTACGACCTCGGCGACACACTCCAGGGCATCGCCCACATTGGCGTCGGTGGTTTCCATCGTGCGCATCAGGCGTATTACACCGATGCCTTGATGAACACTGGCGAAGCGCTGGACTGGGCAATCTGCGGCGTCGGGCTACGCCCGGAAGATCGCCGCGCCCGCGATGATCTGCGCGAGCAGGATTACCTGTTCACCCTGTTTGAGCTGGGCGACAGCGATGACACCGAAGTGCGCGTCATTGGCGCGATCCGCGACATGCTGCTGGCCGAAGATGACGCCCAGACGCTGATCGACAAACTCGCCGAACCACAGATCCGTATCGTTTCGCTAACCATCACCGAGGGCGGTTACTGCATCGACGACAGCAACGGCGAGTTCATGGCGCATCTGCCGCAGATTCAACACGACTTGGCCCAGCCCGAGGCGCCGGGCACCGTGTTCGGTTTCCTCTGCGCCGCGTTGGCCAAACGGCGTGCGGCGGGCGTTCCGGCATTTACTGTGATGTCCTGCGATAACCTGCCGCACAACGGCGCGGTCGCGCGCAAGGCACTGCTGGCCTTCGCCGCCCTGCGTGAGCCGGATCTGCGCGACTGGATCGACCAGAACGTCAGTTTCCCCAACGCCATGGTTGATCGCATCACACCGATGACCAGCACCGCGCATCGCCTGCAACTGGCCGACAAACACGGCGTCGACGATGCCTGGCCGGTGGTCTGCGAACCATTTGTGCAGTGGGTGCTGGAAGACAAATTCGTCAACGGCCGCCCGGCATGGGAAAAGGTCGGCGTGCAGTTCACCGACGATGTGTCGCCGTACGAAGAGATGAAAATCAAACTGCTCAACGGCAGTCACCTGGCGCTCACCTATCTGGGTTTCCTCAAGGGTTATCGCTTCGTCCACGAGACCATGAACGATCCGCTGTTCGTGCGTTACATGCGCGCTTATATGGATCTGGATGTCACGCCGCAGCTGGCCCCGGTACCGGGCATTGATCTGAGCGAATACAAGGACACGCTGGTCGCGCGGTTTTCCAATCAGGCGATTGCCGATCAGTTGGAGCGCGTGTGTTCGGATGGCTCATCGAAGTTTCCCAAGTTCACCGTCCCGACGATCAATCGGCTGATCGCCGATGGCCACGAGACCAAACGTGCAGCGCTGGTCGTGGCGGCGTGGGGGCTGTATTTGAAGGGCGTGGATGAGAATGGCGATACGTATTCGATTCCGGACCCGCGAGCGGCGTTTTGCCAGGGGCTGGTGGCGGACGATGGGTTGATCACGGAGCGGTTGCTGGCTGTTGAAGAGATTTTCGGCACAGCGATACCGAAGTCGGCGGAGTTTGTTGCAGCGTTCGAGTGGTGCTGCCAGAGTTTGCGCGAGGTTGGGGTTTCGGGGACTCTGGAACGGGTGCTCGGCTGAAAAGCCCCTCACCCTAGCCCTCTCCCGGAGGGAAAGGGAACCGACCGCGTGGTTCTTCCGTTATTCATCGACCTGAAATTCCGAGTCGAATACAGAGTGTGAAAGGCATGAAAATCTGCTCCTTTTCCCCTCGCCCCCATGGGGGAGAGGGCTGGGGTGAGGGGGTAGCTCTTGATCTTCAGCGCAATCTGACAGGCCCATACATGACAACAACAAAGCTCTTCCTGGGTATCGACTGCGGCACCCAAGGCACCAAAGCGATCATCCTCGATGCCGGCAGCGGCCAGGTGCTCGGTCTGGGCGCAGCGCCGCACACGATGATCAGTGGCGCCAACGGCCGCCGCGAACAAGACGTTCAACAGTGGCTCGACGCTTTCGTCAGCGCCACCCGCCAGGCCTTGCAAGCCGCCAATGTCGACGGCCAGGCGATCCTCGGCGTTGGCGTCTCCGGCCAGCAACACGGTTTGGTCCTGCTCGATGAGCAAGGCGCAGTGCTGCGCCCGGCCAAGCTCTGGTGCGATACCGAAACCACACCTGAAAACGAGCGCTTGCTCGCGCAACTGGGCGGCGAGCAAGGTTCGCTGGAACGCCTCGGCGTGGTCATTGCGCCGGGCTACACGGTGTCGAAACTGCTGTGGACCAAAGAGCAGCATCCCGACGTGTTCTCACGCATCGCCCGAATCCTTTTGCCCCACGACTACCTCAATTACTGGCTCACCGGCCGCGCTTGCAGCGAATACGGCGATGCCTCCGGCACCGGTTATTTCAACGTGCGCACGCGGCAATGGGATGTGCAGATCCTGCGCGACATCGACGCCAGCGGCCGTTTGCAAACCGCGCTGCCGGAGCTGATCGACGCGCACGCCGCCGTCGGCACTCTCCTCCCGGCAATCGCCGAGCAACTCGGCATCAACCCCAACGCGGTGGTTTCCAGCGGCGGTGGCGACAACATGATGGGCGCCATCGGCACCGGCAATATCCAGCCCGGCGCGATCACCATGAGCCTCGGTTCGTCCGGCACGGTCTACGCGTTCTCCGACGCACCGAACGTCAGCGCCGACGCCTCGGTTGCCACGTTCTGTTCCTCCAGCGGCGGCTGGCTGCCGCTGATCTGCACCATGAATTTGACCAACGCCACCGGTGCGATTCGCGAACTGTTCAGGCTCGATCTGCCGACCTTCAACGAACTGGTCGCGCAGTCGCCGATCGGCGCCGAAGGCGTGAGCATGTTGCCGTTCCTCAACGGCGAACGCGTGCCCGCCCTGCCCCACGCCACCGGCAGCCTGCACGGGCTGACGATGGACAATCTGACCCAGGCCAATCTGTGCCGCGCGGCTGTCGAAGGCACCACCTTCGGTTTGCGCTATGGGCTGGATTTGCTCCGCCAGAATGGTTTACAAAGCCTGCGCATCTGCCTGATCGGCGGCGGCTCGAAGAGCGCGGTGTGGCGGCAGATCGTCGCCGACATCATGAACGCCCCGGTGATCTGCACCGAACAAAGCGAAGCCGCCGCACTGGGTGCGGCGATTCAAGCGGCGTGGTGCGCATCGCGCTCGAACGGCGATGATGTGTCCCTGGCCGATCTGTGCGAACGCTGCGTCAAACTCGACGCGCGCAGTGAAACCCTGCCGATCGCCGCCAATGTCGCGGCGTTCCAGCAGGCTTACGAACGCTATCAACAGCATGTCGCAACCCTATAACGAGCAAACAACTATGTACCTGGTGTGTGGCGAAGCCCTGTTTGATTTTTTCAGCGAAAACGACGCCAGCGGTCTGGCCTCGAAAGTCAATTTCAAGGCAATTGCCGGCGGCTCGCCGTTCAACGTTGCCGTAGGTTTGCGGCGTTTGGGCGTGGACTCGGCGCTCTTCGGTGGGCTGTCCACCGACTACCTCGGCCGCCGTTTGCAGCAAGTGCTGCAGGACGAAGGCGTGCGCCCGGATTATCTGGTGGATTTTGCCGCCCCGACCACCCTGGCAATGGTCGCGGTAGGCGCCAATGGCTCGCCGCATTACAGCTTCCGTGGCGAAGGCTGCGCCGATCGGCAACTGAGCGAGGCGCATCTGCCGACACTTGGCGACGAGGTGCGCGGCCTGCACATCGGCTCGTTTTCGCTGGTGGTGCAGCCGATTGGCGACACGTTGCTGAAACTGGTCCAACGCGAAAGCGGCAAACGCCTGATCAGCCTCGACCCCAACGTGCGCCTCAATCCCGAGCCGAACATCGAGCTATGGCGCGAACGCATCGCCACGCTGGTACGACTGGCTGATCTGATCAAAGTCAGCGACGAAGACCTGAGCCTGCTCTATCCCGAGCAGGATCCGCAGCATGTTATTGAAAGCTGGCTCGAGCATCGCTGCCAGATCGTGTTCCTGACACGCGGTGGCGACGGCGCAACGGTGTTCAGTCGCACCCATGGCTCGTGGTCGGTGCCGGCCAATCAGGTTCAGATCGCCGATACGGTAGGCGCCGGCGACACCTTCCAGGCCGCGCTGATCACCTGGCTGACCGAACATTCGCTGGACTCGGTCGAAGGCGTCCAGCAGCTCAGTCGAGAGCAAATCGACGGCATGCTCAGGTTCGCCGTACAAGCCGCCGCACTGACCTGCAGCAAAACCGGTCCGGATCTGCCCTATCGTCATCAATTGAGCTGAGCGCGTAGACTGTCGGCCTTTTTGCGCACGACGGAAAACAGCTCTTGAATCACAGGCACATCCTCGCCCTCCTGACCCTGGCCACCCTGCTGAGCGGTTGCGGCACCTCGCCGCCCCGCTCCCCGGAAGACATCTGCGCAATCTTCCGCGAGAAAAGCGATTGGTACGACGCTGCGCAAGTCACCCAGAAACGCTGGGGCGTGCCGATCCAGGTGCCGTTCGCGATCATGTATCAGGAATCCGGCTACCGCTACGACGCCAAGACGCCGCGCAAATACCTGCTCTGGGTGATTCCTTGGGGCCGCGTCTCGACCGCTTCCGGTTATGCGCAAGCCAAGGATGAAGTCTGGGCCGACTACCAGAAAAGCACCGGCCGCAACTGGGCCGACCGCGAAGACTTCGACGACGCCATCGACTTCGTCGGCTGGTACATGGACAAGACCACCTCGATCAACGGCGTGTACAAATACGACGCCTATAACCAGTACCTGAACTACCACGAAGGTTGGGGCGGCTTCCGCAACAAGACCTACGCGAGCAAAGCCTGGCTACCGCCGACCGCACGCAAGGTGCAGAACCGTTCGGATCTGTATGCGCAGCAATACGCCGGGTGCAAGGAAGACCTCAATCGCGGGTTCTGGAGCCGGTTCTGGCATTGGTTGTAGAAGCCCATCGCGAGCAGGCTCGCTCCCACAGGACCTTAGTGAACGCCGATTTTGTCTACACACGAGCAACCTGTGGGAGCGGGCTTGCCCGCGATGGCAATCTCTCAAACACCATCAAAGTCTATGAAAGGCCCGATTTCACTGACCCAAACCGCCCTCCTAAGGGTTTTCCCTATGGCATCAAGGCCCCACACCTACGCCATTTGCGCCTTGAATGAGGCCGTCTAATCCTGCAACATCCATCACCTGCTTATTCAACGGACGGAATTCAAGGCATGCTGGACGCCAATGCAACCCACATCACCCTCTCGATCGAAGACGCCAACGCCGACTTGCAAGTCCTCAGCTTCACCGGTCGCGAAGCCCTCAACGAACCGTTCCGTTTCGACCTCGAACTGGTCAGCGCCCGCCCCGACCTGAAGCTCGAAGAGCTGCTGCACAAGCGCGCCTGCCTGACGTTCGGCGCCACCGGCGAAGGCAAGATTCACGGCCAGGTCTATCGCATCGAGCAGGGCGACTCCGGCAAGACCCTGACCCGCTACAGCATCAGCCTGATGCCACAACTGGCCTATCTGCAGCACAACCATGATCAGCAGATCTTCCAGCAACTGACGGTGCCGAAAATCATCGCCCAGGTGCTGGAAGATCGCGGCATTCTCTCCGACGCCTACAGCTTCCAGCTCGGCGCCGAGTATCCGGAACGCGATTATTGCGTGCAATACGACGAGTCCGACCTGCATTTCATCCAGCGTCTGTGCGAAGAGGAAGGCATTCACTTCCACTTCCAGCACAGCAGCAGCGGCCACAAACTGGTGTTCGGCGACGACCAGACCGTATTCCGCAAACTGAAGCCGGTCAGCTATCAGCAAGACTCCGGCATGGCTGCGGAGAAACCGGTGATCAAGCGCTTCAACCTGCGCCTGGAAACCCGCACCACCCGCGTCAGCCGTCGCGACTACGATTTCGAAAAACCAAAGCTGCTGCCCGAAGGCGCGGTCAAATCCGAATTCGCCCCGGATCTGGAAGACTACGATTACCCCGGCCGCTTCACCACCCGCGAGCGCGGCAAGTTCCTCTCGACTCGCGCCCTCGAACGCCATCGCAGCGACTACAAACTCGCCGAAGGCAAAGGTGATGAACCGACGCTGACCAGCGGCCATTTCCTCACGCTCGCCGAACACCCGCGCGCCGAGTGGAACGACCTGTGGCTGCTGCTGGAAGTCTTCCACGAAGGCAAACAGCCGCAAGTGCTCGGCGAAAACGTCACCAGCGACGTCACCGACAACAAAAGCGATTTCCATCAGGGCTACCGCAACAGCTTCCTCGCCACCCCGTGGGACGCGCACTACCGCCCTGCCCTCGAACACCCGAAACCGAAAGTCCTCGGCAGCCAGACCGCCGTCGTCACCGGCCCTGCCGGTGAAGAAATCCACTGCGATCAATACGGCCGCATCAAGGTGCAATTCCACTGGGACCGCGACGGCCAGTCCGACGATAAAACCACCTGCTGGATGCGCGTCGCCAGCGGCTGGGCCGGCGCAGCCTACGGCGGCATTGCCATCCCGCGCATCGGCATGGAAGTCCTCGTCACCTTCCTCGAAGGCGACCCCGACCAGCCACTCGTCACCGGCTGCCTGTACCACAAGGAAAACGTCGTCCCCTACGACCTCCCGGCCAACAAGACCCGCAGCACCTTCAAAACCCTCAGCTCCCCGGGCGGCAAGGGCTACAACGAATTCCGCATCGAAGACAAAAAAGGCGCCGAACAGATCTACATCCACGCCCAGCGCGACTGGGACGAAAACATCGAACACGACCAGAAAATCCGCGTCGGCAACGAACGCCACGACACCGTTGAAGCCAACGTGTTGAGCGAGTTCAAGGTCGAAGAACACCGGATCACCCATCTGAATCGCATCAGTGAGATGCGCGCGGATGATCACCTGACGGTGGGAGTGACGCAGCATGTGAAGGTTGGGACTGGGCAGTTTGTTGAGGCCGGCAACGAAATCCATTATTACGCCGGCCAGAGAGTCGTGGTCGAAGGCGCCATGGAACTGACCGCCAAGGCTGGCGGCAGCTTCGTCAAGGTCGATGCGGGTGGCGTGACCATCAGCGGCGCTGAGGTGAAGGTCAATACCGGCGGCTCGCCCGGGGTGGGCACGCCGGCGGCGCCGTTGTTGCCGGGGCCGATGAAGGTTGTGGATGCGGATAAGGCGGGGAAAGCACCGCTCCCTGCCCGTCTTAATGAGTCAGGTATCACCCCGCTGTGCGGAAAACAGAGTAACGGCGCTTGCAGCCGTAAGGATTGCACATGCATGTAAAAGCGCTGAGCGCTCTCCTCGCCGAGCCTCGTTACGACTTTTCAGACCTGCCCGCTACAAGCGAATCGCTGTGTTTCATCATCGACCAAGGGCTCCAGCCAGACGCTTTGGGTCGTCTTTATCGATTAGGCGAACCCGTCGTCGCTCAAGGTCTGTTTGTAGGGACAGACCTTGCAGAGATTCCTGACGAGCCATTGTGGCTGGTGGCCCCAAAGGGCGGCAAAGTGGCAAAGGTCGCTGTGGAACTATGTGAGGAACGCTTTTCGGGAATTGCAATCTCAACCCGGGATCCTGAAAAAGCTCTGGCTCATGCGCGCTGGCTGCTTAAGGCAAACGATGGTTCAGGTGGCCAAAGTCTGCTGAGTTTCCACAAGCCGAGTTTATGGGCTGCGCTGGCCTACACCGCCGATAAAGCATTCGACCAGTTACTAGGCTGCTGGGAGGCGGTCTACAGCCCTGCGCCGATTCATTTCGGTCAAGAGCGTGGGCGATGGCTGACCTGGAAGGCCACCGATCAATCAACGTGGGACGGTGACAGAGCGGCGTTCAATCTGCCCGAGGCGGCCGCGAAAGTACAAGCGCGCCTGGGCTGGATGTACTGGATCGATGAGGAATACACAGCATTCAATGAGCCATCCGATGACCGCTTGAATGACATGGCGGACAACCTCGACATGCTGCTCAAAAACAACATTTATGATGGCGATCACCTGCTCAAGCTTGGCCATGTCGTGAACGGTCCGCTGTTCGAGACCCAGCCTGGGATCATGGCGATCCTGCAATCAAAGGACGAGTCGTTTATCAAAGTAGATCGGCTCCTGGAATCAGCCGCCGTTGCCCAACACTAAGGCGACGCGACAACAGAACGGAATCACCATGGAAATTACAAATCACGCCGTAATGCCCGGCGAAACTCTGGGCCAGATTGCTACGCGCTACAACACTACTGTGGCGCAACTTCGTCAGATGAACCCCTTCATCACCAACCCGGATAATGTCAAAGTCGGATGGAACCTGAGCGTTCCAAAAGCCGCTCAATCGCCTGCTGTGCCTGCCGCTCAGACACCTGCCGCAGCTCAACCGCCCGCGCAAACGACCCCGGAAGCCGCAACTCAGTGCTCTGCGGAGGATCTGGTTGAACTGGAGCCTGTCAAAGACACCCCAGATCAGAGCTCAAAGACTTTCAAACCGCACGCGCCTCCCTGCTCGAAAAAGTTTGCCAGTGCGATTTATGCCACCGAAGAACAAGAATTTTGGCTGCTTCCCGAACGGGCAAAGTCCGCTATCAAAGAATCCATGTTTGCCTTGGATAAAATGATTGCGCCCAGCAAATCACGTGATGCACGCCTGAACGGGTTGCAGGAATCTGGTTTGCTGGAATACTTCCTTGAGCCCAAGTTGAGCAACTTTCTCACTGGCGCGCAGCGTGCACGCATGGAAGAGTTTGAAGCGATGGGCGATGAGATCGAAATCGATCCCGCCACCGCTAAAAAAAGGCAGAACGACGCTAATGGAAACAAACCGGCAGTCGCTCCTGCTCAGTCCACGGATGAGGACACGCCGGTATCTCGCCTCGACCGTCTAGCGACAGACATAGCTACTGACCAGCACGTTCACAAAGCATATGCCGATTTTTACAAGCGGCGGGCTGAGTGGGTCGCGCTAAAAAAGAAGCGGTAGCGGCCGCTAAGTTGGAAGGCTACACCTACGAAAGCGGCTCGCTGTACTCCAAGAGGGCGATTGAAGCGCGGGCACGTGTGCAAGCTTATCTGGAGGCTCGCAAGAAGTTCCTCGGCAACAAAGACTTCAAGCAGGTATCGCTGGAAGACGTTGCCAAAGCCTTGGCGGAAAAGAAAAAAGTTACGACAATATCTGCAGTGGCATGACTGACTGCACCGCCGATCTGGTCGGTTATGTCTACACACTACACAAAAATGGCGAAGCGCTTGATTACCACGCTTATACTGAATCCATCATCAAAGCGTCCGAGTATGGTCTTGCTCTTCCGGAATTCGCCTTGATCAGTGACGGACTCCCTTCCGGTATCGAGCAGTTCAAACTGTATCTGGACACAGAGAAAAAGCAGGTAGAAGTTACAGCGCAGCTTCAAGAGAAATACAAACGCTGGATCGAGGCAACAGGCCAAAATGCCCAGGCGCCAGCCGGCCTCGTTGATGCAGAACGTGCCAAGTGGGATCAACTACAAAAAATCAAAGATGACCTCCAGGCCACAGCCCAAAAAAATGTCAGCACCAGTAAACCTGGTCGTTATTTAATTTGGGAACCAGAAGAGTTCCAACCGAAACCAATCGACCGTATGGTAAAGCCAGGCTTTCCACTGCGTGAAGTCAGCCTTTCTGACGCCAAGGGCACGCCCCTTGGATGGTTCAGCATGGCGAACCTGAAAGATGCAAAAAAAATCATCAAAGAAGATTTAAAAAAGGCGGCTGGCTCGATAAAGAAGGTAAAAGAAAGTCTACCAACCGATGCTACCGAAGGCTCCGATAAAAACAGTGAAATCAGTTCGTTCCGCCAATGGCTCTTGGATCAGGGCGCAATAAAAATCAGTGATCAGGCTGGCGACTGTTTCGACGAAAAAGGCTGGTTCAAAGCTAAAGACTTTTACGCGCACTTGAAAAAGCAAGGTTATGAGGTTACTGAACTAGAAGACGACGCGGCCCTAACTAACTGGGGCAAGCACCTTCAGCAACTAGTGTTCCAGAAAAGTGTGCGCGGCGAAGTAAGGCTGTTTGATGCAAGTCCTCAGGCTCAATTCGTCCGCTGCCTGACTCCTCCACAGCCGAGCATTCACGGTGAACTGAAGCTAGAAGGCCCGAAGATGTCCGCCGCGGAAGGCTTCCAGATATCTGGGGAGATGGGATTGAGCCTGGACTTGGCACGGGGCGAAGTTCAGTTAATGAAAGTGGACATGCCTGCCAAAGCCAACGCTCAAGAAATCATGCTTGACTATCTCTTGGACGGCAGCCCACGACAAATGAGTTTCGGCCGCTTCTCCTTTCACTTTGGTGCAAAGGCCTGGGGTTACGCTGGAGCGTCGTTATTGTTAGCTGGCAGCGTCGAGCTGAGCCCTATCTTCGGCAACGTCAAATATGGAGCGTCGCTGAGCCCGGTAAAACGCGCACAACGTGAAGACGCTTCTGCAAAAGAAGAACGCGCCGATCACGCAGCCGCCAAGCAAGCAAAAACCGATAGCGGTGACGATAGTCCTACTCCTGATCTTGAACACAAGTCGAAATCCGGCACCTACGCCGACTCCAAAAGCACAGAGCAACTGCGCGGCGGACGTTTCGCAAAAGTACAAATCGAAAACGGCGCAAAAGCCAGCTTCAATGTCTTTGGGGGTTTGCAAGCCGCCATTGAGCTTACCGGCGTATTGAACTGGGCGCCGCCAAAAGAACTCGCCGCCTTACGCACCGCACCTTCAACGGGGATTGGCAGCGCTAAAGACGCGAAAAATGCAAATCCATGGTTGACGCTGGCCAAGTTGAGCGGTTCAGTTGGGGTGGCGTTTGGCGCGGGCTTTCAGGGAACGGCGCAGGTGTCTCTCGATAAGGGGCGTTTTATTTTGAACTTGAAAGCGGCTGTGGTACTTGGCCCAGGTGCAAATGGTAGCTTCAAGTTCGAAGTTGGTTATGAGGCAGTGGTTGACCTTGTAAACTTGTATCGCCGGGAGTTGCACAGAGCCAAAGGCAGAAAAGTGGAGTGGATGGAGACAGAAGCGGGACAGTTTGCATCGGCGCTGAACGCATTAGGAGCTGCTGGGCTTAGTGTGGAAATGTCTTACCTGATGGGTTGGAGTGTTGTCATGGACTTGTATGACGCGATGACCAGCGGAGGAAAAGGTGGTCCGATTGCTCATGCTATTATTGAATACCAAAATCCAGACGAGTTAAAAAAATGGGTTGTAGAGGCCACCCCTGCCGCGTTAGGCCCGATTTTGTTGACACTGATATCTAATCCGGAGGAGTTCGCCATAGCCACAGCGAAACAAACTAGCATTAGCGCTTCAAACGATGGCAAGAAAAAATATACTAGAGATACAGCATATTTAGCGCAACAGACAGCGATCGAGATGATAATTACTCATATAACTACTAACGCTCAAGAGAAAGGAAGCCTACCGGAGGCTCAAAAACAATTTGAGCTAGCTTGCGCATGCATGAACAAATTCGGGGTCGAACCGGTTGATACAGGGCAAAAATACTGTGAAAACCGCTATTTGTTGGACAATTTCATGAGCGAACCAGTGCTTGCGGTAACTGAAGCACTCGGAAACACTACTAGGGCTCGATATAAGAAAAATGCTTCGATATTAGGTGGGCCGATTGATGGATCCTGCAAAATTGTTATGCATGAAAACAGCTACATACCAAGGCCTTCTGTGAAATTTTCAGCTCCAGCGGGAAAATCAAATTGATAAACTTAAAAAAATTGTTCGCTACAACCTTCTGTGTCCTCCTTATATTTCTCTGCAATACCGCTAATGCAACACTAACAAAAGAGCAAGAAGAAGCGAAGAAGAAAGGCATTGAGCTCTACAATCAATACAAAGCAATATCCGCAATCGAGTTTTTAGAAATCGCTGCAAAGGGTGGTGACAATGAAGCACTTTACTATCTAGGAGAATCAATAAGAAAAAACAACAGATATATGACCCAAGAAGCGCAAAAGGCTTACGAGGAGTCAGCAAAGAAAGGCAATATTTACTCTATGATTCGGCTCGGCGGCGCGGATCAAGATTTGTGCGTAACTATGAATAATTGTTCTTCCTCTGAGCAATCGCCTAAAGATTGGATGAACAAAGCCAAAACCCTTGCTACAGATCAGGCATCTCATGGTGACGCTGAGTCGATGTACCTACTATGGGAGATAACAGGAAACGATGAATGGCTTGAAAAGTCCGCAGAAAAAGGTTTTGCATTAGCGCAATTTCGTTTAGCGACCAAGTATCAAGAGGGGGAGGCATGTTCCTACTACCCTCTAGCAGATCAGATGAAATCGAAAAATGGATGAAAGCCGCTGCAGAGAATGGTTATCCACCAGCCATGATGGGATTTGCCGCTACGAGGATTGAAAAAGCCGATTTGTCATCATTTAGAAAATGGAATGAAAAAGCTGCAGCCTCAGGCTATGCATCTGCAGTTTTTGGTTACGCGTCATATATTGGCGAAGCTGAACCAAAATACGGATTCGAATCAGACCCGGTAAAGTCATACGCACTATTGTCGAATCTACTGGAGCTTGATGGTGGTGGAAACGTAATAAACAACGTTAACGACGTATTGCCGGAAGTAGAAAAAAAGCTGTCAAAAGAGCAACTAGAAAAAGCAAAAGAACTCGCAAAAACGTGGAAGGCCACTCACCCACCGCTCTCGTTTTTTCCAGATAAGTTAGGGTACTGAAATTTAGCAGCACAGCCTTATCATTAATTTTTTTCGAGCACGTCAAAGCCTGTACCCTAATGATTCATATCGCAAACGACAAATGCCCGAGACAAGGGAAAAGCAACCGTAAATAACTCAGCTCATGTTCACATCGGTTAACTCAGCCTTAACGCCACAGTCAGAGACTCCATATCACCGCACACCCTCAGCTTTCCCCCGCTGACGCCCAGTGCGGCAGGCTCGCCCGGCTTCGTGCCGGGCGCCTACCCGCAACGCTGGAGTCCTCTCATGAACATTCGTCCCTTCCTGCTCACTGCCACCCTCGCCTGCAGCTCATACGCCGCACTGGCCCAAGCCAACGTCACCTCCGCCACATCGAATCAAACACCCTACCAATACGGCATGCCACTACACGTGGCGAAGGTGCTTTCGCTAACCGAGCCGCCGACCTCGGAATGCAAAGTCATCACCGCCGACATGAAATACATCGACAACACCGGCAAGCCCGCACAAATCAGTTACAGGAAATTATCTGACGCTTGCAGTCAACAGAACTGACAGACGCTTCTGATTTTCCGGTTGGCCATAGGCTTGGGGTGGCTTCGGCGGTTATGCTCGGGGCCTTCCCTACTGCCGCAAGGATTGGCCATGCAGTTGTCGTTCCGCACGTTGTCGAGCTTCACTTCAATCCTGTGTTTTCTGCTGGCGCTGGTCTGGGGATTTTTTCCGGAGGCGTTGCTGGCGATCTGGAGTATTGGCTATTCGGAAGGCACTGGCGTAGTCGCTCGGCGCAGCGCGGTGCTGTTTGCGGCGTTGGGGGTCATGTTTTATTTGCTGCGCAATGCTCCGCCGTCAGTGGCACGCAGTGCACTGAGCAATGGTTTTATCGTCGGCTGTTTCGGTTTGGCGGCGTTGGGTTTTGGCGAATGGCTCAATGGTCATGCCGGCCCCGGGATCTTGCTCGCGGTGCTGGTCGAGTTCGCGCTGGGCCTTGGTTTTGTGCAGGCCCGGCGCGTGACGGACGAACTGGGTGAGACGGTGGGTTAAACGGCTCGAGAACGAGCGCTGGTTTGATGTGTCGTGGTCTGTTGCGCGAGGTCGGAACGCAGGCCAGCGACCAGGTTGTTGATTTCACGGCAGCTGTTCAGGCGGCTGGCGTCGATTCCACTGACGTAGAGATCGGCTTGGTCGGTTCGATGGTCGCCAAATACTTTGACGGACATCGACAAGTCTGGTGTCAACGTGCACTGGCAGCGTTTCGGCAGGAAGCTGCTTTCAATGATGTTGCGTAATTCCAAGGCAGATAAAAACATGGCGAACCCTCTCCTTTCTGTGCGATTGCCAATCAAGTATTCACGCTGACCCTCTGCTGCGCCTTCACGGGTGTGCCCCCGCTGTTTCCCTGGTGCGGCAAGTGGTGGTACTGCGAAATGCCCATTGGAGTGTAGGCGCCCAAATCCTGTGCGCCTCACCAAAAGAACGCATAAAACGTGCCTTTGATCGGTTCGTTTTGCTCCCTTCAAAATCAAGCACTTGGAAATGTGGCCAGTATCCTGCTATTTGCAAATTGCATGAATCGACCACCCGTCCACTGCAATCTGCAATCTCCGGGCAAATTTGCTTTCGCAGACTATGACGGCAAGAATGTCTCCCATTGCAATTCAACCCGCACGGAGGCCTTCATGAATTCTTTAAGCGTTTGCGCGATCACCGGCCTGTTGATCGCCAACCTTTCCACTCTAGCCCACGCCGCCAAGCTCGAAGACGTCGCGCCGTATCCCAAAGCCGAAGCCGGGTTTACCCGTCAGGTCATCCATCTGCCCAAACAAGAGCAGGAGGAGAATTTCCAGGTTGAAATTCTCGCCGGCAAAACTCTGGAGGTGGATTGCAACCGTCAACGTCTGGGCGGTGTGCTCGATGAAAAGAACCTGCAAGGCTGGGGCTATCCGTACTATCGCCTGGAAAAGGTCATCGGTCCGATGAGCACGATGATGGCCTGCCCGCCCGGCAGCCAGAAAAAGCGCGCTTTCGTTCCGGTCGTCGGTGACGGCTTCATGTTGCGCTACAACAGCAAGTTGCCAGTCGTGGTGTACGCGCCGTCGGACGTCGAAGTGCGCTATCGCATCTGGTCGGCGTCGGACAAAGTCGGCACCGCCCTGCAGGAATAACCGGAGCCCAGCCCTTGATTACTTGCCACGTCAGATATGTGATCGATCCTTACCAGTTACCCGCTTTCGAAGCCTATGCCAAAGCGTGGCTCGACATCGTTGAGCGCTTGGGCGGCACCCACCACGGCTACTTCCTCCCCTCGGAGGGCGCGAGCAACATTGCTTATTGCCTGTTCAGTTTCCCGTCGCTGGCCGATTACGAAAGCTATCGACATATTGCAATGACAGACCCGGAAAGCACCGCACTGGTTGCCAATCTGGTCGAGAAGAAATTCATCGTCAGTTACGAGCGCACGTTTCTGCGCCCGCTGCTGCCCTGATCGACATCACGCCGGCACGCCGCAAGCAGCGGCGCGTTCGGCGACATGGCGCAGGCTGTCGAAGTTGATGTTGGCCCCGGAGTCGATGGCGACGAATGTCTGATCGCGAACCCCACTGCGCGCCACGTACTGCTTGATCCCCGCAACAGCCAGCGCACCCGAAGGTTCAGTGATCGAACGGGTATCGTCGTAGATATTCTTGATCGCGGCGCAGAGTTCGTCATTGCTGACCGTGATCACTTCATCTACACAGAAGCGGCAAACCTCAAAGCCATACGCGCCAATCTGCGCTACCGCTACGCCATCGGCGAAGGTGCCGACACTGGGCAGGACCACCCGCTCGTCCGCACTTAAAGCCACTTGCAGGCACGCCGAATGTTCGGATTCGACGCCGATGATCCGCACTTCCGGGCGCAGGTATTTGACGTAGGCCGCGATACCTGCGATCAAACCTCCGCCGCCGACCGGGATGAAGATCGCGTTCAGCGTGCCTTGATGCTGGCGCAGGATTTCCATAGCCACGGTGCCTTGTCCGGCGATTACGTCAGGATCATCGAAGGGTGAAACGAACGTGCATCCGCTCTGCTCGGCCAAATGCAACGCGTGGGCCAGAGCAAAGGGAAAACTCTCGCCATGCAGCAATGCGTCGGCACCGTGACTGCGCACGCCGAGCACCTTGAGCTCAGGGGTGGTAGACGGCATGACGATCGTCGCGGCGATGCCCAATTCCCGTGCCGCCAGCGCTACCCCCTGCGCGTGATTACCCGCCGATGCAGTGATCACTCCCCGCGCTCGCTGCTCATCGCTCAGTTGCACGAGTTTGTTGTAAGCACCACGGATCTTGAAAGAGAACGTCGGTTGCAGATCTTCGCGCTTGAGCAGGACCCGATTGCCCAATGTTTCCGACAACGCCGGCGCAGGCTGCAACGGCGTACGCACCGCAATGTCGTACACCGGTGCGGCCAGGATCTTTTTCACGTAATGCTCAAGCAGGGCTTGCTGGTCGGGGGTGTGCGGCATGGTCGTCTCCTGACATTTTTCAGAACCCCGGAGACAGAAAGTAAAAACCCGCCTCTAGGGCGGGTTGGGTGCTGCAGCCGTGAGCTAGCCCGCCAAATGAGGAATGGCGGTAATAATGCTTGGCTGGCAGCGCGATACGGTGAAAGTCATGGGCTGGAAATTAGCCTGCCAGCGGATGACAAGTCAATGGCCCGCTGCAGAACTTTGAATCTTCCTAATGACTGAACAGTCACTGCAAAAGAGCACAACAACTTCCGCTCCAAGCCGATGAAAGTGGAGATTGACCATGAATATCCGCCAAGCGCTATTCGCCGTCCCGCTGCTGGTCGCCGCCCTGTCCAGCCCTGCTGTATTCGCTGTCGATGAAAGCGACGCCGTGAAAAAGCCCGAATGTCCGAAAGGCCAGGTGTGGGACAGTAAAACCCAGCAATGTGTGTTGCAGACCAGCGGCACAACGCAGCCCTGAAATTCGTCATACGGTTCAGGCCGTGGCCGGCAACCACAGCCTGAATCGCGCCCCACCCAGCGGCGAACTCTCAACGGTAAGTGTGCCGCCCTGCGCTTCCAGCGCTCGGCGGCTTATCGCCAAACCGAGGCCGAACCCACCCGTCGCGCGATCACGGCTGCGGTCGAGCCTGTAGAACGGTTCGAAAATCCGCTCGCGCTCATCGTCGGGAATGCCGATGCCATCGTCGTCAACCCAGATCTCACACCCGCCAGCAATGACCTGCACGCCAATCTGAATGCGCTTTTCGCAATAGCGCATGGCATTGCGCAACAGGTTCTGGATGGCCCGGGCGGTCAGGCGCGGATCCAGCGCGAAGCGTTCGAGCTGACCGTGCAGCAGAACGTCAATCACTATGTCTGGCGACTCCAGCTCCTCATCGACGCTGCCGAGAATGCTGTCGATGAATTCGTCCAGCGACACCTCGATGCGCTCAGGCGACTGCGCCGGATTCTGCAAACGGCTGTAGGAAAGCAACTCCAGCACCAATTCATCCAGCTCACGAATATGCGCGACCAAACTCTGCAGCCGCTCGCGGCTGGCGGCCGGCAAGTCTTCTGACAACGCCAGCGCCAGGCCGAAATCCAGACGCGTCAACGGCGTGCGCAGCTCATGGGAAACGGCGTTAAGCAGATCGCGCTGCTGGTTGAGCAGGTTTTCGATATCGCCGGCCATGGTGTCGAACACGTTGGCGAGGCTGCCGATGTTCGAACTCGGGGCGATTCTGGTTCGCTCGCTCAAGTGGCCTTTGCCGAAGCGTTCGGCGGTGCCTTTCAGGCGCTCGAGATCGCGCCAGTGCGGGCGCAACCAGAGCAGCAGGCAGCCGAGCAACATGGCGCCGATGAGCACATTAATGCTCCAGTACAACAGATCGACGTCGACCGGATCCGGCGGTACGACCATACGCACGGCCATGTCCGCATTCAGCGGAGTGACTGCCAAAGTTCGCCAGCCCCAATCGCCGATGCGCACCACGTTCTCACCACGGTGCAAACGTTCCTGCTCGATGGGCGTGAACACCGGGTCGTCGATTGGCGTCAGGACGATGTGCAGCGGCTGGAATTCCTTGTCCATCGCCGCCGCAATCGCCGGCCATTGCTCTTGCGGCGCAGCATGAAACTGCTTGGTGATCAGCGATTGCAGACCTCGGGAGAATTCCAGATTGTAGGTGACGAAGCGATCACGGAAGGCCATGACCACCAGATCCGGCACCAGATAGATCG
Organism: Pseudomonas sp. AC255; assembly: GCF_979258175.1. Classification (NCBI taxonomy): domain Bacteria; kingdom Pseudomonadati; phylum Pseudomonadota; class Gammaproteobacteria; order Pseudomonadales; family Pseudomonadaceae; genus Pseudomonas; species Pseudomonas sp. AC255. Next base: position 2,057,049 of record NZ_OZ409841.1, on the reverse strand, counting down.
CCGCACTATAGGAGACGATCGTCACCAGATACAGGCGAAACAGAATGCGAAACATCAGCTCAACATTCCCATTCGGAGCGGCTGAACAGATAGCCCTTGCCCCACACGGTCTTGATCTTGCGCGCCTCGCCGGCGTGATCATCGAATTTGCGCCGCAGCTTGGAAATCGCCACGTCCACCGAGCGGTCAGTGCCATTGAATTCAATACCGCGCAGCCGCTGAAGAATCTGATCGCGACTCAGCACTTCGCCGGCATGTCGGGCCAGCACCACCAGCAAATTGTATTCGCCGCTGGACAGTTCAACCGCTTGATCACGCCAGGTCACGGTGCGCTCGGACAGATCGATGCACAGATTGCCCATGACGATCCGATCGTTGACCGCCAGCGGTTCGCCGAGGCTGCTGCGCCGCAACAACGTGCGCACCCGCGCCAGCAGCACTCGTGGCTCGCAGGGTTTGGTGACGTAGTCGTCAGCGCCCATTTCCAGGCCCAGTACCTGATCATGACTGTCATCGCGGGCCGTGAGCATGAGGATCGGCAGTGTCGCCGAATCGGCACGCAGCAAACGGCAAACCTGCAAGCCGTCGAGGCCCGGCAGCATGAGGTCGAGGATCACCAGGTCCGGCGGACTGATCCGCGCCCGCTCGCGCACATGGTCGCCACGGCCGATGACGCTGACGGAATAACCGTTGCGCTCCAGGTAGCTGGAAATCAGTTCGGCGAGGGCGGTGTCGTCTTCGACCAGGAGGATGTTGGGCATGGGGTGTTCCAGAGAATGCTGTGGCGACAGTCGGGACTCATTCGCTCGCACATTGAAATGCGATCTCCTGTGGGAGCGAGCCTGCTCGCGAAAGCGATCGAACTGTCGCAATAAATTTCAAGGCCTGCAGGATATACGCCCTCGCGCACCACCGAGCAAAACCCTTACACAATTTCACACAGCAGCTACAAAGCTTCACCGCTAACCTCCCGGTCTGGCCGTAGGATGCGGCCTTCAATATTGGGGGTTGTACATGTCTGGAAAACTGCTGGCCGGGCTCGGCCTGATCGCATTGGCGCTAACGCTGAGCGCCTGTGACTCATCCTCGAACGCCGAAGAGCAAGCACCACCAGCCACCGTGCGCATCGAGACCATCAAAACCCAGCCATTGTCGATCAGCAGCGAACTGAGCGGCCGCATCGCCGCGCCACGGATTGCCGAAGTGCGTGCGCGAGTGGCCGGCGTAGTGTTGCAACGCACCTACCGCGAAGGTAGTGACGTGAAAAAAGGCGATGTGCTGTTCCGCATCGACCCGGCACCTTTCAAGGCGGATCTGGACAGTGCCGAAGCCGCGCTGCGCAAAGCCGAGGCCAACGCCTTTCAGGCCAGATTGCAAGAACAACGCTATGCGCAGTTGATCGAGGACCAGGCCATCAGCGGTCAGGACTACGACAACGCCCGCGCCGCTGCACGGCAGACGGCAGCTGATGTCGCTGCCAGCAAAGCGGCGCTGGAACGGGCGAAACTGAACCTCGGCTATGCCACCGTCACCGCGCCGATTTCCGGCCGTATCGGTCGCGCCTTGGTCACCGAGGGTGCGTTGGTCGGGCAGAACGAAACCACGCCGCTGGCGTTGATTCAGCAACTCAACCCGATCCATGCCGACCTCACCCAGTCGACCCGCGAGCTCAATGAACTGCGCCGGGCATTGCGCTCCGGGCAGTTGCAGGAAGTCGGTCAGGATCAAGCGAAGGCCACGCTGATTCAGGATGACGGTAGCGTGTATCCGTTGCCCGGCAAGCTGCTGTTCAGCGACATCACTGTCGATCCCGGCACCGGGCAGATCATTGTGCGCAGCGAGTTTCCCAATCCGGATCTCGACTTGCTGCCGGGCAGCTTCATCCGCGTACGCCTTGAGCAGGCAACCATCCAGAACGGCATCACCGTACCGCAACGCGCGGTGCAGCGTGACAGTGCCGGCATTGCCCAGGTGCTGACTGTCGATGAACAGATGCGCGTGGCGCAGCAACCGGTGCAACTGGGTGCGGTGCAGAACAATCGCTGGATCGTCACCGGCGGCCTGAAGCCCGGCGACCGTGTTGTCATCGAAGGCCTGCAACACGCCCGTCCCGGGGAAAAGGTGCAGATCGACGAACCCCACTTCCACTTGCCCAGACCACTGGTCAGTAAGCAGGACGCTTCTATATGCCGCAGTTCTTTATCGACCGCCCGGTGTTTGCCTGGGTGGTCGCCCTGTTCATCCTGTTGGCCGGTGCGCTGGCCATTCCGCAGTTGCCGGTGGCGCAATACCCCGACGTCGCCCCGCCGCAAATCGAGATTTACGCCGTCTACCCTGGCGCCTCGGCGCAAACCGTCGATGAAAGCGTGGTCAGCCTGATCGAGGAAGAGCTCAACGGTGCCGATCACCTGCTCTATTTCGAATCGCAAAGCAGCCTGGGCAGCGCGACGATCAAGGCAACCTTTCAGCCGGGCACCAATCCCGAGCTGGCGCAGGTCGATGTGCAAAACCGCCTCAAGGTGGTCGAGTCGCGCCTGCCGCAAGCGGTCAATCAGCAGGGGTTGCAGGTGGAGAAGGTCTCTTCCGGTTTCCTCTTGCTGATCACCCTGACCTCCAGCGACGGCAAGCTCGATGACGTGGCGCTCAGCGATTATCTGGCGCGCAACGTGATGAACGAGATCAAGCGTCTGGACGGTGTCGGCAAGGCGCAGTTGTATGGTGCCGAGCGGGCTATGCGCATCTGGATCGATCCGCAGAAGCTCATCGCGTTCAATCTGACGCCGGCCGATGTCAACGAAGCCATTGTTGCGCAGAACGCCCAGGTTTCAGCAGGTAGCATCGGTGATCTGCCGTCACCTTCGACGCAGGAAATCACCGCGACAATTCTGGTCAAAGGCCAATTGTCGACGCCGCAGGAATTCGCCGACATCGTGCTCAAGGCCAATCGCGATGGCTCCACGGTGCGCATCGGTGATGTCGCGCGAGTGGAGATCGGCAGTCAGGAATATCAGTTCGGTACACGCCTGAACGGCAAGCCGTCCACCGCCGTTGGCGTGCAGCTTTCTCCAGGCGCCAACGCGCTGAACACCGCGACACTGGTGCGGGCGAAAATGGACGAACTGGCGCGCTACTTCCCGGCCGGCGTGGAATACAAGATTCCTTACGACACTTCGCCGTTCGTCAAAGTCTCGATTACCAAAGTGATCTACACCCTCGGCGAAGCGATGCTGCTGGTATTTGCGGTGATGTTCCTGTTCCTGCAAAACGTGCGCTACACGCTGATCCCGACGCTGGTGGTGCCGGTGGCGTTGATGGGCACTTTCGCGACCATGCTGGCGCTGGGGTTCTCGATCAACGTGCTGACCATGTTCGGCATGGTGCTGGCCATCGGCATTCTGGTGGATGACGCCATCGTCGTGGTGGAGAACGTCGAGCGCATCATGGCCAGCGAGGGCCTGTCGCCCAAGGAAGCCACGCGCAAGGCGATGACGCAGATTACAGGGGCGATCATCGGCATAACGCTGGTGTTGGTCGCGGTGTTTATTCCGATGGCGTTCATGCAGGGTTCGGTCGGGGTGATCTACCAACAGTTCTCGCTGTCCATGGCCACCTCGATTCTATTCTCGGCGTTCCTTGCTCTGACGTTGACCCCGGCATTGTGCGCGACCTTGCTCAAGCCTGTCGGCAAAGGCGAGCATCACGAGAAGTCCGGATTTTTCGGCTGGTTCAATCGCCGATTTGAGCAATTGACCGACCGTTATCAGGGTTGGGTCGGCTATGCGCTCAAGCGTACGGGTCGCTACCTGATGATCTACGTGGTCCTGCTGATTGGACTCGGAATCTGTTTTGCGCGCCTGCCCTCCTCGTTTCTGCCGACCGAGGATCAGGGCTACACCATCACCGATATTCAATTGCCACCCGGCGCAACGAAGAACCGCACTGTACAAGTAGCCGAACAGCTCGAAGCGCACAACGCCGGTGAGCCGGGAATCAGTGACAGTGTGGTGATCCTGGGTTTCAGTTTCTCCGGTAGCGGGCAGAACGCAGCGCTGGCGTTTTCGACACTCAAGGATTGGTCGGAACGTGGCAGTGACGATACTGCCAGCTCAATCGCCGACCGCGCCAACGCGGCGCTGAGCCAGATCAAGGACGCCATGGCCTTCTCGGTGCTGCCGCCGCCGGTGGATGGCCTTGGCACGTCCAGCGGTTTCGAGTTCCGCTTGCAGGATCGCGGTGGTCTGGGCCATGCGACGTTGATGCAGGCGCGTACGGAACTGCTCGCCGCCGCCGAGAAAAGTCCGGTATTGATAAACGTCCGTGAAAGCGCGCTGGCAGAAGCACCGCAAGTGCAACTGATCGTCGACCGCAAGCAGGCGAATGCCTTGGGCGTTTCGTTCGCCGACATCGGCAACGTGCTGTCCACTGCCGTGGGTTCGAGCTACATCAATGACTTCCCCAATCAGGGCCGTATGCAGCGGGTGGTCGTGCAAGCCGAAGGTGATCAGCGCAGTCAGGTGGATGATTTGCTGAAAATGCATGTGCGCAACAACGCCGGGAACATGGTGCCGCTGTCGGCCTTCGTTCAGGCCAACTGGATTCAAGGCCCGGCGCAGTTGACCCGGTACAACGGCTATCCGGCGATCGCGATATCTGGTGAACCGTCACCCGGGCACAGTACCGGCGAGGCCATGGCGGAAATCGAACGACTGGTTGCGCTGGGGCCGAAAGGTCTGGGTCAAGAGTGGACCGGTTTGTCGTTGCAGGAACGCCTGTCAGGCAATCAGGCGCCGATTCTGCTTGGCTTGTCGCTACTGGTGGTATTCCTGTGTCTGGCGGCGCTGTACGAGAGCTGGTCGATTCCGACCTCTGTATTGCTCGTTGTCCCGCTTGGTGTGCTCGGCGCGGTACTCGCCGTGACACTGCGCGGCATGCCCAACGACGTGTTCTTCAAGGTCGGACTGATCACCATCATTGGTCTGTCGGCGAAAAACGCGATCCTGATCATCGAGTTCGCCAAGAGCTTGTATGACGAAGGTCACGATCTCATCGATGCGACGTTGCAGGCCGCGCGTTTGCGTCTGCGGCCGATCGTGATGACATCGCTGGCGTTCATTCTCGGTGTGGTGCCGTTGGCCATCGCCACCGGCGCCAGTTCGGCCAGCCAACAGGCGATCGGCACTGGCGTGATCGGTGGGATGGTTACGGCGACGCTGGCGGTGATCTTCGTCCCAGTCTTCTTCGTCGTAGTGATGAAACTCGTACAACGGTTCACCAAACCCCACTGATCCAAATGTAGGAGCTGTCGAGTGCAACGAGGCTGCGATCTTTTGATCTTGAAAAGCTAAGGTCGAAAGATCGTCCGATCGCGGCCCGAGCCTTCGGCAGCTCCTACAAAAGCCGGATCGCCTGCGCTATGGTGCGCTGACAGTTCACCAACGTGAGTCACCATGCGCTTCCTCGCCCGCACCCACCCTCGCCTCTCCGCCGCCGCTCTGCTCGGCCTCGCCAGCGGCCTGTTGGTCCCGGCCGGTTCCATCGTCAGCAAAATCCTCATTGGCTGGAACGTCGGTGTCTGGACATACCTGATTCTGATGTTCTGGCTGACCATTCGCGCCAAGGCACCGGACGTGCGACGCATCGCCGAAGTCGAAGACGAGAACGCCGGGCTGGTGCTGTTTGTGGTGTGCATTGCAGCGTTGGCCAGTCTCGCCACCATCACCCTTGAACTGGCCGGCAGCAAAGACCTGGAAACCTCACGCAAACTCATGCACTACGGGCTCACAGCACTGACGGTGACCGGCTCGTGGCTGCTGATAGGAGTGATCTTCTGCGTGCACTACGCAAGGTTGTTTTACACCTGGGACGGCAAAGAGCCGGCGCTGCGTTTTGCTGAAGGACTGACCACCCCCAATTACTGGGATTTTCTGTACTTCTCGTTCACCATCGGCGTTGCAGTCCAAACTTCGGATGTTGGCGTAGCCACGCGAGGCATCCGCAAAATCGTGCTGGCACAGTCGCTGATCGGTTTTGTGTTCAACACTGCGATTCTGGGCTTTTCGATCAATATTGCCGCCGGTTTGTTCGGGTAGGCAATCACCCGCCCGTCGGTAACGTAGGGCAATCCTCTGATCATTTACTTGACGACCGAATTGCTTCTGGTGTTTCCTGAAACCGGTTTCAGGCGCTGCCTGGCCTATAAATCCAATAACAAGGTTTGAGACCGTGAACGACTTCTCCGCCGCCCAGCGCAGCCGCGTGACCATGCTTGATGTTGCCGAACGCGCCGGTGTATCCAAGGCCAGCGTCTCGCGCTTCATCGGCGAAGACCGCGCGCTGCTCTCCGATGCCATTGCCCGGCGCATCGAGCAGGCGATTGATGAACTCGGCTACCGCCCCAACCAAATGGCCCGTGGCCTGAAACGCGGACGCACTCGGCTGATCGGCATGCTCGTCGCCGATATCCGTAACCCCTATTCGATTGCCGTGATGCACGGGCTGGAAACCGCCTGCCGTGCGCACGGCTACAGCCTGGTGGTGTGCAACACCGACCGCGATGACGAGCAGGAACGCCAGCATCTGGCGCTGTTGCGCTCGTACAACATCGAAGGGCTGATCGTGAACACGCTGGGCCATCACCGTGACGAATTGCACGAGCTGCGCCGCGAGATGCCGCTGGTGCTGGTGGACCGCAAGGTCGACGGGCTGGACAGCGACATGGTCGGACTGAATAACCCGCAAGCGGTTGAAATGGCACTCACACACCTTGAGCAGCGCGGATATCGGGACCTATTGATGGTCACCGAACCGTTTGACGGCACCAGCTCGCGGATCGAACGGGTCAGCAGTTTTCAAGCGCAGATTGCCCAACGCTCGGCCCTGACCGGGGCGGTGCTGGAAACCGGCGATGATCTGAAGGCGCAACTGCAAACTTTTCTAAGCACCTCCGGTGACGGTCCGAAAGCACTGTTTTGCGCCAATGGCGTGGCGGCGCTGGCGGCGACTCACGCGTTGCGCGCACTCGGTGTGCGCTTGTTCGAGGATGTCGGGCTGATTGCCCTGGATGATCTGGATTGGTATCCGCTGGTGGGCAGCGGGATCACCGCGCTGGCACAGCCGACGCAAGAGATAGGCGCGCGGGCGTTTGAGTGTCTGCTCAAGCGCTTGCGCGGGGATGATGAGGTGGCGCGAATTGTGGATTTTGCGCCGGTGCTGATTGAGCGGGGTTCGACCCGAGGAATTGGCGGCGTCTGATCTGGCGCTTTCGCGAGCGGGCTCGCTCCCACAGGTGACCGTGTTGCAAATGTGGGGCGAGCCTGCTCGCGAAAGGGCCTGCAAAAAACTACAGAATCACCTGATTTTTTTGAACAAAAATGAAACCGGTTTCAGAGGTCAATAACAATGAATAAACCCGCCGTTTCCATCAGTCTGTCCAGCTACGGTGCCGAGCTCGTTCGCCAGCGTGGGCAGGATTGTTTTATCGACATCCTCGCGGCAGCCGGGGCGAATCGCATCGAGTGGCGTGAAGAGCTGCTGACCCGTGAAGACCCGGCGCAACTGGCTCAGGCTACCCAGGCGCAGGGCCTGCAAAGCATTTATTCCTCACCCACCGAACTCTGGCTCGCAGGGCAAGCGCAGCCAAATCCCGAACTGATTACCGCGCTGCAACAGGCCCAGGCATTCGGCTCGAAATGGCTGAAAGTGTCCCTCGGTTATTTCACCGACAACTCTGACTTGCAGGCACTGGCCGAGCGACTCAAGCAAAGCCCGGTGCAACTGCTGGTGGAGAACGACCAGACCTTGCACGGCGGACGTATCGAGCCGTTCCAGCGTTTCTTTGCCGCCGTCGAGCAGTACAACCTGCCGATCAAGATGACCTTCGACATTGGCAACTGGCACTGGCAGGACCAGTCCGCCGCCAGCGCCGCACGCGCGCTCGGCCGTCACGTCGGTTATGTGCATTGCAAAGCCGTTGCGCGCCGCGCCGACGGCAAACTGATCGCCGTACCGCCGGCCATCAGCGATCTGCATCTGTGGGAACAACTGCTGCGGCACATGGACCAAGGCGTTATGCGCGCCGCCGAGTACCCGCTGCAAGGCGATGATCTGGTGCAACTGACCCGCGAACACGTCGCCGCCCTCGCCCGCCTCGGTCAATCGCGCCTGGAGCCAGCTCATGTCTGAGATCGATATTCTTTCTTTCGGTGAAACCATGGCGATGCTGGTCGCCGAGCAGACCGGCGATCTGGCCAAGGTCGAGCAGTTTCACAAACGGATTGCCGGGGCCGACAGCAACGTCGCGATCGGCTTGTCGCGCTTGGGTTTCAACGTCGCGTGGCTGAGCCGGGTCGGTAACGATTCGCTCGGACGCTTTGTGGTCGAGACGCTGATCAAGGAAGGTCTGGATTGCAGCCACGTCGAAGTCGATAAAAACCATCCAACGGGTTTCCAGTTCAAATCGCGCAACGACGATGGCAGCGACCCGCAGGTCGAATATTTCCGGCGCGGTTCGGCGGCCAGTCATTTGTCGCCCAACTCCATCAGCGACAACCTGCTGAGCGCCCGTCACTTGCACGCCACCGGTATTCCGCCGGCGCTGTCAGGTTCCAGCCGGGAAATGTCCTTCGAGCTGATGACCCGGATGCGCAACGCCGGGCGCAGCGTGTCATTCGACCCGAATCTGCGCCCGAGCCTGTGGGCCAGCGAGGGCGAGATGATCCGCCAGATCAATCGCCTCGCCGCCCTTGCCCACTGGGTCCTGCCGGGGTTGAGTGAAGGTCGCTTGCTCACCGGTTTCGACGACCCGGCCGACATTGCTGCGTTCTATCTGGATCAGGGCGCCGAGGCCGTGGCGATCAAGCTCGGGCCTGCGGGTGCTTACTACCGCACGCAGCTGGATCAGGGCTTCGTTGCTGGCGTGCCGGTGAGCAACGTGGTCGATACCGTGGGCGCCGGTGACGGCTTTGCGGTGGGGATGATCAGCGCCCTGCTCGAGCATCAGAGTTTTGCCGAGGCCGTGCAGCGGGCGAACTGGATTGGCAGTCGCGCGGTGCAGAGTCGTGGCGACATGGAGGGGTTGCCTTCTCGCTTGGAGTTGACCGCTGAATTCGCGAGCAGGCTCGCTCCCACAGGGGAACGCATTTCACATGTGGGAGCGAGCCTGCTCGCGAAGAGGCCCGCCTGATCACCGCAAATCAATGAACCTGCTGCGACAAAAACAACAAGCTCAGGAGTCACACCGATGAAAACCGCTACCCTCGCCACCCGCCGCTGGTGGTACATCATGCCGATCGTGTTCATCACTTACAGCCTGGCCTATCTCGATCGCGCCAACTACGGTTTTGCCGCCGCATCGGGCATGGCCGAAGACCTGATGATCACACCGGGTCTGTCCTCGCTGCTCGGTGCGCTGTTCTTTCTCGGTTACTTTTTCTTCCAGGTTCCAGGCGCGATCTACGCGCAAAAACACAGCGTCAAGAAGTTGATTTTCGTCAGCCTGATTCTTTGGGGCGGCTTGGCTACGCTGACTGGCGTGGTATCCAACGCCTATTGGCTGATCGTCATTCGCTTCATGCTCGGCGTGGTCGAAGCGGCGGTGATGCCGGCGATGCTGGTGTATCTGTGCCATTGGTTCACCCGTGCCGAACGTTCGCGGGCCAACACCTTTCTGATCCTCGGTAACCCGGTGACCATGCTGTGGATGTCGGTGGTGTCGGGCTATCTGGTACAGCATTTCAGCTGGCGCTGGATGTTCATCATCGAAGGTCTGCCGGCGGTGCTGTGGGCGTTTATCTGGTGGCGTCTGGCCGACGACCGCCCGGCCCAGGCCAAGTGGCTCAATGAGCAGGAAAAGCACGATCTGGAAAACGCGCTCGCCGCTGAGCAGGTCGGCATCAAAGCCGTGAAGAACTACGCCGAGGCTTTCCGTTCGCCGAAGGTGATCATCCTGGCGCTGCAGTTTTTCTGCTGGAGCATCGGCGTCTACGGTTTCGTGTTGTGGCTGCCGTCGATCCTCAAGGCCGGCGCGCAGATGGACATGATCGAGGCTGGCTGGCTGTCGGCGCTGCCGTATCTGGCGGCGGTGATCGGCATGCTCGCGGTGTCGTGGGGTTCGGACAAATTGCAGAAGCGCAAACGCTTCGTCTGGCCGCCGCTGCTGATCGCCTCTATCGCGTTCTATGGCTCGTATGCCTTGGGCGCCGAACACTTCTGGTGGTCGTACACCCTGCTGGTCATTGCCGGCGCCTGCATGTACGCGCCATACGGGCCGTTCTTCGCCATCGTCCCGGAGATCCTGCCGGCCAACGTTGCCGGTGGCGCCATGGCGCTGATCAACAGCATGGGCGCGCTCGGTTCTTTTGGCGGCTCGTATCTGGTCGGCTATCTGAACAGCTCGACCGGTTCGCCCGGCGCTTCCTATTTATTGATGAGCGGCGCGCTGTTGCTGTCGGTGGTACTGACGATTTTCCTCAAGCCCGGCGCCAGTGATCGCGTCGTCGCCAAAGCCGTCGCCACACCGCGTGTGCCGGCGCATTCCTGAAAGGACTTTTGCCATGAAAAAACAGGTCGTGCTGTACAAGAAACTTTCGCCCGCGCTGATGGCGCGCCTGCAAGAGCAGTTTGACGTAACGCTGATCGAAAGCCTCAACGCCGATGGCCTCATGCAGTTGCGCGATGCCCTGCCCCGCGCCCACGGTTTGCTCGGCGCCAGCCTGAAACTGGATGCGGCGTTGCTGGATCTGGCGCCGCAGCTGGAGGCGATTGCCAGCGTCTCGGTGGGTGTCGACAACTACGACATCGAGTATCTGAATCGGCGCAAGATTCTGCTGACCAACACCCCCGACGTGCTCACCGAAACCACCGCCGACACCGGTTTCGCCCTGATCCTCGCTGCCGCGCGGCGTGTGGTTGAACTGGCGAACATGGTCCGTGGCGGGCAGTGGAGCCGCAACATCGGCCCGGCGCATTTCGGCACCGATGTGCACGGCAAGACGCTGGGCATCATCGGCATGGGCCGCATCGGCGAAGCCCTGGCCCAGCGCGGGCATTTCGGTTTCGGCATGCCGGTGATCTACCACAGCCAGTCGCGCAAACCGGCGGTCGAGGAGCGTTTCGACGCACAATATCGCAGCCTCGAAGAGTTGCTCCAGCAGGCCGATTTCATTTGCCTGACCTTGCCACTGACGGCACAGACCGAACGCTTGATCGGCGCCGAGCAATTTGCGCTCATGCGGCCGGAAAGTATTTTCATCAATATCTCGCGGGGCAAGGTGGTTGATGAGGCGGCGATGATCGAGGCGTTGCGCAGCAACCGTATCCGCGCTGCGGGGCTGGATGTGTTCGAGCGCGAGCCGTTGAATCATGATTCGCCGTTGTTGCAGTTGAGCAACGTGGTGGCGACGCCGCACATGGGCTCGGCGACCCATGAAACGCGTGAGGCAATGGCGAGGTGTGCGGTGGAGAATCTGTTGGCGGCGTTGAAAGGACAGCGGCCGGCGAATCTGGTTAATCCTCTTAACTGATCGTTGCTGATCGTTCCCACGCTCAGCGTGGGAATGCAGCCCGGACGCTCCGCGTCCCTTCCGAAAGTTGGAACGCGGAGCGTCCCTAGAGGCATTCCCACGCGGAGCGTGGGAACGATCAGCAAGGCGCCGGTTCAGGCAATGCAAGACCCTCAGGCACTGCGCGCCTGCAACAGCTGCACCGCACACAACGCAATCCGCGCGCAGGCATCCGCCAGTTTGACCCGATCCACCACCAGCCCGATGCGAATATGCCCCGCCGCGCTCGGCCCGAACGCTTCACCGGCCAACACTGATACCCCGTAACCTTCCAGCAAGCGCTCGGCAAATGCCTGGGCGCCGAGGCCAGTCTGGCGCACATCGACCATCACGAACATGCCGCCATCCGGGCGAATCGGCTGCAACCCAGGGCAACCGTGCAAACGCTCGCACACCAGATCGCGGCGCAAGCGATACTCCTCGCGCATCTGAGAGACTTCCGGCAGATCGCTTTGCAGCGCCACTTGCGCGGCCTTCTGTACGAAATCCGGGAGACCGAAGAGCATGCTCAGCGACAGATTCACCAGATGCTCGGCCAAGGGTTTCGGGCCGATCATCCAGCCGATGCGCCAGCCGGTCATCGCATGGGATTTCGACAGACTGTTGATCGTCGCGGTGCGCTCGGCCATGCCCGGCAGGCTCGCCGGACTGATGTGTTCGCCTTCGTATAAAAGCTCGCTGTACACCTCATCGCTGATCAGCCACAGATCATGACGAATGCACAGCGCTGCCAGTCCCTGCCAGATCAGCAAGGACAAACTCGCGCCGCTGGGGTTGTTCGGACTATTGAGCAGCATGGCGCGCGTTCTCGGCGTGATGCGCGCAGCGACATCGGCCGGGTCGACACGAAAACCGTTATCGGGGCGAACCGGTACCGCAATCACCTTGGCACCGCAGGCGCCAAACACACCTTCGTAAGTGACGTACATCGGCTCGGCGACGATCACTTCATCGCCCGGATCGAGCAAGCACTGCGCCACCGAGTACACCGCGCATTGCGCGCCGGGCAGGACAATCACCTGATCAGGATCAACCCGTTGACCACTGCGCTGGCGATGACGCTCGGCAATCAGCCTGCGCAGCTCAAACCGCCCACGCACATCGGCGTAATGGGTATCGCCGGCCAACAGGCTATCGATCGCGCCATGGACGATCGGCAACGGCGTATCGAAATCCGGATCGCCGACGCTCAACAACAAAACATCAACGCCCTCGGCGCGCAGTTCCAGCGCTCGGTCGTGAATCTGCCAGGCAGCGGCACCCTCCCCGGCGATTCGTTGGGTCAAGGCTGAATAGCGCATGTACGTCTCCTGTTAGCGCGGTTTCCAGCCTTCACCGTATCTCAAATCACGAAACGCGCCACCATGGCGTTCAAATCCACTGCCAGTCGCGACAGTTCGTGGGTCGCGGCACTGGTCTGATTGGCGCCGGCGGCCGATTGCGTGGCGAGGTCGCGGATGTTGACCAGGTTGCGATCGACTTCGCGCGAGACTTGCGCCTGCTCTTCCGACGCGCTGGCGATGACCAGGTTGCGTTCGTTGATCTGGTGAATCGATTGCGTGATCTGCTCCAGTGCCACGCCAGCCGCGCGGGCCATTTCCAGAGTGGACTGGGTACGCTGGTTGCTTTGCTGCATCGAGGAGACCGCTTCACCGGTGCCGTTCTGGATGCCGGCAACCATTTTCTCGATTTCCTGGGTCGACTGCGCGGTGCGATGGGCCAAGGCGCGCACTTCGTCAGCCACCACGGCAAAGCCACGGCCAGCCTCGCCGGCACGCGCGGCTTCAATCGCAGCGTTGAGCGCCAGCAAGTTGGTCTGCTCGGCGATGGCGCGAATCACGTCCAGCACTTTGCCGATGTCGCGCCCTTGCGCGGCGAGGCCTTCGATCATCTGCGCAGTGTTCTGCACGTCGTGGGTCATGGTCTGGATTGCGTCGACGGTTTTCACCACTTGATCGCGACCTTCGCGGGCGGCGTGGGTCGACTGATTGGAAGCTTCGGAAGTCGAAACGGCGTTGCGCGCCACTTCTTCCACCGCAGCGGTCATCTCGTTGACGGCCGTGGCGGCCTGTTCGATTTCGTTGTTCTGCTGCTGCAGCCCGCGCGACGCTTCTTCGGTGACCGCGCTGAGTTCTTCGGCAGCGGCGCCCAGTTGCGTGGCGGAACCGGCGATCTGCTCGATGGTTTTGCGCAGGTTGGTCTGCATCGCGGCCAGGGCTTCGAGCAGGCGCGCCGGTTCGTCCTTGCCGTCGACTTCGATGGCTTTGCTGAGGTCACCGTCGGCAATGGTTTGCGCAGCGAGCACGGCGCGGTTGAGCGGCGTGACGATGCTGCGGGTCAGCAACCAGGCGAGCAACACAGTGGCCAGCGCCGCAATCACGGCGACGATAATGATCCCGGTGATGGCGCTGTCATAGTTTTCACTGGCTTGCGTCGCCGCTGCTTTCGCCCCCGCTGTATTCATGCCGATCAACTTGTTGAGCTGCTCGCCCATTTGATCGGTGCCTTCCTTGATGCGGGTGTTGATCAAGGCACGCATTGCTTCCAGATCGCCCTGACGCGACAGCTCAAGCATCCGGTTCTGGGCTTGCAGGTAGTTGTCGAGGGTGGTCGAAAACGTCTGGAAAACTGCGTGCTCTTCAGGACCTGCCGGCAACGCAGCGTAGCTGGCCTGAGCTTTGCGCACCTTGTCGACCAGCACCGCGATGCGGGTTTCTGCCTCTTGCAGGCTGGCCGGTTCGCGATTGACCAGCACACGGAACGAGAGAATGCGCATGCGCAGGACGTTTTCCGTGACCACGCTGAGGTGGGTCACGCTAGGCAATTGGTTGGTGTCCATGTCGACCGACGCCTGACGAATGACCGTCATGCGGCTGACCGCGAACACGCCGAGGACAATCACCAGCAAGGCGATAAAGGCAAAACCGAGGAAAGCACGTGGCGCGATATTCAGGTTACGCAGGGACATGGTCGGACTCTCGAAAGAAAGAAACTACGAGCGTCCATGCCGTGAGCACTGGCCCATAGCGGGCGACAGTCCGGCGGCACTGAATTGTGGTTTTGTGTGCGCCTGACCGTTGTATCGGCCAGGCTTGAGGAAGGTTTCGGGTCTGCGGTAAATATTTTTCAGGACGTGGCAACAATCAAAAACTGCTCCGCTGCCCTTGGTAGGAGCTGTCGAGTGCAACGAGGCTGCGATCTTTTGACTTTTAAAAGCAGGATCAAAAGATCGCAGCCTCGTTGCACTCGACAGCTCCTACATAGGCAAGCCGATCAGCGTTGGGCGGCGAGTTGCCAGACCCGAGCAATATCGGTGGCGCGTTCACGCAGCAGGCGCGGTGCTTCGGCGCAGGCTTGTTCGAGTGTCATCGGTCCGCTGGTCACGGCGAATGCAGCGTCGATGCCGTGTTGATAGAGTTCCTGGTAGCCCTCGCCCAAGGTCCCGGCGATCACAATCACCGGCACAGCGTGTTGTTTGGCAACTCGCGCAACACCGAACGGCGTTTTGCCGCGAAGGGTTTGCGCATCGAAGCGGCCTTCTCCGGTAATCACCAGATCCGCACCCTTGACCGCGTCAGCGAGCCCGACCAGTTCCGCTACCACCTCGACGCCCGCCTGAAACTGCGCACCGAGAAAAGCCTTGGCCGCAAACCCCAGGCCACCCGCCGCGCCGCTGCCCGGTTCATCGCGCACGTCTTTGCCCAATGCTTGCGCGCAGACTTTGGCAAAGTGCCCCAGCGCCTGATCGAGTTGCTCAACCTGCGCGGGCGATGCGCCCTTCTGCGGGCCAAAAATGGCCGAGGCGCCGTGAGGGCCGCAGAGCGGATTGTTGACATCAGCGGCGATGTCGAAACGCACATCGGCCAGACGTCGATCAAGTCCACTCAGATCCAATCGCGCCAGTTGCGCCAAGGCCAGGCCGCCGGGCACCAGCGACTGATTCTGCGCATCCAGCAACTTCACCCCCAGCGCCTGCATCGCCCCGGCGCCGGCGTCATTGGTCGCGCTGCCGCCAATCGCCAGAATCACCCGTTGCGCGCCGGCATCCAGCGCTGCACGAATCAATTCACCTGTGCCAAAGGTGCTGCTGATGCAGGCATCGCGCTGTCCCGGCGGGACCAGTTGCAGACCGCTGGCCTCGGCCATTTCGATGATCGCGGTGTGGTTGTGCGGCAGCCAGCCCCACGCGGCTTCGACCGGCGCGCCCAGTGGACCGCGCACGCGGGTGCGGCGTAACTCACCTTCGCAGGCTGCGAGAATCGACTCGACCGTACCTTCGCCGCCATCGGCCATCGGGCATTTGATCAGCGTCGCCTGCGGCCAGACCTGGGCCAGTCCGAGGGCAATGGCTTCGGCAACGCCTTGGGCACTCAGGCTGTCCTTGAACGAGTCGGGGGCGATGACGATTTTCATGGGAATTCTCCGGTTGCAGTGGCATTCATGCTGCCAGTCGGCCTGCGCCTTGACGCCGGTCGAGTGCACAAGTGGCGTCGACGTTTATTGTTCATTTCCACAAAAGATATGTGTTGGTCGTACCGGCCTCATCGCTGGCAAGCCAGCTCCCACAGGGTTCTGCGGTGACTATGGAAGTTATGAACGCCTTCTGACCTGTGGGAGCTGGCTTGCCAGCGATGGCGGCCTCAAGGACAACTCATGGCAATGGATCAGTCTGCGGCAGCAGCTGCACCCCAAGATACAACGCCAGCATCCCGTCCAGCTTCAACGGATCAACCCCGCTCAACTCGGCAATCCGCTCCATGCGATAACGCAGACTATTGCGATGAATGCCCAACGCCTCGGCACAGGCCTGGCTCTGCCCGTCGTGCTCGCACCAACTGCGCAGGGTCGCCAGCAACTGGCCGTTGCTGTCCTTGGCGATGACCTGGCGCAGCGGCTTGAGCAGTTCGTCCAGCGCATCATCGTTGCGATGACGCCACAGCATGACCGGCAAGCGATAACGATTGAGCGTCAGCAGTCTCGAATTCGGCAGCACGTCACGACCATAAGCGAGCAAATCGCCGACTCGTCGGTAACAGCGACGCAACCCGGCCAGACCATCCGCCTGCCCGCCGACGGCGATGCGCAAAATCTTCCAGCCGAGGCCATCGAGCTTTTCCAGCAGGCGATCGTGCTCGACGTTCTGGCTCGCAGGGCGACACCACAACAACGAAGACTTCGCCGAACTCACGCACCAACTGTCCGGATAACGCGAGGTCAGCCACGCACTCAGTGCCTCGACGGTTTGCCCCGGGCCGTGCTCAAGACCCAGCTCAAACAAATACGGCACCCGGGTCAATTGCGGCTTGAGCCCTAGTTGCTGCGCCTCATCGATCAGACGCGGCGAATCCCCCGCCTCGCTCAGCAGCAACGCCAGCAGATCATCGCAACGCTGCCGTCGCCATTGTTGCTCGGCCTGCTGGTTGCGCTGGCCGACCAGCATTTCAGCGGTCATGCGCACCAGCTCGGCGTAGGTGCGCAATTGCTCCGGCTCGCCGGTGATGCCGAGCACGCCGATCAAGCGCTGATCGAGCAGCAGCGGCAGATTGATCCCCGGTTGCACACCTTTGAGATGCACCGCCGTCTGCGCGTCGATTTCCACCACACGCCCGTTGGCCAGCACCAGTTGCGCGCCTTCATGACGGGTGTTGATGCGTTCCGGTTCGCCGCTGCCGAGGATCAGGCCCTGACTGTCCATGACATTGACGTTGTACGGCAAAATGGCCATGGCCCGGTCGACGATGTCCTGGGCAAGGTCGTGATCGAGTTCGAACATAACGGCGGCAATCCTTCAGTTCAGGCACGAACGGTTGTTCAGCCGCACAGGGTCTGGCGGCAAACCCTGTGCTCAGGCACAAAGACAATCCGGCCAAAGGTGGCCGAGACTCTCAGGGCGATCAACGTTACCCTTTGCATCGCAAAAAATCATAATAAAGAGAGAGCCGCTATGTCGCAGAGCGCCGCAGCTACCCAGACCATCGACGACGGTAAAAACGCCGTCTACAAACGCATCACCCTGCGTTTGATTCCCTTCATTTTCATCTGCTACCTGTTCAACTACCTCGACCGGGTCAACGTCGGCTTCGCCAAACTGCAGATGCTCGATGCACTGAAATTCAGCGAAACGGTGTACGGCCTCGGCGCCGGCATCTTCTTCATCGGTTACGTGCTGTGCGGCGTGCCGAGCAACCTGGCACTGTCCCGCTTCGGTCCTCGGCGCTGGATTGCCTTGATGATGATCACCTGGGGCACGCTGTCGACCTGCCTGTTGTTCGTCACCACCCCGACCGAGTTCTACACCCTGCGCTTTTTCACCGGTGCCGCTGAAGCCGGTTTCTTCCCGGGCGTCGTGCTGTATCTCTCGCAGTGGTTCCCGACCTTCCGCCGTGGCCGGATCATGGCGTTGTTCATGTCGGCAATCCCGGTCTCCGGTTTGCTCGGCAGCCCGTTTTCCGGCTGGATTCTCAACCACTTCGCCGCTGGCCAGGGTGGCCTGGCCGGCTGGCAGTGGATGTTCCTCCTGCAAGGCATTCCGACGGTGATCCTCGGCGCACTGGCGTATTTCCTGTTGAGCGACAGCTTCGCCAATGCCAAATGGCTGACGGCCCATGAACGTTCGGTGCTCGAAGCCGACCACGCCGAAGACCTCGCCAATAAACCTAAAACCGCCACCGACTCACTGCTTGCGGTGTTCAAGAACCCTGCGATCTGGGCCTTCGGCCTGATCTATTTCTGCATCCAGAGCGGCGTGTATGCGATCAACTTCTGGCTGCCGTCGATCATCAAGAACCTCGGCTTCAGCGATAACCTGGTGATCGGCTGGCTGAGTGCGATTCCGTATCTGCTCGCGGCAGTGTTCATGCTGGTCGTCGGGCGTTCGGCGGACTTGCGCAAGGAGCGCCGCTGGCACTTGGTGGTGCCGATGCTGATGGGCGCTGTCGGGCTGGTGATCGCAGTGAATTTCGCGGCCAATCCGGCGATTGCGATTCTCGGCCTGACCATCGCGACCATGGGCGCACTGACCGGCCTGCCGATGTTCTGGCCGGTGCCGACCGCCATGCTGAGCGCGGGCGCAGCGGCTGGTGGGCTGGCGCTGATCAACTCGATGGGGCAGATGGCCGGGTTCCTCAGCCCGTACCTGGTGGGTTGGGTCAAGGACAGCACGGGTTCGACGGATGCAGCGTTGTACGTGCTGGCGGCGGTGATCGTCGGCGGGAGTCTGCTGGCGTTGCGGATGACGCGGACGTTGCGGGCCTAATCAGACGCGCAGATCAAAAGATCGCAGCCTTCGGCAGCTCCTACTCTGGAATGCGTTCCCTGTAGGAGCTGCCGAAGGTTGCGATCTTTTGCGTTTAAGCGGTGCAATCATGCATAGCGCCAGTCGACGCAACATCTATGCTGAATCTGCTGGCCTCTTCGCGAGCAGGCTCGCTCCCACAGGTTTTGTGCTTGGCTCCAGGATGTGGGAAATAATGAGCATCCGCTCAATATTCAGCACAAAAACCACGTATCCTGCGCGCCCCGTTCAACCATCACGTCGCGAGGACAGTTTGTCTAAAGGTATCGCTCTATCGGTTTCAGCCTCCGTGCTGTTTGCCGTCATGTATTACTACACGTCGCTGCTGACCCCTCTGAGCGGCGTGGAAATCTTCGGCTGGCGCATGCTTCTGACCGTGCCGTGCATGACGGTGTTCATGCTGGTTTCCGGGGAATGGCGGCGGGTGCTGGAGCTGTTCCGATTGATGGCCGCCAGGCCGAAGCTGATCGCCGGGCTGCTGGTTTCTTCCGCCCTGCTCGGGGTTCAGCTGTGGCTGTTCATGTGGGCACCGCTCAATGATTACAGCCTGGATGTATCACTGGGCTATTTCCTGTTGCCACTGGCGATGGTGCTGACCGGGCGGATTGCCTATGGCGAGAGCCTGTCTTACCTGCAGAAAATCGCGGTATTTTTCGCCAGTCTTGGCGTGTTGAACGAGCTGTATCAGGTTGGCGGATTTTCCTGGGCGACGCTGGTGGTCGTGGTCGGTTATCCGCTGTATTTCGTGCTGCGCAAATACCTGAAAACCGACAACCTCGGTGGCCTGTGGGTCGACATGACCCTGATGCTGCCGGTCGCCTACTGGTTTGTGCAGGGCGGCGAACAGGGTCTGGCCGTGTTCGATCAATATCCGGGACTGATGTGGCTGATTCCACTGCTCGGCCTGATCAGTGCGTCTGCGCTGGTGGTGTATATCATCGCGAGCCGCTTGCTACCGTTCAGTCTGTTTGGGTTGTTGAGTTATGTCGAACCGGTGCTGTTGCTCGCGGTGGCATTGTTGCTGGGAGAGAGCATCAAGTCGGGCGAGTGGCTGACTTACATCCCGATCTGGCTGGCGGTTGTGGTGCTGGTTTTCGAGGGTTTCAAACACTTGACGCGCCAACGCCGCTCTTGAATGCAACACAAGACAAATGTGGGAGCGAGCCTGCTCGCGAAGTCGTCAGACCAGTCAACATGACTGTTGAATGAAAGTCCGCATTCGCGAGCAGGCTCGCTCCCACAGGTTTTGTATGAAGCAAAAAAATCCCGGCCCTGCATTTCTGCAGGCCGGGATCTTTTTCATTTCAGATTACTCGGTGGTCAACACACCACGACGCACCTGGTCACGCTCGATCGATTCGAACAAGGCCTTGAAGTTGCCCTCGCCGAAACCATCGTCGCCCTTGCGCTGGATGAATTCGAAGAACACCGGCCCCATCAGGGTTTCCGAGAAAATCTGCAGCAGCAGACGCTTGTCGCCCTGCTCCGATGCGCCATCGAGCAGGATGCCGCGCGATTGCAGCTGATCGACCGGCTCGCCGTGATTCGGCAGGCGACCTTCGAGCATTTCGTAGTAGGTATCCGGCGGCGCGGTCATGAAGCGCATGCCGATTTTCTTCAGTTGATCCCAGGTCTTGATCAGGTCGTCGGTGAGGAACGCGACGTGCTGGATACCCTCACCATTGAACTGCATCAGGAACTCTTCGATCTGCCCGGCGCCCTTGGACGACTCTTCGTTGAGCGGAATGCGGATCATGCCATCCGGTGCGGTCATGGCCTTCGAGGTCAGGCCGGTGTATTCGCCTTTGATGTCGAAGTAACGGATTTCACGGAAGTTGAACAGCTTCTCGTAGAAGTTCGCCCAATAGGCCATGCGACCGCGATAAACGTTGTGGGTCAGGTGGTCGATGATCTTCAGGCCGGCACCGACCGGGTTGCGATCAACGCCTTCGATGAACACGAAGTCGATGTCGTAGATCGAGCTGCCTTCACCGAAACGGTCGATCAGGTACAGCGGCGCGCCGCCAATGCCTTTGATTGCCGGCAGGTTCAGTTCCATCGGACCGGTCTCGATGTGAATCGGCTGGGCGCCGAGCTCCAGCGCGCGCGAGTAGGCCTTCTGCGAATCCTTCACGCGAAACGCCATGCCGCAAACGGACGGGCCGTGTTCGGCGGCGAAGTACGAGGCGACGCTGTTGGGTTCGTTATTGAGGATCAGGTTGATTGCGCCCTGACGATACAGGTGCACGTTCTTGGAACGGTGGGTCGCGACTTTGGTGAAGCCCATGATCTCGAAGATCGGCTCCAGTGTGCCAGGAGTCGGCGCTGCGAACTCGATGAATTCAAAGCCCATCAGGCCCATTGGGTTTTCGTATAAATCTGCCATGGTGACGCCTCATCATTTCTTATCAATTAACCAGGGTTATTTGTCAGGAAAGTGATGTGGAGGGCGGCGCGCAGGAGATGCCACGCACGCTGCGCGCGAGGAAGTCTCCGTAGATCAGTTGAAACCCGAATATCTTCATTGTCGACCCAAGGCTCTTGCGGGCGAGGCTTCTGCTGCCAGAAGACGATTATTATTGTATGCGTAACCCGATTCTACACAGCGTAACCAGACCTGTCTGCCCTCTGTATAAAATCCGCTTTTTTACCTACGGCACAAGCGCCATCTGCCATCTATTCTCCCCTCTGGCCCAATTGTTTATCGGGTCGGATTTCTAAACCACAGGATGTGCCCATGCCATTGACCCACAGATCCCGCCGCAAACGCAGCACCCGAATCGCCGTGACTTTGCTCAGCGGTCTGCTGCCAATCGTGCTGGGCAGTGGGATTCTTTATATGCAGGCAAAACGAACGCTGGAGCAAAGTGCCGGGGAAACGGCCGAACAAGCGTTGCAACAGTTCGATCTGATGCTCGACAACACGGCAGAAGCCGCTCGGGTTCTGCTGCCTCTGGCCGGGAAAAATTGCGAAGACGTGAAACTGGCCCTGCGCGAACAAGTGACCCGCCGCCCCTTCGTGCGCTCGACCAATCTGGTCTGGGACAACACGCTCTACTGCAGCTCACTGTTCGGGCAGTTCAAGGAAGCGGTCAATGCCGGGGACTATCATCAAGGCAAACTGTGGTTGATGAACGGCAATCCCGTCACTCCCGACACGGCATTGTTGATCTACCGCCTCAGCGACGGTCGTGGCGGCGCGCTGACCACGCTTGATGGTTATCACCTGAGCAACATCCTGCGCCTGATCGGCCGCCAGACATTACTGATGTTGCAAGTGGGCGATAACTGGCTGTCCGCCGACGGCAGAGTGCATCAAGGGCCCCTGTCCGCTTTGCCAGTCGCGCATAGCATGCTCGAATCCGAACGATACGGTTTCAACGTGTCGGCGGGTTTTCCCGAGGGAGAGACCTGGCGTTACATGGCGGCCAATTATCCGCCGTTGTTCAGCCTGCTGATATTTTTCGGCGTGATCTCGGGCGCCATCGGCCATGTCGTGCAGAAACGCTCGAACTCGCCCAGTCACGAAATGCTTCGCGCACTCGAGGCCGGGGAATTCATTCCTTACTTCCAGCCGGTGGTTCACGGTGACAGCAAGCAGTGGTCCGGCGCTGAAGTGCTGATGCGCTGGAATCACCCGAAAGAGGGCCTCGTACGCCCGGATCTGTTCATTCCATTTGCCGAGCATTCAGGCTTGATCGTGCCGATGACCCGCGCGCTGATGCAACAGACTGCCGCCCTGCTGGGACCGCATTCTGCGGTCTTCGCCAAACCTTTCCATATCGGCATCAACATCACTGCCAGCCATTGCAAGGATCTGGAACTGGTCGAAGACTGTCGCGACCTCCTGGCGGCGTTTGCGCCCGGCAGCGTCGAACTGGTGCTGGAATTGACGGAGCGCGAGCTGATCGAACCGAATGAGATGACCCTGCAACTGTTTGAGCAATTGCACGCACTTGGAGTGAAAATCGCGATCGACGATTTTGGTACTGGCCACTCAAGCCTCGGCTACTTGCGCGCCTTCAAGGTCGACTTTCTCAAGATCGATCAGAGCTTTGTCGCCATGATCGGCATCGATGCGCTATCACGACATATTCTCGACTCCATCATTGAACTGTCGGCAAAGCTGGATCTGGCCATTGTTGCCGAAGGTGTCGAAACACAGGCCCAAGCCGATTACCTGACGGAGCATCAGGTGGATTTCATGCAAGGCTATTTGTTTGCCAAGCCAATGCCGGCAGCAGATTTCATCAGCGCATTAAGTGATCGTTAACTCATTAGCATAGCCCGTCCAACAACCGCACCAAATTGATACAAAAAGTCATTGTTGTTACATGGCGACAACATCAGGATTTACTCTTGTCGCATTAACTACTACAATTTTTTCAACCTGAGCCAGACTGACAGGTGAGCCAATTATCACCGAGTCGCTTCCAGGCTCTTGGCTTATAGCTTTGTTTGCGGTTGGTATCAGCCAAACACACTATTGGAGTAAAGATATTGTCCAGACTCGCTGAATTTCGCGCAGCTGAAAAGGCCCTTCAGGAACAGCTCAAACAGCTGGAGTCACTGAAGAACGACGCCGGGCTCAAGAAAGAAATCGAATTCGAAGAAAAGCTCCAGGGACTGATGAAAACCTATGGCAAAGGCCTGAAAGACATCATCGCCATCCTCGACCCGAACCCGGCGAAGTCCGGTCTGCAGGCCGCCCCAGCGCCGAAGACCCGCCGCGCCCGCGTCGTCAAGGTTTACCAGAACCCGCACACTGGCGAGCTGATCGAAACCAAGGGCGGCAACCATCGCGGCCTGAAAGCCTGGAAAGAACAGTACGGTGCGGCCACCGTGGATTCATGGTTGCGCGGTTAATCTGACGCCAACAAAAAGCCCTGCGCGATGCAGGGCTTTTTTATTGACAATATCTAACAAATGAAATCATTTTCATCGAACAAGTTGGAAATTTGTGTAACGCTTCTGAATCATCAGGCTAAACATTTTGCTGCGCGATGTTACCTCGAGCGCTTGATCGAACTATGTGCTTAATCCTTTCCGGCATTCGAACCGCTACGAGTTAGTACGGGCGTTTATAATTTCAGGCTATTGCGCGCCGCCTCTATCTCGTCCGCGCTTACCTTATAAACGTCAGCCTGACCGGCATATGAAAGTACATAAGCCTTGTCTGTTTCCACGGCGGCCACCAACGTTTGTGATAATACGTGCCGGCCGTTCTCGGTGATCGTGCAGGTCGTCTCCAACCCGCTCAATGAGCCGAGCGCAGCCGGATGGATTCGGTTGCAGACGCTCTGATAACCACTGCGGAAGAAATCCTTCTGGATGGACTTGCGCATCTCCAGCAACACGCCTTGCAAATTGACCTGATGCCCCGGCTCCACTTGCGTCATGGTCAACTCCATCACCATCACCTGATTGCCGTCGGCATCGAGCTTCACCGCCCTTTGCCGCGAGACTGGCGGCGCGGTATCCGGCAACATTTCAACCTTCCAGCCCGCCGGCCAGGTGATGCTCGGTTCGGCCATGGCCGGGAAAACCACGGCCAATGACAAAGCAAAAAAACAAACACGGATTTGAACAGTCGGATCATTGCCGGACGCACTCGAAGGTAGAGAGCAAAGTCTGAGCCCCGCCCTCGCGCAGGGCAAGCCCGCCTTGCATTTGGCGATGCCGGCCGGCATGCGTATCATTGCGCCCATTCACTCGCCCATTGTTATTGGAGGGCCCATGAGCCTCAACGAACTGAACACTTTCCCCGGCGTCACCGCCACGCCAGACAGCGCAACCCGCAACTTCGTGTTCAACCACACCATGCTGCGCGTAAAGGACATCACCAAGTCGCTGGATTTCTACACCCGCGTCCTGGGTTTCTCGCTGGTCGAGAAGCGTGATTTTCCGGAAGCCGAATTCAGCCTGTACTTCCTTGCGCTGGTCGATAAAGCGCAGATCCCGGCCGATGCTGCTGCGCGCACCGAATGGATGAAATCGATTCCAGGCATTCTCGAATTGACCCACAACCACGGTACCGAAAGCGATGCCGACTTCGCCTATCACAATGGCAACACCGATCCGCGTGGCTTTGGTCACATCTGCATTTCGGTGCCGGACATCGTCGCAGCGTGTGCACGCTTTGAAGAGCTGGGTTGCGATTTCCAGAAGCGCCTGACCGACGGCCGGATGAAGAGCCTGGCGTTCATCAAGGACCCGGATGGCTACTGGGTCGAGATCATTCAGCCTGCGCCGCTGTAAAAGCTGAAAGCCCCTCACCCTAGCCCTCTCCCAGAGGGAGAGGGGACTGATTGCGGGATGTTGGAGAATTACGCCGACTTGAACGATTGGCGGTGAATCCATAATCGACCGGCTCTCTCAGGTCGATGGATGACTTCAGACACCTCGGTCGGCTCCCTCTCCCTCGGGAGAGGGCTGGGGTGAGGGGTGGCTTTCCACGCGCAATAAAAAACCCATGATCGCTCATGGGTTTTTTCGTTTTCGACCTGGCAGTTACGCCGGGGCCGAAGTCCGGATCAAGTGATCGAACGCACTCAGCGAAGCCTTGGCGCCCTCGCCCACTGCAATCACGATCTGCTTGTACGGCACAGTCGTCACGTCACCCGCTGCAAAGATCCCCGCAATGGAAGTCTCGCCACGGTTGTCGACAATGATCTCGCCACGCGGCGACAGCTCGATGGTGCCCTTCAGCCAATCGGTGTTCGGCAGCAGACCGATTTGCACGAAAATGCCTTCCAGCTCAACCGTGCGCAGTTCATCGGTAGTGCGGTCCTTGTAGCGCAGGCCGTTGACCTTCTCGCCATTGCCGGTGACTTCAGTGGTTTGCGCACTGGTGATCACGGTAACGTTCGACAGGCTGTGCAGCTTGCGCTGCAGCACGGCGTCGGCACGCAGTTGCACGTCGAATTCCAGCAGCGTTACGTGCGCCACGATACCGGCCAGATCGATCGCCGCTTCAACGCCGGAGTTACCGCCGCCGATCACCGCTACGCGCTTGCCCTTGAACAGCGGGCCGTCGCAGTGCGGGCAGTACGCCACGCCTTTGTTGCGGTATTCCTGCTCGCCCGGGACGTTCATTTCGCGCCAGCGTGCGCCGGTCGCGAGGATCACGCTCTTGGCTTTCAGGGTTGCACCGCTGGCGAAGTGGACTTCATGCAGCTCGCCGTCCTTGCCCGGGATCAGCTTGTCGGCACGTTGCAGGTTCATGATGTCGACGTCGTACTGCTTGACGTGTTCTTCCAGCGCCGTGGCCAGTTTCGGCCCTTCGGTTTCCTGCACGGAAATGAAGTTCTCGATGGCCATGGTATCCAGCACCTGACCGCCGAAGCGCTCAGCCGCGACACCGGTGCGGATGCCTTTACGTGCGGCGTAGATAGCGGCCGAAGCACCCGCCGGGCCACCGCCGACGACCAGCACGTCAAAGGCTTCTTTGGCGCTGATCTTCTCGGCCTGACGCTCAATAGCGCCGGTGTCGAGTTTGGCGAGAATTTCCTCCAGGCCCATGCGGCCCTGACCGAAGTTTTCGCCATTGAGGTAGATGCTCGGCACAGCCATGATCTTGCGATCGTTGACTTCGTCCTGGAACAGCGCGCCGTCGATGGCGACGTGGCGGATATTCGGGTTGAGCACGGCCATCAGGTTCAGCGCCTGAACGACGTCCGGGCAGTTCTGGCAAGACAGCGAGAAGTAAGTCTCGAAGCTGAACTCGCCTTTGAGCGAGCGGATCTGCTCGATGACTTCAACGCTGGCCTTCGACGGGTGGCCGCCGACTTGCAGCAGGGCCAGCACCAGCGAGGTGAATTCGTGGCCCATTGGAATGCCGGCGAAACGCAGGCTGATGTCGGCTCCAGGGCGATTGATCGAGAACGATGGCTTGCGGGCATCGTCACCGCTGTCGATCAGAGTAATTAGGCTCGAAAGACTGGCAACGTCTTTCAGCAGGTCCAGCATTTCACGGGATTTCGCACCGTCGTCGAGGGATGCAACGATCTCGATCGGTTGGGTGACCCGTTCCAGGTACGATTTCAACTGGGCTTTAAGATTGGCGTCCAACATACGGGCGATTTCCTTTATTTGAGGCGAAAAAAAGCCCGAGCGAATCTCGCCCGGGCATTTTTATTGGGCGGTGCAGCTAACTTAAGAAGGTGCGGCGTGCCGCCCTGCGTTGCATGTCACAGACTTAGATCTTGCCGACCAGGTCCAGCGATGGAGCCAGAGTGGCCTCGCCTTCTTTCCACTTGGCCGGGCAAACTTCGCCTGGGTGTGCAGCGACGTACTGAGCAGCCTTGATCTTGCGCAGCAGCTCGGAAGCGTCACGGCCAACGCCGCCATCGTTCAGTTCAACGATTTTGATCTGGCCTTCAGGGTTGATCACGAAGGTGCCACGGTCAGCCAGACCAGCTTCTTCGATCAGCACGTCGAAGTTGCGGGAGATGACGTGGGTAGGGTCGCCGATCATGGTGTATTCGATTTTGCCGATGGCTGGCGAAGTGTTGTGCCAGGCAGCGTGAGCAAAGTGGGTGTCGGTCGAAACACTGTAGATTTCCACGCCCAGCTTCTTGAACTCAGCGTAGTTGTCAGCCAGGTCTTCCAGCTCGGTTGGGCACACGAAGGTGAAGTCGGCTGGGTAGAAGAACACTACGGACCACTTGCCTTTCAAGTCAGCATCCGAGACTTGAACGAAGTCGCCGTTTTTGAACGCGGTAGCTTTGAACGGTTTTACTTGGCTGTTGATGATAGGCATCGATGACTCTCCGTCAGGGGTTATGAAGTTGATGGGTGAATCCTACCCACTCACTCGACGGAAGGCTCATTGGCAAACCTGATACTGCTGATTTGTTTTCGCTATTAGCTGACTGTATTAATAGAAGAAAACGATCTCTACGGCTGATCCGGCTTATCCATAATCCGAGCCATTCCCTGGAATGGGCTGACCTCAACATAGCGCATGGCGGATTTCATGTCCTTCCAGCCAACATAACTCATCAGCGATTTCAGGTCCCAGCCGCTTTGATGCGCCCATGTGGCAAAGCCACGCCGCAGTGAATGGCTGGTGTAGTTGGCGGCGGCAATCCCGGCACGCTGCAACGCCTGGCGGAGCAGCGGAATAATGCTGTTGGCGTGCAGGCCCTCCTCGCTCAGATTGCCCCAGCGATCAATGCTGCGGAACACCGCGCCGCGTACCAGCGCAGCCTCTGTAATCCAATCGATATAGGCCTGCACCGGGCACAGCTTCAGCAGCGCCGGGGCCTGATAAGTCTGCCCGAGGTTTTCCCGGTCGCCCTTGCTGCGCGGCAAATACAGAGTGATTCCTTTGCCAGCACTCGCCTGCACATGCTCGATCTGCAAGCGGCACAACTCGTCGCTGCGAAAGCCGCGCCAGAAGCCCAACAGAATCAGCGCGCGATCCCGATACGCCTTGAGCAAGGTCGGGCGGTCCTGTTCTTCCCGGGCCGTCTGCACCTCCTGCTCAAGCCAATCGATCACGCGCTGCAGATCCTGCAATTGCAGCGGCTCAGCCTGTTTTTCCTGCGCTGGGTGCAAAGCGCGAATGCCCTTGAACACCTTGCGCACCACTGGCGCCTTGGTCGGATCGGCAAAACCCTGACTGTTGTGCCACTGCGCCAGCGCCGACAGACGCAGCTTCAGCGTGTTGATCGACAGCACGCCAGCGTGCGCCACCAGATAGCGCGCCACGCTATCGGCAGTGGCCGGGAGAAATCCGCCCCACGTCACCTCGAAATGCTCGATCGCCATGCGATAGCTGCGGCGGGTGTTGTCCCGGGTAGCGGCTTGCAGATATCGATCAATCTCACTCACGGGCAGTTTTCTCGCTGGCGTACGGGTTCAGGCATGCAGATGCGCATTTTGCCCGCTGACATTGGGTAATACCAGTATATCCCGCCTGTTTTACCTTAACGATTTACCTATATTTTCAGCATGGTACACTGCGTACTTTAGTGGCATGTACCACAGTACGTAAACGTAGGAGTTCACATGGCCCGTGGCGGCATTACCAAAGCACTGGTGCAAATCGCACGCACAGCGATCCTGGCTCGCGGCGAACACCCAAGCATCGATGCAGTACGCATTGAAATGGGCAACACCGGCTCGAAAACCACGATCCATCGCTATCTGAAAGAACTGGACGACGGCGCCCAGCCGAATGAGGCGTCGGCAGAACCGATCGATGATGAGCTCACCGCCCTCGTCTCTCGACTCGCCCAGCGCCTGAAAGAACAAGCACAGGAACCCATCGAGCAAGCCCGCGAACAGTTCGAGGAGCAACGCCAAGCACTGGAAACCGAGCTGAAGCAGACGCGCCAGGCGCTGGAAAAACTCGAGCACGACCACGACATTCAAGGCGCCGCGCTGCAACGCGAATCCGAGGCGCTGAGCAACACCCGCTCGATGCTGCAAACCGAACAGACGCGCAACGCCGGCCTCAACCAGGCATTGGCTGACTTTGAATTGCGCTTGCAGGACAAGGACGAACAGATTCGCTCACTGGAAGAGAAGCACCTGCACGCCCGCGATGCGCTTGAGCATTACCGTAACGCAACCAAGGAACAGCGCGAGCAGGAGCAGGCCCGCCATGAAGGGCAACTTCAGCAGATACAGGCAGAATTGCGTCAAGCCCAGCAGAGCGCGTTGGTGCGTCAGGATGAGATCACACAGTTGCACCGTGACAACGAACGCTTGCTCACCGAAAACCGTGGCACTCAGCGCGAGCTGAACCTGGTGCAGGATCAGCTCAAGCACAGCAATCAGCGTCAGGATCAGTTGCTCGAGCAGGCCACGCGTATGGACAGCGAGCGCACCCTCCTCCAGGAACGTCTGCGCGTGGCGGCACTGGAAAGCCAGGCGCTCAAACAGAGCGTCGACGAGCAGACGCAGCTCAATCAGTCACTGGAGAAGGAATTGCTCAAGGTTCAGGCAAGCCTTGAAGACAGCCAGCGTCTGGCGTCTGCCGTTGCGGCAGCGCCAGACTCGGCCAAAGCGACAGACGCTTAAGCGCTGACCGGCGTACGCATGGTGACGAACTCTTCGGCGGCCGTCGGGTGCACCCCGATGGTGTCGTCGAAGTCGCGCTTGGTCGCGCCGGCCTTCAAGGCGATCGCCAGACCTTGCACGATCTCGCCAGCGTCCGGGCCGACCATGTGGCAGCCAAGCACCTTGTCGGTTTTGGCGTCGACCACCAGCTTCATCAGGGTTTTCTCCTGGCAGTCAGTCAAGGTCAGCTTCATCGGCCGGAAGCGGCTCTCGAAGATCACCACCTCGTGGCCGCATTCGCGCGCTTCTTCTTCGCTCAAACCGACCGTGCCGATGTTCGGCAGGCTGAACACGGCGGTCGGAATCATCTTGTAGTCCACCGGACGGTATTGCTCCGGCTTGAACAGACGCCGCGCCACGGCCATACCTTCGGCCAGAGCGACCGGGGTCAGTTGCACGCGACCAATGACGTCGCCCAGCGCCAGAATCGACGGCTCGGTGGTTTGATACTCGTCGTCGACTTTGATAAAGCCCTTGTCGTCGAGCTGCACATCGGTGTTTTCCAGGCCCAGATTGTCCAGCATCGGACGGCGGCCGGTGGCGTAGAACACGCAGTCGGCTTCGAGTACGCGACCATCCTTGAGCGTCGCCTTCAAGCTACCGTCGGCCT
Source organism: Pseudomonas sp. AC255 (assembly GCF_979258175.1). Classification (NCBI taxonomy): domain Bacteria; kingdom Pseudomonadati; phylum Pseudomonadota; class Gammaproteobacteria; order Pseudomonadales; family Pseudomonadaceae; genus Pseudomonas; species Pseudomonas sp. AC255. The sequence continues at coordinate 2,026,517 of NZ_OZ409841.1, read as the reverse complement.
GCTTGTCGATGCGCGCAATGTCGGCATTGAATTGCAGATCGAGGCCACGCTTGGTCAATTCCTCTTGCAGGTGCTTGCGCACCGACCCGTCGAAACCACGCAGGAACAGATCGCCGCGATACAGCAGCGTGGTGTTGGCGCCGAGGCCATGGAAAATTCCGGCGAACTCGACGGCAATATAACCGCCGCCGACCACCAGCACACGCTTGGGCAGCTCTTTGAGGAAGAACGCTTCATTCGAACCGATCGCATGCTCATGCCCCGGAATTTCAGGGATCTGCGGCCAGCCGCCGGTGGCGATCAGAATGTTTTTCGCGGTGAAGCGCTCGCCATTAACCTCGACCTCGTGCGGCCCGACGATTTTCGCGTGCGCCTCGTGCAGGGTCACGCCGCTGTTGACCAGCAGATTGCGATAAATGCCGTTGAGGCGATTGATCTCGCGATCCTTGTTGGCGATCAGCGTGGCCCAGTCGAAGTTGGCTTCGCCCAGGTTCCAGCCGAAACCGGACGCCTGCTCGAAGTCCTCGGCAAAGTGCGCGCCGTAGACCAACAGCTTTTTCGGCACGCAGCCGACGTTGACGCAGGTGCCGCCCAGGTAACGGCTTTCGGCCACCGCCACTTTCGCCCCGAAGCCGGCGGCAAACCGCGCAGCCCGCACACCGCCGGAACCGGCACCAATCACATAAAGGTCAAAATCGTAGGCCATTTCTATCTCCTCGGCAGGCCATCAGCATACCCGCAGCCATTCATTGGGCAAGCACTGCCATCCATATAAGGGCGGAAAATGAAAAAGCCACCCGAAGGTGGCTTTCTTTTGCAGACGAGGCGAAGACTATTAGTAAGCCTTGCCAGTCTTGTAGAAATTTTCGAAGCAGAAGTTGGTCGCGTCGATGTAGCCTTCAGCACCACCGCAGTCGAAACGCTTGCCCTTGAACTTGTAGGCCATGACGCAGCCGTTCTGGGCCTGCTTCATCAGGGCGTCGGTGATCTGGATTTCGCCGCCCTTGCCTGGTTCGGTCTGCTCGATCAGATCGAAGATGTCCGGGGTCAGGATGTAACGACCGATGATCGCCAGGTTCGACGGCGCGTCTTCCGGCTTTGGCTTCTCGACCATGCTGTGCACGCGGTAGATGTCGTCGCGGATCATTTCGCCGGCGATGACACCGTACTTGTTGGTTTCCTGCGGATCGACTTCCTGGATCGCGACGATCGAGCAGCGGAACTGCTTGTACAGCTTGACCATCTGGGTCAGTACGCCGTCGCCGTCGATGTTGACGCACAGGTCATCCGCCAGGACCACGGCGAACGGTTCGTCACCGATCAGTGGGCGGCCAGTCAGGATTGCGTGGCCCAAACCTTTCATTTCGGTCTGACGGGTGTAGGAGAACGAGCACTCGTCCAACAGCTTGCGGATACCGACCAAGTATTTTTCCTTGTCGGTGCCCTTGATCTGGTTTTCCAGCTCGTAACTGATGTCGAAGTGGTCTTCCAGAGCACGCTTGCCACGGCCGGTGACGATGGAGATTTCCGTCAGGCCCGCGTCCAGTGCTTCTTCAACGCCGTACTGGATCAGTGGCTTGTTTACCACCGGCAGCATTTCTTTAGGCATGGCTTTGGTCGCTGGGAGGAAGCGAGTGCCGTAACCGGCTGCTGGAAACAAGCATTTCTTGATCATATAAGTCCTTGAAAAGGCTGTGTGTACGAGTTTCGAGGCAGTCTAATCAGGCGGCGTGCGCCTTACAATGCCCCGCGCTGGCTAACCGATGCCAACATAGAGAAATATTCGCGCGGATAGTTCCATCCGGGTATTTCAGCGGCGGCGTCAGCGTAGCTCAAGATCCGGGCAAACAGGATCACCATACGCTTATCAGCCCCCATTGCGAGCATTTGCCGCTATCATGGCGCCTTTGAACCAGCGAATGAGACAGACTAGATGGCCGCGGTAAAAATCATCAACGGGTATGTGATCGACAAGAAAGACGGCAAGTGGACGCTGACCACTACCAATGGCGAACACATCGCCGGGCCTTTCGACAGCGAGCAGATGGCGACAGATGTGGCCTCGGTGTTCACTGATACGCCTGCTTCTTCCAAGCGCCGAGGCAAAGATCAGGACTGATCCTTTTAGCACTTGCGCAAAGCCCTGCCAGCATGCAGGGCTTTTTTGTGCTTTGTTGGCAAACAAGTGGCCAATCGCTATAACCTTTTCATCGCGGCGCTGTCAGAGCAACCAGTCCCCCACTTGAAGACCTCGCAACCATGAACCTGAACAAACTGCAGCCGCTTTTCGCGGTATTGGTACTGAGCGGCTGTGCCACTTCGCAGCCCACCTATCTGAACAATGGCGAACAGGGTCTGAGCATCGACTGTTCCGGCGAAGCCAACTCATGGGCCATGTGCTACGAAAAGGCCGATGCCTCCTGCGCCGGCACCGGCTATCGCATCGTCGGCACTGATGGCACACCGGCGCCCAAGGAAGATGACAAAACCCTGGGCGTTGACGTTGGCAATTACAAGACCCGTAACGTCGTGGTCGTCTGCAAGTAAGCCTTACATGTGGATTTCAGCGAACTTGATCCCGAGGCCACGGACGACCTCGATGAGATCGTCGAGCCGATTGAAGGATTCGACTTCATCATTGTCATCCACCAAAAAGTAGCTGCGCCCTGCACTCTTCTTGAAAAACACGATCCATTCACCCGGATTCGCCGGGTTCTGGATGACATGAGTGGCAGAGATAAGGCCCTCTGCGTGGCGCTCCCGCACGTGCTCTCGCTTCATTGCGACTCCATAAATGACAATGCCGCCACAGCAGGACTGTGACGGCATCGGGCGCTGATGTTCGCTAGTCTATCAGCCGGAAATACAGGCGTTCGCAGCTTTCTGTACATCGCGAGGGCGAACCGGCACGTTGGACATGCGCTCATGCAGCTTGATGCTGCTGCCGCCGGCGCGATCCTCGATATCAAACACGGCTGCCGGGCCTGACGAAAGTTTGCCGGGAACGATGACGCGTACACCGTCCTTCTGCGGCTGGACTTGCAACGCACCACGACTGTCAGCGAGCTTGTCGGTCAGACACTGCGCATACTCCTGGGGCTTTTTGCCGGAGATCACGCTCATGGTTGGCAGCGTTTCATTGATTTCGGAAACATTTGCACAACCGGCCATCGCCAGAATCAACGGCACACACACCACACCCCACTTCATAGAAATCCTCCGTTAAAGACCGTCCGACAGCACAAATGCCGCTTTTCTCCGGGGCCTTGTGCATTTAACCCGCCCGCCATGGCGAAGTTCTGTTCAAAATTTGTCAAAGCAACGCCCGACGGCCAGATAATAACCCGTGCGGGCTGATAAACTGCGCCCATCGACAAGCTATCGTTTTGATTTAGTAGAAAAAGCCCTTCTGGAGGCGCCCATGAAATTCATTCACCAGCGCGAGCACCTCAACGAAGACGACATCGTCGTCATTCAATGCTCGCAGATGTGCAACATCCGTTTGATGAACGACGCCAACTTCCGCAGCTTCAAAAACGGCGGCCGTCACACCTACCACGGCGGCGCGTTCGACACGTTCCCGGCACGCATCACCGCACCGAGCACCGGCTTCTGGAACATCACCATCGACACCGTCAACCGCCGCGCAATCAGCGTGACGCGCAAGCCGACGCTGACCCACTCGATCAAGATCATCCGTCGCTCCAGCACTAAACTGAGCTGAGACGCGCAGCCTATTCTGCAAGGGAAACATGACCGTGGCGCAAAAAACCAAATACGTGATCAAGTACAAACTGGACGGTGAACAGCGTTTCGAATTCGCTGAACTGGAAACCGGCACTGACGAGGAAGCGAAAGCGGCGCTGAAGAAAATGCACGCTGACGAAGAACTCAGTGACATCAAGGTCAGCAAAGCGCTGTAACCGAGTCATGCAACCGACCACGTTTGACCTGTTCGCCGACAACGAACCCGTACAGCAGCCCCGCGCCGAGCAGATCGGCGAACAATCGTGGGTGCTGCGCGGGTTCGCCTTGCCGCAGGTCGAGCAACTGCTGACCGGGCTCGACGCCATTCTTGCCGCCGCCCCGCTACGCCACATGGTCACGCCCGGCGGTTTCAGCATGTCGGTCGGCACCAGCAGTTGCGGACAGCTGGGCTGGATCACCGATCGCAGCGGTTACCGTTATTCCAGCGTCGATCCACTCAGCGGCTTGCCGTGGCCGTCGATGCCGGCGGCGTTTGCCGATCTGGCGCACGAGGCGGCGGAACGCGCCGGGTTTACGGATTTTCAAGCCGACTCCTGCCTGATCAACCAATACGTCCCCGGCGCCAAGATGTCGCTGCATCAGGACAAAGACGAAAAAGGTTATGCCGCGCCCATCGTTTCGCTGTCGCTAGGTTTGCCGGCAATGTTTCTGTTCGGCGGCTTCGAACGCAACGATAAAACCCAGCGCATTCCGCTGTTGCATGGCGACATGGTGGTCTGGGGCGGCGTGGACCGCCTGCGCTATCACGGCGTGCTGCCAATCAAACCTGGCCATCACCCGCTCTTGGGCGAACGGCGCATCAACATCACCTTCCGCGTTGCTGGCGATCAATAAAAGTTTGACCGCAAGGCGCGGAGTGTTGCGGGTTACGATGCTGGTTAACCTGACTCAAACAGGTCAACGGATCCCCTCTCATGGACAAGCTTTCGAAGACAATCAGCATTGAACACGATCCCCGCTGGGCCGCTGTGGTGGCGCGCGATCCGCGTGCCGACGGGCAATTTGTCTATGCGGTCAAAACTACTGGTGTCTATTGCCGGCCGAGCAGTCTTGCGCGCCTGCCGAAACCGCAGAACGTCGAGTTTTTCGACAGCGCCGAACTGGCCGAAGCTGCCGGGTATCGGCCAAGCAAACGCGCCAGCAAGGATCAGAGTGATGCGCAGCATGCAGCGATCGTGGCTGCAGCCTGTCGGCAGATCGAGACCTGTGAGACGCTGCCGGCGCTCAACAGCCTCGCGGCCACCGCTGGCCTCAGCCCTTTTCATTTCCACCGGCTATTCAAAGCCGCGACCGGCCTGACGCCCAAGGCTTACGCCACGGCGCATCGCTCACGCAAACTGCGTGCGCGCCTGGCGGACGGCGGCTCGGTGACCGACGCGCTGTATGACGCTGGCTTCAATTCCAACAGCCGCTTTTACGAATCAGCCGATCAACTGCTGGGCATGAAGCCCACCGATTACCGCGCCGCCGGGCAGAACAACGACATTCGCTTTGCCGTTGGCCAATGCTCGCTGGGGGCGATTCTGGTGGCGCAAAGCGAACGGGGGATCTGCGCGATTCTGCTCGGCGACGATCCGCATCAGCTGGTCTGCAACCTGCAGGATCAGTTTCGCAAGGCCAACCTGATCGGCGCCGACCGCGAATTTGAACAGTTGATCGCCAGCGTCGTCGGCTTTGTTGAAGCGCCCGCGACGGGCCTGAACTTGCCGCTGGATATACGCGGCACAGCGTTTCAGGAGCGCGTCTGGCAGGCGCTGCGTGAGATCCCCGCAGGCAGCACCGCAAGTTACGCCGAAATCGCGCAACGCATCGGCGCGCCGACTTCGATGCGCGCCGTGGCCCAGGCTTGCGGGGCCAACCGTTTGGCGGTGGCGATTCCCTGCCACCGCGTGGTGCGCAGTGACGGCAATCTTTCCGGCTACCGCTGGGGCGTCGAGCGCAAACGCCAACTGCTTGAGCGCGAACTCAACGATTGACGTCGACCACCACCCTGCCCCGCAGTTGCCCGGCGAGTAATCTGGGCGCGGCCTCAAGGGCTTCGCTCAAGCTGATTTCGTGACTGATCAAGTGCAATAACGAGAAATCCAGATCCTTGGCCAGTCGGCCCCAGGCCTCGATACGGCGCGCCTTGGGCTGGGTCACGCTGTTGATCCCGGCCAGCGTTACGCCGCGCAGAATGAACGGTGCTACCGAGGCCGGGAAATCCATGCCTTGCGCCAACCCGCATGCCGCGACCACGCCTTCCGAGCGTGTGCTGGCGCAAGCATTCGCCAGCGTATGACTACCGACCGAATCGACCACCGCCGCCCAGCGCTCTTTCGCCAACGGCTTGCCCGGTTCGGACAAGGTGGCTCGATCGATGATTTCGGCAGCACCCAATTGCTGCAGGTATTCATGCTCGGATACACGGCCGGTGGATGCCACCACGCGGTAGCCCAACTTGCTGAGCAAGGCGATGGCAAAGCTGCCGACCCCGCCATTGGCGCCGGTGACCAGCACTTCGCCGTGATCCGGTGTCAGACCATGGCGCTCCAGCGCCAGAATGCACAGCATTGCCGTGTAACCTGCGGTGCCGATGGCCATGGCTTGCGCCGGCGTGAAAGCTTCGGGCAACGGAATAAGCCAGTCACCATTGAGCCGGGCCTTTTGCGCCAGTCCGCCCCAGTGGCTTTCACCGACGCCCCAACCGTTGAGCAGCACCTGATCGCCCGGCTTGAAATCGGCATGCGAACTCGACTCTACAGTCCCCGTCAGATCGATCCCCGGCACCATGGGAAACTTGCGTACCACCGGGCTGCTGCCGGTGATCGCCAGGCCGTCTTTGAAATTCAGGGTGCTGTACGCGACGCTCACGCTGACGTTGCCTTCGGGCAGTTGCTGCTCATCGATTTGCTGCAGATTGGCGCGATAACCGCTGTCGTCTTTGTCGATCAGAATGGCATTGAACATGACGGCCCCTCGAAAATAATGGGAAGAAAGCGTGCCCTGAAATAACACATCGCAACACATTGCCACACTCGACTTTCGCTAAGCCACCCGCACCGACGCTGAAAAACTGCACGTAATGTTCAGAATTTCAGACTGGCCCCGCAGCCGGTTTTGCTGCTAAAACCGCTTGCCGTCCCTGCCCGTTTCATCGTTCGGAGAATTGCTTTATGAGCCAGTGGCCAGACACCCGTATCCTTGATCTTCTCGGTATCGAACTGCCGATTATCCAAGGCCCGATGGCCGGTGCGACCAATTCTTCGATGGTGATTGCCGTGTGCAATGCCGGCGGCCTCGGTTCAATGCCGGCGGCGATGCTGAGCATCGAGCAACTGCGCGAAGAACTGAAGACGATTCGCCAGCACACCACCAAGCCGTTCAACGTCAATTTCTTCTGCCATCAGCCACCGGCGCCTGATGAGCAGCGAGCCCGGGACTGGAAAAATCTGCTCGAACCTTACTACCGCGAACTCGGTGCCGATTTCGAGGCGCCGACACCGGTGTCCAACCGTGCTCCTTTCGACGAGACTGCGTGTGCCGTGCTCGAAGAATTCCGCCCCGAAGTGGTGAGTTTTCATTTCGGGTTGCCGGAGAAAAATCTGCTTGATCGGGTCAAGGCAACCGGGGCGAAAATCCTTTCGTCTGCGACTACGGTCGAAGAAGCGATCTGGCTGGAGCAACACGGCTGCGATGCGATCATCGCCATGGGTTATGAGGCGGGCGGGCATCGCGGGATGTTTCTCAGCGATGATCTGAGCAGCCAGGTCGGCACCTTTGCACTGGTGCCGCAGGTGGTCGACGCGGTGAAAGTGCCGGTGATTGCGGCGGGTGCGATTAGCGATGCCCGAGGCGTTGCAGCCGCGTTGATGCTCGGAGCCTCGGCGGTGCAAGTCGGCACGGCGTTTCTGTTTACCCCGGAGGCGAAGGTCAGCGCCTCGCACCACAAGGCCCTGCGCACCGCCAAGGAAAGCCAGACCGCCATCACCAACATTTTCACCGGACGTCCGGCGCGGGGCATTGTCAATCGGGCGATGCGCGAACTCGGCCCGATGTCAGCGCAAGCGCCAGCCTTTCCGTTGGCCGGCGGCGCGCTGATGCCGCTGCGAGCCAAGGATGACGCCGATTTTGCCAATCTGTGGGCCGGTCAGGCGCTGACGTTGGGCAAGGATATCGGCAGCGCTGAACTGACCCGGCAACTCGCCGAGGGCGCATTGGCGAAACTCAACCGTCATTGAATTTACGCGGCGAGCGGATTTATTCCCTCGCCACTTGGCGGCATATCGCTATATATTTCCGTATACAGCGATTGCGCCCGTGTATCGGCGTTATCCAAAGCAAAGCATTCAATGCCGATCACGGAGCCTTTACATGACACCTGCTGCCACACGCCTCGCCCCTGCCTGTCTCGCCTCATTCCTCGCATTTTTCAGCATCGGCGCCGCGCAGGCTGACGAAGTGCAAGTGGCGGTCGCCGCCAATTTCACCGCGCCAATCCAGGCCATCGCTGCCGACTTCGAAAAAGACACCGGGCACAAACTGGTCGCTGCTTACGGCGCAACCGGCCAGTTCTACACCCAGATCAAAAACGGCGCGCCCTTCCAAGTGTTTCTCGCCGCTGACGACAGCACCCCGGCAAAGCTCGAGCAGGAAGGCGAAGCCGTCAAAGGCTCGCGCTTCACCTACGCCATTGGCACGCTGGCGCTGTGGTCGGCAAAAGAAGGTTATGTGGATGCACAGGGTGACGTGCTGAAAACCAACCAATACCAGCACTTGTCCATCGCCAACCCGAAAGCCGCGCCATACGGTCTCGCCGCCACCCAGGTGCTGGAAAAACTCCAGTTGAGCGAAGCCACGAAAAGCAAAATCGTCGAAGGCCAGAACATTACTCAGGCCTACCAGTTCGTCTCCACCGGCAACGCCGAACTGGGCTTTGTGGCGCTGTCGCAAATCTTCAAGAACGGCAAAATCAGCAGCGGCTCGGCATGGATTGTTCCCGCCACCCTGCATGATCCGATCAAACAGGACGCGGTGATCTTGAACAAAGGCAAGGACAGCGCTGCTGCCAAGGCCCTGATCGATTATCTCAAAGGCCCGAAAGCCGCTGCGGTGATCAAGTCCTTCGGATATGAACTGTAAATGTCGCTGACCAGTGCCGACTTCGCCGCGATCTGGCTGACCCTGAAACTGGCGTCGCTGACCACCGTGATCCTGCTGGTGATCGGCACACCGATCGCGTTATGGCTGTCGCGCACCTCGTCTTGGTTGCGCGGCCCGATTGGCGCCATCGTCGCCCTGCCGCTGGTGCTGCCGCCGACGGTGATCGGCTTTTATCTGTTGCTGGCGCTGGGGCCGCACGGTTTTCTCGGCCAGTTCACTCAATGGCTGGGGCTGGGCACGCTGACGTTCAGTTTCACCGGGCTGGTCATCGGCTCGGTGATCTACTCCATGCCGTTCGTGGTGCAACCGCTGCAAAACGCTTTCTCGGCAATCGGCACCCGCCCGCTGGAGGTCGCCGCGACGTTGCGCGCCAATCCCTGGGACACGTTCTTCAGCGTGATCCTGCCGCTGGCGCGCCCCGGTTTCATCACCGCAGCGATCCTCGGTTTTGCCCACACCGTCGGTGAATTCGGCGTGGTGCTGATGATCGGCGGCAACATTCCCGACAAGACCCGCGTGGTCTCCGTGCAAATCTACGACCACGTCGAAGCACTGGAATATGCCCAGGCGCACTGGCTGTCCGCGGCGATGCTGGTGTTCTCGTTTCTGGTGTTGCTGGCGCTGTATTCCAGCCGCAAAACCCGCGCAGGCTGGAGCTGATCGATGATAGATGTACGCCTGAAACGCACTTATCCGGGGTTCGAACTGGATGTTGATCTGCAAGTGCCGGGCCGGGGCGTCACGGCGCTGTTTGGCGATTCCGGCTCGGGCAAAACCACCTGCCTGCGCTGCATCGCCGGGCTGGAGCGCGCCGAGCAGGGTTTTGTGCAGGTCAACGACGAGGTCTGGCAGGACAGTGCCAAGGGCGTCTTCGTCCCGCCGCATAAACGTGCGCTTGGCTACGTGTTTCAGGAAGCCAGCCTGTTCCCGCATCTGTCGGTGCTGGCCAATCTGGAGTTTGGTCTCAAACGCATCGCCAAGTCGCAACGCCGGGTCGATATCAACCAAGCGACCGAACTGCTCGGCATCGGCCATTTGCTCGAGCGCCATCCGCAGCATCTGTCCGGCGGCGAGCGGCAGCGCGTCGGCATCGCCCGCGCCCTGCTGACCAGCCCGAAACTGTTGCTGATGGACGAACCGCTGGCGGCTCTCGACAGCCGGCGCAAGAGCGAAATCCTCCCATACCTGCAACGCCTCCATGACGAACTGGATATTCCGCTGCTGTACGTCAGCCATGCCCAGGATGAAGTCGCGCGTCTGGCCGATCATCTGGTGTTGCTGAGCGATGGCAAAACCCTCGCCAGTGGTCCGATCGGCGAGACCCTGGCGCGTCTGGATCTGCCTTTGGCGCTGGGCGATGACGCCGGGGTGATCATCGAAGGTCAGGTCAGCGCCTACGACGCCACCTATCAATTGCTTAGCCTGCAACTGCCGGCCACGGACATGAATATTCGCGTCACCCATGCGCCCATGGCCGTGGGTCAGGCCCTGCGCTGCAAGGTGCACGCCCGCGACATCAGCCTGGCGCTGAACAATGATGCGGCCAGCAGCATTCTCAATCGTCTGCCCGTTACCGTCATCAGCGAACAGGCCGCTGACAACAGTGCCCATGTGCTGATCCGCCTCGATGCCGGCGGCACGCCGCTGCTGGCGCGGATCACCCGCTTCTCGCGTGACCAATTGGGCGTGCACCCGGGCCAGCGGCTGTGGGCGCAGATCAAGGCGGTGGCGGTGCTCGCGTAAATCATTCGGCACGACGGCCAGCGCCTGCGGTCAATCAGTTACAGACTGCCGTATGACCGAAGGAAACCGCCATGCCCGATACCGTGCTGACAGATGCTCTGCCCGCCGATCTGCATTACGTCGATGACACTCAGCCTGGTATCACCCGGAAAAAACTGCGCGGCAAGTTCGTCTATTTCGAACCGTCGGGCCAGCGCATCACCGACCCGGACGAAATCAAACGCATCAATGCCCTCGCGGTGCCGCCGGCTTACACCGATGTGTGGATCTGCGCCGACCCGTGCGGCCATCTGCAAGCCACCGGCCGCGATGCGCGCGGGCGCAAGCAGTACCGTTATCACGCGCGCTGGCGCGAAGTGCGCGACGCCGACAAATACTCGCGCCTGCGCGAATTCGGCCTGGCCCTGCCCAAACTGCGGCGCCAGCTTGAGGCGCTGCTCGACGCCCCGGGCTTCAGCCGCGACAAGGTCATGGCCACGGTCATCACCTTGCTCGACGCCACGCTGATCCGCGTCGGCAATACCCAATATGCGCGGGACAATCGCTCTTATGGCCTGACCACGTTGCGCAGCCGGCATGTCGAGGTCAATGGCAGCGCGATCCTGTTCCAGTTCCGCGGCAAGAGCGGCATCGAGCACCAGATCACCGTCAAGGATCGGCGTCTGGCGCGAATCATCAAGCGCTGCCTGGAGATTCCCGGGCAAAACCTGTTTCAGTATCTTGATGAACACGGCGAACGGCACACCGTCACTTCCTCCGACGTAAACGCCTATCTGCAAAAGCTCACCGGCGCTGAATTCACCGCCAAGGACTACCGCACCTGGGCGGGCAGCGCATTGGCTTGGCAGTGCTGCGCGAGCTGCAGCATGAGTCGGAAACCGAGGCAAAGCGCCATGTGGTCGAAGCGGTGAAGAACGTCGCCAAACAGCTGGGCAACACGCCAGCGGTGTGTCGCAAATGCTACATCCACCCTGCCGTGCTCGAACATTTCATGCTCGGTGCCCTCGCCGAACTGCCCCGCCCGCGAGTGCGCAAAGGCCTGCGCGCCGAGGAAGTGGCCTTGGCGATGTTTCTCGAGCGGATGTGTGAGGTGAGCGAGGCGTCCTGAGTCGCACAACCCCCTGCAGGCTCACTCCTACAAGATTTGCCGATGAGCTGAGCCGGGTATTTTTTGCACGATCGCGCAGGGCTTCTATAGTTGATCTGAAGGTTCGCGCCACGCGGGCTTTTTGTTGCAACTCAGCCGTTTCAGCGAACGGAGGTGTTTCATGTCCGAGAAAGAGTCCATCACCACCCTCCTCACCCTGCTCGACGCCCGTCAGGCGCGCCTGGCAGCCGCCTGCAAAGAGATCGCCGACTGGGTTGATCATCAAGGCGGGCATCCGACAGCTTTGCGCATTCGCGACCGACTGCATGACATCGAAAAAGATGCGCCGCTTATTCGCGATACGCTTTCGACGCTCAAGCCAATTGATCGGCCGTTGCCACGATTCAGATAGTCGAGGTTCAATTAACTTCAACAACCGGCTCGGCATCGGTGTAAGTGTTTTTCTTTATTATCCATCGCGATTGAGCGTAGCCCCTTTAGGTATATATGCACTACTGGCCAATACAAGTTGAAAGTGCAGGCACCGCTCATCGGATCAATTAAAAAAATCAAAACACCGTGAACCGATATGTAATCGAAGTAGGTGTCCATGACGAAAACGGACATCACTAGCGAAACGTTAATAGATATCGGAGAGCTATCATGACCACCGGAAATAAAAATACAGGTAACGCCGGCAACGATCGTGACAAGATGCAAGAGTCCGGGAAAAAAGGCGGACAGTCTGGCGGCAACTTCGCCAACGATCGTGAAAAAGCATCCGAAGCTGGTCGCAAGGGCGGACAATCCAGCCACAGTGGAGGTCGCAAGTCGTAAATGAGCAATACAAGGGCAGCCTCGCTGCCCTTGTAATATTCGACGGAGCGCAAAGATGAACACCTCCACACATACGCCTCCAAGCCAGTTACACCAACACGAAGGCGCTGAAGTTGTAGCAGAAGCGACGCGCAGCTCCCCGGAGAAACTGCCGGACGACGCTGGGTCTTCGTGCATTGAAAGAGAACCAGGCCACCCGCAGCACAGCGATCGTGCCCAACATGAATGTTACGAGCGCAGGCAGTTGAACGTTGACTCTGAAAACTCTCGAGAAACGCAAACGACGCCAACGTACGAACGCTGCTCCTGACTCACGGGCACCAGTCCTTGCGCAAAGAGCCCGTTCGCAGAGCCCCGGCCCGTCGAGGAAATTGCCATGCCTGTTCACGTGATTAACTTTACCGGCCCGATCAATGCTTCAACCTGCGGTCAGCTGATTGACAGAGCCTCGCGTGCGCTAAAGGAAGATGCCCCCAGGTTGATTCTGAACATCGCTACCATGGGTGGCGAATGCAGTTACGGTTTCACGATGTACAACTTTCTGATGGCGCTGCCCGTGCCGGTACACACGCATAACCTGGGAACGGTCGAGTCGATGGGCAATATCGTTTTCCTCGCCGGCCAGCGCCGCACTGCGTGCACTCATAGCAAGTTTCTGTTTCACCCTTTTCATTGGCACTTGCAGGGAGCGGTTGATCATTCGCGCATGTCGGAATATGCCATGAGTCTGGATTACGACTTGCATCTGTACGCGCAGATTGTCGCCGAGCGTACCAGTAACGGGAAAAATGCGTTGGAGACAGAGAAATACCTGACAGCGGCTCCGCGCATTATCAATCCTGAAGAAGCTTTGCATGCCGGGCTGATCACAGCGGTTGAAGACACCGAGATTCACGCAGACTTTGTCTGCTCATGCATTTACTCCTGAAGCCCCTCCTGAATAACGCGTCGTTTTAGATGCGTTTCATTCTATTCAGATCGCCACTCTCAGCAGCGACATTACAAGATCATGTAGTGCATTGGCGCCTCAACTTGTACACGCCCCAACGCGCGGTATAACGCTAAACAAGCGGCGTATGCCGGTCATCCCAGCCAAAAGAATTTTCTCTGAATTATTCATTTCGCCAGACATCCCTCTTTTTAACAGACGGAGGAAATGTATGAGCGCAGTGGACTTGTACGTGATCGAGTACCTGTTACATGGAAAGCCCAGGTCATTCGTCATTCGCACAAAAAACATGAACAACGCCGAAGCGTGGCAGTGGGCAAGTTGCGACGCAGGAATCGCGCCCATCCCCCGCCCCGGTAGGCCTCCGTTGAAACGTTTTTCCAAACCGATGGCGGAGCGCTTTGGCGTGACCGGGGTGCGATGGCGAGAATCAGTACCCCTGGTCTGGGAGGAGGATCACGCAAAATGAATGAGCACACGTTGAAATTCGGTTTCGGCCGATCCTGGGGTGACGAGATGGCAGAAAACGCCGCGATGTTCCGCGAGGCCGACCTGCTGGAAGAGGCGGCCTACAGAATCATTGAGCATGACGCCGACAGTCCTGAGGACTGGGCTCGCTTCAGCGAAGCAAAAGCCCTGGCCGACGCCAAGCGAACGGCGGCCTATCAGGACTGGATGCGCATCAAGCGCGCAATGAGCAAGCCGCGCTCGAAATAGCAGGCCGACGCATCACGGCTTGAGGATCAGCAGCGGTTCGCCCTTCGGCACGACATAAGTGGCCAGTTCCACGGCTTTGTCGTTGCCAACGTTTTTGGCCACATGCGCAACGCCCGCCGGAATGAACAACGAATCGCCGGCCTTGAGTATCACCGGCGCTCGCCCTTCAAGCTGATACTCGAACGTGCCGCTGATGACATAGGCGACTTCCACGCCGGGATGAGCATGCCGAGGCGAAGTGACGCCAGCATCAAAATCGATACGCGCCTGAATCACTTCGCGATTGTCAGCGCCGAGATCCTGGCGAACCAGATCAGTACGGCTCAGACCTTTCTGCCAACTCGTCGCCGGTGCATCCGCCGCATGGGCGAAACCGGCAAGGGAGGCGAAGACAACGGCAGAAGCCAGAAACAGTGGACGGTACATGGTGGTGCCCTCTTGAACGTAGTGTTGGTGTGAGGGCTACTTTGGGCTTGGCATGTAAGGCGGATGTGTCTCGAAAGCGCAGTTTGGTGTTGCCGTGTGTATCGGCTGAGCGGTGATACACGCTTATACAAACGTGTCGCGGTCCCCGTCCGGGCCATGGTGGGAAAGAATCTGTAAACTGCCGCAATCTTCATCCACCCAAACAAGAGATGCCCATGGCTAATCAAGACATCATCTTCACGCCTGATCCGGACACCGATTCGATTTCTTCCGACGTCGCCACCTTCGGCGGAATCATGGTTTCCACGCAGATTCCAACCCGCGCCGATGGCAGCCTGGAACTCGGCGGCATCACCGAGCAAAGCGAGTGCACGCTGCAAGCGCTGAAAGTCGCCTTGGAACGTGCTGGCAGTTCGATGGACCGGGTGCTGCACCTGACCATTTACCTCACCGACATGGCTGATCGCGCGGCGTTCAACGAAGTCTACAAACGCTATTTCGCCAAGCCTTGGCCAGTGCGGGCAGCGGTGGGCGTCGCCTCGCTGGCGGTTGAGGGGATGCGTGTGGAAGTGACGGCGATGGCCGCCAAGGGCTGATCGAATTTGCGGATGTCACTCAATGGTTTTCGGATGACAGACCGCTTTCGCGAGCAGGCTCGCTCCCACAGTGGATGTATTCCGGCCCGGAGCTAACCCTGTGGGAGCGGGCTTGCCCGCGAAGGGGCCGGAACATTCAACACAACCGCCAACCGAACTGACCCGATCGCCAGCCACCATCGGGCAGCGCACACGTGCCCGCCGCGCGTTTCACGGGTAGAATGGGCCCCTTGCCCGTGACCGCCTGACTAAAAAACTATGTCCTTGCCCAAGCATCACCTGGAATTGCTCAGCCCTGCCCGCGATGTCGCCATTGCCCGCGAGGCCATCCTGCATGGCGCTGACGCCGTGTACATCGGCGGCCCGAGCTTCGGCGCACGCCACAACGCCTGCAACGAAGTCAGCGAAATCGCCGAACTGGTCGAATTCGCCCGCCGTTACCACGCGCGCATCTTCACCACCATCAACACCATCCTGCACGACAACGAACTGGAGCCGGCGCGCAAGCTGATCCATCAGTTGTACGACGCCGGCGTCGATGCGCTGATCGTTCAGGACCTGGGCGTGATGGAGCTGGACATTCCGCCGATAGAGCTGCACGCCTCGACCCAGACCGATATCCGCACGCTGGAGCGGGCGAAGTTCCTCGATCAGGCCGGTTTCTCCCAGTTGGTATTGGCCCGAGAACTGAACCTGCAGGAAATCCGCGCCATCGCCGATGAAACCGACGCGGCCATCGAGTTCTTCATCCACGGCGCGCTGTGCGTGGCCTTCTCCGGTCAGTGCAACATCTCTCACGCGCAAACCGGCCGCAGCGCCAACCGTGGCGACTGCTCCCAGGCTTGCCGCTTGCCGTACACCTTGAAAGACGAAAAGGGTGGCGTGATCGCTTACGAAAAACACCTGCTGTCGATGAAAGACAACAACCAGAGCGCCAACATCCGCGCGCTGGTCGAAGCAGGCGTGCGTTCGTTCAAGATCGAAGGTCGCTACAAGGACATGGGCTATGTGAAGAACATCACTGCCTATTACCGCCAGCGTCTGGACGACGTGCTCGAAGACCGCCCTGACCTGGCCCGCGCCTCCAGCGGCCGGACCGTGCATTTCTTCCTGCCCGACCCGGAAAAGACCTTCCACCGTGGCAGCACCGATTACTTCGTCACCGATCGCAAGATCGACATCGGCGCCTTCGATTCACCAACCTTCACCGGGCTGCCGGTCGGCACGGTGGAAAAAGTCGGCAAGCGTGACATGCAGGTTGTCACTCACGAGCCGCTGTCCAACGGCGACGGCCTGAACGTGCTGGTCAAGCGCGAAGTGGTCGGTTTCCGCGCCAACATCGCCGAGGCCAAAGGCGAGTTCGAAGAAGACGGCGAGAAGCGCTACCGCTACCGCGTCGAGCCGAACGAAATGCCCGAGGGCCTGTTCAAGCTGCGTCCAAGCCACCCGTTGAATCGCAACCTTGATCACAACTGGCAACAGGCGTTGCAGAAGACTTCTTCGGAACGTCGCGTAGCCCTGAGCTGGTTCGCCCGCCTGCGCGAAGAACAGTTGGAAGTGACCGCGACCAGCGAAGAAGGCATCAGCGCCAGCGTCACGCTGAACGGGCCGTTCGGCGTTGCCAACAAGCCTGAACAAGCGCTGGAGCAACTGCGCGACCTGCTCGGCCAGCTCGGCACCACGCAGTACCACGCCACCGACATCAAGCTGGATGCGCCGCAAGCGTTCTTCATTCCCAACTCGCAACTCAAATCCCTGCGTCGTGAAGTGATCGAAGCGCTGACGGCGGCCCGCGTCGCCGCGCATCCGCGTGGCAGCCGCAAGGCCGAAACCACGCCGCCACCGGTGTACCCGGATTCGCACCTGACCTTCCTCGCCAACGTCTACAATCAGAAGGCCCGCGACTTCTACCACCGTCACGGCGTCAAGCTGATCGACGCGGCGTACGAAGCTCACGAAGAGCCAGGCGAGGTGCCGGTGATGATCACCAAGCACTGCCTGCGTTTCTCCTTCAACCTGTGCCCGAAACAGGCCAAAGGCGTGACCGGCGTGCGCACCAAGGTCGCGCCGATGCAGTTGATCCACGGCGATGAAGTGCTGACGTTGAAGTTCGATTGCAAGCCGTGCGAGATGCACATCATCGGCAAGATGAAAGGCCACATTCTGAACCTGCCGCAGCCGGGCAGCGTGGTCGGCCACATCAGCCCTGAAGACCTGATGAAAACCATCCCGCGCGCACCGCACTGAGTGACCGGCGTGCGCGGTGCTTCGGCATCGCGCACGCATGCCTGGCTCGAGCGCGGTAAATCGCAGGCATAAAAAAACGCCAACTTCTTGCGAAGTTGGCGTTTTTTTCGTAGATGGCAGGGGCGGCTGGATTCGAACCAACGCATGGCAGGATCAAAACCTGCTGCCTTACCGCTTGGCGACGCCCCTGTAGCTCTGATCAGCGGCTCCGTTAGGATCGCTGTGAGAACGGTGCGCAATTTAACAACATTCATTTCATTTGGGAAGCCCGAAATAAAATTTTTTTTGTTTTAAAACAGCCACTTATTATTTTCGCGCGAAAACTCACCGTTTCATCGCCATGTATCACACTGTGTACGCGCCCCGCTGCTACACAACCCAATGCAAAAACGCTCTCTGGCGACACAGAGCAGATACCTCGCCACGCTTCAATGCACCCAGGGTTTCAAGGGTTCATCCAGCCCCTTGGCCACAGGCTCGCAAAGGAGACGTCAGCATGAAACAGGCTCTGCACACCTCTAAAATCACCGCCGCGCTCGGCTTGTCAGTCCTGGCGCTGTCACTGTTCGGCGCCGTCGGCAGCGCTCAGGCGCAAACCACAGAACCCGCCGCCGTCAGCTATTCCGCACCCTCTCCTTTCGGCCCGCTGAAGCACATCAAGGCTGGCTTGCTCGACGTAGCCTACGCCGAAACCGGTCCTGCCGATGGCCCGGTGGTGATCCTGCTGCACGGCTGGCCCTACGACATTCACAGCTACGACGATGTCGCACCACTGCTCGCGGCCAAGGGTTACCGCGTGCTGATGCCGTATGCACGGGGTTATGGCGACACGCAGTTCCTGTCCAAAAACACCCTGCGCAACGGCCAACCTGCGGCGCTGGCCAGCGACGTGATCGACTTCATGGACGCGCTGAAAATCAAACAAGCAGTGCTGGGCGGCTACGACTGGGGCGCGCGTTCGGCGGACATCGTCGCAGCGCTATGGCCAGAGCGCGTGAAGGCGCTGGTGGCGGTCAGCGGCTACCTGATCGGCAATCAGGCCGCCGGGCAAAACCCGCTGCCGCCGAAAGCCGAATTGCAGTGGTGGTACCAGTTCTACTTCGCCACCGAACGCGGCCGTGCCGGCTATAAAAAGAACACCCACGACTTCGCCAAACTGATCTGGCAGCTGGCTTCGCCGCAGTGGAAGTTCGACGACGCCACTTTCGACCGCAGCGCCCAAGCGTTGCAGAACCCCGATCACGTCGAAATCACCGTGTTCAACTACCGCTGGCGGCTGGGCCTGGTGCAGGGCGAGGCGAAATATGCCGCGCTGGAAGAAAAATTGGCTACTGCGCCTTCGATCAGCGTGCCGACGATTACCCTGGAAGGCGACGCCAATGGTGCGCCACATCCCAAGCCTGAGGACTATGCCAAGCGTTTTACCGGGAAATATCAGTTCCGGTTGATTGAGGGTGGGGTTGGGCACAATTTGCCCCAGGAAAGCCCGGCGGCGTTTGCGCAAGCTGTAATCGATGCTGATCGTCTCTGACAGACCCGCCCTCAATACCCCTCACCCTAGCCCTCTCCCGGAGGGAGAGGGAACTGATTGGGGGATATTCGAGATTTACGCCGACCTGAAAGCGCTGTATTGAATCCAAAGTCGACGTCCATCTTTCAGGTCGATGTACAGCGCAAGATACCTCGGTCGGCTCCCTCTCCCTCTGGGAGAGGGCTGGGGTGAGGGTTTTTGGGGATTGCACCGGTCGATCTATTTAACCAGCCGTTTTTCCTTCGAAGGCCGATAACCAAAGTACGAGCTATAGCACTTGCTGAAATGGCTCGGCGAGACAAAACCACACGCCACCAGCACTTCCACCTGCGACAGCTCGGTGTGTTGCAGCAGGCGCCGTGCTTCGGTGATGCGCAGTTCCAGGTAATAGCGCTGCGGCGTGGTGCCCAGTTGCTCCTTGAACAAGCGCTCGAGCTGGCGCCGCGAGCGGCCGGCGTAGACCGCCAATTGTTCCAGCTCCAGCGGTTCTTCGAGGTTGGCGTCCATAAGCTTGATCACTTCCCGCAACGGCGCGCTGACGCAGATGTTTTCATCCGGCTTGATCCGCCGGTAGCGCGATTCCTCAAACGCCAGAATGTCCTCGACACCCTCGACCAGCGCCTTGCCGTGCAGGCCTTTGATCCAGTCCAGCGCCATGTGGAAAGCCCCCGATGGGCTCGACGCGGTGAGACGGTCGCGGTCGATCACATAAGGCTCGCTGCTGACGTGCGTAGCCTTGGCAATTTCCGTCAACGCGGGGCGATGTTCCGGGTGAATCGCGCAACGGTAGCCGTCGAGCAACCCGGCACGCCCGAGAAACCACGAACCATTCCACAACCCGGCCAGACTGACGCCCCGCTCCGCCGCGAGTTTGAGCAAGTGCACAAACCCATCGCTCGCTCGCAGTTCAGTGCGGTAACCGCCGCAGACCACCAGCAGATCCAATTCCTCGAGCGCTGCTGAGTCCAGACGCGCATCGGGGCGGATCACCAGCCCCAGGTCGCTGATGACCTCGCCCTCACCCAGCCCGAAGGTGCGCGAGGTAAACAGCCCCGGGCGCAACAGATTGGTAGTCACCACGGCGTCCAGCGTCTGCGTAAAGGCCGGTAGCGAAAAGTGTTCGAGCAGCAGAAAACCGGTGCGCGTCAACTGCGCGTTATCGCTTTGCTCATTCAGATAGCGGAGGTTTTTCCCCTTCATGCCTCCGCTGAATTGGCGTCGTTCGGTCAAGTTTCAATCCATCGGTCACATTGTTGTGCGCCGATAGTTGGCCGGAACCGGTAAAGAGTCAATCACGTCATCAGGCCACACCTTCAAACAACCCATGGCCGTCGCCCCGGGTATCTCAAACGATCGTATTCAACCCCGCCCCGAGCCGCCCTTCGAGACGCCCAAACAGGACGTAGTGTTGATAGCCACTGGAGAAGGCGCCTGTGGCGATTGCAGTCTTTACGTCGGCATTGAGGCGCAAATATTGCTCCTCATCGAAGTGCTCGGCGCTGACTTCACCTGTACGGCCCAGACGTTCGCTATCGATCGGCTGTTCGAGAATCGTGCGTCGTTGAAAGTCGATGATGCGATTGACCGCATGACTTTCCAGCGGCCCCTTGTTGGGCGATGCGGAGTAGATGTGCAGACCGTTCTTCGCGCAGCGGTTGCACAAGTCCACGCAGTTCTTTTGCGTGGATTTGCGACTCATCAATTCCTGCACCGGCATGTCCAGATACTTGCCGACGCTGTATTCCGCCTGATTGAAAATCGTGCAGCACAGCACGGTATTGCCATTGCAATCGAGTACCAGCCAATCATCTTTCAGGGTGCACGCCTGTTTGGGGTATTGCTTGACCAGATTGACCAGGTCTGCATACGGTGGCAACGCCAGGCGCTTGAGGGTTTCCCGGTCCGTGTCGGTGACCGAGGCATCGTCTTCGACGATGGCGAAGGTTTTTTCCAGCGGCATCATCACCGAGTAGCCGGTGGAGAAATTGAAACCCAGGCGCTCACTGAACTCGCGCATCAGCCCCTCTTCTTCGAGGTTATCCAGATAGCGGTGGTAATAGACCTCGATGAGCGTATTCAGGCCGTGACGCTGCTTGAGGTCATGCAGCTTGATCATGTTCTGCTTGACCACTTCGATGTCGCCGCCGACATGCCCTTGGCGGTAGGTGTCCTGGTGGAACCCGGAAAGGGAGACACGGAAGAACCAGGGATTGGCGAGCATCGCGCTTTCAATGTTCTTGGCCAGGTTCAGGTTGGAGCTGATGCCGCTTTGCAAACCTGCAGCGTTAATGATTTCGACGAACTCACCGATGCGCGGGTGAATCAACGGCTCGGTCCAGTTGTACAAAAAGATCGCCTTGACCCCTTCACGCCGTGCCTTGTCGACAATCTGCGTGAACATATCGAGCTGCATGGCTTTCTTGAAATTGGCATTTTCCGAATTACCCATCGGGCATGACGGGCAGCTCAGATTGCAGGCGCCGACGATATCGATGTACATATTCATTACGCGCATAGCTCCTTGGGTCGAACGTGCGCCTCTCATCACGAGCACGTTCGGGTCGCCGGGTTGGTTGTTTTTCTGACGACTTGCCTTCACGTAAAGCAATAAGCGCACCAGAGCCCTACGCCATTAACGCCACAATCCAGTCGATAAACACCCGCAATTTCAAGCTGACATGCCGGTTCGGCGGATACGCGACGTAAAGCGGCATGCTTTCCAGGCGCCAGCCCTCAAACAGCGGCACGAGCTCTCCGCGCGCGACATGCGCATCGGCCATATACGTCGGCAACCACAGCACCCCCATGCCCGCCAGTCCCGCCGCCAGATAGGCATTGCCGTCATCCACCGCAAGCACATGCCGGCCCTTGATCTGCAGGCGCTCGGTGCCGTTGTGCAACGTGTACGGAAGAGGTTTACCAGTGCGAGCCCAGAGGAAAGCGACGACGCGGTGATGGGAGTCTTGCAGTTCCAGCGGGTGCTCAGGCGTCCCTTCTCGGGCCAGATAAGCCGGCGCGGCAAATACCCCCAAGGGCAGATTGGCGAGCTTGCGCGCCATCAGCGATTGATCGAGCAATTCACCGCCGCGCACCACGCAATCGACGTTCTCATCGATGATGTCGACGATGCGGTCGCTGACGCCCATGTCGATCTGGATGTCCGGGTAGCGCGCATGAAACTCCGGCAACGCCGGCACCAGAATGTGCCGCGCGAACGGGCTCGGCACGTCGATGCGCAAGCGCCCCCGTGGCCGTGCGGCGGCACCGGGCAGGCTGGTTTCGGCGTCATCCATGTCGGCCAGCAACTTGATCACCCGCTCGTAATACGCTGCACCATCGGCAGTGACGTTGACCTTGCGCGTAGTGCGATTGAGCAGCTTGACCCGCAGCCGCGCCTCCAGCTGCTGCACCAGTTGCGTCACCGTGGTCTTGCTCATGTGCAGGGTTTCGGCAGCTTTGGTGAAACTGCCCGCCTCGACCACCCGGGCAAAGGCCTGCATCGCATCGAACCGGTCCATCCGCGCCCCTCGATTGTTTGGAATTTGCAAACAGTGAACGCCAAGCTTGCGCGTTTATCCAGCAGCTGCAAATACCTAAAGTCACTCCATCAACCACTGATGGAGTCAGCCCCATGTCCAAGCGCGATGTAGTGTTCCCACCCGCCCGCCACGCCCTGTATGAACGTCACCGTTACTCGCCGGCGATTCGCTCCAACGGTTTCCTGTTTGTCTCCGGACAAGTCGGCAGCCGTGAGGATGGCTCGCCCGAGGCCGATCTGCGCGATCAGGTGCGCACCGCCTTCCACAACCTCAACGCGATCCTCGCTGCGGCCGGTTGCAGCTTCGATGATGCGGTGGATGTCACCGTGTTCATGGTCGATCCGCACTCGACGTTCGAAACGATCTGGACTGTGGTGCCGGAGTTTTGGGGCGAAGCGCCGTTTCCGACCATCACCGCTGTCGGCGTGACCTGGCTGGCGGGTTTCGATTTTGAAATCAAGGTGATTGCCAAACTGCCGGAAGCGGCTTGACCGCAACCGTACACAAACAGACACACCGCGCCGGCACGGAGGCTGGCCAATCTCCTCGCGAATGCGTATAACCTCGCCGTTTCGTCTACCCTGACGTGGCGCGCCGCCCGGTAGCGGCTGCCCTTCGAATGTTGACGCTTACGAAACGGAGAATTCTATGTTCAAGCGTACCCTCGCCCTCACCGCCGGTCTGGCGCTGTCCTTTTCTGCCCTGATGACGCAAGCCGCTGATGTCCTGCGCGTCAGCGCGATTCCCGACGAAGCCCCGACCGAGCTGCTGCGCAAGTTCGAACCACTGGGCGCTTATCTTGAACAGCAACTGGGCATGAAGGTGCAGTTTGTGCCTGTCGCCGACTACCCGGCGGTGGTTGAAGCGCTGGCCACCGATCGCCTCGACATGGCCTGGCTCGGCGGTTTCACTTTTGTGCAGGCACGTTTGAAGACCGACGCCACTACACCTGTGATCCCGCTGGTGCAGCGCGAACAGGATGCGCAGTTCACCAGCAAATTCATCACCGCCGACCCGAACGTGAAAAGCCTCGCCGATCTGAAGGGCAAAACCTTCGCCTTCGGTTCGGTGTCGTCCACCTCGGGCAGCCTGATGCCGCGTTACTTCATGCTGAAAAACGACGGCATCAAGCCTGAAGGCTATTTCAGCCGCGTCGCCTACTCCGGCGCGCATGACGCCACCGTTGCCTGGGTGCAGGCCGGCAAGGTCGACGCTGGTGTATTGAACGCCAGCGTCTGGCAGAAACTGGTCGACGCCGGCAAAGTCGACACCAGCAAAGTCAAAGTCTTCGCCACCACCCCGACCTACTTCGATTACAACTGGACCGTGCGCGGCACCCTTGATCCGAAGCTGGCCGCGAAGATCAAGCAAGCCTTCCTCGACCTCGACCCGGCCAATCCTGAGCAGAAGAAGATCCTCGATCTGCAGGCCGCCAGTCGCTTCATCGAGACCAAGCCCGAGAACTACAAGGGCATCGAGGAAGCCGCCCGCGCTGCCGAACTGCTGAAATGACCCTACGCCTCACCCAGGGCAGCCTGCGCCATGCGAATGGCGTCGATGCCCTTCGTAACATCGACGTGCAGATTGGCGCTGGCGAACAGGTCGCAATCATCGGCCCGTCCGGCGCTGGCAAGTCGAGCCTGCTCAATCTGCTGGCCACCGCGCTCAAGCCCAGCAGTGGCGACATCGAAGTGCTCGGCGAACGCGCCTGGCATTTGTCGGCGCACCAGCGGCAGCGCCTGCGTGCGCGCATCGGCCTGGTGCATCAGGCGCCGCCGATTCCGCCGCGTCAGCGGGTCATTACGGCGGTGCTGGCCGGCAAGCTCGGTCAGTGGAGTCTGGGCAAAAGTCTGCTGAACCTGCTGCATCCACTGGATGTGGCGGGCGCTCGCGCGGCGTTGGCGCGGCTGGATCTGGGCGACAAACTCTTCGCCCATTGCCAGCAGTTGTCCGGCGGGCAATTGCAGCGCGTCGGCATTGCGCGAGTGCTGTATCAGGCGCCGGAAATATTGCTTGCCGACGAACCTGTCTCGGCCATGGACCCGGTGCTTGCCGGCCACACGCTGTCGATCCTGTCGCGCCACGCCCGTGAGCACAACGTCACGCTGGTGGCGAGCCTGCACGCGGTGGACCTGGCGCTGGCGCACTTTCCACGGATCATCGGTTTGCGCGACGGGCAGATTCTTTTCGATTGCCCTTCTGCTGAAGTCAGCCGCGACAAACTCGATGCGCTGTACGCCAATGAACAACTGCAATCGCCTGCACCAGCGGTCGCGCCTTTGATTGTGCAGATTCCGCGATGCTGAAGGCCGATTCACGGGACCCTGCGGCGTGGCCGCGATTGTTGCTGACATTGCTGGCGCTGGCCCTGCTGTGGCCGGGCATTCAGCTCAGCGAACTGGACTTGGGCGTGTTGTTTCAGGCCGATAGCCAGAACGAAATGGGCCGTTTTGTTTCGGCATTCTGGCCGCCGGCGCACGATCAAGCGTTCCTGCAACTGTTGCTCAAAGCCACCCTGCAAACCCTGGCGATTGCCACGGCGGGAATTGCCTTGGCGTTGCTGCTGGCGGTGCCGGCGAGCCTGATCGCGAGCCGCGCGCTGTCGCTCTCGGCGGCGTCCCGGGGCGGCGTGCCGAGCCTGCCCGGGCGTTTGCTGCGCTGGCCGGTGCGTGGCTTGCTGATCTTTCTGCGCAGCGTGCCGGAGATCGTCTGGGCACTGTTGTTTGTGCGCGCGGTCGGCCTCGGCCCGGCGGCTGGCGTGTTGGCCATCGCCATCACCTACAGCGGCATGCTCGGCAAGGTCTACGCAGAAATTTTCGAATCCACCGACCAGCGCCCGGCGCACGCATTGTTGCAGGCCGGCAGCGGTCGACTGGCGGCGTTTGCCTACGGCACGCTGCCGAATGTCGCCGCCGAACTGCTCTCGTACACGGTGTATCGCTGGGAGTGCGCGATCCGTGCCTCAGTGGTGATGGGCTTTGTTGGTGCCGGTGGGCTGGGGCAACAGATCGACCTGTCGATCCGCATGTTTGCCGGCGGTGAAGTCGCCAGCATGTTGCTGACGTTCCTGCTGCTGGTGCTGTGCGCTGATCAACTCAGCCGCTTGCTGCGCTGGAGGCTGGCATGAGGCGCCTGATCAACCTGCTGCTGCTCGCCGCCATTGCGGTCGCGGTGGTCGCCTCTTTTGCCTATCTGGAACTGGATCTCGCCGAACTCGGCAGCGCCAACAGCCTCAAGCAGATGGGCAGTTACGTGCAGCGCTTTCTAAGTCCCGACTTGAGCGCCGGTTACCTGAAAGCCATTGCCCACGGTTCGCTGGAAACCCTGGCCATGTCCGCGTTGGGCACCCTGCTTGCGGCACTGTTCGGCATCGTTCTCGCGCTGCCCGCTGCCGGGCGTTTCGGCTGGCCGCTGCAAAGTGCGGCGCGCCTGCTGCTCAACGGCTTGCGGGCGATTCCAGAGCTGGTTTGGGCGGCGCTGATGGTGCTTGCCGCCGGTCTCGGACCGAACGCCGGCACCCTCGCCCTTGCCCTGCACACCACTGGGGTGCTCGGTCGGCTATTTGCCGAAGCATTGGAAAACACTCCGCCACAACCGGCCGAGGCGATCCGTTTGCAGGGCGGCAATCCGATCCTCGCGTTCTGCTACGGCACCCTGCCTAACCTTGCCCCGCAACTGCTCGCCTACTGCCTGTATCGCTGGGAAAACAACATCCGCATGGCCAGCGTGCTGGGCTTTGTCGGTGCTGGCGGCCTGGGCCAGATGCTGTATGTCAGCTTGAGTCTGTTCCAGGAAGCCCAGGCCAGTACGGTGATTCTGGCGATGCTGTTGCTGGTGTTTCTGGTCGATTGGTTGAGCGCCTGGAGCCGGCAGCGTTGGGTCAAAGCGTAGGCCGAGTGGATATCTGGCAAAAGCTGATTATGCTTCCGGGCTTCAGACTGTGCAAGCTTCACGCTAGAGCAACGGCGGCAGATGCCAACGGGCCAGAGTGCGACAGGCAGTAACGGGGGACTCCGGCCTACAACAATAAGCACGACGGAGAACACCCATGGCCACAATCGACACAGCATCCACCGGCACACCGCCCCGCAGCGGCGGTATCACGAAGGAGGAGCGCAAGGTCATCTTCGCTTCCTCGCTGGGCACGGTTTTCGAGTGGTACGACTTTTACCTCTACGGCTCGCTGGCGGCGATCATCGCCAAACACTTCTTCGCCGGCGTCAACGAAACCACCGCATTCATCTTTGCCCTGCTGGCCTTCGCCGCCGGGTTTGCGGTGCGGCCGTTCGGCGCCATCGTCTTCGGGCGTCTGGGTGACATGATCGGGCGCAAGCACACGTTTCTGATCACCATTGTGATCATGGGCGTGTCCACCGCAATCGTCGGTCTCCTGCCCGGCTACGCCACCATCGGCGTCGCTGCCCCGGTGATTCTGATCACCCTACGCTTGCTGCAAGGCCTGGCGCTGGGTGGTGAATACGGCGGCGCGGCGACCTACGTCGCCGAGCACGCGCCACGCAACCGCCGTGGCTTTTTCACTTCGTGGATTCAAACCACCGCCACCCTCGGTCTGTTCATGTCGCTGCTGGTGATTCTCGCCTGTCGCACCGCGCTGGGTAACGAGGCGTTCGAGGCTTGGGGCTGGCGGATTCCGTTTCTGCTGTCGATCATTCTGCTGGCCGTGTCGGTGTACATCCGCCTGCAACTGAGCGAGTCGCCGGTGTTCCAGAAAATGAAGGACGAAGGCAAGGCCTCGAAAGCACCGCTGACCGAATCCTTTGCGCGCTGGGACAATCTCAAAGTGGTGATCATGTCGCTGCTGGGCGGCACCGCCGGGCAAGCAGTGGTCTGGTACACCGGGCAGTTCTATGCGCTGTTCTTCCTGTTGCAAACATTGAAGATCGACGCGCAGACCGCCAACCTGCTGATCGCCGGATCGCTACTGATCGGCACACCGTTCTTCGTGATTTTCGGCAGCCTGTCCGATCGCATCGGGCGCAAACCGATCATCATGGCCGGGTGCATTCTGGCTGCTTTGACCTACTTTCCGATCTTTACTGCGCTGACCCAGTACGGCAACCCGGACGTGTTCGTCGCTCAGGAAAAAATCCGGTCAAAGTGATCGCCAATCCTGATCAGTGTTCGTTCCAGTTCGATCCGGTGGGCAAGGCCAGATTCACCAGCTCCTGTGACCTGGCGAAAACCTTGCTGGCGAAACGCGCGATCCCGTACGAGAACGTCGCCGCCGAACCGAACACCGTCGCGCAGGTGCGCATCGGTGACCGCGTTGTCGAGAGCTTCGAAGGCAGCGCCCTCACCGCCGCCGACTTCAAGGCCCGCAACGACGCCTTCACCGCCAGCCTCGGCGCAGCGTTGAAAGACGCCGGTTATCCGGAAAAAGCCGACCCGGCGAAAATCAATTACCCGATGATGCTGCTCCTGCTCACCGTGCTGGTGATCTACGTGACCATGGTTTATGGCCCGATCGCCGCGTGGCTGGTCGAACTGTTCCCGACGCGCATCCGCTACACGTCGATGTCGCTGCCCTACCACATCGGCAACGGCTGGTTCGGCGGCTTCCTGCCGACCGTGGCGTTCGCCATGGTCGCGGCCACCGGCGATATCTACTACGGGCTCTGGTACCCGATCGTGATTGCAGTGGCGACGGCAATACTCGGCACGTTCTTCCTGCCGGAAACCAAGGATCGCGACATTCTCAAGGACTGAAAAAGCCGCAGCGCCCTCTCCTGCCGGAGAGGGCCTCGCAGCTGAAAAATTTCGAACGTCTGCCGCCGCGCTGTCTCCAATGTGTACACCCACAGGAGGCCAGCGCCATGAACCCCAACGACGACAAAACTCCCAACGCCCCACCCACCGATGCCAGCGGCAAACCGGTGAACGTGGTCGAGCGCGATCTGCAGGACCGCGACGGCAAAACCGAAGGCGTGGACAAAATCATCACGCCGTCTTCCACTCGGGTCAAAGAGCAGGAAGCTGAAGAGCTACAGCGCAAAGTCGATGAGATCGAGCGTAAGGTTGCAGACGGTAACTGAGTGCAGCGTGGCTGTGGCCGCAGCTTTGAGCGGCGGCTGTCAGCCCGATGACCAAAAGCTGATTTCCTACAGAATTGAACTACACAGCTGATCGACTTCACGTGCATCACAAGCGAAGCGTCTGACAGATTTGCATCGTCTGTTTGCGGATGATGTCTCCCTCGTCCCGCCAGTGACGACAACGAGCCCACATCCCCTTAGACTGCTTCACATTGATCATGGAGGTCATGATGAGCGCTGAACTTTCACTTATCGTTTCAGACTTCGAAACCGAAGAAGAGGCTGCGGATTACGATCTTTGGTATCGCGCCAAGGTACAAGCCGCACTTGATGATCCACGTCCGCCTATTCCCCACGATGAGGCAATGGTGCTGCTAGGTCAGATGCTGGAAGAGAGACGCAAGAATCGACGCGCTGCCGGTTAGCTGGAGTAAACCGGCTCTTGGAGACCTGGCTGACATCATCGAATACGTAGAACAACGCAACACTGTCGCTTCAGTTGCACTGCACCAAAGGCTCAGCGCCGCAGCGCGAAGGCTTTCCTGGATACCGCATGGTTTCCGCTCCGGCCGAATACCGGGCACTCGCGAAATGGTCATCAACTCGAATTATTTACTGGTCTATCAGGTGACAGACCACATCAAAATTCTGACGGTGTTGCACGCCCGTAAAAAATATCCATAACCATTCATAAAAAAAGGCGGCCAACCGGCCGCCCAAACGTACTGCACGAGAGCCTTTTACAACGTCAGCTGCCCACGCTCCTCCTCGGTCAGCTGCTGCTTAGCCTGTTCATCCAATGCCCCGGCGCCCAGCACCTGCACCGGGCTGTCCGGGTTATAACCCGTCGCTGGCGCGCGACTGGCACCATCGCGCGTTGGTGCCAGTTGCTCGTTGCCGAAGCTGAGCACCTGCACAGTGAATACCGAGGCTTGGTTCTGCCGCGCCGCTGCCTGTTGCTGCCGCGCGACGTCTTCGGCGGCTTGGGTGGCTGAGGATGCCGCCGAACTGGCCGAGGTGATCGCGCCGGTATTCACCGCCGACACCACCGGCACGCCGGTTGCCTTGCCCTGCACCGAAATGTTCGCGGCGTTGACCACCGTCAGCGCGGCAATGTTGACGTTGCCGGAGACGCGAATCCCCGCCTCGCCGGCATCGATGGTGCCCAGTGGCGCGATCAGGTCGATGTTGCCCGGTGCCACTTCGGCGATCGGGTTGAGTGTGGCGATACCGGCCCCGGTACTCGGCACCGACGGCGACAGCGTGACGTTGCCCCAGGTGTCGTAGACACGTTTTGGCGGCGTGTAGACCACAGTGGTTTTCGAGCCGCGACCGGCGTTGATGTCGCCCTCGGCGGACCAGCCGAGAATCGAGCCGCCGAAGGTGGTCATGATCCGGCTCTGGCCGAGCAGAATGCTGCCTTGCGAGTACAACTGAATGTCGCCCGAACCTTGGGTGATGATCCCCGCCGTCGACGGCGGCGCCGCGCCTTCGATGCCGAACACCTGACCACCGCCCGGCGTGAGCATCTGGATATCGCCGCCAAACAGCGTCTTGACCCCGGCGCCGCCGTACATCGTGATATCGCCGTCGTAGCGAATCGGATTGCCGGCGACATCAGTGGTCGGGAACAGCGCCGCAATGGCGTTGCGACCGCGCAGGTAACTGCCAGTGCGTGGGCCATCGGCATCGGTGTATTCCAGGCCACCGGCACGCAATTCGGCGAAGTACACCTGGCGGGCGAAGATCGCCTGTTCGGTACTTGGAAGTGCGGCGAAGAACGCTTGCGCCTGTTCGTCGCCACCCTTGAAGCCATAACCCAGGCTCAGCCAACTCTGCAGTTCTTCGACGTAGGTCTTGACCACTTTGCCCGGTTGCGCGCTCAGGGCCACAGCCGAATCCGCGACGTTTTGCGGGTTCAGATAACGCGCAATTAACCGTGAGTAATCCGGCCCCTGCGCCCCCGCACCCGCTTGCATCACGATGCTCGCCCCGGGGCGCTGATCGCCTGCCACGACAGGACCGAGGCTGGTGATGCTGGCGCGATCTTCCATCAGGATATTGCGCCCGGCATTGACGTCCAGAACACCCGGGCCGGCAATGTCGAAGCTGCTGTAGAGAATGTCTCGCCCGGCCGAAATCCGCGAAATGTCGCGCGCATCGTTATGCACGAACAGATTGCCGGTAGACGCGATCTGTTCGTTATTGCGACCCATGGCCCCAACGGGCGCAAACGTGGGTTGCCCCAAATTGGTACCGGACGCCACGATGTCACGCCCCGCCACCATCCACACCGGGCCTGCCGATTCATACCAGGTGCGCTTCGTGGTCGCGAACGCCAGCGTTTCGCCCGTGCGAATTCCTACCAGGTCACCGGTCAGTGCATAGAAGCGCGCCGGCCCCTGAACACTGCTCAACCCCGAGTAGCTATCGGGACCAAAGGCAAACAGTGGATAGCGCGAATTGGTTTGCGCCAGCACACCATCGCTGCCGGCGTTGGTCGTAATCGGCCGAGCGGACTGGTTGTTGCCGTAGCCATTGAACGCGGGTGCAAACGGTGTGGCGAGCGCCGCCGGGCTGGCCCCTGACTGGTTGATGGCGTAGCCGCCGGCATAGATCGAATCCCCAGCGATCAGTTCAAGCTGCCCCGCGCTGGAAGGTGCCAACAGCAATGACCAGGCCAGAGCCGGCGCCGGGTTGCCTATGCCGTAGGCCGCTGATGGTCCCGCATAAATCGAGCCCTGGCCGGCCACGGCACGCAATATCGAAGGAAAGACGAAGCGGTCATCGGTCGGTGACCCGTTAAGCCCGGCGACGGGGTCCTGCCCGGTGGTTTCCATCAACTGGGTGCTGGGCGTCAGGTTGCCGCCGGCCGAGAACAAATCGATGGCCGTGTGATCGGTCCACAGCGAGAAACCACTCAAACCGCCACCGGCATGGTAAATGCCATCCTCCGTGGTAAACGGTGTGGAGTTCTGCAACCTCACGCGGCCCGGATCGGCGGCGCCACCCAACACCAGATCGCCGCGGGTGTTGAGGCGCATGCCGGAGTCACCGGGAATCAGCACCAGCCCACCACTGGCATTACTGGCCGTCGAGTTGAACGGGTCGAAGGCGCGCGTTTCCCGTGGGTCATGAAACAGCGCCGAGGCGCCGTACTGCAGATTGATACCGCCCAACGCGGCGCCCGTCAGTTGCGCCGCACCGCGCAGGTTGATGAGCGCGCCCTGCAAGTCGTGCGTCGGCGTGCCGGTACCCGCGAGGCCGGCACGTGCCTGCAGAGACGGATTAAGGACACCGCCCAGACGAATATCCAGATCTCCGCCACCGGTCAGTTGCAGGTTCCCGTCACTGTCCACGCGGCCCGTACTGCCGACAGCCACGATCAACCCCTGACTGCGAGGGTACGACGCATACCTGTCGTCGCCCATGGTCTTGAGCATGCCAGCATCCCCGCCGGCGCTCAGACTGATGTTGCCGCCGCCCAGCGTACCGAACCCGGTAAAGCCCACCAGATAAGGTCTCGTTTCCTCGCCCAGCGCTGGCAATGGCTGCGCAGCGTAGCTGCCGAAATTGATCCACCAGGCAGTCGGTACATCGTTGTTGCCGGTACCTTGGCGCCAGAGCCAATTGCCCACCGCCACACTCGGAACCTGCTCCCGCGTACCGTCGCCCGTGGCGACCGAGCGACGGCCAAGCACGTCACCCGACACAGACCCACCGGCATTGATCGTCAGGTTACCGCCCATCTGCGGATACCAGGCCTGATAGAGGCTGGCACTGCCGCCATCGACCCATTTTTCGTAATCGCTGCCAGCGCTGCCCAATACCGAGCCATCAGCCGACAGCCTTCCGCGGGGCTGGTTATAACGCGCGTCGACGTCTGCCGATTGGGTGCCGGCGGTGTAGACGCCGAAAGGTGAAGCCATGCTCAGGTTACCGGCCGCTATCAAGTCCAGGTCGCCGGTGCCAGTACGCAAAACGCTGAACATCTGCGTGTGGGCCTGGGCGCTCTTGCTCGGATTGTTTTCAATGCACAGTGCCGGGTCGATGGAGCACCAGAACAATTCGTCATCGTTCATCGGTGTGTAATCCGGCATGCCCATCCAGTTGCCAGGCGCCCACACACTGCGCGCCATGGGCGCGCAAGAACCGGGAGCGATATCACAGAGCACAAGGTATTCCTCGGGAACCGGTTCGTACGGTGTAAAGCCATACTCGTTATCCACCGCCCAGACCAGTTTGCCGGCCACCTCGATCATGCTCACACCATAGTGAGTGTCGGCCATCTGCAAGTTGCCAACGCTAGCCTGAGGTTTCACGCTACGGCTGTCGGCCGCGGTCAGATCGGCCCCTGCCACCATGCGCATCGACCACGACGCACTGCCCGCCGGCAGCATGCTGGCGATCGCCCAGTTTCGACCTTGCTGGTTTCCATTGGCAGGACGCAGGTCGAGGAATACCGTGCCATCGGCGAGCTTCACGTTGGTCATGGAGGGGATCAGCGAACCCCGCAACAGCGCCAACGTTCCGTTCAACACAACACCCACCGTTTTATTGTCGGCATCAACCGCACCCGGCAGCGGCACGCCTTTGGGCCAGAGCAGGGCCTGCAGTGCGGTGGCGTTGTTCAAGCGAATACCTGCACCCAAACGACTGCCGGCCGGCAGGGTCACAGCGTTGTCGAGCAACGTACCGGCGGCATACATCAGGTTACCCGCCGCGTCATGCACATCGCCGGCCAGCACCGTTCCACCCTGTAACACGTAAGGTGCGGCCAAAGTGCTCTGAACCGGCAACACCGTGCCCGCGGCCAGTGTGGCGGCTTGAATCGGCAGGTCGTAATTCAAGGTGGCGCCAACCGGAAAGAGCGTCCCTTCGGCAAGGCTGACACCACTGCCCGGTACGATCAGGTCACCGCCGAAAGGCTGTATCCCCGGCAACAGTTTCCAGCCAGCGTCGTCCACGGTTTCCGGCGGCGGTGCGAAACCGTCGTTGATGCTGCCGTAGATGTCGAGGTTGCCACCGGCACGGATCAACAGGCTGCCCGCTTCCCCGCTGCCATACACCGAGGTCCGGCGAGTGTGCGGGTTGAGGCTGGCGTAACGGTAGCCGGACAAGTCGAGATCGCCCTGCACCACCAGATCGCCGTCAGCGGTTTTGCTGACGATTTCCACCCCCGGGCGCAGATGAAACGCATCGGCATAGGTCGCATTGTTGAGGCCGGCCAGTTTGCGTTGTAGCAGATCACTGTTACCCAGCGCCGCATCGATAAAGCCGCTGCTGTCTGAGTGAATGCGATCCAGGTAGGCTTGATCGATCACTTGATACGGGCGACCGCTGGCCGCCGGATCGGTGCCATCGGCAGCATCACTGTAACTTCGCACGGCATTCAGCCCGATGGAGCGGGCACCTTGAATACTCAATGTACCGCTGGCATCCACCGCAATGTCACCGCCGCCCAGGCGCGGTGCATTCAGCTCCAGCGTCCCACGCAACACGTCATCGCGTTGTCCCGCCTGGTTTCCAGGCACGGCATCGGTGCCGTGACGCAGATCAATCCGTGCACCAGCGGCCAGCGTCAGCACGCCGTCGCCTGAATTGAGTTCAACCATGGCGCGGTTCGGTGCGTCGATGATTTTGCCGTAGCTGTCGACGCGCAGTACGCGGCCATGGGCATCGAGCAGCGCGTTGCCCGTCAGGTTCAAACCGTTTTTGCCGGCAAGGCGAATGCTGCCGACCCGTTCACCACTGGCATCGATCACCCCGTCCACGGTCAGGTTGCCGTTGTCCACCGAGACATTGACTTGGCCCGCTTTGAGTTCGTTACCGATACGCAGATTGCCCTGCTTGAACTGGAAACTTCGACTGCCCACTACCCCGCCGGCATTCAAGCGCAGGTTAAGGCTGGCAAAGGCCTCGCTCAAATCACCCGCCAGGCGCTGGGCGCGAATGTCCACGCCAGCGGCCTTGTACGGCACCCACGTACCGCCCGCGTCGTAATAGCCACTGCTGCTGCCGACAATCTGCCCTTGCAGATCAACCTGTCCAGCGTCAGTGGCCAGGGCCACAACGTTTAATTGCCCGGCCTGATTGTTGACGGCGGACAGATCGATTCGCGAGCCCGCCAACTGACGAATATTGCCGTTGTTGCTCTGCAACAACACGTCGCCGCCCCAGCTGTATTTCTGCACATCATTGAACGGCAGAACCCGGCCCGCCATGTCCACCTGCGCGCCGCTGCCAAGCAGCAGATCATCCTCGGCATTGACCAGCAGCTTGCCGCTGGCGAGGACGATGCGACTGTCGAGCACAACACTGCGTGCCGTCAGGCTCAGTTGCGCACCGAGGGCATCAGCGGCAGCCGTTGTGGCGCTACCACTCAGAGTCAGGTTGTTGCCCGCCTTGAGTTCACTGACCGAGGCGGCCTCGCCGGTCAGCAATGGCGTGCGCAGATTGAGATTGCCGCCGCTGTAGCTGAACCCCTTGACCGCGTCATAAGCTCCTTGGGATTCGTACACCGCCAGACTGCCCTTGTGGTTGGCGGTGATGCGCTCGCTGGCGTTGAAATTGACGTTGGCAAATCCCAGGGCCAGTCGGTTATTGCGATCCAGGCCATTGGGCTGCGGGTTCGGGCCATAACCCAATTCGATCCGCTGCGCCTGAATATCCAGCGTGCCGTGCCCGTTGCCGGCGCCGTCCTTGACCACCGTACCCGGGGCCTGAGTCGCCCCGTTCCAGATCAGATTGCGGGTGCGGATCGTCGCGACATCGGTGGCAGCGCCCGAGCCGTAGATAGCCGGGCTACCCAACACCAGATTCTGCAAACGGCTCTGGCCGGTCTGCGGATCAATGGTGTCGAGGGTCACGCTGCCGAAAAAGTTGAACGCATCGCGGGCCACCAGACTCAGGGTTTCCAGCGCGGGGGCGCCAGATTGCGTGTCGCCCTGCAACAGGCGATCCAGCACGTTCTGGTTAAGCGTCAGGCCCGCGGGTGTGCGGCCGCTGGCTGCGGCCAGTGCTTGCGGACTGCCGGCATTGACCACACCGACCGAAAGCCCGAGTTGGCGAGTGCCAAAGCGCACGCTTTCGCCCAGTTCGAAGTCTTTGTCAGTGGCGGCGATGATGCTGCCGTTGGAGTACAGCAACGCCGCAGCGGTGCAATCGGCCGTCGGACAGTTGCCGATACGAATGCTCCCGCCCCCGCCATCGGTGGGCGCAAGCACCGGCGTCCAGCCGTTGGACACCACCAGCAGGCTGGAGCGCCCCGGTTCGTAGACGAAACCGGCTGCGGCATCATACGGGACGTTACCTCGCCCCAAGGTATTGACGCCCGCTCCCGCATCGATGGTGATGCCGCCATTGGCGCTGTTACTGCTCAACACAACCTCTGGCGCCGAGAGGATCGCGCCTTCGCGCAGACGAATCGCCGAGGTATTGCCGATCACCTTGATCGAGCCGCCCTCCGAACCGTAATACACGGTTGGGGTGCCACCGATGGTCAAACGTCCGGCATTCAAGCGGTTGAGGGTGTCGGCGTACAGCGATACACCGTCGAACCCTGGTGTTCGCGTATGCCCGGCACCGAGAATTTCAAACTCTGCGCCGGTATAACCGCCCTGAACGACCGCCGTACCGATGACCCCGCCGCTGGCAGGTTTGAACAGCACCTGCCCGTTGAAATCCAGGGCTGAGTCGTGCTCGCCGCCACTGACCATGCGCAGGTGCAGCGTGTTGCCGTCCAGCGGTGTGCGGGCGCGCGGCAGACCCCGGCGGGCAGCATCGTTGAGCACAAATTGGCTGAACCCGGTTTCGTTGTACTGTGAATAGCGCCGCAGCACATCGGCAGACGTCACGATGACCTGGCTGGGCAAACTGTCGCGGATACCGGTGTTGGCAATCGACAGCTGTCCGGCCGTGGTCCACGAGCCATTGTGCAACTTCAACGCACTGTCCATCGGCCCCGCAATCGCTTGACCATTGATTTCGACCCGGAAGGCGCCCGGTAACAAGGCAAAGGTCGATGGCAACAAGGTGTAGGTGCCGGGTGCCAGTCCGGCAACGCCGGTCCCGAGGGTGATCTGCTGGCCGATACGCGGGTCGACCGCGCCGGCCTCGGCCAGCATCGGCGCATAGCGGCTCTGGTCACCGGCCACGATTGCATACACGGGGTTATTGGCCAGCCCCGGCAAACTGAAGGTGCCATCGGTGGCATTGCGTACCAGCGGATTGAAACGCGCGTCGGTGGAGCCACCTCGTCCGGAGACAAAACCGGCACCGCGCAAATCGCCGCCGCCCGAAAGGTCGATCACCGCCCCGGCCTGCACATTGGTGTATTGCGCATCAAGGATGACCCCGGAGGTCGCTCCGGCAATGCCATTCAACATCACCGACTTACCGTTGTACCGATAGTCGATACCGTCGGTGGTTCCTCCATAGGGCATGACCAGTCCGGCGGCGCTGACTGAAGTCACGCTGCCCGGCAGAAGGTGAAGTTCACGGGTTTTGACAATGACGTCATCACCCAGGGATATCAGCCCCAAGGGCGCACGAATGACGCCGCCCTGCTCGATCTGTCCCGCACTGAGTGTCAGGCTGCCGAACACCGAGTAAGGCAAAGCGGTCGGCGCCGCCCCGTGATTGCCGATACGCAACGTATGCTCCGGCACCGATCCGGCCATACTTTGATAGCCCACTCGCACCTCAGCCGAGACGCCACTGGCCGGGTAGACCTGCGCAGCCCGCATGTGCATGTCACCCGCAGTCCACAGACGGCTGCGCTGCTGTTCATCGGTTGGCGCGAGGAAGCGCAGGTCGCCCTGGCTGTCGAGCGTGACCAGACCAAAGCCACGGCGGCTGACCGCCAGCGCCGGTGCGGCCGATTGCACGAGAGTCCCTTCGGTGCCGAATGAAAGCGAGTTGCCCACGTCCAGCAGGTTCGCGCTGGCGGTGAATTGCGCGCCGGACAACTGCGCTGTCGGATTGCTCATCACCCGCGGACGCACTTTGACTTCCGAGCTCAAATAGGTGCCCAGCCCTGACAGGCGCAGGTAAGGTGCGCTGAGGTTGACCCGGGCGCTGTCACTCGCCGACTCGGCCAATGAAAGAGAACCGGCGAACAGGCTCAGGCCCTGCCCCATATGCAGGTCGACATCGCCGTCGAACGTCATCAGACCGTTGCTCAGCAGACTCACGCTGTCGAAGCCACCGCTCATCAGCTGATCGGCACTCAAGCGTGTACGCCCGTAGCGTAAAAGTGGCGAAGCCTCACCGGCTCGCAGCGGCTGCGGCAGTGCCGGCGCTGGCCCTTGGGCAATGATCATTTCACGTGGCACGCGCACCGCATTGCTCAAGTTCGCGGGACCGTACGCCGGTGTATCCAGAGCGATCTCCAGACGCCCGCCCGCCGCACCTGCACCGCCAGCATTGGCCTGCAGACTGCCCTCGATGAACAGACCGTTGTAGGAACTCAGGGTGATCCGTCCGCCATCGGTGGCCACACGAGCGGGGCCTTGCCCACCGCTATCGAGCACGGCTTGCGCACCGGACGCTTCCAGTCGCGCACCTTGGCGGATGATGACGTAAGCGTCGGCAGCGGTCGCCGTGATTTTCTTCACATCAATCTCGCCACCGACAATGATCGAGCCACCCTTGCCAACCTGGCCGTAGACGCGGCCCAGCGCATCGACAGCGGTCGCTGCCCGACCGGCAACATCGATCAAGGCATGTTCACCGATCCAGATCGAACGGTTGTGCGGGGTCGGATCGGCCTCTTGCAAGGACGTCGCCACATCAATCGCGCCGAACTGCTGTTGACGGATATCGACAATACCGCCCCAGGCGTTGAGTTCACCATCAAGCGTGATCTGGCCTGCCCCGCGCAAACCGATGCGCTGGCCGGGATCGACACTGATCCGTGAGCCTTCGCCAATCGACAACGGACTGCTGGCGGGATCAATCAAGCCAGCAAGCGTCGCGCCGGCCTGCAATGCGACAGAAGCGCCGGCCCTTTGCGTCAAGACGCCCTTGAGCGGGTCTTCCTGAAATAACGCGGGCGTCCATAGCTCCAGCGCAGCGCGCGGCGACATACCGGAGACAATGGTCGAGGCGGATTCGCCAAATCGATAGACCGGCATCTGCACATCGATCGCGCTTTGCGCGGCGACCTCCAGCCCCTTCAGACCGATGATGTTGTAGGCGCTGAACCCCGTGCGGAACAGCTCCGGCGTCAGGCGCAGGGTCTGTTCTTCGGACACTTCGCCGGAAGCGCCGATCCGCACCTTGCTGGCCTGCACGGTCAAGGTGCCGCCGCCGTTCACGCCATAGCCCTGCACCTCGCCATCGAGCACCATGCGCGACAGGCCTGGCGCACTGTTGGCGCTGGATTCAAGCGTCACGTCGCCACCCTTGCCGCCACGCGTCTTGCCGTTGGCCAATACCGCACCGCCCGACGAAACATCGACCAGACTGCCACTGGCCAGCAGAATGTCGCCGGTACTGCGGATCGACACCGTCCCGCCATTGAGGTACGCCAGGCCGCCCACGTCGTCCGGGTTACTCGACAGGTTGCGCCACAGACCGCGTGTCTGCAGCTGCACACCCTGCGCAACCGTCACTCGCGCTTGCTTGCCTGCTGATACCTGGAGACTGGTGTCATCACGCCGATCGGTGGCGAGCTGGTTCAAAACGTTGCCCAATTGCAGGCTGCCGCCTTGCGCAATCAGATCGGCATTGACCTGCACGTCAGGGCTGAACAGGGTGATGTTGCCACCGTGATCCACCGTCACGCCTTCATTGACTTCAATCGTGTTTTTTGCCGAGATCTTCAGCGCGCCCAGCGCGAAACCATTGAGCAGCCCGGCATTGAGGAACAGTTTGCCTGCGCGTTCTGCCGCGACCGCGTCGGTCAGCCCTGCGTTCGCTACGCTGGCATGCGCGCCCCCCACTTGCACCTGATCGAGCAACGGGTCGAGTTGATAGAGCAGGCCAGCACTGGCAGCGACATAAGCAGCATCGTAACTGCCAACCACCAACTGCCCTCGCCGCGCCCGGGCGGTCTGGGTCTGGGCATAGCCGTCCAGACCTGCCCGCGGTGCCTGGATTTGCCGTTCGCCCTGAAACACCTCACCCAACAGCTGGCCTTCCAGCACGGCGTTGCCCGTGGCGATCACCAACTGGCCGGCATCCCGTCCAACGGTGTACCCCGCCTCCTGGCGACGCGTCGGCGCGATCAGCGGGCTATAGAAATAATCCGTCTGGCCCCAGCGCTCGCTGTGACTTTCGTAACCTTTGTAAAGACCGTTGTAGAGAATATCGCCCGGCGCACGCGACACTTCGTATAAGCGCCCGTCCGCACCGCGCAGCCAGCTCTGGCGAATCTCGCCGCCCTGCACATCAAGCGTGCCGCCGGACACATTGATCAGCGAACCTTTTTCGCTGATCACGTCCTTTCCGGAAAACCGCACCTCACCGCCCTGCGCCATCCATTCACCAACGCCATGGCCCTGAGTGCCGAGGTATCCGCCGACCTCCAACAACCCACCGGCGGTGTACCAGCGGTCGGTGGCGTAACCGTTGGTGCCCGCCGGCACGAATACCAGCTCACGGACATCGACCCAGATGTCGTTACTGTTGAGCGCGCCGTTCTCGCGATTGACCGGCGCATCACGCTGCTCGTTGCCCTGGACGTTGATCTTGATGTTGTTGTTTGCCATCGCCACTTTGACGCCGAGGGCGCCGGACACGTCGATCACCGCCCCCTCGCGCAATAGACTGCGCTGTCCGGCGGCAACCGCCACCTGCCCACCGGTGGCAAGGGTGATCGAGCCGCTTTTGAATTCGACGGTGCCGCCGCTGCCGATGTCGATGCGTGACTGATCGCTGCGGATCCGGTTGTTGGCATTGACGCCGGTCAGCGCCGCCTCGCGCTGGCTGTCCAGGGCGGTGAGATCACTGCTGTCGAGCAGAATCGCACTGACGCCATTTTCGCCCAGGGTCACACGGCCTTGGGCATCGCTGGCCGGATTGAGCAAATGCACGGTGCCGCGCGTCGCCACCGAAGTGCTCGCCAGCAGCACACCGTTTTGCACAACATCGCGGCCGGTCAGGGTGATGTCGCCGGTGGATGCCTGGATCAGGCCGGTGTTGCTGACTTTGCCCGAGCTGTCAGCCTTGAAACCGGGAATGACCTCACTGCCGAAGGTGGTTGAATAACCATTGCCGTCGGTGCCCGAACCCTTGCGGATATAGAAACGGTCCCCCGCACCCAGCACCGTCTGACCCTTGGCCGTACTGATCGAGCCGTCGTTCTGCACGTCCTGGCCGAGCAGCAAGGAATAGCCGCCGGCGTCGGTGGAGAGCGCAGGTTGATGCGTTTGTATGGCTGCGCCACGCTCCACCAGGACTTTGCCAGCAGCGTCGGTAAAGGTTGGCTGACTGCCGGTGCTGTCGAAATACAGACCCCGATCGCGAAATTGTGCATCGGTCATGTTCGCGGCTGCCGCTACCAGATTTCGCACATTGACCTGGCTGCCACCGCTGAAGACGATGCCGTTGCGGTTGATCAGCATCACCGTGCCGTCCGCTTTGATCTGCCCCTGAATCTGGCTGGCCCGTGCGCTCGGATCGTTGACGCGATTGAGCACCGCCCAGTTGGCCTGCTGGGCAAATTCCACTGTGGTATTGCGGCCGACGTTGAACGTTTCCCAATTGAGAATCGCCTTGTCGGCGGTCTGCTCGATCTTCACCGTGGTCTTGCCGTCGGCCTGGGTTTGTTGCGGGCCTTTGGCGTTCATCCAGCCCTGGCTCAGGCTGTTATCGACCTTCAGGCCGCCCTCGCCCAATCCGTCCGGAACCACTTGCACACTGCCCAATGCGGCGGCACGTCCAGCGGCTTGTGCGGCCTGCTGAGCGGCAATCGCTGCCACGGTGTTATTGAGTGTCTGCAAAGAGCGCTGCAACTGCTGGCTGGCCCGTTGCTGCTGTGCCAGCGGTGGGGTCATCCCCGGCAGACCGCTACCACCCGGACGCGACGCCGAAGCCTGCTGCGCTGAGCCCTTCGCGGCAAACCAGGTGGAACTGAACGCTGTCGCCGCCTCGGCACTGCCCGCCACCAGACACAAGGCGACGGCTTGCGCCAATGGCTTGAGCAGCCACTGTGCGGGATCGCCCGCGCCACGTTTGATCGGCCGAATACGGTTACTGTGACGGGAGGTGCGAGCAAGCATCACTACAGGTCCTTTTGGGTGGCAGGTCGGATCAGCCCTGCTGTTACGACATAGGCAGTTGGCGAGCCTCACGACCGAACGGATGTCACACAAACTTCATGTTCGAGGAGTAAATCGGCAAAAAAACAGCAGCCCGAAGGCTGCTGCCGTTTCATTGCAGTTTAGACAAGGCTTACAAAGGACGACCAATGCCGTTGCAGGCGTTGGCGTTGTTGATGTCCAGGTTATTGCCCGAGGTGTTGGTGATGAAGTTGGCGGTCACAGCGGTTTTCCAGTTGTTGGGAACCGGCGTGAAGCTGTGGGCGACGGTGGCGACGTTGTTGCCCGGGTTGCTGTAGTGGGTGGTCAGGAAGTTGCGCACGGCGGTGGCCACGGCTGCATCTTTGTAGCACTGGCCGAAGATGAAGTTGGTGTAAGCCACAATCGGGTAACCGCTTGCCGGGTTAGGCACGACCGGGGCCCAGCCAGCCGGGTTGGCAGGTGCGCTTGGCACCGGTGCAGTGCTCAGCGCCAGCGTCACGTTAGCGTTGGTTGGCTGGACGCCATTGACGCGGGCAACCACAGCGTTGCTGGTGGCGTTCACGCCGTCTGGACCCACATAGCCGATCGAACCGTCCACGGCGTTCACCGCAGTGGCCACATCAGCGGTGTTGGCTACGCCGACCCAAGTCGATGGCAGCGCGGAACCGGCCGGCAGACGAGCGTTGGTGAAGGTGGAGTTGACGGCGAATTTGCCTGGGCAAACGGCGTTCAGGTGGCGACTGAGGATTTCAGTGGTGCCACTGGACACGCTGCGGTAAACCACACGGATCGGCGTGCTGTCGGCGTTACCCAGCAGAGCGCCCCAAGTGGTGGCGGTGCCCGAGAGCGCATCGCACAGTTGAGCGCTGGTCAGGTTGAGCGCGGTCTGACCGGATTTTTTGTACGGAATGGCAACCGAAGTGGCCACCGATGGCAGCTGGATCAGCGGGCCGTACGAAGCACCGAAGTTGGTGGTGTAGGTGCTGAGTTCCGAAGCGCTGAGGATCGAGTCGCTAGCGGCAAAGTGCACAGTACCGGTGGTGCTGAACTGGGCGGCGTTGTTGGTCAGGAAAGCGCTTTTGCCAATGCCGCTACCGGTCACGGCGTAGCTGAAGTTGGCAGGCAGGATGCTGTTGGCAGAACCTTTGTACAGCGCGGCAGGCAGCGAGGCGCCACCACCGGTTACGGCCATGGCCTGGGCGGAAGCCAGAGCGGCGACGGTCAGTGAGGCGGCGATCAGAGTGCGCTTGAACATGAAGAATCTCCTTTTCAACTTGGTTTGGAACACAGGTTTCGGAAGGCTTGCATGACACCGGGAGGGTCCACCGCAGTGGAGCCGCAGGGAGAAATTCGCAGCTTCCGGTGACAGATAAAGGAAAAACCTCGGGAGCTGCGGGGCGTTTTTTGCGCGGATTTCTCGGGTGTTTGCGCGGCGTCGCGGCATGTCTGGATCGGGGGTTTGGCTGAATCGGGCTGGAGCCGTTGGCGGATGGTTGCAGATGACAGAATGGAGAACCCGAGGACGGGCGGATTGGGGCTCGGGTGGTGATGAGAGTGGTGAAAAAAACTGAATGATTTATTGCCCTGACCGGCCTCATCGCTGGCAAGCCAGCTCCCACAGGGGTGCAGTGTTGTTAATGCAATCTGGGGTACAACACAAATACCTGTGGGAGCTGGCTTGCCAGCGATGAGGCCGGCCCGGCCAACATCAAAAGCGGCTACTGCACCAACTGATTGATCTCAATAATCGGCAACAACACCGCCATCACAATCACCAGAACCACCCCGCCCATCACCACAATCATCAGCGGCTCGAGCAGCGCGGTCATGCCCATCGCCCGTCGTTCAATGTCCCGGGAAAGCGTCTGCGCCGCGCGCTCGAGCATCGGCGGCAGCGAACCGGTTTTCTCGCCGCTGGCGATCAAGTGAATCAGCACCGGCGGGAAGACATTCTCCACGCGCAGCGCGGCGGCGAGGTTGACGCCTTCGCGCACCTTCGCCGTGGCCTCGCTGACGCTCAGGCTCAAGCGGT
Organism: Pseudomonas sp. AC255; assembly: GCF_979258175.1. Classification (NCBI taxonomy): domain Bacteria; kingdom Pseudomonadati; phylum Pseudomonadota; class Gammaproteobacteria; order Pseudomonadales; family Pseudomonadaceae; genus Pseudomonas; species Pseudomonas sp. AC255. The sequence goes on along the minus strand of NZ_OZ409841.1, from coordinate 1,982,603 downwards.
CGTTGGACAAGGTCTGCCGCGCTGCTTCCAGCGCACGCAACAACGGCACGCCGGCACCGCCGAGAATTGCCAGCGTGGAGGCGAAGCGCGCGGTGTTCAGGCCGAGAATGAAACGCCCGAACAGCGGCAGCTTCAGCACCCGGTGATGCCAGCTCAAACGCGCCGCCGGATTGCGCAAATATAGACGCCAGCTCCAGAACGCCCCGGCCATGAGCGCCGCACACAACCAACCCCAGGCGCGAATGAAATCACTGGCGGTGAGCATCGCCAGGGTCAACCCGGGCAAATCCTGCCGCGCCTGGGAAAACGCGCTGACCACCTGCGGCACCACGTAGCTGAGCAGGAAAATCACAATGCCGATCGACACCAGCCCGACCACGCCCGGATAGATGAACGCGGTAAGAATCTTGCCGCGCAGGTTGTTGCGTTCCTCGATGTAATCGGCCAGCCGTTCCATCACCTGCGCCAGATCGCCGGACTCTTCGCCAGCGGCAATCAGCGCGCGGTAAATCTCGGGGAAATCCCGTGGCCGCGACGCCAGCGATTCCGCCAGACGCATGCCGCTGCGCACATCGGCGCGCACGGCGCTGAGGGTGTGGGCGATGTGCTTTTTCTCGGCCTGCTCGACCGTGGCGCTCAGCGCTGCTTCCAATGGCAGACTGGCGCCGAGCAGGCTCGCCAGTTGCCGGGTGGCCCAGGCGAGGTCGTTGTCGGAGAGTCTGGCGCTGAACAAACCGCCGCCGCCGTGTCGGGCGACGTTGCTTTCCTCGTGCACCGACAGCGCCGTCAGGCCACGCCCGCGCAAGGCACTGAACGCCGCGCTCTGGCTGTCCGCCTCAAGGTGCCCGGACTCGATTTTCCCGGTGGTATCCGCCGCTTCAAAGCGATAGCGATTCATCAGGCGTCCCGTGTCACACGAAGGATTTCTTCCGGCGCGGTGGCACCGCTGCGAATCCAGCGCTCACCGTCCTCACGCAGGCTGAACATCCCCGCTTTCGACGCCGCCGCGCGCAGGGCCTGCTCCCCTGCTCCTTGGTGAATCAGCGTGCGGATGTTGTCGTCGATGCAGAACAATTCGTGGATGCCGGTGCGGCCGCTGTAACCGGTGTGATTGCACGCCGCGCAACCGACCGGCCGCCAGGTGCCGGGCGTCGCCGGGTCTTCCTGTTTGCACTGATTGCACAGGCGTCGCACCAGGCGCTGCGCAAGCACGCCGAGCATGGATGACGCGAGCAAGAACGGCTCAACACCCATATCGATCAGGCGATTGACCGCCGACACCGCGTCGTTGGTGTGCAGCGTCGCCAGCACCAGATGCCCGGTGAGCGAGGCCTGCACGGCGATTTGCGCGGTCTCGAGATCGCGGATCTCGCCGATCATGATGATGTCCGGGTCCTGGCGCAGAATCGCCCGCAGCGCGAGGGCAAAGGTCATGTCGATCTTGGCGTTGACCTGAATCTGGCTGATCCCCGGCAAATCGTATTCCACCGGATCTTCCACGGTGAGGATGTTGCTGGTGCTCGCATCCAGCCGCGCCAGCGCCGCGTAGAGGCTGGTGGTCTTGCCGCTGCCGGTCGGCCCGGTGACCAGGACGATGCCGTGGGGCTGGCGGATCAAATGATCGAGTTTGGCCAGCACCTGCGCATCCATGCCCAAAGTTTCCAGATGCAGGCGCCCGGCCTGTTTGTCGAGCAGGCGCATCACCACGCGCTCGCCGTGGCCGGTGGGCACCGTCGACACCCGAATATCGATCGGCCGCCCCGCTACGCGCAAGGCAATGCGACCGTCCTGCGGCAAGCGTTTTTCGGCGATGTCGAGCTGAGCCATGATCTTGATCCGCGACACCAGCGCACCGTGCAACGCCTTGCGCGGCGAGACCACGTCGCGCAGAGTGCCGTCGACGCGGTAGCGCACCACCGAATGGGTTTCGAACGGTTCGATATGAATGTCGCTGGCTTCATCGCGCGCGGCCTGGGTGAGCAAGGCGTTGATCATGCGAATCACCGGCGCGCCGTCCTGGGTGTCGAGCAGGTCGGTGATCTCCGGCATGTCCTGCATCAGCCGATCGAGATCGACTTCGTTTTCCGCAGCACCCACCACCGCCGCCGCACTGCCGGTATCGGCGTAAGCGCTGGCGAGCAAACCGTCGAGCTCGTCATCACGCACCCGCTCGACCTGCGTCGCGCCGAACTGCCGACGCACTTCGCTGATCGACCAGCCCGGCGTTGACGGGCACACCGTCAGCACGCCATCGCGCAAAAGAATGCGCTGCGCCTTGGCCCAGGCGTACGGCAATACACTCATCGCCCTTCCTCCCCACAATCCACCGTGGCAATGAGATCCCCTGTGGCAATGCGATCCTCTGTGGCAATGCGATCCTCTGTGGCGAGGGGATTTATCCCCGTTGGGCTGCGAAGCAGACCCAAAACTTGAAAACCAGTTTCTACAGGCAAATCGCGTGTACCGGTGTTACGACTGCTGCGCAGCCGAGCGGGGATGAATCCCCTCGCCACAATCATCATCTCAGTCAAAACCGGGTGCTCCCTTCAATCGAAACCGTGGCAATGGGATCCCTTGTGGCAATGGGATCCTCTGGGGCAATGCGATCCTCTGTGGCAATGAGATCCCCTGTGGCAATGGGAACCTCTGTGGCGAGGGGATTTATCCCCGTTGGGCTGCGAAGCAGACCCAAAACTTGAGAACCGGTTTCTCCAGGAAAATCGCATGTGCCCGGTTTACGACTGCTGCGCAGCCGAGCGGGGATGAATCCCCTCACCACAATCATCATCTCAGTCAAAACCGGGTGCTCCCTTCAATCGGTACCGTGGCAATGGGATCCCCTGTGGCAATGAGATCCTCTGGGGCAATGCGATCCCCTGTGGCGAGGGGATTCATCCCCGCTGGGCTGCGAAGCAGACCCAAAACCTGAGAACCGATTTCTCCAGGAAAATCGCGTGTGCCCGGTTTACGACTGCTGCGCAGCCGAGCGGGGATAAATCCCTCGCCACATTCATCATCTCAGTCAAAACCGCGTGCTCCCTTCAATCGGTACCGTGGCAATGGGATCCCCTGTGGCAATGAGATCCTCTGGGGCAATGCGATCCCCTGTGGCGAGGGGATTTATCCCCGTTGGGCTGCGAAGCAGACCCAAAACTTGAGAACCGGTTTCTCCAGGCAAATCGCATGTGCCCGGTTTACGACTGCTGCGCAGCCGAGCGGGGATGAATCCCCTCGCCACAGTCATCATCTCAGTCAAAACCGGGTGCTCCCTTCAATCGAAACCGTGGCAATGGGATCCCTTGTGGCAATGGGATCCTCTGGGGCAATGCGATCCCCTGTGGCGAGGGGATTTATCCCCGCTGGGCTGCGAAGCAGACCCAAAACCTGAGAACCGATTTCTCCAGGAAAATCGCGTGTGCCCGGTTTACGACTGCTGCGCAGCCGAGCGGGGATAAATCCCCTCACCACAGTCATCATCTCAGTCAAAACCGCGTGCTCCCTTCAATCGGTACCGTGGCAATGGGATCCTCTGGGGCAATGCGATCCTCTGTGGCAATGAGATCCCTGTGGCGAGGGGATTTATCCCCGTTGGGCTGCGAAGCAGACCCAAAACTTGAGAACCGGTTTCTCCAGGCAAATCGCATGTGCCCGGTTTACGACTGCTGCGCAGCCGAGCGGGGATGAATCCCCTCGCCACAGTCATCATCTCAGTCAAAACCGGGTGCTCCCTTCAATCGAAACCGTGGCAATGGGATCCCTTGTGGCAATGGGATCCTCTGGGGCAATGCGATCCCCTGTGGCGAGGGGATTTATCCCCGCTGGGCTGCGAAGCAGACCCAAAACCTGAGAACCGATTTCTCCAGGAAAATCGCGTGTGCCCGGTTTACGACTGCTGCGCAGCCGAGCGGGGATAAATCCCCTCACCACAGTCATCATCTCAGTCAAAACCGCGTGCTCCCTTCAATCGGTACCGTGGCAATGGGATCCTCTGGGGCAATGCGATCCTCTGTGGCAATGAGATCCCTGTGGCGAGGGGATTTATCCCCGTTGGGCTGCGAAGCAGACCCAAAACTTGAAAACCAGTTTCTACAGGCAAATCGCGTGTACCGGTTTTACGACTGCTGCGCAGCCGAGCGGGGATGAATCCCCTCGCCACAGTCATCATCTCAGTCAAAACCGGGTGCTCCCTTCAATCGGTACCGTGGCAATGGGATCCTCTGGGGCAATGCGATCCCCTGTGGCGAGGGGATTTATCCCCGCTGGGCTGCGAAGCAGACCCAAAACCTGAGAACCGATTTCTCCAGGAAAATCGCGTGTACCGGTTTTACGACTGCTGCGCAGCCGAGCGGGGATGAATCCCCTCGCCACAGTCATCATCTCAGTCAAAACCGGGTGCTCCCTTCGATCGAGACCGTGGCAATGGGATCCTCTGGGGCAATGAGCCCCCCTGTGGCGAGGGGATTTATCCCCGCTGGGCTGCGAAGCAGACCCAAAACCTGAGAACCAGTTTCTCCAGGCAAATCGCGTGTGCCCGGTTTACGACTGCTGCGCAGCCGAGCGGGGATAAATCCCCTCGCCACAGTCATCATCTCAGTCAAAACCGGGTGCTCCCTTCAATCGAGACCGTGGCAATGGGATCCTCTGGGGCAATGCGATCCCCTGTGGCAATGCGATCCCCCGTGGCGAGGGGATTTATCCCCGTTGGGCTGCGCAGCAGACCCAAACCTTGAGAACCGGTTTCTACAGACAAATCGCGAGCACCGGTTTTACGACTGCTGCGCAGCCGAGCGGGGATAAATCCCCTCTCCACAGTCATCATCTCAGTCAAAACCGGGTGCTCCCCTTCAATCGGTACCGTGGCAGTGGAATTCCCTGTGGCAATGAGATTCTCTGGGGCAATGCGATCCCCTGTGGCGAGGGGATTTATCCCCGTTGGGCTGCGAAGCAGACCCAAACCTTGAGAACCGGTTTCTACAGGCAAATCGCGTGTACCGGTTTTACGACTGCTGCGCAGCCGAGCGGGGATGAATCCCCTCGCCACAGTCATCATCTCAGTCAAAACCGGGTGCTCCCTTCAATCGGTACGGCTTTGATCGTGGCGCGTGGGCCTGATGTCGGCCCCGGCGCTGGCACGCCTTGCGCAGCGCTCGGCAATTGCGGCGCCTGCATGTCGGGCATCGCCCAGCTGCGTTCCGGCTGCAAGCCGCCCTGGGCGCGGCGCATGAAGTCGTAGCGGTTGAGGGTGATGCTGCGCCCCGCTTCGCTGTCGCGGATGATGTACGGGCGCAGGAACACCATCAGGTTGGTCTTGGTGATCGCCCGGCGTTCGTTGCGAAACAGCGCGCCGATGCCCGGCAGGCTGCCCAGCCACGGCACCGCATCATTGCTCTGGCTGTAGCCGTCCTGAAGCAACCCGCCGAGGACCATGATCTGCCCATCGTCGAGCAGAATGCTGGTGTCGATCGCCCGTTTGTTGGTGACGATGCCCGCCGCAGTCACGCTGTTGGACGCGCGCTCATCGATGCTGCTGACCTCCTGATAGATATCCAGCTTCACCGTGCCGCCCTCGGAGATCTGCGGGCGTACGTTGAGCTTGAGGCCGACCTCTTCGCGGGTCACGGTCTGGAACGGGTTGTTGCTGGTGCCCCCGCCGCCGGTGACGTAGCTGCCACTGACAAACGGGATGGTCTGGCCGACAAAAATGCTCGCCGCTTCGTTGTCCAGGGTCAGCAGGTTCGGCGTCGACAGCACGTTGGTGCCGCCCTTGCTCTTCAGCGCCCGCGCCAGCACTTTCAGGTCGAGAATCTTGCCGATGCCGGGGATGTCGACCGTGCCGTTGACATAGCCGAGGTTCAAACCCTGCGGCAGTACGTCGATGCTGTTCTTGGCACCCGTGTTGAGACCCGCGCCACCCAGATTGGCGCCACCGATCACGCCCTTGCCGCCAAGATTGCCGGTCTGCCATTGAACACCGAATTCGCTGGCATCGTCCTCGCCAACCTCGACGATCAGGCTTTCGATCACCACTTGCGCACGGCGCTGGTCGAGCAAATCGATAACCTCACGCAGGTTGCGATACAGCGGTTCCGGCGCAGAAATCAGCAGCGTGTTGGTGGTGGCGTCAGCCTGAATCGTCACGCCACCAGCGCTGAAAGCCACGTCCTGTTCGCTACTCTGCGTACCGCCATTGCTCGCCGCGCCGCCACTGCCCTGCGCATAGCTGCCGCCGGTTGCGCCGCTGCCAGTCGTCGTTGAAGTGCCAGTGCTCGGCGTGCTGCTCTGGCCGTTCTGCCCGGCATTGCCGCCGGTGCTGCTGCCCATCGCGCTGAGCACCGAACGCGCCGCGTCGCTGCTGCCGCTGTCACTCTCTCCAGTGAGCAAACCGCGCAACGCCTGCGCCAGTTTCGCCGCTTGGGCGTTGCGCAGATAAACCACGTGCAGATTGCTCGGATTGCTCTGCGCGTTGTCGAGTTTGTAGATCAGGTTGCGCGCCAGCTCGGTGCGCTCGGGGCTGCCGGCGCGGATGATGATGGTGTTGGAACGTGGGTCGCCGATCACGGCGATTTTCTGCGTCGGATCATTGCCCGGCGCGTCGAGCAAGTCGGCCACCATCGGCGCGATGTCGGCAGCGATGCCGTTCTGGATCTGCACCACATCGGTGTCGATCGCGCTCGGCGTGTCGATGCTCTCGATCAACTGCGCGACGCGGGTGAGGTTCTCGGCGTAATCGGTGATCACCACCGTGTTATTGCCGGGGTAGGCATTGATCGGATTGTTCGGCGAGACAATCGGGCGCAGCACCGGGATCAGGTTCACCGCGTTTTCGTATTGCAGGCGAAACGTGCGCGTGAGCATGCCGTTGCCGGCCGGTTTGTCAGCGCTGTAGATCGGCCCGCCGAGCAGTTTCGCGTCGGCCTCGGGAACCACCTGCGCCACGCCGCCGACATCGACCACGCTGAAGCCTTGCATGCGCAACGCCGCGAGCAACATGTCAAAGGCCTGACGGGCCGGCACCTGACCTTCCGAGACCAACGTCAGATTGCCCTTGACCCGTGGATCGACGAGAAACTGCTGCCCGGTGGCCCGCGACAGCGCCCGCACCACCGCCTGAATATCGGCCTCGACGAAATTCAGCGTCACCGGTTGCTCGCCCAACGGATTGCGCGGGATCGCATTGCTCGGCGCAGCACCACCACTGCGCCCACGCTGGCTGATGTTATGCAACTGCTTCGGCACCGGTCGCGCCTGAGCCTGCGCCCGTTCGCGATCGGCCACCGCATCGCCGCTGCGCTGGGTATTGGCCAGCGGCCGCCCGAGTTCGCTGTCGACCAACAGCGGCGGCTGATTCTGCGGCGCCGTGGTGCTGTTGCACGCGCTCAATGCCATCAGCAACAACGGCAGCGCCAGACGTGCCGGTTTGCAGCGTGACTCCTTCATGAAGCTTCCTTAGCGCCCTGCGCCTGATCCATGCGAACGGTGCCTGACAAAGTGCCGGCGGTGACATCGGTCGAGGTTTCGTTTGCGCGTTGCAACTGCGCCTCGACCACCTGCAGAGAAAGTTGTGATGGCTGGCTGAGCAGCCAGTCGAGCAGCGCATCGGCCGGCGCGGCGTCGACATTCAACTGCCACGCACCGCCCTCCGCCGCTTGTAATTGATAATGCCCGGTGAGCCCCGCCGCTTGCAGACTTTGCTCCAGCGACTGGTCAACGCTCTGCCCCTGCGGCCGCACATTGACGCTACGCAACAGCACTTCCAGCGCCTCGGTTTGCGCGCGCAACTTGGGCGTTTCGCTCTGCCAAAAAGTGATCCTGGCCAATGGTGGTTTGACCAGCGTCAGCCAGATCAGCAGACCGACAAGCACCAGCGCCATGCCGGCGACCATGCGTTTTTCACGCAACGCCAACGGCTGCCAACGCGCCTGCAACTGGCTGCGCAAGCGCTGCCAGCGCGCACGGTAAATCGCCAGCGTCGCCCTACTCATCGTCTGCTCCGCTGTCGTCGTCTTCGTTGGTGTTGGCGCTGGATTCATCGCTCGGGCGCAGCGTCCAGCCTGCGTCATCGGCAGTGACGCTGATGCCGGCCTGGGCCAACGTGCTTTGCCAGTCTTTGTCGTTGCCGCCACGGTTTGCATCGCTGAGCAGCGCCAACTGCAAGACGCCGTCGCGATAGGTCAGACGCTCGACACTGCCAGCCATGAACGGCATGCCAGTGCCGGCCTGCAACACCAGTCGATTGAAATTTTGCGCCGGGTCATCGACCGCGACTTTTTGCCGCTGCTCCAGTTGCTGACGCGCCTGTTGCAGCGGGTTGAGAATCACCGGCAATTCGGGGAAGGCCTGCTTCACCCGCTGACTCATCTGCGCCTTGAGCTGCTGGCCCTGCCGCGCTTCGCGGGCGGCATAAAGATTCAGGCCAATCACCCAAACGGCCACGGCCAAAGCCACACACCCGACAGCGCGCCCCCAGCCACGTTGCTCGCCGCCGGTTTGTTGCAGACCACCGTGCAAACCCCAACCGGGCAAGGGGCCGATCCAGCGTTGCGTCGCTTCAGCTGCGAACGATGCCTCATCAACTTCGTCACCGAGCAACGGCTCAACCTGCGCACTGTTCAAACTCTCGCGCCGGAGCAAATGCCCGTCCGCCACACAAGCGACAACCCCCGGCAGCACTGGCAGGCTGTACGGCGCCGGATACAAACCGCGCAGCGTCAACCCCGCCTGCTTGAGTACCGCAGCCAGACGCTGCAAGTGCTGCCGCGCCACCCAGGCGATTTGCACCTGCCCACTCGCATCACGAGGGCTGTGGCCGATATGCATTTGGCTGCTGTCACCGAGCATCAACGCCTGCGCCGCACACTGCACAGCGGCCGCCGTTTTGTTCGCGGGCAGCGGCGGCAGATCAATGCTGGCGAGCAGGCTGTCGGCCGGATGCAGAAAACACAGCAGCGGTGGTTGCTTCGGCCGTTGCCCCAACTGACTCAAAGTGAGCCGTTCCTCACGACTGACCTGCCCCTGACGATCCAGCCAGGCGCAACTCACTTCGCTGTGCAACTCCAGCTCCGCCAGCGGCGGCAACGCGACGCGCAACTGACTCATGCGCCCACCCGCGACCAGATCACCTGCGGCAGCCGATCCTCACTGCGATGCAGCAACGCGTCGAGGCTGACCCGGCGCTGATCACGCCGCGCTTCACCGCGCAAACGAAACCAGTCACTGGTGATACCGACCTTGACGCTGCTCATTTCCAGCTGCGGCATGCGCAAGCGGTTCACGAAATCGCCGCGATTGATAAACCAGCGCCCGGCGTCACGCTCGGCAATCAACGCCGTCGCCCGCTCCAGCGAAAGCCCCGGCACATACGCCGCCAGCACCTGCGCCGTCGCGGTGTTGCCGTTGATCCACGTCGTCGCCGGAATCACCGTCACATACGGCGCGAGTTGGCCGATCAGCGCATCGGTCACGCCTTCGACGCTGCGCAAATCATCCAGCGTGCGCAGCATCGGCACCTTCGGCGGTTGCGGTTTGTGATCGGCATCGGGCGAAGTCGCGCGGCCACTGTCGAAACCGGCTTTGCCAGTCGCACCAATTTGCGCATTGAGCAAATGCGGATAACCGGCAATCACCCGCTGACGGATGCGCTGGCTGACAACGGCACTCACACCGATCAGTTCACACAAGCGCTCGAACGCCTGCACCTGCGCCTCATCGATGCGCTCATTGGCGACCAGATTGCGCAGGTTGAACTTGCCCTGCTCGTCCTCCAGCCGCCCGGCAAAACCCGACGCCAGCAACGGCTGCGCCCAAGGCTGATCACGCCGGGTCAACGGATCACGCAGCCGCGCATCCCACAGCAACTGCCGGCTGATCTCCAGGCCACCCTGCGCCAGCCAACGCCCCTGCACCCGCTGCTGATCGGCCTCCAGCGCCCGGGTCGCCACGCTCTGGCGCGTCAACATACCCGCCGCAATCACCGCCACCACCGCCGCGATCAACAACGCACTGATAATCGCCATGCCCCGTTGCTTCGCCCCGTTGAGCGAACCTGTGTTCACGGCCGGCCTTACAACTGCCAGGAACCGATATCGGCATTCACGCCATCGCCGTCAGGCTGGCCATCGGCGCCGAGGGAAAAGATATCGACCTCACCATTCGCGCCCGGGTTGAGGTACTGATAAGGCCGGCCCCACGGGTCATTCGGCAAACGCTCCAGGTACGAACGCCAGTTACTGTTCTTCGCATCCGCCGGCCGCTCGACCAACACCTTCAACCCCTGATTCATGCTCGGATACGTGCCGTGATCGAGGCGATACAACTTCAACGCCTGCATCAACCCGCCAATATCCTGCTTCGCCGCCGTCGCCCGCGCCTGATCCGGCCGGTCGAGCACCTTGGGCACCACCATCGCCGCCAGAATCCCCAGAATCACCACCACCACCATGATCTCAATCAAGGTAAAACCCTGCTGCCCACGCGGCATGCGCGGCGACTGACTGAGCGTGTTCAAAGGTGCGATATCCATCTCGACATTCCCTGGCTTGATCCGAATTCGACGCGCAGTGTTGCAAGAAGATATGTCAGGGATGTTGAAAATCCTCGGGTGTTTCCGTCGTCAAGCCGTCAAGGACGCGGGTTAGCGTCGAGGGCTGGGTTTTGGTTTTGGGCCATGTATGCGCGCGCGTTCGCGAGAGGAAGGATTCACCCTGATTGAAGTGCTGGTGGCACTGGCGATTATTGCCGTGGCCATGTCAGCCGCCGTGCGTGTCGCGGGGTTGATGACGCAGAGCAGCGGGGTTTTAAGGGATCGGTCGGTGGCGATGATTGCTGCGCAGAGCCGGATGGCTGAGCTGCGTCTGGAGGGCCGGTTGCCGAATGGGATGAAGGCTGTTGAATGTGATCAAGGACGGCTTATGTTGCGCTGCGAACAGGTGATCGCCAGCGCAGAGAATGGGCGACTGCTCAAGGTTGGCATTCAGGTATTCGACCGCAACCAAGATGCGCCGCCATTGGCCAGACTGGAGACCCTGTTGTCACGGCCAGGAAGCCCCTCACCCTAGCCCTCTCCCGAGGGAGAGGGAACCGATTCGGGGAAATTCGTGACACACGCCGACCTGAACGTATCGCTCTGAATCCAGCACCGCTGAAGCCCAGCAAAGCCATAGCCGCTAAGGTCTTCCAGGTCGATGTATAACGCAAAAGACCTCGGTCGGCCCCTCTCCCTCCGGGAGAGGGCTGGGGTGAGGGGCTCTTCTGCCGCGGTGCATAAGCATCAAAAATCCATAATCAACAGGCTCGTCCAGGTCGATGCACAACGCAAGACACCTCGGTCGGCTCCCTCTCCCTCCGGGAGAGGGCTGGGGTGAGGGGCTTTTCTGCCGCACCTAAAATCCCAAGGCCCTGCGCCGGATCAAGGCCAACGACATCACCCCGCCACCTCCAAATTATCCATCACCCGATTCACCGCCAGCTCCCCCAGCATGATCAGTTGAGCAACCCCCAACAACGCCCGCCGCTGCGGTGCCGGCAACAGACTGGAAATGTCCTGAGCAATCGTCTTCGCCGAAGCAAGCGTTTCACTCGCATCAGCCAACAGTTCTTCATTCTTGGTATCCGCCGTCACCGCATACATCCCACGCGCCTTACGTGGCGGAGGCAGGAGATTGTTTGGCGACAGGTAATGATCGAGCGCGCGGTCAGCGGCTTCGTGGAGCTTGTTTGAATCGAGGGATTCGTAGGGAGACGTGGGATCGATTTCGGGCGGGTTGGGTGTTTGTTTGATCATGGTGAAGCTCCTTGATTATCGGAGCCGCCACGTTTCGCTGCGAAACGAAGAGAGGTGGCAGCTGTACGCAGGTTCGCAGACCGGGAATCAAGGAACCCGGCATACCCGAAGGTATCCCGCGCACAGCCGCCATAAAGCACCATTGCCAAAAATGACAACGAACTGGAGCGCTGTGCGCCTTGATTGATCCGGGCTGCGAAACCCGGTCGCTGATTCGTCAGCGACCGCACCACAATAGAACCCCGCCCCTAGGCGCACAAGCCGGCGGATTCTGGCGTAGCTGTAGGCAAAGGCGCAAGGATATGTAGCCTCGGAGCGTGACTGGAGATGTCTTTTTAAACGTTGGCGCTTATCGAGGCCTCATTGAACTACGCCCACCAAAAGGGTTTGTGCCCTCGCTAACTTACTGAGCTGCCTTTTAACCCTGGTAATCAGCAGCCGCCCTTGGCAAAAAGTAGTCGTTAAAAGCGAATCAATGCAGTGAACATATTTGAGGTTTATTCACACACGAATCTGTGCTCAACCTTTTGCATGCGTAGCGTCTGCCTGAGAGAAATGATGGCAAAAAGATACCAATCTTCAGTAAGATCCATTAGTAAGCAAGTCAGCGGTGGTTTGCTTGAATGTCGACGTTAAATCGGAAGTGAAAATGAAGCTCATCACCACGGCTGTAGACTTAGAAAAAATCTCCAACGGCTTATCAAGAGCTACTCAAATATATCTATTGGGGTCGCATGGGCTTCGGCCTCAACGAAACCCTACGAGCTTCTCTTGCAGCATAAGGATAAAATTCGCATTGGAGTGATTGGAACCCATTTCTATCAGACCCATCCTGACGTGTTGGACGACTTCCTACAATCCAACACCGTCAAATTTGTACTACAACCCAAGGGCGTATTTCATCCAAAGGTATATCTCTTTTGGAGCAACCATCATTGGGAAGCAATCATCGGCAGCGCCAACTTCACTGCCGGCGCACTGCGAGAAAACACTGAACTTTGCACTCTTCTTTCTCATGAGGATGGCGACCATTTTCAAGGCCTGCAAGCCGTTATAGAAGGCTATGCGGAGCGAGCCAAATCTATAACGCCAACCGAAGCTGTTAACTACCGCAGAATTTGGAAGACCAAGCAACCTGAGCTTCGCAAGCTCATAGATCACTACGGCGATAAGCCTCCGACAAAGTCAGCTATCGAATCAGAAGTGATGAGCATGGATTGGAAAACGTTCCTTGCTGAGCTAAAGAAGGACAAATTGCACGGCTTCGATGAACGTCTGGACCTCTTGGATAAGATCCAAAAGGTATTTGCAAGCGTACCTCACTTCAAGGACGTCGATGCTCAAACTCGGCGAGCGATTGCTGGGATACCAAACAAGATAATGAAGCATGCAGCTTGGTTTGGCTCCATGCAGGGTGCTGGTGCCTTCAAAAACATAGTAATTGAAAATCCTGAGTTTTTATCAAGTGCTCTAGACCAAATACCATCCGCTGGTACAGTCACTAAAGATCAGTACCAACGCTTCATTGCCGAATACTTGAAAGCATTCCCAAATGGCCGCGATGGCATAGGGACTGCGACGAGGTTGCTGAGCATGAGGCGCCCAGACCAGTTCCTTTGTGTCGACAGCGCGAACCTCAAAAAGCTTGCTAAAGACGTTGGTATGAACAGTTCCACACAGCTTGACTACGAGCGCTACTGGGAAGAAGTTATTGAGAGAATCATGCATGCCCCTTGGTGGAACTCAGCTCCGCCGAAATCAGGCAAAGATCTCAAGGCTTGGAAGGCAAGGGCGGCCATGTTGGACGCTATCTTTTACGAACCAAAGTAAATATAGAGTTCGAAGACACCAAAATTATCGAGCAGACTGACTATCTAGCCACGGTTGCGTACGCAGCCGTCGCTCGCTGCATTTCCGTCCTCAGTCACTCTTGCCTATGACGCGCGGCTTAAATCAGCCAAAAGTGTACCTTCGATCTGTCAGACCATTGTTACCCTTCGGCCAACCGGGTGGCGACGTTGCTTTAATTTGGCTTTTGCAGACTTCGAATGACCGAACGCGCTGTTAGTAGCTTAGTGAATTTTGTTCGAATCGAGGAATTCGTAGAGAGACGTAGGATCGGTTCCGGGTGGGTTGGGTGCTGGTTTGATCATGGTGAAGCTTCTTGATTATTGGAGCCGCCACCGTTCGCAGTCAAACAAACAGGGTGGCAGCTGTACGCGGGTTGACCGACCGGACATCAAGGAATCAGGCACACCTGAAGGTGTCCCACGCACAGCAACCGCAACAGAATTTCAGACAATGCCTGATTAGGTGCAGAACGCTGGCGCGCCTTGATAGAGGGCGGACGGTCAAATCCGATCGCTGATTCGTCAGCAACAGCGCCACAATAGAACCCGCTCCTAAGGCGCACAAGCCGGCAGATTTTGGCGTCGCTGTAGGCAAAGGCCAAAGGATAGCCTGGGAACATGACTCGAGATATTTTTTTGAACATGTATGTCTATCGATTCCCCCTGTGTCACGTAGCTCTAACGAGATCCGCCGCCTGATACGTTTGAGTCTATCTGGTTCTATGTTTCTAGGATCAAGCACTCAACGGCAGCGCTCCTCATTGCCTAAAACAAAATGATTTGCCCGTCGTGTACCAAGCGATAGCCAGTGGCTGCAATCGTCCCAAATTGTTCTGTAATCGCTGACAGCTACCAATATCTACAGACGTTTAAAATATCAAGAAGTTATTTACCATTAAAGAACGTTTTCTTTTGAACTTTTGATTTAAAGCGCGAATCGAGTGTTGAGATCAATGCTGCCGGAATTTGTGTCCAGCCGGATGCGAATAGCGAAAAAAGAGTATCACTGATATATTCATCTACTTCATGCGCAAGCTTGGGTAAATCACTCACAAAATCACCTCCTCTCACGACATCTTTCAACTCGTCAATCATTGGTAAGGTGCTTAAACTTTGGGAGTGAATATGCGCTGACAGAAGCCGATATGGATCCACTTCTGTACGAGTCATAGTATCTTTCAAGATCCCATATCTAGAGCCAAATTCGGCACAATATTTACCTAAGTAATCGAGAATTTCTTTTTTCAGCTTAAAGCCGTCCCCTGTAGCATTTACAAAGTCCCATTCCACAGAATGATCTTTGAAGTATAGCCAGCTAAGGATTAAATCAATTTCGGTGCGCATCGCCAGCAAAGCCGGCCTTACTAATCCTAGACCAGAACAAGCAGCCACTTCTCTCAGAGACGATACCGCCCCATCAAGTAGTTCATCTGCAACACCGGTTTTTAGACTATTAAGAAAGGGCACCCACTCAAGGAACAATTTCGATTGACGGTCAATTTCAGTAATCACATCAACGCCACTTACTTCTGAAAACTGGTGAACAGCACTTAGAAGATCGACTAGTTGCTTTCGAGCCGGCATTTTTTACTCCTTCAGAACCCAGTCATCTTTCTCGTTTAGTCCGTGTACTATTTGATTGCGAATTCGACTCGCAACATGCAGCAATTCTGAATCACTAAAGTCTTTGCTCAATAAGCGAACCCAAGCAGTAAAACCACTTTTAGGGTTTGGTGCGATTACCATTCTGTTGGGATAAGTCTCCTGAAGCATCCCCTCAAGCGCAGCAAACGATTGTTTCGCAGATAGCCTAGATTCCACAACCAACAAATCATATACTTTTTCAGCAACACTACGATCCTTATAATAATCATCCTGATATTTCTTATTAAATGTTTTCTCTCTAACTTCCCCGCCAGCCAATAGCACTCTATTAAAACGATCAAACTCCGATAGAATTTTTTTCGTATCGGCACTTTTTATGGCCTGAATGACATCTTCAGCACCATATCGATCAAATCCTGCTGCCGCAAGAAGCATGCACAGTTTTTTAATGTCTGCATTCATAATCCCCACCCTAGAGGTACTTTTAACTCATTCACGATTTTTGTAAGATTTCGCTTAAGCGCATTTACATGAGGAAGTTTTTTATCCGTTGCGCAACCAACTCTCCCCTCTTTTGCACTCAGCAAGGTGGATGATTTGAGGATGGTAGGAAGCGTTATAGGGCCAAATTTTGAGTTTGCTCGCAAAGTGCTTTCAAATTCGGCATTTACAGCACTTCCAGGCCCGCCATTTATTAGAACAATTTGTTTTGGCTTATTAACGATCGCTGGCAGACCGCTCACAAACTCATCCAACAATTCCAAACCTAAAATCGAGTACAAGTCCGACCTCACGGGAATCAGTAAATGACTTGAAGCAGTTAGTGCACAAAGACTCATAAAGGAGCTACTCGGATTACAGTCTATCACTATTAAATCATATTCTTTTCTTGCATTCTCCACAAACTCCATAAATCTTTTTTGGACTGGCTGCAAGGACTTAGGGTCATCTACTAGCGTGTACTTGGTCATCCTGAAGTCACCAGGCACAAGTCCTAATGCCGTTTTCTTAGTTGCAGTCCAATATCGAAGCTGCTTGGTTACTTCGCTAACTAAGGGCGGGGGCCCCAAATTTTTCGCAATCTTGAATAACGTAGGAGCTGAGGGCGGCTCCATGACAGAAAATATAGTTTTGTTATTTTTTTGGAAAGTTTGATATTCAGCTTGAGTCATCAAGGTTTGCGTTAAGTTAAATTGCGGATCAAAATCTATAATGAGAATAGATTTCCGTAAGACTTCCAACATATGTCTAAATAGGTGAGCGCTGATAGTGGTTTTTCCCACCCCTCCCTTCATATTCAGGACTGCTATAACGGGCGCATTAGAAACATCATTGCTTTGAGTCATCCTTGTTACCCTTGCTGTCGAGTTTTCTAAGTATTTATTATCAGCTGCGTGATCGAACCAATATCATAAACTCAAACCTGAGCATAGACTATCAGTCTGATCATTTACTTTTAGAAGTACCGATTTTGAGTTTTATACTTGGCGCAAACGGACCTGAGAACGTGATTTTCATGGGATTGTGAACGAGTGCTATCGACCGGATGGGGGTACTGGACATCGGAGATTCACTTATACACCAACTAAGACCGTGCACCCATCGACATGGCTGGTCAGAGTCGTCGCGAATAGGGTCGCAACCCCATAAGGTGCGGGGCTTGCGGTGGTCGGCTACCCCCCGAAAAAGATCATACATCGAAGACGTGAAAACCGAATCTCCGCCTGTCATCCTTTCGCGAGGACCCATTGTTCTACCTGGTTGGCCCGCAAGGTGGGTAAGGCATTCGAGGCTGCAAGTAGTGTTGTGCATCAACTGCCGACCGCCAAAGGAATGTCGAGTGACTGCATTTGCCGGATTATGCCTGTCGCTAGCGCGAACTTTGGGCTGTTTTCAGTCGGACCCGATAGGCGGAATAAGACCAGAACGGGTCTAACCTACATGATCACCCTGCTCCCACCATTTTTATGATCAGTCACCCTTTTTGTGTTTGTGTACTTCCAGATCAGGATGCTTGGGTTTGTTTTCCTCAGTAACGCGACGGCGCTGGTCTTTTTTGCCGGTGGATTCAGCGATCGGTTTGGGGCCTGGTTTAATACTCATTTGTTTAATTCCTTCGATTGATAACGTGTCTGTAAGCAGTGTTGCACGAATGGACAGTGAAGCTACGGGGCGACCAACTCGGCCAGCTTGGCCGCGATATCGGCAAATGTGTCTTCAGTAGTGCTCAAGCCGCTTCTCGAACCGAGTAGAGGACTGACTTCGCGCAGCGATTCGTAGGTGGTGTCGTGAATGATCGGAACCAGCAGATCCCTTGCGAGGAGAGCGGATAGCTCTTTGTCGGCGATGCCTTCGGCTGCCAGGCGCCGAAGCAAGGCCGGAGTCACCAGCACAATTCCTACTCGAGATTTTGCCAAGCCTTTATCAATTTCGCGCAATAGGGAAGAGCCTAACAGGACATCTTTCTCGCTGAACCAGACGGAGACACCGAGCGACTCCAGCACATCATGCAACTCCTTCGCGGATCCTTTCCGATCGTCCCAGGCGTGACAAAGAAAGACGTCACGTAGATCAGGTACTGTCGCGCGCCTCTCGAAATTTTCGCGTACCGGTGTCAGCGTCCTTACCTCGGCGTTGGTGTAGGCGACAGAGGATCCGGGTTTAGACCAGCGTGGCCTTGGGCTGCTGGATGAACCGCCACTACTGCCACCACTCCCGCCATTTGACGGGGATGAATAGGAAGAGGATGAATACGATCGCGATCCGTATCCACTATATCCGCTATATCCGCTGCCACATGCGGGACACGCTGCTCTTGCACTTGCCGAACGATGACCGTGTACCGGTGCTGTGCATCTAGACATGTCGTGAACCTTCCAGTTGTAGCTGCTTGCCCGAGCAATAACTAAGCAGCGGTTGTGCCGAGCCATCAGCTTTTTGAAACACCGCAGCTCGTCCTTGTTGGATTGGAATCAATCTGCGCTTCAGATCATGATTCCAATATGCTGGCACAGACAATAGCTCATAGCGTGAATTCCGCTAGCTTTCTTAGCCTGATTGTTCGCTGGCGGCTTCATTCTCCATTCTTCTCCTTCCCTACAGTTAAGGCCGGATCAGCCTCGGCATCTCCACCCCCTCCCCCAACCTCTCAACCCCCAACCGCACGCTCTCCCCACCCCGCTCAATCACCACCCCATCCCCCTCAACCCCCACCAACTTCACCCCTACCCCAACCTTCTCCCCCACCAAAAAACTCCTCGGCGCGCCATCATTCAAACTCAATATCGCCACCGTCCCACTCCCGCCCGCGATCACCCCGCTCACTTTGATATCCACCGGTGCGATCTCATTGGAAAACCACTGCAACGCCGGGCTATCGCTCCTCGCCGCGAGCACTTGCGGGGTGGCTGCGGGTGTGTGGGATTCCGCCGTGGTCAGCAGCAGCGACGACCATGTCGCGACGCCCACCAGGGCGGCGAGCAGTGCCAGGGCCTGGACGGTTTGCGCTGGGGTAATCCGTGCGGTGAATTTCATGGGTTGTCGCTCCTTGTTGTCCCTGTTGCCAGCCTACGCGGCAATTCTCTCCGTTTTATTTCACATGCCTTACATGTTCACCCGGCACGATGGGGTGGGACGCCAAGGAGCGCGTGGGTGATGAGCAGGCAGCAGGGTTTTACGTTGATCGAGTTGATGGTGGTGCTGGTGATTATTGGCATTGCCAGTGCGGCGATCAGTTTGAGTATCAGGCCTGATCCGTTGCAGTTGTTGCGCAAGGATGCCGAGCGGGTTGCGCAGTTGTTGCAGGTGGCGCAGGCCGAGGCTCGCGCGGATGGGCGGCCGATTGTGTGGGTCGCCGATGCCAAGGGGTTTCGCTTTGGGCGGCGTGGGAATGATGGCGTGGGATTTGAGTCGTTCAAGGAGGATGCGCAGTTGCGCCCGCGTGCATGGCAGAGCCCGAAGGTGGAGGTGCGTGTGGAGCCTCGGCAGACGGTGGTGCTGAATGCCGAGTGGATCAATCCGCCGTTGCGGCTGATTTTGTCGGATGGGGCCAATCGGCTGAGTGTGCTGCGCGATGGCAGTGGGCGGATCAGTATTCAATGAAGACTCAGCAAGGGTTCACTCTGATTGAGGTGATGGTCGCGATTCTGCTGATGGCGGTGGTGAGTCTGATTGCCTGGCGCGGGCTGGACAGTGTCACGCGGGCGGACAGTCATTTGCAGGCGAGCAGTGAGCAGAGCGATGGGTTGTTGCGGGTGTTGAATCAGTTGCAGCGGGATGTGGACCTGCGCGCGGGGGTGGAGTTGAGCGAGCCGCGCAAGGTTGGGGCTGAGGATGAGGCGCCGACCGCGCCGCCGGCGGTGACGGTGCGCAGTAGTGACAGCAAGGGGTTTCGGCTGGACATTGTTCGTAGCGCGGCGGATCAGCCGGGGGCGTTGCAGCGGGTTCGGTGGTGGGTCAAGGGGGATACGTTGTATCGGGCGGTGGCTGAAGCGCGCAGTCGCTATCCGTTGCCGGCGCCTGGGAATGGGGTGGCGGTGTTGAACGAGGTGAGTGATGTGCAAGTGCGGGTTTGGGAGGTGGATAAGGGGTGGCGGCAGTTGAGCGGGAATCGGCGGGAGGACCCGTTGGGGTTGGAGATTAGTTTGAGTCGGCAGACGGCGCAGGGGGTTGAGCGGTATCGGCAGGTGATTGGGTTGTTGCAATAGCCGGGATCACCGCGGCTTTTTTGTAGGAGTGAGCCTGCTCGCGATTGCGGTGGGTCAGTCAATGTTGTTGCCACTGGTAGACCGCTTTCGCGAGCAGGCTCGCTCCCACAATTGAATTAGGGGCAGTCAGGTTTAGCTTGGTTGGCTGTTAGGCCGTCATCGCTGGCAAGCCAGCTCCCACAGGGTTCGAGTGCGACCGGAAGATATTGGTCAGCTGGTAGACCGCTTTCGCGAGCAGGCTCGCTCCCACAATTGAATCGGGGGCGGTCAGTTGCAGGTTGGTTGGCTGTTAGGCCGTCATCGCGAGCAGGCTCACTCCTACAATGGGACTGGATTTAGGCAGTTAGAGTGGGTTGGGTGGTACACCGCTTTCGCGAGCAGGCTCGCTCCCACAGGGGATCTGTGTGTGGCAGGCAGTCAGCTGAGGACGACCACGCCGCCGGGCAGTTCGGTGCATTTGACGCCGTACGCATCACGGATCAGCAAGGCGACGCCGGCGAGTTGGTCGAGGTTGAAGCGGGCCTGGACGCGGCGTTGGCCGAGTTCGCGGTTGAGTAGCAGGAGCATGCCGGGGCGGTAGCGGTTGATTTCGTCGATCATCTGGCTGAGGGTCGCGCCGTTGAACACCAGCACTTGTTGGCGCCAGTTCATCACGGCGGCGGTGTCGACGGTTTGTACGTTGCCGATTTGCCGTGCGTCGTAGGTGACTTGCTGGCCCGCTTCGAGGCGCAGGTTGCGGCCGTCGATGGCGACGTCGACCGCGCCGTCGAGGCAGGTCACGCAGACTTGCTGGTCGGTGTTGCGCAGGTTGAAGCGGGCCTGGCTGGCGCGTAACCACCCTGCTCCGGCCTGCATCGCCAGTGGCAGGCGTGCGGTTTGTACTTCGACTTCGCCGCTGACCAGTTCAAAGCCCTGCACGCCGTTTTCGACGCTGCGCTGGTTGATGCGGGTCTGGGTGTTGAGCTCGAGGCTGACACCTTGTGCCGGTTCGACTCGGCGCTGTTGGCCGACTTCGGTGATGTAGTCGGCGCCCAAGCCTTCGAAGCCGCCGGGAATCGTCCCGCGCACCAGCAGGAATGCGGCGGATGCGGCAATCGCGCCACCGAGAAATGCCCGTCGACCGAAGCTGCGTCGGCCCTGCACGGCTTCGGCGGCCGGTTGCAGGTGATGCCACAGCCGCTTGGCCTCTTCGAAGACCCGGGCGTGTTCGCCACTCTGCGCGCACCATTCGCGCAGGGCGCGGGCGTCGGCGACGGTGGCGCGGCCCGAGGTCAGCAGGATCAGCCAGTCGCGGGCTTCGCTGTGCAGCAACTCGGTGGCCGAAGGCTCGGCGGGTTTCAGTCGAAAGATGTTCAAACGCGCAAATTCTCAACGGATTAATCGGGTCACTATTCGCTAGACGGTTTTCCGGCCCCGCGACCGAACCGCTGAAACACTTTTCTTTCCAGTTTTGCTGCGCAGAAGCCCAGCGCGGCTTTGATTTCCTTCTCGACCATGCGCGTGGAAATGCCGAAACGCTGGGAGATTTCCAGGTGTGGCGCCTCTTCCAGCCGCGCGGCGATGAAGATCCGCCGACGCCGTGCGGGCAGTTCGTACAAGGCGCTAAGCAGGGCCTGCATCTCCTTTTGCCCACCGACCACCCGCTCCGGGTCGAGGGCTTCGTCGCCCAGTTGCAGCAGTTCCTCGACTTCGGTGCCGGTGAGCAGGCGCGCATCGGCCTGACGGCGGTCGGCGGCGATGTTCAGGGCCATGCGATACAGGTAGGCGTTGGGCTTGAGCAGGTTCGGCGGGGTCTCCATGCGATCGACCCGCAGCCAGGTCTCGTGCAGCACGTCATTGGCCAGGTCCTCGGAGCCGAGGCGGCGGCGCAGGCGCACGCGAAAATCCTCGTAGGAGCTGAGGAACAGCTGGCCCATCACGCTTTGTCCGGCGTCTTTCATCCCCCGGAAACTCCTTCCCATCTCGTGCATTCCATGCGCTTCCCTGACGACTCCGGTAACAACAGCAACGTGACCGGCTGGCGCAAGGCGCTGGGCGTCGGCCGATCGATTGTGAGGTTGCGAAAACTTTCCACCAGCGCGTTATCGCGCCGTACATCGCCGGTCGAAGTGACCAACCGGTTGTGCTGCACCACGCCGTCGCGCCCGACCCACACATGCAACACCGCGCGATAACTGCCCGGCCGTGTCAGCGGCGAGCGGCACAGCTTGCGCTCGATCGCCGCTTGTACCGCCGTCGCGTAACTGCGGTTGACCGCGACAGCGGCCGGCGTGGGTTTGTCCGTCGGCACCGGCAGATCTTCCACCTGCGCCACTTGCAAGGTGAACGCGTCGGCGCGGGCATAGCGCGCCATCAACCCGGTGCCGCCGAGCAAATGGCGCAAGGCATCGGCGGCGGTGAATTCGCCATCCACGGCGAGGGAGCGGCGGCCCCGGCTCAACTGGCTGTCGACCAGCACCGCGACGCCCGTGGCGCGGCTGTATTGATCCAGCGCCCGAGCGAGTTCCTGCGCCGGGATGTGCAAGGTCAGGCGCATATCCGCCGCTGCTGGATCTGCATTGGCCGCGTTGGCCAGCAGACCGAGCAGCCACCCCAGACCCGCGCGGCGCACAAGCGTCGCCGAGCGCTGAAGACTGATCCGCGAACTGCCTCGCTGCACGACTGGCGCACCCCTGAAAATCGCTATCCTGCGGGGCATTTATGACTCTGGTATGACGGGCGGTGCAAAAAACCATCACGGGTTTTGCGCCGCGCTTGCACTAGACTCAAACCCCAGAGCGGCCCATTCGGGCGGGCCAGGAGGCGGACATGAAAACGCGGTGGATGTGGGTCTTGCTGATGACAGTGGGCGCGGCGCAGGCGGAAGAGCCGCTGGGCTGTGTCGAGGTCACGGTCGGCGGTTACAAGGCGCCGAATTACGATTGCCTGAGCCAGCAGATGGGCAACAATCCCGACGGCGCGGCGGCGGCGCAGAAGAATATGGAAGCGTTGAATGTGCCGGTGCACAAGCGCGCGCCGAATCAGGTCGGGCTGGCGACACCGGCGGCGACCAGTACGCGGATGGGTAACACCTTTGGCACATCAGTGAAACCGCAGCGGCCGGCGAATTAGGCAAGATCTTTCGATCGTTCCCACGCTCCGCGTGGGAATGCCTCAAGGGACGCTCCGCGTTCCAATGGGACGCAGAGCCTCCCGGGCTGCATTCCCACGCGGAGCGTGGGAACGATCAGATGCGCGTTTCCATGTAGGAGCTGCCGAAGGCTGCGATCTTTTGATCTTCAGTCACTCGGGGTCTGACGGAAGCTGACAGCCAAACGATTCCAGCTGTTGATGGTGCTCACCGCTACGGTCAGGTCCACCAGTTCGCCTTCATCGAACTGCTCGCGCGCCTGCTGGTAGACGTTATCCGGCACGTGGCTTTCGGCCAACAGCGTCACCGCCTCGGCCCAGGCCAGCGCCGCCCGTTCGCGAGGGTTGAAGAAGTTGCTGTCGCGCCACACCGCGACCGCATACAGGCGCCGATCGCTCTCCCCGGCCCGCCGCGCGTCCACCGAATGCATGTCAGTGCAGAAGGCGCAGCCGTTGAGTTGCGAAGCGCGGATTCTGATCAGTTGCAGCAGCGGCGCTTCGATACTCAGGTTGCTGGTCAGCGCCTCCATGGCAAGCATCGCTTTCATCGCCTTGGGCGAAGCGTTGTAGTAATCCAGACGCAGGGACATGGCGCGGCTCTCGGCAGGCGGAATGATGAGTTTCACGGTAAGGGCTGTGCGGGCTGTGTTACAGCCCCAATTCCATGAATTCCGGCTACACCAATGAACCTCGGCCAAACGCAATACCTGTGGGAGCGAGCCTGCTCGCGAAAGCGGTTTCCCAGACAAATATTCATCCACTGCACCACCGCCATCGCTGGCAAGCCAGCTCCCACAAGGTTTAACGTCGTTCACAAGATTTGTGCACGCCGCAAAAACTTGTGGGAGCTGGCTTGCCAGCGATAGCGGAGTGTCAGACAACGAATCTGTTCAATGACACACCGCCTTCGCGAGCAGGCTCGCTCCCACAGGGACTTGCGCCAATTTGCGGTTTTTACTCCACGCAACTACTGCCAAAAGCCCAACAACGCTAATCTGACCGACACTTCACTCAACACCCGGGAGCCTCGTCGGTATGGAACTTCATGTCGTGATCAACGGCCGCAAGGATCTTGCCGGTCAGTTGTATCAGCAGCTGCGCGCGGCGATTGAATCCGGGCGGTTGGCGGCGGGTACGCAGTTACCGCCGAGCCGCTTGCTGGCCGAGCAATTGGGCATTTCGCGCAAGACCATTTCCGACACTTATGCGCAGCTGACCTACGAAAACTTCCTCACCGGCGTGATCGGCAAAGGCACCTACGTCAACGCCCGCCCGGCGCAGGTGCAGCGCAAGCAGAGCCACACCGAGCTGGCCAGTGCCGAGGTGATCGAGAGCTGGCGCAATCTGCCGGTGTTCCTCCGTCACCCGACGCTGCAAGGTTCGCTGCGCTACGACTTTATCGGTGGCGCCACCAGCAAAGGCCAGTTCCCCCACGACGACTGGCGCCGCTGCGTCGCCCACGCGATGCGGCAGATGGCGCAGTCGAAAGGTTTCTACAGCGTCGCCGAAGGCTTGCCGGCGCTGCGCAATGCGATCGCCCGGCACATCGCGTTTTCCCGTGGCATCAACTGTCAGGACGAGGACATCGTCGTGTGCAACGGCGCGCAGCAGGCGCTGGACCTGATTGCCCGCGTATTGACCCGTCCTGGCAGGACGGTGGCTATGGAGGATCCCGGCTACCCGCCCGCGCGCTTGCTGTTTGGTACGCACGGCGCCGAAGTGGTCGGGGTGCCGGTGGATGCCGAGGGCATTCAGGTCGAGCACATTCCCGATGGCACCCGGCTCATCTATGTGACGCCATCGCATCAGTTTCCGCTGGGCATGGCGATGAGTCAGGCGCGCCGCGAGGCCCTGCTCGCCCGTGCCCACGAGCTCGGCGCGATCATCATTGAGGACGACTACGACAGCGAATTCCGCTACGAGGGCCGACCCACCGATTCGCTGTACAACCTCGATCAGCGTGGCATCGTCGCCTACGTCGGCACGTTCTCGAAAACCCTGTTGCCGGAGTTGCGCCTGGGCTACGCGATCCTGCCGCCGTCGATCATCGAGGCGGTGATCCGCGCCAAACAGCTTACCGATCTGCACGCCTCGACTCTGCCACAATGGGCGCTGGCCAAGTTCATCGCCGAAGGTTGCCTGCTCAAGCACATCCGCCGCTGCCACACGATCTACGCGCAACGCCGCGAACGGATCCTGGCGCGCATGGCGACCGACCTTGCGCCATGGTTGCAAGCCGTGCCGGCCAGTGCCGGGTTTCACATGGCGGTGTTCTGCAAGGTGCCGATCGATTTGCCGTTGGTCATCGAGCTGGCAAAAAAGGTCGAGGTCGGCCTGTATGCGATCAGTGGTTTCTACTACCAGCAGCCGGCGAAAGAAGGCCTGTATTTCGGCTTCGGCGCCATCGAAACCCTGGACATCGACATCGCCCTCGATCGCCTGCGCGACATCCTCGAACAGCTGTCATGAGCCGTTGGTATAAGGCTTTTACCGCCGATTGGTTATTGGTGATTCACGGCGGCAGGCCTATTCTGCACAGGCGTTATCCCTCAGTGAGCAGGATTCGTCCGGCCTGATTCAGGAGTGTGAGCAATGTCCAACGAAGTGATCAACACGGTTGAAGTGAAGGCTGTTGCGGGCCGCTCGGAAGAGCTCGGCAAGCAATTGCAGAAGATCGTCGACACCCTGCGCGAAACTCCGGGCTGCGATTCCTACCTGGTCGACCGCTGCCCCGAGGACAGCCACCGCTGGACGGTCAGCGCGCGCTGGCAGTCGGAAGCGGCGATGCAGGCGCATTTCAACCGGCCCGAGGCACAGGGGTTTATCGACCTGATCGATAGCCGCCTGGCCAATAGCGTCGATTTCAACAGCTTCCCTATCGTCTAAAAGCAAGATCAAAAGATCGCAGCCTTCGGCAGCTCCTACTCTGGAATGCGCTCCCCTGTAGGAGCTGCCGAAGGCTGCGATCTTTGCTTTTGAACCAGAATTGGTCACCTGATCTTCGCGAATATTGGCCGTTTGAACCGGCCACATTGCGGCCTACTGTGAGCACACCCCCACCATCACAGGTAACCCGCCATGAAAGCCCTGCACCTCGTCGCCGCAGCCCTCGCCTTCACCTTCTCCGCTTCGGCAATGGCCCACGATCCATCCGAAAAAATCACCGTCCTGCAGGAACAACTGCTGAAAAACGCCCCCGGCAAGAAAGCCATGATGATCGAAGTCGACTACCAGCCGGGGCAATCCTCGATCGCCCATAAACACGAAGGCACGGCGATGGCTTACGTGCTCGACGGCGAAGTGATTTCCCAAGTCAAGGGCGAACAGGCGATCACTTACAAAAAGGGCCAGTTCTGGTACGAGCCGGCCGGCTCCGAGCATCTGGTGTCGAAAAACGCCAGCTCAACCAAGCCTGCCAGGTTGCTGGTGTTCATGGTGATGGCCCCGAACGAGCAGGTGCTGATCCCGCTGGAAAACTGATGGCTGCCTGATCACATTTGGAATGCGATCAACCGTGGGAGCGAGCCTGCTCGCGAAGGCGCCAGACCAGAGACCACAAAATCCCTCAGACATTAAATCCCCGGCAAGACAGGCCATCCCGTCTTCCAAATCCACAATCATCCGCCGCTGTCCACTGTCAGGTCTGACAGTGGACAGCGCGACCGAAAGCTCCCCAAATACCAGCACTGCGTTGATTTGCCGGTCCCTATCGACTGATCGCTTTACGCAAAAACAGCGTATTCGAGGAGCAGACCATGACTGAAGTAAAAGACACCGCTGTGCATAATCTGGACCCCACTTTCGGCCCCGATAAAAATGGCCTCACCTGGTTTAAATATCCCGATCAGGAAAACGGCTTCGCCAACGCAGTTGCCGTCGCGGCGGACGGCAAGCTGCTGATCGCCGCAAGTCCGGGCAACAAGTTCGCCATTGTGCGATTGAAGCCTGATGGCACACAGGACACTTCGTTTGCCCGGGATGGCGTAGCCAGCGGGGTTTTCGCTCCGGGCTATAAATCCACGGGTGGCATCATCAGCATCCTCAAGAACGGAAATCTGTTGCTTCAGGGTGCCTTTTATCTACACGAATACGCACAGCCACAACGCTGCCTGGCAATGTTTCGCAATGACGGAACGCCCGAGACCGCATTTGGCGTCAACGGCGTAGTCTTCGTTGATCCGATTCCGTCGCCCGCCCTCACGTCGTCCGACATCGAACTTGGGCAAAAACGCACTACGGCATCCGATTACAGTGGCCATGCCATTGAACTGGACGACGGAAAACTGATGGTGTTGAGCAACCATCGATATTCCCCCAATGACCAATGCGGTCTTTTGATCAGACTGCAAAGCAACGGGGCTCTGGACACTGCGTTTGGCCAGGGAAAGGGTTACGTCGTGATTCGATACCTGGCCAACTTCACGTGGGCTGGCTCACTGATCCGGCTCCAGGACGGCAAATTCGCCATCGCAGGTTACGTTTCACGTGAAAACCGCTACCGCGCAATGATCGCCCTCTTCGACGCCACAGGTAAGCCTGTCAGCAGCTTTGGCGATAACGGTTTTGCCCTGTTCGACCGCCTGGACAAGCTCAGTCAGATCAACCAACTGGTCGAAATGCCTGGTGGCAACATCCTTGGCATCGGTAGCGCCACCTCGAAGGATTTTGTTCACCAGGGCGTCCTGATTTGTGTCGACAGGAACGGGAAATACGCCATCGACTTCAATGAAGGGAGGCCAGTCCTGACGTCCTATCCAAAAGCCCTTTTCGGCATCCAATGGACTGCTGGCACGCTGAGGGACGGACACATCGTCGTGCTTTCCAGCACCCACGGCGAACAAGACTCGGAAATCGTCATTGCCCAGTTCAAATCGGACGGCTATCCAGATCGCGATTTTGCCGACGACGGTGTGCTGGTCATCAATCTGACCGGCGTGCTCGACATGGCGGGAGGCCTTGCCATTCAGGACAATCAGATTGTCGTAGCCGGAACATCCCTGCCCCGTACGGACGGCGTCGGTAGCTTCGCCTTTCGCTGCGCCGATACGTTCTGAATGACAGACAAGAAAAAGCCCCGCCTCTTTCGAGAGCGGGGCTTCTTCATTCAGCCACTACTTACGCCAGTTCAAGCTCGGCATTCGCAGTCACCGCAGGCACGATTGCTTGCCCGCTCAACGCCAGATCCAGCAGTTCACGGTTGGCCACCGCGTACATGGCGTAGTCCGTACCGCTCGCAGCACGGATTTCCACCAGCATGGCGCGCCAGCGTTCGATCATGCTTTCGTGCTGGGCCATCCACAGCGCCAGGCGTGCTTCAACGTCCTGGGAGCCGTCGCCCTGTTGCAGGACGGAGATGGTGATCGCCCGTTGCTGCCAGTCGACGTCATCACGGAACGCTTCACGGGCCAGAGCCTGCCAGTTGTTTTCCACCGGCAGCGCGCTGATCTGTTGCAGGTACCAGGTGATGTCCAGTGCAGAGCCGACGGCGAAGTAGGCCTTGGCCACTTCGGCCGGGTTCTGCCCGGTGACGTCTGCGGCTTCGATGATCGGCAGCAGCGTGTACAGGTGCGAAGTACCCGCAACCATACGCGCCAGCAATTCCGGCACACCGGCTTCGACGTACGCCTGATAGCGCGACTGCCAGTTCTCGCGGATTTCGCCGCTGAGCAGTTCGTCGAGTTTCAGGCCCAGTTCTTTCAGGTGCGGACCGAAATGCGCGACGTCACGGGCAGCGTTCTGCTCGTTGCGGCGGGCACGCAGGAACCAGCGCGTGGCGCGACGGCCCAGACGCATCAGCTCGTCCATCAGCTCCAGCTGCACGTCAGCGGAAACCTGGTAGTCCAGCGCTTCGATCTGACGGAACCAGTGCGGGAGGTGGAAGATGTCGCGCACGATCACATAAGCGCCAGCCACGTTTGCCGGGCTCATGCCGGTCGACTCTTTGAGTCGCTGCACGAAAGTGATGCCCATGTGGTTGACCAGATCGTTGGCGATCTGGGTGCTGACGATCTCGCGCTTCAGACGGTGGCGACGCATGGCTTCGGAGAACTTGCTGACCAGGGTCGGCGGGAACGCCGTTTCCATGTCGCGGGTCAGGTAGTCGTCGTCCGGCACCAGCGAGCCCAGCAGTTGCTCTTTCAGGTCGATCTTGCTGTAGGAAATCAGCACCGACAGCTCAGGACGGGTCAGGCCGTGGCCCTCAGCGACGCGCTCGGTCAGTTGCTCTTCGGTCGGCAGGAACTCGATGGCACGGTCCAGCTTGCCACGGCCTTCCAGATCGCTCATCAGACGCTTGTACTCAGCGATGCGCGCGTAAGCACGGCGCGCCGCCAGGGACAGGGCCTGAGTCTGCTTGTAGTTGTTGCCCAGCACCAGATTGCCGACTTCGTCGGTCATGCTCGCCAGCAACTGGTTGCGTTGCTTGTCGGTCATGTCACCGGCCTGAACCACTTCGTTCAGCAGGATCTTGATGTTCACTTCGTGGTCGGAGCAGTCCACGCCACCGGCGTTGTCGATGAAGTCGGTGTTGGAACCGCCGCCATTGAGACCGAATTCCACACGACCCAGTTGGGTCATGCCGAGGTTACCGCCCTCGCCCACGACTTTGCAGCGCAGCTCGTTGCCGTTGACGCGCAGTGCATCGTTGGCCTTGTCGCCGACATCGGCGTGGCTTTCGGTGCTGGCCTTGACGTAGGTGCCGATACCGCCGTTCCACAACAGATCCACCGGCGCCTTGAGCAAGGCATTGAGCAGTTCGGTCGGGGTCAGCTTGTCAGCCTGGATGTCGAAGCGTTCTTTCATCTGCGGCGAGATCGCGATGCTCTTCGCGCTGCGCGAGAAGATACCGCCACCTTCGGACATGATGCTGGTGTCGTAGTCGGTCCAGGCCGAACGCGGCAGGTCGAACAGACGCTGACGCTCGACGAAACTGGTCGCCGGGTTCGGGTTAGGGTCGATGAAGATGTGCATGTGGTTGAACGCAGCGACCAGTTGCAGCTTGTCGGACATCAACAGGCCGTTACCGAACACGTCGCCGGCCATGTCGCCGACACCAACCACGGTGATGCTGTCTTCCTGGACATTGATGCCGCGCTCGCGGAAGTGGCGCTGTACGCCGACCCACGCGCCCTTGGCGGTGATGCCCATTTTCTTGTGGTCGTAACCGGCCGAACCACCGGAGGCGAACGCGTCACCCAGCCAGAAGCCGTAGTCGATGGCGATGCCGTTGGCGATGTCGGAGAAGGTTGCAGTGCCCTTGTCCGCCGCGACCACCAGGTACGGGTCATCATCGTCATGACGCACGACGTTGACCGGCGGCACCAGGGCGCCGTCCTTCAGGTTGTCGGTGATGTCCAACAGACCGGAAATGAAGATGCGGTAGCAGGCGATGCCCTCGGCCGCGATTTCGTCTCGGCTGCCGCCCAGTGGCAGGCGACGCGGCAGGAAGCCGCCCTTCGCGCCCACTGGCACGATGACCGAGTTCTTCACTTGCTGGGCTTTTACCAGGCCGAGCACTTCGGTACGGAAGTCTTCTTCACGGTCGGACCAGCGCAGGCCACCACGAGCAACGTTGCCGAAGCGCAGGTGCACGCCTTCGACGCGTGGCGAGTAGACGAAGATTTCAAACTTCGGCACTGGCTTGGGCAGCTCAGGGATCGCATGCGGGTTGAACTTGAAGCTGAAGTACGACTTGTTCTGGCCGTTGGCGTCAGTCTGATAGAAGTTGGTGCGCAGGGTGGCTTTGATCAGGTCGAGGTAACGACGCAGGATGCGGTCTTCGTTGAGCACCTGAACATCGTCCAGTGCAGTCAGAATCGCTTGTTCCAGACGCAGTTGCTTGTCTTCCAGATCGTCGCTGCCGAGCTTGCGTGCCAGGTAGAAACGGGTCTTGAACAACCGGGTCAGCTCGCGAGCGATGTCGGTGTGGTTGTTCAGGGTGCTGGCGATGTAACCCAGGTCGAAGCCCAGACGAATCTGCTTCAGGTAACGGGCGTAAGCACGCAGCAGCGCCACGTCGCGCCATGGCAGACCGGCGGTCAGCACCAGACGGTTGAACGCATCGTTCTCGGCATCGCCGCGCACGATGTGCACGAACGCGTCCTGCAGCGTGTCGTTGAGTTGCTGGATGTCGAGGTCCAGACCTTCAGCGGCGGTGAAGGCGAAATCGTGAATCCAGAATTCGCGGCCGTTGGTGTGGCGCAGGCGATACGGGAATTCACCCAGTACGCGCAGGCCGAGGTTTTCCAGAATCGGCAGGACGTCGGACAGCGCCAGCGGCGTGTCGGCGTGATACAGCTTGCAATGCAGCTCGCGCTGGCCGGAGACCTGACCGAGCGGCTGATAGAAGCTCATCACCAGCGGATTTTTTTCGTTGAGGCTCAGCAGGTGCTGCATGTCGACCACGGCCGAATGCGCGGCAAAACGCTCGCGGTAACCGGCCGGAAAGCCTTTCGGGAAGTCGGCCAGCACGTTGGTGCCGTGGGCTTCGCCGAAGCTTTCGACGGTCAGTGCGGCGTAATCGTCCTGCCAGCTGCGGCAGGCCTGAACCACTTCTTTTTCCAGCAGCAGCGGGTCGATGTCGAGACGGTTCTTCGGATCGACGCGCAGGATCAGCTGCACACGGGCCAGCACGGATTCCGAGAAGAAGGTCCAGAATTCGCAATCGGACGCCTTCAGGCGCTCCATCAGCACTTGCTGGATCTTCTGGCGCACTTCGGTGGAATAGATGTCGCGCGGCACGTAGGCCAGGCAGTAGCAGAAGCGACCGTACGGGTCTTTGCGCAGGAACACGCGGATCTTGTTGCGTTCCTGGATCTGCACGATCGACATCACGGTGGTGAACAGTTCGTCGACCGGGGTCTGGAACAGGTCGTCACGCGGTAGCACTTCGAGGACCTGTGCCAGTTCCTTGCCCAGGTGAGCCTTGGACTGGAAGCCGGAGCGGCGCTCGATTTCTTCGACCTTGCGGCGGATGAACGGGATGACCCGCACGCTCTCGCCGTACACCGACGAGGTGTACAGGCCCATGAAGCGGTGTTCCTTGATGACTTTGCCATCGGCGTCGATTTCGCGGATCGACACGTAGTCCGGGTAAGCCGGACGGTGTACGCGGCTCGGGTGCGCAGCCTTGGCGAACGACAGCAGGGTCGGTTCGCGCAGGTAGGACACGGCGTAGTCTTCGATGCGCAGGTCTTCGTAGGTCAGGCCGGTGCGCAGCAGTTTGGTCAGGCCGAGGAAGGAGCTCTGGTCGTACTCGATGTGGCCGCCATCGGCCTGATCGGTGACCACGAACTCTTCGTAGCCGAGGAAGGTGAAGTGGTTGCCCACCAGCCATTCCAGGAAGCTCTTGATTTCGTTCTTTTCGTCGGCATCGACCGGATAGGCGCTGTTGTCGAGCTGGGTGAGGATGTCCTGCACCTTGGCTTTCATCGGCTCGAAGTCAGCGACGGCGACGCGCACTTCACCGAGCACCTGCTCAAGCTCTTTGCTCAGCACGTTCAGCTCGGCCGCGTTGGCGCAACGGTCGATTTCCAGGTACATCAGCGATTCGTGCAGCACGCCTTCGCCGGTGCTGCCTTTTGGCAGGACTTCCAGCAATTCGCCCTTGCTGCCACGACGCACGCTGAGCACGGTGGTCTGCAGGGTGTGAATGCTGTAGCCGCGACGGTTCAGCTCGGTACGCACCGAGTCGACCAGAAATGGCAGGTCGTGATGCAGCACTTCGACCGCGGTGTGGGTCGACTGCCAGCCGTGGCGTTCGTAATCGGGATTGTAGACACGCACTTGCGGTTGCGCGTGATCGAAGCGCTCAAGCAGGCGCCACGCAGAGAGAGTACAGCCAGCGAGGTCGGAGAGACGACGTTGAGTCAGCTCGTCCAGGGAAATGATGCCGAAGAATTGTTCAGCGAACAGCGCCACTTGTGGCAGTGCCTGTTCACTGATGTGCTGCGCCAGTGCCGCTTGCAGTTGGTGCTGGAAGTCGGCTTTGCTGGCTGCGGTGAAGAACGCCATCTGTGGTACTCCGCTTAAGCTTGTTATTGATGGAAAGCGTCGCGTGCAACACCCCTTTCGGGGCTGGTGTCGCCCTGTTCCTGATTCTCGGGCAGAGGAAACAGGGAGACAGGTGGGTGAAGCTGGACGGGACACTCAGGTCACATTCACCTTCCATGAATGAGCATCTGCAAAAGCGACTGCCAGCACTGCCGACAATGCCTTTACGGGTGCTCATCCGTTGCGCAGCTTAATGGGTGCGACAATGTGTCTGCTTGCGGTGCTGCGACATATTCGGTCATTGGCACGTAAATGCAGGGTTTCGCCTGCTTCAACACTAGCAGGCGTGCGCCGAAATGCAGGTTCGAAACCCCGGTTTCACGGGACTTTCGTGCCAGGTCGGTCGCCGAGGACATTACATATCCGGAAACGAAAACGCCCAAGGCCCTGTTATCGACCCTGAGCGTGGGATCCGGTTCAGCGCTGGCGGTTGACGCGGATCAGTCCGGCAGTTCCTCAAAGGCTCTGAATTTGCTCACCGTGGCGCAGTCGTAGCACATCGTCTGCAGGATCTGCTTGTCCATGCTGGCGTCAATGTTGCTCGAATCGCATTCGCGGCAGAACAGGCGCAGATTGCCCAGCAAGTCGCTGTCGAACGCTACGGCGCTGAAGAATTGCGGAACCAGTTCGTCGCGCCAGTACATGCCCGGCGATTTGGAGAATCCGGCGCCGCTGTCCTTGAGCACCACGTCGTAGAGCAAGCGCTGCAAGGCCGTTTGCGGTACTCGCGAATCGCGATGGCCGTTCTTGCGCCAGTTACGGGCGAGCGCGTCCTGCGCCGTGCCCAGCATGTTGCGCGGAATGGTGTTGGAGGCGTGACTGCGCCCCTTGGAATTGCCGGTGGCATAGAAATGCGCGGCGTTTCTCACGGCCAGCCGGGCAAAGTAATACAGCTGACTGACCGAGAAGTCCTGCAGCAACTGCCCGACCACCTCCTCGGCACGGGCCTCGGCCGTGAAGGCGAAATCCACCTCACTGGCCAGCACACGAATGTATTGAAGCGACTCTTCGCGGGCGAGACTGAAGACCAGCGAATAGATTTCGCTCTTCCAGGCGGCTTTGACGCTGCCCGACAACTCCTGATACAGCACCTGATACAAATTCTCGCGGGCACAGCGCGTTACGCCGTCGAGCGTGACGCTGGGCAGCCAGCGCACCGCGCTGTACTCGCGGATATTGCAGCCCTCGCTGCGATCGAAGGCGTTGATGTCGGAATCGGTGGAAACCGCCAGCACCCCGGCTTCGTGCAGGCTTTTGAGCAACTCTTCCCGCGCCTCGAACGTCAGGGCAAGCAGCTCTTCTCGGGATGGCGCGTTCAACGGCGCAATCCATTCAACGTTTGCGCCGTAGCCATCATCAAGCAAGGCGAGCAACGTCAACTTTTGCACAAAGCCCAGATTGGCGTAAGGCACTGCAGGGAGTTGCGCGCCATATCTGGCCTGCAACTCCAGACGGTCCCGCGCTGCCCGGGCGGCCAGTTGCTGCTGGCGAACCTTGAAACATTCTGTGCAGTTGCACGCTGTGTGGCGGCCATTGGCGCCGGGGACACTGTGCTGGTGTTCACAGCGTACGCATTTGAACTGACCCCGCAGTGAGAGCGGAGTACCTCTGGCGTATCGGCGCACCCACATCGGAAGTTCACAGTAAGGACAGGTAAGGTCTGCACTGACAATCGGTGGCAGAACCTTGAGCAGACTGCGCACCCTGGAAGGAATCTGGAATTGCTCCATCAGCTGCGAAGTTTTCTCACCTTCCAGATAGCGCTTGTAGATCTCCTCGATCTGTTCGTCAGACAGGTGGCGAATTTCTTCGGCGCGTTCGAAATATTGGGTCATGGCAAAGGTCCTTTTTTGGGGTTTTGGTAACGCACTCCGTTGCGCAAGAGCGGCGAAACTAACGGCAAAACGGTGGCGATCACAAGCGAAATATCGCAATTTCGGGTGGATTCTGCGCATCCGGTAATTGCCTTACGCTGGCGTCGGATTTTCCCTTCTCGCTACTCGGAACCGGGCGACGGAAATGTCCTGCTTTGCGACTTTTTGCCGATGCAGGCAGCGCGAACGAGCAGAGACTGGCAAAATCGCGCCTTCGAACAGATTCACCGCCGCCACTGCCCAGGATTTCCCCATGCAAATGACCACCGCCCTACTGATCGTCAACCCGTGCGACGACGAAGAAGACAACATGGCCATGCTCTGCTGCCACAGCGACAAGGGCGAGATGTTCCTGATGAGCCGTTATCCGGATGAGGATGAGCTGGAGATCACCCTGGATGGCGAGCCTTCGACGCTTGACGGCGTGAAGGTCACGCTGACGTCGGAACTGCTGAAGATCGAGATTGCTGCGGCGGATGCCGATGCGTTGAATGGGGATGATGTGCTGGAGATCAGTTTCAATCCGGATATGGTGGATATGGATGAGGTGGTTGAGACTTTGAAGAATATTCTCGATGGGACAGGAACTTTTGTAATTAATCTGGAATAACCAGTTCGGCTCGCATGACAAGATAAATGACGACGGCATTTGATCGCCCTTATGCCATCGTCATTAATTCCACGCTGATCGATACCTCTACAAGCTCTAAACACCTGAAAACCATAATTCGCGCTAATTTTCCGCATAGAACGCCGCTGTGTTTAACAGCACGGAGCTCGATCCTACTACTCCTCAAGAAGTGCCCTACGCAATCATCGGAAGCCGTCTGATTGCGGGCCCACCCCTCCCTTGTTATTACTCGTTGCGCTTGCAAAAAAACATGCAAGCTCGGCGCACAAAAAAGTGCCGACAACGTGATATTCAATGGAGTCATATGTAATGGGTAGAAAAAGTTCTGAAATAAACACCTTCGAGGATTTGCCTTATGGCTCGGGCCACTTTGAAGGTTTCCTGGCGACGGAACTGGACTTCTTCGCCTCACTGACCCGCTGACTCGGCCTCCCGATCAGCCAATCCTGAAAATGCCGAAAGTCGATCTTTCGGCATTCAAGCCTACGAGGCTCACCATGTCAGAGCGTGAGATTTCATCCAGCGAAGCGTTTGTCCGAATAAACAATGTTATTCAGACACTGGGTTTGAAAGCGCGAGTGCGCTATGTCGATGACGGTAATCTGGTCGCTACTGCCGAACTCTATAACGAATACGACACGCTGATTGAATCAGGCGCAGGCAAAGGTCCCGACGCGCTTGTAGGTGCACTTGCTGAAAGCCTTGAGCACTACGCGATGTTTCACGCCGAGCCGCCATTTTGCACAACGCTTGGTTGCAGTGACATCGCTTCGCAGAACGGGGTCGAGTCGGACGGCATTTTCACAAGTCTGCGAAAAAACATCGAGCCTCTACAGTGTCTGCAGCTTGCAGCACTCGACGGCTGCGCCGGGCTTTTTGTGCCATGCGCCCTGCTGTATCCGGTCAAAGATGAACGTAAAACAACGAGTCAACCGACGCGCTTTTTAAATCGCTACGCCTCTAACTCAGGAACTGCTTTCGGCTGCACGAAATCAGAAGCACTGCTGCACGGTACCCTAGAACTGATTGAGCGACACCTGTTGTCCCGGTTTTTCATGGCCATCTGCAGACTGATACCTGCGATAGATCTCTACTCACCGTCGGCGCCCCTGCTTGCGCAAGCCCTGTTCAACAACTCATACGCGCTACGGGCTGCCGAAGCTTTGCAGATCATCATTATCAAAGACGAGTCAGAAGTTTATCTGGCGGTTGCATTCCCACGAACCGGCCCCGGCGACCGACATATATCCGCAATCGGCTCCGGCTGTTCTTTGGACATATTTATCGCCATCCAAAGAGCGGTAACGGAGCAATTCCAATCAAACGCCTTATACGACGCCAACGATGAAATCGCGGACCGAAAGGTACTTGATGTGCTTTGTCAATCCGAGAAACTGAAACAGCTGATAGACTTTGCACCCGTTAAAAACTTGAAACTCAATACCCTGGCGCCGCCAAAAAGCCTGCTTGCACTCTCTGTTCCTGAACAACTTGCCTTGCTCCGAAAAAACCTGAGCGGTATGAACAAAGTCCTATTTTCCAGAACAGTCATGGAGTACCCGGGGACCAACGTAGTTACCCAGACTTATATCCCGGGTCTCGACCGATTCAACATAATCAGAAATGGCCAACCCGTAGCTCCTCAGCACATTTTGCTCGGCACCAGGAGCACGCCAACGGCGTGATCCAAAACGACCACAGGCCCATACTCATGCAGACATTTATAAGAACAGCCTGCGAGAAACATCGACTCCTGCTGGTGATGACAATAGGCGCGACCATCACCCTGAAAATCCTGGCCCTGGCCCCTCCTTTGTTATTGGGCAAGATCGTCGATTCACTAAACGATGCCGATCACACAACGCTGCGTACGCTGCTTTTTTCACCGCAGCTTTTACGCTGGCCGGTTGCATTCAGTCGATGACCACCCCCTGCAAACGCTGCTGCTCTCAAAGCTCGTCCAGCGAATTGTCATGGATACTTCCATCAATTGGATGGCGCGGTTGATGGGCAAGGATTTTTCCCAGTTTGGCACGTGGCGAGTAGGACACTTCATCAAGTCGGTCGAGCGCGGAATCACTGCCCACGAACAGTTGCTGATGTTCTTCGTCACTACGGGTTTTCCCCTGTGCCTGGAATTTCTTATTGTGGCCGGCGCATTCTGGTATATGGGCGGAGCCTGGGTTTTCTGCGCGCTAGCTGGCCTCGGTGGCTGTTATCTCTACGCAACTCACCGGATCATTCGATGGCGCCGAAAACACATCGATGCTGTTAATGACCAGGAGGATGAGCTAAGTGCAACCTTGGTCAATACTTTGAGAGCTGGTAAATCGATAAAACTGGAACGCGCCGAACGCACGGCCCTGCAACCCTTGAACCGAGCGTTTGAGCGCTACGCCAACGCTGCTGTAACCGTAGCAGGCTCGGGCGGACTGTTGAGCGCGGCGAAGATTTTGTTTATCAGCCTGTCCACCGGCGGTTTGTTGGCTTGGGGAGTCATGGATCAGACGTCCGGACAAGCAAGTATCAGCGTCGGTCAGTTGGTGGCCATTTCCTCTATTGCTGGTACGTTCCTGTTGAATGTATCGGCGCTGACCGAAGGCTATCGGGTGCTGGATCAATTTTCGGCTGATCAACGGCGACTCAAAGAATTACTTGCAACTGCTGACTTCGACAACGATCGCCGCAATGACTCTGATGCGTTGCATAACCTATCAACATTACGCCTCGAGCCCTGCGAGATCACCCATAACGGTGTTGCGCAGCTATCAATTGCCAGCCAGATCAGCTTCCGACAGGGCCAATCCTTTGCGATCATCGGGCCCAGCGGCGCTGGCAAATCGACGTTACTCGAAGCGCTGGCAGGACTGGATTTTTCGGTGCGGCCCCGGCTGTTCATCGACGAGCTGTGCATAGATCGCTTAAATGCTCGCGTTCATCTGGAAACGGTGCGTTACAGCCCCCAGTCTCCGCAGTTCCTGGAAGGAAGTTTTGAACAGTCCGTACTTTTCGGTGTTGAGCAGTCGAAAACATTGAACGAGGCAATTCAATGCCTCCAGCTTGATGAAATCATTGGCCGAGGTCACATCGCTGAAAACGCCACCAATATCTCCGGAGGTGAAGCGAAGCGGCTTTCGTTGCTGCGACTTCTGAATCGACCGGGCAAATTCAATCTGTTTGATGAGCCGAGTGCTTCGATTGAACCGAAACTCGCTACACCAGTGTGGGATTTGCTATTCAAGACATTCGCTGGACAGGGCCTTATATGTGTCACCCATGATGTTGAACATCTCCATCGTTTTGACCGCGTGCTCGTCATGCAGCAAGGCGCCATCGTTGATGAAGGCAAATGGTTCGAACTACTTGAGCGCCCCGCCATCAAGGTCATATTGCACAGCTTGCACACGCAGACCTGAATCGCAAAAACGTCCAGAAACGGCCCCACGCAGTGCAAACGAGGGCCGATACTGACAAATCGCGCAAATGCCGTTAGTCGCCGCCCCCCACGATGGATTAAAGTAACGCCCCCAGCCCCGGCGTTATCCGAACGCCCCGGCCACCCCTTTCCAGGAACAGTCACCGATGGAACATCGTGAAGCGCTGCTGGCGCTGCGAACCTTTCTTTCAACGCAGATTCTCGGCCAGGAAAAACTCATCGAGCGCTTGCTCATCGCCCTGCTCGCCGACGGCCATATGCTGGTCGAGGGCGCTCCCGGTCTGGCCAAGACCAAAGCGATCAAAGAACTCGCCGAGGGCATCGAAGCCCAGTTCCATCGTATTCAGTTCACCCCCGACCTGCTGCCGGCTGACATCACCGGCACCGAAATCTACCGTCCGGAAACCGGCAGCTTCGTGTTCCAGCAAGGGCCGATCTTTCACAACCTTGTGCTGGCGGACGAAATCAACCGTGCGCCGGCCAAGGTGCAATCGGCTTTGCTCGAAGCGATGGCCGAGCGTCAGGTCAGCGTCGGGCGCAGCACCTATGAGCTGTCGCCGCTGTTTCTGGTAATGGCCACGCAGAACCCGATCGAACAGGAAGGCACCTATCCGCTGCCGGAAGCCCAGCTCGACCGTTTCCTCATGCACGTCAAGATCGGCTTCCCTGACGCCGCCGTCGAACGGCGCATCCTGCAACAGGCGCGCGGCGAGGCGTTGAACGGCGAGACCAAGCCCGAGCGTCGGGTCAGCCAGCAGGCGATCTTCGCCGCGCGCAAGGAAATCCTCGGTTTGTACATGGCCGACGCCGTGGAGGAATACCTGGTGCAACTGGTCATGGCCACGCGTAACCCGGCCAAGTTCGACCCGGAAATGGCCGAGTGGATCGCCTATGGCGCCAGTCCGCGCGGTTCGATTGCCCTCGATCGCTGCGCCCGCGCCCACGCTTGGCTGGCCGGTCGCGACTTCGTCAGCCCGGAAGACATTCAGGCCGTGCTGTTCGACGTGTTGCGCCACCGCATCATTCTGTCGTTCGAAGCCGAAGCCGCTGGCATTGATCAGGATCGCGTGGTGCAGCGGATTCTCGACGTCGTCGCCGTCGCTTGACCCCCATGAACGCCGCCCTGCCCTCCGAACCCGGTATCCGCATCAGCCTCGCCGAGCTGATCGAGATGCGTCACCGCGTGCGCGAGGTGCAACTGTTTTCTACGCCGAGTCAGCGCAGCCCGCTGATCGGCCTGCATCATTCGAAATTCCGTGGCCGTGGCGTCGACTTCGATCAGGTGCGGGTCTATCAGGCCGGTGACGACGTGCGCACCATCGACTGGCGCGTCACCGCGCGCACGCAGGAGCCGCATACCAAGCTGTTCCACGAAGAGCGCGAGCGACCGATTTTCATCATGGTCGAGCAAAGCACGCGGTTGTTTTTCGGCTCGGGGCTGATGTTCAAGTCGGTGCTGGCGGCGCAGGTCGCGGCGTTGATCGGCTGGGCCGCGCTGGGGCACAACGACCGCGTCGGCGGATTGGTGTTCGGCGACAACGAGCACTACGAAATCAAGCCTCGCCGGAGCAAGCAGAGCCTGCTGCAATTGCTCAACCGGCTGGTCAAGGTCAATCAGTCGCTGCACAGCGAGCGCGAGCCGGATCGCGATGCCTTCGGCGTGGCCCTTCGCCGCGCGCGGGAAGTGCTGCGGCCGGGCAGTCTGGCCATCGTCATTTGCGACGAACGCGCGTTGTCCGACAGCGCCGAACAACAACTGAGTTTGCTGGCGCGGCATTGTGATCTGCTGATGTTGCCGCTGTCCGATCCGCTGGATCATGCTCTGCCCGCCGCCGGCCTGCTGCGCTTTGCCGAGCGTGGCGCGCAGCTGGAAATCGACACGCTGAACTTCGACCTGCGCCAGACCTACCGCGCCCAGGCCGAAGCGCGCATCGCTCGCTGGGAATTGCTCGCACAAAAGCTGCGGGTGCTGCTGATGCCGTTGAGCACGCAAAGTGAAATGGTCGAGCAGATGCGCGAGTTCCTGAACCCGCAGCGTCCGGGGAAAGGTCGATGAACGGCCTCGACCAACTGCAGCCGCTGATCTCACCGCCGCCGATCGCCTTCTGGCCGCCGGCGCCGGGCTGGTGGCTGCTGCTTCTGCTGTTGCCGCTGCTGGGTTTTGCCGTGTGGAAGTTGCGACGTTTCATTCCGATGAAGAAACGCCCGGTGGTGCGCGCCGAGCAGCCGCTGGACCCGGTACGCATCGCCGCGCTCGCCGAACTGGCGCAAATGCCCAAGCCTTACGACGGCGCTCCGGCCGGCGCTTGGCTGCAACAACTCAACGGCCTGCTCAAACGCCTGTGCCGCAACCACTATCCGTACAGCCAGAGCCACACCCTCAACGGGCGCAAATGGCTGGCCTTCCTCGATAACCGCTGCCCCGCTGCCGGCCTGACGCGCTGGATGGTGCTGGTTGAAGGCGCGTACAAACCGGAATGCAAACTCGACGACAAAGCCATCGCCGGCCTGACCCAAGCGGTCGACACGTGGATTCGCAAACATGTTTGAGTTCGCCTGGCCTTGGATCTTTGTGCTGTTGCCGCTGCCGTGGCTGATGCGTCTGATCCTGCCGGTGGCCGACAGCGGCGAGCCGGCATTGAAAGTCAGTTTCCTCGCCGACCTCGAAGGCCTCGCCCGCCGCCGCGCCCGCGCCAACTTGCCGGCGTGGCGGCAGCAGGCGCCGTTTATCTTGCTGTGGCTGATCTTGCTGATCGCCGCCGC
Source organism: Pseudomonas sp. AC255 (assembly GCF_979258175.1). Classification (NCBI taxonomy): domain Bacteria; kingdom Pseudomonadati; phylum Pseudomonadota; class Gammaproteobacteria; order Pseudomonadales; family Pseudomonadaceae; genus Pseudomonas; species Pseudomonas sp. AC255. Next base: position 1,940,780 of record NZ_OZ409841.1, on the reverse strand, counting down.
GCGCCCGCAATGGCTTGGCGAGCCACTGCCAATTGCCGCCAGTGGCCGTGATCTGCTGGTGGCGGTGGACGTGTCCGGTTCGATGGATTTTCCCGACATGCAGTGGCAGGACGAAGAAGTCAGTCGCCTGTCGCTGGTGCAGCACTTGCTCGGCGATTTCCTCGAAAGCCGCGACGGCGATCGCGTCGGTCTGATCCTGTTCGGCAGCCAGGCCTACCTGCAAGCACCACTGACCTTTGACCGGCGCACCGTTCGCATCTGGCTCGACGAAGCGCGGATCGGTATCGCTGGCAAAAACACCGCGATCGGCGATGCCATCGGTCTGGCCCTGAAACGCCTGCGCCTGCGCCCGGCGCAAAGTCGCGTGCTGATTCTGGTCACCGACGGCGCCAACAACGGCGGCGAAATCAATCCGCTGACCGCCGCAAAACTGGCCGCCAGCGAAGGCGTCAGAATCTATCCAATCGGCATCGGCGCCAATCCCGAGGACAGCGGCTCGACCGGCCTGCTCGGGGTCAATCCGAGCCTTGATCTGGACGAACCGGCGCTCAAGGCCATCGCCGAAATCACCGGCGGCCAGTATTTCCGCGCCCATGACGGCTTGGAGCTGCAAGCGATCAAGGACACCCTCGATCAGCTCGAACCGGTGACTCAGCAACCGACTCAGGCACGTCCGGCGCAAGCCTTGTATCACTGGCCGCTGGCGTTGGCGCTGTGGTTGAGTCTGTTGCTGGTCGTCCGCGAACTGTGGCCGGACAATCCGCTGCAACGCCTGTTTACCAAGCAACTGTATTTGCAAAGTCCGCTGCCGGACTGGCGTGAGCGCTTGCAGCGTTTGCGCCTGCGGAGGCGCCGATGATCGCGCTCTGGCCGCACTGGTTCCGCCCTTGGTGGCTGTTGCTGTTGCCGCTGCTCGGCTGGCTGCTCTGGCAACTCTGGCACCGACAGAAACGCGCCGGTCGCTGGCAGATGATTCTGCCGCCGGCATTTCACGCTGTGCTGCTCAGTGGCGGCAGCGGTCGCCAGAGCAAACTGCCGTGGATCGCCCTAGGCGTGGCGTGGTTGCTGACCATTCTGGCCTTGCTCGGGCCGAGCTGGGAGCGCGTCGAACAGACCAGCCAGAAACCCGCCGACCCGCTGGTAGTCGTGCTCGAACTGACCCCGGAGATGCTCGCCACCGACTCTCCACCGACGCGTCTGGAACAGGCGCGGCGCAAGCTGTTCGACCTGTTGCAGGCGCGCAGCGATGCGCAGACCGCCATCGTCGTTTATGCCGGCAGCGCGCACACGCTGGTGCCGCTGTCGGATGATCTGGCCACCAGTCGCAATCTGCTCGACGCGCTGAAGCCGTCGCTGATGCCGGAAGCCGGCCACCGCGCCGATCTGGCCGTGGGCAAAGCATTGGCCTTGCTCAAGCAAGGTGCGCTGGGACAGGGGCGGATTCTGCTGATCGGTTCGTCGCTCAATGAAGAAGAACGGCGAGGCATTCGTCGTGCTCTGAATGGCGAGTCGACGCAACTGCTGATGCTCGGCATCGGCACCGCCGAAGGTGCGCCGATTGCCCAGGAAGACGGCAGTTTCCTCAAGGACGAGCAAGGCGCGATCCGCGTGCCGCAACTCGACAGCCCGGGCCTGGCGACTTTCCTCAACAGCGTGGGCGGTGAGTATCACCCGGCGCGACTCGACGAGGCTGATCTTGGCGCACTTGGCCTGCTCAACGGCCCGCGCAGCCTGCGCGACGATGGCCAGACCGTGCGCCTCGACACGTGGGCCGATCAGGGTTACTGGCTGCTGTTGCCGCTGCTGTTGCTCGCCGCCTGTGCCGGGCGTCGCGGCTGGCTCTTCTGCCTGCCGCTGCTGTGGTGCCTGCCGCAACCGAGCTACGCTTTCGACTTCGAAGACTTGTGGCTGCGCCCCGATCAACAGGGTTTGCACCTGCTCAAGCAGAAACGTCCGGCCGAAGCCGCGCAGCATTTTGACGATCATCAATGGCAAGGGGTGGCGTTGTACGAGGCCGGCGACTACAGTGGCGCCGCTCAGCGTTTTGCCGAGGGCAGCGATGCCCGCGCCCACTACAATCGTGGCAACGCTTTGGCGAAAAGCGGCGAGCTGGAAGCGGCGATCGATGCCTACGAACAGGCGCTCGAGCTGCAACCGGATCTGCGTCCGGCGCAGACCAACAAGGCGCTGGTGGAAAACCTGCTGAAGCAGAAAAACGCTCCGCCGCCGCCCGAGCCGGACAACCAGCCGAACGAACAAAGTCTGCCCGGCGATGAGCCTTCGCCCACCACCGCGCCCCCTCCGGCGGTGAGCAGCGAAACCCAGAGCGAGGCGCAACCGGCCGAGTCGGCCAGCGAACCGCCGCCGACCGCCCCGCCGCTGCCAGGCCCCAATGAAATCCCCGGCAGCAACGAGGAAGAGGAAACCGACACGGTGCCGACCCTGCGCCCGAGCGAGAACAACCTCGAAGGCGAGCAGCGTCAGGCGCTCGAGCAATGGCTGGGCAAGATCCCGGACGACCCGGGCGAACTGCTCAGGCGCAAATTCTGGTACGAACAGCAACAACATCAGGATCAGGAAAACAATCGATGACCCGCTTCACCGCTCTCTTGCTGCCCCTGCTGATCTGCACGGCCACCGCTCAGGCGGCCGAGCTGACCGCCAGCGTGGATCGCAGTCGCCTGAACTCCGGCGAGACGGTCGAGCTCACCCTCGAAACTGACGACGTCACCCAGTTCGGCAAGCCCGATCTGTCGGCGCTAGAAACGCTGTTCGAAGTGCGCGGCACGCGCCAGGTCAACCAGCTCAACACCCTCAACGGCGACAACCGCGCGACCACACGCTGGATCATCACCCTGCTGCCAAAAGAAAATGGCAGCGTAGTGATTCCGCCGCTGCAACTGGGCGAAGCACAGAGCCAGCCGATCACCGTGCAGGTGATCGCCAGCGACAACCGCGAAGACAACAACAGCCTCGATCCGGTGTTCATCGAAGCCAGCCTCGACCAGACCAGCGTCTACGTGCAGGCCCAGGCCATCCTGACCCTGCGCATTTATCACTCGGTTTCGCTGTACGACGACAGCAGCCTGAGCCCGCTGCAAATTGCAGACGCGCGCATCGAACAGCTCGGCGACACGCGCACCTACGAGAAAGACATCAACGGTCTGCGCCACGGCGTGATCGAGATGCGCTACGCGATCTATCCGCAACACAGCGGCCTGCTGACGATCGCCCCGCAGACGTTCAGCGCCACGCTGGTGGATACCGCGCCATCGGCAGACGCCTCGGGGCCGAAACCCGGCAAACTGATGCGCGTCAGCTCGGCGTCGATTCCGCTGACGGTCAAACCGAAACCGCTGACCTACCCGGTCGATGCGCCATGGTTGCCGGCGCGCAACCTCAGCCTCAGCGAAAGCTGGAGCCCGGAACCGGATCACACTCAGGTCGGCGATTCCCTGACCCGCAGCCTGACCCTGAAAGTCGAAGGCCTCGCCAGCTCGCAACTGCCAGCCCTGCCCGCCACCGACGTCAACGGCCTGCGCCGCTACCCCGACCAACCGGTGCTGAGCAACCAGAGCAGCGACCGCGGCATCATCGGCAGCCGCGAAGAGCGCGAAGCACTGGTGCCAAGCCGCAGCGGCGCGATCGACCTGCCAACCGTCGACGTGGTCTGGTGGAACACCTTCGAAGACCACCTCGAACACAGCAGCCTGCCCGCGCGCACCCTGCAAGTGGCGAACAACCCCAGCCTGCAAATCGACACCCCGGCCGGCACCCTGCAACCGAGCACGCCCGACAACGACACCCTGTGGTGGTGGAAACTCAGCACCCTGATCCTCGCCTGCACCACCCTGCTCGGCTTCGGCCTCTGGTGGCGCGCCCGCTGGCAACCGGCAATCCACCGCGCCGCCCAGACCGGCCCTAGCCCACGCACCCTGCTCGACGACATCAAACGCGCCAGCCAAGCCAACGACCCCCACGCCACCCGCCAGGCACTGGACGCCTGGGCGCGGCAGCAGCCGGAGACGCTGGCAGACATGGCCGCGCGGTTTGTGCCGTTGTCGGACGCGTTGGATGGGCTGAACGGCGCGCTGTACAGCGAGACCGGGCAGCATTGGCAGGGTGAGGATTTGTGGCGGGCGATTCGTACTATTCCCGCCGCCGAGCGCGTGCAGGATCCGGTGAGTGAGAGTGGATTGCCGCCGCTTTATCCGAAGTGAAAAGCAAAAGATCGCAGCCTTTGGCAGATCCCTACGGATTGTGTGTAGGAGCTGCCGAAGGCTGCGATCTTTTGATCGGAAAGTCCGGAATCAATACTCGAATTTCGTTTTGACTTGTTCGCCTTCTCGATAGGAGAGGACGAATGACTTCCATGGCTCGCCACGCTTGACTGCGTTTTCCTGAAGCTGGTCGACCAAACGAAGGATAATCGCCCCGTTAATATCAGTTTCAGCGTTCCAGTCCTCGACGCCATCTTTCTCAACGCACAGCTCCGTCTCGATGTAGCCCTCCCCCAACTCCACGCCATAACGGAACGCGTCATAGCCATGGACGATGCCGGCTTCGACCACCTGAAAGATCTCTTGGACGATCTTTATGTCTTCGGTAATCACTGTAAAACCTCCAGATTGCGACTGAAGCTGAGTTCCTCTGAGATGTCCAATCCATAAGCTATTTGTTTCCCGCGCCTCTCCTCATGCGCCACCAACTTCTACATAGACAGCCTCAACGATGGCGTCGTTTTCCCCGAAATCAGGCACATAAAACCTTAAACCCACGCCAGTGACACTGAAGCCTGAATTATTGAAAACCAGAACCTCTCCTCGCTTGGCCAAAAACTGTCGAACCACAAGCGCATTCTCACCGACCAGTTTCTGGTTGTCCCAAACAAGCTCACTCCATTTCAAAAACTCAACGCCAAAGACCCGGTAGCGCTCATCAAAGTAAACGTGCACGCCTAAATCATCGTAAGCGTCGGTCGGTACTGTCGAATATTCGGCTTTGTAAAACGCCTCAAACCGATCACCAAGCGCCTTCCTTGATTCTTCTCGGGACATGCCAGCGTGAATCAATCCGAGATCACCGCGACTTAAAAAACTAAATACCATTGTCATCTTTTCCGGGTTCTCCTGAACCAAGAAAGATGCGCGAGTCCTTCCAAGATGGTCACGCTTGACGCCCGCGCCCCTTACTAAAGACCCGATGTCGTCGCATTCTGCACCTATGGATAACTCACTGGTGGTAGCCCTGATAATCAAATCCTTATGGAATATCCGGCCAGACTGGCTTGCGCAGCAGTGCATCCAAATCTTCGAAAATATCCCTGAAAAAATTGGCGAGATCCATGAAGTCCGTTCGTGAATTCAGCAACGCGGCTTTCAACATGACATCATCTGTATTTTCTTTGGCGGATGCCGCTCTGGACATATTGTAGAAAGCGTTTGCTAGCCTTTCCGCTAACTCGTCTTCCCAGTTCAGCTTGTAATCAGCTTCCCAACTGCCACCATCAAAATCACCGGCTTTATCTTTCACCAATTGGATAATCAGTTTCTTTACTGACTCGAAATCTTTCATCTTTCAACTTTCTCTTGATCGGATAACTTTTGGCTGCGCTGAACAAATGGCACACTTTTTACTTATCAGACATGGCTCTCACTCAAGAGAACATCGACTTTCGCCTTATATTCAGGATGACGCTGTAGGTACTTATCACAAGCTAGCCGAAGGTATTCCATGCAGACCTCTTCACTGATAATAATTGTGTCTGCATCGCTAGAGGGATACCCATAAGAAAACTCCACTCCTTCGAAATGGCCCTCTTCAAATGAGCTATTTACATCAGGAAAGTTACAGTATGCTCCATCAACACTGAACCCCCAACGCCTCGCAATATAGCCCGCAGCCTCGATGAAACGGCCATCATCATACATCCGGTCAAAATACCCTTTGACAATCCAATAAGGGTCTGACTGGCGGTATGGCTGACCGAACAACTCCTTCATAACAACCTCACTTCATTGCCGGATCATACACTGTCATTTCTTGAGTCTTCTGAATCGGAAACAATGTCCAACTCGTCCCACAGCATCGACAAGCCTATGCTTTCCATATAAGTCCCAAAGTCCAGAAAAGGCGCAACGCCGATCGCCTCAACTGAAAACCAGGTAGCGTCGCACTCTGGGCACATGAATAACTCTTTCCCAGTGGCCTTGACATGGGCACAGACAATGTAATCCTGCTGACATCTTGGGCAGATGATCATCTCTGGCTCCTGTTAGAGCACGATGCCGTTGAATGAATTTTCGCGGCGCAGATTGATATATAAAGTGGTGATCAAGTCGTCGTCATCGTCAACGTAAAACCCCATCCCCAACTCACCGACTTCAAATCCGTCATCGTCAATGACGGGGTCAATACCATGGCGACGAAACAAAGCCAACACGTCCGTGGATGTTTCGCCTACCAGCTTGTGGCCGTTCCAGGACACCGTGCTTCTTTCGAAAAACTCTACCCCTTTAACCATATCGCGCGCGTCGTAGTAGACATGAAGGTCGAGCTGAAAATAAGCATCCGTAGTATTCAAGGAGTCAGCTGTTTTCCAGAACACTTCGAAACCGGCTCCCAGAATTTCGCGCACTTGAGCTCTGGACAGTTTTCCATTCAGGGGGCCGACCAATCCGTGTTCCGCAATTGAAAAGTCCATTTGAAGCCTCTTGCTGGCGAACAATCCAGTTTCTACTCTTTCCCCGCAACGCATGTGGGCGCGCCCTAACGTACTTCCTTGGTATAGGAAGAAAATTTACCGCCACCTTGATCAATATGTAGTCGTTCGCATTTATTGCATCGATAAACAGTAGTAGCACCCGCTCCTATCTGCTGATAGAACTCTTCCTCTGACAACCAACGATCTGCCAAGGCAGCACCCAGCTCATCTATCTTTCGCTCGGCAACCATCGAATATTCTGACTCGGACGTACCATGAGACAAATTGATTATCTGACCGCACACACAGGAAAATTTAGGCATTGTATTGGTGGCTCAGCTCAAGAAAAGTAACTGCTCGCACACGGTCTTGAGACGGGCACATCAAGACAAAAAATCTTTTATCAGCGAGCGTTGGGAATGGGATCAATCATTGTTTCACCTGATAAAACGTAACCACCGGGCCGTAATCCTCATCCGAGTTCGACACCTCGACAGTGAATAATGTGTCCGGGAATTTCTCCTTCAGCACCATTCGCCAGGCAAACCCGATCATCTCGCACAGCTGAAGAAATATTCTGGGCGATACACCATTTCCGTATTGGCCAAAAACATCATAAATCTTCACACAATTCATAAGCAGCTCAACCTCCGCCATGTCGCCAGCGGCCAGGTTCACGCAGCGCGCGAACGCTTCGTGTGAAAAATTTCGCTCGAGGAAGACGCCTCCCTCAGACACGATGAACGTCGGGAACAGCAACGTGGAAAACATCAATATCTGTTCCGGGTGGCATTGGTCGTTGATATACGAATGAATATCCAGGCCTTCCTGATTTGCCCATTGCTGCTTCCACGCGTCATAGGGTTCAGTGTCGATGACGAAGGGTAAAGAGTTGATCAGATGCATTGCATGGGCTCCAGACACGATTTTCCGCCGTAGGGGACCTGGGGGACAGATCTCTGTTTATCAGAACTTGGTTTGTCCCTGGTTCTGCTCCATTACCCGCACGATCCAGCGAGATACTGGGATTGGCAACGACGAGGCCATCGGCCTGCGCTCATAGTGGCTGCAAGACCATGATGTTTGCCAGCAGGAACGTTTGTCCGCGCTTGGGCATGCCAATGAACTGATGAGTTCGCCCACAGGGGCAGGAGACTGGTGCGCGAGGAATACGTACGACGAACGTCCATGTAGAAGATCCTGTAACGGGCAATAATCGATCTGATCAGGTGCCATGCTCGGCCGGACAGCGGCGCGGATGAGCGCAAAGAGTCGCTGGCGTCTCTACAATGGCGCATCATCCGGCATGATATTAAGTGGCCACTATTTTGGCGTCAATCAATGGATGGGTTGAACAATCGGTTTCGATGAGCGGTACAGCCCGTATCCTCGGGCAATGCGCCTGTTAAAGGCTCTGTTTGCCCTGCGTCGGTTGGCGACCGCGGGTACGCATTTCGAGCTACTCACGATTCATCCGAAGCAACCTCTGTAAGATTTCAGTCGATCCCTCGTAAGTTTCATCCCGAGTGTTCGATTCCTACGCAAAACACAGAAAGATCTGACTGCTGTCGTTTTCCAGATACACGCACATTTCTCTGTCACAAACAGATACAGGGAAATGTGCTCAATGATGCACCCCGCCAACCTCGCGGCAGCCGCAGCGTCCAAAGCCCCGATCATCGGCCCCGCCGCCTGCCCCTTGCGCAACACCCACGTGCAACTGCTGCCCCTCGCTTACGGCCTGGTGGAAAAACCCTTCGACCCCAGCACCGAAATCACGCTGCCGTACACTCTGACCACGCGCCCCATGGGCATCCGCCGCCTGCGCGACGGCTGGCTGTACATCGTCGAAAGTCTCAGCGGCGAGCTCTACGAATACCGCGTGCTTGAAGGCGTCATCAGCGCATTGCTGCATCGCGGCAAAAGCGTCGGCGAGGATCAGCGCAGCGCCATCGAAGAACGTCCGGCGTTGATCTTCTCGCGCAAAAGCACCCTTTACGTGACCTTCGCCGATGTGCAGTTGAGCGCGGCGAAATGCCGACAGGTGCTGGACAGCGCGGAGGAACGCGAGCACTTCATGCAGGCCGTCGATCTCGGCCCGGTGCATTGTCTGATCGGCGGCGAGCATTTGCTCACCGTGGCCCAGGCGAAACAGTGGCTGGCGGAAGTGGCCTGCACAGCGAAACCGCTGGCCGAGGCCGACGCCACGCGGATGCCGACGGTGCAGGTCAGCGACGCGCCGGAGCACGAACGCGAACCCTATCTGTGGGAAAACCCGCGACGTTTTCGCGAGGCGCATATCGGCGAATTTCTTGGTCGGGTGCGCGGACCTTATCAGGACGACACGCTGTTTCTGCTGGTCAACGACGACCTTGGGGTGATGCGCGACCTGGCCGATTATCAGGACCTGGTAGTCGGCTGGATCGAGCAGTGGAGCAACACCGACAACAACGAGCGCGACTATCTGCTGGCCAGTTACATCGAGTCGCTGAGCCAGCTCGGCGCTCAGGATTTCGACACCCTGGCCAAGGCCAGCGACGATCCGCGCGCCCAGGCATTGTTTGCTGAGCTTGAGCAATTGCCCGAACCGGATCGGGAAAATACCCGGCAGGCGCTGCTCGAGTATTTGAACAAAGGTGGTGAGGTTGTCCCGACCGATACCCAGGCTCGACCTGAACTGCAGCAACAGCGCGAAAAGGCACTGGACGAGTCACTGGCGCTGAACCGTTTCGACGGCGTCGCCCCGGATTTCACCGCACATGCTCGCGTCACCGCCGAGGCGGATCGACGCTTTTATACCCGTGAATATTTTCTCGAAGTCGCCCCGGCCGACTTCGTCGAGCGCCATCTGAGCACACTGGTCGACCTCGGCAAGGACCAGAGCCGGCGCATGAAAGACGTGCTCGACGGCCCATTGCTCAGCGGCAAGCGCGGCATCAACGATCTGATCGACCGCCCGGCCATGGACGAGGTGCTGAACAGTCATCGCGACAACCTCGGACGCTGGAATCGCCTGCTCGAACGCATCACCGCCGACCGCGCGCAACTGCTGTGCGCCGGGCGTTTCCATCGCTCGGCGTGGTATTTCGACGGGCAAGTGCAGATCGATCAGGCTTTCGCCAGCGAATACGCTTGCCTCAAGGACATCGGCCGTGGCGACGCGGCCAATGAGCAAATGCTCGGTTACCTCGAACAACACCCGCAACTGACCCGCCCGCTGTTCTACACCTTGCCGCTGCGCATGCAGACCGAACAGGCCGGGCAATATTCAACGCTGTTCAACGCCGGCATGGCGATGTTCAACAACCTGCCGGACTGGCTGGCCAAATTGCAGAGCATCGAGCAGCCACAGCTTCCAGCCCTCGACGATCTGCCGGCACACAGCCGCGTCCTCGCCGATGCCGTGCAAGACACCTACAGCCCGGCGCTGAACCTCGGCCTGAGCCGGGCGCTGGAAGGCTTTGATCTCGCCGGCGAGAAAATCCCCGACCTCGACGAACTGTTCCAGCGCCTGCCCAAAGCCCTGCGCCTGCGCGTCTTCGACGCCGCGCGAACCAGCGGCGTGACCTTCACCGTATCCACCCCGGCGGAACAAGCGGCGCTGCAAGCCGCGATCAAGGAAGTGCTGCGCGAGCGCGACTACCTGAAAACCCTCAACCGCGAACGCAACCAGCTCACCCACAATAAAAACCGCCAAGGCCACAAAACCGCCCGGGCGGTGGAATTGCAGGAACAAATCGTTCGCGTGCGCACGCAATTGGCGCTGTTCGAAGGCCGCCTCGCGGCGGCGTTGAGCCCGATTGATGAACTGCCGGATCGCTCGGCACGGCTGTACGGCGCCACCCCGGCGAAAGCGGGCGTGACGGTGGTGTTTCCGCCGGCGCAGCACGGGGAATTGCGAGGGTTGCTGGAGAATATTCGCGCGGGGGTGGCGGGGGTTTCGAAGGCGAGTCTGGTGCGGACGGAGGGGATGGGGTTGTTGGTGGTGTTGGTGCAGGTGGTGAATTTGGCAGCAGTTTTCCATGAGTTGCGTAGGCAAACAGCGAATAAAAGGGTGTGGGGGCCTTTCGCCAATGCGCTCGCTGCTACGGGGGCTGCTGGATTCACTGCAGGGCAGAGCCTCGCCAATACTGCGTTGCAGGCTCGTAGCGATGCGCTGATTGCCAGGGTTCAGCACGAGGCATTGCAAAGCGTACACATACAAATGGGCAAGTTGCACATCGGACTGGGCTTTCTTACCTACGGTCTGGGGTTGGTAACCTCAGCAGTCAATCTCGCAAAACAACTCGAAAATTGGCAACAGTCAATTCGCAGTGGTAATCCGTCGGCACAGAGGGCCGCTGCGCTCGCAGTTTTAGGCGCAAGTGGAATGACGTCGGCTAATGCCTATGGTCTGGGACAAACTTTGTCTGCAAGCTACAAGGTACTCACTGCATCAAACAGCGCTGCGAGAACAGCTGCATGGGCCGCCGCCGGAACCCGTCTCTCTACAGTCTTTTTCCGGTTTAATCTTGCCGGCGCGTTGTTCACCTTGCTTGAGTTGAGCGGGGCCTGGCTGTTCAACCGCTACAACATCAGTGCTCATGACAAATGGTTACGGATCACACCATGGGGTAGAGATGCCGAGATGCGTGGCGATCATACACTTCACGACTATCAAAGTTATTTAGCCTTTCTGATCAACGCTCCCTATGTTCAGATCGGTTCGAATCAGGACGTGTCATGGTTGAGAAAACTGTTGCTCACACCCAAACCCGGCGATATCCATCTAGTCATACCCAGCCTGACACTAAGTGAATTGCTGCCACCCTTTGGCGGGAAATCCAAGCATCGTTTAGGTATAGGAGCGCATCGTATTTCCGTTCCGCTACATAGCCGAGGAGTGCCACGGGAAGAGCGAGAAATTATCAGCGACGAGATTTTAGCCAGTCTAAGTATCGCTAAGTCTGATTCCGATGGATTAGTGCTGTGTCTTAAGTATCCCGTCAATCTCGATTCTGAATACACGCCCGCGAAAGAAACCCTTGAGTTGGCAGTTTGCATTGAGTCAACGAATGAAAAAGGTGAGGGGATATCGCGAACTCGTGTCATTCACCTTGATCCACGGGGAAAGGGCCACTTTCCGGTGGTAGGAGCCAAGCAAATAAAAACGAAACCACCAATACTGCTGGTCGAAGTCCAGTTTCTTGAGCGGGTTGACCATGCAGATTAAACCCCACAAGCCGATTAACACGACGATCTGTGAGCAAGCCAGAAAAGCTGGAAGCATCGAACCATTTTCGAGTGGAAAAACCACTTATCTCGCACCACTTCCATTACCAACTTCCATCCCCCCTATGGGCCTCATATAGGCGAACTCAGTCAGGTCTACATGGATCTTGGCACAGGCTCACCACAGATATTTTCTTGGCAGATGACCTTGGGCGGTCCTTTCAGTCTTGCTTTCTGGTTCGTCTGTCTGACACCTGTGGCAGGAGGCATTCTTGGGCTGGCATCCGGAGACGGGTGGGAAAGTTGGACCTACGTACAAGAGATTTTTCGAGAGTCCAAAATACTTGGCTTAGAGGTTTTATTTCTCACTCTAACAATCAGTCTAGGCGTCTGGCACCACCACCACAAAAAACGCCTCTACCTCATCCCAACCCGCTTCAACCGCCAACGCCGCGAAGTCTGCTTCATGCCCGAAGGGGCGTCCGAACCAGTCTTCGTTCCATGGGAATCGCTCAGCGCGTGGATCATCGAAGCCAAGGGCGTCACCCAGTTCGGCGTCCATCGCCAATACGGCATGGGCATCGGTTTTCATCACGGCGAAACTCTCACCAGCCAGGAATTCCAATGCGCCGGCCAGCAGCTCGCGATCAGCCATTGGGAGGCGATTCGCGGTTACATGGAGTACGAAGTCAACGACCTCAAATCGATTCAGGACTTGCAAGACCTGCAAGGCCCGGACGACCCGCCCCACGAAGGCCTGCACACTTTCCGCAATGCCCGCGCGCGGATGCATCAGCAGATCCGTGAAGGCCACCGCTCGCGGCTGTCGGGGTTCTTCTGGTACCTGTATCACGTCATGACTTTATGGACGATTCCCAACCGTTTGGTCGAATGGGAAGTGCGCCGTCTGGAAAGAATCGGCAAGCAGGCGCTGCCGGAAGTCATGCGTGCCTGGTCCGAGCCGCTGCCGAAAGAGCAATGGGCCAAGCCCAGTGAAGAGTTGTTGCGACTGAGTGAACAAGTGCGGCGGATGCACAAGCGCCAGCCGCATCGGCCGATTACGCAGATTTTCGCTGAGGTTTGCAGGCGAGCTGAGTGCTGATGTTGAGCAGTTTTGTGGCCAGAGGGTGGGAGGTTTTTGCCTGTTTGAGCGCCTTCGCGAGCAGGCTCGCTCCCACAGAGGACCGCGTTGGATGCGGATGTTTCGGTTGATGTTGGCCGAGGCGAGAGACCCTCGGGGTGACGGCCATTTCGCAGTTGTTGCTCCCGGCTCGTTCAAGGAAAACCCGATGGTTCTGCTGGTTGAAAATCAATACCTCGAAAGGGCTGACCATGCTGAATAATCACAATGAGCCTCTTGTTGATGCGCAATGTGAGGTGATCAGAAAAGCGGGCGATGTAGAGCCGTTTCCGAGTGGAAAAATTACCTATCTCGCGCCCTTGCCATTACCAACACAAACGCCACCCTACCGGCCTCATATAGGGGTACTAAACAGTGTTTACATGGACTTCGGGTTGGGAAACCCGCAGGTATTTATGTGGCAGATGACTTTAGGAGGACCGTTCAGTGGCACATTCATGATCGCGTTTCTATATCCACTGGTGGGAGGCTTTATTGGGCTCATGTTTGGAGATAACTGGGATTTTATTCAGGAAATTATTGAGGGTGTTTTTCTTGCCCTTTACAAATTGGCGTTATTAACGGGTTTTATGGCCTTGGGTATCGGCCTGGGCGTCTGGCACCACGTCCACAAAAAACGCCTCTCCCTCATCCCAACCCGCTTCAACCGCCAACGCCGCGAAGTCTGCTTCATGCCCGAAGGCGCCACCGAGCCGGTTTTTGTCCCGTGGGAGTCGCTCTGCGCGTGGATCATCGAAGCCAAGGGCGCCACCCAGTTCGGGATCCATCGCCAATACGGTATGGGCATCGGTTTCTACCAAGGTGAAACCCTCATAAGCCAGGAATTCCAATGCGCCGGCCTGGAGCTCGCGATCAGCCACTGGGAAGCGATTCGCGGCTACATGGAGTACGAGGTCAACGACCTCAAATCGATTCAGGATTTGCAGGATCTGCAAGGCCCGGACGACCCACCCCACGAAGGCCTGCATACATTCCACAATGCCCGCGCGCGGATGCATCAGCAGATCCGTGAAGGCCGCCGCTCGCGGCTGTCGGGGTTCTACTGGTACCTGTATCACGTCATGACCTTATGGACGATTCCCAACCGTCTGCTCGAATGGGAAATTCGTCGGCTGGAAAGAATCGGCAAGCAGGCGGTGCCGGAAGTCATGCGCGCATGGTCCGAGCCATTGCCGAAAGAGCAATGGGCCAAGCCGAGCGAAGAGTTGTTGCGGATGAGCGAGCTGGTGCGGCAGATGCACAGACGCCACCCGCATCGGCCGATTACCGAAATATTCGCCGCTGCCGGTGCAAGCAGACACGCGACAAGGCAAGGGGCGTGATTTGCCAGTAAACTCCCCTCCTCTCGCCGCCCGTTCTTCTTCGCGGCCACCCTCTTGATCAAAATGCGGAGTCCACCTTGCGTCTGTTCCACACCTCCGACTGGCACCTTGGGCAAAACCTGCACGGCCAGGAGCGCGATTTCGAGCACGCGTGTTTTCTCGAATGGCTGCTGCGCCAGTTGCACTTGGCGCAGCCGGATGTGCTGCTGATTGCCGGCGATATCTTCGATACGGTCAATCCGCCGGTCAAAGCTCAGGAACGCCTTTACGACTTCATCGTCAGCGCTCACGAACAGCAGCCGTTGCTGACCATCGTGATGATCGCCGGCAACCATGATTCCGGCTCGCGGATCGAGCTGCCGGCGCCGTTGATGCGGCGTTTGCGCACTCACGCATTGGGTCGGGTGCTGTGGCTGGATGACGGGCAGCTCGACGCCGAACGTTTGTTGCTGCCGTTGCCGAATGCGCAGGGAGAAATCGCCGCGTGGTGTCTGGCGCTGCCGTTTTTGCGCCCGGCGGAAGTCACTGGCGCGCATCTGGGTGACAACTATCTGCGCGGCATCGGTCAGGTGCATGAATGGCTGATCGCGGCGGCGAATGCCAAGCGTCAGCCCGGGCAGGCGTTGATCGCTATCAGCCACGCGCACATGGCCGGGGGCTCGGTATCGGAGGATTCCGAGCGCAGCCTGATCATCGGCAATGCCGAAGCGCTACCCGCCAGCCTGTTCGGCGAAAGCATCAGTTACGTCGCCCTCGGCCATTTACACAAGCCGCAGAAGGTCAACGGCGAGGAGCGTATTCGCTACAGCGGCTCGCCGATTCCGCTGTCGTTCTCCGAAATCGGTTATCAGCATCAGATTCTCGATGTGGTCCTCGAGGGTGAAACCCTGGTCGGCGTCGAGCCGAAATTGATCCCGCGCTCGGTCAATCTGCAACGCATCGGCCCGGCGCCGCTGGCCGAGATTCTGCTGCAACTGGCCGACCTGCCGAACATCGATCTGCTCGCCGAAACCCAGCGCCAGCCCTGGCTCGAAGTGCGCGTGCGTCTGGATGAGCCGCAGCCGGATCTGCGCCATCAAGTGGAAACCGCACTGCAAGGCAAAGCCGTGCGACTGGTGCGCATCGCCGCTGAATACGCTGGTAATCGTGGCGCCGATGGCAGCGATGACGGCAGCACGTTGATCGAACTCGACCAGCTCACTCCGCAGGAACTGTTCAGCCGCGCCTGGCTCGACAATTACGGCAGCGAGGTCGACGAGCAGACGCTCAAGGACTTCGCCGAACTGCTGCAGGACGTGCAACTGGAGGGCGAGCAGCCATGAAGATTCTCGCCATTCGTTTGAAGAACCTGGCCTCGCTGGCCGGTCCTTTCGAGATTGATTTCACCGCTGAACCGCTGGCCAGCGCTGGTCTGTTTGCGATCACCGGCCCGACCGGCGCTGGCAAGAGCACGCTGCTTGATGCGTTGTGTCTGGCGCTGTTCGGCGCCGTGCCGCGCCTGAACAACACCGGTCGCGATGCCAAAGTCCCCGACGCTGACGGTGAAATCGCCACTGGTGACCCGCGCACCTTGCTGCGGCGTGGCACGGGTGAAGGCTATGCCGAAGTGGATTTTGTCGGCGTCGATGGCCGCCGCTATCGCGCGCGCTGGGAAGCCAATCGTGCTCGCGAGAAGGCTGGCGGCAAGCTCCAGGCCAGTCGGCAGAGCCTGCGCGACATCGATCAGGATCAACTGCTCGCCAGCCAGAAAGGCGAATACAAAACCCAGCTGGAAGCCGCGCTGGGCCTTAACTTTGAACAGTTCACCCGCGCGGTGCTGCTGGCGCAGAGCGAGTTCAGCGCGTTCCTCAAGGCCGACGACAACGACCGCAGTGAACTGCTGGAAAAACTCACCGACACCGCGCTGTACACCCGTCTCGGCCGCCGCGCCTTCGACAAGACCAAAGAGGCCCGCGAAGCGCACAAGCTGCTGCAGGATCAGGCTACCGGAGTGACGCCTTTGGCGCCGGAAGCCCGCGCCGAACTCGACGAGCGTTTCAACACCGCGCAGCAACAGATGAAGGCGCAACAGGCGCAGCTCAAACAGCTTGAGCAACAACACGGTTGGCTGAAGGATTTGCGTCAGTTGCAAGACGCGCAAAAGGCCGCCAGCGAACAACTGCAAGCCGCGCAACAGCAATGGCAGGCACTGGCCGGCGAGCGGGTAAAACTGACGCGTCTGGAACAGCTTGGCCCGCAACGCCATCAGTTCGCGCGCAAGGCCGAGCTTGATGCGCTGCTGACGCCACTGGCGACGCAGATTGCCGCGCACACCCAACAACACGCTGCGTTGGGCGAGCGCCAGACGCAACTGGCGCAAAACCTCGATGCAGCAAAAGTCGCCCTGAGCGAAGCGCAACAGCGCCAGAGCGAAAACGCACCGTTGCTGCGTCAGGCATTCGAAGAGCAAAGCACCCTCGCCCGTCTGATCAAGGACACTGCCAGCAGCGCCGAAGCCCGACAAACCGCCGAGCAAGCGTTCAAGGATGGCCAGAGCGCGATTCAGGCCTTGCAGGAAAAACAGGCTGAAGTCGCCGCACGCTTGCAACGCATCGCCACCGACCTTGAGCAGAGCGCCCATCTGGCGCCCTTGAGCGATGCCTGGAGCGCCTATCGCGACCGTCTGCAACAGTTGATGCTGATCGGCAACCGCTTGAACAAAGGCCAGAGCGAACTGGCGTCCCTCGAACAGAACGCCGCGCGCAGTGCTGAGCAACTGGCCTCGCACAAGCAACAACTGGAAGTGTTGTTCAAAGAGGCTGGCGCCGAGCCCGATGCGGTGGCCGAACAGATCGGCCTGCTCGGCACCTTGCTGCAGGACAACCGCAAACAGCTGCGCGCAATCGAAGACCTGTCGCGTTTGTGGGCGACTCAGCAGGATCTCGACAAGCGCAGCGCCGAGTTGCAACAACGTCAGCTCGACGCGCAGCAGCAACGCGAACGTATGACCCAGGACGGTGTGAAAACCAAGGCCGAACTGACCGTCGCCGAGCAGACCCTCAATGTCACTCGCGAGCTGCTAGAGCGTCAGCGGCTGGCGCGCAGTGCCAGTGTCGAAGAGTTGCGCGCGCAGTTGCAGGACGATCAGCCCTGCCCGGTCTGCGGCAGCAACGAGCATCCCTATCACCAGCCCGAAGCGCTGTTGCAAAGCCTTGGCCGTCACGATGAAAGCGAACAGGCCAACGCCCAGCAAGTGGTCGATCAGCTCAAGGAAAAACTGATCGAGCTGCGCGGCGAAGTCGGTGGCGTGATCGCGCAACAGAAAGAATTGCTCCAGCAACAGGAACAACTGGCGGCGCAACAACAAGCCCTGGCGCCGAGCCTCGACGCGCATCCGCTGGCCGCGCAACTGTTCAATCAGGACGCCGACAAACGCGACGCCTGGCTCAGCCGCCAGACCGAGCAGTTGAACCAGAGCATCACTCAAGACGAGCAACGGCAAAGCGCCCTGCTCACCTTGCAACAGGACGCGGCGCGCTTGTCGCAACAATTGCGTCAGGCCGAGGTGGCGTATCAGCAAGCGGCGCAACAGCTGAGCCATCAGCAGCATGAACTCAACAGCGACCGTCAGCGCCTTGAAGAAGAACTCAGCGCGTTCGGTCCGCTGCTGCCGGCTGACACCCTCGAAGCACTGCGCCTGGAGCCGGCGGCAACATTCATGCAGTTGGATCGGCAGATCGCCGAGCGTCTGGCCCAGCTCGAACAGCAAAAGGAAGAGCTGAGCGAACAGCAGCAACGCCAGCAGACGTTGGAGAAAGAACAGGATCGCCAACAGCTGCGCACTCAGCAACTGCACAGCGCCGAGCAACAATTCACCGCGCTGACCGAGCAGCAGCAAAGCTGTCAGGAAAAGCTCGCGCAGTTACTTGGCGAGCACAGCAGCGCCGAGCATTGGCAGCAGCAGCTGGAACATGCGGTGGAACAGGCGCGCGTCGCCGAAACCAGTACGGCTGAAGAGCTGCAAAGCGTGCGCACGCAGCTGGTGCAGATCGCAGCCGAACTCAAGTCACAGCAGGATCGCCTGCAAGCATTGGAGGCTGAAGAACAGGCACTCGCCCGCAAGATCGCCGATTGGCGCGCCAGCCACCCGGAACTGGATGACAGCGGCCTGGAAGACTTGCTGCGCTTCGACGACGCGCAAGTCGCCGGACTGCGCCAGACCCTTCAGCACAACGAAAAAGCCATCGAACAAGCCCAGGTCCTGTTGCAGGAGCGCGATCAGCGTCTGCTGGATCACCAGGCCCGGCAGGACGGCAATCTTGACGCCGAACAGCTGGACAGCGCTCTCGCCGAGCTGCAAACCCGGTTTGCCGTCGGCGAGCAGCAATGCGCCGAACTGCGCGCCGAGCAGGTTGAAGACCAGCGCCGACAGAACGCCAATCAGGCGCTGGCCCAGCAGATCGCCGACGCCTATGCCGAGTACCAGCGCTGGGCGCGGCTCAGTGCCTTGATTGGCTCGGCCACCGGCGACACCTTCCGCAAGATCGCCCAGGCCTACAACCTCGACCTGCTGGTGCATCACGCCAACGCGCAGCTGCGCCAACTGGTCAAACGCTATCGCCTCAAACGTGGCGGCAGCATGCTCGGCCTGCTGGTGATGGACACGGAAATGGGCGACGAACTGCGCTCGGTGCATTCGCTTTCCGGCGGCGAGACGTTCCTCGTATCACTGGCGTTGGCGCTGGGTCTGGCTTCGATGGCGTCGAGCACGCTGAAAATCGAATCGCTGTTTATCGATGAAGGCTTTGGCAGCCTTGATCCGGAATCCTTGCAACTGGCCATGGACGCGCTCGATGGCTTGCAGGCGCAGGGACGCAAGGTGGCGGTGATTTCCCACGTGCAGGAAATGCACGAACGGATTCCTGTGCAGATTCAGGTGCGGCGCCAAGGCAATGGTTTGAGCACGCTGGAGGTGAAATGAACACGCTGTATTCCTTCCGCCGCTGCCCTTACGCCATGCGTGCGCGAATGGCGCTGCGTTATGCGGGCGTGCCGGTGGAGATTGTCGAAGTCAGTCTCAAGGACAAACCGGCGCAGATGCTGGCGCTCTCGCCCAAGGGCACCGTGCCGGTGCTGAATGCCGATGGCGTGGTGATCGATGAGAGTCTGCAGATCATGCGCTGGGCGTTGGCGCAGAATGATCCGGATGATTGGTTGCTGGGCGGTGATTCGTTCGCGGCACTGTGGATGGAGAAACTGATTGAAGGCAATGATCAGATTTTCAAATCGGCTTTGAATCGCTACAAGTACGCCGAGCGTTACCCTGAGCAGCCGATGGAAGCTTATCGGGCTGAAGGTGCGTTATTTCTGCAGAAACTGGATGAGCTGCTTGAAGGACGTGAGTACTTGCTGGCCGATCATCCGAGCCTCGCCGACATCGCCCTGCTGCCCTTCGTCCGGCAGTTCGCTCACGTTGATCGAGAGTGGTTCGCGCAGACGCCTTATGTTCGCTTGCAAGCCTGGTTGCAGCGCTTGCTCGAATCCGAACTGTTCACCTCGATCATGAAGAAGTAACTCTCTCTCTTGATCGTTCCCACGCTCCGCGTGGGAATGCAGCCGGGGACGCTCTGCGTCCCATTGGAACGCGGAGCGTCCCTTGAGGCATTCCCACGCAGAGCGTGGGAACGATCTTCGTCAGGCCAGGGCATTGCACATGCCCAGCGCCATGCAATCCACTTCAAACGGCCCGAGAAAATCCAGCGCGACCTTGACCGGTGGATTGCCGGCCATCAGGCCCAGCGTGTTGGCTCGTTCAATGTTGTGCGCGATGTTGTGGTTGGCCTCTATGGCCCGGGCCAAACCGCCCACCGAGCCTTGGCCAAACCCCAAGAGTGAGGCGCCGTTGGTCATCAGCGCGAGGCTGGCGATGACCCAGAGTCTGTAGCCTTTCATGCGCCGCCGACTCCTGCGAGTTCGGCCCTGTCGACCATTGCGCTTTGCGAGCGCAGTTCGAACTGGATGCCGGGGTGGGCGACGTCGATCGGGGCGTCGAAGCTGTGTTCCATTTGCGCGCCGATGCTGACAAACAGCACCACGGCCAGGTACAGACCGATGGCCAGGTAGGCGCCGCGTTTGGCGGAAGTGAGGATTGCGCTGGCCATGGTGTTCTCCGTGGGCAAAGGTTTCGATGGCCACAGAATCAATCAAAAAAGCCGAAGCAACCACTCAGGGTTTGCAATGGTGAATATCAGCTTCGTTGATTATTTAGCGGCTCTATTTGCCCGCGAGAGAAAACCTATGAGTGGAGAACGCGTACGCGCACAGGAGCTGCCGAAGGCTGCGATCTTGTGATTGATCGTTCCCACGCTCCGCGTGGGAATGCCTCAAGGGACGCTCCGCGTTCCAATGGGACGCAGAGCGTCCCGGGCTGCGTTCCCACGCAGAGCGGGGGAACGATCAGGTTACGCGCGCGCGTAGGAGCTGCCGAAGGCTGCGATCTCTTGTTTGATCGTTCCCACGCAGAGCATGGGAACGATCAAGATCGCAGCCTTCGGCAGCTCCTACAGGAGAACGGTGCGCTCAGGCTTGGGTTTTGTGATCCAGCGCGGCGTAGAAGTTGGCGCTTTGTTGCAGGTATTTCTGGGTGTAGCTCTGGGTGTGGGATTTTTTGCTGGCGATTTCGACGTTGGCACCGGCTGGCAATACCACGGTGGCAGAAATGGCGGAAGCGGCGATGACAGAGAAGAGATTGAAATTCATGGCGGTAACCCTCGTGTTCGTTTGCTTGGTTTGCCCGGCGGGCTGTGAAACAAACGTAACGCTCGAGGGTTGCTCGCTTGAAATCTTTTGTAGCATTAGCCGATATCAGTGCAATTAATACAACGATGCAGGCCCCGCAGACCGGGGCCTGTGGCTTATTGTCGCACTACAAACTTCAGATCGCTTGGCGCGTCCATCGGCAGTTTTTGCACGGTTTTACCGAGCAGACCCGTCTTGGCATCGCGCTCGACGACGACAATCTGGTTGCTCTTCTGGTTGGCGATCAAGACGAATTTACCGCTCGGATCGAGAGCAAACTCGCGCGGGTGATCACCCTCGACCGAGCGCTTTTGCAGCTCTTTGAGCTGACCGGTCGCAGAATCAATGCCGAACACTACGAGCTGATTGGCCGTGCCGCGATTGCTCACGTAGAGAAACTTGCCGTCAGCCGAGGCATGCAGCGCCGCGCCGGCCTTGTCCGAGGTTGGCTGGCCCGCCGCCAGATCGACCAGTTGCGTCTGGGTCAGTACGCCGTCCTTGTAGTCGAACACCGCGACCTGTGCACTCATCTCCATGGTCAGCCAGGCGTGTTTGCCGTCAGCGCTGAACAGCAGATGACGCGGGCCACTGCCGGCCGGCAAGGCTACCGAGGCGGTTTTTGCCGGGGTCAGCGGCAGGTGTGGATTGGCCTTCGGGTCGTACTGATAGATGAAAACCTTGTCCGCGCCCAAATCATTGGAGAACACATAGCGCCCGTCCGGCGACGACACCGTCGAGTGCACATGATTGGAAGCCTGACGCTCAGGGTTGACCCGACTGGCCGGGTGGCCGCTCATCTGCACCACCGGTTTCAACTGGCCGTCGGCATCGACCGGCAATACCGCCAGGGTGCCGCCCGGATCTTCCATCACCGAGTAGTTGCTGACGAACAGGTGTCTGGCATCAGCGCTGAGGCTGGAATGGGTCGGCTCGTTACCGAGGCTCTGCACCTGATTGATCAGGCTCAGCGCATGGGTCTTCGGGTCGATGGCGAAGCTGCTGACGCGGCCGACCGGATCGGTCTGGCCCGGGCCGTTTTCGTTGACCACGAACAAACGCTTCTGGTCTTTCGAGAGGGTCAGCCACGAAGGGTTTTCGGTCTTGACCACTTGCAGTGGCTTGGCGTCGATCTGGCCGGTGGCGCTGTCGAACTGCATGCGGTAGATGCCCTGGCTGGAACCGGCGGTGTACGAGCCGACCAGCAACTGCAAGGTGTCGGCAGAGGCGCTGGAAAGCCCCATCGCGCCGACGCTGCCGGCCATCAGCAAAGGCCAGAAATTACGCATCTTCATTATTGTCATCCTCATCGTCGCTGCTGCTGACTACGTCGCCGAGGCACACCAGACGATGCTCGCCCGTGGTCTTGGTGTCGCTGGCGTAACCGACGATCAGCCAGCTCTGCAGCGTCTCATCGAACGTCGCAGCCGCAACCTGAGCCGGGGTGAATTCCCAGTGCTTGGCTGCACGGCCATCAATGCATTCGATGTGCAGGTTATCGTCCTCGTCGAGGGCGAATTCGAAGGCGTGCAGGCCATCGATTTCGACCATATCGCAGTGTTCGAGGGCGTTGAGAAGGGTTTGGGCAGTCATGGCAAACAGTCTTTCTTTGGGGGGAAAGGGCCAATGATAGCCCAATGTGATCCAGAGGCCTTATGGGAACACTTGTGGGAGCGAGCCTGCTCGCGAATGCGGTGTGTCAGGCCATGAAAGGCTGACTGAAAGAATGCATTCGCGAGCAGGCTCGCTCCCACAGGGGACATCGGCTTGGCTTTAGATCGCCTCACGCGATGGCTTGCCATCCACCAAGCGCTGAATCCGCAGCGGGTTGGCGTTTTTCAGTGGTTCGGGCAGCAAGCTGTCCGGGTAGTTCTGGAAGCACACCGGGCGCAGGAAGCGATCGATCGCCAGCGTGCCCACTGACGTGCCGCGCGCATCGGACGTCGCCGGGTACGGGCCGCCATGCACCATCGAATCGCACACTTCGACACCAGTCGGATAACCATTGAGCAGGATGCGCCCGACTTTCTGTTCCAGCAGCGGCGTCAGTTCGGCGAATTGCTCGAAGTCAGACGGCTCACCAATGATCGTCGCGGTCAGTTGACCGTGCAGGCCGTGCAGCGCTGCGCTCAGTTGTGCCTGATCGGCCACTTCGACGATTACTGTGGTCGGACCGAACACTTCTTCCTGTAGCACTTCGTCGCCGCTGATCAACAGGCTGACATCGGCCTTGAACAACTGCGGCTGCGCCTGATTGCCCTGCTGCGGATTGCCGGCCAGATGATCAATGCCGCTGTGCGCCAGGAGCTTTTCCAGACCTTTGCCATAGCTGCCGAGGGTGCCGGCGTTGAGCATGGTTTGCGCCGGTTGATCACCGATCGCAGCGGCGACTTGCTCTACAAACGCGCTGAACTGCGGTGAGCGAATACCGATGACCAGACCCGGGTTGGTGCAGAACTGACCGCAACCCTGCACTACCGAAGCGGTGAGGTCGCGCGCGACGGTTTCCGCACGCGTGGCCAGGGCCTGCGGCAAGACGATCACCGGGTTGATGCTGGACATCTCGGCGAACACCGGGATCGGTTGCGGACGTGCGGCAGCCATGTCGCACAAAGCGCGACCGCCCTTCAGCGAGCCAGTGAAACCAACGGCCTGAATCGCCGGGTGCTTGACCAGCCATTCGCCGACGCCGCCACCGTAAATCATGTTGAACACGCCAGCGGGCATACCGGTTTTTTCTGCGGCACGAATGATCGCGTCGGCGACCAGTTCAGCGGTGGCCATGTGGCCGCTGTGGGCCTTGAATACCACCGGGCAACCGGCGGCCAGTGCTGCTGCGGTATCGCCACCGGCAGTGGAGAATGCCAGCGGGAAGTTGCTCGCACCAAACACCGCAACCGGGCCGAGGCCGATGCGGTATTGACGCAGATCCGGACGTGGCAGCGGCTGACGATCCGGCAGTGCCAGATCGATCCGTGCGCCGTAGAAATCACCGCGACGCAGGACTTTGGCGAACAGACGCATCTGCCCGCTGGTGCGACCACGCTCGCCCTGAATGCGTCCGGCCGGCAGCGCGGTTTCGCGGCAGACCACGGCGACGAAATCGTCGCCAAGCGCATCGAGTTCATCGGCGACTGCGTCGAGGAACTGCGCGCGACGTTCGGCGCTGAGGCTGCGATAGGTCGGGTAAGCCGCAGCGGCGGCCTTGGCGGCGGCGTCGACTTCTTCGGCCGTGGCCTGAATGAAATCATGCGGCAAGGCCTCGCCAGTGCTGGCGTCGACCGAGTGCAGTTTGACGCTGCCGGCGGCGCTGCGCTGACCGCCGATGTAGTTGTGACCGAGAATCTGAGTCATGGGATCTCCTTAAAGGGTGCCGATGCTGTCCGGTTCAAAAGCCGCCTGAACCGGTGCGATACCGTTGACCAGCGGTGCGCCGAAGTCGGCCTGGCTGATCTCGAACGTGTCGCCCGGCTGGGTGCGGATGCCGTCGGCAAACGACAGGGTCGCAGTGCCGAAAAAGTGAATATGCACGTCGCCCGGACGCAGGAACTGACTGTATTTGAAGTGGTGGTACTCGAGGTTCGCCAGGCTGTGGCACATGTTGGCCTCGCCACTGAGGAACTCGTTCTGCCAGAGCACTTCGCCGTCACGCAGGATTCGGCTGGTGCCGGCAAGGTGTTGAGGCAATTCACCGGTGCGAAGTTCCGGGCCATAACTGCAACTGCGCAATTTCGAGTGCGCCAGGTACAGGTAATTCTTGCGCTCCATGACGTGGTCGGAGAACTCGTTGCCCACCGCGAAACCGAGGCGATACGGCTTGCCATCGTTGCCGATGACGTACAGGCCGGCCATCTCCGGCTCTTCGCCGGCGTCTTCGGCGAACGGCGGCAGCGGGAACGCCTGCCCCGGACGCACGACAATGCTGCCGTCGCCCTTGTAGAACCACTCTGGTTGCACGCCGGCCTGCCCCGCCGCCGGTTTGCCACCCTCCACGCCCCATTTGAAAATGCGCATGGTGTCGGTCATCGCCGCTTCATCGCCGGCCTGCTGGTGCATTTTGTCGCGGGCCGAAGCGCTGCCCAGATGGGTCAGGCCGGTACCGCTGACCAGCATGTGCGCCGGGTCCGGGTGATCGAGTGGCGGCAGGATGCGCAGGTCTTTGAGCAACTGCCCATAGTCGTGACTGGCGCCGAGGCCGAGGCTTTGTACTTGCTGCTCAAGGGAGCTGCCAGCCTCGATTGCCGCCAGGGCCAGATCACGGACACTGCGGGCGTCCTCGACTTCGCGGACCTGACCGTTGTCGACCACGCCGACACGGCGCTCGCCGTTGGGTAATTCGAATTGAACCAGATGCATGATTTTCTCCTGTTCCATCAAAAACGCCGCTATCCCCTGTGGGAGCGAGCCTGCTCGCGAAAGCGGTGTATCAGTCACCAACAGTGTTGAATGTGATGGCCTCTTCGCGAGCAGGCTCGCTCCCACAGGGGCCAGTGTTGGTCAGTCAAGTTCGGGTCGCGCCACGGGCGCTGGCGGCGAACTGGTCGACGGGCAGCACATGCTTGCGTTCCAGTACGCGGTAGACGATGCCGGTCAGAATCAGCCCGAACACCATCACGCCCGAGAGGAAGTACAACCCCGAAGCCAGATTGCCGGTGTATTCCTTCAACGCGCCGATCACGAACGGCCCGATATACCCGCCCAGATTGCCCACCGAGTTGATCAAGGCAATCCCCGCCGCCGCACTCGCGCCAGCAAAGAAACGCCCCGGCAAGGTCCAGAACACTGCGGTGCATGAGAACAGCGCGAACGCCACCAGACACAGCGCCGCCAGTTGCGCCACCGGCAGCGACAGCCAGGCGCTGAGGAACAGGCCCAGCGCACCGAGCACATAGAGCACCGCCAAGTGGCCGTAGCGATCATTCAAACGGTCGGAACTGCGCGGAATGATCAGCAGGCCGATGATCCCGAAAATGTATGGCACCGAAGAGACGAAACCGGTGACCAGATCGCTGCCGCCGAACTGTTTGATCAACGTCGGCAGCCACAGGCCCAGACCATAAATGCTCAGGGTCACCGGCAGATAGAACAGCGCCAGCAACAACACACGTTTGTCTTTCAGCGCATGCAGCGGATTGCCGTGACGGGTCTGGCCGTACTCCTGCAAATCCTTTTTCAGTTCGCCGGTCAGCCAGTCTTTCTCCGCCTGATCCATCCACTTCACTTGCTGCGGGCCGTCCGGCAGCCAGCGCAGGACCGGCCAGGTCAGCAGGATCGCCGGGGTGCCGATGACGATGAACAGCCACTGCCAGCCGTGCAGGCCGAGGATGCCGTCCATGCCCAGCAAACCGCCGGACACGGGACCGGTGATCATCATCGCGATGGGTTGCGAGAGGATGAACAGGCCGAGGATCTTGCCGCGATGGCGCACCGGGAACCATTGGGTGATGTAGTACAGCACACCGGGGAAGAAGCCCGCCTCGGCCGCGCCGAGCAGAAAGCGCATCACGTAAAAGCTGTGCGGCCCTTGCACGAAGGCCATGCCGATGGTGATCGCGCCCCAGGTGATCATGATCCGCGCGAACCAGCGCCGCGCACCGAAGCGTTCGAGCATCAGGTTGCTGGGAATCTCGAGAAGAAAATAGCCGATGAAGAACAGCCCGGCACCGAGGCCATAGGCGGCGTCGCCGATACCGATGTCAGCGCCCATGTGCAGCTTGGCAAAGCCGACGGCGGAGCGATCCACATAGGCGATCAGGTACAGCAGGATCAGGAAGGGAATCAGTTTCAGTGTGATGCGCCGGACAAGCCGCAATTCCTGGCTCATGAGATCGGTCTCCGATTGTTGTTTTTATAGAACCTCGGGGGACGCCTCTCGCCAAAACAGCCAGGGCCATCCCTCCGTCGAAAACGACTATATAGTAATACTAATTACCCAACAACACTTCCAAAGCGCGGATTTTGAGCTTAGATTAAGCGTCAGCTCGCAAACAATAGTCTTACAATAAGAGAATCGATCATGTCTGATAAGAAACCCACCCTGCGCTCCGCCCAATGGTTTGGCACGGCCGACAAGAACGGCTTCATGTACCGCAGCTGGATGAAGAATCAGGGCATCGCCGACCATCAGTTCCACGGCAAGCCGATCATCGGCATCTGCAATACCTGGTCGGAACTGACCCCATGCAACGCGCACTTCCGCCAGATCGCGGAGCACGTCAAACGCGGGGTGATCGAGGCTGGTGGTTTTCCGGTGGAGTTTCCGGTGTTCTCCAACGGCGAATCGAACCTGCGCCCGACCGCCATGCTCACCCGCAACCTGGCGAGCATGGACGTTGAAGAAGCGATTCGCGGCAACCCGATCGACGGCGTAGTGCTGCTCACCGGTTGCGACAAAACCACTCCAGCACTGCTGATGGGCGCGGCCAGTTGCGACGTGCCGGCCATCGTCGTCACCGGCGGGCCGATGCTCAACGGCAAGCACAAAGGAAAGGATATCGGCTCCGGCACCGTGGTCTGGCAGCTCAGCGAACAGGTCAAGGCCGGCACCATCACCATCGATGACTTCCTCGCAGCCGAGGGCGGCATGTCGCGTTCGGCGGGCACCTGCAACACCATGGGCACCGCGTCGACCATGGCGTGCATGGCTGAAGCGCTGGGCACTTCGCTGCCGCACAACGCCGCGATTCCGGCCGTAGATGCACGGCGTTATGTGCTGGCGCACATGTCCGGCATGCGTGCGGTGGAGATGGTTCGCGAAGATTTGAAACTGTCGAAGATCCTCACCAAGGAAGCCTTTGAAAACGCCATTCGCGTCAACGCCGCCATCGGTGGTTCGACCAATGCCGTGATCCACTTGAAAGCCATTGCCGGGCGCATCGGCGTCGAGCTGGACCTGGACGACTGGACCCGCATCGGTCGCGGCATGCCGACCATCGTCGACCTGCAACCGTCCGGGCGTTTCCTGATGGAAGAGTTCTACTACGCCGGTGGCCTGCCAGCGGTACTGCGTCGCCTCGGTGAAGCCAATCTGATCCCCAACCCGAACGCACTGACCGTCAACGGCAAGTCCATCGGCGAGAACACCAAGGACGCGCCGATCTATGGCGAAGACCAAGTGATCCGCACCCTCGACAATCCGATTCGCGCTGACGGTGGCATCTGCGTGTTGCGCGGCAATCTGGCGCCGCTGGGCGCGGTACTCAAGCCGTCCGCCGCTAGCGCTGAACTGATGCAGCATCGCGGTCGCGCGGTGGTGTTCGAGAACTTCGACATGTACAAGGCGCGGATCAACGATCCGGAGCTGGACGTCGATAAGGATTCGATTCTGGTGATGAAGAACTGCGGGCCGAAGGGTTATCCGGGCATGGCTGAAGTCGGCAACATGGGCCTGCCGGCCAAGCTGTTGGCGCAAGGCGTGACGGACATGGTGCGCATTTCCGATGCACGGATGAGCGGCACCGCTTACGGCACGGTGGTTCTGCACGTCGCGCCGGAAGCGGCAGCGGGCGGGCCTTTGGCGGCAGTAAAGGAAGGCGACTGGATCGAACTCGATTGCGCCAGCGGCCGTCTGCATCTGGACATTCCGGATGCTGAACTGGCGGCACGCATGGCCGATCTGCAAGCACCGCAGCAGTTGCTGGTGGGCGGTTATCGTCAACTGTACATCGATCACGTCCTGCAGGCGGATCAGGGTTGCGACTTTGACTTCCTGGTTGGTTGCCGAGGTGCCGAGGTTCCGCGCCACTCTCACTAACAGCGCAATTCCCCTGTGGGAGCGAGCCTGCTCGCGAAGAGGGAGTGTCAGTCGACATCTATTTGACTGATATGCCGCCTTCGCGAGCAGGCTCGCTCCCACAGTTGCTTTTGCGTATCGCCTCAAATCTGTGCCGTGCCTGCTATGATGCGCGGCATCTCCATCGCTCAGGATCGCGCCACTCCCCATGGATTACCGCAAACCTTCCGACCGTAAAAGCATGCACTCGCGCATCGTCCAGGAACTGGGCATGCAGATCGTCTCCGGACGCTTTTTGCCCGACGACAAACTGCCCGCCGAAGCCCTGCTTTGCGAGGAGTACGCGGTCAGTCGCCCGGTATTGCGCGAAGCCACGCGGGTGCTGGTGGCCAAGGGTCTGGTGTATTCCAAACCGCGCGTCGGCACCGTGGTCAAGGCTCGCCGCGAATGGCACATGCTCGACCCGGACGTGCTGCACTGGCTGATGCAAAGCAGCCCGCAGAATGAATTCTTCAACGTGCTGACCAGCGTGCGCAGCATCATCGAGCCGGCAGCGGCCGCCCTCGCCGCTCAGCATGCAACCGATGCCGACATCGCCGCGATCAACGAAGCGTACCAACGTATGGAAGCCGCGCCGACCCCGGAAGCGCTGTTGCAGCCGGACCTGGACTTCCACAGCCGCATCGCCGATGCGACGCACAACGACCTGCTGGCGAACCTGTGCAATATGTTGGCGGTAGCGATTGCCGAGGCGTTGAAGCATTCCAATCAACGGCCGAATCTGCATGAACTGGCGTTGCCGCGACACAAGGCGATTCTGACGGCGATCGAGAATCGTGATGCCCTGGGCGCCCGGCATGCGACGCTGGTGCAGCTGGATGATGCGCGCAGTGCGTTGAGTGTGGTGCTTGGCGCTGAGCTTTCTTAGGGCTTGAGACCGCTTGCCCTCACCCTAGCCCTCTCCCAGAGGTAGAGGGGACCGATTGGGGAATATTTGAGATTTACGCCGACTTGAACGTTCTGCTGTGAATCCATAACCGACTCGGTATCTCAGGCCGATATATCTAGCCGCACCCCTCGGTCAGTCCCTCTCCCTCCGGGAGAGGGCTAGGGTGAGGGGCTCTTGATCTTGATTCACAAAAAAAGCCGCAACCCCTCAAGGTTGCGGCTTTGTCGTTTCAGCCTGTCAGATCAGTGGGCAAACAGCGAATTGCCCTTCTGCCCCGCCAGCTTCTCCGGCTTGATCAGGAACTTGGCCAGCGCCGGCAGCAGCCACAGCGCGCCGAACATGTTCCACAGCAGCATGAAGGTCAGCATCAGGCCCATGTCGGCCTGGAACTTGATCGCCGAGAAGATCCAGGTGCACACGCCGATCGCCAGGCACAGGCCGGTGAACAGCACCGCTTTACCGGTGGACTTCAGCGTCTGGTAATAGGCTTCCTGCAACGGCAGCCCGGCACGCAGGAAACTTTCCAGGCGGCTGTAGATGTAGATGCCGTAGTCCACGCCGATCCCCACGCCCAACGCCACCACCGGCAGCGTCGCGACTTTCACGCCGATGCCCATGAACGCCATCAGCGCGTTGCCGAGTACCGAGGTCAGCACCAGCGGCAGGACGATGCACAGGGTTGCCGCCCATGAGCGGAAGGTGATCATGCACATCACCGCCACGCAGATGTACACCAGGATCAGGATGGTCAGCTCAGCCTGTTTGATGACTTCGTTGGTGGCCGCTTCGATCCCGGCGTTACCGGCAGCGAGGATGAATTCCAGACCGTCCTTGTTGTTTTCCTTGGCGAACTCCTGCACCGCGTTGACCGCACGATCGAGGGTCTCAGCTTTGTGATCGTTGAGGAACACCAGCACTGGCGCCAGCGAGCAGCTGTTGTTGTACAGGCCATCGGCGCGGGCGATCGAGTTGTTCAGTACGTCCGGGTTGCGCGACAGGGTTTCCCATTTCAGGTTGCCCTCGTTCATGCCCTTGATCATCTGCTTGGACACGGTCACCAGCGAGATCGCCGACTGCACGCCCTCGGTGTTCTGCATCTTCCACATCAGCTGATCGATCGGCGCCATGGCTTCGTAGCGCGAGCAGCCTTCAGCTTTGGTCTTGACCATCACCACCAGCACGTCGGAGCTGGTCGAGTAGTTGCTGATGATGAAGTTGTTGTCCTTGTTGTAGCGCGAGTCCGGACGCAGTTCCGGCGCGCCCTGGTCGAGGTCGCCGATCTTCAGGTTCTGGCTGTACCAGAGGCCGCCGCCGAAGGCGATCAGCGCCAGCGCTACCGAAATCGGCGCGACTTTCGGGCTGGCGAAGTTCGAGAGCAGGCGCCAGAACGGGTGCTCGCGGTTGGCGTCCTTCTTGCTCTTGGCAATCGCGCGCTTGCTGATGCCGACATAGGAAATCGCCACCGGCAGCAGGATCAGGTTGGTGAACACGATCACCGCAACGCCGATGGACGCGCCGATCGCCAGTTCACGGATCACGCCGATGTCGATGATCAACAGGGTGATGAAACCCACCGCATCGGCCAGAATCGCGATCATCCCCGGCAGGAACAGTTGCCGGAAGGTGCGCCGCGCGGCGGTCAGGGCGTTGTCAGCCTCGCTGGATTGCAGGGCGATACCGTTGATCTTCTGCACGCCGTGGGAAATGCCGATGGCGAAAATCAGGAACGGCACCAGCATCGAATACGGGTCGAGCCCGAAGCCGAAGAAGTGCATCAACCCGAGCTGCCAGACCACCGCCACCAGCGTCGTGCTCAACACCGCGATGGTGCTGCGCAGGCAGTTGGTGAACCACAGCAGCAGGATCAGGGTGATGACGAAGGCGACACCGAAGAACAGCACCACCATCACCAGACCGTCGATCAGGTCGCCGACCTTCTTGGCGAAACCGACGATGTGGATCTTGATGTTGGGGTTCTGCGCTTCGAACTTGTTGCGGATCTTGTCTTCGAGCTCATGGGAGAACTGGCGATAGTCCAGCGCCAGCAACTTGCCTTGGTCCTGCGGGTCCGGATAGGCCTCCAGCAGTGGGATGTCGACGATGCTCGACTTGAAATCGTTGGCCACCAGACGCCCGACCTGGCCGGACTTGAGCACGTTGTTGCGCAGCAGATCGAGGCTGTCCTGGGAGCCGTTGTAGCTCTGCGGAATCACTTCACCGCCGGCGAAACCCTCTTCGGTCACTTCGGTCCAGCGTACGCTCGGGCTCCACAGCGATTTGAGGCCGGAACGGTCGACGCCGGAAATGTAGAACACTTCGTCGTTGATCTGGCGCAGGGTCTCCATGTACTCCTTGGAGAAGATGTCACCGTCGGTGGCTTCCACCGAAATACGCACGGTGTTGCCAAGGTTCGCCAGATCGTTGCGGTGCTCCATCATCTTTTCGATGAAGGGATGCTGCAGCGGGATCATTTTTTCAAAACTGGTCGACGGCCGGATCAGCGTGGCCTGCCAGAACAGGAAAATGCTCACCACCAGGCAGATCAGGATCACGGCCGGACGGTTGTTGAAGATCAGGCGCTCGAGAACCGTCGCCTTTTCCTGCTGAGGAGTGATCAAGGAAGTCATAGCCCCGCCTTCTTGTTATTGGTCTCGGCACCGTTTGGCTGGGTGATGTGCAAACCACCCTGCCCCGTCAGAATCAGGTTGCCGTTGCCAGCGGCGGTGACCGACGACAGCGAAATGCGATCCGGGCGGTTGAACACGCTGAAGGTTTCGCCGTTGTCACTGCTGCTGATCACCGAACCACCGTTACCGACGATGACGATCGAGCCATCTTCCAGCAGCGTGCCGCCAGACAGACCGAACTCCAGCGCACCACGTGCAGCTTTGAGTTCGACCTGCTCCCAGTTGCTGCCGAAATCAGTGGAGCGATAAAGGTTGCCGCGCAAGCCGTAAGCCAGCAGGGTCTGCGGCTGCGCCGTAGCGAGCACGCCGAACAGCGAACCTTCGTATGGGCCTTCGAGTTTTTCCCAGGTCTGGCCGTCATCGGCGGAGCGAAACATGCTGCCGGACTCGCCGACGATGAACAGCCCGGCGTCTTTCACGGCGGCGATGGCGTTGAGGTGGAACTGGTCTTCGTTGTCGAGGCGGTCGCTGACGTCTTCCCAGTGTTTGCCGCCGTCGGTGGTTTCCAGCAGCGTGCCGTAGGCGCCCACGGCAAAGCCGCTGCTGGCGTCCTTGAACCAGACGTCGAGCAGCGGCGATTCGCGTGCGAGGTCTTCGAATTGTTTGGTCCAGGTCAGACCGCCGTCTGCACTGGCGAGAATCTGCGCGTCGTGGCCCACGGCCCAGCCGTTTTTGTCGTCGACGAAATACACGGCAGTGAGCAGTTGCCGCGTCGGCACCTTGGCCTGTGTCCAGGTTTTGCCCTGGTCATCGGAATAGACGATGTGCCCGCGATCGCCGACCGCGACCAGACGCGCGCCAGCATGGACGACATCAAGAATCAGGCTTTTCGCGGCCTTGGCCGATTCCGTGGCATAGACCACGTCAGCCGGGGCCTCGGCGGCAATCACAGGTGCCGATAACGTGGCAAAGCCCAGCAGCGAGAGTGCTGTGGCCAGCAACGCGGTGTTGCGTAACGCCGGCGGGCGGCAACGACTCATAGACCTTCCCCTATTTATTATTGTTGGGCCATCGGGCCTTCAAGGGCGCCGCAAGGGTGCTCGGCTAGTGGCAGATCAGAAGCATAGTCCTGAAACCCGCAATCCAGAGCCCCTTCGGAAGCTGGCTCATCCTATCGGGCTTTGCAAATGTCTGACAATCGGCGCCGCGTTATCTTTTGTTAACCGAAAGCGGCTCTCTGTAACCCATCATTTTCCCTGTGGGAGCGAGCCTGCTCGCGAATGCGGTGTATCAGTCACCCTGTTTATTGGCTGACCCACCGCTTTCGCGAGCAGGCTCGCTCCCACAGGGTTTGTAGTGATGGTTGGTTTTGCGACAAAGGGTGAATGCGCAGCCATTCGTAGGATGGATGACGCAATTGTTGCGGAGGGGACTTGCAGGATCGGTATTATGGTATACCATCAGACGCACAGACACTCTCAATCCCCCAACGGAGCAGCTCATGAGTTTCGAAATTCGCAAGATCGTCAGCTATGTCGAAGAAACCTTCATTGAAGGCGGCAAGGCTACTGACAAGCCGGTGACCATGGTCGGCCTCGCCGTGGTGATGAAGAACCCGTGGGTGGGCCACGGTTTTGTCGAAGACCTCAAGCCGCAGATCCGCGCCAACTGCTCCGACCTCGGCGCAATGATGGTCGAGCGTCTGGTAGGCATCATTGGTGGCGCCGAGAAGATCGAGGCTTATGGCAAAGCGGCGGTGGTCGGCGCTGATGGCGAGATCGAACACGCCTCCGCGGTGATCCACACCCTGCGCTTCGGCAACCACTATCGCGAAGCGGTGAAAGCCAAGAGCTACCTGAGCTTCACCAACAAGCGCGGCGGTCCGGGCACGTCGATTCAGATCCCGATGATGCACAAGGACGACGAAGGCCTGCGTTCGCACTACATCACCCTGGAAATGCAGATTGAAGACGCGCCGCGTGCCGACGAAATCGTGGTGGTGCTGGGTTGCGCCGACGGTGGCCGCCTGCACCCGCGCATCGGCAACCGCTACATCGATCTGGAAGAACTGGCCGCCGAAAAAGCCCAGTAATCACAACAAGAAAGGCATTGCAGGAGCGCTCCATGATTCGGCTCACCGCTGAACTCACCCCGGCTGGCACCAGTTACCTGGCGACCGGCCAAGGCCAGCCCGTGGTCTTGATCCACGGCGTGGGCCTGAACAAAGAAATGTGGGGCGGGCAGATTGTCGGCCTCGCCAGCCAGTACCAGGTGATCGCCTACGACATGCTCGGCCACGGCGCCAGCCCGCGCCCGGCCAGCGGCACCGA
This sequence comes from Pseudomonas sp. AC255, assembly GCF_979258175.1. Lineage (NCBI taxonomy): Bacteria > Pseudomonadati > Pseudomonadota > Gammaproteobacteria > Pseudomonadales > Pseudomonadaceae > Pseudomonas > Pseudomonas sp. AC255. The sequence goes on along the minus strand of NZ_OZ409841.1, from coordinate 1,905,991 downwards.
CCTGCTCGGTTACGCCGATCAGTTGCTCGAGCTGCTCGATCACCTGAATCTGCCCCAGGCAGCGGTGATCGGTTTCTCCATGGGCGGTCTGGTCGCGCGGGCCTTCGCCCTGCACTACCCGGAGCGCCTGCAAAGCCTGGTGGTGTTGAACAGCGTCTTCAACCGTAGCGAAGAACAGCGTGCCGGTGTCATCGCGCGCACTGCGCAGGCTGCCGAACATGGCCCGGACGCCAACGCCGAAGCCGCCCTGTCACGCTGGTTCAGCCGTGAATATCAGGCGGCCAACCCGGCGCAGATCGCCGCGTTGCGCCAGACCCTGGCCAACAACGATCCGCAGGGTTACCTGACCACCTACGAATTGTTCGCCACCCAGGACATGTATCGCGCCGAAGACCTGAGCAGCATTCAGGCGCCGACACTGATCGCCACCGGCGAACTCGACCCTGGCTCGACGCCGGAAATGGCCGAGCAACTGGCCCGACGCATCCCCGGCGCGAAGGTTGCCGTGCTGCCCGAGCAACGGCATATGATGCCGGTAGAGTCGCCGCGTCTGGTCAATCAGATGCTGCTGGAATTTCTCCAATTCGCACACGCCCGACAAAACCATATAAAGGGGATCGTTGCATGACACTCGCACGCTTCCAGATGTGCATCGGCGGAGACTGGGTCGACGCCCTCTCCGGCAAGACCTTCGAAAGCCTCAACCCGGCCTCGGCGCAGGCCTGGGCGGAACTGCCCGACGCCGATGAAGCGGACGTCGAACGCGCCGTGCAAGCAGCGCAAACTGCTTTTGACAGCCCGGCGTGGCGCGGTCTGACCGCCACTGCGCGCGGCAAACTGCTGCGCCGCCTCGGTGATCTGATCGCAGAAAACAAGGAACACCTGGCGCAGCTTGAAAGCCGCGACAACGGCAAGCTGATCCGCGAAACCCGTGGCCAGGTCAGCTATCTGCCGGAGTTCTTCCACTACACCGCAGGCCTCGCCGACAAGCTTGAAGGCGGCACCCTGCCGCTGGACAAGCCCGATCTGTTTGCCTACACCGTGCACGAAGCCATGGGTGTGGTTGCCGCGATCATTCCATGGAACAGCCCGCTGTACCTGACGGCGATCAAACTGGCCCCGGCCCTCGCCGCCGGCAACACGATTGTGATCAAGCCGTCCGAGCACGCTTCGGCGACCATTCTCGAGCTGGCGCGTCTGGCCCTTGAAGCCGGGATTCCGCCGGGCGTGGTCAACGTCGTCACCGGTTACGGTCCGAGCACTGGCGCCGCCCTCACCCGCCATCCACTGATCCGCAAGATCGCCTTCACCGGCGGCGCGGCGACGGCACGGCATGTGGTGCGCAGCAGCGCCGAAAACTTCGCCAAGCTGTCACTGGAGCTCGGCGGCAAGTCGCCGAACATCATTTTCGCCGACGCCGATCTGGACAGTGCAATTAACGGTGCGATTGCCGGCATCTACGCGGCGTCCGGGCAGAGTTGCGTGTCCGGTTCGCGCTTGCTGGTGCAGGACGAAATCTACGACGAATTCGTCAATCGTCTGGTCGAGCGCGCCCAGCGCATCCGCATCGGCAACCCACAGGAAGACAACAGTGAAATGGGGCCGATGGCCACCGCGCAGCAACTGGCGGTGGTCGAAGGTCTGGTCGCCGATGCGATCGCCGAAGGCGCGCGTTTGCGCACCGGTGGCAAGCGTCCGGCGGATCTCGGTGAAGGCTGGTTCTACGAGCCGACGCTATTCGAGTGCGACCGCAATTCGATGAAGATCATGCAGGAAGAAGTCTTCGGCCCGGTCGCCTCGGTGATTCGTTTCAAAGACGAAGCCGAAGCGCTGGCGATCGCCAATGACTCACAGTTCGGCCTCGCCGCCGGCATCTGGACCCGTGACCTCGGCCGCGCCCATCGTCTGGCACGCGATGTGCGCTCGGGGATCATCTGGGTCAACACTTACCGCGCGGTGTCGGCGATGGCGCCGATCGGCGGCTTCAAGAACAGTGGCTATGGACGCGAAAGCGGCATCGATTCGGTGCTGGCCTACACCGAACTGAAAACGGTGTGGATCAACCTCTCCCAGGCGCCAATGCCTGATCCGTTTGTGATGCGCTAGGAGTCCTGCGAAATGATCGAACCCGGCATTTACAAAGACGTCATGAGCTCGTTCCCGTCCGGCGTCACGGTGGTCACCACCCTCGACCCGGACGGCGGCATCGTCGGTATCACCGCCAGCGCGTTCAGCGCGCTGTCGATCGACCCGGCGCTGGTGCTGTTCTGCCCTAACTACGCCTCCGACACTTATCCGGTGCTGCGCGACAGCAAGAAGTTCGCGATTCACTTGCTGTCGGCTGACCAGACGGCTGAGGCCTATGCGTTCGCCAGTAAAGGCAAGGACAAGGCCAAGGACATCGAGTGGCATTTGAGCGATCTGGGCAACCCGATTCTGGCCAAGGCGACGGCGATCATCGAGTGCGAGTTGTGGCGTGAGTACGATGGTGGTGATCACGCGATCATTGTCGGCGCAGTGAAGAACCTGATCCTGCCCGAGCAACCGGTGACGCCGATGATTTATCACAAAGGCAAGCTCGGCCCGTTGCCGACTCTGGCCTGACGAATTCACACAAATCCCTGTAGGAGCTGCCGAAGGCTGCGATCTTTTGATCTTGTTTTCAAAAGTCAAAGTCAAAAGATCGCAGCCTTCGGCAGCTCCTACACGAGGGATCTGTGGTGACTGGAGGAATGATGAGTAACGAAAAGTATGAAAAAGGTCTGCAGATCCGTACGCAGGTATTGGGCGAAGCCTACGTGCAACGCTCGATCGAGAACGCCGACGATTTCACCCGTCCGCTGCAGGAAATGGTCACCGAATACTGCTGGGGCCATGTCTGGGGGCGTGAGGGTCTGTCGCTCAAGGAGCGCAGCATGATCAACCTGGCGATGATCTCGGCGCTCAACCGCCCGCATGAACTCAAGCTGCATGTGCGTGGCGCCTTGCGTAACGGCCTGAGTCGTGAGCAAATACGCGAAATTCTGCTTCAGGTCGGCATTTATTGCGGCGTTCCGGCGGCCGTGGACAGTTTCCGGCTGGCCCGTGAAGCCTTTGCCGAAGCCGACGCCGAGGCCTCCAGTTAACCCTCGGCTGTTTTGATGCCCGTCTGGCATGGACAGCCAAGCTCAAGAGCGGACCCCATGAAACGCCAGCCACTCGACGACAGCTTCAAGGTCAATCGCAACCCCGTTACCCTGCGCGAAATCGTGCTGGACAAACTGCGTAGCGCGATCATGAATTTCCAGCTCATGCCAGGCGATCGCCTGGTCGAACGCGACCTCTGTGATCGCCTCGGCGTCAGCCGCACTTCGGTGCGCGAAGCCTTGCGTCACCTCGAATCAGAAGGTCTCGTCGAATTCGCCGATGCCAAAGGCCCGCGCGTGGCCATCATCACCCTCGCCGATGCCGTCGATATCTACGAATTGCGTTGCGTGCTCGAAGGCTTGATCGTGCAGTTGTTCACCCTGCGTGCCAAAGCCAAGGACATCAAGGCGCTGGAAAAAGCCCTCGACGACAACCGCAAGGCGCTCAAGGATGGCGAGCTGCAACAGGTGATCGACTCGGTGCAGGGCTTCTACGACGTGCTGCTCGAAGGCTCGGGCAACCATGTCGCCGCCACGCAATTGCGCCAGTTGCAGGCGCGCATCAGCTATCTGCGCGCGACCTCGGTCTCCCAGGAAAACCGACGCGGCGCAAGTAATCACGAGATGGAAAAAATGGTCGAGGCGATCAAGAGCGGCGATCCGCTGGCGGCGCATCAGGCGTGTGTCGATCACGTCCGCGCGGCGGCTGCCGTGGCCCTCGATTACCTCAAGCGCAAACAGGAAGAAACCGGCGTCGCCGTCAAAGGTACCCCGGCGATCACCCTGCCGATCGCGCTGAAAGAACCCCGCATAGGTCAATGACATGTTCAGCCCGAGCTTTTGCCCGAAATGCGGTGGCCCTGACCTCGGTCAGCAGACGCCGCCGGGCGATACGCACGAGCGCCTGATGTGCCGCGGCTGCGGCTATATCCACTACGTCAATCCGAAGATCATTGCCGGCTGCATCATTGAGCAGGACGGCAAATACCTCCTGTGCCAACGGGCGATCCCCCGCGCCCGGGCACCTGGACGCTGCCGGCCGGTTTCATGGAAAGCGGTGAAACCACCGAGCAGGCGGCGCTGCGCGAAGTCTGGGAAGAAAGCGGCGTGCGCGCGGAAATCGTCTCGCCGTATTCGATCTTCAGCGTGCCGAAGATCAGCGAGGTGTACATCATCTTCCGCGCCATCGCCCTGGAGATCACCGGGCAGTACGGACCGGAGACCATGGATTACAAGTTCTTCGCCCCTGAAGACATTCCTTGGGAGCAGATCTATTACCCGGCGATCCGGCAGATTCTCGAGCGCTATATCGAAGAGCGCCAGGCTGGGGTTTACGGGATCTACATGGGTAATGATGACAGCGGCAAAATCCATTTCATGCGCTGATCACCACCTATACCCTGTGGGAGCGAGCCTGCTCGCGAAGGCGTCGTGTCAGTCGATACAAATGTTGAATGATCGAACGCATTCGCGAGCAGGCTCGCTCCCACATAGTTTGGTGGTGTGGCTCAGTTCGGGGCGATGCCTTCTACGATGATGATCTCCGCCCTCGCCCATTCTTCGCGGTAGCTCTTCGCCTCCTGATACGCCGCCGAGCGATAGCACGCCACGGCCTGTTCGTAGCTGTCGAACTCGATGATCACGGTGCGCTGTGGCGTCTGCCGGCCTTCCAGCGCTTCGCTGCGCCCGCCTCTGGCGAGAAACTTGCCGCCGAATGCGGCAATCGCCTGCGGGGTGCGCTGGGTGTATTGGCTGTAGTGCTCGGCATCGGCTATATCCACATGTGCAATCCAGTACGCCTTCATAGTGACCTCTTTGTTGATTTTGTATTATGGTATACCAATATATTTCCAACGAACCCTGAGAGTCCAGCATGGCCTTCAACAGCATCGAAGAAATCATCGAAGATTATCGCCTCGGCAAAATGGTCCTGCTGGTCGATGACGAAGACCGCGAGAACGAAGGCGACCTGCTGCTGGCCGCCGACCGTTGCACGCCGGAGGCTATCAGCTTCATGGCCCGCGAAGCACGCGGGCTGATCTGCCTGACCCTCACCGACGAACATTGTCAGCGTCTGGGCCTGGAGCAAATGGTACCCGCCAACGGCAGTGTGTTCAGCACTGCATTTACCGTGTCGATCGAAGCGGCGGTCGGCGTGACGACCGGCATTTCCGCAGCAGATCGCGCGTGCACCGTGGCCGCCGCCGTCGCGCCAAATGCCCGCGCCGAAGACCTGGTGCAGCCCGGCCACATCTTCCCGCTGCGCGCCAAGGAAGGTGGCGTGCTCACCCGCGCCGGGCACACCGAGGCCGGTTGCGATCTGGCGCGCCTGGCCGGGTTCACCCCCGCCTCGGTGATTGTCGAAGTGATGAACGACGACGGCACCATGGCCCGCCGCCCGGACCTGGAGCAGTTCGCACGCAAGCACGGGATCAAGATCGGCACCATCGCCGACCTGATCCACTATCGCCTGAGCACCGAGCACACCATCGAACGCATCGGCGAACGTGAGCTGCCGACGGTGCATGGCACCTTCCGTTTGATCACCTTCGAGGATCGCATCGAAGGCGGTGTGCACATGGCGATGGTCATGGGCGATCTGCGCCGTGAAGAACCGACGCTGGTGCGCGTGCATGTGATCGATCCGCTGCGCGATCTGGTCGGCGCCGAGTACAGCGGGCCGACGAACTGGACCCTCTGGGCAGCGTTGCAACGGGTCGCGGCGGAAGGTCATGGGGTTGTGGTGGTGCTGGCCAATCATGAATCGTCACAGGCGTTGCTCGAGCGCGTGCCGCAGTTGACCCAGCCGCCACGGCAGTTCAGCCGTTCGCAATCGCGGATTTATTCCGAGGTCGGGACTGGGGCGCAGATTCTGCAGAACCTCGGGGTGGGCAAGCTGCGCCACCTCGGGCCACCGCTGAAGTATGCGGGGTTGACCGGGTATGACCTTGAGGTGGTTGAGAGCATTCCGTTCACTGAATGACGCCGCCCTCACCCCAGCCCTCTCTCAGAGGGAGAGGGAGCCGACCGCGTTGACCGGTCGCTATACATCGACCTGGGATACCGAGTCGAACTCAGCTTTGAGCAGCATACGGATCCACTCCTTTCCCATTAGCGAATCGGGCTCGGTTTTGAACAGCATGAAGATCGGCTCCTTTCCCCCTCTCCCCTTGGGAGAGGGCTGGGGTGAGGGGCTGGATCTCACATTCACAAAATATCTCAGGCCGAACGGCTCAAAAAAACCAACCGGCCAGATAACCGGTAAGGCAAAGTGCTTGCACAAAGTTTGGAATACCATAATATGATATTCCATAGACCGGACGACGTGAAAAAGCGTCCAGCTACTGCTCCCGACAGGCGGGCAACAACGCAAGGCCCGCTCAAAAACACAACAATGAGGGCGTGAACATGGTGTTGAACAAAGCTGCAACCGCGATCTTTTTCGCGGGACTGCTCAGCGTTACCGGCCAGGCTGCAATGGCTGCCGAAAGTGTGAATTTTGTCAGCTGGGGCGGTAGCACCCAGGATGCGCAGAAACAGGCCTGGGCCGATCCGTTCAGCAAGGCCAGCGGCATCACCGTCGTCCAGGACGGCCCCACCGACTACGGCAAACTCAAAGCCATGGTCGAAAGCGGCAACGTGCAGTGGGACGTAGTCGATGTCGAAGCCGACTTCGCTCTGCGCGCCGCTGCCGAAGGCCTGCTCGAACCCCTCGATTTCAAAGTGATCCAGCGCGACAGGATCGACCCGCGCTTTGTCAGCGATCACGGCGTCGGTTCGTTCTTCTTCTCCTTTGTCCTCGGCTACAACGAAGGCAAGCTCGGCGCCAACAAGCCGCAGGACTGGAGCGCGCTGTTCGACACCAAGACCTACCCGGGCAAGCGCGCCCTGTACAAATGGCCAAGCCCCGGCGTGCTCGAACTGGCGCTGCTGGCCGACGGCGTTGCGGCTGACAAGCTCTACCCGCTGGATCTGGATCGCGCCTTCAAGAAACTCGACACCATCAAGAAAGACATCGTCTGGTGGGGCGGCGGCGCGCAGTCGCAGCAACTGCTGGCGTCCGGCGAAGCGAGCATGGGCCAGTTCTGGAACGGTCGGGTGCACGCCCTGCAGGAAGACGGCGCACCGGTCGGCGTGAGCTGGAAGCAGAACCTGGTCATGGCCGACATTCTGGTCATCCCCAAAGGCTCGAAAAACAAGGACGCGGCGATGAAGTTCCTCGCCAATGCCAGCAGCGCCAAAGGCCAGGCCGACTTCTCCAACCTGACCGCCTACGCGCCGGTCAACCTCGACAGTGTGGAGCGTCTGGATTCGACGCTGGCCCCCAACCTGCCGACGGCTTACGCCAAGGATCAGATCACCCTTGATTTCGCTTACTGGGCCAAGAACGGTCCGGCTATCGCGACACGGTGGAACGAATGGCTGGTCAAATGAAAATCGCGGCCACTGCGCCTCGTCCTTCCACTGCCACCGGGAGCGCCGCCGGCGCTGCCGGTTCGGCCTTCAAGCAACGCTGGCGCGGCGCCGGCAACCTCGTCCCGGCGCTGCTGTTCCTCGGCCTGTTCTTTCTCGCGCCTTTGATTGGCCTGCTGTTGCGCGGTGTGCTGGAACCTGTGCCTGGTCTCGGCAACTACGAACAGTTGTTCGCCAACTCGGCCTATGCGCGAGTGCTGCTCAACACCTTTTCGGTGGCCGGGCTGGTGACGCTGTTCAGCCTGCTCTTGGGCTTTCCGCTGGCCTGGGCGATCACCCTGGTGCCGCGCGGCTGGGGGCGCTGGATCCTCAACATCGTGCTGCTGTCGATGTGGACCAGCCTGCTCGCCCGCACCTATTCGTGGCTGGTGTTGCTGCAAGCCTCGGGCGTAATCAACAAGACCTTGATGGCCATGGGCATCATCGATCAACCGCTGGAGATGGTGCACAACCTCACCGGCGTGGTGATCGGCATGAGCTACATCATGATCCCGTTCATCGTACTGCCGTTGCAGGCGACCATGCAGGCCATCGACCCGATGATCCTGCAGGCCGGCTCGATCTGTGGCGCCAGTCCGTGGACCAACTTCTTCCGGGTGTTCCTGCCGCTGTGCCGGCCGGGTCTGGCGTCCGGCGGTTTGATGGTGTTCGTAATGTCGCTCGGTTACTACGTCACCCCCGCGCTGCTCGGCGGGGCGCAGAACATGATGCTGCCGGAGTTCATCATTCAGCAGGTGCAATCGTTCCTCAACTGGGGCCTGGCCAGTGCCGGCGCCGCATTGCTGATCGCAATCACCCTGGTGCTGTTCTACTTCTACCTGAAGCTTCAACCGGAATCCCCGGTTGGCGCCAGTAACGCGAGGTAAGCCGACATGCTCCTGACCCCCAATGCCATGAGCCGGCGCATGCGTTTCGGCCTCTACGCCACTACCGGGCTGATCGGTCTGTTCCTGCTGTTGCCGATCGTGTTCATCGTGCTGCTGTCGTTCGGCTCCTCGCAGTGGCTGGTGTTCCCGCCACCGGGCTGGACGCTGAAATGGTACGGCCAGTTCTTCTCCAATCCCGACTGGATGAACGCCGCCGCCGCCAGCCTAAAAGTTGCCGTGCTGACCACCATCTGCGCTGTGGCGCTCGGTTTGCCGACCGCGTTTGCGCTGGTGCGCGGACGCTTCCCCGGCCGCGAGATGCTCTACGGCCTGTTCACCCTGCCGATGATCGTGCCGCTGGTGATCATTGCCGTGGCGGTGTACGCGCTGTTTCTCAAGCTCGGCTACACCGGGACGATGTTCGCCTTCGTCGTCAGCCATGTGATCGTCGCGCTGCCGTTCACCATCATCTCGATCATCAACTCGCTGAAGCTGTTCGATCAGTCGATTGAAGACGCGGCGGTGATCTGCGGTGCCTCGCGCTTGCAAGCGGTGTTCAAGGTGACGTTCCCGGCGATTCGTCCGGGCATGGTCGCCGGCGCCCTCTTCGCCTTCCTCGTTTCGTGGGACGAAGTGGTGCTCAGCGTGATGATGGCAAGCCCGACTCTGCAAACCCTTCCCGTGAAAATGTGGACCACCCTGCGCCAGGACCTGACCCCGGTGATCGCCGTCGCTTCGACGCTGCTGATCGGCCTGTCAGTGTTGGTCATGGTGATCGCCGCCGCCCTGCGCCGGCGCAACGAAATCAGCGCCTGAGCGCCCAGGAGTACGACATGAGTGCCGTGATCAAAGACGCATCCCAGCAGAGCGACAAACCCCTGGTCAGCCTGCGCAACCTGAACAAGCACTACGGCGATTTTGCTGCAGTCGATAACATCTCGCTGGACATCAAGGACGGTGAATTCCTCACGTTCCTGGGCTCCAGCGGCTCGGGCAAAAGCACCACGCTGTCGATGCTCGCCGGTTTTGAAACACCGAGCAGCGGCGAGATCCTCGTCAACGGCCAGTCGCTGGTCAACGTGCCGCCGCACAAGCGCGACATCGGCATGGTTTTTCAGCGTTACTCGCTGTTCCCGCATCTGTCGGTGCGCGACAACATCGCCTTCCCTTTGGCGATCCGTAAACTGGCTGCCGCCGAGCGCGAAAAGCGCGTCGATGCGATGCTCAAACTGGTGCAGCTCGAACAGTTCGCCCATCGCCGCCCTTCGCAACTGTCTGGCGGCCAGCAACAACGGGTTGCCATCGCTCGCGCCTTGGTTTACGAGCCGCGCATTCTGCTGATGGATGAACCGTTGGGCGCGCTGGACAAGAAGCTGCGCGAGGACTTGCAGGATGAACTGCGCCAGCTGCACCGGCGCCTGGGCATCACCATCGTCTACGTGACCCACGACCAGGAAGAAGCCATGCGTCTGTCGCAACGCATCGCGATTTTCAGCCACGGCAAAATCGTTGGTCTGGGCAGTGGTTATGACCTTTACCAGAATCCGCCCAATGCATTTGTCGCGTCGTTTCTGGGCAATTCGAACTTCCTCAAGCTCAAGGCGCAAGGCAATGCAGCAGCGAGTTTCGAGGGCCAGTCGTTGTCGATTCGGCTGACGTCCGGGTTGCACACTGATCAGGATGTGCTGCTGATGGTGCGTCCGGAAAAGGCCTTGGCGCTGAGCACGCAGCAGGCGCTGGATGAGCCGCTGGCAGCGGGCTGGAATGAGGTGTCGGCGAACGTTGTGGAGGTGCTGTTTCTCGGTGAAAGCCAGACGTGCAGCGTGGTGACTGCGGGCGGGACGTCGATGACGGTGAAAGCGCTATCGGCAGCGGGCATGCCGCTCAAGGCCGGCGATCCGGTACGAGTGCGCTGGGCGACGGCGGATGCTTGTGTTTATACCGAGTGGACCGAGAGCGATTTGAACAAGGCTGCCGGGGCTCACTGATTGCGCTGAGTCAGTTGGATCTACCCCCTCACCCCAGCCCTCTCCCCCACGGGGGGCGAGGGGGAAAGGGAGCCGATCTTCATGCTGTTCAAAATGTAAGTTCGACTCGGTATCGCACGTCGGCGTATCTCGCAACAACACCTCGGTCAGTCCCCTCTCCCATTGGGAGAGGGCTAGGGTGAGGGCAAGCAGGCGACACGGTATTAGCCAATGGCCCGGTACCCTTCAATCTCATCCGGCCAAGCCGTCAGCACTTCGAACCCGCTCTCCGTCACCGCGACCATATGCTCCCACTGCGCCGACAAGGAGCCATCCTTGGTCAGCACCGTCCAGCCATCCGGCATGTTCTTCACATGGCGTTTGCCGGCATTGAGCATCGGTTCCACGGTGAAAATCATCCCGGCCTTAAGCTTCAGCCCTTGATTGGGAAAGCCGTAATGCAGGATTTGCGGTTCGTCGTGATAGACCTTGCCGATGCCATGGCCGCAGTACTCGCGCACCACGCTGAAGCCCTCCGCCTCCGCCAGGCTCTGGATCGCATGACCGATATCGCCCAGCGTTGCGCCCGGCTTCACTGCACGGATGCCTGCGCACATCGCATCGTAAGTGGTCTTGATCAGGTGCTGCGCCTCGGGGCTTGCCTCACCCACGACATACATGCGACTGGTATCGCCGAACCAGCCATCCTTGATCACGGCGATGTCGAGATTGACGATGTCGCCATCCTTCAATGGCGTACCCGATGGAATGCCGTGACACACCACGTCGTTGACCGACGCGCAGACGGTTTTCGGAAAGCCGTGATAACCGACGTTGGCTGGCACCGCCTTCTGCACATTGACGATGTAATCGTTGCACAGTCGATCCAGCTCATCGGTGGTCACGCCAGCCTTCACATGCGGCACCAGCATTGCCAGCACTTCAGCGGCGAGTTTGCCGGCGGCGCGGGATTTTTCGATGTCGGCCGGGGTGTTGATCTTGATCTGGTTTCTCATGCGCTGACGGCTTCCTGAGTCAGTTGTTGCAGATCCAGCCCACCATTCTGTTCGGCGCGGATCAGCAGGCGGCAAATGGCGCTGTGGTCGAGATTGGGATGCAGCTCGGCGAGCATGCCGATGCGCATCCAGTGCTCAGCCTGCGCGTTGATCGAGCGGCTGAGGGCGTTGCTGGAGATACGCAGGTTCTCGTGCATGTCCTCTGAAATCTTTACGATGCCCATGTCTATATCCGATACGAAATGTATATGGATCGTATACTAGCCAAGCTTACCCTCGGATTGCAAACGCTCCGCCACGCAAACACGCACCCGTGCAGGAGCTGCCGAAGCAGAATCGGCTCCCCATCAGCGGCCTGATCGACTACCATGCCCGCGCCGGTTTCCACACGGAATTAATAGGGAATCCGAAATGCTTGCACAGCATCAATCGGAACTGCCCCCGCAACTGTAGGTGCCGAGCCTGCTCCTTGACTGCCACTGGGTGACTCCCGGGAAGGCCGGAGCGTGGCGATGACGCATCAGTCAGGAGACCTGCCGGCACAGTGACTGACCAACCGGCGGGGTGTCCGGGAAGGACATCGTGCCGTGCGCATTTTCCCCGTGCCGGCCTTGCGCAGTTTCCACGACCGCGCCCGAGGTGTGTTTCCAAACCGTACCCGCCCGCTCCCGTACGGTTCCCTTGGAGACTGCCCCATGCTGCTGCCCCGCGTTGCCACCCTGCTCACCGCTCTGAGCCTTTGCGCCCTGGCGCAAGCGGCGCCGACTGCGTATCCGCTGACCGTCGAAAACTGTGGCAGCAGCCTGACCTTTCAGCACGCGCCTGCGCGCACGGTGACCATCGGCCAGGCCGGCACGGAAATGCTCTATGCCTTGGGTCTGGGCGACAAAGTCGTTGGCACTTCGCTGTGGTTCAACGACGTGCTGAGCACATACAAAGCGCAGAACGACACGATCGAGCGCCTCGCCGATAACGAGCCGAGTTTCGAAGCGGTGATCGCTAAACGCCCGGAGCTGGTTGCCGTCGAGCTGGAATGGATGGTCGGCCCGCAAGGCGCGGTCGGCACCCGCGAGCAGTTTCATGAACTGAAGATTCCGACCTATCTGCTGCCCTCCGATTGCGAAGCCAAGGACAACCTCGTCGGTTCGGACGGCACGCGGCTGGCGCCGTTTCGCATCGACAGCATCTACAAAAGCGTGAGCCAACTGGCGGCGATTTTCGATGTGCAGGCGCGTGGCGAGCAGCTCAATGAGCAGCTCAAAGCCAGCCTCGCGCAGTCGATCGCCACCGCGAAAAAGCAGCAGCGCAAAGACGTCAGCGCCCTGGTGTGGTTCTCCAGCGCCGAGATGGACATCGAGCCTTTCGTGGCCGGGCACAAAGGTGTGCCCGATTTCATGCTCAGCACCCTCGGCGTGCGCAACGTCGTCGAGTCGGATGAAGAATGGCCAACCGTCGGCTGGGAAACCATCGCCAAGGCCAACCCGACGTTTCTGGTGATCGCGCGCATGGATCGTCGACGTTTCCCGGCGGACGACTATCAGAAGAAACTCGCCTTCCTGCGCAGTGATCCGGTGACGCGCAACATGGACGCGGTCAAGCACAACCGCATCATCATCCTTGACGCCATGGCCATGCAGGCCAGCCTGCGCACCTTCGACGGCCTCGAACAACTGGCCAGCGCCATCAACGGCTACGACCTGTCGCCATGAGCAGACGCCTGATCCGTTTGCTGCTGGTGCTGTTGACGCTGTCGGTCGCGCTGATTGGCGGCGTGGCCATTGGTGAGACTTCGATCGAGCCGAGCGTGGTGTTGCAGGTGCTGGCGAACAAGCTGTGGGGCGCCGGTTATGTGCTCGACCCGATCGACGAAGGCATTGTCTGGAACTATCGCCTGACCCGCGCGCTGGTCGCGGCGGCCTGCGGCGCCGGTCTGGCGACCTGTGGCGTAATCCTGCAATCGCTGCTGCGCAATCCGTTGGCCGATCCGTATCTGCTGGGAATTTCTGCTGGCGCCTCGACCGGCGCGGTGATGGTCGCCCTGCTCGGCGTCGGTGCCGGGGCGATTTCATTGTCGGTCGGTGCTTTTGCCGGCGCGGTGACCGCTTTCGCACTGGTGATCCTGTTGGCGCGAGTCAGCGGCTCGGCCAGCGGCACCGGGCAGATCATTCTGGCCGGGATTGCCGGCTCGCAGCTGTTCAACGCCCTCACCGCTTTTCTGATCACCCGCTCGGCCAGCTCGGAACAGGCGCGCGGGATCATGTTCTGGCTGCTCGGCAATCTCGGCGGCGTGCGCTGGCCGTCGGTGTGGCTGGCGGTGCCGGTGGCTGTGTTGGGGTTGGTTGTTTGTCTGTGGCATCGCCGAGCGCTGGATGCGTTCACCTTTGGTGCGGACTCGGCGGCGTCTCTCGGCATTCCAGTGCGACGTGTGCAGATTCTGTTGATTGGCTGCGCCGCGCTGGTGACGGCGGTGATGGTGTCGATTGTCGGCTCGATCGGCTTTGTCGGTCTGGTGATTCCCCATGCCGCGCGGTTGTTGCTCGGCACCGGCCATGCCCGTCTGCTGCCGGCCAGTGCGTTGGGCGGCGCAGTGTTTCTGATCGCCGCCGATGTGCTGTCACGCACCCTGATCAAGGGTCAGGTGATCCCGGTCGGCGTGATCACTGCGCTGGTCGGCGCGCCGGTGTTCGCGCTGATTCTGGTGGGCCGGAGATCGGCGCGATGAACACGGTTTTGAGTTGTGCTGATGTGGGCTTCAAAGTGCGCGGTGCCGAGTTGCTCAACGGTGTCAGCCTCGACGTTGAGCGCGGCGAGACCCTGGGCATTGTCGGGCCGAACGGTTCGGGTAAATCCACGCTGCTGAAACTGCTCGCCGGCCTGCGCGAACCGAGCGCGGGTCGGGTGCAGCTCGACGGTCGGACGCTGCGCAAGATGTCGCGGCGCAGCATCGCGCAGACGCTGGCGGTGGTTGAGCAACAGGCCGATACCGACGATGGCATTCGCGTGTTCGACGCGGTGGCGCTGGGGCGGACGCCGTGGTTGTCGGCGCTGCAACCGTGGTCGCCGGCCGATGACGCCATCGTCGAGCAAGCGCTGGTCGACGTCGACGCCGTGCACCTGCGCAACCGCCTCTGGCGCAGCCTCTCCGGCGGGGAACGCCAACGCGTGCACATCGCCCGCGCACTGGCGCAGCGCCCGCAGATCCTGCTGCTCGACGAGCCGGCCAACCACCTCGACATCCAGCATCAGATGAGCATTCTGCACGTGGTGCGCGCACTGCCGGTGACTACGCTGATCGCCCTGCACGATCTCAATCAGGCGCTCAAGTGCGATCGCCTGGCGGTGCTGGAGCGCGGGCGTCTGGTCGCGCTTGGCGAGCCGCTGCAAGTGCTGACGCCGGAGCGGTTACAGACGACTTTCGGGGTCAGGGCGCACTATCTGACGGACCCGTTCGATGGTGCGCCGATATTGCGCTTCCTTGCTTGATGCATGTGTAGCTGACACACCGCTTTCGCGAGCAGGCTCGCTCCCACAAAGGATTTGTGTGTTGCCGTGAATGACGGGGAGAACGCGAATTCTGTGGGAGCGAGCCTGCTCGCGAAGGCGTCAGGTCATCCAACATTGATGTCGATTGACACACCGCTTTCGCGAGCAGGCTCGCTCCCACAAAGGTTATGTATTCCCGGGCGGTAGAGGATCAGGCCCACTCTTTGCGCAGTTGCCGCGCGGCGCTGACCATGTGCACCAGCGCCGCTTCGGTCTCTGGCCAGCCTCGGGTCTTCAACCCGCAATCCGGATTGACCCACAGCCGCTCCACCGGAATACGCTGCGCCGCTTTGCGCAGTAAACCGACCATTTCCGTCACATCGGGAATCCGTGGCGAGTGAATGTCGTACACGCCGGGGCCGATGTCGTTCGGGTAGGCAAACGCTTCAAACGCTTCGAGCAGTTCCATGTCCGAACGCGAGGTTTCGATGGTGATGACATCGGCGTCCATCGCCGCGATCGACTCGATCACATCGTTGAACTCGCTGTAGCACATGTGCGTGTGGATCTGCGTTTCGTCGCGCACGCCGGAGGCGCACAGGCGGAATGCTTCGCTCGCCCAGTGCAGATACGCCGGCCACTGCGCCCGGCGTAACGGCAAGCCTTCACGGAACGCCGCTTCGTCGATCTGGACGATTTTGATTCCCGCCGCCTCCAGATCATTCACCTCGTCACGAATGGCCAGCGCCAGTTGTTGAGCCTGCACCTCGCGGCTGACGTCTTCGCGCGGGAACGACCACATCAGCATGGTCACCGGGCCGGTCAGCATGCCTTTCAAGACCTTGTCGGTTAGGCCTTGGGCGTAGCGGATCCACTCGACCGTCATCGCCTGCGGGCGGCTGAGGTCGCCGAAAATCACCGCCGGTTTGACGCAGCGCGAACCATAGCTCTGCACCCAGCCAAAGCGGGTGAAGGCATAGCCGTCGAGCTGTTCGGCGAAGTATTCGACCATGTCGTTGCGCTCGGCCTCACCGTGCACCAGCACATCCAGGCCGAGGCGTTCTTGAATTTCCACCGCGTGGCGAATCTCCGTGTGCATCGCATCGGTGTAATCGGCCGCGCTGAGCTTGCCTTGCTTGTAGGCCTGACGCGCCAGACGGATCGCCGACGTTTGCGGAAACGAGCCAATGGTGGTGGTCGGGAATAACGGCAGGTCGAGCTTGCCGCGCTGTTTGGCAATACGCTGGGCAAACGGCGATTGCCGTTGCGCATCCCTGGCAGTGATCGCCGCGACCCGCGCTTGCACCGCCGGTTTGTGAATACGCGGCGAGGCAGCGCGGCTGGTCTGCACCGAACGGCTTTGCGCGAGGGCACGCAGTACCTTCGGCGCTTCCGGTTCGCTGACCGCTTGAGCGAGCACGGCGACCTCTTCGCACTTCTGCACGGCGAACGCCAGCCAGCTTTTCAGTTCGGCATCGAGCTGGTCTTCGCGGCCCAGATCAACCGGGCTGTGCAGCAATGAACAGGACGGTGCTACCCACAATCGATCACCCAGACGCTCATGAGCATGGCGCAGCGTCGCCAGCGCGTTTTGCAGATCGCAGCGCCAGACGCTCCGACCGTTGACCACACCCAACGACAGCACCTTATAAGCCGGCAGACGATCCAGAATGGTCGGGTACTGATCCGGCGCGCGCACCAGATCGATGTGCAAGCCATCGACAGGCAGGTTCGCCGCCAGACCGAGGTTTTCTTCCAGACCACCGAAGTACGTGGCGAGCAGTTTTTTCAGCGGATCGCGCTGGATCTGGTTGTAGGCGCGCTCGAAGGCATTCTTCCAGTCCTGCGGCAAATCGAGCACCAGAATCGGCTCGTCGATCTGCACCCACTCCACACCCAACGCCGCCAGCCGCGCGAAGATCTGGCCGTACAGCGGCAGCAGGCGATCAAGCAAATCGAGTTTGTCGAAGTCGACGCCTTTGGTTTTGCCCAGCCACAGATAGGTCAGCGGACCGATGATCACCGGTTTGACGTTGTGCCCCAGCACACGGGCCTCTTCGGTTTCCTCAAACAACTGCTCCCAACCGAGCTGGAATTGCTGATCGGCGCTGAATTCCGGTACCAGGTAGTGATAGTTGGTGTCGAACCACTTGGTCATTTCCTGAGCGTGGCCTTCGCCGCAGCAAGTATTGCTGACGCCACGGGCCATGCTGAACAGGGTCTGCAGCGTGGCTTTGCCGTCATGGGGGCGGAAGCGCTCGGGGATCACGCCGAACATCAGCGAGTGGG
This sequence comes from Pseudomonas sp. AC255, assembly GCF_979258175.1. Lineage (NCBI taxonomy): Bacteria > Pseudomonadati > Pseudomonadota > Gammaproteobacteria > Pseudomonadales > Pseudomonadaceae > Pseudomonas > Pseudomonas sp. AC255. Next base: position 1,888,772 of record NZ_OZ409841.1, on the reverse strand, counting down.
TCAGCACTTGGTCGTACCAGGCGAAATCGCCAACCGGCAGCAAGTCGATGCCGGCGTTTTTCTGCAAGTCCCAATGGACCTTGCGCAGCTCACGCCCGACGTCACGCAGGCCCGCCTCGTTCAGTTCTCCTTTCCAGAACGCCTCTTGCGCTTTCTTCAGTTCGCGGTCGCGACCGATGCGCGGAAATCCCAAGGAATGGGCCAGTGCCATGACAAACAACTCCAGATGCTTATTCGATGGCGGGTATTGTCGGGAACCGGACTTGATGAAACAAACTCAATAAATTCTAGATCATCACAAGTTCTACTCATGCACAGGCGCCCCGTAGGAGCTGTCGAAGGCTGGGATCTTCTGGCCGTAGGGACTCAGAGCTTCCAAGGCTGCATTCCCACGCGGAGCGTGGGAACGATCAGAACACGTCAGGGCAACATGCAAGTTTTCGTTCTATCGTTAGATCCAAATGGCTGGATTTTCCAAGGATTAGAGGTTGCGAGAGAGGATGTCTGCGCCTAAGTTGCACGCGAGTCTTTTCCCCGCGATTGGAACGCGATCAACACCATAAAGAGGTGAAGAAATGTCAAAGGAATCACGCCCTGCCGTGCTTGGGCTGATAGGCAATACTCCGCTGGTGCAGGTCACCCGCTTCGATACCGGACCGTGCACGCTGTTTCTCAAACTCGAATCGCAGAACCCTGGCGGCTCGATCAAGGACCGTATCGGTCTGGCGATGATCGACGCTGCCGAACGTGACGGTCGCCTGCAACCGGGCGGGACGATTGTCGAGGCCACTGCCGGCAATACCGGTCTGGGTCTGGCGCTGGTCGGCCGCGCCAAAGGCTATCGTGTGGTGCTTGTGGTCCCGGACAAGATGTCCACCGAAAAAGTCCTGCACTTGAAGGCCATGGGCGCCGAAGTGCACATCACCCGCTCCGATGTCGGCAAGGGCCATCCCGAGTATTACCAGGACGTCGCCGCCCGCTTGGCCAAGGACATTCCCGGCGCGTTTTTTGCCGACCAATTCAACAATCCCGCCAACCCGCTGGCCCATGAATGCAGCACCGCGCCAGAGATCTGGGCGCAGACCGAACATGATCTGGACGCCATTGTCGTCGGCGTCGGTTCGGCCGGCACGCTGACCGGGCTGAGTCGTTTCTTCAAGCGCGTGCAACCGGATCTGGAAATGGTCCTCGCCGATCCGATCGGCTCGGTGATGGCGCAATACAGCCGCGACGGTACCTTGCCGACGCCCGGTTCGTGGGCGGTCGAGGGTATCGGCGAAGACTTCATTCCGTCGATCACCGACCTCTCCAGCGTGCGTCACGCCTACTCGATCAGCGACGCGGAAAGCTTCGATCACGCGCGCCAGTTGCTCAAGGCCGAGGGCATTCTCGGCGGCTCATCGACCGGCACACTGTTCGCTGCCGCGCTGCGTTATTGCCGCGAACAGACCGAGCCGAAACGCGTGGTCAGCTTCGTCTGCGACACCGGCACGCGGTACCTGTCGAAGGTCTACAACGACCAGTGGATGACCGATCAAGGCCTGTTGCAACGCAAAGGCTACGGCGACTTGCGCGACTTGATCGCACGGCGTTTCGAGGACGGCCGGGTGATCAGCGTCGGCCCTGACGACACCCTGCTCACTGCGTTTCAGCGCATGCGTCTGGCGGATGTTTCGCAACTGCCGGTGCTGGTCGAAGGCAAGCAACTGGTGGGCGTGATCGACGAGTCCGACATCCTCCTCGGCGTCCACGAAGATGCCGCGCGCTTCAGCCAGTCAGTGTCCAGCGTGATGACCGACAAACTGCAAACCCTCGCCCCGGCTGCGACCCTGGCCGAGCTGGAAGCGGTGCTCAGCCGTGGCCTCGTCGCGATCATCGCTGACGGTTCCGGCTTCCATGGCCTGATTACCCGCACCGACATGCTCAACCAATTACGGAGATCCCTTGCATGAGTCAGCACGACGATAAATCCCAAGGCTTTGCCACCCGGGTGATCCACGCCGGACAAGAGCCCGACCCGACCACCGGCGCGCTGATGCCGCCGATCTATGCCAACTCCACCTACCTGCAAGACAGCCCCGGCGTGCACAAGGGGTTCGACTACGGCCGCTCGCACAACCCGACGCGCTTCGCGCTGGAGCGCTGCGTCGCCGACCTCGAAGGCGGCACCCGCGCGTTCGCCTTCGCCTCGGGGCTGGCGGCGATTTCCACGGTGTTGGAACTGCTCGACGCAGGCTCGCACATCGTTTCCGGCAATGACTTGTACGGCGGCACCTTCCGCCTGTTCGACAAGGTTCGCCAGCGCAGCGCCGGGCACCGTTTCAGCTTCGTCGACCTGACCGATCTGTCGGCGTTCGAAGCCTCGCTGCAGGACGACACGCGCATGGTCATGGTCGAAACTCCGACCAACCCGCTGCTGAGCCTGTCGGATCTGGCCGCCATTGCGCGCATCTGCCGCGCGCGGGGGATCATCTGCGTCGCCGACAATACCTTTGCCAGCCCGTACATCCAGCGCCCGCTGGAGTTGGGCTTCGACATCGTCCTGCACTCGACCACCAAATACCTCAACGGCCACTCCGACGTGATCGGCGGCATTGCCGTGGTCGGACAGAACGCCGAACTGGCGGAAAAACTCGGCTTCCTGCAGAACGCCGTCGGCGCGATTTCCGGGCCGTTCGATGCATTCCTCACCCTGCGCGGGGTGAAGACTTTGGCGCTGCGCATGGAACGCCATTGCAGCAACGCCCTTGATCTGGCGCAGTGGCTCGAGCAGCAACCGCAGGTCAAGCGCGTCTACTATCCGGGCCTTGAGTCGCACCCGCAGCACGAACTGGCCAAGCGGCAGATGCGTGGCTTTGGCGGGATGATTTCCGTCGATCTGAACAGCGACCTGGCCGGTGCGCGGCGCTTTCTGGAAAACGTGAAGATCTTTGCGTTGGCCGAAAGCCTCGGTGGCGTGGAAAGCCTGATCGAGCATCCGGCGATCATGACCCACGCGACGATTCCACCGGAGACGCGCGCCAAGCTTGGTATTGGCGATGGGCTGGTGCGGTTGTCGGTGGGGGTTGAGGATGTTGAGGATCTGCGGGAAGATTTGGCGCAGGCTTTGGCTAAGATGTGACTCTTTGAAGGGGCTGCATCGCAGCCCAACGGGGATAAATACCCTCGCCACACGGGGAACCCCCTGTGGCCTTTCGATCTCTCGATTTTATTGTCATACAAGTCTTTTTGAAAATGGCATTAAGTCTGCCGAATGAAGAGCTCCGTGCTGCTGCGCAAACTCGACAACACAAGTGTCGCAACATTCGCCCACCTCATTTCGCTTCTTGGTGTCAAACAGCATATGGAATACGGCGCTCGCTTGTTAATTACACAGGGAAGAAAATGAATCATTATAAAAATCTAATTAAATCGATTTTAAGTTTACTTTTTTATTTAACTCAGTCACCGCATCGGCAGTGCTTTCACAGGAACAGCAGGCAGCCAAGGATCGCGGCATTTCACTATATAAACAAGAGAAAAATGCAGAGCGTGAATTGCGCATTGCCGCTGAGGCTGGCGATGCAGAAGCACAATTTTATCTGGCGCAACAACTTCGCCAACTGGAACTTAATAAAGCGCTAGACTCGAAAGAATCTGTAAAGTGGTTCGTGGCTTCTGCTAATCAAGGCAATTTATTCTCCCTATATCAGTTGTCTCACAACGTCAAGCTGTGTGTTATTGCTGCATTTTGTCCCGAAGGGGAAAAAGCCGAGGTGAATGGGATCAAGAGTACAGAAAAACTTTAATGGAGAAATTTGCCTCAAATGATTTGCAACAACTAGGCGAACTAAATGATTGGGTAGCCAAGTCGGATGTTGTAGGAGAGTGGTTTCATCTACAGGATGAGCTTCGTTATGCAAAAAACCACAGTGTGGAAGATACGCGCGAATGGCTCGTACATTCTGCTAATCAAGGAAATTTTAACTCCCTGCTTCGTCTGGCTCTTGATGATGGAGATAAATTATGCACCATCGTTGAGAACTGCCCGAAGGGAGATAAAACTCAGCGCGAGTGGAAATCAGAATTTGAGAAGATTGCGCGAGAAAAAATTGCTTCCGGTGACATGAAAGCTGCATATTTATTATATGTAGGAAATTCTGATTTTAATATGTTGATTAAATCAGCAGAGGGAGGCTACCCGCTCGCACAATATCAACTTGCCGAGAGCTATTCAGCTGGAGATGGATTTTTTGGTGGTTTGGGCAGCGCCGCAAGGAAATCAACAAGTGGTATAAGCGAGCGGCTGAAAATGGCTATCCAAAAGCAATGATTGCCTATGCAGCCTCTATTTATGAATATAACGGAGATCTATCAATTTCCCGATATTGGCTAGAGGAATCTGCGAAGGTGGGTGACAGCAATGGTATCGGTTTGCTTGCTCGAGAGTATGCGAGTAATCCAAATTACTATGGCTTTCCATTTGATATGGTGAAGGCTTACGGCCTTACGTTGCTTTTAGCAGGCTTAGATAATGATGAGTCTGATAAAGAGTATGATCGGGAAAGATTAGAAGAATATTCTAAAAAAATGACACCCGAACAAATCGAGCAAGGCAAAGCTTTTGCCGAAAAATGGAAGGTCACTCACCCGATTGAAGGCGTTTAATCTCAGCGGCCAGCGGGACCGGAAACAGGTGTCAAGCTTCGTGCTTCAAGTCGCTGAGGCCATCGTTGCAATGGTCGCATGCGATCAGTGATGGCTTACTGCCGATCCTGCCATCTGACGTTCCCTGCGGGCCGGACTTTCGCGGTGCGCGTTGAGCCAGGCCAAACAGCCGGCCCGTTTCACCCTTTCGGGCTTCAATCCCAAACTTTTCCGGCCTTCGGCCTGCACTCACCAATTAGCTTGAGCCGAGCCAGTGAGTCGAACGCCTGTGGTTGATTGGCGAATTGCTCAACTACGTCGTGGCTGAAGGCTCTGATCAGTGCGGTTGTCAGTTGGGGTTGAGGACGTTGAAGACCTGCGCGCCGACCTGGCTCAGGCGCTGGCAAAAATGTAAACAGCTCCACACAACGAAGCCCGCACGATGCGGGCTTCGTCTTTTTTGTCCGTCGATCTCCCCGCCGTGGCAGTTCCCGAGGCCGATCCTATACTCAATCGGCTCGATCAAAATTATCTCGACACCCGCACGCCGTTCGGTGTGCCCGTGCCTTTCGCCAACCAGGTAGAACCCAAGCCAGTGAGTCGTGGCGTCTGTATGCATCGCGCGCGATTGATCGCTGTTTGGCAACGGGTCGTGGAGAAAACCATGAAATACAAGTTGTTGTCAGGCGTGCTTCTTGCGGTAGCGGCCAGCGTTGTGGTGCCGAATGTCTTGGCGGCGCAACCGCAGGCGTTGGCTTCGGATGGGGCTGATCATGTTGGCGCCGGCGCAGTGGCTGCCGATGGCGCCGATCGTGTCGGTGCCGGCGCGGTGGCTGCCGATGGCGCTGATCGTGTCGGTGCCGGCGCGGTGGCTGCCGATGGCGCTGATCGTGTCGGTGCCGGCGCGGTGGCTGCCGATGGCGCTGATCGTGTCGGTGCCGGCGCGGTGGCTGCCGATGGCGCTGATCGTGTCGGTGCCGGCGCTGTGGCTGCCGATGGCGCTGATCGTGTCGGCGCTGGCGCAGTGGCTGCCGATGGCGCTGATCGTGTCGGCGCGGGCGCAGTGGCTGCCGATGGCGCTGATCGTGTCGGCGCGGGCGCGGTGGCTGCCGATGGTGCTGATCGTGTCGGCGCCGGTGCAGTGGCTGCCGATGGCGCTGATCGTGTCGGCGCAGGCGCGGTGGCTGCCGATGGCGCTGATCGTGTCGGTGCCGGAGCATTGGCAGCGGATGGGGCCGACCGCACCGGCGTCAACCGAGTGGCCTACTCCCGGGTCGGAGTCGGTTCTGATCGCGTGGCATCGGCGCTGATGACCGGCAGCTATTCCGACCAGTTCAACAGCCCACAATAATCGCCGCGAAATAACGGGCGAGCTCCTGAGCCGCCCGTTTACATTGGCCTTTACAGCATCTGTTCAACCGCTGCGCCTTGTCGATCACGCAGGGCGCGCAACGTCGCGCGTAACTCGGCCGGGCGCACAGGTTTCGACAGAATCGCAATCTGGCGGTCATGCAAGGCAGCCTGAATTTTCTCGACGTCATGCCCGGTGATGATCATTGCCGGCACCGCCCAACCGCGCCGCCTGCGCACTTCGTCAATGCATTCGATGCCAGTGGCGTGGGTGCCGAGGTCATAGTCGGCGACGATGATGTCGCAGTCGGTGACCAGGCCTTCAGCCGACCACTCGGCCTGCACCACACAGCCCCAGCGTTCGAGCAACGCCGAAGTCGCGAGCAACACGTTGCGGTCATCCTCGACCAGACACACCTTCAGTCCGGTCAACAAACCCATCTGCCGCGCTTCACTGCGAACCACCAGTGACTGCGGCGCGGCCACGATCGGCAACCCCGCAAGCGTCACAGCTGTGCCGCGCCCCAACTGTGAACGCAGAGCAACGTGCACATCGATCAGTTCACCAAGACGCTTGATGATCGACAGGCCCAGCCCGACGCCCTCGACATCTTTGTCGCGCACTTGCCGTACCCGATAAAACTCCTCGAAGACCTTGTGCAGATGCTCTTCGGCAATGCCGTTGCCACGGTCATGGATGACGATGGCCAGCCCTGCCCCACGTCTACGCACGCCGATCAGCACGGGTCGTTGCGCGCCGTATTTGAAGCAGTTGGAGAGCACGTTCTGCACCATGGTCGCGAGCAGCGCCGGGTCGGTTCTGACCCAGTGGTTGCACGGTCGCAGCCGCAGCTCGACGCCTGCCCAACGGGCCGCTTCCTGGTGTTGGCGTATCAGATCCGCAAGCCATTCACCAAGATTCAGCGTTTGCATTTTCGCTTCGATCCGACCGTTATCGAGGGTGTAGAGGTCGAGAATCGAGCGGAACAATTGCGAAACGTTGAGCAGCGAGCGGTCGATGTTATCGACCAGCCGCCGCTCGTCGTCGCCCAGGCGCGACTCTCGCAGACACGCGGTAAACAGACCGATGGAATGAATCGGCTGACGCAAGTCATGACTGGCCTGCGCCAGAAACCGCGACTTTTCCAGGTTAGCCGCCAGCGCTTCTTCCGACGCCTTGCGCGTACGCTCAAGCAGCAAGTGCGCATAAAACGGAATCACCGTGCTGGTGATCAGCAGCATCAGCACCATGAACGGCTGCGCCTGCCAATGCGGCGTCAGGCGATAGACCACCAGCAGCGCCACCAATGCAAGGCCGGTGGCGATTGCCAGATAGCGCGAGCCGTAGCGCATGCCGTTGCCGAGATTGACCCAGACCATCACCGCATACAACGGCAGCGCCGCTTCGCCGCCGATCACCAGTCCAAAACAGGTGCCGGTGTAATCGTGGACCATGGCAAAAATCCGCCGCGCCGGATAATGCCCGGGCCAACGCGCAATGGCTTGGCGGAACGTGATCGAAGCCAGCAGAAACAAGACAATGTAAGTGATGACCGGCAGGTAGGTATCGAAGCGATGGCCCGGCAGAAAACCCAGCACGACCATGTAAACCACCGCAATTGCAGCGATGATAATGCGCAGGTTGGCTTGGTCGAGTTCGGTATTTTTTTCGAACTTCATGGTAAACGTCCTTGTGCAGCAATCGTCAGTTTCGGAAGCAGCCTACAGGCAACCTTCGCGTCCAGTGCTAAGGTGCAGGCCTTGAATCACGCCTGACCCAGGGAGGGTCGCGTCATGACGTGCCGGATCATCATAGCCGACGATCACCCGCTGTTTCGCGAGGCGATGCTGCGCACAGTGCAGCGCTTGCTGCCCGATGCCGATACCTGCGAGGCTGGCGACTTCGACGCGGTGCTCAAGCTGCTGCCACAGGGCGACGAGCCGGACACGCTGATGCTCGATCTGCGTTTTCCCGGACTGACCTGCATCACTCAACTCGCCGACTTGCGCCAACGATTGCCGCGCACCACGCTGATCGTGGTGTCGATGGTTGACGATCAGACGCTGATCAGTGAAGTCATGGCGGCGGGCATCGACGGTTTTATCGGCAAGAACATTGCGCCGGATGAAATTGGCCAGGCGATTCTGGCGATCCGTGAAGGCGAGGTGCTGGTGAAGTCGGCGCCGTCCGGCTTGTTGCCGCTGGAAACCGCGACGACGCTGACGCCGCGTCAGCAGGACGTGCTGCGGTTGATCGCGCAAGGCAAGACCAACAAGGAAATTGCCCGTGAGCTGGATATTTCGCCGTTCACGGTGAGGATCCATGTGTCTTCGTTGTTGCGCACGCTGGACGTGCCGACGCGGGCGGCAGCGGCGGTCAAGTATTCGGGTCTGTGAACCCTTTTATGGATCAACCTGCGCCATCAGATCCGGCACCGACTCCGGCCGTTTCGCATAGCGCTGCGCCAGCACCGCGCAGACCATCAGCTGAATCTGGTGGAACAGCATCAGCGGCAGAATCAGCACGCCGATGGTGCTGCCGGCGAACAACACCTGCGCCATCGGCACGCCGGTGGCCAGGCTCTTTTTCGAGCCGCAGAACAGGATGGTGATGCGGTCTTCCTGATTGAAGCCGAAGGCTTTGCTCAACAGAATTGATGCCACCAGAACCAACGTCAGCAGGATGCAGCAGACCACCACCAGGCCGAGCAACTCGAACAACGGAATCTGCTGCCAGATGCCTTCGTTGACGGCTTCGCTGAATGCGCCGTACACCACCAGCAGAATCGAACCCTGATCAACGAATTTCAGCCAGTTCTTGTTGCGCCCTACCCACGCGCCGATCCAGCGGCGGGCGATCTGCCCGGCAATGAACGGCAGCAGCAATTGCACGCTGATTTTCACGATCGCATCGAGGGTCGAACCGCCGTCACCGTGAACGTTGAGCAGCAGCGTCACCAGCAGCGGCGTCAGAAAAATCCCGAACAGACTGGACGCCGCCGCACTGCAGATCGCCGCCGGAATATTGCCTCGCGCCAGCGAAGTGAACGCGATCGCCGACTGCACGGTGGCCGGTAATGCGCACAGATAGAGCATGCCCATGTACAGCTGATCACCGATCAGCGGTGACAACAGTGGTTTGAGCGCCAGACCGAGAATCGGGAAGAGCACGAAGGTAAGCCCGAACACCAGCAGATGCAGACGCCAGTGGCCAGCGCCGGCGATGATCGATTCGCGCGACAGCTTGGCGCCGTGCAGGAAGAACAGCAGGGCGATGGCGATGTTGGTCAGCCAGCCGAAGCCGACTGCGACCTGGCCGCTGGCGGGCAGGAAGCTCGCCAGCAAGACGACGCCGATCAAGGTCAGGGTGAAGTTATCGGGCAGAAAACGTGGGCGAGTCATGCGGTTCATCCGAAGGTTGCCAGTGCGTGCCGACGACTCTAACGTGACTGGCAATTACCGACTAACGCCGAAGAGCCGCCAGATGCCGCCTAAAGGACATTCCAAGAGCGTTCGCCGCAGTGTTCCCGGGCTGCCCAGCCTGCCGCGCCCCGTTTACGGACGCACCGAATCGCTGCCCAATCGCGCCCTCACCCGCCGTCATAGCCATCCGTGGGTGCAGTTGTCCTACGCGATCCAGGGCGTCCTCGAAGTGCAGACCAGCGCTGGCCGTTTCGTCGCGCCGCCGGAGCGTGCGGTGTGGATTCCGGCCGGCGTGCCGCACCGGGTGTTCAGCGCACCGCATACGGAAATGCGCAGCCTGTACATCGACAGCAGCGTCACCGGTTGGGCCGCCGAGCATTGCCATGTGCTCGGCGTCAGCGCGCTGCTCAGGGAATTAATTCGCGCCTTCAGTCAGGTCCCGGTGGAATACGACGAGAGCGGCCCTGACGGACGCCTGGCCCAGGTAATCCTTGATCAATTGGCCGACGCGCCGACCATCGACTTGATGCTGCCGCTGCCGCAAGACGCGCGCCTGAAGCAGATCTACCAGAGCCTTGAGCAACACCCGGAGCAGCAGACCACCCTGAGCCACTGGAGCGAAAAATTCGGCATCACCGAAAAGACTCTGACGCGCCTGTTTCTGCGCGACACCGGCCTGACCTTCCGCGCCTGGCGCCAGCGCCTGCGCTTGCTCGGAGCTCTAACGCCGCTGGAGAAAGGTGAGCGTGTGACCGACGTTGCACTGGCTTGTGGATACGACTCGACCTCGGCGTTTATCGCCGCGTTTCGTCAGCAGTTCGGCGAAACGCCGGGAGAGTTTTTCCGCTGACACTTCGTTTTTGCCGAACTGTCAGTCAGAAATAAACGATTTTTCTTTGCTCCAGATCCGTCGCTAGCATGGCCCCGTCTGACTTTGATCGAGAAGAGAAGATGATCCCTGTGGGAGCGAGCCTGCTCGCGAACGCGGTGGGTCAGCAACCTCAACTTCACTGTTCCATCGCATTCGCGAGCAGGCTCGCTCCCACAGGGGATGCGCTTGCTGCAAATAAAAAGACAGGGAGCGTGCCATGCCTGCCACGAACATCAACATCGGCGAACCCTGGATGTGGGGCGCCTTCATCGTCTTCGTTCTGGCCATGCTGGCCCTGGACTTGTTTGTCTTCGGCGGGCGCAAGGCGCACCGGGTATCGGTGCGTGAAGCATCGGCCTGGGTGGTTGCCTGGTGCCTGTTGGCGCTGAGCTTCGCCGGGTTGCTCTGGTGGTATCTGCACGGTGAATTCGGCGGTGAAATCGCCCGGCAGAAAACCCTGGAATTCCTCACCGGTTACCTGATCGAGCAGTCGCTGTCGATCGACAACATGTTCATCTTCGTGATGATCTTCAGCTACTTCGCCGTGCCGCCGGAATTGCAACGACGAGTGCTGCTGTACGGCGTGCTCGGCGCGATTGTCATGCGCGCGATAATGATTTTCGCCGGTGTGTGGCTGGTGTCGCAGTTCGAATGGCTGCTGTATGCCTTCGGTGTGTTCCTGATCATCACCGGGATCAAGATGCTGGTGTTCGCTGATCATCAACCGGATCTGGAAAAGAATCCGATATTGCGCTGGGTTCGCGGGCATATGCGCATCACCAGTGGCTTTCACGGCGAGAAGTTTTTCATCCTGCAGAACGGCGTGCGCTGGGCAACACCGATGTTCCTGGTGCTGGTGCTGATCGAGGCCAGCGACCTGATGTTCGCGGTCGACAGCATCCCGGCGATCTTCGCCGTCACCACCGACCCGTTCATTGTTTTCACCTCGAACATCTTCGCGATCATGGGCCTGCGCGCGCTGTACTTCTTGCTGGCGGACATGGCTGACCGTTTTCATCTGCTCAAATATGGGCTGGCGATCGTGCTGGTGTTCATTGGCGGCAAGATGGTGCTGATGCCGTGGTTCCACATGCCGGTGGAATGGTCGCTGGCAATAGTCGGGTCGGTGATTCTGGGGTCGGTGTTGTTGAGTCTGGCGACCAGCCGCGAGGCAGAACGCCGCACCGAATGACACAACACAACCCACCTGTGGGAGCGAGCCTGCTCGCGATTACGCCGGTTCATTCAACATAGGAGTTGAATGACACACCGCTTTCGCGAGCAGGCTCGCTCCCACATTTGAAGTGCGATGCTCTTATTTATCGGATTTGATACTGGTCCACACCCGCGTGCGCACCCGTTCCATTTTCTGCGGCAACGGTTGCACCACATACAGGGTTTTCAGCGCTTCGCTGGTCGGGGTCAGGTTGGGGTTGTCGGTGATGTCCTTGTTGACCAGCGGCATCGAGTCCTTGTTGGCATTCGGGTAACCGAGGAAATCGCTGATCGGTGCGATCACTTTCGGATCTAGCAAGTGGTTGAGGAATTCGTGGGCCTCGGCGACGTTCTTAGCGCTCTTCGGAATGGCGAACGTGTCGAACCAGATCGGCGCGCCCTCCTTCGGCAAACGCCAGTCGACCACCACGCCGTTGCCCGCCTCTTTGGCGCGATTGCCGAATTGGTAGAAGCTGCCGGAATAACCGATCGCCACACAGATGTCGCCGTTGGCGATGTCGGTCATGTACTTGGCCGAGTTGAAGTAGGTCACGTAAGGGCGAATCTTCATCATCAAGGCCTTGGCCTTTTCATAGTCCGCCGGGTTCTGGCTGTTCGGGTCGAGGCCGAGGTAATGCAGGGCCAGCGGCAGGATCTCCGACGGCGAATCGAGCATCGCCACGCCACAGGCCTTGAGCTTTTCCATGTTCTCGGGCTTGAACACCAGATCCCAACTGTCCACCGGCGCATTTTCGCCCAGGGCGGCCTTGACCTTGGCCGGGTTGAAGCCGATCAGCACGGTGCCGTACATGTATGGCACGCCGTACTGGTTGCCGGGGTCGTTGGCGTCGAGCAATTTGAGCAGGGCCGGATCCTGGTGCTGCCAGTTCGGCAATTTCGACTTGTCGAGTTTCTGGAACACGCCGGCCTTGATCTGGGTTTCGATGAACTGATTGGACGGCACCACCAGGTCGTAACCGGAGTTGCCGGTGAGCAGTTTCGCTTCCAGGGATTCGTTGGTGTCGAAGGTGTCCCAGGTCACTTTGATCTTGCTTTGCTCGGCGAAGTCCTTGGGCACTGACGGCAGGATGTAATCCGCCCAGTTGTACACCCGCAGTTCGCGCTGCTCGGCCTGGACGGCGCTGGCCAGCAGCGTCAAGCCACACACGGTGGCGCCCAGAATGCGTTTGATCGTGACCATGGTTGTTTCCCCGAATGCGACGTGAGATCGATGGTTTTTATGTTCTGTACACGGCAGTGGCTGTAACGATAGCCAAGGGCAAAAAAGGTCGAGCCTGTTGTTATGGTTTCGATTCTTGCTGACAGCGTAGCGCGATGACAGTAGGCGGCAGGCCAAAAGGGGATCGATATGGCCAATTTGCTTGACCGCCGAGATACGCACACAAAAATGCCCGGCACTGGGCCGGGCATTGCTGTGTTGCCGTTGGGATCAGTCGGTATAGCCGAGCCTGGCCGCCCTGCTCTGCTGCGCCTGACCACGGGTTGCGAGGCAGTAATACAGCGGCACCGTTACCACCAGACCGACCAGCCAGGACAGGTCGGCACCTTCCACCAAGTTGGCGTACGGCCCCACGTACAGCGAGGTGTTGGCAAACGGCAGCTGCACGATGATGCCGATGAAATAGGCAATGATCGCGTGCAGGTTGAAGCGCCCGTAAATCCCGCCGTCAGCGCGGAAGATCGAGGCGATGTCGTAGTTGCCGCGCTTGATCAGGTAGAAGTCGATCAGGTTGATCGACGCCCACGGCACCAGCACTAGCAACAACGCGAGAATCAGTCCGATGAATTCGGAAATGAAATCCGCCGAGGCACCGAGGGCGACCACGCAGCATCCGGCCAGAATCACGCTCGAGAGCACCACGCGCACCTTGATGCTCGGCGTCCACTGGCTGGCGAAGGTCTGAATCGAGGTGATGATCGACAACACTGCGCCATACAGATTCAGCGCGTTGTGGCTGATGATGTTGAGCAGAAACAGCACCATCAGAATCGGCCCCAGCCAGCCGGTGGACTGCTTGACCGCTGCCATCGCTTCAGTGCCTTCCGGCGTCGCCAGTACCGCCACCGCGCCAAAACTGAACGACAGAATCGTGCCCAGCGTCGCGCCCAAGTAAGTCGCCCAAAACGGTTTGGCGATACCGATGTCTGCTGGCAGATAACGCGAATAGTCGGAGACGTACGGCGAGAAGCTGATCTGCCAGATGATCCCCAGCGACACCGTCGCCAGCCAGCTGGAGAGATTGAAACTGCCGCGCGTCAGGAAGTCTGCCGGCAAGTCATGGGCGAAAATGTAGATGAATCCGGCGAGCAACGCGCCGCCCATCACCCAGGTGCCGATGCGGTTGAGGGTGTGGATGAAGTTGTAGCCGATCACACCGATCGCCGTAGCAGCCAGCGCGCCGATCAGAATGCTCAGCGGCGCCGGTACTGACGGCGCAATGCCGACAATGGATTTACCGGCCAGCACGATGTTGGAAATGAAGAAACCGATGTAGATGAGCGCCGCGAAGAACACGATCAGCAGTGCGCCATAACGACCGAACTGACCGCGACTCTGGACCATTTGCGGAATGCCCATGCGCGGACCCTGCGCCGAGGCCAGCGCAATCACCACGCCGCCGATCATGTGCCCCAGCGCAATCGCCAGCAGCCCCCAGAACAGATTGAGGTGGAACACCTGAACCACCATGGCGCCGGTGACGATGGGCAGTGGCGCGATGTTGGTGCTGAACCAAAGAGTGAACAGATCGCGCGCCTTCCCGTGGCGTTCCGCGAGTGGGACGTAATCGACCGTATGATTCTCGATCAACGGATCTTGCCGGGACATCTGGGACATATGCATGAACTCGAGTTTGTCTGTTTTTATCTTTGTATGAAGCCAAACCGGGAGGACTCTTGGGTCGCCCCTCAGATGCAGACCATATTATGGTATTCCAAGCTTTGCACAAGCCTGATCCGCTGATTCTGTCGCTGTCTGATCCGCTATCCTCGCTGATCCCGCCCCTGCACTGCTAGCTGGAAGCCCCGTAAACATTGAGTTTCCGACGAAATCGGCACGTTTATCGGTTCACCAGAAAAGCTCTTGCAAGATATGTATTACGGTATACCATCAGACCTACAACCCATAAAAACCGCGTCACACCACCCGAGGACCACCCAATGATCGATGCTGCCATTTACAAACAAGTCATGGGCTCGTTCCCGTCCGGCGTCACCGTCATCACCACGCTGGACGACGACGGCCAGATCGTCGGCCTGACGGCCAGCGCGTTCAGCTCGCTGTCGATGGACCCGGCGCTGGTGCTGTTCTGCCCTAACTACAGCTCCGACTCCTATCCCGTGCTGATCAAGAACAAACGCTTTGCGATTCACCTGTTGTCCAGCGTGCAGCAAAGCGAGGCCTATGCCTTCGCGCGCAAAGGCAAGGACAAGGCGCAGGGCATCGAGTGGACGTTGAGCGAACTGGGCAACCCGATCCTCGACAATGCGACGGCGGTGATCGAGTGCGAGTTGTGGCGTGAATACGAAGGTGGCGACCACGCGATCATGGTCGGCGCGGTGAAGAACCTGATCGTCCCCGAGCAGGTCGCCGGACCGCTGGTGTATTGCCACGGCAAGATGGGTGCTTTACCGGTTGTGGCGTGATTTCACCAGATCTCGGATATCCCATGTGGGAGCGAGCCTGCTCGCGAATGCGATGGGTCAGTTGTTACATTTTTGACTGACCCGACGCCTTCGCGAACAAGCTCGCTCCCACAAGTTTTGGTGTTGCCTGGGCGACCGTGTCAGGTCCGAAACCGGCTCACCAACTGATTCAACGTCTGCGACAACGCCGTCAGGTTCTGCGCATCCTGGCGAGTCGAATCCGCCAGGCTCGCCACCAACTGCGCATCACCATGAATCTGGCTGATGTGCCGATTGATGTCCTCCGCCACTTGATGCTGTTCCTCCGCCGCCGTGGCGATCTGGGTGTTCATGTCGCGGATCACGTCGACCGACTCACGAATCAATTCAAAACTCGCCCGCGCCTCGTTGATCGACACCACGGTTTCCTGTGACACCTCAAGGCTGGCGTGCATCTGCTTGCCCATCTGATGGGTGCGCCGCGCCAGATTGCCCAGCAGTGCGTCAATCTCACCGGTGGAATCCGAGGTGCGTTTGGCCAGCGCCCGGACTTCATCCGCGACCACAGCAAAGCCCCTGCCCTGTTCACCGGCACGCGCGGCTTCGATGGCGGCGTTGAGCGCGAGCAGATTAGTCTGCTCGGCAATCGAGCGGATGGTGCCGAGGATGGACTGAATGTCGTTGCTGTCCTGTTCCAGTTGCTGCATCGACTCGGCGCTGTGGCCGATCTCCTGGCTCAAGCGCCCGACGTTGCTCACCGCCGCATCGATCTGCTGCTGCCCGGTGTGTGCCTGACGCTGACCGTTGTCTGCCGAATCGGCCGCCTGACTGCACGAGCGCGCAACCTCGTTGGAAGTGGCGACCATTTCGTGAAACGCCGTAGACACCATGTCCACCGCCTCACGCTGACGCGAAGCCACGTCGGCCATTTCCGCCGAGACCTCGGTTGCGCTGCCGGAGCTGCTGTGAATCTGCCCGGCTGCCTGGCCGATGCGTTGAATCAACGTGCGAATCGCTTCGAGAAACTGGTTGAACCAGCCGGCCAGTTGCGCGGTTTCATCCTGCCCGCGTACTTCCAGTCGCGCAGTCAGATCGCCCTCGCCCTGGGCAATGCCTTCGAGTCCGCTGGCGACACCACGAATCGGCTTGACCATCAGCCCGGCGAACCACGCGCCGGCCATTGCAAACAACAGTGCGCAAACCACAGCAATAGCGCCGATCAGCCAGGTCAAACGAGTCGCCCCGGCCATCACTTCGCTCGCCTTGACCAAGCCGACAAACCGCCAGCCCAACGCCTGCGAAGGCCAGACCAGCGCCATGTAATCCTCGCCAGCCAATTGCACCTCGACCAGGCCTTTGCCCGCCTCGGCCAGTTGCTGATAACCGTCGCCGAGATCGCTGAGTTTCTTGAAGTTGTGCGCCGGATCACTCGGGTCGACCAGCACGGTGTTGTTGGCTTCCATCAGCATCAGATAACCGCTCTCACCGAGGCGGATCTGCTTCACCAGATCGGTCAATTGCTTGAGCGACACATCGATGTTGACCACGCCGGCATTGCTACCCAACTGGTTGTTGAAACTGCGCACGGTGCTCACCAGCACCACGTCATCCGCCGCCCAGTAATAGGCCTCGGTGCGCAGGGTTTTGCCGGGATTGGCCATCGCGGTTTTGTACCAAGGCCGGGTACGCGGATCGTAGTTGGCCAGTTGCGCATCGCCCGGCCAGAACAGGTAACCGCCCTGCTCGGTGCCGACAGATAGATAGGTGTAAGCCGGGTGCGCCTTGGCCAGACCGTCGAACAGCTTGAACAGCTGTTGATCCTGCGGCCCCAGCGGCACTTGCGCGGCGTCGCTGCTCAGGTAGCGTTTGAGGCTGGTGTCGATGCTCTGCAGTTGCGGATGCTCGGCCAGGTAAGCAACGTTCTGGCTGATGCCCTCGAAAAACAGCTGCATTGCGTTTTCCACCTGACGCACTTCGCGCCCGGTGCTGTCGGTAAAGGTGTCGCGCGCGCCCTCGCGGACATTGAGGATGATCAGCGCTGCCACCAGCAACACCGGCAGGCTGGCGATTACCGCAAACGCCAGAGTCAGTTTTTGTTTTATGTTCATTGCTTGCGCCTTCCTTGTTCGAAGTGTCGGTCAGAAATATTTTGCGGATATTCCGTATTATGGTATACCAATATTCAATCAACCGAACAGCCGTCCTCGAAGGCGTGCTTGAATGGTGAGAAGACTCGCGAGCGCGCAGCGTTCACGTCAGTTCGACAGGCCCGCACACGACCGGCCAATTACAAAAGACTCGAGGTAGCGTCATGAAATTTTCCCTGTTCGTACACATGGAACGCTGGGACGAAAGCGTCAGCCACCGCCAACTGTTCGAAGACCTGACCGAACTGACCCTGATGGCCGAGGCCGGCGGTTTCAGCACCGTGTGGATTGGCGAACACCACGCCATGGAATACACCATCTCCCCAAGCCCGATGCCGTTGCTGGCCTACCTCGCAGCGAAAACCACCACCATCCACCTCGGCGCCGGCACCATCATCGCGCCGTTCTGGCACCCGCTGCGCGTCGCCGGCGAATGCGCCCTGCTCGACGTGATCAGCAACGGCCGCATGGAAGTCGGTCTCGCGCGCGGCGCCTATCAAGTCGAATTCGACCGCATGGCCGGCGGCATGCCCGCCTCCAGCGGCGGCCAGGCCCTGCGCGAAATGGTCCCGGTGGTCCGCGCCCTGTGGCAAGGCGACTACGCCCACGACGGCGACATCTGGAAATTCCCCACCTCCACCAGCGTGCCGAAACCGATCCAGAAGCCAAACCCGCCAATGTGGATCGCCGCCCGCGACCCCGACTCGCACAACTTCGCCGTCGCCAACGGCTGCAACGTCATGGTCACGCCATTGATGAAAGGCGACGAAGAAGTCCTTGACCTGAAGAACAAATTCCAGACTGCACTGGACAACAACCCAGACGTACCGCGCCCACAATTGATGGTGCTGCGTCACACCCACGTGCACACCGCTGATAACCCGGACGGCTGGAAGGTCGGCGCGAAAGCCATCTCACGTTTCTATCGCACGTTCGATGCCTGGTTCGGCAACAAGGAAACTCCGGTCAACGGCTTCCTCGCGCCGAGTCCTGAAGAGAAGTTTGCCGGGCGTCCTGAGTTTGAACTGGAGAGCCTGCACAAGACCGCAATGATCGGCACGCCGGAAGAGATCATTCCGCGGATCAAGTATTACCAGGAATTGGGGGTGGATGAGTTTAGTTTCTGGTGCGACAACAGCTTGCCGCATGAAGAGAAGAAGAAGTCGCTGGAGTTGTTTATCAAGCATGTGGTGCCGGCGTTTCGCTAAAGGTTTCGCAGGTTAAACCAAAAAAACGCCCCGCTTCAGACGGGGCTTTTTTTGGAAAAAGGCATCAATTCGTGCAACCTGGCTTTCGCAGCCTATTCGCCGCTGCCATCCTCGCTGAGCACTTTGAAGGAGTGGAAGTTGAAAGCTATTTTTTCTTCTTCCTCATCAACCAGCTCATACCGGATACGATCCAGTCCGCCTTCAACCCTCGACACGCAAAGATCCATGAACTGTGTCAGGCCACCACCAAATCCCCGCACGTTCAGACCGCCCACGTTAAAAAATATGACCGCGATAGTCGCTGCTCCAAGATCCGCAGACTTCGCCAGCGTCATCAACAGGTTGTAACCGGTAAGTCCATCTTCGGAATCCAGGTGAAGACTTTCCACATAAACGTATTCACGCAGAAAACCATTCAGTGCTTCAACATTGCTCAATGGTTGATCCTCGTATGCTGTCCATTGTCACCCTTGCCCGGCCCGTACTGGTAGGTATGAGTATGAGGATCCGTATGAAAGGTTTTCGGATCCGATGGGTCATTGCGCCCGTGATCAGTGTAGTCGACACGTTTGACCATTCGCCCCCATTCATCATACTCAATCTTGGAATACTCCAGTTTTCCGGTCCTTGGGTTGTATTTCTCTTGATTGATTTCTCGTATCCCCGGGGTTACCTGCATCGATTCGTTTTTGTACCACGCCTTGTCCGGCAGAGCAGGTCCTGCCTTGATCCGAGCCCAATACTCATATGCTTTGTTGATTTCGGCAGACCCGATTACTGACTCGGCGCCGGAAGGTCGAGGCCTACCTACGCCGGCGTAATTGCCAGCAATGCCACCAGCCACACCGGCGATTGCACCAAGCACTGGTTCCCATTGCCCAACTACGTCGCTCAGCTTGACAACACTTTTCAATGCACGATCAGTAAGCAGGAACTTGTAATCCTTACAGACCTGAGTTGTGCACTCCAGCTTGTTAAGTACACTCAGACCGGCAGCGATCTGGCCCATCTGATCTTTCGCATAAGCTGCGCCACCAGTCTTTAATGCCTGGTCCAGAAGTTCATCGCTGAGCTCGCCGAAGCCCCGGCTTTTCCAGGTTTCCACCTGACAACGTTCGTCGCCGCCACAACTGGTCATTCCCTCGACGAAATCACGTGCATCGCTGTGATTGAGGTTGTTGTTGACGGTTGCGTTAGTGGTTACCGTAGAAGCAATTGACGCATCACCCCCGTCACTGCGGCGGTCAATACGCCGATCAGTTGCGATGCAGCAATCAGCTTGGTGACGCCTGCCTGATACGCCGGATCGTTCTTGTCCAACCCCTTGGGCAGTAACTTTTCTCCCAGAAAATCGACCAGCGCCTCATTTGCCCCCGCTGCAATCGCACCCGTTCGGAAATCACCTCCCATGGCTTCTGCCATCAAGCCGCCCAATGCAGCATGCATTACGACTTTGCTCACCTTGCCGTTATCAAAAAGAGTAATGTCACCGATTTTGTTGGCTGTGACCGCGCCCCCAATGGAGATCGCAGCCCCCAATGCAGAAGCGAACAGGTTGTCCTGCAAGCTACCGCCCATGACCGCCGTCTTCGCCAACGCATCGAACGTGGCTTTCATTGCGACACTCTGAGCGCTATTGAGGTCGAACTTCAGCTCCGTCGCGTTGTAGCCAAACTTCGAAGCAATTCCCGCGGTAATTCCTGCCAGTACGTATCCCCTGAGATTCTCGGAAGACAGAACATCTTTGAACGTATCGCCCAAGTTTCCTTTGTTGTTGATACCACTTGCGACCGCCTGCCCGACGGCGGCAGAGAAGGCTGCCGTGGCAGCGGCAGAGGCAGCCGCCCCGACGGCTGCAACCGTTGATGCAGATGCACCGGCGGCCGCAGCAGCGCCTGTAGCGGCATTTGCTGCCGCGGTGCCAACAGTCGCAGCAGTAGCCGTACCTGCCGTCAACACAGTAACGATAATGATGACAGCCAGCATTGCCGCCGGCCCCATGCCGGAGTTGCTGTATTTGAACGACTCGTGAGTTTCCTTCACCAATCGCCAATCCACATCGCCGCGCTTCTCTGCTTCCTTGAGCCAGGCCAAGCCAGGGTCTGCTTTCACCATGGCATCAATGGTTTGGCTAATCGAACTCTTGTTAATGTCCCTGAGATCGATATTCAAGCCTTCAACAGCGTTGATTACCAGATTGCCGTTAGCAACCAGTTCGCTCTGACGCAAGATTTCGTCGGTATTGCCGCGGCCTTTCGACGAACTCCATACCGAGCTTGATTTACTTTTCTCGTGACTCTCCTGATGCAGATCTTTGACGCCTTCAAACGTAACAGAACCACCACTGGTGATTGTAAGGTCATCGCCACTGTTGAGTTTGGCCGCTTGGTAATGTTGATCGCCATTGCTAACGAGCACCATGTCACCACCCGAGGTAATCACACTGCCTATGTTTTTGACCTTGGTAACTTCATCGCGCTTCGTTTTGCTGGAACCGAAAGATCCCTTTTTCTTTTTGTCGTACAGGGAGTAGTCGGAGTCTTGAGCCGCAAGTATTTCCAGATTTTTGCCCGCAACCAGATACGCTTCGTCACCGGCGGTAATGCGGCTGGACACTACTGTGAGATCTTCACCCGAGCTCAGCGCCAGGCTGCCCCCTGCACTTACCCCGGACATCACTTGACTGACATGGTCTTGCTGGGTTGTAAGTTTTTTGCTTTTGGACAAGGAATGCTGTTCATCAGCTGCTGAGCTGATTATCAGGTTTTCTGCAGCCGCCATAGAGACGTCGCGTTTCGCTTCAACCTGGCTGGCAATCACACCGAAATCACGCCCCGCATGTGCAGAAAAATCACGACCTGCGGTGACGCTGGCAGCCAGTTGGGTAATGTTGCTGCTGTTGTGGCGGCTATCGTGGAATACGCTATTGGTAACCTCTGCAGCAGAGATGTTCACGTCGCGCTCCGCATCCAGGTTCATATCCCGACCGCTTTGCAATACACCGCCAACGTTATCGATGTCCCGGCCTGCGATCACGCTGAGGTCATTGGCAGCTTCGATACGGGCACCAGTGTCGGCAAAGTCATGATGCAGGACACCGTTTCGGCTGCTGCTGTCGAGAGAAGTGATCGTGCGTTCGTTTACTACGTCACCGTTGATCGCCCGTATGCTGACATCACGACCGCTGATTATTCCCCCGGACTTGTTGACAATGTCATTGGTCGCCAACAGATCCAGGCGATTGCCCGCCTCGATCGAGCCGCTGTTCACCAAGTCTTTGCCGGCTGTGGCGGACAGATTATTCGTCGCCTTCAACGTCCCGACGTTATCCAGGTTCTCACCAGCAATCAGCGTCACATCATTACCGGCAATCAGCGCGCCGGTCGGGCCGAGGCGGCCATTGGCTTGCGCCAGATACACCACTGGCACCAGCACTTTCTCGCCGTTCACTTCATGCTCTTCGAGCCAGACAATATCGTGGGTCAGCGCGGCGACTTGCTGAGAGGTCAGGCCGACGCCGACGGACAGGTTGAGCGCGTCCTTGCTGGCGATGGCGTTGTTCATCAGGTACTTGAACATGCCTTCGTTAGAGGTCTGGCCGTCGAGGAAAGCCTGGCCAGTGCGTGCGGTGACGGCTTGCTGGATCAGGCGTTGTTCGTAGAGGCCATCACCGAGGCGCTTGGCGCTTTGGTCTGGGTCGAAGCCGAGTTTTTCCAACAGGTAATCGGAGCTCATGAACGACTTGAGCTCGGTCAGCACCGGGTTAGTTTCGATCAAGTATTTGTGCGGATTGGACGGTGCCGTGGTGTCCGGCAGGCCGGTGACACGAGTGACCGGACGGGTGTCGATCGACTCCTTCATGTCGTTGCCGCGACTCGGCATGCCCGCCCCGGCGCTGCCCTCGGGCACCTTGACGTCGACCGTACTTGCGACAGCCTGAACCATGCTTGGGGTGCGGTGGAAGGTATCAACGGCGCGCGTGCTGTCGGACACCGCTGACGGGGCATCGATGAACAGGCTGCGCGGCCCGCCGCTGCTGGCGGCGACCAGATGGTCCTGGGCATTTACCGCAACATTACCGACCGTCCACGTTGGCGCTGGCCCGGTATTGCTGGCTGCGGTACTGCTGGAGCCCTGCCCGCTCAGGCGGAACAGGCCGTTCTCACCCGTCGGCAGGGAGAAGCCTGGCAGACTCAGCGGGTTGACTTGCTGTTGTGCAAGGTCCGGCGGCAGTTGGCTGTTGATGCGAATGACAACAGAACCGTTGCTACCAACCTGGGTATCGGCGACTTTGTTGGTGCCGCCGGTCGAACCGTAATCCTGGTGGATAACGCTGTTTTCGAGTTCCTTGGCAGCGGTAATGGATACATTGCCGCCCGCCTGAATGACTGCGTTGCGGCCGGTGTTTGTCGCAACGGCACCGGTGCTGTCCACGGCAACTTCTGTTACAGATTCGGGAGTGTACTGGGTTAACTGACCAGGCAGTTCGACGAGATTGTTGGGATCGAACAACGAAGGCGTTACGGACTCAAAGCCGTAGCGCAAGCCGGAAAGCGCGATGCCATAACCATAGAAGCCACTGACGCCCTCGCCTGTCTCACTGTCGTTGAGTATCACCGTTTTGATGTGTTCAGCTTCCCTGCCCCCGCCATCTCTGACAGACGCCGATCTGGCAATAGCCTTACGCGTCGCTCCGGTCGAATCGATGTAATAAACATATGGAAAATCGGGATTGTTGCGCTGGTTGTACGGCGTCATGACGTCTTCGAGAAATTGCTTAGTAGTACCGCCCCCCATGGTGAGCACATAAGTACTCGAACGCTCGATCGTGCCGCTTTTAGCGCCGACATTTTTTAGACTGTCAGCGGTGATGTTAATGTCGCCACCCGCAGCAACTGTACTTTTGCTATTGAGGAACGTACCGCCCCGGAACACAAAATCCTTGCCGACATTGAGTAATGCCGAGGCACTGCTATCTGTGTCGGTACTTTGAAAGAACTCGCGAGCTATCAGCGTGAAGGTAAAAGTGCCACCCCTGCAGTCGTTGCAAATGTTGGCGATATAGCCAGACGTTAATTTGCGGTCGCCCGACATCACCGCGCCTTCCGTACGGTTCTCAAACACATCCGCATTCATCGTGAAGCCGCGCCCGCTCTCCATCGAGCCGGAAATGTTGTACACCCCCGCCGCCCGTGCCGCGCCGCCATAGCCGCCCATCACCACATCGCCCAGGCCGTAGAAATCACCGTGCTGGTTGGTCAACGTAGCGACGCCAAGCGTCATGTTGTTGCCACTGAAAATCAGCCCGCGATCATTGAGCAGCGAAGGCGTGTTGATGATGAGGTTCTGCGCTGCGCCGAGGGTGCCGTAGTTGGCAACACCGCCCGCATTGATGGTCAGGTCTTCGCTGGAGGTCATGCGTCCGGCATTGGTGAGCTGTCCGCCGATATTGACGATCGAAGTTGCGCCTACCGCAAAGCTGCCACCCGCCGCGACACTCATCTGCGCGGCAGAAACATAAGCGCCACGCTGACTGGTCAAGCGGCCAGTGCCGGAATAGGTACCGCCGATTTGCAGATCAAGGAGGCCATCACTGATGATCAGCCCATCGTTGCTCCAATTCCCGCCACGGATCTGCAGCGAATCCGAAGCCAGCAATTTGCCGCTCGCGGTCTGGCTGAACTGCCCGACATTGACGTTCAGGCGACCGGCCTGAATGACGTTGGAGTTGCTCCAACTGTCGGCATTGAGTTCCAGCAACCCGCCGGTGACGATGCTACCGCCCGCGCCGATGACATTGGCGGTTGAGATGTCGAACTTGCCGCGCCCGACGTGGTTGAGTTGCCCGCCACCGTTGAAGAAGCTGCCGACAGTTAGGGTCATGTCGGTGTTGGCGGTTTCCAGCACCCCGTTGCGGTTGTCGAGCAGACCGCCGATCTGGAACAGGGTCTTGCCCGTATTGCCCAGCGAACGAAGACGACCGTTCTGGTTGTCGACGCTGGCGGCTTTTACGCTCAGTTGGGTTTCGCTTTCGATGACGCCCGCGCCGTTGCGCAACGCACCCGTCAGGCCGAAGTCAATGCGATTCGCGGCGATCTGGCCGCTGGCGTTTTCCAGATTCGAGCCAGTGACGCCGAGCATTCCTTTCGCATACAGCACGCCGCTGCTGTTATCCAGCGCGGTGGTGGTAATGCTGCTGTCAGCGGACTGTGCGGAAATGCGCCCGCCGTTGTTGTTCAGCCCGGCCAGTGCGGTCAGGGTCAGAGCCTGCGCCTGGATGATGCCGCCCTGACGATTGTTGTTCAGGTCAAAACCGTTGCGCAGCACGCCGACGGTGCGTGCTTCCAGTGCGCCTTTGATGCTGGAAAGAATGCCGCCACGGTTGTCGATGTTGGCAGCTTTGACAAAGACCTTGCCGTTTTGCGCGATGACCTTGCCGCTTTGGTTGTCGAAGTCAGCGCCGACGTCCAGGGTCAATGCGCCTTCGCTCTGGATCGAGCCTTTGCCGTTGCCCAGGCTGGCGGCGCTCAGCTCTACGCCAGCGTTCTGGCTGTAGATCAGACCGTCAGCGCTGTTATTGACGGCGCCCGTTGCGATGATCTGCAACTGATCGTTGGCCGCGACCGTGCCCTTGTTGCTGTTGTCCAGCGAACCGGTACGCACCTCGAGGGTTTTCTGGCTGGCGATCTGGCCGTTCTGGTTGCGCAGGTCGGTGACGCCCTTGAGCAACATCGCGCCGCTGCTCGCCAGCTTGCCGGCGTTGTTGTTCAGGTCACCGCTCAGATTGAGGGTGATCGCGGCGTTGCTGGCGATCTGTCCGCCACCGTTGTCCAGACGGGTGGCTGTAGTGGTGAAAGCCTGTTCGGCATTGATTGAGCCGCTGGCATTGGTGAACGCCGTGCTCACGACATCCAGTGCTGCGCCACTGAAGATCAGGCCCTGATTGTTATTCAGCGCACCGCCCAGTGTCAGGGTCTGGCCTGCGCCACTGCTGAGATTGCCCTTGTTGCTGTTGTCGAGACTGCCTGCTTTGACGGTCAGGCCTCCCTGAGCAACCAGCGCGCCGCTGCCACTGTTGAGCAGCGCGTCCTTGAGGTCGACCGAGACATCGGCGAACTTGCTGGAGAGCGTTCCGCTGTTGCGGTTGTCAAGGCCGTCGGCGTTGACGATGAGTCCCTGCCAGCCGGAGATCAGACCCTTCTGGTTGATCAGTGCGGTGCCACGCAACAGCAGTTTTTCGCCGCTGATGATCTTGCCGGAAGTGTTGTTGAGCGCTTGAGCAATGAGGTCGAAACCGAGGTTGCTGGAGATCTCGCCGCTCTGGTTCTTCACGTCACGCAGGCGTTTGAGCGTCAGTGGCCCTTGGGCAGTGAGCAAGCCGCGCTGGTTGTCGAGATCGCCATTGGCAAGGTCGAGGGTCACGGCTTTGTCGCCCAGCAGGCGTCCACCGTTCTGGGTCAGGGACGTCAGTTTCAAGTCCATGTCACCGCTGGCGGAGACTTCGCCGTCTTCGCTGGAGTCAAGCCCGGTGGCGGTCAGGGTCAGTTTGCCCTGGCTGTTGATCAAACCACTGTCGCGGTTGTTCAACACGGCACTGCTGATCTCGAGCGACTGCGCCGCGCTGATCAAGCCTTTGCCGTCATTGCGCAGCAAGCCGTCCACAGTCAGGTCGAGGTCGCCCCGGCTGACCAGGTTGCCGCCGCTGTTGTTCAGGCTTGCCGCGTGCGCGTCGATGGCGGCGGCGCCGATCATGCCTTTGACGTTGTCCAGTGCCGCCGCGATGCGCAGGGTCAGGCCCTGATTGCTCAAGAGCTTGCCGTTGCTGTTGTCCAGGCTTTGCGCTGTCAGGGTGAACGCCTCGGCGCTGGAAATCGTGCCGCCCTGGTTGTTGACGCCCTTGAGCTGCTTGAGCAGCAGCGCGCCTGGGGCGTTGATTAAACCACCGATGTTGTTCAACTGACCGTGGTTCAAATCCAGGATCAGTTGCGTGTTGCTGAACAGCTTGCCGCCTTGCTGATCGAGGCCGCTGACCGAAGCCGTCAGTGCGCTTTGGCTACCAATACTGCCGTCGCCGCCATTGGTGACCTGACCCGCCGTGAGATTCAGGGTGTCGGCACTGCTCAGTCGACCGTTACTGTTATCGAAGGCGCCGGTGGTTACGGTGACCGCGCCTTTACCGCTGAGCGTGCCCTTTTGACGGTTATCGAGGCTGGCACCAGTCAGCAGCAGCGTGCCATCGGTGACGATCTGGCCAGCCTGGTTATCGATACTGCCGTCGCTGTCCAGCTTCAGATCCGCCGCGCTGGACAGGCTACCGCCAACGTTGGTCAATTTCGCGGTGTCGACCGTCAGAGTGCCTTCGCTGCTGACCTTGCCCGAGCTGTTGTAAACGGCGCCAGTGAGGTTGAGCGACATGCCTTGCTGGCTGAGCAATTCGCCGCCGTCGTTGTCCAGCGAGCCCCCCTGCAGGGTGAACCGGGCGCCCGCATTGACCAGCCCTTTGCTGCGGTTGAGCACTTCGTCGACAGTCAGGGTCAGGCCTTGGCCGGTGAAGATCTTGCCGCCGTCGCTGTTGTCGAGTTTTTTGCCAGTGACCAGCAAATCACCGTTGCTGCTGATTTCGCCTCCACGGTTGTCCAGGTCAGCGACGGTCAGGGTCATGTCCTTGCTCGAGCCGAGCAAACCGTTCTGCTGATTATCGAGTCGATCGGCCTGCAGTTTGAGCACGCCGGTGGCGATCAACTGCCCCTTCTGATTGTTGACGGTTTTGGCCTGCACGCCGGCATCGGCCTTGCCGGCGATGTTGCCTTCACGGTTGACCAGTTCATCAGCGTTGACGGTCAGTTGGCCGTCAGCGATGACCGTACCGAGCTGGTTATCCAGGGTCTTGTCGACAGTCAGCAACAACTCGCCGCGACTGCTGATCAGGCCTTCATGGTTGTCGAGGCTGGCGCTGTGGCTATCGAGCGAGGCGCCGGAGATCACGCCTTTGAGGTTGTTCAATGCCGCAGCGATGCGCAACGTCAGGCCTTGCTGGCTGAGCAGTTTGCCGTTGCTGTTGTCCAGCTCACGCGCGGCGAATGTGAAAGCCTGCTGGCTGGAAATTTCCCCGCCCTGGTTGTTCACGCCGTTGAGGTTTTTCAGCAACAGCGTGCCGGGTGCATTGATCAAACCGTTCTGGTTGTTCAACTGGCCGTGGTTCAGATCGAGCGTCAGGTCGGCCTTGCTGAACAGTTCACCGCCCTGCTGATCGAGCCCGCTGAGCGAAACATCCAGCGCCTGCTGACTGGCGATGCGGCCAGCAGCGTTATTGACTTGGCCGGCCTTGAGCGTCAGTGCCGCACCGCTGGTGAGTTTGCCGCCTTCGCTGTTGTTGAACGCGCCGGTCTCGACCCGGCTGCTGCCTTGGGCGTAGATCACACCTTTCTGGCTGTTATCCAGACTGCCGCTGTTGACTGTCAGCGCGCGGTCGGTGTTGATCGAACCGGCCTGATTGAGCAGCGCGCCAGTGCTGGTCAGCTTCAAATCGCCGCCACTGCCGAGACTGCCGTTGCTGTTGTCGATGCGTGCGGCATTGACGGTCAGCGTGCCGTTGCTGTTGATCACGCCAAGAGAATTGCTCAGCGCATCATCGAGGGTAAATACCAGACCGTTGAGGCTGTTGAGCGTGCCGCCGTTGTTGTCGAACGTGTTGCCACTGAGCGTCGCCGCGCCTTTCGTCGCGGCGATCAAGCCCTTGCTCTGGTTGATCAGTTTGCCGACGCTTAAACCCAGATCGTTGCCGGAAAGAATCCTGCCGCCGTCGCTGTTGTCCAGACGCAGACCGTTGACGTTCATCAACAGGCTGCTGGAGATTTCGCCGCTGCGGTTGTCGACGTCATCCACCGACAGGGTCAGCGCTTGGGTGGTGCCGACAATTCCGCCGTTACGGTTATCGAGGGACTTGCCGCTCAGGCGCAGATTGCCTTGCGCGACCAGTTCGCCGCCCTGTTGCTGCAGCAGGCCGATGGTTGCCAGCAAGTCGCCCTGGCTGGCGATGCGCCCGGCAGCGTTCTGGATTTCTGCGGCGGTCAGGTTGACCGCGCCGGCCGCGCTGAGCAGACCACCGCTGTTGTCCAGTCGAGTACCCACATAAGTCAGGCCTTGCTTGCCGCTGATCACACCTTTTTCGCGGTTATCCAGTTGCGCGACGTTCAGGCTCAGTTGCTGGTCGGCCTGGATCACACCGCCCCGGTTGTCGACCGCGTCGCCGCGCACGGCCAGCGTGTTTTTACCGATGACTTTGCCGTCGCTGTTGAGCAGCGTGCCGGCCTGCAGATCAAGGGCGCCTTTGGCCGAGATGTCACCTTTGTTGCGGTTGTCGAGGGTGCCACTGATGCGCGCCGTCAGGCTGCCATCGCTGACCACCGCACCGGCCTCGCGGTTATCCAGACTCGCGGCTTTGAGATTGACCAAACGCCCCGAACCAAGAACCCCATCACGGTTGTCCAGCGCCCCGCTCAAATCGATGTTCAGGCCCAGATCACCGAGCATCTGCCCGCTGCGGTTGTTGAGCATGCCGCCGCTGATGCTGATGTTTTGCGCGCTGAGCGTGCCGCTTTGATTGATCAGGGCCTGCGCAGCATTGACCGTCAGATTACGGCCGGCAGTGAGATTATTGCCGCTGTTGTTCAGGGTCTGCGCGCTCAGAGTCAGATCACCGCTGGCGTTGCGGCTGCCGTCGGCATTGACGCCGGCTTCGATGGCGCCGGCATTGGTCAGTTGCCCACCGGCGCTGAGCACCACGCTGTCGCGGGCGGCCAAGGTCTGGCGGTTGGTCAGGTTGCCTTGGGTCTGCACATTTAGCGACGTGCCGGCGTAGACCGGAGCTTGCGCGTCGAGGCTGGCAGCTTTGACGTTGACCGCGCCGGTAGCCGAGGTGTCGGCCAGGCTCAGTTGCCCGTTCGCATCAAGCTGAATATCGCCGCCGCTGGCGATCAGTTTGCCGTCGAGTTTTACCCCAACGCCGGCCTCGGTGCCGACCAGTTTGATCGCCCCGGCGTACATGCCGCCGAGTGCCGAGGAGTCGATGGCCAGTTGCGGTTTCGCGCTACCGTCGTCGGCGCGGGCCGTGGCGTTGAGGCTGTCGGCGTTAACGTCGTTGCGACCGGCGACGATGGTCAGGTTCTGCGCCTGGATCTGCGCATTGATCTTGGCGCTGCGGGTAATGATTTCGAAGCGGTCGATATTGGTCGCATTGATGCCCGCGCCTTCAACGGCGACGCTGCCCTGATCGACCTGAAAGCGATCCAGACGGCCGTTTTCCAGCACCGGTTTACCGGTAGTCAGCGTCACCCGTGGTGCGTTGATGAAACCGCAGCCATTGCAGGTGATGCCGTAGGGGTTGGCGACGATGACCCGCGCAGACTGCCCGGCCACTTCGGTGTAGCCGCGCAACTGACTCGGGTTGCCGCTGATGACTTCGTTGAGAATCGCCTGCGCCGAACCGCTGTTTTTCAGGTTCGGGTTGCCGACGACATGCCCGCCCAATTGCGTGTACGTGGTCTGCGCCGCGCCGTTGTTGAGGATGACGCCCTGCGCACCGACGTTGTAGTCGTGGAACTGGTTGTGCGACAGGCCGCTGGCGTTGGGCGTGGCGATGTTGATGATCGGCACACCATTGCCGGCGCGATCCAGCGAGGTATTCGGGTTGGCCACGACGATGCCATCGGCCTGTGCCCACAGCGGCTGCCAGAGCATGACGTTGGCCAGCAGGAACGCCAGTCCGCGTTTGGGCATGCCGAGAAACAACTCACGGTTTTTCACGACCGCACTCGGCTGATCTGCGAGGAAGGCAAACTGGCGAACGTCCATGTCAATGACCCCGATTACTAGCGTTTAGATGAAAAAGTCCAGGCGGAAATAGATCGGCGCTTCACGCTCAGTCAGCGCGTCGGGTCGTTCCAGGGAATGCGCGAAAGTCACGCTGGCGGCCACATGCTGACCACGTGCGAACAGCTCCAGCGAGTTGCTCGACATGCGTCCGTGCTGATCGCCGTTGTAGCGATCGCCGCGAATTACGCCCTGGTCGTATCCGAGGCTGGTGCCGTACTCGGCGAACACCGGTTGCAGCCATTCGGCGGTCACCGGGCGGCTCCAGCGCAGGTCGTTGCGCCAGTAACCACCGCTGTCGCCGGACAGCGATTGATCCTTGTAGCCACGGATCGACGCCGAGCCGCCGAGGCTCGTGCGCTGCGAGCTGAACAGCACGTCTTCGCTGCGCTGGCCGGTCATCAGGCTGCTGAAGCTGAAGGATTCACCGAGCAATTTGAACGGCTGCAAATAGCTCAGGGTTGCGGTGTATTTTCGGTAGCGTGCGTCCGGTTCGCCGGGGCCGGGATCGTGACTGCCCTGCGCATCGAAAGCACCGATGCCCTCCTGCATGCCAGCATCGAAGTTGACGAACGCGCTGCCGACACGACGGCCATGGTTGAAGCCGAATTGCGCTTCGCTGATGCGATTGCTGCTCAGTTTGAGCTTGCTGTCTTCGATGAAGTTGTTGGTGCGCAGGTACGAAAGTCCCGCACTGAGGGAGGTCTTGCTGACCGCGTCGCGATGGATCACGCGCTCGGCGCGCAACTGATGGTTTTCGCTGTCGCCGGTCTGCTTGAAGTTGTAGCCGTTAGCGGCAATCTGCGAGCGGTACTCGCTCTGGCTGTAGGTGTAACTGAACGTCCACCAGCCCCACGGCAGACTGTAATTGAGCATGGCGTTGTTGGAGGTGTGCTGGTGATCGGTCATCGCATCGTGACCGCCGCGCAGGCTCAGTTGGTCGGCCAGACCCAGCGGGCTGTCCCAGTCGAACGACGTGCCCCACTGCTGCTCGCCGGTGCTGCGCTGGCCATCGTTGCTGCGCGACAGGCCGGCGCGCCATGGCTTCTGCGGCGTGTTGGTCACGCGCACCTCGCTGCCGCCGACATTCTGCCCCGGCGCCAGCTCCATTTTGGCCTGATTGGATGGCAGGCGATTGAGCTGGTCGACCATCTGCTCGATCTCGCGCAGGTTGACCAGTTCACCGCTTTTGCCGGGAAAGGCCATGGCCAGTTCGCGATCCGAGAGCCGGCTGTTTTCTGCGCCTTTCATGCCTTCGAGCTTGCCTTCGACCACCAGCACTTTCAGGTGCCCGGCGGACAGATCCTGTTGCGGCAGATAAGCGCGGCTGGTGACCAGACCTTTCTCGATGTAGTGATCGGTGATGACTTTGAGCAGCTCGTTGAGCTGCGGCACGCCGAGGCATTCGCCGATATAAGGCTTGAGCAGCCGCGTCTTCTCACGCTCCGAGAGGCTGTCGGCGCCCTTGAGCTCGATGTCCTTGATGGTGAAGCAGCGCGTATCGGCGGGTGCTGTCGGTTGCGCCGGTTTGGCGTCTTTGCCGGGCAGATCCTTGAGTTCTTCGAGGCGCCGCTGCTGCTCTTCGAGCAAACGGTTCTGACGTTCGCGGATCAGGTCGGTTTCACCGGGAGTGGGCGCGGCCCAGGCAGAGTCAAGCGGAAAAAGGCAGAGCAGCGCCAGGCACAACCGCGCCGTGAAGGCGGGTGAAAACATGTTCGATCCCTCGACATAAAAAGTGACATCAAAATAGTGGCGCGATATTAGATGGCCATCATTTTGACGTCAAACTTATGTTTGCACCGTTCATCGGCGATTACCGTCCTTCCATCGGTGTGAAACCAGCACCTGCGTACAAGTGGTCGGCGCGATTTGCGCGGATAGTGGCCGTTGCCCATTCGGCATCTATTCTTGCCATACACGATCACAAGGAGTTTGCATGAGCACCTTCAAGACCCAAGACGGTACCGAGATCTATTACAAGGACTGGGGCAGCGGCAAGCCCGTGCTGTTCAGCCACGGCTGGCCGCTGGATGCCGACATGTGGGAATACCAGATGGAATACCTGAGCAGTCGCGGCTATCGCACCATCGCCTTCGACCGCCGTGGTTTCGGTCGCTCGGAGCAGCCGTGGACCGGCTACGACTACGACACTTTCGCCGATGACATCGCCGGTTTGATCAACCATCTGGACTTGCGCGACGTAACTCTGGTCGGCTTCTCCATGGGTGGCGGCGACGTCAGCCGCTACATCGCCCGCCACGGCAGCGAGCGTGTTGCCGGCCTGGTATTGCTCGGTGCGGTCACGCCGCTGTTCGGCAAGAAAGCCGACTTCGCCGACGGCGTCGACAAATCGGTGTTCGACGGCATCAAGGCCGGCCTGCTGAAGGATCGTGCGCAATTCATCGCTGATTTCAACGCGCCGTTCTACGGCACCAATCAGGGCCAGAAAGTCTCTGACGGCGTGCTCACGCAAACCCTGAACATCGCGCTGATGGCCTCGCTCAAGGGCACCGTCGATTGCGTGACCGCGTTCTCGGAAACCGACTTCCGCCCGGACATGGCCAAGATCGATGTGCCGACCCTGGTGATCCATGGCGACGGCGACCAGATCGTGCCATTCGAAACCACCGGCAAGCAGGCCGCCGCGCAAATCAAAGGCGCTGAATTGAAGGTTTATGCCGGCGCGCCGCACGGGTTTGCCGTGACCCATGCGCAGGCGTTGAATGAGGATCTGCTGGCGTTCCTCAACCGGTAATCCCGCCCGGCACGCGCCGTATTCAGATGTTGATGAACCAAGGCCCGCGCAATGCGGGCCTTGTGTTTTGCGCTATGGTATTTTTCTGCGTCCACTACCCGGAGAAGGAAATCCCATGCTGCGACTACTCGGCAAAGCCTCATCGATCAACGTGCGCAAAGTGCTGTGGACCTGTGCCGAACTGGACATCCCGTTCGAGCGCGAAGACTGGGGTTCGGGTTTCAAGTCGCCAAACACGCCGGAGTTTCTCGCGCTGAATCCCTGCGCCATGGTACCGGTGATCCAGGACGGCGATTTCACCTTGTGGGAATCAAACACGATCATTCGTTATCTGGCGACGCGTTACGGCGGCGCGCATTTGTATCCCGCTGAGCCTGTTGCCCGGGCGCGGGTCGATCAGTGGACCGACTGGCAGGCCTCGGAGCTGAATCGCTCGTGGTCGTATCCGCTGATGGCGCTGGTGCGCAAGTCGCCGGACTATCAGGATCGCAATGCCCTGGCCGCCGGCTGCCGGGACTGGACGCGCAACATGCAAATCCTCGATCGCCAACTGGAGAAGACCGGCGCTTACGTCAGTGGCGAGCAATTTTCCCTGGCGGACATCCCGATCGGGCTGTCAGTGAATCGCTGGTTCGAAACGCCGCTCGATCACGGAGATCTGGCTGCGGTGCGCGCCTATTACGATCGCTTGAATCAGCGCGACGGTTATCGTTTGTACGGGCGCAACGGCACGCCATAAAGACATGCTCGATCAGGCTTGCTCACGCACCACGCCCCGCTCTTCAAGCAAGCGCACGAACATGCTCAGACTGCGCGACACTGTGCCCCGGCGCCACACTAGCCAAGTGGTCAGATAGCGGAAGTCCGCGGTCAGCGGCCAGACGCTGACCGTCGCGCTGCCGGGCATGCTTTGCAGCATTTTTCGCGGCATCAGTGCCAGGCCGGCACCGGCGCTGACGCAGGCGAGCATGCCGTGGTAGGACTCCATTTCGAAGATCTTGCCCGGTACGGCAGCGTCAGTGCTGAACCATTTTTCGAAATGATGCCGGTAAGAACAGTTGGAACGGAAGGCGTAGATGTTTTCGCCATTCACGTCCGCCGCACGTTCGACCGGTGAATGATTGAGCGGCGCGATGATGACCATTTCCTCCTCGAACGCCGGCACCCCTTCCAGCGCCGGATGCAGCACCGGGCCGTCGACGAATGCAGCGGCGAGCCGCCCGGACAGCACGCCGTCGATCATCGTCCCCGATGGCCCGGTGGACAGGTCAAGGTCGACCTTCGGGTGCTGCTGGTTGTACGCCGCCAGCAGTTCGGGAATACGCACCGCTGCGGTACTTTCCAGCGAACCCAAGGGGAACGCGCCCTGGGGTTCCTCCCCCGCCACCGTGGCTCGGGCTTCCTGCACCAGATCGAGAATGCGCCGCGTGTATTCGAGAAAACTCCACCCGGCCGGTGACAGGCGCAGACGGCTTTTCTCACGGATGAACAGATCGACGCCGAGATCCTGCTCAAGCTGCTTGATCCGCGTAGTCAGGTTCGACGGCACGCGGTGAATGTGGGTGGCGGCGGCGCTGATGCTGCCGTGCTCGGCCACGGCCTTGAAGATTTCCAGTTGCACCAAATCCAAAGTCATTCTCCAATCGTGAAAGAAACGCTCTTTATTATTCAGTTTCCAGAAAACTAACGCCACCCTACTCTAGGCCCATCCGACGAACCTACAGGACAACGTCATGAGCCAGATTTCCAGCCAGACCCACGCCATCTCGATCAACCCCGCCACCGGTGAGCAGATCGGTCACTACGCGTTTGAATCCGCCGCCGCCCTTGATTCGGCGCTGACTCGCGCTGCCTTCGCTTTTGGCAAGTGGAAGCGCAAGCCGCTGCAGGATCGTTCGCGCCTTTTGACCGCCCTCGCCGGCGCGCTGCGTGAAACCTCAGAAGCGATGGCAACCATGATCACCCAGGAAATGGGCAAGCCGATCGCCCAGGCCCGTGGCGAAATCGAGAAATGCGCCAAGCTCTGCGAGTGGTACGCCGAACACGGCCCAGCCATGCTCGACGCCGAAGCCACCCAGGTTGAAGGCGGCAAGGCGCGTATCGAGTACCGTCCGCTGGGGCCGATTCTGGCGGTGATGCCGTGGAATTTCCCGATCTGGCAAGTGCTGCGCGGCGCGGTGCCGACGCTGATTGCCGGCAACACCTACGTACTGAAGCACGCGCCGAACGTGATGGGCAGCGCTTACCTGCTGCGCGATGCGTTTGTTCGCGCCGGTTTCCCCGAGGGCGTGTTTGAAGTGATCAACGTCACCCCGGAAGGCGTTTCCAGCGCCATTGCCGATTCGCGCATCGCCGCTGTGACGCTGACCGGCAGCGTCCGCGCCGGCATGGCCATCGGCGCTCAGGCCGGTGCGGCATTGAAGAAATGCGTGCTGGAACTCGGCGGCTCCGATCCGTTCATCGTGCTCAACGATGCTGACCTGGATGAGGCGGTGCACGCGGCGGTGGTCGGTCGTTATCAGAACTCCGGCCAGGTCTGCGCGGCTGCGAAACGTCTGATCATCGAACAAGGTGTTGTCGAAGAATTCACCCGCAAGTTCGTTGAAGCGACACGCCAGTTGAAAATGGGCGATCCGCTGAACGCTGACACTTACATCGGGCCGATGGCGCGGTTCGATCTGCGTGATGAACTGGATCAGCAAGTGCGCGACACGTTGGAGGAAGGCGCGACGCTGTTGCTGGGGGGCGGCAAGGTTGAGGGTTCGGGCAACTACTATGAGCCGACGGTACTGGCCGATGTCACCGACCGCATGACTTCGTTCAAGCAAGAGCTGTTCGGCCCGGTCGCTTCGATCATCACCGCCCGCGATTGCGCACACGCCGTGGCCTTGGCCAACGACAGCGATTTCGGCCTGACCGCGACTATCTACACCGCGAACGTGGCGCTGGCTGAGCAACTGACCAGTGAACTGGAAACCGGCGGCGTGTTCATCAACGGCTACTCCGCCAGCGATCCGCGTGTGACCTTCGGCGGCGTGAAAAAAAGCGGCTTCGGTCGTGAGCTGTCGCACTTTGGCGTACGGGAATTCTGCAACGCGCAGACCGTGTGGCTGGATCGTAAATAAGCCTGGTGCTGTAAAACCTGTGGGAGCGAGCCTGCTCGCGAAAGCGGTGTATCAAGCGATGAAGATGCCGAATCCACCGGCGCCATCGCTGGCAAGCCAGCTCCCACAAATACTGCGGTGGAAACTGATACAGCAAACCCCATAGAACCCTGTGGGAGCTGGCTTGCCAGCGATGGCGGTGCATCAGCCAGCATTTATACCGGCTGATTCACCGCTTTCGTGAGCAAGCTCACTCCCACAAGTCCACGCAATTTACAGATATTTCAACCATCTGATGTCCCGCCGCCGCGCTTTCAATACAGAGAACCAGCGCACTGCCGGGAACAGCACCACGGCAAGAATCACTGCCGCCAGCCACACCGCCGTCACCGTCGAAAAGCCGAAATAGCTGCCCTGATTCAGGCCGAACAGCGCCACGCCAATCAGGTACAACACCTTCAACACATACAAGTGCAGCAGATAGAAAAACATCGGTGCCGAGCCGAACACCGTCAGCCAGCCAATCCAGCGGGGACTCTGCACGCGCTCAAAGGCGAGCAACAGCAACAGACCCACGCTCACAGTCAGCGCGATGAACAGCAGCGACGGCGGATATTTGGTGATGTTGAAAAAACTCATCAGTGTCTGCACCAACGAATCGCTGATCGCCCACGGTTCTTCGCCGTAGCCGTTAATCAAGCGCAGCACCATAAATCCCAGCAATCCACCGATCCCGGCAATCAGCAAACGACGCTGACGCACCGCCGCGTCCATGCCCCGAGCAAACCACGGCCCCAGCGCATAGCCCAGGCCGATTACACCAATCCACGGCAGCAGCGGGTACGAGGTGCGCAGGCGCAGGGTGTCGCTGATCTCGATCCAGCCTCGATCATGCAGAATCGCCCAAGGCACATGCAGCGCCGACTCGACCGGGAAATGCAGCGTATCAAGCAAGTTGTGCCCGGCGATGATCGCCAGGCTCAGCGTCAGCAGCACCGCACGTGGCAACCAGACCAGCAGCGCCAGCGCGATCATGCTCAGGCCGATCGCCCAGATCACTTGCAGGTAGATCACGCTGGGCGGCAACTGGAAGGTCCAGGCGAAGTTGACCAAGGTGAACTCCAGCGCCACGAGGAACAATCCGCGCTTGAACAGAAACGCGCTGACATCGGCTTTGCCGGCGTATTTTTCGCCGTAGAGCCATGCCGACAATCCGGTCAGCAAGACGAACACCGGCGCACACAGATGCGCCAGAGTGCGGCTGAAAAACAGCGCCGGCTCGGTGCTGGCGATGTCCATCGGATCGGAGACCTGGCGATGCAGCAGGAAGGTTTCGCGCACGTGATCGAGCAGCATGAACAGGATCACCAGGCCTCGGAGCGCATCAATGGACAGCAGCCGGCCAGTCGTCAAGGGGGCAGAACGGGGAAGCACAGGGGTCATGGATCTTTCGCAATCGAGAGGGATAACACCGGACGGCCGTAACGCCGCCCGCAAATTCGCGTTACCTTATAACATCTAAAAAGCAAAACCCAAACAAGTCAGGATCAAGGTTGCCCATCGGCCCCGGCCTTCTATAGTGAACAGGTCTGCCCTGCCGTCGCGGCCCTCCTCGAGCGTTGTCCATGGTCAACACCGAACACCTGATCATTTGCGAGCACTGTGATTGTGTGTACGAGAAAGTCGTGCTCGCCCAACACCAGAAAACCCTGTGCGTGCGCTGCGGTGGCGTGCTGCAGCGCTTCAACGGCCTGACCATCGAGCAGCGTCTGGCGCTGACGTTCACGGCGGCGATGCTGTGGCTGTTCGCCAATTTCTACCCGGTGATGAGCATCAGCCTCAAAGGCATGAAAAACAGCGCAACCCTTTGGGATTCGGTGCTTGCTCTGAGTCAGGGGCCGATTACGTTCATTGCAATGGTCGCGGCGATTGCGATCATCATCGCCCCGGCATTTCAGCTGGTGTTGCTGGTCTGGGTGTTGAGTTTTGCCCTCGGCCTGCGTCGGGCACCGGGGTTCAATCTGTGCATGCGCTGGCTGGAAACCCTGCGCCCGTGGAGCATGCTCGAAGTGTGTCTGCTGGGGGCGATGGTCGCGGTGTTCAAACTCGCCGGACTGCTCGATGTGCTGCCCGGGATCGGCCTGTTCGCCCTGGCGGTGCTGAGCCTGATGATGATCCGCATTGCCGGCCGGGACATTCGCGAACTTTGGGACATTTTATGAAGCGTCCACCGACCGCCAGCGAACTCAACCTGTGCCTGTGCCACAGCTGTGGCCTGGCCTGTGACATGACCGACGAGCCACACCAGTGCCCGCGCTGTGATGCGCCGTTGCACCGGCGCAAGACCAATTCGCTGGCGCGCACCTGGGCGTACATGCTCGCCGCGCTGGCGTTTTATGTTCCCGCCAATCTGCTGCCGGTGATGAATACCGTGATGCTCGGCAACGGCGCCGACAGCACGATCATGAGTGGCGTGCTGGAGTTCTGGGAGGCCGGGGCGTGGGATATTGCGCTGATCATTTTCATCGCCAGCATCGCGGTGCCGGGAATCAAATTCGTCGCCCTGACCTTGCTGCTGGTCACCGTGCAGCGCAACAGCGATTGGGCGCGCAGGGAGCGTTCGAAGCTGTACCGCTTCGTCGAACTGATCGGCTACTGGTCGATGCTCGATGTGCTGGTGGTCGCGCTGGTCGCGGCGCTGGTGAAATTCCAGGCGCTGGGCGATATCGAGCCACGACCGGGCATCCTCTTCTTCGGCCTGGTCGTGGTGTTCACCATGCTCGCGGCGATGAGTTTCGACCCGCGCCTGATCTGGGACAAGGACACCAGCGACACGGTCAGCGACGCAGCGTCTGGAGCAGCACCTGCAACGGATGGCGCAGCGCCTGATCCGACTGGCGCTTGACCTGGCTGCGGCAGGAATAGCCGGTCGCCAGCGCCTCGCCCTTCTCCGCCGAAGCCTGCACCTGACGCGCCCACGATTGCTCATAAATGACTGCCGAGGTCTGGCGATTACGCGCTTCGTGGCCGTAGGTACCGGACATGCCGCAGCAACCGGTGGCTTGCGTGGCCAGCTTCAGTCCGGCACGTTCGAAGACCTGTTCCCATTGGCGGGTCGCGGCCGCCGCGTTGGTTTTCTCCGTGCAATGGGCGAGCAGACGGAACGCTTTGGGCTGAGCATCAGGCGTCCGTTCTGGCATAACCTTGAGCAACCACTCCTGCACCAGCGCCACTTCAGGACATTCATTCAGGCCCGGCACTTTCAGGTATTCCTGGCGATAGACCAGGGTCATCGCCGGATCGAGCCCCAGCAACGGCACGCCGGTCTGCGCCAGCGCCTGCAACTGCTCAGCGTTACGCAACGCCGCGCGATTGAACGCCGAGAGAAAGCCCTGCACATGCAGCGGTTTGCCATTGGCGCTGAA
This sequence comes from Pseudomonas sp. AC255, assembly GCF_979258175.1. Classification (NCBI taxonomy): domain Bacteria; kingdom Pseudomonadati; phylum Pseudomonadota; class Gammaproteobacteria; order Pseudomonadales; family Pseudomonadaceae; genus Pseudomonas; species Pseudomonas sp. AC255. Next base: position 1,849,132 of record NZ_OZ409841.1, on the reverse strand, counting down.
CGGCGCCAGATACACCTGATAACCCAGGCGTGAAATCAGCTCGACCAGATCCGCCAGCAGCGGCGCTTCGAAGTAGCGGGTGAAGGCGTCCTGCACGATGACCACGCTGCGTTCGCGTTGCTCTGGGCTCAGCGCCGACAGCGTTGCGACGGTTGCCGGCTGCACCTGCCAACGGCGCATCGCCGCGTGGAAATCGAAACGGCTGAGCAACGGCACATCGACCATGCCACCGATCCGCGCGAGTGCGCCACGCACCCAGCCAGCGCCCATCACACCGTTGTACAGCGCCGGAATCCGCGCCATGTACGGAACGGTGTATTCCAGCGAAGCAATCAGGTAATCCCGTGCCGGCCGCAGATAACGACTGTGATACAGCTCGAGAAAACGCGAGCGAAACTCCGGCACGTTGACCTTGACCGGGCACTGCCCCGCGCAGGATTTACAGGCCAGACAACCGGCCATGGCGTCGTAAACTTCATGGGAAAAGTCTGCCGACGGATCGCGACTGTTGCGCCAGCGCTGCCACAGCGTGGGGAAAAACGCCGGTTTGCGGATCGCATCCGAGAGCACGTCGACGCCCGCCTCGCCCTGCAACCGCAGCCATTCGCGAATCAATGACGCGCGGCCCTTGGGCGACTGCGCGCGTTCGCGGGTGGCTTTCCACGACGGGCACATGGCGTCATCGGGATCGAAGTTGTAGCAGGCGCCGTTGCCATTGCAGTGCATGGCCGCGCCGTAGCTTTGCCAGACTTTCTCGTCGATCTGTCGATCCAGCTCGCCGCGCAGGGTCACTTCGTCGATCTTCAGCAGTGCTGCGCCGCTGTTGGCCGGCGTAGCGATTTTGCCCGGGTTGAACTGGTTGAACGGGTCGAACGCGGCTTTCAAGGCTTGCAGCGCCGGGTACAACTCGCCGAAGAATGCCGGCGCGTACTCCGAACGCAGGCCCTTGCCATGCTCGCCCCAGAGCAGGCCGCCGTAGCGCTGAGTCAACGCCGCTACGCCATCGGACACCGGGCGTACCAGCGCCGCTTGCTGCGGGTCTTTCATGTCGAGGATCGGCCGCACGTGCAGTACGCCGGCGTCGACATGGCCGAACATGCCGTACTGCAAACCGTGGCTGTCGAGCAGGTCGCGCAGCTCGGCGATGTATTCGGCCAAATGCTGCGGCGGCACTGCGGTGTCTTCAACGAACGGCTGCGGGCGGGCTTCACCGGCGACGTTGCCGAGCAGGCCCACCGCACGTTTGCGCATGCCGTAAACCTTGTTCACCGCTGCCTGACCGACCGCCAGCGTATGCCCGAGGCGCTCAACCGTGCGGTCGCTTTGCAGATGTTCGAGGAACGCTTCGACGCGGCGCTGCAAGTCTTGCGGATCGTCACCACAGAACTCGACCAGATTGATGCCCAGAGTCGGTCGCTCAGGGTTTTCGGGAAAATATTCGGCAACGCCGTGCCAGACGATGTCCTGCATCGCCAGCAGCAAAACCTTGGAATCGACGGTTTCGATCGACAACGGCTTGAGCGCCATCAACGCCCGCGCATCGCGCAAGGCATCCATGAACCCGGCGTAGCGGATATTCACCAGCATCGTGTGCTTGGGAATCGGCAGAACGTTCAACCGCGCTTCGACGACGAAGCCCAGCGAGCCCTCAGCGCCGCAGAGCACGCTGTTGAGGTTGAAGCGCTGATCGGCCTCACGCAGGTGCGCCAGGTCATAACCGGTCAGGCAGCGGTTGAGATCGGGGAAGCGTGCCTTGATCAGCTCGCCCTGTTCATCAATGATCTGCCGCGCACAACGATAGACTTCGCCGACCCGATCGTCGCGGGCGCACTGCGTTTCAAGCTCGTCCTCCGTCAGCGGCAGACCGTGCAAACGCTCGCCGCCGCGCAGGATCATCTCCAGTTCCAGCACATGGTCGCGGGTCTTGCCGTAGGTGCAACTGCCTTGGCCACTGGCGTCGGTATTGATCATGCCGCCGACCGTGGCGCGATTGGAGGTCGACAGTTCCGGGGCGAAGAACAGCCCGGCGGATTTCAACGCGGCGTTGAGCTGATCCTTGACCACCCCGGCCTGCACCCGCACCCAGCGCTGTTCGACGTTGATTTCCAGAATGCGGTTCATGTGCCGCGACAGGTCTACAACGATGCCGTCCGTCAGCGATTGACCGTTGGTGCCGGTGCCACCGCCACGGGGGTGATCACCACTTTCTCGTACGCCGGTTCGGCAATCAGCCGTGCGACACGTGCCACATCGTCCGCATCCAGCGGAAACACCGCCGCTTGCGGCAAGCGCTGATAGATCGAGTTGTCGGTCGCGAGCACCACCCGGCTGGCGTAATCAGCGCTGATTTCACCGCGAAAGCCGCTGTCTTTCAGGGCGGCGAGGAATTGTTGGTAATCGCCGGTCAGGGCTTTGGCAGGCGACAGCTGGGCAATCATCGGTCAGGTCATCTCGGTCAAATCGGGCTGTGTGGCGGTGAACAGTTGTGCGCAAGGAATGATTGCGTCAGGCTCCGCCATCTGATTGCGCCCATGTTCATTGCTGGCCAGCCATGGAACAAGCGTAATTTCGACCCGCTATCGATGAGTTTTACGAATGAATCCGCGCACCCTCACACCGTCCATGTCGCTGCTGCTGGCTTTCGAGGCCGCCGCTCGACACGAGAGCTACACCCGCGCCGCCCATGAACTGTCACTGACGCAGAGCGCGGTCAGCCGTCAGGTACAGATTCTCGAGAAGATGCTGGGCATGCGCTTGTTCAGCCGCGAAGGCCGGCAGGTGGTGCTGACGGATGTCGGGCGCATGTATCAGCGCGAACTCAGCGAAGCCCTCGGGCAGATTCGCAGCGCAACCTTGCAGGCAATGGCGTTTGGTTCGGGCATCCACAGCCTGCGCCTGGCGACGCTGCCGACCTTCGGCTCGAAATGGCTACTGCCACGGTTGAAGGATTTCTACACGGCGCACCCGGGCATGACCGTGCACCTGCACTCGCGGATCGAAACCATCGACTTCGATACCAGCGAAATCGACGCCGCCATCTGCGTCGGCGGCGGAGAATGGCCAGGCCTGACCGCCCTGCCCCTGCACACCGAAGAACTGGTGGCCATTGCCAGCGCGCAGTTGTCGGCACCTGAACGCGACAAAGCTGAGCAGCACATTGCCGGGCAGTTATTGCTCAACGTCAGCAGCAATGCCCAGGCGTGGGCGGAATGGTTCAGCCATCAGCAACTGCCGCATCGCAGCATGCGGATCGGGCCGAGCTTTGAAATGACCTCGCACTTGATCCAGGCGGTACGCGCCAATATCGGTGTTGGCCTGGTGCCGCGAATTCTGGTCGAAGACGAATTGTTCAAGGGCGAATTGCTGCAACTGGGCGAGCCGATTACCAGCCGACGCAGCTATTACCTGGTGTATCCGCCGCGTAATGAGAATCTGCCTTCGTTGAGAGCGTTTCGGGATTGGCTGCTCGAGACGCTTTGACTCGTGGGCCCCATCGCGGGCAAGCCCGCTCCCACAGGTATTGTGTCGCTCACAAATTTTGCATCCGACAAAGACCCTGTGGGAGCGGGCTTGCCCGCGATGGGGCCCGTCCCGACCACCTCAAAACCTCGGCTTGACCGCCCGCCAATCCGCCTTGTACCGCTGCATCTGCCGCACATCATCGCGCTGGCGAATCCCGCACGTCAGGTACTGGTCATGCAGCTTGGCCAGTTGCTCATGATCCAGCTCCAGCCCCAACCCCGGAGCGCGAGTGATCTTCACACAGCCATCGACAATCGGCAGCTTGCCGCCCTTGATCACTTCCTCGTCCGGCTCCTGCCACGGGTAGTGGGTGTCGCAGGCGTAATCCAGATTCGGCACCGCCGCCGCGACGTGCGCCATGGCCATCAGGCTGATGCCCAGGTGCGAGTTGGAATGCATCGACACGCCGAGGCCAAACACATCGCACATTTTCGCCAGCGTCTGCGTATCCCGCAGGCCACCCCAGTAATGGTGGTCGGCGAGGACGATTTGCACGCTGTTCTGCGCAACGCTGCGGCGGAACTCGTCGAAATCGGTAACGACCATATTGGTCGCCAAGGGCAGACCGGTGCGCTTGTGCAGTTCGGCCATGCCATCAAGGCCCGGGGTCGGGTCTTCGTAATACTGCAGATCATCGCCGAGCAGTTCGGCCATGCGAATCGCTGTCTCCAGCGACCAGTTGCCGTTCGGATCGATGCGCAGCGGAAATCCCTGAAAGGCTTTCTTCAGTGCCTTGATGCACGCCACCTCATGCTCCGGCGGCAAGGTGCCGGCCTTGAGCTTGATGCTCTTGAAACCGTACGCCTCGATCATCCGCGCTGCCTGCGCGACGATCTGTTGCTCGCTCAGCGCCTCGCCCCAGTTGTCCGGCTTGTAGGGGGACTCGATATGTTCGGCGTATTTGAAAAACAGGTAGGCGCTGAACGGCACTTCATCGCGGATCGCTCCGCCGAGCAGGTCCACCAGCGGCACGTTCAGGTAGTGCGCCTGCAAATCGAGAAACGCCACTTCGAATGCCGAGTAGGCATTGCTCACCGCTTTGCTGGCGTGGGAACCGGGGGCCAGTTCGGCACCAGCGACGCCGGCGGGTTTATTCGCCGCCACGGTGGCCTGCACGATCGCGCGCAATTGATTGAGGCTGAACGGATCGAGGCCGATCAACTGGCTCTGCAATTGTTGCTGGATCGCCAGCGCCGGGGCATCGCCGTAGCTTTCGCCGAGGCCGATGTAGCCGTTGTCACTTTCAATCTCGATGATCGAGCGCAGAGCAAAGGGTTCGTGGATGCCGCTGGCGTTGAGCAGTGGCGGATCGCGAAAGGCAATCGGGGTGACGCTGACACGGGTGATTTTCAAGATAACGCTCCTGACAGATCAACAATCGATTCAGTGGCTCGCAGCCGGACGAGCCGGCGCCACAACGGCGGCTTCGTCACTTGGCTTTGCCGGGGTTTTATCTTTGGCGCCAGGCGCCGTGCGGGCGAAGGAGATCACCACGGCAGCGATCAGCGATGTCGCCGCCAGGCCATACAGGCCGCCCTCGATGGAGCCGGTGGTTTGTTCAAGGATGCCGAACGCGGTCGGCGCGACGAAGCCGCCAAGGTTGCCGATGGAGTTGATCAGCGCGATCACCGCCGCCGCAATGCGCGCATCCAGATAGCTCTGCGGAATCGGCCAGAACAGCGCCGACGCCGCTTTGAAACCGATGGCGGCGAAGCAGATCGCGACAAATGCAAACACCGGCCCGCCGGTGGTCGACATGAACATACCGATGGCGGCGATCACCAGGGTCAGCGCGACCCAGGCCTGCTGGAATTTCCACTTGCCGGCCAGCGCCGCGAAGCCGTACATGGCGACAATCGAAATGATCCACGGAATGGAGTTGAGCAGCCCGACCTGGAAATCACCGAGGTTGCCCATCTTCTTGATCATGCTCGGTAGCCAGAAGGTTGCGCCGTAGATGGTCAGGGCAATGGAAAAGTAGATGAAGCAGAACAGCGCGATCTGCCGGTCGGCCAACAGCTTGAACATCGACGGCTTGGCGACTTGTACCGCTTCGCGAGCGCGCTGCTCCTCGGCAATCGCCGCGACCAGTGCGTCCCGCTCTTCCTCGCTCAGCCACTTGGCTTGACGCGGGTGCGATTGCAGCCAGAACCAGACGAAAGCACACAACACCACCGACGCTGCGCCTTCGATCAGAAACATCCACTGCCAGCCGTGCATGCCAAACCCGCTGATATGCAACAGCGCACCGGACACCGGGCCGGAAATGACCGAGGCAATCGCTGAGCCGCTAAGGAACACCGCCATGGTTTTGCCGCGCTCGGACGCTGGCAGCCATTGGGTGAAGTAGTAAATGATTCCCGGGAAGAACCCGGCCTCAGCCGCGCCAAGAATAAAGCGCAGTACGTAGAAACTGGTTTCGCCCTGAACAAAGGCCATGGCCATGGCCGCAGCGCCCCAGGTAAACATGATCCGCGTCAGCCAGACCCGCGCGCCGTAGCGCTGCAACAGCATGTTCGACGGCACTTCGAACAGCGCATAACCGATGAAAAACAATCCGGCGCCAAGTCCATAAGCCGCTGCGCCAATGCCCAGATCGGTCTCCAGATGACTGCGCACGAAACCGATATTGACCCGGTCGATGTAGTTGACGATGAACATCACCACGAACAGCGGCAGTACGTGGCGTTTGACCTTGGCGGCGGCGCGGGCGAGCACCGTGATGTCCGGCGGACTCTGGAGGGTTTTCAAGGGGCGACTCCCGATCTTGTTTTTTAGGGATGACTTGAAGCAATGAGCCGATCATGGACGTCGTGCATTGATCCCGTCTAATCTAAACAGGCATTCGATTGATACCTGGATTAGATCAATGTTCGAACTCACCCAACTGCGCTGCTTTACCACGGTCGCCACCGAACTCAACTTCCGCCGCGCCGCCGAGCGTCTGAACATGACGCAGCCGCCGCTGAGTCGGCAGATCCAGTTGCTGGAGCATCACCTTGGCGTCGAGCTGTTCACCCGCAGCACACGCAGCGTTGCGCTGACGTCGGCAGGCCGGGCATTTTTCGTTGAAGCGCAGAATCTGCTGGAGCGCGCCCAGCAAGCAGCGATCACCGCACGCCGGTTTGCCGAGGGCGATATTGGTTCGGTAAACATCGCGTTTGTCGGCAGCGCGGTGTATGAGTTTCTGCCCAAGGTGATCGCCGAAGCGCGACTTAAACAGCCCCAGGTGAAAATCGATCTGGCAGAGATGAACACCTATCAACAGCACGAGGCGTTGCGAGCTCGCCGTATCGACCTGGGCATCGCACGGGCGCCATTGCAGGAACCGGGCTATGCCACCGAATGCCTGGTGCGCGAACCATTTGTGCTTGCAGTGCCCAGCGGGCACAAGTTGGCAAACGCGACTGAAGTGTCTGTCGCCGATCTGGATAAACAACCGTTCCTGATGTACTCCCATGAAGCCTATCCGCCGTTCAACGAACTGTTGACCGGCACGCTACGCTCAGCGCGGGTGGCGCCGGATTACGTGCAGTGGCTGGGCTCGTCGCTGACGATTCTGGCGCTGGTCAACGCTGGCATGGGTCTGGCGCTGGTACCGCGTTGCGCTACCAGCGTGGTGTTCAGGAATGTGGTGTTTCGCGAGATCGATCTGGGCGAAGGGGTGCAAAGCGAACTGCATCTGATCTGGCGGGAGAACAATGACAACCCGGCGTTCGCGATGTTGCTGGAGGCGATTCGCCGGGCGGTGGTGCAGGGTTGGGGCTGAAGAAGTTTATCGTCTAGACCGTGGTTTCAGAGGCGGCGGCGCACTGGGTCCCTTGATCAAGGGCACGTCGAGCATTTTTCCGTCCGGCCCGACAAAGAGTCGCTCTAAATGCTTTGGCATGGGTTGTGGTGCTCTGGCAGTTGGCATGTTGATCCCTCTGATACTGGGCTGAACTCGACCCATTTGACTTTCGCGGAATCTATCAACAAAAACTCCGCGCCAATAGATGCAGGTTGGCCATCATCCGTGAGCCAACGCGGATATTTCATGACAAACTGACCATTTGATGATTCCCGTGGCCACTCGACCGGCCAGCCAAATACGCGCCTTTCGTCGCTTAAATGCAGGGTTATAAAGCGCTCATGTTGGGCAAAGGCGCAGAACCATTCACTGGGGAAAGAAGATTGTTTCGTGACGTTTCGCTTACGTAACCAGCCGTGCAATTTGTCACTCGTTGCCAGGTAACAGGCAAACAATCCCAGCATCAGCGAAAACATAAATGCCCAGAGCGTTTGCGCCCGATCATCCCAGTTTCCTAATGAAAAACCCTTCGAGCCAATCCACAAACAGAGGTTGCCCACCGCCAACACCGCGCCCTGAATCACAAATGTGAATATCAGCGCCTGCACGATCTGGCCGAACGTATCCGGTCGCTTGAATGCCGTAAGTGAATAGAAGATCCAGGTCGATAGAAAACCTGGGATTAGATACTGCAACAGCGGAATGATGTCCTTGACCAGATCATCCATGATCCGAGGCTCCTTTCAGTCATGCCGAACCCGTCACGGGCCGACATTCAAAGCCTAGTCAAGGATTCGGCAGCGCCTCGCGGGCAACTGTCACAGCTCATTGCGAGCGTTTGGCTGGAGTCTCCATCCGATGAAAAAAGGCAGACATCGAACTTCGGTGTCTGCCTTTTTTGAGATCCGGGCGCCCGGTTACAGGCAATCACGCACCGATTGGCGCAGCGATCCGGACTTGGCCCACGGCGGCCCCTGGTAGAGGGACACCTTGCTACCGTCCTTGTATTTGACGATATCGAGAATCTCATCCGCCGTGATAATGCTCGGCGCGGTAATCCGGTAGCCGTTGGAAATCGACGTCTGCGAGGTCCTGGCAACATCCTTCTGCCACAACGGTAACAAACACGCAGCATATTCCTTGGGTGGCTTGTCACTGGCCTTGCTGAGGTTTGGCTCGCCCGGCACCAGCGACGCCGGTAACGAGCACCCCGTCAACAGAGCAAGTGCCAGACTGCCGATCCATACGCGCATGTTGTTTACCTGTGCGGAAAAAAGCTGAATGTACCGTTTAACCGCTTGCACATCCATCGTGGCAACCCGCCGTTACCGGCGTTTGGACAATTTTTCACATCGGTTCAGCCGGGCGTCAGATGACTTGGCCGCATCCGGGAAAATGCGACTACTCTTTTCTACCGAGAACGTTCAGGAGGTGATCATGCGGCTCAATGAATACGAACACGAACTTCAACGGGATTTGCAAAGCGTGGCGTCGGACCTGAGATGGTCGGCGGTCGATCTCAAGCGCATCGCTGAACAACTGCGTAAATCCGGCAACGAGGCAGACGCCCAGACCGTGTTGCGGTCGTGCGAAATCCTGCAAAGCGACGAAGAGAGATTGCAGATCTATGCCAAGGAGGTAAAAGCCCGGACCATCAGCCGAATCAAGGTGCACTGACAAGCGTTCCAAAGCCACAAATAAGAAGCCCCGGTCGAAACCGGGGCTCTTTCGTTATAACGCATCAACTGACGTTCTGGCTTTGCACCCGTTTGGGGCGTTGCTTGTAACCAGGAAGCGCCGCCGCATAGGCCATCGCTTCCTCCCTGCTGGTGAATGACGCCAACCGGTCGCCCTGAGTGCATACCCGCCACGGGCCGTTGTTCACACTGAGCACATCGTAACCATTCATGTGCAGCTTGTTCAGCATTGGAATGCTCATAAGCACCTCCCTTTTGCCAACGGTGTTTTCGGTGTACAGGCCCACCTTACACCCGGTACCTGCTTCGTTGTAAACCCGAACTCACCCTGCATTCGTCAATCCACTGGCACTTTTTGCTGGGCAAGTAGCTCCCAATCAACGGGGAACCTTTAAATCTGCTTGCGGCTCGAATATTGCAGTTTAATTACATTTTTATGACAAGCATCAGCAGGGCATTCATGAAAGTACGCGCTACCGTCATTTGCGAACAGGATCGGCATATCCTCCTGGTGCGCAAACCCCGCCATCACTGGTCGCTGCCCGGAGGCAAGATCGAGCCCGGGGAAACCCGCGCGGCGGCTGCCGTTCGCGAGCTGGAAGAAGAAACCGGGCTGAATGCCGAGGACGTCCTGTATCTGATGGATCTGCAGGCGGGCAGTACGCGACATCACGTTTATGAGGCGTCGGTGGTCAACCTCGACGAGGTGCGCCCGCAGAATGAAATCGTCGATTGCATCTGGTATCCGCTAGATGCCCTGCACAATCTTGAAACCAACGACGCGACACGGCGCATCGTGCAGGCCTTTCAACGGCGTTTATAACGATCAGCCGGCGAACGCCCGGCGACCGGCGCTGATTTCCGTGCGCAACTCACCGATGAAATTGGAAATATCGCGAATCGTCACCAGATGTTCGGGAGAAACGCCGTCGAGCAACAACTCGACACGCCCACTGCCCGGCTCATACACCTTGATCCGCAACAGACCTTGTCCGGTCGGTGTGCAATCACACTTGAACGTGGGGAAGCCTGACTCGACGATCCGGCAAATATCGGCAATGGCAAGCATGGACGGGCGCCTCGCAGGCGGAGAATCGATCCATCGAGCATAGACCCACGGTCTGTTGATTGCCCGCTCGGGAATGCCAAGCCGATCACAACTCACTCACGTCATTCAATGCGCGTCGTGATCCCAGATCCAGTTCCACATACCGGGCAGATTCACCGGCTCAGCGCTTTGCTGAACCGTACGCGCCAACGCGGCTTTTTCCAGTGCGGCCTGATCGTCGTAGAACGGCTCGTCCGCCAGTCTGACCCCGGTCGCCGCCGCGCTATCGAGCAGAATCTGCAGATATTCGCGAGTGTGGCGCGCGGTGTAGCGATTGAGATCATGGAACGTCACCACGACCGGAATCACGCCATCCACGGTCGGCAATTGACCCACGGCGATGCGCTCGCGCACTTCCGATAACTGCCGCAGCATGTTCGCCCGACGCCGAGGGCTGGCGTTGAAGCCCCAGATCTTGCCGTCGTTGGCACTCAGGTCCGTGAGCAAGACGTGCAAGCCGTGTTTTTGATAGGCCGCAAATGTGCGCTTGTCGTAGTTCCAGAACGGTGGGCGCAACAGCTTGGGCAGCGCTCCGGTGATGGCGGCAATGTCAGCGCTGCCATCGGTCAGCGATTGCTCCAGCTCTTGCGGATCGAGTGAGCGATGGTTGGTGTGCCAGTGGGTTGCAGTGTGAAAGGCGAGAATATGCCCCTCGGCGTGTTCACGACGCATCAGGCTGCGACCGATCTCGCTGTCGCCTGCCCTGGGTGCTCGGGTCTGCGCGAAAAACACGGCTTTGATGTCTGCCTGCAGCGGATTGCTTTTGAGGCTGTCGAGCACCGTCGCCGTGGGATTCCACCATCCTGAAGCGCTGGGGCCATCGTCAAACGTCAGCAGAAAACGTACGGGGGCCTGTGCCTTCAGGCGCGTTTCGGTTTGCGTGGTCATTTCAATCGGCGCGGCGATGCAACCGGCCTGACCGAGCGCGATGAGCGCAACACAAAGAAGTTTGCATCCGGATGTCATGTCTTGCCCCGAGGCCGCGGCCGTGGTGTTGTCGAATGGCAAACCTCCCTCGCCTTTGTCCATCCCTGCGCGGCTATCCGCGAGCGCAGGTTGGATAAGGTACACAGGGTTTGGTTCCGGTGCTGGTTCCAGTGCGTCATCGGCCAGGCACGTCGGCATGTCCGACTAGACTCAAATTTCCTCAAGGAGATTTCAGCCATGTGCGGAAGACTCACGCAGTACCGTGGGATTCACGATTTCGTCGCGGTGCTCAGCATCCCCGATGCGTTGATCAATCACGTTGGCGATGCGCCGCTCAATCGCTACAACGCAGCGCCCACCACTGCGCTGGCGGTTCTGCATCAGCACGAACAGGCTATTCATGCCGACAATCTGCGCTGGGGCTGGCGGCCGCATTGGGCCAAGGATCGTGCCGCGCCCATCAACGCACGGGTGGAAAAAGTCGCCCACGGCGCGTTCTTCCGGGCGATCTGGCGGCAGCGGCTGATTGTGCCGGTCGACAACTGGTTTGAATGGGTTGATACCGGGGAAAAATCCCGCCAGCCCTGGTTGATTCGTCGGGCGGATCAGGCTCCGGTTTTCTGTGCTGGTATCGGCCAGTTTCCGGCACCGGGGGTTGCGCCGAGGGAGGACGACGGGTTCGTCATCATCACCGCTGACAGCCTGGGCGGCCTCCTCGATATTCACGATCGCCGCCCGGTGGTCTTCGATTCGACGCGGGCTCGGGAATGGCTTGATCCGGCTACGCCGCTGGAACGCGCCGAGCAGATGCTGCTGTTTGAAGGCGAGCCCAGTGATGCCTTCGAATGGTACAAAGTCGGCAAAGCGGTCGGTAATACGCGTAATCAAGGTGCGCAATTGATAGAACGAGTCGACTAAATAATTACTTCACTGCTGCGTTAATCAAGCGAGCCCGTCACTGAATCCCGCGCGTTACAAAAAGTGTTTCAACCGCGATACACCCCCGTAAAACAGCCGTTTGAGCGAATCAACCGCCTGTCAGACATTTCGACAGTCATACATACATTTCCCCGCGCTGCGGATAGCATGCGCGCCGCCTTTCCGATTGGTATACCAGTTGACCAAAGAGTCAAAGAAATCAGGAATCCATCAACAACTTTCAAGCCTTGCAGAGAAATAAGTGAGCGACGATTTTGCAATCAAACAGGTCAGCGGCCTGAAGTGTGTCCATCTGTCCAAGACAGAACGCCTGGAACTCGACTGTTTTATCGGCCATTACATCAAGACCCGAAACCTGCACAGCGTGCCCGATATCGAACGCACCCTGCGCAGCACCCTCGAGGGATATCCCGGCCATCCGCCGGTGATGGTCAATGAGCTCAATGCGTGGATCGATCGAACGTTGGGGTATCGAGCGACCTACCCGGATTTCACGCAGCTGGAAGACTTCTGAAACGCGAAGAGCCCCGCTGATGCGGGGCTCTTCGTATGCGCTGTTCAAGGTTTCAGAGGACGCTCCTGATCGCGGTCCGACAGCTCGCGGCTGTCATCATGCTTCCAGGTTTTTTCCTGCCTCTTCTGCTGCTCGATTTCTTCTTCCGTTGGCTCATCATCTTCCGCGCGCGTTTGCTCAGTTGCCATGTGCACCTCACCTCAGAACAGTTGATGATCGTTAAAGGGTAGAACACTTTTGCGCGCCCAGATTCACCAACGCATTTTGTCCCGCGCGGCGTACCATAGCGCCATCTCCCCTTACGTCAGGAAGACGCCATGCTGTACCGAATCGCCGCCGACGGGCTGGTGCTGTTTCACTTGTGTTTCATCTTGTTCGTACTGTTCGGCGGGCTGCTGGTGCTGCGCTGGCCACGGTTGATGTGGCTGCACCTGCCGGCGGCTGCCTGGGGCGTAGCGGTCGAGGTGTTGCACCTGACCTGTCCGTTGACCTACTGGGAAAACCTCATGCGCCACGCGGCCGGGCAGACCGAATACGCCGGCGGTTTCATTGAGCATTACATCTGGCCGATCATCTACCCGGCCGGTCTGACGCCGCAGATTCAACTGGCACTTGGCAGCGTGGTGCTGGCGGTCAACCTGTTGGTGTACGCACGACTGCTGCGTTCGTGGAAACTGCGCCGGGCCCGGCGCATTCCGTTTTAACGCGAGGCCGGTTTCAACGTTTCCAGCCACTGCGGATCGAAGCGTGGCTGGTCAGGATCAAGGCCCAGCGCCTGCATCCGCGCCTTGTGCTGTGCGACTTCGTCACGCAGTTGTCCATGATCGCTGGAGTTGCCGTCCAGCTCATGCATCTGCAGCAGTCCCAAGTGGTAGAAACGCAACACCTTCATCGCCGTCGGATCGTTGTTCTGCGCCGCCGCTGTTACCTGATGCATCATATTGGTGATGCTCATCAGATTGCGCTTGAGGCGCCAGCTGTACACCGCCGGGGCCATCCAGGTCTGATGCCAGAAACGTCCGCGCAACAGCGCCGCCGTCAGCAGAAACGCCACAAATACCCCGCCCACGTTGAATCGCAGATTATCCCCATCGGGCTCGCCAAATACCGCCACCGCGACAGACGAAAACAGCATGGCCAGCAGCAGAAACAGCACGGCGATGATGATCGTGCTGCGGCGGGTCTGCTGACGAAAGGTAGCGGGGTCCATCGGCTGAATCTCGAACATCGAAAATGACTTCCTTGAGTGACAAAACGCGCAACGGAAAAAACTCGCCGGCGCATTATCGCATCGCACCGGGTTTTAGCTATGCTGGGGCTCCTTTTCATCTTTTCAAAGTCCAACGGGACATGGCGGTATAGCGCAGATCGTGCCATCTTCATTCATGGATACACACTATTCGGATGCCATCCGCTGCGTTGTGGATGACATCGTTTTAAGGATCACTGCATGACCCAACGACACGTAATCAATGCCTCGGTCAGCCCGAAAGGCAGTCTGGAAACCCTTTCTCAACGTGAAGTCCAGCAACTGAGCGAAGCCGGATCCGGCAGCACTTATACCCTCTTCCGCCAGTGCGCCCTGGCCATCCTCAACACCGGCGCGCATGTCGACAATGCCAAGACCATCCTCGAAGCCTACAAGGACTTCGAAATCCGTATTCACCAACAGGATCGCGGCGTACGCCTGGAGCTGCTGAACGCTCCGGCCGACGCGTTCGTCGACGGCGAGATGATCGCCAGCACCCGCGAAATGCTCTTCAGCGCCCTGCGCGACATCGTCTACACCGAGAACGAACTCGACAGCCAGCGCATCGACCTGAGCAATTCCCAAGGCATCAGCGACTACGTGTTCCACCTGCTGCGCAACGCGCGCACCCTGCGCCCGGGCGTCGAGCCGAAGATCGTGGTGTGCTGGGGCGGCCACTCGATCAATACCGAAGAATACAAATACACCAAGAAAGTCGGCCACGAACTGGGCCTGCGCAGCCTCGACATCTGCACTGGTTGCGGCCCTGGCGTGATGAAAGGCCCGATGAAGGGCGCGACCATTGCCCATGCCAAACAACGCATTCACGGCGGTCGCTACCTCGGCCTGACCGAGCCAGGCATCATCGCCGCCGAAGCGCCGAACCCGATCGTCAATGAGCTGGTGATCCTGCCGGACATCGAAAAACGTCTGGAAGCCTTCGTCCGTGTTGGCCACGGCATCATCATTTTCCCGGGCGGCGCCGGTACGGCCGAAGAGTTCCTGTACCTGCTCGGCATCCTGATGCACCCGGACAATGAAGGTCTGCCGTTCCCGGTGATCCTCACCGGGCCGAAGCATGCCGCGCCGTATCTGGAACAGCTGGATGCGTTTGTCATCGCGACCCTCGGCGAAGAAGCCAAACAGCATTACGAGATCATCATCGATGATCCGGCCGAAGTAGCGCGGCAGATGACTCAAGGCTTGAAAGCGGTGAAGCAGTTCCGCCGCGAGCGTAACGATGCGTTTCATTTCAACTGGCTGTTGAAGATCGATGAGGGCTTCCAGCGTCCGTTCGATCCGACCCACGAAAACATGGCCAACCTGAAACTGCACCGCGACCAGCCACCGCATGAACTGGCGGCCAATCTGCGTCGGGCGTTTTCCGGGATCGTCGCCGGTAACGTCAAGGACAAGGGCATTCGTCTGATCGAAGAGCACGGGCCGTATCAGATCCGTGGCGATGCGGCGATCATGCAGCCGCTTGATGCACTGCTCAAAGCCTTCGTCGCCCAGCACCGGATGAAACTTCCGGGTGGCGCGGCGTATGTGCCTTGCTACCGGGTAGTCGCATAATCTCAAGCCGTCACAAAAGCCCAATGTGGGAGCTGGCTTGCCAGCGATAGCGGTCTTTCATTCAACAGAGACGTTGAATCAGATGACGCTTTCGCGAGCAAGCTCGCTCCCACAGGATTTATGGTGTGCCGCAAATTGTAGTAACAACCTGAATCCCATTGTGGGAGCGAGCCTGCTCGCGAAGAGGCCCAAGAAAAACACATCAGTCTCTCAGGCTATCCACCAACCGCCGAGCCAACGCTTTAGCCTGCGCAGCGACGTCCGTCACTGCCGTACTCTCCCACCACATCCCGCGCAACGGCGGGCCCATGGCAAACAGCTGACTACTCACCCGCCCTTCGGCACCCACCACTGCGCCGTCCTTTGCCGAGATCCCCAGCGCCGACGGCCCCGGCCGCACCAGCCCCCGCGCCAGCAACTGCTGTGGCAACGGTCGTGCGACTCGCCGCCAGTCGTATTCAATACCGCTGGAGTTGATCAGCGCCGCACCACTTACAGTAGATGTTTCAGCCTCACCCCGAGGACGGATGCGAATGGTCACAGCATCGCCAGCGCCGGGCTCAATGCCCTTGAATGACGCGGCGTGAATGCGCAAGCGTCCTTCCTTGTGCAGCCGTTCGATCAACTCGGCACTCAGTGGCGGCGAACGATGGTGGTGACTCTCCCACCATGGCCGTACATGCCGTACGAATTGTCGACGTTGCACGTCAGTCGCCTGACTCCACAACCGCGCGATATGCGCGCGAACCGTATCCAGCGGCGCCTGCCAGTCGATGCCTTGGGCGATTGCGTCGCGACAATGTCGGCGCAATTCGCGCACCAACTGGCGTGGCGTGCGGATGCTGTGATCTGCTGCCAGAAAATCCACCCAGGCCGGCGGTTGACGGCGCACGTGCGGCAGCAGGCCATGCCGGGAGAATACCTCGATCGGCCCACGGTGCCCGGCCTGCTCCAGCGACACCACGGCATCGACCATGGTCAGACCGGAGCCGATGATCACCACGGTGGACTGCGGGTCGAGTTCGCGCATGGCCGCCACATCCCAGGGATCAAGCGCTGCGGCGTTAAGGCCACTGGATTGCGTCTGCGGCGTGCGAGCGGCGGGAAACATGCCGGTGGCCAGCACCGCCTGCGATCCACGCAAAATCCGGCCATCGCTCAAGGTGAGCTGCATTGAGCCGGAATCGCTTTGCAGGTCGACGGCTTCAGCACAAATATGTTCAACGGTCGAACCTTGCAGCGCGCCCACCGCCCGGGCCTCAGCCAGACGCTGTTGCACATAGACCCCGAACAGGCCGCGCGGCGGAAACAGCTCACTGACCGGCACGTCCTGCTCGGCAGATTCCGGCCAGCCGCCGCCGGCAATATGCGCGGTCAGCCACTGCGTCAGATCATCAGGATTATCCGGATCGACGCTCATCCGCGCCGCGTTGCCGTTCAGCGTATGCCCCAACTCGACTGCGCTGTAAGCCTCACCACGTCCCAGTTCAGCGCGAGGCTCGATGATGAGAATCTTTCGTTGCCCCGGCAACCGGAGCAATTGCACTGCCAGCATCGTGCCGCTAAGGCCGCCGCCGATGATCAGAATGTCCGCAGGCTGCTCCATTCAGATCACCACATTACGCACGAACCGCGCAGCCACATCGCCATCGTTGCGGTAGGCATGCGGTTGATTGCTGGCGAACATGAAAAACTCTCCTTTATTGATGTGCTGCGCCTGATCGCCGAGCATCAGCGTCAGGCAACCCTCAAATACGTAGATCTGCTCGCTCCAGCCATCGGCGTCCGGTTGCGACGGATAAACCTCGCCCGGTTGCAGGCACCACTCCCATTGCTCGACTTCGCGGCTCGCGGTGGCTTTGGACAGTAGCACGGCTCTGCTGCCGGGAATCGTGCCCGCCCAGGCAACCTCATTGATCCGGCTCGGGTCGCGCGCATCGTGCGCTTGGATCAGATCACTGAACGCAACGTCGAGCGCTTCGGCGACGCGATCAAGCGTGGTCAGGCTGACATTCTTTTCGCCTGCCTCGATCGCCACCAGCATCCGTCGGCTCACCCCGGACTTTTCCGCCAGTGCGGTCTGGCTCATATCCGCCGCATGGCGCAGGCGTCGAACGTTCTGGCTGACGTGTTGCAGGACGGAGGCTCGCTGGGTCGAATCTTTGTGCACTATATTGCTCACTCGGTGGGGTTGGGCAGTATACTGCGCAACGTTGGCGGCATTGTGCGGCCTCCCTTTTAATGTGCGCAAGGTCATGATGTCGCCAAACAATTCTGCGTCCCGAATCCGCTTTTCCCGCTTCAGCAAAGCCGAGTGCGTGCTGGTGCTGATCACCATGATCTGGGGCGGCACGTTTCTGATTGTGCAACATGCCATGACGGTCAGTGGCCCGATGTTTTTTGTCGGCCTGCGCTTTGCCGCCGCGGCGGCGATCGTGGCGATGTTCTCCTGGCGTCATCTGCGCGAACTGACCTTGTTCGAAGTGAAGGCCGGGTCGTTCATCGGCGTGGCGATCATGCTCGGTTACGGCCTGCAGACGGTCGGATTGCAAAGTATTCCGAGCAGTCAGTCGGCGTTCATTACCGCGCTATATGTACCGTTTGTGCCGCTGCTGCAATGGCTGGTGCTGGGACGGCGTCCGGGGTTGATGCCAAGTATCGGGATCATGCTGGCGTTTGCCGGACTGATGTTGTTGTCCGGCCCCTCGGGGGCGGCGTTGAATTTCAGTCCCGGAGAAATCGCGACATTGATCAGCGCCGTTGCGATTGCTGCCGAGATCATTTTGATCAGCACATTCGCCGGACAGGTTGATGTGCGGCGGGTGACGGTGGTGCAACTGGCGGTGACGGCGGTGCTGTCGTTCTTGCTGGTGGTCCCGACCGGTGAAGTGATTCCGGAATTTTCCTGGTTGTTGCTGGTGACCGCTTTGGGTCTGGGCGCAGCAAGTGCGGCGATTCAGGTGGCGATGAACTGGGCGCAGAAGAGTGTTTCGCCGACTCGGGCGACGTTGATCTATGCCGGTGAACCGGTGTGGGCCGGGATTGTCGGACGGATTGCCGGAGAGCGCTTGCCGGCGATTGCACTGGTTGGGGCCGGGTTGATTGTTGCGGCGGTGATTGTCAGTGAGTTGAAGACCAAGGGTAAGGATGTGTCATCCGACGTGGATCAGGGCCAGGAAGCTGAGGTCAGTAGGGACTGAAAGTGTACGCCTGGCACAAAACCAGCCCCAGTACAAACTGCCAGGCCGGTGCGCTCACAATTCACAGTGAGGTACCGACCTGACTGCTCCAGATCAATCCGTCACTTTATACTGGCTCATTTCAGAGACAAACTGTGCGCCTCCTTGGGTCAACACGTAATACGCATTTGCCCAATCAGTGTCATCAAAGTGAAACGCCAGGACTCTGAATTCCAAGGACTTGCCCAGATGCAACTCACTGAGTTGCAGACGAGACGACCAGAGCCCTGTTTCTGTATCGGAATAGATGTCGAGAATGTCCCCGACTTTTGCCTGAGAAATAGGAGGAACCACGAACGTAGCGCCATTCTTGATTTTTGCCCGGGAAATAACAGTCCCGACTGCTTCAGAAAAGAGGGGCGGCTGCAATTGGTCTTTTTTTAGTGTACGTTTCCCTTCTGTTTGAATATGCATCTTCCAACTCTCCTTGTACCTGGTATGGCCCGCGCTCGTCCGGCTGGCCGTTCAATGCACCTCGGTGCAACTCAAGTACAACGGCATTACAAAAGACCGTCTACTGTCAGAAATTACAGGTTAAGAGCTTTTCCCGATGAACGGTCGATAACCAAACGCCGCCTTTGAGTGAGATTTCATCCTTGCAATTGGATTCTGCGGTTGTCTGGCCAAGCGGAAACAACGCCAAACACAAAATTCCAGACTACTTTGTAGGATTCTGAGACATCCTCGCGTTTGGTGATCAGGGAGCTGGCACGTATGATGCTTCACAAACTTCCGCAGATTAGAAGCCTATGTCCCTGATAGTTCTACTGCTTCTGCCGTTCATCGGCAGCTGTCTGGCAGCGGTGCTGCCGCACAATGCGCGCAATGCCGAATCGCTGCTGGCGGGTCTGGTCGCTTTGATCGGCACCGTTCAGGTCGCGATGCTGTACCCGCAAATCGCCCACGGTGGCGTGATCCGCGAAGAATTCATGTGGTTGCCCAGCCTCGGGCTGAACTTCATTTTGCGCATGGACGGCTTCGCCTGGCTGTTCTCGATGCTGGTGCTCGGCATCGGCACACTTGTCTCCTTATATGCCCGTTATTACATGTCGCCGGACGATCCGGTGCCGCGCTTTTTCGCATTTTTTCTGGCGTTCATGGGCGCCATGCTCGGGCTGGTGATCTCCGGCAACCTGATTCAGATCGTGTTCTTCTGGGAGCTGACCAGCCTCTTCTCGTTCCTGCTGATCGGCTACTGGCACCACCGCGCCGATGCGCGGCGCGGGGCTTATATGGCGCTGATGGTCACCGGTGCCGGCGGGTTATGTCTGCTGGCGGGGGTCATGATTCTCGGCCATGTCGTCGGCAGCTATGACCTGGACAAGGTCCTGGCCGCCGGCGATCTGATTCGTGCACATGCCCTCTACCCTGTTCTCTTGCCACTCATCCTGATCGGCGCGCTGAGCAAAAGCGCGCAATTCCCGTTTCACTTCTGGCTGCCCCACGCGATGGCGGCACCGACGCCCGTCTCGGCCTATCTGCACTCGGCGACCATGGTCAAGGCCGGGGTTTTCCTTTTGGCACGTCTGTGGCCGTCGCTGTCCGGCAGTGAGGAATGGTTCTACATCGTCAGCGGAGCGGGCGCCTGTACGCTATTGCTTGGCGCGTACTGCGCGATGTTCCAGAACGATCTCAAAGGTTTGCTGGCCTACTCGACCATCAGCCATCTCGGTCTGATCACTTTGCTCCTGGGCCTCAATAGTTCACTGGCCGCAGTGGCAGCAGTTTTTCACATTCTCAACCACGCGACGTTCAAAGCCTCGCTGTTCATGGCCGCCGGCATCATCGACCACGAAAGCGGCACCCGTGATATCCGCAAGCTCAGCGGTCTGATCAAACTGATTCCCTATACGGCGACGCTGGCCATGGTCGCCAGTGCCTCAATGGCCGGCGTGCCGCTGCTCAACGGTTTCCTGTCGAAAGAAATGTTCTTCGCCGAAACCGTGTTCATCAACGCCACCGCGTGGGTCGAGACCAGTCTGCCAATCGTCGCGACCATCGCCGGCATGTTCAGCGTTGCCTATTCCCTGCGTTTCACCGTCGACGTGTTCTTCGGCCCCACCGCCACTGACCTGCCACACACGCCGCACGAGCCGCCGCGCTGGATGCGCGCCCCGGTCGAGTTGCTGGTCTTCACCTGTCTGCTGGTGGGGATTTTCCCGGCGCAGATCGTCGGGCCATTACTCGCCGCTGCGGCACTGCCGGTGGTCGGTGGTGAGTTGCCGGAATACAGCCTGGCCATTTGGCACGGTTTGAACGCACCGATGATCATGAGCCTGATCGCCATGTCCGGCGGCATCATCCTCTATCTGCTGCTGCGCAAGCAGTTCAAGCTCGGCCATTTCAAGTATCCGCCGCTGGTCGGCCGCTTCAACGGCAAGCGTTTGTTCGAGCGCAGTCTGGTCGTGATGATGCGCATCGCCCGGCGCGTCGAGCGGCGCCTCGGCACCAAGCGCTTGCAGATGCAGCTGTTCCTGATGGTTTCGGCCGCCGTGCTCGCCGGTCTGATCCCGATGCTGCACAGCACGCTGACCTGGGGCGACCGGCCGAAAATACCTGGTTCCATCGTCTTCGTGACCCTGTGGCTGTTGGCGATCGCCTGTGCGCTCGGCGCCGCATGGCAGGCCAAATATCACCGTCTCGCTGCACTGACCATGGTCAGCGTCTGTGGCCTGATGACCTGCGTGACCTTCGTCTGGTTCTCCGCGCCTGATCTGGCGCTGACGCAACTGGCGGTCGAAGTGGTGACCACGGTGTTGATCCTGCTTGGTCTGCGCTGGTTGCCACGACGCATCGAAGAGGTCTCACCACTGCCAGGCAGCCTGCGCAAGGCGCGTACCCGTCGTCTGCGCGACTTGCTGCTGTCGATTGCGGTCGGTGCGGGGATGGCGCTGTTGTCCTACGCCATGCTCACCCGGCAGACGCCGAACCATATTTCCTCTTTCTACCTCAGTCGCGCCCTGCCCGAGGGCGGCGGCAGCAACGTCGTCAACGTGATGCTGGTGGACTTCCGTGGCTTCGACACCCTCGGTGAAATCACCGTGCTGGTCGCCGTGGCGCTCACCGTGTTCGCCCTGCTGCGCCGCTTCCGCCCGCCGAAGGAAAGCCTGCAGTTGCCGGCGCAGCAACGCCTGCTGGCACCGGACGTGGTCACCGATCTGGTCAACCCGCGTTCGGCCAGCGACACCGCGCTCGGCTTCATGATGGTGCCGGCAGTGCTGGTGCGCCTGCTGCTGCCTGTCGCACTGGTGGTGTCGTTCTATCTGTTCATGCGTGGGCACAATCAGCCGGGCGGCGGTTTTGTCGCCGGGCTGGTGATGTCGGTGGCCTTTATCCTGCAATACATGGTTGCCGGCACGCAGTGGGTCGAGGCGCAAATGAGCCTGCGTCCATTGCGCTGGATGGGCACCGGTCTGCTGTTCGCCACCGCCACCGGCCTCGGTGCGATGCTGGTCGGCTATCCGTTCCTCACCACTCACACCTGGCACATCAGCGTGCCGTTGCTGGGCGATATCCATATCGCCAGTGCGCTGTTCTTCGACATCGGTGTATATGCCGTAGTGGTCGGGTCGACGCTGCTGATTCTCACCGCCCTCGCCCACCAATCGGTGCGCGGCCACAAGACGGCCTCGCTGCCCAAGTCCGTCGCCAGCAAAGGAGCCGTCTGATGGAAGAAGTCATCGCAATCGCCATCGGCATTCTCGCCGCCTCCGGGGTCTGGCTGATCCTGCGCCCGCGTACCTTTCAGGTGGTCATGGGCCTGTGTCTATTGTCGTATGCGGTCAACCTGTTCATTTTCAGCATGGGCAGCCTGTTCATCGGCAAGGAGCCGGTGATCAAGGACGGCGTGACCCAGGATCTGCTGCATTACACCGACCCGCTGCCCCAGGCGCTGGTACTGACGGCGATCGTCATCAGCTTCGCCATGACCGCGCTGTTCCTCGTCGTATTGCTCGCCTCGCGCGGCTTGACCGGCACCGACCATGTCGACGGCCGGGAGCCTAAAGAATGATGGCGATGACTCACCTGATCGCCGCACCGATCCTGCTGCCGCTGCTGACCGCCGCAATCATGCTGATGCTGGGCGAAAAGCATCGGCCGCTGAAGGCGAAAATCAACCTGTTCTCCAGCCTCCTCGGCCTGTTCATTTCAGTGATGCTGCTGCAATGGACGCAGACCACCGGCGTACCCGGCTCCATCGGCGTGTACCTGCCGGGCAACTGGCAGGCACCGTTTGGCATCGTTCTGGTGGTTGATCGCCTGTCGGCACTGATGCTGGTGCTGACCGGCGTTATCGGCGTCAGCGCGTTGCTGTTTGCCATGGCCCGCTGGGACGGCGCCGGTTCAAGCTTTCACGCTCTGTTCCAGATCCAGCTGATGGGCCTGTATGGCGCGTTCCTGACGGCGGATCTGTTCAACCTGTTCGTATTCTTCGAAGTGTTGCTCGCGGCATCCTACGGTTTGTTGCTCCACGGCTCGGGCCGGGCGCGGGTGTCGTCGGGGTTGCATTACATTTCGATCAACCTGTTGGCATCGTCACTGTTTTTGATCGGCGCTGCATTGATCTACGGGGTGACCGGCACGCTGAACATGGCCGATCTGGCGATGAAAATCCCGCTGGTGCCGGAAGCCGATCGTGGTCTGCTGCACGCTGGCGCGGGGATTCTAGCGGTAGCGTTTCTGGCCAAGGCCGGGATGTGGCCGCTGAACTTCTGGCTGGTGCCGGCCTATTCCTCGGCCAGCGCGCCAGTGGCGGCGATGTTTGCGATCATGACCAAGGTCGGCGTCTACACCCTGCTGCGCCTGTGGACGCTGCTGTTTTCCGGTCAGGCCGGCGCCTCGGCATTCTTCGGCGGCGACTGGCTCATCTACGGCGGCATGGCGACCATGGCTTGCGCAGGGCTGGCGATTATCGCCGCGCAACGCCTGGAGCGCATGGCCAGCCTGAGCATTCTGGTGTCGGCGGGGATCCTGCTCTCGGCGATCGGCTTCGCCCAGCCGAACCTGATCGGCGCTGCGCTGTTCTATCTGGTCAGCTCGACCCTGGCGCTGAGCGCGCTGTTCCTCTTGGCCGAACTGATCGAGCGCTCGCGCTCGGCCAACGAAATTCCGCTGGAGGACGAAAGCGAACTGCTTCCGCGCCCGCAGGAATCGCTGCAACCGCCCAAGGGCATCAACCTCGACGACGAACAGAAAGCCGTGGTCGGTCAGGTCATCCCGTGGACCATGGCCTTTCTCGGTTTGAGCTTCATTGCCTGCGCGCTGTTGATTATCGGCATGCCACCGCTCTCCGGATTTATCGGCAAGCTCAGCCTGATCGGGGCATTGCTCAACCCGTCGGGACTTGGCACTGCGGCGCCGCTGCCTCCCGGCGCATGGGGATTGCTGGCCCTGTTGATCCTGACCGGCCTGGCCTCCCTCATGGCCTTCTCTCGCCTGGGTATCCAGCGCTTCTGGACGCCGGAGGAGCGCCCGTCACCACTGCTGCGCAAACTCGAATGCGCGCCGATTTTTCTGCTGCTCGGGCTGAGCATTGTTCTGACGTTCAAGGCTGAACCGCTGTTGCGCTACACCCAGGCTACGGCCGATGCGCTGAACAATCCGCAGCAATATGTGCTCGCAGTTCTCGGTACACGTGCGGTGCCGAGTCCGCAAGCCAGAGCTGACATGCTCGAGGTGCAGCCATGAATCGACTGTTTCCGGCTCCGTGGTTATCGCTGGCGCTGTGGGTCTTGTGGCTGACCCTGAACCTGTCCGTCAGCCCGGGCAATCTGCTGCTCGGTGCCGCGCTGGGTTTCGCCGCGCCGCTGATGATGCGCAAATTGCGGCCGAAACGTGCGCGCATTCGCAATCCGATGGCCGTGCTGCGCCTGTTTCTCCTGGTCGGTCGTGACGTGATCATGTCCAACCTGATCGTCGCCTGGGGCGTACTCAACGCCGGACGGCGCCCGCCCAACTCATGCTTTATCAAGGTGCCTCTGGATCTGCGCGATGCTCATGGTCTGGCGGCACTGGCGATGATCTGCACCGTGGTGCCCGGCACCGTATGGTCGGAGCTGGCGCTGGACCGCAGCGTTCTGTTGCTGCACGTCTGGGACCTGCACGACGAGGCGCAGTTTATCGAGCACTTCAAAAGCACCTACGAGCGACCGTTGATGGAGATTTTCGAATGAGCCCATTGCTGTCGAATGCGATTCTGCTCACGCTGTTTCTGTACTGCGTGGCGATGACGCTGACGCTGGTGCGTCTGTTCAAAGGCCCGTCAGCTCAGGATCGGGTACTGGCGCTGGATTACCTGTACATCGTCGCCATGCTGATGATGCTGACCCTGGGCATTCGCTACGCCAGTGATACCTACTTTGAAGCGGCGCTGCTGATTGCGCTGTTCGGCTTCGTCGGCTCGTTTGCCCTGGCGAAATTCCTGCTGCGTGGCGAGGTGATCGAATGAATGCCGAATTGTCTTTGTGGGTCGAGATTCCGGTGGCGGTCCTGCTGGTGCTCAGCGGCGTGTTTACCCTGCTGGGCGCAACCGGATTGCTGCGCATGAAGGATTACTTCCAGCGTATGCACCCGCCAGCGCTGGCCTCGACAATCGGTGCCTGGTGTGTGGCACTGGCGTCGATCATTTGCTTTTCAGCGCTGAAGTCCGGGCCAGTGGTGCATGCTTGGCTGATTCCGGTTCTGTTGGCGATCACCGTGCCAGTGACCACCCTGCTGCTGGCGCGGGCGGCGTTGTTCCGCAAGCGGATGGCCGGGGATGATGTGCCGGCAGAGGTGAGCAGTCGTCAGACTGAAAGTGGTAACTGATGATCATGTGGCGCCTGTGATGGCGCCATCGCTACACCAGGAATCCGCTCTCCCAAGTGGGAGCGAGCCTGCTCGCGAAGAGGCCAGTCGGGGCGTCGCCAATTCCGGATCAGCTCAAACCCAAGCCACCGCCAACAACCCCGCCCCCAGCAGCGCACACAACGGCGAATACACCCAGGTATCGAGCCGCGCGAATCGCGAATCCTTCACTTCCTTGAAAAATCCGACCAGGTTCGAATCACCGATCGCTCGGGCGAACATCAACAACGCAATTGCGCTGATCACCCATTGCAGTGCCTTGTGCTGCACCGCCGGCACGCCCCAACCCACTCGCATGCAAACCAGGGCCGCAATCACCAGCAGCGCAGCGGCGACTGCCAGCGTCAGCCAGCCTGAGGGCTTGAAGGCCGGGCGTACCGAGGCCACGAAGCCCGACACCGGCACCTGCGGCACCACCACCGCAGCCGCCCATTGCCCACCCAACGCCCAATACACGTGCATCAGGCCGATTGCTGCGAACACAGTCACCAGCCATTGAGCCAACACAAAGGTCATGGTTGAAATCCTTCAAAGGGATTTGAACAAACCATCCTAGTCGGATTTTTGCCCCTGCACGACCGGTCGGCGGTACGCTGCGTTGACCGCGTTATTTCAGATCAGCCGTCACCTTGTCAGCCACATTCTTGGGTAACCAGGCCTGCCACACGTCCGGATGCGCTTTCATGAACGCGACCGCCGCCTCACGAGGCGCGGTGTGCTTGTCACTCATATCCGCCAGTGCCTTGTTCAGTGGCTCGATGGGAAAATCGACCTTGCTGAAGAATTCGGCAATTTGCGGGTTCTGCTTTTGAAACGGCGTAGACACGCCAATCGACAGCTTCGATGCCAGCGAGCGGGTTGGTTTCGGATTGGGATTATCGGCATCTGTCAGCGTCTTCCACGCCTCGGCATCGAACGGCGGCTCTTCCAGCTGCACCAGTTTGAATTTGCCAAGCAGCGGCGTCGGCGACCAGTAATAGAACAACACCGGTTTGCCGCGACGAATCGAAGAGCTGATCTCGGCATCCAGCGCAGCGCCGGAGCCGCTGCGGAAGTTGGTGTAGTCGTCCTGCAAGCCATACGCCGTGAGCTTCTGCTTGTTGACCACTTCCGAAGTCCAGCCGATCGGGCTGTTGAGGAAACGCCCTTTGCCCGGGCTTTCCGGGTCTTTGAACACGTCCTTGTATTTCTTCAGATCAGTGACACTGCGCAGATCCGGCGCCAGCGGCTTGATGCCTTTGGCCGGATCGCCCTTGATCACGTACTCCGGCACCCACCAGCCTTCAGTGGCGCCTTTTACCGTATCGCCCAGGCCGACCACTTTGCCCTCGGCTTCGGCCTTGACCCAGACCGGACTGCGCCCGGCCCACTCCTCGCCAATCACCTGGATGTCATTGTTGGCCAGCGCGGTCTCAAGGGTAATAGTGGTACCCGGCAAGGTATCGGTCGGCAAGCCGTAGCCTTTCTCGACGATCACCCGCAGCACCTCGGTGATCAGGCTGCCGCTTTCCCAGTTCAGGTCGGCAAAGTGGATCGGCGCCTGTGCCGCCTGCAGCGATTGCGCTGACGTCAGCAAACCAAAGGTGGCCACGCTGGCGGCCAGTAACCGTCGAAATCCGTTCATGCATCTCACCTCGTGCTGTTCACAGCAATGGCAGTTGGCCTGACAGAAACGCAAGCCTCTGAATGACTCAGTCAACTGACTTTAGCCGAGGTTCCTGCTTTTTCCGGGGTCTACCGTGCGCGAGGTTACGTTTAAGAGTTTTCCTGCAGGCTTTGCAGCTCACGCCTGACCATGCTGGCGTATGCCGCCGGTTGCAATGCATAGAGCTGCGACGCTACCCAACTCAGCCAGGCACCTTGCAGTTCGGCCTTGCGGGCGAACAAGCGCTGAGCGTCTTCGCGTGCGCTGTCGAGGTTTTGCGCATGGAAATCCGCGCGCTTCACTCGCTGGCCTTGAAGGTCACCAGCTCGCCCTTGCGCCATTTGGCGGCTTTGGCAGTGACGGCTTTGAGAGTTTTGGTCAAACCTTCCTGCAGCTGCTCATTGGCGGCGAACACGGTGACGACGCTATGGCCTTCCTTGAACAGGATCGCGTGCCCGTCGGCCGTGCTGACAAAGGCGTAATCGCCCAGGCCGTAGACCGTCAGTTTGATGTCGCGAAAACGAATGTCCATCTTGCCGCCTTCACGGCTGGGCAAAACTGACGCGATGAAATGGTCGCCAACCTTGAGTTTGAGTCCCGGTTTGTCATCGACTACCAATGCACTTTCGGTGTCGATTTCGGCGATGTAAATGCCTTCGGCGTTTTGCTCGGTGATGTAAACAAAACGTGATTGGAATTGCTTGACCAGCTTTGCACGCAAATCACCCAGCACGAACAAAGCATGCATATCGAGGTTACTGACTGCCAAAGAAACATCCCCACATTTGAAAAACCGCGCAGCGAAAAACGCCCACGGCAAAGAAACGGCCAGGCCGATGAAAACTGCAAAAACATTCAAACACCCGAAGCGAGCAAAGCACTCTTGAATCGCGAGGTTCGTAGACTACTGGATTGTCATTAGTGAAACCTGCTCTGAAATCGCCAAAGCTTGAAGAAAAACGCCTCAAGTGCGACTAGAGCAATTCTGACTACGAACTTCAGGGAAATTTCTCACGAAAAAAAGCACTTTTCCGACATATCGCTGGCGAAAAATTGCTTTAGATAAGCCCGGTCGTCAACAGGTACTGGCGATTCTAGAGCAGCGATGCTCATTACGACTACCCGCAACGGCCGTTAAATCCCGGCCGACTGATGAAAAGGACTTCATATGTGCACTTTGACTCATTTTGCCACGTCGGCTGACGCGCGAATCACTCCATCTCTGGCCATGCAGGTTACCGACCTCGATCACCTTCCGACATCTTCTAACAATCACCAAACTCCACATTTTCAGGTGGTGCCGGCGGGCATCGCTTTCTTTCATATCAAGGAAATATCCACCGGCCGTGTCAGAGGTTTCCGCGGCAATCACAACGAAGCCTGCGCCCTCGCCCGCTCGCTTGAATCAAAAATCGAACTCCGCGCCAGCGCCTGCCTCTGATAAGGGAGTGAACGAACAAGCCGTACCGGCACCAATTCAGGAGTAGATGATGGAACTGCCAACCGAGCATAACCTGACCACCCTTTTCGAACAGCTGGGCCTACCGGCCGATGAAGCGTCGATCAATAATTTTGTCGAAGCCCACCCTTTGAAATCTGATATCAAATTGATCGATGCCGATTTCTGGACGCCCCAACAGGCGCAATTACTCAAAGAGTGGCTGCGTGCTGACGGTGAGGAAGCGATAACTGTCGATGAGCTGAACGTGCGCCTGCATCGCGGTAAATAAGGGCGATCAGTGCAGGCTGTCGCCGGGCTCGATGTTCAGTTGTTCGAGCCAGGCAGCCTTGCACTCCTCCGCTTCATCGCGACTGGCGAAGGCTGTGCCGCGTCGCTCCCCGTTGAGCAAAACCACCCAGCACACACTGCGCCCCATCGCGCGTAAGCCGGCCGGAACGCCGCTGCCGATCATTACTGCCACATCCACCCTGCACTGCATGTGCCCTCCGAAATAATTAGCTACCTAACTAAGTCGTCAGATTAAAGCTTTCCTTCGGGAGGAAACAGCAACCGCCGTGCACAGATTCATTGCGTCAACGGTAACAATCTCAGCGTGGATTCTCCGGTTTGTAGCCCAGCCGCAATCCGCCCCAATGCCGGCCCTTGATCATGATCGGCACCGAAAGATCATGCATCAGCTCACCCGTATCGCGCGTGTAAGTCTGCAGCAAAACTGGTTGTTGATGGCTGCCGCAACGGATGCCCGTGCGGTCAGCGAATTTGCGTTTGGTGCGGTTATTTACCGTGTCGACCTGCACATCACCCGTCAACGGCTGGCTGAATGCCTGGTTATGCGTCGGTACATAACCCTGCTGCGTGCAGGCGATCGCGAAAACCAAACCTTCATGACGCGTTAACAGAGGCTCTTGAATCGCGGGCAAGACCTGATCTGTGTACTGATCAAACCTGGTTTGAAATTTGGCTGGTTCGGTGCCCGGAATCAGCTGGTAGCTGCGATCGAACAGGTCATCCAGACTGATCCGCCCCTGCTCGACATCCTCTTCGAAGCGCGCTGCGATCAGGCTCGCACCTTCGCGCGCCAGGTCATAAATGCGCTGGTGATAGTCGTCCAGACCGACTTCGGCCAAGCGTTCGCTTATGGTTTCCGCCTGCCCTTCCATCTGCACCGCTGCCTCGGCGAGGCGGCGGGTCTGCTGATCGCTGATCGCCAGATCGCTACGCATTTGCTCAATCGCGCTGAACAGCGCATCAAGCTGCTCGCGATTGGTTTGCGCGCCACGGGCGATTTCGCTGACCTGGGTTTCCACTCCGGCGGCAAGTCGCGCGATGTTTTCCAGATGCTGACCGGTGTGCTCGACTTGTTCGACGCCTGTGTGCAGATCGCTCGACAACTCGCGAATCTGCGCCACCACTTGCGCGGTGCGTTGCTGAATGTCAGCGACCATCTCACCGACCTCACCCGTGGCCGCCGCCGTACGCGCGGCCAGTCCGCGCACCTCGTCGGCGACCACAGCGAAACCGCGACCATGCTCACCGGCCCGGGCCGCTTCAATCGCAGCGTTCAACGCTAGCAGATTGGTCTGGCTGGCGATCGACTGAATCACCAGCGTCACCCGCTGAATGTCGTCGCTGCGCACACTCAGGGCCTCGATCAATTCGCGGCTGGCGTTGGCGCGCTGACTGAGTTGCTGCATGCGCGAAATCGAGTCGAGCAGTTCGCGGCGCCCAGCCGCGCTGCTGTGATGCGCTTGGCTGGCGGCATCCAGTGCGTCGCGACTGAGCTGGGAAGTCGCCTGCTCGGTGGCGATCATCACTTCGGCGTTGCTGACGATCTGCGCCGCCGCGTCGAGTTGCGATTCAAGTTTGCTGGCGAGCGCTTTGACCGAAAACGCCACGCCGGCGGCAGACAGTGCGTTGTGACTGGTGGTGTAGGAAAGATCGCGGGTCAGTGCGGACAATGCGCTCGCACTATCGACCGGGACAGCAACAGGAGCGCTGCGCGAACGCAGGCGCGGCAGCCAGACAATCAGTATCGCCAGCGGCATGCCGAGGTAGAGCGACCACTCGGCCATGGCCATGCCGGCCAGCAACAGCATCAGGGCGATGCTTTGCAGGGTCGGTGCGATCCAGCGGTTTTTCGGCAAAAGCACTGGTGCAGGCAGCGCCGCAACCAGAGATCCATCTCTCGTCATCTTGATCACCCCACGTTTGTTCTCATTGTTGTGACTGCATTAAACGCCACTACAACGCCATTATCCATGGTCCGTTAGTCGTGGGGTCTGTGGCAGGTCAAGGGAACGACGGGAGAATATCGCAGACGAGCAAAAACAAAGATCGCAGCCTCGCGCAACTCCGTGTAGAAGCTGCCGAAGGCTGCGATCTTTGCAGGCGCCCCCTATTCAAGGGGCCGCCATGGAATCAGGCCTGACGCTGGTGCTTGTCGATCTGCTCGTGACGCTCTTGAGCTTCGATGCAATATTTGGTGGTCGGGCTGATCAGCAGACGCTTCAGGCCAATGGCCTCGCCGCTGTCGTCGCACCAGCCAAAGCTGTCGTCCTTGATGCGCTCAAGAGCTTGTTCCAACTGCGGCAGCATGCGCTGGTCGCGATCGATCGCGTTGACCAGCCAAGTGCGCTCTTCTTCAACCGAAGCCGCGTCCGCCGGGTCAGCCGGGGTGTCCAGGCTTTCGATGGCGATACGGTTTTGCTCAATGCGCTCGTGGGTTTCGACTTTCATGTTCTGCAACAGCTCAGTGAAGAAAGCGTGTTGCTCTGCATTCATGTAGTCATCTGCCGGCATAGCCAGCAACTTGTCCTTTGTCATTGATATCTCTATAAAAAAACGTGCATTAAGGCGAATAAGGGAGCGTTTCGGCGAACCGTGTCGGCCGTCGAAAAGGCATCGTTTTATTGCAAACGCCACCCGGCACTCAATTTACGAGGGGCGGCAGTCTAAGGCCCGATCAAGGCCTCAGCAACTGTAAATACAGGGAATTTGTCCGACAGGACCAGGAAACTGCTCTGACACAGGCTTCACACGGCCATCGGAGTGCGTTTATAGCAAGAAATTCACTCCAGCGGCTGTATATAGAAGACAAACGGCTAACCATGCCGCCATCGACAGCGGAAATTATTCTCGCAAGGTGCATCGTTTCAGCCCGGCAGAGCCCGCGCAGCCCTTCTATGATCAGGCTTACCGCGTGATCAACCCGCCCGAAGGATGTCCTATGCCCCGCCCCGATCTGCCGGCCGCCGACGAACTTTCGCTCGCCAGCCCCCCGATCACTGCCGAGCGTCTGCTGCAAACGATTAGCGACGAATATGACGCCCTTCCGCGTCAGCTTAAACGTATCGCCAGTTACATCAGCCAGCAGAGCGAGCGAATCATGGTCGACCGCATCAGCGACATCGCTCGTGAATGCGAGGTGCATCCGTCCGCCATCGTGCGTTTTTCGCAGCGCTTCGGGTTCAGCGGCTTCAGCGAAATGCAGGCGCTGTTCCGCCAGGCCTGGACGCACAAGGCCACGCCGGCGCAGAACTATCAAAAACGCATCCGCAGCCTCATCGCCAACAAATCGCAGACCGCCAACAGCGGCGAGCTTGTCCGCGAGTGCATCGACGCAACGCTATCGGGCATCGAACGTTTGGGCCGCGAACTGGATGGGGCTGCGTTCGACAAAGCTGTCGATCTCATCGTCAATGCCGACGACATCTATGTGGTCGGGGTCCGCCGTTCGTTCGCCGTCGCCGATTATCTGGTTTACAACCTGCAGCACACCCAGAAACGCATTCATCTCGTCTCCGGCATCGGCGGCAGCTATCGCGAGCAAATGCGTAGCGTGCGCGCCAACGACCTGGTCATCGCCATCAGTTTTGTGCCCTACGCCAAGGAAACCCAGCACTGCCTGCGATTCGCACAACAGCAAGACGCCAATACCCTGATCATCACCGACAGCCCTCTGTCGCCACTGGCGAAACTTGCCAATAGCGTGTTGATGGTCAATGAAGGCAGTGCGCTGGCCTTTCGTTCGCTAAGCGCGACACTGTGTTTATGTCAGGCGCTGTTTGTGGCGGTGGCCTATCGGCTGGAACTGAATGTCGATGAGATTCACGAACAACCCGGATTCGACGACTGACAATTGTCTCAGGCTCGGCTAGGTTATGCGTTCCCACCGGTTCGACTTGAAGGAACGCGTCATGAAACTGATCGGCATGCTCGACTCTCCCTACGTGCGCCGCGTAGCAATCTCCGCCAAATGCCTGGGGATTGACCTCGAACACGAGTCGGTCTCGGTGTTCCGCCACTTCGAGCAATTCCAGCAGATCAACCCGGTGGTCAAAGCGCCCACGCTGATTCTCGACGACGGCGTGGTCCTGATGGACTCGACCCTCATCCTCGACTACCTCGAAGCCAGTTCCGGCAAGAGCCTGCTGCCCAGCGATCTCACACAACGCGCCCATGCCCTGCGTCTGATCGGCCTCAGCCTCGCCGCTTGCGAAAAAGCCGTGCAGCTGTATTACGAACGCAACTTGCGCCCGGCCGACATTCAGTATCAACCTTGGGTTGAACGCGTTGAAGGCCAACTCGCCGCCGCGTTTACCGCCCTGGAAAAAGAACTTGAGCACAGTGACTTGCCGGTCGACGGCTCCCTCTCCCAGACCGGCATAAGCCTGGCGGTTGCCTGGAGCTTCACCAACCTCGTCGTGCCCGATCAGGTCGACGCAACACGCTTTCCGCGTATCGCCGAATACACCGCCTACGCAGAAGGCACCGACGCGTTCATCAGCACACCGATGACCTGACCATGAGCACCACCGACACTGCCGCCCCGGCGCTAAAGGAAATCTTCAACGCCGAGCGCTTGCAGCACATCGCTGACGAAATGAGCGCGGTGTACCCGGCATTCAAGGCCAAGGCGTTTCTCAAACACGCCCAGGACGGACTCGCTGAATTATCAGTGATGCAACGCATGGCCCGCGTCGCCGAAAGCCTGTATGCCGTGTTGCCGCTGGACTACGAGGATTCCCTCGAAGTGCTGTTCGAACTCGCGCCACGGCTGAACAGCGGGTTCGTCAGCATGTGCCTGCCGCACTACGTCGCGAGCTATGGCGGGCACGCCTTCGATACCTCCATGGATGCCCTGAAATACTTCACCACTTTCGGCTCCTCCGAATTCGCCATCCGTTACTTTCTGCGCAGCGACCTCGGGCGCTCGCTGGAACGAATGCATGACTGGACCCGCGAAGAAAACCATCACGTCCGCCGACTAGCCAGCGAAGGCAGCCGCCCTCGCCTGCCGTGGTCCTTTCGGTTGGAAGCGGTACAAGCGGATCCGCTGCTGGCCGCCGGGATACTGAATCGGTTGAAGGCGGATGAGAGCTTGTACGTGCGCAAGTCCGTGGCGAATCATTTGAATGATGTGACGAAAGTGCATCCGGAGTGGGCGTTGGACACGATTGAAGGTTGGTCGCTGAACAACAAGCATACGGCCTGGATTGCCAAACATGCGCTGCGCAGCTTGATCAAACAGGGCAACGTGCGCGCGCTGACGGTGATTGGCGCAGGGGCGAAGGCTGAGGTTGAGTTGTTGGATGTGCGGGTTGAGCCGGCGGTGGTGAGGTTGGGGGAAGCGATTACTTTGTCGTTTACGGTGAAGTCCATGGTGGCGCACGAGCAAAGGCTGGTGATTGATTATGCGATTGAGTATGTGAAGGCGAATGGCGGGGTTTCGAGGAAGGTATTCAAGTTGAAGACGGTGGAATTGCCGGGGTTTGGGGTGGCGCTTGTGCAGCGCAGACAGGTCATCAAGGATTTCACGACACGCAAGCATTTTGCCGGCCGGCATGGAGTGCAGGTGATGATTAACGGAAAGGTGGTGGGTAGTGCAGGGTTTGAGGTTTTGATTTGAGAAATGAGTCATTGATTGGTCTTGAAGACCGGTCGCGAATCAGTGCACTGGCAGCCGTGCATCGATAATGAGCGCGGCAGCACAATGGACAAACTCCCGCCTCAGGAGTTACCAACTTCCGTATGGGACGCCGAATTAAGCCCTGAGGGAGCACCTGTTGTCACAAGCACTTTCAACAGCGTATGGCGACTCCACGGGCCGCAGTACTCAGGCACGTGCGCGATCAATCGGTATCCGCAGCGGGTGTACCAACGGGCGACGTCGTCATCCAGTGTTTCGATCAACGCATCTACGCATGCTCTTTCAACCGCTAATGCCTCAAGCTTGTGCAACACCTGAGTACCCAGTCTGGTTCCACGCCATTGCGCGTTGATCCACAGGTAATTGACAAACAGACGCCTGAATTCGGTTCTACCGGAAGCGCCGCCGATTAGTGCCCCGTTCTCCATCAGCGAACAGGCGATGGCCTCAGCTTGTCCGCCGCGAGCCTCGGACAAGGCTCGGCCATGCTGTAAGACGCCGTCACTGATGGCCTTCATGGTGTCCGGATTGATGTCGCGAACGGTAAGCCATTCCCTCATTGCTGCTCTCCATTGCTAAAAGTCCTTGGCGCTTTCAAGCAAAAGAGGAGCCAACCTGAGATCTTCCCAGCAACAACTCCTGCTCTGCCTCACACAACCCCACCACATAATCCCAGACTACCCGCAGCCGCACCGATTTGTGCAACTCCCGCCGCGTGCTGATCCAATAGCTGCGTTCGATGCTTTCATCCGGCAGCAGCGCCACCAGATCCGGGTCGGACGCGGCCATGTAACACGGCAGCACGGCGATGCCCAACCCCGAGCGCGCCGCTTCCTGCTGGGCGATGACGCTGGTGCTGTGAAAGACCACGCGCGGGCTGCGGCAGAAGCTGTTGAGGAACATCAGTTCCTGACTGAACAGCAGATCGTCGACGTAACCGATCCACGCATGTCGGCCCAGGTCTTCGCGGCTATGCAGCGGTGGCGCTTTGTCGAGGTAGGTCTGGCTGGCGTAAAGCGCGAGTCGATAGTCAGTGAGCTTGCGCGTGACCAGCATGTCGGCGGATGGCCGTTCGAGGTGGATGCTGATCTCCGCTTCACGGTTGAGGATGCTGACAAAGCGCGGCACTGCAACCAGTTCCACCTCCAATCCCGGATAACGCTCGAACAAGCCAATCATGCGACTGGCGAGAAACTTGATGCCAAGGCCTTCGGTGACGCCGACGCGGATCTTGCCCAGCGGCGCGGTGGACTGGGTGATTTCTTCCTGCGCCAGCAGCGCGACGTTTTCCATCGCCTCGGCGTGCTTTAGCAAGGCCTCCCCCGCCGGGGTCATTTCATAGCCTTGGGCGTGCTGGACGAACAGCGCAGTGCCGAGGCTTTTCTCGATCGATTCAATATGCCGCGCCACTGTCGCGTGGGTGGTGTTGAGCCGGCGCGCGGCAGTGAGCAAGCGGCCGCTGCGTTGCAGCTCGAGAAAAAAGCGCAGGTCGTTCCAGTCGAACATGGCGGGTCCTTGTCGGCTATCGTCGTTACACGCTGTTTGAAAACGCACAGCGGCTGCGCAAAAACTAACATTCTTTTAACGAAAGCTAACAACTAGAGTGTCCGACAATAAAAACAAAAAGCGAGGTCAGGGCATGCAGACGTCCCTGGATGAATTCGACTACATCGTGGTCGGCGCCGGCCCCGCCGGTTGCTTGCTGGCCAACCGGCTCTCTGCGGATCCACAGCAGCGGGTGTTGCTACTCGAAGCCGGCGGACGCGACAACTACGCCTGGATTCATATTCCTGTGGGTTACCTGTTCTGCATCGGTAATCCGCGCACCGACTGGTGCTTCAAAACCGAACAACAACCCGGCCTCAACGGCCGCGCGCTGAGTTATCCGCGCGGCAAGGTGCTGGGCGGCTGTTCGTCGATCAACGGCATGATCTATATGCGCGGCCAGGCCGGCGACTATGACGGCTGGGCGGCCGCTGGCAATCCGGGCTGGGCCTGGAAGGATGTGCTGCCGCTGTTCAAACAGAGCGAAAACCACTTTGCCGGCGGCGCCGAGTTTCATGGCGATCAGGGTGAATGGCGGGTCGAACAGCAGCGCCTGTCGTGGCCGATTCTGGATG
Source organism: Pseudomonas sp. AC255 (assembly GCF_979258175.1). Taxonomy (NCBI): domain Bacteria; kingdom Pseudomonadati; phylum Pseudomonadota; class Gammaproteobacteria; order Pseudomonadales; family Pseudomonadaceae; genus Pseudomonas; species Pseudomonas sp. AC255. Next base: position 1,812,570 of record NZ_OZ409841.1, on the reverse strand, counting down.
CCTTTCGCAGCGCCGCCGAGCAAAGCGGCATCGCCAGCATCAATGACTTCAACCAGGGCGACAACGAGGGCTGCGGTTACTTTCAGGTCAACCAGAAAGCCGGGGTACGCTGGAACGCGGCCAAGGCCTTTTTGAAACCACTGCGCAGTCGGGCGAACCTGACTGTGCTGACCGGCGTCGAGGTTGATCGTGTGTTGCTGGAGAACGGCCGCGCGGCGAAAGTCAGCGCGCAGCATGAAGGTCAGATCAAACAGTTCAAGGCGCGCAAGGAGATTGTTTTGTGCGCCGGTTCAGTCGGCTCGCCGAGCATTCTGCAACGCTCCGGCATCGGTCCGCGGCCGCTGCTCGAACGCTTGGGCATCGGCGTGATTCATGAGCTGCCGGGGGTCGGCGGCAACCTGCAGGATCACCTGCAACTGCGCCTGATCTACAAGCTGGAAAACGCCCGCACCCTGAACCAGATCGCCGGCAGCGTGTGGGGCAAGATGGGCATGGGCCTGCGCTATCTGTATGACCGCAGCGGGCCGTTGTCGATGGCGCCGAGTCAGTTGGGCGCATTCGCCCGCTCCGGTCCCGAGCAAACCTCGGCGAACCTGCAATATCACGTGCAACCGCTGTCGCTGGAGCGCTTTGGTGAGCCGCTGCACAGCTTCCCGGCGTTCACCGCCTCGGTGTGCGACCTGCGCCCGCAGAGCCGTGGACGCATCGAGATTCGTTCGGCCGATCCGCAAGCGGCGCCGCTGATCCAGCCCAATTACCTCAGCCATCCAGAAGATCTGCGCGTCGCCGCCGATGCGATTCGCCTGACCCGGCGCATCGTCAGCGCCCCTGCCCTGCAAGCGTTCAAACCGGTCGAATACCTGCCCGGCGACAGCTTGCAAAGCGAAGAACAATTGCATGAAGCGGCGGCGAAGATCGGCACGACGATTTTCCATCCGGTCGGCACCTGCCGCATGGGCAATGACGGTGACGCGGTGGTCGATGCGCAATTGCGCGTGCATGGCGTGCCGGGTCTGCGCGTTGCCGATGCGTCGATCATGCCGCGCATCACCTCGGGCAACACCTGTTCGCCTACGCTGATGATTGCCGAGAAGGCGGCACAACTGATTTTGTCCAGACCTGTAGATATTTCCCCTGTGGGAGCGAGCCTGCTCGCGAATGCGGTAGCTCACTCAGCCTAGGAGTTGACTGGCAAAAAGCTTTCGCGAGCAGGCTCGCTCCCACAGAAATCATCACCAGACTCAGGCATCGCGCATTACCGGACACGCAACACCAGTGGAACAACAAAAACAATCACTGTGAGGGATACCGATATGTCAGAACACGTTCAGCCGCTGGACGCTGCGGGCAGCGCCGAGACCAGCAACGCCACGCAGAAAGTCATCTTCGCTTCATCACTCGGGACGGTGTTCGAGTGGTATGACTTCTTCCTCTACGGCGCCCTAGCGGCAGTGATCAGCAAGCAGTTTTTTGCCGGGGTCAATGACACCACGGCGTTCATCTTCGCGCTCATGGCGTTCGCCGCCGGCTTCATCGTACGGCCGTTCGGTGCGTTGGTATTCGGCCGTCTGGGTGACATGATCGGGCGCAAATACACCTTTCTGGCGACGATCATTCTGATGGGCGTGGCGACGTTCTGCGTCGGCCTGCTGCCGACCTACGCCAGCATCGGCATCGCCGCGCCGATCATTCTGGTGGTGCTGCGCATGCTTCAGGGCCTGGCGCTCGGTGGCGAATACGGCGGTGCTGCGACATACGTGGCCGAACATGCGCCTATCGGCAAACGTGGCTTCCACACCAGCTGGATTCAATCCACCGCGACCCTCGGCCTGTTGCTCTCGCTGCTGGTAGTGCTCGGTTGCCGCTACTTCACCGGCGACCAGTTTGAGGTGTGGGGCTGGCGCATTCCGTTCCTGCTGTCGATCGTCCTGTTGGGCATTTCCACCTGGATTCGCCTGAGCCTGCACGAGTCGCCGGCCTACCTGAAAATGAAGGAAGAAGGCAAAACCTCGAAGGCGCCGATCCGCGAATCCTTCGGCAAATGGGAAAACCTCAAAGTCGTGCTGATCGCCCTGTTCAGCATCAATGCCGGGCAAGCAGTGACCTTCTACGCCGCGCAGTTCTATGTGCTGTTCTTCCTCACCCAGTTCCTGAAAATGGACCCGGCGGTGGCCAACAGCCTGTTGATCATCAGCGTGGTGATCGGCGCGCCATTCTTCATCTTTTTCGGCTGGCTCTCGGACAAGGTCGGGCGCAAACCGGTGCTGATGCTCGGTCTGTTGCTGGCCACCGCGCTGTACTTCCCGATCTTCAAATCCCTGGCCCACTACGCCAACCCGGCGATCGATCAGGCCAGCCGTCAGGCACCGATCACCGTCCTTGCCGATCCCGCCACTTGCACCTTCCAGTTCGATCCGGTGGGCAAGGCCAAATTCGACAGCCCGTGCGACAAGGTCAAGACCTTCCTGGTCAAGCAAGGCCTGCCCTACTCCAGCGTCGCCGCGCCTGCGGGCAGCGCCGTGCAAGTGAGTGTCGGCGACGTGAAGCTGGATGGTTTCGATGAGGCGGCACTGCGCGGCGCGATCACCCTCGCCGGCTACCCGCAACAAGCCGATATGCAGCAGATCAACAAACCGATGATCGTCGCCTTGATCGTCGCGCTGATCATCATCTCGGCCATGTGCTACGGCCCGCTGGCCGCGTTGATGGTCGAACTGTTCCCGACCCGCATTCGCTACACCTCGATGTCGCTGCCCTATCACATCGGCAACGGCTGGTTCGGCGGCTTCTTGCCCACCGTGTCGTTTGCGCTGGTGGTGTACACCGGGGATATCTTCTACGGGCTGTGGTATCCGGTATTGATTACCGGGGTGAGCCTGGTGGTGGGGATGGTCTGTCTGCGTGAGACGAAGAATATCGATCTCGATAAAAACTGAAAAACCCGCTGACAACAATGGCGAGGGAAGCGATTCTCTCGCCATTTTTTGCTTCAGACGTCCGGTTTGATCACTTCGAATTTCACCTGGTCCGGATAAAACGCCACATAGTTGCGGATCGGTTCAACCGAGATCTTGGGTTTTTCGTAAGTCCACACCGCATTGGCGCCCTCATGCCCCGGCACTTGCAGGCTGAAGTAATTGGCGTCGCCCTTGTACGGGCAATAGCTGGTGTGGTCGGTGCGGGCGAAGTATTTTTCGTCGATGTCTTCGCGCGGGATGTAGTACACCGGCGGATAGTTGGCTTCGTTGAGGATCATCGCGTGAGAGGACGCGGCGACCTGGATGCCGTGGAACTTCACCAGCAGGCAGCCGGCAAGTTGTTCCAGGCTGATCACGGGACTGGGGCTTTTCATGAGGTTCTCCTGAGCACAGCGAAGAGACCGGTTCAGGTATAGCTGATGGTTGCGCAGCTCGACTGGATTACGGCCGAACGGCTAAACCTCCTGCAACGCTTTTATCTGTATATCCATACAGATAAAAGTTGCTCCCGCCGCGAACTCCCGCCATCCTGTGCCCTCTCCACACACCAACCAGCGATGGTAGCTATGCGGCTGTACCTCTGTGAAAAACCCTCTCAGGCCAAAGATATTGCGGCGGTGCTCGGCGCCAAGCGTCGCGGCGACGGCTGCTGGTTGGGGACGGACGTCACAGTGACCTGGTGCATCGGCCATTTGCTCGAAACCGCGCCGCCGGACGCCTACGACGCGCGCTACAAACGCTGGGTGCTGGCCGATCTGCCGATCATCCCGGACAAGTGGAAAATGACCGTCAAGCCGCGCACTGCCAGCCAGTACAAAGCGGTGAAGCGTCTGCTTGGCGAGGCCAGCGAACTGATCATCGCCACCGACGCCGACCGTGAGGGCGAGATGATCGCCCGGGAACTGGTCGAGCACTGCCGCTATCGCGGGCCGATCCGCCGCTTGTGGCTGTCGGCGCTGGACGAGGCATCGATTCGCAAGGCACTGGGCGCGCTGAAGCCCGGAGCAGAAACGTTCAGCCTGTATCACTCGGCGCTGGGCCGTTCGCGGGCGGACTGGTTGATCGGCATGAACATGAGCCGACTGTTCACCTTGCTGGGCCGTCAGTCGGGTTATCAGGGCGTGTTGCCGGTAGGACGAGTACAAACGCCCACCCTGCGACTGGTGGTCGACCGCGACCGCAGCATCGCCGATTTCGTCCCCGTACCGTTCTGGGCAATCGACGTGGATTTGCTGCACAACGGAACGGCGTTTACCGCGCAATGGCGCGCGCCGTCGGACATTTGTGATGATCAGGATCGCTGCCTTAATCAGCCGTTGGCGCAACAAGCGGCGGCGGCGATCAGCAGTGCTGACAGCGCACGGGTGATCAAGCTGAAGACCGAGCGCATGCGCGAAGTGGCGCCGCTGCCCTTCGATCTTGGCACCTTGCAGGAAGTCTGCTCGAAAAAGCTTGGCCTTGGCGCGCAGGAAACCCTCGACATCGCCCAGGCCCTTTACGAAACCTACAAAGTCATCACCTATCCGCGCAGTGATTGCGGCTTTCTGCCGTTGAGCCAACACAGTGAGGCGCCATCGATCCTCACAGCGTTGCGCCAGGCCGATCCGAGCCTTGAAGCCTTGCAGGGTTATCTCGAACCGCAAAGGCGCTCGCGGGCGTGGAATGACGCCAAGGTCAGCGCTCACCACGGCATCATTCCCACCATCGCCGCGAAGAACCTTGAACGCCTGAGCGGCAAGCATCGTGCGGTGTACACACTGATTCGCGCGCGCTACCTGGCGCAGTTCCTGCCCAATCACGAATACGATCGCACTCAAGCCGATTTCGATTGCAACGGGCAGGCCCTGCGCGCGGTGGGCAAGCAGATCATCGAAGCGGGCTGGAAGCGCGCATTGCCCGAAGCACTGGCCCCGGCCAGGGGCCGCGAAGCACCAGCACCGCAAACCTTGCCGACCCTCAGCCAAGGCGTCGAATGCGCTGTGTCGAAAGTGAATCTCAAGGATCTGTGGACGCAGCCACCAAAACCCTACACCGAAGGCGATCTGATCAAGGCGATGAAGAACGTCGCCAAACTGGTCGAGGATCCGCTGCTCAAACAGAAACTCAAGGACACCACCGGCATCGGCACCGAAGCCACCCGCGCGTCGATCATTCAGGGTTTGCTTGATCGCGGTTATCTGGTCAAGAACGGCAAGGCGCTGGCGGCGACACCTGCCGCGTTCAGCCTGATCGACGCAGTGCCTCGCGCGATCGCCGACCCTGGCACCACGGCGATCTGGGAACAGGCCCTGGACATGGTGCAGAGCGGCGAGATGAGTCTGGAAGAATTCGTGACCAAACAGGCCGCGTGGATGAGCAAGCAGGTCACCCGCTGCTCCGCCCTCAGCCTGACCATCAGCGGCCCGCCGCCTGCCGGCAAAGCCGCAGCGCCGTGGAAGAAAAAGCGTAAGTCGACGCCCAGCAAAACCGCCGGTACGCGCAAACGCACGGCGCGTCCGACGACTCGCTGAATCCCTCGCCGTTCCCTTCTCGACGTTGTTGAAACGGATCTTTTCTCATTCCAAAACAGCTTTGTCCGACAATATGTAGTGCTTGAAAATAATCACTACAAAACCGTTGACGGCGTCGTTTTGCTTTTGCATGATGAAGACGTTCCCCGATCGGGAGCACTGGTAACACGCTTGAGCAAACTCGTCTGACCGCCGAGTTGTTTTTTCCGGATACACGCTGCCCACAAGGCAGATTGAAGAAGCTGACCTGGCCTGAACGTCCAGTACAAGGACGAGAAGCGCTGGCGAAAATTCTCAAGACGCTTGTGGCCGACACTGGATTGTCGTCAAGGAGCCTCCCGGTTTTCGCTGCTTCTCCTCGTTGTGACGCTATTGCGTAGCAGTTATTCAACACGACTACATGCAACAGATGCACGACCCCGTACTTCACACGGGCGAACGCTGACGTCCTGGTTTCGGTGCCAGGGATCAACTAACCGATGGGCTACCTGTATTAGCGAATCAACTTTGAAAGATCACCAGACTGGTCAAGGGGCATAACAATGAATCTGAACAATCAACCCACCATCGAAGAACTGGCTCGTATGTTCGCGGCGCAGAAAGACAGCCACGACAGCCATATTCTCTGGATCAGCAAGTCGGGGCAGGTACACATTGACTGCCTGTCGCCTCACGCTGGCGAAGAAGAATTCGACCGCAACCACCAGAACCTGTTGGCCCGCCTGAAGATGTACCGCCGCGGCCACGGTTATGTCGGCAAGAAGGCTGCGGCCGACAAGGACTTCATTGGCAAAGTGCTGCAAACGCTGAAACAGGCGTGGGATTCGATGCAGAACAAAAATGAAGTTCGGGTGATTGATCGGTTTTATTGAGTTGTAGATTATTTGACTAAGGGCCTGCTTCCGATTGGGAGCAGGCCCTTTGTTGTTCTTTTGAGTTATGCGGCGTGAGTGCCCCCGTCGCCCCTCACCCCAGCCCTCTCCCGAGGGAGAGGGAGCCGACCGAGTTGCCTCAGCTCAACCGTAGACCTGAATGACCGTGGCGATTATGAGTCAACGAAGCTCGTTCAGGTCGGCGTAACTTGACCAAACACCTCGGTCAGTCCCCTCTCCCGCTGGGAGAGGGTTAGGGTGAGGGGCTTTTCATGCCGAGCACCAGTTCCACAAACGCCAACGCCGCCGCGCTGTGATAATTATTCCTGCGCCGCAACAACGCCGCTCCCCGCTGCGGCGCCTCCCCTTCAACACGCAAGCGGCGCAACGCGCGGTCTTCGCTGGCTATCGCCTCGGGCAGCATGGTCGCCAGCGGCGCATGCCGCACCACTTCCAGCAGCGTACTCACCGAATTCACCTCGATGCGCACCTGCGGCGTAATCCCCTGCTCACGGAAATACTCATCCACCGACAACCGCGTAATGAAGCCCGGCGCCAGCAAGGCGAAATCCAGTGATGCCAATTCCGCCGGCGTCAACACCGAAGGGCTGCCATAGAGCGGATGCCCAGGCCCGACCATGATCCCCAGCGTCTCGGTAAACGCCGGTAAGCATTCGATATCGGCATTGCGCACCGGGGTAAACGCGATCGCGACATCCAGCGAATCATCCGCCAGCCCGGCCTCGATGTCGTCCATCGACAATTCGAAGATTTCCAGATGAATCCCGGGAAACCGTGCCCTGTAATCACGCACCAACGGCCCGACCAGATACGCCATGAACGTCGGCGTCATCGCCAGGCGCAGGGTTCCGCGCGACAAATCCTTCACATCGTGCAAGGCGCGCTGTCCGGCCTCCAGCTCCACCAGCACGCGCCGTGCGCATTCAATGTATGCCGCGCCGGCATCGGTCGGTTTCACCGTGCGGGAGGTGCGATCGAACAGGCTGACGCCGAGGGTTTCTTCCAACTGCCGGATCTGCTGCGACAACGTCGGCTGCGATACATGCAGCGCTTCGGCGGCGCGGGTGAAGCCGCCGTGATCGGCAACGGCGAGCAGATAACGCAAATGTCGCAAAAGCATGGAAACACCATCTATAGGCAGGGCTTATGCGCAGCATTGTATATCGGTCTTGGACGCTATGAATCGACCGGCGCAACATTGCTTCCACACACAGCAAGCCAACCCCTGAAAGGAGTGACATCATGCAACAGTCCCACGCCTACAACGACAACAGCCTGGCCCTGACTACCCGCGTTCTCGACGCCAAGGCGAAAAAAGATCTGTCGTGGCAGGATCTTGCTGACGGCACCGGCCTCAGCCTTGCCTACGTCACCGCCGCCCTGCTCGGCCAGCATCCTTTGCCGGAAAACGCTGCTCAAGTGGTCGGCGACAAGCTTGACCTCAGCGCAGATGACGTCGCCGCTCTGCAGATCATTCCTTTGCGCGGCAGCCTCAGCGGCGTGCCGACCGATCCGACCATCTACCGTTTTTACGAAATGATCCAGATCTACGGCACCACGCTGAAAGCGCTGGTTCATGAACAGTTCGGTGACGGCATCATCAGTGCGATCAACTTCAAACTGGACATCAAGAAAGTCGAAGACCCGGAAGGCGGCTCCCGCGCCGTGGTGACCCTCGACGGCAAGTTCCTGCCGCTGCGTCCGTTCTGATGCGCCCGGCCCGCAACCTGCGTGCGGGCCATCTCATTTCTGCCAAGAGGACATGCCATGAAAGCCCTGATCGACGGCTTCCTGAAATTCCAGAATGAAGCCTTCCCGCAACGCAGCGAACTGTTCAAACATCTGGCCACGACTCAGCAACCCGGCACGCTGTTCATCACCTGTTCCGACAGCCGTGTGGTGCCTGAGCTGCTGACCCAGCAAGAGCCCGGCGAGCTGTTCGTGATCCGCAATGCCGGCAATATCGTGCCCTCCTACAGCCCGCATCCGGGCGGGGTGTCGGCGACGGTGGAATATGCGGTGGCAGTGCTGGGGGTGACCGATATCGTGATTTGCGGCCACTCCGATTGCGGCGCGATGACAGCGATTGCCCAGTGCAAATGCATGGATCACCTGCCCGCCGTCAGCGGCTGGTTGCAGCATGCCGAGTCGGCGAAGGTAATGAACGAAGCGCGCGCGCATGGCAGCGACGCGGCGAAATTGAGCTCGATGGTGCGCGAGAACGTGATTGCGCAACTGGCGAATATCCAGACCCACCCGAGTGTGCGCCTGGCCCAGGAGCAAGGCCGGTTGAATCTGCATGGCTGGGTTTACGACATCGAGACCGGTTCGATCGACGCACTCTCTTCTGATCGTCGTACCTTTGTGCCGCTGGCCGAGCAACCTGAGACTTGCGCGATCAGCGCGCAAGCCAGCCACGCTGCCTGACTCCCCACCGTGATCGTTCCCACGCTCTGCGTGGGAACGATCAACAGATCAGCGTTTTACCGTGAGATCTACCTGAGTCATTCGGCTGCGCACGGTGAACACGCCGTCACCGGAAAGAATCGCACTGCGCGCAAACAGGCGCCCGCTCTCCCAGTTCGAAAGGCCCAGTTCCGGCTTGTTCAACGCGTACTGGCCATCGACCCAACGGGTGATGCCGTTGCCTACGAACGGCGCATTCACCGCGTTGTAGAAGCGTTCCTGAACCGCCGCCGCCTCGCTGATCAACGACACGGTGAATTGCGGGCTGTAACGGTTGAACAGCGCAATCGCCTGATCCAGATCGTCGACAATCATCAGGCTGACTTCCGGGGTTTCTTCCCATTCCCACTCGCGGCCCAGGTCCGACTCGGGCAAGGATTCGGCCAGCGCTTCGGTCTGGTAACCCTCGGCGCGATAAACCTCGACCGTTGCGTTCCGCCATTCGCTTGGCAGGCAACTTTCACTGCCCGCGACGATGTGCAATTTGCAGCCTTGGCCGCGCGCAGTACCGGCGTCTTTCAAAGCTTCGAGGAACAGCGGCACCAGCTCATCGGCGCGTTCGCGCTGAATCAGGCAGACGTTCAGGGTATTGCAGACCTTGCGGTCCAGCGAGTTGCGCACCACCGCCGCGAAGCGTGTGGCATCGGCATCACGGTCGGCGATCAGCCACGCACCGCCGGTGCCGTGCAGGCTGACGGCAGTGCCGGCCTGCTGGGCAATGCTGCCCAACTGGCTGACCGCACGGCCCGAGCCGCGCGCCACCGCCAGCGACAGACGCCGATCGGCAAACATCGCCCAACCGGCGGCGTGATTGACACTTTCGACCAACGACACCGCCCCCACCGGCAAACCGGCTTCGGCCAGCGCCGGGTTCAAGGCGTGAGTGACGATAGCTTGCGCAGTGCCCAACGCATCGCTGCCGATGCGCAGCACAGCCGTATTGCCGGTGCGCAACACGCCGGCGGCGTCGGCAAATACGTTGGGACGGCCTTCGAAGACAAACGCGACGATGCCCAGCGGCGAGACGACTTGCTCAACCTTCCAGCCGTCGTGCTCGACACTGCTGATCACTTTGCCACGCGTGGGCGGCGCATCACGCCAGGCGCGCAGCCCGGCGATCATGTCGCGGCGCATGCGTTCATCGGCGAGCAAGCGTGTGGTCGAGCGACCGCGCGCCTTGGCCCGCTCGATGTCGGCGCGGTTGGCGGCTTCGATCTGCGTCCAGCACTGAGGATTTTCCAGGCGCTGGGCAAACAGGTCGAAGAATTGGCTGATGGCTTCATCGGACACCGCCGACAACGCGGTGAATGCCGCAGCCGCACGCTCGATTGCCACCGAGGCGGCCCGCTGATCGGCCACGGGGATCAGCAACAACTCGCCACTGACCTGCTCGACCAGCAGATGGTCACCGGGCTGAAACCGCGCGGCCAGTTCGGGGCTGACCACGGTGACACGGTTACCAGCGAAAGGGATCGGCGTGCCAGCGACTAGACGTTCGAGCGCAAGAGACATGAAGCGGATTCACCATGCAGAGGGCGGCCGGAAAATGTAGCGGATTACTGGCTGAAATACACCTCCTCAAACACTAAAGAACCCTGTGGGAGCTGGCTTGCCAGCGATAGCGGTGGTTCAGGCAAATTTATAGTGGCTGACAGGGCCTCATCGCTGGCAAGCCAGCTCCCACAGGGTCATGTGGTGTTCAGGTGGGTCAGAACACCGACCAGCCAATCCTTGAGCTCAGCAACTCCAGCGCCGCCATCCCCGCCAGCGAGTTGCCGGCCGCATTCAACTCCGGCGACCACACGCACACGCTGAACTGTCCCGGCACTACCGCAACGATGCCGCCGCCGACCCCGCTCTTGCCTGGCAGGCCGACGCGATAGGCGAAATTGCCCGCCTCGTCGTACAAACCGCTGGTGGCCATGATCGAATTGACCTGCTGGGTCTGGCGGCGCGTCAGGATCTGCTCGCCGCTGTGCTTGCAGAACCCGTCATTGGCCAGAAAGCAGAACGCCCGGGCCAGATCGATGCAGTTCATGCGCAGCGCGCAGTGGCTGAAATAGCTGCGTAACACCGCTTCGACATCATTGTGGAAATTGCCGAACGACTGCATCAGATACGCCATCGCCGCATTGCGCGCGCGATGCTGGTATTCGGAGTCGGCGACCTTGCCGTCGATCATGATTTGCGGGTTGCCGGACAGACGTCGGACGAAGTCGCGCATCGACAGTGTCGGCGCGGCGAAGCGCGACTGGTTGATGTCGCAGATCACCAGCGCACCGGCATTGATGAACGGATTGCGCGGGCGGCCGCGCTCGAATTCCAGTTGCACCAGCGAGTTGAACGGCTGGCCGGACGGCTCGTGGCCAAGCCGCTCCCAGATCGCTTCGCCGGAATGATCGATGGCCTGCACCAGGCTGAATACCTTGGAAATACTCTGCACCGAGAACGGCGTTTCAGCGTCGCCGGCGCAATACATTTCGCCATCGTTACTGTACACGGAGATGCCCAACTGGTTGGCCGGTACCGTGCCGAGGGCGGGAATATAGTCAGCAACTTTGCCCTGCCCGATCAGGGGCCGGACGGCGTCAAGGATCTCGTTCAACAGCGCTTGCATGCCGGGTTCCGAAAGTCTCGCCCCATGGGATCGCGGGGACACTGGGGCTAGACGCTGCGCCCGCCGGTCGCATCACACCGGCAAGCATCCAGCAGAATGTTCTAGGCTGAAGCGGACCATTCAGACACAGGAGAGCACCATGCACCTCGAAGGCTCCTGCCATTGCGGCGAAGTCACGTTCAGCCTCGACAGCGCCCATCCTTATCCCTATCAACGCTGCTACTGCTCAATCTGCCGCAAGACCCAGGGCGGCGGCGGTTATGCGATCAACCTTGGCGGCGACGCGACCACTCTCAAGGTTCGCGGACGCAAAAACATCAGCATCTATCACGCGAAGATGAAAGCTGACGGCGATAAGCGCGCCCATCGCAGCAGCGCCGAGCGTCACTTCTGCTCGCTGTGCGGCAGCGGCCTGTGGCTGTTCAGCCCGGAGTGGCCGGAGCTGATTCATCCATTCGCCTCGGCGATCGACACGCCACTTCCGGTGCCGCCGGAACACACGCACCTGATGCTTGGCTCGAAAGCGCCGTGGGTTGAGGTGGAGGCCAAGCCGAAGGATCAGCAGTTTGATGAATATCCTGAAGAGTCTATTGCTCAGTGGCATGAGCGACTGGGTGTGACCCGCTGAACACCGCGCCCTTCGCGAGCAGGCTCGCTCCCACATTTGGATTGCGATCACCTGTGGGAGCGAGCCTGCTCGCGAAGGGGCCGGGTCAGGCAATATCAATCAGTCCAGATGCGCCCAGGTCATTCTGAACAACGCCCCGCCCCACACCGATTCGCCAACCTCAACCTGCCCGCCATGGGACTGCGAAACCCGCCGCACCAGCGCCAGGCCCAGTCCGAAACCACCGGTGCGCCGGTCGCGGCTGGCATCCAGTCGCGAAAACGGTTCGAAGATTTTTTCCCGTCCCTCCAGCGGCACACCCGGCCCGTCATCGCTGACCCGCACTTCATAGTCATTGCCGTTGCGCAGCAGCGACACCTCAACGCGCTGCTCGGCATAGCGAATGGCGTTGCGCAGAAGGTTGATCACCGCGCGCGCCATGAAACGCGGTTCGATGCTTACGGTGTCGACCTGGCAACCCGCGATCGTCAACTGCACGCCCACTGCTTCGGCCTCAAGCGCCACACTGCCGACAACGCTGTCGAGCCAGTCGGCCGCATGAATATTCTCCCGTTTGATCACTGTCGCGCCGTGTTCAAGGCTGGCGTACGTCAGCAGCTCCGAGACCATCTCCTCCAGCTCACCGAGGTCCGCGTACATGTCGGCGATCAGCTCGCGATTCTGGCTCGCGTCGGGTTGCTGTTTAAGCTGATCGAGCTCGAACGACAGCCGCGCGATCGGTGTGCGCAATTCGTGCGACACCGCATTGGTCAGCTCGCGCTGATTGGCAATCAGCCCCTCGATGCGCGCCGCCATCAGATTGAAGTGCTCGGCCAGATCGCGGATGTTCGAGCGCCGCGACAACTGAATGCGCACCGACAGATCGTTGTCGCCGAAACGCTCGGCCGCCAGCCGCAGCTTTTCCAGATCGCGCCAGTGCGGGCGCACCCAGAAAAACAGAACGATGCCGATCAGCACTGCGAGCATCATGTACGCCGCGGTGATGTAGAACGGCATCAGGCTCGGCTCCGGCGGCAGCTTGATGCTGAGCAATTGCGAGCCGCCATCGATGTTGCTGATGAACTGCGTGTAATCGTCGCGGATCACCAACAGGTTCCGCGCGAGCTCGGCTTTTTCCTGCGGTGTCAGGGCCAGTTGATCGGCCTCGACCAGACTCAGCGACAGACCATAGTGCGCGCGCAATGAATCGAGTTTCTGTTCACGCTCGGCCCCTTGGCGGCCTTGCAGATGATCGACCAGCGACCACGCCTGACCGCGCACGGCTTCACGGTTGTAATCCTGCGTCTGGCTGTCGAGCAACGCGTTGAAGGTGTGCTCGACCGTCTGCAAGGCCAGCACCAGACCCACCGTCATCACCAGAAACAGCCCGAGGAACAAACGCAGCATCTACAACTCCCACGCGAACGGATTGAACAGATAGCCCTTGCCCCACACGGTCTTGATGCACACCGGCTCGCGAGGGTTGTCCTTGAGTTTGTTGCGCAGTTTGCTGATGTAGACGTCGACGCTGCGGTTGAGGCCGTCGAAAGCGATGCCGCGCATGCGATTGAGAATGTCATCGCGGGAAAGAATCTTGCCCGCCGCGCTGGCGAGCAACCAGAGCAATTCGAACTCCATGGTGGTCAGCTCGATCAGCTCACCGGTCAGGCGCACTTCCCGGCAACTGCGGTCGATGCTCAATTGCCCGAACTCAAGGAAACTGACGACGCTGGTGTCCGGCGTCTGCCGCCGTTGCAGCGCCCGCAGCCGCGCGAGCAATACCGGCGGCTTGATCGGTTTGATCACGTAATCGTCAGCGCCGGACTCCAGACCGAGGATGTGATCGAGGTCGTCTTCCTTGGCGGTGAGGATCACGATCGGCGTGTCCGAGACACTGCGAATTTCCCGACAGACCTGCAAACCGCTCTGCCCCGGCAACATCAGGTCGAGCACCAGCACTTTCGGCTTGAATTCCAGGAATGCAGCCATGGCGAGATCGCCGCGATGCACCGTGCGCACCTCGTAGCCGTGTTGTTCAAGAAAGTGTGCGATCAGTGCGGCGAGACGCTCATCGTCTTCGACCAGCAGGACTTTGCCAAAACCCAGGTTATCCATAACAACCGTTGCCAAGCCAAACGTGGAAGGGCCGATATTATGCTGGCATTCATCGCACAGGCGATCACGGCAGACAGCAAAAACCGGCCACTTGGGCCGGTTTTCGGTGATGTTTCATACTTTTAAGATTTTTTTACAATCCGACAATGATGTCCGATTGAATTGCGGACCTCTGTAGGAGCTGCCGAAGGCTGCGATCTTTTGATTTTCGATTTGTAAAAACAAGATCAAAAGATCGCAGCCTGCGGCAGCTCCTACCCGATCATGCGGCGACCGGCACACCGCTGTGGAAGCGGAATTCCTCGTCCGGCGATTCGATCAGTTCCTGCTCGGCCGCACGGACGCGCTCAATCACCTGCGCGACATCCTTGGCATCACCATACTGATAGGCCAGTTTCAGATAACCCTGAAAATGCCGCGCCTCGCTTTTCAGCAAACCGAAATAAAACTTGCCCAGCTCTTCGTCCAGATGCGGCACCAGTGCTTCGAAACGTTCACAGCTGCGCGCTTCGATGAAGGCACCAACCACCAGCGTATCCACCAGTTTCACCGGTTCGTGGCTACGCACCACTTTGCGCAGGCCCGAGGCGTAACGGCCGGCGTGCAGCTGACGCAGCTCGATCTTGCGCCGCTTCATGATGCGCATGACTTGCTCGTGGTGCACCAGTTCTTCCCGGGCCAGGCGCGACATCATGTTGATCAGGTCGACATGGGCGTGGTACTTGGCAATCAGGCTCAGCGCCGTGCTGGCGGCCTTGAACTCGCAGTTCTTGTGATCGATCAGCAGGGTTTCCTGATCGGCCAGTGCCGCCTGGACCCAGGCGTCGGGGGTGCGGCAGCCAAGGAATTCGTGGATTTCGGGAAGGATCATGGGGCTCACGGTAAAAGGTGTTCGAGCGAAGGGCGCCGATTATACCGGCCTGCCCGCAGACCACCAGCGGCGGCTGTTGATATGCATCAAGTCGCAGACGTTCGGGTAGCAACTATAGTTGTGCAACGCCGTGCCTTTTCTTTGCTGGAGACTCCGCTCATGCAAGCCATTCGCAGCATTCTGGTGGTCATCGAACCTGAACATGCAGAAAGCCTGGCGCTCAAACGCGCCAAGCTGATCGCCGGTGTTACCCAGGCCCATCTGCATTTACTGGTGTGCGACAAGAAGCATGACCATGCCGGCCTGCTCAGCGTGCTCAAGGCTGCATTGCTCGCCGAAGGGTACAGCGTGACCACCGAACAGGCGTGGAACGAGAGCCTGCACGAAACCATCATCGATGTGCAGCAGGCCGAGGGTTGCGGCCTGGTGATCAAACAGCACTTCCCCGACAGCTCGCTGAAAAAAGCCCTGCTGACCCCGGCCGACTGGAAGCTGCTGCGCCACTGCCCTACCCCGGTGCTGCTGGTCAAAACCGCCGGTTCGTGGAAAGACAAAGTGATTCTCGCCGCCGTCGATGTCGGCAATGCCGATGGTGAGCATCGGCATCTGCACAGCACCATCATTGATCACGGCTACGACATCGCCAGTCTGGCCAAGGCGCATCTGCGTGTGATCACCGCGCATCCGTCGCCGATGCTCTCGGCGGCAGACCCGACGTTTCAGCTCAAATCGACCATAGAAGCCAAATACCGCGAGCAGTGCCGGGCGTTTCAGGCGGAGTTCGATGTCGATGACGAGCACCTGCACATCGAGGAAGGCCCGGCGGATGTGTTGATCCCGTTCATGGCGCACAAGCTCCAGGCGGCGGTGACGGTGATTGGCACCGTGGCGCGCAGTGGTTTGTCAGGCGCGTTGATCGGCAATACGGCGGAAGCGGTGCTGGATACCCTGGAAAGCGATGTGCTGGTGCTCAAGCCGCAGGAGGTTGAGGATCATCTGGTGGAACTGACGGCAAAACACTGAGGATTGCCATGTCTGACTGGCGCTTTCGCGAGCAGGCTCGCTCCCACATCTCGAATGCATTTCCCTGTGGGAGCGAGCCTGCTCGCGATGCTTCTAGGCGCCGAAGGCGTCTTTCAGAAAGCCCGGGGCGATGTAGCGCTGATAATGCGCTTCCGACAGCAGGAAGAATTCCCGATCAATGGCATCGCGCAGTTCCGGCAGGTTCCAGTCGCGGAATTCCGGCAGCAACACCATCCCGTACGCCTCGAGATTAATGATCACCCGCGCCCCCCGGGCGATCAGCTGATAGGCCCAGCAATATTCCGACTGATGCGGTACGAAGCGGATCTTGCGCTGTTCGAGCTGCTCGCGCAGGCGCGCCGGATCGAAGATCTCGACTTTGCTCGCCATCACTTGTGACAGCAATTGCTCCAGACGCAGCCACACCGCACGTTTTTCCTCCTCGTTGTACCCGTTCCAATGGATCACTTCGTGGTGGAAACGCTTGCAGCCACGGCACACCAGGTCACCGTAAACGGTGGAGCAGAGGCCGACGCAGGGGGTCTTGATGGTCTGATTGGGCATAAATGGGCAGAACACTGAAACGCGGAACAGGCAGGCATGTTAGCCCTTTGTCGGGCATTGATCACCCCTCAAACAGCAAGGTCTCGCCAGCGTCGCAGGTTTGCTCCGGCCGCGCTGATTGCCACGAAAGTCCAATAGAGCGCGACTTACCTTTAAATTTTTTTTGCCGTAGAATCAGCCAGCCTTTTAAGGCGCCAATGTCCGTTAGAAGCTGTTTTCAAAGCGTCACGAGCACAGTCGTTCCTTCAGAGCGGTGTTGGCGAAGGGTTTTTCCAGCGGGGAAAAGCCCAACGCCAACCCTCATCAGCTCCCCGTTCTGCAGGCGTAAAACTTTGAAAGCAGCTTCTGTAAGGAATTGCCGGTAATTCTGGCCGAACGACCCACAACGTCGTGAGGCGCATGAGTACGGCAATTTCGGGATGAGCGTCCCGGACACCCATTTGGGACCACTGATGAGGGTAATAACTGTGCTTGAAGCCTACCGCAAACATATCGAAGAGCGTGCAGCCCTGGGTATCGTTCCCCAGCCGCTTAACGCCGAACAAACAGCAGGCCTGATCGAGCTGCTGAAGAACCCTCCGGCTGGCGAAGAAGCTTTCCTCGTTGACCTGATCACCAATCGCGTACCGCCTGGAGTGGACGAAGCCGCTTACGTCAAGGCCGGTTTCCTGTCTGCCCTGGCCAAGGGCGAAGCCACCTCCCCTCTGCTGGACAAGAAACGCGCTGTAGAACTGCTCGGCACCATGCAGGGCGGCTACAACATCGTCACCCTCGTTGAACTGCTGGACGACGCCGAGCTGGCGCCAGTCGCCGCCGAAGAACTCAAGCACACCCTGCTGATGTTCGATGCCTTCCACGACGTCGCTGAAAAAGCCAAGAACGGCAACGTTCACGCCAAGGCCGTGCTGCAATCCTGGGCTGACGGCGAGTGGTTCAAGAAGCGCCCGGTGCTGGCCGACAAGATCAGCCTGCGCGTATTCAAGGTCACCGGCGAAACCAACACCGACGACCTCTCCCCTGCGCCAGACGCCTGGTCGCGTCCTGATATCCCGCTGCACGCCCTGGCCATGCTGAAAATGGCCCGTGACGGCATCGTTCCGGACGAGCAAGGCAAGACCGGCCCGATGAAGCAGATCGAAGAAATGCGCGGCCAGGGCTTCCCGATCGCCTACGTCGGTGACGTGGTCGGTACCGGTTCCTCGCGTAAATCGGCCACCAACTCGGTGCTGTGGTTCTTCGGCGACGACATCCCGTACGTGCCGAACAAGCGCGCTGGCGGTTTCTGCTTCGGCAGCAAGATCGCTCCGATCTTCTACAACACCATGGAAGATGCCGGCGCCCTGCCGATCGAGTTCGACGTGTCGAACATGAACATGGGCGACGTGATCGACCTGTACCCGCACGCTGGCAAAGTCTGCAAGCACGGTACCGACGAAGTCATCACCACTTTCGAAATGAAAACCCCGGTGCTGCTGGACGAAGTCCGTGCCGGCGGTCGTATCCCGCTGATCATCGGCCGTGGCCTGACCGAGAAGGCTCGCGCCGAATTGGGTCTGCCGCCGTTCGACCTGTTCAAGAAGCCGGAAGCTCCGGCTGAAAGCACCAAGGGTTTCACCCTGGCGCAGAAAATGGTCGGCAAGGCTTGCGGTCTGGCAGAAGGCCAGGGCGTGCGTCCTGGCACCTACTGCGAACCGAAGATGACCACCGTGGGTTCTCAGGACACCACCGGTCCAATGACCCGTGACGAACTGAAAGACCTGGCGTGCCTGGGCTTCTCCGCTGATCTGGTGATGCAGTCGTTCTGCCACACCGCGGCTTATCCAAAGCCGATCGACGTGACCACCCACCACACCCTGCCTGACTTCATCATGACCCGCGGCGGCGTTTCCCTGCGTCCGGGCGACGGCATCATCCACTCGTGGCTGAACCGCATGCTGCTGCCGGACACCGTCGGTACCGGTGGTGACTCGCACACCCGTTTCCCGATGGGCATCTCGTTCCCGGCCGGTTCCGGTCTGGTCGCGTTCGCCGCTGCCACTGGCGTCATGCCGCTGGACATGCCGGAATCGATCCTGGTGCGCTTCAAAGGCAAGATGAAACCTGGCATCACCCTGCGTGACCTGGTTCATGCCATTCCGTACTTCGCTATCCAGAACGGTCTGCTGACCGTCGAGAAGAAAGGCAAGAAAAACGCCTTCTCCGGCCGCATCCTGGAAATCGAAGGTCTGGAAGGTCTGACCCTGGAGCAGGCGTTCGAACTGTCCGACGCCTCGGCCGAACGTTCGGCTGCCGGTTGCACCATCAAGCTGTCGAAAGAGTCGATCACCGAGTACCTGCAGTCCAACATCACCCTGCTGCGCTGGATGATCGGCGAAGGCTACGGCGATGCGCGTACCCTGGAACGTCGTGCTCAAGCGATGGAAGCCTGGATCGCCAATCCTGAGCTGATGGAAGCCGATGCCGACGCCGAATACGCCGAAGTCATCGAAATCGATCTGGCCGAGATCAACGAGCCTGTGCTCTGCGCGCCGAACGATCCGGACGACGCCCGTCTGTTGTCCAGCGTTGCTGGCGAGAAGATCGACGAAGTGTTCATCGGTTCGTGCATGACCAACATCGGTCACTTCCGCGCTGCCGGTAAACTGCTGGATCAGGTCAAGGGTCAGCTGCCAACCCGTCTGTGGCTGTCGCCGCCGACCAAGATGGACGCTCATCAACTGACCGAAGAAGGCTACTACGGCATCTACGGCAAGGCCGGCGCACGCATGGAAATGCCAGGCTGCTCGCTGTGCATGGGTAACCAGGCACGCGTTGAGCCGAACAGCACCGTGGTCTCGACGTCGACCCGTAACTTCCCGAACCGTCTGGGCGACGGCGCGAACGTCTACCTGGCCTCGGCCGAGCTCGCGTCCGTTGCTTCGATCCTGGGTCGCCTGCCGACCGTCGAGGAGTACATGGAATACGCTGGCAAGATCGACAGCATGGCGGCCGATGTCTACCGCTACCTGTCCTTCGACCAGATCGCCGAGTTCCGTGAAGCTGCTGCGAACGCCAAGATCCCGGTCGTTCAAGCCTAACGCTGCAAGGCCATAAAAAACGCCGCCCATCGTGAGATGAGCGGCGTTTTTTTATGCCTGCCGGGCAAGCATTCTGATCGTTCCCACGCTCTGCGTTGGAACGCAGCCCCGGACGCTCTGCGTCCCCAAGCGTGACGCAGAGCGTCACAAGAGGCATTCCCACGCAGAGCGTGGGAACGATCAGTGACAGGTCAGACAGCCAGCTTGTAAACCAGCGCCGAAATCGCCACCAGTCCCACCGCGGTAACAAACACGTTCGACGCCTGACCGCGATAGCGCGCCATCGCTGGCACCTTGCGAATCGCGTACATCGGCATCAGGAACAGAATCGCCGCAATCACCGGCCCACCGACCGTTTCGATCATGCCCAGGATGCTCGGATCAAGCGTTGCGACGATCCAGCAGATCACCAGCATGAACGCCGCCACGATGCGATCCAGCGCCTTGGCGCCCGGACGTTTGCCGCTCTTGACGATCAGGCCCTTGAGGCCTTCGCTGGCCCCGATGTAATGACCGAGGAACGACTTGGAGATCGCCACAAACGCAATCAACGGCGCCGCAAACTCGATGGTCGGGTTGCTGAAGTGGTTGGCCAGGTACGACAGGATCGACAGATTCTGCTCTTTTGCCTCAGCCAGTTGCTCTGGCGACAGGGTCAGCACGCAACTGAATACGAAGAACAGCACCAAAATGACCATCAATGCATGAGCGCTCGCGAGGATCTGCGAGCTGCGCTCGTCAGCATGCACACCGTAACGACGCTTCTGGTCCATCGCGAACGCCGAGATGATCGGCGAATGATTGAAGGAGAACACCATCACCGTAATCGCCAGCCACAGCGTGTGCAGCAGCGCTGACGGCGCCGGCACTTGCGAGGCGGTGGCGAGGATGCCGCCGTTCCAGTGCGGAATCAGGTACACGGCGAGGAACAGCAGCGCAACGATGAACGGATAGACCATCAGGCTCATGGCCTTGACGATCGCCTGCTCACCGCAACGCACCACGGCCAGCAGCCCGAGAATCAGCACGAACGACAGCAACGCGCGCGGCGGTGGCGTGATGTGCAGTTGGTGTTGGAGGAAACTGGCGACCGTGTTGGTCAGGCCGACACTGTAGATCAACAGGATCGGGAAGATGGCGAAGAAGTACAGCAGCGTGATCAAGGCACCGGCCTTGATACCGAAATGCTGCTCGACCACTTCGGTGATATCGGCACCTTCGCGACCGGACAGGACAAAACGGGTCAGGCCACGGTGCGCGTAAAACGTCATCGGGAAGGCCAGCAGCGCGAGGATCACCAGCGGCCAGAAGCCACCCAATCCTGCGTTGATCGGCAAAAACAGGGTGCCGGCGCCAATGGCCGTCCCAAACAGTCCCAGCATCCAGGTGGTGTCCTGGCGATTCCAGCTCGAAAGTTCAGCGGGTGCTGCTGCGTCGAAGCGCTTTTCGAGGCTATTGGCCTGATCATTCATCCGGTCGGATCTCCGCATTCCGGTCACTTGCCACTCGGTCAGGACGCGTCGGAAAAAACCGACAGACATGCTCCGGCCGAAACAGGGGCGCGATTCTCCGTGATAAATCAATGCAAGCAAAGACTTAGCTGAGGAATGGTTGTGCGGAGCAGATCCAAGGATGGTCGTTTATAGAAAAAACAAGGTCGTTTATGGATACGTCGGATGCCGCAAACGGATACGTTTTGCACCCACCCATGCGTCATCGAATGCGCCTAGAGCGATATGCCGAGCATGAAACCCAATAAAACGCAGTACAGCCCGAAGCCGAAAAGCAACCAGAGCTTGCCATTTTCGCGCTTGTCTCTATTGCGCACCGCTTCGTCATATTCTGCGAACTCTCGCTCAATTTGCTCCAGTCGTGCCTTACGGTCATATGTGCTCATACTGATTAACCTTTGAATAATGCGCCTGACGGTCGTGAAGCATGAAGACTCACAACTTGAAGAAAAACCCTGCCACTGCGGTGATTGCAGTCAAGACTCCACCAAACACTGCAATTGGATAGAGCTTCGTCTCCCTTGATAACTTTTTCTCTTCAGCCTGAAGCTTTTTCCATTCACCCACGAGTTTCCTTGATTCGTTTTCCAGCCTGTCTAGCTCCAGATTTTCGCGATCGTTATGGAACATTTGCCCTCCTTGGCTGCTGGCGGATCGGTGTCAGCATTTGCATGCACATCGACGGCTATCGTCATGCCCTTATCATCAAACTGTTCCATTCACGCTGACCAGCAGACGCATCTGCCATCCCCGTAGGCAAAATCCGCGATTCACGTAAGCCTCCTCATACGAGTGGTCCGCAATATTCCAGACCAATTACCTGCCAGAACTCTGCCCTTGATCTAGCGTGTGAGAAGCCATAACCCAAGGAGCCTCCCATGCCACTGGTCCGCGTCGACATCCAGCAAAACCCAGACCCCACTTTCGCCAGGCGCATCGGCGAACAGATCTACGCCGCCCTGCGCACCTGTATCGATGTGCCCGAGCACGACAACTTCCAGATTCTCAACGAGCACGACGGCCAGCACTTCGTGTACGACCCGCAATACCTCGGCATCGAGCGCAGCGACGGCGTGGTGTTCATCCAGATCACCATCAGCGAAGGGCGCAGCGTGGAAAAGAAACAATTGCTGTTCAAGACCATTGCCGAGAGCCTGCATGCGCAACTGGGTATTCGCCTGGAGGATGTGTTCATCAATCTGCTGGAGGTAAAGAAAGAGAACTGGTCGTTTGGCAACGGCATTGCGCAATACGTCAGCTGATTCGCAGCGCCCATGCCTGCGTACTTGCTTGTTCCACGAACCCGTCCAGAATCAAAGCACCACTGCGTGAATGCAACGATTGCCAAGCCGCTGCGGATTCAGCACTCTGAGTCGACTTTCGCGACCCACCCGCCGCCAATCACAGGAGCCGCGCAATGCCCGCAACCGTTCTGGTACTGGTTGAAACGATCAATGACTATCTGCCGATTCTTGAGCATCAGGGATTCCACCTGATCCTCGCACCAACGCCAGCCGAACGTGCGCAAGCCATCGCCACCCATGGCAGTCGCATCGATGCCGTGCTCACTCGCGGCCCGCTGGGTCTGACCGCGCAAGAGATCAGCGCCCTGCCCGCCCTGAAAATCATCACGGTGATCGGCGCCGGTTACGAACAGGTCGATCTGCAAGCGGCCAGTGACCGTGGGATCACCGTCACCAATGGTGCCGGAGTCAACGCCTCGTCAGTGGCCGATCATGCGATGGCGCTGCTGCTGGCATTGGTCCGCGATATCCCGCGCTGCGATGCAGCCGTGCGCCGCGGTGAATGGCCGAAAATCATGCGCCCGTCGCTGGCCGGCAAGCGTCTGGGCATCCTCGGGCTGGGCGCCGTGGGCATGGCGATTGCCAAACGTGCGGAGCTGGGTTTCGACATGCAGGTCAGCTACCACAGCCGCCAGGTGCGCAGCGATGTCGCTTATACATTCTGCTCGACACCCACCGATCTGGCGCGAGCCTCGGACTTTCTGGTCGTTGCCACGCCCGGTGGCATTGCTACTCAACATCTGGTGACGCGAGCTGTGCTCGATGCGCTCGGCCCCAAGGGTTTTATCGTCAACATCGCCCGCGCCAGCGTTATCGCAACGGCAGACCTGATCACCGCACTTGAGCAACGTCGTATCGCCGGCGCAGCGCTGGACGTGTTCGATCACGAACCGGAAGTGCCCGACGCCCTGAAACACCTCAGCAACGTTGTGCTAACCCCACACGTCGCCGGGTTGTCCCCTGAAGCCACGCAAGGCACCGTTGAACTGGTGGGGAAAAACCTGATGGCGTTTTTCTCCGGGCAACCGGTGCTGACTCCCGTCGCCCTGCCGCCCAAGTTGAACAACCAGCGCGTGCATTAACGCGCGTGGCATCGTCGAACCGCGCCGATCTTTGCCCCATTCTCAAAGTTGATTATCCAGCAACACGCTAACCTATAAGACCGACCCGCGCTTGTGAGCACCCGAGCGCGCCATTAGATTAGCCAATGATGTCTGGCCTCCAAAATAAGCAGAAGGGATAAGCATGGCGCTTACTGACCAGTCCACCCGGATCCGCGCAGGCGAAGAACTTGATGCCAGCCTGATCGATCCGTACCTCAAGGCGCACATTCCCGGCCTGACCGGCACGCCGCAGATCAGCCAGTTTCCCGGCGGCGCGTCGAACCTGACCTACCTGCTGGAATACCCCGAGCAAGAATTCGTTCTGCGCCGTCCGCCGTTTGGCCACAAAGCCAAATCCGCCCACGACATGGGCCGTGAGTTCCGCATTCTCAACCAACTGCGCGAGGGCTTTCCGTATTGCCCGAAGGCCTATGTGCATTGCACCGACGAAGCCGTTATCGGCGCCGAGTTCTATGTGATGGAACGGGTCAGGGGCATCATCCTGCGCGCTGAACTGCCGCCGGAGCTGGGCCTCGATTCGGCGAAAACCGAAGCGCTGTGCAAAAGCTTCATCGACCGTTTCGTCGAACTGCATCGGGTCGATTACAACGCCTGCGGCCTCGGCGATCTGGGCAAGCCTGAAGGCTACGTCGCCCGGCAGATCAAGGGCTGGAGCGAGCGCTACGAAAAAGCCCTGACCCCGGACGCGCCGCACTGGGAAGCGGTCAAAGCCTGGCTCAACGACAAGATGCCGGCCGACCACCCGACGTCGAGCATCGTCCACAACGACTACCGCTTCGACAACGTCATTCTCGACCCGGCCAATCCGATGCAAATTATCGGCGTGCTCGACTGGGAACTGACCACCCTCGGCGACCCGCTGATGGATCTGGGCAACACCCTCGCCTACTGGATCGAAGCCGGCGACCCGGCACCGGTGCAACTGATGCGCCGCCAGCCAAGCCACGCGCCGGGCATGCTGACCCGCCGCGAATTCGTCGACTACTACGCCGAGCGCTCGGGCATCCGCATCGACAATTTCGACTTCTACTACACCTACGGCCTGTTCCGCCTGGCCGGCATCGTGCAGCAGATCTACTACCGCTTCTACCATGGCCAGACGCAGGACAAACGCTTCGCGCAGTTCATTCACATGAACAAACTGCTGGAGCAGATGAGCCTGCAGGTCATTCAGAAATCCAGCCTCTGATCCGGGCCAATAACAAGACTTTCAACAAGGGAAACCCATGTCCAAGACTCAGTTGTTCGACCTCGACGGCAAAATCGCTTTCGTCTCCGGTGCCAGCCGTGGCATCGGAGAAGCCATCGCCAAACTGCTGGCCCAGCAAGGCGCCCACGTGATCGTCTCGAGCCGCAAGCTCGAAGGCTGCCAACACGTCGCCGACGCCATCATCGCCGCCGGCGGCAAGGCGACAGCCGTGGCCTGCCACATCGGTGAGATGGAGCAGATCAGCCAGGTCTTCGCCGGGATCAAGGAACAATTCGGCCGCCTCGACATCCTGGTCAACAACGCCGCGACCAACCCGCAATTCTGCAACGTGCTCGACACCGATCTGGGGGCGTTCCAGAAGACCGTCGATGTGAACATTCGCGGCTACTTCTTCATGTCGGTCGAAGCCGGCAAGCTCATGCGCGAAAACGGTGGCGGCAGCATCATCAACGTCGCGTCGATCAACGGCATCTCGCCGGGCATCTTCCAAGGCATCTATTCGGTGACCAAAGCGGCGGTCATCAACATGACCAAAGTCTTCGCCAAGGAATGCGCGCAATTCGGCATCCGCTGCAACGCCCTGCTCCCCGGCCTGACCGACACCAAATTCGCCTCGGCGCTGGTCAAGAACGACGCGATTCTGAAACAGGCACTGACCCAGATCCCGCTCAAACGCGTAGCCGATCCAAGCGAAATGGCCGGCGCGGTGCTGTACCTGGCCAGCGATGCGTCGAGCTACACCACTGGCGTGGCGCTGAATGTGGATGGCGGATTCCTGTCCTGATATCCAAGGCAAATTGCTAACCCGTGTGGGAGCGAGCCTGCTCGCGAAGGCGTTGTGTCAGTCAGCTATGTTTTGACTGATACCACGCATTCGCGAGCAGGCTCGCTCCCACAGGGTTACTGCAGGGTTCCAGGCCTCATGCAATCGAGGAATCGCGAGTCTTATTGGGTTATGCAACGGGTAGTGGTGATGTGGCGCGTCACCTGCCCATCCACATACACATCCCCGGCAACCTCAGTATTTTCCAGCACTTCACACCGACGTTCCGGCGGTGGCGGCGGCGCGACAGGCGCAGGGGGTGGAGGACTGGCACAACCGGCTAACAGCACAGCAAGAAAAGCCAACGGCAATACGCGTTTCCCAGGATTATTCATAGGACGACCCGCGGTAAAGAGAGACAAACTCCCGCAACCCAACCGGCCGCGGAAGACCTGACCACTCATTCTTTATAGCTGAGCGCCTTGTTAGCGCCAGTGGATTGGGGTGATTGGCTGGTTTGGGCTGTCGGTTTTTGCGGGGATTTTCCGGCAGAGGGCTGGATTGGGATGATGGTTGTCGGCGAGGGCCTCATCGCGAGCAGGCTCACTCCCACAGGTTTGATCGAGTGAGTTCAGTAACAACCAGGTCGGCTGTCAGGCCGCCTTCGCGAGCAGGCTCGCTCCCACAGAAAATCAAAATCAAAATCAAAAGATCGCAGCCTTCGGCAGCTCCTACACACGATGAGCGTTAGCTCAAGTACCGCTTTTGATCTTGATCTTGATCTTGGAGCCCGTCGGCAGGCTGAGTGGAGGGATTGATCCGGGCGTGGGAGCGCAGCGACCGTACGACGCAGTCGTACACAGCGAGTGTAGGTGCAGCGAAGCAAACCGGAGCCGCTGCGCCAGGATCGATCCCGGAGCGAAGGAACCCCGAGCCTCAGCGAGCGGGCCGAACGTCAGGGCGAAGACCTTTTGGTTCCTTTTGGGGCGTTTGCCAAAAGGGACTCGCCGTAAGGGCGAAACGCCAGCCGCAACACCCAAAAAACGGATATACACCCAACCCCCCAGAGCATGGCCGACCCAAAGGCCGCCAAGACCCAAAGCGCGCTTAAGCCAAATCCGGATCCCGCGAAGAACGCAAGGAATTGCTCTCAAGCTCATACCTCAACTCATCCACCAACGCCTCAACCGCCCCAGGCGTACGCAGCGAAGCCAGATCCAGCCCACTGATCACCAGATCCACCTGCCCCGAATCCCGGTGATACAACTTGACCGTCAGCGAATGATCACCATCCACCGAACACTCACAAGCCAGCGGCGCAAAACTGTGCTCGAGCCGAGCGCGCAACTGCGCAAGATTCATCATTGACGTTGTTCCTATGACTGTTTCAAAAGGGGCACGATCGCAGGCCCGAAATGGCCCACACCGCACCCCACCAGCCTAAGAACACAACGTCTTGGCCAATACATGAATTTGCACCCTTGTAACTAGTGCATTTGCACCCCTCAGCGCTGGCCCTTGGTGCCCCACTCCCCCGAAAACAAACCGCGCTCTCGCGCCCAGACGATCGCCTCGCTGCGGCTATGCACATCGATTTTCGAGTACACGGTGGCCACATGATTGCGCACGGTATTGGGCGCCAGTTTCAACCGCGCGGCGATCTCCTTGTCCGCCAGACCTTCACAGATCAAACCCAGGACATCACGCTCACGG
Source organism: Pseudomonas sp. AC255 (assembly GCF_979258175.1). Lineage (NCBI taxonomy): Bacteria > Pseudomonadati > Pseudomonadota > Gammaproteobacteria > Pseudomonadales > Pseudomonadaceae > Pseudomonas > Pseudomonas sp. AC255. The sequence continues at coordinate 1,785,224 of NZ_OZ409841.1, read as the reverse complement.
GCCGTCAGGTCGGTGAACGAGGCGCTGGGCAGCTGCGGCGAGTTGATCTTCTTCACGTTGGCCAGCTTCTCGATCAGCGTTCGGCTGAACCACGACGCATCCTTCATCACCTCTTCGATCGCCGCGACCAGTTCCAGCTCAGTGCGCTTGCGCTCGGTCATGTCCATCAACACCAGCAGATAGCAGGACGTGTCGTGAATGTTCACGGTGTCAGCCGAGACCGCACATTCCAACAACTCCTCGTCCTTCTTGCGCACCGGCACATCGACCCGATCCACCCGACCGTTCTTCGCCAGCGCCGACAGCAGGCGCGTGCGCGCGCTGTCATCGTGGATGAAGCTCAGCTGCGTCACGGTTTTGCCGAGTACATCATCGCTGTCATAGGCCAGGGTATCGAGGAACGCCTGATTGACATCGATGACCTCCTGCTTGTCAGCGGTGCAGATCAAAATCGGTACCGGAGTCAGACGAAAAGCCTTCGCAAAGCGCTCCTCGCTCTGACGCAAGGCCACTTCGACCCGGCGCCGAGGCTCCATGTCGACGAAGGAGAACAGCATGCAATTCTCGTCATTGAGCAGCAGCGGCTGACCGGCAACGATCACCTGTTTACTGCCACCGTCGGGGAGGCGCAACTCCGCCTGCATTTGCGGAATGGTCGCGACATCGCGCAAGCGCTGGACAGCCAGATCGCGCTGATCCGCCTGCTCGAAGATATCGATTTCGTAAGCCGAAGTGCCGATCACCTGATCGCGGGTATAGCCGGTCATTTCCAGAAAGCCCGGGTTGACCTTGATGTAGCGCAAATCGCTGAGTCGGCAGATCACTGCCGGTGCAGGGTTGGCATTGAAGGTTTTTTCGAAACGCAGCTCAGCGTTGGCCCAATCGGTGACGTCGCTCATGATCAGCACCAGCGACTCGGGCTGGCCGACGCGGTCGGTCAGGACCATGCTGCGCACGCTGTGCACCCAGACCCGCTCCGGGTCGTCCACGGACGAAACTTCGATCAGCACATCATTGAACGCCTCGCAGCGGGCGACGCGGCTGATCGGGTAGTTGTCCGGCGGCAAAACATGATTATTGCGATAGCGCAGCGTGAAGCGTCTGGCGTACTCGTCGGCGTTACTGCCCAGATCACCGATGGTGCTGACACCGTGCATGGTCAGCGCCGCTTCGTTGGCCCAGAGAATGCTTTTGTCGAGTTCCAGCAGAATCACCCCGTCCGACAGCCCGGCAATGATCTGCTGCAACTGGCGACGGTTGGTTTCGGTGGTCAGGACTTCCTGGCTCATTGGATCTCCACACTGTGATGCGGCTAGGTGAAGAGTACGACCGCGGCGGCTCGGGATCGTGCCACAACCCCAAAATCGCCAAAAAACCCCTGTGGGAGCGAGCCTGAACTGGTCAAGTAATATTGGACACCCGTTAGGGTTTTTCAGGCCGCCATTTTCTCCATGGCGACCGGTGACCGGTAGTTGTTGTAGCTATGGAGTCTGGTGTTGTTGTAGCGCATTAGGTAGCGCTGCAAATCAACCCGGGCTTCGTACTCGCAGCGGTACCCCGCTTCAGGTACCCACTCCGATTTCAGACTTCCAAAGAAACGCTCCATCGGTGCGTTGTCCCAACACTCTCCCTTGCGACTCATGCTCTGCCTCAGCCCGTGCGCTAGCAGCTCATTCCTGAATTTATGGCTGGTGTACTGGCAGCCTTGATCGGAGTGAAACAGCACGTCTTTAGGTCTGCCTCGCAACTCAACGGCCATTCGTAAGGCCTCACAGGTCAGTTCCGCATCCGAGATCATTGAAAACGCCCAACCCACCAGTCGGCGGGCGAAGAGATCCAAAACCGCAGCGAAATACATCCACCGGGTGCCGACCTTGATATACGTGACATCGGCGCACCACACCTCATTGATTGATGTGACATCGAACTGGCGCTTGAGCACGTGCGGTGCGACCAAAGCCTCTACGCCTGATGATTTGTATTTATGGCGCCGGCGCTGACGGCTAGTCACTCCGGCTTCACGCATCAAACTACGAGCCATGTACCGCCCGACTCGATGTCCTTTGGCCTGTAGTTCCCGGGAAAGGGTGCGTGCCCCGGCCGATGCTCTCGATTCCTTATGATGCTCAACCAGCATGGCTTTGAGTTTCTCCCGCTCAGGACTCACCTTGCCTTGGCGCTGACGCCAGGCATAAAAGCTGCTGCGGCAAACATCAAACACACGGCAACAGTCGTTAACGCCGTATAGCTCTGCCAGCTCATTGATCAATGAGAATGATCTTTGGCGTCCAATAGCAGCAGAGCACTGGCTTTTTTTAGGATTTCAATATCCCGGTCTTTTTGCCTGAGCAAGGCTTTGAGTTCTTGAATCTCTCGGTGGTCAGCCGTAATCGCTTTGGCCCCCACCGGCGTTGTACCCAGGCGCTCTTTGCGAACCTGGGCGACCCAGCGACGCAACGCGGTAGGGCCGATGTCTAGACTGGCACAGACTTCGGGAACCGATATCCCCTCGTCCAATACCATGCCGACAGCCTTGAGTTTGAATTCAGTTGAATAAGAGTTACGCATATCCGAACACCTCAGATTTGGACGCCATCATAGCGCCTGATTGAAGTGTCCAAAATCATTAGGCCAGTTCAGCCTGCTCGCGAAAGCGCTGGGTCAGACAGACCATTCGGTGACTGACCCGGCGCATTCGCGAGCACGCTCGCTCCCACAGGTTTACTGGGTGTGTTTACCTTAGGCGGCACGCTCGCTGGCCGCCACCATCGCCGACGCCGCGAGCATTGCCCTTAGCAACACCGCACACCCCGCCGCGAGATCATCCGGTGCGGCATTCTCGATTTCGTTGTGACTGATCCCGCCCTCGCATGGCACAAAATCATTCCCGCCGGGCCGAGCTCGGCGAGGAAAATCGCGTCATGCCCGGCGCCACTGACGATATCCATGTGCGACAGACCCAGCCCTTTCGCTGCGCCGCGCACCGCTTCCACGCAGCCTTTTTCGAAGTACAGCGGCGGGAAGTCGGCGGTCGGGGTCAATTCGTAAGAAAGGCCGTGCTCTTCGCAGGTCGCCTCGATCACTTGTTTCACTTCGGCAATCATCGAATCCAGCCGCGCCGGCTCCAGGTGGCGAAAATCCAGAGTCATGCGCACTTCGCCGGGAATCACGTTGCGCGAGCCGGGATAGGCTTGCAGGCAGCCGACCGTGCCACAGGCGTGGGGCTGATGGCCGAGGGCGGCGCGGTTGACGGCGCCGACGATCACCGAGGCACCGACCAGGGCGTCCTTGCGCAGGTGCATCGGCGTCGGGCCGGCGTGGGCTTCGACGCCGCGCAATTTCAGGTCGAACCACTTCTGCCCGAGCGCGCCGAGTACCACGCCGATGGTTTTCTCTTCGTCCTCGAGAATCGGGCCTTGTTCGATGTGCGCTTCGAAATACGCCCCAACCGCGTGCCCGCTAACCTTGCGCGGGCCGGCGTAGCCGATCGCATTCAGTGCCTCGCCGACCGTAACGCCGTCGGCATCGACCTTGGCGAGGGTTTCTTCGAGGGTGAATTTATCGGCGAAGACCCCTGAGCCCATCATGCACGGGGCGAAGCGTGAGCCCTCTTCGTTGGTCCAGACCACCACTTCCAGCGGCGCTTCGGTTTCCACGCCGAGGTCGTTGAGGGTGCGCAGCACTTCGACGCCGGCGAGCACGCCGAAGCAGCCGTCGAACTTGCCGCCGGTGGGCTGGGTGTCGATGTGGCTGCCGGTCATGACCGGCGGCAGGTTCGGGTTGCGCCCGGCACGCCGGGCGAAAATGTTGCCGACGGCATCGACCGTGACGTTGCAACCGGCGTCCTTGCACCACTGCACGAACAGGTCGCGCGCCTGGCGGTCGAGGTCGGTCAGGGCCAGGCGACAGACGCCGCCCTTGACCGTGGCGCCGAGTTTCGCCAGTTCCATGAGCGAGGCCCAGAGGCGATCGCGGTTGATGTGCTGATGGGTGGATTGCAGAACGTCGACGGCTGCGTTCATGGGGATCTCCTCAATGCTGATGCCGATAGTGCCCATGCTCTGCGTGGGCATTCATCCATGGACGCTCTGCGTCCGCTGTTGGGACGCGGAGCGTCCCGGGCTGCATTCCCACGCAGAGCGTGGGAACGATCAGTTTCGGCGGTGTATGGAGCATCGCCTTCGCGAGCAGGCTCGCTCCCACAGTGAGAATGCATTTCCAATGTGGGAGCGAGCCTGCTCGCGAAAAGGCTCTTGCTCACACCGCTGTTTTCACGGCAGAAGGCTGCGCCCGCATCACGCACAACCCGTAATAAATAATTCCGCCCAACGCCGAGCCGGTGAACCAGCCATAGCTGTAGAACCAGCTGAACGCGTCGCTGCCCAGCGACAGCAGAGTCAGCGCCACCGGCACGCCAAAGGCGAGAAAACCGGCCCAGTTCCACGCCGGATACACGTCATCGCGGTACAGCCCGGCGAGGTCCAGTCGCTGTTTCTTGATCAGGAAATAATCCACCACCATGATCCCGGCGATCGGCCCGAGCAGGCTCGAGTAGCCCAGCAGCCAGTTTGAGTACACGGTTTCCAGGCTGATGTCGGAAACGATCAGGCCAAGCTTTTTCAGCAGTTCATGGCCCATCAGCACCAGCCCGACCAGACCGGTGAGCAACACCGCTTTGGTGCGGTTGATCACCTTCGGCGCGATGTTCTGAAAGTCATTGGTCGGCGAGACGATATTGGCGGCGGTGTTGGTCGACAGTGTGGCAACGATGATCAACGCCATGGCCACCGCCACCCACACCGGGCTCTGGATATGGCCTATCAGCGTGACCGGGTCGGACACGGTGACGCCGACCAGTTTCACCGATGCGGCGGTCATCACCACGCCCAGCGCAGCGAAGAGGAACATGGTCAGCGGCAGACCGAAAATCTGCCCGAGGATCTGATCCTTCTGGCTCTTGGCGTAGCGACTGAAGTCTGGAATGTTCAGCGACAGCGTGGCCCAGAAGCCGACCATTGCCGTCAGCCCTGCCGCGAAATAACTGACCACGCTGGCGCCTTCCGGACGCTTGGGCGGGATCGCCAGCAATTCAGTCATCGACACATTGGGCATCGCCCACACCAGCAGGCCAATGCCCACCGCCACCAGCAACGGCGCCGACAAGGTTTCCAGCCATTTGATCGACTCGGCACCGCGAATCACCACCCACAGATTCAGCGCCCAGAACACCATGAAACCGATCACCTCGCCGGTGCCGCCGAGGGATTTCCAGCCCTCGAACACCGAGCCGAGAAACAGGTGAATCGCCAGTCCGCCGAACATGGTCTGGATGCCGAACCAGCCACACGCCACCAACGCGCGAATCAGGCACGGCACGTTGGAGCCGAGAATGCCGAACGACGAGCGCAGCAGCACCGGAAACGGAATGCCGTATTTGGTGCCCGGGAAGGCGTTGAGGGTCAGCGGAATCAACACAATGACGTTGGCAAACAGAATCGCCAATAGCGCTTCGCCGACGCTCAAGCCGAAATAAGCGGTGAGCACGCCGCCGAGGGTGTAGGTCGGCACGCAAATCGACATCCCGACCCACAGCGCGGTGATGTGCCATTTGTTCCAGGTGCGTTCGCGCACCTTGGTCGGTGCCATGTCGTGGTTGTAACGGGGACTGTCGAGGACGTCACTGCCGGCTTCGAGCTCGAACAAGCCGTCGCGCTCGGTCACTTGTGATCTGGTCTGTTGCATGGCCGCTCCACTATTCTTCTGATTATTTTTTGCTCATCAGGCGGCGGGCGCATACGACGCCAGCCGGACGATGGCCGGAGGAACTGACAACTTTCACGCACCGGCCATGGTGTCAGCGGCGGCATCAATAAACGTGCCGGGTCTGGCGCTGAACGGTTGGGCGGTGCACTGCACGCTTTGCAACTTTCTGATATTCATCAGTTTTAATTGAATATTCGCTGAGTCCGGGAAAACTTGTCTGAACGCTCAGGCTAAACGTCGGGCAAGTTGTCCGAAGTGTCAGGACTCAAACTGGTGCACTGCATTTATTTTTGTCGGTGAACCCGCAACCGCAGCACAACTTCAAGCGGCTGATTTCACATAGGAAATCTTGCTCATATTTCCATCCTGTCAAGTGCGTCAAAATGGTGAGCGCCCTACCCATTTTGGTGATTTCTCGTTTTTATCTATATTTATCAATAACTTGAAACAGCTATAAGCTTATAAAAAATATTCTTGATCATTCTTGAAATCGCGACTAGTTTCTATTCCTGACAGCGATGACAGGAATACGAACTGCGTCGCTGTACTTCAACAAAACATTTAGAACCGGCACAAGTCGGTCATGCCTGCGAGGAATCCGGAATGTCTCTGTTGATCCGTGGCGCCACCGTTGTTACCCATGATGAAAGTTACCGCGCCGACGTCTATTGCGCTGACGGCGTGATCAAAGCCATTGGTGAAAACCTCGACATTCCCGCCGGCGCCGAAGTGCTCGACGGCAGTGGCCAATACCTGATGCCCGGCGGCATCGATCCGCATACGCACATGCAGTTGCCGTTCATGGGCACCGTTGCCAGTGAGGACTTCTACAGCGGCACTGCAGCCGGCCTGGCCGGCGGCACCACCTCGATCATCGATTTCGTGATTCCCAATCCGCAGCAATCGCTGATGGAAGCGTTTCATCAGTGGCGCGGCTGGGCGCAAAAGTCTGCGTCGGACTATGGCTTCCACGTCGCGATCACTTGGTGGAGCGAGCAGGTGCGCGAGGAAATGGCCGAGCTGGTCAGCCACCACGGCATCAACAGCTTCAAGCACTTCATGGCCTACAAGAACGCGATCATGGCCGCCGACGATACCTTGGTGGCGAGTTTCGAGCGCTGTCTGGAACTCGGTGCGGTGCCGACCGTGCACGCGGAAAATGGCGAGCTGGTCTATCACCTCCAACGCAAGTTGATGGCCCAGGGCATTACCGGGCCGGAAGCGCATCCGCTGTCGCGACCTTCGCAGGTCGAAGGTGAAGCCGCGAGCCGGGCGATCCGCATTGCCGAAACCATCGGCACGCCGTTGTACCTGGTGCACGTTTCCACCAAGGAAGCCCTCGACGAAATCACCTACGCACGCAGCAAGGGCCAGCCGGTTTACGGCGAGGTGCTGGCCGGGCATCTGCTGCTCGACGACAGCGTCTATCAACACCCGGACTGGCAGACTGCTGCCGGCTACGTGATGAGCCCGCCGTTCCGTCCGCGCGGCCATCAGGAGGCGCTGTGGCATGGGCTGCAGAACGGCAATCTGCACACCACCGCCACCGACCACTGCTGTTTCTGCGCCGAGCAGAAAGCCGCCGGCCGCGACGACTTCAGCAAGATTCCCAACGGCACCGCCGGCATCGAAGACCGCATGGCAGTGTTGTGGGATGAAGCCGTCAACTCCGGGCGATTGTCGATGCAGGATTTCGTCGCGCTGACCTCCACCAACACCGCGAAGATATTCAATATCTATCCACGCAAAGGCGCGATCCGCGTTGGCGCCGATGCCGATCTGGTGCTGTGGGATCCGCAAGGCACACGGACCATTTCCGCCAAGACCCACCATCAGCAGGTGGACTTCAACATCTTCGAAGGCAAGACCGTGCGCGGCGTGCCGAGCCACACCGTCAGCCAGGGCCGCGTGGTCTGGGCCGACGGCGACCTGCGCGCCGAACGCGGCGCCGGACGCTACATCGAACGGCCGGCCTATCCGGCGGTGTTTGATTTGTTGAGCAAGCGGGCGGAGTTGCATAAACCGACTGCCGTTAAACGCTGACCCCTAGTGATCGTTCCCATGCTCTGCGTGGGAATGCAGCCCGGGACGCTCTGCGTCCCATTGGAACGCAAAGCGTCCCTTGAGGCATTCCCACGCAGAGCATGGGAACGATCAACCACTGCCCACCAGAGGCAGCACCTCAATTAGCCATGAGGCCATGAACCGTGATCGAGACCCTGAACCACCTTCCCCACCCGCACGAAAGCGCGGCCGCCCTCGCCGGCCATTTCACTGATCTGGCGCCGCCGCTCAATGCCCGTCAGGCGCATCTGGAAGCCTCGCGCTGCCTGTATTGCTACGACGCGCCTTGCGTCAATGCATGCCCCAGCGAAATCGATATCCCGTCGTTCATCCGCAACATCCATCAGGACAACGTACAGGGCGCGGCGCAGAAGATCCTTTCGGCAAACATCCTCGGCGGCAGTTGCGCGCGGGTCTGTCCAACGGAAATCCTCTGCCAGCAGGCCTGCGTGCGCAACAACGCGCAGGAATGCGCACCGGTGCTGATTGGTCTGCTGCAACGCTATGCCGTAGACAACGCGCATTTCGCCGAACACCCGTTCCAGCGCGCCCCGGCCACGGGCAAACGGATGGCCGTGGTCGGCGCCGGGCCGGCCGGGTTGTCCTGCGCCCACCGCAGCGCGATGCACGGGCATGACGTGGTGATTTTCGAAGCACGGGAAAAGGCCGGCGGGCTCAACGAGTACGGCATCGCCAAGTACAAACTGGTCGACGATTACGCGCAGAAGGAGCTGGACTTTCTCCTGCAGATTGGCGGCATTGAAATCCGCCACGGCCAGAAACTCGGTGCAAACCTGACCCTGAGCGAACTGCATCAGCAGTTTGACGCGGTATTTCTCGGCCTCGGCCTGAATGCCAGCAAGCAACTCGGTCTGGCCCACGAAGACGCGCCGGGCCTGCTCGCCGCCACCGATTACATCCGCGAACTGCGCCAGGCCGATGACCTCACGCAGTTGCCCTTGGCCGAACGCTGCATCGTTCTCGGCGCCGGCAACACCGCGATCGACATGGCCGTGCAGATGGCCCGCCTCGGCGCGCGCGACGTCAATCTGGTGTATCGCCGTGGTGCGGCAGACATGGGCGCCACCCACCATGAGCAGGACATCGCCAAAGCCAATCAGGTGCGGTTGCTGACCTGGGCGCAGCCGGAGCAAGTGTTGCTCGATGATCAGGGCCGCGTGCGCGGCATGCGTTTCGCCCGCACCGATCTGGTTGAAGGGCGTCTGCAAACCACCGGAGAAACCTTTGAGCTGGCTGCCGATGCGATCTTCAAAGCGATCGGCCAGAGCTTCGATGACAGCGTTCTCAGCGATCCGTTGGCGCGCGAACTCAAGCGTCAGGGCGAACGCATCGCGGTCGATGAACACCTGCGCACCAGCATCCCCGGCGTGTATGCCGGCGGCGACTGCACCAGCCTCGATCAGGACCTCACCGTGCAAGCAGTGCAGCACGGCAAACGCGCCGCCGAGGCGATCAACGCTCAACTGATGCTCAACGTGGAGGCTGCGTAAATGGCCGATCTCTCGATAGTCTTCGCCGGCATCAAAGCTCCCAACCCGTTCTGGCTGGCTTCCGCGCCGCCCACCGACAAGGCCTACAACGTGGTCCGCGCCTTCGAAGCGGGCTGGGGTGGCGTGGTCTGGAAAACCCTCGGTGAGGATCCGGCGGCGGTCAACGTTTCCTCGCGTTATTCGGCGCATTACGGTGCCAATCGCGAAGTGCTGGGCATCAACAACATCGAACTGATCACCGACCGCTCGCTGGAAATCAACCTGCGCGAAATCACCCAGGTGAAGAAGGATTGGCCGGATCGCGCGCTGATCGTGTCGCTGATGGTGCCGTGTGTCGAGGAGTCGTGGAAACACATTCTGCCGCTGGTCGAAGCCACCGGCGCCGACGGCATCGAACTCAACTTCGGTTGCCCCCACGGCATGCCCGAACGCGGCATGGGCGCGGCGGTCGGCCAGGTGCCGGAGTATGTCGAACAGGTGACGCGCTGGTGCAAGACGTACTGCTCGCTGCCGGTGATCGTCAAACTCACCCCGAACATCACCGACATCCGCGTCGCTGCCCGGGCGGCGCATCGTGGAGGCGCGGATGCGGTTTCGCTGATCAACACGATCAACTCGATCACCAGCGTCGACCTGGACCATATGGTCGCCCTGCCCACCGTCGGCAGCAAAAGCACCCACGGCGGTTATTGCGGTTCGGCGGTCAAGCCGATTGCGCTGAACATGGTCGCGGAAATTGCCCGTGATCCGCAGACCCAGGGCTTGCCGATCTGCGGCATCGGCGGCATCGGCAGCTGGCGCGACGCGGCGGAGTTCATGGCGCTGGGCAGCGGCGCGGTGCAGGTGTGCACGGCGGCGATGCTGCATGGTTTCCGCATTGTCGAAGAGATGAAGGACGGCTTGTCGCGGTGGATGGACAGCCAGGGCTACGCCAATATCGCCGAATTTTCCGGGCGCGCCGTGGGCAACACCACGGATTGGAAGTACCTCGATATCAACTACCAGGTCATCGCAAAGATTGACCAGGAGGCGTGCATTGGTTGCGGGCGTTGCCACATCGCTTGTGAAGACACGTCACACCAGGCGATCGGCAGTTTGAAACAGGCCGACGGTACGCATAAATATGAAGTGATCGATGAGGAATGTGTAGGCTGCAACCTGTGTCAGATCACCTGCCCCGTGGCCGACTGCATCGAGATGGTGCCGATGGACACGGGCAAGCCGTTTCTGGACTGGAATCATGATCCGCGCAACCCCTACCACGTTGCAGTCTGAAAAAACCCCTCACCCTAGCCCTCTCCCAAAGGGAGAGGGGACTGATTGGGGGATGCTGACAAACTTCGCCGACCTGAAAGAGTTGTTGTGAATCCATAATCGACACGGTCTTTCAGGTCGATGTACCTCTCAATACACCTCGGTCGGCCCCCTCTCCCTCTGGGAGAGGGCTGGGGTGAGGGTAAGCCCTTGATGGTGCTCTTCAAGGCTCCAGCCCGATCCCGCGCAAAATCACAGCTGTCACGGTCTGCACCGCACGCTCGAACTGCATATCCGACAACGGCTGGTGATCATTGAGAATATTCACCTGATGATCAAAGTCGGCGTAGTGCTGGGTCGACGCCCAGATCATGTACAGCAAACCCGACGGCTCCACCGGCAGGATCCGCTTGTCCTCGACCCACTGGCGAATCTTCGCCTCCTTCATCTTCGCCCAGTCATACAGGCTCGCATCCAGCGCTTCGCCCAGGGTCGGCGCGCCGTGGATGATCTCGTTGGCCCAGACTTTCGAGCCATAGGGCCGGCTGCGCGAATGATTCATCTTGGCGCGGATGTAACTGCTCAGCACCACGCGCGGGTCGTCGAACATCTCGAAGCACAGCGCGTCCTGCTTCCACACTTCCAGCAGATCGAACAGCACTGCGCTGTACAGCTCGCTCTTGGTGCTGAAGTAGTAATGCAGATTGGAACGCGGCAACTGCACTTCGGCAGCGATGTCCGCCATGGCGGTGCTGCCGAAGCCTTTTTCGGCGAAAACCTTTTCCGCCGCCAGCAGGATTTTCTCGACGTTACTGCGGCGAATCTCGATCTTGTGATTGCCCATGTGGGCTCCCTGACAACAGCGTTGCGCAAGACTAGCATCCGCTCTGATCCGGGCGCGACCGCCGCCAACAAAACTTCACAGGTGCAGGCGCTATGGCACAGCGCTCACACCGATAGGCGTTGGTTCACTCACGCCCAAATTGCCTTCGACCTGCCCGGCCATGTGCAACGTGCCGGCCATCACGCCCGTGGTCGGATTTTGCAGCAGCTTCTGCCAGGCCTTGTCGAAGGTGTTGCCGAGGCTGCTGCGAATCAGCGCTTCACTGTCGGGGCGGTCGTTGGCCTGGATGATTGCGCGTATGCCGGCCACGCCGACCGAAATCATCGCCCCGGCGAGTTTACCCGCCGCTGCCGCCACCGCACTGGCGGCGCCGCGCGGGGCCATTTCGGCTTCGATGCGCTGGCTGGCGCGCTTGGCCACCGGGGCCATGGCTGCTTCGGTGGAGGAAATGCCCTTGGCGCCGCCGTCGGTGTGGATCTTGTCGATCAGTGCGGCGTACGCCGGGAGGGTGTTGAGCGGCTCGGTGCTGATGACTTTGAACAGCGAAGCATCCCGCGCCGGCGGCGGGCCGAGGGCGATGGCCGGGATCTTCCGCAAGCGGCCGTTGAGCTGCGCCATCGGCACACCGTGACGCTGGGCGATGAGCGGCATCTGCTGCGCCATCAACTGCGCGTAGAACGCCGTGGCCTGCGCCAGGATCGCATCCGGATCGATCTCCACTGCTACCGGCGCGAGGACTTTTTCCTGATATTGCTCAAGCAGATACGCCGCCAGCCGTTTCGCCGAAGCATCCTGCTCACCGCCGGCGCTGATCGTGTACCAACTGACCTTCATCGACAGCCATTCCTGGGTCCAGTAGCTGCTGAACCAGGGGATGAAATTTTCTTCAGTTTGCTGATAGACCCGAGTGCGCCAATGTTCCATCGAGCCACGGGCGAACAGCTTGACCTGCTCGGTGGCCTGTTGCGATGCGCTGAGGATCTCGCGGTCGATCTGCTGCCAGGTTTGCGCCGACACCACCACCACCTGCGGCGCACTCACCGGCGCCCGAGCCGAGGAGGCGCAGCCGGCCAGCAGAAACAGTGCGGCAACGACCAGCGCGCGCGGGTTCACGGTGGCGGTGTCCTTTGGCTTGGGGAGGTGCTGGTTTGAGTATAGGCAGGTCAGTCGATTTCGATGCTGAAGGTTCCGGCCTCTTCGCGAGCAGGCTCGCTCCCACATTTGAAATGTGTTGCACCTGTGGGAGCGAGCCTGCTCGCGAAGGCGCCATCAGCAGCGCCGCAAACCTCAACCATCACCACCATCGATATCCACCATCGCCACGATTGCCTTCCGCCCTCCCATGATGAAAGGCACGATTGACTCATCCGAAACACAACGAGGCGTTCACATCATGATCCACACCCAAGTCACCCTCTCCGTGAGTTTCCCGGTGTTCGGCAGCAACTACTACCAACAGCACGTCGTGCCGCGCAAGGCGCAGACGCTGGTGTTCAACGAAGATTTCGACGATCTGCTGATGCCCGCCGCCAGCAATCATTTCAGCAATGAAGTGGTCGGCCTCAACGATCAGTTCCGTTTTCTGAGCGACATACTCGCCACCCATCTGCTCGATCACGAGGCCTCGGTGCCTGCGCGATCCCGCGTCCAGGCGAACGCTCGTTTTTTCAACTGAAGGCTGATGCACAGAGGGCGTTCCTTTAACGGGAACGCCCTCTTCATTCAATCAGTCATCATCGCGATCACGGTGATAACGACGGCCATCGCGGCGGTCGTCATCGCGGTCGTCCCAGCGCCGGTCATGGTCGTAATAGCGGCCGTGGTCGCGGTCGTAGTGCCGGCCATGGCGGTGGTCATCATCAAAATCCGCAATACAGCCGCTCAGCAATACGGCGGCGGTCACAGTGAGCAGCATCGTTGTCGCTTGCTTCATTCAACACTTCCCTAAAACCCAAGGTCTTGACGACGGAAATCGCCACGCTGCCCGCGTCTTCGGGACGCAGTGCGCGCAGCCGCAGATACGACCGGGCAAAAGCACGTTGATTCAGTGGCCACTATCGACCGTTGGTCGGCCCGTTCGCCATGCCCGAACGGCGGCGGAATGCCACCTATACTGCTTGCAACCAACCCCCATGCAATGGATCTGCGCCCTCAATAACAATAAGCAGAGGTGGACCATGGTCTGGCAGCAAATCTACGACCCGTTCGGCAACCCGGTGCTCTCCACGCTGATGGCCGCAGTGCCGGTGGTGGTGATGCTCGCGGCGCTGGCGTTCTTTCACGTCAAGGCGCATCTGGCGGCGCTGTTGGCGCTGGCGTCGGCCCTGCTGATCTCGATTTTCGCCTTCGACATGCCGGCGGGCATGGCCGGTTCGGCGGCGCTGTTCGGCGCGGCGAATGGCTTGCTGCCGATCGGCTGGATCGTCCTCAACATCATCTTTCTGCATCGCCTGACCACCGAAAACGGTTCGTTCAAAGTGCTGCAGGATTCCCTCGCGCGCATCACCGATGACCGACGTTTGCAGTTGCTGCTGATCGCCTTCTGTTTCGGTGCGTTCTTCGAAGGCGCGGCAGGCTTTGGCACGCCGGTGGCGGTGACCGGTGCGATTCTGATCGGCCTGGGTTTTTCGCCATTGGCCGCATCGGGTCTGGCGCTCATCGCCAATACCGCGCCCGTCGCTTTCGGTGCACTGGGCACACCGATCATCACCTTGGCCAAAGTCACCGGGCTGGACGAGATGGAGCTGTCGATGATGGTCGGGCGGCAGTTGCCGTTCTTCTCGGTGCTGGTGCCGTTCTGGCTGATCTGGGCGTTTGCCGGGTGGCGCAAGATGCTCGAGGTGTGGCCGGCGATTCTGGTGGCCGGGGTGAGTTTCGCCATCCCGCAATTTCTCGTGTCCAACTACCACGGGCCGATGCTGGTGGACGTCATCGCTGCGCTGATTTCCATGGCCTGTCTGACGCTGTTCCTCAAGGTGTGGAAACCGGCGACCATCCACACCTCGGCGGCGCTGTCCGGGCGCGTCGACAACTCCAAGGTCGACGAAGAAACAGTCACCGCCAGCGCCGCGTTCAGCGATCAGGCGCGTCCGGCAGTGATGCGTGCGTGGATGCCGTGGATCATCCTCACGGTGTTCGTGTTTGCCTGGGGCACCCAGGGTTTCAAGAACATGTTCGACACCCGCCCAGTGATCGACCCGGTCACGCAATCGGCCAAGCTCGACCCGCAAGGCAAACCGGTGCGCGAGGCCAACCCGATCTTCGCCCCGGCGGTGACCTTCACCGGTCTGCATCTGCAAATAGAAAAAGTGCCGCCCGTGGTCGCGGCGCCGAAAGCCGAGGAAGCGATTTACAAGTTCACTTGGCTGACTGCGACCGGCAGCGGGATCTTGCTGGCGGCGATTGTTGGCGGCTTGCTGATGGGTTATTCGATCCCGCAATTGATCAAGCAGTACCTGCGCACATTGTGGGTGGTGCGGTTTTCGCTGATCACGATTGCGGCGATGCTCGCGCTGGGCTTCCTCACCCGCTATTCGGGGCTCGATGCGACCATGGGCCTGGCGTTCGCGGCGACGGGGATTTTCTACCCGATGTTCGGCACGCTGCTCGGCTGGCTGGGGGTGGCGCTGACCGGCTCCGACACCGCTTCGAACGTACTGTTTGGCGGCTTGCAACGGGTAACGTCGGAACAGCTGGGTATCAGCCCGGTGCTGATGGCGGCAGCTAACAGTTCCGGCGGGGTGATGGGCAAAATGGTCGACGCGCAGTCGATCGTCGTCGCCTCCACCGCGACCCGTTGGTACGGGCATGAGGGCGAGATCCTGCGTTACGTGTTCTTCCACTCGATCGTGCTGGCGATCCTGGTCGGCGGGCTGGTGACGTTGCAGGCGTACGTCGCACCGTTTACCTCGATGGTGGTGGGTGGGCCATAACTGCAAAACACAACTCCACTGTGGGAGCGAGCCTGCTCGCGAAGAGGTCGGCACATCCAGCAGCGGCTGGGTCTGACCCGACGCTTTCGCGAGCAGGCTCGCTCCCACAGGCCAATTGATGAGTTCAGCACATAACTCTTTAGCGCAAATCCGACAAAACCTTTTCCCTCCCGCTGCGGTCACTCCTTTTACGAGACTGGCATGCATGCCGGCGCGCCCGTTTGGGCCTTTTGCAATCCTGCCGCCCGATGAGAGACAAGGAATCGAACCATGCCGATTTCCCGACGCAACTTCATGATCCTCGGCGCCGTAACCGCGACGGCGTTCGCTATGCCCCCCTTTATCAGCCTCAAGGCCTACGCGGCCAGTCTGGAGCAACCGGCCATGAGTGAAGTTACCCTGCAAGTCAACGGTAAACCGCAAACCCTCGAAGTCGACACCCGCACCACCCTGCTCGACGCCCTGCGCGAACACCTGCACCTGACCGGCACCAAGAAAGGCTGCGACCACGGCCAGTGCGGCGCCTGCACGGTGATCGCCGACGGTCGGCGGATCAACTCCTGTCTGACCCTGGCGGTGATGCACGACGGCAGTGAGGTGACCACCATCGAAGGCCTCGGCATGCCGGACAAGCTGCACCCGATGCAGGCCGCGTTCATCAAGCACGACGGTTATCAGTGCGGCTATTGCACGCCGGGGCAGATCTGCTCGGCGGTCGCCGTGCTCAAGGAAATCCGCGACGGCATTCCCAGCCACGTCAGCCCGAGCCTGACCGAGCCGCCGAAACTGATCCCCGCCGAGCTGCAAGAACGCATGAGCGGCAATATCTGCCGCTGCGGCGCTTACTCGAACATCATCGAAGCCATCACTGAAGTTGCGGAGGTGCCGGCATGAGAGCCTTCAATTACAGCCGCGCCGACTCACCTGCCGCAGCCGCTTCCCAAGCTGCGCACGTCGAAGGCGCCAAGTTCATCGCCGGCGGCACCAACCTGCTCGACCTGATGAAACTCGACATCGAAACCCCAGTCCACCTGATCGACATCAACCACCTCGGCCTGGACCAGATCGAAGCTACCCCCGAGGGCGGACTGCGCATCGGCGCGCTGGTGCGCAACACCGATCTGGCCGCCGACGCGCGCGTGCGCAAGGACTACGCCCTGCTCTCCCGCGCCTTGCTCGCCGGGGCTTCCGGGCAGTTGCGCAACATGGCGACCACCGCCGGCAACCTGCTGCAACGCACCCGCTGCCCGTACTTCTACGACACCCACCAGGCCTGCAACAAACGCAATCCAGGCAGCGGTTGCGCGGCGATCGGCGGGGTCACCCGGCAGTTGGGGATCATCGGCGTCAGCGACGCTTGCATCGCCACCCACCCGAGCGACATGGCCATCGCCATGCGCGCGCTGGATGCGCAGATCGAAACGGTCAAGCCTGACGGCAGCACGCGCAGCATTCCCATTGCCGATTTCCACCAGTTGCCGGGCAATACCCCGCACATCGAAACCAGCCTCACGCCCGGCGAATTCATTACCGCCGTGACCCTGCCGGCGCCGGTTGGCGGCACGCACATTTATCACAAGGTGCGGGATCGCTCGTCTTATGCGTTTGCCCTGGTCTCGGTCGGTTTGATCCTGCAAAAGGACGGTACCGGCCGCGTGGCCGTCGGCGGTATCGCGCCGAAACCGTGGCGGGTCGAAGCCGCTGAAGCGTTGCTGCCCAAGGGTGCCAAAGCAGTCAGTGAACGCCTGCTTGAAGGCGCGACGCCCACCGATGACAACCAATTCAAACTGACACTGGTCGAGCGCACGCTGGCCTCGGTGTTGGCGCAAGCGAGGGAAACCGCATGAAATTCGACACGCCCGCCACCACCAATCCCATCGACCGCCTGAAAGTCGTCGGCCAGCCCACCGAGCGCGTCGAAGGCCCGCTGAAAACCAGCGGCCAGGCCACTTACGCCTACGAACAACATGAAGCGGCGGCCAATCAGGCCTACGGTTTCATGGTCGATTCGGCGATCGCCAAAGGCCGGATCAAAGCCATTCATCTGGGCGAGGCCAAAGCGGCGCCCGGCGTGCTGGCGATCGTTACTGCCGAGAACGCCGGCAAGCTCGACAAGGGTGATTACAACGCTGCGCATCTGCTCGCTGGTCCCGAAGTGCAGCATTACCAGCAAGCCGTTGCATTGGTGGTTGCCGAGACCTTCGAACAGGCCCGCGCCGCCGCGCAATTGGTCAAGGTCGATTACGAAACCACCGAGGGCAAGTTCGATCTGGCCAGCGTCAAAGACCTCGGCGTCGAGCCGAAAGACGAGCTGCCCGACGTCAATCACGGCGACTTCGACAAGGCCTTCACCGCCGCACCGGTGCAGTTCGATCAGACCTACACCACGCCAGACCAGTCCCACGCGATGATGGAACCGCACGCCACACTGGCCGCGTGGAAAGGCGATCAGCTGACCGTGTGGACCTCGAACCAGATGGTCGCCTGGAGTGTCGGCGACATTGCGAAAACCCTCGGCCTGCCGAAGGAAAAAGTGCGTTTGGTCTCGCCGTACATCGGCGGTGGTTTCGGCGGCAAGCTGTTTATTCGCGCCGACGTGATCCTCGCCGCTCTCGGCGCGCGCATGGCGGGGCGGCCGGTGAAAGTCGCCCTCGCCCGCCCGCAAATGGCCAACAACACCACCCATCGCCCGGCAACGATTCAGCGCATCCGCATGGCCGCCACGGCGGACGGCAAGCTGACCGCCATCGCCCATGAAGGCTGGTCGGGTAACCTCGCCGACGGCAAGGTCGAACTGGCCGCGCAACCGAGCCAGTTGCTCTATGCCGCAGAAAACCGCCGCGTCAGCATGCGCCTCGCGCCGCTCGACCTGCCTGAAGGCAACGCCATGCGCGCGCCGGGTGAAGCGCCGGGGCTGATGGTGCTGGAAATTGCCATGGACGAAATGGCCGAACAGCTGAAGATGGACCCGGTGCTGTTCCGCATCGCTAACGACACTCAAGTCGACCCGGTGAAAACCGAGCGGCCGTTCTCCCAGCGTCAACTGGTCAAATGCCTGCAGATCGGCGCGGAGAAATTCGGCTGGGATCAGCGCAAGGCGCAACCGGGCAGCCGTCGTGAAGGCCGTTGGCTGATCGGCATGGGCGTGGCGGCGGCGTTTCGCAACAACCTGCTGGTCAAGTCCGGAGCCCGTGTGCGCCTGGAGCGTGGCGGCAAAGTCGTTGTCGAAACCGACATGACCGATATCGGCACCGGCAGTTACACGATCATCGCGCAGACCGCTGCCGAGATGATGGGCGTTGGTCTCGATGATGTAGTCGTGCGTCTGGGTGATTCGGACTTCCCGGTTTCGGCTGGTTCTGGCGGTCAGTTTGGTGGGAACTGCTCGACCTCCGGCGTCTATGCCGCCTGTGTGAAACTGCGTGAAGCGGTGGCGCAGAAGCTGGGACTCGCGGCGGATCAGGCGGAGTTCGCCGATGGTCAGGTGCGCGTTGGCGACAAGAGCCTGCCGCTGCGCAACGCGGCTGAAGGCGGCGCACTGGTCGGCGAGGACAGCATCGAGTTCGGTGATCTGGCCGAGAAGTATCAGCAATCGACCTTCGGCGCGCATTTCGTCGAAGTCGCCGTCGATGCTGCCACTGGCGAAGTTCGCGTACGGCGCATGTTGGCGGTGTGCGCTGCGGGGCGGATCCTCAACCCGACGTCGGCGCGCAGTCAGGTCATCGGCGCGATGACCATGGGCGTCGGCGCGGCATTGATGGAAGAGCTGGCGGTGGACAAGCGTCTGGGCTTTTTCGTCAACCATGACCTCGCCGGGTATGAGGTGCCGGTGCACGCCGACATTCCACATCAGGAAGTGATTTTCCTCGAAGAAACCGACCCGATTTCATCGCCGATGAAGGCCAAAGGCGTGGGTGAATTGGGGATTTGCGGCGTGAGTGCGGCGGTGGCGAATGCAATCTACAACGCCACCGGCGCGAGGGTGCGGGAGTATCCGATTACGCTGGACAAGATTCTTGATTCGTTGCCGGAGATGATCTGAAGCGAAAAGCCCCTCACCCTAGCCCTCTCCCTGTATGTACCGGACACATGGTGGACAGGTGTTCGGAGACATGGTGGACACTTTTTAATAGGCACATTGCTCATCATCAAGGAAATGACCTGTGTCCTGGCAAGAGGCATCCACCATGCAACTTCGTACAGAGTTTGTGCATTTGGCTCGGCAAGAAGGGGTGAATATTCGGCAGCTTTGCCGTCGATTCAATATCAGCCCAAGTACTGCCTACAAATGGCTCAACAGGTTTGAAACCTCGGGTGCAGAGGGTTTGCACGATCAGTCCCGGCGACCAAAAACATCACCCAAACGTTGTGCTGATGAGGTTGAGCAGCAAATTTTGACCATGAGTCAGCAATACGAGGCTTGGGGCGCCCGCAAGCTCAAGCGCGTGCTGGAAGATGAAGGCGCTGTGATGCCCTCCGTCAGCACGGTGCATGCGGTTTTGCAGCGTCATTCGCGTGTTGATCCAAAGGCTGCCGAGATCAAACCATTTATCCGCTTTGAGCACGAAGCGCCTAACGATCTATGGCAGATCGACTTCAAGGGACATTTCAGTCTGAGCCACGGACGTTGTCATCCATTCACAGCCCTGGATGATCACTCACGCTTTTCGCTGTGCATTGCCGCATGTGCCAATGAACAGCGCCAAACGGTACAGGACCATCTAATCCGGTCGTTTCGACGCTACGGCCTGCCGTTGCGCATGACGATGGACAACGGCTCGCCATGGGGCGATCAGACAGGCGTTTACACCGCGCTGGAAGTCTGGCTGATGAGCCAGGGCATCAAGGTCGGCCACTCCCGGCCTTATCACCCGCAGACTCAGGGAAAACTGGAGCGCTTCCACCGCAGCCTGAAAAATGAAGTCCTGCAAGGCCGGTTTTTCACCGATCTCGACGACGCACAACGGGCGTTTGATACCTGGCGCGACATCTACAACCAGAAACGCCCTCATCAGGCGCTGGGCATGGCGGTGCCGGCGACTCGTTACAGTGGCAGCCCACGGGAATATCAGGAGCAACCGGCGGAGCCGGAGTACAACGACGCAGATGTGGTCAGGAAGGTACAGGTGGGAGGCGAAATCTTCTGGAGGAATCGGGAATACAAGATCGGAAAGGCTTTTTATGGCAGGTGCATAGCGATCAGGGAGACGACGGAGGACGGCATCCACGATGTCTACTGGAGTAGACATCGTGTCGCTCGAATCGACTTGAACTTGCAGATCGTGACGGCAGGTAAGAAGATCTAAAACCGTCCACCATGTCTCCGAACATGTGTCCACCATGTCCCCGGTACATACACTCCCAAAGGGAGAGGGGACCGATCCGGGTATATTCAGGATGTGCAGCGACGTGAAAGTCTTTCTGTGTATCCATAATCGCAACGGCAAGTTCAGGTCGATGCACATCGCAAGACACCTCGGTCGGCTCCCACTCCCCCGGGAGACGCCTGGGGTGAGTCGCATGCTGTTAGCGCACCTGCATGGGGTGCTAGGGGTCGAGTGGATTCACCACCACGCTTGCAGAATGCCGAACGTCTCGAGCATCCCCCAATCGGCTCCCTCTCCCTCGGGAGAGGGCTGGGGTGAGGGGCGCGGTTTCACTCGGTCTTCGGATATTGCTCATCACCGACCTGCTCCATCCAGTCCACCACCTTGCCATCCAGCACTTCGGCAATCGCGATATGACTCATCGCCGTCGTCGGCGCTGCCCCGTGCCAATGCTTGGCGCCCGGAGCAATCCACACGGTATCGCCCGGCCGGATTTCCCGCACTGGCTGCCCCCACTCCTGCACGAACCCTGCCCCCGAGGTGACGATCAGTGTCTGCCCCAGCGGATGGGTATGCCACGCCGTTCGCGCGCCAGGCTCAAACGTTACGGTCGCGCCACTGACCCGCGCCTCGTCGGTACCTTTGAACGGCGCATCCACCCGCACCGTGCCGGTAAACCAGTCAGCCGGGCCTTTGGCCGACGGTTGCGAGCCATTCGGTGTGACCGTGACACGCGGATTTTCAGCGGCATACACCTCGCCAGCCAGCAGCGAGAGCGTCAGTGCAGAAGCAGCAATCGGGTTCATGGCATTTCCTCCAATAGATGATGCAACCACTGTAGCGATCCGCACTCTTTGGATAATCGAC
This sequence comes from Pseudomonas sp. AC255, assembly GCF_979258175.1. NCBI lineage: Bacteria > Pseudomonadati > Pseudomonadota > Gammaproteobacteria > Pseudomonadales > Pseudomonadaceae > Pseudomonas > Pseudomonas sp. AC255. Next base: position 1,763,662 of record NZ_OZ409841.1, on the reverse strand, counting down.
TAGAATCCGAAAAAACTTATGCAGGACGATCATCAATGCTCCGGGAAAACGCCACCGACCTGCTCGCCTTTCTCGCCGTCGCCCGTGAACGCAGTTTCACCAAGGCCGCAGCCAAACTCGGCGTGTCGCAATCGGCGCTCAGCCACACCATTCGCAGTCTCGAGGCGCGACTCGGCCTGCGCCTGCTGACCCGCACCACGCGCAGCGTGTCGCCGACCGAGGCCGGCGAACACTTGCTGCAAACCATCGGCCCGCGCTTCGACGAAATCGAAGTGGAACTGGCCGCCCTGAGCAACCTGCGCGAAACCCCGGCGGGAAAGATCCGCATCAGCGCCACCGACCATTCGCTGAACTGGATCCTGCGTCCGGTGTTGCAGGATTTCCTGCCGCAGTACCCGGATGTGTCCGTCGAGGTTTGCTGTGACTATGGCTTCGTCGACATCGCCGGCCAAGGCTTCGATGCCGGTGTGCGCCTGGGCGAAGACGTCGCCCAAGGCATGATCGCCACCCGTATCGGTCCGGACATGCGCATGGCGGTGGTCGGCTCACCCGCCTACTTCGCCCGGCGCCCTGCGCCGCAAACCCCGCGCGACCTGACCGACCACGCCTGTAACAACCTGCGCCTGCCAACCAATGGCGGACTGTATTCGTGGGAGTTCGAAAAGGATGGTGAAAGCCTGAAAGTGCGCGTCTCCGGCCAGGTCACCCTGAATGGCGTGTACCCATTGCTCGACGCCGCGCTGGACGGTTTCGGTCTGAGCTACATCCCGGAAAACGTCGTTGCGCCGTTTCTGGCGGACGGTCGCCTGGTCCAGGTGCTGGGAGACTGGTGCCCGGCATTTTCCGGTTATCACCTGTACTACCCGAGCCGACGCCAGGCAGCGCCGGCGTTTGCGTTGTTGCTGGAGGCGTTGCGATATCGCAGTTGAGTCACTTTTATAGCAGCCGGCAGCCCCCACGCTGCCTTGGCTATCTGGTTCGCCTCCAATAAAGAATTTGCCCGCACGATTGCGATTTGGCCTCGCTGGCTGCCCATGCACACGTACTCTGCGGTTTCGCCGATTACCTCAAGGGACGTCAATATCAGGCAGACGCCTGCCAAACCAAGAAATCTCTGGGGTTTCAAGTTCATGACTGTTCTGCCGTTTGGCTTGAACTGCATGATTGGCATCGGGCACAGCTCAGCCAACTGTCAGGTTTGACAGTTTTTCAGAACAATTTGCAATTAACCGGGAGGGCTTTGCGAAGTTTAAGGACTGATCAGCCCAACAACGCAATCAACTGATGCCGTTGCGCATCGGTCAACATCGGCCCAAAACCGGCTCCGGCGTTGTCAACCATGTAGCGCGGATTGCTGGTTCCGGGAATCACACAGGTCACCGCCGGGTGCGCCAGGAGAAATTTCAGTGCCAGTTGCGGCCAACTGTTGACCTGTACATCCGAGACCCACGCCGGCAGCGGCTTGCCCTTGAGCCGGGCGAGCAAATCGCCGCCGCCAAACGGCCGATTACAAATCACCGCCACCCCACGCTCACGGCACAGCGGCAGGATGCGTTTCTCGACCGCGCGATCATCGAGGGCGTAGTTGATCTGCAGAAAATCCAGCTTTTCGGCTTTCAGCACGGCCTCGACCTCGTCGTAGGCCGACGAGGTGTAATGGGTGATGCCGATGTAGCGAATCCGCCCCTGCTCCTGCCATTCGCGCAGGGTCGGCAAGTGGGTTTGCCAGTCGAGCAGATTGTGAATCTGCATCAGGTCGATGCGTTCGGTTTGCAGCAGACTGAAGGACTGCTCCATCTGCGCGATACCCTCCTTGCGCCCGCGCGTCCACACCTTGGTGGCGAGAAAAGCCGGCGAACGTGGTTCGTGGATCGACAGCAGTTCACCGGTGGTCTGCTCGGCGCGGCCGTACATGGGCGAGCTGTCGATCAGCGTGCCGCCCTTTCTGAACAGCGCTTCGAGGACGGCGGGCAACTGCCGGTAAACCGGATCGCCCGGCGCGACGTCGAAACCGCGATAGGTGCCCAATCCGACCATGGGCAGTGCCTCGGAGCTCGAAGGGATGGCGCGGGTCTGCATGGTCTGGTCTCCTGCCGTGGGCGGCGCAATGACGGTCGGCGCTACGCTGCTGGCCAACGCCCGATCAATGGTGAACAGCGCCGCAGCCTGGGCAGCCAGGGTGAGCAAGCGGCGGCGGGAATAACCCTCAGTGTGGCGCATGCGTGTCCTCCTGCTGCGCGGATCTGTTGCATGGTGTGTGCGCAGGCTGTCAGGCGCAGGCGCTGAACTACACTGCCACAGCCAACCTCTCTCCCCGTTAAAAGTAGCCGAATGTCCCGAACCCTGATGTCACTCGTCGTTTTCATCGTTGCCGTTTACCTGGTGCTGTGCGCCGCGCTGTTCGTGTTTCAGCGCTCGCTGATCTGGTTTCCCCAGCCTGCCGCCGTGGTTGCAGCGGATTCGCGATTGAAACTGTCGATGCCGGATGCCGAGGTCTGGGTGACTGACCGAGAGCGCAGCGGAACGCGGGCGCTGATCTATTTCGGGGGCAATGCCGAGGACGTCTCGCGAAATCTGCCGGAATTCGCCGAGGCGTTTCCCGACTACGCGCTGTATTTCCTGCACTATCGGGGCTTTGGTGGCAGCACCGGCTCGCCATCGGAAGCCGCGATTGCCGAAGATGCGCTGGCGCTGTTCGATCAGGTCTATGCCAGCCACCCGCAGATTGCTGTCATCGGACGCAGCCTCGGTTCGGGGGTGGCGGTGCGCCTGGCCAGTCAGCGGCCGGTGCAGAATCTGATCCTGGTGACGCCGTTCAACAGCCTTGAGGAAATCGCCGAACGGCAATACCCGTGGGTGCCGGTGAAGTGGTTGCTCAAGGATCGTTTCGAATCAGGCAAATACGCGGCGCATATTCGCGCACCGACGTTGCTCTTGGCGGCCAGTGATGACGAAGTGATTGGGCGCAGCAGTACGCAGCGGCTGTTCGAGCGTTTTCCTGCGGGCGTGGCGACGCTGAAGGTGGTGCCGGACTCGGGGCATAACTCGATTTCCGAGCGCGAGCAATATTTGCAGTGGATTGTGGATGTGTTGAATCGCTGAAGGATGTAGCGATCAGACGGACGCCATCGCGAGCAGGCTCACTCCTACAGGGGGAACGCATTTCAAATGTAGGAGTGAGCCTGCTCGCGATGACGCCGGTACAGACAACACCATTTCCAGCTACTGTCCAAAGCTAAGGCTGACTGCCGCTCCGGGCATTTTCATCGCCAGAGGTGGCCGAGCGCGGCGTGACGTGCTGATGCCCGGTCGGGTCGTTGAGCTGGATGACATTACCCTTCTGCCACGCATCAGCCCCCGTTGCGACAGGCGCCGGTTTGATCCCGGCGCGAGCGTTCTTCTTCTCGGCACTGTCGATGCCCAGACGCTGATCGCGCTGGCGGACCATTTGCGCATCGGCCTGACCGTCAGCCGTAAAGCCCATCATCAACTGCGGCACGCCCAGCGGCAGTTGCTTGTCCTGATCGGTGTGCCAGGTGTGCCAAGTCTTGCCGTAAGTATTGGCGAGTTTTTCCATCAAGCGCTTTTCCGCCACTTGCGGGATGCCCGGCGCGACCAACTGGCCGGAAGTCACCTCGTGAGCATGGCTGTGCCACAAGGCTTTTTCTTTTGCCGGCAATTGCGTAAACAGGCGCTGACTGATGATGTATTCCACGCCCATCAACTTAGCTTCAGCCGTGTTGCCGTCGTAGATCACGCACTGGAACACTTCCTCATTGAGCGCCGAGCAGTAATGGTGCGCTTCCATCTGCGCGCCGGGATGACCGTTGTAAAAATGAAAGCCATCAAGGTACATGTTCAACGCGCGGATCGGCGGTTTGTCCTGCAACCACTGCGCGCCGACTTCGAGCATTTCAGTATCGGAGGCCTTGGCCTGACCCGGTGTCTGCACCGGTGACTCGGTGTTGCTCATCGCGCAACCAGTCAGCGCGGCGACCATCAAACCAATGGGAACCCAACGTCCCTGCGAGGTTGTCGTACGCATGTTTCACTCCTCGAACTTCAGTAACGGGCGCATGCTGGCCCTGTTCTGCAACTGAAAGCAGGAGAACGGCGGAGTTCGAAAAAATGCGCGTGGATCAGACTGGAGAGATCGTCGCCAGCACGCCGATCAGAATGGTCAAGGTCAGAAAACCACCGAGAAAAATTGCCATCTTGTACATGTCGCGCTCCTTGATGCGGGTGTGCGGTGCACCGGACGCTTCGGAATGAGGTCGGAGGGTGATTGGCCGCACTGCCGGGGCATTCTGAGCCTGTGGCTGTACTGAATACAGAGGCAGATGAAACAGAAAAATACGGATCAGATGCACATCTGATCCGCTTCGGGCATGAACAGGTATTCAGCCTGAGACTTGGGGATTCACTTTCGGCCCGGTTGATCTACAGTCATTGCCGACCGACAACAATAAAAACCGGAGTGACCATGCCCGACCTTGCCTTGCAGCCCAACGTCGCCGCATCCCTCGCGCGCTGGCACGAGATGATCCGCAGCGGCAATCTCAAAGCCCTGCCTGAACTGCTCGATCCGCAAGCTGTGTTCCGCTCGCCCATGGCCCACACGCCCTACCCCGGCGCGCCGGTGGTGGCGATGATCCTCAACACCGTGTTTGAAGTCTTCGAAGATTTCGCCTATCACCGCGAGTTGGCGACGGCGGATGGCCTGAACGTGATTCTCGAATTCAGCGCCAGGGTCGGCAGCAAGGAACTCAAAGGCATCGACATGATTCGCTTCGATGAACACGGCAAGATTGTCGAGTTTGAAGTGATGGTGCGGCCGCTGAGCGGGTTGCAGGCACTGGGCGAAGAAATGGGTCGGCGCCTGGGGGCCTACCTGGCGAACGCGAAAGCCTGACCCTACCGAATGCACTCGTCAGCTCCTACAGGTCCGGCGTATAAAAAAACCCACTGACCGTCGCCGGTTCAGTGGGTTTTGTGTGTCAGGGTTCTGGTTACAGAGCCATGTCACGTGCAGCGTTTTCCTTCGGCGCTACGGCTTTGTCAGCCGCAGGTGCCGCCGGAGCAGCTACCTGACCGATCACCGGAGGCGTCGGCAGTTCGAGGATTTTCGCGGTGTAAGCCCACTCAGCAGCCACTTTGGCCGGATCGCTGTTCAGCTGGGTGCCGTAGCTTGGCACGATCTGGTGCAGCTTGGTCTGCCACTCAGGGGTTGCGACTTTGTCTTTGAAGACTTTCTGCAGCACGCTCAGCATGATCGGTGCAGCAGTCGACGCGCCTGGCGATGCGCCCAGCAGGCCAGCGATCGAGCCGTCTTGCGAAGCAACGATCTCGGTGCCCAGTTTCAGCACGCCGCCAGCGGCTTCATCACGCTTGATGATTTGCACGCGCTGGCCGGCTTGCCACAGGCGCCAGTCTTCGGCTTTGGCGTTCGGGAAGTATTCCTTCAGCGCGTTCAGACGGTCTTCATCCGACAGCATCAACTGACCGGCAAGGTACTCGACCAGCGGGTATTCCTTGATGCCGACCTTGGTCATTGGCCAGATGTTGTGGGTGGTGGTACTGGTCAGCAGGTCGAAGTACGAACCTTCCTTGAGGAACTTGGTGCTGAAGGTCGCGAACGGGCCAAACAGAATGACGCGCTTGCCGTCCAGGACACGGGTGTCCAGGTGCGGAACGGACATCGGTGGCGCGCCAACCGAAGCTTTACCGTAGGCCTTGGCGAGGTGCTGCTCGGCAATCGTCGGGTTCTCGGTCACCAGGAACGAGCCGCCAACCGGGAAGCCTGCGTATTCCTTGGCTTCAGGAATGCCCGACTTCTGCAGCAGGTGCAGAGCACCGCCGCCAGCGCCGATGAACACGAACTTGGCGTCGGTTTCGGTCTTGGTACCGTCCTTGAGGTTTTTGTAGCTCACACGCCAGGTGCCATCGGCGTTCTTGGTGATGTCTTCAACTTCGCTCGACAGTTTCAGATCGAAGTTGGGTTTGGTTTGCAGGTGAGCGGCGAACTGGCGGGTGATTTCGCCGAAGTTCATGTCCGTACCCAGCGGGCTCCAGGTGGCCGCGATTTTCTGGTTCGGGTCACGCCCTTCCATCATCAGCGGTACCCACTTCTTGATCACAGCCGGATCTTCGGAATACTGCATGCCAGCGAACAGCGGGCTTGCCTGCAGCGCTTCGTAGCGCTTTTTCAGGAACTTGATGTTGTCATCGCCCCACACGAAGCTCATGTGCGGTGTGGTGTTGATGAACGAACGAGGGTTCTTCAGCACGCCCTGCTGAACCTGCCACGCCCAGAACTGACGGGAAACCTGGAACGCTTCGTTGATCTCGACGGCTTTCGGGATCGTCACGTTGCCCTTGTCGTCTTCCGGGGTGTAGTTCAGCTCGGCGAGGGCGGAGTGACCGGTACCGGCGTTGTTCCAGCCGTTGGAGCTTTCCAGGGCGACGCCATCGAGGCGCTCGACCATTTCCATCGACCAGGTCGGTTCCAGCTCATTGATCCACACACCCAGGGTGGTGCTCATGATGCCGCCGCCGATCAGCAGGACATCAACTTTCTTGGCTTCGGCAGCATTGGCAGACGACATCCCCATCGCCAAAGCCAGACCGAGCAAGGCTGTGTTCACTTTCTTAAACATCTGTTGCACCTATGATAAAACGCCTTCCGCCCGTCGTTGTTATCAGTCTGCGTTGCGCTTTGTTGACGCTCAGGCTGGCGTCGCGCAATCCGGCACACTTCAATATTGACGGGTGGGCACACAAGGCCGACATGTGGCATCGACCTCAGTTAATGTCCCTTCTGAACTGACTTCTTATCGTTATTGGCTTCAGCTGCTTGAGCGACAGGGATCCCGTCGGCCCGCCTGAAAGGCCAGCCAACCGAATTAAGTCAAAGCAAATTTGGCGCGGAGAATATCACGTCAGGGCGAACCCGCGCGTCTGTTCCCGACTTGAAAGTCTTTTTCCGCTCTGGGGCTTATCGGCCATGGGCCACCAAACATGACCGTGATCAGGCATTGGCCTGCAAAGTTTTTTGCGCGATACGCATCGCAACTTGATAAATCATTGCGAACGGCTCGTTGTTCAAGCAGAAAATAACCTGCTACGTTGTACGATGACTGACAAACTAAGCCAGTCATTCCGACCCAATAACAACAAGGAAACAACATGACCAAATCCCGCCTCCTCATCGGTTTGTTCTGCGCCTTCAGCGCCTGCGCCATGGCCGCCCCTGCCCCAGCGGAAAAGGAAGTGGCCCAAGCGGTGGATCACCTGACCCAGGCGATGCTGCACAAAGACATCGCCGAACTGAACGCTCTGACCGCGCCGAACCTGACCTACGGCCACTCCAGCGGCAAGATTCAGGACAAGCAGGAATTCATCGCCGACATCGAAACCGGCCGCAGCGCATTCAAGACCCTGGAGATGCAGAAGCAGACCATTACTCTGTCCGGCGATACAGCGCTGGTGCGCCATCATTTTTCTGCGCAGGCTTTGAAGGGGACCGAGGTGATTCCGACCGAGATCGAGAATTTCCAGATCTGGCAGAAACAGGGCGGGAAATGGTTGTTGGTGGGGCGGCAGGCGTTCAGGTTCTGATAGACGCAAAGGACTCTGCCGGAAAACGAGCAGAGTCCTTACCTCATAAAATGAAGCCTTGTCTGTACTCCTGGCATTTCCCCGCTCCCGTTTCCTCCCCGCCCTGATATGCTGCACCGCTATACCGCCTCAGTTCGTCTTTATGGAGTGATCAATGACCCGACTACGCGTCAAGCATTTTGGCCCTATCCGCAATGGTGTGAAGAACAATGGCTGGATAGAGTTCAAACGCGTGACCGTTTTTGTGGGCAATCAAGGCTCGGGGAAAAGCACACTCGCCAAGCTTTATTCGACTTTTTCATGGATTGAAAAGGCGTTGGTGCGAGGCGACTATGACTTCAAATGGTTCGAGCGAAAAAACAAATTTATCAAACCTTACCTGACATACCATCGGCTCGAAAATTATCTTTCTGCGGAAACTGAAATCGAATACGAAGGTGAAGCGTATGCCATCAAGTATCTGCGCGGGCAGCTTCATATCAGCGAATTGACGGGTAAAAAGTACCACCTGCCTCAGATCATGTACGTGCCTGCCGAGCGCAACTTTATTGCTTATGTCAGGCACCCTCGGGAATTGAAACTTTCTTCGGACTCTCTCAAAGAGTTCTTGACTGAATTCGACGCGGCGAAAGCCAATATAAAAGGCTCATTGCTGCTTCCGATCAATCAGGCAGAACTCGAATACGACAAACTGAATGACATACTCAACATTCGGGAATCAGATTACAAACTGAGATTGGCCGATGCTTCCAGCGGTTTTCAATCGGCAGTGCCTCTGCATCTCGTGAGCCACTACCTGGCCAATACTGTTGAAGAACGAAGCGAAGAACGTCCGGAAACCATGAGTACTGACGAGCTGGATCGTTTCAGGAAAGAAGTCATGGAAATTTTCTCCGTCGAGACGCTGACGGAGGAGCAGCGTCGCATTGCTCTGTCCGCATTATCATCGAGATTCAATAAAACTGCGTTCATAAACATCGTGGAAGAACCCGAACAGAATCTATACCCGCGTTCGCAATGGGGCGTATTGCAAAGTCTTCTGCAATTCAATAATCAGGGTAAGGAAAATCGGTTGGTATTGACGACTCACAGCCCTTATGTGGTGAGTTATCTCACAATCGCTGTCCAAGGTAAGCATCTGCATGACGCCATAATTGAGAGAAATGCGGAGGAACTGTTAGCCCGGCTCGCAAAGGTAGTTCCGCTTCACTCACTGGTCGACGCTGACGAGCTCGTGATTTATCAGGCTGATGAAATGACTGGAAGCATCGAGAAGCTGCCTATGTCGGGAGGAATTCCTTCGGACCATAATTACCTCAACGAATCGCTTCGCGAAGGCAACGATTTATTCGATCAACTTCTCGATATCGAGGAGGCATTGGAGGCGTGAATTTCCTCGATGCTCAATGTCAAAGCGGCCCGTTCGTACAAGAGCGGTTTGGACTTTGTGATAACACATCTCGTCCGATCGCTTACGCCGATTCAGAGTCAGAAGAAAACTGGATCGCTACGGTCAGCAATCCGGAGCGCAAAGCAGTTATTTTTACAGCCATCGACAAGTGCGTGATAAGCGACATGGAACAACCTGGTCGAGGGCGTTGTGACTGCATGCTCACCACCGAGAAGCAGCTTTATCTAGTAGAGCTGAAGGAAAGAAACGGTAGTGCATGGAAAAACCATGCGATAGAGCAACTCGAATCAACTATTCAGTTTCTCCGGGCAACACACGGCGAGGACTACCTCAATAGTTTCAGCCCCAAAAAAGCATTTGTCTGTAATCGGAAGAAAAAGCCATTCGTCACTATTGAAACGGATAGAAAACAATATTTCTTCAGAACTTATAAATTCAAACTGGACATACAAACAACGGTACTCATCGTATGAAAGCTCTTCCTTAGAGCTTTAACAATCGAGTGCCGCGCTCGGCCCCTCCTCAAGTTCACAACCGAAACCGATCCACCGACCGCGCCAGCTGCCCCGCCAGATTCGACAATTCATCGGTGGTCGTCGCCGTTTGCCCGATCACCCGACTGTTGCCCTCGCTCATCCCGGCAATCATCTCCACCTGATGGGCGATCTCGTTACTGGCCTGGCTCTGTTCGCCAATCGTGCGGGTGATGTCGTTGACCAGTTGCGTGGTGTTCAGCGTGGCGTCGAGGATTTCCCGAATTGCCCGCTCAACCTCCGCTGTTACCGCCATGCCTTTGTCGACCTGCGCCACACCGGCCTCCATGCTGTTGACCGCCTCGCGCGTGCTGCTCTGGATGCGCGCGACCATTGCGGCAATTTCCTGGGTCGAGGCGCTGGTGCGTGCGGCCAGACTGCGCACTTCATCCGCGACCACGGCAAAGCCACGGCCCTGCTCTCCTGCCCGCGCCGCCTCGATCGCGGCGTTGAGCGCCAGCAGGTTGGTCTGGTCGGCGATGCTCTTGATCACCTGAATGATGTTGAAGATCGCCTCGGATTCCTGATCCAGCGTGCGGATCACCTGCGCCGACTGCTGTGCCGAGCGGGCGATGTCGTCCATGTCGCTGACCACTTGATGAATCACCCCGCCGCCCTCCTTCGCTAGAGTTTCCGCCTGATTGGCCATGCTCAGGGCACGTTCGGCGTGGCGGGTGATTTCCTCGATGCTGGCGGTCATCTGACTGGCGGCGGCCGCCATGGTCCCGGCGGCAACGCTTTGCTGCTGGCTGCTGTCGGCGACCTGATGGCAGCCCTGACTGAGCTGCTCGCTCATGCCGCTGACACCGTGGGCGTTGCGCCGGACCACGTCGATCATGTTGCGCAAGTCACGTTGCATGGTCGCCAATGTGCGGATCAGCACACTGGCTTCGTCCTTGCCGGCGGGTTCGACAATCGGTTCGCTGAGATTGCCATGCGCAATGCTTTCAGCGATGCGGCTGGCAGATTTCAGCGGTCCCATGATACTCAGGATCACCCAGCGCCCCTGAATCAGCAGCAGCAACAGACTGGCGATCAGCACCACACCAAGGGCCAGATTGGCATTGCTAATGGCCGCTTCGGTGCCTTCGCTGGTTTGCCGAGTGTTGCTTTCAATCAATTCGCTGAGCGTCGCCATTTGCTCTTCGAGCTGGCTGAACGCGGCATTGAACGTGCCGAGCTGCTGCTGGGCGGCATCCGGATTGTCCAGCGCCACGCCGACGATCTGCTCGGCGGATTTGATGTAGGTGTCGAGGCTCGGCTTGATCTGCTCCAGCGCCGTGCGCAACTGCGGGTTGATCGGCAGCTTCAGGTTGTCATCCAGCACTTCACGAAAATGCCCTGCGTGCTCGGCCAGCGAATCGCGCACTTCTGTGGCGGTGGCGGTGCTTTTGCCCAGGCCGACCAGCATCGCCGAATAGACATCGGCGCGCAGGGCGTCGTGCATCATGTCCGCTTCCATGTGATTGCGCAGCGCGCTCATGCTCACCGTGTTATCGCCTACCGCCGTGGCCATCCGCAGATTGCCGACGTAACTGACCAGGCTCACGATCAGCGCCGTCAGCAGGCTGGTCGCAATCAGCAACACCAAACGCAGTTTGATCGACACCGTGGAATCTCCCGTGGGCACGCTGGATTGCGCTTGTCGGATTTCAGTTAAGCCTATGTGCAGGGAACTGCCGACACAGAGCGTATCGGCTGATGTCAGGGGCGACTTGAATCCGGCAAAACTTTTCAAGCGTGAACCCGGTCACACCTTGCAGCGCCGATGGATAACGCCTTCATCGCTGGTTAACCCCGGCAGGCTATCAATCCATGGCTACGAACATTCATGCAGCTGAAGGAAACGCTTATGAAACGCGCACTGTGGTTTGGTCTGCTCGGCACGTTGGCAATCGGCACCGCACAGGCAGCAACGGAGAAAGTCGCAATCAATCTGGTCAGCGCCAACGGTGCGCCGCAGGCGATCGGCTCTGTCACTGTCAGCGAAACGCCGTACGGCCTGCTGTTCACACCCGAGCTGAAATCATTGCCGGCCGGCATTCACGGTTTCCATGTCCATGAAAACGGCAGCTGCGAAGCGGGCATGAAGGATGGCGTCAAAGGCGCAGCACTGGCCGCTGGCGGACACTTCGATCCGGCGAAAACCGGCAAGCATCTCGGCCCTTACGCCGATGGGCATCTGGGTGATCTGCCAGCGGTGTATGTGACGGCTGACGGGGTCGCCAACTATCCGGTGCTGGCACCGCGCCTGAAGAAGATTTCCGAGATCAAGGGCCACGCCCTGATGGTTCACGCCGGCGGCGATAACCATTCCGACATGCCCAAGCCACTGGGCGGTGGCGGCGATCGCATGGCCTGTGGGGTGATCTGAACCGACTGAGCGGTGAAAACTCTGACTCACGGCTTTTCACCGCTCACGGAACTCCCGCGCGCCGTTCACCTCTGACGTTATGTAGTCCCTTCCCTTTTTGCTTAGCGCTTGTGGAGGAACACGTCATGCGCAAGTTAGTCCTGATTTCTTCTTTAATGCTTTGCCTGCCGGTCGGTTCGGCGCTGGCCCGCGTTGACGCGGGTGACGTCGCCACCTCGGCAGGTGTCTCCGCGTCGCTGTACTCGACCTTCAAGGACGACAAAATGGTGATTCCGGCCCGTGACGACGTGTCTGCGTTCGTTGCAAGCGGCGGGGCCATTCGTGGGGTTTATCTTGAGTCAGTACTGCAACAGGTGCGCCAGGCCAACCCTGGCTTGAACGCCAGTGATGAAGACCTGGCCAACGCCATTCTGGTGCAATACGAAGGCGTGCAGCAGTAGTCACGAGGGAAGCAGCGGCCGATGGACGGCCGCTGAGTGCACATAGGCAAACATGTCCGACGGCCTCTATGATGGAGGCCATGACGACAAACGTGCCCTTGCGCTCACCCTGCCCACCCGGCGCCTGCATTTGCGGGCGCGACCCGTTGCTGGAAACGCCCGGCGCCGATCTGCGCATCCTGCGCTTGACTCGCGCTGAAGAAAAAATTCTTCTGGCGCGCCTGGAACAACTCAAAGACCTCGCCGACCTCAAACGCCTGCAACAGCGCATGTACGAGCAACTCGGCATCCGTGTCGATGTCGCCCCCGGTTTCAACGAGGTACGCACCATGCGCGGCATCGCCATTCAGATCGACGAGCTGCCAGGCCTGTGTCGCAAGACTCGCGCGGCAATCCCGGCAGCGATTCGCAAGGGCCTGGAAAACCACCCGCAAATCGCCTTCGAACTGCTCAACGCCCACGACTTGCTGCGCGACGCCTGATCACTTTTTCATGCCGACGCGCTTGCGCATCTCGGCGGTGATGGTCTGACGGGTTTTCTTCATGTCCGCCCAAGGCTCATCGCCGACTTCGGTCAGACGCTCGTGAACGTTGTAGATGTTCCAGTGATTACCACCCTTGATTTCAGCGACTTCCTCTCGGTACAGCGGCACCGACACCGGCATGCCTTCCCGTGCCCGTGCGGCGTAGGCGCAAATGGTGGTGGCACCGAGGCCGTTGCGCAGGTAATCGATGAAGATCCGCCCAACGCGGTTTTTCGGCCCGGACACCGCTGAAATCCGGTCCGGCAGCAACTTGGCCATGTGGCTGACGATGGCGTGGCTGAAGTCCTTCACTTCGTCCCAGCCATGCTTGCGCGTCAATGGCACCACCAGGTGAATACCTTTGCCGCCGCTGGTTTTCAGGAAGGCTTTGAGGCCCAGCTCATCGAGCACAGTCAGGGTCAGCGCGGTGGCTTCAACCATGCTTTTCCATGGCAGCGCAGGATCCGGGTCGAGGTCGAGGACGAAGCGATCGGGCTTGTCCAGATCCACGGTTGTGGCGTTCCAGGTGTGCAGCTCCACCGTGCTCATCTGCACCGCGCCGACCAGCGCTTCGGGATTGTTGATCATCATCACTGGCTGGCCGGTGACGTCCTTGTCCAGGGCGGTGATGCCGGGAATGGCCAGGCGATCGGCGTTCTTCTGGAAGAACAGTTCGCCGGCGATGCCGTCCGGTGCACGCACTAAGGCCACGGGACGATCCTTGAGTTGCGGCAGGATGTGTTCGGCAACGCTGGCGTAATACTGCGCCAGTTGCATCTTGGTTGTGCCGCTGACCGCATCGATCACTCGATCGGGGTGAGTGATGCGTACCTTGCCGCCGGCCAGACCTGCTTGCGAAGGCGCGGTTTCGGCTTTTTTGCTGGCGGCGGTTTTCTTTGCCGGCTGCTTGTCGGCGGTTTTGGTCTTTTCGGTTTTTTCGGACTTGGCAGCTTTCACAGGCTTCGCTCGCTCCTCGGTAATGTCCTTGGCCGGTTTGTCATCGCGCAAACCATGGAACACGGCATGCCGCACCGAGCCGTCCTTGGTCATCTCGGCGAACGCCACTTCGGCCAGCAGTTTGGGTTTGAGCCAGTGCACGCCTTTGGCCTCAAAACCGCTGGGCGGATTGACCACTGCCGCGCTTTTGGTATGCAACGGCTTGAGTTGGGCGAGGATGCTTTTCAACGTGGTTTCGTTGAACCCGGTGCCAACCTTGCCGGCGTAGCGCAACTCGCCACTGTCAGCGTCGTGCAGGCCGAGCAGCAAGGCACCGAAGGCACTGCGCGCGCCTTTCGGATCGGTGTAGCCGACGATGACGAATTCCTGGCGATGCTTGCACTTGAGCTTGATCCAGTCACCGCTGCGCCGCGACACATAAGGCGAGCCGAGCTGCTTGCCGATCAGGCCCTCCATCTGCATCTGGCAGGCGCTGTTGAGCAGCGCGTCCGGGGTTTCTTCGAAGGCTTCGGAGAAGCGCAGCGTTGACGATTCTTTCTGCGCGCCGAGGATGGTGCTCAGCGCGGCGCGGCGTTCTTCGACCGGCACGTCGCGCAGGTCGACGCCATTGAGATACGGCACGTCGAACAGGTAATAAACAATATTGCCGCTGCGCCCGGCATCGAAGGCATTCTGCAGCGCCTGAAAATCCGGCACGCCTTGCTCGTTGGCCACGACCATTTCGCCATCGAGCCAGGCCGATTCCAGACCCAGCGCCGCCAGCGCTTTGGCCTGCTGCGGCAGTTTGTGCGTCCAGTCATGGCCGTTGCGGGTGAACAGCTGCACCTCATCGTGATCGATCCGCGCCATGATCCGGTAGCCGTCAAACTTGATCTCGTAGCTCCACTGCCCTTCGGGCGCGCTGTCGACCAGCGTCGCCAGTTCCGGCTTGATCAGCGCTGGGAGCTTGGCCTTGCGCGCGCCGGTAAGCTGCCCGGACGCCTGCTTGCGCGGCTTGGCCGGGGCCTTTTTCACCGGTTTGGCTTTATCGGCAGCAGCCGCCGATTTGCCGACAATCGTGCGCTCGCTGAGCACGCTGTCGGGCTCGGCGACCAGGACGTCGAAATCATCCTGCGGGCGCGCGGCGTTGTCCTGATGCTTGATCAGGAACCATTGTTCCTTCTTGCCCGGCATGTGCGTGCGCACCAGATTCCACACGCCGCCGAGCTTCTCGCCTTGCAACTCAAACTTGAGCCGGCCCTTGGCATAGGCCTTGTGCGGATCTTCCAGCGGAATCCACACACCGCGATCCCAGACGATCACATCACCGGCGCCGTAATGCCCCTCGGGAATGCTGCCTTCGAACGTCGCGTAATCGAGCGGATGATCCTCGACATGAATTGCCAGGCGCTTGACCGACGGGTCCAGCGACGGACCCTTCGGCACCGCCCAGCTTTTCAGCGCGCCGTCGAGTTCCAGGCGAAAGTCGTAATGCAGGTGCGAAGCGTCGTGCTTCTGGATGCAGAACTGCAAGGCATGATCCTTCGCCGACTTACGACCCGAGCGCTTGACTGCGGCCGGTTCCGACGTCGCGGAAAAATCACGCATGCGGTTGTAATCGTCGAGGTTCCTGTTCATGAGCACACCGATGGCAGACGGGTTCTGTTATGCAGAAGAGCGACACGGCGGCGGAAAAATTCAATCGAGGTAAAAAAGCCCCGGACGGATGGAACGGCCCGGGCTTGTCACGACACATCCAGTAATTGGCTGGACTGGCTAAACAGAGTGCAGACGCTAAGGTTTTTTCAGGTTCTTGAAAGGGAGGCAATGGAATGCCTGCTGCTGCAAAAGCCTGTCGTCTGAGAACGGGCCGATACTCTGAAACCGGAAGAGTTTATCTGCTGACCGCTGTGGTTAACCGACATGAGCGTGTTTTTAACGATTGGCACGATGGGAGATTGGTGGTCAACGAGTTGCGACGGTGCAGTGAAGCCGGGTTAGCCACCTCTCTGGCTTGGGTCGTAATGCCAGACCATCTGCATTGGCTAGTTGAGCTCAACGAGGGCTCGCTTGCAGATTTGATGTGTCGCGTTAAATCCCGAAGTTGCCAGGCATACAATCGAAGACATGGTCGCCAGGGACAACTATGGCAGCGAGGCTATTACGACCGCGCCTTGAGGCGGGATGAGGATCTTAGAGCCGCTGCGCTCTATGTAGTCAAGAATCCTGTAAGAGCCGGTCTGGTGGCGCGCCTTGGGGACTACCCTTTGTGGGATGCCATTTGGCTCTGAAAATCAAAAGATCGCAGCCTTCGGCAGCTCCTACAGTTGCACCGTATTTCAAAGGTAGGAGCTGCCGAAGGCTGCGATCTTTATGGTTCTCAAAGACTATGCCTTGCGAGCCGGCCTGGTGGCGCGCTTGGGAGATTATTCTTTGCGGGACGCTATCTGGCTCTGAAAATCAAAAGATCGCAGCCTTCGGCAGCTCCTACAGGTGCACCGTATTTCAAAGGTAGGAGCTGCCGAAGGCTGCGATCTTTTGACGTTGCTTCAGGCTTGCCCTTTCGCCTGCTGTTCCAGATGCACTTGCAAATCCGGATCGATCTGTAAGGCTGCCGCCAGCTCATCGAGATAGCAGCGTTCGGCGTGCTGTTGATCGTCTACCAGCATGACGCTGGCCAGGTACATTTCGGCGGCTACGGCCGGATCGCCGTTAGCGGATTGCGCCACTTCGCGGGCATCCAGCGGCTTGGCGACTTCGGCGTCGAGCCATTGCTGCAACTGCGGGTCGGCGGTGTGTTTGCCGATTTCGCTGCTGATGAGATGCTTTTCTGCGTCGTCGATGCGGCCGTCAGCCTTGGCGGCGGCGATAAGGGCGCGCAGTACCGCGTGGCTGTGGGTTTCGATTTGCGGGCCGGCGAGCAGGTCGGCGGTTTGTGGCAGCTCCTGCGGCGCGGTGCTGGCCTGGCTGCGTTGCCAGGCTTGATACGCTTGGTAAGCCATCATGCCCAGCGATGCGAGCGCCGCGTAACTGGTCCCGCCGGTACGGCTTCTGCTACCGCCACCGAGGGCGCTTCCCAAGCCACCGCCGCCGAGCAAGCCACCGAGCAAACCACCCAGGCCGCCGAGGCCACCCGAAGCAGCCGCGCCACCCGCTCCGGACTGACTGCCGCCGCCCAACAGTCCACCAAGTAAACCGCCCAGGCCGTCACCGGCCGAAGCTCCGCGTTGTTGTCCCGCCGAGGCCTGGCCTCGGAGCAGTTGTTCAAGCAAATCGCTGGTGTTCATGACGTTATCCTCCGAGGCCACGGCCAGATTGCGTCAGGCAACGATAGACCGACGCAGCCATAGCGCCAGCACCGTTGGGCTGACGCCCGATCACCGTTGAATCGCCACGCGAGAAAATTTTCGCCAGCCAGCTAAGATTCAGGGGTGGTGAACCTTATCCCGGCTAAACCGGTCGATAGCTGCAACCCGACCCGGTTTGCCGACGCCCTTTCTGATGATGGGCGATAACCGGCTTGCTTCACTTTCTGGAGAACGCCCCCGTGATATCAACCGTACACATCGCCAGGCTGAAAGCATGGGGCGCCCATGGTTTTACCGCGACCGGCGTGGTCACCGCCTTCCTCGCCACACTCGCCCTGCTGGAAAACCAGCCGATCCATTGCCTGATGTGGCTGGGCGTTGCGCTGATCGTCGACGGCCTGGACGGCGCACTGGCGCGCAAGGTCAATGTGCAATCGGTGCTGCCGAGTTTCGACGGTTCGATCCTCGATCTGGTCATCGATTACCTGACTTATGTATTCATCCCGGCACTGTTTATCTACCGCTACATTCCCCTGCCCGATTACACCCTGTTGCTGACGGTGTCGGTGATTCTGGTGTCGTCGCTGTTCTGCTTCTGCAACGTCAACATGAAGAGCAAGGACAACTATTTTGTCGGCTTCCCGGCGGCCTGGAACGTGGTAGCGCTGTGCCTGTACATCATTGGCCCGGGGCCGTGGATTACCTTTCTCACCGTGATCGGGCTGGCGCTGCTGACGGTGACGCGGATGAAGTTCCTGCACCCGTTTCGCGTGCGGCGTTTCATGCCAATCAATATTGCGGTGACGGCGATCTGGCTGTTGTGCAGCCTGTCGCTGGTGCTAAATCACCCGGTGATCAACCCGCTGGTGATGGGCTTGTGGTTGCTGATGTCGGCTTATTTCCTGGGGATCTGCATCTGGCGCACGGCGCTGGAGTGGTTTGATCGCGGCCATTTGAAATAAGCACATTCCTGTGGGAGCGAGCCTGCTCGCGAATGCGGTCGTTCCATCAACATCAAGGTTGGCTGGCACACCGCTTTCGCGAGCAGGCTCGCTCCCACAGAAATCTTCATCGATCAGGAGATCCGATGGGGACTAGCGCTTGGTAATCACCACCTCCAGATACTCACTCGGCACCACCAGCGACGCCTCCCCCGCCCGATTCGAGCGATTGAGCAACTCGGTCAGATCATCCTCCAACGCCTGTCCGGCCTCCGCCGACAACACTGCAAAAGCCTTGTGCACCGGCCCATACCAGTGCCGAAAGATATCAATGAAATGCGCCGCCGAGCGGTAGCGGAAATTGAAGTGGCTGCGGGTCACGCGCACGACAAAATCGCGGTCATCGAAATGCTTGTGCAGCCACGCATCCGAGCCCCAGTTCGATGGCGGCTGTGCAACCGCTGGCGGTGGCAGATGCTGGCCGAGAGTCTTGAACATCTGCCCGACGAAGCCCTCCGGCGTCCAGTTCGCCATACCGATCCGTCCGCCGCGACGACAGACCCGCCCCAGCTCATTAGCGGCGGTGACCTGGTCAGGCGCGAACATCACGCCGAACGTCGACAACACGGCGTCGTAGCTTTCATCGGGAAAAGGCAAAGCCTCGGCATCGGCCACCTGAAAAATCACCTCCAGATGTTCGGCCCGGGCGCGATCCTGACCACGCTCCAGCAGTGCCGCCACATAATCGGTCGAAGTCACCACACAACCGCGTCGCGCCGCTGCCAGGGTTGCATTGCCGTTGCCGGCAGCGACATCCAATACCTGTTCATCACAGCGCAGATCGCAAGCCTCGGCGAGGTTTTCCCCAACGATTTGCAAGGTGGTGCCGATCACGGCGTAGTCGCCACTGGCCCAAGCGACTTTCTGACGTTCCTTCAGGGCAGTGAGATCAAGCGGGGTACTCATGACAGCGAGCTCCGTGGCAGAGAGAATGCACAGTCGGCGGCGCAGACTGTGCTTGGTCACTATCGCGCCGAGGCTGCACGGCGTCCCTGTCAATCGTCCGCCAGCCCCATAAACCCGGCACTTTGCCGATGAGCGGCGCGAATCTGTCAAGCACCTGATACACCTTGCGCATTGTCAGCGTCGCGGGATTGGTTTCTGATGCGGGCTCGCCCACGCAAAGGACTCGACCGATGTCACTGCACCTCGACTGGCTCGCCGCGCACATGCAACACAGCGATCGCTACGCGGCGTGGATTCACCAACAATTCCACTACGAATACGCCGACCAGCCCCTGGCTCAATGGCAGCGTGAATTTGCCGAGGGCCAAAGCAATGGTGAATGGTCGTGCCTGATTGCCATGGACGGTGAACGCCTGCTCGGTGGTGCCGCACTTGCCCGCAACGATTTGACCGATCGCGCCGATCTCGGCCCATGGCTCGCCTGCGTATTCGTTGACCCCGAGGCGCGCGGGCGAGGCTTGGCGGAGCAGCTGATTGAAGGGATTTGCGAGGCAGCAAAGCAGCGTGGGGTGTCGCGCTTGTACTTGCACACGCAAGACAAACACGACTACTACGGTAAACGCGGCTGGCAGCTATTGGAGGGTTTCCAGGCGTGGGAAAAACAACAATGGCTCATGGTCCGCGACCTGTGAGCCATTGGTTTTTTGATCAGGCTGCCGGAGCTTTCGCCTCTTCCAGCAACTGCTTGATCATCTGCTCCTGCTCGGCATAACGACCTTCACCGAAGTGGCTATAACGCATCTGGCCCTTGGCGTCGATCAGGTAATGCGCCGGCCAGTATTGATTGTCGAAGTTGCGCCAGATTGCGTAGTCGTTGTCGATCGCCACCGGGTAGGTGATACCGAGTTTTTTCACCTGATCCTTGACGTTGTTGATGATGCGCTCGTAGCCATACTCGGGTGTGTGCACGCCGATCACCACCAGGCCGTCCTTCTCGTATTTCTTCGCCCAGTCTTTGACGTACGGCAGGGTGTGCTGGCAGTTGATGCAGTCGTAGGTCCAGAAGTCCACCAGCACCACTTTGCCGCGCAGGGATTCGGCGCTGAGCTGCGGTGAATTGAGCCACTGCACAGCGCCCGACAGCGACGGCATCGCGCCCCGCGCCTCGTCCATCATCGAATCGGCGCGGACCTTGCTGACAAAGTAGTCGACCACTTTCGGCACGTTTTCCAGGACGTTTTTCTCGACGCTGGCCACGCCTTCGGAAGAGGTATTGGCGAGCAGAGCCTTGTCGGCGCCCGTGGAAATCACCGCAACTGTAGCAAGCACCGCAACCCCGGCACCACGACGCAACCAGCCGCTGAACGGGATCGACGGTTTCAGCCGATTGACCAGACCGCGCCCGGCGAAGATCAACGTGCCCAGCGACAAGGCACTGCCGACGCCGTAAGCCAGCAGCAACAGGCTGGTCTGGGCATTGGCGCCTTGCAACATTGCGCCGGTCAGAATCACCCCAAGGATCGGCCCGGCACAGGGCGCCCACAACAGGCCGGTGGCGACGCCGAGCATGATCGAACCCATCGGTCCGGCTCTTTTACGGGTGTCCTGATCGAGACGATTGCCCAGGGCGACGAAGGGCCTGGTCAGCCAGTCACCGACGCGGGCCGAGATCAGCGACAAGGCGAACAGCGCCATGACCAACAAGGCAACGTGGCGGCCGGTGTTGCTGGCCTGAATCACCCACTCGCTGCTGACCACGGCAAGGCTGGAGATCAGCGCAAAGGTCAGCGCCATGCCAGCGAGAGTCAGGAGGATCGAGGAGCGGGTACGGTTGGCGCCAGCGAACAGAAACGGCACCACCGGCAGGATGCACGGACTGAGAACGGTCAGCAGACCGCCGAGAAATGCGATGAGGTACATAACGGGGTCACCTTGAATGTGGGGGCTGGGCACGCAACCGGGCAGCGAGGGAAACGCCCCTCGCTAGCCTGCTTTATCTACGCCGTGGCTCATGCGGTCTGGCCGTCCAGCAGCTGCCCTTGAGGCGTGCGACTGGCACCGTTTTCCGCGACCAGTTGGCCTTGCGGTGTGCGGCTGGAACCATCAGCGGCAACCATCTGGCCTTGCGGCGTGCGGCTGGAACCATCAGCGGCAACCATCTGGCCTTGCGGTGTACGGCTCGATCCATCAGCGGCAACCATCTGGCCCTGCGGCGTGCGGCTGGAGCCGTCAGCGGCGATCAGTGCATCGCTGCCCTCCTTCGCCACCGTGGTCAGCTGGAAGCAGGTGCTGCTGGCGCAACTGCTCTGCTCCACAGCACTGTTGGCGTGGGCGGCGGCACCGGTGAAGGCGAAGGCTGCTGCGGTCAAAAAGCGCGAGACGTTGTTCATGGCAAAACTCCTTGCAGAAAAAGTAGGGATGACTCAGTTCTGGTTGTTGCAGCCGTCAGCGAATTTGCTGTAATCCAGCTCGCGGGTTTTGCCGGCGGAATCGAGGTAGGTCATGCGCGCCTCGGTGATGCCGCAGGTCACGGAAGTGTCTTCGGTCATCGACAGCACTTTCTGGATATCCAGATGGGTGCCGTAGGTGTAGGTTTGCCGGCTGACGTCAGCTTCGGCGTGGGCCGACAGGGTGCAGATGTTCAGAGCGGCGAACAGGCAGGCGGCGAATACGGATTTGTTGTTCATGGTGTAGTCCTCAAGGCTTCAGTGGGTTTGAGCCGAGGCGGTCTGTGTGTGCCTCGATGGAGCCTATTTGAGGCGCTTGAGGTATCGCGTCTGTGTCAGGAAAGGACGAGAATCACTCGTTGTGTATCCACGCCATGTGTAGATACACAGCGATACAAACCACGGTAAAAATCGCGTTTTTGCGTCGGTGTGTATCCGCCGTCGCGACAGATACACTGCAATACAAAGGCAGGCAGGCGTGCGGTCAGCGGCGCTATAGACTGCACGGCATTCCCCCTTTGACAGAGGCTTGAACCGATGGAACATGTCGATCACATTCTCATCGTCGACGACGACCGCGAGATCCGTGAACTGGTAGGCAACTACCTGAAGAAGAACGGCCTGCGCACGACAGTGGTCGCTGATGGCCGGCAGATGCGCAGCTTCCTTGACGCCAACACCGTCGACCTGATCGTGCTCGACATCATGATGCCCGGTGACGATGGCCTGCAGCTGTGCCGCGAATTGCGTGTAGGCAAACACAAGGCCACGCCGGTGCTGATGCTCACCGCGCGCAACGATGAGACCGACCGCATCATCGGTCTGGAAATGGGCGCGGACGATTACCTGAGCAAACCCTTCGCCGCCCGCGAACTGCTGGCGCGGATCAACGCTGTGTTGCGCCGTACCCGCATGTTGCCGCCGAACCTGGTGGTCACCGAAGCCGGTCGCCTGCTGGCCTTCGGTCGTTGGCAGCTGGACACCTCGGCCCGGCACCTGCTCGACAGCGACGGCACCATGGTTGCCCTCAGCGGTGCCGAATACCGCTTGCTGCGGGTGTTCCTCGACCACCCGCAACGGGTGCTCAGCCGCGATCAACTGCTCAACCTGACCCAGGGCCGCGAGGCCGATCTGTTCGACCGTTCCATTGATCTGCTGGTCAGTCGCCTGCGTCAACGCCTGCTGGACGATGCTCGCGAGCCGGCCTATATCAAGACCGTGCGCAGTGAAGGTTATGTGTTCTCGCTGCCGGTCGAACTGCTTGGGGCTTCGGCATGAAACTCAAGCTGCAATGGCCGCGCACTCTCGCCTCGCGCCTGTCGCTGATTTTCCTGATCGGACTGATTCTGGCGCAGGGCCTGTCGTTCGGCGCGCAGTATTACGAGCGTTACCAGAGCGCGAAAAGCACCATGCTCGGCAACCTCGAAACCGACGTCTCGACTTCGATGGCGATCCTCGATCGCCTGCCCGCCGCCGAGCGCGAGGCCTGGCTGCCGCGACTGGCCCGGCGCAATTACGGCTACCTGCTCAACGAGGGCGAACCGGGCATGCCGGTGACCTCGGCTGAAAAGTCCGTCGCGATCGCCTCGATTACGGCGGCCATCGGCGACACTTATCCCATCGTGTTTACCGAAGTTCCCGGTGGTCCGAGACAACATTTCCAAGGCCACTTGCGCCTGAGCGACGGCAGCCCGGTGACCATCGATATCCGTCCGGCGATGGTGCCGCTGTCACCATGGTTGCCGGTAGTGCTGCTGGGCCAACTGGCATTGCTGATCCTCTGCACCTGGCTCGCCGTGCGCATCGCCATTCGCCCCCTCACCCGCCTCGCCAATGCGGTGGAAACCCTTGACCCCAACGCCCATCCGATCAAACTCGACGAGCAAGGGCCGACCGAAGTGGTCCACGCCGCGCGGGCGTTCAACGCCATGCAAACGCGCATCGCCGCCTACCTGAAAGAACGCATGCAACTGCTCGCGGCGATTTCCCACGACCTGCAAACGCCGATCACCCGGATGAAATTGCGCGCAGAGTTCATGGACGACTCGGTCGAAAAAGACAAACTGAGCAGCGATCTCGGCGAAATCGAGCATCTGGTGCGCGAAGGCGTGGCCTACGCCCGCAGCGTTCACGGCGCCACCGAAGAGAGCCGGCGTACTGATCTCGACTCGTTCCTCGACAGCCTGGTCTTCGACTATCAGGACATGGGCAAGGACGTGCAGCTCGGCGGCAAGAGCAAGGCGGTAATCGAAACCCGCCCGCAGGCCCTGCGCCGGGTCCTGGTGAACCTGACCGACAACGCCCTGAAATTCGCCGGCGCCGCGCAATTGCAGGTCGAAGCGCAGGGCAACAGCCTGTCGGTGAAAGTCCTCGATCGCGGCCCGGGCATCGCCGAGGCCGAGTTGGCGCAGGTGCTGGAACCGTTCTACCGCGTGGAAAATTCGCGCAACCGCGACACCGGCGGCACCGGTCTCGGGCTGGCGATCGCCCAGCAATTGGCGTTGGCGCTGGGTGGCTCGCTGCTGTTGAGTAATCGTGAAGGTGGCGGGTTGTGCGCTGAACTGAAGTTGCCGCTGCCACGCTGAGAAAAACACCGACTAGACTCATTCATTACCCAGTCGAGGGGGCCGCAGGACGTCTGCTGTGCCCTGCCCCAATCCGTGACCACCGCCCGGTGGCGCCTGCCTCGACATTCAACGCCGCCGGACGGTGATCCTGTTTCAGGAGCACACGTGATGAATGAGGCGAAGCTCAACGAATTCATGGGCAAACTGGTCAACGACATGGGCGGCGCGGCGATGCTGGCCAATGTCATCGTCGGCGAAGAACTCGGCCTGTACCGGGCAATGGCCGACAGCCAACCGATCAGCCCCGAAGCCCTAGCTGCCAAAACCACCTGCAATCCGCGCCTGGTGCGCGAATGGCTCAGCGCCCATGCCGCGTCCGGTTACATGGAACACTCTGACGGTCAGTTTCGTTTGCCCGAAGAGCAGGCCTTGGCGCTGGCGGTGGAGGAATCCCCCGTGTACGTCGCCGGCGGTCTCGGCGTGGTGGCGTCGTTTTTCCATGACAAGGACAAACTGGTCAAGGCCATGCGCGGCAATGGCGCCTTGTCTTGGGGCGATCACCATCCGTGCATGTTCAGCGGCACTGAACGCTTCTTCCGCCCCGGGTACAAAGGTCACCTGATTGCCGAATGGCTTCCGGCCCTGGACGGTGTGGTGGCCAAACTCGAACGCGGCGCCAAGGTTGCCGACATCGGCTGCGGTCACGGCGCCTCGACGGTGATCATGGCCCAGGCGTTTCCCAAATCGCAATTTGTCGGCTTCGACTTCCACGCGCCGTCAGTCACCGTGGCCACGCAACGGGCCGAAGAAGGCGGCGTGGGCAATCGCGCCAGATTCTTCGAGGGCACGGCGAAAAACTATCCCGGCGGCGACTACGATCTGATCTGCTTTTTCGACTGCCTGCACGACATGGGCGACCCGGTCGGCGCCGCTCGCCACGCTTATGAGTCGCTGAAAGACGATGGCACGGTGTTGCTGGTCGAACCGTTCGCCAACGACAAACTGGACGATAATCTCAACGCGGTCGGGCGCCTGTTCTACGCCGCCTCGACGTTTATCTGCACGCCCAATTCGCTGTCCCAGGAAGTCGGCCTGGGGCTCGGTGCGCAGGCTGGGGAAATGCGCCTGCGCAAAGTTTTTGTCGAGGCCGGGTTCAAGCAGTTCCGTCGCGCCACGCAGACACCGTTCAACCTGATACTGGAGGCGCGCAAGTAACCCGAGCGGATCGCATGCTAACCTGCGGGCACTGCCCATTCTGGAGTGCTGAGCATGCTCGATAGCCCGATCCGCGAACATCTCGATACGCTGTTGCAGGCCATGGCCGATGATAACTTGCTGATATTGACCGGCGCCGGCATCAGCACGCCATCGGGCATTCCGGACTATCGCGACAGTGACGGCGTGCGTCGTGGGCGGCAGCCGATGATGTATCAGGAGTTTCTCGCCGCCCCGGAATCACGCCGGCGCTATTGGGCGCGGGCCATGCTCGGTTGGCCGCGCGTCCGTCAGGCCCGACCGAACGCGGCGCATGAGGCGCTGGCGACGTTGCAGCAGCGCGGCCGGATCAGCGATTTGATCACGCAGAATGTCGATACCTTGCACGATCAGGCCGGCAGCCAGGATGTGATCGAGCTGCATGGCAGTCTGCATCGAGTGCTGTGCCTGGATTGCGGGCAACGCAGCGAGCGCGATGCGATCCAGCAGCAGATGGAGGCACAGAATCCCTACCTGAGTGGTGTTGATGCGGTGCAGGCGCCGGATGGCGATACCTTGCTCGACCCGGCATTTGAAGCGCGCTTCCGGGTACCGCAGTGCCCGCATTGCGCGGGTGAGCGGATGAAACCGGATGTGGTGTTCTTCGGCGAGAACGTGGCGCCGACGACAGCGGCACGCGCGCTGGCCGCCGCCGAGAATGCGGCGGGGTTGCTGGTGGTGGGATCTTCGTTGATGGCGTATTCGGCGTTTCGCTTGTGTCGGGTGATCGCCGAGCGTGGCAAACCGTTGATGGCGATCAATCTGGGCAAGACCCGGGCGGATGATTTGCTCGATTTGAAGATTGAAGGGTCGTGTGAGGAGCTTTTGCCGTGGTTGGTGGAGGAGCTGAGGCGGTGAGATTTTGAGTAATGGGTTCGGCTTGAAATCGGCCCCTCACCCTAGCCCTCTCCCGAGGGAGAGGGGACTGACCGAGGTGTTTGTACGGGATTCGTCGACCTGAAATCGCTCATCGAACTCAGATCTTTGACTGCCGTGCTGATGCCGGACTCAATGCGCCCGATCCAGCCCCGCCAGCAATGCGCTGTCGTGGCTGTAGATGTCCGGCGCATAACGCACCTGGCCACTGCTGTCGACCTGCGCCGTCCAGTAGGTCATCAGGATCGGCACCGGCGCCGACAGGCGAAATTCATGGGTGCTACCGGTTGCCAGCAAAGTATCGGTGCGGGCTTTTTCTGCCGGGGACAGCAGCAGATCGCGCAGTTGCAGCGGGTGCTCGACCCGCACGCAACCGGAGCTGAACGCCCGTGGGCCTTTTTCAAACAGCGCCTTGCTCGGCGTGTCGTGCAGGTACACCGAGAACGGGTTGGGGAAACGGATGACCATTTGCCCCAGCGGATTGCGCGGGCCGGCGTCCTGGCGCAGGAGGATGTTGCCGGGGTTGTCCCAATCGATATCGGCCGCTGCCAGAGGCTGACCATTGGCGTCGAGCACTTGCAGGTTCTGGCGACTGAGGAAGGTCTGGTCCTTGCGGATTTCCGGCAGTTTGTCTTCCTTCCAGATAGTCGGCGGTACGGTCCAGGTCGGGTTCAGCGTCAACCGGGTGACGCGGGATTTGAGCAGCGGTGTCTGTCGTTCGGCGCGGCCGACCTGGGTGCGGGTCTGCCATACCGGCTGACCGCCCTGATACAGCGTCAGCTCAGCGGCCGCGACATTGACCACCAGACCACTGGGTTCCATGTCCTGGGCCATCCAGCGGAAACGTTCGAGATTGACCCGCAACTGATCGCGGCGGGTCAGCGGGCTGATGTTCAGCTCGGCAATGGTGCCCGGCCCGACCACGCCGTCAGCCTGCAACGAATGGCTGGCCTGAAAGTGCTTCACTGCCTCCACCAGCACGTCATCGTAGGCGTTGTCCGGCGTCACCAGTGCGTGTGCCAGATAACCTTCGTTGTACAGACGTCGGGCCAGTTCCGGCACGCGCGGGTCTTCCATCGCCGGACGCAGCAACGGGCCGCTGCCCACCGGCTGCCATTGCGGCAAGGCTTGCAAGCGTTGCGCGGCATATAACTGGCGCAGGCTTTGATATTGCGGCAGATGCGGACGCGCCAGGTTGAACGCCGCAGCAATATCGTTCATGCCCGGCACGGCAATGCTGAGCAATTGCGCCTGACGATCGGTTGGCGGGCCGTCGACACGCCACAGCGGTTCGAAATGCGATTGCAACAGACGGCCGTAATGCAGATCCTGCAAGGCCTGCAGATAGTTGCGGCTGATGTCGATATCGGCACACAACTCGCCATCCTGCGGCGGTGTCGTCGCGACCGCATATCGATTCGGATTCAGCCCGTCGTCGGCCAACAGCTGCAATTGCGCGCGCAATGCCGGCAAGCGTGCGGACTCACTCGCCCACACCGGCATCCAGTCCTGCTGCTCATAAAACGCCTGCAACTGGCTCAACGCCGGGCCATTGAGCCGCGGTGCAATGGCCGGGCACGACTGCGCCAGGCTGATCAAAACTGCCTGCAACGGGCTGCGCGGCTCGACCGGCAATTGCGTTTCAGGCGTCGGCAGGGTTTCGAGCGGGGGCAGCGGCTCATCGGCGCAAGCGACAAACGGCGCAGCGAGCAAACAAATGCTCAAGTAGCATGCGTACTTTTTGAACAACTGCTTTACTCCAATCCATGGCCGTCCAGATGACGGTCAACCTTACATCAGGTGCGCTGAACAGTCAGGCTCGAACCGCGAGCCTGCGGGTATTGACTGGGAGTCAGGAGCCAAAGTGCCGTTTATGTAGCAAGTTGAGGACACTTTATAAAATGTTGACGTTTTTGCGCCGACTTCTGTTGAGCACCGCGACCCTTGTCGCCGTGACCAGCCCAGTATTTGCCGCCGGCAAGCCATCGCCGGTTCTCTACAACAGCCTCGCCCACGCCGCGCCGGAACTCAATCCCCAAGCGCTCAAAGGTGCATTGAGTGCCATACAATGCGCGGTCAACAACGGCGCGAAACCCTCGCGGCATCTGGCGATCATCGATTACTCGCAACCGTCCACCGAACGCCGCCTGTGGATCTTCGACCTGAGCAAAAAGAAGCTGGTGCTGCGTGATCTGGTTGCCCACGGCTCCAACTCCGGGGAAAACTTCGCCACGCAGTTTTCCAACCGCGAAGGCAGTTACCAGTCCAGTCTCGGCCTGTTCCGCACGCAGGAAAGCTACGAAGGTACTCACGGCTATTCGCTGCGCATGGACGGTCTGGAACCCGGTTTCAATGACCTGGCCCGCGATCGCGCGATCGTGATTCATGCCGCCAGTTACGTGAACCCGCTGTGGAGCAAGCGTCAGGGGCGTATCGGCCGCAGTCAGGGTTGCCCCGCCGTGCGGCCGCAGATTGCCAAACAGGTGATCGATCGCCTGAAGAACGGCCAGTTCATGTTTTCCTGGTATCCGGATCAACGCTGGCTGCAGAAGTCACCGTACCTGAACTGCCAGCCGCAGCAGGTGGCGAGCATTCTCAACACCCACGCCAGTTAACGCGCGTCGCCTCCGGCGGGTTTGTAGAACAGGAACCTGCCGGTCTGCGCCGTGTTGCGATAGGCCTTGGCCCAACTCGGGTGCACGCCGCGATCGTGAAAATACAGGGCACCGCGCGTGCGGTCCTTGAGCTGACGGTTCAACGCCTTGCCGGCGATTTCCTTGGCCAGCGCGTATTCGGCGTCTTCCTTGACCTGATCGGGCCTGCCGTCGCACCACCACGAAAACTGGCAGTTGCCGCTTTCCGATCCTTGCTTGACCACCGCGCACACCGTGTCGGGGAAGCCGTCATGGCCGAGGCGATTCATCACCACACTGGCGACGGCTTCCATTTCCGGGGTGTCCTTGCCCTTGGCTTCCCAGTAAATACTGCGCGCCAGACAGGTCAGCGGATCGTCCAGCGGCGCGGCGCCGGCCGGGTCTACCGCCTGCGCTTCGGTGGGGGTGATGGCCTCGGATTTCGGCGCCGGAGCAGCGCTGACTTTATCCGCCGCTTTCTCTTCAAGCACCTCGGCTTTCTGTTCGGCCTTGGCCTCGATCGGCGCCTGCGCCCCGGCCCATGCTGCGCCGGTCAAAAAGATCCACAACAAACCGCCCGCCAAGCCTTTCGATCCCATGTCGATTCTTCCGTCAGCGCCCGCCCGGGGCAAGATGTTACGTCGGTGAGACGCCCGGTTTGCGGGGTCTTCGCAGAGTGTAGCGAGCAAATGCGCGGGCACACCAGCGCAGAAAAATCCGCCGCAAAGAAAAACACATTCACTCACCGGGGGCCTTTCGCGCATCATGGGCGCATTCAGCTCAAGGGAGATTTCCATGCGCTTCATGCCGTCCGTTTTGCGTTATGCCGCATTGTCGCTGGGCGTGGTGTTCGCCACCTCGGCGCTGGCCGCCGATGAACTGCAATTGATCGAGTCGATCAACAGCTATCGCAGCCAGCCCCAGCGTTGCGGCACGCAGGCGTCAAACGAGTTGCCACCGCTGTCGGCCGATCCACGGCTGCGCCTGCCGGCCAGCGGCGCGGTTGATCTGCAGCAGGCCATGACCAGCGCCCACTACCCGATGGTCAACGTGCAGGCGATCACCCTCAACGGCCCCCGCGATGCGGCGTCAGCAATGAAGGCGATTCAGGAAAGCTTCTGTCAGGTGGTGCTCGATCCGCAGTTTGTCGATATCGGTGTCAACCGCGTTGACCGCGACTGGCGCATCGTCCTCGCGCGGCCGTTGCTGACGGCGAAACTCGGCGATGCACAAAGCGAAGGGCAAAAGCTGCTGGCGCAACTCAATACCGCGCGCAGCCAGGCGCGCCAGTGCGGCGGCCAGTCCTTCGCGGCGGCAGCACCGCTGGCGTGGAACGCCACGCTGGGCACGGTCGCTCAGGACCACAGCCGCGACATGGCCAACAACAATTACCTCGACCACAAGGACCGCGACGGCCGCACGCCGGGCGACCGCGCCGAACTGTCCGGTTACAGCGGACAACTGGTCGGTGAAAACATCGCCGCCGGGCAAGACACCGTCGGCAAGGTCGTTGACGGCTGGCTCGCCAGCCCAGGCCATTGCGCCAATCTGATGAATCCGCAATATCAGGAACTGGGCGCCGCTTACGCGACCGATCCGAAAAGCAACGCCGGCATTTACTGGACGGCAATGTTTGGCGCACCGTAAGGCATCATCGACGCCGTCAATCACTCGGTCAGCCAGAGTGATTGGACGGCGTGGCGAGCGCAGCCTACCCTGCGCGATCTGCGCCCGCTGACGGCGTTCCACATCCACGAGGCGAGCCCATGACACAGCGTGAATTGATCGATGGTCACAACCGCCGCGTGGATTATCTGCGCCTGTCGGTGACCGACCGCTGCGATTTTCGCTGCGTCTATTGCATGGCCGAGGACATGCAGTTCCTGCCGCGCCAGCAGATCCTCACCCTCGAAGAGCTGTTCCAGGTGGCGCAAAGCTTCGTCGCCCTCGGCACGCGCAAGATCCGCCTCACGGGTGGCGAGCCGCTGATCCGCCCCGGCGTTGTGCAACTCTGCGAACAGATCGCCGCCCTGCCCGGCCTGCGCGAGCTGTGCCTGACCACCAACGGCTCGCAATTGGGCCGACTGGCCAGGCCGCTGTTCGACGCCGGGGTCAAGCGTCTCAACATCAGCCTCGACAGCCTCGATCCGCAGCGCTTCAAAGAGCTGACCCGTACCGGCGATCTGGCGCAGGTCATCGACGGCATCGATGCCGCACGTGCCGCCGGTTTCACCCGTACCAAACTCAATTGCGTGGTGATGCAGGGCCGCAACGATCACGAGATCAACGATCTGGTCAGTTTCGCCATCGAGCGTGATCTGGATATTTCCTTCATCGAAGAGATGCCGCTGGGCGCGATCGCCGAACACAGCCGCGCCGAATCCTTCTACTCCAGCGCGCAAGTGCGCGAACGCATTGCCGAACGCTTCACCCTGATCGACTCGACCGAATCGACGCAAGGGCCGTCGCGCTACTGGCGCGTGGCGGAAGCACCAAACATTCGTCTGGGCTTCATTTCGCCGCACAGCCACAACTTCTGCGGCACCTGCAATCGCGTGCGCCTGACCGTAGAAGGTCGCTTGCTGCTGTGCCTGGGCAACGAGCATTCGATGGACCTCAAAGCGGTGTTGCGCGCCCATCCCGGCCACCCGGAACGCCTGGAAAACGCGATCATCGAGGCGATGAAACTCAAGCCGTATCGACACAATTTCGAAGTCAACGACGACGTACAAGTGGTGCGTTTCATGAACATGACCGGCGGTTGAAACGCCGCGCAACCGGGACCGCGAGATGATCGTCAGACCGAGACCCAATCAGTTCGCCGTGCTGTTCACCCTCCGAGGCTCGATCGCCAAACGCATCGCCGTGCGCACCTTGATGCTGACACTGCTGGCGGCGGCGATTGTGCTGATCGAACTTCTGGTGCCGAGCTACTTCGCCCAGATCAATTCGACACCGTTCACCCTGCTCGGCCTGTCGCTGTCGATTTTCCTGAGCTTTCGCAACAACGCTTGTTACGACCGTTGGTACGAGGGGCGCAAGGCCTGGGGCGAGGTGCTGTTGCGGGTGCGCGCGGTGATGCGCGAAACCCAAGACCTCGATGACACCCGCCTGCGTGGACAACTGTTGCGCAACCTGTGCGGTTTCGCCCACGCGTTGAATGCACGGCTGCGTGGAGACAGCGAGGAGCAGGCCAGTGCCGACTGGGTCAGCCCACCGATCGATGGGGCTGCGCCGGATCACTGCGGACAGATCCTTCATCAGCTCGGGCGCCAGTGCTCAGCGCTGGAAACGGCCGGTGTGCTGTCGCCATGGCGTTATCAGTTGCTGGCCAATCACCTGACCTGCCTGAGCCAGGCCCAGGCGGTGTGCGACCGGATCAAGAACACGCCATTGCCCTTCCCTTACACCCTGCTGCTGCACCGCACCATCTACCTGTTTTGCCTGCTGCTGCCGTTCGCCATGGCGCAATCGCTGGGTTGGTTGACGCCGCTGTTCACGGCAATTGTCAGCTACACCTTCTTCGGCTTCGACGCGATTGCCGATGAACTCGAAGACCCGTTCGGGCTCGATGAAAACGATCTGCCGACCGATGCACTGGTGCGCACCCTGGAGCGCGATGTGCTGTACGAACTGGGCGTCTCGCCATTGCCCCCCGCGCCGGAGCCGGACGACTACGTGCTGCGCTGAATGGCTCAGCGGCAAACAACGAGATGGCCCGGCGCGTCCGCTCGGGACCGAGATGCGGCCATTCGCGAGCAGGCTCGCTCCCACAGTTGAAATGCATTCTCCTGTGGGAGCGAGCCTGCTCGCGAAAAAGGCAACTCGGTCAATCAGACCAAACGCCGGAAAGCGCCACCGACGAATCTTCCGTTTACACGCGCGCGAATTCCCCCTTACTATCCGGGCACACCGGTCGCCGGGCCTGCCCTGCCGCCGACGCTTTCCGCCAACGGAAACACGCGTTATGAGTACGTCACCACAACAACCCCAAAGGTTGCACGTCTCTGCTGTACGCGCCCACTGCAACAGGGGCCGCGTATGAACCGCATCGTCAATCTGCCCATGGCCCTGCGCCGCTCCAAGCTGCGTCACTCCGCACGCCCGCCGGATATCGCCGTTCCCGTCTGATCGCGTGAGCTGAAACCGCGACAGTCAATTTCCCGATTTTCCTGATATCCCTGCCGGGACACTTGCGCCTTTTTGTCGCGTCGTGTCCGGCCGAATCTGCGCGCCTGTGCGGCGCCATCGTGAGTGATTTGCCATGAAATTCGCAGCCATCGAAGACGCACGCCTGTTCCTCGAACAGAACCCCGATATCGACATGATCGAATTGTTCATCCTCGACGCCAACGGCGTGCCGCGCGGCAAGCTGTTGCACCGCGAAGAACTGCTCGCCGTATACGAAAGCGGTCGACCGCTGCCGAGCACCATCCTTGGCCTGACCGTACAAGGCGAGGACGTCGAGAACTCCGGACTGGTCTGGGATGTGGGCGACATCGACTGCCGCGCCTATCCGCTGCAAGGCAGTCTGGTGCGCTTGCCGTGGCGACAGATTCCGACCGCCGCCGTGCAGGTCAGCATGCACCCGAGCGAGGGCCTGCCGGCGAGCATCGCTGACCCTCGGCACCTGCTGATCAAAGTCATCGACGGACTCAAGGCCGAGGGCTATCACCCGATCATGGCGTGCGAGCTGGAGTTCTATCTGCTCGATGCCAAACGCGACCACAACGGCCGCCCGCAACCGGCGCTGGACGCCGACGGCGGGCGACCGCGACACACGCAAGTCTACGGTTTGCGCGAGCTGGAACAGATCGAGCCGTTCCTCGCCGACCTCTACAGCGCGTGCAAACTGCACGGCATTCCGGCGCGCACGGCGATCTCCGAATACGCGCCGGGTCAGGTCGAAATCACCCTCGAACATGGCGACGCACTGGAGGCGATGGATCAGGCGGTACGCTACAAACGTCTGGTCAAAGGCGTGGCGCACAAGCACGGCATGCAGGCGACGTTCATGGCCAAGCCGTTCGATGATCTGGCCGGCACCGGCATGCACATGCACGTCAGCCTCGCCGATGCCGACGGCCGTAATCTGTTCGCCTCGCAAGACCCGGCCGGCACACCGCTGTTGCGCACGGCGATTGGCGGCATGCTCGCGTCTCTGCTCGACTCGCTGCTGCTGTTTTGCCCCAACGCCAACTCCTACCGACGTTTCCAGGCCAACAGCTACGCGCCACTGGCGCCGACCTGGGGCGTCGACAACCGCACGGTCAGCCTGCGCGTACCCGGCGGCCCGGCCCCTACGCGACACATCGAACACCGCATCTGCGGCGCCGACGCCAACCCGTATCTGGCAGCGGCGGCGATCCTCGCCGGCATTCATCGCGGCATTCGTGAAGAGCTGGATCCGGGGGCACCGGTCGAGGGCAATGGTTATGCCCAGGCGAAAGAACTGCTGCCGACCGACTGGCTGACGTCGTTGCAGGCGCTGGAAAATTCCACGTGGGCACGAGAGGCATTGGGGCAGGAATTTCTTGGTGTGTATCTGGCGGTGAAGCGTGCCGAGTATCGGCAGTTCATGGCTGAAGTGGGTGAGCAGGATTGGCGGTGGTACCTGACCGAGGCTTAACGATCCGACACCGAACCTGTGGGAGCGAGCCTGCTCGCGAAGGCGTCATCACATTCAACATTTTGGGTGACTGACACACCGCTTTCGCGAGCAGGCTCGCTCCCACAGGGAATGCACTTCGAACCTGAATTTTTTGTGGACCCTGACATGACCATTCGCTGCAATTCCTACTACACCGCCACACTCAACCAGGACACCGACTACCCGACCGTGCAAGGCCGGCACAAGGTCGATGTGGTGATCATCGGCGGCGGTTTCACTGGCGTCGCCACTGCCGTCGAGCTGGCGGAAAAAGGCCTGAAAGTCGCCATCGTCGAAAGCCACAAGATCGGCTGGGGCGCCACCGGGCGCAATGGCGGGCAAGTCACCGGCAGCCTGTCCGGCGACGGTGCGATGCGCAAGCAGATGCGCGCGAAACTGGGCGATGACGTGGACGATTTCATCTGGCATCTACGCTGGCGCGGGCATGAAATCATCCGCGAGCGCGTCGAGAAATATGCGATCCAGTGCGACCTCAAACACGGCCATTTGCACGCGGCGTACAAGCCAAGCCACATGGTCGATCTGCGCAAGGATTACGACGAAGCCGTGCGTCGCGGATTAGGCGATGAAGTGAGCCTGCTCGACCGCAGCCAGGTTCGCGACCTGCTGCAAAGCGAGCTCTACCACGGCGCGATCAAGAACACCCGCAACATGCATCTGCACCCGCTCAACCTGTGCCTTGGCGAAGCACGCGCAGCCGAAAGCCTGGGCGCGCTGATCTTCGAAAACAGTGAAGTGCTGGAGATCATCCACGGCGACACACCTGGCGTGCGCACCGCTCACGGCCAGATCGACGCCAGTCAGGTGATGCTCGCCGGTGACGTCTATCACAAGCTCGAACCGGGCCAGCTCAAGGGCAAGATTTTCCCGGCCATGGGCGGCATCGTCACCACCGCGCCGCTCGGTGATCTGGCGCAACAGATCAACCCCGAAGACCTCGCCGTGTACGACTGCCGCTTCGTCCTCGATTACTACCGGCTGACCGCCGACGGCCGTTTGCTGTTCGGCGGCGGCGCCAACTACAGCGGCAAGGATTCGCGCGACATCACTGCGGAACTGCGCCCGTGTATCGAACGCACATTCCCGGCGCTCAAAGGTGTCCCGATCGATTACCAGTGGAGCTGCGCGATGGGCATCGTCATCAACCGCATCCCGCAACTGGGCAAGCTCTCGGACAACGTCTGGTATTGCCAGGGCTACTCGGGACACGGCATCGCCACCACACACATCATGGGCGAGATCATGAGCCGGGCAATCACCGGGCAAATGGAACAGTTCGATACCTTCGCCGCGTGCCAGCACATCCGCGTGCCAATGGGCGACCTGCTAGGCAATCCGTTGCTGGCGGCGGGGATGTGGTATTACCAGATGCTCGAGCGGTTGCGCTGAATTCACTGGCCCTATCGCGAGCAGGCTCGCTCCCACATTGGATTTGTGCACGACACAACACCCTGTGGGAGCGAGCCTGCTCGCGAAGAGGCCCTCAAACCCCACACAAAATTCAATCCGGCAACTGCTCCACCACAATCCCCAACCGCCGATAATCCTCGACATTCCCCGACCCGGGATGCCGCTCGGTAATCAACCTATGCAGGCGCGTGCACGGCGCGACCACAAACGGCTCCACCGCACCCAGCTTGTCTGCCGTAGTCACTGCAATCACCCGCGCTGCACTGTCGAGCATCGCCTGTTTGATCGGCACTTCATCGAAATGCAGCGAGGTAATCCCGACCTCGGGATGAATCGCACACACCCCGGTAATCGCCAGATCCGCCTTGATTCCGGCCAACAGTCGCAGCGCTTCCTGACCACTGGCCGACATCGAATGCGGATTCAATTCACCACCCGCCAGAATCACTTTCACACCTTTATATTCGGACAAGGCAATCGCCGTCAGTGGGGAAGCGGTCACGGCGGTGATGCGGATATCGGACGGTAACGCGCGCGCCACCTGCAAGGTGGTCGAGCCGGAATCGAACAACACAATCTGCCCATCCTCGATGTGCTGCGCCGCCAATTGCGCCAGGCGCACCTTGACCTCGTCGGTCTCATCCAGACGAGTGAAGTAATCCTTGCCCGAGTCCTTCGGTCGCGGCAACGCCCCGCCATGCACCCGCTGCACCAGCCCGGCGCTGTCCAGCTCGGCAAGGTCGCGGCGGATGGTGTCTTCGGACACCGCGAAATGCTGGCTAAGCTCGGAGGCCATGACCTTGCCGTCACGTTCGAGAAGCAAAAGGATTTTCTGCCGGCGCAGGGACGGCAATTCGGCGATGGAGTGGTCGTGCATGGTTATGCCTGTTTGTGCTTGTAGTTGCAGGTTTCGGCGACACTAGCGAAAGTCTCGGGCAAATACAAACGCGACGGCTATCAATGCTTTCGATCATTGGAATCAACACGGCGAATTTTTCTTTGCGCTGCGCCTGTTCACAATGGCCCCACTCTCAAAAGCTCAGGATGAACAGCCCATGAATCTCAATTTCGCCTTCGCCTGCATGATCGTCGTGTCGTTCGCGATTGCCTTGGGCCACGCCTGACCTGCACCAACAACGCCGGGGCAAAATGCAGCAGCACCATCCGGCTCAGATGATGCGTCAGAATAAACACCACATTCAGCCCGCCGCCAAACGCGACAATCGCAATCGTCTCGATCGCGCCCGGCATGTACGCCAGCCACAGTGACAGTGGATCACTGCTCAGCCAGCGCGCGGCCACCTCGGCAAACACCGCTGCAACGACGATCATCAAACCCACCGAGACCAACGCCGTGCGCCCATGCCGCGCCAGTTCTGCGATGCCGAGCCCCTGAAAACGTGAGCCGATGCGCATGCCAAGAATCAGTGCGGCCAGGCTCAAACTCCACTCCGGCATGTGAAAGCCGTGCAGCCATCCCGTCTTCACAAACACAGCAGTGATGATGATCGCAGTGAGCATGAACGGCGCCGGGACGCCGATCAGCAACAGCAGGCGGCCGAGCAATACGCTCAGCGCGATGACAGAGAACGCGGTCAGCGCCATGCCGGTGGTCAACGGATCGCTGACCACTTCAGCCACCGCTGCTTGCCCGGGAATGAGCAAACTCACCAGCACGGTGATCAACAGCAGCCGCATCAGATGCACGATGATGACTTTGCTTGAAGCCTTTTCCGATTCGAGCAAATCGAACACTGCGGCCAACGCGCCGGGATACACCGCCAGCAGTGCATCGGTGCGATTCCAGCCGGCGCCGCGTGTCAGCCACCATCCGGCGAGTGCGATTTGTACGGTCAGGCAGATCAGCAACACGCCAAGGCTGGGCAACATCGTCGCGGCCGTTTCGCTGTCCCATGCTTCGAACATCAACCCGGTGGCGATGCCCAGCGTGACCTGGATGTAGCCCAGTCCATAAGGAGTTGCCGGGGCGATGCCGGTTTTACTGGCGAACAACGCAGTAACAACAATCGAGCCCAGCAGCAAGCCGTGGGGTACGCCTTCAAACTGCAACAACGCGCCGAAACCGGCCGCAATCAACAAGCACACAATGGATTTCATGGTTCGCCTTCCTGGCTATTTTGTGAGACACCACTATTTTCCTGTGGGAGCGAGCCTGCTCGCGAAAGCATCCTGCCAGTCACAGATAAATAACTGATCTATCGCCTTCGCGAGCAGGCTCGCTCCCACAAGAATCCAATACGTCTTACATACGCAAGCGTGCAATCGCCCGCCGATATTTCTCGATCCGCTCCAGATCCTCCCAACTCGGCGAGGCAATCCGCGAGATATCGCTGTTCTCTTCCAGATCCGCCAGCTTCACCACCCGGCCGATCGGGTTTTGCGCGGCACGGTCGACAAAATCCTCGTAGGACTCGCCGGGCACTTTGGTCACCGCCGCAATCGCCGCCAGCACCTCTTCGCTGAAACCTTCCCCGCGTAAGTCATCCAGACTTACCCCGCAATCCTCGACCACATCGTGCAGCACAGCGACGATGCGCTCCTCCAGCGTGTGCATGCGCAACATGACTTTCAGTGGATGCAGAATGTACGGCGCCCCGCCCTTGTCCACCTGCCCGCTGTGGGCCGTGGCGGCAATGGCGATAGCGCGTTCGAGGGTTTGGGCCATGGGAATCGAATCCTGCGCTTTATGTTTCTGATTGTTGCGCAGTGTACGCGAAGATCGCGCAGCGCAAAGCCGATTGAACCTTGCCCGCCCTCGCCGCCTCGAAACCAGACAAGCGCCAAATCACCGATCAGACGCGGCGCCATTGGAGAGGAATTGCCGATGAAAACCCGACTGCTGCTCCTGATCGCCACGTTCGCCATCATCCCCACCTGCGTCATGGCCGAAGGCTGCGACGTGCAGACCCGCTCCTCCAGCGCCGCAGTGCCCGCCGTGGAAACCCATAGCTGTTACGAATACGAAGGCATGCCGGTGGACTCCATCAACTGGTCATGCAGCAACGAAACCAAGGACACCCTCAACGCCATCAAGAAGAAAGTCCAACGCTGCGACGACCACTACCAAGCCACCTGCACCGCTCGCCTCACCCAGGAATCCCTCGCCAACCCGCACTCGACCAGCAAAGACAAAAGCGCCAAACCGCTGAACATGCCCGACAACGCCAAAGTCACCACGTATTACTACAACGGTGAGCACTTGGCGCAGGCGAAGATTGATTGCGAAAACAGTGGCGGGAACTGGAAGGCTAAATAGTCTCGGTTATCGAGGATTGCCTGACAGAGAGCCCGGCTTGATGCCGGGCTTGCTGCATCTGCAAACAGCTTCAACCTTCACCTGCACCCCTGCTCGTGCCGCTGTCGTTCGATTGCTTCGAACCACTGGGCTTGGAACCCGAAGGTGTAGAGCCGTCATTGTTGGTGGTGTTGCCCTGCGTGCCTTTGGGCACGGTGGCGCCATTGGAATGAATGTCTTCCGGCGCACTCGGATTGGTCTGGCTATTGCCGTCGTTAGCGGTGGGTGCCGGGGTATCGCTGGCGGCTGTTGCATAGAGCGAAGTGGCGGATAACAGCGTGGCCAAGGTGAATGCTGCGAGACTGGATTTATGCATGTCGGCGGTTCCTCTGCGGGGGTGAGTTATGCATTGGAAGCGCGTACGCGGGGAAAATGCGGGAAGGCTGACGAATGGCAGGAACAAACAACCCGGCACCTCGTAAAGATGCCGGGTCAACAAAAAATAATGCGTTATCCGATCAAAAATTCGCCGGCGTATTCGCACTAATAATCTCCGCCTCATCCGCTCCGATATTGCGAAACTTATGCGGCAACGTCGTCGGAAAGTAGTAACCATCCCCAGCACTCAAAACACTCACCTGCCCGTCCACGGTCAGTTCCACCGTGCCGCGCGTGACCAGTCCGCACTCTTCGCCTTCGGCATGCACGATCGGTTCTTCGCCGGAGCTGGCGCCGGGGGCATATTGTTCGCGGAGCAGGCGCATCTGCCGGCTAGGGACGGAGGCGCCGATGAGCAGCAGACGCAGGCCGTGGCGGCCGAGGTCGGGTTGTTCGTTGGCGCGGAACACGTATTGGTGTTCGCGCGGGGGCTGGTCGAAGGTGAAGAAGTCGGCCAGGGACATCGGTATGCCCTCGAGCAGCTTTTTCAGCGAGCTGACGGAGGGGCTGACGCGGTTCTGTTCGATCAGCGAGATGGTCGCGTTGGTCACGCCGCTACGCCGGGCGAGCTCGCGCTGGGAGAGTTTGTAGCTTTCGCGTACTAGTTTGAGTCGAGAACCCGTATCCATGACAGCCTTATGTTGAGGTACTTAAGGGTAATGGGGGTGGGTGGCGGGTGACGCGCAGGTCGCGCGGATCACGTTGCTCCCGTGTCCCGGAACCGTGAAAGGCGGCTATTAAATCACGTTTGCCGGTGTTGCTCAGCAGGTTCGATGGATGGTGCGGCAAAAGTCCTGTTGGCCTTGGCAATACAGCCACTGTGGGAGCGAGCCTGCTCGCGAAAGCGTAGTGTCTGGCGAATCGATGTCGCCTGATATGGCCTCTTCGCGAGCAGGCTCGCTCCCACAGTGGACATCAGTGGTTTTGCATAAGTGAAAAACCGGCGAGGTCTTTCGGACCGCCGCCGGGAGGTAAGTCAGACGCCGAAACGGTCGCGCAGGGAGTAGTAGACGGCGCCAAGCGCGGTAAGCGGTGCGGAGAAGGTGCGGCCGCCGAGCATTGGCATGTGCGGCAGTGAGGCGAAGGCGTTGAAGCGTTCGGCGTCGCCGCGGATCATTTCCGAGATCAGTTTGCCGGCCAGGTGCGAGCAGGTGACGCCGTGGCCGCTGTAGCCCTGCATGTAGTAGGCATTCTTTTCGATGCGGCCGAATTGCGGCATGCGCGACATGGTCAGCAGGAAGTTGCCGGTCCAGCGGTAGTCGATCTTCACGTCCTTGAGCTGCGGGAAGGTCTTGAGGATCTTCGGCCGGATCAGTTGCTCGATATCGTCCGGCTCCCGCGCGCCATACACCACACCACCACCGTAAAGCAGGCGGTTGTCAGCG
The DNA here is from genome assembly GCF_979258175.1 of Pseudomonas sp. AC255. Classification (NCBI taxonomy): domain Bacteria; kingdom Pseudomonadati; phylum Pseudomonadota; class Gammaproteobacteria; order Pseudomonadales; family Pseudomonadaceae; genus Pseudomonas; species Pseudomonas sp. AC255. Next base: position 1,722,675 of record NZ_OZ409841.1, on the reverse strand, counting down.
GTGAGGCGGTAGTAATCCAGCAGGTAGTTGCAGTCTTCGACGCAATAGTTGTTGGTGATCAGGCTGCGCGCCTGCTGCTCGGTCAGCGGTTCGGTGACGACGATCTGCGAACCACACGGCATGCTTTTCGCGGTAACACGATTGTCTAGGCCTTGTGGCAGATAAGCGTTGCCGGCGATCAGCAGGTATTTGGCGCGGACCAGACCTTTGGCAGTGCGCACGGTGATCGGCTCGCCGTAGGTGATTTCCACCGCCGCCGACTGTTCGTAGATCTTGCCGCCCAAACGCACGATGGCGGCGGCTTCGCCGAGGGCCAAGTTCAATGGATGAACGTGGCCGCCCTGCATGTCCAGCAAGCCGCCAACGTAGGCGTCGGAGCCGACTTCGCGACGAATATCCGCTGCATCGAGCATCTTCAGATTGCGGTTGCCGTAGCGTTCCCAGTTGCGCTTCTGCTCGGCCAGGCCGTTGAGCTGTTTCTTGTTCATCGCCGCGAAAATACCGCCCGAACGGTAGTCGCACTTGATGTCGTAATTCTTGATGCGCGAACGAATGATATCGGCGCCTTCGAAGATCATGCTGCCGAGGATTTCTGCAGTCTTGTCGCCGTAGCGCTCTTCGATGACATCGACGTCGCGGCTGTAGGAGTTGACCAGTTGGCCGCCATTGCGACCGCTGGCGCCGTAGCCGACTTTCGCCGCTTCCAGCACCGTGACTTTGTAGCCGGCTTCGCTGAGGAACAGCGCCGAGGACAGGCCGGTATAACCGGCGCCGATGATGCAGACGTCGCAGTCCAGCGCTTCTTCGAGAATCGGGAAGTCGATGACTTCGTTGCGGGTGGCGGCGTAGTAGCTGTTTACGTGTTGCTGTTTCATAGGTTTCTCCGAGGGCAGCCAACCAGGGGCGGCCGCCGCTGTAAAAGAGTCAGAGCTTGATCCAGGTCGCTTTCAGTTCGGTGTACTTGTCGAACGCGTGCAGCGATTTGTCGCGACCGTTGCCCGATTGTTTGAAGCCACCGAATGGCGCAGTCATGTCGCCGCCGTCGTACTGGTTGACCCAGACGCTGCCGGCGCGCAGGCCGCGGGCGAAGGTGTGCGCCTTGCTCAGGTTGCTGGTCCACACCCCGGCGGCGAGGCCGAAGATGCTGTCGTTGGCGATCTGCAGGGCTTCTTCGGCAGTGTCGAAGGTGATCAGCGACAGCACCGGGCCGAAGATTTCTTCCTGAGCGATGGTCATCGCATTGGTCACGCCGTCGAAAATCGCTGGCTGCACGTAGAGGCCGCCGGTTTCTTCGAGGGTGCGCTGGCCGCCGGCAATCAACTCGGCGCCCTGCTCGCGGCCGATGCTGATGTAGCGCAGCACGTTGTCCAGTTGACGCTGGTCGACCACGGCGCCGACGGTGGTCGCCGGATCAAGCGCGTGCCCCGGTTTCCACGCTTGCAGCGCTTCCACCAGCAGCGGAATGAACTGCTCGCGAATCGAGCGCTCGACCAGCAGACGCGATCCGGCAGTGCAGACTTCGCCCTGGTTGAAGGCGATGGCACTGGCTGCTGCCTGGACTGCCGCGCGCAGGTCCGGTGCGTCGGCGAACACCACGTTCGGGCTCTTGCCGCCGGCCTCGAGCCAGACGCGTTTCATGTTGCTCTGGCCGGCATAGATCATCAGCTGCTTGGCGATCGCCGTGGAGCCGGTGAAGGCCAGCACGTCGACGTCCATGTGCAACGCCAGCGCCTTGCCGACGGTGTGGCCGTAGCCCGGCAGCACGTTGAACACGCCCTTCGGAATACCCGCCTCCAGCGCCAGTTGCGCGATGCGGATAGCGGTCAGCGGTGATTTTTCCGAAGGCTTGAGGATGAACGAATTACCCGCCGCCAGCGCCGGGGCGAACTTCCAGCTGGCCATGATCAGCGGAAAATTCCATGGCACGATGGCGGCGACCACACCCGAGGGCTCACGGGTGACGAGGCCAAGTTGGTCGTGCGGCGTGGCGGCGACTTCGTCGTAGATCTTGTCGATGGCCTCGGCGCTCCAGCGGATCGCGTTGGCGGTCGCCGGGATGTCGATGCTCATCGAATCGCTGATCGGTTTGCCCATGTCGAGGGTTTCCAGCAGTGCCAGTTCTTCCTGGTGTTGCAGGATCAGATCGGCGAAGCGGATCAGGACGCGCTTGCGCTCGGCCGGGGCTTTTTCGCCCAGATGCCGGAGTTGAACGACTGGCGCGCGGCTTCGACGGCCAGGTTGGCGTCGGCTTCATCGGTGCTGGCGACGGCGGCAAGAAAGCGGCCGTCGACCGGGCTCAGACATTCGAAAGTGTCGCCGCTGATCGCCGGGCGGTATTCGCCGTTGATGAAGGCGCGGGATTCGATGGACAGAGACTGGAAGCGTTGTTCCCAGTCGTTGCGGGTTGTGGTCATTGTTTTGAGCTCGACAAGGGCGGATTGGGCGACGGCGGGTGATCACCCACTCATCCAAATTGATAACCCGATCCCCTGTGGGAGCGAGCCTGCTCGCGAAAGCGTCGTGTCAGGCAACAATATTCTGGCTGACATACCGCATTCGCGAGCAGGCTCGCTCCCACATTGGATCGGTGGTGTCTGTGATCACACCGTATGCAGATACCAGTTGTACTCAAGGTCAGAAATCGAGTTCTCGAACTCGGCCAGCTCGCTTTCCTTGCACGCAACGAACACGTCGATGTACATCGGGTCGATGTAGCGCGCCATGACTTCGCTGTCGTCGAGCTCGCGCAAGGCGTCGCGCAGGTTGTTCGGCAGGCTCTGCTCGTTCTGCTCGTAGCTGTTGCCTTCGACCGGCGCGCCAGGCTCGATCTGGTTGGTAAGCCCGTGGTGGATACCGGCCAGCACCGACGCCATCAGCAGGTACGGGTTGGCATCGGCACCGGCGACGCGGTGCTCGATGCGCACGGCGTCCGCTGAACCGGTCGGCACGCGCACGGCCACGGTGCGGTTGTCGATGCCCCAGCTCGGCGAGTTCGGCACATAGAATTGCGCGCCGAAGCGGCGGTACGAGTTGACGTTCGGGCAGAGGAACGCCATTTGCGCCGGCAGGGTCTCGAGCACACCGCCGATCGCGTGACGCAGTGCGGCGTTCTGCTCGGGATCCTCGCTGGCGAAGATGTTGTTGCCTTCTTTATCCAGAATCGAAATGTGCACGTGCAAACCATTGCCGGCCTGGCCCGGATAAGGCTTGGCCATGAAAGTCGTGTCCATCTCGTGGTCGTAGGCGATGTTCTTCACCAGACGCTTGAGCAGGACCGCGTAATCGCACGCCTTGATCGGGTCGGAGACGTGATGCAGGTTGACTTCGAACTGCGCCGGGGCGCTTTCCTTGACGATGGCATCCGCCGGGATGCCCTGCTCTTTCGCGCCTTCAAGGATGTCTTGCAGGCAATCGACGTATTCGTCGAGATCGTCGATCAGGTACACCTGAGTCGACACCGGACGCTTGCCGGATACCGGTGAGCGTGGCGACTGCGGACGACCGTTCACGTTGTCCTGGTCGATCAGGTAGAACTCGAGTTCGAACGCCGCGCAGATGGTCAGGCCGAGGTCGTCGAATTTGCGCACAACGTTGGCCAGTACTTCACGCGGGTCAGCGAAGAACGGCTGACCTTCGATCTCGTGCATGGTCATCAGCAGTTGAGCGGTCGGGCGTTTTTGCCACGGCTCGATGCTCAGGGTGCCGGGGATCGGGTAACAGATGCGATCGGCATCGCCGATATCCAGGCCCAGGCCGGTGCTTTCCACCGTCGAGCCGTTGATGTCCAGCGCAAAGAGCGACGCCGGCAGGTTGATGCCTTTTTCGTACACCTTATGAAGACTGGTGCGTTCGATGCGCTTGCCGCGCACCACACCGTTCATATCCGCAATCAGAAGGTCGACGTACAAAACCTCAGGATATTTCTTAAGGAATGCGTTGGCTTCGTTGAGTTGAACGGTACGCAGAGGGACCGACATGATGCACCTATTTAGCTGTTAATTATTATGTTCACCACTGTGTTGCGCAGCCAGTCAATCCGAAAGGCAAAGTGAAGTCAATAGCGAACACCCTGCCCTGCAGCCTTTATTTTTCGGGCTTTTCTTAACACTCTCATGCCATATCCGCCGGTAAACCCCGGTAAACCTAAGCGATTTGATGAACCGCGTTTAGAATTTTTTACATGACAGTTGTTAATTAAAATCAACGAAGCTAAGCTCCGGAAAAGCTCGTTCAAGCGACAGACTTCGAGGTGAATAAAAATGGCATTCAAGCCATTGATCGGCGTTACTGCGTGCGTCAAACAGATTGGCCTGCACCCCTATCACATCAGCGGCGACAAGTACGTACGTGCTGTCAGCGTTGGCGCTCAAGGGTTGCCAGTTGTCATTCCTTCCCTCGGCAACCTGACTGAAATCGATGACCTGCTCGGTCAGCTCGACGGTCTGTTGCTTACCGGCTCACCCTCGAACGTGGAGCCCTTCCACTATCAAGGCGCGGCCAGTGCGCCCGGCACGGATCACGATCCGGCCCGCGACGCCACTACCCTTCCTTTATTGCGTGCAGCCATCGCGGCGGGCGTTCCGGTGCTCGGCATCTGCCGTGGTTTCCAGGAAATGAATGTGGCGTTCGGCGGCAGCCTGCATCAGAAGGTGCATGAGCTGCCCGGCATGCTTGATCACCGCGAAGCCGACAGCCCGGATGTGGCCGTGCAATATGCACCGGCCCATGCGGTCAGCGTGATCGCTGGCGGCGTGTTCGAAGCGTTGGGGCTGCCCGACAAATTTCAGGTCAATTCGATTCACAGCCAAGGCATCGACCGCCTCGCTCCCGGCCTGTGTGCTGAAGCCGTGGCGCCGGACGGTTTGATCGAGGCGATCTCGGTCGAGCACAGCCCGACCTTCGCCCTCGGCGTGCAATGGCACCCGGAATGGCAAGTGCTGGACAACCCGAACTACCTGAAGATTTTCCAGGCGTTCGGCGCAGCGTGCCGGCAACGGGCGGCGAAGCGCAGTCAGCGCTGACGCAATCCCAGACTCGATAACAATTTACTGCCCCCACGGCTGGCGGATGTGCATCTGCACATCCGCCAGCCGTGAACCGCAACACCCGTGATAACAACAAGTACGACCCACGCAGCCAGGACGGCGGCGCCGAACAAGCCGGATCGGTAAGTGCAATACCTGTCAGAACAATGCAAAACCCTGTGGGAGCTGGCTTGCCAGCGATGAGGCCGTCACCTTCAACATTAATGGTGAGTGACCCACCGCCATCGCTGGCAAGCCAGCTCCCACAGGGTATTGCGGCGATTCGACCGGGGCAGCGCTTACAGGCTTGCAATCCACTTAAGCCCGGCCACATTGGCCAGGCACACGACACCTGTTGGGAGTTTCACATGGCAAACGCCTCCAGCACTTACCGCAAGGCACTCGAAGGTCATCAGCAACCGAAAAAGGTGTTGGTGAAAGTCGATCGTGTCACCAAGAAGTTCGACGAAACCGTGGCCGTGGACGATGTGTCCCTGGAGATCCATCAGGGCGAGATCTTCGCGCTGCTGGGCGGTTCCGGTTCGGGCAAATCGACTCTGCTGCGCATGCTCGCCGGTTTCGAGCGGCCGACCGAGGGGCGGATTCTGCTCGATGGCGTGGACATCACCGACATGCCGCCGTACGAGCGGCCGATCAACATGATGTTCCAGTCCTACGCGCTGTTCCCGCACATGACCGTGGCGCAGAACATCGCCTTCGGCCTCAAACAGGACCGTTTGCCGGCCAGCGAAATCGATGCCCGCGTCGAAGAAATGCTGCGTCTGGTGCACATGACCCAATACGCCAAGCGCCGCCCGCACCAGTTGTCCGGCGGCCAGCGTCAGCGCGTGGCCCTCGCCCGCTCGTTGGCCAAACGGCCGAAACTGTTGCTGCTCGACGAGCCGATGGGCGCGCTGGATAAAAAGCTGCGTTCGCAGATGCAACTGGAGCTGGTGGAGATCATCGAGCGCGTCGGCGTGACCTGCGTCATGGTCACCCACGACCAGGAAGAAGCCATGACCATGGCCCAGCGCATCGCGATCATGCACCTGGGCTGGATCGCGCAGATCGGCAGCCCGGTGGACATTTATGAAGCGCCGGTCAGCCGCATGGTCTGCGAATTCATCGGCAACGTGAACGCCTTCGACGGCACTGTGGTGGAAGATCTCGAAGGCCACGCGATCATTCACAGCCCCGACTTGCAGCAGAAGATCTATGTCGGTCACGGCGTCAGCACGTCGGTGCAGGACAAATCGATCACCTACGCCATCCGCCCGGAGAAAATGCTCGTCAGCACCTCCCAACCGGAGTTCCGCTACAACTGGTCCGAAGGCAAGGTCCACGACATCGCCTACCTCGGCGGCCATTCGGTGTTCTACGTCGAGCTGCCCGGCGGCAAGATCGTTCAGTCGTTCATGGCCAATGCCGAACGCCGTGGCGCGCGGCCGACCTGGGACGACAAGGTCTATGTCTGGTGGGAAGACGACAGCGGCGTGGTGCTGCGCTCATGAGAACTTTCAATCAGCAATTCTTGCGCCTGGTGCCCAGCGGACGAAAACTGGTGATCGGCATTCCGTTCATCTGGCTGTTCCTGTTCTTCATGCTGCCGTTCTTTCTGGTGATGAAGATCAGCTTCTCGGAAGCCGCGCTGTCGATCCCGCCGTACTCGGAGATCTACACCTTCGCCGAACAGAAATTCCAGCTGCTGCTGAACATCGGCAACTACACCCTGCTCGGCGAAGACGAGCTGTACCTGTCGGCGTACCTCGGCTCGCTGAAGGTCGCGGCACTGAGCACGCTGATGTGCCTGGTGATCGGTTTCCCGATGGCTTACGCGATCACCAAGACCGGCAAGGAAACGCAAAACGTCCTGCTGCTGTTGATCATGATGCCGACCTGGACGGCGATCCTGATCCGCGTGTATGCGTGGATGGGCATCCTCAGCAACAACGGGTTGCTCAACGGATTTCTGATGTGGACCGGACTCACTGACCACCCGATCGAGATCCTCAACACCAACACTGCCGTCTATATCGGTGTGGTTTACGCCTATCTGCCGTTCATGGTTCTGCCGCTCTACGCCAACCTCGTCAAGCACGACAACAGCCTGCTGGAAGCCGCGCAGGATCTGGGCTCGAGTAACTTCAACAACTTCTGGAAGATCACCGTGCCGCTGGCCAAGAACGGCATCATCGCGGGCTGCATGTTGGTGTTCATTCCAGTGGTCGGCGAGTTCGTGATTCCGGAACTGCTGGGTGGCCCGGAGACGCTGATGATCGGTCGCGTGCTGTGGCAGGAGTTCTTCAATAACCGCGACTGGCCGGTGGCTTCCGCGCTGGCGGTGGTGATGCTGTTGATCCTGATTGTGCCGATTCTGCTGTTCAACCGCAGCCAGGCCAAAGAGATGGAGGCACGGGGATGAAACGCTTCAACTTTTCCAAGTTCATGCTGATCTTCGGCTTGATGTTCATTTATCTGCCGATGCTGATTCTGGTGATCTACTCGTTCAACGCCTCGAAACTGGTGACGGTGTGGGGTGGCTGGTCAGTGAAGTGGTATGTCGGCCTGCTCGACAACACGCAACTGATGGGCTCGGTGCTGCGCTCGCTGGAGATCGCCTGCTACACCGCTATTGCCGCTGTGGCACTGGGGACGCTGGCGGCGTTCGTGCTGACGCGGGTGACGCGCTTCAAGGGCCGCACGCTGTTTGGTGGTCTGGTGACCGCGCCGTTGGTGATGCCGGAAGTGATCACCGGTCTGTCGCTGTTGCTGCTGTTCGTGGCGATGGCGCAACTGATCGGCTGGCCGCAGGAGCGCGGCATCGTCACCATCTGGATCGCCCACACCACGTTTTGTGCAGCCTATGTCGCGGTGGTAGTCTCCGCGCGCCTTCGCGAGCTGGATCTGTCGATCGAAGAAGCGGCGATGGATCTCGGCGCCAAACCATTCAAGGTGTTTTTCCTGATCACCATTCCCATGATCGCGCCGTCGCTGGCCGCCGGCGGAATGATGTCGTTTGCCTTGTCGCTGGACGATCTGGTGCTGGCGAGTTTCGTTTCCGGGCCGGGCTCGACGACGCTGCCGATGGAAGTGTTCTCGGCGGTGCGTCTGGGCGTGAAGCCTGAGATCAACGCCGTGGCCAGCCTGATTCTGCTGGCGGTATCGCTGGTGACTTTCCTGGTCTGGTACTTCGGCCGCAAGGCCGAAGCCAACCGCAAACGGGCGATTCAGGAAGCGATGGAGCAGACGGCGAGCGAGTCGTGGCAGCAACCGCAACGCGCCGCCAGCGCCTGACTGTGTAGGAGCTGCGGCACGCTGCGATCTTTGATCTTGATGTGAAAGATCAAAAGATCGCAGCCTCGTTTCACTCGACAGCTCCTACATGAACGGGCGCAGTTGATCAGGTTTTGGCTTTGTGTTTTTGAATAAGAAGAAGGGAGTTGTACCGATGAAAATGTTTGGCAGGACTCTGCTGACACTGTCCTTAATGGGCGCGATGATCATGGGCGCCCAGGCCAACGACAAGGTGCTGCGTGTTTACAACTGGTCCGATTACATCGCGCCGGACACCGTGAAAAAGTTCGAAGACGAGACCGGCATTCGCGTGACCTACGACGTCTTCGACAGCAACGAAACCCTTGAAGCGCGCCTGCTCGCGGGCAAATCCGGCTATGACATCGTCGTGCCGTCGAACAGTTTTCTGGCCAAGCAGATCAAAGCCGGCGTCTACCAGCCGCTGGACAAGTCGAAGCTGCCGAACTGGAAGAATCTCAACCCGGTATTGCTGAAAAACGCTTCCGCCAGTGATCCGGACAACGCGCATGCGTTCCCGTACATGTGGGGCTCGATCGGCATCGGTTTCAACCCGGCGAAGATCAAGGAAGTGCTCGGCGCCAACGCCCCGACCAACTCCTGGGACTTGCTGTTCAAACCGGAGAACGCGGAAAAACTCAAAGCCTGTGGCATCAGTTTCCTCGATTCGCCAACCGAAATGCTTCCGGCTGCCCTGCACTACCTGGGCTATCCGGTGAACGACAAGGACAAGGCGCACATCGCCGAAGCCGAAGCGCTGTTCATGAAAATCCGCCCTTACGTGGCGTATTTCCATTCCTCGAAGTACATCTCCGATCTGGCCAACGGCAACATCTGCGTGGCGGTGGGTTACTCCGGCGACGTCCTGCAGGCCAAGGCCCGCGCGGTGGAATCGGGCAACAAGGTGGTGATCGACTACAGCATACCCAAGGAAGGCGCCGGCAGTTTCTACGACATGGTCGCCATCCCCCGGGATGCGGCGAACGTCGACAACGCCTACCTGTTCATGGATTTCCTGATGCGCCCGGACATCATCGCCGAAGTCACCAACAGCATCGGCTACAGCAACGCCAACGCAGCGGCCACGCCACTGGTGGACGAAGCGATCCGCAACGAACCGGGCTCGTATCCGTCGCAAGCGGTGATGGCGACTTTGTATGCAGTGCCGGATCAGCCGATTGCCACACAGCGGATCATGACGCGCGGCTGGACGCGGGTGAAGCTCGGTAAATAAGCCCACCAGTCAACACTGATAAACCCTGTGGGAGCTGGCTTGCCAGCGATGGCGGTGGGTCAGACAACGATGACGCTAGATGCGCTGGCCCCATCGCTGGCAAGCCAGCTCCCACAGGTTTTCGATCGAATTCGGACATTGCCAGATTTCCGTTCACGCAGCGCCTTACCACCGCTGCACCCTACTCTGAACGGCCTCACCCGGCTCCCTCGGCTCGGGTGAATTTGCAGGCGCCTTCGGGCGCCTTTTTTGTCCGTTCAGATCAGCGACCAGTCCTGCACAACTCGATAGCGACCCTTGTGCGATTCGAACAGAGCGAAGCGTTCAGCACGCAGAAAGAACTCCGGCGGCGTGCGCGCTTCCGGCTCCGGCGCGCGGTACTCGCGGGCCAGCGTCAAGTGCGGCCGGAACTCGTGGGTGGGTTGTTCAAAACCGAACGGCAGCATCGCCTGCTCCAGCGCGTAGACCAGGCGCAACAGCGCCGGCGGTGCCTGCTCGGGCGCCAGCGACAGCACACCGGCGCGATGCCAGACCTGCAAGCGATCCAGCTCAATACGCAACGTTTCGCCCGGAATACGCACACTGCCCGCTGCTTCGCAGACGCCGTGAATCTGCGCCAACGGCACCGCACCGAGGAACAGCAGAGTCAGATGAAAGTTATCCGCCGGCACCGGTTTGCCGCTGCGCAGGCCCAGCTCCGCGCGCCACTGGGCGATTGCCTTGCGCTGCGCCGGCGGGCAATCCAAAGCGAAAAACAGCCGTTTCGACGGTTCCTGCCTGCGCACTTCATCCATCATCGCCCTGCCCCCATATCGTCATGATCGCGCCGATTCTACACAGCCTGTGCTGACGACTCGCGACAGGAAGCTATAGTTCAGGGATTGCCATCAACCGGAGGCTGCCATGCGCGAGATCCTCAGCAAAGAACCCTGGTGGGCCCGGCCACCACATCCCGGACAGGAAGAAAGCGAACTGGAATGGGGCTGGCTGGTGCATTACAGCGAAGGCGAACCGCGCTTCGAATTCGTCCGCGAGAGGCCCAGCGACGAGCAGATTCGCAACCGCAAAAGTTGCCGGGTCACCCCCTCGCCCGAATGAATAGTGCCCCGTGAGCACTAATCCTGTGGGAGCGAGCAGGCTCGCTCCCACAGGGTTATGCATTGATCAGTGGGGTTGGGTGTCGCCGGCGGCGGTGTCGATGCTGACAACAACTGACATCCCCGGCCGCAAGCGTTCTGCTTCCTGCTGATCGGGATCGATGGTGATGCGCACCGGCACGCGCTGGGCGATCTTGACGAAGTTGCCGGTGGCGTTGTCGGCCTGCAGCAAGGCAAATTCCGAGCCGGTGCCCGGCGAAATATGCTGCACATGGCCGGTGAATCTGCGGTGGTTCAAGGCGTCGACGGTGAAGCGCACCGGTTGCCCGACACGTACGTTGGCCATCTGGGTTTCCTTCATGTTGGCGATCACCCACTTCTGGTCCGGGACCAGCGCCATCAACTGCGCGCCGGAGTTGACGTAGGCGCCCAAGCGCACGCCGATCTGCCCGAGCTGGCCGTCGCGCGGGGCGACAATTCGCGTGTTCGACAGATCGATGCGCGCCAGTTGCACCGCCGCTTCGGCACTGGCCACGGCGGCCTCCAGCGAGCCGCGATTGACGATCACCGTTTGCAGATCCTGCCGGGCGATTTCCAGATTGGCCTTGGCCTGCGCCACAGAAGCCGTGCTCTGCGCGTTGGCAGCAAGGGTCACGTCGAATTCGCGCTTGGACACCGAGCCGTCGCGCACCAGTTCCTGATTACGCCGCAGATCGGCCTCGCTCTTGCGCAACTGCGCCTGGCTGTCGGCGAGCACCGCCTGACGCAATTTGATCGTTGCCTCGGCGCTGTTGCGTTGCTGCACGACGTTGGCCAGCCCGGCCTTCTGCACCGCCAGTTGTGCCAGGGACTGGTCGAGGCGTTGCTGATAAATGCGGTCGTCCAGACGCACCAGCAGATCCCCGGCCTTGACGTACTGGAAGTCCTGCACCGGCACCTCGAACACATAGCCGCTGAGCTGCGGGCCGATGATCGTCACCTGCCCGCGCACCAAGGCGTTTTCGGTGGTTTCGACCGCACTGCTGAACGGCGGCAGTTGCCACGCATACAGCACGATCAGCACGCCGACGATGGCGATTGCGGCAAAGCCCAGCGAAGATATGATCCGCACCCGCAGCGAACGCGGCGCAGTGTTCGGCGACGATGGCGGCGCTTCCCCTTCAGGCGTGGCGGCGATGGCATTGGTGGTTGTGGTGGTCGGTTCGGTCATGAAGAAGTGGCACCGCTGGGTGGTACGGAAGGTGTCGGCTCAATGGCTTTGGTGGTGCTCATCAGCCACAACGCACGAATCGAAAGCCAGATCATGGTCAGGACGGCAATGACCGCGATCAGCATGAAGACATCGTTATAGGCCAGCACGTTCGCTTCGCGTGTTGCCGCATTGGCGAGGCTGCGAATGCCGGCCAGATTGCGCAGGCTCGGGTCGGCGAGCAAACCGCCGTAGGCCGAACCGCCACTCTGCACGCGCGCCGCCACCAACGGATCGGACATCACCAGATGATCGACGATGTGGCTGGAGTGGTACTTCTCCCGCACGATCTGAAAAGTGCCAAGCAACGCCGCGCCGAGCAGCCCGCCGAGGTTGTTGCAGATCCCGAACAGCACGGAAAAACTCACCAGGTTGCGCGGATTGGTCAGCACGTTGCGCGTGCCGAAGACCATGGTCGGGCCGAGAAAAAACGTACTGCCGAATGCCAGCAGGAACTGGCTGAAGTAGAGATTTTGCGGGCGGGTCAGGTTGTTGGAAAAACTGTCCATCACCGAACCGGTGGCCATCAGCGCCAGCGAGATGATCAACGGCATCAGCAAGTGTTTGGGGTCGATGGTCAGTGCGCTGGTGGCAAGCCCGGCGATACTGCCGATCAGCATCACCACGTACAGACTGTGCAACTGCTCATAGCCCATGTTGAGGTTCTGCATGAAACCGACCGCGCCGGTGGATTGCTCCGAGGTGACCATGCGAATCAGGGTCACCGCCAGCGCCAGGCGAATCATCGTTCCGCTGCCCAGCCAGCGGGTCATCAACATCGGGTTGCTGCGATTGTGCTCAATGGCCAGGCCCATAATGATCAGCGCGATCGAACAGGCCAGCGCCACGCCGATCCAGTCCGCCTCCAGCCACCAGTCGATGCGCCCCAGCGACAGCACCGCGCACAACAACGCCACACCGGTGGCGAGAATGGCGAAGGTCAGGAAGTCGAGTTTTTCAAAGGTCTTGAAGCGGTCACCGGGCGGCAACTTCAGCAGCAACACACAGCCGAGTGACAGCAGGGCCATGCCCAATTCGAACAGGTACAGACCGCGCCATTCGGCGATCTGCAACAGGTCTTCGGAAAACAGCCGCGCCAGCGGTAACGCCAGTTGCGACGTGCCGAGGCCGAGCACCAACGCTTTGAGCCGCCACTTCGCCGGGAACGCCTGCACCATGTAATACAGACCCAGCGAGCTCAGCGCCGCACCGACCATGCCGTGGGCAGCCCGCACCGCCACTGCCGAGTTGAGATCGTTGACGAACAAATGGCCGAAGGTCACCAGCGCATACAGCACCAGAAACACTTCGGTGAACGCGCGCAAGCCGAATTGCTGGCGAAACTTCACCAGCAGCAGGTTCATCGACACGTTGGTCATCACATACGCCGCCGGCAGCCAGGCCATCTCCGCCGTGGTCGCGCCGAGCGAGCCTTGCAGGTAAGGCAGGTTGGCAACCACCAGCGAGTTGCCCAACCCACCGGTCACCGCCACCAGCACGCCAACCGCCGCGTACGCCAGGCGCTTGGGCGTGGAGTGCAGCGGTGTCGACGGAGAACCGGGCAGGCTGGGCTTTTCGTGGGGTTGCCAGTTGCGCGGGGCGTATTTATCCATGAATCGGCCTGGTGCTGGGGGTGAAGGAAGTTTGCCGCAATTTGACGGGCAATACACGACTCGACAGACACCAAGGAACCCTGTGGGAGCGAGCCTGCTCGCGAAAGCGCTGTGTCAGTCGACAACTTCATTGATTGAAAGTCCGCATTCGCGAGCAGGCTCGCTCCCACATGGGTTCGGCGTCGCATGGGAGGTCATCGTATAACTTCCAGTTGACAATCCCTGAAAATCTGGGAAATATCCGCATCGATGTTGTACGACGACGTATGACAAATAATAAAAACAACAAATGATCCAGGGAGCGTCACAGTGAGCCCACTCGCCCGCAATTCCGTCCGCCCTTCACGTTTTGCCCATTTCAAGCCGCGTTCGACCCTCAGCCTGATCGGTTGCAGCAGCCTAGCCCTGGCCCTGCCCATGAGCGCTGATGCCGAAGGCTTCCTCGACGACAGCAAAGCCACGCTGAACCTGCGCAACGCCTACTTCAACCGCAACTTCGTCAACCCGGCCTATCCGCAGGGCAAGGCTGAAGAGTGGACGCAGAGCTTCATTCTCGACGCCAAATCCGGTTTCACCCAAGGCACGGTGGGCTTCGGCCTCGATGTGCTCGGGCTGTATTCGCAGAAGCTTGATGGCGGCAAAGGCACTGGCGGCACGCAACTGTTGCCGATTCATGATGACGGTCGCCCGGCCGACAATTTCGGTCGCCTCGGCGTGGCGCTGAAAGCCAAAGTCTCGAAGACCGAATTGAAGGTCGGTGAATGGATGCCTGTATTGCCGATCCTGCGCTCCGACGACGGCCGCTCCCTGCCGCAGACCTTTCGCGGCGGGCAGATCACGTCCACCGAGATCAACGGCCTGACCGTCTACGGCGGCCAGTTCCGTGGCAACAGCCCGCGCAACGACGCGAGCATGGAAGACATGTCGATGAACGGCCGCGGTGCATTCACCTCCGATCGCTTCAACTTCGGCGGCGGCGAATACAGCTTCAACGAAAAACGCACCATGGTCGGCGTGTGGTACGCCGAGCTCACCGACATCTATCAGCAGCAGTATTTCAACCTCAGCCACAGCCAGCCGATGGGCGACTGGACGCTGGGCGCCAACCTCGGTTTCTTCACCGGCAAGGAAGACGGCAGCGCTCAGGCCGGCGATCTCGACAACAAGACCGCGTTCGCCCTGCTCTCGGCCAAGTATGGCGGCAATACCTTCTACGTCGGCCTGCAGAAACTCACCGGCGACGATGCCTGGATGCGCGTCAACGGCACCAGTGGCGGCACCCTGGCCAACGACAGTTACAACGCCAGTTATGACAACGCCAAAGAGCGCTCCTGGCAGGTGCGTCACGACTACAACTTCGTTGCGCTGGGCGTGCCTGGCCTGACCCTGATGAACCGCTATATCAGCGGCGATAACGTACACACCGCCACCACCAACGACGGCAAGGAATGGGGCCGCGAATCGGAACTGGCCTACACCGTGCAGAGCGGCCCGCTGAAGAACCTCAACGTGAAATGGCGCAACGCGACCATTCGCCGGGACTTCAGCACCAACGAATTTGACGAGAACCGGATTTTTATCAGCTATCCGATTTCGTT
Source organism: Pseudomonas sp. AC255 (assembly GCF_979258175.1). NCBI lineage: Bacteria > Pseudomonadati > Pseudomonadota > Gammaproteobacteria > Pseudomonadales > Pseudomonadaceae > Pseudomonas > Pseudomonas sp. AC255. The sequence continues at coordinate 1,707,548 of NZ_OZ409841.1, read as the reverse complement.
GTTGTAAGGGTTGGCGGTTTGCCCTGTGGGAGCGAGCCTGCTCGCGAAAGCGCCGGACCAGTCGACTTGTTCTGACTGGCACAACGCCTTCGCGAGCAGGCTCGCTCCCACAAGGGGATTGCATTGCAAGGCAGGTATCGGGTGTTGAAAAAATGAATCGCCCCTTCCGTCATCTACACCAAAAGTCGCGTTGACAAGATCCGGAAACCCTACCGATACTTCAGCGCAGTCATACGACAACCTACAACAAACCTAATAACAATGTGTTCAGGGATTGCCATGACGTCTATTTCTACCCCCGCGCTCCTTTCAACCGCCTGCTGCTGACCGGTGCCGCCGGAGGCCTGGGCAAAGTCCTGCGCGAACGCCTGCGCCCTTACGCCAATGTGCTGCGCCTGTCCGACATCGCCGCCCTCGCCCCGGCCGTCGATGACCACGAAGAAGTCGTGCTCTGCGACCTCGCCGACAAGCAAGCCGTGCATCAACTGGTCGAAGGAGTCGATGCGATCCTGCATTTCGGCGGCGTTTCGGTCGAGCGGCCGTTCGAAGAAATCCTCGGCGCCAATATCAGCGGCGTGTTCCACATTTACGAAGCGGCACGCAAGCACGGTGTGAAACGGGTGATCTTCGCCAGTTCCAACCACGTCATCGGTTTCTACAAACAGGACGAGAAACTCGACGCCATATCTCCACGCCGCCCCGACGGTTACTACGGCTTGTCCAAGTCCTACGGCGAAGACATGGCCAGTTTCTACTTCGATCGCTACGGCATCGAAACCGTCAGCATCCGCATCGGCTCCTCGTTCCCCGAGCCGCAGAACCGCCGGATGATGCACACCTGGCTGAGCTTCGACGACCTCACGCAACTGCTCGAACGCTCGCTGTACACACCGAACGTCGGCCACACCGTGGTCTACGGCATGTCCGCCAACAAAGACGTCTGGTGGGACAACCGCTACGCCAACCACCTCGGTTTCGAAGCCAAGGACACCTCGGAAATCTTCCGCGAAAAGGTCGAAGCGCAACCGATGCCAGCCGACGATGATCCGGCGCGGATCTATCAGGGCGGCGCCTTCGTCGCAGCAGGCCCGTTCGGCGACTGACCGTTCGACTTGATCCCCCTCCAATAAAAACCATGGGAATGAGTATGCAAGCCGAATTGATCGTCGACGCCCGCAACGCGGTCGGTGAAAGCCCGGTCTGGGTGCCGCAGGAAAACGCCCTGTACTGGGTCGATATTCCCAACGGCGGGCTGCAACGCTGGAGCGCTGACACCGGGCACGTCGCCTCGTGGAAAGCCCCGCAAATGCTCGCCTGCATCAGCCGCCACCGCAGTGGCGGCTGGGTCGCCGGCATGGAAAGCGGTTTCTATCGCCTGCACCCGCACAGCGACGGCAGCCTCGACAGCGAATTGCTCGCCACCGTCGGGCACAGCCGCGCGGACATGCGCCTCAACGACGGTCGCTGTGATCGCCAAGGGCGTTTCTGGGCGGGCAGCATGGTGCTGAATATGGGCCAGAACGCGCCTGAAGGCCGGCTCTATCGCTACGGCGCCGGGCAGACTGGCGTGATCGAAGCGCAGCTGGATGGCTTCATCGTACCCAACGGCCTCGCCTTCAGCCCCGACGGCAAAACCATGTACCTGTCGGATTCGCACCCCAACGTGCAACTGATCTGGGCCTTCGATTACGACACCGAGACCGGCACGCCATCGAATCGCCGAATCTTCGTCGACATGAATCATTTCCCCGGCCGCCCCGATGGCGCTGCCGTGGATGCCGAAGGCTGCTACTGGATCTGCGCCAACGACGCCGGCCTGATCCACCGCTTCGCCCCGGATGGCCGACTGGATTTCTCGCTGGAAGTACCGGTGAAGAAACCGACCATGTGCGCTTTCGGCGGCAGCAACCTGGATACCTTGTTTGTCGCCTCGATTCGCCCCGGCGATGACCACGACCCGCAATCCCTGGCCGGCGGCGTGTTCGCCCTGAAGCCAGGCGTCAAGGGCCTCGCCGAACCGCAATTCAACGATTTGCTTTAGACCCTCTGCTGCACCGCTGCGCCTTGAACACAAAAATAACAAGACTGGAGACTCACCCCTCATGAACTTCAAACGCACCTTGCTCGCCGCTGCACTTCCGCTGATGTTTACCTTTGCAGGTGGCGCTCAGGCAGATATGAAACTCAAATTCGCTGATATTCATCCAGACGGTTACCCAACTGTGGTGGCCGAAAAGAGCATGGGCAAAACGCTTGAAAAGGAAACCAACGGCGAGCTGACGTTCCAGTACTTCCCGGGCGGAGTGCTCGGTTCCGAGAAGGAAGTCATCGAGCAGATGCAAGTCGGCGCGATACAGATGTCCCGGGTCAGCCTGGGTATCGTCGGCCCCGTGGTGCCGGATGTGAACGTGTTCAACATGCCGTTCATTTTCCGGGACCAGCAACACATGCGTAACGTCATCGATGGCCCGGTGGGCGATGAGATTCTCGACAAGATCACCAACTCCGAATTCAAATTGGTGGCCCTGGCGTGGATGGACGGCGGCACGCGCAACATCTACACCAAGAAACCGGTGCGCAAGCTCGAAGACCTCAAGGGCATGAAAATCCGCGTACAAGGCAACCCGATGTTCATCGACATGATGAACGCCATGGGCGGTAACGGCATCGCCATGGACACCGGCGAAATCTTCAGCGCCCTGCAAACCGGCGTGATCGACGGCGCGGAAAACAACCCGCCGACCCTGCTCGAACACAACCACTTCCAGAACGCCAAGTTCTACAGCCTGACCGGTCACCTGATCCTGCCAGAGCCGATCGTGATGTCGAAAATCACCTGGGAAAGACTCACTCCGGATCAACAGAAGATGGTGAAAACGGCGGCCAAGGCTGCCCAGGCTGAAGAACGCGTGTTGTGGGACAAGAAGTCCGCCGCCAGTGAAGAAAAACTCAAGGCCGCCGGCGTCGAGTTCATCACCGTTGACAAGAAACCCTTCTACGACGCCACCGCTCCGGTACGTGAAAAGTACGGTGCGAAGTACGCAGATCTGATCAAAAAGATCGAAGCCGTTCAGTAACACCTCCCGCTCCGTACTCATGAAAAAGGCCCGGCGCGCCAGCGGTTCAGGCGCGCCCGGTTACGGTGGAACCCGATGAAGAATCTGCTGCTGCGTATCAACGACAAGATCTACATGACGTGCATCTGGGTCGCCGGCCTTTCCGTCCTGGCGATTTCCCTGATGATTCCCTGGGGCGTCTTCGCCCGCTACGTGCTCGGCACCGGTTCGAGCTGGCCTGAGCCCACGGCGATCCTGCTGATGATGGTGTTCACCTTCATCGGCGCCGCCGCCAGTTACCGCGCCGGTGCGCACATGGCCGTGGCCATGCTCACCGACCGCATGCCACCGCAGCTGAAATCCGCAGCAGCGATTTTTTCGCAACTGCTGATGGCGGCAATCTGCATCTTCATGACCATCTGGGGCACCAAGCTGTGCATCTCCACCTGGAACCAGTTCATGGCCGCCCTGCCCGATCTGCGCGTTGGCGTGACCTATCTGCCGATCCCCGTGGGCGGTTTGCTGACGCTGATTTTTGTCGTGGAAAAACTCTTGCTCGGTGACCAGAGCAAACGTCGGGTCGTGCAGTTCGACCTGGTTGAAGAAAGTGAAGGTGCCGCTTAATGGACGCTCTGATTCTGCTGGGCAGTTTTATCGTATTGATCCTGATCGGCATGCCGGTCGCCTACGCGTTGGGCGCCGCTGCGCTGATCGGCGCATGGTGGATCGACATTCCCTTCCAGGCGGTGATGATCCAGGTCGCCTCGGGGGTGAACAAATTCTCGCTGCTGGCCATTCCGTTCTTCGTCCTCGCCGGTGCGATCATGGCCGAGGGCGGCATGTCACGGCGGTTGGTGGCGTGTGCCGGGGTGCTGGTGGGTTTCGTGCGCGGTGGCCTGTCGCTGGTCAACATTGTTGCCTCGACTTTCTTCGGTGCGATCTCCGGTTCGTCAGTGGCCGACACGGCATCGGTGGGTTCGGTGCTGATTCCGGAGATGGAGCGCAAGGGTTATCCGCGCGACTTCTCCACCGCCGTGACCGTCAGCGGTTCGGTGCAAGCCCTGCTGACCCCGCCAAGCCATAACTCGGTGCTCTACTCCCTGGCTGCAGGCGGTACGGTGTCGATCGCTTCGCTGTTCATGGCCGGCATCGTCCCGGGCCTGCTGATGAGCGCCTGCCTGATGGTGCTGTGCCTGATCTTCGCGAAAAAGCGCAACTACCCCAAGGGCGAAGTGATCCCGATGCGCCAGGCGCTGAAGATCGTCGGCGAAGCCCTGTGGGGCATGATGGCGATGGTGATCATCCTCGGCGGCATTCTCTCGGGTATTTTCACCGCCACTGAATCGGCGGCCATCGCGGTGCTGTGGTCATTCTTCGTGACCATGTTCATCTACCGCGACTACAAATGGAGCGAGCTGCCCAAGCTGATGCACCGCACGGTGCGCACCATCTCCATCGTGATGATCCTGATCGGTTTCGCCGCCAGCTTCGGCTACATCATGACCCTGATGCAGATCCCGGCGAAGATCACCACGCTGTTCCTGACCCTGTCGGACAACCGCTACGTGATCCTGATGTGCATCAACGTGATGTTGCTGCTGTTGGGCACAGTGATGGACATGGCGCCGCTGATCCTGATCCTCACGCCGATCCTGATGCCCGTGATCATGGGCATCGGTGTCGATCCGGTGCAGTTCGGCATGATCATGCTGGTCAACCTGGGGATCGGATTGATAACACCGCCGGTAGGCGCCGTGCTCTTCGTCGGCTCGGCGGTGGGCAAGGTCAGTATCGAAAGCACCGTAAAAGCGCTGCTGCCGTTCTATGGCGTGCTGTTCCTGGTGTTGCTGCTGGTGACCTACGTTCCAGCGATTTCGCTGTGGCTGCCGCACCTGGTGTTGTAACCCGCTGAAAAGATCGCAGCTCCTGCAGGAATCGCATACCCCTGTAGGAGCTGTCGAGTGCAACGAGGCTGCGATCTGTTGATCTTCACGCCCGCACCAACATGTACCCCGCCACCACCAGACAGACACTGGCAAACCCCACCTGCAACGCCCGCGCCGGCACCTGCGCGCACAGCCTGCGACCGACGATCATGCCAACGATGCTGGCAACGATGAACGCCGCGCCCTGACTGTCGATACGCACCCCCGCATGAAACGCGCCGATCACCCCGATCGCGGAAATCAGACTGATCACCATCAACGACGTCGCAACGATGCCGCGCATCTGCACATCGGTCAGTTGCTTGAACGCCGGCACGATCAGAAAGCCGCCGCCGACGCCGAGCAAGCCCGAGACCACACCGGTGATCGCGCCCAATGCAGCCAGGGTAGCGGTGCATTTGGCGGTCCAGTCGAAGCGCCCGGTCTGCTCGTTGAGCATGCAGTTTTTCTGGCCCCAACTGGCGTGGCCGTGATCGCTCGGCCCCGCTTGCTGACGGTCCTTTCTGAACATTCGCCAGGCGACCAGGACCATCAGCAGACTGAACAGCATCATCAGAATCTTTTCCGGCAACTGATGCGCGAAGTAGATCCCCAGCGGCGAAAACACCGCGCCCAACGCGGCGATCAACAGCGCCGCGCGGTAACGTACCAGGCCATGGCGCAAACCGTCGATCGCCCCGACCGCTGCCGCGCTGCCGACCGCAAACAAGGCCACCGGCGCCGCTTGCGTCATCGTCCAGCCGAGCCCGAGCACCAGCGCCGGCACCGCGAGAATCCCGCCGCCCGCGCCGGTCAGGCCGAGGACCAAACCCATCACCACGCCAAACAGACTTGCCAGCAACATAGGAGTTTTCTCAGTCGACCCTGGACAGACGCGTCAGCCACTCGCGGCCCTTGAGCATGCCGTGCCAGTAGAACCACGGCAGCAGCGTCGCCTTCAGCCACCATGCCGAACGGCGGGCCACGGTCGGGTCCAGCGGGAAGGTCGGCAGCAGTTTGCCGCCATAGCCGAACTCGGCGAGGATCACCTTGCCCTTCTCCACCGTCAGCGGGCAGGAACCGTAGCCGTCGTACTTGAGCGGCAGCGGCTGTTGTTTGCGCGCGGCCAGCAGGTTCTGCGCAACGACGACAACCTGCTTGCGCACCGCTGCGGCAGTTTTCGCATTGCTGGTGCCGCAGATATCGCCCAGTGCGAACACCTCGGGATAGCGCGGATGCTGCAAGCTGTGTGGATCGACTTCGCACCAACCGCCGGCATCGGCCAGCGGACTCTGTGCGATGAAATCCGGCGCGACTTGTGGCGGCACGACGTGCAGCAGGTCGAAGGTTTTCGCGACCCGGCTGACATTGCCGTCGGCGTCCTTGACTTCAAACCACGCGGTTTTTGCCGGGCCGTCGACCTTGACCAGATTCGAGTTGAACGCCAGTTGCGCGTCGTACTGTTCGATGTACTTCATCAACGGCGGCACGAAGGTCGGCACGCCAAACAGCGCAGCGCCAGCGAGATTGAATTCAACCTTGATGTCTTTCAGCACGGCGGATTTGCGCCAGTGATCGCAAGACAGGTACAGGGCTTTTTGCGGCGCGCCGGCGCATTTGATCGGCATCGCCGGCTGGGTGAACAGCGCCCGGCCATCGCGCAGTTTCTGCACTTGATCCCAGGTGTACGGGGCGTGTTGATAGCTGTAGTTGGAAGTGACGCCGTGCTGACCGAGGCTTTCCTGCAAGCCTTCGATTTTCTCCCAGGCCAGGCGCAGGCCGGGGCAGACGATCAGGTTTCGATAGCTGACGGTGCGCTGGTCGTCGAGGGTGAGTTGGCGGCTTTGCGGGTCGATGGCGCTGACACTGGCCTGAATCCACGTCGCCTGACGCGGCATGACTTTGCTCATCGGCCTGACCGTGTCCTTCACGTCAAACGCGCCACCGCCGACCAGCGTCCACGCCGGTTGATAGTAATGCTGCGAACTCGGTTCGATCACGGTGACTTGGAGCTGCGGGTCACGCTTGAGCAGGCTGGCGACAAAACCGATGCCGGCCGTGCCACCGCCGATGACCACGATGTCCGCACTGATGGATAGGCCCCAGTGTTGATCGTTCATTGCTTGTTCCTTTTGCTGCACGCAAGGATTTGTTCGGGTCAAACCAAAGAACCTGTGGGAGCTGGCTTGCCAGCGATAGCGGTGTGTCAGTCACATAAATGTTCGCTGATAAGTCCTCATCGCTGGCAAGCCAGCTCCCACAGGGTAAGTAAGTGTTAGGGCTGGCATTTATGGCTGTTCCCAGCTCTTGAGTACCGCTCCGCAATACAGCCCCGAAAGGGTTTTCATCACCTGGATCACTTCGTGACTGGCCAGGCCATAGAAAATGTATTTGCCTTCGCGGCGGGTCGCGACCAGGCCTTCATCGCGCAAGATGCCCAGTTGCTGGGACAGCGTCGGCTGGCGTACGCCGGTCATTTTTTCCAGTTCGCCGACGTTGCGTTCGCCCTGGGTCAGTTGACAGAGGATCAACAGGCGATCCTCATTGGCCAGGGCTTTGAGCAAGGCGCAGGCTTTGGACGCCGAGGCGCGCAGTTGGGCGACTTCACATTCGGTCAGACTGGATTGCATTTGCACGAGGCCTTGAAGGTCACTTAAGCTGCGAACATTATGTTTTTACATAAAGTGTTGCAACCCGAAATTACCCAGCACAGGTTTTCGCCATGCCCGCCCTGATTGAAGCGTTCCTCGACCCCGCCTCCTCGACCTACAGCTACGTGGTCTACGAAGCCGACGGCGGCCAGTGCGCGATCGTCGACCCGGTGCTCGATTACGATGGCGCCGCCGGGCGCACCGGCACCGCGCAAGCGGACAAGATCATCGCTTTCGTGCGTGCGCACCGGCTGCAAGTGCAATGGCTGCTGGAAACCCACGCCCACGCCGACCACCTCTCCGCCGCGCCGCACCTGCGTCGAGAACTGGGCGGCAAGATCGCCATCGGTGAATCGATCAGCAAAGTGCAGAATGTGTTCAAGGCGCTGTTCAATCTGGAGCCGGAATTTTGCGTCGATGGCTCGCAGTTCGATCACCTGTTCGCGCCGAACGAGTCGTTCATGATCGGCACCCTCAAGGCCACCGCCCTGCACGTCCCCGGCCATACGCCAGCGGACATGGCCTACCTGATCGACGGCGAACAGATCCTCGTCGGCGACACGCTGTTCATGCCCGATGTTGGCACCGCGCGCTGTGATTTCCCCGGTGGCAATGCGCAGCACTTGTTCAAGTCGATCCAGAAGCTGTTGGCGTTTCCGGCCAGCGTGAAGCTTTACGTTTGCCACGATTACCCGCCCGAGGGCCGCGCCTCGCAGTGCCAGACCACGGTCGGCGAACAGCGCAAAAGCAATATTCATGTGCATGACGGGATCGATGAAGCGGCGTTCGTCGAGATGCGCACGACACGTGACGGTGGGTTAGGCATGCCGACGTTGCTGCTGCCGGCGATTCAGGTGAACGTGCGGGCGGGGAATATGCCGGCGCCTGAGGACAACGGCGTGGTTTACCTGAAGATTCCGCTCAACAAACTTTAACGTCAAAAGATCGCAGCCTTCGGCAGCTCCTACATTTGGAATACGGTGCAACTGTAGGAGCTGCCGAAGGCTGCGATCTTTGATCTTCAGGTTCCCAACGTCAATCCATTAGCCGGCAACGGCAACGCGGTCTTATAACGCACCTGCTTCAGCGCAAAGCTGGAGCGGATGTTCGCCACCCCCGGCACCTTGGTCAAAAAATCCATCATGAAGCGTTCCAGCGACTGAATGCTTGGCACCAGCACACGGATCAGATAATCCGGATCGCCGGCCATCAGATAGCACTCCATCACCTCCGGCCGATCAGAAATCGCCTCCTCGAAGTGCTGCAGCGCTTCCTCCACCTGCTTTTCCAGGCTGACGTGAATGAACACATTCACATGCAGCCCCAGCAGATCGGCATCCAGCAGCGTGACCTGCTCGCGAATCAAGCCCAATTCTTCCATGGCCTTGACCCGGTTGAAGCATGGCGTCGGCGACAGGTTCACCGAACGGGCGAGGTCGGCATTGGTGATCCGCGCGTTCTCTTGAAGGCTGTTGAGAATGCCGATGTCGGTACGGTCCAGTTTGCGCATGAGACAAAACCACCTGTTTTTTATGTTTATGCAGAATTTCTATCTGCAAATGGTCGCCAGCGCAACGAAACACAGAGAAATATTCTTCTTGGCCACGCCTATGATTGTTGTAGGACAAGATTTCCCCTACCCGGGAATGACTGCCAGCTCACTACAAGAAATTCACAAGATCGAGCGTAGAAGCCATGACCCAAGCGTATGAACCGCTGCGCCTGCACGTCCCTGAACCCTCGGGCCGTCCCGGCTGCAAAACCGATTTTTCCTACCTGCATCTGACCGATGCCGGTACGGTGCGCAAACCCCTGTCGATGTAGAACCTGCCGATACCGCCGACCTCGCCCGTGGCCTGATTCGCGTGCTTGACGATCAGGGCAACGCCCTCGGCCCGTGGGCCGAAAACGTGCCGGTCGAGATCCTGCGCAAAGGCATGCGCGCGATGCTCAAGACGCGCATCTACGACAACCGCATGGTCGTCGCCCAGCGGCAGAAAAAGATGTCGTTCTACATGCAGAGCCTTGGCGAAGAAGCCATCGGCAGCGCCCAGGCATTGGCGCTGAACATCGATGACATGTGCTTCCCGACCTATCGCCAGCAAAGCATCCTCATGGCCCGCGATGTACCGCTGGTCGACCTGATCTGCCAGTTGCTGTCCAACGAGCGCGATCCGCTCAAGGGCCGCCAGTTGCCGATCATGTACTCGGTCAAGGACGCCGGTTTCTTCACCATCTCCGGCAACCTCGCCACTCAATTCATCCAGGGCGTTGGCTGGGGGATGGCCTCGGCGATCAAGGGCGACACCAAAATCGCCTCGGCATGGATCGGGGACGGCGCCACCGCCGAATCGGACTTCCACACCGCCCTCACCTTCGCCCACGTTTATCGCGCGCCGGTGATCCTCAACGTGGTCAACAACCAGTGGGCGATTTCCACCTTCCAGGCCATCGCCGGCGGTGAAGCCACGACTTTCGCCGGACGCGGCGTCGGTTGCGGCATCGCCTCGCTGCGTGTCGACGGCAACGATTTCTATGCGGTCTACGCCGCTTCCGCCTGGGCTGCCGAACGCGCCCGGCGTAACCTCGGCCCGACCATGATCGAATGGGTCACCTACCGCGCCGGCCCGCACTCGACCTCCGACGATCCATCGAAATACCGCCCTGCCGATGACTGGAGCCACTTCCCGCTCGGCGATCCGATCGCGCGTCTGAAACAGCACCTGATCAAGGTCGGCCACTGGTCGGAGGAAGAGCACGCCGCCGTCAGCGCTGAACTTGAAGCCGAAGTGATTGCCGCGCAGAAACAGGCCGAACAGTACGGCACCCTCGCCGGCGGTCAGATTCCAAGCGCCGCGACCATGTTCGAAGACGTCTACAAAGAGATGCCGGAGCATTTGAAGCGCCAGCGTCAGCAGTTGGGGATCTGACATGAACGATCACAACAACAATATTCAGTTGGAAACCGCCATGACCACGACCACCATGACCATGATCCAGGCCCTGCGCTCGGCCATGGATGTGATGCTTGAGCGCGATGACAACGTCGTCGTCTTCGGCCAGGACGTCGGTTACTTCGGCGGTGTGTTCCGCTGCACCGAAGGCCTGCAGACCAAGTACGGCACCTCGCGGGTGTTCGACGCGCCGATTTCGGAAAGCGGCATCGTCGGCGCGGCCGTCGGCATGGGCGCCTACGGACTGCGTCCGGTCGCCGAAATCCAGTTCGCCGACTACGTCTACCCCGCCTCCGACCAGATCATCTCCGAAGCAGCGCGTCTGCGTTATCGCTCGGCCGGCGAATTCACCGCACCGATGACCCTGCGCATGCCTTGCGGCGGCGGTATCTACGGCGGCCAGACCCACAGCCAGAGCATCGAGGCGATGTTCACTCAGGTCTGCGGTCTGCGTACGGTGATGCCGTCCAACCCGTACGACGCCAAAGGCCTGCTGATCGCCTCCATCGAAAACGATGACCCGGTGATCTTCCTCGAGCCGAAACGCCTGTACAACGGCCCGTTCGATGGCCATCACGACCGCCCGGTAACCCCGTGGTCGAAACATCCGCAAGCCCAGGTGCCGGACGGTTACTACACCGTGCCGCTGGACGTTGCCGCGATCACTCGCCCGGGCAAGGACGTGACCGTGCTGACCTACGGCACCACCGTCTACGTCTCGCAAGTCGCTGCCGAAGAATCCGGCGTCGATGCCGAAGTCATCGACCTGCGCAGCCTGTGGCCGCTGGACCTGGAAACCATCGTCAAGTCGGTGAAGAAAACCGGCCGCTGCGTGGTGGTTCACGAAGCCACCCGTACCTGCGGTTTCGGCGCCGAGCTGGTGTCGCTGGTGCAAGAGCATTGCTTCCATCACCTGGAAGCGCCGATCGAACGCGTCACCGGTTGGGACACGCCCTACCCGCACGCGCAGGAGTGGGCGTATTTCCCAGGGCCGTCCCGCGTGGGCGCGGCGTTGAAACGGGTCATGGAGGTCTGAATGGGCACGCACGTTATCAAGATGCCGGACATCGGCGAAGGCATCGCAGAAGTAGAACTGTCGCAGTGGCACGTCAAGGTTGGCGATCTGGTGGTTGAAGACCAGGTGCTGGCGGATGTGATGACCGACAAGGCGATGGTCGATATTCCGTCGCCGGTGCACGGGAAAGTGATTGCGCTCGGTGGTCAGCCGGGTGAAGTCATGGCGGTTGGCAGTGTGTTGATCAGCATCGAGGTTGAAGGTGCTGGCAACCTTAAAGAGTCCGCCGCACCCGCGCATGTCAAAGAAGCACCGGTTGCGCCGAACGTTGAGACTGCTGTCGAAAGCAAGCCCGCCGCAGCCGCCGCACCACGTCCGGCTGCCGTTTGCCAGGGCCCGATGGTCGCTCGCGAAGCGGATGAACGCCCGCTAGCCTCGCCAGCCGTGCGCAAACATGCCCTGGATCTGGGTATTCAATTGCGTCTGGTTCGCGGCACCGGCCCGGCCGGTCGTGTGTTGCATGACGACCTGGAGGCCTATCTGGCGCAAGGTCAGTCGAACGCTTCGGCGCCGGCCGCTGCCGCTTATGCCCAGCGCCACGACGAAGAACAGATTCAAGTGATCGGCATGCGCCGCAAGATCGCTCAGCGCATGCAGGATGCTACTCAGCGTGCCGCGCACTTCAGTTATGTCGAGGAAATCGACGTCACCGCAATCGAAGAACTGCGCGCGCATCTGAATGAAAAACATGGCGCCAGCCGTGGCAAGTTGACCTTGTTGCCGTTCCTCGTTCGCGCGCTGGTCGTCGCCCTGCGCGACTTCCCGCAGATGAACGCCCGTTACGATGACGAAGCGCAAGTCATCACTCGCCTCGGTGCGGTGCATGTCGGCGTCGCCACGCAAAGCGATGTCGGCCTGATGGTGCCCGTGGTGCGTCACGCCGAAGCGCGCAGCCTGTGGGACAGCGCCGCGGAAATTTCGCGTTTGGCCAACGCCGCGCGCAATGGCAAGGCCAGCCGCGATGAGCTGTCCGGTTCGACCATCACTCTGACCAGCCTCGGCGCATTGGGCGGCATTGTCAGCACGCCGGTGCTGAACCTGCCGGAAGTGGCCATTGTCGGCGTGAACAAAATTGTCGAACGGCCAATGGTGGTCAAAGGCCAAGTGGTGATCCGCAAGATGATGAACCTCTCCAGCTCCTTCGATCACCGCGTGGTCGACGGCATGGACGCGGCGCTCTTCATTCAGGCCATTCGTGGCTTGCTCGAACAACCCGCTACCTTGTTTGTGGAGTAAGCCCGAATGCAATCTCTGAACACCACGCTGCTGATTATCGGCGGCGGCCCCGGCGGTTACGTGACCGCGATCCGCGCCGGGCAATTGGGTATTCCGACCATTTTGGTCGAAGGCCAGTCGTTGGGCGGCACCTGCCTGAATATCGGCTGCATTCCGTCGAAAGCGCTGATTCATGTGGCTGAGCAGTTTCATCAGACGCAACATCACAGCCAGCATTCGGCGTTGGGCATCAGCGTTGCCGCGCCGACCCTGGATATCAGCAAAAGCGTCGAGTGGAAGGATGGCATCGTTGATCGCCTGACCACTGGCGTCGCCGCGCTGTTGAAGAAGAACAAGGTTCAGGTCATCAACGGCTGGGCGAAAGTCATCGACGGCAAAACCGTGGAAGTCGGCGATACGCGCATCCAGTGCGAACATCTTGTGCTGGCCACCGGTTCGACCAGCGTCAATCTGCCGATCCTGCCGATTGGCGGGCCGATCATTTCCTCCACCGAAGCGCTGGCGCCAACGGCTGTGCCGAAACGTCTGGTGGTGGTCGGCGGTGGTTACATCGGCCTGGAGCTGGGCATCGCTTATCGCAAGCTCGGCGCCGAAGTCAGCGTGGTCGAAGCACAGGACCGCATCCTGCCGGCCTATGACGCGGAGCTGACACAACCGGTCCACGACGCGCTGAAGCAGTTGGGCGTGAAGCTGTACCTCAAGCACAGCGTGCTCGGTTTCGACGGCACGTTGCAGGTGCGCGATCCCGAAGGCGAAACCCTCAATCTGGAAACCGATCAGGTACTGGTTGCCGTCGGCCGCAAACCCAATACGCAGGGATTTAATCTCGAAGCGCTGAATCTGGACATGAACGGTTCGGCGATCAAGATCGACAGCCGCTGCCAGACCAGCATGCGCAACGTCTACGCCATTGGCGACGTGAGCGGCGAACCGATGCTGGCCCACCGCGCCATGGCTCAGGGCGAGATGGTCGCCGAGCTGATCAGCGGCAAGCGCCGCGAATTCAACCCGACCGCCATCGCCGCCGTGTGCTTTACCGACCCGGAACTGGTGGTGGTCGGCAAAACTCCGGATGAGGCCAAGGCTGCGGGGATGGACTGCATCGTTTCCAGCTTCCCGTTCGCCGCCAACGGCCGGGCGATGACCCTGGAATCGAAAAGCGGCTTCGTGCGCGTGGTCGCACGTCGGGATAATCATCTGATTGTCGGCTGGCAAGCGGTCGGTGTCGGTGTTTCCGAATTGTCGACGGCGTTTGCGCAGAGCCTGGAAATGGGCGCGAGACTGGAAGACATCGGCGGCACCATCCATGCCCACCCGACCTTGGGTGAGGCGGTGCAGGAAGCGGCGTTGCGGGCGCTGGGGCATGCGCTGCATCTGTAAATCCGTCAAATTGATCGTTCCCACGCTCCGCGTGGGAATGCAGCCCGGGACGCTCTGCGTCCCAACAGCCGAACGCGGAGCGTCCGATGAGGCATTCCCACGCAGAGCGTGGGAACGATCAGCGGAGCGAATTCCGGCTGCGAAACCGCTCAAGAATGAAGTATTGTTGTGCCCATCCAAAAAAACGTCAGAAGCCTTGAACCGTTTCGGCGGTTGTTCAGTGATAGAGGGTGTCATGGGTAACGAAAGCATCAATTGGGACAAGCTGGGTTTTGACTACATCAAGACCGACAAGCGCTATCTGTCGTACTTTCGCGATGGCGAGTGGGACAAAGGCACCCTGACCGAAGATAACGTCCTGCACATCAGCGAAGGCTCCACCGCCCTTCACTATGGTCAGCAGTGCTTCGAAGGCATGAAGGCCTATCGCTGCAAGGACGGCTCGATCAACCTGTTCCGCCCGGACCAGAACGCCCTGCGCATGCAACGCAGCTGCGCGCGTCTGCTGATGCCGACGGTCGACACCGAGCAGTTCATCGAAGCCTGCAAAGCCGTGGTCCGCGCCAACGAGCGTTTCATCCCGCCGTACGGCACTGGCGGCGCGCTGTACCTGCGCCCGTTCGTGATCGGCGTCGGTGACAACATCGGCGTGCGCACCGCCCCCGAATTCATTTTCTCGATCTTCTGCATCCCGGTCGGCGCCTACTTCAAGGGTGGCCTGACCCCGCACAACTTCCAGATCTCCAGCTACGACCGCGCGGCCCCGCAAGGCACCGGTGCGGCCAAGGTCGGTGGCAACTACGCTGCCAGCCTGATGCCGGGCTCGAAAGCCAAGAAAGCCAACTTCGCCGACGCGATCTACCTCGATCCGATGACCCACACCAAGATCGAGGAAGTCGGTTCGGCCAACTTCTTCGGGATCACCCACGACAACAAGTTCGTCACCCCGAACTCGCCATCGGTCCTGCCAGGCATCACCCGCCTGTCGTTGATCGAACTGGCCAAATCGCGTCTGGGCCTGGAAGTGGTTGAAGGCGACGTGCTGATCGACAAGCTGTCGGACTTCAAGGAAGCCGGTGCCTGCGGTACCGCTGCGGTGATCACGCCGATTGGCGGCATCAGCTACAACGACCACCTGCATGTGTTCCACAGCGAAACCGAGGTAGGCCCGGTAACCCAGCAGCTCTACAAAGAGCTGACTGGCGTGCAGACCGGCGACATCGAAGCGCCAGCGGGCTGGATCGTCAAGGTTTGATCTGACGACTGCTGATGCTCAAAAGCCCTCCACCGAGTGATTGGTGGGGGGCTTTTTTGATGGTGGTTGTTGGTTTTTTTGTGTAGGGCTGGAGATCTTTTCCCCCTCACCCCAGCCCTCTCCCCCAAGGGGGCGAGGGGGAAAGGGAGCCGACTTGCGCGCTTTTCAAAAATCGCGTTCACCTCGGCCATTCAGGTCGATGGAGTTCGCAAGAACACCTCGGTCGGCTCCCTCTCCCTCCGGGAGAGGGCTGGGGTGAGGGTAGGCTTTTCGCTCTTCAAGGCAATCCGTTTACCAAGTCGATCAGCAATCCCGCTCGCCTGCCCATTCTGCTGCTTGCCCATCCGCGCCTGGGTGATCAATCCCGGTATCAACTCCCCCTCCGGCAGATTCTTCCAGAACCGCACCGGCAGATGCCCTTGCATGACCTTCGGGTTCAACCGCGCCGGGTTGAAGATGTGGCTGTAGTAGGTCAACCACAAATCGCCGTGGGGATCGTCGACGTTCTGCGCCAGTTGCTGCCACTCAATCGGGCACTGCCGCTCGTGAATCAATTGCTCACCGTCGTAATAAACGCCGTCACGCGGTGTGGCGATCAACCAGCGATGCTGGCCCATGCGCCCGATAAAGTGCTCGCTGGCGCTGTGCAGAATGTCATGCGCCGGCTCGTGCCACGCCACGTATTGTGGACCGGGCAAATCCTTCGACCGCTCGATGAAACGCACGAATGCATGCAGATGATGGGCCTCGCGGCTGACCTGTTTGATGCGCCGCTGCAACTCGCTGCCGAGTTTGTCGCCTGCCATCATCGCCGTGCGGTCGCCGTGACTGACGCGCCAGAGCACTTCATACAACAGGCTCCAGCGCTGTTCGCCGCGATAGCGCGCCGCTTGCTCGAGGGTGGCGAGCAGCGCTCGGGGAATACGCGCCTGAAACGGCCCCTGCCCTTCGGGCACGTGCTCATCACTGGCAAACAGATCGCCCACCCCTTCCGCCGCCCAGCTCACCAGACTCGGATCGATTTCATGGCTGAGCAACCAGCGCGCCTGCTGACGCCATGTGTCGAACAGGTCATCGCAATCAAGACTGATCATCCCCACAACCCCATCTGCTGCGGCATCGGTCGGTCGCGCAATTGCTGATAGAGCATGTGGCTGGTGACTTCCGCCTGTTGCGGGTGGTAATCGCTGGTGATGATGAAAGGCTTCGCCTTGGCCAGCACGCAGCGCATCCGCGCCACGTCTTCGTAACGGATGCGGCGCTGGCGACGCAACTCGACCAGGCGCTCGGTGGTGCGCAAGCCGATGCCGGGGATGCGCGCGATCAACGTCGCGTCGGCACGGTTCAGGTCCAGCGGAAACACTTCGCGATTTTCCAGCGCCCAGGCCAGCTTCGGGTCGATATCGAGCGCCAGATTACCCGGGCCTTTGAGCAGTTCGTCAGCGCTGTAGCCGTAGCTGCGCAGGAGGAAATCAGCCTGATACAAACGGTGCTCGCGCATCAGCGGCGGCGCGGCGAGCGGTACGCTTTTCGGGCTGTCGGGGATCGGGCTGAACGCCGAGTAATAGACCCGGCGCAAACGGAAGTTGCCGTACAGCGACTGGGCGCTGTGGAGGATGGTGCTGTCGTCGGTGTCATCGGCACCGACGATCAACTGCGTGCTTTGCCCGGCCGGGGCGAATTTCGCCGAGCGCGGCTCGTTCAACACTGTTTGCACGCCGGTGTAGATGGTGTTCATCGCTTGCTTGATCGAGGTGATGTCCTTCTCCGGCGCCAGCGTCTGCAGACTGGCATCGGTGGGCAGTTCGATGTTGACGCTGAGGCGGTCGGCATAACGCCCGGCCTCCTCTATCAAGGCCGGATCGGCTTCCGGAATGGTCTTCAAATGGATGTAGCCGCGAAATTCGTGCTCTTCACGGAGCAACTTCGCCACCCGCACCAGTTGCTCCATGGTGTAGTCCGCCGAGCGAATGATCCCGGAGCTGAGAAACAGGCCGCTGACGCAGTTGCGGCGGTAGAAATCCATGGTCAGCGTCACGACTTCTTCCGGGGTGAAGCGCGCACGCGGCACATCGCTGGAACGGCGGTTGACGCAATACTGGCAATCGTAAAGGCAGAAGTTAGTCAGCAGGATTTTCAGCAACGACACACAGCGCCCGTCCGGCGTGTAGCTGTGACAGATGCCCATGCCATCCGTCGAACCGAGCCCGCTCTTGCCCTCGGAGCTGCGCTTGGGCGCACCACTGCTGGCGCAGGAGGCGTCGTACTTGGCGGCGTCGGCGAGGATGCTGAGCTTGTCGATGATTTGCATGGCACGGACTCTTTACTGTGTGCATATACAGTATAGGCTCGCCCGCCGCGAAACAAGTTGATGGATGACCCCTCGTCGGCTGGCCAGCTGAATTGTGGCCGCCCGCGAAAACCTGTGGGAGCGAGCCTGCTCGCGAAGAGGCCCTGCCAGTCACCGCAACTCAGCGATCAAACCGCCCACTGCAATATCAACCAGCTGTTCGCCCCGCTGATCAACACGAACAGCCCCCAGGCCAGCACCCGCGTGGGCCAGCGATTCACAAACGGCCCCATCAGCCGTTTGTCGTTGGTCATGCGGATCAGTGGGAACAGGGCAAACGGCAACTGCAGACTCAACACCACCTGGCTCAACACCAGCAACTTGCCGATCGCGTTATCGCCCATGAGCCAGACGCCGATGAACGCCGGAATCAGCGCCAGCCCGCGAGTGATCAAACGCCGCTGCCAGCACGGGATGCGCAGGTTCAGATAGCCCTCCATGATGACCTGCCCGGCGATGGTCCCGGTGAAGGTCGAACTTTGCCCCGACGCGAGTAGCGCCACGCCGAACAGCACACTGGCCAGCGCACCGCCAACCAGCGGGTCGAGCAGGTGATACGCGTCCTGAATATCGACCACATCGGTGTGTCCGGACTGGTGAAACGCCGCCGCCGCGAGAATCAGGATCGCCGCGTTGACCAGCAGCGCCAGGGCCAGCGAACCAATGGTGTCGATACGCGCGAGTTTCACCGCGTCCTGCTTGCTCGCCAGGTCCTTGCCGATCATCCGCGTCTGCACGATCGAGGTGTGCAGGTAAAGGTTATGCGGCATCACTGTGGCGCCGAGGATGCCAATGGCCAGATACAGCGGCGCGGCATCGCTGATGGCGGACAGCGAGGGTTTGAAGCCCAGCGCCACGTCTGGCCAGTACGGTTTGATCAACAACAATTCGACGAAAAAACAAACACCGATGGTCGCGACCAGCACCAGCATGATCGCTTCGAGACGACGGAATCCCCGGTTCTGCAGGGCCAGCACCAGCAGCGTGTCGAAAGCCGTCAGAGCGATGCCGAAGGTCAGCGAGCAACCGAGCAGCAAGTGAAATGCGAGAGCGCAGCCAAGCACTTCGGCGAGGTCGGTGGCGATGATCGAGATCTCCGCCAGTATCCATTGCAGGCGCGCGGTCGGCGTGCTGTAGCGCTCGCGGGACAGCTGCGCCAGATCGCGCCCGGTGGCGATGCCCAACCGCGAGCACAGGCACTGCACCACCATACCGGCCAGACTGGCCAGCAACACGACGAACAACAGGTTGTAGCCAAAACGCGAACCGGCCTCGATCGCGGTCGCCCAGTTGCCCGGGTCCATGTAGCCGATCGACACCAGCAAACCGGGACCGGCGAAACGCAGCACACGTTTGAAGAACGAGGCAGTCGGATCAACCGCAACACTGCCAGCCACTTCCGGCGGGCAAAACGGCGCGGTGGCGATTTTGGGCAGACTGAATTTCACGCACACATCCAGAAACAAAAACGGGAGCCCGGCAGCTTAGTCGTTTCGCCTGATGCCTTGAAGCGCAAAGATCACTGAACCTATGGGTTCACCCCCAACAACTGCTCGCGCAACTCGGGACTGCGTGTTCGCGGATCCAGCCAGATATCGAAAAACGCCTTGGCAAACTGTGGGTCCTCAATCTCATGCTGCAGCTTCTGGCCGACAAAAAACCGCGCGCCCTGCCCCGGCAGATACACGCCGGTAATCCGCGTGCCGGCCTGAACGTCGACAAACGATTGCTGCATCTGCTTCTGCCAGCCGGCCAATTGCGCTGAAGTGACCCGGGGACCGGCCAGGCGTTTGATCTCATCGACGCTGGTGCTGACCAGATCGTCTCGCGAGATGTTGCGCCGGTAGATCAGCTCCAGGGCAAACGGCTGGCCGTCCGCCAGAGGCCGCGCGGCACTCCACAAGCGCGCGCTGTAAACATCGAAGCCGAACACGCTGAAATCGCCACTGCCGATGATTTGCGCCCCTGGCACTGCGTCCTGCCAATTGGCCCACGTCGGCGTCAGCAACAGTGCCCATAAACCGATGCCACAACAGCCACGTACGAGCTTGGGTGTTCTGTTCATCGCCGTATCGTCTCCGCTGCATTCTGATGATCAAAGCATAGCCGGATTCGTGCCTGAATTTTTGTATACAAAAATTGCGAACATAGGCAGCAATCTTCAATCGGCAGTGCTAACGTGGCTCATCCTGACCCGATGGAGACACCCGCGTGCTGATCCTGAAATTGCTGCTGATTCCCGGTTTTCTCCTGCTGATTTCCCTGGCGGGCAAACGTTGGGGGCCGAGCGTGGCCGGGTGGCTGTCGGGATTGCCGGTGGTGGTCGGGCCGATTCTGTTTTTTCTGGCGATCGAACAAGGGCCGCAGTTTGCCGCGCAATCAGCGGTCGCGGCGCTGTCGGCAATGTTCGCGATGATCGCTTTCTGCATCACCTATGCGCAGGTGGCGCAGCGGGCGAACTGGCCGTGGGCGTTGACCATTTCACTGGCGGTGTGGGCCGCGCTGGCGGCAGTCTTGTCGGTGATCCCGGCGTCCTTGCCGTTCTCGGTGATTGCGGCAGCGGTGGCACTGCTCGCTTCGCCTTATCTGTTCCCTGAGGTGCATCCAGTATTGAACGGGCCAGCACCGAAGTCGGACAAACTGATCTGGCGGATGATCGCCGGTGCGGCGCTGACGCTGGTGGTGACGATGCTCGCCAGCACCGTCGGCGAACGCTGGAGCGGCCTTCTCGCGGTGTTCCCGGTGCTTGGCAGCGTCATGGCGGTGTTCTCGCAACAAACCCGCGGCCCTGCGTTTACCGCTGCGTTATTGCGCGCAACGGCAACCGGCATGTATTCGTTCTCGGCGTTCTGCCTGGTGTCGGCCTTGACGCTGCCGACCATGGGCCTCAGCGGCTTCGCAGTGGGAGTGGCAGTGTCGGTGGCCATGCTCGGGGTGACCCGGCGGCTGCTGGCTCGGCCAAGGGCCAAGGCGCAAGCACAATAACCGCCTGGACGAATCGCGCTGGAACGCCCGGCACGCTCCGTGGGATGATCGCCCGCCTCGCGCGACCATTCACCGGAGATTCACATGTCATTGTTGAGCAAAAAAGCCGTCGTCCTGATGCTGGCGGCCATCGCTGGTTTCGCCGCGATCAACGCGCACGCCGCCAAGGAAAAAGTCAAAACCGAGAAGGTCTCGCTGCTCGACGGTAAGTTTGCCTTTGTCCTGCCCAAAGGCTTTGCCGCCGACCCGCTGCCCGCCAGCCCGAGCGGTGCCAAGGGCACGATGTACACCAACCAGACCACCAAGACCGTGGTCATCGCCGCCGAAAACCAGATTCCCGCAGGGCAGAACGTCAAGGACAACGACGGTGAGTTTCTCGACGGCAGCGTGTCGAGTTTCATCGACGATCAGCGCAAGGCCCTGCCGGACTTCAACAAGCTCAGCGAGAAAAGCCTGACCCAGAAAGGCACCGGCCTGGGGCTGCGTCAGGTTGACAGCACCGCCACTCAGGGCGGTGGCCAAACCCTGAACACCACGCTGCTGGCCGGCTCGGGGACGAAGATGGCGCTGGTGCAGGTGATTTCCCGCGCCAGCGACAAGAAAGCTCACGATGCCTTGATCAAAGCCATCGTCAAGGATTGAGTCGCTGCAACCAGCCATTCAGATCGCGCAATTCGGCCGCACTGATGCTGTGGCCGACGCCCGGATAAGCGTGAAACTCGGGCTGGTAATCGAGTTTCTGCAATAGCGCGTTGGCCTCGGTGCCGTGACGGTAAGGCACCGGATCATCAGCGGTGCCATGGCCGATAAAAATGCGCAGCGGCAGCGGCGCTTGCCCAGGCTTGAGTTCGGCTTTGAGCACCGGCAACAAGCGCCCGCTCAACGCGGCAAACCCGCCCACGACCGCTGGCGCGCGCAGGCCCACTTCGTAGCTCATCATCGCGCCCTGGCTGAAGCCGATCAGGTACACCTTGTCCGGCGCGGCGTGATATTTCTTCGCCGCCTGGGCGATAAAGTCGCGCAGCTTCTGGCCGCTGACCTTCAGATCATCGGTCTCGCCGTTGTAGGCGCCTTCACCTTTCTTGCGAAACCACTGGAAACGTCCTTCACCCAACGTCATCGGCGCGCGCACGGAAAGGTAGTTGTACTGCGCCGGCAGCTGAAATTTCATGCCGATCAGATCGGCCTCGTTACTGCCGTAACCGTGCAGGAAAATCACCAGCGGACGTGGTTCAGCGTCGGCGTGGACCTGTTCGAGGTACTTGAGTGGCAGATCGGATTGCAGGGTGGTTTGCGCGTGAACGGCGGTGGATGCGAGCAGGGTCAGCAGGGCGAACAATTTCAGCATTGCAGCGTTCCTTCACAGAGTGTCGGGTTCGCGGGGGAGCCTAACATTCTCGGCTGAGGATCCAAATTTTGTGGAGTGGCTGATGCCGCTATCGCTGGCAAGCCAGCTCCCACAAGAATTACGGCGTCTACAAAATCTGGGATCAACCGCAACCCTGTGGGAGCTGGCTTGCCAGCGATGGGGTCAGCAAATTCAGCGAAGAGCCATCAGTCGTTGGTCAGCTTGCCGGTACGAAACGGCACTCGCCCCGCCACTTTCGCCTGCCAGATCCCCGGCTCGGTATAACGCCCGCGATCAATCGCGAACAGCACCCCGCTGGTGCCGGCGCGCACGGTGGTCACGCGATCCTGCAACGGGTCAACGACCTCGAACAGCGCATCGCCCTGCTCTATCCACTCGCCGGCATTGCGCAAGAAACTGACCACGCCGTGGTGCGGGGCGAACAGGTATTCGGTGCCTTCAAACGGCAGACCTTCACAACATTCGCTCGGCGCCGCCGGCCATTCGCCGCTGATGAAACCCTGCTCGGCGAGAAAGCCCAGAATCGCTTCGCAATTGGCCTGAGCCTGATCGACGCGGGTGTCGCCCATGCTGCCCAGCTCCAGCGTCGTCGCCAGATTCGCCGCCGGAATCGCCGCGTTCGGGAATGCTTTGGCCAGACGCAACCATGGCGTCGAGCAGGACTCATCGAACGAGCTGCCACCGGAGTCCTCGCAGAGCAATGCCACGCCCGCCTTCAGCCGCGCCGCCAGCGATTGCCACTGCGGCCAGTGTTGCGGCAGCGCATAGAGGTGAATCGCAGCGTCGAAGTCGCAATGCAGATCGAGGGTGATGTCGGCGTCGCAGGCGTGGCGCAGCAACAAGCGGTGCAAGGCCTCCAGTTGCGAGGCCGGCGCCGGCAATTCTTCGAAGACTTGAGCCATGGCCTGGCGAATCAGCGCGACGTTGGCCTCGGCATCCGCGCCCAGACACTCGCCAACCAGTGCCGCCACCGGGGCGCTGAGCTCGACGAACGCGCGGTTGAAGTTCTTGCCACTGCCCAATTCGAAGCGGCCCATGTGATTGCCTTGCAGATGTTGATCAAGGCCGATCGGATTGGCCACCGGCACCAGCTCGATAACGCCTTGCAAACGGCCCTGCTGTTCCAGTTCATTCAAGCGCAGCTTGAGTTCCCATGCGGTGCGCATGCCCGGCAATTCATCGGCGTGCAGGCTGGCCTGGATATACACCTTGCGGCTGCCGGCGCCGTAGCGGAAAACGCTGAGGGAGCGCTCGCTGCCCAAATGGCTCCAGGGCAGAACGTGGTCGATGCGTTGCATGAAAAACTCCTGAATAGCTGGGTTACGTAAAACCCTGTGGGAGCGAGCCTGCTCGCGAATGCGTCAGGTCAGACGATGACGATGTCGAATGTCAGACCGCATTCGCGAGCAGGCTCGCTCCCACAGAGAATTTCCATCAATAAAAAGCATAAAAAAGTGGCCACCGCGCAAACGGGGCCACTTTTTTCACGGCGTATTAATGGCCGTACACGTCAAAGTCGAAGTACTTGTCCTGGACTTTCTTGTACTCGCCATTGGCGCGGATTTCGGTGATGGCTTTGTTGAATTGCTCAGCCAGTGCGGTATCGCCCTTGCGCACGGCAATGCCAGCGCCGCCGCCGAAGTATTTGGCGTCTTCGTAGGTCGGGCCGACGAATTCGAAGCCTTTGCCGGCGTCGGTTTTCAGGAAACCATCGCTGAGGTTGACCGAGTCAGCGAGCATCGCGTCGATACGCCCGGAAACCATGTCGAGGTTGGCTTCCTGCTGCGAGCCGTAGCGCACCAGTTCGATCCCGGCCGGAACCAGCACTTCGGTCGCGTAGCGGTCATGGGTACTGGCACGCAGCACGCCGACTTTCTTGCCCTTGAGTTCGGTCAGCGGGTCTTTCACGCCCGAGCCTTCCTTCATCACGAAGCGCGCCGGGGTGTGGTAGTACTTGATGGTGAAATCGACGTTTTTCTTGCGATCGTCAGTGATGGTCATCGACGACAGGATCGCGTCGATCTTCTTCACTTTCAGCGCCGGGATCAGGCCATCGAACTCTTGCTCGACCCACGTGCATTTGACTTTCATCTGCGTGCACAGTGCGTCACCGATGTCCACGTCAAAACCAGTGAGTTTGCCGTCAGCGGTTTTCATCGAGAATGGCGGGTACCCGGCTTCGATACCGATGCGGATCGGCTTGGCGTCTTCGGCCACAGCGGTCAGGGACAACATCGACAGTGCCAGGGCACCGAACATCACTAGCTTTTTCATTTATTACTCCCGTGCGGAGGCTTTTATTGGCAGCTTTCGAGTCAGCGTTCGGTCATGGCGTTCTAACGGCAAAAACCGAAGTGGCCGGCAGTCTATGGCGGCGCGCACGGAGGCAATTGTTTTTAAGCGACAAATACTTACAGAACATCGGCGATCACTTTGACGAGAGTAAACGCGTGCGCCGTGTTGGTGCGAAGGATGTAGAACAAGACTGTTTTCAGAGCAAGAAACGCCGATCCCCCGTAGAGCTGCTGGAGGCTGCGATCTTTTGATCTTGTTTTTTTGAGATCAAGATCAGAGGATCGCAGCCTCCGGCGGCTCCTACAGAAACGTCAGCATTCGCAGGCGACAGGTGTATTGGCGACTGACGCCGCGCTCAGTTCGAAACCTTCATCGAGCCATCCGGTGACGCCGCCGATCATCTCCTTGACCGGATAGCCCAATGCCGCCAGCTTCACCGCAGCCTTGTTCGCCCCATTGCAATGCGGCCCGGCGCAATAGACCACGAACAACGTGCTTTTCGGGTAATCGGCCAAGCGATCCGCCGTGAGCAAGCGTGTCGGAATATTGATCGCGCTGGGTACATGGCCGCGCTCGAACGCCAATGGGCCGCGCACATCCACCAGAACGAAGTCGACCTCACCGGCCTCTTGGCTACTGAACACGTCGGAACAATCGGTTTCGAAGGTCAGACGATTGCTGAAATGCATCAGGGCAATCGCCGAAGGGGCGGCGGGAATTTCGCGAACCAGGCTGGTCATGTTGTGTTGCTCCTTTGTCTGTGGGCGATGAACAGACTTTATCGAGACGGCGCTTGCCGCTACAGTGGCGCGCAAGACACCGACCGGGAGATTTCCGCCAAATGCTCACTCAGCCCAATCTGGTTGCCATTCTGGCCTACGACGGCCTCTGCACATTCGAGTTCGGCATTGCCGTGGAGATCTTCGGCCTGGCCCGGCCAGAGTTCGACTTCCCTTGGTACGAACACGCGATTGCCGCAGTCGATCCAGGCCCGATGCGCGCCATGGGTGGCATTCAGGTACTTGCCGATGGTGGCCTGGAATTGCTCGCCGCAGCGCGCACCATCGTCATTCCCGGCTGGCGCGACCGCAACGCCTCGGTACCGCCTGCGCTGATCGACGCGTTGCGTCGGGCGCATGACCGAGGCGCGCGGTTGCTGTCGATCTGCTCCGGGGTGTTCGTCCTCGCCGCCAGCGGCCTGCTCGACGGCCACCGCGCCACCACTCACTGGCGCTATACCAGCGAACTGGCGCAACGCTACCCGGCCATCGAGGTCGATCCGGACGTGCTCTACGTCGACGCGGGCCAACTGATCACCTCCGCCGGAAGCGCCGCCGGCATCGACGCCTGCCTGCATCTGGTGACACGTGACTTCGGCACGCAGGTCGCCAACGCCGTCGCGCGGCGACTGGTCATGTCGCCACAACGCACCGGCGGCCAGGCCCAGTTCATCCCCACCCCGGTCAGCCCGACGCCCCGCAGCGACCTGTCGCGCGTCATGCAATGGGCCCGCGAACGCCTGCACGAACCACTGGAAGTGCGCGACCTGGCCAGTGAAGCGGCAATGAGCGAGCGCACGTTTTTGCGGCGCTTCACCGAAGCCAGCGGGCAAACGCCCAAGGCATGGCTGCAACATGAACGCCTGGCGCGAGCGCGGGAGCTGCTCGAGAGCACCCATCAACACACCGAGCAAATCGCGCAGCGCTGCGGCTATCGCTCGGTGGAAAGTTTTCGTGTGGCGTTCCGCAGCGTGGTGGGCGTACCGCCGTCGGTTTATCGGGAGCGGTTTGGCGAAGCAACAAGCTTTCGCTCCATCCCGCAGCGTTTTAAGCGCTGACGTTGACGGCGAGGCCGGCAGAAACGCTCGCGGTGAAAATTGTGAAACGGAAAATGCGGCTTGCTTTATATTGATTCTGATATAACCTGAAAATCAAACGGGCACTGGCATTTCTTGCAATAAAACTCACCGTCGCCGCTTACGTTCAGCTATTACGCTTTTCCTTTTGACACAGGACAAGCCGATGCCGAAACACAAGGATGTGGTGTTCGTGGGAAGCGCGTTGAAAGATCTCAAAGCGTTCCCGGTTGATGCCCGAAGAGCGGCGGGGTTTGAGCTGGACCTGTTGCAACAGGGTGATGCCCCACTCGATTGGCGCCCTATGAAAACCGTAGGACGCGGTGTTAACGAAATCAGGATCACCGAGGACTCAGGGGCGTTTCGCGTGTTTTATGTAGTCAATCGACCTGAAGCAATCTATGTGCTTCACGCCATGCACAAAACCACACGTAAAACGGAAATTAGAGACATCGAACTGGCCCGGGCCAGATATCAGGAAATAGGTTAAGCCATGAAGGAACATCAAGACTCA
Organism: Pseudomonas sp. AC255; assembly: GCF_979258175.1. Classification (NCBI taxonomy): domain Bacteria; kingdom Pseudomonadati; phylum Pseudomonadota; class Gammaproteobacteria; order Pseudomonadales; family Pseudomonadaceae; genus Pseudomonas; species Pseudomonas sp. AC255. Next base: position 1,680,648 of record NZ_OZ409841.1, on the reverse strand, counting down.
TCCCAACGATTTTCCAGTGTATGGGATGCATTGGAGGACACGCCTCAGGAAGCTGCCAACATGCGTCTGCGAGCCAAGCTCATGCGTTCGCTTTGCGAGACCATTCGAGCGTGGGAGCTTCCTCAAAAGGACGCGGCACAAAGATTGGGAATCTCGCAGCCACGCCTCAATGATGTACTCAACGGGAAAATCGACAAATTCTCGCTCGATGCATTGGTCAACCTGTCAGCTGCTGCAAGGCTGGAGGTGGACATTTGCTTTCCGTCAGGCCCGTTGCAATGGGCCTGACACTGGCTCTGCGTGGCAATGTCCACCCTGCATTCCGAGTTTTGAAATCGAGGGAGTTGAATAGCATTCAACTTCGCGGTTAACCATCGACATCATCCAGCTGCACAGGAGTTCCGCTGGATGATTCCTCCCCTTCAATCCTCCCGCGTCAAAACCTCCAGCAACTCAATTTCAAACACCAGATTCGAATTCGGCGGAATCTTGCCCATGGTCCGCTCGCCGTAGCCCAGATGCGCCGGTACCAGCAATTTGCGTTTGCCGCCGACCTGCATGCCCATCAGCCCCTGATCCCAGCCTTTGATCACGCGGCCAGTGCCGATCACGCACTGAAACGGTTTGCCCCGGCTCCAGGACGAATCGAATTCAGTGCCGTCTTCCAGCCAGCCGGTGTATTGGGTGGTGATCAGCGCGCCTTTCACCGCGGCTTTGCCGTCGCCCGGTTGCAGGTCGATGATTTGCAGTTCGTCTGTCATGTCGTTGGCTCTCGAGATGTTCGCAGGCGGCGTTTTTCGCAGAATCCGGCGTCGATGGCAATCCATGGAACCGAAAACACGCCTAGCCGCTCACATGTGTATCGACATCGTATGACGACAAGGATGCTTAGATGACCGACTCTCGATTGCTGCGCAGTTTCATCCCGCCCTACATCCTCAACCGCATCATCGCCCACGGTTCCGAGCCGCAGCGCAACGCCGCGATGCAGACGCTCAACCATGTGCGCAGCCTGCTACCCAACCCCGGCCGCCCTTCGCAGCCGCCGGCGCGGGCGATTCTGCCGGAAGCGAGCAAGCCTGGCCTGGCGCGGCGCAGTGTGCATGATGCGCAGAACAAAATGCTCTTGCCGGGCATGCCGGTGCGCCTCGAGGGCCAGCCGGCGTCGGGGGATCCGGCGGTCGACGAGGCCTACGATGCGCTGGGCGCCAGCTATGATTTCTTTTGGAAGGTGCTTGGTCGCGACTCGATCGACAATCAGGGATTCGCGCTGATCGGCAGCGTGCATTATGGCCAAGGCTACGAGAACGCATTCTGGAACGGCGCGCAGATGGTCTTCGGTGACGGCGATGGCGAGATCTTCCAGCGCTTCACCCGCTCGCTAGACGTCATCGGCCATGAACTGGCCCACGGCGTCACCGAAAGCGAAGCCGGGCTGATTTATGCCAACCAGTCCGGCGCGCTGAACGAGTCGCTCTCGGATGTATTCGGCGTGTTGATCAAGCAATACATCCTCGGCCAAACCGCCGAGCAGGCAGACTGGCTGATCGGTGCCGACCTGCTGATGCCACAGATCCAAGGCAAGGGCCTGCGCTCGATGTCGCACCCCGGCACGGCATACGACGACCCGATGCTGGGCAAGGATCCGCAACCGGATCACATGCGCAAGTTCGTCATCACCAGCGAAGACAATGGCGGCGTGCACATCAACTCCGGCATTCCCAACCGCGCGTTTTACCTGGCAGCGCGAGCGTTTGGCGGCTTCGCTTGGGAAAAGGCCGGACACATCTGGTACGACACGCTGTGTGATGACCGTTTGAAACAGGACGCAACGTTCGACGCGTTCGCGAAACTGACGATCGACCATGCTGGCCAGCGCTTCGGCGCCGAAGCAGCCGACACGGTGCAGCAAGCCTGGGCACAGGTCGGTATCGAATAATCTGAGGAGACCGTATGAAAACGCTACCCGAGCTGGATAAAGATTCCGTTTTGCGCGTATCTCGCCAGGGTGGCGTTGCAGCGATTCACAGCCTGAGCCGCCCACGGGAAATCGAATTCGCGCAATGCGACATCAGTCAGCGTTCGAGAATATGCTCGGTGCTTGAGGGTTGCCTGCCACTGGACAGCAGCGAATCCGGCCGTGGGGATCAGCGCTTCTACCAGATTGAGGTGCGCTACCCGTCAGGGGAAATGGTGTTGAAGGTGCCAGAGGATCGGGCGCCTGGGGAGCTGGTGCAGCTTTGGGACAAGGGGGAGCTGCTCTGATTCACGCTGGCGGCTCTTCTGCGTCGCCAACTGACGATGTGCGCGGGCCAAAGCCCGCGGTCTGGCCGAATACGACACCGTTGAACGTGTGCGTACAGCACTCGCAGCTCGGCGTCATGTCCTGCGCCTTCAGGTTCGGATTGACCATTTGCAGGAAATTTTGCTCGTCGACGTACAGCCCGTTGTAATAACTGGACTCACCCAGTCGCACGACTTCTTCGCGATCCTTCTCATGGATGGCAACCATCCAGAACACCGGCGCTGATTGATCCAGTCGCGCCACAGCTTCGCTGAAAATGGCATCCCAAGAACCGCCAACCCGAGAGAGCAGGAAGCGAAACAATGGCGTGTAATCTCGCCCGTATTGTTTGCCTGCGTGCATCGAACTTCGCATGCCTTCGTCACGGCTTGCAGCTTTGCTGTTGCGCTGATCGCGATAATGCGCAACTGATTCATGGCGACGAACACCCCACGTACGAGTGTTCACTCTGCGGTAGAGCGGTTTCTTGTCCAATCCCTTATTCCTCATCCAGACGTCCGCTGTTTTACCGGAACGGCGTTTGAATGCAATCAGCCATCCGTGGCCAATTGTAAAACCGGGCCTATCGCTCGACCGGCTGCATCTCGACAATCGTGCCGTTGGTGATCATCACCATCACGTACTTGTCATTGATCTGCACCCACTGCGCCTGCTCGATCGGCGCTTTCAGACCTTTGGCTTTCCAGTTCTTCAACGCCTTGTCTTCGCGCTGGTACATTTCCGGTGCGCGGTCGTTGACCTTCAACTGGCGGTCGCTGGTCGGCGATTGCACGGCGGGTTCGCTGGAGGTTTGCGCCGCTTGAACAACGGGCGTGATCCCGGCAATGCCGGCAACGAGGGCCAGGCTGGCGATTAGGGTTTTGCTGTTCATCGGTGAACCTCTTTCAGATGGGTAGTACCTGAACTCCGACTGCGTGGCGCGGGAAACATTCCTTGTTTTTTGCCGGATGTGGCCGTTAGAAGGCTTTGCCCATCAGACCGCCATCGCTGGCAAGCCAGCTCCCGCAGGGTTTTGTATTACAGCGCAATTATTGACCTGAGCTCCGGTCCTCTCCTACAAAACCAAGCAAAGCAAAGCAAGATCAAAAGATCGCAGCCTTCGGCAGCTCCTACAGTTGGATCGCGTGAATTCGATGGAAACGGGTTCACCTGCAGGCCGTCGTCGCGATCAGGCTCGCCCCCACCAGAAAAGCAAAGCAGCGCAGCTGCCCGCGGCGAAGCCGCCCCACTCAACAATGAGCGCAAGCTCGAGTGCTTTTGATCCTGCTTTTGATCCACCGGCGACGTCGGAAGGCTGAGTGGAGGGATTGATCCGGGGGTGGGAGCGCAGCGACCGTCTGGCGCAGCCAGACACAGCGGAAGGAGGTGCAGCGAAGCAAACCGTAGCCGCTGCGCCCGGATCGATCCCGCAGCGAAGGAACCCGAGCCTGCGAGGGCCGAACGCAGGAGCAAGCGTTTTTTTGCTTACTTTTTTAGGCGTTTGTAAAAAAGTGAGTCGCCGTAAGGGCGAAACCCTAAGCGGCCATGACCGCAGCAACGGATATGTACCCGGTCAGCCAGAACAAATCATCGCCCGACGCGACGCAGGCTTGCTCCCACAAATGCGCCAAACACCGAAACCATTGATCCGCCCCACGCATCAATCCATGCCAACAATGCAATTAACAGATTGTTACATCTGCGCCACCATCCACCTCAATAAAAACCGTGCGCCGCCTCTCCGTAGCGCACGTCATAAAAGCGGTGGAGTACTTTTCAATGACAGCCTCAATCCCAACCAACGGCTCGCGGGCCGGTGCCATCTTCCGGGTGACCTCGGGCAACTTCCTCGAACAGTTCGACTTCTTTCTGTTCGGCTTCTACGCCACGCAGATCGCGGCGGTGTTCTTCCCGGCGAGCAGCGAGTTCGCCTCGCTGATGATGACGTTCGCGGTGTTCGGCGCAGGCTTCCTGATGCGTCCGCTGGGCGCCATTGTGCTCGGCGCCTACATCGATGACGTCGGCCGGCGCAAAGGTCTGATCGTCACCCTGTCGATCATGGCCAGCGGCACGATATTGATCGTGCTGGTGCCCGGCTACGAAACCATTGGCCTGTTCGCCCCGGCGCTGGTGTTGATCGGGCGGCTGCTGCAAGGCTTCTCGGCCGGTGCGGAATTGGGCGGTGTCTCGGTGTATCTGTCCGAAATCGCTACGCCGGGCCGCAAAGGCTTTTTCACCGCTTGGCAGTCGGCCAGTCAGCAAGTGGCGATCATCGTCGCGGCCGCGCTGGGCTACGGTCTGAACCAGTGGATGGAGCCGCAAGCCGTGGCCGCCTGGGGCTGGCGCATTCCGTTTTTCGTCGGCTGCATGATCGTCCCGTTCATCTTCTTCCTGCGCCGCAACCTGGCGGAAACCGAAGAGTTCGCCGCGCGCAAACACCGTCCAAGCATGCGCGAAGTGTTCCGCACCCTCGGCCAGAACTGGGGCGTGGTACTCGGCGGAATGTTGATGGTCGCGCTGACCACCACCGCGTTCTACCTGATCACCGTGTACGCACCGACCTTCGGTAAGACCGTGCTGCACCTGAGCACTTCCGACGCGTTGCTGGTAACGCTGTTGGTGGGCGTGTCGAACTTCTTCTGGCTGCCGATTGGCGGCGCGTTGTCCGACCGTATCGGCCGTCGTCCGGTGCTGATCGGCATGGCCGTGCTGGCACTGGCCACGACTTATCCGGCGCTGTCGTTCCTGGTGCAGGCGCCGAGCTTCACCAACATGCTGCTGTCGCTGCTGTGGTTGTCCTTCATTTACGGCTTGTACAACGGCGCGATGATTCCGGCGCTGACCGAAATCATGCCGGTTGAAGTGCGCGTCGCCGGTTTCTCTCTGGCTTACAGCCTGGCCACCGCGATCTTTGGCGGTTTCACCCCGGCGATGTCGACCTTCCTGATCCAGTACACCGGCGACAAAGCCGCGCCAGGTTACTGGATGAGCATCGGTGCCCTGTGCGCGCTGTGCGCCACGCTTTATCTGTACCGCCGTGCCGGTGGTCGTCTGCAACCTGTCGCGGCCTGAGGAAAAACTCGCCATGAAAAAACTTTTTACTGTCACCGCCCTGCTCGCCGGTCTCGCCTTCAACTTCGCGGCCCAGGCCGAAGAACTCAGCGTGATGACCTCCGGTGGCTTCACCGCCGCCTACAAGATCCTCGGGCCGAAATTCGCCGCCGCAACGGGCAACACGCTCACCACCAGCCTCGGCCCGTCGATGGGCAAGGCGCCGGAAGCGATTCCCAATCGTCTGGCACGCGGCGAGCACGCCGATGTGGTGATCATGGTCGGTTACGCCCTCGATGAGCTGATCAAACAAGGCAAGGTCGACCCGGCCTCCCGCGTTGAACTGGCAGATTCGCGGATCGGCATGGTGGTGCGTGAAGGCGCGGCGAAACCGGACATCAGCAGCGTCGATGGCCTGAAGAAAACCCTGCTTGATGCGCAGTCGGTGGCCTACTCCGACAGCGCCAGCGGCGTGTACATCGAGCAGCAGCTGTTCAAGAAACTCGGCATCGAAGACCAGCTGAAACCGAAGGCGAAAATGATTGCCAGGATCCCGGTCGGTTCGGTGGTTGCCACTGGCGACTATCAGTTGGGCTTCCAGCAGGTCAGCGAATTGCTGCCGGTGCCGGGCGTAAGCTTCGTCGCGAAGATTCCGGAATCGGTGCAGTCGGTGACGCGTTTCGCCGCTGGGATTCCGGTCAAGGCGGAGCATCCGGAAGAGGCCAAGGCCCTGCTCGCCTACCTCGCTGCACCGGCCGCTCAGGCTGACGTACAGGCCACCGGGCTGGATTCGGTCAAGCGTTGATCGTTGGCGGCTGGACGCGCATCTCCACGACCAGCCGCTCCAGCTCCAGTGCCGCCGGGGTCAACGTGCGATCCCGGCGCTTGATGATGCCGACACTGCGCATCACCTGCGGCTCAATCAGCGGCACCCGCGTCAGGATCGGATGATCCGGGCCGGGCATCGCCATCAATGGCACCGCTGCCACGCCCAGACCCGCCTCTACCAGACCGATCATCGTTGTCACATGCCGCGTCTCGCAGATGCTCTGACGATGCGGCACCACCCCGCCCAAGGCCTGATCGAGCAGAAAGCGATTACCCGAGGTCTTGTCCAGCGCGATGTAATCCTGCTGATAGAACTCGTCCCAACTGACGCTGCTGCGCCCGGCCAGCGGATGATCGCGACGACAGGCGACAACGTAGCACTCCTGCACAAGCGGTTCGAACTCGACTTTGGCATCCTGCGTGCCGAGAAAACTCAAACCGAAATCCGCCTCGCCATTGACCACCGCACTCAACACATCGTGAGCGCTGGAATCGAGGACTTTGACCTTGATCCGCGGAAACTGCTGGTGATAGCGCGCGACCACGCGGGGCATGAAGTAGTAGGCCGCCGAGGGCACGCAGGCGACGGTGACATGGCCCAGACGGGTCGAGGCGACTTCGCTGATGCCGAGCAAGGCAATGTCGAGATCATCCAGCAAGCGCTCGACGCTGGGCATGAAACCGCGCCCGGCCTGGGTCAGGCTGACCTTGCGCGTGGTGCGCTCGAACAGTTTCACGCCGAGGGCGTCTTCGAGCTTTTCGATGCGCCGACTCAGCGCCGGTTGCGACAGGCGCACGGTGTCGGCAGCCTTGCGAAAACTGCCCTGCTCGACCACCGCGCGAAAGGCTTGCAGGTCGTTTAGGTCGAAGTTGATGGCCATGGCGTTTCCGGAAATTGATGCGCAGGGGTTATAAATGTAACCAGTTGATGCAAATTATTACAGAGCACATGAAGATCCCTTGTAGGAGCTGCCGCAGGCTGCGATCTTTTGATCTTGATTCTCTGCAGGCAAAAGCAAGATCAAAAGATCGCAGCCTCGTTGCACTCGACAGCTCCTACAAGGGTTGTTGGTGGATCTGAAATCGGGTCAACCCTTATCCTTGTCGCCCCCGCCGTAGCCGTAGTCAGGAGTCGTTCCATGCCCCATGAAGGCAATCTGTTGCAAGCCGCTGTCGTGTTTCTGTTCGCGGCCGTGCTCACCGTGCCTTTGGCCAAACGTCTGCAACTGGGCGCGGTGCTCGGTTATCTGTTTGCCGGGGTGATCATCGGCCCGTCGGTGCTCGGCCTGATCGGCAACCCGCAAAGCGTTGCGCATATCTCCGAGCTGGGCGTGGTGTTGCTGCTGTTCATCATCGGCCTGGAGCTTTCGCCTCGCCGCTTGTGGGTGATGCGTAAATCCGTGTTCGGCGTCGGTCTGGCGCAGGTGCTGTTGACCGCATCGGTGATCGGCGTGCTGGCGCTGTCGGTGTTCGGCCAGCCGCTGAACAGCGCCATTGTGCTGGGCCTCGGTCTGGCGCTCTCCTCCACGGCCTTTGGCTTGCAAAGCCTTGCCGAACGCAAGGAACTGACCAGTCCCCACGGGCGGCTGGCGTTTGCGATTCTGCTGTTCCAGGACATCGCCGCGATTCCATTGATCGCCCTGGTGCCGATGCTCGCCGGCGTCGATCACCACACCAGCACCGCCGACGATATTCGTCACAGCTTGCAGGTGCTCGGCGGCATTGCCGTGGTGGTTATCGGCGGGCGTTATCTGCTGCGTCCGGTGTTCCGCGTAGTGGCAAAAACCGGGCTGCCGGAAGTGTCCACCGCCACCGCGTTGCTTGTGGTGATCGGCACAGCGTGGCTGATGGATCTGGTCGGTGTGTCGATGGCGCTGGGTGCGTTTCTCGCTGGTCTGCTGCTGGCGGATTCGGAATACCGGCATGAGCTGGAAGCGCAGATCGAACCGTTCAAGGGCCTGCTGCTCGGACTGTTTTTCATCAGCGTCGGCATGGGCGCCAATCTCAGCCTGTTGTTGAGCGCGCCGATCACCGTGTTGGGCCTGACCCTGCTGCTGATCGGTCTGAAGTTGCCGCTGCTGTTCGTGGTTGGGCGCCTGGCAGGAGGATTGAACAAAATCAGCGCAATTCGCCTCGGCATCGTCCTCGCTGCCGGCGGTGAGTTTGCGTTCGTGGTGTTCAAGATCGGTCGCGATCAGGGCCTGTTCGAGCCGCGTCTGTACGACCTGCTGGTGCTGACCATCACCCTGTCAATGGCGCTGACGCCGTTGTTGCTGTTGATCTGCGCGCGTCTGGTCAGCCCGAAAGTGCAGCCGGTGGAAGTGCCGGAGAAATTCCGCGAAATCGACACCGAAGCACCGCGCGTGGTGATTGCCGGCATGGGCCGGATGGGCCAGATCGTGGCGCGGATTCTGCGCGCGCAGAACATCAAGTTCGTCGCGCTGGACACCTCGGTGGAAACCATCGAACTGTCACGCAGCTTCGGCGGCGTACCGGTGTTCTACGGCGACCCGATGCGCCCGGAAATCCTTCACGCGGCGAAGGTTGGCGAAGCGGAGTATTTCGTGATTGCCACGGACGATCCGGAGACCAACATCAAGACTGCCGAAGTGGTACACAAGCTCTATCCGCACATGAAAATCATCGCCCGCGCGCGTAACCGTCAGCACGTGCATCGCCTGGTGGATGTCGGCGCGGAAGCGATTCGTGAGACCTATTATTCGAGTCTGGAAATGAGCCGGCGCACGCTGGTCGGCCTCGGTCTGACCCAAGCCCAGGCCGATGCGCGGATCAAGCGTTTCAAGCATCACGACGAACAGGTGCTGGAGGCGCAACACGCCGTCTACGACGATGCCGCCAAAGTCCTGCAGACCGCCCAGGAAGCCCGGGCGGAACTGGCCAAACTGTTTGAATCGGATCAGCTCGAAGAGGAAGCGCGCAAGTCCTGATCGTGCCTTGCGCAGATCCAACTGTGGGAGCGAGCCTGCTCGCGAAAGCGTCGTGTCAGTCACCCAATACTTCACTGACAGATTGCATTCGCGAGCAGGCTCGCTCCCACAGGGATTGGGTCAAGCCCGTTCCAGCGCGGGGGCGGGCTCGACCGGCGCGACTGCAAACCGATCCGCCAGAAACGGCGTGATATCCAGCGGCAGCGGTTCGTCATTCACCAGTTTATCCAGCAACACCCCGGTAATCGCCGAGGTCAGAATGCCGGTGCGGAAGTGCCCGCAAGCATTCAGATAACCCTCGACCCCACGCATCGGGCCGAGGATCGGCAACTCATCCGGCGAGCCCGGGCGCAATCCCGCCCAGGTGCGCTTGAGGTTGACGTCCGCCAGCTCCGGCAGACAGCGCACCGCGCCCTGCACCAGCCCGGCGATTTCCGGGTAGGTGGTGGTGACGTCGAAGCCTTTGTCTTCGGTGGTGCTGCCGATAAGGATTTCGCCGTTGTCCTTTTGCGCCACGTAGCAATCGCTGGTGGTCAGGCAGCCGTTGAGGATTTTCGGCATGCGTTCGGTCAGCAGAATCTGCCCTTTCACCGGTTTCACCGGAATGCGAATCCCCGTGGCCCACTCACTCAGATCCGCCGCCCAGGCGCCGGCGGCGTTGATCAGCGTCTTGCAGTGGAACACCCCCGCCTCCGCCGTCTGCACTCCGGTCACGCGAGTGCCGTGATGCAGCACGCCGGTGACGTTGGTATTGACGAAGAGGTCGACGCCGTTCTGCCGCGCGCCTTCCATATAGGCATCAGCGAGGCGGAACGGGCTGACCTGATGATCGCAGAGAAACTCCAGCGCCCCGCGCGCCTCATGGCTGACGCTCGGTTCCGCCGCGCGCAACGCCGCCTGATCGAGCCAGCGCACCTGATCGGCCAGATGCGGAATGCAGCCGACGATGTGCTCGGCGTAGAGCCGGTCTTCATCGTCATAGATCACGAATTTCAGCCCGGTCTTCTCGAACTTGCAATCCATGCCGTGATTGTCTTTCAGCTCGCGGTGCAGCGCCGGGTACAGCGCGTTGGACTGCAAGGCAAAATCGAAAAACGACGCCGGCAAGATATGCGGCGTACTGGCGTCCACCGCCACCGCTGCGCCCTGGGTTTCGCGCTTGCGGTTGGCCGACATCATGCGAAAGAAAATCACCCCGCAGCCGAGGCCGACCGACTCGCCGATCGCCCACAAACCGCCAGCCGAAGCGCGGGTCGCGTTGCCGGGGCGCTTGGCGTCGATCAGCGCAACTTTCAGATTTTTGCGCTTGGACAATTGGTAGGCGCAGGAGGCGCCGATCACTCCGCCACCGGCAATGACCACGTCGTAGAACTTACTCATGGCAAGCGCCCTCCTTGCCGAGGGACTGGAACGCGGAAAACGGCACCGGATCAATCGGGAAGCGCGGGCGCAACCAGCCGACATCCTGACGTCCGGTGGCCTGGCGCAGGCGATCGCTGCAATAACCGACGCACATCCGCCCCTGGCAATCGCCCATGCTCACGCGGGTGCGCATTTTCAGGCTGGCGATGTCTTGCACACCCTGCTCCAGCGCCAGATCGATGTCGGCGCGGGTCGCATGTTCGCAGCGGCAGATCACCGTGTCGGCTGCGGGCAAAGCGATCTGACCAACGCCGCGCTCGGTGTAGCGATCCACCGCCGCACGAAAGCGCACGATGGCTCTGAGCTTGCTCGCGTAACGATCGCGGCGCACCCGGGCCAGCTCGGCGTCGAGCACACCGCGTTGCAGCAGGATCGAAGTGGCGGCGATCTTGCCCGCCAGCATCGCCGCTTCACCGCCGCGGATCCCGCCCATGTCGCCGGCCAGATGCACATGCGCCACGCTGCTTTGCTGCCAGACATTGGCGTGCGCACGCAGGTAGCCATCGTCGCTGAAGCCGTGATCAAGGCCCATCTGCTGGCTCAATTGCGTGCGCGGAATAAAACCGTAACCGACCGCCAGCGTCTGCGCTTCGAAACGCTCGACCCGCGACAGATCTGCCTCCCACGTCGGCGAATACGGCGCGACGCTAACGCTTTTCAGCTCGCCGTCGCCATGGGCTTCAACCACGCCCCAACCATACTTCATCGGGATGCCGTGCAACTTGAGGTAAGCGAGCATGCTCAAGCCGTCGAGGAACAGCTGCGGCTTGTTCAGCAGCGCCAGACTCTCGCGGGCGATCTTGCCGAACGCACACGCCTCGTAGACGCCAGCGACGCGCACGCCAGAGGCATGCAACTGGGTCGCAACCAGCGGCAGCAACGGCCCGGTGCCGGCGATGATCACCGGCCCTTGCGGCTTGACCACGCCACTCTTGATCTGCAATTGAAGACCACCGAGCAGAATCACTCCCGGCAACGTCCAGCCGGGAAACGGCACGCTGCGTTCGTGACATCCAGCGGCCAACAGCAGTTGCGGATAAGCGATCTCGTGCAGTTGCTCATCACCGTCGAGCACCACCACTGCGCGGGTGCCTTCGGCGCCGACCACCCGATGGATGAGGCGCAAGTCAATCAGCCCCGATTGCTGCTGAAATTCGCCGTGCAGTTTGTCCAGTGCTTCGGAATAACGCGGGCCGAGATAATCCAGTTGCACACCATCACGCAGCGGCCCGCGATAGACCACGCCGCCGAGGCGCGAAGCCTCTTCGAGCAAGGTGCAGCGCACGCCGTGGCGCGCCAGTTCGATGGCCGCCGCCATTCCCGCCGGCCCGCCGCCGACAATCAACGGTTGCAGGCTCATACAACCTCCTGCCCGACGACGCGGTTGACTTGGGTTTCAATCAGCATGCCGTCGCGCACCACGGTCTGGCAGGCGCGGCGCTTGTGCCGACCGTTGATTTTCACCAGGCAGCACTGGCACACGCCCATGCCGCAATAGGCGCCGCTGATTTGATCGTGATCGTTGCGTGCGATCTGGCGCACGCCGAGGGACTGGATGACGCTGAGGACGGTTTCGCCGATGGCGGCGCTGACCGCTTGGCCATTGATGTGCACGGTCATGTCCGCCTGCACCAAGGGCTGGATATCGAAGGTTCTTTCTAGGCAGTTCATTACGGTGTTCGTCCGTGAAGATTCAGTTGAGGTTGTGTCAGCTCCTTGCCGCACTACGCCTCGTCGACGCTTTTTATTGCTGTGTTTTCAACGTCGACGCGGATACTTCGTCAGCGCAACAAGGTGCGCGACAAGCACTGTAGCTCATACCTCAGCAAAGGCCTGGATCATTTACGGTAGGCGATATCGCCAGACGAAATATTGATCCAGGCCAGTGAAAATGGCACAGCGAGAAGCGGCCGATCCGCCTCCGGCGCGGACTCTTGCCTTGTTGGCTGGCAGGAAGCAAAAAGCGCCTTCACCGAGGTGTAAGCGGCCAAAGCAGACATTCAGCTTTGCGCTCTGTCAAACCAGAAAGCGTATGACCCACCCACCGGTCACCAGCCCCCAACCGTATTCGAGCGCCTGATAACCGCACGCAATGATTCGTCCATCGTCCATCAAGCTCATGCTCTTGTAATAACACTGCTTTCCTTCAACTCCGAAAATGGCAAAGCCTACATTATTGAATGCCTTGTCCAGAGATCCATCAGCCAGAAAACGCGCAGCCACGTACAAATCGCTACCGTTGATGTATGCGCCGCTGCCATGCCCGCCTACTACAATCGACCCGTCGGTCTGGACTACGCAATTTTTCCAATGAATGCCCGACTTCAGCAAAGGCGAATACAAAGGTTTCCCTTGGTTAAAGACCAGGTTATAGCTGCCATTGGCGTTCAAAACGACCAGTGCACCTTGCAGTGCGCCCTGCGGGGCGGCAGCGCCGGCGACGACGATGAGCCCATCGCTTTCTCTTACCGATACCGCGTTGAATTCCTCATAGCGAGTTTTCAACTTGAAAACCTCACCGCCATTGAACGTGGTATCGATACGCCCGAATGCATCGAAACGCACCAGATAACCGCCTTGAAGGCCCGGCGTCTGGTCATGGTATCGACCGCAGACAAGGATCTTGCCGTCTGACTGAACGGCAACACCCAACGCATGATTGGAACTGTTGTCGAAGTCGATCAGGGCGAATCCGTGATCGTTGAACGTCTTGTCGCTACTCCCGTCCGCGTTCAGTCGCAGCACGATGCCACGCGACTTTTCGGACTCATCGTTATAGACGTGGAAGATCACGACCAACTTGCCGTCGGATTGCTCAACCATGGACATGCCGGAGCCCGCAGCCGCACCCGAAGAAAAGGCTCTTTGCACATGTCGCAAGGCTGGCTTCGCGTTGCCGGGTTCATATGGCTCAGGTTTGTCCATTTGATCGAAACGAAGGTAACGAACACCTTTCTCACCGAAAGACTGATCTTGCTGCCCGTCAGGGAGACAACGTACCAGCGCAATACCTTCTACATAGCCTTCCTGCTCATAGGTGCCCTGCAACAACCAGGCACCATCGTTCAGCGCGCTGAGCGTCAGAACATGCGCCATGGTTGCGTTTTCCAAAGCGATCTCTACAACACCCTCCTTCCCGAAGTCAGTGTCCAGCGCTCCGTCCTCATGGAAACGTGCAACGGTTGCCGGTCCATAAATTACCGATGGATAAAATCCGACAAGGGTCTTTTTTCCAGACACTGCCAATACAGCTGCTGCGTCAAATCCAGGCAATCCGTTCACTGGAAAGCTCAAGAGCCCCGCATCAGCAAAAGCCGGATCAAACGTTCCTGCGTTTTCAAATTTCAATCGCGTATTCACGTCCAGTCCCTCGAGGCAAATCCGAACAAACGTTGTGTTCATTCCTGCCCCGATTCCAGCACTTTAGGCCCGCGACGCCACCTGTCAAAAATACTAGTCGTGATTACCTTGCGAGCCATATTCATGACCCTGTGAGCCATAAATGAAAAAGCCGCTTTCACCCGAAGATGAAAGCGGCAGAGGCATCCTGCCTCAGAGGGATCAGTGTACGAACAGGGCGATCAGGATGATGATCGGGATCGGTACGCCGAGGAAAAACAGCAGTAATGAGCGCATGGTGACTCTCCTTTTTAACGGACCGGAGTGGTAGTGGTGTAGGTGTCGACTTCAACGTACTCGACTGCATCGCGACGACGACCGCCGAAGGTGGCTGCCAGGCTGGCGAAGAACGCACCGGCCAGCAGCGCGACGAACATCCACAGCGAGGTGTAGGCAGCGACTTTGGCGGCGGTATCGGCCGCTTGCTGAGCTTTCAGTTTGGCGTCAGCGATGGCTTTCTGGGTGTTGGCGTAGATTTCGTCGACACGACGTTCAGCATCGGCCTGGCTCAGGTTGGTACGTTGCGATACCAGTTGTGCAAGGTAGGTGCGATCTTCGGCGCTGAGCTGACCGTTGGCCAGGCTTTGCGTGAAGATGCGGGTCACAGTGCCGCGTGCAGCGTCATCGCTGACGGCAGCAGGACGATCATCGCGGAACAGGCTGTCGACGAAGTAGCCGTACTGATCGCTGTCAGTATTGGCCGCGGCAGAGCCGGCGGCCTGGCTCATCGCACCGGCAGCACCGCCGACGACGTTGGCACCCGCCTGCACACCGCCACTGACGACGCTGCTGACCGAACCGACCACCAGCACAGCGGTCACCAAAGTAGCGACGCACCAAGCGAGGAAACCATGGGCGGTGTCGCGGAAGTAGACTTCGTCACCGTGCATGTTGGCCCACTTAACGCGCAGACGGCCGGCAATGTAGCCGCCCATGCCGGAAGCGATGATCTGCGTCACCGCCAGCCAGACGATCGTTGAAATGCCCAGGCCCTTGGCGCTGACGCCTTCTCCGGCCCACGGTGATACAGCCGAAAAGCCCAGGCCAAACCCGAGCAGCACCAGAATCATCGACAGCGCGGCGGCAGCCGCAGCACCGGCGAAGATCGCGCCCCAGGACACGCCTGACACGCTGCTCGACTCTTCCAAGGCAGGATAATAGCCATCAGGGGATCTATTCATTGTTGTAGTGCTCCAGGCATGAAAAATGGTGTTACAAGTCGTCGTGTGAGGAATTGCAGTGACCGTGCCAGTCAAGCACTTTTAATAACTCCTTTTCTTTCAATGAGTTACAAAACTTGAACTTCCTCGGACCGTGCAACTTGCAATAAAGCGCATACGATTGCGGGTTTTCTGCATTAACCAAAGCGTGGCAAATCCGATCAGTTCTGATTCAACAGGCGATGAAGATGAAAGTTAATTTAAAGCGTCACGGCAAATTCTTGGCAAAATGCTGCCATTCCGTTTGAACCGATCAGCAGGCCTGCCTATGACTCGTATCTTGACCATCGAAGACGACGCCGTGACCGCGCGGGAAATCGTTGCCGAACTGAGCAGCCACGGGCTGGACGTCGACTGGGTCGACAATGGCCGCGAAGGCCTCGACCGCGCCGTGAGCGGCAACTACGACCTGATTACCCTCGACCGCATGTTGCCCGAGCTTGATGGTCTGGCCATCGTCACCACCCTGCGCACCATGGGCGTGGCGACGCCGATTCTGATGATCAGCGCCCTCTCCGACGTCGATGAGCGCGTGCGCGGCTTGCGCGCGGGTGGCGATGACTACCTGACCAAGCCGTTCGCCACCGATGAAATGGCCGCGCGGGTTGAAGTGTTGCTGCGCCGGCAGAACAGCGTCGCCACCCAGGCCACAACGCTGAAAGTCGCCGACCTCGAACTCGACCTGATCAGCCACGAAGCCCGCCGCGCCGAGCAGGTGCTGACGCTGTTGCCCACCGAATACAAACTGCTCGAGTTTCTGATGCGCAACAGCGGCCAGATTCTCTCGCGGATGATGATTTTCGAAGAGGTCTGGGGTTATCACTTCGACCCGGGCACCAACCTCATCGACGTGCACATCGGCCGTCTGCGCAAGAAGATCGACGCAGCCGGCAACGTTCCGCTGATCCGCACGGTACGGGGCTCGGGCTATGTCATTGCCGAACCCGTCTGACGGCTGGCGCTCCTCCAGCAGCCGCTTGCTGGCACTGTACAGTTCGCTGTTCGTGGCGTGGAGCGCGATCCTCATGGGGGTCATGTATTACGAGGTGTCCGGCTACCTCGACAAACTGGCCAAACATTCGTTGATGCAACGTCAGCACCTGTTCTCGCATTTTCGCGGCGAGCAACTCGAAGACGCCCTCGCGGCCAGCATGACCTTCGATATTCGCGGTATCGACGCCTATGGTCTGTTCAGCGCTGACGGTGTTTACCTGGGCGGCGCACTCCAGCAAATTCCCGAAGGACTGCCGCTGGATGGCAAGATCCATATGCTCGCCGAGTGCGCCGATTCCGATGACCCGACCCTGCCGAGCGACAGCTGCGATGCCGTGGCCACGCAAACCCGTGACGGGCGCTGGCTGGTGCTGCTGCGTGACAATGGCTCGCTGTTCGCGGTGACGCGGATCATTTTGCACGCGCTGTTCTGGGGTGTGTCGTTGACGATTATTCCCGGGGTCGCCGGTTGGCATCTGCTGCGGCGTCGACCGTTGCAGCGCATCCGCGCGATTCAGAACAGCGCCCAAGCCATCGTCGCCGGTGACCTGACGCACCGCTTGCCGCTGTCCAATCGCCGCGATGAACTGGACATGCTCGCCGCCATCGTCAACGCCATGCTCGAGCGCATCGAGCGCTTGATGAACGAGGTCAAGGGCGTCTGCGACAACATCGCCCACGATTTGCGCACGCCGCTGACCCGCCTGCGCGCGCAGTTGTATCGCATGCAGCAACAGGCCGGCGAAGGTTCGCAAGAAGCGGCGCAACTGGACTTGGTACTGGCTGAAGCGGATACGCTGATGGCGCGCTTTCGCGGTTTGTTGCGGATTTCCGAGCTGGAGGATCGCCAGCGCCGTTCAGGTTTCGTCGAACTTGATCCGGTGCGTTTGCTGGAGGAGTTGCACGAGTTCTATCTGCCGCTGGCCGAGGAAGGCGATCTGCGTTTCCAGTTGAACATGCCGGAGACGCTGCCGCCGCTCAACGGCGACCGCGCGCTGCTGTTCGAAGCGTTGGCGAACCTGCTGAGCAACTCGATCAAATTCACCCCGCCCGGCGGCACGGTGATGTTGCGTGGGGTCAATGCCGGTGGGGAGACGCGGATCGAGGTGCACGATTCAGGGCCGGGGATTCCCGAGGCGGAACGTGAGGCGGTGTTCCAGCGGTTTTATCGCACCGAGGGTGGCCAGCCGCAGAGTGGCTTTGGTCTGGGGCTGTCGATTGTCGCGGCGATTGTCAGCTTGCACGGCTTCAGTCTTGAAGTCGGCAGCAGTGATCTGGGTGGGGCGAAACTGGTGCTGGATTGTCGGCAGAGTTTGATCAGTCAGGCCTGACGTCTCGCGCCGATCGTTCCCACGCAGAGCGTGGGAACGATCTGCGTCTCAGGTCGGGTAATTCGCCCGCAAGGCTTCGAGCCCGCCCTGGTAGATGCCGTTGAACAGCGCCACCACTTCTTCATCGCTCACGCCGACCGCATTGAAGCGCCCCGACCACGTCACCCGCGCCCCCTGCCCCTGGGCTTCAACCTTGATCGTCGCCAGGTAATCGCTGGCCGGAAACGGTGCCTGTTCGATCGAATAGCTGTACGTTCGGGCAGCGTTGTCGAAAGTCTGCAGACGTTCGACCACTACGCCGCCGTCAGCGGTGTGCAGGGTGCGCACTCGCCCGCCTTCGCTCAGTTCACTGTTGGTGATCAACGGCAGCCAGTCCGGCAGCGTGTTGAAGCCGCCGATCAACTGCCAGACCTGATCGGCCGAGGCCGGGATGTCGATGGTTGCAGATGCAGTTGGCATAAAACCTCTCTTTTGGAAAATTCAGATCGTCAGGCTGTCGACCACACCGCCATCGACGCGCAAGGCTGCGCCCGTGGTGGCCGAGGACAGTGGTGAAGCAATGTACGTGACCAGATGCGCCACTTCCGAAACATCCGCCACGCGCTGGATGATCGAAGTCGGACGGGCCTTGCGTACAAAGGCGTCGGCTTCGTCGCGCAGCTCGCGCCCCGATTCGGCGGCCGCGTCTCTGAGCATGTCTTGCAGGCCGTCGGTGAAGGTCGGTCCCGGCAGGATTGCATTGACCGTGACACCGGTACCAGCCAGACGTTTGGCCAGGCCGTGGGACACCGCCAGGTTGGCGCTTTTGGTCACGCCGTAATTGAGCATGTCCGCCGGCGTCGCCACGCCGGATTCCGATGACAGAAAGATCACCCGGCCCCAGCCCTGCTCAACCATCGCCGGCACATAATGCCGCGCCAGGCGCACGCCGGAAATCACGTTGACCTCGTAGAAGCGCGTCCACTCACTGTCGGGAGTCTCGAAGAAATCGACGTCGTTGAAGATGCCGAGGTTGTTCACCAGAATGTCCGCGCGCGGTTCGGCGGCGAACAGCTTTTCCGCGCCCTCGGCCGTGCCCAGATCAGCGGTCAGACCGCGCAACTGCGCGCTGGGCACCGCTTGGCGTATGCTCGCCAGCGCCTGCTCGACCTTAGCCGTGTCGCGACCGATGACCACCACCGTCGCCCCGGCTTCGGCCAGCGACTGGCTGATGCCCAGACCGATGCCGCCGGTACTGCCGCTGACGATGGCCAGTTTTCCACTCAGATCGATCTTCATGCGTTTACCTCATTAGCAAGGAGTTCCACCGCGCTCGACTTTGGCGACGATTTCACAAGCATGGATCAGCGTAGTTGCGATATTGCCGGCATGGTTGAGCTGCCGACCGGTGACGGGGATGTTGTTTGATCGACGATCCCCTGTGTCTGGCAGACCGTAGCCCCTCACCCTAGCCCTCTCCCGGGGGAGAAGGAACCGATCGAGTTGTGCTGAGTTTGCCCTCGACCTGAAAGACCATAGCGATTATGGATTCAGAGAAGACTTTTCACGTCGGCGTATTACCTGAATATCCCCCGGTCAGTCCCCTCTCCTTCCGGGAGAGGGCTAGGGTGAGGGGCATTTCGGAACAGATCATATTTCCGTCAGACGAAGCAGACCATCGGCGCCGACGCTGACGCCGATCGCATCGTAACTGGCCAACGTCGCATGCGCCGTTTCGATCGGGTGCTGGTGCGTGGTGGTGATGATCATCAGTGCAGCGCCCGCCGCTTCCGCAGCCTGAATGCCAACCGTGGCGTCTTCAAAAATGAGGCAATCCGCTGGCTCGACACCGAGCTTTTTTGCCGCCAGCAGATACCCCGCAGGATCAGGTTTGCCAGCCTTTACATCTTCCGCCGTGATCATGACCGCCGGCTCGGGGATACCCGCCGCCGCCATCCGCCGCAACGCCAGATCGCGAGGCGCAGACGTCACCATTGCCCAGCGATCTTTCGGCAGAGCATTGAGAAATGCCGCCGCCGCAGGGATCTCGACAATGCCTTCAACGTCATTGATTTCCGCTGCGGTGATGAACGCCGCTTGTTCCTCGGCATCCACGCCCGGTAGATTCAGCCGGGTGATGGTGTCGATCGCCCGTGCGCCATGGATGGTCGGCAAAAACGTCTCGACCTCCACGCCATGGCGCACCGCCCACGCTGACCAGATGCGCTCGGCGGCGGCGATGGAATTGAGGACGGTGCCGTCCATGTCGAACAGGAACGCGCCGAATGCGCGATCAAAAACCGATGCTTGTGCAGACAAAAGAACAAATCCTCTGACAGTTGGCCGGACAGCCTGGCCCGGCAATGTAGCACTTGTCAGTGCAACTGCGGGGCCTTGGATTTGAACGCACTTTCCACACAGTCGAGCAATTGACCGATCGCCCACGGCTTCTTGATGAACGCCACCGAATGCTTGACCCCGGAGGTCTCCGGCGTTTCATAGCCGGACATGACCATCACCGGTTTTTCCGGCCAGCGATCGCCGACCAGATTCGCCAGGTCGGCGCCGTTAAGCGTGCCGGGCATGGTGATGTCGGTCAGCAATAGCGCGACGTTCGCCGCGTGTTCTTCCAGATACAGTGAGGCGGCGTCGGCGCTGGTTTGCGGTTCGACCTTGAACCCTTCCTCCTGAAGAATTTCGCAAAGAAACTCCAGAATCAACGGATCGTCCTCGACAACCAGAATCAACCCGCCAGGAAGGTGCGCGCTCGACGTAGGTGTAGGGCACATGAACAGCACTCCCCCGAATTACATTTTTGATAAGCGGTTTTGAATCCGCTGCTTATCTGGTATGAGCAGCGCGCCCTGTAGAAATTCATTTTTGATACAGAGGATTTCGCCAAGGTGTTGTTTTTCGAAGCGCGGCGCCCATCGAATCCCCTCATTTGTGGTTAAAATGCCGGCCCTTTGACTGTCCGATCCTGATCCATGAACCCTGAAGCCCTCGCTACCCTCCACGCTCATTTGCTGCCCGCACTGGCAACGGCGCCCAGCGAAACCCGCCGTTTGTTTCACGGGCGCGGACGCTGCTGGCCGGGGCTGGAGCAACTGACCGTGGACTGGTTGCAGGGCGTGGTGCTGGTGTCGCTGTTCAAGGAACCGGCGCCTGAGCAGCTGCAAGATCTGCGGGATTGGCTATTGCACCTCGCCGCCTCGGCCGAGTGGCAGCAGTCCGGCGCGCACAGTTTGCTGATCCAGCACCGTTACCTGCCGCAAAGCACGGCCGAATGGCTGATCGGTGAGGAAATCGAAGAAATGACCATCGTCGAGGGCGGCTTGCAGTACCGCGTCGACCTGGGACGCAAGCAGAACACCGGACTGTTTCTCGACATGCGTTACGGCCGCAACTGGGTGCGCGAACAGGCAGCGGGCAAGCGGGTGTTGAACCTGTTCGCCTACACCTGCGGCTTTTCCGTGGCGGCAATCGAGGGCGGCGCCAGCCATGTGGTCAACCTCGACATGTCCCGCGCCGCGCTGAGCCGAGGTCGCGACAATCACCGTTTGAACGGCCACGACCTGAGCAAGGTCAGCTTTCTCGGCCACGACCTGTTCAAATCCTGGGGCAAAGTGATCAACAGCGGCCCGTACGATCTGGTGATCATCGACCCGCCGTCGTTTCAGAAAGGCAGCTTTTTGCTGACCAAGGACTATCAACGCGTATTGCGCCGCTTGCCGGAACTGTTGACTGCGCAAGGCACAGTGCTGGCGTGCATGAACGATCCGTCGTTCGGTTCCGACTTTCTCATTGATGGCGTGACCCAGGAAGCGCCGAGCCTGCGCTTCGATCATCGGCTGGACAACCCGCCGGAGTTTCCCGATATCGATCCAGAGAGCGGCCTGAAAGCCCTGGTCTTCCAGCGCAGCCACTAACACAGCGTAAGTTCACCTGTGGGAGCGAGCCTGCTCGCGAAAGCGCAGTGTCAGATAACAATTTTGTTGACTGATACACCGCTTTCGCGAGCAGGCTCACTCCCACACAAATTCTGCGTTGGTCACAAAGACGTCGGCCGCAGCACCAGCGCAAACAACTCACCATGCCCGGTGACGTTGAGCTTGTGATAGAGATTGCGTCGATGCACCTTCACGGTCTCCGGTGAAATCCCCATCTGCTGGGCCATCGCCTTGCTGGAAAAGCCCTGCAGGATCAGGCGCGCCGTGTCGATCTCGCGCGCGGTCAGCCGGGCATCGAAACGGTCCAGCAGCGTCGCCAGATCACCTACCACCGCGTCAGCCACCGGCCCTTGCGGCGGCAGCAACTGCATGTGGCGATGCATCGCCGCCAATACCCAATCACGAATGCACAACAGTCGGCCCTGCTCGGCCATGCCAAACGCGGTCGAGCGGCCCAGTGACAAGCCGAGTACCGCGCCTTCGACGTTGATCAGAAACTGCAATTCATCCTCGCCCACCACGGCACGAAAGTAGCTCTGGTAATACTCGCTGTGCAGAAACTGATCCGGCGCAACAGAGGCCAGGCTGTGCAGGCCGTCGCTGATCCCGCTGACGGCGGCTTGATAGAACGGATCGAGCAGGTACATGCCGGCGGTATAACCGGCCAGCTCCTGCTGGTCGTCCACGCCCCCTTGCTGTCGAAGTCGATCAGCAAACGCGGCGGCTGGCCGGGCTGCATCAGGGCGACGAGGGCATTGTCCAGCGGCACCAGCAGGCGCAGAGTGTCTACCAGCGCCCGCCAGAAACCCTCCTGCCCGAGGTGGGAAAATACCCGCGCCAGACTCTGATGCACCGGCAATTCCTGCAACAACGCGTCCACGCACTACCCCTTTCGAGTAACCCATGATGGGAATGGGGCTGGTGTGACCGGCCCGTTAGCCTGACCACTCCAGTTCCTCACCGGCCTGCGACAGGCCAGGAGTGCCGCATCATGCGTCGTCACCGTGGATCTATCAACCCGGGCCTGCTGGCCTGTTTTTGTCTCTCCTCGGTCGCCATGGCGGCAGACGTACCGAGCGTGCATGTCTACAACTGGTACGACTACATCGGGCCGAACACGCTGCACGATTTCCAGCGCGACAGCGGCATCCGGCCGGTGTACGACACCTTCGACAGCGCCGAAGTGCTCGAAGGCAAACTGATGACCAGCCGCAGCGGCTACGACGTTGTCGTGGCGAGCAACTTCAGCCTGCCGACCCTGATCAAGGCCGGCGCCCTCGCCCCCTTGCCTCGCGATCAACTGCCAGGCTGGCAGAATCTCGACCCCGAGCTGTTGAAAAAACTCGCGGTCAACGATCCGGGTAATCAGTACGCCGTGCCTTACCTGTGGGGCACCAACGGCATCGGCTACAACGTCGACAAAGTCCGCGCCGTGTTGGGTGACAAAGCGCCGGTGGACTCCTGGGAGTTGCTGTTCAACGAAGCCAATCTGGCCAAACTGGCCGAGTGCGGCGTGGCGATGCTCGATTCGCCGTCGGAAATGCTGCCGGTCGCCCTGCATTACCTGGGCTTGCCGCCCAACAGTACCGATCCCGAGGACTACAAAAAAGCCGAAGCACTGCTGCTCAGGCTGCGCCCGCACATCGCCTACTTCAACTCTTCGAAGTTCATCAGCGATCTGTCCAACGGCAATATCTGCGTGGCGGTTGGCTGGTCCGGGGCGATGCTCGAAGCCAAGACCAACGCCGAGCAGGCCAATAATGGCGTAAAGATCGCCTACAGCCTGCCAAAGGAAGGCGCGCCGGTGTGGTTCGACACTCTGGTATTGCTCAAGGACGCGCCCAATCGCGCCCAGGGCCTGGCGTTTATCGATTACCTGCTGCGGCCGGAGGTGATCGCGCCGGTCAGTGATCACCTGTCGTACCCGAATGGCAATCGCGCCGCGACAACGCTGGTGGCAGCAGCAACTCGCGACAACCCGGCGGTCTACCCGTCCCCTGCCGCCATGGCCACCCTCTACACCCTCGAACCCTTGCCCAAAGCCGCCGAACGCGTGCGTACGCGGGTGTGGAGCAAGGTCAAGAACGGCCAGTAGTCCGCGCGAGAAATCTGCCTGCCTAATCCGAGCGGTAAGCCGCCCGACCTTTTGAATCAAGAGACTGAACCTTATGAATCCGCGTGCCCGTGATCTCGATATCCTGATTGGCCAGATGCAACCCGGCCCGCTCAATGCCATCACCGATGTGCCGGGCGTGCGCGTCGGTCACAGCAATGTACGCGGTCGCAGCAGCAGCGGCCGTGACATCTGCACCGGCGTCACGCTGATCGAGCCGCGCCCCGGCTCGACCAGCCAGCAACCGTGCTTTGCCGGCGTGCATGTACTCAATGGCAACGGTGATGCGACCGGCCTGGAATGGATTCGCGAGGCCGGTCTGCTGACCAGTCCGATTGCCTTTACCAACACCCACAGCCTGGGTGTGGTGCGGGATGCGCTGATTGTGCTGGACCGTGAGCAACAGCCGGATGATGGGCGGCTTTACTGGAATATGCCGGTGGTGCTGGAAACCTTCGATGGACTGCTCAATGACATCAACGGCTTTCACGTTAAGCCCGAGCATGTCGCCGAGGCACTGAACGGCGCCGTGGATGGGCCGGTAGTCGAAGGTGCGGTGGGTGGTGGCAGCGGCATGATCTGCCATGAATTCAAGGGCGGTATCGGCACCGCATCGCGCCGTTTGAGTGCTGCCCAGGGTGGCTGGACCGTTGGCGCGATCGTGCAGGCCAACCACGGCATTCGCAGTGAACTACGCGTCGATGGTTACCCGGTCGGGCGCTATATGGAACAGAAGGATTCACCGTTCCTGCGGGCAGCGCTGCCGCACCCGGGCATGGGCTCGATCGTCGTTTGCCTGGCGACTGATGCGCCGCTGCTGCCCCATCAATGCACGCGCCTGGCACAGCGTGCCAGCCTGGGCCTGGCGCGTACCGGCGGCGGTAACGAAGACCACAGCGGCGACATCTTCATTGCCTTCGCCACCGGCAATGATCACGTCCCGCCCGCCGCTTATGAGGCTAAACGCGCAGCCACCTGCGACGGCTTGCGCATGGTCAACAACGACCACATCAGCGAGCTGTTTCTGGCCGCGACCGAAGCCGTTGAAGAAGCGATCATCAATGCCCTGCTCGCCAGCGACAGCAGCGAGGGCAACGGCCATTCGGTGCCGGGCCTGGATGCGCAGACGCTTCTGGCGGCGCTGAAAAAATCCGGTTGGCCGGGATCGCGTCCGGCATGAACCGGCATTGTGCAGGGACGACTGGCGGTACTTGAGTCGTCCATTGCACGCTCCCAGGATGAAGCTACGCGGTGCCTGGATTGATCCGGCGCTGCGTAGGCGTGGGTGTACTGACTCCCAATCAAGCCCAAGTTCTGCTTCACACGCCTCTTGAGCCTCACGGGCTCTACTTCCTCCCCATCAAAGAGCTTGGAGGCTCTTTTTTTGTCTGCGTATTTCAGTTCTCGGCGAGACCTTCGGCGCGAATCGACCGCCATGCCGCCTGCGCAAGCACTTCGCGATAAGCCATCGGACTGCCCTTAACTCGCCCTGCCAGCCAGGCCCGGCAGTAACTGTCCGCCTGGCCGATGATCAGCGATGGCAGCAACTCCGCAGGCAAATCCTTAAGCTCAGCGGCGCGACCCGATTCGGCCAACCACTGGCCCAAGCGCAGGTTGCGCGTCTTGTTGCGCTCGGCCAGCTCTTCCTTGAACGGGCCTTTGGTCACTGCGAATCGTGCGTGGTACTGAAAACGCGCCCACTGCGGCTGCTGCTCGACCCAGTCGACATAGCTGAAGACCAGCGCCTGCACGCCTTCTTCAGTGGTATTGGCCGCGTCCAGATACGCATCACGCAGACACGCCTGATCCTCCAGCGCGGTGAAAAACAGCGCCGCGACCAGCCCTTCCTTGTTGCCGAAATGGTGGTAGATCGCGCCAACGCTGGTGTCGCACTCGGCACGGATCATTTCGATGGTGGTGGCTTCGATCCCCTGTTCATTGAACAGGCTCAGGGCCTTGCGAAAGATATCGCGTTTGAGTTCGGCGCGGCGGCCGGGGTAGCTGCGTTCCAGTAGATCGGCGGTGTCCATGCTGCTCGGGTCCAAAAACGGAGGTTGATAAAGGCGTCACGTGCCCGTGAACAAATCGCGCCTAGGTTGACAGATTTGCCGCGAACAGAATACCGTTCCGTTACAGAACATTATTCTGTAACGGAACATCATTCTGCAAACCACCCAGTGAGGCTTCCATGAGTCAATCTCTCAGCATGTTCAACAGCGTCGGCGCGGATGCATTCAGCAAAATGGCCTGTCAGTTCGCCCCGTACTTCAGCACCATCAATCCGCTGATCAGCGAATTGCGCCCGAACGCCGCCACCGTACAAGTGCCGTTTCGCAAGGAAATTACCAATCACCTTGGCACGGTGCATGCGATCGCCCTGTGCAACGCGGCGGAACTGGCCGGCGGAATGATGACCGACGTCTCGATCCCGTCCGGCGCGCGCTGGATTCCAAAGGGCATGACCGTGGAATACCTGGCCAAGGCGAAAACCGACGTCACCGCCGTGGCCAGCGCCGAAGGTGTGGATTGGCAAAGCGATGGCGACAAGGTGGTCAACGTCGACATTCACGATACCGAGGGCAAAAAAGTCTTCACCGCGCGCATCACCATGAACGTCAAGATCGGTTGAGATTGCAGGCACAAAAAAGCCCTCGTTGCGCAATGCGCAGCAAGGGCTTTTTATTGGCCGGGTCAGTGCAGAGTCAGGCGCTGACGGACAAATTCTTCTACGTGGCGGCTGGTCTGATCCAGATGACGATCGCGTTGTTTCTCCGCATCGAGCATCGCGCGCTTGCCGTTCTTCTGCAGCAGATAGGTGTGAATCTGCTGCACTTCCAGCGAGCGATAGATCGGCGTGGTGTCGATGAACCCGCGCAGGCCGTTGCTGCGGTAATGCCGCGTGCTCATCAGCACCTGCGTTTCGCGCTGGCCGATCACTTCGAAACCCAGCGCCTCGAAATACGGCACCTTGCCAATGCTGCAGGCCAGTTCCGCATGCGGATAGCGCCCGACCATGTCCGCGAGCATCGCCCGCGCCACACCCTGACGCCGATGACCTTCACGCACCGCCATGTACGCGACGCTGCACGCCTCCCAATCGCCCTGCACCGGCAGACAGATGAGAAATCCGATGACTTGCTCTGGATCCTCATCGTCAGTGGCCACCAGCAATTCCACCTCGGTGCCCTTCTGGCCGTTCAACGCCTCGAGGTACAGATGCACCTCATAACCCACCGCGTACTGATAAACGTTGTACAGCAGATTGCTCGGGCCGAGGCCGACCGCACTGATGTCGGTCAGGTAGTCGACGACCATTTGCAGGATCTGGCTGTTGACGCTTTCCGGGCATGGGGAGGTGTAGTGGGTGATGCGTGGCATGGGCAAACTCCGGCGATAAAAAACGTTGCCGATGATCAGAGCCGTCGACGAACCGCGACATCATACCGCGCCGAATCTATCGAACCGTCACTGTTGTGGCGCCACCACCCTGAATTTGATGTTGATGTCCCTCGACACCACGCTGTCAGCCCACTCGCCTGCGCCGAGGCCGAACTCCTCACGGTTGAGCACCAGCTCGCCATCGAAAATGCCAATGGCGTTGTCCGGTTTCAGCTCTACCGGCACCTCGACATCGCGAGTGATGCCTTTGAGCGTGAGCTGACCGGCGACCTGGTAACGATGCTCGGCCACCTGGGTGAAACGACGGGACTCGAATACCGCGAGCGGGAATTTTTCAGTATCGAACCAGGCGGGTTTCACCAGCTCGGTATTGGCGTCTTCGCTGCCGGCGTCAATGCTGCTCAGGTCGATATGCAAGGTGGTGCGGGCGTTGGCAAGGTTTTCGGTATCTAAATCCAGAGCCGCCTCGAACTTGCCAAAGGTGCCGTACATTCGCGAGCCCATCTGGTTGTAGGTGAAACTGATCTGGCTGGCGCTGGTGTTGACCCGGTTATATTCAGCCGCCTGCGCACAGGCCATGACAAAGGATGTAAACGCGGCAACCAGCAGCAATCGCGACGTCATGGAATTCTCCGGGCGGCGTGTGTCGTCGAGGGCCTTGGTTGACTTAAGCAAACAGCCGAGCGTTATGCCAGTTCACGCTCACCCAAAGGGGATACAATTTTCTCGGCGCTCCCCGGTTGAACCGGCCTTTCCTTCGCCCTGCCGCGCAGGTGGTGACGCAACTTCAGCGCCGGTCGCTCGACGCAGTAATACGTCAGGCCACTGCAGAAAAATGACAACGCCAGCACCGCTCCGACAACGTAGGCGTCATACGCGACGGGCCAAAAACCCCGCAGTAGATACATCACCACAAAGTGGTTAAGAAACACGCCATAACTGATATTGCCCAGGAACTCGTCCATCCGGTGGAACTTGAGTTTGGTCAACAGGTAGACCAAGGGAATGCCCACGGCGATACCCAGAGTGACTTCGGCATTGAACGGACGACGCTCAATCCATCCGACCATGATCGCTAGAAACAGCAGTCCCGCCGCAACGGCTGTGCCGGTGACAACGACCATTGCTCTGATATTGCGTTGGTATAGATAACAGCCGCACAGGAAGATGAACAACACACCCGGCAACAGACGATATCCATAGACATCGGTATTGATGAAGCCCAGGCAGGCCAGCAGAAAAACCCCGACCGAGACAGCAAAGGCGACACCCTGCGCCTTGCAAATCAGCAGAAATGGAATCAGCATGTAGAAACTCATTTCCAGCCCCAGCGACCAGCCCGGTGGCAGGATCTCGGTCCCGCCGACGCCGAACATGTAATAGCCAAGCGGTAGCATGAGCAAACTGGTGGACAGGGTCTTCCATGTCAGCTCAGCCGCTTGGGGCGTACCGGGCAACAGAAAATGAATAACCAGACACGAGGCGACGAAGTAGACCAGAAATTGCGGATACAACCTCAGAGCCCTGTCGATATAGAACAGACCGATCTTCCTCGGCTCCCGGTAGTTTCGCTCGATGAGCGAAGCCATGACGAATCCACTGATGATCAGGAACGAGATGACGGCGATCACACCAGGATTCAGTCCGGCGAACTTTTTGCCCATATGAGATACAGCGACCAACACCGCCAACAGCAGTCGAAAAGCTCCCACTTGAACCCTCGTCATTCCCTTATTGTTGTGGGCGCATACGCTACGATGCTTTCGTCTCGGGGGACAGAGAAATGTTTGTCCGCCGTGCCTAAATCAACCGCTCGATCTTCTGGTGTTTCCAGACCAGTTTGTAATAGAGCGTCTGCAGTATCAGCATCCCCAGATAGGCAACCGGAAAAGCCATCCACACACCCTGCAAACCGAACTGCCCATCGAGCCAGTACGCCGCCGGCAACTGCACGCCGACCACGCAGACAATCGAAATGACCACCGGCACCAGGACGGTGCCGCTGGCGCGCATGATCCCGCCGATGATGGCCTGGAAGCCGAACACCAACAGGCTCCAGAGCATGATGTGCAGCAGATGCTCGGCCATCGCCCGGGTCGAGTCCTCGGTCAGGAACAGGCCCAGCAACCAGTGCGATAGCAGATAACCCAGCACAATCAGGCCACCGGTCAGGCACACATTGATCAACAGCCCGGTGCGCAGGATCGGACCCATGCGTTGCAGATGCCCGGCGCCGATTGCCTGGGCACCGAGAATCGATGCGGTGATCGCAATCGACAGCGCCGGAAACTGCACATAGTTGACGATCTGCGTTACTGCGCCATACGCCGCCGTCGCTTGCGAGCCGTGCTGGTTGACCAGTGCCAGGATCACCAGCTCCGATAACGACAGCACGATCATCTGTACGCCGGTGGGCAGGCCGATGCGCAGGACCTTGCCGAGAATGACCCGATCCAGTCGCAATGCGGCAAAGAACTCTCGATCCGGCGCCAGCGGATGGCCCTTGCGGATCAGCCGCCAGGCCAGCCACGCCATTGCTGAGAGATTCCCCGCCAGCCCGGCATACGCCGCGCTCTGAATGCCCAACGGTGGCAAGCCCAGCCAGCCGCGAATCAATGCCGGCGTCAGCGCCAGCCCCACGGTGGTGGAGACGATCAGCGCGAGTAATGGCGACAGCGTATCGCTGACACCACGCAGCAATTGGGTGAACAGCACGAATACCAGTAGCGATGGCAGAATCCACAACATGACGTGGGCATAGTCCACCGCGTCGTCGAGCACATCCGCCGGCGTGCCCAACCCCGTCAGTGCCTGTCGCGCAAACACCGTGCCCAGCACCGCCGCGACCAAACCGATCAACACACCCAGTAGCAACGTCGCTCCGGCAATCGCCTTGACCATGTGCGTTTCGCGCGCGCCCCACGCCTGACCGATCAACACGCCCGCGCCAGCTCCAAGGCCGATGACCAGGGCGATGAAAAAGAACACGACGGGAAACATGCCGGATACCGCCGCCAGCGCCTGGGTGCCGAGCATCTGGCCGATGTAGATGCTGTTGACCGTCCCGGACATCGATTGCAGGAAGTTCGACAGGACCATCGGCGCGAGAAACAGCAGATAGGTTTGCCAGAGCGGCTTGGCGAAGGTGGCGCTTTGCATTGAATGGAGGTCCATCTCGACGGCGGCAGGCCTGATTGACGATAGCTTCGGTGAGTTGCGTGCAGCGTGCAATCAACATTTCCCATCGGCGTTGATTGCCTGTTTTGCATTTGTGTAAATGCCAGGCATCGCTTTGTGTCAGTGTGCGGCTGTGGTAAATCAGCGATTCTCTCGACACTGACTATTGAGGCTCGGTTCATGCGTAACGTTGCAAATTTTCTGCTCGGTTCCCTCCTCGTTCTGTTCGCCGCCTGCGCTCAGGCGGGCGCACCCGCAGCGGCGCCTGCTTCATTGAAACCGCTACTGGCCACTTTGAATGAACGCCTGAGCATCGGCGATCTGGTTGCGTTGACCAAGTGGGACAGCGGCAAGCCGATCCAGGACAGCCCGAGAGAGGCGCAGGTCATCGCCAATGCCCGAACTCTGGCCGCCGAACATCAACTCGACGCAGACGATGTCGCGCAACTGATCGCCGCACAGATGGAAGCGAACAAACTGGTGCAATACGGTCTGCTCGCGCAATGGCAAGCGGCAGGTGCTGCACCGGACACACCGCGTCCGGATCTGGGCAAACAGATCCGCCCGCGCCTGGATGAACTGCAAAAGCGCTTGTTGCAGCAGTACGCCGCCTTCGCGCCTTATCGCCAGGATCCGAATTGCCCGGCATGGCTGGCCAATGTCCGCAACGGTCTGGCCGCCGATGCGCTGCATGACATGGCGCTGATTCGTGCCAGCGGCGAGTTGTGCATTCGGGCAAAAGCCCTCTGAATCGCCGCTTATGGCAAACATCATCGGCGTCGATGTTCACCATCACGTCAATGAAGTTCTCATAAAAACTGCGCGGCGTAACATCGGCTCCAGACAAACAAACAACTTTCTGGAGCACACGATCATGAAACGCCAAACCCTTCTCGGCATCGCTTTCTCGGTTTTCGCAGTTAACGCTTTTGCAGCAACCCCTGCCCACACCCTGGTCGCTGAAGGCGGCTCGGACAAGCTGATCGAAAGCCGTCTGGCTGAAGGTGGTTCAGATCGTCTGCTCGAACGCCGTGTTGCTGAAGGCGGTTCGGATCGTCTCATCGAACGCCGTGTTGCCGAGGGTGGCTCCGATCGCTTGATCGATCGCCGCGTTGCTGAAGGTGGCTCTGATCGTCTGCTCGAACGCCGCGTTGCTGAAGGTGGCTCTGATCGTCTGATCGAGCGCCGCGTTGCTGAAGGTGGCTCTGATCGTCTGCTCGAACGCCGTGTTGCCGAGGGTGGTTCTGATCGTCTGCTCGAACGCCGCGTTGCTGAAGGTGGCTCTGATCGTCTGCTCGAACGCCGCGTTGCTGAAGGTGGATCTGATCGTCTGATCGAGCGCCGCGTTGCATGAATCTACTGCATGACCGCAACACCCATGAAAAAGCCCGGCCTGATCAGCCGGGCTTTTTTGCATTCAGCCGTCGCTTATTGCGCGGTTTTCAGCTTGACCACATCACCGGAGATGGTGGTGGTGTAACCGGTCAGGACCCAGGCCCAGAACCAGTTTTCCTGAACCTGTGTGTTGATCATTGCATCGCCGCCCTTGGCTTGGATGGCCGCGTTTTGCGCGCGCACAAATCGGCTGTTCTGGCGGATCGGGATGATGCCAAACAGCAGCAGGCCGGTGGCCGATGCTTCGCTGTGGCCAACCACGGTGTATTGGTTGCTGTCGTAATGGGCGGTTTTCATCGGGGCGCCGGTGCAACCTGCCAGAACCACACCGAACAGTGTGGCGGCGACTACTTTGCTGAGGTATTTCACGGTAAAACTCCATGGGAAAACGCCCGGGATCCGTCTCTCGGGCGGCGCGCATTCTAACCAAAATGATGGCTCATTGGCATCAATCTTCTTTGTATTTACATGAACCCGTTCGCTGGCCGCCCATCGGCGATGTCGCATACCATGGCGCCACTTCAATAAATACAGACACCCGCCTCCATGTTCAAAGCCAGTCTGCGTAGCCATCTCACCCTGTGGTTCGGCGGTTTGTCCCTGCTGACGTTATTGAGCGTCGGCTTTTATGTCGGTCATATCGCCACCGAACAAATGAAGCAGGCCAGCGGCAACGCCTTGCTGAACACCGCGCGTGCAGCGGCGACGCTGTTGGGCGAACAGCTGCGCGAACGGCAACTGGAGGTCTACCTGCTCAGTCGCGCACCGCATCTGGAGCGCGGAGATCTGGACAACCCAGCCATCCTCAAGTCGATGCAGCTGCGCACCCAGGCGCGCGCCGAATATGCGTGGATGGGCGTCACCGACGCCGAGGGCAACGTTCGCCAAGCGGTCAATGATCTGCTGGTCGGTCAATCGGTGCAGAAACGCCCGTGGTTCCAGATCGGCTTGCGCCGGCAATACACCGGCGATCCCCACGAAGCGGTGTTGCTGGCCAAGTTGTTGCCGGGCCTGCCCAATGGCGAGCCGCTGCGCTTCATCGATTTCGCCGCGCCAATCCACAATGCCGAAGGACAGGTGATTGGCGTGCTGGGCGCACATGCACACTGGAGTTGGGTGACGCGCATCGTCGAGTCGGCGGCGTTTTCCCACAAGAACTCGGCGCCGGATATCCAGGCGCTGATCGTCGACCACGACGGCAAGGTGCTCTACCCCGAAGCGCTGATGGGCCAACAGCTGGCGACCAACGATCCGGTATTGTCGGGCTGGACGGCGGCCAACGGTTACCTGACCAGCATGGTCACTGTGCCGACGCCATCGGGCACGGCGCTGTCGTGGTCGATCGCCATTCGCCAGCCACTGGAGACCGCGCTGCAACCAGCGCGAACGCTGCAATATGAACTGTTGATACTCGGCGTTTTCGCCGCCATCGTTTTCGGTCTCGTGGCTTATTACCTGGCGCTGTACCTGAGCCGGCCGATCGAACAACTCGCGCACTCGGCCAAACAGGTGCAGAACAACCAGTCCGGCGCGCAGTTCCAGCTCCAGCATCCGGTACTGGAAATCGCCCAGCTCGGCCAGTCCATCGACGCAATGACGCAGTCGCTACTAGGCAAGGAGCGCGAACTGCAAGAAGCCAACGCCTCGCTGGAAGCCACCGTGGCACAACGCACCGCCGCACTCACCGAGGCCAACGCCGAGCTGCTGAGCCTGGCCACACACGACGGCTTGACCGGCGTTTACAACCGTCGCCGCTTTGACGAAAAAATCACTGAATACTCGCTGCTGTCCCGACGCACCGGGCGCCCTTTGCCCTGCTGCTGATCGATGCCGACCACTTCAAACGCATCAATGACAGCCACGGCCACGCGGTCGGTGACGAGGTCCTGCAACAACTGGCGACCTTGATCCAGAACAGCGTGCGCAGCACCGATTTCGTCGCCCGCTACGGCGGCGAAGAGTTCGCCGTACTGCTGCCGGAAGTCGCGCAACCCGACACCCCGGAAGTCGTTGCCGAAAAAATTCGCATGGCAGTCGCCGAAGCGCAGTTTCCCGGCGTCGGCAACGTCACGGTGAGTATTGGCCTTGGCCTGGCAGATCCGGCAGACAACAACCACACGGCCCTGATCAAACGCGCCGATCAGCAGCTGTATCAGGCGAAAGCTGCGGGGCGCAATCAGGTGGCGTTCCATGCTCACTGACACCGCGTATATCAACCTGAGACAGGTCGGCCCGCCGGCCTCGCTGGCCAGCCAGCTCCTCCAGGGATGGGGGAAAACCGCAAATATGGGTCGGCAGGAGAACCGCTTTCGCGAGCAGGCTCGCTCCCACAGAAAAGCAAAGCAGCGCAGCTGCCCGCGGCGAAGCCGCCCCACTCAACAATGAGCGTTAGCTCGAGTGCTTTTGATCTTGCTTTTGATCCACCGGCGACGTCGGAAGGCTGAGCGGAGGGATTGATCCGGGCGTGGGAGCGCAGCGACCGCCTGGCGCAGCCAGACACAGCGAGTGTAGGTGCAGCGAAGCAAACCGGAGCCGCTGCGCCCGGATCGATCCCGCAGCGAAGGGACCCGAGCCTGCGAGGGCCGAACGCAGGAGCAAGCCTTTTGGGTTACCTTTTTGGCGTTTGAAAAAGGTGACCCGCCGTAAGGGCGGAACCCTAAGCAGCCGTTACCGCAGCAATGGATATGTACTCAATCAGCCAGGAAACCATCGCCCGACTAGGGCTCAGCACTGAACCTCTGCAGATAAGCCAACAAATTATTCAACTTCTCCTCATCACTCAGCCCCCAGAAAATCATCCGCGTCCCCGGCACCACCCCTTTCGGATCCTTCAGATACGCTTTCAATGTCGCCCGATCCCAAGTAATCCCCGAGTTCTTCATCGCATCGGAATAAACATAATTTGCCGAAGTCCCCGCAGCCCGGCCAATGATGCCGTTGAGCTGCGGACCAAACCCCGAACGAGCCGACTCGCCAACCTGATGGCAACCGCCGCACAGGCGCGGAAAGATCTTCTCTCCGGCCTCAGGATCGCCCTCAGCCTGAGCGCTGGTGCTGAAGATCAAGGCGAGAAGCAGTGCTGTGGTGAATTTCATTAAACAGTCCAAACCTGGCTTTTCATGGCGTGAACGCAGTTTACAGATAAGCGCCGACAATCGTTCTGACAGTGATCAACGCCTGACGCAACACCTGCATGTCCACCGAGCCGAGCGCCAGACGAATCGCATGGGGCGTATTGGCCGCCAGCGAAAACGGCTCTGCACTGGTGACCGAAATCTGCTGCTGCATCAACTCGACCACGATCTGATCGGCACGCACATCTTCGGGCAACGGCAACCACAGAAAATACGAGGCCGGATGAGCAATGTAGCGCAGCCCCTTCAGCACCTCGGCGGCCAAAGCCTGTCGCGCCATCGCATCACGACGTTTCTGCTCCTCAAGCACGGTGACGGTGCCGTCGTCGAGCCAACCGCACGCAATGGCGGTCATCACCCCGGGCGTGTTCCACGTTGTCGCGCGAATGATTCGCTCCAGTGCGGGCACTTGAGGCAGCGGCGCCGCGATGAAGCCGACGCGCAAACCGGTGGCGATATTTTTCGACAGGCCCGATACGTAAAAC
Source organism: Pseudomonas sp. AC255 (assembly GCF_979258175.1). Lineage (NCBI taxonomy): Bacteria > Pseudomonadati > Pseudomonadota > Gammaproteobacteria > Pseudomonadales > Pseudomonadaceae > Pseudomonas > Pseudomonas sp. AC255. Next base: position 1,645,540 of record NZ_OZ409841.1, on the reverse strand, counting down.
GTCCGTTCCGGTGCCAGATCGATCAAGGTTCGCGGCGGATTTTCCACCAGAAACGCGTAGGCCGCATCTTCGATAAGTGTCAGATCATAGCGCCGGGCAATCGCCACCAATTGCTCGCGCTGTTCCAGTGGCATGACCCAGCCCAGCGGATTGTGCAGCGTCGGCATGCTGTACACGGCGCGCACCGCACGCTGGCGGCAGAGTCTGTCCAGTGCCGGCAAATCCGGGCCGTGCTCTGTCATCGGGATCGCCAGCACTTCCAGATGCAACGCGTCGGCCAGCACCTTGAACCCGGAATACGTCAGCGCATCGGCGGCGATCACATCACCGGGTTTGAGCAGGGCCATCAGCGTCACCGCTAAACCTTGCTGAGCGCCATTGACGATCAGCACTTGGTCGGCTTCAACGGTCACGCCGCGTGTCGACAAATGTCGCGCCACCGAGGCGCGTTCGTGGGCACGTCCGGCGTGGGGTTGATAACGCAGCAACGCTTCGAGATCGCCGGACAACGCCAGTTGCCGCAACGCCGTGCGCAACAACTCAGCCTGACCGGGCAACGACGGATAGTTGAAATTCAGGTCGATCATGCCGACCGCAACGTCTTTCTGATCGATGCCCTGCCCCGGAGCCAGCGACGTTTCCCGCACAAAAGTGCCGCGCCCGGCTTCGCCACTGACCAGGCCCATCGCCTCAAGCTCGGCATAAACCCGTGAAGCGGTAACCAGCGCCAGTCCTTCCTGCGCCGCCAGTTGCCGATGCGTAGGCAATCGCGTGCCCGGCGGCAGTCGTCCGCCACGAATATCCGCCGCGTAACGGTCAACCAAGGTCTTGTAACGGGATCGGGGCATGCCGGCTGTATCCATGACAATTTTTTGATTGTGCTGATTCTCAGCCCTAGGATCGCCGCAATACAACCCACTATTTGAGCGCGACCGACATGCACACAACATCGACTGCGGCCAACCCGGCGCTGGAAAAGACCAGTGCCTGGATCAACGGTTTTATCGGCGTGCTGATTTTCAGCGGTTCACTTCCGGCGACACGGCTGGCGGTGCTGGAATTCGATCCGGTGTTTCTGACCGTGGTGCGAGCAGCGATTGCCGGCGCACTGGCGGTCGGACTTCTGCTGTTGTTCAAGCAACCGCGACCGTCGCGCCATCAGTGGCTGTCGCTGGTGATTGTGGCGCTGGGCGTGGTGTTGGGTTTTCCGCTGCTGACCGCGTTGGCATTGCAGCACTTAACGTCAGCGCATTCGATCGTGTTTGTAGGATTGCTGCCGCTGGCCACAGCAATGTTTGGTGTCTTGCGTGGCGGTGAGCGGCCACGGCCGGTGTTCTGGATCTTTTCGGTGCTGGGCAGCGCATTGGTGGTGGGCTTCGCCCTGTCCCAGGGACTGAGCGCCTCGCCGACTGGGGATCTACTGATGCTCGCGGCGATTCTCGCCTGCGGCCTCGGTTACGCCGAAGGCGCGAAACTGTCACGCAGCCTCGGCGGCTGGCAGGTGATCTGCTGGGCGCTGGTAATGTCGTTACCGCTGATGGCAGTGCTGAGCCTGTGGCTGGCGCCCGCCTCGTTCGGCAACATCAGCTTGCCTGCGTGGATGTGCCTGGGCTACGTGTCGCTGTTCAGCATGCTGATCGGCTTTGTGTTCTGGTATCGCGGCCTGGCCCAGGGCGGGATTGCGGCGGTCGGGCAGTTGCAGTTGCTGCAGCCGTTTTTTGGTCTGGCACTGGCGGCGACGTTGCTGCACGAGCAGGTCAGCGTCGGCATGCTCGGCGTAACGCTTGGGGTGATTCTCTGCGTGGCCGGAGCGAAGAAATTCGCCAGGTAATGTTCAGTGTTCGGCTTTCCATTGCCGAGGACTGAGACCGGTCTTGCGCCGAAACGCCCGGGCCAGCGCCGACGGACTTTCGTAACCGACCTCTTCGGCAATCAACGCAATCGGCCGGCCTTCGCGCAGGCGTTTCTGCGCAAGACTGACGCGCCAGCTCAGCAGATAATCGGCCGGCGTCTGCCCGACCACGCGGCGAAACTGCTCGGCAAAACCGGCGCGGGACTGGTTCGCCGCCGCCGCGAGATCGGCCACACTCCAGGGCTTGTGCGGCTGCTCATGGATCAGGTTCAAAGCGCGAGACAAGCGCGGGTCAGCCAGCCCGGCCATCATGCCCGGTTGCTGATCTCGACTGCCGATGAGATGGCGCAGCAACAGAATCACCAGCAATTCGAACAGGCGATCCATCACCGCCACGCGCCCGCAATGCCCTTCAAAGGCTTCATTGAACAGCCAGTCAAGGGTGCTGCGCAGTTCCGGGATGTCGGTGAGTTTCAATACCAGATAGTCGGGTAGCGCGGCGGCCAGGGCATTGCCCGAGCCGCCGTCGAAGGTCAGCGAGGCACAGACAATCTGACTGGCCATGGCTTCGTCGGCAAACATTCGATGGGTAAACGGCCGGGGAAAGAAAATCAGTGACGGTTCGTCCAGACGGATCTCCCGCTCGTTGCCCGGTTTGAGCAGCAACGCCCCGGCTTGCAGAACATGCACGTGCCCGACCGGCTCGCCTTCGTGAACGCTCACGCCGCAAAACGCGCCGCTATGAAAGGTGCCGGCGTTCACGCCGAAATGACTGAGTAATGTGGAAAGGCGATCCATGGCTGACTCCCGAAGGCATATCTGGACGATCTGCCGCATATCCTCGACGATTTGCCGCCAAAGCGCCATTGGCAGCCCCTAAGATCTCTCCATCGCCGCTGCACTTCGCTGCGGAATTTAGGAGAATTACCATGAGCCGCATCCCCACCATCAGCCTCGACACCGCCACCGATGCCACCCGTCCTGCACTGGAAGGCGTGAAGAAAAAATCGGCTTCCTGCCCAACGTCTTCACTACCCTGGCCCAAGCGCCGGTTGCATTCGACACTTACCTGCAAGCTTCGGCGATCCTCGGCAAGACTTCGCTCAGCGCCCAGGAAAAAGAAGCCGTCTACCTCGCCACTTCGCAAGTCAACGGCTGCGACTACTGCCTGTCCGCACACACAATGTTCGCCGGCAAGGCCGGGCTCTCGCCACAGGACATCGTCGCGGCCCGTCAAGGCGAACTGAATGCCTACGCCGCCCTCGCCCGCCAACTGACCGAAACCCGTGGCCACTTGAGCGATGAACAGTTGGCCGCTGCTCGCGCTGCCGGTATCGATGACCGCAAGATTATCGAAGTGATTGCCCTGGTGGCCGTGCAGACATTGACCAACTACCTGAACAACACGGCGTTGACCGACATTGATTTCCCGACCGTCGAGGCCTGAGCAGTCGCTCACGAACTGAAGAAAAATCCGCTGGCGAAAAGATGCTCTTTTCGCCAGCGCTGTTTTGCTGCCATGATGTAGGTCAGAATAATTCGCAGCGCAAACAGTGTCTGGTGCGCTGAAACCAAACACCCTGCGCGCAGGTCTTTGTTCTCAGACAAATGCCCGGAAAGATACGAACCCCATGACAGACTGGTTGCAAGACAACGGCGAGATGGCCGGGCAGATCCGCCGTCACGACTGGGCGAATTCGCCCCTCGGCCCGTTGGAAAACTGGCCCGATGTACTCAAGACCACTGTCTCGCTCAGTCTCGCGTCGCATTTCCCTCAGGCGATCGTCTGGGGGCCGCAATTGATCACTCTCTATAACGACGCCTTCGTGCCGATTCTCGGCGACAAGCCGCATGCGCTGGGACGTCCTTTCAGCGACATCTGGAAAGAAGCCTGGCATGAGATCAGCCCGATAGCCGAGGCGGCCTATGCCGGCCAAGCCACCTACATCGAAAACTTTGCCCTGAAGATCGAACGCGGCAACGGTCCGGAGCAGGCGTTCTTCACTTTCTGTTACAGCCCGATTCGTGACTCCCACGGCAATGTCGTCGGCATGCTCGACACGGTCACCGAGACCACCCAGACCGTTTATCTCAACCAACGCCTGGCCGTCCTCGATGCCATCGGCGAAGCGGTGACCAATGCCACCGATGCGCAAGCAATCCTGGCGGCGAGCACCCGGCTGATGGTCGAGCAGTTGCAATTGTCCAACTGCGCGTACGCCGACATGGATGCCGACGAGGACGGCTTCACCATTCGCGGCGACTATGCGGCACCGGGTTCGCCAAGCATCGTCGGCCACTACCGCCTGCGCGATTTCGGTGAGAAGGCAGTGACTCTGCTGCGCGCCGGGGAACCGCTGGTCATCCATGACAACCGCAGCGAGCTACCACCGGAAGAGTCGGCGACCTTTCAGGCCATCGGTATTACCGCGACCATTTGTGTACCACTGATCAAGCAGGGCCGTCTGACCGCATTGATGGCCGTCCACGACAAAGTGCCGCGGGTCTGGTCGCAATTTGAGCAGGCATTGATGAGCGAAGTGACCGAACGGTGCTGGGCGCACATCGAGCGGGTGCGCGCCGATGCCAATGTGCGTGAAGGCCTGCTGGCTCTGGCTGAGCTCAACGCCACGCTGGAGCAACGGGTCGAAGAGCGCAGCTTGCGCCTGGCCCAGGCCGAGTCTGCGTTGCGCCAGTCGCAGAAGCTCGAAGCCATCGGCCAATTGACCGGCGGCGTCGCCCACGACTTCAACAATCTGCTGACGATCATTCGTTCGTCGGTGGATTTTCTGCGCCAGCCCAACCTGCCGGAAGAACGCCGTCAGCGCTACATGCGCGCGGTGTCCGACACCGTCGAGCGCGCCTCCAAGCTGACCAGCCAGTTGCTCGCCTTCGCCCGCCGCCAGCCGCTCAATCCGCAGGTAGTCGACGCCGGCGAACGTTTGGCAAACATCGGCGAGATGCTCGAATCGGTCACCGGCGCGCAGATTCACGTGTGCGTCGAACGCCCGGATCACCCCTGCTACATCCGTGTCGACCTCAGTCAGTTCGAAACCGCGTTGATCAACATTGCGCTTAACGCCCGCGACGCCATGAATGGTCAAGGTGAGCTGAAATTGCGCCTGGAGTGCCACAAAGCGCTGCCGCCGATTCGCGGTCACGCCGGGTCCAGCAGCCATTTCGTGTCGATTGCCCTGGCCGACACCGGTGCCGGCATCGACGCACACACCCTTGAACACATCTTCGAACCGTTCTTTACCACCAAGGCTGTCGGCAAAGGCACGGGGCTGGGGCTGTCGCAGGTGTTCGGCTTCGCCAAGCAATCGGGCGGCAACGTCGACGTCTCCAGCGTCCTTGGACAAGGCACCGAGTTCACCTTGTATTTGCCGCAAGTGCCGGCGGACGAGGCTGAACAGGACAACACTGAGGACGATGGCGAGGTGCAGCCGGCCTGCGAAAAACGCCGGGTACTGGTGGTCGAGGACAATCTCGATGTTGGTCGTTTTGCCAACCAGATCCTCCAGGATCTGGGCTATGAAACCGCATGGGCAACCAACGCTGAAGAAGCCCTGCAGTTGGCGGGCGGCGATGCCAGCGCGTTCGATGCGGTGTTTTCCGACGTGGTCATGCCGGGCATCACCGGCGTCGCGTTGGCCAGGGAGCTGCGCCAGCGCCGCCCCGATCTACCGGTGATTCTGACCTCCGGCTACAGCGAAGAACTGGCCCGCAGCGGTTACGAAGGTTTCGAGTTTCTCGCCAAGCCCTACTCCGCCGAACAGGTCTCACGGATTCTCGGCAAGACCTGGCTCAAGGACGCAAAACCAGCGGCGTCAGTCGTGATCGACGCCGGCGCGCTTGAGTAATTTCTTGCAGCGTTCCGACAGATGAAACACCTGTAAGTGCTTGCCAGCCTTGGCGTAGCGTTCACGCAAGGTTTTCAACGCGGCAATCGCCGAGTAATCGACAAAGCTCAGGTGTCGGCAGTCGAGAGTGACTTTCGCCGGATCGTTGGCCGGATCGAACTGATTGAGAAACGGCGTGGTCGAGGCAAAGAACAGCGTGCCGTGCAGGCGATAGAGCTTGCTGCCGTCGGCCTCCAGGTGTTCATCGGCGTACAGTTCGCGCGCCTGCTGCCAGGCGAAGTTGAGCGCGGCGATGATGATCCCGCACAGCACGGCCGTGGCCAGATCGGTGAACACGGTGATGGTGGTCACGGCGATGATCACCAGCACATCGTGCAGCGGCACCTTGTTGATCACCCGCAACGACGCCCAGGCGAACGTCTGCTGCGATACCACAAACATCACCCCCACCAGTGCGGCCAGCGGAATACGCTCGATCAGCGGTGACAGAAACAGAATGAACAACAGAATCAGCACACCGGCCACAACGCCGGACAAGCGCCCGCGCCCGCCGGAGCTGAGGTTGATCACGGTCTGCCCGATCATCGCGCAACCGCCCATGCCGCCGAACGCACCGGACACCATGTTGGCCGCGCCGAGCGCCACGCACTCACGATCCGGATAGCCACGGGTCTCGGTGATTTCGTCGGTCAGGTTCAGTGTCAGCAAGGTTTCCAGCAGGCCGACCATCGCCATCAGGATCGCGTACGGAGCGATGATGCGCAGCGTTTCCAGGCTCCACGGAATGTCTGGCATGGCGAAAGTCGGCAGACCGCCGGCAATGTGCGCCATGTCGCCGAGGGTACGGGTCGGCAGGCCGAAGAGGTAAACCAGCAGGCCGACACCAAGGATCGCCACCAGGGCCGGCGGTACCGCTTTGGTCAGGCGCGGCAGAATGTAAACGATGGCCATGGTCAGCAGCACCAGCCCGGTCATCAGATACAGCGGCGTACCGCTGAGCCAGTGCTCGCCGCTTTTGAAGTGCTCCAGTTGCGCCAGGGCAATGATGATCGCCAGGCCGTTGACGAAACCGAGCATCACCGGATGCGGCACCATGCGCACCAGTTTGCCCAAGCGCAACTGCCCGAACGCCATCATGATCAGACCGCCGAGCAGCACCGTTGCCAGCAGATATTGCACGCCGTGTTGCACCACCAGCGCGACGATCACCACCGCCATCGAGCCCGCCGCGCCGGAAACCATGCCCGGCCGGCCGCCAAACAACGCTGTCAGCGTGCAAATGATGAACGCGCCGTACAGGCCCATCAGCGGATTGAGATGCGCGACCAGGGCGAAAGCAATGCATTCGGGCAACAGGGCGAACGAGGTGGTGAGTCCGGCGAGGACATCGGCGCGCAGACGAATCGGTTTCATGGCTTACCTGACTGAGCGGCCGCTGGGCACGGCTGCTGTTTTCGCGAAAAAAGAGGGAGGCGAATGTTACGGAATTGTTCGGCCTCGGGCCAGTGAAACGCTGACATGGAGTAGCGCGGACCTTATCCTTGCAGGCTTGTCCATCGAATCGAGTCGCAGCATGTCAGCGTTTTTGTCCGCCCGGGATGTGTGTCAGCGTCTGCGCGAAGCTGCGCTGGGCGTGCTTGCGTTCGAAGTCTGCGAGGTAATGTCCCAGTCCGGGCTGATTGCCGTTTACATCGAGGGCTGGCATCTGCTGTTGGACTTCGCCGACGGACATTTGCATCACTGTGAATACGCGCGCAACTGCGCCGGGGATGAAGCGACGCTGGACACTTGGCAGCGTTATGGCACGGACCCGGTGAGTCTGCTCAGCACATGGGAACTGGCGCAGATCGAGCGGTTGCTGTGTGAGGCGGATGGAGATGTGGCTCAGGGCATCATTTCCAGAACCAGTGACGACTGATTTTCTTGCATGCGGTCATACCAGCCCTGCAGCACATCGGGCAACCGCTTCTTCCACTTCGCCACGTTGGTGTAGTACCGCAGATGTTCATGGCCCTGATCATCGTAGCTTTTGAAGATCAGCCAGACCTGTGCGTCTGCAGCACTCATCAGAATGCCGATGCCGCCGAGACCGCGCATCCACATTTCTACAACCTGAGCATCGGCCACATCTTTTGAGTCTTCGCCGACCTGCAAGGAACCGGAGGTCTCTACCAGTTTCTGGTAGTCGGTCTTGAGCAGCGAACGCAGTACCTGATCTTCTGCGGGTGTGCGAGCCAGACCCAGGCTGAGCAGATCGTAATCCAGCTTCAGCGGTTGTTCGGAGGCGACATACCGACCGGCGTAATACACGCCCATGCCACCGCCGCAGTCGGAATCCGCACCGGTTTGCGTGACGTTCAGTACGCCATTGATGGACGTGAAGGCGAGTTTGCAGGCGTCCTCGGCGTACAGGGCTGTTCCATCCTTGAGTATGGCAACGCCGGTCAAGTCTCCGGAATTGGCGCCCTCGCCTGCTGAGATATCGATGGCGATATGCGTGGCATCACGACGTTGGGTGACAAGGGTCGCCGAGGTCGAGGTGCCGGGCGGGATCAATTGCCAAGTGGCGTCCCAACTGAACGGTTGGACGGCGTGTCCGAGTTCGCTGAGGCGCATCAGATATTCACGACGCAGACACGCACTCTGGGCACCGCAAGCGTTGCGGTGTTTCAGCCACTGGCGTTGGTCGGATTTCAGAGTTTTGGGATCAGCAACTTTGCCCAGCGTGTTCCGCCATTGCGTGGCGAGCTTGTCGTCGAGGCTCGAGAGGTAGGGATCAGTGCAGATGGCTTTTTCGGTTTTGCTGGTGGCACTGGTGCAATCGAAACTGCTGGCGTGGGCGGTGCAGGCAATGACGAGAGAGGCCAGCGCCACGGCGTGACGCAGGTAGATAGCGAACATGAGAGATTCCATTCTTCGGGCGGCGGGGATTATGCCAGTGCTGCTGCCGTAAATCGCTGTTGTCGTAGAGCCTGCTCACCCAAGGAGCGAGCCTGCTCGCGAAGGCGGTATATCAGTCGGTTTGATCTTGGCTGTCATAGCGCTTTCGCGAGCAGGCTCGCTCCCACAGGAGGTTTGTGTGAGTTCAGAAGGTGATCTCGGCTGCCGGTTTGACGTCGATCCGTGCCACGGAACTGGTCAGGGCGGCGAAGTCCTTGTTGTGTTGGGCAATGATGTCTTCAGCGCTCATGTTGCCGTTATCGACCGTCGAATGTGCATCTTGCGCGACGACGATGTCGTAGCCCAGTGAATGCGCGCTGCGCACCGTGGCGTTGACGCAATAATCGGTCTGCAGACCGCAGATGATCAGACGTTCGAAGTCTTCGCTGGGCAGCAGCTTGCCGAGATCGGTCTGGTAGAAAGAATCCCCGGTAGTCTTGCCTACACGCAGGTCTTTCGTCGAAGTCAGCAAACCTTCGGCCAGTTGCCAACCGTCCGCGCCATGCACGAACGGACCGTCCTTTTCTTCGTGCTGAATCAACACCACCGGAACGCCAGCTGTGCGGGCGCGCTGGCTGAGATCATTGATCGTGGCGATCACGCGGTCGATTTCAAAACACTGATATTCACCAGCACACAGTGCTTGCTGGACGTCGATGATCAGTAATGCGGTGGTCATGTCGAGCCTTCCTTGATCAGTCCTTGAGATGGGGCGGACCTGAGCCCGCCCCTTTTACTCCGCTCAGTAACCCAGTGACAAGCCGGTATTACGCCGTGGATCATTGGCGCCGTAGAAGCGATTCTTGCCAACCGGTTTGCCGTCCAGTGACGGCGCGCCGACCAGAATCGCGGCGATGTGGTTGGGATCCTGCGGGCCGGCAAACTTGTGGCCCCAGCTCTCGAGGAGCTTTTTCGTATCCGGGCTGGCGGCGAAGTCTTCGAGGTTGGTTTCCTCCGGCATCCACTGCTGATGGAAGCGCGGCGCGTCGACCGCTTCCTGCAGCCCCATGCCGTAATCGATCACGTTGAGCATGGTCAGCAAGGTCGCGGTGATGATCCGGCTACCACCCGGCGTGCCGACCACCATCACCACCTTGCCATCCTTGGTGACGATGGTCGGACTCATCGACGACAGCGGCGCCTTGCCCGGTGCGATGGCATTGGCCTCCCCCTGGACCAGCCCGTACATGTTCGGCACGCCGACCTTGGAGGTGAAGTCGTCCATTTCATCGTTCAGGATCACCCCGGTCTTGCTCGCCATGACGCCCGCGCCGAACCAGTCGTTGAGCGTGTACGTCACCGAAACGGCATTGCCCCACTTGTCGACGATCGAATAGTGCGTGGTGTTGCTGCCTTCATGCGGCGCTACACCGGGTTTGAGCTCAGCCGACACGCCGGCCTTTTGCGGCTGGATGGCGTTGCGCAGTTTGGTCGCATAGTTCTTGTCCAGCAGGTGCTCGATCGGATTCTTCACGAAATCCGGATCGCCGAGGTAGCTGTTGCGATCAACGTACGCGTGGCGCATCGCTTCGATCTGGTAGTGCATGCCCTGAGCGGAATGGAAGCCCAGGTCCTTCATCGGATAGCCTTCGAGGATATTCATGATCTGGCAGATCACCACCCCGCCGGAGCTGGGCGGTGGCGCCGAGACTACGTGATAGCCGCGATAATCGCATTCCACCGGGGCCAGTTCGCGAGTCTTGTATTTGTCCAGGTCGGCCTGGCTGATGATGCCTTTGTTGGCCTGGCTGGAAGTGACAATGGCATCGGCGACCCAACCTTTGTAGAAGCCGTCGGCGCCCTTCTCGGAAATCGTCCGCAGGGTTTTCGCCAGATCCTTCTGCACCAGTTTCTGCCCGACCTGCATCGGCTCGCCGTTGCTGAGGAAGATCGAGCCGGAATCGCGCATGTCCTTCTTGAACACATCCGTCGCGTATTCGAGCAGCTCGACATCGCCCCGCTGCAGCTCGAAACCGTCTTCGGCCAGTTTGATCGCCGGGGCAATCATGTCCTTGCGCTGTTTGGTGCCATATTTGCTCAGCGCCAGCTCCATGCCGGACACGGTTCCCGGCACCCCGACGGCCAGATGGCCGCGCGTGCTCAGTTCCGGAATGACGTTACCGTCCTTGTCCAGATACATGTTGGCGGTCGCTGCCAGCGGGGCTTTCTCGCGGAAGTCGAGAAAGGTCTTGCGTCCGTCCGCCAGTTGAATGGTCATGAACCCGCCACCGCCAAGATTGCCCGCAGCCGGATAGACCACCGCCAGCGCATAGCCCACGGCCACTGCCGCATCCACGGCATTGCCGCCGTTTTTCAACACATCGACGCCGACATGGGTCGCCAGATGTTGCGCGGTGACCACCATGCCGTTTTCCGCCGCCACCGGCGCCACTGATGCCGCGTGAGCCATGAGACAGCTGAGCGCCAGGGAGGTCGCAATGAGCGATCTGGCCAAAGGTTCGTACTTCATGAGTCGATCTCTTTTTGTTTTTGGGGACTGCGCAAAACGCAGGGCAGCGCTTCAGGAGCAACAAGCAGTATGGCCGGCTTTGCGTATTGCGCCTCCCCGTTCAGCCAGTATGCTGAGCCATCGCAGCCGTTGGCAGCTCCTGCCCGAATCAAGCGAAGAGGTTATTCATCGCTGCGTACTGCAACAGCATGATGGTCTTGGCATCGCAGATCTCGCCGCGTTGAAACGCTGCCAGTGCCTCAGCGAATTGCCACTCGAGCACTTCCAGTTCTTCGGTTTCCTCTTCCAGCCCACCACCGTCGCTGACTTTGGACGCGGCGTCGTATTCGGCGATAAAAAAGTGCAGCTTCTCCGTCACCGAGCCGGGGCTCATATACGCCTCGAATACTTTCTTCACGTCATGCACGCGATAACCGGTTTCCTCCTCGGCTTCGTCACGAATGCGTTGCTCCGGCGCGGCACCTTCCAGCAACCCCGCCGCCACCTCGATCAACAATCCATCGTGGCCGTTGACGAACACCGGCAAACGAAACTGGCGGGTCAGCACCACCGTGCGCTTTTCGCGGTTGAACAGCAGAATCGCCGCGCCGTTGCCCCGGTCGTATACCTCGCGGGTCTGGCGCTGCCATTCGCCGTTGTTGCGGTGGTAATCGAAAGTGATTTTCTTCAACAGATACCAGTCGTGGGACAACACCTGAGTGTCGACGATGTTGACCCGTTCGGCTGTGTTGGACATCGCGTCTGATCCTGTTTTCATGGGGGACTGCCATGGTCGGACAATTGCGCCGACAAAAAAGCCCGGCAGCGCTACCGGGCTCGTTCAGCCTGGGTTGTTACTGGAAGTCGACGTCGAAGGCCTGGTAGAAGGCGTTGCCGGTGTTGGCGACGATCCACATCAGCACAATGACGTGATGACCCTTCTTGTTCGTCGGCAGTTGCACTTGGTGATCAACCTTGGCCTTCAATTCGCCGGCATGGCTGTAATACGGCACTTGCGGGTAGAAGTCTTCGAAGAACGGCTGGGTTTCGAGCTGCGCACGGCTGATGCGTTGCTGTGGATCCCAGCCGTCTTTGGTGATCAGCCAGCGATAACCACGGGTGGTGTGCGGCGCGGTGTACGCCCAGCTGACCTCGAGAATCTGCCCCGGATCGACATTAAGCAGCGGCCAGTTGAATGAACGGCCGAGCTTCTTGCTCATCTCGTCGTCGGTGTAATTGACGCAATCGCGGGCATCGGTCTTGCCGCCGCTGAGAATGTAGCCATCGGCCGGCGGCGCGACGCTGTCCGAGTCGGTCTCGAAGGGTTGCGGGAACGGCCCGGCATTCACGGCCGGAAAGTTTTTGCCGCCCTCCATTTCATTGACTTGCCAAGCGCCGAGCAAGCCGAGGTCAATGGCCAATGCGCCGCGACTTGCTGGCGAGATGACACGACCGTGTTTGAGTTGGGTTTGTGGGATTGCCTGATTCATCGTCTTCACTCCGTTGATTTGAGAACTCTCCTTCCCGAGGAGAGGCCTTCAAGCTAACGGAGGTGAATTTTTTGTCCATTGGCGCTTTTGTCGCAATGCGATTTTGCAGGACGTAAAAAACCCGAAAAAACTGGATGGATAACCAGTGCCCGACGACGCATCGCACTCAACGTGTAGCTGAACACCTACACGCCGAGTCGCCTTTGGTCATTCAGACAGTTGCGCCTGATACTCCTTTTCGTACTGCCCGGCGAGTTGCGTTTTCTGTTTATCGTCGAGCAGTTTGCCGGCCATTTGGAAGAACTTGTGCTCTTCTTCCTCAAGGTGATGATGAACCTTGTCGGAGAGCTTCTTGGCCGTGGCCAGCCACGCCGGACTGGACATTTCGGTCTCGTCGAGTTCTTCCATCATCTCGTCCATTTCGTGGTGCTCGGCGATGGCGTGGCGGCTCAGGTCAACGCCTTCGTCGATTTCCATCAACGGAATGTAGAAGTGCCGCTCTTCAGCGGTTTCATGCGCTTGCAGTTCTGCTTTGAGCTGCTTGTAGGCCTCGACCCGCTCAGGGCTGTCGCCGCTGGTCGCGATCAGAGCCTTGGCGTAAGTGCGCTGGCGCTCGTGGCTTTCGCGCAGGGCTTCAAAAATATTCACGGGATTTCCTCATCAATCGCGCTCAGGGAAAGACGCGATAAAAGCCTAGACCGCAACGCTGGTTTGACGGTTCCGCTTGTTCGATCGAAGGGCTTGGAGGCGTTTGCCCGGACGGGTTAGGCTGGGCGTTCAATCACACAAGGAAGTCATGCATGAATTTGCGTATCGAGTTGACGGACAATCCTACCGAGGAACAGCGTCAGGCCATTCTCCAACCGTTGATTGAATACAACGATGCGAAGACCGGCATATCGAAAACCGAACCGTTCGCCTTGATGGTAAAAGATGAGTATGGCGCGATACTGGGCGGGTTGTACGGGCGAGTGACTTTGCGCTGGATGTTCATCGATTTGCTGTCAGTACCGGAACAAAGTCGCGGAGAGGGGATTGGTTCCCGGTTAATGGCACAGGCAGAAGCGTTGGCCGAAGACAGGAACTGCTACGGAATCTGGCTCGACACCTTCGATTTTCAGGCGCCGGAGTTCTACAAGAAGCTGGGCTTCAGCCAGTTCGGTGAGATCGTTGACTATCCACCGGGGCACAAGCGGCATTTTTTCCAAAAGCGGCTGATCAACTGACTGTGTCGCTCTTTGCGCAAGCAGGCTCGCTCCCACACTGGAAAGCATTCAATCGGTGGGAGCGAGCCTGCTCGCGAAAGCGCCAGCCGCCTCGACACACAATCAGAGGCAGGTCGCCATCGCCGCCATGCGCCGCATCGCGACAAAATCACTCTGCTGTGCGTAGTAATTCAAAGTCGTACCCGAGGCTTCGGTAATCACATCGACAAACGACTCCGCTGAACGCGTGTAGACCGTCGTGCCGCCAGACTCGCGCGGCTCCAGATAGGCCGCCGCGTCGACGCCGAAAACCGCTTCATCCTGCCAGGCGAATTGCACGCACCGGGCGACGTCTTTCTCCGGCTTGTCCGAGGTCAGGACCTTGTCCGGGCTCTTGCTGCGAGCATCGTTCATCACCGAACCGGCGCACCCGGCCAACAGGGCCGCCGCCAGCACTACCATCAGCATTCGCATTGCATTTGCTCATCGAGAAAAAGCGGACTGTAGCACTGCAACGCGGCAAATCGTTCTGCTTTACTGTTTTTATGCGCGACACGCGTGAGCAGCTGCGGCACTCTGAGATCTTCAGCCACACAAGGACATTACATGGCGCCTAGCGACCAACGACATGAACACGCCTTGAAACTGTTTCTCGATGCGCGACCCGAACTGCGTGAGACTCTCGACCACCTCAATCCGCTGTTGGCTCAGGCCAAGGGTGAAACCCAGGCGCAGTACCGCGAAGAACGCTTGCATGAAGCATTCGAGGCTGAGGCGGAAAGCCAGGGGTTGTTTGCCTGGGAGCTGACGTTGCAGTTGACCGCTGCTTCGCCCGAGGACTATCAGGCGCAACGGCTGGAAGTGCATCGGGAAGTGGCGGAAATGGCGGGGATGGACTGGATCGAGTATTGCGATCTTTACGGCATCACCCCGTAATCGATGTAGGAGCTGCCGAAGGCTGCGATCTTTTGATTTTGCTCTTCAAGATCAAAAGATCGCAGCCTTCGGCAGCTCCTACAAAGGTATCTGCGTAAAACTCGGGTTTCGCGGCACGAGCGATAAAGCTTTATCATGGCCGCAGTTTCGCTGATCGAGTCCATCATGAAGTTCGCCATCGCGCTGTTTTCCGCCGCCCATGCGCCCTCCTCGCGCCGTGCCCTGCTGTTTGCCCAGGCCGCGCTGGCCGGCGGCCATGAGATTGTCCGGCTGTTCTTCTATCAGGACGGCGTGTTCAACGCCTCCGATGCAGTGGTGACGCCGCAGGATGAACAGGACTTGCCCAAGCAATGGCGCGCCTTCATCAACGAAAAGCAACTGGATGGCGTGGTCTGCATCGCCGCCGCTCTGCGCCGTGGCGTGTTGAACGAAGAAGAATCCAAGCGTTACCAGCGTGAAGCGATTTCGCTGAGCGCGCCGTGGGAATTGTCCGGCCTGGGTCAATTGCACGATGCCGTGCAGGACGCTGACCGTCTCATCTGTTTCGGAGGCGCTTGAACATGGCCAAATCGCTGTTGATCATCAGCCGCCAATCGCCATGGTCAGGCCCCGGTGCGCGGGAAGCGCTGGATATCGTGCTGGCCGGTGGCGCCTTCGATCTACCGATAGGTCTGCTGTTTCTCGATGACGGCGTGCTGCAACTGGCCGCCGGGCAGAACGCCAAGGCCTTGCAGCAGAAAGACCTCAGCGCCAATCTGCAGGCGCTGCCGATGTTTGGTGTCGAAGAGCTGTTCTATTGCGCCGAAAGCGCCAATGCTCGCGGTCTTGGCAACCTGTCGCTGGACGAGGCGCAGCCGCTTGCTGCTGACCACATCACCGCCCTTATTGACCGTTACGATCAGGTGATCACCCTCTGATGTCGACTTTGCATGTGTTGTCTCATTCCCCCTACGGCGACGATCGTCTGAGCAGTTGCCTGCGCCTGCTCGGCAGCGCCGATGCCGTGTTGTTGTGCGGCGATGCGGTGTATGCGCTGCAACCGGACACTGCGCCGTTCTCTGCTCTGCAAGAGCGACCAATCAATCTGTTCGTATTGGTTGAGGACGCACAGGCGCGTGCGATCGAGATTCCAGACTGGGCCGAGGCCATCGACTACCCGGCGTTTGTCGAACTGTCGATCCATCACGCCAAGGTCAACAGCTGGCTATGAATTCAATGACCGTCGGCGCCCGCGCCATCGAACTGGACAAGGATGGCTTTCTCGTTGACCTCAGCGACTGGTCGGCTGAAGTCGCCAGCGCCCTCGCCGCCGCTGAAGACATCGAGTTGACGCCCGAACACTGGGAAGTCCTTGAGCTTCTGCGTAGCTTCTACGCCGAATTCCAGCTATCGCCGGCCACGCGGCCGCTGATCAAGTACACCGCGTTGAAACTCGGCGCGGACAAAGGCAACAGCCTGCACCTGAACCGACTGTTCAAAGGCACCCCTGCCAAACTCGCCGCGAAACTGGCGGGCCTGCCCAAACCGACGAATTGCCTATGAACGACTTTCCAGCATTGACCCTCGAAACGCCTGCCGAGCACCCGTTCGCGCAATTCGTGCGCATTCTCGGCAAGGGCAAGCGCGGCGCCCGCGACCTGACGCGCGAGGAAGCCCGCGAGGCCATGGGCATGGTGCTCGATGACAAGGTCGAAGATACGCAACTGGGTGCCTTCCTGATGTTGCTGCGGCACAAGGAAGAAAGCGCAGAGGAAATGGCCGGTTTCACCGAAGCCCTGCGCGAACGCTTGCAGGCACCGGCGCTGAATGTCGACCTGGATTGGCCGACCTACGCCGGCAAAAAACGCCATCTGCCGTGGTATCTGCTGGCAGCCAAATGCCTGGCGCAAAACGGCGTGCGGATCTTCATGCACGGCGGCGGCGCGCACACGGCCGGGCGTCTGTACAGCGAACAACTGCTGGGCGAACTGAACATTCCCCTGTGCCGTGATTGGCAGCAGGTCGGCACGGCACTGGGCAACGGCGGCCTGGCCTTTATGCCGCTGGTGGACTGGGCGCCGCAACTGCAGAAGATGATCGACCTGCGCAATACCCTGGGCCTGCGGTCGCCGATCCACTCGCTGGCGCGGATTCTCAATCCGTTGGGCGCACGCTGCGGCCTGCAAAGCATTTTTCACCCGGGCTATCAGGCGGTACATCGCGATGCCAGCGGCTTGCTCGGCGACACGGCAATTGTGGTCAAGGGCGATGGCGGTGAAATCGAGATCAACCCCGACGCCACCAGCCACCTTTATGGCACCAGCGGCGGTCAGAGCTGGGATGAAGAATGGCCGCAGCTGTCAGCGCAGCGCCACGTCAAACCCGCTTCGCTGGAAATCGAGCACTTGAAAGCCGTGTGGCGTGGCAATGTGGTCGACAGTTACCCGCAAATGGCCTTGATTGCGACCATGGCCCTCGCCCTGCGCGGTCTCGGTCAGAATCGCGAACAGGCGTTCGCAACCGCCGAGCAGTATTGGGCGGCGCGCAACACATCGATCTAACCGATCATTAGCGCCCGATCTTTGCGCTTTTTGTTCGAACTCATCGGAATAGACTCGACTCCAACGAATATTGGTTTAGGGAGTCTTGATCATGGGTTTACTCGTCGACGGCCACTGGCAGGACAAGTGGTACGAAAGCAGCAAGGACGGCGCGTTCCAGCGCGAACAAGCGCAACGCCGCAACTGGGTGACCGCCGATGGTCAGCCAGGCCCCAGCGGTGAAGGCGGTTTCACTGCCGAAGCCGGACGCTATCACCTGTACGTTTCCCTCGCCTGCCCTTGGGCGCATCGCACGCTGATCGTGCGCAAACTCAAAGGGCTGGAAAGTCTGATCGACGTGTCGGTGGTCAGCTGGCTCATGCTGGAGAACGGCTGGACCTTCGACAAGGCGCTCGGTTCGACAGGCGACAAACTCGATGGCTTCGATTTCATGCACCAGCGGTATACGGCTGATACGCCTGACTACACCGGGCGCGTGACGGTGCCAGTGTTGTGGGACAAGAAACTCAAGCGCATTGTCAGCAATGAATCGGCGGAAATCATCCGCATGTTCAACAGCGCCTTCGACGGGATCACTGGTAACGATCTGGACTTTTATCCGGCGCCGCTACGCAACGAAATCGATGCGCTGAACGAGCGGATCTACCCGGCGGTGAACAACGGAGTCTATCGTGCCGGGTTCGCCACCTCGCAACAGGCGTACGAACAGGCGTTCGATGAAGTATTCGCCGAACTGGATCATCTGGAGCAACTGCTGGGTGCCAATCGCTACCTGAGCGGGGAATACCTGACCGAAGCCGATGTGCGCCTGTTCACTACGATGATTCGCTTCGACGCGGTGTATCACGGGCACTTCAAGTGCAACCTGCGGCGGATTGCCGATTACCCGAATCTGTCGAACTGGCTACGCGAGATGTATCAGTGGCCGGGGATTGCCGAGACGGTGGACTTCCAGCACATCAAGCATCACTACTATGGCAGTCACAAGACCATCAACCCGACCGGCGTGGTGCCGAAGGGGCCGCAGCAGGATTTCAGCGTGGCGCATGACCGGTCGCGGTTGATCGGGAAAGGGGTTTGGTTAAAGGGCTAACAGCAGAAGCAAAAGATCGCAGCCTTCGGCAGCTCCTACATGAGAATGCGTTCCTCTGTAGGAGCTGCCGAAGGCTGCGATCTTTTGCTTTGACTCAGATTTGCGCCTGAGCCCCTTCAAACCACGCCAGTTTCTCGCGCAGCTGCACCACTTCGCCGACGATCACCAGAGTTGGCGCATGCACTTCATGCTCCGCCACCATTCGCGGCAGATCCGCCAGCGTTCCGGTGAAAACCCGCTGATTGACTGTAGTGCCCTGCTGAATCAACGCCGCCGGGGTATCCGCCGCGCGACCATGCTTGATCAACTGCTCGCAGATGATCGGCAGGCCCACCAGGCCCATGTAGAACACCAGCGTCTGCGCCGGAGCCACCAGGTCAGCCCATGGCAGATCGGTGGAACCATCCTTCAAGTGGCCAGTGACAAACCGCACGGACTGCGCATGGTCACGGTGGGTCAGCGGGATCCCCGCATAAGCGGCGCAACCGCTGGCCGCCGTGATGCCTGGCACCACCTGGAATGGAATACCGTGGGCCGCCAGTTCTTCGATCTCTTCGCCACCGCGGCCGAAGATAAACGGATCGCCGCCCTTCAACCGCACCACACGCTTGCCAGCCTTGGCCAGATCGACCAGTTGCTGGTTGATCTGATCCTGCGGCACGGCGTGTTCGGAGCGCCGTTTGCCGACATACACCCGCTCGGCATCGCGACGGCACAACTCGAGAATCGCCGGCGCCACCAGGCGGTCATAGAGCACCACATCGGCTTGCTGCATCAGACGCAGTGCGCGGAAGGTCAACAGATCCGGATCACCCGGACCGGCACCGACCAGATAAACCTCGCCAGTGGTGACCATTGGCTCGCCATCGACCTTGGCCTGCAACAGGCGCTCGGCTTCAGCGCCCTGCCCGGCCAGTTGACGATCGGCGATCGGGCCCTGGAAAACGTCTTCCCAGAAGCCGCGACGCTGCTGAACATCCGGAAACAGGTTTTTCACCTGATTGCGAAAACGCGCAGCCAGCCCTGCCAATTGACCGTAGGTCGAAGGAATCCAGGTTTCGATTTTCGCGCGGATCAGACGCGCCAGTACCGGCGCATCGCCGCCGCTGGACACGGCGATGATCAACGGCGAGCGATCGACGATCGCCGGGAAGATCACGCTGCACAAGGCCGGCGCATCGACCACGTTGACCGGCACGCAACGGCGGTGGGCGTCGGTGGAGACTTGCGCGTTGAGCGTTTCGTCGTCGGTAGCGGCAATGATCAGCCCGCAACCGTCCAGATCCGTTTCGGCGTAACCGCGCAACAGGCATTCACCGCCGCTGGCAGCGACCAGTTCGGCCAGTTGCGTTTCGATTTCAGGTGCGACCACCCGCAGCAGCGCACCGGCATCGGCCAGCAGGCGGGATTTGCGCAAGGCAATTTCCCCCACCGACAACCAACACACGACTGCCGCGCAGGTTGTGAAACAGCGGCAGATATTTCATTTAGCCGATGACCTCAAGGCCACCCATGTACGGCTTGAGCACGTCCGGCACACGGATCGAACCGTCGGCCTGCTGGTAGTTTTCCAGTACCGCAACCAGAGTACGACCGACCGCCAGACCAGAGCCGTTCAAGGTGTGCACCAGCTCAGGCTTGCCGGTTTCCGGGTTACGGAAACGCGCCTGCATGCGACGCGCCTGGAAGTCACCGCAGTTGGAGCACGAGGAGATTTCGCGGTATTTGTCCTGGCTCGGAATCCACACTTCGAGGTCGTAGGTCTTGACCGCGCTGAAGCCCATGTCGCCAGTGCACAGCGCCAGGGTGCGGTAAGGCAGACCGAGCAGCTGCAGGACTTTTTCGGCGTTGGCAGTCAGGCTTTCCAGCGCTTCCATCGATTGCGACGGCTCGACGATCTGGACCATTTCGACTTTGTCGAACTGGTGCTGGCGGATCATGCCACGCGTGTCGCGACCCGACGCGCCGGCTTCGCTGCGGAAGCATGGGGTGTGGGCGACAAACTTGATCGGCAACAACTTCGAATCGACGATTTCGCCGGCAACGATGTTGGTCAGCGACACTTCGGCGGTTGGAATCAGGTACAGATCGGCTTCGCCTTCGCGGGCAATCTTGAACAGATCTTCTTCGAACTTCGGCAGCTGGCCGGTACCTTGCAGCGCCGGAGCCTGAACCAGATAAGGCGTGTAAGCCTCTTCGTAGCCATGTTCGGTGACATGCAGGTTGATCATGAACTGCGCCAGTGCACGATGCAGACGCGCGATCGGGCCACGCAACAAGGCGAAACGAGCACCGGACAGCTTGGCGGCGGTTTCGAAGTCCAGCCAGCCGAACTTCTCGCCAAGGGCGACGTGGTCTTTCACTTCGAAATCGAACTGAGTCGGGGTGCCCCAACGGCGCACTTCGACGTTGTCGTCTTCGTCCTTGCCGACCGGAACCGATTCGTGCGGCAGGTTGGGGATACCGAGCAGGATCGAATCGAGTTCGGTCTGGATCGCGTCCAGCTCGACCTTGCCAGCGCTCAGCTCGCCTGCCATGCGCTCGACGTCCGCCATCAGCGGCGCGATGTCTTCGCCGCGCTGCTTGGCCTGCCCGATGGATTTGGAACGCGCGTTACGCTCAGCCTGCAGTGCTTCGGTGCGGGTCTGGACGGTCTTGCGCTGTTCTTCCAGCGCTTCGATGCGCGCGGTGTCCAGGGCAAAGCCACGGGAAGCCAGGCGGTCCGCTACGTCCTGAAGGTTGCTACGTAACAGTTTGGAATCGAGCATGTCGGTTTCTCGTTATCAAAGTTTGGTCAGGGACAGGCCGGCCCACGTTGCGAGCAGCCCGCCGAATACGCTGAGTGCCGCGTAGCCCAGGGCCAGCAACACTTGCCCGCTTTCCAGCAGGCGCACCGTATCCAGTGAAAAGGATGAAAAAGTCGTCAGCCCCCCGAGGAAGCCGACCATCAACCCGGCGCGCACCTCGATCGGCACCTCCGGGCGTATCAGAAACAGGCCGTACAACACGCCAATCAGCAGGCAGCCCACGATATTAACGGCCAGCGTCGCGGTATAGAAGTGCCGCGGCCAATTGGCGCTGACCCAATTACCGGTGGCGAAGCGCAACAAGGTGCCGGCAACACCGCCGACCGACACTGCGAGTATCAATGGAACCACTATTTTCTCCGCTGCCGAGGGCTCAGACGATCGAGTTGAGCGAGGTGATTGAGTTTTTCGCCGATCTTCAACTCCAGGCCGCGGGGCACGGGCTGATAGAACGGAATCGGCTCGAGTTCTTCCGGAAAATAGTCTTCACCGGCAGCATAAGCATCCGGTTCATCATGGGCATAGCGGTATTCGTCGCCGTAACCCAATTGCTTCATCAGCTTGGTCGGTGCGTTGCGCAGATGCAGCGGCACTTCCAGCGAGCCGTTCTCAGCCGCCGCGCGCAGCGCGGTTTTGAAGCCCATGTACACCGCATTGCTTTTCGGTGCACAGGCCAGATAAGTAATGGCTTGGGCGACTGCCAATTCGCCCTCGGGGCTGCCAAGACGCTCCTGCACTTCCCACGCCGCCAGGCACAGGCTCAGCGCACGCGGGTCGGCGTTGCCGATGTCTTCGCTCGCCATGCGCACCACGCGTCGCGCCAGGTACAGCGGATCGCAACCGCCGTCGATCATCCGCGCAAACCAGTACAGCGCGCCGTCGGGATTGGAGCCGCGCACGGATTTGTGCAGGGCCGAGATCTGGTCGTAGAACGCTTCACCGCCCTTGTCGAAACGCCGACGCGTATCGCCGAGCAGGCTTTGCAGCAGCTCGATGCCGATTTCGCTGTTGTCTTCGGCCAGATCGGAGGCGTTTTCCAGCAGATTGAGCAGACGCCGGCCATCGCCATCAGCGGCGGACAGCAACATCTGGAAGCCTTCATCGCTTAGGGTCAGGTTGCGCTTGCCCAGGCCGCGCTCTTCGGTGAGTGCGCGGTGGACCAGTTTGCGCAAGGCCGCTTCGTCGAGGCTTTTCAGCACGTAGACGCGGGCCCGAGACAATAAGGCGTTGTTCAGTTCGAACGAAGGGTTTTCGGTGGTGGCGCCGATGAAGATCAGCGTGCCGTCTTCAACGTAAGGCAGAAACGCGTCCTGCTGCGACTTGTTGAAACGGTGTACTTCGTCGACAAACAGGATCGTGCGCTTGCCGTACTGGCCGGCCTGCTGCTTGGCAATTTCAACGGCCTGACGGATTTCCTTGACCCCGGCGAGCACCGCCGAGACCGTTTCGAAGTGCGCATCCGAGACTTCTGCGAGCAAGCGCGCCAGGGTGGTCTTGCCCACGCCCGGCGGCCCCCAGAAGATCATCGAATGCAGCGCGCCCTGCTCCAGCGCCTCACGCAGAGGCTTGCCGCGAGCGAGCACGTGTTCCTGACCGACGTACTCATCCAGATTGGCCGCACGCAGACGGGCGGCCAAGGGCTGGGCAATCGGTGCACTGCGAAACAGATCCATCACGTAGCGTTGAAACCTCTGATTTTCTGAAATCTGCTGAAGAAACTGTGGTGAGGGGATTTATCCCCGTTGGGCTGCGAAGCGGCCCCAAAAGCGACGTCTGCTGCGCAGCCGGACGGGGATAAATCCCTCGCCACAATACCCCCTCAATAGCAGGCCCTCACCACAAAGGCCCTGACGCAAAGGGCCGGTGTTTATTCCTGGATAACGTCGGCACCTTTGGGAATGTCGAATTTGAACTTGGACGCAGGCACCGCTTCGTTGGCCTTGACCCCGGTAAACAGGATATTGGTGCGCTGGCCGACGCTGTCAATCAGTTGCATGTCATTGAGCAGGCCGTTGCGGAACGACAGGCGCAGGTTGTCGAAGAGAGTGTCTTTGGTTTTCGGCTTGAGAGTGAAGTCGATCACGCCGCCCGCCTCTTTCGCGCTGATATCGAAGCTCTGGCTGATCTTCGAGACATCGCCGGACAACAGCAAGGCCGGCGTCTGGGTCAGACGCTCATCGAGCTTCTTGATGGTTGCCTGCTCCAGATCCGGGTCCCACAGGGTGACTTTCTTGCCATCGGAAACCATGGTCTGCTCGGCCGGCGCATTGGTGTGCCAGTAGAACAGGCCCGGACGCTGCAGGGTCATGTTGCCGGTGGTTTCCTGCAACTGGGTGCCGGTGCCATCGAGGGTCAACTGCGAAAAGTTCGCCGACAGGGTTTTCGATGTTTCGAGCAATTGGGTCAGACGCGCCACGTCCTTTTCATCGGCGTGGGCCGTGAGTGTGGTCAGCGCCAGTACTGGCAACAGCATGCGGATAAGGCGCATGAGAGTCCTCTTGAATACTCGTGGGAGAGCGAGTGGCGCGTCATTGCGCCACTCGAGTCGTTGCGTTTCAGTCGCGTACCGGGCCTGGGGCCAGGACTTCACGCGAACCGTTGGTGTTCATTGAGGTAACGACGCCAGCCATTTCCATCGCCTCGATCATCCGCGCGGCGCGGTTGTAGCCGATCTTCAGCTTGCGCTGCACAGCGGAAATCGACGCACGACGACTTTCGAGGACGAACTGCACCGCTTCGTCATACAGCGCGTCGGCTTCCGGATCATCACCGTCGCCACCACCGCTGCTGCCTTCAAAGCCGCTGCCCGCCTCTTCGACACCGTTCAGAATGTCGTCGTTGTACTCAGGCGCACCGCGCAATTTCCAGGCCTCGACCACGCGGTGAACCTCATCGTCGGAGACGAACGCGCCGTGAACCCGGATCGGCAAACTGGTGCCCGGCGGCATGTAGAGCATGTCACCGTGCCCGAGCAGTTGCTCGGCGCCACCCTGGTCGATGATGGTTCGCGAATCGATCTTGCTCGATACCTGAAACGCCATACGTGTCGGGATGTTGGCTTTGATCAGACCAGTGATCACGTCCACCGACGGGCGCTGGGTGGCAAGAATCAAGTGAATCCCCGCCGCACGCGCCTTTTGCGCAATACGCGCGATCAGTTCTTCAACCTTCTTGCCGACGATCATCATCATGTCGGCGAATTCGTCCACCACTACGACGATGGTCGGCAGTTTCTGCAGCAGCGGCGCTTCGTCGTGAATGCTTTCGCGCTTGTACAGCGGATCGCTCAACGGCTCGCCGGCATCCTGGGCTTCCTTGACCTTGGCGTTGAAGCCGGACAGGTTACGCACGCCCATTTTCGCCATCAGCTTGTAGCGACGCTCCATCTCGGCAACGCTCCAGCGCAAGGCGTTGGCGGCGTCCTTCATGTCGGTCACTACCGGGCAAAGCAGGTGCGGAATGCCTTCGTAGATCGACAGCTCAAGCATCTTCGGGTCGATCATGATCAGCTTGGCATCGTCCGGGCCGGACTTGAACAGGATCGACAGGATCATCGCGTTCACGCCCACGGACTTACCGGAACCGGTGGTACCGGCCACCAGCAAGTGCGGCATCTTCGCCAGGTCGGTAATGACCGGCTTGCCGCCAATATCGTGACCGAGCGCCAGGGTGACCGGCGATTTGAAGTTGTCGTACTCGGGTGTCGACAGCACTTCGGAGAAACGCACGATCTGGCGGTCTTCGTTGGGAATCTCGATACCCACAGTGGTCTTGCCCGGAATCACCTCGACCACCCGCACACTGGTCACCGCCAGCGAACGCGCCAGGTCTTTGGCCAGGTTGGCGATGCGGCTGACTTTTACCCCGGCGGCAGGCTGGATTTCGTATCGGGTAATCACTGGACCCGGATGGATCGAATCAACGGTGACTTCGACGCCGAATTCCTTGAGCTTGATTTCCAGCAAGTGGCCGACCGCTGCCAAGGACTCAGGCGAATAGTTGAGCTGTTTCTTTTCCGCAGGATCAAGAATGGAGATCGGCGGCAAGGTGCCTTCGACCGCGCTGTCGACGAACAACGGCGCCTGCTTCTCTTTCTGCACGCGCTTGCTCGGCTCCGGCGCCTTGGCTGGTGCCGGCGCGATCACCGGTGGCACCTGCTTCTCGCGGTCGGACATGTGCTTGCTCAACGCTTGCTCACGCTCGATCAGGCGTTCCTTGACCTTGGCCTGTTCGCGTTTGTCGGTGACAGTCGGTGCGACCACATCGTGGACGCGGTCATCAACCTCACGCAGTTGCGCAACCAGTTGCTTGCGTTCAGTGCGCGCCGACCACCAGCGGTTGAGCGCGCCCTGGAACAGTTCGAACAGATCGAGGGTGATCTTGCCGGTGACGTCCATCACCTTGAACCACGACAGGTCGGTGAATACGGTCAGGCCGAACAGGAACAGAGCGATGAACAACAGCGTGCTGCCCTGAATGTTCAGCGCATTCTTCGCCAGATCGCCAAGGCTTTCGCCCAGGGCACCGCCAGCGCCGGCCGGCAGACCGGTCGCGGCATGGAAATGAATGTGCGCCAGCGCAGCACCGGAGAGCACGAGGAATACCAGACCGATCAGACGCCAGGAAAACAGCCAGCCGCTCCACTGCCATGGTTCGTGGCGTTGACGGAAGATCTGGTACGCCTTGACCGCCAGCAGCAACGGAAAGATATAGGCGAAGTAACCGAGCACCATGAACAGGATATCGGCGCTGTATGAGCCGGCCGGGCCACCGAAGTTCTGCACATCGTCGATCTTGCTGTTATGGCTCCACCCCGGATCGTCCTTGCCGTAGGTCAGCAAAGCCATCATCAGGAACAGGCACAAAGCGCCAATGGCGATCAATGCACCTTCCTTGAGCCGGTAGTGCAGTTGCTGGCGCCAGAGCGGAACGACTGTTTTGGGTGCTTCGGTGGTCTTCTTCAAAACGCTTCTTTTCCTGCGCCCGAGGCGCGTCCATCTATTGAATGACGATAAAAAACTGCCCAATCCAGGCAGGTAAAAAAGGTGAAAAGCTCAACTGGGACTACTTTTAACACTGTGCCACTGGTTTTATAAACACAGCCATAAACACTGTGCGCAGCGTATAGCCTGTCACAACCCGGCATTGTACGGGTTTGTGCGTCCGATGCCATGTTTGAGACCCCAGCCTTGAGCATAGCCAAACGTACATGCACTGCGTTGCAATTGGAGCATGCATTGTCTTTTGTGACAAAGGCTTATGAGCTGTATTTGATGAACGTAGCGAAGCTGGCCGGATCAGGCTCACAGGAATGCTCGACAGCATCGACACGGCGACGCTTACGACCACGGGCGACACATCAAGTTGCAGCTCGGTGCTCACTGCAGCAGACATCTGTGCAGGACAGCGGCGCCGTTTCGCGGCAAACTCTTTCGCGGGGCCTGCACGCCCCTGACTGCCCTCCCCTTCTGCAAGCCTGGATGCCATGCTGACTTGGTTACAACGTAACTCCCTGACCTTTCCGCCACTGGAAAAAGCCATGCGCGAGCCGAACGGATTGCTCGCCGCCGGCGGCGATCTTTCCGCCGATCGACTGATCCAGGCCTATCGCCATGGCTGCTTTCCCTGGTTCTCCGAGGGCCAGCCGATTCTCTGGTGGTCGCCAGACCCTCGCACCGTGCTGTTTCCCGACGAACTGCACGTCTCGCGCAGTCTCGGCAAGCTGCTGCGCAAGCAACGCTATCAAGTGACCTTCGATCAGGATTTCGACGCCGTCATCCGCGCCTGCGCTGCACCGCGTGATTACGCCGACGGCACCTGGATCACCGAGGCCATGCAGGATGCTTACGTAGAATTGCATCGGCGCGGTTTCGCTCATTCGGTTGAGGTCTGGGACGAGGGACAGCTGGTCGGCGGCCTGTACGGCCTGGCGATGGGCCAACTGTTTTTTGGCGAGTCGATGTTCAGCCGCGCTGACAACGCGTCCAAATATGGCTTTGCCACGCTGGTCCAGCATTTGAAAGCCGCCGGATTTGTGCTGATCGACTGCCAGATGCCGACCGATCACCTGCACAGCCTCGGTGCGCGGTCGATTCCGCGCGGCGAATTCGCCGACTATCTGCGGCGCCATCTAGATCAACCGAATTCAGCGACCTGGGTTTGCTGAGCGACTTTTGCGCAGGTGGCTTACACTTAATCCACCAGCTTATCCCGAGGGTTGATTCATGACCGAGTTGGCGCGTTTGAAGTTTTATGCCACTCAGCCCCACTCTTGCAGTTATCTGCCCGAGGAGCAGGCCACGACGCTGTTTCTCGACCCGAGTCAGCCCATGGATGTGCATGTCTACGCAGACCTGTCGGAAATGGGCTTTCGCCGCAGCGGCGATCATCTGTACCGGCCGCATTGCCAGAATTGCAATGCGTGCGTGCCTGCGCGCATTCCCTCCGCACAATTCATCACCAATCGCCAGCAAAAGCGCATCTACAAACGCAACGCGGATTTGCAGGTGCAGCCGGTCAAACCGCACTTCAGCGAAGAATATTTCGACCTGTACCAGCGCTACATAGAACAGCGCCATGCCGACGGCGACATGTACCCGCCAAGCCGCGATCAGTTCTCGACGTTCCTGGTGCGTGACCTGCCCTTCTCGCGCTTCTACGAGTTTCGACTCGACGGACGGTTGCTCGCGGTGGCGGTGACCGATCTGCTGCCCAACGGTTTGTCAGCGGTGTACACCTTCTACGAACCGAACGAAGAACGCCGCAGCCTCGGCCGTTACGCAATCCTCTGGCAAATCGCCGAGAGCCAGCGTCTGGGCCTTGAGGCCGTGTACTTGGGTTACTGGATCAAGAACTGCAAAAAGATGAACTACAAGACGCAATATCGGCCCATCGAATTGCTGATCAATCAGCGCTGGGTCATCCTGAACTGAACCTGCGGCCTAAACCCCTTGGCGTAAACACCATTTTTCGGGCACAATGCACGCCGCTTTTGCCTGGCGCAGTTGCACCGGGCCATTCATTGGATACCGAGGGCTTTACTGCATGTCGAAAGAAGACAGCTTCGAAATGGAAGGCACTGTCGTCGACACCCTGCCCAACACCATGTTTCGTGTGGAGTTGGAAAATGGGCACGTCGTAACCGCGCATATTTCCGGCAAGATGCGCAAGAACTACATTCGTATTCTTACCGGTGACAAAGTGCGCGTCGAGCTGACGCCCTATGACTTGAGCAAAGGGCGGATCACTTACCGCGCTCGTTAATCAAGTCAATACAGAACGCCCGGGTTATGCCGGGCGTTTTTGTTTGTCTGGGGTTTGGATTTTTGTGCGTTTTGCGGGCATATCCGTTGCTGCGGGTGCTGCGGCTGGCGGTTTCGCTCTTACAGCGACTCACTTTTTCAAACGCCGGAGTGCCGGCCCAGCGAAAAGGTAACCCAAAGGCTTTGCCCCGGCGTACGGGCCGCTCGCTGGGGCTCGGGGTACCTTCGTTACGGGATCGATCCGGGCGCAGCGTCTCCGGTTTGCTTCGCTGCACCTACACTCGCTGTGTACGACTGCGTCGTACGGTCGCTGCGCTCCCACGCCCGGATCGATCCCGTAACGAAGCCTGCCGAAGGGGCAAAAGATCAAGAGCCAGAGCAAAAGCAGAAGCCAGATCAAAAGATCGCAGCCTTCGGCAGCTCCTACAGTTGGATCGTGGGTCTCTGATGGAAATTGGTTGACCAGCAGGGCGCCATCGCGAGCAGGCTCACTCCTACAATTGGATCGAGTACAACCTCAAGAAACAGGTCGGCTGTCAGGCCGCCTTCGCGAGCAGGCTCGCTCCCACAAAAGGCAAAGCAGCGCAGCTGCCCGCGGCGAAGCCGCACCACTCAACAATGAGCGTTAGCTCGAGTGCTTTTGATCTTGATCCACCGGCGACGTCGGAAGGCTGAGCGGAGGGATTGATCCGGGGGTGGGAGCGCAGCGACCGTCTGGCGCAGCCAGACACAGCGGAAGGAGGTGCAGCGAAGCAAACCGTAGCCGCTGCGCCCGGATCGATCCCGGAGCGAAGGAACCCGAGCCTGCGAGGGCCGAACGCAGGAGCTAGCGTTTTTTGCTTACTTTTTTGGCGCTTGTAAAAAGTAAGTCGCCGTCAGGCGAAACCGTCAGTGGCCGCTACCGAAGCAACGGATATTCACCCAAACCCACCAAACAACGAGCAACAAAAAGGCGCCCGAAGGCGCCTTTCCAATCCACATCAAGCCGTCAGGCCATTTCTGCAGTGGTCTCGAAGTCGAACGTCAACTCCCCATCCTTGATGTCGATGTGCACCACACCGCCATGCTCGGCCAGCTCGCCAAACAGAATCTCCTCCGCCAGCGGACGCTTGATCTTGTCCTGGATCAGACGCGCCATCGGACGTGCGCCCATCGCCGAGTCATAACCACCCGCCGCCAGCCAGCTGCGTGCCGCATCAGTAACCTCAAGCAACACACGCTTGTCTTCCAGCTGCGCCTGAAGCTCGGTGAGGAACTTGTCCACCACACTTTTGATGACCTCATGGCTGAGGCGACCAAACTGGATAATGGTGTCCAGACGGTTACGGAATTCCGGCGTGAAGCTCTTCTTGATCACTTCCATCGCATCGGACGAGTGGTCCTGATGGGTGAAACCGATCGAAGCCCGCGCTGCCGTCTCGGCACCGGCGTTGGTGGTCATGATCACGATCACATTGCGGAAGTCCGCCTTGCGCCCGTTGTTGTCGGTCAGCGTGCCGTGGTCCATGACCTGCAACAGCAGGTTGAAGACTTCCGGATGCGCCTTCTCGATTTCATCGAGCAGCAATACGCAATGTGGCTGCTTGGTGATCGCTTCGGTCAGCAGACCGCCCTGATCGAAACCGACATAGCCTGGAGGCGCACCGATCAGACGCGATACGGTGTGACGCTCCATGTACTCGGACATGTCGAAGCGCACCAGCTCGATCCCCAGCGCCTTGGCCAACTGTCGCGCGGCCTCGGTTTTACCAACACCGGTAGGCCCGGCGAACAGGAACGAACCGACCGGCTTGTCCGGCGATTTGAGCCCGGCACGCGACAGCTTGATCGCAGTGGACAGCGAATCGATCGCCGCGTCCTGACCAAACACCGTCAGCTTCAGGTCACGCTCCAGGTTACGCAGCAGCTCTTTGTCGGAACTGGTGACATGCTTCGGCGGAATCCGCGCGATTTTCGCGACGATATCCTCGACCTGCGGCACTTCAATACGCTTGACGCGCATCTCCACCGGTTGCAGACGCTGGTAGGCGCCCGCCTCGTCGATCACGTCGATGGCCTTGTCCGGCATGTGCCGGTCATTGATGTAGCGCGACGCCAATTCGGCAGCGGCACGCAACGACTCATCGCTGTATTCGATATTGTGATGCTGTTCGAAACGCCCTTTCAGACCACGCAGGATACCGATGGTGTCTTCCACCGACGGCTCGACGACATCGACCTTCTGGAAGCGACGCGCCAAGGCACGGTCCTTCTCGAAGATGCCGCGAAATTCCTGGAACGTGGTCGAACCGATGCAGCGAATGTCGCCAGACGACAGCAGCGGCTTGAGCAGATTGGATGCATCCATCACGCCACCGGACGCAGCACCCGCACCGATGATGGTGTGGATCTCGTCGATGAACAGGATCGCCTGCGGACGTTTCTTCAGTTCATTGAGCAGCGCCTTGAAGCGCTTCTCGAAATCACCGCGATACTTGGTACCCGCAAGCAGAGCGCCGAGGTCGAGCGAATAAACAACCGCATTGGCCAGCAGATCCGGCACCTGATTGTCGACGATGCGCTTGGCCAGGCCTTCGGCAATCGCGGTCTTACCCACGCCTGCCTCGCCCACCAGCAGCGGATTGTTCTTGCGCCGGCGCGCAAGAATCTGCGCGACACGCTCGACTTCCGACTCACGACCAACCAACGGATCAATGCGACCCTGGCGCGCGAGTTCGTTGAGGTTGCTGGCATAAGCATCCAGAGGATTGCCTGAAGAAGAAGACTCACCGCCCTCGTCGTCCTGCATATCTTGTTCACCTTCAGAGTGATCGCCGTGCCCCGGTACTTTCGAAATGCCGTGGGCGATGTAGTTGACGACATCGATGCGCGCCACGCTCTGCTGTTTCAGCAGGAACACGGCCTGACTCTCTTGCTCACTGAAGATGGCGACCAGCACGTTGGCGCCGGTCACTTCGCGCTTGCCCGAGCTCTGTACGTGAAAAACAGCACGCTGCAGGACACGCTGGAAGCCCAGGGTTGGCTGGGTTTCGCGATCCTCGTCATGGACGGGGATCAATGGCGTGGTGGAGTCGATGAACTCCTGCAGATCATGCTTGAGTTTGTCGAGGTTTGCGCCGCAGGCACGCAAAACGGTGGCGGCAGCCTCATTATCCAATAGGGCCAGCAGGAGATGTTCGACGGTCATGAACTCATGACGCTTCGAACGAGCCTCCTTGAAGGCAAGATTGAGGGTGACTTCGAGCTCGCGGTTTAACATAGCTTCACCTCATACCCAAGTGGTCGGCGATTAACCGTCCTTCTCGATTTCACAGAGTAGCGGATGCTGGCTTTCCCTGGCGTACTGGTTGACCTGCATGGCCTTTGTCTCGGCGATGTCGCGGGTAAACACTCCACATACTGCCCGTCCTTCTGTATGGACGGCCAGCATGACCTTGGTCGCCAGCTCGCGATTCAGGTTAAAAAACACCTCGAGCACTTCGACGACGAAATCCATCGGTGTGTAGTCATCATTGAACAAAACCACCTTGTACATCGGCGGCGCCTGTAACGCGGGCTTTGCTTCCTGAACAGCAACGCCTGCCGAATCGTCGTCGTGCTCCTGTGGAAGATCCTTTTGGAGAAGCGGGCGATCCTGATTGAATGTTAGTCGAATCTGGCTGATTGCATGCATGGAAAAAAAGGTTCGTCAGTTGTGCGAATACAGTGGTGGGGGCGGTTGCACACGTTTTCAACTACGACTGCCCGGTCACCTTGACTATCGGGAAAACGGTGTTACAACCAATAGAGCCCACAGTGGGTAAAAAAGATCCGCGGAGTCAATTCTTTTATCGAATTCGATTGCGGATGTCGTGGATGATACTCCAGCGATGGAGTCTGTTGCAGAGGGATTTGAGCATGGCTGTCGGCAAGGTGAAATGGTTCAACAATGCCAAGGGATTCGGCTTTATCAATACCGACGCCCGGGAAGGTCGCGATGAGGATGGCAAGGACATTGATTTCTTTGCCCACTACTCGGCCATTGAAATGGATGGGTACAAGACCCTGAAAGCGGGTCAGGCGGTGAACTTCGAGATCGTTCAAGGCCCTAAAGGCTTGCATGCCGTGAAGATAACTTCGGTCGAAGTCGCTTCGGCGCCAAGCTCGATTGCCACGGAAAAACAAACGGCAACCAGTTGAAGCTTCAAAACATTCGGTCATAAAAAACCGCCTGACTCAACCCATCGAGTCAGGCGGTTTTTGCGTGCCTGCAACTTTTACATATGCGAAATCAGCGCTTCTCCGAACCCGGAGGACGAAACCAGCTTCGCGCCATCCATCAAACGCTCGAAATCATAAGTAACAGTCTTCGCGCCGATCGCACCGTTGGTGCCCTTGATGATCAGGTCCGCCGCTTCAGTCCAGCCCATATGACGCAACATCATCTCGGCCGAGAGAATCAGCGAGCCCGGGTTGACCTGGTCCTTGCCGGCATATTTCGGTGCGGTACCGTGGGTCGCCTCGAACATCGCTACGGTGTCGGACAGGTTGGCACCCGGCGCGATACCGATACCGCCCACTTCCGCCGCCAGGGCGTCAGACAGGTAGTCACCGTTGAGGTTAAGCGTAGCGATGACATCGTATTCGGCCGGGCGCAGCAGGATCTGCTGGAGCATGGCGTCGGCGATGGCGTCCTTGACCACAACGTTCTTGCCGGTTTTCGGGTTCTTGAACTGCATCCACGGACCGCCATCGAGCAGCGTCGCACCGAATTCTTCGGCCGCCACTTCGTAGGCCCATTCCTTGAAGGCACCTTCGGTGAACTTCATGATGTTGCCTTTGTGCACGATGGTCAGCGAGTCGCGGTCATTGTCGACCACGTATTGCAGAGCCTTGCGCGCCAGGCGCTTGGTGCCTTCGCGGGAGACCGGCTTGACGCCGATGCCGCAGTTTTCGTCGAAACGGATCTTGGTGACGCCCATTTCTTCTTTAAGGAATTTGATGACCTTGGTGGCTTCCGGCGAACCGGCCTTCCATTCGATACCGGCGTAAATGTCTTCGGAGTTCTCGCGGAAGATGGTCATGTCGACATCGCCGGGCTTTTTCACCGGGCTTGGCACGCCTTCGAACCAGCGCACCGGACGCAGGCAGACGTACAGGTCGAGCTGCTGACGCAGGGCCACGTTCAGCGAGCGGATGCCGCCACCGACCGGAGTGGTCAGCGGGCCTTTGATCGAAACCACGTAATCCTTGACCGCGTCGAGGGTTTCCTGCGGCAGCCAGGTGTCCTGGTCATAAACCTGAGTGGCCTTTTCGCCGGCGTAGACTTCCATCCAGGAAATCTTGCGCTTGCCGCCGTAGGCCTTTTCAACAGCAGCATCGACAACCTTGATCATCACCGGACTGATGTCGACACCAATACCGTCACCTTCGATGAAGGGGATGATCGGGTTATCAGGAACATTGAGAGAATGGTCTGCATTGACGGTGATTTTGTCGCCGACGGCTGGAACCTGAATCTTCTTGTAACCCATGCTGAACTCCATTGTTTGGATTGAACACCTGGCTTGCTTCGAGCGTAACCCAGTTGAATCAACACGCAAACCCTATGTTCCTGCGCCGCGCACATCTCGTTTCCTACAAGCCTGAAAGCAAAGGGAAAAGCGCCAAACTCCAGCATTCGTAACGAGTCTTTGCCCGGTCGCGCCCTGCGACCTTTAGACCAATGGACGAGAATCGTTGCATATGAACCATCGGCAGATTGCCAGCTACCTATGTATAATGCCGCCCGCTGACCACAGGGTCACGACGGCTGGCCTCTCTAGCACGAGACTTTCCGCCTGATTGGTCGGGTTGTTACCGCAGCCTGACTGCTTGACGCTCTACTGATGCACCCAACATCACCGCGAAGAATCTCGACATTCGGTTCATGGATGACTTTGAACGAACGCGCTTACCCGGCGCCCCTCGAGTTTCTGCGCACGCTTTAGCAAAGAAGAGAGAGTTAATCCGAATATGCCCACCCGCTCGAAGATCATCTATACCTTCACCGACGAAGCTCCTGCCCTCGCCACCTATTCCCTGCTGCCGATCATCGAGGCTTACACCGCCTCGGCCGATATCGCCGTGGAAACCCGCGATATCTCTCTTGCAGCGCGCATCCTGGCAAGCTTCCCCGAGCAACTGGGCGACAAAGCCGTAGCCGACCACCTCGCCGAACTGGGCGACCTGGCCGTTACGCCTGAAGCCAACATCATCAAGCTGCCGAACATCAGTGCTTCGGTGCCACAGCTGCAAGCCGCGATCAAAGAGCTGCAGGCGCAGGGCTACAACCTGCCGGACTACCCGGAAACCGTGACCAGCGACGCCGACAAAGACGCCAAGGCGCGTTACGACAAGGTCAAGGGCAGCGCCGTGAACCCGGTTCTGCGTGAAGGCAACTCCGACCGCCGCGCTCCGCTGTCGGTGAAGAACTACGCGCGCAAGCACCCGCACAAAATGGGCGCCTGGGCCAAAGACTCCAAGTCCCACGTCGCTCACATGAGCACCGGCGATTTCTACGGCAGCGAAAAAGCTGTCCTGATCGACGCCGCTGACGCCGTGAAGATCGAACTGATCGCCAAGGACGGTGCCGCTACCGTTCTGAAAGAAAAGACCACCGTTCAGGCTGGCGAGATCCTCGACTGCGCCGTGATGAGCAAAAACGCCCTGCGTGCGTTCATCGCTGCCGAGATCGAAAACGCCAAGGCCCAGGGCGTACTGCTCTCGGTTCACCTGAAAGCGACCATGATGAAGGTCTCGGACCCGATCATGTTCGGCCAGATCGTTGCCGAGTTCTATAAAGACGCACTGACCAAGCACGCTGACGTGCTGAACCAGATCGGCTTCAACCTGAACAACGGCATCGGCGATCTGTACGCGCGCATCAAGGCCCTGCCGGCCGAGCAGCAAGCGCAGATCGAAGCCGATATCGCAGCGGTCTACGCCGTTCGTCCTTCGCTGGCGATGGTCAACTCCGACAAAGGCATCACCAACCTGCACGTGCCGAGCGACGTCATCGTTGACGCCTCGATGCCAGCGATGATCCGTGACTCCGGCAAGATGTGGGGCACCGACGGTCAGCTGCACGACACCAAGGCTGTGATCCCGGATCGTTGCTACGCGACCATCTACCAGGCTGTGATCGAAGATTGCAAAGCCAATGGTGCTTTCGACCCGACCACCATGGGCAGCGTGCCGAACGTCGGTTTGATGGCGAAGAAAGCCGAAGAGTACGGTTCCCACGACAAGACCTTCCAGATCAAGGCTGACGGCGTTGTTCGCGTCACCGACAGCAAGGGCAAGCTGCTGATGGAACAGGCTGTCGAAGCCGGCGACATCTTCCGCATGTGCCAGACCAAAGACGCGCCGATCCAGGACTGGGTCAAACTGGCCGTCAACCGTGCTCGCGCGAGCAGCACGCCGGCGATCTTCTGGCTCGACCCGATGCGCGCTCACGATGGCGTGGTGATCGAGAAGGTTCAGGCCTACCTGAAGGACCACGACACCAGCGGTCTGGACATCCAGATCATGGCGCCGGTCGACGCGATGAAGTACACCCTGCAGCGCACCCGCGAAGGCAAGGACACCATTTCGGTGACCGGCAACGTACTGCGCGACTATCTGACCGACCTGTTCCCGATCATGGAACTGGGCACCAGCGCCAAGATGCTGTCGATCGTGCCGCTGATGAACGGCGGTGGTCTGTTCGAAACCGGCGCCGGCGGTTCGGCTCCGAAGCACGTGCAGCAACTGGTTGAAGAAAACTTCCTGCGCTGGGATTCGCTGGGTGAGTTCCTTGCCCTCGCCGCTTCCCTTGAGCACCTGGGCGTGAACTACAACAACCCGAAAGCACTGGTGCTGTCGAAAACCCTGGACCAGGCCACCGGCCAGTTCCTCGACAACAACAAGTCGCCATCGCGCAAGGTCGGCAACATCGACAACCGCGGCAGCCACTTCTATCTGGCGATGTACTGGGCTCAGGCCCTGGCTGCCCAGACCGAAGACGCTGCACTGCAAGCGCAGTTCGCGACTCTGGCCAAAACCCTGACCGAGAACGAGGCAACCATCGTTGCCGAGCTCAACGCCGTTCAGGGCAAGCCAGTCGACATCGGCGGTTACTACCACGCCGACGCCGAGCTGATCAGCAAGGCCATGCGTCCAAGCGCAACCTTCAACGCGGCGATTGCTGCGCTGGTTTAAGGTTGTAATGCGGTGAACAGACCCCGGCCTTGTGCCGGGGTTTGTGTTTCCGGGTTTTGTGATCATCACAAAACTTTGTGGGAGCTGGCTTGCCAGCGATGGCGGTTTATCATCCAGCATGGATGGTGACTGAACCACCGCTATCGCTGGCAAGCCAGCTCCCACAGGGATTGGGGTTTAACCAATAGATTGAGGAAGGTTTTATGGAATGGCTCCCCCACATCACCGTCGCCACCATCGTCGAGGACAACGGTCGCTTCCTGATGGTCGAAGAGCACAAAGGTGGGCGTAATGTGCTCAACCAGCCCGCCGGCCATCTCG
Organism: Pseudomonas sp. AC255; assembly: GCF_979258175.1. NCBI lineage: Bacteria > Pseudomonadati > Pseudomonadota > Gammaproteobacteria > Pseudomonadales > Pseudomonadaceae > Pseudomonas > Pseudomonas sp. AC255. The sequence continues at coordinate 1,608,562 of NZ_OZ409841.1, read as the reverse complement.
ATCCGGATGAAACCCTGATCGATGCGGCCATTCGCGAAACCCTCGAAGAAACCGGCTGGGACGTCGAACCGACAGGCGTGATCGGCATTTATCTGTACACCGCACCGAGCAACGGCGTGACTTACCAGCGCATATGCTTCAGCGCCAAAGCCGTGCAGCATCACCCGGATTACCAGCTTGACGACGGCATCGTCGGCGCCAAGTGGCTGACCCGCGACGAATTAATCGCCCAGCGCGATAACTGGCGCAGTGAACTGATCATCCGTTGCATCGACGATTATCTGGCCGGTCATCACTTCAGCCTCGAACTGATCCGCCCTTCTCTTTAGCCTTGCGGCCGCGAGCCTGATAGAATCGCGCCCTTTTCCAAGACACTCATTGAATCCCTATGCGTGATCCAGCCCCTTCTGACACATCCAAGAAGCGCGTCATTGTCGGCATGTCCGGCGGCGTGGACTCTTCCGTTTCCGCCCTTCTCCTGATCGAGCAGGGTTACGAAGTGGAAGGCCTGTTCATGAAGAACTGGGAAGAAGACGACGGAACGGAATACTGCACCGCGATGGACGACCTGGCGGATGCTCAGGCTGTCTGCGACAAGATCGGCATCAAGCTGCACACCGCCAACTTCGCCGCCGAGTACTGGGACAACGTGTTCGAGCACTTCCTCGCCGAATACAAGGCCGGGCGCACGCCGAACCCGGACATCCTGTGCAACCGCGAGATCAAGTTCAAAGCGTTCCTCGACTACGCGATGATGCTCGGCGCCGACCTGATCGCCACCGGCCACTACGTGCGCCGCCGTGATATCGATGATCGCACCGAACTGCTCAAAGGCCTCGATCCGAACAAGGATCAGAGCTATTTCCTGCACGCCGTCGGCGGCGAACAGATCGCCAAGACCCTGTTCCCGGTCGGCGAACTGGAAAAGCCGCAAGTGCGCGAGATTGCCGAGAAGTACGAACTGGCCACCGCCAAGAAGAAGGATTCCACCGGGATCTGCTTCATCGGCGAGCGCCGTTTCAGCGATTTCCTCAAGCAATACCTGCCGGCACAACCGGGCGAGATCAAGACCACCGAAGGCGAAGTCATCGGCCGTCACCACGGCTTGATGTACCACACCATCGGCCAGCGCCAGGGCCTCGGCATCGGCGGCTTGAAGGATGCCGGTGACGAGCCGTGGTACGTGCTGCGCAAGGATCTGCAGAGCAACGAGCTGATCGTCGGCCAAGGCAACAACCATCCGTGGCTGTTCTCCAGCGCCCTGCTCGCTTCGGAAATCTACTGGGTCAATCCGATAGATCTGAGCCAGCCGCTGCGCCTGACGGCGAAAGTGCGCTATCGCCAGAGCGATCAGGCCTGCACCCTGGAAAAAACCGCCAGCGGCTATCGCGCCGTGTTCGACGAACCGCAACGTGCGGTGACGCCGGGCCAGTCGGTGGTTTTCTATGACGGTGAAATCTGCCTCGGCGGCGGCGTGATCGAAGTGGCCGAGCCGTGGAGCGGCCAGGCATGAGCCCGACTCAGGAGCAACTGACGGCGCTGGGCGGCGTGTTTCTCGCCGCCGTGCTGGTCGATCGCATCGCCAAGACTGGCCAGACCAACGAAGCCGGCCTGAGTTGCATGCTCGGCAGCCTGCTGGTCCGCGACCCGAAAGATACGCTGGACGTGTACGGCGGCGACGACATCAATCTGCGCGAGGGTTATCGCGCGCTGATTGGCGCCCTTGAGCGCGATCCGAGCACCTTGCAGCGCGAGCCGTTGCGCTACGCCCTGTCGATGCTCGGTCTGGAGCGGCAACTGGCCAAGCGTGACGACATGCTTGAGACGATTGCCAAACGCCTGCCGCAGATCCAGTCGCAGGTGGAGCATTTTGGCCCGGCCCACGAAAACGTCGTGGCCGCTTGCGGTGCGTTGTACCAGGACACTTTGAGCACTCTGCGCCAGCGCATTCAGGTGCACGGCGACATGCGCAACCTGCAACAGCCGAGCAATGCCTCGAAGATCCGCGCCCTGCTCCTCGCCGGTATCCGCTCGGCGCGCCTGTGGCGTCAGCTCGGTGGTCATCGCTGGCAGTTGGTGATCAGCCGCCGCAAGTTGCTTAAAGAGCTTTATCCGTTGATGCGCAGCGAGTAAACGCCGCGTCACGAAGGCTTTGTAGTCTGTAACGCGTAATACGCCGGTCAGTTGGCGACGGACCGGCGGATTTTTTCATGTATGATACGCGCCCCATTTCGTTGCCCGACTGTCCGAGAACACCCCATGCAGCTCTCTTCGCTCACTGCGGTTTCCCCTGTTGACGGCCGCTACGCCGGCAAAACCCAGGCCCTGCGCCCGATTTTCAGCGAGTACGGCCTGATCCGTGCCCGCGTTCTGGTTGAAGTGCGCTGGCTCCAGCGCCTGGCCGCCCACGCTGGCATCCCTGAAGTGCCAGCCTTCTCCGCCGAGGCCAACGCCGTTCTCAATGAACTGGCTGAAAACTTCTCGCTGGAGCACGCCGAGCGCGTCAAAGAGATCGAGCGCACCACCAACCACGACGTCAAAGCGATCGAATACCTGCTCAAAGAGCAGGCGGCCAAGCTGCCGGAGCTGGCCAAGGTCAGCGAATTCATCCACTTTGCCTGCACCAGCGAAGACATCAACAACCTGTCCCACGCCCTGATGCTGCGCGAAGGTCGTGACGACGTGATGCTGCCGCTGATGCGCCAGACCGCCAACGCCATCCGCGAACTGGCCATCCGTTTCGCCGACGTGCCGATGCTGTCGCGCACCCACGGCCAGCCGGCTTCGCCGACTACTCTGGGTAAAGAACTGGCCAACGTGGTTTACCGTCTCGAGCGTCAGATCGCTCAAGTCGCTGCCGTGCCGCTGCTGGGCAAGATCAACGGCGCTGTCGGCAACTACAACGCGCACCTGTCGGCCTATCCGCAGATCGACTGGGAAGCCAACGCCCGCGCCTTCATCGAAGACGAACTGGGCCTGGGCTTCAACCCGTACACCACGCAGATCGAACCGCACGACTACATCGCCGAGCTGTTCGACGCTATCGCACGCTTCAACACCATCCTGATCGACTTCGACCGCGACATCTGGGGCTATATCTCCTTGGGTTATTTCAAGCAGCGCACCATCGCTGGTGAAATCGGTTCGTCGACCATGCCGCACAAGGTCAACCCGATCGACTTCGAAAACTCCGAAGGCAACCTGGGTATCGCCAACGCATTGTTCCAGCACCTGGCGAGCAAGCTGCCGATCTCCCGCTGGCAGCGCGACCTGACCGACTCCACCGTCCTGCGCAACCTCGGTGTCGGCTTCGCCCACAGCGTGATCGCTTACGAAGCCAGCCTCAAAGGCATCAGCAAACTCGAGCTCAACGAGCAGAAGATTGCCGCTGACCTCGATGCTTGCTGGGAAGTATTGGCTGAGCCGATCCAGACCGTGATGCGTCGCTACAACATCGAAAACCCGTACGAAAAGCTGAAAGAACTGACCCGCGGCAAGGGCATCAGCCCTGAAGCGTTGCAGACTTTCATCGATGGCCTGGACATGCCAGCCGAAGCCAAAGCCGAGCTCAAGCAACTGACGCCGGCCAACTACATCGGCAACGCTGTGGCACAAGCCAAACGCATCTGATCGACCGTTTGCTCCGTTTGAGACGCCCGGCCGCGCCGGGCGTTTTTATTCCCGTCTGAAAAGTGCTTTTTTCAATAGGTTACATATGAATTCCGATATTCCTCTTCAACTTCTGGGCAGCCTCACAGCACGCGAATTCCTTCGTGACTACTGGCAGAAAAAACCGCTGCTGATTCGTCAGGCGATTCCTGACTTCGAAAGCCCGATCGACGCCGACGAACTGGCCGGCCTGGCCCTGGAAGAAGAAGTCGAATCGCGCCTGGTGATCGAACATGGCGAGCGTCCATGGGAACTGCGTCGCGGCCCGTTCGCCGAAGACGAGTTCAGCAAATTGCCAGAAAAAGAGTGGACACTGCTGGTGCAAGCGGTTGATCAGTTCGTGCCGGAAGTCAGTGAACTGCTGGAAAACTTCCGCTTCCTGCCGAGCTGGCGCGTCGATGACGTGATGATCAGCTTTGCCGCACCGGGTGGCAGCGTCGGCCCGCATTTCGACAACTACGATGTGTTCCTGCTGCAGGGCCATGGCAAGCGCAACTGGAAAATCGGCCAGATGTGCGATTCCGAGAGCCCGCTCCTGCAGCACGCTGACCTGCGCATCCTCGCTGAATTCCACGAGACCGAAGAATGGGTGCTGGAGCCAGGCGACATGCTCTACCTGCCGCCGCGCCTGGCCCATTGCGGCGTCGCAGTCGACAACTGCATGACCTACTCGGTCGGCTTCCGTGCGCCGAGCGCTGCTGAAGTGCTGACCCACTTCACCGACTTCCTCAGCCAGTTCCTGACCGACGAAGAGCGCTACACCGATGCCGACGCCAAGCCGGCGGTCGATCCGCACCAGATTCAACACGATGCGCTGGATCGTCTGAAAAGCCTGCTCGCCGAACACATGAGCGATGAGCGCCTGCTGCTGACCTGGTTCGGCCAGTACATGACCGAGCCGCGCTACCCGGAACTGGTGGTCGGCCCGGAAGACGTCGAAGAAGAAGACTTCCTCGCCGCCCTGCAGGACGGCGCTGTGCTGATCCGCAACCCGAGTGCGCGCCTGGCCTGGTCGGAAGTCGACGACGATCTGCTGCTGTTCGCCAGCGGCCAGAGCCGTTACCTGCCGGGCAAGCTGCGCGAACTGTTGAAGCTGATCTGCGCCGCTGACGCGCTGCACGCCGACAACCTCGGCGAATGGCTGAGCGATGAAGACGGCCGCAGCCTGCTCTGCGAACTGGTCAAGCAAGGAAGCCTGGGGTTCGCCGATGAATAAAATTCGCGTTCGTGTCGCAGACTGGCAGAAGGATATCGCCGAGATCCGGCGCATTCGTGAAACGGTGTTCATCGCCGAACAATCGGTGCCACCCGAGCTTGAGTGGGACGCCGATGACGCGACCGCCGTGCATTTTCTGGCGTTCGAAGGCGACTTCCCGATCGGCACGGCGCGACTGCTGCCCGATGGGCATATCGGTCGGGTTTCGGTACTCAAAGACTGGCGCGGAATGAAGGTCGGTGACGCGCTGATGCAAGCGGTCATCGCCGAAGCCGAAGCGCGCGGCTTGAAGCAACAAAAGCTCAGCGCTCAGGTGCAGGCCACGGCGTTCTATGAGCGCCTGGGCTTCAGCCTGGTCAGCGAGGAGTTTCTCGAGGCCGGCATTCCGCATGTCGACATGGTTCGGCATTCGGCCTGATTCCGAGACCTCTAGATCCCTGTGGCGAGGGGATTTATCCCCGCTGGGCTGCGAAGCAGCCCCAAATCCAGAAAACTCGGTGAGTCAGTTAAATCGAGCGCGCTGGGTCGGCGACTGCTGTGCAGCCGAGCGGGGATAAATCCCCTCGCCACAATGGCCGCCAGCACACCACAAAACGCCCCGCCATTTTCGGATGCCGGGGCGTTTTGCTGTCTACGATTCAACTTGCCCCACCCCGGGCCGACAAACTGGCAATATCAAGCCTTTCGAACGCGGAGATAACGGACATGTCCCTACGCACCCTGCTCACCACCCTGCTGCTCGGCTGCAGTTTTTCGGTGCTGGCAGCCACAGAAATCGTCCCCCTCAAATACCACACCAGCGCCGACATGCTGCCGGTGGCGCAGGACTTCATCGGCCAGGACGGTCAGGTCAGCGCTTACGGCAATCAGCTGATCGTCAAAGCCGAGCCGGGCAAGATACAGGAACTGAAAGATCTGCTGGCGCAACTCGATACCGCACCGAAGCGCTTACTGATCACCGTCGACACCAACGAAAACAATGGCCGTGGCGACGAAGGTTATGCGGTCAACGGCGCCCAGCCGAACCAGACCCGGATCATCAGCCGCAGCACCACCAGCCGCAATGGCGGCGTTCAGCAAGTGCAGACCAGTGAAGGCACTCCGGCGCTGATTCAGGTTGGCCAGAGCGTGCCGATCACCAACACCCAGAGCGACTCCTACGGCGGTTACAGCAGCGAGACCCAATACCGCAACGTCACCCAGGGTTTCTACGTCACCGCCAGCGTCACCGGCGAGACCGTTCATCTGGCGATCAGTACCAACCGTGACCGCATGAGCCAGGAACGTCCCGATGTAGTGAACGTGCAAAGTACCGACACAACCGTCACCGGGCGCCTCGGTGAGTGGATCACTCTCGCCGGCGTCAATAGCCAGACTCAGGCCGATAAACAGGGGCTTACCCGCAGCTACTCGACTCAAGGCCGGGATGACATGACCTTGCGGGTGAAAGTCGACACACTGGACTAAAGCACCGAAAACTGACTGATTAGTCGTATTAGACGAAAGATGTAGTGCCTTAAAAAAGCACTACAAAACGTTTGACGAGGCCAAAAAGCGAAGGCATGATGGCCTCGCTCCCGCTAATCAGAGGCCCTGGCAAGGGCCTTCGAAGCGCCGTTCGCACCTATCCCGCGAACCGTTTCGTGTCTGTACCGCCCACAAGGTGTGTTTGACGAGGTTGCCGACTGGAACGAAGTTGTCCCGAGGGACGGAAGCGTATTTAGGTAACCCGGCTTCACGCTGCAGACCGTATAAAGGCCCACGACGCCGGAATGCGCCCGCACCGCGCCACTACCTGCTCACTTCCCCTCGAGCCCATCGTTCATCCCGTCGCCTACCCCGCCGAATCCGACTTGACCACCTAAGCTTCTGGTCAGCGAGCGCAGGAATTTTCCACCGCAGAACAACTTTTCATAAAAGACGCGACGAGGTTTATCTCCATGGCACTGACACGCGAACAGCAAATTGCAGCCCTCGAAAAAGACTGGGCCGAGAACCCGCGCTGGAAAGGCGTGACTCGCACTTACTCCGCTGCTGACGTGGTCCGCCTGCGTGGCTCGGTTCAGCCTGAGCACACCTTCGCGAAGATGGGCGCCGAGAAGCTGTGGAACCTGGTTACCCAGGGTGCCAAGCCGTCCTTCCGTCCAGAGAAAGATTTCGTCAACTGCATGGGCGCCCTGACCGGCGGCCAGGCTGTTCAGCAGGTCAAGGCCGGTATCCAGGCGATCTACCTGTCCGGCTGGCAGGTGGCTGCGGACAACAACTCCGCCGAATCGATGTACCCGGATCAGTCGCTGTACCCGGTTGACTCGGTACCGACCGTGGTCAAGCGCATCAACAACTCGTTCCGTCGTGCTGACCAGATCCAGTGGAAAGCCGGCAAGAATCCGGGCGATGAAGGCTACATCGACTACTTCGCGCCAATCGTGGCCGACGCTGAAGCCGGCTTCGGCGGCGTACTCAACGCCTACGAGCTGATGAAGAGCATGATCGAAGCAGGCGCCGCCGGCGTTCACTTCGAAGACCAACTGGCTTCGGTGAAGAAATGCGGCCACATGGGCGGCAAGGTTCTGGTGCCAACCCAGGAAGCCGTACAGAAGCTGACCGCTGCCCGTCTGGCAGCTGACGTTGCCGGCACGCCGACCATCATTCTGGCCCGCACCGACGCCAACGCGGCTGACCTGCTGACTTCCGACTGCGACCCGTACGATCAGCCATTCGTGACCGGCGAGCGTACTCAGGAAGGTTTCTACAAGGTACGTGCCGGCCTGGATCAAGCGATCGCCCGTGGCCTGGCTTACGCTCCGTACGCCGACCTGATCTGGTGCGAAACCGCCAAGCCGGATCTGGAAGAAGCCCGTCGCTTCGCTGAAGCAATCAAGAAGGAATACCCGGACCAGCTGCTGTCGTACAACTGCTCGCCTTCCTTCAACTGGAAGAAGAACCTGGACGACGCGACCATCGCCAAGTTCCAGCGCGAACTGTCCGCCATGGGCTACAAGCACCAGTTCATCACCCTGGCCGGCATTCACAACATGTGGCACAGCATGTTCAACCTGGCGCACGACTACGCCCGCAACGACATGACTGCCTACGTGAAACTGCAAGAGCAGGAATTCGCTGACGCCGCCAAGGGTTACACCTTCGTTGCGCACCAGCAGGAAGTGGGCACTGGCTACTTCGACGACATGACCACCGTGATCCAGGGCGGCTCGTCCTCGGTGACCGCGCTGACCGGTTCGACCGAAGAAGAACAGTTCCACTGATTCGGCTTCACCTGAGCAAACGGCCTTTGCGGATCGAATAAAAAGCTAACCGCAAAGCCGCAAGACTGACGCCCCGACTGGATCGGGGCGTTTTTTTGCCTGTTGGAATCTCAAAGCCCCCATAAATTTCCTGTGGGAGCGAGCCTGCTCGCGAAGGCGATAAGTCAGCTTGCACATCTGGAGGCTGATCCACCGCTTTCGCGAGCAGGCTCGCTCCCACGGGCTACCGTCAGCCGCGAGACGAAACATTGATCTGAAGCGCTACAAGCGTCAGAAATTTCCGTTAAAACGGTAGGCTTCGCTACTTGCAGTAACGCGCAAGTAAGACAACTTCCCAGCCACTCACTCATTAAACAGTTACAAAACCACGCCAAACGATATCAATTATCATTTAGCGGCAACTATGTTCGTTACAAAGCCTACAAAACATAATTGACGGAAACCCGGCTAATGCCCGCAACGCATGGGCCGCAGCGCCTTCAGGAGACGCTATGTCCTTAATCCGGTAAATAATTTCGCCTTTGGAATTTTACTTGCCGGGTGTTTAGCCATAAAATCAGCCCGATTGATTGCTGCGACATATCGTCACTGCCTTATTTCTTATCAAGCTCAGAGACCTTTGCTCTCTGTTAAGGATTACCAGCATGCCCGAAGCGACAGGACTCATGGCCCACAACTGGGGCTTTGCCATTTTCCTTCTGGGTGTCGTCGGCCTGTGTGCCTTCATGCTTGGCGTCTCCAGCCTCCTCGGGTCAAAAGCCTGGGGTCGCAGCAAAAACGAACCGTTCGAGTCGGGCATGCTACCTACCGGTGGCGCCCGCTTGCGGCTCTCAGCCAAATTCTATCTGGTCGCGATGCTGTTCGTGATCTTCGATATCGAAGCCCTCTTTCTCTTTGCATGGTCTGTGTCCGTCCGCGAAAGCGGCTGGACCGGATTCGTCGAAGCTCTCGTTTTCATAGCAATTCTGTTGGCAGGTCTTGTCTACCTGTTCCGAGTGGGCGCCCTTGACTGGGCTCCGGAAGCTCGTCGCAAGCGGCAGGCGAAGCTGAAACAATGAGGCTTTGGCAATGCAATACAATCTCACCAGGATCGACCCCGATGCTCCTAACGAGCAGTATCCGATTGGCCAGCGGGAAACCGTTGCCGATCCGTTAGAAGATCAAGTTCACAAAAACATTTTCATGGGCAAGCTGGAAGACGTGCTGAGCGGCGCGGTCAACTGGGGACGTAAGAACTCCCTGTGGCCGTACAACTTCGGCCTGTCGTGCTGCTACGTGGAAATGACCACCGCCTTCACGGCGCCCCACGACATCGCGCGCTTTGGCGCCGAAGTCATCCGGGCCTCGCCGCGTCAGGCCGACTTCATGGTTATCGCCGGTACCTGCTTCATCAAGATGGCGCCGATCATTCAGCGTCTCTACGAGCAAATGCTCGAACCGAAATGGGTTATCTCCATGGGTTCGTGCGCCAACTCCGGCGGCATGTACGACATCTACTCCGTGGTTCAAGGGGTGGACAAGTTCTTGCCCGTGGACGTCTACGTACCTGGCTGCCCGCCCCGTCCGGAAGCATTTCTGCAAGGCTTGATGCTGTTGCAGGAATCGATTGGACAGGAGCGTCGTCCGCTTTCCTGGGTCGTTGGTGATCAAGGCGTGTATCGCGCCGACATGCCATCGCAGAAGGAACAGCGCCGCGAACAGCGAATCGCAGTCACCAATCTGCGCAGCCCTGACGAAGTCTGATCCAGTTCTGTTCCAAGTAACGAGAAGCTGGCTTCATTCTTTACGTTGACCGAAAGCGAAAAAATAACCATGACTACAGGCAGTGCTCTGTACATCCCGCCTTACAAGGCAGACGACCAGGATGTGGTCGTCGAACTGAACAACCGTTTTGGCGCCGAAGCGTTCACCGCGCAGGCAACCCGCACCGGCATGCCGGTGCTGTGGGTGGCCCGTGCCAGACTGGTTGAAGTCCTGACTTTCCTGCGCAACCTGCCCAAGCCGTACGTCATGCTCTATGACCTGCACGGCGTGGACGAGCGTCTGCGCACCAAGCGTCAAGGGCTGCCGACCGGCGCCGATTTCACCGTGTTCTATCACCTCATGTCGCTGGAGCGTAATAGTGACGTGATGATCAAGGTGGCCTTGTCCGAAGGCGACCTCAGCATGCCTTCCGTCACCAGCATCTGGCCCAACGCCAACTGGTACGAGCGCGAAGTCTGGGACATGTTCGGCATCGACTTCAAAGGCCACCCGCACCTGTCGCGCATCATGATGCCGCCGACCTGGGAAGGTCACCCGCTGCGCAAGGACTTCCCGGCGCGCGCCACCGAATTCGATCCGTTCAGCCTCAACCTCGCCAAACAGCAGCTGGAAGAGGAAGCCGCGCGCTTCCGTCCGGAAGACTGGGGCATGAAGCGTTCCGGTGCCAACGAGGACTACATGTTCCTCAACCTCGGCCCGAACCACCCTTCGGCGCACGGTGCGTTCCGCATCATCCTGCAGCTGGACGGTGAAGAGATCGTCGACTGCGTCCCGGACATCGGATACCACCACCGTGGCGCCGAGAAGATGGGCGAGCGTCAGTCCTGGCACAGCTACATTCCGTACACCGACCGTATCGACTACCTCGGCGGCGTGATGAACAACCTGCCGTACGTGCTCTCGGTCGAGAAGCTCGCCGGCATCAAAGTGCCGCAGAAGGTCGATGTCATCCGCATCATGATGGCCGAATTCTTCCGGATCACCAGCCACCTGCTGTTCCTCGGTACCTACATCCAGGACGTCGGCGCCATGACCCCGGTGTTCTTCACTTTCACCGACCGCCAGAAGGCGTACACGGTGATCGAGGCGATCACCGGTTTCCGTCTGCACCCGGCCTGGTACCGCATCGGTGGCGTCGCCCACGACCTGCCGCGCGGCTGGGAAAAACTGGTCAAGGATTTCGTCGAGTGGATGCCCAAGCGTCTGGACGAATACACCAAGGCCGCCCTGCAGAACAGCATCCTCAAGGGGCGTACTGTCGGCGTCGCTGCCTACAACACCAAAGAGGCCCTGGAATGGGGCGTCACCGGTGCCGGCCTGCGTTCGACCGGTTGCGATTTCGACCTGCGCAAAGCGCGTCCGTACTCGGGCTACGAGAACTTTGAATTCGAAGTGCCACTGGCCGTCAACGGCGATGCCTATGACCGCTGCATGGTCCGCGTCGAAGAGATGCGCCAGAGCATCAAGATCATCGATCAATGCATGCGCAACATGCCGGAAGGCCCGTACAAGGCGGATCACCCGCTGACCACGCCGCCGCCGAAAGAGCGCACGCTGCAGCACATCGAAACCCTGATCACGCACTTCCTGCAGGTTTCGTGGGGCCCGGTCATGCCGGCCAACGAATCCTTCCAGATGATCGAAGCGACCAAGGGCATCAACAGTTATTACCTGACGAGCGACGGCGGCACCATGAGCTACCGTACCCGGATCCGTACTCCGAGCTTCCCGCATCTGCAACAGATCCCTTCGGTGATCAAAGGCAGCATGGTCGCGGACTTGATTGCGTACCTGGGTAGTATCGACTTCGTTATGGCCGACGTGGACCGCTAAGCATGAACAGCACGCTTATCCAGACAGACCGTTTCACCTTGAGTGAAACCGAGCGCTCGGCCATCGAGCACGAGCTGCATCACTACGAAGACCCGCGCGCGGCGTCGATCGAAGCCCTGAAGATCGTTCAGAAGGAACGCGGCTGGGTGCCGGATGGCGCCCTCTACGCGATCGGCGAGATCCTCGGCATCCCGGCCAGCGACGTTGAAGGCGTGGCGACGTTCTACAGCCAGATCTTCCGTCAGCCGGTCGGCCGCCACATCATTCGCGTCTGCGACAGCATGGTCTGCTACATCGGCGGCCACGAGTCGGTGGTCAGCGAAATCCAGAACAATCTGGGCATCGGCCTGGGTCAGACCACCGCCGACGGTCGTTTCACCCTGCTGCCTGTCTGCTGCCTCGGCAACTGCGACAAGGCACCGGCGCTGATGATCGACGACGACACCTTTGGCGACGTGCAGCCTGCTGGCGTGGCCAAACTGCTCGAGGGCTACGTATGACCCTGACATCTTTTGGTCCAGCCAACCGCATCCAGCGTTCGGCCGAGACACACCCGCTGACCTGGCGTCTGCGCGATGACGGCGAAGCCGTGTGGCTTGACGAGTACCAGGCCAAGAACGGTTACGCCGCTGCACGCAAAGCCTTCGCCGAGATGGATCAGGACGCCATCGTCCAGACCGTCAAAGACGCTGGCCTCAAGGGTCGCGGCGGTGCCGGCTTCCCCACTGGCGTGAAGTGGGGCCTGATGCCCAAGGACGAATCCATCAACATCCGCTACCTGCTGTGCAACGCGGATGAAATGGAGCCGAACACCTGGAAAGACCGCATGCTGATGGAGCAACTGCCCCATCTGCTGATCGAAGGCATGCTGATCAGTGCCCGCGCGCTGAAAACCTACCGTGGCTACATCTTCCTGCGCGGCGAATACACCACCGCCGCCAAGCACCTCAACCGTGCCGTGGAAGAAGCCAAGGCGGCCGGCCTGCTGGGCAAGAACATTCTCGGTTCGGGTTTCGATTTCGAGCTGTTCGTCCACACCGGCGCCGGGCGTTACATCTGCGGTGAAGAAACCGCACTGATCAACTCCCTCGAAGGCCGCCGCGCCAACCCGCGCTCCAAGCCGCCCTTCCCTGCCGCCGTCGGCGTGTGGGGCAAGCCGACCTGCGTGAACAACGTCGAAACCCTGTGCAACGTGCCGGCGATCATTGCCGACGGCGTTGACTGGTACAAATCGTTGGCCCGCGAAGGTTCCGAAGACATGGGCACCAAGCTCATGGGCTTCTCCGGCAAGGTCAAGAACCCGGGCCTGTGGGAACTGCCATTCGGCGTCACCGGTCGTGAACTGTTCGAAGATTACGCCGGCGGCATGCGCGACGGCTTCAAGCTCAAGGCCTGGCAGCCAGGCGGCGCCGGTACCGGTTTCCTCCTGCCCGAGCACCTCGACGCACAAATGTATGCCGGCGGTATAGCCAAGGTCGGCACCCGGATGGGTACCGGTCTGGCGATGGCGGTGGATGACAGCGTCAACATGGTCTCGCTGCTGCGCAACATGGAGCAGTTCTTCGCTCGCGAATCCTGCGGTTTCTGCACCCCGTGCCGCGATGGTCTGCCATGGAGCGTCAAGCTCCTGATGGCCATCGAACAGGGCAAGGGCCAGCCGGGCGACATCGAGACCCTGCTGGGTCTGGTCGGTTTCCTCGGCCCGGGCAAGACCTTCTGTGCTCACGCACCGGGTGCCGTGGAGCCGCTGGGCAGCGCCATCAAATACTTCCGTCCAGAGTTCGAAGCCGGTATTGCGCCTGTCAGCGCCGCCGTCCCGCCTCTGGCAAGGCCGATCGTAGTCGGCGCTTAAACGCTTAAAAAGGCGAAGGGTCCGTGCCCTTCGCCTTTCGTCCGATGACGCCCTCCGGGGCTGTTTGGATTCGGACGCATAACAAGATTCCATTAGCCACGCCCGCTGACACCGGGCCAACGAAGACCTTTGAACCATGGCCACTATCCACGTAGACGGCAAAGCGCTCGAAGTCGACGGGGCAGACAACCTGTTACAGGCATGTCTGTCGCTGGGCCTCGACATTCCATATTTCTGCTGGCATCCCGCGCTTGGTAGCGTCGGGGCCTGCCGCCAGTGCGCGGTCAAGCAGTACACCGACGAGAACGACACCCGTGGTCGCATCGTCATGTCCTGCATGACGCCCGCCACCGACAACACCTGGATCTCCATCGACGATGAAGAATCCAAGGCGTTCCGCGCCAGCGTTGTCGAATGGCTGATGACCAACCACCCGCACGACTGCCCGGTGTGCGAGGAAGGCGGTCACTGCCACCTGCAAGACATGACAGTGATGACCGGCCACAACGAGCGCCGTTATCGCTTCAGCAAACGCACCCACCAGAACCAGCAACTCGGCCCGTTCATTTCCCACGAAATGAACCGCTGCATCGCCTGCTACCGCTGCGTGCGTTTCTACAAGGACTACGCTGGCGGCACTGACCTCGGTGTGTTCGGCGCCCACGACAACGTGTACTTCGGTCGCGTTGAAGACGGCACCCTCGAGAGCGAGTTCTCCGGCAACCTCACCGAGGTCTGCCCGACCGGTGTGTTCACCGACAAGACTCACTCCGAGCGCTACAACCGCAAGTGGGACATGCAGTTCGCCCCGAGCATCTGCCATGGCTGCTCGAGCGGTTGCAACATTTCCCCGGGCGAGCGTTACGGTGAACTGCGTCGCATCGAAAACCGTTTCAACGGTTCGGTGAACCAGTATTTCCTCTGCGACCGTGGCCGTTTCGGTTATGGCTACGTCAACCGCACCGACCGCCCACGTCAGCCGCTGCTGGCCGATGGCACCAAGCTCAGCCTCGACGCTGCGCTGGACAAAGCCGCCGACCTGCTGCGCGGACGCAACATCGTCGGCATCGGTTCGCCGCGCGCCAGCCTCGAGAGCAACTACGCGTTGCGCGAACTGGTAGGCGCCGAGCACTTCTATTCGGGTATCGAAGCCTCCGAGCTGGAGCGCATTCGTCTGGTCCTTCAGGTGCTGAACGACAGCCCGCTGCCAGTGCCGAACATGCGCGATATCGAAGACCACGACGCGATTTTCGTCCTCGGTGAAGACCTGACCCAGACCGCTGCGCGCATGGCGCTGGCTCTGCGTCAGTCGGTCAAGGGCAAGGCTGAAGACATGGCCGAAGCCATGCGCGTCCAGCCTTGGCTCGACGCGGCGGTGAAGAACATCGGTCAGCACGCGCTGAACCCGCTGTTTATCGCCAGCCTCGCCGAAACCAAGCTCGACGACGTTGCCGAAGAATGCGTACACGCAGCTCCCGACGACCTGGCACGCATCGGTTTCGCCGTGGCTCACGCGCTGGATGCCAGCGCGCCGGCCGTTGAAGGTCTGGACACCGAAGCCCTGGAACTGGCGCAGCGTATCGCCGATGCCCTGCTCGCCGCCAAGCGTCCGCTGATCATCGCCGGTACTTCGCTGGGCTCCAAAGCCTTGATCGAAGCCGCCGCGAACATCGCCAAGGCCCTGAAGCTGCGCGAGAAGAACGGTTCGATCAGCCTGATCGTGCCGGAGGCCAACAGCCTCGGTCTGGCCATGCTCGGTGGCGAGTCGGTCGACGACGCGCTGCAAGCGGTCATCGATGGCAAGGCCGACGCGATCGTCGTGCTGGAAAACGATCTGTACACCCGCACCGCCAAAGCCAAGGTCGATGCCGCATTGAACGCCGCGAAAGTGGTGATCGTTGCCGACCATCAGAAAACCGCCACCACCGATCGCGCGCACCTGGTTCTGCCAGCGGCGAGCTTCGCCGAGGGCGACGGTACGCTGGTCAGCCAGGAAGGCCGCGCCCAGCGCTTCTTCCAGGTTTTCGATCCGCAATACATGGACGCGAGCATTCTGGTGCACGAAGGCTGGCGCTGGCTGCACGCCCTGCGCGCGACCCTGCTGAACCAGCCGATCGACTGGACGCAACTCGACCACGTCACCGCTGCCGTTGCCTCGAGCACCGCGCAACTGGCACGTATCGTCGATGCTGCACCTTCCGCTGCGTTCCGCATCAAGGGTCTGAAACTGGCCCGTGAGCCGCTGCGTTACTCCGGTCGCACCGCGATGCGCGCCGACATCAGCGTTCACGAACCACGCACCCCGCAAGACCAGGACACCGCGTTCGCCTTCTCCATGGAAGGTTACTCGGGCTCCGCCGAACCGCGTCAGCAGGTGCCATTCGCCTGGTCGCCGGGCTGGAACTCGCCACAAGCGTGGAACAAGTTCCAGGACGAAGTCGGTGGTCATCTGCGCGCTGGCGATCCGGGCACGCGCCTGATCGAAAGCACTGGCGACTCGCTGAACTGGTTCGCTGCTGCTCCGCGCGCATTCAATCCGGCGCCGGGCACTTGGCAGGCCGTGCCGTTCTATCACCTGTTCGGCAGCGAAGAAAATTCTTCGAAAGCCGCGCCGGTGCAAGAGCGCATTCCGGCTCCGTACGTGGCTCTGGCGAAATCCGAAGCGGATCGCCTCGGCGTCAACGACGGTGCTCTGCTGAGCCTGAACGTTGCCGGCCAGACCCTGCGTCTGCCGCTGCGCATCAATGAAGAACTGGGCGCCGGTCTGGTGGCATTGCCTGCGGGCATCGCCGGCATTCCACCGGCATTCGCCGGCGTATCCGTCGACGGTCTGCAGGAGGCAGCGCAATGACCTGGTTCACCCCTGAAGTGATCGATGTGATCCTGACGGTCATCAAAGCCATCGTGATCCTGCTGGCCGTGGTGGTCGCGGGCGCCTTGCTCAGCTTTGTCGAACGTCGCCTGCTGGGCTGGTGGCAGGACCGTTACGGTCCGAACCGCGTTGGCCCGTTCGGCATGTTCCAGATCGCCGCCGACATGCTGAAGATGTTCTTCAAGGAAGACTGGACCCCGCCGTTTGCCGACAAGGTGATCTTCACTTTGGCGCCGGTGGTGGCCATGTCCGCCCTGCTGATCGCCTTCGCGATCATCCCGATCACCCCGACCTGGGGCGTGGCGGATCTGAACATCGGCCTGCTGTTCTTCTTCGCCATGGCCGGTCTGTCGGTGTACGCGGTGCTGTTCGCCGGCTGGTCGAGCAACAACAAGTTCGCCCTGCTCGGCAGCTTGCGTGCCTCGGCGCAGACCGTGTCCTACGAAGTGTTCATGGGCCTGGCCCTGATGGGCATCGTGGTGCAGGTCGGCTCGTTCAACATGCGCGACATCGTCGAGTACCAGGCGCAGAACCTGTGGTTCATCATTCCGCAGTTCTTCGGCTTCTGTACCTTCTTCATCGCTGGCGTCGCCGTGACTCACCGTCACCCGTTCGACCAGCCGGAAGCGGAACAGGAACTGGCCGACGGTTACCACATTGAATACGCCGGTATGAAATGGGGCATGTTCTTCGTCGGTGAATACATCGGCATCATCCTGATCTCGGCGCTGCTGGTCACCCTGTTCTTCGGTGGCTGGCACGGTCCGTTCGGCATCCTGCCGCAACTGTCCTTCGTCTGGTTCGCACTGAAGACCGCGTTCTTCATCATGCTGTTCATCCTGCTGCGCGCTTCCATCCCGCGTCCGCGTTATGACCAGGTGATGGATTTCAGCTGGAAATTCTGCCTGCCACTGACCCTGATCAATTTGCTGGTGACCGCTGCGGTTGTGTTGTTGAACACGCCTGCGGTTGCGGTTCAGTGAGGATTTGACCCATGTTCAAATATATTGGCGACATCGTTAAGGGTACCGGTACCCAGTTGCGCAGCCTGGTCATGGTCTTCGGCCATGGCTTTCGCAAACGCGACACCCTGCAATACCCCGAAGAGCAGGTCTATCTGCCGCCGCGCTACCGTGGCCGCATCGTCCTGACCCGCGACCCCGATGGCGAAGAACGCTGCGTAGCCTGCAACCTGTGCGCCGTGGCCTGCCCGGTGGGTTGCATCTCGCTGCAGAAAGCTGAAACCGAAGACGGTCGCTGGTACCCGGACTTCTTCCGGATCAACTTCTCGCGCTGCATTTTCTGCGGTCTCTGCGAGGAAGCCTGCCCGACCACCGCGATCCAGCTGACCCCGGATTTCGAGATGGCCGAGTTCAAACGTCAGGACCTGGTGTACGAGAAAGAAGATCTGCTGATCTCCGGCCCCGGCAAAAACCCTGATTACAACTTCTATCGTGTTGCAGGTATGGCAATCGCTGGCAAGCCGAAAGGCGCTGCGCAGAACGAAGCCGAACCGATCAACGTGAAGAGCTTGCTGCCTTAAGGAAGAACGATGGAATTCGCTTTCTATTTCGCATCGGGTATTGCTGTGGTGTCCACGCTGCGTGTGGTCACCAACACCAACCCTGTGCACGCCCTGCTCTACCTGATCATCTCGTTGATTGCCGTGGCCATGACATTCTTCGCCCTCGGCGCGCCGTTCGCCGGTGTGCTGGAAGTGATCGCCTACGCCGGTGCCATCATGGTGCTGTTCGTGTTCGTGGTGATGATGCTCAACCTGGGTCCCGCCTCGGTGCAGCAGGAACGCACCTGGCTCAAGCCCGGCATCTGGGCAGGACCGGTGATCCTCGCCGCGCTGCTGCTGGCCGAACTGCTGTATGTGCTGTTCGCTCACCAGAGCGGCCAGGCCATCGGCCACACCACCGTAGACGCGAAAGCCGTGGGCATCAGCCTGTTCGGCCCGTACCTGCTGGTGGTCGAACTCGCCTCGATGCTGCTGCTCGCCGCAGCCGTCACGGCGTTCCATTTGGGCCGTAACGAGGCGAAGGAGTAAGACATGCCTGCTATCCCTCTCGAACATGGTTTAGCCGTCGCCGGCATCCTGTTCTGCCTTGGTCTGGTCGGCCTGATGGTCCGCCGCAACATTTTGTTCGTGTTGATGAGTCTGGAAGTGATGATGAATGCCTCTGCCCTGGCCTTCATCGTTGCGGGCGCCCGCTGGGCGCAGCCGGATGGACAGATCATGTTCATCCTGGTGATCAGCCTTGCAGCGGCCGAGGCCAGTATTGGCCTGGCGATCCTGCTGCAACTGTATCGCCGCTTCCACACGCTCGATATCGACGCTGCCAGTGAGATGCGCGGATGAACCTACTCTTTCTGACTTTCGTATTCCCTCTGATCGGGTTCCTGTTGCTGTCGTTCTCGCGCGGCCGCTTCTCGGAAAACCTCTCGGCGCTGATCGGTGTCGGTTCGATCGGCCTGTCGGCCATCGTCACCGCTTACGTGATCTGGCAATTCAACGTCGCGCCGCCGGAAGGTGGCGTGTACACCCAGGTGCTGTGGCGCTGGATGTCGGTGGAAGGTTTCCAGCCGAACTTCGCGCTGTACCTGGATGGCCTGTCGGTGACCATGCTCGGCGTGGTCGTCGGCGTCGGCTTCCTGATCCACCTGTTCGCGTCCTGGTACATGCGTGGCGAAGACGGTTACTCGCGCTTCTTCTCGTACACCAACCTGTTCATCGCCAGCATGCTGTTCCTGATCCTCGGCGATAACCTGCTGTTCATCTACTTCGGCTGGGAAGGCGTGGGCCTGTGCTCGTACCTGTTGATCGGTTTCTACTACAGCAACCGCAACAACGGTAACGCGGCACTCAAGGCATTCATCGTCACCCGCATCGGCGACGTGTTCATGGCCATCGGCCTGTTCATCCTGTTCCAGCAACTGGGCACGTTGAACGTCCAGGAACTGCTGGTGCGTGCGCCTGAGCACTTCAAGGTCGGTGACTTCTGGATCGTTCTGGCAACCCTGATGCTGCTCGGTGGTGCTGTCGGTAAATCGGCGCAACTGCCGCTGCAAACCTGGCTCGCGGATGCGATGGCCGGCCCAACCCCGGTTTCGGCACTGATCCACGCCGCAACCATGGTCACCGCCGGTGTCTACCTGATCGCCCGTACCCATGGTCTGTTCGCCTTGGCGCCGGACATCCTGCACCTCGTCGGCATCGTCGGTGGCGTGACCCTGGTACTGGCCGGTTTCGCCGCGCTGGTGCAGACCGACATCAAACGTATCCTCGCCTACTCGACCATGAGCCAGATCGGCTACATGTTCCTGGCGCTGGGCGTTGGCGCCTGGGAAGGCGCGATCTTCCATCTGATGACCCACGCCTTCTTCAAGGCCCTGCTGTTCCTTGCTTCCGGTGCGGTGATCGTTGCCTGCCACCACGAGCAGAACATCTTCAAAATGGGCGGTCTGTGGAAGAAACTGCCATTGGCCTACGCCAGCTTCATCGTCGGTGGTGCCGCGCTGGCCGCTCTGCCACTGGTTACCGCTGGCTTCTACTCCAAGGACGAAATCCTCTGGGAAGCGTTCGCCAGCGGCAACCAGGGTCTGCTCTACGCAGGTCTGGTCGGTGCGTTCATGACGTCGCTGTATACCTTCCGCCTGATCTTCATCGCGTTCCATGGTGAAGCCAAGACCGAAGCCCACGCCGGCCACGGCATTGCCCACTGGCTGCCGCTGTCGGTACTGATCGTGCTGTCGACTTTCGTCGGCGCGATGATCGTGCCACCGCTGCACGGCGTACTGCCGCAAAGCGTCGGCCATGCCGGTGGCGAAGCCAAGCACAGTCTGGAAATCGCCTCGGGCGCCATCGCCCTGGCCGGTATCCTGCTGGCAGCGCTGCTGTTCCTTGGCAAGCGTCGCTTCGTCACGGCGATCGCCAACAGCGGCATCGGCCGTTTCCTTTCGGCCTGGTGGTTCGCTGCCTGGGGCTTCGACTGGATCTACGACAAACTGTTCGTCAAGCCGTACCTTGCGATCAGCCATGTACTGCGCAAAGACCCGCTCGACCAGACCATCGGTCTGATCCCGCGTATGGCCAAGGGTGGTCACACTGCCCTGAGCCGCACCGAGACCGGTCAACTGCGTTGGTACGCCGCCTCGATGGCTGCTGGTGCCGTGCTGGTGATCGGCGCCATCGTGCTGGTAGCGGTCTGATATGAACCTTGCGAATTTGCGAAAGGAAACGAGCCCGTCATGATTCTGCCTTGGCTAATCCTGATCCCCTTCATCGGCGGCCTGCTGTGCTGGATGGGTGAGCGCTTCGGCGCTACCCTCCCGCGCTGGATTGCGCTGTTGACCATGACCCTGGAACTCGCGCTCGGCCTCTGGCTGTGGGCCCACGGTGACTATTCATTCGCACCGGCGCCGGGCGCCGATCCGACCTGGGCGCTTGAGTTCAAGCATGTCTGGATCCAGCGTTTCGGCATCAACGTGCACCTGGCCCTCGACGGCCTGTCGCTGTTGATGATCCTGCTGACCGGTCTGCTGGGTATCCTCTCGGTACTTTGCTCGTGGAAAGAGATTCAACGTCATGTTGGCTTCTTCCACCTCAACCTGATGTGGATCCTGGGCGGCGTCGTCGGCGTGTTCCTCGCCCTCGACCTGTTCATGTTCTTCTTCTTCTGGGAAATGATGCTGGTGCCGATGTACTTCCTCATCGCGCTCTGGGGTCACAGTTCTTCGGACGGCAAGAAAACCCGGATCTACGCAGCGACCAAGTTCTTCATCTTCACTCAGGCGTCCGGCCTGATCATGCTGGTGGCGATCCTCGGTCTGGTGCTGGTCAACTTCAACAACACCGGCGTGATCACCTTCAACTACGCCGACCTGTTGAAAACCAAGATGTCGATGACCACCGAGTACATTCTGATGCTCGGCTTCTTCATCGCTTTCGCGGTCAAGCTGCCCGTCGTACCGTTCCACTCCTGGCTGCCTGATGCTCACGCCCAGGCACCGACTGCCGGTTCCGTCGACCTCGCCGGTATCCTGCTGAAAACTGCGGCCTACGGTCTGCTGCGTTTCGCCCTGCCGCTGTTCCCGAACGCTTCGGCGGAGTTCGCGCCGATCGCCATGACCCTCGGTCTGATCGGGATCTTCTACGGCGCGTTCCTCGCGTTCGCACAAACCGACATCAAGCGTCTGATTGCCTTCTCTTCCGTTTCCCACATGGGCTTCGTGTTGATCGGCATCTACTCCGGCAGCCAACTGGCGCTGCAAGGTGCAGTGATCCAGATGCTGGCGCACGGTCTGTCGGCAGCGGCGCTGTTTATCCTCAGCGGTCAGTTGTACGAGCGTCTGCATACGCGTGACATGCGTGAGATGGGCGGTCTGTGGTCGCGTATCGCTTACCTGCCGGCCATCAGCCTGTTCTTCGCGGCGGCGTCGCTGGGCTTGCCGGGTACCGGTAACTTTGTTGGCGAGTTCCTGATCCTGATCGGTTCCTTCGCCAGCGCTCCATGGGTCACGGCGATTGCCACTTCCGGTCTGGTGTTCGGTTCGGTCTACTCGCTGATCATGATCCACCGTGCCTACTTCGGCCCGTCGAAATCCGACGCGGTGCTGCACGGCATGGACGCGCGCGAACTGATCATGGTGCTCGGTCTGGCGGTGTTGCTGATTTACCTCGGCGTCTACCCGCAACCGTTCCTCGACACCTCTGCCGCCACCATGCATGGCGTGCAGCAGTGGCTCGGCACCGCCTTCTCTCAACTCGCTTCGGCCCGGTAAGAGCGCTATGGAATTCACGATTCAACACTTTATTGCGCTTGCGCCACTGTTGATCACCAGCCTCACCATTATCGTGGTGATGCTGGCAATCGCCTGGCGCCGCAACCACTCGCAGACCTTCCTGATTTCGGTGGCGGGTCTGAACCTGGCCCTGCTGTCGATCCTGCCTGCGTTGAAAGTCGCGCCTCTGGCCGTGACCCCGTTGCTGCAGATCGACGCGTTTGCCTGTCTGTACATGGCGATGATCCTGGTCGCCACGCTCGCCTGCGTCACCCTCGCCCACGCTTATCTGGGTGATGGCGGTTCGGGCTACCCGGGCAACCGCGAAGAACTGTACCTGCTGATCCTGATGGCCGCCGCCGGTGGTCTGGTTTTGGTCAGCGCGCAGCACCTGGCCGGGTTGTTCATCGGTCTGGAACTGCTCTCGGTACCGGTCTACGGTCTGGTGGCTTACGCCTTCTTCAACAAGCGTTCGCTGGAAGCCGGCATCAAGTACATGGTGCTGTCGGCCGCCGGTTCCGCGTTCCTGCTGTTCGGTATGGCGCTGCTCTACGCCGACGCCGGTTCGCTGAGCTTCGTCGGCATCGGTCAGGCCCTGGCCGCGACCGGCCTGCCAAGCCCGCTGGCGCAACTGGGCCTGGGCATGATGCTGATCGGTCTGGCGTTCAAGCTGTCGCTGGTACCGTTCCACCTGTGGACGCCGGACGTCTACGAAGGTGCTCCGGCACCGGTGGCGGCGTTCCTCGCCACCGCTTCGAAGGTGGCGGTGTTTGCGGTGATGGTGCGTCTGTTCCAGCTCTCCCCTGCTGCCAGCAGTGGTGTGCTGAGCGATGTGCTGAGCGTTATCGCGGTCGCCTCGATCCTGTTCGGTAACCTGCTGGCCCTGACCCAGAGCAACCTCAAGCGTCTGCTCGGTTACTCGTCGATTGCGCACTTCGGCTATCTGCTGATCGCGCTGGTGGCGAGCAAGGGTCTGGCGGTGGAAGCCATCGGCGTCTATCTGGTGACTTATGTCATCACCAGCCTCGGCGCGTTCGGCGTGATCACCCTGATGTCCTCGCCGTACAACGGCCGCGACGCCGACGCCCTGTACGAGTACCGCGGCCTGTTCTGGCGCCGTCCGTACCTGACCGCCGTGCTCACCGTGATGATGCTGTCCCTGGCCGGCATTCCGCTGACCGCTGGCTTCATCGGCAAGTTCTACATCATCGCCAGCGGCGTCGAAACGCGTCAGTGGTGGCTGGTCGGCGCACTGGTACTGGGCAGCGCCATCGGGGTGTTCTACTACCTGCGCGTGATGGTCACCCTGTACCTGATCGAGCCAAACCTGCGTCGCCACGACGCCCAGCTGCACTGGGAACAGAAAGCAGGCGGCGTGATGCTGCTGGCCATCGCCCTGGTCGCATTCTTCCTGGGCGTGTACCCGCAGCCATTGCTGGTGCTGGTACAACAGGCGGGTCTGGCGGGCTGATTGCTCGGCTGATCTGGCTGGAAATGAAAACGGCACCTTCGCAGGTGCCGTTTTTTTGCTCCGGGATTTTTTGCGCAGCAACAACCCGTGACAAGTACCGCGCCGCACTCTAGTTGCCGACGCTTGCCCAGCCATTACTTTCCATAGCGGTTACGAATGGTCAAACTCGCAAACTCTCCGTCGTAGTAGCTGATAAATATCCAGCCATCGCGAGCAGTAAAATTCTCCACGGTTGGCTTGCCAGTCACCGCGACAGTCACGGGCACTCCCCCGCCGGCAGTCCCGTGAAAGTGGAAACCGCGCGAATGCCATATCTCCAGTACGCGGCCGAACCTCCCATTTGTTGAGGGCCGAATTTTTCAGATACTTCAGCACTGTTATGCGCCAGCGACATGGGCAACTCCAGCGAACTGAATTCCAGCGCCGGCACCTTCAACCAGACTGCGAAATCGCCGGCACTGGTACTGTCGACGCAGTTCAGCAACCAGCTCACCCCGTCCTCGCCGAGCGTTTGCGGGATGCTCGGACTCAAGGTCACGCCTAGATCGGCCGCTTGCGCACTCAACTCCAGAACCACGTCCTGGCCGAGCAAAAAACTGCTGTCCTGGGGTCGCAAAGTCAATGTATGCGTGGCCCCAAGGCAGGGGTACGCCGGGGCACCACCGAACACCTGGGGGAACCCATCCAGATCAAACCTCACGGCGTCAGCCAAATCCCCCGCTTCCACTCGCCCGGGTAGCTCCCAGTCGGGCAGTATCGAACTGGCCAGACTCAAACCATAAAAACCACTGTTCGCCTCTTCGGTAGAAATATACCAATGGATTGACGATCCTTTGTTTATAGTCAGCGGCGTGCCCAGATCAGGGTTGAAAGTCAGGCCTCGTTCCTTCGCGCCCCAGAAGTTCTGCAAAGTGACGGTAGAGCCAATCAAAACACTGTCGTCGGCAATCTTCAGCTCCAGCTTATAGGGCAGGTTTTTTCTCAACAGCACGAGTTCGCTTGCAGGGTCGACGCGCTCACCGTCCAGATAAAGCTCTGCTGCCTGCGCCCAGACATCGTCCAGTACGGCATTCACTTCATAGAGTTCGGTCAAAATCACACCGGCGTTATCCTGAGTGACGTCCGCCAGAATTTCATGCTTGCCGACTGTCTCAGGTGTATAGCGATAACTGGTCCAGCCGTTGACGTCGGTCTGCGTTGTCGCCAGCAATTCCTCCTCGCCATTGACGCGCCACTTCACCTCCACGCCAGCCGCTACCTCCCCGCTGACACCGGAGATGACCTGGATTCGCAACAGCACGCTCTGCTCGGTGCCCACCACCGGTGTACCGATGGCGGGTGTAGCGTCGCCAATGGCATACCGCGATTCGCTGACCTTGAAGGAGCGAGCCTCAGTCCAGTCGGACCAGTCGCCGTCGAATGTCTGCCGGGCCTGCACGGCGTAGTCTCCGAGGGGCCACGCTTTTTCTGCGGTCCAATTCCACCGGGTTGAACCGTCGACGATGGCAAACTCTTCCTTGGGATCAAGCGCATGACGCAGGACAATCTCACCTCCCGTTGCTCCTGTGCCTCGAATCCTCGGATAGCGTGATGTTTCGGAGTTCGCCCGTGGCGCTTCGATCGATGGAGTTGACGGGGCAGCCTTGACCGTAAACCGATGCGGCGCGCTCCAATCCGAATCAGTCCCACCGCTGGCCTGTTTAGCCTCAAGGACAATGGTGCCTGGATCCAACGGTTCCACCACTGTGAATGTCAGGATCCCGTCTGCACCCGCTGTCTCTTCGTGCAACGTCGCGCCGTTCTCAAAGCGAACGGTTTGCAGCGCGCCTGGCAGGCCGGCGATCTTGAGGGTGGGATACCTTGAGGTTATGCCTCCCGCCTGTGGCTGCCGGAATTGAGGGGCGTCGGGCCTGTCCTCCCCTTCCACGGTGAAAGTGCACAAGTCACTGGGGTCAGAGTCCACGCCGCCTGCTGTCTGGATGACGTAGACGGAGTTTTCGCCGGACGTCCAGTCCTCCGCCGGTGTGAAGAGGCGGTTGGCCCCACTGCCGGTGAATTTGCCAGCCACCGGTGCACCTCCCTCGGTGGACATTTGCACCGTGACGATACCTGCCACGACGCCGGTAATAGTCAGTGTCTGTCTTGCTGAGGCTGGGCGGGGCGGCGGTGTGATGGCTGGTCTGGATGGCTTCGCTGAGAAGACGATGAGATCGCTCGGATCCGAACTCACCAAACTCAGGACTTGAACGACCTTTACCTGATTAGTGCCTGGAGCCCAGTCCGAAGCTGGCATAAAAGTACGTGTGCTTCCGCTGCCAGTGAAATCGCCAGCCACCGGCGCGTCTTTCTCTGTGGTCAGCCGTAGCGTGACGTTACCTGCTACGACGCCAGTAATGGTCAACGCCTGATTCGGCAGAGTCGGATCAGGCGGTAGAGTGATGGCCGGTCTGGATGGCTTCACTATGATTGAAACAACATCGCTCCAATATGAAGGAACGCCCCCAACGATTTGAAGGACCTTGACATAGGTCGCGCCTGTAGCCCATTCCAGGGTTGGCGTAAAAATAAAGGTGCCGCCGCCAGTGAAATGACCAGCCACCGGTTCACCTTCCTGGGTGGACATTTGCAGCGTGACGTTACCTATCACGACGCCGGTAATAGTCAGTCTCTGTTTTGGTGAAGTCGGGATGGGCGGCCTTTCAATAGCAGGTCTGTATGGCCTCACTCCAATGGAAACAATTTCGCTCGGATCCGAGGCCACGCCGCCTACAGTTTGGACGACCTTGACTCTGGAGCCAGCCGCCCAGTCCGAAGCTGGCATAAAAGTACGCGTGCTTCCACTGCCAGTGAAAGCGCCCGCCACCGGTGCGCCTGCCTCGGTGGACATTTGAAGCGTAACGTTACCTGTCACGACGCCGGTGATGGTCAGCGCCTGTCTGATCTCGGATGGGCTGGGTGGCGGTGTAATGGATGGTCTGGGTGGCTTCACTACGATGGAAACGAGATCGCTCGGATCCGAAGCCACGCCGCCTACGGATTGAGTAGCCTTGACCCGGCCTGCAATCCAGTCGGCTGTTGGAGTGAAATTGCGTGTGTTGCCGCTGCCGCTGAAAGTGCCAGCCACCGGTGCGCCTGCCTCGGTGGATATTTGCAGCGTGACGTTTCCTGCGACGACGCCAGTAATGATGAGTATCTGTCTTGCCGGCCCCGGATTGAGCGGCGGTGTAATGGATGGTCTGGATGGCTTGACTGCGATGGATACAAGATGGCTCGGATCAGAAGCCACACCCTCTACGGTTTGAACTACCTTGACCCGGGTGGTGCCTGCATCCCATCTCCAGGTCGGCGTAAAGGTGCGTAAGGTGCCACCGCCCATGAAACTTCCTTCCACCGGTGCGCCTTCCTCGGTAGACATTTGCATCGGAACGTTGCCTGCCACGACGCCGGTTATCTCCAGGGTCTGCATGGGCGAGGCCGGGCTGGGCGGCGGTGTGATGGCTGGGCTGGATGGCTTAACTGGAATAGAAACAAGATCGCTCGGATCCGAAGCCACTCCATCCAAGAATTGAACGACCTTGACCCGAATGCCTGCAACCCAGTCCGAGGTTGGCGTAAAAGCGCGCGTTGCACCACTGCCAGTGAAACCGCCAGCAACCGGTGCGCCCGCTTCAGTGTACATTTGCAGCGTGACGTCACCTGTCACGACGCCGGTAATGGTCAGTATCTGTCTTGCTGAGGCAGGCTTGGGTGGCGCAGGTATGGCGGGACTGGATGGCTTCACTGCAAGGGAAACAGGATCGCTCGGGTCTGAAGCCAAGCCATCTACGGTTTGAACGACCTTGATCCACGTGAGGCCTGCTGCCCAGTTCGCGCTTGGCGTAAAAATGCGCGTACTGCCACTGCCAGTGAAACTGCCAGCCACCGGTGCGCCTGCATCGGTGGACATTTGCAGCGTGACGTTGCCTGCGACGACGCCGGTAATAGTCAGCGCCTGTTTGACCGCCGCCGGGTAAGGCGGCGTGTTGATGGTCGGTCTGGGCGGTTTGGGTTGCGGCACATACAAATTGTGACATTCAGCCCATTCACTCCAGACCCAGACCTGCTTGTACCTGACTTTGAAATTGAAGTACGCACCAAAGCGATCAAAAGACGTATCAGGTACCCAATGCTCCAGCTTTGCCCACTCATCTTCTGAACCATGATGGTCATTGCTTCTCCCCAGCATTCAATTTTCCAACTATCAGTGACTCCTCCAGGAGATAGAGCGACGATATTGAACCCGCCTGGCGAGACTGTAGAGTTGCTTAAAGGTGACAAAATCAAAGGCGCCGGCCACAGGCCATTCGGTTGCAGCTTGTTCTCGTCGTCCATATCCATCGCTCCCGTTATCCCGGCGCAATTGCCGATCTTCAGACGCGATTCTTGATGTCGGGCATCCCTTGCGCCTACCTGTCAACTCTGACAGTTCTGACGAACGGTCACGCTTGAGCATGGAAAAATCGGCATTTCCAAACTGCATAACAGCAATCAGATTGATTTCCATAAGGCCTAAAAAACTGTTGAAAACCTGTCAGGTTTGACAGGTTACCCAAGTTCATTTTGTCGTTACTTTGTTCCTGCCCAGGCATTTTTCCAATGCCTCCCCTTCTGGCAGGAGATCCAAAGTCATGGCCGACACCCCCTCCCTGATGAATGCCCTCATCAGTTCCGACGCCAGATTGAAGAAAGACCGCAGCGACTTCCCCACCGCCATGCAGCAAATGGGCTTCACGTCAGTTTTCGACATCGTCCGTTTATCCAAAGCAGCGTTCGCTCGCCAGCTCGCCCTTCACAGCGACGCCAACGCCGATGTGGCTTATGACAATGCGATGAAGTATGCGGCGCTCATTTCGCGCCTGTATCGGGAATACCAGACCTCTTCCGGCGCGTTGCAGCAACTGGCTCAACGCAGTGGTGTGAGCTCGCTGGTTTCGCTGGGCGCTACCTATCAACGCATGTTCAATGAAAACTGGGACGAGTTCACCAAGGTCGGAGCCATTGCCGCCAACGATAGTCCGGTGGCCTACCTGACTGAACTGCGGAGATTTTCCCTGCAACTGGAAGCCACCAGTGAGGATCCCAAGCGACTGTTGATGGATCAACGCCGTCCTGACCTCAAGGACCTGTTGATCAGCCAGGAGAGCACCTTCACACCGAGACCAATGCTGGAAATTGTCACGCAGGTATTGGAAAGTCATCTGCGCACCTATCTGGATGGCAATCTTCCCGACAAAAGCAAATCCACCTATCAGGTACTGGCCGAACGGAGCTACCCCTTCGAACTGCCCTACAACTTCTATCATCACCAATGCCAACTTGGGCTCGCTGATAATAAGCCGCGTCTGGGCGAGTTGAATTACCGGGCCAGTCTGTTGCTACCGATCAAACAGGTGGCAATCAATGACTATGGGCAATTGCAGCAACCGGCGCTACAGGCACAACGGTTGCTGTGCGGGTTGAGCCCACAACAACAGCAATTGCTGCTCGCCCCCCCGGTGTTCAGCCATTTTTATCTGACCCGCAGCAATCTCATCAACGGCTGGCAAAACCCTCTCACTGCCTACCTGCGGCCACATACCACACCAAGCAGATGTTACTTGCTCCTGTCCGGGCAGCCCGACGACGTGGTCGCGACTCCGTTGGCGGACGCACCAACGAATCAAGGCGGCTCCAAAACCGTTGTCTCACTGACCTTTCGTAAAGACGACAAGACCGTGCCTGCCAGTATCGATCTGAGCTCTAACGTGCCGGACCTCACAGGGACTGGCTGGCTGATAAATCGTCTGCACGCTGCGATAGATAAACCCATCGTTGTGCATTTCCAGGCTGCCACCCTTCCCACGCCGACCGAGCAGGAATACACAGCCAGATTCGATCTGATCACCGCCACCGGGACCGTGGAGCAACCGGTTCGTCTGGCCAGACAGCGCTTCGCCTTTACGCTCGATGACCAGTACCGCCTGACGACGACAGAAAAGAACTTTTTCAAAGGCGCCTACGGTGTCGAAGTCACCAGCGATGCGCCTGTGCAGCAATTGACCCTGTTGACCGACTTCATGCAGCACACTGGCCTCACCGCTGAACAGGTCGAGCAACTTGTGGCCCGCCGCAGCTTTGCAGTGCGATTGTCGCCCAATTGTCCATACCTGCAGCCGACCCCGAACAGGATTGACCTGCTGACCGGGTCTTTTCCAAATCACTACGGTGCCTGCTACGTCAATGGCATCGGTCCCGGTGCTGAACTGTCCGACAACGCGCCGGAAACGGCCCCGGAAACAGACCTGAGCGATGAGTCAGACCACGCCATAGGACTGGAGCGGATAGCGTCGGGTGACAACACACAATGGCGTCTGACCAAAACCTCACTTGATCGTCTCGATCGTCTTCAGCGGATGATCCGCCTGCAACGCTGGAGCGGCATTCCTTTCGCCAGGCTCGACACGTTGATCTGCAGTGCCATGCGCGCCGAGGGCGAATCAAACCTGGGCATGGAACTCAACGCAAACACCCTGCGTGCGCTGGGCGTCTATCGCTACCTGAACCAGCGCTACAGCATCGAACCTGAAGAGTTCGCGGCGCTGCTGCACGACCTCAGCCCCTATGCCAGCGGCAAGGACGCGGTGCCGTTGTTCGATCAAGTGTTCAACCATGTGCAACTGTTCGACACACCGCTGATTCTTGATCAAACACCCATCGATTTGACCACCCTCGATGCCGCGACGCAGAAAACCCTGCTGCAACTCTGTGCCGGGCTCGGTGTGCAACCCACCGAAGACTCTTTGCTGTTGATTGCCCGTCAGACCGAAAAGCACGTGGGCGCGCTCAAGCGTGACTTGCCTACCGTTTCCTCGTTGTACCGCCAGGCGCGGATAGCCCGGTTGTTCGGTCACTCGGTCGAAGAACTGCTGGCGTTGGCGGGACTTCTCGGAGGCTCGTCTTACAAAACCGCACTGGCCAGCGGCCGCTTGAGTGCAACGACCGCGGAGGCGAATCCGGACATCCTCGATGTGCTGATGCAACTGGATTGGGCCTTCGCCTGGCTCAAAGACAGTCAGCAGACCGTGACGCAGGTATTGCAACGCCTGGGCATCGATGCCCCGCCAAATCCCGAAGAGCAGGAAAATGATCAGCAGATCAGATTGGCCGAGCAAGCTCCCCTGCCCGATGAGTTGCGGGCGCGTCTGACCACGCTGCAGAGCGATACGCGCCGCAGCCTGGCGACCGAGGCGCAAGTCAATGCGCTGGGTCTGCCACTGCAAGAGGATGGCAAACGCAAGCGAGGAGAAATCAACTGGTTTCAGTTGCTGATCGAACACCATCTGATCACTGCTGACGGCCTGCTGTCTGGCCTTGATCGCACACTGACCCTGACAGATGAACCCGTTGCCTGGTTACAGGCCGATGTCGCGCAAGCGCTCAAAGGTCTAGGGCTGGCCCAACCTGTCAAAGATGCTTGCGCAGACAGACTCGTCAAGTTCCTGCTCGATGTGCATGACCGTCAGGCCCAGTTGCTCGAAGGGCTTTTCCAAGAAACCGCGAAACTTGCGCCGGATTGCTGCCGGGCGGTCATTCACTGGGCGTGGGCCACGCCCTATAGCATTTTGCAGCAAGCACTCAAGACCCCGCTGCCCCAAGCGTTGATCGAGGATTATCAACGGGTGGCTCGCCACGCCGAGATCGTCAGAGAGCTGCGTTTGAGCAATAGCGCTCTGCGCCTGTTTGCAATCAATCCGATGTGGCTGGGTGGCGCGGCATACGAGGAAGGCAGTAACAGCATGCCTTCGCTTTCCGATCTCTATCTGCTTGAACGCTTCAGTCATTGGTTCCACAGCCAGAGCCAGTCCGAAGACCATGTCCTGAGTTATTTCAGCTGCGCCAATCCAGCCAAGGCCCAATTGAAAAACAAGGCCCTGCGCCAGCTCGCCAGCGAAACGGCCGATGCTGCCCTTGCTCGTTTGCTGAACTGGCCGCAGGCGCAAGTTGCCGAGCTGACCAGCTCGCTCCCCGATAAACGCGCCACCTCGATGGCTCAAGTCGACTGGGTCCGTCGTTGCCAGGCCGCTTGTCAGGCCAGCGGCTTGGCCGCCAAAACCCTATTGCAAGCCACCGCGCTGGGCGAACAAAGCGATCTGCTGGCCTGGAAAGCCGTCGGTGAGGGAGTCATGGCCGCCCACTCTAACGCCGCCCCATCACGTGACAATGGTTGAGGAACGATCATGACGACTGCCTTCGATGCGCCGCTTAACGAAGCACTGCGTGACGCGATGCTCGCCCTGTATCTGCACGAAGCAATACCCAGCGATCCCTACCTGATCGAGCAAGGGCTGGCTCAAACGATCAAGACCGCCAACGACCTTTATGAATTCTGGTTGCTGGATGTACTGGTCAGCCAGGATGTCCCGACCAGTCCGGTGGCCTGCGCCATTGCCAGCTACCAACAGCAAATCAACAGCATGATGCTGAACCTGGAGCCCGGTTACAGCGATGACAGCTTTATGCCTTTGCAAACCAGCACCTGGCGCGACGGCCTCAATCGCTACTCGATCTGGCCCGCCCTCCAGCAGTTGCGCACGTTCCCGGACATCTATCTGGACCCGACTTTGCGCCTGACCAAGAGCGCCAGTTTCGAGCAACTGGAGAATGACCTCAACCAGGCGCAGATTCAGCCCGAAACAGTACAAACCGCAGTGCTGGCTTACCTTGCCAGGTTCGAAGAAATTGCCAACCTGAAAATCTGCAATGGCTACATTGACGGGGAAGATTTTGCCAACAGTACTTATTATTTCATCGGCAAATCCCCTGCCGAAAATGCTTATTACTGGCGCTCACTGGACATGTCGCAGCGCGCGGTCAAAGCGCCCGCGAGTGCAGCAGGCGAAACCCCGGTCAAATATGACAAGCCGCTGCCCAATGCCTGGTCGGATTGGCAAAAAGCCAACGTGCCCATTTCGGAAAAGGCGCTGGAACACACCATTCGCCCGTGCTGGTTCAACAATCGTCTGTTCGTGATCTGGGCCGAGCTGGAGCTTCAGGATGCGGACGCCATGCAGGCCCCCGTTGACGGCAAGGCCGACCAGAGCGTCAAGGTCAATCCCAGGTTCCGCCTATATGCCAGCTACAAGAAATATGACGAGACCTGGAGTACGCCGCGGGTCTATATCGAGAGTTATTGCCAGACCAAAGCGCTGATCGAAAAACCGCAGGAAGAAATTGCGGAGCAAACCCAGACCATTGCGGTGTATGACCACTCGACGTCACCTGAGTCGATGGTGCTCATGCTGTATTCGAACTATCAGGGCGTCCCTTCCGAGATTCCGGGCGATGCAGATACCTATGATTTTCTGCGAACGGTACAGATAGACAAGAACTTCAATGTGACACCGCTGCCACCGTCATTCGGGATGGCGCCGGAGGTCAGACCGGCCTCACCTCCCTCCGTCGAGGTCCTCAAGAACGGCGAAGCCCACGTGAGGCTGATCGGCAATATTTTCGCCAATGGCAACGCTGGTCGTTTCCAATACTGGCTTCCCTCCGGCACGCCAATGTTTGGTGCAGTCGAGCACCAGACACCGGATAGCGAAAAGACCACCTGGGATTATCAGGGGTGGCAGTCGCGAATCGAGACCAGCGTGAAAGACGTCGACTTTGTCTATAACCGGGCGGCGTCCAATATCGAGTTGACCGCAAGGCTGGCGGCAGGATTCAACAACCTCCTGATTTTCAAACTTTCCGTCTTCGACAAACACGACGAAAACAAGGAGCTCATCAAAGTTACGCTGGTGTTCGATCCTTCGGAAAATCACCTTGAAGTTCCGCTACTTCCAGGCTCCATCATTGAACCTGTTGGTACCGACTTCATGGATGTCGCAGATACGGCATTCTGTTTCAAGGGCTACCCTGATCGGCTGCGTAGCTTGATCGCCGACCCTGTCGGGAATCCGACTGAATTTACGGTACCCGCCACCAAGCAAGGAGAAACGGCGTGCCTTGCAGGTAAACATGCAAATCGAAGGGTGCTCTATGAACTGATCGGCTCCAGCATGGTTTTGTTTACGTCCTTTTGGCGTTCTACCACCGATCACAATGAAATCGATCTTCATCCTTCAGCAGGGCGCTATAACAGCAGCGTGGGCTACCAGTTTTTCATCGCACACCCGCTGAATGTTCTGTCAACAAAGCCGCCTGAAACATTCAGCGCAATGCGCAAGCTGGCGTCTACAGCCATCGTCAATAGCCTGTCGAAGGACTCCTCGCTGACTTATTCGTTTTCGGTCGATCAATCCACCCTCCAGCCCGACGGCTGGCCAGTGGAGTGGCCTGAGGATCCAAAGGAACTGAAAATCCCGCTGATCTATGGTGTTCTGGTTTATCACGCAGGCTCCTTGGCAACCACGCTGATTGGCGGAGCACTCAAGGCGCTGACCGTTGAATGGGCAGAAGTGCCTCCCTCAAACTTGCAAATAGCGCCCAGCATCAACAGCATGATCGACCCGTCTCTGGGGGACAGCCCTTCTTTGGGCAAGGCGCAATTCATTGACTTCAGCGGCTCCGGCATCGAGTTGAGCGACGGGCAGGAACCCGAAGGATCACGTCGGGCCGCTGTGCGCATGAACACCACCTTCGCCCGGCAACTGATCAACCTTGCCGAAGGCGGCATGGAACCTCTGCTGAGCTGGGAAACCCAGACCCAGCACACAGAACCACCTATCCCGGACGGTCAGGGATCGCAAGCCATGGATTTCTCGGGCGCTTACTACCTGTATTTCCTGGAACTGTTCCTGTACCTGCCCTGGCTGGTGGCCTACCGCTTGAACGAAGAGCAGCAGTACGACGAAGCGAAACAGTGGCTTGCGTATCTGTTTGACCCGACACGACAAAGCGCGGACCCGGGACACCCCGGTTACTGGCAGGCCGTACCGTTGGAAGAGCCGGTATGGCCCGGTCCGGTCGACCCCAGCCTGGCCATTCTGTACCCGGACGATCCGCATCAGATTGCCTTGAGTTTTCCGGTGCACTTTCGCAAGGCGCTGTGGAAACTGTTTATCGAGATCGAAAGCCGCCAGGCTGATCTGGCGTATGCAGAGTTGACGCCGGACGGCCTGGCTGAAGCCAAGATGCGCTACGTCCACATCATGGATCTGCTGGGACCGCGCCCGGATGTACGCCAGATCGACGAATGGTTGCCGCTCACGCTCGACGAATTGAGTTCGTCGAAGAATGTGCAACTGCGTCAATTCGAACAGCGCCTGATCAGCGCCCACCAGCAGCTGCAACAACAGCCACCTTTGCGTATCGGCAGGGCCACGGCTTCGCAGCCTGCACCACTATTGTGTCTGCGGCCTGACGGCCATGACCCGCTACTGGCGAGCGCGGACACTGAGTATTTCCGTCGGCCCTTCAACCCCGAACTGATCATGCACTGGGATCGAGCCGAAAGCCGCTTGTTTAACCTGCGACATAACCTCGATATGGCCGGCGCTCCGCTGAACCTGCCGTTATTCGCCACGCCGCTGGATCCGCGCGCACTGCTCGCCGCGTGGGGCCAAGGCTTGTCCGGGGCAGCACTCAGCCGCTTGTTGAACCCGCAGATTCCCCATTGTCGCTTCAGTTTCATGTTCGCACTCGCGCAGAACGCGGTGGACAGCGTGATCGCGTTCGGCGCCACGCTACTGTCGCTGATCGAACGCAAGGAGCAGGCGCAGTACCTGGAACTGCAACAGCAGCAGGCGTGGAACCTCGCGGAGATGGCGGTGCAAATACAGGTTCAGGCCGAGAAGATTGATGAAAAAAACAAGGAGGCGTTGCTGGCGAGTCAGGACACCATTCTGGACCGAGTGAGTTATTACGAGAAATTGCTGAAAGACGGTGTCAGCACCTTGGAAATCGGCGCGGGAGCTTCTTACCTGCTGGGAAGTCTCGGCCAGACCGGAGCGACGATTGCCCACGGAATCGGCCAGGCAATGACTGTAGCACCGAACATATTTGGCATGGCGGCCGGTGGCGCACGCCTGGAAGGTGCTGCCAACGGCTTCGCGGCCCATATGCAAGCGTTTTCACACGTTGCGTATGGCGCAAGCCAAACCATGGATCGCATCGAACAATACCGGCGCCGCGCCCAGGAATGGACCCAGGCCCGCGACCAGGCAAAACTCGAAGCCGAGCAAATCAAGGCCCAGCTTGCCGTCTCCGACGAACAACACAAAGCCACGCAACTGCAACTGCGCCAGGCGCGAGCAGCACTCAACCAGGCCAAGGCCACCCACGATTTCCTGCTGAGCAGCAATCGTTTCAGCCGATCGCAGACCTACGACTGGCTCAACAGCAAATTCGCCGGTTTCTACCATACCGCCTTCACCAACGCACAATCGCTATGCCAGGCCGCTGAGGCCTGCTGGCAATACGAAATGGGCGATTTCACCCGAACCTTTGTCCATCCCGGCGCGTGGAATGCCACGTACCGCGGCCTCGGTGCCGGGGAAGAGTTGAAGATGAGCCTGCAACAGATGTACAGCCAGTACGTGCAGCACAACCGCCGCGATCTGGAAATCAGGAAAACCGTGTCACTGAAGGATTTGACCGGCAAGGATCCGAGTTCAACCATCAATAAACCGTGGGCACAGATCAAGCAATCGCTGATCGACAACGGCACGTGTGAATTGGAACTGACTCAGCAAATGTTCGACGATGATTACGCCGGGCAAAATCATTACCTGCGCCGGATCAAGACTATAAGCGTGACGCTACCGGCCGTGCTCGGGCCTTATCAAGATATTCGGGCGGTGCTGAAACAGACCTACAGCAAAGTTGAAATGGCTCCCGCGATCGGCAGCAGCGTCAAAGAAAACCTGCGATCCAGTCAACAGATCGCCCTGTCGAGTTCGCTGGAAGACAACGGCATGTTTCAGCTCAACTTCCAGGACGAACGCTATCTGCCATTCGAATACACCGGCGCGATTTCACGCTGGATCCTGACGTTTCCCAAGGGTCAGGAGCACATACTCCAGCGCTTGCCCGACATCATCCTGCATGTGTGCTACACCGCGAGATGCGAAGGCGGTTCGCTATGAACGAACAGCCGCCGCCGCAACAGTCGACAATGCAGATCAACACACCGAGCCTGCCCAAGGGCGGCGGCGCCATCCAGAGTATTGGCAAGGGATCGGCCGGCGTGGGTACCAAAGGCACTGCGTCGCTGGAACTGTCGTTGCCGATTTCCACCGGACGCGGTTTTGTCCCGCCATTGGGTCTGGGCTATAGCAGTGGCACGGGCAACAGTTCCTGCGGGATTGGCTGGCAGTTGACGGTTGACGCGGTGACCCTGCGCACGGTCAATGGCGTGCCGACTTATGACGGCACTGACCAGGTCGTGGGGCCTGACGGTGATGTATGGCTGCCCGAGCGCAATGAAAGCACCGGTGAATTGATCTTCCGCACCACTGAGCAATACAACGGCTTGCCCCTGACGACAGCGTATGACGTCGTTCGCCACTGGCCACGGGTCGAGGGTGCATTCGCCTTGATCGAACATTGGTCGAACGAGACCGAAAAAGCCGGTTTCTGGCTGATTCACGGTGCCGACGGCAGCCTGCATATCTATGGCACCACCGCCAATTCACGCCGGGCCGACCCTGCCGACCCGCAGCGCGTCGGCGTCTGGATGATCGACGAAAGCCTCAATACCCGCGGCGAACACATCATCTACGAATACAAGGCGGAAACCGAACTGCCAGTCGCTCCGCAGTATCGCGACTATCGCGCTCAGCGCTATCTCAAACGCGTGTGTTATGGCAACGAAAAAGCCTCAGCGCACCTGTATGCCTGGGACAGCGGTAGCCGGGAAAAACAGTTGTGGCACTTTCAACTGGTGTTCGACTATGGCGAACGCAGCAGCGATCTGGAACAAGTGCCAACGTTTGAAGAACAACAGCCATGGGCCGAGCGCAGCGACCCTTACTGGATCTACGCCTACGGTTTCGAGCTGGGCAACCGACGCCTGTGTCGACAAGTGCTGATGTTTCATCACTTCCCCAAAGAGTTGGGCGACCATCCGGTTCTGGTGCAGCGCCTGCTCCTGCAATATCGCCTCAGCCCACTGGGTTACAGCCATCTGAGCGCGGCGCATCAGCAGGCCTATGACGGCCTCGGCCAGATCGAAAGCCGACCGCCAATGGAGTTCAGCTACAACACGTTCGACCTCGCCCCGCAGCCGCAGGGCTGGAAAGAATTCACGGCCATGCCCGGCCTCGACGATGGTCATCAATATCAGTTGGTTGACCTGTACGGTGAGGGCCTGGCGGGTGTGCTCTGCCGTTATGACCACGGCTGGTATTACCGCGAGCCGATGCGCGCAGAGACCGGCAGCGATCAGATCGAGTACAGCGAGTGGAAACTTCTTGAAGGCGTGCCGATGTCCGACGCCGGCAAACCCGTGCATCAGTCGCTTACCGATCTGACCGGCGACGGCAAGCTCGACTGGGTGCTCGCCGCGCCGGGCATGTGCGGATTTTTCACCCTCGACCCAGACCGCAACTGGTCAGGGTTCGTGCCCTTCGATGCATTTCCCGGCGAATTTTCCCACCCGATGGCGCAGATCGCCGACTTGCTGGGTGACGGCCTGAGCGACCTGACGCTGGTCGGCC
This sequence comes from Pseudomonas sp. AC255, assembly GCF_979258175.1. Lineage (NCBI taxonomy): Bacteria > Pseudomonadati > Pseudomonadota > Gammaproteobacteria > Pseudomonadales > Pseudomonadaceae > Pseudomonas > Pseudomonas sp. AC255. The sequence continues at coordinate 1,570,154 of NZ_OZ409841.1, read as the reverse complement.
CGCGCAGCGTGCGTTTGTATGCCAATCGTCGCGCGGCTGGCTTCGCCGAGGCCGTCGACGTGCCGCATGCGGAAAAAACCGCCGCAGGCGATGATGATGAGCTGCCTGTGCTGAGCAATACACCGAGCGAAATCGTTGCATTCGCCGATCTCATCGGCAGCGGTCAGCAACATCTGGTGCGGATCCGTCATAACGAAGTCAAGTGCTGGCCGAATTTGGGACATGGTCGTTTCGGCAAAGGCTTTGTGCTGTGCACCCTGCCCTTTGCCTACGATGAATTCAACGCCTCACGGGTCTTGCTGGCGGATCTCGACGGCTCGGGTGCGGCTGACCTGATCTACATGGAAGCCGAGCGCCTGCGTATTTTCATGAACCATGCCGGCAGCGGTTTCGCCCAAACATCCATTGATCTTCCCTGGCCTGAGGGCCTCGCCCATGACGCGCTCTGGCAGGTCACCAGCGCAGATCTGCAAGGCCTGGGCTGCTCGAGCCTGGTGGTGACATTGCCGCACATGTCGCCCAGACACTGGCGTTACGATTTCGTCGACGCCAAACCCTATCTGCTCAACAGAAGCTGCAACAACATGGGTTGCAGCGCCAGCGTGAATTACCGCAGTTCGGCGCAGGAATGGCTGGATGAAAAACGTGAGCAACAGGCAGCCGGTGTTGAAAATCCAGTGTCCGGTCTACCAATGGCCATGCACCTGGTACACGAGCAAATCCAACATGATGAGATCACCGGCAACACACTGACACAGCTCTTCAGCTATCGCGGCGGTTATTACGACCGTTTCGAGCGCGAATTCCGTGGTTTTCGCCTGCTGCTGCAAAGCGACACCGAAGCGTCAGCAACCGAGTTCACCGCGCCGATTCTCAGTAAGACCTGGTTTCACACAGGCGAAACCATCGACCCGTCAAGAACCGGTTATTACAGCCGTGACGATGATGCGGTCGATCTCAAACCCACACTGCTGCAGCTCTATCACTTCAATGATCGCATCGCGCAACCTTTCACCGAAGCCGATGAGGAGACTGCGCGAGAGATCGCCCGCACCCTGAGCGGCCGAGTAATGCGCTCGGAAGTGTTCGCCGCCGGTGACGACGCGGCGACCGCAGTCCCCTATGTGGTCCAGGAACATCGCTATGGCGCACGGGTGCTGCGCCCCAAAGGCAAGTACCAGCCTTATGCAGTGATCTTGCCCCTGGACGCGGAATCCATCAGTTATCAGTACGAACCGGCAATTGCCGACGATCCGATGTGCCAGCACCAGTTGAATCTGGAATGGGACCCCTACGGCCGTGTGGTGCATGCTTTCACGGTGAACTACGCGCGACGCAAAACCAGCAGCGATGCGCCGCCGTTCACTGAAGAGCATCAGCAGAACTGGTGGAAGGATGCTCATGACGATGCGCAGCAAAAATGGTACCTGACGCAGCTCCGGTCAGAATCGATTCATTTGCCCAATGACGAGGCCTGGCGCCTTGGATTGCCCTGCCGCTTGCGCAGCAATTCGCTGGTGCTGGAAAAAGCGGCGCTGAGTGCTGCAACGATCCACCATGAACATATTTTGCTAATGGCCCGCGAGGATGGCGAATGGGCGCAGCAAGCAGTGTTGTCTGCATTGACGCTGCAGCGCTACATCGACCCTCGCAGCGGTGCAACGCTGGATCCGGGCGCCGCGACTTTCGAGGGTTTGCCCGCCTACATGGAGACGGCCGAACTGGACGCCGTCGCCCTCAGCGCATATGACAAACTCGAGGTGGATGGCCAATTACCCTTCAACCTGAAAGAGAAACTCGAATCGCAGGAGGTCGGTTACCACATCATGCCGCTGTTCCTGCCCGAGCAAGACCACGGTCCGATCGATGATCCTGACGATGCGAAGAACTATCTGTGGTCAGTGCACAGAGGTTTTCCCACCTACCACACGCTAGACGGCTTTCATAACGTGCAGAAATACCGTGAAACCCGCAGTCACGGCGAAACCCTGATTACCTATGACGCGTATTGGTGTGTGACAACCGCCGTGACCTTACCGGACGGCTGCACTACCCGCAGCCTCGACGTGGACTACCGCACCTTCCTCCCTGCGGCCATTGAAGATGCCAACCGCAACCTGCAGGAAGCGCGCTACAACGCTTTCGGCGAGCCGCTGGTGAGCAGTTTCCACGGCACCGACCTTGGAGAACCGGTGGGTTTTGACCCGCTGCAAACCTACGTCCCGCCGGCAGACCGCGATCCGGCCATTGCCATCGCCGATCCGAAACAAGCCATTGGCAACTTCGCCCGTGCCGCTTTCTGGGATACGTTCAGTTGGATGGGTTGCATCTCCCGCACGTCCTCACGCTCCCAAGAGTGGTGGGACTGGGCGAAAAGCCAAGGCTACATTCTGCCCGAAGGACACATTTGCGATCGCGCCCGACAGTACCTTGCCGCTGTGGAAAATCCCGATCGGAATGAAACCGAACTCCAGCAGCAAATCGATAATGCACAGCGTGAGCCCGTGTATGCCGTCTCTCTGGTGGCCGACCGCTATCCGCTTGATCCCGATCTGCAAGTGCGAGTCAGCATTGCTTGCCTGGACGGTTTCGGCCGCACTCTGCAAACCAAACATGAGGTCCCCCGGGCGTGGCCTGGCAGGTCGATGACAACGGTGAGTTGGTCCTCGACGACAATGGCAAACCAATAGACGCCCAGGCCCAGCGACGCTGGCGTGTCAGCGAGCCAGTGGAATACAACAACAAAGGCCAGACTGTGCGGATTTACCGGCCCTACTTCGCCGATCAACCGCGCTACATCAATGATCGCTCGATGCGCAAGCATGCTTTTCACGACCAGCAGTTCTACGACGCGGTGGGCAGACCGACCGCAACCGTGCTGGCGAAGCAAATGCTGCAAGGCAATCCACCGACGCTCAAACCCCTGCGCCGGGAAGTCTGGTACTGGATCTGGTGTAACGTCGCCTTCGACGAAAATGACCTGTTCGACCCGCCGCCGGAACAACGGCGACGCAACTGGTGGACAGGAAGGTGAGCACGCATGCGCAGACACCGCATCTTAGCGTCACTGATGCCCGAGGCTTACCGGTGCGGCAGGTTGCCTACTGGCGCGAAGATGGCAGCGAATCTGAAGCGCGCATCACCGCGGTTCAGCATGACGTTGCCGGGCGACGGGTGGCGCAGCGCGATCCACGATTGTTCGCCGACGCATCAGCCCCCGCCAATCTCAGGACGGTTTACTCACTGACCGGTCAGGTGCTGATCACGCTCAGCGTCGATGCCGGATGGCGCGTCAGTCTGTGGGGCGAGGCGCGTCAACCGCTGCACGGTTGGGATGGCCGGGGTAGCGTGCGCAGCATCGAGTATGACGAACAGCTGCGACCACTGGCTGTGTTCGAACACGCCGATGACGGAAAACCTTTGTGCACGGAGCGATATGGTTATGCCGGCAGCAATCCGACATTTGCCACGCGGAATCAGTGCGGACAGATCATCCGCCTCGATGATCCGGCCGGCACGCAGTTGTTCGAACAGTTCGGATTGACCGGTGGAATCATCGCTCAGTCTCGACGCTTTCTGCGCTCACTCGACCCTCCTGACTGGCCGGTATCGCTCAGCGAGCGTGACAAATTGCTCGAAGACGCGCCTGCCGCCACGAGCTACTCGCGTTTCAACCCGCTCTCGGAAACCATCGAACAAATCGACGCCAGAGGACACCGACAGCTTTTCAGCCAGACCCTGGACGGCCAGTTGCGAGACGTTCGACTGCAATTGAAGGGCATCGCGCCGAAAACCCTGGTCGGCGCCATCCAGTACGATGCCCAAGGACATACCCTTCGGGAAACCGCTGACAACGGAGTGATCACCACATTGGACTACGCCGCCGAGGATGGCAGGCTGATCAGCCTGCAAAGCCAGCGCGGCAATGACATCCTGCAAGACCTGCGTTATGTCTACGACCCGGTAGGCAACGTGCTGAGTATTGAAGACGCCGCCCTCCCGATTCGATACTTTGCCAACCAGCGCATCGAACCGGTCAACCGCTACCGTTATGACAGTCTCGATCAGTTGATCGAGGCCACGGGTTGGGAGGCCGGTCAGACATCGAAGTTTTCACTGGCAGATCCTGCAGCGATCGCCAATTACACCCAGACCTATCACTATGACTGCGGTGGCAATTTGCTCAAATTGATCCACGACGGCCCACAAGGCCACGGTCACCGCCTGGTCGCCGCCAAGCACAGTAACCGCTGCTTGCCGGTGCGCGATGGCATGGACCCGGGCGAGGAAGATTTGCGCAACGGCTTCGATGCCAATGGCAATCTGCTTGGCCTGCAACCAGGACAGACTTTCAACTGGGACTTGCGTAACCGATTGCGTGAAGTCCGGCTGGTTTTGCGTGAAGACCGTTCGGCTGATAACGAGCAATACCGATACGCCTCAGACGGCATGCGCGTGCGCAAAGTGCGGCTGATGCAGACCAACGCTAAAACGCTGATGAACGAAGTGCGTTATCTGCCGAATCTGCAAATCCGTACCCACAGTGGTACGGGAGAAATACTGCAGGTGATCAGTGTCCAGGCCGGGCGCAGCAGCGTGCAGGTGTTGCACTGGGAATCCGAACCGCCCCAAGGCATCGACAACGATCAAGCGCGTTACAGCCTCAACGACCATTTGGGTTCCTGCACCCTGGAACTCGACGCCACGGGCAAGCTCATCAGTCAGGAGCGATACCACCCTTTCGGCACCACCGCGTGGTTTGCCGGGCGTAGCGAAATCGAGACAAGCTATAAAACGCTGCGCTATTCGGGCAAAGAGCGGGATGCGACCGGGCTTTATTATTACGGGTTCAGGTATTACGTGGCGGGTTGGCAGCGATGGTTGAATCCGGATCCGTCCGGGGCGATTGATGGTCTGAATCTGTTCAGCATGGTGAAAGGCAATCCGTTGGCCTACTTCGATACTGATGGGCGAATTCGTGAAGGCGTCAATGAGGAGTACCCGACTCAAGCGACCATCGGATCTTCGCCTTCGCCGCAATCATCAACGCCATTTTCAGCAAACTCTGTCATTAACGAAAGCACGAGATTTGGATTTCCTGATACACCACCATTGTCTCCAGAAGTAAAGAGCGCAAGCCACTCCATCGAAATGTTGATGGAGAAAGTGCAATTGACCGATTCTTCGCTGAAGAACAAGCCAACGTCGATTGCCGATGATATTGGTGGTCGCCCTGCTATAGGCGGCGGGGGCGAAGGAGAAATATACGAAAGCGCCGACGGAAAACATGTCTATAAAAAGTTCAGAGGAGCCGACAAGCGAAACAGTATTCCGGGGTATGTAAAAACCGAAGCCGAGGGTTTCAATGCTTACTATGGAGCAGGCTCGGCGACGGCACTTATTGAAGACAATCAGAGTTACCTCAAGATGATAAAACTCGATGGCATCCCCCTCGGCGACATCAAGAAAGGTTCCATTCCGGCAAGCGGCGCCAATGCACTTTTGGAGATGTTTAATGAAATGGAAGCAAAGGACCTATATCACCAGGATGTACAGGACCATAATTTCCTCTGGTCGGAGAGAGATACTAAAGTTTACCCCGTCGACATGCAGCCGTTCCCCTTTGAGCTTGCCCAGTACACGATAGACTCATACGAGCGAAGTAAAAAACAGTTGCTGACTCAATTTGCTCGCAACGTGAAACGCTGACTTCCATTCCCTCAAGCCCTTGATGGAATGCGCGCACCTCAAAACATATGGAAGCCAGGTTGCTATTGCTTCAGATCGATGGGAAGAAAGCTAAACGGCACCTTCCGGTGCCGTTCGCTTCTTACATTTCCAACATCATTTACGCGCATCCGCCCAGGATTTCAGCAGTTCGCTATAGCTCACCGTTTCGCCCTTCGGCTTCTCGTTAGCCAGTTTCGGCTTCGGTGCGCCCGGTTGATCGAACCAGTATTGCGCATCGCGTTCCGGGTTCATCTTCGGCGCGCAAGTGGCCTGGGCCTTGGAGCGTTCGAGGCGTTCCATGATGCGGTCCTGATCCTTGGCCAGGCCATCGAGCGCCTGTTGTGGGGTCTTCTCGCCGCTGGCGGCTTCGGCGATATGGCTCCACCACAGTTGCGCCAGACGCGGGTAGTCCGGCACGTTGGTGCCGGTCGGCGACCATTGCACGCGGGCCGGGCTGCGATAGAACTCGACCAGACCACCGAGTTTCGGCGCCAGATCGGTCATCGCCTGCGAGTTGATGTCCGACTCGCGAATAGGTGTCAGACCGACGATGGTTTTCTTCAGCGAAACAGTTTTCGAGGTCACGAACTGCGCGTACAGCCACGCCGCGAGTTTCTGTTTCTCAGGCGTGGATTTCATGAATGTCCACGACCCCACATCCTGATAGCCGAGCTTCATACCCTCTTCCCAATACGGGCCTTTAGGCGACGGCGCCATGCGCCATTTCGGCGTGCCGTCGGCGTTGACCACCGGCAGGCCGGGTTTGGTCATGTCGGCAGTGAACGCGGTGTACCAGAAAATCTGCTGGGCGATGTTGCCCTGCGAGGGCACCGGGCCGGACTCGGAGAAGGTCATGCCGGCCGCTTCCGGTGGCGCGTATTTCTTCAGCCAGTCGACGTATTTGGTGGTGGCAAACACGGCCGCCGGGCCGTTGGTGTCGCCGCCACGGGTCACGCTGGAGCCGACCGGGTGGCAGTCCTCGACGCGGATCCCCCACTCGTCCACCGGCAAGCCGTTGGGCAGTCCCTTGTCGCCGCCACCGGCCATGGAGAACCAGGCATCGGTGAAACGCCAGCCCAGCGACGGGTCTTTCTTGCCGTAGTCCATGTGGCCGTAGACGCGTTTGCCGTCGATTTCCTTGACGTCTTCGCTGAAGAATTTGGCGATGTCTTCATAGGCCGACCAGTTCACCGGCACGCCTAATTCGTAGCCGTACTTTTCCTTGAACTTGGCTTTCAGATCGGCGCGCTCGAACCAGTCGGCGCGGAACCAGTACAGGTTGGCGAATTGCTGGTCGGGCAGTTGATAGATCTTGCCGTCCGGCGCAGTGGTGAAGGAGATGCCGATGAAGTCCTTGATGTCGAGGGTCGGCGAAGTGAAGTTCTTGCCCTCGTTGGCCATCAGGTCGGTGATCGATTCGGTCTTGCCGTAGCGAAAGTGCGTGCCGATGAGGTCGGAGTCGTTGACCCAGCCGTCATAGATGTTCTTGTCCGACTGCATCACCGTCTGCATTTTCTCGACCACGTCGCCTTCCTGCAGCAGGTCGTGGGTGAGTTTGATCCCGGTGATTTCGCTGAAGGCCTTGGCCAGCACCTTGGACTCGTATTCGTGGGTGGTCAGGGTTTCGGAAACGACCTTGATGTCCATGCCGCGAAACGGCTCGGCGGCCTTGATGAACCACTTCAGTTCTTCAAGCTGCTGTTCGGCCGTCAGGGTCGAGGGCTTGAACTCGCTGCCGATCCATTTTTTCGCAGCATCTTCGTAGGCGTCGGCCCAGGCAGATGCGCTCAAACCGCTGAGTGCCAGCATGGCTGCCAATGAAATGCTATGTCGCAGCTTATTGTTTTTATCGAACATAGAGACCTCCTGTTTAAGTTGTGGAGCCGCGTTGCCGAACGATTCGACTAGCCCCAACGCATCACAGCCAACAGCCACACCAGGGACAACGCGGACGCCACCCAGATGCTCCAGTCGGTGACGCCGATTACCAGCAAATGCAGGTAGGCGCTGCCGAGAAGACCGATAAACAAGCGATCGCCACGGGTGGTGGCAATCGGCAGAAACCCGCGCCGCAGAATGCTCGGCGAGCGCAATTCCCAGGTGGTCATGCCCACCAGAATCAGACCGATGCCGATGAAGAACGCGGCGGTCGGTGTCGTCCAGCTCATCCATTCCATCATCAGCTCCTCAGACTCGACCGAGGGCAAAGCCCTTGGCCACGTGGTTGCGCACAAACCAGATCACCAGCATGCCCGGCAGGATGGTCAACACCCCCGCTGCTGCCAGCACGCCCCAATCGATCCCCGATGCCGACACCGTGCGCGTCATCACTGCCGCAATCGGCTTGGCGTTGACCGAGGTCAGCGTGCGCGCCAGCAGCAGTTCGACCCAGGAAAACATGAAGCAGAAAAACGCCGTGACGCCGATACCGGAACCGATCAACGGGATGAAAATCTTCACGAAGAACTTAGGGAAACTGTAGCCGTCGATGTAGGCCGTTTCGTCGATCTCCTTGGGCACGCCGGACATGAAACCTTCCAGAATCCACACCGCCAGCGGCACGTTGAACAAGCAGTGCGCCAAGGCTACGGCGATGTGCGTGTCGAACAGGCCGATCGACGAATACAACTGAAAGAACGGCAGCAAAAACACCGCCGGCGGCGCCATGCGATTGGTCAGCAGCCAGAAGAACAGGTGTTTGTCGCCGAGGAAACGATAGCGTGAAAACGCATAGGCCGCCGGTAACGCCACGCTCAGGGAAATCACCGTGTTGAGGCTGACGTAGTACAGCGAGTTGAGATAGCCGGTGTACCAGCTCGGATCGGTGAAGATCACCTTGTAGTTCGCCAGCGTGAATTCCTGTGGGAAAAGCGTCAGGCCGCCGAGGATTTCGGTGTTGCTCTTGAACGACATGTTCAGCAGCCAGTAGATCGGCACCAGCAGGAACAGGATGTAGACCAGCAACGGAATAAGCTTTTTCTTGCTCATGGCCGGGCCTCAGCGGTTGGCGTCGGAGTGCGTCATGGCGGTATAGAACAGCCAGGACACCAACAGGATGATCAGGAAGTACACCAGCGAAAACGCCGCTGCCGGACCGAGGTCGAATTGCCCTACAGCCATCTGCGTCAACGTCTGACTCAAAAAGGTCGTGGCATTGCCCGGCCCGCCGCCGGTGAGCACGAACGGCTCGGTGTAGATCATGAAACTGTCCATGAAGCGCAGCATCACCGCGATCAGCAGCACGCTCTTCAGCTTGGGCAACTGAATGTGGCGAAACACTGCCCAGGCCGAGGCGCGATCGATCCGCGCCGCCTGGTAATACACGTCGGGAATCGCCCGCAAACCGGAGAAACACAGGAGCGCGACCAGCGAAGTCCAGTGCCAGACGTCCATCACCAGCACCGTCACCCAGGCGTCCATGGTGTTGGCCGCGTAGTTGTAGCTGATGCCCATCGCATTGAGGCTGGAACCGAGCAGGCCGATGTCGGCGCGGCCGAAGATCTGCCAGATGGTGCCGACCACGTTCCACGGAATCAGCAGCGGTATCGCCAGAATGATCAGCACCACCGAGGACCAGCGACCCTTGGTCGGCATGGTCAGCGCGACGGCGATGCCCAGCGGGATTTCGATCAGCAGCACGCAGGCGGAATAGATGAACTGGCGCAGCAGCGAGTCATGCAGACGCGGATCAAGCAACACTTGCTTGTACCAATCAGCGCCAACGAAGTAGCGGCTGGACTGGTCAAAGATGTCCTGCACCGAATAGTTGACCACGGTCATCATCGGGATCACCGCACTGAACGCCACCAGCAGGAACACCGGCAACACCAGCCACCAGGCCTTGTTGTTCTGCACCTTGTTCATGGCTGCACCTCCTCGTCGCTGACTTCCAGGAGAAATTCATCGGCATAGACCATCAGCCATTGCGCCGGGAAACTGATGTACGCGGTGCCCTGCGGCACCGGTTTGTCTTCGGCCAGACGCACCTTCAACGGCGCGCCGTCGAGGTTGAGGGTCATGATCTTGTAGGTGCCGAGGTCTTCGACGTGTACGACTTTGGCCTGCATCGCGTCGTCAAACGGCTCGTCCCACACATGAATGAACTCCGGGCGGATGCCGACCTTGAGATTTTTCCACTGGCCGTGCTCGATATGGCGCTGCAAGGCGTCGGACAACGGCAGGTGCGTCGAGGCGAAACCGACGCCCCCGGGCTGCGGCTGCACCTCAATCAGATTCATCCCCGGGCTGCCGATGAAATAGCCGACAAAGGTGTGGCTCGGCCGCTCGAACAATTCCCGTGGCGTGCCGAACTGAACGATCTGACCGCCGTACATGACCGCGATCTTGTCAGCGAAGGTCGAGGCTTCCAGTTGGTCGTGGGTGACGTAGACCATGGTGATGTTGAACTGCTCGTGGATCTGCTTGAGCTTGCGCCGCAGCTTCCACTTCAGGTGCGGGTCGATCACCGTCAGCGGCTCATCGAAGAGGATTGCCGAGACGTCATCGCGCACCAGCCCACGACCCATGGAGACTTTCTGCTTTTCGTCGGCGGTGAGATTGCGCGCCTTCTTGCTCAGCAGATTCTGCAAGTCGAGCACTTCGGCAATTTCCTGCACCTTGCTGTGCACTTTCGCCTCGGCCATGCCCTGGTTTCGCAGCGGGAAAGCGAGGTTGTCGAACACGGTCATGGTGTCGTAGACCACCGGAAACTGGAAAACCTGGGCGATGTTGCGCTTCTCCGGCGTGAGGTCGTTGACCGCTTTGCCGTCAAACAGCACATGGCCCTGGGACGGGCTGAGCAGGCCGGAAATGATGTTGAGCAAGGTCGACTTGCCGCAACCGGACGGGCCGAGCAAAGCATAGGCGCCACCCTGCTCCCAGACGTGATCCATCTCGCGGATCGCATAATCCTCCGCGCCGCTCGGGGTTTTGCTGTAGCTGTGGGCGAGGTGCTGCAAACGGATTTCGGCCATCAGGCAACCCTCGCGACACGCCGGCCCGGTGCTTGCACCAGACGGCCCTGCGCATCGAAAACGAACAGTTTGTGGGTCGGGATATAGATGCGGATCGGCGCATCGACGTCGTATTCATGAACACCCGGCAAGTGCAGCACCAGCAGAAAATGCTCGTTGCGCACATGCAGGAAGGTTTCCGAACCGCTGATTTCGGCGACCTCGACGGTCACGGCCAATTCGAGATCGTCATCGTTGCTCGGCACCAGCGAGATATGACTCGGGCGTACGCCGAAGCGGAACTCACCCTCGCCCACCGGGCGCAGATCGACGTTCAACGGAAAGTGGACGAAGTTGGCGAAGCTGACTTCGTTGCCGGCAATGCGTCCCGGCATGAGGTTGATCGGCGGTTCGGAGAACAATTCAGCGGCGAGCACCGACTGCGGCTGGTGATAGACCTCGGTCGACGGGCCGCTCTGAATCACCCGGCCTTCGTGCAGGATGGTCGTGGTGCCGCCGAGGGCCAGCGCTTCGTTAGGCTCGGTGGTGGCGTAGACGGCGATGGTGTGGCGCGCCTTGAACAGCTCGCGCATTTCCTGACGCAGCTCTTCGCGCAGCTTGTAGTCGAGGTTGACCAAAGGCTCGTCGAAGAGGATCAGTTCAGCATCCTTGACCAGCGCGCGGGCCATGGCCGTGCGCTGTTGCTGCCCACCGGAGAGCTCCAGCGGATAGCGCTGCAAGAACTTCTCGATGCGCAGCATGCGTGCGGTTTCCTGCACCTTGCTGTGGATGATCTCTTTCGAGATGCCGGCCTGACGCAGTGGCGAGGCGATGTTCTCGAACACCGTCATGGTCGGGTAATTGATGAACTGCTGATAGACCATCGACACGTTGCGCAGCCGCACCGGGCGCTGGGTGACGTCGACGCCGTTCATCAGCACGCGGCCGCTGTCGGGCTTGTCGAGGCCGGCCATCAGGCGCATGAGGCTGGTCTTGCCGGACAGGGTGCGCCCGAGCAGAACGTTGAAGGATCCGGGTTCGAATTTCAGGCACGCATCGTCGATCCAGATCTGGCCCTCGACGGTACGGCTGACGTGCTCCAGGGTGAGTGACATGGCTCGGCCTTTTTTATTTTTGGAGTCAAGCGACCGGAGCAACAGAGCGACATTCGTGCCAGAAATGGCAAGTGGTTGATTTGTCTTGAGAAGCAGTGTTTACGGGGGCAAGCGGCGTTCACAGCTGAACACTTTTGAACAGTCGGATTGATTGACAATGAACAATAGTGAACAACACTCTATGCACGCTTTTGCCCAATCCTGAATGCAAAATGGATCCCTGTGGGAGCGAGCCTGCTCGCGAAAGCGGTGTGTCATTCAATGAATCCATTGACTGAACCGACGCTTTCGCGAGCAGGCTCGCTCCCACATGGGGATTTGTGTAGTTTTGAAGATCGGGCTCATAACAATAATAAAATCGCTGCACTCAGAGGCTCGCCCCATGGCCGCACCTGCTTCGCCGCTGTCCCACGACGCGATCGTCCAGACCTCCTGGCAACGTTGCCGCGCGTTCGGCCTCGACCACCAGAGCGCCCCGGCCTTCGATCAATTGCCCGCCGCCGGCATTGCGCGGCTGCTCGACAGCCATCATTCGCTGGTGCAGACCACGCATCAGGAAGTCCTGCCCTACTACGAAAACATTCTAAGCAATTCCAACTGCCTGATCATGCTCGCCGACAATCAGGGCCAGGTGCTGACCTCATGGGGCACACAGCGCTTTATCGAACCAAATCTGGCCCGGGGCTTTCAGGCCGGGGCGAGCTGGATGGAGCGCAGCAGCGGCACCAATGCGATCGGCACCGCACTGGCCTGTGAGCAGGCGGTGCACATCGAACACGACGAACACTTCCTCAAGGCCAACCGCTTCATGACCGGCTCCGCCGCGCCGATTTTCGACGCCGAGCGCAAGGTCATCGCCGTGCTCGATGTCTCCAGCGACAGCTATCTGCCACCCTCGCACACCCTCGGCATGGTCAAGATGATGAGCCAGACCGTGGAAAACCGGCTGATCCTCAACCTGTTCCATGGACAGCACTTTCAACTGACATTCAACACCGGGTTGAACAACCTCGACAGCCAGTGGGCCGGGTTGCTGATCTTCGATGAAAGCGGTCAAGTGCTGTCGGCCAATCGCCGCGCCGACAATTTGCTCGGTGTGCGTTTGTCGCGCGTCAGCGTTGAAAGCCTGTTCAAGGTGTCGCTGCTGGAGTTGATCAATCAGCCCGAAGGTCTGCCGTTTGCCCTGCAGACCTCCGGACGCAACCGTTTCCAGTGTTTGCTGAAACGGCCGAAACAGGCACCGGTGCAGGCGCGGGTGTTTGTCGCCGAGGACAAGCCTGCGCCAGCCAGTGCGATCAGCCTCAATACGCTGCATTTCGGCGACAGTCGCGTGGAAAAAGCCGTGCGCCAGGCCGAGCGTTTGCTGGAGAAAGACATTCCGCTACTGATTCACGGTGAAACCGGCGTCGGCAAGGAAGTGTTCGTCAAAGCCTTGCATCAGGCCAGCTCCCGGCAAAAACAGGCATTCATCGCGGTGAACTGTGCAGCGATCCCCGCTGAACTGGTCGAGTCCGAGTTGTTCGGTTACGAGAAAGGCGCGTTCACCGGGGCCAACCAGAAAGGCAGCATCGGCCTGATCCGCAAGGCCGACAAAGGCACGCTGTTTCTCGATGAGATCGGTGACATGCCGCTGCCGACCCAGGCGCGTTTGTTGCGTGTGTTGCAGGAGCGCTGCGTGCAGCCGGTGGGCAGCAGCGAGTTGTTCCCGGTTGATTTGCGGATCATTTCCGCGACCAACCGTTCGTTGCGCGAGCAGGTGCAACTGGGCCGATTCCGCGAAGACTTGTACTACCGCATCGGCGGTCTGACCCTGGAGCTGCCGCCGTTACGTGAGCGCAGTGACAAGCAGGCGCTGTTCAAACGACTGTGGGAGCAGCATCGCGAGCCGACGCAATGGGCGGGGCTGAGCCCTGAAGTTCTGGAGTTGTTTGACAAGCATCCGTGGCCGGGGAATTTGCGTCAGGTCAGCAGCGTGATGCAGGTGGCGTTGGCCATGGCCGAGGAACAACCAGTGCGACCGGAGCATTTGCCGGATGATTTTTTTGTCGATCTGGAGATGGAGCCGGTTGAGACGGCTGCGCCGCTGGGGCTGGATTTGAATGATGTTGAGGCGTTGAATCGCGAGTTGAAGGCGGCCGGGGGAAATATTTCGCATCTGGCGCGGCGGCTGGGGGTTAGCCGCAATACGCTTTACAAGCGGTTGCGGCAGATTGGCAATTAAAAGCCAGATCAAAAGATCGCAGCCTTCGGCAGCTCCTACAGGGATCGCGTTTCCATCGATCGTTCCCACGCTCCGCGTGGGAACGCAGCCCGGACGCTCCGCGTCCCTACAGAGCCGAACGCGGAGCGTCCGTTGAGGCATTCCCACGCAGAGCGTGGGAACGATCATGGTAGGGGCTTTGGGCCTCAGTCAGCCAGACGCCAGGTAGTCCCACCCTTGCCGTCTTCCAGCACGACACCCATCGCCGTCAGCTGATCACGGATACGATCGGACTCAGCCCAATCCTTGCCCGCCCGAGCCGCCAGACGCGCCGCGATCAGCGCATCGACTTCAGCCGCATCGACACGCCCTTCAGCGCCCGCCTGCAGGAAGTCATCGGCCTCAAGTTGCAACACGCCCAGCACACTCGCCAGTTCCTTCAGACGTGCCGCCAGCCCCGCCGCCGCATCAAGATCGCTCTCGCGCAGACGGTTGATCTCGCGCACCATCTCGAACAGCACAGCGCACGCTTCAGGGTGCCGAAGTCGTCGTTCATCACCGTGGTGAAACGCTCGACGAACGCCTCGCCACCGGCCGGCGCCACGCTCGGCAGGCCTTTCAGCGCATGGTAGAAACGCTCCAGTGCGCCCTTGGCGTCCTTGAGGTTGTCTTCCGAATAGTTGATCGCGCTGCGGTAGTGGCTCGACACCAGCAGGTAACGCACCACTTCCGGGTGGTATTTGTCGAGCACGTCGCGGATGGTGAAGAAGTTGTTCAAGGACTTGGACATCTTCTCGCCATTGATGCGGATCATGCCGCAATGCATCCACGCGTTGGCGTAGGTCTTGCCGGTGGCCGCTTCGCTCTGGGCGATTTCGTTTTCGTGGTGCGGGAACTCCAGGTCGCTGCCGCCGCCATGAATATCGAAAGTCTCACCGAGGCAGCAGGTCGACATCACCGAGCACTCGATGTGCCAGCCCGGACGTCCGGCGCCCCATGGCGATTCCCAGCTCGGCTCGCCCGGCTTGGCGGCTTTCCACAAAACGAAATCGAGCGGGTCTTGTTTCGACTCGTCGACTTCGATGCGAGCGCCAATGCGCAAATCTTCGATCTTCTTGCGCGACAGCTTGCCGTAGCCCATGAACTTGGCGACGCGGTAGTACACGTCGCCATTGCCCGGCGCGTAAGCGTAGCCCTTGTCGATCAGGGTCTGGATCATCGCGTGCATGCCGGCGATGTGATCGGTGGCGCGCGGTTCCATATCCGGCTTCTGGATGTTCAGGCGCGCTTCGTCTTCGTGCATCGCGGCGATCATGCGCTCGGTCAGCGCTTCGAACGATTCACCGTTCTCGCGCGCACGATTGATGATCTTGTCGTCGATATCGGTGATGTTGCGTACGTAGGTCAGGTCATAACCGCTGAAGCGCAGCCAGCGTGTCACCAGGTCGAACGCGACCATGCTGCGGCCGTGGCCGAGGTGGCAGTAGTCGTACACGGTCATCCCGCAGACGTACATGCGCACCTTGTTGCCATCCAGCGGCTTGAAGACTTCTTTGCTCTTGCTGAGCGTGTTGTAGATCGTTAGCACGTTAGTTCCTTGACTCACTCACTGGCCCCACGAATCACGCAGGGTCACGGTACGGTTGAATACCGGCTGACCGGGTTTCGAGTCCTTCAGATCCGCGACGAAGTAGCCTTCGCGCTCGAACTGGAAACGGTCTTCCGGCTGTGCGTTGCCGAGCGATGGCTCGGCGCGACAACCGGTCAGCACTTGCAGCGAGTCAGGGTTGATGTTGTCGAGGAAACTGGCGCTGTCTTCGGCCTTTTCCGGGTTCGGCGAACGGAACAGGCGATCGTACAGACGTACTTCGCACTCGACGCTGGCGGCGGCCGGCACCCAGTGGATCACGCCCTTGACCTTGCGCCCTTCCGGGTTCTTGCCGAGGGTGTCCGGATCGTACGAGCAACGCAATTCGACGATGTTGCCGTCGGCGTCCTTGATCGCTTCATCGGCGCGGATCACGTAGCTGCCACGCAGACGCACTTCACCGGCCGGTTCCAGGCGCTTGTAGCCCTTCGGCGGCTCTTCCATGAAGTCTTCACGGTCGATGTAGATTTCCCGAGCGAATGGCAACGCGCGCACGCCCATGTCTTCTTTCGGATGGCGTGGCAGTTCGAGGTTTTCGACCTGGCCTTCCGGGTAGTTGGTGATGACCACTTTCAGCGGACGCAGCACGCACATGGCGCGCGGTGCGCTGTGGTCGAGGTCGTCGCGGATGCTGAATTCGAGCATGCCGAAATCGACCACGCCGTCGGAACGGTTGGTGCCGATCATTTCGCAGAAGTTGCGGATCGATTTCGGCGTGTAGCCACGGCGGCGGAAGCCCGACAGCGTGGACATGCGCGGATCGTCCCAGCCGTTGACGTGCTTCTCGTCAACCAGTTGCTTGAGCTTGCGCTTGCTGGTGATCGTGTAGTTCAGGTTCAGGCGACTGAACTCGTACTGGCGCGGGTTCGCCGGCACCGGCAGGTTCTCCAGGAACCATTCGTACAGCGGGCGATGGCTTTCGAACTCGAGGGTGCAGATCGAATGGGTGATGCCTTCGATGGCGTCCGACTGCCCATGGGTGAAGTCGTAGTTCGGGTAGATGCACCACTTGTCACCGGTCTGGTGGTGATGGGCGTGGCGGATGCGATACATGATCGGGTCGCGCAGGTTCATGTTCGGCGAGGCCATGTCGATCTTCGCCCGCAGCACGCGCGCGCCGTCCGGGAATTCACCGGCCTTCATGCGCGCGAACAGGTCGAGGTTTTCCTCAACCGAACGGTCACGGAACGGGCTGTTCTTGCCCGGCTCGGTGAGGCTGCCACGGTATTCCTTGGCCTGCTCCGGGGTCAGGTCGTCGACGTAGGCCTTGCCGGCCTTGATCAGCTCGACGGCCCAGTCGTGCAACTGGTCGAAATACTGCGAGGCGTAGCGCACTTCACCGGACCATTCGAAGCCCAGCCATTTGACGTCGCTTTCGATGGCGTCGATGTATTCCTGATCTTCCTTGGCCGGGTTGGTGTCGTCGAAACGCAGGTGCGTGACGCCACCGAACTCCTGGGCCAGGCCGAAGTTGACGCAGATCGACTTGGCGTGGCCGATGTGCAGGTAGCCGTTGGGCTCCGGCGGAAAGCGAGTCACGATCTGGGTGTGCTTGCCCGAGTCCAGGTCTGCCTGGATGATCGGCCGCAGGAAGTTGACCGGCACGGCAGGGCCGGACTTGGCATTCGAGGTAGGGTCGACAGTGGGCTTGCTCATAGGATCCTTGACGTACAGGTGCGCGGCCGCAAAGAGGGGCCAGACAAAACAAAGCCGCTATCATAGCCGATGCTGTCAAGGGCCTGACAGAGCAGCTCTTATAAAGGCATGCATTTAATCGCCGGGAAATGAAAAACCGCCTCGAAATTCGCGCCTGTCACGCTAAACTGCGCACCTTGGCCGAAGCAGGCTGAACCGGTTGTGGGGCTCAATGTCCCAGAACCACGAATTCCTCAGAAGAGTAGCGATCATGACTCAAGTCAAACTGACCACCAACCATGGCGACATCGTCATAGAACTGAACGCTGAAAAGGCGCCGATCACCGTTGCCAACTTCATCGAGTACGTCAACGCCGGTCACTACACCAACACCGTATTCCACCGCGTCATCGGCAACTTCATGATCCAGGGCGGCGGTTTCGAGCCTGGCATGAAAGAAAAGAAAGACAAGCGTCCAAGCATCCAGAACGAAGCGGACAACGGTCTCTCCAACGACAAATACACCGTCGCCATGGCCCGCACCATGGAGCCGCATTCGGCTTCGGCGCAGTTCTTCATCAACGTCGCCGACAACACCTTCCTCAACCACAGCGGCAAGAACGTGCAGGGCTGGGGCTACGCGGTATTCGGTAAAGTCACCGCCGGCACCGACGTTGTCGACAAGATCAAAGGCGTGTCGACCACTTCCAAGGCCGGCCACCAGGACGTACCCGCAGACGACGTGATCATCGAGAAAGCCGAGATCATCGAAGCGTGATATTGCTGATTTCAGACTTGCATCTGGAAGAGGAGCGCCCGGACATTACCCGGGCGTTTCTGGATTTGCTCGCCGGACGCGCCCGCTCGGCGAGTGCGTTGTACATCCTCGGCGACTTCTTCGAGGCGTGGATTGGCGACGACGCCATGACGCCCTTTCAGCGCTCCATCTGCCAGGCCCTGCGCGATTTGAGCGACAGCGGCACGGCCATATTCCTGATGCACGGCAATCGCGACTTCATGCTCGGCAAGGCCTTCTGCAAACAGGCCGGCTGCACATTGCTGAAGGACCCGAGTGTCGTGCAGTTCTACGGCGAGCCGGTGCTGCTGATGCACGGCGACAGCCTGTGCACCCGCGACGTTGGCTACATGAAGCTGCGCCGCTACCTGCGCAACCCGATTACCCTGTTCATCCTCCGTCACCTGCCACTGCGCAGCCGCCATAAACTGGCGCGCAAGCTACGCAGCGAAAGCCGCGCACAGACGCGGATGAAGGCCAATGACATCGTCGATGTCACCCCGGAAGAGATTCCGCGAGTGATGCACGAATTCGGCGTGAAAACCCTGATCCACGGCCATACCCACCGCCCGGCGATTCACAAGTTGCAGCTTGGTGAACAAGCGGCGAAGCGGATTGTGCTGGGGGATTGGGATCGTCAGGGTTGGGCGTTGCAGGTGGATGAGAGCGGGTATGCCTTGGCGCCGTTCGATTTCGCCCCGCCGCTGGCATTGCCGCACGGCTGAAGAGCTTTACCCCCTCACCCCAGCCCTCTCCCCCAGGGGGGCGAGGGGGAAAGGGAGCTGATCGCATGCAGTTCAAAACCTGAGTTCGACTCGGTATCGCAAGTCGATGTACCTCGAACATGCACCGCGGTCAGTCCCCTCTCCCTCCGGGAGAGGGTTAGGGTGAGGGGCTCTTGATTCTAGTGCCCCGAAGCTGCCGGCCCGGCCTTGGCGGCAAACGGCGGTTTCGCCAGCCATACAATCAAAATCAGCCCCATGAATCCCCACCCTAGCAACGTGAAGTAATCCACGGTCGAAAGCATGTACGCCTGGCTGGTGAGGATCTGGTCCATCTGCGCATACGCCGACTGGCTCGCCCCACCCAACTGATTCAGGGTCTCGCGGGTGGCAGGCTCAAACGTGCTGATGCTTTCGCTCATATACGCATGATGCTGATCGGCCCGGCGAATCCAGATCCAGGTGGTCAACGACGCCGCAAAGCTGCCGCCCAGTGTCCGCAGGAAAGTCGCCAGGCCTGCGCCATCAGCGATCTGGCTCGGCGGCAAGTCCGACATCAGAATACTCAGGGTCGGCATGAAGAACAGCGCCACACCGATACCCATGAACAACTGCACCAGAGCGATGTGCTGGAAGTCGACCTCGTTGGTGAACTCGGCGCGCATGAAACAGCTCAGGCCAATCGCCAGAAACGCAATCCCGGCGAGCAGACGCAGGTCGAACTTGTGCGCGTATTTGCCGACAAATGGCGACAGCAACACCGGCAGAATCCCGATCGGCGCCACGGCAAGTCCCGCCCAGGTCGCGGTGTAACCCATTTGCGTTTGCAGCCACTGCGGCAGGATCAGGTTGATGCCGAAGAACCCGGCGTAACCCAAGACCAGCACCAGCGTGCCGATGCGGAAGTTGCGATGGGCGAACAGGCGCAGGTTGACCACCGGATGGCGGTCGGTCATTTCCCAGATCACGAACACCGCCAGGGCGACCACGGAAATCGCCGCGCCGACGATGATGAAGTTCGATTCGAACCAGTCCAGGTCATTGCCCTTGTCGAGGATCACCTGCAACGCGCCGACGCCAATGATCAGCGTGATCAGGCCGACGTAATCCATCGGCTGGCGACTGGTCACCACCGGCCGTTTCGCCAGTTGCGAACGCACCACCATCACCGCAAAGATGCCGATCGGTACGTTGATGAAGAAGATCCACGGCCAGCTGTAACTGTCGGTGATCCAGCCGCCGAGAATCGGCCCGGCAATCGGCGCGACCACCGTGACCATCGCCAGCAATGCCAGGGCCATCCCGCGTTTGGCCGGCGGATACACCGCGATCAACAGCGTCTGCGTCATCGGATACAACGGCCCGGCCACCAGGCCTTGCAGCACACGAAAGCCGATCAGCTCGGGCATCGAAGTCGAGATACCGCAGAGAAACGACGCCAGCACAAACAGCATCGTCGCCCACAGAAACAGCTTCACCTCGCCGAAGCGGCGGCTGAGCCAACCGGTCAGCGGCAGCGCAATCGCGTTGCTCACGGCGAACGAAGTGATGACCCAGGTGCCCTGCTCCGAACTCACCCCGAGGTTGCCGGAAATCGTCGGCAGCGCCACGTTGGCGATGGTCGTGTCGAGCACTTGCATGAACGTCGCCAGCGACAGGCCGATGGTGCTGAGCAACAGGCTGGGCGGCGTGAAAGAAGCGTTATTGCTCATTGTGAATCCTATGAAACCTGATGGTCGCTGCGGTCTGATGAACACAGCAGGCCCTGTGGTAACAGGCCCTTGTGGCGAGGGGATTTATCCCCGCTGGGTCGCGAAGCGGCCCCTCTTTTGGCTCAGGAAAAACGGGCCTGCTGCGCAGTCCAGCGGGGATAAATCCCCTCGCCACAGATAACCGCTCACCACAGAGCCTACTTCTGATCCGGTGTGCTCTCAGCGCTGTGCGGTCTTGCCTGCTGCTGCGCTGTTGTCGTGAATCAACTGGGCAATCATCGCGTCCGCTTCGGCCAGTTGGCGCTCGTAGACGTTGGTGCTGAACGAGGCCTTTTGCGGCGGTTGCTGGGCCAGCACCGGGCCGCTCTGGTCGTGCAGATTGACCTCGACATTGGTCGACAGACCGACACGCAGCGGGTGCTTGGCCAGCTCTTCGGCGTTGATGTGGATACGCACCGGCACACGCTGAACAATCTTGATCCAGTTACCGGTGGCGTTCTGTGCCGGCAGCAGAGCAAACGCGCTACCCGTACCGGCGCCGAGGCTGTCGACGGTGCCGCTGTATTTCACATCGCTGCCATAAATATCGGCCTCGATATCCACTGGCTGACCGATGCGCATGTCACGCAGTTGGGTTTCCTTGAAGTTGGCGTCGATCCACAGCTGATCCAGCGGAATCACCGCCATCAATGCGGTGCCCGGTTGTACGCGCTGGCCGAGCTGCACGGTGCGCTTGGCGACGTAACCGGTGACCGGCGCGATCAAGGTGCTGCGCGCATTGGTCAGGTAGGCCTGACGCAGATCGGCAGCCGCCGACATTACGTCCGGATGGGACGAGACCACGGTGTCGTCGACCAGTGCGCTGGTGGTTTTCAGTTGCTGTTTGGCGTTAGCCAAGGCGTTCTGCGCCGAGGTCAGGTCGTCGCGGGCGTGGGACAGCTCTTCCTGGGAAATCGCCCCGCCCTGGGCGAGATTTTTCCGCCGGTTGTAGTTGTCCTGGGCCTTCTGCACTTCGGCCTGCTGCGCGTTGACCTGGGCTTTCATGCCGTCGACGTTGCTATACAGGCCGCGCACCTGACGCACGGTGCGGGCCAGTTTGGCCTTGGCACTTTGCAGGCCGACTTCGGCATCGTTGGGGTCGAAGTTGACCAGCACCTGGCCTTCCTGGACCAGATCACCGTCGTCAGCGCCGATGCTGACCACGGTGCCGGTGACCAGCGGTGTGATTTCCACGACGTTGCCATTGACGTAGGCATCGTCGGTGCTTTCGTTAAAGCGCCCGATGAACTCGTGATAGGCCCAGACGCCGGCAATGGCGAGCAGGACGACCACGGCGAGGGCCAGCAGCATCACCTTGCGTTTGCGCGGGTTGCCGGTGTCCGGGGTGTTGCCTTGAGCTTGGGTGTTTTCGGCAGTGGCCATGACAAATACCTTGAATTAATGGTGCGACGAGGCGGGGCTGGCGTTGGCTGCGTTCAGGTTTTCACCCTGAAAGCCGCCGCCCAGCGCTTGCATCAGTTGAATCGACAGGTCGATCTGCTCGGCATTGAGGGTCGCCAGCTGACGCTGGGCCTGGAGCAATTGCTGCTCGATGCTGAGCACGTCCAGGTAGTTGCCGATGCCGGAACCGTAACGCTGGACGACGGTGTTGTAAGAATCCTGAGCAATGTCGGTGGCATGTTGCTGCGCGCCGATCTGCCGGCCGATATCACGCAGCTGGTTGATGGTGTCGCCAACATCACCCAGGGCTTTCACCAGGCTTTTGTTGTACTGCGCCACCGCCAGATCGTAATCAGCGTCGCGCGCATCAAGGTTGGCGCGCAGGCGTCCGCCATCGAAAATCGGCAGCGATACGGTCGGTGCGATGTTGAAGAAGCGGCTGGCCGAACCGAACATCGCATCACCCAGCAACGACTCGGCGCCGGCCGAGGCCGAAAGGTTGAGGTTGGGATAGAAGCGGGTTTTCGCCGCATCGATGTCTTTGCTCGCCGCCTCGACACGCCAGCGCGCCGCGACCAGATCCGGGCGGCGGCCGAGCAGTTCCGCCGGCAACACCGACGGCACCGCCACGGCGCTGGCTTGCAGAACTTTCGGTCGAGCGATTTCGTTGCCACGATCCGGGCCTTTGCCGAGCAATACCGCCAAGGCGATTTTCGCGCTGTTCAGGCGTTTTTCCGCGTCGATCAGGCTCGCTTGAGAACTGGCTTCCAGACTCTGGGTTTGCTGGAACTGGTACTGGCTATCGATCCCCGAACTCAAGCGGCGCTGACTGAGGTCGAGCATTTGCCGGGTGCGCTTGAGGTCTTCGCTGGCAAGGTCGTAAACGATGTGCGCCTGACCGAGATCGCTGTAAGCACGAGCGACGTCAGCGGCAAGGGTCAGCTGCGCGGCCTGACGGTCGACTTCGGCGGCGCGGGCCTCGCCGAGTGCGGCTTCCCAGGCATCGCGCTGGCCGCCCCACAAATCGAAGTTGTAATTGAAGCCGGCGCTGACATTGCGCACCGTCGCGTAAGCCCCGCCCTGCCCGCGCGGATCCTGGTCACGGGCCAGCCGCGAACGGCTGATGCCGGCGCTGGCGTCGAGGGTCGGATAACGCTCGGCATCGGCGGCATAGGCGGCGGCACTGGCCTGATGAGCGCGGGCTGCGGCGATCTGCATGTCCGGGCTGTCTTGCAGGGCTTCGCGGATCAGGCCGTCGAGCTGCGGATCGCCGAGGCTGCTCCACCAATCGCTTTTCGGCCACGCCGCTGGCGACAGGCTGACGCCGTCCAGAGACTGCGCTGTCTTCAGGCTCTTCGCGTCGAGGCGCTGGCCTTCAGTGTCGAGGCCGCTGTAATTGGCGCAACCGGCGAGGATCATCGCCGACAACAGCAGCGTCAGACTGCTGCGCAAAGTGTTAGCGCTCATTGTGATCACCTAGACGCTGGATGGTGATCGGGTCACCGGCGGCCAGCAGGATTTTCTTCAGGATGTATTCCAGGGTTTTCAACTCTTCGCGGGAGATCGCGCCGGCCAGCTCATTCATCGCATCGGCACCGATGTGCGGCAGACGATCAGCCAGTTGCTGGCCCTGCTCGGTCAGCTTCAACTGCACCTGACGCCGGTCGCCTTCGCTGCGCTGACGAAGCAGAAAAGCCTTCTGCTCGAGGCGATCGAGCATGCGCGTCATCGACCCGCTGTCCAGCGACAGATGGCGGCACAGCTCGGCCGGGGTGTCGACGCCGAACTGGGCCATGATGATCAACACCTTGAACTGCGCGGCGGTGATGCCGTGGGGTTCCATGTGGGTATCGATGATCCGGTCCTTGAGCAACGCGGCACGACCGAGCAACAGGCCGAGGTGGCAATGTTTGAATTCTTCCGGAGTGAAATGCTTCATGGGTCGACCTGATAACTGCCTAGGCAGTGAATGTATGTCGAGATGTTACTGCTTAGGCAGCGAATGTCAACGCAATAGTTAGGGGGCTTTGTAATTAATCACTGACCGGCCACGCGGGATCGTTCCCACGCTCCGCGTGGGAATGCAGCCGGGGACGCTCTGCGTCCGTTTTTTGAGAGCCGGGACGCAGAGCGTCCCTTGAGGCATTCCCACGCAGAGCGTGGGAACGATCATTGGAGAGAACGCGCTCTAGAAATCCCGCTTGTAGAAAATATCCAGCGAACTCGCCACGCCGCTCGCCGCTTCGACGTAAACCTTCTTGCTCAGCTTGTAGCGCAAGGCAATGGTGCTGGCCGGTTCGAAGACGCCGACGCCGTAGCGCAGGCTGAGTTTTTCGGAGATGTTGCCGCTGGCGACGACGCTGGTGTCATTGCCGCTGCCCTGGGTGTCGAGCTGGAAATCCTCGATGCCCAGATCCTTGGCCAGACCACTGGTGACCCCGGCGCTGCCCATCAGGCCCAGGCCCAGCGCGGCTTGCGCGAGCATGTTGTTGTCTTCGCCATTGGTGCTCAGCGGGCGGCCCAGCACCAGGTACGACAGCGCCTGTTCCTGACTCATCGCCGGTTCGGAGAAGATCTGCGTGGTCGGCTGTTCGGCGCTGCCGCTCAGGCGAATACCGGCGATGACGTCGTCGGTCTGGCGGATCGCTTCGATGTCCAGATACGGCTGGTCGATGGGACCGGCGAACAACAGACGCGCGCGACGCACGGTCAGGCGCTGGCCATAGGCGCGATAGCGGCCGTCGTTGAGCCAGAGCTCGCCACGGGTGTCCATGTTGTCGCCGATGTGCACCTGACCTTGCAGATTGGCGGTCAGGCCGAAACCGGCAAAGCTCAGCTTGTCCTGGCCGACGATCACGTCGATGTCCATTTTCATCGCGATCGGTGGTTTGCCCTCTTCGGTCTGCGCACCAACGATGATCGTGTCGTCGGAGACTTTTACCGTCGATGGCGGCAGCTCGCGCACGGTGATTTCGCCTTTCGGCACCAGCACCTTGCCAGCAACTTTCAGCTCATCGCCGGCCATGGAAATCTTCAGATCCGGGGCCATTTCCAGTTTGGCGTAGGGCTCGACGCTGACCGGCAATTGCGTGCCCTTGAGCGCCAGATCGACCACCAGCGCCTGCCCCCAGGCGACGTTGCCGTTGAGGCTGCCCTGACCGGTCTTGCCGCTTTGCCAGCCGCCGTCCAGGCGTACCGATTCACCGGCAATCGCCGCAGTCAGTTGCAGGTTCTGCAGCTCCATCGGCAGTTCGGCGCCGGACACTTCGCCATCGCTGAGCTGCACAGTGCCGTTGACCAGCGGCGCGAGCAAACCACCGGAGATCGTGCCACTGCCGTTGAGGCGGCCGGTGAGTTTCTCGACCATCGGTACAAACGGCCGCGCCACCGACAGGTCGAGGCCAGAGAGGCGGAACGAGCCGCTCAGCGGTTTGTTCTTCGGCAGCGGATTGAGCTGCGCCTGGACCATCAATTCGCCGAGTTTGCCGCCGACAAAATTGAGCTCGGTGTCGACGCGCTTGGGCGTGAGCTTGCTGCTGAGTTTGAGGGTCTGGTAGGGGAAATCCAGCCAGCGATCCTTGTCGCGCACGCGCAGGGTGCCGCCGCTGGCGTCGACACTGACCACGCCGTTCGGGCCGCTCGCCGGCAAGTCCAGTTGCAGATCGGCGTTGAGCCGGCCCTGCCAGGCGAAGTCCTTGGGCAACCATTGCGCAAGGCTTTCGATCGGGAATTGCTTGAGGTGATAACGCAGCTTAGGCTCGGGCATCAGGCGCTGATCTTCGCCACACAGGCTGGCATTGCCGGACAGCCAGCAATGCGCGCCGAAATTGATCTGGCCGTCCGCCAGGCGCTCCAGTCTGGCCGGGCTTTGCAGCTTCCAGTCCTGGCCACCGGCCTGAATGTCGCCACTGGCCAAGCGTCCGCGCCAGTTGCCCTTGTCGAGATTGCCGTCCAGACCCAGCGCCAGTTTCAGCTTCGGCCCGATCAGGTCGAGGTTGAGTTTCTGGCTTTTGATATCGCCCTGAGCACTGGCGGTCAGGGTGCCCAGCGAGGTGTCGCCGGTCTGAATGCCGCTGCCTTTGAGATTGATCCTCGCCCGCTGCGCACTGTCGAGCGTGGCGTCGAGGTTGAGGCTTTGCAGACGATTGTCCTGGAAGGCCAGTTGCGAACCTTGCAGATCAAGCTTGCCCTGCGGCGCCTTCAGCGTGCCGGCGACGTTGACCTGACCGTTGACCTGCCCGCGCAATTGCGGCCACAACTGGGCCAGACGCGGCAGCTTGATGTCGATCTGTCCGCCGAGTTTGTCCTGCAGGCTGCCCTTGCCATTGATGCTGTTGTCGCCGAGGCGGATCTGCAGGGCATTGAGATTCCACCGCTCGCCCGCGCCGTCAGCCTTGGCCTGGAGGACCGCCGGTTGGCCGCGCAACTTGCCCTTGAGATCGAGGTCGGCGCTGAGGCTGAGTCGATCATTCTTCATCTCGCCTTTACTCTTCAACGGTCCGGCCAGGGTGCCCGGCAGTTCGGCGACCCAGTACGCCGGGTTGAGCGCCGACAGATCCAGCGCGGTATCCCAGGCGATGCCGTCGGCGAAGCGCACATTGACGTGCCCTTCGGCCTTGCCCTGCCCGGCCTGCATGACCAGTTGCGGCAAGGCGATCTGTTCCAGACTGCCACTGAACGGACTGCTCAAGGTGAACGCCCCGGCCGGGCCATCCAGCGCAGCGTCGAAGTTGCCGAGGTACTGACCGTCGGTGTAGGACACTTCGCCAGTGAAAGTACGCAATGCGACTTGTGGCTCGTCGATCTCCGGATAGAGCCGGTGCCACGGGAAGTCTTGCCAGTTGATATTGGCCTGGGCGCTGAGACCCTTGCTCCAGTCGACATTGCCGGTGAGCTTGAGGCTTTGCGTGTCGTTGGCGTTGAGGTCGAGGCCGGCGATCTGCGCGCCGTTGGCGTCAACCTTGCCCTTGAGCAGCAGCGCCACCGGTGATTTCTCGGCGGGCAGCGTGGCGTTGCCGAGCAGTTGATAACCGTTTTTCAGGTCGCCTTCGCCGGTGAGCACAAGCTGATTGAATTGCAGCGTGTCCGGCAGATCGGCGCTCGGCTTGAACGCATCGCTGGTGACGCGCAGCTTGGCCGGGAGGTTTTCCGCCAGCGCTTGCAGCTCGCCGTTCAACTGGCCGTCGAGGTAGCCGCGGCTGTCGGCGTGCAGGTTGAGGGTTTTCAGCAGGTCGCCGTCGACTTTCAGCGCCAGCGTCCACGGCTCGCTGCCGGGAGAAGGCAAAGTCAAATCGCCCTGAATCGTCAGCGGCCAGTTGCCGCTCGGTTGCAGCAGGCCGGACAGGTTCAGGCTGAGCTCGTCGCGCTGCAATTTCACGCTGTCGATCTGCAGCCCATGAGCGGTCCAGTGCGCCGCCAGTTGCAAGCCCTTGAGCTGTTCGCTGCCGTTGAACAACAGGCTGCCCACCTCGACGTCGCCCAATTCGATGGCCAACGGCAATTGCAGGTCCGGCAGTTTGATCGGGCCGCTCTCGGTGGTTTCTTCGCTCGGCGGGAATTGCAGGACGACCTGATCGGCCTTGAGCTGATCAATGCACAAGGTCATGCGCGTCAGGCACAGCGGCGACCAGGCGAAGATTGCCTTGTTCAGCTCGACGCGGCTGGTGTCCTGTTGCCATACCAGGTGATCGGCACTCCACTGCCCAGCGAGGCGACCGTGGAAATTCTCCACGCTCAAGCCGGGCACAAGGCCCAGCGCCCAACGGCTGCCGGCCTGCGTGCCAAGCAGTGCGGCCAGGCTCAAGACGATTAACACAACCAGCGCCAACAGCGTCAGCGCCGTTATTTTCACACCACGCTTCACAGCTCAGGCCCCATGGAAAAGTGCAGCCGGATGCCGCCGTCGTCGTCCAGCGCATGGGCCAGGTCAAGGCGGATCGGCCCGACCGGCGAGACCCAGCGCACACCTACACCGACCCCGGTCTTGAGGTCGGGCAGTTCGAGTTTGTTAAAAGAGTTGCCTTGGTCGACGAAGGTCGCGACCCGCCATTTCTCGGCGATCGAATACTGATACTCGACGCTGCCGGCAATCATGTAGCGGCCACCGATGCGGTCGCCGTCAGAGTTTTTCGGCGACAGGCTCTGATAGTCGTAACCGCGCACGCTCTGATCGCCACCGGCAAAGAAGCGCAGCGACGGCGGAATCGAGTTGTAGCCGTTGGTGGCGCTGCCGCCGACCTGCACGCGACCGAGCAAGCGGTGCTTGTCGAACACCGTAGTCAGGCCCTTGACCAGCGCGGTGCCATATAAAAGGTTGTTGTCCGAACCGAGGCCTTCCTTGGCCACTTTGCTTTCGAAGCTCAGGCGATAGCCGTTACGCGGGTCGATGCGGTTGTCGCTTTTCAGATAGGAATAACTGATGCCGGGCATGAGCAACGTGCTCAGGCCGGAGTCGTCGCCGAGTTCGTATTCTTCACGTTGCCATTTCAGCGAGATCACCCGCTGCCAGCCGCTGGGCAACTTGCTGTGCCATTCCGGGCCGAAAGTCAGCAGCTTGCTGAGGGTGTCGGAGCCTTCGATGTCTTCGAACTGATAGCCGCCGGCCCAGCGCAGTTTGTCGGTCAATGGCGGGTCGAGCGGGATGTCGTAAAACAGCCCGACGTTCTGCCGGGGCGCCGAGAGCTCGGCCTCCCAGCCATAGCTGTCGCCCTGCGGGTTGACCCAGTGACGCGTCCAGTTGGCCTTGATCCGTGGGCCGACGTCGGTCGAATAACCGAGGCCCAGACCCATGGTGCGCGGCTTGCGCGTGTCGAGTTTGACGGCGACCGGAATCACATCGTTCTGCGCTGCCGTCGGTGCCGCGTCGACGCGCACGCCTTCGAAATAGCCGCTCGATTGCAGATCGCGATTGAGTTCGGCGATCAGTTCCGAATCGTAAGGCTCGCCTGCCTTGAACGGCACCATGCGTTGCAGCAGGTCTTCGTCGAAGGGCGTGTCGCCCTCGAAACTGACTTTGCCCAGCGTATAGCGCGGGCCGCTGTCGTAGATCAATTCGATGTCGGCCACGCCCGCGCGCGGATCGACCATGAGTTTCTGGCTGGTGAAATGACCGCTGAAGTAACCGAAGCGCGAGGCCTGATTTTGAATCACGCGCTTGGCGTCTTCGTAACGGCCATGGTTGAGCACGGCGCCGGACTTGAGCAGGTCGCTTTTCGGCACGCGAAAGGATTTCAGCGAGGCTGCCGGGCCGTCGACGCGCACGGTGACGTTGCGCAGGCGAATCGGCTCGCCGGGATCGATGTTCAACACCAGACGCGGTTTTTCTCCGCCCTTGATGTCACTGTCGATCTGCGGCTGGTAGTAGCCCAGCGCCTGAGCCGCTTTGCGCGCCTGCTCTTCGGCGCCGCGACTGAAACGCAGCAAGGCTTCTTCGTCGCGATCGCCGAGGCTGCCGATATAGCCTTCTATATTGGCCTTGAGTTCATCGTTGGACGGCTTGATCCGTACATCCAATTCACTTTGCGCCAGCGCCGCGCAGCTGGATAACAGCATCAGCACGCCGCTGGTAAATCTTCGTGGAAACTTCATAGGCGCGGATGCTATCACGGGCTCGGGAGCCTGATAGAACAGGTAATTTGTGAAGAAGTTCGATCATTATCCCGTTGCTGTTTGTAACACCTGCGGATTGGCGTGGAAAAATACGTGTTCGCGCACCGGCCCGACGGCAACCTCGCCGATCTCCTGATAACCCTGCCTTTTATAGAATTCCAGGTAGCGCGGGTTGCCGGTGTCGAGCACCACGCCTTGCGATGTTTCATCAACGGCGCACCAGTTGTGCACGGCGGTGAGCAACTGTTCGCCGTAGTGCTTGCCCTGAAACTGCGGGTGCACACCGAGCAGCGGCAGCATGTGCACCGAATCACCCGGCACGCATGCAGCAACGGCATCGTGGTATTCCAGATAACGCCGGGTGCAGCGAAAACCGGTGCTGAGCACCATGCGCAGGCGCCATGCCCAGCTTTCGGTAACGCCCAGGCGCCGTTGCGGCGGTGCGATCAGGGCGATGCCGATCAAGCGATCGTTGACCAGCAGGCCGATCGCCGGCAGGTCCTGGAGAAAATGCTGTTTGACCAACTCGCGCACCGTGGCGCGCACCCGTTGTTCATAGCCGGGACGTTCGGCTTCGAACAGGTAGCCGAAGGTCGGCTCGTGGCGATAGGCCTGATACAGCAACGAGCGGGCTTCGCGCGAATAGCCGCGGTCGAGCATATGGATGTCGGCAACGGCGGTCTGGGTTTCAGGCATTGCAGTGATTCTCCCCGGGGGCGCGCTCGGAGGCTGGCGCGCTTGTTGGTACGAACCTTGGGCGGGTGATGTGGTTCCCCTGACAGGTTAGACCAGCCTCGGATCTTCATCGACTGGGGCGGGCCTCATCGCTGGCAAGCCAGCTCCCACAGTGTCTGCGTCGTTCACAACATTTACATACACCACAGAAACCTGTGGGAGCTGGCTTGCCAGCGATGGGGCCGGGACAAGCGCTACAAATCCCACAGGTGAAATTGATTTCTCCCACACTGGCCCATCTCCCCCATGTCAGCTAGCATCGCCCTTTTGCCAGGACTGCCGACCATGAAGATTGTTTCCTTCAACATCAACGGACTGCGTGCCCGTCCGCATCAGCTGGCAGCGCTGATCGAAAAACATCAGCCCGACGTGATCGGCCTGCAGGAAACCAAGGTCCACGACGACCAGTTCCCCCTCGAAGACATCCGCGCCCTCGGCTACCACGTGCACTTCCATGGCCAGAAAGGTCATTACGGGGTCGCCCTGCTCTCGCGCAACGAACCGATCGCCATCCACAAAGGCTTTGCCACCGATGAAGAAGACGCGCAGCGGCGGTTTATCTGGGGCACTTTTGCCGATGCCAACGGCGTGCCGGTGACGATCATGAACGGCTATTTCCCACAAGGTGAAAGCCGTGACCATCCAACTAAATTCCCTGCCAAAGAGCGTTTCTACAGCGACCTGCAAACGCTGCTGGAAAGCCAGTTCCACAATGAACAGCCACTGGTGGTGATGGGCGATGTGAACATTTCCCCGGAAGACTGCGACATCGGCATCGGCCCGGACAACATGAAGCGCTGGCTGAAAACCGGCAAATGCAGCTTCCTGCCGGAGGAGCGCGAGTGGATGGCGCGCCTGAAAAACTGGGGCCTGACCGACAGCTACCGTCACCTCAATCCCGACGTGAGCGACATGTTCAGCTGGTTCGACTACCGCAGCCGTGGCTTTGAAGATGAGCCCAAACGCGGCCTGCGCATCGATGTAATTCTGGCTTCCCATGGCCTGCTGCCACGGGTCAAGGACGCCGGCGTGGACTACGAACTGCGCGGCATGGAAAAGCCATCGGACCATGCGCCGATCTGGCTTGAGCTGGCCTGAGGGAATTTTCATTGTGGGAGCGAGCCTGCTCGCGAAAGCGGTGGATCAGCGACGAATTTTTCGACTGACACGCCGCCTTCGCGAGCAGGCTCGCTCCCACAGGTAATCCCCTGTCATATTTCGGTCACGCGCCTGACTTAATCTCCCCGGCAATCCCCTTGGCTTGATTCGGTGCCGGCATGACCCTGCGTGTTCTCTGCATTTTCCTGTTGAGTGGCTGGTTGTCGATCTACGCCGCCGCCCTGCCGATCCCCGAAAACGGCCCGGCTCTACGCATTCAGGGCTCCAACACCATCGGTGCCGATCTGGGTCCGGCGCTGGTCGAAGGCCTGTTGCAGCAACAAGGCCTGCTGA
The DNA here is from genome assembly GCF_979258175.1 of Pseudomonas sp. AC255. Taxonomy (NCBI): domain Bacteria; kingdom Pseudomonadati; phylum Pseudomonadota; class Gammaproteobacteria; order Pseudomonadales; family Pseudomonadaceae; genus Pseudomonas; species Pseudomonas sp. AC255. The sequence goes on along the minus strand of NZ_OZ409841.1, from coordinate 1,538,409 downwards.
AAATCCACCGCGAAACCCCGGACACCGCCAACGAACAACGCATCGTCGGCCAGACCGCACAAGGGCAACGCGTCATCATCGAAGTCGCCGCTCACGGTTCCAGCACCGGTTTCGCTGCGCTGAAAAACGCCAGCGCCGATCTGGCCGCCTCTTCCCGTGAGATCAAGGACAGCGAACTGCTTGCCCTGCAAGCCCTCGGCGATCTGAAAAGCCCGGCGGCCGAGCAAGTCATTGCCATCGACGGCCTGGCGATCATCCTCAACCCGGCCAACCCGCTTGAGCAGTTGAACACCGAGCAACTGGCGCGGATTTTTGCCGGCGAAGTGAAAACCTGGGAAGAACTCGGTGGCCGTGGCGGCGCCATTCATTTATATGCGCGGGATGATCAATCGGGGACGTACGACACGTTCAAGGAACTGGTCCTGAGCCGGCGTGGGAAAAGTCTCGGCAGCGCGGCGAAGCGTTTCGAATCCAGCGAGCAATTGTCCGATGCGGTCAGCAACGATCCGCAAGGTATCGGCTTCATCGGCTTGCCCTATGTGCGTCAAGCCAAAGCCGTAGCGATTGCCGACGGCGCGTCGCAAGCGATGCTGCCGCTGAACAGCCTGATCGCCACCGAAGACTATCCGCTGTCGCGGCGCTTGTTCTTTTATCTGCCGCCGGACAGCCGCAATCCGTGGGCGCAGGCGTTGGCCAGCTTTGCCCAGAGCCCAGAGGGTCAGGCGATCGTCGCGGCCAGCGGTTTTGTCAGCCAGACCGTACAAGCCATGAGCGTGGCGCCGAATGCGCTGATGCCCGAGGGTTACCAATCCCTCAGCCGGCATGCCCAGCGTCTGACAGTGAATTTCCGTTTTGCCGAGGGCAGCGCCAGTCTGGACAACAAGGCGCGGCAGGATCTGGCGCGGGTGCTCGACTATATAAAGCGCAATGGCAAGACCGAACGGGCGGTGACGCTGGTGGGGTTTGGTGATTTGAAGGATGACCCGGCGCGGGCCGATCTGCTGTCGAAGCTGCGAGCGATGGCGGTGCGGCGCGAGCTGGTCAGGAACGGTGTGGTCATGCGCGAAGTACGCGGCTTTGGTGCGCTGATGCCGGTGGCGACCAACAGCGCGGATGAGGGGCGGATCAAGAACCGGCGGGTTGAGGTTTGGGTGTATTGACTCAGCCCCTGCTGTGGTGAACCTGCTTAGGCCATCGCGGGCAAGCCCGCTCCCACAGGTTCGATCGTGAACACGAGATTTCATGTTCACTGTAGATCCTTGTGGGAGCGGGCTTGCCCGCGATGAACGATAACGCGGTATTACTGGCCGCTACGCATCATCTCCTTCGGCACATACTTGCCGATCTCGAACTTGCCAATCGCCGCGCGGTGCACTTCGTCCGGGCCGTCGGCCAGACGCAGGGTGCGCTGCATCGCATACATGTAGGCCAGCGGGAAATCGTTCGACACCCCTGCCCCACCGTGCATCTGGATAGCGCGGTCGATCACCCGCAGGGCCACGTTCGGTGCGACGACTTTGATCTGCGCAATCTCGCTTTTCGCCACTTTGTTGCCGACGGTGTCCATCATGTACGCCGCTTTCAACGTCAGCAGACGCGCCATGTCGATCTCCATCCGCGAGTCGGCGATCTTGTCGATGTTGCCGCCCAGACGCGCCAGCGGTTTGCCGAATGCGGTGCGGCTCACCGAGCGTTTGCACATCAGTTCCAGCGCACGCTCGGCCATGCCGATCGAACGCATGCAGTGGTGAATGCGGCCTGGGCCAAGGCGACCCTGAGCGATTTCGAAGCCGCGTCCTTCACCGAGCAGGACGTTTTCGTACGGCACGCGAACGTTGTCGAACAGCACTTCGGCGTGACCGTGCGGTGCGTCGTCGTAGCCGAACACCGGCAGCGGACGGACGATTTTCACCCCGGGGGTGTCGACCGGCACGAGAATCATCGAGTGCTGGGCGTGACGCGGCGCGTCGGGGTTGCTCAGGCCCATGAAAATCAGGATCTTGCAGCGCGGATCGCAGGCGCCGGAAGTCCACCATTTCTTACCGTTGATCACCCACTGATCGCCATCGCGCACGGCCCGAGCGGCCATGTTGGTCGCGTCGGAAGATGCCACGTCGGGCTCGGTCATGGCGAACGCCGAACGGATCTCGCCGCGCAGCAGCGGCTCGAGCCAGCGCTGTTTCTGCTCTTCGTTGGCGTAGCGCACCAATACTTCCATGTTGCCGGTGTCCGGCGCCGAGCAGTTGAACGGCTCCGGCCCCAGCAGGGAACGGCCCATGATTTCCGCCAATGGCGCATATTCGAGGTTGCTCAGGCCGGCGCCCAGCTCGGACTCAGGCAGAAACAAATTCCACAGACCCTCAGCCTTGGCCTTGGCCTTGAGCTCTTCCATGATTGCGGTCGGCTGCCAGCGATCGCCCTCGGCGACCTGGCGTTCGAACACCGCTTCGGCCGGGTAAACGTAAGTGTCCATGAACGCAGTCACGCGCTCACGCAGTTCCTGAACCTTGGGCGAATAAGCGAAATCCATGGGTAGTTACCTTCTCGGGCAGAGGTTGTTCAAGTCATGCAATCGATGCTAGAACAGCGCTGATCATTTACCTAGCCTATTCTCGGCGTGTATAAACATTCATCACCAATATATGATCCGCTGATCGTCAGCCCCAAAACACTTGCACTTAATAACAAGAGAAGCCGCGTTATGAATCTGAGCAAGGTCGACCTGAACCTTTTCATCGTCTTCGACGCGATCTACACCGAAGCCAACCTGACCCGCGCCGGGCAGATTGTCGGCATCACCCAGCCGGCGGTGTCCAATGCCCTGGCGCGGTTGCGCGAAACCTTCAACGACCCGCTCTTCGTGCGTACCGCTCAGGGCATGGTGCCCACGCCGATGGCGCAGAACATCATCGGCCCGGTGCGCAACGCCCTGTCGCTGCTGCGCGTGTCGGTGCAGGAAAGCCGCATCTTCAACCCGGCGCAGGCGGCCAAGACTTACCGCATCAGCATGACCGATTTGACGGAGGCAATCATTCTGCCGCCCTTGTTCCAGCGTCTGCGCCGCCTGGCGCCGACGGTGATCATCGAAAGCTTTCTGTCCAAGCGCCGGGAAACCACCAAGGAACTGGCCGCCGGGCGTCTGGATTTCGCCGTGGATGCGCCGCTCAACACCGACCCGCAGGTACGCCACGTCAAGCTGATGGACGACCGTTACGTCTGCGCCATGCGCAAGGGCCATCCAATGGCGGGCAAGGAAAAACTCAGCCTCGATGACTATTTGTCGCTGACTCACATCCATATTTCCAGCCGCCGCAGCGGGCTGGGCTATGTCGATCTGGCGCTGGGCAAAATGGGTATCCAGCGCAAGATCGCCCTGCGCTCGCAGCACTATTTGATGGCTTCGCAAGTGATGCAGCAGACCGACATGGTCATGACCGTGCCGGAACGCTTCGCCCGCCGCCATGATCTGCAATCGTTCAATTTGCCGGTGAATGATGTGCCCTCGGTGGAAACGCACCTGTATTGGCATGAGAGCACCGACCAGGACCCGGCCAACCGCTGGATGCGCGAGCAGATGATCGAGTTGTGCCAACAGGTGACGGCGCAGGAGAAGAAGCTGGAGAAGGTGTAGGGCTTTTTTACCGCGTTATCGTTCTTCGCGAGCAGGCTCGCTCCCACAATGAATTGCATTTCATCTGAAGGAACGCGGTCGAATGTGGGAGCGAGCCTGCTCGCGAAGAGGCCTGTACGGACACCCCAAATCCATCCCGCTTGACGTAAACGTAAACCACCGATTAGCTTAGCGCCATGCCCCTTTTCCGAGCGCTTTCATGAGCAGTCAGACCTACAGCATTTCCGATCTCGCCCGCGAGCTGGACATCACCACCCGGGCGATCCGCTTTTATGAAGAGCAAGGCCTGCTCAGCCCCGAGCGTCGTGGCCAGGAACGTATCTATTCGCCGCGCGACAAGGTCACCCTGAAGCTGATCCTGCGCGGCAAGCGCATCGGTTTTTCCCTTGCCGAATGCCGCGAGCTGATCGAACTCTATGATCCGTCCGGCGGTAACACCAAACAGCTCAACAGCATGCTGGCAAAAATCAGCGAACGCCGCGAACAGCTCGAACAGCAGTTGCTCGATATCGAACAGATGAAGCTCGAGCTGGACACTGCTGAAGAGCGCTGCGTGCAGGCATTGGAGCAGACGCTCAAGAGCCAGCAGGCGGTCTAGCCAACACTGGCGCCCCTGTGGGAGCGAGCCTGCTCGCGAATGCATTCTGTCATCCAACATTAACGGTGACTGATCCACCGCTTTCGCGAGCAGGCTCGCTCCCACAGGGTTCTTCGTGAACTAAAAAACAGGCAGGTCCCACCCATGTCCCTCCCCTCCCAAGTACGCCTGATCGAAGTCGGCCCGCGCGATGGCCTGCAGAACGAAGCCCAACCGATCAGCGTCGCTGACAAGGTGCAACTGGTCGATGCCCTGAGTGCCGCCGGGCTCGGCTACATCGAAGTCGGCAGTTTCGTTTCGCCCAAGTGGGTGCCGCAGATGGCCGGCTCCGCCGAGGTGTTCGCGCAAATTCAGCGCAAGCCCGGCGTGACCTACGGCGCGCTGGCGCCGAACCTGCGCGGCTTTGAAGACGCGCTCGCCGCCGGGGTCAAGGAAGTCGCGGTGTTCGCCGCCGCCTCCGAGGCGTTCTCGCAGCGCAACATCAATTGCTCGATCAGCGAAAGCCTGGCGCGGTTTGCGCCGATCATGGAGGCCGCCAAACAACACGGCGTTACCGTGCGCGGTTACGTTTCCTGTGTGCTGGGCTGCCCGTATGAAGGCACGGTTGCGCCGGAGCAAGTGGCGCTGGTCGCGCGCGAACTGTACGCGATGGGCTGCTACGAAGTGTCGCTGGGCGACACCATCGGCACCGGCACGGCGGGCGCGACCCGGCGCCTGTTCGAGGTGGTCTCGGCGCAGGTGCCACGGGACAGACTCGCCGGGCATTTCCACGACACCTATGGCCAAGCCATGGCCAATATCTATGCCAGCCTGCTCGAAGGCATTGCAGTGTTCGACAGCTCTATCGCCGGCCTCGGCGGCTGCCCGTACGCCAAAGGCGCGAGCGGTAACGTTGCGACCGAAGACGTGGTGTACCTGCTCAATGGCCTGGGCATCGAGACCGGTATTGATCTGAACGCCTTGATTGCTGCGGGCCAGCAGATCAGTGCAGTACTCGGTCGTCCAAGCGGTTCGCGAGTGGCCAAGGCACGCAGCGCGCAGTGAGGTGTTACCGCTGGATCAGTGAAGTGGGCAAAAGCGAGTAACACGGAAACAAATTGTCTGGCTTTGCCCGGGAGTGAAAAAGCCAGAAAAACCTAAGTCACTGATTTGTAAGGCTTTTTAAAAGTTGGCACGACACCTGCTATCTCTATGGCATAACAAGAATAAAAAGCCGCAAACCAATAAAAACAAGACGAAACGACTCTGACATAACAAGAACAACACGGCAGAGACGCAGCTAACAGATTTTTTTGGAGAAGGTGTGCTTTTCAGGGTGCTCTCAGGAGTGACCCGCAACCGGGCAGAGAACAATAAAACTACCTTCAGGTAGCTCCCGAATCGGTTGGATCGTTAACGAGAAAGCAGATCAGCGCTCAAAAAAATACGTTTGCTCTTGACCCCGGATGGGGGTCGCCAAAAGCTGTACAGGGCCACGGTTGCCAAAAACAACAACAGACCGACCCTCAATAATAAAAAGAGCACGCAACGACAAATTAAAGGGGAGCTTCGGCTCCCCTTTGTGCTTTCTGTGATTCCTGAATCCCCCGATCCCTGTGGGAGCTGGCTTGCCAGCGATTGCGGTAGAACATTCAACATTGATGCTGGCTGACCTGACGCCATCGCTGGCAAGCCAGCTCCCACAGGGTTTAGGTTACCGCTCGGTTGTTTTCAGCTCCTCGATACTGATCTCACGCATCCTGAATTTCTGGATCTTGCCCGTCACCGTCATCGGAAACGCGTCGACGAATTTGAAGTAACGCGGTGTCTTGAAATGGGCGATGCGCTCCTTGCACCAGGCTTGCAGCTCCAGTTCGGAGGCGCTGTGGCCGGGGTGGAATTTGATCCAGGCGACGATTTCCTCACCGTAGCGCGAGCACGGAATACCGATCACCTGCACGTCCGCCACCGCCGGATGGGTGAAGAAGAATTCCTCCAGCTCACGGGGATAAACGTTCTCGCCGCCACGAATGATCATGTCCTTGTTACGCCCGGCGATGTTGACATAACCCTCCTCGTTCATGCTCGCCAGGTCGCCGGTGTGCATCCACCCCGCCTCATCGATTGATTCGGCGGTGGCCTGCGGATTCTTCCAGTAGCCGAGCATCACGCTGTAGCCGCGCGTGCACAATTCGCCGATGGTGTTGCGGGGCACCACGTTGCCAGCGGTGTCGATGATCTTGCTTTCCAGTTGCGGCTGGGTGCGGCCGACGGTGGTGACGCGCAACTCCAGCTCATCCGCCGGCCCGGTCTGCAACGACACCGGACTGGTTTCGGTCATGCCGTAGGCGATCTGCACTTCGCTCATGTGCATTTCGTTGATGACCCGGCGCATGACCTCGATCGGACAGGTCGCGCCGGCCATGATCCCGGTGCGCAGGCTCGACAGGTCGAAGGTCTGCCGCTGCGGCTGATCGAGCATGGCGATAAACATGGTCGGCACACCGTACAGCGCCGTGGCTTTTTCTTCGGCGACCGCTTGCAGGGTCAGCGCCGGATCGAAAGCGTCGTTGGGGTAGATCATCGTGCTGCCATGGGTGACGCAACCGAGGTTGCCCATGACCATGCCGAAGCAGTGATACAGCGGCACCGGAATCACCAGACGATCGGCAGTCGTCAGGCCGAGGCTTTCGCCGACCATGTAGCCGTTGTTGAGAATGTTGTAGTGACTGAGGGTCGCGCCCTTGGGGAAACCGGTGGTGCCGGAGGTGTACTGGATGTTCACCGGTTGATCGAAATGCAGACTGGCGCTGCGTTCGCGCAATTGATCGGGCGAGACGCTGACGGCCAGATCGCTGAGCTGCGACCACGGCAGAAAACCGGGCGGCGGATTGGCATCGAGGCTGATCACGCCGCGCAACTCCGGCAGGCGTTCGCTACGCAGCTGACCGATGGCGTGCTCAGCCAATTCTGGCGCCAGGCCCTGGAGCATTTCGTGGTAATTCGAGGTCTTGAACGCTCCGGCACAGACCAGCCACTGGCAGCCGGATTGCTTGAGCACGTACTCGAGTTCGGAGCTGCGGTAGGCGGGATTGATGTTGACCAGGATCACGCCGATCTTCGCCGTGGCGAACTGAGTGATGCACCACTGCGCGCAATTCGGCGCCCAGATACCCAGGCGATCTCCGGTCTGCAAGCCCAGCGCGAGCAAGGCCCTGGCCTGCTCATCCACCGCGTCGGCCAGTTGCCGCCAGGAGTAACGCAACTGTTGATGGCGCACCACCAAAGCCTCGCCGTCCGGGTATTGCGCGACAGTCTGATCGAAGCGCTGACCGATGGTCATCGCCAGCAGGGCTTTGTCCTGCGAGCCACGGGTGTAGCTGCGCTGCGGGTTTGCACTGGGTAGATCCATGACGACCCCTATTGTCTTTATTAGTGGGTTTTCCCGGTTTTGAATCCCTGTGGGAGCGAGCCTGCTCGCGAATACGCTGCGTCATTCAGCCTTGAGGGCGACTGATACAGCGCTTTCGCGAGCAGGCTCGCTCCCACCAGAAACAAACCGATATCTGATCCTGAACTGTCCTTACTCTCGCCCAAGTTGACGCTTACGTAAAGCCGATTGACAGTCGAACTGTGGAAGCTTTACGTTAACGTAAAGCTGAACGCCGATTCGTCGTGCGCTCCACCCGATAAAAAAGCCAAAAGGTGCCTCATGAGCTATCCATCCCTGAATTTCGCCCTCGGTGAAACCATCGACATGCTGCGCGATCAGGTGCAGTCCTTCGTCGCCGATCAGATCGCCCCGCGCGCCGCGCAGATCGACCACGACAACCTGTTCCCCGCCGACATGTGGCGCAAATTCGGTGACATGGGCCTGCTCGGCATCACCGTGCCAGAGGAGTACGGCGGCGCAGGTCTGGGTTATCTGGCGCATGTGGTGGCGATGGAAGAAATCAGCCGTGGCTCGGCGTCGGTGGCGTTGTCCTATGGCGCGCACTCCAACCTTTGCGTCAACCAGATCAACCGCAACGGCAACCACGAACAGAAAACCAAATACCTGCCGAAGCTGATCAGCGGCGAGCACGTCGGCGCCCTGGCGATGAGCGAGCCCAACGCCGGTTCCGACGTGGTCTCGATGAAGCTGCGCGCCGACAAACGCGGCGATCGCTTCGTCCTCAACGGCAGCAAAACCTGGATCACCAACGGCCCTGACGCAAACACCTACGTGATCTACGCCAAGACCGATCTGGAAAAAGGCCCGCACGGCATTACTGCATTCATCGTCGAGCGTGACTGGAAAGGCTTCAGCCGCAGCAACAAGTTCGACAAGCTCGGCATGCGCGGCTCCAACACCTGCGAGCTGTTTTTCGATGACGTCGAAGTACCGGAGGAAAACATTCTCGGCGTGCTCAACGGTGGCGTGAAAGTGCTGATGAGCGGCCTCGATTACGAACGCGTGGTGCTTTCCGGTGGCCCGACCGGGATCATGCAGTCGTGCATGGACCTGATCGTGCCGTACATCCACGACCGCAAGCAGTTCGGCCAGAGCATCGGCGAATTCCAGCTGATCCAGGGCAAAGTCGCCGACATGTACACCCAGCTCAATGCCAGCCGTGCCTATCTGTACGCGGTGGCCCAGGCTTGCGAGCGCGGCGAAACCACGCGCAAGGACGCTGCCGGGGTGATCCTCTACACCGCCGAACGCGCCACGCAAATGGCCCTCGACGCGATCCAGATTCTCGGCGGTAACGGCTACATCAACGAATTCCCCGCCGGCCGCCTGCTGCGCGACGCCAAGCTCTACGAAATCGGCGCAGGCACCAGCGAGATCCGCCGCATGCTGATCGGCCGCGAACTGTTCAACGAGACGAAATGAATTTCGTCAGCTGCAAGCCGCAAGCGACAAGCTGCAAGAGAACCACGCTCTTGCCCCAACTTGCAGCTTGCCGCTTGTAGCTGGAAGCTGCTTACGGAGTAAGCCCCATGATTCTGCACACTCAGCTCAACCCGCGTTCAGCGGAGTTCGCCGCCAACAGTGCGGCGATGCTCAAACAGGTCGACGCGCTGCACACCTTGCTCGCCCAAGTGGCGCAGGGTGGCGGTGTCAAAGCGCAGGAACGCCACACCTCGCGGGGTAAATTGCTGCCGCGCGAGCGCATCAATCGCTTGCTTGATCCGGGCTCGCCGTTTCTCGAAATCAGCCAACTGGCCGCCCATGCGGTTTACGGCGAAGACGTGCCGGCTGCCGGGGTGATCGCCGGGATTGGTCGCGTTGAAGGCGTCGAGTGCATGATCGTCGCCAACGATGCGACGGTGAAAGGTGGCTCGTATTACCCGCTCACCGTGAAAAAACACCTGCGCGCGCAGACCATCGCCCAGCAGAATCGCCTGCCGTGCATTTATCTGGTGGATTCCGGTGGGGCCAATCTGCCGCGTCAGGACGAAGTGTTTCCGGATCGCGAGCATTTCGGGCGGATCTTCTTCAATCAGGCCAACATGAGCGCCATGGGCATCCCGCAGATCGCCGTGGTGATGGGCTCGTGCACCGCTGGCGGCGCGTATGTGCCGGCGATGGCGGACGAGGCGATCATGGTGCGCAACCAGGCGACGATTTTCCTCGCCGGCCCGCCGCTGGTGAAAGCCGCGACCGGCGAAGTGGTCAGTGCCGAAGATCTGGGCGGCGCCGATGTGCACTGCAAGACCTCCGGCGTGGCCGACCATTACGCCGAGAACGACGAACACGCCCTCGCCCTCGCCCGCCGCAGCGTCGCCAACCTCAACTGGCGCAAGCTCGGCGAGGTGCAGCAACGCACGCCGATCGCGCCGCTGTACGCCAGCGACGAGTTGTACGGCGTGGTTCCGGCTGACGCCAAGCAGCCATTCGATGTGCGCGAAGTGATTGCGCGGCTGGTCGACGGCTCGGTGTTCGATGAATTCAAAGCGCTGTTCGGCACCACGCTGGTCTGCGGTTTCGCGCACTTGCACGGCTACCCGATCGCGATTCTGGCAAACAACGGCATCCTCTTCGCCGAAGCCGCGCAGAAAGGCGCGCACTTCATCGAACTGGCCTGCCAGCGCGGCATCCCGCTGCTGTTTCTGCAGAACATCACCGGTTTCATGGTCGGCCAGAAATACGAGGCCGGCGGCATCGCCAAGCACGGCGCGAAACTGGTGACCGCGGTGGCCTGCGCCAAGGTGCCGAAATTCACCGTGATCATCGGCGGCAGCTTCGGTGCCGGCAACTACGGCATGTGCGGGCGCGCTTATGATCCGCGTTTCTTGTGGATGTGGCCGAACGCGCGGATTGGCGTGATGGGCGCCGAACAGGCCGCCGGTGTGCTGGTGCAGGTCAAACGCGAACAAGCCGAACGCAGCGGTCAGGCGTTCAGCGCCGAGCAGGAGACCGAGATCAAGCAGCCGATTCTTGATCAGTACGAAGAACAGGGTCACCCCTATTATTCCAGCGCACGGCTGTGGGACGACGGCGTCATCGACCCGGCGCAGACCCGCGATGTATTGGCCCTGGCCCTGTCCGCGTCGCTGAACGCGCCAATCGAACCGAGCCGCTTCGGCGTGTTCCGGATGTGATGTTTTTGTGGGAGCGAGCCTGCTCGCGAATGCGCTCTGTCAGGCGGCGGATAGATCGACTTATACCCCGCTTTCGCGAGCAGGCTCGCTCCCACAAGAACCGTGGAGACAGATGAATATGAGCGACTTCAATACCCTCGAACTGCAAACCGATCCACGCGGTTTCGCGACGCTATGGCTCAATCGCGCCGAGAAAAACAACGCCTTCAACGCCGAGATGATCCGCGAACTGATCCTCGCCCTCGACAAGGTCGCCAGCGATTCGAGCCTGCGTTTCCTGCTGCTGCGTGGGCGCGGCAAGCACTTCAGTGCCGGCGCCGACTTGGCGTGGATGCAGCAATCGGCGGAACTCGATTACCACACCAACCTCGATGACGCCCGCGAACTGGCCGAGCTGATGTACAACCTCGCCAAGCTGAAAATCCCCACTCTGGCTGTGGTTCAGGGCGCGGCGTTTGGTGGCGCGCTGGGCTTGATCAGTTGCTGTGACATGGCGATCGGCGCCGATGACGCGCAGTTCTGCCTGTCGGAAGTGCGCATCGGTCTGGCCCCAGCGGTAATCAGCCCGTTCGTGGTGCAAGCGATCGGTGAGCGTGCGACGCGGCGCTATGCGCTGACTGCCGAGCGCTTCAACGGGCAGCGGGCGCGGGAGATTGGCTTGCTCGCCGAAAGCTATCCTGCGGCTGAACTGGAGCAACAGGTCGAACAGTGGATCGACAACCTGTTGCTCAACAGCCCCGCCGCGATGCGCGCCAGCAAGGACTTGCTGCGCGAAGTCGGCAACGGCGCGCTGACCCCGGCCCTGCGCCGCTACACGGAAAATGCCATCGCGCGGATTCGCGTCAGCGCCGAAGGCCAGGAAGGCTTGCGCGCCTTCCTGCAAAAACGCCCACCGAACTGGCAAGCCGCACCCACCAAGGAGTCGCGTTGATGAGCGCACCTGTGATTACCACCCTGCTGGTGGCCAACCGTGGCGAAATCGCCTGCCGCGTGATGCGCACCGCTAAGGCCTTGGGCCTGACTACCGTCGCTGTGCATAGCGCCACCGACCGCGATGCGCGCCACAGCCGTGAAGCCGATATCCGCGTCGATCTGGGCGGCAGCAAGGCTGCCGAGAGTTATCTGCAAATCGATAAATTGATCGCCGCCGCCAAGGCCAGCGGTGCCCAGGCGATTCATCCCGGCTACGGTTTTCTCTCGGAAAACGCTGGATTCGCCCGCGCCATCGAAGCCGCCGGGCTGATCTTCCTCGGCCCGCCCGCCTCGGCCATCGACGCGATGGGCAGCAAATCCGCCGCCAAAGCGTTGATGGAAAAGGCCGGTGTGCCTTTGGTGCCGGGCTATCACGGCGAGGCGCAGGACCTCGACACCTTCCGCGAAGCCTGCGAACGCATCGGTTATCCGGTGCTGCTCAAGGCTACGGCCGGCGGCGGTGGTAAAGGCATGAAAGTCGTCGAGGATGTCAGCCAACTGGCTGAAGCCCTCGCCTCGGCGCAGCGCGAAGCGCAATCGTCGTTTGGCGACTCGCGGATGCTGGTGGAAAAGTATTTGCTCAAGCCACGTCATGTGGAGATTCAGGTGTTCGCCGATCAGCACGGCAACTGCCTGTATCTCAACGAGCGCGACTGCTCGATCCAGCGCCGTCACCAGAAAGTCGTCGAAGAAGCCCCGGCGCCGGGCCTGACGCCCGAGCTACGCCGGGCAATGGGCGAAGCGGCCGTGCGTTCGGCGCAGGCGATCGGTTATGTCGGCGCCGGCACCGTGGAGTTTTTGCTGGATGCGCGCGGCGAGTTTTTCTTCATGGAGATGAACACGCGGCTGCAAGTCGAGCACCCGGTGACCGAAGCAATCACCGGGCTCGATCTGGTCGCCTGGCAGATTCGCGTCGCCCGTGGGGAAACGCTGCCGATCACTCAGGCGCAGGTGCCGCTCAATGGTCATGCGATCGAAGTGCGCTTGTATGCCGAAGATCCGGCGAATGATTTCCTGCCGGCCACCGGGCGTCTGGACTTGTATCGCGAATCGGCGCAGGGACCGGGGCGGCGGGTGGACAGCGGCGTTGAGGAAGGTGACGAGATATCGCCCTTCTACGACCCGATGCTCGGCAAGCTGATTGCCTGGGGTGAAGATCGCGAACAGGCGCGCTTGCGTCTGTTGAGCATGCTCGACGAGTTTGCGATTGGCGGGCTGAAGACCAACATCAATTTCCTGCGCCGGATCATCGCGCATCCGGCGTTTGCGGCGGCAGAGCTGGATACCGGGTTCATTCCGCGCTATCAGGAGCAATTGCTGCCAGCACCAGGCACGTTGAGCGATGAGTTCTGGCAGGCGGCGGCGCAGGCGTTTGCGCAGAGTCTGCCGCAGCGTGCTCGGGCGGATGATCCCGCTTCGCCGTGGGCTTCAGGTGGCGGATTGCGAGCAGGTTTGCCGGCGCAAATCACCTCGCATTTGAGTTGCGAGGGACAGGATCGCGCGTTGACCTTGAGAACTGCGGCCCATGCAAAACTGCTGGGCGAAGCACTAATCGTCGAGCATGACGGCGTGCGCCGCACATTGCGGGCGATTCGTCAGGCTGGCGCGTTGTATCTGGAATGGGACGGCGAGTTGCGGCGCATCGAGGCGTTCGATCCGATCAGTGCCGTTGAAGCCAGCCACAGCCATCAGGGCGGTCTGACCGCGCCAATGAACGGCAGCATCGTGCGCGTGCTGGTCGAAACGGGACAGTCGGTTGAGGCCGGGGCGCAACTGGTGGTGCTGGAAGCCATGAAGATGGAACACAGCATCCGCGCGCCGCAGGCCGGTGTGATCAAAGCGCTGTATTGCCAGGAAGGCGATATGGTCAGCGAAGGCAGCGCTTTGGTTGAACTGGAAGAGGGATGAAATAAAAGGGTCGATCCTGGCCTTGCGCGAGGATCGATCCGTTCAGTAACGCGCCGTTGCCTGAACCACTACGCCGATGATCCGGCATTCATCGGTGAGCAGGGTTTTCGGCCAGGTCGGATTGAGCGGCACCAGGTAACGCTGGCCGGCCTGCTCGTCGAGTTTGCGGAAAATCGCTTCTTCGCTGTCCGGCCACTGGGCGATCACCAGTTTGCCTGGCACCGCCTCCAACTCCGGATCGACCAGAATCAGCATGCCCTCGGCAACGCTCTGCCCGCTCGGCGCGGTCATCGAATCCCCCGTCACCGTCAGCCAGAACGCCGCACCGCCGCGAGCGTGGTAATCCGTCAGTTCGAAGCGCTGCTTCGCTGATGCTCCGGGATAGCTCGCCGCAGTGTCACGCACTTCGCACGGTGCACGCCAATCGCAGACCGGATAACGGAAGTACGGGTTGTACTTCTGCGCCAGCGGCATCTCGTCTTCCGGCGTCGGCTGCGGTTCGCGAATCACCAGAACGACTTCAAGGAAGTCCATTCCCAGCGCCTTGAGCACGCGGTTCATTTCGGTAACACCGGGTTCGCGACGCTTGTTCAGCCAATGACCGATCCCGCCCTGGGACATGCCGACGCGCTCTCCGAGCTCTGTTTGAGTGACTTTGAGTTCACTCATCTTGGCCTTGACCAACTCAATCCATTTATCCATGTGCCGCACCTTACGCGGACGTCTTCGACCGGCAAAACACATATTGTAGTATTTAAATCCTAGTCACAAATACAGGCGGTACTATCCTAGAGGAACGGACTTTCAATCGAACATGGAGTGACGTTTCATGATGAACATCAGCAGCAAAGACATGCCCGATCTGCAAATTGACACCAGCTTCACCTCCCCTCAGGGCAATGCCGCCGCACAGCGCGCGCTGGACTACTACTTGAAACCGACTGTTTCGAAATCCGAGACGGACGAACGTTTTTTCAATGTCAAAGGCCATCTCAGCGGCGAGGAAGCACTGGTGCATGCCTCGGATCTGTTGCGATGTGCGGCCGCCACCGCGTTCAAGGCCGCAGAAAACCTGCAAGGCACCAGTCGCGATCTGGCCTTTTCGGTGGTGCACATGGTGGATATGGCGCGGGCGATGGTCGACCATTCGATCGACAACGATGAAGTCACGGCGGACAAGGTACGGGCGGACAGGAAAGAATTTTCCCATCGCGCAGATAAAAACATTTGACTTGCAAATGATAATGATTATTATTGCAAGCAGCTGGTCGCGAGATCAGTCGATGGACCAGAGACCTTAGGTCGGTCTTCTGGACTATCTCCTCATCAGGCTAATCACGGTTTTTGACCCGGCTTTTTGCCGGGTCTTTTTTTGCCCGTTTTTCGGGCTTGTGTCTTCAGGCTAATGAAGTCTTTGGGTGCTGCAAATTCGATGGCGCGGATAATATCAAAAGAATATTGATTGGCAAGCCGAGCCCAGCCACATTGGGCGAAACTAATGGCAATCAGCACTTGAGAATCAATCGCATAGCCTCTAAGCTGCTGGAGCGTCACGGAAGACGCCCCCCGCTACACCCGCGATTCCCCTCGGTTTCAGCCCTGCCTGCGTGTAAAGTACCGGTCATAAAAATCCTGATCAGGAACCGACCATGACCGTGGCCAAATCTTCGTTCGACATCAGCGCCAATTTCGACAGCGGCAATATCCAAGTCATCGATATCAGCAACCCGCTCAGTCCCGTCCTGGCCATCCGCCCGGACACCCGCAGCGCTCATTTTCAGTGGTTCCACTTCAAGGCCAGCGGCCTGCATGTGCACCAGGAACACTGGTTTCGCCTGGTCAACGCCAGCCAATCGACCTACAGCAAAGGCTGGCCGGGCTATCAAGCGGTGGCGTCGTATGATCACGTCAACTGGTTCCGCATCCCCACCAGCTTCGAAGGCGACAGCCTGCGCTTCTGCCTCGAAGCGGAACAGACCCACGCCTGGTTCGCCTACTTCGAACCCTACAGCCGCGGCCGCCACGACTGGTTGATCGAGCAAGCGCTAAGCAAGGCTGGCACCGAATTGCTGGCGACCGGCAAAAGTGTCGAGGGCCGCGACATTCAGCTGCTGCGCAAAGGCACCGGTGCCGAAGGCCAGCGCAAAATCTGGATCATCGCCCAGCAGCATCCGGGCGAGCACATGGCTGAATGGTTCATGGAAGGTGTGATCGAGCGTCTGGAACGACAGGACGATCCGGTATTGAACAAACTGTTGGCCAGCGCCGATCTTTATCTGGTGCCGAACATGAACCCGGACGGCGCGTTCCACGGCCACCTGCGCACCAACGCCATGGGGCAGGACTTGAACCGGGCCTGGCAGAGCGCCAGTCAGGACATCAGCCCGGAAGTGCTATTCGTTCAGCAGCAGATGCAAAAGTATGGCGTCGATGCGTTTATCGACGTACACGGCGACGAAACCATACCTCACGTTTTCACCGCCGGCTGTGAAGGCAATCCTGGTTTTACGCCGCGCATCGAAAAGCTTGAAGAGCATTTCCGCAGCCACTTGAAGCACACCACCAAAGACTTCCAGACCACCTATGGCTACACCCGCGACGAACCGGGACAGGCCAACATGACCCTGGCGTGCAACAGCGTCGGGCAGAAATACGACTGCCTGTCGCTGACCCTGGAGATGCCGTTCAAGGACCACGACGACCACCCGGACAAGATCACCGGCTGGTCGGGCAAACGTTCCAAGCAATTGGGCAAGGATGTGCTGACCACCTTCGCCGACATGGTCGACACCCTGCGCTGATCCCCTCCCTGCAACAACAAAAGATCGCGGCCTGTCCGCGATCTTTTGCTTTAACCGGTCAGCCGCGATCGCGCCCGCGCAACATGCTGTCGAGCACTTCGTCACGCCGCACCCAGCCATGGAACAGCGCCGCCGCCAAGTGCAGCAGCACCGTCAGAAACAGCAGATACGCCAGATAGCCATGGGACTTGCGCAGCAATGCAAACAGTTGCGCATCGGCCGGCACAATCGACGGCAGATGCAGCGACGCCGAGAGCATCACCGGCTCGCCCGAGGCACTGATCATCGCCCAGCCGAGCAACGGCAACACCAGCATCAACGCATACAACAAGACGTGGGAAGCCTTGGCTGCGAGCACCTGCCAGCCCGGCAGATCATCCGGCAGCGGCGGTTGGCGCGTGGTGAAGCGCACCAGCAGGCGCACGATCACCAGCGCCAGAATCGCGATGCCCAGCGGCTTGTGCAGATGAATCAGCCATTCATGGCGAGACGACACCGAAGTGACCATGCCCGCGCCGATAAACAGCATAGCGATGATCATCAGCGCCATCAGCCAGTGCAGCAGGCGCGCCAGCAAAACGAAATGCGTCGGTTGCTTGTTCATGGACGAGCCTCCTGTTTGGCGGCGGGCAACTGGCTGACTTCGCTGGTGCGACGCAGGTAGGAATCGGCATAGCCGGCAGAACGCGCGGCCAGCAGTGGATCTTCCGAGCCTTGAATCCCGGCCGGCAGCACCAGCGGATCGTAGTTGATGTCACGGCACTCGCCACTGAGTTGCGGCTGGGTCTTCTCCAGCACCAGGGTTCCGGCGTTCAGCACTTTGCGATCTGCGGGCCAGGTCTTGCTGGCATCGTTCACCGGGTCACCGGCGTTGGCCAGGGTGATGTTCAACTGAAAGCGCAAGGGTGCGGCGGCCAGGCGTTGCACCAGATCCTTCTCGAGAAAGTCCGCGCCTTCAGGAGCCGTGGCACCCGCCGCGTCCTGCGCCAGCGGCGTCATGCTCCAGCGTACGGCCTGTTTTTTACCGTTGCCATCGACCAGATAGAACGCATTGATGCTGTTATAGGTTTCGGTGGCGTAGCTGGCCGAAGGCTTGGCGGTCTTCACCCACGTCAGAAACGGCACGGCTTCCGGATGTGCGGCAAAAAACGCCGGCACCTTCGTCGGGTCTGGCTTGCCGGTGGCTGGATCCGGCGACTGCGCCTGCTGCAATTGGTAGAACGCTTCGGGCGTGCCCACCGGAAACACCGGCATGCTGTTCATCCCGGTGCGCCATTGCTGACCGTTCGCCTGGGTGAAGCGCAGCGCCAGGCTGCGGATCGGTACGGCGCTGTCCGGCGCGTAGGGATTGCCGGCCGGCAAGGCGAAACGCCCCACCACCGGTGTCTGTGGCAGGTTGAACAGCTGTGCCGTGGAGAACGCGCGCGCCTCGCCGCTGCTTTCGAAATGGCCGATCACGCAGACACCCTTGGCGTGATTGCGACGAAAGCCGGGATGCACGCCGTTGTTCTTTTCCAGCACATCGACCAACGCTTTTGGCGTCAATCGTTGCGGGTCAAGGTTGCCATGCACGTAGGCAAACGCCCCGGCCACGGCGGCGACAATCACGGCAATGCCGCCCAGACGTAAAACCAGGCTCGCGGCGCTCAGTGGCTGGCGCGGCGGCCTGCCGGGCGGTGCAGCGTTGGGGGACGAGCGATCAACCATGAATATCTCCAGGCCATCGGCCACAAGTGGAAAGAGTCAGCAAGACGCACCCCGTCCGGGTTTATTCCACGGCGCGGTATTTATTTTTGCGCACGGGGAATAACCTGCGCTGACGGGCGTCTTCCTAGTCCACAGCGTAGCGACCAGCAGACATTCATGAGCGAATTCGACGAACAGTTGAGAGAAATCATTCCCAGATTGCGCCGCTTCGCCGTGTCGTTGACGCGCAACAGCAGCAGCGCTGACGATCTGGTCCAGGCCAGCCTCGAGCGGGCACTCTCGGCGTGGGGCGAAAAACGCGCTGACGGCGACGTGCGCGCCTGGCTGTTCGCGATCCTCTATCGGCAATTTCTCGATGCGCACCGTCGTTCGCGGCGCTATGCGCGGATGCTGGAATTTTTCACCGGTGTCGACGATGCCGAGCCGTCTGTGGAACGCACGGTGATTGCCCAGTCGACCCTGCAAGCCTTCGAACGCCTGCCGACCGAACAGCGCGCTTTGCTGCTGATGGTCTCGGTGGAAGGCCTGTCCTATAAAGAGGTCGCCGAGATCCTCGGCGCCCCGATCGGCACCGTGATGTCGCGCCTGTCCCGCGCCCGCCAGGCCTTGCGCCAACTCAGCGACGGCGAAATCAGCAGCCCTTCCTTGCGGATACTCAAATGATCAGCCTGCCTCCCAACGAACGTGATTTGCACGCCTACATCGACCACCAGCTCAGCGACGCCGATCGGCGCGTGCTCGAAACCTGGCTGGCCAGCCACCCTGAAGAAGCGGCGCAGGTTCGCGCCTGGCAACGCGACGCCCAGCAATTGCGCGCAGCGCTGAGTGGCGCGTTGCAGCAACCGGCCAATCCGGCGCTTGACCCGATGATGATTCGCCAGCGCCGTCGCCAGCAGTCCCGTCGGCACCTGGCCAGCGCGGCGGTGTTGCTGATTGCCGTGAGCATTGGCGGTTTCAGTGGCTGGCAGGCGCGGGAAATGACCCTGGCGCGCCCTGCGCAATTGCCGATGACTGACGCGTTGCAAGCCTATCGCCTGATCGCCCAGCAAGGCGTACTGCCCGCCGATTACAAGGTCGACAGCGACGGCGACATGCAGCGTTGGCTCGACCGCTACTTCAGCGGCGCCGGGCGCTTGCCGGACTTGAAAGCTGCCGGATTCGAGCCGGTCAGCGGGCGTTTGCTCAGCACCGATGAAGGCGCGGCGGCGATGGTGATGTATGAGGATGGCAGCGGTCACAAGGTCAGTTTCTACCTGCGTCCACCGGGGCCGAAAAACACCCTGCTGCCGCGCGGTTCGCGCAGCGATGGCGATCTGCAGGCCGATTACTGGTCAGGGCCGGGTTACAACTATGCGGTGGTCAGCCCGACCGACTCGCCGGCAGCAGAGTTGCTCAAGCAATCGCCGCCGTTCTGAAATCCGCCCCTTGTAGGAGCTGACGAGTGCAACGAGGCTGCGATCTGTTGGCGGCAACCAAGATCAAAAGATCGCAGCCTCGTTGCACTCGTCAGCTCCTACAGGGGACCGTGCACATATTTCATGGAGCCGACGCCTGAGCTCTGGTTACACTTGGGCCACCGCGCTCCCGGTGGAGCCCGCCCAATCAACCAGGAGCCTTTCCCGCGTGCCCGCCCGAACGCCGAAACGATCACGACTGAGCCAACGCTGGCCGTTGTTGCGCCGCCTGTTCGGCAAAAGCCTGCCCGTCAGCGCCGGGCACGATGCTCATGCCGCGACCATCCGCGATTATTTCCGCGACAAAGCCAAAAGCCAGGGCTACACCCTTAGCCGCAGTCAGCAGCACGTCATCGACTGCATGGCGCAGCAGGCCAGCGTACTGCTGGGCGACAGCGGCCACACACCGCCGAGTCTGTACCTGTACGGAGCCGTCGGGCGCGGCAAGAGCTGGTTGCTCGACGGTTTTTTCCAGGCGCTGCCGATCACGCGCAAACGTCGCCTGCACTTCCATCAGTTCTTTGCCCGGCTGCACGACGGCATGTTCCGTCACCGCCTGCAGGAAGACGCGCTGGAAATCACCCTGGATGAGTTGCTGGAAGATTGCCAGGTGCTGTGTTTCGACGAATTTCATGTGCACGACATCGGCGACGCGATGCTGATCACGCGTTTGTTCAAGGCCCTGTTCAAACGGCGGATCATGCTGCTGGTGACCTCCAACTATGCACCCGAGGGCCTGCTGCCCAACCCGCTGTATCACGCACGCTTCAAACCGGTGATCGAGCTGATCAACACGCGCATGCAGGTGATGGAAGTCGGCGGCGACCACGACTACCGCACACTCAACCGCCAGCATTCGCATCAAGTGTTTACCCAAGGGCATTACGTCTGGCCGGCTTCAACAGCGCAGCGCCAGGCTCTGGACCTGCCACCGGCAGACGCGCCTGCCCTTGCCCTCGAAGTTGGCAAGCGCCAGCTTCAGGCCCGTTTCTGCCAAGGCCGGCGAGTCGCCTTCACCTTCAACGACCTGTGTGAACAGCCAACGGCAGTGATGGATTATCTGCAACTGTGCCAGCGTTTCGACCAGTGGATCATCGATGACCTGCCGCCGCTCGGCGAGTGTCCGATCGCCGTGCAACAGCGCTTCATCAATTTGATCGACGTGCTCTACGATCAGGACAAGCACCTGACCCTGCTCGGCCAACTGCCGCTGGGCCAGAGCCTGGAAGGTCACGCCATCGACCTGGCGCGCACGCGCAGCCGGTTGGGGCAATTGCAGGAAATTCACGAACCCAACTGACACCCTACCCTGTGGGAGCGAGCCTGCTCGCGAAAGCGGTATGTCAGTCAGGGTTCATTTAACTGATACACCGCTTTCGCGAGCAGGCTCGCTCCCACAAGGTCCCGGGACAACTCAAAATCCGTTCAGCATCCGCTTTACCGCTATCATGTCGCCCATTCCAGCGCCCCCGCGTCGCTCCACCGATCAATAGCGAAACCAGACATGCACACCCTTGCTCAACTGCGCGCCGGCGAGCTGTCAGGCATTACCCGCCTCGACCTGTCCTGCGGGCTGACCGAATTCCCCCGCGAAATATTCCAACTGGCCGACACGCTGGAAGTGCTCAACCTCAGCGGCAACGCGCTGAGCAGCCTGCCCGATGACCTGCATCGCCTGACACGCCTGCGCGTGCTGTTCTGCTCCGACAACCAGTTCAGCGAACTGCCGGCGTGCCTCGGCCAATGCACCGCGCTGACGATGGTCGGCTTCAAGGCCAACCGCATCGTCAATGTCCCTGGTGAAGCTCTGCCGCCGCAGCTGCGCTGGCTGATCCTCACCGATAACCGCATCGCAAGCCTGCCCAGCGAACTCGGTGAACGGCCCGCCCTGCAGAAGCTCATGCTCGCCGGCAATCGCCTGCGCTCGCTGCCAGACTCCCTGCGTCACTGCCATCGGCTGGAATTGCTGCGCATCGCTGCCAACCAACTCAGCGAACTGCCGCAATGGCTGCTGACCTTGCCGAGCCTGACCTGGCTGGCCTACGCCGGCAATCCGCTGGAAACCGAAGCCGATGCCGCTGCCCTTGAGGCCACGCCGCTGATCGACTGGTCGACGCTGCGCATGGAACAGCAACTGGGCGAAGGCGCTTCCGGGGTGATTTCCCGGGCGGTCTGGCAGTGCGACGATGGCACGGCGCAGGCGGTTGCGGTGAAGCTGTACAAAGGCGAGATGACCAGCGACGGCTCGCCATTGCACGAGATGAACGCCTGCATCACTGCCGGTTTGCACCCCAACCTGATCCGCGTCGAGGGCCGCATTAGCGGCCACCCCGATCAGCAGCAGGGGCTGGTGATGCAGTTGGTAGATCCGAGCTTCGGCAATCTCGCCGGCTTGCCGAGCCTGGCCTCGTGCTCGCGGGATGTTTATGCCGAGGACTGCCGGTTCACGGCGGAGGTTGCCCTGCGCGTCGCCCAAGGCATCGCCTCAGCGGCCGAGCACCTGCACCACCAAGGCATTACCCACGGCGATCTGTATGGCCACAACATTCTGTTGAACGATCAGGGCGATTGTCTGCTGGGGGATTTCGGCGCGGCGTCGTTTCATGCCACCCGCGATGATGTGCAGACGCGCGCATTGCAGCGCCTGGAAGTCCGTGCGTTCGGTGTGTTGTTGGGGGAGTTGCTGGAGCGTGTCGACTCAGGATTGAGTACGGAGCGGCGCGCGCACCTGGAGGCGCTGGAACGACGTTGCTGTCAGGCGGATGTGCTGGGGCGGCCGGGGTTCAGTGAAGTCATCGAGATGCTGGAGAATCTGTGACCGCTGCGCGGTCATTCGCGAGCAGGCTCGCTCCCACATTGGAATGCATTGCAAATGTGGGAGCTAGCCTGCTCGCGAAGAGGTCATTACTGGCGCGACGGATCAGCCAGCCAGACCAACAAACATGTCCTGCACGTCATCATGGTTGTCGAGGCCTTCGAGGAACGCCTCGACTTCAGCCATCTGCTCGTCGCTCAAGCCGCTGACCGGGTTCTTCGGCTGGTAGCCGAGCTTGGCTGAGAGCACGGTGAAGCCTTGTTCCGGCAGGGCTTTCTGCACAGCGTCGAGGTCGGTCGGGTCGGTGAGGAACAGCGTCGCGCCCTCTTCGCCCGGCTCGAAATCCTGGGCACCGGCTTCGATCGCAGCCATTTCCGGATCGGCTTCCGGGCTGTCCGGCGCGGCTTCGATCATGCCGACGTGGTTGAACATCCACGCCACCGAACCCGAAGCGCCCAACTGGCCCTTGCGGAACGCCACACGAATTTCCGCGACGGTGCGGTTGATGTTGTCGGTGACGCATTCGACGATCAGCGGCACCTGATGCGGCGCGAAGCCTTCGTAGGTCACGCGATGGTATTGCACGGTTTCACCCAGCAGACCGGCGCCTTTCTTGATCGCGCGATCGAGGGTTTCTTTTGGCATCGAGGCTTTTTTCGCCTGTTCGACCACCAGACGCAGGTGTGCGTTGGTGGCGGTATCGGCACCGTTGCGCGCAGCAATGGTGATTTCCTTCACCAGTTTGCCGAAGATCTTCCCTTTGGCGTTGGCTGCCGCTTCTTTGTGTTTAACCTTCCACTGTGCGCCCATTACTCACTCTCTTGATCTGTGGCGCCGAGACATCTATTGGCCGACGCGTGGCGGCAAGTTTATACGGCCTAAAGTCGGCAATCGACCAAAAAAACAGCCGACGGAATCGACATCTTCACCAAAGCATGTAGGGGGATTCTGAAAAGCGCCTTTGACATGACCATTCAGCCCGACGGTTTCGTACCCTTGAAACCCCGTATCGCCTGACAGGGCCTGCTCGAATGCTCAATGACAAGGAAAGTCCCTTCACCCTTACGCTGACCGACAGCGGATTGCGCCTGCCGGTGGTGCGTTTTCGCGGCGAGGAAGCGCTGAACCAGCCTTACCGTTTCGACATTGAACTGCTCGGACTGGCCCCGGCCATCGTCCCGGGATCCTTCCTGCACAGGCCAGCCTTTTTGCGGCTCAGTGAGCAGCACGGATTCCACGGCGTCATTTCCAGCGCCAGCTGCGAACATCGCGGGACGCATCGGGTCGGCTATCGACTGATTCTGGTGCCGCATCTGCAACAACTGGCGCAAACGCATAAGCGCCGCGTGTTTACTCACCTGAGTGTGCCGCAGATCATTCAACAACTGCTCGAAGAACATGCCCTGCCAGCGCACAGCTATCGCATTGAAATGAGCGTCGGTCACTACCCGGCAAGGGCGTTTTGCATTCAGTACGAAGAAAGCGATCTGGCGCTGCTGCAGCGGCTATGCGAAGAAGAAGGCATCCACTATCACTTCGAACACGGGCCGGACGGACACGTCGTGGTGTTCGCTGACGACAGCCTGAGCCTGCCGCAGGAACCGGTCGAAATCCCTTTCAGTGCTGATGAGCAACCACCGTCGCCCTGCGTCAGCGCGCTCTATCAACAGCATCGCGCGGCGCCTGTACCGATGCTGCATGCGGTGCGCAATCGCGGTCAGCCAACCGGCAATGCCGAAGCCGCCAACGAGGTCTCGACCGAGTTGCCGATGCCCGCGCGATCGCCGGAACGTCTGCACGCCGAACAACGCAGCCGACGTCATCTGCAACGCCAACGCTGCCAGTTGCGCTCCATTCACGGGCGCAGTGATTGCAGCGATTTGCTCAGTGGACGACTGCTGCTTGTGGCCGACCACCCGATTCATCATTTCAACGAACAATGGCTGATCAGCGCGGTGCGCCACCACGGGCAGCACCCTTCGATCCTTGATCCGGCGCCAAGCGTTCAGCGTTATCACAACGACTTCACTGCGCAGCCCTGGTCGACCGATTTCCGTCCGCCACTCAAACAAGCTCGCCCGAATATTGCCGGTTATCACTTGGCAAAAGTGGCGGGTGCGCCTGGGCAACCTGCGCAAGTGGACGAAAACGGCTGCCTCGCTGTAAGCCTGTGGCCGGCTGAAGATAAATCCGCCAGCGACGCCCTGTGGCTGCCGATCGCCATGAGTCGGCTCAGCGGCCCCGTCGCCATCGATCAATTACCGTGTGCCGGCAGTGAAGTGTGGGTGAGTTTCCTCGACAGCGATCCGGACCGACCGATCCTGTGCCTCAGCCACGCACGCCAGCCGCCGGAGCGCGAATCAGAGCCCGTGCGCGACAGCCTGTTGCTCGACTGGCTGAGCCACCGCGCCGAGCATTGATCGGCGCCTCAGCCTTTGTCCGCCTTGCCCGCCGCCGCCGCGAACCTGGCCAGGCGCACGTCCAGATGCCGAGGCCGGTGCCCGTGATCTTCGGCGCGCTCCTTGCGGCGGATGGCGTTGCGCACCATCAACGAGCCGAGGTAGCGGATGGGTTCCGGCGGGAAATAACCCAGCGGCCCGTTGACCAGCGGCGAGCGGGTCCACGGGTTATCCAGGCCTTGCACCAGCGCGGCGAGAATCTGCCCGCCCATGTGACACGGGCCGACGCCGCTGCCGGAATAACCGAAGCCGTAAAACACATTGCCCGCCCCGCTCATCTGGCCGAAAAACGGTAAACCGGTCACCGAACGATCCGACGGGCCGTTCCACGTCGCGTCGATTTTGCCCTCGGCGAACGCCGGGAAAAAATCCGCGAGACTGCGCTTGAGCAAGCCGGCATAAGGTGACGGCTGATCGAACACCGGCAGCATCCGCCCGCCATAGGCGAAGGTGTTGCCGCCCTTGCCGAGCATGATCCGGCCGTCCGGGGTGTTGTGGTAGTAATGCACGAAAATCCGCGAATCGAGGACGCTGACGCCGCTGGTCAAACCGATTTGCTGCAACAGGTCCGGGCGCGGTTCGGTGATCAGCATGTCACTGGAAACGATCGCCACACTGCGCTCGAACTGAGGAAACGCGCGGGCCATCCACGCATTCATCGCCAGCACCACCCGGTCGGCGATGACCTTGCCGCCGGGCGTGTGGATGCGTGCCGGGCGGCCCTCTTCCAGCCCGGTCATCGCCGTGCCTTCATGGATCTTCACGCCCGATTGCAGCGCCACCCGGCGCAGGCCGCGCACCAGTTTGCCCGGTTGCACGCTGGCAGCCGCCGGGGAAAACCAGCCCTCCAGGTGTTTTGCTGAACCAGCCATGCGCTGCACATCGGCGAGCGGTCGCTGGCTGAACGAGTTGATGCCGTTACGCTCCAGCGCCGCGATCACCGCGTCAGTTGCGCCGACCTGGGCGCGATTGGTCGCGGTATACAGCGTGCCGTCGAGGCGGTAGTCGGCATCGACGCCGTACTGCTCGCAGAACTCGCCGATCGCATGGATGCTGCGCTCGGATTCCTTGACCAGACGCACCGCCTCGTCGACGCCGAACAAGCGTTCCAGGGTGAAATATTTCGCCGACCACGACAGCGCACAGCCGCCATTGCGGCCACTGGCGCCAGCGCCGCAGATGTCCGCCTCGATCAGCAGCACCTCCAGCTCGGGGTTTTGCTGCTTGAGCATGATCGCCGTCCACAATCCGGTGTAGCCGCCGCCAACGATGCACACATCGGTGCGCACCTCGCCTTGCAGCGGTGGACACTGCTCGGATGGGTCGGCCTGCAAGGCTTGCTCGAGCCAGAACGGTCGCATGGGAAATCTCCAGTCAGAAAGCCACGACGCAGCCTGCCGCGCACCGCGCAGCAGGCCACGGGGCGAAGGGTTTCAGGAACGCAGCGGTTTGACGCTCAGCGGGCAGTTGGGGATCGCCGCGCGCGACTCCATCACGCCGACCGGCCGACTGTTCCAGTGCGGAATCAGCACCAGCGCCGAGAACAGCGCGCATCCGGCGAAGACGATGAACACCGTCACCGAGTCGAAGTAGCCCGGTAGCAAACCGCCGAGCACCGCGCCTACGGAGCCGCAGCCGTTGACGAAACCGGCGGCGGTGGCACCGGCCTTGGCCTTGCCGAAATCGATGGCGGCCGCACCGCTGATCATCGAGTCCGGGCCGTACAACGTCAGGCCCATGACGAACAGCAACGCGACGACCAACAACACGCTGCCGGTGTTCAGCGCAGCCATGAACAGCGCCAGCGTTACGGTCAGCGCCAACAGACTCAGCACGCAGGCCGGCATGCGTCGGGCGCCGAAGAGTTTGTCCGAGGCCAGGCCGATCATGATCGGCCCGAGCAATCCGGCCAGTTCAAACGCGGTGGGAATGATCGCCGCGCCGACCTTGCCGACACTGGGCATCTGCTCGAAAACAATCACCGGGCCCCACAACAGAATCGCGTAGCGCGCCGGTTTCAGCAGGAAATACGCCAGGCCCAGCACCAGCACCGTGCGGTTGCGCAGGATTTCCTTTAACGGCTCCCACACGCTGAGTTTGCTGTTGGCTTCGGTTTCCTCGGCGGTCAGTTCCGGCTCGGGCTCCACCGCCGGCAAGCCGACGTCTTCCGGTTTGTTGCGCTGGAAGATAAAGAACAGCACGGCCACCACCGCGACCACCGCCGCGCTGGAAATGAATGCCGCGTGCCAGGTGCCGACCAGCGTGTAGGCCCACCAGCCGGCGAACGGCGAGGCGACCAGACCACCAAACGCGTAACAGGAACTCCACAAGCCGAGCACGCGCCCGCGCTGCTCTGACGGGAAGAAGCTGCCAAGGTTTTTACACAGCCCCGACCAGCCAGTGGACTGCGCCAGACCTTGAATCAACATGCACGTGGCGAAGATCGGCAATGTAGCGAAACTGCCCATCACCAGCGCCGCAGCGGCGGATATCAGCAAACCGCCAAGCACTACGACTCGCGGGCCAAAGCGATCGGCGAGCATGCCCCAGGTGAACTGTCCGAGGGCATACGCCGCCAGATAGATCGCGTCGAGGTTGGCCATGGCCATTTTGTCGAGGGTGAAATCGGGGTCTTCGGCGATGCCCAGTTTGGCCACCGAAAACGCTTTGCGGGTGAAGTAGAACGCGGCGTACGCGAGCCAGGTAATAGCGAAGATCTGCACGCGCCAACGCGCCAGGGTGCCGATGTGCTTGTTCATGGTGGTTCTGACCTCAGGGTGTGAGTGTGCCGGCAGAATCGTTAAGAAAAACGCCTGTGTTTTTTATTGTTGAGCACTGCGATACCGCCCCTTCCCTTCGGCGATAACGGTCAGATGAGTCTGCTGTTGCACGCACAGGCTCATGGGCCGGCGCCGCTGCTCGACCGAGCAGTCAGCGATGGCGTGAGCCGATCAAAGCAATTACTGTTTAATAAATAAAATCGATTTATCGTATTTCACAAATAAGCCGAGCTTGTTACTGGAGCCACCATGTCTGTCTCTCACGCCCAACTCAAAGCGTTCCACGCGGTGGCCGTCCATGGCAGCTTCACCCGCGCCGCCGAGCGGCTTTATCTGACGCAACCGGCGATTTCCGACCAGGTGCGCAAACTCGAAGAACGCTTCGGCGTGCTGCTGTTTCACCGCAATAAACGTTCCGTACGCCTGACCGACCTGGGCGAGCGTCTGCTGGCGATCACCCAGCGCCTGTTCGTGATCGAAGCCGAAGCGCAGGAATTGCTGCAGGAATCCCAGGCCCTGCAGACCGGCAGCCTGATTCTCGCGGTGGACGCGCCGATCCACGTGTTGCCGCAGATCGCGCGGTTCTGCGAGCGCTACCCGGGCATCAGCGTGAAAATCGAGACCGGCAATACCGATGAATCGCTGTTTCGCCTGTTCAACTATCAGGCCGATCTGGCGCTGCTCGGCCGCGACGTAACCGATGAACGCTTGCTGTGTGTGCCGTTGCGCAACGATCCGATGGTGGCGTTCGTTTCGCGCAATCATCCGTGGGCCGAACGCGAATCGATCTGTCTGGCCGATCTGGATGACACGCCACTGGTGCTGCGTGAGACCGGTTCGGTGACACGGCAGACCCTGGAGGAGGAAATGGCCCGCGCAGGTTTGCGCATCCGCCCGGCGATTCAGGTTGAAGGTCGGGAAGCGGCGCGCGAAGCAGTGGTGGTGGGGATCGGGGTTGGTGTGGTTTCAGCGGCGGAGTTCGGCGCCGACTCACGGGTCTGCGCGTTGCCGATCACCGATTGCACGAGGCGCCTGACCGAAACCCTGGTGTGCTTGCGCGAGCAGAGTTCGCGGCGGGTGGTGGCGACGTTTCTCGATATGGTTCGCGAGAGTCTTGCGTAAACAGTATCGGCCCCTTCGCGAGCAGGCTCGCTCCCACATGGGACCGCGCTCTGCAATGTGGGAGCGAGCCTGCTCGCGAAAAGTCGCCACGGTTTTCAGGCTGGCGCCAGATCAAAAAAGCCTGAATCAAGCGCAACTCGCGCCGGCGCTCCATGCAGCCAATCATGTGCCGGTTCACCAGCCCTTCCCCGGCAATCGGGATCGCCACCACGCGCGGATCATGACTGACCTCCACCGATGACACCACACCGACCCCCAACTCGGCCGCGACCGCTTCGGTCACCGCCTCGCGACTGTCCAGCTCCAGCAACACCCGCGGCTGAATCGACGCCTGCGCACACGCCTGGTCAAACGTGCGGCGGGTGATCGAAGTCGGCTCGCGCAGGACCATGATCACTTGATCCAGCTCCTTGAGTTTCACTTCGCCTGAGCGATTCGCCCAGCGATGCCCCGCCGGCACCAGCGCGCAGATCCGCGATTTGCTCAGCGCTTGCAGATGCAGGCCCTTGCGCGGCTCGACCTCGGTAAGCACCGCGACATCGGCGTGTTCCGACAACAGCGCCGCCAGGGTTTCCTGCGCATTGCCCAGACGCAGGTTGACGGTGATGCCCGGATAGCGTGCGCGCAAACTCGCCAGCATCGGCATGACCATGTGCGGCCCATCCGCCGCCACCTCCAGACGCCCGGTCAACAATTGCCGATTGGCCTCGAGCAGCGTCTGCGCTTCTTCCGCCAGGCCGAACATGGCGCGGGTGATCGCTGCCAGTTTGGTGCCCTCCTCGGTCAGTTCCACCCGTCGCGCGGTACGCCGCAGCAAAGTGATCTGGTAATGCTCTTCCAGTGCCTTGATGTGTCCGGTGACCGCTGGCTGGCTGATGAACAACCGCGCAGCCGCGCGGGTGAAGCTGCCTTCGCGGGCCACGGCATCGAAGGCGCGCAGCTGAAACAGATTCATGGATAACCCTCACTGATGACTGGCATAACAACAAACAATTTGATTGATGCAACGGCGAATTGCAACGTAGGCCCCGTAGCTTCATCCCACAGCGTTTTCGCGAGGACAAACGAATGAGTACCGCCGCACCGATTCTGCTCACTCCCGGCCCCTTGACCACTTCGGCCCGCACCCGTCAGGCCATGATGGTCGATTGGGGTTCGTGGGATGACCGCTTCAACCAGCTGACCGCCAGCCTGTGCGAGCAATTGCTGGCCATCCTCAACGGCGCCGCCAGCCACCATTGCGTACCGTTACAGGGCAGCGGCACGTTCGCTGTCGAAGCGGCGATCGGCACGTTGGTACCGCGTGATGGCAAAATCCTCGTGCTGATCAACGGCGCTTACGGCAAACGGCTGGCGAAGATCTGCGAAGTGCTTGGGCGCTCGTTCAGCACCTTCGAAACCGCCGAAGACGAGCCGACCACCGCCGCCGACGTCGACCGCTTGCTGCGCGCCGACGCTGACATCACCCACGTGGCGCTGATCCACTGCGAAACCAGCACCGGCATTCTCAATCCGCTGGCAGAGATAGCCGAGGTCGTCGCGCAACACGGCAAACGTCTGATCATCGACGCCATGAGCTCATTCGGCGCATTGCCCGTGGATGCGCAACAAGTGCCATTCGACGCGCTGATTGCCGCTTCCGGCAAATGCCTGGAAGGCGTACCGGGGATGGGTTTTGTCTTCGCCCGCAAGGAATCGCTGGCCGCATCTGCCGGTAACTCGCACTCGCTGGCGATGGACCTGTACGACCAGCACGCCTACATGATGAAAACCGGGCAATGGCGCTTCACCCCGCCCACCCATGTGGTCGCGGCGCTGCACGAAGCGTTGCTGCAATACCGCGAAGAAGGCGGTCTGCCGGCGCGGCATGCGCGTTATGCCGCC
Source organism: Pseudomonas sp. AC255 (assembly GCF_979258175.1). Lineage (NCBI taxonomy): Bacteria > Pseudomonadati > Pseudomonadota > Gammaproteobacteria > Pseudomonadales > Pseudomonadaceae > Pseudomonas > Pseudomonas sp. AC255. The sequence continues at coordinate 1,507,711 of NZ_OZ409841.1, read as the reverse complement.
AACTGTCAGGCGCTGATGGAAGAGATGAACGAGCTCGGCTTGCGCAGCTTCCTGCCGGCGGCGATTCAGGCGCCGATCATCGCCACTTTCCATGCGCCGCAGGATCCGCGCTACCAGTTCAAGGACTTCTATGAGCGGGTCAAGGCCAAGGGTTACATCCTCTACCCCGGCAAGCTGACCCAGGTCGAAACTTTCCGCGTCGGCTGCATCGGCCACGTCACCCCGGACGAAATGCGCCAGGCCGTGGCAGCAGTGGGTGAAGTGCTGCGCGAGATGGAAGTGCTCGATATCTGAGCCTCACCAAAAATCCCCTGCTCGCGAAAGCGTCGTCCCAGGCGACACATACGCTGATGTCAGACCGCTTTCGCGAGCAGGCTCGCTCCCACATTTTGATCTCATTTTCAAATCAGGAATTGATTGCCATGAACTACACCAATCCAAGCAAGCTGCAAGCCGCGATCCTCGACTGGGCCGGTACCGTGGTCGATTTCGGCTCGTTCGCGCCGACGCAGATCTTCGTCGAAGCCTTCGCCGAGTTCGATGTGCAGGTGTCGATCGAAGAGGCCCGTGGGCCGATGGGCATGGGCAAGTGGGATCACATCCGCACCCTCTGTGATCAGCCGCAAGTGGCCGAGCGTTATCGCAAGGTATTCGGTCGCACGCCGACCGACGATGACGTCACCGCTATCTACAACCGCTTCATGCCGTTGCAGATCGAGAAAATCGCCGAGCACTCGGCACTGATTCCCGGCGCGCTGGACGCCATCGCCCAACTGCGCCAGCAAGGGATCAAGATCGGTTCCTGCTCCGGCTACCCGAAAGCGGTGATGGACAAAGTCGTCGAACTCGCCGCCAGCAACGGCTACGTCGCCGACCACGTGGTCGCCACCGACGAAGTGCCAAACGGTCGTCCATGGCCGGCGCAAGCGTTGGCCAACGTGATCGCTCTGGGCATCGACGATGTTGCAGCGTGCGTGAAGATCGACGACACCGTGCCGGGCATTCTCGAAGGCCGCCGGGCCGGCATGTGGACGGTTGCGCTGATTTGCTCGGGCAACGCGCTGGGTCTGGATTATGAGGGTTTCCGCGCGCTGGGCAGCGATGAACTGGCCAGCGAGCGCCAGCGCATCCACGCGCTGTTCGCAAGTTCGCGGCCGCATTACATGATCGACACCATCAGCGATCTGCCGGAAGTGATCGCCGACATCAACAAGCGTCTGGCCAACGGTGAGATGCCGCAAAACGCCTGAGGCCGATAACCGGAACACCGCTGATCCATGACAATCAGCGGTGTTTTTTTGCACTGTCTTAAATAAATATATTGCCCGGTTATTACTTACTCTGAAACAAGGTTGCCCTCTGCGTCGTACGCACTACCATCGGGATGTTTAACGCTTCCGTCAGGCAATTGTTCAGTACCATCTTCCCAGACAATACGGCCATCCGGATATTCAACGGTATTATCAGACCATACGATTCGCCCGTCCGGATACTCTACCCGGCCGTCGTCATATTGAATGATGCCGTCGGGACGCTTGATCGAAGTCTTATCAACGTCAACCACGCTACCGTCAGGCAGTGTGGTCGAACCATCGACATTGACGGTCGCACCGAGTGTTTGAATCAGCGTAATCAAGGCCACCGGATCGATGTTGATGTTAAGAGTCGGCCATGGCATTGGCGGACGCTTGGTATCGACCGGCGCTACTGGTGCGGTCGGCGCCACTGGTTTGGTTGGCGCTACCGGTTTGGTTGGCGCCACTGGTTTGGTCGGTGCTACTGGCTTGGTTGGCGCCACTGGCTTGGTCGGCGCTACCGGTTTGGTTGGTGCCACTGGCTTGGTCGGCGCTACCGGTTTGGTTGGTGCTACTGGCTTGGTTGGCGCTACCGGCTTGGTCGGCGCTACCGGCTTGGTCGGCGCTACCGGTTTGGTTGGTGCTACTGGCTTGGTTGGTGCCACTGGTTTTGTCGGCGCCACTGGTTTGGTCGGTGCTACGGGTTTGGTTGGCGCCACTGGCTTTGGTGTAGTGGTAGTGGGGCGAGGCTTGGAGATCGGACTTTTCATATTCACACTCAAATTTACAAATATAATTATGATCTTTAATAACAAACTAAAGAGCCGAACCAACAATAATCACGCACAACAAACTATTCAAATCAAAAGAACCTACAAGATATAAGCAACATAGAGTTACGCCCACAGATCAACGCACACCAACAACTTTAAATAAGCAGAAATAATAAACCGTACAAACAAGACTTTTGTGTGTTGCAAATATCATTACGCCGAAACGCTGGCATGTACTGATCGCGTCCATCGGCTATGTCTTTGCAAATCCGCGTCGCCCCTGCAAGCCCCCCGTGTGGATAAAGATCAGACGCGTGCCGATGGCAAATTCGCCTGCTTCGACATGCTGCTTGAGCGCCAGCAAGGCCTTGCCGGTGTACAGCGGTTCCAAAGGGATGCCGCTGGTTTGCTCGGTCTGATCGATGAAGGTCAGCAACGCCTCGTCAACTTTGGCGAAACCACCACGGCTGGCGTCGATCAGTTGATAGCCCGCCGCATGCTCGGTGGCGGGCGCGAGGATCGACTCGATGTTCGGCGCTACGCCGTGATCATCCGGTACCGCCAGAGCACCGTACACCGCGCGCTTGCCTTTCTCGGCGAGCGCCAGCCCGGCCAGTGTCGTGCCGGTGCCGCAGGCCAGCCACCAGGCGTCGAAATCATCCCAGCCCAGCTTGGCCAATTGCTCTTCGGCTTGCTGCCTGATCGCTGCGCAACCCAGTGCGCCGGCCAGTCCACCACCGCCCTCGGGCACTGCACGCAGCGTCGGATATTGCGCTTGCCATGGCGTCCAGAATCCCGCTTCGTGCCGCGCGCGATAGCCGGCGTAACCCAGCCAATGCAACTGCATGTCAAACGCTTGCAGATCCCGCACTGTCGGCGTGTCCTGCGGGTGCCCGCGCAGCAGTCCCACGGTTTTGAAACCCAGCCGCTTGCCCGCCGCCGCCAGCGCATGCAGGTGATTGGAATGCGCACCGCCGAGGCTGATGATGCCCTCGGCACCGGCACGCTCGGCGGCTTTGAGGTGTTCGACGAGTTTGAACCACTTGTTGCCGCTGATCAGCGGGTCGATGCGGTCCAGGCGCAGGATCGCGACCTCGATGCCGGCAACTGCAAGCCAGTCCAGATAGAGCGGTTCGAGAGGGGCCGGGGGTAGCCAGTTGGGGGAGGCAAAAGCATGGGCACTGCACAATCTGGAAAAGACCACATACTAGTAGGAGCTGCCGCAGGCTGCGATCTTTTGATCTTGCTTTTGAAATCAGGATCAACAGATCGCAGCCTTCGGCAGCTCCTACAGAATGTGTTTACAACTCAGCCGCCAGCCGCGAACCCTGATTGATCGCGCGCTTGGCGTCCAGCTCCGCCGCCACATCCGCGCCGCCGATCAAGTGCACGTTCTGCCCGGCTTCAACCAGACCATCGTGCAACTCACGCAACGGATCCTGCCCCGCGCAGATCACGATGTTGTCCACTGCCAGCAGTTGCGGCTCGCCGGACTCGCCGATGCGAATGTGCAAGCCTTGGTCATCGATGCTCAGGTATTCGACGCTGTTGAGCATCTGCACCTGTTTGTTCTTCAGACCGGTGCGGTGAATCCAGCCGGTGGTTTTGCCCAGACCGTCGCCGACCTTGGTTTTCTTGCGCTGCAACAGGAACACCTCACGGGCCGGCGCATGCGGTGCCGCTTTGATTCCCGCCACACCACCACGGGCCTCCAGTTGCGTGTCGATGCCCCACTCTTTCCAGAACGCCGCGCGATCCAGACTGGTGGCTACGCCTTGATGAACGAGAAATTCCGAGACATCGAAACCGATCCCGCCCGCACCGATTACCGCGACACGCTTGCCGACCGGTTTGCGCTCGAGGATCACATCCAGATAACTCAGCACCTTGGCATTTTCGATGCCCGGAATCGCCGGCACGCGCGGGGCGATACCGGTGGCAAGGATGATCTCGTCGTAACCGCCTTCGACCAGTTTCGCAACGTCGACGCGGGTGTTCAGGCACACCTCGACATTGGTGGTTTGCAGCTTGCGGTTGAAGTAGCGCAGGGTTTCGAAAAACTCTTCCTTGCCCGGCACGCGCTTGGCAATGTTGAACTGGCCACCGATCTCACTGGCCGAATCGAACAACGTCACCTGATGACCGCGCTCGGCGGCCACGGTGGCGGCAGACAAGCCGGCAGGGCCGGCACCGACCACGGCGATTTTCTTGATCTGCTGCACCGGCAGGTAATTGAGTTCGGTTTCGTGGCAGGCGCGCGGGTTGACCAGGCAACTGGTGAGCTTGCCGCCAAAGGTGTGGTCGAGGCACGCCTGGTTGCAGCCGATGCAGGTGTTGATTTCGTCGGCGCGGCCTTCGGCGGCTTTGTTGACGAAGTCCGGATCGGCGAGGAATGGTCGGGCCATGGAGACCATGTCGGCATCGCCCTCGGCAAGAATCTGCTCGGCAATTTCCGGGGTATTGATGCGGTTGGTGGTGATCAGCGGGATGCTCACCGAGCCGCGCAACTTGGCCGTAACCTTGCTGAACGCTGCACGCGGAACCTTGGTGGCGATGGTCGGAATCCGCGCTTCGTGCCAGCCGATACCAGTGTTGATGATGGTCGCACCGGCCTGCTCGATGGCTTTGGCCAGCATGACGATTTCATCCCAGGTGCTGCCACCTTCGACCAGATCGAGCATCGACAGGCGGAAGATGATGATGAAATTCGGCCCGACCGCTTCGCGCACACGACGGACAATTTCTACCGGCAGGCGCATGCGGTTTTCGTAGCTGCCACCCCAGCGGTCAGTGCGGTGGTTGGTGTGCGCGGCGAGGAACTGGTTAATGAAGTAACCTTCCGAGCCCATGATCTCGACGCCGTCGTATTCGGCGGTTTGCGCCAATACCGAGCAGGTGACGAAATCGCTGATCTGTTTTTCGATGCCCTCTTCGTCCAGCTCTTTGGGCTTGAACGGGTTGATCGGCGCCTGAATCGCGCTCGGTGCTACTTGTTTCGGGCTGTAGGCGTAACGCCCGGCGTGAAGAATCTGCATGCAGATCTTGCCGCCCGCCTCGTGCACCGCGCGAGTGACGATGCGGTGCTTGAGCGCCTCTTCCTCGGTAGTGAGCTTGGCCGCGCCGGAATACACGCCGCCCTCGTCATTCGGGCCGATGCCGCCGGTGACCATCAGGCCGACACCGCCACGGGCACGTTCGGCGAAGTACGCCGCCATGCGCTCGAAGCCACCCGGCTTTTCTTCAAGGCCAGTGTGCATCGAGCCCATCAGGGTACGGTTGCGCAGCGTGGTGAATCCCAGGTCCAGCGGGGCCAGCAGATGCGGGTAATGAGCGGCGGTCATCGGTAACTCCACAACGAGCGATCACGGAAAAGTTGCGGGAGCTCTGCGTCCCCCGTCAGTCATGTTCGACAGACTAAGAGTCGCACCGCTGTCACTCAATGACCGTAACTGACAAGTTATTGATCCAAATGCACAGCGCCCCTTGGCAACCCGGGCCATGAGCCCTACCCTAGTCGGCACATCCTGTACCCGGCTGTTGTTGGTTTTCATGCGCAAACTTCTGTATCTGTTTTTCTCCATGGCCCTCGTTGCCGCCCTGACCACCTACGCCATGTGGGCGGCAGACCGGCCGGCGGGACATTACCTGTCGGACCTGCGCATCAAGCTCGCCGTCAATCAGGGCACGCCCGGCGACCGTGGCAATCTGCTCGGCATCCAGCCCGAACTGTTCCCCACCGATTACCAAAGCTCCGCACGCCTGCACCGCAAACTCGCGGCGTATCTGCAGCAGGCCCGCGATCAGGGCTTGCTCAACGAAAAAACCGTGGTGGTGTTGCCCGAGCACGTCGGCACCTGGCTGATGATCAGCGGCGAGAAAGACGAGTTGTATCAGGCGCCAACGCTGGCGGAGGCAATGAACTGGCTGGCGGCGAGCAATCCACTGCTGTTTGCCCGAGCGTGGCTGCGGGCCAAGGGCGAGCAACGCCTGGATGACGCTTATCTGCGGATGAAAGCGAAAGCCATGGCCAAGGATTACCAGGCGCTGTTCGGCGGTCTGGCCAAGGAGTTCCAGGTCACCCTGGTGGCCGGCTCCATCGTGCTGCCGGAGCCAAGCATCCGCGACGGCCGGCTCAAGCCCGGCAGCGGCGCCCTGTTCAACAGCAGCGTGGTGTTTGGTCGCGACGGCGTACCGTTGGGCCAGCCGCAGCGGCAGATGCATCCGATCTTTGATCAGCAAGGTGTGATTCAGGCCGAAGATAAACACGCCATCCAGGTCGTCGACACACCGGCCGGACGCTTGGGCATCCTGATCGGCAGTGACAGCTGGTACCCCGCCAACTACCGCACCCTCGATGAGCAAGGCGCGCAACTGGTGGCCGTGCCGGCGCAGGTTATTGGCCAAGGCGCCTGGGACAAGCCATGGCGTGGCTACAAGGGTTCGAGCACGCCGGGCTCGGTCAGCCTCAAGCCCGGCGACCTCAGTGAAGGTCAGGCCTGGCACCGACTGACCCTCACCGCGCAACCGCCAAGCAGCCACGCGATTGCCGGCGTCAGTGTGTTCATGCGCGGGCAGTTCTGGGACAAGTCGAGTACCGGCACAAGCTTCCTCAGCAGCAACGGTCAGCAGTTCGCCGATGGCGAGGCCCGTGGTGCGCGCTTGCTGAACGTCTGGCTGTAAACCATGAAGCCACAGCCGATGCGCCTCGGGGATCTGTCAGTGGGCTTCGTCCATAGTCTGGCCGATGCCGTGCGCAGCCACGACGTCGATCCGCTGCCTCTGCTTGAACAATATGGCCTTGATGCCGCGCGACTGGCCGAGGCCGGGGCGCGCTTGTCGATCCCGCGTTACATGCGCCTCGGCCATGCGGCGATTCAACTCACCGGCGACCCGGCCCTGGGCCTGCGCATGGGCCGGATGATCCGCTTGAATCAGGCCGGTCTGGCCGGCATCACTGCGGCGCAAGCACCCACCGTGCGTGAAGCGGCCCGCTGCCTGACGCGCTTCGAGCCGCTTTACGGCTCGAACTATCGCGGGCAGTCCAGTTTTCATGAAGATGCCAACGGTGCCTGGCTGCGCTTCTACTCGATCAGCCCGTACAACACCTATAACCGCTTCGTGGTCGACTCGATCCTCGCCGGCTGGCTGCATCAGTTGTCGAGCCTTTGCGGCGAAACGTTGCGCGCCGAGCGAATTGAAATCGAATTCGAAGCGCCGGATTACCGCGACGCCTACACAATGCTCGGCGACTGCCCGATCCAGTTCAGCGCCGAGCGCAACCAACTGCGCCTGAGCCTGAGCAGCCTCGCCCTGCGCAACCCTGAACATTGCCCGAGCACCTGGCGACATCTGCTGCAATTGTGCGAGCGGGAGCTGGAACAACTGACCCGCACCCGCAGCCTGCGCGAGCGCATCACTCAGTTGCTCGGCCCGCTGCTCAATGGCGGCCGCGAGCCGGACCTTGAAGAAGTCGCGGCACGCCTGAAACTGCCGACCTGGACCTTGCGCCGCAAGCTCACTGAGGAAGGCACGCAATTTCGCGCGATCCTCAATGACACACGCCGCGACCTGGCGATGACCTACATCCGCGACACCGAACTGGCATTCGGCGAAATCGCCTACCTGCTGGGCTTCGCCTCAGCTGAAGCCTTCCAGCGCGCATTCAAGCGCTGGAGCGGGCAGACGCCCGGCGAATCCCGACGAAATTACCGCTCGGGGGCCTGAAGCTCAGAGTTCCGTCGCGTCGTCAGCCGGTTCCGGTTGATCCAGTTCAAAGGCCTGGTATTCAAGCAGTTCTTCCTGATACTCATCCATCGTATGAATCCCCCAAGTGCTCGCTATGAAAATGGCCTGATCAATCGACCTGTGCCCCGAGCATAAAGTGCCCGTGTGAAGGAAAAGTGAAACGCTGCCTTCATGAATAAAACGTAGCAGGTGGTTGGGGATTTATCGCGGCGATGATGCCGCAGGTGTGTTACCAGATTTTAAGCCAACCCGAAAACCACTGTGGGAGCGAGCCTGCTCGCGAAGCGGTGTGTCAGTCTAATCATCTGTCGACTGATACACCGCTTCGCGAGCAGGCTCGCTCCCACAGGGTTTCGCTTGGTTTCTTATTGGCCCGACGCAGGCATCGCCGGAATCGGCTCGGATGGTGGCGGAATATCCGGGTTGGTCGGCGGGGTGATGGTTTCGCTGGCCGGCGCTGGCTCTTCCACTGGCGCTGGCGCAGGCGTAATCGGCGTCGACTCCGCTGGCGGTACCACCGGCTCGGAACTCACTGGCGCGGCTTCAACCGGGGCCGGTGCAGGTTCCGCAGCCGGCGCGGGGGCCGGTTCCGCTGCAGGTGTCGGCGCCAGAGGCGCAGGTGCAGGTGCCGCTTTTGGTTCTGGCACACCAAGATCGGTTTTCGGCTTTTCTTCGATGTGTGCAGCTTTCTTCGCATCGGCGGGCAGGAACTGCTCCACCAGTGTGAAGAAACGCTCGTAGAACTTCTGCGCAATGACCGTCTCACTGGCGACCTTGACCATCGAGTCGTCCGAGGAGCCGATCGGCATCGACACCGAGCCCAACACACCAACCCCGAGGCTGGCCGAGTTGTTGGTCTTCTTCAGCGCATAACGGTCCTGCAAGGCGTTGGCGAACACCGTCGCATGATGCCCGGCGCTGCCATCTTCGGCGCAGACCACGTTGAAACTGATCTCGAGGTGCGTCTCGCCGGTCTGCTGGAAGCTCTTGTGCCCGCTGACCAGTTTGGGATCACTGCTGGTAATGATGTAGCCCTGACTGAGCAACGCGCGCCGGGCCGCTTCGCAACTGGCGGTGTCGGTTACCGGGTAATTGCGCGAAAAGGTGCCGGAGTCATCGAAGTTCTCATGCTCATAGATCGGCTTGTCCTTCGAACAACCGGCCACCGCAGTCAACAAAAGCGCCAGCCCGACAACACGCATGGGAGTGGAAATCAACATTGAACATCCTGAGGGAAAACAGTCCGGGGCGTATTGTGCAACAGATCGTCGCCCCATGGCGCATGGAATAGTGTCAAGAATCGGTTACAACTTTACCGGTCATGGCCGTCAGGAAAAAGCCGCGCCGACAAATGATCAATCAATGCGCGCAATTTCGCCATGGCTTGTCGGCTCGACGGCCATTAACCCCAGAACCGACCGGCGTGTTCTAAATGCAAAAGAAAGGTAAAAGCTCAAGATCAGGTCGGCTGTCAGGCCGCCTTCGCGAGCAGGCTCGCTCCCACAGAAAAGCAAAGCAGCGCAGCTGCCCGCGGCAAAGCCGCCCCACTCAACAATGAGCGCAAGCTCGAGTGCTTCTGATCTTGCTTTTGATCCACCGGCGACGTCGGAAGGCTGAGTGGAGGGATTGATCCGGGTGTGGGAGCGTAGCGACCGTCTGGCGCAGCCAGACACAGCGGAAGGAGGTGCAGCGAAGCAAACCGGAGCCGCTGCGCCCGGATCAGTCCCGGAGCGAAGGGACCCGAGCTTGCGAGGGCCGAACGTAGGAGCAAGCCTTTTCGGTTACCTTTTCGGCGTTTGGAAAAGGTGACCCGCCGTAAGGGCGGAACCGTAATCAGCAACCCCCGCAGCAACGGATATTCACCCAAACCACCCAAAGCATGGCCGGCCCAAAGGCCGCCACGCCAAAAAAAAACCCGACCAACCAGGCCGGGGCTCCTCCCACAGAAAAGCAAAAGCAAAAGATCGCAGCCTTCGGCAGCTCCTACACAACGAGCGCAAGCTCGAGTGCTTTTGATCTTGCTTTTGATCCACCGGCAACGTCGGAAGGCTGAGCGGAGGGATTGATCCGGGCGTGGGAGCGCAGCGACCGTCTGGCGCAGCCAGACACAGCGGAAGGAGGTGCAGCGTAGCAAACCGGAGCCGCTGCGCCCGGATCAGTCCCGGAGCGAAGGGACCCGAGCTTGCGAGGGCCGAACGTAGGAGCAAGCCTTTTCGGTTACCTTTTCGGCGTTTGGAAAAGGTGACCCGCCGTAAGGGCGGAACCGTAATCAGCAACCCCCGCAGCAACGGATATTCACCCAAACCACCCAGAGCATGGCCGGCCCAAAGGCCGCCACGCCACCAAAAACAAAAAAGCCCCGACCATCAGGCCGGGGCTCCTTCAAACGTCAGTCAAAAGATCAGAACCGCTCGATCTTCGCCTCAGCTTCCAGTTGCTTGCGATACGCCGCAAAGTCCTGCTGGCCCTCACGGGAAGCGAGGAAACGACGATATTGCGCTTTCTCTTCTTCCGTCGGTGCAGCAGCTTCGTTAACACCGTTGAGGCGCACCACCATCAGGCTGCCATCCGGCAAGGTAACGCTGGAGAACGTCGGCTTGTCCTTGGCAGCCGGCTTCGGCATACGGAACAGTGCCTGCAGCACAGCCGGATCAACCCCTTCCTGACCACGGGTGGCCGCTTCGGTGATCTTCCAGTTCTGACCGTCAATGGCCTTGTCCAGCGGCGCCTTGCCATCGCGCAGATCAGCGATCAGCTTCTCGGCGCGGGTCTTGGCCTCGGCACTGGCGTGCTCCTTGGTCAACTGAGTGCGGATCGCCGCGCTGACGCTTTCCAGTGGCAATTGCGCAGGCTTGAGATGCTCCTTGGCCCGCAGCACGATCACGGTTTCCGGATCCAGCTCGATGGCGGTGCTGTTGGCACCTTCATCAATCACTTCCGGGCTGAACGCGGCAGTGACCACGGCACGGTTGGCTGCAACACCTTCGCCACCTTCACGGCCGAACGGTTTGGAAGTGTGCACGGTCAGTTTCAGATCCGCTGCTGGCTGCGCCAGGTCAGAAGCTTCGAACGCCGAGTCTTCCAGTTGCTTGGTCGCCTCAACAAAACGCTGCTCGACCTGAGCGGCTTTCAGCTCGCGGGTCAGCTTGTCTTTCAGGCTGGCCAGGGTCGGCACTTCAGGCGCTTCCACGCCCAACAGCTTGATCAGGTGATAACCGAAGTCGGTACGAATCGGCTCGGACACCTGGTCTTTCGACAAGGAGTACAGCGCTTTTTCGAAAGCCGGGTCGTAAACGCCAGGACCGGCATAACCAAGGTCACCACCATTGTTGGCGGAACCCGGATCCTGCGAGAACTCCTTGGCCAACGCTTCGAACTTCTCGCCCTTGGCCAGACGCGCCTGGACTTCGTCGATCTTCGCCTTTGCCTGCGCTTCGGTAGTCTTGTCGTTCACTTCGATGAGGATGTGCGCGGCACGACGCTGTTCCGACAGGTTGGCGATCTCTTTCTGGTAAGCCGCCTCAAGATCTTCATCCTTGACCGCAACCTGATCGAAGAACGACGATTTCTTCAGCTCGACGTAATCGATGATCACCTGATCCGGCGTCATGAATTCCTTGGCGTGCTCGTCGTAGTAAGCCTTGACCTCGTCATCGGTCAGCTTGACCGCAGCCGGGTCGGCCTTGACGTTAAGAGCGGCGAAATCACGGGTCTGTTTTTCCAGACGGGCAAAAGCCAGCACTTCGGCGTCGGTGACGAAACCGCTGCCGGCAACACCAGCGCGCAGCTGGCCGATAAGCATTTCCTGAGCCAGCATCTGACGGAACTGCATGCGGCTGTAGCCCAGTTGACGGATCACCTGGTCGAAGCGCTCGGAGCTGAACTTGCCGTCGACCTGGAATTCAGGCGTCTGCAGGATCACTTGATCCAGCGCGGCTTCGGAGAACGAGAACTTCGCCTGTTCGGCGCCTTGCAGCAGCAACTTGCGGTCGATCAGGCCTTTGAGCGCCGATTCGCGCAGCATTTTTTCGTCGAGCAAGGACGCATCGAAGTCCTTGCCCAGCTGTTGCATCAGCTGACGGCGTTGCATATCAACGGCCTGGCTCAGCTCGTTCTGGCTGATTTCGTCACCGTTGACCTTGGCCGCCTCGTTCTTGTGAGTCGTGGCCTGGAAAATGGCATCGAAACCGGTCAGGGCCATCAGTGCAACGATGACCCCGATAATGGTCTTGGCAATCCAGCCTTGTGAATTGTCCCTGATATTTTGCAGCATGCGTCCCCCAGAAACGGTTGAACTTCAATTTAGGCAACCGTGGAGCGTGGGTAGAATCCGGATAGAAGAAAGGCGCATCCGAGGATGCGCCTTCTCGTAACTGGCGGAGCGGACAGGGCTCGAACCCTCGATCCCGGCGTTACAGGTGCCTGTTCCAGCCACCTGCTCTACCGCTCCGCTGCCAAGTCAGGCTTGACCCCGACCCGGATGGGTAAAAACCTGGAAACTCAGTTAACAGCTTCTTTCAGCGCTTTACCGGCTTTGAAACCTGGCTTCTTGGCAGCCGGGATTTCCAGAGACTTGCCAGTTTGCGGGTTGCGACCGGTACGAGCCGGACGGTCAGTCACGGAGAAAGTACCGAAACCAACCAGAACAACGGAGTCGCCAGCCTTCAGAGCGCCAGTGACGGATTCGATTACAGCGTCCAGCGCACGGCCAGCAGCAGCTTTCGGGATATCAGCGGATGCAGCGATAGCATCAATCAGTTCCGACTTGTTCACTCTAAGTCCCCTTATATCTATTTTGAGATGTTTCTAAGTTTTTTGGTGAAAGCAAAAACGAGTGCTGAATGGCCTACAGACACTTAAGAGCCGCTTTATAACAAGGGCTCTAAAATGCTGTCAAGGAAAGCCCCCAGGCTAAAACGTATTAATGCGTGCTAATTCTTTCCTTGGCATCAGACTCGCGTTTTTCGTCCTTGGCAACTATCTCCGGAGCCACATCCGGCAAGGGCTCCGGCGCGTATTGCAGCGCAATTTGCAGGACCTCGTCAATCCATTTAACCGGCTTGATCTGCAGATCCTGCTTGATATTGTCAGGAATCTCCTTCAGATCGCGGACGTTTTCTTCCGGAATAATCACAATCTTGATTCCGCCGCGGTGAGCCGCCAGCAGTTTTTCTTTCAAACCGCCAATTGCCAGCACTTGCCCACGCAGAGTGATCTCACCAGTCATGGCCACATCCGCACGCACCGGAATGCCGGTCAATGCCGAGACCAGCGCCGTGCACATACCGACGCCAGCACTTGGGCCGTCTTTCGGCGTAGCACCTTCCGGCATGTGAATGTGCGTGTCGCGCTTCTCGTGGAAGTCCAGCGGAATGCCCAGGCTCTTGGCGCGGCTGCGCACAACGGTCTGTGCGGCAGTGATCGATTCGACCATCACATCACCGAGCGAACCGGTCTTGATCAGTTGACCTTTACCCGGAATCACTGCGGCTTCGATAGTCAGCAATTCACCGCCAACCTGAGTCCACGCCAGGCCAGTCACCTGCCCCACCTGATCCTGCTGCTCGGCCAGGCCGTAGCGGAACTTGCGCACGCCGAGGAAATGCTCGAGCAGGTCAGCTGTCACTTTTACCGAGAAGCGTTTTTCCAGCGCATGCTCTTTGACTGCCTTGCGGCAGACCTTGGCGATCTGTCGCTCGAGGCCCCGCACGCCCGCTTCACGGGTGTAATAACGGATGATGTCGCGAATCGCTTCCTCATCGAACTCCAGCTCGCCCTTCTTCAGACCATTGGCGGCGATCTGTTTCGGCGAGAGGTATTTCACAGCGATGTTGATCTTCTCGTCTTCGGTGTAACCCGGCAGACGGATGACTTCCATCCGGTCCAGCAGCGCTGGCGGGATATTCATCGAGTTCGAGGTGCACAGGAACATCACATCAGAGAGGTCGTAATCGACTTCCAGATAGTGATCGTTGAAGTTGTGATTTTGCTCGGGATCAAGCACTTCCAGCAACGCCGAAGCCGGATCGCCACGCATATCGCTGCCCATCTTGTCGATTTCATCGAGCAGGAACAGCGGGTTGCGTACGCCCACTTTTGTCATCTTTTGAATCAATCTACCCGGCATCGAACCGATGTAAGTCCGGCGGTGACCACGAATTTCCGCTTCGTCACGCACGCCGCCCAAGGCCATACGTACGAATTTGCGATTGGTGGCATGGGCAATCGATTCCGCCAGCGAGGTTTTACCCACACCTGGAGGACCGACCAGGCACAACACCGGACCACGGATTTTCTTCACGCGCTTCTGCACGGCGAGGTATTCAAGGATGCGCTCCTTGACCTCTTCGAGGCCGTAGTGATCGGCGTCGAGAATGTCTTCCGCACGGGCCAGGTCGAGGCGTACTTTGCTCTGCGCCTTCCACGGCACTTGCACCAGCCAGTCGATGTAGGAACGCACCACGGTGGCTTCAGCCGACATCGGCGACATCTGCTTGAGCTTGTTCAGCTCAGCGGTGGCCTTGGCCAGCGCGTCTTTCGGCAAGCCGGCAGCATCGATGCGCTTTTTCAGCTCTTCGATTTCGTTGTGGCCTTCGTCGCCGTCACCGAGTTCTTTCTGAATGGCCTTCATTTGCTCATTCAGGTAGTACTCGCGCTGGCTGCGCTCCATTTGCTTTTTGACGCGACCGCGAATGCGTTTTTCAACCTGGAGCAGGTCGATTTCGGCATCCAGCAGCGCCAGCACGTGCTCGACACGCGCCGACAGGTCGATGATCTCGAGGATTTCCTGCTTCTGCTCGATTTTCAGCGCCATGTGCGCGGCCATGGTGTCGACCAGACGACCGGGCTCATCGATGCTGTTGAGCGACGACAGGACTTCAGCCGGAACCTTCTTGCCCAGCTGAACGTATTGTTCGAACTGCGACAGCAGCGTGCGCACGAAGACTTCCGACTCACGCTCAGCGGCGTCGACTTCTTCGATCAACGAGACTTCGGCGCGGCAATGGCCATCGACTTCGCTGAAGCGTTCGACGGTGCCACGCTGCTCGCCTTCGACCAGAACCTTGACAGTGCCATCAGGCAGCTTCAGCAGTTGCAGAACCGTGGCAATTGTACCTACGCGATAGAGAGCGTCTTCACCGGGATCATCGTCAGCCGGGTTTCTCTGGGCCAGCAGCAGAATCTGCTTGTCACCCGTCATCGCTGCCTCGAGGGCTTCGATGGATTTCTCGCGCCCCACGAACAGCGGGATAACCATGTGCGGATAAACCACGACATCACGCAATGGCAGGAGAGGCAATTCGATGGTTGTCTTCATGATTTCGCCTCTACGGCGGCCGTATGGCCGTAATCAGTTGGAATTAAGCTTGAAACCAAGATGGGGGCTGCCTCGAAAAAAAACAAGCGCAAAGCGGGTGTAAAAATCGACATAAAAAAAGAGGCCCGAAGGCCCCTTCTTTGTTGCGGCGCGGTGGACGCTTACGCGTCCGGCGCTGCCTTGGCCGTCGGCTCACTGTTTTCGTAGATATACAGTGGCTTGGACTTGCCTTCGATCACGCTTTCATCGATCACGACTTTGCTCACCTCGGACTGCGAGGGGATCTCATACATCGTGTCGAGCAGCACACCTTCGAGAATCGAACGCAGGCCACGGGCACCGGTTTTACGTTCCAGGGCACGCTTGGCGACCGATTTCAGCGCGTCGGAACGGAATTCCAGATCCACGCCTTCCATCTCGAACAGCTTGGCATACTGTTTGGTCAGAGCATTTTTCGGCTCGGTGAGGATTTGCATCAGCGCAGCCTCGTCGAGCTCATCCAGTGTCGCCAGGACCGGCAGACGACCGACGAATTCCGGGATCAGACCGAACTTGACCAGATCGTCAGGCTCGACTTCACGCAGGGATTCACCAACCTTCTTACCCTCTTCCTTGCTGCGCACTTCGGCGTTGAAGCCGATGCCGCCTTTGGTGGAACGGTTCTGAATGACCTTTTCCAGGCCGGAGAACGCACCACCGCAGATGAACAGGATGTTACGGGTGTCGACCTGCAGGAATTCCTGCTGCGGATGCTTGCGGCCACCTTGCGGCGGTACCGAAGCGACCGTGCCTTCGATCAACTTGAGCAAGGCCTGCTGCACGCCTTCACCGGAAACATCACGGGTGATCGACGGGTTGTCGGACTTGCGGGAAATCTTGTCGATTTCGTCGATGTAGACAATGCCCATCTGGGCTTTCTCTACGTCGTAATCGCACTTCTGCAGCAGCTTCTGAATGATGTTCTCGACATCTTCACCCACGTAACCGGCCTCGGTGAGGGTAGTTGCGTCAGCGATGGTGAACGGAACGTTCAGCAAGCGGGCCAGTGTTTCGGCCAGCAGGGTTTTACCGGAGCCTGTCGGGCCGATCAGCAGGATGTTGCTCTTGCCGAGTTCGACATCGTCAGCCTTTTTGTCACGCTGGTTCAGGCGCTTGTAGTGGTTGTACACCGCTACGGCCAAAACCTTTTTCGCACGCTCCTGACCAATGACGTACTGGTCAAGGATGCCGCTGATTTCTTTAGGCGAAGGCAATTTATGCGCGCTGCTTTCGGCCTGTGCTTCCTGCACCTCCTCGCGGATGATGTCATTGCACAGGTCGACGCACTCGTCGCAGATAAAGACCGAGGGGCCGGCAATCAATTTGCGCACTTCATGCTGGCTTTTGCCACAGAAGGAGCAATAGAGCAGCTTGCCGTTGTCCTCGCCGTTGCGGGTGTCAGTCATTCGTTCGATCCAAATCCGATAGGCTTGCAACACAAGATGAAGGCTATTGCGGGCTTTTTCAAGCCCGCCGCTGATCGGACATGCCGATCAGGCCTGTTTTGCGCTGCTTATATTAAGCTGGACGCTGGTTGATCACTTCGTCGATCAGGCCATATTCCTTCGCAGCTTCGGCACTCATGAAGTTGTCGCGATTGGTATCGCGCTCGATTTCTTCCAGAGTGCGGCCGCTGTGCTTGGCCATCAGCATGTTCAGACGCTCGCGGATGAAGAGGATTTCCTTGGCGTGGATTTCGATGTCCGACGCCTGGCCCTGGAAACCGCCCAGTGGCTGGTGAATCATCACGCGCGAGTTCGGCAGGCAGAAACGCTTGCCCGGTGCACCTGCGGTAAGCAGGAATGCGCCCATGCTGCACGCCTGACCGATGCAGGTGGTCGACACGTTCGGCTTGATGAACTGCATGGTGTCGTAGATCGACATGCCGGCAGTCACCGAACCGCCCGGCGAGTTGATGTACAGATGGATGTCCTTGTCCGGGTTTTCCGCTTCAAGGAACAGCAGTTGCGCACAGATCAGGTTGGCCATGTAGTCCTCTACCGGGCCCACCAGAAAGATCACTCGCTCCTTGAGCAGGCGCGAGTAGATGTCGTAGGCACGTTCGCCACGAGCGGACTGCTCGACAACCATCGGGACCAGGCCGCCGGCGGCCTGGATATCAGAGTTCTGCTGAATATAAGAATTACGGAACATGCTCTGCAGTCGCTCCCAAATAGTTATGTCTTGAATACGCATAAGCCAGCTCGAGAGCTGGCTTATGGTGTGCACTTCTAACGCAAAATCAATCAGTCGGCTGCTGGAGCTTCTACCGGCTTGACTGCTTCTTCGTAGGAGACCGATTTGTCGGTCACACTAGCTTTCTGCAGAACAGTATCCACAACTTGTTCTTCCAGCACAACCGAACGCACTTCGTTCAGTTGCTGCTCGTTTTTGTAGTACCACGACACGACCTGCTCTGGCTCCTGGTAAGCGGAAGCCATTTCCTGAATCATTTCGCGAACGCGAGCTTCATCAGGCTTCAGATCGAACTGCTTGACCACTTCAGCAACGATCAGACCCAGCACGACGCGGCGCTTGGCTTGCTCTTCGAACAGCTCGGCCGGCAGTTGATCTGGCTTGATGTTGCCGCCGAACTGCTGAACAGCTTGCACGCGCAGACGGTCAACTTCGTTGGACAGCAGAGCCTTTGGCACTTCGATCGGGTTGGTGGCCAGCAGACCGTCCATTACCTGATTCTTGACCTTGGATTTGATCGCCTGACGCAGTTCACGCTCCATGTTCTTGCGAACTTCGGTGCGGAAGCCGTCGATGCCGCTTTCCTTGATGCCGAATTGAGCGAAGAACTCTTCGTTCAGCTCAGGCAGCTTAGGCTCGGACACAGTGTTGACGGTCACGGTGAACTCGGCGGTTTTGCCAGCCAGGTCCAGGTTCTGATAGTCCTCAGGGAAGGTCAGGTTCAGAACGCGTTCTTCGCCGGCTTTAGCGCCAACCAGGCCTTCTTCGAAGCCCGGGATCATGCGGCCGGAACCCAGCACCAGCTGAGTGCCCTTGGCGGAGCCGCCAGCGAATACTTCGCCGTCAACCTTGCCAACGAAATCGATGTTCAACTGGTCTTCGTTCTGGGCAGCACGGTCGGCCACTTCAAAACGGGTGTTCTGCTTGCGCAGGATTTCGAGCATCTTGTCCAGATCAGCGTCAGCCACTTCAGCGCTCAGACGCTCAACGGTGATGCCTTCGAAGCCAGCAACGGTGAACTCAGGGAAGACTTCGAATACAGCAACGTATTCCAGATCCTTGCCCGCTTCGAGCGACTTTGGCTCGATCGAAGGCGAACCGGCAGGGTTGAGCTTCTGCTCGACCACAGCTTCGTAGAAGGAAGACTGAATGACGTCGCCTACCGCTTCCTGACGCGCATCAGCACCGAAACGGCGCTTGATTTCGCTCATTGGCACTTTGCCTGGACGGAAGCCAGCAATTTTGGCCTTTTGGGCAGTCTGCTGCAGACGCTTGTTGACCTGAGTCTCGATGCGCTCTGCCGGCACGGTGACGCTCATGCGGCGCTCGAGAGCAGTAGTATTTTCAACAGAAACTTGCATGGATATTCCTCGTTGCACAGACGTTAGCCGGCCGTTTCCGACCCCAGAATCAAGGGCATGCATTCTAGTGGGTCAAACTCAAGAAGTCACCCTACTGGAAACGGGTAAAAAAACAGCAGGCAATTTATAGGGAGCGCCGCACGAATGCCGTGCACTCCACTGGCGAATACAAGCGATCACGTCAGGGCTCTGCAGCAACGCTTCTATATATAGAAGCAACTATCAAATCCGCCCCGACAGACGTTCCAGCAAAACCGGAACGACGAGCAGTTCAGCGTCATCCGATCCTTTAAAAGCGATGAAGTGCCCTGCCCAGCGCCTCGAAATCGGCCATGGCCGGATTTCGAAACCGCTAAAACAAAAAAGGCGCCAGACTGTTAAATC
Organism: Pseudomonas sp. AC255; assembly: GCF_979258175.1. Lineage (NCBI taxonomy): Bacteria > Pseudomonadati > Pseudomonadota > Gammaproteobacteria > Pseudomonadales > Pseudomonadaceae > Pseudomonas > Pseudomonas sp. AC255. The sequence continues at coordinate 1,488,600 of NZ_OZ409841.1, read as the reverse complement.
TGGCGCCTTTCGAAATATGGGGTGGACGATGGGGATCGAACCCACGACAACGGGAGTCACAATCCCGTGCTCTACCAACTGAGCTACGCCCACCATATTGCGTAACAAAAAAGCCAAACAACTTCTTTGTCGAAACTTCATCAGGCCCTAGGCACAGATGAAGCTTTATTTGGTGCGGATGAAGAGACTCGAACTCTTACGCCTCGCGGCGCTGGAACCTAAATCCAGTGTGTCTACCAATTCCACCACATCCGCGGATGAAGCTTTTAAAGCAAAGGCGCCAGACCGTTAAATCTGGCGCCTTTCGAAATATGGGGTGGACGATGGGGATCGAACCCACGACAACGGGAGTCACAATCCCGTGCTCTACCAACTGAGCTACGCCCACCATATCGCGTTACTTGTGCCAAAGCTGCCTAATGGCGCACCCGGCAGGACTCGAACCTGCGACCATCCGCTTAGAAGGCGGATGCTCTATCCAGCTGAGCTACGGGCGCCTTGTTAATCTGTACTCTTAAAGGACTACAAACTAAGTGCTTTCCAGCGTCGCAGAACCTTGATTCCGCTTCACCTTCTTAACCAGTGCTAGGCTGTGCCCGACAAGTGCGACGAATAGTATAGAGGGCTCCAAAGGTCGTCAAATCCTTTTTGAAAAAAATTCATTTAATTAAAGGAGTTAGAGGAATTTGCTGACCAAGCGCCTTTGCCCTCACCGCTCGACATGCGAGAATGCGTTCTCATTTTTTCCCCTCTCGATGGTTAATCACGCGCAATGACTGCACAACTAATCGACGGCAAATCGATCGCCGCCAGCCTGCGCCAGCAGATCGCCCAACGAGTTGCCGAGCGTCGCCAGCAAGGCCTGCGCACCCCCGGCCTCGCGGTGATCCTGGTCGGCAGCGATCCTGCCTCTCAGGTTTATGTCTCGCACAAGCGTAAAGACTGTGAAGAGGTTGGCTTCCTCTCTCAAGCCTACGACCTGCCCTCCGACACCACTCAGGACGCCCTGACCGATCTGATCGATCGCCTCAACGACGATCCGGCTATCGACGGCGTTCTCCTGCAATTGCCTCTGCCCGAACACCTCGACGCGTCCAAGCTGCTGGAACGCATTCGCCCGGATAAAGACGTCGACGGTTTCCATCCGTACAACGTCGGCCGCCTGGCCCAGCGCATCCCGTTGCTGCGCCCCTGCACCCCGAAAGGCATCATGACCTTGCTGGAAAGCACTGGCGCTGATCTTTACGGGATGGACGCGGTAGTCGTGGGCGCCTCCAATATCGTCGGTCGCCCGATGGCCATGGAATTGCTGCTGGCCGGCTGCACCGTCACCGTGACTCACCGCTTCACCAAGGATCTGGCCGGCCACGTCGGCCGCGCTGATCTGGTGGTCGTTGCCGCCGGCAAGCCGGGCCTGGTCAAGGGCGAGTGGATCAAGGAAGGCGCGATCGTGATTGACGTCGGCATCAACCGTCAGGACGACGGCAAACTGGTCGGTGACGTTGTCTACGAAACCGCCCTGCCCCGCGCTGGCTGGATCACCCCGGTACCGGGCGGCGTTGGCCCGATGACCCGCGCCTGCCTGCTGGAAAACACCCTCTACGCCGCAGAAACACTGCACGTCTGACCGGGTTTTTACGCCGCATAAGAACCCCGCCTCGTGCGGGGTTTTTCGTGCCTGAGAAAAAACTTCAACCGTTCGCCGGAAACCGCTCTTTTTACAGGCCTTTTCACGAGATTTTCAGGTCTTACAAACAACCATCGACAGTTCTTCAGCCATACTCCTAAAATGCGCCGGTTTTGAGAAATAACCCGTTACAAACTAACGGTATATCCAACCTTTTAGAGTTCGCCCGCGTGAAAATTCGTCTCTCGATTCTGAGCCTGTTGTTTGCTGTTACAGGCACATTCATCACGCCAACGATCAACGCTGCGGAAACCACCGCTGCTCCACGTGACGCTTCGACATTGAAGATCGCGTCTGGCAGCGCCCTGCTCATGGATATGCAGACCAACAAAGTCATTTATTCCAGCAACCCTGACGTGATCGTACCGATCGCTTCCGTCAGCAAGCTGATGACTGGCCTTGTCGTGGTGGAAGCTCGACAGAACATGGACGAATGGATCGATGTCGATATCAGGAACACCCCGGAAATGAAGGGTGTGTTCTCCCGGGTCAAACTCAAGAGTGAGCTGCCTCGCCGCGAGATGCTGCTGATCGCCTTGATGTCTTCGGAAAACCGTGCCGCCGCCAGCCTCGCGCACCACTATCCAGGTGGCTACGCTGCTTTTATTGCGGCAATGAACGCCAAGGCCAAGGCGCTGGGCATGACCAGCACGCACTTTGTCGAGCCGACCGGGCTGTCAGAGCGCAACGTTTCCACCGCGCGCGACCTGAGCAAATTGCTGGTGGCCGCGCACAAGCAACCGCTTCTGGTGCAACTGACCACCACCAAGGAAAAGACCGTGGCGTTCCGCAAGCCCAACTACACCTTGGGCTTCCGCAATACCGACCACTTGGTCAATAAGGCCGATTGGGACATCAAGATTACCAAGACCGGTTTTACCAACCCGGCCGGCCATTGCCTGGTGCTGGTGACGAAGATGGGCAACCGTCCGGTCGCCCTGGTGATTCTCGATGCGTTTGGCAAATACACGCATTTTGCCGACGCCAGCCGTATCCGCAGCTGGGTGGAAACCGGGCGCAGCGCCAACGTGCCTGCCGTGGCACAGCAATACAAAGCCGACAAGAACCTCAAGAGCCGTCAGAGCGGCGTGGTCGAGGCGGCGAAGTAGACCCAGCAATCATGAAAAAGCCCCGAATGTTCGGGGCTTTTTTTCGTCTGCGCATCAGTCGTTGGGCAGCGGCATTTTGTCGTCATCGGGGATGCCGTCGCCCGAGCTCGGCTCAGGCGAAACGTCAGGCGTCAGCACATTTGGCCGCGCCATCGGGTCGCGCATCGGGCTGTCCGGGTCCAGCACCGGATCAACCTCCGGCTCCGGCGTGGTCGGCACGCTGTCAGGTTTGTGGTCATTGAAGCTTGAATCGGTACTCATACGCACCTCACATCAAGGTTTCAGATCGGCTAACGGATCATAGGGCTTGGCCGGTTTCTTCGGATCTTCACCGGGCTCGACATCCAGCGGGGCTTTCGCCGGACCGACTGGATCAACTTGCGGATCGTCGAGGTCCGGCGAATCCGGATCGAAGCCCAGATCATCGCCCGAGGAATGTTCGGACGAGTGTGGGCCTTTCGGGGTTTGGGAATCTGCCATGTTGCCTCCTTGATTCACCCGCGAAGCACGGGCATTAATCTTCAGAGGCCGGCCCGGCGCAGTCGTGCCCGGCAGATGACGAACGGAGGTTTATTGCGCCGCCAGAGCCTTTCGCGCCTGCGCCGCAGCGTTTTCTTCACCGGCCTGCGCCAGTTCATCGGCGGCTTTCAGCCAACGGGAGCGGTCGACGGCTGCCGGGATCTGCGACGGTTTCTGAATCAGGATCGCCCAGCCACCGGCCTTTTCGAGCGCTGCTTGAAAGCTGCCGAAATCCATCAACTGCCGACGATTCATGCCGGCGCGCAGCAGGACCTTCTGTTTGTTGCGGTCGTAGCCGGACAGGATCGCGTAACGCGGCTCGGCCCAGAATGCCGAACCTTCACTGAAACGCACCATGACCGGGTAGCCCGCCGCGACCTGGGTCAGCAAGGCTGGCAGCTGGCTGTCGAGCGGATAAACCACCAGGCCATATTCGCGGGCGAGGTTCTGCATGTTCTGCTGCAGCTTGTCCTCAGCCCCCGGCAAGTGCAGCGGTTTTTCCAGAAGGCCCGGGGTGATGACGATGCCTTGTTGCGACAGCAGACTGGCGAGCACCTGCGGCCCACTCTGGTTGGCTTCGCCACGATAGAAGGTGCCACTGAGTTCAACCCGCTCCGGCAAGCGTTTGACTTCTGGCGCTACGTTGCCCGCACATCCGCTCAGCAACACCGCGCAAGCGCCAGCAAGCAACGCTCCGCGCACTCGAGAAAATACCTGCACCATCAATCACTCTCTTCCAGACGCCGGTCATCGTGTTCCGGCAACGCCAGCGATCATAGAGCCGCACCCGCCTGCGGTATAGCCTTAAACGGCAGAGCGGGCGATTGCATAGAGCAAACTGATTGGTCACTAACGACCTTTGGTCAATAGCTTGAAACACCCCATTGACTAGACTGTCACTGAAATAGAGCGAATTGCGAAAAGCGAGCGCCCGACGCAGGGCGAAGAGGAGGCACCAATGAGCCTGACCATGACCATCGTGATGTTGATAGCCGGCTGGCTGGCCGTGGCGACTGCCATGTTGTGGGGCGTGCTGCGGATTTCGCGGCGGCATCATCCGGTGCAGACGATGCCGGTTGAGAAGACAGAAAAGCATGCCGTGCGGCACGTTGCTGCGCATTGAAGATCAAGAGCCCCTCACCCTAGCCCTCTCCCGGAGGGAGAGGGAACTGACCGGGTTGTTCTTCCGAATTAGGTCGACGTGAAATATCCAGCCGAACTCAGGATCTGAAAAGCCCCCCAATCGGCCCCCTCTCCCTCGGGAGAGAGCTGGGCGGGCGGCGTTCCGATGAGGGGCAAGCTCTAAACCACACCCCCAACATCAAAGCGAAAAAAACCGCCTGAGCTCAACCAGCCCAGGCGGTTTTTTGTGTTCTCAGCAATTACGCCTGCTGAACAACCTTCTTCTGCTTCGCCCGGCGCGACAGCATGTTCAACACTTCGATACCGGCCGAGAACGCCATGGCCGCGTACACATAACCTTTCGGTACGTGGGCGCCGAAGCCCTCAGCGATCAGCGTCATGCCGATCATGATCAGGAAGCCCAGCGCCAGCATGACCACGGTCGGGTTGTCGTTGATGAACTTGGCCAGCGGATCAGCCGCGAGCAGCATCACCAGCACCGACACCACCACCGCGATGATCATGATCGGCAAGTGTTCGGTCATGCCGACAGCGGTAATGATGCTGTCGATCGAGAACACCATGTCGAGCATCAGGATCTGACCGATGGCCGCGGCAAAACCCAGGGTTACGGTCGAAGTCGCGGTCTTCGGGTCTTCCGGCGACGGGTCCATGCTGTGATGGATCTCGGTCGTGGCTTTCCACACCAGGAACAGGCCACCGGCGATCAGGATCATGTCCTTCCAGGAGAACGCCTGGCCAAGGATTTCGATCACAGGCTCGGTCAACTGCACGATGAACGCGATGGTGCTCAACAACGCCAGACGCAGAATCAGGGCCATGCCGATACCGATACGGCGCGCCTTCTGCCGATGCTGTTCGGGCAGCTTGTTGGTCAGGATCGAAATAAAGATCAGGTTATCGATGCCAAGCACGATTTCCATTACCACCAGTGTGGCCAAAGCAACCCAAGCGGTGGGGCTGGCGGCGAGTTCTAACAGATATTCCATGGGTCAGTCCTGACTCTGTGTACGACGGTTTAGATGGTCTTGGAGGAAGATTCGGATTCTTCCGCTTGTTTTTCCGGCGTTTCTTTTTTCTCGATCAAACCACCGGTGGCATCACTGAGCGCTTGCTCAGCGGCTTTATGGGTGTCGTCGATCGCTTGCTTGGCAGTCTCAGCCGCCGCGCCCATCAGTTGTTGGGCGCTTTTTTCCGCCTGATCACAACCGGCCAGAACCAGTAAAGACGCAAACATCACTGCGGGAAATGTGTATTTCATAAAGTTTCCTTCGAATGAACAGACAGGCGCACACACCGGCCGTCGATGGCTGGGCATTCTAGGGAGATGAACACTTCAGGAAAATTCGTATTTTTAGCGGCTATACTTCGGTTTTCACGAAGTGGCCATCACTATGCTCAATTACCGACAACTGCATTACTTCTGGGTTGTGGCCAAAACCGGCAGCATCGTCCGGGCCTGCGAGCAGCTCAATCTGACGCCACAGACCATTAGCGGACAGATTTCACTGCTCGAACAAACCTATGGCGTGGAATTGTTTCGCCGGGTTGGCCGACAACTGGAGCTCACCGAAGCCGGGCGCCAGGCCCTGCCCTACGCCGAGCAGATGTTTCAGTTGGGCGGCGAGCTGGAGCTGATGCTGCGTGCGCAGCCCAACGAGCAGCAGATCCTCTTTCGCGTCGGCGTGGCCGACGTGGTCCCAAAATCCATTGTTTATCGCCTGATCGCGCCGACCATGGAGTTGAGCGAGCCGCTGCGCATCACCTGCCGCGAGGACAAACTTGAACGCCTGCTCGCCGATCTGGCGATCCAGCGCCTGGATCTGGTGATTTCCGACAGCCCGATGCCATCGCATCTGGACATCAAAGGCTACAGCCAGAAACTCGGTGAGTGCGGGATCAGTTTTTTCGCCACCGCCGAACTCGCCGCACAGTATGGCCAGGATTTCCCGCGCAGCCTGCACGGCGCGCCGCTGTTGATTCCCGGCGCGGAAACCGTGGTGCGCAGCCGTTTGCAGCGCTGGTTCGCCGAACAGCAGATCCAGCCGCAGATTGTCGGCGAGTTCGATGACAGTGCTTTGATGCAGGCCTTCGGCCAATCCGGCAGCGGGATCTTTATCGGTCCGAGCGTGATTGCCGAGGAAGTGAAGCGCCAGTACGGCGTCGAGTTGATCGGCCAGACCGACGCCGTGAGCGAGTCGTTCTATGCCATTTCCGTGGAGCGCAAGGTCAAGCACCCTGGCATCGTAGCGATTACCGAAGGTGCCCGACGCGAGCTGTTTACCGGATTATGAAGCGCAGACTTCGCGCGGCTTCAGCGTCATCAGAACCATGGCGAGGAACACCGACAGCAGGATGAACCCAGCAGCGGCAAAGCCGAGAAAGCCCAGCCCGGCACTGTCGATCACCCGGCCGCCGACCATCGCGCCCAAGCCGATGCCGAGATTGGCCCCGGCGATGTTCAGCGACGCGGCGAAGGCCGGCGCTTCCGGCGCGGCTTTCATCAGGCGCACATGGCTGACCAGGAACAACGCCGCCTGGGTCACGCCCCAAATGCCCATCGCCACCGCCAGGCCGACTGGCGAATGAATGTTCGGCACCAGCGAAACCATACCGGCGATCATGAACGCGCAGAACAACACCGACGCCCCCAGCGGATGCCGATCCACCGCGCGCCCACCGAGCGAGTTGCCGATCAGCCCGACCGCGCCAAACGCCATCAGGCACCAACCGACCACGGTGCCGTTGAAACCGGCGAGTCGTTCGAGGATGTCGGCAAGGTAGGTGTAAGCGGTAAACATGCCGCTGAACACCAGAATCGACAACAAGATATGGCCGAGCATCAGCGGGCTGCGCAGGATCTTGAATTGTGAACGGAAGCTGACCTGATGCTGGTGCAGACTGGTTTTCGGCAGATAGACAAACAGCAGCAAGGCTTTGGCAAATGCGATCAACGCCAGAATGCCGAATGCGCTGCGCCAGCCGAACGCGTCGGAAATCAGCGTGCCGACCGGAATGCCAAACACCGTGGCGCAGACGATACCGAAGCCGATCTTGGCGATGGCGCGGCCGGCGAAATCCGGGCCGACGATGTCCACCGCTGTCTCACTGGCCAAGGCCCAGAACACCGGCAAACCCAACGCCGGAATCAGACGCGCGATGGCCATCACCCAGATATTCGGCGCCAACGCTGCAACGGTATTGGCCAGACCGAACATGATCAGAATGCTGATGAACAGTTTGCGCCGTTCGAAACGGGCGAAATACGCGGTCAGGAATGGGCCGAACAGCGCCACGGTAAAGGCAAACAAGGTCACCAGCAGCCCGGCTTGCGGGATGCTGACTTCGAGGTCTCGGGCGATCGCCGGCAACAGGCCGACAATGACGAATTCCGTGGTCAGCACCGTGAACCCGGCGGCGGACAACAGAAGAATAGGCAACAGCATGCGCAACTCCAGCAAAACGACGACACCAGCGATGACCCGGAGGCCCGCTGGCAGAACTTGAAAATGAGGATGGCGAAGCTTAACAGACTGCGTCCGCACTGAGTTGCCCAAAACTGCCGATCTGCCGGGCCGATCCGGTGGCAGATCGTCACAGGCCTGAAGGTTCACGCCTACGCTGTGATAAAGTCCGCGCCCTGAAAATCGTACAGCTGTTCAACGTGCCGTTTGGCGGCGTTGATGTCACTTCGACAGGCGTTTCGTGACTGCCCACGACGCTTCGCACCCTATAAAAAACAGAGATGCCGCTATGACCGCTTCATCCCCTTCGTTACTGCAACGCCTGAAACGCCTGAGTCTGGTGACCCAGATCGTCATTGGTCTGATCGCCGGTATCGCCCTGGCCCTGATTGCACCGGAGCTGGCGAAGTCCACCGCGTTCATCGGCAAAGTGTTTGTCTCGGCGTTGAAAGCCGTGGCGCCGATTCTGGTGTTCGTGCTGGTGATGGCCTCGATCGCCAACCACAAGCACGGCCAGGAAACCCACATCCGGCCGATCCTGTTCCTTTACCTGCTGGGCACTTTCGCCGCAGCGGTGGTGGCCGTGGTTGCCAGCATGAGCTTTCCGTCGAATCTGGTGCTGTCGACGGAAAACGTTGCTGTGACTGCGCCCGGCGGCATCGGCGAAGTCCTGCAAAGCCTGTTGCTGAGCGTCGTCGATAACCCGGTCAGCGCGCTGATGAATGCCAACTTCATCGGCATTCTGGCCTGGGCGATCGGCATGGGCATTGCCATCCGCCACGCTGGCGACACCACTCGCGAAGTGCTCGGTGACTTGTCCAACGGCGTCACCGTGATCGTCCGCGTGGTCATTCGCTTCGCGCCGCTGGGCATTTTCGGCCTGGTCGCTTCGACACTGGCCACCTCCGGTTTCGGCGCGCTGCTCGGCTACGCGCACCTGCTGGCGGTGCTGCTGGGCTGCATGCTGTTCGTCGCGCTGGTGATGAACCCGCTGATCGTGTTCTGGAAGCTGCGCCGCAATCCCTACCCGCTGACCCTGATGTGCCTGCGCGAAAGCGGCATCACCGCGTTCTTCACCCGCAGCTCGGCGGCGAACATTCCGGTCAACCTGGAATTGAGCAAGCGCCTGGGCCTGCACGAAGACACCTACTCGGTATCGATCCCGCTGGGTGCGACCATCAACATGGCCGGTGCGGCGATCACCATTACCGTGCTGACCCTGGCGGCGGTGCACACTTTAGGCATCGCAGTGGACATTCCGACCGCAATCCTGCTCAGCGTCGTCGCAGCCATTTGCGCGTGTGGCGCGTCCGGTGTGGCCGGTGGTTCGCTGCTGCTGATTCCGCTGGCGTGCAGCCTGTTCGGCATCCCGAGCGAGATTGCCATGCAAGTCGTGGCGGTGGGCTTCATTATTGGCGTGCTGCAGGATTCGGCGGAGACCGCGCTGAACTCGTCGACTGACGTGCTGTTTACAGCGGCGGCTTGCCTGGGCGAGGAAGAGAAGGCTCAGCGTACGGCGTAACCGCCTTACCTTGTGGGAGCGAGCCTGCTCGCGAAAGGGGCGAGACATTCAGCATTAATATCGCCTGATACGCCGCATTCGCGAGCAGGCTCGCTCCCACAGAAAAACAAAAGCCCGCCAAGGCGCGAACCTTGGCGGGCTTTTTCGTATCCGGGCGTTTAGAACGCGCCCATGTAATCGCGCTTGCCCACTTCAACGCCGTTATGACGCAGCAGCGCGTAGGTGGTGGTGACGTGGAAGAAGAACTGCGGCAAGCCGTAAGTCAGCAGATACGCCTGACCACTGAAGCGCTTCTCTTTCGGCGTGCCCGGACGGGTCACGATTTCGATGCCTTCCTTGCCGTCGATCTGCTCTAGCTTGATCTCGCCAATGAAGGCCAGAACCTTGGCGATCAGCGCTTGCAGTTCGGCGAAGGTAGTTTCAGTGTCGTCGTACTTCGGCAGTTCGACTTCGGCCAGACGCGCCGACACGCCTTTGGCGAAATCCACGGCGATCTGCACCTGGCGCACCAGCGGGAACATGTCCGGGTACAGACGCGCTTGCAGGAAGACGCTCTGGTCGATGTTTTTCGCGCTGGCGTGGGCTTCGGCCTTTTTCAGCACATCGCTCAGGGCGTTGAGCATTTGTTGAAAAACCGGGACGGATGCGGCGTACAGTGAAATGGTCATGGCAGTCTCATGTGATGGCTGGGTAATACGTGGTGGCGATTATAGCCATGCTTGATGAGCACACGGCTTGCCTTTTGTTTGGCAAGGATTAGGCTAGGCGGCTTCGACTGCAGAGGGAACGCGCGATGAGCAACGAACAAGAATCCACCTCCGAACAGCCTCGGCTCAATGCCACGGAAATCCGCATTCTCGGTGCGCTGATCGAAAAACAGGCCACCAGCCCGGAAACCTATCCGCTGACCCTCAACGCGCTGGTGCTGGCCTGCAATCAGAAAACCAGTCGCGAGCCGGTGATGAACCTCAATCAGGGCCAGGTTGGGCAAAGCCTGCGCGCTCTCGAGGGTCGTGGTTTCACCCGGCTGGTGATGGGCAGCCGTGCCGACCGCTGGGAGCACAAGGTAGACAAGGCGCTGGAGCTGGTGCCGGCACAGGTGATTCTGACTGGCTTGATGTTTCTGCGCGGCCCGCAGACCGTCAACGAACTGCTGACCCGCAGCGGGCGCATGCACGAGTTCGAGGACGCCGAGCAGGTAGTGCATCAGCTTGAACGGCTGATCGCGCGCGGTCTGGCGGTATTGATTCCGCGTCAGGCCGGGCAGCGTGAGGATCGTTATACCCATGCCCTGGGCGACCCGGCGGATGTCGAGGCAATATTGGCGGCGCGGCAAAATCCTGGGGAGCGCTCGAGCGCTGGCGTTTCCCTGGAGCGTATCGAAGAACTGGAAGCGCGGATCGCAGCACTGGAAGAACGCCTGGCCCGCCTCGAATAATCGCAACAGAACCTCTGTGGGAGCGAGCCTGCTCGCGAAGGCGTAGTGTCAGCCACCACGACCTCGAATGACCTGCCGCCTTCGCGAGCAGGCTCGCTCCCACAGGGGACATCTGCGAATTTCAGATTTTATTCCCCATCCCAATAATCCACCCCATCCACCTGCCGCGCGACAGCGACAAAGCCCGAGGCGTTGCCCTCGGCATCCACCGTGAAATTATCCATCACCGCATACTTGTTCGAATCCGGATACTCGCAGATCTCCGGCTGCTGCTGAGTGCTCACCGCCAGATAACGCAGTTCGCCCGCGCTGGTATTGATGATCTGATGCGCCTTCTCGGGTCCGCCCGGTGGGCAGGCGATCACATCACCGGCGCGGATCGGAAAACGCTCGCCTCCCAAGCGCACCTCGCCCTCCCCGGCCACCACGTAGAACATCTCCTCATTGACCCGATGGCTGTGGAATGGACTGCCGCGCATGCCCGCTGGCAGTGCATACAGGCGATAACCGAGTTTCTGCGCACCGAGTTGCTGGCCGATCCGCGCGAAACGCTGCTGATAACGCCCGGCGGTGTCGCCTTCAGGGGCCAGGGCTTCGGGAAGGGCTTCGAGTTCGACCTCGTTGAGATTGAGGATGGGCGGATGCATGGGCGGCCTCGGTTAGGGTTTTTGTGGTGGGCACGTCTGTGCGTGCTGGCGAGGATTATAGATAGTGATCCAGAACCGCAGCGCCGCCTTCGCGAGCAGGCTCGCTCCCACATTCAATCGCATTCCAGCTCAACCTGTGGGAGCGAGCCTGCTCGCGAAGCGGCCAGACCCGCCACCACAAAACTCAATCAGCTACGCGCAAAATCCACCGCCGCCGCAAACTGAGCCTCATTCGGCCGCACCCCGGTGTACAGGACAAACTGCTCCAGCGCCTGAATCGCTATCACTTCCAGCCCGGTGATCACTCGCTTGCCCTCAGCCCGCGCCCGCACGATCAGCGGCGTCTCCGAAGGGATCGCCACCACGTCGAATATGGTCTCAGCCGCTTTGATCACTTCAGGCTCGAACGCCAGTTGCCCCGCCTCCGGCCCGCCGTCCATGCCTACCGGGGTGACATTGATCAGCATCTGCGGGCGCTCGTCACCCAGCTCTGCCTGCCAGCGATAACCCAGCGAATCCGCCAAGGCGCGGCCGGCCCGCTCGTTACGGGCGACAATCAAACCGTTCTTGTAGCCACCATCGCGCAGGGCGCTGGCCACCGCTTTGGCCATGCCGCCGCTGCCACGCAGAGCGAAGGTCGAATCTTTCGGCACCGCGTGGCTCTCCAGCAATTGCGCGACGGCGATGTAATCGGTGTTGTAGGCCTTGAGGTGGCCGCCAGTGTTGACGATGGTGTTGATCGACTGGATCGCCGCCGCCGACGCATCCAGCTCATCGACCAGCGCAATGCAGGCTTCCTTGAACGGCATCGACACGCCGCAGCCACGAATGCCCAGTGCCCGGATGCCACCGACCGCGCCGGTCAGGTCCTGGCTGCTGAACGCCTTGTAGTAGAAGTTCAGGCCCAGCTGTTCATACAAATGGTTGTGAAAACGCAGACCGAAATTCCCCGGCCGCCCGGACAGGGACATGCACAATTGGGTGTCTTTGTTCGGGTTCATCTGCATGAAACTTCTCCTTCAAACGCACTTTCGGATGGACGGGATTGGCCAGCCCACCGGGTTCTGAATCATCATTTGGGCTTGTTTGTGGCGCCGCGTAGCCGGGTAAAGAAGCCGGTACAGACCTTACACAAAATTTACCCAGCGGCTGTGCTGAATTTCGCAAATTTGCTGTCTTAGCTGTATCCCCGCGACAACTGTGGGCCTGATTCAGGCCGCGGCGCCGGGTCGAAGAACCGAGGACTTATCATGATTCGTAAACTTCCCATCATGGCTTTGTTGATTGGCGCACTTGCCGTCACCGGCCAGGCTGAAGCGGGTGGTGGCCATGGCTGGCAGGGCCCTGCAGTGTTTGGCGCGATCGTCGGCTCGGCCATCATCGGCTCGGCACTGATCAACCAGGATCGGCCGGTGTACGTGCAGCAGCAGCCGGTTTATGTTCAGCCGCAACCGGTCTACGTGCAGCAACCGCCGCCACCGGTCTATTACCAGCCGGCGCCGGTGTATGTACAACAACCGGTCTACGTGCAGCCGGCCCCCGTCTATTACGGCCCGCCTCGTGGTTATTACGGTCGCCCCCACGGCTACTACGGCGGCCCGCATGGCTACTACGGCGGTCCACGCTGGTAAGCGCAACACAGAGCCCCGTTTTCAAGCGGGGCTTTTTTATGACCGCTGGTCGGCCAACGTCTGAAAAAATCTCGCCAGGGTCGCTGTGAGAACAGTTTGAGCAGCTAAAGTCGGCATGATGGAATCGACCGTCGGGCTTTTTTCATCAAACGGTCACCGCTTTGTCATGACGGAACTGCAATCTGAATCCGTCCGTAAACAACAGATCGATAACAACAAGGACGACTGTATGCCCACACAAAACCCGCACCGCATCGTCGGTCTGTGCACCTCGAGCAAGGTGTACAGCGCGCTCACCGAGCTCAAGCACCTGGAAGGCCATCGCTGCGCCAAGCTGCTGTCCCTGCTCGCCGAGAACCTCGTGCACAAGGGCCTGCTCAATGAGCGCGAAGTCATGCACATGCTCGATCAAGTGGTCGAATGACGCCAGACCTCACTGGCATCAATGACCACTATCGAAAGCGTTGATTGTCCGTCGTGCCGGCAAATCCCTAAGGTAGCCCCATCAGTTTGATGGAGGTTTTCCCATGGCACAGGTTCAAATCATGTCGGTGATCGGCAGCGCAGTTCCCGCTTCGCTGCGTGCATCCGGTTTGCTCGCTTGCTGGTATCTGGTGCGCGATGGCGAGCCGATCAGCGGCCCGCTCACCTCGTTACCAGCAGCGCAGGCTTTGTCGCAGCAGGTCGCCAGCAGCACATTTCATGCTTAGGGCAGTTGCACCTTGGGCTTGGTCTCGACGAACAGCGCCCAGCTCGACAGGAACAATGCGGCAATCAGCGGCCCGATCACAAAGCCGTTGAGGCCGAATACCGCGAGGCCGCCGAGGGTCGAGACCAGAATCAGGTAATCGGGCATTTTCGTATCCTTGCCTACCAGAATCGGGCGCAGCACGTTGTCGACCAGGCCGATCACGAATACGCCGAACAAGCCCAGCACCACGCCCTGCCAGATCATGCCGCTGAGCAGGAAGTACACCGCCACCGGCGCCCAGACAATCCCCGCGCCCACCGCTGGCAACAGCGACAGAAACGCCATCAGTACCGCCCAGAGCAACGCGCTGGGAATGTCGAGAAACCAGAAAATCAGCCCGCCCAGCGCACCTTGGGTCACGGCCACCACCACGTTGCCTTTGACTGTCGCGCGCACCACGCGGTTGAACTTCAGTTGCAGGCGGCGCTTGTGGTTTTCTTCCAGCGGCACGGCAGTGCGCATCTTGCGCGCCAGCTCGGGGCCGTCACGCAGAAAGAAAAACAGCAGATACAGCATGATGAAAAAGCTCACCACGAATTCGAACGTGCCCTGGCCGAAACTGAACGCCTGAGTCGCCAGCACCTGGCTGCCCTGCATCGCCGCTTTGACGATCTTCTCGCGCAGGCTGTCGAGTTCGCCCATGCCAAAGCGGTCGAGCAAGTGCTGAAAGTAAGGCGGCAGGCTGTGCTTGAACTGCGCCAGATACGCAGCGATGTCCAGCTCGCCGCTTTCAATGTTCTTGTAGACAGTCGCCCCTTCCTGCACCAGCAGGATGCTGACGATGATCACCGGCAGAATCGCGACCACCAGGCACAGGCTCAAGGTGCACAGCGACGTCACGTTGCGTTGCCAGCCGAACTTCTGCTGCAACCTGCGCTGTACCGGCGCAAACAGAATGCCGAGGATGACAGCCCAGAATACCGCGCCGTAGAACGGCAACAGAATCCAGATAAAGGCCACCGTGACCAGCACCAGCAGCACCGTCAGGGATTTGAATTGCAGACTCTTTTCGTTCATATCCGGTCCATGTCAGTCAGGCGTCACGCACGCCCGCCCCACTTAGTCAGCCGCCGAGCGCGCGAGTGCCATGTTTATTCATGGAGCATAGATCCAGATCAATGAACCCTCGCAACAGCTGCCCTACCCTGCGCGGCTTTTGCGACCGACATCCAAATGCAGACTCTCATCGCCCCCGAGCTTCTCGCCCCCGCCGGCACCCTGAAAAACATGCGCTACGCCTTCGCCTACGGCGCCGATGCGGTCTACGCCGGCCAGCCGCGCTACAGCCTGCGGGTGCGCAACAACGAGTTCGATCATGCCAACCTGGCGCTGGGCATCCGTGAGGCGCAGGCGCAGGGCAAGCGCTTCTACGTCGTGGTCAACATCGCCCCGCACAACGCCAAGCTGAAGACGTTTCTCAAGGATCTGGCGCCGGTGATCGAGATGGCCCCGGATGCGCTGATCATGTCCGATCCGGGCCTGATCATGCTGGTGCGCCAGCATTTTCCGCAGATGCCGATTCACCTGTCGGTGCAGGCCAACACGGTGAATTGGGCGAGCGTCGAGTTCTGGCAGCAACAGGGGCTGAGCCGGATCATCCTGTCGCGCGAACTCTCGCTCGAAGAAATCGGTGAAATCCGCGAGCAGGTGCCGGGCATGGAGCTGGAGGTGTTCGTGCACGGCGCGCTGTGCATGGCCTATTCCGGGCGCTGCCTGCTTTCCGGTTACATGAACAAGCGCGATGCCAATCAGGGCACCTGCACCAACGCCTGCCGCTGGAAGTACACGGCGCAAGAAGCGACGGAAAACCAGCTCGGCGAGATCGTCCAGACCTTTGAACCCGAGCCGACGCTGGGTCTCGGCGCACCGACCGATCAAGTCTTCCTGCTCCAGGAAGCCAACCGCCCCGACGAATTGATGCCGGCTTTCGAAGACGAACACGGCACCTACATCATGAACGCCAAGGACCTGCGCGCGGTGCAGCATTTCGAGCGTCTGACGCGCATGGGTGTGCACTCATTGAAAATCGAAGGCCGGACCAAATCGCACTTTTACTGCGCGCGCACCACCCAGGTATATCGCCGGGCGATCGATGATGCCGTGGCCGGGCGCGAGTTCGATCGCAGCCTGATGCTGGATCTGGAATCGCTGGCCCAGCGCGGCTACACCGAAGGTTTTCTGCGCCGACATGTGCACGACGAATATCAGAATTATCAACACGGCAGTTCGGTGTCGGAGCGTCAGCAGTTCGTTGGCGAGCTGACCGGCGAGCGCCGGGATCGCCTGGCCGAAGTGAAAGTGAAGAATCGTTTTGCCGTGGGCGATCATCTGGAACTGATGACGCCCAAGGGCAATTTCCATTTTGATCTGCATGAATTGCAGAGTGTCAGCGGGCAAGCGATCGAAGTGGCGCCGGGGGACGGGCATACGGTGTACGTGCCGATTCCGGATGCGGTGGATTTGCGCTTTGGGCTGTTGATGCGGGATTTGCCGCGGACCTGAAAAGCCCCTCACCCTAGCCCTCTCCCAGAGGGAGAGGGGACTGATCGGGGGATATTTCAGAGGTACGCTGACCTGAACCGGGACCGCTGAATCCGCAAACTACGCAGCGCTGGTTGTGCTCGTGAATGCATGATCGGCTCGGACTTTCAGGTCGATGTCTGACGCAAGACACCTCGGTCGACCCCTCTCCCTCCGGGAGAGGGCTGGGGTGAGGGCCGCTTTTCTATTGGGCAAACTCTTCCCGTAACATCGCCACAAACGCCTCCCGCGCCGGGTGCACGCCGGCATTCTCATGCCAGTAAAACAAATTCTCGATCGCCGTCAGTTCGGCAAATTCATGACCCACGCAGCCCGCGCCTTTGGCGTACTGCTCGAACACGCCCCTGGGCACCAGCGCCACCCCGGCACCGGCACTGACGCAGCCGACAATCGCTCCGTAACTGGCCAGACTGACAATCGGCAGCGCCTGCCCCTGGCGAAGCAACCAATGCTCAAGTGCCGCGCGGTACGGGCAACCCGGCGGCCACATGAACACGGTTTTGTCTTGCAAATCGCCGATGTCGCGCACCGGGCCGATTGAAGTCGAGGCGATCAGCAACAATTGCTCGCGATACATCGGCGTGCGTTTGAGCTGAGCACGTTCGACATCTACCGCCACGATCGCGCCATCCAGACGATGGTTGACGGTGTCGTCGAGCAACTGGCTCCAGGTGCCGGTGGTCAGTTCCAGTGCTACTTGCGGATAACGCTTGTGGAATTTCGCCAGCAGGCGCGGCAAGCGCCCGGTCGCCGAGGACTCGATGGCGCCGATGCGCAGCGGTCCGGACGGCTCGGCGGCAGGGTCTAGCGCGCGTTTGGCTTCAACGGTCAGCGCCAGAATCTTTTCCGCATAAACCAGAAAGGTCTGTCCCGCCGGGCTGATCCGCAATCCGCGCCCCTCGCGCAAGAACAGCGCCACGCCCAACTCGGCCTCCAGCGCTTTGATCCGCGCGGTGATGTTCGACGGCACGCAGAACAGTTTTTCGGCGGCCCGGGCAATGCTGCCGACCTCGGCCACAGTCTTGAACATGCGGATTTGCGCCAGCTCCATAATCATCACTCTGAGTGAACAATCAGCGCAGTATAAGTCAGTTGTGACGAATGATCGGGCACGCGGATACTCGGCGCATCCACTGCCCTGGTGCCTCGTTCATGACTTCCACTTCTACCTGCAAAATTATCCTGGCCATGGCGTTTGTCATCGCCTGCTGGGGCTATTCGCCCACCGGTATTCATGTCGGCTTGCAAGGGTATGAGCCCGGACATCTGGCCTTGCTGCGTTTTCTGCTGGCGTCGCTGTTGATGGCGCTGATCGCAATTTTCAAAGGCATTCGCCTGCCGCAGTGGCGCGATGTGCCGTTGCTGGTTGCATTGGGTTTCTTCGCCGTCAGCCTGCATCACGTCGCCCTGAACATCGGCCAGCAAGGCATCAGTGCCGGGGCTTCCAGCGTGCTGGCGCAGTCGAGCCCGTTATTCAGCACGCTGCTGGCGCGATTTGTGTTCAAGGACCGCGTCAGCGCCTGGCGTTGGGGCTGTGTGCTGCTTGGATTTGTCGGCGTGGTGATCGTAGTCAGCGGCGACAAGGGCATGGGCGCTATCAATGCCCATGGCTTGTTGATCTTGTTGGCGGCGCTTTCCTGGAGCATCTATTTCGCCCTGCAAAAGCATCATGCGCGGCGCTACGACGGTTTCAGCCTGGGCTGCTACGCGGTGTGGTCGGGGACGTTGCTGTTGCTGATTTATCTGCCGGGGCTGGCTGACGCCGTGATGCAGGCGCCGCCGCAAGCGCAGTGGGCGGTGCTGATGTTGGGGGTGTTTCCCAGCGCACTGGCGTATCTGGCCTGGGGTTTCGTGCTCAAGCATGTGGACTTGAGTCGGGCGACGATGACCTTGTATCTGATACCGCCGACGGCCATGGGAATTGCGTCGTGGGGACTGGGTGAACGGCCGACGTTGATGGTACTGATGGGGGCGATGGTGGTGTTGATCAGTGTGTTGGCATTGAATCTGGAGCGTGGGGTTGGCGTCGTTCGGGCAGTTGAGAGCAAGGCTTGAGTCTGCTGTGAAGCCGATGCCGTCTTCGCGAGCAGGCTCGCTCCCACACTGGATGACACAAATTCCCTGTGGGAGCGAGCCTGCTCGCCAAGAGGCCGGCGAACTCAGCGGATCATCCGGACTTCAGCGCAAATCATCGGACAACGGCGTCGGCTCATCCGCTGGCGGTACATCGTCGTCATCCGGCGGATCCTTCCAGTCATCCGGCCGGTCGGCATCGCTCAATGGGTCGCGGCCAGGGTCCATGCCCGGCGGGGCGTCGTGATCGCTCAGGGTCGGCTCGTCAGTGCCGGATACGGGGCGGGTCTGCTCGGTGGGCGCCACGCCACCGGGAACAAGCGAGTCATCAGCCATGCTGCACCTCACAATACTGGCCCGGATTATCCGGGGCGTATTGTTTGGAAGCGCGACCGTTGACGGCGTGCGATAGATCAGACCAGCGGCATCAGCCTTGGGCGGTAAAGCGATCGCGACTGTTGGTCAGGTGCAACCACATCGCGGCACGGGCGGCATCGGCGTCCTGACGTTTGATCGCATTCAGAATCGCCTCGTGTTCCAGATTGGCCAAGTGCCCGAGCTTGCTCAGATCCGCCGCGCCACGCTCGGCGGCATTCAGGCGATTGCGCGGGATCATCGCACTGCCCAGGTGCTGCATGATCTCGCTGAAACAAGCGTTGCCGGTGGCCTCGGCGATCAGCAGATGAAAACGCCGATCGGCTTCCACGCAGCTGTCATTGTTAGCCAGCAGCCGTTGATAGTCATCCAGCGCCTGACGCATCTGCTGGACCTGCTGCTCACTGCGCCGCTGCGCCGCCAGTGCGGCCGCTTGCGTTTCCAGGCCCATGCGCAGCTCAAGAATGCTGCGCACACCGAGCGCCGTGTCGACATTCAGGCGCAGGCCCTGCTCCGCTGCGCGTTCGATCACGAAAGTACCGATGCCATGGCGCGTCTCCACCAGCCCCGAGGCCTGCAACTTGGAAATCGCCTCGCGTACCACCGTGCGGCTGACGCCGTGCTCCTGCACGATGGAGTTCTCCGAAGGCAGCTTGTCACCGGGTGACAGTTGCCCGAGCAGGATGCTCTGGGTGAGCTTTTCCACCAGGTCATGAGCGAGGTTGTGCGTGCGTTTGCGCGCGGGCGCGTCGAGGTCTTCTTGCATGATCGGTTCCGGTGATCGGGGCTTGCCGATCGTAGCACTGCGGAATGACGGTTGAGATGGATTTTAGCGGTCGATGGGACATCAACTTGTATGACAACACTCAATTACGTCGAATATTTTCGATAGCCAGCCATCACGCACCACCATTCATATCTCAAAAAGGCGCTCCGCTCGACTGGCGCAACAATCAACAAATACGAGCTTAAATCCTGTTTTCGCATAAGAAACCGAACAATCAGAAGAATATAATCGCCCCTCCCCACTTGTCGGACAAAAAAACACAGTTGTATGATGTCTATCAACAACGCAGCACCCAGCCCTACCCGCATAAAAATAATCAGTGGGAGAAACATCAGTGAAAACCTCCATCTCCGGGATGCAGGACAGCGTCGACCCGACGCTCGCCTCAGCCATCTCCAAAGTCAAACGCCACGTCCTGCCGCTCTTCGTGATCATGTTCATCGTCAATTACATTGACCGGGTGAACATCGGCTTCGTCCGCACCCACATGGAAACCGATCTGGGCATTGGTGCTGCCGCTTATGGCTTCGGCGCCGGGCTGTTCTTCATCGGTTACGCGCTGTTCGAAGTGCCGTCCAACATGCTTTTGCAGAAAGTCGGCGCACGCATCTGGCTGACCCGCATCATGTTCACTTGGGGCATAGTCGCGGCCTGCATGGCCTTCATCCAGAACGAAACCCACTTCTATATTCTGCGTTTCCTGCTCGGTGTCGCCGAGGCCGGGTTCTTTCCCGGGGTGATTTACTACTTCACTCGTTGGCTGCCAGGCGTTGAGCGCGGCAAGGCGATCGCGATTTTCCTCAGCGGCTCGGCCGTGGCCTCGCTGATCTCCGGTCCGCTGTCCGGTTTGCTCCTGCAGATCAATGGGCTGGGCATGCACGGCTGGCAATGGATGTACTTCATCGAGGGGATGTTCTCGGTGTGCCTGTGCGTGTTTGTCTGGTTCTGGCTGGACGCCAAACCCCACGACGCGAAATGGCTGAGCCGCGCCGAACAGGATGCGCTGGTCAGCGCCATCGACGACGAGCAAAAGGCCCGCGAAGCGGCGACGCCGATCCGGCCGTCGCTGGGCAAACTGCTCAAGGACCGGCAGATCATTCTGTTCTGCCTGATCTACTTCTTCATTCAACTGACCATCTACGCCGCGACTTTCTGGCTGCCGAGCATCATCAAGAAGATGGGCGAACTCAGCGACGTGCAGGTCGGCCTGTTCAACTCGATTCCATGGTTGCTGTCGATCGTCGGCATGTACGCCTTCGCCTCGCTGTCGGCGAAGTGGAAACATCAACAAGCGTGGGTCGCCACTGCCCTGCTGATCGCCGCAGCGGGGATGTTCATGTCCACCACTGGCGGGCCGATCTTCGCCTTCGTCGCGATCTGCTTTGCGGCGCTGGGCTTCAAATCCGCCTCGTCACTGTTCTGGCCGATCCCCCAGGCTTATCTGGATGCACGCATCGCGGCGGCAGTGATCGCGCTGATCAACTCGGTCGGCAACCTCGGCGGCTTCGTCGCACCGACCACTTTTGGCCTGCTTGAGCAACACACCGGCTCGATTCAGGGCGGCCTCTATGGCCTGGCCGCGACCTCGATCATCGCCGCAATCATCGTCTTCGCTGCGCGCACCACGCCCAAACCCGCTGCTGAAAAAGCCGTGGCCGACGCCGCGCCGAAACACGCCTGACTTCGTCTCGACAAGGAAAACAATAATGACTGTTCATGACACCGCCAAAGCTCCGATCATCACCGAGATGCAGGTCATTCCGGTGGCCGGTCACGACGGCATGCTGCTCAACCTGAGCGGCGCCCACGGGCCGTTTTTCACCCGCAACATCGTCATCCTCAAGGACAACGCCGGCCATACCGGCGTCGGCGAAGTGCCCGGTGGCGAGCGCATTCGCCAGACACTGGAAGACGCGCGCAATCTGGTGGTCGGCAGCCCCATCGGCACGTACCAGAAAATTCTCAACCAGGTGCGCCAGACCTTCGCCGACCGCGATGCCGGCGGCCGTGGTCTGCAGACGTTCGACCTGCGCATCACCATTCACGCGGTCACCGGCCTGGAAGCCGCCCTCCTCGACCTGCTCGGCCAACATCTGGACGTGCCGGTGGCGGCACTGCTCGGTGAAGGTCAGCAACGCGACGAAGTGAAAATGCTCGGTTATCTGTTTTACGTTGGCGATCAGCACGAAACCGATCTCGCCTACCGCAGCGAACCGGACGCCGACAACGACTGGTTCCGCGTGCGCCACGAGAAAGCCATGACCGCCGAAGCGGTCGTGCGTCTGGCGGAGGCGGCGCACGCCAAGTACGGCTTCAAGGATTTCAAACTCAAGGGCGGCGTGCTCAGCGGCGATGCCGAAATCGAAGCGGTCACAGCACTGGCCGAACGCTTCCCCGACGCGCGGATTACCCTCGACCCGAACGGTGCATGGTCATTGAAAGAGGCGATTCGTCTATGCCGCGATCAGCATCACGTACTCGCCTACGCCGAAGACCCGTGCGGTGCGGAAAACGGTTATTCCGGTCGCGAAGTCATGGCTGAATTCCGCCGCGCCACCGGGCTGAAAACCGCGACCAACATGATCGCCACCGACTGGCGCGAAATGGGTCACGCGATTCAGTTGCAGTCAGTGGACATCCCGCTGGCCGACCCGCACTTCTGGACCATGCAGGGTTCGGTGCGCGTCGCGCAGATGTGCCACGAATGGGGCCTGACTTGGGGTTCGCATTCCAACAACCACTTCGATATCTCTCTGGCGATGTTTACCCATGTCGCCGCTGCGGCACCGGGCGACATCACGGCCATCGACACCCATTGGATCTGGCAGGACGGCCAGCGTCTGACCAAGGCACCGCTGCAAATTGTCGACGGCTGCGTGCAAGTGCCGCAGAAACCGGGACTGGGCGTGGAACTGGACATGGATCAAGTGGCCAAGGCTCACGAACTCTACAAAGGCATGGGCCTCGGCGCGCGGGATGACAGTGTGGCGATGCAGTTCCTGATTCCGGGGTGGAAATTCGATAACAAGCGGCCGTGCCTGGTGCGGTGAGAAAAATCGAGGATTAAAGCCCGGCCCTGTAATTCAACTGATAAACCTGTGGGAGCTGGCTTGCCAGCGATAGCGGTGGGTCAGCCAGCATCAATGTTGGCCATTGCGACCCCATCGCTGGCAAGCCAGCTCCCACAGGGAATGAGGTGAATCAGGCAGAAATTTGCAGCAACCAGGTTTTGAACGCTTTCATCGCCACCGTTTCCGCTCGCGACTGCAACCGCGTCAGCCAGTAACTGCCGGTGGTGATCTCGATCGCGAACGGCTGGCAGATCGCATCCGCTGCCAGTTGCCGGGCGAACATCAGCGGCGGCGCCAACGCCACGCCGCCGCCCTGCAACGCCGTTTCCATCATCGCCAGTGAAGAATCGAAGACGATGCTTTGCGGTGGCGCAGCCTGGGTCGCCAGTCCCGCCGCCTGAAACCACTGCGGCCATTCATCAGTGCGATAGGAACGCAGCAAGGTCTGCTGCAACAAGTCCGCCGGCGCGTGCAGTTGCCGGGCAATCTCCGGCACGCATAACACCGACAACGGCGCATCGAGCAAGCGTGTCGCCTCAATGCCATGCCAGGCGCCAGCGCCGAACCGAATCGCGTAATCCAGCCCTTCCGCCGCCACATCGACCCGGTTGTTATTCGTCGAGAGGCGTAAATCGATCAGCGGATATTTCGCCCGAAAGTCCGCCAGCCTCGGCAACAGCCAGCCCACGGCAAACGTGCCCACCGCGCCGACCGTCAACATGTCGCGATACTGCCCACCAGCCAGACGCTCGAGCATCTGCGCAATGTGGTCGAATGAGGTGCTGAGCACCGGCAGCAAGGTTTCGCCTTCACTGGTCAGCATCAGCCCACGGGGCAGGCGTTTGAACAGGGTCAGGTTGAGCTGCGCTTCCAGGCTTTTGACCTGATGGCTGACCGCTGCCTGCGTTACGCACAGTTCGACGGCGGCGCGGGTGAAGCTCAGGTGGCGTGCCGAAGCTTCAAACGCGCGCAGAGCGTTGAGCGGCAGTTGCGGTCGAATCATGGGTTGTCCCAAATTTTTCTAAGGGTTCGTGCGAGTTTTCATCGTTTGTCGAAGGTCGGCAAAGTGCCTAAATTAACCGCGCTGATCAGCCGCCCGATGAAAAAATCACCCGCAGTGTAGCGGGATACAACAAACGACACTCATGGAGAGTGATTCACTCATGTGTTCCTTCAACCCGAGCAAGGTCTTTTCCCACAGCGCTTTCGCACTGTTCTTTGGCAGCGTTGCCTGTCATGCCGCAACGCCGACCGATGGGCAATTGCAGGCACTGGTCAGCCAAGCCGTCACCCCGGTGATGCAGCAAAACAACATCCCGGGGCTGACCGTAGCGATCACGCTGAATGGCCAGGCGCATTACTTTAATTACGGAGTCGCTGCCAAAGACACCGGGCAAAAAGTCAGTGAAAACACCCTGTTCGAAGTCGGCTCGGTGAGTAAAACCTTCACCGCCACCCTCGCCGGTTACGCCCAGGCCACCGGCAAACTCGACCTGTCGAGCAAGGCCAGCCAGCTCTGGCCTGAGCTCAAGGGCAGCGCCTTCGACAACATCAGCGTGCTGCAACTGGGCACCTATAGTGCTGGCGGTCTGCCGTTGCAATTTCCTGCCGAGGCGGATTCTTCCGACAAGATGCTCGGCTATTACCAGCAGTGGAAACCGCAATTTCCCGCCGGCAGCCATCGCCTGTATTCCAACCCGAGCCTGGGCCTGTTCGGCTACCTGACGGCGAAAAGCCTCGGCCAGCCATTCGACCAGGCAATGACGCAAACCCTGCTGCCGAAACTCGGTTTGCAGCACACCTTCCTCAGCGTGCCGCCAGCGCAGTCGAAGCTTTACGCCCAAGGCTACGACAGCGCCGACCAACCAGTGCGCGTCAGCCCCGGCGCCCTTGACGCCGAGGCCTACGGCATCAAAACCAGCGCCGCCGACCTGCTGCGTTACGTCCAGGCACAACTGAAACCGGCCAGCCTTGGGCCTGATCTGCACCAAGCCATCGCCAACACCCACATCGGTTATTACCGCGTCGGCGACATGACCCAAGGCCTGGGCTGGGAAAGCTACGCCTACCCGATCACTTTGGAAAAACTGCAAAACGGCAACTCGACCCCCATGGCCATGGAACCTCACAAAGTCGAGTGGCTGACCCCACCGCAAGCTGAGCCGGCCAATGTGCTGTTCAACAAAAGCGGTTCTACGCGGGGCTTTGGTGCGTATGTGGCGTTCGTGCCGTCGCGGGACATGGGCATGGTAATTCTTGCCAACAAAAACTACCCAAATGCCGAACGGGTGAAAATTGCGCATACGGTTTTCGCGGCGTTGGCGGATTAAGAGCAAAAGATCGCGGCCCGAGCCTTCTGCGGCTCCTACAGGATCGGGTTTTCACTCGGTTAACGTTGGAGGTGTCGCAGGCTGCAACAACTTTCGATCAGCAGATGACTTGTGGGAGCGAGCCTGCTCGCGAATGCGCTGGATCAGTCACCTTTCAGCGCCTGAAAAACCGCTATCGCGAGCAGGCTCGCTCCCACATTTGAACTGTGCACTTCACAAAAAAATGTGGGAGCTGGTTTGCCAACTCCCACAGGAATTTTGCTTCATTCAGTCAACGCGCAATCAATCATCCGGCATCTGCGGCGGCTTGCTCGGTTTTGCCGGTTTGCTGCCCTTCGCGCCTTTGGCCGGTTCCGGCTCGGTGGCGGCAGGTGTTTGTGCGGCGGCGGCCGCAGCGGCGGCTTCTTTTTCGGCCATGGGCATGGCGTCGATGGTTTCGAAGATTTTCGCCAGGCTCAATGCCTTGGCTTCGTCACCCGAAGCGGAGAGCTTGGTTTCGCCGTCCTTGCCCACCAGGAACACTTTTGGATAGGCGCCGGCGCCGAGCTTCAGCGAGCGCAGCAGGGCCATGGTGTCCTGCTGGCCCATGTCCTTGCCGTCGAGCTGGCCGGACATGCTGAGGATGGTGTAGACCTTGATGTTGCGGTCGGTGACGCCCTTTTTGTTGGCCGGGTCTTCCAGTGACTTTTTCAAGCTCAGCCAGACCGGGTCGACGGTGCTTTGCGCAATCACGATCAGCGGACGGGCGCGGCCCACGTCCCCGGCCAGGGGTGAATCGCTGTCGGCGGCGAACAGGGGGCCGGCGATTGCCAGCAAGAGGGTCAGGGTCAGGGACCTGATGAGCATGCGCATCTCCTTTTGATATCCACGCACTACTGATTGCGCATCGTGGCGATTGTTCCGGCGGTGTCTGGCAAAAAGGCATTGCCCTGTCAGAAGCTTAGGTCAGGGAGAACTTTGCGCAACATGACGCAAGCGATCATCGGCACATCCCTGCGGCCGCTGCACAGGAAGTGTTTCTCCAGGCTGACTCAGAACGCCAACTTGTAACCAATCAACACCAGCATCGTCGCCAGGCACGGGCGCAGGATTTCGTCGGAGATGCGTCCGGTCAGGTGGCTGCCGAGCCAGATGCCTGGCAGCGAGCCCATCAGCAGGAAGCCCAGCACGCCCCAATCCATGTTGCCCATGCTTGCGTGGCCGAGGCCGGCGACGAGGGTCAGGGGTACGGCGTGGGCGATTTCGGTGCCGACCAGGCGCCGGGTTGGCAGCAGTGGGTAAAGGATGAACAAGGCGACGGTGCCCAGTGCGCCGGCACCGATCGAGGTCAGGGCGACCATGGTGCCGAGGATCAGACCGGTGATCACCGTCATCACGTTAAGCCGCGAACCGCTCGGGTTGTAGTTGCCGCCGGCGCGTTTGTGGGCGAATTCGAGCAAGCGTTTCTTGAAGAAGATTGCCAGCGCCGTGGCGAAGAGGACGAAGCCGAGCGCCTGCTTGATAATGGCGTTCATCGCGTCCGGCGCGGTGTGCAGGGTGCTGAGGAACCACAGGGTCATGGCCACCGCCGGCACACTGCCGAGGGTCAGCCAGCCGGTGATCGCCCAGTCGATGTTCTTGTTCTTCTTGTGAACGAGGACGCCGCTGGATTTGGTGATCGCGGCGTACAGCAGGTCCGTACCCACCGCCGTCGCCGGGTTGATGCCGAACCACAGCAGAATCGGCGTCATCAACGAACCGCCGCCGACACCGGTCATGCCGACGATAAACCCCACCACCAGCCCGGCAATCACCAGGCCGAAATTTGCCAATTCCATTCAAACGTCCAGAAAACGACAGGAAAATCTGGCCCGCAGCATAGCGATTTTTCTTATAACCACATATATCGATGCGGTCTATCGTTATGCCATATCGAATTTGCTGCAGTTCCCTGTGGGAGCGAGCCTGCTCGCGAAGGGGTGTCAGCCGACCGATGAGTTGAATGACGCAACGCATTCGCGAGCAGGCTCGCTCCCACAGTGGATCTTTGCGCTACAGAAAACCTGCCGTGCTCACTGCACCGGCAGGAAATTCAGAAACAGCAGGCTCTGCGCGTAATTCAGTCCGATCCTGCGATAGCGCTCATCGAGCATCTGCGTGAGCAGGTCGAGGCGCGCGACGATTTTGCTGAATTCGGTGGCGAAGCTGAGGTTGCTGCCCTCCTCCGAGATTTCGTTGGAGAACAGCAACGGCTGGCCTTCCTTGTTTTGTCGTTGCGACAGAATCCACATGGCTTTTTCGATGTTACGCGCGGCGTTGTGCACGAAAGTCGGGTTGATCGCGTCGGTCATGTAGAACTCGGTGCGATTGCCGTGAGCGGTAACCAGCATGCTGCCGATCGCATAGATGAAGGCGCCGACGCGGTCGCCGAGGAATTCCGGACTCATCGCATAGCTCAGCGCCGCCAGGTCCTTGCGCCCGCCCAGCACGGGCAACGGCTGCTGTTGCTCGACAGCGAGACGCACCTGTTTCACGGCGGCGTTGACGGTGAGGAAACCGGATTTGCGCAGTTCTTCCGGGTTGCGCAGGTAGAGCTTGCCCATCAATCGATAGAGGCTGTCGAGGTTGTCGCGCATCGCCAGGGTGGCCATGCGGTCGACGCTGGTCTGCAGAAATTCCTGCGGCTGCCCTTCACGTATCTGATTGAAAAATCCATTGCCGTTCTGGTGACTGCAGCCGCTGAGCAACAGCGACAACAGACAGGCCAGCAGCAGGCACGGGCGGCGGTGAGCGGCGGTGATCAGGGCAAAAACACTCGGCATGAAATCTCGGACAGGCACATTCCTGTGCGGCGGGAGTCACCGCATCCTGGCCATGCATAGAGCCGCCGATTGCGAAAAAGTGCAGTGCTCCGGCGGTGAAGCCGACCTTCGGCGCTTTTCGCCATGTCAATTAGTCGGACTTTATATTTGCCAAAAACGGTAAATCCGCTATAAATCTTCTCTCTCGACTCAAATAGCATGACTAGTGACATGTAGGAGCTGCCGAAGGCTGCTCCTACGGTCAATACGAAAACAACAACAAAAAGGAAGGTCAACCATGCTTCAATCCCGTCACCTGCTCTCCGGCCTCGGACTGTCCCTGATGATCGCTACCCTTTCCGCCAACGCGGCGGGCCTGACCGCCGAACACAAAGCCTTCGGCAAAACCAATGACGGCACGCCTGTCGAACAGTACATCCTGCGCAACAGCCACGGCATGCAGGCCACCGTGATCACCTACGGCGCGACCCTGCAAGCGCTGAAAGTCGCTGACAAACACGGCAAGTTCGACGACATCGTGTTGGGCTTTGACGATGTGCAGGGCTATCAGAAAGGCACCGCGTACTTCGGCGCGACCATCGGCCGCTTCGGCAATCGCCTGGCCGAAGGTGCTTTCGAACTCGACGGCAAGCGTTATCAAGTGCCGCAGAACGACAAATCCAACGCCCTGCACGGCGGCCCCGAAGGTTTCGACAAGAAAGTCTGGAAGGCCAAAGAAACCAAGGACAAGGATTCGGTTGGCGTAACCCTGACCTACCTGTCGGCCGACGGCGAGATGGGCTTCCCAGGCAATCTGACCACCGAAGTCACCTATCGCCTGACCGACAACAACGAGCTGCGCATCGACTACAAGGCCAGCACCGACAAGCCGACCGTGCTCAACCTGACCAACCATAGCTACTTCAACCTGGCCGGCGCCGGTAATGGCGATATTCTCAAGCAAGTCGCCATGATCAACTCCAGCCATTACACGCCGGTCACCGCGAAACTGATCCCGACCGGGGAGCTGGCGGCTGTCGCCGGCACGCCGATGGACTTCAGCAAACCGACGGCAATCGGCACGCACATCAAGGCTGATCATCCGCAGCTGAAATTCGCCGAGCCGAAACAGGGCGGCTTCGATTTCAACTGGACGCTGGACACCAAGGGCGATGTCAGCAAGCTCGCCACCGAAGTCAGCGATCCGCAATCCGGACGGGTCCTGCAACTGTTCACCAGCGAGCCGGGCGTGCAGTTCTACACCAGCAACTTCCTCGACGGCACGGTCAAGGGCAAGGGCGGCAAGGTTTATCCACACTGGGGCGCGTTCACCCTCGAGACCCAGCACTACCCGGACTCGCCGAACCAGCCAGACTTCCCGAGCACGCGGCTTGATCCGGGGCAGACTTACGCCCACAGCGTGATCCTGAAGTTCTCCACCAAGTAAGGCCCACGCCGCATGATAGTTCCCACGCTCTGCGTGGGAATGCAGCCCGGGACGCTCCGCGTCCCTTTCAGAGCTGGAACGCGGAGCGTCCCTTGATGCATTCCCACGCGGAGCGTGGGAACGATCTTGTAGGAGCTGCGGACCGCTGCGATCTTTTTTGCTTTTTGAACCCCAACGCTATTCTGCTGCCCACTAAAGATATCGACTCTTTAAGGCAGGAGGTTTGGATGCGTACTCTTGAATTGGCCGGCGTACAGGTTCCCGTGATTGGTCAGGGCACCTGGCGCATGGGCGAAGATCGTTCGGCGCACAGCCGTGAAGTGGCGGCGCTGCGCACGGGCATCGAGCTCGGCATGACCCTGATCGACACCGCCGAAATGTACGCCGAGGGCGGTGCCGAAACGGTAGTCGGCGAAGCCATCGCCGGTCTGCGCGATCAAGTCTTTCTGGTCAGCAAGGTCTACCCGCACAACGCCAGCCTCCAGGGCATCCCGCAAGCCTGCGAGCGCAGTTTGCGTCGGCTCGGTACCGACTACATCGATCTGTATCTGCTGCACTGGCGCGGTCAGTATCCGCTGGAGGAAACCGTCGACGCCTTCGAACGCCTGCGCGAGGACGGCAAGATCGGCCGTTGGGGTGTGTCGAATTTCGATGTCGACGACCTCGAAGAACTGTCCAGCTCGGCCTGCGCCACCAATCAGGTGCTGTACAACCTCGAGGAGCGCGGCATCGAATTCGATCTGCTGCCGTGGTGCCAGCATCAGCGCCTGCCGTTGATGGCTTACTGCCCGATCGGCCAGGGCGGCGCGATGCTCGCCGAGCCGGTCCTGCAAGACATTGCCAGCCGTCACAACGCCACCCCGGCGCAGGTTTCGCTGGCGTGGCTCCTGCGCCATGACGGCGTGATTGCGATTCCCAAGGCTGTGCGCCCGGAGCATGTGCAACTCAATGCCGAGGCGGCGCAGCTGCAACTCGACGCCGGGGATCTGGCGGCGCTGGACAAGGTGTTTCCGGCGCCACAACGCAAGCAGCGCCTGGCCATGGTCTGAGCTGCCGACTGTGAGGGCTTCGCGATGAGAAGCACAGATCTGCACGACCCGTTCAACCTGCAACGTTTTGTCCAGGCTCAGGACCCGGTGTTCGAACGGGTCCAGCGTGAACTCGAGACGGGCCGCAAGCGCAGCCACTGGATGTGGTTCGTCTTCCCGCAGTTCGCCGGGTTGGGCGGCAGCGAGATGGCCCGGCGCTTTGCCATTGGTTCAGCCGAGGAAGCCCAGGCGTATCTGGCCCATGAACTGCTCGGGGCGCGGCTGCGCACCTGCACGCAACTGGTGCTGAATGTGCCGCAGCGCTCGATTGCAGACATTTTCGGCCATCCCGATGACCTGAAATTTCATTCTTCGATGACCCTGTTCGCCCAGTTCAGCGCTGAGGACAGTCTGTTCAACCAGGCGCTGGAGCGGTACTTCCACGGCATTCTCGATGAATGGACGCTGCAATTGCTCGACTCAAAACAGGCCCAGTTGCCCACCGATCAGGGTTGAGAAGTCGTCGTCGACAAACGGCAGAATCGCATCCGCCACCGGTTGCAGCTGCCGAGTGATGTAGTGGTCGTAGTCGATGGCGGCGCGGCGTACCTCCAGCGGCTCCGGGCCGGCCAGGGTGATGACGTAGCTGATCCAGCCGCCGTTCTGATATTGCCGTGGCCGCCCGTGCTCGGCGTTGTATTCGTCGGCCAGCCGCGCCGCGCGGACGTGCGGCGGCACGTTGCGTTCATAATCGTCGAGGGTGCGGCGCAGGCGCTTGCGGTAGATCAGCCGATCGTCGAACTCGCCAGCGAGCGTGTTGCGCACGTAGTCGCGCACGTAATCCTGATACGGCTTGCGCTGGAAAATCCGCTCATACAGCTCCTGCTGAAATTGTCGAGCCAGCAGCGACCAGTCGGTGCGCACGGTTTCCAGGCCCTTGTAGACCATTTCCTCGCTGCCATCGGCGCGGGTGACCAGTCCGGCGTAGCGCTTCTTGCTGCCCTCCTCGGCGCCGCGAATGGTCGGCATCAGGAAGCGCTTGTAGTGAATCTCGAACTGCAATTCCAGCGCGCTTTCCAGCCCGTACTCTTCGCGCACATGGGCGCGCCACCAATCATTGACGTGCTTGACCAGCGCGTGGCCGATCTGCGCTGCTTCTTCCTGACCGTGCAGACTGCGCAGCCAGACGAAGGTTGAATCGGTGTCGCCGTAAATGACCGCGTGGCCCTGTTCTTCGATCAACTGGCGGGTGCGCAGCATGATTTCGTGGCCGCGCAAAGTGATCGACGAGGCGAGCCGGGTATCGAAAAACGGCAACCACTGGAGCCGAGCACGCCGTAGAAGGCGTTCATGATGATCTTTAACGCTTGGGACAGCGGCGCGTTGTGTTCGCGCTTGGCGGTTTCGCGCCCTTCGGCCACCCGCGCCACGATGGACGGCAGGCAATGGCGGGTGCGCGAGAAGCGTGCGCCACGGAAACCTGGTACCGAGTCAGCGTCGTCCGGGTGTTGCAGGCCCTCGATCAAGCCCACCGGGTCGATCAGAAAGGTGCGGATGATCGACGGGTAAAGGCTTTTGTAATCGAGGACCAACACCGATTCGTAAAGCCCCGGGCGTGAATCCATGACAAACCCGCCGGGGCTGGCCTGGGGTGGATTGGTGCCCAGATTGGGTGCAACGAAGCCCTGGCGGTGCATCAACG
The DNA here is from genome assembly GCF_979258175.1 of Pseudomonas sp. AC255. Taxonomy (NCBI): domain Bacteria; kingdom Pseudomonadati; phylum Pseudomonadota; class Gammaproteobacteria; order Pseudomonadales; family Pseudomonadaceae; genus Pseudomonas; species Pseudomonas sp. AC255. Next base: position 1,456,555 of record NZ_OZ409841.1, on the reverse strand, counting down.
GCATGTACAAATGGGTGAACGCGGCGACCGAACCGCCGCTGCGGTCGGCCGGCAAACCGGTGACGCTGGCGCGTTCAAGCAAAAACGTCAGCAGTTCGGTCTTGGCGAAGATCCGCGTGACCAGTTCGCAGTCCTTGAGGTTGTACTTGGCCAGCGCCGGTTTGTCCTCGGCGAACATGCGGTTGATCTCGTCCATGCGCTGGTACGGATTGTTGATCGCCTTGCCTTCGCCGAGCAGGGTCTGCGCGACGTTTTCCAGGCTGAACGAGGGAAAACTCCAGGTCGCCGAACGCAACGACTCGATGCCATCGATGATCAGCCGCCCCGCTGCCGAGGCGAAATAATGATTGCGGCTGCCGTGCTCGCGCCACTGCATTTCTTCGCCGCCACGACCGATCTTCAGCGGTACGCCGAGACGCCGTGCGTGTTCGTGAAGGATGCGCAGGTCGAACTGCACAACGTTCCAGCCAATGATCGCGTCAGGGTCGTGGCGGGCGAACCAGTCGTTGAGCTTCTTCAGAATGAGCGTGCGCGAATCGCAGTATTCAAGGTCGAAATCGACAATGCTGGCATCGCCATTCGGCGCGCCGAGCATGTACACCTGGCGCTCGCCGCAGCCTTCCAGCGCGATGGAGTACAGCTCGCCGTTTTCGGTGGTCTCGATGTCGAGTGAGACCAGACGCAGTTTCGGCCGGTAAATGGGGTCGGGTTTCAGTTGGGCGTTGATCAGCACGCCGTCAGCATCAGGCGTGCCGCCGAACAGCACCGGCGCGGTGATGAAGCGCTCCATCAGATAGCGTTCCGGCGGGCGGACGTCGGCTTCAAAGACGTCGACGCCGGCGCGGTTCAGCGCGGTTTCGAGGCGCATCAACTGGCCGTGCTGCTGGCAATACAGACCGAGCACCGGACGATGCTGAAAATCCAGCAGCGCCAACGGTCGCAGTTCCACATTCTTTTCATCGTGCAGCAGACGCTCGGCCGCTTCCCGCTGGGCGGCGGGAATAAACGCCACCGATGGCTGAGGCGCCAGACGCACGCGGCGCGGCCCGGCGTCCGTTGCCAGCCAGAACTCGACTTCGGTGCCGGCCGGCGTATCGCGCCAATGCCGGGTCAGGACGAAGCCCTGCTGTAAATCCACCACTGCGACCTCAACGTTTCAATCAGAACGCCATTCTACGCAGCATTTGTGGCGAGGGATTTATCTGTGGCGAGGGGATTTATCCCCGCTGGCCGCGAAGCGGCCCCGCCTTTAATGAAAGGGCCTGCTGCGCAGACCTGCAGGGCTAAATCCCCTAGCCACATGCTTCATTCACCGATACAAAGAAGTTTTTTCCGGCAAATGGCGTTTTTTGCACGCTAACTGCCGCTTTGCCACCTTGCTCTGCGCAGCTGCGTCTACGATGCTTGATGAACAACGACAACACCTGAGTAACCGCCATGAAGACCGTCGCCCAACTGCTCAAGCTCAAAGATCAGAAAAATCAGGAAGTGCACCAGATCAAACCCGATCACATGGTGCTCGAAGCGCTGATGAAGATGGCCGAGAAAAACGTCGGCGCCTTGCTGGTGGTCGAAGACGACAAAGTGGTCGGCATCATCAGCGAGCGTGATTACGCACGCAAACTGGTACTGCACGGACGCTCTTCGGTGGGCACGCCAGTGCGCGACATCATGGTCAAGGACGTGATCACCGTGGATACCCGACAAACCGTCGACACCTGCCTTGGCATCATGTCGGACAAACGCCTGCGCCACTTGCCGGTGGTCGAGGACGGCCAGTTGATCGGCCTGTTGTCGATCGGCGACCTGGTGAAAGAGGCGATTGCCGAACAGGCCGAGTTGATCAAACAGCTGGAGCAGTACATTCGCGGCGACTGAGCCCACCGCCGTGATCCCCTTGTGGGAGCGAGCCTGCTCGCGAATGCGCCAGGTCAGTGATGATCGTTCCCACGCTCTGCGTGGGAATGCAGCCCGGGACGCTCCGCGTCCCTCTAAAGCCGAACGCGGAGCGTCCGTTGAGGCATTCCCACGCAGAGCGTGGGAACGATCTCGCCTGTCAGGCCGGCCAGTGCCGCTCAAACACCGGTGCCAGCACCGGGTGCCGGTCGATCCTTTGCAGCCACGCATAAAAGCCCGGGCGGGTCTGGCGCAGGTGTTCGCGGCTGCCAGCCCAGCGGCTCACCACGGCCGCCAGCACATCCAGTGCACCGGGCGTTTCATCATCCAGATACAGCTCCCCGGAAAACTGATCGGCAAACACCTCCCAACTGAAGTGCAGGCGCTGGCGCGTGCCGGCGATCAGGTTTTGCCGTGCGCTCTCGTCAGGCGCGCTCAGCCAGCGCTCGGGGTAATCGATGATGCCAACCGCTGCGTAGCAATTGCTGACGATGTAGGCGAGACCGCGGATCGCCTGATCACGATCGGCAGCCTTGCTCGGCAGCAGGCCGGATTTGGGAAACGTCAGGCCCAGGTGAATCAGGATCGCCGCACTTTCGGTCATGGCGCTGCCGTCCGGCAGTTGCAAGGTCGGTATCTGTTTCAGCGGATTGAGTTTGCCCAGCGCTTCGTCGGCCTCGGCGCTGGCTTCGGTATCAATGAAGCGATAGGCGATCTGGCACAACTCCAGTGCCGCCTCGATGGCAGCCGCGCCGGAATTCTTGTGCCCGTAGAGCTGGTACATGTCCGTTCCCCCGATAAGGCCTTTGCACAGGGTAGATGGCTGGCTGGCCTGACGTAGAAAATTCTGCAAATGTGTCGTGATTGGCACGTTTTTCCCATGCACTGCCGACTTGCGAAATCAACCTTCGCCAATCAGCGCTGGCGGTGCCCATCCCGCACCAAGAGCATTCATCGAACGCTATCCGCGTTCTTGTAAGGTGCGACAGCGAACCAAAAGTTCGCCTGTCCGAGCTGGCAACAAGGAGTTCACCCGTGAATCTTCAAATGCTCCGCCGTACGACATACCCGACTCACTCGCAAATCCAGCCGCAAGTTCAGCCGAACCTATTCAGCCTGGCGCATTTCTCCTTATTACCTGAAACCCGATGCACACTTTGCGTGCCTGGCGATCGAGCGATCGCCGGGCGCAGAGTTTTATTTATTTTTTAAATACGGCAATTAATAAAAGGCACAACAACAGGATTGTCGAACAATGACTTTCCGTCATTGAAGTTGCACCAAAACCGCACGCCCGAATGTGATGCAGTTAACCAATACTCCAGAATCAAAATAAGGAACATGTCCTGTGAACCGCTGAATGACTGACCTGCACCAAATCGACTCGCTGCGCACCGATAGGTGCTAAGCCTGATCACCGAGCAGCCGCTCTATCCCGCCGATTGGCGTGATACAGCGTTCCCTCTGACTCGCTCTGGAAAAAGCCCTTCTGCGAGGACTTGAGAACCGCTTCGCGCTGAATAAACCGTATGCGAATTTGAAACTTATATAAATGCGACATCAGTAACACCGAAGATATGCGTTCAACCCGTTTCAGCAACATCTGGCACACCTGTTGCAAACTGTAACAAACCTGAGACAGCTCACGTCTCCACACAACAACAAGCCACGGAATGGATAATGAACAATCGATATAGATGCTACTAAGCCATTAAGTTTGTTCGAGGCCGTTTAAACAGATAGTCCAACTATCGGCTCGCGTACACCTTGAAGAAAGTTGCACCCACTCACTCGAACATCAGCCATATGTTCGGACGGCACCTTATTGCCCTTCATCTGACCCGAGGGAGCTTTAATGAACGATGCGGTAAAGCACAAAACCCTGCCGGGGCCGTTGCGGCAAGCACCGGTCCCGCCGGCAACGGGCAGGCCGGCGTTTACAGCCAATACGTCACGACCCGGCGGGTTGAACAAACCACAGTTGCTCTTGCTGATCGCCGTGTCGGCGCTGATACACGGCGGCGCGTGGTGGTTCTTCCATCAGGCGCGGCCGGAGCCACTGCCGACGCCGCCGGAAATTCCGGAAATGACCGTCGAGCTGACCAGCCCGACGCCTCCGGCCCCACCGACACCGGAACCACCACCGCCGCCCCCGCCTCCACCGCCGCCGGAACCCGAGCAGCCGGTGGAAGACGAGGACGCGGTCAAGCCGCCGCCCAAACCGGTGGAGAAGCCCAAGCCAATCGAAAAACCAAAACCGGTCGAGAAACCCAAACCGGTGAAGAAAGTCGAGCCACCGAAAGCACCGCCAGCCCCGGCGCAACCTGCCGCACCTGCGGCGCCGACGACACCGAGCGCACCACCGGCACCCCCTGCTGCGCCCGCTCCGGTCAAGGAGTCGGCGGCGATTTCCGGCCTGGCCAGCCTTGGCAACCCGCCGCCGGAATACCCGTCGCTGGCGCTGCGCCGCAATTGGGAAGGCAGCGTGGTGCTGCGCATTCAGGTGCTGGCCAACGGCCGTGCCGGTGCGGTGACGGTGACCAAGTCCAGCGGCAAGGCGCAACTGGATGAGGCGGCCGTCGCGGCGGTGAAGAACTGGAAGTTCATTCCGGCCAAGCGCGGTGACACGCCGATCGACGGCTTCGCCACCCAGACCATCGATTTCAAATTGCCGCAATGACGGCGCAACCGACTCATTACTGATTAACGCAAGCGAGGTGTAGCCATGAACGATTCACTGTCTTCGATGATTGTCCCCGGTGTGCTCTGGGGTCTGGTGCTGTTTTCCGTGGTCAGTTGGGCGATCCTGCTGGTCAAGTCGGCCCAGTACCTGCGCCAGAAAGCGCAGAACAAACAGTTCGCCAAAGCCTTCTGGAGCGCGCCGGACCTGCTCACCGCCGCCGAACACGCCAGCCAGTATCCGGGCTCGCTGGCGCGCATCGCCAGCAGTGGTTTCGAAGCCCTGCTGGTGGAAGATTCGCCGCGCACCACGCAGCAACTGGCGCACACCATCAACCGTTCCGATCGCCTGGAACGCAACCTGCGCCAGCAGATCCAGAAAGAACGTCGCTCGCTGGAAAACGGCCAGGCGATCCTCGCCAGTATCGGCAGCACCGCGCCGTTCATTGGTTTGTTCGGCACCGTGTGGGGAATCATGGAAGCCCTGCAAAGCATCGGCGAAACCGGCTCGGCCAGCCTTGAGGCGGTCGCCGGGCCTATCGGCCACGCGCTGATCGCCACTGGCGTGGGCATCGCCGTCGCGGTGCCGGCGGTGCTGATCTACAACTTCTTCCTGCGTCGGCTGAAACTGGCCTCAGCGGACATGGACGACTTCGCCCACGACTTCGACGCCCTCGCCTCGCGCAGTGCCTTTTCCATCAGCCGCCAGGCCATTGCCAGCAAAAGCACCACCGCCGTGCGGGAGGCTAGCTGATGTCGTTTTCCACTCAAGACAGCGATGAAGTGCTCAGCGAAATGAACGTTACGCCGCTGGTCGACGTGATGCTCGTGCTGCTGGTGGTGTTCATTGTCACCGCGCCGCTGATGACCAACGCGATCAAGGTCAACCTGCCGAAAACCGACGCCGTCGCCCCTGCCGAAAAGAAAGACCCGGTGGTGGTCAGCGTCGATCAGGACGGCAAGTTCTATCTGGCCAAGACCGAACTGGCCCCGGAATTCCTTGAGGCCAGCCTCAAGGAGGTCAAGGCCAAAGACGCCGACGTGCGCGTGCAGTTGCAGGCCGACGCCGCCGTCAATTACGGCCAGGTGGCCAAGGCGATGGCATCGATCGAACGCTCCGGCATCAGCAAGATTTCGGTGATGACCACCCACTGAGTGCGGTGCCGGATGGGTGTTGAAAAACCCGCCCGGCGCCGCTGAAAAAAGAAATCCCGTCGCACCCGGCCGACCGAAAAAACGCCCCGCGTCTTCGGAGGGGATCGGCTTGCTTGAAGAAAGTGGTTTTCCGCGCGCGGTATCACCGGAAGCGGAGCAATGAGCGGCTCACAAGGCCAATTCGATAACGTCTGAAAATCGGAAACAACCATGCTGATGAACACTCCACGCTTCACGCTCAAACCTTTGGTGGCAACGATGTCTCGCCACCGTTTCGTTCCGCTGTATCTGGTGGCCATGGGGATGGGCGCCGGGACCGTGCAAGCGGCCGAGGACGACAACAGTGCCACGCCGGCAGCCGCTGTCGTGGCGGCGCCGACCACGCAACTGCAACGGGTCGAAGTGACCGGTTCGGCGATTCGCCGGGTCGATGCGGAAACGGCGGTGCCGATCACCATCCTCAAGGCTGACGAGCTGCGCAAACAGGGCGTGACCACCACCGCCGAACTGGTGCAGCGCATCACCGGCAGCCAGTCGATCAACAACAGCGCCGGCTCTGTCGGCGCGGCAACGGGCGGTGCGTCGTTTGCCGACATGCGCGGCATCGGCGCGAACAAGACGCTGGTGCTGCTCAATGGTCGACGCCTGGCCAACAACGCCCTGTCGGGGACCAACTCCGCCGGCGGCGCGGTGGATCTGAACATGATCCCGTTCGCCGCCATCGAGCGCGTGGAAGTGCTGCGCGACGGCGCCTCGGCCCTGTACGGCACCGACGCCATCGGCGGTGTGATCAACTTCATCACCAAAAATCTCTCACCGATGGCGCCCTGACCCTGGGCGGCGAAACGCCGACCCACAGCGGTGGCGGCGCGACCAAGGACATGAGCGCCAGTTGGGGCTACGGCGATCTCGAAGAAGACCGCTTCAACGTCCTCGGCGTGTTCAACTACAACAAGCAGCAGAACCTCGACGCCAACGACCGCTCCTTCGCCACCGACTATGCGCCCGGTCGCGGTCTCGATCAGACCTCCGGCACCGCGTTCCCCGGCAACTACAGCCAGAACGGCAACGCCACCAACCCGTTGGCCAACAGCAATTGCAACGGCCCCAACCTGATCGCCCGCGACGGCTTGTGCCGCTTCAGCACCCGTGAATACATCGATCTGGTGCCACAGACCGAGAAGACCTCGTTCTTCGGCAAGACCACTGCCAAGCTCGGCGATGATCACAACGCCAACCTTGAATATTTCTGGTCGCGCAACAACAACGCCGTCGCCGTCGGCCCGGCGCCACTGACTGGTCTGAGCCTGGATTCCTCGTCGCCCTACTACCCCGGCAATGGCATCACCCCGGCGCCCACCGATTTCGCCCTCGACCCGACGCAGCCGGTCGATGTGAACTGGCGCGAGACTGCCGCCGGCCCGCGTGAATCGAAAGACCAGAACACCAGCCAGCGCTTTCTGCTGAGCTTCGATGGTCTGGTTGGCGGCTGGGATTACAACGTCGGCGCCTCGTACAACCAGAACAAAATCGTCTCCAGCGTCACCAGTGGCTATGTCAGCGATCAGGCGATGATTGACGGCCTGGCCAGCGGTTTGCTCAACCCGTTCGGCCCGCAGACCGCTGCCGGCCAGCAGTACATCGATGCCGCCGCCTACCACGGCGCCTACTCCACAGCCGTGGGTCGCGTCGCCGGGTTCGATGGTCGCGTCAGCCGTGAAATCGGTGACTGGTTCGGCGCAGGTCCGTCCGGCCTGGCTCTGGGCGGCGAGTACCGCAAGGAGAAATTCCATCAGGACTTCGAGTCGTTCGCCGGCGACATCCAGAGCCTCGGCATCGACCCGGCCGGCAGCGTCGAGGGCGACCGCAGCGTCAAGGCCGCCTATGCCGAACTCAACGTGCCGGTGCTCGACAGCCTCGAACTGTCCGCCGCTGTGCGCCACGACAAATACAGCGACTTCGGCAGCACCACCAACCCGAAATATTCGTTCCGTTATCAGCCGATCAAAGAGCTGGTGGTGCGTGGTGCCTACAGCGAAGGTTTCCGCGCGCCATCGCTGTACGAGCTGTATTCGCCGCGCAGCATCACGTTCACTCAGGGTTACTACAACGACCCGGTGCTGTGTACCGGCGGTGTGGTGCAACCGGGCGGCAACGGCGGGCGCGATTGCGGTCAGCAATTCCTCAACCAGATTGGCGGCAACGAAGATCTGGCCCCGGAGAAGGCGCGCAACGTGACGTTGGGCTTCGTCTACCAGCCGATCAGCAACCTCTCGGTGGGTCTGGATTTCTGGTGGATTCACATCTCCAACCAGATCCAGCCGTTCCCGGAGTCCACCGTGTTCGATCAGGCTGGCTCCTACCCGGACCGCTTCGTGCGCAACGCCGACGGCACGCTCAACTACATCGTTACCGGCAACGCCAACCTCGGCGTCGTCGAAACCAATGGTGTCGATGTGTCGCTCGACTATCGCTTCCCGAACACGCCGTACGGTCAGTTCGGCCTCGGCCTGCAAGGCACCTATGTCGACGAGTACGACTTCCAGAGCACCATCAAAGGCCCGTTCACCGACAAGGTCGGCGACTTTCAGGGTGACGGCGTGATCGCGCGCTGGAAGCACAACCTCACCGGCAGCTGGAGCCTCGGTGCGGCGCGAGCAGCGCTGACCAACCGCTTCACCACCGGTTACAACGATTACGACCGCGAGACGCACGCGCGGGTGGCGTCGTATTCGGTGTGGGATCTGTCGGCCGGTTACACCTTCAACAAAGTGCTCGACGTTGATGCCGGAATGAAGAACGTTTTCGACCGCAACCCGCCGTTCTCCAACCAGGCCTACAACTTCCAGAGCGGCTATGACCCGCGCTACACCGACCCGCTGGGCCGGACATTGTTTGCGCGCATGACTTACCACTTCTAAAGAACGAGCACCATAAAACCCTGTGGGAGCTGGCTTGCCAGCGATGGCGTTGTATCAGTCGACATTTACTTCACTGACATACCGCTATCGCTGGCAAGCCAGCTCCCACATGGGGGCCGGGTTTCTTCAGGGATTTTCAGGGTGACTTCATGAGTTTTTTGCGCAACATGGCTGGCCTGCTGCTCGGCAGTGCGCTGCTGTGCTTCGGGGCGTCGGCGTTGGCCGCTGGCAGTCACGCGCTGACGGTGTACGGCGAAGCGCCGAAGTATCCGGCCGGCTTCAAGCATTTCGATTTTGTTAACCCCGACGCGCCCAAGGGCGGTTCGCTCAGCCGTGCATCGATGGAGATCGGTCAGTACAACTACATCACGCCGTATGCCGATCAGGGCATTTCGGTGGTGCAGGTCAACGATTGGGTCTACGCGCCGCTGGCGTTCCGATCGCTGGACGAGCCCTACACGGTTTACGCTCTGGTCGCGCAGCAGATCGAGCGCGATCCCGAAGGTTTGTGGGTGCGCTTCACCCTCAACCCCAAGGCACGCTTTGCCGACGGCACGCCGATCACCGCCGAAGACGTGCGCTACACCTTCAACCTGCTGATGACCAAGGGCAGCCTGAGTTACCGCCAGCAATACGCCGACGTGCAGGACGTGCTGGTCGAAAGTCCACGGCAGGTCCGTTTCACCTTCAAGAACAACCTCAATCGCACCCTCGCGCTGGATCTGGCGACGATGCGCGTGCTGCCCGAGCACTGGTGGAAAACCCGCGACTTCGCCAACGGCGGCGGCTTCGAGCCACCGCTGGGCAGCGGCCCGTACCGGGTGAGCAAGGTCGACGCCGGGCGCAGCATCAGTTTCCAGCGTGACCCGGACTGGTGGGGCAAGGACCTGCCGGTCAGTCGCGGCATGTACAACTTCGACAGCCTGACGGTGAATTTCTACGGCGACACCGACGTCGCCCGCCAGCTGTTGCAGGCCGGCGCGTTCGACTACAACCGTGAGTTCTCCTCCTCTGGTTACGTGGTCGGCTATGACAGCCCGGCACTGCGTGACGGCCGCTTGCAGCAGTCGATCCTCGCTCCGGACAAACCCACCGCTGCTCAGGGCTTCGTGTTCAACCTGCAGAACCCGTTCTTCAAGGATCGCCGCGTGCGTCAGGCGATCAGCCTGCTCTGGGATTTCGAGTGGACCAACAAACAGATGATGCGCGGCTTCTACGTGCGTCAGAACAGCTTCTGGCCCAAGAGTGAAATGGCCGCCAGCGCCCTGCCCGATGCCGAGGAATTGAAGATCCTCGAACCGCTGCGCGGCAAGGTCCCTGACGAGGTGTTCACCACGGTCTATGAAGCGCCGAAAACCGATGGCAGCGGCTACATCCGCGACAAGCAACTGCAAGCGCTGAAGCTGCTCGCCGAAGCCGGTTGGACGGCGAAAAACAATCGTCTGGTCAACGCCGCCGGCGAGCCGCTGGAATTCACCTTTCTCGATGGCCAGGGCGGCTTCGATCGCATGCTGCTGCCGTTCAAACGCACCCTCGCGCAGATCGGCATCACGCTCAATCTGCGCCGCATCGATTCGGCGCAATACATCAACCGTCTCAACGCCCGCGATTACGACATGATCGTCTGCGCTTTCCCGCGCAGTGGCGATCCGATCGTGTCCCCGGGCCGCGAGTTGTACAGCCTGTACGGCTCGCAAAGTGCCACGCAAGTCGGCAGCTCGAACGCGATGGTGCTGGCCGATCCGGCAATCGATCAACTGATTGACGGGCTGGTCCAGGCCAACAACCGCGAAGCCATGGTGCATTACGCCCGCGCCCTCGACCGGGTGCTGCAATGGGGTTACTACATGATTCCCAACTACTACTCCAAAGGCACGCCGACGGTGTATCAGAACCGCTTCGGCATACCCGCCGTGCAACCTTCGTATGACGAAGGTCTCAACACCTGGTGGGAAGTCTCGGCCAGGCCGCTGACGACTCAGCAAATGAGCGCTCAGCTTGCGGGAGGCCAGTGACATGCTGCGTTATCTGAGTCGCCGTTTGCTGCTGATCATCCCCACGCTGTTGTGCATTCTGGTGGTGAATTTTCTTATCGTGCAGGCCGCACCCGGTGGCCCGGTGGAACAAGCCATCGCTCGCCTGCAAGGCTTTGGCGGGCACAGCATGGGCGGCGGTGGCGAAGTCGCGGCGGTCGGCGGTGCCGGGCGCAGCAGCCGTGGGCTGGACCCGGCGCTGATCGAGGAAATCAAACACCATTACGGCTTCGACAAACCGCTGCACGAACGCCTGTGGCTGCTGCTGAAAAACTACGCACAACTGGATCTGGGCAACAGCTTCTTTCGCGGCGCCAAGGTCACCGACCTGATCGTGCAGAAGCTGCCAGTGTCGCTGTCGCTGGGCTTGTGGGCGACGCTGATCACCTACCTGATTTCGATTCCGCTGGGCATTCGCAAGGCGATCAGGAACGGCAGCGCCTTCGATGTCTGGAGCAGCACCGCGATCATCGTTGGCTATGCCATGCCAGCGTTTCTCTTCGCCATTCTGTTGATCGTGGTGTTCGCCGGGGGCAGCTACGTCAACTGGTTTCCGGTGCAGGGATTGGTGTCGGACAACTTCGACAGCCTCAGCACATTGGGCAAGGTCGGCGACTACCTCTGGCACCTCGTACTGCCGGTCACGGCGCTGGTGATCGGCGGCTTCGCCACGCTGACGATCCTGACCAAGAACAGCTTTCTCAACGAGATCAGCCGGCAGTACGTGATCACCGCACGAGCCAAGGGCCTGACCGAGCGGCGCGTGCTGTACGGCCACGTGTTTCGCAACGCCATGCTGCTGGTGGTGGCCGGCGTGCCGTCGGCACTGATCGAAGTGTTTTTCGCCGGTTCCCTGCTGATCGAAACCATCTTCAACCTCGACGGCCTCGGGCGCATGAGCTACGAAGCGGCGGTGTCGCGTGACTATCCGGTGGTGTTCGGCGCGCTGTTTCTGTTCACCCTGTTCGGCCTGCTGATCAAGCTGATCGGCGACCTCTGCTACACCCTGCTCGACCCGCGCATCGATTTTTCGGCGAGGACTGCCTGATGTTCACACTGTCGCCTCTGGGCCAGCGCCGCGTCGCGCAATTCAAGGCCAACCGCCGTGGGCGCTGGTCACTGTGGCTGTTTATCGGCCTGTGCCTGATCTGCCTCGGTGGCGAGCTGATCGCCAACGACAAGCCGCTGGTGATCCGCTACCACGACGCCTTTTACTTTCCGATCCTCAGCGATTATCTGGAAACCGATTTCGGCGGCGAGTTGCCGTTCCAACCGGATTACGCCAGCAGTTATGTGCACAAACTGATCGAGGATCAGGGCGGCTGGATGCTGTTTCCGCCGATCCCGTTCAGCTACGACACGGTCAACTACGACCTCACCGAACCGGCGCCCAGCCCGCCGTCATCGAGCAATTGGCTGGGCACCGATGATCAGGCCCGCGATGTTCTGGCGCGGGTGATTTTCGGCACGCGGATTTCCATTTTGTTTGCGCTGATCCTCACCGCGATCAGCGCGTTGATCGGCATTGTCGCCGGGGCCTTGCAGGGCTACTACGGCGGCTGGGTCGACTTGCTCGGGCAGCGCGTCCTGGAAATCTGGTCGGGGCTGCCGGTGCTGTATCTGCTGATCATTCTGTCCGGCTTCGTCTCGCCGAGTTTCTGGTGGCTGCTGGGGATCATGGCGCTGTTTTCCTGGCTGGCGCTGGTCGACGTGGTGCGCGCCGAGTTCCTCCGTGGACGCAATCTCGAATACGTGAAAGCCGCGCGGGCGCTGGGCCTGACCGACAGCGAACTGATGCGCCGGCACATTCTGCCCAACGCCATGACCTCCACCCTAACCTACCTGCCGTTCATTCTCACCGGCGCCATCGCCACCCTGACCGCGCTGGATTTTCTCGGCTTCGGCATGCCCGCCGGCACCGCGTCGCTGGGCGAGTTGATCGGCCAGGCCAAACGCAATCTGCAGGCACCGTGGCTGGGGCTGACAGCGTTTTTTGCCCTGGCGCTGATCCTGTCTTTGTTGGTTTTCATCGGTGAAGCGTGCCGAGATGCCTTTGATCCGAGGAGCTGACATGCAAGACCATTTAATCGAGATCCGCGACCTGCGCGTCGCCTTCGCAGGGCAAGAAGTGGTGCACGGTGTGAACCTCGATATTCGCCGTGGCGAGTGTCTGGCGCTGGTCGGCGAGTCCGGCTCGGGCAAGTCAGTGACGGCGCATTCGATTCTGCGTCTGCTGCCTGGCCAGAGCGTCAGCAGCAGCGGCGCGATTCGTTATAACGGCGTGGATTTGCTGCATGCCAGCGAACAACAGATGCGCGGTTTGCGCGGCAATCGCATTGCGATGATTTTCCAGGAGCCGATGACCTCGCTGAACCCGTTGCACACGGTGGAAAAACAGATCAGCGAAGTGTTGGAAATCCACAAGGGCCTCAAGGGTCGCGCCGCCCGCGCGCGGACGCTGGAGCTGCTGGAACTGGTGGGTATTCGCCAGCCGTTGCAGCGACTCAAAGCCTATCCGCATCAGCTTTCCGGTGGTCAGCGGCAACGGGTAATGATCGCCATGGCGCTGGCCAACGAGCCGGAACTGTTGATTGCCGATGAACCGACCACGGCACTGGACGTGACCGTACAGCAGAAGATTCTTGAGCTGCTGATCGAGTTGCAGCAGCGCCTCGGCATGTCGCTGTTGCTGATCAGCCACGACCTCAATCTGGTACGCCGGATCGCTCAGCGCGTGTGCGTAATGCGTCAGGGCGAGATCGTTGAACAGGCCGATTGCGAGACGCTGTTCCAAGCGCCGCAACACCCCTATAGCCGGTTGTTGATCGAAGCGGAACCGAGCGGCGCGCCAGTGCCCAGTGAGTACGAGCACAACCTGCTGGAAGTCGATGATTTGAAGGTGTGGTTTGCCCTGCCGAAAAAACTCTTCAGCCGCCAGCAGGATTACATCAAAGCGGTGGACGGCGTCAGTTTCACCCTGCAACGCGGCAAGACCCTGGGGATTGTCGGCGAATCGGGGTCGGGCAAGTCGACGCTGGGTCAGGCGATCCTGCGACTGGTCGAATCAGAGGGCAATATCCGTTTCGGCAACAAGCAGTTGAGCCTGCTCAATCAGCGTCTGATGCGCCCGTTGCGCCGGCAGATTCAGGTGGTGTTTCAGGATCCGTTCGGCAGCCTCAGCCCACGCATGTCGGTGCAGCAGATCATTGCCGAAGGCTTGCTGACCCACGGCATCGGCAGCGAGGCCGAGCGCGAGGCAGCGGTGATTCGCGTGCTGGAGGAAGTCGGCCTCGATCCGCAAAGCCGCCATCGTTATCCCCACGAATTTTCCGGCGGCCAGCGCCAGCGCATCTCCATCGCCCGCGCACTGGTGCTGGAACCGGCGCTGATCCTGCTCGACGAACCGACGTCGGCGCTGGATCGCACGGTGCAGAAGCAAGTGGTGGAGTTGTTGCGCCAGTTGCAGATCAGGCATGGGCTGACCTATCTGTTCATCAGCCATGATCTGGCGGTGGTACATGCGCTGGCGCATGACTTGATGGTGATCAAGGATGGCAAGGTGGTTGAACAAGGGTCGTCGCGGGAGATTTTCGCTGCGCCGCAACATCCGTATACCCAGGAACTCCTGAAAGCCTCCGGCCTGAAGCCTGATGAAGAACCTTGTGGGAGCGAGCCTGCTCGCGAATGCGGTGCATCAGTCACATAAGTGCTGGCTGGCCCGACGCTTTCGCGAGCAGGCTCGCTCCCACAGGTTTGATAGGTGGTGTTTGAAATTTATTTTTCCGGCACTGCATCCAATCGCCTCCGCCACGGGTAGTCCCTGTAACAGCCCACTCTGGTGCTGTCAGCGCCCTACCCTTTTCGGAGAATCATCGGATGAACATCACCCAGCTGATTGGCTTCACCGGTTTGCTCGCCTTCACCGCGACCACCTTCGCCCAGAGCAGTTATCCCGACGCGATCAAGGTGCCGGACGGGCACAAGATTGCCCTGGAAACCACCGGGGTTGGCGAGATCACCTACGAATGCCGCGACAAACCCAATATGGCCGGGCAGACCGAGTGGACCTTTGTCGGCCCGAAAGCGGTGCTCAATGATCGCAGCGGCAAACAGGTCGGCACCTATTTCGGCCCGCCAGCGACCTGGCAAGCCAAGGACGGTTCGAAAGTCACCGGCACGCAACTCGCCGTGGCACCGTCGAGCCCGGGCAACCTGCCTTATCAACTGGTCAAGGCCAATCCGGCCGAGGGCAAAGGCGCGATGACCGGGGTCAGCTATATCCAGCGTGTTGCGCTCAAGGGCGGCGTCGCGCCGGGCAGTGAGTGCACCATGGCGAACAAGGGCAAGCAGGAAGTGGTGAAGTACCAGGCGGATTATATTTTCTGGGCGGCGAACTGATATCCGGAAGCAGTGCACAATCCTGTGGGAGCGAGCCTGCTCGCAAAGACGGAGTGTCAGTCGCCTTATTACTTTCTGACCCACCGCTTTCGCGAGCAGGCTCGCTCCCACAGGGAACCATGCGTCTGGATGTTTGGGAAATGTGAGCTAGATTGCACCCCATGCCTTTACCCGAATCCGTTTTCGATTACGAAGCCCGCCTCGCCGCCTGTGCCCGGGGCGAGCGCGCGGCTTTGCGCGATTTGTATGTGCAGGAAGGCCCGCGCCTGCTCGGCGTGGCCAAGCGGCTGGTGCGCGATACGGCGCTGGCGGAGGACATTGTGCATGAGGCATTCATCAAGATCTGGCACGGCGCGGCCGGGTTCGACCCGGCGCGCGGCTCGGCGCGGGGCTGGATGTTCAGCGTGACCCGGCACCTTGCCTTGAATCAGTTGCGCAAGCAAAGTCGGGAAACGCCGTTCAGCGAAGAACATGAGGCAGCGGCGCCTGATGAGCTGGCCGATATTCACTCGGCGCGCATTCATCGCTGCCTCGAACAACTGGAACCGCAGCGGCGCAGCTGCATCCTCCATGCCTACGTCGACGGTTACAGCCACGCGCAGATTTCCGCGCGCCTCGGCACGCCGCTGGGCACGGTCAAAGCGTGGATCAAGCGCAGCCTCAATGCTTTGCGGGAGTGCATGGGATGACCGGCGAATCAGCGCAGGAACGGGATGAACTGGCCGGCGAATACGTGCTCGGCACCTTGTCGTTCGAGCAGCGCATCGAGGTGCAACGGCGGCTGCCGAACGATCCTGAGTTGCGCGCGGCAGTCGACGCATGGGAGCGACGTCTGCTGGAGCTGACCGATCTGGCCGAACCTCAGCAACCCTCGGCGCAGTTATGGTCACGTATCGAGCGCAGTCTCGAACGGCTTACGGTGAAGAAGCCGCTGACCTCGTGGTGGAATCTGCTGCCACTGTGGCGTGGCCTGAGTGCGGCGGGCCTGGCTGCGACGCTGATTCTGGGCGCGATGCTACTGACCCAGACTGCGCCGAAACCGAGTTATCTGGTGGTGCTGGTGGCGCCGCAGGACAAGGCGCCGGGCTGGGTGATTCAGGCGAGCAATGCGCGGGAGATCCAGTTGATTCCGCTGGGGGTGGTCGAGGTGCCGGCGGACAAGGCGCTGGAGTTCTGGACCAAGGCTGACGGCTGGTCGGGGCCGGTGTCATTGGGACTGGTCAAACCGGGGCAAGCGTTGTCGGTGCCGCTGGACAAGTTGCCGCCGCTGCAACCGAACCAGCTGTTTGAGCTGACGCTGGAAGGCGCCAATGGCTCACCGATCGGCAAACCGACCGGGCCGATTCAGGCGATCGGGCGTGCGGTGAAGGTGCTCTGAGGCTCTGCTACGCGGTTGTCCGCAACCATCATCGACGTCGATGTTCACCATCACGGCAATGAAGTTCTCATAAAAAATTCCGGGCGTAACATCAGCTCCATACCAACCAACAACACCCCGGAGCACACCATCATGAAACGCCAGACTCTTCTCAGCATTGCTTTCTCGGTTTTCGCAGTTAACGCTTTCGCCGCCACCCCGGCGCACACCATGATCGCCGAAGGCGGCTCGGACAAACTGATCGAAAGCCGTCTGGCTGAAGGCGGTTCGGATCGTCTGATCGAACGCCGCGTTGCCGAAGGTGGTTCCGATCGTCTGATCGAACGCCGCGTTGCCGAAGGTGGCTCTGATCGTCTGATCGAGCGCCGCGTTGCCGAAGGTGGTTCGGATCGTCTGATCGAACGCCGCGTTGCCGAAGGTGGTTCGGATCGTCTGATCGAACGCCGCGTTGCCGAAGGTGGCTCTGATCGTCTGATCGAGCGCCGCGTTGCCGAAGGTGGTTCGGATCGTCTGATCGAACGCCGCGTTGCTGAAGGTGGCTCGGATCGTCTGATCGAACGCCGTGTTGCCTGATGCATCACTGCAAGCGCAACACCGCAGAGAAACCCGGCTCCCGCAGCCGGGTTTTTTATGTCTGCGTGTTTTATCCGGCCTTCGCCATGCAGCGCTTGTAACGCTCGTCCACGCGCTTGGCGAACCAGGCAGTGGTGAGTTTGCGGGTGATCTTCGGACTCTGCAGCACAATCCCCGGCAATACCGCGCGCGGTAACGCCTTGCCTTCGGCCCGCTCCGCCAGTTCGAACACGCGTTGATAGAGTCTGGTCTCTTCGAATTCCAGGGTTTTGCCCTTCTCCAGTTGATCGCGAATCGTCGGGTTGCGCATGCCCAGCGACTTGCCGAGGGTGCGCACCGCCAGTTCGGTACTGCCGGGCATGATCGAGTCGTAGCGAATCAGGTCGCCGTCCAGGGTCAGGGGGATGCCGGACGCGCGGCTGACCGCATTCTGAAACGCGGCATTGCGACTGGCGTACCAGCCGGCGTTGAAATCGGCGAAACGATACAACGGCTCGCGGTAATTCACCGGGTAACCGAGCAAATGGGCGATGCCGAAATACATGCCGCCGCGCCGGCTGAACACTTCACGACGGATCGTGCCGTCCACCGGGTACGGGTAATCCTTGGCGTGCTCCTCGGCGAATTCGATGCTGACCTGCATCGGCCCGCCGGTGTGCACCGGGTTGAAGCCGCCGAACAGCGTGCGGCCCATCGGCACCATGCCGATGAAGTCGTCGAAAATCGCGCTCAGTTCCTTTTCACTGCGCGCCGCATTCAGACGCTCGCTGTAGGTCTTGCCGTTGGGCGAGCGCACTTGCAGAGCGCCGCTGACCAGTAGGCTGGGGATGTGCACCTTGGCGGCGCGGCGGTCGATTTCGTCGCGGGCGATCTTGCCCAGCCCGGACACCGTCGGGTCGGCCTGGAAAGTCGATTCCTGCTCGGCCACGGCCAGTACCGAACACAGATTCTGCGTGGTGGTGTTGATGCCTTGCGCGGCGAACGCGGCGTAGATGTCCGTGGCCCAGCCCTGACGGTCGGCAGTTTTCGCCGGCAACAGCCGAACGATTTCAGCCTTCACTTCGGCCGGCGGACGCGGCGCCGGTTCGTTGCTGCGCTGGCTGGCGCAACCGGCGAGCAGTAGCACGGCGCCGAGAGTAATGAGTAATCGCATGTTGCTCCATCCAATCAAATTAGCCACAACACCATACACAACCCCCGTAGGAGCTGCCGCAGGCTGCGATCTTTTGATCTTGCTTTTTGCAGATCAGATCAAGATCAAAATCAAAAGATCGCAGCCTTCGGCAGCTCCTACACGCTGATGACAAACTGATTGCAAAACGTTACTGCGAAACCCTATCATTCGCGCCTGGAGTCGCATTAGCGCAAGGAGTTCCGCGCCGCCCTTATTTTTCTTTGGCCGCTCGCCTCCAGGATCCGACATGCCCGCTTCAGCTCGACTCGGCGCTCCATTTCGCCCGACTTTGCTTGCCCTGCTGTGCTCCCTGACCGTTACCGCCCACGCCGCTGAACAAAACAGCAAAGAGCTGGTGCTCGACGACGTCAACGTCAATGCCCAAGCCCCGACACCCAACGCCCTGCCCCCGGTCTACGCTGGCGGTCAGGTTGCGCGCGGCGGCCAGTTGGGCGTGCTCGGCAATCAGGACATGATGGACGTGCCCTTCAGTGCGGCGTCCTACACCGAGCAATTGATCCAGGATCAGCAGGCGGAAAACGTCGCCGACGTGCTGCTCAACGATTCTTCCGTGCGCCAGGCCTCGGGCTTCTCCAACCAGGCGCAGGTCTTCATGATTCGCGGCCTGCCGCTCAATGGCGATGATATTTCCTATAACGGCCTGTACGGCGTATTGCCCCGGCAGATTATTTCCACCGATGCGCTGGAGCGCGTGGAAGTGTTCAAAGGCCCCAACGCTTTCATCAACGGCGTGACCCCGACCGGTTCCGGCATCGGCGGCGGCGTCAACCTGCAACCCAAGCGGGCCGGCGACGTGCCGCTGCGTCGTTACACCACCGACATCAACAGCGAAGGCCGCATCGGTCATCACTTCGATATCGGCCAGCGTTTCGGTGAAGACAACCGCTTCGGCGCGCGGGTCAACCTGTCGCAACGCGAGGGCGACACCGGCATCGATCACGAGAACCAGCGCTCGAAACTGTTCGCCATCGGTCTGGATTATCGAGGCGATGCGCTGCGGGTTTCCGGTGACTTTGCCTATCAGAAGGAACGCGTCAACGGTGGTCGCAGCTCGGTCAACCTCGGCACCGCCACGCACATCCCGGACGCGCCATCGGCGGACACCAACTACGCGCCGAAATGGGGTTACACCGACATCGAAGACACCTTCGGCATGCTCCGCGCCGAGTACGACCTCAACGACAACTGGACCGCCTACGCCGCCGGTGGCGCCAAGCACACCCGTGAAGTCGGGCGCTATAACTCGACCACGCTGGTCGGCAACAGCGGCGCCTCGTTCACCACCGGCTCGTTCGTCCCCCACGATGAGGACAACACCAGCGTCATGGCCGGCCTCAACGGCAAATTCAACACCGGGCCAGTCAGCCACAAGCTGAATTTCGGCCTGACCGGGATCTGGGCCGAGCAGCGCAGCGCTTATGACTTCGACCTGACCCGTTACTCCAACAACATCTATCACCCGATCACCCCGCCGGCACCGGTCGGCAACTTTTCTGGCGGCGATCTCAACGATCCGGGCATCGTCGGCAAGACCTTCAACCGCAGCGTGGCGATTTCCGACACCCTCGGGTTCTTCGACGATCGCCTGCTGGTCACCGCCGGTCTGCGTCGCCAGCAACTGGTGGTGCAGGGTTACAGCTACGCCAGCTACGGCAGCGGCCCGCGTTCGTCGAGCTACGACGAATCGATCACCACTCCGGTGTACGGCATCGTGTTCAAGCCGTGGGAGCATGTGTCGTTCTACGCCAACCATATCGAAGGCCTGGCCCAAGGGCCGACTTCGCCGACCAGCTCCGGCGGTTTCCGTGTCACCAACGGCAACGAAGTCTACGCACCGAAACGCTCCAAGCAGACCGAACTGGGCGTGAAAGTCGACATGGGCACCTATGGCGCGAGCCTCGGTGTTTATCGCATCGAACAGCCAAGCGACGGCTACTGCGAAATCAACAGCGCCACCACCTGCACCTACGTGCGCGAAGGCGAGCAGATCAACAAAGGCGTGGAGATGAACGTGTTCGGCGAGCCGATCGACGGCCTGCGCCTGATCAGCGGCCTGACCCTGATGGACACCGAACTGAAAAACACCCTCAACGGCGCCAACGACGGTAACCACGCCATCGGCGTGCCGACCTTCCAGTTCAACGCTGGCGTGGATTGGGACGTGCCGGGCCTGCAAGGCGTTGCGCTGAACGCGCGGATGCTGCGCACCGGCGGACAATACGCCGACGCAGCAAACAACCTCAGCCTGCCGACGTGGAACCGCTTCGATGCAGGCGCGCGTTATGCGTTCAAGGTGTCGGAGAAGGATGTGACCGTGCGGTTCGGTGTTGAGAACCTGGCGAACAAGAAGTACTGGGAATCGGCTCAGGGCGGCTACCTGACCCAGGGCGAACCGCGAGTGGCGAAGTTGTCGGGGACGATCGACTTCTAAGCGTCATTGCGTCGTAAAAAAGGCCCCGCAGCTTCACGGTTGCGGGGCCTTTCTGGTTTTTGTGGTGCTTGACCGGACGCTTCGCGAGCAGGCTCGCTCCCACAAGGGTACGAAGTGCGGCTTAGATCCCGGCCAACGCCAGATCCATCGCAAAGTAAGTGAAGATCAGATCCGCCCCGGCACGCTTGATTGCGCCAAGGCTTTCGCGGACCACGCGATCCTCATCGATCGCCCCAGCCTGGGCGCCGAACTTGATCATCGCGTATTCACCGCTGACCTGATACGCCGCCAATGGCAGGTTCGAGGCCTGGCGAATGTCGCGGATGATGTCGAGGTAGGCGCCGGCCGGTTTGACCATCAGCGCATCGGCACCTTCCTGCTCATCGAGCAGCGATTCGCGCAGGGCTTCGCGGCGGTTCATCGGGTTCATCTGATAGCTTTTGCGATCGCCCTTGAGCGCGCTGCCGCCGGCCTCGCGGAACGGGCCGTAGAGTGCCGAAGCGAATTTGGTCGAGTAGGCCATGATCGGAATCTGCGTGAAGCCGGCAGCGTCGAGCGCCTGGCGAATCGCGCGCACCTGGCCGTCCATCGCCGCCGACGGCGCAATCACGTCAGCCCCGGCGCGGGCGGCCGCTACGGCTTGCTTGCCGAGATTGATCAGAGTCTGGTCGTTGTCGACCTCGTGGTTGTGCATCACGCCGCAATGGCCGTGATCGGTGTATTCGCAGAAGCAGGTGTCGGACATCACGATCATTTCCGGCACGGCGTCCTTGGCAATGCGCGACATGCGCGACACCAGACCGTCTTCGCGCCAGGTGTCGCTGCCGTTGGCATCGAGATGATGGGACACGCCAAAGGTCATCACCGACTTGATGCCGGCGCGGGCATAGCGCTCGATTTCACTGGCCAGTTTACGCTCGGGGATGCGCTGCACGCCGGGCATGCTGGTGATCGGCACGAAGTCGTCGATGTCTTCCTCGACGAAGATTGGCAGGACCAGATCGTTCAGGCTGAACTCGGTTTCCTGGAACAGACTGCGCAGGCTCGCATTGCGGCGCAGACGGCGGGGACGTGCTTCGGGGAACTGACTGGACATGGGGCCTTTCCTGAAAACAGCGGATGAGACGAAAGTCGTAGGGGGCGAAGCTTATGCCTTGCGGCGGGTGCGGGACAAACCTGGATCAATCAAGAGAGCGTTACCGGGCTTGTAATAATCCTGCATGTACATTTCAAATTCCTGTGGGAGCTGGCTTGCCAGCGATGGCGGCAGGTCAGTCACCAATGAGGTTGACTGTGCTGGCTTCATCGCTGGCAAGCCAGCTCCCACAGGGGGCATGTGTACAACTGAAAGTCAGGACGGGATGGTCAGGCCACGAATGACGGCCGGGCGAGCTAGAAACCGCTCCAGCACTCGGGTGACATTGGGGAAATTCTGAATGCCGACCAGATCCCCGGCCTCATAAAACCCGAGCAGATTGCGCACCCACGGGAACGTGGCGATGTCGGCGATGGTGTAGCGCTCGCCCATGATCCAGTCGCGGCCTTCGAGGCGAGTGTTGAGCACATTCAGCAGGCGTTTGCTCTCCTCGACATACCGATCGCGTGGACGCTTGTCCTCGTAATCCTTGCCGGCGAATTTGTTGAAGAAACCGAGCTGGCCGAACATCGGGCCGATGCCGCCCATCTGCCACATCAGCCATTGGATGGTCTCGTAGCGCAGCGCGCCTTCCTGAGCGAGCAACTGGCCGCTCTTGTCGGCCAGATAAATCAGGATCGCGCCGGATTCGAACAACGGCAGGGGTTTATCTTCCGGGCCATGCGGGTCGAGGATCGCCGGGATCTTGTTGTTCGGGTTCAGCGAGAGAAATTCCGCCGAGGTCTGGTCGTTGGTGTCGAAACCGACGCGGTGCGGCTCGTACGGCAGGCCGATCTCTTCGAGCATGATCGACACTTTGACGCCGTTGGGAGTCGGCAGGGAGTAGAGCTGAATCCAGTCCGGGTACTGCGCCGGCCATTTCTGAGTAATCGGGAATGCAGACAGATCGGTCATTGGAAGCATCCAGTCACAAATTGAAAACCGATCATAAAGTAGGCCTGCCGCTGCGCCTACACGAACCGTAACATCCTGTCGCTAACCTGCCTGCATGCCCGCAAAGGTTGCCGTTAGAGTGCTGCGCACTGGCCCGGATCGAACCAAACGGGCATTACAGGACTCTGAGTTATGCCTTTCTCGCAGAGGAAGCTGTTTATGACAGGGAAACACCCGGTGCTGGGAGCCCGCGGTGCCAAGGTTTGTCAGCCTTAACCGATTTTGCTGAAGAACCCTCGAATTGATGACGAACCTGATGAGTTTCGCCAAACGTTTCAAACATCGCGCGTACGTGGCCCTGCCCTCCCTGCTGGCAGTCAGCGCGCTTTTTCTGTCCCTCGAATCCAGCGAAAGCCGCGCCCAACCGGCGGACGGCACACAGACGCTGGTGTTCCTGCGCCATGCGGAAAAACCCGAAGGCGGCCTCGGCCAGCTCAACTGCCAGGGCCTGAACCGCGCTATCGACCTGTCGACGCTGCTGCCGGAAAAATTCGGCAAGGCCGATTACGTATTCGCCGCCAACCCGACGCGCAACGTCGAGGAAGGCGAGCTGGATAATTCCTACAGCTACATTCGTCCGCTGATGACCATCAGCCCGGCCGCGATCAAGCTCGGCCTGCCGGTGAACATCGAATTCTCTGCCAACGACACCAGCGATCTGGCCCGCGAGCTGCTGGACGAGAAGTATCACAACTCGACGATCTACACCGCCTGGTCCCACGGTTATCTGCCGGATCTGATCAACAAGGTCGCCGGCAACGCAGTGGGCGAGCGACAGAACATCACCGATGACTGGGCCGGCGATGACTTCGATTCGCTGTATGTGCTGACCCTGAAGTGGCACAACGGCAAGGCCAGTTTGCAGAGCCACATCTACAAACAGGGACTGGATAACGGCAAGGACACTTGCCCGACCTGATTTTTGTAGCGCCCGATCTTGCGTCTTCGCGAGCAGGCTCGCTCCCACAGGGGAACGCATTTCAACTGTGGGAGCGAGCCTGCTCGCGAAGAGGCCAGTTGCTTGCACCTCAAGCCTTCTGGCTCACCCGCTCGCGCAAATACTCGATCACCGCCTGACGCTCCCCGGCAAACTCGATCCGCCCGCCCTTCTTCTCGCGCTGGAATACATACATCGGGTCGTAGTACTCGCGCAGCAACACGCTTGTCCAATCGCGAAACAGCTCGACCGAACCGCTACGGGCCTGTTCGGCCAGTGCCGCCTCCATCTGACCGTACAGTCGTTGATAGCGCTCGCCACCCAGGCGACGCTGAATATTGTTCAGGCTGGCAATCAATCGCTCGGCATATAGGGCGAAACCCACCTGCTCGCCATGCAAGGCGACGAACTCGGCGTGCAGGTCAATCACGTAATCCTGCAGGATTCGCTCTACCCGATTCTCGAGGCTGTCTTCAAGCCAGACCAGCGGTGCCGCTTGCATGCCCCGGTACAGCGGCAACGGCAAGGCACAGCTGCCGACCACCCGACTCTCATCTTCCAGGACAAATTGCCCGATCCCGCGGGCGCGCTTTTTCAGCACATCGACAGCCAGGCGATTTTCGAAATCGATGTTGCCCGGTTGCCCGGTGGCGCGCTTGCCGAAACTCGAACCGCGGTGATTGGCATGGCCTTCAAGATCCAGACCATTGCTCAACTGCACCAGCACTTCGGTCTTGCCAGTACCGGTCATGCCACCGAGCAGAACCAGATCGCATTCGGCCACAGCCTGATCGACGGTTTCCAGGAGGAACGTGCGCATGGCCTTGTAGCCACCGCCCACACGCGGGTAATCGATGCCACCCTCGTCCTTGATCCATTGCTGGACGATCTGTGAACGCAGGCCACCGCGGAAACAATAGAGATAGCCGTCGGGGTGGTTACGGGCGAATTCGACCCAGCCCTGAATGCGTGCCTCCCGAACCTCGGCCGACACCAGCCGCTCACCCAGTGCAATCGCGGCTTGCTGCCCGTGCTGTTTGTAACAGGTGCCGACCTGTTCGCGCTCACGGTCGTTCATCAGCGGCAGATTGATCACACCCGGGAACGCGCCGTGGGAAAATTCAACCGGCGCGCGGACATCCATCATTGGCCGGTCGTTGAGGAAAATGTCGCGGTAGTCGGTGCAGTCGCGGAGCATCAAATCACCTCGACCGCGTTCGTCTGTCGCTCAACCAGTTCGCCGATCGGCGCAAGGCTCAGGCCCAGTTCGGCGGCGACGCCGAGGAACTCGTCATTACCTTCAGGCGTGACCGCAATCAGCAGACCGCCGCTGGTCTGCGGATCGCACAGCACGCGTTTGTGCAACTCCTGCACGCGGCCAACCTTGCTCGAATAGCTGTCGAAGTTGCGCAGCGTACCGCCCGGCACGCAGCCCTGATCGAGGTAGTACTCGACGCTGTCCAGACGCGGCACGCGGTCATAGGCGATGCGCGCGGTCAACTGGCTGCCGTCGGCCATTTCCACCAGATGCCCGAGCAGGCCGAAACCGGTGACGTCGGTCATCGCCGTAACGCCGGCGAGTTTGCCGAAGCGGCTGCCAGGCTTGTTCAGGGTGCACATCCAGTCGCGGGCGACACCGACGTCGGCGGCGCGCAACTTGCCCTTCTTTTCGGCGGTAGTGAGGATGCCGATGCCCAACGGTTTGGTCAGGTACAACAGGCAACCGGCGGTAGCGGTGTCGTTGCGTTTCATGTGGCGCTTTTCCACGAGGCCGGTGACGGCGAGGCCGAAGATCGGCTCCGGCGCATCGATCGAATGCCCCCCGCCAACGGAATGCCCGCCGCGTCGCACACCGAGCGACCACCACGAATCACTTCCCGCGCCACCTCCGGCGCCAGCACATTCACCGGCCAACCGAGGATCGCGATCGCCATCAACGGATCGCCGCCCATCGCGTAGATGTCGCTGATCGCGTTGGTTGCGGCGATGCGGCCGAAGTCGAACGGGTCATCGACAATCGGCATGAAGAAATCGGTGGTCGACACCACACCGCGCTCGGCATCGATCGCATACACCGCCGCGTCATCGCGCGATGCGTTGCCGACCCAGAGTTTTGGATCAAGGTTCTGTGCGCCGCTGCCGGCGAGGATCACTTCCAGCACCTGCGGGGAAATCTTGCAGCCACAACCGGCGCCATGGCTGTATTGGGTCAGACGAATCGGCTCGCTCATGGGAGAGTCTCTGGCAATGAATGGGGCGGATTCTAGCAGAGCGCGAGAGCGCAGATTTTTGTGCTGACCTAGCGGCGCCTTCGCGAGCGGGCTCGCTCCCACATTTGTAGCGTGGTCTCCTGTGGGAGCGAGCCCGCTCGCGAAGGCAATCGAACCTGCCTGCACCGCCCAGTCAGCCCCGCCTGCAAACCTCAGCAAAAATCTGCGTAATCGGCCGATGCGGCTGGCGCTTGTGCATCCGCCGCACTTGTTCACTCAGTCGCAACAACTCTTCACTGGGCTTGGCCCATTGCTCCTTCGGCAGCGGCTCGGACCAGGCACGCATGACTTCCGGCAGCGCCTGCTTGCCGATTCTTTCCAGACGGCGCACTTCCCATTCGACCAGACGGTTGGGAATCGTCCATAAAGTCATGACGTGATACAGGTACCAAAAGAACCCCGACAGCCGCGAGCGGCGGCCTTCACGGATCTGCTGATGCATCCGCGTGCGAGCGTTACGGAAAGTATGCAGCCCTTCGTGGGGTGGGTCGTCCGGGCCTTGCAGGTCTTGCAGGTCCTGAATCGATTTGAGGTCGTTGACTTCGTACTCCATGTAACCGCGAATCGCTTCCCAATGGCTGATCGCGAGCTCCAGGCCGGCGCATTGGAATTCCTGGCTTATGAGGGTTTCACCTTGGTAGAAACCGATGCCCATGCCGTATTGGCGGTGGATGCCGAACTGGGTGGCGCCCTTGGCTTCTATGATCCAGGCGGACAGCGATTCCCATGGGACGAAGACAGGTTCGGTGGCGCCTTCGGGCATGAAGCAGACTTCGCGGCGTTGACGGTTGAAGCGGGTTGGAATTAGGGAGAGGCGTTTTTTGTGGTGGTGGTGCCAGACGCCTAGGCCAATAAACAAGGCAATTAAACCCGTTGAGAACGCCAATTTGTAAATAGCAAAAAAATACCCTCAATGACTTCTTTAATGAACTCCCAGCTATCACCGAACAGAAGTCCTATAAACCCTCCCATCAGTGGATATAGAAACGCGATCATTAATGTGCCGCTGAATGGTCCGCCTAAAATGACTTGCCAAGAAAAAACCTCCAGTGTCCCTAAACCGAAATCCATATAAACGTCATTCAGTTCACCAATATGCGGACCGTAAGCTGGCATTGATGTTGGTAATGGCAAGGGCGCGAGATAGGTAATTTTTCCGCTCGGAAACGCCTCAATGTCACCGGCCTTTCTAGGCTGTTGAAGCGGGCGAATTGTTAATGGATCATCGTGATTATTCAGCATGGTCAGCTCTTTCTAACAGGTGAGCCTCAACCAGCAAAACTGGAGGTTTTTCTTTGACCTGTTGGGGAGTAACAACCCCAAAATGACCCTCACCACGCGGATCTAGGTGAATGACGCGAGTTCGAGATGCCCATTCACCTTTTTCATTCAATGTCTGAACGCACACAGCCAATTCCAGCGTTTCTTTCGCGGGAACAAATTCCGACCCGAGGCCCGCTGGATACTGGAGACAAAGTATCAGTCCTTCTGGGCTGGACTTCACGATGCGCAGGCTGCTTAAAATCTCGTCACTAATGACATCTCGCTGCTCTCGTGGTGCTCCTCGACTGTGCAGCGGAATTGAAATGCGGTGCGCGCCGATACCTAAACGGGAGGTTGGGTTGCCGCCAAACGGAGGCAGCAGATCATTCAGCGTTAGGGTCGGCAATGCTAAGTGAATATCGCTGGGTTTGGCTTTGAATAACAGATCCTTCAGCCAAGAGTCGTACAGATTTGGGCCAATCTGCGCGTAAGGTGCGTGAATTAAAAAAGCCAGATAACTTTGATAGTCATCAAGTGAGTGGTCGCCACGCATCTCGCTATCCCTACTCCACGGTGTGATTTTCAACCATTTATCGTGAGCACTGATGTTGTAGCGGCTGTACAGCCAGCTGCCGCCCAGCTCTAGAACGGTAAAAAGTGCTCCAGCGAGATTGAAGCGGAAAAAGACGGTGGATAAACGTGTGCCAGCAGCGGCCCAAGCAGCTCTTCGAGCGGCATTACTTGACGCCTTCAATACCTTGAATGTGGAGTGGACAGTGTTGGTCAAACCATAGCTAGTAGTTGATGTCATGCCACCAGCTCCCATCGTCGCCAATGCAGCTGCGCTTTGCGCCGAATGATTTCCACTGCGAACCGCCTGTTCCCAGTTTTTGCGCTGCGTGACAAAACTGTTCGTAGAAGAAGCCAACCCTGACAAATATGTAAAAAAACCCAATCCCACATGCAATTTCCCCATCTGCACGTGCACGGTCTGCAAGGCATGGAGCTGAACGCTTGCCACTAGAGAAGCGCAGCGAACTTTTAACGCCGTATCAGCAAGACTTTGTGCGGCACTAAATCCCGCCGCTCCCGTTGCAGCGACTGAATTCATCAACGAGGTCCACACTCTTTCATTTACAGCCTGCCTGCGCAGCTCCCGATAAACCCCCACCAAATTCACCACCTGCACCAACACCACCAACAATCCCATCCCCTCCGTCCGCACCAGACTCGCCTTCGAAACCCCCGCCACCCCCGCGCGAATGTTCTCCAACAACCCACGCAATTCCCCGTGCTGCGCCGGCGGAAACACCACCGTCAATCCCGCTTTCGCCGCTGTGGCGCCATACAGCCGTGCCGAGCGATCCGGCAGTTCATCAATCGGGCTCAACGCCGCCGCGAGGCGGCCTTCGAACAGCGCCAATTGCGTGCGCACGCGGACGATTTCTTCCTGCAATTCCATCGCCCGGGCGGTTTTGTGGCCTTGGCGGTTTTTATTGTGGGTGAGCTGGTTGCGTTCGCGGTTGAGGGTTTTCAGGTAGTCGCGTTCGCGCAGCACTTCCTTGATCGTGGCTTGCAGCGCCGCTTGTTCCGCCGGGGTGGATACGGTGAAGGTCACGCCGCTGGTTCGCGCGGCGTCGAACACGCGCAGGCGCAGGGCTTTGGGCAGGCGCTGGAACAGTTCGTCGAGGTCGGGAATTTTCTCGCCGGCAAGATCAAAACCTTCCAGCGCCCGGCTCAGGCCGAGGTTCAGCGCCGGGCTGTAGGTGTCTTGAACGGCATCGGCGAGGACTCGGCTGTGTGCGGGCAGGTCGTCCAGCGCGGGCAGCTGCGGCTGCTCGATGCTCTGCAACTTGGCCAGCCAGTCCGGCAGGTTGTTGAACATCGCCATGCCGGCGTTGAACAGCGTTGAATATTGCCCGGCCTGTTCGGTCTGCAAACGCAGCGACAAGGTGTAGAACAACGGGCGGGTCAGTTGCGGGTGTTGTTCGAGGTAATCGAGCATTTGCTCGTTGGCCGCGTCGCTGCGGCCGATGTCCTTGAGACAGGCGTATTCGCTGGCGAGCGCCTGATCGATCTGCGCTTGGCCGTCGAAATACCACGCCGAGCGATGGAAACGCCCGGCGCACAGCAGTTGCGCGCGATCGGCGGTGATGCGTTCGAGCAGGCGATTCCAGCGTCCGAGGTTGTCGCGATGACTGTTCAGCACCTCGTCCATGGCCGGGCGGTCGATCAGGTCATTGATGCCGCGTTTGCCGCTGAGCAGCGGGCCGTCGAGCACGTCTTTCATGCGCCGGTTCTGATCCTTGCCGAGCTCGACCAGTGCGCTCAGGTGGCGCTCGACGAAGTCGGCCGGGGCGACTTCAGAAAAATATTCGCGGGTGTAAAAGCGTCGGTCCGCCTCGGCGGTGACGCGAGCGTGCGCGGTGAAATCCGGGGCAACGCCGTCGAAGCGGTTCAGCGCCAGTGACTCGTCCAATGCCTTTTCGCGAAGCTGTTGCAACTCAGGCGTGGCTTCGACTGCAACTGGCTCGACCTCACCACCCTTGTTCAAATAGTCGAGCAGCGCCTGCCGGGTATTTTCCCCGATCCGGCTCGGGCAATTGCTCCAGTTCAGCAAACAATGCCTGGGCGCGCGGATCGTCGCTGGCCTTGGCCAGGGTGTCGAAATCCTGAGCGCCCAACTGGCTCAGCGACTCGATGTAGCTGGCCAGCAGATAGTCGCGCTCGTTGTTGTCGGTGTTGCTCCACTGCTCGATCCAGCCGACCACCAGGTCCTGATAATCAGCCAGATCACGCATCACCCCGAGGTCGTCGTTGACCAGCAGAAACAGCGTGTCGTCCTGATAAGGTCCGCGCACCCGCCCGAGAAATTCGCCGATATGCGCCTCGCGAAAACGTCGCGGGTTTTCCCACAGATAGGGTTCGCGTTCGTGCTCCGGCGCGTCGCTGACCTGCACCGTCGGCATCCGCGTGGCGTCGGCCTCGGCCAGCGGTTTCGCTGTGCAGGCCACTTCCGCCAGCCACTGTTTGGCCTGGGCCACGGTAAGCAGATGCTCGCCCCCGATCAGACAATGCACCGGGCCGAGATCGACGGCCTGCATGAAGTGCTCGCGTTCCTCCGCGCTGTCCAGCACCTGTCGGCATTTCGCCGCGCTCAACTGCACGTCGGCAAAGGTCACGTAAAGGGTGCTTTTGCGCGAAAAGATCAACGCCGGACGTTCTTCGATGGCGCTGCGCTGATCCTCGCTGACGCTTTTGCCGCGATGCAGCAATGCGCTGATGACGCCTTCAAGCACGCGGTATTCGTAGAGCTCGCCGCTGAGACTGTCGACGATGTACAGCCAGCCGTCGCGCAGGCGGCGGATGCCCATGGGGCGCGTGGTCAGAGTGTACGGCAGCGTGATTTCGGTGCTGGGGTCGAAGGGTTTTTCCACCAGGCCGTACGCGAGGGGCAGCAGTTGCACGTGGGTGTTGCGCAAGGGGCAGGCGGCGGGGCCGATGATCGGGGCTTTGGACGCGGCGGCTGCCGCAAGGTCGGCGGGATGGTTCATGGTCGGACTCTTTCAGACGCCCATTGGCGGGCCATTGAAACGGCCAGCGTCAAGCGCTCACCGATCGGTTGCAGGGAGGGCTCGTGCAGCAAATGCTGGATCTGCGGATGCTGATCCGGATCAGCACCATTGAGAGACGCGACAAGGTTGGCGAAGTAAAGCCATTCCGATTGGCTGCTCAGGCCGAGCGCGCTGGCTTTTGCCTCGATTTGTTCCAGAAGCATCCAACGTTCAGCGATGGTTTCCCCGGTATGAAACCGGGGAAAATATTCAAGCAAATACGCATCGACTTGTAGCAACACCCGCCGCCGATCCACCCGATCCAGCGCGGCATCCTGCTCGGCACTCAACCGATACGGCGCCACCAGCGCCCCACCCTGCCCGTGCCGAGGTCGCTGACAGTGCCAGACTCCCCGCGCGCCATCCGCCGTGACCACGCACCCCAGCGGCCCGAACAGACTCGCATCGCCGCTGGCAAACAGCGCCTGCGCTACGGCGGCATCCGCCAGGCGCAACAACACCGGCGAGCCGACCGGCAACTCGATGATCAGCAACTGGCGCAAGTGCGCGACAATTTCATGCGCCGGCGCGGCGCTGAACAACAGCACGCCCCATTCCTGTTGGGCGTGCTGGCGATAAAACCGCGCCACCGGATCGTCAGCGTCAGCGAGCGCCACCAGCAGCGGCGAGACGTCACGCAGGGCCGAAAACGGTGGCTGGTCGTACAGCGCAAAAGCGTTGGCGGCGGGATCGAGCCTTCGCAGTTGCGCCGGCAAATCCGCGATCGTCGCACCGTCGAGCAGCACAAACGCCTGCTGCTCAGCCCACGGCAAACCTTCGGGCCAATCCGTCAAAAGGCTCATGCCTGGGCTGCCTCGCAGATCAGGCAACGCGAGGTCCGCGTGGTCAGCAGCGCATGCCGTTGCTGCACGGCATCGAACGTCGCCTTGAGCAACGGCGCGGCCCCCGGTAGCAACGGTTCCGCTGGCAGACACACCGTCGGCGCCCCGCCCTGCACCACCGGCACACTGCTGAAAATGCCGGCGGCGCCGACCGTAAGCCAATGCCCGCCAGCAGCCAGAGTGATCTGCAGGCCGCTGTTGAAAACCACCTGCTCGCCCGCGCCGAAATGCAGCTGCTGCGCGGCACTGACGCGCTGGCTGGCGACCCGCACATGCTGCTCGCCCTGCACCCACAGATGATCGTTCTGCTTGAGTTCAGTCAGGCGATTGCCATGGGTCAGATGATGTTCTTCGTCGCGCAACTCAAGGCTGGAGACGCCGCCAATCACTTGGCTGTGCAGGTTGTCGATCTGCACACGCAAGTCATTGAGCACGTGCTGCACCAAGTCGCGCTGCGCCCTGATGGAGATTTCTTCCGCACCTTGCCGGTCCTCGATGCGCAGTTCGTTGTAACCACCGCCACCGGGACTGCTCTGGCTGCGCCAGATGCTACGCGTCTGTTGCGCCGGCAGGTCCAGTGGCACCGGGGTTTCGGCGTTGGGCAGGCAGGCGAGCACATGCGGTTTGTCCGGATCGCCATCGGTGAACCCCACTAGCACTTCCATACCGACGCGAGGAATCTGCACGCTGCCGTAGCGGTCATGTGCCCAGGCAGTGGCCACGCGCAGCCAGCAACTTGACTGTTCATCGCGCTGGCCGTCGCGATCCCAGAGCATTTGCACTTTCACGCGGCCGTAGGCATCGCTGTAGATTTCTTCGCCGGGCGGGCCGGTCACCACTGCCAACTGACTGCCGCTGACGCGCGGTTTGACATGCCTGAGCTGCGGGCGAAACACCACGTCCCACGGCGTCGCGACGAAATGGTTGCGATAGCCCTGACTGAAACCATCTGCGTCAGCCTGCTCGGTGAACGCTTCCTCGAGCACTTGCGGCTGTTTGCCGATGTGCTCGACCTCGGTCAGCAACCATAAATCGTTGCAGTCGGCGCGCGAGTAATCCGCCATGGTCATGAAACTGCCACCGCGCATCAGCGCCTGATTGCTGCGCCCGTTAGCCAGACGATAGTCGGCACCATGGCGCTCCAGCGCACGCTGGCTGAGGTGCTTGCCGCGCTCGCGATGGGTGAACTGCCCGGGAAACTCATAATCTTCCAGCAGCGGAACCCGCGCTGCACTGACCTTGGCGTCCAACTGCACTGCGGGCTTTTCGAAGTGATAGTCGCGGCGCTCGACGAGGTTGGAGCGTGGCTCCAGGCGCACAGTGAACTGGTCGATAACCGGCGCATCGGCAACCAGGCCGTTGCCCTGCAAATAGCGCGTCGTCACGTCGTGTTTGAGGAACGCCGTTTGATCGTCGCCGAACACCAACAGGTGCGCCTCACGGCGGTGACGGAAGTGAAAGTGCAGACCCTCCTCTTCGCACAGCCTCTGGATGAAGTGCAGATCGGATTCCTGATATTGCACGCAATACACCCGCGCCGGGTACTCGGCGCTGAGCTGAAAATGCCAGGCATCGGCCTGCATACCGTGATCGCTCAACACATTGGCGATGATCTGCGGCACGCTCAGGTTCTGGAAAATCCGCTGATTGCGCCGATGCGCGAGGTAGGCAAGATGTGGCGCCAGGGTGATCTGGTAACGGCTCAGCCGAACACCGCAATCACCCTGGCCGACCCGATAGATCAGCCCGTGCATGCCGCTACCGTCGGCACCGAAACAGAGAAAGGCCGGCCGATGCAGCAAGCCTTCCAGATCCACATCGGGCCGCTCGCTGACCAGCTCGAGATCCAGTTCATAGGTCTGGTTGAGCACTTCCCGGGTGCGAAAACCGAACACTTGAAGATCGTGGGCAACGCCTTCTATCTCGAGAGTGAAAACAACGGGCCTGCCAGCGATGCGCATCCACCTGTCCCTGTGTCTGATTGAAAGACGGGACTGTGCAACGGTGCACTGCAATGGGTGAAGTCAGAGGTTTCCCTGTTTTGCCGGTCTGCGAGCGAAAAGGACGTGGCCCACAGAGAAACGCCCGGGATCCTACGGAAATGATCCCGAATCCTATGCCTTTCCCCTGTGAGAGCGAGCCTGCTCGCGAAAGCGGTGTGTCAGTCGCCGACCGTTTAACTAATCTACCGTCATCGCGAGCAGGCTCGCTCCCACAGGGATTTGCGTGAGTCAGGGCAGCAAGATGATCTTGTCGCCGCCACCCTGATTGACCTCTTCATAGCGCGCCAGCCCTTCAGCCAGCGGCACCTCCACCAAGCCCTGCGGCAGCGGCAAGCGATCCTCATCGAAGAAGCGCCCGAACTGCTCGAGCATCGCCGCGCACGCCTCAACGCCGTACAACAACGAATTGATCCCGACCACCGAGCCGCCCTTGCGATACAGCGCCAGCGCCGGCAATTGCACATGGCCGTCGACCGGTGCGGCGATGATGGCGATGCGGCCGAAGGTGGCCAGTGCCGCCACCGAGGCGGGCAGCCAGAAACCGGTGGTGTCGAAGATCACATCGGCGCCACCGCGATACACCGCGTTGACCTGGGCACCGAGGTCTTCTGGCTTATCCAGTTGAATCGTCTGATAGCCCTGCTGCTGCAGATCCGCGACCTGCTCGGGCCGGCGCGCCGCCGCCAGCAATTGCGCGCCGCGCACTTTTGCCAGGGCCAAAGCCGCGGTTGCCACTGCCCCGCCGCCGATCACCAGCAAGCGCGTGTCGGCGCTGACCAGGCTGCGTTCCAGCGCATCCCACGCCGTGGTGTACGGCACGCCAAGGCTAGCCGCCTGAGCAAAACTCAAATGCGCCGGTTTGTGCGCCACGCCACTGGCCGGCAGTTTGACGAATTGCGCATGGGCGCCGTCGGCGAAGAAGCCCAGCTCGCGCCCGGTACCCCAGACTTCCTGACCGATCAGTGCTTGCGGCCCCTCGACCACCACCCCGGCAAAATCCCGCCCCGGAACCCGTGGCAGTGTGGTGTAAGGAAAACGCCCAAGGACGTTTTTCACATCGCTGGGGTTGAGGCCGGCAGCCTTGATCTGCACCAGCACTTCATCGGCGCCGGGCACCGGGGTCGGAACGTCGACGAAACGCAGGGAAGACAGGTCGCCGGTCTGATCGAATTGCAACGCTTTCATGGGCACATCCACCGAAAAGAAAAAGGGAAATTCAGGACAACCAGCCAGCGACCAGTTGCCGGCCCAACGGCCACAACTGCTCACCGGCCAACATGCCGAGCAGACCGACCAGCGCGATGGCCGGTGGTGCGGGAGAACGGAAATCGAGCGCGCCGTAAAGCAGGCCGACGCCCAGGCCAATGGCCAGAGAAATGAGGTAGTTCATGAAAGGAACTCCGCCGCGATAAGTGATGGGCAGAGTCTAGGGAATGAGCCGGAGCGGTATCGGCCAAGGACTTCTGAATTTCGGACAAAAAATCCAATTCAAAAGATCCTTGTGGGAGCTGGCTTGCCAGCGATAGCGGTGGGTCAGTCAACATATCCGTTGAGTGCCAAGCCGCCATCGCTGGCAAGCCAGCTCCCACAGGCATCTCACAAGTCAGACATTTTTCCTACACAGCAAATTGCGAAGGCGCCACCCCCAGCTCCCGGCGAAACATGTCGCTGAAACTGCTCGGTGAATAACCCAGTTCGCGAGCAATGACGCTCACCGCCACGCCTTGAATCAACGCCGCCACCGCCGTCGCCAACTGCACCTGCCGTCGCCATTCGGCGAAGCCCATGCCGAGGCTGTCCTTGAACAACCGCGCCAGGGTGCGCACGCTGGCCCCGGCGTTCTGCGCATGCTGCTCGAACGGGATCTCCAGCGACGGCGCGGCCATCACCGCCTGACACAGATTCATCAGACGCCGGTCGGACTCGTCCGGCAGTGGAATCTTCAACTGCGAACGCCTGGCCCGGCGCAGCTCCAGCAACGCCAGCCCGACCAGTGCATCGTAATACTCAGCCTCGCCGTCATCGCCCTGCGCCACCAGCCCGACGATCAACTCGCGCAGCAAACCACCGACTTCAATCACCTGCACCGTCGTATCCAGGGTCGCCGCCAGCGCCGGGCGCAGGTAGATATTGCGCATCTGCAAATCCGACACCACACGAATCCCGTGCGGCACCCCCGGCGGCAACCACACCGCCCGCTGCGGCGGCACCACCAGCGCTTCGTGCGGGGTTTCCACCCACATCACCCCGCTCATCGCATACAGCAACTGCCCCCAGACATGCTCGTGCGGCTCGATGAACAAACCACGCGCATAGGTTCGCGCCAGCGGTTGCACGGGCACATCGGTGTCGGTCAGATCAGGGGGCGCGGCGAGGGCCATGGCGAGCGTTCACAGGGGTTGGCGAAGCCGCCATGGTAACCAGCACGCCGCGCCCTCGCCAACGATAGATACCGTCGGACAATCCGAATGAATTTTCCCGGCACAGCGCGATCCGTTTAATACCACAGGGAGGAATTCGGGCTTTATGAACAACGCAAAACTTTACGTCATCGACTACACACTGCATGGCACCCCCAAGTCGTTCATTATCCGCTCGGACAAAATGGACAACGCCGAAGCCTGGCATTGGGCAAGCTGCGACGCGGGCGTGGGTCGCATCCCGCGCTTCGGCCGCGAGAAAGTGCAAAAAACCAGCAAACCGATGGCAGAAAAATTCGGTCTGGAAAACGTCACCTGGCGCCAGACCAACTGACCCCACCGCCTCCACCGCAGGCTTGGCAATCGACAGGGGGAATCGACCGATGACCGACACTTATCACCCGGCCCGACTGGACTACGGCCTGACCACCTTCTTCGGCCAGATCACCAAAACGGTGAATTGCGCAGTCGCACTGGAAACGGTCGCGGATGACCCTTACCGCTTCACCTTGTGCGTCCAGGCACCGGTACCGGAAGACCTCCACCAAGCCAAGGTTGTGGTGGTCAAGGTCGAAGGGCGAACACTGCAAGGTACGGTGAGGCACTTTGAACGACAGGAAGACGACAGTCTGAAAATGGAAGTGGAGCCTGATTAGGCTCCACTTTTTTTGCCCCGCTTATTTCGGATGAGCGCAACCGCAGCCCTTCATCGCACATTCTTCACCGTGTTTGTGGTGATGAGCGCAAGCCTCGCAGCAATAGTGTTTACCGTGTACAGCGTAGGAATGTTCGCCTTCTTTGATCGTGCAGTTGCAGCCCGGGCAGTCGCATTTTTTATCGGACATGGGACAGACTCCTTGCGTGGTGGTTGTCTGAGGCTTGAGTGGTAAGCCGTAAGGGACAGTGTAGAAGGTGGTGTTGCAGGCTGACCAACTGTTGAGAGATTGGGCGACGCAGAGATGGCTTTCGCGAGCAGGCTCGCTCCCACCAGAACGACATCGCGCTGCACAGACCTGCACATGACATCAAAAGCCCCTCACCCTAGCCCTCTCCCAAAGGGAGAGGGGACTGATTGGGGAGTGCTTCAAAAGTACACCGACCTGATCGTGCGTCACCGAATCCATAATCGATAAGGTCTTTCAGTTCGCTGTATAACGCGAAACAACTCGGTCGGCTCCCTCTCCCTCGGGAGAGGGCTGGGGTGAGGGGCGAATCCCGGCACAAAACCAAAGCCAGACACCACCCGCTCCTAACCACTCAACACAATGAGCGCAAGCTCGAGTACCGCCCTTGATCTTGCCGTGCCGGCCCCATCGGCAGGCTGAGTGGAGGGATCGATCCCGCAGCGAAGGAACCCCGAGCCCCAGCGAGCGGGCCGAACGCCGGGGCCAAGCCTTTTGGTTACTTTTTGGCGTCTGAAAAAGTGACCCGCTGTAAGAGCGGAACCGTAATCAGCAACACCCGCAGCAACGGATATGTACACAGTCAAACAAATAAAATCACTGCGCCTGCCGCGAACTCCGATACATAAACACCAAAGCCACCGCCAGACACACCATCGCCAACATCCGACTCGCAGACAAGCCGATCGCCGGATTCCCCAACCAGCCGAAATTGTCGATCAACATCCCCATCCCCAACTGCCCGACAATCACCGCCACCGTCGCCACAGCCGTCCCGACCACCGGCACCGCGCCAACCATCACCATCATGTACACCACACCAAACAGCGCCCCGGTCAACTGCCACTTCGGCACCTCAAGCAGACTTACCGCCTGCGCCGGCTCGAAAAACAGAATCAACAACCCGGTCACCACCGCGCCCACCGCAAAGGTCAGCAGACTGCTACGCAGCACCCCCACCGTTTCACCCAGACGACCATTGATCGCGGCCTGCACACTCAACACCGCTCCGGCCAATACCACCACCGCCAACAAAATCACCAGACCCATCATTCACACCCGCGCAATCAGAACCAAAGCCACCACAATCAAGCCCAACGCCAGCCAGCGCTCGCCGTTGACCTTCTTGCGCGTCGCGCCGAACCAGCCGAAATGGTCGATCAGCACACTCTTGCCGACCTGACCGGACAAAATCGCAATCATCGTCATGGCAATGCCGATGTGCGGCGTCGCCAGCGTCAGCACCACCACGTAGATCGGCCCGAGAAAACCACCGATCAATTGCCAGCGCGGCAGTTCGGTCAGCGCCGGACCTTTCTGTGGGCCGGCGAACAGCAAGAGCAAAAACAGAATTGCCGAACCCACACCGAAGATGCTCAACGTCGCCCACAAATGCCCGACCTGCTCACCCAGCGGCCCGAGCAAACCAGCCTCGACCGACAAGCCCATACCAGCGAGAATCACCAGCGGCAGCAACAGCAGACGCAACACCGATCTTTTTAGCGGTGCAGCAACCACCCCTTCATTCAACGTCTGCATACATAACCTTCCACGCTCAAGAACAATGGCGCGGATTATCGGCTGGCGCCGCTGTGCGATAAATGGGAGCATCCGGACAACACTTTTGCGCAACACGCACAGCGAGACACGGCATGCACGGGCTCAACGAACTCGGATTCAAAGCGTTAAGGCTGTTTGTGGCGGTCCTCGACCACGGCAGTTTCTCCGAAGTCGCCCGCCGCGAAGGGGTCGCGCCCTCCTCCATTTCGCGGCAGATCCAGTTGATGGAACAGGCGCTGAACCAGCAATTGCTCTACCGCCACACCCGCGCCGTCACGCCGACTGAAGCCGGGCGCACGCTCGGTCACCATGCGCGGTTGCTGCTGGTGCAATTGGAAGAAGCCGAGCAGGCGTTGCAGGAACAGCAAAGCGAACCCACCGGACTGGTGCGCATCAACGCCCCGGTGGTGTTCGGCCAACGCCATCTGACGCCCTGGCTGGGCGAGCTCTGCGCGCGCTATCCGAAGCTGCAACTGGATATCCAGCAAACCGACCATTACGTCGACCCGCTACAGGAAGGCGCCGACCTGCTGTTTCGCATCGGCGCGCTGCACGATTCGAGCATGCAGGCACGCATTGTGGCGCCGCACCGTTTTCAGGTCGCCGCCAGCCCGGCCTACCTCAAACGCCACGGCACACCGCAGCACCCGGACGAACTCGCGCAACATCAGTGCCTGGCCTACAAAGGCGCGGCCGGTCAGCAGCGTTGGTTTTTCCGCCGCGACGGCGAGGACTGGACGCCATACACGGTCAGAGGCCCGATCACCGGCAACCACGCCGACACCCTGACCCAGGCCGCTCAGCAAGGCCTCGGGCTGGTGATGTTTCCGTCGTGGCTGATTGGCGAAGCGGTGCGCGAAGGCACACTGGTGCCGGTGCTGGGGGAATATCAGGTGTCGAACAGCCTGGAACCGCAGCAGATCGCCGTGCTGTGGCCGGGGAGCCGACGGTTGTCGGTGAAGGTGAGGACGGTGATTGATTTTTTTGTCGAGTGCTTTGGCGAGATTCCCTATTGGGACAGAGCCTGAAGATCAAGAGCCCCCTCACCCTAGCCCTCTCCCTGAGGGAGAGGGAACCGACCGAGGTGTCCCACCTACTGCATCGACCTGAAAAACCGCGTCGATTATGGATTCAAAGCAGGACTTTCAGGTCGGCGTAATCCCCCAATATTCCCCAATCGGTTCCCTCTCCCTCTGGGAGAGGGCTAGGGTGAGGGGCTTTTCAGGCCATCAGATACGGAACTGCCCGACCAGCTTGCCCAACCGCTGCCCCAGCTCCGCCAGACTGCGCGACGTTTGCGCGCCCAGTTGCGTTTCATCGGCGACGCTGTCCACCGCCACCGCAATCTGATGCACGCTGCGGTTGATCTCTTCGGCCACCGCCGTCTGCTCTTCCGCTGCGCTGGCGATCTGCGCGTTCATCGAGTTGATCGTCGCGATCAACTGCGCCATGGCGTCCAGCGATGCGCCAGCCTGATTGGCTTGCTGCGAAGTGCCGTCGCCGGCCTCGCTGGAACGGCGCATCGCTTCGACCGCCTGCTGCGTGCCGGCCTGCAAGCGGTCGATCATGCCCTGGATTTCCTGGGTGCTGATCTGCGTGCGGCTGGCCAGTGCGCGTACTTCGTCCGCAACCACCGCAAAGCCACGACCGGCCTCACCGGCGCGCGCCGCTTCGATCGCGGCGTTGAGCGCCAGCAGGTTGGTCTGCTCGGCAATCGAACGGATCACCCCAAGCACGCCGACGATCGAACTGACGTCCTGCTGCAGGCTGTCCAGCGACACGCCGCTGTTGCGGATGTCGTCGACCAGCGCATGAATCTGTTTGATGCTGCCCGCGACCACGCGCTTGGCGCTCTGGCCTTCTTCGTCGGTCTGCTGAGCGGCGACGGCGGCGTTCTGTGCGCTCTTGGCGACTTCCTGGGCGGCGGCGGACATTTCGTTGATCGCCGTGGCGACCTGATCGGTTTCGTGGCGCTGACGCTCCATGGCCTGATCGGAACGCTGCGCCTGTTCCGAGACCTGGGTGACCAGACCGGTCAGTTGCGTGGTCATCTCGGTGATCTGCCGCACCAGGCCGTGGATCTTGTCGACGAAACGATTGAACGAGCCGGCCAGTTCGCCGAGTTCGTCCTGACTGGTGATGTTCAGGCGCCGGGTCAGGTCGCCCTCGCCCGCCGCGATATCATCGAGGTTGGCTTTCATCAGGGTCAGCGGGCGCAGAATGGTGTTGGCCAGCAGCATCCCCGCCGCCGCGATCACCAACAGCACCAGCACCGCAACGCCGACGATGCTCAGCACCACGCCTTGCACGCGCTCCTGCACTTGCGCCTCGACCTGCGCCACTTGCGCTTCGATGCCGTCGAGGTTGACCGAGGTGCCGACCGCCATGTCCCACTTCGGCAGGTATTCGGTGTAGCCAAGTTTCGGCACCAGCACCTTGGCGTTACCCGGCAGCGGCGAGCTGTATTGCAGATAGTGGGTGCCGTCCTTGGCCACTTTGACCAGGCCGAGGTTGACGTAGACGCCGTTCGGATCGCGGTTGTCCTTGAAGCTTTTGCCCACGCCGTCGGGGTCGTTGGCCTTGAACAGGCGCACGGTTTCGGAGTCGTAGCCGAAGAAGTAGCCATCCTTGCCGTAGCGGATGCCCGAGAGCAATTTGATCGCCTGCGCCCGCGCCGCGTCGTCGCCCGGTGCGGCGGCGTCGTACAGCGGCTTGATCGTGGTAATGGCCACGGCGACGTAACTTTGCAGGGTGGCCTTGGCGTCGCTGAGCAGCCGCTCGCGTGTCTGTTCGACCTCCTTGCGCGCCTGTTCCTGGAGGATGAACAGCGTGGTCACGCTGATGACCAGCGCGAAGAGCAGCACCGGCAGAACGGCAAGGGACAGGACTTTAGCCTTGAGACTCAGGCGCATCGGGGGACTCACTCTTTTGATTTTGTTGGCGTGGTTAAAGGCTTTAACGGCACGCCGGGGCAAAAGTTGAGTCCGCAGGCACTGCGTGTCCCTGTGGGAGCGGGCTTGCCCGCGATGGCGGTGTGTCTGAAAGACGAATAACGAATGTGCCGACGCCATCGCTGGCAAGCCAGCTCCCACAGGGTTCAGTGGTTTAGAGAACCATCGCCGCCACCCAGCCAAACACCAGCAGCGGCAGGTTGTAGTGCAGGAAGGTCGGTACGACGGTGTCCCAGATGTGGTGATGCTGGCCGTCGATGTTCAGGCCCGAGGTCGGGCCGAGGGTCGAGTCCGAGGCCGGCGAACCGGCATCGCCCAGCGCACCGGCAGTGCCAACGATGCAGACGATGGCGATCGGGCTGAAGCCCAGTTGCACGCACAACGGCACGAAAATCGCCGCCAGAATCGGCACGGTGGAGAACGACGAACCGATGCCCATGGTCACCAGCAAGCCCACCAGCAGCATCAACAAAGCCCCGACGCCTTTGCTGTGATTGATCCAGGCCGCCGACGATTCGACCAGCGTCTGCACCTGCCCGGTGGCCTTCATCACTTCGGCAAAGCCTGAGGCGGCGATCATGATGAAGCCGATCATCGCCATCATCTTCATGCCTTCGGTGAACAGGTCATCGGTCTCGCGCCATTTGACGATGCCCGACACCGAGAAAATCAGGAAGCCGACCAGTGCGCCGATAATCATCGAGTCCAACAGCAACTGCACCACGAATGCCGAAGCGATGGCCACACCGGCAATCATCAGGCTCAGCGGGTTGTAGTGCACCGCCGTCTGCTCGACCTGTTCGATCTTCGCCAGGTCATACACGCGCTTCTTGCGATAGCTGATAAACGCCATCGCCAGGCCGAAAACCATGCCCAGCGCCGGAATGCCCATGGCGTGGGTGACATTGATGCCGCTGATGTCGACGCCGCTGCGGGCGACGTTGGCCAGCAGGATTTCGTTGAGGAAGATGTTGCCGAAACCCACCGGCAGAAACATGTACGGGGTGATCAGGCCAAAGGTCATGACGCAGGCGATCAGACGGCGATCGAGTTGCAGCTTGGTCAGTACATATAGAAGTGGCGGCACCAGCAGCGGAATGAACGCGATATGGATCGGCAGGATGTTCTGCGAGGCAATCGCCACCACCCACAGCAGGCCGATCAGCAGCCATTTGACGTTACCGCCGCCGGTTGCGTGCTGCCGATCCACCATGGCCAGGGCCTTGTCGGCCAGCGCATGGGCCAGGCCGGATTTGGCAATCGCCACGGCGAACGCGCCGA
This sequence comes from Pseudomonas sp. AC255, assembly GCF_979258175.1. Taxonomy (NCBI): domain Bacteria; kingdom Pseudomonadati; phylum Pseudomonadota; class Gammaproteobacteria; order Pseudomonadales; family Pseudomonadaceae; genus Pseudomonas; species Pseudomonas sp. AC255. Next base: position 1,413,764 of record NZ_OZ409841.1, on the reverse strand, counting down.
GCAAGGCGTAGGACAACGCCACCGTCGCGCCGCCGCCCAGGCCGCTGTTGAACGCCTTGAGTGTTGCGTCGATGCCCAGACCGCCGGTCAGGCCACCGACCAGCGCCCCGACGATCAGCGCGATCACCACATGCACGCGCGACAGGCTGAGGATCAGCATGACGCCGACGGCTGCTATGACTGCATTCATTTCACTACCTCAAAAAACACTGCGGGTGGAAACACACCGCCAGACAGGATGAGTCCGCCCGGGGTTGGCCGGCGGATTTGTACAGAGGGTCTTGTTAGAGGGCGCGCACTGTGCCGCAGAGTGGCGGCGCTGTCAAAGCCCTGTGGCGAGGGATTGATCGTTCCCACGCTCTGCGTGGGAATGCAGCCCGGGACGCTCCGCGTCCCTTCCAGGGCCGAACGCGGAGCGTCCGTTGAGGCATTCCTTTGCTGCGCGTGGGAACGATCAATACGCAGGTGTCACGACTGCTTCGCAGCCGAACGGGGATAAATCCCCTCGCCACAGGACTACAGGACTACAGGACCACAGGATCACAGGACCACAGGCCCCGCATGCGGCAATCGGTCATATTGCGCTCACGGCATAAAGAAAGCCGAAACGCGGCCGCTACAGTGCAAAGTCTCAGATATTTATCGGATAAGGATGTTTTCCATGTCGCTCAGACAACTTTCCATCCAATGGAAAATCACCCTGCTCGCCGGCCTCTGCCTGGCCGGTATCGTGACCCTGTTGGTCGGTCTTTCGCTGTATCGCATGGAACACAGCTCGGCGCTGGTCAAGGCCTCGAGCATGGAGATGCTCACCGAGTCGGCGCAGGCGCGGATCGAATCGCAAGGTGAAGTGCAGGCCGCCGGCATTCGTCAGCAATTCATGGACGCCTATCAGTACGGCCACGGTTTCTCGCGGCAGGTACTGTTTTTGCGTGAGCAGGCCGAGAAGCGCTTTCTCGATGCCTTCGACCTGCGCGAGGACATGACCCGTCAGGTCAAATCCGCGCTGCAAGCCAACCCGGACCTGCTCGGCCTGTCGCTGGTGTTCGAAGCCAATGCGCTGGACGGCAAGGACGAACTGTTCGCCGATCAGGCTGAACTGGGCAGCAACGACAAGGGCCGTTTCGCCCTGTACTGGTCGCAGCCGACCCCGGGCAAAGTCACTTCGATGGCGCTGCCGGAAAGCGACATGAGCGACACCAGCACCGGCCCCAGCGGTCAGGCTGCGAATGCCTGGTTCACCTGCCCGCGCACCACGCTCAAACCCTGCGTGATCGAGCCGTACTTCTATGTCATCGATGGCCAGAAAGTGCTGATGACCAGCATCGTCTTCCCGCTGCAGGTCAATGGCAAAGTCATCGCCTCGCTGTCGGTCGACATCAACCTCAATAGCCTGCAAGCGATCAGCCAGAACGCCAGCCGCAAGCTTTACGACGGTCAGACCGCCGTGAGTATCGTCAGCCCCGCCGGCCTGCTCGCCGGTTACAGTCCGGATGCCGGCAAACTCAGCCAGCGCCTGGATGCGGTAGATCAGGCCAGCGGCAGCGAGTTGCTGCGCCTGCTCGCCTCGAGCACTGGCGTGAGCAGCCTGCACAGCAATGGCCAGTTGAAAGTGCTGTCGCCGTTCCAGCCGATTCCCGATGGACCGGCGTGGGGTGTGTTGCTCGATGTGCCGGAGCAAGTCCTGGTCAGCCGTGCCGAAGCGCTCAAGCAGCAACTGGATGCGAGCAATACCTCAGGCACGCTGATCGAACTGAGCCTGGGCCTGCTCGCCGCGCTGATCGGTTTGCTGCTGGTGTGGCTGATGGCGCGCAGCGTGACCAAGCCGATCCTCGGTGTGGCGCACATGCTTGAAGACATCGCCAGCGGCGAAGGCGACCTGACCCGGCGCCTGGCCTACGACAAGCAGGACGAACTGGGCCAGTTGGCCGGTTGGTTCAACAAGTTCCTCGACAAGTTGCAACCGATCATTGCCGAGGTGAAGCGCTCGGTGCAGGACGCGCGCAACACCGCTGACCAGTCCTCGGCCATCGCCACCCAGACCAGCGCCGGCATGGAGCAGCAATACCGTCAGGTCGATCAGGTCGCCACCGCGTCCCACGAAATGAGCGCCACTGCCCAGGACGTCGCGCGCAGTGCCGCCCAGGCCGCCGAAGCAGCCAAAGACGCCGACCGCGCCACCCGCCAGGGTCTGACCGTGATCGACCACACCACCGCGAGCATCGACACCCTCGCCGCCGACATGAGCGCAGCGATGGTCCAGGTCGAAGGCCTGGCCGCCAACAGTGAGAAGATCGGCACGGTGCTGGAAACCATCCGCGCCATCGCCGAGCAGACCAACCTGCTCGCACTCAACGCCGCCATCGAAGCCGCCCGTGCCGGTGAAGCCGGACGCGGTTTTGCCGTGGTCGCCGATGAAGTGCGCAACCTCGCGCGCCGCACTCAGGAGTCGGTGGAGGAAACCCGCCAGGTCATCGAGCAATTGCAGAACGGCACGCAGGAAGTGGTCGGTTCGATGGGCAACAGCCATCGTCAGGCCCAGGGCAGTGTCGAGCAGGTTGGCCAAGCGGTGACGGCGCTGCGGCAGATCGGCGATGCGGTGACGGTGATCAGCGACATGAACCTGCAAATCGCCAGTGCCGCCGAAGAGCAGAGCGCAGTGGCTGAGGAGATCAACAACAACGTGGCGACGATTCGCGATGTGACCGAGTCGCTGTCCGGGCAGGCCAATGAATCGGCGCGCGTGAGCCAGTCGCTCAACAGCCTGGCGAATCACCAGCAGCGGTTGATGGATCAGTTTCGCGTTTGATGCACAAGTGCGGGGTGTCAGTTCCAATCCCCCTCACCCCAGCCCTCTCCCCCAAGGGGGCGAGGGGGAAAGGGAGCCGATCTTCATGCCATTCAAGTCCTGAGTTCGACTCGGATTTCAAGTGGGTGAATCTCTCAAGAACAACACAATCAGTCCCCTCTCCCTCTGGGAGAGGGTTAGGGTGAGGGGCTTTTCAAGGGCTCACCGCCGAGGCAGTTCAATCACCACTTTCAACCCGCCCCACTCGCTTTCGCCCAGCACCAGCAAGCCACCCCAGGTATCGACAATATCCCGCACGATCCCAAGGCCGAGCCCATGCCCGTGGGTCTGCTCATCCAGCCGCGTGCCACGGCTGAACACCTGAGTGCGCTGCTCTTCGGGAATCCCCGGACCGTCATCTTCCACGCTCAGGGCAAAGCCGTCAGACCTTTCGATCACACTCAAGCGCACCTCGGCATCGGCCCATTTGCAGGCGTTGTCGAGCAGGTTGCCGAGCAGTTCGAGCAAATCCTCGCGGTCCCACGGCAGCTGCAAACCCGGCGGTGCGACGTAGCTCAGGGCCAGATGCTCGCCGTGAATCATGTTCAAGGTCGCCAGCAACCCTGGCAGCTCGGCATCGCAATCGAACAACGCGCCGGGCAGCGCATCCCCCGACAACCGCGCGCGATTGAGTTCGCGATTGAGGCGCTGCTGCACCTGTTCCAGCTGTTCCTTGAGGATCCTGCGCAGCTCGGGATGGTCATCGAGCTTGTCGCTGGAGGCCAGGCTGAGCAGCACCGCCAACGGGGTTTTCAGCGCGTGGCCAAGGTTGCCCAAGGCATTGCGCGAGCGCTTGAGGCTGTCTTCGGTGTGGGCGAGCAAATGGTTGATCTGCGCCACCAGCGGCTCCAGCTCCACCGGCACCTGATCGTCGAGTTGCGAGCGCTGGCCCTGCTGCAACTGAGCGATCTGCTCGCGCGCGCGTTCCAGCGGTTTCAGCGCGCGGCGCACGGTCAGGCGTTGCAGGAACAGGATCAACAGCAACGCCGCCAGCCCCAGACCGAGGCCGATCTGGCGCATGCGCTGAAAGCTGTCGCTGACCGGCGTGTAATCCTGGGCGACACTGATCGAGATCGATTGACCCAGGCGTCGATAGTCCGAGCGCAATATCAACAAGCGTTGCCCGCCCGGGCCCAGTTGCAGATTGCTGTGCAGCCCCGGGTGTTGCAGCAGCGGCAGTTCCTGATCCCACAGCGAGCGCGAACGCCAGTGGCTGTCGGAAAAATCGATGCGAAAGTAATGCCCGGAAAATGGTCGCTGATAGGCCGGCGACAGATGCCGTTCATCCAGTTGCAGACCTTGCGGGCCGCGCACCAGCGCAACCAGCAGGCTTTCGCTGTCGTTGCGCAGGCCGGCTTCGAGGTAGCGCTGCAAACCGACTTCGAACAACCACAGGCTGGTTTGCGCCAGCACCAGACCGACCACCACCATCACGCTGATCAGACCCAGGCTCAAACGGCGCTGGATTGATCTCATGAAGCTTGTCCGCCGAACAGGTATCCCTGACCGCGACGGGTTTCGATCACGCTTTTGCCGAGCTTGCGCCGCAGGTGATTGACGTGGACTTCGAGGACGTTGGAGTCACGCTCGGTCTCACCGTCGTAGAGGTGTTCGGCGAGGTGGCTTTTCGAGAGGATCTGTTCGGGGTGCAGCATGAAATAACGCAGCAGGCGGAATTCAGCGGCGGTCAGCTGGATGTCGGCGCCGTCGCGAACCACGCACTGGCGGCCTTCGTCCAGATGCAGGCCGGCGGCTTGCAGGGTCGGCTGGTTGGCCTGGCCCTTGGAGCGGCGCAGCAGCGATTGAATGCGCAGGTACAGTTCTTCCGGGTGGAACGGTTTGGTCAGGTAATCGTCAGCGCCGGCTTTCAGCCCTTCGATGCGCTCGGCCCAGGAATCGCGCGCGGTAAGGATCAGCACCGGAATCGCCAGACCGGCCGCGCGCCACTGCGCCAACACGTCCAGCCCCGGTACGCCGGGCAGGCCGAGATCGAGGATGATCAGGTCATAGGGCTCGCTGCTGCCCTGATACACCGCGTCACGACCATCGGCTAGCCAATCCACCGCGTAGCCTTGGCGCTGCAGGCCGGCGAGCAATTCGTCGGCCAGTGGTACATGGTCTTCCACCAGAAGCAAACGCATCGATCAATCTTCCTTGTCTTTGACTAACTCGCCGGTATCGGCCTTCAGGTGCAGCTCGCGCGCCACGCCCTCGACCGTCAGCAATTCGACTTCGTAAATGTACACGTCGTGTTTTTCTTCCAGCTCGACTTCCAGCAGTTTGGCGCCGGGGTAGCGATCCATGGCCTGCTGCAGCACTTGCTCCAGCGGCAGGATCACGCCATCGCGACGCAGGGCCAGCGCCTCGTCCTGATCGAGGTCGCGAGCCATGGCCGTGCTGCACAACAACACCAGCGCCAGCGCCGTCAGGCGGGTGGCGCGACTATTCAGCTTCATTACGTATCCTGATGATCCCTGAGCACTTCACCATCGACCGCGTTCAACTCCAGGTCCCACTTCAGCCCTTTCGGGTCGCGCAGTTCGATCTGGTAAATGAACTTGCCGTACTCTTCCTCCAGCTCGGTTTCGGTGATTTCCGAACCGGGGTGTTTTTCCAGGGCGATGGCGTTGAGCTTCTCGAAGGAGACGATAGTACCAGCGTCGCGCAAACGAAGCGCTTCGTCAGGTCCGAGATCGCGCGCCAGCGCAGTGTTGGCGCCAAGGCCGAGGATCGAGGCAGTGGTCAGGGCAGTCAGGGTTTTCATGGGTGTCTCCGAATTCTTATATGTTGCTTACGGTGGGCACCATAGCGAGGTCAACTTAACTGAAACTGAATGGCCATCATTGTGCCCCACTGTTGGCAAGATTCCCTGTGGGAGCGAGCCTGCTCGCGAAGACGGAGTGTCAGCTGCAGCGATGTTTCTGACCCGCCGCTTTCGCGAGCAGGCTCGCTCCCACACTGGTTTTGCGTCTGCCCCGTTTGTGGGACAGGCTCACTCCTACATGGGCCTGCAACATGTGCTTATAATCGCCAGCTTGCTAACGATCGAGACCGGTATGACCGCCATCCACATCAAGTTTCCCGCCCTCACCCTCAAGGCCGGCCCACGGGCCATGGCGCGGATTCGTGCGCAGGGATTGCTCGCCGCAGACGTCGGCACCCTGCCCGGTGCGGCCGGTGGGCCGAAGGCGTTGGGGATTCAGGGCCTCGATCTGGCGTTGTTCGGCGAGTGGCTGCCGAGTGCGCCGCGTGAGCGTTCGCTGATCGGCGCCTCGGTGGGTTCCTGGCGCTTTGCCAGCGCCTGCCTGCCGGACGCCGCCGAAGGCATTCGCCGCCTCGGTGAGCTGTACGCCGAGCAGCATTTCAACAAAGGCGTGACCATGGCCGAGATCAGCCAGAGCTCGCAGCGCATGCTCAATGACCTGCTCGACGGCCGCGATGCGAGCATTCTTGAAAACGCCGATTACCGCTTGAACATCATGGTGGTGAAAAGCCAGGGCCGCCTCGCCGAGGACCATCGCGGGCGCCTCGGTCTGGCGCTGGGTTCGGTGATCGCCGACAACCTGCGCGGCCGTGCACGGCTGTCGCGGCACTTCGAACGGCTGATCATCCACGATCCACGCCTGGCGCCGCCGCTTGATGCCTTGACCGATTTCCCCTCGCGTTTCGTTGCGCTCAATACCGGCAACCTGCGCCAGGCCCTGCTCGCTTCCGGGTCGATTCCGATGGTGATGGAAGGCGTGCGCGACCTGCCCGGCGCCGGCGCGGGTACGTTCCGCGATGGCGGTTTGCTCGACTACCACCTCGACCTGCCCTACAGCGGCGATGGCATCGTGCTCTATCCGCACTTCACCGATCGGGTGATTCCCGGCTGGTTCGACAAGACCCTGCCATGGCGCCGCGCTTCGGTGCAGCGTTTGCAGGATGTGCTGCTGGTCGCGCCATCGAAGGAATATCTGGCGCGCCTGCCCTACGGCAAACTGCCCGATCGAAATGACTTCAAACGCTTTATGGGCGATGCGCCGGGCCGGCAGAAATACTGGCACAGGGCGATGGACGAGAGCCGGAGACTGGGTGACGAATTCCTCGAGCTGACGGCCAACGGTCGCCTCGCCGACCGCTTGCTGACCCTTTAGTCAGCACGGCCAAAGACAAGCTGATAAACTCGCCGCCTGCCCGAATCGCTGCGGCGAACGCCATCTGAACAGAGCCGAAAATACCGTGGAAATCTTCAAAGAGTTTACTTTCGAATCCGCCCACCGCCTGCCGCACGTCCCGGACGGCCACAAGTGCGGCCGCCTGCACGGCCACTCATTCAAGGTCGCGCTGCACCTGAGCGGCGACCTCGACCCGCACACTGGCTGGATTCGCGATTTCTCCGAGATCAAAGCGATTTTCAAGCCGCTGTATGAGCGCCTCGACCACAACTACCTGAACGACATTCCTGGCCTGGAAAACCCGACCAGCGAAGTGCTGGCCAAATTCATCTGGAATGAGATGAAGCCATTGCTGCCGGAACTCAGCGCGATCCGCATTCATGAGACGTGCACCAGCGGCTGCATCTATCGCGGCGAATAAGCCGATCCGAAGACCACTGCAAAACCCTGTGGGAGCGGGCTTGCCCGCGATAGCGGAGTGTCGGACACATCAATGTTGGATGTTCCGACGCCATCGCGGGCAAGCCCGCTCCCACAGGGTTCAGTGCCGGATTGAGTTCAGAAACAGCCTCCACGGCTGTTTTTTTATGCCTATGCTGTCCGCTCCCCGCCAAGAGGGCAGCCCCATGACGGCTCGCTCCCACATTGGGCTCCTGGTGCATTCAGTGCACTGCTTTCGCGCTGAAAACCTCAGTCGCGTCTACACATTCGTTCACTTGCGCCGCTTGGCACGACCGCTGCAACCCTTCTGCGTCTTCCCCTTCCTGCAAGGACTGCCCCATGACGCAGAACGCCCCCGGCAACGATTACCCGCTCAGTGAAGTCCCCATGCACGCGCGCAAAGGCCTGGCCTCGACGGCGATGGTGTTACTGGGCTTCACGTTTTTCACTGCGACCATGTTTGCCGGCGGCAAGCTCGGGGTCGCGTTCGGTTTCGCCGAGATGATGGCGGTGATCATTGTTGGCAATCTGCTGCTGGGCCTTTACGCCGCAGGGCTGGGTTACATCGCCTTCAAGAGCGGCCTCAATTCGGTACTGATGGGCCGCTTCTGTTTTGGCGAAGTCGGCAGCAAGCTCAGCGATCTGATTCTCGGCTTCACCCAGATTGGCTGGTACGCGTGGGGCACGGCGACGGCGGCGGTGGTGATCGGCAAGTATTTCAATCTCGATGAAAGCACCGTGCTGGTCCTGATGGTGCTGTTCGGTCTCGGCTTCTGCGCCACGGCGTACATCGGTTATCGCGGACTGGAAATTCTCTCGTACATCGCGGTGCCAGCGATGATGTTGCTGCTGATGCTGTCGATGTGGGCAGCGACCGTGAAGGTTGGCGGCTTCGAAGGCTTGCTCAGCGTGGTGCCGAGCGGTTCGCTGGACTGGTCGACAGCGATCACCCTGGTCTTCGGCACCTTCGTCAGCGGCGCAACGCAAGCCACCAACTGGACGCGATTTTCCCGCTCGGCAAAAGTGGCAGTGCTGGCCAGCCTGATCGGTTTTTTCATCGGCAACGGCCTGATGGTGCTGATCGGCGCGTACGGCGCGATCGTCTATCAACAGCCGGATGTGGTTGAAGTGCTGCTGTTGCAGGGCTTCGCCATGGCCGCGATGGCCATGCTGTTGCTGAACATCTGGAGCACTCAGGACAACACCATCTACAACTTCGCCGTGGCCGGCTGCAACCTGCTGCGCACCGGGCGGCGCAAGACCGTGACCCTCGGTGGCGCGGTGATCGGCACTCTGCTCGCCCTGCTGGGCATGTACGACATGCTGGTGCCGTATCTCATCCTGCTCGGCACGGTGATTCCGCCGATTGGCGGGGTGATCATGGCTGACTTCTTCTACCGCTGGCGCGGGCACTATCCGCGTCTGGCCGACGCACGGTTGCCAGCGTTCAACTGGCCGGGCCTCGGGGCCTACGGGGTCGGAACCGTCGCTGCGTTCAGCTCGCCCTGGGTCGCGCCGCTGGTAGGCATTGCCGCTGCCGCGCTAACGTATGTCATCGTCACCGGTGTGCTGGGCGCCCGTCGCGTCAGCGCACCACTACAAGACCTATAAAAAGGATTTGCCTGATGCACATCATCAACGCCCGCCTGCGCAACCAGGAAGGCCTGCACGAATTGCACCTCGAAGACGGACTGATCCACAGCATCGCCCGTCAGACCGAAGCGCCGACCCTCGGCCCGGATGACCTCGATGCCGGCGGCAATCTGGTGGTGCCGCCCTTCGTCGAGCCGCACATCCACCTCGACGCCACCCTCACCGCCGGCGAGCCGCGCTGGAACATGAGCGGCACGCTGTTCGAAGGCATCGAATGCTGGGGCGAGCGCAAGGTCACCATCACCGAAGAAGACACCAAGACCCGCGCCAAGAAGACCATTCAGGCCCTGGCAGCCCACGGCATTCAGCACGTGCGCACCCACGTCGACGTCACCGACCCGCAACTCACCGCGCTCAAAGCCATGCTCGAAGTGCGCGAGGAAAGCCGTCAGCTGATTGACCTGCAAATCGTCGCGTTCCCGCAGGAAGGCATCGAATCGTTCCGCAACGGGCGCGAGCTGATGGAAGAAGCGATCCGCATGGGCGCCGACGTGGTCGGCGGCATTCCGCATTTCGAATACACCCGCGATCAGGGCGTCAGCTCGGTGAAGTTCCTCATGGACCTGGCCGAGCGCACGGGCTGCCTGGTCGACGTGCACTGCGACGAGACTGACGATCCGCATTCACGTTTCCTTGAAGTGCTTGCCGAAGAAGCGCGCAGCCGCGACATGGGCGCCCGCGTCACCGCCAGCCACACCACGGCGATGGGCTCTTATGACAACGCCTACTGCGCCAAACTGTTCCGCCTGCTCGGCCATTCCGGCATCAGCTTTGTTTCCTGCCCGACCGAAAGCATTCACCTGCAAGGACGTTTCGACAACTTCCCGAAACGCCGGGGCGTGACCCGCGTCAACGAACTGCTCGAAGCCGGCATGAACGTGTGTTTCGGTCAGGATTCGATCGTCGACCCGTGGTATCCGCTGGGTAACGGCAACATCCTGCGCGTGCTTGAAGCGGGTTTGCACATCTGCCACATGCTCGGTTATCGCAACCTGCAAAGCGCGCTGGATCTGGTCACCGACAACAGCGCCAAAGCCATGCACCTGGGCGAGCGCTACGGCCTCGAACAGGGCCGCCCGGCGAACCTGCTGATTCTCTCGGCGGACAGCGACTACGAAGTGATCCGCAGCCAAGGCCTGCCGCTGTATTCGATTCGCGGCGGCAAGGTGTTGATGAAGCGGCAGATGCCGGTGGTGGAGTTCAGTTGAGATTGCGCTGGGGCTGATGGCCTCATCGCTGGCAAGCCAGGCTCCCACAGGTTTTGTGTTGAGCACATGATTGGGCCCTCATGCAAAACCCTGTGGGAGCCTGGCTTGCCAGCGATGGCGTCGACCGAGTCAATCCATCAACCGCGCCGTGCCAAACAATCTGACGCGCAGCAATTCCCCTTGCGAAACCTCAAGCAAAACCGGTGCGGTGCCACCCGGCATGACCACCCGCACTTTTCCCGCCTCGACCCAACCCACCCGCCACGCGGCACACGCGACCGCACTGGCGCTGGTGCCGGATGACGCGGTTGGTCCTTCGCCACGTTCGAATACCCGGGCGAGGATTTGCTGCGGCGACGCCAGCGCGGCCCATTGCAGATTGACGCCCGCCGGGCAGGGATTGCCGGCACCGGTGGGCATGGCATAGGCAATTGCCGTCAGCCTTTCGTTCAGCGGTGATTCAAGCATCTGCTCGTTACTCGGCAACATGGCCGGATCGCTTAGCAGCGTCACGCAATGCGGATTGCCGATGCGGACGAATTGGCTGTGGGTCCAAGTGGGATCGAGTTGCGCCAGGGGCTGGACATGGCTGACGTCGCGATTATTGATTTGAACGCTCTCGACTGCCCGCGCCCCGACGGCTTGCGGGCCGAATCCGGGCTGACCGAGGTCGAGCCAGAAACCGCGCACGCCTTCGACTTCGGCTGGTGTCACCGCCGTATCCAGCTCTTCGCCCTTGTCATGATGAACGCGCAACACTGCGCCCTGCTCCGGCATCAAGCCTTGCTCGGTCAATGCCTGAGAAAAATCGTCAGGCCGTTACCGCTGCGCTCGGCGAGACTGCCGTCGGTGTTGACGATCAGCACATCGAAAGGCGCAGATGCCTGGAACGGGCCGATCAGCAGGCCGTCACTGCGGTGGGGTTTGCCGTTGGCCGGACGCTGGCCTTCCGGCCAATCGCAGCACAGGGCGATGGCGGCTTCGCTCCATTGCTGCCGAGACCCGGCGCACTCGGCGGCGCTGGCCGGCAAAGCAATCCCGGCCTCGCGCAAGGCTTGGGGTGAGACCACGGCGTAGATATTGCCGCGTGCGTCGTAGAACGTCGTCATGCCTTGTTCCCATATTCCATGCTGGCGAAAATCCGACTGTAAACCGCAAACCAGTGTGGGAGCGAGCCTGCTCGCGAAGGCGGTGCGTCAGTCGACAATTCCATATTTGACCCACCGCTTTCGCGAGCAGGCTCGCTCCCACAGGGTAGGATGTTCACCGTTATGCCCCGAAAGGCCTGAGATCGAACCTCAACGCCGTCAGAATGTCACTCGGGATGCAGTTGTTTTTTTGCCAAGGATCGATATGACCAGCCTCAACCCCCAAGACACGTTCGTCCCCGGACGTCTGCAACAGATGTCCACCCGCGTCGCTTTTTTCATCGCTGGCCTCGGCATCGCCGCCTGGGCGCCGCTGGTGCCGTATGCCAAGGCGCGGGCCGGGCTGGATGAGGGCACGCTGGGGTTATTGCTGCTGTGCCTGGGTGTCGGCTCGATTCTGGCGATGCCGCTGGCGGGGATTCTTGCCACGCGTTTTGGTTGCCGACGTGTAGCCACCGCCGGCACCTTGCTGATCTGCGCGGCACTGCCGTTGCTGGCGACGGTGTCATCGATCCCGGCGCTGATCGCCACGTTGTTCATGTTCGGCGCCGGCCTCGGCACGGTGGATTCGACGGTGAACCTGCAAGCAGTGATCGTCGAGCGCGCCAGCGGCAAGCACATGATGTCGGGTTTCCACGGCTTGTTCAGCCTCGGCGGCATCGTCGGTGCGGCGGGTGTCAGCGCCCTGCTCGGCCTCGGCCTGACACCGCTGGCGGCGATGCTGGTGGTAGTGGTTTTGCTGATCGGCGCCTTGCTCAAGTGCGTGCCGCACATGTTGCCCTACGGCAGCGAAAGCTCCGGCCCGGCGTTCGCCATTCCCCATGGCATCGTGCTGTTTATCGGCGGCATGTGCTTCATCGTTTTCCTTACCGAAGGCGCGGCGCTGGACTGGAGCGCAGTGTTCCTCGCTCAGGAACGGGGGATCGACACGGCTTATGCGGGAATGGGTTACGCAGCGTTTGCCCTGACCATGACCGTCGGCCGTCTGCTGGGTGATCGCATAGTGCGCAAGCTGGGGGCTACGCGGATCATTCTGTTCGGCGGCCTGTTGGCGGCGGCGGGACTGTTTCTCGCCACCTTCGCACCGAGCTGGCAAGCGGCACTGCTCGGTTATGCGCTGGTCGGCGCCGGTTGCTCGAACATCGTGCCGGTGCTGTACACGGCGGTGGGCAAGCAGACGGTGATGCCGGAGAGCATCGCGGTACCGGCAATTACCACGCTCGGTTATGCCGGGATTCTCGCCGGGCCGGCAGTAATCGGTTTTGTCGCCCATGCCAGCAGCCTGAGTTTTGCCTTTGGACTGATGGCAGTGTTGCTGGTGGCTGTGGCGATTGGCGGCAAAGTCCTGAAGGTCTGAAAGCTTCGCGAGCAGGCTCGCAGGACGTAGCCAGATCGTTCCCTACGCTCTGCGTGGGAATGCCTCAACGGACGCTCCGCGTTCGGCTTTGCAAGGGACGCGGAGCGTCCGGGCTGCATTCCCACGCAGAGCGTGGGAACGATCAAGCCTTAGAAGCCGACGCTGGCCTGCACGAAGAACGTGCGCGGTGCGCCGACATACATCCCCGAGTTGTTGTCGCTGGAGCGGGTGAAGTACTGCTTGTCGAAGACGTTTTTCACCCCGGCGCCGAGCTTCAGGTTCGACACCTGCGGACCAAAGTCATAACCGCCGCGCACGTTCCAGGTCACGTAACCCGGGATGTCGCCGTACTGCCCGTCTGCTGTGCCTTCGGTGATGTAGTTGCCATTGAAGCTGCCATCCGCATTCACACCGGTGCCCGGCGAACGCTGTTTCGATTGGGCAAAGCCGTCGATGTTCCAGGTCCAGCGGTTGATGTCGTAACGCAAACCGACTGTCGCAACCTGCCGCGAATAGAACGGCAGATCGCGGCCCTTGAAGCCGGGGATCTCGCCTTCATAAGTGGCGCGGGTGTAGGTGAGCCCGGCGTTGGCGGTCAGGCCATCGAGGCGCGGGTCGAGTGCGGCCATGTCGTAATGCACCGAGGCTTCAATGCCCTGGTGCTTGGTCGCGCCGAGGTTGGTCCAGCCGACGTCGTTGCTGATGTATTGCAGTTCGTCATCGAAATCGATGTAGAACAGCGTCACCTCGCCGCCCCACACATCATCGTTGTAGCGCGTGCCGATCTCGTAGGTCTTGGCCTTTTCCGGCTCCAGCCCGTTGGCGGTGCTGTCACCCGAACCGCCTTGGCCGAGCTGGAAATACTGCAGGCTGCCAAACGAAGTTTCGTAGTTGGCGAACAGCTTCCAGGCATCGGACAGGTGATACATCACGCTCAGCGCCGGCAGCGGTTCGTTGCTTTCGATGCTGCGATTTTTCTCCGGTACCGGGCGGCCAGCGGTGTCGAGCACGGCGCGGTCATGCCAGTCGGTGCTGATGTGTTCGAAGCGAATGCCCGGGGTGATTGTCCAGTTGCCGACGTCGATCTTGTTGTCGACATACACCGAATTGGCCTCGGTGCCACCGGTGCGATCCTGAAACACATGGCCGTCGGAAGTCGGCGTGACCACTGGCTGATTGTTGACCAGCGCCAGACGACTCGATTCTTCGTGCATGGCCTCTTTCAGATAGCGATAACCGACGCTGACTTCCTGAGTGGTCGGGCCGACATCGAACACCCGCGACACGCGCGGCTCGATGCCCAGGGTGTAATAGGAACGCGGGTATGAGCTGAGGGTGCGCTGATCGCGCGCGGCAATGGTACTGCCGCGAAAGCTGTCGGTGTAATAGGTGAGAATTTCTGCCTGGGTGCGCTCGTCGATCTGGCGGATCCACTTGAACGACACGTCTTTGCGCCGGCCTGTGAACTGGTCGTAGTCACGCACCGACTCGTACGGTTTGTCATCGTACTGACGCTGAGTCAGGCCACCCGGCATGTCGGCACTGGCGTCGTAGTAGTGGAAGTTGAGGCTGAAATCGTCCTTATCGGTCGGCGCCCAATGCGTCTTGAGCAGCACGTCGTCGATGTCATTGCCGTTGTTGCGCTCGCGATAACCGTGACCGTTGACGCCGGAGTACAGCAGCGCGACGCCCATGCCGTTGTCGGCGGTGCCGCCAAGAAATGCGGTGTCGATGTGTTTCCAGCCGCCGTACTGCGTGGTTTCCAGGGTGGTGCCGATTTCGCCGGTGGTTTTCTCCGGAATCGCGCGGGTCACGAAGTTGATCACGCCGCCGACGTTCTGCGGCCCGTAGCGCACGGAACCGGCGCCGCGCACGACGTCGATGCTGTCGAGGTTGCCCGAGGAAATCGGCGCCATCGACAGTTGCGGCTGGCCGTAAGGCGCGAACGCCGCTGGCACGCCATCGATCAAAACAGTCGAGCGTGGCGACAGGCGCGAAGTCAGACCGCGCACGCCGACGTTAAGGGAAATATCACTGCCGCCGGTGCCGTTGGAGTCCTGCACCTGCACGCCAGGCACGCGCTTGAGCACGTCGCTGACGTTCATCGCGCCCTGCTCGACCATCGCTTCGCGGCGAATCACCGTGCGTGCGCCGGGGTGGTTCTGCACCACCGCAGCGTCCGCGTCACCGAGCCAGTCGCCGACCACTTTGATGTCGGTCACACCCAGTTCCAGCGGGCCGTTGCTGGCTGCGGAGGTGGCTGCTGGGGCGAGCGTCACCGAGCCTTCATTGATCTGATAATCGAGGCCGCTGCCTTGCAGCAACTGCCGCAGCGCCTGCTCTGGCGCGAGGTCGCCGTCCACCGCCGGAGCTTGTTTGCCCGCCACCAGCTCGGGGCTGAAAAACACCTGCAGCGAGGTTTGCTGGCCCAGTTCGCTCAAGGCCTGGCCCAGCGGTTGCGCGCGGATATGAATGGCCTCAGCGGCAAACGCCAACGGCATCGCGGCGCTGACCGCGAGCGCCAAGGCCAGTGGCAACCAAGGGGATTTTTTATTGTGGGTTGTGATGTTCACGTCGTACGGAGTCCTGTGGATCGCAAGAGTGTGCGGCTGTTAATGCAAACCAGTTGCAGTTGAACAGGAAGACGATGAACGGGGAAAAAACCTGAATGCTATCTGGAAATTATTTCCTGACTGCCATCGGGAAGGGTGCGCACCGTCACCGGCAGGATGCTCGGCAAGGCTTTGAGCAAGGCGTCGGTGTCGTCGGATTTGAACACGCTGGTCAGGCGCAGGCTGGCGACATTCGGCTGGGATACGGTCAGCGGCTTGTCGCGATAGCGCGATACTTCTGCCGCTACTTCGCTGAGGCTGGCGTTGTTGAACACCAGTTTGCCGTTGCGCCAGGCGGTCAGCTGCGCCGGGTTGACCGCGTAGGCCGGCAGGACTTTGCCTTGGGCATCGACCGCCGTGCCGAGGCCTGCGGTGAGGTTGATGAATTGGTTGTCCGGGGCAGCACTTCCTGCACCTTCACCGTGCCCTGCTCCACCGCCACGCGGGTCTGCGTGGCATCGCGGCGCACATCGAAACGCGTACCGGTGACCGTGACCCTGCCGCTGCCGGCTTCGACAATAAACGGACGCGAGGCGTCGTGTTCAACGCTGAACATCGCCTCGCCCGCGCTCAATTCGATAACCCGTCGATCCTGCTCATAACGCACCTGCAAGCGGCTGCGACTGTTCAGATCGATTACAGAACCGTCCGGCAACGCCACATGCTTGCGCTCGCCCGGCGCCGTGGCGAATTCAGCGCGGTAACCGCCCGGATGATTCAGCCCGCTGAACAGGCCAAGCCCCAGCGCCACGGCCAGAACACTCGCGGCGACGGCATAACACAGCATCGGCCGACGTTGGCGGCGAGCTGGCGGAGTTTCGGCAAGCGCCTGCAGACGCGACGTCGGCAGCAGATCAGCAGCCGCCCACAAGTCCTGGAGCAGGCGGAATTCTGCACGGTGCTGCGGATGCTCGTTCAGCCAGGCCTCGAAGCGCTGCCGTTGCTCGACGCTGACATTCGGTTCCTGCAAACGCACGAACCATGCCGCCGCCTCGTCACGCACCGCCGCTTGCCCACAGGCGCAATCTCTCGTCTCCATCATGGAATATTCTGTCCGGCTGAGGTTGAGAGCAGGCAGGCCCCCTGTAGGAGCTGCCGAAGGCTCCGATCTTTTCGACGTCACACGTCATCATGACTGCAAGCCATCCAGCCGCTCACGCAGATGGCGCAGGGTGCGGATCATATACTTTTCGACCATGTTCTTGGACAGCCCCAGGCGTTCGGCGATTTCTGCCTGCGTCAGGCCTTCGATCTTCTGCCATACAAAGATCTTGCGGCAGTTGAGCGGCAGCTCGGTGAGCGCGCGTTCGATGGAATCGGCCAACTGGATCGCGTGCATGTAATGCTCCGGATCGCCCGCCGACGATGCACTGTCATCGACCGCCTCCGACTCCATGACGCCCCGCCGGTCCTCACGCCGATAACCATCAACGGCGATATTGCGCGCGGTCTGATGCAAATACGCACGCGGCTGCTGCACCGCCGCCGAATCCGCCTCGAGCACCCGCACAAAGGTGTCGTGCGCCAGATCCTCGGCCTGCGCGCGATTGCGCAGGCGACGAGTCCAGGTGCCGATCAACTCTTCGTAATGCTCGAAAAAGCCGGATCTGCGGGAGCGCATGGGGGATGGGCGGCGTGGTGAGAAAGGGGCGTGAATAGTAATGCTTCGTATTAATACAAAGCAATGCACGCTGTGATGGTGTTCTTGATGCGCAAGGTACAAGCACCGACGACGCCGAGCTCCGATGGGCATTGAATAGGACCCTGTGGGAGCGAGCCTTCTCGCGAATGCGGTATGTCAGCAACGATGATGGTGACTGACACGTCGCCTTCGCGAGCAGGCTCGCTCCCACAAGGTAAAAGCGTGAATGTCTCAGGCCTGCGGCAGTTTGCGGAAGCCCACTGCCAGGCGATTCCAGCCGTTGATGGTGTTGATCGCCACCGTCAGGTCAACCAGTTCCTTCGGCGAAAACTGCGCAGCGACGACTTCATAGTCTTCGTCCGGCGCGTGGGTCAGGCTCAGTTGTGTCAGCGACTCGGTCCACAGCAGTGCGGCACGTTCACGCTCGCTGAAGAACGGCGCTTCCCGCCATGCTGTCACGGCGAACAGACGACGCGGGGTTTCGCCGTCCTTGATCGCGTCGGCGGTGTGCATGTCGATGCAGAATGCGCAGCCGTTGATCTGTGAAGAGCGCAGCTTGACCAGTTCGAGCAGGCTCTTTTCCAGCGACAGTTTCGAGACGGCATTTTCCAGCGCCATCATCGCTTTCATGGCATCGGGGGAAGCGGTGTAGAAATCGGCACGAGGTTGCATGGTGGGCTCCGGGGTAGCGATTGAATGTGTGGCTACGTTAGTCCCCGGGGGTGGTTCGGCAAATAGCCAATATTGCAGAAGAACGGTAGGCCACTTGGCGCGGCGACTGACCGCTCGTCACTCGACGGGCACCAAGGTTTCAGTGCGCCTGACCAATATCAGGTAATCCCCTTTATCAGGAGACGTACCATGATGACGCGCAAATTCACTTCGTTATTGTTGGCCGGCCTGCTCGCCACGGCATCCGCCGCCAGCTTCGCTGCCAACGACAGCACCGATGCGACGGGCACCAAGTCCGGCGGCGCCAGCAGTTCAACCATGCCGCCAGACAGCACGCCGGGCTCGCCTTCCGTTGACAGCAATTCGGGTGGAACCAATAACGGAACTGGCACAGGAACCGGGACAGGGACAGGCACTGGTTCGGGCATGGGCACTGGCACGGGCACCAATGGCGGCGCCAGTGGTTCGGGTTCCGGCGCGGGTGGCGGGACCGGTTCGGCCGGCGGCGGCACGGGTGGTGCGGGCGGTGGCACGGGCAGCTGAACGAACAAGAGCCATCCCAGATAGTCCTGCTTACATCAGGACCCAATGTGGGAGCGAGCCTGCTCGCGAAAGCGGTCTGTCAGCCAACCTTGATGCAAGCTGACACACCGATTCGCGAGCAGGCTCGCTCCCACTTTTATTTCTGTTGACTGAAAGAATCAGCGATCCGACCGCATCAACTCGGCAAAACCCTCTTCAGCTGTAAACACCGCCGCGCGATTGCGCCCGGCATTTTTCGCCTCATACAACGCCGCATCCGCGCGCTGGATAAACACTTGCGGGCTGTCGTTGCCGTTCGGAATAAATGAATAACAGCCCAGACTCACCGTGAGATAACCGGTCGGCGACCCACTGTGGATGATGTGCTTGTCGATCACGCTGCGGCGAATCTGCCCGGCTATCGCCAGCGCGCCGTTGATGTCCGTGTCCGGCAGCAGCACGGCAAATTCTTCGCCGCCGTAACGCACCGCCAGATCCGACTTGCGCTGGCAGCAGGCCTTCACCACTTGGGCCACCTGCGCCAGGCATTGATCGCCGGCGACATGTCCGTAAGCGTCGTTGTAGCGCTTGAAGAAATCGATATCGAGCATGATCAGGCTGACCGGACTGACCTGACGTGCGCCCCGGGCAAACTCAATGTCCAGGGAACGCTCGAACAAGCGCCGATTGGCCAACCCGGTCAGGCTGTCGTGGGTGGCGATCTGCTCCAGCGCCAGTTGCGCCTTGCGCAGATTTTTCTCGATACGTTCGCCATCGCGCACCTGATGAATGAACACCCAGCCGAACAGGCCAACCCCGAGAATCACCAGCGCGACAATTACGCTGGACTGAAAGGCGCGGTCATACCAGCCCTGCAGAATCGTGTCTTGCGACGTCGCCGCAGAGACCACCAGCGGATACGAGGCGAGCTGTCGATAGCCATACAAGCGGGTCACGCCGTCGACCACGGAGTTGAGCATCGCGGTGCCAGCGTTAGCGTTCGGCAGCAGGGTTTGATAGATCTCGCCGTGGGCCACCGAGGTATTGATCAACGACTCATCAAAGGGCCGTCGCGCCAGCAAGGTGCCGTCGGTCAGCGCCAGAAACATGATGCCGCTGTCATCGAGGCTGAAGCTTTTGAAGAACTGATCGAAGTAGGACATGCGGATGCCCGCCATCAGCACGCCCTGAAAGTTGCCGAGCTGGTCGTTGACGCGTCTGGAAATCGGAATGATCCACTCGCCGTTTTCGCGGCTGCGAATCGCCGGGCCGATGTGCGCAACCGTCGAAGCATTCTGCTGATGGAACTTGAAATAGTCGCGATCAGCCACGCCATTGCCACGAGGCAGATCGGCGAACGAAGTAATGACCCACTGCCCTTCGCGATCGAAGAGAAAGATGCCATGCAACTGATCCAGTTGCTGCGCGCGGCGGGCAAAGATCCGCTGCAACCGAGGGCGCTGCACCGCCCCGTAACCATCGTCCTGAATCCAGTCGACCAGGCTGGTCATCACCAGATCCGCCGCCCGCACAGTGTCTTCGGCCTGCTGCGCCATGGCCCGGGTCAGGTTGCCCGAAGCCATCTTCGCCACTGCCAGATCCTGACGCCGCGACTGCTCCAGTTGCAGGTACAGCAGACCGCACAGGCACAGGCTCACCGCAACGATAAACAGCACCGCCGCTTTGCGAAGCGGCAGGCGTTTGAGCGTGCCGGGGGCCTGATGCGGATCGTGAATGGGGATTGGCAAAAGCATGTCCTGGGCAGGTACGACAGGGGCGCGAGCCCGAAACCCTTGTATGTGTGAGCGTAGCCCACCGGGATGTACCGGGCAAACGCCCGCCTCCCGCCCAGTTATCGGCGCGTCGCGAGTTTGGATGATCGCTTTTCGTCGATTTATTTACGATTGCTTCTTTACGGTTAATCAGTTGTGCAGGGCCAGCCGCCGCATCGCGCTGGTCAGGTGCGCGCGGGCACTTTGCGCATCACCTTCGCGCATTTGTTCATAGGCGCGCTGCGCAATCGCATGGGGCACCGGTTTCAATTCGCGCTGAGTGGCCAGTGCCAGCAGTTGCACCTGCGCGGCGCGTTCCAGGTAATACAGATCGTCCCAGGCTTCGGCAATGCTCGGCGCAGCGACAATCACACCGTGGTTTTTCAGAAAGAGAATGTCGGCATCGCCCATAACGCTGGCGATGCGGTCGCCTTCAGATGCGTCCAGCGCGAGGCCGTTGTAATCCTCGTCCACCGCTGTGCGCCCGTAAAACTTCAGCGCAGTCTGCCCCAGCCACAGCAGCGGCGGGCCTTGCAATAGGCACAACGCGGTGGCGTGCGGCATGTGCGTGTGGAACGCGACTTTTACCCGTGGCAGTTGTTTGTGCAGGCGCGCGTGGATGTAGAACGCGGTCGCTTCGGGCTCGCCTTCGCCATCGACCACGTTGCCGGCGAAGTCACAGACCAGCAGATTTTGCGCGGTCACTTCCGAAAAAGCGTAGCCGTATGGATTGACCAGAAACAGATCATCATGCCCCGGCAGCATCGCCGAAAAGTGATTGCAGATGCCCTCCTCCAGCCCATGCAGCGCGGCCAGTTGAAAGCACGCAGCGAGTTCGTTGCGGGCGGTGATGATCGCTTCGGTTTCCAGGTTCAGCGTCGCGGTTGGTCTGGCTTTGCCAGTGCCGCTCAAGATATGAGCCATGGCAATCCTCCTTAGGTCCAGCCGAGGGATTTGAACAGCGGCAGCACTTGATCGAGGCTGGACAGGATCGCGTCGGGGCGATAGTCGGGCAACAACTGGCGCCCGGTGCCGCGATCGATCCACACGCAACGAAAACCCATGTCCCGCGCCGCCGTGTGATCGAGCATGGGGCTGGCGCAGATGTGCACCACTTCATCCCGGGTCACGCCCAATTGCTCATGAGCGTAGTCGAACAGGCGCGGCGCCGGCTTGTAGGCACCGGCCTGCTGCGCGGTGATCACCCGGTCGATATGGCCGCCGAGCTGCGCGACGTTGCCGGCAATGATCGCGTCGTCGGTGTTGGAGACGATGCACAGCTTGAAGCCCATGGCTTTGAGCTGCGCGAGGGTGTCGACCACTTCGGCAAATGGCGGCATGTTCGGGATGGCCGCCGCCAGACGCTGACTGTCCTCGGACTGGCTCGGCAAGCCCAGTTCTGCCAGCGCCAGTTGCAGGCCGAGGGTGCTGAGTTCGCGAAAGGAACGGTGCGGCGGCGTTTGTTCGAGACGGTGCTCGTGACGGTCGTAGACTTCGATCAACTTAGTGGCGTCGACGGCGTGCTCGCCCTTGTCGCTGAGCATTTTTTCGACCACGGCTTTCAGGCCTTCATCCCACTGAATCAGCGTGCCGTAGCAATCGAAGGTCAGCCAGTGCGGGCGCGGCGTGTTGTTTAAGGTCATCGGTCGATTCCTCCACAGTGAGGACTTCAGCTTATGAGCGTGCGGTGATAGTGTGAAATTAAATAAACACTCAATCCTCATTCGCAAAACAACTATCAGGAATACCGCCATGCTGGATCTGGAATTGCTGAAAACCTTTGTCTGCGTGGTCGATGAAGGCAGCTTCACCCGTGCTGCCGAGCGTGTGCACCGCACGCAATCGACGGTCAGCCAGCAGGTGCGCAAACTCGAGGATCTGGTCGGCCACCCGCTACTCCTGCGCGACCGCACCGGAGTGAACGTCGCTCTCACTGAGCACGGCGAACTGCTGATCCACTATGCGCGCCGGTTGCTGGCGCTGTCCGCCGAAGCCACGCAAGCGCTGGCCAGTGACGTCGACCTGGAAGTGCTGCGCATCGGCATGCCGGAAGACTTCGACGCCCGGCGCATGGCCCTGATCCTCGCCGGCTTCACCCGCAACCATCCGCAGGCGCGCCTGGAAACCATCAGTGGCATGAGCCTCGACCTGCGCCAACGCCTCGACGCCGGCGACATCGACATTGCCCTGATCAAACGCGAACCCGACAGCGGCCCGGCATGGGTTACCTGGCCGGAACGACTGGTATGGGTCAAAGGCACCGAATTCGACACCTCCAGCTGTGTGCTGCCGCTGGCACTGTTTCCGCAGGGCTGCCTGTACCGACAACGGGCGATTCGCCTGCTCGATGTGGCGCAGCGACCATGGCGAGTGGCGTTCGGCAGCCACAGCCTGACCGGAATTCAAGCCGCAGTGGCGTCCGGGTTGGGGGTTTCGGTGCTGCCGGTTTCGGCGGTATTGCCAGAGCACGAGGTGTGTAGGGATCTGCCGGAGTTGGCGCCGACGGAACTGGCGCTGGTCAGCCGCGAGGGGGTATTGAGTGGGTTGCAGCGGGGGCTGGTGGAGTTTTTGCGTGGGGAATTGGGGGTGGATGCGGGGGATTTGCCTGACCCCCCCGGGGATCCTTATTCGGGTTTGTTGATTTCGCGGAGCAGGTCGGCGGTGGGGATGTTCATGCTGTTTGAGTAGTAGCGTGGTTCGTATTCATATTCACATTTCCAAATCCTCAGGCCAAAAAAACAGGCGCTCACGGGAGCGCCTGTTTTTCCTGGCTCATTACGGATGGCTCACCGTACCGGCGGCACCCGAATATCCCCCGCCCGACACTGCGTCTTCACTCCTTTGCCACACGCGCCGAACTGCAAATCCTTGTCCATGCACACCCGCACTTCCGACAGCTGCGGGCCGCTGCAAATCACCGCAATTCCATCCTCGGGAATACCCGGATTGGCCTTGCGAAACAGATCGACAATCTCTTGCGCTTCGAAGTAGTACGACGTCGAGCCGAACGGCTGTAACGCCTGCGGAATCTTCACCGCGCCGAGGGCCTGATCTGACTTGTCCAGATAGCCCACCGCGCCCAGACCACTGCAAGTGCCGTGCTTGGACCATTCGTGATCGAGGAGTTTTTTCGTCGGGTACATCGTCAGGCCCTTGCTGGTTTCTGCCGCCGATAGCCTGGTCAGCGGCGGGCAGGATTGCGGCCAACCGCCCTTGGCGTATTGCGGCCACAAACCGTGCAGGACAAAACCATAACCCTTGCCGGTGCACTGCGCATCGTCCTTGTGCGTCAGACAAAAAGTCGGTGACCAGGACAGCGCCAGCAGGTAGTAGTCGAACACCCCCGCCACCGATTCGGCCTGCGCTTTGTTCGACGCCGGCTGACGCGCCGAACTCGTGCCGATGCTACCGGCCGTCAGCGCGATCAGCGCCAGAATTGTAAACAGCTTTTTCATTAACCCGTTCCTTGGGACGCCTGCGTCCGTGGTTTTCGTTGTTGGCCAGACCTGGCCAGTGCTGATTTCGACACGCTTGTATTGCAAGCGCATGACGCAAGGCAAGGCCCTGCGCCGTGCAAAGGTCTACGCTGAACAGGCAGACATCCAACAAGGGAACCGACATGAGTAAAGCAGACGAACTCGCCGCCAGACTCAAGCAGACACGGCACACCCAGGCTGATGCGGCGCTGGAAATCGATTGCTGGCCTGCTCAGGTGTACGACTTGTACCACCGCATTGAGGGCTGGCTGCAACCAGTCACCGAAGTAGGACTGAAGATTCGGCGAAATCCTACGCACGTTTGCGAAAGTTCGCCGGATGGTGAAAGCCACGACTACGCCATAGACCAGTTGGTGATCGAAGCCAACCATCACAGTTTGATGTTCGATCCGATTGCGCGGTTTACCGAGGATGGTTGCGGACGTGTCGAGATCAAGGTACCGGGGCGCGATCAGTCGTTGCTGCGCACGGTCGACGAGCATGGCGAGAGTCACTGGTGGTTGCAGACTATCGAGACCGGCCAGGAGCTGGATGCGATTGCGCTGACGGAAAACAATCTGCTGCAAGTGGTGCAGCAAGGGCTGGGCCTGTAACCCGTCCGAGTCAACTGACAAAACTGTAATGTTTGCCTCAGCCAACTGAAAGCTGGGGCTGGCTAGTCTCTCTGTCATGAGTCAGACGGGGATTTCCAGCGCATGCCTTCCATTCTCACAAGACGCACTTTTGTCAAAGGCCTGGCCGCCGGTAGCTTGCTCGGCGGCCTCGGGCTCTGGCGTACACCGGTCTGGGCGCTGAACGGCGCCACGCCCGTCAACGAACTGAGCGGCAACGAATTCGAGTTGTTCATCGGCGAAACTCCGGTCAATTTCACGGGTTCCGCACGCACAGCGATGACCATCAACGGCAGCCTGCCCGGCCCGCTGTTGCGCTGGCGCGAAGGCGATACCGTGACGCTGCGCGTGCGTAACCGGCTCGCGGCCGACACCTCGATTCACTGGCACGGCATTCTGCTGCCGGCGAACATGGACGGCGTGCCGGGCCTGAGTTTCCACGGCATTGAACCGGGCGGCATGTACGTCTACCAATTCAAAGTTCGGCAACACGGCACGTATTGGTATCACAGCCATTCCGGCTTACAGGAGCAGGCCGGCGTCTACGGGCCCCTGGTGATCGAAGCCAAAGAGCCGGAGCCTTTCCAATACGATCGCGACTACGTGGTGATGCTCAGCGACTGGACCGACGAAGACCCGGCCAGCCTGATGAAGACCCTGAAAAAGCAGTCCGACTACTACAACTTTCACAAACGCACCGTTGGCGACTTTATCAACGACGTCAGTGAAAAAGGCTGGGGCGCCACGGTTGCCGATCGCAAGATGTGGGCGCAAATGAACATGAACCCTACCGACATCGCCGACGTCAGTGGCGCCACGTATACCTTTTTGATCAACGGCCAGGCCCCCGATGACAACTTCACCTGGCTGTTCCGTCCCGGCGAAAAACTGCGTCTGCGCCTGATCAACGGCTCGGCCATGACGTATTTCGATGTGCGCATTCCGGGATTGAAAATGACGGTGGTGGCTGCCGATGGCCTGCACGTCAAACCGGTCAGCGTCGATGAACTGCGCATCGCAGTGGCCGAGACCTATGACGTGATCGTTGAACCTGAAACCGAGGCCTATACCCTCTTCGCCCAGGCGATGGATCGCAGCGGTTACGCCCGTGGCACTCTCGCCACACGCGCCGGCATGTCGGCAGCAGTGCCGGCGCTGGATCCGCGTCCGTTGGTGAGCATGGACGACATGGGCATGGGCGGCATGGATCACGGCAGCATGGACATGAGCGCCATGGATCACTCCAGCATGGGCCCGATGCAAGCCCATCCCGACAGTGAAAACAACAATCCGCTGGTGGACATGCAGGCCATGATCACCGCGCCAAAGCTCGACGACCCAGGCCTTGGCCTGCGCAACAACGGCCGCCGAGTGCTGACCTACGCCGACCTGCGCAGCACCTTCGAGGACCCGGACGGCCGCGATCCGGGCCGCACGATAGAGCTGCACCTGACCGGCCACATGGAGAAATTCGCCTGGTCGTTCAACGGCATCAAATTCTCCGATGCCGAGCCTTTACGGCTGAAATACGGCGAGCGCATCCGCTTGGTGCTGGTCAACGACACCATGATGACCCACCCGATCCACCTTCACGGGATGTGGAGCGATCTGGAAGACGAAAACGGCAACTTTCAGGTGCGCAAACATACCATCGACATGCCGCCCGGCAGCCGCCGCAGCTATCGCGTCACCGCCGACGCCCTCGGCCGCTGGGCCTATCACTGTCATCTGCTTTATCACATGGAAACGGGCATGTTCCGCGAAGTGCGGGTGGAAGAATGAAGAGGCCGATCATGACTCGACTCAGCGTGTTTCCGCTGCTGCTCGCCGGCACCTCTGCCATGGCCGCCGACGATATGCAGGGCATGGACCACAGCCAGATGCCCGGGATGGATCATTCGGCGATGCAGAGCATGGACGACGGCATGATGCAGCCCGCCGCGCCGAGCGAAAGCCGCACGCCGATTCCGCCCGTGACCGACGCCGACCGCGCTGCGGTGTTCACCAGCCCCGGCGGTCATCAGGTGCATGACAGCGTCATCAACAGTTACTTTCTTGCCGACAAACTCGAATGGCAGAACGCCGATGACGGCAGCGCTTTGGCCTGGGACCTGTCCGGCTGGATCGGCGGGGATACCGATCGGCTGTGGCTGCGCTCTGAAGGCGAGCGCAACAACGGCAAGACCGAAGACGCGGAAATTCAAGCGATATGGGGCCATGCCATTTCGCCGTGGTGGGACGTGGTCAGCGGCGTGCGTCAGGACTTCAAACCCGGCGCACCGCAAACCTGGGCCGCGTTCGGCGTGCAAGGCATGGCGCTGTACAACTTCGAGGCCGAAGCCACGGCTTTCCTTGGCGAGGGCGGCCAGAGTGCGGTACGGCTGGAGGGCGACTACGACATCCTGCTGACCAATCGACTGATCCTGCAGCCGACCGCTGAACTGAATATCTACGGCAAAAACGATCCGCAGCGAGGCATCGGCTCAGGGTTGTCCAATACCGAGGCGGGCCTGCGGTTGCGTTATGAAATCCGCCGCGAATTCGCGCCTTACATCGGCGTGACGTGGAATCGCACTTACGGCAACACCGCCGACTATGCCCGCGAAGAAGACGAGGACCGCAGTGAGGCGCGCCTGGTCCTCGGGGTCAGGCTGTGGTTCTGAATTCTTCTACAAAAACAAACCGGAGACCTTGCATGCGCACATTGACCCTGCCCCTGATATTCGCCAGCGGATTGCTCCTGAGCACCCTCGCCCAGGCCCACCCGAAACTGCTTTCGTCAACGCCGGCCGAAGGCGCGGAAGGTGCCGCGCCGAACAGGATCGAGCTGCACTTTTCCGAGAATCTGGTCACGCAATTCTCCGGGGCCAAACTGGTAATGACCGAAATGGGTGGCATGGCTCACTCGCCGATGCCGATGAAAGCCAAAGTCAGCGCCAGCAGCGATCCGAAAACCATGCTGATCACCCCGCTCGCCCCGCTGCCTGCCGGCACCTATCAGGTGCAGTGGCGCGCGGTGTCCGCCGACACGCACCCGATCACCGGTAACGTCACGTTCAAAGTGAAGTGAACAATGGCGGACCTGCTCAACATCGTCCTGCGGTTCGCCCTGTATGTGGATTTGCTGCTGTTGTTCGGGCTGGCGTTGTTTGGCTTGTACAGCTTCAACACGTTGCTGCAGTTCCGTCGGTTATTGCGTGGCATGGCAGTGACAGGGGCATTGCTGTCAGTGGCCGGGCTGGTGCTGATGACCCGCGTCATGAGTGGCGAAACCCAGCTCGCGGCATTGTGGCCGCACCTGCAGATGATGCTGCTGGAAACAGACGTCGGCCTGGCGTGGGCGCTGCGGATGACAGCGCTGGCCATCGTGGTGATCTGGCCGGGTCTGTGGCCAGCGTCGTTGGCAGGCGCCATTGCTCTCGCTTCGCTGGCGTGGAGCGGGCATGGCGCGATGGACGAAGGATGGCTGCGGTTCTGGCACTTTCTCAGCGACATCTTGCACTTGCTTGCGGCGGGAGCGTGGTTGGGTGCCTTGCTGGCGCTGGTGTTGATGGCGAGAGGGCGGATCGGTGACACACGCCTTCGCTTGATAGCCGA
Organism: Pseudomonas sp. AC255; assembly: GCF_979258175.1. NCBI lineage: Bacteria > Pseudomonadati > Pseudomonadota > Gammaproteobacteria > Pseudomonadales > Pseudomonadaceae > Pseudomonas > Pseudomonas sp. AC255. The sequence goes on along the minus strand of NZ_OZ409841.1, from coordinate 1,386,027 downwards.
TGCAGTGAAACGCTTCGAATGGGTGGGCGCTGTGATCGTGCTGACGGTGTCGGTCACCGGCGTGATGAATTATCTTTTCATCGTCGGCCCAAGGCTCGACGGAGTGCTGTTCGGCACTTACGGGCTGCTGCTGGCGATCAAGGTGCTGGCGTTCGCCGTGATGCTGGTGCTGGCTGCGTTGAACCGCTTTCATCTTGGACCGTCACTGCAACGATCGCTGCGCGACGGCCAGCACCTCATCGCCGCGAAAGCGCTGCGGCGCAGTGTCGTAATGGAGTTGGCCCTTGCCCTGTTGATCGTGGCGCTGGTGGCGTGGCTCGGCACATTGAGTCCGGACCCGGGATGACACCCGTGGAAGGCTTTCACTACACTGGGCCACCTTCCCTTTCAGAAGCCCGATCTCAATGACAACACTAAAAGCACGATGATCCTCGGCGGCCTGCTGACCTTGGCGACTGGCGCTCACGCCGACCCGGCCTCGTCCCACCTCGACAGCATTCAGCAACAAGGCCAGTTGCGCGTCTGCACCACCGGCGACTACAAGCCCTACACCTTCAAGCGCAGCGACGGCGACTTTGAAGGCATCGACATCAGCATGGCCCGCTCCCTGGCCGACAGCCTCGGCGTCAAGGTGCAATGGGTGCAGACCACCTGGAAAACCCTGATGCCCGACATGCAGGCCGGCAAATGCGACATCGGCATGGGCGGCATCTCGGTCACACTGGAACGGCAGAAAAAAGCCTACTTCAGCAACACCCTCGACACCGACGGCAAAATTCCGCTGGTGCGCTGCGCCGACCAGTCCAAATACCAGACCATCGACCAGATCAACCAGCCCAACGTGCGCCTGGTCGAACCGGCCGGCGGCACTAACGAAGCTTTTGTTCACGCCTTCCTGCCCAAAGCGCAACTGGCTCTGCACGACAACGTGACGATCTTCCAGCAACTGCTCGACAACAAGGCCGACGTGATGATCACCGACGCCTCGGAAGCGCTGTATCAGCAGAAACTCAAACCCGGTTTGTGCGCGGTGAATCCGCATCAATACATGCAATACGGCGAGAAGGCTTATCTGCTGCCGCGCGATGACATCAGTTGGAAACTGTATGTCGATCAGTGGCTGCATTTGAGCAAGGTCACTGGCAAGTATCAGCAGACGTTGAGTGAGTGGATTGCGGTGCCGCAGTAAGCCACGGAACCCGGCCGACGCGCGCATTGAGGGAACGGTTCGCTCAATGCACGCGTTGGAGAAAAGTGGCAGCCGTGATTCAAAAAGCAGACAAGGCCTACACTGAAATCACAGCGACACGTTCGCTTCTGCCGAGAGGCAAACCGCACATCAACCACTACTGCGCTCGAGGCATCCCATGAATGTCGACTGGCTCAATTTCACGCCTTGGTCTTCCCTTGCCGGCGGCGCGCTGATCGGCCTGGCCGCGAGTCTGTTCGTGGTCGGCAATGGGCGTATTGCCGGCATCAGCGGCCTGATCGGCAGCCTGCTGCAAAGCAACCGTGAAGGCGCCAGTGAGAAGGCGCTGTTCATCCTTGGCCTGTTGGTCGCGCCACTGCTGTGGGGATTGTTCAAGGCGTTACCGCCGATCGAGTTCCAGAGCGGCTGGTCAGGGCTGATTCTCGCAGGGTTATTCGTAGGGCTTGGCACACGCTACGGCTCAGGTTGCACCAGCGGCCATGGCGTTTGCGGCATATCGCGCCTTTCGCCACGTTCGATGCTCGCCACTGCCTGCTTTATGCTCAGCGGGTTCTTCACCGTATTTGTCCTGCGCCATCTGACGGGAGTTTGAACGTGCTCAAACTGAATGCATTCCTGGCCGGCCTGCTGTTCGGCGTCGGATTACTTCTGGCGGGCATGGCCAATCCGACGAAAGTCCTGGCGTTCCTCGACGTGGCCGGGGCCTGGGATCCCTCGCTGGCATTGGTCATGGTGGGCGCCATTGCCACCGCTATCGGCCCGCTGACCTGGGCACGCCGGCAACGCAAATCGGTACTGGGCAATCCCATGCAACTACCCGCCCGAAAAGAGCTGGACCGACGTCTGGTTGGTGGCAGCCTGCTGTTCGGGGTCGGTTGGGGGATAGCCGGCATCTGCCCTGGCCCGGCAGTGACCATCCTGTTGACGGGCCACTGGCAGGCAATCGTTTTCGTATTGGCGATGCTGGCAGGCATGGGGCTATTTACGCTGCTGGAAACCCGACGCAACCCGTGACCGCAGAACAACCGGCATTCAGGCGCAGGGCATCCACGGCAGCCAGTGTTGGTGGTGATCAATGTTTTGCACAAGATCGCGGATTGGATGATCTCCCCTGCCACGCACTCGTCGAGATCTGCGCCAATGATTTGAAGGCGGGCCTGGCGAACCAGTAGCCCTGCATCAGATAGATGCCGCAATCGGCGAGAAAGTCTCTTTCCTCGGCCTCTTCTATGCCCTCGGCGATCACTTCCACGCCCAACTCTCTACACATGTTCACCACGTTGCGCACGATGGTCTGGCGTACGCGGTCACGGTGAATATTGCGGATCAGCGCCATATCCAACTTGATCAGGTCCGGTTGAAAATCCGCCAACAAATTAAGTCCGGAATAGCCTGCGCCAAAGTCGTCGATGGCCGTCTTGAAACCAAACTCACGATACTCACGCAAGATATTCATCAAGTGTTTGTTGCTTTCAACGTGCTCGCCTTCCACAGCCTCGAAGATCAGCCGCTCCAGCGGAAAGCCGTATGTGCGCGCCGCCTCCAGCGTGCTGCGAATACACATCTCCGGCCGGTAAACGGCATTCGGCAGAAAGTTGATCGACAGGTACTGCGTCATGCCCAAGTCAGCCGCCGTGGAAATCGCCCGCACTCGACACAGTTGATCGAATCGGTAACGGTTCTGATCGTCCACCTGCTCGAGGACAGACAAGGCGCCTTCGCCGTTCACGCCGCGAACCAACGCTTCATGGGCAAACGTCGTTTGATCGCGCAGGTCCACAATGGGCTGGAAAGCGAAGGCGAAATCCATCTCTGGCACACCTTTGTTTCTACAGCCCTGGCAGCCACCGGGAGACGCGAATGATTTTGGAAAGTCGGTCATGACACCCCTGATAACGGGTTGTAACCTTCCATGGTGATAAATGATCAGTTGCAGGATTGCGTCATCTGCAAACCAGGCAACAACTGCAGCCCTGCGGCGCCTGAATATGCAAAGGCGCCGCGTGCTCGACGTTAAATGGTCAGGTGCGGAAATGCGCGGTCATTCGCTGCAGGTCCTGCCCCAGGGACGCCAATTCGATCGTCGCCGCCGCACTTTCTTCGCTGGCGACAGCCGACTGGTCAGCCACATCACGCACACTGACAATGCTGCGGTTGATTTCGTCGGCCACGGCACTTTGCTGCTCGGCGGCGGCCGAGATCTGCAGACTCATCTCCTGGATCGTACCGATGGACTGATTGATCTCGGTAATCGCCAATTCGGCCTTCTGCGCCAGTACCACCGTATCGAGGGTGCGTTCGCGGCTTGAGGTCATCAGCGTCGCGGCCGCTTGCGTGCCTTGTTGCAGGGTGACGATCAGCGCTTCGATTTCCTTGGTCGAGTCCTGCGTGCGCTGCGCCAGCGAGCGCACTTCGTCTGCCACCACAGCAAAACCACGACCCTGCTCACCCGCCCGCGCGGCTTCGATAGCGGCGTTCAACGCGAGCAGATTGGTCTGCTCGGCGACGGCTTTGATCACATCGATGACTTTGCCGATCTGCTCGCTGTCCTGAGTCAGCACGTTCATCGCACCGCCCAACTCTTCAATGGCCATGGCAAGTTCGCTGATCTGCACCGTCGCCTGCTTGACCACCGTGCTGCCATGGCGCGCCTGCTGATCGGCGAGGGTCGCGGCAGCGGAGGCATCGGTGGTGTTACGCGCAACTTCCTGCACCGTCGAAGCCATTTCGTGCATCGCCGTGGCAACTTGATCCACTTCACTTTTTTGCTGACGTACACCTGCGCTGGTCTGCTCGCTCATGGCCGAGAGCTTTTCCGCAGAGGTGGAAATCTGCGTGACGCCATTGCCGATACCTTGCACCAGCGTGTTCAGGTTCTGCGCCATCTCCTGCATCGCATTTTGCAGATCGCCCAACTCATCTTTGCGCGCAGACCTGGCCTGTACCGTCAGGTCACCTTTGGCAATCCGTCGTGCCAGATCAACCGTCAGCGCCAGCGGCGCAGTAATCTGGCGCGAGATGACCACCGAAGCCAACAGCCCGATCACCAGCGCCAGCGCAGTCAATACCGCCATCTGAATAAAAGCCGAATGCTGATCCTCATGTGCAAGGCGCTGCTGGGTGTCCATCAGGCCACTCATGATCTTGTCCATCGCCTTGCTTTCCTGGTCGACCTGCTCGCGCATGTTCTGCTTCTGCTCAAACAGCCCGGCCACTTCCACCAATACTTCGCGATAACGCCGCATGCCGGCGTGGGCTTCTTCCAGTTGGCTCGACAGCGCCGTCGGCAGGCTGGTGCGCGCCTTGCTGATATCACTCAAGAAGATATCGATGGTTTCCATCAGCAGTTTTTTGTTCACGTCGTTGGGCACCGCAATGTAACGACGCAACATCAGGCGAAACGTGGTCATGCCATTGCGCAAATCGGCCACCGTGCGCAGCTCCCGAACGCGTTCACCATCGGCAGACGCCAAGGCACTGGTCGTGGTGCCTTCAAGCATGCCGGCAAAAGTTTGCGCGTACTTGTCCGACAGCGCCGTCAGCGGTTTCAGCGCATCGGTGGTCGATTGATCGGCAGCGATCAGCCGTTTGACCTTCTGGTCGTAGGCAACAATCGTGGTTTGCAAAGCCTTCAAGGCTTGCTGGTTTTCAGCGCGGGTTAACGTGTCCAGCGCCTTGCCCACAAGGCCCTGCAAGACATTCAACTGCGCGTTATAGGATTCGGCGAACGCTGCGTCAGCGGCGGCTTCGTACTGTTTCTCGGACAGACGCATATTTTGCGTAGCGTCATTCAACGTGCCGATCAGACGCGTCGTACTCAAGCGATCAACCAGCACGCTGTTGCTGTTATAGCCAATGAAGGCAACCGCCAAAACGGCCAGCAGAAGAATGCCGAAGCCGGTTCCCAGCTTGCGGGAAACTTTGATGTCACCGAGGAAATTCGATGCTACTGCCATATTCAGCCTCAAACGTCCTGACGCGAAACGCCAGGCACAAAAAATTGATCTCCGGTAACCAAAGTCACCGTCCAGACATTCGGGGGTCGTCATCCAAGGCGTAATACGGGACGCTCCAGCTGTCCCGGAAATGCAAATGCCGATGCTGTTGAAGCGTCGAAAACAACCCGACGCGAGCACCGGCAGACAAACCCTTCACGTCGCAAACAGAGCGTCTGCACGCTGGATTTATCGTTTCAGCAAAGGTGTCTGGAGGGATGCTATTAATTTTGCGAAAACTTGTACAACTTTATATTTTTGTATAATCGTTGAACTTTTTGAGTGACGTGATGACGCATTGCCATCATGATTTATGGCACATCGCCATTGGCGTGAAACGGGGTTGAAAATGCGGATTCAGAAGCATGGTCACGCAATCACTGCCTCGAAGGCGTCCGGTGTGTGGTTGGCATGGGTACACGCAGATTGCCTTGATGGCCATGCAGGGATGGTTATGTAGTTGGCGATGCTTACCAGGTGACGCGGTTGAGGAGGCCGAAATCTGCGGTTGAGTCGGCTAGTCAGTTTGGCTAGATCTGCGAGTGAAAGCCGTCACCTTAAGGTGACGGCTTTTGTTTCACTGAAAGGCTGTGCCAATCCTCGATCGATCGGATGAATACCAGATTCCGGTGACTTTACCGGTAATGTCCTGGACTGCGACCTGACCCATAAAGCGGCTGTCGTTACTGCTGTCGCGGTTATCGCCAAGCAGATAAACATAATCTTTCTCGACCACCGTCTGCGGCGTTTGCAGATAACGAGGATCCTTCACGCGATCTGGCGGTGCAAAGAACAACCCCATGTTTTCGCCGTTGCGAATGACCTTTCCGTCAACAATCGACAAGGTATCGCCACCCACTGCCGCCACACGTTTAACCGCCTCCGTGCCGTTATAGCGATACACCACAATGTCTCCCACCTGCGGCGCGTCGATGCGCATGTTGGTGACGATATAGTCACCGATCGAAAGGGTCGGAACCATCGAGCCGGAGGGGATCAAGTAAGTCTTGAACCCTAGCGTCGGGCCTCGCAATGGACCGAAAAGAACCAGCGTAAAGATGACCAGCGCCACCACGTAAAGCACATGGAAACGGGTGCTGGGGCTGTTCACCGGACGGTCGTTTCTACGCACCGATATCGCAGCCGCCGTGGCTGAGCCGAGTTTCACCAGGACAATAAACGTAGCGAAGACATACAGGCCCACTGGCGTGGCAGGCACCCCGCAGACACCGAGTAAAATCACCCCCAGATAAAGCAAAGCGGCAACACGCACCGCCCACTTCACCTGACCGGCATACACCAGACCCCAGCCGGCCACTAGGCACGACATCACAAATGCTTGCAGCGGCAACTTCGGCTTATCAGGAGTAGACATAAATTCTCTTCACGTAAATAGCTAACAATCAAGCACCCGGCCTATTCAGCCAATAGGGCGCTACGGGCAATGCAGTGGGGGTTATTTAGCGAAAAATAACCGGTCGTGCGCAATTGCAGGCTGTACAACTCCTGACGGATGAACGAAAAGGAGCCATCACTCTCGCTACCAAACGAAGGGTGGAGGCCATACGCAGGTTGGTAGACCGGTCGTCAGGAACCCCGGCGCATCCGAAGACGCCCCGCGCATGACCACCATAAAACGAAGACGAGAAACGTCATCGCAAGACAGTAGTCTTGTGCTTCTGACGGAACGGGCTACCAAACCCGATCACTGTTTTCAGTGACCCGGAGACGATAAAACCCGCAGGCTAGACGCACAAGCCGGCGGATTCTGTCTTAGGTGTAGGGGGAGGCGCAAGACAAGGTAGGCTTCGGATAACTTTCACCAGTCAGATTTAAACAAGCGCCTGCGCAATCGTTTAAACGCATACTGAAGGACAGAAAACAGGCAGAAATACACTTCCTCCCATCAGGCGGAGCGCGTCGGAGCCCAGTTCAAACCACAAACAGCGCCTCGCAAGCCTTTGCCTGTTCGCAGACCTGATAAACTCTTGCGCCTTCGCCTTCTTGATCCAGATTCCTCACATGTCCCTACAACCCGCCCCACTCTCCCGCCGCTTCTCCGTCGCCCCGATGATGGATTGGACGGACCGCCATTGCCGTTTCTTCCTACGCCTCCTGTCGAAGAACGCCCTGCTCTACACCGAAATGGTCACCACCGGCGCTCTGCTCAACGGCGATCACGAGCGTTTCCTCCGCCACAACGAAGCCGAGCACCCGCTGGCGTTGCAGCTCGGTGGTAGTGTTCCGCTCGATCTCGCTGCCTGCGCGCGCATGGCGCAGGAACATGGCTACGACGAGGTGAACCTCAACGTCGGCTGCCCAAGCGACCGTGTGCAGAACAACATGATCGGCGCGTGCCTGATGGGGCATCCGCAGTTGGTGGCCGATTGTGTGAAGGCGATGCGTGATGCGGTGTCGATTCCGGTGACGGTGAAGCACCGCATCGGCATCAATGGGCGCGACAGTTATGCCGAGCTGTGTGATTTCGTCGGTACAGTGCGGGATGCCGGGTGTACGAGTTTTACCGTGCATGCGCGGATTGCGATTCTGGAGGGGTTGTCGCCAAAGGAGAATCGCGACATTCCGCCGTTGCGTTATGACGTCGCGGCGCAGTTGAAGGCGGATTTTCCGGAGCTGGAGATTGTGCTGAATGGCGGGATCAAGACGATGGAGGCCTGCCATGAGCATCTGCAGACGTTCGATGGCGTGATGTTGGGGCGTGAGGCTTATCACAATCCGTATTTGCTGGCGGAGGTGGATCAGCAGTTGTTCGGCAGTTCGGCGCCGGTGATCAGTCGGGCTGAGGCGCTGGCGCAATTGCGGCCTTATATCGCCGAGCATTTGCTGGCCGGTGGTGCGATGCATCACATCACGCGGCATGTGCTGGGCCTGGGCACGGGGTTCCCGGGAGCGCGGAAATTCCGTCAGTTGTTGTCGGTGGATATTCACAAGGCCAAGGATCCGCTGGCCTTGCTGGATCAGGCGGCTGAGTTGCTTGAAGGTCGTTGATTGATGGTTTGAGTATGCGGGCGACGCATGAGCGTTGCCCGCTGTTTTGATGTACTGACAGGATGTCTTTTGTTTATGCCCGCGTTTAGTTTTTCTGCTTTCAAGCGTTTCACCCTCCTCGCCTTATTCAGCTTCACTTCCGACGTTTATGCGCACTGCGATGGCTTTTGCATGGGCCGTACCGATACGCCGTGGGAGGTGACGCAGCTTTCCGGCTTCACTTTGGTGTCTTTAATCCTCGCACCTATTTCGTCTAGCCAGGAAACGACCGACAGTCACAAGCGTGTTTACTCCGCCGAGGAGCAAGAAGACGCGCGACTCTATCTGGCCAGCGACGGCATGCTGCAGGCCGCATATTTCACCTCGGCCTTGCAGCGCTTTCGTCAGGAGTCGTCGGATTCGACGTTAAACGATCTCGCCGTGGCGGCGTTGATCAGCGCGCAGTGATCAGGCGGCCGCAGCGGCGGTCCAGTTCACCCAGCCGAACAGCCACGTCGCCAGAATCAACAAACCAAACGCGATCCGATACCAGGCGAACGCGGCATAGCTGTGGTTGGCGATAAATTTGAGCAGGCCACGCACGGCGATCATGGCGAAGATGAAGGCTGTGACGAAACCGAGGGCGAAGACTGGCAGGTCGTTGGGTTGGAACAGGTCGCGGTATTTGTAGCCGGAGTACACGGCGGCGCCAACCATGGTCGGCATGGCGAGGAAGAACGAGAACTCGGTGGCGGCTTTGCGCGAGAGGCCGAAGAGCAGACCGCCGATGATGGTCGAGCCGGAGCGTGAGGTGCCGGGAATCATCGCCAGGCACTGTACGAAACCGACCTTCAACGCGTGAGACCAGCGCATGTCGTCGACATGTTCGACGCTGACCACATGGCTGCGCTGCTCGGCCCACAACATGACGATGCCGCCGACAACCAGGGCGACGGCAACGGTGATCGGGTTGAACAGGTATTCATGAATCGCGTCGGCGAATAACACGCCGAGGATAACGGCCGGGAAAAACGCGATCAGCAGATTAAGGGTGAAACGTTGCGCGTTGCGCTCGGTGGGCAGGCCTTTGACGATATCGAAGATCTTCGGACGAAACTCCCAGACCACAGCAAGAATGGCCCCCAGTTGAATAATGATGTTGAACGCCATCGCGCGTTCGCCGCCAAACTCGAGCAGGTCGGCGACAATAATCTGGTGGCCGGTACTCGAGATGGGCAAGAACTCGGTCAGGCCTTCAACCGCGCCTAATATCAATACCTGGAAAAGGGTCCAGAAATCCATTAATCCTCCGTCAGAGCACTCAGGGTGAGCGACCAGTCAATAACACTCAGGGGTTGAGTATCTGAATTACACAATTGGCGCATATGAAGATCCAAAGATCGCAGCCTTCGGCAGCTCCTACATTTGGAATGTATTTCCATGTAGAAGCTGCCGAAGGCCGCGACCTTTTGATTTCGAAGAATAGGTTTAACGGACTGCCACACTCAAGTCATGTTAGTAATCGTCGGCCGACGAACTAAACTGAAAAAATTTACATCTATTACTAAAAATATTTCAGTTCAGATATGAAGTGTGATCAACTTCACACATTGTTGACATGGCCAATCAATGGCAAAAGGACATAGACAAAGCCATCGCCATAAGCTCAAAATAGTGGCACCATTGCATATAGCCATCACTTATCCATTAGTTCACAAGCCCGAGAAAATCAACTAAAAGCCTGAAAAGCTTAGTTATTGTTAAAAAACTCGGGAGACACGTCTAAAATCCGCGTAAATGTTACCAATTGTCAGTCACAGATGAGAACCGGTGCTTTAACATCCCGATGTCAGCACCTAATTCGAGTCAACGCATGATGCTCTCAGGGAACTTGGCGACTAGAAGTCCGCGCCCGACAAATGATGAATCCGGTGTTCTTGCTCTGGGTCGTACACTGGGTGTGGCTGATCATTTGAGATCGCTGATCGCAAAGCACGTGCAACCCGATATGATCCTGGAAACAGGTGCTTTCACTAGTTCGTATAAGCAGCACGGTTACATCGGTTCCTACCGCGCCATCTTCGTCATCATCGATAATCCACAAGCCATCGAAGAAAATCTGGCCTTGGTGCAGAACCTGCGCGATGACAACTTGAAGCCACTTATTTGCGCAATTGTCACCGGCCGCGGTGCCGTCAACAAGATCAAGTATTTTCTCGCCGGGGCGGATGCCTGTATCAAGCTCAACACACTGAGCGATGACAGCGAAGACTTGCTCGCGGAGTTCTTCAACAGCGAAGACTGGCAACGAGATATCAATCTAACGCTTGATCCGACGCGAATCTGCCTGATGGACAGTCGGCGCAAACTGGATATCTCTTTCGCCGAGATGAAGATCCTCGAGGCCTTTGCGCACACCGGCAATCACATTCTGAGTCATGATGAAATCGCCAGCATCATGGGCCTCAACAGCAATTTCTACGATCCTCGGGCACTGGAAAAATCAATCAGTCGCTTGCGTGGAAAAATCAAGGACATGTATGGTACAAACGCGATTCAGAGCATCCGCGGCTACGGCTATCGCCTGATGCGGGGCCTGATATCGACTGCCTGAGTCTCGGGCAGTCTTCCCTTTTGCATACGTACGAAGGATCGTCTGATGCAGCCATATCGTTCCAATTGCGCCTCATACTTATTAAAACTCAAGCACTTGAATGAGCACGGCATCACGCCACATAACAATAAAACTCCATAACATAGCAGCAGATCGAGTGGAATTTATCGATGGCCATTTTCGGCCAGAACCCTGCCTACGATTACTTCCGAGGAAGTCATTGCTCGCCTGCCGATTTATCTTTTAGCCAATTTTGGTGTGTATTTAGGAGAGAGACATGGAAACGAGTACAACCCTCCCCAGAAAATATTTTGTTGTTGTGACGCACAGCACAACGTCGCAACGTGAACTGGAAAGTATCTTGTCCAGTGAGCGTTTCAATTCGTTTGGCACGTCGCAGGCACAAATGTTTGTTGAAGGTGTTGCTTCGCCCTCTTCCGCCCCGATGGTCATGGAATTCAGTTACCCGAGCCTAAGTCGAAAGAACGTTGCGCGCAGTATCGAACATGATACTCAACGCATACTGGCCACTCTTGAAAATGAATGGCGAGCCGCGCAAACAGACAATCCGTTTCAAAGCTTCCCGACCCGCAGTGCAGAACGCGCTCATATCTCCAATGTCAGCGACAGCACTGAGCCTTGCAGCGATACTTGGCATCTCGACGATGAACAAGGCGTGTTGCTCAAGGACAATGTTGCGATCAGCCTGACTGGCCTGGAAACCGCTCTGGTCAGGAAAATGCTGAGCCATGAAGAGCGCGTGGTCAGTCGTGATGACCTGATCATCAGCATTGGTCGGGAACCCGAGCAATACCGTGGCCTGGAAATGTGCCTGAGCCGATTGCAGGACAAGTTCAAGAGTGCGAGTAATGGCGAGCGATTGTTCCGAGCCGTAAGAAATCGCGGATATTGCCTGATCCAGGAAGTCGTAGCGTAATCACCGGCGCCACTAAAACCGAGACAAACAGATATAAAGTGCGACTACAACAACAAGAAGAGCACTCTGTCTGGTTTTCCCTCCCTGATTCAATAAAAGCTTCCCTGCCTCCACCCTGCAACAGTAACAAATACCCCCTCGCATTTTCATCCCCCGCTCTACGACCTTTTCTAACAGCCATCTATTTAATTATTAAAAAGTTGGCACTGTGCCATCTTGTTAGAACTCGTCAGACACCATTCCCGGCAATAACTTAGTCTATTGGCTGACGACAGTTCGGCTCTCGATGTTGTTACCTCAAGACACTCGCTAAAACAAAAACAATAAGTCTGCATAACAACTCGGCTTTCAACTGTTGAAACCTGAATGGACGTCTTTTGGGGATATCGTATGGATCTTTCTCTCAGTATTAATCGAAGCACGGGCCTCAAGGGACTGACCTTTTGGGGCCAATGGGCGCTGGCACAGGCTTTCGTTGTGACGCTGCTGTTCATCCTCGCTGAACAGCACACCGGCACCGTCGCGTTCTACTACCGAATGTGCGCCACCCTCGCCGTCCTGGCTTCGGTGCCGGCTTACACATTCAGCGGCGTTTATCGCAAACGCGACAACTACCTGACCGGCCTCGGCCGCTTGTTCATGGGCTGGTCGATGACCATGGCCGCGCTGGCGTGCATCGCCTTTGTCTGCCAGGCCGATGAGCTGTTTTCCCGTCAGGTGATTCTGAGCTGGGCGGTGTACGGCTTCCTCGGTCAGGCGTTCCTCTACGCGCCGCTGCATGCGTTTTCCAAGTTCTACCAGCGTTCGCGTAAAAGCGAACACCGGACGCTGATTGTCGGCACCGGCGAACTGGCGTTGGGCCTGGCGAAAAAACTCAGCCAACTGGAAAACCTGCCGCTGATCGGGCTGGTCAGCAACGGAGACAAGCCCGCTCTCGGCTCCGATGCACCGCGTATCGTTGGTGCTCAGGACGAGTTGCTTGAGCTGATCGAGGCCCACGACATCCGTCGTTTGTACATCACCCTGCCCCTGTGCGAAGCCGCGAAAATCGAAGCGATGTATGTCGATTTGCTCGGCGCCAACGTCGATGTGGTGTGGGTGCCGGACTTGAACAGCCTGACCCTGCTCAACCACTCGGTGAAAGTCGTGGACGGCCTGCCGGCGATTTACCTGAACGAAAGCCCGCTGACCAGCCGCCCGACCGCTGCCCTGAGCAAGAGTCTGGTGGAGAAAACCGTGGCATTCCTGGCGATCATCGCGCTCAGTCCGCTGCTGTTGATCATCGCTCTGGCGGTGAAAATCAACTCGCCCGGCCCGGTGTTTTTCAAGCAGGACCGCCATGGCTGGAACGGCAAGGTGATCAAGGTCTGGAAATTCCGCTCGATGCGTGTCCACGATGACCGTGAAGTGAAACAGGCCAGCCGTAATGACTCGCGCATCACCGCAGTAGGCCGTTTTATTCGCCGCACTTCCCTGGATGAGTTGCCGCAACTGTTCAACGTGTTGCAGGGGCATATGGCGCTGGTGGGGCCACGGCCGCATGCGGTGGCGCACAACAATTACTACTCGGGCAAGATCCTCGCTTACATGGCGCGTCACCGAATCAAACCGGGCATCACTGGCCTGGCACAGATCAGCGGCTGCCGGGGTGAGACCGACACCATCGACAAGATGCAGAAGCGTGTCGAGATCGACCTGCAGTACATCAACAGCTGGTCGTTGTGGCTGGATCTGAAGATCCTGGTGAAGACGCCGTTTACGTTGTTGTCGAAGGATATTTACTGAGGCTCAGCGCTGCAGATCACAAGGGGACGAAAGTCCCCTTTTTTGTGGGCGGGATTTTGGTAACCGGTATTGCTCAACCACACAGGATCATTGTGGGAGCTGGCTTGCCAGCGATAGCGTTAGCCCAGGCAATGGAGTTGTAATTAAGCGGCCCCATCGCTGGCAAGCCAGCTCCCACAGGGATTAGGGATTGGGTCGATAATTGCGGTGTAACACAAGCCGCATGTGGGAGCTGGCTTGCCAGCGATAGCGTTAGCCCAGGCAATGGAGTTGTAATTGAGCGGCCCCATCGCTGGCAAGCCAGCTCCCACAGGGATTAGGGATTGGGTCGATAATTGCGGTGTAACACAAGCCGCATGTGGGAGCTGGCTTGCCAGCGATAGCGTTAGCCCGGGCAATGGAGTTGTGATTGAGCGGCCCCATCGCTGGCAAGCCAGCTCCCACAGGGTTCGAGTTGCGCCCGGACCCTGGCGCTTACTCGGTAATCTTCTCGAAGTTGCGATAGAACATGTCCCCTTCCCGGCTATCCGTCATCGAGTGCAGTTGATAGCTGCGGCTCAGTCTGGCGCCGCCATCTCGGGTCAGTGGCGCCCAGACCAGGTTGGCGCGGCGCATGGTCGACATGCTCATCATTTCGTCGAACGGGATCGACAGGTACAGGCCCTTGTCGAAACTACCTTCGCCATATTCGGCGCTGCTGGCCGTGGTGATGGTTGCCCAGGCACCGACGCGCACGCCATTGAAGAACTCACGCGAGATATCCACGGTCGTGCCCCAATCCCCGGCCAGATAACGACCGACACTGACCGCCGCCAGCGTGTCGAACGGCAGGTCGGTATAGCCGGTGATATGCCCGGTCACCACCGAGTAATCGCGCAAGGCAAAGCCCTGATCGAAATCACGTTGGCGCACCCAGTTCAGATCCGCGCCCAGCGACCAGCGTTCGCCGGTCGGGCGGAACAACACTTCCGCGCCGACGCCGGCAAACATCGATTCCAGATAACCGCCGTAAACCATGCCGTACAGGTCTTTATCCAACTGCTCGGCATGGCTGAGCTGGAACAACGGCATGGTCGTGTTTGACGTGGTCAGGTACTGGCGCAAATCCGTGCGCACGCGGGGCAAACCGCTCGGTGCGTCGTAGACGAATTTGTCGAAGTTGTTAACCAGGTTGGCGCTGAGCAAACCGCTCCACCAGGTGTTGCGGTTGAAACGATATTCCGCGTCCGCATCGGCACTGAATTGATAGAGCAAACCATCCGGGCCGCCGACGTTCTGCTTGAAGCCCAGACCCACGCCATAGCTGAAATGCTGCGGCGCTTCGGTGTAGAGGGTCTTCTCGTTGCGCGGCATCGCCGGGTTGATTTCGGTGGTGCGGTGCAGCGACTCCAACGGTTCTTCATTGTTGATCACTTCGCGGAAGGTCTGGCGCGGCAGGCTGGTTTCTTCCAGCGGCAAGTCGTAGCGCTTGTTGACCACGGTGAACCAGTCGATGTCGTTGTTGACGCTGTTGTCGAGAATCCGGCTCGCGCGGCCAACGGCTTTGGACGAATGGAAATACCGCTGCTGCTCGCCGTAGACGATCAGTTCGGAATCGCGCTGACTGATGCGCTCGACCTTGTACCCGGCGTTCTGCTGCAAACGCCGCGACACATCGGCCCAGTTGACCTGTTCCATCGAGGTCGTCGGCGCCTTCGCCGGCAGCGGTTCGGGGGTCGGATCGTAGGTCTTGGCCGGCGCCTTGCGGCTGACGAAATTGGTGTGAAAGGTCACGCCGAACATCGCCGTATTGCCCCGTTCCCAGGCAGCGCTCAGATCGATCGAATCGGTCACCTTGAACACCGCGCCAAGGTTGATCGGCGAGTCCTGTTTGATCTCGTTGTCCTTCGGCTCGTTCTTGTAGTCGTTGCCTTCGAATTCCAGCTTCAGACTCAGCCGATCCCACGGCGTCTGGTAGCTCACGCCACCGAACAGTGAAGGCTTGCCGCGAAAGTACGAGCCGGAGTTGACGTCGCCGGTGCCTTCCAGCGCCGGGCGCGTATCGAAGCGGCTGCTGACGTAGCCCAGCGGGTTGTCGAAGTCGCCGCGATTACCGATGTAGCCCCAGGCAATGCCCGCGCTGAAGTCGAAATTGTCGAAGCGCTTGTTGGCGACGAAGAATTCGCTGGAGAACAAACCGGTACCACCGATATCTCGAAAGCCCAGCGCCACTTCCGGCGCCCAGTGGCTTTCCTGCCACAGGCGCACTTTGGCGTCGACCGCCTTGTCCTTGTAGCTTTGGCTGCCGCTGAGGGCCTCCGAGCCGTAGGGCCGGTTGGTGATCGCGGTGTAGCGAAACGAACCTTCTAGCCAGTCCAGCGGTTGCAACGACACGCTGTAGCGGCTGTACGGGTCGGTGCGGTTGGCATTGACGCTCAACTCCCCCGCCGGAGCCATGCGCGCCGTCGGCGTCTGCAACAGACCGGTGCCTCCGAAGTCATTCTGGGTGATGCGCGGCTCGGCGTGGGCCAGACCGCAGGGCAATAACAACACAGCTGCAAAACGTAACTTCAACGAACCACCTCGGCCAGCTGCGTGGCAATGAATTCGGCCAACTGCTGATTCAATTCAGGAAGAGGCGGATCAAGATCATCATTTTTTATCGGCACCAGAATCCTGCTGCCGGCCACCGGAAACTGCCCGGACTCGCGATTCCAGTGCGCGATGCCGACGCGCCGCGACACGCCGTTGGGCTGGATCAACCACAGGTAATCGGCCTCGGCATCGTCGAGAATCGAGCAGCCTTCGAGATACTCGCGGGCCTCCTGCAATGGCTGGTACGGCAGGTGGCACGGCTCGGTGACCGCGCCCAACACCTGCACTTCATCAACCCGTTTCGGATAGATCAGCCGATCGCCGTCATCCAGGCGAATGTTGCGCGCGAAGCCGACTTCCACCGCCACCGGATCGAGGTCAGCGATCTGCCGTCCGGTCACTGGCATTTGCCGGACTTCTTCAGCAACGCGCCGTGCCAGTGCCGCGCGGCTTGGCCGATCAAACAGGGTCGCCATGCGCTGCAGCACCTCGAGATCGAACAGCACACCAACCTTGAGCCGTGTCTGTTCCTCGACCAGCGACTGGCGCAACAAGCCGCCCGCCAGCCAATAGCCTTCGGCATTGGGCACGGCTTCGCTGATCACATCGAACAGGCGTCCACCCGGCGGCAATGCGATCGGACCGGGATTGGCGACGTCGCCGGACACAGTAACGGCGGCCTGACTCGCCCCAGCGATCAGCAAAAGGCCCGCTGCCAAAATGCTTGAGCGCTTCACGGCAGATGCCTGCGATCAGGCGTCAGCTGAACCAGCTTCACGCGCAGTTGCGAGGTCAGTTGTTGCTCGCTTTGCAGAATGAAACCGTCTCGCGGGTCGACCCAGTAACGGTTGGTCGCACTGAGGCCGATGGCTGGCGCGTCAATCTGTTCATCGACGCGCAGCACCGAGTAAGCCTTGTCGAGAATCTCCAGGGTCTCGGTGGAACGGCGCGAAAAGCGGCTGTTGACGATCACGCCTACTTCCTGGCCCTTGTACAGATCGATCCAGCGCCGTGTGGTGAAACCGTCGGCGACGTGATGCAGACCGTGCTTGAACGGCGAGTCATCGGCCAGCCGCGTGCCATCCAGGTCGCCTTGCAGACCGAGGCCGATACTGCGCACGGCGAGGCCATCGCGCAGCAGCAACACCTGCTTGCCGGAGGCGACCCAGAATTGCAGGTCTTCGCGCTCGCGCACCAGCGCCAGCACGCCTGAGCCGGACGGCGTAGTCAGTTTCAGTTGCGGATAGTTGACCCCGGCGACTTCGGCCGCCGAAACGTCAACCTCGTCGGGGCCGACGACGGCGGCCTTGAGGTTGTTCAGCGACGCGCTCATCAGAGGATTGCAGCCGCACAGCAACGAGGCCGCCATCAGGCAGACGCCCACTTTCAATAGGTTCACAGTCGGGCGGCCTTATTTGCTGTTGTTGCTGTATTCGCTCCAGTTCTTCGCTGCCGAAGCCCCGGTGCCGACAATCGACGCCGACGGCACCAACTGGCTGATGAAACGGTTCCAGCGAGTGACGTTGGCCGGGCCGACGTAGACCACATCCTGCGGCCGCACCTGAAAGTGCGAGGCCAGCGCCATGGCGGTCGGCGATTCGGCTTCGAGCTGATAGATCTTCGCCGGCTCGACGTCGAGATTTTCCACGCCGCGAATCACGTACACCGCGTTGCCATTGGAACTGGTCTGACTCAGGCCACCGACCGAACCGAGCACGTCGGACAGGTTCATGGTTGCGGTCTTGAAGCTCAGCGCGCGCGGCTGGTTGACCTCGCCCATGACGTAGATGCGCTTGTTGTCGTTGTACGGCAGATACAGCTGATCGCCGCCCTTGAGGTAGACGTTCTGCAGTTCGGAATCCTGCTGATTGAGCGTGTCGAGATTGAGTGGATAGACCCGCCCGTTGCGCGTCAGCAGCAGGCCCGACAAGTCGGCGTTATTGGTGTCGATGCCAGCGGAACCGAGGGCTTCGACCACGCTCAACGGATTGGTCGAAATCGCTTGCGGGCCGGCCTTCGTCACGGCGCCGGTGACCACGACTTTCTGACTGGCGAAGCGCAACACCGCGACGTCGACCTGCGGCTCGGCGATGAATGCCGACAGGCGTTGTTCGATGTCCGCACGCAGTTGCTGGATGGTCCGGCCGGCGGCCTGGACTTCCTTGATGAACGGGTAATACAGCGTGCCATCGGAGCGCACCAGTCGGCCGTTGGCATCGATCTGTTGTTGCGCGCCGGAGGGGGCGGTGAGCTCCGGGTGATCCCAGACGGTGATGTACAGGACGTCGTTGTTGCCGATGCGATATTCCGCCGGCGTCACCAGCAGCTCCGCCGGCAGTGACTCACGCTTTTGCGTGGCGCGGTTCATGGCGATCAGCTTCGGGGTGATCGGAATCAGCTCGACCCGACTGCTTTCGCTGGCACCCTGGCGGGTGATATCGCTGGTGCTCAGGTACTGGCCGGGGGAAAACATGCAACCTTGCAAAGCGAGACTTGCCAACATTAAAAGATAAACACTACGAGTCATAATGGCACTACGCTATTCAAGGGCGAATCCAAAAACAAAGTCACCCGACTTGCGTCGGGCGACTCTGTACTGCACTAACAAATGTTCCTGTTAGTTATGCGTGCCGGTTGTACCGGTGGTACCCGTCGTACCGGTGGTACCGCCGTTGGCACTGCCACCGCTGTTGGACGCCGCTACAGCACTGGCAACCATTGCAGTACTGGCCGCGGGCGCTTGCGAAGCCGCCACACTGCCACCTACATTGGTTACCGCTGTCAACGGTGCTTCAGCGGCGGCAGCCCAGTTGCTCAACATCGTCAACAGGGCAACTGCCATCACTTTTTCATAACAACTCCTTTCTAACATTCGAACTGTTAAAAAACAGATCTGTGTCAGAGCTGGTAGCTTTCAAGTCCGCAAAGAGCGCGAACAAGATCCGTTGTTCTTTCACAGTCCTGTGCAACTGCTAAAGTCGAACGGCAGGTTTATATCTACGGACTTGCAAAAGGCATTGCCAGTGTAATTTCCCGACGTTATCTAACAACCTGACTGAAACTAACATCGGACTAAATGGCCATCACCCTGAATAACCATTGGGATGATTCGACTGCCAGCGCCAAGTGTCGGCAACCATGTCCTGCAAGTTGCGCGTGGCTTTCCAGCCGAGTTCTTTCGCCGCTTTCGAAGCATCGGCAAAACTCTCGGCGATATCACCGGCGCGGCGCGGCATCATCCGGTACGGCACCGGCCGCCCGCAGGCCTGTTCGAAGGCATGCAGCACTTGCAGCACGCTGTAGCCATCGCCGGTGCCGAGGTTCCAGGTGTGAATGCCGGTGCGCTCGCTGATCGACTGCAACGCTTTCAAATGCCCGTCCGCCAGATCGACGACATGAATGTAATCGCGCACGCCGGTGCCATCGGCGGTCGGATAATCGTTACCGAAGATCGACAGCTCGCGCAGGCTGCCGACCGCAACCTGGCTGATATACGGCACCAGATTGTTCGGGATGCCGTTGGGGTCTTCGCCCATGTGCCCGCTGGCGTGAGCGCCGATCGGATTGAAATAGCGCAGCAGCGCGATGCTCCAGCGCGGCTCGGCGAGGCTCAGGTCGCGCAGCACGTTCTCGACGATCAGCTTGGATTGGCCGTAGGGATTGGTCGGATTGCCCGTCGGAAAATCCTCGCGAATCGGCATTTCTTCAGGCTCGCCGTACACCGTCGCCGAGGAACTGAACACCAGCCGGAACACCCCCGCCGCTGCCATCGCCTGACACAGGGTGATGCTGCCGCCGACGTTGGTTTCGTAGTATTCGAGCGGCTTGCGCACACTCTCGCCCACGGCTTTCAGCCCGGCGAAATGCAGCACGGCGTCGATCTGATGCTCGCGGAAAATCCGGTCGAGCAGCGGCCGATCGCAGACATCGCCGCGAATCATCCATGCACTTTTTCCGCAAATGGCCTCAACGGCGTGAAGTGCTGCGTCGCTGCTGTTACAAAGATTATCCAGAACGACAACTTCATAACCTGCTTCAAGCAATGCAAGTGTGGTATGCGAGCCGATATAGCCGGCACCACCCGTTACCAGAATCTTCATAGCGCGGTCCGTCATTGAATAAATACCCGATAGCGTGTCAAGCCATGCCTGGTGGATATGCGGAGCAATTCACACAAACAGGGCGACAACAACCTCAAACAAATTTAGTTCAACCACTGGCAATAATTATTTTTGCCGGTCAAACTGTTTGACGGGTACTTATTAGCACTCCCTGGATACTTATCACTATCGACAGATACCGACTAAAAATAACTTATAACCAAGTAGTCGACATCTCATAACATTAGCGCTTTTTAACAGCGCAACTAATTGCCAGCAACAACCTGACTCGGGTATTAAAGTAAGCCTTCAATAATCATTGAAACTTGCCGCCACTTTCTGGTGCGCAACCGTCGCCTGTGTTCCATGACTGTCCAGGATACTTTTATGATTCGTAAATGTTTGTTCCCCGCTGCCGGCTACGGCACGCGTTTCTTGCCGGCGACCAAAGCCATGCCGAAAGAGATGCTGCCGATCGTCAACAAGCCGTTGATCGAATATGCCGTTGAAGAAGCACGAGACGCCGGCCTGCAACACATGGCCATCGTCACCGGCCGGGGCAAACGCGCGCTGGAAGACCACTTCGACATCAGCTACGAACTCGAGCACCAGATTCGTGGCACCGAGAAAGAGAAATTCCTCGCCGGCACCCGCGAGCTGATCGACACCTGCACCTTCTCCTACACCCGTCAGGTGGAAATGAAAGGCCTGGGCCACGCCATTCTCAGCGGCCGCCCGTTGATTGGCGACGAGCCGTTTGCCGTGGTGCTGGCCGACGATCTCTGCCTGAACCTCGAAGGCGACGGCGTGCTGTCGCAGATGATCCAGCTGTACAAGAAGTTTCGCTGCTCGATCGTCGCCATTCAGGAAGTCCCCGCCGACCAGACTCACAAGTACGGCGTGATTGCCGGTGAGCTGATTTCCGAGGGCATCTACCGGGTCAACAACATGGTGGAAAAACCGGCGCCGCAGGACGCGCCGTCGAACCTGGCGATCATCGGGCGCTACATCCTCACCCCGGACATCTTCGACCTGATTGCCGACACTGAACCGGGCAAGGGCGGCGAAATCCAGATCACCGACGCACTGATGAAACAGGCGCAGAACGGCTGCGTGCTGGCCTACAAATTCAAAGGCCTGCGCTTCGATTGCGGCGATGCCGAGGGTTACTTGCAGGCGACCAACTTCTGCTACGACAACGTGTACCTCAAGGGCCGCTGAGACGGCTTTTCACTCCCCACAGGCAGGCAACCATGAACATTGCACAACATTCGACAGAGATTGAACGTGAGGTGGGCAACCTCGGGGTGATGAGCTGGTTGTCGCGCCATCAACCGCTGCCCAGCGCCAACGAAACCTGGCTGGGCACGATTCTGCTGGTGGAGCGGATCGGTGTGTTTCCTGCGTCCGGCGATATTCGCCGGCCGATGCGCGATCCCTATCCGCTGCTCGCGCACCTGAAAGCGTTGTATGGCGAACAGGCGCTGGAAATGGATGACCGCGATGGCCTGAAAGTGATCTTCAGCGACTGGCGCTTTCGCGTGCGCATCTGCTGCAACGACCCGGCGATCATCATTAATGTTGAAACCCGTTGTGATGCGCGGTTGATGCCGCGCAAGCTTGACGAACTGCTGGGGCTCATCGACGCCTTCAAGCACGACGCCTGATCACCCGGGCTTCACGCCGATCCATTGTGGGAGCGAGCCTGCTCGCGAAAGCGGCGGCACAGTCAGCATTGATCGTTCCCACGCTCCGCGTGGGAACGATCATGGTGGCGAGTCGTCGCAACCGGTACTCGTACCAGTTATCCAGCCATAAAAATAATCGGCAATCACCTTCCCGCCCGTGGCCGGCAACGGATGAATCTTGTCCGGGCCGATCATCGCGCTGGCGTAGCGTTTGACGTCGGGGCCGAATGCGCATTGCAGGTTGGCAAAACCGAGCTGCTGCTCATGCGCCCACGGCTCGAGCACCTGCGCATAGGCCGACATCGGGTAAGCGCTGGAACGCGTGGTGTCCTGACGCATGATCAGGTTGATACTCGCCGCCGGCTGAATCTCACGCAGCATGCTCACCAGGCCCTGAACGTTTTGCAGGTACTGCGCAGGTTTGACGCCGAAGCCCTGATCGTTGCCGCCGAGCATGATCAGGTACACGTCGGCCGGAATCTTCGACACCACAGCTTTCCATTGCGTCTGCCACTGCGGATCGGCGTGATAGAAATCCGCCGATGCCGCGCCGGAGGCCGCCAGTTTCGACACTCGCACGCCCTGCTGATGGTTACCCAGCCACAGGCCGAACAGTGTCGGCGCGCCCTTCACCACTTCCAGTCTGAATGACCAGTCTGCGGCTGATGGAGCGCCCGCTAGCGCGACTTCCTGAACACCTGAGCCTGCGAGTTTCAACGGTTGCCAGTCTTGGGCGGGCGACCAGCGATAGCGCAACTCATCGGACTCGCCATTGCCCAGATACAACAGTTTCGCCTGAGCGACCGTGGTATCGATGCGCGGCGAAGGGCTGGCATCGACTTGCAACCAGGCACCCGGCTTGCCGCTGATCGTGCGACTGTCCGGGCTGGCCTGGCCCAGGTCGGAAACCTTCCAGCCGCCGCCGAAGTATTTGTCGCTGCTGCGGGTGTATTTGAAGTGCGTGCCGCCCAGCGCCGCGCCGTGGTTGAAACCGACGTAACCGGGGCCGGCAAAACCCACCTCGGCGGCCACTCGCTGCACCAGTTTGTTCAGGTAGAAATCCTGCCCGGCGGTGTAGCTGTCGCCGATCACCGAAACCGCCAGCACCTTGCCGGTCTTGCCGTCGCGCCACTGCGCAAAGCGCTGGCGGGCATCGTCTACCGTGATGGCCGAGGTGGCGACTGTTTGAGGGGCGTCTACTGGCATCATTGAATATTTCCTTTGTCCGGGATGGCCTCTTCGCGAGCAGGCTCGCTCCCACAAGGATGGTGTGACTTGCACGAATCCACTGTAGGAGCTGACGAGTGCAACGAGGCTGCGATCTTTTGATCTTCGCAAGCCACGACAAAAGATCAAAAGATCGCAGCCTCGTTTCACTCGTCAGCTCCTACAGGGAGGATTGCGTCTGTACCACCGGGGTGATGGGCGCCAACGGTTTCCGCTTCGCCGCACGCTCGCCAAGGAACAGCACCGAAGTGAAATTGAACCGACTGAACACCATCGCCAACAGCACCGGCCCGAGCAATCCACAACTCAGACCACCGAGCACCAGCAAGCTCTCATCCTTCACGCCGAGGCGCCCGAGAACAAACCGCGAGGTCGCCGCGAACAAAACATGAAAGAGGAAAATCGCATAGGAGTATCCGCCCAGCCAGGTCAGCGCTCTCGAACGCATGTCACTCGACAGCAACGCAATGCAAGACACGCAACCCACCGTCAAACCAATCAGGCTGCGGCGATCGACAATCAGCTCACGATCAATCGCCGCGACATACAACAGCGTCAGCGAGATCAGCACAAACAACAGCGGCCCGATCACTTTGAAACGCTGCTTCAAAACATCGACATTTTCCTGACCGATCATCCCCGCAACAAAAAACGGCAGCAGGTAAATCGCACCGTTGATACCGAACGCATCCAGCGGCAACGGCGGCAGCAGGAACAACACCGCAGCAAACGCAAACAAGCCATACAGCCGCGTCGCTGAACGCAACAGGCCGCGCCACTCCAGCAAGCCGACGAAGATGAAAATGCTGAACACCGCCTGCAGGAACCAGAAGTGGTTGATCGGCACCCAGAACGACAACAACGCGTCGATCACGCCGACGTCCTTGTTCACCCCCGGCCCCACCGCTTGCAGCACCGAGAACGGCACGCCGACGCAGAACAGCGGCACGATCAGCCGCCGCACCTTGCCAGCGAAGAAGGCGGAAAAGTCATTGCCGCGAATCTTGTAGATCGAATAGATGTAGCCGGAAATGAACGTGAACAGCGGCATGCGCACGTACACCATCGAGTCGGCGATGACCCGGAACGGCGAGCCGATGTCGATCTTCAAGCCGCCGCCCAGCGGGCCGATGACGTGATAGAGCACCAGCAGCAGGCACGCCAGGCCGCGTAGGGTTTCGATCTCCAGGGATTTTTTCTTGCTCGACATAGAGCACCTGCCTTAAGTGAGAATTCTTGATTCGACCTGCACCGGTTTGTTCGCGCGCAGCATCAAGCCCAGGCCGACGAACAACACCGGCACGACCATCGAGAAGTGTCGGGCGAAGGAGCCGAAGTCCGGCTCGAACAAGCCTTGCACCAACAGAAACGCCAGCGGAATCGCGATCAGTTCCTTGGGTTTGGTCTGGATCGGCGCGCCCTTGTAGTCGGTCGAAGTGATGACTTTGAACAGTAGCAGCGCGGTCATGATCATCAGCGCAACGAAGATCACCTGCCCCGGCCCGGACAGCAGAATCAGCTCAACCGGAAACGACAGGCGGAAGAAAATGATCATCGAGTCCAGTGCCTGGGAAACGAAGTCACTGCCGCTGAGCCACGACACGATGAGCGACTTCGAGCCCTCCTCGCCCGCCGTGCGCAGCTCGTTGTTGCTCGCCCGGATCGACGACACCGGAAAGCCCAGCGCCAGCTGAATGGCCATGGCCACCGCCAGATAAAACAGGAACAGCATCAGAAAGAAGGTGAAGCGCGAGACGTACTTTTTCATCACGCAGACGCCGACCCACGACAGCGAAAACAGAATCCAGTACGGCCGGATCAGCACACCGTAAATCACCGCCGAGAGAAAAAACCGCCGCGATATTTGCGCGTCAATGCGCTGAGCAGAATGCTCAACACCGCTACCGACACGATGATTTCCTTGGTCAGGTTCTCGAGGAAAAACGAGCGCACGATGCCCCACAGGCACAGGGTGCCGAAGATGGTCAACGGCATGCGCCGGAACACCACTACCGGAATTGCGGTGAGGAAGAAATTGCAGAACATGCCGTAGGCCCAGGCATTGGTCAGGTTGATCCCGGTGGGCCGCAGCAGGAACGCCGAACACTCGTAGGACGAGCGATCCGGCGAGAACGGGTTCCAGAAATTGCAGTTGTCGGCACGCGCATACGACGACCACAACGTCATCGCATCCGGACCCGGATCACGCGGCACCAGCAACGGCATCGCCACTGACAGAAACAGCCCGGTGAACAGAATCAGAAAGGAAATCGACGAATCGAATTTGCGCCCACGAAACTCGATGCGCGGCAGCTTCAAGCCCATGACAGCGCAGCCTTTTTCGCTCCGGTGACACGGGTCAACACTGCAATCACACCAAGTTGCACGACAATGGCGAAGACGTTGCCCCACGCCGCGCCATAGATCGAGTAATGCTTGATCAGCACATAGCTGACCGGCACTGAAATCAGCAGGCAGAGCGCCGCGCTGGCCAGCGACACCCGGCTGTTTTTCGAAGCAATCAAACCGCCCCAGACGATGTCGCCAATCGCCCGCAAAGCGAAGGAAACAATCAGCACCGCGAGGAGCGCGTTATCCGGGCGCGGCACGCTGCTGGCGACATAATCGAGCAGCACATTGAAAAACACATAGATCGCCACGGCCACAACGGCGGAGACCACTAGCGAGCGCATCACCCATTTGTTGACGAACAGTTGCCTGACCGTGAACGCCTGCTGATCGGCCTGAAACCGTTTGGCCAGCACCGGAATGCCGACCACCGCCACCACCGCATAAGACAATGCCTGCAAAGTGTTGGCCGCCGACCACGCGTACACATATTTACCGAGGCTGGCGTAGGGCTCCAGGTCGATGATCAGAAAGCGCTCGGCGTACTGACTCAGGGCGATCAGACCGGTGCCGAGATAGAACGGCAACCCGGCCTTCCACACCGTCGCGGTGTCCAGCGGCGCTGCTTCGCGGCCCTTGTGCACGTCAACCACGATCAGGTAACCCGCAATGATCACCAGCACGTTGGCGGCGACCCACAGCCACAACACACTGGCGATGCCCGCGACCCAGCCAAGCACCATGCCGCCCACCGCCAATACCGCCCACAGGCCGGTCTTGATGAAGAACAGCAAGGCGCCGGCGGTGGCTTTCTGCGCAGAAAACACGAAGGAATTGATTTCGAACGACAGGTGCTCAGTGAGCAGCACCAGGGTCACGCAGAGGATCAGCGTGGCGGTCGCTTCCACCGACTGGAACAGCGAATAGACCAGCACCGTCAGTACCGACAACAACAGCCCGACCGCCAGATACAGCAGCAGAACCTTGTCGACCACCCGCCGCGAGCTGCCGCCGACGCTGATCAGCCGGTTGATTTCGGAACTGAAGCCGACGCTGTAGAACTTCGAGGCGATCAGCGAAGCCGCGACCACCACACCATAAAAGCCCAGCGCCTCGTATCCGAGGTAATGGGTGATGGCCAACACCAGCAAGAACTTCGCGCCCAAGGCTCCGCCGCGAAGCAACAGCCGAAATATCATCGAACGACACCCTTGATGATTTCGTCCATGGCCACGGTTTTCGCCTCTATCTCGCGGCAGGTGTCGGTCAGGCGCTTGCCGAAATCCGCCAAGGCATTGGGCGCGTAAACGGTGTTGATGATGGTGTCGACGTCGATGTCGCCGCCGTTGATCACCCAGTCCTCGACGCCCATGTCCTGGTAGGCGCCAAAACCTTTGCGCTCGTAGCTGATGTGATACGCCGGCACGCCGGAGAGCAGCGATTCGATGGCGCCGTGCAGACGCACCGAGATCACCAGGTCCGGTTGGTACTTGGCAATGGTTGCCTTCAGCGACAGCAGGTCTTCGTTGATGCCCAGCTCGCGGTAGAACGCGCCGTCATCGTTGCCACGCACCGCGCTCTGTACCGCGCAGACCACTTTGCTTTTGTTCTTCAGACGCTGCAGCAGCAGTTTCAGATTGGCCACGTAAGCGACCTTCTTCTCTTTGCTCCACTCCGGTGGCTTGCGCAGCACCACGCAGACGGTCGCCGGCGAGGCGGCGCAGCGGGTGAATTTCGGTTGCTGAAGAATCTTGCTCGCCAGCGACTGCACGGCCAGATCCGGCGCGCGGTAGACGTTTTCGCAAGCGTCAAAAATCGCCGAGGAACGGTTGTCACGCACGAACACCGCATCGGCGCTGGCGTAGTGTTCGACGATCTTGCTGCTCTCGCCGTGGAACGGGCCGATGCTCTGCGGCAGGTACACCGAAGGCACCTTGCTGAGGATCGCGGTTTCCAATTGCTTGGCATGGCCGAGCTTCAGCTTGATGTGCTCGAAGGCGCTTTTCGAACGCATGTAACCGCCGCCGACACCGACGATCAGATCGGTTGTCTTCAGCAGATCGGCGAGCCCGGCGTAGGACTGATTGAGAAACACCGCTTGCTTGACCCGCCCCAGACCCTTGGCCGCCATCACCGGCGCATCGAAACGCGGGTGCGGCAGATAGTTGAACGACTCAGGGTCGGACGCCACGACACTGATCGCGGTGTCGTCACCGAAGTTACGCTGCACCAGAGCAATGGCCAGATCGACGAGCAGACCGTCACCGGAGTTGGACGCACTGTAGCCATGCAAAATCGTTACGTTCATAAGCTTGAGTTCTACTTAATAAGTGGGAGCGTGATACAGGTCGTAGGTCTGGCGGATCATCAACGCGGCGCTGAAACGTTCGCGGACAATGCTCCGGCCTTCGTTGCCGAGGTCGAGCAGGCGCGGCTTCTGGATGATCGTTAAAACGTCGGCCAGCGCCTGGTGATCGCCGGAGGGGAAGACGTAGCCGGACACTTCATTGGTGACCAGTTCCGGCAGTGAAGTGCAGTTGCTGGCGATCACCGGCAGCCCCATGGCCATGCCTTCCAGCGGCACCATGGCAAAGCCTTCCCAGCGACTCGGCACGATCAGCGCATCGGCTTTCTGATACAGCGCCTGCACTTCACTCGGGGTCACCCATGGCAGGTACTCGACCGAATCCATCGGCGGGCACTCGACCGAATCTTCGTTGACCGCACTGCCGACCACGGTGAGTTTCAGGTCGTTGCGGTTGACCTTGGCGTAGGCCTTGAGCAGCACGTCGAAGCCTTTCTGGTAATCCAGGCGCCCGACGAACAGCAGATGAATCGGCTCGGCGCCAGCGGTTTTTGGCGCGTCATCCTTGTGATGAATGCCGTTGTAGATCAGCTTCATGCGCTTGCGCTCGATACCGAAACGCGCGGCTTTATCCAGCTCGTACTGGCTGACGCAGATGATCACGTCGGTGACTTTCTGCAGCACGCGCTCGATCCACGCGTAGACCTTCTGCTTGGTCGGCGAGCTTTCCATCAGGAACGAAAACGCATGCGGGCAGTAGACGATTTTCGGCTTGCGCCATGGTCGCAACAGCACACACACCACACGGCCGATCACCCCGGAAAAGGTGCTGTGCAAATGCACCACGTCGGGTTTTTCCTTGAGCAGCACCTGGCTCAGACGCCAGGCGAAACGCAGCAGCGACGGCACGTTGCGGCCACTACGTGGAAAGGTGCGCACCTGCTGCGGGGCGATGCCGTGCAGCTCCTTGGCCTGATCCTCGGGCACCAGATAGACCAGTTGATAATTCGCTGCGTCGTCTTCTGGGGATGTCGAGATCGTGCGGATCACCGTCGCCACGCCACCTTTGATCGTCTCTGCCACGTGCAGTATTTTTTCACAACTCACCCACTTCAAACAGGAAAGAACAATCGGCAACCATCAGGATTTGTCGGACGCGTATTCGTAGTTGTAATAGCCAGTGCCGCCGTAATAGCTGGCCGCACGCTTCTCGACGCCGTTGAACACCGCGCCTTTCAACTCGATGCCGTTCTGGGCGAAGCGGCGAATGGTCAGTTCAATCTCCTTGGCCGGGTTCACCCCGAAGCGGGTGACGATCAGGCTGATGCCAGCCTCGCGACCGACGATGGCGGCATCCGTCACCGCCAGAAGCGGCGGCGTGTCGATGATCACCAGGTCGTAGCGCTCGCTGAGTTCTGCCAGCAGTTCGCGGAAGTTGGCGTGCATCAGCAGCTCGGAAGGATTGGGCGGCACCTGCCCCCGGCTGATGAAATGCAGGTTGTCGACTTCGACTTTGTTGATCGCCTGCTCAAGGGTGCAGCGCTTGACCAGCAGGTCGGACAAACCATTGCTGATCGGCGTGTTGAGGGTTTTGTGCAGGTGCCCTTTGCGCATGTCGGCATCGATCAGCACCACGCGCTGGCCGCTCAGGGCCATGACCGCCGCAAGGTTGGACGAGACGAAGGTCTTGCCGACCTGCGGGCTCGGCCCGGAAATCATGATGCGGTTGTTGGTCGAATCGAGCCCGGCAAAGTGCAGGCAGGTGCGCAGGCTGCGGATCGATTCGATCGACAGATCGGTCGGATTGCGCAGCGCCAGCAGGTACGCCGGTTTGTCGACGCCATCGCGGGCGCGGCCCTTTTTGTTGTCCTCTTCCTCCTGCAAGGCGCTGTAGGGAATCGACGCGTAAACCGGCAGGCCCAACTGCTCGATGCCTTCCGGGCCTTCAAGGCCACGGCTGAGGGATTTGCGCAGCAGCACCAGCGCCACGCCGACAAACGCGCCGAGCAATGTCGCGATCAGCACGATCAGTGGTTTCTTCGGTTTGATCGGATTGGTCAGGTCGACATCGGCGGTGTCGATCAGGCGCACGTTGCCGACGGCCCCGGCGCGGACGATGTCCAGTTCTTGGGATTTGTTCAGCAACTGCGTGTAGATCTGCGAAGCCACCTCGACGTCACGGGTCAGGTTGAGCAATTCCTGCTGGGTGGCCGGCAAGTCCTGAACCTTGCCTTCGAGGGATTTCTGCTGCTGGGTCAATTCGCCGATCTGCGTCATCAAGGCGCGATAGGCCGGGTGCTGTTTGGTGAACTTGCGATCGAGCTCGGCCTGCTGCATTTTCAGCTCGGAGATGCGCGTTTCCAGCGCCACCGACTGGCCCAGCACCGACTGGGTTTCCAGCGAGATGTTTACGGTCTTGCCGTGGGTCTGGTAGGCATTCAAGGCGTCGCTGGCCTTGGCCAGATCACGCTTGACCTGGGGCAACTGGCTTTGCAGAAACGCGAGGCTCTGCGCGGCTTCCGCCGAAGTGCGCCGTACGTTCTGTTCGACGTAGAGCGAGGCGATCTTGTTGAGAATCTTCACCGCCTCGGCCGCGTCCGAGCTGGCCAGCGCCAGACGAATGATCCCCGACTCTTTGCCTTGTTCGGAGATATCCAGCGCGTCCTGATAGCCCTGAATGGTCACAATCCGAGGATTGCGCACCACCTGAAAGCGCGTGCCGGGGTTGGCCGAAAAGTGCGCGATCTGCCCTTCCACGCCATCGTTGGCAAACGCTTCGCCGGCCACGCCTTCGGCGAGCAGATTGTCGTTTTCATCGAACAGCTGAAAACGCTGCTGCTCGCCGGCGATCAGGGTGAGTTTCTTGCCGAGCAGGTCTTTCGGCAATTGCAGCCGAGTGAACTCCAGACGTTCGCCGCCCCAGGCATAACTGTTCAAACCGAAACGCGGCGGCGCGACGCTGGTCTCGCTGTCACCGCGATAGCGCCGCGAAAGGAAGCCGCCGATCAACGGGAACGTGTTGGGCGTGACGTCGATATCCAGGCGCAGGTCGTCAACGGTTTTGCCGATCACCGCGCGGGATTTGATGATGCCGATTTCGGTCACCGACGGCGATTGCCCACCGAGCATGCTGTTGAGGTC
The DNA here is from genome assembly GCF_979258175.1 of Pseudomonas sp. AC255. Taxonomy (NCBI): domain Bacteria; kingdom Pseudomonadati; phylum Pseudomonadota; class Gammaproteobacteria; order Pseudomonadales; family Pseudomonadaceae; genus Pseudomonas; species Pseudomonas sp. AC255. The sequence goes on along the minus strand of NZ_OZ409841.1, from coordinate 1,355,114 downwards.
GGAGAAACCGAGCATGTCGTTCTTTTTCGGTTCGACCTGCACCAGCGCGTTCGCCAGGTACACCGGCGTCGCCAGAACCGCATAGGCGACGCCGGTGACCATGAAGGCGCCCGTCAGCGCGCCGATCAGCCACTTCTGGTCGATCAGGCTGCCGAAGATGCCGAGCAGATCAATACTGTCTTGATCTTTGTCGCGGGTGCCGATTACGGACGGTAACTGCATAAGTCTGTTCTTACCATTTACTGTTCTGAAGAAGATTCATCAATGCCCGAGGCGCTTCGCCCATGAACTAACAGCATCTTCAATCAATGCATGGGCATGAATAAACGCGGCTTTGCCTTGACGATACGGATCATGTATTTCGCGCTCGCTCTGCCACTTGCCGAGCAGAAACACTTTGCCTCGGGCGTGCGAGGCAATCTTCAGCACTTGATTGACGTGGGCTTTTTCCATGACCAGGATCAGGTCCGAGTCATTGACGATGTCCGAAGTCAGTTGCCGCGCCTTGAAGGCCTCGGCGCAATGCCCGTGTTCTTCGAGAACCTGCCGCGCCGAGGCTTCCACGCCCTCGCCCACGCGGGCGGACAGGCCGGCTGAGGAAACGGTGATGGCGGACTGGCCCAGCGCGTTGCGCAGCAGCAGTTCAGCCGTCGGACTTCGGCATATATTGCCCACGCAGACAACGAGGATCTTTTTGAACAAGTCTTGCTTTCCTGTGTAATATCAAACAGCCAACATGCCGTGAAAGTTAATGAACCCTCACGACTTTCCTGCACTCAGAAATAGCTTCGCCCTGTTAGTACAGGAACATTAAGTACCACAGCGTTTTAAGCCGCCCCAACCACAATTAGCGGACTAAAAATAACTGTGATTTTCAGTTGCTGTTTTCCTGACAAAAAATAACATTCGCGCACTTAGTGCCATCACCGTTATCGGAAATTGAGTAACGGGATAAATATTCGTAGTTGTCATTCTCTTCAGGAGAGCAGACATGAAAACAGCACAGCGCAATAAACTCGCCGCCCTCGCCCTGATGGCGCTCGGTGCCACCAGCCAGGTTCACGCCAGTGAGCTGTTCCCCAACCTTCCGGCGAAAACCATCGGCGTGCAGGTGAAAATCCAGAGCTTCACCGCCGCCGATGCCGCACAAATCAAGGCCGCCGGCTTCAGCTTTGTGCGCTTCGGTGTGTGGAGCGACAGCCTCACCGCCAAGACTTATCAGAAACAGGTCAGTGACGCCTTCGCCGCCGCCGCTTCCGCCGGCCTGCCGGTGCTGCTGACGGTGCGCGCGATCAAGGCACTGCCGGCCACTTCGCCCGAGGAACTGAACGCCGCCGGCGGTAAGTTCGCCAACACTGTGACCGGGCTGGAAAAATCCTGGAGCTCGCAATTGGTGGCGATCGAAATCTGGAACGAGCCGGACCTGGAAACCTATTGGCCGACGCGCAATTTCGACACAACGTTCGTGCCGTTCATGGCCGGCATGTGCAAGGCCTTCGAAGCTCAGCCACAGACGACACCACGGGTCGGTTTCGGCTTCGCCCGGCCGCCAAGCGCGGGCTCGGCGTCGACGGTGGCGCTGAAAAGTATCGTCAGCGAGTACCCCAAATGCTTGAACGCCGTGTCCTACCACCCTTACGGCATGACCGCCACGCAGATCAGCAACGCGCAGACCTTCATCCAGCAGAACTTCAATCTGCCGGGGGTCATCAGTGAATGGGGGTGTCGGCCCTCGCCTCCAACGGCGGTCCTGAGGGGCAAGCAACCAAGATCAACGCGTTTATTACCGACGTTAAACGCCTCAATATTCCCCTGACCTCTATCTATGAATGGCGGAACAGTGATTCAGGCAGCAACGATCGCGAGAAGAACTTCGGCTTTCTGACCTCTGACGGCCAGCCAAAACCGGCGCGGTTGTCCGTGGAAGGTGTGTTGAACGCTGAGTAGGCGTTGGGCGACCGGCCTGTTCACAGGTCGGTTGCTTTGAACCTGTGGGCTGTTTTGGCATCGTATTCAGCGACACCGCGCCCCGCCTTTCAAACAATCGTTTTCAGGTTGTTGCCGCAGGGGCCATCGATCCACCAATGCACCCTTGAGTGCCCGTCAGCGCTCGGGTAATGTCTTCAGACCCATAGGATAGAGCACGCCCATGACTTCCAAGCTGGAACAACTCAAACAGTTCACCACCGTGGTTGCCGACACCGGCGACTTCGAAGCGATCGCCCGAGTCAAACCGGTCGACGCCACCACCAACCCTTCCCTGCTGCTCAAGGCTTCGGCCATTCACGGTTACGCCGAACTGCTGAACGATTGCGTTCGCGACTGCAAGGGCGATGTCGGCCTGGCCAGCGACCGTTTCGGCGTCGCAGTGGGCAAAGAAATTCTCAACGTGGTTCCGGGCCGCATCTCCACCGAAGTGGATGCGCGCCTGTCCTTCGACCAGGATGCGATCCTCAAGCGCGCGCATCGCCTGATCGAGCTGTACGACAAGGCCGGCGTCGGCCGCGACCGCGTGTTGATCAAGATCGCCTCGACCTGGGAAGGCATCCGCGCCGCCGAGATCCTCGAGAAGGAAGGCATCCAGACCAACCTGACCCTGCTGTTCTCTTTCGCCCAGGCCGCCGCCTGCGCCGATGCCGGGGTGTTCCTGATTTCGCCGTTCGTGGGCCGTATCTACGACTGGTACAAGAAGGCCAACGGCAACGACTACACCGGCGCTGATGATCCGGGCGTGCAGTCGGTGACGCGCATCTACAACTACTACAAGGCCAACGACTACAAGACCGTGGTCATGGGCGCGAGCTTCCGTAACATCAACCAGATCGAGCAACTGGCTGGCTGCGATCGCCTGACGATCAGCCCGGAACTGCTGGAGAAGCTCGCCGCCGATACCGGCAAGCTGGAACGCAAACTGGCGCCGGGCAATGCCGGTGAAGCGCGTCTGAGCCTCAACGAAGCGCAATTCCGCTGGTTGTCCAACGAAGACGCGATGGCCACCGAGAAACTGGCTGAAGGCATCCGTCAGTTCGCCCGCGACCAGGAAAAACTGGAAGCATTGCTGCAGGCCAAGCTGTGATTTGAGTCTGTAGAACGCAAAAAGGGCGAACCTGTGAGGGTTCGCCCTTTTTCATTTGCCTGCACTGATAAATGTATCGACCGACCCGACGCCATCGCGGGCAAGCCCGCTCCCACAGGGTATGTGGAGAACCTAAGTTTGAGGTTTCACACGATCATTGTGGGAGCGGGCTTGCCCGCGATGAGGCCAGCCCAGACACCATCAATTCATGAGGTCAGTGTCTTTCCAGGGCATTGACCAGATCATGAAACGCTTCACGATTGGAATCGTTCAGGCCCATGAGAATCTTGTGCGCTTCCAGCACCTTGATTCGCACCACTTCTTCGGACTGGTCCTGATCCGGCAGGTCGTCCAGGCACTCCGGGCACGGCACCGGGTGGTTGACGATGTTGAACACCTGCTCGAAGCCCATCGACTGCAAAAGCCGAGTGATGTCTTCGTGGGTGGTGACAACCGTCGGCAACAGGCCGACCTTCTGCCGCGACAGGATCGACAGTTTGGCCAGCAGGCCCAGGGTGGTGCTGTCGATGCTGCGGGTTTCGGTCAAATCGATCACGATCGCGTTGAAATTCAGCGCGGTGAAGATTTTCTCAATAGTCGCATCCAACGCCGAACACAGGGTCAGGCGAACTTCACCGACGAACTTCAGGACGAAGGTGCCGTCCTGCTCGGCGAACTGGATTCTACCGGTACTCATTAAAGATTCCTGCTCAACACCAACAGGGCGATATCATCCGGCATCTCCCCTAGCGTGGCCAAACCAAACACTTGCCGCAGACCATCCAGGCTGCCGCCCGCCGACTTCACCCGTTCGGGCAAAGCAGCCTCTTTTTCTTTGAGCGTTGCTTCCGGCAAAAGGTCCAGAATGCCATCAGACATCAGCGTCAGGCTGAACGTCGGCGGCAGCTCAAGCACGTGGTCTTCGTAGGTGGCTTCGTTGAAAAGCCCCACCGGCAGACCACGGCCTTCGAGATAACGAACACTGTCAGGCGTGTACAACACAGGCAAAGGCAGATGGCCGCCGATGCTATAGGTCAACAAACCGGTCTCCTCGTCGATGACTCCACCGACCATTGTGACGTGTTTACCCAGCTTACAACTGATCAGCCCCCGGTTGATATGACCGAGCACTTCCGAAGGTTTGAACTCCGGCAAGGTACCGCTGCGTTTTGACTCGAAGAGCAAACGCGTGGTCATGAACTTCAACAGCACGGTGACGAAGGCTGATGACGCACCATGCCCGGAAACATCCGCCAGATAAAACGCGACCCGGCGCTCGTCAACGCGGAAATAGTCGACAAAATCACCCGACAGGTACAGCGACGGGATGATCTGGTGGGCAAAGTTGAATTCGTCGATGCTCCACGGACTTTCCGGCAGCATGTTCATCTGCACCTGGCGACCGGCGTTCTGGTCTTCCTGGAGCAGGTTCAGGCTGGCTTCGAGCTCGCGATTGGCCTTTTCCAGCTTCTCGCTGTAGCGCTGGTTTTCCAGCAGCAGTCGCGCACGATCCAGGGCCCGGCGCACGGAGTGCTCGAGCACAGCCAGATCTTCGAGAGGCTTGATCAGGTAATCCGCCGCACCAAGGCGCAGGGCCTCGACTGCGTCGTTCATCACCCCGGCACCCGAGACCACGATCACCGGCGTCTCCGGTGAGCGCTCGGTAACCTGACGGATCAGTTCGAGACCGCCCATCTGCGGCATGCGTAGATCGCAGATGACCAGATCGGGCTCGTCTTGCTCGAATACCTGAAGACCCTGTTGACCGTTGCCGGCCTGCAGGACGCTGAAACCACTGTCTTCCAGATAGGCCGCGAGGCTCGCGCGCACTACCTCGTCATCATCGATTATCAGCAGCGTGGCACTGGTTTTTGGCATGTGGGCAAACGGCGCCAGAATTAGGTTGGCGTAGTGAGCGGGGCAACGGCCCTGCGCAGACTACTGGATTCGCTTTCTAGCCTCTCTGTTGCAGCGCTTTCAAGCATTCGCCTGGCGCGCGGTTTTAAACAGAGGTGCCCTTCTAAGGCGCAGACGGTACTCCCATCCGCAGAGCGTTTCAAGCATGCGCCGATTGTCGCTTGACGACTTTGTTTGTCAAATCACCGGGAGTTATAAGAACCGCTCCAACGGTAACCCGATGGAAGGTAGTGGCAGTCGCAGGCGACGCTCTAGCGCGGACAAAAAAGGCGACCCGAGGGCCGCCTTTTTCATCACCGGTCAAAATCAGAAATCGTCTTCAACCTGACCGTCCTTCACCTTGAACTCGCGGTTCTGCAGGTAAGCGTTGCGGATGAAGGTGTATTTATCGCCGCTGATCAGCTTCTCGCTCGACAGCAGGCTGGCGCGGGTGTCGACGATGTTCAGGCCGAAGATCGAGTTACGCGTCGGCACGTGGTCGATGTAGCGGTACATGCCGGTGAAGCTGTCGACGTATTTGGACGGTGCGTCACGCAGGGTGCTCGGCCCCATCAGCGGCAGCATCACGTACGGGCCGCTGCCCACGCCCCAGTAACCGAGGGTCTGACCGAAGTCTTCGTCGCTGCGGTTCAAGCCCATCTTGGTGCCGACATCAAAGAAGCCGAGCAGACCGAAGGTGGTGTTGAAAATCAGTCGGGCGGTATCAACGCCCGCCGCAGCCGGTTTGGCCTGGAGGATGTTGTTCGCCAGGTTGGTCACGTCACCGACGTTGCGGAACATGTTGTGAATGCCGTCTTCGACGAACTGCGGGGTGATGAACTCATAACCCTGGGCCAATGGCTTCAGCGCGTAGGTGTCAACGAAGTCGTTGAACTGGAAAATCGGCCGGTTGACGCTTTCCCAAGGGTCTTCTTCGGTGGCCGCCTGGGTGGCGAACGGCGCCAGCAACAGGCTGGCACATACACTTAGCTGAGTGAGCGAAGGGCTCCAGCGCATAGAAAAACTCCTTGGATTCGATACTGGCGCGGTCCTCTCGGCCCGGGCATTAAGGCCGCTAGTATAAGCGTAAACGGCGATTTGGGCAGTGCGCCGCTGCAACGATATGCAGGAAGTTTCCTACGCAGGCTTTCACCCGCCTGTCATGCAACTGTCACCCCAGCGCCTTAGTCTTGAGCGTTATTTCAGGGACGTTGCCATGACTCACGCCGAAACCTTGCCCGTCGCCGCGCCCGGCCTGACTGCCGTGCTGTTCGGCCTGAGCGGTTGCCTGGTGGATTTCGGTGCCCGCGCCGCGCGAGAGCTCAACCCCCAGCCGGAACATGCCAAAACTACACCGGGCGCACTCGATAGCCTGAAAAGTTTGCAGCGCCAGGGAATTCCCTGCGCGTGGCTCGACGAATTGCCCCCTGCCCTCGCTCAGCCACTGGCCGCGTCGCTGCCGGACTGGATCAAACCGACGCAACATTCAGCAACAATGAATCCGTGGCCAGCGCCCAACGCGTGCTGGCAGGCGTTGATGAGTTTGAACATCGACCGCCTCGACGGTTGCGTGCTGGTCAGTGGTGAGCCGCGCCTGTTACAGGCCGGTCTGAATGCCGGGTTATGGACGATTGGCCTGGCGTCCTGTGGCTCGCTGTGCGGCCTTAACCCAAGCGAATGGCAGGCGCTCTCGCAAAAGGAGCGCGAACAGTTGCGCGGCAAGGCAACTGTGCAGTTGTTCGGCCTGGGCGTGCATTCGGTAATCGATCATCTCGGCGAACTGGACGCCTGCCTCGCCGACATCAGCTTGCGCCGCGCCAAAGGCGAAAAGCCCTGACCGGCGTCATGCAGGTTTACCGAGAGTGGATTAATCTAAAGGTCAGCCATAGACCTTTGGCGCGTGGCTGCGGTCAATGCCAGTGCCTATTGATAAAAGGAAACCACCATGCCCGCCCAAGAACTGCAAAAACAGCTCGATACACTGCGCGAGCAGCTGAAACACAATCCACCGCTGTCGGAAGCAGAGCGTGAAGATCTGCATGCGCTGATGGCGCAGATCGAATCGGAGATCCAGCTGGAAACTGCCACCCAGAACGCAAGCATCGCCGATGGCGTGAACCTGGCAGTGGAGCGCTTCGAAGTCGAACACCCGGCGATCGCCGGCACCCTGCGCAACATCGTCAACGCGCTGGGCAGCATGGGCATCTGACGCCCCGCCGCACAAAAAAGCCCTGCCAGCGATGGCAGGGCTTTTTCATTTGCAAAATGTGCATGCAAGCCCTTGTGGGAGCGAGCCTGCTCGCGAAGGCGTCGTATCAGTCGACATCATCGTTTAATGACACACCGCATTCGCGAGCAGGCTCGCTTCCACATTGGATGTCGCACATTCAGGATCTTTATTGACGTACGAGCCGATGATTTGGCAACTGCACCTCTTCAGTGCTGCGATACGGATTGATATCCAGCCCACCCCGGCGAACGTAACGTGCAAACACGGTGAGCTTTTCAGGTTTCAACAACCGCTGCAGATCGAGGAAAATCCGCTCAACGCATTGCTCATGGAAGTCCGAATGCTGGCGGAAGCTGACGATGTACTCCAGCAGGCTGGCGTGATCCAGCGCCGCGCCGCGATATTCCACTACCACGCTGCCCCAGTCCGGCTGGCTGGTCACCGGGCAGTTGGATTTGAGCAGGTGGCTGTGCACGCTCTCCTCGACCACGCGCGAATTGTCGCAACGCAGCAGCTCCGGACGCGGATGCTCATAGTTGCTCACGCTGATATCCAGATCGTCGATGCACACGCCCGGCAACGCCACCACGCCTTCGGCTTCGACGTCCTTCAGACTGCGAACCCGAACGCCCACAGGTTTACCGGCAGCGGCGGACAGATCCTTGACCAACGTCGCTTGCAATATGGCAACGTCGGCGAACGGCGTCTGGTTCAGCGAGTTGAGGTAGAGCTTGAACGACTTCGATTCGATGATGTTCGGCGAGTCCGCCGGGATGCTGAATTCAGCGATCGCCACCACCGGTTTGCCCGAGGGCAGCAGCCACGACAGCTCGAAGCAGTTCCAGAAATCCATGCCTTTATACGGCAGGGTTTCGGCGGTCAGGCCCAGCTCGGCCCATTTCGCGGTGCGCGGAATCGGGAACAACAGGGACGGCGTGTACGTGGCGATGTATTCGCTGGATTTGCCCAGCGGCGAATGTTCGGCTGCGGGATGCATGGCGGAAACCTGACTGAAGAATCAGCGGATTCTACCAGCCTTTGCCCGCGCCTTTGAGTGCTTACTGACTGACTGTCAGTTTGCCGACCATGCCGGCCTGATAATGCCCGGGGATATTGCAGGCAAACTCGAGCACCGTGGCCTTGCTGAAGGTCCAGGTCAACTCGGCGGTTTTACCGGGCTCGACCAGCACGCTGTTGGGGTCGTCATGCTGCATGCCGTGGCCCATCGCCGCGTGATTCATGCCCGCCATGTCGTGGGACATTTCTTTCATGCCTGTCGGCGTTAGCATGCCGCTTTGCTGCATCTGCAACATTTCCTGCTGGTGACTGGCATGCATCGCCGCATCACCGAGGTTGAATTCATGCAGCAACTGGCCTTTATTCACCAGTACAAAGCGAACCGTCTCACCGGCCTTGACCTGTATGGCTTTCGGGTCGAAGTTCATGTCGCCCATGACGATTTCGATAGTCCGCGTGGCATGGCTCGCCGCTGCCGGCTGGCCGAAGGCGAAGGTGTGCGCGGGTGCCGCCCAGGCTGGCGAACTCAATGCCAGCAGACAGGTGGCTATTTTCAGCGAGGTGCGCAAAAACATGGTCGTACTCCAACAAGACAAGGTTCAGCCTGTGGGAAACTCTAACCACCCAGTGCTGGCATCGACCTGACAGGCAGATTACAACTTTGTCAGCTTGGCGCTTATCGCCGGATCTCACGGTATAACGCCCTCGCCCTTCCAAATACCAACCCCGCCCGAGTCGCCCATGAAACTGTTGATCGTCGAAGACCAAGCGAAAACCGGCCAATACCTGCGTCAGGGCCTGACCGAGGCCGGATTCAATACCGAGCTGGTGGCCGATGGCATCAGCGGCCAGCAATTGGCCTTGAGCGGCGATTACGCGCTGTTGATCCTCGATGTGATGCTGCCCGGGCGCAGTGGCTGGCAGATTCTGCAAGCGGTGCGCAGCGCTGGCCTCGAAACGCCGGTACTTTTTCTCACCGCCAAAGACGCCGTGGAGGACAGGGTTCACGGCCTCGAACTGGGCGCCGACGATTATCTGGTCAAGCCATTCGCCTTTTCCGAGCTGCTCGCGCGGGTGCGCAGCCTGTTGCGGCGCGGCAGCGGTATCGCCCAGGAAACCAGCCTGCAACTGGCCGATCTGCGCCTGGATCTGATCCGCCGCCGGGTCGAACGCAGCGGCCAGCGCATCGACCTGACCGCCAAGGAATTCGCCCTGCTGGAAATGCTCCTGCGCCGTCAGGGTGAAGTCCTGCCCAAATCGCTGATCGCCTCGCAGGTTTGGGACATGAATTTCGACAGCGACACCAACGTCATCGAAGTGGCGATCCGCCGCTTGCGCCTGAAGATCGACGATGACTTCCCCAACAAGTTGATCCATACCGTGCGCGGCATGGGTTATGTGCTCGAAGAGCGTTCGCTGTGATGCGTCGTTGGTCCTTGAGCACGCGCCTGGCACTGTTGTTTGCCGCCTGCACTGCGGTGGTCTCGCTGTTCGCCGGGGTGCTGTTCGACCGGGCCAGCGAGGCGCACTTCATCGAACTTGACCAGCAACAACTGGAGACGAAGCTGATCGGCCTGCGCCGCGCCTTGCAGGATCTGCAGCCTGCTCAACGCGAAGCGCGGCTGGCCGATGAACTCAGCCGTCAGGCGGATCTGTCGTTGCGCATCACCAGCGGCGATGGCCAGCACTGGTATGACAGCTCGGTGCAGATTCCGAAGAATCTGCCGCTGCAAACTGGCCTGTCGACCATCAGCCATGACGGCACCGATTACCGCGTGCTGCGCGCCCCGCTCTACCCGGACACAGCGGATTCGCCACAACTGACGCTGCTGTTGGACATCACCCATCACCAGCATTTTCTTGAGCGCATGCAGCATCTGATCTGGCTGACCGTCGGCCTGTCGGCGCTGGCCACTGCCCTGCTCGGCGCCTGGGCCGCGCGCAGCGGTCTGCGCCCGTTGCGGCGGATGAGCGCGGTGGCCCGTGGGATTTCTGCGCAATCGCTGAATGCCCGACTGCCTGAAGAGAAGATGCCACCAGAGCTTGCAGAAATGGCCTACAGCTTCAACGCCATGCTCGCACGCCTCGACGACTCGTTTCAGCGCCTCTCGGCGTTCTCCGCCGACATTGCCCATGAGCTGCGCACACCGTTGTCGAATCTGCTGACCCACACCCAGGTCACCCTCACCCGCCCTCGGGGGCTGGAGGATTACCGCGAAGCGCTGCACAGCAACCTCGAAGAACTGCAATGGATGGCGCAACTGGTCAACGACATGCTCTACCTGGCCAAGGCAGACCACGGCTTGCTGATGCCCAAGCGCGAACCACTGGAGCTGGCGGATGAGGCCGACATGCTGCTGGAGTTTTTGCGCCATTGGCGGAAGACGCTGGCGTGAGTTTGAGCCGTGAAGGTGAGGCGCAAATCGAAGGTGATCGGGGCATGTTGCGCCGGGCGTTGTCGAACCTGCTGGATAACGCGCTGCGGTTTACCCCGGCCGAGGGTTATGTGCGCTTGCGCATCGTCGACGAGGCGAAAGCTGTGCGCGTTTGCGTCGAGAATAGTGGCCAAGGGATTTCAGCGCACGCGCTGCCACGTTTGTTTGACCGGTTCTATCGGGCGGACCCTGCACGGCAGGAAGGCAGCAGTGAACATGCGGGGTTGGGCTTGGCAATTACCCAGTCGATCGTGCGGGCACATGGCGGGCAGATTCGTTGTGAATCTGAAGCGGGTTGGACGCGGTTTGTGATCGAGTTGCCTCGGACCTGATCGTTCCCACGCTCTGCGTGGGAATGCAGCCCGGGAAGCTTCGCGTCCTTTCAAGAGCCGAACGCAGAGCGTCCGTTGAGGCATTCCCACGCAGAGCGTGGGAACGAGCATGGAGTCGCTTACGAATATCTCAAGGCATGCGCCGGTTCGATCTTCGCCGCCCGCCACGCCGGATACACCGTTGCCAGGAAGCTCAGGATGAAACCCGCCGAGCAGATCAACAGCACATCTCCACCCTGCAGTTCCGAGGGCAGGTTGCTGACGAAATATACGTCCGAACTGAAGATATGCTGCCCGGTCACGCGCTCGACCCAGCCGACCAGCTCACTGACATTGAGCGCCGCAATCACGCCCAGCACGCCGCCAATGATGGTGCCGACAATACCGATCACCGTGCCCTGCACCATGAAGATCGCCATGATCTGCCGTGGTGTGGCGCCGATCGTGCGCAGGATCGCGATGTCCGCGCCCTTGTCGTTCACCACCATGATCAGCGTCGCAATGATGTTGAATGCCGCCACCGCGACGATCATCAGCAACAGCAGGCCGATCATGGTTTTTTCCATCTTCATCGCGCTGAACAGGCTGCCCTGGGTGTGAGTCCAGTCGTCAGCCTTGAAGTCGGCGCCGAGGCCACCGGCAATGTCCGCAGACACCTTCGGCGCGGCGTACAGATCCTTGACCGCCAGACGCACGCTCTGCACCTGATTCGGCTGCCAGTGCTGCATGGTCGCGGCGTCGGCGACGTGAATCAGGCCCATCGAGCCGTCCAGCTCGGCGCCGACCTTGAACACGCCAACCACATTCAGGCGCTGCATGCGCGGGGTGATACCGCCCGGCGCGGTGCTGACTTCCGGGACGATCAGAGTGATCTTGTCGCCGACATTGAGGCGGAAACGCCGCGCGGTGATTTCACCGATCACCACACCGAATTCGCCCGGCTTCAAGGCATCGAGGCGACCCTGGACGATGTGCTGGGCAACGATCGACACCTTGCCTTCCTGGGCCGGATCAACGCCGCTGATCTGAATCGGCTGCATCGAACCCTTGTAGGACAGCATGCCTTCCATCTCGGTGAACGGCACGGCGGCAGTCACTTCGGGATTTTTCATCGCAGCGGCAGCGACTGGCTGCCAGTCATCGATCGGCTTGACGCCAACGATGGTCGCATGGGGCACCATGCCAAGGATGCGCGAGCTCATTTCGCGCTGAAAGCCGTTCATCACCGACAGCACTACGATCATCGCCAGCACGCCGAGGGCGAGGCCGATCATCGAGGTCATCGAAATGAACGAAACAAAGCGATTGCGGCGCTTGGCGCGGGTATAGCGCGTGCCGATAAAGATCGATAACGGTCTGAACATTCGCTGGGGCACCGTGTAGAAATAAAAGACCCGGCACCGTTACGGGCGCCGGGTTTCAGCCAGTCAGATGGGGGTCAGGCAACCTTCCTGCAACTGCAGGACGCGGTCCATCTGGCGAGCCAGGTTCATGTCGTGCGTCACCACCAGGAACGCCGTGCGCATCGAAGTGCTCAGCTCCAGCATCAGATCCTGAATGCCTTCGGCGGTATGCAGGTCAAGGTTGCCGGTTGGCTCATCGAGCATCACCAGCCCCGGGTTGTTCACCAGTGCACGGGCAATGGCCACGCGCTGACGTTCGCCGCCGGAGAGTTCCGCCGGTTTGTGTTCCAGACGATGGCCGAGACCGACGCGCTCCAGCAATGCCGTGGCACGCTGACGCGCCTCCGGGATGGCGGTCTTGCCGATCAACAGCGGCATGCAGACGTTTTCCAGCGCGGTGAATTCCGGCAGCAAATGGTGAAACTGATAAACGAAACCAAGCGCGCGATTGCGCAGCAGGCCACGCTTTTTCTCGCTCAACGCAGACAGTTCTTCACCGTCGAGCCAGACGCTGCCCTTGCTTGGCGTATCGAGGCCGCCGAGCAGGTTGAGCAAGGTACTTTTGCCGGAACCGGATTTACCCACGATCGCCACACGCTCGCCCGGGTGCAACTCCAGTTGCAGGCCGGCCAGCACTTGTACCGACTCAGGACCCTCCTCGTAGGATTTGCCCAGGTTACGGCAGCTCAGAATTGCTTGTTCACTCATGCCCGACTCACTCATAACGTAACGCCTCCGCCGGCTGGGTGCGCGCGGCACGCCAGGCGGGATACAGGGTGGCGAGGAAACTCAGGACCAACGCAGCGGCGCAGACCATGACGACGTCCTGGCTCTGTACCTGCGAAGGAAGATAATCAATGAAATACACGTCAGCATTAAGGAACTTGTGGCCGATCAGCCCTTCAAGCGCCGAAATGGCCGCACTGACATTCAGCGCCGCGAGGATCCCGACCACCGCGCCGATCGCCGTGCCGACCACGCCGATTACCGTGCCCTGAACCATGAACGTGCGCATGATCGTGCCCGGTGTCGCGCCGAGGGTACGCAGAATGGCGATGTCGCCCTTCTTGTCGTTCACCACCATCACCAGCGTGGAAATGATGTTGAACGCGGCGACGGCGACGATCAGCAGCAACAGCAGCCCGATCATGGCTTTTTCCATGCGGATCGCCTGATACAGGTTGCCGTGGGTGCGGGTCCAGTCGCGGGCGTAGTAACGATCTTCGCCGAGCTGCTGGGCGATGTTCCACGCCTCACGCGGTGCCTGGAACAGGTCGTCGAACTTCAGCCGCAGGCCCTGCACCTGATCGGCTTTCCAGCGGTGCATTTTCGCCAGATCCTGCAGATTGGTCACGCCGAGGTAGCCGTCGAGCTCACCGGCGCCGACATGGAAAATCCCGACCACGGTGAAGCGCTTCATGCGCGGGAACATCCCGGCCGGGGTCACGCTGACCTCAGGTGCAACGAAAGTGACCTTGTCGCCGATGCCAACGCCAAGCTTGGTCGCGGCCTTGTCGCCGATGACGATGCCGAAGCTGCCCGGTGTCAGGTCGTCGAGTTTGCCCTGCTTCATGAAGTTGTCGATGATCGACACATTGCGCTCGAGCGCAGGATCAATGGCATTGAGCAACACCTTGGAAACCTGACCGTTATTGGTCAGCAGGCCCTGCATCTGGGTGAACGGCGCCACCGCCGTCACCTGCCGGTTCTGCTTGACCTTGTCGGCCAGGCTCTGCCAGTCATTGATCGGCTCGCCGGTCTCGAGAGTGGCGTGGGGCACCATGCCCAGCACGCGGGTGCGCATCTCATGGTCGAAGCCGTTCATCACCGACAGCACAACGATCATCACGACCACGCCAAGGGCGAGCCCGATCATCGAAGTCAGGGAAATGAATGACACAAAATGATTGCGACGCTTTGCACGGGTATAACGCGTGCCGATAAATACGAAGAGAGGTCTGAACATGTCGGGGCTTGTTCGGAGGGAAAAGGAACGTCCTTGTGGCGGGGGTCGAAAACCAGCTTTACACTCAGACCACCGCCGCTACCATGGGTTCGCCATGTCGACATTAGATGAAGAAGATCGCCGCGAATACTACCGTATCGAGGACACGATCGCACTGGAAATTCGGCCCCTGTCCGCTCCCGAAGCCGCAGGCCAGGAAGTGTTGCAGGATGCTTCCCCACTCTTCAACTTGCTCAGCGAACTGCACCTGAGCGAATTCGAGTCGCAGCACCTGCTGCGACAGATCAGCGAGCGCGACCGCGCCATCGCTGCCTTCCTCAAATCGCAGAACAAACGCATCGACCTGCTCAGCCAGGTGATCGCCCTGACCGTGCTCGGCCACATCGGCGAGCCGCAGCCGGTGATCATCTCCGAGGGCGGGATCGACTTTCAGTACCCGACCCCGATTGCCACCGGCGCACACCTGTCGGTGAAACTGGTACTGATGCCGCAGGCGCTTGGCCTGCTGCTGCGTGCCCGGGTCACCCATTGCGATCCCAAGGGCGATGGCTATGACGTCGGCACCGAGTTCGAGCGCCCGACCGATGCCCAACGCCAATTGCTCGCGCGCTACATCTTGCAGAAGCAGGCTCAGGAACGCCGTCTGGCCCGCGAACAGAACGAATCTGGCATTTAACTTAAGGAAGCACCGTGACCCTCATCTACGGCCACCGCGGCGCCAAGGGCGAAGCACCGGAAAACACCCTGAGCAGCTTTCAGGAGTGCCTCAAGCACGGCGTGCGCCGCTGCGAACTGGATCTGCACCTGTCCAAGGACGGCGAGCTGATGGTCATCCATGACCCGACGCTCAAACGCACCACCGACCGTCGCGGCAAAGTCGTCGAGCACACCGCCGCCGAACTGGTGACCTACGACGCACGCAAGGGCGGCCCGGGCTGGATCCAGCCGTGCCCGATTCCGACGCTGGAAGAATTGTTCGAGCAATGTGATTTCGAGCACTGGCAACTGGAAGTCAAAAGCGCTTCACGCACCCGCGCGGCGACTACCGTGCTGGCGATTCGGGAAATGGCTCAACGGCATGGCATGCTCGACAAGGTGACGATCACCTCGAGCTCACGGGAAGTCTTGAAGGCAGCGCTGGACCTGGTACCGGACGTATCGCGCGGCCTGGTGGCCGAATACGCCTGGCTCGATCCGTTGAAGGTGGCGGCCAGCTACGGTTGCGAAATTCTCGCGTTGAACTGGACGCTGTGTACGCCGGAACGCCTGCAAAAGGCGCAGCGTCAGGGCCTGCATGTGTCGGTGTGGACCGTCAACGAGCCTGCACTGATGCGCAGACTCGCCGACTTCGGCGTTGACAGCCTGATTACAGACTTTCCCGGTTTGGCCACTGCCACCCTTGAGAATTGCTGAAATCGGTCTCCCCGGCCGGCTCAGGCCACCGGCCGGAGCCCGTCAAAAAGCCGGTTGAGGCCGTCGTACGCCGCTACCCGATAGGCTTCGGCCATGGTCGGGTAATTGAACGTGGTGTTGACGAAATACTTCAGGGTGTTCAGCTCGCCCGGCTGGTTCATGATCGCCTGACCGATGTGAACGATCTCCGACGCCTGATAACCGAAGCAATGCACGCCGAGCACTTCCAGCGTTTCGCGGTGGAAGAGGATCTTCAGCATGCCCTGCGGCTCACCGGCAATCTGCGCCCGCGCCATGCTCTTGAAGAAGGCCTTGCCGACTTCGTACGGCACTTTGGCCTGGGTCAGCTCCTGCTCGTTCTTGCCGATCGAGCTGATCTCCGGAATGGTGTAGATGCCGGTCGGCACGTCATTGACGAAGCGCCAGCTGCCATTGTCGACGATGCTGCCAGCGGCCGAACGACCCTGGTCGTGGGCGGCGCTGGCCAGGCTTGGCCAGCCGATCACGTCACCGGCGCCGTAGATGTTCTCCACGCAGGTGCGGTAGTTCTGGTCGACTTCGATCTGGCCACGGCTGTTGACCTTGACCCCGATGTTTTCCAGACCCAGCGTGTCGGTGTTGCCGGTACGGCCGTTGCACCAGAGCAAGGCGTCGGCCTTGATCTTCTTGCCGGATTTCAGGTGCAGGATCACGCCGTTGTCCACGCCTTCGACGCGGTCGTACTCTTCGTTGTGACGCACGGTGATGTTGTTGTTGCTGAAGTGGTAGCTGAGCGCCTGGGAAATTTCCGAGTCAAGGAAGCTCAGCAACTGGCCACGGTTGTCGACCAGTTCGACCAGCACACCCAGACCACTGAAGATCGATGCGTATTCGCATCCGATCACACCAGCGCCGTAAACGATCAGTTTGCGCGGGGTGTGACCGAGGCTGAGGATGGTGTCGCTATCGTAGATACGCGGGTGGTGGAAATCGATGTCCGCCGGGCGATACGGGCGCGAACCGGTGGCGATGATGATGTGCTTGGCCACCAGCTTCTCGACCACGCCGTTGCCGCAAACCACTTCGATGGTCTGCTCGTCGGCGAAGCTGCCGGTACCGAAGAACACGTCGACGCGGTTACGGGCGTAGTAGCCGGTGCGCGATGCGACTTGTTTGGAAATGACTTTTTCGGCGCTTTTCAACACGTCTGGGAAGGAGAACCAGCGTGGCTCGCCGATCGCGCGGAACATCGGGTTGGTGTTGAACTGCATGATCTGCCGCACCGAGTGACGCAGTGCCTTGGACGGGATGGTGCCTAGGTGGGTGCAGTTGCCGCCGACCTGACGACGGCTGTCGACCATCGCGACCTTGCGCCCCGCTTTGGCGGCGTTCATTGCCGCGCCTTCTCCCGCCGGGCCGGAACCCAGTACCACCACGTCGTAGTTGTAGACAGCCATGCGTACTCCTCAGAACAGGCCGCGGTGCCAGCAGCACCGGCGGCTAAATCACGCCGAACGGCGGCGCGAAGGAACAATTGGGGGCCAGTGAAGAACCCGGACACAGTCTATAGAAGCGTCAACGCCGCGCACATTAACCCTTGGTCGCGTCGTAGGCTACTTTTGCCTGCACTACAACGCCAGCTTTCGTCTTGTCTCCGGTCAGTTTTTTCACCGACAAGCTGCGTAAATGCCTGACTGCTGCGGGTGACGAAACCTGTATCGGCACGCAAGACAAAGAATGCAGCAATGTCATGTTTTTGGGCATAGTCCCGCGCCCTTTCCGGCCCGAGAATCAGCAACAGCGTCGATAGTCCATCGGCCATCAACGCTGAAGGATGAATCACCGTGACTGACGCCAGATCATGTAGGACCGGCCTTCCGCTGCGTGCATCGAAGGTGTGGGAATAACGCCGACCGTCCTGCAGAAAATAATGGCGGTAGTCACCGGAGGTGGACACGCCGTAGCCATCGACATCGATAATCCGCTCGGCCACTTGCTGGTCATCGCGAGGCTCTTCGAGAGCGATGCGCCACGCGGAACCATCCGGCTTCTTGCCCCGGGCTTTGAGTTCGCCCGTGGCTTCGACCAGGTAATTGTCGATGCCCATGCCCTGCAATCTGGCGGCGATGGTATCCACGGCGTAACCGGCGGCAATGCTGTTGAAGTCGACTTCGACGGCGGCGTCCTTGCACAACCGCTCGCCATCGATGCGCAGATGCTGATGGCCGACCCGCTGCATGACCTCGGCCACAGCGGCCGCATCAGGGATCTTTTCTTCGCGTCCTTGCGGGCCGAATCCCCAGAGGTCCAGCAGCGGTTCCACGGTCAGGTCGTAGGAGCCTTCGCTTTGGATTGAAAGCTGTTCGCCGATGCGGACCAATTCGAGCACCGCTGTCGGCATGGCTTGGCAGCTATCGGCGGGCAAGGCGTTGAAACGCTCGATGACGGAGTCACTGCGGTAAGTCGACAGCTGTTGATCGACTTCACCGAGGATGGCCTGCACTTTGCTGCGCACCTGCGCAGGATCGGCGACCCCGGCGTGGCGCACGTACTTGACCGACCAAGTGCTGCCCATGGTCGAGCCACCGACCTGTTCCAGGGAATCGCCGTTGCCGCAGCCGCCGATTGCCACCGCCAACACCACAAGCCCCAACCAGCGTCCAGTTAACAATTCTTCATCTCCCCGCAAAACCACGGCGGCCATTATGAACTACAAGCGCCCGCTCGCTTCCCCATGGCTGCAACGCCTTTATACAAAATTGAACAGTGAGTACCTCCCATGTCCTCCACCACGGGCAAAGGCAAAGCGATCTTTCGCGTTGTCAGCGGCAACTTCCTCGAAATGTTCGACTTCATGGTCTACGGCTTCTATGCCACGGCCATCGCCAAAACCTTCTTCCCCACCGACAGCGCGTTCGCTTCGCTGATGCTGTCGCTGGCGACCTTCGGCGCCGGCTTCCTGATGCGTCCGCTGGGGGCGATTTTCCTCGGTGCCTATATCGACCGTCACGGACGGCGCAAAGGGCTGATCATCACTTTGGCGATGATGGCCGCCGGTACAGTGCTGATTGCCTGCGTACCCGGCTACGCGACGCTCGGTGTCGCCGCGCCGCTGCTGGTGTTGTTCGGCCGTTTGCTGCAAGGCTTCTCGGCGGGCGTGGAACTGGGCGGCGTGTCGGTGTATCTGGCGGAAATTTCGACGCCGGGGCGTAAAGGCTTTTTCGTCAGTTGGCAGTCCGCCAGCCAACAGGCAGCCGTGGTGTTCGCCGGTCTGCTCGGCGTTGGCCTCAACCACTGGCTGAGCCCTGAACAGATGGGCGAATGGGGCTGGCGCGTACCGTTTCTGATTGGCTGCATGATCGTGCCGGTGATTTTTTTCATCCGTCGCTCGCTGGAAGAAACCCCGGAGTTCCAGGCGCGCACCCACCGCCCTACCCTCGGCGAAATCGTCCGCTCGATCGGGCAGAACTTCGGCATCGTCATTGCCGGCATGGCGCTGGTGGTGATGACCACGGTGTCGTTCTACCTGATCACCGCTTACACCCCCACGTTCGGCAAGGCCGAACTGCACCTGTCTGATCTCGATGCGCTGTTGGTGACGGTGTGCATCGGCTTGTCGAACTTCTTCTGGCTACCGGTGATGGGCGCGGTATCCGACAAGATCGGCCGAAAACCCTTACTGCTGGCGGCGACGATTCTGGCGATCCTCACGGCGTATCCGGCACTGTCGTGGCTGGTGGCGAATCCGAGCTTCAGCCATTTGCTGATTGTCGAATTGTGGCTGTCGTTCCTGTACGGCTCGTACAACGGCGCGATGGTGGTGGCGCTGACCGAGATCATGCCGGTGGAAGTGCGCACGACCGGGTTTTCCCTGGCCTACAGTTTGGCAACGGCGACGTTCGGCGGATTTACTCCGGCAGCGTGCACCTATCTGATTCATGTGCTGGACAACAAGGCAGCACCGGGCATCTGGCTCAGTGGCGCGGCGGTGTTGGGGTTGATTGCGACGTTGGTGTTGTTCCGTGGCAACCGGCATGAGTTGCGCACGGCGCAGGCCTCGGTAGCCAGCGGCGCCTGACAGAATGCTTTCGCGAGCAGGCTCGCTCCCACAGAAGATTGTGAACGACACTGATCCAGTGTGGGAGCGAGCCTGCTCGCGAAGAGGCCGGCAAGGACGCCGAAGATCCAACAGGCCCACAAACAAAAACGCCCCGACAAAATGCCGGGGCGTTTTCATTCAAGCCTGAAGCTTAGCGCGGGAACGCTGGCGGATTCACATCAGCCATGTCTTCCATCACACGAACCACCTGGCAGCTGTAGCCGAACTCGTTGTCGTACCAGACGTACAGAACGACACGGTTGTCCTGCACGATGGTCGCTTCAGCGTCGACTACACCGGCGTGACGCGAGCCAACGAAGTCAGTCGACACCACTTCCTGCGAATTGACGAAGTCGATCTGCTTGTGCAGCTCGGAGTGCAGCGCCATGTAGCGCAGGTACTCGTTCATCTCTTCGCGGGTGGCGGCTTTCTCAAGGTTGAGGTTGAGAATGGCCATCGACACGTTTGGCGTCGGAACACGAATCGCGTTGCCGGTCAGCTTGCCGGCCAGCTCAGGCAGAGCCTTGGCAGCAGCGGTGGCGGCGCCGGTCTCGGTGATCACCATGTTCAGCGCGGCGCTGCGGCCACGGCGATCGCCCTTGTGGAAGTTGTCGATCAGGTTCTGGTCGTTGGTGTACGAGTGAACGGTTTCGACGTGACCGTTGATGATGCCGAACTTGTCGTTGACCGCTTTGAGCACCGGCACGATAGCGTTGGTGGTGCAGGAAGCAGCCGAGACAATCTTGTCGTCAGCGGTGATTTCACCATGGTTGATGCCGTGAACGATGTTCTTCAGCTTGCCCTTGCCAGGCGCGGTCAGAACAACGCGATCGATACCCGGGCAGGCCAGGTGCTGACCCAGGCCATCGGCGTCACGCCATACACCGGTGTTGTCCACCAGCAGCGCGTCTTTGATGCCGTACTGGGTGTAATCCACCTCGGTCGGGTTCTTCGCGTAGATCACCTGGATCAGGTTACCGTTGGCGGTGATGGTGTTGTTTTCTTCGTCGATGGTAATGGTGCCGTTGAACGAACCGTGTACCGAATCGCGACGCAGCAGGCTGGCGCGTTTGGTCAGGTCGTTCTCGGCGCCTTTGCGCACGACGATGGCGCGCAGACGCAGGCCGTCGCCGCCACCGGTTTTCTCGATCAGGATGCGCGCCAGCAGACGGCCGATACGACCGAAGCCGTAAAGAACAACGTCGGTGCCTTTGCGGGCCGAAGCGTTCTGCTGGCCAACCACGTCAGCCATCTCTTCACGCACGAACTGCTCGGCGCTGCGGCCGTTGCCTTCATTGCGGAATTTGAACGCCAGCTTGCCCAGATCCACCGACGCCGCGCCGAGCTTGAGCTCGCTCATGGCCTTGAGCAGTGGGAATGTTTCGTGGACGGAGAGTTCGCTGTCGTCGGAAGAACGGTGGCGAGCAAAGCGGTGAGCTTTGAGAATCGCGATGACAGACTGGTTGATCAGGCTGCGGCCATAGATCGAGCTAACCACGTTGTTATTGCGGTAGAGCTGACCGATAAGCGGAATCATCGCTTCTGCGAGTGCTTCACGGTCGATCCATTCACCAAGACACTGGTCGGGCTTCTGAGTCACGGTAACCTTCCACATGTAGGGGCAGAAAAAGGGGCTACATTATGCCGCCGACAAGCCCTTTCAGCAATGCGCGCTTGTCGCGCAATCGGTAACAAAATCCCGTTCAAAAAATTTACGCCTTTCTCCAGCCCAGTAAAACCGGGGCTTTCAGCGCAGTCAATTTTTCGACGACTGTTAGACGATGTCTGTAACCCTCCGTAACACCACCCGGTTTCGGCACTACATAACCATGAAAAAAGTGCTCGTTTTTATGGTTACCACTACATTTCGTCCAAACCGTGAAGATAGACGCAGTCTGCAACTGACAGGCGGCACCGGAGGCCGCTACAATTACCGACTTTGTCGCAACGCCTGGAGCTCAACCTTCCGTGCCTGTTCTGCGTCTACCGTTACTCCCTGCCGAAGCAGGTAAACAGCACTGGGGCAATCTGCCCGGTGCCGCCCTCAGCCTGGCGATTGCCGAGGCTGCCAGCGCTGCCAAGCGCTTTACCCTGCTGCTGACCGCCGACAGCCAAAGCGCCGAACGGCTGGAACAGGAGCTGAGTTTCTTCGCCCCGGATTTGCCCGTACTGCATTTCCCCGACTGGGAAACCCTGCCCTACGACCTGTTCTCGCCGCACCAGGACATCATCTCCCAGCGCATCGCCAGCCTTTACCGCCTGCCGGAACTGGCCCACGGCGTGCTGGTAGTTCCGATCACCACCGCCCTGCATCGCTTGGCGCCGACCAAATTCCTGCTCGGCAGCAGCCTGGTGCTGGATATCGGCCAGAAGCTCGACGTCGAACAGATGCGCGCGCGGCTCGAAGCCAGCGGCTATCGCTATGTCGACACGGTGTACGAGCACGGCGAGTTCACCGTACGCGGCGCGCTGATCGACCTGTTCCCGATGGGCAGCAAACTGCCGTATCGCATCGACCTGTTCGACGACGAAATCGAAACCCTGCGCACCTTCGATCCGGAAACCCAGCGTTCAATCGACAAGGTCGAGTCGGTCAAGCTGCTGCCGGCCCGCGAATTCCCGTTGCAGAAAGACGCAGTCACCCGCTTCAAGGCGCGCTTTCGCGAGCGCTTCGACGTCGACTTCCGCCGCTGCCCGATCTTTCAGGACCTGAGCAGCGGTATCACCCCGGCCGGTATCGAGTACTACCTGCCGCTGTTCTTCGACGAAACTTCGACGCTGTTCGATTACTTACCTCAGGACACACAAGTGTTCTCGCTGCCGGGCATCGAGCAGGCGGCGGAAAACTTCTGGAACGACGTGCGCAATCGTTACGAAGAACGCCGCGTCGATCCATCGCGTCCTTTATTGCCACCGGCCGAATTGTTCCTGCCGGTGGAAGACTGCTTCGCGCGCCTGAAGAACTGGCCACGCGTCGTTGCCAGTCAACAGGACGTTGAAAGCGGTGTCGGCCGCGAACGCTTCCCGGCCCATGCGCTGCCGGATCTGGCCATCGAAGCCAAGGCCACGCAACCGCTGGCGGCGCTGGCCGGTTTCCTCGAAGAATTCCCCGGTCGCGTGCTGTTCACCGCTGAATCGGCGGGTCGTCGCGAAGTCCTGCTGGAACTGCTGGAACGCCTGAAGTTGCGGCCGAAAACCGTCGACAGCTGGCCTGACTTCGTCGCCAGCAAGGATCGTATGGCGATCACCATCGCCCCGCTCGACGAGGGTCTGCTGCTCGACGACCCGGCGCTGGCGCTGGTGGCGGAAAGTCCGCTGTTCGGCCAACGGGTCATGCAACGTCGTCGTCGCGAGAAGCGCAGCGACGTCAGCAACGATGCGGTGATCAAGAACCTCACCGAACTGCGCGAAGGCGCGCCGGTGGTGCATATCGACCACGGCGTCGGCCGCTACCTGGGCCTGACGATTCTGGAAATCGACAATCAGGCCGCCGAGTTCCTCACCCTCGAATACGCCGAGAACGCCAAGCTCTACGTGCCAGTGGCCAACCTGCACCTGATCGCGCGCTACACCGGCAGCGACGATTCGCTCGCGCCGCTGCACCGCCTCGGCTCGGAAACCTGGCAGAAAGCCAAGCGCAAGGCCGCCGAGCAGGTGCGTGACGTCGCCGCCGAATTGCTCGACATTTACGCCCGTCGTGCCGCCCGTGAAGGTTACGCCTTCGCCGACCCGAAGGCCGATTACGCCACCTTCAGCGCCGGTTTCCCGTTCGAAGAAACACCCGATCAGCAAGCGACCATCGAGGCCGTGCGCGAAGACATGCTCGCGCCGAAACCGATGGATCGCCTGGTCTGCGGCGACGTTGGCTTCGGCAAGACCGAAGTGGCCATGCGCGCGGCGTTCATTGCCGTGCACGGCGGTCGTCAGGTGGCGATTCTGGTGCCGACCACCCTGCTCGCCCAGCAGCACTACAACAGCTTCCGCGACCGCTTCGCCGACTGGCCGGTGACCGTCGAAGTGATGAGTCGCTTCAAATCGGCCAAGGAAGTCAACGCGGCGATCGCCGATCTGGCGGAAGGCAAGATCGACATCGTCATCGGCACGCACAAACTGCTGTCCGATGATGTGAAGATCAAAAACCTCGGGCTGGTGATCATCGACGAAGAGCACCGCTTTGGCGTGCGCCAGAAAGAACAGCTCAAGGCCCTGCGCAGCGAAGTCGACATCCTTACCCTGACCGCGACGCCGATTCCGCGCACGCTGAACATGGCGGTGTCGGGCATGCGCGATCTGTCGATCATCGCCACGCCGCCAGCGCGGCGCCTGTCGGTGCGCACTTTTGTAATGGAGCAGAACAAGAGCACGGTCAAAGAGGCCCTGCTGCGTGAACTGCTGCGTGGCGGTCAGGTTTATTACCTGCACAACGATGTGAAGACCATCGAGAAATGCGCCGCCGACCTCGCCGAACTGGTGCCAGAAGCGCGCATCGGTATCGGCCACGGGCAGATGCGCGAACGTGAACTCGAACAGGTGATGAGCGACTTCTACCACAAGCGCTTCAACGTGCTGATCGCCTCGACCATCATCGAGACCGGCATCGACGTGCCGAGCGCCAACACCATCATCATCGAGCGCGCCGACAAGTTCGGCCTGGCCCAGCTGCACCAGTTGCGTGGTCGTGTCGGTCGCAGTCACCACCAGGCTTACGCCTACCTGCTGACACCGCCACGCCAGCAAATCACTTCGGACGCGGAAAAACGTCTGGAAGCGATCGCCAATACCCAGGACCTCGGCGCCGGTTTCGTCCTGGCCACCAACGACCTGGAAATCCGTGGCGCCGGCGAACTGCTCGGCGACGGTCAGAGCGGGCAGATTCAGGCCGTTGGTTTCACCCTGTACATGGAAATGCTCGAGCGCGCGGTGAAGTCGATCCGCAAGGGCGAGCAGCCGAACCTCGATCAACCGCTTGGCGGCGGCCCGGAAGTCAATCTGCGGGTGCCGGCGCTGATTCCGGAAGATTACCTGCCGGATGTGCATGCGCGGCTGATTCTGTATAAACGCATCGCCTCGGCCACCGACGAGGAAGGCCTCAAGGACCTGCAGGTGGAGATGATCGACCGTTTCGGCCTGTTGCCGGAGCCGACCAAGAACCTGGTGCGGATCACCGCATTGAAACTGCAGGCGGAAAAGCTCGGCATCAAGAAAGTCGACGGCGGGCCGCAAGGCGGGCGCATCGAGTTCGAAGCGCAGACGCCGGTTGACCCGATGACCCTGATCAAGCTGATCCAGACGCAGCCCAAGCGCTACAAGTTCGAAGGCGCGACGATGTTTAAATTCCAGGTGCCGATGGAGCGCCCGGAAGAACGTTTCAATACTGTCGAGGCGCTGTTTGAGCGTCTCATCCCGAAATCCGCTTGAAGGACGCCCGATGCGCCTGTTCCGCTCCCTGACTTTGTTGCTTGCACTTGCAGCACCGACGGCGTTTGCCGATGACACGTATCAGGTCGAAATGATCCTGGTGCGCCAGAATGCCGTCCCGGCCATCGTCAGCCGCGCCGCCCCGGAAGACTGGGCCGCTGGCGCCCAGCGTCTGGGCAGCGACAGCCAGCGCACCCCAGCGCTGAATGATGTAGTGAGCAAACTCACCGCCAGCGGCGAGTACACCGTGTTGATGCACAAAGCCTGGCAGCAGAGCCTCGGCGAAGCGCCGGCGAAAGTCGCAGTGAGCGAAGGTCAGGAACAGTTCGGCCAGTTCCCCATCGAGGGCACGCTGGAAATGAAACTCGGCCGCTTCACCGACGTGACCGCCGATTTCTGGGTCAATCAGATCGACGCCAATGGCCTGGTCACCGCCAGTGAGCTCCTGCGCCAGGACAGCCACACCAAGAACGGCCAGCTCAATTACCTCGACAACGGCCATCTGGCCCTGCTGATCAAGATCACATCCCTGACCGCGCCAGCGCCTCGCGAAGCGCCTGAAGTCGTGCCGGACTGATCGACGTCCTTATGCCGCCGCCCCTGAGCAAACCGCTGGCCCCGTCGTGGGTCAGCCGATTCAAAGAGCAGAGTCTGGAGCGCGGCCGCCGCTACGCTTTGGAGAATCGAGTGCGCATCGCCCAGGTCGGCGATGCGACCATCACCGCCAGTTGCGAAGGTTCTGGCGGCAGTGTCTACCGGCAGACCATCCATCTGCGCGAGTCAGCCAAAGCCACCCTGCTGCTGGTCGATGCCACCTGCACCTGCCCGGTGCGCAGCAACTGCAAACACTGCGCGGCGGTGCTGCTGAAAATCCAGGAAACCCTCGACTACCCCGCCGCCGCGAAAGATGCCGAGTTGCTGGAAAAACTCCAGGCCGTGCTGGAGAACCGTAGCCCTAAAGCGCCACCGCAAGTGCTGGTGGACAACGTGCAACCGGTGCCACGCCTATGGCTGGCGAGCGTCGAATTCAGCGCCTTCGAGCCGCGCAACGGCAAGATGCAGCGCTACATTCAGCATCGCGCGGCACTGTCGTTCAGCTATCTGGACGAATACGTCAGCGGGCAAAAACACAGCGATATCCTGATCCGTCAGGAAGCCCAGACCCTGCGAATAAAACGTCACCCGGACGTCGAACAGTCCTACCGCGAACAGTTACGCATCCTCGGTTTCCGCATCGCCACAAGGCAGAGCAAAGCCCTGCCGGAAAGCGCCGGCGAACTCTACGAGATGGTCAACGACAGCGCCTGGCTGACCTTCACCCTCAATGACTTGCCAAAGTTGCGCAGCCAGGGCTGGGAGTTGCAGATCGATGAGGAATTCGGTTTCGACCTGACCGCCGTCGACGACTGGTACGCCACCGTCGAACAGGCGCCGGAGCGCGACTGGTTCGATCTGGAGCTTGGCATCATCGTCAACGGCGAGCGCCTGAGCCTGCTGCCGATTCTGCTGAATCTGATGCGCTCGCACACCGAGATCCTCAACCCGGAACGCCTCGCCCGCCGTCGCGATGACGAGCTGATTCTGGTGAACATTCCGCAACGCACCAGCGAGCATGGGCCGTTGCAAGTGGCGCTGCCGCTCGGTCGCTTGAAGCCGGTATTGATGACGCTGGGCGAGTTCTATTTGCAGGAGCCGGGCGAAACCACCCTGCGCCTGAGCAAGGCTGACGCCACCCGGCTCAATTCGCTGGAAGGCCTGCCGCTGTTGTGGGAAGGCGGCGAGCAGATCCGCACCTTCGCCCAGCGCCTGCGCGACATCCGCGATTTCACGGCCGAAGCGCCGCAAGGTCTGAATGCAACGCTGCGCCCGTATCAGCTGGAAGGTTTGAGCTGGATGCAATCGCTGCGGCAACTGGAGGTCGGCGGGATTCTTGCGGATGACATGGGCCTGGGCAAAACCCTACAGACCCTGGCGCATATTCTCAGCGAAAAGAACGCCGGACGCCTCGATCGTCCGTGCATGGTGGTGATGCCGACCAGCCTGATTCCGAACTGGCTCGACGAAGCGGCGCACTTCACCCCGCAACTGAAAGTCCTCGCACTGTACGGCGCCACGCGAAAAAGCACTTCGACAATCTGGCCGACTTCGACCTGATCCTCACTACTTACGCCCTGTTGCCCAAGGACCTTGAGCGCTTGGCCAAACAGCCGCTGCACGTTCTGGTGCTGGACGAAGCCCAATACATCAAGAACCCCAACAGCAAAGCCGCCCAGGCCGCCCGCGAGCTGAATGCACGCCAGCGCCTGTGCCTCAGCGGCACGCCGCTGGAAAACCACTTGGGCGAGCTCTGGTCGCTGTTCCACTTCCTGTTACCGGGCTGGCTCGGCGACGTGAAAAGTTTCAATGCCGATTACCGCGTGCCGATCGAAAAGCGCGGTAGCGAAGTCAGACTGCAGCACCTCAACGGTCGGATAAAACCGTTTCTGCTGCGCCGCACCAAAGAGCAGGTCGCCACCGAGCTGCCGCCGAAAACCGAAATCATCCATTGGGTCGAACTCAACGAAGCGCAACGCGACGTGTACGAGACCATGCGCCTGGCGATGGACAAGAAAGTCCGTGACGAGATCACTCGCAAAGGCGTGGCACGCAGCCAGATCATCATCCTCGAAGCACTGCTCAAGCTGCGCCAGGTCTGCTGCGATCTGCGCCTGGTCAACGACGCCACCCTGCCCGCGCGCGGCAGCACCTCGGGCAAGCTCGACAGCCTGATGGAAATGCTTGAGGAACTGTTCGAAGAAGGCCGGCGGATTCTGCTGTTCTCGCAATTCACTTCGATGCTGACATTGATCGAAGAGGAATTGAAAAAACGCAAGATCGCTTACGCCCTCCTCACTGGCCAGACCCGCGACCGGCGCACACCGGTGAAGGAATTCCAGAGCGGCACGCGTCAGATTTTTCTGATCAGCCTGAAGGCCGGTGGCGTCGGTTTGAACCTGACCGAAGCCGACACGGTGATTCACTACGACCCGTGGTGGAACCCGGCAACCGAGAATCAGGCGACTGACCGCGCGTATCGAATCGGCCAGGAGAAACCGGTGTTCGTCTACAAGATGATTGCCCGGGGCACAGTGGAAGAGAAAATTCAGCACCTGCAGAAGGAAAAGTCCGACCTGGCAGCGGGCGTGCTCGATGGGCGCAAGGCCGGGGACTGGAAGTTACAGAGCGATGATATTGAAGCGCTGTTTGCGCCGTTGCCGGACAAGATCGACAAGCGCTGAAAGCGGCGTCGCTGGTTAGATAGCTATCGCTGGCAAGCCAGCTCCCACAGGGTTATGACCTGTACCGAAGATTGTGTTTCAACTCGATACCTGTGGGAGCTGGCTTGCCAGCGATGGGGTCATCCAATATTGCGCAATCACTCAGGGCTCAACCCTTGGAAACCGGCAACGGCGCAAACAACGCCTCGATATCACTCTGTTCCAGTTTGAATCCGCCCGTCGTGCCACCCTCAAGCACCGCCCCGGCCAGCGCCGCTTTCTCCTGCTGCAACGCCTGGATCTTCTCTTCGACGGTGCCTTTGGCAATCAACTTGTAGACGAACACCGGATTGTTCTGGCCGATGCGATACGCCCGATCGGTCGCTTGGTTCTCCACTGCCGGGTTCCACCACGGGTCGAAGTGAATCACCGTGTCCGCCGCCGTCAGGTTCAGACCGGTACCGCCGGCCTTGAGGCTGATCAGAAACAACGGCACCTTGCCGCCCTGGAAATCCTTGACTGGCGTGCGCCGGTCGATGGTGTCGCCGGTCAGCAATGAGTAGGCAAGACCGCGCTGTTGCAACTCCTGCTCAATCAGCGCCAGCATCGAGGTGAATTGGGAAAACAGCAGAATGCGCCGCCCTTCGCCGAGCAATTCTTCGAGCATCTCCATCAGGCTGATCAGCTTGCCGCTGCCCGAGCGCAACGCCTTTGCCGTGAGCGGCATATTGACCAGGCGCAGATCGCAGCAGACCTGACGCAGCTTGAGCAGCGCATCAAGGATGATGATCTGACTGCGCGCCACGCCGCTGCGGGCGATTTCGTCGCGGACCTTTTTGTCCATCGCCACGCGCACCGTCTCATAGACGTCGCGCTGACCATCACTGAGTTCGACCCAGTGGATGATCTCGGTTTTCGGCGGCAACTCGGTGGCGACCTGATCCTTCTTGCGCCGCAGCAAAAACGGCTTGATGCGTGCGGTCAGGTGCTGCATGCGCTGCACATTGCCGTGCTTTTCGATCGGCGTGCGGTAATCGCGATTGAAGGATTTACTGTCGCCGAGCCAGCCGGGCATGAGGAAATGGAACTGCGACCACAGCTCACCGAGGTGGTTTTCCAGCGGCGTACCGCTCAAACACAAGCGCTGACGGGCCTGTAAGTCACGGGCGGCCTGGGCGGCTTTGCTCAGCGGGTTCTTGATGTTCTGCGCTTCGTCGAGAATCAGCACGCTCCACAGCTGCGGCTGCAAGATTTCCAAGTCCCTGGGCAGCAATGCGTAAGTGGTCAGCACCAAGTCGTATTCGCCCAGATTGGCAAAGTCCTTTTGCCGCCCGGTGCCGTGCAGCGCCAGGACTTTCAACTGCGGCGTGAAGCGCTCGGCTTCGTCGAGCCAGTTAGGAATCAGGCTGGTGGGCATCACCGCCAGTGCCGGACAGTCCAGGCGCCCGGCGTGTTTTTCCGTGAGCAGATGCGCCAGGGTCTGCAAGGTTTTGCCCAAGCCCATGTCATCGCCCAGAATGCCGCCGACCTCCAGCTCGCGCAGGGTCTGCATCCAGTTCAAGCCTTCGAGCTGATACGGGCGCAGTTGCGCGTTGAGGCCGGCAGGCGCAGCAACCTGGGCGTGACTGGAATTCTGCAGACGCTTGGCAAAAGTGCGCAGGCGTTCGCCGCCCTGCCAGTCCAGCGGTACGCCATCGAGCATACTCAGGCGTGCGGCGTCTGGAGCGGTCAAGCGCAGCGCATCGCCCTGGTGTCCGCCCAGATACAGCTCGCCCAGCGTCGCCATCAACGGTTTGACCCGACTCAGCGGCAACGCGACCTTGGCGCCGGCCGGGTCGCCAAAACCGCTGGGCTTGAGCTCGATCAGGAGTTTTTCATCATCGCTGCGCTGCGCCAGATTGACCGGGTCGAGCAAGCGCGGCTGGGTCCGCAACAGGTGCAGAAGGATCGGCAGCAAGCTGTAGCGCTCGCCGTTGACGACGATACCCAACTGCAGATCAAACCACTGATGCGTAGCCTCTTCTTCAACCTCCGCGTACCACTGCTCAACCGGTTGTACATCGAAATGGAAACCGGGACTGATCTCGATTTTCCAATCTGCGGCGCGCAGCGTGGCCAGCCCTTCGTGCATGAACCCGAGCCAGGCGGAATCATCCGGCAAGGTAAACATCTCGCCGGGACGATCCATTGCACTCTTGCGCGAGGCTTTCTTGAAGCCATGTTTTTGCAGGTTCTGGCGCAGCTTCTTTTCCAGCGCCGGTTGACGCTGAATGCGCTGGGTTTCGCTGCCGTTGAGGATCATCACTTCCGGGTTGCGATCCACCGCCGGATGACCGTTGTAGGTAAACAGCAGAGCGGCGCGGTGCTCCAGCACGTATTCCCAGCGCGAACGTTCCCGGCCGCTGACCAGGGTCAGTTGCGGCTGCGGCAGCACGTCATCGATGATCCGTTCGGTGAGTTTGTGCGGTGGCGCAATTTGGGTCGCCGCGCTCATGCGATGGCTGAACTGCATGGCCTGACGCGCCGGAATGTCTGGCGCCAGGGTCAAATGGCAGGCGAGTTTTTCTTCCAGCTCAGTGAACAGCGGGCCAACCTGGCGCTGCTCGCGATCAAGGTAATAAAGCGGCTCCAGCGCCAGCACGGTTTCCTGCGCGGCTTCGGCACTGCTCCATTGCGCGCGGAATCCGCCGTCAGCCTGCTCGGCCCAAGAGAACTGACCGACGCGTTTCGCCCCCGGTGTCAGCGCTCGCAGGTCTTCGAAGTCGAGGAACAGCCGCGAGGTACGCAGGAGCATTTCCAGCAGTTCGGCGCCACTGCTGCCTTCCAGCGGATAGCCGCTGTAATAGGCGTGATGGGAATGCATGGCGACCAACAGCCGGGCGATGCGCAGATCCAGCTCGGACAGGTAGCCGGGCTGGCGCATGAGCATTTCCGCGAGCGAGTACATCGGTTTGACCTCGCGTAACTCGCCGCTCTTGAGCTGGTAGACCTTGAAAATATCGAGCAGCCACTTGCCGTTCGCAGACGTCGGTTTGAGCTTGTAAAACAGACGCGTGCCTGCGGTTTGCGCACTTTCTTCAGCTGGCTTGGCCGGCACGGGAATTGTTGAAAGCCAATGCTCCAGCGCTCGTCCCAACGGGGTCTGCGCGTCACTTCCAGACGCATCCTCGCCAGTGCCCAGCAGGTGATAGAGCACCGCTGCGCTGTGCTTGCAGTCCAGTGCAACCGGACAGCTGCACAGGCATCGCAAGCTAACCGATCCCAACCGATCTTCTGACAGGTAAATGGTTTGCTCATACGCCTGAAGTTGCGAACCGACGCAGAACGCCTCGATCTTCCTGTCATCGATCTCGAGGATCTCTACCCGGTCATCGGCGGCATAAGCGCGGGCCTTGGCCAACGCCTTGCTACTGAATGCGTGGGTCCATGTCAGCCCTTTAAGCCGCTCGATGAAAATGCTCATGGACAGTCCTTAGCTGGCCAGCACTCGCGCCAACGTTGATTTCACCTTGCCCATGCCATCGTGCAGGGCCTGCTCGATTTCGGCCATGGTGATGACTTCGGTGGTCTTGCCGGCTGCAGGATTCACCACCAGCGCCAGACAGGCGTAATCCAGATCCAGCTCACGCGCCAGCGCCGCTTCCGGCATGCCGGTCATGCCGACGATGTCGCAGCCGTCACGCTCCAGTCGCACGATCTCGGCGACCGTTTCCAGACGCGGACCCTGGGTGCAGGCGTACACGCCTTGATCGCTGTATTCGCAGCCTTCGGCGGCGACTGCTGCAATCAATTGCTGACGCAACGGCTCGCTGTAGGGAAAGCTGAAATCGATGTGGGTGACGTGTTCCAGATCATCGGCGAAATAGGTGTGCTCGCGCCCACTGGTGTAGTCGACGATCTGGTGCGGCACGCAGAAATGCCCGGTGCCCATGGCCGGATGAATACCGCCCACCGCGTTAACGGCGATGATCGCTTCGGCACCCGCCTGCTTCAACGCCCAGAGGTTGGCGCGGTAGTTGACCTTGTGCGGCGGGAAACGATGCGGGTGACCGTGACGGGCGAGAAACAACACTTCCTTGCCGGCGTACTCACCAATCTGCACCTCGGCCGAAGGCGCGCCGTACGGGGTGTCGACTGCCAGCGACTGGCGAATGATCAGGCCTTCGAGCTGAGTCAGGCCAGTGCCGCCGATGATTGCGTAAACGGTCATAACGAAAAAATCCTTAATCGATCAGTTGAGCATCTTTGAGCGCGCCGAGGGCGGTGAGCCAACGCGGGTCCTGACGATAATCGGTGCTGGCGAAGGCCTGCCCGCGCATCTTCGCGATGCGCGTGGAAGGCTTGACCTTCATACGCTGGGCAGCACTCAACGCCAGCTCGGCTGCCGCGCGGTCGTTGCACACCAGCCCCATGTCGCAACCGGCACTCAGCGCGGCTTCGATGCGGCTGGCAGCGTCGCCGACCACGTGAGCGCCGGCCATCGACAGATCATCGCTGAAGATCACGCCATCGAACTGCAACTCGCCGCGCAGGATGTCCTGCAGCCAGCGTCGGGAGAAACCGGCCGGCTGCGAGTCGACTTGCGGATAGATGACGTGGGCCGGCATGACGGCGGCCAGCTGCTTGCTCAAACGGGCGAAGGGCACCAGATCATTGGCGCGGATTTCGTCGAGACTGCGCTCGTCGTTCGGAATCGCCACATGGGAGTCGGCTTCGGCCCAGCCGTGTCCCGGGAAATGTTTGCCGGTGGCGGCCATGCCGGCGCTGTTCATGCCGCGAATGAATGCACCGGCGAGCAAGGCTGCGCGCTCGGGATCGCCTTCGAATGAACGGGTACCGACCACAGCGCTGCGCTGATAGTCCAGATCCAGCACCGGGGCGAAACTCAGATCGAGCCCGACCGCCAGCACTTCGGTGGCCATGATCCAGCCGCATTGCTCGGCGAGATACTCTGCATTCGGGTTATCGGCGATGGCGCGCATCGCTGGCAGACGGACGAAACCCTGACGCAAGCGCTGCACACGCCCGCCCTCTTGATCCACCGCCAGCAGCAGATCCGGACGAATCGCGCGGATCGCGGCGCTCAGTTCGCGCACCTGGCGTGGATGCTCGATATTGCGGGCGAAAATGATCAAGCCGCCCACTTCGGGCTGACGCAACAATTGGCGATCTTCAGCCGTCAGCCAGGTACCGGCGACGTCCACCATCAACGAGCCTTGCAGGCCAGCAGTCATAGAGATTCCTTGAAAACGAAAAACCCGATCTGCTTGCATTCGCTACCGTGGGCATTGCCCGGACGGTCAGAAGAATTCATGCAGATCGGGTTCAGTACGAGAGTCGGCATGGCCGGCTAGCTTAGCGGATACCAGCTGCCGCGCCCACCCGTGCGCGGTCAAACCTTGGCGGCGACCGGTATGGATTTGCTGCGCGGACGCAATTGCGCGCTGGCCATGGCTGTATCGGTGACGCCGGTTTCGGCGCGCATGCCGGCAGCGAGGAACGGCACCATCAGGCGCATCACTTGTTCGATGGAGGTATTCACGCCGAAATCGGTCTCGGCAATCGCGCGCAAGGCCTTGATCCCGGACATGCTGAACGCTGCGGCGCCGAGCATGAAGTGCACGCGCCAGAACAGCTCGATCGGTGGAATGCGTGGCGCCGCTTCATTGACCAGCAGCATGTAGCGGCGGAACACTTTGCCATACATGTCTTCCAGATAACGTCGCAAGTGGCCCTGGCTCTGGCTGAACGCGAGGCCGAGCAAACGCATGAAGATCGACAGATCGTTACCGCTGCGAGGCTGCACGACGAGCGCTTGCTCGACGAGGATTTCCAGCAGCTCTTCGAGGGTCGGCTTGTTCTCAGGCTTGGCCTGACGGCGCTCCAGCTCTTTATCGAGGCTGACGCAGAACGGACCGAGGAAGCGCGAGAACACCGCCTGGATCAGCGCCTTTTTCGAGCCGAAGTGATAATTCACCGCAGCCAGATTGACGCCAGCCTTGCTGGTGATCAAACGCAATGAGGTTTCAGCGAATCCTTTCTCCGCGAACAACTGCTCGGCAGCATCAAGAATGCGTTCAACGGTTTCCGACTGGGCCATGGCTACTCCGCCTGACAAACACTTGTTTGAAACATACGTTTCAGCCTAAGCCTTGTCAAGCCTGCCGGTTCGTTTTGGGAATGGTCGGTCAGGTATTTAACCACACAAGGCGCCAGCATTAATAAGCGCCCTTCGCGACCGCTCGGCGGGCGGCAAAAAAACGCCCATTGCCAAGACTGCTTCACTGTATATAATCCCAGTCACTGTATAAAAAGACAGAGCGATCAATATGCTAAAGCTGACGCCACGCCAAGCCGAGATTCTGGCCTTCATCAAACGTTGCCTCGAAGACAACGGCTATCCGCCCACCCGTGCGGAAATCGCTCAGGAATTGGGTTTCAAATCGCCAAATGCGGCGGAAGAACATCTCAAGGCCCTGGCCCGCAAGGGCGCGATCGAGATGACCCCGGGCGCTTCCCGCGGCATTCGTATTCCCGGCTTCGAAGCCAAGGCAGATGACTCCACCCTGCCGATCATTGGCCGAGTGGCTGCCGGCGCGCCGATCCTCGCTCAACAGCACATCGAAGAATCCTGCAACATCAACCCGACCTTCTTCCATCCTCGCGCCGATTACCTGTTGCGTGTGCACGGCATGAGCATGAAGGACATCGGTATTTTCGATGGTGACCTGCTGGCAGTGCATACCACCCGCGAAGCGCGTAACGGCCAGGTTGTGGTTGCGCGTATCGGCGACGAAGTGACGGTCAAACGCTTCAAGCGTGAAGGCAGCAAAGTCTGGCTGATTGCCGAGAACCCCGAGTTTGCCCCTATCGAAGTCGACCTGAAAGATCAGGAACTGGTGATCGAAGGCTTGAGTGTCGGCGTCATTCGCCGCTAAAGGAGGCTCCATGCAGTTCCCACACACACCTCAGCAAACACAACTGCCTTTATTTGAAGCGTTTCTGGCGCAACCGATTGCGCCGATCCTCAAAGACGTGGTCGAGCGTGACTGGAATGCCAAACCTGACGCCTTCAGTGAGCTATCACTGCGTGGTGCGGCCGGGAACTGCCTGAACCTGCTAGCGCCGATCCTGCGTGAATTGAGCGAGGATCAGGATGCGCGCTGGCTGACGCTGATCGCCCCACCCGCCAGCCTGACGCAAACCTGGCTGCGCGATGCCGGCCTGAACCGCGAACGCATCCTGCTGCTGCAACCGCGTGGCACACAGAGTGCTCAGCAACTGGCGTGCGAAGCGTTGCGACTGGGTCGCAGCCACACCGTGGTGACCTGGCTAAACCCGTTGAATGCCAACTCACGGCAACAACTGATCAGCGCCGCGCGCACGGGCGAAGCTCAGAGCCTGAACATTCGTTTGGGTTGATTGTTGAGTAATGCGCGCTGTGTGAAGCGCAGGGCTTCTCCAAGGACAGAGAAGCCGATCTGAAGCGCAAGCGACCGAGAAAAGGCCAAAGCGTGGATCAATGAAGAACCCGCGGCCCTTCTTCCTTATCAAACTCGCCTTCAACCATACGACCTGCCATCTGCACGCCGACGCTCAACATCGCTTTGGCAATTTCAACGTGCTGGCCTTGCAGGAACGCCTTGGCATCCTCGGAGAAATCCAGCGTCACCAGAGAACCTTCGTCCTCGGCCCTGCGCAGTTCGATTCGGCCGTCTGGTAACTCGACAATTTCTAGAAAGGACGTTGGCATATAAGTCTGTTCTCCACGAAAGGCAGCGATTATATAGACATCATTCGAGCTTCGCTCGGGATCTTGACCAGCAGCATGTTTCAGATTGCCACTGCGCCAAATCCAATCAGCACTCATTCAAACCTTCACGGAAACGCAGGGCCAGACCTTTAAGGTTCTGCCGCCAGCTCTCCAGCTCGTCTCGACTGAGCTCTTCTGGCGCCTCTTCTTCATCAAGATTAATCGCTTGGATCAGCGGCTGCGTCACGTCGCCTTTCGGCTTGCGTGGCGCCCTCGGTGGCTGAAACAGTGCTGCGTGCGCCGCCAGCAGTTTCGCCAGCCAGGTTTCCGGATTACCGGCCAGCTCGACCATTTCGGCCAACTCCGGAATGGCGATCGACTCCAGCACTTCGCGCTTCAACAACTCCTCTGCCCTCGGCGAATTGGCCTGCGGCAGACGATAAAAGCCGGCGATCTCATGACACAAGCCCAGCAGTGCGCCGTAGAGGTGGAACAACGCCGACTCACGCCCGGCCTGGATCAGCGCCAGAGAATTCATCGCCCGCCCTTCTTCAGCACGAGCCAGAGCTTCGAGTGACAGCCCGGCGAAATAGATCTTCTGGTTGGTGCGGGTATAGAGTTCGTGGGCCATGACGGCAGCCTCCACAACGAAATAATTGCTTCACACAGGCCCGGCAGTGTCATGGATCAGCCGATGCCAGCGCAAGCACAAAACAAAAAGGCCGCATGAAAACCCGAAGGGTTCATGCGGCCTTTTTGCTGTTCAGACTAGCGCTTACTCAGCCTTGGCCTTTGCGCTGCGCTTGTCTTCAATAGTCCACTTGCCACCGTCGTAATACGCTTTCCAGCCTGTCGGCTTGCCGTCGACTTCGGTCTGTACGTATTGCTCCTTGGTCTTGCGGCTGTAGCGGATGACCGCTGGCAGACCGTCAGGATCCTTTTGCGGAGCCTCGCACAGGAAGTGGTACTTCGGATCGATCTCGTCCTTGTGCGGCAGAATCTCGATCACCAGCGGAGCGCGAGTCTCGCGGTTTTTCGGGAACTGACTGGCGGCCAGGAACAGACCGGACGCACCATCGCGCAGGATGTAGGTGTCGTTGACCTTTTCGCATTTCAGCTCAGGCATCTTCACCGGATCCATCTTCGGCGGCGCCGCGTCACCGCTCTTCAGCAACTTGCGGGTGTTCTTGCACTCAGGGTTGGTGCAACCGAAGAACTTGCCGAAACGGCCGGTCTTGAGCTGCATTTCGCTGCCGCACTTGTCGCATTCCAGGCTCGGACCTTCATAGCCCTTGATGCGATAGCTGCCTTCTTCAATTTCGTAACCGGCGCAATCCGGGTTGTTGCCGCAGATATGCAACTTGCGCTTCTCGTCCAGCAGGTAGGCGTCCATCGCCGTGCTGCAGATCGGGCAGCGATGCTTGCCACGCAGTACCAGCGATTCCGATTCGCCCTCGTCGTCCGCTGCGATTTCATCGCCCGGCACCAGGTTGACGGTGGCCTTGCAGCGCTCTTTCGGCGGCAGGCTGTAGCCCGAACAGCCGAGGAACACGCCAGTCGATGCGGTACGAATCTGCATCGGACGACCGCAAGTGGTGCACGGAATGTCAGTCATGACCGGCTGGTTGGCGCGCATGCCGCTGTCCGGGTTTTCCGCTACTTCGAGTTTCTTCTTGAAGTCGCCATAGAACTCGTCCAGCACGTTTTTCCAGTCGCGCTCGCCCTGCGCCACGTCATCGAGGTTCTCTTCCATGCCGGCGGTGAAGCCGTAGTCCATGAGATTGGAGAAGCTCTCGGACAGACGTTCGGTGACGATGTCACCCATCTTTTCCGAGTAGAAACGACGGTTGTGCAGGGTCACATAACCGCGATCCTGAATGGTCGAAATGATCGCAGCGTAAGTCGAAGGACGACCGATGCCGCGTTTTTCCATCTCCTTGACCAGACTGGCTTCGGAATAACGCGCCGGTGGCTTGGTGAAATGCTGCGACGGGTCAAGCTTGATCAGCTTCATCACATCGCCCTGGGCCATGTCCGGCAGCACGTCATCATCGCCAGGCTTGGCAATTTGCGGCATCACCCGGGTGTAACCGTCGAACTTGAGGATACGGCCCTTGGCACGCAGCTCGAAGTCGCCAGCGCCGACGCTGACGGTGGTCGACAGGTACTGCGCCGGCAGCATCTGGCAGGCTAGGAACTGGCGCCAGATCAGCTCATACAGACGCTCGGCATCGCGCTCCATACCCGCCAGCTTGCTCGGCGTGGTATTGGCGTCGGACGGACGAATCGCTTCGTGAGCCTCTTGCGCGCCTTCCTTGCTGCTGTAAACGTTCGGCGTTTCCGGCAGGTATTTCTTGCCGAATTCGTCCTCAATGTATGTGCGCGCCATCGCCACGGCGTCGGCCGAGAGATTGGTCGA
The DNA here is from genome assembly GCF_979258175.1 of Pseudomonas sp. AC255. Lineage (NCBI taxonomy): Bacteria > Pseudomonadati > Pseudomonadota > Gammaproteobacteria > Pseudomonadales > Pseudomonadaceae > Pseudomonas > Pseudomonas sp. AC255. The sequence continues at coordinate 1,316,421 of NZ_OZ409841.1, read as the reverse complement.
GTCGGTACGCATGTAAGTGATGTAGCCAGCTTCGTACAGACGCTGGGCCATCATCATGGTTTTCTTCACGCCGAAACCGAGGCGGTTGCTCGCAGCCTGCTGCAAGGTCGACGTGATGAACGGCGCCGACGGCTTGCTGCTGGTCGGTTTGTCTTCGCGCTTGACGATGCTGTAGCTGGAAGACTTGAGCTTCTCCAGCGCAGCCATGGCCTGGGCTTCGTTCAGCGGCTTGAAGGCTTCGCCTTTTTCGCGAGCCACTTCGAAACGCACGGTCGAGCCTTTGGTGGTGCCGAGATCAGCGTGCACTTCCCAGTATTCTTCGGGATTGAACGCACGGATTTCGCGCTCACGCTCGACCACCAGCTTCACCGCAACCGATTGCACGCGACCGGCGGACAGACCACGGGCGATCTTGGCCCACAGCAGCGGCGAGACCATATAGCCGACGACGCGGTCGAGGAAGCGACGCGCCTGCTGGGCGTTGACACGATCAATGTCCAGCTCGCCCGGCTCGGAGAAGGCTTCCTGGATCGCCTTCTTGGTGATTTCGTTGAACACCACGCGCTTGTAACGGCTGTCGTCACCACCGATGGCTTCGCGCAGGTGCCAGGCAATGGCTTCCCCCTCGCGATCCAAGTCGGTTGCGAGATAGATGGTGTCAGCATCCTTGGCGAGCCGGCGCAGCTCTTCGATGACCTTTTCTTTGCCCGGGAGGATCTCGTACTGGGCTTTCCAGCCGTGTTCGGGATCGACGCCCATGCGCGAGACCAGCTGCTTGCGCGCTTTCTCTTTCGGCGAGAGCACCGGACCTTCGCCCGCAGCAGCCTTGCCGCGCTTGGCGGCTGGCTCTTTGCTGGCGCTAGCCGAACCGCTGGTGGGCAGGTCTCGGATATGGCCGATACTCGACTTCACCACGTATTGGTTACCCAGATACTTGTTGATGGTCTTGGCCTTAGCCGGGGATTCCACAATGACCAGCGATTTGCCCATGGATCAGAAAATTCCTGAATTCTAGAAGTGAAAGGCGGTTGGCGCCTGACGCGGCACCGCTATATATAGTTGATACAAGGTGAGGTCAAGCGCAGGGTTGTCTGCGCAGTCGCCTCATGCCTTGTCAAAGACGCTCGGTTCGGCCTGCACCAAAGCAAAGCGCGGCACCTGCTCGCCGTCAACCTCGACCGACTCGACGAACATGCTCAGCGGGCGCACCCAAAAGCCGTAATCGCCATACAGGGCTTGGTAAAAGACCACTTCTTCTTCGGTTTCGGAATGCCGCGCAACACTGAATACACGGTATTGCGGACCTTTGTAATGTTGGTAGAGCCCAGGTTGTATCGGCATGCTTCGGCCCTCACTGAAATCTTTTCAAAAATAAATAAAAAACCCAAAAACAAAAACCGGGGCACTGGGCCCCGGCTTCCATCGACGAGACGCTTAAACGCGTTCGAAGACGGTGGAGATGCCTTGGCCGAGACCAATGCACATAGTGGCCACCCCGAAGGTGCCGCTATTCTGCTTCATCACGTTCAACAGGGTGCCGGAAATACGTGCACCGGAGCAACCGAACGGGTGACCCAGGGCGATCGCGCCGCCGTGCAGGTTAACCTTCTCGTTCATCTTGTCGAGCACTTTCAGATCTTTCAGCACTGGCAGAGCCTGTGCGGCGAAAGCTTCGTTGAGCTCGAAGAAGTCGATATCGTTGATGCCAAGGCCTGCGCGCTTCAGGGCTTTTTGCGTTGCCGGCACTGGACCATAGCCCATGATTGCCGGATCCACACCTGCCACTGCCATCGAACGGATCACCGCCATAGGCTGGATACCCAGGTCCTGTGCACGCTGCGCCGACATCACGATCATGCACGAAGCACCGTCAGTGATCTGCGACGAAGTACCGGCAGTCACGGTGCCGCCCTTTGGATTGAATGCCGGCTTCAGCGCCGCCAGACTTTCCAGGGTGGTTTCCGGACGAATGGTTTCGTCGTAGTCGTACAGTTTCAGGAAACCGTTCTCGTCGTAACCCTGCATCGGGATGATTTCGTCCTTGAACTTGCCTTCCACGGTTGCCTTGTGGGCCAACTGGTGGGAACGCACGCCAAAGGCATCCTGCTGCTCACGGGTGATGCCGTGCATCTTGCCGAGCATTTCCGCGGTCAGGCCCATCATGCCCGAGGCTTTTGCCGCGTACAGCGACATGTGCGGGTTCGGATCGACACCGTGCATCATGCTCACGTGGCCCATGTGCTCGACGCCGCCGACCACGAACACGTCACCGTTGCCGGTCATGATCGCTTGCGCAGCAGTGTGCAGCGCGCTCATCGACGAACCGCACAGACGGCTGACGGTCTGGCCGGCCGAAGTGTGCGGAATCTGGGTCATCAGCGACGCCATGCGCGCGATGTTCCAGCCCTGCTCCAGGGTCTGGTTGACGCAGCCCCAGATCACGTCCTCGACTTCCGCCGGGTCGACCTTGCTGTTGCGTTCCAGCAGTTTGCTGATCAGGTGCGCCGACATGTCTTCAGCGCGGGTGTTGCGGTGCATGCCGCCCTTGGAGCGGCCCATCGGAGTACGACCGAAGTCGACAATCACGACGTCTCTAGGATTCAAGCTCATAAGTTCACTCTCACTCTAGTTGGGGGCGCTTAACCGAAGAAGCTCTGGCCGTTTTTGGCCATTTCGCGCAGCTTCGCGGTCGGGTGGTACAGCGCGCCCAAATCAGCGTACTGGTCAGCCAGGGCAACGAACTCGGCAACACCGATCGAATCGATGTAGCGCAGCGCACCGCCACGGAATGGAGGGAAACCGATACCGTAGACCAGACCCATGTCGGCTTCGGCGGCGGTTTCAACGATGCCGTCTTCCAGGCAGCGCACGGTTTCCAGGCACAGCGGGATCATCATCCAGTTGATGATGTCTTCGTCAGTGACTTCGCGCTGCTCGTAAACGATCGGCTTGAGCACTTCGAGTACCGACGGATCGGCGACTTTCTTCTGCTTGCCTTTCTTGTCGGCCTCGTAGGCGTAGAAGCCCTTGCCGTTCTTCTGGCCCAGGCGTTTGGCTTCGTACAGCACGTCGATGGCCGAACGACGGTCATCCTTCATGCGATCCGGGAAACCTTCAGCCATGACGTCGCGACCGTGGTGACCGGTGTCAATGCCGACCACGTCCATCAGGTACGCAGGGCCCATCGGCCAGCCGAATTTTTCCATGACCTTGTCGATACGGACGAAGTCGACACCGGCGCTGACCAGCTTGGCGAAACCGCCGAAGTACGGGAACAGCACGCGGTTGACCAAAAAGCCCGGGCAGTCATTGACGACGATCGGGTTCTTGCCCATTTTCTTCGCGTAGGCAACGGTAGTGGCGATCGCCAGTTCGCTGGACTTCTCGCCACGGATCACTTCCACCAGCGGCATCATGTGCACCGGGTTGAAGAAGTGCATGCCGACGAAGTTTTCCGGACGCTTGAGGGCCTTGGCCAGCAGGCTGATGGAAATGGTCGAGGTGTTGGACGCGAGGATGGTGTCCTCTTTGACCTTGTCTTCGACTTCAGCCAGTACCGCTTGCTTGACCTTCGGGTTTTCGACCACAGCTTCGACGACCAGATCGACGTGACCGAAGTCGCCGTAGGACAGGGTCGGACGAATGCCGTTGAGCACTTCAGCCATCTTCGCCGCGGTCATGCGACCCTTGTCAACGCGGCCGACCAGCAGCTTGGCGGCTTCGGCCAGACCCTGCTCGATACCGTGCTCGTTGATGTCCTTCATCAGGATTGGCGTGCCTTTGGAGGCCGACTGATAAGCGATACCGCCACCCATGATGCCGGCGCCGAGTACGGCAGCCTGCTTCACGTCCTTGGCGATTTCGTCATAGGCCTTGGCCTTTTTCTTCAATTCCTGATCGTTCAGGAACAGGCCGATCAGGCTCTGCGCAGCAGAGGTCTTGGCCAGTTTGACGAAGCCTGCAGCTTCCACTTCCAGTGCCTTGTCGCGACCGAAGTTCGCGGCTTTCTGGATGGTCTTGATCGCTTCAACCGGCGCCGGGTAATTCGGGCCGGCCTGGCCAGCCACGAAACCTTTGGCGGTTTCGAAAGCCATCATTTGCTCAATGGCGTTCAACTTGAGTTTTTCAAGTTTCGGCTGACGCTTGGCTTTGTAATCGAACTCACCGGAGATGGCGCGCTTGATCAGTTCAAGGGCAGCTTCCCGCAGCTTCTCTGGAGCAACCACGGCGTCGACGGCGCTGACTTTCAGGGCGTCTTCAGGACGGTTTTCCTTGCCGGCGGCAATCCACTCGATGGCGTTGTCGACACCGATCAGGCGTGGCAGACGCACAGTACCGCCGAAGCCTGGGTAGATGCCCAGTTTGACTTCCGGCAGACCGATCTTGGCCTTGGTGGACATGACGCGATAGTCGGCCGCCAGGCACATTTCCAGACCGCCACCGAGAGCGATGCCGTTGATGGCCGCGACGGTCGGCACGTTGAGGTCTTCGAAATCGCTGAAGATCTTGTTGGCTTCGAGATTGCCTGCAACCAGCTCGGCATCCGGCAGCTTGAAGTTGTCGACAAATTCGGTGATGTCGGCGCCGACGATGAACACGTCCTTGCCGCTGCTGACGATCACGCCCTTGATCGAAGCATCTGCCTTGATGGTGTCTACGGCCTGACGCAGTTCGTTCAGGGTTAGACGGTTGAACTTGTTGACGGACTCACCCTTGAGGTCGAATTTCAATTCGACGATGCCACTTTCAAGAGCTTTAACCGTGATGGCTTTACCTTCGTAAATCATCAACTGATCTCCACGATATGGAAGCTGAACAGTACACGTCGGACGCAGGCTTATGGCTCAGAAGGACGCTTTGTTCGTCGATGCTGACACCTGTCCGCCTGGCACACCCGCCAACGCGATAGTCGGGATTCTGTAGGAGCAGTCTGTAAGACAAACGCTCAATTCATACGCCCGTTTGATTCGGGTACGTCACCTTCACGGAATTTCAGACAATTGTCAATCGCCCTAAATTCGGGCTGAAATGCGACTTTGCGGTCATTTCTGCACCATGATGAGCAGCAACACCCGTCTCGATGTTGAGCCATTCATAGAATCAATAGTTAGAAAAGTCGCCCTAATTTCCGCCGAGCCCTGTTCAGAAGGCTACGCTGGGTGGACTGCGAGAAAATTTGCCGAGGCGATCAAAGCGCCTGCCGCAAAAAAGATTACCGGCCTGCCTGGCCAATCCGCCCGACGAATCATGTCGGGCTTTTTATTGCGCGTCTGCCGGACGTTTCACACCGTTGCAGTGAGAAAAGTCCGCGCATCACGCCAGTGCTTTCAGGGTCGCGTCGATATCCTGCAGAACCGTCGCCTCGCCCTTCTCGCCCCAGTACAAGGCGATCATCTGCTTGTCCGCTTCGATCTTGAAAACATTGCCCGGCAATTTTTCGAAATAATCGAGCAGGATCCGGTCATCGCAGACTTCCTGCCATTGATTGACCCAGACGCCCGGGGTTTTCTGCCAGTACGTCCAGCACGCCGGTTGACTGCCACGCCGGGGCCGGTGGTACTGGGCGCAGGGATTCGGCGGCTCCGGCAGCAGCCAGTGCGGCCACTCCTGCGGCGCCAGTTGCATGGCCAGGCCGATGCGTCGCGCCTCCATGCGCAGGGCCATGCGCCCGCTCTGCGTGCGAGACGGGCGCAACCATGCCAGCGGACTTAAAACTACCAGCAGGATTGACACCACCAGCCAGACCGTCATATCTGTACTCCCGATTTTTGATGAGCCCATTGTGTCACTTGCGAACCAATGCGCTTGAAACCAGCCATACTTACCAATATCGAACCCTCAGGAGGAGCACCTCATGCCCTACCACCACATACTGGTCGCTGTAGATCTGACCGAAGAGTGCGACCCTGTGATCCACCGCGCCCGCGAGCTGTCGGTGAGCAACGCTGCCAAGTTGTCGCTGGTGCATATCGTTGAACCTATGGCCATGGCCTTCGGTGGCGACGTGCCAATGGACCTGTCACAACTGCAACAACAGCAGTTTGATCAGGCCAAGGAGCGTCTTGAAAAACTCAAATCGAAATACCCCGAGCTCGAAGGCGCCAATTGCCATCTGACCTACGGCCAGCCACGCCAGGAAATCCATCATTTCGCCAAGGAACAAGCGTGCGATCTGATTGTGGTCGGCAGTCATGGCCGCCATGGCCTGGCACTGCTGCTCGGCTCGACCGCGAATGACGTGCTGCACGGTGCGCCATGCGATGTACTCGCGGTGCACCTGGTCAAACGCTGATCTGTCTTGCAGTTTGTGGGAGCGGGCCTGCTCGCGAATACGTCGGCACATTCAATATGAGTGCCGCCTGACACACCGCTTTCGCGAGCAAGCTCGCTCCCACAGGTGACGTGCTACCGCCTGTAGATCGCGTTACATATGAAAAGCCCGGCGCTCATCACTGAGCGCCGGGCTTTTTCACATCAGGAGCAATCAGGCATCCAGCTCGGCCCAACGCTCCACCAACGCATCCAGCTCGGCCTGCAATTGCTCCAGCGAAGCAATCACCTTGGCCGTTTCCGCCGGCGGACGCTGATAGAAACCGGCTTCAGCCATTTCCGCTTCAACCGCGGCGATCTGCTGCTCCTTGGCGTCGATGTCGCCCGGCAAGGCTTCCAGCTCGCGCTGCAGCTTGTAGCTCAGTTTCTTCTTGGCCACCGGAGCAGCCGCCGCAGGCGCAGCCACCGGAGCCGGCTCAGCGCTAACCACCGCCGAGTTCAGGTCAGCCTTGCCGGACTTGCTTTCAGTCACGCCCAGCAAACGCGGCGAACCGCCCTGACGGATCCAGTCCTGATAGCCGCCGACGTATTCACGAACCTTGCCTTCACCTTCGAAGACCAGGGTGCTGGTCACCACGTTATCGAGGAATGCCCGGTCGTGGCTGACCATCAGCACGGTGCCGTTGAAAGTCAGCAGCACTTCTTCGAGCAGCTCGAGGGTTTCCACGTCGAGGTCGTTGGTCGGTTCGTCGAGCACCAGCAGGTTCGCCGGTTTGCTGAACAGCTTCGCCAGCAACAGACGCGCACGTTCACCACCCGACAACGCCTTGACCGGCGTGCGTGCACGCTGCGGGCTGAACAGGAAGTCGCCGAGATAGCTCAGCACGTGACGGCTCTGCCCGTCGATGTCGATGAAGTCGCGACCTTCGGCGACGTTGTCGATCACGGTTTTTTCCAGATCCAGCTGATGGCGCAACTGGTCGAAGTACGCCACGTCGATCCGGGTGCCCTCTTCCACTTTGCCGCTGGTCGGTTGCAGACCGCTGAGCATCAGTTTCAACAGGGTGGTCTTGCCGGTACCGTTGGCGCCGAGCAGACCGATACGGTCGCCGCGCTGCAGGACCATGGAGAAATCCTTGATCAGGAACGGCCCGCCCGGATGCGCGAAGCTCACGTTCTCGAGGACCATCACCTGCTTGCCGGATTTGTCCGCGGTTTCCAGCTGGATGTTGGCCTTGCCGGTACGCTCGCGACGCTCACTGCGCTCAACGCGCAGGGCTTTCAGGGCGCGCACGCGACCTTCGTTACGAGTGCGGCGGGCCTTGATGCCCTGACGGATCCAGACTTCTTCCTGAGCCAGACGCTTGTCGAACAGCGCGTTGGCGGTTTCTTCAGCGGCCAGCGCAGCTTCTTTGTGCACGAGGAAACTGGCGTAGTCGCCGTTCCAATCGATCAGCCCACCGCGATCCAGTTCGAGGATGCGCGTGGCGAGGTTTTGCAAAAAGGAACGGTCGTGCGTGATGAACAACACGGCGCCCTGGAAATCTTTCAACGCTTCTTCGAGCCAGGCAATCGCACCGATGTCCAGGTGGTTGGTCGGTTCGTCGAGCAGCAACAGATCGGGCTCGGACACCAGCGCCTGCGCCAGCAGCACGCGACGACGCCAGCCGCCGGAGAGTTCGGCGAGGGTCTTGTCGGCCGGCAGTTGCAGACGGCTGAGGGTGCTGTCGACCAGCGTCTGCAGGCGCCAGCCGTCACGGGCTTCGAGGTCGTGCTGAACGTGCATCAGCTTGTCCAGATCGGCGTCGGTGACGATGTTCTGGCTCAGGTGATGATATTCGGCGAGCAAGGCGCCAACACCATCGAGGCCTTCAGCCACCACGTCGAATACCGTCCGGTCGTCGGCAACTGGCAATTCTTGCGGCAATTCGCCGATTTTCAGACCGGGGGCACGCCACACCGAGCCGTCATCGGGCTTCTGGTCGCCCTTGACCAGTTTCATCATGCTGGACTTGCCAGTGCCATTGCGGCCGATGATGCACACCCGCTCACCACGGGCGATCTGCCAGGACACCTTGTCCAACAACGGCATAGCGCCGAACGCAAGGGACACATCGCTGAATTTGAGCAGGGTCATGAGCTTCTCCAAAAACCGGGCGCGCATTCTACCTGACTTGAGGCTTCAACAGGCCGGCAATTTGTCTGTCGAAGCACTCTGCACAACATTTGTTGCGAACTTGTGCAGCGAGGCTCGCAAAGCTTTCGCCGCTTGCTGGCAAAAGGCTAAGCTACAGTCAATTCAGTGCGGATTCCGATCGGCACTTGTCATGATTTCTCTGCCCGGATGTCTCATGCGCAGTCGCCTTTTCAGTGTTTTGTCCTGCTTGTTTCTTACCGCCGCTGCCGCTCAATCCGTCCAGGCGGTGGACTTATCCACCCAACGCCAGTATTACGATGAAGCCAAGCGCGCCTTGGCCAAGGGTGATACCGGCCCGTATTTCCGTTACAGCCAGGCGCTGGCCGATTATCCGCTGGAACCGTATCTGGCCTATGACGAACTGACCGCGCGTCTGAAGACCGCGAGCAACGCAGAAATCGAGAAATTCCTCGCCGAACACAGTGACCTGCCGCAGGCCAACTGGATGAAGCTGCGCTGGTTGCGCTGGCTTGCCGACCGTGGCGACTGGGCGACCTTCGTCAAATATTACGATCCGAAGCTGAATTTCACTGAGCTCGACTGCCTCAACGCGCAGTACCAAATCAGCCACGACAAGAAGGCTGAAGGCTATGCGAACGCAGAAAAACTCTGGCTGACCGGCAAATCGCAACCCGCCGCCTGTGACGCGCTGTTCGGCATCTGGGCTGCCGACGGCCAGCTTACCGAGCAGAAACGTTGGGAGCGCACCAAACTTGCTGCGCAGGCACGCAACTATCCGCTGGCCAACAGCCTGATCAACGGCCTGACCACCCTAGCCCCGCGCGGGCGTTTGCTGGTCGACGTGGCGCAGAAACCCGAACTGCTCAACCAGCCGTCGCGCTTCACCCCGGCCGACGAGCCGATGTCAGACGTCGTCAGCCTCGGCTTGCGCCGCCTCGCCAGGCAGGATCCGGACAAGGCCATGGCCCTGCTCGACGGTTACGCCAGCAGCATGCATTTCTCTCGCGATGAGAAAGTCGCGATCGCTCGCGAGATCGGCCTGACCCTCGCGCGCCGCTTCGACAGCCGCGCGCTGGACGTGATGACCAAATACGATCCGGAGCTGCGCGACAACACCGTCTCGGAATGGCGCCTGCGCCTGCTGCTGCGTCTGGCACGCTGGAACGATGCCTACGAATTGACCAAGCGTCTGCCGCAAGACCTGGCCGCCACCAACCGTTGGCGCTATTGGCAGGCGCGCAGTCTGGAACTGGCCGAGCCACAAAACCCGCAAGCGCTGACCCTGTACAAGAATCTGGCGCGGGAACGAGACTTCTACGGCTTCCTCGCCGCAGACCGTTCACAATCGCCTTACTCGCTGAACAACAAGCCGCTGGTGCTCAGCCAAGCGTTGATCAACAAGGTTCGTAACACCCCCGGCGTGCGGCGCGCGCTGGAGTTTCATGCACGCGGGCAGATCGTCGACGGGCGTCGCGAGTGGTATCACGTCAGCCGTCATTTCAATCGCGATGAAATGGTCGCCCAGGCCAAACTGGCCTACGACCTGAAATGGTACTTTCCGGCGATTCGCACCATCAGTCAGGCACAGTACTGGGACGACCTGGACATCCGCTTCCCGATGGCTCACCGCGATACCCTCGTGCGTGAAGCCAAGGTTCGCGGCCTGCATTCGAGCTGGGTGTTCGCCATCACCCGGCAGGAAAGCGCGTTCATGGACGACGCGCGCTCCGGCGTCGGCGCCAGCGGTCTGATGCAACTGATGCCAGCCACCGCCAAGGAAACCGCACGCAAATTCAGCATCCCCCTGGCTTCGCCGCAGCAAGTGCTCAATCCAGACAAGAACATTCAGCTCGGCGCCGCTTACCTCAGCCAGGTGCACAGCCAGTTCAACGGCAACCGCGTGCTCGCCTCCGCCGCTTATAACGCCGGGCCAGGCCGCGTGCGTCAGTGGCTGCGCGGCGCTGATCACCTGAGTTTCGACGTCTGGGTGGAAAGCATCCCGTTCGACGAAACCCGTCAATACGTGCAGAACGTGTTGTCCTACTCGGTGATCTACGGGCAAAAACTCAACTCGCCGCAACCGCTGGTGGATTGGCATGAGCGGTATTTTGACGATCAGTAATCACCAGGCTGACGCCGGATCATGAAAAATGCCCGTATCGTGAGATGCGGGCATTTTTTTGGTCGGTTACTTGGTCGATTGCTCAGTCTGCTGTGACAGATCGACCATCATTGAACTGCAACGCCGCCAGCCGTGCGTACAGCGGATTGCTGGCGATCAACTCCTGATGTGTCCCCACCGCTACTAGCTTGCCTTGATCCATCACCGCAATCCGGTCAGCGTTCTTCACCGTGGCCAGCCTGTGAGCGATCACCAGCGTGGTGCGGTTTTCCATCAGCGTTGGCAGGGCCTGCTGGATCAGATGTTCGCTCTGTGCGTCGAGGGCGCTGGTGGCTTCGTCAAGGAGCAGGATCGGCGCGTCCACTAGCAAGGCGCGGGCAATGGCCAGACGTTGGCGCTGACCGCCGGACAACCCGAGGCCGCCGTCGCCGAGATGAGTTTGATAGCCGTCCGGCATTTGTTCGATGAAGTCGTGGGCGTGGGCAATTCGCGCAGCTTCCTTGACCTGTTCAAGCGTGGCCGTCGGGCAGCCGTAGCGAATGTTGTCCTCCACGCTGCCGAAAAACAACGCGGGGGTTTGCGAGACCAGGGCGAAACAGCGGCGCAGATCCAGCGGGTCAAGGCTGGTCAGCGGCACGCCATCGAGGAAAATCTGCCCCTCGCGTGGATCGTAGAAGCGCAGCAACAAGTCGTAAACCGTGGACTTGCCCGCGCCCGACGGCCCCACCAATGCCAAGGTCTCACCCGCCCTCACCGTCAGATTCAAGCCATCGACGGCGTAGCTTTCCGGACGCGAGGGGTAGGAAAAGCGCACCTCGCGCAGCTCAAGTTCACCTTTGACTCGCGCTGGCAGAGTGACCAGTCCGGTCAACGGTGGCTGGATGATGTTTTCCGAACGCAGCAATTCTGCGATCCGCTCCGCTGCGCCAGCAGCGCGCTGCAGCTCGCCGATCACTTCGCTCAGCGTGCCGAACGCACTGCCGACAATCAGGCTGTAGAAAACGAACGCCGCCAGTTCCCCAGCCGAAATCCGCCCCGCCATCACATCCATGCCGCCGACCCACAACATCACCGCCACCGCGCCAAGCACCAGCACGATCACCAGAGTGATCAGCCACGCACGCTGGAAGATCCTCTTACGCGCGGTTTCGAACGCCTGCTCGACGGTAGAAGCGAAACGCTGCTCGTCCTGCACTTGATGGTTGTAGGCCTGCACGGTTTTGATCTGACCAAGGGTTTCCGACACATAGCTGCCAATGTCGGCGATGCGGTCCTGGCTCTGGCGCGACAGATTGCGCACGCGGCGGCCGAAAATCAGGATCGGCGCGATTACCAGCGGCAGTGCAATCACGACAATGCTGGTCAACTTCGGATTGGTGATGAACAGCAGCACCACACCACCGATGACCATCAGCAGATTGCGCAGGAACAGCGAGAGTGACGAACCGATCACCGATTGCAACAACGTGGTGTCAGCGGTCAGACGCGACTGGATTTCCGAGCTGCGGTTGTCCTCATAAAAGCCCGGATGCAGATACACCAAGTGATTGAACACTTGGCGGCGAATGTCGGCGACCACCCGCTCGCCTATCCACGACACCAGATAGAAACGGGCAAAGGTGCCCAGCGCCAGCCCGAGCACCAGCAGCATGAAAATTCCGATCGACTGATTGAGCAGATGCGGCGATCGGGTCATGAAGCCCTGATCGACCAACAATTTGATGCCCTGCCCCATCGACAGGGTAATGCCGGCGGTGACGATCAGTGCGAGCAGTGCGCCGAAGGCATGCCAGCGGTACGGCAGGAGAAAATGACTGGTCAGGCGCAGGGCGCGCCGGTGTCGGGAAGAAAGCATGGAGATCATGGAGTTCACGTCTGCGCAGATGAATAAGGCCAGCCTACAGACTCAGATGGGGTGGAACTCTGTAAATCACAATGAGTCAGGTTAAATATGCCCGGGATGTCCGGATGCTAGAAACGATTGGTCTAAGGTTGCGGTTGAGACGAGCGGTCATTTCTGTTTGAGTAGAGATGCCGCCCGCCGACAGACCGCAGGGAGTTGTCACAGCCTGGTCACGTGGCGGTTTTAACTTAGGCACACAACCTGATGAGGAGACAGGCCATGTCCTTGCAACACAGCAGCGAAGACAAGATTGAAGTGATCCGCACCAAACCCGACCAGTCTCTGGGTTGCTCGATTATCGATGAGCAGGGCCGCGAAGTACCGATCACTGAAGACATGATCCAGGACGCTTGCCGCGAACTGGAGAAGCGATTGGTCAAGCCTGCCGAACAAGAGTGATGTAGCCACCGTCTTCCTGACCCGGCCCTGATTGGCCGGGTTTTTTATATCTGTAATTTACCTGCGAATCGTGAGCTGCCGAAGGCTGCGATCTTTTGATCTTCAAAAAGCAGGATCAAGAGATCGCAGCCTCGTTTCACTCGACAGCTCCTACAGGACACGGGTTGCCCCCAGCGCCGCCACAATCTGCCGCAACAACGGCGACTCCCCTTCAATCCGCACCTTCAGCCCTTCGATCTCGCGTCGCACCGGATATTGCTTGCGCAACGCGTCAAACGCCGAGCGCTGCTCAGCGACATTTCCCACCAGGCTGCGGCGGAAATCCGCATCATCGCGGCGCGGGTCATACACGCCCCGGCACAACATCGCCAGCGCCCACGCCGGATCGCTGTCACCGTGCAGGGAAACTTCCGACAACCAGGTTGCTGGCAGCAGATCGCTGAGCTGGATAGCTGCAGGTTGGCCGCTGAAAGCGCAGTAGGCCTGATAAATCTGCGCGGTCCCGCGTTGCTTGCCATCGAGGCTGTAACCGGCAATATGTGGCGTGGCCAATACGCAGAGTTCGGCCAACGCAGGGTCGACTTCCGGCTCTTTTTCCCAGACGTCGAGCACCGCTTGCAGGTCCTCGCGCTCCAGCAGCACCTCACGCAGCGCTGCATTGTCCACTACAGGGCCACGCGCCGCGTTGATCAGCCATGCACCCTGCTTGAGTTGCTGCAAACGCTGTTGATCGAACAGGTGCCAGGTTGCAGAGTCGCCGCTGCGGGTCAATGGCGTATGCAGACTGATTACGTCGCACTGCTCGATGATCTGCTCAAGGCTGACATAATCGCCGCCCTCGGCAGCCTGACGCGGCGGATCGCAAACCTTGACGTTCCAGCCCAAGCCCTTGAGAACCTTGATCAAGCGCCCCCACTTCACCGGCGCCGACGACGCCGTAAGTACGCTGCGTCAGATCAACCCCTTCGATTTCGGCCAGTGTCATCAGACTGCCCAGCACGTAGTCGACAACACCACGAGCATTGCAACCCGGCGCGCTCGACCAGCAGATCCCGGCCTCGTTGAAGTAATCGAGATCCAGATGATCGGTGCCGATGGTGCAGGTGCCGACAAAGCGCACCTTGCTGCCTTCGAGCAGCGCGCGATTGACGTTAGTCACCGAGCGCACCAGCAACACATCGGCCTGCTCAACCGTCGCGCGGTCAATGGAGCGGCCCGGCACTCGGCGGATGTCGCCGAAACCGGCGAAAAAGGCATCGAGCAGCGGGATATTTTCGTCGGCAACAATCAGCATGGCGGGCTCCTTGGGCGGATCGGCAGTTTAGGTGCTGACGCGTCGATCAGCCAGCAGGGTTTGCGCTTACAAATACGCAACAGAGGATATTTCCTGACCGAGGCGTCAGCGGCGTAGAATGCGCCGCTCTGCGCATCAATACTTTCTGGACGCTTTGCCTGTGAACCCTGTAACTGACCAACCTGTCGCCGTCTCGCTGAGCCGCCCTGCGCGGATTCGCCTGGAGTTGAAAAACCTGCTCGCCCTGGCCCTGCCGATCATCATCGCGCAACTGGCGACCACGGCCATGGGCTTCGTCGATGCGGTGATGGCCGGGCGCGTCGGCCCCAAGGACCTGGCGGCAGTGGCGCTGGGCAACTCGATCTGGGTTCCGGTGTTTCTATTGATGACCGGCACCCTGCTGGCCACCACACCAAAAGTCGCCCAGCGTTTCGGCGCGGGCAAGCACAGCGAGATCGGCCCGATCGTGCGTCAGGCGTTGTGGCTGGCATTGGTAGTCGGATTGATCGCCACCTCCATGCTGGTCGCCGCCGAACCGGTGCTGCATCTGATGAAGGTCGATCCCGAGCTGATCGGCCCGTGCATGCAATATCTGCACGGCATCGCCAGCGGCTTGCCGGCGGTGGCCTTCTATCACGTGCTGCGCTGCACCAGCGACGGCATCGGCCGCACCCGCCCGGCCATGGTGCTGGGCCTCTGTGGTCTGGCGCTGAACATCCCGCTGAACTACATCTTCATCTACGGCCACTTCGGCGTGCCGGCCATGGGCGGCGTCGGCTGCGGTTGGGCCACGGCGATCGTGATGTGGGTAATGGCGCTGGGCCTGGCCGGGTATGAACGCTGGGCACCGGCCTATCGCTCAAGCGAATTGTTCAGCCGCTTCGACTGGCCGCAGTGGGCGGTGATCAAACGTCTGCTGTCGATTGGTTTGCCGATCGGCATCGCGGTGTTTGCCGAGTCGAGTATTTTTGCCGTAATCGCCCTGCTGATTGGCAGCCTCGGCGCGACGGTGGTGGCCGGGCATCAGATCGCGCTGAACGTCAGCTCGCTGGTGTTCATGATCCCGTACTCACTGGGCATGGCGGTCACCGTGCGTGTCGGTCAGGCGCTTGGGCGCGAAGAACCGCGTGAAGCGCGCTTTGCCGCCGGAGTCGGCATGGGCACGGCGCTGGCCTACGCCTGCCTGTCGGCGAGCCTGATGCTGGCGCTACGCGAGCCGATTGCGGCGATCTATACCGCTGATCCAACGGTGATTCATATTGCCGCGATGCTGATTGTTTATTCGGCGCTGTTCCAGTTTTCCGATGCAATCCAGGTGACTGCGGCCGGTGCACTGCGTGGCTATCAGGACACCCGGGTGACGATGATCCTGACCCTGTTCGCCTACTGGGGCATTGGTTTGCCGGTCGGTTATGCGCTGGGCCTGACCGACTGGCTCGGCGAGCCACGCGGTCCGAGCGGTTTGTGGCAGGGTTTGATTGTCGGCTTGAGCTGCGCAGCGTTGATGCTGTCGATTCGTCTGACACGCAGTGCGCGCAAGCGGATTCGAATCAGTCGTTCGGCGGGTTGATCACCCATAAAAAAAGACCTGCATTTGCAGGTCTTTTTTGCCCTGAGTCAGGACTTCTTGCGAATCCAGTACAGATAGGTGCCGGCCTCTTCGTGCTGGCTGACTAGCTCATGGTCAAGAAACACGCAGAACTTGGGGATATCGCGCTTGGTCGAGGGATCGGTGGCGATCACCTTGAGCAGGCCGCCGGGTACCAGATCGCGAATGTGCTGGTGCAACATCATCACCGGCTCCGGGCAATTGAGGCCGGTGGCGTCGAGGGTGCCGTCGACCGGGGTATCGATCATTTCACTCATGGTTCACTCCAGAAACTGGCCGGCATTGTCGCGCATTGCTTGGGATATCGTCCAACCCATGTGGGAGCGAGCCTGCTCGCGAAGGCAATCCGTCAGTGAACACATCGCTGGCTGCCCCACCGCTTTCGCGAGCAGGCTCGCTCCCACAGGTTCAGTGTTGTGTCAGCGGGACTTGGGCTTTTTGCTGTCGTGGCGGCGCAAGTGGCAGGTTACTTCCTCGCGGTCGTGATATAGCTGCTTGCAGCCGATATCAACCTTGATCCCACGTGCCTTGAAACCATCGGCAATGCGCTCGAGCAGACGTTTCACTTCGGCATAACGCTGTTTCATCGGCAGCTTCAGGTTGACCACCGCCTCGCGGCAATGCCCCTCGCCGATCCACTCTTCCAGCATCGCCGCGTTGCGCGCCGGTTTCTCGACGATGTCGCAAACCATCCAGTCCACCGGCTGCTTCGGTTTGAAGGTAAAACCGTCGGCCATCAGATGCTGGACCAGCCCGGTTTCCATCAGGCTTTCAGCCATCGGGCCGTTGTCGATCGCCGTCACCAGCATGCCCCGGTTGACCAGTTGCCAGGTCCAGCCGCCCGGCGCGGCGCCGAGGTCGACGCCGGTCATGTCGCTGTGCAGGCGGTCTTCCCACTGATCACGTGGAATGAAGTGGTGCCACGCCTCTTCCAGCTTCAAGGTCGAACGGCTGGGTGCCTCGCGAGGAAACTTCAGGCGCGGAATGCCCATCGGCCACATTGCCGAATTGCCGGCATCGGCCATGCCGAGGAACACTTCGCGTCCGCTTTTGAAGGTCAGCAACAATCGCGGCTTGCTGGCGTCTTCCACCAGTTTGCCAGCGGCGGTCAGCGCCTTGCGCAGCGGGCCTTCGAATTTTTTGCAGAAATTCGACAGTTCCTTGCCGTCATTGGTATCGACCACTTCCAGCCACAGACTGCCAAACACCGGGAAATCGGCCATGTGCGCGAGGATCACGCTGATGCGATCGTTTTCCGGCAGATCAATGAAAAAGCCCCGCGCCCACTGCCGAGGGAAAATCAATTCGGCGAAACGCTGACCGCGCATCAGGCGTTCGGCGCCGTCGGCTTCAGTGCAGACAAACTCGGCGCAGGCCGTGGCGGTTTTGGCTTTGGCGTAACCGGCGACATTGAGACGGGCGGCGAGATCGGAAATCTCCGAACAGACTTCGCCTTCGAAGCCGGGCCGGCAATGCATGAATAGGGTGTTCATTCTTACTCCTGGGCAACGGTCGATCATTCGACCGTTGCGCGATGCTCAAGCCTTGCGTTGCCGCAATGCCTGTCACGAAAACCGGCGCATGATAGCTGAAGTCGGAACCATGGTTGCGCCGATAGAGTCCAGTTATTAGCCAGCTACTCAAAACAGGGCTAGGTTTAATGCTCTGCCCGTCCCCTCAGTCCGTAGCCGTGCGGACTCAAAGGAGTGATCGTAATGCCGTCCCTCGATAGTCTGAAGTCACTGAAAACCCTACAAATCGATGCCACGACCTACCATTATTTCAGCCTGCCGGAAGCCGCCAAAAGCCTGGGCGACCTCGACAAGCTGCCGATGTCGTTGAAGGTACTGCTGGAAAATCTGCTGCGCTGGGAGGACGAAAAAACTGTCACCGGCGCTGACCTCAAAGCCATCGCCGCCTGGCTCAAGGAGCGCCGCTCCGATCGCGAAATCCAGTACCGCCCTGCCCGTGTATTGATGCAGGATTTTACTGGTGTCCCCGCCGTCGTCGATCTCGCCGCAATGCGCGCGGCAATGGCCAAGGCCGGCGGCGATCCGCAGCGGATCAATCCGTTGTCGCCGGTGGACCTGGTGATCGACCACTCGGTGATGGTCGACAAGTTTGGTAGCGCCAGTGCGTTTGAACAGAACGTCGACATCGAAATGCAACGCAACGGCGAGCGCTATGCCTTTCTGCGCTGGGGCCAGAGTGCGTTCGATAACTTCAGCGTGGTCCCGCCGGGTACCGGCATCTGCCACCAGGTCAACCTTGAGTACCTCGGCCGCACCGTCTGGACCAAAAACGAGGATGGCCGCACCTACGCGTTTCCCGATACGCTGGTCGGCACCGACTCCCACACCACCATGATCAACGGCCTCGGCGTACTCGGCTGGGGCGTGGGCGGGATCGAAGCGGAAGCGGCGATGCTTGGGCAACCGGTATCGATGCTGATTCCAGAAGTGATCGGCTTCAAACTTACCGGCAAACTCAAGGAAGGCATCACCGCCACCGATCTGGTGCTGACCGTAACGCAGATGCTGCGCAAGAAAGGCGTAGTCGGCAAATTCGTCGAGTTCTATGGCGATGGTCTCGCCGATCTGCCACTGGCCGACCGCGCAACCATCGCCAACATGGCCCCGGAATACGGGGCGACGTGCGGCTTCTTCCCGGTCGACGATGTCACGCTGGAATACCTGCGCCTCTCCGGCCGGCCGCCGGAAGTGGTGAAACTGGTCGAGGCGTATACCAAGGCTCAAGGCCTGTGGCGTCTGCCGGGTCAGGAGCCGGTGTTCACCGACAGCCTGGCCTTGGACATGGGCAGCGTAGAGGCCAGCCTGGCCGGACCGAAACGTCCGCAGGATCGAGTCTCGCTGCCGAACGTCGCGCAGGCCTTCAGTGATTTCATCGACCTGCAATTCAAACCCACCAGCAAGGAAGAAGGACGCCTTGAAAGCGAGGGTGGCGGCGGCGTAGCAGTGGGCAACGCCGATCTGGTGGGCGAAGCGGACTACGAATACGAGGGCAAGACCTATCGCCTGAAAAACGGTGCAGTGGTCATCGCCGCGATCACTTCCTGCACCAACACTTCCAACCCGAGCGTGATGATGGCCGCTGGACTGCTGGCGAAAAAAGCTGTCGAGAAAGGTCTGACGCGCAAGCCTTGGGTCAAAAGCTCACTGGCCCCTGGTTCGAAAGTCGTCACCGACTATTACAAGGCTGCCGGGCTGACTCAGTACCTTGATCAGCTCGGTTTTTCGTTGGTCGGCTATGGCTGCACCACCTGCATCGGCAACTCCGGGCCACTGCCGGAGCCGATCGAGAAAGCCATTCAGAAGGCCGATCTGACCGTCGCATCAGTCCTGTCCGGCAACCGCAATTTCGAAGGCCGTGTGCACCCACTGGTGAAAACCAACTGGCTGGCCTCGCCTCCGCTGGTCGTCGCCTACGCACTGGCTGGCAGCGTGCGCACCGACATCAGCAGCGAACCGCTGGGTGAGGATCAGCAGGGCAATCCGGTATACCTGCGCGATATCTGGCCGAGCAGCCGGGAAATCGCCGAAGCGGTGAATCAGGTCAACACGGCGATGTTCCACAAGGAATACGCCGAAGTGTTTGCCGGTGATGAGCAATGGCAGGCCATCGAGGTGCCGCAAGCGGCGACTTACGTGTGGCAGGACGATTCGACCTACATTCAGCATCCACCTTTCTTCGACGACATTTCCGGCCCTCTGCCGGAAGTCAAAGACGTCAAAGGCGCGCGGGTCTTGGCCTTGCTAGGCGATTCAGTGACCACCGACCACATCTCCCCCGCCGGCAACATCAAGATCGACAGCCCGGCCGGGCGATACCTGCAGGAAAAAGGCGTGGAGCCGCGCGACTTCAACTCCTACGGTTCCCGTCGCGGCAATCATGAAGTGATGATGCGCGGCACGTTTGCCAACATCCGTATTCGCAACGAGATGCTGGGTGGCGAGGAAGGTGGCAACACCCTTTACATTCCCACCGGGGAAAAAATGGCGATCTATGACGCAGCGATGAAATATCAGGCTTCGGGTACGCCGTTGGTGGTGATTGCCGGTCAGGAGTACGGCACCGGGTCGAGCCGTGACTGGGCCGCGAAAGGCACCAATCTGCTGGGCGTCAAAGCGGTGATTGCGGAGAGCTTCGAACGTATTCACCGCTCTAATCTGGTCGGCATGGGTGTGCTGCCGTTGCAGTTCAAGCTTGATCAGAATCGCAAGAGTCTCAATCTGACCGGCAAAGAGACGTTCGAGATTCTGGGATTGACCGGCGTCGAGCTGAGGCCGCGGATGAACCTGCCGCTGGTTATCACTCGGGAGGATGGGCGTCAGGAGAGAATCGAAGTCTTGTGCCGCATTGATACGCTGAATGAGGTCGAGTACTTCAAATCCGGGGGATCCTGCATTATGTGTTGCGGCAGTTGATTGCTTCGTGACGGGATGACATCCGCCCAGGCTGTGATCTTTTTGACCTGGCTTTTAAAAGCAGGATCAAAAGATCGCAGCCTTCGGCGGCTCCTACATTCAGGCGAAAAAAAACCCGCCGAAGCGGGTTTTTCCCAAGACCATTATCGACTCCCTGTCGGCAGCGATCCTTGCGATGGTCGATCGTCCATGATCCTGAAACACTCCCTGTGTCTCAGTTGATGTGTGTAGATTACCCAGTGGATCCAATCAGCAATAGTCGTAAAAGCTACCAACGCGTGTAAGACATTCGCCATACAAACACTTCCGAAAACCCCTAGGTCCGTCAGGCACCGCCGCTTTCACGAGCCCTGGCGCTTTCGGCGAGAAACTGTTCAAGCCTGCTCAACTGCTCCTCCCAGCCGCGACTGTCCATGTAATACGCCTCTTTCTGACGGATATCAGGGATGTGCGCGAAGCCGGACTCCGAGACCTTGAGTAGAGTGCCGTCCTCGAAGTCCTGCAATTCGAACTTGACCAGCGTGGTCGGCTCTTGTGAGTAGTCGATCTTCGGGTTGACCGCATACGGGTGCCAGCGGAAAGAAAACAACTGCTGCGGCTCGACCCGCTCGATCAGCACATTCCACAATACGTGTTCATAACCGGGGTACGTGACCTGGCCCTGCGTCCACTCACCGGCAATGAAGCGCCGGCCCTCAAGTGCCACGCCAAACCACTGGCCGAACGCCTCTGCATCGACCAATGCGCGCCAGACATGGGAACGCGACGCCTTGAGCGTGATCTTGCGTTCGAAACTGTTAGGTACTGGTTTCATACGTCACCTCCTGTTCTGAACACTAGGCTTGTATGACCACATGTCCAATGCGAAGTTGTATCCAGGCGCTGCAGGCATCGATTCGAGCGGACACATCCTGCGGTAGTTTGCGCTCTGTGATCGGCGCCGCTTGACCTGTTATCTTTCCAGCGAATCCGCAGAAACAAGGACGAATCATGCAGCCCTCTCTTGCCGATCGGTATCGCGGCGCCCTCCTCGGCCTGGCTTGCGGCGATGCGGTCGGCACAACAGTTGAGTTCCAGCCGCGAGGATCATTCCAGCCGCTGAGCGACATGGTCGGCGGTGGCCCGTTCCAGCTCAAGCCCGGGCAATGGACCGATGACACCTCAATGGCACTCTGCCTGGCCGAGAGCCTGCTGCGCAAAAACGGTTTCGACGCGGCTGATCAGATGGGCCGCTATCTCAATTGGTGGAAATGGGGATACCTGAGCTCCACCGGGGAATGTTTCGACATCGGCATGACCGTTAGCCAGGCGCTGGAACAGTTTCAGCGAACCGGGAAGCCTTTCGTGGGGTCGACTGATCCATTGACTGCTGGCAACGGGTCGCTGATGCGATTGGCTCCTGTCGTACTGTTTTATTTTCCCGACGCTAGACAGATCCAGATCCACGCCGCCGACAGTTCGCGCACAACCCATGCGGCGCCGGAGGCAATCGAGTGCTGCCAATTGCTGGCTGATCTGATCGCACGAGCGCTTGAGGGAGCCGACAAAACGCAACTGCGCCAATCGCTACTTGCAGAGTATTCCCAACCCAAGGTGGTTGCGATCGCGCGGGGTGAGTATCTCGGCAAAAAAGAAAACGAAATCAAGGGCAGCGGCTATAGCGTGCAATCATTGGAAGCCGCTTTGTGGTGCTTCCATCACACGCAAACGTACGCTGACGCGATACTGAAAGCAGCCAATCTCGGTGATGATGCGGATACCACAGCTGCTATCGTGGGTCAGTTGGCCGGTACTTACTACGGCGCTCGGGCAATTCCCGAGCACTGGCTGGAGCAGTTGCATGAAGGCGAGGAAATCACCGCCACTGCGGATCGCTTGCTTGAGGCCTCCCGGCTACGTACATAACACTCGATACACTCTTTCCACTCGATACAGCGAGAACCTTATGTCAGTGCGTCTGCTTCTGGCCTCTGCGCCCTTTTTGTTTGCCCCTTTCGCCCATGCCGCCGTTGATTGCGCCAACGCCAGCGATCAGGCGACGATGAATCAATGCGCGGGGCAAGCCTTCAAAGCGGCAGACAAGGAACTGAATACGCTCTATCAGCAGATCACCGGACGCCTGAAGGACAACCCGGACGGAAAGAAGCTGCTGGTCAACGCGCAGCGGGCGTGGGTCAGCTTTCGGGATGCCGAGTGCAAGTTTTCGGCTTCTGGGGTGGCAGGCGGGAGTGTGTATCCATTGGTTTACAGTAGTTGTCTTACAGACGTAACCAAGGCCAGAGTAGAAACCCTCAAGCAGTATTTGAAATGTGAGGAAGGTGATATGAGCTGCCCGGTACCGGGTGCCTAATCACAGGCTCCGCTTACGGAGCCTGTGCTGTGAACCGTTACGCCTCAGACGTGAGGATCGCCCGGTGCTTTGCTCGGCGCAGCGTATTGAGGTTTAAGGCGGCCATCCTGATCGAGTAACCAGGCGTCCATGATCTGCCGCACGACTGGACCGGCAACACGACCACCCGCCTCGCCGTTCTCGATCATTACCGAGATGGCGATCTTCGGATGTTCGGCCGGTGCGAATCCTACAAACAGGGCGTTGTCACGGTGGCGCTCGAGGGTTTTCTCGCGGTTGTAACGCTCACCCTGCTTGATCGCCACCACCTGCGCCGTACCACTCTTGCCGGCGATGCGATATTGCGCCCCCGCAGCGGCCGCTCGGGCAATACCTCGAGCATCGTGCATGACCATCTGCATACCGTGGTTGACCTGTTCCCAATCGCGCGGGTCCTTGAGCAGGATATTGGGCATTGGATGCTCGTCGACCGGTGCTACACCGTCGACCGACTTGGCCAAGTGCGGCCGGTTCCATATCCCCTTATTGGCGATCAGGGCAGTGGCCTGGGCCAATTGCAGCGGTGTGACCTGCATGTATCCCTGGCCGATGCCGAGAATAACCGTCTCGCCGGGATACCAGGCCTGTCGCCGTGTAGCGCGTTTCCACGCCTGCGACGGCATCAGACCGGGGGACTCTTCAAACATGTCCAGCGAGACTTTTTCACCAAGGCCGAACATCGCCATGTAGTCGTGCAGACGATCGATGCCAAGCTTGTGCGCCAGGTCGTAGAAGTAGGTGTCGTTGGAACGCATGATCGCCGCGTCCATGTCCACCCAGCCATCACCGCTGTGGTTCCAGTTGCGATACTTGTGGTCGAAGTCCGGTAATTGGTAATAGCCGGGATCGAATACGCGGGTCTGCGGGGTCACGACGCCGGCGTCCAGACCAGCGATAGCGACTTCCGGCTTGATCGTCGAGCCCGGGGCGTACAGACCACGCAACACGCGGTTGAACAATGGCCGATCGATGGAATCCCGCAGCGCTGAATATTCCTTCGAACTGATCCCGGTGACGAACAGATTCGGATCGAAACTCGGATTGCTGACCATCGCCAGCACTTCTCCGGTGGACGGGTCGAGAGCTACCACTGAACCACGACGGTCACCCAAAGCAGCTTCGGCGGCTTCCTGCAGTTTGACGTCAAGACTGAGGACGATGTTTTTACCTGGCACCGGATCGGTATGTTTGAGCACCCGCAGCACGCGGCCTTGAGCATTGGTCTCGACTTCTTCGTAACCGACATGGCCGTGTAACTGCGCCTCATAGAAACGCTCGATACCGGTTTTACCAATGGACTGCGTACCTCGGTACTCCACGGAGTCGAGGGTTTTAGCTTCCTTTTCATTGATCCGACCGACATAACCGATCGAATGAGCGAAATGTGCGCCGAGAGGATAGTGCCGGACAAACTGCGGTTCGACATCAATCCCCGGCAGGCGAAATTCGTTCACCGCCAGGACGGCGATCTGCTCTTCCGTCAGCTCATAAAACAGTGTGACCGGTGTGAATGGATGCCGGGATTGCTTCATCGCCTTGTCGAATACCGTACGGTCTTCAGCAGGCAAGTGCAGCAAGTTGATGACTTCGTCCAATTCTTGATTGACGTCGGTTGCACGCTCACGGGTGATGGTCAGGTTGTAGCTGGGACGGTTGTCGGCGAGTAATACGCCGTTGCGGTCGTAGATCAATCCCCGCGTCGGCGGTATCGGCAGGACATGGACACGGTTGTTTTCGGAGATGGTCGAGTGGTAATCGAATTCCACGACCTGGAGAATGTACAGCCGCACCACCAAAGCGCAGCTGATGGCGAACACGAACAGAGCACAGGCAATCAAGCGTTTGTTGACCAGCCTCGTCTCTTTTTCATGGTCCTTGATCGGGATTGGTTCAGGCATTTCT
This sequence comes from Pseudomonas sp. AC255, assembly GCF_979258175.1. Classification (NCBI taxonomy): domain Bacteria; kingdom Pseudomonadati; phylum Pseudomonadota; class Gammaproteobacteria; order Pseudomonadales; family Pseudomonadaceae; genus Pseudomonas; species Pseudomonas sp. AC255. The sequence continues at coordinate 1,291,930 of NZ_OZ409841.1, read as the reverse complement.
ACAGCAACTCTTAGACGTAAATGAGTGCCGATCCGTGGGCAGGACATCAGTCCGTTAAAAAACGAGCTGCACCATACCAAAACTCGCCATCCACTTCAGGATGAATTTCCCCGGTGGCAGGCTAAAAACTTTCTCGCAGGCAAAACAAAACCCCAACTGCTTTCGCAATTGGGGTTTCGGAATTTAATCTTGACGATGACCTACTCTCACATGGGGAAACCCCACACTACCATCGGCGATGCATCGTTTCACTGCTGAGTTCGGGATGGGATCAGGTGGTTCCAACGCTCTATGGTCGTCAAGAAATTCGGGTACTGACTCGGGACCAGACGGCCTCGCTTCAGCAAATTGGGTATGTGACAGCTGGTGTTTGTGAACTTCGAACTTTCGGTTCGTTTCGTCTTCACACACCGCAATCTGGTGCCTTTTCAGGTCAGCAAATTGCTTGGGTGTTATATGGTCAAGCCTCACGGGCAATTAGTATTGGTTAGCTCAACGCCTCACAGCGCTTACACACCCAACCTATCAACGTCGTAGTCTTCGACGGCCCTTCAGGGAACTCAAGGTTCCAGTGAGATCTCATCTTGAGGCAAGTTTCCCGCTTAGATGCTTTCAGCGGTTATCTTTCCCGAACATAGCTACCCGGCAATGCCACTGGCGTGACAACCGGAACACCAGAGGTTCGTCCACTCCGGTCCTCTCGTACTAGGAGCAGCCCCTCTCAAATCTCAAACGTCCACGGCAGATAGGGACCGAACTGTCTCACGACGTTCTAAACCCAGCTCGCGTACCACTTTAAATGGCGAACAGCCATACCCTTGGGACCGGCTTCAGCCCCAGGATGTGATGAGCCGACATCGAGGTGCCAAACACCGCCGTCGATATGAACTCTTGGGCGGTATCAGCCTGTTATCCCCGGAGTACCTTTTATCCGTTGAGCGATGGCCCTTCCATACAGAACCACCGGATCACTAAGACCTACTTTCGTACCTGCTCGACGTGTCTGTCTCGCAGTCAAGCGCGCTTTTGCCTTTATACTCTACGACCGATTTCCGACCGGTCTGAGCGCACCTTCGTACTCCTCCGTTACTCTTTAGGAGGAGACCGCCCCAGTCAAACTACCCACCATACACTGTCCTCGATCCGGATAACGGACCTGAGTTAGAACCTCAAAGTTGCCAGGGTGGTATTTCAAGGATGGCTCCACGCGAACTGGCGTCCACGCTTCAAAGCCTCCCACCTATCCTACACAAGCAAATTCAAAGTCCAGTGCAAAGCTATAGTAAAGGTTCACGGGGTCTTTCCGTCTAGCCGCGGATACACTGCATCTTCACAGCGATTTCAATTTCACTGAGTCTCGGGTGGAGACAGCGCCGCCATCGTTACGCCATTCGTGCAGGTCGGAACTTACCCGACAAGGAATTTCGCTACCTTAGGACCGTTATAGTTACGGCCGCCGTTTACCGGGGCTTCGATCAAGAGCTTCGCGTTAGCTAACCCCATCAATTAACCTTCCGGCACCGGGCAGGCGTCACACCCTATACGTCCACTTTCGTGTTTGCAGAGTGCTGTGTTTTTAATAAACAGTCGCAGCGGCCTGGTATCTTCGACCGGCATGAGCTTACGGAGCAAGTCCTTCACCCTCACCGGCGCACCTTCTCCCGAAGTTACGGTGCCATTTTGCCTAGTTCCTTCACCCGAGTTCTCTCAAGCGCCTTGGTATTCTCTACCCAACCACCTGTGTCGGTTTGGGGTACGGTTCCTGGTTACCTGAAGCTTAGAAGCTTTTCTTGGAAGCATGGCATCAACCACTTCGTCACCCAAAGGGTAACTCGTCATCAGCTCTCGGCCTTAAGATCCCGGATTTACCTAAGATCTCAGCCTACCACCTTAAACTTGGACAACCAACGCCAAGCTGGCCTAGCCTTCTCCGTCCCTCCATCGCAATAACCAGAAGTACAGGAATATTAACCTGTTTTCCATCGACTACGCTTTTCAGCCTCGCCTTAGGGACCGACTAACCCTGCGTCGATTAACGTTGCGCAGGAAACCTTGGTCTTTCGGCGTGGGTGTTTTTCACACCCATTGTCGTTACTCATGTCAGCATTCGCACTTCTGATACCTCCAGCAAGCTTCTCAACTCACCTTCACAGGCTTACAGAACGCTCCTCTACCGCATCATCCGAAGATGATACCCGTAGCTTCGGTGTATGGTTTGAGCCCCGTTACATCTTCCGCGCAGGCCGACTCGACTAGTGAGCTATTACGCTTTCTTTAAAGGGTGGCTGCTTCTAAGCCAACCTCCTAGCTGTCTAAGCCTTCCCACATCGTTTCCCACTTAACCATAACTTTGGGACCTTAGCTGACGGTCTGGGTTGTTTCCCTTTTCACGACGGACGTTAGCACCCGCCGTGTGTCTCCCATGCTCGGCACTTGTAGGTATTCGGAGTTTGCATCGGTTTGGTAAGTCGGGATGACCCCCTAGCCGAAACAGTGCTCTACCCCCTACAGTGATACATGAGGCGCTACCTAAATAGCTTTCGAGGAGAACCAGCTATCTCCGAGCTTGATTAGCCTTTCACTCCGATCCACAGGTCATCCGCTAACTTTTCAACGGTAGTCGGTTCGGTCCTCCAGTCAGTGTTACCTAACCTTCAACCTGCCCATGGATAGATCGCCCGGTTTCGGGTCTATTCCCAGCGACTAGACGCCCTATTAAGACTCGCTTTCGCTACGCCTCCCCTATTCGGTTAAGCTCGCCACTGAAAATAAGTCGCTGACCCATTATACAAAAGGTACGCAGTCACAGAACAAAGTCTGCTCCCACTGCTTGTACGCATACGGTTTCAGGATCTATTTCACTCCCCTCTCCGGGGTTCTTTTCGCCTTTCCCTCACGGTACTAGTTCACTATCGGTCAGTCAGTAGTATTTAGCCTTGGAGGATGGTCCCCCCATATTCAGACAAAGTTTCTCGTGCTCCGTCCTACTCGATTTCATGACCAAGAGATTTTCGCGTACAGGGCTATCACCCACTATGGCCGCACTTTCCAGAGCGTTCCGCTAATCTCAAAGCCACTTAAGGGCTAGTCCCCGTTCGCTCGCCACTACTAAGGGAATCTCGGTTGATTTCTTTTCCTCAGGGTACTTAGATGTTTCAGTTCCCCTGGTTCGCCTCTTGCACCTATGTATTCAGTACAAGATAACCATCTTATGATGGCTGGGTTCCCCCATTCAGAGATCTCCGGATCAAAGTCTGTTTGCCGACTCCCCGAAGCTTTTCGCAGGCTACCACGTCTTTCATCGCCTCTGACTGCCAAGGCATCCACCGTATGCGCTTCTTCACTTGACCATATAACCCCAAGCAATCTGGTTATACTGTGAAGACGACATTCGCCGAAAATTCGAATTTCTCAACTAAGAGAACTCACAAATTTTACCTTAGCCTGATCCGTTACCAGTGAAAGTAACGTTCAGTCTATCTTTCTATCACATACCCAAATTTTTAAAGAACGATCTAGTCAAAGACTAGAAATCAACATTCATCACCGTACCGGTGGAATGCTCATTTCTAAGCTTTCAAACTTCAGAAGCAGTAGTGGTGGAGCCAAGCGGGATCGAACCGCTGACCTCCTGCGTGCAAGGCAGGCGCTCTCCCAGCTGAGCTATGGCCCCGTATTTCTACAGGCGTTTCCCACACAAAATTGGTGGGTCTGGGCAGATTCGAACTGCCGACCTCACCCTTATCAGGGGTGCGCTCTAACCAACTGAGCTACAGACCCAATTTCGGGCTGCTTCTATCGTCTTCTTCAATGAATCAAGCAATTCGTGTGGGAGCTCATGCAGCAGCTGATGTCGTCGATTAAGGAGGTGATCCAGCCGCAGGTTCCCCTACGGCTACCTTGTTACGACTTCACCCCAGTCATGAATCACACCGTGGTAACCGTCCTCCCGAAGGTTAGACTAGCTACTTCTGGTGCAACCCACTCCCATGGTGTGACGGGCGGTGTGTACAAGGCCCGGGAACGTATTCACCGCGACATTCTGATTCGCGATTACTAGCGATTCCGACTTCACGCAGTCGAGTTGCAGACTGCGATCCGGACTACGATCGGTTTTATGGGATTAGCTCCACCTCGCGGCTTGGCAACCCTTTGTACCGACCATTGTAGCACGTGTGTAGCCCAGGCCGTAAGGGCCATGATGACTTGACGTCATCCCCACCTTCCTCCGGTTTGTCACCGGCAGTCTCCTTAGAGTGCCCACCATTACGTGCTGGTAACTAAGGACAAGGGTTGCGCTCGTTACGGGACTTAACCCAACATCTCACGACACGAGCTGACGACAGCCATGCAGCACCTGTCTCAATGTTCCCGAAGGCACCAATCCATCTCTGGAAAGTTCATTGGATGTCAAGGCCTGGTAAGGTTCTTCGCGTTGCTTCGAATTAAACCACATGCTCCACCGCTTGTGCGGGCCCCCGTCAATTCATTTGAGTTTTAACCTTGCGGCCGTACTCCCCAGGCGGTCAACTTAATGCGTTAGCTGCGCCACTAAGAGCTCAAGGCTCCCAACGGCTAGTTGACATCGTTTACGGCGTGGACTACCAGGGTATCTAATCCTGTTTGCTCCCCACGCTTTCGCACCTCAGTGTCAGTATCAGTCCAGGTGGTCGCCTTCGCCACTGGTGTTCCTTCCTATATCTACGCATTTCACCGCTACACAGGAAATTCCACCACCCTCTACCATACTCTAGCTTGCCAGTTTTGGATGCAGTTCCCAGGTTGAGCCCGGGGATTTCACATCCAACTTAACAAACCACCTACGCGCGCTTTACGCCCAGTAATTCCGATTAACGCTTGCACCCTCTGTATTACCGCGGCTGCTGGCACAGAGTTAGCCGGTGCTTATTCTGTCGGTAACGTCAAAATTGCAGAGTATTAATCTACAACCCTTCCTCCCAACTTAAAGTGCTTTACAATCCGAAGACCTTCTTCACACACGCGGCATGGCTGGATCAGGCTTTCGCCCATTGTCCAATATTCCCCACTGCTGCCTCCCGTAGGAGTCTGGACCGTGTCTCAGTTCCAGTGTGACTGATCATCCTCTCAGACCAGTTACGGATCGTCGCCTTGGTGAGCCATTACCTCACCAACTAGCTAATCCGACCTAGGCTCATCTGATAGCGCAAGGCCCGAAGGTCCCCTGCTTTCTCCCGTAGGACGTATGCGGTATTAGCGTTCCTTTCGAAACGTTGTCCCCCACTACCAGGCAGATTCCTAGGCATTACTCACCCGTCCGCCGCTGAATCCAGGAGCAAGCTCCTTTCATCCGCTCGACTTGCATGTGTTAGGCCTGCCGCCAGCGTTCAATCTGAGCCATGATCAAACTCTTCAGTTCAAACATCTTTGGGTTTTTAAGAAACCCTAAACTTGGCTCAGCAATCGTTGGTTACATCTTTGATTTCTCGCGGAGTAACTTGTGATGCTGATAATCTTGTTGACTATCAGTCTGACTGCACAAGCACCCACACGAATTGCTTGATTCAGTTGTTAAAGAGCGGTTGGTTAAGATCTTTCGTCTCAACCGAGGCGCGCATTCTACAGCAGCCTCATTTGCTGTCAAGTGATTATTTTCAGAAGTTTTCGAAGAATTCTTCAACAACTTCAACCACTTGCGCTTCCGATCTCTCGTTAGCGGGAGGCGAATTCTACAGCGTTAATCGCTGCTGTCAACACCTCTTTTTCTCCGCTTTCGACCGAGAAGATCGAACCGTTAAAAGAGCTACACATCGCTGCTCTTTCAACTCCTCCCAGGCCTCGATGATCTGAAGCAAGCCGCTATCGAAAACTGCGTAACTCTTTGAATCTCAAGGAGTTTTCCGTTTCGACTGCGCCGGAAGTGGGGCGAATTATAGACCTCTGGAATCTGCCGTCAACCGTTAATTTCGCTTTTCTTTCAAATCAGCAAAAACGCTTTCTATATATAGACGCGACCCCATCCAATGCGCAGTATATTGCCCACTACCACAACAATACTGTGTTTTTGCCTTGGATGCTGCCGCGCAATGAATGATCAACCTCGCTCCCTTGCTTCCACATTGTTTCCGGTTTGCCTGCTCATGATAGCCATGGCGTCCATCCAGTCGGGCGCTTCTCTGGCCAAAAGCATGTTCCCCATTATCGGCGCACAAGGAACAACCACGCTGCGCCTGATCTTTGCCAGCGTCATCATGCTGCTGTTGCTCCGCCCATGGCGCGCAAAGTTGACCGCCAAATCCCTTCGTACCGTCATCGTCTATGGGATGGCACTGGGAGGAATGAACTTCCTCTTTTATATGTCGCTGCGCACAGTGCCGCTGGGCATCGCCGTTGCGCTGGAATTCACCGGCCCATTGGCGGTAGCTATATATGCCTCCCGCCGCGCCATCGATTTTGTCTGGATCGCGCTCGCTGCAGTCGGTTTGCTCCTATTAATACCTACTGGGGCAACCACTGCTGGCATTGACCTCGTCGGAGCGGGCTATGCGCTGGGCGCCGGGGTCTGCTGGGCGCTGTACATTTTGTTCGGGCAAAAGGCCGGCGCCGATAACGGGGTGACGACGGCAGCCCTCGGCGTAATGATCGCAGCGCTGTTCGTGGCACCGATCGGAATCGTTCATGCCGGCGCTGCGCTGCTTACACCATCACTGATTCCGATCGCTATCGGCGTCGCCATTCTGTCCACCGCCCTGCCCTACACCTTGGAGATGGTCGCGCTGACGCGTATGCCCGCGCGCACCTTCGGCACGCTCATGAGTATCGAGCCGGCCTTCGGCGCGCTGTCAGGCCTGCTTTTTCTCCAGGAATACCTTTCATTGTCACAATGGCTGGCCATCCTGTGCATTATTCTGGCTTCGGTGGGCGCAACATTGACGATGGGCAGTGGAGCAAAGCCTGCTGTCGCGGCTGACTGAAGCGTAGCGAAAGTGGCTCTGGTAATTGGCGCTCATTTAGGCCATGTTTAGCTGCGTAACCCATCGCCAGGCATGGATTTTTTCGCAAAGGACGGCACCACGCTGCAAACGCGAGCGAATACAGGCAGACCCGAGCACCAGACTCGCGGCCGCTATTAAGGATGGTAATGAAACGAATTTTGCTAATGATCGCCCTACTGGCGATCGCGAGTTGCGCGGCGACTTCGGAAACCCAGGTCAAACGCGGCAAGAAGGGACTGCACATCAACTGTTCCGGTCTTTCATCCTCATGGGACAAGTGCTACACCAGCGCAGCCAACTCCTGCGCCCCCAAGGGTTACAAGGTGATCGCCAAATCCGGGGATGCCGTCGAGGAACCTGGCGATTATCCGTTCGGCCTGAACCCCGCCGGTTATACCAGCCGCAGCATGATCGTCATCTGCAAATAACTACTCGGCTCGTGGCAAAGCGAGCTGACGAGTGATTTGCTCATGACTCGAGCGCAACACCGTTCGCTGCACGTCCGGTGTTGCCAGCATTCGCGCGACCACCAACGCACCCACACATTGAGACAGCACCGACCAGGCCAGACTCTCGCTTTCCAGTATCTCAGCCCAGCCCTGCTGAAGACGGCAGATCCACTGTTCAGCCTGCTCACGCACCTGCATATCGGCACGGGCAACCTCTGCGCCCAATGTCGGCAGCGCGCAACCGGACTCTGGTTGCTCGACGTGGGCCATGCTCAGGTACTGCTTCAGACAACGCTCCAGCCGCTGCCTATCTGCACCGCCCTGGCCACCAAGGCGCTCAAGACTTTCACTCAACTCTCGCTCGACGATGGCAGCGAACAACGCATCCTTGGATGAAAAGTGGCTGTAGAACGCGGCGCCACTCAAACCGATGGCTTTCATCAGGCCATCCACGCCCACCGTGGAAAACCCCGATTTCTTCGCCGACAGCGCGCTGCTTTGCAGCAATCGTTCGCGGGTTTCCGATTTGTGTCCGGCCGAATAACGCATGTCATCTCCTGAAGTAGGTCGCCTTGACGCTGCCCGAATCCTAGCATAACGTTCGTTAACTAAACGATCGTTAACCCAAAGGGATTCACCCATGAATAACAAGAAGGTCGTGTTGGTTGTCGGCGCTGGTGATGCCACGGGCGGGGCCATTGCCAAGCGCTTTGCCAGTGAGGGATTTACAGCCTGTGTGACCCGGCGCAGCGCCGACAAGCTGCAGCCACTGGTTGACGCAATCATCGCTGAGGGCGGTGAGGCCCATGGTTTTGCCTGCGATGCGCGCAAGGAAGAAGACGTCATCGCCTTGATCGAAGACATCGAAACCCGCGTCGGCCCGATCGAAGCCTTTGTTTTCAACATCGGCGCCAACGTGCCCTGCAGCATTCTCGAAGAAACCGCGCGCAAATATTTCAAGATCTGGGAGATGGCCTGCTTCTCCGGTTTTCTCAATGCCCGTGAAGTGGCCAAGCGCATGGTCACTCGGCAGCGCGGTACGATTCTGTTCACTGGTGCCACGGCCGGGCTGCGCGGCGCTTCTGGATTTGCCGCTTTCGCTGGAGCCAAACATGGCATCCGCGCACTGGCGCAAAGCATGGCGAGAGAGTTGGGGCCGATGAACATTCATGTCGCCCACGTCGTGGTTGATGGTGCGATCGACACCGACTTCATCCGCAACAGCTTTCCCGAGAAATACGCGACCAAGGATCAGGACGGCATTCTCAATCCCGAGCACATCGCTGAAAACTATTGGTATCTGCACAGTCAGCCACGGGATGCCTGGACTTTTGAGCTGGACCTTCGGCCCTGGAACGAACGCTGGTAAGCCCTCCCCCTCATTACAACAATAAGAGAGCAATTTGATCATGACGAAAACCGTGGAATTCTATTTCGACCTCGGCAGCCCCACCACCTACCTGGCGCACACCCAGCTACCGCAAATCTGCGCCGATACCCAAAGTGAACTGATCTACATCCCGATGCTGTTGGGAGGTGTGTTCAAAGCCACCGGCAACGCGTCGCCGGCAGTGATTCCGGCCAAGGGCCGCTACATGTTTCAGGACCTCGATCGCTTCGCCAAACGCTACGGCGTCCAGCTCAGATTCAATCCGCACTTTCCAATCAACACACTGATATTGATGCGTGCCGTCACTGGCATGCAGATGCACCAGCCGCAGCGTTTCGCGGAGTTCGTCGACTGCCTGTTCAGGGCGCTTTGGGTAGAAGGTCGTAACCTCAACGATCCGCAAACCATTGCCGCCGTGCTGACTGAAAACGGCTTCGATCCCCAAGAGATAATCGCGCTGACCAACGATGAATCAGTAAAAGCCGCACTCAAGGAAAACACCGAAGCCGCGATCAAGCGCGGCGTTTTCGGTGCCCCCAGCATGTTTATCGGCGATCAGTTGTTCTTCGGTCAGGATCGACTCGACTTCGTGGAAGAGGCATTGCGCCAGGATTGAAGCCGAGCCCCAAGGCACCGCGAGCGGTGCCTTGGGTAAATCGATCAAATGGCCACAGTGCGCTCGTTCAACCAGCTCAACGCCGCGCCATCCAGCAATGGACTCAGTCGCTCACGCACTTCGCGGTGGTAGTCGTTCAGCCACTGCTTTTCTTCGTGGGTCAGCAGGTCAGCAATCAGGCAGCGGGTATCGATCGGGCACAGCGTCAGGGTTTCGAACTTGAGGAAGTCGCCGAATTCGCTGCTGCCGGCCTCACGGTTCATCGCCAGGTTTTCGATGCGCACACCCCAGCGGCCCGGGCGATAAGTGCCGGGTTCGATCGAGGTGATCATCCCCGGCTGCATTGCCGTTTGTGGCGCCGGTGCCGCCTGATAAGCGATCACTTGCGGACCTTCGTGAACGTTGAGGAAATAGCCCACGCCATGACCGGTGCCGTGACCGTAGTCGACGTTGTCAGCCCAGATCGGCGCACGAGCGATGGCGTCGAGCAGCGGCGACAGAATGCCTTTCGGGAAACGTGCCCGCGACAAAGCAATCACGCCTTTCAGCACGCGCGTGCAATCCTGTTTCTGCTCTTGCGTCGGCGTGCCCACCGGGACCATCCGCGTGATGTCAGTGGTACCGCCGAGGTATTGGCCACCGGAATCGATGAGCAACAGACCATCGCCCTCGATCAGCGCATGCTCTTCTTCGGTAGCGTGATAGTGCGGCATCGCGCCATTGGCGTTGAACGCGGCAATCGTGTTGAAGCTCAGCGAAACGTAATCGGGACGACGTTCACGGGCAGCGGTAAGTTTCTCGTCGATGGTCAGTTCGGTGATGCGCTCGCGCCCCCACGCCGATTCCAGCCAGGCAAAGAATTCGCACAACGCCGCGCCATCCTGCTCCATCGCTTTACGGATGTGTTGAGCGTCGGCTTCGCTTTTCTGCGATTTGGCCAACGTAGTCGGGTTGAGGCCCTCGACCAGTTTCACGCCACTGTCGAGGTTATCCAGCAACCCCGTGGTCACTCGCGCCGGATCGACCAGAAGGCTGCCGCCACCCGGCACAGACCGCAACGCATCGGCCACTTCGCTGTAATCACGCAGCGTTACGCCATCCTGTTCGAGCACGGCACGCAGATCGGCATCGACCTTGCTCAGCGCCACAAACAGCGTGGCCTGTTGCTGATTGATCAAGGCGAACGAAACAAACACCGGATTGAACGAGACATCACCGCCGCGCAGGTTGAACAGCCAGGCGATGTCATCCAGGGTGGCGATGAAGTGCCAGTCGGCACCACGTTCTTGCAAGGTTTCGCGCAATTTCGCGAGTTTCTCGCCACGGCTGATAGTCGCTTGCGGCGGCAGATGCTGATAGATCGGCGCGTTCGGCAGGCTCGGGCGATCACGCCAGACTTCCTGCAACAGGTCGATATCGGTGCGCAGGCGAGCACCGCGTGCCTCGAGCTTGCTGCTCAGTGTGCGCGCCGAAGCCACCGCCATTACCGCGCCGTCGACCGCAACCACGCCGCCCTCGGGTGTCTGCTCCGCCAGCCAGTCCAGCGGGCTCGGTTGCCCCGGTTGCAGCTTGACCAGTTCGATGCCGCTGCCGTTGAGCTCTTTCGTCGCCTGTTCCCAGTAACGACTGTCGGCCCACACACCGGCGAAATCCGCAGTGACGATCAGCGTACCGACCGAACCGTGGAAACCCGACAGCCATTGCCGGCCCTGCCAGTAACCCGGCAGGTATTCCGAAAGATGCGGGTCGGCGGACGGCACCAGCAGCGCATGGATGCCTTCGCGGCGCATCAGTTCACGGGTATGCGCCAAGCGCTGAGGCACCGATCCTTCGGTCAAGGTGTGGGAACTCATCATGTCTCCTGCTAATCGCGTCATCGTTATTGTTCGTAGCCTTCGCGGCCATGGAAAGCGTCTGTTTAAAGCCCTGTCGCCCAGAATGCCGGGGCACTGGCGCAGGCAGTTGTGATCAGGTCAACGGCCTTGTCGACATCCTCGACGGTGGTAAACCGCCCGAGGCTCAAGCGAATGGTGCGCCCTGCCAGCCGCGCATCGTGCCCGAGCGCGAGCAGCACGTGGGACGGTGCGTTGCTCGCGGAATTACACGCCGACGTCGCGGAAAACGCGATCGAATGGTTCAACGCGGCGCTGTTGAACTCGCCCTCGCTGAAGGTCAGGCTTAAGGTGTGCGGGATTCGTTGCGATTCACTGCCATTGAGGCGCACGCCGGGCAACTTCAAAAGCTGTTCGAGCAAGCGTTCGCGCAAAGCGATGATGGACTTTTTCTCTTCATCGAATGCGTCGGCGGCCAAAGCGAAAGCAGCGCCCATCCCGGCAATCTGATGAGTCGCCAAGGTTCCGGAGCGCAGGCCACCTTCATGACCACCACCGTGAATCTGCGCCTGCAAGCGTTGCTGCGCCTGCAGGCCGACATACAAAGCGCCGATGCCCTTGGGGCCGTAGAGTTTGTGTGCGGAAAACGACATCAGATCCACCGGCCAGCGGCTCAGGTCGATCGCGACTTTGCCGGCGCCTTGCGCAGCATCGACATGAAACAGGGCCTGCCGACCGCGCACCACCTCGCCAATTGCCTCGACATCGTTGACCGTGCCCAACTCGTTGTTGACCAGCATCAGCGAGACCAGAAAGGTGTCGTCACGCATCGCTTCGCTGACCGCTTGCGGCGTGATCAAGCCTTGGTCGTCCGGTACCAGATAGGTCACGGCAATGCCTGAGTCCTGCAATTGCCGCGCGGTGTCGAGAATGGCCTTGTGTTCGATCTGACTGGTAATGATGTGCCCGCCGGAAATGCCACGGGCCTGGGAGACGCCTTTGAGGGCGAGGTTGTTGGACTCGGTGGCACCGGAGGTCCAGACAATCTGCTCAGGCTGCGCGCCGACCAGATCGGCTACTTGCCGACGCGCCTGCTCGACCGTCTGCCGGGCCTGCTGGCCGAAAGCGTGGGAGCTGGACGCCGGGTTACCGAAGTTACCGTGAAAACCCAGACATTCGATCATCACCTGGATGACCCGCTCGTCCACCGGAGTGGTGGCGGCGTAATCGAAATACAACGGACGTGTGTTCATAAAGGACTCGCAGAGCGTGTTCCGGGATCAGGAGGCTCGTGTCTGCAAACGACAATGCACAGCCTCGTGAGCTGTGCATGGGTTCGAGAGCGTCATCAATACCTGATCGGATGCCGTTAAAGAAGTAGGGCTTCATTTAAAAGTGCGTAGGAACGCTCCTGAAACCGAGCTTAACAGGCATCGGGCCGGCGATTGAAGCAATGCGTCAGTGAAAGCTTTCCAGAAGTAACGGATACAGCGAGATCACCAACAGCGCTGCCATGCCCCAATTGAACACGCGCAACCAGCGCGGATCTTTCAGCACATTGCGCAACAGCGTGCCGCACGCCGCCCACAGGCCGACACTGGGCAGATTGATGATGGCGAACACCGCCGCGATGATCACGACGTTATAGAAATAACCCTGCATCGGCGTGTACGTGCTGATGGCACCGATTGCCATGATCCACGCTTTGGGATTGACCCACTGGAACGCTGCGGCGCCCAGATAGCTGATCGGTTTCGCCTCGCCGTGGGCACTGTCGCCGACCGGGCCGGAGTGGGCGATTTTCCACGCCAGATACAACAAATACGCCGCGCCGACATAACGCAGCACCGTATACAGAATCGGGTAGGCCTGAAACACCGCGCCAAGGCCGAAGCCCACCGCTACCACCAATAGAAAGAAGCCGCAGCTGATGCCGAGCATGTGCGGAATGGTGCGGTTGAAACCGAAATTCACTCCGGAAGCCAGCAACATGGTGTTGTTCGGCCCCGGTGTGATCGAGGTGACAAGGGCAAACAGGGCAAAGGCCAACAGCAGATCAAGCGAGAGGTTCATCGAGGCAGTCCATCCAGGGTCATTCAGCTGTTGACCCTATCCCACACCGCCCGGCAAACCCACGGACAGTTAGGGAAAACTTCAAGCAGTACAGTTTGCTTTCAGCTCGGACGACCGTGCAGCTGTATGGCACGTTCGGCGCTCATCTCACCCTGCTGATCGAAGCCGAAAGTCTTCTGCGGCTGACCGAGCAATCGGGCTTTTTTCGCGTGGTATTCGTCGAACGACAAGCCGCTGCGGTTCAGCGCTTCCAGCGCCAGTTCGCGGGATTCTTCAGCGGTATAAGGGCGCAGCTCTGGCGAAACGTGGCTGGCACAGCCGGCGAGTACGGAAACAGCGAGCATCAGCGAAACAGTCAGTAATCGGTTCATGGGAGCGTCCTGGCGAGCAATGTGGGGTCGATGGAGAAAGGCTACGCCCGGGCACGCTCGCGCAGAAATCAACGCTCTCAATAGTGGCTATCAGGTTGGCACTAATACTGGCTGACCGGCAGACGGCAGTGCAGCGCATCGTCGTGGCTGCGGGCAATGCTGCTGTGCACCTGGAACGAGTTGAAGGTCACGGTTTTCGCCCGATGCGTACGGATCAACTGCCAGAAATCCTCTTCGCCGCGTTCGAAACTGCGAAATGCCGCCTCGCCCGCTTCGCGACTTTGCCACTGCAAAAGCTCAACACGCGACGGCCGTCGTCGCTGGCTTGCACGCTGGCGCTGAGAAACCCGTCGTAACGCTGGGCCAGCCCCTCGGTCTGCGTCGCCAGTGCCGAGACCAGCGCCGCTTGCTGGCGGGGTTCGATTTCGAATTCGATCAATTGGGTAAAGCTGCGATTGCTCATGGAAAGCCCCCACTCATCTTGAAGCGAGCCTTGCGACCCGAAGAGCTGCAGGGTAAAACCTCTAGTTAAGTCAAGGTCAAGGTATTTTCCGCATGATCAGCAAGGACCAGGTGCACAAGCCTCTCACCGTGGGCGAGGTTGCGGCGCGCAGTGGCGTCGCGGTCACGGCGCTGCATTTTTATGAAGCCAAAGGTTTGATCAAGAGTGAGCGCAATGCCGGCAATCAGCGCCGCTATCCGCGCGCCGTCCTGCGCCGGGTGGCGTTGATCAAAGTCGCGCAACGGCTGGGGATACCGCTGGCGGAAATCGGCGAAGCGCTGAAGATCCTTCCGCAGGATCGCGCGCCATCGGCGGCGGACTGGAAAATGCTGTCTGAACAATGGCAGCGCGAGCTCGACGAACGAATCAGGCAATTGACGCTGATGCGCGATCAGCTCACCGGGTGCATCGGCTGCGGCTGTCTGTCCATGGAAGCGTGTCCGTTACGCAATAAAGGCGACATGCTCGCTGACCGAGGCCCAGGCCCGCACTTTCGCGATGAATGATGATTGCTGCTCGTCGGCGGAAAATCTGTGCAGTAAGGACGGTTCTATAGTGATTGCTCCGGGTAAGTCCGGTGTAACCACATCTGTTGAAAACAAAAACAGGGAGAACGTCATGAGCGTCAAACCCATTCCCGAGGGGTATCACAGCATTACCCCGTATCTCGGCATCCAACAGGCTGCCGAGGCCATCGAGTTCTACAAAAAAGCCTTCAACGCCAGCGAAGTCATGCGCCTGACCATGCCCGACGGCAATATCGGCCACGCCGAACTGCGCATCGGCGACAGCGCGATCATGCTTGGCACCCCTTGTGATCAGGGGCCGTTGAGCAATCCGCAGCAGGCGGTGTCGATCGGCTTGCACCTGTATGTCACCGATGTCGACCAATCCTTTCAACAGGCGCTGGATGCCGGGGCGCAAAGCGTCTCCGAGGTCAAAGACCAGTTTTATGGTGATCGCAGCGGCACGCTGAGAGATCCGTTCGGCCATCTGTGGTTTCTCGCCACGCACAAAGAGGATCTGAGCGAAGAGCAGATTCGCCAGCGGGCGACGGAGATGTTTAACCAAGGTTGAGGTTTTTTTACCTCGGATCAACCGGCAGAAATACACTGCCGATGTAATTGCGAAACATTTACTTTCATATCCGCTTTCGGGATTTTCTTCGCTCATCCGTCTTATAGGAATGCAGGCCGTTCGCGTAGGCAAAAGCCACGAACGGTCTCCCGGGGAGTTCCGTGCTGCGAAGCCCGTAGCCCGGCCCCTTCCACCGCAATCAAGACGCGCAATCATGTCGAAGAAATCCCGTTCCAAACTGTGGTTCCTGGTGCATAGCTGGCTGGCGTTGCCGATCTGGTTCTTTGTGCTGATCGTCTGTGTCACCGGCACGCTGGCGGTGGTCAGCCAGGAGATTGTCTGGCTGGCCAACCCGCAAATGCGCGCCAGTCAGCCGTCGGACGACGCGCCGCGACTGAGCTACGACCAGATCCTCGCCGCGATCAAACAGGCCGAGCCGCAAACCCTGGTGCAGAGCATCAATCGTCCGGACGAGTCGCACTTTGCCCTCGACGTCGAAGTCAGCTACCCCGACGGGCGCTCGTTGACGGTCTATGTCAATCCGTACACCGGCGTCATTCAGGGCACCGCGCCGGCGTTCGATTTCAAGGCGTTCACCCGCGCCCTGCACGGCTGGTGGCTAGTGCCGTTCACCAACGGCTACAGCTGGGGCTGGTATCTGGTGTCATTGCTCGGCGTGCCGATGCTGGTGTCGCTGATTACCGGGCTGGTGGTCTACAAGCGCTTCTGGAAAGGTTTTTTGCGCCCGACCCTGCGTGTACGCCATGGTGCGCGGATCTTCTGGGGCGACTTCCATCGCCTGTGCGGCATCTGGTCGATCTGGTTCATCGCGGTGATTTCCATCACCGGCATCTGGTTCCTGATCAAAGCGATCCTGTTCGATAACCAGATTTCCATTTCCAGCGAGCCGATCATCCCGGCGATGTCCCGCGAAAGTGTGCCGATCTCGGCAGCCGGCACCCCGCCGCCGCGCATCAGCCTGGATCGCGCAATAGAAATCGCCCAGCAGAAGATTCCGGGGCTGGAGGCCAGTTACGTCAACCTGCCGGGCAATGCCTACTCGCACATGAGCGTCAGCGGCCGTGGCTGGTATCCGCTGATGTATCAGACCGCGACTCTCAACCCGTACAACGGCGAAATGGCTTCCTCACGCTTGCTGTCCGATCGGTCCTCGCTGGAATTCGTCACCGAATCCATGCGCCCGCTGCACACCGGTGACTTCGGTGGAATCTGGATCAAGTTGATCTGGTTCTTCTTCGGTCTGTTGCTGAGCATGATGATCCTCAGCGGCCTGCTGATCTGGACCAAGCGCACCGCGTTGGCCACCGCCAATGCGCTGAAACGCGAGGACAAGAAAAACCGCGTCACCGCCCAACCGGCGCTGCGCCGTGAAACTTCGGAGGCGAGCCTGTGAACAAAGCCATCTCGGTCACACCGCCGTCGCGCCTGTCGCGTTTCTGGCACAAGTGGCGTTTCCACATCAATGTCCTGCTGTTGCTGATCCCGCTGGGCTTCATGCCTAAATATTTTGCCGATGCCTCGCTGTTTCGCGGCGACAGCGGCCTGGGCCAGCGTGAAATAGGCACCGTTCAGGTTGGCCCGTGGAGCCTGCGTCTGGCCGAGTTACGCGAAGAGGCGCCGCACCTGAGCGGCCCGGCCGGCTACATGAAGGATTTCACTGCCGCCGTTTGTGATACCTGCGTCGAACAGGTCAAGGCCACTTACCTGCGCATCGGCAAACCGCGCAGTCTGCGCGCCGCTGGCACAATCTTCTTCGGCACCCCTTACCGCATGGGCACGCAGATGCCGATCCCGGCAAAGACCAAACCTGACGCCGAGCTGTGGATCACCATGGAAGGCTGGGACGGCAGCATGCACCAAGCCGCGATTCCCCTGAGCCAAGCCTCCCCCGCCACCGTTGCCTGGCTGAACAAACAAGGAGCCAAACCATGACTCGCTCACCCCTTCATACCCGTTTGCTCGCCAGCGCCGCGCTGCTGCTGAGCGCCGGTTTCAGCGCCAGCGCCCTGGCGCACAACCCGATGTGCGAATGCAAAGCCATCGATGCCGAACAGATCAAATGCACCGGCGGTTTCTCCGACGGCAGCGGCGCGCCGGGGGTGACCCTCGATGTGATCGGCTATGACGAAACCATTCTGGTGCCGGGCAAATTGGGTGATGACTCGACCCTGACGTTCAAGAAGCCCGGCAGCGAGTTCTATGTGCTGTTCGACGCTGGCCCCGGCCACGTTGTGGAAATCGACCAGGCGGATATCGAAGCCCCATGAGTAGCCCGACGACGCAAGTGGTACGCCCGGCCGGCGCCGGTCATGAAACCCTCAATGTGCTGCTGTTGTGCCTGCTGATCCTCGCGGTCGCCGGCTCGGTGGTGGCGTGGCGCGGGGTTTCCCATGAACCGGAGCCGGTCGCCAGCAACCAGTACGACGCTCGCCGCGATCTCAGCGCCGCCGAGCAAGGCATCTATGCCGACCTGCGCGTGACCCTCGACGAAATCCGCTTGCTGCGCGAAGAGCAACAAGCCCTGCCGACACCACAAATGCTCGCCGAAGAAGGCTTTGCGCCGTTCGCGCAGGATGCCAGTTCGGTCAGCCGTGGCGGTCACGCATGGCAGATGTTCGCCGATCGTGCCTATTTCGGTCGGAGTGCGACGCCTGATGTCGCCGGTTCGTTTTTGATGCGTGTCGGCACTGACGCCAACGCGGCGACGGACATCTGGCTGAACCGCAGCGCCGACCTCGCGCCTGCGGAGGATCTGTCCGACGCGGCGCTGTCCGCCGCTGGCTGGAAACAGATCGTCGCGCAATTCGATGCCGGGGTTACCCGCGAACATCGCCATTGATTCCTCGCCTTTATCCGAGAGAAGACTGCTTGCCCATGTCCATTTCATCTCCTCGCCGTCCATTGTTACGCCTGTTTCTGCTTGGCCTGTGCGCCTGCCTGTTGAGCCCGTTGGCCAGCGCCGAGCAAGGCAAACGCCTGCGTATCGGCATCACTCTGCATCCGTATTACAGCTATGTCGCCAACATCGTCGGCGACAAGGCCGAAGTGGTGCCGCTGATTCCTGCGGGCTTCAATCCGCACGCCTACGAACCGCGCGCCGAAGACATCAAGCGCATCAGCGGACTGGACGTGATCGTGCTCAACGGCGTCGGCCATGACGACTTCGCCGACCGGATGATCGCCGCCAGCGAAACGCCCAATGTCAAAACCATCGAAGCCAACGAAAACGTGCCATTGCTGGCGGCCACCGGTGTCGCTGCGCGCGGCGCCGGCAAAGTGGTCAATCCGCACACGTTCCTGTCGATAAGCGCCTCCATCGCCCAGGTCAACAACATCGCCCGCGAGCTGGGCAAGATCGATCCGGACAACGCCAAGACCTACACCCAGAACGCGCGTGCCTATGGCAAACGCCTGCGGCAGATGCGCGCCGACGCTTTGGCCAAACTGACCCAGGCACCGAACGCAGAACTGCGCGTGGCCACGGTGCACGCGGCTTACGACTATCTGTTGCGTGAATTCGGTCTGGAAGTGACGGCCGTGGTCGAGCCCGCCCACGGCATCGAGCCAAGCCCGAGTCAGCTGAAAAAGACCATCGACCAGTTGCGTGAACTCGACGTCAAAGTGATCTTCTCGGAGATGGATTTCCCGTCCAGCTACGTCGACACCATCCAGCGTGAATCCGGGGTGAAGCTGTACCCGCTGTCGCACATTTCCTACGGCGAATACACCGCCGACAAGTACGAAAAGGAAATGACCGGCAACCTCAACACCGTGGTTCGGGCGATTCAGGAGTCGGGGGCATGACGTCGAAAGAAACCCTGATCCCTGACAACACCAATAACCCGGTGGGAGCGAGCCTGCTCGCGAAGGCGCCGGATCAGGCAACATCTTCGTTGAATGACACACCGCATTCGCGAGCAGGCTCGCTCCCACAGGGGATAACCGGGCCGGCGCTGGAGTTTGCGGATATCAGCCTGACCTTGGGGCGCACGACGATTCTCGACAAGGTCAGCTTCCAAGTGCAGCCCGGCAGCGTGCATGCGCTGGTCGGCCCCAACGGCGGTGGTAAAAGTTCGCTGATCAAGACCCTGCTCGGGCAGATGCCGCATCAGGGCCGGCTCAGCCTGCACTGGCCCGGCGAGCCCGGCATCATTGGTTACGTCCCGCAGGCGCTGGAGTTCGATCGCGGCTTGCCGATGACCGTCGACGATTTCATGGCCGCCATGTGTCAGCGCCGTCCGGCCTTTCTCGGTTTGAGCAAACACTACGCCGGCGCCATCGGCGAGGCGCTGGAGCGCGTCGGCATGCAGGACAAGCGCAAGCGGCGCATGGGCGCGCTGTCCGGTGGTGAGCGGCAGCGGGTACTGCTCGCGCAGGGCTTGATCCCGGCGCCGCAATTGCTGGTGCTCGACGAGCCGATGTCGGCCCTCGATGAGGCCGGGATTCAGGTGTTCGAACGTCTGCTGACTGACTGGCGCGCGGCGGGTATCACCGTGCTGTGGATCGAGCATGACCTGGAAGCGGTGGGTCGGCTGGCCGATCGGGTCACCGGTCTCAACCGCCGCGTGCTGTTCGATGCCACACCGCAACAGGCACTGACTCCGGAGCGTCTGCTGACGCTGTTTTCCACCCATCCACAGAGCGCGGTCTGATGAGTTACGAAGCCTTTCGTTTGATGGTCCAGGGTTGGGCGTCTTCCGGTTATCTGCCGGAAGCGCTGGCCTACGGTTTTGTCGTCAACGCCCTGCTCGCCGGCCTGCTGATCGGCCCGGTGCTGGGCGGGCTCGGCACGCTGGTGGTGGTCAAGCGCTTTGCATTCTTTTCCGAAGCAGTCGGCCATGCCGCGTTGACCGGTGTCGCCATCGGTATTCTGCTCGGCGAACCCTACACCGGCCCGTACGGCAGCCTGTTCGGCTACTGCCTGCTGTTCGGCATCCTGCTCAATTACCTGCGCAACCGCACCGGGCTGGCACCGGATACGCTGATCGGCGTGTTTCTCTCGGTGTCGCTGGCCTTGGGCGCGAGCCTGCTGTTGATCCTCGCCGGCAAGATCAACGTGCACATTCTGGAAAACGTGTTGTTCGGTTCGGTATTGACCGTCAATGGCAATGATCTGGCGGTGCTGGCCATCGTCGGTTCGCTGGTCATGACCCTGGCCCTGCCGCTGTACAACCGCATCATGCTCGCCAGTTTCAATCCGCAATTGGCGGCGGTGCGTGGCGTAGCGGTCAAGACCCTGGATTACCTGTTCGTGATTCTGGTGACCCTGATCACCGTCGCCGCCGTGAAGGTGATTGGCGCGATTCTGGTCGGTGCCTTGCTGGTGATTCCGGCGGCAGCGGCGCGCTTGCTTAGCCAGTCGCTCAAAGGTTTTTTCTGGTGTTCGGTGCTGATCGCTACCGTCAGTACGCTGTGCGGGATTCTCGCGCCGATCGTCTTCGACCTGCCGATCCCGTCCGGCGCCGCGATCATTCTGGTCGCCGGCATCGCTTTTGCCCTCGCCGCCATCGCGCGCGGCGTCGTCCCCAGCCTGAAAGGGAATCTTGGATAAATGGCTTTTTCACTGCGTAACCTGACTCTGGCCATGGCCCTGTGTGGCATGGTCTGCACCCCGCTGCTGGCGGCTGAAAGCGCGAAACCCTTGCGCGTCCTGGCCTCGTTGCCGATCACCTATGGATTGGGCGAAGCATTGCTCAAGGGCACCGACGTCAACCTCGAACGCGCAGCGCCGGCCAACCTGCCCGGCAGCCGCCAGACCGCCTATTTCACCGGCCGTGGCGCTCCGGCGCTGAGCAAACTGGCCACCGACGCGGACGCGGTGATCGGTCTGCGCTCATTGTGGGCCGATGACCCGCTGTACCCGATCGCGCGGCGCAGCAATATTCGTATCGTCGAGGTCGACGCAGCGCGCCCGGTCGACGGCGCCCTGCCCGGCATTGCCGTGCAACCGGGCCTGCTGGTTGATGGCCTGAACAGTCAGCCATGGCTGGCGAGCAACAATATGGGGCGCATGGCCGATGTGATGGCCGCAGACCTGGTGCGCCTGGCGCCGAGCGCCAAGCCTGCGATCGAAGCCAACCTGGCGGCGTTGAAACAGCGTCTGCTGAAACTCAGCGCAGACACCGAAGCGCGCCTGGCCGAGGCGGACAACCTGAGTGTGATGAGCTTGAGCGATCACTTCGGCTATCTGATTGGCAGCCTCAACCTTGAACTGGCCGGACAGGACGCGCGGCCTGATGCCGAGTGGACGCCAGATGAATTGAAGAAGCTGACAGCGACGCTGAAGGACAATGACGTGGCGGTGGTGCTGCACCATCGCCAGCCAGCGGAGCCGGTGAAAGCGGCGATTGCCGAATCCGGCAGCCGTCTGGTGGTGTTGAGTACCGACGCGGCGGATCCGCTGGCTGAGCTGGAGGGGAATGTGGATTTGCTGCTCAAGGGGTTGAGCGGAGCGTAGTCAGGCTGATACCGAGTCATCGTTCATCGCTGGCAAGCCAGCTCCCACAGAGCTTTCGGCGAACACACATTTGTGATCAACCACAATACCTGTGGGAGCTGGCTTGCCAGCGATGAGGCTGTGCAGGCAATACAAATTCAAGACATGAAAAAACCCGCTGACCCTCACTGGTCCAGCGGGTTTTTTATGCCCGGTCGCTTATTGCGCCGCGACTTGCGCATCCATCTTCTGGCGCAGGCTCAACGGACGCATGTCGGTCCAGACTTCTTCGATGTAGGTCAGGCATTCCTTTTTCAGGCCGCTCTTGCCCACGGTACGCCAGCCTTGCGGCACAGCTTTGTAATCGGGCCAGATCGAGTATTGCTCTTCGTGGTTGACCACGACCTGAAAGAGGATGTCCTCGCGGTCGAATACTGACGTCATGCTGGTTCTCCATCGTTGTAAGGTCAGCTGCACAACGGATGCAGCCGGGGTATGTAGAAAGAACGTTCGCCGCGCGGAAAAATTTACAGCGCGGCGGTGGCAGCGGCCAATGCGCGACCAAAGATCTCGGCCACCCGATCGATTTCCGCTGCGCTGATCACCAGCGGCGGCAGGAAGCGCACGACCGCGCCATGGCGGCCGCCCAGTTCCAGAATCAGGCCACGCTTGAGGCATTCACGCTGGACCAGCGGCGCCAGACGCGCGAATGCCGGCGGATGACCGAGCGCATCGGGCGCGCCGTTCGGGTCGACCAGTTCGACGCCGAGCATCAGGCCTCGACCACGGATATCGCCCAGTTGCGGGAAGTCGCGCTGCAGAATGTGTAGATGTTCGCTGAGCCGATCACCCATGGCAGCGGCGTGTTCACAGACCTTGTGCTCTACCAGATAACGCATCACCGCTGAACCGGCGGCCATGGCCATCTGATTGCCACGGAACGTGCCGGCGTGGGCGCCCGGTTGCCAGGTGTCGAGCCAGTCGCGGTACACCACCACCGCCAAGGGCAGGCTGCCACCGATGGCTTTGGACAACACCACCACATCCGGAACGATGCCCGCATGTTCAAAGGCAAACATCTTGCCGGTGCGGGCGAACCCGCTCTGGATCTCATCAACGATCAGCGCCACACCAGCCTTCTCGGTGATCCGGCGCAAGCCGCGCAACCACTCGATGTCCGCCGGTATCACGCCGCCCTCGCCCTGCACCGCCTCGACGATCACCGCCGCCGGCAATTGCACGCCAGCCTCGGGATCGTTGAGCAGGCTTTCCAGATAACTCAGATTGGCGTTGACGCCCGCTGCGCCGCCGAGACCGAACGGGCAGCGGTAATCGTAGGGGAAAGGCATGAACTGCACGCCGTTGCTGAGCAAAGCACCGAGTGGCTTTTTCGGCCCCAGGCTGCCCATCAGACTCAGCGCCCCCTGACTCATGCCGTGATAACCGCCGGAAAATGACAGCACGGTGCTGCGCCCGGTTGCGGTGCGCACCAGTTTCAGCGCGGCTTCCACGGCGTCGGTGCCGGTCGGGCCACAGAACTGGATCTTCGCCTGCGCCGCCAGTTCCGTCGGCAGCAAGCCGAACAGGTCCTGGACGAATTGATCCTTGACCGGCGTGGTCAGGTCGAGGGTGTGCAGCGGCAACTCATCGGCCAGCACCTGCTGGATCGCCTCAATCACTACCGGGTGGTTGTGCCCCAGCGCCAACGTGCCGGCCCCAGCCAGGCAGTCGATGAAGGTACGCCCTTCGACATCCTCGACATACAGGCCCTTGGCACGCTTGAGCGCCAGCGGAATGCGGCGTGGATAGCTGCGCGCATTGGATTCCTGGCGACTCTGGCGCGCCAGTAACGGTGATTCGTGGAATTCGTACAACGTCTCCGCTGGCGCCGAGGCGACCCGGGCCGACGACGCTTCGATAAGACTGGTGGCGACTGACATCTCTCGACCCCTCAATTCGCTATGGATAGTGACCAGAACAGCACACCGACAGGTGCGCGTTCCGGTCGCGGGGCGCACTTGCAGGTTTTCCTGTTCTGGAAACGCTTCAGCGCGGTGCGGATTTACACCCTTGATCGAGTTGTCAGGCCGGTGAGGACAAAGGTTTGTGCAGCGGCACGGTTTGCAAGCCGGTGGAGAGGCCCGGTGGCGCTGCCTGTTGGTAACCCAGGTGCCGATAGAACGCCTCGGCGGTGCGGGTGCTGTTGAGGTGCACATGCTGCACACCACGAATGCGCAACCAGCCCTCGAGATTGTGCATCAGCGC
Organism: Pseudomonas sp. AC255; assembly: GCF_979258175.1. Taxonomy (NCBI): domain Bacteria; kingdom Pseudomonadati; phylum Pseudomonadota; class Gammaproteobacteria; order Pseudomonadales; family Pseudomonadaceae; genus Pseudomonas; species Pseudomonas sp. AC255. The sequence continues at coordinate 1,267,924 of NZ_OZ409841.1, read as the reverse complement.
CCTGCCGACGCCCCGGCGAAAGGATTCAGGCTGGACGTAACACAGCAGGATTTCGCCACTGACCCGGGCCATGCCGACACCGACCGGTTTGTCTTCGAACGAAGCGATACAGAGATTAAAGTGTGGGTCGGCGAGCCGGCTACTGATGAAATCGGCGGGAGAACGGTTGAGCCAGTCGCTGACCAGAAGTGGATGGTTGCGGTGATCGAGTGCACATCCGATACGGATCGAGCGCTCGACAATACGGTTGATGATGCCGGTGTCGGCCAGAGTGGCCGAACGAACGCAGACGGGTGCTTCCATGGCGCAGTTCCCTCAATCCTTTGAGTCAAAGCTGCGTTGACCTTAGCCCCGTCACTGGCGGATGGCGAACGCCGAGAAGTTACATTTGATGTGCCAGAACATGTTTTTGTGGGAGCGAGCCTGCTCGCGAAAGCGTCGGACAAGTCAACGTCGATGTTGTATGACTTACCGCATTCGCGAGCAGGCTCGCTCCCACAGGGGATCCGAGGTGAGATCAGAGGGCTTGCAACGGCATGGTCAGTTCGACCCGCAAGCCGTCCGGGCGGCTGTCGAAATGCAGCGCACAATCACAGCGCTGAACAATCGCCTGGACAATCGCCAGCCCCAGCCCGCAACCGGTGCTCTGCCCGTTGCGCCAGAAGCGCTGGGTCAGATGTTGCAAGTCATCCGGCGCAATGCCCGGGCCATGGTCGCGCACGACAAAACGCACACGATTGCCGATGCTCTCCAGGCTAACCTCGACCGCACAATCTTCAGACGTGTGGCGCAAGGCGTTGTCGAGCAGGTTGCGCAGTGCAGCAATCGCCAGCACGGCAGGCATTTGCAGCGGCGCGGCGGATAGGTCGTCCGGCACGTGCAGTTTGATCCGCAGCCGCTCGCCGCCGGTGGCGTCCTGGATCGCCAGTCTGGCCACTTGCTCGGCGCTGCATTGCGAGCCGTCATCAAACGACAGACTGCCTTCGACCCGCGCCAGCAACAGCAATTGCTCAAGGGTGCGATGCAAGCGATCGGCGCCCTCCTCGGCGCGCGCGAGCGACTGATCGCGGGCGCTGCCGTCGGTCATGCGCGCCACTTGCAGGTGGGTCTTGATAGCCGTCAGCGGACTGCGCAGTTCATGCGCGGCGTCGCCGGTCAGACGACGTTCACGTTCGATGGTCTTGCCGATGCGTTGAAACAACTGATTCTGAGTTTCCAGCAACGGCTTCAATTCGCTGGGAAACGCCTGCAACTGCAATGGTTCAAGAGAATCGGCATTGCGCCGCATCAGCGCCTCGCGCAGTCGATTGAGTGGCGCCAGACCCTGACCGATGCCCAGCCACAGCAGGCACAGGCAACCCAGCAAGGCCACGCCGACCGGCACCGAAGCAGCGAGCAGAATCGACATGTTCAAGGCTTCGCGCTCGATCTGCCGATCCGCCGTAGTGATGCGCACATCGCCGCGGGCCAGGGTGAAACTGCGCCACGGGGCGCCGTCGATCATCTGATCGTGGAAGCCCATTTTCTCGGCTTCCAGCGCTTGCTCGGGGTTGTTGTGGCTTCGCGCGAGAATCTCGCCGCGCAATGAGCTGACCTGACAAGCCATGCCACCGGGAATATTCAGCTGTTCTGCGCTGAAATGGGTGCCCTCGCCCTTGCTCGGCAGCGTCGGCAATTGCTCGAGCAAACCGGCGACCATGCGCGCCGAGGCCACCAGACGCTGGTCGAGGGAAAACATCATCTGATTGCGCAGATCGCTGAGCATCCACGCCGCCGCCAGCGCCCAGATCAACGTGAAGGCGGCGCCGAGCGTCAGGCTCAGGCGCAGGCGCAGACTCATCACTTGCCTTGCTCTCCGCCATCGGCGGGGCCGAGGCGATAGCCCAGACCACGCACGGTTTCGACGATGCCTTTGCCAAGCTTGCTGCGCAGATGATGGATATGCACGTTCAGCGCGTTGCTTTCCAGTTCGTCGTTGAAGCCGTAGACGCTGTCCTTCAGTTGCTCGGTGGACAGCACCCGGCCGCGATTGTGCAGCAGCGCCTGCAACAGCGACTGCTCACGGCGCGACAAGTCCACCGGTTGCCCGGCCAGACGGGTTTCGCGGCTGCTCGGGTCGTAGGTCAGCGCGCCGTGCTCAATCAGATTGACACTGCGCCCGGCCACCCGGCGCAACAGGGTTTGCAGGCGAGCGAACAGTTCGCGCAGGTCGAAAGGCTTGAGCAGATAGTCGTCGGCGCCGGCCTGCAGACCATCGACACGATCGGTCACCGAGTCACGGGCAGTTAGGATGAGAACCGGAATTTCCAGGCCGCTCTGCCGCAACTGTTGCAGCAACTTGAGGCCATCTTCGTCCGGCAGGCCGAGATCGAGCACCATCACATCGAATTCGGCGACCTTGAGCATCGCCCGCGCCTTGGACGCGGTGTTGACGTGCTCGACGGTCAGGCCCTGGGCGGTGAGGCCGGCAACGATGCCGCTGGCAATCAGCTCGTCGTCTTCGCAAACCAGTACGTGCATGGTGAATCCCACAGGAAAAAAGCGGATTAGGCAGTTGGCCGATTAAGCTGACATTATGGCGCCCAACGTCACTGCGACAAGGGCATGGCGGTTAATCATCGGTTAATCGCCGCTGCCCATTGTGCACCTCACTTGCACAGGGACAAGGCTTCTCCATGCGTCATTTTTTTGTTTTGTTTGCGTTACTGATCTCGGGCCTGGCCCAGGCTGGAAACAATCCTTTCGATACGAAACCGGACTTCTTGCCGGTCGACCAAGCGTTCGTGTTGACTTCCGAGCGTCTGGATTCAGGCGAAACCCAGCTGTTCTGGCAGATCACCGACGGCTACTACCTGTATCAGAAACGCCTGAAATTCGATGGACTGGCCGCCGATCAGCAGCCGGTGTTGCCTGAAGGCGAATCCCACAGCGATGAGTTCTTCGGCGAGCAGCCGGTGTACCGCCAAGGGCTGGAAGTGAAAATCCCGGCAGCGGCCAGCGGTCAGATCAAGGTCAGTTATCAGGGCTGCGCCGATGCCGGTCTGTGTTATCCACCGCAAACCAGGGTGATCGATCTGGGTGGCAAAGCCGCAGCAGTAACGGGCGCTGAAGCGCCGGATCAGGCTTTGGCCAGCAGTCTGCAACAACGGGCGCTGGGCTGGAGTCTGCTGGTGTTTTTCGGACTTGGCCTGCTGTTGGCGTTTACCCCGTGTTCGCTGCCGATGCTGCCGATTCTCGCCGGGATGATCGTCGGCAGTGGCGCCACACCACGGCGCGGGTTTGCCTTGGCCAGCAGCTACGTGATCTGCATGGCACTGGTGTATGCGGCGATGGGCGTGATTGCTGCGCTGCTCGGTGCGAACTTGCAGGCGTGGTTACAGAATCCGTGGTTGCTCGGTGCGTTTGCGGCGATTTTCGTGATACTGGCGTTACCGATGTTCGGCTTCTTCGAGCTGCAACTGCCGGTGGCGCTGCGTGATCGCCTGGAACATGCGTCGCGCAGCCGCAGCGGCGGCAGCCTGATCGGCGCCGGGGTGCTGGGCGCATTGTCCGGTCTGTTGGTCGGGCCATGCATGACCGCGCCACTGGCCGGCGCGCTGCTGTACATCGCGCAGAGCGGTAACGCGTTGCACGGCGGTCTGATTCTGTTTGCACTGGGCATCGGCATTGGTGTGCCGCTGTTGCTGCTGGTCACCGTGGGCAACCGATTCCTGCCCAAGCCCGGCGCGTGGATGAATCTGCTCAAGGGCATATTCGGCTTTCTCTTTCTTGCCACTGCATTGTTGATGCTGCGCCCGGTGCTGGATCCGTCGTTGTGGCTGGGGCTGTGTGGCGCTCTGCTGCTGATCGCCGCTTACAGCTCATGGAAACAATCCGAAGGTTTTGGCCACGTCGCGCAAATGTTTGGCGCCCTGTCCTTGTTGCTCGGTTTGTGGGGCAGCGTGTTGGTGATCGGTGCGGCGGGTGGCAGCGATGATCCGTATCAGCCATTGCAGGTCTACAGCGCCGGCGGTGCAGCCAGTGCAGCGCCAAGTGGCCACGATGCCTTCAGCACCATCAAGGAACCGACCGCCCTGCAACGCGAACTCGACGCGGCCAAGGCTCAGGGCCAGTGGGTGTTGCTCGATTACTACGCCGACTGGTGTGTGTCGTGCAAAGTGATGGAGAAGAAGGTGTTTGGTGAAGCCAAAGTCATGCAGGCACTGAGCGATGTGCGCCTGCTGCGCCTGGATGTGACCGCCGATAACGCCGCCAGCCGCGAGCTGCTCAGTCGCTACAAAGTGCCGGGGCCGCCGACGTTCATCTGGATCGGCGCCGACGGTGAAGAACGCCGCAGCCAGCGCATCACCGGCGAGGTCGATGCCGAGACCTTCCTGCAACGCTGGTCCACCACCAGAGACGCCAACTGATGCTGACGTTCACCCTCGGCACTTTCGCCATCGCGCTCAATCACCTGCTGCTGATCAGTGCTCTGGCACTGGCGACGTTTGTCGGCTGGCGAGTGGCCAAGCGCGGCGGCGAGAACCCCGAGTCAGCGCTGTTCAGCCTGTTTTTGCTGGGCATGCTTGCGGCGCGCATTGCGTTTGTCGCGCTGTACTGGTCGCACTATCGCAATGACCCGTGGCAGATCATCGATCTGCGCGACGGCGGTTTCCTCGCTTGGCCCGGAGTGATCGTGCTGCTGCTGGCGGCGTTGTATCGCGGCTGGCGCCGGCCCGCTTTGCGTCGACCGTTGGGTTTCGGCGTGGTCAGTGGCGTGGCGTTCTGGCTGCTTGCCACCCTGTCGCTGAATATCTACGAACAGGGTACGCGCCTGCCGGATATATCCCTGCGCAACGCCGCTGGCGAAACCATCAAGCTCAGTGAGTATCAGGGCGGGCCGCTGGTGATCAACCTCTGGGCGACCTGGTGCCCGCCGTGCCGGCGAGAAATGCCAGTACTGGAGAATGCCCAGCAACAGCGCCCGGATCTGACGTTCTTGTTCGTCAATCAGGCCGAGAGCATGCAAAGCGTGGCCACGTTCCTGGAAACCCAGGGCCTGAGCCTGAACAACGTGCTGTTCGACCGCAGCGGCCGTCTCGGTCAGGCCGTGGGTTCCATGGCGTTACCGACTACGCTGTTCTATAGCCAGGACGGTCGCTTGCTGACCAGTCACCTCGGTGAACTGTCGAACGCCAGCCTGGCCCGCGCTCTGGAAACGTTCGACACTTCGCCTTCAAGCCCGAATCAGGCCGTTGCCCCGGCCAACTCTGCAAGGAAACTGCCATGCCCCGCCTCCGCCACCTGCTGACGCTGACTCTGGGCACTGCCCTGCTGCACTTGCCGTCGGTGCAGGCTGCTGAAGAACTGCCCGCCGCAATCAAAAAGATCGAAGCCAAGGGCGCGAAAATCGTTGGCCAGTTCGACGCCCCCGATGGCCTGCGCGGGTACGCCGCGCAATACCAGAATCGCGGCATGGCGCTGTACCTGACCCCGGACGGCAAACACGTCGTGGTGGGTAATCTGTACGATGCCGACGGCAAGGACCTGAGCAGCGAGCCTTTGCAGAAACTGGTCTACGCGCCGATGTCCAAGGAAGTCTGGGCCAAGTTCGAGGCGAGCAACTGGATTCAGGACGGCAACAAGGATGCACCGCGCACGGTGTACCTGTTCAGCGATCCAAACTGCCCGTACTGCAACATGTTCTGGGAACAGGCGCGACCATGGGTCAAGGCCGGCAAAGTGCAGCTGCGCCACATCATGGTCGGCATCATCCGCGAAGACAGCCCGGGCAAATCAGCCGCGCTGCTGGCGGCGAAAGACCCGGCCAAGGCCCTGCAAGATCATGAGAGCGCCGGTAAGAGCAGCGCCCTCAAGGCTTTGAAAGACATTCCGGTCGCCGTGCAAACCAAACTCGCGGCCAACATGCAGTTGATGGAAGACCTCGAACTGCAAGCCACCCCGGCGATTTTCTATATGGATGACAAAGGTGAACTGCAGCAACAGCAAGGCGCGCCTTCGCCGGATAAGCTGGTGAAGATTCTCGGGCCGAAATAGCCTTTACAAGCACTGGCCGGTGCGGGTCTGTCAGTACTCACACCGCTCGATAATGTCCTGCAAGTGCTCGGTTTTTCCCTGTTCCGTGAGAAAGCTTGTCACCTCAGCGCACCACGCTTGGTCTGAAAGAATACCGGCCCAAGCGTGCGTCCCTGCCCAATGCCAGGGACGGTCGTCAAACGTATTGATCAGCGCCTGATTGAATGTGTGAACGTTGAACTTGGGGTTTCTCGCGTTTTGCAACATCAACGAACTGAACACGCGTTGTTGCGTTACTTCGCATGGTTTGATTTGCTGGGCTTTGGTCGAGCTCAGGACAATGAAATCAGGTTTGACACCTTCATCGAGCGCGGCCTGCAATCGGTAATGTCCATCGATGACCACGTAAGAACACAGTCCGCCCACATACCAAAGCAGGATCGGCGGCAAGCTGCCCTCCCTGGCTTTTTTGCGCCACCATTTGAGGCGACCTGCCAAAGGGTCCACCGTGTGCAGCCCGATCAAGTGCCCCAGATCCCAATCAAGCCAATGCACGGTGTGCGGTTGCACGTTGTCGAGAATGCCCTCGCCGCGCGCGTACCAGTTGGGCAGATGGCTGGACGCCTCGGCCGGGGTGGAAAAATACCAGCCATCCGGACCGGCAACGGGTTTGTATCGGCTAACTGCTGGCAATAAAGGGCGCGCCACCCAGTGGCCGGGATAGAGAAAGTCCGCCTGATTGTTCATCAACTGGTTGATGAAATAGCGACACCAGCGCGGGAAGCGCTCTTGGACGGGTAATTCAAAGTGCTCCTGAACGTCAGCCGAAACGATGGGGGGCACGGATGGCGATTCCAGTTGAACGGGCCGCGGATTGCGAACCAGCCAAGCACCGTAATATGAGGTGGCAATGGTCGCCCAGAAGAGTGGGCTTTCATTGAGCATCAACTTCATCCGCCCGTTGTTACCACTTTGCAGATGAAGCGGCGGTTTGCTTGATTTCGGTCGGTTGACCTCAATACTCAACCCAACCCACTTGTCCTCAAGATCCCTGAGGTCACGCCACCAGAACTGTTGCACGTCATTCTCTTATCAAATGCTTTTATAGATGAGTTTCACACTCGTGATTGCATGGTGACCTGAGAGGCCCCTTCGCGAGCAGGCTCGCTCCCACAGTTGACTGCATTCCCTCAGCAAGAATGCGATTAATTGTGGGAGCGAGCCTGCTCGCGAATGAAGCTCACTCGGTGTGTCAGTTGCGCTCGCGGAGAAACGCCAGCAGTGCCTCAGTGACAAACCCGGGATTCTCCAGATTGGAGATATGCCCCGCCTCCGGCACCAGCACACACGGGCAACCAATCAACTTAGCCATTTCCCGGGCTTCCGAGGGTGGCCGGGGTTTGTCCTGATCGCCGCAGAGCACCAGCGTCGTCGCCGGGTTCAGCTCGCCCAGGCGTGGCAACAGGTCGTTGCGGCCAAACGTGATGCGTCCCATCGGTACGATGCTGTCGCGCAGACGCTCGGGCGAGTAGCCCTTCAATTTCGCGCGGAAGTCCTGATATAGCGGCGACTGCGGGTCGATGCCCGGGCGGAAAAAGATCGGCACGACGATGTCGAGCAGTTGTTCGGAGATGGTACCGGTGTCTTCGATCTGCTTGAACAACGAGAAGTAATACTGCCGGGTCGGTTCCGGCTCGACGCCGACGTAGGTGTCCATCAGCACCAGACCGTTGAGACGTTGCGGTGCGGACAGTGCCAGGCGCACGCCCCACATGCCGCCGACCGAAAGCCCGACGAGGGTGACGTGGTCGATGTCCAGATGATCAAGCAAGGCCTGCGCCTGTCGGGCGATGTCATCCAGCGATGTCGTGCCTTCAGGTAACTTGCCGGACTCGCCATGGCCCCACAGATCCAGGGCGATGACGCGATAATGCGGGGTCAGCGCGGCGATCTGCGGCGCCCACATCGCTTGATCCCAGAGATAACTGCCAGCCAGCAACACGGCCGGGCCGGTGCCTTGATCAATGTAGTGCAGTGCTTGTCCGTCAACCGTGAAAAAGGGCATCGACCACCTCCGCGAGAAAAAACAGAACCGGCAGACTGAGCTGCCGGTTGGTGATCGTCAAGGATGGAAATGTACGGCAATGTACAGACGCCATTCGCGAGCAGGCTCGCTCCCACAGGGGTTTTGTAAACACCACAGATCCTGTGTGGGAGCGAGCCTGCTCGCGATGGGGCCAGTACAGACACTAGAGAACTACAACCCCTCCAGCTCCGCCATCAGATCATTCAACCGGTCAACCTTCTCCTCTGTAATGTCGCTGGCCGCCAGCCCATCGATGTATTCGGCGAGTTCCTCCACCGTGCTGCATTCGAACATCGCGCGCAGCGGCACATTGCGTTGCAGGGCTTTCTGTACCCGCGAAGCGATCTGCGTAGCCAGCAACGAATGCCCGCCCAGTTCGAAGAAGTTGTCGCGCACGCCGACCTTTTCCACTTTCAGCACCTCAGCCCAGATATCAGCCAGGGTCTGCTCCAGCTCGTTGCGCGGGGCCAGATAATCCTCGCTCTGCAACTGACCGATCTCCAAGGCCGGCAAGGCTTTGCGGTCGAGTTTGCCGTTGGCATTGAGCGGCATCTGCTCCAGCCATAGCCAGTGCAGCGGCACCATGTATTCGGGGAGTTCGGCGCGCAGGCGCTGCTTGATCCGCTCCAGGCGTTCGCCCGGATTGAGCGCTGCATCGGCCGCGACCAGATAACCGACCAGATGCTTGCCGTTGACGCCCTCCTGCACACCAACCGCCGCGTCGCGCACTTCCGGTTGTTCGTGCAGGCGCGCTTCGATTTCACCGAGCTCGATGCGGTAACCGCGAATCTTCACTTGATGATCGACGCGGCCGACGTATTCCAGCACGCCGTCCGCGCGGCGCCGCGCCAGGTCACCGGTGCGGTACAAGCGCTCGCCCGGCGCGCCGAACGGATTCGGCACGAATACCGGAGCCGTTCGCAACGGATCACTGACATAGCCGCGCCCGACACCGATGCCGGCCACGCACAGTTCACCCACGGCACCCAGCGGCACCAGATCCAGCGCGCCATCGAGCAGATACAGCAAGTTATTGTCGGTCGGCGTGCCGATCGGCAAGTAACTGCCGCGCGTCGAGGCCATGTCGACACGGAAGAACGCCACGTCGTCGGAACATTCCGCCGGGCCGTAAGCATTGACCAGACCGATATCCGGGTAACGCAGCAGCCATTGATGGGCCAGTTCCGGCGGCATCGCTTCACCGGTCGGCAGCATCCAGCGCAAGCCGTCGAGGCTCAGACGCTCGGAGCCGAGCATGCCCTGAATCAGCGACGGCACACTCTCCAGCACAGTGATGCCCTGCGCCTGCACATGCGCCAGCAGACCTTGCGGATCGTGGGCAATCGCGTTCGGCACGATGTCGACCCGCGCGCCGAACAATGGCGCGGCGAGGAACTGCCAGACGGAAATGTCGAAGCTTTGCGAGGCGGTCTGCGCAATCACATCGGCCTCGCTCAAGTCGAGGTACGGACGTTTGCTCAACTGGTTGTTGAGCATGCCGCGCTGCTCGACCATCACGCCTTTAGGCAGCCCGGTCGAACCCGAGGTGTAGATCACATAGGCGAGATTATCCGGGCCACTGTGGATGCCCGGATTGTGCGTCGCTGCCGCCGACGCCTGCACCTCTTCCCACACCAGCAGGCGCGGACGATTCGAACAGCCAAACTCCTCGAGCAAGGTCTGCGCCTGTTCACGGCAAGCGGCGCTGCACACCAGCAACGGCGTGCGGCTGAGCTCAATGATGCGACTCAGACGCTGGCTCGGCAGGCCCGGATCCAGCGGCAGATAACCAGCGCCGGCCTTGAAGCAGCCGATGATCATGCCGAGCAGGTCGAGATTACGCTCGGCCAGCAGCGCCACCGGTTGATCCATTCGCACCCCGGCGGCGACCAGGGCATGGCCGAGGCGGTTGGCGTTGTGATTCAGTTCGGCATAGCTCAAATGCTGATCGAGGCAACTGGCGGCGATGCGCTGCGGATGCGCCGCGACGTGCGCTTCGAACAACGCCACGTAGCTTTGCTCCAGCGGATAGTCGTGGCCGCTCTGGTTGCAACCGTGCAGCAGGAAATCGCGTTCTTCGTCGCCCAGCAGCGGCAAATCGGCCATATCGCCATGGAAGCCGTCGACCAGTGCCAGCAGCAGGCGCTTGAACTCATTGAGCATGCGCTCGACCGTCGCCTCGTCGAAGTAACGCTGGTCATAGGACAGGTGCAAGCCAAGGTCATCGCCCGGGTAGCACACCGCTGTCAGCGGGAAGTTGGTATGGGTGCGACCGGAATCCGAGCTCGCATTCAGGCTCTGTGCACGATCAAGCACCGAGACTTCCACCGGGGCGTTTTCGAAGACGAAGAGGCTGTCGAACAGCGGCTGGCCTTTGGGCAATTCGCTCTGTTCCTGGATATTCACCAGCGGCAGGTATTCGTACTCGCGCAGTTGCATGTTGCTGTCGAGCAAAGCGCTGAGCCACTGGCGCACGCTGCTGCGCTGATCGTCCGCCGGCATCTTCACCCGCAGGGCGATGCTGTTGATGAACAGGCCGACAGTGCGCTGCATTTCCGGCATCTCCACCGGACGCCCGGCCACGGTGACGCCGAAGAGCACGTCGCGATCGCCGCTCAGACGCCGCAAAACCAGAGCCCACGCAGCCTGGGCGAATGTGTTGACGGTCAGTTGATGGGCCTGCGCCAGTTCCCGCAGCCGTGCACCGTCCTCGACATTCAGGCGGGTGTAGCGGTCGCCGACGATCATGCCGCCGCTTTCACCGGCATGTTCGCGCAGGAACGGCCGGTCGCTCGGGATCGGCGTGGTGCGCTCGAAGCCTTGCAGATTCTGCTGCCACCACTGCCGCGCCTCGGCCAGGCTCTGGCGTTGCAGCCAGCCGATGTAATCGCGATAACGCGGCGGCACGCTCAACTGCGCTTCACGACCTTCACCGAGGGCGCTGTAGATTTCGAAAAAGTCGTTCATCAGCAGCGAACGGCACCAGGCATCGATGAGGATGTGGTGGTTGCTCATCATGAACCAGTAACGCGCCGCGCCGACCTTGATCAGGCGCAGGTGAAACGGCGCCTGATTGAGCAGATCGAAGCCGGCCTCGCGCTCGCTTTTCAGCAGCGCTTGCAGTTTCGGTTCCTGCCCGGGTTCGGCGACGGCGCTCCAGTCCAGATACTCGATCGGCGTGCGACCCGGGGTGTGAATCACTTGCAGCATGTCTTCGCCGACGTTCCAGCAGAACGACGCGCGCAGTGCTTCATGACGGGCGATCACCGCTTGCCAGGCCTGGGCGAAACGCTCGGGATCGAGCTCGCTGTTGATGCGGTAACGATCCTGCATGTAGTACAGGCCGGTACCCGGCTCGAGCAGGGTGTGCAGCAACATGCCTTCCTGCATCGGCGTCAGCGGGTAGACATCTTCGATGTGCGCTGCCGGTACCGGCAGCGCATCGAGTTGCGCCTGAGTCAGTTTCGCCAGCGGGAAGTCCGACGGTGTCAGGCCGCCGGCCTCGTCTTGCAGACAATGGGCGATCAGGCTTTGCAACTCACCGAGGTAGGCGTCGGCCACATCGTTAATGGTTTGCGCCTCGTAACGCTCGGCACTGAAAGTCCAGCGCAGCAGCAATTCACCACCGTAAACCTGACTGTCGACACTCACCTCGTTGGGCAACGGCGCCTGCGGATCGTGGGCGGTACCGACCGCTTCATCCAGCGGACGGAACAGCGCATCGGCGCCGAAGCTCTGGTCGAACTGGCCGAGGTAGTTAAAGGTGATCGGCGCCTGTGGCAGCGCGGCCATGCTCTGGCGGCAGCCGTCATCGGCCAGATAACGCAACACGCCATAACCGAGACCTTTGTGCGGCACGGCGCGCAATTGTTCTTTGATCGCCTTGATCGAAGCGCCCTGCCCGGCGGCCTCTTCGACATTGTGCGGAGTCAGGCGCAGCGGATAAGCGCTGGTGAACCAACCCACGGTGCGGGTCAGATCGATCTCATCGAACAGGGTTTCGCGACCGTGGCCTTCCAGTTGAATCAGTGCCGAGGGCTGGCCGCTCCAGCGGCACAGTACACGGGCCAGCGCGGTCAGTAGCAGGTCGTTGACCTGGGTGCGGTAAGCGCTCGGTGCCTGTTGCAGCAACTGCCGGGTGCGCTCGGCATCGAGGCGTACGCTGACGGTTTGCGCATGGCGATTCTGCCTGCCGCCCTGCGGGTTTTCGCAAGGCAGATCAGCGCTTGGCCCGGCCAGTTGCGCCTGCCACCAGCTCAATTCCTCACGCAGCGATTCGCTGCCGGCGTAGGCCTGCAAACGCGCGGCCCAGTCCTTGAAGGCGCTGGTTTTCGCCGGCAGTTTCAGCGGCTGCGCAGCGTCGAGTTGGCGATAGGCGGTTTGCAGATCATCCAGCAACACGCGCCAGGAAACGCCGTCGACCACCAAGTGGTGGATGGCGATGAACAGGCGTTGCTGAACATCCGCAACATCGACCAGCACCGCGCGCAGTAACGGGCCGTTGTGCAGATGCAGACTGCGTTGCGCGTCGGCGAACAGGGCTTCGCACTGATCCAGCGAATCGACGCTGACTTGCCAGAGCACATCCTCATTCGTCAGCGCTTGATGCGTCACTTGCCATGCATCATCGGTTTCAGTGAAACGCAGACGCAGCGCATCGTGCTGTTCGATCACCGCCTGCAAAGCTTGCTGCAATCGTTGCGGCTCAAGGCGCGCAGTCGGTTCCAGCAGCAGCGCCTGATTCCAGTGCTGACGCTGGGGAATGTCCGTATCGAAGAACCAGTGCTGAATCGGCGTCAGACGCGACTCGCCGACCACCAAACCTTGCTCGGCAGTCACTTGCTGGGTGCGACTGGCAACGGCGGCGAGCGTCTGTACGGTCTGATGCTGGAACAGGTCGCGCGGACTGAAATGAATGCCCTGCTGACGCGCGCGGCTGACCACTTGAATCGACAGAATCGAGTCGCCGCCGAGTTCGAAGAAGTTGTCGTTGAGGCCGACCTGCCTGACGTTAAGCACATCGCACCAGATCTGCGCCAGGGTCTGTTCCAGCTCGTTGCTTGGCGCGACATAGTCCTGACGATTGAGCTCCAGATCCGGCGCCGGCAAGGCGCGGCGGTCGAGTTTGCCGTTGGCGGTCAGCGGCATGCTCGCCAGCAGCAGCAGGTGAGTCGGCACCATGTAATCCGGCAGTTGCGCCTTGAGGTGCGACTTGAGCGCTTCGCGCAGTTCAGCCTGTTGCGCTTCGCCTTGCCCGGCGACCTCCGTAACGAGGTAACCCACCAACTGCTTGCCACTCGGCGCATCCAGCGCCAGCACCACTGCTTCGCGGACCGAAGGGTGATCGAGCAGGCGCGTTTCGATTTCGCCCAGTTCGATGCGGAAGCCCCGGATTTTCACTTGATGGTCGATCCGCCCCAGATACTCGACCAGACCATCGGCACGCTGGCGCACCAGGTCGCCGGTGCGGTACATGCGTCCGCCATCAGCGGCAAACGGGTCAGCGACGAAACGCTCGGCGCTGATGCCCGGACGGTCGTGATAGGCCTGGGCCAGACCGGCGCCACCGACGAACAGTTCACCGGTCGCGCCTTGCGGCACCACGGCCAGATCGGCGTCGAGAATGTAGGCGACCCGCGCGCCGATCACGCTGCCGATCGGCACACTGCCGGCGCCCTCTTCCAGCACCTGCGGCGCCAGACTGGCCAGCGGCATGACCACGGTTTCGGTCGGGCCGTAAGCATTGAAAAACTGCGCCGGTTGGAATGCCGCGCGAATGCGCTGCAGATGCTCGCCGGTCAGCGCCTCACCGCCGGTGATGATCATGCGCACCGGCAGGACTTCATTTTGGGTCGCGAGGAACTGCGCCAACTGGCTGCCGTAGCTCGGCGTGAAACCGAGGACGTTGATTCGATGCGTGCGAATCAAGCCGCAGATTTCTTCCGCGTCCCACTGCCCTTGCGCCCGCAGTACCACCTGCGCACCGCTGAGCAGCGGCACCAGTAGACGTTCGGTGGCAGCGTCGAAGTTGATCGAATAGAAATGCAGTTCACAGTCGTCCGGGCGCATGCCGAAGCGTTCGATCACGGCTTGGCAGTGCATGGCGATTTCGCCGTGGGAGACCACCACGCCTTTCGGCTTGCCGGTCGAGCCAGAGGTATAAATCAGGTAGGCCTGATGTTGCGGCAGGCTGATAAACGGCAACTCGCTGGCCGGGTAGTCGGCCAACCCGGCGCTGTCATCTTCCAGACACCAGCGCGCCACGCTTGGCGGCAACTCACCGAGGGCTTCGAACATCGCCCGATCGCTGAGCAGCAGGCCGACGCGACTGTCTTCGATCATGTAATACAAGCGGTCGAGCGGGTATTCCGGATCCAGCGGCACATAGGCGCCGCCCGACTTGAGAATCGCCAGCAGCCCGATGACCATTTCCAGCGAACGCTCCAGCGCCAGACCCACCCGCACTTGCGGGCCGACCCCGCGTTCACGCAGCGCCCAGGCCAGACGATTGGCCCGGGCATCGAGTTCGGCGTAGCTCAGGGTCTGCCCAGCGAAAGTCAGTGCTGGTGCGTCTTTGCGCGCCAGTGCCTGTTCGGCGAACAGATGATGGATGCACTGATCGAGACGATGCTCGCCCGGCTCGATGCCGAGGCTGTCGAGCAGGTGCTGTTGCTCGGTGTTGTCGAGCAGCGGCAGTTCACTAAGGCGTTGCTGCGGATCAGCGATCAACGCTTCAAGCAGGTTGCGCCAATGCCTGGCCATGCGCGCGATGGTCGGTTCGTCGAACAGATCGGTGCTGTAAGTCAGGCAGCAGCCGAGGCGATGGTCGAGGTCGGTGACTTCCAGATTGAGATCGAACTTGGTCGCCCGCGCATCGTTGGCCAGGTACTCGACAGTCATCCCAGCGAGCGTGCGGCTCTGCTGGAATTCCCAGCGCTGCACGTTGCACATCACCTGGAACAGCGGGTTGTAAGCCGCGCTGCGTGGCGGCTGCAAGGCTTCGACCAGATGATCGAACGGCAGATCCTGATGGGACTGGCCTTCGATCACGGTGTGGCGCACCTGCTCGAACAGTTCGCCGACCGACATCTGCCCGTCGAGCCGGCAACGCAGCACCTGGGTGTTGAGAAACGCCCCGATCAGCCCTTCACTCTCCGGGCGGATGCGGTTGGCCACCGGCGCGCCGATGCGCAGGTCGGTCTGGCCGCTATAGCGGTAGAGCAACGTGGCGAGCGCGGCGGTCATGGTCATGAACAACGTCAGACCGTTTTGCGCATTGAATGCCCGCACCCGCGCGGCGAGATCGTCACTCAGATCGAAACGGAACAGCTCGCCCTGATGGCTCTGCACCGGTGGACGCGGACGGTCGCCGGGCAGTTCGAGGAGCGGATGTTCGCGACCGAGCTGCGCGGTCCAGTAATCGAGCTGGCGCTGGCGCTCGCCGGACTCCAGCCAGTTGCGCTGCCAGACGCTGTAGTCGAGGTATTGCACCGGCAGCGGCTCAAGCGGCGAGGCGCGCTCATCGACGAACGCTTCATACAGCGCGCTGAGTTCACGGGCAAAGATGTCCATCGCCCAGCCTTCGGTGACGATGTGGTGCAAGGTCAGGACGAAGTAATGCTCGTGCTCGGCGGTCTTGACCAGACAGGCACGCAGCAGCGGTCCGGTTTCCAGATCGAACGGCTGGTGCGCTTCTGCATCGGCCAGTTGCTGGACTTGTAGCTCCCGGACTTCTGCCGGCAGGCTGGAGAAATCTTTCCAGCCCATGCGCACGCCGGTCTCGGCATGCACTTGCTGGCGGGCGACACCGTCGACACTTGGGAACGTTGTGCGCAGGGTTTCGTGGCGCAGGATCAGCGCCTGCAACGCCGCCTCGAAATGCTCGACGTGCAGCACGCCGCGCAAGCGCGCCATGCCCCCGACGTTGTACGCCGGGCTGTCCGGCTCCATCTGCCAGAGGAACCACATGCGCTGCTGCGAATAGGACAGCGGCACCGCTTGGCTGCGGTCGATTTTTGCGATCGGCAACTGTTGATTGGTGCGGCCGCTGGCCTGGATCAGGCGAATCTGCTCGGCGTAATCGCCCAGTTCACTGTGCTCGAACAAGGTGCGCAGCGGCAGTTCGACGTCACAGGCCTGACGTGTGCGCGAAATGATTTGCGTGGCCAGTAGCGAGTGACCGCCGAGGGCGAAGAAATCATCACGCAGGCCGATCTGCTTCAGACCCAGCACTTCGCGCCAGATCGCGGCGATTTGTTGCTCCAGTTCGCTGACCGGTTCGACGTGTTCACGCACCTGCCATTGCGGCTCGGGCAAGGCGCGGCGGTCGAGTTTGCCGCTGGGACTCAGCGGCATGGCGTCAAGGCGCAGCAATTGTGCGGGCACCATGTATTCCGGCAGCTCGGCAGCGAGGGCAGCTTTCAGCCGAATAATTTGCTCATCGGCATTTTCCTGCGCATCGCTCGCCGTGAAGTAGCCGATCAGTTGCGCGCCGGCAGCGGTTTCGCCCACCAGCACCACGGCCTGGGCGACGCCATTTTGCGCCAGCAGTCGCGCCTGGATTTCTTCAGGTTCGACGCGAAAGCCGCGCAGCTTGACCTGCTGATCGAGACGGCCGAGGTATTCGATCACGCCATCCGAGGACCAGCGCGCACGGTCGCCGGTGCGGTACAAACGGGCGCCCTGCTCACCCAGTGGATCGACGACAAAACGCTCGGCGGTCAACGCCGGACGACCCAGGTAACCGCGAGCCAGACCAATACCGCTGATGCACAGCTCACCCGCGACACCCGCTGGCACTGGATTGAGATCGGCATCAAGAATGCGGCAGACCACATTGCCCAGCGGCCGGCCAATCGGCGAGCGCTCGCCATCGACACTTGTGCAGTGCCAATGGGTGACGTTGATGGCGGTTTCAGTCGGCCCGTAACGGTTGTGCAATTGCACCGCCGGCAATTGCGCCAGTACCCGGTTGCGCAGCTCGGCGGGCAAGGCTTCACCGCCGGAAAACAGCCGGCGCAGGCTGGTGCATTCGGCACTCAGCGGCTCATCGATGAACAGCGCCAGCAGCGGCGGCACGAAGTGCAGCGTGGTCACGCCGTATTGCTGGACCCGTTGCGCGATGCGATACGGGTCACGGTGCTCGCCGGGGGCGGCAAGCAGCAGACGCGCGCCGCTGATCAGCGGCCAGAAGCATTCCCACACCGAGACGTCGAAACTGATCGGCGCTTTTTGCATCAGCACATCGGCTTGGTCGAGACGGTAAGTGTCCTGCATCCATTGCAGGCGCTCGGCCAGCGCGGCGTGGGTGTTGCCGACGCCTTTCGGTTGCCCGGTGGAACCCGAGGTGTAAATCACGTAGGCGAGGTTGTCGCCGTGCACTCGCAGTCCCGGTGCCTGGCTCGGCCATTTATCCAGGTGCAGCGCATCCATGGCGATCACGCTGACGCCATCGCTGGCCGGCAAACGCTCGAGCAATTGCGTCTGGGTCAGGAGCAGTTCGACGCCGCTGTCGCGGAGCATGTACGCGAGACGTTCGGCCGGATAATCCGGATCAAGCGGCACATAGGCGCCGCCGGCCTTGATGATCGCCAGCAGGCCGATCAGCAGTTGCGGCGATCGCTCGGCGGCGATGGCCACGCACACGTCAGGGCCGACGCCCTTGTCGCGCAGGTAATGGGCGAGCCGGTTGGACTGCGCGTGCAGCTCGGCAAAATCCAGACTACCGCTGTCCCACACCAGCGCGGTGCGTTGCGGGGTTTTGCGCAGTTGTTGCTCGAGCAGTTCCGGCAGCCATTGTTGCGCCGGGGTGCAAGGAGCGACGCTCCAGTCTTTCTGCTGATTCTGCTCGCTGGCGGTCAGCAAGCGCAGATCGCCAATGGCCTGCTGAGGCCGTTCGCAGACCTCGCTGAGCAGATTGTGGAAATGCTCGGCCAGGCGCTCGATGGTCGCGGCGTCGAACAGTTCGCTGGCGTAGTCGAACGCCAAGCTCAGACGACCGTTGCGATCCTCTTCGCTGTGCAATTGCAGATCGAACTTGGCCTCGCGGCTGTGCCACGGCAGTTCTTCGGCGAGTAGACCGGGCAGGCGCTTGAGTGCACTGAGGTCGCGCTGCTGATGGTTGAACATGACCTGGAACAGTCCCTGTTCGCGGGCCTGCGGGAACGCTTCGAGCAGTTGTTCGAAGGGCAGATCCTGATGGGCCTGGGCGCCGAGTGCGGCTTGGCGGGTCTGGTTCAGCAACTCGGCAAATGTCAGGCGCGAATCGATTTGCGCACGCAACACCTGGGTATTGATGAAGAAGCCGATCAGGCTTTGGGTTTCCAGGCGCGGACGGTTGGCGTTGGGCACGCCGATGCGAATGTCGCGCTGACCGCTGTAGCGGTGCAGCAAACTTTGCAACGCAGCGAGCAGAAGCATGAACGGCGTGGCCTGGTGGGCCTGCGCAGTCTGGCGGATCGCCTCGCTGAGTTCGGTACTCAAGCGCACGCTGTGGCGCGCGGCGCTGTGGTTGTGTCTGGCCGAGCGCGGGTGATCGGTGGCCAGTTCCAATGGCGGATGTTCTTCGCCCAACTGCGCTTTCCAGTACGCCAGTTGCCGCTCGCCCTCGCCTTGCGCCAGCCATTGCCGCTGCCAGTTGCCGTAATCGGCGTATTGCGTGGGCAGCGCTGCCAGCGTCGCCGTTGCACCTTGGGTAGCGGCGGCATAGAGGCGCGAGAATTCGTCGAGGAGAATATTCAGCGACCAGCCGTCAGCAATGATGTGATGCAGGGTCACCAGCAGTTGATGTTCTTCGTCATCGAGACGCACCAGTGTCACCGCCAGCAACGGGCCTTTTTCCAGATCGAACCGAGTGCGCGCCTCGTCTTCGCGAATCTGCTCGGCACGGGCTTCACGCTCGGACATTGGCAGGTCGCTGATGTCGATCAGTTGCAGGTTGAATTCGGCAGCGGCAAGCACTTGCTGCAATGCCACGCCGTCGCGCTCGAAGAAACGTGTGCGCAAAGATTCATGGCGTTCGATCAGTTGCTGGAAGCTTTTGCGCACGGCGTCTTCGTCGAGTTCGCCACGCAAGCGCAGGCCGCCGGGAATGTTGTAGGCGCTGCTCTGTGGATCGAGTTGCCAAGTGATCCACAGACGATTTTGTGCCAGCGACTGCGGCATCGGCTCACTGCGCGGCAACGTGCTGATTGCACCTTGGGCGCTGCCGCCAGTCTGTTGCTGCTGCGCCACGGCGGCGGCGAAGGCGGACAAGGTTGGCGCTTCGAACAGCAGGCGCAGGCTCAGCTCCACATCGAGTGCTTCGCGAACCCGCGCAACCACTTGCGTGGCGGCGATCGAGTTGCCGCCGAGCAGGAAGAAATGGTCATCGCCACTGACCTGCTTGACGTTGAGTTGCTCGGCCCAGATTTGCCCGATCAACGCTTCAAGGTCCGAAGTGCTGCTGGTCGCGTTTTCCGTTGCCGCTGTAATCGAAGGGAAGAGCGCGTAACTGTCGAGACTGCCATCAGCCAGACGATTGCGGCACGCCGAGCGCTGCAGTTTGCCACTGGAGGTTTTCGGCAACGCGCCCGGATTGAGCAGCACCACCACGCTTGGCGCCTCCTGACAGGCCTCGGCCACGGCTTGGCGAATGGCTTTGATCAGCGCATCTGGCGCAAGGATTTTCTGCACGCTGCGGCTGATTTCCGCAGCGACGCCGATGCCCTCTTCGCCGTTGTGAGTGACCGCAAACGCCGCCACACGCCCCTTGCGCACCACTTCGACTTCGCGCTCGACAGTCTGCTCGATGTCCTGCGGATACAGGTTATGGCCACGGACGATGAGCATGTCTTTCAGGCGCCCGGTGACGA
Source organism: Pseudomonas sp. AC255 (assembly GCF_979258175.1). Classification (NCBI taxonomy): domain Bacteria; kingdom Pseudomonadati; phylum Pseudomonadota; class Gammaproteobacteria; order Pseudomonadales; family Pseudomonadaceae; genus Pseudomonas; species Pseudomonas sp. AC255. Next base: position 1,247,971 of record NZ_OZ409841.1, on the reverse strand, counting down.
ACAGTTCGCCGTCACGGATAAAACCCAGGTCGCCGGTGCGCAACCAGGTGCGGCCGGCGTGCTGCACGAAGGTCTTGGCGCTGGCTTCGGGGTTGCGCCAGTAACCGTGGGCGATGCTCGGGCCGGCGGCCCAGACTTCACCGACGGCATTGTCGGTCAGTTCCTCGAGCGTGTTGGGATCGACAATCAGCACCGCGTGCTCAGGCTGACTGATGCCGCAGCTCATGATCGCGCTGCCGTCGCCCGGCTCGGCGCGGTTTTGCGCCAGCGCCTGATCGTCCACGCGCAGTGCCGGGATGCCGGTGCCGCGCGGCGTGCCGGCGACAAACAGGGTCGCCTCGGCCAGACCGTACGAAGCCATGAAGCTGTTTTCGCTGAAACCGCAAGCAGCGAACTTTTCCGCGAAGCGTTCAAGGGTGTCGAGGCGAATCGGCTCGGAGCCAGAATAGGCCACGCGCCATCGACTGAGATCGAGGCGCTCAAGGGCCGACTCGCTGACCCGCTCACTGCACAAACGGTAGGCGAAATCCGGGCCGCCGCTGATGGTGCCGCCGTATTCGGCAATCGCTTCCAGCCAGCGCAACGGCCGGCCGAGGAAGTAGGCCGGCGACATCAGAATGCACGGCACGCCGCTGAAAATCGGTTGCAGCAGACCGCCGATCAGACCCATGTCGTGGTAAAGCGGCAACCAGCTGACGATGACGTCGTCCGGGTTGACGTCGATGCCGAAGCCGCGACGGATCAGCAGTTCATTGGCGACCAGATTGCCATGGCTGACCTGCACGCCCTTGGGCAGCGCGGTGGAGCCGGAAGTGTATTGCAGAAAGGCGATGTGCTCGGGCAGCAGGCTCGGTTCAATCCAGCGTTCGGCCAGTGCGCTGTCGAGGGTGTCGACACACAACAGCGGCGGCGCGCCGTCGATTTGTTGCAAGGCGTCGCGTAGATCGGCGCTGGTCAGCAACAGCCTGGGCTCGGCGTCGGCGATGATCGACAGCAAACGCTCCTGATGATGACGACGGGCGGATTCCGGCGGATAGGCCGGTACCGCAATCACACCGGCGTACAGGCAACCGAAAAACGCCGCGACGTAATCCGCGCCACTGGGAAACAGCAGCACCGCACGCTCACCGAATCCGGCCTCGGCCTGTAACGCAGCGGCGATGGTGCGCGCGCGTTGATCCAGTTCGCGATAGCTGAGCACCACAGCCTGCTCCGGGTTTTCGGCGAGAAAACGCAAGGCCAGTCGGTCCGGCGTCAGGGCTGCGCGACGCTTGAGGGCTTGGACCAGGGTGCTGGGGAGTTCGAACGCGTCGGTCATGAGGTTTCCTGCCTGAATTCGGCTTGCAAGTGGAATCGGGTGGCTGCGTCACACCTGTCGAGAGGCGTGCGGGGCGCGGTCTGTGCCGACCGCGCAAGGCATCGGAATGCGCTGAGGCCGGGGATCTGCACCCGGGCCATTCACCAATGAGAACGGATGGAGTGGGGAAATAATTAGTCGGCAGGCGCGACGTCCAGCGGGGCCAGGGTGCGGCGGCGTGTCGCAGTTCGCAAAACACATCGACTTACAGCACTACTTCTCTTTCTCATTTGACAATCATTATCATTCAACATAATTTGTCGCTCGATGTGTAGGACGGCGCCGTCCCCCGAGGCCCTCCCACTAACCTATTGGCAGCAAGGTGATTTCCATGACGGAACAAGTATCCACAAGCAGGTGCGATTCACCGCTACTTCAGGCATTCGTCGACAATCGACTGATTCTGGTCAAGATTGCAGCCCGCATTACCGGTTGCAGGTCTCGTGCCGAAGACGTGGTTCAGGATGCGTTTTTCCGACTGCAATCGGCCCCGCCGATCACGTCGTCGATCAAGGCTCAGCTGAGCTACCTGTTCCAGATCGTGCGCAACCTCGCCATCGATCACTACCGCAAGCAGGCGCTCGAACAGAAATACTCAGGCCCGGAAGAGGAAGGCTTGAACGTGGTGATTCAGGGCGCTTCGCCGGAAACTTCGCACATCAACTTCTCGACTCTGGAACACATCGCCGATGCGCTGACCGAACTGCCCAGCCGCACCCGCTATGCCTTCGAGATGTACCGTCTGCACGGCGTGCCGCAGAAAGACATCGCCAAGGAACTGGGCGTATCGCCCACCCTGGTCAACTTCATGATTCGTGATGCTTTGGTGCACTGCCGCAAGGTCTCGGGCAGTCGGCGGGATGCGGTGATTGCCGGTCGTCGTTAGGATCCGGATTCTGCGTCAAGCCATTCGCGAGCAGGCTCGCTCCCACAGGGTTTGATCAACGACACAAACCCAGTGTGGGAGCGAGCCTGCTCGCGAAAGCGGCCTCAGACCCAACGAAATTCCGAGGCCGAACACATCAGGCCAACCGGCACCGATCAAAAAACCGCTCCCGCCCCAGAATCATCAGCGCCGCGCGCTTGTGCGGAAAATCGAATTCCTTCTCGCAGTGAAAGCATTGGTTGTGCATATGTCCGATCATCTTCGCGTTGTCGGCACGCGGCTCGGCGACCACGCGCTGGGTGCGTGGATCATCGAGAAACAGGTAATGCACCAGCGCCGATAACCAGCTCGCCACTTTGTGCGGGCCGCGATGACTTTCCTCGCCGACCAGCATGTGAATGCCACGGTCGTAATCGCCGGCATCGTAGAACGGCGCGATGCGATCTTCCTTGGCCCAGTAGGCTTCGAAGTAAGCGAAAGGCTGGTCATCGAAACAGCCAATCAGCGTCAGCGTGTGCGGATCGGCCTCGAGCTTGCCGAGGTATTCGCGATGCTGCTCAAGGCTGCCCTCCTCCTGCCAGAAACTCGCCACGCGCGGGCTGTTCTGCCAGCGATTGAAGCGCGACAGATCTTCTTCGATTTCCAGCGTACGCAAGGAAATCCACGCGCCGAGCCGCGCATCGAAACGCCGATAGACTTCACCGCGCGGTTTCACCGGTCGCAGCGGATGGCGCCTGCCGTGGCTGATGACCATTTGCTGCGGATAGCTGCCGGTCAGTGAAGTGCCCAGCCACGGCTGCGGCAATTGCCAGAACAGCGTGCGCTCGCAGCGATATTCGCCGGCGACTTCGGTGTTGATCAGCAAACCACTGCGCAAGGCTTCGGTCGGTGGCTGATCGAGTTGCCAGATCAACTGCTGACACGCCGGGTCACGGGCGAACAGCCAATAACAGGCTGCCCACAAGGCGTGGCCGGGCGGCAGGGCAAAACGCTCATCAAGCTGGATCGGGCCATTGGCCTCGCGGTCCAGGCGCAGCCGAATCAGCGGTTGCCCGTCCAGGCTCAGGCTCAGCCGGCTCTCGGTAGCATCAGCGATCAATCGACTGCCCGAGGGCAACGCCAGGGCAGTCAGGTCATTCAGATTGGACATGGGTCGGGCTCACGTAATCGTCGACAGTTCAACGAAGTGACGTGAGCCGGGAGGGGAAATTTAAGCGCGAGAGGCAATTAGCGCTTCAGTGATGAGGCGCCGGCATCACGGCAATCCTGTAGGGCTCGAAAATCCTCAGCAATTCGCCGTTGTCGCGCAAACGCTGCAACAGGTTGCCGAAGGCTTCGCCGGTGATAGGAGCGCTTGGTCGCAGAATCGCGTAATGGTGATAGATCTGATCGGTACGCTGCGACGCCAACAGCTCATCGCGGACCTTCTCGTTGCGCAGCAGGTAATCGAACAGATAGGAACGGGTGACCAGGGCAATGTCGGCGCGCCCGCGCAGGACCATCAGCAGGTTGCTGTCGTGGGAATAGGTCAGCGTCGCGTTGTAGTTTTTCGCGAGATATTTCGGGTCGGCGTTGAAGTCGGCGAATTCGTAGTGATAACCGCTGAACAGCGCCAGACGTTTGCCCGACAGGCTCGAGAAGTAGTTTTGCTGGCGGCCGTCTTCGCGTTGCGCGACGAAAATCTCGGCGTCTTCCAGGCCCATGTCGACGTCGTCGTGGGGAATGTCTTTCCAGCCCCACTCGGGGTTCTCAAAGATCGCCATATCGATGCGGCCTTGCTTGAAATCACCGAAGCGGCGCGGGATCGACGTCGGCACCAGGACGAACTGATAGTCGCTCTGCGAGCGGTTCAGTGCCTCGACCAATTGCGGCAACAGGCCGGTATCGGCGCCGTTTTCCGGGCGAATCGTATAAGGCGGGAAATGCGCGGCGCCGACCCGGACCAATTGCGCTGCTTGAGCGGGCAATACCCATAACGCAGCCAGCGCAGCGAGCAGCAGCCCGGCGGCTGTCCGAATTGGCGAAGACTTCAAAACACCCCACTCCCCGAAAAAAATAGCGATCAATGCATTCAAGCTAGGCGGTTTCGCCGACTTAGCCAGTTTCCCGGCTGGTCCGACAACCGTTCAACGCGCTTCGAGGACCAGAATCAACGCTTCATCGGCGAGTTGATCGAGGCTCAAACTGCCGCCGGCACGGAACCAGGTGGTGGTCCAGGACAGTGCGCCGGTAAGGAAACGTCGGGTAATAAAAACGTCGCCGCGAATAAAGCCGGCGTCCTTGGCCTCGCCCAGAACCTGCAACCAGATGTCTTCATAAACATCACGCAAAGCGAGGACTTTAGCCTGACCGTCCTCGGACAATGAGCGCCATTCGTACACCAGCACGGCCATCGCCTCGCCACTGCCGCCCATGATCGACTGCAACTCGCAACGAATCAGTGCCAGCACCCTTTCGCGCACATCGCTCGCCTCGGCCAAGGCTGCGCGCATCAACGCGGTGTTGTAGCGGATGGTTTCCTCCATCACCGCGCGGAGAATTTCATCCTTGCTTTTGAAGTGATGAAAAATGCTTCCCGACTGAATGCCCACAGCACTGGCCAGATCACGCACTGTGGTGCGCTCATAGCCTTTGTTGCGAAACAGGTGAGCCGCCACTTGCAGCAATTTGCCACGGGCGCTGTCCGGGTCGGTCAACTGGCCTTGGTCGACCAGTTCGCGCATGACCCGCAGGGCTTTTTGCTCGTACACCCGTTCTCTCCTACAGTCGATCAGTGTGTTGCCCCCTGTAACCGCAGGGTTGCGCGCAATTTAAGCCGCGCGCGGGCACCAAGCAAGCGCTTGGGCAGAAGAATGTTTCGCCTGTTTACAAACCAAGCGCTTGCTTGGTAGCCTCCAGACACTTCTGTCGCAGGTCCCTGAGTCGGAGATAAAAATGCCAACCACCGTGCGAATCGGCTGCGCCAGTGCTTTTGGGGCGACACCTCCACCGCTGCCGCCCAGCTTGTCTCCAGCGGAAACCTGGATTATCTGGTGTTCGATTATCTGGCCGAGATCACCATGTCGCTCATGGCTGGTGCGCGTCTTAAAGACCCACAGGCCGGGTTCGCGGGTGACTTCGTTGAAGTGCTGGCGCCGCTGCTGACGCAACTGGCCGAACAGAAGATCCGCGTGATCAGCAATGCCGGCGGGGTCAATCCGCAGGCTTGCGCGGCGGCCCTGCAAGCGGCTTGCGACCAGGCTGGGGTCCAGCTGAAGATTGCCGTGTTGCTCGGCGATGACCTGCAAGGACAACTCAAACACCCCGCAGACATCCGGGAAATGTTCAGCGGCGCGCCACTTCCGCGGATGTGCGTGTCGACCAACGCCTACCTCGGCGCGCCGGGGATTGTCGAAGCTTTGCGCCTGGGCGCCGACATCGTCATTACCGGCCGGGTGGTCGACAGCGCCGTGGTCAGCGCGGCGCTGGTTCACGAATTCGGCTGGTCGTGGCATGACTACGACAAACTCGCCCAGGCCGCACTGGCCGGGCACATCATCGAATGCGGCGCGCAGTGCACCGGCGGTAATTTCACCGACTGGCGCGAGGTGCCGGATTACGAGCACATCGGTTTTCCGATCGTCGAGGTCAGCGCCGATAGCCAGTTCCTCGTCAGCAAACCCGAAGGCTCCGGCGGACTGGTCACGCCATTGACGGTCGGCGAGCAGATGCTCTACGAAATCGGCGATCCGCAGGCCTATCTGTTACCCGACGTGATCTGCGATTTCACTCAGGTCAAAATCCAGCAACAAGGCAAAAACGTCGTGCACGTGCACGGTGCCAAAGGCCTGCCGCCTACCGACAAATACAAGGTCAGCGCCACGTACCCGGACGGTTTTCGCTGCACCGCCAGTTGCCTGATGGCCGGCATCGACGCAGTGGACAAGGCACGGCGGGTCAGTCAGGCAATCATCGACAAGACCGCCGAGATGTTCAGCCTGCGCGGCTGGGCGCCGTACAGCGAAACCCATGTCGAACTGCTCGGCAGCGAAGCCACCTACGGCCCCCACGGCCAGCGCCGCGACAGCCGTGAAGTGGTGATCAAAATCGCCGTGCGCCATCCCGACAAACGCGCACTGGTACTGTTTTCCAGAGAGATCGCCCAGGCCGCGACCGGCATGGCGCCGGGCTTGACCGGCATCGTCGGCGGTCGTCCGACCGTATACCCCCTCATCCGTCTGTTCTCTTTCCTCATCGATAAAAGCGCCTGCACCCTGCAAGTCGACATCGCAGGCGAGCGTCATCCGTGCGCCCTGCCCGACCCGGTGGCCCTCGACAGCGCAGATTTGCCACTCGCCCATCAGCCGCCCAGACCCCAGGGCCGCGCCGATGCCAGTGTGCCGTTGGTGAAACTGGCGGTGGCGCGCTCCGGCGACAAGGGCAACCACAGCAATATCGGCGTGATGCCGCGCCATCCCGATTACCTGCCGTGGATCGCCGAAGCGCTGACCACCTCGGTGGTGGTCGACTGGATGCGTCACGTCCTCGATCCGCTTCTCGGGCGTGTCGAACGCTGGTATCTGCCCGGCACCCACAGCCTTAATTTTCTTTTGGAAAACGCCCTTGGCGGTGGCGGTGTCGCCAGCCTGCGCATCGACCCGCAGGGCAAAGCCTTCGCCCAGCAACTATTGGAAATCCAGATTCCGGTGCCGCAGAGCATCGCCGAACAGCTCGACTAGAGGATGGTGTGCATGGCTTACGCGTCGATTTTCCGCGCCGATCTGTTCAGCGGCCAGAACCTGATTGTCACCGGTGGCGGCAGCGGCATCGGTCGCTGCACCGCCCATGAACTGGCGGCGCTCGGCGCCAATGTGCTGCTGGTCGGGCGCAAGCCGGAAAAGCTCGAAAAAGTCGCCGCCGAAATCACCGAGGACGGCGGCCGCGCGCACTGGAAGGCCTGCGATATCCGCGATGAAGAAGCGGTCAAGCAACTGGTCAAAGAGCTGATCGCCGAACACGGGCCGATCCACGGCCTGGTCAACAACGCCGGCGGCCAATACCCGTCGCCCTTGGCCTCGATCAATCAGAAGGGCTTCGAAACCGTGCTGCGGACCAATCTGGTCGGCGGATTTCTGATGGCCCGCGAAGTGTTCAACCAGTCGATGAGCAAACATGGCGGCAGCATCGTCAACATGCTCGCTGACATGTGGGGCGGCATGCCCGGCATGGGCCACTCGGGGGCAGCGCGTTCGGGCATGGACAATTTCACCAAGACCGCCGCGTTTGAGTGGGGTTACGCCGGGGTCCGGGTCAACGCCGTGGCGCCGGGCTGGATTGCGTCCAGCGGCATGGACACTTACGAAGGCGCATTCAAAGCGGTGATTCCGACCCTGCGCGAGCATGTGCCGCTCAAGCGTATCGGCACCGAATCGGAAGTCAGTGCGGCGATCGTGTTTCTGCTCAGCCCGGCGGCGGCATTCATCAGCGGCACCACAGTGAAAATCGACGGCGCCGCCAGCCTCGGCAGTCGCGCTTGGCCGCTGCACAAGGCCAGCCACAGCGAATCGTTCAATGGTTTCCACCGCGCGTATTTACCAGAAGTGTTGCGTCCCGACGTGCTCAAGGACAAGGAATAAGCCATGGCGCAGATTCAGTCGCAACTCGATCCGCACAGCGAAGCGTTCGCGCGCAACCGCGCGGCCATGCTCGCCGCCATCGAGCAGGTGCAGCAGCTCGAACAGAACCTGTTGAACAAGGCCGCCGAAGCCAAAGAAAAATTCAGCAAACGCGGGCAACTGTTGCCCCGCGAGCGCTTGAACCTGTTGCTCGACCCCGGTGCGCCGTTCCTCGAACTGGCCAGCCTCGCCGGCTACAAGTTGCACGACGACAAGGACGGCAGTTCGGCCGGTGGCGGGCTGATTGCCGGCATCGGTTATGTCTGCGGCATCCGCGCGATGGTGGTCGCCAACAACAGCGCGATCAAGGGTGGCACGATCTCGCCGAGCGGCCTGAAAAAATCCCTGCGCCTGCAACAGATCGCGCGGGAAAACAAACTGCCGATGATCACCCTCGCCGAAAGCGGCGGCGCCAATCTCAACTACGCAGCAGAGATCTTTGTCGAAGGCGCGCGCAGTTTCGCCAATCAGGCGCGCATGTCAGCAATGGGTTTGCCGCAGATCACCGTGGTGCACGGCTCGGCCACCGCAGGCGGCGCCTATCAACCGGGGTTGTCGGATTACGTGGTGGTGGTGCGCGGCAAGGCCAAGCTGTTTCTCGCTGGCCCACCGTTGCTCAAAGCGGCGACCGGAGAAGTGGCCACCGATGAAGAACTCGGAGGCGCCGAAATGCACGCGCAAGTCGCCGGCACTGCCGAATATCTCGCTGAAAACGACGCTGACGGCATACGCCAGGTCCGCGACATCATGCGCATGCTGCCATGGAACGAGCAGTTGCCGTGGCTGCCGGAGCCGCAATTCAAAGAACCGCTCTACCCCATCGACGAACTGCTCGGGCTGATCCCGGACGATGCAAAAAAGCCCTACGACGTGCGCGAAATCATCGCGCGGATTGCCGATGAATCGGACTTTCTCGAGTTCAAAGGCGAGTTCGATCAGCAAACCCTTTGCGGCCAGTTGAAAATCCAGGGCCGCGCCTGCGGCTTCATTGGCAACAACGGCCCGATCACCCCGCAAGGTGCGAGCAAGGCGGCGCAGTTCATCCAGTTGTGCGACCAGAGCCAGACACCACTGCTGTTTTTTCATAACACCACGGGTTTCATGGTCGGCACCGAATCGGAACAGCAAGGGGTGATCAAGCACGGCTCGAAACTGATTCAAGCGGTGGCCAACGCACGGGTGCCTAAACTGACCATCGTCGTCGGCGGTTCCTACGGCGCCGGCAACTACGCCATGTGCGGACGCGGGCTCGATCCGCGTTTCATTTTCGCCTGGCCCAACAGCCGCACGGCAGTGATGGGCGGTGCACAGGCCGGCAAGGTCTTGCGCATCGTTACCGAAGCCAAACAGCTCAAGGACGGCATCGAGCCCGATCCGAAAATGCTCGACATGCTCGAACAGATGACCGCGCAGAAACTCGACAGCCAATCCACCGCCCTGTACGGCAGCGCCAACCTGTGGGACGACGGCCTGATCGACCCGCGCGACACCCGCACCCTTCTCGGTTACTTGCTGGATATCTGCCACGAAGCCGACACGCGCAAGCTGCAACCCAACAGCTTCGGCGTCAGCCGCTTCTGACCGCCACGGATCCTACGGAGAACAACAACAATGATCTTCACCCCGGAACACGAAGCCCTGCGCCGCACCGTCCGCCAGTTCGTCACGCACGAGATCAACCCGCACGTCGAAGAGTGGGAAAAGGCCGGACGCTTTCCCATCCACGAAATTTTCCGCAAGGCCGGTGAGCTGGGCCTGCTGGGCATTTCCAAGCCGGAAAAATTCGGCGGCATGGGCCTCGACTACAGCTATTCGATCGTCGCCGCCGAAGAGTTCGGCACCATTCATTGCGGCGGGATTCCGATGTCGATCGGCGTGCAGACCGACATGTGCACCCCGGCGCTGGCGCGCTTCGGCTCCGATGAACTGCGCGAAGAGTTCCTCCGCCCGGCCATCACCGGCGAACAGGTTGGTTGCATCGGCGTTTCCGAAGTCGGCGCCGGCTCCGATGTCGCCGGGCTGAAAACCACGGCACGCAAGGACGGCGATGACTACGTGATCAACGGCAGCAAGATGTGGATCACCAACTCGCCGAGCGCCGATTTCATCTGTCTGCTGGCCAACACCTCGGACGACAAGCCGCACATCAACAAGTCGCTGATCATGGTGCCGATGAACACCCCGGGAATCAGCCTCAGTTCGCACCTGGACAAGCTCGGCATGCGCAGCTCGGAAACCGCGCAGGTGTTCTTCGACAACGTGCGCGTGCCCCAGCGCAACCGCATCGGCCATGAAGGCGCGGGGTTCATGATGCAGATGCTGCAGTTCCAGGAAGAACGTCTGTTCGGCGCGGCGAACATGATCAAGGGCCTGGAATATTGCATCGACAGCACCATCGAGTACTGCAAGGAGCGCAAGACCTTCGGCAACGCGCTGATCGACAACCAGGTGATCCACTTCCGCCTCGCCGAATTGCAGACCGAAATCGAATGCTTGCGCGCCCTGGTCTATCAGGCCACCGAGCAATACATCAAAGGCCAGGACGTCACGCGCCTGGCATCGATGGCCAAGCTCAAGGCCGGACGCCTCGGCCGTGAAGTCAGCGACAGCTGCCTGCAATATTGGGGCGGCATGGGCTTCATGTGGGACAACCCGGTGGCCCGCGCCTATCGCGATGTGCGCCTGGTCTCGATTGGCGGCGGCGCCGACGAAATCATGCTGGGGATCATCTGCAAACTGATGGGCATCCTGCCGGGGAAAAAGAAATGAGCAACCTGCCCGATTGCCAGGCGCTGTTGCTGGAACTGCATGGTGGCGTACTGCACATCACCCTCAACCGCCCGGACAGCCGCAACGCGATGAGCCTGCAAATGGTCGCCGAACTGCGCGCGGTGCTGGCGGCGGTGTGTGATGACCGCACAGTGCGGGCCTTGGTGCTCAGCGGTGCCGGCGGGCACTTCTGCGCCGGTGGCGACATCAAGGACATGGCCAATGCCCGGGCTCAGGGCGCGGACGCTTACCGCGAGTTGAACCGGGCGTTTGGCGCGCTGCTGGAACAAGCCCAACATGCGCCGCAAGTGCTGATCACTGTGCTGCAAGGCGCCGTGCTCGGCGGCGGCTTCGGCCTGGCTTGCGTCAGCGATATTGCGATTAGCGATCACAAGGCGCAGTTCGGCTTGCCGGAAACCAGCCTTGGCCTGATCCCGGCGCAAATCGCACCGTTTGTAGTGCAACGGATCGGCCTGACCGAAACCCGCCGACTCGCGCTGACGGCGGCGCGTTTCGATGGCGCTGAGGCGCAGCGATTGGGGCTGGTGCATTTCGTTGAACAGGATGCGCAAGCGTTGGCCGAGCGACTGGATGAGGTCTTGCAACAGGTGCTGCGCTGCGCACCGGAAGCGAATGCGATGACGAAAAAATTGTTGCTGGCGAGTGCCGGACAGCCGTCGAGTGCATTGCTCGATGAGGCGGCGCAGTGGTTCAGCGCGGCGGTGACCGGAGACGAGGGAATCGAGGGGACCATGGCATTCATGCAGAAACGCAAACCGGGGTGGGCCTGAAAAAGCATCGCGGGCAAGCCCGCTCCCACACGGATTTTCATTCGCTCAAAAAACCTGTGGGAGCTGGCTTGCCAGCGATGAGGCCATCACATTCAACGCCAAAAAACTCAGGAACCCCACCATGCCCACCCTCCACAAAATCCTGATCGCCAACCGCGGTGAAATCGCCTGCCGCATCCAGCGCACGGCCCAGGCGCTGGGTTATCGCACCGTCGCCGTGTTCAGCGACGCCGACGCCGATGCGCTACACGTGCAAATGGCCGACCAAGCCGTACATATCGGCCCGGCGCCGGTGCAGCAGTCGTACCTCAACATTGCGGCGATCCTCGACGCCGCCCGACGCTGCGGCGCCGATGCGATTCACCCGGGCTACGGCTTTCTCTCGGAAAACGCCGATTTCGCCCGCGCCTGCGCCGAGGCAGGGCTGATTTTCATCGGCCCCAGCGTCGAAGCGATCGAACTGATGGGCAGCAAACGCCTGTCGAAAATTGCCATGCTCGACGCGGGCGTGCCATGCATTGCCGGCTATCAAGGCGCAGCGCAGGACGACGCGACCCTATTGGCCGAAGCCGAGCGCATCGGTTATCCGCTGATGATCAAGGCCAGCGCCGGTGGCGGCGGACGCGGCATGCGTCTGGTGCACGAGGCCAGCGAACTGGCGGCGCAACTGCGTACCGCGCGGTCCGAAGCAATGAACGGTTTCGGCAGTGACGAGTTGATTCTCGAGCAGGCCTTGATCAACCCGCGCCACGTCGAAGTGCAACTGTTCGGCGACCAGCACGGGCATCTGGTCTATCTCGGCGAACGCGATTGCTCGATCCAGCGCCGCCATCAGAAAGTCATCGAAGAAGCGCCGTGCCCGGTGATGACCGCCGAGCTGCGCCAGGCCATGGGCGAAGCAGCACTCAAGGCCGGGCGCGCGGTGGATTACGTCGGCGCCGGCACCGTGGAGTTCCTGCTCGACGCGCGCGGGCAATTCTACTTTCTGGAAATGAACACCCGCCTGCAGGTCGAACACCCGGTAACGGAAATGATCACCGGCCTCGATCTGGTCGCGTGGCAACTGCTGGTTGCCGAGGGCCAGCCGCTGCCGCTGACCCAGGAGCAGATCCGTCTCGACGGACACGCCATGGAAGTGCGCCTCTACGCTGAAGATCCCGCTGCGGATTTTCTCCCGCAAACCGGCCGAATTGCGGCATGGCAGCCGGCTTCTGATCACGGCGCACGGATCGATCACGGTCTGCTTGAAGGTCAGTCGGTCAGCCCGTTCTACGATCCGATGCTGGGCAAACTGATCGCCCACGGTGCAACCCGCGAAGAGGCGCGGCGCAAGCTGTTGCGTGCGGTGCGGGACACCGTGCTGCTCGGCGTGCAAAGCAATCAACGTTTGCTCGAGGGCCTGTTGCAACATCCGCAGTTCATCAGCGGCGATTTCAGCACCGCCTTCATCCAGCACCATTTTTCCAGCCATGCCAGCCTCAACACTTATGTGCCGACGACGGAGCAACTGGCGATTGCTGTGGTGTTGTTCTATCAGGCCAGCGCCCTGCCCCATCGCGCCCCGTTGAATGGCTGGCGCAACAACGCGAGCGTGCCGTTGCACTATCGACTCGGCAGTGACGAGCAGGACTGGACGCTGTCGGTGCTGGCGCGCAAATCCGGCGAATGTGTCGTGCAGCTGGGCGAACGCACGCTGGAGTTGAAAATCATCAAGCACACCGCGCAATCGGTAACCATGGAAATCGACGGCCTGCGCCAGCGTCATGCCTACCGTCTGCACGATGGGCAGCTGTGGCTGTTCACCCATCCAGGCAGCCTGCGCCTGGAGGATCGAACTCATGCGCCGATCGACAGTCAGACCAGCGTCGCCTCCGGCACCCTCAAAGCACCGATGGACGGTGCCATTGTCGACGTGCTGGTCTGCGAAGGCAGTACCGTCAGCAAGGGTCAATTGCTGGTGGTGCTGGAGGCAATGAAAATGGAGCATCCGCTGAAGGCCGGCATCGATGGCGTGCTCAAACGGGTGCAAGTGAAGGTCGGCGATCAGGTAAAAAATCGTCAGGTTCTGTTGCAGGTCGAGTAGTCGCCCAGGCACAAGCGCGGGGTTTGACTACGCTCTGATAAATCAGAACGCGGAAATCAGGAACCCTGCGATGCCCCATTGGCTGGTCATAGATCTGGAAGCCACCACAGACGAGGGTGGCTGGCCGGTCACGGAGATGGAAATAATCGAGATCGGTGCGACCCTGGTCGACCGCGCCGGGCGCGAGCAGGATCACTTCCAGCGCTTCGTCAAACCGACCCGCCGGCCATTGCTGACGCCATTCTGTCGGGAGCTGACGCACATCACTCAGGCCAACATCGATTCGGCGCAACCGCTGAGCGAAGTCTGGCCGGCCTTTGAGCGTTGGCTGGCGCAGCATCAGGCTCGCCTTGAAGGCTGGGCCAGTTGGGGCGGTTACGATCGCCAGCAGTTGCTCCAGGAGTGGCAGCGCCTGAACATCGACAGCGGCCTGAGCAAAGTCCCGCACATGAACCTCAAACAGCGCTTCGCCAAGGCCCGGCGCCTGGAACGACCGCTGGGGCTCAACGGCGCGTTGCAACTGGCGGGCATGCAGTTCAACGGCCAACAACATCGCGCACTGGAAGATGCCCGCAATACCGCACGGTTATTGCCGCTGGTCCTGCCGCTTTAGACGCGTGACGGCGCGAAAAGCCTTGTGCATACTGGCCGCCCCCTTTTAAGCCCTTTTCGAGGAATCCGCCCATGTTTAAAGTCAACGAGTACTTCGACGGCACCGTCAAGTCGATCGCCTTTGGCACCGCTGAAGGTCCGGCGACCATTGGCGTCATGGCCCCGGGCGAATACGAATTCGGCACCAGCCAGCGCGAGATCATGCATGTGGTTTCCGGCGCGCTGAGCGTAAAACTGCCAGACAGCAGCGACTGGGAAACCTTCGCCGCCGGCAGCCAGTTCAACGTCCCGGCCAACAGCAAGTTTCAGCTGAAAGTCGAAGTGGATACCGCTTACCTGTGCGAATACCGCGGCTGATCCCGACGGTTTCACAGCGCAAAAAAATGCCCGCGTCCAAAAGACCCGGGCATTTTTCGTTTCAGCGACAACCTATTCGAGGATTTCCACCGGCATGCCGACTTCCAGGCGGCCTTTGCCGTCGTTGACCAGATTCTGTCCGAACATCGCGCCATCGGCGGTTGAGCGATGTTTCTGTAACGTCGCGAACGGCTCGCGATCGGCGCTGCGCTCACCGGTTTGCGGGTCGACAGTGGTCATGATGCAACGCGCGCACGGCTTGACCACGCGGAATTCGATATCGCCGATGCGAATGCGTTTCCATTGGTCCTCGGCGTAAGGCGCGCTGCCTTCGATCACCAGATTCGGACGGAAGCGCAGCATCTCCAGCTCTCGCCCTACCGTTTCCGAGAGCGCCAGCCGCGAGGCTTCGCCGATCAGCAGCAATGGATAACCGTCGGCGAACGCCACTTGATCGTCATCCTTGCCGAAACCCGCTTGCGTGGTACGTGCCCGCTCCAGCGGCATCTGCACCAGGCGTGTCGGCTTGCCGAGGAAGTCGCTGACAAACCGCGCGGCTTGATCACCGGCGTCCGGCACCCGCAGGGTGTCACGCCAGATCGTCACACCGCGCAGCTCGGCGTCGGCAGCGGGCAGCGCGACTTCGATAGCACCCTGCTCGGGAGCGCTGAGGGTCAGACCGCCGCTGACATTCCACAACGCCGACAACTGACTCATCTTCGCTTCGGCACGCTGGGTCAGAAAGCGCCCGCTGGCCTCGTCCACCAGCATCCAGCGTCGGTCGCCCGCCAGCCCGAGCTTGTCCAGCTCGATGCTTTGCAGGATTTCGCCCTTGCCGGATTTCAACGGGTAACGATAAAGCGCGCTCAGACGCAGCATGGCCAGCTTCCTTGGAGGAAAAACGCCACCCTATACGAGCTTCGATACCGAATCAAAGCCGTCATTAATGTAAGTACAGTTCTGTGGAAGCGAGCCTGCTCGCGAAGAGGCCGGCACATTCACCATCAATGTGTCCGACCCTGCGCTTTCGCGAGCAGGCTCCCACAGGAAGCAAAATGTGCGTGTTTCAGGCCGGCACGGCGTCGAGCATCAGACGCTGGCGCACCACATCGACCAGTTTGTCCGGCTGGAATTTGGAAAGGAAGTTGTCGCAACCAACCTTCTTCACCATCGAGTCGTTGAAACTGCCGGACAGCGAGGTGTGCAGCACGACATACAGGCCACGCAGGCGAGGGTCGTTGCGAATTTCCGTGGTCAGGCGATAGCCGTCCATTTCCGGCATTTCCGCATCGGTGAAGATCATCAGCAGTTTATCGGTCATTTGCACGCCGGTATCGGCCCAGGCCTTGAGCATGTTCAAGGCTTTCAGACCGTCGCTGGCAATGTGCATTTTCACCCCGAGCTGGCCGAGGGTATCGCGCAATTGCGAAAGCGCCACGTTGGAATCATCCACCAGCAACACTTCGCGGCCACGGGCGCGCTCGAGTACCGGATCGTCGAGTTTCTCGCGCGAGACCTTGGCATTGTACGGGACGATTTCCGCGAGGACTTTCTCGACGTCGATGATCTCCACCAGTTGATCGTCGACCTTGCTGATCGCGGTCAGATAATGCTGGCGGCCGGCACTGGTCGGCGGCGGCAGAATGGCTTCCCAGTTCATGTTGACGATGCGGTCGACACCGCCGACGAGGAAGGCCTGCACCGAACGGTTGTATTCGGTGACGATGATCGTGCTGTTCGGGCCCGGCACCAGTGGGCGCATACCGATTGCTTGGGAAAGGTCGATCACCGGCAGGGTCTGCCCGCGCAGATTGACCACGCCGCAGACGAAAGGATGACGCTGCGGCATCAGGGTCAGCTTGGGCAGTTGCAAAACTTCCTGAACCTTGAACACGTTGATCGCAAACAGCTGGCGTCCGGCCAGGCGAAACATGAGGATTTCCAGGCGATTCTCACCCACCAGTTGCGTGCGTTGGTCTACCGTGTCGAGAATGCCGGCCATCAATGACTCCTGGGCTTGTTCTGATGAATTCACTATGGGGGTTTATCGGCTGCATTCAGCTAATCTTGATTGCTGTAAAGCACGTCGCTAAAAATGCCACAAACGGCCATTGATGTCACACTGACATCATGCTTTACTGGCAATCGTGATTTCATCTGCTAGATTCATTGCGGCGCGACCTCGGTTTGCACGTTAGGTTCCCGCGCCTAAGGGATTCCCCTAGGATCAATCAGGCCCAACCTGATATTCGCCATTTCCAATAGCCATTACTGTGACGCCATTCTCATTGCATGAACGGAGTCAGGCTATTGTGTGCGATCGCAATTCAGTGGCAACCCACCCTCTGGAACCCCTCGGTCCGTGCACCTGCACCGCCGGGCGCGATCTGCCGACGATTCACGATCGTCGCCACACACGGCCATCCGTCAACCAACACGACGTGGTGGAGATGAACATGCCAATCGACCGTAAAGACTGGGCGCAACGCTTCCCCGAATTTCTGGTCGAGGCCGAAACGCTTCTCGCCAAGTCCGAAGAATGCCTGAGCCATCTGCAACTGATCAGCAATGACAAGGATGCCATCGACTGCATGCTCGGCACTCTGCTGAAGCTGGCCGGCCGGGCCGAAGCACTGGCGCTGGAAGCGATCTCCGAGTTTTCCCTGCACATCTACAGCCTGCTCAATTTGCAGCAGGACCACGTCGATCTGCACGAGCAGGCCCTCGATGCGTTACGCGACTGCCTGACCTTGATGGCGTGGCAGCTCGAGCTGGTCGATCCCAAGACCGGGCAGCTGACCCTGGATAAAAGCGAACAGACTGATCTGCTCGAAGCCTTCGCGGCACAAATGGGCCAAACCTCGTTCGAGCCCAAGATGGTGAGCAAACGTTTGCTCTCTTCATCCTTTACCGCGCGCCAGGCTTGAGCCGGTAAGTCGCGATATTGTCGTAAATGAATACTTCGTGCCTGAAAGCGACAATCCGGGGCAAATAATCAGCCCGACCAACGGTTAATTTTCAGGTGCCGCCATCAGGGTTTTCCCTGTGTGCACCCAGCGACACTTCCAGGCAAATCGAAGTGGCCCAAATACAACAACTCCAACTTTTTCCAATATGGAACTTGCGTCCACAATCCGATATTTCCTGACTGAATGGACATATATAGCAACCGCGACCAACGGTATGTTAAGTGGTATTATGCCGCCGGTTAGTTGCCTGCCGGTTAATGGCATACTGACTTCAGTGTTACCTTTTCGATGTTATTGCCAGTCAATGATCGCTTAATGAATGCGGATTGAATCAATAACATAAATGACAGTATTTCCACACAGAGATCCGCCAGTCACCGGTCGGTCTGCCCGCAGCGAACATCCATTGGCTCCATCCGTTATGTACGCCAGTCTCAAGTCACTTATCACATGGCCACCTTCTCGGGAAAACGCCCGGCGCTTCACACTTGTCCTGTGTGTTCTGGCGACCTTGGGCAGTCTGCTGGCGTATGTTGTTTCCGCACGCCTTCCTTTGGGATTGCTGGCGCTCGACATCGCCGCCACCGCGTGCGTCTGGGTGCAATATCGCTTGTCACGCAAATCGATCAAGTTTCAGCCACAAGAGTTGGCTGATCGACTTCTGCAAGTCCAGGAAAACGAGCGTCATCGCCTCAGCCGTGAATTGCACGACGATATCGGCCAGTTGCTCACTGCCGCCAAGCTGCAAAGTGACTGGCTCAAACGCCGCTTGCCGGAGGATCTGCAGGAACAATGCAAGGTGCTCTGCGACACGCTGGATGAAACCCTGACCAAGGTGCGTGACGTCTCGGCGATTCTCAATCCACGGCAATTGACCAGCCTGGGCCTAGAAGCCAGCCTGCGTGCGCACTTGCTCAAAACACTGGCCAACACGCCGGTCAACTGGAGTCTCGATTGCCAGCAACGGCTCAACGGCATCCCCGAGGAAATGGCCGTCGCCGCGTTTCGCATCGCCCAGGAAGCCGTGACCAACATCCTGCGCCACGCACAGGCAAAAAACCTGTTGATTCGGGTACAGCGATTGCCGCAAGGTCTGACGCTGTTGATCAGTGATGACGGCCTGGGTTTTGCCCCGGCGGCCGACCCGGCCAGAGAAGGTCAACGCGGCATGGCCGGAATGGCCGAGCGCATCGAACAGTTGGGCGGCACATTGAGCGTTATCAGCGAGCCGGGCAAAGGCACTCGAATCGAAGCACTTTTCCCCTGGGCGCCGCGAGCGCTCGAACGGGCCAGTACGAATAAGGTTATGCGTTGACTTGTAACTTACTTCTGGTGGATGACCACTCGCTGATCAGAGCCGGCGTGCGTGCTCTGGTTCTGGATATTCCCGGTTACGCGGTAATCGGCGAAGCCAGTGATGGTTCGCAATTGCTCGAAATGGTCGAGCAACTGAGCCCCGACATCGTATTGCTGGACATCTCGATGAGGGAAACCGGTGGCCTGGAAGCGCTGCAACGCCTCAAGCGCGTTCGGCCGCAGAGCAAAGTGCTGATCCTGTCGATGCACACCGATCCGGCGCTGATCATGCAGGCGCTGGAATCCGGTGCCCATGGCTACCTGCTCAAGGACACCACGGCCACCGAGCTCGAGCACGCGCTGGAAGCCCTGCGCAACAACGAACGCTATCTCAGCCCGGCCATCGCTCACACCGTGATCAATCAGGCACTGACCCGCAACCAGAAAAGCCAGCCGGACATCGCCGATTCGCACAATCTGACCGCGCGCCAGCTGGAAATCCTTCGCCTGATCGTGCGCGGCAAATCGACCCGGGAAATCGCCAACGGCCTGGGCTTGAGCGTCAAGACCGTGGAAACCCACCGCGCACAGATCATGAAGCGCTTGCAGATCTATGACGTGGCGGGCCTGGTGCTGTTCGCCGTGCGTGAGCAGATCATCAGCCTTGATGACTGATTGACGGTTGTTGGCCCAATAACGGCGAGTCTTTCGGCAGATGCACCTGCAACGCTGCAGGTTTCGCAACAAAACGCAGACTGTCGCCCTCCAGCGGCTCGCCATCGAGATTGATGCTCAGCCCTTCGGCGACCTTGATCTCGACCCACGGCAATCGCGCCCGCACGAACATGTTGTCGAGGCCGAAGCCCTCGCTCAGCAGATTCTTCAGCGTGCCGACCAGTTCTTGCGGTGCCGGCAGGATACTGATGTCCAGCAAACCATCATCGACCTGTGCCTCGGGGCACAGCACATGGCCGCCACCCGCCTGCCGCCCGTTACCGATGCCCAGCGCCAGCAGCTCACCCTGCCAATGGAAATCCGGGCCTTGCAACTCGCCGTAAGCGGCATGCAGTTCGCTGAACCGGGTCAGGCCGGTAAACAGATACGCGGCGCCGCCCAAGACCTTTTTCAGATCTTCCGAAGTATTGGCGGTCACCTGGCTGCCGAATCCGCCGGTCGCCATGTTCAGGAAAATCTGCCCGCCCACTTCGCCCAGATCGATATCCGAGGGCTGAACATCCAGTAGCTCAAGGGCTTCGGCAGGCTCCAGGGAAATACCGGCGGCGCGGGAGAAATCGTTGGCGGTTCCCAGCGGCAGCAACACAAGACTGGCTTTTTGCGGATGCTGAGCCAGCGCCTCGGCAATATCGCGCAACGTGCCATCACCGCCACCGGCGATGATTTTGCTGTAGCCGGCCGCCAACGCTTCCTCGACCAGACGCTGGGCGTCGCCGGCCTCCCAGGTCACTCGCACAGCCAGTTCCCAGCCTTGCTCACGCTTGGCTTCTACGGCAGCGCGGACATCCTCGTTGAGTGCCTGTTTGCCATGCAAGATCAGCAGTGCCCGGCGTTCACTCATAACGTCACTCCAAGAATTGAAATCGATTGAAACATCTTGACCACTGTGCGCCTTAAAAAAGCCACCGCGCTGGCAATTAATTCTTCGTCCAACTGCTGGCGTCCTACACAGCGGTATTTTTTCTTACGAAACAAGAGGAATCGGCTTAATTGACCCCGTCCGACCATTGGGTCACCGTGTGCCAGCAGCATCAACCTTCAACCCAATAACACAAGGATGTGCCGGTAATGAACGGATACCCCCCGATTTATTTCCATGAATCGAGCAATGGCGAAACCAGCAAGCGTGCAGTTGATACGATCGGCGAGAACTTCCATGCACAACCATGAAACCAAGGCACCGGTGAGCCCGGTCGCCGCTCTCGCCGAAAGTCGTGCCAGCAAGAAACCAGACTTCTGTAACAGCGCCAAGACCCCTGGAGAGTTTGATATGGAACCCCGAGTCAGCGAGCTGGAGACTCACTTCAAATACATGCGCCGCGATATGGACGAAGTGCTCAATGATGTCCGGACGATCAAACACCGTCTGGCGTATTCGGCGGGTGCCACCGCTGTCATCCTCGGACTGCTGGGCTGGGTGGCCAACAGCCGATTCGACCAGTTGGTGACATTGATCAGCAACTGACCGAATCATTCGTTGCACGCGCCGTGCGTATCAGCCGACGCGTGCATGGGCGAGATGCTCTACCCCAGAAGGTCACTGAGGGGAATGAAGCTCACTTCATCACCCTCGCTCAGCGTGCGGCCTTCTCGGACTTCCACCAATCCGTCGGCCCACGCCGCGCTACGCAGCACACCCGAACTCTGGTTGCGGTAAATGATCGCCCGCCCCTGTTCCAAGCGCCCGCGCAGATATTCACGACGGTTGCCGGCCACCGGCCAGACAAAGCCTGCTGGCACTGCAAACTTGAGCGGCTCGACATCTTGCACACCCAGGCGTCGCAATAAATAGGGCCGCGTCAGCAAGGCGAACGTCACCAGCGTAGAGGCGGGATTGCCGGGCAGGCCAATCACCGGCACGTTGCGGAAATGGCCGAACGTCAACGGTTTTCCAGGCTTGATGGCCAGCTTCCACAAGGCCAGTTCGCCTTCCTCTCGCAAGGCAATGCCGAGAAAATCTGCTTCACCGACCGAGACACCGCCAGTAGACAGAATCAGATCGACATTTTGCAGCTCGCCCAGCCGCGCCCGCGTCGCGGGTAGATCGTCCGGAAGAATTCCGCCATCGATGACTTCGCAGCCCAGACGCTGCAGCCAGCTGCACAGAAGTACGCGATTGCTGTTGTAGATCTGGCCCGGCCCCAATGCCTGACCGGGTTCAACCAGTTCGTCCCCAGTGGACAGAACCGCCACCCGCGGCTTGCGCACGACGTTAACCCCGGCACAGCCAAGCGAAGCAGCCAGGCCCTGCTCAATCGGTCCGAGCCGGGTTCCAGCTTGCAGTACCAATTCGCCGACCGTGGTTTCCTGCCCTTGCGGACGAATGTTCTGCCCGGCTTTCAAAGGTTCAAGAAAGCGCACTCGGCCGTCGGCCTGAACTTCGGCGTTTTCCTGCATCTCGACACAGTCAGCGCCCGCCGGTAACGGCGCCCCGGTAAAGATGCGTGCGCAGGTACCTGGTTCCAACGACTGCGGAGATTGCCCGGCAAACACCTTTTGACTGACCGGCAGCGGCTCGCCCTGCCAATCAGCCAAGTTCAAGGCGTAGCCGTCCATGGCGCTGTTCGGCCACGGCGGCAGATCCAGCGTCGAGATCAGATCTTCAGCCAGCACCCGCCCTTCGACTTGAGCCAGCGGCAAGTGCTCGCGCTCGACAATGCGCGACGCATCGGCCATGGCCAGCAAACGCTCGAGCGCCGTTTCGACAGGCAGCAGACTGCCGGTCTTGCCCGGCTTACCCACGGGATTCACACGGCGCCGCCTGCTTCAGGTGGGTGACGAAATTGCACGGACGATGGCGGGCGTCCAGTTGCTCAGCGAGGATGCCATCCCAGCCGGTGCGAACCGCATTGGTCGAACCCGGCAGGCAGCACACCAGCGTGCCGTTGGCCAGACCCGCCAAGGCACGGGACTGCACGGTCGAAGTGCCGATGTCGGCCACGGAGATCTGGCGGAACAGTTCGCCGAATCCGTCGACCTGTTTGTCGAGCAGGCATGCCACCGCTTCCGGCGTGCTGTCACGCCCGGTGAAGCCGGTGCCGCCGGTGATCAGCACAACCTGGACCACATCGTCGGCAATCCAATTGGCGACTTGCGCGCGAATTTTGTAGAGATCATCTTTAAGCAAAACACGCTCGGCCAGCGCGTGACCGGCCGCGATCAAGCGATCGACGAAGACCTGGCCGGAGGTATCGGTTTCCAGGGTTCGGGTGTCGCTGACAGTCAGCACCGCAATATTGAGCGGCACGAAAGGTACATCAGCCTTGGCTTTCATAGGCTCTTCCAGTTGTAGGGGAAACAGCCCGGTGTTATATCACAGCGGCTCATTTTTCCGCCGCCCCTCTGGAGAGTCGTCATGCCCTCGAACAACCCGTTGCCACCCTGCTCCGTCCTGCTTCTGGCCGGTGGACGCGGTCAACGCATGGGCGGTCAGGACAAGGGCCTCATCGAGTGGCTGGGCGAGCCTTTGATCGCGCATCTGCAGCGCAAGGCGCGCCCGTTGACCGACGACCTGATCATCTCGTGCAACCGCAATCGCGAGCGTTATGCCGGGTTTGCCGATCAGTTGGTAATGGATGATGAAGGCGATTTCCCGGGCCGCTGGCCGGTATTCGTGCAGGACTGAAAGCGGCGCGCCATGCGCATTTGCTGGTGTTGCCATGCGATGTGCCGCGAATCGACACGGCGTTGCTGGAAGCCATGCTGACCACAGCCGATCTGCAACGTGAAAAACCTTTAATGCTGCGCCACGGCGAGCACTGGGAACCGCTGCTGTGCGTGATTCCGGTGGCGCTGTTGCCGGCATTCGAAGCAGCCTGGAATGCAGGTGAACGCAGCCCGGGGCGGGTGATGCGCAGTCTCGGCGCCGTCGCATTGCAATGCCCTGACAACGACCCGCGACTGGCCAACCTCAACACCCCCGAATTGTTACATCTGCACAACACTGTGTCAGACTGACACTATCCAAGGAACTCTCACGCCTTGTTTACGTCTCAAGCTCAGTAACCAGAAGATTTCCCATTCGGAGACACACTCATGACTCAACGGACCCTCGCCACTTTCATGCTCGCACTGGGCCTGGCAACCCTCGCCGGTTGCTCCTCGCCGACAGTGATCACCTTGAATGACGGTCGCGAAATCCAGGCCGTCGACACCCCGAAATACGATGATGATTCGGGCTTCTACGAGTTCCAGCAGCTGGACGGCAAAGAGACCCGCATCAACAAGGATCAGGTTCGTACCGTTAAAGAGCTGTAAGGCTCCGCGTCGTTACCGGATACAGAAAAGCCCGCATTGTCATGCGGGCTTTTTCATGGGCGCTCGGAAAGCAGTTTCAGCATTACCACTGCAAGGTGATTCGACTCTCGAACTCCCGCAATTCCCCGGTCACCGGGTCAATGAAGCGCAGGCCCTGCGCAAGCAGCTTCAACGGATTGGCGTAGTCGTCCTCGACATCTTTCAACACAGTCGGATAAAACGGATCGTTGCAAATACTCGCTCCCAGCGCCGTCATGTGCACCCGCAACTGATGCTTCTTGCCCGTCACGGGATACAAGCCATAGCGCCACAGATCACCATTTTTCTCACGCACCTCGACCGCCGTTTCGGTGTTGCTGGCGCCAGGCCCTTCTTGCATGCGGAAGAACGGCTCGCCATCGACCAGGCGGCTCTTGTGCACCAAGGGGAAATTCAGCTCGGGCAACGCCGGGGCGATCGCTTCGTAGCGCTTGTCGATCTGCCGGGTCGGGAACAACGACTGATAGGCCGAGCGGGTTTGCGGGTTGGCCGAGAAGATCACCAAACCTGCCGTGTGCCGGTCGATGCGGTGCAGCGGCACCAGATGCGGATTGTCCAGCCGACGGATCAGCCGGCGCAGCAGGGTTTGTTCGACATATTCCCCGGCCGGGGTTACTGGCAGAAAATGAGGTTTGTCGGCCACTACCAGATGTTCGTCAGCGTAGAGAATCGACTCGAGCACCGGGATCGGCTTCTCGTCCGGCACTTCGCGAAAGTAGTGAATGCGCAGACCTTCCCTGTACGGCAAGTCCAGCGCAATCGGCTGGCCCTGCGCATCCAGCACCCGCCCCCGAGCAATCCGGTCGAGCCATTGTTCGCGGCCGATGGCACTGAAGTGCTCGCACAGGCAATCGAGCACTGTCAGCCAGGGACCGGGCGGTAAATACAAGGTGCTGGCCTGATTGTGCGCAGCGGAAAATACGGGGCTGGTCATACGAAACAGAAATCCTCAATGCAGGCCGGCATTATCCAACAGTGAGGCAAAGCCACCTAGCGCAGTTTCATCAGGCCGGAATCGACTTGAGTGCCGCCGCTTCGGTGAACTCCTTCAGCCAGCGCAAGACATCGACCGCCTCCCAGCGACCCGGATCGTACAAGGCATACAGCAGGCCCTGATAACCGACCACATCCAGCTGCTTGTGATAACCGGCGCGCTGAAACAGGGCTTCGATCTCGGCAAAGCAGGTGTTGAAATGCAGCTTGTTGAACGGCGTCTTGCCTTCCGTGACCAGCCCGTCCAGGCGCAATTCGAGGACGGCCTCGCGCACCACGTCGACCGACATCCGGTTAACGCTGCTCTTCAACTGTTCGACATTGACCACGGTTCATCCCTCTGACTCGATTGCTGTATGGACATACAGTAACCGAAGAAGTCAGCGAGCGCCAACGCAAGGATGTATCGCTGCGACCAGCGGAAGGATCAAGGCAAAATCAACAGCCTAAAAATGCCACCACCTGGTCGGCGCTGAACGGCCAATCCAGCTCCGCGCCAGTGTCAACGCGCCGCAGTACCGGGATGCGCAAGCTGTATTTTTCGAACCACGATTCGTCTTCGGCAATGTCCACCAGTTCAACCAGCAGACCATGCTCGACGAAGGGCATCAGCTCGGCTTCGGCGACTTCACACAGATGACACCCGAGGGTGCCGAACAGCTGACATTCAGGAGGCATGACGGCATTACCGGAAAACAAGTGAGCCCATTCTAGGACGCCACTAAACCCTCGTCGACCCAGCGCCGCTCAAAGGACCCAGCGCTCCCGGCGCAAAATCCTGACGCAAATCATTCAGCGCAAATTGCAAATGCGTCATCCTCGCGGACTTTTTGCCTCTACGCTTCAGAGGCCAACGCCCTGACAGCGGAGTGTCCCGTGTTTGCAAATCTGTTGATCATCCTCGCCTCATCCCTGGTGGTGATTGCCCTGTTCCGGCGCCTGCGACTGCCGCCGGTACTGGGTTACCTGTGCGTGGGATTACTGGTCGGGCCGAACGCATTCGACTGGGTCAACGAGAGCGAACATCTGCCGGATGTCGCCGAGCTGGGCGTGGTGTTTCTGCTGTTCTCCCTGGGCCTGGAGTTCTCCCTGTCGAAGATGATTGCGCTGCGTCAGGTGGTGTTTCGCCTCGGCAGTCAGCAAGTGCTGATCAGCGCAGCGCTGCTCGGCACCCTGTTGATGGGCCTGGGCATGCCGCTGATGCCGGCGCTGTTGCTCGGTGCCGGTTTATCGCTGTCATCCACGGCGATCGTGACCAAGGAGCTGGGCAGTCTTGGTGAAGTGTTCAGCAGCCACGGCCAGAACGCGGTCGGCGTGTTGCTGTTTCAGGACGTTGTCGCGGTATTGCTGCTGACACTGGTTCCGGTCTTCGCCGGCACCAGCGAGCAGGCCTGGTATTGGGCCTTGCCGTTGACCCTGGGCAAAACCTTGGTGCTGTTCTTCGGCCTGCTGCTCGCCAGTCGCTGGTTATTGCCACGGCTGTTTCATGAGGTGGCGGCCTCGCGTTCGGCGGAGCTGTTCGTTCTTCTGGCGCTGGTGATCGTGCTGCTGACTGCCTGGCTCACGCACTTGTTGGGGCTGTCGCCTGCACTCGGCGCTTTCCTCGCCGGCATGTTGCTCGGGGAAAGCCATTACCGGCACCAGATCGAAGCTGACATCCGGCCCTTTCGCGACATTCTGCTCGGCGTATTCTTCGTGAGCATCGGCATGCTGATCGACCTGCAACTGTTCGTCAGTCACAGCCTGTTGATCATCGGCCTGACGCTCGGCCTGATGCTGATCAAAGGCATCGTGGTCGCGCTGCTGGTGAAGTGGCGCGGCAGTGACAGCGAAACCGCGTGGCGCAGCGGTCTGGCCCTGGCCCAGGGTGGCGAATTCTGTTTTGCCTTGATGGCGCAGATGCAGCAGAACAGCCTGTTGCCGGCCGAACCGGGTGCACTGCTGCTCGCGGCGACGTTCTGTTCGATGCTGCTCACGCCACTGCTGTTGCGTGCGGCGCCGCGCATTGCCGCCGTGCTGCACCGCAAGCCCAATCAGGAAGCGCAGATCGAACAGATCAGCGCGCTCAACGCCGACCTCGACCAGCACGTGGTGATCTGCGGCTACGGTCGCGTCGGCCAGTCCATCGGCCGCTTCATGGGCAATGCGGGGCAAGCCTATGTTGCGCTGGACAACGATCCGGTGCGGGTGCAGGAAGCCGCATCCGCGGAAAGCGACGTGCATTACGGCGACTCGGCGCGTGGCGATCTGCTTACTGCGGTTGGCCTGTTGCGCGCCAGGCTGCTGGTGATTGCCGTGGATCAAAGTGACGTGGCGTTGCGCATTCTGCGCGAAGCCCGGCGACTCAACCGACAGGTGCCGATTCTGGTACGCACCCGTGACGACAGCCAATCGGCGGAACTCAGAGCCGCCGGCGCCACCGAGGTGGTGCCGGAGCTTCTGGAGTCAAGCCTGATGCTCGCTTCACACGCGCTGATCATGCTTGGCCTGCCCGCGCACAAAGTGCAGGAGAAGGTCGATCAAGTGCGTATCGATCGCTATCGCCTGCTCCACGGTTTCTATCCCGGAGCCAATGATGAGGAAATCTAGTCCTGACTCACCGCGCCGATCTTGTGCAGCGACAGGTCGGCGCCGTAATACTCTTGTTCCTGACTCAGGCGCAGCCCATGCAATGCCTTGATCGCGCCGTAGACGACGAAGCCGCCGACCAGCGCCACTGCCACGCCAAGCGCAGTGCCGATCAACTGGCTGATCAGGCTGACGCCGCCCAGGCCACCCAGCGCAGACTGACCGAAGATGCCGCAGGCAATCCCGCCCCACACGCCACACAAACCATGCAACGGCCAGACACCCAAGACATCATCGATGCGCCATTTGACTTGCGCAGCGGTAAAGCACCAGACAAACAAGGCTCCGGCGATCGCGCCGGTCACCAGTGCTCCGACAGGATGCATCAGGTCGGAGCCGGCGCAAATCGCCACCAGCCCGGCCAGCGGGCCGTTGTGCAGAAAGCCCGGGTCATTGCGCCCAACGATCAACGCCGCGACGGTACCGCCGACCATGGCCATCAGCGAGTTGACCGCGACCAGGCCACTGACGCCTTGCAGCGTCTGCGCGCTCATCACGTTGAAGCCGAACCAGCCGACAATCAGGATCCACGAGCCCAGTGCGAGAAACGGAATGCTCGACGGCGCGAACGCGACCAGGCGTCCATCGCGGTAGCGACCATTGCGCGGGCCGAGCAGCAGAACAGCCGCCAACGCCAGCCAACCGCCCACGGCATGCACCACCACCGAGCCGGCGAAATCATGGAATGCCGCGCCAAACTGCGCCGCCAGCCAGCCTTGCAAACCGAAGTTGCCGTTCCAGATCAGCCCTTCGAAGAACGGATAGATAAACGCCACGATCAGCGCCGTCGCGCACAACTGCGGGACAAACCGCGCGCGTTCGGCAATGCCGCCGGAAATGATCGCCGGGATCGCGGCAGCGAAGGTCAGCAGAAAGAAAAACTTCACCAGTCCATAGCCATGGTCAGCCGTGAGCACCGCCGCCGGTTGCATGAAGGTGACGCCATAGGAGATCCAATAGCCTATAAAGAAATAGGCCAGGGTCGACACGGCGAAGTCGCTGAGGATTTTCGCCAGCGCGTTGACCTGGTTCTTCTGCCGGACCGTGCCGACCTCCAGAAAGGCGAAACCGGCGTGCATCGCCAGTACCATCACCGCACCGATCAGAATGAACAACGTGTTGGAGCTGTGAACCAGCGTGTCCACAGCGCTTTGCAGATTTTCCATGAGGAGGCAGACCCAAGGCTAAAAGGCACCAAAGCGGTTCATGTGTGCATTTCATGCACCAAATTACGACTCATCAAATATCCAACGGCAGGGTTGATGAACTGATTTGGCGCATTTATCGATGTCCGATCACGAACTGCTAGTAAATTAATTAGAGTTTTTCTGCTGGGACGCCCGGCAACAGCGCACATACGCCGAGCGACGCACCACGACACAGCAAAAGTTGTACCAGGCATTTGCACTGAACCTTCGCGCAAGGCTCATACTCGAACGCTTCAAAGCCACCTACGGAGATCCACCCATGGCCAGCATCAAGGCAAAGACTGCTCAAGAAATCCTGATGAACGACTTCCAGACTCTGGTCGCCGACACCGAACGCTTGCTCGAACACACCAAGACCCTCGCGGGTGATCAGGCCGATGAGCTGCGTGCCCAGATTCATGACAGCCTGCTGCGTGCCCGGGAAACCCTGAAGGTGACCGAAGACACCCTGCGTGAGCGCGGTCAGGCGGCCGTAACCGCTACTGAAGACTATGTGTCGGCCAACCCATGGCAGTCGGTGGGCATCGCTGCCGGCGTCGGCTTTCTGATCGGCCTGCTGGCAACTCGGCGCTGATCATGTCGATCGGTGAATCCGGCCCGACTGCGGGCACCGCCTCCTCTACGCGTCGCCTCGGCGCTGCCGTTCTGGGCCTGCTGCACAGTCATGTCGAACTGTTCGGCATCGAGCTGCAGGAGCAGAAATCACGCACTGTCAGCCTGCTGCTGTTCGCAGGCCTGGCGCTGGTTTTTGCCCTGCTGTTGCTGGTAGGTCTGTCGACGCTGGTGATGATCATCTTCTGGGACACCTACCGCCTGGCGGCGATCATCGGCCTGTGCGTGTTTTACACGCTGGCGTCGATCTTCTGCGGTCTGCGCCTCAAAGCGGCGATTTTCGATGAGTCCTCGCCTTTCCACGGCACGCTCGAAGAGCTGGCCAACGACCGGGAGCGTCTGCTGCCATGAGCCTGCCTGAACTTCCGCACAACAGCTCCCGCCGGGAAATGCGCAAGGCGCTGATCCGCCTGCGCATGGAAATGCACCGTCAGGAAATCCGCCACGAAACCGCGCAAGTGCTGCAACCGTTGCAGCGCATGCGTGGCATGAAGCAGAACGTGCAGGATGGTTTCGGCATCAAGCACGCGCCGTTGTGGGGCGTGGCAGCGGTGACGCTGCTGGGTTTCCTCACCGGCAAAGGCTCGAAACGCAGCAGTGGTGGCGGTTTGACGCGACTGCTGCGTCTGGGCACGACGCTTGGGCCGCTGATCAGACTGGTCATGCACAGCTCGGGCAAACGCTGAAGCGCCCTTCTGGCTACATTCTTGCAATAGCGCCGGGATGAATCTCCTTATCGGGAGATTCATCCCGCGTGCCTATCCGGCAAGCGCGGCCAAACCAAAAACAAGATTAAGGACTTGCCGTGATCGACGGGCAACCGCTCGCCTGTTTTCAGCCTTTCATCGATACCGCCACCGGCCGCATTGCAGGCGTCGAAGCATTGGGCCGCCTGCGTCAGAGCGATGGTCAACTGACCTCGGTAGGACCGTTGTTCGCCGATCCGCGCACGCCGGCCACTGCCTTGCGCCGTCTCGACCGGCAAATTCGTGATCACGCCCTCAGCCGCCTGCATGAAGCGCCGGCCGAGTGGTTTCTCAGCCTGAACATGTCGCCACGCTGGATCAGCCGCCTGCGCGCCGATCAAGCGCTGCCAAGTCTCAAACAACTGGCGCGACACGAGGTTGATCCGCAGCGCATCGTATTTGAAATCACCGAACTGGGTGGTAACAGCGAACGCCTGGCCCACGTGGTCGGGCGCTACCGTGACGCAGGGGCGAGAATCGCCATTGATGATTTCGGCGCAGGCTATTCGCAGCTGGATCGGGTCCTGGCCCTGCAACCGGACATTCTCAAGCTCGATATGCGCCTGTTTCAGGCTGCAGCCCTCGGCGGACCGAGCAGCGATGTGGTCAAGGCTCTCGCCCAGATGGCCGAGAAAACCGGCTGCTGGATCATCGCCGAAGGCGTCGAAACCGAAGCGCAGCTGAATTTCGCGCTGGAGTGCGGCTCGCGCTATGTGCAGGGATTTCTCTTCGCCCGAGCACAAGAAGAATTCTTCGCTACCGATGCCTTCGTCGCGCATTTCGCGCAATTGCGGCAACGCTACGTGAAGCAGAAACTCAGTGAGCGCGGGCGGCTGATGCAAATGCGTCAGCAGCTCAGCGAGCTGATGGCGATTCTGCAGCAATGGGCGCAGGCCCGCGCCCCGCTCAGTGCATTGCCGCAATTGCAGGCGTTTCCCTGGCTGCTGCGCTTTTATCAGTGCGACCGCCACGGCACGCAACTGACCCCCAACCTGGAATGGCGCCATGACGGCTGGTTCGCCGATGATCGCTATCTGGGGCACAACTGGTCGTGGCGACCGTACTTCTATCATCTGCTGGCCGAAGGCTGGGAAGAACGCCGCCTGACCCTGTCGAACACCTATCGCGATGCCACCAGCAACCAGTATTGCCTGACTGCGGGGCAGTTTTTCGATAACGGCGAACGGCTGTTGCTGATTGATATCGATGCGGCGGGTCTGTAGTTCCGCTTGCAGGCGCGCAGCCGAACCGGGAAGCTAGGGCGATCAGTCACCAGACGGAGAGATTCAGCCTTGGATTGGCCAACCCTGCTCAACCGCGAACGCCTCGGCAAGCCGCTGCACAGCCCGCAAGAACTCGGCCGCAGCCCTTTTCACAAAGACCATGACCGCATCATTTTCTCCGGGGCCTTCCGCCGCCTCGGGCGCAAGACCCAAGTGCACCCGGTCACCAGCAACGATCACATTCACACGCGCCTGACCCATTCGCTGGAAGTCAGTTGTGTCGGCCGTTCGCTGGGCATGCGTGTCGGTGAAACCTTGCGCAGCGCGCTGCCAGACTGGTGCGACCCGGCCGACCTCGGCATGGTCGTGCAATCGGCTTGCCTGGCGCATGACATCGGCAATCCGCCATTCGGCCATTCCGGCGAAGACGCGATTCGCCACTGGTTTCAACAAGCCGCCGGGCGCGGCTGGCTCGATGGCATGAGCGACGCCGAGCGTGGTGACTTCCTCAATTTCGAGGGCAATGCTCAAGGCTTTCGCGTGCTGACGCAGCTGGAATATCACCAGTTCGATGGCGGCACGCGCCTGACTTACGCGACGCTGGGCACCTATCTGAAGTACCCGTGGACCGCGCGCCACGCCGACTCCCTCGGCTACAAGAAACACAAATTCGGCTGCTACCAAAGCGAGCTGCCATTGCTCGAACAGATCGCGCACAAACTCGGTCTGCCGCAAATCGAAGACCAGCGCTGGGCACGCCATCCACTGGTCTACCTGATGGAAGCCGCCGATGACATCTGCTATGCGCTGATCGATCTCGAAGACGGTCTGGAAATGGAGCTGCTCGAATACGCCGAAGTCGAGTCGTTGCTGCTCGGCCTGGTCGGTGACGATTTGCCGGAAACCTATCGCCAGCTCGGCCCGCAGGATTCCCGGCGGCGTAAACTGGCGATCCTGCGCGGCAAGGCCATCGAGCACCTGACCAACGCGGCAGCGCGAGCATTTGTCGAACAGCAGGATGCTCTGCTCGCCGGCACACTGCACGGCGATCTGGTCGAACACATGCACGGGCCGGCAAAGCGCTGCGTGTTGAACGCCAAGGACATCGCGCGCAAAAAAATCTTTCAGGACAAACGCAAGACCCTGCATGAGATCGGCGCGTACACGACACTGGAGATTCTGCTCAATTCGTTCTGCGGTGCCGCGCTGGAGCAGCACAACGGCCGCACGCCGTCGTTCAAGAGCCGGCGTATTCTCGATTTGCTCGGCAACAATGCGCCGGACCCTCAAGGTTCGCTGCACAGTTCGTTTCTGCGCATGATCGATTTCATCGCCGGCATGACCGACAGTTACGCCAGTGACATGGCACTGGAAATGACCGGCCGCTCAAGTCATTGATCGTCCCGCATCAGCCGGCCATTGGTCTGGCCGGCTGATGCCCGGTGAGTTATCGCCACGAACGTTATACGCGTTCTTTAAACTGGTAAGACTGGATCGCGCTGACCCAGGCAACCAAACAAAACGAACCGCACTTGTTAAACACAACTTTAAACACCAGTAAATAATTGGAGATCAATATTGGCTCTCGGATAATTTCCATCTTCGGCGAATTGAACGCTCGTGCTTCCTTACGCCTATCCTAATTTCAACGTAGTCCATTTCTTCATTACGCGTAGGATTAATCCGATAACGTAGTCGCGACACTACCAGTCCATGCGAGTGCTCATGCATCTGAGCTAAGGTGCGCGCTTTATTCATGCTTGCATGGGACTCTATTTATGAACTCCGTTTTTATTGTGGACGATCATCCGGTCATCCGCCTCGCCGTGCGAATGCTCCTGGAACATGAAGGCTACAAGGTCGTCGGTGAGACCGATAACGGTGTCGATGCCATGCAGATGGTCCGTGAATGCATGCCCGACCTGGTCATTCTCGATATCAGCATTCCCAAGCTGGACGGCCTCGAAGTGCTGGCCCGCTTCAACACCATGGGTTCCAATTTCAAGATTCTGATTCTGACGGCGCAGTGTCCTACGCTGTTCGGTATCCGCTGCATGCAATCCGGTGCATCGGGATATGTCTGCAAGCAGGAAGACTTGAGCGAATTGGTCAGCGCAATCAAAGCGGTACTTTCCGGTTACAACTACTTCCCCAGTCAGGCACTTAATCCGGTGCGCAGCGATGACACTCGATATGCAGAACTTGAACTATTCAAATCCGTTAATGACCGCGAGCTGATGGTATTGCAGTTATTTGCACAAGGACGCACCAACAAGGAAATTGCCAAGGGCATGTTTCTAAGCAACAAAACCGTCAGCACCTACAAAAAGCGCCTGATGCAAAAACTCAAAGCCAGATCCCTTGTAGAACTTATCGAGATGGCCAAACGCAACGCACTCGTGTGAGACCCCACATGCCCAGCCGTCTGAAGGACTACCTGATCACCTTGAGCGCCGTTCTGTATCTGAGCGCCAATGCCTTCGCCTCGCCAAGCCCCTCACCCGACTATGCGTTGCTCAGCCGCTCGGCAACCGAGGCTGTCGGGATTGTCCTGCAACCGTCACAACGGCAATGGCTACAGACTCGCAGCGAACTGAAACTGGGTACCTCCGCACCTGATTACCCGCCATTCGACATGACCGTCAGTGGCCAGGACTACGAGGGACTGACCGCCGATTACGCAGGGATTCTCGGTCAGGCCACCGGCTTGCCGATTCGCGTGCAACGCTTTCCCTCGCGCGAGGCTGCAATTCGCGCCTTGATCGATGGCCAGATCGACCTGCTTGGCACAGCCAACGGCTACGAAGCAGGCAATGCCAACCTCGCGCTCTCCACACCTTACGCGGTCGATCAGCCGGTACTGGTGACCCGCGAAGATGAAACCCGCTCGCTAACCGAAGGCCTCGCCGGCCTGCGCCTGAGCATGGTGTATCACTATTTGCCGCTGCCGGAGATCAAGGCGCTGTATCCCAAAGCGCTGATCACCTGCTATCCGTCCTATCAGAACGCAATCAACGCGGTGGCCTTCGACCAGGCCGATGTGTTTCTCGGCGACACCCTCTCCACCCATTACATGATCAACAAGGGCTATCTCAACAACGTCCGCATGGCCAACTTCGGCAAGCAGGAAGCCCATGGCTTCAGCTTCGCCGTGCGGCGCAGCAATCCGCAGTTGCTGGGCATCATCGACACAGTGCTCGCAGCGATCCCGCGCAGCCAGCGCGATGACATCGCCAAACGCTGGAGCGCCGGCAGCGACCTGCTGCTCACCGACAGTAAACTCCAGCTGACGGATCGTGAGGAGAACTGGCTCAAGCAGCATCCCGTCGTCAGCGTAGTGGTCAATGAAGCGTACGCACCGTTGACCTTCTTCGACAGCGCCGGCAATTTCCGCGGCATCAGTGCCGACCTGCTCGAACTGATTCGCTTGCGTACCGGCCTGCGTTTCGAGATTCAGCGCAGCCGTAACGATGCGGAAATGATCAGGCAGATCGACAATCACAAGGCCGATCTGATTGCCGCCCTGCTGCCCAGCGCCGAACGTGAAAAAACCTGAGTTTCAGTCGTCCCTATCTGGAAAATTCCTACGTGCTGCTGACCCGCAAAAGCGCCGACAGCCCGACCAACCTGGCCCAACTCAAAGGCAAGCGTCTGGCGATCGCCCAAGGCAATCCGCTGGTCGCCTACTTGCATGAGAATTTTCCGGGCATCGAACTGATCGAAACCCCCGACACCTTCAGCGCCGTGTCGATGCTGGCCGACAACCATGTCGACGGCGCGGTGAACTCGCTGGTGATCGCCAACTATTTCATCTCATCGCGCATATTCGATCGGCCACTGCAAATCACCACCACCATCGGCACCAGTCAGGCGGCCTTTTCGCTGGCGACCGCCCGTGACAACACCGAACTGGCCTCGATCATCAACAAGGCGCTGCTGAGCATCGCTCCCGAGGAGCTCGGCGTGATCAACGGTCGCTGGCGCGGTTACTCCACCGCCTCCCAGAACATCTGGCAAAACTATCAGCGGCTGTTCTATCAAGTAGTCGCGGCCGCCGGCCTGATCCTGCTGCTGTTACTGACCTGGAACGCCTACATGCGCCACCAGATCAAGCAACGTCAGGCTGCCGAACGCGCGCTGAACGATCAACTGGAGTTCATGCGCTCGCTGGTTAACGGCACACCACACCCGATTTACGTGCGAGATCGCCAGGGTCTGCTGCAAAGTTGCAACGACAGTTATCTCGAAGCGTTCAACGCCAGACGCGAGGACATCATCGGCAAAGGCGTCGTGCAAGGCACCCTGAGCAACGCGTTCGAGGCCGAGGCGTTCCAGGCCGATTACCAGAGAGTCATTGCCGAAGGCATTCCCTTGATACTCGACCGGCCTCTGCACATCGGCAGCCGCCGCCTGACGATTTACCACTGGATACTTCCCTACCGCGACTCCAGCGGTGCCGTCCAGGGCATCATTGGCGGCTGGATCGATATCAGTGAACGCCGCCAATTGTTTGAAAAACTGCGTGCGGCCAAAGAACAGGCAGACGAGGCGAACCGGGCCAAAAGTACCTTCCTGGCAACCATGAGCCACGAGATCCGTACACCGATGAACGCCGTGATCGGCATGCTCGAACTGACCCTGCGACGCATCGATCCGCAGCACCCCGATCGCGCTTCGATCGACACGGCCTACCATTCGGCCAAGGATCTGCTCGGGCTGATCGGCGATATCCTCGACATCGCCCGCATTGAGTCCGGCCGTCTGAGCCTGTCTCCGGAGTGGATCAATCTGGTCGACACGGTGACCTCCGTTGCGCGCATCTTCGACGGCCTAGCGCGGCAGAAAAACCTTGCCTTGCAAGTCGTCTTCAACCCGCCGAACCCGGCTGTGGATGTGCATCTGGATCCGCTGCGCTTCAAGCAGGTGCTGTCCAACCTGGTCAGCAACGCTATCAAGTTCACCGAAAGCGGCCACGTGCGGATCACCCTCGACCTGATCCCGGCAGACGCTGCTGGGCGAACATTGATGCAGCTGACCGTGCAGGACAGCGGCTCAGGCATCAGCGCCGAAGATCAACAGCGCTTGTTCGAACCTTTCTCGCAGGCGGATAACGGCAGTAGGCAGGCAAAAAACGGCGCCGGACTCGGGCTGGTCATCAGTCGCAACCTGTGCGAAATGATGGGCGGACAACTGCAGTTGAGCAGCCAGCCCGGCATCGGCACTCAGGTTTGCATATCGCTGCCGCTGGACAGCCTGCCGGCAAAGGCGAATCCGCCGAAAAGCGAACCGTTGATCAAGCCTGCGACAACGCCGTTACATGTCCTGGTTGTCGACGACCATCCGGCCAACCGTTTGCTCATGTGTCAGCAACTGGAGTTTCTCGGTCATCGCTTCAGCATTGCCGAAGATGGCTGCAGCGGCCTCGAGCGGTGGAAGGCCGATCATTTCGATCTGGTGATCGTCGACTGCAACATGCCCTTGATGAACGGCTATGACATGACCCGTGGGATTCGCCAGCTTGAACTGCAAAACCACCGCCCGCCGTGCACCGTGCTGGGTTTCACCGCCAATGCCCAGCCCGAAGAAGTCCAGCGCTGCAAGCTCGCCGGCATGGACGACTGCCTGTTCAAACCGTTGAGTCTGACCTTGCTCGGACAATGGATCGACGGCATCACGCCGGCATCACCGGCCTCGGTCTTCGACCTGCAAAGTCTGAGCCTGCTGACCGGCAACAACCCCGGGCAAACCCGGCGCATGCTGGTGGAACTGCTCAAGAGCAGCCGTCTCGACCGCGAAGAACTGCTGAGGCTGTCGCCCGAGGATGATCGCGAAGCGCTGGCAGTGGTTGCGCACAAGATCAAGGGCGCAGCACGCATCGCGCAGGCCTCGCGGTTGATCGAATGTTGCGATGAGCTCGAGGACGCCTGCCAGCAAGCGCTCGCGTCACAGGAGATTGCCCGTCGCTGGGCGGCAACCAGCCAAGCGATGCTCGAACTGGCGCAGGCCCTGCAACAGCAATTGACCCTGGCCGATCAAGGCACAGTGAGCGAGTCTTAACTATGCTTGGACGCTGAGCAGTGAGTTAAACATTCATGGAGAGCCTGCAATGCACAGCCCACTGCGCCCCGAGCAACGCCGGTTGCCGCTGCACGTGCACATCAGCGTCATGTTCACCTTTCTTTTATTGCTCACCGGCGTGGTGCTGGGCCTGTTCAATTACCACCAGACCACGCAGATCATCCTGTCGAGCAGCGAAAAGCTGTTTGACCGCATCGAGCAGGATGTACGCCTCGATCTGCAGGCAACCTATCAGCCGATCCGCAACCTGTTGAGCCTGCTGGCGGATACCCCGGCAGCCCAGGCTAGTGATCTGGAACAACGCCTGCCCTTGCTCAAACCCTTCAGCCAGTCGCTTACCGATAACCCGGCGCTGGCGTCGCTGTATCTGGGTTATACCAATGGCGATTTCTTCATGGTGCGCGCGCTGCGTACTCCGGCTCTGAAGGCACAGCTTCAGGCGCCGGAAGCGGCGGCCTATCAAGTCTGGAGCATCGAGCATGCTCCACAAGGCGCCGTACGCTCGCAATCATTGTTCTTTGATCAGGCCCTGACACCGATCAACCGCCGCGAGCATCCCCAAGAGCCGTACGATCCGCGCAGCCGGACCTGGTTCAGCGACGCCCTGCAACAGGCCGGGCAAATCACCACCGAGCCCTATGTATTTTTCTCGACCCACAATGTCGGCACCACGCTGGCCCGGCGCAGCGGCGAGAACGCGGTGATCGGCGCCGACCTGACCCTCGCTTCGCTGTCGACCGCCCTGGGCAAGCACCAGGTCACGCCTTCGACAGAGATCGCGCTGTACGACACCGACGGCAACGCCGTGGCCTACCCCGACAGCCATCGCCTGATCGTCGATGACCGCACTGCGCGGCTGGCCAGAGCGGCCGATCTCAGCCCTGAGCTGAACGTGCTGCTCAGCTCCGACAATATCGGCAAGCGTCTGCAAGTAAACGACCGGCAATGGATCGTCGCGCGCACCAGCATCGAGGAAGGCGGGCCGAAAGGCCTGCAACTGGCGCTGCTGGTGCCGGAAGACGAATTACTGGTGGATGCGTTCCGCATGCGCTGGCAAGGCGCGCTGATCACCCTCGCCATCCTGTTGCTGTGCCTGCCATTAGGCTGGGTGATTTCGCGGATTCTGGTCAAGCCGCTGCATGCCCTGGTCAAGGAAGCCGACGCGATCCGCAGCTTCGACTTCAGCTCTCCGCTGGCGCGCCGCTCGCCCGTACTGGAAGTCGATCAATTAAGCCTGTCGATGGCGCGGATGAAAGAAACCCTGGGCAGTTTCTTCCGCATCACCGACAGCCTGTG
The DNA here is from genome assembly GCF_979258175.1 of Pseudomonas sp. AC255. Lineage (NCBI taxonomy): Bacteria > Pseudomonadati > Pseudomonadota > Gammaproteobacteria > Pseudomonadales > Pseudomonadaceae > Pseudomonas > Pseudomonas sp. AC255. The sequence goes on along the minus strand of NZ_OZ409841.1, from coordinate 1,209,382 downwards.
CGCCGAAACCCGTTTTGCCCCGCTGCTCGAACGTGTGCTGTTCGAAACCGTACAGATTGCTCAGGCGCAGGCCGGTCTGATCTACCTGCGCGAAGCTGACGGCGCGCGCATGGAGCCTTATGGATTGGTCATCGATGGCGTGCCGCAGAAGCTGGAGGCGTTCGACATTGAGGGACGCGAGCTGCATAAGAACACCGGCCCGGCGTGGTTCGAGCAACTGGCCAGCGCCAACAATACCGTCAGCCATCTGGGCTTCGATCAGGCCGGCGACTTGCAGAAAATCCTCCTCGTCATGGAATCACCGCGCATTCACCTGATCGGCATCCGCCTGCACAACCAGCACGATGAAACCATCGGCCTGCTGATTCTGCTGGTCAATGACAGTGGTGAGCCGAGTGATCTGGAAAAGCTGCGGCCTGACCGAATTGCCTTCTTGCAGGCGGTGTCCGGCGCGGCGGCGGTGAGCATCGAAAGTCAGCGTCTGCAAGCGCGGCAAAAACAACTGCTCGACGCCTTCATCCAACTGCTGGCCAGCGCGATCGACGCCAAGAGCCCCTACACCGGCGGCCATTGCCAGCGGGTGCCGGAACTGACGTTGATGCTCGCCCAGGCTGCTGCGGCAAGCCAGGACCCGGCGTTCAGCGCCTACCAACCGAGCGAGGATGAATGGGAGGCGTTGCACATCGCTGCGTGGCTGCACGATTGCGGCAAGGTCACGACGCCGGAATACGTGGTCGACAAAGCCACCAAGCTCGAGACCATCAACGACCGCATCCACGAAATCCGCACCCGCTTCGAAGTGCTCAAGCGTGACGTGTGGATCGACTACTGGCAGACGCTGGCAAGCGGTGCAGACGAAGCGGCGCTGGCCCGCGCCCGTGATAGTGAGTTGCTGATGCTCGATGACGACTTTGCCTTTGTCGCCCGCTGCAATCTCGGCGGCGAGGCTATGGCCGAGGCCGACCTGCAACGTCTCGAGCGAGTGGCGCAACGCAGATGGCTGCGCACACTTGATGATCGCCTCGGTGTGTCATGGGAAGAAAACCGCCGCCAGGCGAAAACCCCTGCGCCGCTGCTGCCCGTCAGTGAAAGTCTGCTGGCCGACAAACCCGAGCATCTGATCGAACGCGACAAGAGCGAACTGATCCCCGAGGACAATCCCTGGGGCTTCAAACTCGATGTGCCCGCGTACAAGTACAACCGCGGCGAGTTGTACAACCTGAAGATCGGCCGCGGCACGCTGACCCGCGAAGAGCGCTACATCATCAACCATCACATGGTGCAGACGATCATGATGCTCAGCCACCTGCCCTTCCCCGGTCACCTGGACAGCATTGCCGAGATCGCCGGCGGCCATCACGAAAAAATGGACGGCACCGGGTATCCGAAACAGCTGAAACGCGAGGAGATGAGCCTGCCGGCCAGGATGATGGCGATTGCCGATATTTTCGAAGCGCTGACCGCCGCCGATCGCCCCTACAAGAAAGCCAAGTCGCTGAGCGACGCGCTGGGGATCATGGCGACCATGTGCCGTGAAGCGCACATCGATGCGCCGCTGTTCGGCCTGTTCATCAACGAAGGGGTGTACATGCAGTACGCAACGCGGTTTCTCGATCCCGCGCAAATCGACAGCGTGGATACGGCCAGCCTGTTGCACAAGGCTGGCCTCGGCGGTTGATCAGCAGTCGGTCAGGCGCAGGAAAATCGCCGCCAGTTGCTCGATGCCGGCCTGATCTTCGGCGCCGAAACGCGCCAGCTTCGGGCTGTCGAGGTCGAGCACGCCGATCAGGCGACCGTCCTTGACCAAGGGCACTACCAGTTCGCTGTTGGAAGCGCTGTCGCAGGCAATGTGGCCCGGGAAGGCATGTACATCCTCGACGCGCTGGGTTTGCAGGCTGGCAGCAGCGGCGCCGCAAACACCGCGCCCGAACGGGATGCGCACGCAAGCGATCTGGCCCTGAAACGGGCCGAGCACCAGCTCTTCGTTACGATTGAGGTAGAAACCGGCCCAGTTCAAATCATCGAGCTGGTTGAACAGGAACGCGGAAAACTGCGCGGCATTGGCGATGAAATCGCGTTCGTCCGCCAGTAGCGATTCCAGTTGTGCGGCCAACATACCGTAGCCTTCGAGGCCCTGGCCGCTTTGTTGCAAATCAATCATGCCTTGTGCTCCAGCAATTTCAGTCCCACCCAGTAGCGGGCGAATTGATACGCGCAACGTCCGTTGCGATTACCGCGGCCGGTGGCCCAGCGCACGGCGAGGATGTCGAGTGCTTCGTCGCGCTGCCAGCTCAGGCCGGCCTTGGCGGCCAACTGGCCGATCCAGTGCTCGACGACGTTGAGAAAATGTTCCTGGGTAAACGGGTAGAACGACAGCCACAGGCCGAAACGATCCGACAGGGCGATTTTGTCTTCCACCGCTTCGCTCGGGTGCAGTTCGCCGTCGACGCGCTTCCAGTTTTCGTTGTCGCTTTCCTTTTCCGGCACCAGGTGGCGGCGGTTGGAAGTGGCGTACAGCAAGACGTTGTCGGGTGCCTGCTCGAGCGAACCGTCAAGCACGCTTTTCAGCACGCGGTAGTCGCCTTCGCCGGATTCGAACGACAGGTCATCGCAGAACAGTACGAAACGTTGCGGCAATTTGGCGACTTGCTCGACCACGCGTGGCAGGTCAGCCAAGTGATCGCGTTCGATCTCGATCAGACGCAGGCCGGCACCGGCGTGCTCGGCCAGCAACGCACGCACCAGCGAAGACTTGCCGGTACCGCGTGAACCCCAGAGCAAGGCGTGGTTGGCCGGCATGCCATCAAGAAATTGTTGTGTGTTGCGCCCCAACTGCTCCAACTGCCGGTCGACGCCGATCAGGTCGGACAGACGCATGTCTAGGCTGACTTCCAGCGGCAACAGGTAACCGCTGCGACCGTCACGCTGCCAGCGCGCTGCCAGGCATGTGTTCCAGTCAATGACGGGGCGCGGTGCCGGCAACAGTGGTTCGATTCGCGCCAGAACCGACTCGGCGCGTTCAAGAAAAGCATTCAATCGGGAATCCACGTCTTCTCCTCGGGCACTTTCACAGTGATGATGACGATCCAGCGACGACATACAGATAAAATCGCCTCAGCAAGCCTTGTACAAGGCGATTCGGGAACCTCGGTATCCCTGCATGATCGACTATGCTTGAGCAGCGAAGGGAAACGGAAGTGGTTCAACAACCCATGGATATCAAATTCACCCACCGGCTGTCTTACAAGCAAGCCAGGCTTACCGTGCTGGTCGGGTTCATTCTGGGCACCCTGCTCAGTCTGCTGCAGATCGGCATCGATTATGCCAGCGAAGACGCTTCCATCAACCGGGAAATCCTCGCACTGCTGGAAATCAGCCACAATCCGGCCTCGCGCATCGCCTATAACATCGACGCCGAGCTCGCGCAGGAGCTCACCCTGGGCCTGCTGCGCTCGCCGGCGATCATCGCCGCGCAACTGATCGACAACAACGATACCGTGCTGGCCAGCGTCAAACGCCCGGAACTGCAGAGCAGCTATCGGCTGATCAGCGACTTCCTGTTCGGCGCCAAGCGTCATTTCGAAGATCGTCTGTACCTCGACCACTTGCCCAACGAATCCCTCGGCGTTCTCAAGCTTGAAGTCGACACTTATGCCTTCGGCAGCCGCTTCCTGCGCCGTGCGGAAGTCACCCTGCTCAACGGTTTTGCCCGCAGCCTGCTGCTGACCGGGATCCTCCTGGCGCTGTTCTACGTGATGCTGACCAAGCCGTTGGTGCGGGTCATCCGTGAACTCAGCGGCCGCGACCCGCGCAGCGCGGAGCCGACCACGCTTGAGTGCCCCGCCGGCCACGGCAACGATGAGATCGGCGTGCTGGTCAAGGTCGCCAATCAGCAGTTCGAAAACATCGCCACCGAAATCCAGCAGCGGCGCACCGCGGAAAACCGCCTGACCGAATACCTCGCGCAACTGGAAGACATCGTCTCGGCGCGCACCGCCGAACTCAAGGCAATCAACGCCCGCCTCAGCCAGTCCAACGAAGAACTGGAAGTGGCACGCCGTACTGCACTGGACATGGCCGAAGCGCGTTCGGCGTTTCTCGCCAACATGAGCCATGAAATCCGTACACCACTCAATGGTCTGCTGGGGATGATCGCGCTGTCGCTGGACGGCCCGCTCAACGCCGAGCAGCAGCAACAACTGTCGATCGCCCACGACTCGGGCAAGGTGCTGGTGGAACTGCTCAACGATATTCTTGACCTGTCGAAATTCGACGCCGGGCAACTAGAGCTGGAAAACATCCCCTTCGACCTCGGTTCGCTGATCGAAGACACCGCCAACCTGCTTTCGCAAAACGCCGCGCCGAGCGTCGAGCTGACCTGTCTGATCGAACCGCACTTCCCGGCGCTGGTGCTGGGCGACCCGACCCGGGTGCGGCAGATCGTCAGCAACCTGCTGTCCAACGCGTTGAAATTCACCCGTTTCGGTCGGGTCGATGTGCGTCTGTCGGCGTACAAGGGTGGCGTGCGCATCGAAGTCTGCGACACCGGCATAGGCATCGCCCAGGAAGCGCAGGTGAAAATCTTCCAGCCGTTCACCCAGGCCGGCGCCGGTATCACCCGTCAGTACGGCGGCACCGGGCTGGGACTGGCGCTGACGTACAACCTGTGCGAGGCGATGCAGGGTCGGCTGACCATCAGCTCCGAAAGCGGCTTCGGCAGCCAGTTCTGCGCCGAACTGCCACTGCCCTCTCACACCCGCGCGCTGCCGCCGATACCGTTACGCGGCAAGGTTCTCGCCATCACCGCTGCCAGCAGTGGTCTGGCGGAATTGCTGAAAAGCCTGTTGCCGGTGTGGGGCCTGGAATACACGCAGCGCACTATTGATGATTCGCTGCTGGGCCTGAATCCGGATGTGCTGATCACCGATTGTCCGGAATGCCTGTTCGGTCTGCGCCCGAGCATCACCGCGCCGATCCTGCTGGTGACTGCTTATGGCAGTTTTCTGCCCAGCGAAGAAGCCGCCGCCCTCGCGCCCTTGCAGCAGCAAGCCCGGCCGCTGGCGCGCAACGCGCTGTACCAGCATCTGCGGCGGATTCTGCAACCGGACGCCGCCACCCTCAGCGAAGCACAAGCGGATGCCTTGCCGTCCGCGCGCCGGGGCAAGGTGCTGCTGGTCGAGGACAACCCGGTCAATCAACTGGTCGCCAAAGGCATGCTCGGCAAGCTTGGCTGCGATGTAGTGGTGGCGGGCCATGGTGCCGAGGCGCTGGATCAGCTGGAGTTTGCCGATTTCGATCTGGTGCTGATGGACTGCAACATGCCGGTGATGGATGGCTATGAAGCCAGTCGGCAGATTCGCCAGAGCGGGCGCTGGCCGAATCTGCCGATTGTCGCGCTGACCGCCAATGCCATGTCCGAGGAACGCGAACGTTGTCGCGCGGCCGGCATGAGCGACTATCTGGCCAAACCGTTTCGCCGCGAAGAACTCGCCGCGCTGCTTGATCAGTGGATGCCGACTACGAAAGCCCTTTGATCTGCCCGAGCAAATGATCGAGGCCGGCGCGCAAATCATTGAGCCGGTCGAGATCTACGCCACTGTCGCAGAGCAGGCGCGCCTTGAGTGGCCCGACCTGCTCGCGCAGTGCTGTTCCGGCAGGCGTCAGGCTCAGGTGCATCTCGCGTTCATCCCGCGCCGAGCGCCGACGCTGGACCAGATCGCTCTGCTCCAGACGTTTGAGCAAAGGCGTCAACGTCCCCGAGTCCAGGGCCAAGCGTTCGCCCAAGGCCTTGACCGTCGGTTGCTCCGGCGCAGCATCCTGCCATTCCCACAGCACCAGCATCGCCAGGTACTGCGGGTAGGTCAGGCCCAACTGATCGAGCATCGGCTTGTAGGCGCGAATCACCGCCCGCGAGGCCGCGTACAGCTTGAAGCACAACTGGCTGTCGAGCTTCAGCGAATCAACCGCCAGGCTCATTTCAGCAAAGCTTCGATCTCGCCGCTCAGGTCCTGCGGCTTGGTCGTCGGGGCGAAACGCTTGACCAACTGGCCATCCTTGCCGATCAGGAACTTGGTGAAATTCCACTTGATGCCCTGCGAGCCGAGCAGGCCCGGGGCGCGCTTCTTCAACTGCACGAACAGCGGATGGGCATCGGCGCCGTTGACGTCGATCTTCTTGAACAGCGGGAAGCTGACGCCGAAATTCAGTTCGCAGAATTCGCTGATGGCGCCCTCATTGCCCGGCTCCTGTTTGCCGAACTGGTTGCAGGGGAAACCCAATACCACCAACCCCTGGTCCTTATAGGTCTGCCAGAGTTCTTCAAGACCCTTGTATTGCGGAGTGAAGCCACACTTGCTCGCGGTATTGACCACCAGCACGGCTTTGCCGGCGAAATCGGCCAAGGTCTTTTGCTCGCCCTTGATGGTAGTGCACGGGATATTCAGCAGGTTGTCGCTCATGGGTCGGCTCCGCAATGGTCAGGAAAGCGCAAACATAACGAGCAATTGAATTGCGTGCAATCTAATTGACCGATAAAAAGGCGACGCGATGTCGCCTGTTTCGGTTATTCCCGGGGCTCGAGATTCAGGCACACCGAGTTGATGCAATAACGCATGCCGGTGGGTGGTGGGCCATCCGGGAACACGTGCCCCAGATGCGCATCGCAGCGCGCGCACTTCACTTCAGTGCGAATCATGCCGTGGCTGGTGTCGCGGATCTCAGCCATCGCGCTATCGCCGATCGGCGCGTAAAAGCTCGGCCAGCCGCAGCCGGAGTCGAATTTGGTCTTGGAATCGAACAGCGGCTCGTTGCAGCAGACACAGTGGTAGACACCGTCGGTTTTGGTGTTGTTGTATTTGCCCGAGAACGGGCGCTCGGTGGCACTCAGACGGCAGACGTTGTACTGCTCAGGGTCGAGCATGGCACGCCATTCTTCCAGGGTTTTCTGCAACTTTTCCATCATCACACCTCAGCGGCTGAAAAAGCCCGATCTGTACCTTTTCCACGGATCGGGCGGCACGTATGATTGCGCCTCGTCACGCGCCAGTCTGGCAGCCAGACCGGGCGCATTCAAACGGATTCTGAGCGCTAAAGCGCCAGACCTCCGCCTGTGCGAAGACGCAGCAATCCCAGTACGGTTGTCCTTTTGCCGCCTGGATCGTTCATTTTCGGGATCACATCGCCATGCAGTTCAGCAAATCGAACAAGCTCGCCAACGTCTGCTATGACATTCGCGGCCCGGTGCTCAAGCACGCCAAACGACTGGAAGAGGAAGGCCAGCGCATCCTCAAGCTGAACATCGGCAACCCGGCGCCGTTTGGTTTCGAAGCGCCGGACGAAATCCTCCAGGACGTGATCCGCAACCTGCCGACCGCGCAAGGTTACAGCGACTCCAAAGGCCTGTTCAGCGCGCGCAAGGCGGTGATGCAGTACTACCAGCAGAAGCAGGTTGAAGGTGTCGGCATCGAAGACATCTACTTGGGCAACGGCGTTTCCGAGCTGATCGTGATGTCGCTGCAGGCGCTGCTCAATAATGGCGACGAAGTGCTGGTGCCAGCCCCGGACTATCCGCTGTGGACCGCTGCCGTCAGCCTCGCTGGCGGTAACGCTGTGCACTACCTGTGCGATGAGGGCGCCGACTGGTTCCCGGATCTGGCCGACATCAAGGCCAAGATCACTCCGAACACCAAGGCCATGGTGATCATCAACCCGAACAACCCGACCGGTGCGGTGTATTCGAAGGAAGTGTTGCTGGGCATGCTGGAAATCGCCCGCGCGCACAACCTGGTGGTGTTCTCGGACGAGATCTACGACAAGATTCTTTATGACGACGCCGTGCATATCTGCACTGCCTCGCTGGCGCCGGATCTGCTCTGCCTGACTTTCAACGGCCTGTCGAAATCCTACCGCGTGGCCGGTTTCCGCTCCGGCTGGATCGCCATCTCCGGGCCGAAACACAACGCGCAGAGCTACATCGAAGGCATCGACATGCTGGCCAACATGCGCCTGTGCGCCAACGTGCCGAGCCAGCACGCAATCCAGACCGCGCTGGGCGGCTACCAGAGCATCAACGATCTGGTGCTGCCGCAGGGTCGCCTGCTGGAGCAGCGTAATCGCACCTGGGAGTTGCTCAACGATATTCCCGGCGTCAGCTGCGTGAAGCCAATGGGCGCGTTGTACGCGTTCCCGAAAATCGACCCGAAGGTCTGCCCGATCCACAACGACGAAAAATTCGTTCTCGACCTGCTGCTTTCCGAAAAACTGCTGGTGGTCCAGGGCACGGCATTCAACTGGCCGTGGCCGGATCACTTCCGTGTGGTCACCCTGCCCCGCGTCGATGATCTGGAAATGGCCATCGGCCGCATCGGCAACTTCCTCAAGTCCTACCGCCAGTAACCGGCCTGCAGTGCGCAACGGATTGGCTGTTGCGCACTGTCTGATTCAGCAACACATCTTTGTTCCGCGCCTTTGCAGCCCTTCTACACTTGCGATGCGAGCCGTACAGACGTGTCTGACCTAATGGCGGCGGGGCGAAAGGCTGTGTCATCCGTATCGGAATCGAGGGTGGGAATTTTCTTTTTCCTCAAGAAACCGCTGTAGGACACAGTTTGAAATAGTCACTCGGTTGAATAGCCCGGTGCCGCACCTTATATACCCCGCAGTACGCTACATCTTTAGCTTGAGGAGAGTTCTACAACCATGATGCGCATCCTGCTGTTTTTGGCCACTAACCTGGCGGTCGTGCTGATAGCCAGCATCACCCTGAGCCTGTTCGGCTTCAACGGGTTCATGGCGGCCAACGGGGTCGACCTCGACCTCAGTCAGCTGCTGGTCTTCTGTGCGGTCTTTGGTTTCGCCGGCTCGCTGTTCTCGCTGTTCATCTCCAAGTGGATGGCGAAGATGAGCACCGGTACGCAAATCATCAGCCAGCCACGCACTCGTCATGAGCAATGGCTGCTGCAAACGGTCGAGCAATTGTCCCGCGAAGCCGGGATCAAGATGCCTGAAGTCGGGATTTTCCCGGCCTACGAAGCGAATGCTTTCGCTACCGGCTGGAACAAGAACGACGCGCTGGTCGCGGTCAGCCAGGGCCTGCTCGAGCGATTCTCGCCCGATGAAGTGAAAGCCGTACTGGCCCACGAAATCGGTCACGTCGCCAACGGCGACATGGTCACGCTGGCTCTGATCCAGGGCGTGGTGAACACCTTCGTGATGTTCTTCGCGCGGATCATCGGCAACTTCGTCGACAAGGTCATTTTCAAGAATGAAGAAGGCCAGGGCATCGCCTACTACGTGGCGACCATCTTCGCCGAACTGGTATTGGGCATCCTCGCCAGCGCAATCGTCATGTGGTTCTCGCGCAAGCGCGAATTCCGTGCCGACGAAGCCGGCGCCCGCCTGGCTGGCACCAGCGCGATGATCGGCGCACTGCAACGTCTGCGCGCCGAACAGGGCCTGCCGGTGCATATGCCCGACACCCTGAATGCCTTCGGCATCAACGGTGGCATCAAACAGGGCTTCGCCCGCATGTTCATGAGCCACCCGCCGCTGGAAGAGCGTATTGACGCACTGCGTCGTCGCGGTTGATTTGATCGCAATAAAAAAGAAGGCCCGCAGTGATGCGGGCCTTTTTTTGTATCTTCAGATCATGCGTTGTCAGCAAAGTCCCATTCGCGAGCAGGCTCGCTCCCACCTTTGAAACGCATTCCCCTGTGGGAGCGAGCCTGCTCGCGAAGACGCCGGAGCTGCTAACAGAAAACCATCAGGCAGAAACCCGATAAACCCGCTCCACCAACCACTCAACCCCGCCCTGTAGAAACTTGGGGCTCTCAGCCAGAATATCTCGCTCTTCCAGTTTCTCCAGCTGCCAACCCTGGCCCAGCAGCCGCTGCACCTCATCATCATTCACCGCAAACGGCGGCCCCGGAATCTGCGTCTGATCGTAATCCAGGGTAATCACCAGCCCCTTCATCTCTGGCGCCAGCAACTGCTGCAGATGCGCCGCGTAGCGCTGGCGCATCGCGTCCGGCAAGGCAATCAGCGCGGCGCGGTCATACAGCGCAGTACAATCTGCGACGTCCTCGGCCGTCAGCGCAAAAAAATCACCGCACCACAATTCGAACGCAACACTGCGATAAACCTTGAATGCGCCCTGCTCGCTGATCTGCGGTTGCAACTGATGTTCGCTGAAAAACTCCTCGACAGCCTTTTCCGCTAGCTCCACTCCAAGCACCTGATGTCCCTGCCCGGCAAGCCAGAGCAGGTCCAGACTCTTGCCGCACAGCGGCACCAGCACGCGTGCTGACGGTGCAATCGCCAGCTCCGGCCAATAGCGCTGCAAATACGGGTTGGCCTCGGCCTGATGAAAGCCGATCTGGTTCGAATCCCATTTCTTGTACCAAAACTCAGGCTGCATGGATCACTCCCGAAAAACCGATGAAAAACCGCAGAAACTTATATTGGATTCAGATCGATGATCTGACTGAAGATGGTTCATCTTAGCGCTCAGGAGCCCGTCCATGTTGCCCAGCCTGTTTATCTCCCACGGTTCACCGATGCTGGCGCTGGAGCCCGGTGCCAGCGGCCCGGCACTGGCGCGACTGGCCGCCGAACTGCCGCGTCCCAAAGCCATCGTCATCGTCTCTGCACACTGGGAAAGCCAGGAACTGCTGGACAGCAGCCACCCGCATCCGGAAACCTGGCACGACTTCGGCGGTTTCCCCCGTGCGCTGTTTGAAGTTCAGTACCCGGCCCCGGGTAATCCGCAACTGGCCGCAGAGGTGGCTGAGCGGTTGAACACCAATGACCTGCCGGCTCGGCTCGATCCGCAACGACCGTTCGATCATGGTGTCTGGGTGCCGCTGTCGTTGATGTATCCGCAGGCCAACATTCCGGTGGTGCAAGTCTCGCTGCCGAGTCGTGGCGGGCCGGCGTTGCAGACGCGAGTTGGCCGCGCGCTGGCGAGCCTGCGCGAACACGGCATTCTGTTGATCGGCTCCGGCAGCATCACCCACAATCTCCGCGAGCTGGACTGGCATGCCGGCCCGGAAAGCATTGAACCGTGGGCGCGGGATTTTCGTGACTGGATGATCGACAAACTGGCGGCCGACGATGAAACGGCGCTGCATGATTATCGCCAGCAGGCGCCAAATGCGGTGCGCAGTCACCCGAGTGATGAGCATCTGTTGCCGTTGTATTTTGCTCGCGGCGCGGGCGGGGTTTTCAGCGTGGCGCATCAGGGTTTCACGATGGGGGCGCTGGGTATGGATATTTATCGCTTCGGCTGACGTCATCGCTGGCAAGCCTGCTCCCACAGGGTTTTGTGTAAACCCAAAAAGCAGGCAAAAAAATCCCCGAACCAGTCGGGGATTTTTTATGTTCGATCAATCAGCCCAAGGGCAGATCAATCTTCGCGGTAGCGACGCAGCTTGAGCTGCTTACCAGCCACGCGAGTGTCCTTCAGCTTGGTCAGGAGCTTTTCCAGACCTTCTTCCGGCAGTTCGACGAGGCTGAAGCTGTCACGCACCTGGATGCGACCGATCGCTTCACGGGCCAGACCGCCTTCGTTGAGGATGGCGCCCAGCAGGTTTTTCGCAGCGATACCGTCACGCGCACCCAGCGCGGTACGGCAACGAGCGCGGCCTTCGCCCAAAGGCATTGGCGCGCGACGCTCGCGGTCACCACGATCAGGACGGTCACCGGAACGCTCAGGACGGTCGCCACGCGGTGCGTTGTTCGGCACCAGTGGACGTTCCTTCTCGATCGCGGCCAGGTTCAGCGCTTGACCATTGGTGGCCTTGCGCAGCAGCGCAGCAGCCAGTGCACGCGGGGTGCAACCGATGTCGGCAGTCAGGCGATCAAGCAGTTCGCCGTGAGTCGATTCGGCATCAGCAACCAGCGGCGACAGGCTGTTGGTCAGTTTCTTGATGCGTGCATCGAGAACGGCTTGAGCGTCTGGCAGGCGTACTTCGGCAACTTTCTGACCGGTTACGCGCTCGATCACTTGCAGCATGCGGCGCTCACGTGGAGTCACCAGCAGCAGTGCACGACCTTCGCGACCGGCACGGCCGGTACGGCCGATACGGTGCACGTAGGACTCTGGGTCGTACGGCATGTCAACGTTGAACACGTGAGTGATGCGCGGAACGTCCAGACCACGGGCAGCAACGTCGGTCGCGACAACGATGTCCAGACGGCCATCTTTCAGCGAGTCGATCACGCGCTCACGCTGGTTCTGGGCGATGTCACCGTTCAACGCGGCGGCTTTGTAGCCTTTGGCGTCGAGGGCGCTGGCCAGGTCCAGGGTCGCTTGCTTGGTGCGCACGAACATGATCAGGGCGTCGAAGTCTTCGACTTCCAGCAGGCTGAGTACGGCCGAGGTTTTCTGGTCAGCGTGAACCAACAGGTGAGCCTGTTCGATCGCGGTAACGGTCTGGGTCTTGGTCTGGATCTTGACGTGTTGCGGATCGCGCAGGTGGCGTTCGGCAATGGCGCGGATCGACTGCGGCAGGGTCGCCGAGAACAGCACGGTCTGGCGGGTCGATGGCAGAGCCTTGAAGATGACTTCCAGGTCATCCATGAAGCCCAGCTTCAACATTTCGTCAGCTTCGTCGAGAACCAGATGGTTCACAGTCGACAGGACTTTCTCGTCGCGACGCAGGTGGTCGCACAAACGACCCGGAGTAGCGACAACAATCTGTGCGCCATTACGGATTGCCTTGAGTTGCGGGCCCATCGGCGCGCCGCCGTAGACAGCCACGACGGTGACGCCTGGCATTTGCTTGGCGTAGGTTTCAAAAGCGGTTGCTACTTGCAGCGCCAACTCTCGGGTTGGCGCCAGGATCAGGGCTTGCGGTTCGCGCTTGGCAGGATCGATGCGGTGCAGAATAGGCAGTGCGAACGCGGCGGTTTTACCGGTACCGGTTTGCGCCTGGCCAATCATGTCCTGGCCGGCCATGATGATCGGGATCGATTGCTGCTGAATCGCCGAAGGCTCTTCGTAGCCAGTCGCTGCGACGGCTGCAAGAATATTCGGGTTGAGATTAAAAGCGGCGAATCCGCCGGTTTCCTGGGTCATGGGTCTGCCTCTAAGTGCATCCGCAAAGACCCATGCTCCAAAGCTGCGCATGCCGTGTTGAGACTCAAGAGTCGCCCTGGCAGCTTTGTCGGCGGGGATTTGCGAAAACGAATGAATGAAGATGAATCGTCAAGGAAGAGCCCGCAATGCGGACGTGCAGCCGAAGCTGACTTCGGGAAATGCGCTACCTAAACGCGGCCCGGTTAAAGGCCGGCGCGCACTATACCGGATTTCGCCCGAAAAGGGAGCTTTTTTTGTGGCCCTTATCCGTGTGTCACCGCCGTGTAACGGGGTTTTGCGGATAATCGCGCAACGGTCTATTTTGCAAAGGCCCGGCCCTGCGGGCGATGACGCTTAAACGGTTCACCGACCTGCGGCAAAGCGCCGCGCACCCGCCCTTCCCGCTTGAGGATTTAGCCATGAATCAGCCCAGCGCCGGCCGCGTCAGTCGAGAACGTCGTGGTCATGTGCACTTGATCGGCCTCGATCGTGCGGCCAAGCGCAACGCTTTCGATATCGACCTGCTCAACGACCTGAGCCTGGCCTACGGCGAGTTCGAAGCCGACCGCGAAGCGCGGGTCGCCGTGGTGTTCGGCCATGGCGAACACTTCACCGCCGGACTCGATCTGGTCAATGCCAGCGCGGCGCTGGCCGAAGGCTGGCAGGTTCCGAGCGGCGGCTGCGATCCCTGGGGCGTTTTCGTCGGCCCACGGGTGAGCAAACCGGTCATCGTCGCCGCGCAGGGTTACTGCCTGACCATCGGCATCGAGCTGATGCTGGCGGCGGACATCAACCTGTGCGCGAGCAATACCCGCTTCGCGCAGATGGAAGTGCAGCGTGGGATCTTTCCGTTTGGCGGCGCGACTTTGCGTTTCCAGCAGATTGCCGGCTGGGGCAATGCGATGCGCTGGTTGCTCACTGGCGATGAATTTGATGCCCACGATGCGTTGCATCTGGGCCTGGTGCAGGAAGTGATGGCCAGCGAAGATTTGCTGCCCCGCGCGATCGAGCTGGCCGAACGGATTGCCCGGCAGGCGCCGCTGGGGGTGCAGGCGACCTTGATGTCAGCGCGACAGGCGCGCTATGAGGGGAGACAGCGGCGGCGCAGGCGTTACCGGCGCTGGTGAAGAAGTTGCTCGCCACTGAGGATGCCCGGGAGGGGTGCGGTCGTTGGTGGAGCGGCGTCCGGGGATCTTCAAAGGCATCTGAAGATTCTGCTGCCTGTCAGGGCCTTTTCGCGAGCAGGCTCGCTCCCACAGGTAGAACGCATTTCAAATGTGGGAGCGAGCCTGCTCGCGAAGGGGCGGTCCTGCCGGCTCAGGTCGCCGGGCGAATCGCGTTGATCAACGACTGCAACGAATAACCCAGCTGCGGCGCCAGCGCTTCGGCCCGCTGGGTCAGCGCCTGCATGTCCAGCGCCTGATCGAGATCCGCAGGAACGATCAGAATCACGTTGCCCTCCTTCACCGGCAACTCCCAGTAATGCCGGTGATAGAGCCCGCGCAACAACGCCGCGCCCAGCGGTTTGCCATCCTCGGTGGCCCACTGGTTGATCACCAGCCAGCCGCCCGGATTCAGGCGCTTCTGACAATCGCCGAGAAAACTCCAGGCCAGATGCCCGACACCGGGACCGACATCGGTATAGAGGTCGACGAAAATCAGATCCGCCGGCTCGGCAGTCGGCAGCAATTCCAGCGCATCGCCGACGCGGATATACAACCGCGGATCATCATCCAGACCGAGATATTCAATGGCCAGGCGCGGCACGTCCGGGCGCAGTTCGATGGCTTCGACGTCTTCCAGCGGCAGAAACTTCAGGCAAGCCTGGGTCAGCGTGCCCGCACCCAAACCGAGAAACAGCGCGCTCTCCGGCTGCTCGTGGCACAGCGCGCCGATCAGCATGGCGCGGGTGTAGTCGTACTCCAGCCAGCTCGGGTCGGCAGTGAACACGCAGCTCTGCTCGATCGCATCGCCGAACTCGAGAAAGCGGTAATCGGCCACTTCCAGCACGCGAATCACGCCGAACTCATCCTGTACTTCGGCGAGCAGATGCTCGACGCGCTCCTCAGTCATTTCGTCTCCTGATGGTCACCGGGCGCGGTGACGCGATGGCACCGCTGTGGCGCCGTGGCAAAGCGGCGATTGTCGGCGATGGGGCAGGAGCAGGTCACGCACTAATTGCTGCTAACATGGCGCTTCCCTGCGTATGAACTTCGAGACCGTGATGAGCCAACCGTGGAGCCCTGACAGCTGGCGCGCCCTGCCGATCCAGCAACAACCGCAATACCCCGACGCCGCGCACCTGCGCCAGGTCGAGCAAACCCTGGCCAGCTATCCGCCGCTGGTGTTCGCCGGCGAAGCGCGCGAGCTGCGCCGGCAGTTTGCCGAAGTCACTCAGGGCCGCGCGTTCCTGTTGCAGGGCGGCGATTGCGCGGAAAGCTTCGCTGAATTCTCCGCCGCGAAGATCCGCGACACCTTCAAAGTGTTGCTGCAAATGGCAATCGTCATGACCTTCGCCGCTGGCTGCCCGGTGGTCAAGGTCGGGCGCATGGCCGGCCAGTTCGCCAAACCGCGTTCGGCCAACGACGAAACCATCGGCGGCGTAACCTTGCCGGCCTACCGTGGCGACATCGTCAACGGCATCGGCTTCGACGAAAAGAGCCGCGTGCCCGATCCGGAGCGTTTGCTGCAGTCCTATCATCAGTCCACAGCGACCTTGAACCTGTTGCGCGCTTTCGCCCAGGGCGGTTTTGCCGACCTGCACCAAGTGCACAAGTGGAACCTGGATTTCATCGCCAACTCGGCGCTGGCCGAGAAGTACAGCCACCTCGCCGACCGCATCGATGAAACCCTCGCGTTCATGCGCGCCTGCGGCATGGACAGCTCGCCGCAACTGCGCGAAACCAGTTTCTTCACTGCCCACGAAGCGTTGCTGCTGAATTACGAAGAAGCCTTCGTGCGCCGCGACAGCCTGACCAACGATTACTACGATTGCTCGGCGCACATGCTGTGGATCGGCGACCGCACGCGCCAGCTCGACGGCGCGCATGTCGAATTCCTGCGGGGGGTGAACAACCCGATCGGGGTCAAAGTCGGCCCGAGCATGAACCCTGATGACCTGATCCGCCTGATCGACGTGCTCAACCCGGATAACGATCCGGGCCGCTTGAACCTGATCGCACGGATGGGCGCGAACAAGGTCGGCGATCATCTGCCGGCACTGATCCGCGCGGTCCAGCGCGAAGGCAAGCAGGTGCTGTGGAGCTCCGATCCGATGCACGGCAACACCATCAAGGCCAGCAGCGGCTACAAGACCCGTGACTTCGCGCAGATCCTGGGCGAAGTGAAGCAGTTCTTCCAGGTGCACGAAGCGGAAGGCAGTTATGCCGGCGGCATTCATATCGAGATGACCGGACAGAACGTCACCGAGTGCATCGGCGGCGCGCGGCCGATTACCGAGGATGGCTTGTCCGATCGTTATCACACCCACTGCGATCCGCGGATGAATGCCGACCAGTCGCTGGAATTGGCGTTTTTGATTGCCGAGACCCTGAAGCAGGTTCGGCGATGAGGTTGGCGTTCTTTATTGCCTGAACTGGCCTCTTCGCGGGCAAGCCCGCTCCCACAGGGTTCGTGTCGTATGCAATTTATGTATCCGGCACAGAACCTGTGGGAGTCTGGCTTGCCAGCGATGGCGTCAGCTCAGTCGCACCCGATCTGCGCCAATGCCACCCCAAGCCGAGCCGCACTCTCGCGCTGACAATTCAACTGCACCCGCTCAAGCCCCAGCCAACCCGCCATCCGCCGCAAATTCAGCGCCAGCGCCAGCATGCCCTCCTCGTCCAGCCCCGGTTCTTCCTCGTGCACCGCATGCACCGCCAACTGCCCTGCCGCCCGTTCGGCGCGCAGATCAACTCGCGCGGCGATCCGCTCGTTGTGCAAAAACGGCAGCACGTAATAGCCGTAAACCCGCTTGGGCTGCGGTGTGTAGATTTCCAGGCGATAGCGGAAATCGAACAGGCGCTCAGTGCGGCTGCGCTCCCAGATCAGCGAATCGAACGGCGACAGCAGCGCACTGGCAATGACCTTGCGCGGCACTTTGGGCTCCGGCAGGCAATAGGCGATCTGCCGCCAGTCGGCGACTTCACACATCTGCAATTGACCAGCTTCAACCAACTCCGCCAGACGCCGCCGCGCATCCGCAGGGTTCAGGCGAAAGTAGTCACGCAGGTCTTTTTCCGTACCAACGCCCAATGCTTGCGCCGCATGCAAGAGCAAACTGCGTTGCGCCTCGGTCTCGTCCGGCGTGGGCTGTTGCAGGATCGCAGGAGGAATCACCCGCTCGGGCAAATCGTACAAGCGCTCGAAACCGCGTCGCCCCGCCACTGTGACCTCACCGGCGGCGAACAACCATTCCAGCGCATGTTTCTCGGCACTCCAGTCCCACCATGGCCCAGCCTTGTCTTCGCGGGTCGACAGACTGCCGGCACCCAGCGCGCCCCGCTCCTCAACCGCAGTCAGCACACGGCGGATGGTTTCCTGCTGTTCGCGACCAAACTTTGCCAGTTGCTGATAGATGTCTTCGCCACGCTTGGCGCGTTGCATGCGCCAGCCCAGCAACGGGTACATCGACAGCGGCAACAGCGACGCTTCATGGCCCCAGTATTCGAACAGCGTGCGCCGACGCCCCGAACTCCAGGCAGCCTGGTCGAGCAAGTCAGAGGGGTAGGAACCGAGACGGGAAAACAGCGGCAGGTAGTGCGAGCGCACCACGGCATTGACGGAATCGATTTGCAGCAGACCCAGCCGTTCGATCAGCCGGTTGAGATGACTGGCATTGACGTTCGGCGGCTGGCGCCCGTTGAACCCTTGGGCAGCCAGCGCCAGACGTCGCGCCTGTTTGAGGGAAAAGGACACTGTCGCGGGCATTTATTCCTCCATGTCTGCTCGCAACCTACCTCACCTGAAAGGGGTTTGTGTAGCGATAGCCTCATCATTTATGCATCGGGTCGTCCCAGAACGGCCGCACGGTTTCGTGTTCGACATCGGCGCGGCTGATGCCGATGTCCTTTAGCGCCTCATCGCTTAGACCGGCGAGCATTTCCCGTTCACGATGCAGCTCATACCAGCGGCTGAATTTGTGAAGCAGATCGGACACGATATGGCCGTGGCCGGACAGCTGCTCTTGGTTTGCATACTCTCTTTGACCTTTCATCGTATTGCCTCCTTTTGTGGATGGCTCAAGTCTCGCGCCAGCGCTAAGATCAATCCAACGAATGTTTCTGATGGCATGCATCACGGAGATTCATCAATTGTCCGCCTACCCCAGTATCGATACCGATGTCCTGCGCACCTTCGTCGCGATTGCCGATCAGGGCGGTTTCACCCGTGCTGGCGAGATGGTCAACCGCACCCAGTCGGCGGTGAGCATGCAGATGAAACGTCTGGAAGAAGACGTGTTGCAGCGCCAGCTGTTCGAGCGCGATGGCCGTCAGGTGCGGCTTACGGCTGAAGGCCAAGTGCTGCTTGGTTATGCGCGGCGCATCCTCAAACTGCACAGTGAGGTGTTCAACACTCTGCGCGAGCCGCACATGGTCGGCACCGTTCGCATCGGTACGCCGGATGATTATGTGATGCGTTTTCTGCCGGGAATCCTGTCGCGGTTTGCGCAGTTCTATCCGCTGATCCAGATCGAAGTGCATTGCGAATCGACCAAACAACTGTTGCAGCGCACTGATCTGGACTTGTCGATCGTCACCCGTGAGCCGGGCAACGAGATCGGCCAGTTGCTGCGCAAGGAGCGCTTTGTCTGGGCCGAGGCGCAGAACTTCAGCGCCCACGAACAGACGCCGCTGCCCCTGGCGATGTTCAACAGTGATTGTTTCTGCCGCCTGTGGGCGTGCAATGCGCTGGACGCGATGGGCCGCGATTACCGCATCGCCTACAACAGCAGCAGCCTGTCGGCGCTGATGGCCGTGGTCAGCGCAGGGCTGGCGATCACCGCGCAACTGGAAAGCCTGATCACCCCGGACATGCGCATCCTTGGCGCCGCCGAAGACCTGCCGCTGCTGCCCGAGGCGAGCATCATGCTGATCCGCAATCTTAACAACCCGTCGCCGATCACCGAGTGCCTGGCCGAGCACATTGTCGAGGGCTTCAAACTTTAAACGCGAGCATCACCGCACACAGCACGAGGAAGCCGCAAAACAGCCCACGCAGAATTTTTTCCGGCATGGCGTGGGCAACTTTCACGCCCCAACTGATGCTGAGCAGACCACCGACCGCCAGAGGCAGACCGATCATCCAGTCGACTTCATGGTGCACGGCGTAGGTCACCAGGGTTACGCCAGTGCTCGGCAGGGCCAGCGCCAGCGACAAGCCCTGAGCGACCACTTGGCTGGTGCCGAACAGGCTGGTCAGCACCGGCGTCGCCACCACTGCGCCGCCGACGCCGAACAGACCGCCCATGGTCCCCGAGGCGGCGCCAAGCACGCCCAGCCACGGCCACGAATGGCGCATCTCGGCAGTCGGCGCTGGGCGCGGGCCGAACATCTTCAACAGGTTGTAAGCCGACAGCGCCACCAGAAAGGCGACAAAGCCGATGCGCATGGTCTGCGCATCGATGCCCACCGCCCAGATCGAGCCGAGCCAGGCAAAGCAGAAACCCATCACTGCCAGCGGCAGCGCATGGCGCAATTCGATGCGATTGCGCTGGTGATAACGCCACAGCGCCAGCATCACGTTCGGTACCACCATCACCAGCGCCGTGCCTTGGGCGATCTGCTGATCAAGCCCGAACCACACGCCAAGCAACGGAATCGCAATCAAGCCACCGCCAATGCCAAAGATCCCGCCCAATGTGCCAAGGGCGGCGCCAAACAGCAGGTACAACAGAAAATCCATCACAACGGTAATCCTCTAACGACAGGCGGCCAATGCTACGCACTCGCGCCTAGCGGGGAAACGCATAGCAACGCACAATGGCTATGCCGATTCTGCACAAGCGTGATTTCCATGAATCCCAACCAATTGACCGATCAGCTCGGCCTGTTTCTCGATGTGCTGGAGAGTGGCAGTTTTTCTGCCGCGTCGCGCCGCCATCCATTGACGCCGTCTGCCGTGGCCCGGCGCATCGACAGCCTGGAAAGTGCCGTCGGCAGTCAGCTGTTCGTGCGCAGCACCCATGCCGTGCTGCCGACTTCGGCCGGCCTGGCCTTTGCCGAACGGGCGCGGCGGATCATCGCCGAGTTGCAACTGGCGCGTGCCGAGGCGGTGTCGTTGAGCAGCGCACCGGAAGGCCTGATCCGCATCGATGCGCCAGCAGCTTTCGGGCGGCGACATCTGGCGCCGGTAATTGCCGATTTTCTCTTGCTGTACCCTGGACTGGATGTGCAGATGCACCTGATCGACAGCTTCAGCGACATGGCAGGCTCCAGCCTGGGCAAGGTCGATCTGGTGCTGCGGACCGGACAATTGGCCGACTCGCGCCTGGTCGCCACGCCATTGGCGAGCATGGTCCGCGTCGCCTGCGCCAGCCCAGACTATCTCAAGCAGCGTGGCGTGCCCGAGCACCCGGCGCAGTTGAGTGAACACGACGGGCTCGACTGGGAAGGCCTTGCGCCGCCCTTTGCCTGGAAATTCGAAGTGGACGGGCAAATGCAATTGCACCGGCCATCGCGCGTGCGGCTGAGCGCCAACAATGCCGAGGCCCTGGTGTGTGGCGCGGCGGCGGGTCTGGGCGTCGCACACCTGCCGACCTGGCTGGCCAGCGAATACCTGCTGCGTGGCGAACTGGTGCCACTGTTCTGCGAAAACGGCCTGCCGCCGCCGGAGTCCACCGGTATTTACGCGCTGCGCATGGAACAGCAGATCCATTCGCGCAGTCGGTTGTTGCTGGAATATCTGAAAACCCGCTTCAGCCCTGTGCCGCCGTGGGATCTGGCGCTGCAACGGCAATTCGCCCGGCACTGACGCCGGACATATTTATCTGGCGCCTTAAAGATTCGAGCGCTAGATTAAAAAACGATCAACGATCAACGATCAAGGCTTTGACATGACTTCCGAATGCGACAACTGCGACGACCTTCTGCTCGACAATCAGGCGTGCTTCGCCCTGCACTCGACCTCGCTGATGATGACCAAGGTCTACAAGCCGCTGTTGCAGGCGCTGGGCCTGACCTATCCGCAGTACCTGGCGATGATGGTGTTGTGGGAGAAGGACGGTCTGACTGTCGGAGAAATCAGCGCACGCCTGCTGACCGATCCGGGATCGCTGACGCCATTGCTCAAGCGTCTGGAAGCCGAAGGCCTGCTCAGCCGCACCCGCAGTCGCGAAGATGAGCGGGTGGTGATTGTGGAACTGACCGCAGCGGGCCGAGCCTTGCGCGACAAGGCGCAGACCGTGCCGCAGTGCATTCTTGGCGCCAGTGGCTTCACCCTTGAACGTCTCCAGAAATTGCAGGCCGAGCTGCAAGCGCTGCGCGGACATCTGCAAGACAGCCTGAATTAAGCCCCGCTACATCCCCCTGTGGGAGCGAGCCTGCTCGCGAAGGCAATTGATCAGTCAAAACGTGTCTCGGCTGACACGACGCCTTCGCGAGCAGGCTCGCTCCCATACTGATTTCAGCGCCAACAAAAATATTTGTCCCGCCTGAATTCCCTCGTCAAGCGCTCTAAATCAGGCCTTACCCGCCCCTTCCACGCTATGCCCTTGAGCAAAACGCGATTTTTATTAAAAATTTATCTTGCGCACTAAACATTAGCGCTATACATTCTCTTCACACCTACTTAGCGCGCAAACAATTAGCGCACAAAACCACAACCCATGAGGCTCACACCATGCAAACTCTCTACACCGCAATCGCAACTTCCACTGGCGGCCGTGACGGTCGTGCGATCTCCAGCGACAACGTGCTCGACGTCAAACTGGCCACCCCGAAAGAACTCGGCGGTGCTGGCGGCGCGGCGACCAATCCTGAGCAACTGTTCGCTGCCGGTTACTCGGCCTGCTTCATCGGCGCGCTGAAATTCGTCGCCAGCCAGACCAAGCGCAAGATTCCTGACGACGCGTCGATCACCGCCCATGTCGGCATCGGCCAGATCCCTGGCGGTTTCGGTCTGGACATCGATTTGCACATCAGCCTGCCAGGCCTGGAACAAGCCGATGCGCAGTCGCTGGTCGACGCCGCTCACCAGGTCTGCCCGTACTCCAACGCCACCCGTGGCAACGTCGATGTGCGTCTGCACGTAACCGTGTAATCACTCAAGTCTCCGGCCCGAACAAGGAAATTGAACATGAACACTTTCAGCAAAGTCTTGACCGGTACCCTTCTCGCCCTGTCGGTACACAGCGCTTTCGCCGGTGATGTCGAACACAACACCCAGGCATTTCTCGATGCGCTGAACTCAGGCAGCGGCAAGCCGATCGAGCAGCTGTCGCCCAAGGATGCCCGCGCCGTGCTGGTCGGCGCGCAGTCCGGGGTCAAGTTGACGTTGCCCAAAGCCGATGTCAGCGAGAAGACCATCCAGGTCGATGGTCAACCGCTGAGCCTGACCATCGTCCGGCCGGCCGGGGTCAAGGGTGAGCTGCCGGTGTTCATGTTCTTCCATGGCGGCGGCTGGGTGCTGGGGGACTTCCCGACTCACGAACGTCTGGTGCGCGATCTGGTAGTCGGTTCGGGGGCGGCGGCGGTGTTCGTCAACTACACCCCTTCGCCGGAAGCGCATTACCCGGTGGCGATCAACCAGGCCTACGCTGCGACCAAATGGGTGGCGGAACACGGTAAAGAGATCAACGTCGATGGCAAGCGCCTGGCCGTGGCCGGCAACAGCGTCGGCGGCAACATGGCCGCAGTGGTTGCACTGATGGCCAAGGACAAGGGCACCCCGGCGATCAAATTCCAGGTGCTGCTGTGGCCGGTGACCGATGCCAACTTCGACACCGGTTCGTACAACCAGTACGCCGAAGGGCACTTCCTCACCCGCAACATGATGAAGTGGTTCTGGGACAACTACACCACCGACGCCAAGCAGCGCAACGAGATCTACGCTTCACCGCTGCGCGCTACTACCGCGCAACTCAAAGGTCTGCCACCTGCACTGGTGCAGACTGCCAGCGCCGACGTGCTGCGTGATGAAGGTGAAGCTTACGCACGCAAACTCGACGAGGCCGGAGTACCGGTAACGTCGGTGCGCTACAACGGCATGATTCACGATTACGGTTTGCTCAACGTGGTCAGCCAGGTGCCTGCGGTGCGGTCGGCGATGTTGCAGGCGTCTGAAGAACTGAAGCAACACTTGAAGTAACCACAGTCCCATTGTGGGAGCGAGCCTGCTCGCGAAAGCGTCCCGTCAGACAGCGCTTCATTGAATGACACACCGCATTCGCGAGCAGGCTCGCTCCCACATGGGACAGGTGTGAAACTCAAAGCGCAGGCACAAAAAAACCCGACTCAATGGTCGGGTTTTTTCTTTCCGCAAAAAGCAGCGCTTATTTCGCACGGCCTTTGTAGGAACCGCCTTCGCGGGTATCGATCTCGATCATGTCGCCGATTTCGATGAAGTCGGCAACCGACAGCTCGGTACCATTCTTCAGTTTGGCAGGCTTCATCACCTTGCCGGAAGTGTCACCGCGAGCGGAGCCTTCGGTGTAGTCAACCTGACGCACGATGGTGGTCGGCAGCTCTACGGAAACCAGACGCTCTTCGAAGAACACGGCTTCGCAAACGTCGGTCATGCCTTCTTCAACGAAAGGCAGAACGCTTTCGATGTCTTCGGCGTTCAGCTCGTACATGGTGTAGTCAGTGGTGTCCATGAACGTGTAAGTGTCACCGCTGATGAACGACAGGGTGGCTTCTTTACGATCCAGGATCACGTCGTCCAGTTTGTCGTCCGCACCGTAAACGGTTTCGGTCTTGTAACCGGTCAGCAGGTTCTTCAGCTTGGTCTTCATGATCGCGCTGTTACGGCCCGACTTGGTGAATTCAGCTTTCTGAACCAGCCAAGGATCGTTGTCGATACGGATCACGGTACCGGGTTTGAGTTCTTTACCAGTTTTCATTGCGAATATCCGAATTTGGATGGGATTTACAAAAATCTAGGCCGCGTATCATATCCAATTTACATAAAACTGTACCAGCGCCGTGGCAAGATCCGCCTGCAAGGCCTGTTCCAGACACCATGCCTCGGCGTTTTTCTGAAGTTCCGGCCAATGATTTCGCACCGCCAGCCAGTGCTCGCCGATCGGTTGCCCGGCGCTCCACGCTCGCCACAGACCGTTCATCGCCTGCGCCGCAGCGGGCGAAAGGCCGTGAGTGTAGAGCGCGAGGAAAGCGTCGAGCTTGTCCAGATGGATATCATCGTCCTGCTGATAGATGTGCCAGAGCATCGGCCGCCCCGCCCATTGCGCGCGCACGAATGAGTCTTCACCGCGCACCGCGTTGAAATCGCAGCACCACAGCAGATGGTCGTATTGATCCTGACGGACGAACGGCAGCACTTGCACGGTCAGGGACTCGTGCACATGAATCGCGCCGACCGTCAGGGTTTCCACATTCAGCCAGCGCGCCACATCGCCGAGAATCCGCCCTTCCGGCACCAGCAGGTGAGTCGGCCGTGCATCGGCCGCCAGCACATCCAGCCAACTGGCCAACCCGGGGTTTTCATAAGCAAACAGCGAGATCAATTGCGCGTTCGGAGCAGGATCGATACCCAAGGCTTGCAGGAAATGTCGCTGAGCCGGCCGATCCTGCTGAAACCGCCGACGCTGTTCGGGCAGTCCGCGTTCGCGCAGCAGGCCACCGGTGCCCGGTTTGAAGCCTGGAAAGAAAAAGAACTTCTGCACCGATTTGTATTTCACCGACGGCAAGCCATGGCAGCCGGTGACCCAGTCTTCGGCGCTGAGATAATCGAGGTTGAGCCACAGCGGCGGCGTTTTACGCGCAGCCATGCTGTCCATGTAATCAGTGGGCAACTGACAGGCGAAGGCGGCGATGACTACGTCGGCCGCCTCGGCGTGCGGCCATTCGCTCGGCCACTGACGCACCTCGACGCCCTGCTGCCATTGCTGCGCGAGATCGACATCGATCTCAGGACAGAGGCGCTCGAACGCGCGCAGATCATCCACCCACAGACGCACCGGCAAGGCATGTTCGGCCACCAGTTGCCGGGCCAGGCGCCAGGTCACGCCGATGTCGCCGAAGTTATCGACCACGGTGCAGAAAATGTCCCAGCGGGGTTTCGCTTCAGGCATGCCGTTCTCCCGTTGGCAAAAAACCTCGATTGTCCGCATAAATGCGCTCGCGCAGAAGAGCCGACGGCGATTAATCTTCGTGCGACAATCGCCGCTTGCCCGCAACCATCCGCCAGGAGGCCGCCATGCCCTACCGTCCGAATCCGCGTCGTCCCTTGCCTGTTCAGCTTAGCGCGCTGCATCTGACCGGCAGCATTGCGCTGGGCCTGTGGCTGGGGTTCCTGGCGATTGCGCTGACCTGCTGGCTGCTATCGCGCTTCATCTTTGCCGAGCAATTGGCCCCGGTGGCTAAAGCGGTGCAGCAATTGGCCAATCCGCCAGTCGCAGTCGAGCCACAGCCGGACGTCGCACCGCCGCCAACGCCGCTGTTCCAACAGTACGAAGAAAACCTGCGCAAGAATGAACAGCAGGCCCGACTGGATCAGGCGCGCGCCAATTCGCGCAATGCGTCGAACCCGAAATGCCAGTTCTGGCTGCAGCAGGACCAGACCGCGCCGACCGAAAAGAGCCGCGCCAACGTTTTGCAATTCTGCGATTGATCATGAACAAACACAGCGTCCACCAGTTGATTCTCGACAAGCTGCGCATCGACCTCGACATCGCCGAACGCGCTGCGCAAACCGCTTACGAAACCGCGACCCACGAAGAAAACATCGCCGAAAACAAATACGACACGCTGGGGCTGGAGGCGTCGTATCTGGCGGCGGGTCAGGCGAAGCGGGTTGAGGAAATCCGTCAGTCCCTGGCGCTGTGCCAGAACCTGACGTTGCGTGCCTACGATGAAAATCGCGGCATCGAAGTCGGCGCCCTGCTCGGTCTGGAGGACGAAAAGGGTCGCGAGCAATGGCTGTTTCTGGCGCCGGATGCGGCGGGGCTGAAAGTCGACGTGGTGGGTCAGCCGATCACCGTCATCACCCCACGCTCGCCGCTGGGCAAAAGTCTGCTGGGCAAGTTCGCGGGCGATGAGGTGGAGATTCTGGTGGCGGGCACCCGGCAACAATTTGCTGTCACCGAGGTGCTCTGAAGCGGGTGCTTAGTGAACGGGCAGTTCGACGCCGTCGAACAGTTCTTCCAGCTCTTGCTTGTTGTGGCACTGAATGGCCTTGGCCATGACTTCGCGGGTCAGGTGCGGGGCGAATTTCTCGATGAAGTCGCACATGAAGCCACGCAGGAAAGTGCCGCGACGGAAACCGATCTTGGTGATGCTCGATTCGAACAGCTCGCTGGCATCCAGCACCACCAGGTCGTTATCGAGTTTGGTATCGACGGCCATTTTAGCCACGATGCCCACGCCCAGACCCAGACGCACGTAGGTTTTGATCACGTCGGCGTCAGCAGCGGTGAACACCACTTTCGGCGTTAGGCCACGATGGCTGAAGGCTTCATCGAGCTTGGAACGGCCGGTGAAACCGAACACGTAAGTAACAATCGGATATTCGGCCAGCGCTTCAAGGGTCAGCTTCGGCAGCTTGGTCAGCGGGTGGCCGTGGGGTACGACCACGCAGCGGTTCCAGCGGTAGCACGGCATCATCACCAGATCACCGAATAGCTCCAGCGCTTCAGTGGCAATGGCGAAATCGACGGTGCCGTCAGCGGCCATTTCGGCGATCTGCATCGGCGAGCCCTGATGCATGTGCAGGGCCACGTCCGGGTATTGCTTGATGAAATTGCTGATCACCGGCGGCAGCGCATAACGCGCCTGGGTGTGGGTGGTGGCGATCGACAGGGTGCCCTTTTTCTCGTTGGAGAATTCCTGGGCAATCTGCTTGATGCTTTCGACTTTGCGCAGAATCTCGCCGGCGGTGGTGATGATGCGCTCGCCGGCCGGGGTGACGCGGGTCAGGTGCTTGCCGCTGCGGGCGAAGACTTCGACGCCCAGCTCGTCTTCCAGCAGGCGGATCTGCTTACTGATGCCCGGTTGCGAGGTGTACAGGCTTTGAGCGGTAGCGGAAACGTTGAGGTCGTGGTGCGCCACTTCCCAGATGTAGCGCAGTTGTTGAAGCTTCATATCAATCCCTCAAAGCAGGTAGACGCCACGGGCATCAGCGACGGTATATAACTATATTAATGGTTCGAAGAATAAATCTAGAACTTTTTTATCAAAACGCCATTATTCCTGCTTCAACGATCCTCCCGCCGCCGGCGCTCCATCAGCGGCACCAGATAGACCGGCACCTTGGCCAGCTGCAGGACCCGCGCCGCCGTGCGCCCCAACGGCGTTTCCGCGCCGACGCCATGGCTGTGACTGCCGACGATCAGCAGATCGACCGAGAGCTTGTGCACCTGGTCGAGAATCACCTGCGACGGATCACCCTGCAGCACGCGCACCGCGCGAATGCGCTGCAGATCCTGTTCGCCGTCGTCCCCCAGTTCTTCACGAAAGCTGTCGAGCACCCGTTGTTCGATATTGGCAATGACTGTTTTCAGACCCTGACTATGGAATTCGTTCAATGCCTGTTCGTCGAGATAGCTTTGCAGCACTGACTCGGCAAACAGGCCCATGGGTTCCACCGCGTGTACTACATACAAATCGGCATTGAAGGTGCGCGCCAAGGCCAGGGCATGCTGCATCACGAACGGTGCGTACAGACCGAGGTCGGTGGCATACAGCATTGAGCGAATCATGGGACCTCCTCGCGAGCCAACGATGGCGGAGATTGATTCAGCTTAGCAGTGCCTTGGCGAGTACGACGTGCGACGCAACGTCCTGAATGAAAAGGCTCTAGATCGGCGGTTCGTTGCTGATGCCATGGGGCACGTGGCCGGTGGCGACCACTTCGCGAGCCAGCTCGCAATGACCGGTCTGGTCATCGAAGAACACGTCAGCGGCGAAGGCTTCGAGGAACGCCGATTTGGTCAGGCCACCGAGAAACAGCGATTCATCGAGGCGGATATCCCATTCCCGCAGTGTGCGAATCACTCGCTCATGGGCCGGCGCCGAACGCGCAGTCACCAGCGCCGTGCGGATCGGGCAATCGTCATCGGGAAACTCGCGCTGCAACAGATTGAGCGCTGCCAGAAAGCCCTTGAACGGCCCACCGCGCAAAGGCTCGCGTGCCGATTCGCGTTCCTTGGCCTGAAACGCTTCCAGGCCGCCGGACTGATAGACGCGCTCGGACTCGTCAGAAAAGATCACCGCGTCACCGTCAAAGGCGATACGCAATTCATCGCTGGCCGCCCGGCTGGCGCCACCGGACAGAATCGTGGCGGCGGCGAACCCGGCGTCCAGCGCCGCACGCACGTCTTCGGCGTGGGTCGAGAGAAACAGGTCGCAGCCAAACGCTTTCAGATAAGGGTACGGACTGCGCCCACCGACGAACGCCGCACGAGAAATCGCCAGACCGTAATGATGAATCGAATTGAACACGCGCAGACCGGTGTCGGCGCTGTTACGGGAAACCAGAATCACCTCGACCCGCGCACGGCCGAGGCGACTGTTCAGGCTCAGGAGTTTTTCCACCAGCGGGAACGCATCGCCCGGCGCGAGGATTTCGTCCTCGTGCTCGATCTGATATTGCCGATAGGCTTCGACGCCGCTCGACAGGTAGACCTTGTGGCTTTCGCTCAGGTCGAACAAGGCGCGCGAGGAAATCGCCAGCACCAGTTTGTCATCGATGTTATTGGCCATGCCTTCCCCCAGAACAACCGACTCAGGTATTGCGTCGGTCGATAAAACCCAAATGGCGATACAGCGCCTCGATGCGCGGCAACTCGCAGCCCGCCGCGTTCGCCGCCGCCAGTGGCCGGGCGTAAATCGCCTCCAGCTCCAGCGGGCGTTTGTGTGCAAAGTCGTGGTACATGCTCGGCCAGTAATCGGGCATTTTTTCCGTCATGGTGAACAGGTACTCGGCATAGCCGGGCGGGATCTCGTATCCACAGGCCTTGGCGCCCAGCACCACTTCGGCCATCAACGCCTGAATCGACAGGCGGCTGTCGGCATCGGCCATCAGCGCTTCCGTTCCCGCGCCGAGCAACACCGAAAGGCCGTTATAGGGAATATTCCACACCAGTTTCTGCCAGCGCGCCTGATGCAGGTTGGCCATCGCCTGCGAGTCGATGCCGGCGGCGCGGAACAGCCCGGCGCCCTCCTCGACGATCGCCATGCGCGCTACTTCATCAATGGCCGAGCCGCTGTGATAACCGACATTCACCGCGCCAAGGGCCTGATGGGTAATCTGCCCCGGCCCCTCGCGGTGCACGCAGATCAGGCACAGACCACCGAGCAGATGCAGCGAATCCGGCAACAGCGGCCGCAGGCTGTCTTCGACATCCAGACCGTTTTGCAACAACAGCACTTTTGCATCGGGTTTAGCGGCTTGAATGATCGCCGGGGCCAGACCGGCGTTGCTGGTGGTCTTGGTGCCGACCAGCAGCCAGTCACAGGGCGGCATGTCTTCGGCAGCGGAATAGGCATTGGCCGGATTCAGCGTCAACGGCCCGTGCACCGCACTGTTGATCTGCAAACCGCGCTCAGCCACCGCCGAGAATTCGCTGCGCAACAAAAAGTGCACGTCGAAACCGGCACGCGCCAGCATCACCCCGTAGAACCCGCCGATTGCACCGGTGCCGATAATCCCCACCACCGGCTTGCTGACTGTCTCGCTCATGGCAACTCCTCTGCAATTCGACTCAGCGATTGCGCCACCGCCTGGTTGAGTTGATCAACCGTCAGACGTGTGTGCACTGCGCCAAAGAACTCGCCGTCGCGCACCACAAACAGCGCCGGCAAATGAAACACCTGATAACGCTCGACCAGCCCGCCATTGTCGCCGGCGTCAATCCAGCACAGCCGATCGATAGCCAGCGGCAATCCCGGCAACACCTCGCGGGCATAACGACAACTGGCGCAGCCGACGCTGGTGAAGATCACCAGAGAAACCCCGCGCATCGCCAGCAGCCGCTGGTCGGCGTCGAAGTCGGTCAGCTCGGATTCGACCACTATACTGGGGGAAACAATGTCAGATGGCCGACACAGGGAGTCTGTGCTCATGGGACGTTTCATTCCTCATCCGGACGAAGTGCCGGTTGAATTGACGTTACTCAAGCCTGAATGCATTTCCAGACAACAGCTGCACACTATCAGCCTCGGCGGCATCGCTTGCAATTACCACCGCGCCTGGCGGCACGGCACTGCACTGCAAGTACGCATGCCGACGCTGAATGCCGACTTCTGTTGCCCGGGCTACGTGGCCTGGTGTCTGCGCCGTAAAAAAGGCTATCTGGTGGGCATCGCCTTCACTGACGAACAGACCCTGTTCAGCGCGCGAATGGGTGAGCAGGTGTGTCAGATCGAACGCTATTCGCGCATGCAGGACAGCCACGACGATCTGCAGGATAGTCAGGCGCTGGCCCTGCAATGGGTCGAGGAGCACGCCGAAGAGTTCTCCCACGACAACCTGCGCAAGGCTTTTGCGCAGCCAGCGCTGGACTAAAGCACGGTTTGCCCATTGTCGAGCCGCCTCTGACGCGCTAAGGTTCGGCTCCCCCGACGCGCTAAATCTGCTGTGCTCCGCCGCGCGGGGATCGCTGGCGGCCGGCACCCGTGACCTGACGAGTAAACGATGGCTGATTTACCGATCAACGACCTAAACGTCGCCTCTAACGAGACCCTGATCACTCCCGATCAGCTCAAGCGTGATATCCCCCTGAGCGACGCCGCCCTGCGCACCGTCACCAAGGGCCGCGAAGTCATTCGCAACATTCTCGATGGCACCGACCACCGTCTGTTCGTCGTGATCGGCCCGTGCTCGATTCACGACATCAAGGCTGCCCACGAATACGCCGATCGCCTCAAGGTGCTGGCCGAGGAAGTCTCGGACACTCTGTACCTGGTCATGCGCGTGTATTTCGAAAAGCCGCGTACCACCGTCGGCTGGAAAGGTCTGATCAACGATCCGTATCTGGACGACTCGTTCAAGATCCAGGACGGTCTGCACATCGGTCGTCAGTTGCTGCTCGACCTGGCCGAGAAAGGCCTGCCGACCGCGACCGAAGCCCTCGACCCGATCTCCCCGCAGTATCTGCAGGATCTGATCAGCTGGTCGGCCATCGGCGCGCGTACCACCGAATCGCAGACTCACCGCGAAATGGCTTCCGGCCTGTCTTCGGCCGTCGGCTTCAAGAACGGCACCGACGGCGGCCTGACCGTGGCGATCAACGCCTTGCAGTCGGTGTCCAGCCCGCACCGTTTCCTCGGCATCAACCAGGAAGGTGGCGTGTCGATCGTCACCACCAAAGGCAACGCCTACGGTCACGTGGTGCTGCGTGGCGGTAATGGCAAGCCGAACTATGATTCGGTCAGCGTAGCCCTGTGCGAGCAGGCGCTGAACAAGGCGAAGATCAAGCCGAACATCATGGTCGACTGCAGCCACGCCAACTCCAACAAGGACCCGGCCCTGCAACCGCTGGTGATGGAGAACGTCGCCAACCAGATCCTCGAAGGCAACCAGTCGATCATCGGCCTGATGGTCGAAAGCCACCTGAACTGGGGCTGCCAAGCAATCCCGAAAGACCTCGCCGACCTGCAATATGGCGTGTCGATCACCGATGCCTGCATCGATTGGTCCGCCACCGAAAACACCTTGCGCAGCATGCACGCCAAGCTCAAGGACGTATTGCCGAAACGCCAGCGCACGTAAGCTGCGTTCTAAGCGCATAAAAAAACGCCGGACATTGTCCGGCGTTTTTGTGTGTGCGATTCAGATCTTCGCAGCGCGGCGCTGATGGCGTTCCATGTAGCGCTCGACGTAGGAGCATGACGGGATCACCGTGTAGCCCATTTCTTCGGCGTATTGCAGCGCGCGTTCGGTCAGCGCTGCGGCAATGCCACGGCCACGCAGGGCGTTGGGCACGAAGGTGCGATAGATATCCAGGGTCTGCTTGCCCAGATCCATGTAGGTCAGGTAAGCACGATGACCGTCCACAGTGGTCTCGAATTGATGACCAGCCTGGTCATGGTGGATGGACAACGCCTCGCTCATCACTACTCCTCGCGGGTCTTGAATTGTGACCCCTACCTTACCGATGTTTTCCCGGCGAAGGAACATCTACGCCACCCCGTGCCTGATGGACACTGAGAAGAGCCACACCGATCTCGCGCAATCTGACACCTGCTGAATAGTAGGCACCATTGGCGAAAATGCTCAAGGTACGCTCGTCATCGGATGGTTTGCGTGCATTGGCATCGATGGTCGCAGGTTCGGCCGCAAGACAATCTTTGCGTGCCGTTTGCCTGAACATTGCCGGAATGTTGAGACTTAAGACGTGCGACCTTTTTTAAAGTCACCTGTACATCAACAAAGATACGCGAAGCGCTTCGCAGAACCTGAACAAAAGTGTGGACGAATTCATTTAGAAAGACTTTAGCCGAAGTCGCAAAAACAGCGCGCGAGCGCGGGAACTTTTCCCGTTTGAGTCGCTCACGCCGGGGCTTGCAGCTGGATATTTTTTATACAGCGCAGTTAAAAGTTGCTCGAAAAAGAATCAACGCCTACAATTTTTTTGCTTCTTGCGCTACGTCAGTTTACTTACTACAAGTAATGGGTAGTATGTACGCCGGCTATTTCCTCAATCGTGAGGAGACAGCTACTTAATTTGAAAGTCCTTGAAGGGGAACACGATGAACAACGTTCTGAAATTCTCTGCTCTGGCTCTGGCCGCAGTTCTGGCTACCGGTTGCAGCAGCGCATCGAAAGAAACCGAAGCACGTCTGACCGCTACTGAAGACGCAGCTGCTCGCTCCCAGGCTCGTGCAGACGAAGCTTACCGTAAAGCTGATGAAGCTCTGGCTGCTGCTCAAAAAGCACAACAGACTGCTGACGAAGCTAACGAGCGTGCTCTGCGCATGCTGGAAAAAGCTAGCCGCAAGTAATAATCCCTCGGGATTGTTATCGAGCCGATCCGGTTTTCCGGGTCGGCTTTTTTGTGCCCGGTGCTTTTCTCCGGGCAATAAAAAACCCGCCGACGCTGCTCGCATCGGCGGGTTTTCAATCAGCGCTTATTGCTGCAGATCGATCGGTGCACTGCTCACCATTGGCGCCGAGGTATTCGGCACGGCGATCTCTACCGGCAGGCCGTCTTCGGCGGCGACCACATCACGCACCACATCCCAGTTCATGCGCAGGTTGCTGGTGATGTCCTCACGCTTGAGCATCGCGTTGATTACCGCCGTGTGCTTGTCGACCACCGACGGGTTGCCCTTGTCGTCGAGCGGCGTGTGCGCTTCCAGATAGACCTTGCCGCCACTGCGACCGAACTTGTACGGGTCGTTGATGATGCGCACCGAGGTGCCGACCGGGACCATGCCGGCCATCTCCAGCACGTTGTTGTTGAACATGCGGAAGCAGCCGTGGCTGGTGCGCATGCCGATGCCGAACTTCTTGTTCGAACCGTGGATCAGGTAGCCCGGCGTGCCGAGGGTGAACTTGAACGGACCCAGCGGGTTATCAGGACCGGCCGGCACCACATTGGGCAGTGGATCACCGTCAGCGGCGTGTTCGGCCTTGATCGAAGCCGGAGGCGTCCACGTCGGGTTCGGTGTTTTGGCGATGATCGAGGTGTGCGCGATCGGCGAGCCCCAGCCTTCACGGCCGATACCCAGCGGGAAGGTGTACACCACGTCGCGGCCTTTCGGATAGTAATAGAGACGGTATTCGGCAAGGTTGATGACGATGCCTTCACGCGGGCCAGGTGGCAGGATGAAGCGCGTCGGCAGGACGATCTCGGTACCGGCCCCCGGCAGCCAGGCATCGATGCCCGGGTTGGCCGCAACCATTTCCGAATAGCCCAGATCGTATGTGGTGCCCAGATCGGCGAAGGTGTCTTCGTACTTGGCTTTGATCACCTGCACCTGGCCGACGATGTCTTCGCCGGGTGGTGGCAGGGGAAGCTCCAATGCAGCAACGGGACCGGCCACACACAGGGCGGCAAGTGACAGGCAGCGGGTGACGGCAGGAAAGCGCGGCAACATCCGGAAAATCCTTCGCATGATCATCAAGGGTATAGGGGCGCGATTGTACACCGCGGCTTGGGGATTCGGGAGACACGCCGATAGACCGTGTCGCGCCCTGAAAGATCGCAGCCTCGTTGCACTCGTCAGCTCCTACATTTGCAACGCATTCCCTGTAGGAGCTGACGAGTGCAACGAGGCTGCGATCTTTGATCTTAAAGTTCGAATCGAAGCTCGGGCCAGATCGGCGACGTACCGCGCTTCTGCGATTCAAGAATCGCCCGGCACAGCGAGCACAGACGCTGATCCTGGAACACCCGGCGATCAACATTCGACCAGCGCGGTTGCGCCGGCAGCAGCGTGCCGCACAGCGTGCGATCGGCCGAGCCACCGAGTTCCAGCTGACGCGTCACCAGATGCACCCGCACTTCCTGGCAGGCGAACAGATCCAGCTGCTCGTCAGGCTCGATCAGTTGGTAGGCAAACAGGGACCAGGCAGGACGCGGCATCGGGGGCTCCAAATTAGGGGGCGCCACATTAGCCGAAAGCCTGCCACTAGAAAAGCCTCATAACAGCGGTTTTAGCGTCGGCCAGACATTTTCCAGCAACTTGCCCTGAGCCCCCGCCGCCGGGTGCAGACCGTCGGCCTGCATCAGCTCCGGATGGCCGCCGACCCCCTCAAGAAAAAACGGCACCAAAGGGATTTTCTTTTCCTCGGCGAGCTTGCCGTAAACCTCAGCGAACGAATCGGTGTAGCGCTTGCCGTAATTGGGTGGCAACTGCATGCCGAGCAGCAGCACTTTCGCGCCGCTCTGCCGCGAGCTGTCGATCATCGAAGCAAGATTTTGTTGCAATTGCGCTGGCGGCATCCCGCGCAGGCCGTCATTGCCACCCAGCTCGAGGATCACCAACTCCGGCTTATGCTCTGCAAGCAGCGCCGGCAGCCGCGCCTGGCCTCCGGCACTGGTGTCGCCACTGATCGAGGCGTTGACCACTTTATCGTCGAAACCCTCTTGTTTGAGGCGCTGCTCGAGCAGCGAGACCCACCCTAGACGGGTATCCAGGCCGAAACCGGCGCTGATACTATCGCCAACGATCAGGACAGTACCCGCCGCTGCGTTCTGGGCCATGCACATCAAGGCCAGGCCAGCACTCAAAAACCATACACGCATCGGATTCTCCATGGGCGCAAGCATTCTCACCGCGAAGAACCTCAGCAAAGTGGTCCCTAGCGCGGAAGGTGAACTGACTATCCTGCACGAACTCAGCCTGGAACTGAACAAGGGCGACAGCCTGGCCATCGTCGGCGCGTCCGGTTCCGGCAAATCCACCCTCCTCGGCCTGCTCGCCGGCCTCGACCTGCCGAGCAGCGGCGAAGTCACTCTCGCCGGCCAGGGCCTGAGCAATCTCGACGAAGACCAACGCGCGCGAATCCGCGCCGAGCACGTCGGGTTTGTCTTCCAGTCGTTCCAGTTGCTCGACAGCCTCAATGCGCTGGAGAACGTCATGCTGCCGCTTGAACTCGATGGCCGCAAAGATGCCCGCGAGCGCGCTACGCAATTGCTTCAGCGCGTCGGCCTCGGGCAGCGCCTGACCCACTCGCCGCGCCAGCTCTCCGGCGGTGAACAGCAGCGCGTGGCCATCGCCCGCGCCTTCGCGGCCGAACCGGACGTGCTGTTCGCCGACGAGCCGACCGGCAACCTCGACAGCCACACCGGCGAGCGCATCAGCGACTTGCTGTTCGAATTGAACAAGGAACGCGGCACCACCCTGGTGCTGGTGACCCACGACGAACGCCTGGCCCATCGCTGCCGGCGCCTGATCCGTCTTGAAGCCGGGCTGCTGGTCGCCCCTCTGGAGCCTTGATGGCACGTCTGCCGCTGTTGCGCCTGTTCAGCCTTGCCCTGCGCCAGCTCATGCGCGATGCCCGCGCCGGTGAGCTGCGCGTGTTGTTCTTTGCGCTGGTGGTGGCCGTCGCGGCAAGCACCGCGATCGGCTATTTCGGCGCCCGCCTCAATGGCGCAATGATGCTGCGCGCTACCGAGTTTCTCGGTGCCGATCTGGTCCTTGAAGGCAGCTCGCCGGCCCGCGAGGAGCAAATCCGCAGCGGCACCGAACTGCGCCTGAATCATGCGCAAGTGGTGGAGTTCTCCAGCGTCATTGCCACCGACAACGGCATTCAGCTGTCGAGCATCAAAGCTGTCGACCGTGCCTATCCATTGCGTGGCGAGCTGAAAAGCGCGCCCGCACCATTTGCCGAGGAAGAAGTCGGCGGCGAACCGCAACCCGGTGAAGCCTGGGTCGAGGCGCGTCTGTTGACTGCGCTGGATCTGAAGATCGGCGACAGCATCGACGTCGGCATGAAGACGCTCAAGCTGACCCGCGTGCTGACCTACGAGCCGGATCGCGCCGGCAACTTCTACAGCCTGACGCCAAGGGTGTTGATCAATCTTGATGACCTCGCCGCCACCGGCGTGGTGCAACCGGGCAGCCGAGTGAGTTATCGCGAGCTCTGGCGCGGCGAACCGCAGGCGCTGGAAACTTATCGCGAGCTGATCAAACCGGGCCTCGCTGCAAACCAGCGAATCCAGGATGCCCGTGACGGTAACCGGCAGATTGGCGGTGCGCTGGGCAAGGCCGAGCGCTATCTGAACATGGCCAGTCTGGTCGCGGTGTTGTTGGCTGGCGTGGCCGTGGCGCTATCAGCCAACCGTTTCGCCAGTCGCCGTTTCGACGCCAGTGCCTTGCTGCGCTGCCTCGGCTTGTCGCGCCGGGAAACCATGGTGCTGTTCAGCCTGCAACTGACCGTGCTCGGCCTGATTGCCGCCATCAGTGGCGCCCTGCTCGGTTGGCTGGCGCAGTTGGGTCTGTTCGCCCTGCTGCATGATTTGCTGCCAAGTGACGTGCCACCGGGTGGGCTGTTTCCGGCGATGGCCGGGATTGGCACCGGGCTGGTGGCGCTGGCGGGTTTCGCCTTGCCGCCTTTGGCTGCACTGGGTCGCGTGCCACCGTTGCGGGTGTTGCGCCGCGACATGCTGCCGATCCCCTCGAGCACATGGATGGTCTACGGCGCGGCGCTGGGTGCGCTGGGCCTGATCATGTGGCGTCTGAGCCTCGACCTGCTGCTGACCTTCGCCCTGCTTGGCGGTGGCGTAGTCGCCGCGCTGGTGCTGGGCGGCCTGCTGTTGTTGCTGCTGCAAAGCCTGCGCCGCCTGCTGGCCCGCGCCTCGTTGCCCTGGCGTCTGGGCCTTGGCCAGTTGTTGCGGCATCCATTGGCGGCGGCCGGGCAGTCGCTGGCGTTCGGTCTGATCCTGTTGTCGATGGCGCTGATCGCACTGCTGCGCGGCGAACTGCTCGACACCTGGCAGAACCAGCTACCGAAAAATGCACCGAACTACTTCGCGCTGAATATCCTCCCGGCGGACAAACAGGCTTTCGCCGATCACCTGATCAAGGTGTCCGCGCAAGCGGCGCCGTTGTATCCGGTGGTGCCGGGTCGGTTGATCAGCATCAATGGCGAAGCGGTACAACAGATCGTCAGCAAGGACTCGGCCGGTGACCGCGCCATTCAGCGTGACCTGAGCCTGACCTGGGCGGCGGATCTGCCGGCCGGCAACAAGCTCACCGCCGGCTCGTGGTGGAGCGGCCAGCCGTCCGATGATGTGCCGGGGGTCTCGGTGGAAGGCAAGGTTGCCGAAAGCCTGAAACTCAAACTCGGCGATCACATGGTATTCAGTGTTGGCGGGGTCAATCGCGAAGCGAAAGTCACCAGCCTGCGCGAAATCAATTGGGACAACTTCCAGCCGAACTTCTTCATGATCTTCCAGCCTGGCACCCTGAAGGATCTGCCGGCGACCTACCTGACCAGTTTCTATCTGGCTCCGGGGCATGATCAGCAGATCGTCGAGTTGTCGCGGACCTTCCCGGCGGTGACCATTCTGCAGGTCGAAGCGTTGCTCGAACAGCTGCGCAGCATCCTCGCCCAGGTCACTCTGGCGGTGGAGTATGTATTGTTGTTTGTTCTGGCTGCGGGGATGGCGGTGCTATTCTCCGGCCTGCAAGCGACGCTGGACGAGCGCATCCGCCAGGGGGCGCTGTTGCGTGCGCTGGGCGCCGAGCGGCAGTTGCTGATCAAGGCGCGGCGTATCGAATTCGGTCTGTTGGGTGCGGTCAGCGGTCTACTCGCGGCGATCGGTTCGGAGGTGGTCAGTCTGGTGCTGTACCGCTTCGCCTTTGATCTGCCATGGCATCCGCATCCATGGCTGCTGGTGCTGCCGCTGATTGGCGCCGCGCTGATTGGGGGCGCCGGTGTGTTCGGCACGCGTCGCGCTCTGAATGCCAGCCCACTGACAGTGTTGCGCGAGGGTTGATAGACTCAAGCGGTCTTAATCACAAGAAGTCGCCATGAGTCGTTATCGCCCTCCCCGCACCGCCGGCACCGCGCTGATCACCCCCGAGGGTGAAGCGCGGATGCGCGCCGAATTCCATGAGTTGTGGCATGTGCGTCGCCCGCAGGTCACCCAGGCTGTGAGTGAAGCGGCAGCGCAGGGCGATCGTTCGGAAAACGCCGAGTACACCTACGGCAAGAAGATGCTGCGCGAAATCGACAGTCGCGTGCGTTTTCTCACTAAACGCCTGGAAGCGCTCAAGGTAGTCAGCGAAAAACCCAGCGATCCAAACAAGGTCTATTTCGGCGCCTGGGTGACCATCGAAGACGAAGACGGCAAGCAATCGCGCTACCGCATCGTCGGCCCTGATGAACTGGACCTCAAACTCGGCTTGATCAGCATCGACTCGCCGCTGGCCCGCGCGCTGATCGGCAAGGCACTCGACACGGAAGTGCGGGTGCAAACGCCGACCGGCGAGCAGTTCGTTTACATCGTTGCGATTGAATACCCGTAAGACTGATCAGCGCCGAGTGATCAGGCCCTGCCGCGCTACGCGGGTCAGTTGCTTGATCATGTCCGGCGCATCTTCTGCGCTCGGCGCCTGAATCACCGCCAGATCGAAGCTGTCCGTAGCAAAACGCGCCAGCGACTCGCCGTCATCGACAAACTGGATCAGGAATGCGGCAGGACCGCCGCTGCGACGTGGCCAGCCATCGAGATAACGCAACAGCGTCGGCTGGTGTTTGCCGCCAAGAAGGATTTTCGGGTTGCGCTGGGTGACATGTGCCGTGATCGGCGCGGGACGTGCTGGAGGGCGTAGTGCGTTCATCGTGTCGTGTCTCTGCCTCAAAAGTCTGCATGGCAGGTGAGAGGCAACACCGAACCAGCGCTTTAGCGGTATTTCGAAGCCCTGTTCCGGCTTCTGACGGTAACTGTAGAAGTCACCTGGCGCCCCGCAAGTAGCTGTTTAAATCGGCGCATGGGCAACATCCTAGAGAACGTGACCGACCAGTGTCAAGAATCCCCCGCAACAAAAAAGGCCCGCGCAATGCGGGCCTTTGCCTTGAGCCAGAGCCTTCAACCGGCGATGGCGCGATCCGCCGAGAGCTTGCCGGCGCCTTCGATCAGGACCGCAATGCTGCCGGCCAACAAAGCGAGGGCGAACTCGTAACCGTTGTTGGCCATGAACAGACCGTTACCGATGTGCACCGAGAAGATCGCCACCAGCGAGAGGAACGCCAGACCCAGTGCCGCCGGGCGTACCAGCAAGCCGATGATCAGCGCCAGACCGGCGAAGAACTCGGTACCGCCGGCCAGCGAGGCCATCAGATAGCCCGGGGTCAGGCCAATGCTTTCCATCCATTGTGCGGTGCCGGCCAAGCCGTAACCACCGAACAGACCAAAGAGTTTCTGCGAACCGTGGGCGGCGAAGATCACGCCGACAGCAATGCGCAGGACAGTCAGGCCGTAACCGGCGCGGGTGAACAGAACCTTGTTGATCAGAGAGCTCATGGTGCATTCCTTGTTGTGCAGAAGTGTTTGTGTGTTTGGGTTGGTCGCTATATTAATCAGTTTATTTCATGTTTAAAGCGCAAAAATTTCGCCATAACAATCGAATTGTTAGATTATTTCCGTGTGACCACTTTCTGCTGCCGGGGCTCGAGCGACTCTCGCTCCCGGTCGAATGCCAGGTAATACTTGTTCACGCTATTAACATAGCTGACGGCGCCCATCCCCACCTGCTCCATGGCAATGCGCTCGACCTGGAAGAACCACTGGTTGGGATTGAGGCCACGGCGGCGGGCTTCCGCGCGCATGCCCTGCACGCGCTCGGGGCCGATGTTGTAAGCGGCGAGGGTGAAGGCCATGCGCTCACGCTCGTTGAGTTTCGGGCTGCTGAAGAACTTGCGGCGGATCATCGCCAGGTACTTGGCGCCGGCCTGCACATTCGCATCGAGATTCTGGATATTGCTCACGCCGACCCGCTGCGCGGCGGACGGGGTGATCTGCATCAGCCCGGTCGGGCCGCTGCCGCTGCGAGCGTTGGGCTGCAGACGCGATTCCTTGAACGCCAGCGCCGCCAGGTTAAGCCAGTCCATGTTCTGCGCATCGGCGTGCTTCTGCAGGGTCGGACGGAGTTTTTCCAGACGCTGGCGATCGGCTTTGGCCAGCGGGTTGTGCACCTGGTACAAGCGTCGATAGATGCGCAGGAACGCCGCGTCTTCGTCCGACGGTCTCTTGTAACCGGTGAGGAAGCGATCGATGCTCGCGCGCAACATCGACGCATCGCGGCGCACGAACCAATGTTCTTCGCCCGGCTCGCCGAGGCTCAGCTGCCGATCGAGACGCAGCTTCGGCAGGATCTTGCCCCAACGCTCGGCAATCGGTTGCTCGACAATGGTCAGGTGGAAAATCCCGCCCTGGACCATCTCCAGCACATCTTCGACCGCCAGCGTCGGATCGACCCACTCGATATTGATCGGCGCGAGTTTGTGCAGCGCCAGTTTCTGGTTGAGCTGACTGACCACCTCCCCCGCCGCACTACCGGTGGGCAAGGCCAGGGTCTTGCCGGACAGTTGCTCGACCTTGGTGTAACGGCGTTGGCCCTTGATCCCGACCAGCACCAGCGGCACGTTGCTGGCAATCGGCTCACTGCTGGCGACCGCGTAGCCAGAAGGCAGATCGAGCAATTCACCGGGCGCGACCATATCGCCTTCGCCGCGCTGCAAGGCGCCGAGCAATTGATCCTTGGCTTTGGGAATGATTTTGAGGGTGACTTCCTGGCCGTCGCGAGCGTGGCCGTTGAGGTATTGCTCGAACGCGCGCAGTCGGTGGTACTCGACACCGATGGCCTGACCCTGGACTTCGCCGGAGCTGTTGCGGCTCTGATTGACCAACACCCGCAACACGCGGCTGCTGCGGATTTCGGAGAGGTCGCGAACCTTGCTCGCCGGTACGGCTTGCAGCGGTCCGGGCAGGCGCGCGGCCGCCGTCATCGGCAGCAACAACGCAGCACACAACAGCAGCAGAACCGAGGGACGATGCATCCACTCTCCGAAAAGAATACGGGGCGATTCGTCGCAAAAGAGACGACATCACCGACGAAAACAGAGCGCTTGGAGCGCTGATAAAGTGCGTGAGACTGGCACAGTGATGGCATTGTCGCCACCCCGGAGTCCCCAGCGGCCTCAACAGACAGCCATAAGTCTTTGTAGTTCTTGGCTTTTCTTATAAATCTACAGCTCTGATATGCTTTCCGGCCTTCGGCCCGAGGTAGCACCATGCAACTCATCGATATCGGCGTCAACCTGACCAACCCCAGTTTCGCCGACAAACACCAGGCCGTGCTCGACCGCGCCTATGCCGCAGGCGTCTGCCAACTGGTGCTGACTGGCACCAGCGTCGAGGGTAGCGAGCAGGCGCTGGAACTGTGCCAGCAACTGGATGAAAGTGGCCAACGGCTGTTCGCCACCGCCGGTATTCACCCGCATTCGGCCAGCGACTGGAACGCTGACAGCGCCCGTCGTCTGCGCAGTCTGTTGAACGAATCCAGCGTCGTCGCGGTGGGCGAATGCGGGCTGGATTTCAACCGCGACTTCTCCCCGCGCGCGCAACAGGAAAAGGTTCTCGAAGAACATCTGGCGCTGGCCGTCGAACTGCAATTGCCGGTGTTCCTGCACGAGCGTGATGCCAGCCAGCGGCTGCTGGAGATCCTCAAAGACTTCCGCGATCAACTGCCGGCGGCGGTGGTGCACTGCTTCACTGGCGAGCAAAAGGCCTTGTTCAGCTACCTCGATCTGGATCTGCACATCGGCATCACCGGCTGGATCTGCGACGAACGCCGGGGCACGCATCTGCATCCACTGGTCAAAGAGATCAAAGCGGGACGGCTGATGCTGGAAAGCGATGCGCCATATCTGCTGCCGCGCACGTTGCGGCCGAAACCGAAAAACGGTCGCAACGAACCGGCGTATCTGACCGAAGTGTTGCGCGAGGTGGCGATGCATCGCGGCGAGACCGAGGAAGCGCTGGCCGCGCATACCACCGCATGTGCCCGGGCGTTTTTTAATCTTCCGATGTTGGTGTAAAACGCAAAAGATCGCAGCCTTCGGCAGCTCCTACAGAATCTACGCCGTGCCAATGGAGCTGCCGAAGGCTGCGATCTTTTGATCTGTTGATCCGCATCAAAAAATGGTTTTCTGCATAGCGGCACAATAATGGCACCTTGCCAAAACTGTTTCCGCTATCAGAGAAGACCTCCATGGGTGCCTGGCTTAGCAACATCTCGCTGAAATACAAATTCTGGGCGGTCAACGCGGTCGCCTTTGTCACCACCCTGCTGCTCGTACTGTACGCCGTACATCTCGAACAGCAGGCCCGCAGCCACGCCGCGCAG
Source organism: Pseudomonas sp. AC255 (assembly GCF_979258175.1). NCBI lineage: Bacteria > Pseudomonadati > Pseudomonadota > Gammaproteobacteria > Pseudomonadales > Pseudomonadaceae > Pseudomonas > Pseudomonas sp. AC255. The sequence continues at coordinate 1,166,326 of NZ_OZ409841.1, read as the reverse complement.
GTGTCCGCGCAGGCGCAGGCGCAGTTGCTCAAGGCCTGGCCGCTCGGGCAACCGTTGCCCAAGTCCGCTCAGGTGCTGACCTTCAAGCGCGGTGAAGTGCCGCGTCTCAACGATCAACCGCTACTGGAAATCAGCGGCAGCAACGGCTGGAACGCCATCAATGAAATGCCGCTGTTTGGCGAGAATCCGTTGATCGGCGCCGAAGTGTTCAGCCGTGCCGACGGCGAGCAAGTGGCGGTCATCGCCTATGCCCCGAGCCTGAGCCAGGTGTTCAGCGAGCGTTTCGCCAACTATGCGCTGGCGGTCTTCGTCCTGATGCTGGCGATGCTCGGCGCCTCGCAACTGTTGATCCGCTTTCTGCTCAGCCAGCTCAACACGTTGAAAGACGTGATGCTGCACGTTGAAAAAACCGGCGACCTCTCCGCTCGCGTGCCGCTGGTGGGCAAGGACGAGGTCGGGCAGATGGCCAATGCCTTCAACGCCATGCAGGCCGGTTATCAACGCGTCGTGACCACCGTTGCCAGCACCGCGCGACAACTGGATGACGGTGCAGCGCGGCTGGCCTCGAGCATGAACGACGTGCGCCACGGCATGCTCGGCCAACAAAGCGAAACCGACCAGGCTGCCACCGCGATCAACGAAATGACCGCCACCGTTTATCACATCGCGCAACACGCCGGCGCCACACGCGATCTGTCGAAAACCGCCGATGGCCTCGCCGGCAGCGGTCAGCAGGTGGTGGCGCGGGTGCAGCAATCGATTGCCGGGTTGTCCAACGGCGTGCAGCAGACGGCAGAAATGATTCAACGCCTGGCCGAGGACAGCCAGAAGATCAACGGCGTGGTCAGCGTGATTCACAGCATTGCCGAACAGACCAATCTGCTCGCGCTGAATGCGGCGATCGAAGCGGCCCGCGCCGGGGAGATGGGTCGCGGCTTTGCCGTGGTCGCCGATGAAGTGCGCAATCTCGCCAAGCGCGTGCAGGCTTCCACCGACGAGATCACCGGCATGATCGCCGCATTGCAGGCCGGCACCCGCGATGCGGTGGATTTCATGCAGGAGAGTTCGTACAAGGCCGACGACTGCGTGCAGCAGGCCCAAGAGGCTGGCGCGGCGCTGGCGGAAATCACCGGAGCGGTGGCGCAGATGCGCGAAAGCAACACGCAGATTGCCGTGGCGGCGGAACAGCAGAGTCAGGTTGCCGAGGAGATGAACCGGGCGGTGGTGAGTATTCGTGACGTGACCGAGAACACCGTGCAGCAGACGGTGGATTCGGCGACGACCAGTAATGAGCTGGCGGCGCTGGCCGGGGCGCTTAACAAGGCGATAGGCCAGTTGAAACTCTGATGGCCTCTTCGCGGGCAAGCCCGCTCCCACAGGGATTTTCGACAATCAACAATTGTGCGTACACCGAGCACACTGTGGGAGCGGGCTCGCCCGCGATGCCGTCCGCTCAGGCGACATCAAATTTTGCCATTGCCGCTATCAGCTCAATAGCCAACCTTGATTCGCCGCGCTCCGCGCCCGGGCCTATTCTTCAACCATGAAGTTCAACATGGATCGAGGAGTAGCAAACATGGGCAAACGTCACCCCAACCTTCCCGCATGGCAATGGCGCGCCTACCCGGGCAATCATCAGCATCCGACAAATCTGGTCCTGCACCTGATTGCTGTGCCGATGTTTATCGTGGCGTTTCTGCTGATCGTGTCGGGGGTGTTCAGCTTGAGTCTGGCAAGCGTCGCCATCGGCGTGATCGGTATCATGGCGGCGCTGGGTCTGCAGCGCCACGGTCACGGCCTGGAGGCGCAAGCCTCCGAGCCGTTCAGTGATCGCAAAGATGCCGTGTCACGTTTGCTGGTCGAGCAGTTTCTGACCTTCCCCCGGTTCTTTCTCAGCGGTGGCTGGTGGCGCGCCTGGCGTGAGCGCCACCGTCGGCATTGAGTCAGGCGAAGATCGTCACGGTCTGCCGACTCATGGCAATCAACTCCCCTTTCGCGCTCCACAACTTCGCGGCGACATGGCCGTAACCGTCGGCCGCGTATTCGATATCGGCCAGGTATTGGCACCAATCCAGCGTGCTCAGGTCGTGTAACGGCTGCACGAATTCGATGGTCCAGGTCAGCGTGCTACCCGGCGCCGGTTTCTTCAGATACGGCAACAGCGCCGGCGGCCAGGCATCCACCAGCGCCAGCAGATGCGCCTCGTTGACCGGCTCCTCTTTGACATCCCCACGCAACCGCACCCAGCCGCCCATCAAGCGCGACGCCGTGCCGGAGAACGGAATACCGCCGACGCTCCAGCGCATCGCCAGATGGCGCATGAATTCCGGGGTCACGCCTTTGATGTAGGGCAGCTCCTGGCATTCGTCCCAGTGTTTCATGGTCGGCGCCGGGTAGGCTTCGACAGCGACTTCCGAGGGCCGCGAGGCACCGAAGCTGCCCTGAATGATCGTCACCACCTGACCATTCTGCATGGCGCGGCCCAACACCTGGCTGACGGCTTTGCCTTCACGCAGTACGTCGACTTCGAAACTCACCGGCACTTCCGGCTCGACCGGGCCGACAAAGGTAATCGCCAGCGAACGCACCGGGCGCTCCGTCGGCACCCTGGCGCGCATGGCTTCAAATTGCAGCGCGGCCACCAGTCCGCCAAAACTGGCGCGGCCCTGCCCCCATTCGGCGGGGATGATTACTTCAGGTTGTTGGCGGACAGCATCGAGCAGATCGCAAAAGCGCATGGCAACCTCGGAAAACGAGAAAGGAATGCGCGGATCTTACCCAGCCCCAGGCGGCGGCGCAGCGTCTATTCCGGTCAAATGGGCTGACAGATAGGCCTTGGCACTTTTCGATTTCGCCGCAAAACCCTTGTAGGAGCTGTCGAGTGAAACGAGGCTGCGATCTTTTGATCTGTTTGCAAATCAAAATCAAAAGATCGCAGCCTTCGGCAGCTCCTACAGGGGATGCGTAAGCTTCAGGATTTGAAACACGTAGCGCTGAGCTTTTCCAGCACTTGATCGGCCTTCAGCTCTGCCTTGATCAACCCGGCCTGCCAGGTGGCCACGCACGGCTGCAGATCAGCCTCCTGTTCGGCGCGCGCCAGCCATTGCCAGCAATCGTGCCAGTCGCCCAGTGCGCCTTGCGCGGATTTCAGGCGTTTGTAGGCCGGTTTCGGCAAGCGATCCAGTTCGGGGTAGGCTTCGATACCATAGCGCACGCGTTTGATCAGCAGGCGCAGGCGATGGCGGTCATGGGCGGGATCGTGCAGCGCCGCATCGAGTTTCTGCCATTGTTTGCCCAGCCGTTTTTCGATGCGTTTATCCAGATCCTTGAGCAGCCCCTGACGCTGGGACGCGCGCAAAAATCGTGGAAAGGCGTCAAGAATCATCAGCAACGAAGCCACTTCCGCACTCGCCGCCAGCGCCGGATACGCCTCGGCCATTTGCGCCAGACGCCGCTGCGCAGCCTCGGGCTGATCATGCTCGAGCAGATACGCCGCGAGCACTTCGCGATCACGCCACGGTGTGGTCAACTCGCCCACCGCCGAAGCCGCCGCCTCCAGTTGCTCGACACCCGGCAAGCCGCGCAACGGCCGCAACAGACTGCGCAAGCGCCGCACCGTGGTGCGCAAATCATGCAACGCCTCGGGATCAGTGCGCGCAGTCAAGCGCGCCTGACATGCCAGTAGCCGCACATCCAGGCTCAACACATGAGCCACCAAGCGATCGATCATGGGGGTCTACTCCGTAGACAGCTGCAAGCTTCTAGCTACAAGCTTCAAGCTGAATGCGTTTGCTTCAAAGCTTGTGGCTTGCAGCTAGAAACTTGCAGCTGCTGTTAACGTCCTGCGCGGGACTCGCGAATGTAGAAGCGGGCTTTCTCGGCTTTCTTGCTGCAGCCTTCAAAGCCTTCGAATTGTTGCTGGGTCTTGGCGGCGGTCAGCAGCGACAGCGCTTTGGAATAGCTGACGGTGCCGGCGAAGCCTTCGGCCTTGGCCAGGTCCAGTTCGTGCCAGGCCGCGTCGAGTTGGCTGCCGCAGCTGTCGCGGTACGCGGTTTTGCCGGCGCAACCGGCCAGAACCAGAGCCATCAACGGTACACAGATCCAGGCTTTCATCACTCACACCTCAAGGTAGGTCAACAGTCGTGCAGGTAAGACGGTCAAGCGGTGAAAAAGTGCCTCGCTGATCGGTCAAACCACGTGGCGCAGAGCATAGCGCGCAAGCGTACGCCGCGAACGAAAAACGACGTCACCGCTTCGCGCAACGACCTTGGCGATTGAGCCGCTTGGCCGATGCGTGCATTGTGCAGGCTTGTCCGGAGGAAGTTTGATGAAAAAGCGTGTCGCACTGGTACTGGGCTCCGGTGGCGCCCGGGGCTACGCCCATATCGGCGTCATCGAAGAAATTGAAAAACGCGGCTACGACATCGCCTGCATTGCCGGTTGTTCGATGGGCGCGGTGGTCGGCGGGATCTATGCCGCCGGCAAACTGGATGAGTACCGCCGCTGGATCGAAAGCCTTGATTACCTCGACGTGCTGCGTCTGGTCGATGTGAGTTTCCGTCTCGGCGCGATTCGCGGCGAAAAGGTCTTCGGGCAGATTCGCAAGATCGTCGGCGAGATCAACATCGAAGACCTGCGCATTCCCTACACCGCCGTCGCCGCCGACCTGACCAATCAGCAGGAAATCTGGTTTCAGGAAGGCTGCCTGCATCAGGCCATGCGCGCCTCGGCGGCGATTCCCAGCCTGTTTACCCCGGTGATGCAGGGCAACCGCATGCTGGTCGACGGCGGCATTCTCAATCCGTTGCCGATCGTTCCGGTGGTGTCGAGCCATTGCGACCTGATCATCGCGGTCAACCTCAACGCCACCAATCAGCGCCAGTACAAGTTGCCGGTGATCGAGCGGCCGGCGGCGTTCCGTTCGCGCTTCGACAGTCTGATCAAATCCATGGGTTCGAAGTTGCCGTTCCGCCGTAAACAGGCCGAGCAATTGTTGAAGCTGGAACAGGAAGCCTTGCGCGCCGAGGCGGCGGAGATCAATCCTTGGCTCGAAGGCGTCGAACCGGAAAGCCAGCAACCGGCCGCCGCGCCGGAACGCGAAGGCGCACCGAAATCCGCTACAGGTTCGTTCATCATCGATAACGTCGGGCCGGCGTCGCTGCTGGATTTGATCAACCAGAGTTTCGAGGTGATGCAGACCTCGCTGGCACAGTACAAGATTGCCGGGTATCCGCCGGATATCCTGATCAACGTGCCGAAGCGGGTATGCCGGTTTTTCGAGTTCTACAAGGCGCCGGAATTGATCGCGCTGGGGCGGGAGATTGCCAGTGATACGCTGGATCGGTATGAGCAGGAGCAGGGTTGATTACCTGAAGGCTGTGGGTGAATGTTCCGGCCTCATCGCGGGCAAGCCCGCTCCCACAGGGTTCTCGGGGGAATGAAATCTGGGTGATACATAGCTCACTGTGGGAGCGAGCCTGCTCGCGAAGGCGTCAGATCAGCCAACTTCACTCAACAACCGATACCCCACCCCCGCCTCAGTCACGATAAACCGCGGCCGGGTCGGGTCATCCGCCAGTTTCTGCCGCAGGTGCCCGACCACGATGCGCAGATAATGACTGTCCTCGGTGTGCGTCGGCCCCCAGATATCCTTGAGCAATTGCTGCTGGGTGATCACCCGCCCCGGATGCCGCGCCAGTTGCGCGAGCACCGCATATTCCTTGCGGGTCAGGGCGACTTCGGCGCCATAGAGCAGCACCCGTCGATAGGCCAGATCCACGGTCAGAGGGCCGAAACTCAGCGCCGCTGGCTGCGCCTCCCCCGCCGGTGCCTGGCGCAACAACGCGCGAACCCGGGCGAGAAATTCCTGAATGCCGAACGGTTTGGTCACGTAGTCGTTCGCGCCGCCATCCAGCGCTTCGACCTTCTGCCCTTCACTGGCGCGCACCGACAGCACCAGTACCGGCGTGGTCGCCCATTCGCGCAACTCGCGCAGGACGTGCTGACCGTCCATGTCCGGCAACCCGAGGTCGAGCACCACCAGGTCAGGTTTGCTCAGCGCGGCTTGTGCCAGGCCTTCAGCGCCAGTGCCGGCTTCGAGCACTTTGTAGCCTTGTGAAGCGAGGCTGATGCGCAGGAATTTGCGGATCTGCGGTTCGTCGTCGATGACCAAAATGGTCGCGGTCTGGCTCATGAATTCACATCAACACAATAGATTGGCAAGAGAGTAGCGCAGTCGACTTCAAGCTTCACCGTCCATCCCCGGTTGCGCCTGCAACGGCAGGTGCAAGGTGATGCAGGTGCCGCGCCCGTCGATGCCGTCAGCCACAGAAATACGCCCGCCGTGCGCGCCGACCATGCCCTGACAGATCGCCAGCCCCAACCCCGTGCCCTGCCCGCCGCGATCACCGCGCGCGGCGGTGTAGAACATGTCGAAAATCTTCGCTCGGTCCTCTTCAGGGATCCCCGGGCCTTCATCGCTGACCGAAAAGAAAATCTCCTGCTCATCGGCACCCGCGCGCAGTTGCAGGCGACCGTGGCTGGGCGAAAATCGCGCGGCGTTTTCCAGCACGTTAACCAGCGCCTGTTCGATCAGCGCCGCGTGCACATACAGCAACGGCAACTCGGCCGGCACTTCGGTGCTGACCTGCAGCGGCGCCAGCACGGCGCGCAGGCGATTGAGCGAGCTGCCGACGATATCGGCCGGCGATACCCAGTCGCGCGCCAGCTTCAAGGCGCCGTGGCCGAGCCGAGTCATGTCGAGCAGGTTCTGGATGTAGCGGTCGAGGCGTTCGGCCTCATCGCGGGTGCCTTCGAGCAACTCGCGGCGATCCTCCAGCGGGATCGCTTCGCCGAGGGCCAACAGGCTGTCGATGCTGCCGCGCATGGCCGTCAGCGGCGTGCGCAAATCGTGGGACACCGAGGCCAGCAAGGCGCTGCGTAACTGTTCGGTTTCGCCGTGCAGACGCGCCGCTTCGAGGTCATCGGCCAATTGCGCGCGGGCGAGGGCTTGCGCCAGCGGCTGGCTCAGCGCAGTGAGCAAACGTCGGCGCTGACCGCTCAAGCTCTGGCCTTCCTTGGCGCAAACACCAAGCAACGCCAGCGGCCCGTCCTCGACCGACAACGGCCACCACCACCAACGCCCCAGCGGCAAGGTGCCGGTGCCCTTGCCCGCCGGTTGATCGTGTTGCCAGGCCCAATCGGCGGCGGCGCGTTCGGCCTCGGTGAATTGCAGTGGCCCGCCGGTTTCGACTTTCCAGCCGCCCTGGCCGTCGCGGTTGAGCAGGCACAATTGCACATCGCTCCAGCCTTCGAGGTGTTGCGCGGCAGCGCTGATCACGGCTTGGCGATCGGTCGCGGCGGTGAGTTTGCGCGACAGGTCGAGCAGCTCGCTGGTCTCTTCCTGGGTATCGCGCAAAGCTTGCAACTGCCGCCGCTGACGCGCCGCGAGGTTGCCGGTGAGTGCCGCCATCAACAGGAAGAACAGCAGCGTCAGCACGTCTTCTTCGCGCTGAATGCTGAAGGAGAAATTCGGTGGAATGAACAGAAAATCGTAGGTCAGAAACGACAACGCCGCACAGGCCAGCGCCGGACCGAGGCTGCTGCGCACCGCCACCAGCAACACCGCCGCGAGAAAAACCAGCGAGATGTTCGGCAGCGGCAACACACTCGACACCGCCCAGGCCAGGGCCGTGGCCAACAACGTCGCGACCAGCGCCAGCGCGTAGTCGAACCACACCAGCGTGACTGAATTGCGCGGGCGCGGTTGGCGCTGCTCGTGGTCACTGTCGAGCACGTTGATTTCCAGACCGTGCGCCTGACGCAGCAGGCGCGCCGCCAGGCCACCGCCGAACAGTCGACGGCGCAGACGTGGCCGCGACTGGCCGACCAGCAACAGACTGGCGCGGCGCTCGGCGGCGTGTTGAATCAGGGTTTTCGCCACTTCGCCGGCCCGCAACAGCACCACTTCGCCACCGAGGCGTTCGGCCAGTTGCTGGGCGCTTTGCAAACGCAAACGCGATTGCTCGTCACGGGCACTGCCGTTGTCGACATGCACCAGACTCCACGGCAGATGCCGGCGCTGGGCGACGCGGCTGGCGTGACGCACCAGCCGTTCGGCCTGCGCATCGCCATCGATACCGACCAGCAAACGCCCGCGTACCGCCGGCGCGGCCTGCCCGAGTTGGCGATAGCCCTGGGCCAGATCGTTGTCGACCTGCGCGGCGGCGGTCTGCATCGCCAGTTCACGCAGGGCGGTAAGGTTGGTCTGGGTGAAAAAAGCGTCGATCGCAGCGCGGGCCTGTTCCGGCACGTAGACCTTGCCTTCGCGCAGACGCTCGAGCAATTCACGCGGCGGCAGGTCGATCAGCAGCAGCTCGAAGGCTTCCTGCAGGACCCAGTCCGGCAGGGTTTCGCGCACCTGCACGCCAGTGATGCCGCGCACCTGATCATTGAGGCTTTCCAGGTGCTGGACGTTGACCGTGGTGAACACGTCGATGCCGGCGGCGAGCAGTTCCTGAATGTCTTGCCAGCGCTTGGCGTGACGGCTGCCGGGGGCGTTGCTGTGGGCCAGTTCATCGACCAGCACAAGCTTCGGCTTGGCGGCGAGAATGCCGTCGAGGTCCATTTCTTCGAGCAGCACGCCACGGTATTCGCTGCGCACCAACGGCTGCTGCGGCAGGCCGCCGAGCAAGGCTTCGGTTTCGGCGCGGCCATGGGTTTCGACCACGCCGGCCAGGACCTTTACGCCCTGGCGCAGTTGCGTGTGGGCAGCCTGGAGCATGGCGTAGGTCTTGCCGACCCCGGGCGCCGCGCCGAGAAAAACCTTCAGCCGGCCACGGCCATCGCGGGGCAGGTCTGCTAACAGTGCGTCGGCGCGGCCGGAGTCGCTCATGCTTGATGTCTCTCTTCCTGATGATCGTTCCCACGCTCTGCGTGGGAACGCAGCCCGGGACGCTCTGCGTCCCATAAAAGCAGACGCAGAGCGTCTATTGATGCATTCCCACGCAGAGCGCGGGAACGATCGGTATCAACTGAATTACAGGTTTTGCAGTGCCAGATTCAGCTCCAGCACATTCACCACCGGCGGCCCAACCAGCGGCTGTTCGATGTGCTTATCGAGCAATTGTTGCAAGGTCGACACCGGCAGGTTACGCGCTGCTGCGACACGCGCCAGTTGATAGGCAATTGCCGCCGGTGGCAAGTGCGGATCGAGGCCGCTGGCGGAGGTGGTCAGCAAGGCCAATGGCACCGGCCCCTGCCCAGCGACTTGTTGTTTTTGCGCGTCTTCGATCACGCGGGTCGCCAGGGCCGGATTGCTCGGCGCGAGGTTGCTGGCGCCGCTGGCGACCGTGGCAAAAGCCCCGGCGGACGGGCGCGGGTGGAACCAGTTGTCGCCGCTGAAATCCTGCGCAATCAGCGCCGAGCCGCGGACTTTGCCGTCGGCGTCGTGGATCAGGCTGCCGTTGGCTTGGTCGGAAAAGGCGACCTGGGCGATGCCGGTGACCGCGAGTGGATAGGCGACGCCGGTGATCAGGGTCATCAGCGCCAACAGGGTCAGGGCCGGGCGTATCATTGTGGACATTTCAAAATCCTCGAATTCGTTGGGCAAACTTTTGCAGGGTATCAGGGAGATTTTTCCCCCTCACCCCAGCCCTCTCCCCCAAGGGGGCGAGGGGGAAAGGAGCCGATCCTTTTGCTGTTCAAAACCTGAGTTAGGCTCGGAATTTCAGGTCGGCGAACCTCGCACAAACACCTCGGTCAGTCCCCTCTCCCCCCGGGAGAGGGTTAGGGTGAGGGGCTCTTTTGAGCCTTACACCAGATGCAACGCCGTAAGCAGCATGTCTATCACCTTGATCCCCACGAACGGCACGACAATCCCGCCGACGCCATAGATCAGCAGATTGCGCCGCAGCAACGCCGCCGCACTCGCTGCTTGCACACGCACGCCGCGCAATGCCAGTGGAATCAGCACAACGATGATCAAAGCGTTGAAGACGATGGCCGAGAGAATCGCGCTCTGCGGACTGCTCAGATGCATGATGTTCAGCACGCCCAGCTGCGGGTAAATCGAGGCGAACAGCGCCGGCAGAATCGCGAAGTATTTGGCGATGTCGTTGGCGATGGAAAAGGTCGTCAGCGCGCCACGGGTCACCAGCAATTCCTTGCCGATCTGCACCACGTCGAGCAGCTTGGTCGGGTCGCTATCGAGATCGACCATGTTCGCCGCTTCGCGTGCTGCTTGTGTGCCATCGTTCATCGCCATGCCGACGTCTGCCTGGGCCAGCGCCGGGGCGTCGTTGGCGCCGTCGCCGCACATGGCGACCAGGCGACCGTCGTTCTGCTCGTGGCGAATGCGCGCGAGTTTCTTCTCCGGCGTGGCTTCGGCGAGCACATCATCGACGCCCGCTTCAGCGGCGATGGCTGCTGCGGTCAGCGGGTTGTCGCCGGTGACCATCACCGTGCGAATTCCCAGTTTGCGCAACTCGGCAAAACGCTCGCGGATGCCTGGTTTGACCACGTCCTTGAGATGGATCGCGCCAAGCAACTTACCGTCTGCACAGACCAGCAACGGCGTGCCACCGCTCTGCGCAATCTTGTCGATTTCCCGCGCCAGCGCCGGGGCCAGATCGCTACGTTGTTGACCGAGAAACGCCAGCAGCGAATCCACCGCACCTTTACGATACACGCGGCCCTGATAATCGACGCCGGACAAGCGGGTTTCCGCGCTGAACGGCACGGCGGTCAGGGTTTCCGGGGCCGGCTCCGGTTGCGGATGCAGGCCACGGAGGAACTCGACGATCGACTTGCCCTCAGCGGTTTCATCGGCCAGCGAGGCGAACAGCGCGCCTTCGGCCAGTTCACGGCCGGTCACACCCGGCGCGGCATACACCGCGCTGCAACGACGGTTACCGAAGGTGATGGTGCCGGTCTTGTCGAGCAACAGCACATGCACGTCACCCGCCGCCTCCACCGCGCGACCGGATTTGGCGATCACATTCAGGCGCACCAGTCGATCCATCCCGGCGATACCGATGGCCGACAGCAGACCGCCGATGGTGGTCGGGATCAGCGTGACCAATAACGCCACGAGGAACACCAGCGGCAGGCTGCCATTGGCAAAATGCGCGAACGGTTGCAGGGTGACGACCACCAGCAGAAAGATCAGGGTCAGGCCGATCAGCAGGATATCCAGCGCGACTTCGTTGGGGGTCTTCTGACGCTTGGCGCCTTCGACCAGGGCGATCATGCGGTCGAGGGTCGATTCACCAGGGTTGGTGGTGATCTTCACCAGCAGCCAGTCGGACACCAGCCGCGTGTTGCCGGTGACGGCCGAGCGGTCGCCGCCGGACTCGCGGATCACCGGCGCCGATTCACCGGTAATCGCCGCTTCGTTGACCGCCGCGATGCCTTCGATGACTTCGCCGTCACCGGGGATCATTTCCCCGGCTTCGACACGCACCACGTCGCCCTTGCGCAGATTGGCAGCCGGCACGATCTTGAAGCTGCCATCGGCTTGGCGGCAACGGGCGCTGAGGCCTTCGCTGCCGGCCTTGAGGCTGTCGGCGCGGGCCTTGCCACGACCTTCGGCCAAGGCCTCGGCGAAGTTGGCGAACAGCACGGTGAACCACAGCCACAGAGCGATTTGTGCGGCGACGAAGGTCGGCACATCAGCGTCCGGAAGGAAGCACAGCACGGTGGTGAAAATCGCCGTCAGTTCGACCACCAGCATCACTGGCGAACGGGCCAGTTGCCTTGGGTCGAGCTTGACGAAGGCTTGCACCAGCGCCGGACGCCACAGGGCCGAGATCGCGGTTTTGGCTTGTTCCGGCGCTTTGACGGCGGCGGGTTTGATTGCAGGCATATTCATGATGGATTCCTTAGAAGCCCATACTTAAATGTTCGGCGATAGGACCGAGCGCCAGCGTCGGCAAGAACGTCAGGCCGCCCACCAGCAAAATGGTCACGGTCAACAGGGTCACGAACAGCGGGCCGTGAGTCGGGAAGCTGTTCTGGCCGACCGGTGCGCTTTTCTTCATCGCCAGGCTACCGGCCAGTGCCAGCACCGGCAGGATGTAGCCGAAGCGGCCGATCAACATGCCCAGGCCGAGCATCAGGTTGTGGAACGGCGTGTTCGCGCCCAGGCCACCAAATGCCGAACCGTTGTTGGCGCTCGCCGAGGTGTAGGCATAGAGCAACTGACTGAAGCCATGCGGGCCGGGGTTGCTGATGGTTGCCGCAGCGCTGGGAACCGTGGCGGCAATCGCGCCGAGCACCAGCACGCCGACCGGCATCACCAGCAGCGTCACCACCAGCAACTGAACTTCGCGGGCCTGGAGTTTCTTGCCGAGGTATTCCGGCGTACGACCGATCATCAGACCGGCGAGGAACACCGCGATCAGCACGTTGAGCAACATGCCGTAGAGCCCGGCACCGACACCGCCGAAGATCACTTCGCCGACCATCATGTTGACCAGCGCGACCATGCCACTCAGCGGGTTGAGGCTGTCGTGCATGCCGTTCACCGAGCCGTTCGAAGCCGCCGTGGTAGTCACCGACCACAGCACCGTCGCGGTAGTACCGAAGCGCGCTTCCTTGCCTTCCAGCGGCGCGGTCTGCTCGACGGCGGCATTGTTCAGGGTCGGATTCGGCTGATACTCGGCCCACAACGATGTCGCACCGCCGATCAGGAACAACGCCAGCATGCAGGCGATGATCGCGCGGCTCTGACGCAGGTCCTTGACGTAATGGCCGAAGGTGAACACCAGCGCCACCGGGATCAGGATGATCGAAGCGACTTCGAACAGGTTGCTCCACGCGGTCGGGTTCTCGAACGGGTGCGCCGAGTTGACCCCGAAGAAACCGCCACCGTTGGTGCCCAGTTGCTTGATCGCAATCTGGCTGGCGGCCGGGCCGAGCGGGATCACCTGATCGACGCCTTGCAAAGTCACGGCATTTACATACTGGGCGAAGGTTTGCGGCACGCCCTGCCAGACCAGATACAGCGCCAGCAGCAGGCACAGCGGCAGCAGGCCATAGAGCGTGGCGCGGGTCATGTCGACCCAGAAGTTGCCGAGGGTCTGCGCCGACTTACGGCCGATCCCACGGCACAGCGCGACCAGTACGGCGAGGCCGGTGGCGGCGCTGACAAAGTTCTGCACGGTGAGACCGACCATCTGGCTCAGATAGCTGAGGGTCGCTTCGCCGCTGTAGGACTGCCAGTTGGTGTTGGTCATGAAACTGACCGCGGTATTGAACGCCTGGGTCCATTCCTGGCCCGGCAGATTTTGCGGGTTCAGCGGCAGGTGATCCTGGAACAGCAGAATCGCGAACAGCAACAGGAAACCTGCAAGGTTGAACGCCAGCAGCGCCAGCGTGTACTTCTGCCAGCTCTGCTCCGCCTGCGCATCGATCCCGGCAAGACGATAGCAACCGCGCTCGACCGGTCCGAGAATCGGCGTCAGCCAGGTGCGCTGGCCCTCCATCACCTTGTAATAGAAGCGCCCAAGGAACGGCGCCGGCAGCAGGACCAGCGCAAAAAACCCGAGGATCAGCCAATAGTCATAACTGTGCATAGCCGCTCCTAGTTCCGGTCCGCGCGCAACAGCGCAACCAACAGATAAATGAACAGCCCCACTGCCAACAGCAGTGACACCCCGTCCAGAACGCTCATGGAAGATCTCCGTGTAACGGCGTATTGCCGTGTGTGCAGCGATTGTCGGGAAGGAGGCTGTAAAGGAACGAGAGCGAGGCCCGGCGTGGGTCATAAAGAAAGCGTAAAGAGTGGGTTTATGCGGGCTTTACGGCTGAGTTTCGTGGTGTTTGGGCTGGCGCCTTCGCGAGCAGGCTCGCTCCCACCGGGGCAACGCATTTCAAAATGTGGGAGCGAGCCTGCTCGCGAAGACGGCATCACCGACAACATCGCACCCAACTGGCGCACAAAAAGCAGCTATCCCCACCCGGACATCCCCCTGCGACAGCTTTGAACTCATTACGACTTGTTTCACGGTAGTGGCACGCCCACTGCACACGCCCTCCCCTGAGCTTTCCAACCATTGCGGGAGCAAGCGCATGAACACACAACTCAAACCCACGCTGGGCACGTTGCACCTGTGGGGCATTGCCGTGGGGCTGGTGATTTCCGGGGAATATTTCGGCTGGAGTTACGGCTGGGGCGTGGCCGGTACGCTGGGTTTTCTGGTGACTTCATTCATGGTCGCGACCATGTACACCTGCTTTATCTTCAGCTTTACCGAACTGACCACCGCGATTCCCCATGCCGGCGGGCCGTTTGCCTACAGCCGCCGCGCGTTTGGCGAAAAAGGCGGATTGATCGCCGGGCTGGCCACACTGATCGAATTCGTCTTCGCGCCGCCAGCGATTGCCTTGGCGATTGGCGCGTATCTCAATGTGCAATTTCCGGCACTCGACCCGAAACACGCGGCGGTCGGGGCGTACATCGTGTTCATGGGCCTGAACATTCTCGGGGTGAAACTGGCCGCGACGTTCGAGCTGATCGTCTGCGTGCTGGCGGTGGCTGAGTTGCTGGTGTTCATGGGCGTGGTCGCGCCGGCGTTCAGCTTCAGCAACTTCGCGCTGAATGGTTGGGCCGGTTCCGACGTCTTCGGCGCGCCGGCAATTGCCGGGATGTTCGCGGCAATTCCATTTGCAATCTGGTTCTTCCTCGCCATCGAAGGCGCAGCCATGGCCGCCGAGGAAGCCAAGGACCCGAAACGCACGATCCCAAAAGCCTACATAAGCGGCATCCTGACGCTGGTGCTGCTGGCAATGGGCGTGATGTTCTTCGCTGGCGGCGTCGGCGACTGGCGCACCTTGTCCAACATCAACGACCCACTGCCGCAGGCGATGAAAACCGTGGTCGGCGACAACTCCGGCTGGCTGCACATGCTGGTCTGGATCGGCCTGTTCGGCCTGGTCGCCAGTTTCCACGGCATCATCCTTGGTTATTCGCGGCAATTCTTCGCCCTCGCCCGCGCCGGTTACCTGCCCGCCTCATTGGCAGAACTGTCGCGCTTCCAGACCCCGCACCGCGCAATCATCGCTGGCGGCCTTATCGGCATCGCGGCGATCTACAGCGACGGTCTGATCAACCTCGGCGGCATGACACTCACCGCCGCGATGATCACCATGGCCGTGTTCGGCGCCATCGTGATGTACATCATGAGCATGCTCAGCCTGTTCAAACTGCGTAAATCCGAGCCAAACCTGGAGCGCACCTTCCGCGCGCCGTGCTATCCGCTGGTTCCACTGATCGCGCTGGTGCTAGCGGTGGTTTGCCTGGTAGCGATGGCGTGGTTCAACACACTGATCGGGCTGATTTTCCTCGGTTTCATGGCGGTGGGGTTCTGCTACTTCATGCTCACCGGGCAACTGCGCGCCGATGCGCCGGCGGATGCCATGCTCACAGGCCTGTAACGACTCGTCCCCTGTAGGAGCTGACGAGTGAAACGAGGCTGCGATCTTTGCTTTTCAAGATCAAAAGATCGCAGCCTTCGGCAGCTCCTACAGGAATTTCGGATGCACCGGGTGCAAGCGGCCTAGAATGGAACCACTGCGAAGTCGTTTCGCTCAAAGGTGGTATGCAGCATCGCACGGCGAAGTCCTCGCCCGTCGAGCTGCCATTAAGGAGAGCCGTTATGCCCTGGTATGCCTGGTTGATTCTGGTCGTTGCGATCGGCTCGATTGTCGGCGGATTGATGATGTTGCGCGACACCGCCAACAAGGTCGAACTGACCGATGAAGAACGCAAGCGCGTCGCACAGCGCAATGCCGAAGCGGATGCCAAGGATGCACAAGACCGCTGATACCAACCCCGCCGCAATGGCGGGGTTTGTTTTTTCAGCACAATCGGACTTACCCGCAGGCTGTTTAGATTTTAGAAGTACAGTCACCATTTAATCTTCCGTGGTTAAGATGGCAGCATCGTCGCGGAGAGCTCCACATGCGTTACTCGCCAGATCACAAAGCCCAGACCCATCAACGCATCATCAAGGAGGCTTCCGCCCGATTTCGCAAGGACGGTATCGGCGGCACCGGCCTGCAGCCTTTGATGAAAGCCCTGGGCTTGACCCATGGCGGTTTCTACTCACACTTCAAATCCAAGGAAGAGCTGGTCGAAAAAGCCCTGCAAGAGGCCGGCGAGCAAGTCGCGGGCCTGTGCGAAGAAATCTTCGCGCAGGAAAACCCTCTGCAAGTGTTCATCGACACCTACCTGTCAGAGTGGCATCAGACCTCGCCCGACGAAGGCTGCCCGCTGCTGACCATTTCATCGGAGCTGGGCCTGCGCGGCCAACCAAGCCCCACCAGCGACGAAGTCCTCAATGCTCGCCTCGAACAAATTCAAGGCACGCTCGAAGGCGAGAACAGCGCCGATCGCAGCATTGTCATCATGGCCACCCTGGCTGGCGCATTGCTGCTGTCACGCAGCGTCGCGGATGCCGACTTCGCTCAGCGCATCCTCGACGTCACCCGCGGACATCTCAAGCAATCGAGCGATTAACCTTCCCAGCGTTTGAACAACACGCTCGCATTGACCCCGCCAAAACCAAAGCCGTTGGACAAGGCATATTCGATTGAAATGGAGCGCGCCTCGCCATGCACGATGTCTACCCCTTCGCTCGCCGGATCCGGGTTTTCGAAGTTGAGCGTTGGTGGCACCACCTGATCACGAATCGCCAGCAGCGTGAAAATCGCCTCCAGCCCACCCGCCGCGCCGAGCAAATGACCGGTAGCGGATTTGGTCGAAGTCACGGCGATCTTGTTCTGCGTGCCAAACAACGCCTTGATCGCCGCCAACTCGCCCAAATCGCCGACCGGCGTCGACGTCGCATGAGCGTTGAGATGCTGCACCTGCTCCGGCCTTACACCGCCCTGAGCCAGTGCCAAATGCATCGCCCGGCGTGCGCCGCTACCGTCTTCCGGCCCGGCGGTCAGGTGGTAGGCGTCGGCCGTGGTGCCGTAGCCAACCAGTTCGGCCAACGGCTTCGCACCCCGTGCGAGCGCATGCTCCAGCGACTCGATGACCAATAGACCGGCGCCCTCGCCCATCACGAAACCATCGCGCCCACTGTCGAAGGGACGCGAAGCTTTTCCGGGGTGTCGTTGTAGCCGCTGGACAACGCCCGCGCCGCCGCGAAACCGGCGAGACTGACGCGATCGATCGACGCCTCCGCACCGCCACATACAGCGATGTCCGCCTCCCCCGCCCTGATCAACCGCGCTGCATCGCCGATCGCCTGAACCCCGGCGGCACATGCGGTAACCGGAGCGCCCAACGGCCCTTTGAGGCCATGCTGGATCGAGACATGACCCGCCGCGAGATTGACCAGAAACGATGGAATGGTGAACGGCGACAAACGCCGAGGACCACGGCTGTCAGTGGTACGCACCGCATCGGCAATCGCACCGAAACCACCGACACCCGAGCCGATGATTGTTGCAGTGCGCTCCTGGCTTTCAGCGTCCGCCGGATGCCAGCCGGCCTGCTCCAGCGCCTGCCGCGCCGCTTCCATGGCAAACATGATGAAGCGATCCATCTTCTTCTGTTCCTTGGGCGGCGTCGCACGATCCGGATCAAACCCGGCCTCGGCATCCTCCTCCACCGTCGGCACACTGCCGCCGACCCGGGTCGGCAGATCAGCCACGACTGCATCTGGCAAGTTGCGCAACCCGGAACGACCGGCCAGCAAACGCTGCCAGACGATTTCAACATCACTGCCCAAGGGTGAAACCAGGCCCATGCCCGTGACGACGACTCGACGTTGGTTCATATCGTGGTTACCCCTTATCAATTCAAAATTCGACGTGCATCGGTGTGCTGCGATTCGGCTGCTGAATCAGTCCCGAGCGAAATTATTATAGGCATAATCAAGACGCAATATGATACCCGTAATTTTTAGCATTCAGACATTCAACAGATCGGCACCCAATAAAAAGGCCGGTCAATGACCGGCCTCTCGGCGTTGAACTGTCAGCTTAGTTCACTTCCAGCTTGTCACGGTTGCGATCCAGAATCGCCTTGCCAATCCCCTTCACTTCCAGCAACTCATCCACCGACGCGAACGGCCCGTTTGTATCGCGATACGCAACAATCGCCTGCGCCTTCGCCTCCCCCACACCCGCCAACTCCTTCTGCAACGTCGCCGCATCCGCGCCGTTGAGATCGACCTTGGCAGTCTGAGAAGGAGCAGCTGCATCCATCAGCAAAGGAGCCTTCGTCGTCTCCGAAGGCGCTACAGGGGCCGCAATCGCAGCGATTGAGGCACTGGTGAGGAAAGCAAAGATCAGCGAGTAGAAATAACCGGTACGCATAAGTGACGCTCCTTGAAATAAGTCATGAAGCAGCTTTCCTGAGCTGCTCCCTCAAACCTAGGCGATCGCTGGAGGTTGTCAAAAATGCAAGCGTTGCAAAACGTGTAATGGATAAATGGCCCCACCAGGTGGCACTGCAATATTCGGAGTGACCCGTCATTGGAAGAAACAGTTGTAGTCGCCAGTACCATGGACAATGCCATTCGCAATGGAGCGAACACTGGTTAAACACTCGAAGTGTCCCGCATGACTCGTATTCACAGGCTTAAAAACGTATGGATATAGAGCGTGTTTTCTACGAAACTACGCCATCGAAAAAGCCAACCCGGGATGGAAAAATGAGCGATTCCAAAGATTACTTCGTACACTCTCACGCCCTGTGTGAAAGCTCTCATATTGGTAAAGGCACCCGAATTTGGGCATTTTCACACGTATTGCCGAAAGCAAAAATCGGCGAAGACTGTAACGTCTGCGACCATGTCTTCATCGAAAATGATGTAGTGATCGGAAACCGGGTGACAATCAAATGCGGCGTTCAGATCTGGGACGGCATTTCCATCGCGGATGACGTGTTTATTGGTCCTAACGCAACATTCACTAACGATCGTTTCCCTCGCAGCAAAGTCTACCCGGAAAGTTTTGACCGTACTGTGATTTGCAAGGGAGCTTCGTTGGGAGCCAATTGCACCATTCTTCCAGGAATTACAATTGGAGAAAATGCAATGATTGGCGCTGGAGCTGTTGTAACGCGCTCCGTACCTGCAAACGTCACAGTGGTGGGTAATCCTGCAAGAATTCTGCAACCAAAGAAATAACGGTACTTAGGTACTGGAGAGGAAAATCGGCCATCCCACCCCTGGTGGACTCGAGAGGCCGATTTTTCAATAGAGTGATTAACCTTGCCCTTCCCGACTTTCAGTTTCTAAAACTCCTTGAAGTGGCGGTTTTTACTGAAGTGCATAAATAGTGAAAAGGCGATGAAAACCGACATAAGAATGACCCCTAATTGATAAGTCGTGAGTGACATCCAAGGCCCCTGCCTGCCAAAATAAAATTGCCATTGATATGTCTGAAACCCCAACCCTTTGACAGCAGCGATTGCGAGATTTTGCTTCAGCCAAAACACCGGTACCAATAACAAGACAGAAAAGATAAAACACCAGATCCGCGTGCGCCACGCAAAATCACTAAGAGCGTATATCAGAACGATAACCGGCAACGCGGCGATCCACTGTCGGCTTTCTGACCCAAAGGCCAAAAACGGCAAAAGCGCTATAAATAGCACGATAAGCCCGGTAGGAAATGGACGTGCGTAACCGAGGGACCAAGCCAGGCAAGCGAACAAAGCTAGAACGATTACCGGACCAAAGCTTATAAAATGTGCAACTAACGGTTTAAATGGCGCAGCAAGTGACTGATAAAGCAAATAATCCAATAACGGAGGCCCGGCGAACCCGGTATTCCAGTCGAAGCTGATTTTCATTAACAAGGCAGACAATGAAAAGAAAAGCACACCGAAAAATGAACCGTAAATACTCAAAGACTTCCATGTTTCAGGTCTAACTATCAGCCTTAGACCCAGCCAAATTATGACGTACAACGATATCAATATTGCGAACGCCGACAACATCCACATATCAACGCTCGCGGTTTTGCCATTTAGACTTGCCGAATGGGCAGATACAGCAGACAAGGGTACATGATGGATAACAAAAAGAAGCAGAACGGTTAGCGGTGCCGCTAGAATGACAAACCAAAGCAAAGTCAATCTGAGCTTTGCACGCGACTTTTCAGCTACCTGATTAAAATGGAATGGGAAAGCTGCGAGCACCAAAGGAATCAAAAAAAGCCCTGGCATTAGCCACGCACAAAATGCGCAAAGTATGTATATCATCCAACGATAAGAGCGAACCCAGCACCAGATGCTGACACATGCAGCAGCAAGGGCAATATGGTCACTAAGTATGGGATAAAATACCGGCATGCAGATAAACATCCAACTGCAGGCCAGGGTCGCCACAGATAAAGTCGCAACACCAGACTTAACACTCAATTTAATCATCGCATCATGGAGAACCACAACTGCGACCGACAACATTAGAGCATTGAGTATTGCTTGCAAGATAATCAAGGAAGCGGTCGATGCACCAAAATACGAAGCAACGACTAATGGAATGAATCCTGAAATACGAATAGAGCGGTAAGGATCCCCGACAACAGGGAGACCTTTAGCCAAAGCTTCCACGTATTGAACATACACACTTCCATCCCAACCTGCGCCGTCGCGAACGGGAATAAACCCCAAAACCGAATGCATTATCAGAAAAACAATTGCCACTGCAATACCGCAGCAAATAGAGGACCTATTCAATTTAACACGCCTTATTTATAGTTATTAGCCGAGAAAATTTTGCGCGACAAAAAATAGCTAACCGGGACAAACAACAAAATAACAACAAGCAGAGCAAACTCGCTATTAACACCGAATTTTTCAACCGCAACCCACAGCACAAAGCCGTTCCATATATACTGGATCACATAAACAAGCGGAAACAAAAGCACTGAGCGCAGGCCTTGATTACTTTTGAAAACCAGCTTGCTATTCAGATAGTAAGCCAGAATTACCCCTGACACATAAGCTACCGCATAACTTATCTGGTACGAAAAAAAACCGAGCAAAATCAAATAAAGAGCATAGGTTGCAATGGTATTAAAGCCGCCAGACAATACAAATCTGCAAAATATAGTAGCACCGCCTGAAATCTTAGACACCAGTAGACCTCGAGGCCAGAGTAATATGAGCAATGAACTCATCATAGTTCCGGATATAGTCTTCATTGTCATAGTAGTCTGAGGCCAATACAAGAAGCACAGCGTCTTCGGAGTATTCATACTGAACACCCCATGTCATAGGAGGAAGGTAAAGTCCTTTATCAGCTCGATCCAGAACGAACTTCTCCCGATTGACACCATCGTCAGCAACCACTGAAATAGAGCCATTTACCGCAATCAGGAACTGATGACACTTGAAATGAGCATGATTACCGCGGACTTCTTCGGCTGGGACAGCGTAAACAAGAAAATAGCGAGATACCATGAATGGGATATTACGCCCAAATTCCCCCATTGAAAGTTTGCCACGCTCGTCTTCGACCTTATGTATATCGTGCAGCGTGACGCCTTTCACTGAAGTTTGTCGAGCGCTCACAACATGATCTTCCAAATGATTCAGCGACGGGTCAACGCTTGGATTGATTTTATTGCCTAAAACTTGCGCAGACGCTCCGCTTATAATGGCATAATCAGGTACTGATTTGGTCACCAAAACGCCTGCACCTATAACTGCGAAATCGCCAATTATGACGTTTGCCTGCACTTCTACGCCATCACCTAAATAGACATTACGGCCGATTTTGGTTTGTTGCGACTTTTCAGAGCCGCTTAAATAACCATGGATTACGACATCATTACCAATGAATGTATCGTCTCCAACAACGACGCATTCAAAAATTCTCGCTTGATTCTTGATTATCACGCGATCGCCGATAGCTACATCATTTTCAACGGTTACTCCCTCAAAAATACAGCAGTGCTGACCGATACACGCCGATGGGCTGATGCGGACATCGGCTCGAATGAAAGTTCCCTCGCCAATTTGGTTTGGCGTGCAAACAGCACGATCATGTATAAATTGAGGTAATGGGTTCACTTCAAGATCCAAACTTTTCGACGCGCATAGGAATTGCCAACGGTCTGTTTTTTGTATTCTCATAAGTTCGCCAGGCATAGGAACCTACAATACCGAGCCCCATCAAATTCAGACTACCTAAAAACGTAATCATCAACATAGTAACCGCATATCCGGGAACTGGTATTTCGCCATGAACTTTCGCCCACACAACGAGCATCCCAAAAAGAAATGCCAGGATTGATCCGACTGCTCCGACTCTTGTAAGTAATCGAATAGGTAGATCCGTAAAGGAAAATACGCTATCAACCATGTAGTTTAATTTTTTTGAAACGTCCAGGCAGATTTCCCATGCTGGCGTTTTTGGCGTTTATACCTCACAGAACCGCGCCGAAAACCCAACCAGAAGATCTGCGCGACCAGAGAACTATGGCGCTCTTGAAGTGTTAACAGTGTGTCCCTGAAAGGTTTGTTACAGGCAAAAATATCAATGCCGCCAAGAGGTATCTCCGGTACAACATAGCGACGATAGAGCCCCCAAAAAATCCTTGAGGCTGTCCGGGACATAAATGGATCATCCCTTCCGTCCCGCACACCGACGACAATGTCAAAATTTTTGGTAATCAATAAGCTGTTCATGCTACTGATCAGTTCTGGTGGTTCCTGGAGATCCGCAGCCATCACGGCAAATCGTTCTCCACTAGCAAACTGAAACCCTGTACGGATTGCCATGAAAGAACCAAAATTCCGCGAAAGCAATATCAATTGAGAGCGAAATTTCCTGTTCGGTAATTCTTGCCTGAGCAGCTCGTAGCAATTATCCGGACTTCCATCAACCACAAAAACCACTTCCAAATCCCTCAACAATTGATCGTTCATCAAATCAATTGCGCTGAGCAGATCAGGGAGAGAGCCCTCATTACGGTAAACTGGAACGACTAAGGACAGCAAAATAGAGCCCCTTTGAATAATTAAAGCCCTGTAAGCAGGACTTAGTTTGGCGGCAAGATCTCAAGCCAAGGAGAGCTAGCTGATGCCAAATATTGGGTGAACGCTACGGACTGAATATCACTCCACAACCCGAATTTGCGATTTAAGGATCAAGTCGCCGTTGTTGATATATCCAGTCAACGATTTCACCATCCGGTGTATATCCACTGACCGTATCTCGCAATAACTGGCGAACTAGAGCATAGTCATCAGCCTCAACGGCAGCTATCAATTCTGATAATTTCGCTTTGAGTATGTCCCAAGGAATAAAATCTTCGTTGGCACTCATGATCATGGGATGAGGTGTCTCGACGACGTTGTCGCCTATCAGCAGTTCCTCATACAATTTTTCTCCCGGCCGCAGTCCGGTAAATTCGATCGCGATGTCTCCGTGAGGATTTTTCTCAGAGCGAACGCTGAAGCCCGAAAGATGAATCATCTTTTCTGCCAGCTCGACGATTTTCACCGGCTCCCCCATATCCAGAACAAACACATCTCCCCCCATACCCATGGAGCCGGCCTGGATTACCAACTGGGCCGCCTCCGGGATGGTCATGAAATAGCGGGTTATTCTGGGATGGGTGACGGTCAACGGCCCTCCAGACTTGATCTGTTTATGGAACAGTGGAATAACGGAGCCTGAGGAACCAAGTACGTTCCCGAAACGTACCATGGTAAAACGCGTTTTGTTCACATGAGATACGTTAGCGGTATCTCGAAACAAGACGGGGGCAATCTCTCGACTCAATGCTTGCAAGGTCAGTTCGGCAAGTCGTTTCGTGCTTCCCATGACATTAGTCGGACGCACAGCCTTGTCCGTTGAAATCAAAACGAAATTTGCCACTCCAGCCTTCAAAGCAGCCTCGGCCGTGTTCAACGTTCCGATTACGTTATTGAGAACGCCTTCGGCAATATTATGCTCAACGATAGGCACGTGCTTATAGGCTGCGGCGTGATAAACAGTATTTACCTGCCACGTATTCATGACATCGAGCAACTTGCCTGGATTACTCACGGAACCGAGTATGGGCAGAAGTCGGACTGACAACGACTTACGCGTGATTTGCTGTTCCAGTTCAGAAAGAATGCTATATAAATTGAATTCACTGTGTTCAAACAGAATCAATGTCGTTGGGCGCAGTTCAAGTATCTGTCGGCACAATTCCGAGCCGATGGAACCGCCAGCCCCGGTGACCATTACAGCTTGTTCTTTGATGCAATGTTCGAGAAGGTTCTCCTGCGCGGGCACAGCGTCGCGCCCGAGCAAGTCAGCGATATCCACCTCTTGGATATCATCTACTTTCACCCGTCCACTCGCCAGATCCATAAATCCTGGGACGCTTCGAACGTGGAGCGGAAAGCCTTCCAGAAACCCGAGGATCTCTCGACGACGAACCCGGTTTGCTGAGGGTATCGCCAACAGGATTTCCTGCGCTCCAGTGGCATCAATCATGCTTTGAATGTGCTTTGGTTTATAAACCTGCAGGCCGGCGATCACCCGATTCGCGATACTGTTGTCGTCATCGATAAAGGCAATCGGGCGCATGACTCGCCCCATGCGCAATGCTGCTACCAACTGATTACCCGCCGCGCCGGCACCGTAAATTGCAACCTTGGGCAGTCCATCATCACGGTTGGTGAAAGGTACATGCTGAGCCGCGGTAAACCAGTCACCCAGAAAATATTGGCGCATGGCAAGCCGCAAGCCACCTATCATGATCAGGCTCAGCCACCAATAGTTGAAAATGATCGATCTGGGCACAATATTTTGATGATTGCTGTACCAGAAAACTACCACGCCGAGTATCAAGGATGAGAGGCTGACAGCCTTGACGATTGCGATAAGTGCATCGTTACCGAAGTAACGCATGACGGCACGATACATTCCAAAACGGATAAATAAAGGAATGGCGATGGCTGGGGCGGCCAGAAACAGCACTTCGTGCATTTTGAAAGGGTTGATGATTACATCAAGTCCCAATCGGACTACGAAGGATAGCCACAAAGCCAGCCAAACCAGGGCTATGTCCGCGGACACCTGTATCAGGCGTTTCTGCCGACGCGGTAGCCCCACCAAAAAACTACGTAATTTATCCATAAATCCTTTGAGTACCTAACAGAAACAGCTTGCCAGCCAATGTCCTTTTTTCAGGATTCGACGAAGTCTGATGCGCAAAACCGACATGGAATCAGCGTACTTCCACATCCCCGGCACGGAATTTTAGTGCCAGCAGCACCAAAGGTACATACGCCACGAGCAATCCGAGCAAGCCATCGAGCTTTCCGTAGACTACAAGAAAGGCGACAGGCAACAACCATGCAATGTTCAATACGCCGCTCGCCAGCGTTACCGGCAGATGCCGACCGTAATGCCGGGAAGCAAATTGATAGGCATGACTGCGGTGGGCCTCGTATACCTTGTCACCGCGAAGCAAGCGACGAATCAAGGTGACTGTCGCATCGACAATGAAAACCCCCAACAGAATCAGCCAAGCGAAGAATAGTTCAGAGGACACCCACGCCGCCTGAAGCGCAAACATTCCCAAAACAATACCCAGAAACCCGCTACCCGCGTCCCCCATAAAAATTCGCGCAGGCGGGAAATTCCAGCAAAGGAAACCTGCAACCGCGCTTGCGAGCAAAAGCGGTCCTGCGACTTCGGCGTTCCCCTGTACCCCGTAGAGAAAAGCCATCCCCACACAAACCGTGACAGCCTCGACGCTCGCCAAACCATCGATACCATCCATGAAGTTATAAAGATTCAGCATCCACACCAGGAACATCGCTGCAACGAGATAGCCGAACAAGCCAAGATCGATCTTCATTTGCAGAATCGAGACAGGCGCAAGTCCGCCAATCCAGTACAAAGCCCAGAATGCCGCAAGAAAATGCCCCAGTAGACGCCATCTTGCAGCTATATGTCCGTGATCGTCGAGAAACCCTAGAATTGCCACCAACGTGCCCGCACCCAAGAACGCAACGGTTTGGTTCAATGGTAATAAACTCATCCAATACATGGCCGCCGTAGCCGCAAGGAAACCTAAAACGATTGCGACACCGCCCCCTCTCGGAGTGGGGATCGTGTGCGAACTACGTGCGTTTGGCACGTCGATCAAACTGCGTGCAATCGCGTATTTACGAAGAATCCACGTCAGTGCGAACGACACGATTGCAATAATCGACAAAAACAACCACAACATCAAAAACTCCTTATTGAGCCGTTCCTGGTTCGAGCGGCATGCGACACCAAATTATTTAAAATCTCGTGCCGATTTGACGAGCTCATCACGCGCAGAGAAAGGTGGCACCCAATTCAACAGAGTGCGTGCTTTTTCGGAATTGATGACAAAAGAACCGCAAAGCTGGGTCATCAGAGCGCCTTTGCCGACTAGTCGAGCTGCAGCAGACATGAGTGTGACAGGAAAATAGAACAGTCGGGGCGCCTTGCTCTTGCCTTCGAAAAGCGCCTGAAGAATCTCAGGCAGAGAAAAATCCTGACCATCAGATACAACGAACAGTTCCCCACCAGCGCTTGGATGGGTTGCGCATACCCTCATGAAATCTGTGAGATTGTTCAGTGAGATCATGCTTCGCTGATTGGCAACGCCTGAAAAAGGCAGCGGTATACCTTTGTCGACAAGTTTTAGCAGCTTTCGAAAATTCCCCGGCGCATTGGCAGCGTAAACGAGCGGCGGGCGGATAATGACCAGATCCATGGGGCCAGATTGATCAATGTATCGAGCCGAAAGTGCAATCTCGGCTTCGTGTTTGGATAGCGCATAATCCTTGATGGGGTTAGGTGGGGAACGTTCATCTATCGAAGCAGAATCAGTTTCCACACCATTCACACCGATGGAACTAACGAAAACAAATCGTTTTACCCCATTTCTCTCAGCCTCGGCAGCCAACCGTACGGTGAGGTCTCTGTTGACGGCCATCATGGCATTCAGGTTAGCGGCGTCCTTGCCAAACTGATGTGCCCGACCCGCAAGATGGATAACGACATCAACCCCTGCCAATGCGATCGATAGAAAAGCAGGATCGTCCAATTCGCCAATCAGGCAGTCATAATCGGCCGCAGATGCCTGCCGTCTCCTCATCTGCGCTCGAACAGATAAACCACTCGACTGAAGATGCTCGCATAAAGACTGGCCGATAAATCCACTTGCCCCGGTCACTAGCACTTTCATAATTTATTCACCGTATTGATGATTTCTTCGAGCCATCCACTCAAACTATAGCGGCGATAGACATGCGACTCGACAGTCTTATAAGGCGTATTCAGAAATCTTTCTGAAATGACAGGATTATTACGGTCGATGATCGAAATATTGTCTTCAGAATAGAAATCATAAAATTTGACACTGGCATTGGTGGTTACCAACTTTTTCCGCGCGCCGAGTGTTTCCAGTGTGCGCATGGTCAGACCTGTTTGCTGAGGATGCTCAATATCGAGTATCGCCCTTGACGCATTGAAAACGCGCTGCACTTCCGTCTTGGCAATAGACTCGAACCTAAACTTCTCCATTCTCGCAGTGCGAAAATTCTTATTGGTAAGGCGATATGCCCAATAAACCCATTTGGCCTGAAGGAGAAGATACCAATATCTACGAATGGATGGACTGAGCTGGCCGTCGACCTTTTCTACGATTGAGAACCGGTCTGTATGAGCAGTACCGATAAAACTGATATCGTAAAGCACCGGCGTTTCTACTGTAGATTCGAAACCAGCCGAAAAAAACAAAGGACGAAAATTGACGTGATATTGATCAGCGTCATTTTTGTCAAATGTGAAAATACTGTCGAAGAACTCAAGATTTTCCAACGTCTGCTGTCGATTGGAAAAAGAATCCCACATATAAAGTATAAACTTTGCCGAAGAATAACGTTGCCGCCAAGCAGCCAGTGTATCTCTTGAAAGGGTCTGGCCATTGACCACGAACACGTAATCAAAATCGGTAGTGTCTGACGCCAACGCGGCGTGATAATAACGATTCGCGGAGCCTATCACCCACTCTCTTCTAACACGGGTGAGCGCTTTTAGAAAAGCAGAATTGAAAGGACGGTCCAGCAAAAAAGTTACGCTTGCACCTTGCTTTTCAAGCTCTTTCTTAATATCGCTCTCATAACCAAAAAAAGCCGGAGCAATGTATAAGATATTTTTATCTTTAAGCAAATGATTCAAGACTGTATCGCCCGTTGTTTAACAATTTTCGCTGGCATTCCCGCTACCACGACGTCGTCAGGGACATCAATAAGCAATACCGAATTAGCGCCCACGACGACGTTATTACCCACCGTCACCCCCCAAGACTTTCGCACCGGCACCTACTACTACGTTATTGCCGATTACCGGGCGATGGGCTTCGTCATAGGTGAAATCCAGATCCTTCGCACCGAGAGTCACGCCCTGATAAATAACTGCGTTTGCGCCGATACTGACAGCGCCAATTACAGTCCCCTGTGTGTGCGGAAAAAACAAACCTGGCCCTATCTTGCAAACCACCGCAATTTCTATCCCAAAAAAAGTGTAATTCAGGAGCGAGAAAAAGCGCGCGAGCACCTTGAGCCCTTTGCGATTCGTTGCATAGGCCAGTCTGTAGAGCAGCACAGGAGCAAATCTGGGCGAGAGCATCCCGATCATCAGTCTGATCCTGGATGTCCTCGGCGGAGCGTTAAACAATAACCGCTGCCGCACGATGTCTGCATGCAATAAGTTGCATAAACTTGCTTCGTACTGCTCCACAGAATTCTCCTTAATTCATCAGCTTGCGTGCGCGCAATTCCTGGTTCGCTTTTTCAAGCTGATCCTCAGGCAAGGGCTGCTGCTGGACCCACTCGGCGAACCGCTTCAGGCCTTCCTGCAACGTTACTTTGGGTCGGATACCCAGCAAATCATTCAAGCGCTGGATGTCGGCGTAGTTATGACGAATATCACCCACGCGGAATTGGCCGGTTACTTGCACATTGGGCTCTTTGCCAAATGCACGCGTCAGTTCTTCCGCCACTTCTTTGACCGAAGTAGCAACACCGCTACCTACGTTGACGATAGTGTTCGGAGACTTCTCGACCATTAACCCGGCAAGCAGCGCATCGGTGACATCGTCAACATGAACGAAATCCCTGCTCTCAAGACCGTCTTCGAAAAGAGGGAGAACGCTGTTGCGGCGAATCTTTGTTGAAAAGATCGAGAGAATACCGGTGTATGGATTATTCAGCGATTGACGTTCACCGTAGACGTTCTGCAGACGGAAGATAGTGTAATCAATGCCCATTGATTGCCCACCAATACGAACCAGATCCTCTTGTGCATACTTTGTAGCAGCATAGAAAGAGGAAGGCGCGATGAGGTCCGTTTCAGTAGTCGGAACCAACTCCAGTGCTGTACCAGTCGAAGGGCATACAGGCTCCCACATTTGCTTGGCCAACGCTTCTGCTGACCGCGCGGCAGGACACACGCGCTGATTGGTCTGCGGATTGATGTACGCGCCCTCACCATAAACCGAGCGGCTGGAAGACAGTATGATCCGTTTGACATTGTGGGATGGCAGCTTTCCCAGCACGTCGAACATCAATGCAGTTCCCTGGGAGTTCACTTCATTGTATCGGGCGATCTCGTACATCGATTGGCCTGTGCCGGTTTCGGCAGCCAAATGAACAATGCCATCGACACCGTCCAAGGCTTTAACCCAATCTTCGCGTGAGGTAACGCTACCACGAATGAACTCAACCCCTTCACCGTTCAACCAGTCGAGATCAACTGGAAGGCTGCCATGCACCTGCACCGTCAAGGGATCCAGGATCCTGACGGAGTGATTGGTACTCAGCAATTTTGGAACGAGATGCGACCCGATGAATCCCGCGCCGCCGGTGATTAGAATCTTTTTCATGATACCCCTCTGAAAATCGTCAATAAGCAGTGTTGCCAAGCTGGCTCGTAGAATAACGACCAGCTATGTATCTTGCATCGCAGTTTCTTTCCGATTGCCAAAACGCAGATTGGTAAACACATAAAGCGAATAGCATATAAAAAATTGAAAAAGCGTTGGCAGCAAGAAAAACATGTCGTAAAAGATTGAAAAAACAAGGATCTGAAACGCAACCGAATACGCAAAGATCCCCCATGGCTTGCCCTTTAGTGATGCATTATAAATGCAGCAGCAGATGAACTGAATCAACGCGACAAAAAGAAAGCCTCCAAACGCACCTGCATCGGATACGAAACCTGCATAGATTGTTGAAGTATTCAGGTTTCTGTCGACGAAGGTGAACAGATCATTTCTCGCATCCAGGCCGAAAAAAGCTTTAACGACAGACGGCAGCATATTGGACATTGAATATGAGACTGACCAGGCTGGCGTTATTGTGTCGATATTATGAAAAAAATTACTGAGTCCAGCGGTCAAGTACACATAAAACCAAAGAAACCCACTAGGTAGCGCATCGAACACCTCGGCGGATTGCCCGGAAATCAGATAGGCGAATGGATTGGACGTTTGCCGCATATCGCCTAGATAGCCGAAAACGACCACCACAAACAAGGCCAGAAGCATCAGAGCGAATATCTTCTTATAGGAAATCCGGGTCAGCAAAAGCGACACACAGACGATTTGTATAAGGCCACTCAACAAAATTCCGCGTCCTAACATGAGCACTGGCCATAGCAGCAGTACTACAATTACCAATACAACCTTCTTAGACCTTGTCTTTATAGCCAAATAAGTCGCCATCGACAAAATTTGCAAATAACAGGCATTCATGACGCCATGAAGAGAAGGCACGCCAAATTCCGTGTACAGCTTGTTTATTCCAGCCAGTCGCCAATAAAGTGGGACGCCCGCCGAGTAATAAATTTCAAAAACAGTACCCAGCGCCCAAATACATAGAAGCAGACGAAAAAACCTACCAACATTCGAGACATAACTCGCCACCAGATCAGGACTGGCAGATTGCACATTTCTCCGCCTGCTGACCAGTACATACAAGAGAATAATACTGACCATATTCATCAATATTACCATCAGGCCTACAGCCGTCGGAGAGACAAGATTGGTAGTCAATCCAAATGCATACAACAAAAGAACCAGCGACCACATTGTTATATAAACGAATGCTGGATTTAGCATGACTTATACGTTCCGCTTCAAAGCATTTTTTAAATTCGGCAGAACTCTAGATACCAAACCAAAAAAGAGTGGGTTGCGAAGAAGAAAAAAGCTAATCGGGTAACCGAACGTTTTGCACCCGAGGAATATTTCAAAAACATTGGGTACAACGCTTCCACGTTGGCGCGGTTCCTTTTGACTACTTGCCGGAATAACTCACCGAGGAGATAGCGATATCCGCCTTTTTCGCAGGCGCGCTGAATGGACTCGTGCCCGCTATATCGTTGCGAAATCAGGTCGACTGTCAGCAAGGATTCTTCAAGCAATTCAAAAGTTCTATCGCTTGCGCCAAGCCCGTGCTTACGATATTTACCATAAACGCCTGGCAACTCTCGAATTTCGCCCTGCAGCGCCACTTCGATATAGAAAATCCAATCCGAAACTACTGGAAAGAGCGGATCAAAGCCATGTTGTGGACAAGCAGAGCGCCGGACCATGACGGAAGATGCACCTGGAATTCCGCCCTTGGCGATCAAGTCCTCAACATTGTGAATCTTTTCTTTCTCTGTTGTGTTAGTTCGGAACAGGACCTTACCATCAGCATGATTGAAAATATCAACTGGATGATAAGAGAGAACCACAACTGGATCCTTGAATTGCTCGACCTGAGCCTTGATTTTGCCGGGGAGAAACAGATCGTCCCCCCTAAAATCGCAATCAAATCCCCAGTGCATGCAAAGAACGCCGCGTTCGAATTGCCTGTAATACCCAGGTTTTTTTATTCAGAACGGGTACTACGGCATCAGGATACTTCCGTTGAAAATCTAAAATGACCTCCTGCGTTCCATCGGTCGACGCGTCATCCGCAACAACGATCTCAAGGTTATCGTAGTCTTGTGAAAGAACGCTCTCAATTGTTTCTGTAATCAAATGTTTTTGATTATAAGTAATGATCATTACAGAAACTTTCGGATTATAGGTATTCAACGTAAGCGCCTCAGCAAAATAAATCCATTGTCTAACAAGCGTTAGCCAGCCAACACTTCCGGCCGCATCCTTCTCAGCGCTCTATAAACAAACCACGTCATCAACAGCCAGTAAATTGCATAATTTACCGCATGGGCAAGAGAGACACCCTCCAAGCCAATATGGCTCGTAAACATTACTGTAAACAGGTAAAAACAAGCAGCCGATATTATTTCAGAAAGAATGAACAGCTTGAACATCGCTTTGCCGAGCATAACGTATGCCAATATCCAACTACCAATCTTCAGCGTATCGCCTACAATCTGCCAAGCGAATAAATTTCGCATCGGCAGAAAATCACTGGTAAATAAGATGTGAATAATGAAATCACGCAGCAAATAAATGATCAATCCGCAAATCGCAGCGCATGGCAGGATAAACCGATATCCTTGCAGAATTTCCGCCTTGATCTCTTCGTGATGAGTTAACTCTGACAGTCTGGGCAGATAATAAACGCTTAGAGTAGTAGTTACTAACATCAAATATGCGGCACTGAGGCGCCACATGGCTTCCCAGTAACCGGCAGATTCCCATCCGAACGAAGAACCCAGATAGTTACGTACGAAGATGTGGCTTACCGGCACACAAACCGCTGACGTCAAAGCCATTGCCGTATATTTGAGAAAATTCTTTGCGACTAATTTGTCTATCCGCCCAAAAAGATAGCTGAAACGAAACCAGTCAGCACCCGAACAAATATATAGCGTGACAAAAAAACTGATCGACTGATAAATCGCCAATGCGATCAATGCACCATAAAGCCCGGAAAATATCGCCAGCGCGGTTGTAACCACCAATGCAAAAACACTTCCGACGATATTGGCCGCTACATAGCGAAGCAGCTCTTTTTGCCGTTCAATATAGCTAAAAGCAATGTGTTTAGGGTAAAAAAGACCAGCGTTCCAGCAAACCACCTGAAAACGCCGCCGAACTGATCATTATTGAGAATCCAGGCGGCTAGTTCTTTACTGAATAAAACGATAATGACGCTGCATATCAACGAGCCGCAAATGGCTATTGTGCCCGCACTTCTCCAGACCGATTGCTGTTTCTTCTCGTCATAATGGTACTCGGCGGTATATTTTGTCACACCTGTATTGATCGCGCCGCTGGCAAATGTCGTTATCATTTGGATGGCATTTTGAAACTGACCAAGCGCGGCGTAACCTACAGGGCCGACATAAATCGCCAACACCTTATTGATACCCAAGAGAGTAAGCATTTTAACGAGAACCGCAATCCCGTTGAGAAGGCTTGTTTTTATGAGCGTCATTATTTCAACCAATACCGTTGAAACTGTTACATGCACTGATGACTGCTTCCGCGTCCGCAACAGACATTGTCGGACCTATGGGCAAGCTCAGCACCTGTGAATGGATTTCCTCGGTAACAGGGAAAGATAGTTCGTTCCACTCTTTATAAGCCTCCTGTTTATGAGGAGGAATCGGATAATGAATCAGTGTCTGGATCCCGGCTCCAGCCAAATGCTTCTGAAGTGCATCGCGAGTATCCGAACGGACAACAAAAAGGTGCCAAACGTGGCTTTCGAGGCCAAGCGCTGATACATCTTTATCGAGTGGCAGACGAATAAATTCATTATCGATTCGACGCATGTATAGATCTGCAATTTCCCTGCGACGCTGAATATCCTCTTCAAGGTATTTCAATTTCACGCTCAACATTGCAGCCTGAATTTCATCAAGGCGACTGTTTACACCCTGATAAATATTTTTGTATTTTTCATGGGACCCGTAATTTCGCAACGCTTTTACTACTGCTGCCAGTTCTTCATCATTTGTGGTTACCGCGCCGGCATCTCCCAAAGCGCCGAGATTCTTACCTGGGTAAAAACTGAAACCAGATGCATCGCCCCAACCGCCTGCTTTTTTGCCTTGGATACTCGCGCCATGAGCCTGTGCCGAGTCTTCCAAAACCAATAAGCCATAATCTTTTGCAATATTCATGATTGCTGGCATATCAGCCAGCTGCCCGTACAGATGGACCGGGAATATCACCTTGGTCTTGGTGCTGATCGCCGACATTATCTGGGCTGGCGAGATATTCATCGATGCATCAGGCTCAACTAATACCGGTGTCAGTCCGTTTTCGGTAATAGCTAGAACACTCGCAATATAAGTATTGGCTGGAACAATGACCTCATCACCATCCTTCAGCTTTCCGAGGAGCTTCCAGGCCCTAAGGATCAGATTGAGAGCATCCAGACCATTTGCCACACCAAGACAAAACTTCACATTACATACCCGTGCGAACTCCTTCTCAAACGCTTCGAGCTCTTTACCCTGAATATACCAGCCTGAGTCGATAACGCGCGCGCATGCAGATTTAAGCTCGTCAGCATAGACGGCGTTTACATCCTTTAAACTTAGAAACTCGATCATCAGTACACCTGTAATTCCGTATTATCCAAACCATGTCAAATCCGTCGCTAAACGACAGATAGGCCGTCGTCTCAGGATTTAGCGTTAGCAGTCACGACGTTGATGAAATCGTCATAATTGCGAATATAATCTGCCTCGTCATATTCCTGACTAGCGAACACTATCAATACACAGTCTTCGCTGAAATCATGCATCTCGCGCCAAATGAGATTATTAATCAGCACCCCTTTATCTGGTGAATTCAGCCAAACTTCTTTTCTGGAAGTTCCATCATCCATCACCATCCGGCACTTACCAGACACGCAAACCGCGAGCTGCCGCAATTGCTTATGGGCGTGAAAGCCACGACTGACTTCTAGCTGCGTACCAAAAATATAATAAACTCGCTTTATCTCAAAAGGTACTTGCGGTCCCTTTTCAATAGAGACCAAGCTGCCGCGAGCATCACCAATCACTTGCAGCTCTACAGATTCTGTCGTGCCAGATATGTAGAAGTAAGGCAGATCTGCTTCACAGAGTGGTTTCGCCTGCTGGTCTTTTTCGCTGATAACCGGCTCAAACCCAGGAGGCCATTCAATACCAATCTCGGGATCATCCCACTTAATGCTGCGCTCAAGTTCTTTGCAATACAGATCAGTTGTCTTATACAAGAAATGAGTATCGTCCTCCAAAGCCATGAACCCGTGGGCAAAGCCTTCAGGAATCCATAACATTCGATTATTTGCTGCGCTCAGTTCGACACCTACCCACTTTCCGAATGTAGGAGAGCCTTTTCTTATATCCACAGCAACATCAAAAGCGGAACCGGCAACAACTCTCACGAGCTTCCCTTGGGCGCTAGGCGAAAGCTGATAATGCAACCCCCTCAACACGCCTTTTTGCGAGCAGGAATGATTGTCCTGTACAAAACTACGAGGTTTCGGCAAACCGAGATCGGCCAGCGCCCCATGAAAACGCGGCTCGTTGAAAGTTTCAGCAAACCAACCGCGATCGTCCCTAAAAACCGTTGGCTCGACAATAACTACTTCCTCTAACTCGGTTTTTAGCAACTTCATTCGGCCATACCTTCAAAACGACGTATACATCGTCGGTGTTAATTTCAAAAACAGACAGGAGGCGTCAGAACCCGCCTCCTTCCTAAATAGCCCGGCAACAAAATCAGCGTGGATTTCGCATATGCAAGATTCCTATCGCGACTCTTCAAAACGATAAAACATAAATGCTGTCAGCAGGCCTAGCATTGCACCGAGCACCAGCGCCAGACCAATAACCAGTGAGGCTTTCGGTTTGATTGCATTTTCAGGTGCGTCAACTACGCCGTCGTAACGATACAAGCCGATTTCGCGATCTGCGGTGGCTAGCTTGTCAAAGAAATTCTTCTTCGCTTGGAGTTCCCGTAGCTCTTTGATAAATGCATCGTTGGACGATCTGAGTTCCAGGTTTTTAATTTCCGCCTTCAAAGCTTCCGCGCCTCTTAGAAAGCTCATATCGCCTTCCATATTTCCCGCGAGCGCCGAAGATGAGCTGCCGAAAACCATCGTAGGTTTCTGGACCCCGGAAGACTCGGCAACGCTTAATGCCGCTCGCAACTTAACAAGCGCATCCTCTCGTTCGGTTTGTCCGGTCTCTCGTTTGGTATCGATTTCCTGAGCAACGTTCTTCGCATGTACTCTGGCTTCATACGAAACGTTTTTCATTATTTCTTCGGTCGCCAGCGTCTCGGCCCGTTTCACATATTTTTTGATCCAGTCGACCGCTTTTTCGCCACTATTCGTTTGCACGACAACGGCATAGCGACCCGCCTCGTCTGAAGTAGTCGGATTGATTTGAATCCTTCTGACGAACTCGGAATACAATGCATCTCGTGAACGCGCTTGCTGATCCGAGCTGAGTGAAGGCAAATATTCATTCGCAAAGAATTCCTGGCGCAATGCTTCAGATCGAAGGTTACGCAAAAAAATGCGGTAAACATCATCGATCGAATAAGGGCTGAGCTCGAACTCTTTGGTGCGGCCAGTATTAAGGTCTGCAATGTCGCTTTGCGTAGGCGGGACCAGATAGCCCCTGGCTTCGTAAACACGTTCACTGAATACCACGTAAAGCAAACCCAAAATCCCGGCGATAGCTGTTATGCCAATGATTACCCATGCACGGCGCAGCAAGGCTCGAGCAATCAAAATAACATCAAACTCGTCGGAGCTTCGAGGATTCACGGCAGAGTTTTGCATGGTCTTTGAACCTTGTTTTGATCTGATTCGTTCGATCAATATCGAAGCTTGTGAATATTGCCGATACATTAGCGCATCAGCTCGTGGAATTTCTGAACTAGGGCCCTGTAAGTCTGTCAACGACGAGGTTTGGTCTACGTCAAAAACAGGGCTTATTCATCACCTCAGCAGATTGGAAAGGTATTGGCCATAGCCGGTTTTCTTCAAGCGTTCAGCCTGCTCTGACAATTGAGCCCTGTCGATCCAGCCATTATTGAATGCGATTTCTTCCAGGCATGCGACCTTCAGTCCCTGGCGCTGCTCGATGGTGTGAACGAAGTGGCTCGCTTCCAAAAGGGAATCATGCGTACCCGTATCGAGCCACGCGAAACCACGTCCCAGCATTTCAACATTCAGCGATTTCTGTTCCAGATAAGCACGGTTGACGTCGGTAATTTCCAACTCCCCACGCTCAGACGGCTTAATGTTTTTCGCAATTTCAACAACATCGTTGTCGTAAAAATAAAGGCCTGTCACAGCGTAGTTGGATTTAGGAGAGGTCGGTTTTTCCTCAATGCTTAGCGCGCGACCGGATGCATCAAATTCAACAACGCCAAAACGCTCTGGGTCTGATACGTGATAACCGAAAACAGTGGCACCCTTCGTTTGGCTACTGGCAGACCGCAAGTTGTCCGAGAAGTGCTGACCGTAGAAAATATTGTCGCCGAGAATCAGGCAGCAAGGATCTTTGCCGATGAATTCTTCGCCGATGATAAACGCTTGGGCCAGACCATCAGGCGAAGGCTGTTCGGCGTACGTCAACTCAATACCGTAAACACTACCGTCACCCAAGAGTTTGCGGAAGCAAGGCAAATCTTCTGGAGTCGAAATAATCAGGATTTCTCGCATCCCCGCCAGCATTAGCACTGACAACGGATAAAAAATCATTGGTTTATCGTAAATCGGAAGCATTTGCTTGGACACGCCAAGAGTAAGTGGGTGCAAACGAGTGCCTGATCCACCTGCGAGGATAATGCCTTTACGATTTATCATGGTCATTTGTTCAGAACTTCCCTAAGCATTCGGGTTACACCACTCTGCCAATCCGGCAGGTGTAGAGAAAAATTTTTGCGCAGCTTCTGCGTATCCAATCGCGAGTTCAGGGGTCGCCGAGCTGGTGTAGGATAGGCAGCAGTTTCAATTGGATTGACCGCCATAACAGCCAATTCCTCGCCCTGCGCTTTTGCGAAGTCAAGTACATGACTTGCATATCCATACCACGACACTTCGCCAGCAGCTGCCAAGTGATAGAGGCCGGCCAACTCCGGATGCTTGAGAACTTGCTGAATAGCCAACGCCGTTACGTCGGCGATTAAATCCGCCCCGGTCGGTGCCCCAATCTGATCCGCAATCACGTTCAATGTTTCGCGATCTTTGGCCAAGCGCAGCATGGTCCTGGCGAAGTTGTTACCGCGCGCACCGTAAACCCAGCTGGTGCGGAAGATCAGGTGTTTGCAACCGGATACGATGATCGCCTGTTCGCCAGCGAGCTTGCTGGAGCCGTAGTGATTCACCGGCGCAACAGCATCCGTCTCCTGCCAGGGCGTTACGCCTTGGCCACTGAAGACGTAATCGGTTGAATAGTGGACCAGCCACGCGCCCAGCGCTGCGGCTTCTTGCGCCATAACGCCACTCGCAAGTCCGTTTACGAGATCTGCCAACTCGGTTTCCGACTCAGCTTTGTCGACCGCCGTATAGGCAGCAGCATTCACGATAACGTCAGGCTTTACCTGACGAATCGTTGCACGCAGGGACTCAAGATTTGACAGATCGCCGCTGAAGCCATCAACCAGGTGACGGTCAAGTGCAATCATCTCACCAAGCGGCGCCAGTGAGCGCTGGAGCTCCCAGCCGACCTGACCGTTCTTGCCCAGCAGAAGAATTCTCATGCTTTGTTCGAACGATCGGCGTAGTTCTGATCAATCCACTGCTGGTAGCTGCCGCTCTTCACGTGCTCTACCCACTCGGTGTTGTTCAGATACCACTCAACCGTTTTGCGGATACCGGTTTCGAAAGTCTCTTCCGGAGTCCATCCCAGCTCACGTTGGATCTTGCTCGCGTCGATTGCATAACGCACGTCATGACCAGGGCGATCCTGAACATAAGTAATCAGGCTGGCGTGAGGACGATGGGCAGAATCAGGACGCAATTCATCAAGCAACGCACACAAGGTATGCACCACTTCGATGTTTTGTTTTTCGTTATGGCCACCGATGTTGTAGGTCTCTCCGATTACGCCCTCGGTGACGACTTTGTACAGCGCGCGTGCGTGATCTTCGACGTACAGCCAATCACGAACCTGATTGCCTTTGCCGTACACCGGCAGTGGCTTGCCTTCCAGCGCGTTGAGAATGATCAGCGGGATCAACTTTTCAGGGAAGTGGCATGGGCCGTAGTTGTTCGAGCAGTTGGTAACCAGTGTCGGCAGGCCATAAGTGCGAGCCCAGGCACGAACCAAGTGGTCGGAGCTTGCCTTGCTGGCCGAGTAAGGCGAGCTTGGCTGGTAAGGCGTGGTTTCGGTGAACAGGTCTTCCGGACCTTCCAGGTCTCCGTAAACTTCGTCAGTCGAAATATGGTGGAAGCGGAAGTTGGCTTTGCGCGTGTCTTCCAGCGCAGCCCAGTAGTGGCGCGCAGCTTCGAGCAGCGTGTAGGTCCCGATGATATTGGTCTGAATGAACTCGGACGGGCCGGAGATCGAGCGGTCAACGTGAGATTCTGCGGCCAGGTGCATGACTGCATCGGGTTGGTGTTCACGCAGGACACGGTCGATCTGGTCACGATCGCAGATATCGACGCGCTCGAAGGCGTAACGCGAATTCTGGCTGACCTCTGCCAGGGACTCCAGATTGCCGGCGTATGTCAGCTTATCGACGTTAACCACCGTATCGGAAGTGTTGGAGATGATGTGACGGATGACTGCCGAGCCGATAAAGCCGGCACCGCCGGTAACTAGAATTTTCACGCGAAACGATACCCTTGAGCTGCGGACAGCGCTGCCAGCGAGCGCGGTCTAATCCATGAATGCAGAGGCCACTTTCAATTGGCATCCGTCAGAGTCAGTCTGAATCGACATGCATTAAGGCACGATCGAACAAGGGACGCATTTTACAGCTTAATGATGGTTTTACTAATGGATAAAGACAGGCTGAGGCGCAATTTCGACAGATGCCGTGCGCCCGTCGCTTTCAGACCAGCCCCTTGCGTGCGGCTCTGGACGCGCGGCCCAGAAACCAGCCCAATACCGGACCGATGAGCATACCGACCAGCAATGCCAAAACCGCGACAACCGACACCGGCAGCTGCGGGCCTGAAAAGCCGAAAAACAAAAGCGAGACTGACTGTTGGTTTTCAAGCACAAACGCCAGAACAACCAGAACCATCAGCAGAAGAAAAACGCCAAGCAGTATGCGTTTCAGGTTACGCATTCACGCCCCCTTGAATTTGAATAGCGGAGATCAAGCGCCCTCCTCCTCTTCTTCGTTCACGCGGTCACGCAATTCCTTGCCCGGCTTGAAATGCGGAACGAATTTACCGTCCAGACTTACCGACTGGCCGGTTTTCGGGTTGCGGCCGACGCGCGGTGCGCGGTAGTGCAGGGAGAAGCTGCCAAATCCACGGATCTCGATACGATCACCGGTGGCGAGGCACTGAGACATTTGTTCAAGCATGGTCTTGATGGCCAGCTCCACATCCTTGGATGAGAGTAGCCCTTGATGGGTGACAATTCGTTCGATCAACTCCGACTTCGTCATATTTTTCCCTTCTTTTTCAAGCAGCTAGATCAGCGCTTGAAAGGTTTTAGCATGCCCGGAAGATTTTGAACAGCCCAGGGATTGACATATCTTTCCCGGGGTCAAAACGCCCATTTTCAGGGCACTCCAGTAGCGAGTCGGATCGCCGCTGCCCTAACGACACATCACCAACATGGTTCGGGTCACGAAGCCTGCGGGATTGAAGCCAAACGGGTATTCGTCTTCATCTTTGGCATCGTCAGAACGGGTGATGACCTTATAGCCCTTGCCTTTACACTCCTTCGCTGCGCGCCTCTGGCACTTTTCCCAACCGGAACCCAACCCGGAGCAATCGACCTCGATACCACTGACGCCGCGCACCGCATGGGTTTTCGCGCTGGTGGTGCAACCTGCCAGCGCCAGGACCACCGCAACAACAAATAACTTGTTCATCCACTTCCTTATGCCAGGCAAGCCTGACGACTAATACTCAAGATCAAGCTTAGTCGCGAATAGGCGATTGATCCGATTAAAGAAACAGACCCGCAGGCGAAGCCATTGGTTTCATGTACGGACGTACAAAGACCAAATCGCAGGCACAAAAAAGGGCGACCGAAGTCGCCCTTTTTAATGATCAAGCAGAACTCAGTTCTGTTTGGCCATTGCTTGACGCAGCAGTGCCGCCATAGTGGTGTCAGCTGCTTCACCTTCCGGAGCTGCTTTCAGGCTCTGGATGGCTTCTTTCTCTTCAGCATCGTCTTTCGACTTGATCGAGAGCTGGATTACGCGGCTCTTGCGATCAACGCTGATGATCTTGGCTTCAACTTCCTGGCCTTCTTTCAGAACGTTGCGCGCGTCTTCAACGCGGTCACGGCTGATTTCGGAGGCTTTCAGGGTAGCTTCGATGTCGTCGGCCAGAACGATGATGGCGCCTTTGGCGTCAACTTCTTTCACGGTACCGGTCACGATAGCGCCCTTGTCGTTAACCGAGACGTACTCGGAGAACGGATCGCTTTCCAGTTGCTTGATGCCCAGGGAGATGCGCTCGCGCTCTGGGTCAACCGACAGGATGACAGTGTCCAGCTCGTCGCCCTTCTTGAAACGACGTACGGCTTCTTCGCCCACTTCGTTCCAGGAGATGTCGGACAGGTGAACCAGACCGTCGATGCCGCCGTCCAGACCAATGAAGATACCGAAATCGGTGATCGACTTGATGGTGCCGGAGATCTTGTCGCCCTTGTTGAACTGGCCAGAGAAGTCTTCCCATGGGTTCGACTTGCACTGCTTGATGCCCAGGGAGATACGACGACGCTCTTCGTCGATGTCCAGAACCATGACTTCCACTTCGTCGCCGACTTGTACGACTTTCGAAGGGTGGATGTTCTTGTTGGTCCAGTCCATTTCCGAAACGTGTACCAGACCTTCAACGCCTTCTTCCAGCTCAGCGAAGCAGCCGTAGTCGGTCAGGTTGGTAACACGAGCGGTAACGCGAGTGCCTTCTGGGTAACGGGCTTTGATAGCAACCCATGGATCTTCGCCCAGTTGCTTCAGGCCCAGGGAAACACGGTTGCGTTCGCGATCGTATTTCAGAACCTTGACGTCAATCTCGTCACCAACGTTGACGATCTCGGAAGGATGCTTGATGCGCTTCCAGGCCATGTCGGTGATGTGCAGCAGGCCGTCCACGCCACCCAGATCGACGAATGCGCCGTAATCGGTGAGGTTTTTGACGATACCTTTGACTTGCTGGCCTTCCTGCAGGGATTCCAGCAGAGCTTCACGCTCGGCGGAGTTCTCGGCTTCGAGGACGCTGCGACGGGAAACGACAACGTTGTTGCGCTTCTGGTCCAGCTTGATGACCTTGAATTCCAGCTCTTTGCCTTCCAGGTGCGTGGTGTCGCGCACTGGACGGACGTCAACCAGGGAACCTGGCAGGAACGCACGGATGCCGTTAACGTCGACAGTGAAGCCGCCTTTAACCTTACCGTTGATAACGCCCTTGACCACTTCCTCGGCTGCGAAGGCTGCTTCCAGAACGATCCAGCATTCAGCGCGCTTGGCTTTTTCACGGGACAGCTTGGTTTCGCCAAAGCCGTCTTCAACCGAATCCAGAGCAACGTGAACTTCATCACCAACGTTGATGTTCAGTTCGCCAGCATCGTTGTAGAACTGCTCAAGCGGGATGAGTGCTTCAGACTTCAGACCAGCGTGAACGGTTACCCAGCGAGCCTGGTAATCGATATCAACGATAACACCGGTGATGATGGAGCCTGCCTGAAGGTTCAGGGTTTTCAGGCTTTCTTCAAAGAGTTCCGCAAAGCTTTCGCTCATTTTAATTCCTGTAGATGAGGGCGAAGTAAACGCCCATCTCCACACCCCAGACGGTGTGGGTTAGTTTCATTTAAAAGAAGCACCGCAGGACTATGACTGGTCCCCTGCGACCTTCTTGGTCACCCGGCGATATCGCGAATGGCGATCTCGCTCATGATGCGTTCAAGCACCTGATCGATGGAAAGCTCCGTTGAATCCAGCTGAATCGCGTCGGCCGCCGGCTTGAGCGGGGCTACTGCGCGCTGGGTGTCACGCTCATCGCGTGCACGGATCTCATCTAGCAGACTCGACAGACTAACACCCTCGACTTTGCCCTTCAACTGCAAATATCGACGGCGCGCCCGCTCCTCGGCACTGGCGGTGAGGAAAATCTTCAGCGGTGCACCCGGAAATACCACCGTGCCCATGTCGCGACCGTCCGCCACCAGACCCGGCGCTTCCTGAAACGCACGCTGGCGCTGCAGCAGCGCCTCGCGTACGGCGGGCAGCGCAGCCACTTGCGAGGCCCCGGAACCGACGCTTTCGGTGCGAATGACATCGCTGACTTCGTCGCCTTCGAGAATGATCCGCTGCAGCTGACCTTCGGTCGCGGCGATGAACTGCACATCCAGATGAGCGGCCAATGTCTTCAGCAGCTCTTCATTGGTCAGGTCGACGCCATGGTTATGCGCAGCAAACGCGAGCAAGCGATAAAGCGCACCGGAATCCAGCAGGTTCCAGCCCAGACGCTTGGCCAGAATCCCGGCGACCGTGCCTTTGCCGGAGCCGCTTGGCCCATCGATGGTGATGACCGGTGCAATGTTTTTCACGACTGAGCCTCTTGTGCCACACGAATGCCGACTTGCCCGCACAGCGCGAGGAAGTTGGGGAACGAGGTCGCGACGTTGGCGCAATCATGGATGCGGATCGGTGCGGTAGCGCGCAACGAGGCAACGCTGAAGGCCATGGCGATACGGTGGTCGCCGTGACCGTGCACTTCACCGCCGCCGATCTGGCCGCCGTCGATGATGATGCCGTCCGGGGTCGGTTCGCACTTGACGCCCAGCGCCAGCAAGCCGTCCGCCATGACCTGAATCCGGTCGGATTCCTTGACTCGCAGCTCTTCGGCGCCGGTCAGCACGGTCCGCCCTTCGGCGCATGCAGCAGCGATGAACAGGACCGGGAATTCGTCGATGGCCAGCGGCACCAGTTCCTCCGGAATCTCGATACCTTTGAGTTTAGCTGCCCGCACGCGCAAGTCAGCCACTGGCTCGCCGCCCACTTCACGCTGGTTTTCCAGAGTGATATCGGCGCCCATCAGTCGCAGGATATCGATCACGCCAGTACGGGTCGGGTTGATGCCAACGTGCTCGAGCACCAGCTCGGAACCCTCGGCGATCGAGGCCGCGACCAGGAAAAACGCCGACGACGAGATATCGCCCGGCACTTCGATGTGAGTCGCGGTGAGCTTGCCGCCGGACTCGACCGAAGCCGTGGCGCCGTCGACGCTGACCGGGTAGCCGAAGCCGCGCAGCATGCGCTCGGTGTGGTCGCGGGTCGGTGCAGGCTCGGTCACCGTGGTCTTGCCTTCAGCATAGAGACCGGCAAGCAGCAGGCAGGATTTCACCTGGGCACTGGCCATCGGCATGGTGTAGGTCAAGCCCTTGAGCTTGTGGCCACCGCGAATGGTCATCGGTGGACGACCTTCGGCAGCGGTTTCGATCACGGCGCCCATTTCTCGCAGAGGATTAGCCACGCGATTCATCGGACGCTTGGACAGCGAAGCGTCGCCGGTCAAGGTGCTGTCGAAGTTCTGCGCCGCCAGCAGGCCAGAGAGCAGACGCATCGAGGTGCCAGAGTTGCCCAGATAGATCGGGCCCGGCGCAGGTTTCAGGCCGTGCAGGCCGACACCGTGGATGGTAACGCGGCCGTGGTGCGGGCCTTCGATGACCACGCCCATGTCGCGAAACGCCTGCAAGGTCGCCAGGGCGTCTTCGCCCTCAAGGAAGCCTTCGACTTCGGTGACGCCTTCGGCCAGCGAGCCGAGCATGATCGAACGGTGGGAAATCGATTTGTCGCCCGGTACGCGAATCCGACCGGACAGGCGGCCACCAGGTTGAGCCAGGAAGATCAGATCGTTGGAATTCA
Source organism: Pseudomonas sp. AC255 (assembly GCF_979258175.1). Classification (NCBI taxonomy): domain Bacteria; kingdom Pseudomonadati; phylum Pseudomonadota; class Gammaproteobacteria; order Pseudomonadales; family Pseudomonadaceae; genus Pseudomonas; species Pseudomonas sp. AC255. The sequence continues at coordinate 1,121,332 of NZ_OZ409841.1, read as the reverse complement.
TAGCGTCCACATAGGCCCTGCGGGCCAGGATTTTACTGAAATGCTCGCGGGCAACCCGGGCGCGCGTGAAAACGCCCAACAATTGGTGCCCATCCCCTGCATCGACCGCGTCGCGCAAGGCGTCGAGGTCGCTGCGAAATGTATCGAGTGTGCGCAGGACAGCCTCGCGGTTGGCGAGGAAGATGTCGTGCCACATCACCGGGTCGCTTCCTGCGATTCTTGTGAAATCGCGAAAACCTCCGGCAGCGTAACGGAAGATCTCCAGATTTTCATTGCGCTTGGCCAACGAATCGACCAGACCGAAGGCCAGCAGGTGCGGCAGATGGCTGGTCGCGGCCAGCACTTCGTCGTGACGCTCGACCTGCATGTGCTCGACATCGGCACCCAGTTCACGCCAGAGGCGATCGACCAGCGCCAGTGCGGCAGGATCGGTCTGCTCGAGCGGCGTCAGGATCACCTTGTGCCGGCGGAACAGCTCGGCATTCGAGGCTTCCACCCCGCTCTGCTCGGAACCGGCAATCGGGTGCCCCGGCACGAAACGCGCCGGCATGCCGCCGAACGCCTCGGTCGCCGCGCGCACCACGTTGCCTTTGGCGCTGCCGACATCCGTAAGAATCGCCTGCCCCAGATCCATGACAGCCAGACGCGCAAGCAGCTTTTCCATAGCCAGAATCGGCACCGCCAGCTGAATCACATCAGCACCGACGCAAGCCGTCGCCAAATCGTCTTCGCAGCGATCAACCACACCCAATTCGACCGCGAGCTTGCGCGATTGCGGGTCGAGATCAACACCGACCACCTCACGGCACAGGCCGCTTTCACGCAGACCCTTGGCAAACGAACCACCGATCAACCCCAGACCGACCACCACAAGGCGACCGATCATAGGTGCAACAGGTTGCAGCGCAGTGACATCACCCACGAGCCAGAACCTTGCGCAGCGCCTCGAGGAAACGGCTGTTTTCGGCCGGCAGACCGATGGTCACCCGCAGGTGGTTCGGCATGCCGTAATTGGCCACCGGACGCACGATCACGCCTTCGCGCAGCAAGCCCTGGAAAATCGGCGCCGCGACCTGGCCGAGATCGACACAGATGAAGTTGCCTTTGGACTCGATCCAGCTCAGTCCCAGCTCACGGAAACCCGCCTGCAACTGCTGCATGCCGGCTTCGTTGAGCTGACGGCTTTGCGCCAGATATTCATCATCTTTCAATGCCGCACAGGCCGCCGCCAAGGCGAGGCTGTTGACATTGAACGGCTGGCGAACGCGGTTCAGCACGTCTGCCACCACAGGCGTCGACAAGCCATAACCGACGCGCAGCGCGGCCAGACCATAGGCCTTGGAGAAGGTGCGCGACACCAGCAGGTTCGGGTACGCCGCGAGGAAGTCGAGACCGTCCGGCAAATCGCTGCCTTCGGCGTACTCGATGTAAGCCTCGTCGAGGACTACCAGCACATGCTCGGGAACGTCCTGCAGGAATTCGTCCAGCGCTTCGGCGCCGAACCAGGTACCGGTCGGGTTGTTCGGGTTGGCGATGAACACCACGCGGGTGTTGGCATCGATGGCCGCAAGCATCGCCGGCAGGTCATGGCCCCAGTCTTTGGCTGGAACGACTTTGGCCTGCGCACCGACAGCTTGGGTAGCAATCGGATACACAGCGAATGCATGTTCGCTGAATACCGCGTTCAGGCCCGGCGCCAGATAGGCACGGGCGACCAGCTCAAGAATGTCGTTGGAGCCGTTGCCCAGCGTGACCTGATTCAGCTCGACACGGCACTGCTCGGCAAGCAGAGACTTCAGGGCGAAACCATTGCCGTCCGGGTAGCGGGTCAGCTCGGCCAGCTCTTCGCGGATCGCCGCCAATGCCTTCGGGCTGGCGCCCAATGGGTTTTCGTTGCTCGCCAGTTTGACGATTTTTGCCGAATCCAGATCCAGCTCGCGCGCCAGTTCGTCCACAGGCTTGCCCGGAACGTACGGCGAAAGTTGTTGCACGCCCGGCTGTGCCAGAGCGAGGAAGTTGCCACTCATTTGCTACCGCCCCTTAGAGAACTGCTTTCGGGTAGGAACCCAGCACTTTGAGTGCTACTGCTTCCTGACTGATCTTTTCCAGCACACCTTTGATCAACGGATCACGGTGGTGGCCGACAAAGTCGATGAAGAACACGTAGGTCCATTTGCCGCTGCGCGACGGACGGGTTTCGATGCGGGTCAGGTCGATGCCATTGTCGTGGAACGGCACCAGCAGCTCATGGAGCGCGCCGGGCTTGTTGCTCATCGACACGATGATCGAGGTCTTGTCGTCGCCGGTCGGCGGCACTTCCTGGTTACCGATCATCAGGAAGCGGGTCGAGTTGTCCGGGCGATCTTCGATCTTCTCGGCCAGACGCGTCAGGCCATACAGCCCTGCCGCCATGTCGCCAGCGATCGCTGCCGAATTCCACTCACCCTTGACCCGTTTGGCCGCTTCGGCGTTGCTCGACACCGCGACGCGTTCGACATTCGGGTAATGCGCGTCCAGCCACTTGCGGCACTGGGCCAGCGACTGCGCGTGGGAATAGATGCGACTGATGCTGTCGGTCTTGGTGTTTTCGCCGACCAGCAGATGATGGTGGATGCGCAGCTCGACTTCGCCACAGATCACCATGTCGTGCTCGAGGAAGCTGTCCAGCGTGTGGTTGACCGCGCCTTCGGTGGAGTTTTCCACCGGCACCACGCCGAAATTCACCGCACCGGCGGCGACTTCGCGGAACACTTCGTCGATTGCCGCCATCGGCTTGCTGATCACAGCGTGGCCGAAGTGTTTCATCGCTGCCGCTTGGGTGAACGTACCTTCAGGGCCGAGATACGCCACTTTCAGCGGCTGCTCCAGCGCCAGGCACGACGACATGATTTCGCGGAACAGCCGCGCCATTTCTTCGTTGCCCAGCGGCCCCTGATTGCGCTCCATCACACGCTTGAGCACCTGAGCTTCGCGCTCGGGACGATAGAACACCGGCACTTCGCCTTCGGCCAGCGAGGCCATCTTCACGCGGGCGACTTCCTGGGCGCAACGCGCACGCTCACTGATCAGCTCGAGGACTTTGGTGTCCAGAGCGTCGATGCGAACGCGCAGTGCCTTGAGTTCTTGCTCGGACATCAGCCGTGTTCCTTCTCGAATTCCGCCATGTACGCCACCAGCGCGTTGACCGCGGTGATGTCGACGGCGTTGTAGATGGAGGCGCGCATGCCGCCCACCGAGCGGTGGCCCTTGAGATTGAGCAGGCCGCGCTCGTCGGCACCGGCGAGGAACGGCTTGTCCAGACGATCATCAGCCAGACGGAACGGTACGTTCATCCACGAGCGATCCGACTTGTTGATCGGGTTGCTGTAGAGGCCACTGGCGTCGATGAAGTCGTACAGGGTGCGCTGCTTGACGTCGTTGAGCCTGGCGATCGCTTCGACGCCGCCCTGCTCTTTCAGCCATTGGAACACCAGACCGGACAGGTACCAGGCCAGCGTCGGCGGGGTGTTGTACATCGAGCCGTTATCGGCCGCGACCTTGTAGTTGAGCATGGTCGGGCACAGCGAGCGGGCCTTGCCGAGCAAGTCTTCGCGGATGATGTTGACGACGATGCCGCTCGGGCCGATGTTCTTCTGCGCGCCGGCGTAGATCATGCCGAAACGCGAAATATCGACCGGGCGCGAGAGGATGTCGGAAGACATGTCGGCAACCAGTGGCACGTCACCGGTTTGCGGGATCCACTGGAATTCCAGACCACCGATGGTTTCGTTCGGCGCGTAGTGAACGTACGCGGCATCTTTCGACAGATTCCACTCGTTCTGGCCTGGGATGGCGAAATAGTCGTAAGGCTTGGCAGTGGCAGCCACGTTGACGTGGCCATAGCGCGAGGCTTCTTCGATGGCTTTCTGCGACCAGATACCGGTGTCGATGTAGTCGGCCGAGCCGCCTTCAGGCAACAGGTTCAGCGGGATCTGCGCAAACTGCTGACTGGCGCCGCCCTGCAGAAACAGCACTTTGTAGTTCGACGGGATATTCAGCAGGTCACGCAGATCCTGCTCGGCCTGGGTGGCGATGGACACGAACTCATCGCTGCGATGGCTCATTTCCATGACCGACAGACCCTTGCCGTGCCAATCAAGGAGTTCACCCTGGGCGCGCTGCAGGACAGCTTCAGGCAGCGCCGCCGGACCGGCGCAGAAGTTATAGGCTCGCTTGCTCACATCCAATCTCGCTCTGATTTGGTGGTATCACGCAATAAATCACACTACCGATCAACATGGCCCTGTGGGAGCGAGCCTGCTCGCGAATGCATCACCGCGGTGCTTCAGAGGTACCGCAGCGCCTGCTTTCGCGAGCAGGCTCGCTCCCACAGGGGATCTCCATGATGTCGAAAATTCATACCGGACAAATAACAAGGGGGCGAATTCTCATCCGCCCCCTCGTTTGTCCGCTTATTCCTGCGGTTCTTCGTCTGCTGCGGCGTCGAGTTGCTGGTCGTCTGCGGCCTCGTCGATACCGACGCTGCCTGCGATTTCCTCGCCCTCTTCACCTTCGAGCTCTTCGCCTTCGATTTCCGAAGGCTCCTGAACCCGCTCCAGGCCGACCAGGGTTTCATCCTTGGCCAGCTTGATCAGCGTCACGCCCTGAGTATTACGGCCCAGGCTCGACACTTCGCCGACACGGGTACGCACCAGGGTGCCCTGATCGGAGATCAGCATGATTTCTTCGCCGTCGAGCACCTGCACTGCACCGACCAGACGGCCGTTACGCTCGTTGCTGACCATGGCGATCACGCCCTGACCGCCACGCTTGTACTCAGGGAACTCGGTGATCGCGGTGCGCTTGCCATAACCACGCTCGGAAGCGGTGAGGATCTGGCTGCCTTCTTCCGGGATCAGCATGGAAATCAGCTTCTGCCCTTCCGGCAGACGCATGCCGCGTACGCCGCGAGCGGTACGGCCCATGGCACGCACGTCGGACTCTTTGAAACGGGTGACCTTGCCGCCGTCGGAGAACAGCATCACTTCGCGCTCGCCATCGGTGATGGCCGCAGAGATCAGCACGTCGCCTTCGTCCAGCTCCAGCGCGATCAGACCGACGCTGCGCTGACGGCTGAAGGATTCCAGCGGGGTCTTCTTCACGGTGCCGTTGGCGGTGGCCATGAAGATGTAGTGACCTTCGGTGTATTCCTCGACCGGCAGCATGGTGGTGATGTATTCACCATCATCCAGCGGCAACAGGTTGACCAGCGGACGACCACGGGCCGCGCGGGATGCTTCCGGAATTTCGTAGGTCTTGAGCCAGTACACCTTGCCCTTGCTGGAGAACAGCAGCAGCGTGGTGTGGCTGTTGGCAACCAGCAGGTGAGCGATGTAGTCCTCGTCCTTGACGCCGGTAGCCGATTTGCCTTTGCCGCCACGACGCTGAGCCTGATACGCAGCCAGCGGCTGGGTTTTGGCGTAGCCACCGTGGGAGATGGTCACGACGCGCTCTTCTTCCGGGATCATGTCACCCAGGGTCAGGTCGAGACGGGCATCGAGAATTTCGGTGCGACGCACGTCGCCGTATTCGGCGCGGATCACTTCCAGTTCTTCGCGGATCACTTCCATCAGGCGCACGGCGCTGTTGAGGATGCGGATCAGCTCGCCGATCTGGTTGAGGATCTCCTGGTACTCGGCCAGCAGCTTCTCATGCTCCAGACCGGTCAGGCGGTGCAGGCGCAATTCCAGAATCGCCTGGGCCTGTTCTGGCGAGAGGAAGTACTTGCCTTCGCGCAGACCGTATTGCGGATCGAGGTTTTCCGGACGGCACGAATCGGCACCGGCGCGTTCAACCATCGCCACCACAGCCGAGGATTCCCAAGGCGTGCTGATCAGCGCTTCCTTGGCTTCCGACGGCGTTGGCGACGCCTTGATCAGGGCGATCACCGGGTCGATGTTCGACAGGGCAACGGCCTGGCCTTCGAGAATGTGCCCACGCTCGCGCGCCTTGCGCAGTTCGAACACGGTACGACGGGTAACCACTTCGCGACGGTGACGGACGAAGGCTTCCAGCAGATCCTTGAGGTTGAGGATGCGTGGGCGGCCGTCGATCAGCGCGACGATGTTGATACCGAACACCGATTGCAGCTGGGTCTGGGCGTAGAGGTTGTTGAGGATTACCTCAGGCACTTCGCCGCGACGCAGCTCGATCACGACACGCATACCGTCCTTGTCGGACTCGTCGCGCAGCTCGGTGATGCCCTCGAGCTTCTTCTCTTTGACCAGCTCGGCGATCTTCTCGATCAGACGCGCCTTGTTCAGCTGGTAAGGCAGCTCGGTGATAACGATCTGCTGACGGCCACCGACCTTGTCGATGTCTTCGATGATCGAGCGGGCACGCATGTAAATGCGCCCGCGACCGGTGCGGTAGGCTTCGATGATGCCGGCACGACCGTTGATGATCGCGGCCGTCGGGAAGTCCGGACCGGGAATGTATTGCATCAGCTCATCGACGGTCAGCTCGGGATTGTCGATGAGGGCCAGGCAACCGTCGATGACTTCACCGAGGTTGTGCGGCGGAATGTTGGTCGCCATGCCCACGGCGATACCGCTGGAACCGTTGACCAGCAGGTTCGGTACGCGGGTCGGCATGACCGCCGGGATCAGTTCGGTGCCGTCGTAGTTCGGCACCCAGTCTACGGTTTCCTTGTGCAGGTCAGCCAGCAGCTCGTGCGCCAGCTTGGTCATGCGCACTTCGGTGTATCGCATGGCCGCAGCGTTGTCGCCGTCGACCGACCCGAAGTTGCCCTGGCCGTCGACCAGCAGGTAGCGCAGGGAGAAAGGCTGGGCCATACGAACGATGGTGTCGTATACGGCAGTGTCACCGTGCGGGTGATACTTACCGATCACGTCGCCGACGACACGGGCAGATTTCTTGTACGGCTTGTTGTAGTCGTTGCCCAGCTCGCTCATCGCGAACAGTACGCGACGGTGCACGGGCTTGAGGCCATCGCGCGCATCCGGCAGTGCACGGCCGACGATCACGCTCATTGCGTAGTCGAGGTAGGACTGTTTCAGCTCGTCTTCGATATTGACCGGGAGGATTTCTTTGGCCAGTTCGCCCATGAGAAGCCTGATTCCTTTTTCTGGTGAAACTTCGTCATATCCATGTGGGAGCAACGAAGCTCGTCGGGGCCGGCCGAGTGCCATGCGCCGACTTACGACAAATCAACATTGGATCGCGGATTTGCGCAGTAAAGACAGCTCCGTGGAGCCGCCTCGGAAAACGCCGGATGTTATCACAAAGGCCGCCACGCACCTATCCCCCAGATGCGCATGGAGCATAGTTAGTTGACCGATGACAGGCTTGAGGGGGACGACAGAAGCTCTGAGCTTCTTTGAATGTGAAATCTGGGGCAGATTTACAGTTGTTTATTGACATTCAGGCCCTCATCGCTGGCAAGCCAGCTCCCACAGGTTCAATGCCGGGCACAAAACCTGTGAGAGCTGGCTTGCCAGCGATGGGGTCCGCTCAGACGCAATAGTCCTTCAATGCAGGCGCTTGCGACACATCAGCAGGGCCATTTTCGCGGTGTCCGGGCGCTCGACGATGCCTTTCTCGGTGACGATCGCATCGATCAGATCCGCCGGGGTGACATCAAACACCGGGTTGAACGCTTCAACATCGGCACCGACGCGTTTACCGCCAACTTCAAGCAGTTCGGCGCCATCACGCTCTTCGATCGGGATGTCATCGCCGCTGGCGAGGTTCATGTCGATGGTCGAACTCGGCGCCACCACCATGAAGCGCACGCCGTGGTGCATGGCATTGACTGCCAGTTGATAGGTGCCGATCTTGTTCGCCACGTCGCCATTGGCGGTGATGCGGTCGGCGCCGACGATCACCCAGGTCACGCCTTTGGTTTTCATGATGTGCGCGGCGGCGGAGTCGGCGTTCAGGGTCACTGGGATGCCTTCGTTGGCCAGTTCCCACGCGGTCAGGCGCGAGCCTTGCAGCCACGGCCGGGTTTCGTCGGCGTAAACGCGCTCGACCATGCCTTCTATATAAGCAGCGCGGATCACCCCCAGCGCAGTACCGAACCCGCCGGTGGCCAGCGCGCCGGTGTTGCAGTGGGTAAGGATGGCTTGAGCGTTGCCTTGATGTTTGCGAATCAGATCGACGCCAAGCTGCGCCATGGTCAGGTTGGCCTCGCGGTCGCTTTCATGAATGGCGATAGCTTCGGCTTCCAGCGCCGCCAGCGGATCGGCGTTGCTTTTCAGGCGATCCAGGCGATCGTGCATGCGGCCCAGCGCCCAGAACAGATTGACCGCGGTCGGACGCGAATCTGCCAACAGCGCGAAATCCTCTTCCAGCGCCGCGTACCAGTCGCCGCCCTCGGCAATCCGCGCCCGCGCCGCGAGGACGATGCCATAAGCCGCACTGATGCCGATGGCCGGTGCGCCACGCACGACCATCGAGCGAATCGCTTCGGCCACGCCGGCGGCGCTGGTGTAGGCGATCCAGTTTTCCTCGAACGGCAAAATACGCTGATCCAGCAGGTGCAGCGCGCCATCACGCCAATCGATGGCCTTTACTTTCTCCGCAGCCAACAGTCGATCGCGCATCCCACACCCCGCACTCATGAACAAAAGCCGCCGATTATAGCGATCCCCCCGCGAAGACGCTCGGGTATACTTCGCCATCCTTTACAAAAGCACTGGAACCGACCCTCGATGCCGAAACCTGCCATTGCGCTCGACCTGTTATTGCTGCCGACCTGGCTGGTCCCCGTCGAACCCGCAGGCGTGGTGCTCAAGGAGCACGGCCTGGGCATCCGTGACGGTTGCATCGTGTTTATCGGCCCGCGCGCCGAAGCGTTGAAGTGTAACGCGACAGAAATCCGTGAACTGCCGGATGTTCTGTTGGCGCCGGGACTGATCAATGCCCACGGCCACGCGGCGATGACACTGTTCCGTGGCCTGGCTGACGATCTGCCGCTGATGACCTGGCTGGAAAACCACATCTGGCCGGCCGAAGGCAAATGGGTCGATGAGGATTTCGTCCGCGACGGCACCGATCTGGCCATCGCCGAGCAGATCAAGGGCGGCATCACCTGCTTCTCTGACATGTATTTCTTCCCGAAAGTCGCCAGCGAGCGCGTACACAACAGCGGTATCCGCGCGCAGATCGCCATTCCGATCCTCGATTTCCCGATCCCCGGCGCCAGCAGTGCCGACGAAGCCATTCGTCAGGGCGTCGAATTGTTCGGGGATCTCAAGCATCACGAACGCATCAAGATTACTTTCGGCCCTCACGCACCCTACACCGTTGGTGATGAGAACCTGGAGAAAATCAGGGTGATCGCCGAGGAGCTTGACGCCTCGATCCACATGCATGTGCATGAAACCGCATTCGAAGTGCAGCAGGCCGTCGAGCAGACCGGCGAACGGCCACTGGCGCGCCTGGGTCGCCTTGGCCTGCTCGGCCCGCGCTTCCAGGCGGTGCACATGACCCAGATCAGCGATGAAGACCTCGCGCTGCTGGTAGAAAGCAACAGCAGCGTGATCCACTGCCCGGAATCCAACCTCAAACTGGCCAGCGGCTTCTGCCCGGTCGAACGTTTGTGGCAGGCTGGGGTGAACGTCGCCGTCGGCACCGATGGCGCGGCGAGCAACAATGATCTGGATCTGCTCGGCGAAACCCGCACCGCCGCCCTGCTGGCCAAAGCCGTGGCCGGTTCTGCCACGGCGCTGGACGCTCATCGCGCCTTGCGCATGGCCACCCTCAATGGCGCCCGTGCGCTGGGGATCGAGGCGCAGGTCGGATCGCTGGAGATCGGCAAAGCCGCAGACATCGTCGCTTTCGACCTGTCCGGCCTGGCGCAGCAACCGGTGTATGACCCGGTGTCGCAGCTGATCTATGCGACCGGGCGTGATTGCGTGAAACACCTGTGGGTTGCCGGCAAGCAACTGCTCGACGACCGGCGCCTGACCCGCATGGACGAACAACAGCTGGGCGAGACCGCCCGCCACTGGGGCCAGCGCATCAGCGGCCACACCGAATCGTAAACACCGCGGCGCAATATCCGCGGCTACAGCCTTTTTCAAGTTTTAGAGGATTTAACATGAGCAACGTCGACCACGCCGAAATCGCCAAATTCGAGGCCCTTGCCCATCGCTGGTGGGACCGTGAAAGCGAATTCAAGCCGCTGCACGACATCAACCCGCTGCGGGTCAACTGGATCGACGAACGAGTCAATCTGGCCGGCAAGAAAGTCCTCGACGTCGGTTGCGGCGGCGGCATCCTCAGCGAAGCCATGGCTCAGCGCGGCGCCACCGTGATGGGCATCGACATGGGCGAAGCGCCGCTGGCGGTCGCACAACTGCATCAGCTGGAATCCGGGGTCAGCGTCGAATACCGGCAGATCACCGCCGAAGCCCTCGCCGACGAAATGCCCGAGCAGTTCGACGTGGTCACCTGCCTGGAAATGCTCGAGCACGTGCCGGATCCATCGTCGGTGATCCGCGCCTGTTTCCGCATCGTCAAGCCGGGCGGCCAGGTGTTCTTCTCGACCATCAACCGCAACCCGAAGGCGTATCTGTTCGCGATCATCGGCGCCGAATACATTATGAAGCTGCTGCCGCGCGGCACCCACGACTTCAAGAAATTCATCCGCCCCTCCGAGCTCGGCGCGTGGAGCCGCATGGCTGGCCTGACCGTCAAGGACATCATCGGCCTGACCTACAACCCGCTGACCAAGCACTACAAGCTGGCCAACGACGTTGACGTCAACTACATGATCCAGACCCTGCGCGAGGAATAAGCCGATGGCCATCAGAGCGGTACTTTTCGACATGGACGGCACCCTGCTCGACACCGCGCCGGACTTCATCGCCATCTGCCAGGCGATGCGCGCCGATCGCGGTCTGCCGCCGATCAACGACAAGCATATCCGCGACGAAATTTCCGGCGGCGCCAAGGCCATGGTCGCGGTGACGTTCTCGATGGATCCGGAATCGCCGGGCTTTGAGGAGCTGCGTCTGGAGTTTCTCGAGCGCTATCTGGTCGGCTGCGCAGTGCACAGCAAGCTGTTCGACGGCATGGGCGAACTGCTCGCTGACATCGAAAAGGCCAACCTGATCTGGGGCGTGGTCACCAACAAACCGTTGCGTTTCGCCGAGCCGATCATGCAGCGTCTGGGGCTGGCCGAGCGTTCGGCGCTGCTGATCTGCCCGGATCATGTGAAGAACAGCAAGCCGGATCCGGAGCCGCTGATCCTCGCCTGCAAGATGCTTGATCTGGATCCGTCGACCGTGCTGTTTATCGGCGATGATCTGCGCGATATCGAATCGGGCCGCGATGCCGGGACCAAGACCGCTGCGGTGACTTACGGCTATATCCACCCGGACGACAACCCACGGCACTGGGGCGCGGACGTTGTGGTAGATCACCCGCTGGAGTTGCGCAAGGTGCTCGACAGCGCGCTGTGCAGCTGCTGACCTGACTGTTGCAAATTCCCTGTGTGGCGAGGGGATTTATCCCCGCCGGGCTGCGAAGCGGCCCCCGCTTTTGTCCAGACGATGTGACACACAGGTTTTGCGACGGCTTCGCCGCCGAACGGGGATAAATCCCCTCGCCACTGGGTGAAGCAGGTCTTCATGAAATGGACTATGAGGTTTTTATGTTTGATTACACCGCTCGCCCTGAATTGCTCAAGGATCGGGTCATTCTGGTCACCGGAGCCGGGCGTGGCATCGGCGCGGCTGCGGCGAAGACCTATGCCGCACACGGCGCCACTGTGCTGCTGCTGGGCAAGACCGAAGCCAATCTGACGGAGGTCTACGACGAAATCGAGGCTGCCGGTCATCCGCAACCAGCGGTGATCCCGTTCAACCTCGAGACCGCCCTGCCCCATCAGTACGATGAGCTGGCGGCGATGATCGAAACCGAGTTCGGCCATCTTGACGGCCTGCTGCACAACGCTTCGATCATTGGCCCGCGCACGCCGATCGAGCAACTGTCCGGCGAAAACTTCATGCGGGTCATGCAGGTCAACGTCAACGCGATGTTCATGCTGACCAGCACCCTGCTGCCGCTGCTCAAGCTCTCGCAAGATGCTTCGGTGGTGTTCACCTCGAGCAGCGTCGGGCGCAAGGGTCGCGCGTACTGGGGCGCTTACGGTGTGTCGAAATTTGCCACCGAGGGCCTGATGCAAACCCTGGCCGATGAAGTGGAAGGCGTTGCGCCGGTACGCTCCAACAGCATCAACCCGGGCGGCACGCGCACCAGCATGCGCGCGCAGGCGTATCCGGGGGAAAATCCGCTGAACAACCCGACACCGGAAGAGATCATGCCGGTCTATCTGTACCTGATGGGCCCCGACAGCGCAGGCGTTAATGGCCAGGCGTTCAACGCCCAATAACGCCATACGTCGCATTTGTTGCCGCGGCAGAATGCTGTCGCGGCAAGCCATTGCCGCTCATAACCGTCACAAAGCCGCCAATAACCCAGCGCGACTGCTTGGCATTCGCCAGCAAGTCATTGATTCGAAAAGCTTTAAATAAAATCGAACCGAATGGCACGCCTTTCGCTCTAAATTCCCTCAAAACATGCCGTGTGATGGCCATGGGGCAAACGCCGATTTCGATAGCTGACTGATCGTCTTGCGGCAGACTAAACTTACGCCAAACGTCCTACGGGACTGATGGATCAGTACGACGCGCAGCCCATAGCCGCTCTCACCCAGCCTGTAAGACAGACTTACTGCTTAGGGGCTCACGCCATATGAAATCTCCTTCCCAGACCCATGCAATTGACTTTGACAGTGCCAAATTGCAGCGCCTGGGCTTCGGTCAACTACCGGCGCTGATCGAGCGCCCGACCAGCCTGGCGCAACTGCGTCAGCAAATGAGCCTGCAACTGCAAACCAGCCTTGAGCCACAGCGCATCCTTGGCCTGTTCTTTCGCGAAATTCAACGCCTGGTGCCGCTGGACGCGCTGAGCTATGTGCATCAGGCCAGTGACTTGCGCCTTGAGTTCGGCACACGCGGCCACCACTCGGTCAGCTACACCCTGAGCCACGAAGGCGAGCACATGGGCGAGCTGGTCTTCCGCCGCAATCAGCGTTTCAACGACAAGGAACAGGGCGACCTCGAGTCGCTGCTGTCCTGCCTGCTGTACCCGATGCGCAACGCCCTGCTCTATCGCGCCGCGACCCAGAGTGCCTTGCGCGACCCGTTGACCGGTGCTGGCAACCGGGTAGCCATGGAGCAGACCTTGCAGCGCGAGATCGACATGTCGCGCCGTCATGCGCAACCGCTGTCGGTGCTGATGCTCGACATCGACCACTTCAAACGGGTCAATGATGACCACGGGCATGGCGCCGGTGATGACGTGCTCAGAGCCATTGCCGCGTCGATCAAGGCGCAACTGCGCAACGTCGACATGGTGTTCCGTTATGGCGGCGAAGAGTTTCTGATCCTGCTGTCCAACACCGGTCGCGAAGCGGCGGCGATGGTTGGCGAGCGTTTGCGCCAGGCGACGCAGTCAGAGGAATATTTTGCCGATGGCCAGTTGATCGAGATCACCGTGAGCCTGGGATGCTCGACGTTGTTGCCGGGCGAGTCGGCAGACAGCTTGCTGCGCCGGGCCGACAGTGCGTTATATGTCGCAAAGCGCGAGGGGCGGAACCGGCTGGCGATGGCCGGCTAAAAATCATTGTGGGAGCGAGCCTGCTCGCGAAGAGGGAGTGTCAGACAACGATTCGTTGCATGACCCACCGCTTTCGCGAGCAGGCTCGCTCCCACAGTTCAATCAGCTTTCGGTTACGGTCCGGCGCTCGCGGGTGACCAGCAAGCGTTCCGAAGTTTCAAGCTGCATGCACCGCTCCAGGAAAAGGTACATGTAGTCATAACTCTTGCAGATCGCCTGCCGCAATTCCGCCTGCAAAGCCTTGCTCGGGTTCATGCCGGCCAGGGTGCAGATGATTTCCAGCGCTTCCCACGGATGGGCATCGTCGTACTGGGCATGCATCTTCAACCACTTCATCGCGCGCTTGCGATCTTCTTCCGGAAACGCCGCCGCGTAGACCCCGGTCGAGCAGACCACCGCTGACCACTCCCCGGTCGCCCCTTCGATCGCATAGTTGGTCGCGGCAATCGCCACGATCAGCGAATCCGCCGAGCTGGTGTGCCAGCACCAGTGACTCAGAGCATGCAGCTCCGGCGGCACTTGCTGGGCCTGGAGATCTTCGAGACTGACGCCATGGGCGCGACTCCAGTGCATCCAGTAGTCGGCGTGATTGAGTTCGACGCGGATGTTGCGCATCAGCCAGCGCCGCGCCATGTCTTCGCCGGGATGGCGGGCAAAGCGGGTCTTGGTCAGGTTCTGCGCCATGTACAAGGCAAACTGCTCGACCACCGGCCAGCCACCGATCAGGTACTGGCGCATGGTTTTCGCGCTGAGTCTGTTGTCACGCATGCGCTGATAAAGTTCATGTTCGACAACCCGGCGCTTGCTCTCGCTGCAATCCTTGATGAGCTGTTGCGCCCAGGCAGGATAACTTGCAGCTTCCATGAGGGGTCCGGTTCGGTTGAATGTGTCGATCACTGTTCGGCTCCTTTTGAGTTGTGATGGCAAGGATCGGCGAGAGACTTCAACGGAACGTGCCAGGCGCTTTGAACAACAACGGCTGCGGTCTGGCAGGACGACTTTGCAAACTGTCACAGGTAAACAACTGCGGACGCTCGATGACATACCCCTGAGCGTAATCCACACCTATTTCAAGCAACGCCTGTTCGATCTGGTTAGTTTCAACAAACTCGGCAATTGTCTGCTTACCCATAACATGACCGATGTGATTGATCACTTCGACCATTGCCCGATTAATCGGGTCGTCCAGCATATCCTTTACGAAACTCCCGTCGATCTTCAGGAAGTCTACAGGCAAATGTTTCAAGTAAGCGAATGAAGACATTCCGGCACAAAAGTCATCCAGAGAAAAGTGACAACCTAAGCCTTTGAGTTCATTGATAAAACGAATTGCACTGCCAAGATTTGCAATTGCACTGGTTTCGGTAATTTCAAAACAAATCATTTCAGGCGGTATAGCGTAGTTAACAAACTGTTCCCGCAGGAAGTGCAAAAACGCGTCATCTCCTATAGTAATGCCTGACAGATTAATCGCACACATTGCCAAAGGAAGTTCATGTTCCTGTTCAATACACTGGGCAATAACCTTGAAAACGTTTTGAACTACCCAGCGATCTAACTGAGTCATCAAACCATAACGCTCCGCCGCCGGAATAAAGCTGTCAGGCAAAATCATTCGTCCGGATTCATCATGCAGGCGCAGGAGAATTTCGATGTGTCCGGCCTGGCCGGGTTGCGGCTTGAGCGGCGCGATCTGCTGGGCATAAAGGCAGAAGCGGTTTTCTTCCAGCGCCATGTGCAGCCTTTGCACCCAAGCCATTTCACCGAAGCGCATGGACAGTTCGGAGTCGTCCGCATGATAGACCTGCACGCGGTTGCGGCCCTTTTCCTTGGCCATGTAGCAAGCCATGTCCGCCGCACGCAGGGAGGCTTCCAGGGTGGTCGGATTCTGCGCGACATGTACCAGGCCAATACTGACGGTGGTCAGGAACGGCCGTCCTTTCCAGACAAAATGCAGATTCTGCACGGTCTGACGCAGGCTTTCGGCAATCTTCTCGGCAATGTCCGGCGGGCAGTTCTCGAGCAAAATCCCGAATTCGTCGCCGCCCAGTCGCGCCAGGGTATCGCCCTCGCGCAGGTCTGATTGCAGCAGCGTGCAGATATGCCGCAGCAACTCATCGCCCGCCGCATGACCACAGGTGTCGTTGACCAGTTTGAACTGGTCCAGATCGAGGAACATCAGGGCATGCCGGCCGGGCTGGCGCGTCAGGTTGTGCAAGGCCTGTTCGAGGCGATATTCGAATTCGCGGCGGTTCGCCAGACCGGTCAGCGCATCGTGGGTCGCCTGCCAGGACAGGTTGGCGATGTATTGCCGCTCCTGAGTCATGTCGTGCAGCACCAGCACTGTGCCGCTGACGTTGCCGGCATTGCGGATCGGCGCTCCGACCAAGGTCACCGACAGGGTGCTGCCGTCCAGCCGCTGGATCAGCTTGGAATGTTCGCTGCCGCCGCTGAGCTGGCCACTGAGAATGTGCTCGATCAACGTCAGCCCTTCGGTCTGGGCGTTATCGTCGAGCAGGTTGAACAGCGCCGACAACGGCAGCCCCGCCGCCTGCTCGGCCTTCCAGTGCGTCATGGCCTCGGCGGCGGGGTTCATGTAATCGATCGCGCCGTTGACGTCGGTGGTGATCACGCCATCGCCAATCGATTGCAAGGTGATGTGCGCGCGATCCTTCTCCAGTTGCAGCGCCTGGGCAAATTCATGCCGTTGCCTGAGCAGTTTGTGCGTGCGCCACAGCGCCAGCGCGATCAGACCCAGCGCGGTGGCCAGGTTGGTGAACAACAGCAGGCGCATGATCACCCGCGAGCCTTCGCCCAAGGCATCGCTGAAAGCCTTGGCCGCTGGGGTGACTGCATCGTTGATGGCGAAGATCTGTAACTTCCAGCGCTGCACATCGCCCGGGCTGGCCTGGTTCTGCGCAATGCCTTGGTGCATCTCCTGCGCGACTTCGTGCAATCGGTCGAGATAGGCATCGCCAATCGTCCAGCGATCGATCGCGGTTTCCAGATAACTGTAGTGGCGGAAATTGAGGTACAGCCAGATGACGCTGGAGACATCTTCTGGATGATTACCGCCCTTGAGAATGCCTTCGCGCGCCGCTTGCAGATCCGGCGGCTGACGATCCAGTGCCAGGCGCAATTGGTGCCCGCCCTGGGGAACGGCGATCGCCGTCAGGTATTTGCGGTAGATCGCCTCGTCGCGGCTGTCGGCGTAGAGGTTGAGGTAATAGATGGCGTCTTTCTGGCCCTTGGACCACAGGCTTTCGCCAGCGACGTAGCCTCGCACGGCCGAAAGCACGTAA
Organism: Pseudomonas sp. AC255; assembly: GCF_979258175.1. NCBI lineage: Bacteria > Pseudomonadati > Pseudomonadota > Gammaproteobacteria > Pseudomonadales > Pseudomonadaceae > Pseudomonas > Pseudomonas sp. AC255. The sequence continues at coordinate 1,104,338 of NZ_OZ409841.1, read as the reverse complement.
AGGCTCACGCCCCCCAGTAATGCCTGGAACACCACGACAGCAATAAAGGGCCAGACGATACCCAACAACCGTGGTGTTCCCAGAGTCTGCTTTTGCTTCATGAGATTCCTTGCATGAGCACTGCCCGCTCGCCTTCCGGGCGAATTCGCTATGACGAGACTAGGTGGGGTTCTCGTTCAAGGCAAGGCGCGGCGTTACACCGCGCGCAGAACCTCTGACAGGTCGGCAAGGGTTTCGATCAGTGCTGTTGCAAGTTGCCGTAGAGCTTGGCGTACAGACCGCCGTCGGCGATCAGTTGGCGATGGTCGCCGTCCTCGGCGATCTGCCCGCCGTCGAACACCAGTACGCGGTCGGCCTGCTTCACCGCCGACAGGCGATGGGCAATGATCAGCGTGGTGCGGCCATGGAGAAACTTCGCCATCGCCTGGTGCAGGTTGTACTCGGTGGCAGCGTCGAGGGCCGAGGTGGCTTCGTCGAGAATCACCACTTTCGGCTCGGCGAGAATCATCCGCGCAATCGCCAGACGCTGGCGCTGGCCGCCGGACAAACGCACGCCGGAACGCCCGACGATGCTATCGAGGCCATCGGGCAGCGCGCGGATGGTCGCGGCCATTTGCGCGATTTCCAGCGCCTGCCAGCAGGCTTCGTCGCTACGCATGCGGCCCATGGTCAGGTTGGCGCGCACGCTGTCGTTGAACAGCGCCGGATGCTGCAGCACCACCGCGACGTTCTCGCGTACCGTCTCCAGGCCAATCTCCTGCTGGGTCGATCCGCCGAAGCGGATGGTCCCGGCCGCTGGCGTGTACAGACCCAGCAGCAACTGCACCAAGGTGCTTTTGCCGCCGCCGCTCGCCCCGACAATCGCGACTTTTTCGCCGGGCAGGATCGACAGGTTCATCTGATCCAGCACCAGCTCGTCGCTGTAACCGAAACTCAGGCCTTGCACCTCGATGCCGACGGTGTCGCGCCCCTTGAACGGATCGACGCCGCCGGGATACTGCGGCTCGTCGGCACGCGCCAGCAGTTCATTGATCCGCGTCAGCGCACCGCCCGCCGCGTAGTAGGCGTATTGCAGATTGAGCAGCTGTTCAACCGGGCCGATCATGAACCACAAGTAGCTGAACACCGCGAGCATCTGCCCGATCGACAGGTCGGAAAACAGCACGGTGAGCATCGCCGCCGCGCGGAAGATGTCGATGCCGAACTGGAACAGCAAACCACTGGCGCGGTTCGAGGCGTCGGTTTTCCACTGCGAGTTGACTGCGTAGTTGCGTACTTCCTGCGCGCGCACACCGAGGCGCCCGAGGAAATAGCCCTGACGATTGCCGGCGCGCACTTCCTGAATCGCATCGAGAGTTTCGCTCAGCGCCTGAGTGAAGCGCGAGGTGCTGTCGTTCTCGAGTTTTTTCAGGTGTTTGACGCGTTTGCCGAGCTGCACCGTGGCGTAGATCACCAACGGGTTGAACAGCAGAATCAGCAGCGCCAGCTTCCAGTGCATCCACATGAGGATGCTGGCGGTGCCGACCAGGGTCAGCATGGCGACGAGGAAGCGGCTGAGGGTTTCGCCGACGAATTTGTCGAGGGTATCCAGATCGGTGACCAGGTGCGTGGTCACTGTGCCGCTGCCGAGGCTCTCGTATTCACCAAGGGAAATGCGCTTGAGCCGCTCGATCAGGCGTACGCGAATGCGGTAGACGATGTCCTTGGCCAGGCGCGCAAACAGCCGCGACTGCAACACGCCAAAACACAGGGCGCTGCAACGCAAGGTCAGGGTCACCACCAGCATCAGGCCGATATAACCCGCCGCCTGCTGCCACATGCTTGGCAGAAAATGATTCATGACTTTCAGTGCGGCATCGCCGTGGCCGAGCAGCACTTCGTCGACCAGCAACGGCAGCAGCAACGGGATCGGCACGCTGCACAGCGTCGCCAGCACGGCCACGCCGTTGGCGATCCACAGGGATTTTTGTGATGCAGTGCCAGACGCCGGACTTCAGCCCAGCTCAGCCGGTCGACACGCTCTACGGCTGGCGTGTCATCGGCGCGGTCAGACACAGGCCGCGCGCTCCAGCCAGCGGCCGAGCAACGGCGACAGCTCGCTGAGCGGTTGATAACCGTTGGTGAGCAGCGCCAGTTGCCCGTTGCGCTCGGCCAGCAGGGTCGGAAAACCGGCGATGCCCAAGTCCTGCACCCAAGTGAAATCGGCCTGGGTCGCCTTGTGCTGATCGGCATGATCGAACAACGCCGCGAATTCGATACGCGGCACGCCGGCCTGCTCCGCCAACTCGACCAGCACGCTGGCCTGGGTGACATCGCGACCTTCGGCGTAAAACGCCTGCTGGATCAGCCCGACCAATGTCCACGCGCAATCCGGCGCCAGACTGCGCGCGGTGACAATGGCGCGACAGGCAGGCTCGGTGTCGTAGACAAAACCGTCAGGCAACGCGCCGTCGAACTTGAACGGCTGGCCGGTGGCCTCGGTGACCGCTTGCCAGTGCTCGAGAATGTAGCGCCGCGTGGTCGGCTCCAGCGCCGAACCGCTGCCGGTGCGCAAGCCGCCGACCACCAGATGCAGCTCGACTCCGGCTGCCTGCGCCTGCTCGACCAGTGCCTTGGCCACCGGAGCAAACCCCAGCACCATGAACACATCGGATCCATCACATAGAGCAGGCGCGCAGACATGACTAAGCCTCGGAAGATGCTTGCTTATAGTTGTAGCCGATCGGGTGCGGCTGATTGCGTGCCTTGGCCAGTTCGATCTGCTTTTGCCGATCGATGGCGCTGCGCCGGGTCTTCTCGCTGAGCTTGTCCCAGCAATGCGGGCAACTGATGCCGGCGACGTAGTGCTCGGAGGCGCGATCTTCAACGCTGACCGGCGTGCGGCAGGCATGACATTGATCGTAGTCGCCTTCCGTCAGGTCGTGACGCACGGTGACGCGGTTGTCGAAGACGAAGCAGTCGCCGCGCCATTTGGTTTCTTCCTGCGGCACCTCTTCGAGGTACTTCAGGATGCCGCCCTTGAGGTGGTAAACCTCTTCGAAACCCTCGCCGAGCATGTAGCTCGAGGCTTTCTCGCAGCGAATGCCGCCGGTGCAGAACATCGCGACCTTCTTGTGCACGGCCGGGTCGAAGTGTTCTTTGATGTAGTCGGGAAACTCGCGAAAACTGGTGGTTTTCGGATCGATGGCGCCTTCGAAGGTACCGATCGACACTTCGTAATCGTTGCGCGTGTCGATCAGCAGCACTTCCGGGTCGCTGATCAGCGCGTTCCAGTCTTGCGGCTCGACGTAAGTGCCGACCTTTTTGTTCGGGTCGACGCCCTCGACGCCGAGGGTGACGATCTCTTTCTTCAGCTTGACCTTGGTGCGATAGAACGGCTGTTCGTCGCAGTACGATTCCTTGTGGTCAATGTCGACCATGCGCGGATCGTTCTTGAGCCAGGCGAGCAGACCGTCAATGCCTTCGCGGCTGCCGGAAACCGTGCCGTTGATGCCTTCTTCGGCGATCAGCAGAGTGCCTTTGATGCCGTTGTCGACCATCGCTTGCAGCAGTGGCTCGCGCAGGTCAACGTAATCTTCGAGGGTGACGAACTTGTACAGTGCCGCCACGACAATCGGTTGTGTCATGGGTATTTCTCCAGGTGGCTACCCTCGCAAAGGGTGAACCGGATTCAATAAAAAACGCGCCGGCTAAGCGGCGCGTTGCGGATTCTAGCAAAAACATCACCGCCTGCGGCTGTGCCCTGTAGGAGCTGCCGAAGGCTGCGATCTTTGATCTTAATGTTTGCTACCGCCGGCACAGGTCGGCGACGCCGGAGCGCCGTCGATCTCTGCCCATTCCTGCGGGGTGTAGGTGTGCAGCGCCAACGCATGGAACTCGCCCATCAGCTCCCCGAGCGTGCCGTAGACTTTCTGGTGGCGCTTGACCCGGTTCAGGCCCTCGAACTGCGCGCTGACCACCACCGCCTTGTAGTGGGTCTGTGACCCGCGACTGTGCATGTGGCTTTCGTCCAGCACTTGCAGGTGCTCAGGCTGTAACAGAGCCAGCGTCGATTCGATGCGTTGTTGCATGGTCATCACGAACTCCGCTTACTTCTTCTTGGCTGGCGCCGCGGCCGGGGTCAGCTCTTTGGTCATGTCGTCGAGCAGCTTGTTGACCACAGGCACCGCGCTTTCCAGTTTGCCCTGGGTCATCTGCGCCGACTGCTGGGTCAGCTGCGGCATTTTTTCCAGGACTTTCTTGCCCAGTGGCGACTGGTAGAAGGCAACCAGATCCTTCAGCTCGGATTCGCTGAAGTTGCTGGTGTAGAGCTTGACCATGTCGGGCTTGAGCTTGTTCCAGCCGATGGCCTGGTCCAGCGCGGCGTTGGCCTTGGCCTGGTAGGTTTCGAGCACGGCTTTCTTCGACTCAGGGGCTTTGGTCTGTTCAAAGCGCTGGGCGAACATTTGCTGCACTTGCATGTACACCGGGGTACCCAGCTTGTCAGCGTGAGCCAGCGTCAGGAAAGCTTCGGCACTGGCGTTGTGGCTGGCGGTATCGGCAAGCACCTGGCCGCTGGCGCAAACCAGTGCAACCGCGGTACAGATGGCGCGAAGACGAGTCATCGAGTTTCCTTTAAGCAAAGCGAGGTCGAACCCCAAGGGCGACCATTCTGCGCCTAACAATCGCTATGGCTCAACCCCCGGCCCTTGCCGCGCTTGATTGGCGGGGTTTTGCGGTCAACAATCGAGCCGATGGAACCACCCGGGCCGATGCCGGCCTAAATTGCGCCAACAGACCAACAGGAGTGTGCACGATGAGCCGTATCGAAACCGACAGCCTGGGCCAGATCGAGGTCCCGGACGACGCTTACTGGGGTGCTCAGACGCAACGCTCGCTGATCAACTTCGCCATTGGTCAGGAACGCATGCCGCTACCGGTGCTGCATGCCTTGGCGCTGATCAAGAAAGCCGCCGCGCGGGTCAACGACCGCAACGGCGACCTGCCGGCGGACATCGCTCGCCTGATCGAACAGGCCGCCGATGAAGTCCTCGCCGGCGAGCATGACGAGCAGTTCCCGCTGGTGGTCTGGCAGACCGGCAGCGGCACCCAGAGCAACATGAACGTCAACGAGGTGATCGCCGGTCGCGCCAACGAACTGGCCGGCAACCCGCGCGGCGGCAAGTCGCCGGTGCACCCGAACGATCACGTCAATCGCTCGCAAAGTTCCAACGACTGCTTCCCCACCGCCATGAGCATCGCCACCGCCAAAGCGGTGCAGGAACAACTGCTGCCGGCGATTGCCGAGCTGTCCGGCGGCCTTGCCGAACTGGCGGCGCGGCACATGAAACTGGTGAAGACCGGGCGCACGCACATGATGGACGCGACGCCAATCACCTTCGGTCAGGAATTGTCCGGCTTCATCGCGCAACTGGATTACGCCGAGCGCGCCATTCGCGCCGCGCTGCCGGCGGTCTGCGAACTGGCGCAGGGCGGCACTGCGGTCGGCACCGGGCTGAATTCGCCGCACGGCTTCGGCGAGGCGATTGCCGCCGAGCTGGCCGCGCTGTCCGGCTTGCCGTTCGTCACCGCGCCGAACAAGTTCGCTGCACTGGCCGGCCATGAGCCGCTGGTGACCCTGTCCGGCGCACTGAAAACCCTCGCCGTGGCCTTGATGAAAATCGCCAACGACTTGCGTCTGCTGGGCTCAGGTCCTCGCGCAGGTTTTGCTGAAGTGAAGCTGCCGGCCAACGAACCGGGCAGCTCGATCATGCCCGGCAAGGTCAACCCGACCCAATGCGAAGCGCTGTCGATGCTCGCCTGCCAGGTGCTCGGCAACGACGTGGCGATCGGATTTGCCGCCAGTCAGGGGCACTTGCAGTTGAACGTGTTCAAACCGGTGATCATTCACAATCTGCTGCAATCGATCCGTTTGCTTGGTGATGGCTGCAGCAACTTCCAGCAGCACTGCATCGCTGGGCTCGAACCGGATGCCGAGGTCATGGCCAAGCATCTGGAACGTGGGTTGATGCTGGTGACCGCGCTGAACCCGCACATCGGTTATGACAAGTCGGCGGAGATCGCCAAGAAGGCTTACAGCGAAGGGCTGACTTTGCGTGAGGCTGCGTTGCAGCTGGGTTATCTGACTGATGAAGAGTTCGATGCCTGGGTGCGCCCGGAGAACATGATCGAGGCCGGGGCCAAGGGCTGAGTCATGTAGCGCCTGAAAGTCCGTCTTCGCGAGCAGGCTCGCTCCCACAGGAAAATTGCATTGCAAAGTGGGAGCGAGCCTGCTCGCGAATACAGGCGCCGCCGATCGTCAGCCTGGCACAACCCTGGCCCGCCGCGCCCTGAGCCCGGCAATCAACGATGGCCCCAACGCCACCAGCGCCGAACCCAGCACCACCAGCACCGCCCCGCCATAGCCCAGCGCATTGATCTGCTCGGCATGCACATAGTCCGGCCAGATCCGCGCCGCAATCGCCACCGCAACAAATGTCACCAGCGGCGTGATCGCCAGCGTCGCACTGACTCGCGAGGCTTCCCAGTGCGCCAGCGCTTCGGCGAATGCGCCGTAAGCGATCAAGGTGTTCATGCAGCACGCCAGCAACAGCCAGCCCTGCCACGGGCTCAGGTTGAGCGCTTCCAGCGGATGTACCCACGGCGTCAGCAACAGCGCGCAGAACAGGTAGATCACCATCATCACCTGCAACGAATTCCACACCGTGAGCAATTGCTTCTGGCCCAGCGCATAAAAGGTCCACACCGTCGACGCCAGTAGCACCAACAACACGCCGGCGGTGTAATCGGACAGCGAAGTCAGCAGCTCGGCCAGGCGCTGATTGAAGAACAGGCCGAAGCCGATCAGCAACACCAGCAAGCCGATGCCCTGGCCAATGCTGAAGCGCTCCTTGAACACGAACAGACTGGCGATCAGCAGCATGATCGGACCCATTTGCACCACCAATTGCGCGGTGCCGGGGCTGAGCAGGTTGAGGCCCATCAGGTACAGCACGTAATTGCCGACCAGCCCCAGTACCGCCATCAGCACCAGCCAGCCGCCCTTCGGCCCGAGCACCTTGCGACTTGGCAGGCGCTTGACCGAAGCCAGATAAATGAAAAGGCAGCCGCCGGAAACCATCAGACGAAACCAGGTCACCGTGACCGGGTCCATCACCAGCAACACCTGTTTGAGCTTGATCGGCAGGATGCCCCACAGAAACGCGGTCAGCAGCGCCAGGAACAGTCCGTACACCCAGCGCCCCGATGAAATGTGCATGCGAACCTCAGAAGCCTGCTGACAAGGACACTCATTCTAGGCGTCCGGCTGCGCACAACACAGGGACAGTTGCCGCCAGGCCGCGAATGAAACTGTGCAGGTCGCAGCAGTAAACCGGCGCGCCGCCGTTGATCGGCCGGGCAGGCGCGCCAAGTGCTTCAGGCATAAGCTGATTGCAGACTTTTCAACGCATTGATCAGGGAGACCGACATGTACGCCATGCGCGCCGAGGACAGCGCCCCCGCCACCCGTTTTCGCAGCGACCGCGTGTGCCGGGTCAATGGCGAGCTGTATTTCAGCACCCGGGAAAATACCCTTGAGGGGCCGTTTGACGGTCAGGTGATCGAGCGGGAGATTCAGGCTTATGTAGCGCGGATGCAGCGGCAGGGTTCCAAGGGCTAACCGTGTTGATCCCATCGCTGGCAAGCCAGCTCCCACAGGATTTTTGACATATACAAAACCTGTGGGAGCTGGCTTGCCAGCGATGGCGATCTGACCGACGACAACGAACGGAGGATTCAGCGCACCGCCTCAAACAACCCGCTCGCTCCCATGCCGCCGCCCACACACATGGTGACGATGCCGTAACGCAGGTTGCGCCGCTGCAATTCCCGGATCAAATGCCCGACCTGACGCGAGCCGGTCATGCCGAACGGGTGGCCGATGGAAATCGAGCCGCCATTGACGTTGTATTTGTCGTTGTCGATCTCCAGCCGGTCGCGGCTGTACAGGCACTGCGAAGCAAACGCCTCGTTCAATTCCCACAGATCGATATCCGCTACCTGCAAGCCCTTCGCCTTGAGCAGTTTCGGCACCGAGAACACCGGGCCGATGCCCATTTCGTCCGGCTCGCAGCCGGCGACGGTGAAGCCACGGAAAAACGCTTTCGGTTTGAGCCCCAGCTCCAGCGCTTTGTCCAGACTCATCACCAGTGTCATCGAGGCACCGTCGGACAGCTGCGAGGAATTGCCCGCCGTTACCGAACCGTCGTCGGCGAACACCGGTTTCAGTCCGGCAAGGCTTTCGTAGGTGGTGTCCGGGCGGTTGCAGTCGTCGCGCTCGACGACGCCGTCGACAATCTGCACTTCACCGCTGTTCTTGTCCTCGACCCGATATTTCACCGCCATCGGCACGATTTCATCGTCGAACAGACCGGCAGCCTGGGCCTGCGCGGTACGGATCTGGCTTTGCAGCGCATAGCGATCCTGCGCCTCACGACTGACACCATAACGTCGTGCCACCACTTCGGCGGTCTGGCCCATGGTGTAGTAGATGCCGGGAGTCTGTTGCTTGAGCAGCGGGTTGATCAGGTGATCGGTGTTGACGCTCTTCAGGGTCAGGCTGATCGACTCGACGCCGCCGGCGACGATGATGTCGCTGCAACCGGAGGCGATCTGGTTGGCGGCAATCGCGATCGCCTGCAAACCCGACGAGCAGAAACGGTTGAGGGTCATGCCGGCAGTGCCGGTACCCAGGCGCGACAGTACCGCGACGTTGCGGCCGATGTTGTAGCCCTGCGCGCCCTCGTTGGAGCCGGCGCCGACGATGCAGTCCTCGACGCTGGCCGGGTCGATATCGTTGCGGGTCAGCAGGGCATTGACGCAGTGGGCCGCCATGTCATCGGGGCGGGTCTGGTTGAACTTGCCGCGAAAGGATTTGGCCAGGCCGGTCCGCACGCTGTCGACGATCACCACTTCACGCATGGCATACCTCATTGTTGTTGTCGGTTGAGAGTGGACCTGAGCATAAGTCCACCTTCTTGCCGACCGCGAGGATCATTCACCCGGCGTATGCGCGGCCATCGCTTCAGTCCTTGTGCTTTTTGGCCTTCTTGTCGGATTTCTCGAACGCGTCTTCCAGCGCGCGGTTGATCGTGCGCAACACTTTCACCCGTGCCCAGCGTTTATCGTTAGCCTCGACCAGCGTCCACGGCGCGATCTCTGTGCTGGTGCGATCGACCATGTCGCCGACCGCCCGGCGATAGTCGTCCCACTTTTCCCGATTGCGCCAGTCGTCCTCGGTGATTTTGAAGCGCTTGAAGGAAATCTCCTCGCGCTCCTGAAAGCGCTCCATCTGCGTGTCCTTGTCGATCGCCAGCCAGAACTTGACCACGATGACGCCGGCATCGGCCAGTTGCTCTTCGAAGTCATTGATTTCGCCGTAGGCGCGCAGCCAGTCGGCCGGGGTGCAGAAGCCCTCGATCCGCTCGACCAGCACCCGTCCGTACCAGGAGCGGTCGAACACGGTGAATTTGCCCCGCGCCGGGAGGTGTCGCCAGAACCGCCACAGATACGGTTGTGCGCGCTCTTCTTCGGTCGGTGCGGCAATCGGGACGATGCTGTACTGACGCGGATCGAGCGCCGCTGCCACGCGGCGAATCGCCCCGCCCTTGCCCGCCGCGTCGTTACCCTCGAACACCGCGATCAGCGCATGGCGACGCATTCGTTTGTCGCGCATCAGCCCGGACAGGCGCGCCTGCTCGGTGATCAGTTGTTCTTCATAGTCTTTCTTGTCCAGACGCTGCGTCAGGTCGAGGCTGTCGAGCAGGTTCAACTGATCGACCGGCGTACCCAGCGGCGCGGCACTGACTTCGTGAGGATTGACGTCGGCACGCTTGAGCGCGTTTTGCAGACCTTCGAGGAGAATCTTGCCCACCGCCAGGCTGCGGTAATTGGCATCGACGCCTTCGATGACATGCCACGGCGCGTAATCGCGGCTGGTGCGGCGCAGCACCCGCTCGCCGTATTTGACGAACTTGTCGTAGGTCTGCGATTGCTGCCAGTCCAGCGGACTGATGCGCCAACTGTGCAGCGGATCGTCGGCCAGTGATTTGAGCCGCGCCTTCATCTGCTTCTTGGACAGGTGAAACCAGAACTTGAAGATCAACGCGCCTTCATCGCAGAGCATTTTCTCCAGACGCTCAGCGCCGGCGATGGCCTGGTCCAGACGCGGATCCTTGAACAGCCCATGCACCCGGCCCTGGAGCATCTGGCTGTACCAGTTGCCGAAGAACACGCCCATCCGCCCCTTGGCCGGCAGCATCCGCCAGTAGCGCCAGGCCGGTGGCCGCGCCAGTTCTTCATCGGTCTGCTGGTCGAAGGTGCGCACTTCGATCAGGCGCGGGTCCATCCATTCATTGAGCAGCTTGACCGTCTCGCCCTTGCCCGCCCCTTCGATGCCGTTGATCAGGATGATCACCGGAAAGCGCTTCTGCTGCTGCAACTCGAACTGCGCTTCCAGCAAGGCTTCACGCAGCGCAGGGACGGCCGCCTCGTAAGTGTCTTTGTCGATGGCGTGACCGATTTCAGCGGATTCAAACATGGGACGGCTCCTTCCAGGGTTCAGCAAGACTAGCGGATGATTACAGCACCTGAACAGATCGCAGCCTTCGGCAGCTCCTACATTTGCAATGCGTTTCCCTGTAGGAGCTGCCGAAGGCTGCGATCTTTGAAATTTTCCCTGACACGCCCAAATCCCGTCTTGTGCTGGATCAGGCAGCTCGCGCGCGATCGGCTAGAATGGCCGCCTTGTGTTTGCCGAGCCTGCCATGAAAGCCGAAATGCCCCACGCCCAACTCGACTGGGACGACCAGGGACGCCCACGTTCGCGGGTGTTCGATGACGTGTATTTTTCCGACCAGTCGGGGCTGGAGGAAACCCGTTACGTGTTTCTCGAACAGAACCGTCTGGCCGAGCGTTTCGCTGCGCTGCCGGCGGATGGACGTCTGGTGATTGGCGAAACCGGTTTCGGCACCGGGTTGAATTTTCTCTGTGCCTGGCAGTTGTTCGAACAGCACGCGGTGGCCGGCGCGCGCTTGCATTTTGTCAGCGTCGAGAAGTACCCGCTGGCGCCTGCGGATCTGCGCCGAGCCTTGGCACTGTGGCCAGAACTCATGCCGTTGGCGGATCAGTTGCTCAGGCATTACGTGGCGATTCATCAAGGCTTTCAACGCATCACTCTGGCCAACGGCCGCGTGACGCTGACCTTGCTGATCGGCGATGCGCTGGAGCAACTGCCGCAACTCGATGCACAGATCGACGCGTGGTTTCTCGACGGTTTCGCCCCGGCGAAAAATCCGGACATGTGGACTGCTGAACTGTTCGTCGAACTGGCGCGGCTGGCTGCGCCGGGCTCGACCATCAGCACTTTCACCAGCACCGGTTGGGTCCGCCGTCTGCTCAACGCTGCCGGGTTCAAGATGAAGCGCACGCCGGGCATCGGCCACAAGTGGGAAATCCTGCGTGGCGAGTTTCTCGGCTGGCCCGCCGAGGTGGCGGCGCCCATACCGGCGAAACCCTGGTTCGCCCGCCCTGCTCCGTTATGCGGTGAACGCCGGGCGATCGTGATCGGCGCCGGCCTGGCTGGCTGCGCGACAGCGTCGAGCCTGGCGGCGCGCGGCTGGCAAGTGAGTCTGCTGGAGCGTCACACGGCCGTCGCGCAAGAAGCCTCGGGCAACCCGCAAGGCGTGCTCTATCTTAAGCTGTCCGCCCATGGCACGGCGTTGTCGCAGTCGATCGTCAGCGGCTTCGGTTACACCCGGCGCCTGCTGGAAAGCCTGCAACGCGGCAGCGACTGGGATGACTGCGGCGTGCTGCAACTGGCGTTCAACGCCAAGGAAGCCGAGCGCCACGCGCAACTGGCGGCGGCATTCCCGGAAGATCTTTTGCAGTGGCTGGAGCAACCTGAAGCCCAGGCCCGCGCCGGTGTCGGCGTGGCCCACGGCGGCTTGTTCTACCCCGAAGGCGGCTGGGTGCATCCGCCGGCGTTGTGTCAGGCCCAGGCGACCCACACCAACATTGAGTTGCTCAGCCATCACGAAGCTTTGGAACTGCGCAAAGTCGCAGACCTGTGGCAAGCCTTCGACGGCGAACGTTTGCTCGCCAGTGCGCCGGTGGTGATCCTGGCCGGAGCCGCCGAAATCAAACGTTTTGCCCAGAGTGCCGACCTACCGCTCAAGCGCATTCGCGGCCAAATCACGCGTCTGGCCGAGACTGCAGAAAGTCATGCGCTGGCTACCGTGGTGTGCGCCGAGGGCTACGTCGCCCCGGCGCGTCTGGGCGAGCACACCCTGGGCGCCAGTTTCGACTTCAACAATGACGATCTGACGCCCACGACTGCCGAGCACCAAGGCAATCTGGCGATGCTCGAAGAAATTTCCAGCGACCTGCTGACACGCCTGAACATCAGCGAGCAGCCACTTGCGAACCTTGAGGGCCGGGCAGCTTTCCGCTGCACCAGCCCCGATTACCTGCCGATTGTCGGCCCGCTCGCTGATCTGCAAACCTTCAATCAGACCTACGCAGCGTTGAGCAAAGACGCCCGGCAAGTACCGGACCTCGCCTGCCCGTGGCTCGATGGTCTGTACGTCAACAGCGGCCACGGTTCTCGCGGGCTGATCACCGCGCCGCTGTCCGGCGAGCTGCTTGCCGCGTGGCTGGACAACGAGCCGCTGCCGTTGCCACGCAGCGTGGCCGAAGCCTGCCATCCCAATCGTTTCGCCTTACGGCAGTTGATTCGCGGCAAGTGAATTTCACGTATCGGGCATTTCGCAGATGCCCAGATCCATCAGCCGTATCGCGTCTTCCGTCAGGCTCTTGAACAGCACGTCTTCAGCCTGGTCCTTTTCAAGCTTGAGTGCCTGGTTCTGACTCAAATAATCGCCAGAGGGCAGCGTGTCCTTCTTGTCGAACAGTGCGCTCATTTGCGGGTCGTACAGGTCATCGATCAGCGCAAACTTGCGGACAAATATGCGTCGCAGATAGTCACGCCAGAACGTTCGCCCCTGCATGTATTCCAGCCATTGCGGGGAGAGTTCAGCGGTGAAGACGCGATTTTTTGCGACCTCAAGATCAGCGGCCGTCACGCCACTCTGGGCACTGAACAGCATATCTTTCGGTTGACCGCGCAGTCCCAGCGCATCGGTGAGACCGATGCGGTAAGCGAGGTTCATTTCCAGCGCATCGACCTTTGGCGCCCGGAGCGAATGCTCCCGGGCGATTTCTTCCAGCCTGTCCAGCCGGAACAGACTGCGGCCCAGTTCCAACAGCGCCTTGGCAGTGCCCCTGCTCCCGCTTGCAGCCCTGCTCACCCGCTCGACTTCCACTGCGACTTCAAGGCGGCTGAAAACCAGCGCCGCGTTATCGGTGCAGTGCAGCGGATCGGCCGCGATGTCGAGCAGTTGACGGCCCAGCGGCTCGTCAGCTTCCGCCGCCTTCAGTACCGCCCAGACGCGTCGCTGCATGTCAGCGCTGCCCTGTTTGCCGTCTGCGGTATCGCCCAGTTGCGCCAGCAAAGTGAACAAGCCTTCGGCCGTCCGCTCGCTGCGCAATGCCGCCCAGATGCGCGACTGCTCTGCCCACTCTTCGCCACTGACCTTCGTCAACCAGAGCGAGCGCGCCGTTTGCTCGTTCATCCGTGCGATGTCATCGGCGACATAGTCCATCCCAACGCCGAAATTATCGCGATAGTTCTCCAGATGCGTTTTGGCCGTTTCCGAAAAGGGGTTCAGCCCAAGCTTGAGTGCGCCGGTGAAACGTCGTGATTTCTCGAACAACCACTCGGGCAGCTCCGTGATGCTGTTGGCGCTCAGATCCATCAGTTCAATGTGCGCAGAATGGTCGAGGCCTTCTGGCAGTTCGGTGATGCCGGTATCGTTCAGCGACAAGCGACGCAGTTGCGACATTCGGCTGAAATCCGGGGTGGCACCCAACGGATTCTTGTCCAGATTCAGGTAGCGTAAAGTGCTCAGCCTGTTCAGCTTCGCCAGGGTCTGCTCGGTGAGCTTGAGCTGATTGTTTGCCAGGCTCAGCCGTTGCAGACGCGGCATGTGCGACAACATTTCAGGCAGCCGGGTGATCGCGTTGCTGCCCAGTTCCAGCGAGTCGAGCTGTTTGAAGGACTTGAGGAAGTACGCCACATCATCCCCCAGCGCCATGTTCCGCATCGACAATTGCTCGACATGGTCGAAGCTCACCGACGACGGTAACGTCGGCACCTTACCGATGCGCATGCCGTCAAGGTCAAGGGTACAGAGGTTTTTCCCTCTTCGTTGGTGGCCCAATGAAAGCGTCGAAACGCTTCTTCGATCAGCTCGGCGGCCATTTTCCGACTGTGCCGCGCTTCAGCCAGATCGCCCCCCATGGCTTGCAGCGCGGCGGCATCTTCACTCCAGACAAACAGCGCGTCACGCAGGGTTTGCAGGTCCTGACGCAGGGCTTTGATGCGGGTCGCACGGCTCAGCGGATCATCGCCCAGTGCATCGAGCAATTGACTGAGCTGCGGCTCGCTCAGACGCGGATAAAGCCTGCGCGCTTTGCGCAGCAGTGTGCGTGAATGAGCTGTCGCGGGAACCTGATCGCCTTGCACGCAGGCCGGCTCGACGGGAAGTGATTCCGTACTGCCGCCGCGCAATGCCCGCGCAGTGCCCTCGCGTTCGTCGAGGGCAACGTTGAGCAGCTTTTTGCGTAACTGTTGCGTACTGACCTGTCCGGTATCGGCAAACCCGAGTGCGGTCCGCTGACGTGGCGGCAATGCCTTGAGGATGGCCATGTACAAAGCGTCGGGGCCGGATGCCACCTTGCCCAAGGATTTTTTGTCGCCGCCAAACGCCTCATAGCCCTGCGTGGACTTCACCAGATAGCCGGTATTTTCCGAGGTCGCCGACCCATCGCCGATGTCTTCGAGTATCGGTCCGGTCAAGGCCTTGTCGCGGACTTGCAGACGCAGCTGCGCGTTCCAGCCGCTGAGGCGCGGCAGTAATTTCATGGCCAGCCTGTCGGTGTCGGCATTGGCCAGCCACGACCAGTGCAACCCGCTCAGCGCCCGGTCAAGCCTGACCTCGGCAATGCCGGCCCGAGCCCGCTGTCCCAACCGCAAGGGCGCGCTCCCGGTCGAGCGCAAGTGCAGGCGCTCGACAGTCGAAGCGCGGTCGATCAGCCTTTGACCATCACGCGCCGAAATGTCGGCGAAGACCTGGCGTAATTTGCCCAGATCCTGCGCATCACTGTGGTCATAGCGCTTGTACATCCGCTCGAACGCCGCGCGGTAATCGGATTTGAGCGCAGCACCCAGTTTTCTTGCCAGCCCAGTGGCTTGCGTGCTTTTCGCGACTTTGCCGCCGAGCAAGGCCCCGACTTCATGCTCGTAGAGGCCATCGATGACGGTTTGCAGCAAGCGCCCGAGTGCCAACTGGCCTTGGGTGACCGGCACTCCCAGGGTTTCGTCGAGCGTGCTGTTTGCAGGATAAGTGGTTTCGACGTCTCCTTCATGACCGATGACCTCAAGGTATCGGTCAGTCGGCCAGCCCGGCAGTTGCGTCAAGGCGTGCATCTGTTCTTCAAGAGGTTGCTCGGAGTGGATCTCGCCGTTTTCCAGTTCCGTGGTCAACTCACGCAGCTGGCGCTCGATGCGCACGCGCTCGACGGTATCGCGCAGGCGTACCGGCAGGCTCAGATTGTCGTTGAAGGTCTCCAGCAAGGTCTGCTGCGAGGTGTTGCTCAGCCGGCGAAGGATGTCCAGGTCGCTGTCGGCAAATTCGCTCAACTGCGGATCGATGCGCTTGAGCGTGTAGGCGCTGCTGCCCCATTCTTCGGGCTGTTCAGCGGGGAACCGCCAGCCGCCCTCGACGTGGCGGATCAATTCCGGAGCATAGGCTTGTGCGCGTGCGGGGTGTTCCAGGCGCCAGTGCTGAGTGTCGATATCAAAGTTGCCCGCCAACAGGCGGTGCTCGAAGCGGGCGATGGTCTTGTTGCCGATCTGGTAGAACTCCTTTGAACCGGCACCGATGGTGAATCCGGCCGGCAAAGCATGCTCGTACGGGCTCAAATCGGACTTCCACAGGCGTGGCTTGCCGGCCCGATCGAGTATCGCGGTGAACTGCGCGAAGAACTCCGGATGCGCGCGCAGCAGCTTTTTGCCCACAGTTCCCAGCACCTTCTGACCGCCGGCGAAAACGCCCATCAATGCGATGTTCTCTACCACACTGAGCAGATGTGACAGTGCTTCCTGATGATCACCGCGACGCCAGTCCGCGACGCCGTCATACACTTCACCGAGCAATTGCCCGACCGCGACGCCCATCATCAATTGCCCCAGGACCGGCACGAACAGCCCCGCCACCGATGCCACAGTCACCCCGCGCTGAACGAAATCCAACAGGCGTTTCTGTCGGATCTCTTCATCGATATCAGCGGTTGGCACCGCCAGTTTGCGCGCGTCGATCTGCAACTTGCCGACATGGCTTTGCACCATGAAATCAAAAAGCGCCACATTGATCGGCCATTGTTCGACGACGCCCAGATCGGGTTTCTCAGCCAACGCCTTGAAGAAGTCAGCCTTGTCATCTTCATCGAGGCTGCCGGCGAAATACCCCTGATATTCCGTGCTCTTGAGTTGTTGCGCGAGGTAGCGCTTGAACGCATTGAAACTCGGGTACTCATACACGGCGCGCTCGGGCTCGCCGGGCATATACACCATGCATCCGTCCTCAGGGTGTTGTTCCACGGAGCGTTTGGAAAATACCACCACGCCCCAAACGCAGCTGTCGAGGATTCTGATGCCCTGCATGATCATCGGGTCTTTGCCGTAGCGCAGGTGCTGCGCCGAAGCGACGCCTTCGGCCAGCATCAGATCCTGCAGCATGCGCAAACCAGCTGCGGTGATATCGCCCTTGAGCTCCGCAAGATGAGCGTCCAGCTCCAGCAGCGATTGCTTCAATGCGGCGATATTGCGGGTCATGGCACTGGTCGCCACGACTTTGCCGCAGTCCTCACGCAGACCGAACACTTGCTGCAGATGCTCCTGGTATTTCTTGCCCAGATCCAGCTTGCGGCACATCGTTGCAAACGCTGCCGGCGTCAGATCCTTCACGCCAGCGGGCACACTCTTGACGCGCACCAGGCTGCCGGCGGGGAAACCGTCGGCCTGCTCCTCGTCTGCGGTGAAGTTTTGCATGGCTGCCTGCAACAGGCTTTGCGTCGCGTGTCTGACCAAGCCGACATCGGCCTGAACCGTCGCCTTCACATCGCAGCCACAATCGACGCCGGGCAGGCTGAGCAGATCCTCGCTCACGTCATAGACCGCTGGCCATTTCTCGCTCAGCGCCGCGTTAAGTTCGCTGATGCAGAAGCTGTGCAATGGTTTGAGCCGGGTCAGATCCTTGTCGACTTTGACTTGCAGGGTGTGCAGTTCACGATTGATTTCGTCCAGCTTGTTCAGCGTGGCCGCAGAAGCCGTGAGCAGATGCGCCGGCAGGCTTTTTTCCAGGCTTTCAGCGGTATCGAGGTCACCGGTCGCGTCGTACAAGGTGCTCAGGACCGGGGCCTGAATCTGTGGATTTGTCTTGTCTTGGGTGGGCATGGCAATAGTCCTTTATTGCGATTTGAAGCCTCGACCTTATCGGCGTCGACCGGCCATTAACAGTTCAAATACCTGTGCAATATTCGGCAAATACCAACGCTTTTTCGCATGGGAAAAACAGCCCTGTACCACCTCGCAGGAATAAACCTGCCGATGCGCTCACTACAAGGCGCCAGTTCTAATTCGCGCGGTTTTCACGAAACCACAAATGATATGGCGCGCATTCATTCTGCCGTTTAAACTTCGCGCCCTTCTACAAGCGCACACTTCCCGAGCACGGACGAATGATAAAAAACATCCAGTACCTGCGCTTTATCGCGGCGTTTCTCGTCGTCTGCGCCCACGCGAACCTTCAGATTTATGGCGTGCCTTCGAGCGTGACCAACCTCGGCGGCTTTGGTGTCGACATCTTTTTCATCATCAGTGGTTTCATCATGCCGTTCATTCTGTACGGCGGTTTGTACAGAATGGACTCGGTAGCACTAATGGGGCCGGCAAGCTTCATGTGGCGCCGGATCACCCGGATATGGCCGATGTACTGCTTCACCATCAGTGTGGTGGTGTTCGTTTCATGGCTGGTCATGAACGGCAAGATCGATAATGTCACCAACGACCTGGCCTATTTTTTCAACGGCTCCAAGATGGACTGGGCCTGGTATGTGCAAACACTGACATTCACTCATTGGACGCGCCCTCCGATTCTCGGCATCGGATGGACACTGCAAGTAGAGTTCATGTTTTACACCGCCATTGCCGTCGTACTGTTGTTCCGCGCACAGACACTGGCGACTTTGGAAGTGGGTCTGATCGTTTTCTTCTTTGCCGCCATGCTGCTCGCTTCCAATACGCATGTTGGCGCGGTAGCAACAACATTCGCAAACCCGATGATTGTTGAGTTCATGCTCGGCATCTTCCTTTACCGTTTGGTTTCGGGCGGCACACTCATGCCCAGAAGCGTGGCCATTGCGGTTGCTGTGCTCGCAATCCCCCTGTTCCTGTTTGTCGAGCACAACGGGCTGATCAACATTCCCGGCCTGCTTTATCGCCCGGTTGCCTGGGGCATGCCTGCATTCCTTCTCGTCTGGGCAGCGCTGAGCCTTGAACGGGAAACCAAAGAATCAAAGGTTTTCGGCTTGCTCGGCGATGCGTCCTACAGCCTGTACCTTGTCCACGGTTTCGTTGCGCCATTGTTCCTGTTCTTCTGGATGCGCGCGGGGCTCGATCAAACTTTCAACGTCTGGATCTATCTGGCCTGCTACCTGTTCGTGTGCCATACCGCCGGTATTTCCGCTCACCTCTTTATTGAAAAGCCATTGAATACGGCAATCAGAAAATACACGCGAGCAAAGCCTAAATGCGTTACCTCCTGACTTCCCTGGTGCTGGTTATTGCTGGCACCGCTAATGCTGCAAATGGTCCTGACGGCGTTCCTATCGAGGAAAACTTTCAGTCCTGCAACAATCTTGATTGTGGGGCGGCGGTAGTCAGCAAATTCCACACCGACAAGCATGCCCTGACCGGAACTACTGTTTTTGGTGAAACCTTTTATACAGAGGACGGTGGCTCCAACTTTGTCCGGACGATGTTTGCCCCCAAGAAAATTCGCATGGTCTATAACCCCGCGAACGGCCAAGTATTCAAGCCGATGGTCGACTACATACCGACGAAGGAAGGGATCAAGCTGACGCCAGGCAGCGCCATAAAGCGTGCGCCACGTGGCTATTCTCAGGAGATAACCGATAGTGACCGGAAGAACTATGGCGTTCGGGTCGCTACGGGCTTTCAGGATTTTCAGTACGCAATCACTTACGACAAGACCAAAATATTCGCCCCCAAAGCCATCGGAAACCTGGGCGGATTCAGGAGAGCTGTCGGGTCTGTCCCTCTTTCCATAACTTTCTTCGGAGACTCCATTACTGCCGGCGCCAATGCTACCAGCATCTACGCAGCACCCAATCAACCTGGCTACACAGGCCTTGTAATGGCGTATTTGAATAACAGATACCCATCGATGTTTGAGTCGCGCAATAACGCAGTCGGCGGCTGGAGTTCTATCAACGCAGTGTCCGCCGTTGAATATCGCGTCAACGATAAAAAGTCAGACCTTGTGGTGTTGGCCTTCGGGATGAACGACGGCGGCGTATTCGCACCTGACGAATACAAGAAAAACATGCAGACCGTGATTACTGCTATCAGAGCCAAACAACCAAGAGTGCCGATTCTTCTGGTGTCTCCACTACGGGCGAACCCTTTGACTTTTACTCAGAGGCGCTCAAACGTCACAGGATATCTGCCAGTGCTGAAACAGCTGGCCAAGCAAAACCCTTCTGTGGCGATAGCTGACATGACATCGGCATGGGACATGATGATGTCCAGGAAAACTATCTGGACGTCAGCGGAAATGGGCTGAATCACCCTAACGACTTCGGCCACCGGATTCTCGCCGAGGTGGTGCTGTCGGCCATGCTTGGCCCTAACTATTGATCAAGCGACCTTCGGAAAAACTTCACCATCCCTGCCGGAGTGTCCGATTGCGTTGCTGCCGTTTCAAGGCCGGCGCTTGCGGCGTCAACGACCTTCTGCGCCACGCGGTGATGATCAGAAAAGACCAAGACAAAGGTGTCGCGGGAAGTTTTATTGAACGATCGCGCTCTACAGGCACTCGAAAAAGCCAGACCTCTTACGGCGGCGCGCTCTGATTATGTTTTCGCGCCGGAAGGTTCGGATGATAAATCAGAGCTGTACATCCGATCCGAAACGGGGGCTAAGCGCTATTGGTTGACGGCGCTGCGCGAGGCGGGGATTCGATATCGCCGGATGTATGACACCAGGCACACCGACGCAATAATGTGTCTGATGTCCGGAATGAACCCGGCATTCATCGCCGCGCAACTCGGACATAGCGTCCAGGTTCTGCTTTCAACCTATGCCAAGTGGATCAGCTCCTCGAGCGATATTGTGGAGCTTGAAAAGCTGGATTTACCAAGAAAAGGTACAAATTTGGTACTCGACTCGAGGTAGATGCGCCTAGACCCAGCAGACACAAGGCCTTTTGGAATATGTGCGGATTAGCTGGCGAGTTACGTTTTGATCAACAACCTGCAGACCTTGCAGCGATCGAAAGAATCACCCATCACCTGGCCCCTCGCGGCCCTGACGCGTGGGGCTTCCATGCCCAGGGGCCGATTGCCCTGGGCCATCGACGCCTGAAAATCATGGACCTGTCGGACGGCTCGGCGCAGCCGATGATCGACAGCCAACTGGGCCTGTCCCTGGCGTTCAACGGTGCGATCTACAACTTTCCGGAATTGCGCGCAGAGCTTGAAGCGCTGGGTTATGCCTTCTATTCCGGTGGCGACACCGAAGTGCTGCTCAAAGGCTATCACGCCTGGGGCGAGGCGCTGCTGCCGAAGCTCAACGGCATGTTCGCCTTCGCCATATGGGAGCGCGATGCCCAGCGCCTGTTCATCGCTCGTGACCGTCTCGGCGTGAAGCCGTTGTACCTGTCGCGCACCGGCCAACGCTTGCGTTTTGCCTCGGCACTGCCGGCGCTGCTCAAGGGCGGCGATATCAACCCGATTCTTGATCCGGTGGCGCTCAATCACTATCTGAATTTCCACGCGGTCGTACCCGCGCCGCGCACCTTGCTGGCCGGTATCGAAAAACTGCCGCCCGCCACCTGGATGCGCGTTGAAGCCGATGGCCGCACCGAGCAGAAAACCTGGTGGACCCTGCCCTACGGCCCGAATGAAGACGAGAAAAACCTCAATCTGGAAGACTGGGTCGATCGCGTCCTCGACAGCACCCGCGAAGCGGTGGCGATTCGTCAGCGTGCGGCAGTGGATGTCGGGGTGTTGCTTTCCGGCGGTGTCGATTCGAGCATGCTCGTCGGCCTGTTGCGCGAAGTCGGTGTAGAGAATCTGTCGACCTTCTCCATTGGTTTCCAGGATGCCGGCGGCGAGCGCGGCGACGAATTCCAGTATTCCGACCTGATCGCCAAGCACTACGGCACGCGCCACCATCAGTTGCGCATCGACGAGAAAGAAATCATCGAGCAACTGCCCGCCGCGTTCCGGGCGATGAGCGAGCCGATGGTCAGCCACGACTGCATCGCTTTCTATCTGTTGTCCCGTGAAGTGGCCAAGCACTGCAAAGTGGTGCAGAGCGGCCAGGGCGCGGACGAACTGTTTGCCGGTTACCACTGGTATCCGCAGGTCGACGGCGCGGCGGACCCATACGCGGCCTACCGCGATGCGTTCTTCGATCGCAGCTACGACGACTACGCGGCGACTGTGCGGCCGAAATGGCTTGTCGACCACGATGCGGCGGGCGATTTCGTCAAACAGCACTTTGCCCAGCCCGGCGCCGAGGCTGCCGTGGACAAGGCGCTGCGCCTGGACAGCACGGTGATGCTGGTCGATGACCCGGTCAAACGCGTCGATAACATGACCATGGCCTGGGGCCTGGAAGCGCGTACGCCGTTTCTTGACTATCGACTGGTCGAACTGTCGGCGCGGGTGCCGGGTCAATTCAAGCTGCCCGATGGCGGCAAGCAAGTGCTGAAAGAAGCTGCGCGCCGGGTCATTCCAAGCGAAGTGATCGACCGCAAGAAAGGCTATTTCCCGGTGCCGGGTCTCAAGCACTTGCAGGGCGACACGCTCAACTGGGTGCGCGAACTGCTGCTGGATCCGAGCCAGGATCGCGGCCTGTTCAACCCGACCATGCTCGACAAGCTTCTGACTGATCCGCAAGGCCAACTGACCCCGTTGCGCGGTTCGAAACTGTGGCAACTGGCGGCCCTGAACCTGTGGCTCAGTGAACAAGGAATCTGATTGATGAAACCCCATGCCACGTCCATCAACCAGCGCCTGTTGCGTGGTCAGGCCCCCTCGTATGAACGTTTGCAGGCGCGCCTGGCCGAAGACGGCAGCGAGCCTGCCACCGCCCCGATTGCCGTACATTGCGGCTGGGGCCGGCTGCTGATCGGCCATACCTTTCCCGACCCGGCATCGCTCGCGCAGGAGCTGCTCAACGAGCAGCCCGGTGAACGCGATATCGCCCTGTATGTTGCCGCACCGCAGCAGATTCTCGGCCTCGAGCCGACGCAGCTGTTTCTCGATCCATCCGACACCCTGCGTTTATGGTTCAGCGATTACCGGCAGGCCACGCGGGTGTTTCGCGGCTTCCGCATTCGTCGTGCGCAAAGCGAAACCGACTGGCAGGGCATCAACCGTTTGTACCAGGCGCGCGGCATGTTGCCGATCGATCAGGAGCTGCTCACCCCACATCATCAGGGCGGCCCGGTGTACTGGCTGGCGGAAGACGAGGACAGCGGCGCGGTGATCGGCAGTGTCATGGGTCTCAATCATGAAAAAGCCTTCAACGACCCGGAACACGGCAGCAGCCTGTGGTGCCTGGCGGTCGACCCGCATTGCTCGCGCCCCGGCGTCGGCGAAGTGCTGGTGCGACATCTGGTCGAGCACTTCATGAGTCGTGGTCTGGCTTATCTGGATCTGTCGGTGCTGCACGACAACCGCCAGGCGAAAAACCTTTACGCCAAACTGGGTTTCCGCAACCTGCCGACGTTCGCCATCAAGCGCAAGAACGGCATCAACCAGCCGCTGTTTCTCGGCCCGGGCCCGGAGGCGAATTTCAATCCTTACGCGCGGATCATCGTCGAAGAAGCGCATCGGCGCGGTATCGACGTGCAAGTGGATGACGCCGACGCCGGGCTGTTCACCCTCAGCCACGGCGGCCGTCGCGTGCGTTGCCGCGAGTCGCTGAGCGACCTGACCAGTGCGATCAGCATGACCTTGTGCCAGGACAAAAGCCTGACCCACAAAGTGCTGAAAGGCGCAGGTCTGAAACTGCCCGCGCAGCAACTGGCGGGCAACGCCGACGACAACCTGGCCTTCCTCGATGAGCACCAACGGGTGGTGGTCAAGCCTCTCGATGGCGAACAGGGCCACGGCGTCGCGGTGGATCTGCGCACCATCGAAGAAGTGCAGAAGGCCATCGAAACCGCCAAGCAGTTTGACAGTCGCGTGCTGCTGGAAAGCTTCCACGAAGGCCTTGATCTGCGCATCGTGGTGATCGGTTTTGAAGTGGTAGCGGCGGCGATTCGCCGGCCGGCGGAAGTGGTTGGCGATGGTCAGCATTCGATCGGTGCGCTGATCGAAGCGCAGAGTCGCCGTCGGCAAGCGGCCACCAGCGGCGAAAGCAAGATCCCGCTCGACCACGAAACCCAACGCACGCTGCACGCGGCCGGTTACGACTACAGCAGCATCCTGCCGGCCGGCGAGCATCTGTTCGTGCGGCGCACGGCCAATCTGCACACTGGCGGTACGCTGGAAGACGTGACCGACATTCTTCATCCGACCCTGGTCGACGCGGCAGTGCGCGCGGCGCGGGCGCTGGACATTCCGATGGTCGGGCTCGATCTGATGGTGCCGGCGGCGGATCAGCCCGAGTACGTGTTCATCGAAGCCAACGAACGCGCCGGCCTGGCCAACCATGAACCGCAGCCGACGGCGGAGCGCTTTGTCGATCTGTTGTTTCCGCATAGTCAGCCGGCGATCTCTTGATTACCCGGCGGCTGCACTGACGCCAAAGCTGGCAAGCCAGCTCCCACAGTTCCCGCGGTATACACAACACTGTGGGAGCTGGCTTGCCAGCGATGAGGACCGATCAGGCGCCACAAATCTTTCTCTCATCGAAACCATCGGTGTGCTCAACCCATCAGGAGTTTCCATGACCATGACCACACAAATCCCTGAACCGGATCTGGCTTACCTGCAAAAAGTCCTGCTGGAAATGCTCGCCATTCCCAGCCCGACCGGGTTCACCGACACCATCGTGCGCTACGTCGCCGAGCGTCTCGAAGAGCTGGGCATTCCGTTTGAAATGACCCGGCGCGGGACCATCCGCGCGACGTTGAAGGGCAAAAAGAGCAGCCCTGACCGCGCGGTGTCTGCGCACCTGGACACCATCGGCGCTGCTGTGCGTGCGGTGAAAGACAACGGTCGCCTGACCCTAGCCCCGGTCGGCTGCTGGTCGAGTCGCTTTGCCGAGGGTAGCCGGGTCAGCCTGTTTACCGACACCGGGGTGATTCGCGGCAGCGTGTTGCCGCTGATGGCGTCCGGGCATGCGTTCAACACCCAGGTCGATGAAATGCCGATCAGTTGGGACCACGTCGAACTGCGTCTGGATGCCTACTGCACGACCAAAGCCGATTGCGAATCGCTGGGCATCCATGTCGGCGACGTGGTGGCCTTCGATCCGCTGCCGGAGTTCACTGAAAGCGGCCATATCAGTGCTCGCCACCTCGACGACAAGGCCGGCGTCGCGGCACTGCTCGCTGCCCTGAAGGCAATTGTCGACAGCGGCCAGGAACTGAACATCGATTGCCATCCACTGTTCACCATCACCGAGGAAACCGGCAGCGGTGCAGCGGCGGCATTGCCGTGGGACGTCAGCGAATTTGTCGGCATCGACATCGCACCGGTCGCCCCCGGCCAGCATTCCAGCGAACACGCGGTGAGCGTGGCAATGCAGGATTCGGGCGGGCCGTATGACTATCACCTGTCGCGGCATCTGTTGCGTCTGGCCGATGAACACGAATTGCCGGTGCGCCGTGACATGTTCCGCTATTACTTCAGCGATGCGCACTCGGCGGTCACCGCCGGCCACGATATTCGCACCGCCCTGCTCGCTTTCGGCTGCGATGCCACGCATGGCTACGAACGCACGCACATCGACAGCCTGGCGGCGCTCAGCCGTTTGCTCGGCGCGTACATTCTGAGCCCGCCGGTCTTTGCCAGCGATGCGGCGCCGGCCAATGCCTCACTGGATCGCTTCAGCCATCAGATCGAGCATGACACGCAGATGGAAAGCGAAACCCGGGTGCCGCCGGTGGACAGTCTGGTGGGGCAGCGTTCTGAAAGTTGAGCCTTCGGTGAACAGATAATCGCCTTCGCGAGCAGGCTCGCTCCCACAGGGATCGCATTTCAAAGGTGGGAGCGAGCCTGCTCGCGAATTGGCAGGCACGGCCAATACAAAACTGGCAGGCAAAACCCATTCCCCGTAGCATCCCGACATTGATTTGACCGAGGTGCCCATGCTCATTCCCCACGACGCGCTTGAAGTCGACACCCTCACCCGCCTGATCGAGGATTTCGTCACCCGCGACGGTACCGACAACGGCGATGACACCCCGCTGGAAACCCGCGTCCTGCGCGTGCGTCAGGCACTGACCAAAGGCCAGGCATTGATCGTGTTCGATCCGGAAAGCGAGCAGTGCCAGCTGATGCTCAAGCACGACGTACCCAAGCATCTGTTCGACTGAAGCCGTCAGCCAGCCTTCGCCGCAGCCTCCTTGCGCTTGATCCGGTCATAGACCTCGGCGCGGTGTACATGGACCTTTTTCGGCGCCTCGACGCCGAAGCGCACGCTGGAGCCGTTGACCGACAGAACACGCAGGGTGATGTCGTCTCCGATTGAAATCAACTCACCGACCACACGGCTGAGTACAAGCATGGGATTCATCCTTCAGGACTGGCAAACCCTGAAGATGCGCGGCTTACAGCGTCTTCACAATCCACGACGAGCAAATCAGTCTTGCCCTACAGGCGCCCACGCCCGCAGCTGTCAGACGCTTCGCACAAAAGCCTCAGGCAGCGGAAAAGCGCGGCCCGAACAGAATGATGCTGGCACCGACCACGCACAGGGCCATGCCGATCCAGTCCGAGCCCAGCGGACGCACCCGCTCGACCACCGCTAGCCAGCCAATCGAAGCAACGATGTAGATCCCGCCATACGCGGCATAGGCGCGCCCGGCGTAGGCCGCTTCAACACGGGTCAGCAACAGCGCGAACAGGGTCAGGCTGAGCAACGCGGGAATCACCCACAACGCGCTCTTGCCCTGGCGCAGCCACATGTAGAAGGCAAAACAGCCGGCGATTTCAAACAGCGCCGCAAGGAAGAACCACAAGTAATTGAGCATGGAGGCGTCTCGACAGGGTGACCGTGGCGGCCACCCTAACGACGCGGCGGGAATCGAACAAGATCAAGCGTTGTTTTGTTTGGCCTTGGCGCGCATTTTCTCGGCCATGGAAGTCATTTCGTTGTAGAGCAGTTGCGGATTCTTCTGTTTGAGCGCCCAGGCCATGCGCCCTTGTTCGTGGGGCAGAATCAAGAATTCGCCGGCGGCGACTTGCTGATAGATGTAGTCAGCGATGTCGGCGGCGCTGATCGGCGAACTTTCCAGCAACTTGCCGACCTGGGCTTTCATGGCCGGGGTCGGGCCACGGAAAGAATCGAGCAAGTTGGTCTGGAAGAACGACGGGCAAACCACATGCACCGCCACTTCCTGCTGCGCCAGTTCGATCAGCAGACTTTCCGACAACGCCACTACGCCGGCCTTGGCCACGTTGTAGTTACTCATTGCCGGGCCTTGCATCAACGCGGCCATGGAGGCGATGTTGATGATCTTGCCCTTGCTCTCTTCCAGCAGCGGCAGGAACGCCTTGCAGCCTTTGACCACGCCCATCAGGTTGATCGCGATCTGCCAGTCCCAGTCCTCCAGCGACAACTCGCTGAAGAATCCGCCCGAGGCGACGCCGGCATTGTTGACGATGATGTCGATGCCGCCGAGCTTCTCCTCGCAGGCCTGGGCGAAGGCGGTGAGCTGACTGTAATCGCGCACGTCGCAGCGCTGGATGAAACCGTCACCGCCCGCCTCGCGCACCAGCTTCAGGGTTTCCTGCAGGCCGGGCTCACTGACATCGGACAAGGCCAGCCGCCAGCCTTCACGGGCCCAGCGCAGCGCGATTTCGCGACCCAGGCCTGAGCCTGCACCAGTGATCATCATGCGATTTTGCATAGCGGACAGCCTTGTTGTTCCGGGAGAGATGCGCCGAGTGTAGCGAAGGAACTTCGTTCACCCACGCTCCATCCAGTTGCTGAATGGAGGATCAAAAGATTCCAGCCGTCATTGTTTTCCGGTTGGTCTCATGCAGGAGCAGACGAGTGCAACGAGGCTGCGATCTTTTTGCTGGAAAGGAAATAACCGAGCAATCCAAATACATTAAAAAAACATTGAATTTTTTTCATCGGCGCAAGTCGGAACATGTAAGCCGGCTGGAATTTAGTTGCTCTCCAGCTGCCCACTGAGCATCAAGACTCTTCCAGACTCTGAACAAGGAAATCACCCATGGGCACAATTCTAATCATCATCCTGATCCTGTTGCTGATCGGTGGTCTGCCGGTCTTCCCGCACTCAAGAAGTTGGGGTTATGGCCCGTCGGGCATTATCGGCGTGGTGTTGGTCGTGCTGCTGGTGCTGTTGTTACTCGGCAAGATATGACGATTTGAAGCGGTAAAAAAAGAGGCCCTTGTTCAAGGGCCTCTTTTTTATTGCGTCGACTTTAAGAAGTGATCAGTCCGGCTTGCCATGAATAACACCGGCGGTGTTATCGAGCAGGCTCTTGGTCGCGGTTTGCAGGAACGCCTCAAGTTTGAGTTTGAGTTCGGCAGTGCGCGGCGCGTCCGGCACTACTTCGGCATGCGGGTTGGCGCCGAGCTGATATTTCCAGATTTTCGGGCCCATGTCCTTGTCACGCGGCAGCACCAGAATCTCATCGGCGGTGACGATGGCGGTGGTCTGCTCGCTGCCCGAAGGCTTGATCACGCCAAAACCGGTGTCGCCCTGCGGCAGGTTGAGCAGGTCACGGCCCCAGCACTGGTGACGCACTTCGCCACCGAGACGGCCCATGATGGTCGGCACGATGTCGATCTGCGTACCCACGGTGTGGTCGCGGGTACCGAACTTCTGCTGAATGCCCGGGGCGATCATCAGCATCGGCACGTTGAAGCGGCCCAGGTCCATTTCAGTGATCTGGCGCTCGTTGCCGAAGCCGTGGTCGCCGACGATGACGAACAGGGTTTCGTTGAAGTACTTCTCTTTGCGCGCCTTCTCGAAGAACTGGCCGAGCGCCCAATCGGAGTAGCGCATGGCGGTCAGGTGTTCGTTGAGGCTGCCACGGTCAGTCACGCGCTCGACCGGCAATGGCGTCGGCAAGGCGTACGGTGTGTGGTTGGACAGGGTTTGCAGCAGCGCGTAGAACGGCTTGCCGTTTTCCCGCGCCTTCAGTTCCTGCAGGCCACGATCGAACATGTCCTGGTCGGACACGCCCCAGGTCGGATCGGAGAACACCGGGTTGACGAAGTCATTGCGGCCAACGAAGTTGGTCATGCCCTGGTTGCTGAAGAAGCCCGACTGGTTGTCCCAGGCGAAGTCGCCGTTGTAGACGTAGACGTCGTCATAGTCGCGGGCGCTGAGCAGCTGCGGCAGGCCGGACAGTTTGTGGCTGCCTTCCGGGGTCTGCATCAGGTATTCGAAACCTGGCAGGTTGGGGAAGCAGGCCATCGTCGCGAACATGCCCTGATGGGTGTGGGTGCCGTTGGAGAAGAAACGGTCGAACAGCAGGCCTTCCTTCGACAGCTTGTCCAGGTACGGGGTGATATTGCCCGGCGCGCCCAAAGCACCGACCGAGTGACCGGCCATGCTTTCCATCAGGATCACCACAACGTTCTTGATCGGCAGGGTCTTGTCAGCCGGCGGCATGTAGTCGCGGCGAACAGCGGCGATGTCGGCATCGACCAGTTTGTCGTCCGGCATCAGCAGCATGTCGCGCACCACTTGCTGCGCCTGTTCCTGCGGCAGCGTGGCTTTCCAGATATTGTCGCGGTCTTCGCCCATGCGCGCCTTGGCTGCGGCGACCAGCGACAGCGTGCCATTGAGGCCGAGTTGGTTGGCGAAGTTGGAATCGGTGGTGTAGACGTCACCCCAACGCATCGGCGGACCTTGACGCAGGGTGCCGCGAGCGGCGACCACGCAGATCAGCAGGCAGACCACGAACACCGCCAGGCGGGTGTACCACGGCGCAACCTGACGGGAGCTGACGCTGCCGCCGCTGAACGGTCCGCGCGGGCGGGTGGCGCGGTCGGCACCTTTGAACGCCAGGGTCAGAATGACCGTGCCGATTACCCACGCCAGCACGTAGCGCACCACCGGGAAACCGTACCAGAGCATGCTCATTACGGTTTTCGGGTCTTCCTTCACGTACTGGAACACCAGACCATTGAGGCGCTGGTGAAACTCGCGGTAGAAGTCCATTTCCATCAGGCCGAGGAACAGCGCGATGCTCGAGGCGACGGTCAGCCACAGACGGAAGAAACCGCGCGCGGCCATGGCCCGGGCACTGAACAGCGCCAGCACCAGCGGAATGCACAGGTAGACCACCAGGCGCAGGTCGAAACGCAGACCGTTGACGAACGCTTCAAGGAAGGTCGCGGCCGGGGTGTCGAGGATCATCTCGCGGTTGTAGACCAGCAGCGCGAGGCGCAGCGCGGAAAACATCACCATCATGACCAGCGCGCACAGCAGCGTGTAGGCCAGATGCGATTTGACGGTCGGTTGCAGCAGACGAGCAGAAGATCGCTGCTGACTCAGGGCGTCCGGGTTTGCCATGTCGTTTTAGGACCCATTGGAAGTTGAAGTTGCAAAAATACAGCGGCGCCATGCCCTCTATTGGTCAATCCAGACCCCGGGGCGTGCGCGGTGCGCAAATGTTGCACGATCGTTCACACCATTGCCATTGATTACTGCCCAGCCCTTCGAGACTTTCATTCGAAGGTTGGCAACGCAATGGCAGTCAACAAGTGCGGGCGAATTGTCTTGGAGACTTTGTGAAAATTTCGTGCAACGCATATCTGGAAATACAATTTAGAGACAAAACAAAACGCCCCGAAGCGATCGGGGCGTTTTGCTTACAGCCAATTGATTATTTCTCGGCGCGTTCTTTCAGCGCTTTCAGGGTATTGAATGGCGCATCGACCACAAACTTGTTGGCGACCATGGCCGGCACGCTACCGCCCGGCTCGGTGTGCACCTGGTAAGTCACTTCAACCTGATCGCCTTTAGGCACGAACTTCCAGAAGCCTTTGACTTGCTGGACCCGCACGAAGCCTTTTTCTTCCGGCAGATAGGTCGGCACGCCCTCAAGATTACGGGTCAGGCTGCCATCGGCGCCCTCAACAGTGGTGATCTTCAACACCGAATCACGCGGGGTCACCGGCCATGGCGTATTGAATTGCGAATAGGTCCAGCTCAGATCGCCTTCGTGCTTGAGCAGTTTCTGGCTCTTGCATTCGTGAATCCACGCGCAGGCGCCGGAGACGTCTTCCTGCAAGGCGCGCAGTTTGGCAACGGTGGTTTTCATCAACGCAACGCCTTGGTAGGACTTGTAATCCGAACCGGCTATTTCGCTCAGGGAAACCTTGATGCCGTCTTCGTTCTTGGCAACTTTCCAGTCTTCCGCGTGGACGACCGAAGTGGCAAGTACGGCAGTCAGACCACACAACACAGCGATACGGTGCAGCGAACCCATAGTGTTATTCCTTATTGTTGAAGTTCCGTTCGTGAACACATCATGCCGCCGTCATCTGCTCCCACCAGCCGATCAACCTGATCGCTTCTTGCGAACTGCTGCCGCACACCTCGACATCCGCAGCGAAACCCGAGCACACAGCCGGACGTTCCGGACGGCCGAAAATGCTGCACAGGTTATCGACCGAAAGTTGCACGCAACGTTCGCCGGCGGGTTTGCCATCGGGCATGCCGGGGATCGGCGAACTGATGGAGGGGGCAATGCAGCAAGCGCCACAGCCTTCACGGCATTTCATGACGAACAGATCCTCGCGACGGGCGATGTGTAAAGAGACGGGAAACAGAGTAACCGCTAAAACAGCTGTTTCAAATTGCTGCAAGCGGCTTTTCAACGATAAGTAAAAGTGACCGGGCAGTCTCCGACGAAGCGTCTGCTCTGCGCGTCGCAGAGGCCTGCATCTATTGCTTGAATTCGAAATCCAGCGCCGCGCCTTCCACATCGCGTCGCGCTTCGTTGCGCAATTGCAACTCCATTTCATTGCTGAGCAAGCGGCCGTTGAGCTGGAAGCCGTTATCTTTTTCGCCAAACATCTGCGGCAGGATGGCCTCGCGTTTGGGCAGTTCTACGGTGCCCTGTGGCTTCAGGTCTTCAACCATATCCTTGGGCAGGCTGAGATCGAGTTTTGCCGGCGGCAATTTGGTCTTGGCCACTTCGCTGGCGGATTTCGACTTCGAGGCAACCGGGCGGCGCTTCTTCACCGTGGCGTTTTTTTGGCCTGGGCTGTTTTTGCCGGAGCCACGGTTTTGACGGCTTTCTTCGTCGTACTGGTCGCTGCCGGTTTTTCCTGGGCTGCGGCCGCCATGACACCCGGTGCCTGACCGATCATCAACAAACCCAGCAATACCCACGCGGCAGGAACAATGGCTTTCATGGACCCAACGAACTAACGGCAGAGGGCCACATGCTCGCTTGTTGTGCGTCACATGACAAGCACCACCGCCCTCCTCGTTCAGAATCCGCCAGCCATTTCCTGACACAGTTGGGTCGCCAACAGACCCAGCGTCATCAGCGCGCGCTCCGCTTCGCGGTTCCACGGAATGCCGCAGTTGAGGCGGATACAGTGGTTGAACTGCTCGGTGTTGCTGAAGATCAGACCCGGCGCGATGCTGATGCCTTGTTGCAGTGCGCGGACATGCAATTCCTGGGTGTTGACCCGCCCCGGCAAGCTCACCCAAAGGATGAAACCGCCCGTTGGCCGGGACATCTGCGTGCCTTCAGGGAAATGCTGTTGAACCGCCAGTTGGAACGCGCTGAGGTTTTTCCGGTATTCCTGGCGGATGTAGCGTAAATGCCGGTCATAACCGCCGTTTTCCAGATAGGCGGCAATCGCCATCTGCGTGACGCTGCACGCCGAATGGGTGCTGAAGGTTTGCAGGCGCTGGATTTCCTGTTGGTATTTGCCGGCGATCATCCAGCCGATACGCACACCTGGCGACAAGGTTTTGGAGAAGCTCGAGCAGTAGATCACCCGATCCAGCCTGTCGTAAGCCTTCAGCGCCTTGGTACGGCCCTGCTCGAACATCAGTTCGCCGTAGATATCGTCTTCGACAATCTGAATGTCGAAATCCGAGGCCAGACGCAACAACTGTTTCTGACGCTCTTCCGGCATGGTCCCGCCGAGGGGATTGCTCAGGCGCGTGGTCAGCACCAGCGCCTTGATCGACCATTGGTTGGCGGCCAGTTGCAAGGCTTCCAGGCTCATGCCGGTGGCGGGGTCGCTGGGGATTTCGATGACTTTCAGGCCGAGCAGATCGGCCAGTTGCAGCAGGCCATAATAGGTCGGTGATTCGGCAGCGATCAGATCGCCCGGCCGGGTCAGCACGCGCAACGACATCTGCAAGGCGTCGACACAGCCGTGGGTAATCACCACTTCCGATGGATCGACCACCACGCCGGCGTCACGCATGCGGATCGCGACTTGCCGACGCAGCGGTTCGAAGCCGGGGCTGAACATGTAGCTGAATGCCCGTGGGCTGTGAAACCGGGTGACTTTGGCCAGTTGCTGATGCAGCGCGCGCACCGGCAGATAATCGACGCTCGGCACCGCAGCGCCCAGCGGAAACACGCCTTCGCGGCGGGATTCGACCAATACCTGCTGAATGATGCTGCTGCGCGTCACCAGCCCCGGCCGTTCGACCCGGGCAATATCCGGCGTCGGCGCGGTCAGCGCTGGGGTCTGGTGCACGTAGTAACCCGACTGCGGCCGAGCGCGGATCAGGCCCTGATCTTCAAGGTTGGCGTAAGCCTGCAACACCGTCGCATGGCTGACGTTGAGCTGCGAACTCATCTTGCGCACCGAAGGCACGCGCTCCCCGGTTGATAGACACCACGGCGGATGTCTTCGGCCAGTTGCTGAGCAATACGTTGGTAGAGCAAGAGATTGGTCATGACGCAGCACTCGATTTCACGGGCGTTTTATTCTTGTGTGAAACAATACCGGAACAGTTTAGAAGTGTACTGGGACAGTTGCCAGATTACTCGACCGTACAGTGGGGTGTCTGCCCCATCTGTACGGTTTTGCGCAGCAATCGACAGACATAAAAAAGCCCGGCACTGCATGACAGTCCGGGCTTTCCAGAGACGCAGCCCTCAGCGGGCGGCGCCGAGCTGGCCTTTTTCGTCGGAGAACACGATTTCCACCCGGCGGTTCTGCGCCCTGCCGCGCTCGGAGGCGTTGGCGTCAACCGGAAACTGGTCGCCATAACCTTCGACCTGAATGCGTTTTTCATCGATGCCCAGATCGACCAGCACGTCAGCCACCGACTGCGCACGATCGCGGGACAGTTTGAGGTTTTCCTGTTTGCCACCCGTGCTGTCGGTGTAACCCTCGATGCGCACCACGCGCTTGGGGTTGAGTTGCAGAAACTGCACGATCTTCAGCACGACACGGTTGGCCGAGTTTTTCAGTTCCGCCTGGCCGGTGTCGAACAACACGTCGCCGAGGGTCATGACCAGCCCCCGATCGGTCTGTGTGGTGGCCAGCGCCTCGATCTGTTCCTCCAGCCACTTGCCCTGCTGCTGCACACTGAGCAGCTTCGACTCGCGCAGAGCCAGTTGCAGACGCTGACGCTCAAGCTCGAGCTTGGCTGCGCGTTCCTCGTTGAGCGCCTGGTTGGTGTGCTCGCGGGCGATTTCGCTGTAGCGCTGGCTCAAGTAGGCGTAATGCACCACGTCGGCACCGCTGCCCCAATAGGTCGACAGCCGATCGGCACGGGCCAGGGATTCGCCGGCGCGGATCACGTCTTTCGGCGCAATGCGCAGGACGTTGGAATCTTCCTTGGCCTTCTGGAAATCAGCGCCGGCCTGTTGCAGCGCCGCCTCGCTGTGCTGGCCGGCGCAGCCGTACAGGCTGGCGCAACCGGCAAGAAGCAGGATGCCGAAAGCGTTGGACTTGAGGCTCATTGTGCTTCCCCAGTTGCAGCTGCTTGCGCAGGCGGACAATGCGGGTATTGAGCACATTCAGCTGTTCTTCACTTTTTTCGTCAGCACCTTGGCTTCGGCCAGACGTGCATCCAGTTCGGCCTGCTCGGCACGCATGCGCGCGTTGCGATAGGACTCGTCGGCCATGCTGCCTTTGGCGCGGTTGTACTTGGTTTCGGCCAGCTGCATTTCCGGCACTTCGTCGGCGGTAGCGCCGACTGCCTTGGCCTGCACGATGGCTTGTTCGGTCAAACGCATTTGTTCACTGGGTGCCGGATCGGATGCGCACCCGGCCAGGGCCAGAACGGCCACAGCCGCGGAAAAAGGTCGAATACTCACTAAGAATCCCTACTGTTTTGGGGCACTGACAGGTTGTGGCGACTGTTGCTGTTGCGCCTTCCAGCGCTCGATGTTGCGTTGCAGCGCGGCTTCCGTCAGTCCGGACGCGGGCAATTCTGTCATCTTTTTGGCGAGCTGTCCGCGCAACCACGGATCGTTGCAGGCCGAGTTATGCGAAACCGCGAGGAACAGACCCGGCCGGTCGATGGGTTGTTCGAACGCCAACAGATCGCTGGTCATGCCCAATGTCTGCGCGGCGGCCAGGCCTGAGTAACGTCCGGCGAGGACATATTCCACCTCGCCCAAAAGAAGTTTCTGCAGGGCCTGGGTAAGATTGGCTGTCCGCGTCAGGGTCAGATTCTGTTCGGCGAAAGTGCCGAATGCCTGGGTCATCCGAGACTTTTCCGACACCGCGCCGGCATGGCCCTTCAGGTCGCTGGCCTCGCCGTAGGACAGCGTCGAGCCTTTGCGCGTCCACACCAGATAGTCGTTTTCCAGCAGTGGCGGATGGATGTAGTCGAGGTTTTCCAGCTCATTCACGGTCAACGGCGCGTCGGCCAGCATGTCCATGCGCCCGCTGCGCACTTCATCGAGGGCCTGCGAGCGTTTGCCGGCGTAGAGCAGGTCAACTTTGATGCCCAGATCCTTGGCCACTTGCTGCAGCAAATCGGCGCTAGCGCCGATCAGGCGTTTGGGATTTTGCGGGTCCTGCCACAGATAGGGCGGCGCATCCGGGCTGCCGGTGACAACCAGGCGCTCGCACTTGCCAGCGGCCGTGGCCAGACCTGGCAACAGCACCCATCCCAACAACCATCCGCAGCGCAGATCCATGGCAAAACGCTCCCCAGTCAAATCCAAGACAAAAAAAGCCCGACCAACAGGCCGGGCTCTTTATAAGTGAAGCCGCCGGATTAGACCAGCTTCTCCAGCTCAGGTACTGCTTCGAACAGATCCGCCACGAGGCCGTAATCGGCCACCTGGAAGATCGGCGCTTCTTCGTCCTTGTTGATCGCAACGATCACTTTGGAGTCTTTCATACCGGCCAGATGCTGGATCGCGCCGGAGAT
Organism: Pseudomonas sp. AC255; assembly: GCF_979258175.1. NCBI lineage: Bacteria > Pseudomonadati > Pseudomonadota > Gammaproteobacteria > Pseudomonadales > Pseudomonadaceae > Pseudomonas > Pseudomonas sp. AC255. Next base: position 1,068,390 of record NZ_OZ409841.1, on the reverse strand, counting down.
ACCGACGGCAATGTACAGCTGTGGCGCAACGATCTTGCCGGTCTGACCGACCTGCATGTCGTTCGGTACGAAACCTGCGTCGACCGCAGCGCGCGAAGCGCCAACAGCAGCGCCGAGCTTGTCGGCCAGCGCGTACAGGTGTTTGAAGTTGTCACCGTTCTGCATGCCGCGGCCGCCAGAGACGACGATCTTGGCAGCGGTCAGCTCAGGACGATCGGACTTGGCCAGCTCTTCGCTGACGAAGCTCGAGGTACCGGCGTCGTGCGCAGCGCCAACGGCTTCAACGGCAGCCGAACCACCTTCAGCAGCAACCGGATCGAAACCGGTGGCACGCACGGTGATCACTTTGATCGCGGCGGTCGATTGCACGGTGGCGATGGCGTTACCGGCGTAGATCGGACGCTTGAAAGTGTCAGCGCTTTCTACCGAGATGATCTCGGAGATCTGGTCAACGTCCAGCGCAGCAGCAACGCGCGGCAGGATGTTTTTGCCGTTGGAGGTCGCGGCAGCCAGGATGTGGCTGTAGCCAGCGCCCCCGCCTTCATGGGCAAGAGCAGCAACCAGCGGAGCTACGTTCTCTGGCAGCTGATGCGCGTAAGCGGCGTTGTCAGCATTCAGGACTTTGCTCACGCCAGCAATTTTCGCTGCGGCTTCGGCCACCGGGCCTGCGCCCTGACCTGCTACCAGAACGTGGATGTCGCCGCCGATTTTGGCCGCAGCAGCCACGGTGTTCAGTGTGGCCGGGGCCAACACTTTGTTGTCGTGTTCAGCAATAACCAAGATAGTCATTTAGATTACCTTCGCTTCGTTCTTGAGTTTTTCAACCAGTTCAGCCACCGACTTGACCTTGATGCCCGCGCTGCGTGCAGCCGGCGCTTCGACTTTCAGGGTCTTGTTGGTGGAGGCGGTGGAAACGCCCAAAGCGTCCGGAGTCAGCACTTCGAGAGGCTTCTTCTTGGCTTTCATGATGTTTGGCAGGGACGCATAGCGCGGCTCGTTCAAACGCAGGTCGGTGGTGACGATGGCCGGCAGTTTCAGCGAAACGGTCTGCGCGCCACCGTCGATTTCGCGAGTCACGGCAACGCTGTCGCCGGAGACTTCGACTTTCGAAGCGAAGGTGCCCTGACCGTAGCCGCTCAGTGCCGCGAGCATCTGGCCGGTCTGGTTGTTGTCGCTGTCGATCGCCTGTTTGCCAAGGATCACCAGCTGAGGCTGCTCCTTGTCGACAACGGCCTTGAGCAGCTTGGCCACGGCCAGCGAGGTCAGGTCTTCAGCGGATTCGACGAGGATGGCGCGGTCGGCACCCAGAGCCAGTGCGGTACGCAGCTGCTCCTGAGCGGTGGTCGGGCCGATCGAGACGACGACGATTTCAGTCGCAACGCCCTTCTCTTTCAGGCGTACGGCTTCTTCCACGGCGATTTCGCAGAACGGGTTCATCGACATCTTGACGTTGGCGAGGTCGACGCCGGAATTGTCCGCCTTGACGCGGACCTTGACGTTGTAATCCACAACGCGTTTGACAGCTACAAGAACCTTCATGGATTCCTCGTTACTCTCCGGTGAAAAGAAAGTCGCCTAGGCGAACCTGGCGGATGATGCTCATCGGGCGACAAGGGCACCTCTAAAAACGCCGGCTTGAATGTGAGGTGATTCACTTCGCGAAGAGCGGTGACCGTTCGTCAGGGGTGACTGTCGGGTCATTCATTCTCACGCTGTGTAAACTGCGCGCCGGACTTGCGCTGCGCATCACCGTCTACTGCCTGTGCCCTGTCTTTAGAGGTGCTCTTGAAACCGCCAGTCTGCCTACGGCGAGCGCAAAACCGCCCGTATCTTGACCGGAACGCCCATTCTGGTCAATACGCCAAAATGCCCTGTCATAAGCCGCGCTTCTTTGATTTATCAGGGCTGGAGGCGATTCAAACAAACGTTTGTATTGGACGCTAGGAGTGGTGTAGATATAATGCGCCGCCTAGAGAGAAAGGTGGATTCGCCAATATTCCCTTTGACGTTAACGTAAAGGCAATACGGATGCGAGATCAAACCTCCATATTAGAAAAAAACTGTTGAGCCTTGAGTAGGAGATAGCCTGTGGAACGCGAATACATGGAATTCGACGTCGTCATCGTCGGTGCCGGCCCCGCTGGTCTGTCCGCCGCCTGCCGCTTGAAGCAGAAGGCCGCTGACGCCGGTAAGGAAATCAGCGTCTGCGTGGTCGAAAAAGGCTCCGAAGTCGGCGCACACATCCTCTCCGGTGCGGTGTTCGAACCCCGCGCCCTGAACGAACTGTTCCCGGACTGGAAAGAACTCGGCGCACCGCTGAACACGCCAGTCACGCGCGATGACATTTTCGTACTGAAAAACGCCGACAGCGCGCAGAAGATTCCCGACTTCTTTGTGCCCAAGACCATGCACAACGAAGGCAACTACATCATCTCCCTGGGCAATCTGTGCCGCTGGCTGGCTCAGCAGGCCGAGAACCTGGGTGTGGAAATCTATCCGGGCTTCGCCGCTCAGGAAGCGCTGATCGATGAAAACGGCGTAGTGCGCGGGATCATCACCGGTGATCTGGGCGTCGACCGTGAAGGCAACCCGAAAGAAGGCCTGTACACCCCTGGCATGGAACTGCGTGGCAAATACACGCTGTTCGCCGAAGGCTGCCGTGGCCACATCGGCAAGCAACTGATCAAGCGCTACAACCTCGACAGCGATGCCGACGTGCAGCATTACGGCATTGGTCTGAAAGAAATCTGGGAAATCGACCCGGCCAAGCATCAGCCAGGCCTGGTGGTGCACACCGCCGGCTGGCCGCTGGACATCATGGGCACCGAGAACACCGGCGGCTCGTTCCTCTATCACCTGGAAAACAATCAGGTGGTGGTCGGTCTGATCGTCGACCTGTCCTACAGCAACACTTACCTGTCGCCGTTCGATGAGTTCCAGCGCCTCAAGCATCACCCGGTGCTCAAGCAATATCTGGAAGGCGGCAAGCGCGTCAGCTACGGCGCCCGCGCCATCGCCAAGGGTGGCCTGAACTCGCTGCCGAAAATGGTCTTCAAGGGCGGCGCGCTGATCGGTTGCGACCTCGGCACCCTGAACTTCGCCAAGATCAAAGGCAGCCACACCGCGATGAAGTCCGGCATGCTCGCGGCGGAATCGGTAGCCGATGCGCTGTTTGCCGAGCAGGATTGCACCGTCGAACTGACCACTTACGTCGACGCATTCAAGAACAGCTGGCTGCATGAAGAACTGTTCGCCAGCCGTAACTTCGGCCCGGCGATCCACAAGTACGGCGCGATCATCGGCGGTGGTTTCAACTGGCTGGACCAGAACATCTTCGGCGGCAAACTGCCGTTCACCCTGCGCGACACCAAGCCGGATTACGCCTGCCTCAAGCTCGCGGCCGACTGCAAGAAGATCGACTATCCGAAACCCGACGGCAAACTGAGTTTCGACAAACTCAGCTCGGTGTTCATCTCTGGTACCAACCACGAAGAAGAGCAGCCGTGCCACTTGAAGCTGACCGATCCGAGCATCCCGATCAGCAAAAACCTGCCGTTGTACGACGAACCGGCGCAGCGTTACTGCCCGGCCGGCGTATACGAAGTGATCACCAAGGAAGATGGCGAGAAGCGCTTCCAGATCAACGCCCAGAACTGCGTGCACTGCAAGACCTGTGACATCAAGGACCCTGCGCAGAACATCACTTGGGTGGCGCCGGAAGGTGCCGGCGGCCCGACTTACCCGAACATGTAAGACGAAACGCTGAACAACAAGGCTCCCGAAATGGGGGCCTTTTTGTTGCCCAAAATTCCCCTGACACCACAAAACAACTGTGGGAGCGAGCCTGCTTGCGAAAGCGGTGTGTCATATGAAGATGATGTCGACTGATCCAGCGCCTTCGCGAGCAGGCTCGCTCCCACAGGGAATATCGGCGGATCAGGCAGCGCGCTCATCCCCCGGACTGCGTTCGAAGTAACGCTTGTACTCGCGGCTGAACTGCGACGTGCTCTGATACCCCACCCGATGCGCCACCTGCGCGACACCCAGCCCCTCCGCCACCAGCAGCGTCTGCGCCTTCAACAAGCGCAAACGCTTGAGATACTGCACCGGCGACAACAGTGTGCTGCGCTTGAAATGCTCATGAAACGTCGACACGCTCATGTTCGCGCAACTGGCCAGTGTCTCGACATTGAGCGGCTCGGTGTAATGCGCATGCAGATGGCTGATCGACGCCGCCACCCGGGCGAATTGCCCTTGTTGCTCGACCAACGCACGCAATACATCCGCCTGCGGCCCGCGCAACGCAACGAACAACAACTCGCGGACCCGCGCCGGGCCGAGAATCTGGCATTCCAGCGGATCGTGCAGACAGCTGAGCAGCCGTTCGACACAACCGCGCATGCCATCGTCGAGCACCACCGAGGTCATCGACTCCGGCGTCTGCGCCGGAATATGCCGCCCCGGCGCCAGCCCCATGGCCAGCACCAATTCGCCGAGCAGGACGCGATCAATCGCCACCGACACACCGAGCAATGGCGCATCGGGCAAGGCAAAGGTTTCACATTCGAACGGCACCGGCAGCGCCTGGATCAGGTAATGCCCGGCGCCATATTCCATGGTTCGTGGGCCGAGGAACGCCAGTTTGCTGCCCTGGGCGATGATCATCAGGCTCGGCTCGTAGATGTGCGGGCCACGGGCGACGTCGCAACTGGCGCGCAGGATCTGCACACCGGGCAGGCCGGTCTGGCTGTAGCCATCGCGCAGCGCCAGCGGTTCGATCAACGAAACCAGCCGGGCATTGGCATCAAGATGACGGGTCAACTGCATCGAATAGGTCTTCGTAAAATTCACGGAAAAGTGGATGAAAACATCATCGCAGATCCGCTGACCAATGCGATCGCCGAAACCCGCATGCCGGAGGATTAGGCATGAGACCCGGAGAAATCGTCATGGCCGCACCCGCGTCTGACGGCCAGAATTCACCGCCTCACTTGTCACTGTTTTTGCGAGGTCACCCATGTACACCGCCATCGGCTATGCCGCCCAGTCGGCCACCACTCCCCTCGCCCCGATGAAATTCGAACGCCGCAGCCCGCGCGCCGACGACGTGGCGATCGAAATTCTCTACTGCGGCGTCTGCCATTCCGACATCCATCAGGCACGCAACGAATGGGGCATCGCCGTTTATCCGCTGATGCCTGGCCATGAGATCGTCGGAAAAGTCACCGCAGTCGGTGCGAATGTCACCCGTCACAAGGTAGGCGATCTGGTTGGCGTAGGCTGCATGGTCGACTCCTGCCGCAGCTGCGAAGCCTGTCAGGCGAACCTCGAGCAATATTGCCTCGAAGGCCCGACCATGACCTACGCCACCCCGGATCGGGTTGATGGCAGCAACACCATGGGCGGTTATTCGGACAGCATCGTGGTCAGCGAACACTTCGTTGTGCGCATCCCCGAGAAACTCGCACTGGCCAGTGCCGCACCGATTCTCTGTGCCGGTATCACCACCTACTCGCCGCTCAAGCACTACGGCGTCAAGGCCGGTGACAAGGTCGGCATTCTCGGCATGGGTGGCCTCGGCCACATGGGCATCAAGTTCGCCAAGGCCATGGGCGCGGAAGTCACGCTGTTCACCCGCTCGGCGAGCAAGGCTGAAGAAGGTCGCCGTCAGGGCGCCGATCACGTCATCGTCTCCACCGATGCCGAGCAGATGAAGGCCGCGGCCGGCTACTTCGACTTCCTGCTCGATACCATTCCGGTGCAACACGACTTGAACCCGTACCTCGACACCTTGCGTTTCGACGGTGTGCACATTCTGGTCGGCCTGATCGAGCCGGTGAACCCACCCGTGCACGCCGGCAAACTGGTGATGAGCCGCCGTGTGCTGGCCGGTTCCTTGATAGGTGGTATCGCCGAAACCCAGGAAGTGCTGGATTTCTGCGCCGAGCACAACATCACCTGCGACATCGAAATGCTCGACATCCGCAATATCAATGAAGCCTATGCGCGGATGATTGCCGGTGATGTGAAGTACCGCTTCGTCATCGACATGGCGACGCTGAAGGCCTAAACCTTAGGGCTATACCTTCAAACCAAGCTCCGCCGACAGCCGGGTTGTGACCCCTTTGAGCAGGGGGATCAACTCGGCCATTTTTTCCAGCGGCATGTACGGCACGGTGCTGGCGATACTGATCGCGGCGACTATGCCCTTGCTCGCATCACGAATCGGCGCCGCCACACAGCGGATCGACGGTTCGTTGTCTTCCAGATCGAACGCGTAGCCACCGGCAACGTATTCGCCCATGCGCTGCTCAAGCTGTTCCCACGACTGCTGTGGATGCTGCGGCCAGAACTGACTTTTGCCACCCGCCGGCAGGCTGATGTCGTACAGCCGCCGCCAATCCTGCGGCGAATCGTCGAGCATCAAGGCCTTGCCAATCCCGGTGCGTACCAGCGGCATGCGATGGCCAACCCGCGAGCGCATTTCCGGGCCGTTGCGCCCGGGGTTCTTCAATAGATACAGCACTTCGTCGCCTTCGCGGATTCCGAGGTGCACGGTATCGCCGGTCAGCGCCGACAACTCATCCAGATACGGTCCGGCCAACGTCACCAGCGGCAACTCTTCGCGGGCCTGAAAGCCCAGTTCGATCAGCTTCGGCCCGAGCAGATAACCGATCTGCGGCACCACGCGCAGATAACGCTCGTCGACCAGACAACTGGCCAGACGATGGGTAGTGCTGCGCGTGGTGCCGATCAGCCGGGCGATCTCCTTGAGATCACGCGCGCCGCTGGCCACCGCTTGGACTACACCGAGGCCGCGCAGCAGCGTCTGGGTGCCGGTGGGCGCGGCGTCCTTGGTTTTTTCCGGGGCGTCTTCCTGCATATCCAGCCTTTTTACCGTTGAGCGAAGGAACGGGCGGCATTATGGTCGCCCGACGCAGAGCACTACAACTCGATACGCTCGACCTTGCCCACCAGCAGCACGTAGGACAAGGCACCGACCAGCGCGAGCACGGCGATGTAGGTGATCGCCGGCGCGAACGAATCGCCGCTGGCAAGGAAGCCGATCACGATCGGCGTAGCGATCGCCGAAAGATTGCCGATGAAGTTGAACACGCCACCGGTCAGACCGAGCAACCGCGCCGGTGCCAGTGTTGACACCAGCGACCAGGTGATCGACGCCAGCCCGTTGCCGAAAAATGCCAGGGCGAGGAAGGCAATCACCAGCGGCGTCGACTCGACAAAGTTGGCACCGATGATTGAAGTCGAAATCAGCAGCCCGCCAATGATCGGCAACTTGCGCGCGAAGCCCACGGTGTAGCCACGACGGATCAGGAAGTCGGAAAAGAATCCCGAGCACAGAACACCGACGAACGCAGCGAGAAACGGCAGCGATGCAAGCAGGCCAGACTTGATGAAGTCCATGCCGCGGTATTTCACCAGATAGGTCGGAAACCAGGTGAGGAAAAACCACAGCGTCGAGTTCAGACAGAACTGGCCGAGGTAGATACCCCACAACTTGCGTTTGCTGAGGACGATGCCGAGATCGGTCCAGCTGAATTTGGCTTTGACCTTGGCCGCCTCGGCCTGAATATCCACCAGCCCGCCGCCTTCGCGGATCAGGTCGATTTCCGCCTGATTGGTGCCTTTGAAATCGCGCGGCTCGCGATACACCGCGTACCAGATCAGCGCCCAGAGAATGCCCACCGCGCCGGTGGCGACGAACACCATGTGCCAGCCGAATTCATGTTGCAGCCACGCCAGCACCGGGGTCAGGAAAGCCAGACCGACAAACTGTCCGGAAGTGTAGAAACCGATCGCCGTGGCGCGCTCGCGCTCAGGGAACCAGGTGGTGACCACGCGGCTGTTGATCGGATAGGCCGGCGCCTCCAGCGCACCGACGGCCATGCGCAGCACGAACAGGGCGATGAAGCTGCTGACGAAACCGAGCATCACCGTGGCCAGCGACCACAGCAGCAGCGCGACACTGTAAAGGATGCGCGGCGGCACGCGATCGACCAGCCAGCCGCCGGGGATCTGCATGGCAGCGTAGGTCCAGCCGAACGCGGAGAAGATCAGACCGACGTGAACCGGATCGATGCCCAGCTCACTGGTCAGCGCCGGCGCGGCAATCGACAGGTTGCTGCGGTCCAGGTAGTTGATGACCACGGTGATGAACAGCAACACCATGATGAAAAATCGCTTGCGGCTAGGCGTGACTAAAGACGCCTGCCCGGAGAGGGTATGCGTTTGCATGAGGAGAGCCTCTTTTTATGTTTGTTGAGGTCATGACGCAGATCTCCTCTCCCTGGAGATCAAACTGTGGGAGCGAGCCTGCTCGCGAAAGCGTCGGGTCAGTCACATGGATGGCGGATGTGACATTGCATTCGCGAGCAGGCTCGCTCCCACAGGGATCAGTGCTGAATCAGGAGATCACCACTCGGCAAAGCTGCCATCGGCATGGCGCCAGATCGGATTGCGCCAGCGGTGGCCGACGGCGGCGCGTTCGATCACGTATTCCTCGTTGATCTCGATGCCCAGCCCCGGGCCGTTCGGAATCTTCACGAAACCTTGGTCGTAGTCGAACACGCGCGGATCCTTCACATAGTCGAGCAAGTCGTTGCTCTCGTTGTAATGGATGCCCAGGCTCTGCTCTTGGATAAACGCGTTGTAACAAGCCGCGTCGAGTTGCAAACAGGCAGCCAGCGCGATCGGTCCCAGCGGGCAATGCAGCGCCAGCGCGACGTCGTAGGCTTCGGCCATGTTGGCGATCTTGCGGGTTTCGGTGATGCCGCCAGCGTGGGAGGCATCCGGCTGGATAATGTCGACGTAGCCTTCGCTCAACACCCGTTTAAAGTCCCAGCGCGAGAACAACCGTTCGCCGAGGGCAATCGGCGTGCTGGTCAGCGGCGCCAGTTCTTTCAGCGCTTCGTAGTTTTCGCTGAGCACCGGCTCTTCGATGAACATCAGCTTGTACGGGTCGAGCTCCTTCATCAGCACCTTGGCCATCGGCTTGTGCACGCGGCCGTGGAAATCGACGCCGATACCGACGTTCGGCCCCACCGCATCACGCACGGCGGCAACGTTGGCCAAGGCGAGGTCGACTTTCTCGAAAGTGTCGAGGAACTGCAGTTCTTCGGTGCCGTTCATTTTTACCGCAGTGAAACCACGGCTCACTGCTTCTTTCGCCGCACGCGCGGTGTCCGCCGGACGGTCGCCGCCGATCCACGAATACACGCGAATCTTGTCGCGCACCTGGCCACCGAGCAGATCGCTGACCGACACGCCGAGGGCCTTGCCCTTGATGTCCCACAACGCCTGATCGATACCGGCCAGCGCGCTCATGTGAATCGCGCCGCCACGGTAGAAGCCACCGCGATAGAGCACGGTCCAGATGTCTTCGATATTGCGTGGGTCTTTGCCGATCAGGTAGTCGGACAATTCTTCCACCGCCGCGGCAACCGTGTGCGCGCGCCCTTCGACCACGGGCTCGCCCCAACCGGTCACGCCCTCGTCGGTTTCGACCTTGAGGAAGCACCAGCGCGGCGGAACGATGAAGGTCGTGAGTTTGGTGATTTTCATCTCTGCTCTCTTTTGTAAATGCAGCTTTTATTAGATGCAGCGCACACAGCGCCAAAAAGTCTTAACGCAGGGCTTTCCAGGCAGCCACGTAGGCCTTGGCATTGACCGCCACCTGCTCGGGCGTCATGCCCGGTTTGAACAGACCGGAACCGAGGCCGAAACCTTTCACACCGGCGTCGATAAAGGCCTGCATGTTGTCCGGCGTAATGCCGCCGACCGGCGCCAGCACCGTGCCGGCTGGCAACACCGCCAGCCAGGCCTTGACGACCGCCGGGTTCATTTGTTCGGCCGGAAACAGCTTGAGAATGTCCGCGCCCTCAGCCAGTGCGGCGAAGGCTTCGGTCGGCGTGGCCACACCCGGCGACAGGAACAGCCCCGCCGCTTTCGCCGCGCGCAATACCTTGGCATCGCTGTGCGGCATGACGATCACTTGGCCGCCAGCCGCTTTGACCTGCTCGACCTGCTCGGGGCTGAGCACCGTGCCGGCACCGATCAGGCAATCGGCGGGCAGCGCATCACGCAGGATGCGGATGCTTTCGTACGGCGATGGGGAATTGAGCGGTACTTCGATGACGCGAAATCCGGCGGAATACAGGACTTCTCCGACAGCCGCCGCTTCCTGCGGTTGCAGGCCACGCAGAATCGCGATCAGACCGTTTTGTGCCAGTGCTTGCTTGAGCATGTCAGGCCTCCAGTCAGGGTTAACGGGATGAGGAATCGATCAGTCCGGCGGCACCCGCCAGTTGCCACAGGCCACGCTCGGTGGCCTGCTCGGCCAGCGTCACCCGAGCAAAGCCGCAGGCGTCGAGGGCGCGTTGATAGCGTGCGCACAGAAGCGCATTGCCGATGAGCACGATCGCTGGAAGATTCGCTTGATTGCGCCGGCGCCGCTGCACATTGGCGAGCGCGGCCAGCTCATGGCCGATCATCAGGCCGGACAGATAGTCCGCCTGAGCAGTCGGGCTCAATTCACCGGTCAGGCCGAGGGTGCGGGCGCTGAACAAGGTCGACAGCACACCGAGCTCGGCATCTGTCGACAGCGCGATTTGCACGCCGCGATCGAACGCCTGCGCATCGAAGGTCGCGCTCGGTTGTTGGGTACGGCCGAGAATGCTGTGCTCGCTGAGCACGGCAAACACTTCGCCGGTCATGAACGTGTCGAAATGGGTGATGCGGCCATCGACCACCTCCACCCACTTCGAGTGGCTGCCAGGCAGGCCGATCAGCAGATCATTACCCGCCTCGACCGGCAGACTTTGCAGCACGCCGAGGACTTGGGTTTCTTCGCCGCGCATTACATTCGGCAGACGCGAACGCTGGATCACGCCCGGGACGATATGCACCGGCGTACCGCGCAGACTGACAACGGTTTGTAGGGAATTTCCGAGATGGGCGACGTCGGCTGGCGTTTCGCAGTAAGGCGCTTCGCGCCAGCCCTGCGCACTGCCGACCATGCCGCAAGCGATCACCGGCAGATCCGGCTGCGCATCGAGCCAGTCACCACAGGCCTCGTCGAAGGCCAGTTCAAAACCATCGGCGCATTCACGGCCGTGGATGATTCGCGGGGTCTTGGGCAACTGCATGATCCCGGACGACAGCGCACGCTGCTCCAGCACCACACCGTCGGCCGCGAGTTTGTAAGCACGTAATGAGGTCGTCCCCCAATCGAGCGCGATCAATTGCGCCTGCATCGCTTCACCTGTTTTGTTTTTGGCAGTGAGTGCGATGGACTATAAACCCGAGGGACGGGAAATCTCAATATATAAATATCAATCCCACATTATGGGAAGAATCAACAGTAACGGTATCACCTCGCTCAAAACGCCGCCCTTGGGCTGCAACGATGGCGATCGAATGCCGGGAAGGACCGAGTCAGGCTTGCACGGGCAAAAATGCAAGGTTCGCCATGCCGCTGCGGTCGGGAAATACTCAGGGAGACCGGCCCACGAAAGAGGCAAGGCCGGACGGGATAGTTTTTATTTTGCAGGTCCAGTTGTCAGCAAATCCGCGCTAGGTACCCGCATAATCTTGGAAAAATACGTCTTGTATGTAGTGGAGTGGACTCTATACACACAGGAAAAGGAATCTCTGGCTTTTAAAAAGGGATCCAGTGTTTCCCCTTTCAGGCGTCTTTCTCCGCCCTCATCGTCTACCGACTCGTCAAAAATGACATCTGCCCTGTAAATTAACGAGTCCGGCGAAACCCTCTCGATAAACCCGAAGCCGGACTGTTTAATTCGATGTGCCTGAGAAAAATCAAGGTCATTTGTCAACGAGCAGACCAGCCCACGCCCTATAGACGACTTGAACAGGCCGAGAAGTTCCACGTCGGACTTGAAATAAACTTGATAAATTCCGGTAGTACGAAGCCGCTCTGTCTTTTCGTATTTGAGGTCAGCAATGGGCCGACCATGATTCAAAGAACAAGCCGAGAGCACCGACATACATATTGTCAAGATTAAAACCTTCACAGGTTGTTACCCCTTAATCCACTTGAATATTGACTCCGCTACAATCTGTCGCGCTGACTTTCCACCGGGCAAGGCGTGAGCATACATAGAGTTGGCATCTGCGTGATTGATATCGAGCCGCCCCATGACGTTCGGTCCTTCGGAGATCTCCCATTGCTCACCGAAGTCTGCAACCAGATCTGACAGGTTCCAATCGACCGCAGCTGCCCTGATATTTACCCAATACTGCGCTTTAGGCTTGGGAACCTGACGATATATTTTCGAAATACCATATACGATTTTGCCGTGTCCTACGGGATCCAGTGTCACCAAGATTTTTATTTTGAAACCGCGCTCGGTTAAAACGGCAGACAAATGAGCACCGTTCCAGCCACCCAAACTGTGGCCAATGATATAAATCGCAGTATTGCAACTTGGAATTTTTCGAATAACGTTACGCTCCAAATCCTCCTCACTCATAAATGAGTTATAACCAAGAGGCAACGTCGTACAAGATTTCTGTATTTCCAGCGCTTCGATGTCCGCGTCGACCATATCTCGCACATAGTCGACATTGTGATTGGGACCATCAACGTAATACCGTTCCTGATCGCCAGCTCCACCAACAAGAAAAACCATTGCATCGCGGATGCTTACTGTTACTTGCTTGACCGATTGATCTGTCTTGCAAGTAAGTGTATGACTCACGGGATCCCTTGTCGCCATTGGCGGTGGTGGAGCCTCTGCTGTAGCACTTCCATTTGCCATCTCTAATTACTCCACAAATAATTTAATCGTCTCAGCCAGGTGAGAACTGACGGTATGGGTAAATCCCGCCGCATCCGTCACGCCAGACTCTTCACTGCCGTCACCCCGCTGAATGATGTAAGGGTGATAAGAGACCGGCTCTCCGGTGTCCTGATTGACTACTTGCAACCTGTCAGTGAAATGCACCGGCATCGGCAACAGCCCACTAAATGCGGCCCCTCCCCCACTTTGGCCGATGATCACCGTGCCCGAGCCACCGATCACGACATTGCCATGCCCACCAGTGCTATCGAGCATCGCGGCATTCAGGCCGTTAATGAAAACAGTGCCGGAGACCGCTCCGGTGATAGGGCTGCCACACGCTGATTTATCGGTCATGCGTGCAGCAGCGAGGCCGTCGAAGAATACGTCCGGCGAGCCGGAGACAATCGGGTTGGTGCCGTGACCTGGCAGTGGGCAGGCGGTTGGGTCGGTGACGCGAGCTGCGGGTTTACCACTCAATTCAAAGCTCCTTGCTTAAGGGGTGCCGGGGATGGCTGATAGATGTCGATGTCGGTCGCGGCAAAGCGCCAGCGATTATCGACCGGGTCGAACAGAGCATGACAATGCTCACGGCTTTCAGGTGATGTCGCGGTTTGTATGGCACGCCAGGCTTCGTTGGCTTGCCAACTCAACTCGGCAGGCGTTGCATCATCAAGTTCGTTGAGCCAGGCGTTGTAGTTGCGCAGGTGATTGCGCTCGAAAGTCGATTGCAGCAACTCGACCATTTCCACGCCAAGGTCCAGATGATGCCTGGAGGTCCAGCGCCCCACTTCGGAGTAGACGTGCCAGCCCATCGGGATCAACGCACCGTTTTTCAACAGAGAATGGCCGGCGAGAGCGACGAAGCCGCAACAGATGTGCAGCATCAGCCAGCCTTGATGGGCGTCGATAATCGCTGTGGGATCAAAGGTTCTCAGCGCTACCACGCGGTAGTCGCCAAGGTCGGCACTGCGCGTCATCAACTCGGCATCAAGCCGCGACACGAAAGCCCGTATAGCTACGCCGCCAGTGCGCTGGGCCATGCAGAGAATTTCGACAGCCTGTCGATTCGGGTCGTCAGCAGAGCCGGTGGTTTTCACCAGACCATACAGACGCATGGACGCCTGCAATCCGCTCATAGCTGGCCACTCATTGACGCAGCGAGGGCTCCACAGGCGCGGAGAAATTTTGCCAGATGCATTGCAGGTGTCGTCCGTGAGCGCGCAAAAATGGCGCACAGAATGCCGGACCAGAGCGGTGGCGACAACTGAATCAGCAGTAGATTGCCATCATTGTGCTCAGCCCTCGGCAAATTCGCGCAACACCTTGCCATCCATGCGATACCGCACCCATTCCTCCTGCGGTTGCGCACCGAGGGATTTGTAGAATTCGATGGCTGGGGTGTTCCATTCCAGCACGCTCCATTCGAAGCGGCCGCAGTCGTTGGCGCAGGCGATTTTCGCCAGGTGGCGCAGCAGGGTTTTGCCGGCGCCGCCGCCACGTTGTTCGGGGGTGATGTAGAGGTCTTCGAGGTACAGGCAGTTGCTGCCCAGCCAGGTTGAATAACTGAAGAAGAACACCGCGAAGCCGATCGGCAAGCCGTCGCGCAGGCAGATCAGGCCATGGGCGGTCGCGCCTTCGCCGAACAGGCTGCGTTCGATGTCGGCGACGCTGGCGATGACTTCGTGACGGGCCTTTTCGAAATCTGCCAGTTCGGTGATGAAGGCGAGGATTTGCGGCGCATCGCTGGGGGTCGCCGGGCGGATTTCGATCGTCATGGACGGGCCTTGTCTGCAAATTAAAGCGCCATACTAAGGCGCGCAGCGGCGCTCGTCACATGGCAAACATACTGACCTGCCCGATCGGGCGAACGCCGTTGCCCCTGTGGGAGCGAGCCTGCTCGCGAATGCGTCCTTCCAGTCAGCCTCGAGTCAACTGACAGAATGCCTTCGCGAGCAGGCTCGCTCCCACATTTGATAGCGCACGTTCTGAAAGGATGCTTATGACCGTTAACTGTTTTGCACCGATGGAAACACTAAAGCTCGGCATCGTCTGAACAGCAGACACGCGACCCTGGCGAAGACCGTTCGTCGATCATCAGGCACCAATCCGTCATCAGGGCTGACCAACCCAGTGTAAGGATTCCAATCACTGGAGAAGCCCTATGATCTCGTCAAGGTTGACCGCTTTAGTCTTCAGCGCCCTGCTCTGCCCTGCGGTATTCGCCGCCTCGTCCACGGCAGCGGGCACTGGCCCTACCGATCCGACCCCGCCACGCGCGCCCGCCATCAACAGTGCTCCCGGTATGAATACCGATGGTTCCGGCGTGCCGCTGATCAATCAGCCACCCGCCACCGGCACCGATCCGCGCACACAAGGCAGCGATCCGGGCCGTCAGGGTGGCATGAACACGCCTGACTCTCCTGCCACTCCGCCTGACAATGCCGGCCCCGGTGTCGGCTCGAAAACCACCACCGGTGGCTCCGGTTCCGAAGGTGCCGGTCAGTAGTTCGCCGACGCGAGCGCCCTATTCACTCCCATGAAGAGGTAACCATGAACGTCGACAAAGACCTGGAAAAAGAAGTTCTCACCCGCCTGCTGCACGCGCATCCCAATGGCTTGGGCAAGGAGGTGCTGGACAATTACCGGGGCGAGAAAGTCGTGGCCAGCGCCCTCGCCGCCCTGCAGGATCGCGGGCTGATTCACCATGGTCATGTGACCTGCAGCGAAGCGGGCGAACACTCGCTGAACCTGCCGATCAAGCTCAGTTCAGCCGGCGTTGAAGCGGCGAAGAAACTCGATAGCTGACGCTGGTTGGGGCTGCGGACCTTTCGACTTCGAACGGGCGATTCGTCTCGAGTGATTCGCAGCCTTCGGCGTAACGCAGCACATCCTGACGCAAGGAGAAATCCCATGCCTCGTGGAAGCAAAGACAAATACACCAGCGAACAGAAGCGCAAAGCCGAGCACATCGAAGACAGCTACGAGAAAAAGGGCGTGTCGAAAGATGAAGCTGAGGCGCGTGCCTGGGCGACGGTGAACAAGCACTCCGGCGGTGGCGAGAAGTCCGGTGGCTCAGGGCGCAAGAAGCCTGCAAGTGCCAAGTCGGAAGAGCGCAAAGAGTCATCCCGCCGCGCGGTGGCTAGCCGCAAGGGCCATTCACGCGATAGCGAGACTTCGAAGGATACGCAGACTGTCGATAGCCTGATGAAGGAAGCCCGAGCGAAGAATATTCCGGGACGCTCGTCGATGCGCAAGCAGGAGTTGATCGAGGCGTTGCGCAAGGCCGGTTAAGTCTGATGGCCTCATCGCTGGCAAGCCAGCTCCCACAGATTTTTCGGGTGGTTGCACTATTGCACTTACACACGAAGACCCTGTGGGAGCTGGCTTGCCAGCGATTGCGGTGCCTCAGTCGCCGCAGGATTCGCGGATAAACGCATCCACCTCACCCGCCCCCGGCGATGTCGCCGGCCCCCAGCGCGTCACCGCCAGCGCCGCCGCAGCATTCGCCCGCCGCGCCGCTTCCAGTGCATCCAGCCCCTGCGCCAATCCGGCCACAAACACCCCGGCATGCGCATCACCGGCGCCATTGCTGTCCACTGCATTGACAGCAAACCCCGGCACTTGTCGACGCTCGCCGCGCTGTTGAATCCAGCAACCCTGCGGCCCGTCGCGCACCACCATCAGCACACTTTCAGGCAGCAGTTCCGCGAGGCGATCCATCGCGATACCAATCTCATCGGCTCCGGTAAACCGCAGCGCCTCAACGCTGTTGCTGGTCCACACATCGATGCGCGGCAGCAACGTCTGCATCATAGGCGCGTCAGGTGACTCCACCAACGGTCCCGGGTCGAACACCACATTGACCGACGCCGGCAGCGCCAGCGTCCAGTCGAGCAACGCCTGCGCCTTGCCCTCGTGCAGCAGACTGTAACCGCTGAGATAAACGTAATCGCCGGGCTCGGCAGCCACACTGTTCAAATCGTCTTCGGTCACCTCGCCTTCAGCGCCGATGTAGGAAATGAAACTGCGTTCAGCCGACGCATCGGTCAGCGCCACGCACAGACCGGTGTCGCGCTCGGCCGGTTCGCGGATGCCGATGCAGATACCTTCCGCCTGCATCGCTTGGCGCGCCAAGTCACCGAAACGCCCCATGCCATGGCGACCGAGGTAAACCACCGGCAGACCGTTACGCACCGCAGCGGCCATCACGTTGAAACCGCCGCCGGCTTCGAACCCCGCCGACTGCGCCAGCACGTCGCCGCCAATCTGCGGCAGTTTATCCACGGCCATGACCAGGTCGATGATGACCTGGCCGGTGTGCAGCATCTTAGGCATGAGCATTCTCGGGGTGCGCGGCGCGGCGATCTTTCGCACCGCCAAGTATCAGGTAAATGCCACCGGCGACGACGAAGGTCACGATCCAGCCGAGGCCGTTGTGGCCCAGCCAGGAGTCGGACAGAAAGCCCTTGAACCAGACGTTTTCTGCCGTGGTGCCGATGGTGGTGAAGCTGAAACCAAGGACGATGGCGATCGCCCAGGCGCCAAACGCGCGCCACTCGATGCCGCCGCGATACCAGTAGGCGCTGCTCGGGCTGACATCGAGCAGGTCTTTGGGGCTGTAGTAATGGCGGTGAATCAGGTCGACCACGAAGATCCCCACCCAGGCAGTGATCGGCACTGCCAGCAGGGAAATGAAAGTGATGAACGGGCCGTAGAAACTGTCGGCGATCAGCATGAAGTAGATCGAGCCGGCGAAGATCGCGACGATATCCACCACTACCGCGTAGACGCGTTTGACCTTGAGGCCCAGGGTCAGCGTGGTCAGGCCGGCGGAATATACCGACAGGTTGTTCGACAGCAGCAGGCCGCCGAACGCGGTGATCAAGTACGGCACGGCCATCCAGGTCGGCAGCATGTCGCGAATCGCCACGATCGGGTCAGTCGCCGACGCCAGGTCATTGTTGCCCACCGACAACAAGCCGCCGAGGGTGATCAGCAGCACCAGCGGAATCCCTGCGCCGAACGCCGCCGACGCCACCAGGCGCACAGCCTTGACGCTGCGATGCTGATAGCGCGACATGTCGGCACCAGCGTTGGCCCAACCGATACCAGTGCCGGCGGCCATGGTGCCGATGCCTATGATCATTGCACTCAGCGGTGCTGGCGTGGCGTTGAACACCGCACTCCAGTCGATGGTCGCGCAGAGAAAACCACCGACGAGAATGTTCAGCGCACCGAACACGTACGTCGCCCATTTCTGGATTACCAGCAGGGTCGCGTGGCCGAGGCCGGACACTGACAAGGTCAGCAGGACGAAGATGGCGATAAAGATCAGCGTCAGTATCGGCGCACTTTTCGCCTCGACCGGCGAGCCGAACAGGATCGAACACAGCGACAGCAGCACGAACGCGGCGGTGGTGGTGTTGACGGTTTCCCAACCCAGACGCGACATCAGCGAAACCAGCGTCGGGCCGATGTTGCCGCGTACGCCGAAGATCGCCCGCGACAGCGTCAGACTCGGCGCGCGGCCCCGCCGCCCGGCAATCGAAATAATCCCGACCACGGCAAACGAACCGGCGGCACCGAGGATGGCGACGATGATCGCCTGCCAGATCGCCAGCCCGCGAAACGCCACCAGCGTGGCGCCCAGCGGCAGGCCGAGGATGGAAATATTGGCCGCAAACCAGACCCAGAACAGCTGCAACGGATGACCGTTGCACTCGGCTTCCGGCACCGGCTCGATGCCCCGGGTTTCCAATTGCCCGACGCTTTGCCCGGCGGTTGATGAACTCATGAAGATGCTCCTGTTTGCCTTTTTTGTGGTTGTGGCAATGATGCAAAACGACAAGACAACCGGCCTTCCGAGGCCTGTCTGTGCGATCCATTGCTGTGTGAATTCTTTAGAAATGCGCCGCCCTTTCGCGAGCAGGCTCGCTCCCACAAGGAAATGCATTCCAATTGTGGGAGCGAGCCTGCTCGCGAAGAGGCCAGCCAGTCAACGCAAGGCCAACAGCCCCTGCACCAACGGTTCCAGCTCAAGTTGATTAACGACTTTCACCGTTTCGATCATCGGCTGCGGCCAGCACTCAAGACCCAGGCAAGCGCCGAGCATGGCGCCGAGAATCGCCGCGATGGTATCCGTGTCGCCGCCCAGGCTGGCAGCCATGCACAACGCCTCGAATGCCGTCATCTCGCCGATGGCCACTTGCTGGGCCAGGGCGAATGAGACCACCACCGACTCCTGCGACGCCACCGATGTACCGATCACGTCATAGAGCAGATCGGCAAGCAATGCTTTGTCGCTGTCGACGCTGATACTGCGCGCCCAACTGATCCGCGAGGCCATGCGCCCGCCAGCAACCCAATGCCCGTGGGCTTCGGCTTGCTGGGCAATCTGCTGGCCAAGATTCAGCGCCTCGCCCAGATCGACGCCATTGATGCCAGCGGAAACCACCGCCGCCACCGCCGCCGCACTGGAAATCCCCAGCGTGGTGTTATGCGTCACCTGGCAAGCCTGCACGACCGCCGCAATGAAGCGCTGCGGATCGGCCACGTTCGCGGCAATGCCCACCGGGGTGATGCGCATCGCCGCGCCATTGGTGGTGCCGTAACGCCCGGCTTCTTCCGGGGAATGCCCGGCGAGGATCATTTCAATAGCGCGTTTGGTCGAGGGGCCGAGCAAGTCCTGCGAGCCTTTGGCCTGCATCTCGGCTTCCCATTCGATCAAGCGCTGGGCGAGGACCGCCGGCTCGATACGGCCGTGACCTTCGACCAATAATTCGCCGACCAGGATCGCCTGCTCGGTGTCATCGGTGATCGAGCCTTTGGGCATGTTCGCGGCGATCGGTTGCAAGGGACCTGCGTCCTGCAAATCAGTGATCTGGCCGAAGCGCGCCTTGATCGTTTCACGATCAAGCGACTGCGTCGGCATGCCCAGCGCATCACCCAGAGCCAGACCATAGAAAGCGCCAAGCGCACGGTTGAGCGCGGTCATTTCGATTCTCCGAATTGCAGGTGCAGACGAAAGTGCACCGGGTCGAGCAGGCTTTCGACCTGTTCCATGAAACGGTTCTGCCGGTCGTAGGTGGTGCGCAGGGCTTTGAGAAACACCGTGCCGACCGGTCGACCAAGCAGCTCAGCGTCTTCGGCATTCAGCGGCTCGGCGCCGATCCACTGATCGCCGCGCTCGCCGATATAGCCGTAGGCGGCCAGGGTAATGGTCAGGGAATTGTCGATCAGGCCGACGCGGGGCAGGCTTTCCAGGCCGCCATTGGCCGGCATCAAGGATCGTTCCAGAGACACCAGCGTACCGTCGGTGGCGCGCCGGCGACGGTCGAGGGTGATGAATTGATCGGTGCCGAAACGCACCAGCAGATCTGGGCGAGTCACCGCCTCGAGGCGCAACACTTCGGTATTGATCAGCGCCCCGCTGTCGGCCAGCGCCTGCGCCCAGCCGCTGCGCTGATCCAGCGCGACACCGTCGAAAGTGACGATGGAACCGACACCGCTCTGCGTGGCGATGTAATTACGCCGCTTCAGTTCGGCCAGCGCCTCACGCAAGGTGCCACGGCTGACCTGGAATTCTTGAGCCAACTGATGTTCGCCAGGCAACAGAAAGCCGTCCTCCATGAGGCCGCTTTCGATGCGTCGGACAAGCTCGTCGACCACCCGTTGTTTCTTGTCGAATCGTACCTGTCTAATCATGTACAAATTGATAACCGAAACGGGGCGTGGCGGGCAACAAAAATTTGAGGGAGGTGACCGGTGGAGAGAGCAAAATCAAGAGCCCCTCACCCTAGCCCTCTCCCGGAGGGAGAGGGAACTGATTGGGGAGTGCTCAGGAAATGCGCCGAACTGATGTTGCTTTAGCGAATCCACAATCGACCCGATCTTTCAGGTCGATGTACAACGCAAGACACCTCGGTCGGCCCCCACTCCCTTTGGGAGAGGGAACTGATTGGGGAGTGCTCAGGAAATGCGCCGAACTGATGTTGCTTTAGAGAATCCACAATCGACCCGAACTTTCAGGTCGATGTAGAACGCAAGACACCTCGGTCGGCCCCCACTCCCTTTGGGAGAGGGACTGATTGGGGAGTGCTCAGGAAATGCGCCGAACTGATGTTGCTTTAGCGAATCCACAATCGACCCGATATTTCAGGTCGATGTAGAACGCAAGACACCTCGGTCGGCCCCCTCTCCCTTTCGGAGAGGGAACTGATTGGGGAGTGCTCAGGAAATGCGCCGAACTGATGTTGCTTTAGAGAATCCACAATCGACCCGAACTTTCAGGTCGATGTAGAACGCAAGACACCTCGGTCGGCCCCTCTCCCTTTGGGAGAGGGCTGGGGTGAGGGGTAGCTTTTGACGTTACCGTTGTTTCAAGCGGTCAATGACCACGGCCAGCAACAGAATCGAACCACGAATCACATACTGATAAAACGTATCGATATTCTTCAGGTTCATCGCATTCTCGATGATCGCCAGAATCAACACCCCGGCAATCACATGACGAATCATGCCGATGCCGCCACTCAGCGAAACCCCGCCCAATACGCACGCGGAAATCACTGTCAATTCAAAACCCTGACCAATCATCGGCTGCCCGGAAGTCATCCGCGAGGCCAGAATCACACCCGCCAGCGCACCGATCACACCGTGCACGGCGAAGATGATGATCTTGGTCCGGTCGACGTTAACACCCGCCAGCAGCGCCGCTTCCTGGTTGCCACCGATGGCCATGGTGTTACGCCCATAGGTGGTGTAGTTCAGCAGCCAGCCGAAAAACAGGAAGCAAACGATGGTGATCAGGATTGGCACCGGCACACCGAACAGTTGGCCATTGCCGAAAACAAAGAACGATTCCTGCGAAACACCGACCGCTTTGCCGTTGGCAAAAATGTAGGCCAGACCGCGAACGATCTGCATGGTCGCCAGCGTCGTGATCAAGGCATTGACGCGCAACTTGGCAATCACGATGCCGTTGATCAGCCCGACGATCAGGCCCATCGCCAACGCCGCGCTGACCCCGAGAAATACACTGTTGGTGTCACGCATTACCACTGCCGCGACCACGCCTGCACAGGCGATCACTGAGCCGACCGAGAGGTCGAAGTGTCCGGATGCCAGGCAATAAAGCATGGTGCACGCGGCGATGCCGGTGGTGGAAATCGCCAGACCCAGGCCACGCATGTTCAGCGGCGAGAGGAAGTTGTCGATCAGCAGTGTGCAGGCGACAAAGATGCCGATCGCCGCCAGCAGCATGACCCAGTCATCGAGGAAGCGCCGCATGTCCAGCGGTTTGCGCTCGGTCGGCAGGGTTTCGTTTTGCGTAGTCATCATAGTCACCTCTCAGTTCGCCACGCCGTCAGCGCGGTGGCGTGGCAAAGCCAGTTGCAGCAGGTTGGATTCATTGGCCTGGTCGCGGCTGACTTCGCCGCGCAGGGCGCCTTCGCAGAGCACCAGGATGCGGTCGGAAATGCCCATCACTTCCATCAGATCGCTGGACACCACGATCACCGAAATACCGTCGGCGGCGAGGTTATGAATGATCTGGTAGATCTCGGCCTTGGCGCCGATGTCGATGCCACGGGTCGGTTCGTCGAGCAGCAGGACTTTCATCGGCATCGACAGCCAGCGGCCGAGAATGGCTTTCTGCTGGTTGCCTCCGGAAAGGAACTTTATCTGCTGGCCGGCGTGCGGGGTTTTCACTTTCAGGGCCTTGATCTGCTTGTCAGCATTGCCCTTTTCCCACAGGCCGCGAATCAAGCAGCCGAGCCCGGAATGCGCACCGCGGGCACTGATGTTGATGTTCTCGGCGACGCTGGCCAGGGGGATGATGCCTTCCTTCTTGCGATCTTCCGGGCAGAGCAGAATACCGGCGGCGATCGCGTCACGCGGCGAGCGCAATTTCAGCTCATGGCCGCGCAGTTCGAGACGGCCAGCGGTGTTGCGCTCCAGGCCGCTGAGCAGGCGAAACAGCTCGGTGCGCCCTGCCCCGACCAGCCCGAACAGGCCAAGGATTTCGCCTTTGTGCGCTTCGAAACTGATCGGCTCACGCAGGCCCGGGCCGAGCAAACCATCGACCTTCAACGCCACGGCACCGCGCGGGCGATGGCGGTAATCGTAGATATCCTGAATGTCGCGACCGACCATGCAGGTCACCAGTTGATCGTGGGTCAACTGGCTCATGTCGTCGAATGTACGAACGTAGCGGCCGTCCTTGAACACGGTGACGGCGTCGCAAATGCGGAAGACTTCTTCCATGCGATGGGAAACGTAGAGCACCACTTTGCCTTCGTCGCGCAGGCGACCGATGATCGCCATCAAGCGATCGATCTCCCGCGCCGAGAGGCTGCTGGTCGGTTCGTCGAAAGCGATGACGTGAGCGCCGCGCGACAGCGCTTTGGCGATTTCCACCAGTTGCCGCTGACCCAGCGACAAGCGTCCGACCTTGGTTTGCGGATCGATTTCGTCCGCCAGCCCCTTCAGGCAATTCAGGGCTTTCTGGCGCAGCTCACTGCGATTGATCAAGCCGAAACTGGCCGGCAGATGGCCGAGAAACAGGTTCTCGGCCACGGTCATTTCCGGGACCAGATGCAGTTCCTGGTGAATCACCGCGACGCCGCTGCCGATGCTGTCAGCGGTGGACTTGAACGCCATCGCCTGCTCGCCGATCTGCAGCTCGCCGCTGCTTGGGATGTAAGCGCCACCGAGGATTTTCAGCAGGGTCGATTTGCCCGCGCCGTTCTCGCCCATCAGGGCATGGACCTGGCCGGGGTGGGCGACAAAGCTGATGCCGTCGAGCGCTTTCACGCCGGGAAAGGTCTTGCCGATCCCGTTGAAGCGCAGGCTGCCGCTGGCGCCGTGTTGTTCTTGTGTCTGTACTTGCGCGTGCATAAAGCCACCTCTTCACACCGAAAAACGGCCCGGCTGCCCGGGCCGTCGCTGCCTCAGTTCCACAAGCCGATTTTTTCCAGCTCTTGCTTGAAGTTTTCGCGGGTGATCAGGGTGACGTCATCCATGGCGGTGTACTTCGGCGGCTCTTTGCCGGCGGTGATCCACTCGTACATCATCTCGGCGGTCTTGTAGCCTTCGATGTGCGGGCTTGGCAGCATCGACCCGAAGAAGCCGCTGTTAGGCTTTTTCAATTCGCCGATGGCGTCGGTGCCGTTGATGCCGATGCCAATCACGTTGCTCGCGGCAAACCCGGCCGCTTCGGTGGCGCGCACGCCGCCGAGCACGGTGTTGTCGTTCATGCCGCCGATGATCAGGTTTTTCGCCGCGCTCGGCAGTTTCACCAGCGCCGAGTTGGTGGCGTCCATGCTGCCCGGTACGTCGAGGGTTTTCAGTGCGGCGAAGAGGATGTGATCCTCGGGCATGCCGGCCTTCTTCAGGGCATCGACCGAACCGTCGGTGCGCTTCTTGCCGGTGTCGAGTTCGTTATAGGTGTTGACCACCGCGTAGGTGTCTTTCCAGTCCCAGTTACGCTTTTTCGCTTCGGCAGCCATGGCGGCGCCCTGCTTTTGACCCACTTCAAACGCGGCCATGCCCAGGTACGGCACGTCTTCCATGAACTTGCCGTTGGCGTCGACAAAACGGTCGTCGACGGCAATCACTTTCAAGTCGTTGATCTTGGCTTTGGCCATGATGGCAGGGCCGAGGGACACGTCAGGCGGGCAGATCACAAAACCCTTGGCGCCGTTGGCGGCGAGGCTGTCGATGGCCGAGAGGGTCTTCTCGCCATCCGGCACCGCGATCTTGATCAGTTCAAAGCCTTTGTCCTTGGCGGCTTTTTCGGCAAAAGCCCATTCGGTCTGGAACCACGGTTCTTCGGCCTGCTTGACCAGAAAACCGATCTTCACCGCGTCGGCGGCGAGCAGCGCACTGCTCAGGCTGAACGCAGTGACCGCCAGGGCAGTGCTGCACAGGGTACGAATCCCGAAACGACGTTTCATCAGATGACTCCTTGTTATTTTTTTGAGCAAGGTTTGAAAAGCGTTGAAGCGTGTTCTCAGTGAAGCTGGTTGAAAATAGTCATATCGTATGATGATTGGATTTCAAGCGTAGTTCAGCGCTGGAGATCCGTTTTGTTCAGTCGTGGTACATCACCGAGCGACCACCATCGATGGTGATGCACGAAGCGTTGATAAACGGTGCCTCATCGCTGGCCAGAAACACCGCCGTCATTGCCACTTCGATCGGCTGGCCGATGCGCTTGGGCGGGTGCAGGTCAAAGGCGCGCTGCCGCTCGGCGTGCGGATCGGCAAAGCCATTCCAGTAATCAACGTTCAGCTGCGTTTCGATGTAGCCCGGCGCGATGGCGTTGACGCGAATGCCTTTGGCCGCGTATTCGATGCCGAGTGCGCGGGTCAGGCCGAGCAAGCCGTGCTTGGCCACCGGGTACGGGAAGCAGCCGGGAATGATGTGGCTGGAATGGGTCGAGGCGATGTTGATGATGCTGCCCACGCCCTGCTCGAGCATCTGCGGCAGCACCGCTTTGCAGCCATACCAGGCGCCATCCAGATCAATGGCGAAGCAGCGGTGCCAGTCCTCTTCGGTCATCTGCAAAGGATCGCGGAACACATTGACCCCGGCACAGTTGACCAACACATCGATGCGGCCATGCAATTCCACGGCGCGTCGGGCCAGGGCATGCAGATCCTGCTGATTCGATACGTCGACCTTGAGCGCCTGCACGTCATGGCCCTGATCGCGCCAGTGAGCGGCGACCTGCTCGACCTTGTCAGCCTGGATGTCGCTGATGAGTAATCTGGCTTGCTGCGAGGCGAAGGCGGCGACGATGGCTTCGCCGATGCCCTGAGCGGCCCCGGTCAACAGCACGACCTTGTTTTTCAGGCGCTCGCCTTTCGGCGGGGCCGACACTTGCGGCAATGTCAGCGCTTCAGCCATGGCTCAGGCCTCCTGCACGCAGGCGCAAAAAAACCGGCCATCGGTCGATGTCCGGTTTTGACGGCTGGGGAAAACAGACAGGCAAGCGTCGTCAACGGCATTGAGCCGTGGCGAAAGGCGGATCCGCTTGCGCGGGCGACAAGAATTCGCTGCATCACTTCACCTGTTTTGTTCTTTTTAAGTGTGAGTGCGTGTTACTGCTGGAGCCGACTATAAACCCGACCGCCAAATAATCTCAATATATAATTTTGCATCCCATATTATGGGATTTAACCAGCAAAACGCGTACAGAGTTTTCCTGCAACGTCGACGCGCATGCTCAGCACCGCGCCATCCAATGGATGGTTCAGCGGACTCTTGGCGCTGGTGATGAATAAGGTTTTCAAGTCTTCGCCACCGAACACGCAACTGGTCGGGCGACTGACCGGCAGATCGATCTTGCGGTCCACCTGCCCGTCCGGCGTCAGGCGCAGCAGGCAACTGCCGTCCCAGCGTGCATTCCACACGTAGCCTTCGGCGTCCATCGCCGAGCCATCGGGACCACCGTGTTGATCGGACGAGTAGAACACCTGCGGCGCATCGAGACTGCCGTCGGTGCGGATGAAATATCGATTGAGCGTGCTGTCGAGGCTTTCACCGAACAGCAGCGTGGTGCCGTCGTCGCTCCACAACAAGGTATTGGGAATGCCCAGGCCGAGCAGCAGCGGTGTGACGCGCTGATCGGGATCGATACGGAACAGGCCACCGGAACGGCGCACCAGCGGCAGATCCTCACCGTGCTCGTCGATGTTGTTCTGCATGGTGCCCAACCACAACCGGCCCAAGGCATCGCAACGGGCTTCGTTGGGCCGGTTGCCCGGTTGCGGGTCGGCGACACAGAACAGCGTCAAACGTGGCTCGAGGCCGGGCGAATCGAGATCGAGGCGGTAGACACCACTGCTCAATGTCACCAGCGCATCGCCGCTGGCGCAGGGAATGAAGGCGGAGATGTGCTCGGGCATCTGCCAGATCTGCACGTTCTGACCAATCAGGCGCAACGCTTGTTTACCGGCGATATCGACCCAGTAAAGCGCTTGGGTCGGCGCATCCCAGAACGGGCCTTCGCCGAGTTGCGCGCGGTGTTGGGTCAGGGCGGTGCAGGTCATCTGGAATCCTTCCTGTTCTTGTTGTTTCCAATGTGGGAGCGAGCCTGCTCGCGAAGGCGGCGTGTCAGTCAATGATGATGTATCTGACCTGACGCATTCGCGAGCAGGCTCGCTCCCACAGGGGATTTTCGGTCTTAGCTGGCTTTGCGGTCCGCCATGACTTTCGGGTAAAAGCGTTTTATCGCCAGATCGGCATTGTCGATCAAGGTCATGCACGCCCACACGCCACGGGTCGAATCGCGCGCGGCGATGGCATCGGCCATGTCTTTATGGATCGGCAAGGTGCGGCGCAGTTCATCGGGGTCGGCGGCGGAGACTTCGAACGACACCGCCAGTAACGCACCGAGGGCCGGGACCATTTGTTCGATGAACTGATTATGGCTGGCGGCAAGAATGCATTCGTGGAAGGCCTGGTCGGCACGGTTGTAATCAACGCCGCTGTCGACTGCACGTTCCAGCGCATTGAAAGCCAGTTGTACCGCTTCGATCTGCTCCGGTGTCGCCCGCTCACAGGCCCAGCGCACCGCCATCGGCTCAATGGTGCGGCGCAAATCCAGCAGGTCATCGACGAAGTTTTCCGGCAACCCATTGCGCGATAGCCAACCGACCACCTGCGGATCGAACAGATTCCAGCGCCGGACCGGCAACACCCGCGTGCCGACTTTCGGCCCGACTTCGAGCATGCCTTTGGCGACGAGGGTTTTGATGGCTTCGCGAATCACCGTGCGGCTGACACCAAGCTGCTCGCCCAGATCCGCCTCGACCTTGATGGTCTGCCCCGGCTTGACCTGACCGGCCGCAATCCAGCTGCCCAGCCAGTCAACGGTCGACGCATGAAAGCTGCTGGACATGTACACCTCAAGGCGAATCGCGATGGGTGCCTACGCTAATCATCATACGAATAACAGTCAATCGGATTTTTCAGCTTGCGCAAACCAATGTGGGAGCGAGCCTGCTCGCGAAAGCGTCGTGTCAGTCAACATTGCTGGCGACTTATACAGCGCATTCGCGAGCAGGCTCGCTCCCACATTTTGATGTTGTGTCAGGGTTCCAGGCCGATGCGAAAGAACTCGCCGCCGCTCCACACGCCCAACCAGCGCTGACCATCGATCTCGCGGCTCACCGCCAGTTCCACCAACTGGTAAAACACATTGCGGTGAATCAGCGCTTCAAGGTTGCTGCGCACATGCACATAGGGCGCAGGCTCCTGAGTCTCAGGATCGATCTCGACACGCAGCGGATGCTCAGTCCCCGCTTCGGTGGTTTCCTCGACGTTGGTGGTAAAGCGCAAAACCTGCGCCTCGCCCTCGCCTTGCACGTCAACGGCAACCGCCACGAACGGCGCGTCATCGACCTTGATCCCGACCTTCTCGACCGGGGTAATCAGGAAATAATCATCGCCGTCGCGGCGGATGATGGTGGAGAACAGTTTGACCATCGGCTTGCGCCCGATCGGCGTACCCAGGTAGTACCAGGTGCCGTCACGGGCAATGCGCATGTCGATGTCGCCGCAGAAATCCGGGTTCCACAAATGCACCGGTGGCAGGCCTTTGGTCTTGGGGATCTGCCCCAGCAGGTCATTGGCTGTTTGCGGGTCACTCATGGCGTACTCCTTGATTACTGGTCGCCGATCCCCAGCAGGCTGCGTGCGTATTGCGCCAGCGGCGGACCGATGAGGTCTTCGGGTTTGGAATCATGGAACGTCAGTAAACCGCCACGACTCTTGATCCGTGCAGTATCAATCAAATACTGGGTGCTGGTCTCGATCAACATGATCTGAATCACGCCGCCATCGATACCGAGGCGATCCACGGCTTCCTGGTCCAGCCACTCGTCGGAGTTGCCGATGCGGTCATCAGCCTTGGCGAAACGTGTGTAGAGCAGGTAATGCGCCCCGGCATCACGGGCTTCGCCCATGGCTTGGTCGAGGCCTTCCGGCGCACGGGCGCGGCGGACCATCGGGAAATATTCGACAAAGCCCTTGAAGGCTTCTTCGGCGACCACGTTCGGCCGTGGATAGGAACCACCCGGTGGCGCGAACGCGCCCTGGGCGATAAAGATGAACGAGTCCGGCTGAATGCGGAGATTGTTCACCCGGCGGCTGTCACTATGGTCCAGAAGCCCCGCATCGCTCATGTGATAGCGAGTGCCTTCGGCCATATCGCTGACATTCATGCAGCCGCCAAGCGCCAAAACGGCCAGCAGCAAAACCAGGCTACGCATCCTATTCCTCCAGAAGCCGGTGTCGGAAAACCGGCGAATGGCCGTTGAATGCAGCTTTTGCGCCAGCTCGGCAAATTCAGTGATAGAGGCATTCGCGAGCAGGCTCGCTCCCACAATTGAAATGCATTCCAAATGTGGGAGCGAGCCTGCTCGCGAAAGCGGTTCTTCAACCGCCAATAATCTTCATGACAGTAGCGCCGCCAGAGAACGCCACCTCCTGCTTGTCACCCAACGCCTTGACCAGCAAACGTTGCAGCGCCGGCAACGCCTGGTGGCGCGGCTTGTCGAGCAGATCGCCGACATAGTGGCGGTTGCTCGACGACAAACAGCCATGCAGCCAACCGGTCGACGACAGGCGCAAGCGCGAGCAGGTGCGGCAGAACGGCACGCTTTCGTTGGCGATTACTCCGAAATTGCCGCGACCGGGAATCGCATAGCGCACAGCCGTGGCGTCCACCGGTGCGTCGGTCTGGGCGTATTCATAACGTTCGCCGATCAGGCCGAGCAACTGCTCAAGGCTGACGAACTGCTGCAGGAAGGCATTGGAATCCTTGGCCAGGTGTCCCATGCGCATCAGCTCGATGAAGCGCAGTTCGAAGCCGCGCTCCAGACAGTAATCAAGCAACGGCATGACCTGATCGAGGTTTTGCCCGCGCAACGGCACCATGTTGACCTTGATCTTCATCCCGGCAGCGGCAGCCTGATCCATGCCATCGAGCACGCTGGCCAGATCGCCGCCACGAGCGATGCTGCGAAAAGCAGCGGCATCAAGAGTATCGAGGGAAACGTTGATTCGACGCAGACCGGCATCGACCAGCAGCGGCAGTTTTTTCGCGAGGAGTTGACCATTGGTGGTCAGGCTGATGTCGTCGAGGCCCATCTGGCCGACGGCAGTCATGAACGATTCGAGTTTGGGGCTGACCAGTGGCTCGCCGCCAGTGATGCGCAGGCGCTCGATGCCGGCCGCTTCGATCAGGTATTCGACGCCGCGCGCCATGGCTTCGGCCGACAGCTCATCCTGCGCAGCGACCAACCGCTTGCCGTTGGGCACGCAGTAGGTACAGGCGTAATTGCAGGCAGAGGTCAGGCTGATGCGCAGATTGCGAAAACGCCTGCCTTGACGGTCAACGATCATGAAACACTCCGGCGAAAGAAAATCGAGCGAGCAAAACTTGACTGAGAAATCAGGTTTTAGCAAGCCCTATGCCTGAGTATATTCCTGTGCTATTGCGCCATGTTGCTAAAACACGGCGCAATCAGCCCGCTGAATGACTTATGTGCTCGGCGTTTCCGGGTCGCGCTTGCGCTTGTTGCCCATGCGCACGCCGATGTCCATCAGGAACTGGAAGAAGCCTTCCTGATCTTCCAGCACATTGCTCCAGAATGGCGAGTGATACAGCGCCACCGCGCCGTGTACCAACGCCCAGGATGCGCAGTAGTGGAAGTACGGCGGCACGTCTTCGAGCTTGCCTTCGCTGATGCGCCCCTTGATCAGCAGGGTCAGGCGTTCGAAGTTCGAGGCACGGATCTTGTGCAGTTCCTCGACCATCTCCGGCACCTGATTGCCCTTGACCACTTTCTCTTCGAGACGGTCGAACAGGCGATAGCGCTGCGGGTCGCGCATGCGGAATTCGAAGTAGGCGCGGGACAGCGCTTCCTTGTCCTTGTCGACATCGGCCGAATGCAGCAGCTCGTTCAGATCGCGCTCGTAATCGAGCATCAGGCGCAAGTAGATCTCGGCCTTGGATTTGAAGTGCTTGTAGATCGTGCCTTTGCCGATACCCACGGCATCAGCAATCATCTCGACGGTGACACTGTCTTCACCCTGGTCGAGGAACAGCTTGAGCGCGGTATCGAGAATTTCCTGCTCGCGGCGACGAAATTCACGGACCTTACGAGGTTCTTTATGCATAAGAAAAAGGTCTGAAGGGTCAAAATTCGAAGCCGCGTATTATGCCTAACTTGCGCAAAAAAGCACGGTTCATCGACCGAATCTGTGTTTCTTGTTCATTTCGAGAACGAATCGGGCGCAATGAGAACTCAACTGAAGCAAACGTATTCCAAATTTGTTTAAAAACCCCGACCCGCTCACTGGACTGCACGCCAGACTGATCAATACTTGAACTGTCGGGCGACATCTCCCCCAAGTGTCGTGCCGGTAAAGGTACCAACGGACCGCGTGCCTTTGTTTTACTCCTAATGGTCTTAACCCGGATTCACCCCCAGAACCCGGGTTTTTTTGCCTGCGATTTGGCCTGCCGTCATACGGCAGATTTAACACTCGCCAGCGGGAACAAGCGCTTGAAGTTTTCCGTGGTCTGCTCGGCAAAGCGCTCGTAGTTCTCACCACGCAGCATCGCCAGAAACTCCGCCACTTCGCGCACGTACTGCGGCAGGTTCGGCTTGCCGCGATACGGAATCGGCGCCAGATACGGCGAATCGGTTTCCACCAGCAGGCGATCGGCCGGCACCTTGCTCGCCACATCGCGCAGAGCGTCGGCATTGCGGAACGTAACAATGCCCGACAGGGAAATGTAATAACCCATGTCCAGCGCCGCTTTGGCCATTTCCCAGTCCTCGGTGAAGCAATGCAACACGCCGGCCTGGGGCAGCGCCGCTTCGCGCAGCAGTTGGAGGGTGTCGGCACGGGCGCCGCGAGTGTGGATGATCACCGGCTTGCCGGTCTGCTGCGCCGCTTGCAGATGCAGGCGAAACGACTCCTGCTGCAACTCGGCAGCTTCCGGCTCGTAGTGATAGTCGAGACCGGTTTCGCCGATCGCCACCACTTTCGGGTGATCGAGTTCGTGCAGCAGCCAGTCCAGCGCCGGTGCCGCGCCCGGCTGCACATCCAGCGGATGCACGCCGACCGAGCAATCGACGTCGTCATAACGCTCGGCGAGGGCTTTGACGTCGGCGGCGTTGTCGGCGCTGACGCCGATGCACAGAAAATGTCCGACCCCACGCTCGCGGGCCGCAGCGAGTGCGGCATCCAGCGAGCCGTCATGGGCGGCGAGGTCGAGACGGTCAAGGTGACAATGGGAATCTACGAGCATAAAAAGGACTGCAACTTACATCGTATGAGTGGGACGGTCGGATTTCAGCGCTCCGGCCAGATGAGTTTCGATGCGACTGCGCGCGGTGTCGTCGCCGTCGTTGAACTGCACGCCGACACCGGCGGCGCGATTGCCTTGTGCGCCTTTGGGGGTGATCCAGGCGACTTTGCCGGCGACCGGAATTTTTTCCGCTTCATCCATCAGGTGCAACAGCATGAACACCTCGTCGCCCAACCGGTAGCTTTTGTTGGTCGGGATGAACAGTCCGCCATTCTTGATGAACGGCATGTAGGCGGCGTAGAGCACCGACTTGTCCTTGATGGTCAGGGACAAGATGCCGTTACGCGGCCCCGGGCTGACAGGTTCAATCATGTTCACCTCCACTGCTGATCTTCAGAGTCTAGGTACACATTCTTATCTTTGACCAGGCAATCCCACCCATTGCACCAACAATGCTTCCAGCAACAGGGCCGGATTGAGGTTGGCCTTGCTCAGCACTTTCTGTCGCTGGGCGAGAATCCAGTCTTGAATATCCAGCACTTTACCCTGCGGGCTTTTCTGGGCCAGGTACTGCACGACCTTGCGCATATCGGCCAGGCCGAGGCCGGCTTCGTCCTGAGTCAGTTGATAGCGCAAGATCAGGCTCGACCAGTCGCAGAACCAGTCGAACAGACGCAGCATCGGAATGCTTTTCCACTCTTCCGCCAGTTGCGTCGGCGATTGTTGTCCCTTGAGCAGCTTCTTCACGCCTTCGACCACTTGTGCACGTTGTTCACGCACACCTTGCGATTGCAGGCTGACCGCCATCAGCGGCGACCCGGCGGCGAGGGTCAGCAGTTCGACGCGCTCTTCCTCCGCGCAATCCGGCAGCGCCTGGGCCAGCCATTGCAGACTCATCGCCTCGCCCGGCAGCGGGCAGGCCTGCTGCACGCAACGGCTCTTGATGGTTGGCAACAAACGGCTCGGCTGATGGCTGACCAATAGCAGCACGGTATCGCCGGACGGCTCTTCAAGGCTTTTGAGCAAGGCGTTGGCAGCGTTGATGTTCATCGACTCGACCGGCTCGATCAACACCACTTTGCGCCCGCCGAGCTGCGCGGTCTGCACGACGAAACTGACCAGATCACGAACCTGATCGACCTTGATCGCCTTGTCCGCCTCTTCCGGCTCCAGGATGTAATTGTCCGGATGACTGCCGGCCTTGAGCAGCAGACAGGATTTGCACTCGCCGCACGCCTCAGGCGTCGGACGCTGGCACAGCAGGCTGGCCATTAAGCGTTCGGCGAGCGCACGCTTGCCGATACCGGCCGGACCGTGCAGCAGATAAGCGTGAGCATGCTGAGTGCGTCCGGCCAGTTGCTGCCAGAGGCTGTCCTGCCATGGATAGGCTTCAGCCACGGGCCAGCTCCAGCAAATTCGGTAGCAAGGTGTCCAGCGATTGCTGCACCTTGGCCAATGGCTGACCGGCATCGATGCGCACGTAGCGCGACGGGTCGGCTTCGGCGCGTTTCAGGAACGCATTGCGCACGTTCTCGAAAAACGCCCGGCCTTCGAGTTCGAAACGATCCAGTCGACCACGGGCACTGGCGCGGGCCAAACCGATTTCAACGGGCAGGTCGAAAATCAAGGTCAGATCGGGCCGCAAGTCGCCCTGCACGAAAGTCTCCAGCGTGGCGATGCGCTCGAGTGACAAACCACGACCGCCGCCCTGATAGGCGTATGTCGAGTCGGTGAAACGATCGCACAGCACCACGGCGCCACGGGCCAGCGCCGGACGAATTACCTCTGCCAGATGCTGGGCCCGCGCGGCGAACACCAGCAACAGCTCGGCGTCCGGGTGCATCACTTCGTCGGCCGGGGTCAGCAGGACATCACGAATCCGTTCGGCCAGCGGTGTACCGCCAGGCTCACGGGTGAGCAGCACTTCGATACCGGCGGCGCGCAGGCGCTCGGCGAGGTATTCGCGATTGGTGCTCTTGCCCGCGCCTTCCGGGCCTTCCAGGGTAATAAACAAGCCAGTCACAGGCAGTCCTTCATCAAAGTCATTGCGCGTTCTGCGGTGCAGCGGCGTCCGGTTCCGCGGCTGGCGCAGGTTCTTGCGGCGACACCTGCGGCAGCACCTCGGGCGCGGTATTCGGCGAGGCCGCCGGAATCGCCTCATCGGTGGCCGGCGCGGTTACTGGTGCCGGGCTGGAACGGTAATCGGCGCGGCGCTTGAGCTGGTATTCACGCACTGCGTTGTTGTGCGCATCCAGATCATCGGAGAACACATGGCTGCCATCGCCACGGGCGACGAAATACAGGCTGCTGCCCTCCACCGGGTTGAGCGCAGCATGAATCGCTTCGCGTCCGACCATCGCAATCGGCGTCGGTGGCAAACCGGGAATCACATAGGTGTTATAGGGTGTCGGTTCTTTCAGATGCGCGCGGGTCAGCTTGCCGGTGTAGCGATCGCCGAGGCCATAGATCACCGTCGGATCCGTCTGCAACTGCATGCCCAACGCCATGCGCCGCACAAACACCCCGGCAATCTGCCCACGCTCCTGCGGAACACCGGTCTCTTTCTCGACCAGCGAGGCCATGATCAGCGCTTGATAAGGTTCGCTGTAAGGCACATCGGCAGAACGCTGCGCCCACTCTTTGGCGAGCACTTCATCGAGACGATCAAAGGCCTTTTTCAGCAGCTCGGCATCGGACATGCCGCGCACGAAACGATAGGTGTCCGGGAAGAACCGACCTTCCGGGAACAAGCCTTTGTGGCCGATCTTCGCCATCACGTCGCTGTCGCTCAGGCCATTGAGGGTCTGCTCGAGCTTGTCATCCTTGGCCAGGGCGGCGCGCACTTGATGAAAAGTCCAGCCTTCGACCAGGGTCAGGCTGTACTGAACCACGTCGCCGCGCTTCCACGAATCGATCAGACCGTTGACGGTCATGCCCGGCTGCATACGGTACTCGCCGCTGTGAATCGGTGTGCCGGCAAGATTGAAGCGCCAATAGACGCGCAGCCAGAACGCGTCCTTGATGACGCCATCGGTTTCGAGTTCAAGGAAGGTACGGGTCGGTGTAGAGCCTTTCGGCACATCCAGCAGTTGTTCCTGCGGAATGTTCAGGGGCTGTTCCAGCGCCGAATGAATTTTCCAGGCGCTGGCGCCCAACAGCAGCCCTGCCAGAACCAGTCCGGTTTCCAGCAGCAGCAAAAGTTTACGTCTCACGAATCAAGCATCCAGTAGCGCGCGGGCAATGGTTTGCAGTTTACGGGTGAGCGGGCCAACCGGCCAGCTCAGTGCAGCACAGGCGCGTACCGGCCAGACGCCATAAACGCTGTTGCAGACAAACACTTCATCAGCCCATTGCAGCTGTTCGAGGCTGATATCGGCGATTTGCGTGGGGATGGCCAGCGACTCGGCCTGAAACAATATTTCCGCGCGCATCACCCCAGCGACCCCGCAGCGCTTCAAGTCGGGCGTAATCAGACCACCGTCGCGCACCAGGAAAATATTGCTGTACACACCTTCGACGACGCGCCCGGCCTGATCGAGCATCAAGCCTTCGGCATGCTCGCTGTCCTGCCATTCGGCGCGGGCGAGCACCTGTTCCAGTCGATTCAGATGTTTGAGCCCGGCCAACAACGGCTGCGTAGATAAACGCGTGTTGCAGGGAAACAGGCGGATGCCGTGCTCGGCATGGGCAGCGGGATACGCTGCCGGCGGATTGCCTTGCAGGATGCGTCGGCCCTGCGCCGCAGGATCGGGCGCATAACCACGCAAGCCGTCACCCCGAGTGAGGATAAGCTTGAGCACGCCCTCGCCCATCGCAGCGGCATAGCTGAGCAGTTCATGGCGAACCAGCTCGAGATCGGTCGCGATGGCCAGACGCGCGCAGCCATCAGCCAGACGCGTCAGGTGCCGATCCAGCAGAATCGGCCGAGCACTGCGCACGGCAATGGTCTCGAACAGACCATCGCCGTAAGCCAGGCCGCGATCTTTCAGCGACACCACGTCAGCCGGTTGACCGTCGACCCAGCTGTCCATCAGCCGGCGAACCGGCGAAACGCCAGAGTGCCGTTGGTGCCGCCAAAACCGAAGGAGTTGGACAGCACGACATCGATGTCCATGTTACGCGCGGTGTGCGCAACGAAATCGAGATCGCAGCCTTCGTCCGGTTCATCAAGGTTGATGGTCGGCGGTGCCACCTGGCTGTTGATCGCCAGCACGCTGAAAATCGCTTCGACCGCGCCCGCCGCACCCAACAGGTGGCCGGTCATCGACTTGGTCGAGCTGACGGCCAGCTTGTAGGCGTGATCGCCGAACACCGACTTGATCGCATTGGCTTCGGCAAGGTCGCCGGCCGGGGTCGAGGTGCCGTGGGCGTTGATGTACTGCACTTGATCTACATTGATCTTCGCGTCGCGCAGGGCATTGGTGATGCAGCGCGCGGCACCGGCGCCATCGGCGGGTGGCGAGGTCATGTGGAACGCATCGCCACTGGTGCCGAAACCGATCAGCTCGGCGTAGATCGTGGCGCCACGGGCCTTGGCGTGCTCCAGCTCTTCGAGAACCAGAGCGCCAGCACCATCGGACAGAACGAAGCCGTCGCGGCCCTTGTCCCACGGACGGCTGGCGCGGGTTGGCTCGTCGTTGCGGGTCGACAGCGCACGGGATGCGCCGAAGCCGCCCATGCCCAGACCGCAGGCAGCCATTTCCGCACCGCCGGCAATCATCACGTCGGCTTCGTCGTACATGATGTTGCGCGCGGCCATGCCGATGCAGTGCGTACCGGTGGTACATGCAGTAGCGATGGCGTAGTTAGGCCCCTGTGCACCTAGGTGGATGGACAGGAAACCGGAAATCATATTGATGATCGAGCCAGGCACAAAGAACGGCGAGATCCGTCGCGGACCGGTCTCGTGCAGGGTGCGGCTGGTCTCTTCGATGTTGGTCAGACCGCCGATACCCGAACCCATGGCCACGCCAATGCGTTCACGGTTGGCATCGGTGACTTCCAGACCGGCGTTGCGCACGGCTTGAAAGCCTGCGGCGAGGCCGTACTGAATGAACAGGTCGAGCTTGCGCGCTTCCTTGACCGACAGGTATTCCTCGACATTGAAGCCTTTGACCGAACCACCGAAGCGGGTCGAATAGGCAGAAAGGTCGGTGTGTTCGATCAGACCAATGCCACTGCGGCCAGCCAGAATGCCCTGCCAACTGCTCGGCACATCCGTGCCCAGTGGCGACAACATACCCATACCGGTGACTACGACGCGTCTACGCGACACAGCACTCTCCTTTTTCAAATGACGACTTTGCATCAGGCCTAAAGAAAAAACCGCACGCCATGATGGCAGTGCGGTTTTTCCATGACAGCAAGCAACGATTACAAACTATTACGCCTGGTGGCTGGTAACGTAGTCGATTGCAGCTTGTACAGTAGTGATCTTTTCAGCTTCTTCGTCAGGGATTTCGGTCTCGAATTCCTCTTCCAGAGCCATCACCAGCTCAACGGTGTCAAGGGAGTCGGCACCCAGGTCTTCTACGAAGGAAGCGGTGTTGACCACTTCTTCTTCTTTAACACCCAGTTGCTCGGCAACGATTTTCTTGACGCGCTCTTCGATGGTGCTCATACCTTGTTTTCACTCCTAATGGACAAATTCAGGCAGCTGGCCAGTGGGTAAGTGTATAGAAAGCCTTTTCAGTTTTTCAACTGAAAGCTTCACTCCTCAAACCCTGCGGCCCTCTGCCTATAAATAGATTGCAGCTTTATAACGGATTTTAGACAGCTCGTATGACATTTTTTTGAAGCAATCCGTCACATTTTACTTACATGTACATCCCACCGTTCACCGGGATTGTAGCCCCGGTAACGTATGCCGCACCGTCGGATGCAAGAAAAGCGACCACGGACGCGATCTCTTGAGCTTGCCCCAGACGACCCAGCGGAATCTGCGTCTGCAAGGCTTCACGCTGTGCTTCAGGCAGCTCGCGGGTCATATCGGTGTCGATGAACCCTGGGGTTACCGAGTTGACCGTAATCGAACGCGAACCGACTTCACGCGCCATCGCCCGGCTGAAACCTTCCAGACCGGCCTTGGCGGCTGCATAGTTTACTTGGCCGGCGTTGCCCATGGCACCCACCACCGAGCCAATACTGATAATTCGGCCCCAACGCGCCTTGGTCATGCCACGCAAAACGCCCTTGGACAGGCGATACAGACTGTTCAAGTTGGTATCGATCACGTCGTACCACTCGTCGTCTTTCATGCGCATCATCAGGTTATCGCGGGTGATACCGGCATTATTGACCAGAATCGCCACCGGCGCACCGAACTGCTCCTGAATGCCTGCCAGCACGGCGCTGACCGATTCGTCGCTGGTGACATTGAGCTCGAAACCGGCGCCCTGAATACCGTTCTCCTTCAGGGTCGCGGCAATGCGCTCGGCGCCCGACGCGGAGGTCGCGGTGCCGACAACGATGGCGCCCTGACGACCCAGTTCCAGCGCGATGGCCTGGCCGATACCGCGGCTTGCACCGGTGACCAGTGCAACTTTACCTTGCAGACTCATGCAAGTTTCTCCTGATTCAGGCCTGCGCTGCGCGAGCGGCAGCGAAGGCATCTGGGGTATTGAGATTGGAAGTCGAAACGCCTTCGGCGCAACGTTTGTTCAGGCCAGCGAGGACTTTGCCCGGGCCGCATTCGACCAGATTGGTCGCGCCCTTGGCGGCCAAAGTCTGCACCGATTCAACCCAGCGCACTGGCTTGTAGAGCTGTTCGAGCAGATCGCACTTGAGGGTTTCCAGATCGGCTGGCACTTGTGCGCTGACATTCTGTACCACCGGGATCTGCGGCGCCTGCCAGTCGATGGCGGCGATGGATTCAGCGAAGCGCTCGGCAGCCGGACGCATCAGCTCGCAGTGCGACGGCACGCTCACCGGCAACGGCATGGCGCGTTTGGCACCACGGGCCTTGCAGCCTTCGATGGCGCGCTCGACGGCTGCCTTGGCACCGGCGATCACCACTTGGCCCGGCGAGTTGAAATTCACTGCGCTGACGACTTCGCCTTGCGCCGCTTCGGCGCAGGCAGCCAGCACGTCGGCATCTTCCAGACCGAGGATCGCAGCCATGCCGCCCTGCCCGGCCGGCACCGCTTCCTGCATCAACTGGCCACGGCGCTCGACGAGCTTGACCGCGTCAGCCAGGGTCAGGCTGCCGGCAGCAACCAGCGCGCTGTATTCACCCAGGCTATGGCCGGCGACGAACGCCGGACGCGCGCCGCCTTCGGCCAGCCACAGACGCCACAGGGCGATCGAAGCGGTCAGAATGGCTGGTTGGGTTTTGTCGGTTTGATTGAGCAGCTCTTCCGGGCCCTGCTGGGTCAGTGCCCACAGGTCGTAGCCCAGCGCAGCAGAGGCTTCTTGAAAGGTTTCGAGGATCAGCGGATGTTGCGCGCCCAGCTCGGCCAGCATGCCGAGGGACTGCGAACCCTGTCCTGGAAAGACGAATGCGAGGGAAGCAGACATGTAACAAGCCCCTAATGATCTTGTCGTCGGAAAATAACGCCCCGTTGGGGACGCCAGAAACTGACAGTTTGGATGGCCCTTTGAACCGGGCGGTCACATTTAAGCATTGTCCGACGAAAACGCCTAAGACAACAGTTCCTCCAGACGACCGTGGAGACGCTCGGGCAAGTTCTCCTGAATCTCGATCAGCGCCCGTTGAATCGCACTCTGAAAGCCCTGAACCCCCGCCGATCCGTGGCTTTTCACGACGATGCCCTGCAAGCCGAGAAAGCTTGCGCCATTATGTCGCGCCGGGGCCAGGTCGGCCTGCAGACGCTTCATCAACGGCAGCGCGAGAACGCCGACAGCGCGCGAAGCGAAGTTTTTCTTGAACAAAGCCTCGATCCGCGCAGCAATCATCGTCGCCAGACCTTCGCTGGACTTGAGCAGGATGTTGCCGACGAAGCCGTCACACACCACCACGTCGGCCTCACCGCGATACAAGCCGTCGCCTTCGATAAAACCGATGTAGTTGATCCCGCGTGCAGCCTGCAACAGCGTTGCGGCCAGTTTGACCTGCTGATTGCCCTTGATGTCTTCGGTGCCGATGTTCAGCAGTGCCACGCGCGGACGGGCGATACCAAGGGTCTGCGCAGCGACCGAGCCCATCACCGCAAACTGCAACAGGTGCTCGGCACTGCAATCGACGTTGGCGCCCAGATCGAGCAACTGGCAATAACCGGTCTGCGTCGGAATCGCCGCGACCATGGCCGGACGATCAATGCCGGGCAATGTCTTCAGCACGAAACGCGACAAGGCCATCAACGCACCGGTATTGCCGGCACTGACACAGGCCTGCACCTTGCCATCGCGCAGCAGTTCGAGGGCGACACGCATCGACGAATCCGGCTTGCCACGCAGGGCTTGGGCGGGTTTTTCGTCCATGGTGATGACTTCGCTCGCCGCGACAATCGTCAGGCGCGCGCGATCGGCAGCCGACTGGCCGTGGATCAGTTCTTCAAGAAGGGAGGGTTGACCGACGAGGGTCAGGTGCAGCGAGGGTGTAGCAGACAGGCAAGCGAGACTGGCCTGAACAATGCTGCGGGGACCGAAGTCCCCGCCCATTGCGTCAATCGCGATGACTTGAGCAGACAAGTGATTACTCGTCAGCGCCCTTGTCGATCACTTTACGGCCACGGTAAACGCCTTCTGGCGATACGTGGTGACGCAGGTGAACTTCACCGGTGGTTTTTTCTACAGACAGGGTGCTAGCCTCGAGAGCGTCGTGCGAACGGCGCATGTCACGGGCAGAGCGGGATTTTTTGTTCTGCTGAACAGCCATAATTGATTAACTCCTAAACGTTTGGGTCACGCTTTAACTGCGCCAATACACTGAACGGGTTGGACCGCGTTACCTCGTCCTCGCTCGGTTCGGGCTCATCTGCTCCCGCCGGCTGCTGGCATTCTTCCGGATGATGAGCAGGCACAATGGGCAAGGCGAGCAGAAGCTCCTCCTCGATCAGTGACTGCAGATCCAATGGATCTTCGCCCAGTTCCAGCACGTCATAACCTTTCGGCAACGACTGGGTATTCGCACCCTCCTTCACCACCGCGTAACTGCATTCGCTGTGGATCGGCAGGGTGACCAGCTCAAGACAACGCTGGCAAACCATTTTGACTTCGGTGTCGATAAAGCTGTGGATGACCACAGACTTACGTTCATCTCGTTCAAAAACGAATTTGGCCTGCACCGTACCGACATCGTCGGAAAGCGGGTCGCAGAGTCTCTTCAAATCGGCCAGCAGCAGTTCACCTTGAAGGGTGGTGCCACGGTCAGCCAATTTGCGCGGGTCAACGTGAGGTGGAATCGGGTCATTCAACATAGGCGCAGCATTATAGGGATGCACCCACCCATGTCAAAGGAAATTGTGCCCTGTCCGTCACTTGCGCGCCTCCGCTAGAATCCGCACCTGCCTCAGGAGACGTCCATGCTGCCTTTATTACTCGCTTCAAGCTCGACTTATCGCCGCGAATTGCTCGCCCGCCTGCACCTGCCGTTCGTCTGCAGCTCGCCGGACATCGACGAAAGCCACCGCCCGGGCGAGCCCGCAATCGATCTGGTCAAACGTCTCGCCGAAGAAAAGGCCCGGGCCTTGGCGGACAGCCACCCTGCTCATCTGATCATTGGCTCGGATCAGGTTGCCGTCCTCGGCGAACAGATCATCGGCAAGCCGCACACCTTCGAGAAGGCTCGCGAGCAATTGATGGCGGCGAGCGGCGCGAGCGTGACCTTCCTGACCGGCCTGGCGCTGCTCAACAGCCAGACCGGGCAATGCCAGGTCGACTGCGTGCCGTTTACCGTGCACATGCGCCAGCTGGATCAGGCACGCATCGAGCGCTATCTGCGCATCGAGCAACCGTACGACTGCGCCGGCAGCTTCAAGGCCGAAGGACTGGGCGTAAGCCTGTTTCAATCGACCGAAGGCCCGGATGCCACCAGCCTGATCGGCCTGCCGCTGATTCGCCTGATCGATATGTTGTTGGTCGAAGGTGTGCAAATCCCTTGAAAGCAAAAGATCGCAGCCTTCGGCAGCTCCTACACCGATTGTGCAAGAGCTGCCGTTGACCTGCGATCTTCTGACCTTGAAACGATTTACCGCAACGAAGGCCCGTGGAAACCCATCCACATCGCCAACTGCTCGGCCACGCTGGCGCCGAGCTTTTTCGAGAAGCGATCGAACGGCGATTCCTGCACGGTGAAGTCCACCAGCTCCTTCTCGCCAATCACATCACGCGCCACCGAACTGGCATTGCCCAAGCCATCGATCAGGCCTAGCGGCAGCGCCTGCTCACCCGACCAGACCAGCCCGGAAAACAGCTCCGGATGCTCTTTGTCCTTCAGACGATCGCCACGGCCCTGCTTGACGCTGTTGATGAACTGCTTGTGCGTGGTGTCCAGCACGCTTTGCCAGAATGCGGTTTCTTCAGGCTTTTGCGGCTGGAACGGATCCAGGAATGCCTTGTGCTCGCCCGAGGTATAGGTGCGGCGCTCAACCCCGAGTTTTTCCATGGTGCCAACGAAACCGTAACCCGCCGCCGTCACGCCGATCGAGCCGACCAGACTGGCCTTGTCGGCATAGATCTGATCCGCCGCGCTGGCGATGTAATAGGCGCCCGAAGCACCAAGATCGGAAATCACTGCGTAGAGCTTGATCTCCGGATGCAACCCACGCAGACGCTTGATCTCGTCATAGACATAGCCAGACTGCACCGGACTGCCACCCGGGCTATTGATGCGCAGGACCACGCCCT
The DNA here is from genome assembly GCF_979258175.1 of Pseudomonas sp. AC255. Lineage (NCBI taxonomy): Bacteria > Pseudomonadati > Pseudomonadota > Gammaproteobacteria > Pseudomonadales > Pseudomonadaceae > Pseudomonas > Pseudomonas sp. AC255. Next base: position 1,025,430 of record NZ_OZ409841.1, on the reverse strand, counting down.
TGACCTTCTTGTCTTCGAACGCCGCACGCAGGCTGCCAACGATATTGTCGGCGCTGGCCGGCTCCTTGTCGGCGATTACGCCGTCGATCTCGATCAACGCCGTATAGTTCGGGCCGCGGGTGGCGCTTTTTTCCATGTCCATCAGCGGCGTGAACAGCAGCAGCGCAACAAACAGATAAACAAACGTCAGCAGCTTGAAGAAAATCCCCCAGCGCCGCGAACGGCGTTGTTCCTGCACGCCGGCCAGCAAAGTCTTTTCCAACAGCTTCCAGCTTTTCGCGTCACCGTCGTCGGCACTTGCCTTGGCCGGTGCTTTCCATTCGTCGGTCATGCCATCTACCCCAGCAAAAACGTATTAAGCCTGCTGACCCAGCCAGGCGTGCAATTCAGAAAAACGGTCGATCGACAGGCGCGGCTCGAACTGTTGCAGGGACTCGATCGATTGCGCGCCGTAACTGACCGCCACCGAATCCATCCCCGCGTTGCGTGCCATCAGCAGATCGAACGACGAATCGCCGACCATCAACGCCTGCTCCGGACGTACGCCGCAGTGCCTGACGATCTGCTCAAGCATCAGAGGGTGTGGCTTGCTGGCAGTTTCATCGGCGGCGCGGGTGATATCGAAATAATCTTCCCAGCCATTGGCCTTGAGCACCCGATCCAGCCCGCGACGGTTCTTGCCCGTCGCTACCGCCAGGTGATAACCCTGCTCGCGAAACGACTCCATCGACTCGACCACGCCTTCGAACAGCGGCGACGGCACGGCTTCGGCAGCGATGTAGTGATCGGCGTAATACTCACGAAACGCGAGCATTTCTGCGTCGCTGATTTCCGGGTACAGCGTGCGAATCGCCTCCGGTAAGCCGAGACCGATGATGCCTTTGACAGCGAAGTCATCGCGCAGCTCGAAACCGGAACGCCCGGACGCGGAGTGCATGGCCTCGACGATCCGATGGATGGAATCGGCGAGGGTGCCGTCCCAGTCGAAAATCAGCAGCTTGTAATCAGATGGGCGCACTCAATCGCTCCACGGTCTTGGCCCACATTTCATCGACGGGCGCTTGCAGATTCAGCTTGCCGCCGTCGGGCAGCGGCACCGTCAGCATGTAAGCGTGCAGGAACAGACGCTTACCGCCCAGATCGCGGATTTCCTTGGTGAAATCCTCGTCGCCATACTTACTGTCACCGGCAATGCAATGGCCAGCATGCAAGGTGTGCACGCGAATCTGGTGGGTACGACCGGTAACCGGTTTAGCTTCGACCATGGTGGCAAAATCACCGAAGCGGCGCAGCACCTTGAACAGCGTCAGGGCTTCTTTGCCCTCGTCATTGACTTCGACCATGCGCTCGCCGGAACGCAGATTGCTCTTGAGCAGCGGAGCGCGAACCTGCTTGATCGAGGTTGCCCAGTTGCCACGGACCAGCGCCATGTAGCGCTTGTCGACGCCATCGCCACGCAGTTGCTCGTGCAGGTGGCGCAACATGCTGCGTTTCTTGGCGATCATCAGCAGGCCGGAGGTGTCCCGGTCGAGACGGTGAACCAGCTCCAGTTCCTTGGCGTCGGGACGCAACTGACGAAAGGCTTCGATCACGCCGAAATTCAACCCGCTGCCGCCATGCACCGCAATGCCGGCGGGCTTGTTGATCACGATCAGGGCCTTGTCTTCGAAGACAATCGAGGCTTCCAGGCGCTGCAATAGCCCCTGGGCCAGCGGAACCGGTTCGTCGCGCTCAGGCACGCGAACCGGCGGCACGCGCACGATATCGCCGGCCTGCAGCTTGTATTCGGGCTTGATCCGACCTTTGTTCACACGCACTTCGCCTTTGCGCAAAATGCGGTAAATCAAGGTCTTGGGCACGCCTTTGAGCCGGGCGAGGAGAAAGTTGTCGATTCGTTGGCCGGCATACTCCGGCGAGACTTCAAGCAGTTGAACGCCTGGAGTCGAAGGGGCAGTAGTTGTCATGCCGCGGATGATAACAATTTTTATGGAATTGAAGCACTTAATCATTGCTGCTATAGTCGCGAACGCCGCCAAAAGCGGCCTGGACAGCGGAACCACGGTCAAAGACCGGCCCTGACCAACGCAATTCACCAGGGCGCGAGGCCGTCCTACGGGGCTTTCGCTACGTAACGGTGGAGTTTGCGGTTGTAACGAGCGCAGGTGACATGAGGCCTGAATTACACCGCCGGGCAGAGTTCTGACTCGCCAGGCAGGCGACATTCGAGGCCAGTTCACAAAGTGCAGTCGACTGCGAATGACCCCGAGCGATTGCTTCGGAAACATCGCCTGAATTAGCCATGATGCGTGACCTCCCTTTCGGAGCTCACGGTAAATGCCAACCCGCTGCGGATTCTGCGCGCGGCAGCACCCGAATTATCAGGGATACGTGTAGGGTGGAGATGCACAACCGCCGGACTGTGTAGCAACAAGCTTTGATCAAGACGCTTCATCTCGTCCACAGCCGCTGGTTGATTCCTCCTCCTGACTGAGTGCTTAAGTAGCCACAGCAAGCAGGACGCGTACGTCGCGGTATCGGCCCAATTGGCCGCACATCGCTGGACACGGGAATGGCCAACCACTCCCGACGCACCTGACACCGACCGTGAGAAGTCGTGTGTGCCGAACGCCGTTTCCGGCAGCCCGGAAACCGACGGTACTACATGAAAAGAATGCTGATTAACGCAACTCAACCCGAAGAGTTGCGTGTTGCACTGGTAGATGGCCAACGCCTCTACGACCTGGACATCGAATCCGGTGCACGCGAGCAGAAAAAGGCCAACATCTATAAAGGCCGTATCACTCGCATCGAACCAAGCCTTGAGGCTGCCTTTGTCGATTTCGGCTCCGAGCGCCACGGCTTCCTGCCCCTCAAAGAAATCTCCCGCGAATACTTCAAGAAAGCCCCCGAAGGCCGCGTCAACATCAAGGACGTCCTGAGCGAAGGCCAGGAAGTCATCGTTCAGGTCGAGAAAGAAGAACGTGGGAACAAGGGCGCCGCCCTGACCACCTTCATCAGCCTGGCCGGTCGTTACCTCGTACTGATGCCGAACAACCCGCGTGCCGGCGGCATCTCCCGTCGCATCGAAGGCGAAGAACGCAACGAACTGCGTGAAGCGCTGAACGGTCTGGTTGCTCCGGCCGACATGGGTCTGATCGTGCGTACTGCCGGCCTGGGCCGCAGCAGCGAAGAAATGCAGTGGGACCTCGATTACCTGCTGCAACTGTGGACCGCCATCAAAGAAGCCTCGCTGGATCGCTCCGCGCCATTCCTGATTTACCAGGAAAGCAACGTGATCATCCGCGCCATCCGCGATTACCTGCGCCAGGACATCGGCGAAGTGCTGATCGACAGCGTTGAAGCCCAGGACGAAGCCCTGACCTTCATCCGCCAGGTGATGCCGCAGTACGCCAGCAAGATCAAGCTGTACGAAGACAGCGTGCCACTGTTCAACCGTTTCCAGATCGAAAGCCAGATCGAGACCGCATTCCAGCGCGTCGTCGAACTGCCTTCCGGCGGCTCCATTGTGATCGATCCGACCGAAGCCCTGGTGTCCATCGACATCAACTCGGCGCGCGCCACCAAAGGCAGCGACATCGAAGAAACAGCGCTGCAGACCAACCTTGAAGCCGCCGAAGAAATCGCCCGTCAGTTGCGCCTGCGCGACATCGGCGGCCTGATCGTCATCGACTTCATCGATATGACCCCGGCGAAGAACCAGCGCGCCGTGGAAGAGAAAGTCCGTGAATGCCTGGAAGCTGACCGCGCCCGCGTGCAGATCGGTCGTATCTCGCGTTTCGGCCTGCTGGAAATGTCCCGTCAGCGCCTGCGTCCATCGCTGGGCGAAAGCAGCGGCATCGTCTGCCCGCGTTGCAACGGCACCGGCATCATCCGTGACGTTGAATCGCTGTCGCTGGCCATCCTGCGCCTGATCGAAGAAGAAGCACTGAAAGACCGCACCGCCGAAGTTCGCGCGCAAGTGCCGATCCCGGTCGCTGCGTTCCTGCTCAACGAAAAACGCAACTCGATCACCAAGATCGAACTGCGCACCCGTGCCCGCATCGTCATTCTGCCAAACGATCACCTCGAGACGCCGCACTTCGAAGTTCAGCGCCTGCGTGACGACAGCCCGGAAGCCGCGACCAACCAGTCCAGCTACGAAATCGCTGCGGCCGCTGCCGAAGTCGAAGAAGTCCAGCCAGCCGCTGCGACCCGCACTCTGGTTCGCCAGGAAGCTGCAGTGAAAACTGCGCCGGCCCGTGCCAACGCACCGGTGCCGACTGAAGTTGCACCTGCCGCACCTGCTCCAGCACCAGCTGCCGCGCCTGAGCCAAGCCTGTTCAAGGGTCTGGTGAAGTCGCTGGTCAGCCTGTTCGCCACCAAGGAAGAGCCAGCCGCACCGGTTGCCGTTGCGAAACCGGCTGCCACCGAGCGTCCTGCCCGCAACGAAGAGCGTCGCAACGGTCGTCAGCAGAGCCGCAACCGCAACGGTCGTCGTGATGAAGAACGCAAGCCGCGCGAAGACCGTGCTCCACGTGAAGAGCGTGCCCCACGCGAGCCGCGCGAAGAGCGTCAGCCACGTGAAGCCCGTGAGCCGCGTGAAACCCGCAGCGAAGCGCCGGTAGCCCGCGAAGAGCGCGCACCACGTGCCCCGCGTGAAGAACGTGCACCGCGCGCCCCGCGTGAAGATCGCAAGCCGCGTGGCGAGCGTGAAGAGCGTGTGCGTGAACTGCGCGAGCCACTGGACGCCGCGCCAGTCGCAGCCGTTGCTGCCGTGACCGCTGAAGAGCGTCCGGCCCGTCAGCCACGCGAAGAACGCGCCCCGCGTGCGCCGCGTGAAGAGCGTCAACCGCGTGCCGAGCAGGCCGCTGCTGCCGTTGCTGAAGAAGAAGTGAACAGCAACAACGAAGAGCAACTGCCGGAAGACGGTCAGGACAACGCCGAAGGCGATCGTCCACGTCGTCGCTCCCGTGGCCAGCGTCGTCGCAGCAACCGTCGCGAGCGTCAACGTGATGCCAACGGCAATGTGATCGAAGGTTCGGAAGAATCCGAGTCCGCTGAAAACGCTGGCGAGCCAAGCACTGCCGATCTGGCCGCTGGCCTGGCCGTCACCGCCGCCGTAGCCAGCAGCACCATCAGCGCTCCGGCAGAAGCCGAAGCTCACGAGCAGGCTGAACGCGCCACTGCCGCCACACTGGAAACTGCTCCAGTCGAAGCGCCGGTTGTCGAAGCCACCACTCCAGTGGAAGTGACTGCTGCACCGGAAATCGAAGTCGCCCCGGTCCGCGAAGCTCAGCCTCAGGTTGAAGCGCCTGCCGAACCGGAAGCTGTCGTTGAAGCGCCAGTTGCTGAATCCGAACCAGCGACCGGAACCGTCAGCGAAAACGTGACCAAAACCGTGCGTGAAGTTCGCGAAGAGCAGACTGCGTTCAACTGGGTTGCCGAGCCAGCTGTGACCGAAGCTCCAGCGCCAGTCGCTGAAGCCGAAGTACCGCAGGCCATGGTTTCCGAACCAGTAGTTGTAGCGGCCGAACCGGCTCCAGCGCCAGTGGTTGAAGCACCAGCTGTCGAAGCACCAGTTGCAAAAGCTCAGGCTGAAGAAGCACCAGCCGCAGTCGAAGCGCCAGCCCCGGCGGTTGAAGCTCCAGCTCCGGTCAGCGCCCTGACGCCAAACGGCCGTGCGCCAAACGACCCGCGTGAAGTGCGTCGTCGCAAGCGTGAAGCCGAGCGTCTGCAGAAGGAAGCCGAACTGGCTGCCGCTGCAGCGCCAGTGGCTGCCGAACCAGCCTCTGCGGCTGAAGTGGTCGAGGCAGCCCCTGCCCCGGTCGCGGAAGAAGCATCGGTTGAAGCGGTGATCGCTGAAGCACCACGCTCCGTTCAGGACGCGGTTGAACAGCGCGAAGAAGCCCAGGAAAAAGAGCACGAGCCTAAACCACTCGTGTAATTCCTGAAGCCAATAAAAAGCCCCGCCCGGTGAAAGCCTGGCGGGGCTTTTTATTGCCTGAAATACCAGCATCATCCACAACCTTTGTGGGAGCGAGCAGGCTCGCTCCCACAAGGAATTTCAACACGGCTCAGGGCCGAGGAAATACCAGAGATTCAGGCACATCGATATCCCACAACACCCCCGGATCTTCCACCGCCACTTCCACCACCCTACCCTGCGCAAACAACGGCCGTGCGCCACGATCGCCGGTCAGCGCCTGCAACTGCGCGCCAAACGAGCGGCCAAACCCCACCGGATGGCCAAACTCGCCACCCCGCACCGGCACGCTCACCGCGTCATCAGCCATCGCCGCGAGCACTCGCTCGATACTCGAAAGCAAGATAAACGGCATATCGCCGAGCACAATCAACCAGCCATCAGCGTCCGGGCAAGCAGCAACACCTGCAGCGATGCTGTCGCCCATGCCGGTCGACTCGATTGACACCACGTCGCAGCCATATGCCTGGGCCATGCGCATCGCCTGTGGTCGCGCTTCGGTGGTGACCAGTACGCGCTTGTCGAGACTGGCCGGCAGGTTCACCAGCACCTGCTCGATTACCGAGCGCACCGCGCCGTCACGCCCGGTGCAATCAGCGAGCAATTTGTCTTTGTCGGGACCGGCGATCTGGCGAAAGCGTTTGCCCTCGCCTGCTGCCAGCACGATCACTGCGATGGAATGGCTCATGCACCCTCCAGCGGTTTTTTCTGCTTCAACTCCACACCGTTCTTGATCGCGACAATTTCCGCCAGTAACGACAAGGCGATCTCTGCCGGCGAATGACTGCCGATGTGCAGCCCGATCGGCCCGTGCAAGCGATCAATCGATGCTTGCGACAAGCCTAGCTGAGCGAGGTTTTCCCGGCGCTTCTGGCTGTTGACCCGCGAACCGAGCGCGCCGACGTAGAACGCCGGCGAGTCGAGCGCGGTGAGCAAAGCCATGTCATCCAGGCGAGGATCGTGAGTCAAGGCGACAATCGCCGTGCGCTCGTCGGTCTGGATGTTCAGCACAGCTTCATCCGGCATGCCGGGGACGAAACGGCCATGCTGCTCTTCCCAGCCGTAAACGAACTCGGTGCGCGGATCGCAGATCAGCACTTCGAAATCCAGCAGCCGCGCCATGTCGGCGACGTAGCGCGACAACTGCCCGGCACCGATCAGCAACAAGCGCCAGCGCGGACCGTAAATCGCCCGCAGAACCTTGCCGTCGAACACCAGCGCATCGGACTTGCTTGCCGGAGCCAGCCGCACCTCGCCGGTTTCGATGTTCAGTTCCCGGGCAACGATTTCATGGTTTTCGCAACGCTGCAGCAGCTCGGCGACCCACGCTGGGTCACCAACGCGCTCTTCGGTCAGGCGCAGGGTGCCGCCGCAAGGCAGGCCGAAACGCGCGGCCTCCTCGCGGGTCACGCCATAAGTGATCATCTGCACCGGCGGGCCGTCGGTGGCGATGCGGCCGTCGTGCAGCCGCGCGATCAAGTCATCCTCGACACAGCCGCCTGACACCGAACCGATCACCACGCCGTCCTCGCGCAAGGCGAGCATGGCGCCGGGCGAGCGCGGCGCGGTGCCCCAGGTCTGCACCACGCTGAACAGCACCACCCGCTGCCCGGCACGGCGCCACTCGAGGACGCTGCGCAGGACGTTGAGATCGACGCTGTCCATTTACGCCTCCGCCTTCTGCCAGCCTTGCAACTGATACCGCACCGGCAGATTGCGGATGCGCTTGCCGGTGGCGGCGAAGATCGCATTGCACAGCGCCGGAGCAATCGGCGGCACGCCCGGCTCACCAACGCCACCCAACGGCACGTCACCCGGCGGCGTGACCAGATGCACCGCGACTTCCTTGGGCGCCAGCGACATGCGCGCGACCTCGTACATATGGAAGTTGTCCTGCTGGACTTTGCCGTCCTTGAAGCTGATCTCACCGAGCACAGCGTTGCCCAGGCCCATGACGCACGCGCCTTCGAACTGCGAACGGATGCGCTCAGGGTTGATCTGCGGCCCGCAGTCCACGGCGATGTCGGCCTTGTGCACGATCAGCGAACCGTCGTCCTTGACCTCGACTTCGATCACTGCCGCCACATAGGTGACGAAGCTGTAATGCACTGCCAGACCGAGGCCACGACCCTTGGGCAGTTTGCGTCCCCATCCGGCTGCCTTGGCGGCGGTTTCCAGCACGGTGCGCATGCGCCCGGTGTCGATCGGATAACGCTCGGGCGATTCGCCGTAGTTCCACTCTTCGCTCAAGGTGCGAGGATCGATCTGCCGGTCCGGGCCGAGCAATTTGATCTGGTACTTGAGCGGATCCTCCCCGGCCTTGTGCGCCAGTTCATCGACGAAACTCTGAATCGCGAAGCCGTGGGGAATGTTCGACACCGAGCGATACCAGCCGACCCGCGTGTGTACCTTGGCTTCGGGGTTTTCCAGGCGCACGTTGGGAATCGCGTAGGCCATGTTGGTAAAGCCCATGCCCAGCTCGAACGCCGCCTCATGATTCATGTCCGGCGCAAACAACGCGGTGATGCTCGGCGCCACGGTACGATGCAGCCAACCGGACGGCATGCCGTTCTTGTCGATGCCCGCCTTCAGATATTCCGCCGACACGGTGTGGAAATACGAATTGTGGATGTCGTCTTCGCGCGTCCACTGCACCCGTACAGCCTTGCCCGGAAACTCCTTGGCGAGAATCGCCGCTTCGACGACGAAGTCCGGTTTCGACTTGCGCCCGAAACCACCGCCCAGCAGCGTTACGTTGAAGGTGACCTTTTCGAACGGTACGCCCAGGCGCTCGGCGATGCGCTCGCGGGTGACCTGCGGTGCCTGACTCGGCGCCCAGGCTTCGCACACGCCGTCCTTGTAATGGGCAATGGCAACCATCGGTTCCATCGGCGCCTGCGCCAGATGCGGCAGGTAGTACGAGGCTTCGAGGGTGCTGGCGGCACCGCTCAAGGCTTTGTCGATATCACCGGTGTTGCGCACCACTTTGCCGGCCTTCAGCGACGCCGCTTCAAGCTCCTTGCGATAGGCAATCGAGTCATAACTGGCATTCGGGCCGTCGTCCCATTCGATCTTCAGCGCCTCGCGGCCCTTGATCGCCGCCCAGGTATTGCTGGCCACAACCGCGACGCCGCCCAGTGGCTGGAACTCCGACGGCAATGGCCGGCCTTCGATCTGCATGACTTTTAGCACGCCGGGGACTTTCAGCGCGGCGCTGTCATCGAGGCTTTTGACCTTGCCGCCATACACTGCCGGACGAGCGATAGTCGCGTAGAGCATGCCGTCGAAATGCACGTCGGCGCCGTACACTGCGCGGCCATTGACGATATCGGCACCGTCGATGGCCTTGGTGCCTTCCTTACCGATGTAGCGAAATTCCGACGGCTGCTTGAGTCGCAGGCTGTCACGCGCCGGTACTGCCAGCGCACTGGCGGCAGCGGCGAGTTCGCCGTAGCCCAGTTCGCGGCCGGACGGTTTGTGAATGACTTTGTGCAGCTGCGCATGGCATTCGCCAACCGGCACTTTCCACTGCGCAGCAGCGGCCTGTTCAAGCATGGTCCGCGCGGCGGCGCCGCAACGACGCATCGGCTCGTACCAGTGACGCATGCTGCGCGAACCATCGGTGTCCTGGTTGCCGAAGCGCACTTCGTCGCCCGGCGCCTGCTGCACTTTGACCTGCGCCCAATCGGCCTCGAGTTCATCGGCCACTACCATGCTCAGGCTGGTGCGCACGCCCTGGCCCATTTCCGAACGGTTGCACACCACGGTGACGCTGCCATCGGCAGCAATGCTCACGTAAGCCTTGGGATCGTCGATCCAGCCATTGGGCATGCCATCGGCGCCAAACTTCTTCGGCGCGTCATCGGCCAGCGCATCCTGCCAGCCCCAGCTCGCGGCGAGGACCAGCGCGCTGGTAGCGCCGACGCCTTTGAGAAAGCCACGGCGGCTGAGGTTGCTCAGGGCGAAATCATTCGGGACGCGGCTCATGCCTTCACCTCCTTCAGTTGAGTGGAGGCCTGGCGGATCGCGGTTTTGATCCGGTTGTAGGTGCCGCAGCGGCAGATGTTGCCCACCATGGCTTCTTCGATCTGCTCGTCGCTCGGGTTCGGATTGGTTTTCAGCAGAGCGGTGGCCGACATGATCTGCCCGCCCTGGCAATAACCACATTGAGCCACGGCGCTGTCGAGCCAGGCCTGCTGCACGACCTTGCCTACCGGGTCGGCGTGGAGATTGTCGATGGTGGTGACGTTCTGGCCGATCACCGAGCCGATCGGCGTGATGCAACTACGTGCTGGCAAGCCGTCGATATGGATGGTGCAGGCGCCGCACAGGCCCATGCCGCAACCGAATTTGGTGCCGTTGTAACCGGCGACGTCACGAATCGCCCACAACAGCGGCATGTCTTCGGTGACATCGAGGGAGTGGTCTTGACCGTTGAGTTTCAGGGTAATCATGGGCACGCCCGCATATTTTTAGTGGTTATGGGGTCGAGCAATCTGCCGCCGGAAAATCAGCGGTGGGTTCGCGCAGATCGACTCAGGCTAATCAGGCTCTCTTGCGCCGACGGGAACGTCTGCACCGGGCCTTTGGGTGGAGCAAATGGTTGGTATCGTTAGCTCGCTAAGTTAACCCAGCATTAACAAAAAAGCCCTGCACTTTTTCATCAGTGCAGGGCTTTTGATGGCGTCAGGCAAGCGTAGCCTCAATACCGATTGGGCTCCATTTCCAGTTCGACATGAAACCGTTCGGCGATGTCTTTCTGGATACGTTGCGCCAGGTCGAGCAGTTGCAAGCCGGTGGCCGTGCCGTAGTTGACCAGCACCAGCGCCTGCAACTTGTGCACGCCGGCATCGCCATCGCGAAAACCCTTCCAGCCGGCGCGTTCGATCAGCCAGCCAGCGGCCAGTTTCATCTGCCCGTCCGCTTGCGGGTAAGCCACCAGATCCGGGTGCTGCGTTTTGATCTGCGTGACCACAGCGGCGGGCACCAGCGGATTTTTGAAGAAGCTGCCGGCATTGCCGAGCACCGCCGGGTCCGGCAGTTTTTCGCTGCGGATGCTGCAGATGGCGCGGCTGACGTCGGTGGGCGTTGGCTGCTCGATGCCCTGCTCGCTCAGGCGCTGGCGCACCGGACCGTATTCCAGATGCAGGTGCGCGGCGCGATCAAGCGTGAAGCGTACCCGCAGGATCAGCCAACGTCCCGGCTGCTGCTTGAACAGGCTGTCGCGGTAGCCGAAGTTGCAGTCTTCCAGACTGAAATCACGCAGTTCGCCGCTCTCGCGGTCCAGCGCGGTCAGGCCGGCAAACACGTCCTTGATCTCGACACCATAGGCACCGATATTCTGCATCGGAGCGGCGCCGACGGTGCCAGGGATCAGGCTGAGGTTTTCCAGCCCGGCCAAACCCTGGGCCAGCGTGTATTGCACGAACGGGTGCCAAGGCTCGCCCGCTTCGGCTTCTATCACCACGCGATTGCCATCATCGCTGAGCAGGCGGATGCCGCGCGTGACCATGCGCAGCACCAACGCCGGAATATCCGCCGTCAGCAGCAAGTTGCTACCGCCGCCGATCACCAGCAACGGCACGTCATGGGACGCGGCACAGGCCAGCGCTTCGCGGACATCGTCATCGTTGTGGGCTTCGGCAAACAGCTGCGCGCGCACATCGACGCCGAACGTATTGAAGGCCTGCAACGATACTTGCGGTTGCACCTGCAAACTCATAAACGGCCCTTCACTTCGATCAGCAACTGGTCGCAGGCCGCTTCGATCAGATCGAGCACCTGCTCGAAACCCTGATCGCCGTCGTAATACGGGTCCGGCACTTCATCGACCAGCCCGGCATAACGACGCAGGAACAGATCCAGCTCGGCCCTGCCGGTGGATGGCTGCAAAGCCTTGAGGTTGCGCAGGTTGCTGTTGTCCATGGCGAGGATCAGGTCGTAGCTGGCGAAGTCGGCCCGACTGACCTGCTGCGCGCGTTGCGTCGACAGGTCATAACCGCGCAGTTTCGCCGCCGCCTGGCTGCGCTTGTCCGGCGGGTTGCCGACGTGCCAGTCACCGGTGCCGGCGGAGGCCACTTCGACCACATCCGCCAGCCCGGCTTCACGCAACTTGTGGCGCAACACGCCTTCGGCGGTGGGCGAACGGCAGATGTTGCCCAAACACACAAACAGAACGCGCATCAGGCCCCCAGCAGGCGACGAACCCGCTCAAGGTCTTCGACGGTGTCGACACCGGTCGGCGGCGCGATCAGCGCGTCGGCAACATGAATGCGCACGCCGTGCCACAGGGCACGCAGTTGCTCGAGGGATTCGGTATTTTCCAGCCAGCACGGCCCCCAGCTCACGAAGTCGTGGAGGAACCCGGCGCGATAGGCATAAATACCGATGTGGCGACGATAGGGCACGCCTTCCGGCAGCTGCTCGCGGCTCTTGGCAAATGCATCGCGTGCCCATGGCAAGGTTGCACGACTGAACGTCAGGGCCAGACCGTTGATATCGCTGGAAACCTTCACAACGTTCGGGTTGAACAGGGTTTCCACGTCTTCGATCGGCTCGGCCAGCGTGGCCATGCGCGCTTCGGTATGGGCAGCAAGGTTGGCGGCGACCTGGTCGATCACGCTTGGCGGAATCAGCGGCTCATCGCCCTGGACGTTGACCACGATCGCATCAGGCGCAAGACCGAGTTTCGCTGCGACCTCGGCCAGACGATCGGTGCCGGAATTGTGATCTTCACGGGTCAGCACCACTTCGGCGCCAAAGCTTTTGCACGCCTCGACGATGCGCGCATCGTCAGTCGCGACAACCACACGGCTGGCGCTGCTTTTGCTCGCCTGCTCCCAGACATGCTGGATCATCGGCTTGCCGGCAATATCCAGCAACGGCTTGCCCGGCAGACGGGTCGAGGCGAACCGCGACGGGATGACAACGGTGAAGGCTGTGGTCATTTATCCAGGCGCTCGTCGATGGTCAGGGTGCGCGCTTCGCTTTCCAGCATCACCGGGATGCCGTCGCGGATCGGGTACGCCAGGCCGGCGCCCTTGCTGATCAGTTCGGTCTTGTCGGCACTGAGCTTGAGCGGGCCTTTGCACACGGGGCAAGCGAGGATGTCGAGCAGTTTGGTGTCCATGAACATTCCCAGAAATAAAAGAGTTAAGGCAGCAGACGATCCGGCAACAGGCGCATCAGCTGAGTGTCGAACCAGGCCACGAAGGCTGGCGACGGCACGGCATCGACCGCCAGATACCACCAGTCGGCAGCAGCAAAGGCACGGCACTTCACCGCGTCCTTTTCGGTCATCACCAACGGCAATGACGGGGTGAAATTCAACGCCTGCACGCTGTACTCGGCGTGGTCGGCGAACGCATGGGCGATCGGCCGCCAGTCTAGCGCTTCGAGGGTATTGAAGAAACGTTGCGGATTGCCGATCCCGGCCACCGCGTGCAGCGCTTGCCCCGGCGGGAAATGCTCCAGTGACTGACGTTCGCCGCTGCGCAGATTGACCAGGGCCGTGGGTTGCAGGCGGAAGGCGAAACCATCGTTGCGATCATCAAGGGCACCGTTGAACAGTACGCCATCGACACTTTGCAGGCGCTCGACCGGCTCACGCAACGGCCCGGCCGGCAGACAGCGCTGATTGCCCAGTCCGCGCGCGGCATCGATCAGCACCAGTTCCAGATCCCGCGCGAGGCGATAATGCTGCATGCCGTCGTCAGACAGAATCAGGTCCAGCGGCTCACTGGCAATCAAAGCTTTGACGGCGGCGCTGCGATCAGGATCGATCATCAGCGGCACGCCGGTGCGCTGGACGATCAGCAGCGGCTCGTCACCGGCAATCTCGGCGCTGTGCTCGGCATAGACCCGCCACGGCAGTTGCGGCGGTTTGGCGCCGTAACCGCGACTGACCACGCCGACGCGCAGTCCACGGCGTCGGCAATGTTCGATCAGCCAGAGAATCATCGGCGTCTTGCCGGTGCCACCGACGGTGATATTGCCGACCACGATCAGCGGCACGGGCGATTGGTAGATCTCTCCGTCACCGTCGAGAAAGCGCTGACGCTTGTTGATCACCACGCTGCGATACAGCATTTCCAGCGGCCGCAGCAGCGTCAGGGCCGGATGCCCCTGATACCACGCGGCGAGCAGGCGATCGGACAGGCTCATCAGGATTTCGGCGCCGCCTCGACCGTGGTCATGCGCAGATGGCTGAAACCGAGCTTGCCGGCCGCGTCCATGGCAGTGATCACCGATTGATGCTGGGCCTTGCCATCGGCACTGATCGACAACGGCATGTTGGTGTCGCCGTTGGATTCTTTCTGCATGGCTTCCATCAGCGTCGGCAGATCATTCTTCGGCAGAATCTTGTTGTTCACCGAGAACACGCCTTCGGCACTGATCGCGACGTCCAGCTGTTTGACCTGCTGATCTTCGGCGGGCGAACCGCTGACCGCTTCCGGCAGATCCACGCGCAGCTGGGTTTCCCGAGTGAAAGTGGTAGTGACCACGAAAAACAGCAGCAGGATAAACACCACGTCGATCAACGACGCGAGGTTGATGTCCACGGTTTCCCGGGGCTTGCGACGGAATTTCACGCTTTGCCCTCGGCCAGATCGACATCACGGTCGCCCTGCACCACTTCCACCAGTTTGATCGCTTCCTGCTCCATACCGACCACCAGCTCGTCGATACGACGTTGCAGGAAGCGGTGGAAGAACACCGCCGGAATACCGACCATCAGGCCCGCTGCGGTCGTGATCAGCGCTTTGGAAATACCGCCGGCCAGCACCGAGGCATTGGTGGTCATGCCAGAGCCGGTGAAGGCACTGAAAATGTCGATCATGCCCAGCACGGTGCCGAGCAGGCCGAGCAGCGGCGCCATGGCGGCGATGGTGCCGAGGGCGTTGATGTAGCGTTCGAGTTCATGAATGACCCGCGCGGCGGCCTCTTCGATGCACTCTTTCATGATCTCGCGACCATGCTTGGAATTGGCCAGGCCTGCGGCGAGGATTTCCCCCAGCGGCGAGTTGGCGCGCAATTCCTTGAGTTTTTCCTTGTTGAGCTGCTTGTCCTTGATCCAGACCCAGACCTGACCCAGCAGATGCTCGGGGGTGACGCGACTGGCGCGCAGTGTCCACAGGCGCTCGGCGACGATCGCCATGGCCGCGATGGAACTCAGAATGATCGGCAACATCATCCAGCCGCCGGATTTGACCAATTCCCACACAGTGACAGTCCCCTCGAAAAAGTGCGCCACTTTACCATACCGATCTGCGATTAAGACCCGCCGCCCCGACGACCGTCAGATGGCAACCATGCTGGCACCGATCAACGACCGGGCGCCGGCGGGTTGCGCCAGAAACGACGCTGCTGACGCATCGACCACGGCGGCTTGAAACTGCCCAGTTGCAGATGAATGGCACCGTGCTCGGCGCTGTCGTAGATGCGCAGACCTTGCTTGCGGTAGCGCACCAGCACGGTTGGATGCGGATGACCGAAGGAGTTGCCGTGGCCACGGGAGATCAGTACCGCTTCGGGCTGCAAGGCTTTGAGCAGAGCCATCGATGATGAACTGCGACTGCCGTGATGTGGCGATTGCAGCCACTGCGTCGGCACGGCCAGTGGGCTGTCGAGCAGAACGCGCTCGGCGTGAATGTCGATGTCGCCGGTGAGCAGCAGGCGTTCACCGTTGGCTTCGATCTGCAATACACAGGAGCGCTGGTTGCTGTCATCGGCCGCCGACCATTGCCAGAGCTGGAACTGCACGCCATCCCACTGCCACTGTTCGCCACTCGCGCAGGCTTCGGCGTTCAGCTCCGGCGGCAGGTTCGGCGGATCGCCGCTGACCACGCGGCGCACGTTCAATCCACGCATGACCGCCCGGGCGCCGCCAGCGTGATCGGCGTCAGCGTGGCTGAGCAGCATCAAGTCGAGCGCTTGCACATTGAGTTTACGTAACGCTGGCAATACCACTCGCTCGCCGAGATCGAACTCGCCGAAACGCGGGCCGGCGTCATAGAGAAGCGCGTGATGGCGGGTGCGAACAAGGATGGCCAAGCCTTGGCCGACGTCGAGTTGCCAGACATCCGCTCGCCTTTCTTCTATTCGCTCTTGAGGCGGCCATATCAAAAGCAACAGCAGCGGCCAGCCCAACGGACGCATTGGCACGCCACGGGGCAACAGCAATAAAATCGCGCCAAGGCTGCCCAGGACCAACGCCCACAATGGAATGGCGGCCGGTATCCACGCCGGCCATTGCCCGGCAATCAGCGCCAGCCCGATAAACAGCCAGTCGATCAAACCACCGGCCAGCCACAACAGTCCTTCGCCAACATAAGGCACGGGCAGCAATAGCGTGCCGAGCAATGCCGGCGGCAGCACCACGAGGCTGACCCACGGAACGGCCAGCAGATTGGCTACAGGCCCGCTGACGCTGATGGGCAAGCTCAGCGCCAGCAACACCGGACACAAGCCGATCGCGATCAGCCACTGCGCGCGGGTCCAGGTCTGCCACCAGCGCCAGGCCCCCAGCCGACCGCCAAAGGTGAAGATCAACACTGCCACCGCCGCGAAGGACAGCCAGAAACCCGGACGCAAACTGGCCAGCGGATCGAACAACAGCACGCCATTGAACGCCAGCAATAACGGCCACCACGCGCCGAGATGGCGAAAACGCAGCCGCCACAGCAGCACCAGCGCCACCATCACGCAGGCGCGCTGCACCGGCACATCGAACCCGGCGAGCAAGCCGTAACCCAGCGCCGCCGCGAATGCCAGGCCACACGCCCACGGCAACCATGGCCAGCGCACCGGCCAGATTCCGAAACGCGCCAGCCCGGCGACCAGCAGATACATCACAGCCGCCAGCAAACCGATGTGCTGTCCGGAGATCACCAGCAAATGCACGGTGCCGGTGTCTTGCAGAATCTGCCAGTCCTCGCGACTCAGCCCCGAACCGTCGCCAAGCACCAGCGCCGCCAGCGCGCCCTCGCGTCCTTGCGCATCCACCGCCAGCAGGCGCTGGCGAACGCCGTCGCGCCATGCATACCGGGCCTCAGCCAGGCGCTGACCATCCTTGATCGTGCCGGTTGCGCCGATCCGTTGCGCCAGCAGCCAGGCCTCGTAGTCGAAGGCGTGCGGGTTGAGTAGGCCACTCGGGCGCTTCAACTTCACCGCCAGTCGCCAGCGCTCGCCGCTGTTGACCGGCGGCCCGGCGTACCAGGCCAGGCGCAGCAGCGATGGCAGTTTTTCGTGGCGTGAGCGCGCATCAGCCAGCTCGAAACGCACCACGCCATCGCTGTGTTGCGGCAAACCGACCACGCGCCCTTCGAGCCAACGGGTTTCGCCGTCGAGGCTCGGTGGCAAGCGGTCATTTAGCGCCCACTGCGCGCCAACGCAGGCCCAGGTAAAGCCAAACAGCAAAAACGCCAATGGAAAGCTGCGAAACGGCAGCAACATCAGCGCCACCATTGGCAGCACCAGCAACCAACCGACCGGCGGCAAGGCCGGCAAAAAAACCGGGGCCAGCAGACCGACTGCCAGCGCCATCATCCCTGTGCGCATATGCCCGTCCTTGAGAGTCCCCCCACTAGGCATAGCCGGTCTGCGGCACCACCGTCGTCAACAATTGTCACAAAGTCTGAATGGGCGGTTCGTAGAATCCAGACATACTTGCCGCCTTAACCGACCGAGAAGCCCTATGCCCCGGCGCTTATTCAAACGTTACATGCCCGACCCGACGAGCATCAGGGAACACAAATCCTTACGCTTTCTCGGCACGTTGCTGCATGACCCTAACCTCTGGCATCTCAACCGCCACTCGGTCGCCCGGGCGATGGCGGTCGGCCTGTTTGCGGCATTCCTGCCGATCCCGGCACAGATGCTGGTAGCGGCGGCATTGGCGGTGATGGTGCGCGGCAATATGCCAATCGCGGTGAGCCTGGTCTGGCTGACCAATCCGATCACCATGCCGGCGGTGTTTTTCTGCACCTACCAGGCCGGGGCGTTCCTGATGGATGTGCCGGCGCGGCATCTGCCGGACGAGTTGACCTGGGAATGGATCAGCGGTGAGCTGTCGACATTGTGGCAGCCGTTTTTATTGGGCTCGGTGGTTGTTGGCCTGGTGCTGGGCGTCCTCGCCTATTTTCTGGTGATGCTGTACTGGCGCTGGTGGGTGGCGCGGCAATGGCGGCGGCGCAAGCAAAGTCGGCAGAAATGAAAGCAAAACGGCCTCCGCGATGGGAGGCCGTTTTTTGTTGTGTCTGGGCTGGCCCCTTCGCGAGCAGGCTCGCTCCCACAGAGAACATCATTCCAATGTGGGAGCGAGCCTGCTCGCGAAGAAAGCGACGCGGTCGGGATCAGGTACGCATCCCGCGCCCGCTCACCAACAACCGCGCACAGCCGAGATACAGCACCACGGTCGCCACCAGCATGAAGGTGATGGCGATGCCTATACGGATATCCGAGACACCAAGGATGCCGTAGCGGAAGGCGTTGACCATGTGCAGCACCGGGTTGGCCAGCGACACGGTCTGCCAGAACGGTGGCAGCAAAGTGATCGAGTAGAACACGCCGCCCAGGTAAGTCAGCGGGGTCAGCACAAAGGTCGGGATGATCGAAATATCATCGAAGTTGCGCGCAAACACCGCGTTGATAAAGCCCAGCAGCGAAAAGATCGTCGCGGTCAGTACCACCACAAGGATGGTCACGCCGAGGTGATGCACCTGCAGATGGGTGAAGAACAGCGACAGGATCGTCACGATCAGACCCACCGCCAGACCGCGCAATACCCCACCAATGGTGAAGCCGATCAGGATCGTGTGCGGTGACACCGGCGAGACCATCAGCTCTTCGATCGAGCGCTGGAACTTGCTGCCGAAGAAACTTGAGACCACGTTGCCGTAGGAGTTGGTGATCACTGACATCATGATCAGACCCGGCACGATGTACTCCATGTAGGTGAAGCCACCCATGTCGCCGATCTGTCGGCCGATCAGGTTGCCGAAAATCACGAAGTACAGAACCATGGTGATCGCCGGCGGCAGCAACGTCTGCGGCCAGATCCGCATGAAGCGTTTGACCTCGCGGTAGACGATGGTTTGCAGCGCGACGAGGTTGGGACCGAACTCGGAACTCATACCGCCACCTTCGACAGATTTTTCTCCACCAGGGACACGAACAACTCCTCGAGGCGATTGGTTTTGTTACGCAGGCTCAGCACTTCGATGTTCTGCTGCGCCAACTGGGTGAACAACGCCGTGATGCCCATGGATTTATCGACCTGCACTTCCAGGGTGTGGCCGTCGAGCAATCGGGCCGGGTAGCCGAGCAATTGCGGCGCAACGTGCAAGTCGTGTTTCAGGTCGAGCAAAAAGGTTTCCACGTGCAACTGGCCCAGCAACTGTTTCATGCTGGTGTTTTCGACGATGGTGCCGTGGTCGATGATGCCGATGTTGCGGCACAGCTGCTCGGCCTCTTCCAGATAATGCGTGGTCAGAATGATGGTGATGCCTTTCTGGTTCAGCTCGGTGAGGAAGGTCCACATCGAACGGCGCAGCTCGATGTCGACGCCCGCAGTCGGTTCATCAAGAATAAGCAGACGCGGTTCGTGCACCAGCGCACGGGCAATCATCAAACGCCGTTTCATGCCGCCGGACAGCGAACGCGATGGCACATCACGCTTGTCCCACAACCCCAGCTGGGTCAGGTACTGCTCGGCGCGTTCCTTGGCGACTTTCGCCGGAATGCCGTAGTAGCCGGCCTGGGTCACGACGATGTCGAAGGTCTTTTCGAACTGGTTGAAGTTGAATTCCTGCGGCACCACGCCGATCGAGCGTTTGAGCGCCGCCGGGTTCTTGTCCAGGTCATGGCCAAAAATATTCACGGTGCCGCTGGTCTTGTTGACCAGGGTCGAGAGAATGCCGATGGTTGTGGATTTGCCGGCGCCGTTGGGGCCGAGCAAGGCGAAAAAATCACCTTCGGCGACGTCCAGATCGATACCACTCAAGGCCTGGAACCCGTTGCCGTAGGTTTTGGTTAGCTGCCGGATGGACAGAGCGGAACTCATATCGGATTTACGCACCAAGAAGGAAGGAAAGAAGTAAATAAGGGCGGACGGCGAGGGAAACAACCGCGGCGCAAGTTCGCAATGGTGCTTGCCGCCGCCGCACAAGTACAGTCAAGTGTGTCGATAGTAATTATCAAGTCAACGCGGTCATGACCGCTTTCTGATAGGCCGGACGCTGTTTCAAGCGTTCATACCACGCCTGCAGATGCGGTTGCGGGGCGCGCTCGATGGGCATTTCGAACCAGGCATAAATGAAGCTGCCCAACGGAATGTCGCCCATGCCGATGTCATTGCCGGAGAGATAAGGCTGGCTGATCAGGGCATGGTCGGCCATGTTCAGCAATTCATCGCATTCCTTGATCGCGGCGTTGATCGCCTTCCAGTCCTGCTTCTCGGAGGGCGTGCGCAGCACACCCCAGAACACCGTGCGAAACTGCCCGGCGAAACTCGACGTGGTCCAGTCCATCCATTTGTCCGCCGTGGCGCGGGCTTGCGCATCCGCCGGATACCAGGCGCTGTCCGGGGCGTGTTTGGCCAGCAGATAGCGAACGATGGCATTGGATTCCCACAGCACGAAACCGTCATCCTCGATCACGGGCACCCGGCCATTGGGGTTCATCGCGCGGTACTCGGGCGTATCGACTACACCGAACGCGCCGCCGGCATCGATGGCCTCGTAAGCCAGGCCCAACTCTTCGGCAGCCCACAAGGGCTTTCTGACGTTCGATGAATTTTTCCGTCCCCAGATCTTCAGCATGACCGCCTCTTTGCAAGTGAGTGGACGGCCAGCATACGCCGGATCAGGTGCGACTCAAATCAGTCTGCATGTCGCCCAACAGCACCGGCAGTTGCTCACTGAACAGATGCGGATAGCACTTTTGCAGGTGCTCGAAGAAGAACGTTTCCGGCACATCGGTGAACTGGCCGTGATCGAGCAGATACTCCATCAACTGCGCGCCGTCACGGTTGAACGGGTGGAAAACGCTGTCATTGATGCCGTCGAACTCCAGCGCTGCGACGTTGAACAACTCGCACAGTTGCTGGTTGAACGCCGGCGTCGCCTTGACCCAGCGGCCGTCGAGAAACAGCTCGGTGTAGCCATGCATGGCGAATACATCGCTTTTCAGCAGCTCGAGCAAACGCGGCGTCGACAAATGATTGCGCACATCGGCCAGACCGATGCGCGCCGGAATCCCGCAATGCCGCGCACAACCGGCGAGCAGCGTAGCTTTCGGCACGCAGTAACTCTCCCCCGCCGCCAGTGCATAACTGCCACACAAAGTTTGCGGATCACGACTGAAGGTGTAGGGGTTGTAGCGCACCGCCTCGCGCACGGCGTAATACAGACTGATCGCCTGCTCACGCGGATCGTTACTGGCGCCGCGATGCTGCTCGGCGAACTCCACCACCGCCGGGTGGTCACTATCGATGAAGCGGCCGGGGCTCAGATACTCGTGCATGGCGGCAATCTCCTGGATGAGTCACGAGTCTAGCGACAGCCTGAGCACAGAGATAACGACGTTTCGGCCAAACCTGAAAGCAAAGCTGCGCAGCAACGAACGATTTCCCACACGTGTTGCCCACCGAACCTACGAAAACCATCCGGGGTTTCTCACGATTTCAATCACCATGCTCTGACCACCCATATTTGCAGATGCCGTCTAAGCTCTGGAGGGTCGATTTGCCTTGGTTCACGGAGGACTGAATATGCTGTTGTTGTGGATACTGGTTTTGATCGTCGGCGTGGCGTATCTCGCCCATCGACGCATCGCCCCGCTGCCCGCGTTGGGCATCGTTGCGGCCTATCTGGTCGCCATGGGGATTTTCAGTCACGCGCCGGGCTGGCTGCTGTTTGTCTTCTGGGTCCTGTTGGCGGTGGTCGCCGCGCCATTGTTGCTGCCTGACCTGCGCCGCAAGCACTTCACCGCGCCGCTGTTCAACTGGTTCCAGAAAACCCTGCCGCCCATGTCACAGACCGAACGCGACGCGATCGATGCCGGCACCGTATGGTGGGACGGCGAGCTGTTCAGCGGCCGTCCGGACTGGGACAAACTGCTGTCCTATCCAAAAGTGCAACTGAGCGAAGAAGAACAAGCCTTCATCGACGGCCCGACCGAAGAACTCTGCGCAATGGTCAGCGACTGGCAGATCGGCCAGTCCATGGACCTGCCGCCCGAGGCCTGGACGCACATCAAGGAACATGGCTTTTTCGCCCTGATCATTCCCAAGGAATACGGCGGCAAAGGCTTCTCGGCCTACGCTCACTCACAAGTGGCAATGAAACTGGCGACACGCAGCGGCGACCTCGCCTCCACCGTGATGGTGCCCAACTCCCTCGGCCCTGCCGAACTATTGCTGCATTACGGCACCGACGAACAACGTAATCACTACCTGCCGCGCCTGGCCCGTGGCGACGATATTCCGTGCTTCGCATTGACCGGTCCGCTGGCCGGTTCCGACGCCGGCGCGATGCCCGACACCGGGATCATCTGCAAAGGCCAGTGGGAAGGACAGGAAGTCATCGGCCTGCGCCTGAACTGGGAAAAGCGCTACATCACCCTCGGCCCGGTCGCTACCCTGCTTGGCCTGGCATTCAAGGCTTATGACCCGGATCACCTGCTCGGTGAGGAAGAGGACCTCGGCATCAGTCTGGCGCTGATCCCGACCGATACCGCAGGAGTGGAAATCGGTCGTCGGCACCTGCCGCTGGGCGCCGCGTTCATGAACGGCCCGAACTCCGGCAAGGACGTGTTCATTCCGCTGGACTACCTCATCGGTGGTCAGGAAAT
This sequence comes from Pseudomonas sp. AC255, assembly GCF_979258175.1. NCBI lineage: Bacteria > Pseudomonadati > Pseudomonadota > Gammaproteobacteria > Pseudomonadales > Pseudomonadaceae > Pseudomonas > Pseudomonas sp. AC255. The sequence continues at coordinate 1,002,596 of NZ_OZ409841.1, read as the reverse complement.
GCTCGGCAAGGGCTGGATGATGCTGATGAACTGCCTGTCCGTCGGGCGTTCAATCTCGCTGCCAGCCGTCGGCACCGGCGCGGCCAAGTTCACCAGTCTGGTCACCGGCCAATACGCGCAGATTCGCGAGCAATTCAATGTACCGCTGTCCGCTTTCGAGGGCATTCAGGAAGCCATGGCGCGCATCGGCGGTAACGCGTGGATGATGGACGCCGCCCGCATGCTCACCGCCAACGCGGTGGACCTGGGTGAAAAACCATCGGTGCTGTCGGCGATCCTCAAATACCACCTCACCGAACGCGGCCGCGAATGCATCAGCCACGCCATGGATGTGCACGGCGGCAAAGCAATCATCATGGGGCCGAACAACTATCTCGGCCGCAGCTGGAACGGCGCGCCAATCTTCATCACCGTCGAAGGCGCGAACATCCTGTCGCGCAACCTGATGATCTTCGGTCAGGGCGCGATCCGTTGCCATCCGTTCGTACTCAAGGAAATGGCCTTGGCCGGTCGCCAGGATAAAGACCAGGCACTCAAGGAATTCGACGGTCTGTTGCTCAAGCACATCGGCTTCGCCGTCAGCAATGCGGCCAGCACACTGGTGCTAAACCTCGGCCTTGGTCACTTTGAACATGCGCCGGGCGACAGGATCAGCCAAGGCTACTTCCGCGCGCTGAACCGTCAGGCCGCCGCATTCGCGATGCTCGCCGACTTCAGCATGATGCTCCTGGGCGGCGAACTGAAACGCCGCGAACGCCTGTCGGCGCGCCTCGGCGACGTGCTGAGCAACCTGTATCTGGCCTCTGCGGCGCTCAAGCGTTATCACGACCTGGATTCGCCGGCGTACATGGAACCGCTGTTCCGCTGGGCCATGGAAGAAAGCCTCGGCCAGTCGGAGCGTGCGCTGGATGAACTGCTGAGCAACTTCCCGAACAAAGTCTTCGGCTGCCTGCTGCGGGTCATCGTCTTCCCGTTCGGGCGCCGTCACAAAGGCCCATCGGACAAACTCGGCGCCGAAGTCGCTGCGGTCATCGGTCGCGCCAAAGGCGATCCGGCCCTGGAAGAACTGCTCGCCGGCTGCTACCGCCCGCAATCGGCGGACGATGCCGTGGGCGCGCTGCAACACGCCAGCGACCTGCTCAATGCCGCGCAACCGCTCCACAAGAAACTGCACACCGCACTGAAGAGCGGCCAGGTCAAACCGGCAGCCGGCGAACACGCCATCGATGCCGCGCTGGAAGCCGGCGTGCTGCAAGCCGTCGAAGCGCAAAGCCTGCGCGACGCCGAAGCGGCCCGCCGCAAGGTGATCGACGTCGACGATTTCGCCAAAGAAGAACTGACCCAGGCAGAGGGCAAAGTCCGCTGAACCCGGTTTATGTGAAAAAACGGCGCGAGGGCTTTATACTCCCGCGCCCGTTTTGCTCTTGAGGACTTATCTCGTGTCCAACGTCGTTGCCGATCATCTCGTGTTGCTCGACCACCTGCGCAGTATCCTGGTCGCCGTAGGTGAGGCCGAACAAGTGCCCGAAGAAAGCCATGCCCTGTTCCTCGAGCGCTTCGACGAACTGCTGGCCTCCCTGCCTATCGACCCTATCGAAAGCCAATACCTGGGCCAGGACATCCTCACCCAAGTCATCACCCGCTACCCGCAAATCGCCCACCTGATACCGCGCGACCTGCTGTGGTTCTTCGCCGGCGACTGCCTGCACTACCTCTCCGACGAAGAAATCGACCTCTACCAGGCCCTCGAAGAACGCCGCTACGAAGCCGAACAGAACGACGAACCGTTTGACTGGAACCAGGAAAAACAACTGCTGGCCATGTCGGCGCAGGACAGCAAGCACTGATTTTTCAAACGATAATGAAAGGCCCGCACTGGTGGTTCCATGCGGGCCTTTTTTTCAAGATCAAAAGCCCCTCACCCTAGCCCTCTCCCGGAGGGAGAGGGGACTGACCGCGCTGTTTGGATGAGGTACGTCGACCTGAATTACCGAGTCGAATGCAGATTATGAACAACCCACAAACCGGCCCCCTCTCCCTCGGGAGAGGGCTGGGGTGAGGGAAAAATTCACCACAAAAACAGCCAGACACCACCCGCCCCTCACCACTCAAAACAATGAGCGCAAGCTCGAGTACCGCTTTTGATCTTGATTCACAGGCGACGTCGGAAGGCTGAGCGGAGGGATTGATCCGGGCGTGGGAGCGCAGCGACCGTACGACGCAGTCGTACACAGCGAGTGTAGGTGCAGCGAAGCAAACCGTAGCCGCTGCGCCCGGATCGATCCCGCAGCGAAGGAACCCGAGCCTGCGAGGGCCGAACGTAGGAGCTAGCGTTTTTTGCTTACTTTTTTAGGCGCTTGTAAAAAAGTAAGTCGCCGTAAGGGCGAAACCCTAAGCAGCCGTTACCGCAGAAACGGATATTCACTCAAACCACCAGAGCATGGTCGGCCCAAAGGCCGCCAAGCCCCCCACAAAGAACCTCAAAGCAACCCCTCACTCTCCGGCAGCTCATACGCCACAGCCGCATTGCTCCCACCGGCAGATTTCCCGGGCCTACCCAACGTCGGCTCCTTCTGCAAACACTCCACCAGATAATCAATGAACACCCGCAACTTCGGCGGCAGATACCGCGTCGGCGAATGCAGCAACCACAACCCGCCATGATAGGAAGCAAGAAACGTCCAGTCCGGCAACACCTGCACAATCAACTTCTGCTCCAAGGCGTAACGCGCCGTGAAATACGGCAGACTGCCAATGCCGATGTGCTGCAACACCGCCCCCAACCGCACGCCCGTGTGATTGGCGGCATAACGCCCACGCACGCCGACCGTGACAGCTTTACTGCCCTTCTTGAACTTCCAGCGCGCATCGCTCGGCGTTTCGCCCAGATAAATACAACTGTGATTGAGCAAATCGTGAGGATGCGTCGGCGTGCCGTGTTCGGCCAGGTATTGCGGCGTGGCGCAAAGCAAATGATCGATGGTCAGCAACTGCCGCCCGACCAGACCGGCCGGTGGACGATCAGTGATGCGAATTGCCAGATCGACATGATCATCGATCAGATCGACCTGACGATCTTCCAGCAGCAACTCCACATCAACCTTGGGATAGCGGCGCAGAAACTCCGGCATGTGCGGATGAATCACAAAGCGCCCCACCGCTTTCGGCACGCTGACCCGCACCAAGCCTTCAGCTTCGTGGGTGAACTGACCGCTTATTTCCATCACCGACCTGGCCGCGCTGACCATTTCCTGGCAACGCTTGAACACCTCCTCACCGCCATCGCTCAAGCGCAGTTTGCGCGTGGTGCGTTGCAGCAAGCGCGTGGCCAACGCCTTTTCCAAGCGGGAAATACTGCGACTGACCGCCGAGGGAGAGGAACCCATCTGCCGCGCCGCTTCAGAGAAGCTGCCGGTCTCGACAACCTTGACGAAAATCGCCATTTCACCCAGCAGCGGCAGCGGAAGATTGATGCTCACGACGCACAAGTCCTTTGATGTTCGAACGGATTATCACGTTATTGCACGATTCATATAATAAAAACAGAACTTCGATCAGGGCATGGAATATGACGCTTCGCCTGTTTTTTCACAGTGACGACCTCAAGGCGAATGTCGAAGTCCTCGACTGCACACCCCACGAGAACGAATTCGCCGTAGTGCTGCGCGCCACCCTGTTTCACCCCCAGGGCGGCGGTCAGCCTTGCGATACCGGCTGGATCGGTGAAAGCCGGGTGTCGCGCGTGGTGCAGGAACCGGAGCGCATTGTGCATTTCGTCGACCGCCCGCTGCCGCTGGGCATGACCGTCATCCGTATCGATGAAGAGCGCCGCCGCTTCAATACGCGCATGCACTCGGCCGGGCACCTGATCGGTCATTTCATTCAGGCCATGGGCTGGATGCCGATCAAGGCGCACCACTGGCCGGACGAAGGCCGGGTGCAATTCAAGCCGGGCGATAGCGCTGAAGAAATCGATGCGCCAACCGTGCAAACCGGTATCGAGCAGTGGATCGAACATGATCTGCCGCGCCTGACCTCGCTGCGCGAAGGCGCGCGGGAAATCAGTTTCGGTGAGCTGCCAGCCTATGGCTGCGGTGGCACCCACGTACGCAGCCTGAAGGATCTAGGCACAGTCACGATCGCGTCCCTTTCGCAGAAGAAGGGCACGCTATCCGTCCACTACAGCGTGGATTGAGCATTTCGGACATTGCCATCGCGCAGCGTCCGACGCCGGGGAACCGCACTCGCCGGTTCCGTTGACTATCGATAGATGGACCTAAAAAAAATGATGCTAGACGTCGAGCGTCTCGATGAGACGTGCATAAAAAAACTGGCCAACGAAGAAGTCCTCGCCATCCGCGTCAAACGCTTTCTGCCCGAGCCGCTGGCGATCGAAATTGGCGACAAGATCCTCGCCCCGGGCTTTGAGGGCTACATCAACGCACCGAGCATCGGCCGCATCGGCATGGCCTTCTACGAGGCGGAAAACCAGCCGCTGCTGATCGAGGATTACTTCGAACGCGCAACCCGCAACATCGACGAACTGCGCCAGCGCTGCGCGCCCTACTCTTCGCCGATCGACACCCTGCGCTGCATGCTCGACGAATCCTGGCCCGCTGGCGCACATCTGGAAAACCTCTACGGGCGCAAGATGTATGTCGGCTTGTCGCGGGTGGTCAAACCCGGCGTGTGCTTTCTTGCTCATCACGACATCTTCGCCAAGGACGCCCCGGACAGTTTTCAGGCGCGCAGTCTCGAGGCGCAATTTGCCTGCAACGTCTACCTGAACATGCCCGCCGAGGGTGGCGCCTTGCAGATGTGGAATGACCACATCACCCCCGATCAATTCGACGAAATGCGCGGCGACAGTTATGGCATCGAGCCGTCGCTGCTGGGGCCGCCCGCCCTCGAGGTACGACCGCAGCCCGGCGATTTCATCATGTTCAATTCGCGGCGCATGCACTCGGTAACTCCGGGCGTCGCGGATCCGCGCTTGAGCCTGTCGTTCTTTGTCGGCTATCGCGGCAATGCTTCCCCTCTGACTTTCTGGAGCTGACATGCTTTCCAATTACCTGGGCGAGTTTCTCGCATTGGCCACCATCCACTTTCTCGCCGTGGTTGCGCCCGGTCCGGACTTCGCCGTGACCATCCGCCAAAGCGTGCGCTTCGGTCGCCTCGTCGGCATCTGCACTGCGCTGGGCATCGGCGCGGGGATTTCCGTGCACGTGCTGTATACCCTGCTCGGCGTCGGCGCCTTGATGCACACCACGCCGTGGCTGCTGACTGCGGCCAAAGTGGTCGGTGGGGCCTACATCCTCTATCTGGGCGTCAGCCTGATCCGCAGCAAACCGAAGAGCAGCGTCGAAGGTGAAAAAACCGCCGATGAGCCGCTGGTTGAACAGTCACTGTTCAAGGCATTCAGCACCGGTTTTCTGACCAATGCGACCAACCCCAAGGCCACGCTGTTCTTCCTGGCGATCTTCACCACGATCATCAGCGCCAGCACACCGCTGCAGATCCAGGCGTTCTATGGATTGTGGATGTGCTTCGTCAACGCTCTGTGGTTCGTCATCGTCGCGCTGTTTTTCTCCAGCAATAAAGTGCGCCTGCTGTTCATGCGCCTTGGACACTGGTTCGAGCGCAGCATGGGCGTCATCCTGATTCTGTTTGCCGGACGCCTGATGCTGTCGATGTAACTCACACAAAAAAAGTCCCGGCATCAGCTGCCGGGACTTTTTCATTTGTGCGCCTCTTTTGCATTTCTGTGCGACAGATCAAGTTTGCGACTCCCTTTCCCAGCGCTCGCAGTGTTAGGTTTACAAAATGTTTCTGTCACAAGCGACAGAAATACTTTCCCAATCCTTTGCAAAGGAATGCCTGTTCCATGGTCTTTTCCCTGAAAAAACTGGCCGCCGCCACTCTGGTCATGGCCAGCCTCGCCACGTTTACCAGCGCCGCACAAGCCAACATCACTGCCGAGCAAAGCGCAGCGATCCTGAAATCCTTCGACGGCAAGAACCTGACGGACTTCCGCAGCTTCCTTGGCAGCCTGGCGAAAAGCGACCTGGCCAAGACGGATAATCTCAACCCGTCCATCAGCGCCTTCCTCGACAACAAGACCCTGAACGCCGAACAGCAGAATGAAATTCACCGTCTGCTGGGCATTTATACCCGCGTGAAATATGGCAAGGCCGCGCTGGAAACCCTGCGCCAACTCGTCGAGATCCCGACCTTCCGCAAGGACGGCGTGGAGCAACACGACAACCCGGAATTCATCAAGATTGCCGGCGAGATCCAGAAACTCGCCGAATCCTTCGGTTTGAAATTCCGCAACATCGATAACCGTGTCTACGAAATCTCTCTGGATGGCAAAGGCGACGAAGTCGTTGGCATTCATGCCCACGCCGATGTGGTGCCGGTGACGCCGGAAAACTGGGTGCTGAAAGATGGCACCAAACTCGACCCGTTCAAAGTCACGCTGATTGGCGATCGCATGTACGGTCGTGGCACAGAGGATGACAAGAATGCGATCGTCGTGGCGCTGTACGCCATGAAAGTGATCAAGGACGAGAAACTGCCACTGGCGCGTAACTTCAAGCTGTTGGTCGACACTACCGAAGAAACCAGCGGCGACGCCATTCCCTATTACTTCGAGCGCAACCCGACGCCGAACTACAACATGGCGCTGGACGGCGGTTATCCGGTAGTGATCGCCGAAAAAGGTTACGGCACCGTCATGGCCAACTTTGCCAAACGCAAAGGCGAAGGCAACGGCGCGGAAATCATTTCGATGACCGGCGGCAAGGCGACCAACCAGATTCCGTCCGCGTCGGTGGCCACGCTGGTAACCGACAAGCCTGCCGAGCTCGCCGCCAGTCTGCAAAAAGCCGGCGACGCCTACGCCAAAGCCAACGGCGGCGACTTCGAAGTCGCGGCGAAGGTTGATGGCAAAGACGTCAAACTGACCGTGACGGGGGTTTCTGCGCACTCCTCCGAACCAGAGTCCGGCGTCAACCCGGTCGCGCGGATGCTGAGCTTCATCAACAGCCTGGACGGCAAAGTCGCGCTCAAGCACAACCAGTTCACCGATGCCGCACGTTATGCCGATGACAACTGGGGCCTGGATTATCTGGGCAAAAAACTTGGCGTGGGCTTCTCCGACTCATTCATGGGGCCGCTGACCACCTCGCTGACCTACGTCGGTGAGGATGACAAAACCTTCAAACTGGCGGTGAATCTGCGCGTACCGAAGGGCAAGTCTCCGGAAAAGCTCAAGACTGAGATCGCCGAGAAACTGGATGCCTGGAGCAAGAAGACTCATGTTGCCGTGGCGTTCGATTACTCGGTGGCTGAACCGATGTATCGCAACCCCGAGGGTGAGTGGGTCAAGGCGCTGCTTGCCGTAGCCAGCGAAAACCTCGGCATGAAGTCGGAATTCGGTACTTCCGCTGGCGCGACTTCGGTTCACGAATTGCCGAACGGTGTGCAATTCGGCCTGGCGCGACCTGAGGCCAAGTACACCGGCCACACCGATGGCGAATTCAAGACCGTCGATCAGTTCCTGCTGGATCTGCAGATCGTCACGGAAATGATGGGGCGTGTCGGGCAATTGCCGAAGCTGTAAAGCCCTGCCTGAGCCAAGTCACCGATGACCGAGCTCAAAATAAAAAAGGACCTGTGAAAAGGTCCTTTTTTATTGCCGCCACAAAACGCGCACAAACAAAAACGCCGATCATCACTGATCGGCGTTTTTGTGAAATTGGAGCGGGAAACGAGACTCGAACTCGCGACCCCGACCTTGGCAAGGTCGTGCTCTACCAACTGAGCTATTCCCGCAAATGGCGTCCCCTAGGGGACTCGAACCCCTGTTACCGCCGTGAAAGGGCGGTGTCCTAGGCCACTAGACGAAGGGGACACGCTACCCGGAACACATGGTGTGTGTTTCGGTGTCCAGATCCGCATCCGAAGACTTGGTTCTGGTTTCACTCAGCACCGCCCGAAAGCACTGCTGTTTAAAATTGGAGCGGGAAACGAGACTCGAACTCGCGACCCCGACCTTGGCAAGGTCGTGCTCTACCAACTGAGCTATTCCCGCATTGGCGTCCCCTAGGGGACTCGAACCCCTGTTACCGCCGTGAAAGGGCGGTGTCCTAGGCCACTAGACGAAGGGGACACACTACAACATTCACTCCCTGCCGCGTTTCGCTGTGTGCTTTACGCTGCAAGTGGCGCGCATTCTATGGATGGATTGAGGGGTCGTCAACCCCCTGATATAAATTTATTTAAATCAATGACTTCGACCCGGATTACGGGCCGCGTAAGGCTTTTCCGTCGTCCGAAACCTGACGCCTATATTCCGCCACTCGCCAAGACGTTATAGTCCACCGCACAGTGATGGCAATCTGCACATCAAGCGCCAGCATTCATCTATACCGCTGGCTGCCGATACAGATTGCAGCAGCCGATCAAACCCGTCGAGCGGCGCTAGGCGCCTAAATGTCCAGCCACTACACTCGCATGCGAACCCTATAAAGAGGTCTTACCGGTGACACCACTCATGATCACCCTGCTAGTCGTAGCCGGGATCGCAATTCTGATCGCCATTGGCTACATGAACCATGTGGTGGAAAACAACAAACTGGAGAAGGCCCGCACCAAAGTCGAACTCAACGACCGCCTGCGCCGCTGCGGCGAACTGACCGAAACCTTCCCCGGCCAGTTCATGACCCCGGCGCTCAAGCTGCTGCTGACCCGCCTGGAACTCAACGTCTGCCAGCGCCTGCTCAATCTGGAAAAGACCAGCGCAACCACCAAGGCCCGCATTACCGAACTGAGCGCCCTCGTTGCCCAAGGCGAATCGATCCCGGTGAACAACCCGCCCGCGCCGATCCTCACCGAAGCCAAAGCCAAAGACGTGCGCTTCCTCCTCGAAGCCCTGCACGGCCAGATCACCCGCGCCGCCCACGACGGCTTCCTGCCACCGAACGAAGCCAAACAATGGATCCGCGAAGTGCGCCACATCCTCGTGCTGCTGCACATCGAATTCTTCAACAACCTCGGCCAACAGTCCCTGCAACAAAACCAACCCGGCCAGGCCCGCCTCGCCTTCGAACGCGGCGTGCAATATCTGCGCAAACAGCAGGACCCGCAGATGTACGCGGAGCAACTGCAATACCTGGAAAAACTCCTCGCCCGAGCGAACGCCCAGGTCATGGACAAGATTGCCCCGGTGGAAGGTGAAGAAAACCAACTGACCGCCGGTTTGAAGGATGTCGAAGCCGATGCGGACTGGAAGAAAAAAGTGATTTACGACTGAGGCGGGAATGCTGGAAGAGAAGCCACCGTTATTGGTGGCTTTTTTGTGGGCGACTTGAAAGAGAATGTGAATTGAAGGCCGCTTTCGCGAGCAGGCTCGCTCCCACATTGGGAAGCAGTGTTCTCAGGTAAAAATCGGTCGGGTGTCAGGCCGCCGTCGCTGGCAAGCCAGCTCCCACAGAACAGCAAAAGCAAGACTGGGCCATCCCCACGCGGCGAAGCCGAGAGCCTGGCCGGCCCGAGGGCCGCCAAGGCTCAAAGCCGAAAATGCCCAACCATCGAGCGCAACTCGCCACCCAACTGCGCCAGCTCAACACTCGAAGCCGCATTCCCGCGCATGGCCACGGAAGAGTGATCCGCACTCGCACGAATCTGCGTAACACTGCGATTGATCTCCTCCGCCACCGAACTCTGCTCCTCCGCCGCCGCCGCGATCTGCTGATTCATCTGCTGAATCAACGACACCGCCGCGGCAATACTCCCCAGCGCACTCTCGGTCTGCAACGCATCACTGACCGCCAGCTTCACCAACTCGCCACTGCTGCGAATCTGCTGCACCGAAGACTGCGCCGCCGCGCGCAGGGCACTGACCAAGCGCTCGATCTCCTCGGTCGACTGCTGCGTGCGCCGTGCCAGCGCACGAACCTCATCGGCCACCACCGCGAATCCCCTGCCCTGCTCGCCGGCCCGCGCCGCTTCGATCGCCGCGTTCAGCGCCAACAGATTGGTCTGCTCGGCCACGCTCTTGATCACCTCCAGCACCGTGCCTATGTTCTGAATTTCGGCGCTGAGGCTCTCGATGCTGGAGCTGGCCGAGGTCGCCGAATCCGCCAACTGCTCGATCCGCGCCATGCTTTGGCGCACCACCTGCTGGCCGCTCTCGACCTTGTCATCCGCCGTCTGCGCCGCCAGCGCCGCCTCTTCGGCATTGCGCGCGACGTCATGTACCGTGGCGGTCATCTGGTTCATGGCGGTGGCGACCTGCTCGGTTTCCTCCTTCTGGCTGTTGACCTCCAGATTGGTCTGCTCGGTCACTGCCGACAGCGATTGCGCGGAACCGGCCAAGCGCTCGATGCCGGTCTGCAAGCCGCTGACAATCGTGCCGAGACCGGCAGCCATCTGCTGCATGGCCAACATCAATTGCCCCATTTCATCGCGGCGCGTCACCTCGACCTTCGCCGTCAGATCACCCGCAGCAATCTGCTGCGCCACGCGAATCACACTGCGCAGCGGCGCCACGATCAGGCGCGTGATCACCCACGCGGCGAGCAATCCGACCAACAAGGCCAGCGCCGAAGAGCCAATGATCAACACAGTGTTCTTTTTCAGCTCCGCCTGCATCGAAGCATCTTCGGCGACGTAGGCCTGATTGACCCGGTCCACCACCTGCGCCGCGCGCTGATGCAGTTGGTCATAAACCGTTTTTTCTTGCGCCAGCAAACCGGTGTATTCAGCCAGTTTCTCGTTGAATCCGGCGATATGCCCCGACACTTCGTTGAGCACCGTCAGATAGCCCTCGTCCTTGACCGTGGTTTTCAGCGCCTCGGCCTGCTCCTGCGCTTGCGCGGCCTGCTCGATGTTGCCCTGACCGGCATTTTCGGTATCGCCCTTGCGGCTTTGATCCAGCCGCACGCGCGCCTCGTTCATCGCTTGCAGCATCAGTCGCGAGACCTGACTGACCTGATTCGCCTGTTCGATGAACTGGGCGCCGTCCTTGCCCTCGGTGTCTTTCAACGTGTAGGCGCCATCATCGGCCAGGCCGCTCTGCAACACGTCGAGGTTATTGGCCACGCTGGACACCGACCAACTGGCCATCTCCAGCGCGAGGTCCTTGGCCTGGCTCAGCGAGACGAATTCATCGAAGGCCTTGCGATACGCGCCCAGCGCTTGCTCGACATCGCTCATCACCGGCACATTGGCCGGGGAATGTGCCTTGAGCTCGCCGGCAAGAACGATCAGCCCATCGACGCCTTCGCGCAAGGCATCGGCGGTTTTCGGATTGCCGCGCAGGGCGTATTCCTGCTCGAGCAGGCGCACCTTGAGCAGGCCGCTGTTGAGCGCGGACATCTGCTTCAAGCCGTCGAAACGCAGACTGATGGTTTGCAGCGACCAGACGCCGATCGCCGCCACCAACGCAGTCAGCAACAAGACCAGCACAAATCCGATACCCAGTTTTTTCGCCATACCGAGGTTGGCAAAACGTCCTTGCACGGCCGAAATCATTGCGCGTAGTCCCCTGCCAAAGTCTGTTGCCGAAGATTCGCAACGGGCTCGAACCAGCACAAGACTCTGGCGTCGGAATAATGGCAAAAAGCTACGCCCGCGTCGTTTTCAGAATGCTGGAGGTCGATCCGCGCAAGTATTGCGAAAAAACTGCCGGGCCCGTGGGTCGCAGGCACAGGCCACATTGATGCGCTGCCAGTCACCGCACTCACCGCTGGGACTGAAGGCGTCCGCTGCTGACAACTCCAGCCCGCAGTGCTGGGCCTGCCTGCGCACCGACGCCTGGTCGCGCAAGCGTGCCCGCGCCCAGATAAACAGCCCGCCAACCGGCTTGCCGAACACTTCCCACTCGGCGTCTTCCAGTGCCTGCAAGGCCGCCGCGCGATCGGCATTCAAGCGCTGACGCTGGCGCTGCACCAGTTTGCGATAGGCGCCGGTCGCCATCAGTCTGGCCAATACCGCCTCGGCCAGCCTCGAACAGCCCAGGCCGCTGATCATCTTGACCTCCGCCAGGCGCTTCAGCAGTTCGCTGTCCGCCAGGACAAAACCGACCCGCAACGAGCTGCTCAGTGTCTTGGAGAAGCTGCCGACATAAATGACCCGGCCGCCATGGTCCAGCGCCGCCAACCGCGTACCGTTGCCGGTGTGCAGATCAGCGTAGACGTCATCTTCGATCACGCGCAGGTCGTAGGTCTTGCTCAACTGCACGATACGCTGGGCCACCGCAGGCGTCAGGCAACTGCCGGTGGGATTGTGGTGATGACTGCCGATGAACAGGGCGCCGGGACGAAACTGACGCAGCACCGACTCGAGCATATCGATGTCCGGCCCGCTCGGCGTACGACGAACTTCGAGCATCTGTACGCCGTGCAGACGCAACAGGTCAAACAACGGTGCATAACCGGGCGTTTCCACCACCACGCAATCGCCAGCCTTGAACAGGGTGCGCACGATCAGATCCAGCGCATGACTGGCACCGCTGGTGCTCATCAGCCGGGTATTGCAGGCGTCGATATTCAGCAGTTTCAGACGCTTGGCAATTTGCTCGCGCAACGCTGGCAGGCCCAGTGGCGAGCTGTAGTTGAACAGGCTGGCCATGTCGGTGCGTGCCACCTCGCGCAGCGCGTAGCTGAGGTCGTCGGGCTCACGCCAACTCGGCGGCAAGCCTCCTTGCCCCAAAATCAAGCGACTCGTTGCGGCGTCCACCTCATCACGCCATGCGGGGCGGCCCTCGCACGCTGCCCATTCCGAGTCCGCTTCGCGCAATGCCGGCGAGGCCGCGACGATGAATCCCGCGCCCTGGCGCGTGGTCAATACGCCTTGCGAGACCAGGCGCTCGCAGGCTTCGACAACGCACGACTGGCTGAGCAGATTCCCCCGGGCGATTTGCCGTACGGAGGGTAACCGGGTGGCCGGCGGGATGCCGCTTTGCACAATCCAGTCAGTCATTCCGTCGACGATCTGCTGCACGACCGGCACCATTGCCTGTCGGTCAATTCTCAGTTCCATGAGCTCGCAAACTCCTGTCAGTTTTGCTGGCAGCAGTAAATCACAGCCGCACCGCCGAGGCTGTGCGACAACACCGCCAAATGCGCCAGTTCTAACGGTTTGATACACATTGTTTAACGGTATTCACAGGGACCGACCACGAGGTACAAAAAAACCCGCACGCAGGCGGGTTCTTTGTATTTCGGCAACTTTCAGAACGCTGTCACGCCGCCGTCCACCGCCAATGAGTGCCCAGTGGTGAACGCTGCGCCATCGCTGCACAGATACAGCACCGCGCTGGCGATTTCCTCGACCTTGCCAATGCGCCCGACCGGGTGCATGGCATTGGCGAATTCGCCTTTCTTCGGGTCAGCTTCGTAGGCGCGGCGGAACATGTCTGTGTCGATTACCGCCGGGCACACTGCGTTGACGCGGATTTTCTTCTTCGCGTATTCGATCGCCGCCGATTTGGTCAGGCCGATCACCGCATGTTTCGACGCCGCGTAGATGCTCATCTTCGGCGCCGCACCCAGCCCGGCCACCGACGCCGTGTTGACAATCGCGCCACCGCCCTGCGCCAACAACAGCGGCAACTGATACTTCATGCACAGCCAGACGCCTTTGACGTTGACGCCCATGATCGCGTCGAATTCGTCCAGCGAACCATCGGCGAGTTTGCCTTTCTCGATTTCGATCCCGGCGTTGTTGAAGGCATAGTCGAGACGACCGTAGGTATTGATCACCTCATCCATCAGATTTTTCACATCGCTTTCCAATGTCACGTCGCAGCGCGCGAAGGACGCTTCGCCACCGGCTGTACGAATCAGCGCCACCGTGCCTTCGCCGCCGGCCGCGTCGAGGTCAGCCACCACCACTTTCAGGCCTTCGGCGGCAAACGCCAGGGCTGTCGCGCGGCCGATGCCGTGGGCCGCCCCCGTGATTACAACCACTTGACCGGAAAACGTCATGCTCATGGGTATGTCCTCGAACGCAAAAACTGGAAGATGTTGGCGTCGCAGCATAGCCAAGGGCAGCGAAAGCGCGTCAGCACTATGCAATCGCTGTTTAAAGGCCCATGCGCCGCAGTGATAAAACCCGTCCCGTAACCATCACTGCACTGGATCGACTCGCATTCGCCGTATCAGCCAACCTTGCGACATCGGCGTTGAAGAGCTATCAACAAGGCTTCATTCCATTCGAGTGCCTGTCATGACCAACCAGACCAATCGCCAGTTCCTGCTCGCCAAACGCCCGGTGGGCGCCGCGACCCGCGAGACTTTCACTTATCAGGAAGTTCCGGTCGGCGAGCCACAGGCGGGACAGATCCTGGTGAAAAACGAATACCTGTCCCTCGACCCGGCCATGCGTGGCTGGATGAACGAAGGTAAGTCCTACATTCCACCGGTCGGTCTCGGTGAGGTCATGCGCGCACTGGGCGTGGGAAAAGTCATCGCTTCGAACAATCCTGGCTTCGCCGTCGGCGATTACGTCAACGGCGCTCTGGGTGTGCAGGATTATTTCCTTGGCGAGCCGCGCGGCTTCTATAAGGTCGACCCGAAACTCGCGCCGTTGCCCCGCTATCTGTCGGCGCTGGGCATGACCGGCATGACCGCCTACTTCGCCTTGCTCGACGTAGGCGCACCGAAAGCCGGTGACACCGTGGTGCTGTCCGGCGCCGCAGGTGCGGTGGGTAGCGTGGCCGGGCAGATCGCCAAAATCAAAGGCTGCCGCGTCGTCGGCATTGCCGGCGGGGCCGACAAGTGCAAATTCCTCATCGACGAATTGGGCTTTGACGGCGCCATTGATTACAAGGCCGAAGACGTCGTGGCCGGTCTGAAGCGCGAATGCCCGAAGGGCGTGGACGTGTATTTCGATAACGTCGGCGGCGACATTCTCGACGCGGTGCTGAGCCGCTTGAACATGAAGGCGCGAGTGGTGATCTGCGGCGCCATCAGCCAGTACAACAATAAAGAAGCGGTCAAAGGTCCGGCCAATTACCTGTCACTGCTGGTCAATCGCGCGCGCATGGAAGGTTTTGTGGTGATGGACTACGCCGCGCAGTTCGCCAGCGCCGCGCAGGAGATGGCCGGCTGGATGGCCAACGGGCAGCTCAAGAGCAAGGAAGATGTGGTTGATGGGCTGGAGACGTTCCCCGAGACGCTGATGAAACTGTTCAACGGCGAGAACTTTGGCAAGTTGGTTCTGAAGGTTTAAGGCCAGCCTGAAACCAATGTGGGAGCGAGCCTGCTCGCGAAAGCGGTGGATCAGTCAGTAATGATGCCGACTGACACTCCCTCTTCGCGAGCAGGCTCGCTCCCACAGTTGGATCTTCAATAAGCTTTAGGCAATTTCGGCTACGACTGCGGCCAACGCCTGCGCCGGATCTGTCGCCTGGCTGATCGGACGGCCGATTACCAGGTAATCGGAACCGGCATCCAGCGCCTGACGCGGGGTCAGAATGCGCCGTTGATCATCCTGCGCGCTGCCCGCCGGGCGAATCCCCGGCGTCACCAGTTGCAGCGACGGGTGCGCGGTTTTCAGCGCCGACGCTTCCAGCGCCGAACACACCAGACCGTCCATCCCGGCCTTCTCGGCCAGTGCCGCCAGACGCAGCACTTGTTCCTGCGGCTCGATATCCAGACCGATACCGGCCAGATCCTCGCGCTCCATGCTGGTCAGCACGGTCACACCAATCAACAACGGTTGCGGACCACTGCGCTTGTCCAGCTCTTCACGGCAGGCGGCCATCATGCGCAGACCGCCCGAGCAGTGCACGTTGACCATCCACACACCCATCTCGGCAGCGGCTTTCACAGCCATCGCAGTGGTGTTGGGGATGTCGTGGAATTTGAGATCCAGAAACACTTCAAAACCCTTGTCACGCAGGGTGCCGACGATTTCCGCCGCGCAACTGGTGAACAGTTCCTTGCCCACTTTGACCCGGCACAGTTTCGGGTCCAACTGGTCGGCCAGCTTCAGTGCGGCGTCACGGGTGGGGAAATCCAGGGCGACGATGATAGGAGTCTGGCAGGCGGACATGGATGGGCTCTCAGGCTGGTCGAAAACGGCGCGCATTGTAGCGGAACCGGCGGCGGCGCGGCACCCGATGATCGGTAAATCGTCGCGCTGGCGGTTATCAGCTTAGCCGGCGCGGCTATTGTGTCGACTCCGATACACAACCGACACGCCCGCAACAAGCATTCGGGTTAGCCTCGCCCGGCGCAACACGTCCTTACAACAGCACTTCCCGCCCCCCGGCCGGACGCCTATGCTGAAACCACCCCTGGTAGTGAACAGCCCCATGCCCAACGCCCCGACAACCGTGACGGATGAAAGCAAAGACGACAAGCGCTGGAGCATCCGCGCGCTGATCGTCGACGATGACGTGCCGATCCGCGAGCTGATGATCGATTACCTCGCCCGTTTCAACATTCACGCCAGCGGCGTCACCGACGGCGCGGCGATGCGCCAGGCGCTGCAGGGCGAACATTTCGACGTCATCGTCCTCGACCTGATGCTGCCCGGCGAAGACGGCCTGTCGCTGTGTCGCTGGCTGCGCGCCGAATCGGACATCCCGATCCTGATGCTCACCGCCCGCTGCGAACCCACCGACCGCATCATCGGCCTGGAACTGGGCGCCGACGATTACATGGCCAAACCGTTCGAACCACGCGAACTGGTCGCCCGCATCCAGACCATCCTGCGCCGCGTGCGCGACGACCGCACTGACCAGCGCGCCAACATTCGCTTCGACAACTGGCGCCTCAACAGCGTCCTGCGCCAAGTGGTCGCCGACAACGGCCTGGTAGTGCCCTTGTCCAATGCCGAATTCCGCCTGCTCTGGGTCTTCATCGAACGCCCGCGCCGCGTGCTCAGCCGCGAACAACTGCTTGACGCCGCTCGCGGTCGCTCGATCGAAGCCTTCGACCGCAGCATCGACCTGCTGGTCTCGCGCCTGCGGCAAAAACTCGGCGACGACCCGAAAGCCCCGCAACTGATCAAGACCGTGCGCGGCGAGGGTTACCTGTTCGACGCGCGGGACATCGGCTGATGAAGGCGCGCTTCGACACCCTGTTCGGTCGCCTGTTCGGGGTGCTGTTCGCGGCGATTGTCCTGGCGCACCTGCTGGCCTTCGCCTGGTTCAGGCTCTACGGCCCTCCTCCGCCCCCACCACCGCCCGAGTTCTCAGCGAACATCGACGGCCAACCGCCCATGCACGACGCCGCTTATCCACCGAGGCAAGCGCGCCCCTGGTTCGGTGGCCCGGTGGTGCCGCTGACCTTTCAATTCATCACGCTGATGATCGCCGCCTGGTACGGTGCCAAACTGCTCACCCGGCCGATCCAGCGCCTGAGCGACGCCGCCGAGCGCCTGAGCGAAGACCTCGACAGCGCCCCCCTCGACGAATCCGGCCCGCGCGAAGCCCGGCAAGCGGCGCACACCTTCAACCTCATGCAACGGCGCATCCGCGAACAGGTCCAGCAACGCGCGCGCATGCTCGGCGCCGTCTCCCACGACCTGCGCACGCCACTGTCACGCCTGAAACTGCGTCTGGAAAACATCAGCGACGACAAACTGCAAAGCCAGATGCGCCAGGATCTCGACGACATGATCGGCATGCTCGACGCCACCCTCACCTATCTGCACGAACAACGCACCAGCGAAGCCTTGCAGTTGCTGGACGTGCAGGCGCTGGTCGAATCGCTGTGCGAAAACGCCCAGGACCAGGGCGCCGATGTACAGGTCAGCGGCCACTGCGCGCCTTTGCCAGTGCAACCGATGGCGCTGCGTTCGTGCATCAACAACCTGCTGGACAACGCCCTGCGTTACGCCGGACAGGCACGGATTGAACTGCTGGAACAGCGCGAAGAACTGCTGATTCGGGTGATTGATCACGGACCGGGGATTGCTGAAGACCAGCGGGAAGCGGTTTTTGAGCCGTTTTACCGACTGGAAGGCTCGCGCAACCGCAACTCCGGCGGCGTAGGGCTGGGCATGACCATCGCCCGCGAAGCCGCGCAGCGGTTGGGTGGGCAATTGACGCTGGAAGACACACCGGGCGGCGGGTTGACCGCAATTGTTCGGTTGCCGCGGTGCTCGCTCCCACATTGGAGTGGTGTTCATCCGGGATAATGGGTTGGCTGTGAGGGCGCTATCGCTGGCAAGCCAGCTCCCACAGGGGATCGAGTGATCTCAGAGGGCGATGGGTTGGCAGTGAGGACGTCATCGCGAGCAGGCTCACTCCTACACTTGGACTGGGTACAACCTCAAGAAACAGGTCGGCTGTCAGGCCGCCTTCGCGAGCAGGCTCGCTCCCACAAAATCAAAATCAAAATCAAAAGCAAAGCAGCGCAGCTGCCCGCGGCGAAGCCGCCCCACTCAACAATGAGCGCAAGCTCGAGTACTGCTTTTGATCTTGATCCACCGGCGACGTCGGAAGGCTGAGCGGAGGGATTGATCCGGGCGTGGGAGCGCAGCGACCGTACGACGCAGTCGTACACAGCGAGTGTAGGTGCAGCGAAGCAAACCGGAGCCGCTGCGCCCGGATCGATCCCGCAGCGAAGGAACCCGAGCCTGCGAGGGCCGAACGCAGGAGCAAGCCTTTTGGGTTACCTTTTTGGCGTTTGAAAAAGGTGACCCGCCGTAAGGGCGGAACCGCCAGCCGCCGCAGCGAAACATTCGGATATTCACACCAAACAAACCCAAGCATGGTCGGCCCAAAGGCCGCCAAGCCCCCCTAGACCCGAGCCTGACTCTTACTCCAATCCGTCAAAAGACTATAAGCCACCGCCAACAACGTAGGCCCAATAAACAACCCGATAAAGCCAAACGCAATCAACCCGCCAAACACCCCGAGCAACACAATCACCAACGGCAGATTACCGCCACGGCTGATCAGATACGGCTTGAGCACGTTGTCCACGCCACTGATGATGAACGTCCCCCAGATCCCGAGAAACACCGCCATCCCGTACTCGCCCTTCCACGCCAACCACGCCGTGGCCGGCACCCACACCAGCGGTGGCCCCATCGGAATCAGACTCAGCAGAAACGTGACGATCCCCAGCACCAGCGCCCCGGGAACCCCGGCAATGAAAAAGCCGATCAGCGCCAGCACCGCCTGCGCCGCCGCTGTACCAATCACACCGTTGACCACCCGCTGCACCGTACCGGCGACAAGCTCGATGTAATAGCCGGCACGATCACCAATCAAGCGCTGCAGCAGACTGTGCACAAACGCCGCCAGTCGCGGCCCGTCACGGTAGAAAAAGAACACGAACACCAGACTCAGCGTCAGCTCGAGAATCCCCCCGCCGATCTGCGCGCTGCGTGCCAGCAACCAGTTGCCGACCTGCCCCAGATACGGCTTGATCGAGACCATCAACGCCGCGCCCTGTTGATCGATGCTGTCCCACATCGACACCAGCCGCTCACCAACCAAAGGCACGCTGCCAAGCCAGGTCGGTGCTTCCGGCAAACCGTCGACCTGCACATCCTTGATGAATGCCGTGGCATCGCGCACATGATCGGCGAGGTTGAAACCCAGCCACACCAGTGGCGCCGCCACCAGCAACATCCAGCCCAGTGTCAGGATCAACGCGGCCAGCGATTCGCGGCCATTGAGCCAGCGCGTGAGCAAACGCATCAGCGGCCAACTGGCAAACGCCAGCACCGCGCCCCAGAACAGCGCCGACCAGAACGGCGCCATCACCCAAAGGCTGGCACCAAACAACACCAGCAGCAGAATCTGCACCAGCAGGCGATCGTTATTGAGCATGGGAAGTCCCGGCAAAGTCAGTCAGCGAAAGAGTAGGCGAACACTGTGTGCGTGCTCGCCCGGCACAGCTTATCGCAACAAGTCGATGCGCAGGCCCGAGCCTTCGAGATTGCCGGCTTCCAGACGTGCCGCCCGTACGCCCTGATTGATCAGCGCCTGGCGCCAGGCTTCGGCCTTGGGCCCGGAAACCGTAACCCGCAAGGTCGTGTCGAGATTCAGACCACGGGAAATCAGGCGCAACCAGGTGGCATCCGGTTCATCGACCAGTTTCGGAAAATCCAGCTCGCCGGTGCTTTTCAACTGACGCAGCAGGGTCGCCGAGGTCGGCAGCAATTCGCCCAACGGCGCAGTCGCCTCGAACTGTTCGACATGCAGATAGGCTTTGCGATTGCCGCGAGTGATGCTGTAAAGCGCCACCAGCGTGTTGTCCTTTGGCGCCGCCAGCCTCAACAACAGATAAGCCTGTTGCTCGTCAGAGCCATACAGCTTGGCGTTGCCGAACACTTCGTTGGCCCACAGGCTGCTTTCGCCGCAATCGCGGGCCTGGCACCAGAACAGCAATTCGGCATCCTGCTGTCGCAGGGCTTCGCGGGCGGCAGTAAAGGCTTCGGTGGCGGAATGTTCCGGCGGCAACTCGTAGGTCACCGAGGTAGTCTTGCCGCGGGCGGTGACCTGACCGTCGAACCGCAACTGGCCGCTGATCTTGCGGATCGAGCCCAGCGGGTAGATGCGCTCCAGCTCGGCCGCCGGGCGATAGTCGACGATCTGAGCATCGGCCAGACGCGGCACGATTTGCAGATCCTGGCTGCCCGGCACATCGGCAGCGAAGGACAAGGAGCTGAAGCAGCACAGCGCGAAGAGACTGAGTGACCGCATAGTCAGCCTCACCGGACGGTCATGGCTGGGCGGGTCGGGGTCGCAGCGGTATAGAAATCCATCGAGTTTGTCTCCCATTTCAACCCGCCCAGCCTCGACAGTTGCCCGCTGCAAGTCAAGGCATGGCGAAGAAGCGATTGAAACAGTCTGCTACAAGACCTGCGCCAGCCTCGTCATTCAAGTGCAAATGATGCCCGCCCGGCAACTGTTCGTAACTGAAGGGTAGACGCTCCAGCAACTCAGGATGCCTGGCCAACATGCCATCCGCCGCGACCACCAGATGCGCCGGGCAACCGACGCGCGAGGCAAACGCCATCGCCTGTTCTTCCGTCAGGCGCAGCGGCGATGGCAGGGTCAGGCGATTGTCGGTGCGCCAGGTGTAACCGCCGGGCACCGGCATCAATCCGCGCTGGGCCAACAGTTCAGCGGCTTCGCGACTGACCGCCACCAGACCTTTCATCCGCGCCTCGATGGCACGCTCGAGGGTGGTATAGACCGGTTTGCGCTTTTCGCGCAGATCGAG
Organism: Pseudomonas sp. AC255; assembly: GCF_979258175.1. Classification (NCBI taxonomy): domain Bacteria; kingdom Pseudomonadati; phylum Pseudomonadota; class Gammaproteobacteria; order Pseudomonadales; family Pseudomonadaceae; genus Pseudomonas; species Pseudomonas sp. AC255. The sequence goes on along the minus strand of NZ_OZ409841.1, from coordinate 981,393 downwards.
TTGCGCCTGTAAGGCCATACCCATGCGCTCGGCAGCGTTTTCGCCTTTGTCTGTCGGAGGAATCACGCCGTCGATCAGCGCCAGATGGCTGATGCGCTCGGGCAGCGAACCGGCGAGCACCATCGAGACAATCGCGCCCATCGAATGCCCGAGCAGGCCGAAACGCTTCCAGCCCAGTTGCTCGGCGACTTGCAGTACATCATGGGCGTAGTCCCACAGCGCATAACCGGCGCCGCTTGGTCGATGAGCGGAATGACCGTGGCCGGCCATGTCCAGCGCGACGATGCGCAAGCCATCAAGCTTGGGCGCCAGCCGGGCGAAGCTATTGGCGTTGTCGAGCCAGCCGTGCAACGCGATCACCGGCAAGCCGTCCTCGGGGCCGAACATATGCGCGGCCAATTCGATGTGCGGCAGGTTCAGGCGCACTTCTTCGCAGGTCGGGCTCATGCGCAATCCTTGTTCTGCCGCTGTTCCCAGCGCATGAACAGATTCTTGAGCAGCCGCGCCGTGTCCTGCGGGCGCTCCAGCGGGAACATGTGCCCGCCAGGCATGCTCAGCGCCTCGCCCTGGGGCAGACGCGAGACGAAACGTGTGTGATGGCGCATGACCACGCGGCTCTTGTGCCCCCGCACGATGGCCAGCGGCACCTGCAACTGCCGGGTACGCCCGGGACTGGTGTGCGGCACGCCGCGATAAATGCTGATTTCGGTAGCCGGGTCAAAACGCAGACGCAGCTTGTCGTCGACCTGATGCAAACCATGTTGCAGGTAGGCATCGAAGCATTCCGGATCGAAGCCGCGAAACAGGGTTTTGCCGGAAAAGTAACTGCGTGCACTGTCGAGATCGGCGAACTCTTCACGGCGCCCGAGGGTGCGCCCGGCGGGAGTCAGCCGGTCGATGAAACCAAAGCGCTTGGCCGCGCGAATCACCCACTGATCGGTGCGGGTCAGCACCGGCGAGTCGAGCATGACCACGCCGCGATACAGCTTGGGACAACGCAACGCCGCATGCAGGTGCAGCAGACCGCCAAACGAATGGCCGACGCCCCACACCGGCTGCTCTTGCTGCTCCAGGTGATGGATCAGTTCGTCGACGAGGTTGTACCAGTTGTCGTCCGCCGGAAAACGCGGGTCATGGGCATGCTGCTCCAGATGCGCGACCCGATACTCCGGCGCCAGCGCCGCAAACAACTTGCCATAGGTCCCCGAAGGGAAGCCGTTGGCGTGGGCGAAAAAGATCGGTTGCGACATGCGGGCAAATCCATGAGCGGGAATCGTGGCGATGATTGTCCGCAAGAGCCGCGTCGACAGCAATGACCGTAACGGTCACGAATAGTGGCGATGACGTTTTATCCATACAGACGTTGAACCGGTCGTCGCAATCTACGCTCACCTGTAATTTCTGACAGTTGACCGCTGGCCGCTCTTGTCCGATAAACGAATCAGGTCCAGCACTCGGGATGCGTCATGCACACTCATACGCCGACACTCGCCGTGATGGATTCACGAGGACTGAACGTTGCTACGGTGTCCTATTGTCGTGAAGCGCCCGGTGGACCGATCGCCCCGCGCATTTATCGCCAACGCTACAAGGCTTCAGGTCAATTGACTGAAGCCTGCGATCCACGCCTGGCTGCGCTGCATCAGCGCGAACCCGACGCTCGCCCCAACCTGACCGTGATTTCCAGCCTCACAGGGGTATCCCTCTCCAGCGACAGCGTCGATGGCGCGCTTCGCCTGACATTGCCGGGCGCAGCAGGACAACGCCTCATCGCCTGGGACGGGCTGATGACGCAGACGTTGACCGACTATGATTTGCTGCTGCGCCCGGTCAGTATCGTCGAACACGTACAGGGCATGAGCGCCAGAAACAGTGGCTTTTTCAGTTACGGCGACAGCTCGCCGTCGTGCGCAGCGCGTAACCAATGCGGCCGGATTGTTCGCCATGACGATAGTGCCGGCAGCGAATTTTTCCTGAATATTCCCTCACGGGCGAACAGCTCAGGTGTGTACGGCATTTCCTCAGCGACCTCGACGAGCCAGACTGGCCGCAAGCCTTGGCAGACAGAGACCTGCTCCACGAACACGGGAGCGGTGCAGCAACCCACATCGGCTATAACGCGCTGAATGAAACCATCAGCCAGCAAGACGCCACGGGCAATCAGAAGCAGCTTCATTTTGACGTAGGCGGACAACTCAACCAGATCAGTCTCAAAGTCGCGCAGGATTCGCAGCCCAGACTGTTATTGCACGATATCCAGTACAACGCGGGCAATCAGGTTTTACGTCAGGCAGCCGCTAACGGCGTTATCAGCCAGAATCTCTACGATCCACAGAGCGGCCGGCTCCTGAAGATCATTGCCGAAAAGGACGGGCGCCCTGCCCTGCAACATCTGGTCTATTGCTACGATCCGGTCGGCAACATCCTCAGTGTCGAGGACATGGCGCAGCCCACGCGCTTTTTTCGCAACCAGACCATCAATCCTGTTTCCTCGTTTATCTATGACAGCCTCTACCAATTGATCGGTGCCACGGGTTGGCAACGAAGCGGCACGGTCAATGGCCCCCAGGAGCCGGTCTTCAGCTCTCCACCAGATTCGGCGCAGCTCGAAAACTACCGCCAGACCTACACCTATGATGCAGCCGGCAACCTCATCGCCCTGGTTCACAGCGCCGCAAGCAAGAGCTGGACGCAGCGCACGGCGATTTCCAGATACAGCAATCGCGGCCTGGAACAGACTGTCAGCGGCACGCTGCCCGACGAGCTGGAGATTTCCGCCGGGTTCGATAGCAACGGCAACCGGAAAATGCTCCAGCCCGGCCAGCCTTTGCAGTGGAGTGCTGGCGGACGATTGCTCCAGGTCGATCAGGTCATGCGCAAGGACGCTACAAACGACTGCGAACGCTATGTATATGACGGTGCGGGCCAGCGCCAGCGCAAAATACGCCTCATCCAATCGCCAGCACTCGTGCAACTGCATGAAACGCGCTATCTGCCAGGGCTGGAAATACGCCATCGGGCCGATGAAACCTTGCACGTCATTTCCGTACAGGCAGGACGCTGTGCTGTTGAAATCCTGCACTGGGACACAAAGGACAAGGTTGCCGATCAATATCGCTACCAGTTCAGCAACCATCTTGGCTCGAACATGCTGGTCCTCGACGATCAGGCCAACATCATTTGCGAGGAGAACTATTTTCCCTACGGCGGCACTTCGTGGTGGGCAGGCCCGGATCAGGTACAGGCCCGCTACAAGACCCGTCGCTACGCAGGCCAGGAGCTCGATGCCACCGGCCTTTACTATTATGGCCAACGCTTCTATGCGCCTTGGTTGATGCGCTGGATCAGCCCCGATCCGGTAGGTATCACCGATGGTCTGAACCGCTATTTGATGGTGCGCGGCAATCCCGTCAGGTTTGTCGACCGCCAAGGGCTGACAGGATGGGATACCGCCGGGGCAGCGGGCGCGACGGCCACGCGCGAGTTTGTCAGCTCAGCTGTTGCCACTGCCGCACAAGCAGCTTTCGTCGGTTTCCTGCCTCCGGCCAACGTAGCGGTCGGCATCGGAGGTGCGTTGGCGGGTGCCGTAACCGGCGGCATCAGTGGCTATGCCGGTGCCAACTGGGCGCAGAGCTCCATGCATATCAGTTCGCCGGCCGATTGGGGACCTCTGGCTGCGAAAATCGGCGGTGCCGTAATAGGTGCAGCCTTGGGCGCCGCGCCTTCCCTGCTCGGCATGCTCGATCCACGGGGCAATCCCGCAGCGGCGGGCCAGATTGGCAGCGCCTTCGGTACGCTGTTTCGTGAGATATCGGCGCAGTATCTCGCCAATGCCGGTCCGAGCAACCCGGCTGTGGGCCGTGTCGATCCGCTCACGGGAGCGGCCAGCGTGGTCGGGGCAGGATTGGCAGCAGGCGCCACCGGATTCGGTGGCTCAGTGCTGTTTGGCACCGACGCAACCGGTAATGTGTTGCAGTCGGTTCTTTCCGTCTCGGCAGTCACGGCTGCCAGTGCTGCCGCTGCCTCAGCGGTAAGAGGGGCGCGGGGAACACCAGCCAGGCCTTCGAGCGACAGTGAACCGAGCTTCAACCAGGAGAACGCGGTGGTCGGCTATAGCAGCCGTCATTTCTTTTTATCTCTGGGGCAGATCGCCAATCTCGCCGTGTCACAGATCCCTGGCTACGACGCGCTGGACGTACATACCCGAACGGCAGTTAGCCGTGCAGTCGTGAGCGCAGTCGGGGACATACGCTCGACTTTTGTCACGATCGCCAAGCCCGGCCTGAGCGCAGAACTGGGCACAACCTCCTGGGACCTTGAAAAAAACGAGGTCGGCGCCGGCATCGTTCGCGAAAGCCCGCCGGCCGATGTCGACCAATACTACGTGGTTAGCGAGACCAGTCCGGGCCAGCGAAAATACTCCCGGGCACAACTCAACTTTTAAGTGAGGTGATGCCATCGTCCGACCGCTACCATCAGCGCAGCGGCGGCTGTTCCCCCAGCGGCACCACCGCCATGGTCAGGCGCGATACGCAACTGGCCTTGCCTTCGTCGCTGGTCAAACGGATGTCCCAGACATGCGTGGTGCGGCCGATATGAATTGGCGTCGCCACCGCCGTCACCCTTCCGCTACGCAACCCGCGCAAATGGTTGGCGTTGATCTCCAGGCCGACGCAATAGAATTTACTGGCATCGATGCACAGATAACTGGCCATCGAACCCACGGTTTCCGCCAGCACCACCGATGCACCGCCATGCAGCAGACCGTAAGGCTGGTGGGTGCGATGGTCGATGACCATGCTCGCGGTCAGCGACTGTTCGTCGAAGGCTTCGAAGCGAATATCCAGCACTTCGCCAATGGTGTTCTTCTGGATTGCGTTCAACTGTTCGATGTCGGGAGTAGTACGCCACAAGCTCATCGCAGACTTCCTTTGTTGTTGTAATCGATGCTCAATCCTGCCACAGCACCGCCTCGCTGCGCGCGCTCCATTCTTCGAAGCGTGCGCCGTAGCGGTCCTCGATGACGTTGCGTTTGATTTTCAGGGTCGGCGTGAGGAAGCCGTTGTCCACCGCCCAACTGTCCTTGACCACTACCAGTCGGTGCAGGCGTTCGTGCTTGTCGAGGGCGGCGTTGACCTCATCCAGCAATTTTTCCAGGCTGGCGTGCAGGCTGGCACGAGGCTCTTGCTGATTGACCGCCGACAGCACGCACAACCCCAGCGGTGCACTCAGGCCATCGCCCACCACGCATACTTGCTCGATGCGTGAATGCACGGCCAGACGGTTTTCGATCGGCGCCGGCGCGACGTATTTGCCCTTGCTGGTCTTGAAGATTTCCTTGAGTCGCCCGGTCAGGCGCAGGCGCCCTTCGCTGTCCTGCTCGCCCTTGTCGCCGGTACGCAGAAAGCCGTCTGCGGTCAGCGTCTCGGCGGTTTTCTGCGGTTCCTTGAAATAGCCGAGCATGTTGGCCTGGCTGCGCACCTGCACCTCGCCGGACTCATCGATGCGCACCTCGACTTCCGGGCACGGCTGGCCGATCCAGCCCTGTTTGTATCGCCCCGGCAGACAGATATGCGAATAGCCGCAGCCCTCGGTCATGCCGTACACCTCCAGCACATCGAGGCCGAGTTTCTGATACCAGGCGAGCAAGGTCTGCGGTACCGGCGCGGCACCGGACAACGCCACGCGCAAGGCATCCAGGCCGAGCCCGGCCAGCACTTTGTGGCCGACCCGCTTGCCAATGAAGGGCAGCCCGAGAAGGAAATCCAGACGCTGCGCCGGGATCTTGCTGTACACACCCATCTGGAATTTGGTCCAGATACGCGGCACGCCAAACATTGCCGTCGGCCGCGCGCGCTGCAGATCGGTGATGAAAGTCTCGAGGCTTTCGGCGAAGAACACTGTCTGTCCGGTATAGATCGAGGCCAATTCGACAAACATGCGCTCGGCAACGTGGCACAGCGGCAGATATGACAGCAGCCGATCGTTCTCGTTGAGCCCGAACAGCTGCGTGCCACGACTGGTGGCGAAACCGAGATTGGCGAAACTGTGCATCACGCCTTTGGGCAGGCCAGTGGTGCCTGAGGTGTAAATGATCGTCGCCAATTGCTCGGCGGCGGGACGCGGATCGTCCTGGATTGGCGAACAGCTCTGCAGGTCCGCCCAGCTGTAATCGAACTCGCCTGGCGGATGCAGCGGCAGGCTGATGGTCGGCAGGCCCGCCGGCACGCCTTGCGCCATGCCTGCCCAGTCATCCAGTTTGCCGATGAACGCCAGCGCACTTTCCGAGTGAGTCAGCACCTGCGCAACGGATTCAGCGGTGAGATTGGGGTACAGCGGCACCGACACATGCCCGGCCATCCAGATCGCCAGATCGGCGATGATCCAGTGCGCGCAATTTTTCGAGATCAGGGCGATATGGCTGCCGGGCGGCAGCTCCCGCGCGCGCAACCAGTGCGCGGCGCAGCGGGCCTGATGGCCGACATCGGCCCACGTCAGCGTCTCGACCTGACCGCCGCCGATGGGCTGCACAAGAAAGCGCTGGCGCGGGTGCCGGGCTTCCCGTTCGTAGAACACGTCCAGCGGCAAACGGAAGGCGGCAGACATGCGACTCGCTCCTGTTTTTTGGTCTGGAGCAAGCGTAGTCAACCAAGCAAGTGCTTGGTTGGAATTTTCAAACAAATAATTTCATGGGTTGGCAGAAATCAATGTGGGAGCGAGCCTGCTCGCGAATGCAGTATGTCAGCCCCAAAAAGGGTGAATGACACGCCGCCTTCGCGAGCAGGCTCGCTCCCACAGGGATATGGCGTTAAGGGTGCTTGAGGCTATTGAGCTTCATCGAGCCGATCAGCAGCTCGCTGTGCTCAAGCTCCGCCAGCCCCGCCGTACTGACCCGCTCCGGCGGATGCCCGGCGCCATGCTGCAGATAGCTGAGCAGATTGCCCACCAACGGGTTGTGGCTGACCAGCAAAACATTACTGACGGACACCAATTGCTCGGCGACCTTGTCCGGATCGCTCTCCGGCGTCAGCCACTCGACCGTGCGAATCTCCGGCTCGAAACCCAATGCGTCGCGCACGATCTGCGCGGTTTGCTGCGCGCGCAGATAAGGGCTGGCGTAGATCGCCGTCAGCGGCTGGCCCATGAGATGCGCGGCGCTGCTCAGGACTTCTTTACGACCATGCTCGGTCAACTCGCGCTCGGAATCGATCTTCGAGTGAGGCACAGCCTCACCATGACGCAATACCCACAGTTTCATAGTTTGGGCTCCTCATCGCGCACCGGATGCGCGGCCGGGGCGACGGTGTGCGGCGCTTCACCTTCCGGGGTGCGCGGCGCCGGCCAGTCGGCGAACGGCCAGGGCTTCTGGTCACTGTGAAACGTGCCGAAGCGGCCAATCTGCGCGAGGAACTGGCTGAGGCTGTCGCCAAAATTCATCAGGCTGGCGCTCGGTGCGCCGTAGATCAGGCGGTAGATCAGTTGCACCAATACCACCGCGCCGAGGATGAACTGCGCGACTTGCCAGACCAGCAGATAAACGATCATCCACAACACCCGCAGGAGGATGGATTCGTACTGGGTTTCGCTTTTCGGATCGTTCATGGCTTGCTTCCTGTCCGTGTAACAGCTGAATCAGTTGAAACCGCTGGTGGAAATAAAGTCGACGTCGGTTTTCGGCTCGGCACGCATCAGTAGACCGATCACCTGCTCCAGCGTGCGTCCTTCGAACAGGATCGCGTGCAGCCCGGCGACCAGCGGCATGTACACGCCGACTTCCTGGGACTTGGCTTTGAGCACCTTGAGGGTGTTGACCCCTTCGGCGACCTCGCCGAGACGCGACACCGCTTCGTCGAGGCTCAAGCCCTGACCGAGGGCGAAGCCGACCTGATAGTTGCGGCTCTTGGGCGATGAACAGGTGACGATCAGATCGCCAACCCCGGCCAGACCAAGGAAGGTCATCGGGTTGGCGCCCTGATTCACCGCAAAGCGGGTCATCTCGGCCAAGGCGCGGGTGATCAGCATGCTCTTGGTGTTCTCGCCCATTTCCAGCGCCACCGCCATGCCGGCGATGATCGCGTAAACGTTTTTCAACGCACCGCCCAACTCGACACCGAAACGGTCGGCGCTGGCGTAAACGCGGAAGGTGCGCCCGTGCAGCGCAGCTTGTACTGCCTTGCACAGTTCTTCGTCTTCGCTGGCAACCACCGTGGCGGTCAACGCGTGCTCGGCGATTTCCCGCGCCAGGTTCGGCCCGGACAACACGCCGATCCGCGCCTGCGGGGCGATCTCTTCGAGAATCTGGCTCATCAGCTTGAAGGTCTGCGCTTCGATGCCTTTGGTCAGGCTCACCAGCATCTTGCCGCTCAAGCGCTCGGCGTGGGCGGCGAGTACGCTGCGCAAGGCGCTGGACGGCAGCGCGACAAAGCACAGATCACAAGCGTCGAGAGTGGCTTGCAGGTCGGTGACAGCGGTCACCCCCGGCAGAATCTTGATGCCTTTGAGGTAACGCGGGTTTTCGCGGTTGACCCGGATGGCCTCGGCCTGCTCGGGGTCACGCATCCACTGAAGGACTTGATGGCCGTTCTCGGCCAGCAGATTGGCCACGGCGGTACCAAAACTTCCGCCTCCCAGGACCGCAATCGGGCGCTGTTCAGTCATATGCAATCCGTTAATCCATACCAGTGGCGATGCCGGGCATTATACGGGGCGACCCGGTGGCGGCCAGCCCCAGCAACAATTACCGACATTTGTAGGAAGAAGACCAATAAAACCTAGGAAAATGCCTGCAACGTCACTGGAAAAGTCGCAGCCCTCGGTTAACATGCGCGCCAATTCTTCTCTCTGCAGGCTGTGTCGTGTTTTCTGGCCCTCCTTCCCCGCGCTCGCCCCTGTTACTCGCGCTGATGTTCAGCCCGCTGGTGCTGGCGGACGATCTGTTCGTCGACAGCCAGACGCTGCCGCCGGTGCTTACGGCCACGCGGCTGAAGCAGACCCCGGCCGAAGTACCGGGGAGCATGACCGTTCTCGACAGCGAATTGATCAGCGCCAGCGGCGCCCGCGACATCAGCGAATTGCTGCGACTGGTACCGGGAATGATGGTTGGCAGCATCAACGGCAATCAGCCAGCGGTGAACTACCACGGCACCAACGCCAGCGAAGCACGGCGCATGCAGGTGTTGATCGATGGCCGTTCGGTGTATCGCGCCGGGCTGGCGACGGTGGACTGGAGCGATATTCCGGTCGCGATGGAAGATATCGAGCGGATCGAGGTGTTTCGCGGTCCGAACACTGTCAGCTATGGCGCCAACGCGTTGATGGCGGTGATCAACATCATCACTCGCCACCCGGCCGACAGCCACGGCACGCGCCTGAAGATCACCCGTGGCCAGCGTGGCATCAACGACTTTTATGCCAGTCAGGGCACCGGTTGGGATGGCGGTGATCTGCGCCTGTCGCTGTCCGGCCAGGAAGACGACGGTTTCGACAGCGACCGCAACGGCGCCGATTATCGCGACAGTCGGCGCTTGAACCGTCTGAGCTTGGCGGTCAGCCATGATCTCAATGAAGATCAAAGCCTCGACTGGCAGCTCAATGCCAAAGACGGCAGCAATCAGCGGCCTTATACCTACCGCCCGGTGTTCTCGGGGATTACCGACGCCGGGAACAATTCCGACGTGGTGGCCAAGGATTACGCCGGTTCGGTGCGCTGGAACCTCGACATCAATCCCGAACACAGCCTCTATGTGCAAGGTTCGGCACAGCACTGGGATCGCCAGCAGGTCTGGCGCGCCTGCGATGCCGAAGTGTCGTTCAGCCCTGAACTGACGCAGCTGTGGCAGCTCAACCCGAATTACACCGAACGGCTGGCGCGCAACATCACCCGGTTCACCGGCCCCGGCGCGGCGCCCGGCACGCCGCAGGAAATGGCGCTGGCCAATCAAGTGCTTGAGCAATGGCGCAACGGCGCCAGCCAGACTTTGTGCGGCGATATCGACCAGAGCGCCCGCGAGTCGCGTTACGATCTCGAACTGCAGGACACCCTCAGCCTGGCAGACAGCCTGCGTCTGGTCAGCGGCCTGAATTACCGCTACGACCGCGCCGATTCCGAAACCTACTTCAACGGCACCCTCGACGACACCACCTGGCGCGCCTTCGGCCAACTGGAATGGCGCGCTACCGAGCACTGGCTGGTGCAGGGCGGTGCGATGTTCGAAGACACGCAACTGATCGGCAGTTCGCTGACCCCGCGCTTCGCGGTCAACTACCTGATCAACCCGCGTCACGGCCTGCGCGCGGTGTACTCGGAGGCGATCCGTTCGCCGGACATGTTCGAAAACAACGTCAACTGGAGCTATCAGGTCAGCAACCTGCGACCCTCGGCCTATGGCCAGTCGTCGGCGCGTTATTTCGTCAAGACCCGCGGCCCCGGCGATCTCGATCAGGAACACATGCGCTCGCGGGAATTGGGCTACAACGGCTACTTCGCCGAGCTCGGACTGGCGGTCGACGTGAAGCTGTTCTACGACGAAATCACTGGGATGATCAGCGAGCCGCTGCGCAACAATCAGTACATCGCCAGCAATGCCAACAGCTCGCGCTTTCGCGGCACCGAAACGCAACTCGACTGGCGCCTCAATAGCGCCGACCGTTTGCGTTTGACCTACGCCTTCGTCGACGCCGAGGCGAGCAATCCGCTGGATCAGCAGTTGACCTCGCGCAACAGCGGTTCCGCCGGTTGGCTGCGCAACTGGGGGCATGGCTGGAACAGCGCCCTCTTCTATTACGGTGACAACGCGCTCAACGGCTATCGCTTCGAACGCGTCGACACGCGCATCGCCAAACGCATCGCCATTGGCAAAGCTCAGCTGCAATTGGCCGGCGTGCTGCAACAGCGCCTCGATCATCAGCCGAACACCTTCGTCGACAACAATTACGATGAACGCCGGGTAATGTATTTCAGTGCCGAGCTGGAGTTCTAGGATGCGCAACGGCCCGTCACGGAAGACGCCAACCCTTGGCCACTGGCTGGCGGGGCTCTGCCTGTTCTTGACCGCGTGGCTGCACGGGGTCGCGGTGCAAGCGGCGGATATTTTGTTGACCGGCGCCGAGGAAAGCCCCGGCGTGCAGGCTTTCGTACAAGCACTGAGTGAACTGCGCCCGACCGACAATGTGCGGTTTCAGCCGCTGGCCAGTTTGCCGGCACCGGGCAAATTACCGGCCAGTCTGCGCTTGATTCTGCTCGACCTGCCCAGCCTCGACTGGCGCCTGCAAGACTCACAAGGCCCATCGACGCTGGTGTTGCGCATCAGCCGCTTGCAGGCGCGCCAGCGTTTCGCCGATGCCCAACCGGCGCGCCTGAGTCTGCTCTGGAGCGACCCACCGTTGAGCCGGCAATTGCAACTGATCCGGCGGATTCTGCCGCAGGCCCGGCGGGTCGGTGTGCTGTTCGATGAACACGGCGAGTTCCTGCTCGACGAATTGCGCGTGGCTGCGCGGCCATTGAACCTGGAGATTGTCAGTCAGCGCTGGGACAACATTCACGACAGCCGTCCGCTGCAAGCGGTGCTGAAAAGCAGCGACGTCTTGCTCGGCCTCGATGACCCCGATCTGTACAACTCGCAAACGGCGAAAAACCTCCTGCTCAGCAGCTACTCGCGGCAGGTTGCGCTGATCGGCCCCAACATTGCATTCGTTCGCGCTGGCAGCCTCGCCAGTACCTACAGCGACCAGAGCGACTGGCTGGCGATTCTCGATCATTTGCTCGATCAGCCCACCAGCGCATGGCCGCGAACGCTTTACCCCGCTCGTTTCAAAGTCTCAAGTAATGCGCAGGTGGCTCGTTCCTTAGGCATCGAACCGTTGAATGAAGCATCTGTCGCCAGTGCCTTGGCCGAAGGAGAGCGCCGCCCATGAATTTCCGCCGCCGTTGGGACATCAACACCCGCACGCAGCTGATCAGCCTCGGCCCGGCGCTGCTGCTGACGTTGCTGTTGATCAGTTTCTTTACCTTCGTGCGCATTCAGGATTTGCGCCAGGAGCTGAACCACACTGGCCAACTGATCGCCAACCAACTCGCCCCGGCCACGGAATACGGGGTGATCTCCGGCAACAACGAAGTGCTGGAAAGCCTGCTCAAGGCGACACTCGCCACGCCCAACGTGCGCTTTCTCGAAGTGCAGGACAGCGCCAACCGGATTCTGGTGTATGTCGAACAACCGGCCGACAGCCACAGTCGCCCGCATCAGGTCGAAGTGTTCCAGGCCCCGGTGCGTTTGCAGCGGATCGCCTTGCACAACGACTTCTTCCAGGACGGCAAGGTCAGCAACAGCGCCGCCGGCGAGGATTATCTGGGGCGAGTGATCGTCGGGCTGTCCAATGACGCTTTCAGTCAGCGCCAGCAGGAGATCCTGTTCAAGGCCGGAATTCTCGCGCTGTTCGCCCTGCTCTTCACCTTCGTCGTCGCCCGTCGTTTGGCCGGCAGTCTGTCGCAGCCGATCCGTGACATTGGCGATGCGGTCAAGGCGATTCAGGAAGGCGATTACAAAACCCCGCTGCCGATTGTCGACGACACCGAACTGGGTGCGCTGTCGCAGCACATCAATAACCTCGCCCAGGCGCTGGAGCAGGCCAGTCGCGAACAGCAGCAAGCGATGGCGCAACTGATCCAGACCCGCGAAGAAGCGGAAAAGGCCAACAACGCCAAATCCGACTTTCTGGCAATGATGAGCCATGAATTGCGCACGCCCATGAACGGCGTGCTGGGCATGTTGCAGTTGCTCGAAACCACCGAGATGACCGAGGAGCAGGTCGAATACGCCGCGCTTGCTTCGGAGTCGACCGAGCACTTGCTCAAGGTCATCAATGACATTCTCGACTTCTCGCGAATCGAGCGTTCGGAGCTGGAGCTGGAGCACATCCCGTTCAATCTCGCCGAGCTGATCGGCGCCTGCGCGCAATCGTTCCAGCACAGCGCGGTGCAGCGAGGCCTGGCACTGAATCTGCGCATTCCCGACGACATGCGCGGCTTGCAGGTGCAGGGCGATCCGACGCGGATCCGGCAGATTCTGGTCAATCTGGTCGGCAATGCCTTGAAGTTCACCGAGCAGGGCCGGGTCAGCATAGAGGCGCAATGGCAATCGCTGGATCACGAACTGCTGTGGTTCACCTGCTCGGTGCGTGACAGCGGCATCGGCATTTCTTCGGAAAGTCTGGAGCTGATGTTCAATGCCTTCCAGCAGGCCGACAGTTCGATCTCCCGTCGTTATGGTGGCACCGGTCTTGGTCTGCCGATCGCACGGACCCTGGCCGAACGCATGGGCGGTACGTTGCGCGCGCAGAGTGAGGAAGGACGCGGTTCGGTATTCACTCTGGAAATTCCATTGGCGCTATATAAGCAGGCAATGCCAGCGCTGGCCGCGCCGCGAGCGCCGAACGGTAGTGGTCAGGGTGAAGGACGCCATGTGTTGCTGGTCGAAGACAACCCGGTCAACCAGACCGTGATCGAAGCGATGCTGCGCAGTCTGGGTTTTGCCGTCAGCGTGGCGACCGATGGCGCGCAGGCGGTGCGCAGTGCCGAGGGCAGCGAGTTCGAAGTGATTTTGATGGACTGCCGGCTGCCGATCATCGACGGCTACGAGGCCACGCGGCAGATCCGCGACCTGCCCGGACGCCGCGATGTGCCGATCATCGCGCTCACCGCTAACGCCTTGCAGGGCGATCGCGAAACCTGTCTGGCAGCGGGTATGAACGATTACCTGGCCAAGCCGTTCAAACGCAATGACCTGCAGCAGATTTTGCAGCGCTGGGTGTCGTAGTGTGGGCCTTTCGACCATCTGCGACTGGCGTGAAAAGCGAAAGTGCGGCAGTCTTAGGCACCCGAACGAGCCCCAAAAGGGGCTTGATTAAAAATTTCAGTGCACAAGTGTACATTCATGTCCTTGGTGCTGTGACTTTCACCACAACGCAATAGTCTATGAGTAGGCTGCCGGTTCGAGGCATGAATGCCTTGAACGGTCGGGAAGATCTGCCCCACCTGCCGCATGGGATTATTGAGGAGCTCGCATGACCAAACAAAACGCCTTTACTCGGGAAGACCTGCTGCGCTGCAGTCGCGGTGAGCTGTTCGGCCCAGGTAACGCGCAACTGCCCGCCCCGAACATGCTGATGGTGGATCGCATCACCCATATCAGCGAAGAAGGCGGCAAGTACGGCAAAGGTGAATTGGTCGCCGAGCTGGATATCAACCCTGACCTGTGGTTCTTCGCCTGCCATTTCGAAGGCGATCCGGTAATGCCGGGCTGCCTGGGTCTGGATGCCATGTGGCAACTGGTCGGCTTTTTCCTGGGCTGGCAAGGCCTGCCGGGCCGCGGCCGTGCGCTGGGTTCGGGCGAGGTGAAATTCTTCGGTCAGGTGCTGCCGACCGCCAAGAAAGTCACTTACAACATTCATATCAAACGCGTCCTCAAGGGCAAGCTGAACATGGCCATCGCCGATGGTTCGGTCAGTGTCGACGGACGCGAAATCTACACCGCCGAAGGCCTGCGCGTCGGCGTGTTCACCTCCACTGACAACTTCTAAGGGTTATTCGCATGCGCCGCGTCGTTATCACTGGTCTGGGCATCGTTTCGTGCCTGGGCAATGACAAAGAGACCGTCTCCGCTAACCTGCGTGCAAGCCGCCCTGGCATCCGGTTCAACCCGGAATATGCTGAAATGGGTCTGCGTAGCCAGGTTTCCGGCTCCATCGACCTCAACCTTGAAGAGCTGATCGATCGCAAGATCTATCGCTTCGTCGGTCATGCAGCGGCTTACGCCTACCTGGCCATGAAAGACGCCATCACTGACTCCGGCCTGACCGAAGAGCAAGTGTCCAACCCGCGTACCGGCCTGATCGCTGGTTCCGGTGGTGCTTCCACGCTGAACCAGATGGAAGCGCTGGACATCCTGCGCGAGAAAGGCGTGAAACGCGTTGGCCCGTACCGTGTAACGCGGACCATGAGCAGCACCGTTTCCGCTTGCCTGGCCACGCCATTCAAGATCAAGGGCCTGAACTACTCCATCGCTTCTGCCTGCGCCACCAGTGCTCACTGCATCGGTACCGCCATGGAACAGATTCAGATGGGCAAGCAGGACATCGTCTTCGCCGGTGGCGGTGAAGAAGAGCACTGGAGCCAGTCGTTCCTGTTCGACGCGATGGGCGCCCTGTCCAGCAAGCGCAACGACACCCCGGAACAAGCTTCCCGCGCCTACGACAAGGACCGCGACGGTTTCGTCATCGCTGGCGGCGGCGGCATGGTTGTCGTCGAAGAGCTGGAACATGCTCTGGCCCGTGGCGCGAAGATCTACGCCGAGATCGTTGGCTACGGCGCAACGTCCGACGGCTACGACATGGTTGCCCCAAGCGGCGAAGGCGCGATCCGCTGCATGCAGCAGGCGCTGTCCACCGTCGACACCCCGATCGACTACCTGAACACCCACGGCACTTCGACTCCGGTCGGCGACGTTGCGGAAATGAAAGGTGTGCGTGAAGTGTTCGGCGACAAGGCTCCAGCGATCAGCTCGACCAAGAGCCTGTCCGGTCACTCCCTGGGCGCCGCCGGCGTACACGAAGCGATCTACTGCATGCTGATGATGGAAGGCAACTTCATCGCCGGCTCCGCCAACATCGACGAGCTCGACCCGGAAGTGGCCGATCTGCCGGTGCTGACCAAGACCCGCGAGAACGCCACCATCAACACCGTGATGAGCAACAGCTTCGGCTTCGGCGGCACCAACGCCACGCTGGTGCTGAAGCGCTGGGAAGGCAAATAATTTCCCGCTGCTGAGCCACACATGAAAACGCCCCGACTGGTTCGGGGCGTTTTTTTTGCCTGAAAATTAGCTAGGACACCGCTGATCTCTGTGGGAGCTGGCTTGCCAGCGATAGCGGAGTGTCAGGCAACGGAGATGTTTGCTGTGCCGACGTCATCGCTGGCAAGCCAGCTCCCACAGGGTTTCAGGGTGTTCTGGAGATGAAACTTCTGTCATGAAACTTACTACCCTGCGACCGAATGTCGCGGTTTACGCGGCCTGCAGCTTTGTTGCGAAATTCGCAACAACACCTTGCGCCAATTGGCGGTTTACTTAGCTGACTAACAAATCCTATAACAGAGTCCTGCACACGCCTTGGTGCAGTAACTTGAGATCTGGAGCTAGCAGATGACTGTAAAAGTAACTGAACGCGACGATTCACACATGTCCCACGAAGGCCTGGCCGCCGGCATCCGTATCTGGGATGTGCATCAACAAGACTTGCTGGTCGGCATGTTCCACAACGAGATCGATGCCCACAACTACAAGGCTGAACTGGAAGTGCAGGAACAGCAAAGAGAACTGAAGTCCGCCTGAAACAACACAGCATTTGAAAACGACAAACCCCGCCATGAGCGGGGTTCGTCGTTGTTACAGCCGTGGATTTACCACATCAGATCATCAGGGATCTGGTACGCCGCGTACGGATCGTCCTCAGCGTTGACCTCTTCGGTCTGCACGTTGAGCTGGACGATGCGCTGCGGGTCGCGCTCCTGGATCTTCAGCGCCGCTTCACGGGGAATCACTTCATAGCCGCCATTGTGGTGCACGATCGCCAGCGAACCGCTGCTGAGCTTGTTGCGCATCAGCGTGTTGACCGAGATGCGCTTGACCTTCTTGTCGTCGACGAAGTTGTAGTAGTCCTCGGTGGTCAGCTTGGGCAGACGCGAGACTTCGATCAACTGCTTGACCTGCGCAGCGCGGGCCTTGGCCTCGGCCTTCTCCTGCTGCTGACGATTCAGTTCCTGGTCGCGCTTGACCTTCTCGGCCATGGCTTCCTGGGCGGCGCGCTGCTGCGAATCGTCCAGCTCGGCCTGGCCTTTGTGGGCCAGGCGCTGTTGCTTCTGCTTGTCTTTGCTGACCTGCTTGGCCTGCTTTTGGTTGACCAGGCCTGCTTTGAGCAACTGGTCGCGAAGGGAAAGGCTCATCAATGCTTACTCACTTGGGCAACGGCTCAGCCGCAGCTGGGCTCATTCTTTTCCTGGCGTTTGGCTTCGCCCCACAGGGCGTCCAACTCTTCGAGGGTGCAATCTTCCATGGGACGGTGGGTGTCGCGCAATGCCTGTTCGATAAAACGGAAACGTCTTTCAAACTTGCCGTTGGCGCCGCGCAAGGCGGTTTCCGGATCGACCTTCAGATGCCGGGCCAGATTGACCACGGAAAACAGCAGATCGCCGATCTCGTCGGCCACCGCCACCGGATCGTTTTCGGACATGGCTTCGAGCACTTCATCGAGCTCTTCGCGAACCTTGTCGAGCACCGGCAAAGCGTCCGGCCAGTCGAAACCGACCTGCCCGGCGCGTTTTTGCAACTTGGCCGAGCGCGACAGTGCCGGTAAGGTGGCCGGCACGTCGTCGAGCAAGGACAACTGCTCGGGCGCGGAGGCTTTCTCGGCACGCTCTTCGGCCTTGATCTCTTCCCAGCGCTGCTTGACCTGCTCTTCGCTCAAGCGCGGCACGTCGAGCGGCGCGTACAGGTCGCCCGTCGGGAACACATGCGGATGACGGCGGATCAGTTTACGCGTGATGCTGTCGATCACCCCGGCAAATTCGAACCGCCCTTCTTCCTTGGCCAACTGGCTGTAATACACCACCTGAAACAACAGATCGCCCAACTCGCCTTGCAAATGGTCGAGATCGCCACGCTCGATGGCATCGGCCACTTCATAGGCTTCTTCGAGGGTGTGTGGGACGATGGTCGCGTAGGTTTGCTTGATGTCCCACGGACAACCGAACTGCGGATCGCGCAGACGGGACATCAGGTGGAGCAGGTCTTCAAGGCTGTACATCATTTTTCTGTCTCACCACAAAACCATTGTGGGAGCGAGCCTGCTCGCGAAAGCGCTGTGTCTGCAACAAAGATGTCGACTGACACGCCCTCTTCGCGAGCAGGCTCGCTCCCACAGGGAACAATCAATTGCATCACGGGGTACGGTTACGCCGCGTTTCGATGATGTTCGGCAATTGCGAAATCCGCCCCAGCAACCGCCCCAGCGCATCCAGACCGGGGATCTCGATGGTCAGCGACATCAGCGCGGTGTTGTCTTCCTTGTTCGAGCGGGTGTTGACCGCCAGCACGTTGATGCGCTCGTTGAGCAGCACCTGCGAGACGTCACGCAGCAGCCCGGAACGGTCGTAGGCGCGGATGATGATGTCCACCGGATAGGTGAGCACCGGCACCGGCCCCCAGCTGACCTGGATGATCCGCTCCGGCTCGCGCCCGCCCAGTTGCAGCACCGAGGCGCAGTCCTGACGGTGAATGCTCACGCCCCGGCCCTGGGTGATGTAACCGACAATCGCATCGCCCGGCAGCGGCTGGCAGCAGCCGGCCATCTGCGTCATCAGGTTGCCGACGCCCTGGATCTGGATATCGCCGCGCTTGCCCGGCTTGTAACCGGTCGCCTTGCGCGGGATCAGTTCCAGTTGTTCGTTGCCGCGCTCCGGTTCGACCAGTTGCTGCGCGAGGTTGACCAGATGCGCCTGACGCAGGTCACCGGCACCGAGGGCGGCGAACATGTCTTCGGCGGTTTTCATGTTGGCCTTTTCGGCCAGCTTGTCGAAATCCACCGCCGGCAGGCCGAGGCGATTGAGTTCGCGCTCGATCAGGGTTTTACCGGCCGCAACGTTCTGATCGCGAGCCTGCAATTTGAACCAGTGAACGATCTTCGCCCGCGCGCGCGAGGTGGTGACGTAACCGAGGTTCGGGTTCAGCCAGTCGCGGCTTGGCGTGCCGTGCTTGCTGGTGATGATCTCGACCTGCTCGCCGGTCTGCAGGCTGTAGTTCAGCGGCACGATACGCCCGTTGATCTTCGCGCCCCGGCAGTTGTGGCCGATTTCGGTGTGCACGCGATAGGCGAAATCCAGCGGCGTTGCGCCTTTCGGCAAGTCGATGGCGTGCCCGTCTGGAGTGAAGATGTACACCCGATCGGGCTCGATATCGACGCGCAGCTGCTCGGCCAGACCGCCGATGTCACCCAGTTCTTCGTGCCATTCGAGCACCTGACGCAGCCAGGAGATTTTCTCTTCGTAATGGTTCGAGCCGGATTTGACGTCGGTGCCCTTGTAGCGCCAGTGCGCGCAGACGCCGAGTTCGGCTTCTTCGTGCATGGAGTGGGTGCGGATCTGCACCTCGAGGACCTTGCCCTCCGGGCCGATCACCGCCGTGTGCAGCGAGCGGTAGCCGTTCTCTTTCGGGTTGGCGATGTAGTCGTCGAATTCTTTCGGGATGTGGCGCCACAGGGTGTGGACGATACCGAGCGCGGTGTAGCAGTCGCGCATTTCCGGCACCAGCACGCGCACGGCGCGAACGTCATAGATCTGGCTGAATTCCAGACCCTTGCGCTGCATTTTGCGCCAGATCGAGTAGATGTGTTTCGCCCGGCCGCTGATGTCGGCATCGACACCAGTGGCCTGCAGTTCGTCCTTGAGCTGGGTCATCACGTCGCTGATGAAGCGCTCGCGGTCCAGCCGCCGCTCGTGGAGCAACTTGGCGATCTGCTTGTATTGATCGGGTTCCAGATAACGGAAGGACAAGTCCTCCAGTTCCCATTTGATGTGACCGATGCCGAGGCGATGGGCCAGCGGCGCATAGATGTCGAAGACTTCGCGAGCGACGCGGTTGCGCTTTTCATCGTCGGCGGTTTTCACCGCACGGATGGCGCAGGTGCGTTCGGCCAGTTTGATCAGCGCAACGCGTACGTCATCGACCATGGCCACGAGCATCTTGCGCAGGTTCTCGACCTGCCCTTGGGTGCCCATGACCATCGATTGCCGTGGGCTGAGGCTGGCGCTGATGGCCGCCATGCGCTGCACGCCGTCGATCAGCTTGGCCACCACCGGACCGAAGCGCTGGCCGATGGCCGCCAGCTCGATCTGGCCTTCGCGCACGCCGCGATACAAAACGGCTGCGACCAGCGAATCCTGGTCGAGCTTGAGGTCGGCGAGGATCTCGGCGATCTCAAGGCCAGTGCTGAAACTGCCGGAGCCTTCGGCCCACAGATTCTTCTTCGCATTGGACTGCTGTTCGGCCTCGCGAGCGAACTCGCAGGCTTCTTTCAAGGCCTCGCGATCCAGTGCCAGATCGACACTGACCGCGTGATCGAGCCAGGCCTCGAGATTGATACTGCCGTCGGTGTTGATCGGCTGGTGTGCTCTCACCTGTACCATGCTGCTTTACCTTCCCTACGACGCAGATTCAATGCGTCAAATCGCTGATCCTCAGTGTCCGTTCGCGCTCGCGGGGCTCAGGCGAGCGCTGCGCGGACAGATCAGACGGATTCAGACGAGCCGTCCTGGCTCGCTTCAAATAACGCCATGGCCTCGACATGTGCCGTCTGAGGAAACATATCGAGAATCCCGGCACGTTTTAACCGGTAGCCCTGCTTGATCAATTCCTGCGTGTCGCGCGCCAGCGTGGCCGGATTGCACGACACATATACCAACCGTTTGGCACCCAGGGTCGCGAGCTTGCGCACCACCTCGAAAGCACCATCACGCGGTGGGTCCAAGAGTACCGCAGAAAAGCCGTTTCCGATCCACTGGGCATCGGTCAAAGGCTGGGATAAATCGGCTTGAAAAAACTTTGTGTTATGCAAATTGTTACTGATGGCATTTGCAGCGGCACGCTCGACCATGGTCTGCACACCCTCCACCGCCACCACTTCACGGACGCTCTTGGCCAGCGGCAGAGCAAAATTGCCCAGACCGCAAAACAGGTCGAGCACGCGCTCGTCAGCCTTCGGCTGCAGCCACTCCAGCGCCTGAGCGATCATCGCTTCGTTGACCCCGGCGTTGACCTGAACGAAGTCACCCGGCCGGTACGCCAGCTCGAGATCCCACTGTTCCAGGCGATAGCCGAGGCTCTGACCGGCTTCGACCGGTTGCGGTTCACCTTCGCCATGCAGCCACAACTGCGCTTCATGGAACTGGCAGAAATCCTTGAGAATGGTCAGATCCGCTTCGGACAACGGCGCCATGTGCCGCAGCAATAGCGCCAGAGATGAGCCGCTGAACAACTCGACATGGCCCAGCGCCTGCGGTTTGCTCAAGCGCCGCAGCATCTCTGGCAAGCGGGTCATGATCGGTTGCAAGGGCTGTACCAGCACCGGGCATTCGCTGATCGCGACGATGTCCTGACTGCCGGCAGCGCGGAAACCCACTTCGAGTTTTTTGCCTTCATGTCCCAGCGCACGGCGATGCGCGCGCGCCGACGGTAGCCGAATTCCGGGCCGGTCAGCGGCGCCGCCCACTCTTCAGGTCCGACACCGGCCACCCGCGACAATTGCTCGGCGAGCATGCGCTGTTTCAGGGCGAGCTGTTCGTCGTGGGGCAAGTGCTGAACGCTGCAACCGCCACAGCGGCCGAAGTGTGGGCATGCTGCCGGGCGCCGCACTTCGCTGGCCGTGAACACGCGCTCGGTACGCGCCTCGACCACTTTGCCGTGGGCGCCGAGCACCCGTGCTTCGACCTCTTCACCGGCAAGGGCGCCGAGGACGAACCAGGTTTTGCCTTCGAAAAACGCGATACCGCGACCGTCATTGGCCAGGCGCTCGATGTTCAAGCGCTGCTTTTTGCCGGTCGGGATCTGTGGCGCCTTGCTCCCGCCGGTGGGCTGGAAGCGCAGGCCTCGTTCGTGCTTGGCCATCAGTTCGGCGCGTCGAAAATGCCGGTCGACAGATAACGGTCGCCACGGTCGCAGATGATCGCGACGATCACCGCGTTTTCAACTTCTCTGGACAGGCGCAGCATCGCTGCCACCGCACCGCCCGAGGACACGCCGCAGAAGATGCCTTCTTCGCGGGCCAGACGACGGGTCACGTCTTCGGCTTCGCTTTGCGCCATATCGACGATGCGATCGACGCGGTCAGCCTGGTAAATCTTCGGCAGGTATTCCTGCGGCCAGCGGCGGATGCCGGGAATGGCCGAGCCTTCCATCGGTTGCAGGCCGACGATCTGTACGCTGTCGCTCTGTTCTTTGAGGTAGCGCGACACGCCCATGATGGTGCCGGTGGTGCCCATCGAACTGACGAAATGGGTGATGCTGCCCTGGGTCTGACGCCAGATTTCCGGACCGGTGGTGGTGTAGTGCGCTTCCGGGTTGTCGCCATTGGCGAACTGGTCGAGCACCTTGCCACGGCCTTCGGCTTCCATACGCTGGGCCAGATCGCGGGCGCCTTCCATGCCCTCTTCCTGAGTCACCAGAATCAGCTCGGCGCCATACGCGGTCATCGCCGCTTTGCGCTCGGCGCTGGAGTTGTCCGGCATGATCAGGATCATCTTGTAACCCTTGATCGCAGCGGCCATCGCCAGAGCGATACCGGTATTGCCAGAGGTCGCCTCGATCAGCGTATCGCCGGGATTGATCTGCCCGCGCAACTCGGCGCGAGTGATCATCGACAACGCCGGGCGGTCCTTGACCGAACCCGCCGGGTTGTTCCCTTCGAGCTTGAGCAAAAGGGTGTTGCTGGTGGCGCCGGGCAGGCGCTGCAAACGCACCAGCGGCGTGTTGCCGACGCAATCGGCGATGGTTGGGTACTGCAGGGTCATGGCGTATTCGCAATCCAGACGTGCGGGGGCGCCTATCATACCGGCAAACCCGCGCAGGCCATATCACGCAAAGTGCGGTGCTTATGGTTTATGGGAATAAGCAAATAAAAGTCGCGCCAGTGGTGCGACTTTTATTTGAGTAACACTCAGTTCTTGTGGTGATGCTTGAATTCGCGAGCAGGCTCGCTCCCACAGGGGATGAATTTTGCTTATGCGATCTGCGGTGAATGCACAGCCATTGTGGGAGCGAGCCTGCTCGCGAAGGCGTCCGCATGGGCGACGCCATCATCCGCCAGCAAGCGCAAATTCAACCGCAGCCCCGCCCCGGTGTTTTGCGCCCAGAGCAACCCGCCCTGGCGCTGCACCGCATTACGCGCAATGCTCAAGCCCAGGCCAAAGCCACCATCCCCGGGTCTCGATCCGTCCAATCGAATGAACGGCGAAAAGATCCGCTGCAGATCTTCGTCAGCCACGCCGCCGCCCTGATCCTCAAGCCACAAATGCCAATACTCGCCATCGCGCCGTGCATCGAGCCGCACGATGCCGCCCTCGGGCGAGTGACGAATGGCGTTGCGCAGGATGTTTTCCAGCGCTTGCGCGAGGGTATTGAGGTTGCCGCGCACCCAACACGAAGCTTCGACCGAGCATTGCAATTGCAGGCTCGGCCAGCCGCTTTCATAACAGGCGTTGTCGGTGAGCATTTCCCACAGCGCCTGAATCTGGATCGCTTCATTTGGTAACGGCGAGCGGTCGGTGTCGAGCCAGGCCAGTTGCAGGGTGTCTTCGACCAGCCGCTGCATGCCGTCGACCTCGCGGCCGATGCGCTCGCGTAGCTGCGGCAGACCTTGTTCGCTTTCGCTGGCCACACGCAGACGGCTCAGCGGCGTGCGCAGTTCGTGGGACAAGTCGCGCAATAACTGCTGCTGCAAGGCGACCGTGGTTTGCAGGCGCTCGGACATGGAATCGAAGGCCCGCGCCAGCTCACCGAGTTCATCCGGGCGCTGGGTGATGCCGCTCGACAGGCGCACATTCAACTGGTCGGCGCGCCAGGCGTTGGCCTGTTCGCGCAGGTTGTTCAGCGGCACCACCAGCAGGCGATACAGGCCGACACAGAGCAACAGGGTGAACAGCCCGGGAATCACGCCGTTGGTGATCACCCGCCAGAACACCCGGTACTTGCCCGGAACAAAGCGCTCGGGCAACTCGATGACCAGAATGCCGGCGGCCGGATCCTGCGGGAACGGCACCCGCAGCCAAGGTCGGCCCTTCTTGTGGATCGGCCAGTCGAGGCCGCGCAGGAAGGTCAGGTGCTGCACCTCCGCGGCGTTCAACGGCTGATTGCTCAGCGACTGCAAATCAGCGCCGATCACCCCGACCCAACTGGCCTCGCGCAATTCCATGCTCTGCAACCAGTCATCGACGCCATTGCGCCCGCCGCGCTGCCACGCCTGTTCGGCTTGCGCGGCATAACGGCTGAGGGTGCTGCGGGCGTCACTGGAGAGGAACTGATTGCGCTCCTCCATGTAGCGGCCCCACGACCAGCTCAGCCAGATCATCAGCAGACAGAACGCCACCAGCAGGCACGCCAGTTTCCAGAACAGCGAATGCCGCCCCGGCAGTTCAGACAGTTTCATCGGCGCCGCTCAAGACATAGCCCTTGCCCCACACCGTGCGCACTTCGCGCTCGGTGTAACCGATGGCTTTGAGTTTGCGGCGGATCTGGCTGATGTGCATGTCGAGGCTGCGGTCGTGCGCCGCAAAGCCGCGTTGCAGGACATGCTGATAAAGGAAGGCTTTGCTCAGCACCTCCTCGTTGTTGCGGTGCAGGGTTTCCAGCAGACGGAATTCGCTGCGGGTCAACCCGGCCGCTTGCTCGCCGAAGAACACGTCGCAGTGTTCGTCATCGAAACGCAGGGTGCCGCTGACCACCGCAGCGGTAACCGCAGGCGGGCGCCGATCCAGCGCCACCCGGCGCAGGATCGCTTCGATGCGCACATGCAACTCGGCCATGCTGAACGGCTTGGGCAGATAGTCATCGGCACCGAGGCGGAAACCGCTGATGCGATCGGCCTCGGCACCCAGCGCCGACATCAGCAGCACCGGCGTCGAATGGCTCTGCCGCAATTGCGTCAACAACTGCAGACCATCGAGCCCCGGCAGCAGAATATCCATCAGCACCACGTCGAAAGGCTGACGCTGGGCGATGTTCAGACCTTCCTGGCCGTTCTGGCACCAGGTCACCTGAAAACCGCTGCGGCCCAGATGCTCGTGCACATACGCGCCGAGGACCGGATCGTCTTCAATGGAAAGGATGCGTGGCTGGCCAACGGAAACAGGAGTCATGAGTATCTGCAAGTAATTCTCAGTTGGCGGATTATTCAAGATTGTCCGACAGCGGGCAACACAAGCTTGGCCTGTCGGACGAACGAGTGCGTCGGCGGCGCTGCATTTTCCGCAAGATTGCCCGCCTGCAAATCGCTACACTGCGCCCATGTCGCGTGCCGGATGCACGCATGTGTCAACAGATCAGCGGGATGCGGGAGATAGGCGTGCTCAAGAAACTGGGAATCAAAGGTCGCGTGCTGTTGCTGACCTTGTTGCCGACCAGCCTGATGGCGCTGGTGCTGGGTGGCTATTTCACCTGGACGCAGCAGACCGACCTGCACAGCCAATTGATGCAGCGCGGCGAAATGATCGCCGAGCAACTGGCGCCGCTGGTGGCGCCGGCGATGGGTCACGGCGACGCCGATCTGCTTGAACGCATCGCCACCCAGTCCCTTGAACAACCCGACGTGCGTGCGGTGACCTTCCTCGCGGCGGACCGCTCGCCACTGGCCCACGCCGGCCCGACCATGCTCAATCAGGCCCCGAGCGGCGACAGCGCGCTGTTGCAACGACGCAGCGGCAATGACGCGACGCGCTACCTGATGCCGGTGTTCGGCAAGCACCGCAACCTCGCCGGTGAAATCATTCCCGAAGAATCCGAACGCCTGCTCGGCTGGGTCGAGCTGGAGCTCTCGCACAACGGCATGTTGCTGCGCGGCTATCGCAGCCTGTTCGCCAGCCTGCTGCTGATCGCCGCCGGACTTGCCGGCGCCGCCCTCCTCGCGTTGCGCATGGGCCGCACCATCAACCGTCCGCTGAGCCAGATCAAACAAGCAGTTGCGCAGCTCAAGGACGGTCATCTGGAAACCCGCTTGCCGCCCCTCGGCAGCCAGGAGCTGGACGAACTGGCCTCGGGTATCAACCGCATGGCCGGCACCCTGCAGAACGCTCGCGAAGAATTGCAGCACAGCGTCGATCAGGCCACCGAAGACGTGCGGCAGAATCTGGAAACCATCGAGATCCAGAACATCGAACTGGACCTGGCACGCAAAGAAGCGCTGGAAGCCAGCCGGATCAAATCCGAATTCCTCGCCAACATGAGCCACGAGATCCGCACGCCGCTGAACGGCATTCTCGGCTTCACTCACCTGTTGCAGAAAAGCGAACTGACCCCGCGCCAGCTCGACTATCTGGGCACCATCGAAAAGTCTGCCGACAGCCTGTTGGGAATCATCAACGAGATTCTCGACTTCTCGAAGATCGAGGCCGGCAAACTGGTGCTCGATCACATTCCGTTCAACCTGCGCGACCTGCTGCAAGACACCCTGACCATTCTCGCCCCGGCCGCGCACGCCAAGCAGCTCGAGCTGGTCAGTCTGGTCTATCGCGACACGCCGCTGTCGCTGGTCGGCGATCCGCTGCGCCTGAAGCAGATCCTCACCAATCTGGTCAGCAACGCGATCAAGTTCACCCGCGAAGGCACCATCGTCGCCCGGGCGATGCTCGAAGACGAACACGAAGACAGCGTGCAACTGCGCATCAGCATTCAGGACACCGGCATCGGCCTGTCGAATCAGGATGTGCGCGCGCTGTTTCAGGCTTTCAGTCAGGCCGACAATTCGCTGTCGCGCCAACCCGGCGGCACCGGCCTGGGGCTGGTGATTTCCAAGCGCCTGATCGAGCAGATGGGCGGCGAGATCGGCGTCGACAGCACGCCGGGCGAAGGTTCGGAATTCTGGATCAGCCTGAGCCTGCCCAAGACTCGCGACGACGCCGAAGACCTGCCCGCTGCGCCATTACTCGGACGCCGCGTGGCGGTACTGGAAAATCACGAACTGGCGCGTCAGGCCTTGCAACATCAGCTGGAAGACTGCGGACTGCAAGTTACGCCGTTCAATACTTTGGAGAGCCTGAGCAATGGCGTTACCGGCGCGCATCAGACCGATCAGGCGATCGATCTGGCGGTGATCGGCATCACCAGCAACGACATGCTCCCGGAACGCTTGAACCAGCACATCTGGGACCTCGAACACCTGGGCTGCAAAGTTTTGGTGCTGTGCCCGACCACCGAACAGACGCTGTTTCATCTGTCGGTGCCCAACCCGCACAGCCAGCTGCAAGCCAAACCGGCGTGTACGCGCAAGCTGCGCCGGGCGTTGTCCGATCTGGTCAATCCGCGCCAGACCCGCAGCGAACCGGGCGAGCCGCTGTCCAGCCGTGCGCCGCGCGTCCTGTGTGTCGACGACAACCCGGCCAATCTGTTGCTGGTGCAGACCCTGCTCGAAGACATGGGCGCTCGAGTGCTCGCGGTCGAAAGCGGTTACGCGGCCGTCAAAGCCGTGCAGAGCGAATCGTTCGACCTGGTGCTGATGGACGTGCAGATGCCGGGCATGGACGGCCGCCAGACCACTGAAACCATTCGCCAGTGGGAAAGCGAGCGGCATTGCACACCGCTGCCGATCGTCGCCCTCACTGCCCACGCCATGGCCAACGAAAAACGCGCGCTGCTGCAAAGCGGCATGGACGACTATCTGACCAAACCGATCAGCGAGCGGCAACTGGCGCAGGTGGTGTTGAAGTGGACCGGGCTGGCCCTGCGCAATCAGGCGCCGGAGCGCAACGGCGACAGCGCGGCGAGTCAGCAGGAACTGCCGGTGCTCGATCACGAAGAAGGCTTGCGCCTGGCGGCGGGCAAAGCGGATCTGGCGGCAGACATGCTCGCCATGCTGCTGGCCTCGCTGGAAGCCGACCGCGAAGCGATTCGCGCCGCCCGTGACAGCCACGACCAGAATGCCCTGCTCGAACGCGTGCACCGTTTGCATGGCGCCACCCGTTATTGCGGCGTGCCACAACTGCGCGCCGCCTGCCAGCGCAGCGAAACCCTGCTCAAGCAGGACGATCCGAAAGCCGCCGCCGCGCTGGATGAACTGGAGCGCTCGATCAATCGACTCGCGGCGCAGGCGCGCATCAGCGCCTGATCCACGGCAAGGCGCTGCACGCGCAAAGCGCTACAGTTGTCGCGGGCCATTGCGGCCCGCGTCGATGTTCCAGGAGGATTCATGCGCACAATCTTTTTCAGCAGTCAGACCTACGATCGCGACAGCTTTCTCGGCGCCGACTGCCCGGCCGGGCTCGAATTGCATTTTCAAGCGGCGCGACTGAGCCTCGATACGGCGGCGTTGGCCGAGCAGCACGAGGTGGTCTGCGCGTTCATCAATGACGACCTCAGCGCCCCGGTGCTCGAACGCCTCGCTGCTGGCGGTACGCGGCTGATTGCCCTGCGTTCGGCCGGTTACAACCATGTCGACCTGCCGGCGGCGAAACGCCTTGGCCTGGCCGTCGTGCGTGTGCCGGCCTACTCGCCGCACGCCGTGGCCGAACATGCGGTGGCGCTGATCCTCGCCCTCAATCGTCGCTTGCACCGTGCCTACAACCGCACCCGCGAAGGCGATTTCAGCCTGCATGGCCTGACCGGTTTCGATCTGGTCGGCAAGACCGTCGGCATCGTCGGCACCGGACAGATCGGTGCAACGTTCGCGAAAATCATGCACGGCTTCGGCTGTGAATTGCTGGCCTACGATCCGTATCCCAATCCCGAGGTGCTGGCCTTGGGCGCACGTTATCTGAGCCTGCCGGAGTTGCTCGCGCAATCACGGATCATCAGCCTGCATTGCCCGCTCAACGAGCAGAGCAAGCACCTGATCAATCGCGACTCACTGGCGCACATGCAGGCGGGGGCGATGCTGATCAACACCGGGCGTGGCGGGCTGGTGGACACGCCGGCGCTGATCGACGCGCTCAAGGACGGTCAACTCGGGTATCTGGGGCTGGATGTTTACGAGGAAGAGGCGCAGCTGTTTTTCGAGGATCGCTCCGACCTGCCGTTGCAGGACGATGTGCTGGCGCGTCTGCTGACGTTTCCCAACGTGATCATCACCGCGCATCAGGCGTTTCTGACCCGCGAAGCATTGGGCGCGATTGCCGCGACCACCCTGCACAACATCGCGACCTGGGCGGCAGGTGCGCCGCAGAACCAGGTCGAGGGTTGAACGGTTTTACTTGGACAGCGAAGACGCCAGGATCAGCAAGCCCAGCCAGCCGAACCCGAGCAGGCGCTGCTTGCTCGAATGGCCGTTGCGCAGCAGGAACCAGACGAAAAACGCCGGTAGCAGAAACACCATGATTTTCAGCCAGCCCTCCACCGGGCGGCTGCCATCGGCGTTGAGCGGTTGCTGCTCCTCGCGGGCCTGTTCTGCGGCCTGCTGACGACGGCGACGCCCTGCTGCTGCCGGCATCACTTTGGGTAAAGGCTCGGACACTGGCGGCGCAACCGCCTCGGGCACTGCGTTGTTGCGTGGCAGGCTGCCGAAGGAAATCGTCGAGGCTTGCACCGGTGCCGCCGTCGACTGCGCCTGCATGGCGGCGTGTTCGGCCATCGGCGCGCCGCAGTGAATGCACACCAGCGCTTCGGAACTGATGCTCCGCTTGCATTCATAACATTCGATCAGCGCCATGTTCCGTTCCTTCAGATTCGGGGGCCGGCAGTTTGCCATGACTGTCGCCGCATTTGAACCGGATCGAAGGTCGCACGCGTGCATCATTCTGCAATCGAGCCCGTGCTAGCATGTCGCGCATATTTGGAGGACCCATGGTCGAACACGATTTCCGCTACACCCTGATGAACCCGCAACACACCCTCACCGAATGCCGCGCCCTCGTTCCGGGCCGCTATCAGGTGACCGGTAACGGTGGCTCGATCCGCATCGGCGATGCCCTGTTGGTCACCCTCAAAGGCAGCAAGGATTTGTCCATGCGCCTGACCGTCGACACGGTCCGCCACTTGATCAATCCGCCAGGCCAATGGACCGCAATGACCACAGGCCCGGTGTTTGGCGAACTGGCCATTCACACCTGGCAGGTCAACTGCGACAGCTGCGCGAAAGAGCTGAGTTTCGAATTCGCCGTGGATGCCAAACTTGGCAAGACCGCCGAGAAACCTGCCGCCACCGCGCGCATCGCCGAGCTGGGCTGGAAAGCCGTCGGCGACAAGCACCTGTGCCCGAAATGCCAGGAGCCTGCATGATGAAACGCCTCGCCCTGACCGCACTGATCGGTGTCGGCCTGGCTGGTTGCGCCGCAGAGCCGGTGCAACTGCAGCACAACCGCAGCTACATTCTGGAATGGATCGGCGAGCGGCCATTGATGGATTACAGCCACCTGACCGTGACCCTCGGCGATGACGGCCGCGCCTACGGCAACGGCGGCTGCAACCATTGGTTCGCGCCGTACACGCAGGACGGCGACAAGCTGACTTTCGGCAAGATCGGCAAGACCCGCAAGCTCTGCGCCCCGGCGTTGATGGAGCAGGAACAACGGTTCTTGCAGGCGCTGGAAAAAGTCGAGCGCTGGGACATTTCGCCCATCGAGCAGATACGCTTCTGGCCGGCTCAAGGCAAACCGTTGCGCTGGTGGCTGGAAGAGGGTTGATCCGCCCTGGATCGCCAAGGCCCTCACCCTAGCCCTCTCCCAGAGGGAGAGGGGACTGATTGGGGGATATTGAAGAGTTATGTCGACGTGGTAATTCTTCGCCGAATCCATAATCGACTGGATCCTGTCTGACGGGACCATAATCAACTCGGTGTCTCAGGTCGATGTACGACGAAAGACACCTCGGTCGGCCCCCTCTCCCCCGGGAGAGGGCTGGGGTGAGGGGCTTCTGGCGGTTTACTTCGTAGCCTGCAACGCCTCCAGCTTCGCCATCACCCCCGCCGCCGTCTGCTCACCCAGCAACTGCTCACGCACCTTGCCCTTGTCATCAATGATGAACGTCACCGGCAGCGCCTCACTGCGCGGCAGGTCGAACAGCTCGGCCGGATCCTGCGCCAGCACGGTGAACTTGATGCCGAGTTTCTCGCTCGCCTCTTTCAGCTCCGCGCCCTGCACGTTGTCGAAATTGACCCCGAACACCCCGACGTTCTTGCTCTTGAGCTCATCAGCCAAATGATTCAGCTCGGGAATTTCCGTGCGGCATGGGCCACACCATTCGGCCCAGTAATTGAGCACCACCCACTGCTTGTCCAGACGTTCGGACGCTACCTTCTGGCCGTTCTGGTCGATGCCGTAATCATTACCGCAGCCCCCCAGCATCAACGCCCCGATTATCGTCAATGCCGCTGCCAATCGCCGTGTCATGTCGTGTTCCTTGTGAAAATTCGAAAGCGCCTGCGACCCATCGCCTCTGACGGTTCTGGATTGCGCGCCGCACAGTTAGAATAGCCGCCACTTTACGCCAGAAGCGACCCGCCATGACCGATCTGACGCTTTATCACAATCCGCGCTGCTCGAAATCCCGCGGCGCGCTGGAACTGCTCGAAGCCCGCGGCTTGCATCCGACCGTCGTGCGCTACCTGGAAACGCCGCTCAGCGCCGCGCAGATCAAGGCCCTGCTCGGCAAGCTCGGGATCAGCGCGCGACAGCTGCTGCGCAGCGGTGAAGAGGAATACAAAACCCTGAACCTGGCCGACGCCAGCCTCAGCGAGCAGCAGCTGATCGACGCCATCGCCACGCACCCGAAACTCATGGAGCGGCCGATTCTTGAAGCAGGCGACAAAGCCGTCATCGGTCGCCCACCGGAAAACGTGCTGGAGTTGTTGCCATGAGCACGCCGTACATTCTGGTTCTCTATTACAGCCGCAACGGTTCGACCAACGAGATGGCCCGGCAAATCGCCCGTGGCATCGAGCAGGCCGGAATGGAAGCGCGTCTGCGCACAGTGCCGGCGATTTCCACCGAGTGCGAAGCGGTGGCGGCGGAGATTCCCGCTGAAGGCGCGCTCTACGCCAGCCTCGATGATCTGAAGAACTGCGCCGGCCTCGCCTTGGGCAGTCCGACGCGTTTCGGCAACATGGCCGCGCCACTCAAGTACTTCCTCGACGGCACCAGCAACCTCTGGCTGACCGGCGCGCTGGTCGGCAAACCGGCCGGTGTGTTCACCTCTACCGCCAGCCTGCACGGCGGTCAGGAAACCACGCTGCTGTCGATGATGTTGCCGCTGTTGCATCACGGCATGTTGATCACCGGCCTGCCCTACAGCGAATCGGCCCTGCTCGAAACCGAAGGTGGCGGCACGCCTTACGGGGCCAGCCATCACGCCGGTGCCGACGGCAAGAACGGTCTTGATCAGCACGAAGTGGCGCTGTGTCGCGCACTCGGTCTGCGTCTGGCGAAAACCGCGCAGAAGCTGGTGGGCTGATGGCGAAGAAGCCGAAAGTCCTGCCCTCGATAGATTGGCTAGAGCCACGGGTGAAGGCGATGCGCGTGCTCAGCCTGCTGAGCTTTTTCGCCCTCGCCGGCTTGCTCGCTGTTTATTACCTGCTGTTCGCCGACCTGCATGGCGCGCGGCCGTGGGTGATTCTGCTGGTCGAGCTGATCCCGTGGCTGGTCCTCGCCCCGGCGATGATCATGGGCAGCGCCCGTGGCCATTCGTGGATGTGTTTTGTGGTGAACCTGTACTTCATCAAAGGCGCCCTGGCGGCGTACGACCCCAACCGGCAGTTGTTCGGCCTGCTGGAAATGGCCGCGAGCCTGGCGGTGTTCTGCTCGGCGCTGCTGTATGTGCGCTGGCGCTATCAGTTGAATCGCAAATTGGCTGGCGAAGGCGAGATCAGCGTCGCCTGACCAACCGCTTTCGCGAGCAGGCTCGCTCCCACAGGGGAATGCATTCCAGAGGTGGGAGCGAGCCTGCTCGCGAATGCAGCGACGCGGTTTTAATGGTTGACGGTATAGGCGAGCATCATCGAAATCTGGCTCATCGGCCGTCCGCCGCTCTGTTCGTGCCATTGGTTGAACGCGTTCTGCACCGTCGCCAGATCGCGCTGGCTGGTCGGCACTTTGTCGACGATCTTCTGCGCATTCAGCGCCGCAACCACGTCGTAGCTCGGCACGAACGTGTCCTTGCCGACCATGCGCAAAAAGCGTGGCGCCGACAGCCCGCCAAGTTGGTGGCCGTGCTTTTTCAGGTACGTCCACAGGCCGACGATATCGGTCACCGGCCAGTCGGCGATCAATGCGCCGAAGCTGCCCTTGTCCTTTTCCACATCGAGAATGAACTGCGCATTGCGCGGCACACTTTTCAGCTTGCCCAGATGGCGGATGATCCGCGCGTCCTGCATCAGCCGCTCAAGGTGCTCGGCGCTCATCAGCACGACTTTTTCCGGATCGAACTTGAAGAACACCTCTTCGAACGCCGGCCACTTGGCGTCGACCAGGCTGTGCTTGAGCCCGGCGCGAAAAACCCGCAGGGCCATGGTCGAGAGGTAGCGGTCGTCGCGGATCTTGCGCAGTTGCGCGGGGGTCTTGGGAACGGGCAGATGGGCTTCCAGTTCAGCCGCCGAACCGAAACGGTTCAGACAGTATTCGTGCAGCCACTTGTAATCGCGCATGCCCTCTCCTGAGGTTTGGAAATGAATAACCCATGCAGAAGCTGGCTGTGGCGAGGGGATTCATCCCCGTTGGGGCGCGAAGCGGCCCCAAAATCTCTGGGTCTGCTGCGCAGCCCAGCGGGGATGAATCCCCTCGCCACAGGGCTCACTTCTACAGGTTGTGTTTACAGATTGACGACATTGACGAAACGCGAAGCCGCGGTTTCGTCGATCTTCAGGCTGGTGAAGTCGAACAGGTTGCGGTCGGCCAGTTGCGACGGCACCACGTTCTGCAGGCTGCGGAAAATCGATTCGGTACGGCCCGGGGTCTTGCGATCCCAGTCCTGAAGCATTTCCTTGACCACCTGGCGCTGCAGGTTTTCCTGCGAGCCGCAGAGGTTGCACGGGATGATCGGGAATTGCTTCAAGTCCGAGTAGGCCTGAATGTCCTTCTCGTTGCAGTAAGCCAGCGGGCGAATCACCACGTTGCGGCCATCGTCGGCGCGCAGCTTCGGCGGCATCGCTTTCAGGGTGCCGTTGAAGAACATGTTGAGGAAGAACGTTTCGACGATGTCGTCGCGGTGATGACCGAGGGCCATTTTCGTCGCGCCGATTTCGTCAGCAAAGGTGTACAGGGTGCCGCGGCGCAGGCGCGAGCACAGCGAACAGGTGGTCTTGCCTTCCGGCACCAGTTCCTTGACCACCGAGTAAGTGTCCTTCTCGACGATGTGGTACTCGATGCCCAGTTCTTTCAGATAGGCCGGCAGCACGTGCTCGGGAAAGCCCGGCTGTTTCTGGTCCATGTTCACCGCGACGATGTCGAACTTGATCGGTGCAACCTTCTGCAGGTGCATCAGCACGTCGAGCATGGTGTAGCTGTCCTTGCCCCCGGACAGGCAGACCATGACCTTGTCGCCGTCTTCGATCATGTTGAAATCGGCGACCGCTTCGCCGGCCAGGCGGCGCAGGCGCTTTTGCAGTTTGTTCTGGTTGACCGTAAGAGTGCCCATGACGCGAAATCCGTGAGGTGTGACGAAAGGCCGGCATTTTACGCAAAAACCCTGGTAGCGCGAAGCATCTGTGGCGAGGGGAGTTATCCCCGCTGGGTTGCGAAGCAGCCCCAAATCCTGAGAACTCGTATTGCCTGACACTGCGCGGTGTATGGCTTGGCGACTGCTGCGCAGCCGAACGGGGATAAATCCCCTCGCCACAAAAGTTTTTCAACCCCAAAAATGCCTTCCCCGCAAGACCCCGAGGCGATTACCTGCAATGTTTACAGCGCGATTTGCTCTAAGCCCGGCATACCGGTGCGTTGGAGTCCTTTCTATACTGCGACATAAGGTCGCACACATCTGAAGACCTGTATTTGCTCGGCCATCTTGGCCCGTAGGCGCTCCGTTGGGGGGCGATGGCAATGACAAGAGGAGTGAATGGCATGATCCATCACGTAGTGGGACTGTTTACCCACCCCGATCAGGAATGGAAGGAGATCCGTGGCGACCAAGAGGAAAGCATCAGCCACATGTACCTGACGCATACGCTGATTCTAGCGGCGATCCCCGCTGTTTCGGCGTTCATCGGCACGACCCAGGTCGGCTGGGTGATCGGCAACCGCGCGCCGGTAATGCTCACGTTTGAAAGCGCTCTGTGGATGACCATCATGTCCTACCTGGCGATGCTCGGCGGGGTCGCGGTAATGGGCGCCTTCGTGCACTGGATGGCGCGCACCTATGACGCCAATCCAAGCCTGGCCCGCTGCGTGGCATTCGCCACTTACACGGCGACACCGTTGTTCGTCGGCGGTCTGGCGGCGCTGTATCCGCACATGTGGCTGGGGATGATCGTCGGTACGGCGGCCATCTGCTACACGGTTTATCTTTTGTATGTCGGCTTGCCGACGTTCATGAACATCCCTTCGGATGAAGGCTTTCTGTTTTCCAGCTCGGTGCTCGCGGTTGGGCTGGTGGTGCTGGTGGCGATCATGGCGTTCACCGTGATTGTCTGGGGCCTGGGTGTCGGCCCGGTCTATACCAACTGACCTGTTTCCTCCCTGAGAAAAACAACATCTGCCAATACAGGCCGCCGCAAGGCGGCCTTCTCGTTGGGGCGACGACCATTCGGCAGGTCGACGATTCGCAAGTCGCCGGGGTTACGGCATACTCGGCGTCTCTGGAGATCCATCAAGCATGCCCGAGCAACTCAATACCCGCGTCGAAGATTGTTACCAACTCGCTGAATCCTTTTTCAAACGCTCCTTCAAACGCCCCGTGGTCAGTCTCAAGCTGCGCGGGCAGAAAGCCGGTGTCGCGCATCTGCACGAGAACCTGCTGCGCTTCAACCCGCAGCTGTACCGGGAAAACACCGAACACTTCCTCAAGCAGACCGTGGCCCACGAAGTCGCTCACCTGATCGCTCATCAACTGTTCGGCGACCGCATCCAGCCCCATGGCGAGGAGTGGCAACTGATCATGCGCGGCGTCTACGAACTGCCGCCGGACCGCTGCCACACCTATGAAATCAAGCGGCGCAGCGTGACCCGCTATATCTACAAATGCCCGTGCCCCGACAGTGATTTCCCGTTTACCGCCCAGCGTCACGGTTTAGTGCGGCAAGGGCGGCGGTATCTGTGCCGGCGCTGCCGCAGTACGCTGGTGTTCAGTGGTGAAATGCGGGTGGAATAGTCAGTTTCTGCGGTGCCCTGACTGGCCCTTTCGCTGGCAAGCCAGCTCCCACAGGTTTTGTGAACACCTGGGAACCTGTGGGAGCTGGCTTGCCAGCGATGAGGCCGTTACAGGCGCTAAAGAATGACTTTGGCGCGACGCAGGTCTTCAATTTTCGAAGGGCTAAGTCCCAACTCCCCCAACACCTCATCCGTATGCTGCCCCAACCCCGCTCCAACATGTCTTGGCGCCGGCAATGCTTGAGAGAATTTCAACGGACAGGCCATCTGCGCCTGCGTCGTACCATCGCCGCGCGGCACCTGGGTCACCAGCTCCCGCGCCTGTAACTGCGGATGGCGCAACGCCTCGCCCAAACTCAACACCGGCTCGACACAGGCATCGACCCCGGCGAACAACTCACACAGTTCTGCAAAATCGTGCCGCTCGAATTCGATGCGCAACGCCTCTTTCAAGGCTTGTTGTTGCTCAGGCTTGGGCGACAACCCTTGCGCCGCCAGCTCCGGCCGGCCCAGCGCCGTGCACAATTGCTGCATGAAGGCCGGCTCCAGACTGCCCACCGACATCCAGCGCCCATCCCGGGTGCGGTAATAGTCATAGAAACTGCCGCCGTTGAGCATCTGATCTTCGCGGCCCGGTTCCGCGCCGCAGGCCAGATAGCCAGCGCCGGCCATGGCGTTCAGGCTGAACGCGCAGTCGGTCATGCTCACATCCAGATGGGTGCCCTGCCCGGTTTGCTGACGGGCAATCACCGCTGCCAGCAAGCCGATCACGCCGTGTAGCGAGCCGCCCGCCACGTCTGCCACCTGCATGCCCAGCGGCAACGGCCCGCTGTCGGCGCGACCGGTGTAGCTAGCCAGCCCGGCCAGCGCCAGATAGTTGATGTCATGCCCGGCGCGCTCCTTGTACGGCCCGGTCTGGCCGTAACCGCTGATCGACACATAAATCAGCTTTGGATTGATCGCTTTCAACGCTTCATAACCCAGGCCCAGACGCTCCATCACCCCGGGGCGAAACTGCTCGAGCACGATGTCGTACTCGCCCAGCAGTTGCTTGATGATCTGCAGCGCTTCGGGCTGTTTCAGGTCCAGCGCCAGACTGCGCTTGTTGCGGTTCAGATAAGCGTGGCTGGCTGAGACCCCGCCATCATGCGGCGGCAGCACCCGCAGCAGATCCATACGCGTCGGCGATTCGATGCGCAGCACCTCGGCGCCCATGTCCGCCAGCAGCAACGAGGCGAACGGCCCCGGCAGCAAGGTGGAGAAATCGAGAATCTTCAGTGAGGCCAGCGGTGCAGACATGGGCGAACTCCTTGGGCGATGTACTCAGCCTAGGCAGCCATCGGCGATGCGGCAATCACCGCAAATGTCAGCAGGTGTGACCGTTGCGCTCAAATTCCGGGCAAGAAAAAACCCGCCGAAGCGGGTTTTTCTGTGCAAGCGATGCTTACTTCACATTGCTCGGGGTTGGGCCTTCAGCCACACCCAGGTCGTCTTCTTCACGCTCATCGGAGATACCGCGACCGCCGGAAGCCAGCTCGGTCTGCAGTTGATCGGTGTCCAGCTCCTTGACCCACTTGGCGACGACGATGGTCGCTACAGCGTTACCGACCAGGTTGGTCAGTGCGCGGGCTTCGGACATGAAGCGGTCGATACCGAGGATCAGCGCCAGACCGGCAACCGGCAGGTGACCAACCGCCGACAGCGTCGCGGCCAGAACGATGAAGCCCGAACCGGTTACACCTGCCGCGCCTTTGGAGGACAGCAGCAGCACCAGCAGCAGAGTGATCTGGTGGGTGATGTCCATGTGCGTGTCAGTCGCCTGAGCGATGAAGACGGCGGCCATGGTCAGGTAGATCGAAGTACCGTCGAGGTTGAACGAGTAACCGGTCGGGATCACCAGACCCACGACGGATTTCTTCGCGCCCAGACGCTCCATCTTGATCAGCATGCGTGGCAGTGCCGATTCCGACGAGGACGTACCCAGTACGATCAACAGCTCTTCACGGATGTAACGCACCAGTTTGAACACGCTGAAACCGTGAGCCCGGCAGATCGCACCCAGCACCAGCACGACGAACAGGACGCAGGTGATGTAGAAGCAGATCATCAACTGGCCCAGTTGCACCAGCGAGCCCACACCGTAGGCACCGATGGTGAACGCCATGGCACCGAACGCACCCAGTGGCGCCAGTTTCATGATCATGTTGATGATGTTGAACATCACGTGGGCGAAGCGATCGATCATGTCCAGCAGCGGACGGCCGTACGAGCCGAGGCGATGCAGGGCGTAGCCGAAGATCACCGAGAACATCAGCACTTGCAGGATGTCACCGGTGGCGAACGCGCCGACGATGGTGTTCGGGATCACATTGAGGAGGAAACCGACAATGCTCTGGTCTTTACTGGCCGTCACGTAGGTGGCGATTTTCGAGGCGTCCAGGGTGGTGACGTCGATGTGCATGCCGGCGCCCGGTTGCACAACGTTGACCACGACCAGACCGATCAGCAGGGCAATGGTCGAAACGATTTCGAAGTACAGCAGCGCGTAGCCGCCGGTCTTGCCTACCGATTTCATGTTCTGCATGCCGGCGATGCCGCTGACAACAGTACAGAAGATGATCGGGGCGATGACCATTTTGATCAGCTTGATGAAGCCGTCACCCAGTGGCTTGAGGGCCACACCGGTCTGCGGATAGAAGTGACCGAGCAGGATGCCGATGGCGATGGCAACGATCACCTGGAAATACAGGGATTTGTACAGTGGCTGACGAGTCGTCATTGCAGGTTTCCTCAAGCGTCCAGCGGCAACATCCATCTGTCGAGCGCCGAACCTTAATTGCGAACCCTCCTGCACTGGAGGGATTTGTTGTTGGAACGGCATCCTCCCGGGCGGAAGAAGTGCACGCTTCTGTCGCTTGTATCGCAAACGTCGTGCCAGATTGGTGCGAATGGCAGCAAGCCTTTTGATATCAGGGGCTGCGGGATTTTCCTGTCACCAAGCAGCGACTTGAGTCATGGCGGATTTCCGCCAACTAAGCGTTCAGCGTCCTGCAATTTGGCGGAAATCCGCCTTGTGGCGTTGCCGGCCCGCCATTACGATCGGTGCCTGAACAAGGATTGCCGCTTATGCGCGAACGCACCATCGCCAGCCATTTCGCCCGTGCCGCCCTTGGCGGTGCGCGCCGGCGCGGCCTGGATTATTCAGGCTTGTTGCAGCAACTGGGGATCAGCCCGGAGTTGCTCGACGAGCCCCGCGCGCGGATTGCCCCTGAGCAGTTCACCCGGCTGATTCAAGGGCTGTGGCTGGCGCTGGACGACGAATACCTGGGTTTCGGTAACGCCCCGAGCAAGCCCGGCAGCTTCGCCATGATGTGCCACGCCTCGATTCACTGCCGCAACCTGGAGAAGGCTCTGCAACGTGGCTTGTTGTTTTACAGCCTGTTCCCCGACGCCCCACGCCTGACCCTGCGTCGCGAAGACGAATGGGTGCGTTTGAGCCTGGACGACGCGCAGTCGTGGGACCCGGATCATTTTCTCAGCGAGAGTCTGTTGGTGATCTGGCACCGCCTCGGCAGTTGGCTGATCGGCCAGCGCATTCGCCTCGAGCAAGCGACTTTCAGCTATCCGCGCCCCGAGCACGGCAGCGAATATGACCTGCTGTTCCCCTGCCCGCTGACCTTTGATGCCGAGCAAAGCAGCCTGCTGTTTCACAGTCGCTATCTGGCCATGCCGCTGTTGCAGGACGAACGCACGCTCAAGCATTTTCTCGAACGCTCCCCCGCCGACCTGCTCTCGCGCCCGGACGACGGCGACAGCCTGAGCAGCCGCCTGCGCCGCTTGCTCAGTCGCGACGCTGCGCACTGGCCTGATCTGGAAGCGGTTGCGGCGCATCTGCATATCAGCCCGCAGACCTTGCGCCGGCATTTGCGCGAGGAAGGCACCAGTTTTCAGGAAATCAAGGATCAGCTGCGGCGGGATATCGCCATCTACCATCTGGGCCGGGCGGAGCTGTCGTTGCAACAGATTGCCGAGCAGCTCGGGTTCTCTGAGCCTTCGGCGTTTCATCGGGCGTTCAAGAAATGGACGGGGCTGACACCGGGGGCTTATCGGTCGCAGGAGCAATGAGGCGCTAAATCAAAAGCCCC
The DNA here is from genome assembly GCF_979258175.1 of Pseudomonas sp. AC255. Classification (NCBI taxonomy): domain Bacteria; kingdom Pseudomonadati; phylum Pseudomonadota; class Gammaproteobacteria; order Pseudomonadales; family Pseudomonadaceae; genus Pseudomonas; species Pseudomonas sp. AC255. The sequence continues at coordinate 941,211 of NZ_OZ409841.1, read as the reverse complement.
TCACCCTAACCCTCTCCCGGAGGGAGAGGGGACTGATTGGGGGATGCTTGAGAAATACGCCGACCTGCAAGCTCTCTATTGAATCGATATTCGCTGCAAATCGCTCAGGTCGATAATTTTCCAAAGACACTTCGGTCAGTCCCCTCTACCTCTGGGAGAGGGTTAGGGTGAGGGCAGCTCGCAATCACACCGCAGGAAAATCAATCCTGAACGCCGCCCCGCCCATCGGTGAATCACCCAAGGCCAAACGGGCGTTGTAGCTTTCGATGATGTCCTTGACCACCGCCAGCCCGATGCCCTGCCCCGGATGCTGGGCATCCAGGCGTTCGCCGCGTTCGAGAATCCGCGCGCGCTGATCGAGTGGCACACCCGGCCCATCGTCCTCGACGCACAATTCGATCCCGGCCAAGGACTCGCGCACGCTGACCCGCACTTCGCCGAGGCACAGGCGATAGGCGTTTTCCAGCAGGTTGCCGAGCATTTCCAGCAAGGCGCCCTGCTCGATCGGCACGTAACAGTGCTCGGGCAGATCAAAGGTCACGCGCACGTGTTTGTCGCGGTAGACCTTGTCCAGCGTATCGCACAGGCTTTTGAGCACCGGTCGCAGGCGCACCTGATGGCGGACCAGGCCGCTTTTGCGCAGGCTGGCCCGTTGCAGTTGGTAGCTGATCTGCTGGCTCATGCGTTCGATCTGACTTTGCAGCACCCAGGCCTGATCGCGGTCTGCGGGGCGCTGGGCCATGTCTTCGCTGACACCTTGCAGTACCGCCAGCGGGGTTTTCAGGCTGTGGGCGAGGTCGTCGAGGGAGTCGCGGTAGCGGCTGCGTTGCTGGCGTTCGCTGAGCAGCAAGCGGTTGAGCGAGCCGGTCAGGCGCAGCAGTTCACGCGGGTGTTTTTCCGTCAGGCTTTCGCGAGTACCGCCTTCGATTTCGTCGAGTTCCTGGCTCAAGCGGCGCAAGGCCTTGAGGCCCCAGGTCAGGCCGATCCATAGCAGCGCCAGCAAGACCAGCAATGCCGCACCGAAGCCCAGATAGAGATTTTCGCGCAGGCCTTCGAGGGTGGTTTCGTATTCACGCACCGGTTGCAGGGCGACGATGCTGAACGCTGCGCTTTTGCCGCCGAGCAATTTGACTTCGACGTCGTAGACAAAAAATTCCTGACCGCTGGCTTCACGGATCCGCGCAAACTCATTGCCGAGGCCGTCGTAGCGCGGTTTGTAGTTGATCTGTTCTTCCTGGGTGGCTTTCGAACGCCACACCAACTTGCCCTCGCGGTCGTAGATATAGCCGAGCAAACGGAAGTCGGTGAGGTTGAAGCGTTCGTCCGGCAATTGCGACGGCATCACCAGCCGACCGTTTTCCACCCGGGCGGCGGAGATCAATGTGGTGACATCGGAGGCCAGACGTTGCTCGATCGAGTCCTGCAAGGCAAGGCGGAAGGCACCCTGCATCGCCGGCAGCAAGGCAAGCATGAACAACACCGCCAACGTGGTGGCGGCGAGCATCAAGCGAACGCGAAGGGAACGGATCAAGTGCAGCGCTCATTGAACAGGTAGCCGAGGCCGCGCACGGTGTCGATCGGCTTGAACCCGGCCGGGCCTTCGAGCTTGCGGCGCAGACGGCCGACCAGCACTTCGATGACATTCGGATCGCGCTCGTCATCGTCCGGATAGAGCTGCTCCATCAAGCGATCCTTGGGCACCACCTGCTGATGGTGGCGCATGAGGTATTCGAGGATGCGGTATTCGTAAGCGGTCAGCGCCAGCGGTTGTTCATCGAGGCTGGCCTGTTTGCGATTGAGGTCGAGCAGCAACGGCCCGGCGACGATGGTCGACTGGGTGAAGCCGCTGGAGCGCCGCAGCAATGCGTTCAGGCGCGCATCGAGTTCTTCGAACTGGAACGGCTTGACCACGTAATCGTCGGCACCGGCGGCGAGCCCTTCGACCTTGTCCTGCCAGTTGCCGCGCGCGGTGAGGATCAGGATCGGGAAGGTCTTGCCGCCCGAGCGCAACTGGCGGATCAGGTCGAGGCCGCCCATGCCCGGCAGGCCGAGATCAATCACCGCCAGATCGAAGTTGTACTGGCCGGTCTGGTACAGCGCCTCCTCGGCATTGGCCACGGACTCGACCACATGACCGCTCTCCGTCAGGCGGGTTTGCAGGTGATGACGCAACAGCGCCTCGTCTTCGACGACCAACAGTTTCATGCCTTTCTCCCTATCACTTGAACTCTCCAGGCAACTACCTGTGGGAGCGAGCCTGCTCGCGAATACGGTGGATCAGCCAAGCAAGTGTCGGCCGATACACCCCTTTCGCGAGCAGGCTCGCTCCCACACTTCAAACTGCGACAACCGCTTAGAAATAGTAGTTGGCCGACAGGTAGGTCTGCGCGCTGCTGGTCAAGTCCAGCGAGCCCTGTTTGCTGCCGCCGCTTTCTTTCATTTCGGTGCTGGCGTTGCTGCGCAGGTAACGGTAACCGAGTTCTACCGAGGTGTTCTGCGAAACTTGCTGCAACACACCGACCTGGCCACCAATGGCGTAACCGATGTCGCTGTCACGGCTGAAGCCGGGCGAATCCTGCGTCAGTTTGGTCAGACCGGCCGTGGCGCCACCGAACAATTTGGTGCTGCCGCCTACTGGATAGAACAGGTCATAGCTGCCGAGCAGATTTTCCTGGCGCAGTTTAACGCCATTGTGCGAGCCGGAAACGTTGTCATAGGTGGCGTAGTAGCGGCCCTGGCTGTTTTGCTGACCGAGGCGCATGCCGTAGGTGTTGTTGCCGTCGATGGCCCCAGTGACGTTGGGGTTGCCGAGGTTGTTGTTGAGCGCGTGGGACTTGTCGATCTTGTCGCTGGTCTGGCCGAATGTCAGGCCGGCGAAGTTGCTGGTGTCGTCGGCATTCGCCGCGATGCTGGAGCCTAACAGGGTAAAAGCCAGCAGCAATTTGTTTAAACGAGTCATGGGTATTTCCTCTTTCACAGTGCTGTTTGGGTATGGCGCAAGGTTACTGAGCCGCCCCTGTACGGCCCCTGAACCGTCTCTGAACCTGACCTGAACCAGATCGACTAGGCTGTTCTGACCACTTTCAATAAGGACACCCGACCATGCGCCTGTTCCTCGCCCTCACTTTGCTGGCGGTCAGCAGCCTCACCCAGGCTGCGATCAAGACTGAAGAAATCCCCTACCAAAGCGCCGACGGCAGCAAACTGATCGGCTACTACGCCTACGACGACGCGATCAAAGGCCCACGCCCCGGCGTTGTCGTGGTCCACGAATGGTGGGGGCTGAACGATTACGCCAAGCGCCGCGCGCGGGATCTCGCCGAACTCGGCTACAGCGCGCTGGCCATCGACATGTATGGCGAAGGCAAGAACACCGAGCACCCGAAAGACGCCATGGCCTTCATGCAGGCAGCGACCAAGGATGCCGATGCCGCCAGTAAACGCTTCGCCGCCGGGCTCGATCTGTTGAAGAAGCAAAAGCAGACCGACCCGAACAAAATCGCCGCCATCGGCTATTGCTTCGGTGGCGCCGTGGTGCTGAATGCGGCGCGTCAGGGTGTGCCGCTGGCCGGTGTGGTGAGTTTCCATGGCGCGCTGGCGACCAAGACCCCGGCGACTCCGGGCAGCGTCAAGGCGAAAATCCTCGTCGAGCATGGGGCGCTGGACAGCATGGTCACTCAGGACAATGTCACCGCGTTCAAGGCAGAAATGGACAAGGCCGGGGCGGACTACAAGTTCGTCAGTCTGGATGGCGCCAAGCATGGTTTCAGCAATCCGGATGCCGATCGTTTGAGCCATGGCGAGCATGGCGGGCCGGACATTGGTTACAACAAGGCGGCGGATGAGAAGTCGTGGGCGGATATGCAGGCGTTCTTCAAGAAGATTTTCGGTTGAGTCAGTAACGCCGAGGCGCGGCTTTCGCGAGCAGGCTCGCTCCCACACTGGATATCTGTCGCGCAGAAGATCCCCTGTGGGAGCGAGCCTGCTCGCGAAGGCTTCACCGCCGATCTCGACCTCGCCCCGACTAACCGGCAAAATGCCCGCCATGCATACCACCCCCGCCCTGCCCGCCTGCTGCACTGCGCTCGACAGCCACTGGCCGTTGCCGACGGTCCTGGCCGATACCGTGCTGCTCAGTACTCACTTCGACCCGGCCCGACTGCTTGGCGATGACTTCCAGCGCAGCGCTGTGCTGGCGCCGCCGGGCATTCAGCGCTCGGTGGCCAAGCGCCAGGCCGAGTTTCTCGCTGGACGCATCTGCGCCCGGGCCGCGCTGCAACAACTCGAAGGTCTGTATATCGTCCCGCCGATCGGCGAAGACCGCGCCCCGGTGTGGCCGGCGCATATCTGCGGTTCGATCACTCACAGCACCGGCCGTGCGGCGGCGATTGTTGCCAACAAGCAGCACTGGCGCGGCTTGGGCATGGATCTGGAAAACCTGTTGAGCCATGAGCGCGCCGAACGCTTGGCCGGGGAAATCCTCACGCCAGCGGAACTGCAACGCATGGCGGCGGGTTCTCAGGAGCAACTGGCGCTGCGGGTGACCCTGACGTTTTCGGTCAAAGAGAGTTTGTTCAAGGCGCTCTACCCGATCGTGCAGCAGCGCTTTTATTTCGAGCATGCCGAAGTGCTGGAATGGACTGAGGCGGGACAGGTCAGGCTGCGGTTGTTGACGGATCTGTCGAGCGAATGGCGCAACGGATCGGAGCTGGAAGCGCAGTTCGGCGTGCAGGATGGGCAGTTGTTGAGTCTGGTCAGCATTCCTGCCTGACTTTTTGCATTGCCTGCATGGTCCTCATCGCTGGCAAGCCAGCTCCCACAGTATTCGCGGTGTACACAGAGACAATGTACACCCGCAAAACCTGTGGGAGCTGGCTTGCCAGCGATGGGGCCAGCCCTGCCACCACACACCCTACCGGCGCTCCTGATTCCTCGGCCAACTCAGACTGAAACACGCCCCGCCCAGGCTCTTGCTCTTGCCAATGATCGCGCGGCCGTCGTGCCAGTGAATGATCCGCCGCACAATCGACAACCCGAGACCATGCCCGCCCGACGCCCGCGTGCGGCTATCGTCGAGGCGCAGAAACGGCGTGAAGATCCGCTCCCAAGCCACTTCCGGCACGCCCGGCCCGTCATCCTCGACGTCGATCCGGCAGCGCAACTGGCCGACCTGATAACTCACCGTCACCTGCGAATGCGCATGGCGCATCGCGTTGCCCACCAGATTCTGCAGCGCTCGGTGCAGATAACGCGGTTCGGCCTCGACCCAGGCGCCGTCATTGTCGGCAGATGAAAGACACAAACCGCGCTGCACCGTGACCTCGGCGCGCAGCGGCGCCAATTCTTCGATCACCTGATTGACCAGCGCATCCAGATCGACTCGCTGGAAAGTCAGCGCCGGCGAGCCTTGCTCCAGTCGTGCGTAGGTGAGCATTTCGTCGACCAGCTTATCGAGGTCTTCAATGTCGTGATCCATGCCTTCGCGGTATTTTTCCAGCGCTTGCGGAGTGGTCGCTGTGCCGATCATTTCCAGCCCGAAACGCAGCCGTGCCACTGGGGTACGCAGTTCATGAGACACCGCGCGCACCAGTTCACGCTGGATCGCCAGCAGTTGCTGCAAGTGCTCGGCCATGCCGTTGAACGCAGACGCCAGCCGCCCGACCGAGTCGGCACCGCGCGCCGGCACACGAGTTTCCAGGCTGCCCTTGGCAATGCGCGTGGCCGCTGCTTCGAGACCGCGCAAACGCCGCTCAAGCTGACGCACCAGCAGATAAACGATGAGACCGATCAGCGTCAGGCCCAGCGCGGCAATCAATACCAGCCATTCCGGCGGGTACGGATTCATCTGATACAGCGGGCCGATTTCCAGCACCCACGGCGTGCCGACCATACCGGCGAAGACGCGGATCGAGTCGCCGCCCTTGCCCAGTGCCATCACCGTATCGCCCTCGGCCACGCGGCGACTCTGGTCTTCGTCCATGTCGGCGTCATTTACCGTGACCAGACGCAGATCGAAGCCGAAGCCCTTTTCCTGCTTTATCTGCGCCAGACGTTTGGGCTGCTCACCCACCGGCACCCGCACCAGTTCATCGGCCAGCAGGTAAATAGTCGCCCTAGCCAGTTGCTCGCTGATCTGCTGCACCTCTCCTACCAGTACAAGCTGCTCTTTTTCACTGATCAGCCGATAGACCTTGGCCGCGTGTGGCCCGGTCTGCTCGACCAGCGCCTGACCGCGCAGGACACGGGTGCGCTGGGCCAGATCGAGGTCGGTTTCGGCGAATTTCTTCAGTGTCAGCGGAATACCGAGCAGCCGCTCCCACACCAGAAGCGCGCGATGACGCTCGGTCTGGTTCATCGGTTGCAGGTTGTCGGCCATCAGCGAAAAGGTGCCGTGGGCCAGGCGTTCACGATATTGCTCGCTGCGCACCTGATTGAGCAGGTTCAGCGCCAGCACGCCGAGCACCGCCACCAGAATCAGCGCGGCGCACATGCCGCCGTAGATGCGCAGGAAGATCGAATTCACAGCGCCAGGTCTGCGCAGGCCTCAGGGACGAACAGGTAGCCTTTGCTGCGAATGGTCTTGATCAGGCGCGGATGATCGGGGTCGTCGCCGATTTTCGGGCGGATGCGCGAGATGCGCACGTCGATCGAGCGGTCCTGGCCGTCATAGCCGATGCCGCGTAATGCAGTGAAGATTTCTTCCCGGGAAAGAATCCGCCCGGCATTGGACACCAGCAGCCAGAGCAGATCGAACTCGGCGCTGGTCAGCTCGATGCCGTTGTCGCTCAGCCAGGCTTCGCGCAATGCGTTGTCGACCACGAGTGGACCGAATTGCAACCGCCGGGATTTTTCCGCGACCGGCTCCGGTGTGTCACTGCGTCGCAGCAACGCCTGGATGCGCGCCAGCAACAAGCGCGGGCGCACCGGTTTGCACACATAGTCGTCGGCACCGAGGTCGAGGCCGTGGATCTGATCAGCGTCATCGGTGCGCGCGGTGAGCATCAGGATCGGCCCGTCGTACTGGCTGCGCACCTTGCGGCAGATGCTCAGGCCATCTTCGCCGGGCAGCATCAGATCGAGGATCACCAGATCCGGCTGCTCCTTGATGATCCGCGCCGCCGCCAGCGCACCGTTGCCTTCGATCTCGACGCGCAGGCCATTGGCTTGCAGGTAATCGCGGGTGAGCTCGGCCAGTCGCTGGTCATCCTCGACGATCAATACCTGCCAGGTTTGTTGCTCCACCGGTGACCTCTGCTTGCTGTTTTTATTAAAAGAAGAAAGACAATCGCCTGACACGGACAAAACCTGTGGGAGCGAGCCTGCTCGCGAAAGCGTCTGTTGCTTCAACCTGAATGCTCAGTGGTCAACCGATTCGCGAGCAGGCTCGCTCCCACAATCCTGCGTGTATCTCCCGATCATCTGTCATGTTTCAGGAGGATAAAAATGCTCGTGCACTCAGCGATTGTATAAACGCCGGCCACCCGGAAAACAAGTCGGTAAATGCGTTCGGACAAGGCGGAATTCTGTGATAGGGTTCGCGCCCTTAAAAAACCGCTGAAGCGTTTTTCCAGGCAAAAAAACAGTGACAAACGGTCTGGCTCAGCAGGTTCGCGGCCTACACGCGTTTTCCCTGTTTCTTACACAAATTACGCACAGGCTTATCCACAGGTAGTACGTTGCAATCCCCCCTGAAACGCATTATCTTGTAGCACGGCGAAAACGGAGACCCTACATATAGGGTTTTCACCTAAAACGCCCAACCACATTTCAGACCTGAAACTCAAGCGCTTTATGGCCGGTTTCCGGTAGAACAAGCGAGTTTTTTCAAGCCCAAACCGCACTGGCGGATGGCACCGTTTTATTTGGTCCGAAACGGACAAAACGGTATGGGTGTTGCAGTCATGACTGCCACCCGCGAAGGAATCCGGTGGCGAGCTTCGGCTCGTAACCAAAACTTCGGCAAGGATGCGGCGTTGCAGCCTTTTTCCTACTGTTCCGAAGTTTGTAATGCCGACGCCCGTCGGTTGCAGTGCTTCGGTACAGAACGGTGAGCACCATGACGGTGCCAAACAAACATAGAGAATGTGGAGACCACCCCCCATGCAAACCGACACAACTCGCGAGAACCCGCAGGGCACCTTGCCGCAGGCCGCCGATTCGACTTCGGATCTGGCAGCCACCGCGCCTGGCCAGCTGCGCGTGATCAAGCGTAATGGCACTGTCGTTCCTTACACCGATGACAAGATCACCGTCGCTATCACCAAAGCGTTCCTCGCAGTTGAGGGCGGCACCGCTGCCGCTTCGTCGCGAATCCACGACACCGTTGCGCGCCTGACCGAACAGGTCACTGCGACCTTCAAGCGTCGCATGCCATCGGGCGGCACCATCCACATCGAAGAAATCCAGGACCAGGTCGAACTGGCCCTGATGCGTGCCGGCGAGCAGAAAGTCGCTCGCGACTACGTGATCTACCGTGACGGCCGTTCGAAAGAACGCGCTGCCCACGCCCCGGCCGAAGCTGCGGTCAACGCTCACCCGTCGATCCGCATCACCCGCGCCGACGGCAGCCTCGCGCCGCTGGACATGGGCCGCCTGAACACCATCGTCACCGAAGCCTGCGAAGGCCTGGAAGAAGTCGACGGCGACCTGATCCAGCGCGAAACCCTGAAGAACCTGTACGACGGCGTGGCCCTGACCGACGTCAACACCGCCCTGGTGATGACCGCCCGTACCCTGGTCGAGCGCGAGCCGAACTACTCGTTCGTCACCGCCCGCCTGCTGATGGACACCCTGCGTGCCGAAGGCCTGAACTTCCTCGAAGTCGCCGAAAGTGCCACCCATCACGAAATGGCCGACCTGTACGCCAAGGCACTGCCGGCCTACATCGCCAAAGGTATCGAGTTCGAACTGCTGAACCCTGTGCTGGCCACCTTCGACCTGGAAAAACTGGGCAAGGCGATCAACCACGAGCGCGATCAGCAATTCACCTACCTGGGCCTGCAGACCCTGTACGACCGCTACTTCATCCACAAGGATGGCGTGCGTTTCGAACTGCCGCAGATCTTCTTCATGCGCGTGGCCATGGGCCTTGCGATCGAAGAGAAGCAGAAAGAAGACCGTGCGATCGAGTTCTACAACCTGCTGTCCTCGTTCGACTACATGGCTTCGACCCCGACCCTGTTCAACGCCGGTACCCTGCGTCCACAGCTGTCGAGCTGCTACCTGACGACCGTGCCGGATGACCTGTCGGGCATCTATCACGCGATCCACGACAACGCCATGCTGTCGAAATTTGCCGGCGGTCTGGGCAACGACTGGACGCCTGTTCGTGCGCTGGGTTCGTACATCAAGGGCACCAACGGCAAGTCGCAAGGCGTTGTGCCGTTCCTCAAAGTAGTGAACGACACCGCTGTGGCCGTGAACCAGGGTGGCAAGCGCAAAGGCGCTGTGTGTGCCTACCTGGAAACCTGGCACATGGACATCGAAGAGTTCATCGAGCTGCGCAAGAACACCGGTGACGATCGTCGTCGTACCCACGACATGAACACCGCCAACTGGATCCCTGACCTGTTCATGAAGCGCGTCTTCGATGACGGCAAGTGGACCCTGTTCTCGCCATCCGAAGTACCGGACCTGCACGACCTGACCGGTAAAGCGTTCGAAGAGCGCTACGAATACTACGAAGCGCTGACCGAGTACCCGGGCAAGGTCAAGCTGTTCAAGACCATCCAGGCCAAAGACCTGTGGCGCAAGATGCTGTCCATGCTGTTCGAAACCGGCCACCCATGGCTGACTTTCAAGGACCCGTGCAACCTGCGCAGCCCGCAGCAGCACGTCGGCGTGGTCCACAGCTCGAACCTGTGCACCGAGATCACCTTGAACACCAACAAGGACGAGATCGCCGTTTGCAACCTGGGCTCGATCAACCTGCCGAACCACATCGTCGACGGCAAGCTCGATACCGCCAAACTGCAACGCACCGTGAACACCGCCGTGCGCATGCTCGATAACGTGATCGACATCAACTACTACTCGGTGCCGCAAGCGAAGAACTCCAACTTCCGCCACCGTCCGGTCGGTCTGGGCATCATGGGCTTCCAGGACGCTCTGTACCTGCAGCACATCGCCTACGGCTCCGACGCGGCCGTCGAGTTCGCCGACAAGTCGATGGAAGCGGTCAGCTACTACGCGATCCAGGCTTCCTGCGACCTGGCCGACGAGCGCGGCGCCTACGAGACGTTCAACGGTTCGCTGTGGTCCAAGGGCATCCTGCCGCTGGATTCGCAACAGATCCTGATCGAACAGCGCGGCGAGAAGTACATCGATGTCGACCTGAAGGAAACCCTTGACTGGGCACCGGTTCGCGCCCGTGTACAGAAAGGCATCCGTAACTCGAACATCATGGCCATCGCACCGACCGCGACCATCGCCAACATCACTGGCGTCTCGCAGTCGATCGAACCGACCTACCAGAACCTGTACGTGAAATCGAACCTGTCGGGCGAATTCACCGTGATCAACCCGTACCTGGTTCGCGACCTGAAGGCTCGCGGTCTGTGGGACTCGGTCATGATCAACGACCTGAAGTACTACGACGGTTCGGTGCAGCAGATCGAGCGCATCCCGCAAGAACTCAAAGAGCTCTATGCGACCGCGTTCGAAGTGGACACCAAGTGGATCGTTGACGCCGCCAGCCGTCGTCAGAAGTGGATCGACCAGGCCCAGTCGCTGAACCTGTACATCGCTGGCGCATCGGGCAAGAAGCTTGACGTGACCTACCGCATGGCCTGGTACCGTGGTCTGAAAACCACTTACTACCTCCGTGCCCTGGCCGCGACCAGCACCGAGAAGTCGACCATCAACACCGGCAAGCTGAACGCTGTTTCCAGCGGCGGCAACCACGGCGACGATTCGGTTCTGGCCGCTCCGGCAGGTCCGGCGCCAGTGCCAAAGGCCTGCGCGATCGACGAGCCGGATTGCGAAGCTTGCCAATAAGCTGAGCTGAGATCAGGCGTTGCGAGACGCCTGGGATCTCGAGACAAAAGAAAACCCCCGACAGACTTCTGGTTTGTCGGGGGTTTTGTTTTTTGGCGGCCTTGGCGGCCTCTGGGCCGACCAGGCTCTTGGGGTTTTGGGTGAATATCCGTTGCTGCGGTAACGGCTTCTTATGGTTTCGCTCTTACAGCGAGTCACCTTTTTCAGACGCCAAAAGGTAACCCAAAAGGCTTTGCCCCGGCGTACGGCCCGCTCGCTGGGGCTCGGGGTACCTTCGTTACGGGACCGATCCGGGCGCAGCGGCTCCGGTTGGCTTCGCTGCACCTACACTCGCTGTGTACGACTGCGTCGTACGGTCGCTGCGCTCCCACCCCCGGATCGATCCCGTAACGAAGCCTGCCGAAGGGGCAAAAGATCAAAAGCCGGATCAAAAGCCAGAGCAAAAGCAAAAGCAAAAGCAAAAGCAAAAGCAAAAGCAAAAGCAAAAGCCAGATCAAAAGATCGCAGCCTTCGGCAGCTCCTACAGTTGGATTGGGTACCACTTCAAGAACAGGTCGGCTGACAGGCCGCCTTCGCGAGCAAGCTCGCTCCCACAAAAAGGCAAAGCAGCGCAACTGCCCGCGGCAAAGCCGCCCCACTCAACAATGAGCGCAAGCTCGAGTGCTCTTGATCTTGATCCACCGGCGACGTCGGAAGGCTGAGCGGAGGGATTGATCCGGGGGTGGGAGCGCAGCGACCGTCTGGCGCAGCCAGACACAGCGGAAGGAGGTGCAGCGAAGCAAACCGTAGCCGCTGCGCCCGGATCGATCCCGCAGCGAAGGAACCCGAGCCTGCGAGGGCCGAACGCAGGAGCTAGCGTTTTTTGCTTACTTTTTTGGCGCTTGTAAAAAAGTAAGTCGCCGTCAGGCGAAACCGCCAGCAGCCGCTACCGAAGCAACGGATATTCACCCAAACCCCCAACAGCCTGGTCGGCCCAAAGGCCGCCACGGCCAAAAAAAGCCCCTCAAAACCGAGGGGCCCAAAAAAACCAGTCAGAAACCCGAATCAGGTCATCTGAATAATGGTCTGCATGATCGTGCTCTGAGTCGAAATGGTCTTGGCGTTCGCCTGATAGTTGCTCTGACCCTTGATCAGATCAACCAGCTCATTGGTCAGGTTAACGTTCGACTCTTCCAGCGAGTTGGACACCACCTCACCCAACGTACCGGTCTTCGGCGCGTCGTAGCCCGGAATACCCGAAGCGAAAGTCTCTTTCCAGCTGGTGCCACCGACAGCCTGCAAGCCCTGTTCGTTGGTGAAGCTGGCCAGTGCAACCTGACCAATCGCTTTGCTCTGGTTGTTGCTGAAGTTGGCGAACAGCGTACCGGTACCGTCGATGGTCAGGTTAGTGATCTGGCCAGTGGCGTAACCATCCTGAGTCGGGATCGTACGCGAGGTATCAGCGTTGTACTGAGTGGTGTTGGCCATCGAGATGGTCACGCCATTCGGATTCGCTGCCGCGCCGTTAGGCGTAAACACGCCATTGGTCACAGTGCCCGGCACCCAGCCAGTCATCTTCAGATCACTGCTGATGATCGGGTTGGCTGGATCCGCCGGGTTAGGCGTGCTCACCTGAACCAGCTTGCCGGAGCTGTCGAACGACAATGTCGAGGCAACCGGCGCAGTGGTCACAGGGTTGCTGCCGGTAGCGTCCGGGTTACGGCCATCGACCAGGGTATAAACCTTCCAGGTGTTCCCGCCAGTCTTGACCATGTACTGGTCCATGACGTGGGCGTTGCCCTGGGTGTCATAGATCGGTGTGCTGAACGACTTGGTGTACGTTTCCGGCTTCGACGGGTCGAACGTTACAGCGCTGGCGCCGGTATCGACGATCACTGGCGAAGACGAATTGAGGTTGATGCTCGAGGTCACCGCAGAAGACGACTTCGGCGCCAGGTTCGAGGTGTCGATCTTAAGGTCAGTCAATACGCCGTTGATGATCTTGCCGTTGGCATCCACACCGTAACCCTGCAGACGCGAGGTGTAGTCGGTGTTGGTGATGTAACCGGCGTTGTCGACCTTGAACGTACCGGCACGGGTGTACGAGATCGAGCCGTTGTTGCTCATGGTGAAGAAGCCGGAACCGTTGATGCCCATGTCCAGCACGTTGCCCGTGTTGTTGATGTCACCCTGGGTGAACTGCTGGGAAACGTTGGCCAGGCGCACGCCGTTGCCGATCACTTTGCTGCCGCTGCCCAGACGAGTCGACGAATAGACGTCTTCGAATTCTGCGCGCGAGGATTTGAAACCGGCGGTGGCGACGTTGGCGATGTTGTTGCCGGTGACGTCGAGTTGTTTGTTGGCGGCATAGAGACCGCTAAGGCCGATGTTAAAAGACATGTTCCACTCCTTCGTGCCGGGTTAGTCGGCTCTATATACCAATGGTTTGTACTTTGGACAGGGCAACGGTGCCCTTGCCGGCCAGGTTGAGCATCAGCTCGCCACCGGTCTGGCTGATCGTCACGCTGTTGACGGTCGCCGGCAGGTAGGTCGCCAGGTCGGTCGCGGTGCCGTTGATCGGTGCGTTGGCCTTGAACGTGTAAGTGCCGACCGGAACCACGGTGCCGGCGGTGTCCTTGCCGTCCCAAGTGAAACTGGCATCGCCGGCAGCGCGGCTGCCCAGGTCGATGGTGCGCACGGTCTTGCCGTCCTTGTCGGTGATGGTCACGGTGCCGCCGGCAATCGACGAAGGCACGGTGACCGAACCGGTCAGGCCTTTGCTCGGGTCATCGAGCTGGGCGGTGTTGGTCTGCACGATCACGTTGCGACCGACCAGCGACGACGCTTGCAACGCCTGCGACGAGTTGTAGTTGCCGGCAAGGCCACTGACAGTGGAGTTCAGCGTGGTGATGCCTTCAAGGCTGCTGAACTGCGCCAACTGCGCGACGAAGGCGCTGTTGTCCTGCGGGTCGAGCGGGTTCTGGTTTTTCAGCTGGGTGACCAGCAATTGCAGGAAAGCATCCTTGCCCAGCGCCTGGCCGCCTGTGGCACTGTTGGTCGCCGAAGCGATGCCGCCCGACGTCGTGCTGCTGGCCTTCTTCGACGAGTTGGCCAGGATGTCGTTCATGCTCAGGCTGCTGGTGGTATCCGTAACGCTCATGGCAGTCGCCCCTTATTACTGACCGAGGGTCAGTACCTTCTGCATCATGGTTTTGGCGGTGTTCATCATTTCCGCGTTGGTCTGGAACGAGCGGCTCGCGGAAATCATGTCAGCCATTTCTTCCACCACGTTGACGTTCGGGTAGTAGACGTAGCCCTTGGCGTCGGCGGCCGGATGGTTCGGCTCGTAGCGCGCTTCGAGGTTGCTCTGGTCTTCGACGACGCCAAGCACCTGCACGCCCTGCCCGGCCGCGTCCTGGTTCTGGAACAGCGAATTGCTGCCGCCGGCCTGGCCGCCCTGGAACATGGTGGCGAACACCGGATGACGGGCGCGGTAGGTCTGGTCGATGCTCGACGAAACGGTTTCGGCGTTGGCGATGTTCGAGGCCACGGTGTTCAGACGCGTGGTCTGCGCGCTCATGCCGCTGCCGGCAATGTTGAAAACGCTGGACAGGGACATGGATTATTCTCCGCGCAGGGCTGACACCAGCCCTTTGAATTTGCTGTTGAGCAAGGTGAAGCTGGCCTGGAAGCCGACAGCGTTTTCCGCGTAGTTCGACTGTTCCAGTTGAGCGTCGACGGTGTTCTGATCGATCGAAGGCTGCATCGGCGTGCGATACATCAGCGACTCGTCGCCGTTGCCCAGCCCTTCAGCCTCGATGTGCCGGCTGTTGGTCATGTTCAGGGCAAAGTGGCCGCCGGTCTTGGTCTTCTCGGTCTGTGCTTCGAGCACTTTGGAGAAATCCAGATCCCGCGCTTTGTAGTTCGGGGTGTCGGCGTTGGCGATGTTGTTGGCCAGCACTTCGGCACGCTGGGCGCGGAAGCCCAATGCCTTTTCGTGAATGCCCAGCGCTTTGTCGAAGCTGATGCTCATGTCGGGAACCTTCAGGTGACCGGTTTTTCGTATCTGAGCTTTAGCAAGCGCCGTGCCAAATGATCAAAGCCCCGTATTCCGGGGCTTTGCGCCTGACAGGCAAAGCGGCAATGCCAGAAAAGCGGCAACCGGTTACCGCCGGATGCCGCTTTTCTGCCGCTGTCGCCTGCCAACACCGAACCTGTAGGAGCTGCCGAAGGCTGCGATCTTTTGATCTTGGTCTTTAAAAAGCAACATCAAAAGATCGCAGCCTTCGGCAGCTCCTACACGGGTGCGGTGTCAGGTAAAAAAAGGGAGGCTTTGAAGGCCTCCCGTTTTTTGTATTGCCGCAAACCGCTTATTTCGCCTTGTAGATAATCCCCGGGCTGCACTGAACCATCTGGTAATGATCCGGCAATCCGTTCAGCGCTTCCGAAGCGCCAAGGAACAGATACCCGCCCGGCTTCAACGTGCTGTGAATGCGCAACAGGATGTCCTTCTTCACTTCGGCAGAGAAGTAGATCAGCACGTTGCGGCAGAACACGATGTCGAACTTGCCCAGCGCCGCATAGCTGTCGAGCAGGTTGAACGAGCGGAATTCCACCCGGCTCTTGATCGGCGCCTTGACCACCCAGCGCCCCGGCCCTTTCGGGTCGAAGTAGCGTTGCAGGCGTTCCGGCGACAGGCCACGACCGATGGCCAGGCTGTCGTACTCGCCGGTCTTGCAGTTGTTGAGCATCAGGCCCGACAGATCGGTGGCAACGATCTGCACACCCATCTTCAACTGACCCAGGTTGCTGCGCTCGAACTCGTCGATCGACATCGACAGCGAGTACGGTTCCTGTCCCGACGAGCAGGCCGCCGACCAGATCCGCAGACGCTGGTTGGGGCTGGCCTTGATCGCTTCCGGCAGTACCTTGTTCTTCAAGACTTCAAACGGATAGGTGTCGCGAAACCACAGGGTTTCGTTAGTCGTCATGGCATCGACCACCTGCTCGCGCAAACCGCTGCGCGGCTGGGTCTGGATGCGCTGCACCAGCTCACCCAGGGACTTGATGCCTTGCTGCTCCATCAGTTTGTTGAGACGGCTCGAGACCAGATACTGCTTGTTTTCACCGAGCAGAATGCCACAGGCTTTTTCCAGGAAGACCCGGAACTGTTCGAAATCCAAATTACCCGTAGACAATGATGCCGCCTCTTAAATCGTGTTGACCGCCAGGGACAGAAGGTCCCTAGCTGATATCTGCTGCTTTGATCCGGTCGACTACCCGGGATGCGAGGTCATCAGGACGGAATTTGGCCAGAAAGTCATCAGCACCGACTTTCTTCACCATCGCCTGATTGAATACCCCCGACAACGAAGTATGCAGGATGATATGGAGCTTTTGCATGCGTGCGTCGCCGCGGATTTCCGCCGTCAGGGTGTACCCGTCCATCTCCGGCATCTCGATGTCGGAAATCATCATCAGGAACTCTTCTTCCGGCTTCTTGCCCTCGTCGACCAGCTTGCGCAGGTAATCCAGCGCCTGCTTGCCGTCGTTCAGCGCCACCACTTCGACACCGATGGTCTGCAGACAACGCGTGACCTGCTTGCGCGCCACCGACGAGTCATCGACCGTCAGCACCCGCAGCGACAATGCCTTGGTCTGCGTCTCGACATCGACCACGCCCACCGAAATCGCTTCCGGCGTCGGCGCCACTTCGGCCAGCACCTTCTCGACGTCGATGATTTCGACCAACTGGTTGTCGACCCGCGTCACAGCGGTCAGGTAGTGATCGCGACCGGTGCCCTTGGGTGGCGGATGGATCTCTTCCCAGTTCATGTTGACGATGCGCTCCACCGAGCGGACCAGGAAACCCTGGGTCTTGGTGTTGTACTCCGTGATGATCACGAACGGACTGTTCTTGTCTTTCAACGCACCGGAGCCCGTTGCCATTGCCAGATCCAGGATCGGAATGGTCGCTCCCCGTATATTCGCTACCCCGCACACGACAGGACTGGATTTGGGCATCAACGTCAGGGACGGGCATTGCAACACTTCCCGTACCTTGAACACGTTGATCCCATAGAGCTGCGGCCCGTCGAGACGGAACAACAGAAGCTCGAGGCGATTCTGCCCTACCAGTTGCGTGCGCTGGTTCACCGAATCCATTACACCAGCCATGCCCAGACTCCTACACCAACGCCAAGTGTTGTTGCGACGCACATTCATTGCTAAACGGCACGGCGCTTGCTTTTTAACTCGTATGAACGCTCAAACGACATTTTCCCGACGCCTGACATCTTCCCTTCGCAAAGGGCTTTGCGCGGTGTCCGCCGTTTGCTGCTTGCTTGCTGGCAGTCCTGCCCATGCAGATGCGGTTACCTTGCCTGATATGCTTATCGGCGTGACTCAGGGCTTTCTTGAATTCACCGTAGAAGACTATTTGGCTTCCAGTCAAACCGAAGGCCGCTACGAAATCGAAGTCAACCAGCTCGACCCGCGCATGCGCATGCCCATGTGCGACAAGGAATTGACAGCCACGCTGGAGAGCCCGGCACGCCCGCTGGGCCGCGTCACGGTGAAGGTTCGCTGCGAAGGCAGCTCGCCCTGGACGGTGTTCGTACCCGCTCAAGTCCGCCTGTTTCGCGAGATCGTGACGACCACTCGTCCGCTGAAACGCGCCGGCATTATCGAGCCGCAGGACGTGACCTTGCGCGAGCGCGACGTCAGCACGATCAACCAGGGTTTCCTGACCTCCGTCGACGAAGCGATCGGGCAGAAACTTACCCGACCAACGGTCGCCGATCAGGTCATCACCCTGGTGCATCTGGAACAGGCCGAAGTGGTCCGCAAGGGTGACCAGGTGGTGATCACTGCGCGCAGCGGCACCCTTGCCGTACGCATGCCGGGTGAAGCGCTCTCCAATGGCGGCATGAAAGAACAGATTCGAGTAAAAAACCTTAATTCTCAAAGAGTTATCAAGGCGCAGGTGATTGCGCCGGGACAGGTCGAAGTGGCCATGTAAAAGCCCCGTGGAGAAAACTGGCGCCGATCCCGTCGCTTCCCTAAACTGTGCCGCAGCAGGTCTCGCAACGGCGCATGCAAGCTTATGGTTGATTGGGCCTAAAGTTTTTCAGGGGATAGCCGAAAACATGGCAAGCGTCCAAATTCCCAGAGGTTTTTTATCATGGTTATCGATTTCAACCGATTGAACAGTTCCTCGTCACTAACCGGCAGCACACGTACCAGCAACGCCAAGGAAAGCGCTGAAAACAGCCCCTCCGCGCCGCTGAATACCCAGGCCGAACAGGCCAATGTCGCCAAAAGCGGGGAGTCGGTACACCTCAGCAATGAGGCTCAACAGTTGCAGAAGGTCACTGACAAGCTGCGCGATCAGCCTGCTGTCGACAAAGCCCGTGTGGCCGAGTTGAAAGCCGCGATTGCCGATGGCAGCTATAAAGTCGACAGCAACCGTGTAGCCAGCAAACTGCTCAACTTCGAAGCCCAGCGCTAGGCTTTTGCCGGCGCCAGGCTTTTGGACGCTTAAACCCCAAGGCCAGCCATGCACGACACTAACTTATTGCAACTGATCAACGACGACTTTGCTCCAGCGCAACAATTGCTGGAGTTATTGCAAACCGAATCCCTCGCTTTGCATGGTCGTGACATGCCGTTGCTGGAAGAAATTCTGGCGACCAAGCAAGCGTTGATCATTCTGCTCGAGCAGCATGGCCGCAAGCGCAGCGAAATCCTCGCCAGCCTCAACCTGCCGACCGATCGCACAGGTCTTGAGCAACTGGCCAGCCAGTCGAGCATTGGCGACCAGTTGCTGACCCAGGGCGATGCCCTGACCGCGCTGATCGCCCAGTGCCAGGCTGCCAACGTCAAGAATGGCCAGTCGATCCAGATCCAGCAGGCGACCACGGCCAATCAACTGAAGATCCTCACCGGCGGTGAGCCGCCAGCGCTTTACGACGCCAGCGGGACCTTTGCCAAACCGGTCAAGCCGCGAACGCTCAGCCAGGCATGAGCCATTCGCTGACCCTGCACTATCCACCTGCGCAACATGCTGGCAAAATACTGGCCAGTCGTCTTATTTTGTCTGGAGATTGAAGAACCGTGTCCAACACCCTAAGCGCGGATGATGCTCCGCAGCCTCCGAAGGTGCTCACCACGCCACTGGAAATCTCCAGCAACCTGCGCCAGCTGCAAGACAGCCACGATCCGCTGATCATCACCTTCCATGAACGCAGCCAGCGCTTTCAGAGCTACCTGATCAAGGTCGACCGCGAAACCGCGACGATCGCCCTGGACGAAATGATCCCGCGCGATGGCGAGCGCTTCCTGCAAGCGGGCGAACCGTTCAAGGTCGAAGGCTTTCATGACGGCGTGCGCATCGCCTGGGAATGCAACGGCACGCTGAACATCGAAGAATCCGACGGCGACCGTTTTTACACCGGCGACCTGCCGAGCGAAGTGGTCTACCACCAGCGCCGCAACGCCTTCCGCGCTGCGTTGAAACTCACCGACCTGGTCAGCGTTGAACTGGGCGGCGAAAAGCTCAAGGTTCCTCTGCACGGCAAGCTGCTGGATATCTCCGCCACTGGCTGCAAATTCCGCTTCGAAGGCGACATCACTGATCGCCTGCAACTGGGCCAGGTCTACGATCGCCTGATCGCCCCGCCGCTGTTCGGCAATCAGCCAACATCGGTCGAGCTGCGCTACCTGCACTTCGAAGAAAAACTCAACATCACCTTCGCCGGTCTGCGCTTCCACAACATCAGTGGCCAGGCTGCGCGCAACGTCGAGCGTTTCGTTTACCAGTTGCAGCGTGAAGCACGGCGTTTCGACAAAGACGATCTCTGAGTCGCAGCGACAAATAAAAAGGGCAGTCCTGTGCGGGACTGCCCTTTTTTATGCGCCGGTGTTTATCTTCGGCTCAGGGCCTGCCACCACTGATATCCGGCGCAGGCTTGTCGTCATCGCCGCTGTCCTGCTCGGTTTCAACGACTGCATCCGGCTGCACTTCGGGCTCAGGCTCAGGAGTGACCGGCGCCGGATCCTGCACCATCTGCTCCTGCACCACCTGCTCATCAACACGCGGATCGAGCGCCGCCACCAGCGGCGAACTCGACATGCTGTCCGGCATTGCCACGTGATGCAGCGGTGCGTCGTCGACCTGATGCAGGTTGGTCACTGCTTTCGGACGAATCCGCCAGACCAGCACCAGCGCGAAGAAACTGAAGAACGCATACAGGCTCTGACTGCCGAGAAACTTCATCAGCACACCCGCGAGCAGCGGCCCGATGCTCGCGCCGACGCCATAGGTCACCAGCAACATCGCGGTCAGCGACACCCGGCGATCGCCTTCGACGTGGTCGTTGGAAAACGCCACCGCCAGCGGATACAGGCAGAACTGCACCAGCGAACAGAAGAAGCCGACGACGAACAACACCTCCAGCGGCACCTGCGGCATGATCGCCAACGGTAACGCCGCCACCGCCAGAAACCCTGCAAAGCAGCGAATCAGCAATGCGCGGTCATAACGGTCGGACAACCAGCCCAACGGCCACTGCACCAGCAAGCCGGCAAAAATGCAGCTACCCATGAACAGACCGACCTGTTCGGTCGTCAGCCCCTGTTGCGAGGCATACAGCGGCGCCAGACCGTAGAACGAACCGATGATCAAACCGGCGCCGAGCACCGTGCTCAGCGATTGCGGCACCCGTTTGATAAAGAAGCGCGGCTCCATCGGCGCCGGATGCAGGGGCGCCGGGTGAATCCGTCGGGTCAGCGTCACGGGCACCAGGCACAGGGCAAAGCACAGCGCCACCAGCATCAGCAGTTCCAGCCCGAGGCCGGGATGCATGACCAGAATCAGCTGGCCCAGCACCAGGCCCAGATACGAAGCGATCATGTAACCGCTGAACACCAGCCCACGCTGATTGGCGTCGGCCTGCTCGTTGAGCCAGCTCTCGATGACCATGTACTGACACATCATCCCCAGACCGACGATCGTCCGCAGCACCAGCCACGCCGGCAGCCAGTCCACCAGACCATGGCCGAGCACCGCCGCGCCGACGATCCCCGCACACGCCGAGTAGGCACGGATATGCCCGACCCGGGCGATCAGGCGAT
Organism: Pseudomonas sp. AC255; assembly: GCF_979258175.1. NCBI lineage: Bacteria > Pseudomonadati > Pseudomonadota > Gammaproteobacteria > Pseudomonadales > Pseudomonadaceae > Pseudomonas > Pseudomonas sp. AC255. The sequence goes on along the minus strand of NZ_OZ409841.1, from coordinate 920,103 downwards.
GGCCGATCTTGCCGCCCAGCACCAGACCGAAATAGTTGGCCGCCATCAGCGCACCGACCCACAGCCCGTCGACATTGTCGGCGGCCAGACGCAAAGCCAGATAAGTAGAAAGAAGGCCTGAGCCGATCAACATCATCAGCGAGGCGAAATACAGCGCTCGAAAGGATTTCCAGATTTGGCGCATCGGCGTTCCGAGCGGCTCCTTGCAGTAAATACCGGGCGGTCAGAACGACAGCCCGGCAGCAGCGATACGTCAGGCCTGGGCGGCCAGCACACGGCGCTCCCAGGGAGTGATTTCATCAAAGAAGCTGGTCAACTCCATGGTCTTCGAAGCGATGTAGCCTTCGATGAACTCCGACCCGAACAGTTCCCTCGCCAACTGGCTACGTTTCAGACGCTCAAGCGCGGCGTGCAAGGTACACGGCAAGGCCAGATTATCCGGCACGGCGAATTCACCCTGGATCGCCGCGCTCGGCTCCAGTTCCTGCTCGATGCCATGCAAACCCGCAGCCAGACTGGCGGCGATCGCCAGATACGGATTGGCGTCGGCGCCCGGCAAGCGGTTTTCGACCCGACGTGCGACCGGCGAGCTGGCGGGAATACGCAAGCCGGCGGCGCGATTGTCATGGGACCAGCAGGCATTGTTCGGCGACGCGTACGGATGACACAGGCGCTGATAGGAATTCACGTTGGGCGCAAACAGTGCGGTGAAATCGGCGAGGCCTGCCTGTTGCCCGCCGATGAAGTGGCGGAACATCGACGTCGGCTCGCCGTTCGAGTCAGTGAAGACATTCTTGCCGCTGCCGATCTCAACGATGCTCTGGTGAATATGCATCGAACTGCCCGGCGTGTGCGCCAGCGGTTTGGCCATGCACACCACGCTCAGTCCATGCTTGAGCGCGACCTCCTTGAGCAGATGCTTGAACAGGAACGTCTGATCGGCCAGCAGCAGCGGATCGCCGTGCAGCAGATTGATCTCGAACTGGCTGACGCCCATTTCATGCATGAACGTGTCGCGCGGCAGGCCGAGGGCGGCCATGCATTTATATACTTCGCTGAAGAACGGCCGCAGGCCGTTGTTGGAACTGACGCTGAACGCCGACTGACCATCCTCGCGACGGCCGTCGAGGCCCACCGGCGGACGGAACGGCTGAGTCGGATCGGTGTTCGGTGCGAAGACAAAAAATTCCAGTTCGGTCGCCACCACCGGCGCCAGACCGTGCGCGGCGTAACGGGCGATGACCGCTTTGAGCTGGCCACGGGTCGAGAGACTTGAGCTCCCCGCTCAGTTCGTCGGCGTCGCAAATCGCCATGGCACGCGGCTCGTCGCTCCAGGGCAAACGGTGAATCTGCGCAGGATCGGCGACCAGCGCCAGATCGCCGTCATCGCTGCCGTAGAACCGCGCCGGCGGATAGCCGCCCATGATGCATTGCAGCAGCACACCCCGCGCCAACTGCAAACGCCGCCCCTCGAGGAAACCCTCGGCGGTCATCACCTTGCCCCGTGGCACACCGTTCAGATCCGGGGTGACACATTCAATCTCATCAATGCCGGTCAATCGCTGCGCGAGTGAACCCTGGCCATCGGTTGTCATGACGCAATCCTTGTTGTTGTGCGAGCCGCGAACGGCGACCCGGACAAAATAGGCTGCGGCTGTTCGGAATATCAAGCAGCGCCCACAAAAATCCCGATCTTGTGCAGGAGCCGTAGGAGCTGACGAGTGCAACGAGGCTGCGATCTTTTGATCTTGCTTTTCAAAATCAAAAGATCGCAGCCTTCGGCAGCTCCTAAACCAGACCTCAGGGCAAGTAGAGGCTGAACACCCCACCGCCCAACGGCCCGCCATTGCTGATTTCGGTGCGCCCTTCCACGCCGTTGCGCTGATGCAGCGCCGCGATGCGATTGGCGAAATACAGACCGAGGCCGGTGCTGCCGCTGCTGTGATTGATGCCCTGCACATAATCGGCCTGACGCTCGAGCATCTCTGCCGGATAGCCGTCGCCATCGTCGTTGATGCTCAATACCAGTTGCCCGGCTTCGTCGCTGACGGTAATCAGCAGCGACTCGCGGGCGTAACGGATCGCATTGTTGATGCAGTTGCCGAGCACCGAGGCGATCAGCTCGCGATCGAAGAAACCCAGCGGGCTCAACGGGTCGACTTCATAAGTGGCGATGATGCCGCGACTGGCAAACACTTCCTGATGCGCGGCCAGTTGCGCCTCGATGAAATCGTCGAGTTCGTGATACGCCGGCTGCAGCGGCAACTGATTCACGCCAAGTTTGTACAGCCCCAGCAACTGCACGAGCATGCCGTTGAGGTGGGCGAACTCGAAGTCGATCACGCCCTGCTCCGAGCCGTCGCGCAGCTCTTTCGGCAGACGCGCCAGCCATTGGCTGTGCGCCTGCATCAGCATGGCCAGAGAGTTCTTCATGTCGTGAACGGTGGAGGCAATCACCGTGGAAAAATCCAGCGCCGGATCTATTGGGTTCATTCGCCAAACGCCTTGCTTTTCAGCTTCTGATAACGCGCAAACCGCGCGTCGGTGTCGGGCATCAGGCCCACCAGTTTCAGGCAGGCCCGACATTCTTCCAGCTCCGCCGACGGCACACTGGTGTCGGTGCCGTGCAGCAGCGACTGGGCCAGGTTCAGCGCGATACTGATGTTTTTCGGTTGCAGCTTGAGCGCCTTGCGGAACACTTCGCGGGCCTCGACCAGATTGCCGGTCTTGTACACGCGCACGCCCTGGCGGTTGAGATCGGCCGCAGCGTTGCTCGAACTGAGAATCGTCGGATCGTCGGTGAGCTTGGCGATGTCTTTCATCACCGCTGGGTCATCACCGTAGATCTCCGCGCAACTCTTGAGCATCGAAGTGCCCGCCTCGGCCTGACCGAGCATCTGCAACTGCTTGGCCACCAGCAACGCCGCCTCGGGACTCATGAATTGCTCCATGCCATCAAGGCGCATCAGCGCCTGTTCGGTGAGCTTGTCGGCGGTTTCGGCGTCGTTGAGCAACAGGCTGGTGGCTTTCATCAAACGCGCACGAATCTGCAGACCGGGGTCGCTCGGGTTTTCTTTGGCCACAGCGCTGAGGGTGGTGTTGATCTCCAGTCGCGTACGCGTGTCGAGCCCGCGATCGCTACCCTTGCTGATCAGCGCGTGCGCCAGGCCGAGATTGCTTTCCGGGTCCTTGAAACGCGACTGCGTGCCCTGCGCCACGGCCTGACGATAAGCGCGCGAGGCGGTTTCGAAATCTTCGTTGGCCATCGCCAGTTTGCCCAGCAGAGCCTGACGGCGCACCGCCAGCGGCGACAGGCGAATCGCTTCTTCGAGCACCCGCTGCGCGCCTTTGCTGTCGCCTTCAGCCACCAGCACATCAGCCATGCCGTCATAAAGCGCCGGCATCATCGGGAACACTTTCAAGGCCTTTTCATAAACTTCTTTGGCCTGCGAGACCTGCCCGCGCTTGAACAGCAACTTGCCCAATCCAGCGAAGGCCCACGGCAATGGACGGTCGGCAATGATGCCGTCGTAGAGCCGCTCCAGCGCTTCGTTCTGGTTCATGTCACGCAGGGCGTCGGCGCGGTAGCGCAGGCACAGCGGCGAATAGCGGATGTCCTGCTTGCACAAGGCAATACAGGCATTGAGCACCTCGACCGGCTTACCGCGATCAAGGGCCTGCAGAATCGGTTTGAGCAAAGTCTTGCGTTGCTCCAGACGCTCAAGGCGCTGGGCCAGCCCGGAACGGTTGAACGGCTTGGTCAGGTACGCATCCGGCTCGTGCTCCAGCGCGCTGAGCACCATCGCCTGACTGGTTTCAGCGGTGACCATGACGAAAACGGCTTCGTGGCTGATGAGCTTTTCCGACATCAGGTCTTCGAGCACCTGCTGGCCGTTCTTCTTGCCGTCGCCGAGGTGGAAGTCCTGAAGAATGAAATCGTAGGACTTCTGCGAGCACATCTTCAGCGCCTGCTCGCCAGTGTCGGCAGTATCGACATCCTTGACGCCGAGCTCACGCAACATCGAACGCACGGAACTGCGGAAATCGGAAAAATCATCGACGATCAGAAAGCTTTTTGGTGATACGACGACATCGAAGATTTCCAGGCAATTGAAGAAAACGAACCGAGGCGATTTCAGGCGCGCAGATGATAGCTGGAGGCCATGCGCCATCAAGCGATTTCGCGCGAGCCTGAACTCACCGTTCGGGTTATCGGCCAAAAGTGCCGGGGCCTGAGGGTGGAGCTTCAAGAATGTTGCCTGGAGTATTACTCTGCGCGCCTGCTCAAGGATTTGCATAAGGACTGAATCGTGTACATCAAGGGACGCTACATCCTGTCAGCGTGTTTGCTTGTCTTTATCCAGCAAGCGACAGCGGCGGCGATGGATTGCAAAAAAGCGGCGAACGACGTGGAAAACATGATTTGCGCGAATAAATCGCTGTATGAGCTAGACGCGCAGATGGGCACGCTGTATCGCCAACTGATGACAACTGCCACAGCGACGCAACCTGAGCTCAAGCGCACCCAGCGCGCCTGGCTGAAAACCCGCAACGCCTGCGCGGACGATGTCGCTTGCCTGGATGGCAGCTACCGCCAGCGACTGCAAATATTAAAGGCACAGTGGACACAAGCCGTGGCGTGGCAGCCGGACACCGTGGATGTTCAGGCGATGAACGATCTGCAGGAGAGCATTCGTGCCGAGAGCAAAGGCCACCCGGAATTTGCGCTGGAACATGCCTTGGCCGCACGGGCTTTCGAGTCTTCGCAGACATCGTTCGCGGGCGATCCAGTCGACAGCTACGGCGAGCAAACCAGCTTCCCCAAGTCGCGCCCCAAAGGCGTGAGCGAGGACGAATGGAAAGCATTGAACGCCTCAAGCATCGACGGTGCCGCCGAGACCGGACGGTCTTCCTACGCACTGCTGGATCTGGACCATGATGGCCAGCGCGACCTTATCGTCGACACATACGCAGGCGGCACCGGCTTGTTCACCTACGTGGAAACCTGGCGCCGCACGGGCGAGCGGTTCGTCAAAAGATCGGTCGAGCCGGAAAGCTCGCTGTTCTACACCAACGACCGTGGCGCCAATCAGGCAATCAGCTGGATCAAGCTTCACGACAGAATCTATGCCGCCTACCGAAACGGCGCCTACGGTGTCGACAATCTGTACCTGCTCAATCCGCTGAAGATCAACCGTCAGGTACCGACGGTGTCCGTGCGTTACGCTTACGCCCTGCAGGTGCCCACGACTCAACATAAAGAGGATGGCACCAGCACCTATGAGCTTGACGCGGATCTGCAAGGGGCACTCGAACACGCCATCACTCAGGCAATGAAAATCGCCCCCGGCTCGATCAACAACGCGCCCCTTTGCCCACTTCCTCCCACGGGTGCCGGAGACGACGATTACTACAGCTACGGTCCAGGGCACTACACCATCGAAAAGATCGCCGATTTGCCGGTAATGATCAGCGGCGAATGCTACATCGGGGCGCTGATTGACTGGTTCGGCAGTTACAGCGAAAAGACGGGGTTATTCGCCCAACTGGCCGTGCGCAAGCCGGGCGTCGAGGCGAGCGGGACTACTTACGAAGTCCACGGCCGTCGGCATGTCACAGACGTCAGCAGCACTCTCGGCAAAGTCGAACTGAACGGCGACTGATCGTCAGTCAGCACCGGCGCAGAATGATCCGCTGCAACCGCAGAGGTGGAACCCCGGAGTTTGTAACAGTGCAGAACGCCTGTTCGTCGACCAAACCAAAAAGCCCCGTCGCAATGGATAAATGCGACGGGGCTTTTCGTTTTCAAGAAGTGGTGTCCCAGGCGGGGTTCGAACCTGCAACCTTCCCCTTAGGAGGGGGATGCTCTATCCAATTGAGCTACTGAGACACTGGTTGAAGCGCGCTGTACGCGGCGCGACAGACGGCGTGCATGTTAACGGCCGGCCCCTGTTTTGTCATGTCGTCCGTAGGGCTTTTTAAGTGTAGGCAGGCGCCGTGCAAGATTGCGGGAACTTTTACCGGGCAATTTGCACTACGCGAAAAAGCGGTCATTGCAGTTTGCAATCAGTGCCGCCCGAAAAACCTTACCAAGCCCTTGTTTTTAAAGAACTTATCAACCGTTACACTGTTGGCACGGCGACTGCTATGGCTGTTCTATCAAAAAGAACAATTTGGAGCGTCGTGCCATGAACAGCACCCTCTTGCTTGCAAATGCAGCGGCATTGGCTTTCTTGCTCGGATCGCATTTTTTTCCCAAGGCGGACATCGAGCAGCCAGTGGCGCAGCGCATGCCGCATTACTTGCAGGTGCAGAAAGCGCCGCAGTGGGCGGTGCTGAGTGATCGCAGCGATGCCTCTACGCAAATGGTCAGCAAGCCTGAGCTAGCCTCGGCGCCAACCACCGAACGTCTGGTTTTTGAAATATCTTCAGGAGTACAACATGTCCAAATCAGCGACGGGATTTCTGATCCTCGCTTTACTGAGTGGCGTTACCCATCTGGCGCTGTTCGAGGAGACGGAAGTCACCTTGCCTCTGGTTGGCTGTGGCGTGTTTGCGGTGCTGTTTGTGCTGGCGCTGATTGCAGGGCGCAAGATCAAGTTCGATCCGGTTCTGCGTTGAGCCGGATCAGCTCAAGTAATGCAGAGACAGCTTCAGCAAGGTCAACAGAATTGTCGATCTGATGAACGGGGCTGTCGCTGGATCTTCGGTCTTTGAACAGTGCGTTGCGCGCGAGTCTGGCTTCGATTTGCTCAGGGGTTTCCCGGCCACGCTTGAGCAAGCGCTTACGCAGGACCTCATCGTTGACTGTCAGCAGAACCGGCACCAGCGTTGGATATTTCTCCATTGCTTGACGCAGGTTCGCTCTCGACCCGTTAACCAGCACGTGCCGGCCCGCTTGCAACCATTCATCCATTTCCGCGGGAATGCCGTATGAGAGTCCGTTGGCTTGCCAGGCCAAGGAAAAAGCGCCAGCGTGCTGTCGCCGGTCGAACTCATCAGGCGTCACGCCGATTGCATCTTCGCCGACTGACTCCGCCGATCGGGTAATCACCCGGCGCATCACTTCACAGTTCAACTCACGCAGTGGCTCACGCGCTGCTTCGATCAGGCTGTCCTTGCCCGAACCGGACGGCCCCATCAGGTAAAAAAGCTTGCCATCCATCCCGAAAACGCCCTCCGACGGGTCCTGCCTCTAGTAAATCGGCAAATTGCCACTATCCTGTACACATAGGGATCAAGAATAGCCAGCCGCATAGCATGCACGTTCTGAGGTCTTCGGACATCAACAGATGTGCATGCGAAAGCGGGCAGCGATACGGAAGGATGGAAAGTTTTCCAACCAGTCCGCATTTCTGACAACTGGTGCTGGCATTACGCCTTTACCCGGCTCAATATTTGTCACAGAATTGACGCCAATGATCTGGCAATTTTGAGGCATGATGCCGGCCTCTTAACAATTCAGGTTGAACCAATTGGTCCGGATGCTTGTCCTACCACACATCCTGCGGCCAATCCCGAGAACCGCTCCCCTGAACTAACCGGTTAAATATATGCGCCCATTGAAACAGGCAATTTATTCCAGCCGTACGGCTGACAAGTTTGTCGTACGTCTGCCAGACGGAATGCGTGAACGCATTGCCGAGGTGGCTCGCAATCATCATCGCAGCATGAACTCCGAGATCATTGCGCGCCTTGAGCAGAGTCTTATTCAGGAAGGCGCACTGGGCGAAGAGCTGAGCATGCGCCTGGACAGCCCGGAGCTGTCGCTGCACGAGCGCGAGCTGTTGCAACGCTTCCGTCAGCTGTCGCACCGTCAGCAGAACGCCCTGGTGTCGCTGATCGCCCACGACGCTGAAATGGCCGCAGACGCGTCCTGAGTTATACCGAACATATTGAAGCCAGCTTGATTGCTGGCTTTTTTTGCCCGCAATATGACAGATGGCCGCTTGGCAATGGAGTGTGGCGAGGGGATTTATCCCCGCGGGGCTGCATGGCAGTCCCAAAAACAATGGGACTGCTGCGCAGTCCAGCGGGGATAAATCCCTCGCCACCGTTACTTGTACTTGCGCTCATATCTGGTTGGCAGGCACAAAAAAGCCCGTCAATTTGACGGGCCTTTCATTGCAACTGATCAGAGCAGGAAGATTGTCGCCAGGCCGAGGAAGATGAAGAAGCCACCGCTGTCGGTCATTGCGGTGATCATCACACTGGCGCCCATCGCCGGATCGCGGCCCATCTTGGCCAGCGTCATCGGAATCAACACCCCCATCAACGCCGCCAGCAACAGGTTGAGTGTCATCGCCGCCGTCATTACCACGCCGAGTGACCAACTGCCGTAGAGCATGTACGCGACCACACCGATCACCCCGCCCCAGACCAGACCATTGATCAAACCGACCGCCAGCTCTTTGCGCATCAAGCGCGAAGTGTTGCCGGTGCTGACCTGATCCAGCGCCATGGCGCGCACGATCATGGTGATGGTCTGGTTACCGGAGTTGCCACCGATACCCGCCACGATCGGCATGAGCGCCGCCAGTGCCACCAATTTCTCGATCGAACCTTCGAACAGACCGATCACCCGCGATGCCACAAATGCAGTGATCAGGTTCACCGCCAGCCACGCCCAACGGTTACGCAGGGATTTCCACACAGAGGCGAAGATATCTTCCTCTTCGCGCAGACCGGCCATGTTGAGGACTTCGCTTTCGCTTTCCTCACGGATCAGGTCGACCATTTCATCGATGGTCAGACGGCCGATCAGCTTGCCGTTCTTGTCGACCACCGGCGCCGAGATCAAGTCGTAACGCTCGAACGCCTGAGCAGCGTCGTAGGCATCTTCGTCCGGGTGGAAGCTCACCGGATCGCTGGCCATCACTTCCGCGACCTGCTTCTCCGGATCGTTGACCAGCAGACGTTTGATAGGCAGCACGCCCTTGAGCACGCCGTCGTAATCGACCACGAACAATTTATCGGTATGACCGGGAAGCTCTTTGAGGCGACGCAGGTAACGCAGAACCACTTCAAGACTGACGTCCTCACGGATCGTCACCATCTCGAAGTCCATCAGCGCACCGACCTGATCCTCGTCATAGGACAGCGCCGAGCGCACGCGTTCGCGCTGCTGGTTATCCAGACTCTCCATCAGCTCATGGACAACGTCTCGCGGCAGCTCGGAGGCCAGGTCAGCGAGTTCGTCGGCGTCCATGTCCTTGGCGGCAGCCAGGAGCTCGTGATCGTCCATGTCGGCGATCAGCGTTTCACGGACGGAATCGGAAACTTCGAGAAGAATGTCGCCGTCGCGATCGGCCTTGACCAGCTGCCAGAGCGTCAGACGATCGTCCAGCGGCAAGGCTTCGAGAATGTAGGCGACGTCGGCGGAGTGCAGATCATCGAGCTTGCGTTGCAGCTCGACGAGGTTTTGCCGGTGAACCAGGTTTTCCACGCGGTCGTGGTGCGGACCTTCCTGGCGATGAGTCAGGTCTTCAACGACACGCTGGCGCTGCAGCAACTCGACGACCTGAGCCAGGCGGTCCTGCAGGCTTTCCTGTGTTTTCTTTACTTCGATTTCGGACATAGGCGAACTCCACTCCCAGCAGCGGGGCACGCCGGAAGGATCAATCAGTCAATTCATGATTGGTGAAACGGTTTACTGAACAACTACTGGGTAAGTCCATGGAGGTTTTCCATAAGCCCCGGCGGGGCTGACGGGCGCAATGATACACGCCTGACGGTTTAAAACGTTGAAAAAATCACGGCTGAAACAAGCGCTTGCGAAACAAACCTGAGCGCCTGCCTGACCCGTGCAAATGCGACGACTCATCTTGAAAAGAAAACACACCGGCAATGCAAAAAGCAGCGACTACCCTTGAGCTTAGATCGTCAAGGAGGACATCGAATGCCAGCAAAGCCAGCGCTTTTTCTACTGACCGCCCTGCTCCACTTCACGCCTGCCAACGCCACCACACTTCATCGCTGCCAGTCTGCTGACGGCAGCGTCACGTTTACGTCGATGAGCTGCGCAACTGGCGAGCAACTCTCAATTCAGGAGGTCCACCCGTATTCACCCGGCTGGGTCGCAATCATGCCGGAGTTCAATCACGAAGCTGTGACCGGCATGAAAGACAGCGGACGCGAACCGGGCATCGTCGGCGGCACTGAACATAAATGTGGAAACCTGATCGACAACAGACAGCGGCGCGAAGCGATCATCAATCGGCGAGTGATTGCCGGCATGAGTCAGCGGGACGTCGAAAGCGCACTGGGCAAGCCCGACAAGATCAACACCCGCACATCGACCACGAGCTATCGTTACGACCTCAAGCGAGGCCGCAGTGCTCAAATTGATTTTGATGAAAGAGGTTGCGTGAAGGGAAAAGCCAAATCCCGGACAGCAAAAAGCCCGCGTTAAACGCGGGCTTCTTGGTATATGGTGCACTCGACAGGATTCGAACCTGTGACCGCTCGGTTCGTAGCCGAGTACTCTATCCAGCTGAGCTACGAGTGCATTTTGTGTTTTTAAACCAGACCACAACTGGCTGAAACCGAGTTACTCACCTTACAGCAAATAACTCTTAAATGGTGCACTCGACAGGATTCGAACCTGTGACCGCTCGGTTCGTAGCCGAGTACTCTATCCAGCTGAGCTACGAGTGCATTTGTTGCCGCGCATTATAGGCCGTCTAATCTCTATGTCAAACACTTTTTCTAGTAATTTCAACAACTTACAGAAGAAGCCAGATTACGACGTACTAAGCAAATAATGGCGGAGAACGGGGGATTCGAACCCCCGACACCCTTTTGAGGTGTACTCCCTTAGCAGGGGAGCGCCTTCGGCCACTCGGCCAGCTCTCCGCAACACGGGGCGTATATTAACCAGCTTCTTCCCCGTTTGCAAACATAAAAATCGATAAAAATTAATGGCTTGGTTCTTCGTCCTTCTCTTTCTTTATACGCAGGTAAATTTCCTCACGGTGCACCGCAACCTCTTTCGGAGCGTTGACGCCGATACGCACCTGGTTTCCTTTGACGCCGAGCACGGTCACGGTGATTTCGCCGTCACCGATAATCAGGCTTTCCGCGCACCGACGAGTCAGAATCAGCATACCTTTCTCCTTACGCCATTCATTTCAGGGACAACAGTCTGCAAAAAAAGGCACCCGACCTACAACCGCAGCGATCGTAGCCCTACATGCCTGAGTATTGACCAGCGCGAGCAAAAGAACAGTTCAGGGCCCGCGCCATTCAAAAATAAAGGGCGCGGTCAGACCGCGCCCTTCACAGAAGCGGATTACTCGCCCTGACGGGCCGGCGCATCCAGTTCGAAAGCCGTGTGCAGCGCGCGCACGGCCAGTTCCAGGTACTTCTCTTCGATCACTACGGAAACCTTGATTTCCGAAGTCGAGATCATCTGGATGTTGATGCTTTCTTTTGCCAGGGATTCGAACATGCGGCTGGCCACGCCTGCGTGGGAACGCATGCCGACGCCGACGATCGAGACCTTGGCGATCTTGGTGTCGCCAACTACTTCACGGGCACCGATCTCGCGAGCGGTGTTTTCCAGCACGGTCTGTGCAGCCTGGTAGTCGTTGCGGTGCACGGTGAAGGTGAAGTCGGTGGTGTTATCGTGCGCGACGTTCTGCACGATCATGTCGACTTCGATGTTCGCGGCACTGATCGGGCCGAGAATCTTGAACGCCACGCCCGGGGTGTCTGGCACGCCACGGATGGTCAGCTTGGCTTCATCGCGGTTGAAAGCGATGCCGGAAATGATCGGCTGTTCCATGGTTTCCTCTTCATCAATAGTAATGAGGGTGCCCGGACCCTCCTTGAAGCTGTGCAGTACGCGCAGCGGAACGTTGTACTTGCCGGCGAATTCCACCGCACGGATCTGCAGGACCTTGGAACCGAGGCTGGCCATTTCCAGCATCTCTTCGAAGGTGATCTTGTCCAGACGCTGAGCGACCGGCACCACACGCGGGTCGGTGGTGTAGACACCGTCGACGTCGGTGTAGATCTGGCATTCATCCGCTTTCAAGGCCGCAGCCAGTGCCACGCCGGTGGTATCGGAACCGCCGCGACCGAGGGTGGTGATGTTGCCGTGCTCGTCGACACCCTGGAAACCGGCGACAACCACCACGCGACCAGCCTTCAGATCACCGCGAATCTTCTGGTCATCAATCTGCAAGATACGCGCTTTATTGTGCGCACTGTCGGTCAGGATCCGCACCTGATTACCGGTGTACGACACCGCCGGCACACCGCGCTTGATCAGCGCCATGGCCAACAGGGCAATCGTCACCTGCTCACCGGTGGAGACGATCACGTCCAGCTCGCGCGGAACCGGTTGCGCCTCGCCACTGATTTGCTTGGCCAGATCGATCAGACGGTTGGTTTCGCCGCTCATTGCAGACAGCACAACCACCAGGTCATCGCCGGCATCGCGGAATTTCTTAACCTTGTCGGCGACCTGCTCGATTCTCTCGACAGTGCCGACCGAGGTGCCTCCAAATTTCTGTACGATCAAAGCCATTTCAAAGCCGCCTCTGCCCATGAAGGGCGCCCAATAATCTTTCGAACAGTCGCCAGGCCCGCCACTAGACTGCGGGCCTGGCGAGCCGTCTTATAAAGCCTGCTCGACGAATGGAACGGTCAGCGCGAGTGCGCCATCCAGCGCAGCGGCATCGACACCACCGCCCTGCGCCATGTCCGGACGACCACCGCCCTTCCCGCCCACTGCCGCAGCAGCCTGTTTCATCAAATCACCGGCTTTGAGTTGGCCAGTCAGGTCCTTGGTTACGCCTGCAACCAGTACGACCTTTTCCTCATGGACACCGCCGAGCAGGATCACTGCGCGGCCGAGTTTGTTTTTCAGCTGATCGACCAGCGCCAGCAGCGCCTTGCCATCCTGACCGTCCAGACGGGCGGCCAGCACCTTCACATCCTTGACGTCCACCGCCGAGGCCGACAGATCGTCGCCCGCCGCGCTGGCTGCCTTGGCCTGCAACTGCTCGAGTTGTTTCTCCAGCAGACGGTTGCGCTCCAGTACCGCCGAGAGCTTGTCGATCAGGTTGTCGCGGCTGCCCTTGACCAGGCTGGCCGCTTCCTTGAGTTGTTCTTCCGCCGCGTTCAAGTAGGCCAGCGCCGCAGCGCCAGTGACTGCCTCGATACGACGCACGCCCGATGCCACACCGCCTTCGCTGATGATTTTCAGCAGGCCGATGTCGCCGGTACGGTTGGCGTGGATACCGCCGCACAGTTCGACCGAGAAGTCGCCCATGCTCAGCACGCGCACGCTGTCGCCGTACTTCTCGCCGAACAGCGCCATGGCGCCTTTGTTCTTCGCGGTTTCGATGTCGGTTTCTTCGGTTTCAACGGCGGAGTTCTTGCGAATCTCGGCGTTGACGATGTCTTCCAGCTGCTTGATCTGCTCTGGCTTGATCGCTTCGAAGTGGCTGAAGTCGAAACGCAGACGCTGACTGTCGACCAGCGAACCTTTCTGCTGTACGTGCTCACCCAGCACCTGACGCAGCGCGGCGTGGAGCAAGTGGGTGGCCGAGTGGTTCAGCGCGGTGGCGTGACGCACTTCGGCGTCGACGTGGGTTTCCACCGGCGCGCCGATGGTCAGGCTGCCCGAGGCCAGCACACCGTGGTGCAGGAATGCGCCGCCGGTCTTGGTGGTATCGCGCACGTCGAAGCGGCTGCTGCCGGCCTGAATGAAACCGCAGTCGCCGATCTGGCCACCGGATTCGGCGTAGAACGGCGTCTGGTTGAGCACGATCACGCCTTCCTGTCCTTCGCTCAGCACGTCGACCGACTGGCCATCCTTATAGATGGCAACGATTTTCGCCGAGCCGCTGGTGGCGGCGTAACCGGTGAACTCGGTGGCCACGTCGACCTTGACCAGGGTGTTGTAGTCCAGACCGAACGAGCTGGCCGAACGCGCGCGCACACGCTGCGCTTCCATCTCGCGCTCGAAGCCGGCTTCGTCAACGGTCAGGCCGCGTTCGCGGGCGATGTCGGCGGTCAGGTCCATCGGGAAGCCGTAGGTGTCGTAGAGTTTGAACACCACGTCGCCCGGCACCACGGTGCCTTTGAGTTCGGCCAGATCCTGCTCGAGGATTTTCAGGCCGTGCTCCAGTGTCTTGGAGAACTGCTCTTCTTCAGCCTTGAGGACGCGCTCGATGTTGCTTTGCTGCTTCTTCAGTTCCGGGAAGGCTTCGCCCATTTCGGCGACCAGCGCCGCGACGATCTTGTAGAAAAAGCTGCCGGTGGCGCCGAGCTTGTTGCCGTGACGGCAGGCGCGACGGATGATCCGGCGCAGCACGTAACCGCGACCTTCGTTGGACGGCAGCACGCCGTCGGCGATCAGGAAACCGCAGGAACGGATGTGGTCGGAAACGACTTTGAGCGACGACTGATCGCCGTTTTCGCAGCCGATCGCTTCAGCCGAAGCCTTGAGCAGATTCTTGAACAGGTCGATGTCGTAGTTGGAGTTGACGTGCTGCATCACCGCACTGATCCGCTCCAGGCCCATGCCGGTGTCCACCGACGGCGCTGGCAACGGATGCAACACGCCATCGGCGGTGCGGTTGAACTGCATGAATACGTTGTTCCAGATCTCGATGTAGCGGTCGCCATCTTCTTCCGGCGAGCCCGGCGGGCCGCCCCAGATGTGCTCGCCGTGATCGTAGAAAATCTCGGTGCACGGGCCGCACGGGCCGGTATCGCCCATGGTCCAGAAGTTGTCGGAAGCGTACGGCGCGCCCTTGTTGTCGCCGATGCGGATCATGCGCTCGGCTGGCACACCGATTTTCTGTGTCCAGATGTCATACGCTTCGTCGTCGGTGGCGTAGACGGTGACCCAGAGCTTTTCCTTCGGCAGCTTGAGCACGCCAGTGAGGAAGGTCCAGGCGAAGGTGATCGCGTCGTGCTTGAAGTAGTCGCCGAAGCTGAAGTTGCCGAGCATTTCGAAGAACGTGTGGTGACGCGCGGTATAACCGACGTTTTCCAGGTCACTGTTCTTGCCGCCGGCGCGCACGCATTTCTGGCTGCTGGTGGCACGGGTGTACGCACGTTTTTCCTGGCCCAGGAAGCAGTCCTTGAACTGGTTCATCCCCGCGTTGGTGAACAGCAGGGTTGGGTCGTTGCCCGGAATCAAAGAGCTGGAGGCTACACGGGTGTGGCCTTGCTCTTCGAAGAAGCGAAGGAAGGCTTCACGGATTTCTGCGCTTTTCATTAGGTTCTTCCACGGAGGCTGCGGCCAAAGGCCTGTTCGAAACGTCATGAGACGAAGCGACGGCAAAGGGCCGCATTATATCGGCCCTGCGCGCGGGGTACAGCGTGTTTATACGATAGAAACGGTCAATTGGACGGCTGACGCTGTCACTTGCGTGAAAACTCGACGAATGTCGCGATCACTTGCTCGATTTGCGCGCGGCTGACGTCCATGTGCGTGACCATGCGCAAGCGCGCAGCGGCGCTGAGCCTGATCCCGCGTTCGCCGGCAAAGTCCTTGAGTGCTGCGGCCTTGTCGCCCATTTGCACATAAACCATGTTGGTTTGCACGGGTTCGACGACGAAACCGGCCTCACGCAGACCCTCGGCGAGCAACTGCGCGTTGGCATGGTCATCCGCCAGCCGTTCGACGTGATGATCCAGTGCGTACAAGCCAGCCGCCGCGAGCAACCCGGCCTGACGCATGCCGCCACCGACCATTTTGCGCAAACGCCGCGCTTTGCCGATCAGTTGCTCGGAACCGCACAGCACCGAACCGACCGGTGCGCCGAGGCCTTTGGACAGGCACACCGACACCGAATCGAAATGCTGGGTGATCTCCCGGGCATCGACGCCAAGCTTGACCGCCGCGTTGTACAGCCGCGCGCCGTCCAGGTGCAATTGCAGGCCGTGTTCCTGAGTAAAGCGTCGCGCGCGCGCCAGATACTCCAGCGGCAGCACTTTGCCCTGCATGGTGTTTTCAAGCGCCAGCAAACGAGTTCGAGCGAAATGGAAGTCATCCGGTTTGATCGCCGCCGCGACCTGATCCAGATCCAGCGAACCGTCGGCCTGCACCTCCAGCGGCTGCGGCTGAATCGAGCCGAGCACCGCCGCCCCGCCACCTTCGTACTTGTAGGTGTGCGCCTGCTGACCGACGATGTATTCGTCGCCACGCTCGCAGTGCGCCATCAGGCCGAGCAGGTTGCTCATGGTCCCGGTCGGCACGAATAGCGCGGCGGCAAAGCCCAAGCGCTCGGCCAGTTCGGCCTCGAGGCGATTGACCGTCGGATCTTCGCCGTACACATCGTCGCCGGTGTCCGCTGCGGTCATCGCGTCGAGCATGGCGGGAGTCGGTTGGGTGACGGTGTCGCTGCGAAGATCGATAACGCTCATGAACCTGGCCTCTGGTCAGATGGGAAATCCCTTTGTGAAGTGGGATTACTGCGGTCATCGCACAGATTAATCAACCCTTGACCGAGGAAAAACCCCATTCTTCCTCAAGAAGACAAAGCCCATGTGGGAGCTAGCCTGCTCGCGAAAGCGGAGTAACAGTCAGCATATTCGTTGAATGTGAAGCCGCTTTCGCGAGCGGGCTCGCTCCCGCAGTGTCATGTGCATGGCCGGGAAATATGTGTTACAAACTTGCCGCCGCCCGCCTATGGGCGGCGAAACGTTCTCAGGGCGGGGTGCAATTCCCCACCGGCGGTAATTGCGCGCAATGCGCATAGCCCGCGAGCGCTTGGCGCTGCACACGGCTTGGATCGGGTGCATCGGCAAGGTCAGCAGACCCGGTGTGATTCCGGGGCCGACGGTCATAGTCCGGATGAAGAGAGAACGGGATCGACGCCAAAGGGCCGTCCGCGTGCATCCGTGCCTGCGTTCGCACCCTTGCATCCCTTTCGATTCATAACGCCCTGTTTTTCACACAAACAGGAGTCAGAACATGCAACCCACCGCTATCGACAGCAAAAGCAAACACCCACAAGGCGAGCGCGTCGCGTTCATCCAGGCCTGCTGGCACAAGGAAATCGTCGACCAGAGCCGCAAAGGCTTCGTCGCTGAAATGCTGGTGCAGGGTTATCAGGAAGCGGACATCGATTTTTTTGAAGTCGGCGGCGCCTTTGAAATGCCGCTGCACGCAAAGCTGCTGGCCAAATCTGGCCGTTACGCCGGCATCGTCGCCGCCGCCCTGGTGGTGGACGGCGGCATTTACCGTCACGAGTTCGTCGCGCAATCGGTGGTCAGCGGCCTGATGCAGGTGCAGTTGGAAACCGAAGTGCCGGTGTTCTCGGTATCGCTCACCCCGCATCACTTCCATTCGGGCGAAGAGCATCAGAAGTTCTTCTTCGAGCACTTTGTGCACAAGGGTCAGGAAGCGGCGCGGACTTGCGCGGATACGTTGCAGAAAGTTCGTGCGCTGCGTCGTACAGAGCCGCGTGCGGTAGCCGTGTAACGTCGAGTGAGTTTTTGACCTCACTCAAATCAAATGTGGGAGCGAGCCTGCTCGCGAAGAGGGACTGCCAGCCGACGACAAGTTGACTGGTAGACCGCTTTCGCGAGCAGGCTCGCTCCCACATTGGTTTTGTGCCGATTCAGATGTCGCTATCAGGCGAGGTTTTCGTCGGTGGTCGGGACGATGAGGATGCCGGCGCGCAGGCCGTTCTTGACCTTGGGGTTGGGGAAGATGATCCGCGCGCCCTGCTCTTCGATCACCCAGCGGGTATTGGCCAGGTCTTCGGCCAGCACATAACCCGGTTCCAGCTCGGAAAAGTTCTCGATGTCCGCCGGCAGATTCAGGCGGAACGCATCGCTGTGCTTGATGATTTCCCGCGCCACGCTGAACAGCTGCAAACCATCCAGCCCTTCTTCTGTCTCCGGCTCAGTGCCTTCGATGATCTGCTTCAGGCGGGTTTCCAGCAGTGAGACGTTGACGCCATCGTTCTGCCCGAACGGCCGCGCCTTGCCCAGTTCCAGGGTGAAAGCCTCGGCGTCGAGTTTGTCGTAGGTGTACGAACTGAACACGATGGATGGTTTGTTCTGCAACAGCACTGCTTCCATGCCGGCGGCGCGCAGGCGCGCCAGTTCGCGACGGGAATGCTGGCGCCCTTCCTTCCACGGGTACAAGGCGAACTGTTCGATCTTCGACCCACGAATCGCCGTGTGCAGGTCGTAGTGCAGACGCTCGCGCTCGGGCTTGCTGAAGAAACTCGCCGCCAGCCGTTCCAGCTCACAGGCGCGCAACGCTTCCGAGCCGCTGCTTTGTTCGTGGCGACCGTTGAACAGTCGATTGACGTCCTGCTCGACGAAACGCTCACCCTTGCGGATGGCTTCGGGGTTGCCAAACAGGAACAGAATGCGTGCGCGCGGCTTCAGATCGCCGCGTGCGATGTCGTGCAGCAGCCGATCGAGCAACTCGATCGGTGCCGTTTCGTTGCCATGGATGCCTGCCGACAGCAGCAGGTCCAGGCCATTGTCGCGCGCTTCCGGGGGACGCACTTCCAGCGCCCCTTCGCTCAACCAGCGCATGCGCACGCCTTCGACAGTCAGTTGAGTCTTCTCCGCCGGTTCGCGGCCGGCGAGGGTCAGTTCAAGCAGTTTGCCGAGGGCGAGCATAGAGCGGTTTCCTTAGTGGTCGTGGTTGCAATCCGGGCCGTGTACGTGATCCTCGTCAGCGCCGAGGTCAGCCGGTTCCATTTCCAGTTGCAGACTTACCAGATTAGTCGCCAATGGGCGCAGCAGAAGGTTGGCGTACTCTTCGTCACCTTCCTCGACGTCCACGCCGATCAGCAGCTGGCCACGGCCGTCCTGCTGGATCCACAGCTCTTTGCCTTGCCACATGACCGCAACGCGGGTGCACGAGGTTTGCAATTGCGTGCCGTCGGTGTCTTCAAGGATCAGCTGCAGGGAATCGCTCATGTTTTTACTCTCTTGGGGTGACACGCCGCGCGCCGCGTTCAGGCAGCGCGCTGGCGATCAATTGATCTGGAAGGGATAAACCGCGCCCAGTTTAAGGATTTGCGTCAGTTCATCCAGTGCCGTCCGGCATTCAAGCAGCAACTGCGGATCCGCCAGATCGGTTTCGCTCAGGCGGTCGCGGTAGTGCTTTTCAACCCATGCGGTCAACGAACCGTACAACGGGGCCGTCATGATAACGCCTGGGTTGACCGCCGCCAGTTCGGTTTCATTCAGCGCCACGCGCAGACGCAGGCACGCCGGACCACCGCCGTTCTGCATGCTTTGCTTGAGATCGAAGACTTTAACTTCGCGGATCATTCCGCCGGAGCTGGTCAGGCTTTGCAGATAAGCCCAGACGCGTTCGTTGGCCTGACACTCTTGCGGCACGATCAACAGCATCGAGCCGTCAGGACGCGAGAGCAATTGGCTGTTGAACAGGTAGGAACGCACCGCGTCATCCACGGTGACCGCCGAACGCGGCACGCAAACGGACTGGAAGTTACCGCCGACCTTGGCCAGTTTACCTTGCAGTTCGGCAAGCATCTTGTCGGTCTCGAGGAACGCGTCCTCGTGATAGAACAGCACTTCACCGTTGCCCACGGCGATCACGTCGTTGTGGAACACACCCTGATCGATGACGTTGGGGTTCTGCTGCGCGTAGACCACGCCTTCGTCACGCAGACCGTGCAGACGCGCCACGGCTTGCGAGGCTTCGAGGGTCTGGCGTGCTGGGTATTTCTGCGGCGCCGGGAAGCGGTTGTCGAACGCACTGCGGCCGAACACGAAGAACTCGACGCCCGCCTCGCCGTACTCACGGCAGAAACGCGTGTGGTTGGCCGCGCCTTCGTCGCCAAACTGCGCCACTGCCGGCAAAGCGGCGTGATGGGCGAAGTGCTGTTGATTGGCGAACATCGCGCCGAGCACGCGGCTGGTGGTCGGGTGTTCGATGCTGCGGTGATATTTGCAATTGAGGTTGGCGGCGGTGAAGTGCACGCGGTCGTCAGCGGTGTCGGCACTCGGGCTGACCGTGGCGGCGTTGGCCACCCACATGCTCGACGCCGAGCAACTGGCGACCAGCAGCGGCATCGCTTCCTTGGCGGCGCGCTCGATCACTTGCGCGTCAGTGCCGCTGAAGCCCAGACGGCGCAGCGCCGCCACATCAGGACGTTCCTGCGGAGCCAGCACGCCTTGCTGAAAGCCCATGTCCATCAGCGCTTTCATTTTTGCCAGACCTTGCAGCGCCGCTTCCTTCGGGTTCGAGGATTGCTGACTGTTGCTCTGCGAGGCGACGTTGCCGTAGGACAGACCACCGTAGTTATGGGTCGGCCCCACTAGACCGTCAAAATTGACTTCATAGGATTTCATCAGCGAGGCTCCACGAGAATCTGTTGTTATAGGCATCGAGTAACAATTAGGTAAGACCGCAGTGCGGCCATCGCTGGCAAGCCAGCTCCCACATTGACCGCGTCGTACACAAAATGTGTGGACGTCTCTGACCCTGTGGGAGCTGGCTTGCCAGCGAATGGGCGCTACGCCATTTTCACGCCAGGCGTCAGGGCCGATGGCAACACCAGGCTCGGGGTTTCCAGCGACGCCACCGGGTATGCGCAGTAGTCCGCTGCGTAATAGGCGCTGGCGCGGTGGTTGCCCGAGGCGCCGACGCCGCCGAATGGCGCGCTGCTCGCGGCACCGGTCAGCTGTTTGTTCCAGTTGACGATGCCGGCGCGGCTTTCCAGCCAGAACTGCTGGTAACGCGCTTCGGAATCGGAGAGCAAACCGGCGGCCAGTCCATAAGCAGTGTTGTTGGCTTCAGTGATCGCCGCGCCGAAATCGGTATAGCGGATCACTTGCAGCAGCGGCCCGAACAGTTCTTCGTCCGGACGCTCAGCCACGGCCGTCACATCGACAATGCCCGGAGTCAGCAAGGCCGACTGCGCCTGTGGCTGAGTCATTTCCAGCAGCGCCACCGCGCCGTTGGCCAGCAATTGCTCTTGCGCATCCATCAGCGCTTTCGCCGCGCCGAGGGAAATCACCGAGCCCATGAACGGCGCCGGTTGCTGATCGAAGGCACCGACTTCAATGGTCGAACTGACTTCAACCAGACGCTTGAGCAGGCTGTCGCCCCACGCGCCTTGCGGCACCAGCAGACGCCGGGCGCAGGTGCAGCGCTGGCCGGCGGAAATGAATGCCGACTGAATGATGGTGTACACCGCCGCGTCCAGATCAGCGACCTGATCGACCACCAGCGGGTTGTTACCGCCCATCTCCAGCGCAAGAATCTTGTCCGGACGCCCGGCGAATTGCTGGTGCAGATGATTGCCGGTGCGGCTCGAACCGGTGAAGAACAGACCGTCGATGCCCGGATTCGCCGCCAGAGCGATACCGGTTTCCCGCGCGCCTTGCAGCAGGTTCAACACGCCTGCCGGCAGGCCGGCTTCGATCCAGCACTTGACCGTCAGCTCGGCGACTTTCGGTGTCAGTTCGCTGGGCTTGAACAGCACACTGTTACCGGCCAACAGCGCCGGGACGATATGACCGTTAGGCAGGTGACCGGGGAAGTTGTAAGGGCCGAAGACCGCGACCACGCCGTGCGGCTTGTGGCGCAACACGGCGGTGGCGTCGCCCAATGGGCCGCTCTTTTCCCCGGTGCGCTCGCGGTAGCTCTGCACCGAAATCGCAATCTTGTTGACCATACTGGTGACTTCGGTCGCAGCTTCCCATAGCGGTTTGCCGGTTTCTTCGCCGATGGTGCGAGCCAGTTCGTCAGCGTGGTTTTTCAACGACGCGGCGAAAGCTTCGAGGACGCTGATGCGCTCTTCGAGCGTACGGCGCGCCCAGCCGGGAAAGGCCTGACGAGCGGCCTGCACCGCCGATTCGACCTGCGCGACAGTGGCGCCCTCGCCAGCCCACAGCACTTGCTGGGTCACCGGGTTCAGCGATTGAAAGGCCTCGCCCTGACCGGCCAGCCACTCACCTGCGATGTATAGCGAATTCATTATTTCGACTCCCGTGCAGCGGACAGCGCCACGGCGCGAACCTGATCGCCGGCGCTGAGTTGAAGACGTTTCGCGGTTTGCGGATCGACCACCAGGGTGCCCGCAGCCAGTCGCGCTGGTGCAGCCGTGATGCGGCAATCCTCGCGCTTACGGTTGTGGATGATGAACGGCGTGGCGTCATCGCCCGGCGTGCCGACGGCCAGCACCAGCGCTTCGCTGTCACGCACCGCGCGGATCTTGCTGGTTTCGCATTCGATGGCCGGGCCGGCGTCGAAGATGTCGACGTAACCCTGGTAGCTGAAGCCTTCGCTCTTGAGCATGGCCAGCGCCGGCTCGGTGTCCGGGTGCACCTGGCCGATGACGTTGCGCGCGTCCGGCGAAAGGAAGCAGGTGTACAGCGGGAATTTCGGCATCAGTTCGGCGATGAACGCCTTGTTGCCGACGCCGGTCAGGTAATCGGCCTGGCTGAATTCCATCTTGAAGAAGTGCCGGCCGAGGCTTTCCCAGAACGGCGAGCGCCCGGCGTCATCGGACACGCCACGCATTTCGGCGATGATCTTGTTACCGAACAGCTCCGGGAACTCAGCGATGAACAGCATGCGCGCCTTGGACAGCATCCGGCCGTTGAGGCCGTTGCGGTAATCAGCGTGCAGGAACAGCGAGCACAGCTCGGAATTGCCGGTCAGGTCGTTGGCCAGAAACAGCGTCGGGATTTCGCGGTAGATGTTCAGCTCTTGCGAAGCGCTGACCGTCAGACCGACGCGGAAGTTGTACCAAGGCTCACGCAGGCCGACCGCGCCGGCGATGGCGGAAATCCCCACCACGCGGCCGTCATCGTCTTCGAGCACGAACAGATAGTCCGCATCGCCACGCCCGGCTTCGCCGCGAAAGGTCTTCTCGGCCCAGCCGACCCGGTGGGTCAGGCGCTCTTCGTTGGCCGGCAATGTGGTCAGGCCGGTGCCGGTGCTGCGGGCCAGGTCGATCAGCGCGGATAAATCGCTGCTGCGTACGGGACGAACAATCATGCTATCTCCTCAAACGGGCCGCTCGCGCCACCCGTGAAACTCGCTAAGGCGTTAAACCGCCACCAGGCGCACGCTGGCACCTTCACCGACGCCCAGGGCTTCGGCCGCTTCCATATCCAGCGTCACCGGTTTGCCCGGCGCGTAATCCAGCTCGAGCAACACCGCGCGGTAATCCTGCAACTGCGCATTGGCTACCAGGTATTGACGCCCGGCACCTTTGACCGGCTCGCCGATCTTCACCGGCACTACGCGGCTCTGGGCGATCGAACGGATCCCGGAAACCCGTGCATGCAGGGTCGGGCCGCCGTCGAAGATGTCGATGTAGTGATCGGTTTCGAAGCCTTCGCGCATCAGGATGTCGAAAGTGATCTGCGCACGCGGGTGCACCTGGCCCATCGCCTCTTGGGCGGAGTCCGGCAGCAGCGGCACGTAGATCGGGTAATGCGGCATCAGCTCGGCGAGGAAGGTGCGGCTTTTCAGCCCGCACAGGCGCTCGGCCTCGGCGTAGTTGAGGTCGAAGAAGTTACGTCCGATCGCATCCCAGAACGGCGAGTCGCCATTCTCGTCGCTGTAACCGACGATCTCGGTCACCACCGAATCGGCAAAACGCTCCGGGTGGCTGGCGACGAACAGCAGGCGGCCACGGGAATTGAGCTCGGCCCACGGCGATCCGACCAGCTCGCGCTGCACATAGAAACTGGTCAGCAGGCTGTTGCCGGTCAGGTCGTGGCACTGCGAGAGCACGTGGATCTTGTTGTGGATCTTCAGCTCGCGGGAGGCGTGGACGAAAGTCTCGTTGCGGAAGCTGTAGAACGGCTCCGAATAACCGGCGGAAGCGACAATGGCCGAGCAGCCGACCAGTTTGCCGGTGCTCGAGTCTTCGAGGACAAAGAAGTAACTCTCTTCACCGTTGAAGCTCACTTCGGCGGCGAACGAGGCTTCGCTCGCGGCGATCTTGTCGCTCAGACGTTCCACGTCATCCGGCAAGGAAGTGACACCAATCGGGCTGTCCGCAGCCAGACGCTGTACCTCGCCCAGATCAGCCATTTGCGCGGGGCGCATCACCAGCATGGTGTCACTCCTTTCTCTTCAATATTCACAGAAAAAAACACCGGACACTGTGGGAGCGAGCCCTGTGGTAAGAGGATAAATCCCCTCCCCACAGGGCTCACTCCGGCAGTCGAATCTGTCCGATATAAAAATTAGGATCGGCGCCGGAAAAACTCCAGGCGCCGAAAGGTCCATCAGGCTTGCGTCAACTTCGCGGCAGCACGTTCAAAGCGGTCGAGACCGGCGTCGATATCGGCATCTTCCACCACCAGGCTCGGGGCGAAACGGATCACGTCCGGGCCAGCCTGGAGAATCATCAGGCCTTCCTGTTCGGCGGCGTTGAAGATGTCCTTGGCCTTGCCTTTCCACGCTTCGCTCAGCACGCAACCGATCAGCAGACCGAGACCACGCACCTGAGTGAACAGGCCGTATTTCTCGCCGATCTGTTGCAGGCGGGTCTTGAACTTGTCGTGCTTGGCGTTCACGCCGTTCAACACCTCAGGGGTGTTGACCACGTCGATCACCGCTTCGGCGACGGCGCAGGCCAGCGGGTTGCCGCCGTAGGTGGTGCCGTGGGTGCCGACGACCAGATGTTTGGCCAGCGCTTCGGTGGTCATCATTGCCGCGATCGGGAAACCGCCGCCCAGGCTCTTGGCGCTGGTGAGGATGTCCGGGGTCACGCCGTAATGCTGGTAGGCGAACAGCTTGCCGCTGCGGCCCATGCCGGTCTGCACTTCGTCGAACACCAGCAGCGCGTTGTTCGCGTCGCACAGTTCGCGGGCGCCTTGCAGGTAAGCCAGTTCGGCCGGCAGTACGCCGCCCTCGCCCTGGATCGGTTCCAGCACGACCGCGCAGGTCTTCTCGGACACCGCGGCTTTCAGCGCGGCCAGATCGTTGTAGGGAACGTGGGTGATGCCAGTGATTTTCGGGCCGAAACCGTCGGAGTACTTCGACTGGCCACCGACGTTGACGGTGAACAGGGTACGGCCGTGGAAGCTGTTCAGCGCGGCGATGATTTCGTATTTCTCGGTGCCGAAACGGTCAAATGCGACGCGACGGGCCAGCTTGAACGCGGCCTCGTTGGCTTCGGCGCCGGAGTTGCAGAAGAACACGCGCTCGGCAAACGTGGCGTCGATCAGCTTGTGCGCCAGACGCAGGGCCGGTTCGTTGGTGAACACGTTGGACACGTGCCACAGCTTGTTCGCCTGTTCGGTCAACGCGCCGACCAGCGCCGGATGCGCATGGCCCAAAACGTTGACGGCAATCCCGCCGGCGAAGTCGATCAGCTCGCGGCCGGCCTGATCCCAGACCCGGGAACCGGCGCCACGCACCGGAATGAAAGCGGCAGGCGCGTAGTTGGGAACCATTACCTGGTCGAAATCGGCGCGTTGTACCGCAGCGTGCTCAACGGACATCGGAGTCTCCTGAAGAGGAACACCCGCCTGGAACTGGCGAGCGATGAGGGGATTGTAAGGACAGTTGGGTGCCCGGCCTTGTCGCCAAGCGACAACTTCTTATAGCGCAAACCCCGGATTTTCCCGGGTTTACGGCAATGCGACATATAGCGTCGCAAAGGCGCAGTTTACCGGGCGCGGCCGATTTGCGGCAGGCCGCGCAGGATACCAAGTCAGCCCCCACGGCAGAGACATAAATATCTACCGCACGGTGGTCGCTTGCCGCTGATTTGCTGAGGGTTCTTCCCAACGCCAAGGAATGGCCATGCATTTGTCTGAAGCACCCCCATCGGCAACCCCGGATGCCGCACATGACGCGCAACATGCGGACGAGCATTACCAACCACTGAAAAACGCGATTCCGGCCTGGCTGGGCGACACCTCAGCCACGCGGCGCGAAGCGCTGAAGAACAGCGTCCCGCAACAGCCGGCCGCGCTCAAGGTCGCGCCAGCCGAACAGCACGCGTTGATGAAAAGCCTTGGGGCGGCGCATATCACCGCGCAGAGCCGGGTCGACAAGAGCCTTGAGCACTTACAGGACGCTGCGGCCTTCGCCGAGCCCCTGCTCAAGGCCGAACTGAAAAGCTGCTTCGATCTGGAACTGGATGTAAGAAACACCTACGTGCACCTGTACATTCCTGCCACCACCCCATGGTTTCCGATCCGCACCGGCGCCCGCGCCTGGTCCGTGTCACTGCTTGAGGCGGCGTTGCATAACTTCGAAGACAAGGAAACCGAAGACGACGCCTTCGAAGCCGAGTCGACATTCACTAGCGCACCTTCGGCTACAGGACAGTTTGAAACCCTGCCCGACATCAAGGCCAGACTGAGCATTCCCGCTTTCACAAAACTGTGCCGTCGACTGGATATCGGCGCGAAATACAAAGCCAGTCTGGAAGACAATCTGGGCTATTCCGATCCGATGGTCGCGTCGGTCTTGCGCGGCAAGCTCGACGCCAGCCAGAAGGCCGCGATGAAATCGGCCCTGCAATGGGCGCGGATGAACCGCGACGTGTCGGAAAACGCGGTACGCCTGATCGAAGCCATGCTCGACGGTGTGAAAGGCCTGCATGTGCACGGCGCCCCGCTGCTGTGTCATGACATGACGATGCTTTGCGCACCGCTCACCGGCATCGTGGTATTCGCCCCGGACCTGTACATGACACGCAATGCAGCGCGCGTCGTCGCCTACGTCCCGGATGACCCCGAACATCCGTTCAAGGAGTACGCCTCGCCATTGGAAATGGTCGTGGAACTGACGCGCCAGTTGCGCTCCAGGGACTATCAGCAGTTCTTCAGCCGCTTCGTCAACCACGACCAGCGCGGCTTCTTCTTCAGCACCCTCAACAGCCGGCTGAGTGAAATCCGCTGGCACCCGCACGAACCCGGCGACCCTCGGCCGGCGTGGCGCGAAGCCGCAGTGGAGCGGCCCGACCTGCAGACTGCGCTGACGCCGTTTTACGACGATGTGTGGCAACACCTGTACCAGGCAAAACTGAACAAGATTTTCAATGACGCCCGAACCATTGCCGTACCGACTGCGTTAGTCGATCAAAGGGCGCGCTGGGCGTTCTGGGATTCGCTGCTCAACATCCTCTCTTCCATCGCCCAGACCGCCGCGATGATCGTCGCGCCCTTCGTGCCGGTGCTCGGTGAAGCGATGATGGCGTACATGGCCTATCAGATGCTCGATGAAGTATTCGAAGGCATTGTCGAGTGGGCGCAGGGACGCACGACCGAGGCGGTCGAACACCTGATGGGAACCGTGGAATCGATGATCCAGCTGGGCATGTTCGCCGTCGGCGGTGCGATTGGCGCGGCCGAGTTCCGCAAGGTATTGCCCAAGGAAATCGTGGCGTTCATCGACCGCTTCAAACCGGTACAACTGGCCAATGGTGACACCCGCTATTGGCAACCGGATCTGGAACGCTACAAACATCCGCAGCGCCCGAGTGCCGATTCGCAACCCGATGCCTTGGGTCTGCATACCCATGAAGACAAGCGCCTGCTGCCCCTGGAGGACGCGCACTTTGCGGTCACGGAAAGTCAGGTGCCGGGGCAGTACCGCATCGAACATCCGAGTCGCCCCGACGCATACCAACCGGTGCTGCGCCACAATGGCGAAGGTGCCTGGCACACTGAACTCGAGCAACCGCTGGAATGGGATGGCGCAACCGCGCTGCGCCGTATCGGCCCTGCGGTCGAGAGCTTGTCCGCGAGCGAGCGCGAAACCGTGCTGCAGATCAGCGGAACCAGCGAAGACGCGTTGCGCAAAATGCATGTCGAGCAGGAAAAGGTCCCGCCTCTGCTGGCCGACAGCATCCAGCGCTTCAAGATTGATCAGCAGTTGCAACGCTTCATCGACCAGCTCGACAGCGCTGACGCTGAAGTTTTTTGCGCGCCGACCCGGTCATGCAGCTGCAGGTGCTCAGCGAATACGGCCGCTGGCCAGGCGACCAGTGCCTGCGTCTGCATGATCGCCAAGGCGAGCAACTGTGGCAATCGTCTGCCGACACAAGCCTGCCGGTAATCGAACTACGCCACGACACGCTGGCCGGTGGCGACGTGCTCAAAACCCTGCTCCAAGCCCTCGACGAGACGCAGATCAAAACCTTGCTGGACGAGCCCTTCGCGGGACCGACGCCGTCCATCGAGGTCCGCAGCCACAACCTGCGCAAACAACTGGCCGACCTCGCCAGACGCAACACCAGCGCGCTGTTCGAGTCGCGCTATCAAGCCCTCCAGCACCTCGACGACCCGCTGGCTGCACGACTCAAGATTCACCCTCCGCAATTGCCGGCCAGCATTACCCGCGAACTGCTCGATACCGCGACCGGCAGCGAACTGTTGCAGATCAGCGAAGGACAATTGCCCCCGCGCCAGCAGGCACTCATGCAGATGGCCAGTGACGAGGTGCGCGTTACCCGCGCATATGAGGGCCTTGAGCTGGATTCGGTGAGCAATCACGACTCTGATTCTCTGGCGCTGCACAGCCTCAAATTGTTGCCGGGCTGGAGCGGCGATGTACGCATCGAAATCCGTGACGGGCGCTACGAGGGCCGGTTACTGGACACGATCGGCCGTGACGATGCGCCCGAATACAAGGTGCTGGTTCGCCGCGACGATGGCCAATACCAACCTTATGACGATCGTGGGCAGCAGCTGCATTCGTTCGCTGATTTCTATTCCAGCCTGTTGTACGCATTGCCCGACAGCGAGCGCCAGAGCCTGGACATGCGGATCGGCCAGGGTCAGGCGCTGAAGGCGGCCATTCGTGAACGCACGCTCGAGCGCAACGAGTGGCGTCAGGTGATTGCCGATACGCCGTCCCGAGCGCCGGCTATCGACACCCTGCGCCTGCTCGGTACCGATGGTTATGCCCATGCTCCGCGTCCGCCGCGCCCCGCTTACCAGCCGCACACCCTCGATGAAGACATCCGGGTGCTCTATCCACGCATGTCGAACCATGAAGTGCGCTTCCTCGCCGAAAGCATGCGAAGCAGTCCCGCAGGCCCGCGCGCAGAAATGCTTCGTTTGCAAAATGACTACCTGCAATTGCAGAACGAACTGCATGTCTGGGCCAACAATCCGCCCGCCGTGCACTCGGAAACCGGCACGGCGCTCACCTCGCTGGAGAAGCGCGCCGAAATCCAGAATCGCAGGCTGCTGCGGGAGCAATTGCTCAAAGCCTGGAGACGGGAGCACGTCACGGGTATCAATCACCAGGGCTTTGCCGCCGGATACGCCTTGCGCCTTACACCTGCGGTGATGGGCGACTTGCCCGTGTTGTCAGCAGACTTCAGTCATATCACCTCGCTCGCCATTGATGGCAGCCCGATGACCACCTCCGTCGACAGCTTTCTGCAGTCCTTCAGCCAGTTGCAGAATATCGATGCGCGCAACCTCAATCTGTCGAGCCTGCCGCAAGCACTGACTTCGATGCGCTCGCTGCGCGAATTGCGCTTACGCAATTGCCGGATCAGTCTGACGACGGTCACAGAGTCAGTGCTCGCGGCCATGCCGCAGCTCACCCTGCTCGATCTGCAAGGCAATGCGCTGGGCCTGCCTCCGGACCTGCACACACTGCCTTCATTGCGCTACGTGAACCTGTCGGATACCGGCATTCACACGGTGCCCGACGATCTGCTGGATCATCCGCGCCTGATTTCGGCGCAATTCGATCGCAACCGCATCACGCGGATACCGGACAGTTTTTTCAACCTGGCAAGCTCCCTCAGCGATGGTTATACCTTCGCCGATAACCCGTTGACGGCGGCTTCTCGCGAGCGGGTAAAAGTGTTCTACGAGCACACCGGAAGGCACTTCGGCGTCCGGCCCGTGCAGGAGGATCTGCAACGCACCATCGCCTTGTTTCCATCCCTCGACACGGAAGGCGCAACACAGGTGTTGTACCGATTGCCCGGGCCATTGGCGGAGTGCGGCGCACAGTTGTCCCGCTGGGAAAATGAACTCGGCGTGCTGAATCTCGAACTCAGTCAATGGATCAACCAGGCCACCGTGACCGCCTCTGAGTCGGGGGAACGTCTTCCCCTCGAGGCACAGGCCCGCGAACTGGAGGCCCGGCGATCCTTTGCGCAACAGATCGAGCAATTCTGGCGCAGCCCGCCCCTGTACCCGCGCCTTGAAGAACTCAGGGCAACGGCGACGTTCAGTGGGGATATGCCGATACTCAGCGCCGGTCTCGAGCGCGCGACGCAGCTGAACCTCACCGGCACCGCCAATAGCACCGCTGCCCTGCGCTTCGTGGAGTGCTTCCCCAACCTTGCCAAGCTGAAAATGAACGGTTTCGAACTGGGACCGCTTGCGCTGGGCGAAGCAAAACTGCCTCAACTGAGCGATCTGGAGCTGAAAAATTGTGGCGTGGTCATGACCCCGGAAAATCAGGCTGCGCTGCTGTCACTTGGCAGCCTCGACTCACTGGACCTGAGCGACAATCCGTTGGGTACGTTCCCCGACCTGAATTTGTTGCCCGAATTGATCTATCTCGATCTGTCCAACTGCGGGCTGACCGTCGTGCCTGAAGGACTGGCCAGCCATCCGGGGTTGCGAACCGCAGTGCTCGCAGGCAACCGCATCACGCAACTGCCCGAGGCGCTGTTCGACCTCCCCGCCGAGCGCAGTGACGGCATTGACCTTGCCGACAACCCGCTATCGGCCGCCACCCGCGACCAGATCAAAAACTACTACCGCCTCCGTCGCAACGACTTCGACGTATTGGCGGCCGAGCCGGACGTGAGCCTCGCCCGGCAGTTGTTTCCCGGTTTGAACAAGCAAGAGGCCAGCGAGATGATTTACGACTTGCCCGGCGACCTGGCCGACGGTCGCCAACAGCTGCTTCGCTGGCAAGCAGAACAGCAACAGATGCGCGATGACCTGACCCGCTGGGCCTTGGCAACGCCGTCTGCGCACCCGGTTACCGGTCAGGCCTTGAGCGCAAGCGAGCGTTTGGCGCAACGATCCGCACGCTCGGACTTCAAGCAATTGATAAAGGATTTCTGGGGCGAAAGATCGATGGGTACCGGCAAGCGCGCTGGTTATTTTGCGGCAGACCTGAAGTTCCTCGGCGAAATGCCGCGCCTGACGGTCAACTTCGATCACGTTACCAGCCTCAAGCTGGCGGGCAACGTGACGATCGCGGGACTGGAGCCGTTCGCTGCCTTGTTCCCGAATCTTCAGATGCTGGAACTGAAAGCTTTCACACTCTATGACATCCCTTCATTCGTCAGCCGTCTGCACTATCTCAAAGAGCTCAAACTCAATGACTGCGCGCTGACGCTTACCCCTGCCGGGCAGCAGGTACTTGGCGCGCTGCCCGAGTTGCGGTTGCTCGATCTGAGCCATAACCCACTGACAAACGCGCCAGACCTGACAATCCTGCCCAAGGTGACGAACTTCTCACTCGGCCATAGCGAACTGACGAGCGTGCCGAAGGGCATCGCCGAGCATCCGCTGCTGCGAGAGCTCCATCTCAATAACAACCAGATAACCGTGCTGCCCGACGCTGTCTTCAGTTTGCATCCCGAGCGGGCCGACAGCGTCTATCTGAACGACAATCCTCTGTCCATGAATGCCCGCGAGCGCGTCAAGCGCTACTACGCCGCACAAGGGCGCAACTTCCGGATCAAGCCGGCATCGGCTGACATTGCCATGGCGCAGAGACTGTTCCCGCGACTGGGCGAAAACGCTGCGATCAACATGATTTATCGCCTGCCCGGGACATTACAGACCGGTACGGCACAACTGGTCAGATGGGAGGCGGAAATTGCCCGCATGATCAGTGATCTCAACACATGGAGCGCGCGCTTGCCGGTCAACAACCCTTCGACAGAGCTGCCCTGGACTGCGCCGGAAAGATTTGCAGAACTCGCCGCCAGACAAAGATTCAGCAGCGACCTTGAGAAACTCTGGCGCGGCCGGCAAAACGAAAACTCAGCCCTGCGGTTCAATACTTTCGAAGCCGATGCGACATTCACCGGCGAATTGCCGGAACTGACCGCTGACTTCAGCCACATCACGCATCTCAACCTTCAGGGCAATCCGGGGCTGAACATTCCCGATGGTTTTTTCCGAAGCTTCAGCGGGCTGCGCGGACTGGAACTGCAGGATTTCGCCTTGGGCCGGATACCCCAATCGCTGCCAAGCCTGCCGTTGCTTGAGAGGTTGATGCTGAGCAAGTGCCAGATCACTCTGGATCCTGCCGGACAAGCGATCCTGTCCACGATGACCCGATTGAAATCTCTGGACTTGTATAGCAACCCTCTGCAGGTGACGCCCGATCTATCGACCCTGCAGAACCTGACGTTCATCGACCTGATCAACACCGGCATCGATAGTGTTCCCGCCGGGCTGGAACAGCTGCCGCACCTGGAAGTCGCGTTGCTGAGCGACAACAACATCAGCGAATTGCCGGCGCAACTGACGCAGTATTCCGATCGCGGCATTGAACTGGGCGGCAACCCGTTGTCGGTTGCTTCCAGAGAACGGATCAAGGCCGCATTCCAGGCCAAGGCTGACAACTTCGGTGTCTGGGTCCAACAGCAAGACATCGATCTGGCGCAAAGCCTTTATCCATCGCTGTTCGGCTTCGATGCCAACGATCTGGTCTACAAGCTTGCGGGCACGCTGGCCGATGGACGTGTTGAGCTGATGCGCCGCAAAACCGAGCTCACCTCCGTGCTCGAACGCTTGGATAGCTGGGCCAACGAGTTTCCCGACGATTCTGGCACGCAGATGCCGCTCGCGAACGACGCGGCAGCCAGAGAAAGACTCAACCGCCAGCACTTCAGGCAAAACCTCGAAGACGACCTGCGCCGTGCGCCCTCGTTCCTGACAGGGCCAAGGGTCAGCTGCGAGTTGTCGTTTACCGGTGAGCTACCGCCGCTGACTGCG
Source organism: Pseudomonas sp. AC255 (assembly GCF_979258175.1). Lineage (NCBI taxonomy): Bacteria > Pseudomonadati > Pseudomonadota > Gammaproteobacteria > Pseudomonadales > Pseudomonadaceae > Pseudomonas > Pseudomonas sp. AC255. The sequence goes on along the minus strand of NZ_OZ409841.1, from coordinate 887,217 downwards.
CGTTTCGACCACATCGAACAATTGAAACTGACCACCACAGCGTCCGCTGCGCCTCGGATCGATCGTCTGCTGGAGCTGTTCCCGAAGCTCAAAGGCATCGACATCCGCAATTATCCGCTAGGCGAGATTCCCAACCCGATCTTCGCTATGGACAGGCTGCGCAGCCTCTATCTGCCTGACTGTGAGATCACGCTGACTGCGCAGACCGCGCAAGCATTCGCAACGCTGAGAAACCTGAGATCGGTGGACCTGAGCGATAATCCGCTCAACTTTGCTCCGGATCTGAGTCATTTCCCGCAGATGACCGATGTGCGTCTGGGCAACTGTGCCTTGAGCAAGGTGCCTGACGGCCTGCTCGAACTGCCTCGATTGATGTACGCGGACTTGTCCGGAAACGCGATCACCGAGTTGCCGGGCGAGTTTCCTTTACAGCCCGGCGACGTGCTGACCGAATACGACTTCAGCGACAACCCGCTGACTGCCGAAAGTTTGCAGCGCCTGCAGCGGTATGAGGCGGCGTATCAATTGCGCCTGCTGGAGCAGCAGTCGAGCAACGACACCGCGTATCAGACGATTGAGGATTTCCATGACTTCTCCGGCGGCATGGAAACCGATTGAGGGTCGATCCGCGCTCAGCCACGCTCCGGCGGCACTGACGACAATTCGAACGGGCTGCTGCTGCGCCGCTGGTTGCGATCTTCGCGCGGCGTGGCACCGAAGAAATTGCGATAGGCGCTGGAGAAATGCGGCCCTGAGGAGAAGCCGCACGAGAGGCCGATCTGGATGATCGACTTGCTGGTCTGCATCAACATCTGCCGGGCCTTGTTCAGGCGCAATTCCAGGTAGTACTGGCTCGGCACGCGGTTGAGGTATTGCTTGAAGATCCGTTCCAGCTGCCGACGGGACACGCACACATGCTGGGCGATTTCGTCGGTGGTCAGCGGCTCTTCGATGTTGGCTTCCATCAGCAACACCGCTTGGGTGAGCTTCGGATGGCTGGAGCCGAGGCGATTCTGCAACGGGATGCGCTGACGCTCACCGCCCTCGCGGATGCGCTCAACGACAAGTTCTTCCGACACCGCACCGGCCAGTTCCGCACCGTGATCGCGGGCCAGCACCGCCAGCAACAGGTCGAGCACCGACATGCCACCGCAAGCGGTCAGACGATCGCGATCCCAGTCGAACAGATGGCTGGTGGCGATGACTTTCGGGAAGCGCTCAGCGAAATCGTCCTGCCAGCGCCAGTGCACGGCGGCGCGATAACCGTCGAGCAAACCGAGCTGGGCCAGCGGATAGACACCGGCCGACAGACCACCGATCACGCAACCGGCACGCACCAGTTGCTTGAGTGCACTGCTCAGCGCCGGCGCCAGGGTGCTCGGTGGCTCGTCAGCGAGCAGGAACAGTTTCTGGAAATTCTCGAGCTTGCCGGCCCACGGCTCGCCGGGCAATTGCCAGGCACCTTCGGTCTGCGGCTCGGCCTGCAAGAACGACAGTTCGTAAACCACGTCCGGGTGCACCCGCTGCGCAACACGCAAGGCCTCCTCCGCCAGCGCCAGCGTCAACGCTTTAGTGCTGGGCCAAATCAGGAAACCAATTCGATGGGCAGTCATGGGCGGGCAATCCGAAACGAACAACGGTGATGAAGGCATGGGCCAATGCTAGCCCGGAAATGAACACAAATCCTGAAACCGGTGAAGATCAGAATGTGGGAGCGAGCCTGCTCGCGAAGGCGGTGTACCAGTCAACATAATTGCTGGCTGTTGTACCGCTTTCGCGAGCAGGCTCGCTCCCACAGGGGATCTGAGCCAGCCAGAAGGTCGCGAAGCATGACCTAATCTGGTGCACAACGGCAGCCCTGATTTATTTCAGGCTGCCCGACAGAAACTGCTGCAAGCGCTCCGACTGCGGGTTGACCAGCACTTCGCGCGGGTTGCCGCTTTCTTCGACGACGCCTTTGTGCAGGAACACCAGCTGGTTCGACACTTCACGGGCGAAGCCCATTTCGTGGGTCACCACGACCATGGTGCGGCCTTCCTGCGCCAGCGCCTGCATGACTTTCAGCACGTCGCCGACCAGTTCCGGGTCAAGGGCCGAGGTCGGTTCGTCGAACAGCATCACCTCCGGCTCCATCGCCAACGCACGGGCAATAGCCACACGCTGCTGTTCGCCACCGGACATGTGCCCCGGGAACGCGTCTTTGCGATGGGCCACGCCAACCTTGTTCAGGTAGTACTCGGCTTTTTCGCGCGCTTCGTACTTGGGTACGCCGAGCACGTGCACCGGTGCCTCCATGATGTTTTCAATCGCGGTCATGTGCGACCACAGATTGAAATGCTGGAACACCATCGACAGGCGCGAACGCATGCGTTGCAGCTGTTTTGGATCAGCGGCTTTCAGCGCGCCATCCTTGTTCGCCACCAGTTTCAGCTCTTCGTTGTTGAGCAGGATCTTGCCGGCGTGCGGCTGCTCGAGCAGGTTGATGCAACGCAGGAAAGTACTTTTGCCGGAGCCACTGGAGCCGATGATGCTGATCACATCGCCGGCGGCGGCTTTCAGGGACACGCCCTTGAGCACTTCGTGACTGCCATAGCGTTTATGCAGGTCTTGGACTTCAAGTTTGTACATGCGGTCGGTTCTCACAAAAACAGTCAGTCAGTCGTTGAGCAAGCGCCCGTGACGCAGCGCTTCGCGCCCCGCCACCTTGGCCAGCCAGAAACCGGGTTGGGCATAGCGCAGCCGTTCAATGGCAAACAGCACCCCGGACGTACCAGCACATACCGTGCTGACCCGATCAGACACAGGGTCGATCACTTGAAAAATCTCATCGCCCGCCTCGACCCATTCGCCAGGCCTGCGGGAAAAACTCACCACACCGGGGTGCGGTGCGAACAACAATTCGGTGCCTTCGAAGGGCATGCCTTCGCACGGTTCGAAGGCCGGGTCCGGCCACTCGCCGGTGATCAGACCTTGCTCGGCAAGGAACGCCAGAATGCCTTCAGCATAAGCCTCGGCTTCGACGCGGCCGGTGTCGGCCTGCCCGCCCAGCTCGATCGTCGTCGCCAGACACGCCAGCGGAATCTGCGCCTCGGGGAACTGCCGCGACAGGCGCAGCCAAGGCAACGAGCAGGCTTCGTCAAACGAGCTGCCGCCGGAATCTTCCGCGAGCAGACCAACCTTGACGTTCAGGTGCGCCGACAGCGAACGCCACTGCGGCCAGTGCTGCGGCAGCGCATACATGTGCAGCGCGGCTTCGGCATCGCAGTGCAGATCCAGCACCACATCGGCGGTGCAGGCGTGGCTGAGCAGCACACGTTGCATGCCTTGCAACTGGCTGCTCGCTTCAGGCAATCCGGCCAGGTGGTCGGCCATTGCCTGACGGATCAGGCGCACGTTGGCATGGGGATCATCACCGAGTTTTTCGCCCAGCGCCGCCGCGACCGGCGCGCTGAGCTCGACGAAATCACGATTGAAATTCTTGCCGCTGCCCGCCTCGAAACGGCCCTGGAAATTGCCTTGCAGCAATTGCCCGAGGCCGATCGGATTGGCCACCGGCACCAGCTCGATCACGCCGTTGAGCAAGCCTTGGGCTTCGAGTTCGCCGAGGCGCTTTTTCAGCTCCCAGGCGGTGCGCATGCCCGGCAGTTCATCGGCGTGCAGGCTGGCTTGAATGTAGGCCTTGCGCTCGCCCTCACCGAACCGGAAAACCGAAACCTTGCGCTCGCTGCCCAGGTGGCTCCACGGCAATACGTGGTCGATGCGTTGCATATCAGTGCTTCCGTGGCGCGAGGTAGCTCAACCAGCGACGCTCGGCCAGTTTGAACAGCTTGACCAGAATGAAGGTCAGGCACAGGTAGAACACGCCGGCAGTGATGTACGCCTCGAACGGCAGGTAGAACTGCGCGTTGACGGTACGTGCCGCGCCAGTGATGTCGATCAGGGTCACGATCGACGCCAGACTGGTGGTCTGCAGCATCATGATCACTTCGTTGCTGTACTGCGGCAGCGCCCGGCGCAGGGCCGACGGCAGCAGGATGCGCTTGTACAGTTTGAAGCGCGACATGCCCATGGCCTTGGCCGCTTCGATCTCACCGTTCGGCGTGGCCTTGAGGCTGCCGGCGATGATTTCCGCGGTGTAGGCGCTGGTGTTGACGGCAAAAGCCAGACAGGCACAGAACGTTGCGCTGGACAGCCACGGCCACAGGAAGCTTTCGCGCACCGCTTCGAACTGGGCCAGACCGTAGTAGATCAGGAACAGCTGCACCAGCATCGGCGTGCCGCGAATCACGTAGGTGTACAGCCACGCGGCGCCGTTGACGAACGGGTTTTTCGAGACGCGCATCAGCCCCAGCGGCAACGCCGCGAGCAAACCGAAGAACAGCGACAGCGCGAGCAGTTTGAGGGTGGTCAGCAGGCCGCTGAAGTACAGCGGCAGTGCCTCCCAGATGACGTTGTAGTCGAAGATCATAGATCAGCCGCCCTTACGCCTACCGAGTAGCGCTTCTCAAGGTGACGCAATGCCAGCAACGAAACACTGGTGATCACCAGGTACATCGCCGCCACTGCGAGGAAGAAGGTGAAAGGCTCGCGCGTGGCATCTGCCGCCTGCTTGGCCTTGAACATCATGTCTTGCAGACCGACCACGGAAATCAGCGCGGTGGCCTTGGTCAGTACCAGCCAGTTGTTGGTGAAGCCGGGAATCGCCAGACGAATCATCTGCGGCACCATCACCCGGAAGAACACCTGGAAACTGCTCATGCCGTACGCCATGCCCGCTTCGGCCTGGCCTTTGGGGATCGCCATGAACGCGCCACGGAACGTCTCCGAGAGGTACGCACCGAAGATGAAACCGAGGGTGCCGATACCGGCGGCCAGCGGGTTCAGATCGATGTAGTCGTCATAGCCGAGCATCGGTGCGACGCGGTTGAGCAAGTCCTGACCGCCGTAGAAGATCAGCAGGATCAGTACCAGGTCGGGAATCCCGCGGATCACCGTCGAATAAAGATCGCCCAGCCACGCCAGCCAGCGCACCGGCGACAGGCGCAACGCGACACCGATCAGCCCGAGAACGATGGCCAGAGCCATGGACGACAAGGCGAGCTGAAGCGTCAGCCATGCGCCATCGAGGATGACAGCCCCGTAGCCTTTCAACATGATTCAGGTCCTCGAAAGTTGGGATGAAAAAATGGCGCAAACCGCAGAGATTCTGTTGCTTGCGCCATTTCGGACTTGTCGCAGAGACGTGTTACTTGCCGTAGATATCGAAGGCGAAGTACTTGTCCTGGATTGCCTTGTATTTGCCGTTTTCGCGGATGGCCGCGATGGCAGTGTTGATCTTGTCTTTCAGGGCGTCGCCCTTGCGCACCGCGATACCTACGCCGTCGCCGAAGTATTTGACGTCGGTGAAGGCCGGGCCAACGAATGCGAAGCCTTTGCCGGCGTCGGTTTTCAGGAAACCATCGTCCAGCAGGGTGGCGTCAGCCACGGTACCGTCGAGGCGACCGGCAGCCAGGTCGAGGTAGATTTCGTTCTGCGAGCCGTACGGCTTGATCTCGGCGCCCAATGGAGCCAGAACTTCGCGGGCGAAACGCTCGTGGATCGAGCCACGTTGTACGCCGATGTTCTTGCCTTTCAGTTCAGCCAGACCTTCGCTGACCTGAGTGCCGGCCTTCATGACCAGACGCGCCGGGGTGTTGTAGTACTTGTTGGTGAAGTCGACCGACTTCTTGCGATCTTCGGTGATCGACATCGACGACAGGATCGCGTCGATCTTGCGCACTTTGAGAGCCGGGATCAGACCGTCGAACTCTTGCTCGACCCACACGCACTTGACCTTCATTTCTTCGCACAGCGCGTTGCCAATGTCGTAGTCGAAACCGACGATGCTGCCGTCCGGTGCTTTCGAAGCGAATGGAGGGTAAGCCGCTTCGATGCCGATCTTCAGCGGTTTTTCGTCAGCGAAGGCATTCATCGACAGCACGGACAGTGCCAGGGCGCCAAGCAGCACAAGTTTCTTCATCTTGGGACTCCATCGGTAAAGGGCAAAAACGGCAGAGTGAGCGACAGCCCAATATGCGAATGGGTGAATCGGAAATCGGTTGCGCATCGGCGGAAATTTCCCATTGGAACCGCAGGCGATTTCAACGTCAGCCACGATGAGCGAGTGATCGGCATTCTAACGACAGGCCCGAAGCCGATATTTCTTCAATGCGACAACTAATTACAGATGCACCGAGAAAGCGGTTTGAGCTCATTGACAGCCCAGCAAATTCATGCAAGAGCGAAAGACAGTGAACCGATACATATTGCAAGTTGCGGGCCTATTATTCGTAAACCCTTCTAATCCGGCAAGCGCAGCGTTATGTCTTATTTTTCAGCAGGGCTTTGGAGGCTCTAAAACAGCGCACCGCGTTTCCCTTCGCCCCGGTTTGGCGCGGGCGGTTACACATTGGGTTGTGGCGGGTAACAGCGGGAAAGGTCTGACGGTGCAGATCGATAATTATTGGTTGAGTCGCTGATCGTTCCCACGCTCCGCGTGGGAACGATCAAAAACCTGTGGGAGCTGGCTTGCCAGCGATAAGGCCAGCCCAGCCACCCTAAAACCTGCAGACACAAAAAAACCCTGTCCGGCGAACACCGAACAGGGCTTTTCAGCACATCAACCCGCTACTTAAGCAACATTCATGGTCTTGTGCGTATCAATCAAATGCTGCACCACACCCGGATCCGCCAGGGTCGAGATATCGCCCAGCCCATCGTATTCCGCCGTGGCGATCTTGCGCAGGATGCGGCGCATGATCTTGCCCGAACGGGTCTTCGGCAGCCCCGGCGCCCACTGGATCACGTCCGGCGAAGCAATCGGGCCGATCTCCTTGCGCACCCAGTTCTTCAGCTCCAGACGCAACTGCTCGGTCGGTTCCTCGCCATTCTTCAAGGTCACATAGACATAGATGCCCTGCCCCTTGATGTCATGCGGCACACCCACCACCGCAGCTTCGGCCACCTTCGGATGCGCGACCATCGCGCTTTCGATTTCGGCGGTGCCCATGCGGTGGCCGGAAACGTTGAGCACGTCGTCCACACGCCCGGTGATCCAGTAGTAACCATCGGCATCGCGACGCGCGCCGTCACCGGTGAAGTACATGCCACGGAAAGTCTTGAAGTAGGTGTCAACGAAACGATCGTGATCGCCATACAGCGTACGCGCCTGACCTGGCCACGAATCGAGAATCACCAGATTGCCTTCAGCCTCGCCCTCGATGATGTTACCGAGATTGTCGACCAGCGCCGGCACCACACCAAAGAACGGACGTGCTGCCGAACCCGGCTTCAGCGCGTGCGCCCCCGGAAGCGGACTCATCATGTTGCCGCCGGTTTCGGTCTGCCACCAGGTATCGACGATCGGGCAACGCGACTTGCCGACATTCTTGTAGTACCAATCCCACGCTTCCGGGTTGATCGGCTCACCGACCGAACCGAGCAGACGCAGACTGCTGCCATCAGCGCCCTCAACCGCTGCCTGACCCGAGGCCATCATGGCGCGAATCGCGGTCGGTGCGGTGTAGAGGATGTTGACCTTGTGCTTGTCGACGATCTTCGCCACCCGGGTAATGTCCGGATAGTTCGGCACGCCTTCGAACAGCAGCGTGGTCGCGCCATTGGCCAGCGGGCCGTAGACGATGTAGCTGTGGCCGGTGACCCAGCCGACGTCGGCGGTGCACCAGTAGACTTCGCCCGGACGGTAGTCGAACACGCGCTCGTGGGTCATCGCTGCGTACAGCAAGTAACCACCGGTGGTGTGCTGCACGCCCTTCGGTTTGCCGGTCGAGCCGGAGGTATAAAGGATGAACAGCGCTTCTTCGGCGCCCATCTCTTTCGGCGCGCAAACAGTGCCCGCCACTTTCATCAGGTCTTCGTACCAGATGTCGCGATGCTGGTTCCACTTGATGTCGCCACCGGTGCGCTTGCACACGATGACTTTCTGGATGCTGCTGGTTTCCGGGTTGGTCAGCGCGTCGTCGACGTTGGCCTTGAGGGAAATCTTCTTGCCAGCGCGGATACCTTCGTCAGCGGTGATCACCACTTTCGATTTGCAGTCGATGATGCGACCGGCCAGGGCTTCCGGCGAGAAACCGCCGAACACCACCGAGTGAATCGCGCCGATCCGGGTGCAGGCCAGCATGGCGACCACGGCTTCGGGAATCATCGGCATATAAATGGTCACCACGTCGCCGCGGTGCACGTCCTGACCACGCAGGGCGTTGGCCAGTTTGCAGACTTGTTCGTGCAGTTCGCGGTAGGTGATGTTGCGGCTCTCGGAAGGATCGTCGCCTTCCCAGATGATCGCGACTTGATCGCCGCGCTCGGCCAGATGACGGTCGAGGCAGTTGTAGGAAACGTTCAGGGTGCCGTCGGCAAACCACTTGATGTCGACATGGTGATCGTCGAACGACGTCTGTTTCACCGTGGTGAAAGGTTTGATCCAGTCGAGACGCTTGGCTTGCTCGCGCCAGAAGCCGTCAGGGTTGACGACCGACTGCTGGTACATGGCTTTGTAGGTCGCCTCGTCAGTCAGCGTGTTAGCCAGAACCTCGGGACGAACGGGATACAGAGAAGCCGCACTCATCTTTCCTACCTCGGTGTAATAGTTGTTTTTGTATGACCCTGTTGTAGCCGGGTGGGGCCCATAGAACCATTCGACGATGGTAGTAACAAGCCCCTACAAAATGTCCGCATTCCATGTGGGAGCTGGCTTGCCAGCGATGCAGTCAACGCAGTCCTTCAGGCAAACCCCATCCGGCCAGACACCAAGACCTCAATCGATTGTTACCAAATCTATCAAAAGTGTTTATCAAAACCGCCCCTGTTTACCTGCATCCCACCGCCCTAAAATTCACCTCGCCAACAAGGCAACCGCGATTAACAACGTTACAGCCCCCACGAAGGCCGTTAATCCAGCGCTCCAAGTAACGCATCAACTACTCAAGCTCCACACGCAACCCTAAAAAGGTTGCGTGACCCCACTCGACCTCAAAAAGGTGAATTAGAAATGAAAGCTTTATTGGTTCTGGCCCTCAGCAGTCTGTGCGCAACCGCCATGGCAGACGAGGTCCCGACTGATGTCGCACAGCAACAACCGGTAATCGAGGAATACACTTACTCCACGCACCTGGACATCGCCAAAGTTGTATCGATGAGCGAAGTGCCAAATGTCTGCGAAGTAGTACCGGCGAAAATGGAATACGACGACTCCAAAGGCCAACGCCACATCCTGCGCTACAGCATCATGGGCAACGGCTGCACGAACTGAATCAGACTGCACCGAATCGGATCGCTCAACGCCACATTGAGGGTCGATTCCAGCCCGGCTTCGGTCGGGCTCAGTTGTGTCTGGAGCCGCGAAAAAGGCTTGCAAAACACTAGATATAGTGAAAAACCCACTTTTCTGGCTATTTTTTAAACAAAAAACCACCTGCCAAAAAATTAACGAAAAAAAATCTGCTCGGGTCGATTCCGCGCAAAGCCCTGTAATCCCTCGGTCGGACCGAAATCCACCCCCTCCTCGGCCTCGCCATGAGCCGATTCGCCGCACCACGCCGGTAAAAATTTCCCTATAATGCCGCCCTATACGGGTCAGCAATATTCCCTTACAGGGAGCAAAAGCCATTCTGAAGCCCCGCAACAGTGCCAGACGCTGATTGCGCCCATCAGAGGCTCTCGGAACCCGTCAAAATTTCTGTTTATTTGCCTGCGTGCAGCGCTGCAAAAAACGACATCCAACGCGGCTTGTTTGGCCGTGTGAAAAACCAACCCTTCAGGTTTCACACGGGCACAAGCCCTCACGCAGGAGACGACACGTCATGCTGAGCTGGGACGAATTCGATAAAGAAGACAGTGAAGTCGCAACCGTGAAAGGCGCCAACGCCGGCCACGCAAGCGAAGCCAACATGGACCGCCTCGACAACGCCGGCGGTGCCGCAGCGCTGGAAGCCCGCGCCGTCACCGCCGACGACTCGGCCGCCGTGGCCCGCGCCAAGGCTGCACTGAACTCCCTCGACGTCGCCGAAGGCCTCGCCGAACTCGAAGGCGCCTCCGCTCGTGTCGCCGTTGACGAAAAGCGCATGATCAACTGCCGCGCCGACCTCAACCAACTCGTGCCATTCAAGTACGACTGGGCCTGGCAGAAGTATCTGGACGGTTGCGCAAACCACTGGATGCCGCAAGAAGTCAACATGACCGCCGACATCGCCCTCTGGAAAAACCCGGAAGGCCTGACCGACGACGAGCGCCGCATCGTCATGCGCAACCTCGGCTTCTTCTCCACCGCCGACTCCCTGGTTGCCAACAACCTGGTCCTGGCCGTGTACCGCCTGATCACCAACCCGGAATGCCGCCAGTACATCCTGCGCCAGGCTTTCGAAGAAGCGATCCACACCCACGCCTACCAGTACTGCATCGAATCGCTGGCCATGGATGAAGGCGAAATCTTCAACATGTACCACGAGATTCCATCGGTCGCGAAGAAAGCAGCCTGGGGCCTGAAGTACACCCGTTCGATCTCCGATCCAAAGTTCGAAACCGGCACCCCGGAAACCGACAAAGAGTTGCTGCGCAACCTGATCGCCTACTACTGCGTTCTGGAAGGCATCTTCTTCTACTGCGGCTTCACCCAAATCCTCTCCATGGGCCGCCGCAACAAAATGACCGGCGTCGCCGAGCAGTTCCAATACATCCTGCGCGACGAATCCATGCACCTGAACTTCGGCATCGACGTGATCAACCAGATCAAAATCGAAAACCCACACCTGTGGGATGCCGAAATGAAGGAAGAAGCGACCCAGATGATCCTGCAGGGTACGCAGCTGGAGATCGAATACGCGCGTGACACCATGCCTCGCGGGGTGTTGGGTATGAACGCGGCGATGATGGAGGATTATCTGAAATTCATCGCTAACCGTCGGTTGTCGCAGATTGGTTTGAAAGAGGAATATCCAGGGACGACTAACCCGTTCCCTTGGATGAGCGAGATTATGGACTTGAAGAAAGAGAAGAATTTCTTTGAGACTCGCGTGATCGAATACCAAACTGGTGGTGCTCTGAGCTGGGACTAATAGTCTCGCTTGGTGCGATTTGACGATTGCTGCCTGAGTCGACAAGTCGAGAAAGCAAAAAGCCCCGATTTTATCGGGGCTTTTTTATGGGTGCAAAGCGGTAATTAGGTTAACGATGCATTGGTAGGATTTGGCAGGATCAGTCGCTTTTCCCCGTAGGAAATTTCCTAGACAGCAGTGATGGCCACTCAGTATCGTCCGAGGGTTTTCAACCCTCGGCGATTTTATGGACACGGAAAAAAGTAATAGCGATTGGAGTGAGGTCGAGATTCAGGCGGCAGTCGATGCCTATCTGAAGATGCTTGTACGCGAGCAGAGCGGCCAGAAATTCGTCAAGACTGAGGAGAATCGCATCCTGCGCGAAGGCCCGTTAGCCGGTCGGACTAAAGGCTCTGTCGAGTTCCGGATGCAGAACATTTCTACCGTATTGGTCGAGATGGATAGAAAGCGTATTGAAGGCTACAAACCTGCCAAGAATGTTGGCGCGAATGTAGCGCGCAGCATCCGTAAGGCACTTGATGCTTCTACCGTTCTGACACTTGAAGATTCCAATCCGACGGCGGACGAAGCATTGCTCGAGCAACGCGCGGCTAAATTTGAGCGGAAGCAATTTGACTACGTCCCCAAAGGAATAAAAACACCTATCCAAACGACTTCCACTAGAAAGGTTTACTTTCGCGATCCTGAATTGAGGGGCTGGGTTCGTCAGCAAGCCAATGGAAAGTGCGAGGGTTGTGGCAAAGCAGCGCCATTTGAAAAAAATGGGAAACCGTTTTTAGAAGTGCATCACGTTAAGCACATGTCGCAAAAGGGTTCGGACCTTGACACGAATGTTGTGGCGTTATGTCCCAACTGTCACCAACGTTGCCACCATTCGGACGACAGAGCTGAATTCACTGCTTGGCTTTATGCCAACGTTGGAAGACTCGAAAAGGAATAATTGCAGTTTGTCTGACTAACCTCATTTGCTGGATTTGGGGCAGCTTCGCTGCCCAACGGGGATAAATCCCCTCACCACGATTGAAATGTGTTGCTGCCGGCCGGGAGTCGGGATTGGGTATTGAGTCGATGCCGAGAATCGCCAGCAGACTGCCTCCCACAGATTCCGCCTCACCCCGAAAACAATCAGTGCAACCCGCGCCGCCTCCCGCTATTAATACCCCTCCCCCACTCAAGGATCCGAGCCCCACCATGAAATTCGATCTCGCCTACTGCCTCAGCCTCGACGACAAGTTGTCGATCTATGACGTTCGCGATCTCAATTTCGATGAGACGGTGGCGTTTGACTCTGCGAAGGAACACTTCCAGTGCCCCAACGATGCTTGTCGCTCGGCGTTCGAGGCTTCCAATGAGTTGGGTACGTTCAACGCCAAGAATGTGAATTACGTGCGCACGCCGCACTTCAAGAATCTGCCCACTACACAGCATGTGGCGGGTTGTCCGTATGTGAGTTTGAAGGCGTCGGCGTCGGGTCTTGAGACGGCGGATGGCGAGGTGGATGACGGGCGTGAGGAGCACTTCCCCTCAGAGTTATTGCTGACCCGGCGCGAGTATGTGCGCAAGCCTGTCGCGCCAGCGGGAGCGGCGGATGTGTTGCGGGATGATCCGGTGCGGGCGGCGGCGGACAGTGGTAAAGAGTCGGTGGGTCGTGAGTCGGCGCCGGACAAGACCAGTGTGTTTGCGCATCCGGTGGAGTGTTTTGTTTCCAACTTCGCCGACAAGGATTTGCTCAAGCGGATGCCGTTGAAGATCGGCGAGCATACGGCGCCGTACAGTTCGTTCTTCAAGAAGATCGAGTATCTTACGGACAACAAGGGGCTGATTTACTGGGGGCGGATCAAGAAGATCGAGGACTTCCACAGTGCCAGTTTTCGGATCGACTTCGAGGACAAGGTCTGGTTCAAGAAGCCCGAAGACAGCAAGAAGAAGCCGTATCCGGTCAGCGTTTATCTGAACAAGAAGCTGATCGACAACTACCGCAAGCGCAAGGCGTTCCTGGAAGAGATCAAGCATGCGGTGGACAGCGACAAGGCGTTGTTCTGTTTCTTTTATGGGGTGACGCCGGAGTTGAAGCAGGTGCCCGGCAAGAAGAACCCCGAAAAACCTTTCGAGGTCTTCAATGCCAATATCGAGAACCTGGATCACTTCATAATTCGTGAAGCGCCGGGGTTGGAATGACGCTCAGTTGATGCGTGCCCCTTCTTCAAACGCTCGAATCTCCCGCTCCGCCTCCCTGCGTCGCTCAACTGCAGCCTGAACGCCCAGATCTTCCACTCCGCAATACTGGCGCAGCCAATGAGCGAGCATTTCTTCATCAGGGCGAAAGTAATCTTTTCGGTCCTTGGTGTTTCGAATTTGCGAATTCATCCGCGCATCGAAACCGATAGCTGCACGTTCGCCTTGGGGCAAACAGCCCCACTCTGCCGCGCAATCCTCGAAAAACCAGGCGATTTGTTCGATGTGCTTTTGTGCGCTGCGATGGCCACGGCGATAAAAACGATACTCGCGACTCAGCTCGAGACGATCGGTCATTGTCCCCGCATCAACCCATTGCATGAGGTCATGATTGATTGCATCGCGGATCAGACCTTCGCGCCAACGCTCGTTAAACCACGCTACAAACCCTTCGGCGTCGGCCTTTTTGGCATCGGCCAGGATCACGCAATAGCGGGTTTTGATGTGCAGGACCAACAACACATGTTTGCGCTGCACAGTGATCGCATGAACCAACCACTGTTCGTCCGCGCCGTTCAGCTCATCATCCTCAATAACTGATGACGGCGGTTTGGTGTCCACCGGCGTGATCGTTTGGCCTTTATGAACACGGCTGAAGAACTTACTGGCGGCTTCGGTGCAATTGAAGATCAACATCCTGGTTCTCTGCTGAAGACTGGAGGGCAACGCTCTGCCGCCGATTCTGATTTCTTTCGCCTGCGTCAATCAACGATTCATTTGAGCGACATGCTCAGCAGCACCACGATCAGCAAACCAATATAGATCCAGGCATGCAGCCGATCCGGTATCCGCCCAATCCACCGCGCAGCCAAACTGATCCCCAGCAACGAACCAACCGTCAGCAGCGCAAACGCCAGCACATCGACATACCCGATATACCAACCCCCCAGATCAGCCCCGGTGAAACCGGCCAGCGCCATGTAGGTCAGCGTCCCGGCCAGCGCTACCGGGACGCTGAGCGGATTGGCCATGGACGTCGCTTGCGACATGCTCAGCCCGCAGCGGCGCAGCAGCGGCACGGTCATGACGCTTCCTCCTACACCTAGGAAGGTCGCGATGGCGCCGATGCCTACGCCGCCGGCGGATGTTTCTGTTGAGGTCAGTCGCCGTGGGAATGTGGTTTGGGACTGTGTGAGAAATCCTCGGCACAGCAGGCAATCGACGATGGTCAGGCCCAGGTAGGCGATGAAGGCGTAGCGGATCACTTCGCCGCTGACCCACATCGCAGCGATGGCGCCGACGATCGCGCCCACGCCGATAAACCCGCCCAATGGCCAGAGGTATTCCCGGAGCAGATTGCCAGCGCGCTGGTGTTTGCGTGTGGCGATCAGGGCGTTGACGACCATCACGCAGGTCGAGGTGGCCACGGCGATGTGCATGGCCGATTGCGCGATGGGGTCGTCGGCTGCGTGGCTGGCGGTGAGCATGCGATAGAGCAGCGGCACGATGACGAAGCCGCCGCCGAAACCGAAGAGCACGGCGCTGATGCCGGTGAGGCAACCGAACAGCGTAAGCAGGAGGTAGAACATGGTGGGCGTCCAGGATCGGGGAGCCCAGGACATTAGAGCGTGATGCACTGGCCGGCTTCAGTAGTTGGGCCAATAATGTTCGCGTTTACGCCAATCGCTGGAACTCGCCTGATGCGCAATATTTCGATCAATCAGCTTGATGACACGCCTCGCCCGGTCGTGGCCATCGGTACCGATTATTCCCACGGCCACCTACTCCCGTTTCATACGCATCGACGTGGCCAATTGCTCTACGGCGCCACCGGCGTGATGCAGGTCAGCACTCAGAACGGTAATTGGGTGGTTCCGCCGCAACGCGCGGTGTGGATTCCGCCGGGCGTGGCCCACGAGGTATTGATGCTCGGGGTGAGCACGCGCAGTGTATATATCGAGCCGGGAAACGTGGAATTGGGGCCGGACTGCCAAGTGCTCAATGTGTCGCCGCTGCTGCGGCATTTGCTGATGGAAGCGGTGGACGTGCCACTGATGTACAACCAGGCCGGACGCGACGGTGTGCTGATCAACTTGCTGTTGCATGAACTGGCACGCAGCGCGCCCTTGCCCTACACATTCCCATGCCCGCCGGAGGAAAGCTCCTCAGTCTGTGTCAGACCTTTCTGAACATGCCCAATACCCATCAATCGCCGCAGGATTGGGCCGACCAGTTACACATAAGCTTGCGTACCTTTAACAGATTGTTTCGGCAGCAGACCGGGCTCAGCTTTCGTCAGTGGCGCCAGCAGGCGTGCGTCGTGCAGGCGTTGGCACGGTTGGCGGCGGGGGAAGCGGTGACGCGGATTGCCCTGGACTTCGGCTACGAGAGCCCGGCGGCGTTTTCGACGATGTTTCGGCGTGTGCTGGGACAGGCACCGTCCGTCTGGTTGGAGCCGACGAACTAGGCAAATTTGAAAAATGCGTTTGATCCCGGCCGAAAACAACTGTACAAAAACACAGTACATTTTCAATCAGCACTTTTGAGCCCGGAGCACACCATGGCCTCTCTTGCGATGAACCACGTCCTCGAACGCATTGCCCTTTTCCAGTTCACCCCGACCCACTGCGTCCAGGCCCGCGCCATGCTGGGCTGGAGCGTTGAACAACTGTCGCGCGAGGCCGAGGTGGCGGTGGCAGATATCCAGCGGTTCGAAGCGCAGCAGGAAGTGGCGGACGCCGCGAGACTGGCACTGGCTTATCGGTTTGAAGCGCAGGGGTTGGTGTTCTTTCCGGGGTTCGCACCGGGGCGCAGTGTCAGGGCGCAGGGTATGGCAGGGGAATCGGTGGGGCGTGGGGATTTTGCGATGGCCGAATAAGGAGCGCTAAGGATGGATATCGAAAGAAGCACGGGCAACGTCTACGCAGATTTGGGACTGCAGGGTGCAGATGAAATGCTGATCAAATCGGGATATGCGACAAAAATGGCCGCGTTGATCAAGACTGCCAACCTGAACGAATCTGAAGCGGCGCAAATTACTGGCATCACCTTGGAAACACTAAGTCAGATACTTCGTGGGAAATTCAGGGATTTGTCAGTCGCTACGATGGAGGATTACCACCGGCGAATGAAGGAAATAGGAATCTGATTCATCCGGTTCGCACCGAGGCGAACCGGATGAAATCGTCAGGCGTTCTGCACTAGCGCCTCCCCTCCTCTTCAACCGCCATCCACCACGCACTCCCCCGTTGTGGATGCGCAAGGTTGAATGCCTCCCCCATTCGCGGTGTGGTAATCGCAATACTGCGTTCCCACGCGAGGGCGAGGATGCGGTCGAAGGGTTCGTGCCAGGCGTGCATGGCCAGGTCGAAGGTGCCGTTGTGGATCGGGAAGAGCCAGCGGCCCTTGAGGTCGATGTGGGCTTGCAGGGTTTCTTCCGGTTGCATGTGCACGTGCGGCCATTCGACGTTGTAGGCGCCGGTTTCCATCAGGGTCAGGTCGAACGGACCGTACTGTTCGCCGATGCGTTTGAAGCCATCGAAGTAACCGCTGTCGCCGCTGAAAAAGATTCGTGTGTCGGCGTCGATCATCACCCACGACGCCCAAAGCGTGCTGTTGCCGTCGAACAGGCCACGGCCGGAGAAGTGCTGCGATGGGGTTGCGATGAAGCGGACACCGGCGATTTCGGTGCCCTGCCACCAGTCGTACTGGCGCACCTTGCTGGCGTCGATGCCCCATTTGATCAGGGTGTCGCCCACGCCCAGCGGAGTCAGGAAGTAAGTGGTTTTGGCGGCGAGTTTGAGTACCGCTTCGTAGTCGAGATGGTCGTAATGGTTGTGCGAGAGGATCACCGCTTCGATCGGTGGCAGTTCGTCGATGCTGATCGGTGGCTTATGAAAACGTTTCGGACCCGCCCATTGCACTGGCGAGGCGCGCTCGGCGAAGACCGGGTCGGTGATCCAGAATTTGTCGCGCATCTTCAACAACAGCGTCGAGTGCCCCAATCGGTAAACGCTGTGATTGGGCGCTGCGAGCAGATCTTCACGGGTCAGCGGCTGCACAGGAATGGCGGCGCTCGGACGGGTGTCGCGCGGTTTGTGGAAAATCATGTTCCACATGATCCGCAGCATTTTGCGTACCCCTTCGCGCTGCACCGGCGCATGATTGCGAAACAGCCCTTGATCCTGACGCGAGGCTTCAGGCGTGGGTGTGTTGTCCGGGAGAGAGACTGGATTGGCCATGACTGAACGACTCCGAAAAACCGTGTGCTGCACGGTATTCCACGGGAAATGAAAACGGCCAAGCTGCACGCAAAGGCCAAACGCTCTGGTTTGTAAGGTGCGAGGATTAACGCAACATTACACTGAGCGGTGTAGTTTCTAGGTTGCATCAAAGCCGGCGCCAAGTAAACTGCCGAGTGTAATTTCCCCCTTCTCTGCCGAAGTCCGCTCATGATCGCTCCACAACGCCTCACTGACCGCAAACGCGAAGCCATCATCCAGGCGGCGATCGCCGAATTCCGTGCCCACGGTTTCGAAATCACCAGCATGGACAAGATCGCCGCTACGGCCGGCGTGTCGAAGCGTACGGTGTACAACCACTTCCCCAGCAAGGAAGAGCTGTTCGCCGAGATCCTGAATCAGTTGTGGGCGCGGATCATCGCCGAGCCATCGGTGCGCTACGACCGCGAGCAACCGCTGCATGAGCAGCTGCGCCTGATGCTGCGAGAAAAAGTGCAGATGATGGCTGACGAGAATTTTCTCACCCTCGCCCGGGTAGCGATTGCCGCAACCATTCATTCCCCCGAACGTGCACAGAACATGATCGAGCGCATGGGCGAGCGCGAGGAAGGCTTGACCGTCTGGATACGCGCGGCGCAAGCCGACGGTCGGCTCAAAGCGGTGGATCCGGAATTTGCCGCGCATCAAGTGCAAGGTTTGCTCAAGGCATTCGCGTTCTGGCCGCAGATCTCGCTGGGTCGCGCGGCCCTTGATCCAGACGCGCAGAATGCAGTTGCCGAGTCGGCGCTGGAGATGTTCCTGGCACTGTATCAGCGGTGAATCACCGGCTCGTCGAGCCGTGTACAACTAATTTCGTAAAAAGTTATACAACCTCGCGAAAAATTCCTTTCTTGTACAACTTTATTAAGTTTTGTATAAGTAGCCATCTGCCAGTAACGGAACGTTGGCATTGAGCAGTCACCACCGAATGCCGCCTGTGCATTTCGGTTTGCCGGCGCAGGAATAGGGACTGAATCCTTTTGATTTTCCCCACTTCCCGAGTATCGCAAGCATGTTTTTCAATCGCCAGAAAGCCGCCCTCGCTGAACTGCAACACACCGTTTTTGACCAGGCCGCGATGCTCGAAGCGATCAACCGTTCGATGGCGGTGATCGAGTTCGATCTTGATGGCGTGGTGTTGCGTGCCAATGACAATTTCCTCAAGACCATGGGTTACACGGCTGCCCAGGCGATCGGCCAGCCGCACCGGCATTTCTGCACACCTGAGTTCGGTCGCAGTGCCCAATACACTGAGCTGTGGTCGCGCCTGAAAAACGGTCAGTTCCAGTCCGGCACCTTTGAACGGGTCGACAGCAAGGGCCAGCCGATCTGGCTGGAGGCCAGTTACAACCCGATCAAGGATGCGTCGGGACGGGTGATCAAAGTGGTCAAGTACGCGATGGATGTCACCGCCAAGGTGCAGCAGGAGAACGAGGCCAACGCCAAGCTGCAGGCGATCGATCGCGCGATGGCGGTGATCGAGTTCGATCTCGACGGCAACATTCTTACCGCCAACCAGAATTTTCTCACGCGCATGGGTTACAGCCTCGCAGAGCTCAAGGGCCAGCATCACCGCCTGTTCTGCACTCCGGCGCTGGTCAACAGCGGCGCCTATCAGGATTTCTGGCGGCGCCTGAATCAGGGCGAGTTCTTCCACGGACAGTTTGAGCGCGTGGATAAGCGCGGTCAGATCGTCTGGCTGGAGGCCAATTACAACCCGGTGTACGACGCTTCGGGGCGCTTATACAAAGTCGTGAAGTTCGCGTCTGACGTCACCGCCCGTGTCGAGCAGCACGAGCAGGACGCGCGCAGTGCCAGCACCGCTTACCACATCTCGGTAGCAACGCGAAAAGTCGCCGAGCAAGGTACGCAAGTGATTCAACAGGCAGCCAGCGAAATGCGCGAAATCGCCGAGGACATCAGCCAATCTTCAACGTTGATCGCGCAACTGGGCGACCGCTCCGAGCAGATCACCGCCATCGTCAACACCATCCGCGCGATCGCCGATCAGACTAATCTGCTCGCCCTCAACGCGGCCATCGAGGCGGCACGCGCCGGTGAACAGGGTCGCGGCTTTGCCGTGGTCGCCGATGAAGTGCGGCAACTTGCAGCGCGCACCAGCGGCTCCACCGCCGAGATATCCACCATGATCAGTCTGATCCAGAGCGAAACACGGCAGGCGATCAAGAGCATGCAAGGCACCCGTGACCGCGCCGCAGAAGGCGTGGAATTGGCCAATCAGGCCGGCACGGTGATTCTGCAGATTCGCGACGGCGCCAGTGAGGCGGTGGATGCGGTGAGCATGTTTGCCAATGAGCGGGTGCCAAATTGAGGTTTGTGCAGGGTCGATAGAACGAGTCGCGACCTTCGTGGGCAGCCCGCGAAGGTCGACCGCCACAACGCAGAGCTATAGTGACGACACGTCCCAAGCCCCGCCGAGTGCCCCATGAATAACGAAAAACCCGAAATACCCAACGCCCCCATCGATCACCTGCGCTTTCACCGCCCCCACGCCCACCTGAATACGACCTTCGGCAACGATGCCTTCGCCCTGCGCGCCGAAGCCTTTGCGCGGTTCTTCGGCACGCCGCTGTTCCTTGGCGCGCAAACCTTGATCGTTGCGGTATGGATCGGCCTCAACGTATGGGGCGTGACTCAATTCGACGTTTACCCGTTCATCCTGCTGAACCTGGCCTTCAGCCTGCAGGCGGCCTACGCCGCGCCATTGATCCTGCTTGCACAAACCCGTCAGGCCGCGCGCGACAAAGCGCAGGCCGACGCCGATGCGCAGCACCGCGAAGCTCTGGCATTGGCCAATACCGAACGTCAGGCAGAGGCGGCGAAGAATTCCGCGCAATTGCTGGCATTGCTGGAACAAAACACCCGCCTTACCGAAATGACGAAAACCCTCACCGAGCGCATCGAAGGACTGACCAGCGAGTTGCACGCTCACGTGTGCCAGAACTAAGGTCGCCTTCGCGAGCAGGCTCGCTCCCACATTGGATCTGTGGCGTTCACGAAATCCCTGTGGGAGCGAGCCTGCTCGCGAAGAGGCCCGCAACCACACAGCAAAACTTCAACCGCGCACCAGACTCCGCACCGCAACAATCTCCGGCACTTCAACCTTGCTCATGTAAACCCGTAAGGGTTCGGTGATGTTGATGCGGTCGTCGATGTGTTGATCGAGCAGCAACTGAATCAACTCGCGCTTGAGCGTCATGGTGGTTTCCGACGCCCTCGCCCAGACGAATTCACTGGCCGGGATGATGCCGTCGTCGGCCACGTCCATGCCGAACGAATCTTCGCTGAAGCGCACGATGTATTGGCCGGTCTTGCGATTGAGGCCAACGAAACCTTTGAGGTCGTCGGCGGCCTGGCAGATGAGTTGGGAGGTGATGCGCATGGTAAACCTCACGAAAGATGATCGATGGTTTACACGCAGGGCAATGTAGCGGCGCGCCCTCTGCCGGGGCATATGCCGTGGGCAAGCGTACTGCAAACAGCGCCACAAAAGTGCAGGAAATTTCCGTTTTGCTCGCTTTATGTCGGTCTGGCGATAGCCCTGCGGCGCTTCAATTGTTAAAAGGTACGTCTCGAAAAAAACCTGCGAAAGGAACTCGACCATGCCTGCCACTTTTACCCGAAGCGCTCTGGTGCTGAGTCTGTTGTTCGGCCTCGGTCAGGCGCATGCCGCCAGCCACCCCGAGCCCAAGGCAATCGCTGCCGCCCATGGCATTCCGCATCCAGCGGTGATTGCTCACCGTGGCGCGTCGTTCGATGCCCCGGAATCCACCGCTGCGGCCTACAAACTGGCCCGTGACCTGGGCGCCGATTACCTGGAAATGGATTTGCAGCGCAGCAAGGACGGCGTGCTCTTCGCCCTGCACGACGACAACCTGCAACGCACCACCGACGTTGCCAGCAAATTCCCCGAGCGCAAGGACAGCCCGGCCACCGCGTTCACCATGGCCGAACTGAAAACCCTCGATGCCGGCAGCTGGTTCAACACTAAATACCCGGATCGCGCACGCCCGTCCTACGCCGGGCTGAAAATTCTTACCCTCGATGAAATCATCGACATCGCCCGCGCCAACCCGCAGCACAAGCCGGGCCTGTACATCGAAACCAAAGAGCCGCAGCTGTTTCCCGGCATAGAACATGACCTGAAGGAAAAACTGCAGGATCGCGGCTGGCTCAGTCCGGCCGGTTCGAAACTGGCGAAAAGTGCGCTGGGCGTCGGTCAGGGCAAAGGCAAGGTGATCCTGCAGACCTTCGATAAGAACAGCCTGCAATTGCTGGAAAAGGAAATGCCGCAAGTGCCGAAGATCCTGCTGTTGTGGGTCGGCGAAGGCAGCATCGAGCCTAAATCTGCGGTGACGTTTGCCGCGTCCGGCGAGAAAGACAAAAACGTTTTCTACGGCAAGCAGGAACCGAAGTCAGAAGCAGAATTCAAGCAATGGGTCGATTACGCCAAGGCCCAGGGCGCGATCGGCACCGGCCCTTCGGCGAAGCTGACCCATGGTGGTGACCAGAGTTACTCCGACCTGGTGCAGCCATGGATGAATCAGTACACCCACGATCAGGGCATGCTGGTGCATGTTTATACGGTCGACGAGCCGGTGGACTACGAGAAAGTCATGGCGGCGGGTGTCGACGGCATCTTTACCAACCGCGCCAGTGAACTGTTGAAGTTTTACAAGCGTCCGGCGGCTGGCAGCATTGACGATGTTTTGAAGAAGAACGGTTTCTGACTTGTTATCGAGTCGCCTGCTTCGCGAGCAGGCTCGCTCCCGCAAAGAGCAGTTTTATCGCGGAGCAGAGATTTAAGGGTGAATTAAGTTGCGCTGGTTAATCTGAACCCACTTACACAGATCAACCACTTCAACGCACTGCCAAGGAATGAACCGATGAAAACTTTGACTGCCCTGTTTACCGCCGCTGCCCTGACCCTCACCGCTGGCCTGGCTCAGGCTGATGTTCGCATCGACCAGATCCCGCAACTGGTCAAGGACGGCAAAATCAAGTCGCTGGAATCGATGAACGCCGAAGCACTGAAACTGCACCCGGGCGCAACGATTACCGACACCGACCTGGATAACCACTTCAATGGTTATGAGTATGAAGTTGAACTTAAAACTGCTGACGGCAAAGAGTTCGACGTGGACTTTGATGCCACCACCGGTAAAGTGCTGAGCGACAAGCAAGATACTTGATAGACCGCTGTTAAAGAGCCGCACGATTTAACGATCGTGCGGCTTTTTTGTGGTTGCGGATTGAGGCGCAAACTTTGTGTGGTCTGTGAAATCGATCCCCCTCACCCCAGCCCTCTCCCCCAAGGGGGCGAGGGGGAAAGGGAGCAGATCGGGGAAATTTCGGAGCCTGAGTTCGCCTCAAAATTAAAAAGCCATCACAAACGACTACCAGCCTGAGTACGCCTCGGCATTTCAGGTCGGCGAATCTCGAACAATCAACACGGTCAGTCCCCTCTCCCTCCGGGAGAGGGTTAGGGTGAGGGGCTGACAAACCACCACCCAAAATCAAGCACTGAGCCGCGCCGTCACCTCATTCAACTGCCCCGACAACCCATGCAAATTCTGACTGGCACTTTCGGTGCGCTGCACGTTGTCCAGGTTGGTGCTGGCAATCGCGGTGATTTCAGTCAGGTTGCGCGAGATATCCTCGGCCACTGAAGTCTGCTCTTCTGCCGCTGTGGCGATCTGACGGTTCATGTCGCGAATCGCCTCCACCGCCAAGGTGATGCGCTCCAGCATCGCGCCGGCCTGGGTGACTTGCTCGACACTTTCATCACTGCGCGCCTGGCCGCTCTCGATAGCCTGCGCGGCATCGACAGCGCCGGTCTGCACGTTCTGAATGATCTGGTTGATCTCGATGATCGACTCCGCCGTGCGCTGAGCGAGGTTGCGCACCTCATCGGCGACGACGGCAAAACCACGCCCGGCCTCACCCGCCCGCGCCGCTTCGATGGCTGCGTTGAGCGCCAGCAGATTGGTCTGTTCGGCGATGCCACGAATCACTTCCAGCACCTTGCCGATACGACCGCTGTCGGTTTCCAGGCGACGGATCACCGTGGCGGTGTTGGCGATTTCGCCGCGCATCTGCGTGATCGAGTGAA
The DNA here is from genome assembly GCF_979258175.1 of Pseudomonas sp. AC255. NCBI lineage: Bacteria > Pseudomonadati > Pseudomonadota > Gammaproteobacteria > Pseudomonadales > Pseudomonadaceae > Pseudomonas > Pseudomonas sp. AC255. Next base: position 863,518 of record NZ_OZ409841.1, on the reverse strand, counting down.
TGGTGGTTTGCATGACCTTTTCACCCTGCTGCGCCGACTGATCGGCATCGTCGGCAGCACGTGCGGCATCGGCGGCGTGACGGGCGACTTCCTGGGCCGTGGCGGACATTTCGTTCATCGCCGTGGCCACTTGATCAGTGCGGTTGAATTGCTCGCTGGTGCCGCCGGCCATGGTCGTGGCAATGGCGTTCAACTCGCCGCTGGCGCTGTCCAGATCACCGGCGCTGCGTTGCAAGCGAGTGAAGGTGTCCGCCAGAAAATCGCGCAAAGTGTTCGCTGCGGCGGCGAGGTTGCCCAGCTCATCGCGACGCTCGCTGACAACACGTTCGGCCAACTGGCCACGGCTCAAGCGGGTGACGTAATCGATGAGGTTGCGGATCGGCTCGATCAGGTTGCGGCTGACCAGCCACAGGCTCAGCAGACCGATCAGCAAGCCTGATGCGAGCATCACCAACAGGCCCAGCCACACGGTACGGTCAGCGCTGGCACTGATCAATGCCGACTGCGCGGTACCCTGCTCGCGAAGTTCGGCAACCAATGCACTCATCTGCTCGCTGGTGGCGCGGTCGACGCCTTTGACAGCAGCGTCGCCGGCGCTCGGGTCACCACCGGCAGCCACGTAGGCATCGCGGCCCTTCTGATAGGCCGCGCCCAACTGGCGATGCTCGTCGCGCAAGCGTTCGATACGTGATTTGAGATTGGCCTCGATGCCTTTTTGGCTGGCGAGTTCGCCGAGAATGTTCTGCACGTCGCGCTGACGCTCTTCGAACTGGCTCCAGTATTTCGCCAGATCCGCTGGTTGCTTGCCGCGCAGCAGAACGTTTTTCCACTCTTGCACCTGCACCTTGAATTGCAGGTTGGCTTCATCGATCAGTTGCGAAGTGTGCAGCGGGCCGGCGATCAACTGGCTGTAGCTTTGCACGCCGTTGGAGAGGAAATGAAAGCAGGCCAGCGCGATCAACAGCATCGCCAACAGACTGCCGCTCAACAGGGCGAGAATTTGCGCCCTCAGGGATTTTTGCAGCATTGCAAGGTACTCGAAGCAGGGATGAGGCACGCCCGAACGGACGTGAAAAATGGCCGGACTTCCCTGTCGACGTACCATGACCAAGGCCAATGGCGCGCAACCTAACTCACCTGAGATCGGCATGCCAGAGCCTTCCTTGAGAAACTTCCGACAGCCGGTAACGCTTTGATTTGCAGTCACTTTGCTGTCACAAAACGGTCATGTGAGCTTGCGATGATGCCGCTCCGGTGAACCTGAAAATCCTGCCCCAGACACCTTCCTCGCAGCGAGCCGCCATGAACCACAGCCTCGATATCAGCCATCGCGACCCGGACCTGTTTGGCTTGCTCTACGGCTTTCGTTTTCTGCCCGGGGAGCGCGGTCGCGAGATCGATTCGGCGACGGCTTTGCGCTGTTTGCAGGACGACAGCGACAGTGGCGAATTCCTCTGGCTGCACCTGAACCTGGCCCACGCCGCGTGCGAGCGCTGGATGAAAAGTCATCTGCAATTGCCCGAGGAATTTTTCGAGGCGTTGCACGAAGGTTCGCGTTCGACACGCATCGAGCATGTCGATTCGGCGCTGCTGGCGGTGGTCAACGATGTGGTGTTCAACCTCAGCAGCATGGTCTCCTCCGACGTGTCGACGCTGTGGGTCTGCGTGCGCAGCAAACTGATCGTCAGCGCGCGCCTGCAACCGCTGCATTCGGTAGATAAATTGCGCTCGTCGGTAAAGGCCGGCGAGTGCTTTCGCTCGCCCTCGGAATTGCTCGTGCATCTGCTGCGCGATCAAGGTGAGGTGCTGACGCAGATCGTGCGCAAGACCAGCCTGAGTGTCGATCAGGTCGAAGACGAATTGCTGTCTTCACGCCTGTCGACCAACCGCGCCGAACTTGGCGCCAACCGTCGCGTGCTGGTGCGACTGCAACGGCTGCTGGCGTTGGAGCCGGGGTCGTTACTGCGCCTGCTCAACCGTCCGCCGCCATGGTTGCAAAAGGAGGACGTCAAGGAGTTGCGCAAATCCACCGAGGAGTTTGCGCTGATCATCAACGACCTCACCGCCCTCGGCGAGCGGATCAAACTGTTGCAGGAAGAGATCGCCGCCAACCTCAACGAACAAAGCAACCGCACGCTGTTCACCCTGACGGTGGTAACGGTGCTGGCCTTGCCGATCAACATCATTGCCGGTTTTTTCGGCATGAATGTCGGCGGTGTGCCGCTGTCCCAGGACCCTCACGGGTTTTGGGTGCTGGTCGCGCTGGTGGCGACGTTCACCGTGATTGCCGGGCGCTGGGCGTTTCGCAAGCGTGGCGATTATTGAGCGCAAATCCCACACACAACACAGCCCTCCCTGTGGGAGCGAGCCTGCTCGCGAAGTCGGTGTGTCAGATAAATCAATGTTGAATGACATGGCGCTTTCGCGAGCAGGCTCGCTCCCACAGGGGCAATGTGCTCAATGTCAGAGCGTTGAACGAACGACATCGCCTAGCCAATCCATGAACACCCGCACCCGCAGCGGCAAATGCCGTTGCCGCGCGTACAACAACGAAATCGCCATCGGCGGTGCGGTGTGTTGCGGCAGTACGGTCACCAGTTCGCCATTTTCCAGATGCGGCTGCATGCCGGTACGTGGCACCTGGGTCAGCCCGAAGCCGCCCAGGCACGCCGCTTCATAGGCATCGGTGCTGTTGACCGTGACACTGCCGGCCATCGCCACGCGCCGCACTTCGCCACCCTCCTCATAGACAAACCCTTCCGAACGCGAGCCCAGTACGCCGACGTAATGCACCAGCCGATGCTGCGCCAGATCCTCGATGGTCTGCGGCACGCCGTAGCGTTGCAGATAAGCGGGACTGGCGCAGTTGACCATCGGGAAGTCGCCAAGATGCCGGGCGACCACTGACTGATCCGGCTGCGCGCCGATGCGCAACACGCAGTCGAAACCCTCGCTCAGCAGATCGACGCGGCGATCGGTGCTGCTGATTTCCATCTGCAGATTCGGGTGGCGATCCATGAATTCCGGCAGGCGCGGCAGGATCAGCCTTCGCGCGAGAATGTTCGGCATGTCGACACGAATACGCCCGGTCAGCGACGCCTCGTCCTGACGAAACAGCCCCTCGATTTCATCCATGTGCGAGAGCAGATCCTTGCTGCGCTCATACAACACCATGCCGTCCTGGGTGGCCTGCACTTTGCGCGTGGTTCGCTGCAACAGCCGCGTGCCGAGCAAGGCTTCGAGCGCCTGCACCTGTTCGGACACCGTGGAGCGCGGCAGGCCGAGGCTTTCCCCGGCGAGGGTGAAACTCGACAGTTCGCTGACCCGAACGAAGGTACGCAGCAATTCCAGTTTGTTCATGACAAGCCCCGGTGATTGTTCGGCCGAGCCGATCAGTGATTCCGCTTTTGCCGTGTTTATCACCTCAGGGCGGATAAATACACTTCTTCCATCCCCACTCAACGCAATCGAGGAAGTCCGCATGAATCGCAAAATCGCACTGATCACCGGCGCCAGTCGTGGCCTCGGCCGCAGCGCCGCACTGCACCTCGCCGCGCAAGGCATCGACATCATCGGCACCTTCAACAGCCGCGCCGACGAGGCGCAAACTCTGGTCAGCGAATTACAGGCACGCGGCGCGAACGCGGCGATGCTGCAACTGGACGTCGGCCGCAGCGAAAACTTCGCCGCGTTTGCCGAGCAGATTGAACAAGCACTGGAACAGACTTTTCAGCGCCAGCGCTTTGACTTCCTTATCAACAACGCCGGGGTCGGCGTGCATGCGCTGTTCAGCGAGACCACCCCTGAGCAGTTCGATCTGCTGATGAACGTGCAGTTGAAAGGACCGTTCTTCCTGACTCAGCAACTGCTGCCGCTGATCAATGATGGTGGGCGCATCGTCAATATTTCCAGCGGCCTGACCCGCTTCAGCCTGCCGGGTTATGGCGCCTATGCGGCGATGAAAGGCGCGATGGAAGTGCTGACGCGTTATCAGGCGAAAGAGTTGGGTGCGCGGCAGATTGGCGTGAACGTTCTGGCGCCGGGTGCGATTGAAACCGACTTCGGCGGTGGCACGGTGCGCGACAACAGCGCGGTCAACGCGATGGTTGCCAGCAACACTGCGCTGGGTCGTGTGGGGCTGCCGGATGATATTGGCGGCGCATTGGCGCTGCTGCTGTCAGAGGGTGGACAGTGGATCAACGGTCAGCGGGTCGAGGCATCCGGCGGCATGTTTCTCTGACTTTGTGCCCGATGACTCACCTTTGTGGTGAGGAAATTTATCCCCTCACCACAGGTTTACCTCAGCTTTCACATGCGCGGCGGGTCATGAAGCGCTCGCGCAGTACGTCATAACCCCAGTGATAGACATAGGTGTACGGCAGGAAGAACAGCAGCACGCCGATATCGAGCAACAACGCCTGCCACAGGCTGACCGACAGCCACCAGGCAATCAGCGGCACGCCCATCACGATCAGTCCACCTTCGAAAAGCAACGCATGCACCACCCGCACCCAGGCGTTGTGCGGCAGATTCATCCGCGCCAGAGCACGGTCGAAAAAACGGTTGAACACCACATTCCACGCCAGCGCCAACAGCGCGATCAACACGGTCACCGCGCCCATGTCGAGCAGCGGCTTTTGCATGATCCATGCGAGCAGCGGCGTGCAGATCAGGATCGCGAGAAACTCGAAACCAACCGCCTGGAAAACACGTTCGGTAATGGACTTGTGGGCAGTCATGGCCTGACTCCTTGTTTGACGATGGTTGCCATGATCCAACTGAATACCGATACTTCATAACCAATAACCATCGATCAAGGCGATAGTTCATGGCTTCGCAGGAAGTGCTGTTGGCGTTTGTACAGGCGGCGACGCAAGGCTCGTTCTCAGCGGCGGCGCGCAAGTTGGGGCGCAGCCAATCGACCATCAGCGCGGCAGTCGCCAGTCTGGAGATTGATCTGGATTTACAGCTGTTCGACCGCAGCAGCCGCAAACCAACACTCACTCCCGCCGGCCACGTCATGCTGCAAAAAGCCGAGGCGATTCTGGCCGCCACCAGTCGTCTGGAAATGAGCGCGCGGCAGTTGGCCCAAGGTGTGGAACCGAAGCTGACCGTGGCGATTTCCGACACTTATCAGTCGTATCGTTTCGAGGCGGCACTGGTGGGTTTCGAGCAGCGTTATCCGGAGCTTGAGCTGGAATGCCTGATTGCCGAATGCGAAGACCTGATCGAACTGGTCCAGCGCGGCCGGGCGCATTTGGCCTTCGCGGAAATGCAGGACAGCTACCCGCCGGACCTTGTGACCTCGACGGTGGCCGAGCGCACGGAGATTGCCTTGTTCGTCAGCCGCGAGCATGCGTTGGCGAAGCTTGAGCATGTCGATCAGCAGATTCTCGAGCAACATCGCGAGCTGCGCCTGGCAACCATCGTCAATCCGTATGACAGCCGTGGCAAAGGCCGGGTGTGGTCGGCGCCGAGTTATCTGATGCTGCTGGAAATGGCGGAAAAAGGCTTTGGCTGGGCACCGTTGCCGAGGTGGCTGGTACAGCGCTATGCCAATGATTTGCTGATAGAGCTCGACGTGCGCGGCTGGCCGAAACCGGTGTTTGTCGACGCCTTGTGGTCGCGCTTGTATCCGCCGGGGCCGGCAGGGAGCTGGTTGCTCAGCAAGATGCTCGAATAAGATCAAAAGCCCCTCACCCCAGCCCTCTCCCGGAGGGAGAGGGGGCCGACCGAAGTGTCTGGCGTTATGCATCGACCTGAAAAACCTTATCGATTATGGATTCAAGACAATTCGTTCAAGTCGGTGAATCCCTCCAATATCCCCCAATCAGTCCCCCTCCCTTTGGGAGAGGGGGCCGACCGAAGTGTCTGGCGTTATGCATCGACCTGAAAAACCTTATCGATTATGGATTCAAGACAATTCGTTCAAGTCGGTGAATCCCTCCAATATCCCCCCAATCAGTCCCCCCTCCCTTTGGGAGAGGGGGCCGACCGAAGTGTCTGGCGTTATGCATCGACCTGAAAAACCTTATCGATTATGGATTCAAGACAATTCGTTCAAGTCGGTGAATCCCTCCAATATCCCCCAATCAGCCCCCTCTCCCTTTGGGAGAGGGGGCCGACCGAAGTGTCTGGCGTTATGCATCGACCTGAAAAACCTTATCGATTATGGATTCAAGACAATTCGTTCAAGTCGGTGAATCCCTCCAATATCCCCCCAATCAGTCCCCTCTCCCTCTGGGAGAGGGGCCGACCGAAGTGTCTGGCGTTATGCATCGACCTGAAAAACCTTATCGATTATGGATTCAAGACAATTCGTTCAAGTCGGTGAATCCCTCCAATATCCCCCAATCAGTCCCCTCTCCCTTTGGGAGAGGGTTAGGGTGAGGGCAATCCACAGACTGCCCACAATCGCCAGAGCGCCAAGGTCAGAGCATTTCCAGCGCCATGATCCGTCCTCGAATAAACCGCCGCTCCGGCTCCTGCCGCGTCAGCTCCAGCGCCCGCTGATACGCCGCCCGCGCCTGCTCCACTCGGCCCAATTGCCGGCAAAACTCCGCCCGCGCCGAATGCGCCAAGTGGTAATCCTGCAACTCCCCACGCGCCAAAATCCCTTCAACCAACAACAACCCGGCCAACGCTCCATCCCGTTTGGCCACCGCCACCGCGCGGTTCAGCTCGATCACCGGCGACGGCACCGCGCGCAGCAGCACGTCATACAGACCGACAATCTGCTGCCAGTCCGTTTCCGCCGCTGACGGCGCTTCCGCATGCACCGCTGCAATCGCCGCTTGCAGACAATATGGCCCGAAACGCCGCGTGCTCAGCGCGCTCTCGACCAGCGCGCAGCCTTCGGCCATCAACCCGGCATTCCACAACGAGCGATCCTGATCGTCGAGCAATACCAGTTCACCGCTCGGCGAAGTGCGCGCCGGTCGACGTGATTCGTGCAGCAGCATCAGCGCCAGCAGACCCATGACTTCCGGCTCAGGCAGCAACTCCATCAACAAGCGCCCGAGGCGAATCGCTTCGCGCGTCAGGTCCTCGCGGGTCAGCTCAGTGCCGACCGATGCCGAATAACCCTCGTTGAACACCAGATAAATCACCCGCAACACGCTGTCGAGGCGCTCGGGCAATTCGTTCAGCGTGGGTACTTGATAAGGGATTTTCGCGTCGCGGATCTTGGCTTTCGCGCGGACGATACGCTGGGCAATCGCCGCCGGCGCCGAGAGAAAAGCACGGGCGATTTCCTCGGTGGTGAGGTCGCAGACTTCACGCAAGGTCAGCGGCACCTGCGCATCCGCCGCCAGTGCCGGGTGGCAGCAGGTGAAGATCAGCCGCAAGCGATCGTCTTCCACGTCTTCGCCACTCCAGTCAGCCTGTTCCAGCTCATCGAGTTGTGCCAGCAGCAACGGTTGCGACGCCTTGAACCGCGCGCGCCGGCGCAGCACATCGATGGCTTTGAAACGTCCGGTCGAGACCAGCCAGGTACGCGGGTTGTCCGGCACGCCGTCGCGCTGCCAGCGCTCGACCGCGACGAAGAACGCCTCGTGCAAGGCTTCTTCGGCGAGGTCGAAATCACCGAGCAGGCGGATCAGCGTGGCCAGAATCCGCCGCGAATCCTCACGGTAGACCTGCTCGACCCGCGCCCTGACGTCAGACATTCAACTGCCGCACCGGACGCACTTCAACGCTGCCGACCCGCGCTGCCGGAATATTGCCGGCGACCTGGATCGCTTCGTTGAGATCCTTGGCATCGATCAGGTAGAAACCGGCCAGTTGCTCCTTGGTTTCAGCGAAAGGCCCATCGGTGATCGACAACTTGCCGTTGCGCATTCTCACGGTAGTCGCAGTCTGCACCGACTCCAGCGCTTCGGCGGCGATCATCCGCCCGCTGCCCTGAATCGACTCGGCGTAGGCCCAGCATTCGGCGTCCTCCGGGCTGTCGGGCGAGGTGTGCAGCAGGCGTTCATCGCTGTAGACCAGGCATAGATATTTCATGGCGATCTCCTGATTCGAACGGATCAACTATGGCTGAAGATCAGGGGGTCACATCGAACAGCGTCGCGCCGCTCATCGGATCAAACGGTGCCGACCAGTGCTCGTGGGCAATCTTCCACGCCCCGCCGATTTGCCGGTAACAGGCGGTGACACGCATCCAGCAACTCTGGGTTTCGCCTTTGTCATTGGTGCCGCCGCAGTTGGCTACCCAATGGGCGAAAGCGATGTTGTCGGCACTTTCGATGGCGATTTCGTGGAACTCGAAGATGTGCGGGCCGGGGCACATTTCCATGCACTCGACCCAGTGCGCGCGGTACGCCGCTTTGCCTTTGAATTGCAGGGCCTTGATCGCATCGAACGAGACGATGTCGTCGGCGTACAGGGCCATGACTTTCTCGACGTCCTTGGCCATTACCGCTTCGCGATAGGTGTTGATCAGAGTCTGGATCTCGCTTTGTGCGCTCATGGTGTTCTCCGTGGTTTTTGTTGTGAAGACACCCTTAGTCGTTTGCCCAATGCGCGGATCGACAGGGCAAACAAAAAAATTTCGCCGACGACAATCTCGCTAGAATCCGAGGCTCACTCTTTGTAGGAAAAAGGAAATTCCCGTGTCAGCCCAACTCGTGCCTTACGACAGCCTCAGCCCTTTGCAGCGTCAGCAAGTCGAGGCCATTGAAATCCACCCCGAGCAGATCAGATTCTCCGGCGACATCCACGGTGCCTTGCACACCCTGCTGTCGAAACCCGGCCCCGGCGTAAAGGGTTTTGCCCTGCTGGCGGACGACGTACCGGTAGCGTTTCTGCTGCTCAAGCGCCCGCCGGTGTTGCCCGACTGGGCCGACGAACACAGCGCCACGTTGCATGCCTTGCAGGTCGATCGTCGTGCGCAGGGCATGGGTTATGGCAAGGCCTGCCTGCAAGCGCTGCCCGCTGTCGCCCGTGAAGCATGGCCGGAAATCAAAGGACTGGAATTGTCGGTGGACGCTGATAACGAGGCGGCGATTGCGCTGTACGCCAAGCATGGCTATGTCGACAGCGGCGAGGCGTACAAGGGCCGGATCGGTTACGAGCGGCGGATGGGGCTGTTCTTCTGAGTATCCCTGATCGTTCCCACGCTCCGCGTGGGAACGCCTCTTTGTGACGTTCTGCGTCACGGTTTTGGGACGCGGAGCGTCCCCGGCTGCATTACCACGCGGAGCGTGGGAACGATCAGGCAGTTTCGATAGGTGTTGGCTTCAGAGGGTCAGGATCATCTCGTGCCACGCCATGCCGCCGTGGTCGGACTCCGACGGTTTGATGTAAGCAAAGCCAAACCCGGCGTACAACGCAATGTGTTGCTCTTTGCACATCAGATGAATTGTCGCTTTGTCCATCGCACGCATGCGTTCGATGAATTTGCCGAGCAGGCGCTTGGCCAGGCCCTGCCCTTGGTAATCCGGGTGCACCACCACCGACATGATCACCACGTTCGGCCCTTTCGGGTCGTGGCCGATCAGCTCCTTGAAGGCCTCGTCGGACATCTGCACGTCGAACGCCGCGCCGGAATTGATGAAACCGGCGACCACACCGTCCACCTCGGCGACGATGAAGCCGTCCGGCCAGGTGGCGATGCGCGTGGCGATCTTTTCGCGGGTAGCAGCTTCGTCGCCTTCATAGGCGTCGGTTTCGATGGCGTAGCAGCGGTCGAGGTCGGCGGCGCTGACGTTGCGGATCACGGTGTTCATGGCAACTCGGGAATCTGTGGAAACAAGGCCCGCCAGCATAAAGCAGAACCACCGGGGCGGACATGCTCCGCCTCGATTGTTACACCGCTCAAGCCTTAATCGGCAGCCAGATTTCCAGGGTGCCGGTATTGAGCTTCGGATTGAAATCCTCGCTATAGCGCTCGAATTCCGGGGCATCCGCCGCTTCGTAAGCGGACTGCGGCAGCCAGGTGTTCCAGATGTACTGAAAGGTGTCAGGGAGTTGCGCCAGTGACCCCTTGTGCTCGAACACCGCATATTTCTGCGGTTGGATTTCAACCCAGCGATACTTTTCCGGCAGGTCGTCGAGCTTGTCGATCTGCACCCCGGCGATGTATTCGAAACCGCCCTCGCCGTCCGCGTTGCAGCAAACGCCGTAGGTCACTTCATTGACTTGCGCGGGGATTTTTCCCAAGTGCGGGATCAGTTTTTCCCACAACGCGGGAATGTTTTCGGTGGTCTCCTGAGTGAATCGCCCGCCGAAACCGGCAATCAACAGAAATTGCCCGTGTTCGAAGCGCGGCCCAGCCAATTCGACGCGTGGTTGTTCATCCATGACGCGACTCCTCAGAACGCAAAAGTGGGTTCGGCTGGGAGTATAGAAAGCCCGATCCGTTTCGCACGTTTACAGCGCATGCAACTGCTCGACGGCGCCCGAGCCGACAAACTCGTTGTACCCGGAAACGATCACGTAGACCGCGAAATAGCAGAAGATCGCCGCCGATGCCAAGTAGGAGTAACGCAGCAGCTTGTCGCCCAGCAGCTTGCCGCCGTGGCTTGCCGCGAAGCACAGACCGGCCGACCAGAGCAGCCCGGCGCAGAGAAAGCCGCCCAAAAACAGCGCCGAACTCAACGGGCCACCGCCACCGGATCGAGCGATCAACGTGCCGCCGACCGCAGCAAACCAGAGAATCGCACTCGGCGACGACATCGCGAGGAAGATGCCGCGAAAGAATTCCTTGCGATGAGAGTTCTGCCCCACTTCCGCCGTTTCCGCCAGCAGCGCTTCGTGGTGGATCGCCGAATAAATCATCTTCGCCGCGAAGTAGATCAGCAGCGCCGAACCGCCAATCCACAGCACCCAGCGCACGGTTTCGTATTGCAGCAAAACAGTCATGCCGGCCAGTGCCAGCACCGCGTAAATCAGGTCGCCGACGCAGGTGCCCAGGCCCAGAGCGAAGCCCTGAAAGTAGCCGCGCTGCATGGCCAGGGTGATCATCGCGATGTTGGCTACGCCGATATCCAGGCACAGCGAAAGGCTCAGCAAGAAGCCGCTGGTGAATTCCATTGACCGATTTTCCTTGAAAAAAATGTTTACAACCGCGCTGGACAGTATGCCATCACTGCACTTATCTTCCGCCACAGGTCACCGCAGTGACCAGCGTCGCTCGGACGGTTCCGGGCGCTTACGTTATCCGAGGCAACAATGGCCGAACAAGGTTCGCCGCGCCGCTTTGCGCGCATAGATCGACTCCCCCTTACGTTTTCAACATCACCGCCGAGCTGAAGATGGCCGCTCGCCGCCGTGGTGAAGACATCATCGACCTGAGCATGGGCAATCCCGACGGCGCCACGCCGCCGCACATTGTCGAAAAACTCGTGCAGGTCGCCCAACGTGAGGACACCCACGGTTACTCGACGTCCAAAGGCATTCCGCGCCTGCGCCGGGCGATTTCCAACTGGTACAAGCAGCGCTACGAAGTCGATATCGACCCGGAAAGCGAAGCCATTGTCACCATCGGTTCCAAGGAAGGCCTGGCGCATCTGATGCTGGCGACCCTGGACCAGGGTGACACCGTACTGGTGCCGAACCCGAGCTATCCGATCCACATTTACGGCGCAGTGATTGCCGGCGCTCAGGTGCGTTCGGTGCCGCTGGTGCCGGGCGTGGACTTCTTCGATGAGCTGGAGCGGGCCATTCGCGGCTCGATCCCCAAGCCGAAAATGATGATCCTCGGTTTCCCGTCCAATCCGACCGCGCAGTGCGTGGAGCTGGACTTCTTCGAACGGGTGATCGCCCTCGCCAAGCAGTACGACGTTTTGGTCATCCACGATCTGGCTTACGCCGACATCGTCTACGACGGCTGGAAAGCCCCGTCGATCATGCAGGTGCCAGGGGCCAAGGACATTGCGGTGGAGTTTTTCACCCTGTCCAAGAGCTACAACATGGCCGGCTGGCGCATCGGGTTCATGGTCGGCAACCCGGAACTGGTCAGCGCCCTGGCGCGGATCAAGAGCTACCACGACTACGGCACCTTCACCCCGCTGCAAGTGGCGGCGATTGCCGCGCTGGAAGGCGATCAACAGTGCGTGCGCGACATCGCCGAGCAGTATCGTCAGCGGCGCAACGTGCTGGTCAAAGGCCTGCATGAGCTGGGCTGGATGGTCGAGAATCCGAAAGCGTCGATGTATGTCTGGGCGAAGATTCCCGAGGCGTATGCGCATCTGGGTTCGCTGGAGTTCGCCAAGAAACTGCTGGCCGAGGCCAAGGTCTGCGTCTCGCCGGGTGTTGGCTTTGGTGAGTACGGCGATGATCACGTGCGCTTCGCCCTGATCGAAAATCAGGACCGCATTCGTCAGGCCGTGCGCGGGATTCGCGGGATGTTCCGCGCGGATGGCTTCAATCCGAAATCTCCTGCCTGACACCTGCCCCCTGTGGGAGCGAGCCTGCTCGCGAAAGCGGTGGGTCAGTCAGCATATTGGCTGGCTGACCTGGCCCCTTCGCGAGCAGGCTCGCTCCCACATTGGTTTTGGGTGAACCACGAAATCCACCCACAAAAAAACCGCATCATTGCGGTTTTTTTGTGCCTGCAAACTGCCGCTTAAACGAACAGCGACAACAGCAGGATAAAGCCCAGGCCCACTACCGACAGAATGGTCTCCATCGCGGTCCAGGTCTTGAAGGTTTCGGCCACGGTCATGTTGAAGTACTGCTTGACCAGCCAGAAACCAGCGTCGTTGACGTGGGACAGGATCAGCGAACCGGCGCCGGTGGCCAGCACCAGCAGCTCACGGTTGACGCCCGGAATCATGCCGACAACCGGCACCACAATGCCGGCGCCAGTGATGGTCGCCACGGTCGCCGAACCGGTTGCGATACGGATCACCGCCGCCACCAGCCAGGCCAGCAGGATCGGCGAGATCTGTGCGCTGACCGCCATGTGGCCGATCACATCACCCACGCCACTGGTCACCAGCATCTGCTTGAAGCCACCGCCCGCACCAATGATCAGAATGATCGCGGCGGTTGGCGCCAGGCTCGCGTCGAGCCACTTGAGCATCTGGTTGGAACCGATGCCCTGCTTGTAGCCAAAGGTGTACAGCGACAGCAGCAACGCCAGCAGCAGTGCGGAGATCGGGTGGCCGATCATGTCCATCCAGATACGGAAGAAGTTGCCGTCCGGCAGCGCTACGTCAGCGAAGGTTTTCAGCAGCATCAGGAATACCGGCAACAGCACGGTGACCAGGGTGATGCTGAAGCTTGGCAGGTTGGCCGAATCGTTTTCGCGGGCCAGTTGATCGACCAGCTCCTGATTCGGGTGGCCAGGAATGTGCTTGGCGATAAAGGTACCGAAGATCGGACCGGCAATGATGGCGGTCGGCAGCGCGACGATCAGACCGTAGAGAATGGTCTTGCCGATGTCAGCGCCGAACACGCCGATGGCCAGCAGCGGGCCTGGGTGCGGCGGTACCAGACCGTGCACCGCAGAGAGGCCGGCGAGCAGCGGGATACCGATCTTGATGATCGATACGCCAGTGCGACGCGCAACGATGAACACCAGCGGAATCAGCAGCACGAAGCCGATTTCGAAGAACAGCGGGATACCCACCAGGAACGCAGCGAACATCATCGCCCACTGCACCTTGTCCTTGCCGAAGGCGCGGATCAGGGTCTGGGCGATCTGATCGGCGCCGCCGGATTCGGCCATCATTTTGCCGAGCATGGTGCCCAGGGCGAGGATGATGCCGACGAAACCGAGCACGCCACCGAAGCCGTCCTGGAACGCCTTGATGATGGTATTGATCGGCATGCCGGAAGTCAGGCCGAGGAAGGCGGCGGCGATGGTCAGGGCGATAAAAGGGTGAATCTTGAATTTGGTGATCAGGATAATCAGGCCGATTACCGTGACCACTGCATCGAGCAGCAGGAACGTCTCGTGGGACATGCCAAACATGGGGGGTGTCTCCTGGATTGTTGTTGTTATTAAAGCGGGTTGAACAGAAGTCGGGAGGACAGCGCTGTCTTTTTCAACATGCTCATATCGCCTGTTTCAGGCCGTTGGCCTGCCACCAGACGTGAGCCTGCAGGGCCAGCTCTTCAACGCTGTGAATCGAGGCATTGAGCGGCAGAGTCAGCGGCTCGCCCTTGGGCGATTCGAGGGTGGCGAACTGGCTTTCGATCAACGTCGCCGGCATGAAGTGGCCCGGGCGGTGCGATACGCGCTCGGCGGCGACTTCCGGAGTCAATTCAAGAAACACGAAACCCAGGCCCGGCAAGGCACTGCGCAGACGTTCGCGATAGCTGTGTTTAAGGGCGGAGCAGGTCAATACCGGGCGCTGGCCTTGGGCATCGACGCGACGCAGTTCATCGCACAGGCTGTCGAGCCAGCCGGCGCGGTCTTCGTCGTTCAGGGGGATCCCCGCGCTCATCTTTTCGATGTTCGCGGCCGGATGAAAAGTATCGCCTTCAATGGCAGTGGCGCCGCTCAAATGGCACAGGGCCTGGCTGACGCACGTCTTGCCGCAACCGGCAACGCCCATGATGACCAGGGCGGTGATGGGATGACTCATATAACACCTCAGCGCGCAGACAGCGCTACCTTTGCTAGCTATGACTCTAGTGCACAGGCAGAAGTTGCCGACGCCTTCTTGTCGTTTTTTTGGGTTGCAGCAGGTTTGTTCCCGACGCCAAAGAGCACAGATCAGGCAGGACCGCGCTCACGCATTTGCAGCTGCATCAGGACAGCGCTACCTTAGTGCCTTGATTTTTGTTTGGCAAGCCGCCCGATGACCTCCCCCAAGAACGATAAAAATACCCGCACCACCGGCCGTCCGACCCTCAACGAAGTAGCCCGCCTGGCCGGCGTCAGCCCGATCACTGCCTCGCGCGCCTTGCGCGGGGTAAGCACGGTGGCCACCGAACTGGTGGAAAAAGTGCAGAAAGCTGCGCTTGAGCTCAATTATGTAGTCAACCCCGCCGCCCGCGCACTGGCCTCGGCGCAGAGCCATTCGGTGGTGGTGCTGGTGCCGTCACTGTCCAACCTGCTGTTCATCGACACGCTGGAAGCCATTCATCGGGTGCTGACGCCCAAAGGCTTCGAAGTGCTGATCGGCAACTTCCACTATTCGCGCGATGAAGAAGAAAACCTGCTGCGCAATTACATGGCTTATCAGCCGCGCGGGTTTCTGCTGACCGGTTTTGATCGCACGGAAAGTTCGCGGCGGATGATCGAGGCCAGCAACATTCCTTGCGTGTACATGATGGAGCTGGACAGTGCTGCCGGAGTCAATTGCGTGGGTTTTTCACAATTGAGCGCGGGCGAAACTGCCGCCGAACATCTCCTGTCTCGTGGACGCAAGCGTCTGGCGTACATCGGCGCGCAGCTGGACCAGCGCACCCTGCTGCGCGGTGAGGGTTTCCGCAAGGCGTTGCAGAAGGCAGGCCGTTACGACCCGGATCTGGAAGTGCTGACACCGCGTGCTTCGTCTGTGGGTCTGGGTGGCGAGTTGTTTTTGCAATTGCTGGCGGCGCATCCGGATGTTGATGCGATTTTCTTCGGCAACGACGACTTGGCCCAGGGTGCGCTCCTGGAAGCGTTGCGTAACGGCATCAAGATTCCCGAACAAGTGGCGATTCTGGGTTTCAACGACTTGCCGATGTCCGAGCACATGGTGCCGCGCCTGAGCAGCATCAACACCCCGCGCGAGGCAATCGGCCGGCGCGCGGCGGAGCAGATGCTCACGTTAATGGCAGGCAACAAAGTGGCGCGCCCGATGGAGGATATGGGGTTTGAGCTGAAGGTGCGCGAGAGTACCTGACCCTTCACAAATGCTGAGTTGAAACACAACCCTTGTGGGAGCGAGCCTGCTCGCGAAAGCGGTGGGTCAATCAGCATTGATACAGCTGACACGACGCCTTCGCGAGCAGGCTCGCTCCCACAGGGGATCTCTACCAAATTCAATGGCTGAGCAGATCGACCAAAGCCTGCGCGCCCTTCTGCAAGGGCTGGCTCTTGAGCCACACCGCATGCACCGGCAGCACCAGGCCATTTTCGATGTTGCGAAAATTCAGCCGCTTCAAGCGTCCCGCGTCCAGCCAAGGCTGCACCACCGACAGCGGAAAATTCCCCCAGCCCAATCCCGCTTCAACCATTTCCATCGCCGTCTCGAGATTGTCCGTACGCCAGTAGGATTCAGCCACCAATGGCCGCGTCTCGCTGATCGGCAAGTCGCGGCTGGCGACGATGATCTGCCGCACCTGCACCAGATCTTCGAGAAACACATCCCGCCCCTGCAACAACGGGCTGTCCGCCGCCAGCGTGGCGATCATGCGTTCGCTGCCGACGAACTGAAACCGCTCCAGCGCATTGACGCTTAACCCGGCAAACGCCAGACACACGCTGACCCGACCAGTGTGCAACATCGCCAGCACATCATCCTGTGGCGCAGTCAGCACTTCGATATCGAGCAACGGATGCCGCTCGGCAATCACCTTGATCGCTGCCAGCAAGCGGCGCCGATCCATGTCCGCAACCACGCCAATCGACAACCTGCTTTCCAGCCCCAGCGACAGCTCCACCGCGTGCACCTGCAGCTGCTTGAGCTGCTCGGCGATCAGTCGCGCGTGGGGCACCAACGACTGCGCCATCGCCGTCGGTTGCGGCTCGCGGTGGCTGCGGTCGAACAGCGGGTAACCGAGTTCCGCTTCAAGATTGGCAATGCCCATGCTCACCGCGGAGGGCACCTTGCCCAACTGCCGCGCGGCAGCGGAAAACGAGCCGCGCTCGATCACCGCGAGAAACAATTCGATGCTGTCGCTGCTGAAATTCAAATGCCTCACCTATCAATAAAGCTGAAAGCTACCGACTTTTTCTGTCAGGTGCATTGAAGCTATCTTTGCTCGCCTTCGCCAGCCCTGCTGGCCAACATTTGGCAAGAAAGAGGCAAATCTGCATGCAAGGCGTGAAACGCAAACTGGTCTACGTGTCGCTCTACGAAGTGATTGGGATGACCTTCTCGGCCCTCGGTCTGGCGTTGCTCTCGGGCACATCTCCGGGCAGCACCGGGCCGCTGGCGGTGATCATCACCAGCATCGCCGTGACCTGGAATTTCATTTACACCTCGTTGTTCGAGCGCTGGGAAAGTCGCCAGGTCTCGCGCACCCGTACGGTCAAACGGCGCATCGCCCACGCGGTCGGCTTTCAACTGACGCTGATCGTGTTTCTGATTCCGTTGATCGCGTGGTGGATGAACATCAGTCTGGTGCAGGCGTTCCTGCTGGATCTGGCACTGATCATTTTCATCCCGTGCTACACCTTCGTGTTCAACTGGCTGTTCGACCGGATCTTCGGCCTGCCGAACTCGGCGCTGCCGGATTCTGCCGCTGCGGCATAAATCGCTAATTCGTAAGCAGATATTGCGAGAAATCAGCGGTTTGACCGGGTAAACCGCTGATATTCACAATCCATCAATTCCGATAGCAGGCTAAGCTTTTCCATCAATAAAAAATGGATCAGCTTATGACTGCTCACGCTTCCGCCGCCGCGCACATCGACGGCATCGACCCGGTACGCGCCGCCGAGATTTCCGCCCGCATCGACCGTCTGCCCGCCGTCGCCACCATCTGGCGCCTGGTGGCGCTGCTGTCGATCGGTGGATTTTTCGAACTCTACGATCTGTTCCAGACCGCCTACATCAGTCCCGGGCTGATTCGCGACGGCCTGTTCGCCACTGGCAGTCAGGGGGTGTTCGGCTTCTCCGATCAGGCGGCGTTCGCCTCGGCAACGTTCCTCGGCCTGTTCCTCGGCGCCAGCCTGCTCAGTCCGTTGGCGGATCGTTTCGGTCGCCGGGCAATCTTCACCTTCGCGCTGATCTGGTACACGGTGGCGACAGTGCTGATGGGGATTCAGACCTCAGCGCTGGGCATCATCGGCATGCGTTTTCTGGTCGGCATCGGCTTGGGTATCGAATTGGTGACGATCGATGCCTACCTCTCGGAACTGGTCCCTAAACGCATGCGCAGCTCGGCGTTCGCCTTTGCGTTTTTCGTGCAGTTCCTCTCAGTGCCGGCGGTGGCCTTGATGTCGTGGTGGCTGGTGCCGCAAGCGCCGTTCGGGGTGTCCGGCTGGCGTTGGGTGGTGCTGGCCAGCGCGGTGTTTGCACTGTTTATCTGGTGGCTGCGCAAGCGTCTGCCGGAATCGCCGCGCTGGCTGGCGCAACACGGTCGCTTCGATGAGGCCAATCGGATCCTCGACCATCTCGAAGCGCGCTGCGCCAAGGATTACGGCAAAGCGCTGGATGCGCCGGAACCGGTGCCGGTCGATGTCGAAGGCAAGGGCCGTTTCGCCGATATCTGGCAGCCGCCCTACCGCCGCCGCGCGTTGATGCTGATCGTTTTTCATATCTTTCAGGCGATCGGTTTCTTCGGTTTCGGCAACTGGTTGCCGGCGCTGCTTTCGGGCCAGGGCGTAAGCGTCACCCACAGTTTGATGTACGCCTTCATCATCACCCTCGCCTACCCGCTCGGGCCGTTGCTGTTTGTGAAGTTCGCCAACCGTTTCGAGAACAAATGGCAAATCGTCGGCTCGGCGCTCGGCGCGATGACCTTCGGCACCCTGTTCGCCCTGCAGACCAGCGCCTTCGGGCTGATTTTCTGCGGCGTAATGATCACCTTCTGCAACGCCTGGCTGAGCTTCAGTTATCACTCCTATCAAAGCGAGCTGTTCCCGACCAACATCCGCGCCCGCGCGGTCGGGTTCTGCTATTCGTTCAGTCGCTTGTCGACGGTGTTCAGCAGTCTGCTGATCGGCATGTTCCTGGATAATTTCGGCACGCCGGGGGTACTGGCGTTCATCGTCAGCAGCATGCTGATCGTGATGCTGACCATCGGCTGGTTCGGCCCGCGTACGCGTAATCTGGCGCTGGAGAACATTGCGCATCGCTGACGGCCAACACAGGACTCACCTGTGGGAGCGAGCCTGCTCGCGAAGGCGTCGTGTCAGAAAGGCATGTGCTGGCTGACATAACGCTTTCGCGAGCAGGCTCGCTCCACATTGGTTATTGGTGACGTTGAAACAGCTCAGTTCAATTGCAGGGTTTCATTGAACTGACTGATCGCATCCACCACATGCCGCGAGCCTTGCTGAATCTCGAGGATCACCTCGCCCGCCTCGTTCGCCAGTTCCACGCCCAACCCGGTGCGGCTCAGACTCGACTGCATGCTCGACACTGCGCTCAGCGACAGGTCGTGGTTCTTGCGCACCACGTCGACGATTTCCAGAGTGGCCTGACTGGTCCGCGCGGCGAGGCTGCGTACCTCATCGGCGACAACCGCGAAACCGCGTCCATGTTCACCGGCGCGCGCCGCTTCGATCGCGGCGTTGAGCGCCAGCAGGTTGGTCTGATCGGCAATGCCGCGAATGGTCTGAACGATGGTGCCGATGATGTCTGACTGTTTGCTGACCGCATCGATGCTCACCGCCGCTTCGTTCAGATCGCGGGAAATGTCCTGAATGATCTGCACGGTCTGCTGCACCACCTGTGAACCTTTCTGCGCGCAGGCGTCGTTTTGCACCGAGGTACTGTGGGCCGATTCCGCAGCGTTCTGCAGAGTGGTCATTTGCCGAGTGATGTCGCTGGCGAACTTGACCACTTTGTACAAGCGGCCCTTGGCGTCGAACAGCGGGTTATACGAAGCCTCCAGATAAACCATCTGCCCGGATTTGTTCTTGCGCTCGAAACGGTGCGAGTGATATTCGCCGCGATTGAGCGAAGCCCAGAAAGCTTTGTATTGCGCGGATTCGGCTTCGGCGCGATGACAGAACAGGCTGTGGTGCTGGCCGACAATTTCAGGGTGTGCGTACTGCATGGTCTGCAGAAAGTTGTCGTTGGCGCGGATGACATGGCCTTCGGGGGTAAACTCGATCACCGCCATGGAACGGCCGATCGCCGCCAGCATGGCTTCTTCTTCATGTTCTTTGTTGATGCGTGCGGTGATGTCCGCCGCAACCTTGATGACACTTCTGACTTGTTTGTCGGGACCGAACACCGGCATGTAACTGGCTTCAAGCCAGATTTCCCGGCCACTCTTGTTCAGACGCAGGAAAGTGCCGCTAAGCGGTTCACCACGGGCCAGGTCGCGCCACAACTTCGCGTAGTCCTCGCTGCGATAAAAGCTTTCTTCACAGAAAATCCGATGGTGTTTGCCGCGCACTTCATCGGCGCTGTAGCCCATGGTCTTGCAGAAGTTCTCGTTGGCGTCGAGAACGATGCCGTCCGGAGTGAACTCGATCATCGCCATCGAGCGGCTGATCGCTTCGATTTTCGCGTTGGCCTCAGTCAGCGCACAACTGAAACGCTCGATTTCCCGCAGGTCAGCCTTGTGATGTAGGTTGAACATGGTTGTATCACCTTCCGCGCGTTCTTTTGATTTGATGAAAGTTCAGGTCTTTCAAGATCCACCACTACGTTCCACAGAACAGGCACACGCCTTCCCCCACGGGAGGAAGTTGTCAGGTGATAAATGATGATCAATCGGATGCGTCGTGCAGCGACGCTCTGATCAAGACATCCTTTTCTTGATAGCCCGCATGCGGGCCAGCCCTAACGCGTAGAAGAACTTCCATTTAAGTGACGCTCCTTGTTGGTTCAGTGTTGGTGCCTTGAATTGCGCACTCTGGCAGCATGAATCACGGACCAACCTGTGCCGTCGGCCTGTTGGCATGACGGTCGACATGGTTAGTTACCTGCAAGCATAGCCACCGGGACGCCGGGCGCAAGGCCACTAGTCGGCCAGTATCTGGCACTTTTTGCACAAGAAACGGTTCAGCGCAGGGAAACACTGCGGTGAAAACGGACGTTTTCGCCAGCGAGGCGGGAGCCCGTGAACCGGGCTTCCGCATGGTTTGATCAATGGCCGAAAATATCGACCTTCTTGGCTTTCTTCTCCGCGCGTTTTTCAATCGCGGTCTTGGCCGGCTTTTTCTTCGCGGCTTTCTTTGAATCCATACCTTTGGACATGATCGGTACTCCACTCACAGGGGTGTGAGTTCAGGTATACACCTATCCCGAAGCGCGCGTTCTTTTATAATCGGCGCTTTTCGCAGCGACAGCCCGAATCATGTCCGACATCCACTACAGCCAGCTCGACGAATCGTTGTGGCCGCTGATGAACAAGTTCTACCGCAGCCACCAGTCGTCGATGAAAGCCGTGCGCGAGGCGCAACTGTGGGTTGCAAGGCGCGGCGAGATCGTTGCGGCGCTGTGCCTGCGGCCAGTCTCGGGCGGACACTGGCTGACGGGGTTGTTTGTTGATCCGCAGTGTCGGGAACAAGGTGTCGCTGCGCAGTTGATCGCAGCGGCGGTTGCCCAGGTGGACGAGCCGGTGTGGCTGTTTTGCCATCCGGATTTGCGCGGGTTTTATGAGCGGCGTGGGTTCAGCTTCGATCCGCCACTGCCGCAGGCGATGGCCGAGCGGTTGAGCCGGTACGCGCGGAGCAAGCCGATGATTGCGATGGGGCTCAATCCCGCAGATTTACGCTGACACCCTGTGGGAGCGAGCCTGCTCGCGAATGCGGTGTGTCAGCGCCGAATTTGGTTCTGATACTCCGCGTTCGCGAGCAGGCTCGCTCCCACAGGGGTTGATGGTGTTCTGACAATCAGTCGTCAGCGTTGGGATCAAGGTCCGGAAACAGCACTTCGGTAAAGCCGAACTTGCTGAAATCGGTAATCCGCGACGGATACAGCCGGCCGATCAGGTGATCGCATTCATGCTGCACCACCCGTGCATGAAACCCCGAGGCCACTCGCACGATCGGCTCGCCCTTCGGATCAAAGCCTTCGTAGCGAATCTGCTGATAGCGCTCCACCGCGCCGCGCAGGCCCGGCACCGACAGACAACCCTCAAAGCCCTCTTCCATCAACGGATTCAACGGTGTGATCAGCGGATTGATCAGGATCGTCTGCGGCACTGCTTCGGCGTCCGGGTAACGCTCGCTGTGTTCGAAGCCGAAGATCACCAGTTGCAGGTCGACGCCAATCTGCGGCGCCGCGAGGCCAACGCCGCCGACGCTTTCCATGGTCTGGAACATGTCATCGATCAGTTGCCAGAGCTCGGCGCTGTTGAACATTTCCGGTGGTACCGGCGCGGCGATGCGCAGCAGGCGCTCGTCACCCATTTTCAGAATTTCACGAATCATGTTCGGGCTTCATCAGTGTCCGGCTTGAGCGAATGATCGCGGCCCAGGCCCGAGACGTGTTGTTTGGGGGATTCGTCAGGCTCGCCAGGGGCTTTTTCGCCCTTTTCCTTGCCTTCGGCGGACATGTGCTCGATCACTGCATTCATCTCCGCGCCGAGCAATAGGACTGCGGAGGAAATGTAGAAATACAGCAAGAGCACGATGATCGCCCCGATGCTGCCATACATCGCGTTGTAGTTGGCGAAGGTTTTCACGTAGAAGGCAAAACCCAGCGAGGCGAGGATCCACACCACCACAGCCAGCACCGAACCTGGGGTGATAAAACGGAATTCCTGTTTGACGTCGGGCATCACGTAATAGATCAGCGCCACCGCGACCATCATCAGAATCACGATCACCGGCCAGCGGGCGATCGTCCACACCGTGACGATGAAGTATTCCAGCCCCACTTGTGCGGCAATCCAGCCCATCACCTGCGGCCCGAGCACCATCAGCGCAGCGGCGATCAGCAGCATGCCGGCGATGCCGACGGTGTAGACGATCGACAACGGGAAGCGCTTCCAGATCGGCCGGCCTTCGACCACGTCGTAGGCGGCATTCATTGCGCTCATCATCAGGCGCACGCCGGCGGACGCGGTGTACAGCGCAATAACGATACCGATGGACAGCAGGCCACCCTTGGATTGCTGCAACTGGTCGATCACCGGGTTGACCTGCTCCAGTGCCTGCGGTGGCAGCACCAGTTCAGATTGCAGACGCAGCCAGGAAAAGAAGTCCGGCAAGTGCAGGAAACCGATAAGAGCAATCAGGAAAAGAATGAACGGAAACAGCGAGAACAGCATCTGGTAAGCCAATGCCGAGGCGTAGGTCGACATTTCGTCATCGACGAACTCAGTGACCGTGCGCACCATCACCCGGTGCAGGGGCAGACCTTTCATGTCCGGAAATATCATTCGCGTCTCCTTGCGCCGCAAAAGGTTGAAGTCGTGGCGACTCAGGGGCCGTTTTTTACCTCAAGGTAGCCTACTTGGCGATCCTTCGGCGGATAACCGCAGGGTTCTGATACAAAAACGGCCATCCTTGGATGGCCGCTCGTGTGATTCGTTCAAGGCTCGCTTACGCCTTGTCGACGCCTTTTTTCACAGCGTCCTTGGCGTTGCCAACCGCTTGCTGGGCTTCGCCTTTTTTCTCTTGAACCTTGCCTTCGGCACGCAGCTTGTCGTTGTCAGTGACCTTGCCGACGCCTTGCTTGACGTTACCGACGGCTTCGTTGGCCATGCCTTTTACTTTATCGCCTGTGCTACTCATGGTGTTTCTCCGTGATGCATATAGGGAAGAAAAGTCATTACGTAACGATTGACCGGTGCGCTTTGCGCCGAGTTTCATTTATTTTGCCGGCATTTCGTCGTGGCGCGCAGGTTGCGCTTTATGTTTGCCGGCGTTGCCCCGAGAATGCTCAGCCTACGGGCGTCGCGCCCGGCACACCGATTCGCAGGAATGTCATGAAGCTCAATAAAACCCAGGCCATCGCCCGTCGCAACCAGGAACTGGGCGGCGCCGTGCTCGGCACCAACAACTGCCACTTCGCCGAACTGAACCGCAACCGCAATATCTGGTGGTTCGACCTGCCGGTATCGCGTCTGGCCATCGGTCAGTACGAGTGGATTCACTTGCTGCTGCACACCCCGGCCACCGATGAGTTGCTGCACCTGAAAGTGCCGACGGTGTTCCTGCGCGAAAAGCTCGAAGGCCTGGTGATTCGCAACGAAGGCAAGCGCAAGGCGGCGCTGAGTCTGGAATTGAGTGCGGACAAGGATTCTTATCTGCAGGACATGCGACCGGCGGGGACCAACGTGAATTTTGCGCCGTTTCGTCAGTAGGATTTGTGGCGTCAGCCCTTCCCCTCACCCTAGCCCTCTCCCAGAGGGAGAGGGGACCGACCGGGTTGTTCTTACGGAATACGCCGACCTGAAATATCGAGCCGAACTCAGGTTCTGAAAAGTTTGAAGATCGGCTCCCTTCCCCTCGCCCCCTTGGGGGAGAGGGTTGGGGTGAGGGGGTAGGATTTACCAGACGCTGCAAATCACCAATCTTTCCCAACAAAAAGCCCCGCATCTGCGGGGCTTTTTATTTACGCGGCAGACTTGGCCTTGATCTTCTTCAGCTCTTCATCCCGCAACTCGCGGCGCAGGATCTTGCCGACGTTGGTGGTCGGCAGCGCATCGCGGAATTCCACCGAGCGCGGCACTTTGTAGCCGGTAACGTTGGCGCGCATGTGGTCCATGACCTGCTCTTTGGTCAGGGTCACGCCCGGTTTGGCGACGATGAAAATCTTGATCGCCTCACCCGATTTCTCGTCCGGCACACCGATCGCCGCGCACTGCAACACGCCCGGCAAAGTCGCCAGCACGTCTTCCAGTTCGTTCGGATAGACGTTGAAGCCAGACACCAGAATCATGTCTTTCTTGCGATCGACGATGCGCATGTAGCCGTCCGGCTGGATCAGCGCGATGTCACCGGTTTTCAGCCAGCCGTCGCTGTCGAGCATTTCATCGGTGGCTTCCTGACGCTGCCAGTAGCCCTTCATCACTTGCGGGCCTTTGACGCACAGCTCGCCGATTTCGCCCAGCGGCTGCTCGACACCGGCATCGTCGATGACTTTGCACAGGGTCGACGGCACCGGAATGCCGATGGTGCCGATCTGGATGTGCTGGATCGGGTTGACCGTGGCCACCGGGCTGGTTTCGGTCATGCCGTAGCCTTCGCAGATGGCGCAACCGGTCACGGCTTTCCAGCGCTCGGCCGCCGCCAGTTGCAGGGCCATGCCGCCGGACAGGGTAACTTTCAGCGCGGAGAAATCCAGTTTGCGGAAACCTTCGTTGTTGCACAGCGCCACGAACAGCGTGTTCAGACCGACGAAACCGCTGAACTTCCACTTCGACAGTTCCTTGACCATCGCCGGCAGGTCGCGCGGGTTGCTGATCAGGATGTTGTGGTTGCCGATCAGCATCATCGCCATGCAATGAAAGGTGAACGCATAGATGTGATACAGCGGCAGCGGCGTGATCAGGATCTCGCAGCCTTCGTTGAGGTTGGAGCCCATCAGCGCCTTGCATTGCAGCATGTTGGCGACCAGGTTGCGGTGCGTGAGCATCGCGCCCTTGGCCACACCGGTGGTGCCGCCGGTGTATTGCAGCACTGCGACATCGCCGCTGTCCGGATTGGCTTCGGCCACTGGCTGGCCGTGGCCTTTGCTCAGGACGTCGTTGAACTTGATGGCTTTGGGCAAGTGATAGGCCGGGACCATTTTCTTCACGTACTTGATGACGCTGTTGATCAGCAGGCGCTTGATCGGCGGCAGCAAGTCGGCGACTTCGGTGACGATGACGTGCTTGACGCCGGTCTTCGGCACCACGGCTTCGGCCAGGTGCGCCATGTTCGCCAGGCACACCAGGGCCTTGGCGCCGGAGTCGTTGAATTGGTGTTCCATTTCCCGCGCGGTGTACAGCGGGTTGGTGTTGACCACGATCAGCCCGGCGCGAATGGCACCGAAGACCGCGACCGGGTACTGCAGGACGTTGGGCAGTTGCACGGCGATTCGATCACCGGGCTGCAAGTCGGTATGCTGTTGCAGATACGCGGCAAAGGCACCGGACAGCTCGTACAGCTCACCGTAGGTGATTGTCTTGCCGAGGTTGCTGAAAGCCGGTTTGTTGGCGAAGCGTTGGCAGGATTGCTTCAACACTGCCTGAATGTTCGGATACTCGTCTGGATTGATCTCGGCTGCGATTCCAGCCGGGTACTTATCCTTCCAAAAGTCTTCGATCATGGAAGCCCACTCCTCAGCAACGCGAATTCTTCACCGCATTTGATGCGATTATTATTGGTGTGTGTTTTGTATTGGTGAATCCGGCGTTTTACAGGCCGAGAAGTCACAAAGCGCGCCGAGAGTAGCAGCTTTGCCAAGGGTCGACCAGAGCCAAAAGAGGCCCCTACAGTCATATTGATGACTCAAGACTTGCCAACGGTCATTTTAGAGCAAAAATCCTATTAAGCTGTGAAAGCCCCGTTGTCAGGGGGTTAAAAGCAAAAGATCGCAGCCTTCGGCAGCTCCTGCATTTGGAATGCGTTTCCTGTAGGAGCTGCCGAAGGCTGCGATCTTTTCGCTTGTAACCTTTATGCGATGTCCCGCAACTCGCGCCGCAGAATTTTCCCTACAGGCGTCATCGGCAACGACTCACGCAACACGATGTGTTTCGGCACTTTGTAGGCCGTGAAATTCTCTTTGCAGTAAGCCTTCAGCTCTTCCAGGCTGACCCCGCTCTCCCGCGCTACCACAAACAGCTTCACCGCCTCTCCCGAACGTTCGTCCGGCACGCCGATGACCGCGCAGTTGGCGACTTTCGGGTGGGCCATGACCACGTCTTCGATTTCGTTGGGATAAACGTTGAAGCCGGAGACGATGATCATGTCCTTCTTGCGATCGACGATGCGCACGAAACCGTCCGGGTCGATCACGGCGATATCGCCGGACTTGAACCAGCCCTCGGCGTCCAGCACTTCGGCGGTGGCTTCGGGTTTGTTCCAGTAGCCCTTCATGATCTGCGGGCCTTTGATGCACAGCTCGCCGCGTTCGCCCAGTGGCTGTTCGACGCCGTCATCGTTGATGATTTTCACCAGCGTGCCCGGCACCGGCAGGCCGACAGTGCCCAGGCGCGACTGGTCGCCGTAGGGGTTGGTGCAGGCCACTGGCGAGGTTTCGGTCAGGCCGTAGCCTTCGGTGATACGGCAACCGGTCATCTGCTCCCAGCGCTCGGCGGTGGCCTTGACCAGCGCGGTGCCGCCGGAGTTGGTCAGCTTCAGGCTGGAGAAGTCCAGGGTCTTGAAATCGGGATGATCCATCAGCGCAACGAACAAGGTGTTCAAACCCAGCAGCGCCGAGAAACGCCAGTTTTTCAGTTCCTTGATGAAGCCGGCGATGTCGCGCGGATTGGAGATCAACACGTTGTGGTTGCCGGACACCATCATGCACATGCAATTCGCAGTGAAGGCATAGATGTGGTACAGCGGCAGCGGCGCAATCATCACCTCCTGGCCTTCGCGCAACAGCGGTTGACCGTCCGGGCCGAGCTGAGCCAGACAGGCGCGCACCTGCTGCATGTTCGCCACCAGATTGCCGTGGGTGAGCATCGCGCCCTTGGCCAGGCCGGTGGTGCCGCCGGTGTATTGCAGCACGGCGATGTCATCGAGGCCGACGTTCAGCGGCTTGATGCCCAGACCACGCCCCATGCGCAGCGCACTTTTGAACGAAGTGGCTTGCGGCAGCGAATACTCGGGCACCAGTTTCTTCACTTTGCTGACCACGGTGTTGACCAGCCAGCCTTTGGCGGTGGGCATCAGGTCGCCCATCTTCGCTTCGATCAAATATTGGATGTCGGTGTCGGGCAGCACTTCCTGGACTTTCTGTCCGAACAGATTCAGGTAGACCAGCGCGCGTGCGCCGGAATCCTTGAACTGGTGGCGCATCTCGCGCGGCGTATACAACGGGTTGGTGTTGACCACGATCAGCCCGGCGCGCAGCGCGCCGAACACGGCAATCGGATAATGCAGGACGTTGGGCATCTGCACCGCAATGCGATCCCCCGGCACCAGATCGGTATGGGCCTGCAGGTAACCGGCGAACGCCGCACTCTGGCGTTCGAGTTCGGCGTAGGTCAGGGTGATGCCCATGCTGCTGAACGCCGGGCGGTCAGCGAACTTCTTGCAGGAACGCTCAAACACTTCGATGACCGACTTGAACTCGCCCATGTCGATGTCCAGCGGTACGCCGGCCGGGCGTTTGTCATTCCAGAAATCAGGTTGCATTGTTCTTGTCCTCTTTACCTGAGCCGATCCGGGAGCCGCTTTCTGTCGTTTCTGCTTCGTCCATGGAAGGCGAAAAGCACAAAGCGGAGCTTCACGGACACTAGCAGCTATGGCCATTGAGGCAAATATGACGCAAGGCCTCATTGATCCCGTGAATCTTCCTGCCGTGGCGTGAGCTGATCAGACGCGCTATACACTGTGGCGATGCTGAGCAAAGGAATCGCCATGACCCACGACACCTTCTGGCTGGACGCGAGTGACCGCAGCCGCCTGTACGTCAACCGCTGGCTCCCGGCCACGCCATTGAAAGCGGTGATTCTGCTGGCCCATGGCATGGCCGAACACAGCGCTCGCTACGCGCGGCTCGCTGACACGTTTTGCGACAAAGACTATGGCGTCTACGCCCCGGATCTGCGTGGCCATGGTCGCACCGCCGACAACGGCACCCTCGGCCATTTCGCCGATGACGACGGTTGGCGCAAGGTCGTCGGCGATCTGGCCAGCCTCAACCAGCACATCGGCCAGCAACATCCCGGCGTGCCGATCATCCTCCTCGGCCACAGCATGGGCAGCTACATCGCCCAAGGCTATTTGTTGCACCACAGCGCCAGTCTGCACGGGGCGATTCTCAGCGGCTCGAATTGTCAGCCAGTGACCCTCTATCGCATGGCTCGACAGATTGCCCGGCTGGAAAAACTGCGCCAGGGCGGCAAGGGCCGCAGCGCGTTGATCGAGTGGCTGTCGTTCGGCTCGTTCAACAATAAATTCAAACCGGTGCGCACCCGTTTCGACTGGCTGAGCCGTGATCCGGCCGAAGTCGACAAGTACGCCGCCGACCCGTTATGCGGCTTTCGCTGCACCAATCAGCTGTGGGTCGACCTGCTCGGCGGGTTGCAGCAAATCAGCAAAGCGTCCAATCTCGCGCAGATCGATCCGGGCCTGCCGCTGCTGGTGATTGGTGGCGAATGTGATCCGGTGAGCGAGGGCAAGCGTCTGACAGATCTGGCCAATGCCTTGCGCAGGGCCGGCAGCCAGCACCTGCAACTGAAGATCTACCCGCAGGCCCGGCACGAATTGTTCAATGAAAGTAATCGCGACGAAGTGACCACCGATGTGCTCGCCTGGATCGACCAGGCCCTGAGCCACCGGCGCCCGCAGCGCAGCGAATAATTTTTGTGGATTGACTGAAATCCGTCACAGGAATCGAAACCGATGACCCAGGTTACCAACATCCCTTACGAAGCCCTCGAAGTCGGCCAGACCGCCAGCTACAGCAAGACTGTCGAAGAGCGCGACATTCAGCTGTTCGCCGCGATGTCAGGCGACCACAACCCGGTGCATCTGGACGCCGAGTTTGCCGCCGCCAGCATGTTCAAGGAACGCATCGCCCACGGCATGTTCAGCGGTGCGCTGATCAGTGCAGCGGTGGCCTGTGAATTGCCTGGGCCGGGCACCATTTATATCGGTCAGCAGATGAGCTTTCAGAAGCCGGTGAAGATCGGCGACACGCTGACAGTGCGCCTGGAAATTCTCGAGAAACTGCCGAAATTTCGCGTGCGCATTGCCACTCGCGTATTCAATCAGCGTGATGAATTGGTAGTGGATGGTGAAGCGGAGATTCTGGCGCCGCGCAAGCAGCAGACGGTGACGTTGCCAACTTTGCCGGCTATCAGTATCGGTTGATCGAAAAGATCGCAGCCTGCGGCAGCTCCTACTTTGGAATTCATTCCCCTGTAGGAGCTGCCGCAGGCTGCGATCTTTGCTTTCCAGACGCGCACAAAAAACGCCAGACAAGCTGGCGTTTTTTTCAGCCGACTAACTCTTACGAGCTCGCACGAGCCTGGTTGCGCAGGGCTTTCACCTGGTCGTGGTTGCGTTGTACGCCGTGATATTGGCGTTCAACCAGATCACGAATACCCACCAGGTTGTGCTTGGTGATTTTCTCGAGGGCTTCTTTGTAGGCCTTCAGTGCGTGGTCTTCACCGCGCTCTGCTTCGTTCAGCACAGCCTCTTCGTCTTTACCGGTGAACATGGCCTTGACATCGACCCAGCGACGGTGCAGATCACCGCTGACGCTGGTCGAGGTTTCCGGATCGCCGCCCAGCGAACGAACGGCCGCTTGCAGCTCAGCTGCGGCAGCGGCGCAATCAGCTGCGCGAGTCACAAACAGGCTTTTCAGCTCTGGGTGCTTGATGTCTTCGGCGCAAGTCTTGAAACCTTCCTGACCGTCCTTGGAGGTTTCGATCAGGTCATTGAGTACCGAGATGGATTCTTTGTTTACGTCAGTCATTTTCCAATTCCTTGCGGTTGGTTGAAGATGCAAGGGATATTGCAGTGTGCGTGCCAGCTTTTTAATCGAATAAAAAACCTTTACTTTCAACAACTTACAAAAGATTGAACCATCTGCATGCTGGTTTTTTGCATGATCTGTCATTTGGCCTGCATGCAGAATGCCTGTATTTTCCAGGCTGTGATGTGAATCGATGAAGCGTGCTGATGAATCCGGAAAAACTCGAACTGCTGATCACCCGCGAAATGCCCTTCGGCAAGTACAAAGGGCGGATCATTGCCGACCTGCCTGGCCCCTATCTGAACTGGTTTGCCCGTGAAGGCTTTCCCCACGGTGAACTCGGTGGCCTGCTGGCGCTGATGCAGGAGATTGACCATAACGGCCTGTCCGACCTGCTCGAGCCGCTGCGCGCCAAACACGGCAAACCCGCCCCGCGCCACTGACGCGCCCTTCCCTCTTGAGCCTTGCCGACCATGCCTGACAACACCCGCCGCGCCCGTGACGAAGCCTTCTGGCAAACCTTTGCCGACCGATACGATGTGCAGCCCGGCCCGGTCAACCTGGAAAACGGTTACTTCGGGCGCATGTCGCGCACAGTGATCGAGGAATACCAGCGCAACATCGAGCTGATCAACACCAGCAACTCGATTTATGCACGCCAGCGCTTTGAACAGCACGACAACCTTGAGATCCGCGCGCAACTGGCCGAACTGATTGGCGTGCGCGCGCAAAGCGTGGCCCTGACCCGCAATGCCACCGAAGGCCTGCAATCGCTGATCCGCAATTACAATCGTCTGCAACCGGGTGATCAGGTACTGATCTGCGACCTCGAGTACGACACGGTCAAGGGCGCCATGCGCTGGCTGGCGAAGCAGCGTGGCGTGGAGGTCATCGAAATTGCCCACCACCATCCCGCCAGTTTCGACAGCCTGCTCGAAACCTACCGCGAGGCTTTCGTCAGCCATCCAAAACTCAAACTGATGGCCCTGACCCACGTCACCCATCGCACCGGCCTGGTCATGCCGGTGCAGGCCATCGCCGCATTGGCCAAAGAGCATGGCGTCGACATCATCCTCGACGGTGCCCACGCCCTCGGCCAGATTGAATTCGACCTGCAAGCGTTGGGCATCGCTTTCGCCGGTTACAACCTGCACAAATGGATCGGCGCACCGCTGACCCTCGGCTTTATCTATATCGCCCCGCAGCGTCTCGCCGACATCGATCCGGACATGGGCGAGATGCATTACCCGGTCAGCGATATCCGCGCGCGGACCTCGTACAGCACGCCGAACATCCCGGCACTGATGACCTTGCCGCTGGTGTTCGAAGAGCACGACGCCCTCGGCGGCGCCGCAGCCAAAAGCCCACGCCTGAGTTACCTGCGCAACCTGTGGGTCAGCCGGGTCCGGCACCTGCCGGGCATCGAGGTGCTGACGCCGGACGACCCGCAACTGTATTGCGGGATCACCGCGCTGCGCTTCACCCGGCATGCCGATCAGCAGGCCATGGCCGAGCGTCTGCTCAGCGAATTCAACCTGTTCACCGTGGTGCGCACCGGCGCCGCGTGCGGGCCGTGCATTCGCATTACCCCGGGGCTGACCACCACGGCTGGCGAGATGGAGCAGTTGGTTCGGGCGCTGGACCAACTGCGCTAGAACGGCGCTCCGGAGTTTTTCGTAGCCTTCCAGGCCAAGCTGCGACGACACGGCGAAGGTGTCGATGCCGAGGGTCTGGCAGGCGAAGGCACCGTCTTCAAGATCGGCGCCGGCGATCGGCTGCAACACCAACCGCAAGGCGTCCTCGGCGGCACCTTCACAGCCGCAGCGGCCTGGGACGTGCAAGGTGCCGGCCCAAGCCTCGTGGTGAGCTTGCGCTCCTGCTTCGTCGCCGGGAATGAATACGTTCAGCTTCAGGCAAGCAGCGCCGTGCGCCAGTCGGTCCGGATAGACACTGGTGAAACGGACGATGCCATGGCTGTCGGTCGATTGACTGCCGCCCAGGCTGGTGTCGCCATCGACACGCTGTTGAATGCGCACCAGCGCGCCGATGACCGGCTCGCTGGTCATCGCATCGACCAGCGACAGACGCAGGACCAGCGGCAAGCCTTGGACACCTTGGCTGATATTGCGCACTTGAGATTCAGCTGCGGGCCGGCCGAGGGGAAGTTGCTTCGGTTGATAACGGGATTGTGGCGTAAGGGTCAGAGACTGAAGGTCGTCCATGAGGCGTTCTCTCTTCCATAAGATGGACGCAGATTAACCCCGTGAAAAAGTCAGCGTGCAGTAACTATGTATCGCCGCATGTACCGGCAATTTTTTCAGCGCAAAAAAAGGTGCGCCGACCAAGCGCACCATAAAGCCGTAAAGCACACAACGAAGTGTCGGGTAACGATCAGTCCAGCAGCGCCAAGGCTTCGGCAGTGCATTCCTGAATGCGGGCCCAGTCGCCGTTCTTGATCCACTCCGGATCAAGCATCCAGCTACCGCCCACGCACATGACGTTTTTCAGCGCCATGTAGCTCTTGATATTGGCCGGGCCAACGCCGCCAGTCGGGCAGAATTTCACCTCGCCGAACGGGCCGCCGAGGGCCTTGATTGCCGCCACGCCACCGCTGACTTCCGCCGGGAACAGCTTGAAGCGGCGATAGCCCAGACCGTAGCCTTCCATGATCCCCGAGGCGTTGCTGATGCCCGGCAACAGCGGAATCGGGCTGTCGACGCTGGCTTCGAGCAGGTCGCGGGTGATGCCCGGGGTAACAATGAACTGCGAGCCTGCCGCTTCAGCCGCCGCTAGCATGTTGCGGTCAAGCACGGTGCCGGCACCGGTCATCAGCTCCGGGCGCTGTTCGCGCAGGATCTGAATGGCCTTGAGGCCGAACTGCGAACGCAGGGTCACTTCCAGCGCAGTCAGGCCACCGGCGGCGAGGGCGTCGGCCAGCGGCAGCACGTCCTGTTCGCGAGCGATGGTGATCACCGGCAGGATCCGCGCCTTGGCGCAGAGACTGTCGATCAGGGCAACTTTGTCCGCCATGGAAACGGTCGGGGATGGGGTTGTCATAGCGGCTGTTCCTTGGCTCATGGGCACCAGTAAATCTCTAACGTAGGTTGCAGAAACGCGCGCACCGGCATGGCCGCAACGTCATCGGATGCCAGCGCGGCATTCAGGGTGGTCAGTTTCGATTGACCGGAAATCGACAGAATCTTGTGCCGGGCCGAGGCCAGCAGCGCGCGGCTCATGGTCAGGCGCTGACGCGGCACGCTGGGTGCCAGCATCGGCCAGCAACGGCGCGTGCCATCGGCTTGCAGGGCTTCGGCGAGGTTCGGGCTGTCGGGGAACAGCGATGCGGTGTGACCGTCATCGCCCATGCCCAATACCAGCACGTCGATCGGCGGCAATTCCGCGAGCAAGCGATCAGCCTGTTCAGCAGCCTGCTCGACGTTGGCCGCCGCGCTGTAGAGGCTGAGGAACTGTGCCTTGGCTGCCGGGCCTTTGAGCAGATACTGCTTGAGCAGACCGGCATTGCTGTCGGCGTGTTCGACCGGCACCCAACGCTCGTCAGCGAGGGTCACAACGACCTTCGACCAGTCCAGCTCCTGCTTGGCCAGGTG
The DNA here is from genome assembly GCF_979258175.1 of Pseudomonas sp. AC255. Classification (NCBI taxonomy): domain Bacteria; kingdom Pseudomonadati; phylum Pseudomonadota; class Gammaproteobacteria; order Pseudomonadales; family Pseudomonadaceae; genus Pseudomonas; species Pseudomonas sp. AC255. Next base: position 829,593 of record NZ_OZ409841.1, on the reverse strand, counting down.
CTGGAAAAACGCAACCGGGCTGCGCCCGCCGGACACCACCAGCACCGCGTTGCCGCGCGCCGCAATGGCGTCGCTCAGTTGCTTGGCAACGTTCAGCGCCAGGCCTTCGGCGAGCAGCACCGGGCTGTTGAATTCGCGGGCAGTCACACCCGTCGGCAGTTGCACATCAGATATCGCCATACCACGACCTCCCGTCCCGCGTGATCAAAGCAATGGAGCTCATCGGCCCCCACGACCCGGCCGCATACGGCTTGGGCGCGTCACCGGATTTCTTCCACCCGGCGATCAGCTGGTCACACCATTTCCACGCGGCTTCGATTTCATCTTTACGGACAAACAGGTTCTGATTGCCGTTCATCACTTCCAGCAACAACCGCTCGTAGGCATCGGGGATCCGCGCGCTACGCCAGGTGTCGGAGAAATTCAGTTGCAGCGGGCCGCTGCGCAGTTGCATGCCCTTGTCCAGGCCCTGCTCTTTGGTCATCACGCGCAAGGAAATGCCTTCGTCCGGTTGCAGGCGGATGATCAGTTTGTTGCTGATCTGCAGGCGCTGCTCCGGGGCGAAGATGTAGTGCGAGGGTTCCTTGAAGTGGATGACGATCTGCGACAGCTTTTGCGGCATGCGCTTGCCGGTACGCAGGTAGAACGGCACGCCGGCCCAGCGCCAGTTGCGGATATCGGCACGCAGGGCGACGAAGGTTTCGGTGTCGCTCTGGGTATTGGAATTCGGTTCTTCGAGGTAACCCGGAACGGATTTGCCTTCGCTGTGGCCGGCGATGTACTGGCCGCGCACCACTTGTGTGGTCAGGCCTTCCGGACTGATCGGCGCCAGCGCCTTGAGCACTTTTACCTTTTCGTCACGGATGCTGTCGGCGGACAGGTCGGCCGGCGGGTCCATGGCAATCAGGCAGAGCAGCTGCAACAGGTGATTCTGGATCATGTCGCGCAGCTGGCCGGCCTTGTCGAAATAGCCCCAACGGCCTTCGATGCCAACCTTCTCGGCCACGGTGATTTCCACGTGGGAGATGTAATTCTGGTTCCACTGGGTTTCGAACAGGCTGTTGGCGAAACGCAGGGCGATCAGGTTCTGAACGGTCTCTTTGCCCAGATAGTGGTCGATGCGGTAGGTGCGGTCTTCCGGGAAGAACTGCGCTACTGCGTCGTTGACCTTGCGCGAGGACTCCAGGTCAGAGCCGATCGGTTTTTCCAGCACTACACGGGTATTTTCGGCCAGACCGACTTTCTCGAGGTTCTCGCAGATAGCGCCGTACACCGCCGCCGGGGTGGCGAAGTAGGCAATCATGCGCTGGCTGCTGCCGGCCAGTTCCGCCAGCGCCACGTAATCCTCAGCCTTGAGGAAGTCGACATGCAGATAGGTCAGGCGCGCGAGGAAGCGCTCGGCCACGGTTTCGTTCAGCTCTTTGCCGACATAACGGCGCAATTCGGCGGCGATGAACGCCATGTGCTGCTGCTCGCTGCCGGGCTCACGGGCCAGCGCGATGATGCGCGTGTCCTCGTGCAGCAGGTCGGCACCGTCAAGGTGATACAGGGCAGGAAACAGCTTGCGCAGGGCCAGATCGCCAAGCGCGCCGAACAAGGCAAAGGTGCACGGTTCAACCGTAATGGAAGGCATGATGTTTGTTCTTTTATCAAGTTAAGCTACAAATACCTTTTTTCAAGGCATCACTCAAGGGAAAATGTAGTAATAACCACAACATTTTCGCAGAATACTCAATCCGAGTGGTGGTCGCCCGGACGCATCAGTAGGATAGGCCACCGTCATGGGCCATATCAAAGGCCCAATTTGCATAGCCCGACGCAACTCTGCGTCGGTGAATCAGGAATTCCATATGGACCGCGTGCGAAATTTACTGGAACAGATCCAGAGTCGCCTTGAAGAGCTGAACAAGGCCGAACGTAAGGTCGCCGAGGTGATTCTGCTCAACCCGCAGCAGGCCACCCGCTTCAGCATCGCCGCCCTCGCCCAGGCCGCCTCGGTGAGCGAACCGACGGTCAACCGTTTCTGCCGCTCGTTCGGTGTCAGCGGCTATCCCGAACTCAAGCTGCAATTGGCCCAGAGCCTGGCCAGTGGCGCGGCGTATGTCAGCCGTGCGGTCGAGGCTGACGACAATCCCGAAGCGTACACGCAGAAGATTTTCGGCAGCGCCATCGCTTCCCTGGACAGTGCTTGCCAGGCGCTCGACCCAAACCTGATCAGCCGCGCCGTCGACCTGTTGATCCAGGCCCGGCAGATCCACTTCTTCGGCCTCGGCGCTTCGGCCCCGGTGGCGCTGGATGCGCAGCACAAGTTCTTCCGCTTCAACCTCGCCGTCACCGCCCACGCCGATGTGCTGATGCAGCGAATGATTGCTTCGGTGGCGCACACCGGTGAGCTGTTCGTGATCATTTCCTACACCGGGCGTACCCGCGAACTGGTGGAAGTGGCGCGAATCGCCCGGGAGAACGGTGCTTCGGTTTTGGGCCTGACAGCGGAGAATTCACCACTGGCCAAAGCCAGTACCCTGAGCCTGAACATTCCACTGCCCGAAGACACCGACATTTATATGCCCATGACCTCGCGGATCATTCAGTTGACCGTGCTGGATGTGCTGGCAACGGGAATGACCTTGCGCCGTGGCGTGGATTTCCAGCCGCATCTGCGCAAGATCAAAGAGAGTTTGAATGCCAGCCGGTATCCGGTTGGGGATGAATTCAACTAAAGATCAAAAGCCCCCTCACCCCAGCCCTCTCCCGGAGGGAGAGGGAGCCGACCGAGGTGTCTTGCGCGGTACATCGACCTGAAATATCCAGTCGATTATGGATTCAGAACTGCACTTTCACGTCGGCGTAATTCTTGAGCATCCCCCATTCGGTCCCCTCTCCCTCTGGGAGAGGGCTAGGGTGAGGGTATCGGTGTACTTGACGCACTAAGCCGCCGCCCACGCCTGCAAACTCAAATGCGCCTTCTCCCCCGGCGCCAGGTGCAGGCTGTCCGTGCCACCCGCCGCTGCTTCCACGCAGACGAACTCGGAAACCTCGTCCCAACTTACCCCCAGTAACGGCCGCGCGCCGGGATGCCAGACGACGGTGTCGCCGCTGTCACCGGTATCGATGCACAACTCGCGCTGCCAGGCGTGATCCTTGAGCTGCAATTCGCCGTCATGCTGAAACACCCGCTGACAGCCGCCATCAACGCGCAGTTCACCTTCCTGCTGGCAAACCTGGCGATTCAACTGGTCATAACCCTGAGCGCCTTCGAGGCCAGACAGCGCTATCTCACCAACATCGCCTATACGCCAGTAAGCGTGCAAAGCCTGGCTCAACTGGCACGGCATGTCGTCCTGATGCTCGGTGCTCAGGCGTAATTCCATGCGTTCGCCCAGGTGCGCGTGCAGGTCGACCTGCCAATCGCACAGCTGCAGTTGCCAGTGCAGGCGCACGCCATCTTCGGCGCTGCTACTGTCGAGCAACTTCCAGTCGAGCAGACGCGCCCAACCGTGCGACGGCCAGGCGTTTTCGCTCGGATGACGGCCATACCAAGGCCAGCACACCGGCACGCCACCGCGAATCGCGCCGACATGCGGCCACTTCGCCGCGCACCACAACCACGGCTTCTGCCCACGCGGCTGAAAGTGCAGCAACTGCGCACCCTGCCGACTGAACACCGCCTGACACAGCGGATGATCGATCACCAACACGTCGCGCATCTGATAGCGCTCCCAGGCGAACACCGGTCGCTCGCGCAGGGATTTGAAGAAGCGTTGCAGCGGATGCTCATGCATTGGCTACGGTCCTGAAAATCATGGGGTACTCATCAATCCAAAAGTCTTGCATAGCACTTTGTGGCGAGGGGATTTATCCCCGATTGGCTGCGCAGCAGTCATGAAACCAGCGGATGCAGTCTGTCAGTGATATCGCGATTGCAGTGTTTGGGGCCGCTTCGCAGCCCAGCGGGGCGGTGCGACGTTTCGCTAAATCCCCTCGCCACAAAAAGCTCTCCAGCCACAAAAAATCATCAAGCAACACATCTGACCTGTGTCACAAAAAAAGCGGACAGCCTGGGCTGTCCGCAAAATGCGCACATAGAGAGGAGCTTATCGCAGACGCGTTAGAACGTTGACTGAATTTTCAGGCCAGCGACCAAAGCGTTATCGACTTCATCCACACCGCCCGGATGGGTGATGTATTGCAGGTTGGGACGCACGGTCAGCCAGTTAGTGACGTGGATGCCGTAGTTGAGCTCGTAGTTGTACTCGGTCTCACGAATCGGCGAGAACGCGGTGTTGTCGTAATCGGAGACACCGTTGGCAGCGTTCAGCAGTTCAGCGTTGCGCTTGACGTCCTTGTTGACGTGGATACGCGCCGCGCCGATACCGATGTCATCTTTCGGACGCGCATCGAACGGGCCTTTGTAGACAAACATCACCGACTGGTAGTTGTCGATGAAGTTGGTGTCCTTGTCGTGGAAAGTCGCGTTGGCAGCGATGTTCAGACCGCGAGTCGCATCACCGTTGTGGCTGGTGAGTTGCTGTTGCGCAACGAACCAGTAACCGCTTTTGCTGTTGTGCGACTTGTAGTCATCACCGGTGGTTGCCGCATCGAGACCGTTGACGTCTTCGCGAACGTCGTCGGCATCGGCCGTGCTCTTGTAGTAACCGACGCGGTATTCGCCCGGCAGGCTGTTGACCTTCGGCGACCAGACCAACTCAACCGGCAGCACGGTACCTTTGGTGCCGCTGCCGCTGAGCTTGAAGCCGTTGCCGTGTTCCAGTTGCGACGGGTTCTGGTTGTACGCACCGATCTGCGCGTAGAGCTCGTCGTTGATGTTGTACTTCACACGGATCGCGGCCTGGCTGACGGGCCAGTTGTACCAGATGTTGGTCGCCCAGTTACCCACTTGCGAACCGCAGAACGCCAGGTTCTGGAAGTCGCACGGGAAGGTGTTGAAGTCTTCGCCTTCGCCGAAGTAACCGGCCTTGACGTCGAGCTTGTTGTCGAAGAACTGGTGCTGAATCCACAGTTGGGTCAGACGCACCATGTGGCCACGGCCGTAGACTTCCTGCGAGGAGCTGAGGGTGCCGGCACGCGGATCGCCAACGCGGTCGTTGGAGATGTTGTAACCGTTACGATTGGTCAGCTGGATCTTCGCTTGGGTGTTGTCCCAGCCCCACAGTTTCTGCAGGTCGAGTGCCACGCCCAGACCGAACTGGTCGGCATAACGCGCAGTCTTGTCGTCGTTGTAGCCACCGTTCAGGTTGGCGCCCATCTCGCCAACGTAGTCGGCCTTGATGTCGATACCCTGCTCGATCAGCTTGGTGCGCTCGCCGCCCCAGTCGCCGGTCATCCACTTGGAGTCGGAGCTGAACGCATCCGCCGCCATCGCATTACCGGCCAGCACCAGTGCAGCTGCCGCAGAAACCTGGCAGATCAACCGGGCATTGACGTGTTTCTTTTTCATCCCTACATCCTCGTCTTTATTGTTATTAACTGTTTTTATCTAACGCGGTTTACATAAAGTGCGACGAATGACAGGCCATTCACCGCGTGCTCCTTTTTGTGGAACCGGCCCTTGTGAGAGCTGGCTTGCCAGCGATGCGAGCGACTCGGTCTGTCGCCAAACCGGTTTGATGCCATCGCTGGCAAGCCAGCTCCCACAGCACCGCATTCCAGCATTGTTTTTCAGCGGCCTTTGAACTGCGCCACATTCGCCGACCGGGTCTCTGTCTGCACCTGGCCCGCAACGCCCAGACGCTCGCCGGTATTGGCGTCGAACAACAACACTTTCGATGGATCGAACTGCAGCGTCAGGCTTTCGCCCACCTGCGGTGCCACGTCCGGCGCCAGTCGGCAGCAGACCTTGGTGTCGTTCAAGTTGACGAACACCAGGGTGTCCGGACCGGTCGGTTCAGTGACCTGCACTTCGGCACGGATGCTCGGCAGACCATTGCCCTCGCCGTTCGCCAGAACAATCTGCTCCGGGCGCAGGCCGAGGATTACTTCGCGATCTTCGAGGCCGGCGTCCTGCATGCTCATCGGCAATTCACAACGCGCCTGACCGCTGTCGAGCAGCGCCAGCAGGCGACCGTCCTTGCGCTGCAAGCGCAGGGGGATGAAGTTCATCGGTGGCGAACCGATGAAGCTTGCGACGAACAGGTTGGCCGGGTCGTTGTAGATGTCTTTCGGCGTGCCGAACTGCTGAATGATGCCGTCCTTCATCACCGCCACCTTGTCGCCCAGGGTCATCGCTTCGATCTGGTCGTGGGTCACGTAGACCGTGGTGGTTTTCAGACGCTGGTGCATCAGTTTCATTTCGGTACGCATCTCGACGCGCAGCTTGGCGTCGAGGTTCGACAGCGGTTCGTCGAACAGGTAGATCTTCGGCCGCCGCGCCAGTGCACGGCCCATCGCCACGCGCTGTTGCTGGCCACCGGAGAGCTGGCCCGGTTTGCGATTGAGCAGGTGTTCGATCTGCAACAGCTTGGCCACGCGGGCGACTTCTTCGTCGATCGCCGCCTGCGGCATCTTGCGGATCTTCAGTCCGAACTCGATGTTCTCGCGCACGCTCATGGTCGGGTACAGCGCGTAGGACTGAAACACCATGGCGATGTCGCGATCCTTGGGGCTCATGCCGCTGACGTCCTGATCACCGATCATGATCGCGCCGCCGGTGATGGTTTCCAGACCGGCGATGCAGTTCATCAAGGTCGATTTGCCGCAGCCCGACGGGCCGACGAGGATCAGGAATTCACCGTCCTTGATCGACAGTTCGATGTTCTTCAGGGTGTCCGGCAGGCCGGCCCCGTAGGTCTTGTTTACGTTGCGAAGTTCAAGCGTAGCCATGATTACCCCTTGACCGCGCCGGCCGTCAGCCCGCGCACGAAATACTTGCCTGCGACCACATAGACCAGCAGGGTCGGCAGGCCGGCGATCATCGCCGCTGCCATATCCACGTTGTATTCCTTGGCGCCGGTGCTGGTGTTGACCAGGTTATTGAGCGCCACGGTGATCGGTTGCGAATCACCGCTGGAGAACACCACACCGAACAGGAAGTCGTTCCAGATCTGGGTGAACTGCCAGATCAGGCAGACCATGATGATCGGCGTCGACATCGGCAGAATGATGCGGCGGAAAATCGTGAAGAAACCCGCGCCATCCAGACGCGCAGCCTTGACCAGCGCATCGGGAATGCTCACGTAGTAGTTGCGGAAGAACAGTGTGGTGAACGCCAGACCGTAGACCACGTGCACGAACACCAGGCCGGTGGTGGTGCTCGCCAGGCCCATCTTGCCGAGGGTGAACGAGGCCGGCAGCAGCACAGTCTGGAACGGCAGGAAGCAGCCGAACAGCAGCAGACCGAAGAACAACTGCGAACCACGGAAGCGCCACATCGACAGCACGTAACCGTTCAACGCACCGATGGCGGTGGAGATGATGACGGCCGGTACGGTGATCTTGATCGAGTTCCAGAAGTAGCCGTCAACCGTGGCCCAGGCCTTGACCCAGCCAATGCCGCTGACCACGGTCGGCCAGCTCAGCAGGTTGCCGGTGCTGATGTCTTCCGGGGTCTTGAAGCTGGTCAGCAACATCACCACCAGCGGCACCAGATACAGAAACACCGCAAGGATCAGCACCGCGTAGATTGCGATGCGGCTCAAGCTGATAGCGGGTTTGGCAGCAAGACTAGTCATGACGCTTGGTCCTCAGCTCGGAATACAGGTAAGGCACGATGATCGCGAGGATCGCACCGAGCATAAGAATCGCACTGGCCGAGCCCATGCCCATCTGGCCGCGACTGAAGGTGAAGGAATACATGAACATCGCTGGCAGGTCGGAGGAATAACCCGGACCGCCGGCGGTCATTGCCGCAACCAGGTCGAAGCTCTTGATCGCGATGTGCGCGAGGATCATCACCGCACTGAAGAACACCGGACGCAGGCTTGGCAGCACGACTTTCCAGTAGATGCGCGGCATGCTCGCGCCGTCGATCTGCGCCGCACGGATGATCGATTGATCGACGCCACGCAGGCCGGCGAGGAACATCGCCATGATGAAGCCCGAGGCTTGCCACACAGCGGCGATCACCAGGCAGTAGACCACGCGATCGGGGTCGATCAGCCAGTCCAGACGGAAGCCTTCCCAGCCCCAGTCACGCAACAATTTGTCCAGGCCCATGCCCGGGTTGAGCAGCCATTTCCATGCGGTACCGGTGACGATCATCGAGAGCGCCATCGGGTACAGGTAAATGGTGCGGATAAAGCCTTCGCGACGGATGCGCTGATCGAGGAACACCGCCAGCAACACGCCGATCACCAGGGTGATACCAATGAACATGCCGCCGAACACGGCGAGGTTCTTGCTCGCCACCCACCAGCGATCGTTGTCGAACAACCGCGCGTATTGCGCCAGACCCGCCCACTTGTAGTTGGGCAGGAAGGTCGAGGTGGTGAACGACAGAATGAACGTCCACAGGATGTAGCCATAGAAGCCCACCAGCACGATGAACATGCTCGGCGCCAGCACCAGTTTCGGTAGCCAGCGCTGCAATGCATCGAACGGCGAGGCCTTGCTGAACACAGCAACAGAACTCATGGGGAAATCCACAATAAGGGTTTACGAAAGCATTCCCTTGCAGGAGTGAGCCCTGTGGCGAGGGATTTATCCCCGATCGACTGCGCAGCAGTCGCGAAATCATTACATGCGGTATTTCAGACACTGCACCGCTGCAACTTTCCGGGGTCGCTTTGCAACCCATCGGGGATGAATCCCCTCACCACAAAGGCTCACTCCTACAGGGGCCAAGCATTACTTGGCCGACTGAACCGCCGCGCCGAGTTTCTTCGCCGCATCGGCCGGGTCGGCTTTCGGGTCGTTGATGTAGTTGGTGACTACGTCAAAGAACGCGCCCTGCACCGCCAGCGTGGTCGCCATGTTGTGCGCCATGCTTGGTTGCAGGCCGCCGGACTTGGCGTCCGCGAGGAAGTCCTTGGCAGCGGTCTGCGCGCAGGAATCGAAGCCGAGCTTGTCCATGTTGTTCAACATGTCGTTGCGCACCGGGATCGAGCCTTTGTTGATGCTGAAGACTTTCTGGAAGTTCTCACCCAGCACGACTTTGGCGATGTCCTGCTGACCGGCCGCAGTGCCTGCGTCCTTCTGCTTGAACACGGCCAGCGAGTCGATGTTGTAGGTGAACGCCTTGTCGGTGCCCGGGAACGCTACGCACTCGTAGTCCTTGCCGGCGACTTTCTTGGCGGCGGTCCATTCGGACTTGGCCCAGTCACCCATGATCTGCATGCCGGCCTTGCCGTTGATGACCTTGGCCGCTTCGAGGTTCCAGTCCTGGCCTTTGCCGTCCGCGTCCATGTAGGTCGCGACTTTCTTCAGCTCAGTGAGCGCCTTGACCATTTCCGGGCCGGTCAGCGCTTTGTTGTCGAGATCAACCAGGGCTTTCTTGTAGCCATCCACGCCCATGACCGAGAGCACCACGGCTTCGAACACGGTGCTGTCCTGCCAAGGCTGACCGCCGTGGGCGAGCGGAATGAAGCCCGCCGCTTTCAGCTTGTCGCCGGCTGCATAGAACTCTTCGAGGGTGGTTGGATTCTTGGTGATGCCGGCTTTCTTGAAGACTTCCGGGTTGATCCACAGCCAGTTCACGCGGTGAATGTTCACCGGCACGGCCACGTAATCACCGTCGTACTTCACGGTATCGGAGACTTTCTTGTCGAGCAGGCTGTCCCACTTTTCCGACTTGGCGACGTCTTTCAAAACGTCGGTGTCGAGCAGGCCGGTCGACGCCCATTCCTGGATGTCCGGGCCTTTGATCTGCGCTACGCCTGGCGGGTTGCCGGCAACGGCACGGCTTTTCAGCACGGTCATGGCAGTCGCACCGCCACCACCGGCAACGGCGCCGTCCTTCCAGGTGAAACCGTCTTTTTCGACTTGGGCCTTGAGCACATCGACAGCGGCTTTTTCGCCACCGGAAGTCCACCAGTGCACGACTTCGACCGAACCTTTGGAATCGGCGGCGGAGACACTGAGCGGCAGGATTGCGAGCGGGAACAGGGAGGCGACAGAAATGACAGTAGCGAGGCGAGAAATCGCATTCATTCGAGATGTACCTTTCTTGTTGTTATGCATTGCAAGTCTGGTGCTTGCGCTGCACGGAGTTTAAACAGAGCGTTTCGCTTCGCAGGTAACGAAGGGACGCGTAAATGTCACGACATGGTTACACAGCAACAGGCCGGGACGACTGCGCCAAAGCCGTGGCCATGCTTGGCGCCAGCGGCAATCGTGGAATCAGCACAGCCTGCCAGGCGTGATACAGATCGGGCTTGCCCGGCCAGATATCGGCACTCGGCACATTCTGCGGATTGAGTTCGTGGTACCAGCTGCCGTTGCAACGGTCGATGAAATTCGTCTCACAGAATTCCCAGAACAGTCGGTACCAGGTTTCGTATTGCGCATCGCCGGTGCGTTTGAGCAAAGCGCTGGCGGCGGCGCTGGCTTCGGCGTGCGTCCAGTGCAGGCGATGGCGGACCACTGCTTTATTGTGCCAGTCGAGGGTGTAGACGATGCCCGGCGCGCCATCGACATCCCAGCCGTGGCGGCAATTGTTTTCGAAGAGTTTTTGCGCATCAGTCGCCAGCCAGCCCGGCGTAAGCATGCCGGCCTGCACCCGCGCGGCTTCAAGGTGCAGGAGCAAGCGCGCCCATTCGAAACCATGGCCCGGCGTGGTGCCGTAAGGACGGAAACCGTCAGCCGGATTGTCGTGGTTGTATTCGCGCAGCGGCTGCCAGTCGCGATCGAAGTGTTCGATGACCATGTAATCGTTGGCCGCAGCGTGGCCATGGATCACTCGTTCGACGATGCGCTGGGCGCGTATCAGCCAGCGCGGATCTTCAGTGACATCGGCCAGCGCGAGGAATGCTTCGGTCGCGTGCATGTTGCTGTTGGCGCCGCGATAGGCTTCTTCTTCGCTCCAGTCGCGGTTGAAGAATTCGCGCATGGCGCCCTCTTCTTCGCTCCAGAAATAAGTGTCGATGATGTCGATTGCGTCATCGAGCAAGGCTTGGGCGCCGGGCCGTTGCGCGACCGCGGCGGAGCTGGCGGCGAGTGCGACAAAGGCGTGCAGATAGGCGTTCTTGCCGGTGTTGTCGTCACGATGCTGGGCAACCGCAAACCAGCCGCCATGCAGCGCATCACGCAGCGGCCCGCGCAACGCGGCGATACCGTGGTCGACCAGCTCGGCAAACCCCGGCAGGCCCTGAATGTGCGCCATGGCGAAGCTGTGGGTCATGCGCGCGGTGTTCATGGTTTCGGCTTGTGCGTGCGCAGGCAAATGGCCGCGTTCGTCGAGGTTGCCGAAGCCTTCGGGCAGTCGTGATGCCTTGGCGAAATCCAGCAGACGCAGGCCTTCGGCGGCTAGCCATTGCTGGTGGGCAGGGGCGTTCAGCCAACTGCTGAAGTCTGGGTGAAAGGTGTCCATGGCGTGACCCTTTTTTGTTGTTAGGACTGCGGGCAGTCTAAACAACGGGCCGGGGCGGGCTTGTAACGAAGGGGGCGGGGTTTGTCACTTGCTCGTGACAAAAGAGAAGAGCAAAAGCACCCTCACCCCAACCCTCTCCCGGAGGGAGAGGGGCCGACCGAGGTGTCTTGCGTCCTCCGTCGACCTGAAAAATATTGGCGATTATGGATTCACCACCGCATTTACAGGTCAGCGCACCTCAGCAGCATCCCCCAATCGGTCCCCTCTCCCTCTGGGAGAGGGCTAGGGTGAGGGGCTTTTCGGGGCTAATCCACAGACCGAGGCAACTGCAACGTCACCCGCAACCCACCCTCACGCAGGTTCTGCAACGTCACCTCGCCGCCATGGCTATGGGCGATGTTGCGCGCAATGCCCAGTCCCAATCCGTAGCCCTGCTGCTGTCCCGCCAAACGGAAGTGCGGTTCGAACACTTGCTCCAGCCGCTGCTGCGGCACACCCGGCCCTTCATCGTCGACGTGCAAAACGAACGCGCTGTCATCGTCATCGATGTGCAGATGCGCGTTCTGCCCGTACTTCAAGGCGTTGTCGATCAGGTTGCCGATGCAGCGCTTGAGCGCCAGCGGTTTGCCCGGGTATGCCGACAGCGCGCGGCCATGCTGAGTGACGCGGCCATTGCCGTTCGGCGCCAGATACGGCTCGACCAGGCAATCGAGGACATGATTGAGATCCACCGGCTCGATGTTCTCGTGGATGTCGGTGTCTTTCACGCATTGCAGCGCGCCTTTGACCAGCAGCTCCAGCTCATCCAGATCGCGGCCGAACTTGGCTTGCAGCTGTTCGTCCTCGAGCAGCTCGACGCGCAAGCGCAGGCGGGTGATCGGCGTGCGCAGGTCGTGGGAAATCGCGCTGAACAACTGGCTGCGTTCGGTCAGGTAACGGCTGATGCGTTCGCGCATGGTGTTGAACGCGCGGCCAACTTCGACCACTTCACTGCCACCGCCCTCCGCCACTGGCTCGACATCGGCGCCCAGCGACAGGTCCCGCGCCGCCCGCGCCAGACGCTTGAGCGGCCGGCTCTGCCAGTGCACCAGCAGGCCGATGAACAACAACAGAAAGCCGCTGGTGAGGACGATAAACCACACCTGCTGCGCCGGCAGGCCTTGCTCTTCGAGACTGGTGTACGGCTCCGGCAGCAACGAGGCGATGTACAGCCACTCGCCCGGGGCCATTTGAATCTGCGTGACCAGCACCGGCGGATTCACCGGTTCAAGCGTCAACGCGTAGTGCGCCCAGGAGCGCGGCAATTCATCAAGTTTCAGCCCGGCGTTGAAAATGCGCAGGTCTTCGGGGCTGACGAAGGTCACCGAAATATCCGTGTCATGGCCCAGAGACTGGCGCAGCACTTCGTCCACCGCTTGCATCACCGCAGCCTTGCGCGGCGTCACCGGCAGCACGTCCATGCCCAGCGGCTTGTCGTTCAGCGTCACGACAAACCGGGTGCCGCCCATGCTGCGCAACTGATCGAGCACCAGCGGTCGGTAGGCCACAGGCAAGGAACGGAAATAGCTGACGCTGGCGGTCATCGAATGCGCCAGGCTGCGGGCACTGGTGACCAGGCCTTCGAGCTGGGTAGCGCGCAACTGCGAGACCCAGATCACGCTCGACAGCGTCTGCGCGAACAGCACCGCGAGCAGAGTCAGCAGCAGCATCCGCCCGAGCAGCGAGCGCGGCACCGGTATGCGACTGGCGAATTTGCGCAGCGACTCAGTGAGCATTGCCGGCAACCACATTGGCTGCCAACTGATAGCCGCTGCCGCGCACGGTGCGGATCAACCGTGGCGGTTTTTCGGTGTCGCGCAAGCGTTGACGCAAACGGCTGACGGCCATGTCGACAATGCGATCGAGCGGCATCAGATCGCGGCCACGGGTGGCGTTGCCGATGGTGTCGCGGTCGAGGATTTGCTGCGGATGATCGAGGAACAGTTTCAGCAGAGCGAAATCGGCGCCGGAAAGGATCACTTCCTCGCCGTCAGTGTGGAACAGCCGATGGCTGACCGTGTCCAGGCGCCATTCGTCGAAGACCAGCACTTCGCTGCCGCTACGTTCGTGGGCGAACTGTGCGCGGCGCAGCAGGGCCTTGATCCGCGCTTGCAGTTCGCGCGGGCTGAACGGTTTGCCGAGGTAGTCGTCGGCGCCGAGTTCCAGACCGATCACGCGGTCGGCTTCGTCGGAGCTGGCGGTCAGCATGATGATTGGCACCTGTGCCTGACGCGGGTGCTGGCGTACCCAACGGCACAGGCTGAAGCCGTCTTCGTCGGGCAGCATGACATCGAGGATCACCAGATCGCTCGGCGCCTCGTTGAGCGCCTGACGAAAACCGGCACCATCGGCGGTGGCCCGCACCTGGAACCCGGCGCGGGTCAGGTAGGTTTCCAGCAACTCGCGTATTTCCTGGTCGTCATCGACCAACAATATCGACTTGTTGACTGAGCTCACTTCGAAGGCATCCTTGTTGTTGGAGTTGGGGCGGATTATGCCTTAAGCATCAAACTAACAAACACTACAGAAACCCTTGTGGGAGCGAGCCTGCTCGCGAATCGGTTTTAACATTCAACAGATCTGTTGACTGACACACCGCTTTCGCGAGCAGGCTCGCTCCCACAATTGGATTGCATTTCAGGTCGGAATTGATTGGTCCAGCGCCACGCCGGCGCCGACCAGGCCGGAGTACGGCGCCGTCACCAGCCACACCGGGATGCCTTTGAAGTAATCGCTCATGCAGCCTTTGTCGGCGAAGCAGCGGGCGAAGCCGCTGGCGAGGAAGAAATCGGCGAAGCGTGGAATCACCCCGCCAACGATAAACACCCCGCCGCGCGCGCCAGTGGTAAGCACGTTGTTGCCGGCGACGCGGCCGAGCCAGCAGCAGAACTGCTCGAGCACTTCCAAAGCGATCGGGTCACCGGCAAGGCCAGCGGCGGTGATCGCTTCCGGCGTTTCAAGCGTAGGCTCATGACCATCCACCGCGCAGATCGCCCGGTACAGCCGAGGCAGGCCGCCGCCGCTCAACGCGGTTTCCGCGCTGACATGGCCGATCTCGTTGTAGATGTGTTGCCACAGTTGCGTTTCGCGCGGGCTGCTCAGCGGCAGGTCGACGTGGCCGCCCTCGCCCGGCAACGCGGCAAAACGCCCTTCGCCGAGATCGAGCAAGGTGCCGACGCCCAGGCCAGTGCCGGGGCCGATCACCACCGCCGGGCGCAACGGCTCCGGCGTGCCTTCGCAAACCACGCGAAATTCGCCAGGCTGCAAGCGGGTCATGCCCAGCGCCATCGCCGAGAAGTCGTTGGTCAGCAACAACTGCTCGACCTGCAAGGTCTTGCAAAACGCGCTGCGGCTGAGCCGCCAGTGGTTGTTGGTGAACTTGAATTCATCGCCACTCACCGGACCTGCCACCGACAGGCACACTGAACCGATCGAGCCCGGCGCCAGGCCGAGCCCGCTCAGGTACAGAGCGATTGCCTCTTCCGGGCTGGCGAAGTCGGCCGTGGCCAGCACCTGAACCGATTGCAGTTGCTGGTTTTGCCACAACGCGAACCGCGCGTTGGTGCCTCCGATGTCGCCGACCAAAGCCAGTTTCAATTAAGCGTCTCCAGGGCAGAAGTGAAGGCGCTGGCGCCCTGCTCCGCCGAGCTGAAGGCCATGCGCATGAAACCAAACAGCTCGCGGCCGCTGCCAATGTTGTTGCCCAACAGGCCTTTGGCAGGTTCGCGCGCTGCAAATTCGGCGGCGTCGACCTTCAGTTCCAAGGTGCCTTTGACGCCATCGACGCGGATGATATCGCCCTCTTGCACGCGCGCCAAAGCGCCACCGACATAAGCTTCCGGGCTGACGTGAATCGCTGCGGGGATTTTCCCCGACGCGCCGGACATGCGCCCGTCAGTCACCAATGCCACTTTGAAGCCGCGATCCTGCAGTACGCCGAGGAATGGCGTCATCTTGTGCAGCTCGGGCATGCCGTTGGAACGCGGGCCCTGGAAGCGCATCACGGCGACAAAATCCTTCTCCAGCAGACCGGCCTTGAATGCGTCCGCCAGATCCTGTTGATCCTGGAAGACCATCGCCGGTGCTTCGACGATCTGGTTCTCCAGCGCAACCGCAGAAACCTTCATCACGCCGCGACCGAGGTTGCCTTCCATCACCCGCAGTCCGCCTTCTTGCGAGAACGCACGGGACACCGGACGCAGAATGTTTTCGTCGAGACTGTCGGTCGGGCCTTCGCGCCAGACCAGCTCACCGTTATCGAGGAACGGCTCTTTGGTGTACTGGCTCAGGCCATGGCCGAGCACGGTGTTGACGTCTTCATGCAGCAGGCCGGCGCCGAGCAGTTCGCGGATCAGGAACGACATGCCGCCCGCTGCCTGGAAGTGGTTGATGTCGGCTTTGCCGTTCGGGTAGACGTGGCTCAGGGTCGGCACGACTTCGGAGAGGTCGGCCATGTCCTGCCAGGTCAGCTGAATGCCCGCCGCCATGGCGATGGCCGGCATGTGCAGAGTGTGGTTGGTCGAGCCGCCGGTGGCGTGCAGGGCAACGATGGAGTTGACCAGCGCCTTTTCGTCGACGATTTCGCCGATCGGCATGAAGTTGCCGTTCTGCTTGGTCAGGCGCGTGACCTGATGCGCGGCTTCGCGGGTGAGCGCGTCGCGCAGCGGCGTGTTCGGGTTGACGAAAGACGCGCCCGGCAAGTGCAGGCCCATGACTTCCATCAGCAACTGATTGGTGTTGGCGGTGCCGTAGAAGGTGCAGGTGCCCGGGCTGTGGTAGGACTTCATCTCCGATTCCAGCAGCTCTTCGCGGGTCGCCTTGCCTTCGGCGTACTTCTGGCGGACGTCGGCTTTTTCCTTGTTGGAAATCCCCGACACCATCGGCCCGCCCGGTACGAAAATGGTCGGCAGATGACCGAAGCGCAGCGAACCCATCATCAGGCCCGGAACGATCTTGTCGCAGATGCCGAGCATCAGCGCGCCGTCAAACATGTTGTGCGACAGCGCCACGGCGGTCGACATCGCGATCACTTCGCGGCTCGGCAGGCTGAGCTCCATGCCGGGCTCACCCTGGGTCACGCCATCGCACATCGCCGGAGTGCCGCCGGCGAACTGGCCGACCGAGCCGATTTCGCGCAGGGCGTTCTTGATCTGTTGCGGGAAAACTTCGTACGGCTGGTGCGCCGAGAGCATGTCGTTATACGAAGACACAATGGCGATGTTCGCCGAGTTCATCATCCGCAGGCTGTGCTTGTCTTCAGTGCCGCAACCGGCCACGCCGTGGGCGAAGTTGGCGCATTGCAGCTTGCCGCGCATCGGGCCATCGGTGGCGGCGCCGCGAATCAATGCAAGGTAAGCCTGACGCGTGGCGCGGCTGCGGGCGATAAGCCGTTCGGTGACCTCAAGAACGCGGGGATGCATGTGTAGAACTCCAGGCTAACGGATGTGGCGACCTGATTGTCTATGCTGATCAAACGCCGTTGTTGTTGGAATGACAGACGGCTTTTTTGACCATTCGGACCAGTTGATTCAGGTCACTCGTTGTAGATAAAACAAAATATTGCCACTAAAAAGGCTTGTTTTCTATTTTTATGCGAATAATCTTGTAATTCCAACAACAAAACAACGGCGGCGCTGTTCCATGACTCTTCGAATCGCAATCAATGGTTTTGGCCGCATCGGCCGTAATGTCCTGCGCGCACTGTATACCCAAGGCTATCGTCAAGACCTGCAGATCGTCGCGATCAACGATCTGGGTGACAGTTCGATCAATGCCCATCTGCTCAAATACGACACCGTCCACGGCACTTTCGACGCCGAAGTGGCGCACGATAACGAAAGCCTGACGGTCAATGGCGACCGCATCGCGGTCAGCGCCATTCGCAACCCGGCCGACCTGCCCTGGGCCGCAGAAAAAATCGACGTAGTGTTCGAATGCACCGGTCTGTTCACCGACCGTGCCAAAGCCGCCGCACATATCAGCGCCGGCGCCCGCAAGGTGATCATCTCGGCCCCGGCCAAAGGCGCCGACGCCACTGTGGTTTATGGCGTCAACCACGACATTCTGCGTCAGTCGCACCAGATCATTTCCAACGCTTCGTGCACCACCAACTGCCTGGCGCCAGTGGCGCAGGTGCTGCATCGCGAGCTGGGGATCGAAAGCGGCCTGATGACCACCATCCACGCCTACACCAACGACCAGAACCTCACCGACGTCTATCACAGCGACCCGTACCGCGCCCGTTCCGCCACGCAGAACATGATCCCGAGCAAGACCGGCGCAGCCGAAGCGGTAGGCCTGGTGCTGCCGGAACTGGCGGGCAAATTGACCGGCATGGCTGTGCGCGTACCGGTGATCAATGTGTCGCTGGTCGACCTCACCGTGCAACTGAAGAAAGAAGCCAGTGCCGACGAAGTCAACGCCCTGCTGAAAGCGGCGAGCCAGCATTCGAAAATTCTCGGTTACAACACCTTGCCGCTGGTTTCCAGCGACTTCAACCACAACCCGCTGTCGTCGATCTTCGACGCCAACCACACCAAGGTCGGCGGCAAGTTGCTGAAAGTGCTGGCCTGGTACGACAACGAATGGGGCTTCTCCAACCGCATGCTGGATAACTGCCTGGCGTTGTGTAACGCCGAATAATCCCGGCCGGTCCCCAATCCCTGTGGGAGCGAGCCTGCTCGCGAAAGCTATATGTCAGTCAATATGGAGCTGACTGACACAACGCCTTCGCGAGCAGGCTCGCTCCCACAGGAGATCCGATTTCAATTTGAAATCAGCGCTTGACCATTTAGCTGGATGATAAGCATTATCATTCGCTCGAAATGGATCAGGTCCTCCCGTGAGTCAATCGCGCTTCAACCACGTCTTCCTCGCCCAGCGCACTTCCCTGCTGCGCACGCTGGAACGGATGGTCAACAATCACAGCACCGCTGAAGACCTGTTGCAGGAGACCTACCTGCGCGTGACCCGGGCGTTGAGCGAACGGGCCATCGATCACCTTGAACCCTTTGTCTTCCAGACCGCGCGCAATCTGGCGCTGGATCATTTGCGTGCGCGCAAGATTCATGCGCGGACCATGGTCGACGACGTGCCGCAAGATGTCGTACAGAGCATCGCCGCGCCGGCCAGCAGCGCCGAAGACGCCGCCCATGCCGAGCAATTGCTGGAGCGTTTGAACGTGAGCCTCAGCCAACTCAGCCCGCGCCAGCAGCAGATCTTCATCCTCAGCCGCCTGCACGGGCACAGCTATCAGGAAATCGCTGATGAACTTGATGTTTCGCTGAGCACCGTGCAGAAAGAACTGAAACTGATCATGTCGATCTGCATCGGTGTTGCCGAACGACATAACGGCAGCGGCAAGCTTTGAGCTGCAAGCTACAAGTAAAAACAAAAGCGGTAACGCATCCGGCTTGCAGCTTGCAGCTTGAAGCTGGAAACTGCTTCGCCAGAAGCCCTGAGGAACCACCGTGACGGACACCCACCGCTCGCCTTCGCCCGATTCGGCGCGGGACGCTGCAGCTGCAATGGACCAGGCGCTGGACTGGCTCATCGTGCTCGGCAGCCCGGATGAGGAACAGACCCGGCAATTTCATGCCTGGCTGGCGGCTGATCCGTTGAATGCCGAGGCGTTCGCCAAGGCCCAGGCCATCTGGGACGGCCCGCAAGTCGCACTGTGCGCCGAGGCTCTGGCGACAAAGCCGGTAAAAATCACCTTCCTCAAACGCTTGCGCCCGCACTGGAAACCGCTGGCCACCGCTGCGGTGCTGATCCTTGGGCTGTTCAGTTTCAGTAATTTGCCGATGCGCATTCAAGCGGATCACCTCACCGTGGTTGGCGAGCGTCAGCGGCTGCAACTGGAGGACGGTTCGAAGGTCCTGCTCAATACCAATTCGGCGTTTTCCAGCACCATCAACGATCAACAGCGCGTGGCCCGACTGTTTCAGGGCGAGGCGTTTTTCGAGATTGCCAGCGGGCGCAATCAGCCGCTGGAGATCGACGCAGGCCCAGTGCAGGCAAGCGTGCACGACACCGCATTCGCCGTGCGCTACCTCGACGGGGTCGCGCAAGTGAATGTGCAGCGTGGCGATGTCGATCTGCGCGCCACCCACAACGATGCCAGGGTGCGCCTGCGCGCCGGGGAGAGCATTCGCATCGGCCCCAACGGTTTTGATCGCCCGGCCAAGCTCGACGCCAATGCCGATCTGGCCTGGGTTGAAGGCCGCCTGGTGTTCGAGAACTGCCCGCTGAATCAGGTGCTGGCCGAGCTGCGCCGCTACTACCCGGGCTGGATCATCAACAACAACGAGCAACTGGCCGACGTCGCCGTCACCGGCAATTACCGTCTCGACCAGCCGCTCGACGTGGTCCGCTCCCTCGCCCACATCACCTCGGCGCGCCTGCAGGAATTCCCGGCGCTGGTGATCCTTAACTGAATGAGAATTATTTTTACTCGATAGCCAGCGACAGTACGTCTCGTTATAGCCAATGCAATTGATTCGCATCTAACCATGCCGATCAGCACCTATAAAGATTCGTGCGACACGGAGCGCTATCGATGTCCTCACGCCTTACCCGCCAGACTGCTTCCCCTTCCCGCGTACTGTCGCTGCTGACTGCGGCCATCCTGATGGCTGGCACCGCACCGCTGCTGGCGGCCACCGAGCAACCGACGCGCAACATGGGCGATTACGCGTTCGCCATCGGCCAGCAACCACTGGTTTCGGCACTGAATGCCTTCACCGCCGTGACCGGTTGGCAGGTCGGCTTGCCGGCAGAGTTGGGGCAGAACGTTTCGTCGCCGGGCGTGCGCGGTTCGCTGCCGCCGGAGAAAGCCCTCGAGCGCCTGTTGGTGGGGACCAACCTGAGCTTTCGCAAGCTGAGCAACAACAATGTCGTGCTGGAAAAACGCAACAGCAGCGGCACGCTCAATCTCGATCAGGTGACCATCAGCGCCACTCGCCAGGAACAGTCGGTCAACAGCGTGCCTTCGACGGTCAGCGTGCATGATCGCCAAGCGCTTGACCGCAACAACGTCAACACCATCAAGGATCTGGTGCGCTACGAACCGGGCGTTTCCGTTGGCGGTGCCGGCCAGCGCGGCGGCATCAGCGGCTACAACATTCGCGGTATCGACGGCGACCGCATCCTGACTCAAGTCGATGGCGTGGAAATCCCCAACGGCTTCTTCAACGGCCCCTACGCCAAAAGCCAGCGCAACTACGTCGACCCGGAAATCGTCAAACGCGTGGAAATCCTCCGTGGCCCGGCCTCGGTGCTGTACGGCAGCAACGCCATCGGCGGCGCGGTCAGCTACTACACGCTGGACGCCGACGACATCATCAAACCGGGCAAGGACGTCGGCGCGCGTCTGAAAAGCGGTTACAGCTCCGCCGACGACAGCTGGCTGAAATCCGCCACCGTCGCTGGCCGCAGTGGTGAGTTCGACGGCTTGCTGCATTACAGCCAGCGCGACGGTCACGAAAGCGAATCGTTCGGCGGCAACAATGGCACCGGCCTTGCGCGCACCGCCGCCAACCCGGAAGACGTGCGCGCAACCAACGTTCTGGCCAAGCTCGGCTGGAATTACAACGACGATTCGCGTCTGGGCCTGACCTACGAAAAGTACAAGGACGATCGCGACACCGACCAGAAAAGTGCCTACGGCGGCCCGTACTTTAATGGCGCGCCGACCATTCCGAGCAGCGTACTGCCCGGCGGCATGTACCAGTGGCGCACCGGTAACGACACCATCACCCGCGAGCGTTTCGGCATCGAACACGCGTTCGCCCTCGACAGCCTGCTGGCCGATAACGCCACGTGGAGCCTCAATCACCAGATCGCCAAGACCGACCAGAGCACCGAAGAGTTGTACTACCCGATCACCCGTAAAGTGCAGCGTACCCGCGACACGCTCTACGAAGAAAAACAGTGGGTGTTCGACGCGCAACTGGACAAGGCTTTCGCCATCGGTGACACCGATCACCTGCTGACCTACGGCACCACGATCAAACAGCAGAAAGTCACCGGCTCGCGCAGCGGCGACGGCACGTGTGTGGCCGTCGGTCGCGGCTGCACGGCGATTGGCGCGACGAGTCCGGCAGATGTGCTGGCCAAGGCCACTGATTTCCCCGATCCGACCATCAACACCTACAGCCTGTTTGCTCAGGATCAGATCAGCTGGAACGACTGGACCTTCCTGCCGGGCCTGCGCTACGACTACACCCAGCTCAAGCCGCACATCACTGAAGAGTTCCTCAACACCGTGAACGCCGACGGCCAGGGCACGGTCAGCGACAAGAACAAGACCTGGCACAAGGTGTCGCCGAAATTCGGCCTGACCTATGCACTGACGGACAACTACACCTGGTACGGCCAGTACGCCGAAGGCTTCCGCACGCCCACGGCAAAATCGCTGTACGGGCGTTTCGAGAACAACACCACCGGCTACACCGTAGCGCCCAACTCCGACCTCGAGCCGGAAAAGAGCAAAGGCTTCGAAACCGGCCTGCGCGGGAATTTCGAGCAGGGTTCGTTCGACGTCGCGGTGTTCTATAACAAGTACCGCGACTTCATCAATGAGGACGCGGTCAAGCCGGGCGACGATCAGTTGACCTTCCAGAGCAATAACATCAAGCGCGCCACCATCAAGGGTGCGGAAGTCAAAGGTCGCTTGAATCTGGACGCGCTCGGCGCGCCGCAAGGCCTGTATACCCAAGGCTCGATCGCCTACGCCTACGGTCGCAACAACGACAGCGGCGAGCCGATCAACAGCGTCAATCCGCTCACCGGCGTGTTCGGTCTCGGTTACGACCAGGACAACTATGGCGGTTTGCTGAGCTGGACCGTGGTGAAGAAAAAGGACCGCGTCGACGACAGCAACTTCAAGTCGCCGGACGGCGTCAGCAGTCAGTTCAAGAGCCCGGGCTTCGGCATTCTCGATCTGGCCGGCTATTACAAGGTGACCGACGACGTCACCGTCAGCGGCGGCGTCTACAACCTGACCGACAAGAAATACTGGCTATGGGATGACGTGCGCGGTTACGACAGCGTTGGCGAAGCCTCGGTGACGCAACCGGCCAACCTTGATCGCCTGACCCAACCGGGGCGCAACTTCGCGATCAACCTGATCTGGGACATCTGATCCGCCCGGCCCTCACTGCGCGTGTTCTCGCCGCGCAGTGAGGTTTTTACTGTCCGGCGCCCGCCCGTACGTCTTGTTATCAAGCGCCTCATTTATCAAGGACACCCCATGACTACCCCGGAAAAAGCCCTGCGTTCGCAACGCCTGAACCAGATCACCCATGAGCCGCACAGCAAACTCGATGCCCTGGTCAAAGCCCACGCGCCGTTCGAAACCCGCGCCAGCTTCGCCCGTTTCGTCGTTGCGCAATACCTGTTCCAGGCGGAACTGGTGGAGCTCTACAACGATGCCGAACTGACTGCAATCGTCCCCGACCTGCCGGCCCGTTGCCGCGCCGAAGCGGCCAAGGCTGATCTTGCCGACCTCGACACCGAGGTTCCGGCCCCGGTGGCTGGCGCGCTGAAAAACCCGAGCAAGGCACGGGCGCTGGGCTGGATCTTCGTGTCGGAGGGTTCCAAGCTCGGCGCGGCGTTTTTGATCAAGCGTGCGGTGGCACTGGAACTGAGCGAAAGCTTCGGTGCCCGGCATTTGGCTGAACCGCAAGGTGGCCGCGCCGAGGGCTGGAAAAGCTTCGTACGCACCCTCGATGCGTTGCCGTTCACGGCAGAGGAAGAGGCGGAAGTTGAGCAAGGTGCGCTGGATGCATTCAACCGCTTCACCGTGCTGTTGGAACGGGCTTATGCCATAGAAGCCGAAGTGGCCTGAAGCAACTCTTATCACTTGTGGGAGCGAGCCTGCTCGCGAAGACGGCAGCACATTCAACATCAATGTGCCTGATCAACCGCTTTCGCGAGCAGGCTCGCTCCCACAGAGCTCACCACAAATCTGTAAGATCTCCGTTCCGCTTCAGAAGCCGCCGCTGAGCCCATGCCCGCACCCGCCCCATCAAAACTCGCCCGTCTGCTGTTCGGCCTGCTGGCCTATGTCAGCCTCGGCATTGGCCTTGTCGCCATCGTCGTGCCCGGTCTGCCGACCACCGAGTTCATCCTTTTAGCCGCGTGGGCCGCGACCCGCAGTTCGCCGCGCCTGAGTGCGTGGCTGGAAAATCATCGCCTGTTCGGGCCGATCCTCAGTAACTGGCGCAACGGCAGGATCATCGCGCGCAAGGCCAAGCTCAGTGCCACCGTCAGCATGCTGCTGTGCGCCACTTTGATGCTGGTGATGCTCGATCACGGCTGGCCAATCTATCTGGCGATTGCCGGCATGGGCCTGGGCAACCTGTGGATCTGGTCGCGCCCGGAGACGCCCATCGAAGTAGTGAAACATCCCTGTAATTAAAGCCTTTTCAGCACTTTCCCCTGCGCAAACGTTTAGCGGCGACCGTCCGTCGGCGAGCGCCTCATGCCGTTTCGCGCGACGCCGATGAGGATTGAATGGCGCTGAATGGATTTGGCAAACCGGGCTTCAGGCCCAGCCACCTGTTTATTCCATTCGCGAGATCGCCCCATGTTCGACTCTCTTTCCATTCGCCTGAAAATCGTCCTGCTCTCCGGCCTGTGCCTGCTCGGAGTGGTGGTGCTGATTGTCAGCATGAACATCTACCAGACCAACCAGAACGACGCGCTGGTCAGTCAATCCAGCAACCAGTTGCTCACCGCCAGCGTGCAGAACCTGCTGCAGGCCAAGGCCGCCGAGCAAGCGGTGCGGGTGCAGAAAACCTTTGGTGAAAGCCTGCTGGTGGTCACCGCCCTCGCCGATCAGATCAAGGATCTGCGGACGATGGCGGCCAAGCGTTCACTCGAAGCCGGCGCCGTTCGGGAAGAGTTGAACCAGAGTCTGAAAACCGCTTTCGAGCGCAACGATAAAGTCCTCGGCATCTGGTTGGCCTTCGAACCCAACGGCCTCGACGGCAAGGACAGCGAATTCGCCAACGATGCCGCGCGGCAGTCCAACGAAGCCGGG
Organism: Pseudomonas sp. AC255; assembly: GCF_979258175.1. Classification (NCBI taxonomy): domain Bacteria; kingdom Pseudomonadati; phylum Pseudomonadota; class Gammaproteobacteria; order Pseudomonadales; family Pseudomonadaceae; genus Pseudomonas; species Pseudomonas sp. AC255. The sequence goes on along the minus strand of NZ_OZ409841.1, from coordinate 805,027 downwards.
CGCTTCGCCTCGTACTGGAGCCGTGCCGCCGGCGCCGCGCTGAATACGATCATGGTCGAGGACGACTTGACCAAGACCACCCTCAGCGTCAGCGGCACGCCGTACAACAGTTGGTACACCTGCCCTCGCGACAACAAACGCACCTGCCTGCTTGACCCGTATGCCGACACGGTCGGTGGCAAGGAAATGCTCATGACGACCATTTCCGTGCCGCTGCTGGTGGATGGCAAAGCGATCGGCGTGGTTGGTGTCGACATTGCGCTCGACGCCCTGCAAGCCGCCGCCGTCGACTCGCAGCGCAGCCTGTTCAACAACGCCGGGCACATGCTGATCGTCTCCGGCAGCGGCGTGCTGGCGGCCGACAGTGCTGACGCGACGCGGGTCGGCAAAAAAATCAGCGACACCCTCGGCGCTGACGGCAAGGATGTATTGCAACTGGTCGGCAGCGGCACGGCAAAAATTCTCCAACAGGGCGAGCTGATTCGCGCGGTTTACCCGGTCGACCCGATCGGCAATTCGCGTGCCTGGGGCGTGGTCATCGACCTGCCCGAGCACGTGCTGCTGGCCGACTCGGTGAAACTTCAAGCGGTGCTGGATGACGCGCAACAAACCGGCGTGATCACTGCGCTGCTGGTAGCGGGCGTGGCCGGTCTGGTCGGCCTCCTGCTGATCTGGCTCACCGCCTCCGGCGTCACCCGTCCGATCAACAGCGTTGCTGAGATGCTGAAGAACATCGCCAGCGGCGAAGGCGATCTGACCCAGCGCCTGAACTACAGCAAGAAAGATGAACTGGGCGAACTGGTGAACTGGTTCAACCGCTTCCTCGACAAGCTGCAACCGACCATCGCGCAGATCAAACAGAGCATCACCGAAGCGCGCGGCACGGCCGATCAGTCGTCGGAAATTGCCCGCCAGACCAGCGAAGGCATGCTGGTGCAGTTCCGCGAAATCGATCAGGTCGCCACCGCGTCCAACGAAATGAGCGCCACCGCCCACGACGTCGCCAACAGTGCCTCGAACGCGGCCAACGCCGCCAAGGGTGCCGATCAGTCGGCGAAGGACGGTATGGCGATCATCGAGCGCAGCACCCGCGACATCAATCAACTCGCCGATGAAGTCAGCAAAGCGGTGACCGAAGTCGAAGCGCTGGCGGTCAACAGCGAGCAGATCGGCTCGGTGCTGGAAGTAATCCGCAGCATCGCCGAACAAACCAACCTGCTGGCCCTCAACGCCGCCATCGAAGCCGCCCGCGCCGGCGAAAGCGGTCGCGGTTTTGCCGTGGTCGCCGACGAGGTGCGCAACCTCGCCAAACGCACGCAGGATTCGGTGGAAGAAATCCGCATCGTCATCGAGCGCATCCAGACCGGCACCCGTGGCGTGGTCGCGACCATGCATTCGAGCCAGACCCAAGCGCACAACAACGCCGGGCAGATTCGTCAGGCCGTTGATGCGCTAGGCAAGATCAGCGACGCGGTGACGGTGATCAGCGACATGAACCTGCAGATCGCCAGTGCCGCCGAAGAACAGAGCGCCGTGGCCGAAGAGGTCAACCGCAACGTCTCGGCGATTCGCACCGTGACCGAAACCCTGACCGAGCAGGCCACCGAGTCGGCAGCGATCAGCAGCCAGCTCAACAGCCTGGCGAGCCAGCAGATGAAATTGATGGATCAGTTCCGCGTCTAGCCGCCAGAGCGGGAACAACAAAAATCCCTGTGGGAGCTGGCTTGCCAGCGATGGCGGCAGGTCAGTTGACCATTCTGTGGCTGACACACCGCTATCGCTGGCAAGCCAGCTCCCACAGGGGTAAGTGTTCACCCTGCGGTTTCATCTAAACCGCGACACTTTTTGCACTATCATCGCCCTCTCGTTCCGGAGGGCCTTCGATGACTGATCTGCTCACGTCCATCCAAACCGCACTCGACCTGCCTCGCACGCCCATCCCCTTCAACGGTGACGGCGCGTTGCCCTCGGCGTTCGCCGTGACCGAGCTGGCCTGCGCCAGCATCGCCGCTGCCGGCCAAGCGCTCAGCGAATTGCTCCACCCGCAAATCGGGCACTTGTCAGCAGTTGCAGTCGACCGGCGCCTTGCCTCCTTCTGGTTCTCCACCTCGCTTCGCCCGATCGGCTGGCAGGTGCCGCCGTTATGGGACGCGATCGCCGGCGACTATGCGACCCGGGACGGCTGGATCCGTCTGCACACCAACGCTCCGCATCACCGCGCCGCCGCTGAACGCGTGCTCGGTGCCTGCGCCGACCGCGCCGCAATGGCGGCGAAAGTCGCACAGTGGGCGAGCGCGGATCTTGAGCAGGCGGTGGTCGACGCCAAGGGCTGCGCCGCCGAGATGCGCAGTTGGGCGCAGTGGCAGCAGCATCCGCAGGGGCTGGCGGTGAATGCCGAAGCGCTGGTGCAATTCATCGAGCAGACGGACGAGAACCGCAGCCCATGGCAAGGCTCGCTCGCACGACCTCTGGCCGGGATCAAGGTGCTCGACCTGACCCGCGTGCTCGCCGGTCCCAGCGCCAGCCGCTTTCTCGCCGGGCTCGGCGCAAACGTGCTGCGCATCGATCCACCGAGCTGGAACGAACCCGGCGTCGTTCCGGAAATGACTGTCGGCAAGCGCTGTGCGCGGCTGGATCTGCAAGTGCCAGCGGATCGCGCAGTGTTCGAAGGTTTATTGCAAGACGCCGACATCTTGCTCCACGGCTATCGCGCCGATGCGCTGGAACATCTGGGGTTTGGTATTGAACGCCGAAGGCAACTGGCACCGGGGCTGATCGACGTCTGCCTCAATGCCTACGGCTGGAGCGGCCCCTGGCAGAACCGCCGGGGCTTCGACAGCCTGGTGCAGATGAGCAGCGGCATCGCCGAGGCCGGACAGCGCTGGAAGCACAGCGATAAACCGACGCCACTGCCGGTGCAGGCACTGGATCATGCGACCGGGTATCTGCTGGCGGCGAGTGCAATAAGGCTGCTGACTGAACGACTGGCCAGCGGTCGCGGGGGTTCGGCGCGGTTGTCGCTGGCACGGACGGCGAAGCTGTTGCTTGAGCATGGGCCGGGGATGCTTGACCCGCTGCGGGCTGAAGACGCACTGGATCAGGATCCGGCGATTGAACACACCGCGTGGGGGCCGGCGCGGAGGTTGCGCGTGCCGCTGCAGATCAGCGGGACGGCGATGCGGTGGAATTGGCCGGCGACGGAGTTGGGCTCGCATCCTCCGTGTTGGCCATGAGAAGCCCCTCACCCTAGCCCTCTCCCAGAGGGAGAGGGGACTGATTGGGGGATATTGGAGAGTTACGCCGACGTGCAAGATTTTCGTCGAATCCATAATCGACTCGATCGCTCAGGTCGATGTATAGCGCCAGACACCTCGGTCGGTCCCCTCTCCCAGAGGGAGAGGGGACTGATTGGGGGATATTGGACAGTTACGCCGACGTGAAAGATTTTCGTCGAATCCATAATCGACTCGATCGCTCAGGTCGATGTATAGCGCCAGACACCTCGGTCGGTCCCCTCTCCCAGAGGGAGAGGGGACTGATTGGGGGATATTGGAGAGTTACGCCGACGTGAAAGATTTTCGTCGAATCCATAATCAACTCGATCGCTCAGGTCGACGTATAGCGCCAGACACCTCGGTCGGTCCCCTCTCCCAGAGGGAGAGGGGACTGATTGGGGGTATTGGAGAGTTACGCCGACGTGAAAGATTTTCGTCGAATCCATAATCGACTCGATCGCTCAGGTCGATGTATAGCGCCAGACACCTCGGTCGGTCCCCTCTCCCTCTGGGAGAGGGCTAGGGTGAGGGGCTGCTTTTCAGATCACAACGACAACACTCCGCTATACAACCCATACGCCGCCAGCCCCGCCCCGATCACCACGCAGGCAAAAATCCCTTTCTCCACCGTGGTAAAAACCGGCTGCCCCTGTTCACGCTTGGCCTTGGCAAACAGAATCACCCCCGGCGCATACAGCAGCGCCGACAGCAGCAGATATTTCACTCCCCCGGCATACAACAGCCATACCGCGTAAACCAGGGCGATGCCGCCGATCAGCAGATCCTTGGTACGTTCCGCCGAGGCGTGTTCGTAGGTTTCGCCGCGCCCGCTGAGCAGCACCGCATAGGCCGCCGACCACAAATACGGCACCAGAATCATCGACGACGCCAGGTAAATCAGACTGGTGTAAGTACCCGCCGAGAACAGTGTGATCAGCAGGAAAATCTGGATCATCACATTGGTCAGCCACAGCGCGTTGACCGGCACGTGGTTCTTGTTTTCCTTCTTCAGGAACGCCGGCATGGTTTTGTCTTTGGCCGTGGCGAAGAGGATTTCCGCGCACAGCAAGGCCCATGACAACAACGCGCCCAACAGCGAAATCGCCAGCCCGACGCTGATCAGCAACGCACCCCACGGCCCGACGATGTGCTCGAGCACCGCTGCCAGCGAAGGGTTCTGCAGATTGGCCAGTTCCGGCTGGCTCATGATCCCCAGCGACAGCACGTTGACCAGCACCAGCAGCGCCAGCACGCCGATAAAACCGATGACCGTGGCGCGGCCGACGTCGCTGCGTTTTTCTGCGCGAGCCGAATAGACGCTGGCGCCTTCGATGCCGATGAACACGAACACGGTGACCAGCATCATGTTGCGCACCTGGTCCATCACCCCGCCGAAGTTCGGGTTGCTGCGGCCCCAGATGTCACGGGTGAAAATGTCAGCCTTGAATGCCACGGCAGCGATGACGATGAACATGATCAGCGGCACGACCTTGGCCACGGTGGTCAGTTGGTTGATCAGCGCCGCCTCCTTGATCCCGCGCATCACCAGAAAGTGCACCGCCCACAACAGCAGCGAGGCGCAGCCGATGGCGATCGGCGTGTTGCCCTGGCCGAATACCGGAAAGAAATAACCGAGGGTGCTGAACAGCAATACAAAATAGCCGACGTTGCCCAGCCAGGCGCTGATCCAGTAACCCCACGCCGACGAAAAGCCCATGTAATCGCCGAACCCGGCCTTGGCGTAGGCGTAGACGCCCGAGTCCAGCTCCGGCTTGCGATTGGCCAGGGTCTGAAAGACGAAGGCCAGCGTCAGCATGCCGATTGCGGTGATGCCCCAGCCGATCAGGATCGCCCCGGCATCGGCGCGCGCCGCCATGTTTTGCGGCAACGAGAAAATCCCCCGCCGATCATCGACCCCACCACCAGCGCGATCAACGCACCAAGGCGCAGCTTTTGCGTCGGTTGCGACATGCAGATCTCCTTGAAAGAGCCGTTGTTGTTTATTTGTAACAACTGCCGACTAAAAGCCTAAGGGTAGATGACGTTTATCAGGTAATGGCCAATTTCGCACCGTTATATATAGCCGACCACGATAACGCTTAGCACGTTAAGTCAGTTTTGTGCGCCAATCTTGATTATTCAATTCTGTACTGAAAACAGATGACGGACATTTGCCAAACGCGGAAAAGCAACTAGCGTCATAGTTCGAAAGCATTAATTGCTATTCCCAATTGCGTAAGCGAAACGGCTCTGGGACGGGCCTTCCAGAGCACAGTGTTATGCCCGCAACGGGTAGATAAGTCATTCATTAACAATGGAATGTGGCCATGCACTGATCCAAGTCAGCTATTCGAACAGACAACGGTACTAGGCTGTGAGCTCTCCTTTCCTGCAATGGAGTCATGCAAATGTCTGAAGCGCCCGGAAAACTAAGACTCGGTGCACTGGTTGCACTGGTAGTCGGTTCAATGATTGGCGGCGGGATATTTTCGTTGCCACAAAACATGGCCGCCAGCGCCGACGTCGGTGCAGTGCTGATCGGCTGGGCCATCACCGCCGTCGGCATGCTCACCCTCGCATTTGTTTTTCAAACCCTCGCCAATCGCAAGCCTGACCTGGACGGCGGGGTCTACGCCTACGCCAAGGCCGGATTCGGCGACTACATGGGTTTCTCATCGGCCTGGGGCTACTGGATCAGCGCCTGGCTGGGCAACGTCGGTTACTTCGTTCTGCTGTTCAGCACCCTCGGCTATTTCTTTCCGATCTTCGGCGAAGGCAATACCCCGGCGGCGGTGATCGGCGCGTCCTTGCTGCTGTGGGGCGTGCATTTTCTGGTGTTGCGCGGGATCAAGGAAGCGGCGTTCATCAACCTGGTGACCACCGTCGCCAAGGTCGTGCCGCTGCTGCTGTTCGTGTTGATCGCAGTCTTCGCGTTCAGACTGGACATCTTCACCGCCGACATCTGGGGCGTGAAAAACCCTGACCTGGGCAGTGTGATGAACCAGGTGCGCAACATGATGCTGGTCACCGTCTGGGTGTTCATCGGCATCGAAGGCGCGAGCATCTTCTCCGCCCGCGCCGAGAAACGCTCGGATGTCGGCAAGGCCACCGTGATCGGCTTCATCACCGTGCTGCTGTTTCTGGTGCTGGTGAACGTGCTGTCGCTGGGCATCATGACCCAGCCGGAACTGGCGAAACTGCAGAACCCGTCGATGGCCGCCGTGCTTGAGCATGTGGTCGGTCACTGGGGGGCGGTGCTGATCAGCGTCGGCCTGATCATCTCGTTGCTCGGCGCCCTGCTGTCGTGGGTGCTGCTGTGTGCGGAGATCATGTTCGCCGCCGCCAAAGACCACACCATGCCGGAGTTTCTGCGCAAGGAAAACGCCAACCATGTGCCGGTCAACGCCCTGTGGCTGACCAACGCGATGGTGCAGGTGTTCCTGATCATCACCCTGTTCTCGGCCAGCACTTACCTGTCGCTGATCTACCTCGCCACCTCGATGATTCTGGTGCCGTACCTGTGGTCAGCGGCCTATGCCCTGCTGCTGGCGGTGCGCGGCGAGAGCTACGAAGGCTTCGCCGCCGAGCGGCGCAAGGATCTGATCATCGGCGGTATCGCCCTGATCTACGCGGTGTGGTTGTTGTATGCCGGCGGGGTCAAGTACCTGCTGCTGTCGGCCCTGCTCTACGCGCCCGGCGCGATCCTGTTCGCCAAGGCCAAGCTGGAACTCAAACAACCGGTTTTCACCAACGTCGAGAAGCTGATTTTCGCCGCAGTGGTCGTGGGCGCCGTGGTGGCGGCCTACGGTCTCTACGATGGCTTCCTGACGCTGTAACCCCTGATTGAATTGTCATCTGGAGGAACACAGAAATGACCACGGAAAAAGTGAAGTACGGCGTCCACTCCGAAGCCGGGAAACTGCGTAAAGTCATGGTTTGCTCCCCAGGTCTGGCCCATCAGCGGCTGACCCCGAACAACTGCGATGAACTGCTGTTCGATGACGTGTTGTGGGTGGCGCAGGCCAAGCGCGATCACTTCGACTTCGTCACCAAGATGCGCGAGCGCGGCATCGACGTGGTGGAAATGCACAACCTGCTGACCGACATCGTCGCCATCCCCGAAGCGCTGGACTGGATTCTTGAGCGCAAAGTCACTGCCGACTCGGTGGGCCTGGGCCTGATCAGCGAAGTGAAATCCTGGCTGAAAAGCCTCGAGCCACGCCACATCGCCGAATTCCTGATTGGCGGCGTGTCGGCCGATGATCTGCCGGACAGCTTCGGTGGCAAGACCATCCAGATGTTCCGCGACTTCCTCGGCCACTCCAGCTTCATCCTGCCGCCGCTGCCCAATACCCAGTTCACCCGTGACACTACCTGCTGGATCTACGGTGGCGTGACGCTGAACCCGATGTACTGGCCGGCGCGCCGTCAGGAAACCCTGCTGACCACCGCCATCTATAAATTCCATCCGCAATTCACCAACGCCGAATTCGAGATCTGGTACGGCGACCCGGACAAGGACCACGGCAACTCCACCCTTGAGGGCGGCGACGTCATGCCGATCGGCAACGGCGTGGTGCTGATCGGCATGGGCGAGCGCTCATCGCGGCAGGCCATCGGCCAACTGGCGCTGAACCTGTTCAACAACAAAGCGGTGGAAAAAGTCATCGTCGCCGGCCTGCCGAAGTCCCGCGCAGCAATGCACCTGGACACCGTGTTCAGCTTCTGCGACCGCGACCTGGTGACGATCTTCCCGGAAGTGGTCAACCAGATCGTCGCCTTCACCCTGCGTCCTGACGAAAGCAAACAGGGTGGCATCGACATCCGCCGCGAAGAAGGCAGCTTCCTCGACACCGTCGCTGCGGCGCTTAACCTGCCGAAACTGCGCGTGGTGGAAACTGGCGGCAACAGCTTCGCCGCCGAACGCGAGCAATGGGACGACGGCAACAACGTGGTGGCAATGGAACCCGGCGTGGTCATCGGCTACGACCGCAACACCTACACCAACACTCTGCTGCGCAAGGCTGGCGTGGAGGTCATCACCATCAGCGCCGGCGAACTCGGCCGAGGCCGTGGCGGCGGCCACTGCATGACCTGCCCGATCATCCGCGACCCGATCGATTACTAATCTTTGAGCCTTCGCCGCGACTTATCGAGCGCGGCCAAGGGGATAACCGAAACCCAAGGAGATCCATCATGGCTTTTAACATTCACAACCGTAACCTGCTCAGCCTGGAACACCACACCCCACGTGAGCTGCGTTACCTGCTCGACCTGTCCCGTGATCTGAAACGCGCGAAATACACCGGCACCGAGCAACAACACCTGAAGGGCAATAACATCGCCCTGATCTTCGAGAAAACTTCGACCCGCACCCGTTGCGCCTTCGAAGTGGCGGCCTATGACCAGGGCGCCAACGTCACTTACATCGACCCGAACTCCTCGCAGATCGGCCACAAGGAAAGCATGAAGGACACCGCCCGCGTGCTCGGGCGCATGTACGACGCCATCGAGTACCGTGGCTTCAAACAGGAAATCGTCGAAGAGCTGGCCAAATTCGCCGGCGTGCCGGTGTTCAACGGCCTGACCGATGAATATCACCCGACCCAGATGATCGCCGACGTGCTGACCATGCGTGAGCACGCCGACAAGCCGATCCATGAAATCAGCTACGCCTACCTGGGCGACGCGCGCAACAACATGGGCAACTCGCTGCTGCTGATCGGCGCCAAGCTCGGCATGGACGTGCGCATCTGCGCGCCAAAAGCACTGTGGCCGCTGGACGATCTGGTAGCGCGTTGCAAAAAATACGGCGAGGAAAGCGGCGCACGCATTACCCTCACCGAAGATCCGAAAGAAGCGGTCAAAGGCGTCGACTTCATTCACACCGATGTCTGGGTATCGATGGGTGAACCGGTGGAAGCCTGGGCCGAGCGCATTCAGCAACTGCTGCCGTATCAGGTCAACGCCGAGCTGATGAAGGCCACCGGCAACCCGCGCACCAAGTTCATGCACTGCCTGCCGGCGTTCCACAACAGCGACACCAAGGTCGGCAAACAGATCGCCGAACAATATCCGCACCTGAAAAACGGCATCGAAGTGACCGATGACGTGTTCGAGTCGCCGGCCTGCATCGCCTTCGAGCAAGCGGAAAACCGCATGCACACGATCAAGGCAATTCTGGTCTCGACCCTGGCTGATCTCTGACGCCACAGCGCTCCCACTGAAGGAACCGGAAACCCAATGTGGGAGCGAGCCTGCTCGCGAAAGCGGTGGGTCATTCAACAGCGATGTCGACTGATCTGACGCGTTCGCGAGCAGGCTCGCTCCCACAGGGATATCGGTTCCAGCAGGGAGATCGAATCGTTTGTCATTCCTCTGCTTAGAAGGATTGCACCATGCGTATCGTCGTAGCCCTGGGCGGTAACGCCCTGCTCCGCCGTGGTGAGCCGATGACCGCTGACAACCAGCGCGCCAACATCCGCATCGCCACCGAGCAAATCGCCAAGATCCATCCCGGCAACCAACTGGTCATCGCCCACGGCAATGGCCCGCAAGTCGGCCTGCTGTCGCTGCAAGCGGCGGCCTACACCTCTGTCACCCCATACCCGCTGGACGTGCTCGGTGCCGAAACCGAAGGCATGATCGGCTACATCATCGAACAGGAACTGGGCAATCTGCTCGACTTCGAAGTGCCGTTCGCCACCCTGCTGACCCAGGTTGAAGTCGACGCCAACGACCCGGCTTTCAAGAAGCCGAGCAAGCCGATCGGCCCGGTCTACGAGAAAGCCGAAGCGGAAAAACTCGCCGCCGAAAAAGGCTGGGCGATTGCCCCGGATGGCGACAAATTCCGCCGCGTCGTAGCCAGTCCACGACCGAAGCGCATCTTCGAAATCCGTCCGATCAAGTGGCTGCTGGACAAGGGCAGCATCGTCATTTGCGCTGGTGGCGGCGGCATTCCGACCATGTATGACGAAAACCGTAACCTCAAGGGTATCGAGGCGGTGATCGACAAGGACCTGTGCTCGTCGTTGCTCGCCGAGCAACTGGAAGCCGATCTGCTGGTGATCGCCACCGACGTCAACGCGGCGTTCATCGATTACGGCAAGCCGACGCAGAAAGCCATCGCCGAAGCCCACCCGGACGAACTCGAACGCCTTGGTTTCGCCGCCGGCTCCATGGGACCGAAGGTGCAGGCAGCCTGCGAATTCGCGCGCCATACTGGCAAGGTCGCGGTGATCGGTTCGCTGGCCGATATCGAAGCCATCGTCCAGGGCACCGCCGGTACGCGGGTCAGCACGGCGAAGCCGGGGATCAGCTACCGATAACAATAAACGCCGGGGCAGGCTCAAGGCCTGCTCCGCTTCCATGCCTTGAAAGGAGTAGCTCAATGGCCCAGTTCGAACCCGGTCATCTGCACATCGAGCGGCACGCGTTGACCGACGATGACGTCAATTACAACGTGCATCTGGACTATGAAGTGTTCACCGACCCGCAGAAAGGCAAGGGGATTCAGTTCACCCTGCACGGCAGCATGCAGGGCAAGGACATGAAGGAGGCGTTTTTCCTGCCCAAGGAAGAGGCCTACAACTTCGCCCGCGATGTAACGCGGATCGCCGAGAAGTACGGCATCCCCAAGACCCACAGCCAGATCGGCTCGGTGCACAGGCATTACGATCTGATGTTTGAAGACATTCGGCAGAAGTTGAATATGCAGTCGGGGGATCCGGTCAATCTCGAGCATTTCGAATAAAAATCAAAAGCCCCTCACCCTAGCCCTCTCCCGGAGGGAGAGGGAACCGATTGGGGGATGCTGCAGCATTGCGTCGGCCTGATCCTGCATCACTGAATCCATAATCGCCCGGTACTTTCAGGTCGATGCATAACCCCAGACACCTCGGTCGGCTCCCTCTCCCTCCGGGAGAGGGCTGGGGTGAGGGGGCTTTTGATTTAAGGCATACTTGCCTCCCTCCGCACTACAGATCACTGAACCGCCCCCATGCGTATCCACGTCAGCTTCATCGACCGCGTCGGCATCACCCAGGAAGTCCTGGCTATCCTCGGTGGGCGCAATCTCAATCTGGATGCGGTGGAGATGATCCCGCCGAACGTCTACATCGACGCGCCGACCCTCAGCCCGCAAGTGCTCGAAGAACTGAAAGATGCGCTGTTTCGCGTGCTCGGCGTGGAAGCGGTGACCGTGGTCGATATCCTCCCCGGCCAGCGCCGGCACTTGCAGCTCGATGCTTTGCTCGCGGCGATGACCGACCCAGTGCTAGCCCTCGACAGCGCCGGCAAGGTGCTGTTGGCCAACCCAGCGTTGATTGCCCTGTACGGTCGCGAACCGGCCGGTGAAAGCGTCTCGGCGCTGTTCAATGATCCCGGCCTGCTCGATACCCTGCTGGAAAACGGCTTTCGCCTGCCGCTGCGCGAGATCACCGTCAACGGCCAGACCCTACTGCTCGACGCCACGCCGATCACCGACGCCGGCGCCCTGCTGACCCTGTATCAACCGAACCGCATCGGCGAACAACTCTCGGCACTGCACCACGATCACGCCGAAGGCTTCGACGCGCTGCTCGGCGAGTCTCCGGCGATCCGCACACTCAAGGCCCGCGCGCAACGCGTCGCCGCCCTTGATGCACCGTTGTTGATTCAAGGCGAAACCGGTACCGGTAAAGAACTCGTCGCCCGCGCTTGCCATGCCATCAGTGCACGGCACAGCGCTCCGTTTCTCGCCCTCAACTGCGCGGCGCTGCCGGAGAACCTCGCCGAGAGCGAACTGTTCGGCTACGCCCCCGGCGCCTTCACCGGTGCGGCGCGTGGCGGTAAGCCGGGGCTGATGGAACTGGCCAACCAGGGCACGGTGTTCCTTGATGAGATCGGCGAGATGTCGCCGTACTTGCAGGCCAAACTGCTGCGCTTTCTCAACGATGGCAGCTTTCGTCGGGTGGGCGGTGATCGTGAAGTGAAGGTCAATGTGCGCATCCTCAGCGCGACCCACCGCGATCTGGAAAAAATGGTCAGCGAAGGCTTGTTCCGCGAAGACTTGTTCTATCGCCTCAATGTGCTCAACGTCGAAGTGCCGCCGCTGCGTGAACGCGGTCAGGACATCCTGCTGCTGGCGCGCTACTTCATGCAGCAGGCCTGTGCGCAGATCCAGCGCCCGGTCTGCCGCCTGGCGCCCGGCACTTATCCGGCGCTGCTCGGCAATCGCTGGCCAGGCAACGTGCGGCAACTGCAGAACGTGATTTTCCGCGCGGCAGCGATTTGCGAGAGCAGCCTGGTCGATATCGGCGACCTCGACATCGCCGGCACCTCCGTCGCGCGCCAGACCGACACTGAGGTGGAAAGTCTCGAACAAGCGGTCGAATCGTTCGAACGAGCGCTGCTGGAAAAGCTTTACGTCAGCTATCCCTCGACCCGGCAACTGGCGAGCCGATTGCAAACCTCGCACACCGCCATCGCCCATCGATTGCGCAAATACGGCATTCCCAATAAACCCGGATTCACCACCGATCTCCTGTAGGAGCTGCCGAAGGCTGCGATCTTTTGACTTTGTTTTTTAGAGATCAAGGTCAAAAGATCGCAGCCTTCGGCAGCTCCTACGGTCCTTGTTTTCAATTCAGGAATGATATCGCCACGCTGAAAACGACCTCCACCTGTACCGAAAGCGCTACAGCGGAACGATATCGCTACAGTCGCCTGTGACCAGCGCTGCGCAACGCTTTGATCCCGTTCAGCTTTTCTCCCCGCCCCAAGCTGTAGCGATTTCGCTACAACTCCAGCATCCCAACAAACGCCAAAACCAAGCAACCCATTGATTTATATGGGTAAATCAACCTTGGCCGCATTCTTGCTACCTGCCTCCTCATCTATAAAAGGGCTTCCCCGCCCCAAGCTTTCCACCGCGTCCACCAGACGAGTCTGGCCCCTGAGGAGTTTCCATGAGCGAGTTGCGTTTTACTGAAGATCACGAATGGCTGCGCACCGAAGCCGACGGCAGTGTCACTGTCGGCATCACCGCATTCGCGCAGAACGCCTTGGGCGACGTGGTGTTCGTGCAACTGCCTGAGCTGCAGGCTTACGAAAAAGGCGCTGAAGCCGCCACCGTGGAATCGGTGAAAGCCGCCAGCGGCGTGTACATGCCGCTCGATGGCGACGTGCTGGAAGTCAACCCGGCGCTGGAAAACGCCCCGGAACTGGTCAACGAAGATCCGCTGGGCGAAGGCTGGTTCTTCCGCTTCCAGCCAAGCGACGCCGCCGCTGTCGGCGAACTGCTCGATCAGGACGCCTATGACCGCCTGATCAAAGCCCAAGCCGAAGCCTGAGGAATTACCCCATGACCGCCATCAATCTCGGCACCGCCAACGAATTCATCGCCCGTCACATCGGCCCGCGCGCCGGTGACGAGCAAGCCATGCTCAACAGCCTCGGCTTCGATTCCCTCGAAGCGCTGAGCGCCAGCGTCATCCCGGAAAGCATCAAGGGCACCAGCGTGCTCGGCATGGACGACGGCCTCAGCGAGGCCGACGCCCTGGCGATGATCAAATCCATCGCTGGCAAAAACCAACTGTTCAAAACCTACATCGGCCAGGGCTACTACAACTGCCACACGCCTTCGCCGATCCTGCGCAACCTGCTGGAAAACCCGGCCTGGTACACCGCTTACACCCCGTACCAGCCAGAAATTTCCCAGGGCCGTCTCGAAGCGCTGCTGAACTTCCAGACCATGATCAGCGACCTCACCGGCCTGCCGATCGCCAACGCCTCCCTGCTCGACGAAGCCACCGCCGCTGCCGAAGCCATGACCTTCTGCAAACGCCTGAGCAAGAACAAGGGCAGCCACCAGTTCTTCGCCTCGATCCACAGCCATCCACAGACCCTCGACGTGCTGCGCACCCGTGCCGAGCCGCTCGGCATTGACGTGGTCGTGGGCGATGAGCGCGAACTGACTGACGTCACGCCGTTCTTCGGCGCGCTGCTGCAATACCCGGCGAGCAACGGTGATGTGTTCGACTACCGCGAGCTGACCGAGCGCTTCCACGCCGCCAACGCTCTGGTGGCCGTGGCCGCTGACCTGCTCGCCCTGACCCTGCTCACCGCACCGGGAGAATTCGGTGCCGACGTTGCCATCGGTTCGGCGCAACGCTTCGGCGTGCCGCTGGGCTTCGGTGGCCCGCACGCCGCTTATTTCTCCACTAAAGATGCGTTCAAGCGCGACATGCCCGGCCGTCTGGTCGGTGTTTCGGTTGACCGCTTCGGCAAGCCGGCCCTGCGTCTGGCGATGCAGACCCGCGAGCAACACATCCGCCGCGAAAAGGCCACCTCGAACATCTGCACCGCTCAAGTGCTGCTGGCCAACATCGCCAGCATGTACGCCGTCTACCACGGCCCGAAAGGCCTGACGCAGATCGCCAACCGCGTGCACCACCTGACCGCGATTCTGGCCAAGGGCCTTACTGCTCTCGGCGCTCAAGTTGAACAAGCCAGTTTCTTCGACACCCTGACCATCGCCACCGGCGCGCACACCGCCGCGCTGCACGACAAGGCGCATGCTGAGCAGATCAATTTGCGCGTGATCGACGCCGAACGTCTGGGCCTGTCGGTCGACGAAACCACCACTCAGGCTGATATCGAAACCCTGTGGGGCCTGTTCGCTGACGGCAAGGCCCTGCCGGACTTCGCTGCGCTGGCCACCTCGGTGCAGAGCAGCATTCCTGCTGCGCTGGTGCGCCAGTCGCCGATCCTCAGCCACCCGGTATTCAACCGTTATCACTCGGAAACCGAGCTGATGCGCTACCTGCGCAAACTGGCGGACAAGGACCTGGCACTGGATCGCACCATGATTCCACTGGGCTCGTGCACCATGAAACTCAACGCCGCCAGTGAAATGATCCCGGTGACCTGGGCCGAATTCGGTGCGCTGCACCCGTTCGCCCCGGCCGCACAAAGCGCCGGTTACCAGCAACTGACCGATGAGCTGGAAGCGATGCTCTGCGCCGCCACCGGTTACGACTCGATCTCGCTGCAACCGAACGCCGGTTCGCAAGGTGAATACGCAGGTCTCCTGGCGATCCGCGCCTACCACCAGAGCCGTGGCGACGAGCGCCGCGACATTTGCCTGATCCCGTCGTCGGCCCATGGCACCAACCCGGCCACCGCGCAAATGGCTGGTATGCGTGTGGTCGTCACCGCGTGCGATGCCCGTGGCAACGTCGACATTGAAGACCTGCGTGCCAAAGCCATTGAGCACCGCGAACACCTCGCCGCGCTGATGATCACCTACCCGTCGACCCACGGCGTGTTCGAAGAAGGCATCCGCGAAATCTGCGCGATCATTCACGACAACGGCGGCCAGGTGTATATCGACGGCGCCAACATGAACGCCATGGTCGGCCTCTGCGCACCGGGCAAGTTCGGCGGCGACGTTTCGCACCTGAACCTGCACAAAACCTTCTGCATCCCGCACGGCGGTGGCGGCCCGGGCGTTGGCCCGATCGGCGTCAAGTCGCACCTGACCCCGTTCCTGCCGGGCCACGGCCAGATGGAACGCAAGGAAGGCGCGGTCTGCGCGGCACCGTTCGGCAGCGCAAGTATTTTGCCGATCACCTGGATGTACATCCGCATGATGGGTGGCGCCGGTCTCAAACGCGCTTCGCAGCTGGCGATCCTCAATGCCAACTACATTTCCCGTCGCCTCGAAGAGCATTACCCAGTGCTGTACACCGGCAGCAACGGCCTGGTGGCGCACGAGTGCATCCTCGATCTGCGTCCACTCAAAGACAGCAGCGGCATCAGCGTCGATGACGTCGCCAAGCGCCTGATCGACTTCGGCTTCCATGCGCCGACCATGTCGTTCCCGGTCGCCGGCACATTGATGATCGAGCCGACCGAAAGCGAATCCAAGGAAGAACTGGACCGCTTCTGCGACGCCATGATCCGCATCCGCGAGGAAATCCGCGCAGTGGAAAACGGCACCCTGGACAAGGAAGACAACCCACTGAAAAACGCCCCGCACACCGCAGCGGAACTGGTCGGCGAATGGACCCACCCGTACAGCCGCGAGCAAGCCGTTTACCCGGTCGCGTCGCTGATCGAAGGCAAATACTGGCCGCCGGTCGGCCGTGTCGACAACGTCTTCGGCGATCGCAACCTGGTGTGCGCCTGCCCGTCGATCGAAAGCTACGCTTAATGGAATGAGGGGCTGAATATCGGCCCCGATTTCAGCAATACCCTAGATCCCCTGTGGGAGCGAGCCTGCTCGCGAAGGCGCCATTTCAGTCAACGTAAATGGTGGCTGATCCGACGCTTTCGCGAGCAGGCTCGCTCCCACAAGGGATCTGCACCGATCTCAAAAACTGCGCCAATCCCCATAACAAGAAACCGGAGAACCACTCATGTCGTTAAGCGTGTTCGACCTGTTCAAGATTGGCATCGGTCCCTCCAGTTCCCACACCGTCGGCCCGATGCGCGCCGCTGCGCGCTTCGCCGAAGGTTTGCGCCGTGAAAACCTGTTGACCAGCACCGCCAGCGTGCGGGTCGAGCTGTACGGTTCGCTCGGTGCTACCGGCAAAGGTCACGGCAGCGATAAAGCCGTGCTGCTCGGCCTTGAAGGCGAGCACCCGGACACAGTCGACACCGAAACCGTCGCCGCGCGCCTGCAGGAAATTCGCGGCAACGGCCGCTTGAACCTGCTCGGCGAACACAGCATTGCGTTCAACGAGAAAGAACATCTGGCGATGATCCGCAAGCCGCTGGCCTATCACCCCAACGGCATGATCTTTCGCGCCTTCGATGCGGCGGGGATTCAGATTCGCAGTCGCGAGTACTACTCGGTTGGCGGTGGTTTTGTCGTCGATGAAGATGCGGCCGGTGCCGATCGCATCGTCGAAGACGCCACGCCACTGACCTTCCCTTTCAAAAGCGCCAAGGACTTGCTCGTTCATTGCGCTACGTACGGGCTGTCGATCAGCCAGGTGATGCTGACCAATGAAAGCGCCTGGCGCCCGGAAGCCGAAACCCGTGCCGGCCTGCTGAAAATCTGGCAGGTGATGCAGGACTGCGTCGCTGCTGGCTGTCGTAACGAAGGTATCTTGCCGGGCGGTTTGAAGGTCAAACGCCGGGCGGCGGCGCTGCATCGGCAATTGTGCAAGAACCCGGAATCGGCCCTGCGCGATCCGTTGTCGGTGCTCGACTGGGTCAATCTTTATGCACTGGCGGTCAACGAAGAAAACGCCAATGGCGGACGCGTGGTCACTGCGCCCACCAATGGCGCGGCGGGGATCATTCCGGCGGTGCTGCATTACTACATGCGTTTTATCCCCGGGGCGAATGACGACGGTGTCGTGCGTTTTCTGCTGACCGCTGCCGCAATCGGCATTCTTTACAAGGAAAACGCTTCGATCTCCGGCGCCGAAGTCGGTTGTCAGGGTGAAGTCGGTGTGGCCTGTTCAATGGCGGCCGGCGCTCTGTGCGAAGTGCTCGGCGGCAGCGTGCAGCAAGTCGAGAACGCCGCGGAAATCGGCATGGAACACAACCTCGGTTTGACCTGCGACCCGATCGGCGGCCTGGTACAAGTCCCGTGCATCGAGCGCAATGCGATGGGTTCGGTGAAAGCCATCAATGCCGTGCGCATGGCCATGCGTGGCGACGGCCAGCATTTCGTCTCCCTCGACAAAGTCATCCGCACCATGCGCCAGACCGGCGCCGACATGAAAAGCAAATACAAGGAAACCGCCCGCGGCGGCCTGGCGGTCAACATTATCGAATGCTGATTACCAACTCAGCCAAACGTAACTAGCTCCCTCTCCCTCCGGGAGAGGGCTGGGGTGAGGGGCTCTTGATCTTGCCTCTCACCCGCAACCCAAATTCAAAGGAGCCACGCATGTCCACCGAACAACTCTCGAAAACCCCGCTGCACGCACTGCACCTCGAACTCGGCGCGCGCATGGTGCCGTTCGCCGGCTACGACATGCCCGTGCAATACCCACTCGGAGTGATGAAAGAACATCAGCACACCCGTGAGCAAGCCGGGTTGTTCGACGTCTCGCACATGGGCCAGATTCGTCTGACCGGTGCCAATGCGGCCAAAGCCCTGGAAACCCTGGTGCCGGTGGACATCATCGACCTGCCGGTGGGCATGCAGCGTTATGCGATGTTCACCAACGAAAGCGGCGGCATCCTCGACGACCTGATGGTTGCCAATCTGGGCAATGACGAGTTGTTCCTGGTGGTCAACGCCGCGTGCAAGGATCAGGATCTCGCGCATCTGCAAAAACACATCGGCGATCAGTGCACCATTACGGCGCTGTTCGAAGAGCGCGCCCTGCTCGCCCTGCAAGGTCCGGCAGCCGTCACGGTGCTGGCGCGTCTTGCGCCGGACGTGACGAAGATGACCTTCATGCAGTTCAACCGTGTGTCGTTGCTGGGCGTGGACTGCTTTGTCAGCCGTTCGGGCTACACCGGTGAAGACGGTTTCGAAATCTCTGTACCGGCCGCCGAAGCGGAAAAACTCGCCCGCGCCCTGCTCGCCGAACCAGAGGTCCAGGCCATCGGCCTCGGCGCCCGTGATTCGCTGCGTCTGGAAGCCGGCCTGTGCCTGTACGGCCATGACATGAACACCGAAACCACGCCGATCGAAGCCAGCCTGCTTTGGGCGATCTCCAAGCCACGCCGCGCCGACGGCGCACGGGCCGGCGGTTTCCCGGGCGCCGAGCAGATCTTCGCGCAGCAACAGAACGGCGTCGCACGCAAACGCGTCGGCCTGCTGCCACAGGAGCGCACCCCGGTGCGTGAAGGCGCAGAGATCGTCAACGAGGCCGGCGAGATCATCGGCAGCGTCTGCAGCGGCGGCTTTGGTCCGACCTTGGGCGGCCCATTGGCGATGGGTTACCTCGACAGCGCCTACGTCACGCTCGATACGCCCGTATGGGCCATCGTCCGTGGGAAAAAGGTGCAAATGCTTGTAAGCAAAATGCCATTTGTTCCACAACGCTACTATCGCGGTTGATCGACTGTTTCTATAAGTAACGCGATTGCGTTATGCGTGCACTAATGTGTAACGCAATCGCCATAAAACAGTGCGTTTTTTAACATCTTTTTCGGATATGAACGTCGCTTATAACGTTTGCTGAAAATACAACCAGGCAATCGTCTAAGACTCAACTAGTTAACTGACGAACTGCCATGAAGAGCAGTAAAACCGGGGCCTTCGCAGGGCTTGTTTTTTCTCCCGTAGTTGGCGTAGAGTTTGTCCACTGTGTTTGCATGGGTCAGCTTGGAATCGTGACCTGGGCAGTAGCCTACAAGTTAGCTACATCCCGCTCGACGTCTTCTTACTCCTTGCAACCAGCTCCAGTACTCTTTCATGTGAAAGGGGCTGTCATCAATTTATGCGTCAAAGGAAATAAGAAATGTCCACACGTCAGAGCGGTACCGTCAAGTGGTTTAACGACGAGAAAGGTTTTGGTTTTATCACTCCAGAAAGCGGTCCGGATCTGTTCGTACATTTCCGCGCCATTCAGGGCAACGGCTTCAAGAGCCTGAAAGAAGGCCAGAAAGTGACTTTCGTTGCTGTGCAAGGCCAGAAAGGCATGCAGGCTGACGAAGTACAAGCAGAAGCCTGATCTTCTGATACGAAAAAGCCCCTGATATTGATATCAGGGGCTTTTTTGTGCGCGCTAATCCGTAAAATGGCGCTTCCATTCGCGTCCCGAGGCTGCCATGTCGAAACACCTGCTCACGCCGCAAGGGGACTTTCCTCCCGTTGCTCTCGGTCGTCGTCTGGCGGCGATGTTCTACGACTTCCTGCTGTGCACCGCCCTGCTGATCGTCACCGGATTCATCTATAAGTTGATCCAGGCGGCGATCATTGGCGAAGAGCGTCTGCGAGTGATGACCGACGCCGGCCAGCTCGATGGTGATCCGCTCTACTCCACGGTGCTGCTGTTGGTATTGTTCGGCTTCTTTGCCAAGTTCTGGACCCATGGCGGGCAGACACTCGGCATGCAGGTGTGGGGGATCCGCGTGCAGAACGCCAACGGCACAGCGATCAGCCTGTGGCAGGCGCTGCTGCGCTTTATGGTGTCGATCGCGTCGTGGTTGTGTGTCGGGCTGGGATTCTTCTGGTCGCTGTTCGACAAGCAGAAACGCACCTGGCACGACATCTATTCGGATACGTGCGTGGTGCGGATCCCGAAGAAGAGCAAATAACCGCCTGACACCGAATACCATTGTGGGAGCGAGCCTGCTCGCGAAGGGGTCGCATCAGTCGATTTTGATGGTGACTGACACACCGCTATCGCGAGCAGGCTCGCTCCCACAGGTTTGTGTAATGCCTTTGAAGCTTAAGCGTTACCCGCCAGCTTCATCCGCGCTGCCTGGGTGAAGTCGAGCATGCGCTTCAACGGGCGGATCGCTTGGGGAATCAGCGCCGGATCGACAAAGATCTCGTTGGTGCCTTCTTTCAAGCTCTTGAGCGTGCGCTCAAGGGTGTTCATGGCCATCCACGGGCAATGTGCACAACTGCGGCACGCGGCGCCATTACCGGCGGTAGGCGCCTCGATAAAGACCTTGTCCGGGCACAGCTGCTGCATCTTGTAGAAGATGCCACGGTCGGTAGCGACGATCAGGGTCTTGTTCGGCAGGCTTTGCGCGGCCGCGATCAACTGACTGGTGGAACCGACGGCATCCGCCAGCTCAATCACCGAAGTCGGCGACTCGGGATGCACCAGAATCGCCGCGTCCGGGTACAGCGCCTTCATGTCTTCGAGCTGCTTGGACTTGAATTCTTCATGGACGATGCAAGCACCGTCCCACAGCAGCATGTCGGCGCCGGTCTTGCGCTGAATGTAGGTGCCCAGATGCTTGTCCGGGCCCCAGATGATCGTCTCGCCGTTGTCCATCAGGCTTTCGACGATTTCCAGTGCGCAGCTCGAAGTCACCACCCAGTCAGCCCGAGCCTTCACGGCGGCGGAAGTATTGGCATACACCACCACGGTGCGTTCCGGGTGCTGGTCGCAGAACGCCGAGAACTCATCGACCGGGCATCCCAGGTCCAGCGAGCACGTCGCCTCCAGGGTCGGCATCAGCACGCGTTTTTCCGGGTTGAGAATCTTTGCCGTCTCGCCCATGAACTTCACGCCGGCGACCACCACGGTCTTGGCCGGATGGGCATTGCCGAAGCGGGCCATTTCCAGGGAATCGGATACACAGCCGCCGGTCTCTTCGGCCAGGGCCTGAATCACCGGATCGCAATAAAAGTGGGCAACCAGCACCGCGTCCTGAGCCTTGAGCTCGGCGGCGATGGCGGAACGGTAATAAGCCTCCTCTTCTGCCGTCAGCGGTTTGGGCTGTTTGGCGTCGAGGTGGGCTTGAACCAGAAGGCGTTCGGAAATCTGCGTCATGTTCGCAAGACCTGCAGGCGCATTCGCGCGAAAGTCGAGTATACACCCGGCTCCGGACCGTTAGAGGGTACCGCCGGGAGAGTGAGTATCATCAGGCACGGACAGCGTTGAAGCTGCGCAAGGCTACAGAATATCCCGTTGATACAAAAGATGATTCTGACCTGTGTCAGGCCGCCCGCGCTGAAACATCGAACGCCCGAATTGCAGGCAAAAAAACCCGGAAATCCTCACTTTCGTGGGCCTTCCGGATTTTCTAAACCGCCAAATATGGTGGGTCGTGTGGGATTCGAACCTACGACCAATTGGTTAAAAGCCAACTGCTCTACCAACTGAGCTAACGACCCGCTGTGTGGTGGCGCGTATAATACTGATTTTTAAGGACTATTCAACACCTTTTTTGAAAAAGATCAAAAATAAGGAGTTGGATCGCTCACACCCGCCGCCGCGAAGCCTTCAGCACGCAGGCGGCAGCTGTCGCATTTGCCGCAGGCGCGGCCGTCATCGTCTGCCTGATAGCAGGAAACCGTCAGGCCATAATCCACGCCCAGCTTCACGCCAGCCTGGACGATCTGCGCCTTGCTCAGGTTTTGCAGTGGCGCCTGAATGCGGAAGCCATTGCCTTCCACGCCCGCTTTGGTGGCCAGGTTGGCCATGCGCTCGAACGACTCGATGAACTCGGGACGGCAATCCGGGTAGCCGGAATAATCCACTGCATTGACGCCGATGAAGATGTCGCGCGCGCCGAGCACTTCGGCCCAACCCAGCGCCAACGACAGAAACACGGTGTTGCGCGCCGGCACATAAGTCACCGGAATGCCTTCGCCCAGCTCTTCCGGAATGTCGATGCTGGTGTCAGTCAGCGCCGAGCCGCCCATGCCGTTGAGATTCAGGCCAATGACCTTGTGCTCGACCACTCCCAGATCGCGAGCAACGCGGGCGGCGGCATGCAATTCAGCATGGGAGCGCTGGCCGTAATCGAAGCTCATGGTGTAGCAGGCGTAGCCTTCGGCGCGTGCCATCGCCACGACGGTGGCCGAGTCGAGGCCGCCCGAAAGCAGGATAACGGCACGTTTTTCGGTAGTGTTCAGTTGTTCAATCATCTCAGCGCCCCGGCTCATCATTCCATAGATATTTATGCAACTGCAGTTGCAGCCGCACTGGCAGGTTATCTGCCACCACCCAATCCGCCAGATCCCTGGCATTGAGGTCATGATGACTTGGGGAGAAAAGCACTTCACCCGCACGTCGATCAAGCCCGTACTGGATCAGTTTCGATACCGCCCAGTCATAGTCTTCCCGCGAGCAGATGACAAACTTCACCTGATCGTTGCGGGTCAGCAGTTCGATGTTCTCGTAACGGTTGCGATGGGCTTCTTTCGAGCCCGGCGTTTTCAGGTCGACGACGCGACTGACACGCGGATCGACGGCGGACACGTCGAGGGCGCCGCTGGTTTCCAGCGACACCTCGTAACCGGCATCACACAACCGTTCAAGCAAAGGAATGGCGTTCGGCTGAGCCAACGGCTCACCGCCGGTGACACAGACGTAGCGCGGACGATATCCGGCCACTTGCTCAACGATGTCGTCGAGGGTGCGGACGGTGCCGCCGCTGAACGCATAAGCGCTGTCGCAGTATTGGCAACGCAACGGGCAACCGGTCAGGCGCACGAAAACCGTGGGCAGCCCGGCAGTCCGAGTTTCCCCCTGCAACGAGTAGAAAACTTCGGTGATTCTCAATGTGTCTTGCATAGTCGCCACGGGCGTAACAGCTAAACAGGCTGTCCGCCTCCGTCAGGCACTTCAGGCAATCCCGCCAACGCGTAGACCACAAGAAGCGTGTTTCAGAAAAAGGGCGTGAATTCTAACGAAAAAACCCGCGACAAGCGCGGGTTTCTTCAAAACACGGATGAACAGGCTTACATGCGCTGCAAATCACGCTGGGCCAGCTGCGCGGCGGAAGTGCCCGGATATTGGGACACCACCTGCTGCAGAATGCCTTTGACCTTGTCGGTATGACCGAGGCGGCGTTCTACGTCAGCCAGCTTGTACAGCGAATCCGGCACTTTGTTGTGCTTGGGATACAGCTGCGAAACCTTGGCAAAGGCCTGACCTGCACCTTGCAGATCACCCTTGGCCAGGTTCACTTCGCCCAACCAGTATTGAGCGTTGCCCGCGTACTGGCTGTTGGGGTATTTGCGCAGGAAAGCGGCGAAGGCCTGGCTGGCCTTGTCGAAATCCTTGGCTTTGATCAGGTCGAAAGCGGCATCGTAATACAGCTTTTCCTTGGCCGGATCAGCCGGTTCGCTACCCGCAGCAGGGGCCTGGGCTGCCGCAGCAGCACCCGCACCTGCGGCAGCACCGGCAGCAGCACTTGCATCGCCACCGGCAGAAGAATTCTCGGGAGTCGCGGCTGGTGCAACGCCGGATCCTATGCGCCGATCAAGATCCTGGTATCGCTCCAGGGATTCCTGCTTCATGCGCGAAACCTGATTCTGCAGTTCTTCGATCACGCCCTGTTGGCGCGAGATCTGATCCTGCATCTGTTGCAATTGGTTGAACAGCATGCCTTGTGCCGAGGCAGGGGCCGAAGCCGCTCCCCCGGCATAGGCGCCGTTCGTACCGTAACCCGCAGGCGGATAACTGCTCCCGCTATTGTTATAACCGGAGTTGTCATCGACCACAGGAACCGCAGCCCACGCCGCAAGCGGCGCGAGGCTGAGAGCCAGAACAGTTACAGCACGACGGCACGTTCGCATATCGAATTACTTACGCAGTTCGACGCGACGGTTCTGGGCCCAGGACTGCTCGTCGTTGCCGGTAGCAACTGGACGCTCTTCGCCGTAGGAAACCAGTTCCAGCTGAGCTGGGGAAACACCTTGCAGTACCAGGTAGCGCTGAACGGCTTTCGCACGACGCTCGCCCAGTGCCATGTTGTACTCACGAGTACCACGTTCGTCGGTGTTGCCTTCCAGAACAACGCGAGCGCCGTTTGCTTTCAGGTCTTTGGCGTGAACGTCCAGAGCGCGCATGGCTTCTGGCTTCAGGTCCGAGCTGTCGTATTCGAAGTAGAAGGTGGTGATTGCGCGCAGAGCAGCTTCTTCGCTCAGGGAACCGTCAACGGCACCGGTGTTTGCGCCGTAACCAGCGTTTGGATCAACAGCGCCTTCACCGGCGTTGTCGCCGCCTTTGGACGAGCAACCTACAGCTACAGCCATGGCCAGAGCCAGCGCAGCAAATTTACCAAACTTCAGCATTTCCATCGTGAAACTCCTAATGAACCCCAGTGTGTTAAGTAAAACGTGTAGCGCCCGCTCACTTCAGGTAAGGGGACCAGGACGGTTCTCTGACTTCGCCTTGAGCGGTAGGAAGCGGGAGCCTCACGCGTCCATTAATGGACACGAGCATCAAGACTCCCCGGCCCTGTTGGCGGGTGGCGTAGATTACCATGGTGCCGTTGGGCGCAACAGTAGGTGACTCGTCCAGAGTGCTATCAGTGAGGATCTTTACACTACCCCGCTGCAGATCCTGAGCTGCCACCTTGAAATTGGTGAAGCCATCCTGACGATGAATCATCACCAAAGTCTTTTCATCAGCCGAAAGTTTCGGGTTGGCGTTGTAGTTGCCCACGAACGTCACACGCTCGGCACCACCGCCACCGACGCTGGTTTTATAGATTTGCGGCTTGCCGCCACGGTCCGAGGTGAAATAGATGGTCGAGCCATCCTTGCCCCAGAACGGTTCGGTATTGATGCCTTGGCCGTTGGTTACGCGGCTGATCTGGCGCGAACCGAGGTTCATCACGTAGATGTCCGGGTTACCGTCTTTCGACAGCACGAACGCCAGGCGATTGCCATCCGGCGACCAGGCTGGCGCGCCATTGAGGCCTTCGAAGTTGGTGATCTGCTCACGGCGACCGGTGTCGATGTTCTGCATGAAGATACGCGGACGCTTCTGCTCGAACGACACGTAGGCGATACGCTTGCCGTCCGGTGCAAAACGCGGCGACAGGATCGGCTCGCGCGATTGCAGCAGAGTCACTGCGCGGGCACCGTCATAGTCGGAGCGTTGCAGCGTGTAACGGGTGTTTTTCTCGGAAAAACGCTCGGCCGTTACGTACAGCAAACGTGTCGAGAAGGCACCGTCAATACCGGTCAGCTTCTGGAACGACTGATCGGAAATGAAGTGCGCCATGTCACGGATCTGGTCGGTCGTGCCGGAAACACTGCCGTCCGCCACTTTCTGCTCGGTGGCGACGTTGAACAGTGCCCACTGCACCTGCAGGCGACCACCGGCTGGAGCGATGCTGCCGACCATCACGTATTGAGCACCCAATGCCTTCCAGTCACGGAAGATGATTTCGCTCGGCTGGCTTGGCTGGCTGATCATGTTTTGCTTGGGGATCGGCGCGTAGTAGCCCGAGTTGCGCAAATCGTTACCGATGATTTCCGCCATGTCATCCGGTAGCACGGCACCGCCCTGCATGCCGAACGGTACGACGGCGATCGGAGTTGCCCGGTCAGTGCCACTGCTGATCAGGATGTTCTTTTCGTCTGCTACCGCTATCCCTGCAAGGCAGCAGATAACGACCAGCATTGATCGAAGAATATTTCTCACAAGCCTAAATCCTCAGGATTGAATGTCATCTTGAATGAACGATACGGAGCAAAATCACTAGGGCTCAAGCCCTGCATTTCCGTCAACCGCCCGATGTTCTTGACTGCAGCTACCGCCGAAGCGTCAAAAGGAGCATCGCCGCTGGACTTCGTGACCGCGGCGCCCGTTACGGTACCGTCCGGCAACATACTGATCCGCAGCTCTACCTTCATGCCTTTACGTGCCGAAGGCGGAAGATTCCAACCCTCCGAAACACGCAGCCTGATCAGATCATCGAAATCACCCGCGACGCTGTCGCCGAGTTCATCAGCCTTGGTCGCTGCCCGATCAGTCTTGTCCGAAAGCAACTCAGCCAATGCCTGGGCCTTTTTATCTTCAGCCGATTTACGAGCTGCGTCCTGGGCCTTTTTCTTGGCAGCGTCAGCAGCAGCCTTTTTCTTCGCATCTTCGGCGACTTTCTTCTTCGCCTCTTCAGCTTCAGCTTTCTTCTTGGCGTCTTCGGCGGCTTTCTTCTTCGCGTCTTCGACGATCTTCTTCTTGGCTTCTTCAGCAGCGGCTTTCTTGGCCTCTTCTTCAGCAGCCTTTTTCGCCTCGTCTTCGGCCTTCTTCTTGGCTATATCAGCCAATTGTTTCTCTTCGGCCTTTTTGGCTTCGGCTTTCTTCGCGTCGTCGGCTTTCTTGGCTTCATCAGCCTTTTTCGCTTCGTCCGCTTTCTTCGCCTCGTCGGCCTTCTTGGCTTCCTCGGCCTTTTGAGCCGCTTCCTCTTTCTTTTGTTCCGCCGCCTTCACCGCTTCCTGCTCGATCTTTTTCTGTTCGAGCTGTTCGACTTCAGTCTGGCGCGCGGCAGTTTTCTTCGCCTCACCCGCAATCTTCTGATTGGTCTGGGTAGTCGCCGGACTTTTCGATTTCAGCTGGTACAGAGTCGCCTGGACGATCGGCTTGGCCGGCGGCAGTTCGGGCGTGAAGGCAAAACTGACGAACAGCATGCCAAACACCAGCACGTGCAGGACGATTGCCAGAACACTAGGCCAGAAGTAGCTTTCCGAGGCGGACGGCTCTCGCTGTTGCTGCATCAGGGGGCCTCGGTAATCAGACCAACGTTACCGACCCCGGCTTTCTGCAACCCGCCCATTGCACCCATGACGGCGCCGTAGTCGACAGTCTTGTCGCCACGAATGAACACCTGGGTGCGTTTGCCGTTTTCAGTGCCAGTGCGAATGATCTTGGTCACCGCGTCGGTCATTTGCGGCAGGGTCATGGCCCTGTCCTGTTGCTTCTCGGTGTCGACTTCGCTGCCAAGGTTCCAGTAGTAGGTCTTGTCAGCCTTGATCGAAATGGTCAGGACCTGAGTGTTGTTGTCCTGCGGCAAGGCTTCGCTGGAAACCTTGGGCAGATCAACTTTCACGCCCTGATTGAGCATCGGCGCGGTCACCATGAAGATGACCAGCAGCACCAACATCACGTCGATGTAGGGCACCACGTTCATCTCGGCGACCGGCTTGCGCTTTTTGCGAGCTCGAGCGATTAAAGCCATCGGGAAATACCTGCTTATTCTTCGCTGGTGTGCACTTTGCGGTGCAGGATCGCCTGGAATTCATCGGCGAACGTGTAGTAGCGGCCCAGCAAGGTTTCGCTGCGCGCAGCAAAACGGTTGTAAGCGATGACCGCCGGGATCGCAGCGAACAGGCCGATCGCGGTGGCGATGAGGGCTTCGGCGATACCCGGGGCAACGGTGGCCAGGGTCGCTTGCTGGGCGCTGGCCAGACCGCGGAAGGAGTTCATGATCCCCCACACGGTGCCGAACAGACCGATGTAAGGGCTGACCGAACCGACGGTGGCGAGGAACGGCAGGCTCTGCTCGAGCTTCTCTTCTTCGCGCGAGATGGCCACACGCATGGCACGGGCGACACCTTCCATCACGGCTTCAGGATCGACACCTGGCTGCTGACGCAGACGGGAGAATTCCTTGAAACCCGCACGGAAGATCTGCTCCACGCCCGAATCCGGATCAGGGTTGCTGCCAGCCTGACGGTACAGTTTGGACAGGTCGATACCCGACCAGAAGCGCTCTTCGAAGCTCTCCAGGGCACGTCGACCGGCACGCAGCAAATTGCTGCGCTGAAAGATCATGATCCATGAGGTCACCGATGCGGCCACCAGGGTCAACATTACCAACTGCACCACGATGCTGGCATTGCTGACCAGGCTCCACATGGAGGAATGGTCGACGACGTTAGCTTCCACGCTTTATCTCCTGCTTTGAGTGTGTACCCGGGCCGACCGCGTCGGCGAAGGCCGCACGCAGGTCTTCGGGAAGGGCCCGGGGTTTCAAACTGTCGGTGCGCACGCAGGCCACCAAAAACTGCCCTTCGCAGAGCAGCACATTATCCGTGGCCCGCCTGACCTGCTGTTTGAAGCGCAGGCTGGCACGGTTCAATTCGATTACATCAGCGCTTACCAGCAGTTCGTCATCCAGTCGCGCCGGCGCGTGGTAGCGCGCTTCGCTGGAATGCACGACGAACAACAGGTCCTCTCCGGCAAGCGTAGATTGGGCAAAACCCAGTTCCCGTAGCCGCTCGGTTCGAGCCCGTTCCATAAACTTGAGGTAATTAACGTAATACACGATGCCGCCCGCGTCGGTGTCCTCGTAATAAACGCGACAACGATGTGCGAACGGCTCAAGCCCGTTTTGCGCGCGCATACTCTAGTGCTTACTCCTCAGGTTGCCAATCCGGCCAGACAACTGTTTTTCGTGGTTTCAAAGCTTTAACGCAAAAGTACCGTCGTCTGACAGTACAAACCCTGAATAAATCACCAGCAAATGTGTATCAATCGTCGACGGCGTCGAGAAACTCGTCTGCCACGGGCATCTCGCCCATGCGTGACGGAACATTCAAACCGAAATGCAGATAGGCATGCCGCGTCACCACCCTGCCCCGTGGCGTGCGCATGATGTAGCCCTGCTGGATCAGATATGGCTCGAGCACGTCTTCAATGGTGTGGCGTTCTTCACTGATCGCCGCCGCCAGACTGTCGATACCGACCGGGCCGCCGTCGAACTTCTCGATCATGGTCAGCAGCAGACGCCGGTCCTGGTGATCGAAACCGTGTTCGTCGACGTCCAGCAGGTTCAGCGCCAGATCCGCCACCGCTTTGGTGATGTGTCCCTTGGCGCGTACTTCAGCGAAATCGCGCACCCGCCGCAGCAGACGGTTGGCAATTCGCGGCGTGCCACGGGCGCGACGGGCGATCTCGAACGAACCTTCCGGGTCCAGCGGCAGACCGAGAATTGCCGCCGAACGACTGACGATCGTTGCCAGATCCGCCGTGCTGTAGAACTCCAGACGCTGGACGATACCGAAGCGATCACGCAACGGATTGGTCAGCATGCCGGCGCGGGTGGTGGCGCCGACCAGAGTGAAAGGCGGCAGATCGAGTTTGATCGAGCGCGCTGCCGGCCCTTCGCCGATCATGATGTCGAGCTGGAAATCTTCCATCGCCGGATACAGCACTTCTTCAACGATCGGCGACAGACGATGGATTTCGTCGATGAACAACACATCGTGCGGCTCAAGATTGGTCAGCAACGCGGCCAGATCACCCGGGCGTTCCAGCACTGGCCCGGAGGTGCTCTTGATCGACACGCCCATTTCCTGAGCAATGATGTTCGCCAGCGTGGTCTTGCCCAGCCCCGGCGGGCCGAAGATCAGGGTGTGATCGAGGGACTCGCTGCGGCCACGGGCAGCCTGGATAAACAGTTCCATCTGCTCGCGCACGGTCGGCTGGCCAATGTAGTCGGCCAGGCTGACCGGGCGGATGGCCCGATCCTGGACTTCTTCGCGCTCGCGCGGGCTGTGCGCGGCAGCGATCAGACGATCAGCTTCAATCACTTAAATCATTCCCTTCAGAGCGCGGCGGATCAGGTCTTCGCTGCTCAGGTTCTTGTCTTTGATCGCGGAAATCGCCTTGCTCGCTTCCTGCGGCTTGTAGCCCAGCGAGATCAACGCGCTGACCGCATCGGTCTCGGCACTGTTGACCGGCGCCGGGCCGTCCGGCTGATTCGGCACCAGCGCGAACATCGCCGGCGAAGTTTCCCAGGCCTTGAAGCGATCTTTCAATTCCACCAGCAAACGCTCGGCGGTTTTCTTGCCAACCCCCGGCACCTTGGTCAGCGCCGAAGTGTCCTGAGACTGCACGCAGCGCACCAGCTCGTCGACTTCCAGGCTCGACATCAACGCCAGCGCCAGTTTCGGTCCGACGCCGTTGAGACGGATCAGCTCGCGAAAGAAGTCTCGCTCACGCTTGCCGGCAAAACCATAGAGCAATTGCGCATCTTCGCGTACGACCAAATGGGTGTGCAGGGTCAGCGGTTCGCCGACCGACGGCAGACGATAAAGGGTGGTCATGGGCACTTCCACCTCATAGCCAAGGCCATTGACATCGAGAATCAGGTGCGGCGGCTGTTTTTCAGCCAGGGTGCCGCGCAAGCGTCCAATCACGTTTTGAATCCTTGAGCGCTGGCCAGCCGTGGGCTGGCGACGATTGAAGGTGGCTTGCGCGCCGGCAACACAGGCACCGCGAAGCCACTTTCAGGAAAATTGATGCTGATGCTATCAGAGACGCAGGCGCCCGCCACGACTGCGTGCGGTTCCCAGACCGTGCGGCAGCAGGCTGGAGCGCGTGTGCGCATGGCAAATGGCAATCGCGAGAGCGTCGGAGGCGTCGATCTGCGGCTTGCTGGTCAACTTGAGCATGTGCATGACCATCATCTGCACCTGCTCCTTATTGGCCGCACCGGTGCCGACCACCGCCTGTTTGACTTGCGTGGCGGTGTACTCGGCGATTTCCAGACACTCTTCGGCGCCGGCGACAATCGCAGCGCCCCGCGCCTGTCCGAGCTTCAGCGCCGAGTCGGCGTTTTTCGCCATGAACACCTTTTCGATGCCCATGGTCACCGGGCCGTAGGTCTTGATGATTTCGCGCACGCCGCGATAGACGATCTGCAGACGCTCATGCAGCTCGCCGGAGCCGGTGCGAATGCAGCCCGAGGCCACATAGATGCAGCCACCCCGCCCGGTATCGCGAACGATCCCGTAACCGGTGATGCGCGAACCGGGGTCGATACCAAGGATTAGAGTCATAACGCCTGCAGAAAATGATGCGAAAGCTGAGGGTACATGTAGGAGCTGCCGAAGGCTGCGATCTTTGTGTTTTTAAAAGATCAAAAGATCGCAGCCTTCGGCAGCTCCTACAGAAGAAGTGTAGAGCCAGCAAAAAACTGCGACCTTTCTATTTACATCAGCCAAGCTGAGCGGCGACGTCTTCCGGGATGTCCGCGTTGGAGTAGACGTTCTGCACGTCATCCAGGTCCTCAAGCATGTCGATCAGCTTGAGCACTTTCTCCGCACCTTCCAGATCCAGCTCGGCGCTCGTGGTCGGCTGCATGACGATTTCCGCATCATCGCCCTTGAACCCGGCCGCTTCCAGCGCGTTGCGCACCGCATAGAAACCGGTGAACGAGGTGAACACGTCGATCGAACCGTCTTCGTGGGTGACCACGTCATCGGCATCGGCTTCCAGCGCCGCTTCGGTCAGTGCGTCTTCATCGACGCCCGGGGCGAAACTGATCTGGCCCTTGCGCTCGAACAGATACGCCACCGAACCATCGGTGCCGAGGTTGCCGCCACACTTGCTGAACGCGTGACGCACAGCTGCCGCAGTGCGGTTGCGGTTGTCGGTCATGCACTCGACCATCACCGCCACACCGCCCGGGCCGTAACCTTCGTAGGTCAGTTCTTCAACGTTGTCCGCTTCAGTGGCGCCGGCACCGCGCGCGACGGCACGGTCGATGATGTCGCGACTCATGTTCGCGCTCAACGCCTTGTCCAGTGCCAGACGCAGACGCGGGTTGGAACCCGGATCACCGCCACCCTGACGGGCCGCAACGGTCAGTTCACGGATCCACTTGGTGAAGATCTTGCCCCTCTTGGCATCCTGACGTTCTTTGCGGTGCTTGATGTTTGCCCACTTGGAATGACCTGCCATAACTTGCTCCGAATGCTCTTTGAAACCTTGCCCGCCCCGCCGAGGCAGCGGCCGGCAATTGAAAAATTCGACCTGAGAAAGAAAAAAGGCGCATCCGAAGATGCGCCTTCAGGCCCGTCTTACTCAGCCTTTGGCGTTTCGCGCAGGCGAATGTGCAGCTCGCGCAATGCCTTGGCATCCACTACGCCCGGAGCCTGCGTCATCACGTCGGCAGCACTCTGGGTTTTCGGGAAGGCGATCACTTCACGGATCGACTGGGCGCCGGTCATCAGCATCACCAGACGGTCCAGACCGAAGGCCAGACCACCGTGCGGCGGTGCACCGTACTTCAGCGCGTCGAGCAGGAAGCCGAACTTCTCTTCCTGTTCCGCTTCATTGATGCCCAGCAGACGGAATACCGCTTGCTGCATTTCCTTGCGATGGATACGGATCGAACCGCCGCCCAGCTCGGTGCCGTTCAAGACCATGTCGTACGCACGGGACAGTGCGCCGGCCGGGTTGGCTTCGAGTTCCTGAGGGGTGCACTTCGGTGCGGTGAACGGGTGGTGCAGCGCCGAGAAGCTGCCGTCGTCGTTCTCTTCGAACATCGGGAAGTCGACGACCCACATTGGCGCCCACTCGCAGGTCAGCAGCTTCAGGTCGTGACCGAGCTTGATACGCAGCGCGCCCAGGGCTTCGCTGACGATCTTGGCCTTGTCGGCACCGAAGAACACGATATCGCCATCGACTGCGCCAACGCGATCGAGGATCACGTTGAGCTTGTCTTCCGGGATGTTCTTCACGATCGGCGATTGCAGACCTTCAACACCGGCGGCACGCTCGTTGACCTTGATGTACGCCAGGCCCTTGGCACCGTAGATGCCGACGAACTTGGTGTAGTCGTCGATCTGCTTGCGCGGCATGCTCGCCCCGCCTGGAACACGCAGTGCGGCGATGCGGCACTTCGGATCGTTGGCCGGGCCGCTGAAGACTTTGAAGTCGACTTCTTTCAACTGGTCGGCAACGTCAACCAGTTCCAGCGGAATACGCAGGTCCGGCTTGTCCGAACCGTAGCGGCGCATGGCTTCTTCGAAGGTCATGTGCGGGAATTCGCCGAACTCCAGGTTCAGCACTTCCTTGAACAGGTTGCGGATCATCTGCTCGGTCAGGCCCATGATCTCTTTTTCATCGAGGAAGCTGGTCTCGATGTCGATCTGGGTGAATTCCGGCTGACGGTCGGCACGCAGGTCTTCGTCACGGAAGCACTTGGCGATCTGGTAGTAACGGTCGAAGCCGGCCACCATCAGCAGTTGCTTGAACAGCTGCGGCGATTGCGGCAGGGCGAAGAACGAACCGGCGTGGGTACGGCTCGGCACCAGATAGTCACGCGCACCTTCCGGAGTGGCCCGGGTCAGGATCGGCGTTTCGACGTCGAGGAAGCCGTTCTCGTCGAGGAAGCGACGGATGCTGGTGGTCATGCGCGAGCGCAGACGCAGCTTCTCGGCCATTTCCGGACGACGCAGGTCGAGGAAGCGATAGCGCAGGCGGGTTTCTTCGCCGACGTCGGAGAACTCGTTGAGCGGGAACGGCGGGGTTTCCGACTCGTTCAGCACTTCGAGTTCGTAACCGAGCACTTCGATCATGCCCGAAGCCATGTTGGCGTTGGTCGCACCGGCCGGACGCAGACGCACCTTGCCGGTGATCTTCACGACGTATTCGCTGCGCACGCGATCGGCGGCGGCGAAGCTCTCGGCGCGATCCGGGTCGAACACCACCTGAGCCAGACCATCACGATCACGGATATCGAGGAAAATCACCCCGCCGTGGTCGCGGCGACGGTGAACCCATCCGCAAAGGGTAATTTCCTGGCCTTCCAGGCTTTCGTTCAGTTGGCCGCAATAGTGGCTGCGCATCATGGTGTGGTTCGCTTCTCGTAATTCGAAATTCGGTGGAGATCCCGCCGCCATCAAGCAGGGCGGAAACTCACGCGTGTCGTTCGTTCAGGGTTGGAACCCTAGTCAGCTTTGTCGCCACCGGCCAGATTTTTCTTGGCTCCGGTCTTGAAGTCGGTCTCGTACCAACCGTTGCCGCTGAGGCGAAAACCCGGCATGGACAGCTGCTTCTTCAGTTCGGGCGCCTGGCAGGCAGGGCAATCGACCAACGGTGCGTCGCTGATCTTCTGAATGGCTTCCAACTGATGACCACAGGAAGCACATTGGTAATCGTACATTGGCATGGAGGTGTCTCGGCGATCAGATTGCTGCCGCGCGCAGGGCTTTGCGGCGAAAGCGCGGGATTATATCGATTAAATGCGGGCTGTGCAGCCGTAACGCTGCACGGCCCGCAACCTCGTTGCAACCGCCGTTTCAGCGCGAAACTGCGGGTGCGAGATCTTTGATCCCGTTCATGACGCAAACCACCCGCACCAGCGCACTGAAATTCTTCACTCCGCCGTAACGCAGATGCACCTCACGATCAACGTGGGATAGCAGTGTGCTGATCGAGCAATGATTGTCCTCGGCCATGCCGCCGAGGATGTTCCAGTAGACCTGCTCGAGTCGCAGGCAGGTCGCAAAACCATTGAGGCGAATCGACCGCGACAGCGGCCGGATCAGGTTCATGTCGAACTCGCTGACAAACGGATCGACCTTTATTACATGCCGCGAAGCCGACATCCTGTCGCTTCGCCTGTCTCCTTCTACCATAGCGTTGACACTCCTTTGCCATGACTGCTGATTTATAAGGCAACATCCTGCGCCTTCATAAAAACCCAGTGACAAAGTTAGCGCCATACGACTTGTTGACCAGCCTCGTAGGATAAGCCAACGACAACGGTAAGAGTCTGGAGAGCATGCGGACGACCTCACGCCGTCCGCAGCGTCTGGATCATTCCTCGAGCAGTGCGCGCAGCATCCACGCAGTTTTCTCGTGCACTTGCATGCGTTGGGTCAGCAGGTCAGCGGTCGGCTCGTCGCTGACCTTGTCCAGCAGCGGGAAAATGCCGCGCGCGGTACGGGTCACCGCTTCCTGGCCTTCGACCAGTTGCTTGATCATGTCTTCGGCGCTCGGCACACCGACTTCTTCTTTAATAGAAGAAAGACGCGCGTAGGTCGCGTAGGCACCCGGCGCCGGGAAACCCAACGCACGGATACGCTCGGCGATCAAATCGACGGCCAGCGCCAGCTCGTTGTATTGCTCTTCGAACATCAGGTGCAACGTGCGAAACATCGGGCCAGTGACGTTCCAGTGGAAGTTATGGGTTTTCAGATACAGCACGTAGGTGTCCGACAGCAGTCGCGACAGCCCTTCGACGATGGATTTGCGGTCTTCTTCACTGATACCGATATCAATTGCCATGCTTGCCCCCTAACAGTGATTGAATTCATCCAGCAGGTTCGGTCCCACTGTAGCAAGGCAAGAGCCGGCTCGCAGCTATGAATCCGTGGTCAGACTGCGACAAATCGACCGTTTCTCTGCCGCTGGCCGGGCTGATTTGAGTAGCCGCAGGCTTTGCTGTTAAATAGGCAGTGTGTCGCCATGCCCTATTTTCCGGGGTGTTGCGCATAGGCTGATGCCGTGTACGTGTCCACCGCCTCTTATTTTGTCCTGAAGCGAACCGTGCGCCTTCAGCTCTTCCTTGTGAGCCGTCATAACGTGAGCCAATCAAAATGTTGAAAATCGTCCACCTGCTAATGGGCGCAGCAGCCTTGCTGCTGTCGTTCATACCCAGCCTGAAAGCCGAAGCCGTTCCTTACCTGCAACAGCCCGATGCACTTTACCTAGCCTTTTTCGGCCTGCTGAACCTGGTCATCGCACCAGTGATTCCGTACTGGAACAAAGGCCCGCGCCAGCATCTGCAAAATCTGGTCAGCGCCCTGCTGGTGCTGACTGTCGTCCTGCAAACCCTGACGCTGATCGCACCAATGCCGGTCATCGCTGGCCAACCGGCGGTGTTGTTCAGTCTGGTGATCGCCCTGGTTGCCGTGCTGCTGCATCTGGCCGTGAGCTTTTACAAATCGTCACCGGCCGCTGCGCCGACCACCTATGACATGAGCAATCGCGATACCGGCACCGTGAAGTGGTTCAACACTTCCAAGGGTTTCGGGTTTATCTCCCGGGATTCCGGCGATGATATTTTCGTGCACTTTCGCGCCATTCGTGGCGAAGGCCACCGCGTCCTGGTCGAAGGCCAGCGCGTCGAGTTCTCGGTAATGAACCGCGACAAAGGCCTGCAAGCCGAGGACGTGATCGCCGCCCTGCCGCGTCGCTGATCCAAAGCAAAAAAACCGCGAGCAGCCTGACTGTTCGCGGTTTTTTTATGCCTGCCGAATGGCTCAATAATGCGGCGGCGGTGCATCTTCCTCAAAAGCACCGAACTGCCCGACCATCTCTTCGTGACGCTTGATCAGCGCTTCCATCTGCAATTGCAAGCGCTCGATGACCTTCTGCTGCGCCACCAGCACATCGTTCAATGCCTGAATGGTGTCATCCTGAAAGGCCAAACGGCTTTCCAGATCGGTAACGCGTCCTTCAAGGCTCATGACTCAGCCCTCCAAAAAAGTGAATTCATCGGTCAGCACCAGACGCAAGCGTTCGCGAATGGTCGCTACCTGTTCTGCGCTGTACGGCCTGGCCGGATGCTTGCCCCAGACCGGCGCCGGCCATGCCGCATCGTCACGCTTACGCACGATCACATGCATATGTAACTGGCTGACAACGTTACCCAGGGTTGCCACGTTCAACTTGTCGGCGTCGAACGAATCCTTGAGCAACTCGGCGAGGGTGGTGGTTTCCTGCCACAGTTGCTGCTGATCGGCGACATCCAACTGAAACAACTCGCTGATATCCTCGCGGCGAGGCACCAGGATGAACCACGGGTAATTGCTGTCGTTGGACAGCAACAGCCGGCACAACGGAAAGTCGCCGATGACCAAGGTGTCCTGTTGAAGTCGTGAATCCAAAGCAAACACTGTGAGTACTCCCGCTGATCCTATAAATCAGCTTAGCGGCGGCTCCCAAGAGGCGGCGCGCCAAGCGACAGAACGGCAGCATACCTGCGAATGCGGCGGGCTTCACGCTTCTCCCCGGCAGTAATTCGGCAAGCGCGCCGACATGAG
Organism: Pseudomonas sp. AC255; assembly: GCF_979258175.1. Classification (NCBI taxonomy): domain Bacteria; kingdom Pseudomonadati; phylum Pseudomonadota; class Gammaproteobacteria; order Pseudomonadales; family Pseudomonadaceae; genus Pseudomonas; species Pseudomonas sp. AC255. Next base: position 767,590 of record NZ_OZ409841.1, on the reverse strand, counting down.
ACGTTTATCTCGCCGATGCACCAATACAGCCCCGGACATGAGCCTTGACGTGAAGAGCCGCATGAAAATCCTTGATCTGTCGACCCTCGAATCGCGCGGCGCCAGATTTACTTGCGTCCGGTGGTGATTTTTTTGCACCAAAACTGCACAACACGTCTACGCTCACTGGGTCGGGCATCCGCCAAATACTCACTGCGGGGTGAACCGGTAACGTTTTTGGTTGTCTTGCGCGCCTTTGGTGCGTTGCAACACCATTGGGAGAATGTCGTCAAGCCTGCAACAAAACCGGCCCGAGGCCCCGTTTTCACAAGGTTTTCACATATGCGGGCACCGCATTGAAAAATAACCGCAGCAATTTCGCGGTTTGTGCACGCTTGTTGCATTCGTAACGGTATGGACTATAAGCGCACCACTGGAAGTGGTCGCCTGAAGCCAATAAAAACAGTGGCAGGGTTGCCCGATGGAGATTCAAGTGTTTTGCCAGGGACTCTTTTTTAGCGATGCAAAAAGGCCCGGAAACAGCGATAAAGTTGTCAGTCCGGCTGCATCGGTACTGTGAATTTGCGACATCCAGCGCTCCTTTTGCGACAACGCCGTAAAGAAGCTGAAAGGTTGGTTTCGCAAGTATCGCCAACATTGTCGGCGTGATATAAGTTTGCGCCGACACAAAAAGAAAGAGCCGCCCAGATAATAAAACAGGTGGGACGGCAGTACTCTTCTAAAACCAAAGGAGCAAATCACGATGCGCGTGATGAAGTGGAGCATGATCGCACTGGCAGTTGCTGCAGCAGCCAGTACTCAAATGGCTACGGCCGCCCCGTTTGTAAGTGACCAGGCTGAAGCCAAAGGTTTCGTTGAAGACGCGAAGTTTGATGTGTTGCTGCGCAACTATTACTTCAACCGCGACAAGAAAAACACCACCTCCAATGACCAGAAAGACTGGACCCAAGGTTTCCTGGGTAACTTCAGCTCCGGTTACACCCAAGGCACCGTCGGTGTTGGTGTTGATGCATTCGGCTACCTGGGCATCAAGCTCGACGGCGGCGACGGCACCACCGGTTCGGGCAACACCAGCCTGGATTCGCAAGGCCATAACAACGATTCTCTGGGTAAGGCAGGCGCAGCAATCAAGGCTCGCATCTCCAAGACCGAGCTGAAATTCGGTGAGTTCCAGCCAAGCACTGCTCCAGTCTTCGCGGTCGGCGGCTCGCGCCTGATTCCTCAGACTGCTACCGGTTTCCAACTGCAAAGCAGCGAAATCGAAAATCTGGATCTGGAAGCCGGCCACTTCTACTCGGCCTCCAGCCAGGACGAGATGAACAGCGACGGCGAGCTGCACTCGCAGTACTCCAGCACCACTGATGACCCTGTCACCGGCAAAACCATGGACTTCGCCGGTGGTAAATACGGCATTACCGACAACCTGAGCGTCTCGCTCTACGGTTCGAAGTTCAAGGACATCTGGAACCAGTACTACAGCAACGTGAACTACACGCTGCCAATCAGTGGTGACACGTCGCTGAACACCGATTTCAACATCTACCGCACTACCGATTCGGGCAGTTCGAAAGCTGGTGATATCAGCAACACCACGTTCTCCCTGGCAACTGCACTTTCGTTCCTGAAAGCCCACACCGTGACTCTCGCCTTCCAGAAGGTCAACGGTGATACGCCGTTCGACTACGTCGGCGTAGGTGACAACAACCGCGGTGGTGACTCGATTTTCCTGGCTAACTCCATTCAGTACTCCGACTTCAACGGTCCTAACGAAAAATCTGCACAGATTCGTTATGACCTGAAAATGGCCGAGTACGGCGTTCCAGGTCTGAGCTTCATGACCCGTTACGTGAGAGGTTGGGACATTGACGGCTCCAAAATGGATGCTGACAGCCCATACCGTTCGTACGGTTACGGTGATGATGGCAAGCACCACGAAACCAACCTTGAAGCCAAATACGTAGTTCAGGCCGGCCCTGCCAAAGACCTGTCCTTCCGTATTCGTCAAGCATGGCACCGTGGCAACACCGATCAGGCCGAAGGCGATATCAACGAGTTCCGCCTGATCGTCGACTACCCACTGTCGATCTTGTAATCGCCAACAGTTAGTTTGCGATAACAAAAAAGGGCCCATCTTCGGATGGGCCTTTTTTATTGGTGCTTCATTCAACTAATACCTGACCAACAATCCAGGCACTTAGTTAGCAACCTATCATTGCGCCGCCGATTCCTGCACTACACGTATAACCCGCTGCGGAAATGGAATATCAATACCGGCAGCCTTCAAACGATCCCGCGCCTGTTCATTGAACATGAACATCACATCCCAATAATCCGCAGTTTTAACCCAGACACGCAGGGAAACCGTGATCGAACTGTCACCCAATGTCGAAATCACCGCCTGTGGCTCCGGGTCCTGCATGACGCGGGGATCCTTGGCCAGATCCAGCAATACCTGACGGGCCTTCTGCAGATCCGCTTCGTAATCCACGCCGACATCAAACACGACTTTGCGGGTTGGCTGACGGTTGGTGTTGGTGATGATGCCGTTCGACAGGTTGCCGTTGGGCAGGATGATGGTCTTGTTGTCGCCGGTACGCAGCACGGTGTGGAAAATCTGGATGCTGTCGACGGTACCCGCCACGCCCTGGGCTTCGATCCAGTCACCGATGCGGAACGGGCGGAACAGCAGAATCAGCACGCCGCCAGCGAAGTTGGCCAGGCTGCCCTGCAGGGCCAGACCGATCGCCAGACCCGCAGCACCGATGGCCGCGACGAACGAGGTGGTTTCGACGCCGATCATCGACGCGACGCTGACAATCAGCAGCACCTTGAGAATGATGTTGGCCAGGCTGCTGATAAAGCCTTGCAGCGCGAGGTCGGCATTGCGCAGGGCCAGCAGACCTCCGAGTTTTTGCGTGACCTTGTTGATCAGCCACCAGCCGATCGCCAGGGTAATCACTGCCAGCAGTACGCGGCTGCCGTATTCCATGATCATCGGGATCCACGCCTGGGACGCCTTGACCAGGTGGTCCACTTCCGCATTCAAATCCATGTTCTATCTCCTGATTTCCGGCTTCCCGGGGTGTATTCAAAACAACTGTGGGAGCGAGCCTGCTCGCGAAAGCGTTGTGTCATTCAGCAATAAATTGACTGACACATTGCATTCGCGAGCAGGCTCGCTCCCACACAGTCACAAAACAAGCTTAGTCGCGGAAGTTGTTGAACTGCAGCGGCATGCCGAATTCCTTGGCACGCAGGGCCGCGATGGCTTCCTGCAAATCGTCGCGCTTCTTGCCGGTGACACGCACCTGCTCGCCCTGAATGGCGGCCTGGACCTTGAGCTTGGCTTCCTTGATGTGGCCGACGATTTTCTTTGCCAGCTCCTTGTCGATGCCTTCCTTGAGGATGGCGTCCTGCTTCATCAGTTTGCCCGAAGCGTAAGCATCCTTGACCTCAAGGCACTGCACGTCGATCTTGCGCTTGGTCAGCGCCAGCTTGAGGATTTCGATCATCGCTTCGAGCTGGAAAGCAGCTTCGGCGGTGAGGCTGACGGTCAGGTCTTTTTCCTTGAACTCGAAGCTGCCCTTGCCTTTCAGGTCATAACGACGATCGAGTTCCTTCACGGCGTTCTCGACCGCGTTGGTGAGTTCGTGTTTGTCCAGTTCGGATACCACGTCGAACGACGGCATGTAATCTCTCCAATAAAAAGGCGCGCTCGATGTGGATGGAGCGCGCTTGGCTTGCGGTTAAAATCGGGCTCATTATAACGGGTCTTTTCCTACCGATACGGCGAGCCGCACATGCCTGCAAGCAATCGAGCAAAAAACTGATGTCGACCACCTGGCATGTACTTGGCGCCGGCAGCCTCGGCACACTCTGGGCGACACGTCTGGCTCGCGCCGGCTTGCCTGTGCAACTGATCCTGCGCGATGCCGCGCGCTTGCACAGCTACGAGGCAGTGGGCGGCTTGACCCTGGTAGAAAACGGACAAGCTCATACCTATGCAGTTCCCGGCGAAACCCCGGACAGCCCCGAGCCAATTCGCCGTTTACTGGTCGCGTGCAAGGCCTATGACGCCGAAGAGGCCGTCGCCCGCCTCGCTTCACGCCTCGCGCCAGACGCCGAACTGATCCTCCTGCAAAACGGCCTTGGCAGTCAGGACGCCGTCGCCGCGCGGGTGCCACAGGCGCGCTGCATCAGCGCCTCCAGCACCGAGGGCGCGTTCCGCGATGGCGATTGGCGCGTGGTGTTTGCCGGTCACGGTTTCAACTGGCTGGGCGATGCGGCAAATCCGCTGGCGCCGGTCTGGCTGGACGAGCTGCAAGCGGCGAACATTCCCCATGAATGGAGCGCTGACATCCTCACTCGACTGTGGCGCAAACTGGCGCTGAACTGCGCGATCAACCCGCTGACCGTGCTCCACGATTGCCGCAACGGCGGGCTGAGCGAGCATCACTGCGAAGTTGCCACACTCTGTGCCGAATTGACCGAACTGCTCGAACGCTGCGGCCAACCCGCTGCGGCGGACAATCTGCAAGCGGAAGTCGAACGAGTGATCCACGCCACCGCCGCCAATTACTCTTCGATGTATCAGGACGTCGCCAACCAGCGCCGCACCGAGATCAGCTATCTGTTGGGCCACGCCTGCAAAGTTGCCGAGCGCCATCAGTTGAACCTGCCGCATCTGCAGCAGTTGCAGCAACGCCTGATCGCTCATCTGCACAAGCGTGGATTGCCCAGCGACTGAGCAGCCGCTAGGCTGACGACTTGTTCCCCTGCTGCGATAAACCTGATGCCATTGCGCCAGCGCCTTGAAAACCTGCCGGTCGGCCAGAAACTGCTGGCCGCCCTGCTGGTGTTGTTGACCACGGTTCTGCTGGTCGCCAACCTGACCTTTATCAGCGCCGCCTACTACATTTCTCAGGAAAGCATGGCGCCACAAGCCCTGCAGACCATCGGCCGGCTGATCGCCAATCCGAGTCTGGTCAGCGATGCGCTGGAGTCGCCGCGCAGCGCCGAGCGCCTGCTCAAGGAACTCGACAGTTATTCACCGCTGCGCGCCGCCGCCCTGTATGACGGCAAGGGTGAACGCCTGGCGCAAGTGCAGCGCGGCGAAAAACTCAGTCTCCCTGAGCGCTACCGCCATGTCGAAGCCTGGCAACTCACCGAGTTTCGCAGCAATCAACTGATCACCCTGCCCCGCCCCGGCGCCGCACCGGGGCATCTGTTGCTGGTGGCCAGCAGCGAACTGCCGATGGCGTTCTACACCGGCACTCTGACCGCCAGCCTCGGCATCCTGATCTTCAGCGTACTGCTGTGGCTGGTGATTGCCCGGCAGATCAAGCGCCTGATCACCCGGCCGATTCATCAGCTGGAGGAATTGTCCCGGCAGGTCACTCGCGAAGAGAACTACGCCTTGCGCGCCGCGCGCGGCAACCACGACGAAATCGGCAGTCTGGCCGAGGCGTTCAACACCATGCTCTCGCGCATCGAAGCCCGCGAGCAGCAGCTCAAGCGTGCCCGCGACGACTCGCAGGCCGCATACGATCAGGCGCAAGGCCTGGCCGAGGAAACCCGCCACACCAACCGCAAGCTGGAGCTGGAAGTCCAGGTGCGCAGCAAGATCGAAAAGAAACTCACCGGCTTCCAGAATTACCTCAACAGCATCATCGACTCGATGCCCTCGGCGCTGATCGCTCTCGATGAACAGCTCTACGTCACCCAGTGGAACCAGGAGGCCAGCGCACTTTCCGGGACACGCCTGGACGAGGCGCTGAACCAGCCGATCTTCCTCGCCTTCGAACCGCTCAAGCCGTTTTTGCCGCAGCTCAAGGCCACCGTCGAACAGCACACCGTGGCCAAGGTCGACCGGGTAACCTGGTTCAAGGACGATGAACCCAAGCATTATGCGCTGACGTTTTATCCGCTGATGGGCGGTGCCGGGCGTGGCGTGGTGATCCGTATCGACGACATCACCCAGCGTCTGTCGCTGGAAGAAATGATGGTGCAGTCGGAGAAGATGCTCTCGGTCGGTGGCCTCGCGGCCGGCATGGCCCACGAAATCAACAACCCGCTCGGCGCGATCCTGCACAACGTGCAGAACATTCGCCGGCGTCTGTCGGCGGATCTGCCGAAGAACATCGAGACTGCCGAACAACTGGGCATCGAACTGGACACTGTGAACCGCTACCTGCAAGGCCGCGAAGTCCCGCAACTGCTCGACGGCATTCAACAGGCCGGCGCCCGCGCGGCGAAAATCGTCACGCACATGCTCAGCTTCAGCCGCCGCAGCACCCGGCAAATGGCGCCCTGCGATCTGCCGGCGCTGATCGATCAAGCCGTTGAGATCGCTGGTAACGACTTCGATCTGGCCATCGGTTTCGACTTCAAGGGCCAGGCGATCATCCGCCAGTTCGACCCGGCCCTGGGTCCAGTGCCGGGCACCGCCAACGAACTGGAACAGGTGCTGCTCAATCTGTTGAAAAATGCCGCGCAGGCGATTCATCAGCGCGAAGACGACAGCGAGCCGGGCCGGATCATTTTGCGCACCAGACTCAATCCGCCGTGGGCCGAGATTCAGGTCGAGGACAACGGCATCGGCATGAGCGAGAACGTGCGCAAGCGCACTTTCGAGCCGTTCTTTACCACCAAGGAAATCGGCCAGGGCACCGGCCTTGGCCTGTCGGTGTCGTACTTCATCATCACCAACAATCACAAAGGCCAGATGGAAGTGCAGTCGGCGCCCGGCCAAGGCACCTGTTTCACGCTGCGTCTGCCGCTGGTGCAGCCTGCGCCATTGACCACCGAAACCAATTCACTACCGAGGTAACCCATGGGCTTTCGCTTGTCGAAGATCTACACCCGCACCGGCGACAAAGGCGAAACCGGCCTCGGTGACGGCCGTCGCGTCCCCAAGGATCACCCGCGCATCGAGGCGATCGGCGAGGTCGATACGCTGAACAGTCAGGTCGGCGTGTTGCTGGCCGGTTTGCTAGCCGAGCGCGAAGTGCATCCGGCGCTGAATGAAATCATCGGAGTGTTGGCGCCTTGTCAGCATCGCCTGTTCGACCTCGGTGGCGAACTGGCGATGCCTGAATATCAGGCGTTGAACGAGGCCGAAATCGAGCGGCTGGAAGCAGCCATCGATGTATGGAATGAAGAGCTGGGGCCGCTGGAGAATTTCATCTTGCCGGGTGGTTCGATGTTGATTGCGCAGGCACATGTCTGCCGCAGTCTGGCGCGCAGTGCCGAGCGGCGCTGTCAGCATTTGAATGCGCTGGAGCCGTTGGCCGGGGTTGGCCTGGCGTATATCAATCGGTTGTCGGATTTGCTGTTTGTTGTGGCGCGGTTGATTGCGCGGCGGCAAGGGGTGGCGGAGATTTTGTGGCAGCCGGCTGCGAAACCTGAAGGAAAGTAGCACCTTACAGGACGCCATCGCGAGCAGGCTCGCTCCCACATTTGCCTGCATTCTGACTGGAGAGATGCAATCCACTGTGGGAGCGAGCCTGCTCGCGAAGAGGTCGGTAGCCCTTAAACTGGATCAGGCCAGAACGCCCGAATCCCCGCCACACCCTGAGCCCCAACACCCCAGGCATTCTCACGCTCCGCCGGCCCTACTCCACCGAGCAAGAACACCGGTTTGCTGAAACCTTCGATCAGTGCCGCAGCCTGCTCCCACCCCAACGGCTGCGCATCCGGGTGCGTCAGCGTCGGCTGCACCGGCGACAGAGTGACGAAATCAACGCCCATCTGCTCGGCCAGCGCCAGTTCTTCGGCGTCATGGCACGACGCCGCGAGCCAGCGCTCAGCCGGCAACGGACGTCCTGCCGCTGCGTATTTACGCAGTTGGGCAGCGGTGATGTGCCATCCGGCAGACGGGAAATCACCGAGCCATTCGAACGGCCCTTTGATCATCAACTGCGCCTTGCCCGCGCACAGGCCCACCGCATCCACCGCCAGATCCCGGTATTTCGGGTCGTAGCCGTTGGGTGCGCGCAGCTGGATCAATTTGATTCCGCCGGCAATCGCTTTCTGGATGCCGCGCAACAAGGCCGGGCCTTCCAGATCTTCGGGAGTGATCAAGTATTCGGCAGGCAAGCGCGCCGCCGCGACGATCGGCTGATTGGCCGCCGGAAACTCATAGTCAATCAATTCCCTGGCAGTGACCCAGGCCAGTGGCTGGCCTTCAGCGCCGTGGGGTTCGCCACTGAACGCCGAGACTTCCCAGACATCCAGCAAGACCTGTTTGTCCGGGTAATCGTGGCGAACCTTGATCAGCGGCCGCGCAGCATCAACGATGATGCCCAGCTCTTCGTGCAGCTCGCGAGCCAGTGCCGATTCGACAGACTCGTCAGCCTCGACCTTGCCACCGGGAAACTCCCACAAGCCGCCTTGATGCTGGGTGTCGGCACGGCGGGCGATAAGGATTTTGCCGGCGCCGTCACGAATGACGGCAGCGGCGACGTGGACGCGTTTCACGGGTTCAATTCCTCCAGTCCAGCCTTTTGCCACGCTTTGAAGGCGGGCCATTGGTAGATGGTTTCAACATAGGCTTCGTCGACCGCCGGCAGCTTCACCTGATAGGTGCGCAAGCGCACGGCGATCGGCGCGAAAAAGGCATCGGCAAGGCTGACACGACCGAACAGGTACGGCCCCTCTTCCGTCGCTGCCGCGCGGCATTCGGCCCACAGCGCGAGCATGCGTTCGATATCGACCTTCACTTCTGGCGGCACCGGGTTCAGCGGTGCGTCCTGGCTCAGGTTGAACGGCATGTGGTTACGCATGGCGAAGAAGCCGCTGTGCATTTGTGCGCAGGCCGAGCGGGCCTGCGCGCGGGCAAAGGTATCGCTCGGCCAGAGTTGCTCGGACGGAAACTGCTCAGCGAGGTACTCAGCAATGGCCAGCGAATCGGCGATGGTGCCACGGGTGGTATGCAGCAGCGGCACCTTGCCGGTCGGCGAGTGCTTGAGCAGGCGCTCGCGGGTGTCGGGTTTGCCGAGCTTGATCAGCTCTTCGCTGTAGGGTGCGCCGGTCAGGTCCAGCGCCAGTGCCGCACGCAGGGACCAGGAGGAAAGCAGTTTGTCGCCGATGATCAGGTGCAGGGACATGGTGTGGCGCCTTTTCGTCAGGGAAACAATCCAGAATGTCTGGCGTCTGGTCGTCCGTCATCGCGGGCAAGCCCGCTCCCACAGGTTTTGGTGGTGTACACGGCATTTGTGAACGACCGCAATCACTGTGGGAGCGGGCTTGCCCGCGAAGAGGCCGGCAGCCCACTCCCACACCTTGAATCAAGTACGGTATTCAGCGTTGATCTTCACGTACTCATGCGACAGGTCGGTGGTCCAGATGGTTTCGCTGCAATCACCGCGGCCCAGTTCGATGCGGATGGTGATTTCTTCCTGCTGCATCACGGCCGAGCCCTGGGCTTCAGTGTAGGTCGCGGCGCGGGCGCCACGGCTGGCGATGCACACGTCGCCGAGGAATACGTCGATCTTGCTCACGTCCAGGTCCGGCACGCCGGCACGGCCCACGGCAGCGAGGATACGGCCCCAGTTCGGGTCAGAGGCGAACAGCGCGGTCTTGATCAGCGGCGAGTGGGCCACGGTGTAACCGACGTCCAGGCATTCCTGATGGTTGCCGCCGCCATTCACTTCCACGGTAACGAATTTGGTTGCGCCTTCGCCGTCGCGCACGATGGCCTGGGCGACGTCCATGCAGACTTCGAACACCGCTTGTTTCAGCTTGGCGAACAGTTCACCTTCTGCGCGGGTGATTTCCGGCAGCGCGGCCTTGCCGGTGGCGATCAGCATGCAGCAGTCGTTGGTCGAAGTGTCGCCGTCGATGGTGATGCGGTTGAACGACTTGTTGGCGCCGTCGAGCATCAGGTTGTGCAGCACCTCGCGGGAGACTTTGGCGTCGGTGGCGATGTAACCCAGCATGGTCGCCATGTTCGGGCGAATCATGCCGGCGCCTTTGCTGATGCCGGTGACAGTGATGGTCACGCCGTCATGCTCGAACTGGCGGCTGGCGCCCTTGGGCAGGGTGTCGGTGGTCATGATGCCGGTGGCGGCGGCTTCCCAGTTGTTCTCCGACAGATCATCCAGCGCGGCTTGCAGTGCGCCTTCGATCTTCTCGACCGGCAGCGGCTCGCCGATCACGCCAGTGGAATACGGCAGAATCTGGCTGGCATCGACGCCGGTCAGCTCGGCCAACTTAGCGGTGGTGCGCTCGGCAGCCGCCAAGCCAGGCTCGCCGGTACCGGCGTTGGCATTGCCGGTATTGGTCAGCAAGTAACGCACGGAATTGTGCACGCGCTTTTTCGCCAGGATCACTGGTGCGGCGCAGAACGCGTTCAGGGTGAACACGCCAGCCACGGTGGAACCTTCAGCACAGCGCATCACCACTACATCCTTGCGCCCCGGGCGCTTGATGCCGGCCGAGGCGATACCGAGTTCAAAACCGGCAACCGGGTGCAACGCTGGCAAAGGACCAAGACCAACAGCCATGAATGCGCTCCTTACTCAATGATGTCAGCACCGCCACGGGAAAGGACGGTGGGATAAATGGCAAAACGCCGCGACGGCAGGAGCCGGTCGCGGCGCGGGGTGTTCAGCGATTGAAACGGGTTTTACTGGATCTGCCCGTGGCAATGCTTGTATTTCTTGCCCGAACCGCAGTAGCACAGTTCGTTGCGGCCCAGCTTCTGCTCGTTGCGAACCGGGGCAGCGGCAGTGGCGAGAGCCACATCGACCTCTTCACCCAACGCTTCCGGCTGATCCAGGCCAGGCGCTTCGGCGTGTTCGAACTGCATGCGCGCCGCCAGTGCTTCGGCTTCCTGACGCAGGCGTTGCTCTTCGGCTTCCGGATCTTCGCGACGCACCTGAACATGCGAGAGCACGCGGATCGAGTCGCGCTTGATCGAATCCAGCAGCTCGGAGAACAGTGTGAACGACTCGCGCTTGTATTCCTGCTTCGGGTTCTTCTGCGCATAGCCGCGCAGGTGAATGCCGTGACGCAGGTGATCCATGGTCGACAAGTGGTCTTTCCACAGGTCGTCGAGTACGCGCAGGACAATCTGCTTCTCGAACGAGCGCAGCGCCTCGGCACCGGCCTGATCTTCCTTCTCGTTGTACGCCGCCATCAGCTCGGTCATGAGCTTCTCGCGCAGGGTTTCTTCGTACAGGTGATCGTCTTCGTCGAGCCATTGCTGGATCGGCAGTTTCACGCCGAAATCGCTTTCGATCGACGCTTCCAGGCCGGCCACGTCCCACTGCTCTGGCAGCGATTGCGGCGGAATGTGCGCGCTGACGGTAGCGTTGAGCACGTCCTGACGGAAGTCGGCGATGGTCTCACCGATGTTGTCAGCGGCCAGCAACGTGTTACGCATGTGATAGATCACTTTACGCTGTTCGTTGTTGACGTCGTCGAACTCGAGCAGTTGCTTGCGGATGTCGAAGTTGCGGCCTTCAACCTTGCGCTGCGCCTTCTCGATCGCGTTGGTCACCATGCGGTGCTCGATCGCTTCGCCCGGCTGCATGCCCAGGGCTTTCATGAAGTTCTTCACCCGGTCGGAGGCGAAGATGCGCATCAGGCTGTCTTCCAGCGACAGGTAGAAGCGGCTCGAACCGGCATCGCCCTGACGGCCGGCACGGCCACGCAGCTGGTTGTCGATACGGCGCGATTCGTGACGCTCGGAAGCAATTACCTGCAAGCCGCCGGACTCCAGCACTTGCTGGTGACGCTTCTGCCAGTCGGCCTTGATCTGCGCGATCTGCTCAGGAGTCGGGTTCTCCAGCGAAGCGACTTCCACTTCCCAGTTGCCGCCCAACAGGATGTCGGTACCACGACCGGCCATGTTGGTGGCGATGGTCAGCGCACCCGGACGACCGGCCTGAGCGATGATCTCAGCTTCTTTTTCGTGGAACTTGGCGTTGAGAACCTTGTGTTCGATGCCTTCTTTGACGAGCAATTCGGACATGTGCTCGGACGTCTCGATGGTCGCGGTACCCACCAGCACCGGACGACCGGCGGCCATGCTTTCCTTGATGTCCGCGACGATCGCAGCGTATTTCTCTTCGGCGGTGAGGAACACCAGGTCGTTGTAGTCTTTACGCGCCAACGGTTTGTTCGGCGGAATGACCATGACTTCCAGACCATAGATCTGGTGGAATTCGAACGCTTCGGTGTCGGCGGTACCGGTCATGCCGGACAGCTTGGTGTACAGACGGAAGTAGTTCTGGAAGGTGGTCGAGGCCAGGGTCTGGCTCTCGGCCTGGATGTTCAGACCTTCCTTGGCTTCGATAGCCTGGTGCAGGCCTTCGGACAGACGACGACCCGGCATGGTACGACCGGTGTGTTCGTCGACCAGTACGACCTGACCGTCCTGCACGATGTATTCAATGTTGCGATTGAACAGCTTGTGCGCACGCAGACCGGCGTAGACGTGGGTCAGCAGGCCAAGGTTGTGCGCCGAGTACAGGCTCTCGCCTTCGGCCAGCAGGCCGACGCGGGTGAGCATTTCTTCGATGAACTGGTGACCGGCTTCGTTGAGTTCGACCTGACGGGTCTTTTCGTCAACGGTGTAGTGGCCGGCCTTGGTGACCTGGCCTTCGACTTCCTCGACGTGCAGTTCCAGCTGCGGGATCAGTTTGTTGATCTCCATGTACAGCTTGGAGCTGTCCTCGGCCTGACCGGAAATGATCAGCGGAGTACGCGCTTCGTCGATGAGGATGGAGTCGACTTCGTCGATCACGGCAAAGTTGAGTTCGCGCTGGAATTTTTCATCCATGCTGAACGCCATGTTGTCGCGCAGGTAGTCGAAACCGAATTCGTTGTTGGTGCCGTAGGTGATGTCGGCGGCGTAGGCGGCACGCTTTTCTTCCGGCGGCTGGAACGGCGTCACGACGCCGACAGTCAGGCCGAGGAATTCATACAGCGGACGCATCCAGTTGGCGTCACGGCGGGCCAGGTAGTCGTTCACGGTCACAACGTGCACGCCCTTGCCGGACAGTGCGTTGAGGTAAACACCCAGGGTGGCCACGAGGGTCTTGCCCTCACCGGTGCGCATTTCGGCAATCTTGCCTTCGTGCAGAGTCATGCCGCCGACGAGTTGCACGTCGAAGTGGCGCATGCCCATCACACGCTTGCCGGCCTCGCGGGCGACGGCGAAGGCTTCCGGCAACAGCTTGTCGAGGGTTTCCCCTTTGGCGATACGGGCCTTGAACTCGGCGGTCTTGGCGCGCAATTGATCGTCCGAAAGGGCCACCATTTGCTCTTCGAAGGCATTGACGAGCTGCACCGTCTTGAGCATGCGTTTGACTTCACGCTCGTTCTTGCTTCCAAAAAGTTTCTTTAACAAAGGCGCAAACATATCGGCAGGATCTTCCACACTAAAGGGATGGAGGGCGGCCCCGTGAGTCGCCCGTGCAGCCCTCATGGCCGCATGCGAACGAGCATTCTACCCGGAAACGGTGGTGAGGAAAGTGGCGATGTTCCACGATGCTGGCACTGCGCTTTGACGGGGCTCACTTAAAATAGGGGCGTTTTGCTCAACTTCAACCCGTCGGGGGAAAGAAGTCAGGCGTTGATTTAATGAGCAAATCAGGGACAAAAGCAATGGCCCAGAGGTTCCGCAGCTTTCTGCTACCATGGCGCCTCTGTGACTTTCAGGTGTTCGATCATGGCGTTTCGCCCTCTCACGGCCAGAGCACCCGCCGTTCTGCTACGCGAAGCCAAACCGCTCAAAGCCATCCTCGGCCATGCCCAGCGCCTGGAGCATTTGCAGCGCCTGCTCGAAAGCCAGCTGCAACCGGCTGCCCGCGAGCATTGCCGGGTGGCCAAATGGCGCGAAGGCGAGCTGTCGCTGGTGGTCACTGACGGTCACTGGGCGACGCGCCTGCGCTATCAGCAGAAACGCCTGCAACGGCAACTGCAACTGTTCGAAGAGTTCGCCAACCTGACGCGGATCAAATTCAGCGTGCGCCCACCGATCGTGCAGCATCGGGCAGTTGGGCACACCATGGATCTGTCGAGCAGTGCGGCAGAGACGATTCAGTCGACGGCCGACGGGATCAGCGATCCGGGATTGCGCGCGGCGCTGGAGCGGCTGGCGGCGCATGCCAAGGGGAAAGCCTGAAGCAAAATCAAAAGATCGCAGCCTTCGGCAGCTCCTACAGAATGAATGCATTTCAACTGTAGGAGCTGCCGAAGGCTGCGATCTTTGCTTTTAGCGGCGCTTGCTGCCGCCGAGCAGCGACCCCATCAACCCGCGCACCAACTGCTTGCCGAGATTATTGGCCGCCTGGCGCATCGCCGATTTCAGCGCCTGCCCTGCCGCCGTGCCGAGGAATTCGCCAGCGCGGTCAGCCAGGCTCGGCTCTGCGGCCGCTGGTTTGCCCGCTGGTGTTTCAGCCTCGGGCGCCAGCCCTTTGCGTCCCATCAGGATTTCATAGGCCGATTCGCGATCGATCGGCTTGTCATAACGGCCCTTGAACGGCGAGCCAGCGATCAGCACGGTGCGCTCGGTTTCAGTCAGCGGGCCGATCCGCGATTGCGGCGGTGCCACCAGCACGCGCTGGACCATTTCCGGCGTGCCCTTCTCGGTCAGCGTGCCGACCAGCGCCTCACCAATACCTAACTCAGTCAGCACCGACAGACTGTCGAACGCCGGATTCGGCCGAAAGCCATCCGCCACGGCGCGCAGGGATTTCTGCTCTTTGGCGGTGAACGCACGCAGGCCGTGTTGAATACGCAAGCCCAACTGCGCCAGCACGTCATCCGGCAGATCCGCCGGCGACTGGGTGACGAAATACACGCCAACGCCTTTGGAACGAATCAAACGCACCACTTGCTCAAGCCGTTCTTGCAGAGCTTTGGGCGTGTCGCCGAACAGTAAGTGCGCCTCGTCGAAAAACAGCGCCAGCAGCGGTTTGTCGGCGTCGCCGCGCTCGGGCAGTTGCTCGAACAACTCGGCCAGCAGCCACAGCAGGAACGTTGCGTAAACCTTCGGCGCCTCGTGCACCAGCCGACTGGCATCGAGCAGATGGATACGTCCACGGCCATCGGCGCCCGGTTGCAGAATGTCTTCGAGTTGCAGCGCCGGCTCGCCGAACAGGGCTTCGGCGCCCTGCTGTTCCAGCGTCGCCAACCGGCGCAGCAGCGCCTGGCTGGAACCGGTGGTCATCAGCGCGGCGTCTTCGCCGAGCAACTGTGGATTGTCCTTGAGGTGATTGAGCAGCGCTTTCAGATCCTTGAGATCCAGCAGCAACAGCCCTTCGCGATCCGCCACCTTGAAGGCCGCGTACAGGGCCGACTGCTGACTGTCGGTCAGCTCGAGCAGGCTGCCGATCAGCAACGGGCCCATTTCGCTCAACGTGGTGCGCAGCGGATGTCCGGATTCGCCGTGGATGTCCCACAGCGTCACGGGATAAGCCTGCGGCGTGTGACCGAGCCAGGGCATGCCGGCGATGCGCTCGGCCACTTTGCCCTGCGGGTTGCCGGCAGCACCGAGGCCGCACAGGTCGCCCTTGATGTCGGCAGCGAACACTGCCACACCGGCGTCGCTGAACGCTTCGGCCAAGCGCTGCAAGGTCACGGTTTTACCGGTGCCGGTGGCGCCGGCGATCAGGCCGTGGCGGTTGGCCAGGCGCATGGCCTGAGCGATGGGTTGCGCGGCCGGATCAGCGCCGATAACGAGTTGCGAGGAGTCAGGCATTTTCTCACCCAATGGTTAATCTTTGATGACACATGGCCGATACATAAATTGGACAGACCCGCCAGAAAACCGGGTCGGACATTTCCCTAAGGAGAGCCGGAAATATCAATTTTTCAACCTTGCCCATAGTGCGCGTCTCTATCAAAGCACGCCCAGGACATTAAGACCTTAGCGGAACCCCAAGCCATGAACAAAAACCTGCGCTTCAGCCATAAGATTTTGCTTGCCGCCGCTCTCATCGTCATTGCCGCTTTTGCCTCGTTCACGTTGTACAACGACTGGCTGCAGCGCAATGCGATCCGCGATGATCTGAACAACTACCTCAATGAAATGGGCGAGGTCACCGCCGGCAACATCCAGACCTGGCTCAGCGGGCGCATTCTGCTGATCGAGAACGCCGCGCAGAACATCGCCATCAACCCGGAACCTGCCACGGTCGCCAGCCTGCTGGAACAGAAAAGCCTGACCTCGACGTTCATGGCCACCTACCTGGGCGATGCCACCGGGCATTTCACCATCCGCCCGGACGTGAAGATGCCGGACGGTTTCGATCCGCGCGTACGCCCTTGGTATAAAGGTGCCGAAAGCAGCAGCACCTCGACCCTGACCGAACCCTACATCGATGCGGCCACCGGCCAGTTGATCATTTCCATCGCCACCGCGTCGAAAAAGGCCGGGCAGAGCGTCGGCGTGGTCGGCGGCGACCTCAGCCTGCAATCGCTGATCGACACCCTCGCCGCGCGGGATTTCGACGGCATGGGCTATGCGTTTCTGATCAGCGCCGACGGCAAGATCCTCGTCCACCCGGACAAGGCCCTGGTAATGAAGTCGCTCAAAGAAGCCTACCCACAAGACACGCCGCGCATCAGCAGCGATTTCAGCGAAGTGACAGTTGATGGCAAAACCCGCATCGTCACCTTCGCTCCGATCAAAGGCCTGCCGTCGGTGAACTGGTACATCGGTCTGTCGATCGATAAAGACCAGGCCTACGCGATGCTCAGCGAATTCCGCACCTCAGCGGTAATCGCAACCATCATTGCCGTGGTAATCATCATTGCCCTGCTCGGCATGCTCATCCGCCTGCTGATCCAGCCGCTGCACGTGATGACCCGCGCCATGGAAGACATCGCCGACGGCGAAGGCGACCTGACCAAACGCCTGAACATCGTCAATAACGATGAATTCGGCATCCTCGGCACCGCATTCAACCGCTTCGTCGAGCGTATTCACGGTTCGATCCGCGAAGTGTCCTCGGCCACCGGCCAGGTCAACGAGGTCGCCCTGCGCGTGGTCGCTGCGTCGAACTCGTCGATGTACAACTCCGACCAGCAAGCCTCGCGCACCAGCAGCGTTGCTGCCGCGATCAATCAGCTCGGCGCCGCCGCCCAGGAAATCGCCCGCAACGCCGCGCAAGCGTCGAATCAGGCCAGCGATGCCAGGGGTCTGGCCGAAGATGGCCAGCAAGTGGTGGAGCGCAGCATCAAAGCGATGAACCAGCTGTCGAGCATGCTCAGCGCGTCGAGCACCAACATCGAGTCGCTGAACAGCAAGACCGTCAACATCGGCCAGATTCTCGAAGTGATCACCAGCATTTCCCAGCAGACCAACCTGTTGGCGCTGAACGCGGCGATCGAAGCGGCACGCGCCGGTGAGGCCGGTCGTGGTTTTGCCGTGGTGGCCGACGAAGTGCGCAACCTCGCGCACCGCACTCAGGAATCGGCCCAACAGGTGCAGACCATGATCGAGGAGCTGCAAGTCGGCGCCCGTGAGTCGGTGAGCACCATGAGCGATAGCCAGCGTCACAGCCAGGACAGCGTCGAGATCGCCAACCTCGCCGGCGAACGGCTGAACAGCGTGACCCTGCGCATTGGCGAGATTGACGGGATGAACCAGTCGGTGGCGACGGCGACCGAAGAACAAACCGCTGTGGTCGAGTCGATCAATGTCGATATCACCGAGATCAACACGCTGAACCAGGAAGGCGTGGAGAACCTGCAAGCGACGTTGCGCGCTTGTTCGGATCTGGAGCAGCAGGCTTCGCGTCTCAAGCAGTTGGTGGGCAGCTTCAGGATTTAAGCTGCGACGACTGGCCGCTTCGCGAGCAGGCTCGCTCCCACAGGGAAAATGCATTCCATTGTGGGAGCGAGCCTGCTCGCGAATATCTACCTTTCAACAAAACCCGAGTGACACCCCACCGCGCAATCCCGACCGAACATCTATTCTGGATAAAGGTCAATCAAGGGAGAACAACACAGCGGAGGGTTGCTCACCGTGCATATCGCCGACATCACCATGTTCTACGCCCCGGCCAGCGGAGGCGTGCGGACTTATCTGGATGCCAAACACCGTCGCCTTGGCGAGCGCAACGCCATTCGCCACAGCCTGCTGATCCCCGGCGCGAGACTGGGTGAACATGACGGCATTTATACGGTTCCAGCGCCCGCCCTGCCCTTTGGCAAAGGCTATCGCTTCCCGCTGCGGCTGGCGCCATGGCGAAACGTCCTGCAGGATTTGCAGCCGGATCTGATCGAAGTCGGCGATCCCTACCTCACCGCATGGGCGGCGCTGGATGCGCGGCGGCAGCTGGACGTTCCGGTGATCGGCTTTTATCACTCGGATCTGCCGCTGCTGGCGGGCAATCGCATGGGCCATTGGGTCACACCGAATGTCGAGGCTTATGTCACGCGTCTCTACGGCAATTTCGACCGCGTTCTCGCGCCGAGCCAGGTCATGGCCGACAAGCTCATCGGGCTTGGCGTGCGCAATGTCCATGTGCAACCGCTGGGCGTGGATCTGCACACCTTCCATCCCGACGCCCGCGACCCCGGGCTGCGGGCCGAGCTGGGCATTGCCGAAGACACGCGCCTGCTGATCTTTGCCGGGCGCGGTTCCAAGGAGAAAAACCTGCCGGTGCTGCTCAAGTGCATGCAGCGCCTCGGTCCGCGCTATCACTTGTTGTTGGTCGGCTCGTCGATGCCTGCGGCGGTGCCGGACAACGTCAGCGTCATCGACGAATTCTGCCCGGCGCCGAAAGTCGCGCGGCTGATGGCCAGCGCCGATGCGCTGCTGCATGCCGGCGACCAGGAAACCTTCGGCCTGGTCATCCTTGAGGCCATGGCCTGCGGCATTCCCGTGGTGGCGGTGGCGGCCGGGGCGTTTGAAGAGATCGTCAACGATTCCTGCGGCCTGCTCTGTGCGCCGAACAATCCGCAGGCCATGGCCAATGCCGTGCGCGAGCTGTTCAGTCGCGGCTGCGCCCGCCTCGGTCAACAGGCGCGCCAGCACGTCGAACGGCATTATGCCTGGGACACCGTGGTCGACAGCCTGCTCAGCCACTACCACGCCGTGCTCGGCCATACGCTGCCACGGGTGGCCAATGGTTGAACACATGAAAGCCGTATGTCTGGTGTTGCATGATGTGGCGCCCTCGACGTGGGCGGATTACAAGCCCTTCGTCGAGGCTGTCGATGCCTTGGGCGATGTACCAATGACTTGGCTGGTGGTGCCGGATTTCCATCGCCACGATGCGCTTGACGCCAACCCGGCGTTTCGCCGAGTGCTCGATGCCAGGGTCGCCCGAGGCGATGAACTGGCGCTGCACGGCTACTACCACGACGATCAGGAATCCATGCCAAACACCCCGCGCGACTGGTTCATGCGCCGGGTCTACACCCACGAAGGCGAGTTTTACCGCCTGTCCCGCGAAGCTGCCCTTGCCCGCCTGCACGCAGGTCTGGACATGTTTCAGCGCTACGACTGGCCGGTGCACGGCTTCGTCGCCCCGGCCTGGCTGATGAGCGACGGCGCCCGTCAGGCCTTGCGCGAATTGCCGCTCAGCTACACCAGCGATCCGCAGCACCTTTATCGCTTGCCCGACTTCAGCGCCATCGATGCACCGGGGCTGGTGTGGAGTGCGCGCAGTGCCTGGCGTCGTGGCTTGTCGAAAATCGTCAGCGACCAGCGTGAACAGCGCTGGCGCGAGGCATCGGTGATTCGTCTGGGCCTGCATCCGGTGGACATGCGTCACCGCTTTTCTCGCGATTACTGGTTGCACACGCTGCAACGCCTGCTGGCGGAGGGACGCGTGCCGCTGACCAAAATCGACTGGCTGACCCGACAGCGCGGTCAGCTGGAACGCGCAGCATGAAGCGCAGCCTGTTGTTGCTGATCGGTCTGCTCGCGGCGGTGCTGATTCCGGTACTGCTCGGCGGCGGCGAGACCTGGTCGCGCCTGCGCAGTTTTCCGCTGAACTGGCTGTTGATCATGTTCGGCATGATTCTGCTCTGCTGGGGGATCAATACGCTGCGCTTGCGTTTGTTGCTCGGCGACCAGCGAGAAAAAGTCGCGCCCTTGAAAAGCCTCGGCGTGGTGATGGCGGCCGAGTTCGCGTACTGCGCCACGCCCGGCGGTAGTGGCGGACCGCTGACGATCATGGCATTGCTCGCCCGGTGCGGCGTGCGTCCGGCGCGGGGCAGCGCGGTGTTTGCCATGGATCAGCTCAGCGATCTGCTGTTCTTTCTCTGCGCACTCAGCGGGATTCTGATCTATGCGCTGTTCCAGCACCTGAGCGATCGCCTCGAGTGGCTGCTGACCGTCAGCGCCGTTTCGTTGTTTGGGGGGTTGTTCAGTTGCGTGTTGATCGCGCGTTATCACCGAGCGTTGATTCGCCTGAGCGGGCGGCTGTTGGCGGGGATGAACGTGACGGCACGCACTCGTCGACGCTGGGCGCGCAAGTTGCTGCACTTTCTCGCAGCGTTTACCGATACCTTGAAGTTGCCCTGGCAGACGCTGGTTCAGGTGTTCGCCCTGACCTGCGTGCACTGGCTGCTGCGCTACAGCGTGCTGTATCTGGCCCTGCGCGGGCTCGGCGCGGATTTGCAGTGGGCGTGGAGCTTTCTGGTGCAGATGCTCTCGCTGGGCGCCGGCCAGTTCAGTCTGTTACCCGGCGGTGCCGGTGCGGCAGAGCTGACCTCGGCTGCGCTGCTCGCGCCGATGGTGGGCAAATCCACCGCAGCGGCGGCGATCCTGATCTGGCGCGTGGTGACGTATTACTTCTATCTGCTGGTTGGCGGCCCGGTGTTCGTGTTGATGCTGGGCAAGCCGTTGCTGAAGAAGTTGATGAACGTCAGGCAGGCTTCTTAGGTTCGTCCTGCTCTTGTTGGAGCTGCTCCCAAAGCTCGGCGGCACCGGGGAATTCGGTGCCGTCGTCCGGGCTCATGTCATCCGGGTCGTAACGACTCAGGCAACCCTCGCCGAGAGTGGCGGGCGCTTTGGAGGTGGCTTTGTCCAGTGGATCGCTCATGACTTTTCCTCGGGCTCAAATGACAAGGGCCTAAGCGATTCAACGCCCAGGCCCTTGGTTTTTCAAGCGTGTCGTGCTCGATCAGAACACGACTGTCTTGTTGCCGTGCACCAGCACGCGGTCTTCCAAGTGATAACGCAGACCACGGGCCAGCACCATCTTCTCGACGTCACGGCCGAAACGCACCATGTCTTCGATGCTGTCGCTGTGGCTGACACGCACCACGTCCTGCTCGATGATCGGGCCGGCGTCCAGCTCTTCAGTGACATAGTGGCAGGTTGCGCCGATCAGCTTGACGCCGCGCAGGGACGCCTGGTGATACGGCTTGGCGCCGACGAACGATGGCAGGAAGCTGTGGTGAATGTTGATGACTTTGTGCGCGTACTCGCGGCACATGTCCGGCGGCAGGATCTGCATGTAGCGCGCCAGCACCACCACTTCGGCGTCGTGCTGTTTGACCAGCCGCGATACTTCGTCGAATGCTGGCTGCTTGTCCTGCGGATTGACCGGCACGTGGTAGTAAGGGATGCCGTGCCACTCGACCATGCTGCGCAGGTCGTCATGGTTGGAGATCACGCAGGCGATTTCGCAATCCAGTTCATCGCTGTGCCAGCGGTGCAGCAGGTCGGCCAGGCAGTGGGATTCGCGGCTGGCCATCAGCACCACGCGTTTTTTCTGCTCGGTGTCGGTGATGCGCCAGTCCATCGAGAACTCTTCGGCGATCGGCGCGAACTTCTCGCGCAACTCTTCAATACCGAACGGCAGGGAATCGGCACGGATTTCGTGACGCATGAAGAACCAGCCCACTTGATTGTCAGAGTGGTGGCTCGCTTCGGTGATCCAGCCATTATGAGAGGCCAGAAAATTACTGACTTTGGCAACGATGCCAACGCGGTCCGGGCAAGAGATCACCAGCCGAAAAGTGCGCATGAGGGGGAAACTCCAGAACTTCACAAAGGCCGCCATTCTAGCGACTGCGCAGGAAAACTGCAGTACGCATACGCGCCGGGTGGGACAAAGCATGGACAAACGGCTTTCTGGCGCAGGTCTTACGTCAAGACCGTGACGCTTTAGCGGGGCTTTTGTCAGACAACTGTAAATATCTGTGCTGACTGCATCACATTATTTAACGGAACATTCAAAGCGCGGCTAATTCCTGTAACTCATTTAAATAAAAAGCCGATCTAAATGTTTACTTGATGAAACAGCCTGACTATTATTGCGGCACTGTCCCCTGTCATTCAGCATTCTACAAAAGGTAGTACTCATGTCCTTGATCAACGAATATCGCGCCACCGAAGAAGCCATCAAAGAGCTGCAAGCCCGTCTGAAGAACCTGTCCGAAGACGACAAACTGCAAGCCGAACTGGAATTTGAAGGCAAACTGCGCACGCTGATGGGTGAATACTCCAAGTCCCTGCGTGACATCATCGCGCTGCTGGATCCAGAAGCCAAATCCAAGGCTCCACGTGGCGGCGCAGTGAAAACTACCGGCACCAAGCGTGCACGCAAAGTTAAGCAATACAAAAACCCGCACAACGGTGAAGTCATCGAAACCAAAGGTGGCAACCACAAGACTCTGAAAGAGTGGAAAGCCAAGTGGGGCGGCGACGTGGTTGAAGGCTGGGCTACCCTGCTGGGCTAAGCCGCAACACCTTCGCAGAGCGATCCGCGAACAAAAGAACGCCAGCTAGCGCTGGCGTTTTTTTATGCCCGCAGATTAATTACGGGTATGTTCGATTTCACAGATTCAAACGTTTGCGTAATGCCTGGACATAATTCTGCCAGTCATTGAGTACCTCTCGCTGCATTGGCGTCGCACTAAGCGACCATTGCTCTGCCGCCTCGATAAATGACTGCACGGTATTCGGCGCACCTGCCTCAGGTTGCGTAAGGCGCTGCTGACAAAATAATTTCCAGCGCTCTTGCTCGGCCACGTCCAGGGTGTCCGGAAAGTTGCGTGCTCGATATCGAAAAAGTAATTCAGGCAAACGTTCATCATCGAAAGGCCACTGCTCTTGCGCCAACTGCGCAGGATCCGCCGTTCGAACTTGTTCGCATAAACGACGATCACGATCACCGATAAATCCATCGTACAACTGCTGCTCGGGATCTTCGCTGGGAACGAAGTCTTCGCTGGCATAAATCGCCGCGACTTTATCTTTCCAGACTTGTTGTGCGTCAGTTAGTCGCACTGCCCGCTCATGATAAAGCGCCATGTCCAGCCCAAGGCGCTGCTGGTCTTGCTCGCGCAATACCGCCAACGGCGCCACTACCGGGCAACGATTGATATGAATCAGTTTGAGCGGCACCGGCAACTCACCTTCGGCCAACTCATCGCGACGGGTATAAAGACGCTGACGCAAGGCTTGCGCATCGAGGTCCAGCAACCCCTGCGGATCAAGATGCAGATCACAGACGATCAAGGCGTTGCGATTTTTCGGGTGCCAGGCCAGCGGCAACACCACGCCGACATAACTGCGTGCCGCCGAGAAACGCCCGGACACATGCACCAGTGGCTGCAACAGGCGGATCTGATCCATCACCTTCTGTTTGCTGCGCAACTGGAACAGCCACTCGTAGAGCTTGGGTTGTTTCTCGCGAATCAGCCGCGCCAACGCGATGGTGGCGCGCACATCCGACAGCGCCTCGTGGGCATGGCCGTGATCGATATTGTTAGCCGCTGTGAGGCGTTCGAGCTTGAGGGTCACGCGGCCTTCATCATCGGTCGGCCAGACCAGACCATCGGGGCGCAATGCGTAAGCGGCGCGCACCACATCAATCAGATCCCAGCGACTGTTGCCACCCTGCCATTCACGGGCATAGGGGTCGAAGAAATTGCGATACAGGCTGTAGCGGGTCATTTCGTCGTCGAAACGCAAGGTGTTGTAACCGGCGCCACAGGTCCCCGGTGCGGCCAGTTGCGCATGTACGCGAGTCATGAAGTCGGCTTCGCTCAGGCCTTTTTCAGTGAGCTGGCCCGGGGTGATGCCGGTGATCGCGCACGCCGCCGGGTGCGGCAGGATGTCCTCGCTGGGCTGGCAATAGAGATTGACCGGCTCGTCGATTTCGTTGAGCGCGTGGTCAGTGCGAATCCCGGCCACCTGCAGCGGTCGGTCGTTGCGCGGATTGATGCCAGTGGTTTCGTAG
The DNA here is from genome assembly GCF_979258175.1 of Pseudomonas sp. AC255. NCBI lineage: Bacteria > Pseudomonadati > Pseudomonadota > Gammaproteobacteria > Pseudomonadales > Pseudomonadaceae > Pseudomonas > Pseudomonas sp. AC255. The sequence continues at coordinate 743,426 of NZ_OZ409841.1, read as the reverse complement.
TCGTACCAGAAGATTGAAGTCACGGGCGAATCCTGAACAGAAGATCGGCGAAGTCTAGGCGTTTCAGGGTTGCCACGGCCAGCCTGGTCGCCCTCGAACAGCAATTTCTCCAGATTCCTACAACTGAAATGCATTGCCCTTGTGGGAGCGAGCCTGCTCGCGAAGGCTTTCCGTCAGTTGCACATAGGCTGACTGATCCACCACATTCGCGAGCAGGCTCGCTCCCACACCCGAGAGGCTGCTAGCATCAGGCGCACTTGCCCCCCGAACAGGCGAACATCAGGTAGCCCATGCTCGAGCCCACAGCACCGCGAAGGAAAGCACCGCTGGATACGCGGCATCAGGTCGAAACGCCGGAAGGCATCGACCTGCCGTTGCGCCCCGCTGGGCTGATGGTGCGCGCCGTGGCGTTTGCCATTGATCTGGGCATTCGCGGCTTGATCCTCGGCGTGCTGTTTATCGCGCTGGCATTTCTCGGCAAGCTCGGCATGGGCCTCGGTTCCTTGCTGCTGTTTGCCATCAGTTGGTGGTACATGGTGCTGTTCGAGGTGCTGCGTCAGGGCCGTTCGCCGGGTAAGCAATGGCTGGGTTTGCGCGTGGTGCACGATGACGGCACGCCGATCGGTTGGTCGGCTTCGCTATTGCGCAACCTGCTGCGCTTTGTCGATCTACTGCCCTTCGGCTATTTCCTCGGTGCGCTCAGTTGCCTGCAACACCCGACCTTCAAACGCCTCGGCGACATTGCCGCTGGCACCTTGGTGGTTTACAGCGAACGGCCGCTGAGCCGCCCGCAACTGCCTGACGCTGAACCTCGCCGCTGCTCCGTTCCACTGACCTTGAGCGAACAACGCGCGGTACTCGGTTTCGCCGAGCGTCAGGCCGAGCTCTCTCCCGCACGGGTCAACGAGCTGGCGGCATTGCTGGCGCAGCCGCTGCACATCTCTGCGCCCAAAGCCGTGTCTGAACTCAACGGCATCGCGCGCGGCCTGTTGGGGCCGACCCCATGAAGCAGAGCCTGTTCGAAAGTCGCCACAAGGCCGAATGGGAGCGCTTCGCCGTGGCGCTCGAACGCCTAGAACAAGGCAAGGAGACAGCGCAAGTCAGCGATTTTCCCAAGGCCTATCGGCGTCTCTGCCAACATCTGGCTCTGGCCCAGGCGCGCGGCTACAGCAGCTTTCTGATCGATTCGTTGCAACAACAAGTACTGCGCGGCCATCAACAGCTCTATCGGCATCGCAGTCGGCTCGGGGCGCAAATCATCAGCTTCATCCTCGCCGACTTCCCGCGACTGGTGCGCGAACAGTGGCGTTTCGTTGCGGCCGCCAGCCTGTTGTTCTTCGGCAGCCTGATCGGTTTTGGCGTGCTGGTTTATCTGTTCCCGGAACTGATCTACAACCTGATCCCGGCCGAGCAGGTGCGCGAGATGCAAGGCATGTACGACCCCGTTGCCGGCCACCTCGGCCGCTCGGCGGAACGTGCGGCCAGCGAAGACTGGGTAATGTTCGGCTATTACGTGATGCACAACACGGGCATCGCCTTTCAGACGTTCGCCAGCGGTTTGCTGATGGGCGTGGGCAGCGGTTTTTTCCTGCTTTACAACGGCATGATCATCGGCGCGGTGGCCGGGCATCTCAGCGAGATCGGTTTCAGCCAGACCTTCTGGTCGTTCGTGATCGGTCACGGTGCGTTCGAACTGAGCGCCATTGCCCTCGCCGGCGCGGCGGGCCTCAAGCTGGGCTGGGCGCTGATCGCCCCCGGACGTCTGACATGGGGCGAGGCGCTGCGTCTGGCCGCACGCAAAAGCGTGTTGCTGGTGTGTGGGGCGATGTTGTTCCTGTTGATCGCAGCATTCATCGAGGCTTATTGGTCGTCGAAAACCAGTGTCACGCCGCTGACCAAATACGCCGTCGGCGCCGCGCTGTGGCTGGCCGTCGCGGTTTATCTGTCGTTGGCCGGAAGGATTCGTCATGCGCCTGAGTGACGCCAGCGTAGTGATCCGCCCGCGCACGACCTGGGAAGCCATGGACCTGGGCGTGTTGATGAGCCAGCAGCATCGCCGGTTGTTGATGACCAGTTGGGCGATCGTCACCCTGCCGCTGTTCGCCCTGCTCAGCCTGTTGCTGTGGGATTGGCCATCACTGGCGGTGTTCATTTTCTGGTGGCTGAAACCGGCCTACGAACGCCTGCCGATGTACATCCTCTCCAAAGCGCTGTTCGGTGAAACGCCAACCCTCAGACAAGCCTTGCGCGAGTGGCCGCGCCTGCTCAAGCCGCAACTGCTGGCCAGTCTGACCTGGCGACGGCTGAGTCTGAGTCGCAGCTTTGTGCTGCCGGTGACGCAACTCGAAGGCCTGAATGGCGAGGCCAGACAACAACGTCTGCAGGTGCTGCTGCAACGCAACGGTGGCGCCGCGCAATGGCTGACGATTATCGGCGTGCATCTGGAAACCGCACTGTGGATCGGCTTGATGCTGCTGTTCTACATGCTCTTGCCGCAGCAGATCGAAACCGACTGGGACTGGCAGTCGCTGCTGCTCGCCGCCGATCAGGACTGGCGCTGGCTGGAGCACCTGACCAACGTTTTTTATGCGCTGATCCTGGTGGCCTGGGGACCGGTGTATGTCGCCTGCGGCTTCAGCCTGTACCTGAACCGCCGCACACAACTGGAAGCCTGGGACATCGAGCTGGTTTTCCGCCGTTTGCGCCAGCGTTTGAACAGCAGCGTGCTCGGTGTGTTGCTGGCGGCGTGTCTGCTGCTGCCGAACCTGCAACCGGTATGGGCCAGCGATGCGCCGGATGCTCCACGGTTGCTCAATCAGCCGCTGACCAGTCAGGCCTCGCGCGATAGCATCCAGTCGCTGCTCGAACAACCGCCGTTCAAGAACAAGGAAAGCGTCACCCGCTATCGCTTCGGAGACGACCCGGCAAGCCCGGCCAAGGACGCGCAACCGGGTGAGGCTCCGCAGTGGCTGAAAACCCTTCTCGGTTGGCTCGACGGTCGACACCTTGATGCCTTGGCGAACGTGATTGAAGTGCTGTTGTGGGGCGCGCTGATTGCCGCGCTGGGCTGGCTGGTCTGGCGTTATCGCGAATTTCTCCGGGCCTTCGTCAGTCGTCGCCCGAACCTGCCCTCGCGCAGCAAACCACCGGCGCCGCCACACGTCTTCGGGCTGGATCTGAACCGTGAAACCCTTCCCGATGACATCGCCGCCAGTGCCGAACAATTGTGGCTGAGCGAACCTCGCGCCGCGCTGGGCCTGCTCTATCGCGGCCTGCTCAGCCATCTGCTGCATGATTTCAACCTGACGCTCAAAGCCGCCGACACCGAGAGCCAGATCCTCAACCGCATCGAGCAATTGCAACGCCCGGACCTGCTCGCCTACAGCCGCAACCTCACTGTTCACTGGCAGAACATGGCCTACGGGCACCGACTTCCAGCCGCGCACCTGCAAGCAGAGCTGTGTAACGGCTGGCGTGAATTGTTCAGCAAAGGGTCCGGGCATTGAACCGGCGCATTGGCGGGTCGTTGGCTGCGCTGGCGTTTTTGCTGCTTGGCGGCTTGAGTCTGTTCCTCTACCTCAAAGCCCGCCCTTATCAGGAAGTCATCGATCACGGCCCCTCGCCTGCCGCGCAAGCCAATCCTTATCTGGCGGCGGAAATGTTCCTGCGCGAGCGCGGCCTCGCGGTCAGTCACGCCGAGACCCTGGCGGTACTGCCGCAGATCGATCCGCACAGCCACACCTTGTTGTTGTTCGGCGAGCGCGCCCGGATGACACCGCGTGAAGTCGATCAGGTGTTGAACTGGACTCGCGCCGGAGGACGTCTGGTGTTCGTCGCCGAATCGTTGTGGGATGCGCAAACCGGGCAAAGTAATGATCTGCTGCTCGACAAGGTGCAACTGCACCAATCGCTGAGCAAGGACTTGAAAGATCCTCCCGAGGACGGGGAAAAGGACCGCTTCCCGAAACTGACCAAACTGTATCTGGAAGATGAAGACGCGCCGGCCTACGCCGGTTTCGACACCGACTTCCACCTCGACGACCCGAACAATGTCGCGCAAGCCTGGGCCAACAGCGCCAAAGCCACGCACATGATGCAACGGGTGTACGGCCTCGGCACGATCACCGTGGTCACCGATGCCGAGCTGTGGAAAACCCCGGCTATCGGCAAATACGACAACGCCTGGCTGCTCTGGTATCTGAGCGCCGACACCGACGTCACGCTGGTTTACAACACGGCGCACGATGGTCTGTGGACGTTGCTCTGGCGCTACTTTGCGCAGGCCATTGTCGCCCTGCTCGCCTTGATCGGCCTGTGGTTGTGGCAGGCCGGCGTGCGTCACGGCCCGGTGCAAATGCCGGCGCCAGCGGGTCGCCGCCAACTGCTGGAGCATCTGCGTGCGAGCGCCGATTTCCTCCTGCGCCACAACGGCCAGCAGGCGCTGCTGCAAGCCTTGCAACAAGACATCCTGCGCCGCGCCCGCCGCCGCCATCCCGGTTTCGATCAATTGAATGTGGCCGAGCAATGGCTGGCGTTATCGCGCCTGACCCGGCAACCCACCCGCGCCATCAGCCAGGCCCTGAGCCCACGACCGAAGCAGCGTTTGTCCAGCGCCGAATTCAGCCGTCAGGTCGCTCATCTGCAAACTTTGAGGAACGCGTTATGACTGAACAGATCGAGCCCGGCAGCGCGACGCACGCCGCCCAGCAGCGCCAGCGTGCCAGCCAGTTGGCGCAAGCGGTGCGCAACGAATTGAACAAGGCGCTGATTGGCCAGGATGCGGTGGTCGACGCTGTCCTGACCGCGCTGATTGCCGGCGGCCACGTGCTGCTTGAAGGCGTGCCCGGCCTGGGCAAAACCTTGCTGGTGCGGGCACTGGCGCGATGCTTCGGCGGCGAGTTCGCGCGCATCCAGTTTACCCCTGATCTGATGCCCAGCGACGTCACCGGTCACGCCGTGTATGACTTGCAGACCGAGCAGTTCAAGCTGCGCAAAGGCCCGCTGTTCACCAACCTGCTGCTGGCCGACGAGATCAACCGCGCCCCGGCGAAAACCCAGGCGGCGTTGCTCGAAGCCATGCAGGAGCGCCAGGTGACACTCGAAGGTCGCGCCCTGCCCATCGCGCAACCGTTCATGGTGCTGGCGACGCAGAATCCGATCGAACAGGAAGGCACCTATCCACTGCCGGAAGCCGAGCTTGACCGCTTCATGCTCAAGGTGCGCATGGATTACCCCGACGCCGATCAGGAGCTGAACATGGTCCGTCAGGTCTGTCGTTCGACCCGCGCCGACATGCTCGATGTGCAACCGCTGCGCACGGTGTTGCAAGCCAAGGATGTTCAAGCCTTGCAGCGCATCGCCAGTGACTTGCCGCTGGACGATCAGGTCCTCGATTACGCCGTGCGCCTGGCGCGCAGCACGCGCACCTGGCCGGGGCTGACCCTCGGCGCCGGGCCACGCGCCTCGATTGCATTGGTTCGCTGTGCCCGTGCCCGGGCGTTGTTGCGCGGCGGCGAGTTTGTAATCCCGGATGACATCAAAGGCTGCGCGCTGGCGGTGTTGCGTCATCGCGTGCGCATCGCGCCGGAGCTGGATATCGAAGGCCTGCAGGTCGATCAGGTGCTCACGCAATTGCTCGATCAAGTGCCGGCGCCGCGCCTGTGAAACCGTCTCGGCTGCTGCTGATCTGGCTGGCCCTGCTGGTAGTTATCAGTATCGTGCTCGGCGCCTTGCAGGCGTTGCAGATCGACCTCCCGTCCAGCCTGATTTCGATCAACTGGGGTTTGCTCCTGGCGCTGCTGGCCTTGGCGGTGATCGACGCTGTGCGCCTCAGACGCCTGACCTCGCCGCGCATCAAGCGACAGATGCCCGGCAGCCTGGCATTGGGGCGCTGGGCGGAGGTGAAGCTGGAGGTGGCCCATGAATTTGCCGAGCCACTGGCCATTGGACTCTTCGACCACGTTCCCGACGGTCTGGCGTTTGAACATCTGCCGATGCTTGTCGAGCTTCAACCCGGCCATTTCAGCCAGATCAGCTACCGTCTGCGTCCTCTCGAACGCGGGCATTTCAGCTTCGAACAGTGCGAAGTCAACCTGCCCAGCCCTTTGGGATTATGGTCCGGCAAACGCCTGCTCAGCGTCCGCGACGAGACCCGCGTCTTCCCGGACTTCGCCCGGCTTTACGGCGGCGAGTTGCGCGCCGTCGACAACTGGCTCAGCCAGCTCGGCGTGCGCCAGCGACAACGTCGCGGTCAGGGTCAGGAATTCCATCAGTTGCGCGAATTTCGCGAGGGCGACAGCCTGCGCCAGATCGACTGGAAAGCCACCGCCCGCCAGCGCACACCGATTGCCCGCGAGTACGAAGACGAAAGAGATCAGCAGATCATTTTCATGCTCGACTGCGGCCGGCAGATGCGCAGTCACGATGGTGAGCTGTCGCACTTCGATCACGCGCTCAATGCCTGCCTGTTACTCAGTTATGTGGCGTTGCGCCAAGGGGATGCGGTGGGCATGAGTACCTTTGCCGGTGATAAGCCGCGCCATGTCGCGCCGGTCAAAGGCAGCGGCCAACTGAATGTCTTGCTCAACGCTGTTTATGACCTTGGGAGCACTCAGCGCCCCGCCGATTATCAGGCTGCCGCCAATCAGCTATTGGCCCGCCAAAAGCGCCGGGCGCTGGTAGTGCTGGTAACCAATTTGCGCGATGAAGACGAGCAACTGCTGGCCGCAGTCAAACGTCTGAGCGCGCAACATCGGGTGCTGGTGGCGAGCCTGCGTGAACAGGCGTTGGATACATTGCGCCAGACCACGGTGCAAACGTTGCCCGAGGCACTCGCCTACTGCGGCACCATCGATTTTCTCAATGCCCGCTCGCAACTCCATGAGCGGCTGACTGCTCATGGCGTTGCAGTGATGGATGTTCGGCCCGCCGAGCTGGGGGCCGGACTGGTGACAAGTTACATGAGCTGGAAAAAGACCGCTGCGATCTGACAGATTCGATCAGTTGGTGACTGCAACATACACAGCGCCGCTGTCCGAAGTGCCGTCGCTGTTTTCTACTTTGACGACCAGCGAAATCTGCTCCGTAAGGTTCATCGGCCGCCAGTGAGCCTGGTATCGCCCTTTGTGATCGGTAAACGACTCAGTGAACGGTGCTCAATTAGTGGAAACAAGGATTTTCCGTCTGGGCATGGGCTCTCGCCCCTCCTTGGCCACAATCAGCGCGGTCATGGAGACGTAGGTCTGCAAGGGAACCGGATTAGGCGACGCAACAACGGATTCCACCGCTGCTGGACACTCAGTGACGGTCAACCAGAGCGTTTTTACCACCCAGCCAGCCAAACCACCCTTTACCGACGCCCGCAATGCAGCCTCGCCTGCTCCTCCCAAGACAATGCGCGCCGTTGCCTTGCCTTCGGCATCCGTCAGGGTTGTCGGCAGCGAGGTGCGGTCGTACTCCCACATCACTTCGACATTGGCCAAGGGTTGCGCGGTACTGGCTGAAACGACCAGGACTTGCGCGGTCATCTGTTGCCCCGGATACCCGCTCGGATCAGCGCTGACCAGTTCCTTGATCTCCCGGGGCTCGTGCAGAACAAACGGTAAAGAAATCGATTCCGAATACAGCGCATCGCCCACCGTAGCGGTCAGTTGCGCCGCACCCGGTGTCGTCGGCACAAACCGTATCCGCGCTTCACCGTAGAAGTTGGTAGTGGTGGTCACCTCACCCAGGTCCGGACTGCTCCAGACAACCTTCATCCCCACCATCGGTCTGCCACTGATGCCCGACACAATGGTGATCTGCTCGGATACAGCCTCGCCCCAAAACAGCGTCTGACTGCTGCGCGAACGATCCGCAATTTTTACCACCTGTGCGCCTTGCCCCAGCGACATTGCAATAACCGGAGAAAGCCTGGCCAACCGCGCCGAGGAAAAGCGCAGGCCGAAACGCCCGTCCTTGAGGTCGCCCGCGTTGAACCGATAGGTCATTCCGGCGCTCGAGAAAAGCCTGGGGTCACCCAGACGTGGCTCCTCGAAGCGCATGCCCAATTCCGTCGGCCCGGTGCCGGTCATGCCCAGCGTCAAGTGCTGGTCAAACAACGCGCTGCCCGCCGGGGCACTCACGCGCAATTGGTGCTGCCCCTTGCGCCGAGGGAACTCAGCGCTTTGACCCAGTGGCTGAAACGGTTGGGAGTCGAAACTGTATTCAAATCCGGCCCAGGGATCCCCTTCCAGCGCTAGAACCTTCATGGTTCGGCGCTCTTCAAAACGGTCATAAGGGCTGATAACCGCCGCTGTCACCACATGTTCACCTGCAGTGGCTGGCGCAAAGGGAAAACCACTCCAGCCGTCGGCAGCCGTCCTGTGCTCTTCGGTGCTGCCGTCGTCTGTCCATTGAACAGGCACTTGATCCAGAGCGAGGTCGGGACGATAAGGGGAGCGTACCTTCAGCCACATCCACGCAGGATCCTGCCCAATGACCGGATCCACCGCAGATGCACGGACGTCTTCGATAGTGATTTTATTGTGGCCCAAGGTCATCGTATTGATGTCGCTGAAACCATGGGTATTGATAACGAACCGAAGTGCGAAGACACCGGGTTTGGTACTTTTTGAACAGTCCAGCGTCCAGATAAACCCGCTGTCATCCACAAAATTTTCGCTTCCGCGGGGTGGACTCAATTCGATTCCGAGCTCTGCCGCCGGGCTTCCACTCCATACCAGATCCATGGCAATACCCACTAAAGGGCTTAGCGCATTGGTGCGGAAGATATAGCGATGTACAGCGCCGATACACGGAAAGAGTGGCTGGCCCCTGAGATCGGTCATCTGATCCAGGACCACGGTCATTTCTTCATGGAGGTCAGGTGATAACAGTCGGCAAGAAAAATCCTTGTTCGTGAGAGTGTCGGTGCGCAAACTCACCTCGAAAATACTGCTGGTACTTTCGATACGATCAGAGCTGAACAACCAACTCAGATCTTCCCCTTCGCGCAATATTCTCGGTACGTCAAGGTCGCTCACCGCCAGACCGTTCTCTGGATTTTCGTTCCGCCATCCGAGCGTAATTGCCTCGCCAATCAACGGGCTGCCCGCTAATGCCCGGACCGTCAGGATATGCCTCTGGCCGCGCTTGCATGCGATTCCGTCATGGGCAATCGGAACGACATCAAACGTGATGCTGACCTTGTCCTTCCATTCGTCTCGTGCAAACGCCGTGACCGAAAATGAGTGTTCATCTGCCGGCCCGCCTTCGTAGGCACTCACACTGGCGGTAATCGTCTCGTTGCTCAAAGCCGTCAACGGTCGGTAATACAGGCTGGCCCAGCCCCCACTGCCGGTACGAGACTCGACAATGCCCTCGGGGGTTTGCCAGTCGACGATTGCATCAATCACTGGCTCACCGGCACCTTTGTCAGTGACATGCACCACCTGCACCCGCATCAACGTCTTTTCGGAGTCCTCGACAACCGGTGAAATATTCGGGCCGCGCGTGTCAGCGATCCTGACCTTGTTGCGCGCCAGCGACATGGGTTTACGCGGCGATGGCAGTAACAGCTTCGAGCAGACCAATGACAGTTCGAAGCGACCGTCCAGCCAGTCCTCGCAGGCCAGCGTCCAGAGACTATCGTCCCCATCGAAAGCGACCGGTTGCTGGAGTGGCGGGTTGACCGTGACCTTCAGCTCTTCATGCCCGACGCCGCTCCAGTGCAGCGATAGATCAGTCGCCAGCAAAGGGCTGTCGGCGGGCAAGCGCACAATGAAGGGGTAATCAGTGCCGCGATTGGGATAACCGGTCGCGCTCCACAGGGTTACCTGCGATTCGACAACGCAACGCAAGTCCATCCAGGGATCGGTCGCCAGCACCGTGACCGAAAACTCGAGAGTCACCTCGCCACTAGGGTAATAAGGACTGTCGACCGAAGCTGTGAGGACGAAATCGCCTGCTTGCTCAGGAACGAAATCGAAGTAGACCAAGCCTTGTTCATCAGTGATGCTGGTGCCCAGCACACCTTGCCCGGCAGTCGTCCACCTGACTTCCCGGCCATCAAGCGCCTGACTGGTGTAGTAAGAGAGAACCTGCACACCCAAACGGACGCTTTGCGCATACTCCAGGACCGGGTAATAAGCCGCGCACTGTACTTCGCGAAGCGCTAATCGATGATGCCCCAACGATACGTCAATCGTGTAAGGCTCGGCGTTGTACTGGTTCACCAGACTTATCGTGAAGTCATGAGCCTTTTCCTCCTGCATATCCGGGCAATCGAGCGACCACTGCGACAATAGCGGTTGATAGGCGCCCCAGTCGGGGGTCGCCTTGACTGACTCCATCGGGTTGCCGTGAATGATCAATGCGATATTCGTATCCAGCCAGGCGCTGCCGTCTGCCGGAATAAAAGACAGGCCGTGGGGAATGAACAGAGAGTCGTCCGGGTCATCGCCAAGGGAAGCGCCCAGGCAAAGGTATAACGTCTGGCCTGGTGGCAGATCTTCGCTATCCAGTCGCACCGTCTGCAGTTGCAGCGGTTCAAGCTTCAGTTGCAGGTCGATTCGAGTGATGCAGATTGCCGAACGATTGTCGCCTGCGTTGTCAGGGACACCGCTGACCTCGAAGCTCAATGCTTCATCGCTCACGAATTCCAATTGATCCAGCGACCGTTGATACGCGCGCGGCTTGAATTCAAGCGGCTGTCCCGCCAGCGGTCGGGCGTTTTCGAGCTCCGGATTCCGACCTTCTTGCGCCGTGAGCTCGATGCTCATCAACACTTCACCGCGCTTGCGGATGTGCAACCAGCCCGATTCGCCCGACCATGAAACGCCGGGCCGCAGTTCACATAAAAACGTCAGTTCGTAACCGGCTTGTGCACCGGGGGTTTTGGGAGCTTTGACTTCCTGTGTGGCCGAAGCCCCGACACCGACCTCCATGAAATTGACTAACTCGCCATCATAAAACTCGCTCGCCAGGCCAACCCTACCGCTGGTACGCCACTCTTTGAGCCGATCATTGAAGTCACCATTGAGCAGCAGGCTTTCATTTTTTTGCACAACGGGCTCATTCATGATCGCTGGCTCCGTTACGTTGGCGCGCCAGGTAGGTGTTTTCAGCCTCGGTCACCAGGTCTGTGACCTTTTGGACGTACGTCGGCTCGCCGGCCTTGATGGAGTACCGCACGCGAAGAATGATATTGGTCAAGGATTTGAGCATTGCAGCTTGCGGCTGATTAAGCGGGCGAGGAAAACTCAGCCGCCAATGGGAAACGGCACCCGTGTATTCAAACGGGTTGAGCAATCCTTCGTCGGGTTTCTGGTGGGTCTGGCCATTATCGCCAAGCCCGACCGACAAAACGATCTGCTGACCGCTGCGCAGGTTGAACAGCAGATCGCCAGGTGCGATTGCGGTGGGGTTATGCAAATACTGCACAGACTGTGTGGTCGGTCGGGTCGCGGTCACGCTACTGATCTGCTGCAACGTTGCCCGCACATCCTCGTAGGGACCGGCCAGCACAGGCAGATCGACTTCCACCGAACTGATCTGCCGGCAGAAATGGCCAGGATGATCACGGTCGAACAACAACTGGGTCAGTCTGAACTCCAACACACCTGTTGCCATCAATTGCGCGTGTGCATCTGCCCAGCTGGTTATGCCCTCTTGAGGCTCGATTCTGTCGTCGAACAACTGCCGCAAGGAAATGGTTTTGATCAGTTCCGGCCGCCGCTCGTAGCTTTGCAAGCGCCTGCGCTCCTGGTCCAGCAGGTACATATGCAGTTGTTCACCCGAGCCCAGACCATAACGGTGATCGAGCCAGGCCTGAGGCAAAGGGACGGGGGCATCATAATCCCCGGTTTCGGCAGCCAGTGAAGCCTGAGCACTAAGGCACAGGCTGACGACTGCGTCGTACGCCTGATAGTGCAGAGCCTTGAGCTGGCCAAGCATCCAGCCGAACAGCTCGGCATTGCTCGCGCGTTTTTTAAGGAAGTTGTACATGGTCAACGCTTGGCTGTTGGCCCTGAGCGTCTGTTCAAGGCTGGATCTCGCCGCGTTGATCGCATGGCTTTGCGCTTCGATCTGCGCATCGATTGCGCCCACCTCCGCCAGCGCCTGATCGCGTTGCAGCGCCCACTCACTGCGGCGACGGCGATAACCTTCAGTGGTGGCCTGTCGGTCGGCGTCGATTTGCAGCAATGACGAAGAAACCTCCAGGCCGAAAGCCACCGCATCGAAAGTGTGTTCGGGTTTGAAGCCACCGTTGGAAGTACCATAGATTTTTGGCAACGCCGCGATGACGCCCCCTGCCACCCTGACAACTTTGGCCTGCAGTGCTGATGTCTTCGACTGCTGCAGACTGGCCATGACCTGATACTCGATCGGCGAAACGTTTTCGCTGTAACGCATTGCATAGGCGTCGGCCCGGTCCTGCGCCATTGCCCGACTCTGCTTCAGCGCTGTGACATTCGCCTCCAGTTGGGCGATGGATTGTTCCTGTACCGTTTCGGCATAGCGACCCAGCTCGAGCAAATGGTTCTGCTGCGATTCTTCCTGCTCGGCACGGTCGCGTTGCTCGAGCAGACGCAGCACCAGACTGCCGAAATCCCGCAGGCTCTGTACCCCGCGCAACGCGACTTCGAACGTGACCCGCCAGCGATACGCATTGACCACCAGGCGCCCGCCCATCGGTCTGGGCCCGGCCGCGCTACCAGCGGCCAGATCGCGGAGCAATTGCCTGGGATCGGTCATCGGGCTGAACAGCAACACGTCCAGCGGTTTGCCATCGATCGTGAGATTGTTGCGCAGGTTATCAAGGCGTTGCTGCGGCTTTGCGAACAGGTCGAGCAGCGATTGATTGATCGGAATTCTGAAAGGTTCGCAGGCCAACAAACCCAGGATCGGCGGGGTGTCGGAAGCGATCGGGTAATCTGCCAGGTTGAAATCCAGCGTTTTTTCAAGCGCTTCAAGCAGGGGTCGCGATTCGCAATTGTCCAAGAGGTTTTCCACGGTGTCGGTCTGCCAACGAGTCGCTGTGTCGGCGGTGGGCGCCTTGCCCATCAGAAACCCGGCCTGGACATAGCAAAGCTTGGCGGCCACCAGACTGTCACGGGTCAATTGTCGGTAATACCAATCGCCCCACGCCATCAGGTTTTCTACGTAGTCGGTGAACATCAGGATCTGAAAATGTGCGGGTGCGGCATAGCCAATGGCATCCGGATCGAGGGGATTCTGGATTTCCCACCCTGGATTGCCCGGCGCTGTTGCGATATCCAGAGGCCGGCAACGCCAATACGCCGGTTTCGGGTTCGCGATCGGAACCGGCGGATTGGCCGGATCTGCGGTGGCCTGTGGATCGAATACGTAATGCAGCCAGCTCTGCGCTTCCTGAAAGCGTTCTTCGTCGCGCAACCGGGTGGCGATCAAATGCGGCAGGTGAAAAAACAGCTCCCAGAAGTTCAGACCATTGGCACCGTCGAAGGCACCATTGGGTGGTTCAACGAACTCTGCGCCGATCGGCGACGGTTCGCGAATGAAATGGTTGGACCAGTCCAGCACGGCGTCCACGGAAATATTCGAGCATCTCACCAGTTCCGAGCCAAACAAGGAATTGAGCCGAATGAATTTCAACGCCAGTCCAGTTTGATTGAATGAAAGAAACTGTGCCCCGTCGGTACTGTTCTTGTGCAGAGCTGGCGGGACGAAATCCATGAGATCGACAATCGTCAGGTCGAACTCTTTCTGTCCTGTCGGGGAAGTGGGAGAGGCGAATGAAAAAATGACTGGCGTGGGCCAGGTGCCTTTCGTCCGCGAGGAAGTCCACGGCTGAGTTACCCAGCCCCCGCCTGCATCCTGTTCTTCGAGGATCGGCGGCGGGTCACTATCAGAAGGCAGACCTGCAATTTGCAGCTCCATTTTCAACCGAGCGCTGTCCAGGCCCGTGGGGCTGCAAAAACCCTGCACCGTCAGCACATCTTTGTCATCCGCGCGCGTTGCCATAACGTGCAGGTCGAGATAGGGCGTCAGGGAACCATGGGTCTTTATGCGAGTGACAACAGTCACCTGACTGTTCAGTGGGTGCTGAACCGTATCGTTGCTGACGAATCGCTCCTCAAGCGCCAGATCCAGCCACGCGCCACCGTCCAGAAGGGGGCGCATCAGAACGTCGTAGACACCATGCACCCGCAGACTGCCGGATGGCGAAGATAGGTTGCCCGTCAGTAAAATCCCCAACTTGCCCTTCGGATTCAGATAATCGACCTGCACCGTCGCAATCAGTCTGGAGCTCGCCAAACCCTCGTCCTTGTGTTCTGAACTGTGCACACACAACGGCGCAGACCACTGCCCGTTCTGCTTCATGAATGCCAGATTGATCACCAGTTTGCTCGGGCTGAGCGACTCCGCTGCGCTCGCGACTACCGCGTCGCGCCATTCGGCCCATACCACACACAACCGGCCATTCCAGAACACGGGGCGGATATCCAGCACCTGATCGGCGGTCGGGATTTCCACGGCCTGCCATTCACTCCAGACCGCCGGATTGACCGAAACGCTGGTTGCGCCCAGTTCGATCTCGGCCTTGCGCCAGAAATACTGAAACGGCTGCACCCGCTGCCGCCCCAGAAAGTAGTAATCAGCTTTGGCCGGTGTCACGCCGTCCATGAAACAGCTGATCACATCGAGATCGCAGACTTGTTCGAATGCCTGCAAATAATCCTGCAGCGCCGCCTGCACGGTATCTTTGTCCAGACGGGCCTGGTTCAGGTTGTTTTCCAGATTCTTGAACAGACTGGTTTTGCGCAATCGCACCGATGGAACGATGAAGTTTTCCGCATAGCATGAAATCTGGTGGGGCACGGTCCAGTCGGGATAATTGCTGAAAATCTCCCATTCGCGCAGATGACGCTTGTCGAACTCGTGATCCCGGAATCCTGGTTCCAGCTTTCGATACACCGCATGGATGTACTGCTGCACACAACTTATCGCTTCGGCAACTCTGGAACTCTTGACCTGATAAGTATCCAGAGGATCCATGCGCAGCAATTCAAACAAGTCTTCAGGTGTTTTCAGAAAAGGGTATTTATCATTGGCCACTTGACCGATGCAGTACTCAAGAAGTGCCGAGCGACGTTTTTCCAGCAGCCCGCCAATATTACTCAGTGCCATGATCTTGCTCCTTGGAATATGGCCCGGGGAAAAACGTTCGCCAGGCAGTACGCAACGCCCTGCCGCTACTCCCTGGCAAAGGTAATGGCATGGGGGAATATTCTTTCGTTTTCCCCAGACTGAGAGCGAACGCTGAACACGAATGTGCCGCCCGTCCTGCTTGAGACAAAAACCCGGGTAAGCCCCTGCTGATCAGTGAACCCCTGCGCCGGCCGAATAGTGACGGCATCCATCTTCGCGGGCGGAACGCTCTTGCCGAACCACTCCACGAGCGAGTTTTGTCCGCGGTTTCCGTAGTCGTCCTCCAGCACCGCATACAGTTCTACTTCATGACCGTATTTCACTGTTTCCAAAGGCGTAGGTGAAAGTTCTGCAATAGGGAACGACAACGTAGTGAAGTCGGCAGTTATTTCTATGGGAGGGGCGTATTGCGGCTCGAACAAGTCCAACCAAAGCATTGGCGTGTCGCGGCCCATGACCTTGCCGGGGATAAACTCGGCCAAAAGTGTCCCGTCCGTTCCCGTCGCCTTGTATTCAATGGTGCCCAATGTGGCGCGCCAATAAACATTGACGCCACTCAGCGACTTTCCATTGGCGTCTTTGAGGGTCACTTTATAAGTGACTTTTTCGTCTGGCTTGTTAGCCACGACGGTGCTGTCATCCACCACTTCGCACGTGATTGTGACCAGCCCTTTGACGTCGCCTGGAACATGCACGATCGGGGCACGAGTATCGGACTCGCCGAGCAGGGCATGTTCGGCGGCATCGGCATAGGATTTTTTGTCGACGGTTTCGGGCAGATTGCCAATGAGAAAAATCGTTAACGCATCCATGCCGCTCTCGGTGGACAGCGCCAGCACGCGCATCAACAAATCGAGCTGGGGAAGGTTTTTCAACACCTTCAGGTCGGGATCGATGCGGCTGACACATTCGCGCACTTCCTGAACGCTCCAGCCAAAAAAATCGGCCAGTTTGATCGCCGCCGCCTGTTGTGCCAGCCATCTCGCATCTCCGGTGACATCCGGCAATGCGTTGACCTGACGCAGGTAGTCCAACAGCTTCTCTGGCGCTTGGCCGCTCGAGGCTGAGGCGATGGCAAAAGCGCGAGTGAGCGTGGTCAGGTAATAAAGAGTGCGCACCGTCAACGCATGTTTGTCGTCCTGAACCAGCCAGTCCTTGTAGCCGCTATCCAGATAATCCTGCAACAGCGCCGCGCTTAACCCCAGGGTCGACACCACCTCACTGCGCCGGCGAACTTCAGCCAGTAGATCGAATGATGTGTCGGCAACTCGGGGGCGAGTTCGGCCGCCCCCTTCGCTCCCCGCATCCGCTTGCTCCAGCACATGCAGCAGTAACTGATGCACCGTGACGTCTGCCCAGTTCAGGACCGGCAATGCCTGATCCACGCCAACGCCGGCGTATGCCGCCAGCGTCTCCTTGACCAGCGAAGTCTGCGCATCGCGCATCTGTAAAAACGCGCTGACCATGCTGTCGATGATGCTCTGCCGCAACGCTGGCTCGATCTCACCCAAGGCGCTGTCGACCGCCCAGGTGATTTTTTTATGGACGGAGGCCAGATACATCTCAGCGCTTCCCTCCGGAGGCAGGATCAAACCATGCCCGTCGGTTATCGGCCCCAGGCTGTCGGCGGATGTCGCGAGAAATTCGATCCAGTCCGCGGCCCCGGCTGCCGGAACGCCTGCCATGAGAAACGTACTATTGGACAACTGTGCAGTCGGCAGCAAATTGCGAACCTGCTCGAAAAACTGCTCATCCTGTTCGGATGGATCCTGAGCCGCTGGCGCAGCGACCGCATGCTGCAACACCCACAACACCGGCAGATTGTTTTGCGCGCACCACTGCACGCAACTTTGCATAGCCTCGATCAGTTCCAGCGCATCCGGTGAACCGTCCGGTACATCGTGGATGACAGGAGTACCGGCCAAGCCATTGACCCAGTCATCGCCGCCCAGGATCGATAGCATCAGCACGCCTTCAACCGGAGTGATGTTCAACAGCCGGGCCAGCCTCACCAAACGGTAGAAGCTCGAGATGATCGCTGCGTTGCGCTTCAATTTGTCGGTCAAGCCATGAGCCTTGGCCACAGCGTTCGCCAGCACGTAATAAGTCTGCGGATCAATCGCCAGACCACTGCAGAGCTGGCTGATCGTCAGATCCACCACGCCCGGTATCGGCGCCACCGCAAACTCATCGTTGTCGAGCTTGAAAGGCTCGCGATAACCGGTTTGAAAATTGAACACCTGATCGAATTGCGAGAGCGCTTCACCGCGGCCATAAACCGACAGCTCACCCACAAACACAGCAAAGTCCGCGGCGGTGCATTCGTAGCGCTCGCGCAACGTCTGGAACAACCCAAGCGCATGAACCGCGCCACTGGAGATGTCCATCCCGTTGCTGTGACCTTTCGTTGAATTGCCGCGCCCTGTTGCCCGGATGACCGATGTCAACACTGCGTCCAGCTGTTCGAACGGCAATCCTGTCCAGTTGGCCAGACGCACCATCTGATTCATCCGGGTATAGCGGTTGAACCCGATGAGTTCGTCGGGGTTTGCCGTCATTCGAATGCGAGGCTTGGTTGCAGGATCGAAACCCACCGCCGGCGCAGTACCGTCATTGATGTAAACCGAACCCGAGCGCTCGCTTTCAGGCTGCTTGGGCGTTTCATCCGGGTAGGTCACATTGGCCGAGCGCACAGGAGCAAAGTCGCCGATCGACAGAAGCGCCTCGATCTGTCGGCTGTCGAGCTTGGTGCGCTGACCGAAAAACTCCACCTGATTGAGATTCGAATACATCTCGGTATAGGTACCAAAGTTGTGCGCAAAAAAATCTTCGCGAAGGGCGAAATCCGCACGCGGTTCGGTCAGCAACTGGCGCTGATAAGGGCCAAGCCGCGAGGCATGGGCGAAACCCTGTGCAGTATTGGCACCTCGAGCATTGGCTTGCAGAAAATAGGGATAAGCCAGGTCGACCCGGTGCTCGAAGTCGCCCACCGACAGGCCATGAAACTGCGCGATACCATCAATTGTGACCCAATGCTGGTAATAAGGCAGACCATTGGGGTAGCGGGCTGCGATCAGCGCGTCTTCGATGGATTCGATATCCGTTTGCGCCGCGATGAATTTCTCCAGCACCTCAACGATGATGTCCACAGAAGAGATCGATTGATAAACCGCATTGAAGTCGACGTTCAGTGCCAAGAGATCTGTGCGCCGGTTATGCAGCGAGAAATCGTCTTCCTCTCTGATACCCTCCAGACGGTCACGAACCCAGCGCAACAAGTCGATCAGATACGCCACTGGCGACCAGATGGACTCCAGTGCATCTGGCGGGCACAACGCGGAAAAATCGGTACCGATCAGAGCGTGATAATTGGGACCGTCCACGATCGATAACAAACCGCTGGAGCTGCGCTTTGGCGCGGGCCTGGTGCCCCGCAGCGTCTGCTCGATAAATTGGCGCCGCTGAGACGTGGCTATGCTATTGGCGCCGCGCCAATATTGTTGCGCTTGCTCAACGCTGAGCTGATGCTCTTGGACCATGCATTGAACACCCCTTTCAACCAGTGGATAAATTGATCCACCGTTTTGCAGGTATGTCTCGAGGTTCTGCAGTCCGACGTTCTGTGCTCGTTGTTCCTCGCTGAACAACACATCGAACAGTTGCAGGGCGGGACGGCGCGAATCAACCATGATCAGATTCCTTTAGGCGACAACTGGCCCGCGCAACCTGACGTCCTTCGTCAGGCTGCACATTCAGTGAGTACGATTGAGCGCTTCGAACGCCGTCAAGTCCACTGTCATTTCTGACAGTTTTGATAGCCGTTCGTCGGAAGCCGGATTTCAGGAGTCGGCGTGGGGCAAGCGCGCAGCTTCGACTTCAAAACGCGCACTATCGGCCCAATCGGATATCGTTGCGTCATCCGCCGCGTCAGTCAGCGTCTGCCGGAATCGGTACCAGTTGCCCGCCAGAGGCAGTGCCCTTGTCGCCGCCCCGCGCCAGTGCTCATCGACAACGGGTACCTGAGCCAGCCACTGCACATCCGGGTTGTACCAACTCACGATGGCGCCCACGCCCGGACGGCCCTTGCCGCTGAACTGCACTGGATGACTGACCCAGCGTCCGGCTGCAGGCCCGTCGAGCACAGG
Organism: Pseudomonas sp. AC255; assembly: GCF_979258175.1. Classification (NCBI taxonomy): domain Bacteria; kingdom Pseudomonadati; phylum Pseudomonadota; class Gammaproteobacteria; order Pseudomonadales; family Pseudomonadaceae; genus Pseudomonas; species Pseudomonas sp. AC255. Next base: position 724,110 of record NZ_OZ409841.1, on the reverse strand, counting down.
TCGGAAAGTACCCAGAATGACCGAGCGCAGGGTTTCAAATGATTCGAACCCGTCCAGAGATGCGACTGCCTCGAGCCGGTAAAGCCCCCCGCCGAGCAGACTTGCATCGAGCATCACTGACCAGGTGCGATTTTCCTGCACGACGGCGCTTGCCGGCTCGGAACGCGCGGCACCGACCAGGGTCACCGTGACCGTATCGCCCGGCACGCCAAAACCGCACACCATCACCTGCTGCCCAATGGCATCGCCCTCGATCGGGGTTTCAATGAAGGGTGCCGCTGGCACAATGTCAAAGTGCAGCGGCTCGCTGTCTTTCGACTCTTGTAGTTTGCCGCTTTCATCCATGAAACTCTGCCGGGCCCAGATCGTTTTGCTGCCCACCGGCAACGTCACTTCGGCTTGCCAATTGCCCGCCCAATCCACAATGACATCACTGAGCAGAGGTTCGGCAAGCCCTTGCAGACAGACGTCGACAACCCCGCCCCTCATGCCCGTACCCTTGAGCAACGCGGTTCGTGGCAACTTGCCGTGTTGTATCGGCTGGAGAAATTCTGGCGGCAGCAGCACCACCGTCAATTCATGCTCGTCACTGTGTAGCGAAGGTCGACCGTCCAGTGTCTGCTGGGCGTCAAAGGTGTAGAGCCTGAATTGCTCGAGGCTCAGGTCAATCGACCAGTCGCCATCCTGGCTCAATATTTTCGGATCGCCCAAGGGACGATCAAACTGCTTGTCGCGCAGTTGCAAAGTGGCGCCCACCATACCCATCGTGCCCTCGACCGTTACAGCACGACCGACTTCCGAGCCGTCCGGCGGCTGGGTAATCACTGGCGTGACCATCGCTCTCCTGACAATGAAGGTCGTGGACGTCGGCTGCGAAGTTTGCTGCGCGGCGACCTGGGTTACCGTGACGGTATGTGTGATATCCAGGGCAAACTCTTTGTCGCGCCTGAACTGCCACGTGTCAGCACTGACGATGCCCTTGTGCACAATGCCGGTTTCGTCGCTGTACTCAATGTTCACGGTTGCACCCGGCCAGCACGTGCCGCTGAACCTGGGTGAAAGTCCGTCATCCTCAGGCTCGTTCAGGCCAGGTGCCTGCGGCGGGATGGTGACTTTGAGGACAAACCAGTTTGGCGACTGGTGCCCGTCGAGATATTGCTTGATGTGGACCTGACGCTCAAACGAGGGTCCCCAGACCGTTGAAGCCTTGGTAGACCACCGCCCGCCAGCAACCTCCACTGCTGGCGCTTCGAGATCTCCGCTATTGGGCCTGCGTGGATTCACCGTGGCGCCGTTGAAGCCTTTGCCGCTGAAGGTCGGTTGGTAGTCGTTGGTGAATTGCACATCACTGACATCGGGGAGGACATTCTTTACTTCGAAGGTCAGCGGCAGCGAGTCGATCCAGCCGCTGGCGTTGTCGGCGATTTTTTGAATGACAAAGACGTTGTACGTACCCAAAGGCCACTGCGCTGCGGTTTCCCAGATGCCTCCCGGCATCACTTCAGCATTTGCAGGCGCGGGAACTTGCACCGCGCCCCCGCTGACGGTGAACTGGATTTCAGATTTGAGATCGCGATCGTAATAACCGTTACCGGCAAAGGTCACCGTGGTCCCGGAGATGGTGACGTTGGGCTGTTTCAGAGTGGGGGGCGAATCCTGAAGGCTTGTGGTGCACTGCGTCCGGATGACACGTCATCCAGATCCTGTTCGACGACCAGGCTGATCGGCCCTGGCGGCACGTTGATCATCCCCTCCCACGCCCCGCCTGCATTGCTAACGACTTCCCAATCACGAACAGGATCATTCGTCAGATCAAAAAATGCTCTCAATCGCGCCCCAGCCAAGCCGTTGCTTCCTTTCAGAAGGAAGTCTTGTTCATAAACTGCTCCCGCAGGTGGCTTGGATATTAACGGCAGCCCCATGACTCTGAAAGTTATGGCATCGGTATAAAAATGATTGATATTGGGTGATTTAAGTTGGGCGACAACCGAGAACGTCCCGCTGCCAGAGACCTTTATTGCCGGAGCCTCCCAAGTCGTATCGGTCTCTCCGACAGTAATAACCTCGCTCCAGTTTTCATAATGATCCAAATGCCCAACCACTCTAATTACAGTACCCGGCGCAGCCATTCCTCTGAAACAAACCAGATCCTTTGCCAAAACCAGCGCATTAGCTGTCGGGTAAGTTATTCGAGCGCGGTAGACTGTTACATAAGCCGTCCGCTCGGAAACCTTACCGGCGTACATTTGATATGCTTGAAAACTTAGAGAATTCTTGTTGTCTGCCACGGTGACGGGCACTGACCAAGGATCGTAGAAAGCCTCTTCTGCCCCAATCGTACCGCGCCCATCATCCAAGACAACAGTATAACGGTATATTGCTCCCGTGCCCTTGACAGCGAAAGTTGAAGATGTGAAGTTTCGGATTGCATTGATAGTTGGTACAGGCATCCGATAATTGGCAACCTTGTAGGTTTTCAGAACCGGATCGCTTGCGTTACCCACATCATAAATATAATCAAACCCCACTGTTACGTTTCTCTGATTGGCGATAATCATTTCTCGATAGGGTTCATCAAGATCGATCCACTCACCGGTCTGGCGAGCACTGCCCGTCAGTTCTCTTACATCACCTTCACCGCTAACCAAAGAAAGATAGAATTTTACATTCCCTTCATAACGTCGATTCTCTTTTGCTCTGTACGCTGACACGATGCAAGTAAATGTCGAACCATCGTAGGAGTAGGCATAGCTCACTCGAAGCTGCGCCCACCTACCGTCTTCTTCCGCGTGAAGCTCATGGGTTACAAATGTCACATCCGTTCCGATCTCCTCAGCGCAGACTACCTCTTGTTTCGGGGGCAAGCTGTCGGAAGGATCTTTAATACCATCATCTTGTTCCATGGCCGGATCTCAGAAAGGGCAAGGTGGCTGATTGATGCAACAGGTAAATTCATTGAATACCGGTGCCTCACATCGCTACACCTGTAAAACCTGACAGTCCCGACCAGCGGTAACTATTCCACGCCTTAGTATCCTTGCGTCCTTCAGCCATTAAACGCGACTGCATCAGCTTGCGTCGTTACCACACATCACTCAGAGTCCACCAGCTTGTACACCTGAATAACGCCGCCCGGCATGGCTGATAAGTCGCGCGGCTTCGACTTCAAAACGCGCGCTGTCGGCCCAATCGGACATCGTTGCGTCATCCGCCGCGTCAGTCAGCGTCTGCCGGAATCGGTACCAGTTGCCCGCCAGAGGCAGTGCCCTTGTCGCCGCCCCGCGCCAGTGCTCATCGACCACGGGTACCTGAGCCAGCCACTGAACATCCGGGTTGTACCAACTCACGATGGCGCCCACGCCCGGACGGCCCTTGCCGCTGAACTGCACTGGATGACTGACCCAACGTCCGGCTGCAGGCCCGTCGAGCACAGGTCGGAAAGTACCCAGAATGACCGAGCGCAGGGTTTCAAATGATTCGAACCCGTCCAGAGATGCGACTGCCTCCAGCCGGTAAAGCCCCCCGCCGAGCAGACTATCGAGCATCACTGACCAGGTGCGATTTTCCTGCACGACGGCGCTTGCCGGCTCGGAACGCGCGGCACCTACCAGCGTCACCGTAACCGTATCGCCCGGCACGCCAAAACCGCACACCACCACCTGCTCCCCGATGGCATCGCCCTCGATCGGGGTTTCAATGAAGGGTGCCGCTGGCACAATGTCAAAGTGCAGCGGCTCGCTGTCTTTCGACTCTTGTAGTTTGCCGCTTTCATCCATGAAACTTTGCCGGGCCCAGATCGTTTTGCTGCCCACCGGCAACGTCACTTCGGCTTGCCAATTGCCTGCCCAATCCACAATGACATCACTGAGCAGAGGTTCGGCAAGCCCTTGCAGACAGACTTCGACAACCCCGCCCCTCATGCCCGTACCCTTGAGCAACGCGGTTCGTGGCAACTTGCCGTGTTGTATCGGCTGGAGAAATTCTGGCGGTAGCAGCACCACCGTCAATTCATGCTCGTCACTGTGTAGCGACGGTCGACCGTCCAGTGTCTGCTGGGCGTCAAAGGTGTAGAGCCTGAATTGCTCGAGGCTCAGGTCAATCGACCAGTCGCCATCCTGGCTCAATATTTTCGGATCGCCCAAGGGACGATCAAACTGCTTGTCGCGCAGTTGCAAAGTGGCGCCTACCATACCCATCGTGCCCTCGACCGTTACAGCACGACCGACTTCCGAGCCGTCCGGCGGCTGGGTAATCACTGGCGTAACCATCGCTCTCCTGACTATGAAGGTCGTGGACGTCGGCTGCGAAGTTTGCTGCGCGGCGACTTGGGTTACCGTGACGGTATGTGTGATATCCAGGGCAAATTCTTTGTCGCGCCTGAACTGCCACGTGTCAGCACTGACGATGCCCTTGTGCACAATGCCGGTTTCGTCGCTGTACTCAATGTTCACGGTTGCACCCGGCCAGCACGTGCCGCTGAACCTGGGTGAAAGTCCGTCATCCTCAGGCTCGTTCAGGCCAGGGCCTGCGGCGGGATGGTGACTTTGAGGACAAACCAGTTTGGCGACTGGTGCCCGTCGAGAAATTGCTTTATGTGTACTTCACGTTCGAACGAGGGTCCCCAAACGCTCGAAGCCTGGGTGGACCACCGCCCGCCGACGACCTCCACTTCAGGCGCTTCAAGATATGGGCTATTGGGCCTGCGTGGCTGAACCAAGGCTCTGTTGAAACCTTTGCCGCTGAAGGTCGGTTGGTAGTCGTTGGTGAATTGCACTTCACTGACATCGGGGAGGACATTCTTTACTTCGAAGGTCAGCGGCAGCGAGTCGATCCAGCCGCTGGCGTTGTCTCTGATCTTCTGGACGGCGTTGATTTTATAGGTGCCAAATTTCCAGCCCGTTACGGTGGTGCTCCAAGTGCCGTTGCGCTGTACTTGTGCATTTGGAGGCGCGACCGGCATTGGGTCGGCTGGACTTTCGAGGATAGTGAACTCGATTTCGGTTCTGAGCTTCTCGTCGAAATGTCCGGTGCCGGAAAATGTGATCGTTTCATTGGCTTGCGTATATGTGACCGTCGGCTTGCCCGTGCGTACTCGTATGCCGAAGGGTTCACTTGTTATTGAGGTAACCCCATAAACTGTGTGCGTGCCGAAAATCGAATGCGGGCCGGGTGAAAGGGTGCCTTCTCGGCGCCATTCTCCAGTCACGGGATCAGGCCAGCCCACGGTCACGGCGTCGCTCCCCATTTGTTCTGAATACACGTCGACCCTGTTCTGATAGAAACCAGTGGCGCCGGTCCCCTCGAACATCGTTTTGGCTTCCACGATTGGCGGCGAAGCGGGGTTGGGCTTTGGCGCTGTAAATACTGGAGGCCCGATAACATAAAACTCTTGAGGATCCCCAAGGTCGGCAAAGATTCCTTTCAGACTCTGTTGGGCAACGAGGGTGTAGCGAGCCCCTCGCGCAAAAGTATAGGTACTGGTTGCGGCCCAGTCGCCGTCGGAAACAGCAGTAAAAGAGACGGCAGGCAACGTTGAACCTTTTATGTAAACCGTGATTGTGGCGTCTTTGTACGCCCCGCTCCCCCTGATCACGGGTTGAACGTTCTCGACGGGCAGACTGATATTCGGGGACGTGATTTGGATTTTGTTCAGAACGGTGAATGTCCACGTTTCGGTATATCGACCCAGCGTTCCGTCGACGTCTTCACGGATCAGTAGCTCGTGCACGCCTTGATGAAGGCCGGTCGATAACGTGACAGTCCACGGTCCATGATTTGGAGTAGTGTGCGTCGTACTCATTACGGCTTTGTCGGCAGGACGCACAAGCTTTATCACACTGCCTGAGCGGGCAGTACCTGACACCGTCCCGCCGACTGTAACAACTGCTTTGGGATGGAACTTGGCAGGCGTCCTCACTACAAGATGCTGGGAGGTCCAGTTTGACCAGTCGCCCTTGTAATCCCACTGACCATCAAATCGAGCGGAGGCACTTTCCTTCAGTCCGCTGATACGAACCGTATGCCAGGTGTAATCCCTGTACTTACTATCGATGACCCGCATGTAATCACCCGCAGCGGTGTGGAAATCGAGGTGCACGTTGTGATCCAGGCCATCTCTTTGCGGAATATTGAACGTTATGTCCATGGTTGTACCGACGAGCAAAACCTGACCGGCGTAATAAAACTGCAGGCCGTCAATTAACACTCCAGGCTTAACGTTACAGGCGTCTCGTAACGGGACAGTCGGTTCTTCGTTGTTGAATGCGCCCCGTTCAGGACTATCAGCACCTTGTTTTGAATCCTCGGACATGATGAGCTTCCCATGCTTGCCACAGGCAGTTGTCAAGGGCATTGAACGTGGGAACTAAGCACCCGACACCTGTCAACTCTGACAGTCCCGACCAGCGGTAACTATTCCCACGCCGCAACATGCAGACGTCCTTCAGTCATTAACACGCGGCTACATCGGCTTGCGCCGTTGCCTACACATCACTCAGAATCCGCCGGCTTGTGCGCTTTGGAGCTGCCCCGTAACGTGATCCGTGCCGCTGCCAATCAGTGGTCGGGTTTAGTCGCCCGGGGGTTTGTCATCAAGGTGTATAAGCGTCATCAAGTCGGGTAATCCCTATCCCCGCACTCGATGGTGGCTGTACGCAGGGCGCTTCGGCGCGCCGGTTTTTGGTGATACCCCCGGTCGACTAACCTGCGTCCAGCCGCCACCCTTTCGTTTAGTCGCGAGGGGTGAAGGCCCCAACCAAGGGTTATCACCATGATCAAACCAACACCCAATCCCCCCGAAACCGAAGACTCGACCTCCCCCTACGCTTCCCCCGATTCCACCAGACTCCACGAGGCCGCTGAAAAAGCCCTCGATCACTACCTGAAAAAACCCGCCGCTGCGCCGTCGTGCAATTCCGTCGATCGCGGCATGCAGATGTTCATGGTCGCGCCCGACATCAACCCCGAAGCGATGGCCATTCAAACCTACGAAACCTTTTCTTCGGTCAGCATTCTGCTGCTCGACCTGGCGGACAGCCTCGAGGACAAGCCGCGACATCTGGCGATGGCGATCTATCAGTTGAGCGAGATGGGCCTATTGCTGGCGGAAAAGGCGCTGGATCAGGAGCGGGCGATCGCGGTGGCGTGACGTAAAAATCAAAAGATCGCAGCCTTCGGCAGCTCCTGCATTTGGAATGCGTTCCCCCTGTAGGAGCTGCCGAAGGCTGCGATCTTTTGCTGTTCAGGCAGAAGCGGGCAACGGCTGAAAACTGAAATACTGCTTCAGCGCCAGCACCAGTTGGCCAAACTCCGGCGGAGCGCGGCGCAGGATGAACCCGGCGTCGTAATGCAGCGGCGTGGCGTCTTCATGGCACCACACGCAACAGGCGCTGAAATCGATGACTTGCTGGCTGCCATCGCGGGCGGGGACCTTGAGGCGTAACTGAAAATCCACCCCGATCATCATCGGCAACTGGCTGATCAGCATCAGCCCGTCCGCAGACACATTGCCGAGAAAGCCGATGGGTTTGTCGGTGACGCTGTTGAACACTCTGAGGTAATACGGCAATTGATGCCGTTCGATCCGGCGGTCGGTAAACATGATGTGCTGTTCGCCATGCAGGGCTCCGTCACGGAGCCGCACCTGTGCTTCGGAACGAACCTGTGCGGCAGGCCCGCTCTCCCCGCTTCCGGTGTGACGGTCGCGACAATCGCCGTCACCTTGTAACTGCCAGTCGCAGGTGTTGCGCCGTTATCGAGACACGGCTCGAAACGGTTTCCTTGACTATAGCGGAGCTTGTACAGACGGCCAGATTTTGTACGAAAAGCGCGTCAGAAGCGCGTCGGCCGTACCACCGCAGCGGCGCTGCGTGTCGGGTAATGGCCCAGGCTCTGCAACGTTTCCAGACGCGCGCGGGCGCGGTAGGCGTATTCACTGTTGGGGTACGAAGCGATGATGAACTGGTAGGTCTGCACCGCGTCGATGTAGAGCTTCTGCCGTTCCAGGCACTGACCGCGCATCATCGACACTTCCGGCCACACGTACGGGCGGGCGCGGCTGGCGCGTTCGACCTTGGACAGTTCGAGCATGACCTGCTCGCAGTTGCCGCGTTCATAGGCACTGTAGGCGTTGTTCAAATGGTGGTTCATCGACCAACGGGTGCAGCCCGTCGCGGCGAGGGCGCTGAGGGCAAGGGCGGCAATGGGCAACAATCGCATGGGGGTTCTCCTGTCTTGTGCTCTGTATCGACCCCAGGTCGGAAAACTTCAGACGCGCTGGTCGCAAAGTTGCCGCGTTCAATAAAGAAAACGATAAGTAGTGCATTCGAACAATGACTACACCCTTCGAGCATAGTAGCCTCTGCCTGCGCTTGAACTCAGGAGTCTTTGCATGTCCGTCCGTCGTACCAAAATCGTCGCTACCCTTGGCCCGGCCAGTAACTCGCCGGAAGTTCTCGAACAGCTGATTCTGGCTGGTCTGGACGTCGCCCGTCTGAACTTCTCCCACGGCACCCCCGACGAGCACAAGGCTCGCGCGAAGCTGGTGCGTGACCTCGCTGCCAAGCACGGCCGCTTTGTCGCCCTGCTCGGTGACCTGCAAGGCCCGAAAATCCGTATCGCCAAATTCGCCAACAAGAAGATCGAGCTGAAGATCGGTGACAAGTTCACCTTCTCCACCAGCCATCCGTTGACCGAAGGCAACCAGCAGGTGGTCGGCATCGATTACCCGGATCTGGTCAAGGACTGCGGCGTGGGCGACGAGCTGCTGCTCGACGACGGCCGTGTGGTAATGCGCGTTGAAACCGCAACCGCCACTGAACTGCATTGCGTAGTGACCATCGGCGGCCCGCTGTCCGACCACAAAGGTATCAACCGTCGCGGTGGCGGTCTGACCGCGCCGGCCCTGACTGAAAAAGACAAGGCCGACATCAAGCTCGCCGCCGAAATGGAAGTCGACTACCTCGCCGTATCCTTCCCGCGCGACGCCGCCGACATGGAATATGCCCGTCAACTGCGTGACGAGGCCGGCGGCACTGCCTGGCTGGTGGCGAAGATCGAACGCGCCGAAGCCGTGGCCGACGATGAAACCCTCGACGGCCTGATCAAGGCCTCCGACGCGGTGATGGTTGCCCGTGGCGACCTCGGTGTGGAAATCGGCGATGCCGAACTGGTGGGCATTCAGAAGAAAATCATTCTGCACGCACGTCGCCACAACAAGGCCGTGATCGTCGCGACGCAGATGATGGAGTCGATGATCCAGAACCCGATGCCGACCCGCGCCGAAGTGTCCGACGTGGCCAACGCCGTGCTCGACTACACCGACGCCGTGATGCTCTCGGCCGAATCCGCCGCTGGTCTCTACCCGCTGGAAGCCGTTCAGGCGATGGCGCGCATCTGCGTCGGCGCCGAGAAACACCCGACCGGCAAGACCTCCAGCCACCGCATCGGCAAGGAATTCAGCCGCTGCGACGAGAGCATCGCGCTGGCGACCATGTACACCGCCAACCACTTCCCGGGCGTCAAAGCGATCATCGCGTTGACTGAAAGCGGCTTCACCCCGCTGATCATGTCGCGTATCCGCTCCTCGGTGCCGATCTACGCGTTCACCCCGCACCGCGAAGCCCAGGCCCGCGCAGCAATGTTCCGTGGCGTCTACACCATCCCGTTCGACCCGGCCTCGCTGGAACCGCACGAAGTCAGCCAGAAAGCCATCGACGAACTGACCAAGCGCGGCGTCGTGGAAAAAGGCGACTGGGTCATCCTGACCAAGGGCGACAGCTACCACACCACTGGCGGCACCAATGGCATGAAGATCCTGCATGTCGGTGATCCGCAGGTCTGAGTGACCGGCAGCTGAAACGCAAAAGCCCCGCCATGTGAATGGCGGGGCTTTTTTGTCGACGACGCACAAAGCCAGCGCTGACGTCTACTGTCAGACCTGACAGTAGACGGGATGCACTGTCGGGTAGCTAATCGAGTCGTAGCCATCCACCCAAGGAGAGCGGCATGAACGATTCGATACGGTTAACCCAGGAAGACGATGGCCGTGATAAAACCTTCGCAGACAACGGTTTTTTTACTGGATCGCCTTTCTCTCGGCCGCAAATCCATAGTGTCTGCCGTCAAGACAAACTACTCCGCCAGCGCCGAGCGGATTTATTTCACGGGGCAGGAACGCTCGGGCGCCACCGACAGCCCATACCTGCTGGGCTGCCTGAAACCCGATGGCACGCTTGATCCTGACTTTGGCGATAACGGCATCATCATTGGCAATTTTATTCAAAGAACGGAGTCAGCGGGGAGTTCGATCACGCTGCTCGATGACGGGAAAATCCTGCTGACCGGGATGATTTACGCCACGTCAACTCCGGCGTTGGCCAGGTTCTTCGCTGACGGCAAACGAGACACCGGTTTCGGTGTCGACGGCTACGTGATCCTCAGGCGGCCGGTCTCCAGCGTTGATCAGGACCTGCCTGGCACAGCAGAAAAGAATGCCAGTCAGGAATTTTCGACCAGCGTCACATCGCTGGCAGATGGAAAAATCCTGGTAGTTAATACTTATGTCGTCACTCACCAGACCGACACCCGAGCGTACCTGTTCCTGCTCAACAGCGATGGTTCGTACGACACGGATTTCAATGGCACAGGTTATGTCCAGGTCATTTATCCCGGGGCAGATCCTGATCAAGTGAAACTGCGCAGTGCAGGTGTGGATCACGATGGCACGATCGTGGTGGCGGGAGCCCTGGGTTCTAATCCGAGCGAGAGAGTGCCACTGATGGCGCGCTACGCGCGTGACGGCAAACCCGTATCTGGCTTTGGCACTGCCGGTTTCTTCGCTCCACCACAAACCTTCAAATCCGCCGAATTCAAAGCGGTCATTGGCCAGCCGAACAAGCGGCTACTGGGGATCGGCTCCACCGACGATGGGCAAGGTCTTTTGATCAGTCTCGAAGCGGATGGCAAGTACAACATTCAGTTCAATGGTGCAACACCGTTGCTCACCCGGCTTGACGATAGCATCACCTACTGGACAGCAGGCGCGATGCAACCCGATGGCAAAATTGTTCTATGCGGAGCCATCAAGCCTGCGGACGAGTCGTCGCCCGGCGTGGTGGCGCGCTTGCTGGACAACGGCGCACTGGACACGACGTTCCATGAGCGTGGCTGGACAAGCACTCGGGTCGACGGTGTCACCCGTTTCAATGCGTTGGCGTTGCAGAAGGACGGGAAGATTATCGTGGGCGGTTTTCGGGCCGACGACGGAGCCATTCAAGGCCTGATCCTGCGTTATCAGGCCAATGGCACAAATGCACTCCCATCGACTTCGAGCAATGAAGGACAGCTCGATCCCGCTTTTGGCACACTCGGTCTAGCGCTTCTGAACGCTTCGGAAACTGAAGGGACTTCGATTTTGCCCAGGGGTCTGGGCGTCGATTCCACTGGCCGGATTTACGCCGTAGGTGCTCAGCACATTTCCAGAGCAAGGTTTTCCTACTGGTGCATGAGGATGAGTGGCAATGGTGTCGTCGACAGCACATTCGGCAAGGCAGGATATGTCACTGGAGAGTTCGATCCAAACGAAGGCGGCCCTTCCTACTCGGCCATCAATGAAGTCGTAGAGCTGCGTGACGGAAGAATACTGCTGATAGGTGACTACCACGACGGCAGCTTTGCCACGTGGATCGGGCTATTGCGTCTGTTACCCGATGGTCGTCCCGATCCGGATTTCGGCGACAAGGGGCAGGTGCTGATTCCCCTTGGCAGCCTGAGCGCCAACCGGAAACTGCGCGATGAAAGCTCGCTCGCAACGGCGCTGGTTCAATCGTTTAGCCAGGGGCCCGTGCTGCCTGATGGCAAGATTCTGGTACAGACGCAGATTTATGACGGTATGGAGCAAACGCAGTCAGTGGTGATTCGTCTCATGCCCAATGGAGCACTCGACACCACCTTCAATCAGACCGGCAAGGTCCGCGTCGCACATCCTGACTATCCTCATACCTTGTTGACCGATATCGTTGTCGACCATGAAGGAAAGTACGCTCTCAGCGGTTATTGCTTCGGACAACGCCATCTGCGGTTCGACGCGCTCTTCAGTAAACTGGAGATCAATGGGGCACTGGACACGTCCTTCGCCACAGCAGGCTATTTAGTGGTCAAGCCGAATAGCGAGGAACAAAACTTCTTCATTCCCAAACTCGTTAGTCAGACCAATAGACGTCTATTGGGCGTTGGCTATGAACACGCCGAAGGCAGGGATTGTTGATCAGTCGGGAATCCGATGGCAGCGCAAACATCCAGTTCAATCGGGGCGAGCCCCTGTTGACCAGGCTGGATGGCCGCTCGACCCGTTGGGCATCGGCGACCCCCAGCAGGACGCAAGTATTCTTGTGTTTGGTTACCTGTCTGATCCAGGTCGCACCGTGATCGCGAAGTTCACTGACAGGGGCGAACTGGATAAAACGCTTGGGGCCGGCACAGGGTGGCTGCAGTTCGATGTCATGTCCGGTTTTATGCATGCATCATTGCTCGCCGAACACAGCGTTTTGTTCATTGCAACAGTAATGCTCCATGGTCGGCGAATGCCCTGCGTAGCGCGCGGTCTGCTCACAACGAAGAGTCAAAACCTGGATAGCGCAAGCAAGCCTGACCTGGCGGGAGGGTAGTGATCAATGCCTCCGACATCCCGTTGGCGCGGGTCTCCGGCGTTCGTGTCGGCCCGGACCACGAGATTCACTGCACGGACAGCCATGTAAATGGCAGGGCGTTTTATAGTGGGCCTGACAAATGTGTTGCTGACCAGGCCCTCGCTCCCCATTTGAACTGTGCTGGACGCAGTTTATGTTTTGACCACTGCCTCCTTGCTAGCCGAAACCCAGTGCAGTCGGTGCCGGTTCAGTGCCGATTGATAAACCCGCTCAACGCCGCCACCGCCTCTGGCGAACGCAGCCGCTGGGTAAACAATGCGCCCTCCTCCTCGATCACTTTGCGCAGCAGCTCGCGATCGGGCGCTCGCATCAGTTGCTTGCTGATGTGCACCGCTTCGGCCGGCAGCTCATCAAACCGCAGCGCCATTTCCCGGGCCTTGCTCAACGCAGCCGCGCCACTGTCCAGCGCGTCTGTGGCAATTCCCCATTGCGCAGCCTGTGCGCCGCTAAAGCCTTCGCCGAGCAATAACAACTCAGCCGCTTTCGCTTGCCCGAGCAAACGCGGCAGGATCAGGCTTGAACCGAATTCCGGGCACAACCCGAGGTTGACGAACGGCATGCGCAGCCGGGCGTCGCGGCTGACATAGACCAGATCGCAATGCAGCAGCAGGGTCGTGCCGATACCCACCGCGGCACCGGCCACGGCGGCGATCACCGGTTTGCGGCATTCGAGCAGATTGAGCATGAAGTGAAACACCGGGCTGTCCAGGTCGCTCGGCGGTTGTTCGAGGAAGTCGGCGATGTCGTTGCCGGCGGTAAAACATTCGGCGCTGCCGCTGATCAGCACGGCGTTGATTCCGGGGTCGCTGTCGGCCTGTTTCAGTGCTTCGGCGAGGCGGCTGTACATGGCGCGCGTCAGGGCGTTTTTCTTGTCCGGGCGGTTGAGGCGCAGGGTCAGCAAACCGCGTTCGCGTTCCAGCAGGATGGCTTCGGTCATGGCGAGTCTCGCGTCTGAAAATCAGCGCTCAACCACGGCTCACAAACACATCGGCCAGCAGTTGGTTGCGCGGCAATCCGGCCAGATACAGACGCTTGGCGAACGCGTCGACACTGGCCGTCGAGCCGCAGACTAAGGCCAGGGTCTGCCGGGAAACAAGGCGCAGTTGTGCCAAAGCGGCGGCCGAGTCGGCCGCTGCCCACAGCTCGACACTGAGGTTTTCCCGCTGCGCGGCCAGTGCGGCAAGGGGTTTGGCCAGATAGTGTTCGCGTTCGTCATGGGCCAGGTGAATGACGCGGATGGCGCCTTGGTGATCCTCACGCAAGGCCTCACGCAGCACCCCGAACAACGGACCCAAACCAGTACCGGCAGCCAGCAGCCACAGCGGCCGGGCGTGCCAGTCCGGATCGTAATGCAAGGCACCGCCGCGCAGTTCGCCAAGGCGGATCGAGTCGCCGATCTGCAGCTGGCGTGCGGCATCGATGAATTCGCCGGGCTGGCGGCAATCGAGGTGAAACTCGAGGAAGCGGTCTTCTTGCGGCAGGCTCGCCAGCGAGTACGGTCGGGCGATGTGGCCGATCCACAGCACCAGATGCTGGCCGGCACTGTAGCGCAATGGCCGCTGCGGGGTCAGGCGCAGGCGCAGAACGCTGTCGCTGAGCCAGTCCAGCGCTTCGACCGCGGCCGGGCGGCCGTCGCTGAACGGGTCGAAAGTGTGTACCTGCAAGTCTTCGACCACATGACACTGACAGGCCAGGCGCCAACCGTCCTGACGTTGCTCGGCACTCAAGGCATCCGGTCGATTGTCGGTGGGCACACCTTGGATGCATTGCACCAGACAGGCATGGCAACTGCCGGCGCGACAGCTGTAGGGCACGGCAACGCCGTTCTGATTGAGACTGTCGAGCAGGTTGCTGCCCGCTTCAACCGTCCACTGCCGATCACCGACACGCAATTCAGGCATCGACGTTCTCCCACGCGGCGGCACAACGATTGCGCCCGTCACGCTTGGCCCGATACAGCGCCTGATCGGCACGCTGCAACGCCTCATCCAGATCATCGCCAACGGACAGCAGGGTCATGCCCGCCGACAGGCTCAGGTTGCGCACTTGCAGGCCCATTAATTCCACCTCACTGAAGGCGATGCGCAAACGCTCGCAACACGCGGTCAGGCGTTCGGCATCGCAGTCGGGCACCAGCACGACGAATTCCTCGCCACCATAACGCGCCAGCACGTCACCGTCGCGCAGACAGGCTTGCGCCACCCCGGCAAACGCCTGCAATACCTGATCGCCGGCGGCGTGGCCGTGCAGGTCGTTGATGCGCTTGAAGTGGTCCAGATCGATCAGCGCCAGCCCGTGCATAACGTCGCTGTCGAGCGCATTCAGCTCGCGGGAAGCGATGCGCAGGAAATGCCGGCGATTGAACAGCCCGGTCAGTTCGTCGGTGGCGACCAGATCTTCAAGCTGGCGCATCATCCCGCGCAGGGTGTCCTGATGCGCCTGCAAGGCAAACCGACGCTGGCGCTGACGTTGTCGGGAAACCTGGACAAAACGTGCGTAAAGCACCAGCCACGCCAAGACCATCGCCAGAATGCACACCTGCAACGCTGCGAGCGCAGGCTCGGCCAAGCGGAAGTGGTAGGCGTCCCACAGGGTAATCGCGGAAAAACTGAAGAACACCAACAGCGCACAGCGGATGAACACCCGTCGGGTGAGATGGAACAGGCCGAACAGCAGGATCAGCACGTAAAACACCAGAAACGCGCCGCGCGCCTCGTCGACATGGGCGATCAGCCACGTTTGCCAGCCCAGGCCCATCAGCACTTGCGCTTCGGTCAGGCTGGGGTCGGCGAAGCGCTGGTTGCGCCCGCTCCAGAACATGGCGAAGAGGCTCGCCTGACTGATCACTACCAGCGCGCTGCCGATGGCCACGCCACTGAGCGATTGCTGGTAATGCCCGGTGAAAAACGCCAGCCACAGCAGCAGCAGAGCCAATCCGTAGGTGGCCGCAGCGAGGGCGAAGCGTTTGAGCAAAAGGCGTTGAATGGCGTTATGGGTCAATCGTTGACTCACCGTGCGATAGGAGGCTGACCGAGTGTCCTACTCTACAGACCGGATGCCACTTTAGAGGGCCGGTCGCTAAATGACCACCGATTTTCGGGCTCGAAAATTGACGTCAAAAGTGTGGCCCACTGACACCGCCAAAAGCCCCTCACCCTAGCCCTCTCCCAGAGGGAGAGGGGACTGACCGGGTTGTTTATCCGAGTTACACCGACTTCAAACATCGCGCCGAACTCGAGTCTGGAAACGGCACAAAACAGCTTCATTTTCCTGAGCCGGACTTAGTTTTTGAACAAGATGAAGATCGGCTCCCTTTCCCCCTCGCCCCATCTGGGGGAGAGGGCTGGGGTGAGGGGGCGATCCTGAAGTGCAAACCCGCTGTCCGATATTCGCCCACCCATGCGACCAACGAATGACTGCCGGCGCGTGTACGCCCCACCGAGGCGCGGTATACTGCCGCGCCTTTTTAGCGTCGCGCCAGCAGCCCCGGCGTGCCAGAGGATCAGCTGTGAGCCGAAAGCCTCAAGCTGCCCCATAGAATGTTCCCGTGTTTCAGAGGAGCGCGACTCATGACCGTGATCAAGCAAGATGACCTGATTCAGAGCGTTGCCGACGCCCTGCAGTTCATTTCCTATTACCACCCCGTGGATTTCATCCAGGCGATGCACGAAGCCTACCTGCGCGAAGAGTCGCCAGCGGCCCGTGATTCGATGGCGCAGATCCTGATCAACTCGCGCATGTGCGCCACCGGCCATCGCCCGATCTGCCAGGACACCGGTATCGTCACCGTGTTCGTCCGTGTCGGCATGGACGTGCGCTGGGATGGCGCCACCATGGGCCTGGACGACATGATCAACGAAGGCGTGCGTCGCGCCTACAACCTGCCGGAAAACGTCCTGCGTGCCTCGATCCTTGCCGACCCGGCAGGCGCTCGCAAGAACACCAAGGACAACACCCCGGCCGTAATTCACTACTCCATCGTCCCGGGCAACACCGTGGAAGTGGACGTGGCGGCCAAGGGCGGCGGTTCCGAGAACAAGTCGAAAATGGCCATGCTCAACCCGTCCGACTCGATCGTTGACTGGGTACTCAAGACCGTTCCGACCATGGGTGCCGGCTGGTGCCCACCGGGCATGCTCGGCATCGGCATCGGCGGCACCGCCGAGAAAGCCGCCGTCATGGCCAAAGAAGTGTTGATGGAATCTATCGACATCCACGAACTGAAGGCCCGTGGCCCGCAGAACCGCATCGAAGAAATGCGTCTGGAGCTGTTCGAGAAGGTCAACCAGTTGGGCATCGGCGCCCAGGGCCTCGGTGGCCTGACCACCGTGCTCGACGTGAAAATCATGGACTACCCGACCCACGCCGCCTCGCTGCCGGTGTGCATGATCCCGAACTGCGCCGCCACTCGTCACGCACACTTCGTGCTCGACGGTTCCGGCCCGGCTTCGCTGGAAGCGCCACCGCTGGACGCCTACCCGGAAATCGTCTGGGAAGCCGGCCCGTCGGCGCGTCGCGTCAACCTCGACACCCTGACCCCGGAAGACGTGCAGAGCTGGAAGCCGGGCGAAACCGTGCTGCTCAACGGCAAGATGCTCACCGGTCGCGACGCCGCGCACAAGCGCATGGTCGAGATGCTCAACAAGGGTGAAACCCTGCCGGTCGACCTCAAGGGTCGCTTCATCTACTACGTCGGCCCGGTTGATCCGGTCGGTGACGAAGTGGTTGGCCCGGCGGGTCCTACCACCGCAACGCGGATGGACAAGTTCACCCGCCAGATCCTCGAGCAGACCGGCCTGCTGGGCATGATCGGCAAGTCCGAGCGCGGCCCGACCGCGATCGACGCGATCAAGGACAACAAGGCTGTGTACCTGATGGCAGTCGGCGGCGCTGCGTACCTGGTTGCGCAAGCGATCAAGAAGTCCAAGGTGCTGGCATTTGCCGAGCTGGGCATGGAAGCGATCTACGAGTTCGAGGTCAAGGACATGCCGGTCACCGTAGCGGTGGACAGCAAAGGTGAGTCGGTACACATCACTGGCCCGGCGATCTGGCAACAGAAGATCAGCGAAAGCCTGGCGGTAGAAGTGCAGTAAGCCTCTGGCGTCATGAAAACGGCCGGTGCATCCGCAAGGATGCCCCGGCCGTTTTTGCTTGTTCAAACCAATTGCGATAAAAGAATCGCCCAAGCACAGAAAACGATCTTGCGCACCTGTCAGATCTGACAGGTCCATCTCCGGCCCACTCCTGTTAGCGTCTGTCCATACGCCCTATGTAGCGCGAATGGACTCGACCATGGCCGATCAAGACCTCAGCATCACAGCTCCCTCCATCGCCAAGAGCTCATCGATCGCCACCATCGGCAAGAGCTGGAGCGCCGTCGGGCCGACCGCCTCGGCTGGATGCGAATTGCTGCTCCCGCTATCGAGCGGTCGTGGCTACGGCCCGCAAATACCCCTGTCAATCAACAGCCAGAGCGGTAACGGTCCGTTTGGCCTTGGTTGCCACCTGGGCCTGAGCCAGATCAGCCGCCGCACCAACAAAGGTGTTCCACGGTATACCGAGCACGATGAAATCATCGGGCATGACGGCGAGGTGTGGATGCCGGAGCTCGATGATGCCGGAGACTTGAAGTCGCGCACGGAACACAGCTACAGAGACCGCCCCATTCCCGAACACAACGTCGTGTCTTACCGGGCGCGGATCGAAAGCGATTTTCCCTGCGCGAATGCTGGCATCCGGCTGACGGTGGAACCCCCTTCTGGCTGGTCCACGGTGCCGACGGCACGTTGCATGTCTACGGCAAAACCAGCGCCTCACGCCGTGCCGACCCCGACGACGAATCGCGCATCAGTAGCTGGCTGCTGTGTGAAAGCATGAACGCCCATGGCGAACACATCTGCTACGAGTACAAGCCCGACGATCAGCCTGACGAGCAAGATCCGATTCACGACTACCGCGCCCAGCGCTATCTGCGCCGGGTGTGTTATGGCAATGCCACGGCGAGCGATCGTCTCTATAGCTGGGACACCGACCGGCCGACGGATTTGCCTTGGCATTTTCAACTGGTGTTCGATTACGGCGAACGCAGCAGTTCGCTGACGGAGACCCCGAGCTACGAAGAAGTGAACCGCTGGCGGCTGCGACCTGATCCGTTTTCCACCTATGGCCAGGGTTTTGAACTGAGCACCCGCAGGCTGTGCCAGCAAGTGTTGATGTTTCATCACTTCCCCGAAGGGCTGGCGACAGATGCGAAGCTTGTACGTCGCCTGCTGCTGGAATATCGACCTATCCAGAACACTGCGCCGTGGGCCTACAGCCAGATCACCGCGGCGCACTATCAGGCCTTCGATGCGCAAGGCAATGTCGAGCATTCACCGCCGCTAGAGTTCGAATACTCGCCCTTCGAGATCAACAAGACAGCTGCACGCCTGTTGGAAAACGAGACTCAACCGGGCATCGAAGACGGCGGGTTCTACCAATGCGTCGATCTGTATGGCGAGGGCGTGCCGGGTTTTCTCTGCCGCTATGACAACGCCTGGTACTACCGCGAGCCTCTGCGCGCGGCGCCTGGCACTGAATTGATCGGTTACGGCCCATGGGCTCTGCTGGACAAGATCCCGGTGGCAGATCGTAACCGCGCCGTGGCGCAACTGCTGGATCTGACCGGTGATGGGCGCCTGGACCTGATCATCGCCCGGTTGGGTTACTGCGGGTTCCATGCGCTGAATGCGCAGCGACAATTCGAATTGTTCAGCGCGTTCGACACGTTTCCCCGGGAACACCAGGATCTGACTTTGACCATGGGGGATTTCAGCGGCGACGGTCTGATGTCAGCGGCCAGCATCAGCCACGACCGTGTGCGGCTCTATGCCAGCCTGCGCGAAAAAGGCTTCGCCGCCGCACAGGAAATCCCCCATGCATACGAAGACGACCGTCTGCCGGTGTTCAGTAACTCGCGAACCGAACTGGTGCTTCTGGGCAATCTGCTCGGCAGCGACATGCCCGAGCTGTGTCGCATCCGCCATGACGAAGTCCGCTGCTGGCCGAATCTTGGTCATGGCAAATTCGGTCAAGGTCGCAAGATCAGTGCCCTGCCCTTCACCTACGACGAATTCGACGCCGCACGAGTGCGCCTGGCCGACCTCGATGGCTCCGGCGCGCCCGCGCTGATCTATCTGCGATCCGAAGGGTTCGACATTTACCTGAACCGGGGCGGCAACGGTCTGGAGCAGATTCCCGTCAGCGTGCCGTGGCCCGAAGAAGTGCGCTATGACCGCTTGTGCCAGGTCAGTTTCGCCGACCTGCAAGGCCTCGGTTGCGCCAGCCTGATTCTGACGGTGCCGCATATCCAGCCTCGGCATTGGCGCTACGATTTTGTTGCAGCCAAGCCCTATCTGCTGGTCAACAGCAACAACAACATGGGTTACTCGAGCAGCGTGACTTATCGCAGTTCGGCTCAGGAATGGCTGGATGAAAAGGAGCGGCTGCTGGCACTTGCGCGTGCACCGATATGTCATCTGCCGTTTCCGCTGCCCGTGGTGAAGAAACAGGAGCAACACGACGAGATCACCTACAACCGGTTGACCCAGTCATTCACCTGGCGTGAAGGGTTCTACGACGGCAGGGAACGGGAATTTCGCGGGTTCGGCTATTTGCAGCAACTTGACTGCGAGATTGGAGCCGATCCTTCAGAGCCTGGCTTCAACGAGCCGGTGCAAACATGCACCTGGTTTCACAACGGGCAGGAAATGAATCGTTCCCGCGAGGATTATTTCAACGCGGACGTGGACGCCTGCCCGTTGGGCGAAACCCTGTTCAGTCGTTATCACCCCAAAGGTGAAATCGATGAGCCTGTCACCCCGGAAGATGCCGACAGTCGCTACCGGATTGCGCAGGCACTGGTCGGCTCGGTCGCCCGAACGGAGACGCTTGCCTACCAGGAAGATTCGCAGGTACCTGGCGCTGCCATGCTGTACTCGGTAGAGGAAAAGCGTTATCTGGTGCGCGAGGTGCGGCCCCAGGGGCCATATGCCGCAGCCGTTCTGCTGCCCCTTCAGGCTGAAGCAATCAGTTATCAGTACGACGGCTTTATCAATGACCCGCTGTGCCGCCACGATGTCAGCCTGCGCTGGGACGCTTATGGCGCCGCGACCCATGCGCTGACGGTGAGCTATGCACGCAGGTTGACCGCCCAGAGCCCGCCCCCTTCACCGAGGACCACCTGAATCAATGGTGGTCCGACGCTCACGACGAGGCGCAGCAATACTTTTACATCAGTGAAACCCGTGCGCGTCTGATCAATCTGCCAGAGCCGCAGCAATGGCGACTGGGCTTGCCCTATCAGGAACGGGGCGATGCGCTGAAATTGGCCAAAGGTACGCTACCCGGCGAGCTGAACCCGGCACAGGTGTCTTTTGAATCCTTGAGAACGCTGCAGGATTCGCAAGAATGGGCCATCGAACGGGTACTGACTTCCCAATCCATACAGCGTTATGTGGACGTAGAGGGTATTGAACTGGAGGACGGCGTCGCCGGATTCGAAGCCCTGTCGCATTCTCTGGAGCTTGCCTTGCTGGACAAGAACGCGCTGGACGCTTACAGCATTGTGCCGGATCTGAACATTCGCGAAGCCCTCGAGGCAATTGGTTACTCACCCATGCCGCGGCTGTTCGAAACGCCGCCGAGCGAAGAACAAAACCTTTGGTCATCGCGGTTCAATCTGGCTCGGTACGGCGACTTGCAAGCGTTCTATAAAGTGCTCGATTTCAACGAAACGCCAAGCCATGGCGTGACCAAAGCCGAATACGATCAACACTGGCTGACGGTCATGCGCATGGAGTTGCCCGACGGTTGTGCCGTGCAGGTCGCGGAATTCGATTACCACGCCCTGAAACCCAAGCGAATCACCGACGCCAACGACAACACTGAAGAAGTCATCCATGAGCCTTCCGGCCAGCCGCTGGTCATCAGCTTTCACGGTACCGAGAATGGCCAACCTGCCGGATTCGACAAGCTGACCGATGACTGGACCTTGCCGGCCCCCAGTCCGGAACAGGCCATCCAGTATCCGGAGGACACTGTAAAAAACGCAGCCAGCACCCTGCACAAAAACCTGTTCAGCTGGATGGGCCTGATACCCGCCTCCACGCTTCAAACCCTGTCTATCAAGCAGGGCGATCTGTTGCCCGGCGGGCAGATCCGCGCCAGCGCACGTCGCCGGCTCGCGCAAAGCCTCAATCTGACGCCTGAAGACCAGCAATTGCTCGAGGCCATTGAACTGGCGTACCGGGAGCCGGTACACACCGTGGTGCTCAGCGCCGACCGCTATCCCTACGACACCGTCAAGGCACAGATCCAGATTGTCAAAACCTGCGTCGATGGCTTTGGTCGGGTACTGCAAACCCAGCAGAAGGTCGACCCCGGGCTGGCTTATGTGGTGGGTGAGGATGGTCAATTGCTGATCGAAGAAGGTGAGCAACCGACGCAGACACGCTGGCGCATCAGTGAACGCGTCGAATACAACAACAAAGGTCTGCCGCAGCGCCAATACCGGCCGTTTTTCGCCAACACGCACCGCTACGTCAATGATCAATCGCTGCGCCAACTCGGGCTCTTCGATCAGCTGTTCTATGACGCAACGGCACGTCCGATCAAGCTGATCAACGCCAAGGGCGACTTTTCCCGCGAGACGTATCATCCCTGGTATCACACCAGCGAAGACTTCAACGACACCGCTGAAGAGGTGGTGTCTACGCGAGGGTCAGGCGCATGAGCGCCTCCACACATTGGCGCACGCCTTCGCTGACAGCCAGCGACGGACGTGGCCTGCCAGTCCGTCAGGTCGCTTATTTGCGTACCGTGGCGGGCGACACGCCTAGCGCACTCGTGACCCGCCAGCACCACGATGTCGCCGGGCGCCTGGTCGCGCAACAGGATCCGCGCCTGCCGATCGCGAACACAACTACCGTGTTTTCGCTGAACGATATCGCCGTGTTTACCAACAGCCGGGATAGCGGCTGGCGCCTGCTGCTGCCGGGCAGGGCCGGGGAGCCCGGACACCGCTGGGACGCGCGCGGCCATGTCTGGCTATCGACCTTTGACGGGCAATTGCGCGTGGTGCAGCTCGAAGTGTCGGGAAACGGCGAAAATCAGCTCGATACCTTCACTTACGCCCCCGGCTCTGCCGGAGCAGACTCCAACCTGCGCGGCCGGTTGATCCAGCAGACAGATCCGTCAGGTTCGCTGGATATCACCAGCTATGCCCTCACCGGACAGGCACTGGTGGAAAAGCGCACATTTGATGATCACCAAGCGTTCACCAGCCATCAGGTGTTCAGTCCGCTTGGCGCCGTGCTTGAACAGACCGACGCCGGCGGCCATCGCAGAACCTCGCGCTATGGTCTTGCCGGGCAACTCAGGCAAATGCACTTGCAAGTGAAGGCAAACATCACGCAAGTCCTGGAGGATGCGCACTACAACGCCAATGGCCAGCTCATCGAGCAAGAGGACGGCAACGGTGTGCTCAGCGAATGGACCTACGATCCAGCCGACGGACGCTTGCGCACCCGGATCAGCCATAAGCCCGGCCAACCCGCATTGCAGGATCTGCAATATTTCTACGATCGCGTCGGCAATATCATCCGCATCGAAGACCACGCCTTCGAGCCCACCTGGTTCGCCAATCAACGGGTCGACGGCCACCGTGAATTCAGCTACGACTCCCTGTATCGCCTGATCCGCGCGACCGGTCATGACGACGCCCTGCCCCCGGACATTCCCGGCCTGCCGCGACCGCCCGACGAGCGAAACCGCCTCAATTACACCCAGACGTATAGCTACGACGATGGCGGCAATCTGGCCGAGTTGCGTCATCAGCGCGACGGCAACAGTCGTACCCGCACGATGTGCATCGACCAGAAAAGCAATCGCGGGGTGCGTTGGCAAACAGGTGACGAGCCGCCGGACTTCGACATCTGGTTCGACCCGCACGGCAATCAACGCAAGCTGCGCCACGGTCCGTCATTGCACTGGAACAGCCGTGACGAGCTGGAGCGCGTGGATCTGGTTATCCGTCAGGACAGCGATAACGATGCCGAGTATTACCAGTACAGCGCGGGCCAGCGGGTCCTCAAATGTCATGAATGGTTTACCGACAAGGTCCGCCACTTCCACCAGGTGCGTTACCTGCCAGGGCTGGAAATTCGCAGCAAGGACAACGGCGAAGTGCTGCACATCATCAGCCTCGGTAACGCGCGCTGCCTGCATTGGACGCAACGTTCAGCGCCGATAGACGACCAGATGCGCTACACCCTCGAAGACCACCTCGGCTCTTGCGTGATGGAGCTCAATGAAGACGCTGTGGTCACCAGCGCAGAAGGCTATTACCCGTTCGGCGAAACCGCATGGATGGCGCCGGAATCGGAAATCGAATACCGCTTTATCCGTTATTCCGGCAAGGAAATGGATGTCAGCGGTTTGTACTACTACGGCGCCCGTTATTACGCGCCGTGGTTGCAGCGCTGGGTCAGTACTGACGCCGAGCAGGCGGACGGCCTGAATTTATATGCATTCGTGGGAAATAACCCGATCCGTTTCATCGATCCGGACGGCAACAAGCGTGCAGAAGGCGTGATCATGCTGTATTCGGCGTTCGCATCCGCCGTGGAAGGGCATTCCGAAGAAGTCCTGGGACAGCTGCACAGCATCATTCATCAGGATGTTGCACTGAGCATGGCAATGAATCTGGCGGGAGAAACCCTCAGAGGCGTTATCGGTTATGAGGGTGGATCCATCGGTGGTACGCAATTTGACACCATGATCCCCGCTCTTGAAGTAAAGCCGAATGTGTTGAAACCCTCAGGCTTGATCGGCGGCAACATCGGTGGAGATGTCGCCGCAGCTATCGGCGAACCACTGGCTGACCATGTCAGGCTTCGCGTCGGTCCTTTGATACCGCAGACCTCGCAGATGTCCGTCAGCGCGATTGATCAAAGTCTGGGAATTCAGGAATCGGTCAGGGAGATCAACTCCTGGAAAGACTTCAGGAGGGAGCTGCTCCATCCGGCACTCAATGCGATCACCAACCCAGTGTTTTTGATGAACAGAGTATTCGGATCGGTAATCGCCATCATTCCCGGCGCACTCAATATGGGAAGTCGGGCGCAGGAAGCACAGGACATCAAGAACCGCCTCGACCCGGTGAAAATCGAAAAGATCGAGAAAATGCTCAGCGACTGGAAAGCAGCCATCGAAGAACGGTCTGCATGGGCAGAGAATGCCTTTGATGCACTGGGCGTTGACAGTGTTTCGCCCGCCAATGTGCTGCCGAATGCGAATAGCAACACGTCCAGCGAAACGTTGGCGGTCATCACGCGTTCCGGCCTGCAGCAAAAGAACCGGGCTGTACTTGCGAACATCGCGCAAGCGCAGGCCGGCCTCGCGCATTACAAAGAGATGGGGTCGACGGACAACCAGTATTTGGCAAGGCAGCGACATCTGGCATCGAAAAAACCTGGCAGTCCACTGGTTGCCAAGTTTAAAAATGGACGATGAAACCATGCACTCGCGCACGCCGTCCTTGTCGGCCACTGACGGTCGAGGCTTAACTGTCCGGCAGATCGATTACCTGCGCAACCTGGCCGGCGCCTCTCCCAAAGCCCTCGTGACTCGCCAGCAATACGATTTGGCCGGCCGTCTGGCATTGCAGCAGGATCCGCGTCTGACCGTTGCCAACGTCAGCACCGTTTACGCGCTGAACGGCGATGCGCTGTACACCGCCAGCGTGGACAGCGGCCAGCGTTTGATGCTGCCCGGGTTGGCCGGCGAGCCAGTGCAGCGATGGGACGGCCGCCACCAGCATTGGCTGTCGTCGTTCGACGAGCAACTGCGCGTGGTGAAGCTCGAGATGACCGGCAACGACAAGACACAGCTCGACACCTTCACCTATGCCGACGGTTCTGCCGATACAGGTAACAACCTCCGTGGCCAGTTGATCCAACGGACAGATGCCTCCGGTTCGTTCGAAGTTGCCAGCTACGCTCTCACCGGCCAACCACTGCAAGAGACCCGCCTGTTTCACGACGGCGCGTCTTTCGCCAGCCATCAGGTATTCAGCCCGCTCGGTACCATGCTCGAGCAAACCGACGCCGGCGGGCATTGTCGGCAATCGCGCTACGGAGTCGCAGGACAGCTCAAAACAGTAGATCTGCTGATCGGCGGCACAGAACGACACCACGTATTGCTGGCTGCGCACTACAACGCCAATGGCCAGCTCATCGAGCAAGAGGACGGCAACGGCGTGCTCAGCGAATGGACCTACGAGCCAGCCGACGGACGCTTGCGCACCCGGATCAGCCATAAGCCCGGCCAACCCGCATTGCAGGATCTGCAATATTTCTACGATCGCGTCGGCAATATCATCCGCATCGAAGACCACGTCTTCGAGCCAACCTGGTTCGCCAATCAACGGGTCGACGGCCACCGTGAATTCAGCTACGACTCCCTGTATCGCCTGATCCGCGCGACCGGTCATGACGACGCCCTGCCCCCGGACATTCCCGGCCTGCCGCGACCGCCCGACGAGCGAAACCGCCTCAACTACACCCAGACGTATAGCTACGACGATGGCGGCAATCTGACCGAGTTGCGTCATCAGCGCGACGGCAACAGTTGCACCCGCACGATGCGCATCGACGACAAAAGCAATCGCGGGGTGCGTTGGCAAACAGGTGACGAGCCGCCGGACTTCGACATCTGGTTCGACCCGCACGGCAATCAACGCAAGCTGCGCCACGGTCCGTCATTGCACTGGAACAGCCGTGACGAGCTGGAGCGCGTGGATCTGGTTATCCGTCAGGACAGCGATAACGATGCCGAGTATTACCAGTACAGCGCGGGCCAGCGGGTCCTCAAATGTCATGAATGGTTTACCGACAAGGTCCGCCACTTCCACCAGGTGCGTTACCTGCCAGGGCTGGAAATTCGCAGCAAGGACAACGGCGAAGTGCTGCACATCATCAGCCTCGGTAACGCGCGCTGCCTGCATTGGGCGCAACGTTCAGCGCCGATGGACGACCAGATGCGTTACACCCTCGAAGACCACCTCGGCTCTTGCGTGATGGAGCTCAATGAAGACGCCGTAGTCACCAGCGCAGAAGGCTATTACCCGTTCGGCGAAACCGCGTGGATGGCGCCGGAATCGGAAATCGAATACCGCTTTATCCGTTATTCCGGCAAGGAAATGGATGTCAGCGGTTTGTACTACTACGGCGCCCGTTATTACGCGCCGTGGTTGCAGCGCTGGGTCAGTGCGGATCCGGCGGGGGATGTGGACGGTTTGAATCTGTATGGTTTTGTCGGTAACAACCCGATCGTCCATGTCGACCAGACCGGTGCCTTCAAAGTGGTGTTTGACCTGATCAGAAAAGCGGTGGGTATCTTTGATCAAGCGCAAACTGCGGCGGAGCAATTGCACAACCTGACTACCGAGTTCGATGGCCTGATTCCTGAAGGTCAGAACATCGAGGAGGTGCGCAAAAGCATGACGTTCGGCAAATTCATCACCTCCCGGGCCGGCATCAAATCGGTCTTTTACGGTATCGGCAAAGGCATCGCCATCGGCAGTGTCATCGGCACCGTGGTACCCGGAATCGGCAACGCCATCGGTTCCGGCGCAGGGGCAATCGCGGGGGCGATTGTGTTCCCGGTATTGCGTTACCACTTTTTCAAGAAGGGTTTGAAAGCAGCGCAGACACTGCACACCCAAGAGCTCAAGGACGGGCTGAAAACGCTGGGCGACGGCGCTGCAAAAGCCGTAGACGGCGCGAGGGCTCTTCTCGATGGAGGTGCTGCGCTTATCGACAGCATCAAGACTTTCACGGATAACCTCAACAGCTACTCCGAGCACATCCAGAAGATGTTCTACGCCCAACTGGACGCACTGGATGCAGAAAAACAGCGTCAGGTCATGAAGCTGTCCAGGAATGGTGTAGACCCGTTCGAAGCCATCGAGAAGGTCATGCAAACCGCCCAGGCGACTATCGAAGCGCCAAGCGAGGCGCAAGGCGTGACTGAACGACTGCAGCAACTGGAGCGCTCGCTCGCTGCCGAACCTAAGGCAAGACCGGTGCCGAAGCCGAGGTTGAATCTTGTGCATCGACGTCAGGTACAGGAGACAGCTGTCTAGCAGACACGGCCGGCGCGAACAGCGCGCCCGGCCACCTCGGCCCATGCTATCGTGCCCGCCCGTCCTGCCGACCTTTCATCCAGCATGCTGCCGACTTCCCGTACCCTGCGTCTGTCGTTGTATTCCCTGCTGATCATCGCCGGCACGGTCATTGCCGCGACGCTCGCGATGCGCCACGCGGAACGTCAGGCGCTGGAAGAAGACGCCGCCCGCGCCAATCAGCAACTGGGGTTGTACGCCAACTCCTTGCACACCCTGATCGACCGCTATCGCGCCCTGCCCGCCGTACTGGCGCTGGATCCGCAATTGCGTTCGGCCCTCGCCGGCCCGGTCGATGCAGCGCAGCAAGCGGCATTGAATGTGAAGCTGGAAAAGATCAACGGCGCCGCGCAATCCTCGACCCTTGAACTGCTCGATCGCACCGGCCTGGCCGTGGCCGCCAGCAACTGGCGCTTGCCCAGCAGTTACGTTGGCCACAATTACGGCTTCCGCCCCTATTTCAGCCAGACCCGCACCCAAGGCACCGGGCGTTTTTACGCGGTAGGCGTGACCAGCGGCATTCCCGGGTATTTCCTTTCCAGCGCCGTACTTGGCGACAACGACGAGTTTCTCGGCGCGATGGTGGTCAAGCTGGAGTTTCCCGAACTGGAGCGCGAATGGAGCCAGGGCAGCGACACGCTGCTGGTCAGCGATGCACGCGGGATCATCTTTATCGCCAATCAGCCGGGCTGGCGTTATCGCGCCTTGCGGCCGTTGAGCGCTGATGATCTGGCCGAGATCAAAACCACCCGCCAGTACGACAAGCAATCGCTGCTGCCGCTGACCCATTTGCCGCTGCGGCGCTTCGATGACAACAGCGATCTGCGCCGGGTCGAAGGTCCACAAGGCACGGCGGATTATCTGTGGGAATCGCTGCCGCTGACGACCGAGGGCTGGACCCTGCACCTGCTGCGCCGTCCGCAAGTGGCCTTCGAGGATTTGCGCAACGCCGCGCTGGCCGCCGCTGGCGTGTGGCTGGCGCTGGTGTTCCTGTTGTTGTTCCTCAATCAGCGCTGGCGGCTGGCCAAGGTCCGTCAGCGCAATCGTGAAGAACTCGAGCGCCTGGTCGAGGAGCGCACCCGCGACTTGCGTACCGCGCAGGAAGGTCTGGTGCAGTCGGCCAAACTCGCCGCGCTGGGGCAGATGTCTGCGGCGCTGGCTCACGAAATCAATCAACCGCTGACCGCCCAGCGCATGCAACTGGCAACCCTGCGCCTGCTGCTCGAACATGGCCGCGTCGATGACGCCTACAAGGCGCTGAAACCGGTGGACGACATGCTCACGCGCATGGCCGCCCTCACCGGCCACCTCAAGACCTTCGCCCGCAAAAGCCCGAGCGGCTTGCGCGAACGTCTGGATCTGGCGACGGTGGTCGATCAATCGCTGCAACTGCTCGATGCGCGACTGCGTGACGAACAGGTCAGTCTGGTCCTGCATCTGACCCGCCCGGCGTGGGTACGCGGTGATGCGATTCGTCTGGAACAGGTGTTGATCAATTTGCTGCGCAACGCGCTGGATGCGATGCAGGGTAAAGCCTGCAAGCGTCTGGAAATCCGTCTGGAGGCTGATGAACAATTGTGGCGGCTGAGCGTCAGCGACAACGGCGGCGGCATTGCCGAGGAACATCTCGGCCAGGTGTTCGATCCGTTCTTTACCACCAAACCGGTGGGTGACGGTCTGGGCCTGGGGCTGGCAGTATCCTTCGCCATCGTGCATGAATCCGGCGGACGCCTGAGCGTCGAGAATGGCGACCACGGCGCGGTGTTCAGCCTGACCCTGCCAATCGATCTGGAGGCACACATCTGATGCTCGACTCGGTGATGGTGGTCGACGATGAAAGCAGCATTCGCAACGCCGTTGAACAGTGGCTGAGCCTGTCGGGGTTTCAGGTGCAATTGTTCAGCCGCGCCGAAGAATGCCTCGCCGCGCTCCCGGAACATTTTGCCGGGGTGATCCTCAGCGACGTGCGCATGCCCGGCATGGACGGTTTGCAATTGCTCGCCGAAGTGCAAAAGCGCGACAGCGATCTGCCGGTGATTCTGCTCACCGGCCATGGCGACGTGCCGATGGCGGTCGAAGCCATGCGCGACGGCGCCTACGACTTTCTGGAAAAACCGTTCAGCCCGGAGACCCTGCTCGGCAGTCTGCGCCGGGCGCTGGACAAACGCCGCCTGGTCCTGGAAAACCGCGCCCTGCACGAACTGGCCGACAATCGCGCGAAGCTCGATGCAACATTGCTCGGCGTGTCCCGTGGCTTGCAGACATTGCGTCGGCAAGTGCTGGATCTGGCGACGTTGCCGGTCAACGTGCTGATTCGTGGCGAAACCGGCAGCGGCAAGGAACTGGTCGCGCGTTGCCTGCATGATTTCGGCCCGCGCGCCGGCAAACCTTTCGTGGCGCTGAACTGCGCGGCGATCCCGGAGCAACTGTTCGAGGCCGAGCTGTTCGGCCATGAGAGCGGCGCGTTTACCGGCGCCTCGGGCAAGCGCATCGGCAAGCTGGAATACGCCGATGGCGGCACGCTGTTTCTCGATGAGATCGAAAGCATGCCGCTGGCCCAGCAGGTGAAATTGTTGCGGGTCTTGCAGGAGCAAAAGCTTGAGCGGCTGGGGTCGAACCAGAGCATTCGCGTTGATTTGCGGATTGTCGCGGCGACCAAACCGGACCTGCTCGACGAAGCTCGCGCCGGGCGTTTTCGTGAGGACCTGGCTTATCGCCTCAACGTCGCCGAACTGCGCCTGCCGCCGCTGCGCGATCGCCGCGAAGACATTCCGTTGCTGTTCGAGACCTTCGCGCAGAATGCCGCTCAGCGTCTGGGCCGGACCTTTCCGCCGTTGACCGGTGCGCAGCTCAGTCACCTGCTCAGCCATGACTGGCCGGGCAATGTGCGCGAACTGGCCAACGTCGCGGAACGTCAGGTATTGGGGCTGGATGAACCGGTCGCCGGAATCGATCCGGGGCAATCGCTGGCGGCGCAGCAGGAAGCCTTCGAAGCGCAATGTCTGCGCGCGGCGTTGACCCGGCACAAGGGTGATGTGAAAGCCGTGCTCGAAGAACTGCAACTGCCGCGCCGCACGTTCAATGAAAAGATGCAGCGGCATGGGTTGAGTCGGGAGATGTTTCTGGCGGAGTGAGGCAGAGATTTGTGGTGTAGCTGAAATCCATCCCCCTCACCCCAGCCCTCTCCCCCAGGGGGGCGAGGGGGAGGGAGCCGATCTCCATGCTTTCCCGAATCTGTATTCGACTCGATATTGCAGGTCGATGTAACCCACGAGAACACCTCGGTCAGTCCCCTCTCCCTCTGGGAGAGGGCTAGGGTGAGGGGCTTTTGATCTTCACGCGGTAAGCGGAAATCCGCTCACTCAGCCCAATCAGTCGGCACAAATCCGCTCACTCCTCCCCGCTACCCCCTCTAAACCGGCCCCTCACCCCTTGGCACACCTCCTGCTATAGCCCTGGCAGGCTGCGTTCCGACGCGCTCCACAAAAACAATTAAACGAAGGATCCTTCAATGGATAACTCCAACGCCCTGCCCCTTGGGTCGGCTGCCGTGCCGGCCAAACCGAGAACCACCGCCAGCCGGATCAAATCGATCTTCAGCGGCTCTGTCGGCAACATGGTCGAGTGGTACGACTGGTATGTGTATGCCGCCTTCTCCCTGTACTTCGCGAAAACCTTTTTCCCCGCCGGTTCCACCACTGCGCAACTGATGAACACCGCAGCGATCTTCGCCGTGGGCTTCCTGATGCGTCCGATCGGTGGCTGGCTGATGGGCATGTACGCCGACAAGGTCGGGCGCAAGAAAGCGCTGATGGCCTCGGTGTACCTGATGTGCTTCGGCTCGCTGCTGATCGCCCTGAGCCCGAATTATGAAACCATCGGCATCGGCGCGCCGATCCTGCTGGTGTTCGCCCGCCTGCTGCAAGGCCTGTCGGTCGGCGGCGAGTACGGCACCTCGGCGACTTATCTGTCCGAGATGGCGACCAAGGAACGTCGCGGCTTCTTCTCCAGCTTCCAGTACGTGACCCTGATCTCCGGGCAGCTCATCGCCCTTGGCGTATTGATCGTGCTGCAAAACATGCTGACCACCGAACAGCTCTACGCGTGGGGCTGGCGCATCCCATTCGCCATCGGTGCGCTGTGTGCGGTCGTGGCGCTGTACCTGCGTCGCGGCATGGAAGAAACCGAGTCGTTCACCAAAAAAGAGAAATCCAAGGAAAGCGCCATGCGCACCTTGATGCGCCACCCGAAAGAGCTGTTGACCGTGGTCGGCCTGACCATGGGCGGCACCCTGGCGTTCTACACCTACACCACCTACATGCAGAAATACCTGGTGAACACGGTCGGCATGAGCATCTCCGACTCGACCACCATTTCCGCCGCCACGCTGTTCCTGTTCATGTGCCTGCAACCGATCATCGGTGGCCTGTCGGACAAGATCGGTCGTCGCCCGATCCTGATCGCCTTCGGTGTGCTCGGTACGATCTTCACCGTGCCGATCCTGATGACCCTGCACACCATCCAGACCTGGTGGGGCGCGTTCTTCCTGATCATGGCGGCGCTGATCATCGTCAGCGGCTACACCTCGATCAACGCGGTGGTCAAAGCCGAATTGTTCCCGACCGAAATCCGCGCCCTGGGCGTTGGCCTGCCGTACGCACTGACCGTGTCGATCTTCGGCGGCACCGCCGAATACATCGCGCTGTGGTTCAAGAGCATCGGCATGGAAACCGGTTACTACTGGTACGTCACCGCGTGCATTGCCGTGTCGCTGCTGGTGTACATCACCATGAAAGATACCCAGAAGCATTCGCGGATCGTCACTGACTGATCGCACCGCATCGCTGGCAGGCCACAAAATCTGTGTCCTGCCACGAACCCTACGGGGTCTCGCGTCTGGCTGGAAATATGCGCTGGGTCCTTGCACTATGGCTGCATCCGAATGCAGCTCAGGAATCCGCTCCCCATGCCCGATGACATCCACTTCTACGAACCCGCCAACGGCCACGGCCTGCCTCACGATCCGTTCAACGCCATCGTCGGCCCGCGCCCCATCGGCTGGATTTCCTCGCAGGATGCAGAAGGCCGACTCAATCTCGCGCCGTACAGTTTCTTCAACGCCTTCAACTACGTGCCGCCGATCATTGGTTTTTCCAGTGTCGGGCGCAAAGACAGTCTGAACAACATCGAGCAGACCGGTGAGTTCGTCTGGAACCTCGCCACCCGCCCGTTGGCCGAGCAGATGAACCAGAGCTGCGCGATGGTCGCGCCCGAGGTCAACGAGTTTGAACTGGCGGGGCTGACGACCGTAGCGTCAAAGGTGATTTCGGTCCCACGGGTCGCCGAAAGCCCGGTGTCCTTCGAGTGCAAGGTCACGCAGATCATCCAGCTGCAACGCGCCGATGGCGAAACGGTGCCGAGCTGGCTGATCCTCGGCGAGGTGGTCGCGGTGCACATCGCCAAATGGCTGCTGAAGGATGGCATCTACGACACCGCCGCCGCACAACCGATTCTGCGCGGCGGCGGGCCGGCGGATTATTTCCAGCTGGGGCCTGAGGCGCTGTTCAAAATGTGGCGCCCGGGGGCGCAGAAGTAATTACCAGATCAGCTCGGCGTCATCAGTGACGCCCTTGAGCTTGTCCAGTTCGTTGATGGCTGCATCATCGGCAGCAATGGCGCCGGGGAACACCTGCTCATTGAGCAATTTGTGAAAGCGTGGGGCGCCGCCATCGACCAGGGCCTTGACCGCGATCGCCGCGTAATAACCCTTGTTGCCGCCCAGCTCGACGGGGACGACTGCGGAGACTGCTTCGAAGCGTTCAAACTCTTTACGTGCCATGTCGCGGATCCTGGCTCAATCAAATAAGCCGGACATTAAACCCTCAACCGGCGAGTTTGTGTATCGGCGCCGCGCATTGACCGAGGGCCTGCGCGGCGGAAACGTCCCTGAAGGTGTGGAAGTCGAGGCTGTTGACCACCAGGTCCTGGACCAGCTCAGCGAAGACTTCCATCGACGGACTGTTGAAATACGCCGTCATCATTTGCTGACTGCTCCAGTAGCCGCTGACCAGCCACAGGTCGGCGTCGCACTGCGATTGTTGCAAGGAAAAACTCAGACAGCCGGGCGCCGCGCGCGAGACTTCGATCAATGCGCTCAGGCGCACACCGAGTTCCGCCGAACGCCCGGCCTGGGCACGAACGAAGGCCATATGACTGACAGGCATTTGCTTGGACATGATCAACCCTCCATGAAATCGCGTGGCAGCCGGGGGACGGGCTGCGACTGAAGCAAAGATTAAGGGCCGGGCCGGCTGCCCCGTTAGTCGATTCCTGCCTTCGCGTTGCACAATCCTGCGAGACTGCGCAGACGACCTGTAACAACCTGTAAACCCGCGCAACACGTCTGTCATACGCGTTTTGTGTAGGAGCTGCCGAAGGCTGCGATCTTGTGCTTTTGCCTCGAAGATCAACGGATCGCAGCCTTCGGCAGCTCCTACAGAATCGTATGGCGGGAGACCTGTGCGCACCTGCGGGCAGAATCAGGCAAGCATTTGGCAGAATGTGTCTACCGCCGCCGCTTGCACAAACATATGCTCTGCTGCATTCCCCCTCACTTGCCGAGGATGCCGTGCATGACGTCATTCGATCGTTTTCAAGCCGAACCCAGCGCCGACATGGAAAAGCAGCGCGCGGAGCTGGCGGCGATCATCCGCCGCAACACCAGCGACGATGGCAGCTACCAGACCGCGATCGGTTCGCTGGTGATGTCGCGCCACACCCAGTCCCATGACTTTGCCCCGGTGCTCGCGCAGCCGGCGCTGTGCATCATGGCGCAGGGGCGCAAAGAGGTGCGCCTGGCCGACGAGTTCTTCAACTACGACCCGCTGAATTATCTGGTGGTGTCGGTTTCGATGCCGCTCAGCGGGCGCGTGGTCAATGTCTCGCCGGAAGAACCGATCCTCGCCGTGCGCCTCGACATTGATCCGACCGAAATCACCGCGCTGATCGCCGACGCCGGCCCGATGGGCGTACCGACGCGGCCGACCGGACGTGGTCTGTACGTGGAAAAAATCGACAGCGCCATGCTCGACGCGGTGCTGCGTCTGGCCCGGCTGCTCGACGCACCGAAAGACATCGCCATGCTCGCGCCGCTGATTCGCCGGGAGATTCTCTATCGCCTGCTGCGCAGCCCACAGGGCCATCGTCTGTATGAGATTGCGATTGCCAACAGTCAGAGCCATCGCATCAGCCAGGCCATCAAATGGCTCAACGGCAATTTCGAGCAACCGCTGCGCATCGATGATCTGGCGCGGGAAGTGAACCTCAGCGTGTCGACCTTGCATCACCGCTTCAAGGCGATGACCGCGATGAGTCCGTTGCAGTACCAGAAGCAGCTACGCCTGCAAGAAGCACGGCGGCTGATGTTGACTGAAGGGCTGGAAGCCTCGGCGGCGGGGTATCGGGTGGGCTATGAAAGTCCGTCGCAGTTCAGCCGTGAGTACAGCCGACTGTTTGGTGCGCCACCGTTGCGGGACCTGGCGCGGTTGCGGCTGTCGGTGTAACTCCATAGAAGCCCCTCACCCTAGCCCTCTCCCAGAGGGAGAGGGAACCGATTGGGGGATATTGGAGAGGTTCATCGACTTGCGATATCGGTGCTGAATCCGGAATCAGCCAAGCCAGGCCAACCCGCCGTTGGATTGATGACCTTCAAATCCATAATCGACTCGGTTTTTCAGGTCGACGGAGAACGCAAGACACCTCGGTCAGCTCCCTCTCCCCCGGGAGAGGGCTGGGGTGAGGGCAGGCTTCTACACCGCTCGCACGACGTGCTTGATCTCCTGAAACGCCGCCAACCCCCAGGGCCCCAACTCTCGACCGACACTGCTCTGCTTGTACCCACCCCAAGCCGTCTGCGGGAAGATCACCTGCGGAGCATTGATCCACACCAGCCCTGCCTGCAAGGCATTGGCCACGCGATCCGCCGTTGCAGCATCGCGCGTCACTACACTCGCGACCAGGCCGAACTGCGTGTCGTTGGCCAGCGCAATCGCCTCGCTCTCACTGGCGAAACCGCGCACACACACCACCGGGCCGAAAATCTCTTCGCGCCATAACGCGCTGTCCAGCGGCACGTCGGTGAACACCGTCGGTTGCAGAAAATAACCGCGCGGCAAATCCGCCGGACGATTACCGCCGCACACCAATCTCGCCCCGGCGCTCAAACCGCGATCAATATGCCCAAGCACCCGCTGGTACTGCGCCTGATTGACCAGCGCGCCCATCTCCACATCCGCATCAAACGGATCGGCCACTCGAATCGCCTCTGCGCGCTTTTGCAGACGCTGAAGAAACTCATCCATCAATTCCTCGGCAACCAGCACCCGACTGGTGGCCGAGCACATCTGCCCGGCGTTGAAGAACGCCCCGCCACAAGCCAGTTCCACCGCCAGCTGCAGATCAGCATCCGCCAGCACCAGCAACGACGATTTGCCACCCAGCTCCAGGCTCACACCCTTCACGGTTTCGGCAGCGCGTTGCATTACCTGCACGCCAACCGCATTGCTGCCAGTGAAGGAAATCTTGGCGATGCGTGGATCGGCCGACAACGGCGCGCCCACCGCCAGACCAGTGCCGCAGACCAGATTGAACACGCCGTCGGGCAGCCCGGATGCAGCGATGATCGCGGCCAGTTCCAGCTCCGGCAGCGGCGTCACTTCAGAAGGTTTCAGCACCACGCAGCAACCGGCGGCGAGCGCCGGGGCGAGCTTCCAAGCGGTGGTGACCATGGGGAAATTCCACGGCACGATCAGCCCGACCACGCCGCACGGCTCGCGCCGCAGGCGCGCACTGAAATCATCGCTGGGCAACGGCACGTTGCTGTCCTGACCGGCATCGAGGCCTTCGGCGAGTTCGGCGTAATAGTCGAACGTGGCGATCACGTCATCGACATCGATGGCCGCTTCGAACTGCGGTTTACCGTTGTTGCTCGACTGCAGGTTCATCAAGTGATCGCGACCGTTGCGCACGCCGTTGGCAATGTTGCGCAGGATCGCAGCGCGTTCGGCGCCGGTGGTTGTCGACCAGTGTTTGAACGCCTCGGTCGCCGCGCTGATCGCTTGGTCGACGGCCTGTTCGTCGCCGCCATTGACGGTGGTCAGCAGCGCTTCGGTAGCGGGGTTGATCACCCGCAGATGTTCGCGCCCGGCCGACCATTGGCCGTTGATGTAGAGGCCATCGAGGGTGGTGGGAAAGATGATCATTGGGCCACCGCCTGCATCCACTGGTTCTGGTCGATTTCAATTAGCGTCGGGCCTTGCCGGTCCGTCGCCTCGCGCAGCGCTGCGCGCAATTCGTCGATATTGCTGATGGCTTGCGCGGCGCAACCGAGGCCCTTGGCCACGGCGACGAAGTCCGGGGTGTAGATGTCCACGCCAACCGGTTCGATGGCGCGGTTGACCATGTACTTTTTGATCTCCTCGTAACCCTGGTTATTCCACAGCAGCACGATCACCGGCACCCGTGCTTCAACGGCGCTGGCCAGTTCCGGCAGGGTGAATTGCAAGCCGCCGTCACCGATCAGGCACACCACTGGCGGGCGCGCGCCGTTATCGAGTTGTCCACCGAGCCACGCCCCTATCGCCGCCGGCAACGCATAGCCGAGGGTGCCGTAACCGGTGGATGCGTTGAACCAGCGACGTGGACGCTCGGGGTTGAACGTGAGGTTGCCGGTGTACACCGGTTGCGTGGAATCGCCGACGAACACCGCTTCGGGCAATTCGTGCAACACGGTTTCGAGGAAACGCGTCTGCGCCAGCGTTGGCGCATCCCAGCTCGCCGCCAATTCATCACGCAGACGCGCGGCGCGGACTTGGCCCCAATCATTGCGGCGCTCGGCCAGCGGCTTTTGCGCCAGCGTGCTGAGCAAGGCTTGTGCGGCGTTGCGCGAATCAGCGACCAGTGCGACGTGCGGCGGGTAGTTGCGCACGGTCTGATCGGCATCGATGTCGATGCGCAGCAGCTTGCCGGGAATCTCGAAGCCGCCGGCGAAAGTGACGTCGTAATCGGTCTCGGCCAGCTCCGTGCCGATCGCCAGCACCACGTCGGCTTCAGCGACCAGTGCGCGGGTGGCGACGAGGCTTTGCGTCGAACCGATCAACAACGGATGGCTGGTCGGCAGCATGCCTTTGGCGTTGATGGTCAGCGCCACGGGAGCGTCGAGCAATTCGGCGAGTCGCGTCAGCTCCGGCGCCGCGTCGATAGCACCGCCGCCAGCGAGAATCAGTGGACGTTGCGCGCTGGCGAGCATTTCGCTCATGCGGTGCACGGCAGCCGGTGCGGCGCCGGCGCGATCGATATTCACCGGCAGGCTGGCGAGCAATTCATCGGCCTCTTCCACCAGCACGTCCAACGGAATTTCGATATGCACCGGTCGTGGTCGTCCGGCCTGAAACAAGGCAAACGCACGGGCCAGCACCACCGGCAATTCGGCAGCGGACATCAGCGTGTGCGAGAACGCTGCGACGCCGCCGACCAGTGCGCTCTGGTTCGGCAGCTCATGCAACTTGCCGCGCCCACCGCCCAACTGACTGCGCGACTGCACGCTGGAGATCACCAGCATCGGAATCGAATCGGCGTAAGCCTGGCCCATGGCCGTGGTGATATTGGTCATGCCCGGGCCGGTGATGATGAAACACACACCGGGTTTGCCGCTGGTACGCGCGTAGCCGTCAGCCATGAACCCGGCGCCCTGTTCATGACGAGGCGTGACGTGGTTGATGCTTGAGCGGGCAAGGCCTCGGTACAGCTCAACGGTATGCACACCGGGGATGCCGAACACCTGCTCGACCCCGTAATTCCCCAATAGCTTGACCAGTACTTCGCCGCACGTTGCCATATTGATTGCCCTTTCATTCACTGAACACTCCCTGTGGGAGCGAGCCTGCTCGCGAATAAG
The DNA here is from genome assembly GCF_979258175.1 of Pseudomonas sp. AC255. Taxonomy (NCBI): domain Bacteria; kingdom Pseudomonadati; phylum Pseudomonadota; class Gammaproteobacteria; order Pseudomonadales; family Pseudomonadaceae; genus Pseudomonas; species Pseudomonas sp. AC255. The sequence continues at coordinate 685,226 of NZ_OZ409841.1, read as the reverse complement.
CGGTCCAGCCAACATCCGTGTCGAACCTTGAACCGTCTTCGCGAGCAGGCTCGCTCCCACAGGGTCCGTGGAGTGCCCATTGGAACGGTGCGCAACTGGCAGCAACAATCGATTAAAAGTCATACTAGCCATGTCCCCACGTCATACCTCGGATCGCCATGAAACGCCTGCCACCCCTGCCCGCTCTGCATACGTTCTGGATCACCGCGCAATGCTGCAATTTCACTCGCGCCGCCGAGCAGTTGCACATCACCCAGGGCGCGGTGAGCCGGCAGATCGCCGGGCTGGAAGAACAGCTCGGTTATCCGCTGTTCATCCGTCTGGCCCGAGGTCTGGCGCTGACGGCCGAAGGCCGCGAATGGCTGCCACAAGTGGAGAAGGTTTTCGGGCTGATCAGTGAAGCGACCGAGCAGATCGGGCTCAAACACCAGACGTTGCAACTCAAGGCCCCAAGCTGCGTGATGCGTTGGCTGCTGCCGCGTCTGCTGCAATGGCAGAAGGAACGCCCGGACGTGCCGGTGAAATTGACGGCCTCGCTGCAACACGGTGTGGATTTCCAGCGCGAGCAATTCGACGCCGCGGTGATCTACGGCCCGCCGCCGGACAATTCGCCAGGCGCACTGCATCTGTTCGACGAGCAACTGACACCGGTCTGCTCGCCGCAACTGCTCAAAGGCTCGCCGGCGCTGAATTCACCAAAGGACCTGCAGGAACACTTGTTATTGCACCCGACCCACGACATTCAGGACTGGTCGGTGTGGCTCGACGCGGCGGGATTGCGACTGGGCAACCTTGGCAGCGGGCAGCATTTCGAAACGCTGGATCAGGCGATGTCGATGGCCTCGCACGGCACGGGGGTGGCGATCGGGGACTGGTCGCTGATTGGTGATGATCTGAACGCTGGACGACTGGTGATGCCGTTTGCGTTGAAGGTGAAGACGGGGCTGGCGTATTACGTGGTGGTGCCTGCTGGAGCCGAACCCTCGCCGCAACTTGAGGAGCTGATGCTCTGGCTGGTTGAGCAGGCTCATTTGCGCTGAAGCCTCTCCCCTCACCCTAGCCCTCTCCCCAGGGAGAGGGAACTGATTGGGGATACTCAAGAAATTCATCGACCTGACACAGCCACGCCGAATCCATAATCGACACGGCCGTTCAGGTCAATGCGTGACCCAAGACAACTCGGTCGGCTCCCTCTCCCCGGGAGAGGGAACTGATTGGGGATACTCAAGAAATTCATCGACCTGACACAGCCACGCCGAATCCATAATCGACACGGTCGTTCAGGTCAATGTGTGACGCAAGACAACTCGGTCGGCTCCCTCTCCCCAGGGAGAGGGAACTGATTGGGGATACTCAAGAAATTCATCGACCTGACACAGCCACGCCGAATCCATAATCGACATGGTCGTTCAGGTCAATGCGTGACCCAAGACAACTCGGTCGGCTCCCTCTCCCCCGGGAGAGGGAACTGATTGGGGATACTCAAGAAATTCATCGACCTGACACAGCCACGCCGAATCCATAATCGACATGGTCGTTCAGGTCAATGCGTGACCCAAGACAACTCGGTCGGCTCCCTCTCCCCCGGGAGAGGGCTGGGGTGAGGGGAAAAGGCTTGACTCAATACCCGACGGTATAACGCTGGCGCGAATGCTTCGGCGTTTCCACTTCGTCAATCAGCGCAATCGCGTAATCGGCAAAGGTGATCCAGCTGCGTCCTTCGGCACTCACCAACAGATGATCCTTGCCGACGCGGAATGTGCCACTGCGCTCACCCTCGACGAACTCCGCCGACGGCGACAAAAAGGTCCAGTCCAGTTCCTGCTCGTGACGCAACGCATCAAGAAACTCAGCACCTGCGCTCGCCTCGGCTTTGTATTCGGCCGGGAAACCGGCACTGTCGATCACCCGCGTGTCATCCGGCAGCAACAGCGAACCGGCGCCGCCGACCACCAGCAAGCGCTTCACGCCCGCCTGCTTCACCGGTCCGACAATCGCCGAGGCCGGGACGGTGGCGAAATGCGCTGCGCTGATCACTGCGTCGTGACCGGCCACCGCCGCTTGCAGCGCCGCCGAATCCAGTACGTCGAGGTTCTTGCTGACGACACCGGCACGGCTGCCGATCTTCGAGGTATCGCGGGCAATGGCGGTGACGCTGTGGCCGCGACGCAGGGCTTCTTCCAGCAATTGGCTACCGGCACGGCCGGTGGCACCAATGATTGCGATCTTGCTCATGACATTCTCCAGTTGGCTTGAAAATGCTGCGTGTTCAGGTTCGGCTTACCACTGCATCTCGCCCTTGGCGACTTTCGCGCTGAGCTCCAGCGAGCTTTCCTCGCCCAGCTGCGGGTAGCGTTTTTTCATCGCCGCGATCAGTGCAGCGGAGTCTTTGGCCTTGGCGGTTTCGGCATCGAAGGCCTTGATGTAATCGGCGGTGAATTTCACGCTGGCCAGCGAGCGGCTGCTGTCACCCAGGTAATGACCGGGCACCACGGTTTGCGGTTTCAGGCTTTCGATGGTGTGCAGGGTGTGCAGCCAATCGGCGTGGGATTGCGCGGTCTGGGTGTCGGCCATCCACACATGAATGTTCTCGGCGACCACTACGCCACCGACCACTGCTTTGAGCGACGGGATCCATACGAAGCTGCGATCCGGTTGCTTGCCGTCGAGGCCGATCACCTGCAATTGCTTGCCTTCGAGGGTCAGACTGTCGCCCTTGAGCACGTCCGGGACGATGGTTTTCGCCGGCACGTCGGCGCCCATTTTCGGCCCCCAGTAGGCCAGTTTGCCGTCGACGGTGTGCTTGATGTGATCGACAGTCGGCTGCGAAGCCAGCACTTTCGCCTGCGGGAATGCCTTGGTCAGGGTGTCGAGGCCAAAGTAGTAATCCGGGTCGCCATGGCTGATGTAGATGGTGGTCAATTGCTTGCCGCTGGCGCGGATCTTTTCCACGACCTGCTCAGCCTGGGATTTGCCGAATTGCGCGTCGACCAGAATCGCTTCTTTCTCACCGCTGACCAGCACCGAGCTGACCGGGAAAATCGCCTGGGTGCCCGGGTTGTAGACATCGAGGCTCAGCTCGGCGGCGGATGCATGGGCGGCAAAGCCGAAAAATGCTGCGGCGAGCAGAACGCGTTTGAAGGGGGTGAAGCCGATCATGTGTTGCTCCGGATTGCGAATGCCAGTCTGGCGATGCAACAGAGCTTAGTTGCCAGACTCAGTACAAAAAATGCGATGCTTGGACATAGTTTGTTTCTGAAAGCGGGCAAATCATGGATCGGCTTCAAGCAATGCGGGTATTCGTCACGGTCGTGGACCTGGGCAGCCAGTCGGCGGCGGCCGACCACCTCGACCTGTCGCGGCCGGTGGTGTCGCGCTATCTGGCGGAGCTGGAAGACTGGGTCGGTGCGCGACTGATGCACCGCACCACGCGCAAATTGAGCCTGACCGCCGCCGGCAGCGAAATCCTCCCGCGCTGCCGGCAGATGATCGACCTGTCGCACGACATGCAGGCCGCCGTCAGCGAACCCCATGACGCGCCGCGCGGATTGCTGCGGATCAGCGTCAGCACCTCGTTTGGCCAGGCGCAACTCGCCGATGCGATGGCGGCATACGTCAAGCTTTACCCCGGCGTGAGCATCGATCTGCAGATGCTCGACCGCACGGTGAATCTGGTCGATGAGCGTATCGATCTGGCGATTCGCACCAGCAATGATCTTGATCCGAATCTGATCGCCCGGCGCCTGACCGTGTGCCGCTCGGTGGTCTGCGCAGCACCGGCGTATCTGCTTGAGCATCCGGCGCCGTTGCGGGTGGAGGAACTGAGCCGACACAACTGCCTGACTCATTCCTATTTCGGCAAGAGCCTGTGGCACTTCGAGGAGGATGGCGATCCGGTTTCGGTGCCGGTGCAGGGCAATATCAGCGCCAACGAGGCCAGCACCCTCCTGCGCGCAACCCTGGCCGGCGCGGGCGTGGCGATGCTGCCGACCTACCAGGCTGGCGTGCATATTCACAGCGGCGAACTGCTGCGTTTGCTGCCACACGCAGAACCGCGCCAGATGAATATCTACGCGGTGTACGCCTCACGCAAACACATGCCGGCGGCACTGCGCAGCATGCTCGACTTTCTTGTGCAGCGCTTTCCCGAGGCCCCGGCCTGGGATGCCGGCCTGTAAACCCGATCCCTTGTGGGAGCGAGCCTGCTCGCGAAGAGGCCAGTACATTCAACATTGATGTCGCTTGGACCACCGCCTTCGCGAGCAGGCTCGCTCCCACATAGGCATCAATTCGCTGAATGGCCGGCTAAATCCTCAAGCGCACTCGCTGGCAAGTACGCGCCGCTGACCTATGCTCAAAGTAATACCGCAAGGTAGACGTTCAGAGGTCGAACACCATGAACATCAAAACAAAAAGATACGCCGCCATCTTCATCACCTGCGCCGCCACACTGGCGCTGTACGGCACCGCTGCCTGGCGGGTCGAGCAGTTGCGCCAGCTGCCGCGTGAGTATGCGAGCTGCAACTATGAGCGGTGTATTCCGCACAATGCCACGCTGAACGCATTGCGCTGATAGACCTGCGCTGGAATGCAACTGCTGTGGGAGCGAGCCTGCTCGCGAATGCGCTGTGTCAGCCAGCCTAGTTGCTGAATGAAAAACCGTATTCGCGAGCAGGCTCGCTCCCACAGGGCTCATCAGCGCATCAGGATTGTTGCTCGGCCTTCAAGCGGTCGCGGAATGCCTTTGGCGAAATCCCCACCCGGCGACGGAACAGGCGCGTGAAGTTGGTTGGATCGGAAAAACCAAGCAACTCCGACATCTCGTAAATCGTCATGCTGGTGTAGGTCAGCAGGCGCTTGGCTTCCAGCAACTGACGCTCGTGCATGATCTGCAACGCCGGTTGCCCGGCCAGTTCACGGCAGGTGCCGTTGAGATGCGACACGGAGATGCCCAGGCGATGGGCGAGGTCTTCGACCTTGACGTGCTGGCGGTAAGTCTCTTCCACCAACTGAATGAAACCGTTGAGGTATTCGCGCTGGCGTTGCGGCCGTTGGCTGGCCTTGTGGCGGACGATCGCCTGGCGGCTGACCCAGACCATGATCACGCTGACCAGCGAATGCATGAGCATTTCCCGCGCCGGTTGATGGCCGTTGTACTCGGCCTGCAACGCTGAAAACAGGCTGTTGAGATAATCGCCATCCTTCCCAGCCGGGTAATTTTCCGCCCGAGCGAGCGCGTGTACCGAATCGCCCAATTGCGCCTGCAAATGATTGATCAGCGGCGTGGCCAAGGTGACGATGAAGCCTTCAACATCCTCGGAAAAACGAAACCCGTGCACCGATAACGGTGGCAGCACCTGAATCGCTGGCGTCTCGAGTTGCGTGCGCTGGCCTTCGATTTCGAGCTCCGCCTGACCTTTGAAAACGAACAGCAGCTGGCACAGATCCGCATGGCGGTGAGGTTTGATTTCCCATTGATGTTCGCGACTGCGCGAGGAAATGGTTTCACAGTGCAGCAAGTCCGGGGTCGGCCAGTCCAGGCTTTCACCGTAGAGCTTGAACACCGGAATAGAAGGCAGGGCAGGCTTGTTCATACTTCAATCCAGGCCTCTGGTTTTTGGGCGATAATCGCACCGATTGGCAGAATGTACAGGTATCGGCTCAGTTTTCACCTTCAATTGACAGACCCGCAAGGGAAAAATGCAAGCACTCGATCCATAAAATCATTCACCGGCTGTTGCTGCGTGAAGCTTGCGAGTCATAAAAACAATGAAAACCCTGAAAACCCAAGTCGCCATTATCGGCGCCGGTCCTTCCGGACTGCTCCTCGGCCAGTTGCTGCACAACGCTGGCATCGAAACCCTGATCCTCGAACGCCAGACGCCTGATTACATTCTTGGGCGCATCCGTGCCGGTGTGCTTGAACAAGGCATGGTAGAGCTGCTGCGTCAGGCCGGCGTCGGTCAGCGAATGGATGCCGAAGGTCTGGTTCATGGCGGCTTCGATCTGGCGCTGGACGGGCGTCAGGTGCACATCGATCTGCACGCTCTGACCGGCGGTAAAACAGTAATGGTCTACGGTCAGACCGAGGTCACCCGCGACCTGATGGCCGCTCGTCGGGACGCGGGGGCACCGACAATTTACCAGGCGAGCAATGTCGTTCCCCACGGCATGAAAAGCGACGAAGCTTTCGTCACCTTCGAAAAGGACGGTGAAAGCTGGCGCGTCGATTGCGATTACATCGCCGGTTGCGATGGTTTCCACGGCGTCGCGCGGCAGTCGATTCCGGCCGATTGCCTGAAGATCTTCGAGCGGGTCTACCCGTTCGGCTGGCTGGGCATTCTCGCCGACACGCCGCCGGTTCACGACGAATTGGTCTATGCCCGCCACGAGCGTGGCTTCGCTTTGTGCAGTATGCGTTCGGCCACGCGTACCCGCTATTACCTGCAAGTCCCGGCGGATGAAAACGTCGACGACTGGAGCGATCAGCGTTTCTGGGATGAGCTGAAAAAACGCCTGCCGGATGCCCTCGCGGAAAAACTGGTGACCGGCCCTTCGATCGAAAAAAGCATCGCGCCGCTGCGCAGTTTTGTCGTCGAGCCAATGCAGTACGGGCGCATGTTTCTCGTCGGCGACGCCGCACATATCGTACCGCCGACTGGCGCCAAGGGCTTGAACCTGGCGGCCAGCGATGTCAGCACGTTGTTCAATATTCTGCTGAAGGTCTATCGCGAAGGCCGCACTGATCTTCTGGAAAAATACTCGGAAATCTGCCTGCGCCGGGTGTGGAAAGCCGAACGGTTTTCCTGGTGGATGACGTCGATGCTGCATCGCTTCGACGAGCACGATGAATTCAGCCAGCGCATCTGCGCTTCGGAACTGGACTATTTTGTCAGCTCGCAAGCCGGGCAAAAAACCATTGCAGAAAATTACGTCGGGCTTCCGTACGAGGCTATCGAATAGCTTCCTACCGACTTACACTGCGAGCATCCACCCGCGCGCGATGGCCGCGCGGGTCCATCAATGCCCGCAGGCTCGCCCGTGACCACTCTCAATCAACCTGAAACGCCCAAACCGGCCATTCGCAGCGTGCTGGTCGCCTTGATGATGGCGATCTTCCTCGGTGCGCTGGACCAGACCATCGTCGCCGTATCGATGCCGGCGATCTCCGCGCAATTCAAGGACGTCAGCCTGCTGGCCTGGGTGATTTCCGGTTACATGGTGGCGATGACCGTGGCGGTGCCGATCTACGGCAAACTCGGCGACCTGTACGGGCGGCGCAAACTGATGTTGTTCGGCATGGGCCTGTTCACCCTCGCCTCGCTGTTCTGCGGCATGGCGCAGAGCATGGAGCAACTGGTGCTGGCGCGGATCCTTCAGGGCATCGGCGCCGGCGGCATGATCTCGGTGAGTCAGGCGATCATCGGCGACATCGTCCCGCCACGTGAACGCGGGCGCTATCAGGGTTACTTCAGCAGCATGTACGCCGTGGCCAGCGTCGCCGGCCCGGTGCTCGGCGGCTACATGACCGAATACCTGTCGTGGCGCTGGGTGTTTCTGATCAACCTGCCGCTGGGGCTTGGCGCGTGGTGGGTGGCACGGCGCAACCTGCGCGGCTTGCCGATTCCGCAGCGCAAACCGGTGATCGATTACCTCGGCACGGTGCTGATGATCATTGGTCTCACGGCGTTGCTGCTCGGCATCACCGAAGTCGGCCAGGGTCATTCATGGCGCAGCGGCGAAGTGCTCGGCCTGTTCGCCTGCGCCGTGGTGGTGCTGGCGCTGTTCGTCTGGCATGAACGCCGTGCACGTGAGCCATTGCTACCGATGCACTTGTTCACCAATCGCAGCGCGCTGCTGTGCTGGTGCACGATCTTCTTCACCAGTTTCCAGGCCATCTCGCTGATCGTGCTGATGCCATTGCGTTTCCAAAGCGTCACCGGCGCTGGCGCCGACAGCGCAGCGCTGCACTTGCTGCCATTGGCGATGGGCTTGCCGATCGGTGCCTATTTCGCCGGCCGCCGCACCTCGATTACCGGACGCTACAAACCGCAGATTCTCACCGGGGCGATCCTCATGCCGATCTCGATTCTCGGCATGGCTTTCAGTCCGCCCCAAGCAACCTTGCTCAGCGGTCTGTTCATGCTGCTCAGCGGCATCGCCGGCGGCATGCAGTTCCCGACCTCGCTGGTCGGCACGCAAAACTCGGTGGAACAACGCGACATCGGCGTCGCCACCAGCACCACCAACCTGTTCCGCTCACTGGGCGGCGCGGTGGGCGTGGCGTTGATGTCGGCGCTGCTGCTGGCGTTGCTGCACGACTCCAGTTTCGCCCACCTGGCGAACAGTTCGCTGATCAGCGAAGGGCATTCGGGCAACGTTCTGCTCGATGGCCTGAACGCCGCACCCGGCGAAGCGCAGAACGCTTTGCGCGCGGAACTGCTGGTGACCTTCCGCCACTTGCTCTGGGTCAGCACGGCAGTGTCGTTGCTGGGGCTGGCAGCGGCGATTGCCATGCCGAACAACCTGCTGCGCGGACGGGAGCATGGCGCGAAATAATTGCCGCAACAAATACCACTGTGGGAGCGAGCCTGCTCGCGAATGCGCGGTGTCAGCCGACACATAGCTGAATGACACACCGCTTCGCGAGCAGGCTCGCTCCCACAAGGGAACGGTGTTCGCTCAAGGGCTGTAGTAACCCACCGCGACGAGGAAATGCCCGACCTTTTTCAGGTACGCATGCTTGTCCTCGATCTTGCCGGTTACCGGGTTTTTCCAGCGGTATTCGTATTCGCCTTCATCCTGCTTGCCGATCAGCGCCAGAATCGGCTCGCCCACTGGCTTGCCTTCCGGGTCCTTGACCTTGCCAAAATCAGTGTTGATCAAGCGCAGATTGGTGCCGTGGGCGACATACCGCTGGTTGTTCAGATCGACCACGAAGACATACAGGTCATCCTGCAGGTATCCGCCCTTGAGCGAGTTGATCGCAACCAGCGTGCCCTTCTCGTCCTTGCCCAGATCCGTCGCGGCTTTGTCCAGCAAGGCCTTGGCCTGCTCAGCCGAAGCCCGTGGCAAGTAGTAACCCACCGCGAGAATGCGCTGCCCGACGCGCTGATAAAACACATGCTTGCGCTCGACCTTGCCGTCGGCCCAATTCTGCCAGCGGTATTCGGCCTGCTGGATGCCGTTGCCTTCCGGCACTTTCAGCGCATCCTTGAACGCCTTCTGCAGATCCGGCCCGAGCACTTCGCTGACATCACGGCCGATCAGCGCCGATGACGGCCCGCCACTGGCAAGCATGACGCCTTTGGTGTCGAGGACGAACACGTAGCGATCCTTGTCGACGAACTCACCCTGGCGGCTGAAGGCGGCGAAGGCCTTGTCGCCATTGTCGTGGTAGTAGGCCAAGGCTTTTTCCAGCAGGGCGATGGCCGCCTGACTGTCATCCTTGGCGGCGGTGGCGGCGCTGGCCTGGCCGAAACCGGCCAGCAGAATCAGGCCGAGCCAGGCCACTTTATGCAAAAACCCCATAGCGCATCCCTCGTTCTTTTTGGTGTCTCAAGAGCGTAGACGGCTTGGGCTGATGTACGAGTATTCAGAATGATGCAGGGGATTACAGACCCCTGTGGTGTGGGGACAAAGCCCTCCGGACAACAGATCAGTCGCTACGGGCGGGAATTGATCTGCTGCTGGAGGTTCTGGATCTGCGCCTGCAAGGTGTTGAGGTTGCGGGTCATCTGCGCGCGGAACGCATCGAACTCGGCGGTATTGCCGCCACCCTGCGGCGCTGCCGGGCGATTGTCCTGCTGACTTTTCAGCACCACGATGTCCTGCTCCAGACGATCGATCGCCGCGCTCGGGTTGCCCTGTTTCTTCAGCGCGGCGATATCGGCACCGAGGCTTTTGAACTGGGCGTCGAAAGCTTTCAACTGCGCATCGACCTTGCTGGTATCGGCCGGGGTGCTTTTGATGGTCGCCAGCTCGGCGCTCAAGGCTTTGACCTGAGCCTGCAACTGCGTATTGGCGTTCTGCTGTTCGGTGGTCTGCGCGGTCATTTGCGCCAGCCGCTTGTCCAGCTCACTGGCCTGCCCGGCCACGCCTTGCTGTTGCTTGCTCTGGTCGAGCAGCTTGCCTTCGAGTTGTTTGATCTGGAGCTTCAGCGCTTCGCTGTCACTGTTGACGTTGCTCTGGCTGGCGACGACCTTGCCGGAAATATCCTGCAGGCGCCCCGCCGCTTCTTCGCTGATGCGGGCGAAGCTTTCCTGGGTGGCGACCAGTTGCTGTTCCATCAGCGAGATCTGCTGGAAGCTCCACCAGGCCAGACCGATGAAGGCGAAAAACAACGCACCGACCAGCGCCCACAGCGGCCCGGTGCTGGCGGCCTTGACCTTGACCACTGGCGCGCTGCGCGAATGCACGGAAGTACGGGGGCTGGGCGCGATGTCATCGTCGTCGAACGGGTCAGCGCGCAGGCTTGGCACGTTATCGAAATCGTCGTCGTGGGCATCGTTTCGCATGGACATTGAGGCAACCTTTGGCAAACGCGGTGATGGCTAAATGCTGCGAAGTATAACCGCCGCAGCCGCAGGCATTGACCCTCAACCCGCAAGGCGGTTCATTGCCGCCCGGCCGAATCGTTTCAACGGATGTCCTGGGCTTTCCACCACGCACAGAATTCATCGAGGGCAGCCCAGAGGCTGACTTTCGGATCGTAGTCGAGATAATGCCGGGCGCGGCTGATGTCGAGGGTGAAATTTTTTCATGACCTGCATGCCCAGGCGCGACAGTGTCGGCTCCGGGCGTCCCGGCCAGAGCATGCACGCGCCTTCGTTGAGCGCGGCGACACTGTACGCGAGACCGTAGGATCGATATTTGCGCACCTGATCGACGTCCATCCGCCGCATCACGTAATTGACCACGTCCCACAGCGGCACCGGCGTACCGTTGCTGATGTTGTAAGCCTTGCCGAGCGCAGAACCTTGCGCCAACAGGCTGCTGAGCATGGCTTCGTTGAGGTTCTGCACGCTGGTGAAATCGACCTTGTTCAAGCCGTCGCCGATGATCGCCAGCCGGCCCTTGCGTTGCATCTTCAGCAGGCGCGGAAAGATGCTCATGTCGCCGGCACCGGTGACGAAACGCGGGCGCAGGGCGATGGTTTCCAGACCGAATTCCTGGGCACCGAAGACTTTCTGCTCGGCCAGATATTTGGTCGCGGCGTAGGGATGCTTGAAGCGTTTGGGCACTTGCTCTTCGGTCAGACCGAGATGGTCGCGGCCATCGAAATAGATCGACGGCGACGACAGATGCACCAGCCGCCGCACCCGCTGCTTGAGGCACGCTTCGACAACGTTTTCGGTGACTTCGACATTGCCCTGATGAAAGTCCTGATAACGCCCCCACACGCCAACCGCACCGGCGCAATGCACCACGGCTTCGACGTCACGGCACAGGTCGCGCACCAGATCGGCGTCGGTCAGATCGCCTGGCACGAACTCGGCGCCCCGGCGCACCAGATGCTCGACGCTCTCGGCCCGGCGACCGTTGACCCGCACTTCAAGGCCCTGCTCCAGGGCGAAACGCGCAAAGCGCCCGCCAATAAAGCCGCTGGCGCCGGTAACCAAAATCTTCATCAAAAACTCCAGGGAAGCAGCTGCAAGCTTCGAGCTTTCAGCTGCAAGTTGAAACGGTGCGTGTTCTTGCCGCTTGCAGCTTGACGCTTGATGCTGCGTTCAAGCCACTAGCCATTGCTTTGACGAGCGCAGCAGTTGCTCGGTCAGTAGATTGAGCAACTGGCCGCCATTGCGCCAATGATGCCAGTACAGCGGCACGTCGATCGGTTTATCTGGCAGCAATTCCCGCAGCACCCCGCGTTGCAATTGCTCGCGCACTTGCAGTTCCGGCACCAGGCCCCAGCCCAGACCGGCTTCGGTCAGGCGGATGAAGCCTTCGGAGGACGGGCATAAATGGTGCTCGAACGCGCCGTCGACACCCAACAGCGCCAGATAGCGATGCTGAAGGAAATCGTCCGGACCAAACACCAGCGCCGGGGTGCGCGGCAGCTGTTCGGCGCGCACGCCATCGGGAAAATGCCGAGCGAGGAAGGCTGGACTGGCCAAGGCGCGATAACGCATGGCGCCGAGCAATACGCTGCGTGCGCCGGCCACCGGCCGCTCGCTGGCACACAGGCATGCGGCCACTTCACCGGCACGCATGCGCTTGAGGCCAACGGTCTGGTCTTCGACGATCAGGTCGAGCAGCAAATGCTGCTCGGCGCAGAAATCGCCGACGGCCTCGGCCCACCAAGTGGCGAGGCTGTCGGCGTTGAGGGCGATGCGCAGGCGATCGGGCAGGCCTTCTTCGTCCAGCGCCGGCACCACTGATTGCAAGTCGCGCTCCAGCAGACGCACCTGCTGCACATGGTTGAGCAAGCGTCGGCCGATCTCGGTCGGCGATGGCGGTGTTTCGCGCACCAGCACTGGCTGGCCGACCCGCGCTTCAAGCAATTTGATGCGCTGGGAGATCGCCGACTGCGACAGGCCGAGCACCTGTGCGGCGCGATCGAATCCGGCCTGCTCGACCACTGCGGCGAGCGCGGAAAGCAATTTATAGTCGAACATCAGTTTTCCTAATGGGCGATCAGCACTATTGGTTTTTCTTATACAGCGTCACACCGGAGAATAGCCAGCAAGCACTCTCTTTCAAGGATCTCTCCCATGTGGCAAAGCTACGTAAACGGCCTGTTGGTGGCGTTCGGCCTGATCATGGCGATCGGCACGCAGAACGCTTTTGTCTTGGCGCAAAGCCTGCGCCGTGAACACCATTTGCCGGTGGCGGCATTGTGCGTAGTGTGTGACGCAATTCTGGTCGCGGCCGGGGTGTTCGGCCTGGCGACGATTCTGGCGCAGAACCCGACCCTGCTGGCGATCGCCCGTTGGGGCGGCGCGACGTTTCTGATCTGGTACGGCAGCCAGGCACTGCGCCGGGCCTGTTCGAAGCAGAGCCTTGAGCAAGGCGAAAACCAGACCGTGCGTTCGCTGCGTGCAGTGATGCTCAGCGCGCTGGCGGTGACCTTGCTCAACCCCCACGTTTATCTCGATACGGTATTGCTGATCGGCTCGCTGGGCGCGCAGCAATCGGTGCCGGGCGCTTATGTGGTCGGTGCGGCGAGTGCATCGTTGCTGTGGTTTTTCACCCTGGCCCTCGGCGCGGCGTGGCTGGCACCATGGCTGGCACGCCCGAGCACGTGGCGCATTCTCGATCTGGTGGTGGCGTTGATGATGTTCGCCGTCGCCGCGCAGTTGATCATCGCCGGATGAATAATTGCCAAAGGCTCTGGAACCTCTATCCCACACAGTTGTTGCGTGGTTAAGGCGCGACCCCGGTGCTATGATCCGAACCCTGCGCCGCAAAGAGTAAAAACTCGCCGGTGCATTTCCGGCCGCCCGTGATCGGCCTTGCGCTCACCGCAACAGACCTGATTAGGAGAATCATCATGGCTTTCGAATTGCCGCCGCTGCCTTACGCACACGATGCCCTGCAGCCGCACATCTCCAAGGAAACCCTGGAGTTCCACCACGACAAGCACCACAACACCTACGTCGTGAACCTGAACAACCTGGTGCCAGGCACCGAGTTTGAAGGCAAGACCCTGGAAGAAATCGTCAAGACTTCTTCGGGCGGCATCTTCAACAACGCCGCTCAGGTCTGGAACCACACCTTCTACTGGAACTGCCTGGCGCCAAACGCCGGTGGTCAACCAACCGGCGCCCTGGCAGATGCCATCAACGCAGCGTTCGGTTCGTTCGACAAGTTCAAGGAAGAATTCAGCAAAACCTCGATCGGCACCTTCGGTTCCGGCTGGGGCTGGCTGGTGAAAAAGGCTGACGGTTCCCTGGCCCTGGCCAGCACCATCGGCGCCGGCAACCCGCTGACCAGCGGCGACACCCCGCTGCTGACCTGCGACGTCTGGGAACACGCTTACTACATCGACTACCGCAACCTGCGTCCGAAGTACGTTGAAGCGTTCTGGAACCTGGTCAACTGGAAGTTCGTGGCCGAGCAGTTCGAAGGCAAAACCTTCACCGCTTAAGGTGCGCGCCAGATGAAAAACCCGGCTTCTGCCGGGTTTTTTATGCCCGGCGCATGGCGTTTCTCGCACGGTAAAAGCAGCTTCGCGCCGTTTGCCGCCAGCCCCCAGCGGTCTACCATCACAGACAGGAAAAAATCTTTGGCCCAGTGCTCAAGTTGAAGGCAATTGCAACCGACACAGTTAATTCAGAGCTATTACTCAAATGACGACATTGCGGCCAGGATCACGGCGACTTTTCCCGTGCCCGATTGTCCCTTTGACTGCCAACCCGGGATTGCCAATACTCATGGCAACTTGACGCTACCCGCACGGAACAAGGAATAACCCTTTGAAGCTGGAACTCAAGAACAGCTTGTCGGTGAAGTTGCTCCGGGTCGTGCTCCTGTCGGCATTGATCGTAGGCGTAGTCTTGAGCTGCGCGCAGATTGTCTTCGATGCCTACAAGACCCGTCAGGCGGTTGCCGGCGACGCCGAGCGCATCCTCGACATGTTCCGCGATCCATCGACCCAGGCCGTGTACAGCCTGGACCGGGAAATGGGCATGCAGGTGATCGAAGGGCTGTTCCAGGACGACGCCGTGCGTCAGGCCTCCATCGGCCACCCCAACGAAGCCATGCTGGCGCAAAAATCCCGCGAACTGCAGCATTCCAATAGCCGTTGGCTGACCGACCTGATTCTCGGCCAGGAACGCACCTTTACCACGCAATTGGTCGGCCGTGGCCCTTACAGCGAATACTACGGCGACCTGAGCATCACCCTCGACACCGCCACTTATGGCGAAGGTTTCATCGTCAGCTCGGTGATCATTTTCATTTCCGGGGTGTTGCGCGCACTGGCGTTGGGGCTGGTGCTGTATCTGGTCTATCACTGGCTGCTGACCAAACCGCTGTCACGAATCATCGAGCACCTCACCGAGATCAACCCGGATCGTCCCAGCGAGCACAAGATTCCGCAGATCAAGGGCCACGAAAAAAACGAGCTGGGCCTGTGGATCAACACCGCCAACCAGTTGCTCGAGTCCATCGAACGCAACACCCACCTGCGCCACGAAGCGGAAAACAGCCTGCTGCGCATGGCCCAGTACGACTTCCTTACCGGTCTGCCGAACCGCCAGCAATTGCAGCAGCAACTGGACAAGATTCTCGTCGATGCCGGCAAATTGCAGCGCCGCGTCGCGGTGTTGTGCGTCGGCCTGGATGACTTCAAGGGCATCAACGAGCAATTCAGCTACCAGACCGGCGACCAATTGCTGCTGGCCCTGGCCGATCGTCTACGTGCCCACAGCGGTCGTCTCGGCGCCCTCGCTCGCCTGGGCGGCGATCAGTTCGCGCTGGTGCAGGCCGACATTGAACAGCCTTATGAAGCAGCAGAACTGGCGCAGAGCATTCTCGATGACCTCGAGGCGCCCTTCGCCCTCGACGATCAGGAAATCCGCCTGCGCGCGACCATCGGCATCACCCTGTTTCCGGAGGACGGCGACAGCACCGAGAAGCTGTTGCAGAAAGCCGAGCAGACCATGACCCTGGCCAAGACCCGCTCGCGCAATCGCTATCAGTTCTATATCGCCAGCGTCGACAGCGAGATGCGCCGTCGTCGCGAGCTGGAAAAAGATTTGCGCGATGCGCTGATCCGCGACCAGTTCTACCTCGTCTATCAGCCGCAGATCAGTTATCGCGATCACCGCGTGGTTGGCGTCGAAGCGCTGATTCGCTGGCAACATCCGGAACACGGGCTGGTGCCGCCGGACCTGTTTATTCCGCTGGCCGAACAGAACGGCACGATCATCGCCATCGGCGAGTGGGTGCTCGATCAGGCCTGCAAGCAATTGCGCGAGTGGCACGATCAGGGTTTTGTCGATTTGCGCATGGCGGTCAATCTGTCCACCGTGCAACTGCACCACGCCGAGCTGCCACGGGTGGTCAACAACCTGTTGCAGATGTACCGCTTGCCGCCGCGCAGTCTGGAACTGGAAGTCACCGAAACCGGCCTGATGGAAGACATCACCACCGCCGCCCAGCATCTGCTCAGCCTGCGCCGCTCCGGTGCGCTGATCGCGATCGACGACTTCGGCACCGGCTACTCGTCCCTCAGTTATCTGAAAAGCCTGCCGCTGGACAAGATCAAGATCGACAAGAGCTTCGTTCAGGACCTGCTCGATGACGACGATGACGCGACCATCGTTCGGGCGATCATCCAGCTGGGCAAGAGCCTTGGCATGCAGGTGATTGCCGAAGGCGTGGAAACCGCCGAGCAGGAAACCTACATCATTTCCGAGGGTTGCCACGAAGGTCAGGGCTACCACTACAGCAAACCGCTGCCAGCGCGGGAGCTGGGTATTTACCTCAAGCAGGCGCAACGCAGCAACGCGGCTATTTTATAAGATCGCAGCCTTCAGCAGCTCCTACATTTGAAATGCGTTCGTCCTGCAGGAGCTGACGAGTGAAACGAGGCTGCGACTTTTGATTTTCATGCGCAAATAAGAAATATTTCCAAGCACGCCTTTACACATAATGCGAAAGATTTGCATTATGTCGCAGTTTTGCGCGCCCCCGGCGCCAGTCCATTCAACTACCGAAGCAGGATGTTCGCCATGATTCGTATGCCTCTGGCTACCGCCAGTCTGCTGGCCATCGCTATTTCCCTCGCCGGTTGCGGCGAAGGCAAGGACAAAGAAAAAGCCTCCGAAATGACTCCGGCTTCCAGCAGCGCTGCTCCAGCCCCTGCCGCTGCACCGGCTCCTGCTGCCGGTAAAGTTGACGATGCTGCCGCCAAGGCCGTGGTCGCGCACTATGCCGACATGGTCTTCGCCGTTTACAGCGATGCCGAATCCACTGCGAAAACCCTGCAAACTGCGGTCGACGCGTTCCTCGCCAAGCCGAATGCCGACACCCTCAAAGCCGCCAAGGCTGCCTGGGTCGCCGCGCGCGTGCCGTACCTGCAGAGCGAAGTGTTCCGCTTCGGCAACACCATCATTGACGACTGGGAAGGTCAGGTTAACGCCTGGCCGCTGGACGAAGGCCTGATCGACTACGTCGACAAATCCTACGAGCACGCACTGGGTAACCCGGGCGCCAGCGCCAACATCATCGCCAACACCGAAGTGCAGGTCGGCGAAGACAAAGTCGACGTGAAAGAGATCACCCCGGAAAAACTCGCCAGCCTCAACGAGCTGGGCGGTTCCGAAGCCAACGTCGCCACCGGCTACCACGCGATCGAATTCCTGCTCTGGGGCCAGGATCTGAACGGCACCGGCCCTGGCGCTGGCAACCGTCCGGCTTCGGACTACCTGGAAGGCGCCGGCGCCACCGGTGGTCACAACGAGCGTCGTCGCGCCTACCTGAAAGCCGTGACCCAACTGCTGGTCAGCGATCTGGAAGAAATGGTCGCCAACTGGAAGCCGAACGTGGCCGACAACTACCGCGCCACCCTGGAAGCCGAGCCAGGCGAAACCGGCCTGCGCAAAATGCTCTTCGGCATGGGCAGCCTGTCCCTGGGTGAACTGGCGGGCGAGCGCATGAAGGTTTCCCTGGAAGCCAACTCCCCTGAAGACGAGCAGGATTGCTTCAGCGACAACACCCACTACTCGCACTTCTACGACGCCAAAGGCATTCGTAATGTTTACCTGGGCGAGTACACCCGTGTTGACGGCACCAAGATGACCGGCGCCAGCCTGTCGTCGCTGGTGGCCAAGGCCGACCCGGCTGCCGACACCGCGCTGAAAGCCGATCTGGCCGCGACCGAAGCGAAGATCCAGGTCATGGTCGATCACGCCAACAAGGGTGAGCACTACGACCAGTTGATCGCTGCCGGCAACACCGCTGGCAACCAGGTCGTTCGCGACGCCATCGCCGCGCTGGTCAAGCAGACCGGCTCGATCGAAGCCGCTGCGGGCAAACTGGGCATCAGCGACCTGAACCCGGACAGCGCCGATCACGAATTCTGATCGCAGCGTCCGCGTCAAAAAGAGGCGACCTTCGGGTCGCCTTTTTCATACCCCATGTTCACAGTCCCCTGTAGGAGCTGCCGAAGGCTGCGATCAGTTGATCTTGATTTTTGAAGATCAAAATCAACAGATCGCAGCCTTCGGCAGCTCCTACAGGGGTTTGCATCGCTCTGCAGATTTGCGCTGTATCAAGCAAACGATAATTCCTCTTATTCAAACTCCCTCGCCCTGTTAGACTTTGCGCCTTCATTTTTGCCCGTCCGCAGGATGTCTGATGCCCTCGCTGCCTCTTCGCTTGTCCGCACTGTTGCTGGCCCTGGGCCTGAGTGCCTGCGATGACGCCCCGCGTTTCACCAAGGCCGAGCCGGGGGAAGCGCGTTCGGGCGGTGCGGCGACCGTGCGCAAGAGCGATCAGAACGCCTTCTCCCTACCATCGGCCAACTTGCCGCCCTCGCGGCGCGTGGACTTCAGTGTCGGCAACAGTTTCTTTCGCAGCCCGTGGGTGATCGCGCCGTCGACCACCACGGCGCGCGACGGTCTCGGCCCGTTGTTCAATACCAACGCCTGCCAGAATTGCCACATCAAGGACGGTCGCGGTCATCCGCCGGCACCTGATGCAAGCAATGCAGTGTCGATGCTGGTGCGCCTGTCGATTCCCGACGCGCCGCAATACGCCAAAGTCATCCAACAGCTCGGCGTAGTGCCGGAGCCGGTATATGGCGGGCAGTTCCAGGACATGGCCGTGCCCGGCGTTGCCCCGGAAGGCAAGGTGCGGGTGGACTACACGCCGGTGCCCGTACGCTTCAAGGACGGCACTGAGGTCGAGCTGCGCAAACCGACCTTGCAGATCACTCAACTCGGTTACGGGCCGATGCACCCGGACACGCGTTTTTCCGCGCGGGTGGCGCCGCCGATGATTGGTCTGGGCCTGCTCGAAGCCATCCCTGAGCAAGCGATCCTCGCCAACGCCGCCGCCCAGGCGAAAGAGAGCAACGGCATCAATGGCCGACCCAACCAGGTCTGGGATGACCAGTTGCAGAAAACCGTCATCGGCCGGTTCGGCTGGAAAGCCGGGCAACCGAATCTCAATCAACAGAATGTTCATGCGTTCTCGGGGGACATGGGCCTGACCACCAGCCTGCGCCCGTTCGACGATTGCACCGAGGCGCAGACTGCCTGCAAACAGGCGCCGAACGGCAATGGTCCCGACGGCGAACCGGAAGTCAGCGACAACATTCTGCGTCTGGTGCTGTTCTACAGCCGCAATCTCGCAGTGCCGGCGCGCCGTGGCGTCAACGATCCACAAGTGCTGGCCGGCAAGAATCTGTTTTTCCAGGCCGGTTGCCAGTCGTGCCACACGCCTAAATACACCACCGCCGCCGATGCCGCCGAACCGGAATTGGCCAATCAGGTGATTCGTCCGTACAGCGACTTGCTGCTGCATGACATGGGCGAAGGCCTGGCGGACAACCGCACGGAATTCAAGGCCTCCGGCCGAGACTGGCGCACGCCGCCGTTGTGGGGGATCGGTCTGACGCAAGCGGTCAGCGGTCACACCCAGTTTTTGCATGACGGTCGCGCACGCAACCTGCTCGAAGCGGTGCTCTGGCATGGCGGCGAGGCGACGGCGGCGCAGCAACAGGTTTTGTCTTTCAATGCCGAGCAGCGCGCTGCGTTGCTGGCTTTTCTGAACTCACTTTAAATACTGTAAAAGCATCGGGAGCCCGACATGTTCCGTCCCAAGTTACTGTTCACCAGCCTTGCCGCGCTCGCCCTCGGCGCCTGCTCGCCGCAGGACCCGCAAGCGGTCACTTCGGCGGCGATCGCCAAATCGGTGATCCTGCCGACCTACACTCGCTGGGTCGAAGCCGACAAGCAACTGGCGGTCAGCGCCCTCGCCTACTGCCAGGGCAAAGAGACTCTGGAAACCGCCCGTGCCGACTTCCTTCACGCGCAGAAAGCCTGGGCCGAGTTGCAACCGCTGTTGATCGGGCCGCTGGCCGAGGGCAATCGCTCGTGGCAAGTACAGTTCTGGCCGGACAAGAAAAATCTCGTCGGCCGTCAGGTCGAGCAACTGGTCGTCGCCCAGCCGCAGATCGATGCCGCCGCACTGGCCAAATCCAGCGTCGTGGTGCAGGGCCTGTCGGCTTACGAATACATCCTCTTCGACGCCAAGCCTGACGTCGCCAACGACGCGCAAAAAGCCAAATACTGCCCGCTGCTGATCGCCATCGGCGAACGCCAGAAGCAACTGGCCGAAGAAATCCTGCAGGGCTGGAACAACACCGACGGCATGCTCGCGCAGATGAGCAAGTTCCCTAACCAGCGCTACGCCGACTCCCACGAAGCGATCGCCGATCTGCTGCGCGTACAAGTGACTGCACTGGATACCCTGAAGAAAAAACTCGGCACGCCGATGGGCCGGCAGAGCAAGGGCGTGCCGCAGCCGTTCCAGGCGGATGCGTGGCGCAGCCAGTCGTCGCTGTCGGCGTTGGAAGCCAGCCTTGCCGCAGCCAAAACCGTCTGGGAAGGCGTCGACAACAAAGGCCTGCGCGGTCTGCTGCCGGCCGAGCAGAAACCCTTGGCGGACAAGATCGATGCTGCTTACGCCGCCTCGCTGAAGCTGTTCGACAGCACCCAGCGTTCGCTCGGCGAAATGCTCGAGGACGACGCCGGGCGCCAGCAACTCAACGATATCTACGACAGCCTCAACGTCGTCCATCGCCTGCATGAAGGCGAGCTGGCCAAGGCGCTGGGCATCCAACTGGGCTTCAACGCCAACGACGGTGACTGATGAGGGCGAGTGCCATGCTGCGACGTCAGGTTCTGACTTTAGGTAGTGCACTGCTGGGAGCAGTGACGCTGGGCGGCTGGACGCTGTTCAAACGCAAGGATCAGAGCCCGCTGTTGCTGTCGGCGCGCGACGATACTGACGGCAAGCATTACGCCGTCGGCTATCGGCTCGACGGTACGCGGGTGTTCGCCACCCACGTCGGCCAGCGTTGTCACGACATCATCAATCATCCGACGCAGCCGCTGGCGCTGTTCGTCGCGCGGCGTCCGGGAACCGAGAGTTACCTGATCGACCTGCGCGACGGCAAGCTGCTGCAGACCGTGACCTCGCAGCCGGACCGGCACTTCTACGGCCACGCCGTGGTGCACAAGGACGGCGAATACCTGTACGCCACCGAGAATGACACGAGCGATCCCGGCCGTGGCCTGCTCGGTGTGTACAAGTTCGAAGGCGAACGGCTGGTGCACACGGGCGAGATTTCCACTCACGGTCTCGGCCCGCATCAGGTGTCGTGGATGCCAGACGGCGAGACGCTGGTGGTGGCCAACGGCGGGATTCGCACCGAGGCGGAAAGCCGCGTCGACATGAACCTTAACGCCATGGAACCGAGCCTGGTGCTGATGCAGCGCGACGGCACGTTGCTGAGCAAGGAAACCCTCGCCCAGCAGATGAACAGCGTCCGCCACCTGGGCATCGCCAGTGACGGCACCATCGTTGCCGGTCAGCAATTCATGGGGCCGTCCCACGAGCGCTCGGAGCTGTTGGCGATCAAGCGACCGGGACAAGCGTTCGTGGCGTTCCCGGTGGCCGAGCAGCAGTTGCAGGCGATGGGGCACTACACTGCCAGCGTCGCGGTGCACAGCGATCTGCGTCTGGTCGCGTTGACGGCACCGCGCGGCAATCGCTTCTTTATCTGGGATCTGGACAGCGGCGAACTGCGCCTCGATGCGCCTTTGCCTGATTGCGCCGGTGTCGGTGCGGTAAAGGATGGCTTTGTCGTGACCTCGGGGCAGGGCCGTTGCCGTTACTACGATTGCCGCCAGGAACAACTGCTGGCCAAGCCGCTGGAATTGCCGGCGGGGCTCTGGGACAACCATCTTCATCTGATGGCCTGATACCCCCCATTTTTGAGATGGCCCCCCATCCTGTGGCGAGGGGATTTATCCCCGTTGGGTGGCGCAGCCGCCCTTAAAACTGCAATTGCGGTATGACTGAAGGATTCAGGGGGCCGCTTCGCAGCCCAACGGGGATAAATCCCCTCGCCACAGGGTTCATATCCGGCCTTCACGTAATAACTGCCAGTTGGAATCCCCACCTGACTCGGAGTAATGTGCCCGCCTGTCTCATGATTTATCCAAGGAACTGGACATATGCTGCGTCGCCGCATGCTGATCATGTTGGGTGTTGTTTTGCTGATCGTCCTGGTACTGGGCGGATACAAAGCCTTTTCGATCTACACGATGATCCAGGGCTTTTCCAAGCCCAAGCCGCCGATCAGTGTCGCCGTGGCCACTGCCGGCGAACAGCCGTGGCAGATGCGCCTGCCCACCGTCGGCACGCTCAAGGCGCTGCAAGGTGTCGATTTGAGTCTGGAAGTCGCCGGCACCGTCACTGAACTCAAATTCGAATCCGGGCAGAAGGTCAAGGCCGGACAGCCGTTGCTGCAACTCGACAGCGCCGTCGAATCCGCCCTGCTGGAAACTGCCCGCGCCGACCTCGGCCTGGCGCAACTGGACTTCGGCCGTGGCGCGCAACTGGTCGACAGCCGTGCGATCTCCAAAGGCGAGTACGACCGCCTCTCCGCCGTGCTGCAAAAGAACAAGGCCACGGTCAATCAGCTCAACGCATCGCTGGCGAAAAAGCGCATCCTCGCGCCGTTCAGCGGCACTATCGGCATCCGTCAGGTCGATGTCGGCGACTACCTCGCCAGCGGTACCAAAATCGCCACGCTGCAAGACTTGAGCAGCCTTTACGCCGACTTCTACGTGCCCGAACAAGCGGTGCCGAAACTCGCTATCGGCCAGCCCGTGCAGTTCACCGTCGCCGCTTATCCGGGACAGAACTTTGCCGGCAAGATCAGCGCGATCAACCCGATCGTCGAAAGCACCACGCGTAATATTCTGGTCCGCGCCACCCTCGCCAACCCCGACGGCAAGCTGCTGCCGGGGATGTTCGCCAGCCTTGAAGTGCTGCTGCCGAATCCGCAGAAGCACATCGTCGTGCCGGAAAGCGCGATCACCTACACCCTGTACGGCAACTCGGTTTACGTGGTCGGGCAGAAGAAGGCCGAGGACGGCAGCGTCGCCAAGGATGACAACGGCCAACCGCTGCTGATCGCCGAACGTCGTTTCGTCGAGACCGGTGAACGCCGCGATGGCCTGGTGATGATCAACAAGGGCGTGCAGAGCGGCGAACAAGTGGTGACGGCTGGCCAGATCAAACTGGACAACGGTGCCCCTATCGCCATCAGCGACGACAAGACCCTCGGCGAGCAGAACAGTCCGCCTCGCGCCGACTGATCAAGGAATCCCCATGGCTTTTACCGATCCGTTCATCCGCCGCCCGGTGCTCGCCACCGTGGTCAGCCTGCTGATTGTTCTGCTGGGCTTTCAGGCCTGGAGCAAGCTGCCGCTGCGCCAGTACCCGCAAATGGAAAACGCCCTGATCACGGTGACCACCGCTTATCCCGGGGCCAACGCCGAAACCATTCAGGGCTACATCACCCAGCCGATGCAACAGAGCCTGGCCAGCGCCGAAGGCATCGATTACATGACCTCGGTCAGCCGGCAGAACTTCTCGGTGATTTCGATTTACGCGCGCATCGGTGCCAACACCGACCGCTTGTTCACCGAACTGCTGGCCAAGGCTAACGAGGTGAAGAACAAGCTGCCGCAGGACGCCGAAGACCCGGTGCTGAGCAAGGAATCCGCCGACGCTTCGGCGCTGATGTACATCAGTTTCTTCAGCAAAGACCTGAGCAACCCGCAGATTACCGATTATCTGTCGCGGGTCATCCAGCCAAAACTGGCGACGCTGCCGGGCATGGCCGAAGCGGAGATTCTCGGCAATCAGGTGTTCGCCATGCGCCTGTGGCTCGACCCGGTGAAACTCGCCGGCTTCGGTCTCAGTGCCGCCGACGTGACCGCTGCAGTGCGCCAGTACAACTTTCTCTCGGCGGCGGGCGAAGTGAAAGGCGAGTACACCGTCACCAGCATCAACGCCAACACCGAACTGAAATCCGCGGAAGCCTTCGCGGCGATTCCGCTCAAGGTCGATGGCGACAGCCGCGTGTTGCTGCGTGATGTCGCGCGGGTGGAAATGGGCGCGGAAAACTACGATTCGATCAGCTCGTTCGGCGGCACGCCGTCGGTGTATATCGGCATCAAGGCCACTCCCGGCGCCAACCCGCTGGACGTGATCAAGGAAGTGCGCAAGCTGATGCCCGAGCTGGAAGCGCAGCTGCCGCCGAACCTGAAAAGCGAAATCGCCTACGACGCCACGCTGTTCATTCAGGCCTCCATCGATGAGGTGGTGAAGACCTTGTTCGAAGCGGTACTGATCGTCATCGTCGTGGTGTTCCTGTTCCTCGGCGCGTTGCGTTCGGTGGTGATCCCGGTGGTGACCATTCCGCTGTCGATGATCGGCGTGATGTTCTTCATGCAGATGATGGGTTACTCGATGAACCTGCTGACGCTGCTGGCGATGGTGCTGGCCATCGGTCTGGTGGTGGACGACGCGATCGTCGTGGTGGAAAACATCCACCGGCACATCGAGGAAGGCAAGACGCCGTTCGACGCAGCCCTGGAAGGCGCCCGGGAAATCGCCATGCCGGTGGTGTCGATGACCATCACCCTGGCGGCGGTGTATGCGCCGATCGGTTTCCTCACCGGGCTGACCGGAGCGCTGTTCAAGGAGTTCGCCCTGACCCTGGCCGGCGCGGTGGTGATCTCCGGCGTCGTCGCCCTGACACTGTCGCCGATGATGTGCGCGTTTCTGCTGCGCCACGAAGAGAATCCCAGCGGCCTGGCCCATCGCCTCGACCGCGTCTTTGAAGGCCTCAAGCGCCGTTATCAAAGCATGCTCCACGGCACGCTCAATACCCGGCCGGTGGTGCTGGTGTTTGCGGTGATCGTGCTGTGCCTGATTCCGGTGTTTCTCAAGTTCACCAAGTCGGAACTGGCCCCGGACGAAGACCAGGGCATCATTTTCATGATGGCCAGCGCGCCGCAGCCGACTAACCTCGACTACCTGAGCACCTACACCGACGAGTTCATCACCATCTTCAAGGAGTTTCCCGAGTACTACTCCTCGTTCCAGATCAACGGCTACAGCGGCGTGCAGGCCGGTATCGGCGGTTTCCTGCTCAAGCCATGGAATGAGCGCAGCCGCACGCAGATGGAAATCCTCCCCGAGGTGCAGAGCAAACTGGAGAGCATTCCCGGCCTGCAGATCTTCGGTTTCAACCTGCCCTCCCTGCCCGGCACCGGTGAAGGCCTGCCCTTCGAATTCGTGGTCAACACCGCCAATGACTACGAGCTGCTGCTGCAAGTCGCCGAGCGCATCGAGAAACGCGCCATGGAGTCGGGCAAGTTCGCCTTCGTCGACCTCGATCTGGCGTTCGACAAGCCGGAAGTAGTGGTCGATATCGACCGCGACAAGGCTGCGCAGATGGGCGTGTCGATGCTCGACCTCGGCAGCACGCTGGCGACCTTACTCGGCGAGGCGGAGATCAACCGCTTCACCATCGACGGGCGCAGCTACAAGGTCATCGCCCAGGTCGAACGGGCCTACCGCGACAACCCGGACTGGCTGAACAATTACTACGTGAAAAACACCCAGGGCGAATTGCTGCCATTGTCGACCTTGATCAAGGTCAGCGACCGCGCACGGCCGCGCCAGCTCAATCAGTTCCAGCAGCTCAACGCGGCGAAGATTTCCGGTTTCCCGCTGGTGAGCATGGGCGAAGCCATCGATACCGTGCTGCAGATTGCCCGCGAAGAAGCACCGGCCGGGTTTGCCTTCGATTACGGCGGTGCCTCGCGCCAGTACGTGCAGGAAGGCAGCGCATTGTGGGTCACGTTTGCCTTGGCGCTGGCGATCATCTTTCTGGTGCTGGCCGCACAGTTCGAAAGCTTCCGCGATCCGTTGGTGATTCTAGTGACCGTACCGCTGTCGATCTGCGGCGCGCTGATCCCGTTGTTCCTCGGCTGGTCGAGCATGAACATCTACACCCAGGTGGGGCTGGTGACGCTGATCGGCCTGATCAGCAAGCACGGCATCCTGATCGTCGAATTCGCCAACCAGTTGCGTAAGGACAAGGGCCTGAGCGCCCGTGACGCGGTGGAGGAAGCAGCGGCGATTCGCTTGCGCCCGGTGCTGATGACTACCGCTGCAATGGTGTTCGGCATGGTGCCGCTGATTCTGGCCACCGGGGCGGGAGCCGTGAGCCGTTTTGATATCGGCATGGTGATTGCCACAGGGATGTCGATTGGCACCTTGTTTACGTTGTTCGTGCTGCCGTGTGTCTATACCTTCCTGGCGAAACCGGATGCCAGATAAGCACATTTCCCTGTGGGAGCGAGCCTGCTCGCGAATGCGGTAGTTCAGTTGAATTGATGTCGACTGACACACCTTCGCGAGCAGGCTCGCTCCCACAGAGGACAGTATGTATCTTGAAAATTGTGGAATAAAAAAGGCCTCGCAATTGCGAGGCCTTTTATTTGGGCTTGAATCGTTTCAACTGGCTGGCCTCATCCCTTGGGACAGTCCGAACATGAACAACAGCAGATCATGATCAGGCTGGGTCGCCACGGAAGCCTTGGCCACCCGTGGAACCGAACAATGAGCGTCGTTCCCGGACGCCCCTATGACCTGCATGCGCGGCTGCTCCCAGGCAGCCACCGCCAGTGAAGCAACTGCCAAGGCCCCGATCAGGAACAAACCTCGTGCAATTTCGAGTTTCATCGCTATAAACCTTTGATAGCGCTGCCAAACGCCGTCTCATAAAAGTAGACGAGTTTCTTCCAGTCGGCATCGCGGAACGACGAATGGCGACGCAGTTGCTTCATGTCATGCTGCGCGGCGCGATAGGGGGTCAGACGCTGGCGGCACTTCTCCAGATCGATCAACGCCACTTCAACCTGCGCTGCTTCGCCCTCGCCGGTGACGCGAACGAAAACGTGCTTGATGTAGATGCAGCTGTGCTGCCAGCGACCTTTGTGCATGCGCGCCAGATTTTCGGCAAGGTCCTTGAGGACTTTTTCGTAAACCGCGTCGCCACACTGATCGCGACCACCGGCAGCGGCCAGCCAGTGTTCCAGTTCCTGAAAACCGTCGAGGGATTTGGTGACAAGCAGTGCGCGCCACTTGTGTTGTGGATCAGGCTGAGCGCCGCAAAAGACGATCTGCGGTACGCGCACGCCGAGTTTGCTAACGCCAGTCAGGGCGTCGAGTTCGCGCAATACGGTCGGGCGACCGAAGGGGTGCAACCAACTGCGATAGATGTGCCCGGTCTGGCGCTTTGCGTACAAGAGTTGACCGTCACGGTCGACGATGCGCTGCACCCCGCTTTCGCCACCACGACGCACATTGGGTTCTTCAACCCATTCGCCGCGCTGGTTCCAGTAATAATCGAAACCATCCTGGGGAGCGACATCCGCTTCAACCGCTGCTTGCACTGCCATCCTCTACCTCTTGCGTAATACGTAAACTCGCCACATCGCATAGAGCGGTATGAAGTCCAGTTGTTCCTGAATGCGGAAACCCGCCTGTTCAAATTCTTTCTCGATCGTCGCCGCCGGAATCAGAAACCGATTCTGGTAATCATGACTTGGCCGATCCCGCTCGGCACGCTTGCGCTTCCAGGCCTTGAAATTGCCGTCGACCCACAACGAAACAATCACGCTGTCGCGGGTTACCCGCTCGAACTCGCGCAGGATCACCCGGCGGTGCTCGGCCTCGCCGATGTGGTGCAACAGACGCATGCAAAAGATGCTGTCGACCGAATTATCCGGCAGAGCGATATCGAATGCCGAGGTGTGCAGCGGTTGTACACGCTTGACCACATCGGCCGGTTGTCCCTGCATCGCGGTCTTGATCATCGACTCGGAATTGTCCGCGCCGATGATCACCCGGTTGGGCTTCTCCGCGAGCATTGGCCAGAAACGCCCGGCACCGCAGGGCAGATCCAGCACCAGCCCGGGATCTCCCGCCAGCGCCAAGGCCTTGCGACCGACTTGCTCATCGCGCAAGTGCGACAGGCGGCGACCGAGGCTTTGCTGGTGCTTGCGCAGATATCGTTGTGCGTGTTGGTCGTCGTACTTTTCGGAAAAATCGAGCTTGATCGGGCCGGCCATCATCTGGACTCCTGTTCTGATGACGCCACCTTAAACAGCGGCGTGTCAGCGTCAGGTCATCCAATTGTGAAAAATCTGTCAGGTAAATCCGTAAATTATTACAACGTTATACAGGATTCAGACAGGTGTACGGGAGTAGCCTCGAGCCACTATTTGCTGGCATTCACGCCAAGATCTACCTCGAATCGGCAGCCATTGGGGTCCATCGTGCTCAAGCTGACCGTCCAGCCCTGGTTTTCGCAGATACGCTGCACCAGCGACAAACCCAGGCCCAGGCCTTCGCCACGCTTCTCGCTGCCGCGCACAAAGGGCTCGAACATCGCCTCGCGTTTTTCCTCGGGAATGCCCACGCCCGAATCCTCAACGACGAAACCGTTGGCGGTGAGCGTCAGGCGAATGAAACCCTGTTCGGTGTAATGCAGTGCGTTACGCAAAAGGTTACCCATCACCGCGTTCAGCAAGGTCGCGTTGTAGCGAGTATCCGCTGGGGTGCCCGGCTCGAATATCAGTGTCAGCCCCTTGCGCTCGATCGGCTCACGCCACAGGCACAGCAGGCTCTCGGCCACTTGTGTGAGGTTCTGCTGGGGCGCCGCTGCGGCCTCTTCGTTCTGCGTGCGCGCCAGCATCAGGAAGGTCTGTACCAGTTCGCGCATCTCCTCGCTGGCCCGGGCAATGCGCTCGACCTGGGCGCGACCGCGCTGATCGATTCCGGGGTTTTCCAGCAGCAGTTCGCAGGAACTGGCCAGGACCATCAGCGGCGTGCGCAATTCATGGCTGACGTCGCTGGTGAACAGACGTTCGCGGGTCAGTGCCTGACGCAAGCGCCCCAGGGTGGCATCGAACGCCACCGCCAGTTCACCGACTTCATCCGCCGCGTAGTCCGGCGCCAAGGGCGGCGCCAGCCCGAGCAGTTGGTCGCGATGCCGGACCTGCCGCGCCAGGCGCACCACCGGCGCCATCACCTTGCGCGCGAGCACCCAGCCGAGAAATACCGCCAAGGCCAGGCTGAGCACGAAGCCCACCAGCACCACCGCAAACAGCACGCGCTCGCGCTCTTCGAAATCGCTTTGGTCCTGCAGCAAGACATAACGCCGACCATCCACCACTTCGACCATGGCGTGATAGGACAGCTGCTCGCGAAAGACCTCATGGAAACCGGCATCGAGGTGACGCAGATCCTTGGGCAGGTCGAAATCCCCAGGCCCGCCACTGAAATAGAACAACTGATCCGGCTCGGGCCGATGGCTCCAGTCGGAGACATTGTCCATCAGCAGCAAACGTTGCAGGTCGCCGCCCAGCCCTGCGGAAATCAGTTTCTCTTCCACCAGGTGCACCGTCGCAACGATGCCCATGGCGAAAGCGCCGGCGACCAGTGCGCTCATCAGCGCAAAGGCGATGATGATCCGCTGGGAAAGACTCTGCTTAAACTCCATCTCGGCCCTCGGCCAAGCGATAACCGACACCGTGCACGGTGTGCAGCAGTGGCTTGGCGAATGGCTTGTCGATCACCTGGCGCAATTGGTGAACATGGCTGCGCAGGCTGTCGCTGTCCGGGCAGTCATCGCCCCACAGCGCTTCCTCGAGAATCTCCCGACGCAGCACGTGCGGGCTCTTCTGCATCAACACCGCGAGCAGCTTGAGGCCAACCGGGTTGAGCTTGAGCAGCTTGCCTTCGCGGGTCACTTCCAGGGTGTCGAGGTCGTAGCTCAGGTCACCGACCTGCAACGCCCGGCGACCGCCGCCCTGAGCACGGCGCATCACCGCTTCGACGCGGGCGGCCAGCTCGGACAGGGCGAACGGTTTGATCAGGTAATCGTCGGCGCCGGACTTGAAGCCTTGCAGCCGATCGTCGAGTTGATCGCGGGCGGTGAGCATGATCACCGGCGTGTCACGCCGGGCGTCTTCGCGCAGGCGTTTGCACAAGGTGTAGCCGTCGATGCCGGGCAGCATGATGTCGAGCACGATCAGATCGTAATGCTCGGTCGCCGCCAGATGCAGACCGGACAGACCATCCTGGGCGCAATCGACGGTATAGCCCTTGAGGCCCAGGTAGTCGGCCAGATTGGCCAGGATGTCGCGGTTGTCTTCGACCAGCAGAATTCGCATGGACATCTCCTCCGAACGGGGTAACGGCCGTCTTGGCCCGCGCAGCTTAAGGCCAAGAGCGCCTGAGGGCTAGGGGCGTTTTTCGATAAACCTGCACTGCGCGCGCTGCGACGTTTTTTCACTTTCGGTTAACAAATCGCCGACGCCAGCGCGCGCAGACTCCGCGCGATTACGCTCTCTCCTCCGTTCATCGACCAAGGAACCTGCCATGGTGTCGACCTCTGCCCTTCCCGCTTCAAGACCGCTGAACTGGTGGTTGTGTCTGGGCATTCCCGCAGCGGTGGCGATCATTCTGCTGTTGCTCGAACTGACCGATCTGGACATGGTTCTGGCGCAGATGTTCTACGACCCGGTCGCGGGGGATTTCATCGGGCGGCACAGCTATGTGCTTGAAGACATCCTGCATGACCGGGCAAAACAGCTGGTGATCGGCTTCTCGGTGTTTGCCATTCTGGGTTTCATCGGGGCGTTTTTTATTTCGAGGCTGAAACCGTTCAAGCGCGAACTGGGCTGCCTGGTGCTGTCGCTGGGGCTGGCGACTTCGTTTGTCACTCCGGTCAAAGCCGTCACCGCTGTGCAGTGCCCATGGAGCCTGGAGCAATTCGGTGGCCACGAGACCTACAGCAAACTCATGGAACATCGCCCCGCCACGGACAAGCCGGGACGTTGCTGGCCCGGCGGCCACGCGGCGACCGGGTTCACCCTGTTTGCACTGTTCTTCGTGCTGCGCGACCGCCGTCCACGACTGGCGCGGCAGGCGTTTGTGTTCGCCTTTGCGCTGGGTTCGGTGTTCTCGATCAGTCGCATGATGCAAGGCGCGCACTTCTTTTCGCACAACGTGTGGACGGCGATTTTTTGCTGGCTGATTTGCCTGGGGGCTTATTACTGGGTGCTGTATCGCCCGGCTGGCAAGACTTCGACGGCGATGAACACACAGCCGATCAATGCCTGAAATAAAGCACCTGTGGGAGCGAGCCTGCTCGCGAATTGTCGGCTCAACTGGCTTGCATGTCGGATGACAGACCGCTTTCGCGAGCAGGCTCGCTCCCACAGGGGGGATACCAGTGAGCTTCGAAATTGGGGTAATAAAAAACCCCGCTGACTTTCGCCAGCGGGGTTTTGCGTTACAGGGCCAGGGCTGGCTTACATCATGCCGCCCATGCCACCCATGCCGCCCATGTCTGGCATACCGCCGCCAGCTGCACCTTCTTTCTTCGGTGCGTCGGCAACCGCTGCTTCGGTGGTCAGGATCAGACCGCCGATCGAGGCTGCAGCTTGCAGAGCCGAACGGGTTACCTTGGTTGGGTCCAGGATGCCCATTTCGATCATGTCGCCGTATTCGCCGGAAGCAGCGTTGTAACCGAAGTTACCTTTGCCGTTCTTCACTTCGTTGACGACTACGCTTGGCTCGTCACCGGAGTTGGCAGCGATCTGACGCAGCGGCGCTTCAACAGCGCGACGCAGCACAGCAATACCAACGTTCTGGTCAGCGTTGTCGCCGGTCAGCTCGGTCAGTGCTTCCAGAGCACGGATCAGCGCCACGCCACCGCCAGGTACCACGCCTTCTTCAACGGCTGCGCGGGTTGCGTGCAGGGCGTCTTCAACGCGGGCTTTCTTCTCTTTCATTTCAACTTCGGAACCAGCGCCAACCTTGATCACTGCAACGCCGCCGGACAGCTTGGCCAGACGCTCTTGCAGTTTTTCACGGTCGTAGTCCGAGGAAGTTTCGGCAACCTGGGCGCGGATCTGGGCGATACGGCCTTCGATGTCTGCCTGCACGCCAGCACCGTCAACGATGATGGTGTTTTCCTTGGACAGGGTTACGCGCTTGGCGTTACCCAGGTGCTCCAGGGTGGTGCTTTCCAGGCTCAGACCGATCTCTTCGGAGATAACGGTACCGCCGGTCAGAACAGCGATGTCCTGCAGCATGGCCTTGCGACGGTCGCCGAAGCCCGGTGCCTTGACGGCAGCGACTTTGACGATACCACGCATGTTGTTCACAACCAGAGTCGCCAGGGCTTCGCCTTCAACGTCTTCGGCCACGATCAGCAGTGGACGGCCGGCTTTGGCAACGGCTTCCAGCACTGGCAGCATTTCGCGGATGTTCGAGATCTTCTTGTCGACCAGCAGGATCAGGGGGCCGTCGAGCTCGGCAACCATGGTGTCCGGCTTGTTGACGAAGTATGGCGACAGGTAGCCACGGTCGAACTGCATGCCTTCTACAACCGACAGTTCGTTTTCCAGGCCTGAGCCTTCTTCAACGGTGATCACGCCTTCTTTACCGACTTTTTCCATGGCTTCGGCAATGATGTCGCCGATGGAGTTGTCGGAGTTGGCCGAGATGGTGCCGACCTGAGCGATGGCTTTGAAGTCAGCGCATGGCTTGGACAGGGCTTTGAGCTCTTTGACAATGGCGATGGTCGCCTTGTCGATGCCGCGCTTCAGGTCCATCGGGTTCATGCCGGCAGCGACGGCTTTCAGGCCTTCGTTGACGATCGACTGAGCCAGAACGGTAGCGGTGGTAGTACCGTCACCAGCGTCATCGTTGGCACGGGAGGCAACGTCTTTGACCAGCTGCGCGCCCATGTTTTCGAAGCGGTCATCCAGTTCGATTTCTTTGGCGACGGAAACGCCGTCCTTGGTGATGGTCGGAGCGCCGAAGCTCTTCTCGATAACCACGTTACGGCCTTTCGGGCCCAGGGTCGCTTTTACCGCGTCAGCCAGAACATTGACGCCTTTGAGCATCTTGGTGCGGGCGGCATCGCCGAACTTAACTTCTTTAGCAGCCATGATCGATATTCCTTAAATACTTTGTAGTAACGGGAAAATGAACGGGAGTATCAGCCTTCGATAACCGCGAGAATTTCGTTCTCGCTCATTACCAGCAGGTCTTCGCCATCGACTTTCACAGTGTTGCTGCCGGAGTAAGGACCGAACACAACCTTGTCGCCTTCCTTCACGGACAGTGCACGCACTTCACCGTTTTCCAGAGCTTTGCCCGGGCCTACAGCGAGAATCACACCGTGGTTGGCTTTTTCAGCAGCCGAACCTGGCAGGACGATACCGCCAGCGGTTTTCTTTTCTTCTTCGCTGCGACGGATGACGACGCGGTCATGCAGAGGACGAAGCTTCATTGTCGATCTCTCCTAATTGTGGTTTTCATCGGCCGGTGTAGTCCCGGCGGGTTTAACGAATCCGGCCTGCGCCGGTTGCGGTCCGTCGAGCGAACCGCGCAAGTCTGTCCGGTTTGAATACCGGAAACCTTTCGGTGACCGATACATAGGGGCGTACAAGCCGATTACAAGGGCTGGCGGAAAAAATTTTCATCGCCACACCGTAAAAAAGCGCCATAAACGAGCACGGCACCCGAGGGTGCCGTGTCGATGCTGATATCACTTGTTGTCGCGGTGTTCGAACTCGCCTTCGATCACATTCGGCTCTCGACCGAGCGGCTCGCGCGGGGCCGGGCCGCCACGGGGTTGCAGGTCGTCGGCGAAGGCGCGCTGACGCATGGCCTGATCTTCGGCGCGCTGGCGCATCTTGTTCGCCAGCAGACGACGGGTGACCGGCAACAGCATCACCAGACCGACCACGTCACTGATGAAGCCGGGAATGATCAACAGGCCACCGGCGAGTGCCAGCATCAGGCCTTCGAGCATGGTCTGCGCGGGCAACTCGCCGCGATTCAGGCTTTCCCGGGCACGCAATGCGGTGGCCAGACCGGCGACGCGCAGCACGAACACACCGAACATCGAGCCGAGAATGATCAGCAGCAGGGCCGGGAAGAACCCGATAGAGCCTGCCACTTTGACGAATACGAACAGCTCCAGCACTGGAAACAGCAGAAAGAGCAACAGAAAAGGGCGCATCAAAGTTTCCTCAACGCAAGAAATGCCTTGCAGTAAGCCCTAGATGACGTCGCCCTTGCGTGAATTCAAGCTTAACTTTGCGCTTTTTTCGGCCAGGACTGGGCGTGAGCCAGAGAAACCAAGGCCTCGCGCACTTGTGTCGGCGTATTACATGGCGCCGCGAAGGGCAACCAGTAGACGGCCTGACCGATGCGCAGGTGCATGCCCTCGCTGTCGATGCCGGCCAGTTGCGCCGGCGTGCTGTTGGGCAGCCCGGCCAGCTCGACGTAATGGGCGATGGCTTTGGCATGGTCGCTGTTCATGTGCTCGACCATGCTGATTTTCGCTTTTCCGGCGAACGGGTTGGCCAGGGTCAGATCGTCAATCCAGTGAATCGCGCCAAACCCGCCGATGTAGCGATGGCGCACCGGATCGAGCACCCAGAAGTCGAAGTCGTGGGCCTGGTGATAATTCTGCGAGTCGGGGAAATAGCGGTAGTAGCGTTCGGCGGCAGCCTCAATCGCTGCCGGTTCTGCGAGCTTCTGCGCTTCGGCCAGATAAGTCAGCCGCCCGACCGCCTGCACATCGTCGGCCTCGCGCTCGCCCACCAGCATCGAACACTTCGGATCTTTCTGCAGGTTATGCGTGTGCTGGGCGATGCGGCTGATCAGGATCAGCGGCCGGCCCTGCTCGTCCAGGCAATACGGCACAACCGAGCCAAAGGGAAAACCCGGCATCGATTTGGAGTGGGTCGACAGCACTCCTCGGTATTCCTTGAGAAGCAATTCTCGGGCATTCTTCGCCACTTCAGCGCTCAATTTGTGACTCCTTAAATGGGTTCCGTCTAGAAAACGGACAGGCGCGCAGCGAAAAGTAACCGGCGCGCATCGGGCAAATGTTCGTGTGCTACCAGGCCTGACCGGTGCCGATCGAGCGTTGCCGACAACAAAAACAACTCAGACCTGCCAGCGGGACATGCGAATGCAACTCAACGACAAAGTAATCATTATCACCGGCGGTTGCCAGGGTTTGGGCCGTTCCATGGCCGAGTATTTCGCCGGCAAGGGCGCGAAGCTGGCCCTGGTCGATCTGAATCAGGAAAAACTCGACGACGCCGTGGCCGCCTGCAAAGCCAAAGGTGTCGAAGCGCGCAGCTACCTGTGCAACGTCGCCAATGAAGAACAGGTCGAGCACATGGTCGCGCAAGTGGCCGCAGACTTCGGCGCCATCCACGGCCTGATCAACAACGCCGGGATTCTGCGCGATGGTCTGCTGTTGAAGGTCAAGGACGGTGAGATGACCAAGATGAGCCTGGCCCAGTGGCAGGCGGTGATCGACGTCAACCTCACCGGCGTGTTCCTCTGCACCCGTGAAGTCGCGGCGAAGATGGTCGAGCTGAAAAACAGCGGCGCGATCATCAACATTTCGTCGATCTCCCGCGCAGGCAATGTCGGCCAGACCAACTATTCCGCAGCCAAGGCCGGCGTCGCAGCGGCGACCGTGACCTGGGCGAAGGAGCTGGCGCGTTACGGCATTCGCGTGGCGGGCATCGCACCGGGCTTCATCGAAACCGAAATGACTTTGGGCATGAAACCGGAAGCGCTGGAGAAGATGACGTTGGGGATTCCGCTCAAGCGCATGGGCAAGCCCGAAGAGATCGCCCATTCGGCGGCGTATATCTTCGAGAACGACTACTACACCGGGCGGATTCTGGAGATGGATGGCGGGTTGCGTATCTAAGTCCCATTACACAAGCCAATGTGGGAGCGAGCCTGCTCGCGAAGGCGTCGTATCAGGCAACTGATGAGTTGGATGACACACCGCTTTCGCGAGCAGGCTCGCTCCCACAGGTTTTTCAGCGCTGCCGATGGATCAATCGTCGCTGATGGTGATGTTCGGCATCGCCGGTGTCGCCGCTTCCTGCAACACGATCCGCGCGCCGACGTGGCGGGCCAGTTCCTGATAGACCATGGCGATTTGGCTGTCCGGCTCGGCGATTACGGTTGGCTTGCCGCCATCGGCCTGTTCGCGGATCAGCATCGACAGCGGCAGCGAGGCCAGCAATTCGACGCCGTACTGGGTGGCCAGTTTCTCGCCACCCCTTCACCGAACAGATGCTCGGCATGCCCGCAGTTCGAGCAGATGTGCACCGCCATGTTTTCCACCACGCCGAGCACCGGAATGTTGACCTTGCGGAACATTTCCACGCCTTTGCGTGCGTCGAGCAGTGCCAGATCCTGCGGCGTGGTGACGATCACCGCACCCGCCACCGGGACTTTCTGCGCCAGGGTCAGCTGAATGTCGCCTGTGCCTGGCGGCATGTCGATGACCAGATAATCCAGATCGCCCCACGCGGTTTGCGTAACCAGTTGCAGCAGCGCCCCGGAAACCATCGGCCCGCGCCAGACCATCGGCGTGTTGTCGTCGGTCAGGAACGCCATCGACATGACTTCCACGCCGTGAGCCTTGAGCGGCACAAACCACTTCTGATCCTTGACCTCAGGACGGGTGCGCTCGGGAATGCCGAACATGATGCCCTGGCTCGGGCCGTAGATATCGGCGTCGAGGATGCCGACATTGGCACCTTCCCGGGCCAGCGCCAGCGCGAGATTGGCAGCGGTGGTGGATTTGCCCACGCCGCCCTTGCCGGAAGCGACGGCGACGACGTTCTTGACGTTGGCCAGCCCCGGAATCTGAGCCTGGGCCTTGTGCGCGGCGATCACGCTGGTGACCTCGACACGGGCGATGACCACGCCGTCGAGGTTTTCGATGGCCAGTTGCAGCAATTGCGCCCAACCGCTCTTGAACAGTCCGGCGGCGTAGCCGATTTCCAGCTGCACATTGACGCGGTCACCGATGATCTCGATGTTTTTCACGCAACCGGCGCTGACCGGGTCCTGGTTGAGGTAAGGGTCGGTGTATTGGCTGAGGACGGCTTCCACCGCTGCGCGAGTGACGGCGCTCATGGGCAACTCCGATAACAAGACTGGAAAGAATGGCGGCTATCGTACGCTGGACACCGATTTGAGGCGAACAGATTACTTGCGCTGAAAAGCCACCGTGGCGAGGGGATTTATCCCCGTTCGGCTGCGCAGCAGTCGTAAAGCCATTGCACTCGGACTATCTGATACATCGAAGTTTGCGGTTTTGGGGCGGCTTCGCCACCCAGCGGGGATAAATCCCCTCGCCACAAGAACACTCAAAGTACCCAGTGGCGCAGGGGTGAAAAATATGCGCCGGCGCTTTATAGTGGCCGACCTCCGTTTCATCAAGTAGCGAAGCCCCATGTCCGAGCCACGCAAGATCCTCGTCACCAGCGCCCTGCCCTACGCCAATGGTTCGATTCACCTTGGCCACATGCTGGAATACATCCAGACCGATATGTGGGTGCGCTTCCAGAAGCATCGCGGCAACCAATGCATTTATGTCTGCGCCGACGACGCCCACGGTTCGGCGATCATGCTGCGCGCGGAAAAGGAAGGCATCACCCCGGAACAACTGATCGCCAACGTGCAGGCTGAACACAGCGCCGACTTTGCCGACTTCCTTGTCGATTTCGACAATTTCCACTCCACTCACGCCGAAGAAAACCGTGAGCTGTCGAGCCAGATCTACCTCAAGCTGCGTGACGCCGGGCATATCGCTCAGCGCTCGATCACGCAGTATTTCGACCCGGAAAAGAAAATGTTCCTGGCCGACCGCTTCATCAAGGGCACCTGCCCGAAATGCGGCACTGAAGACCAGTACGGTGACAACTGCGAAAAATGCGGTGCGACCTACGCGCCGACCGATCTGAAGGATCCGAAGTCGGCCATCTCCGGCGCCACCCCGGTGCTCAAGGATTCCCAGCACTTCTTCTTCAAGCTGCCGGATTTCCAGGAAATGCTTCAGGCCTGGACCCGCAGCGGCACCCTGCAGGACGCCGTGGCCAACAAGATCGCCGAATGGCTGGATGCCGGCCTGCAGCAGTGGGACATTTCCCGCGATGCGCCGTACTTCGGCTTCGAGATCCCGGGCGAGCCGGGCAAGTATTTCTATGTGTGGCTGGATGCGCCGATCGGTTACATGGCCAGCTTCAAGAACCTCTGCAACCGCACGCCGGAGCTGGACTTCGACGCGTTCTGGGGCAAGGACTCGACTGCCGAGCTGTATCACTTCATCGGCAAGGACATCGTCAATTTCCACGCGCTGTTCTGGCCAGCCATGCTCGAAGGCGCCGGCTACCGCAAGCCGACCGGCATCAACGTGCACGGCTACCTGACCGTCAACGGCCAGAAAATGTCCAAGTCGCGCGGCACCTTCATCAAGGCCCGCACTTATCTGGATCATCTGTCGCCGGAATACCTGCGCTACTACTACGCGGCCAAGCTTGGCCGTGGCGTCGACGACCTCGACCTGAACCTCGAAGACTTCGTGCAGAAGGTCAACTCCGACCTGGTCGGCAAAGTGGTCAACATCGCCAGCCGTTGCGCCGGGTTTATCCACAAGGGCAACGGCGGCCTGCTGGTCGACAACAATGCCGCGCCGGAGCTGACCGAGGCTTTCCTCGCCGCCGCGCCGAGCATTGCCGACGCCTACGAGGCCCGCGACTTCGCCCGCGCCATGCGTGAAACCATGGCCCTGGCTGACCGCGCCAACGCCTGGATCGCCGACAAGGCGCCGTGGTCGCTGAACAAGCAGGAAGGCAAGCAGGATGAAGTCCAGGCAATCTGCGCCACCGGCATCAACCTGTTCCGCCAGTTGGTGATCTTCCTCAAACCGGTACTGCCGCTGCTGGCCGCAGATGCCGAGGCGTTCCTCAACGTCGCGCCGCTGACCTGGAATGACCACACCACCCTGCTGGCTAATCACCAGCTCAACGAATTCAAGCCGTTGATGACCCGCATCGACCCGGTAAAAGTGCAAGCCATGACCGACGCATCGAAAGAAGACCTGACCGCCAGCCAGACCGACACTGGCGAAGCCAAGCCTGCGGGCAACGGCGAACTGGCCAAGGATCCGCTGTCGCCGGAAATCGATTTCGACGCCTTTGCCGCCATCGATTTGCGCGTCGCTTTGATCGTCAAGGCCGAACACGTCGAAGGCGCCGACAAGCTGCTGCGCCTGACCCTCGACATCGGTGACGAGCAACGCAACGTGTTCTCCGGGATCAAGAGCGCCTACCCGGACCCGTCCAAGCTCGACGGTCGCCTGACCATGATGATCGCCAACCTCAAGCCACGGAAAATGAAGTTCGGTATTTCCGAAGGCATGGTGATGGCGGCGGGCCCTGGTGGTGAAGAGATTTACCTGCTGAGCCCGGACAGCGGCGCCAAGCCGGGTCAGCGCATCAAGTAAGAGGTTGCCGTAAAACGATCCCACCGACGTGCTCTGCATGCCGGTGGGATTTTTCATATCTGGCCCGATAGTGCCTACCCTTAAGAGACACCCGCCCGTTTCGCTGGCAGAACCATGACCGAACTCGTGTTAACGCTGATCAGTGCTGCGCTGCTCAACAACTTCGTGTTGCACTGGCCGCTGGGCGTCGCTCCGCTGCTGGCGGGCAGCCGACGCCAGGTCCATGCGCTGGGGTTGGCGACGTTGTGCCTGATGGTGGTGGTCGGCGTTATCGGTCAGGCGATCTGGCAGTGGATATTGGTGCCGTTGCAGCTTGAAGCGCTGCGCCTGTTCGTGTTTCTGCCATTGAGTGTGTTGTTGATCGCGCCGCTGCTGAAACTGCTGGCGCGCGGCGTGCCCGATTGGCCGTTCGCTGGATTGTGGCCGCTGCTGCTGGGCAATGCCGGGGTACTCGGGCTGGCCTTGATCAATGCGCAAAACGATCATGGCCTGCTGCACGCGACAGCTTTGAGTCTGGGTGCAGGGCTGGGTTTCTGGCTGGTATTGAGTGTGTTCTGCGACCTGCGCGAGCGCACGGTCGACAACGATATTCCCCTGCCCTTTCGCGGCCTGCCGATCGATCTGATCAGCGCCGGACTGGTCGCAGTGATTTTTCTCGGATTCAGTGGATTGATCAAAACATGAGTCTGATTCAACGCATCGATGCCCTGCTGCCGCAGACCCAATGCGGCAAATGCGGCCATCCCGGATGCAAACCCTATGCGCAAGGCATTGTTGACGGTGAGCCGATCAACAAGTGCCCGCCGGGCGGCGAGGAGACTATCGCCGCCCTGGCCGAGCTGTTGAAAATACCGGTCCTGGAACTGGACATCAGCCGTGGCCCGGCACCGCCGCAAATCGCCTTTATCCGCGAGGCCGAATGCATCGGCTGCACCAAATGCATTCAGGCCTGCCCGGTCGACGCCATCGTCGGCGCGGCAAAACTCATGCACACGGTGCTGATCGACGAGTGCACCGGTTGTGATCTGTGCGTTGCGCCGTGCCCTGTCGACTGCATCGAAATGCATCCTTTGCCTGCGAACACGATCCCAGTGGTTGGCGGTCTCGTATTCGATCTCGAAGAACAGCGCGCCCGCGCTGAAAAGCGTGACCATGCGCGCCAGCGTTTCGAGCGACGCAACCAGCGCTTGCTGCATGAAGAACAGCAAAAGCAGGCTGAACGTGAAGCGCGAGCCGCGCGTGCGGCACAACCGCAAGTATCGACCGCCGACCCGGTGCAGGCTGCGCTGGAGCGGGTGCGCGCGCAAAAAGCCGCGAACGCTGATGCGGCGCTGAAGAAGGCCAAGGTCGATGTGGCGATGAGTCGAGCGCAACTGCACAAATCGCTGAAAGCCTTCGGTCACCCGCCGACGTTCGAGCAGCAGTCGCAATTGATCGTCCTGCAGCAACAATTCGAAGCCGCCGAGCAGGCGCTGGCGAATCTGGAAAGCAGCCAACCGGCAATTCCCGCCGTTCCCGCACCGACCAACGACGCCGAACTGAAGCGAGCCAAGATCCAGTTGGCCATGCGCCGCGCCGAGTTGAAAAAAGCTCAGGCAGCGGAGGCTGCGCCGGAGCAGATCGCAGCACTGGAGCAAGCCGTGAGTGACGCCGAGCGCCGGGTGCAAGACCATGCCGCCCCTTGAGCCAGTGGACGATCGCCTGCAACAGGCGATGAACACCGTGCTGCTGGCCGCTGTGCCGGGTCTGCTCGCTTTATTCTGGCTGTATGGCTGGGGCGTGTTGATCAACCTTTCCCTAGCGGTTGTCAGTGCTTTGCTCGTCGAAGCGGGCGTCGCCTGTCTGCGTCGGCAAGCGGTGCAAGCGGCAATGCGTGATGGCAGCGCGCTGGTCAGTGCGATGTTGCTGGCCGCCGCGCTGCCGGCTTATTGCCCTTGGTGGCTGACTGTCATTGCGACCGCTTCAGGTCTGTTGTTCGGCAAACATCTGTATGGCGGCGTCGGCAAAAACCCGTTCAACCCGGCGATGCTTGGCTTTGTCCTGAGCATGGTGCTGTTCCCGCAAGCGATGACCCATTGGCCCGCTCATGGCCTGGATTCTCTTGCGGCGCTGCAACAGGTTTTCAGTCCAGCGCAGGCGCCGGACGCTTGGGTGCAAGCCACGGCACTGGACAGTTTGCGCATCAATAAAAGCCTGACCATGCAGGAGCTGTTCGCCAGCAACCCGGCCTTCGGCC
Organism: Pseudomonas sp. AC255; assembly: GCF_979258175.1. NCBI lineage: Bacteria > Pseudomonadati > Pseudomonadota > Gammaproteobacteria > Pseudomonadales > Pseudomonadaceae > Pseudomonas > Pseudomonas sp. AC255. The sequence continues at coordinate 643,518 of NZ_OZ409841.1, read as the reverse complement.
GCTTCGGCGGGCGCGGTGTGGAATGGGTGAATCTGGCGTTTCTGCTCGGCGGCCTGTGGCTGTTGCAGCGGCGGATCTTTTCCTGGCACGCACCGGTGGGCATGCTCGCCAGTCTGTTCGTCATCAGCCTGTTGTGCTGGAACGGCTCGGGGTCGGATTCCCATGGTTCGCCGCTGTTTCACCTGCTCAGCGGCGCGACCATGCTCGGTGCATTTTTTATTGTGACCGAGCCGGTGTCCGGCGCGAAAAGCGCCCTTGCCCGCCTGCTGTTCGGTGTTGGCGCCGGCCTGCTGACTTATCTGATTCGCACGTGGGGTGGTTACCCGGACGGCGTCGCGTTTGCGGTATTGCTGATGAATCTTCTGGTGCCGGCACTCGAACGCTTCGCCCTCAGCCGCCAGTCGAAGGTGAACGCGTGAACCGCTCAGCGAGTGTCGCGACGGTGGTGCTGCTGGCACTCGTTGGCATGAGTGCGACATACGTGTTGCAGCGCAGCAGTGCACCGCAGATTGCCAGCGAGCAGCGCTTGCTCGACAGCCGCAAATTGCTTGATGTCATGCCTGCCGCGCTCTACGACAATCAGCCGCTGGAGCTACCGCTGACGCTCGCCGAGCCTGCTTTGCGCCATAGCACGCTGTCAGGCGGCTATCGAGCGACCCGCTCCGGACAGACAGTTGCGGTGCTGTTGCGCAGTCGCAGCGAAGGTTACGCAGGTACTCTGGAACTGCTGATAGCCATCGATGCAAACGGCAGAGTTCTAGGCGTGAAAACCCTTGAGCAGCGCGAAACGCCAGGATTGGGTGGTGCCATCGGTGCATGGCCGAATGCCTGGCTTCAGGCCTTCATCGGCAAATCCCGTACTGAGCCGACAGACGCCGGTTGGGCGCTGAAAAAGGATCAGGGGCAGTTCGATCAGATCGCTGGCGCGACCATTACCTCCCGTGCCGCCATTGACGCAATTCATGACGCACTGCGTTATTTCGATGAGCATCGGGCGCTGCTGTTGGGGACTGGGCCATGAAGCGCACGGTGAATTTATTGATGCTGGTGCCCCTACTGGGCGCCACACCAACATTCAGCGCTGCACTGGGGATAACCTTGATGCTCAGCGCGGTACTCGGTGTATTTGCCGTCTGCATGTCGCCGCTGCGCGAGCGCCTCACGGGCACCCGTGCCTTGCTCGCCAGCCTGATAATCGCCGCGACGTTGACCAGTTGCGCGGATATTGTGGCGCAACGCTGGTTTTTGCCATGGCAGCAGACGTCTGAGCTCTACATAGGGCTGATCGCCTTGCACTGCGTCGTGCTTGAATACCACGGTGCCTTCCGCGAGCCCGTCGCTGTCAGCTTCAAACGCTGTGCCATGTTCGGCGCGCTCATGCTGTTAGTCGGCGGGCTGCGCGAGATCATCGGTTATGGCAGCCTTGGCCGAGGCCTTTCGGAGCATTGGCCAGGTCTGGTTTTGTTCCCCGAAGGGCTGCGTCTGATTACGCTGGTTCCCGGCGCTTTGGTTTTACTGGGCCTGCTTCTCGCCGCCCGTCAGGCGTGGACACGCCGCAATTCTGTCATCAAGGAAACGCATCGCCCATGAATGCTGCAAAACGTCTTGAGATATTTCGCCGACTGCACGAAGACAATCCCGAGCCGAAAACCGAACTGGCCTACTCTTCGCCGTTCGAGCTGCTGATTGCGGTGATTCTTTCGGCGCAGTCCACCGATGTCGGCGTCAACAAGGCGACTGCCAAACTCTTTCCCGTCGCCAATACACCCGCCGCGATTCATGCGCTGGGTGTCGAGGGCCTGTCCGAGTACATCAAGACCATCGGCCTCTACAACAGCAAGGCGAAAAACGTCATCGAAACCTGCCGTCTGCTGGTTGAGCGTCATGGCGGTGAAGTCCCGCAAACCCGGGAAGAACTGGAAGCCTTGCCGGGCGTCGGGCGCAAGACCGCCAACGTGGTGCTCAACACCGCTTTCCGTCAATTGACCATGGCGGTCGACACGCACATTTTCCGCGTCAGCAATCGCACCGGCATCGCGCCGGGGAAAAATGTGGTGGAAGTTGAAATGAAGTTGATGAAGTTTGTACCGAAAGAATTCCTGCTCGACTCCCATCACTGGCTGATTTTGCACGGTCGTTATGTTTGCCTGGCGCGTAAACCGCGCTGCGGCAGCTGCCGCATCGAAGATCTATGCGAATACAAACATAAAACTTCTGACGATTGAGCGGTCATCGGCTTTTCGCATCCATCGATTGAAAAAATCTTTTTTACCCGCCGCAGTAATGTCGATATAAGGAGCGCCAAAGGCAGTCTTAGCCGGGAGTTGACTTCATGAGTACCGACACAGAGCAACTGGATGTAGAAGAGGATCTTATTGCCACCGACGCCGATGAGGTCGAACCGGTGGTTGAAGTGGCCAAGACCAACCTTAGCAAGCGTCGCACAATCGACAACCTGCTTGAGGAGCGCCGACTGCAAAGGCAATTGGCCGACTACGATTATGATCTGTGATATCTGAAGGCCTCCCTAGACGGAGGCTTTTCATTTTTTGCGACAACCGAGCTTGATCGGCCCATGACGTTCTCAGCTGTCGAATCGTTCAAACCAGGCCGTTGCGCTGCGCCAACTCGATCAGATCAACCAGAGAACGCGCATTGAGTTTCAGCAACAGGCGAGTCTTGTAAGTGCTTACAGTCTTGTTGCTCAAGAACATGCCATCGGCGATTTCCTTGTTGGTCTTGCCGCGCGCCAACTGCTGCAACACCATCATTTCCCGCCCGGACAGACGATCAACCATGTCCGCTTCACTCGCATTGCCCAGACTGGTGCGCACAGTGTGCAGCGCCTGATTGGGAAAATAACTGTAGCCGGACAGAACTGCCTTGATCGCACTGAGCAACTCGGTCAAATCCTGCTGCTTGCACACGTAACCCGCTGCGCCCGATTGCATGCAACGCATTGAAAAATGTCCGGGAGCCTGGGAAGTCAGCACCAGCACTTTCACCGGCATGGCAGTGGAGGTCAGGCGCGCAATAACTTCCAGTCCGTCGAGTTTGGGTATTCCAATATCCAGAATGACAAGATCGGGCATTTGTTCACGAGCAATTTGTAGTGCATCAACGCCATTATCCGTTTCTGCAATGACTTCGTAGCCATGCCGTTCCATCAGCATACGCACCGCAAGTCGAATGACGGGGTGGTCATCCACGATCAGCACTTTATTCATGGGCAAGTCCAGTTTTCGCTGTTCGAATTTTTAGAACACGCACGATATCCCAGTCACTTGCTTCACGGCATGGCAACTTTTACACGCATTTGCATCGAGAGACATTCCCTACAGGTATTGAGGATAATTCCCACAAATTCAGTGCTCATGCCCCATTGCAAGCGCCTTCCGATCTTTCATACGCCGGCGGAGTTTGATCTCTGCGCAGCTGAGTCCTGCGCCATGCTGGGAGGATGGAAAACTTAACGGGTGCAATAAAGAAACTTCATACGCGATGTTTCACCTGTGTCAGGACATATGACGCAACGAACCGACACAACCAGCTGTTCGACACAACATCATTCATTCTATAAAACTTTGACTAATTGCCGCGCACTTGCACAAGCGGATTTGCTATAGCTGAAACAATCCAACTTAAACTAGACAAACCATATAGAAGCAAAACCATGCTAAAGATAAAAAACAAAATCACCAACCCCATGACAGTCATCGCCATATTTGCAATTCTTTCGGAAACCTCGGCGGCGGTATCGTTACCATTTCTTGATAACAAGGACCGGGAAATTTACGTCTGGTTTCTGATCAGTTTCCCCTTTTACTTGTTATTCCTGTTCTTCATCACTCTCAACTTCAATCATCGCTCGCTTTACTCGCCTTCAGACTTCGGCAAAGACAAAAGCTTTTTGAAAACCACTCAAAATAACCAGAGGAACGAATCCTTTCGCGAAGCAGGCGAGCGTTGCGCTTTTGAGCTGACCAGTTGCATCGTGTCGGGTAAAACCGGACCAGGCCGAGTGCCGATTCCCTGCAGAGTTCACAACGCGCCGGACCCACCGCTCGGTCCACGCAACCGAACCCATCCGGTTGTGCAGAATATCAAGCTGTCACCCTCGGTAAGTGAACTGAACATCATTGATGCAAGAGGCATTGATGCAGCGAAGGAATTCGATGCCATCTTCGAAACGCTAAAAGGCGTCGATAAAAAGCACGCGCGGGTTCTCGTATTTCTTTGTAATCATGCGTCGGACGCGCTTGCCCACTCCGCATTGCAACAGAGCAGGCAGGCCAAGAAAGGCTCAGGAGCCACACTGTGCATCGTATATAACCTGTGTTCGCAGACAGTGACACTACTGGGACGAACCAGCTGAACCGGGTCAAGACTGCGCGCAGATACACGAGGGAGCCTGATGAACCAGAAAAAAAGATGAAAAAAGGCGGCCCTCAACAGGCCGCCTTTTTTATTGCGCATCGGTCTGAGCCACTCAGAACAACTTGCGGCCCTTGTTGGCAGCAATGCGCATGCGCAGCGCGTTGAGCTTGATGAAGCCCGCCGCATCCGCCTGATTGTAAGCACCGCCATCTTCTTCGAAGGTGGCGATGTTGGCGTCGAACAGCGAATCGTCGGACTTGCGGCCGGTGACGATGACGTTGCCCTTGTACAGCTTCAGGCGCACTACGCCGTTCACGTTGACCTGCGAAGCGTCGATCATCTGTTGCAGCATCAGACGCTCAGGGCTCCACCAGTAGCCGGTGTAGATCAGGCTGGCGTACTTGGGCATCAGCTCGTCTTTGAGGTGAGCGACTTCGCGGTCCAGAGTGATCGATTCGATGGCGCGGTGAGCGCGCAGCATGATGGTGCCACCCGGGGTCTCGTAGCAGCCACGGGACTTCATGCCGACATAACGGTTTTCGACGATGTCGAGACGACCGATGCCGTGCTCGCCGCCGATCTTGTTCAGCGTCGCCAGTACGGTGGCCGGGGTCATTTCGACGCCGTCCAGCGCGACGATGTCGCCGTTGCGGTAAGTCAGTTCCAGGTATTGCGGGGTGTCGGGAGCCTTCTCCGGGGAGACGGTCCAGCGCCACATGTCTTCTTCGTGCTCGGTCCAGGTGTCTTCCAGCACGCCGCCTTCATAGGAGATGTGCAGCAGGTTGGCGTCCATCGAGTACGGAGATTTTTCTTGCCGTGGCGTTCGATCGGGATCGCGTGCTTCTCGGCGTAGTCCATCAGCTTCTCGCGCGACAGCAGGTCCCACTCGCGCCAAGGGGCGATGACTTTCACGCCTGGCTTGAGCGCGTAAGCGCCCAGTTCGAAGCGCACCTGGTCGTTGCCCTTGCCGGTGGCGCCATGGGAAATGGCGTCGGCGCCGGTTTCGTTGGCGATTTCGATCAGGCGCTTGGCGATCAGCGGACGGGCGATGGAAGTACCCAGCAGGTACTCGCCTTCGTAAACGGTGTTGGCGCGGAACATCGGGAACACGAAATCACGCACGAACTCTTCGCGCAGATCGTCGATGTAGATTTCTTTGACGCCCATGGCCTGAGCCTTGGCGCGGGCCGGCTCGACCTCTTCGCCTTGACCGAGATCGGCGGTGAAAGTCACCACTTCACAGTTATAAGTATCCTGCAGCCACTTGAGGATCACCGAAGTGTCCAGGCCGCCGGAATACGCCAGAACGACCTTGTTTACGTCCGCCATGCCATCACTCCACGGGGTTCTACGGAAAGCCGGGGAGTCTACCGCTCAAACGCGATAATTTACAGAGGCGCGACAGCTTAAGACGACAAAGCGACAGAATCTGTCGAGAGCGCGACGATGACCGGCGAGTCAGGAAGTCGCTGCGGCGGTGGCTGGCGTACTCGCTTGCGGCGCTGGCGCAGGGGCTGTGGTCGGTGCCACACGCGACAGTTTCACGTTGACCCGGCGATTCTTCGCACGATTGGCCTTGCTGGTGTTCGGCACGATCGGATACTGCTCGCCGTGGAAACGCACGGTGATCTGCGATTCCTGAATGCCGTTGGCCTTGAAGAAATCCACCACCGCCAGCGCGCGGCGGCGCGACAATTCGCGGTTGGTCAGGCGATTGCCGCTGTTGTCGGAATGGCCGTCGAGGTCAATGTGGTTCACCGTCGGGTCGGCCTTCATGTATTCGAGCATCACTTGCAGCTTGGCCTTGGCAGCCGGGTCCAGCTCAACGCCTTCGCCGGGAAAGCCTATCTGCGACTGCTTGATCTGGTCGAAATTCTGCGGCAGCAATTTCGCCACGCAGCCTTGATAGTCGTTGAACGCCTTGCTGAATTTCACCGGCAACAAACGCACTTCCGACACCCGGCCATCGCCAGACGCACGGCGAACTACCGGGCTACGGCCGTCCAGCAGACCGCTGATCAGCCCACCGGCCTGGGATTGCGAGCTGTTGAACAACACATTGCCACTGCCCAGCCGTACCGAGCCCAGATTGATATCGCCGCGCCCCGGCTGCCACGGTGCAGCGGCAGCGAGCAACGTCGCCGAGCCGCCACCAAGCATGGCGTTGTAGGCATTCAGGCGAAAGATCGCCTGCTCACCGGCCTTGCGCACGAACTCGCCCGAGCCGAAATCAGTGATCGGTTGCGTCAGGCGGCATTCGAACTGATCGCCGGCGACCGTCCACTCAATGTTCTCCAGACGGGTCTGGTAAGTCAGCGCCATCGCGGGAAGGCTGGCAAACACACTGAGCAGGGCTAAATAACGCTGGCGCACGGGAGGCTCCATTGGCTTGTGAAACACAAACACCGATTCACACAATGTTTACGGCATACCTTCGGGATATCGGACGCTTGTGGCAAAACTTGATAGCGGGTGCCTGCAAGAGTCTTTTCCGGTAGCATTCGCCTCAGTTTGACCCGCCTGGAATCCCCTCATGTCCGACCGCCTGACCCTGCTGCGTCCCGACGACTGGCACATTCATCTTCGCGATGGTGCCGTGTTGACCAATACCGTTGCCGATGTGGCCCGCACCTTCGGGCGCGCGATCATCATGCCGAACCTGGTACCGCCGGTGCGCAACGCCGCTGAAGCCGACGGCTATCGTCAGCGCATTCTCGCTGCCCGCCCGGCCGGCAGTCAGTTCGAGCCGTTGATGGTGCTGTACCTCACCGACCGCACCCAACCGGAAGAAATTCGTCAGGCCAAGGCCAGCGGTTTCGTCTACGCCGCCAAGCTCTATCCGGCCGGCGCGACCACCAATTCCGATTCCGGCGTGACCAGCATCGACAAGATCTTCCCGGCGCTGGAAGCCATGGCCGAAGTCGGCATGCCGCTGTTGATCCACGGTGAGGTCACCCGTGGCGACGTCGATGTGTTCGACCGCGAAAAAATCTTCATCGATGAGCACATGCGCCGCGTGGTCGAGCGCTTCCCGACGCTGAAAGTGGTGTTCGAGCACATCACCACCGGTGACGCCGTGCAATTCGTCAACGAGGCTTCGGCCAACGTCGGCGCGACCATCACCGCGCACCACCTGTTGTACAACCGTAACCACATGCTGGTGGGCGGGATTCGGCCGCACTTCTACTGCTTGCCGATCCTCAAGCGCAACACCCATCAGGAAGCCTTGCTCGACGCGGCCACCAGTGGCAGCGCCAAGTTCTTCCTCGGCACCGACTCGGCGCCCCACGCCCAGCACGCCAAGGAAGCCGCCTGCGGTTGCGCCGGTTGCTACACCGCCTACGCCGCCATCGAGATGTATGCCGAAGCGTTTGAACAGCGTAATGCGCTGGACAAGCTCGAAGCCTTCGCCAGCCTCAACGGCCCGCGTTTCTACGGCCTGCCGGCAAACACCGATCGCATCACCCTGGTTCGCGAAGAATGGACCGCCCCAACCAGCCTGCCATTTGGCGAGCTGACCGTTATCCCGCTGCGCGCCGGTGAAAAACTGCGCTGGCGCCTGCTGGAGGAACACGCGTGAGTGAAGAGCATTTCGACGATGAGCTGGACGGTCAAAGTGGTGGCGGCGGTTCCCGTCATCCGATGGCAGCGCGTTTTCGCGGCTACCTGCCGGTTGTCGTCGACGTAGAAACCGGTGGCTTCAACGCAGCCACCGATGCCCTGCTGGAGATTGCCGCGACCACCATCGCCATGGATGAAAAGGGTTTCGTCTACCCGGATCACACCTACTTCTTCCGCGTCGAGCCATTCGAAGGCGCCAACGTTGAAGCGGCAGCGCTGGAGTTCACCGGAATCAAGCTCGATCACCCGCTGCGCATGGCCGTCAGTGAAGAAACCGCGCTGACCGATATTTTCCGTGGCATCCGCAAGGCCCTGAAAGCCAACGGCTGCAAGCGGGCGATTCTGGTCGGGCACAACAGCAGCTTCGATCTGGGCTTTCTCAACGCAGCAGTTGCGCGCCTGGACATGAAGCGCAACCCGTTCCACCCGTTCTCCAGTTTCGACACCGCGACCCTGGCGGGTCTGGCGTACGGTCAGACAGTGCTGGCGAAAGCCTGTCAGGCCGCCGGCATCGATTTCGACGGTCGTGAAGCGCACTCGGCACGCTACGACACCGAAAAGACCGCTGAGCTGTTCTGCGGCATCGTCAATCGCTGGAAACAGATGGGCGGCTGGGAAGACTTCGACGACTGATCCTCGGCGAACAAATCCCGCGCATAAAAAAACCGGCCACATGGGCCGGTTTTTTTGTACCTCGACGTTGCGCCTTACAGGGCCGCAGCGTTCTCGGTCAGGTAAGCTGCAACGCCTTCTGGCGAAGCGTTCATGCCTTTGTCGCCTTTCTTCCAGTTGGCCGGGCAGACTTCGCCGTGCTCTTCGTGGAATTGCAGCGCGTCGACCAGACGGATCAGCTCTTCCATGTTACGGCCCAGCGGCAGGTCGTTGATGATCTGCGAGCGAACCACGCCTTTGTCGTCGATCAGGAACGCGCCGCGGAAAGCCACGCCGCCTTCGGATTCAACGTCGTAAGCCTTGGCGATGTCGTGCTTCATGTCGGCAGCCATGGTGTATTTCACCTGGCCGATGCCGCCATTGTTCACTGGAGTGTTGCGCCAGGCGTTGTGGGTGAAGTGCGAGTCGATCGACACAGCGATCACTTCAACGTTGCGCGCCTTGAAGTCAGCCATGCGGTTGTCCAGAGCGATCAGCTCGGACGGGCAGACGAAGGTGAAGTCCAGCGGGTAGAAGAACACCAGGCCGTATTTGCCTTTGATGGCCGAGGACAGGGTGAAGCTGTCAACGATCTCGCCATTGCCGAGTACGGCCGGGACGGTGAAGTCTGGGGCTTGTTTGCCTACGAGTACGCTCATTGATATCTCCTGGTGTAGAAACTTGAAGTTCAGGGTCCGGGCCAGCCTGTCACCCTCAGGCGACAGCCCTGTGACACGAACCCTCTTCGCAAGGGACGACCATCATACACTGCGTGTTTGGCCTGTCCGTAACGGATTTTCCCTGTTCGGTTATCCACGGCGTATTCATTGGGTCAAGGGAGCGCCTGGCAAATACCGTTCGTCAGTCGCAGGCAAATTGGCTGGGAAGCGTTCCGAAAGCACTTTGACAATCATTCTCGTTAACATTAAGATCCATCGCAATTGAGTCACAACCAGCGACGGTTCTTACTTATGTATGTTTGCCTCTGCACTGGCGTCACCGACGGACAGATCCGCGAAGCGATCTATGAAGGTTGCTGCAGCTACAAAGAAGTTCGCCAGGCCACCGGCGTCGCCAGCCAGTGCGGCAAATGCGCCTGCCTTGCCAAGGAAGTGGTCCGCGAAACCCTGACCAAGCTGCAAACCGCCCAGGCCGCGATCCCCTACCCTGTAGAATTTACTGCTGCGTAAATGCCCCCATTTCAAAGAACCGGACTTCGCGTCCGGTTTTTTTATGCCTGAAAATCAATTGCTTAGCGTCCAGACGCGGAACACAAACATTCTTATTCCGATTAATTTTCATTTATTATTCAATAACTTAGGTTTGACACTTATAAACACCAAGCTCAAACTCCGCCTTATATACAGTTAATACAGGGCAGGACTCCGATCATGAAAGGCGACATTACAGTCATCCAGCATCTCAACAAGATCCTTGCCAATGAGCTGGTCGCGATCAATCAGTACTTCCTGCATGCGCGCATGTATGAAGATTGGGGTCTGAACAAGCTCGGCAAGCACGAATATCACGAATCCATCGACGAGATGAAACACGCGGACAAGCTGATCAAGCGCATCCTGTTCCTTGAAGGCCTGCCGAACGTTCAGGACCTGGGCAAGCTGCACATCGGCGAACACACCCGCGAAATGCTCGAATGCGACCTGCGCATTGAAAAGACCGGCCACGCCGACCTGAAAGCCGCCATCGCCCATTGCGAAACCGTTGGCGACTTCGGCAGCCGTGAACTGCTCGAAGACATTCTTGAGTCGGAAGAAGAACACATCGACTGGCTGGAAACCCAGCTCGGCCTGATCGACAAGATCGGCCTGGAAAACTATCTGCAGTCGCAGATGGGCGAAGAGTAGGAGCTGTCGAGTGAAACGAGGCTGCGATCTTTATCGATTTCAGCCTTGATACTCAGTCAACTCGTATAACCAACAAAAAGCCCCGCCCTCTTTCGAGGTGCGGGGCTTTTTGCTGGCCGAAGATCAAAAGCTCGCAGCCTCGTTTCACTCGACAGCTCCTACGGGAGACGCGTCGTCGAGCGAAACTCTATGAACGTAGAATCAGGCTTCGGACTTGTTCGCCGCTGCCGCTTCGACAGCCGCCTTGATGGTGCTTTGCAGCGAACCGTCTGCAGCCATCTCGGTCATGATGTCGCTGCCGCCGACCAGCTCACCGCCGACCCACAGTTGCGGGAAAGTCGGCCAGTTGGCGTACTTTGGCAGGTTGGCGCGGATTTCCGGGTTCTGCAGGATGTCCACGTACGCGAACTTTTCACCACAGGCCATCACGGCTTGCGCAGCTTTTGCGGAAAAGCCGCACTGCGGGGCATTCGGCGAGCCTTTCATGTAAAGCAGAATGGTGTTGTTGGCAATCTGCTCTTTAATCGTTTCGATGATATCCATGGAGCACCTCGGCTGAACTTTCCGACTCAGAGGTCGGCACGGTGGCGCATTGTAACGGAATCCCGAGCGCCATGCTCGGTCTCCCCGACAGACCCGCTCAAGCCGCCGCCACTGTCACCGGCACACCGTTCAACGCCGCGTTGCCCGACAGTTCGTCAAGCTGGCACTCGTCGGTCAGGTCGTTGGCGCTCGACCCCGGCTGGCCGCTGGCAATCGCCATCTGCACGCCCGGGCGCGCGTGGCCCCAACCGTGGGGCAGGCTGACCACGCCTTTCATCATGTCGAGACTGGCGAGCACTTCCACCTCGATCTGCCCGACCCGCGAACTCACCCGAACCCGTTGCCCGTCGGCCAGGCCACGGCTGGCCAGATCATCCGGGTGCATCAGCAACTGATGCCGCGGCTTGCCCTTCACCAGTCGATGGAAGTTGTGCATCCACGAATTGTTGCTGCGCACATGGCGGCGGCCGATCATCAACAACTCATCGGCAGCCGGCGCCTGCAACGCGGCAAAGCGGGCGAGGTCAGCGAGAATTTCCGGCGGTGCGGCCTGGATACGCTGATTCGGCGTTTTCAGACGTGATGCCAGATTCGATTTCAGCGCACCCAGATCCACGCCATGCGGATGATCGAACAGCGTCGCCAACGACAACTTGTGCTCGGACGCATCGCCGTAGCGGCCCATGCGCAGGCCCATTTCGATCATCTTCGCCGGCGGCATCGTTGGTTTCAGCTCCTTGCCGGTTTTCTCGGCGAAGGCCTTGGCCAAGCCGACGAAGATCTCCCAGTCGTGCAGCGCACCCTCGGGCTTGGCGAGGATGGCGCGATTGAAGCGGGTCACGTTACGCACCGCAAACAGGTTGAAAGTGGTGTCGTAGTGATCGTTTTCCAGCGCCGAGGTCGACGGCAGGATCAGATCGGCATAGCGCGTGGTTTCGTTGATGTACAGGTCGATGCTGAGCATGAAGTCGAGGCCATCCAGCGCCTGCTCCAGTTGCCGGCCGTTGGGTGTCGACAACACCGGGTTGCCGGCGACGGTGATCAGCGCGCGGATCTGTCCCTCCCCGTCGGTGAGCATTTCTTCGGCCAGCGCCGAGACCGGCAACTCGCCGCCGTATTCAGGACGACCGGAAACCCGGCTCTGCCATTTGTTGAAATGCCCGCCCGAGGTCGACGCCACCAGATCCACAGCGGGTTCGGTGCACAGTGCACCACCAACGCGGTCGAGGTTGCCGGTGACCAGGTTGATCAACTGCACCGCCCAATGACACAAGGTACCGAAGGCCTGGGTCGAAACGCCCATGCGTCCATAGCAGACGGCGCTTGGCGCGGCAGCGAAGTCGCGCGCCAGTTGGCGGATCTGTTCGGCAGGCACTGCGCAAAGCGGGCTCATCGCTTCGGCGCTGAATTCAGCCACGGCGTTTCGCACCTCATCCAGGCCATCGACCGGCAAATGGCTGTCGCGGGGCAGGCCTTCGCTGAACAGCGTATTGAGCATGCCGAACAACAGCGCCGCATCGCCGCCCGGGCGAACGAATACATGTTGATCGGCCATCGCTGCGGTTTCGCTGCGGCGCGGATCGACTACCACCACTTTGCCGCCACGTGCCTGAATAGCCTTCAGGCGTTTCTCGACATCCGGCACGGTCATGATGCTGCCGTTGGACGCCAGCGGATTGCCGCCGAGAATCAGCATGAAATCGGTGTGGTCGATGTCCGGGATCGGCAACAGCAGACCGTGGCCGTACATCAGATAGCTGCTGAGGTGATGCGGCAGTTGATCGACTGAAGTGGCCGAATAACGATTGCGGGTTTTCAGCAACCCCAGGAAGTAATTGCTGTGGGTCATCAGGCCGTAGTTGTGCACGCTCGGATTGCCCTGATACACCGCAACGGCGTTCTGGCCGTGACGTTCCTGAATCGCCGCGAGTTTCTCGGCCACCAGCGCAAACGCCTCGTCCCATTCGATCGGCAGCCATTCGCTGCCGACGCGGCGCATTGGCTGACGCAGCCGGTCGGGATCGTTCTGAATATCTTGCAGGGCCACGGCTTTCGGGCAGATATGGCCGCGGCTGAAGGTGTCGAGGGCATCGCCCTTGATCGAGGTGATCGCGACATCGCCATCGGTTTCCGTAGTTTCGATGGTCAGCCCGCAAATGGCTTCGCACAGGTGGCACGCACGGTGGTGAAGAGTCTTGGTCATGGCCAGTCTCTGTCTTGTTCGGGGGCAGGCAATCACGCCCGCGGGAACAAAACTATGGCCCGTGCGCGGAGCAGGCGCCAGCGACGTTCGTCTCGTGAATCGACGGTTATCAGGGCAGCCGATAAACCGTCGCGATCAGTTCGAAGGCAACTGCGGCGGTGCGGCCAGCTGGATTTCCTGGATGGTTTCGATCTGCTCGTGGGCGACGTGGACGCCGGTGAGCTCGCCGATCAACCGCCAGTGCTCATCGAGCCCGGCGCTGATGGTGGCCATGCGATCGATCATGTGTCGGCCGGCGGATTTGACCACTTCGTCGTCACTGCGCAGCAACTCGAAAGACATCGAGGTGACTGACGCGGTGAGATGGGTCAGAGAGCGAGCCGTGTGGCCCAGCAGCTCCATTAACAGTTGTTCTTTCGATTCCATGCGGAGGCTTCCTGCGTCGCTCGAAACTTATTTATAACCCAGCACTTTGCTTTAGCAAATGTTTCAGTCTGAACATCCGACCAAGCGAATCGGTGGCGCAGCGTTCGCAAACCGACCAGGACCGCTGCGTTGCCGTCGCGGCGCATTGCCAAGCGCGGCGGCGCCAGTGTACAAAGAGGCTCACCGCTGTACTGAATCCGGCTTCAATATGCGTGATCGAAATGCTCGGTCCGCGCTCCGAATCCCGCAGACAAAAGTACCCTATTGGAAAAACGCGACATTTAGTGTCAATATCGCGCCTTCCCCTATTTCGTCGCCCCGTGCGGCTTACGCCGCAGGTCTCGCCCGTTGTTCCGTTAAACAAGGCTTTGAGCATCTGCGGTCTGTAGCAAAAAGGTAGTCAATGATGAGCGCAAGGCACTTTCTCTCCCTGATGGATTGCACGCCCGAAGAGCTGGTCAGCGTGATCCGTCGAGGCGTTGAGCTCAAGGACCTGCGTAACCGCGGCGTACTGTTCGAGCCTCTGAAAAACCGCGTGCTGGGGATGATCTTCGAAAAATCCTCGACCCGTACCCGGATCTCCTTCGAGGCCGGCATGATCCAGCTCGGCGGCCAGGCAATCTTCCTGTCCCCGCGCGACACCCAACTGGGCCGTGGCGAGCCGATCAGCGATTGCGCCATCGTCATGTCGAGCATGCTCGATGCGGTGATGATCCGCACCTTCGCCCACAGCACCCTCACCGAATTCGCCGCCAACTCGCGCGTGCCGGTGATCAACGGCCTGTCCGATGATCTGCACCCGTGCCAGTTGCTCGCCGACATGCAGACCTTCCTCGAACACCGTGGCTCGATCCAGGGCAAGACCGTGGCCTGGATCGGTGACGGCAACAACATGTGCAACAGCTATATAGAAGCGGCGATCCAGTTCGACTTCCAGTTGCGCGTTGCCTGCCCGGAAGGCTACGAGCCGAACCCGGAATTCGTCGCCCAGGCTGGTGATCGCGTGACCATCGTCCGCGATCCGCAAGACGCCGTGCGTGGCGCGCATCTGGTCAGCACCGACGTCTGGACTTCGATGGGTCAGGAAGAGGAAACTGCCAAGCGCCTCAAGCTGTTCGCGCCGTTTCAGGTCAACCGTGCCTTGCTCGACCTCGCTGCCGAGGACGTGCTGTTCATGCACTGCCTGCCGGCGCACCGTGGCGAAGAAATCAGTCTCGACCTGCTCGATGACCCGCGCTCCGTCGCCTGGGATCAGGCAGAAAACCGTCTCCACGCACAGAAGGCCCTGCTCGAGTTCCTCGTCGAACCGGCATATCACCACGCATGAGCCATGAATTACTGCTGAACCTGCGCAACCTCGCTTGCGGCTACCAAGATCAACGCGTGGTGCAGAACCTCAATCTGCACCTCAACGCCGGCGACATCGGCTGCCTGCTCGGCTCGTCCGGCTGCGGCAAGACCACCACCCTGCGCGCAATCGCCGGTTTCGAACCGGTGCATGAAGGCGAAATCACCCTCGGTGGCGAAACCCTGTCCAGTGCCGGGTTCACCCTGGCGCCGGAGAAACGCCGGATCGGCATGGTGTTTCAGGACTACGCGCTGTTCCCGCACCTGAGCGTGGCCGACAATATCGCTTTCGGCATTCGCAAGCACCCGAACAAGGCGCGCGTGGTCGAAGAGCTGCTGGAACTGGTCAACCTGAAAAACCTCGGCAAGCGCTTCCCCCACGAGCTGTCCGGCGGCCAACAACAGCGGGTCGCCCTCGCCCGCGCCCTGGCGCCGGAGCCGCAGTTGCTGCTGCTCGACGAGCCGTTCTCCAATCTCGATGGCGAACTGCGCCGCAAGCTCAGCCATGAGGTGCGCGACATCCTCAAGGCCCGTGGCACCAGTGCGATTCTGGTCACCCACGATCAGGAAGAAGCCTTCGCCGTCAGCGATCACGTTGGCGTGTTCAAGGAGGGTCGGCTGGAACAGTGGGATACGCCCTACAACCTCTATCACGAACCGGCGACGCCGTATGTCGCCAGTTTCATCGGTCAGGGCTATTTCATTCGCGGTCAGCTCGTCACCCCGGAATCGGTGCAGACCGAGCTGGGTGAACTGCGCGGCAACCGTGCTTACACCTGGCCGATTGGCGGTGCGGTGGATGTGCTGTTGCGTCCGGATGACATTGTTTATGCACCGGACAGCGCGTTGAAGGCGCAGATTGTCGGCAAGACATTCCTCGGCGCGGCGACCTTGTATCGCCTGCAACTGCCGACCGGCGCGCAGCTGGAATCGATCTTCCCCAGCCACGCCGATCATCTGGTTGGCGCGCAGGTCGGGATTCGCGTAGCGGCGGATCACCTGGTGCTGTTCCAGGCATCCGGCAGCACGGCGGCGCAGATTCCGGCGGTGGAAAACGGCGTCCGTCGGTTCAGCACCAGCCTTTGATCCGCACTGGATAAAAATTGTGGGAGCGAGCCTGCTCGCGAATGCGGTGTTTCAGTCGCCGAAGATGTTGACTGAAAGAGCGCTTTCGCGAGCAGGCTCGCTCCACAGTTGGTATTGCCTCAGCCTAAAAACAGGGTACCGCTGGCCACCAGCGTCGCATTGCCGCCAATCTTCACCCGCTCACCGTCCAGCCGACAAAACAACTCGCCGCCCCGCGCCGAGCGCTGGCACGCGGTCAGATTCGCTTTGCCCAGACGCTTGGACCAGTACGGAATCAGGCTGCAATGCGTCGAACCAGTCACCGGGTCTTCATTGATACCGATCGCCGGGGCGAAATAGCGCGAGACGAAGTCGTGCTGATTGCCACGCGCGGTGACGATTGCACCCAGCCATGGCAGTTTCGCCAGCGCCGCCATGTCCGGTTTGCAGTCGAGCACGGCCTGCTCCGATTCCAGCACCACGAACAGTTCGTTGGAGCCGAGCACATCAACAGCCTCGACACCCAGCGCCCGCTCGACATCCAGCGTCACGCCGATTTCCGAAGGCACGATGGTCGGGAAATCCAGCCACAGCCGGTCGCCTTCGCGGCTGACACTCAGCGGCCCGGACTTGCAGATGAAGTCGATGCGCTCGGCGCTTTCCTTATAGATTTCGAACAGTACAAACGCGCTGGCCAGGGTCGCATGCCCGCACAGCGGCACTTCAGTAGTCGGAGTGAACCAGCGGATATGCCAGGCCTGACCTTCGCGCACCAGAAACGCAGTCTCCGCCAGGTTGTGTTCGGCGGCGATCTTCTGCATCAAGTCATCGGCTAGCCAACTGTCGAGCCGATAGACCATCGCCGGGTTGCCACTGAACGGCCGATCACTGAACGCGTCGACCTGATGAAACGCAAGCTGCATGGATTTTCTCCCTTAATTGGTCGACCGAGCATGCAACGGCGGCCCGGATCAGTGCCAGTGACAGAAGCGCAATTGTTTCTTCATACAGCCGGCGCGAACATTACGCGCGGCCTATATCGGCGAACTGCGCCTGGGTGTGCTCGGCTAGCACCGCCGGTGCCAATTCCACTTCCAGTCCTCGCCGCCCGGCACTCACATAGATAGTCGCGAACCCCTGAGCGGAATTGTCGATGAAGGTGCGCAGGCGTTTCTTCTGCCCGAGCGGGCTGATGCCGCCCAACAGGTAGCCGGTGGAGCGTTGCGCTGCAGCGGGATCAGCCATTTCGGCTTTCTTCACTCCCGCGGCATGGGCCAGGCCCTTGAGGTCGAGCGTTCCGACGACCGGCACTACGGCCACCAGCAGTTCGCCTTTTTCACTGGCGGCCAGCAGGGTTTTGAACACTTGCGCCGGTTCGAGCCCGAGCTTCTCCGCCGCCTCCAGCCCATAGGACGCGGCCTTCGGATCATGTTCGTAACTGTGCACGCGATGTTCGGCACGAACTTTTTCAACAAGTCCAACGCTGGGGTCATGGCAGCTCCGGGTTCGGCAATCTTTGAAAAACCTGCGGCAGATTCTAGGTCATCGTTGGGCAAAAGGCTCTATTCCAAGCCGCGAATCCCGTGGCTTCGCGCCGCATTCAAGCTGATCGCCGCGCTGATCATTCACATGGCGAATAGTTTTATTGTGACCGACAGTTCACTTTCGACCTTTGACAGGTTTGTTTCTTGTCTATATTTTTTCGAATCTGAATAATGTAAGAATCATGCTTCGCGCAGTACCCAGCAGTAACCCGGGAACCGAATGGGGATTCCGACCCGGTGAAGATCGCGCCCTGCTCCGTTGGCAAGGCGCCACACAAGAAAAAGAACCGAGGTTTTCAATGACAGCTGCTTTACCGCAACCATCGCTTTCCGGCCAATGCATGGCCGAATTCCTGGGCACCGCCCTTCTGATCTTCTTCGGCACCGGTTGTGTCGCCGCGCTCAAAGTCGCAGGTGCCAGCTTTGGCCTGTGGGAGATCAGCATCATCTGGGGCGTCGGCGTGAGCATGGCGATCTACCTCACCGCCGGGGTTTCCGGCGCGCACCTGAACCCGGCAGTGAGCATTGCTCTGGCAATCTTCGCTGACTTCGAAAAGCGCAAACTGCCGTTCTACATCCTTTCGCAGATTGCCGGCGCCTTCTGCGGCGCATTGCTGGTCTACACGCTCTACAGCAATCTGTTCTTCGATTACGAACAAACCCACCAGATGATTCGTGGCTCGGCCGCCAGCCTTGAATTGGCGTCGGTGTTCTCCACCTACCCGAACCCGGTGCTGTCGACGGCCCAGGCCTTTCTGGTCGAGATGATCATCACCGCGATCCTGATGGGCGTGATCATGGCCCTGACCGATGACAACAACGGCCTGCCACGCGGCCCCATGGCGCCACTGCTGATCGGTCTGCTGATTGCCGTGATCGGCAGTGCGATGGGTCCGTTGACCGGTTTCGCGATGAACCCTGCGCGTGACTTCGGTCCGAAACTGATGACTTTCTTTACCGGTTGGGGTGAAATTTCCTTCACCGGTGGTCGTGATATTCCGTATTTCCTGATTCCGATTTTTGCACCGATTGTCGGTGCCTGCCTCGGCGCTGCCGGGTATCGCGGGCTCATCGCCCGTCACCTGACCGGCGCCACACCTGCTACAAAGGATGCAGAACCGGCCATTGACGGCAAACCAAGAACTTCTTGAAACAGTCGGCGCCGGCTCCTGCCCATCCGAGCCGGCGCCACGGCCCACTCTCGTTTTTTTCGTCCAAGGCAATCGACATGACCGACATTCAGAACAAGAACTACATCATTGCCCTTGATCAGGGTACGACCAGTTCGCGCGCGATCATCTTCGACCGCGACGCGAACGTAGTCTGCACCGCGCAGCGCGAATTCGTTCAGCATTACCCGCAGGCCGGTTGGGTCGAGCACGACCCGATGGAAATCTTCGCCACCCAGAGCGCGGTGATGGTTGAAGCGCTGGCGCAAGCCGGCCTGCACCATGACCAGGTTGCCGCGATCGGTATCACCAACCAGCGTGAAACCACCGTGGTCTGGGACAAGACCACCGGCCGCCCCGTGTATAACGCGATCGTCTGGCAGTGCCGCCGCAGCACCGAGATCTGCCAGCAGCTCAAGCGCGATGGCCACGAAGACTACATCCGCGACACCACCGGCCTGGTCACCGACCCGTACTTCTCCGGCACCAAACTGAAGTGGATCCTCGACAACGTCGAAGGCAGCCGCGAGCGTGCGCGCAACGGCGAGCTGCTGTTCGGCACCGTCGATAGCTGGCTGATCTGGAAATTCACCGGCGGCAAGGTGCACGTCACCGACTACACCAACGCCTCGCGCACCATGCTCTTCAATATCCATTCGCTGGAGTGGGACTCGAAGATGCTGGAGATCCTCGACATCCCGCGCGAGATGCTCCCGGAAGTCAAAGCGTCCTCGGAAATCTACGGTCGCACCAAGAGCGGCATCGCCATCGGCGGCATCGCCGGCGACCAGCAAGCGGCACTGTTCGGGCAGATGTGCGTCGAGCCGGGCCAGGCGAAAAACACCTACGGCACCGGTTGCTTCCTGCTGATGAACACCGGCGACAAAGCAGTGAAATCCCAGCACGGCATGCTCACCACCATCGCCTGCGGCCCACGCGGCGAAGTGGCTTATGCTCTGGAAGGCGCCGTGTTCAACGGCGGTTCGACCGTGCAATGGCTGCGCGATGAACTGAAAATCGTCAACGACGCCCACGACACCGAATACTTTGCCAACAAGGTCAAGGACAGCAACGGCGTGTATCTGGTGCCGGCGTTTACCGGTCTCGGCGCACCGTACTGGGACCCGTATGCCCGTGGCGCGCTGTTCGGCCTGACGCGCGGCGTACGCGTCGATCACATCATCCGCGCCGCGCTGGAATCGATCGCCTACCAGACCCGCGACGTACTCGACGCCATGCAACAGGACTCCGGCGAACGCCTCAAGGCCCTGCGTGTGGACGGCGGCGCGGTGGCGAACAACTTCCTCATGCAGTTCCAGGCCGACATCCTCGGCACTCAGGTGGAGCGCCCGCAAATGCGCGAAACCACCGCACTCGGCGCTGCCTATCTGGCCGGCCTGGCCTGCGGTTTCTGGGGCAGCCTGGAAGAACTGCGCGGCAAAGCAGTGATCGAGCGCGAGTTCGAACCGAGCCTGGACGAAGTCGAGAAAGAGAAACTCTACAAAGGCTGGAAGAAAGCCGTCAGCCGCACCCGTGACTGGGCGCGTGAGGACGCCGAATAAGCCAACGTGCAGTTCCAGAAGGGTATCTAACTGGTAGGGAGCAGATTCCTGCGGCATCATGGGCAAATTTTGCTTGGCAGCCCAAAGGAAGCCCCATGAATCTGCCTCCCCGTCAGCAGCAAATCCTCGAGCTGGTCCGCGAACGCGGCTATGTGAGCATCGAGGAAATGGCCACGCTGTTCGTTGTCACCCCGCAAACCATCCGCCGCGACATCAATCAGCTCGCGGAAGCCAATCTGCTGCGTCGCTACCACGGTGGCGCCGCGTACGATTCCAGTGTCGAAAACACCGCGTATGCGATGCGCGCCGATCAGATGCGCGACGAAAAGCAACGCATCGGCGAAGCCATCGCCGCACAAATCCCCGATCACGCCTCGCTGTTCATCAATATCGGTACCACCACCGAATCGATCGCCCGCGCCCTGCTCAATCACAGTCACCTGAAAATCATCACCAACAACCTGCACGTCGCCTCGATGCTCAGCGCCAAGGATGATTTCGATGTGCTGCTGACCGGCGGCAACGTGCGCCGCGACGGCGGTGTGGTCGGTCAGGCGAGTGTGGACTTCATCAATCAGTTCAAGGTCGATTTCGCCTTGGTCGGGATCAGCGGGATCGATGAGGACGGCAGCCTGCTCGACTTCGATTATCAGGAGGTCCGGGTCAGCCAGGCGATCATCGCCAACGCGCGACAGGTGATTCTGGCAGCGGATTCGAGCAAGTTCGGGCGTAATGCGATGATTCGACTGGGGCCGATCAGCCTGATCGATTGCCTGGTCACCGATCAGCAGCCGGTACCGGCGCTGGCGCAGTTGCTGAGTCAGCACAAGATTCGTCTGGAAGTCGTCTGATTCCTCTCCCTCGCTGACCGAACCGACGCTTTCGCGAGCAGGCTCGCTCCCACTCTTGGAATGTATTCCAAAATGTGGGAGCGAGCCTGCTCGCGAAAACAATCGATCGAACAACACATCTTCTGCGCCACTGCGCGCGTTCATGTTCGAAAATTTTCTTTTAATCGCCCTTCGATGAGTTTTTCAATCGAACGCGACTGGCTGCGCGCGTGTTTATGGGCTACCATTTTCGCAAATGAACATTTATGTTCGATTTCCAAGACAAAATCAAAAGAACCGAGGCCAGCCGATGTCCACCTCTACCTTGCGTACGCCCCCTCTCTCCGAGATCTATGACGTTGCCGTGATTGGCGGCGGGATCAACGGCGTCGGGATCGCAGCGGATGCCGCCGGTCGCGGTCTTTCGGTGTTCCTTTGCGAAAAAGACGACCTGGCCAGCCACACCTCGTCGGCCAGCAGCAAGCTGATCCACGGTGGCCTGCGCTATCTGGAACATTACGAATTCCGTCTGGTGCGTGAAGCGCTCGCCGAGCGTGAAGTGTTGCTGGCCAAGGCGCCGCATATCGTCAAACCGATGCGTTTCGTCCTGCCACACCGCCCGCACCTGCGTCCGGCGTGGATGATTCGTGCCGGCCTGTTCCTCTACGACAACCTTGGCAAACGCGAAAAGCTGCCAGGTTCGAAAAGCCTGAAGTTCGGCGCCGACAGCGCGCTGAAAAGCGAAATCAAGAAAGGCTTCGAATACTCCGATTGCTGGGTCGATGACGCCCGCCTTGTGGTCCTGAACGCCATGGCCGCCCGTGAAAAAGGCGCGCATGTGCATACCCAGACCCGCTGTGTCAGTGCCCGCCGCACCAAAGGTTTGTGGCATCTGCATCTGGAGCGCGCCGACGGCAGTTTGTTTTCGATCACCGCCAAAGCACTGGTCAACGCCGCCGGCCCATGGGTGGCCAAGTTCATCCGTGACGACCTGAAGATGGAATCGCCGTATGGCATCCGTCTGATCCAGGGCAGCCACATCATCGTGCCGAAACTGTACGAAGGCGAACATGCGCATATTCTGCAAAACGAAGATCAGCGCATCGTTTTCACTATTCCGTACCTGAACCACTTCACTCTGATCGGCACTACCGACCGCGAATACACCGGCGACCCGGCGAAAGTAGCGATCACCGAAGGCGAAACCGATTACGTGCTGAAAGTGGTCAACGCCCACTTCAAGAAGCAGCTCAGCCGCGAAGACATCCTGCACAGCTACTCGGGCGTTCGGCCGCTGTGCAACGACGAATCCGACAACCCGTCTGCGGTCACTCGCGATTACACCCTGGCGCTGTCGGGCAACGCCGAGGAAGCGCCGCTGCTGTCGGTGTTCGGCGGCAAGCTGACCACTTACCGCAAGCTCGCCGAGTCGGCGATGGCGCAGTTGATGCCGTTCTTCACCCAGATGCGCCCGAGCTGGACCGCGACCGCCACCCTGCCCGGCGGCGAAGACATGACCACGCCAGAGGCCCTGAGCGCGCGGATTCGCGACAAGTTCGATTTCGTCCCGACCGAAATCGCCCGGCGCTGGGCCGTCACCTACGGCAGCCGCACCTGGCGCATGCTTGAAGGCGTGCAAACGCTGGCCGATATGGGCGAGCACATCGGCGGCGGGCTCTACACCCGCGAAGTCGATTACCTGTGCAGCGAAGAGTGGGCCACTACGGCGCACGACATCCTGTGGCGCCGCACCAAGCTAGGCTTGTTCACCACACCGGAGGAACAGCAGACGCTGTCGACGTATCTGGGCAAGGTTGAGCAGAGCCGGAAGATCGAGGCGGCTTGATCTTCGCCCTATCGTTTGAACGAAAGCCCCTGAATCGCAAGATTCAGGGGCTTTTTGCTATGCCCGCAAGGCCCGGCTCCACTCCCTCACGACCCTAAATGTGCCAAAAGAAAATCGATAAACACCCGCGACTTGGGCGGCAGGTGCGGCGTGTCCGCAAACACCAGGCTGATCGGCTGTGAGGGCAGCGAGTATTCCGGCAGCACACGTACCAGATGCCCACGGGCCCTATCGTCTTCAACCATCCACGCCGGCAGCACCGACACGCCCAGCGACGACAAGATCATCGAACGAATCGCAGTCGATGAATTCGATTGGAAATGACGGCTACCATTGATTTCGACTGCTTCCCCCACACCATCGCGTAAAACCCACTGCGTCGGCGCCAACAGATTGCTGTTGGCAATCCACGGCACGGCATTGAGATCCTGCGGTGTTTTTACCGGGTAGCGGAGCAGAAACCCTTCAGTAGCCACCAGCACAATTTCATAGTCGGCCAGTTTCCGGCTCTTGAAAGCCGAGTCCGCCAGGTTGCCCAGGCGAACCACCAGATCGAGCCGGTCGGCAAGCAGATCATTGAGCGAGGAGTTGAAGTCGTAGCACAGGCGGATGTCGGGATAACGCTCGGCGAACAGCGGAATCAGCGGCAGGATGAATCGCTCGCCGTATTCACTGGTGGAACTGATCCGCAGCGTTCCCGAAACGCGGTTTGTGCGGTGCAATACCCTGTCAAACGCTGTGTCGATATCGGCAACGATGGTTTTGAATTCGTTGTAAAAGCTTTGCCCAGCCTCGGTCAGGGTCACGGCACGACTGTTGCGCAGCAACAGGCTGGTCGACAACGCTGCCTCCAGGGCCTTGATGTGCAGACTGACCATGGCCCGGCTGAGATTCAGATGGCTGGCAGCCTTGGTAAAAGAACCCAGTTCGGCAATCGCCAGAAACGTCTGCACCCGGTTCAAGTGCGTGTGCAGAGCGCCCTGAGTCACGGTTCAATCCCTTCAAACATTGTGTTCAGCTCCATTGCATCGACGATCGGAGTCTATCGCCCCTATGCTCGACGACAAAGGGGAAACACCATGAGTTACCGCTATAAAGTCGCGTCGATTTTCCTGCTCGGCTTCTTTATCGATTGCATCAACATCTTCATGTCGGCGGTGGCGCTGCCCAGTCTGTCAGCTACCTTGCAGGTCAGCAGCGCTTCGGTGGCGTGGGTCGCCAACGCGTACATCCTCGGACTGACGTTGATCATTGCGCTGAGCACCTGGCTGGCCGCGCGTTTTGGCAGTCGTGAAATCCTCACCGCTTCAATGCTGGTATTCAGTGGCTCGGTGTGGCTGTGCGGCCAGGCCGACAGCTTCCATGAACTGGTGATCTGGCGCTTCGTTCAGGGCATCGGCGGCGGCTTGTTGATCCCGGTCGGACAGGCACTGACGTTCAATCTTTTTCATGGCGAGCAACGCGCGAAAATATCCACGCTGATCATGGCCGTCGCCCTGATTGCCCCGGCGATGTCACCCACCGTCGGCGGCCTCATTGTCGACATCAGCTCCTGGCGCTGGGTGTTCTACAGCACCCTCCCGTTTTCGCTGCTTGCCGCCGGGCTGTCGTGGTGGTGGGTCAGGGAAGGCAAACCCGCCGAGCTTCAGCGTCCGGACATCAAAGGCCTGTTGCTGGTCAGCGCGGTGCTCGCCAGTTTGCTGATGGGTATGTCGCTGTACGGCGGCGATTACCCACCGCTGGCAGCGCTGGGTTTTGTCATCGCGGGCCTGACATTCATCGCGCTGTATCTGCTGCATTACCGCCGCTGCAGTAACGCGATCATCGACTTGAGCCTGCTCAGGAGCAGAAAACTCAGCACCTCGATCTTCATCTATTACGCAATTCCGGGGGTGTTCACCGGTGTCAACCTGATGAGTATTTTCTTTTTGCAGAACACCCTGCACTTCAGCGCCCGGCTGACCGGAATGTTCATGATCCTCTATGCCATCGGTGCGTTCATCGCAATGATCCTTTGCGGTCGCGTCTACAACCGGACCGGCGCCAGACGCCTGTTCACCCTCGGCATGCTGTTGCACAGCGCCGGCATCGCCACCCTGGTGCTGGTCAATGCGCCAACTGATCTTTGGCTCATCATGATCGCCTACAGCCTGATGGGCATTGGCGGTGGCATCGGTGCCAATACCGCGCAAACTACCTCACTGATGGACTTCACCGGCGGCGATACGCACAAGGCCAGTGTCATCTGGAACATCAATCGGCAGATGTCTTTCAGCCTCGGCGCCGCACTGTTTCTGATGATCTTCAACGTGCTGCTCCCGCCGCTCGGCACCACGCCGGCCTATCAAGCGACCTTCGCGATTGCCGCGCTGGTCGGGCTGCTGCCGTTGCTGCAGATGAATCAACTGCCCTGCGCAAAGGAACGCCCATGACATACGATCTGATCGAACAAGCCGAACACAGTATCCACCACGTCCACGAGCTGATCCTTCGGGTATTCACTGATGCCGACGGCGCTGGCGCCGCGAGCATCGAGCCGTTGATGCAGGCATTTGCTGAGGATTTCAGCATGGTCGGTATTTCCGGGGGCGCATTGACCCGCGTCGAAGTAGAACAACTGTTCAAAGGAGCCGTAGGCGCCAAGGCGGGACTCGATATCGAGATCAGTGATTTGCACACGGTGTGGCAGGAGGACGACATGCTGGGTGTGAGCTACGTCGAAACCCAACGCTTGGACGGCGCTCAACACTCGCGGGTCGCAGTGGCGATCCTGAGCGGGCAGCCTGAAGGGGTGAAGTGGGTGTATTTGCATGAAACGCCACTGAGCCGGCAAGTCTGAGACCAGGCCACAAGATATTCGGTTTTCCGAACGCGACTCCACAGTCGATTCGGTTAACCGGATCATGCCTTCATAAAATTACCGCCATAAAACTTTAATAACGTTATAAAACAACCGCTTAACTGAGTTCGACTGCTCTGGCACGAGTCATGCTCTACACTCTCTCGACGAATGCCTGCTGTGCCAGCACTTCAGGAGCCGTCAGGCATTCGAAGCACAAAAAGGGCCGACAAACTGGCTCCATAAAAAAAACAATGTCGAGGAAAATTTGATGCGCATCGTTCCCCATATCCTGGGCGCAGCCATTGCTGCCGCTCTGATCAGCACGCCAGTTTTCGCCGCCGAACTCACCGGCACCCTGAAGAAGATCAAAGAGTCCGGTGTCATCACCCTGGGCCACCGTGACGCCTCCATTCCGTTCTCCTACATCGCTGATGCGTCCGGCAAGCCGGTCGGCTACTCGCACGATATCCAGCTGAAGATCGTCGAAGCGATCAAGAAAGACCTCGACCTGCCGGACCTGCAAGTCAAATACAACCTCGTCACCTCGCAGACCCGTATCCCGCTGGTGCAGAACGGCACCGTGGACGTCGAGTGCGGTTCGACCACCAACAACGTCGAGCGTCAGCAGCAGGTCGACTTCTCCGTCGGCATCTTCGAAATCGGTACCCGTCTGCTGTCCAAGAAAGACTCCAAGTACAAGGATTTCGACGATCTGAAAGGCAAGAACGTCGTAACCACCGCCGGCACCACCTCCGAGCGCATCCTCAAGGCGATGAACGCCGACAAGCAGATGGGCATGAACGTCATCTCCGCCAAAGACCACGGCGAGTCCTTCCAGATGCTGGAATCGGGCCGTGCCGTCGCCTTCATGATGGATGACGCACTGCTGGCCGGCGAAGCCGCCAAGGCCAAGAAAGCCGCCGATTGGGAAGTGACCGGCACGCCACAGTCGTACGAAATCTACGGCTGCATGATGCGCAAAGGCGACGAGCCGTTCAAAAAGGCTGTGGATGACGCGATCAAGGCCACTTACGCTTCGGGCGAAATCAACAAGATCTACGAGAAGTGGTTCATGCAGCCGATTCCGCCAAAAGGCCTGAACCTGAACTTCCCGATGAGCGACGAGCTCAAGACCCTGATCGCCAATCCGACCGACAAAGCGGCTGACGACAAGAAGTCCTGATTTTCTGACTAACCTTATCCCCTGAGGAGGCGCCTGCCTTTTCAGGGGATGGTCACTCCCTGCTGGCATTTTTCTGGAAACACTCGAACCGGTGGCTGTCGAGCCGATCGCGTGTGCCCGGTCTTTGAAAAAGACTGGGGAGGGAACGGAGTTCCCCAGGCGGGCACTTGTACATCGATCGAATCGAGGGGAGACCCTAATGAATTACAACTGGGACTGGGGCGTGTTCTTCAAGTCCACCGGCGTGGGCAGCGAGACCTATCTCGACTGGTTCATCTCCGGTCTGGGCTGGACCATCGCCATCGCCGTCGTGGCGTGGATCATCGCCCTGCTGCTCGGCTCGCTGCTGGGCATCATGCGCACCGTGCCGAATCGCATCGTATCGGGCATCGCGACCTGCTACGTCGAGCTGTTCCGTAACGTGCCGCTGCTGGTGCAGCTGTTCATCTGGTACTTCCTGGTGCCCGATCTGCTGCCGCCGGATCTGCAGGAGTGGTACAAGCAGGACCTCAATCCGACCACCTCGGCCTACCTGAGCGTTGTCGTCTGCCTCGGTCTGTTCACCGCCGCCCGTGTCTGCGAGCAAGTGCGCACCGGTATCCAGGCACTGCCTCGGGGTCAGGAATCCGCCGCCCGCGCGATGGGTTTCAAACTGCCGCAGATCTACTGGAACGTGCTGCTGCCCCAGGCCTACCGGATCATCATTCCGCCGCTCACCTCGGAATTCCTCAACGTGTTCAAGAACTCCTCCGTGGCGTCCCTGATCGGTTTGATGGAATTGCTGGCGCAGACCAAACAGACCGCCGAGTTCTCGGCCAACCTGTTCGAAGCGTTCACCCTGGCGACCCTGATCTATTTCACCCTCAACATGAGCCTGATGCTGCTGATGCGCCTGGTCGAGAAGAAAGTCGCGGTGCCCGGCCTGATCTCCGTGGGGGGTAAATAATGGAATTCGATTTCAGTGGCATCGTCCCGGCCATTCCCGGTTTGTGGAACGGCATGGTGATGACCCTCAAGCTGATGGCCATGGGCGTGATCGGCGGGATGATTCTCGGCACGATCCTCGCGCTGTGCCGTCTGTCGCACAACAAGCTGCTGTCGAGCATAGCCGGCGCCTACGTCAACTATTTCCGCTCGATCCCGCTGCTGCTGGTGATCACCTGGTTCTACCTGGCGGTGCCGTTCGTGCTGCGCTGGATCACCGGCGAAGACACGCCGATCGGCGCGTTCACCTCGTGCGTCGTGGCGTTCATGATGTTCGAAGCGGCGTACTTCTGCGAAATCGTCCGGGCCGGTGTGCAGTCGATTTCCAAGGGCCAGATGGGTGCTGCTCAGGCACTGGGCATGAACTACGGGCAGATGATGCGCCTGATCATCCTGCCGCAGGCGTTCCGCAAGATGACCCCGCTGCTGCTGCAGCAGAGCATCATCCTGTTCCAGGACACCTCGCTGGTCTACACCGTGGGCCTGGTGGATTTCCTCAACGCCTCGCGTGCCAGCGGCGACATCATCGGCCGCTCCAATGAGTTCCTGATTTTCGCCGGTCTCGTGTACTTCATCATCAGCTTCGCCGCCTCGCGGTTGGTCAAGCGTCTGCAAAAAGGTTCGCCGTATGATCTCTATCAAAAACATCAACAAGTGGTATGGGGACTTCCAGGTGCTGACTGATTGCAGCACCGAGGTCAAGAAAGGCGAAGTGATCGTGGTCTGCGGCCCGTCGGGTTCCGGCAAGTCGACGCTGATCAAATGCGTCAACGCCCTGGAGCCGTTCCAGAAAGGTGATGTCGTGGTTGACGGCACGTCGATCGCCGACCCGAAAACCAACCTGCCGAAACTGCGTTCCCGTGTGGGCATGGTGTTCCAGCATTTCGAGCTGTTCCCGCACCTGACCATCACCGAAAACCTGACCATCGCGCAGATCAAGGTGCTCGGCCGCAGCAAGGAAGAGGCGACCAAAAAGGGTCTGCAGTTGCTTGAGCGCGTCGGCCTGTCGGCGCACGCCCACAAGCACCCGGGGCAACTGTCCGGCGGGCAGCAACAGCGTGTGGCGATTGCCCGTGCGCTGGCGATGGACCCGATCGTCATGCTGTTCGACGAACCGACCTCGGCGCTCGATCCGGAAATGGTCAACGAAGTGCTCGACGTGATGGTGCAACTGGCTCACGAAGGCATGACCATGATGTGCGTGACCCACGAAATGGGCTTCGCCCGTAAAGTGGCCGACCGGGTGATCTTCATGGATCAGGGCAAGATCATCGAAGACTGCCCGAAAGAGGAATTCTTCGGCGACATCAGCGCCCGCTCCGAACGCGCGCAGCACTTCCTCGAGAAAATCCTGCAGCACTAAAAGCAACACACCCGCACCCTGTCTGTGGGGTGCGGGCAGCCTGACAATGAGATCCCCTGTGGCGAGGGGATTTATCCCCGTCCGGCTGCGCAGCAGTCGTAAACCCTGTGCATGCGGTCTTTCAGTTAAACCGCAGTGATGGTTTTGGGGCCGCTTCGCGGCCCAACGGGGATAAATCCCCTCGCCACAGGCACAAACAAGTGTTGTGGTTGACCCAAGGCATCTGTGATGAAATGCGACCCCACTCTTTATCGCGCTGCAGAGCCATCACTTGCCGTGAAGCCCCGTCTGATCCGTCATCTGTTCCTGCCGCCGCTGATCATCGCCCTGATGGTCGGACTGGGTTTTATCGGCTTCTGGACCAGTGAACACTTCGGCATCCGCAGCCTCGGCGAAAACGGCCAGCGTCAGCTGGAACTGCACGCCCGCGCGGTCGAAAGCGAGATCAGCAAATACACCTACCTGCCCAGCCTGCTGGAACTCGAAACCAGTGTGCCGCAGTTGCTGGCCGATCCGACCCCGGAGCACCGGCAGACGGTCAACGATTACCTCGAAGGCCTGAACCGCCGCAGCCGCAGCCGGGCCATCTACGTCATGGACACCACCGGCCGGGTCATGGCCACCAGCAACTGGCGCGATGTCGACAGTTATCTGGGTGAAGACTTGTCCTTCCGCGCCTATTTCAAAGACGCCGTGCGCGGCCAGCCCGGGCGCTTCTACGGCATCGGCAGCACCAATGGCGAACCCGGTTACTACCTCGCCCACGGCCTCGAAGAGCACGGCAAGATCATCGGTGTCGCGGTGGTCAAGGTGCGTCTGGAAGCCATGGAAGAACGCTGGCAGCGGGCGCGACTGGAAGCGTTCGTCAGCGATGAGAACGGCATCATCATTCTCTCCAGCGATCCGGCCAGGCGGCTGAAATCGGTGATCCCGCTCAGCGATGAGGTCAAGGAAAAACTCGCCCGCAGCCTGCAGTATTACTGGTTTCCACTCAACGAACTGCAACCGCTGGCCCGCGAGACACTGGCCGAAGGCGTGGAGAAACTGACTTTCCCGGCCAACAGCGAATTGCAGCCCGACGAAGACGACATCAGTTATCTGGCGCAAACCCGACTGCTGAGCGACACGCCGTGGAATTTCACCCTGCTCACGCCATTGCAGGACCTGCGCCGCGAAGCCATCAACCAAGGCATTCTGGTGGCGGTGGCGTTTGCCCTGTTCGCCTTCCTGCTGATTGCCTGGAACGAGCGGCGCAAAGTCCTCGCCACCCGCCTCGCCGCCCGCGAAGCATTGCAGGAAGCCAACAGCCAACTCGAACGTCGGATTACCGAACGCACCGCCGATCTGCGCGCCAGCAACGAACGCCTGAAGAGTCAGATCCGCGAACGCCGCCAGGCCGAGGAGACGTTGCGCCGCGCTCAGGATGAACTAGTTCAGGCCGGCAAACTCGCGGCCATCGGCCAGATGTCGACCAGCATCGCCCATGAATTGAACCAGCCGCTGGCGGCGATGCGCACGCTGTCGGGCAACACCGTGCGCTTTCTCGAGCGCGGCCAGCTCGACGTCGCCAGCACCAACCTCAAGACCATCAACGACCTGATCGACCGCATGGGCCGGATCACCGCCAGCCTGCGTTCGTTCGCCCGGCGCGGCGACAACAAGGGTCAGGCCAGTCTCGGCAAAGCCGTCGACGCCGCCTTGCAAGTGCTCGGCGCGCGCGTGGAAAACACCGCGCTGCAGATTCACCGGCAGTTTGCCGATGTGCAGTTGCTGATCGATCAGACCCGCCTCGAACAGATCCTCGTCAACCTGATCGGCAACGCCCTCGACGCCATGCACGCGCAACCGCAGCCGCAGCTGTGGCTGGAGGGTGAAGAATTCAACGGCAAGTATCGCTTGCGGGTGCGTGACAACGGCCACGGCATCGACGCCGAAGCGCGCAAGCATCTGTTCGAACCGTTCTTCACCACCAAACCCGGCGAGCAAGGCCTGGGACTGGGCCTGACCCTGTCCGCCAGCCTCGCCGCCGCCACCGGCGGGCACCTGGGTGTCGAACACCCGGCCGGCGGTGGCACCACTTTCGTCCTCAGTTTACCGTTGGTAAGCCCTCTTTCTGCCGAGCCAATATGAACCCTGAACTCAGTGTGCTGATTGTCGAAGACGACCCCCATGTGCTGCTCGGCTGCCAACAGGCGCTGACCCTCGAAGACATTCCGTGCATCGGCGTCGGCAGTGCCGAAGAGGCGCTGGCGCAGGTCGGCGACGACTTTGCCGGCATCGTCATCAGCGACATCCGCCTGCCGGGCATCGATGGCCTGGAATTGCTCACCCGCCTCAAGCAGCGTGATCGCAGCCTGCCGGTGGTGCTGATAACCGGCCACGGCGACATTTCCATGGCTGTCGGCGCGATGCAGAAAGGCGCCTACGATTTCATGGAAAAACCGTTCTCGCCGGAACGCCTGGTCGATGTCGCGCGGCGGGCGCTGGAGCAACGCAGCCTCGCCCGTGAAGTGTCATCGCTACGTCGGCAACTGGCCGAACGCGATTCACTGGAAGGGCGGATTATCGGCCGCTCACCGGCGATGCAGAACCTGCGCGAGCTGATCGCCAACGTCGCCGACACCTCGGCCAACGTCTTGATCGAAGGCGAGACCGGCACCGGCAAGGAACTGGTCGCTCGTTGCCTGCACGATTTCAGTCGGCGCCACAGCAAACAGTTCGTCGCGCTGAACTGCGGCGGCCTGCCGGAAAACCTTTTTGAAAGCGAAATCTTCGGCCACGAAGCCAATGCCTTCACCGGCGCCGGCAAACGGCGCATCGGCAAGATCGAGCACGCCGACGGCGGCACGCTGTTCCTCGATGAAGTGGAAAGCATGCCGCTGCCGTTGCAGATCAAGTTGCTGCGCGTACTGCAGGAACGCACCCTTGAACGCCTCGGCTCGAACCAGAGCGTGGCCGTGGATTGCCGGGTGATTGCCGCGACCAAATCCGACCTTGATGAGTCGAGCAAGGCTGGGGAATTTCGCAGCGACTTGTACTACCGCCTCAACGTCGTGACCCTGGAATTGCCACCGCTGCGCGAACGCCGCGAAGACATCCTGCAACTGTTCGAGCATTTCACCCAGCAGTCGGCGCTGCGCTTCGACCGCGCGCTGCCGGAGCTGGACAACCAGACCCTGTCGAACCTGATGAGCCACGACTGGCCGGGCAACGTGCGCGAACTGCGCAACGTCGCCGAACGCTTCGCCCTCGGCCTGCCGGCTTTCAAGAAATCCGGGGCCAGCGCCGGCCAGGGTCTGGCGTTTGCCGAAGCGGTGGAAGCGTTCGAGCGCAATCTGCTGGTCGACGCCTTGCAACGCAGCGGCGGCAACCTGACCCAGGCCAGCCAGGAACTGGGCATGGCCAAGACCACGCTGTTCGACAAAGTCAAAAAGTACGGGCTGAGCCACTGATGGATCTGATTCTCAAAGCCGCTATCGGCGCCGCAGTCGTGCTGATCCTCGCTGCGCTGTCGAAGACCAGAAACTACTACATCGCCGGGCTGGTGCCGCTGTTCCCGACCTTTGCCCTGATTGCGCACTACATCGTCGGCAAGGGCCGCTCGGTCGACGATCTGAAAACCACGATCGTGTTTGGGATGTGGTCGATCATTCCCTACTTTATCTATCTGGCGACGTTGTATGTGATGGTCGACCGCATGCGCCTGGAAGCATCGCTGGCCGTGGCGGCGGTGGCGTGGCTGATGGCGGCGACGGTATTGGTGAGCGTGTGGGTCCGGCTGCATGCCTGAACCCACGTGCATCAGCCTCTAGCGACCGTAGACTCTGGCCAGTTGCGCGGACGACAGAGCATCCTCGAACGGCACTGGCACTGACTTCACCGCACCGTAGAGATTGCGGTAGCGCCAGTAGTTGCCGTTCTGCGCCAGTTGATAACCGCGCTCGACCACGCGCTGGCCGTCGAGCACGTAACGCAGGGTTTCCTGCGCGGCCGGCGGTGGCGTCGGTTGCATCAGATCGGCGCTCAACACGCGCATGGATTCGTCAATACATTCATCCAGCACGGCGGTGACCTTGGCCAGGTCAAGGGCGCCGTCATCGATGCATTGCTTGCCGCAACGACGGATCGGCTGACTGGCCACTTCGATGCGCATGCGGTACAGCGGCGAGCCGGCGATATCCTGTAATTGCACCTGATTGACCAGCACGAAACTGCCGCGATCGGGCGTCAGCATCAGCTTCGGTTCGATCAGCAACCGTGCCGTGACCGCACCTGCCCCCTGCTTGAATCCGGAGACTTGCGACGCCGCCTGAAAACGCTGTTGCAAGCGCTCCTGCAACGGCACGCCGGCGAGCAGGTCGGCCAGCGGCCGCGATTCGTTCAGCGCGGCTTTTTCGGCATCGCGCTGTAACGTACCGGAACCCATTTGCGTGTTGATCAGACTGGCCACCAGAATCCCCGCCAGCCCGGCGCCCGCGCCGGAGCTCGACATCAGCGTGTAACTGGAATTGGCCGCGTTCACCGCCGCCTTGCTGTCGATCACCGTGCTGGCGCCGACAAACTCCGCCGGCAGTTGCACGTCGACCTTCAGCCCGTGTGCCTGCACATAGCTCATGGCGGCCTGATCCTTGAAACCGGCCTCGGGTGCCGGTTTCTGCGCACAGCCAGGCAACGCCAGCAGCGAGATCGCCGCGAGGGTCAGCGCCAGTCGTTTCATTGTGCGAACGGGGCGATCATTTGCTGACGGCTGTTATCCATCGCTTGATAAAACGCGTTGGACAGGTTGGTGTAGGACGGCTCGTCCCACTCACCTTGCGCGGCTTGTACAGCGGCGAATGGCTGGTACCACAAGAGTCTGTTGTCCGACAGATCGATCACCATGCCCTGGCCGCCGACCTGGGCCATCGGCACGCTGGTGGGCACGATGCTGTAGTAGCTGCGGGTGGCACCGGTGGCATAAATCGACACCAGCAACAGACGGTCGATGCCGTGGGCAGCTTTCATCGGCGACAGGTCCTTGGTCATGTAGCCCTCGCGGAAATCGACTTCCTTGAAGGTCTTCAGATCGACCTTTTCATCAATGCGCTTGGCCTTGTAGCCCTTGGCTTGGAGCTTGGCGACGATGGCGTCGGGCAGGGTTTCCAGATCGCGCACCTGCCAGGTCTCGACGTTGGCGCTGAGCTTGCTGTTGACGCCGGCATTGATGGCGTAATCGAGGATGCCCTGATTGCCGGTCAGCGCCAGCACCGGCGACGGTACGACGGTAATGGCCACACCGACGGTCGGCTCTTTGGCATCCCAGAACTGTTTGTCCAGGGCCACGGGCGGTTGCACATGGGCGCAGCCGGTGAGAGTCAGTACGGCGAGCAGAGCCAGCGCGGCCCATTGCCGTGTAGCGCGAAAAATCATGGATCAAGTCCCTATGTCTGAAAACGTTCCTGCGCCTTATCGGCAACAACGCGGCAAACAATAGTGGCACATTGATATTTTTTTGGCGACAGGATGCTGGCGCACTCTTACAGCAGATTGTTCGGCGCCGCCTGATCGACCCGAGCCCAATGCGAAGTGTCCTCTCGATGCGCCTGCAAATACGGCAGCACCGCCGCCAGCAACGGCTCCTTGAACGCCTCCTGAAAGCGATGCGCCAGTCCCGGAATCAGTTTCAACTGACTGCCCTGAATGTGCGCCGCCAGATGTACGCCGTGCATCACCGGCAGCAGCGGATCTGCCGTGCCGTGCACCACCAGGGTCGGCACGCGCAGCTGATTGAGCAATGCCACCCGGCTCGGTTCGGCAAGGATCGCCATGATCTGGCGCTTGACGCCTTCGGGGTTGAACGCGCGGTCGTAGGACGCCGCCGCCTGTTGCAACAGCGCTTGGCGATCATCCGTCACCGCCGGGCTACCGAGTGCCGCAAGCAGATCGGCCTGTTGCTCCAGCGCTACTTCGCGGTTCGGCGCACCTCGGCGCGAGAGCAACTGCACCAGCGCCGCACTTGGTGCCGGCAGGCCTTCAGCGCCGGAAGTGGTCATGATCAGCGTCAGGCTTTCCACCCGCTGCGGCGCCATCGCCGCCATGTGCTGGGCGATCATCCCGCCCATGCTCGCGCCGAGCACGTGGAATTGCTCAACCTTCAGCGCCGTCATCAAACCCAGCGCATCGTCGGCCATGTCGGTAAGGCTGTACGGCGCCGAAACCGGCAAACCGAGTTTGTAGCGCAGCACCTCGAAGGTCAGATTGGCCTCGATCGGCGCTTGCCGCCAGGTCGACAGGCCGACGTCGCGGTTGTCATAACGAATCACCCGAAACCCTTGCTGACACAGCGCGACCACGACTTCGTCCGGCCAGTGGATCAACTGCCCACCCAGGCCCATGACCAGCAACAGCGCCGGGTCTGATGCACGGCCGATACTTTGATAGGCAAGACTGACCTGCGCCAGCTCGGCGTGCTCGGTCGGCACGTTGACATCACAGCGCCCGGCTGCAAACGAGCCGGCCCCGAACAAAAGCGCGGCCAACGCGGCCGCGACTGAAAAAACTCTCTTGAACATGAAAAACACCAAAACGCAGCACCCCAGTAGAGCGCGAGTCTGATGAAGTTCGTACGAGCGCGCTGCCACAGTTGCATGACAGTTTGATGAAGAGTGCCGAGCGGTCGTCTGTCGATTAGCCCGCCGGATCCTGGCCGACAGATCGACAAAGCCAACGTCATGAGACAAACTCACCTTCCTCGCATTCTTCACAAGTTTTCTTCATGGAGCCCCGCCGGTGCTTGAAATCCGACATCTGAAAACCCTGCACGCCCTGCGCGAAGCCGACAGCCTGGTGGATGCCGCTGATCGCCTGCATCTGACGCAATCCGCTCTATCGCATCAATTCAAAGAGCTGGAAGAGCGCATGGGCATGCAGTTGTTCGTGCGCAAGACCAAACCGGTGCGCTTCACCAGCGCCGGTTTGCGCCTGCTGCAACTGGCCGACGCCACCCTGCCGCTGTTGCGCGCCGCTGAACGGGACATCGGTAGGCTGGCCGGTGGCACCGCCGGGCGTCTGCACATGGCTATCGAATGTCACAGCTGCTTTCAGTGGCTGATGCCGACCATCGACCAGTTCCGCGATGCCTGGCCGGAGGTCGAGCTGGACCTGGCTTCGGGTTTCGCTTTCGCCCCACTGCCGGCACTGGCGCGCGGCGATCTGGATCTGGTGGTGACCTCCGATCCGCTGGAAATTGCCGGCATCACTTACGTGCCGCTGTTCACTTACGAAGCCATGCTCGCGGTGGCCAATCAGCATGCGCTGGCGAGCAAGCCGTACATCGTTCCCGAAGATTTGTTGACGGAAACGCTGATCACCTACCCGGTCGAGCGTGATCGCCTGGACATCTTCACCCGCTTCCTCGAACCGGCCGACATCGAACCTGCGCAGGTGCGCACTTCAGAACTGACGGTGATGATGATGCAACTGGTCGCCAGCGGCCGTGGCGTCTGCGGGATGCCGCACTGGGCGCTGCATGAATACAGCTCGCGCGGCTATGTGAAGGGCAAACGGTTGGGTGAGAAAGGCTTGTTCGCGACGCTGTACGCGGCGATTCGCACGGACATGCTCGACGCGCCGTACATGCGCGATTTCCTGCTGACCGCCAAGGACACCTCGTTCTCGACCCTCGATGGTGTCAGCGCCGTACGCTGATTCTCCAGAACAAGAGATCTCCCTGTGGGAGCGAGCCTGCTCGCGAAAGCGGTGGATGATTCAGCGATGATGTCGGCTGGACGGACGCCTTCGCGAGCAGGCTCGCTCCCACAAGGATTGTCGTGGTGGGTCAGAGCTGGCGCCACATGTGGATCTTGTCGAAGTAGTCTTCGCCCACCCGCACGGCGAGTGGCTCGAGGCCGAACTGAATGAAGCCGCAACGCTGGTACAACTGAAAAGCCGCGTCATTGCCGGCGGTGACAGTGAGCTGCAGCAGCTTCAGCGCCGGATGCTTTTGCGCTTCGACCAGTGCCGCCTGCACCAGATCAAAGCCCAGCCCCTTGCGACGAAAATCCGCCGAGACATACATGCCGAACAGCGTGGCCTTGTGTCGTGCCTTCTCGCGCGGTTCAAAGGCCAGGCCGACAATCCCGGCCAACGTCCCGGCATCGAATGCCCCCAGCACCACATCGAGCTTGCTGGTCAGGCGCCCTTCCCACCAACTCAATGGCATCACCGCGCGTTCGCGCACGCTGGAGGTGAACGCCTGCGGATGACGGTCGTAGGCTTGCAGCATCAGTTCGCGGTAAGCCAAGGCGTGGCTGGCGTCCAGCCGTTCGATCCACATGTCAGGCAGTCCGCCGTTGTTCGAGCATCAGCCGTACGGCAAGGCCACCGAGGACCATGCCCATGAAATAGCGCTGCATCGCCAACCACGTCGGGTTGCGTACGAACCACGAAGCGATGCCTGCGGCGAACAGCGCGATCAACAGATTGACGCTGAAGCTGACGCTGATCTGCGTGAGCCCGAGGACGATGCTTTGGGTGAACACCGAGCCGTGCTCAGGGCTGATGAATTGCGGAAACACCGACAGATAGAACACGGCGATCTTCGGGTTCAGCGCGCTGGTGAGAAAGCCCATGGTGATCAGCTTACGCGACGAGTCCGGCGGCAATTGCTGCGCTTGGAAGGGCGAACGCGCGCCGGGTTTCACTGCTTGCCAGGCCAGCCACAGCAGGTACAGCGCACCGGCCCATTTCAACACTTCATAAGCCATCGGCACGGCAAGAAACACTGCCGTCAAACCCGCCGCCGCAGCGAACATATGCACGAAGAACCCGCCGACCACGCCGAGCAGCGACGTCACCCCCGCGCGGCGTCCCTGACAGATCGAACGCGAGATCAGGTAGATCATGTTCGGCCCCGGTGTCAGCACCATCAGCATAGCGGCGGCGGCGAAGATCAGCAGGTCTTGCAACGGGATCATGGCAACGTCCTTTGCGGGAATGATCAGGCGAGTGCAGTCAGTGAACGGCGATAAAACGGCAGGATGTGTTCGCGTGTCAATGGCGCCAGCTCGAGCGCCGGATCAGTGGCCGGATCGACCCAGATGACTTCCTCGATTTCCGCCGCCGGACACACGTCAGTATCGATGGTCAATTGGAAGATCTCCGCGTGCACGATGAAGCCCGGCTCGTTGGCGGCGGGGGCGGAAAAACTGTTGAGAAAGATCGCCTGCGCCGGGTCGATTTCCAGCCCGAGTTCTTCTTCCAGCTCTCGGGCCAATGCGTGCACTGGCAACTCGTGGGCTTCGATCTTGCCGCCCGGTTGCATGAAAGCCGTGGTGCCGCGCTTGCGCACCAGCAGGGTCTGGCCTTGGGCGTTGAGCAACAGCGCGGCGGCGATATGGATGATGCAGGGCGAAACGGCGGATGTCGGCGTCATGAGTCGAAAAATGCCTTGTGCGAAAAGATCGCAGGATCCCACGCCCGACGCGCCTGCGTCATCAGAAGATCCCTACAAGGAGCATCCGTGATCAGCCTGACTCTGACGACAAGTCCGCCCAAAAGCTCGGAAATTTCCCACTCGCGAATTTGGTAGCGTTATTCATCGCTGCCCGGCAGCCATTCGCTACATCGCCTAAGAGGGAAAACGCTGCATGTCTGACATTTCGACGCTCAAGGAAAAGAACAATCTCAAGACGCTCCATTTCATTCTCCTGACCGTAGTCACCATGGGTCTCTACTCGGTTGTATGGCTGCACAAAACAACAACCGTGGTTGAGGAGGTCACTCAAATCAAGACACTGAGCCAGACCGGTCTGGTCGTTTATCTGGCGCTCTGTGGTATCGGAGGGATCTTTTTCACCGTATCTGATCCGCGGTTCATAGCCACGGGGTATGCGATGACGGTCATTGCCCAGCTCATCGCCATTGCTTGGTGCTTTCGAGTTCGCAGAGCCTTGCGCGCCTACACGCTGACCAAACACAACTTCGAACCACGAATGAACCGCTTGTATTCAGTCCTGTTCACCTTCTATCACATCAATTACTGCATCAACGATATGGCCAGGGCCAAGCACAAACATGACCAGAAACGGCAAATGCCTCAGGAATCGGTCGCGGCATAAACAAAAAGGTAATCGTCGATTTCGCGTGCCAGTTAGCTTCCACCTTTCACTGCAATTCCTTGTGCGAGCTTGCTCGCGAAGGCGTTCGTCAATGCCACAAGTTTGCCCACCGGTATTGCTGCATGGCTGCTTCTCGCGGTCAACAGCCAAGTCAACTGGCATCGTAAGCGAGACGGCTCCGATGTAGGCGAGGAGAGGGACGTCTGCCTGTTCACGGTTCCGTCGTTGGCGCAATATGCCTGCCAGCCACAAACAATCCGAACCAAGGAAACCGTATGAGCCTGTCGCTGCTGAGCCGCTACGCCTTCTTTGCCGTCTGTGTGATGTTCACCCTCGCCAGCCTGCCCTTTCTCGAACATGACTGGCTGTGGCCGATCACCGCCGCCACCGCTGTGCTGAGCCTGCTCGGCGTGTTCGACCTGTTGCAGACGCGCCATGCAGTGCGCCGCAATTATCCGATTCTGGGCAACATCCGTTATTTGGTCGAAGGCATCCGCCCGGAGATTCGCCAGTATCTGCTCGAGTCCGACAGCGATGCCCTGCCCTTCTCCCGCGCGCAGCGTTCGCTGGTGTACTCGCGAGCGAAAAACGAAACTGCCGACAAACCGTTCGGCACGCTGATCGACGTTTACCAGTCCGGCTTCGAATTCATCGGCCACTCGATGCGCCCCGCGCCGTTGAGTGACCCGAACGGTTTCCGCGTCATTGTCGGGGGTCCGCAGTGCACGCAGCCGTACTCGGCGTCGATCTTCAATATTTCGGCGATGAGCTTCGGCTCGCTCAGCGCGAACGCGATCAGGGCGCTGAATCAGGGGGCGAAACTCGGCAACTTCGCCCACGACACAGGCGAAGGCAGCATCAGCCCGTATCACCGCGAACACGGTGGTGATCTGACCTGGGAGCTGGGCAGCGGCTACTTCGGCTGCCGCACCAGCGACGGCCGTTTCGACCCTGAGCGCTTCGCCGTGCAGGCGCAGAATCCGCAAGTGCGCATGATCGAAATCAAGATGAGCCAGGGCGCCAAACCCGGCCATGGCGGGATCTTGCCCAAGCACAAGGTCACCAGGGAGATTGCGGAAACACGCGGCATCCTGATGGGCGAGGACTGCGTCTCGCCGTCGCGCCACAGTGCGTTTTCAACGCCGATCGAGATGATGCAGTTCATCCAGCAACTGCGCGAATTGTCCGGTGGCAAACCGGTGGGCTTCAAATTCTGCCTCGGCCATCCGTGGGAGTTCATGGGCATTGCCAAGGCCATGCTGGAAACCGGCATCCTTCCCGATTTCATCGTCGTCGATGGCAAGGAAGGCGGCACTGGCGCCGCCCCTGTCGAGTTCACCGACCACATCGGCGTGCCGATGCGCGAAGGTCTGCTGTTCGTGCACAACACGCTGGTCGGCCTGAACCTGCGCGACAAGATCAAACTCGGCGCCAGCGGCAAGATCGTCAGCGCCTTCGACATCGCCAGCGTGCTGGCCATCGGCGCTGACTGGGCCAACTCCGCGCGCGGCTTCATGTTCGCCATCGGCTGCATCCAGTCGCAGTCGTGCCACACCAACAAATGCCCGACCGGCGTTGCCACCCAGGACGCCTTGCGCCAACGCGCTCTGGTGGTACCGGACAAAGCCCAGCGCGTCTACAACTTCCATCGCAGCACGCTCAAAGCACTGGCGGAAATGCTCGCGGCGGCCGGGCTTGAGCATCCGTCGCAACTGTCGGCCAAGCATCTGGTACGACGCATGTCGGCGACCGAGATCAAACTGTTCTCGCAGTTGCACGTGTTTTTGAAACCGGGGGAATTGCTCACCGGTGAAGTGAATGGCGAGTTCTATTCGCGGATGTGGCAGATGGCGCGGGCGGACAGTTTTGAGCCGCAGGAAGTGGTAGCGGCGTAAGACTGGCGATCAGCTCGCGCGAACCAAAAAAGCCCCGATCTTGCGACCGGGGCTTTGTTTTTTTCAGCGGCTGGAACTTACGAAATCGAACGCACCGCGTCTTGCGAAACCTGATTCGGCTGCAACTTGAACACGTAAAACAACACCGTCAGCAGCACAAGAAACGCCGGCCCGACATACAGCGCCACGCGGGTATCCGGGAAGTACGCCATCAGGCCGACCACCAGTACCAGGAACGCCAGCGCGAAGTACGAGCTGACCGGGTACAGCCACATCTTGTACTTGAGGCCGGCACGTTCGCTGGCGCTCAG
Organism: Pseudomonas sp. AC255; assembly: GCF_979258175.1. Taxonomy (NCBI): domain Bacteria; kingdom Pseudomonadati; phylum Pseudomonadota; class Gammaproteobacteria; order Pseudomonadales; family Pseudomonadaceae; genus Pseudomonas; species Pseudomonas sp. AC255. Next base: position 601,794 of record NZ_OZ409841.1, on the reverse strand, counting down.
GCCTTTGCGGAATTTCAGCTGGGCGAGGAGGATCATCACCCAGGTCCAGATCGCACCGAAGGTGGCGATCGAGGTGACCCAGACGAAGACTTTTTCCGGTACCAGATAGTTGAGCATTACGCCCAGCAGCAACACCGCGATCGACAGCAGCAGTGCCCGGCGTGGCACACCGTTGTTCGAGGTCTTGGCGAAGCCCGCCGGGGCCTGACCATTCTGCGCCAGGCTGTAGAGCATGCGCCCGGTGCTGAAGATGCCGCCGTTGCACGACGACAGCGCCGCAGTAATCACCACGAAATTGATGATGCCGGCGGCGGTCTTGATGCCCAGACGCTCGAAGGTCATCACGAACGGGCTGCCCTGGGTGCCGATTTCATTCCACGGGTAGATCGACAGGATGACGAACAGCGCGCCGACGTAGAACAGCAGGATCCGCCAGAACACCGAGCCGATTGCGTCAGGAATGGTCTTCTGTGGGTTCTTCGCCTCACCGGCAGTCAGGCCGATCATCTCGACGCCGAGATAGGCGAACATGACCATTTGCAGTGACATCAGCACACCGGTCACGCCGTTGGGCATGAAACCGCCGTGCGCCCATAGATTGGAAATGCCCAGCGCCACGCCATCGTTACCGAAACCGAAGGCGATGATGCCGACGCCGCCGATGACCATGGCGATGATGGTGACGATCTTGATCAGGGCGAACCAGAATTCGAATTCGCCGAAGGCTTTGACTGCGATCAGGTTGATCGAGCCCATGCTGATCAGCGCTGCCAAGGCCCAGATCCAGCGCGGCACATCGGGGAACCAGATGCCCATGTACACGGCCACGGCGGTGATTTCCGCGACGCAGGTCACCAGCCACAGAAACCAGTAGTTCCAGCCGGTGAGAAAGCCGGCCAGCGGACCGAGATAATCCTGCGCGTAGCGGCTGAACGAACCGGCCACCGGGTTATGCACGGCCATTTCACCGAGGGCGCGCATGATCACCAGGATCGCCAGACCGCCAAGGATGTAAGAGAGCATGATCGCCGGACCGGCCATCTGGATGGCTTTGGCCGAACCGAGAAACAGACCGACGCCGATACAGGCACCGAGCGCCATCAGGCGGATATGCCGTTCGCCGAGTTCACGTTTGAGCGGACCGCCCGAAGCGGTGTCGCCGTGCGGCAGAGGATTGCCAACTGGCATAGGGGTACAACCTCGTCTTGTTATTGGATATGACCACCGGGTTTCGAAGCGTCGGCCGATAGGCCTTGGCTGGGCAGGAAACCGCGTCGGCTTCGTGGGCAGACGTGTCTTGCAGGGCTGGCCTGAAGATCAGCGGGGCGTGCAGTATAAAAAGCTCAGGGCAGGATTTTTCACTCTAAAAGTCACAACATTCAGCGACAACTCTCGGCAATAGTGGGTTCTGCGGAGAGGCATTACCTGCATTACGTAGGAAAAGTCGCCACTGAAAAAGCCGCGAAGTATTGCACAGACATGGTGCAGCGTCATGTTCCAGCCCCGGTGCATTTGATTCACTGCGCGATGTCTCCCCTCGCGCTTGATCACGGATAAATCGCCCGGCGGATTCAGAAATTTCGCTCAACAGTTGCAGCGCCGACCGGGGCGGCCAACCACTAACCTTTGAAAAAGCCAGGAGCACATGCAAGGAAGCTCACATGCCAGTCCGCCCCAATTCCCACCGCCTGCGCCAAGGTCGTTTCTCGGAAAACGGTCGTGCCTACTTCATCACCTCTGTCATCCACGAACGCCAGCCTGTATTTGCAGATTGGCAGACAGGCCGATTACTGGTTGCAGAACTGCGCCGGGCTCATGAGCAAGGAGTCGCGCAATCCATCGCCTGGTTGTCATGCCTGACCACTTTCATTGGCTGATGCAATTGCAACGCGGCTCACTTGGTGAAGTCATTGGCGGTGTAAAGGCTCGCTGTACGCATGCGGTTAACAGAAAAACCGGACGTCACGGACCGCTGTGGCAAACCGGCTACCATGACCGAGCGATCCGTGACGGCGAGGACCTGGAGCCCATCGCCCGCTATATCATCAATAATCCCTTGCGAGCCGGGCTGGTCGATAGCCTCGGTGATTACCCGCTTTGGGATACCTGCTGGCTCTGAGCGCAACAGCTCTCTGGAGTAAGTGGATTCATTCCTCACACAGACAACCTCCCGGGATGTGACAGCATCGCTGTGGCCAAGGAATCCACTGCTCGCACAGACACATCATGAGGATGTGAACAGCATCCTTGTGGCGAGGGGATTTATCCCCGCTCGGCTGCGTAGCAGGCGCAACTTGCTCACATGCGGTGTGCCTGTAGAAACCGTGGTGGCAGGTTTTGGGGCTGCTTTGCAGCCCAGCGGGGATGAATCCCCTCGCCACAGGGAGTCCCCGCATGACTGATGAATCTGCTAGCCAACTGAATCCATGCCCACACAGACACATCATGAGGATGTGAACAGCATCCTTGTGGCGAGGGGATTCATCCCCGCTCGGCTGCGCAGCAGTCGCAACTTCCTCAGACTCGGTGTGCCTGTAGAAACCGTGGCGGCAGGTTTTGGGGCTGCTTCGCAGCCCAACGGGGATAAATCCCCTCGCCACAGGGAGTCCCCGCATGACTGATAAATCGGCTAGCCACAGGGAGTCCATCGCTCGCACAGACACATCATGAGGATGTGAACAGCATCCTTGTGGCGAGGGGATTTATCCCCGCTCGGCTGCGTAGCAGGCGCAATTTGCTCACATGCGGTGGGCCTGTAGAAACTGTGGTGGCAGGTTTTGGGGCTGCTTTGCAGCCCAGCGGGGATGAATCCCCTCGCCACAGGGAGTCCCCGCATGACTGATGAATCTGCTAGCCACAGGGAGTCCATCGCTCGCACAGACACATCATGGGGATGTGAACAGCCTTTTTGTGGCGAGGGGATTTATCCCCGCTCGGCTGCGTAGCAGGCGCAACTTGCTCACATGCGCTGTGCCTGTAGAAACCGTGCTGGCAGGTTTTGGGGCTGCTTTGCAGCCCAACGGGGATGAATCCCCTCGCCACAGGGAGTCCCTGCATGACTGATAAATCGGCTAGCCACAGGGAGTCCATCGCTCGCACAGACACATCATGGGGATGGGAGCAGCATTTTTGTGGCGAGGGGATTTATCCCCGCTCGGCTGCGCAGCAGGCGCAACTGGCTCACATGCGGTGTGCCTGTAGAAACCGTGCTGGCAGGTTTTGGGGCTGCTTTGCAGCTCAACGGGGATGAATCCCCTCGCCACAGGGAGTCCCTGCATGACTGATGAATCGGCTAGCCGCCTGAATCCCTCACACTGACAACATCCCGGCATGTGAACAGCCTTTTTGTGGCGAGGGGATTTATCCCCGCTCGGCTGCGTAGCAGGCGCAACTGGCTCACATGCGGTGTGCCTGTAGAAACCGTGCTGGCAGGTTTTGGGGTTGCTTCGCGGCCCAGCGGGGATAAATCCCCTCGCCACAGGGAGTCCCTGCAAGACTGATAAATCTGCTAGCCACAGGGAGTCCATCGCTCGCACAGACACATCGTGGGGATGTGAGCAGCATCCTTGTGGCGAGGGGATTTATCCCCGCTCGGCTGCGTAGCAGTCGCAACTTGCTCACATGCCGTGTGCCTGTAAAAACCGTGCTGGCAGGTTTTGGGGCTGCTTTGCAGCCCAACGGGGATGAATCCCCTCGCCACAGTGTTTGTTCCAGTTTTATTCAGACAAAGCACCGCCTCCGCTCTTCACATTTTCTTCACCGGCTCCAACCACCGTCTAAGCTTCAGACAAGTCCGATCAATCTGCGTGAATGGATCAGTCGACTATGGGCGCTTTGTGGCAAACCGATTCGAGTAAAACCGTGGTTCAGACTGAACGTGTGAATGAAGCGCCTGTCCCTGAAAAACCCCGTCGTCAGCGGCACGGGTGGAAGGCTTTCTGGTTGCTGTTTTTGATCATTGCGGTGGTGGTGGGACTCGCCGCGTCCAAGGAAATGCGCACTTCGCGCTTTCAGGCGCGGGAGCTGAGCCAGTACGCCGCTTCGCTGACCTACAAACTGGAACCCGGTCCCAGCGAAGCGATTCGTTATCCGGGCAACGGCCCTTTCGATCTGCGCCTGGGTTACAGCTCTCTGGACGAATTCCTCCCGCGCCTGCTCAAGCGCAATTACGTGATCACCGAGCAGACGCGCTTCTCCCCGCCCTGCTCGGTTACACCGACAAAGGCCTGTTCGTGCCGTATTCGGAAAAGATCCAGGCGGGGTTGTCGATCACCGACTGCCGAGGCGCGCCGCTGTATCGATACAACTATCCGCAGCAACTGTATGCCGACTTCGCGGCGATTCCGCCGGTGGTGGTCAGCAGCCTGCTGTTCATCGAAAACCGCTTTCTCCTCGACCCGAAACAGCCGCTGGCCAACCCGGCGGTGGACTGGCCGCGTTTCGGCATGGCCGCGTGGTCGCAAGTGGCGAAGTTGCTGCACCTGCCCGGGCAATCGGCCGGCGGCAGCACCCTGGCAACGCAACTGGAGAAGTATCGCCACTCGCCCGACGGCCTCACCGTGTCGGGCGCGGAGAAGATCCGCCAGATGATTTCCGCCAGCGTGCGCGCCTATCAGGATGGCCCGCAGACCCTCGGTTCGCGGCAGAACATCGTGCGCGACTACCTCAACAGCGTGCCGCTCTCGGCGGTGCCCGGCCACGGTGAAGTGCACGGCATGGCCGAAGGTTTGCGGGTCTGGTACGGCAGCGATTTCAACAAGGCCAACGAGCAACTGAACAGCCCGAAGACCGACCCGCAGACCATGGCCGCCAAAGGCCTGGCCTTGCGTGAAATGCTCTCGCTGATGATCGCCCAGCGCCGCCCTTCGCATTACCTGACCAAGGGTCGCGACGAATTGGCCAGCCTCACCGACAGCCACCTGCGCCTGCTCAAGCAGAACGGCGTGATCGACAGCGCCCTCGCTGACGCTGCGCTGGCGAGCACCGTGTCGTATCGCGACTGGCAGACCCAGCCAACGATGCAGCCGATTGAAACCAACAAAGGCATCAGCGTCGCCCGCAGCCGCTTGGCGAGCATGCTCAATCGCCCGCTGTACGACCTTGATCGCCTCGACCTGTCGGCCACCAGCACTCTGCAGGGCGATCTGCAAACGCAGGCCACGGCTTATCTGAAAAAACTCGCCGACCCGGCCTATGCCGCGGAAATCGGTCTGCTCGGCGAACGCTTGCTGACGCCGACCAGCACCACGCAAGTGCGTTACAGCTTCACACTGTTCGAACTGACCCCGGACGGCTCGCGGGTGCGCGTGCAGACCGACAGCACCGATCAGCCGTTCGACATCAACGAAGGCAGCAAGCTTGAACTCGGCTCGACGGCGAAAATGCGTGTGCTGACCACGTACCTGCAAATCGTCGCCGAGCTGCACGACAAATACGGCGCGATGGGCGTGGCAGAATTGAAAAAAGTCGAAGTGCCCGATCAGGACCGCCTCAGCCGCTGGGTCATCGACTACCTGATCCAGAACAAGGATCACGACCTGTCGAAGCTGCTCGGCGCCGCGCTGGATCGCAAATACTCGGCCAGCCCCGGCGAGGCGTTTTTTACCGGCGGTGGGCTGCACAGATTCAACAACTTCCGCAAAGAGGACAACGGTCGCCTGCCGACCCTGCGCGATTCGCTGCGCGAGTCGATCAACCTGCCGTTCATCCGGCTGATGCGCGACATCGTCCGCTACACCACCTACTCAGGCCCCAACGGCGAATTGCTCAAGGATGATCGCGATCCGCGCCGTCAGGAATACCTGGCCAGTTTCGCCGACCGCGAAGGCACCTCGTTCCTGCTCAAGTTCTGGAAGAAGTACAAGAACAAGGACACCCAGGCGCGCCTGGAAACCTTCCTCGACAGCATCCGCCCGACGCCGATCCGCATGGCGGCGGTGCATCGCTATCTGCTGCCGGAGGCCAGTCAGGAAGACTTCAACCGTTTCGTGCGCTCGCACCTCAAGGGCACCAAGCTCAACGAAAAACTCACCGACGACCGTCTGATCCGCCTCTACGATTCCTATGGCCCCGGCAGTTACGATTTGCCTGACCAAGGCTTCATCGCCAAGGTGCATCCGCTGGATCTGTGGATGATGGGTTACCTGCTGCATCACCCGGAAGCGACCTTCAGCGAGATCGTCAAGGCCAGCCATTTCGAGCGCCAGGAAGTTTACAGCTGGCTGTTCAAGAGCCGGCACAAGGGTGCGCGAGACAGTCGTATTCGCACCATGCTCGAGATCGAAGCGTTCCTCGACATTCATCAGCGCTGGCAGAAAGTCGGCTACCCGTTCGATCACCTGGTGCCGTCACTGGCCACGGCCATCGGCAGTTCCGGCGACCGTCCCGCCGCGCTCGCCGAGCTGATCGGCACCATCCTCAATGACGGCGTGCGCATGCCGACGCTGCGCATCGACAGCCTGCACTTTGCTGCCGATACGCCGTATGAAACCAGGCTGATCAACGACCCGCACGTGGGCAAACGGGTGATGCCAGTGGAAGTGGCCCGAGCCATGCGCGAGGCGCTGTCGCAAGTGGTCGACGCCGGTACCGCCAAAAGGCTGTCCGGCAGTTTCAAACTGCCCGACGGCACACCGCTGGCCATGGGCGGCAAGACCGGCACCGGCGACAACCGCATTGCGGCGATCGGGTCTGGCGGGCGGATCATCAGTTCGAAGTCGATCAACCGCACGGCGACCTTTGTGTTCTACATCGGCGACCACCATTTCGGCACCCTCACCGCGTTCGTCCCGGGGCGCTCGGCGGAGAACTTCAAGTTCACCTCGGCTCTGCCCACGCAGGTACTCAAAGGCATGGCGCCGATTCTCACGCCGTATCTGCAACCGGGCAGCGACTCACAGTGCCAACCGCCACAGGCGCCCGTGGTGGCATCGGCGCTGCACTGACCGAACATGGCCTGCACGTCGCGCCGAAGGCCATCGGCGCAAATGGTGGTATTCGTGCATTGTTCCGATTCGAATTCTTGTCGCATCGCTGAGGCGATCACACGTTTGGCTCCCGATCTTTGAACTTTTGTTTTGCCCTGCCGCCGGTACGCTGATCATTCCTCAAACAATCAAGGATGATTGGCCATGTCTGACTCCCCTCAGCCTGCCGCTGCCGCCGACAAAGGCCGGCATTACGCGTTCATCGAATCGGCTGTCAGCGCGCCGTTCAAAACTGCAACGCTCAGCCGCAGCCTGGCACTCGCCGCCACGCCACCGAAGCGCGAACCCTGGTACAGCGCACCCGGTACGTATGCGAGCCGACTCGCCGCCGCCAATCTCAAGGCCTGGGACTCGCAGAACAAGGTCGATCATCTGCTGGCCAGGACCGACCTGTACGCCTTCGCCGAGCCGCTGCTCAAAGCAAGGATCAAGCAATGCCATGGCATCGAGCCGGACGTCAGGAAGACCTGGCTGCGCCTGTATATCCCCGCCAGCAGTCCCTGGTATGCAATCGACGTGGTCGACGGTTCGACGACCCGTACGGTCTCACTGCTCGATGCCGCTCTGCACAACTTTGCCGCCAACGAGACGGTCGGTGCAGGCTCGGACTACATCAGCCAGCCTGATGCGCGCGGCCACTTCGACGTCTTGCCGCTCAAAAACCAAATGCCCATCAGCCAGTTCCAGACACTGTGTCGCGACCTCGACCTGGGCGGGCAATATGCCAGGCACTTGCAGGGCTACTTGCTGCCCGGCGAAGCGCTGGCCGAGAGCCTTCTGCAATACAAGATCGGCACCAGCCTCAAAGACGCCCTCGCCGTCGCGGCGCACATCGCCTTGCTCAAGGCAGAGATCCAGTACGACACCTTCAGGATGGTGCTCAGCTTCAGCACAGAGGAAAACCCGCGCTTGCGTCTCAACAACCGTTCGATTCGCTGCAATGACCTGTCCATGCTCGGTACCCGCCTGACCGGCATTCTGTTGCTGATGCATGGCCACCCCGACAGTCGTGGCGTTCGACGCCTGATCGTCTACGTGCCGCACGATCCGGATCATCCACTCAAGGAGTACGAGTCGCTGGCGGCGTTTCGTGAAGAACTGACCCGCCAGTTGCGCGAGGACCGCCTGAGCGCCTCGACCGGGCATACGTACCGGCAATTCTTCAGCCAGTTTGTCGATCAGCAGCAACGTGGGCATTTTTTTGCCGAACTCGAACAGCGGTTGTTCGTCGTCCGCCATCACGAACGCGAGCAGAGCACCGACCAGCGCCCGGTGTGGCGCAAGGACCCGGTGGAAAAGCCCAGGCTGCAATTCACCCGCTTGCCGTTGCAGGGCGATTACTGGCGGCACGTCTATCAGCAGAAACTCAACAAGATCATCAACGATGCGCGGCAAATCGCTGTCTCGACCGCCGATGCCGACAGCAATGCACGCTGGGCATGGTGGGACAACTTCAAGCGGATCGTCTCGGACATCTTCAACGTCGCCCTGCTGATTGCCACGCCCTTTGTGCCTGGTCTGGGCGAGGTGATGATGGCCTATACCGCCTATCAACTGACCAGCGATGTAATTGAAGGCATCGTCGATCTGGCCGAAGGCGTCTGGGAGGAAGCTGCCGGACATGTCATCAGTGTGGTGACCGATGTCATTCAACTGGCGGCGTTCGGCGCCGGCGCGCAGATTGGCGAAACGTTGCGGATAAAACTCTCACCGCAGGTCGATGCCATGCAACAGGTCAAATTGCCCGACGGCAAACCAAGCCTGTGGCATCGCGACCTAAGCCCTTATGCACGCGACGAGCTGAGCCTGGCAGCGCAATCGAAGCCCAATCGTCACGGCCTGCATCAACATGCCAGCGCCAGCGTCCTGCCGCTGGAAGGCAAGCTCTATGTGGTGGAAAAAGCCTCCGCCGATGCCACCAGCAAAACCCACCGGATCAAACATCCGAATCGAGAAAATGCCTACCAGCCAAGGATCGAACACAACGGTCACGGCGCCTGGCTGCATGAAGCAGAATCGCCAGGCGACTGGCCCGACGCCCGGCTGATGCCTCGCCTGGGCCACAGCGTCGAGCGCTTTACGCCTGTGCAACTGGAGGACATCCGGCGCAGCAGCGGCACCAGCCACGATGAACTGCGTCGCATGCACAGCGACAACAGCCCGCCACCGCCGCTGCTGGCCGACACGGTCAGGCGCGTCAGTGCATACGAGGATGTCATCGAGGCTGCGCAGAACCTGCGTAACGGCAAGCCGATCGATACCGATGCGGTATGGCTGGAGCCGATGCTGACCAGCCTGCCGGGCTGGCCGCCGCGACGCGCGCTGGAGGTTTTCGCGCGTCAGGACCTGACCGGCTACTCGCATAAATACGGCAACGCGCTGGCGTCCGAAGCCGACACGTTGCGCATCAGCCAGGCTGATCTCAACGCCGGACATTTGCCCGAGCGGGTCGCCGGGTTCCTGCGCGACGATGAGTTCAATCATCTGCTCGGCCCGATGGTCACTGCCGAGCAACGGGTCGAGGTCCTGCGCAGTCAACTGGCCGACGCGCTCAATGAGCAGCGCAGCGCCGTCGCCCGCCATCTGTACCAGGCCGGGCAGCGCAGCGGCGACGCCGAGATAGCGGTGATCAGACAGTCGTTCCCGGACCTGCCGTTGCCCTTGGCCGAGACGGTTCTGAGCCAGGCTCGCGTCGCCGAACGGCAACGCATCAGCGATGAACAGCACTTGCCGCTACGCCTGAAGAATCAGGCCCGAGAGCTGGATTTCGAGGCGTCGGCCAGTCGCGCGTACGACGGTTTTTACCGGGACGATCTGATGACCGAACAGACCGAACGCCTGGCGCTCAATACGCTGAAAATCCACACCGACACCTTTGCCGACCTGCGCATCGAGGTGTTCGACGGCAGCCCGCACGGTCCGTTGCGCTGCAGTGTCGGGCCGCAAGACGCCAGCACCGTAAGGCAACTGCTGAGGCGTGGCGAAGGCCGTTATGAAGTGCGCGACGCCAAGGGTCAGTTGCTGCATGACAGTAGCGATTTCCACGAAGCCATCCTGCGCGCCGTACCGCTCGAAACGCTGGCGAGTACCGGTTATCAGCGCGGTCAGGGCCGCGCCTTGAAACTGTGGATCATGGAGCAGTGCGCGCCGCCAGCCGAACGCCGTATTGCTTTGGCGCAACCGCCGATCCGAACGGTCGCCCCCCGCGAGACGGAGATTCTTCTACGCGGCTGGCCCTGGGCGGCAAAAACCCCGGAACAGCGGCTCAGACAGTTGTACCCGAAACTCAACGACAGAGAGGTCGCGGGTTTCCTGGCGGCGCTGGAAAAAGAGCAACAGCGAACGCGCCATCGGCGACCTTGAGCGCGAACGCGAAGTGCTCGACAACGCCCTCGACAGCTGGCGCAGCAGTTACACCCCCGTCATTGAAGACAACGGGGAACTGATCGCGCTGCCAACGGATTTCGTCCGCGAGGGCGGCTTGTACATCGAGCAGCAATTGAGGAAGTGCTTCAAACGCGAGAACGAAAGGCCCGGCGCACGCAATCCCCATCCGGAACACGGCTATACGCTGGACCTTTCAGCCGAACTGCCGCTACCGAACCTTGAGTCATGGTGGCGCGACTTGCGACGGCGTCCCGGGATGCAGCAATACTTCGAGCGGATTACCGGACTGAACATCACCAACATTGCGCTTTCAACCACACCGGACAGCCTGCTGGCGAGTTTCCCGAATCTGCGGCAATTGAGCGCCCAACGCTGCGGTTTCAAGGAGGTGCCGGCTGCCCTCGGGAAAATGCATCAGTTGCAGACGCTGGATCTGTCGCACAACAGCATTGAACTGACCTATGACTCAAGCACGCGCCTGAGCAATCTCACCCGCTTGCACAGCCTGAATCTCAATGGCAACAACCTGCGTGTGCCGCCGGATATCGGGCGCATGGAGCAACTGGTCGAACTGAACCTGGTCAATACGCGCATTCGCGATTGGCCGGCAGGATGGCTTGAAGTCGATGGACAGATACGGCAGCGCCCGAAGGGGTTCTACCTGGACATGCGAGACAATCCGCTGGACACCCTGCCCCGGGTCGAACCCGGTAGCGATCAGGCGCGCCTGCTGGCTCGCGCACGGATCAGTGTTGCCAAATTCGACGGTGACCAGTTGCGGCGTCTTGGCGAGTATCGCCAGTCGGTAGGGTTGAGCGTCGTGCCCGGTTATTCATCCGCCGCCGCCGATGAGCTTGATTACTGGAAGTTGATGCCCGCCAATGCGGATCCGTCCCACCCTTCGGCAGCCTTCAGCCGATACCGCGAGCAGTCCTGGCATGACCTGATGGCCGAGCCTGATTCCGCCGGCTTTTTCAGCGTGATCCGCAAGCAACGCGAATCCGCCGATTACGGGACTGACGCGGGGCGGCGGAATTTGACCGCACGGGTCTGGGACATGGTCGACGCGGCGGCGCTCGACGAACATCTGCGCAAAAAGCTCTTCGAGCAGAACGTGTCTGCACAGGATTGCGCTGATCTGGGCCAGCAGCTGTTCAATTCACTGGGGCTCAAAGTCCTGGTGTCCAAGGCCTGGAACGAAACGGCATCGGCCCCGCAGCTGGAAGACAGACTCGTGCGACTGGCGCGCAGCGCAGCGCGCCTTGATCGGGTCAGCGATGAGGCCGCCATGGAGGTCAGTCGCCAGCAACAGCAACACCTGATCGATCCGCGCCTGCCGGCGCCGGACGAAATTCAGATTCATCGGGCGTTCGAAGCGGGCCTGGGCGAGCGTCTGGATTTGCCCTGGCAAGCGGAGGGCATGCCTGTGCAGCCTCGGGCCGGGGTCACCGAGGAAAAGCTCAACGCTGCCTACCAGAGAATCATCCAGCGCGAACAAGGGGATGGCCTGGTCAACGGCATGATCGATCTCTATACCGATCCTTTCTGGGAGGATTACCTGCGCAATACCTATCCTGACCGTTATCAGGAAAATCTGCGCCTGTTCGAAGAAAAATTCCGTCAGCTCGACAGCCAGGTGTTCAGCAGCGACCGGGAGTACAGGAAGCTGGCCGACAAAATCAGCTACGAGCGCAACGAGCTATCCCGCGCCTTGAGTCGCGAAGCCCTAGACAGGGCCGGACTCTGAAACCATCACACGGCATTCGGCGAGCGTTTCAGGCTGGCCGAATCTGCCGACGGACCCTGGTCGTGCTTGCGATACCCACCGCGTAAGACATTCAGGCATCAGCGTCATTGCCGTTTGGCGCGCTGGCGCTGAACAACAGCACGACGTTGCCGCTGTAATGACCGGGGCGGTAGCCACCCGGCGGTTTGATGGGTTCGATTTTCAGCAGCACACGTTTACCGACAGCCGCCTCTTCTTCCGAAAGCACTTGTTGCGGAATGATGTGCGAACTCAGCACGACGTCATTGAACGTCACCCGCAGCTCAATCACTTCACCCGTTGTGCCGGTGTCAATGAATGGCTCGGTGGCCAGACGCGCCTCGATGGCGCTGCTGTCATGCCGCATGTCGAAAGATTTTTCCAGATTGCCCAGGCTGTCCGTGGCATGGTGCCAGGCCAGCACCTGCGGACGGTGAATCCAGTCCGGTTGTGCCGGAATGATGTAGAAGGGTCGGCTGGGAATGGTCAGCGACACTTCGAAGGTGTGCTCCTCCCGGGCGGCCCACGTCACTGCCGCGGTCAACGCGGCGGCGACCGCCAGCAGGGCGGCGGTGCATTGCTTGATCATGTTGGCTACCTGATGCGTGAATGGAAAACCGGCCTAGCGGCTGGCGACTTTCATGGTTTTCTTGTCGCTGCCTTCGATCAGAAAGAAGCGGTACTCACGGCCCTTTTCCTTGTTGAAGGCAAAGGATTTGCCCGCCAGCACATGGTGTTTGGTGGTCGCCCCGCAATCGCTTTCCTTGCTCAGCGAACAGCTCTTGAACTCATCGACGATCACCACGGTATTGCCGTTGTTGCGCAGTTCGTAGCGACCTTCGGTTTCGTTGATCGCCGTGGCGTAACGCGCGTCTCTTGGGCGGACAAAGAAGATCGTGCCAAACCCGGTCATGACGTTGACGCCGGCCGACAACGACTTTTTGTAATCCTCCCGCTCTTCACCGGTGACGACAAAATCGTCTTCCTTTTCCGGCACCACGGGCACGAAGCGCACGCGGAAATAGCGTTCTCGATCCCGTTCGCCCATGTACAGCAAGCGTGTGCCCTGCATGCCTTGCGCCGGGACGATCAGCCGCGCCGGGCTGGCCATCAGGCCGTTGCGCGAGGCGCCATCGGCGGCGTTCTCGACAGCAATTTCCTTGGGCGTGCCGGCGTCGTCGTAAACGATTTCGAGCACATTGATCTTGACGAATGCGGTGGCGTCGCCGCTGTTGAAAACCCGTTTGAGATAGGTGCTCTTGTCGGCTTCCAGATAGTCGTAAACGGTGCCGACATTGATCTGCGGCCCGGCCTGCGCCGTCAGGCAAAAAACGCTGAGCAGGCCCAGCAAAAGACCACGGTTCATCGTGTTGAACTCCATGAACGTTGAGTGAAAGCGGACCGGGACGCTCATACTTCCGAATCCCAGATAATGGTGACGTTGCCGCGCAAACGGTCGTTCTTGCCCGGCCTGAGCAGGAAATCGATTTCTCTCGAGTCCATGTCGAAATGCAGATAGCCAGGCTTGCGCTCCACATACATTCCAGGCTGAAAAGGCGCTGACCAGCGATTGAAATCCAGGGGAATCCGGTTGACCTGACCGCCGCCGGGGCCAATGATGCCCGGCGGCAGACTCATCCTGACTTGAACCCGAGAGCTATCGCCCTTCGGGCTACCCAGGTTGCAGACATTTCCGCCTTGGGAATTGCACAACAACATGACCTTGAAACGCGAAGAGGCCGAAATGTAGAAGACCTGGTCGGCAAATATCCGCGTGGGTTTGCGTCCGCTGTTGATCCATGGCTCCCAGCCACCTACGGGCTCAAGCGTGACCCGAGTGCCGCCGGGGGGCAGGTCGACCTTGAGGGTGTGTTGCACGTCGAGGACGAAATCCAGGGTCAGCGTGGGGTCGTCGGGCTGCAGCAAGAGGCCGCCCAGAACAAAATCGCGGCCGCCTCCCAAGGTGTAAGTAACCGAGCCGGTATATTGCCCGGTAGACATGCCCAACGGATTGGGAGTCCTTAATTCATAAGCAAAATCCATCTTGTCGAAAGCTATTGACGGGAGACGGTAAGCGGCGTTTTTGGAGCAGCCAGCTTGTACCGGGGTCTTCCAGAAGAAGCGATAACTGTCAGGACCATAGGACGCCACACCGCTGTAACGGCAGGGTTCCGGCACATAAACCCAACCGCTGGAGTCCCATAATTTGTCATGCGCTTGAGCGTCGTCTGACACGCCGGTGATGTTGGTCGCGGTATCGCCCAGAATGTACGTGGAGCCGATACCGATGATGCGCACTTCGACGGTTTCGGTTTCCTGCGTTTGCATATTGGTAACTGTCAATTGTCGCCAGTCGGCCGGGGCTTTCACCAGCATCGGTTCACCGCGTGAGATGAAGCGTGTGGAGTCGAACCGTACAGGCATCTCGATGCTGAAAATGTTGTGGTCGGCGCATTGCGCCGGGTAGCTTGCGCAGTAGCCGGTGTTGGGGGTTTTGTTCACGAACAGATTCTTGCCTGGCTGCGTCGGGTCAGGCTGAAACGTCGCACGGATTTCCTGATTGAACCCATGGGCGGTGGACATGGCCAACGCCAGCGTCAGCGCGCAGCCTGCCTGGAAGATTTTCATATGCTCAGCCTGCCTTCATTTCGGTGGTAGTGACGTCGGCGAGGGTGTCTGGGGTGCAACGCAGATCGCCGATCATCAACACGTCGTTTTCGCTGCGGTGGTCGGCCTCGTTCAAGCGGAACTGACACAACAACTGGTTGCCCTGGCGCACTTCCAGGGTGGGTGAACCGGCGTTCATTTCCATCGAGAAGAAACCGTCGACTTCGGTCACGCCACGGCTGGCGTGGTTGATCACGTGGTGGCCCTTGAGCGGCCGCCCGCTTGCATCGACCAGGCGACCGAGCACGGTGAGGGTTTTCATCACGCGAACCTTGCGATACTCGATGCCGCCCTTGTTCAGGTGATAGCGGGTTCGAGCCGGTTCGATGGTGGCGGCCGGTACGGTGTTGCCTTCGAAGTCGAAGCTCACCGAGCTGTTCTGATAAGCGGTGATCGGAATGAAATTGCGCCCCGGCTTCAGCGCGGCACCGCCGCCGCTGTAGTCATCGGCCCGCAGGACGATGTCGTCGATATCCGACTCGACGTCGACGATCATTCCCGCACCGCGCACGTCGCTCTGGCTGGTCAGCAGCATCTTTTCGCCGCCGACCACCAGTGTGCTGTCGAGGTTGAGCCCGCCAGTGAAGTTGCCGTTGTAGGAAGAGCGCTGGACGAAGGCGTCGCCGTTTACCGCGTCGGTGCGGAAATTGGTCAGGCTCGACATGCCCAGGCCGTAAGTGTCGGTAAGCGCCGTCACCGAGACGCTTTGCAGCACGTGATCCTTGAAATCCTTGCGCCAGCCGAGCGAAGCATTGTTGTCGCGTTTGCCGTCGCGGGCCGTGCGTGAACCGATGCTGCCGGTGAGCTGCTGACCGGGAGCGCCCAACGCCAGGTTGATGCTCAGATCGACGCCGCGATTGCGCGCATCGCCACTGCTGAAACTGCCCGGGCGATCAAAGACCGACAGGCGCCAACTGGCATCACTGCCCAGCAATACGGCGCGCTGGGTCCAGCCCAGATCCACGCCCACGCCTTCGACATTGCCTTCGCTGTGCGAGACCCGGGCATTGACCGAACTCTTGCTGCTCAGCCGATGGTTGAGCGCCAGCGACGAATTGCTGGTCTGGCCGACAAACACGTTACGTGGGCGAAAGCGCGTGCCGTCCGGCAGCGTGTCGTAGGTGTTGGTGGTGTCGAGCCAGCTGCGGTTGTGGCTGATCACCAGACTGCCCGCGCCATAGTTGTAAAGGCTTTGCAGGTCCAGACCGGTGCCGTAATCCTCGGTCTTGTAGACATTGGCATACAGGCTGACGTGGTTGGCCAGGGTCCAGTCGATGGAAGTACCGTATTGCAGTTTTTCGCGGATCTGCCGCGCCGACGCGCCGACAATCACCCGTGGGTGCAGCAGGTAATTGACCGCCGCACCGGCGGTGGGACTGCCGCTCGATTGCGTGTCCCAGTTGCTCAGCAGTTTGCTTTCTTCACCGGCAAACACGTTGTAGCGCCAGCGTTCGTCAAGGTTGCGCCAGTTGCTGGGCTTGTACACCAACTCCTGGGTGGTGGAGGTGATCTGGCCGTCTTCGATCAGACGCACTTCCACTTCATAAATACCGCCGGGCAGCGGCCGGGTGTCGAGGGTCTGCAAACCGGCCGGCACCGATTGGGTATTGATCAACAGACCGTCGCGCCAGATCTCCACCGAACCCTGCCGGTTGGCTGTCACGTAGATCGGGTAAACGCTGGGCATCGGGCTGTTGATCGCGAGGCTGTCGGAGCTGCCGTACATGAGGCCGACCGCCGTATCGGGGCTGGTGCCAAACGTGCGCGGCTGGCGCGTCAGTCCTTCGGAATTGGGGGTGAAATAGCCCAGGCGCAAGAAGCTGCCTTGCAGTTCGCGCTGGGTGTGCAGCTCGTGCACGGCGTGGTAGAGCTTGTCGTCGGGGCCACCAAGCCGGGCCAATTGCAGATTCAGCGTCTGGCTCCAGTTGCCCAGGCTTGAACTGGCTTCCAGGCCGAAGCGTCCGCCGAGGTCCTGATCCTGGCCGCCGTTGAGGTTGAGCTGGTTGCGCACCATCAGGCCGCTGCTACCACCGCTCGGTTGCTCGTAATAACGCTTGGCTTGAAGGTCGCGTTCGGCGTTTTCGGTGACGATCGATACCAGCGAACTTTCCAGGTTGTAGTGCACCGCCAGAAACTGGTCGGGGCAGGAACCGCTGCACGCACCTAATGGCACGCCGGGTTTGAGGTAGCTTGCCCATTTTTCCCGTTCAGCGGGGCCGAAGCGGTTTTCGCTGGTGTCGGTGAATTCGAGAAGGGTGATGCGATCATCGCGGGACAACACCACCATGGCCTCACCCAACGGCTGTTGGTCGACTTCGACACGCACCGCCAGAGGCACATCAAAGAAATGCTCCTCGAAATCCGCTGGCAAGCCTTTGGCCTGGGCCAGCAAACTGCGTGGCGTCGTACCGGCGGTGTTGGATGCGACGGCTGCGCTGGCACAAAACAACAGCGCAAGCGCAGCCGCGATGGGTGTCATCGGGAACATGAACTCGTACTCTGATTGACTGACAATGAAAGTCCGTCGGGGCAAACATCACTGCCTGCCCCGTCGGTTGACGCCACTGCTGAAAAGCGAGCGTTTTGGACCTGATCAGTCGATCAGTTGCCGCCAACCGGTGGCACGGCGTCGAAGATCATCGCCACGGAACCGGTGTAGTCACCCGGCTGGAAGTTGCTGCCTTTGGCGGAGATTTTCAGCGGGGCGCGGTAGTTCACATCCGACTCGGATTCACCGACGACCATTTGCGGGGTCAGGGTCAGTTCCTTGTTGTTGAGCATGACCTGCAGGTCGATCGAGGTATTGCCGGCAACCAGTTTCGGCAGGCTTTCCAGGCTGGCGTGAACCGAACCGTTGTTATTGCGCACGTCGAAGAAACCGTTGACGTCGGCCATCTTGCCGGTGGTCGGCTGATAGCTCATGTCCTGGTCCTTGTTGACCAGATCCGGATCGGTCGGCACCACATAGAAACCGTTGGTTGGCACATGAGCGATCAGGCTGATGGAGTGCGACGCTTCGCCCGCAGCGAAGGCAGTGGAGGACATTGCCAGAAGAGCCAGTGGAGCAGCGATTGCGATTTTCTTGAACATCGTTCAGTACCTGTTTGCTTTATATAGGGGGTGTCATTGAAAGTTCACAAACCATTTGCTCATCGACCGCCAGAGCAACTTGAACTTTCAATGGCGGGCATCATCGGCTGTTGCCTCTGGAATGTAAGCAGGCAACTTCCGACAAACTCGTAGTTAAACAACCTCACACCCCGCCAGAAAAAAGAACAAAAAACAGATACTTGCAACATTCGCTGTAAGTTGCGCCCTACACACAGTTACAGGCAAAAAACCATACAGCAACTTAGCCGCTTTAACGCGGTAACTTGCAAGGAATTAGAACATATACTCAAGTACAACTAGAGCGATAACTTTAACTTCAAGGTCACCGCTGTGTTTTATTGATCAAAAAACTTTTTCCGGCTCTTTTTCGCTTTGACCACTCGTCCGTCAAGCTCAGGACAAGGCCAAAAACGTCTTGCGCAACCATTAAGATATATCTTAAGTTGTATCTAAATACGACGAGAGAGAAGCGAAATGAGAGACCATCATTCCCCCCATCGCGAGCACGGCGATGGCCGCGACGGCTTCGAAAAACGCCCCGGTCGCGAACGCGGCGGTCGCGGCCCGCGAGTTTTTGCCCCCGGCGACTTGAAATTGCTGTTGCTGGCGCTGATCGCCGAGCAGCCCTGCCACGGCTACGACCTGATCCGCCAGATCGAAGGCATGTTCGATGGCGCTTACAGCCCGAGCCCCGGGGTGATCTACCCGACCCTGACCTTTCTGGAAGAGAGCGATTTGATTGCCGGTTATGCCGAGGCCGGCAAAAAGCGTTACAGCGTCACCGACGCCGGTCGTTTGTCTTTAAGTGAACAAGCGGTGGCGCTCGACGGCGTACGCATGCGCATTGACGTCAGCAAGCGCTCGCTGCGCGGCCATGATCGTCCGCCGGAAATCCACGAAGCGGTGCACAACCTGCGCCATGCCTTGCAGCTGCACCACGGGCGCTGGAGCGCCGAGGAAATCCTGCGCGTGCGCGACCTGCTCAACGACACCGCCAAAGCCATCGTCGACGGCCCTGCCGTTCAACCTGCCACGGAGAAAGCCGAATGACTGCAGTCGATACTCAAACCATTCACCGCGTGATGCACGAAATCAAACGGCGCAAGCTTGAAGTGCTGCGCGTCACCGACCTGACCCCACGCATGCGCCGCATCACCCTCGGCGGGCCGGAACTGGCCGGGTTCATCAGCCTGGGCACGGACGATCACGTCAAACTGCTGTTCCCGCAGAACGCCGAACAAGCGGCGGCGCTGGAGACGATGCAACTGGGCGCCGGCAAGGACAACGGGCCGATGCCCGAGATGCGCGACTACACGCCGCGTCGTTACGACCTGGAAAAAATGGAGCTGGACATCGATTTCGTCCTGCACGGCGACGGCCCTGCCTCGACCTGGGCCGAGCAGGCACAACCGGGGCAGTTCCTGCACATCGGCGGGCCACGCGGGTCGATGATCGTGCCGGACATCTTTGACAGCTATCTGCTGATCGGCGACGAAACCGCCCTCCCCGCCATCGCCCGCCGCCTCGAACACCTCGCGGCGAATCGCAAGGCGCTGGTGGTGATCGAAGTGGAAAACGGCGCTGAGCAGCAAGTGCTGGAAAGCGCAGCGCCGTTCAATGTGATCTGGGTGCTGCGCGAAGGGGGCAAGGACAACCTGCTGGCTACCGTCAAGCAATTGCAGGTGCCCAAGGGCAATCTGTACGCATGGGTGGCGACCGAAACCAAGGTCTCACGGCAGATCCGCCGGGTACTGATCGATGAGCATGGGCTCGATGAACAGTTCATCAAGGCGGTCGGCTACTGGCGCGCCGAGGGCTCTGAGGAAGAGTGATCTCTTCCTGACCCATATCACCCTTGTGGGAGCGAGCCTGCTCGCGAAGGCATCGGCACAGTCGAAAGATTTGCTGGCTGACGCACCGCATTCGCGAGCAGGCTCGCTCCCACACTGGATCTCAACTTCGTGCGGACAATTTGCGGTCGAGGCCGATAATCAGCACCCCCACCAACACAAACCCCACCAATATCCCCCCGGCATTCGCCAGCACCTGTGGATAACCCAACACCGCCACATCAATGAACGGGTACGCATAGGCGCCGAGCAGATGCCCGCGCAGCAAGGCATAGATGAAGTACACCAGCGGATAGATCAGCCACAGCGGCAGATGCCACAGGCGCAACGTGCCTTTGGGGACGCAGCGCCACCAATAGCCGAGAAACAGCAATGGCATGACGTCGTGGAGCAACTCATCGGCAACAAACTGCCAGCCTTCGGGGTGCCACAAATGCCGTAACAGAATGCTGTAGGCCAGACCGACGACGGCGATACTCACCGCGATTCCACTGCTGACCCACGGCTGCAGGAACCAGCGCCGTGCGGCGGATTCGCGCTCGGTGACCGCGCAGGTCAACACCGTCGCCACCAAGGTGTTGGTCAATATGGTGAAGTAGCTGAAAAAACTCACCAGCCCGCCCAGCAGGCTGGCGCCGATGCTCAATCGTGCGAAGAAGATCAGGTACAGTTGAATCGTCAATCCGGCCCAGCCCAACACGGCCAGGCCGGTGATCAGGCGTCGGCGCCTCGCGCTGTCCATCTCAGAGCGGTCGCTTGGTGCGCATCAGTTTCACGTACAGGCGTTCGACCTTCTCCCGCGCCCACGGAGTTTTACGCAGGAAGGTCAGGCTCGACTTGATGCTCGGATCGCTTTTGAAGCAACGGATGTCGATACGCTCGGCCAGCCCCGACCACTCGTAGTGAGTCACGAGTGCATTGAGGATCTGTTCAAGGGTCACGCCGTGCAGCGGATCGGGGGATTGTTCGTTCATGCCGGGCCTTTGGGCGAAGTGATATGCAGAAGCCGCGCACCTTAGCCGAGGGGCAGAGCAGGTGGAAGGCCTTCCTGCAAATGTAGGCCAACCCGGGAAGATCGCAGGCTGTGGCCCGACTCACAATGCGCCCGTTTGCCGCACTGTTACCAAATCCGAAACGCTGCATGTCTGCAAAAGCGCTTTCTCAATTTGTTACAGATCATTATCCTGCCGCCCTTCCGCTGAAACGCTTCACTGCCTGCGACAATCTGAAGCGTTCGGCCTGCACCTGAAAACATCAAAAAAGACTTCTTCATGCCTGACTTTTCCTTCTCCCGAGACAGCGCTATCTCTGCCCTGCGCACCCTTGGCGGCTGCACCGCCCTCGGCCTTGCCACTTGCGCCCACGCGGCGCCGGCCTTCGACAGTGAATCACCGTATATGCTCGGTGACTGGAACGGCACGCGCACGGAACTTGCGGAAAAAGGCTACGACTTCAAACTCGATTACACCGGCGAAATGGGCAGCAATCTGCACGGCGGCTATGACCACGACCGCACTGCCCGCTACAGCGACCAGTTCGGCCTCGGTACCCATCTGGATCTGCAGAAGATCCTCGGTTGGAACGACGCTGAATTTCAGCTGACCATCACCAAGCGCAGTGGCAACAACATCAGCAACGACCGCATCAACGACCCGCGCGTTGGCGGATTCACTTCCGCCCAGGAAGTCTGGGGTCGTGGCCAGACCACGCGCCTGACGCAGATGTGGTATCAGCAGAAATTCTTCGATCAGAAGCTCGATATCAAGGTCGGCCGTTTCGGCGAAGGCGAAGACTTCAACAACTTCCCTTGCGACTTCCAGAACCTGGCCTTCTGCGGCTCGCAGGTCGGCAACTGGGTCGGCGGCATCTGGTACAACTGGCCGGTCAGCCAATGGGCGCTGCGGGTCAAATATCACCTGACGCCCGAGCTGTATGCGCAGGTCGGCGCCTACGAGCAGAACCCGTCGAACCTCGATCGCGGCAACGGCTTCAAACTCAGCGGCAGCGGCACGCAAGGCGCGATCCTGCCGGTCGAACTGGTGTGGACGCCGAAGCTCAACGGTCTGCCGGGCGAATACCGCGCCGGTTATTACTACAGCAATGCCAAGGCCTCTGACGTCTATAAAGACCGCAATGACCAACCGGCAGCGCTGAGCGGCGAAGCCTATCGCAGTGCCTCGAGCAAGCACGGCGTATGGCTGGGCATTCAGCAGCAGGTCACCAGCATCGCCAGCGACCACTCGCGCGGCTTGAGCCTGTTCGCCAACGCGACGATGCATGACAAGAAAACCAACGCCATCGACAACTACGTGCAGGCCGGCCTGACCTACAAAGGCCCGTTCGACGCCCGCGCCAAAGATGACATCGGTTTCGCCCTCGCTCGTGTGCACGTCAACCCGGCCTATCGCAAGAACGCCGAGGCGAGCAACCGCGCCAACGCCGTCTACGACTACGACAATCCGGCGTTCCTGCCACCGCAGGACACCGAATACAGCGCCGAGCTGTATTACGGCGTGCACGTGACCAACTGGCTGACCGTGCGCCCCAACCTGCAATACATCCGCCATCCCGGTGGCGTGAACGACGTCGACGACGCCCTGATCGGCGGGATCAAGATCCAGTCGTCGTTCTAAAAAACGCCACAAGGCCCTGTGGGAGCTGGCTTGCCAGCGATAGCAATCTGTCTGGCGCTTTCAGTGTTGGATGTGCAATCGCCATCGCTGGCAAGCCAGCTCCCACAGGGATCCATGAAATTCGATAGCCGAACAAGTTTTTATCTGAACCATGCCTGCGCCAGATCGTCATCTAAAGTGACTACAGCGCGGGACTACATAAACGTCACGGAGAATCACACTATGAGCACCGAAAGTGCTTCGAGTCGGGGCCGTCTGCTACCGGGCCTGCTCGGCATCCTGCTTCTACTGATGGGCCTGGCCATGCTGGCCGGGGAGTCAAGCTGAGCATGCTCGGCGGCTCGCTTTACTATCTGCTGGCCGGTATCGGCATCGCGCTGAGCGGCATTCTGCTGCTGATGCGCCGCCGCGCGGCACTGGGCCTGTACGCCATCGTGCTGTTTGCCAGCACGGTATGGGCATTGTGGGAAGTCGGTCTGGACTGGTGGCAACTGGTGCCGCGTCTGGCGCTGTGGTTTGTCCTCGGTTTCGTGATGCTGCTGCCGTGGTTCCGTCGTCCGCTGCTGCTCAACGGCCCGGCGAAAATCGGCACTGGCGGCCTGACCGTGGCGGTGATCCTGGCCGGCGTTACCGCTCTGGCCAGCCTCTTCACCCACCCGGGCGAAACCTTCGGCGAACTAGGCCGCGACAGCGCGGACATGACCAGCACCGCACCGGCCATGCCGGATGGCGACTGGCAAGCGTACGGTCGCACCGAGTTCGGTGACCGCTACTCGCCGCTCAAGCAGATCACCCCGGAAAATGTCGGCAAGCTGCAAGAAGCCTGGCGCATCCAGACCGGCGACCTGCCAACTGCGGATGACCCGGTCGAGCTGACCAACGAAAACACCCCGCTCAAAGCCAACGGCATGGTCTACGCCTGCACCGCGCACAGCAAAGTGCTGGCACTGGACCCGGACACCGGCAAGGAAATCTGGCGCTTCGATCCACAGATCAAGAGCCCGGTCGGCTTCAAGGGCTTCGCCCACATGACCTGCCGTGGCGTGTCGTACTACGACGAAGCCGCCTATGCCAAGTCTGAAAACGCCGGTTCCGCTGTTATCTCCGAAGCCGGCCAGGCCGTTGCTCAGGCCTGCCCGCGTCGCCTGTACCTGCCAACTGCTGATGCCCGCCTGATCGCACTGAACGCCGACACCGGCAAGATCTGCGAAGGCTTCGGCACCAACGGCGTGGTCGACCTGACCCAAGGCATCGGCCCGTTCACCGCCGGCGGCTACTACTCCACCTCGCCAGCAGCGATTACCCGTGATCTGGTGATCATGGGCGGTCACGTCACCGACAACGAGTCGACCAACGAGCCATCGGGCGTGATCCGCGCCTTCGACGTGCGCGATGGGCACCTGGTGTGGAACTGGGACAGCGACAAGCCGGACGCCACCGAGCCATTGGCCCCGGGCGAAACCTACAGCCGCAACTCGGCGAACATGTGGTCGCTGGCCAGCGTCGATGAAAAACTCGGCATGGTCTACCTGCCACTGGGCAACCAGACTCCTGACCAATGGGGCGGCAATCGCACCCCGGGCGCCGAGAAATTCAGCGCCGGCCTCGTCGCGTTGGACCTGGCTACCGGTAAAGTGCGCTGGAACTACCAGTTCACCCACCACGACCTGTGGGACATGGACGTGGGCAGCCAGCCAACCCTGCTCGACATGAAAACCGCTGACGGCGTGAAACCTGCGCTGATCGCTCCGACCAAACAGGGCAGCCTGTACGTCCTCGACCGTCGTGACGGCACGCCGATCATTCCGATCAAGGAAATCCCGGTTCCGCAAGGCGCCGTGAAAGGCGACCACACCGCACCGACCCAGGCCCGTTCGGACCTCAACCTGCTGGCCCCGGAACTGACCGAAAAAGCCATGTGGGGCGCCAGCCCGTTCGACCAGATGCTGTGCCGCATCCAGTTCAAGGAACTGCGTTACGAAGGTCAGTACACCCCGCCATCGGAACAGGGCAGCCTGATCTATCCGGGTAACGTCGGCGTGTTCAACTGGGGCGGCGTCTCGGTCGACCCGGTTCGCCAACTGCTGTTCACCAGCCCGAACTACATGGCCTTCGTCTCGAAAATGGTGCCACGCGAGCAAGTCGAAGCCGGCAGCAAGCGCGAGAGCGAAACCTCGGGCGTGCAGCCAAACACTGGCGCGCCATACGCGGTGATCATGCACCCGTTCATGTCGCCACTCGGCGTACCGTGCCAGGCCCCGGCCTGGGGCTACGTCGCCGGTATCGACCTGACCACCGGCAAAGTCGTGTGGAAACGCAAGAACGGCACCAGCCGCGACAGCTCGCCAATCCCGATCGGCTTCACCCTCGGCGTACCGAGCATGGGCGGTTCGATGGTCACTGCCGGCGGCGTCGGCTTCCTCAGCGGCACCCTCGACCAGTACCTGCGCGCCTATGACGTGAATACCGGTAAAGAACTGTGGAAATCGCGCCTGCCAGCAGGCGGCCAAGCGACTCCGATGACCTACACCGGCAAGGACGGCAAGCAATACGTGCTGCTCGTTGTTGGCGGTCACGGCTCGCTGGGCACCAAGATGGGTGACTACATCATTGCGTACAAACTGCCGGAATAAGCGGTAGCGGCGGTAAAAGAAGGCGCCACCCTGTGAGGGGTGGCGCCTTTTTGCATGGAGGCGTGCCCAACATGCTCCATTCGCACCAAGGTGTATGGCATCAATGAAGTCTGTCCACTTCGCCTTGGGCAATTCGGTGCTTTCAAGAAAAAATCAAAAGATCGCAACCTTCGAACGCTTGTCGTCAGCGTGACCCGACAGAATCAAAAGGCTTTTCCTCCATTTGCCATCCGTTGCAACCGATCGATGATCAGTTGCTCGGCATGCTTGCGGGTTTCCAGCAACAAACTCTTTTCCGTTTCGCTGTAGATCACCTGGAAACGCAAACCCGGCGTGTCGGAAGAATATTCGCGAATGATGAAATCCCTGTATTTCGTATCGGTATGACTCATGGTTCGATTCCTTGACGTTGATAAATTCTCGAACACCTCTCTGTCGTTCGAGATTGAACCGCAATCTTCGGCCGATTGAGTCAGTTGTCTACTGTCAGAAATTACAGGGACTCAAGGCCAGTTCGAAATAAGCCGAACGGAACCCATCAAAACTCCATTTAATAGTTAAAGCTAACCAACACTCGCGTTTTTCGCTAGTTATGCACAGACATTGTTAGATTCCACTAGGCATCCGTGCCGACCTGAAGGATCTTGCCACCGGCCCAACGGCCGCCAAGGTTAACAAGGTGAAAAACTTTGCAAACCTGAACACACAAGCAGAAACACACCCGCCCCATTGAAACCACCCCACCCCTGCCCCATCTAACACCCCATACCCCATTGCGCAGGTGCCCCATGACCGACCAGCAAGATCGCCCGGACAACCACGACGATTACGAAAACGACCACATCGAACACACCTCCTCCGGCACCGGCCTGGCGCTGCCCGGGCAAAACCTGCCGGACAAGGTCTACATCATTCCGATCCACAACCGTCCGTTCTTCCCGGCCCAGGTCCTGCCGGTCATCGTCAACGAAGAACCGTGGGCCGAAACCCTCGAACTGGTCAGCAAATCCGAACACCACTCCCTGGCCCTGTTCTTCATGGACACGCCCCAGGAAGACCCGCGCCACTTCGACACCGGCGCCCTCCCCGAATACGGCACGCTGGTCAAGGTGCACCACGCCAGCCGCGAAAACGGCAAACTGCAATTCGTCGCCCAGGGCCTGAGCCGCGTGCGCATCAAGACCTGGCTCAAGCACCATCGCCCGCCGTACCTGGTCGAAGTCGAATACCCGCACCAGCCCACCGAGCCGACCGACGAGGTCAAGGCCTATGGCATGGCGCTGATCAATGCGATCAAGGAATTGTTGCCGCTCAACCCGCTGTACAGCGAAGAGCTGAAGAACTACCTCAACCGCTTCAGCCCCAACGACCCGTCGCCGCTGACCGACTTCGCCGCCGCGCTGACCTCCGCCACCGGCCCCGAGCTGCAAGAAGTGCTCGACTGCGTGCCGATGCTCAAGCGCATGGAAAAAGTCCTGCCGATGCTGCGCAAGGAAGTCGAAGTCGCGCGCCTGCAGAAAGAGATTTCCGCCGAAGTCAACCGCAAGATCGGCGAGCATCAGCGTGAGTTCTTCCTCAAGGAGCAACTCAAGGTCATCCAGCAGGAACTTGGCCTGACCAAGGACGACCGCAGCGCCGACCTCGAACAGTTCCAGCAGCGCCTCGAAGGCAAAACCCTGCCGGCGCTAGTGCAGAAGCGCCTCGAGGAAGAAACCCACAAACTGTCGATCCTCGAAACCGGCTCGCCGGAGTACGCGGTCACACGCAATTATCTGGACTGGGCAACATCAGTGCCGTGGGGCGTGTACGGCGAGGACAAACTCGACCTCAAGCACGCACGCAAAATCCTCGACAAGCACCATGCGGGTCTGGACGACATCAAGGATCGCATCCTCGAATTCCTCGCCGTTGGAGCTTACAAAGGCGAGATCAGCGGCTCGATCGTGTTGCTGGTCGGCCCACCGGGCGTGGGTAAAACCAGCGTCGGCAAATCCATCGCCGAATCCCTCGGGCGGCCGTTCTACCGCTTCAGCGTCGGCGGCATGCGCGACGAGGCCGAAATCAAGGGCCACCGCCGCACCTACATCGGCGCCCAACCGGGCAAACTGGTGCAGGCGTTGAAAGACGTCGAAGTGATGAACCCGGTGATCATGCTCGACGAGATCGACAAGATGGGCCAGAGCTACCAGGGTGACCCGGCCTCGGCGCTACTGGAAACTCTCGACCCTGAGCAGAACGTCGAATTTCTCGATCATTACCTCGACCTGCGCATGGACTTGTCGAAAGTCCTGTTCGTCTGCACCGCCAATACCCTGGATTCAATTCCCGGCCCACTGCTGGACCGGATGGAAGTGATTCGCCTGTCCGGCTACATCACCGAAGAAAAAGTCGCCATCGCCAAGCGTCACCTGTGGCCGAAACTGCTGGAAAAGGCCGGCGTATCGAAAGGCAGCCTGAGCATCAGCGACAGCGCGCTCAAAGCACTGATCGATGGCTATGCCCGCGAAGCCGGCGTGCGACAGCTGGAAAAGCAGATGGGCAAACTGGTGCGCAAAGCGGTGATGAAGCTGATCGACGATCCGAAAGCGGTGATCAAACTCGGGCCGAAAGACCTCGAAGCCTCGCTGGGCCATCCGGTGTTCCGCAATGAGCAAGTGCTGTCCGGCACCGGCGTGATTACCGGTCTGGCCTGGACCAGCATGGGCGGCGCGACCTTGCCGATCGAGGCCACGCGGATTCATACGCTCAACCGGGGCTTCAAGCTCACCGGGCAATTGGGCGATGTGATGAAGGAATCGGCGGAGATCGCCTACAGCTACGTCAGCTCGCACCTCAAGCAATTTGGTGGTGATGCGAAGTTCTTCGACGAAGCCTTCGTCCACCTGCATGTACCGGAAGGCGCAACGCCGAAGGACGGCCCGAGCGCTGGCGTGACCATGGCCAGCGCCCTGCTCTCGCTTGCACGTAATCAGCCGCCGAAAAAAGGCGTGGCGATGACTGGCGAACTGACCCTGACCGGGCATGTATTGCCGATCGGCGGCGTGCGCGAAAAGGTGATCGCAGCGCGCCGGCAGAAGATTTTCGAATTGATTCTGCCGGAGCCGAACCGGGGTAATTTCGACGAGTTGCCGGATTATCTGAAGGAAGGGATAACCGTGCACTTTGCCAAGCGGTTTGCGGACGTGGCGAAGGTGCTCTTCTGACAATCATGTAGTGCCTGATGTACCGCTATCGCTGGCAAGCCAGCTCCCACAATGTTCAATGTGCCCACAAATCTTGTGGTCAACCGAGAAACCTGTGGGAGCTGGCTTGCCAGCGATGGCTTCAGTGCTGCCAACACGGAACTCCCTGACCGTCACACTTTGTCCCATCTTCAGTTATGCTCGCCGTTCGTCGTAACCGCCGGAGCTGCTGACCTCATGTCCCCCATTCGCCTGTTTTCCCCCTCGCCCTTTCCTTGCTGGCGGCCTGCGCCACGCAACCGAAACACAACGTGACTGTGGAAAAACAAAGCGAATGTCCCGTGCGACTCAACATCGGGCAAAACCTGATCATCAGCCTGCCAAGCAACCCGACCACCGGCTACCGCTGGGCGATTCAGGATTCAGCTGGCGGCGTGTTGCGCGCCCTCAGCCCCGAGGTTTACAGCAATCCGGAAGATGCCGGCGTGGTTGGCGCAGCGGGGGTTTCGACCTGGCGCTTCCAGGCCTTCGCAGCAGGCACCGGGCGTTTGCGCCTGACCTCGCAACAACCGTGGGCACCGGAAGTGCTGCCTGTTGAGACCTTCGACTGCGCCATTTCGGTGAACTGACTGCAGCTTCTTCGCGAGCAGGCTCGCTCCGATAGATCACCGCGCCCCCTGTGGGAGCGAGCCTGCTCGCGAAAGCCATATCCCAGACGGCGAGAATTACACCCGGTTCGGTGCTTTATCAGACAACCCAAGCATCCCCGCGCCACTTTGGCTAAAATGCCGGCCTTTTCCACCGACACCGCCGGACGCCGCCGTGAGCAAAGAACCCGATCGCCTATTCGCCCAGCCTTTGGCCCAGGTGCCTGACTTCGCCTTCAATGAAGACGTGGTGCGGGTGTTCCCGGACATGATCAAGCGCTCGGTGCCGGGTTACCCGACCATCGTCGAAAACCTCGGCGTGCTCGCGGCGCAATTCGCCCAGCCGAACAGCGTGCTCTACGACCTCGGCTCGTCGCTCGGCGCAGTGACTCAAGCCCTGCGCCGTCATGTGCGCACCGACGGCTGCCGGGTTATTGCTGTGGATAACTCGGCGGCGATGGTCGAGCGTTGCCGCGAGTATCTCAATGGTCAGGATTCGATGTTTCAGGAACTGCTGCCGGTCGAGGTAATTGAGGGCGATATCCTCGCGCTGCAATTTGAGCCCGCCTCCGTAGTCGCGCTGAACTTCACCCTGCAATTCATCGCCCCGGATCAGCGCACTGAATTGCTCTCGCGCATCCGTCAGTCACTGTTGCCCGGCGGCGCGCTGATTCTCTCGGAGAAGCTGCGCTTCAACGATGCCGAAGAGCATGCGCTGCTCACCGATCTGCACGTGGCGTTCAAACGCGCCAACGGCTACAGCGAACTGGAAATCGCCCAGAAGCGCAGCGCCATCGAAAACGTCATGAAGCCCGACAGCCTCGAAGAACATCGCGAACGCCTGCTGGCCGCCGGGTTCTCGAAAGTCGTGCCGTGGTTCCAGTGTCTTAACTTTGCCTCGTTGATTGCCTTGCCATGATTGATCTGTCCCCCCTCGCCCGGCGTCTGGCCGGTACACCGCTGGCCGAATGGGCCAACACGCTGCAAGCGCAACTCGACAAGAAAATGGACAAAGGCCACGGCGATCTGGAGCGCTGGCAAAGTGCGCTGGACGCCTTGCCGAAGATCCAGCCAAGCGAAGTCGACCTGCTCAACGGCCTGAAACTCGACACCGATTGCGACGACGACACCCGCGCGCAGATGCGCACCGCGCTGATGGGTCTGTCGCCGTGGCGCAAAGGGCCGTTCGACCTGTTCGGTGTGCATGTGGACACCGAATGGCGTTCGGACTGGAAGTGGTCGCGGGTCTCCCCGCACCTCGACCTGAAGGGCAAACGCATCCTCGATGTCGGCTGCGGCAACGGCTACTACATGTGGCGCATGCTCGGCGCCGGCGCCGACAGCGTGATCGGGGTCGACCCGAACTGGCTGTTCTTCTGCCAGTTCCAGGCGGTGCAGCGTTACTTGTCCGAGCCGAATGCCTGGCACCTGCCGTTCCCATTCGAAGACCTGCCGCCGAATCTGGAAGGCTTCGACACAGTATTTTCCATGGGCGTGTTCTATCACCGTCGCTCGCCGATCGAGCATTTGCTGGCGCTGAAGGATTGCCTGGTCAAGGGCGGCGAACTGGTGCTGGAAACCCTCGTGGTCGAAGGCGACAAGCATCAGGTGCTGGTGCCGGAAGATCGCTACGCGCAGATGCGCAACGTGTGGTTTTTGCCGTCGGTTCCGGCGCTGGAATTGTGGCTGCGCAGAGCCGGATTCAGCGATATTCGTTGTGTGGATGTCAGTACCACGACGGTGGAAGAACAACGCGGGACCGAGTGGATGAAGTATCAGTCGCTGAGTGATTTTCTGGATCCCGAGGATCACAGCAAAACCATTGAAGGGCTGCCGGCGCCGATGCGGGCAGTTATCGTCGCCAGGAAGTAAGCGTATTTTCCCATGACCGCGGTGGGCCTACCCCTCACCCCAGCCCTCTCCCCAGGGAGAGGGCGCTGATTGTTGAGCTTTTCAAAACTTGAGTCCGACTCGGTATTTCAGGTCGGCGGACTTGGTCCATTCAACTCGGTCGGTCCCCTCTCCCTCTGGGAGAGGGTTAGGGTGAGGGGCTTTTAGTGCGTCTGGCGCGGAAAAACTCGGTCAGCACCGCACCACATTCTTCAGCCAGCACCCCGCCCTCATACAACACCCGGTGATTCAAAAATCCCTGGGTAAAAAACTGCCCCTGACTCTGCACAATCCCGGCCTTGGGTTCCAGCGCGCCGTACACCACCCGCGCCACCCGCGAATGCACGATCAGCCCGGCGCACATGCTGCAAGGCTCCAGCGTCACATACAGCGTGCTGCCCGGCAGGCGATAGTTATCCACGGCCTGCGCGGCGGCGCGGATCGCGACCATTTCCGCATGGGCACTCGGGTCGCTGGTGCTGATCGGGCAATTGAAGCCGCGACCGATGATCACGCCATCGTGCACCAGCACCGCGCCCACCGGCACCTCACCGAGGGCAGCGCCCTGTGCGGCGAGGATCAAGGCTTCGCGCATGAAGTCGCGGTCGCGACTGCGGTCGATGATCGCCGCCGGGCGGATCTGGCGCATCACTTCACCTCGATCGCGGCCATCAGGCCGGTTTCCATGTGGTCGATGACATGGCAGTGGAACATCCACACCCCCGGGTTATCCGCCACCAGCGCCACTTGCGCACGCTCGTTCTTGCCCAGCAGATAAGTGTCGGTGAAGTACGGCACGACTTTGTGCCGGTTCGACGCGATCACCTTGAAGCTCATGCCGTGCAGGTGGATCGGGTGCTGGTACTGGGTCATGTTCTTCAATTCGAAAATATAGCTCTGGCCCAGTTTCAGGCTGGCAATCGGTCGGTCAGCACAGGTCTTGTCGGTGATGTCCCAGGCCTTGCCGTTGATCTGCCACAGGCTCGGCGGTTTGCCGTTTTCGGTGTTCACCGAGACCGAGCCGACCCATTCGAAATTGAAGTTGAGTTTCTCGGCATTGGCCAGGTCCGGCTCGGCCACCGGGTTGGCCGGCAGGGCCTTCGGCCAGTCCGTCGGCGCGTCGGTGTTGGCGACTGAACGCAGCGTGCCCAGACGCACCGGGCCGTTGCGCAGCGACAACTCTTCACCGGCCGCCGGCGCCTTGATCGCCAGGCAAATGCGCATGCCGGGGCCGAGCCAGTATTCCTTGCCCAATGGTCGTGGCTCGACCGGATTGCCATCCAGCGCGTAGATCTTCGCTTCGACACCGGGAATGTTGATGCGATAGGTCAGGGTGTTGTCGAGGTTAAGCAGACGCACCCGGGTGACCTGCCCGGCCGGCAGATCAATCACCGGCAGCGGCACACCATTGATCGTCGACAAGCGCCCGGCGGTACCGCCACGGGCCGCTTCGCGGGGGATGCTGAATTCGACGAACTGACCTTGCTCGTCGACATGCCAGTTCTTCAGGCTCAGGGTTTTCTCGTACTTGAAACCGGTCGGCTCGCGTTCCTCGATGATCAGCGGCCCGACCAGCCCGCGTCCGAGTTCTTCGCTGCTGCTGACATGCGGGTGATACCAGTAGCTGCCAGCGTCCGGCACACGGAATTTGTAGTCGAAATATTCGCCCGGCAGCACCGGCAGTTGCGACACGTAAGGCACGCCGTCCATTTCCAGCGGCAGGCGGATACCGTGCCAGTGAATGGTAGTCGCCACCGGCAAGTGATTGATGAAACGCACCCGCAGCCATTCACCCTGGCGCACGCGTAATTCGGTGCCCGGCGCCGACGGGCCGAACGCCCAGGCTTCGGTCTTGTGGCCCGGCACCAGCTCGACATCCAGCGGCGCGGCGATCAGTTCATAGTCGTGGCCGGCCTCGGCGTCGGCCATCTTGCCCAGCCAGTAACGCGACGCGCCTCCCGCGCCCACGCCAACGACAACAAGACCGGCCAGGCCACCGAGGATTTGGCGACGGGTAAAGGACATGAACTCAACTACCTCACGTATCAGCGACAGACCCCGAGGGATCCGCAAAAGGCGAATACGATACACCCGCAGTTGAGAAACAGTAAGGGCGACCTGCGGCCGCACGTCTTGTCGGCCTTATACGCGCAGCCCGGTAATCAGGTGCAGCACGCCGCCCTCAAGCGGCATGACGCCCGTCACACCGGCCACACTCAGTGCCTGACGGTCGACACGGGCCGCGTCGTGCAGCGCCACGCGCACCCGAGTCAGCGCCACCGGTTGCTGCGACTTGAGGTTATCCACACCACCCAGCGCCGCTACGATCTCGGCGCTCAGGCCGGCAACCGGTTCAGCGATGGCTTTCACCTCATCCGGGACCAGATCCGGCGTCAGTGCTTTCCAGAATGCCTGCTGCAATTTGTCGAACATGTTCAATTCTCCATAACCGGCGAGGCATCGACTTTCGCCCCATGAAACTGCTGCAAGGCTGCGCGCACGTCGGCGGCGCTTTCCAGGTTCGAAACCTGTTCGGCGATGATTCGACAGTCGGCCAGATCCACCTCGCGCACCGCCGACTTGATCGCCGGAATCAACGGCACGCTCACCGACAGCTCATCCACACCCAGCCCCAGCAGCAACGGCACGGCAAGGCGTTCAGACGCCATGGCGCCGCAGACGCCGACCCATTTGCCGTGGGCATGCGCAGCCTTCACCGTCATGGCAATCAGGCGCAGCACCGAAGGGTGAAAGCTGTCCGCCTGACTGGC
Source organism: Pseudomonas sp. AC255 (assembly GCF_979258175.1). Classification (NCBI taxonomy): domain Bacteria; kingdom Pseudomonadati; phylum Pseudomonadota; class Gammaproteobacteria; order Pseudomonadales; family Pseudomonadaceae; genus Pseudomonas; species Pseudomonas sp. AC255. The sequence continues at coordinate 568,272 of NZ_OZ409841.1, read as the reverse complement.
CAGACGCGGATGATCGCGGTCCATGGCCAGGGTGTATTGGGTGAGATCGTTGGTGCCGATGGAAAAGAAATCCACGTGCGGCGCCAGCACATCGGCCATCAGCGCAGCGGCAGGCACTTCGATCATGATTCCCAGCTTTGGCAGGTGCGCCAGGCCCAGCACCCGCGCTTCTTGCTCGAGAATCTGCCGCGCCAGACGCAGTTCGGCCAAATTCGTGACCATCGGCAACATGATGTGCAGACGCGTCAGTTCACAGCAGGCGACGATTGCACGGAACTGCTCGCGCAACAGTTGCGGTCGCTCAAGGCACAGACGAATGCCACGCAAACCGAGGAAAGGATTGGTTTCGCTGTCCATCGGCACATAAGCCAGCGGTTTGTCGCCACCGACATCGAGGGTGCGCACCACCAGATTGTGTGCCGGCCCGATGGTGCGCGCGATGGCGCTGTAAGTGGCCACCTGTTCGTCATGGCTCGGCGCCTGTTGACGGCCCAGGTAGAGAAATTCCGAACGCAGCAGCCCCACGCCACTCGCGCCCAGCTCCATGGCCTGGGCGGTTTCGCCCTGCGAGGCAACGTTGGCGGTGACTTCGATGTGCTGACCGTCACGGGTGCAGGCCGCCTCGCTGGCCTGCGCCAGTTCCTGCTGATGACGCTGGCGCTGGCGCTCATGCCGCGTGCGCAATTGATCAATGGACTCGGCGTCCGGGTGCAACTGCAATTCGCCTTTGTCGGCATCGAGCAGCACCCGCGTGCCGTTGCCGAGCCCGAGCATTTGCGCCGGCATGCCGCAGATCGCCGGTAAACCGCAGGCTCGCGCGAGGATCGCGACATGGCTGGTGGCGCCACCGCCGACGGTGGCAAACCCGAGCACTTTGCGCGTATCGAGCCCGGCGGTCTGGGACGGGGTCAACTGATCGGCGATCAGAATGGTGTCGTCCGGCAACTCCAGCGCTTGTTCGTGAACACCGAGGATCAGCTTCAGCACGCGCTGGCCGACATCATCCAGATCCGCCGCGCGCTCAGCCAGCAAGGCATTGCCCAGCGAGCGAAACATCGCCGCCGTTGCGTCGGTGCTGGTCTTCCAGGCAAACGCCGCGCTGTTGCCCGCGTCGATCAGCGCCCGGGCCTGATCCAGCAGGCTCGGGTCGGCGAGCAGTTCCTGATGCGCCTTGAAGATCTCCGCCTGCGCTAGGCCGCTGGCGGTGTCGCGCAGATGTTGCAGGGCCATGTCGGCTTCGATCAGGGCTTGGCTCAACGCCTCCAGTTCAACTGGCGGCTCGGCGCCGAACTCGTTGACCATGAGCGACGCTTCGACAATCTGCATGACTTGCCCCAACGCCGAACCGGGCGAGGCGCAGACACCGCGCAGGATGTTCGGCATTTCCGCTGCATCGGCTTCGACCGGCGCGGGCGCTGTGACCGCTTCACCGCAGCCTTCGCCCAGCAAGCGTGTCAGCGCCGCGACCGCTGCCTCGGCATCTCCACCTTCGGCGCTGACCTGCACGCTGTCGCCATGGGCCGTTTGCAACGCCATGATCGCCACCAGGGATTTGCCGTTGGCTTGAGCTTGCAGCTTGTGCAGATGGATGGTCGCTGAAAATGCTTTGGCCGCTTGGGCGAATACTGCCGCCGGCCGCGCGTGCAGGCCATTGGGATTGGGCAGGTTGATCGGCTGCGAGAACACCGCGTCGCCCGGCACCGGCGCTGGATGTTCGCCGATGGCTGCGCCGACCACGACCTCCAGCACTGGCTGGCCCACCTCGACCAACCCGGTTGAGCCAACGAGTGAATCGAACGTCTCGCCGCTGACCACCAGCATCAAGGTCAACAAACTGCGCGCGTGCAGGGCAATGTAGTCAGCATCGAAGTCGATCAGCGGCTGCCCCGCTTCGACCCGCTGCCCCACGTCAACGCGGCGGGTGAATCCTTCGCCGGCGAGATTCACCGTGTCCAGGCCGATGTGCATCAACACCTGCACACCCGCATCACTGGTGATGGTGAGCGCATGCCCGCTGGTCTGCACATCGCTGATCAAACCGGCCAACGGTGCGCAGAGCGTTGACGAAGTCGGGTCGATGCACAAACCGTCGCCGATGATCCGCCCGGCAAACACCGGGTCGGGCACCTGGTCCAGCGCCATCAGCACGCCGGATAAAGGAGCCAGCAGCTGCAATTGTTGGGGTGTGGCCATGACATCACCTGAGCGTGTATTGATTGAATGAGCGGTCGCAGCCGCTTTGCTTATTTCCACCAGTATTCAACCTGCAGCCCGACATTGGCCCCGTGCCGTGCGTTGCCGAAGGCGCCGGTGTCGGACAGCGCCGAACCTTTGGCCAACAGGTTGGCGGCACGCTTGGCTGCCTGGTTCCAGCTGGCATAGGTGTAATAAAGACGTACTTCGGGCCGCGCCCAGAATTCCGGGCCTTTTGGTGACCAGGTCGGTGCAAAGGTGAACTTGCTCAGCTTGCGCGTGCCGTCCGCCGCCTCGACCTGATCGTGACCCAGTTCGGTCACCAGTTTGAACTGCTCGCTCAGTGCATAGGCCGGGCGCACACCGAGTGACAGCCAGTTCTGGTCGGCGTCGCCCTGACGAATATCTTTCTGATACACCGCCTGGAATTGTCCGCCAAAACGTGGCGTCAGTTGCCAGTCGAAGAACTCGACGATCCGATAACTCTTGTTGCGGTCATCAAGCCTGACGTTACCGGTATAGCCCAATCCGGTGCCCGGCCCTTCGCCGTATTGCAGCGCCAGTTTGTTCTTGCCGCCGAGAAAGTCCTGCTGCACGTGCTGAGTGGTAATCGCCCAGCCACGGTGGGCGTCGCGGCTGTCGGGCTTGTCGATGTAGCTGAGGCCGAACTCCAGTTCTCCGCCGCGGTTGCTGTTGAAACCGCCGACGTTGAAGTCGTGGCGGTTGATGTAATCCTTTTGGTAAAGGTTGTCCTTGCGCGAAAAGGCGTAGCTGTATTTCAGGCCACCGAGCAACACGTCTTCAATGCCTGCACCGGTGGCGCTCTGGTTCCAGTAATAGAAATCGGAAATATGGATGTCGTTACGTTTGTAGTAGCGCCGACCGGCCCACAGCGAGCCGCCATTGAGCGCAGGCATCGCCGACCATTGCGCGTAAGCCTGGGGCAGGCGAATCGAGCCGTTGTCTTCCTTGAACGTCAGGCTGCGGTCGTAGCGGTTGTACAGCGATGCCATGCCGTCGACGCTCAGCACCGAGCCGTCTTCGAGGGTGTACAGATCCTGGCGCAGCTCGAGCTCGCCGTACTGCTCGCACTCGTTACCGAGGCGATATTTGGTCTGCGCGCCGGGCAACTGGAAACACGACTGGCTGCTGCTGTTGACCGAGGTTCCGACACCGCTGCGCAGATAGCCGCCGAACTCCAGCGCCTGTGATGACGTGGGCATTGCCAGACAAATCCCCGCGACTGCCAGACTGTAATTTATGGTTGCTCTCATATATGCCACCCGTTGTTTTTATTGTGTGGTTGCAGGAATTCAGCGCGCACAAATCCCCGCGCAGCGTTCTGCGTGTTTTTTTCAAAGGTTGTTATTCAGTTAAAAAATCAGGGGTCGGTCAGGTGCAGCACGAAGGATTCGTAAGGTCGCAACTGCAGCAAACTCGTGCGTTGCGGGCAGTCCGGGTAGTTGCTGATCAGCAGGCGCTGCTCCTGGGCTTCGTCGATCAGCGCCGGTAGCTCGACCTCACAGGCAGTGCCATAGAAGTTGTTCACCACTAACAAGCGTTCTCCCGTCCCCTCGCGCAGGTACGCCCAGACCTGTGGATGCTCCGGCAACAACTGCCGATAGATGCCATCGGAGATCAACGCTTCAGTGCGGCGTAAAGCGATCAGGCGCCGATAGTGATGCAGCACCGATTCCGGGTCGTGCAGTTGATGCGCGACGTTGATCTGTGCGGCATTGGCCGGCACACCGATCCATGGTTCGCTGCGAGTGAAGCCGGCGTTGTGCCCGGCGTGCCAGTGCATCGGCGTGCGCCCGTTATCGCGGGACTTCTGCATGATCGCTGCCATGTTGTCGAGGTCGCTTGCCCCGGCTTCACGCTTGAGGCGAAAGATATTCAGGGTCTCGACGTCACGGTATTGCTCGATGCTCTCGAACCCCGGATTGGTCATGCCCAGTTCTTCGCCCTGATAGACGAAAGGCGTGCCCTGCAGAAAGTGCAGCGCGGTACCAAGCATCTTCGCCGACAACTCGCGGTATTCGCCGTCATTGCCGAACCGCGAGACCACGCGTGGCTGATCGTGGTTACACCAGAACAGCGCATTCCAGCCGCCACCCGCCTGCATGCCGGTCTGCCAGTCGGAGAGAATCTGCTTGAGCTGGAGGAAATCGAAATCGGCGCGCACCCACTTCTGCAGATTCGGGTAATCGACCTTCAGGTGATGAAAGTTGAAGGTCATCGACAGTTCTTTCGACTGCGGGTTGGAGTAACGAATGCAATGTTCGAGGCGGGTCGAAGACATTTCTCCGACATTGATCAGCTCATGCCCTTCGAAGACTTCGCGGTGCATCTGCTGCAAGTAGGTGTGCACGTTCGGCCCGTCGGTGTAGAAGCGCCGACCATCGCTGTCGTCTTCGGGGAAGTCCGCCGGTTTCGAGATCAGGTTGATCACGTCCAGACGAAAGCCACCGACGCCCTTGTCGCGCCAGAAGCGCATCATCTTGAACACTTCGTCGCGGACCTTGGGGTTGTCCCAATTGAGATCCGCCTGGGTGTGGTCGAACAGGTGCAGATAATACTGGCCGGTCTGCGCTTCGTACTCCCAGGCCGAACCGCCGAACTTGGATTCCCAGTTGTTCGGCTGGTCGCGCCAGATATAGAAGTCGCGGTAAGGGTTGTCGAGGCTGCTGCGCGCCTGCTGGAACCACACATGCTCGATCGAGGTGTGGTTGACCACGATGTCGAGCATCAACTTGATTCCGCGTTTGCCCGCTTCGGCGATCAGCAGTTCACAGTCGGCCATGCTGCCGTAGCTCGGATCGACCGCGTAGTAGTCGCTGATGTCGTAGCCGTTATCGCGCTGCGGCGAGCGCAGGAACGGCGTGATCCACAGGTAATCGACCCCCAGCCATTGCAGGTAATCGAGCTTGGCGACGATGCCGAGCAGATCGCCGGTGGCGTTGCCGGCATGGCTGTGAAAGCTCTTCGGGTAGATCTGGTAGATCACCGAACGTTGCCAGTCTTGCATGGCGGATTTCCCTCTTGAATTTTACGATCTCTGTAGGAGCTGCCGGAGGCTGCGATCTTTCGATTTTGAAAGGCAAGATCAAAGATCGCAGCCTCCGGCAGCTTCTACAGTTCAATTTCAGGCAACCCGGTAACCCGGGCGGACGATCTTCATGCTCAGCACGCAGGTCAGGGCAAACGGCACGAGCATTGCAATCAGCATCCCGATGACGAACATCGGGATGAACTGCGGAATGATCGAGATGAAACCGGGCAGGCCACCGACGCCGATGGCCGAGGCCTGGATCTTGTTCAGCGAGAGGAACATGCAACCCAGCGCCGAACCGGCCAGCGCGGCGTAGAACGGAAACTTGTAGCGCAGATTGACGCCGAACATCGCCGGCTCGGTGATGCCGAAATACGCAGAAATCGCCGAGGTAGAAGCCATGCTCTTGTCTCGCGCATTGCGCGTCATCCAGAACACCGCCAGGGCCGCACTGCCCTGCGCCAGATTGGACATGACAATCATCGGCCAGATGAAGGTGCCGCCCTGGCTGGAGATCAATTGCAGATCCACGGCGAGGAACATGTGGTGCATGCCGGTGATTACCAGCGGCGCATACAGCAAACCGAAAATCAGACCTCCCACCAACGGCGCCAGATCGAACAGCATCACCAGCCCTTCGGTGATGTAGATGCCGATATGCCGGGTCACCGGGCCAATGATCGCCAGCGCCAGCACACCAGTGACAACGATGGTGGTGATCGGCACCACAAGCAATTGCACGGCGTTGGGCACTCGCGCGCGCAGCCATTTTTCGATGACGCTCATCACGTACGCCGCCAGCAGGATCGGCAAGATCTGCCCCTGGTAGCCGACCTTTTCCACCTGGAACAGGCCGAGGATGTCGAAGTACGGCAGTTGCTGCCCGTCCAGCCCGGCCACGGCCTTGCCGTAATTCCAGGCATTGAGCAGGTCCGGGTGTACCAGCATCAGACCGAGGACAATGCCGAGGATTTCGCTGCCGCCGAAACGCTTGGCCGCCGACCAGCCGACCAGCGCCGGCAGGAACACGAACGAGGTGTTGGCCATCAGATTGATCAGGCTCCACAACCCGTCGAGGTTGGGATAGGCATCCAGCAGGGTCTGGCCCTCGATGAACATGCCCTTGGCACCGAGCAGGTTGTTGATGCCCATCAACAGGCCGGCAATGATCAGCGCCGGCAGGATCGGCATGAACACATCGGAAAACACCCGCACCAGCCGCTGCATGGCGTTTATCTTCTCGGCGCTTTTCTGTTTAACGTCGGCGATGGTCGATGCCGCCAGGCCCGTCTGCTGGCGCAGTTCGGCATAAACCTTTTCAACATCGCCCGGGCCGATGACCACTTGATACAAGCCGCCGGTGAAGAACGAACCCTTGACCAGATCGACGCCATTGAGCGCGGCCACATTCACCAGCGCGGGGTTCTTCAGCGCCAGGCGCAAACGCGTCACGCAATGCGCCGCCTGCTCGATGTTGTCGCGGCCACCGAGGCTTTCCAGCAGCTCCTTGGCGATGTTCGGGTAGTCATGGCTCATGCTTGTTCTTCCGTCGTGGATTGTTGTTATTGGCAGCACGCCGAGAGGAAAAATACTCGTCTGTACGAGTTAATGCAACAACTCGTCTGTACGAGTTTGCGTCCGTGGATGAACGTCAGAAAAATGCGGATTCTTCCTACTCCGACCTAAGATGTTTTCCTTCGTCCGCATGGACAAACCCCTACCCTGCCCTTAAGGTTCGGGGTTTTGAGCACCGTCGGCACAGAGTCCAGCCATGAGCAAATACAACCAGATCTACAGCGATTTGCTTGCCAGCATCACCACGCAGCGCCTGGAGCGCGGCGCCCGGCTGCCTTCCGAAACCGAGCTGATGGACACCTATCAGGCCAGCCGTGGCACGGTACGCAAGGCCATCGACCAGTTGCAGGAACGCGGTTTCGCTCAGAAGATTCACGGCAAAGGCGCGTTCGTGCTGTCGACCAACCCGATCGAATTCCAGCTCGGCGGCATCGTCAGTTTCCAGGAGACCCACCCGCGACTGGGCAACGACGTCAGCACCGAAGTGGTCGAGATGTGTCAGGTGCCGCTGGAAGGTGCATTGCTTGAACATATCAATGCCGAGCCCGGCAGCCCGATCACCCGGATCAAACGGGTGCGGCGCATCGACGGCAAACGCGTCATCCTCGACATCAACCACTTCGTCAGCGAGGTGATTCCCGACCTGTCTGCAGACATCGCCGAACATTCGATCTACGCCCACATCGAACAGACCCTGCAACTGCAGATCGCCTACGCCCAGCGCACCATCGAAGCCGTGCCGTGCAGCAAGGACGACCACCACCATCTGGACCTCGACGGCCAGAGCCATGTCATCGTGGTCAGCAACCAGACCTTCCTGCAGGACGGCCGCCAGTTCGAGTACACCGAATCGCGGCATACGCTGGACAAGTTCTATTTTTCCGATGTGGCGCGGCGCTGACGTTCGCCAACAGGCGAGCCCATTTCAAAATATGTGATTGGCTGACAAGCCGCGATGACCTCCGGTAGTATGCCGCCGTGGCTATGGAACACCTTCCTTCTATCCTCCATGAACTAGGGGTTCCGCTCTCCACACCGCGCCTGCTTATTGCAGGCGTTTTCGTATCGATTGCACAGGTGAGCATCGGCTCACTGGAAACGGCGACCAAGGAAGAAATCATGATCAATCAGGAGCTGTTCCTGCGGCGCCGTACAAAACTTCACGTCCCTGCCGGCTCTGGCGGAGCCACGCGCGCGCAGGTCGCATCAGCGGTCAAAGAAGTCGCGGCGTTTCGATATGTACTCTCTGAACCGCTGATCGAGCGAATCGGCATGCTCTCTGCGGTAGAACTCAAGAACTGGCTGCGTGAAGTCATTCGAGTCCTGCGCCGTCGCAGCGGTGCTCATGTACATCACCGACCGTTTTATCCTGACTTCCCCAATCAAGTCCTCGAAGCGACAGAGGCGGAGTTGTATCTCAACGCCGTCATTCACTACCACACACTTCGGCGCCTGCCACCCAGCGAACAGGTTCGGCCAGCCATGCTTGAAGGCAACTTCATCCATTGGGTCATCGAACCGGGAAGTGTCGGCGAGTTCGAGGCATTGCTCGAGCCGCTGGTCTCATCGCGCACCTCGCTGTCCGAAGAGGAAGCTGCGGATGTCAGCTGGTTTATCCGAACGTACAAAAGCGATGTGTTCCGTCTACTGCCCGAGACCGTTCCGTTTCGCGAGATTCGCGCGCTCGTTGGCGGCGCGCTAATCCTGCATATCGGCGACGATGCACAGGTTGAGGCTTTCCTTGAGCAAAATGTCGAAACGGCGACGGACGTGCTGCGCGTGGCGATCGCACTGCATGGTGGAGACGTGTCGCTGGCGACAGCGTTGACGCGCTTTAGCAAAATGAAACGTTCGATGCGTCGCAAGCTGTTGCGCCTGCTCGACCGCATGCCCAACGCTACCGAGGATGTGATGCGCCAGGCCGAACGCTGGAAACGTCTGGCCGAAGTCCTGCATCCAGGCGATTACGCTGAGAAGTATCCGCGAGCATTTGCGGCCATCACCGCAGCGCGACGCAATGATCCGCCGGCCTCGTTCGGGTCGCGTGTCGAAACCATGCTTGCCCAACGCCAGATCGCCGCGCTTACGTCGGTGCTGCAGGATCGTCCCGGAGAATTCGCGCGCCGTCTGGACGTGATGTTACGGCGTGCCACAGAACCGGACGCGGTGCTCGACGCCTTTGCGGCTGTCGCGGCGCAAGTGTCCTCACCTGTGCTGCTGCAATTACTGGCCCAGGTAAATGCCCCGCGCCCCCTGCCCTTGCGAGCGTTCACACCTAAAGGAGCGCTGGCGAAAGTCTTCGGCACTGCTGATCGTCGAGAGTCGATCGCACCGCAGGTATTGGCACGTGCCGCACAGATTTGCGAGAACGCCCTGATCGCACGTTTCGCGTCGCTGCCACCGCTGGGCCGCTGCTTTGTCGATCCGGCATTGCGCGAATACCGGGTGCCATTGGCACAGCGCGCCGCAGCGAAGTCACTGCGAACACTTGTACGCGGCAGTCGCTTGCCAATGCCCGATACGCGATTCATTCGCCTATTCCTGTGGTGGAAGAACGGTCGTGACCGCACGGACATCGACTTGTCCGCCGCCTTCTTCGACAGCGACTTCGTCTTCAAGGAAGCGGTCGCCTATTACAACCTCAAAGGTTATGGCGGTTACCACAGCGGCGACATCGTCGACGCGCCTAATGGCGCTTCCGAGTTCATCGACCTCGACCTTGATGCTCTCGTCAAAAAGGGCGTCCGCTATGTCGTTACGTCCCTCAACTCATTTACCTGGCAGCCATATTGTGACCTTCCTGAATGCTTCGCGGGCTGGATGGCCCGCGCCGATACGGCATCTGGCGAAGTGTTCGAGCCGCGCACCGTAGTCGACCGCATCGATATCGCCTCCGACACGAGTATCTGCCTGCCATTCGTGATGGACCTGGTGGAACGTCGCATGATCTGGGCCGATCTGGGGCTGACTTCATCGCCCCGCTGGAACAACGTCGACAACAACCTCAGCGGAGTTTCGTTGATGCTGCGCGCCCTGGTGCATACACCAAGGCCGGACCTGCACACGCTTTTCGATTTACACGTGCGAGCACGAGGCGAACGAGTGGCCTCTGCAGAGCAGGCGCAGAGGGTATTCGCACCTGAACAAGGGCTGACTCCGTTCGATACGGATCTTATTCGGTCTGAATATCTTTGATATCTGCGAAGGCATTGGCTCACTTTCAAAAGGACAACACGCGATAACCGGCTAACACCCTCCCCTTGAGCGCATGGGCCATCTTCTGCCTTTGTGTCTCAAGGATGAACACCCGAATGACCGCTCCCGAACGTCGTCTGCTGCCAAACGCAGCGGACAAAACCGCCCTCAAAGCCATCGCCACTACCATTGTGCAGAACTGCCCAAGCCTGCTGGATGAGGCCCGGCTAGTCGCGATCGAACTGCTGACCGCCAAGGGCCTATCTGGCCTTGATCCCGACCAGGTTTATTTCCATCGTTTCAAAACGGCGCAAAGCAGCACGCTGACCTTTACCGGTTGGGAGCACTTGCTCGAAAAGCCTTATGAAACGCTCACCCTCACGCAACTGGTCGTCCATCGATTTCGCGCCACCGACCAAGACAACGCAGATTTGCTGGGCCTTTACTGCGGCTTCTACTCGGATGGCCCGGGCGCGGAGAATTTCAATCAGAGCAACGAAGTGCGACTGCTTGGCAGCGATGTGCTGAAGGCATTCTGGGCCGTTGATTTCAGCACGCGTTACAGCGGTCAATTGACCAAATTCTGGCAAACCTCGTCGGACGATTTCCGCGCCCTGGCCAAGTGCAACTTCCTCAGTCAGGCGGTGCAGGCGCTGCAACAGGGGGACGTTGACGGCAATGACTTTCAACGCATCGTCACCTCGCTGATCGGCCCCGTGAGCTGGCCGGTAACCCTGCAAATGCTCCGATCGACGTACCCGGTCGGCGCGCAGGTGCGCACGCTGGATCTGGACGGTCATGTCGCCACCAACGTGCTGCGTCTTGTCGAAGACAGTGGCCGGCAGACCCTTTACCTGCCGGGACAGGCCCAGGCCTTTCGGCTGATGGACACTGCCGCGGATCTGCACTGGTGGCTGCTTGAGCAGATGAATTCAGAGCAGAAACGCTCTTTGTTTCTCAAGCACTTCTCGCTGGCTGACAGCAATCACATCACCGAGAACCTCACTGATCTGATGAACCGTTTGGTGAGCACCTGGGGCCACAGCGATCATCGGATGATCAACCGCAGCAACGTTGCGATCAGCGGTGACGCCTTCACGTGGTTAAGCGAGTCGACCCGCACGGGCATGGTTGCCGAGGCGCATCTGGTGCTCACGTCCAACAGTGACCTGCGCAAGAAACTCTGGACCGGCTATCTGAGCGCCGGGCTGAAAGTGTTCGGCCCGATGGCGGCCGTGGGCTGGCCTGCAGCTTTGCCGTTGATTGGGGCGGGCGTCGTCAACACGGGGCTGAACATCGATCAGGCGATCAACGGCATTACGGCGACCGAGCGTAGAGCCGGGGTTATCGGTGCGGTGCTCAGCGCTATCGAAACCGTATTCAATGTTCCGTTCCTGATTGGCACTGGCGCGCAGTTGGAAGTTGGGCCACAGGTTGAGTATGCCGAGGCTGAAGAGATGCGCGGGCTGATCGAACTTACTTCGGCTGACTCGCGGTCATTGCCGCCTCTGGATCCCCCGCCCGTCACGTCGTCCAATGAAACTGCCAGCGAGTTGGCAAACGAAATCCCTGGCGAAACGGCATTCGTCGATGTCACTGAGCCATTGATTACGCCTGCTCTGCCGCAAGGTTCGACTTTTGCGCAAGTACCGGCCAGCTATCGATGCAACGAGTTACTTGCGCAACACGCTGTAGAGGCGACGCCGGGGAAATACGAAGGCATCTACCGCCTCGACAAAGAACCCGGTCATGCCATCGAAATGGATGGCGCCGCCTATTACGTGCGCTACTTCGCCGACTCGCACGACGGTGGCAACTGGGCAATCATCAATCCCGAGCGTCCCAATCAGTTCGCTTATTCGTTGCCGGTCCGCCTGGGAAGCGCCGGCAAGTGGGAGCGCATGCCAGCGCTGCGGCTGCGCGGAGGCGGTCAATGCGTGGGCAAGGCATGTTTGCCGGAGACTGATGTGAGCTCAACCGAGGCAACACCGTCGGTGGACCTGCCACGCGTCGAACCGCTTCCAGGCGTTCCGTGTCCGCTACGCCCGGTTACGAAGCTCAAGGGTATCTCAGAGACGGAAATACCCGGAATGAGAAGATGGGCAATGAACTTGCCCAACGCCTCCGCCGAGACCACAAGCGCCGGGCGCCGCTATCTGCTGGCGACCGACCGCTACGTGGCCCATTTCGGAGAACAACGCACGGCTCTGCTGAACGACGCCGAAGCATTCTATCGGGAGTTGAAATGGATCAACCTGCCCCAGCGCCCGGTCATTCCGCCCGTCAGTCCGCAGATGGAGATCGATGAGTTGATTGATCTCATCTTTGCCAATACCGATGGACTGGCCGTCGGTGAAACCCTCGATCGCATCGCCAGCACGCGCTTCATGATCGAGAACATGCCAACGTTCGCGCGGCATATCAAAACCCTCTACGTGCGTGGATTGCTGAGTGATTTCGCCCAGGATGACCTCAACCATTTCTACCTGTCGGGGGACATGTCAGAAGACCTCAGTACCTATTTGTCCAGCCTGGGCACTGACCCTGAGAACCGGTTCAACATGCTCGAATTGATCCGGGCTGCCCAAGCCAATGGCGTCCGGGTTCATGGACTGGATGCAGCAGAAACCTGCACGCTGAAAGTCCCGCTCACGTCGATCGAAGAGCAGATGATCAAGGCGCGCCTCGCAACGCAGATCATGGAGCGTGACAAGCTGCTCAACAGACCCGGCAAGTGGGTGGCTCTGGTCGATGCCACGAATACCAATACCTTCAGAGATCTGGCAGGCATAAGCGAACTTCGGGGCGGCATCGGTTTGCGCATCGAAGAAGTCTGGCCCGACGAGGTGGCCGACCTCAGGATCGACCCGGGAGTGGAAGTCGCTCGCGGCCCGTTTTACAACGGGGCGACGACAAACAGCGCCTTCGACCCTCTGTTCGCTGACCTGCGATTGCAGGTCAAGGCCCCCGTGCCGCCATGGAATGATGCAACGCTGGAAAAGCTTCTGCCTCGCAATGGCATGTTCGTGATACGGAAAACAGAACCAAGCACATACACACTCGTGCGGCGCAACAGCGCCAGCAACATCGTGCAAACAAGGGTGCATTGCACCGCAGATGGCCGGTTTTATATCTGGGACCAGTCGATGCGCCGCATCACCGGCATGGTCTTCCGCGACATCGCCGCAGTAGCCGAGCGCCTGATCGAGCTCGGCATGACCCTGCAAAGTCGTTTACCCGCCTGACCTGTTTTCAGGGTCCTGAAACGAAAAAACCCTTGGCTCGAGGCCGAGGGTTTTTCGTTATTCGAACCGCAGCAGGATCATTCCCACTCTATTATTAATAAGCAGGTAAACGTCAGGAAAAACGGCGCATCTGGCGATGCAATTAGTACAGGACCATAAAAAATACCATTTGATATCTCAGCGCATCATTCATTATCTGTCGCGGATTATGCCGCGGCATTCGGAAGTAACTCCCTTGACTGACTCGCCTAACCTTCACAGGCCGCCCTTCGCTTTGCGAAACCTCAACCACACGTAGTGCCTCTTGCGTCCTGACGTGAGCATCGAGGGGCAATCCAATCAAGAATGGCCGATAACCCGAGCCTACCCATATCCGTACTGGGCTGATAGTTACCAAGCAGTGTCCGCCTGCGGTACACATTTGGGGTGCTTCTGACATCCAGTGATCTGGAAGCCCTGAGGGATGCGGCTTGTGCCTGAACAACCAATAGTGGCCTAATAGTATCTTTCGCCTTGCCCGCTGCGAAGGCTTCTTTCGACAAGGACTGTTGCATGACCTCCCAACCGACCCTGCAAGTCGATCCACTGCTCACGGCTAATCTCGATGCCCTGCTCAGCTCCGTGATCGATGCCGACCAGCGGCAGCTACAGATGCCCGCTGGCGCTCGGTCCGAACGGGAGACACTGAAAGACAAGCGCCTCCAGGAGTTGCTCGACCGCTGCCGCGAAGAAGCCCTGCAACAAGTGGTCGGCCCCTTCGGATTGACCCCGGCGATGTTCTCGGACATCGATGGTGGCAACGTCACCACCCAGCACAATGCTAACCAGGATATCTACGCCAAGGCATCCGAGCATTATGACCGGGAAGCCGACTACGATTACGCTGCCGCGAAAAAGCAGAAGATGAAGGATGCGGTGAAGGACGGCACGATGAATTCGCAAACCTTCATCGACACCTACACCAATGAAAATGCACCGACCAAGCGCACGGCCAAGTCAAATGGCAAGCTGGTGATGAACGCAGAGCTGGATCACACCATACCCCTGAAGCAAGCACACAAGGAAGGCGGCTGGATGCTTACTCCGGAGCAACGCAAGGCGCTGGCCTCGGAAAAAGACAACCTGCATTTCACCACCTTTGAAAATAACCGAGAAAAGAGTGATACCGCCGCAGAGACCGCGCTTTCTGCCGAAAACGGTTATGACGAATCCATTACCAAGCCGCTGATCGACAAGGCCCGCGCCGCCATCGACCAGCATCAGCCCGATACCAAAGACCGCTTGCTCTATCACGGCAAGGAGTTGGGCATTACAGGCGCGAAGGAATTCGGCAAGACAGGCCTCCGCAGGGCAGTGGGAGTGCTGTTGTTCGAGGTGGTCAACGGCAGCTTCGTCGAAGTGCACAAGGTGGTCAGCCAGCGTGACGATCAGCAGCCCCTGCTCGACCGTGTGATGGCAGCAGTTGAGCGTGTGCTCAAGCGCGTTCAGAGCAAGTTCAAGGCCGCCTTCGAGGCCTTCTTCGAAGGCGGCCTGCAAGGCCTTGTGAGCAACCTGCTGACCTTCCTAATCAACAACCTCATTACCACTTCGGCCAAGGTCGTGACGATCATCCGCGAAGGCATGCAGGAGCTGTTCAAGGCACTTAAGCTGCTGCTTTGGCCGCCCAAGGAGATGTCCGGCGCTGACGTCATGCGCGCCGTCAGCAAGAGCCTGGCCGGCCTGCTCACCCTCGGTGCCGGTATGCTCCTGGAGCAATCGATGAACACGTTCATCATTGGCATCCCGGTGCTCGCACCGCTGGCCGGCATGATTGCCCCGGTGCTCACCGGCCTTATGACCGGCCTCGCCAACGCCCTGCTGATGTACGCGATCGACTCGCTGATCGATTGGATGCTGGATAAGGGAACCGACTTCATCAACGCGCAGATCGATACCCTGCAAGCCACAGCCGAACTGGGCGAGCGCATGATCGAACAGGTAGAGCTGCAATTCCGGCTGTCGGCGCGCTACCGGATGATGGCCCAGCTCAATCAGCGTATCGCCGAGCGCTTCGACCAGGCAACCGAGGCCTCCCAAGCCTCGGTGCAGCACGCGCAAGGCACCATGGAAGAACAGGCTTCGACTATCGTCGCCCTATCCCAGGCCATCGATAGCAAAAAACAGTTCAACGAACGCCTCGGTTCGATGCTTCAGCAGTTCAGGAAGGAAACATAAGGGATGTCCAAGGTCATTGCCCAACTCGCCAGCACCGTCCCAAGCGACGACCTGCTCGCCCGTATCGACATCGCCGAGGTGTACGAGAAATTCCACAGCACCTTCAAACGTCTAGACGATTTCAAGAGGGTGCGCGACGAACACGAGCAGCGTAACTTCCTAGGCCGGCTTTTTCATCGTGGCGAACTGAAGAACGCCCAGCTCGACGCCCAGCAAGTGCAGGCGGAATTCTCCAAAACTCTCGCCCAGTTGATGGTGATCAGCTCGCTGCAGGCGCAGCAACTGACCGAACAGCAGGGGCAACTGGCCGACCAGCAGAAGACCTTGGATGCCAAGGCCGAGGAACTGGCACGACAGAACACGCGCCTCGAACAGCACCAGGCCGTGATCAAGCACCAGGCCGCTGGCTTGCGCCAATACGTCACAGACCTGTTGAAAGTCCAAGGACTGACCGACGAACACGGCGAGATGCTGATAAGCATCGCCAAAGAAGTGATGGAAACCCGGGATCGTCTGCTGGCGGACTTTGACAATCGCATGCAGCAGATGCAGGGGGTTCTGGAAGAACAGCAGCAGTTGCTCCGGGAAGTCCTAGATGAGCAGGCGAGCACTTTGGAGCAGCGCCTCACGAAGTTGCAGCAGGCGGTCGACTCAACCCTGGAACAACGTCTCACGGCTGTAGAGCGAGGTCTGCTCGCCGTACTCGACGAACAACGCCGTGAAGCCGCCAGCCAGACCGAACGGCTTGATGCCGACTTAGCCTTTCAAGCGCAGCTGCGGGACGAAAATCACCGCGACCTTGAGCGCCAGCTCTCGGAACTGCGCGAAGTGCTGGCCGAACAGAGCCAAGCGCTACTTAACGAACGCAGCGAACGGCAGCAGGAGCGGGCCGAGCGTCAAGCCGAGGTACATGCCCTGCGCAACGAACAGAAGAGCGGCGAAACACGCTTGCGCCGGGAGCAGCGTCGTCTCATGGCCGGACTGTGCGGCTTGGCATTGGTATGCGCCGGTGCCCTCGCCGGGTTCACCTTCTGGAACACGTCAAAGCCTGTTTTGGCCCCGGTCGAAATCCACGAATCTCAAACACCAGCGTCATGAGCAGCTTGTTCGGATCAGCGACTCAGGCCTGATCGTCACTCCACCAGTTTGCCTCGATTGCGAAAATGCAAAAACCTGCCCAAAGGAAAGGCATTACATGAATAAGGTATTGTGGGTCAAATTCGGGTGGTCAGAATATTATCGAGGTGGCGACATCGCCGGTAACTTTGCCTGGCTAAATCAGAATAGAGGCACGGAAAACGAAGGACGAGGCCATGAAGCGTACAACTTTATGCCAGATGTCGATGGGACTTACTACTGTTATGTTCCCCCTCAAGGAGGCAACTACGCGCCTTATCATGACGACCCGGAAGGATGGACGGTTGTATGTCTGGCCAAAAATCCGGCAACCCCAGGTATACACGTGGTCGGCTGGTACGAAAATGCGACTCTTCATGGTGAGTGGATTGTCCGCCCGAACAACACCGACCAGCGACAGCAAATTTCCCCCATCCTGCTTACGACTGGTCATATTGCATAACCAGCGATTCCGCTTACTTCATCCCGCCCGAGGAGCGAGTTCTGCCGTTCTCGGATCCATCCGTGAAACAAGGGAAGTACTCTTTTCTGGACGGCCCAAACGTTACGAAGACCGAGAACAAAGAAAGAGTGCAGGCTCGGCTCGAGAGCTTAATGACGCGCTTGGCCCTAGTCGCAGTACACAACCCCAACGAACACACCGTTTTTGACCCAGAACTAGATCAGGCCGACCCTCTTCGGGGATTTGGCAGCCCTGAACATCGTAAAGCCGTTGAGCTTGCCGCTGAGGACGCCGTGATAGCGTATTACACAGCACAAGGTTACGGCTACCAGCGTACAACACACCTTCCCTGCGGATATGACTTTCTCTTCAAGCGCAAAGAGTCAGAGCTACATGTCGAAGTTAAGGGTACGGCCGGCACGACACCGCGCTTTTTCCTCACCCGTAACGAACACAACGCAGGATTAATGCTCAACCCAGACTGGAGGTTAGCCATGGTGACGTCAGCGCTATCTGATACGCCGCAGGTCATCGAGTACAATCCTCGCCAGCTAAAAGAGGCGTTTAATCTTGAGCCTTATGTTTACATCGGGACATTCGCGCCAAAACCCGAACCTTAATGTTTAACCCCTGTACCGCGACAAAAAACAAAAGCCCGCTGTCACGCGGGCGTTTGTTTATTACGAGGAGGGATCATTCCCACTCAATTGTCGCCGGCGGCTTGCTCGACACGTCGTAAGTGACGCGCGAAATGCCTTCGATTTCATTGATGATGCGGCCGCTGACAGTTTCCAGCAGTTCGTAAGGCAGGTGCGCCCAACGTGCGGTCATGAAGTCGATGGTTTCTACGGCACGCAGGGCAACGACCCAGGCGTAACGACGGCCATCGCCAACCACGCCAACCGATTTCACTGGTTGGAAGACCACGAACGCCTGGCTGACCTTGTGGTACCAATCGGCCTTGCGCAGTTCTTCGATGAAGATGTGGTCGGCGCGACGCAGCAGGTCGGCGTATTCCTTCTTCACTTCACCAAGGATGCGCACGCCCAGGCCCGGGCCCGGGAACGGGTGACGGTAGACCATGTCGTACGGCAGGCCCAATTCCAGACCCAGACGACGGACTTCGTCCTTGAACAGTTCGCGCAGTGGCTCGACCAGTTTCAGGTTCATCTCTTCCGGCAGGCCGCCCACGTTGTGGTGCGACTTGATCACGTGGGCCTTGCCGCTTTTCGCGCCAGCCGACTCGATCACGTCCGGGTAGATGGTGCCCTGAGCCAGGTACTTGATGTTGTCCAGCTTGCAGGATTCGGCATCGAACACGTCGATGAAGGTACGGCCGATGATCTTGCGCTTCTTTTCCGGGTCGGCTTCGCCGGCCAGGTTGTTGAGGAACTGCTCCTCAGCGTTGGCGCGGATCACCTTGACGCCCATGTTCTCGGCGAACATGGCCATCACTTGCTCGCCTTCGTGCAGACGCAGCAAGCCGTTGTCGACGAAGACGCAGGTCAGCTGATCGCCGATGGCTTTGTGCAGCAGCGCGGCAACCACCGAGGAGTCAACGCCGCCGGACAGACCCAGCAGCACGTTGTCGGTGCCGACCTGAGCGCGGATGTTGGCGATGGCGTCTTCAGCGATCTTCGACGGCGTCCACAGGGCTTCACAACCGCAGATGTCGAGGACGAAGCGCGAGAGGATGCGCCCGCCCTGCTTGGTGTGGGTCACTTCCGGGTGGAACTGCACGCCGTAGTAGGCGCGGTCGTCGTTGAACATACCGGCGATCGGGCAGCTCGGGGTGCTGGCGAGGATGTGGAAGTCTTCCGGCATCTTGGTGACTTTGTCACCGTGGCTCATCCACACGTCGAGGCCGAACAGGCCGTCGGCGTCGATGTGGTCTTCGATGCCGTCGAGCAGGCGGCTCTTGCCGACCACGTCAACGCGGGCGTAACCGAACTCACGCAGTTCGGAACCTTCAACCTTGCCGCCCAGTTGCTCGGCCATGGTCTGCATGCCGTAGCAGATGCCGAACACCGGAACGCCGAGGTCGAACACCGCCTGCGGGCAGCGCGGGCTGTTGGCTTCGTGCACGGACTCGGGGCCGCCGGCGAGGATGACGCCTTTAGGGGCGAATTCGCGGATCGCATCTTCGTCCATGTCGAACGGGTGCAGTTCGCAGTACACGCCGATCTCGCGCACGCGGCGGGCAATCAGCTGGGTGTATTGCGAACCGAAGTCGAGGATCAGAATGCGGTGAGCGTGAATGTCGAGGGCCATGACTCATTCTCATGTAGTGAATCAGAAACAACTCGGGGCTGAATGAACAGCCCCGGTGATTTAACGTTTTGCTGGAAGCCTCAACCTACGCGGTAGTTTGGCGCTTCCTTGGTGATCTGCACGTCGTGAACGTGGGACTCGGCCATGCCGGCACCGGTGATCCGCACGAACTCGGGCTTGGTACGCATTTCTTCGATGTTGGCGCTGCCGGTGTAACCCATCGAGGAACGCAGACCGCCCATCAACTGGTGAATGATCGCGCTCAGGGTGCCTTTGTACGGCACACGGCCTTCGATGCCTTCCGGGACCAGTTTCTCGGCACCTGCCGAGGAGTCCTGGAAGTAACGGTCGGACGAGCCCTGGGCCTGGGACATGGCGCCCAGCGAACCCATGCCGCGATAAGCCTTGTACGAACGGCCCTGGAACAGTTCGATCTCGCCCGGGGCCTCTTCGGTACCGGCGAACATCGAGCCCATCATCACGCAGGACGCACCGGCGACGATGGCCTTGGACAGGTCACCGGAGAAACGGATACCGCCGTCGGCGATCAACGGTACGCCAGTGCCTTCAAGGGCAGCGGCGACGTTGGCGATGGCACTGATTTGCGGTACGCCGACACCGGCGACGATACGGGTGGTGCAGATCGAGCCAGGGCCGATACCGACCTTGACTGCGTCGGCGCCCGCTTCGGCCAGCGCCTTGGCAGCAGCGCCGGTGGCGATGTTGCCGCCGATCACCTGCACTTCAGGGAAGTTCTCTTTGACCCAGCGTACGCGGTCGATCACGCCTTTGGAGTGACCGTGTGCGGTGTCGACCACCACCACGTCCACGCCGGCGTTGACCAGTGCAGTCACGCGATCACCGGTGTCTTTACCGGTGCCGACCGCAGCGCCAACGCGCAGACGACCTTGATCGTCCTTGCTGGCCAGCGGGTAGGCCTTGGCTTTTTCGATGTCGTTGACGGTCATCATGCCTTTGAGGGCGAATTTGTCGTCAACGATCAGCACGCGCTCGATGCGGTGCTTGTGCAGCAGTTCGCGTACGTCGTTCTTGTCGGCGCCTTCCTTGACCGTGACCAGACGCTCTTTAGGCGTCATCACTTCGCGGACAGTGGCTTCCAGACGGTTTTCGAAACGTACGTCGCGGGAGGTGACGATGCCGACCAGGTCGCCATCGTGCAGGACCGGAACGCCGGAGATATTGTGCAGACGGGTCAGTTCGAACAGATCACGCACCGTGGCATCGGCCTCGATGGTGATTGGATCCTTGACCACACCGGCTTCGAACTTCTTGACCTTGCGCACTTCGGCAGCTTGCTGCTCGATGGTCATGTTCTTGTGGATAATGCCGATGCCACCTTCCTGAGCCATGGCGATTGCCAGACGGGCTTCAGTAACGGTGTCCATGGCGGCAGAAACCAGAGGAATATTCAGTTCGATGCCACGGGTAAGACGGGTCTTGAGACTGACTTCGTTGGGAAGTACCTCGGAATAACCGGGCACTAGGAGAATGTCGTCGAATGTCAGAGCTTCTTGGCTGATACGCAGCATCGCGGGGGCTCCCGAGCGGGAAAATGGAAGCGCGCCATTATAGTCAGACACCCCCTGCTGTTCAATGTAAAACTCAGCCTAATTGATAGATGGAAAAGCCCGGCCCTACAGCTCCACCTTGACCCAAGAGACAGGTTGATCGAGCCAATCGGCGAACTCGTCGATAAAGCTCTGCTTGAACCCCGCCTCCAGCCAATTGTTGAAAATGAAGCCGAGGTTGGAAAACGCGCATTCCTGCAGAAACAGGAAGCCGTTGATGTCGTCCTCATGTCCGCATTCCGGGCAGGTGAAATTGTCGGTGCGGCCTGGAAACCAGTCTTCAAGACTCTCGAACAGCGCCTCGCCCACTTCGCGACGGCACTCGGCGCAACCGGCCTCTTCGAGAAAGCCCTTGGCCGGGGTGTAGATGCAGCGTTTGGTGACGATCTCCAGGCCATTGACGGGCTCGCCGAACGGCAGCGCTTGCGGGTGCAGCACCACGGCGCGAGCACCATCAGCGATGGCGTGGGCCATACGGTTGCCGGTGCGGCCGCAGGTGGTCAATTGTTCTTCGATGATATTCTTGCGCACCAGCCAGCGCACGATCGCCCGCGCCCGGGGCTCGTGCACCGGCAGGGTGGAGATTTTCGGGACGATAATGCTTTGCGAGTTCATGGTGGAGCCTGCTGCCAGTATTTAAGATTTCCAATGTGGGAGCGTGCCTGCTCGCGAAAGCGCAGTGTCAGGCTGCATTTTTGTTGCTGACCCACCGCATTCGCGAGCAGGCTCGCTCCCACAAGGAACTGCGGCCGGCAGCTTAATCCCTGAAGAAATCCGGTCAAGTGCTGAAATAGCGCACCATCAACGCGATCCCGCTGGCCAGCACCAGCCAAGTCACCAGCCGCACAAACGCCTCACGGGACAACCTCATGGTCAGCCGCCGGCCGATCCACAAGCCCAGCGCCATGGCCGGCAACAGACACAGCGCCAGCATCAACAAGGGTAGCTCGGCATACACACCGGCGATGACAAACAGACTCAAGCGCACCACGGTGCTGCAACTGATCAACGCACTTTGCGTGGCCCGCGCCGCTTCCTTGGGCAGGCGGCTGTTCAGATAGATCGCGTAAAGAAAGCCGCCACTGCCAAACAACGCGCCGAACAACCCACCCACCGTGCCCATCGGCACCGCCCACGCCGCTGACAACTGCGCGGGCCGCGCTTTGACCCACAGGCTGTAAACCGCATAGGCGCTGATAAACAGCCCCATCAACAGCAGCAACAGATCGGATTTCAGATTCAGCAGGAAGATCACCCCCAGCGTGCAGCCGATTGCCATGCACGGCAGCAGCCTGAGCAATTCCGGCTTGGCGACGTCGCGCCGCGAGGGCAGCAGATTGCCGAACGCCGCGACGAAATCCAGCAGCACCAGCAGCGGCACGATTTTCGATAGCGGCATGAACAGAATCAGCATCGGCCCCGCGACCAGCGCAGTGCCGAAACCGGCGATGCCGAAGACGATGTAGGCCAGGGCAATGGCCAGCCCGATGACCGCCCAACCGCCAGCGCCCCACGACCACGCCCCCAACAGCTCCATCATGCTCATCGTCCGCATCCTTTATAAGACCGCGCTGACTGTAGCCAGTAGTGGGCAGCACGACCAGATATCAAATTGATCCCATGTGGGAGCGAGCCTGCTCGCGAAGGCGGAGTGTCATTCCCGTTGTTGTCCGCTGACACAATGCTTTCGCGAGCAGGCTCGCTCCCACAGGGTTTTGTGCGGCGTCATGGTGATTGGCGGGCAAATGCCTTTAAACTGCGCCCCATGATTAAAGATCCCTTTGCAAGACTTGGCCTGGACCGTGAAGTCCTGACCGTCAGCCAGCTCAACGGCCGTGCGCGGGTGTTGCTTGAAGACGTGTTCAGCAACATCTGGGTCGAAGGCGAAATCTCCAACCTCGCGCGCCCGGCGTCCGGCCACGTCTATTTCACCCTCAAGGACAGCGGCGCGCAGGTGCGTTGCGCGCTGTTCCGGCAGAACGCCGCGCGCGTACGTCAGGCGTTGAAGGATGGTCTGGCGGTCAAGGTGCGCGGCAAGGTTTCGCTGTTCGAAGGCCGTGGCGACTATCAGCTGATCCTCGACACCGTGGAGCCGGCCGGTGACGGCGCGCTGCGTCTGGCCTTCGATGCGCTGAAGGAAAAGCTCAGCGCCGAAGGCCTGTTCAGTGCCGAACGCAAAGTGCCGCTGCCCGCGCATCCGCAGCGCATCGGCATCATCAGTTCGCCGACCGGCGCGGTGATTCGCGACATCATCAGCGTATTCCGCCGCCGTGCGCCGCAAGTGCAACTGACCCTGATTCCAACCGCTGTGCAGGGCCGCGAGGCCACCGCGCAAATCGTTCGCGCGCTGAAAATGGCCGATGCCCGTGGCTTTGACGCGCTGATCCTCGCCCGTGGCGGCGGCTCGCTGGAAGACCTCTGGTGCTTCAACGAGGAAGCGGTGGCGCGCGCGGTCGATGCCTGTGTCACACCGATCGTCAGCGCCGTCGGCCATGAAACCGATGTTTCGATCAGCGATTTTGTCGCCGACGTCCGCGCCCCCACGCCCTCGGCCGCCGCCGAACTGCTCGCTCCGGATTCCAGCCATCTGATCCGTCAGGTCGAGAGCCTGCACCGGCGTCTGGTGATGCGCATGCGTGACCGCTTGATGCGTGATCGCCTGCGTCTGGAAGGCATGGCCCGACGGCTGCGCCATCCCGGCGAACGTCTGCGCCAGCAGGCTCAGCGTCTGGATGATCTGGACATGCGCATGCGCCGGGCCTTCGAACGCCATCTCAATACCCGCCGCGAACGCCTGATCCGTCTGGAAACCCGCCTCGCCGGGCAACATCCGGGACGCCAACTGGCGATGCTTCGCCAGCGCCTCGACAGCCTCGCCGAACGTTTGCCCCGAGCCATGCGCGATGCTCTGAAACAGCGTCGTCAGCTATTGCACAGTCAGATGCAGACCCTGCACGTGGTCAGCCCATTGGCGACCCTCGGTCGCGGTTACAGCATCCTGCTCGACGAGCGTGGCCACGCGATCCGCAACGCTGCGCAGACCCACACCGGCCAGCGCCTGAAAGCCAAGCTCGGCGAAGGCGAACTGCAAGTGCGCGTCGAGGACAATCACCTGACGCCCGTCACCCTCTCTTTACTGGACTGATCCATGCCGCGTTTTCTCGCTCCGCTGCTGTTGCTCTGCCTGACCTTCAACGCCCACGCCGACAGTTACATCACTCGGCTGCTGAACAAACCGGTGCCGGGCGGCGTCGCCGTGGTGGATCTGGGCACCGCCGCGCAGGCGCCGAAAGCCACCTATCAAGGCAAACCGGTGCTGGTGGTCAAAGAGCAGAACAACTGGCTGGCGATCGTCGGCGTGCCGCTGACGGTCAAGCCTGGCGCGCAGCAGATCAGCAGTGGCGGGCGTAACCTGCCGTTTACCGTGGGCAGCAAGAAATACCCGGAACAGCACATCACCCTGAAGAACAAACAGCAGGTCAATCCGAACGCCGACAACCTCAAGCGCATTGAAAGCGAACTGGCGGAACAGATCGCGGCTTACCGCAGTTTCAGCCCGAACACGCCGAGCAATCTGCTGCTGGACAAACCGGTCAACGGGCCGCTGTCGAGCAAGTTCGGTGTGCGTCGTTTCTTCAACGGCGAAGAGCGCAATCCTCACGCCGGCCTCGATTTCGCAGTGCCAGCGGGCACGCCGATCAAGACCCCGGCGGCGGGCAAGGTGATTCTGATCGGCAATTACTTCTTCAACGGCAACACGGTGTTCGTTGACCACGGCCAGGGCTTTATCAGCATGTTCTGCCACATGTCGAAGATCGACGTGAAGAACGGCCAGCAACTGGCCCGTGGCGCGGTGGTGGGCAAGGTCGGCGCGACCGGCCGCGCGACCGGGCCGCATATGCACTGGAACGTCAGCCTGAATGACGCGCGGGTGGATCCGGCGATTTTCATTGGTGCCTTCCAACCTTGAATATGGGTTGAGGCGACCGGCCTTTTCGCGAGCAGGCTCGCTCCCACACTGGATCTTATTCACAACAAAGATCCCCTGTGGGAGCGAGCCTGCTCGCGAAGGCGGCCTATAAAACACCGCCATACTCAATGATTCTCAAAAAACTCAATTGCGCCCCAATCTAGCCTTACGCAAACATCAATAACTTCCACGGCCTTAGGCGCAATAAATTCCTGCAAAATCCCGCTTTTCGGGTATTCCTCTCAATTTTTTTCGACTGCTTGCCATCCTTTCCCCTCGCGGTTAGGGTTGAAGCCATGAAAACCTCTCACACCCTCATTCAGCTTCGCCAGCACCGCAGCCTGTGCCTCGTCAGCGCACGACTGCCAGGCTGAATCGCTGCGCCTCGTCCCACGCTTTTCCAAGAACATTCGTTCAACCGGCAGGCCGCCTCTTTTCGGCCCAGACAACAAGGAATTTCCCGATGAGCATGCTCAAAGACCCGTCTTCGAAATACCGCGCGTTTCCCGTCATCAACCTGCCGGATCGCACATGGCCGTCGAAGACCATCGACGCCGCGCCGATCTGGTGCAGCTCCGACCTGCGTGACGGCAACCAGTCGCTGATCGAGCCAATGGACGCGGCGAAGAAGCTGCGCTTCTGGAAAACCCTGGTGCAGGTGGGCGTGAAGGAGATCGAAGCGTCGTTCCCGGCCGCGTCGCAAACCGACTTCGACTTCGTGCGCACGCTGATCGAAGAAGGCCACATCCCGGACGACACCACCATTCAGGTACTGACCCAGGGCCGTGAAGACCTGATTGAGCGCACCTTCGAATCCCTGCGCGGGGCGAAGAAAGCCATCGTTCACCTGTACAACGCCACTTCGCCTTCTTTCCGTCGCATCGTCTTCAACCAGGACAAGGACGGTATCAAGGCCATCGCCGTCAACGCTGCCAAGCTGTTCGTCAAATACGCAGCCATGCAGCCGGAAACCGAGTGGACCTTCGAATACTCGCCGGAAACCTTCAGCGCTACCGAGCTGGAATTCGCCAAGGAAGTCTGCGACGCCGTGATCGAGGTGTGGAACCCGACGCCTGAGCACAAGATGATCCTCAACCTGCCGGCCACGGTTGAATGCGCGACGCCGAACGTCTACGCCGACCAGATCGAATGGTTTGGTCGCAACATCAACCGTCGTGACAGCGTGATCATCAGCCTGCACACCCACAACGACCGGGGCACCGGCGTCGCGGCCACCGAGCTGGGCCTGATGGCCGGCGCCGATCGCGTCGAAGGCTGCCTGTTCGGCAACGGCGAGCGCACCGGCAACGTCGACCTCGTAACCGTCGCGCTGAACATGTACACCCAGGGCGTCGACCCTGAGCTGGACTTCTCCGACATCGACGGCGTGCGCAAGGTCGTCGAAGAGTGCAACCAGATCCAGGTCCACCCGCGTCATCCGTACGTTGGCGACCTGGTGCACACCGCGTTCTCCGGCTCGCACCAGGACGCAATCCGCAAGGGCTTCGCCCAGCAGAAACCGGACACCCTGTGGGAGGTGCCGTACCTGCCGATCGACCCGGCCGACATCGGTCGCAGCTACGAGGCGGTGATCCGCGTCAACAGCCAGTCGGGCAAGGGCGGCATCGCTTACCTGCTGGAGCAGGAATACGGCATCAGCCTGCCACGGCGCATGCAGATCGAATTCAGCCAGGTCGTGCAGCGTGAGACCGATCGCCTGGGCCTGGAGATGACGGCCAAGCAGATTCACTCGCTGTTGATCAGCGAATACCTGCAGGCCAACACTCCGTATGCGCTCGTCAGCCATCGTCTGCAGGAAGAAAACGGCAACAGCGCCGTCGAAGTGGAAGTGGCCAGCAAAGGTCAGGGCGAAACCAACCTGCACTGGCGCGGCAAGGGCAACGGCGCGCTGGAAGCGCTGGTCGCCGGCCTGCCGATTCCGGTGGAAATCATGGACTACAACGAACACGCGATCGGCGCAGGCACCAATGCCAAAGCGGCGGCCTATATCGAATTGCGGGTGAACGGTGAACGTGCGGTGCACGGCGTGGGTATCGATGAAAACATCACCACGGCGAGTTTCAAGGCACTGTTCAGCGCGCTGAACCGCTCGCTGAGCCAGCCAGAGGCGAAAGCGGCGTAATCCGACCACTGAAATGCGAAGGCCCCGGAGTGTGAGCTCCGGGGCCTTTTTTTGCCTACAGGTTTCTGGCTGACTTTTATGGCCCCTTCGCGAGCAGGCTCGCTCCCACATTTGGAATGCATTTCCCTGTGGGAGCGAGCCTGCTCGCGAAGGCGTCCTGACAGGCGCTGGGAGTATCAGGTGAACTCGAAAGTGTCGGCATCAAGGTTCGCCGGAAAGCGCTCGCGATATGCAGCCAACGGCGCCGCTTCCAGAACCACCTTGAACACGCCATCCGCCTCCCCCGCCGCCAGCAACGTCTCGCCCTGGAAATCCAGCACCTGACTGTCGCCGGTATAGGCGAAGCCTTTGCCATCGCTGCCCACCCGATTTACCGCTGCCACGTAGCAGAGATTTTCAATCGCTCGTGCCGGCAGCAGGCGGTTCCAGTGCAGACGCCGTGCGCCCGGCCAATTGGCGGTGTACAGCAGCAAATCGGTGTCCTGCGCGTCGCGGCTCCACACCGGGAAACGCAGGTCGTAGCAGATCAGCGGACGAATCCGCCAGCCCTTGAGCTCGAACTGCACCTGACGCTCGCCCGGCGTGTAATGGTTGTGCTCGCCGGCCATACGAAACAGGTGACGCTTGTCGTAATGCAGCACTTCGCCGTCCGGCCGCGCCCAGAGCAAGCGGTTGCGATGGCTGCCGTCAGCCGCCTGGATGATCACGCTGCCAGTGATGACCGCATCGAACTTCGCTGCCTGCGTCCGCAGCCATTTGCTGGTCGGGCCGTTTTCCGCCTCGGCGAGGGTTTCCGACTCCATGGAAAAACCGGTGGTGAACATCTCCGGCAGGATAATCAGATCGGCGCCACGGGCCTGCTCCAGCAACAGCTCGAAATGCTCGAGGTTGGCCCGGCGATCATGCCAGGCCAGGCTCGTCTGGATCAGCGCCAGGGTCAGGTCTGGCAATGCACTCAGATCACGCATAGTTTCGCCGCCGCTTCACGCAGCGTCTCCTCGCGTTTGGCAAAGCACAGGCGTATCAGGCGCTGGCCTTGCGGTGGATTCTGGTAGAACACCGACACCGGAATGCTCGCGACACCGTGCTCGCGAGTCATCCACATGGCCATCTCAACATCGTTCAGATCAGGACGGATCTGCGAATAATCGACCAACTGGAAATAGGTGCCGGTGACTCGGGTAAAGCTGAAGCGCGACGGCGCAAGCAGATCGCAGAACAGATCGCGCTTGGCCTGATAGAAACCCGGCAGCTCTTCAACGTGTTCCGGGTGCTCGGCCATGTAATCGGCCAGCGCGTATTGCAGCGGCGTGACGCCACAGAAACTGACGTACTGATGCACCTTGCGCAGCTCGGCCGTCAGCGCTGGCGGGGCGACGACGTAGCCGGTTTTCCAGCCGGTGACGTGGTACGTCTTGCCGAACGAACTGACCACGAACGCGCGCTGATACAACTCTTCATGGGCCAGCACGCTGACATGCGGCACGCCGTCGAACACCAAGTGCTCGTAGACTTCGTCGCTGATCAGATAGATGTCGCGATCGCGGATCAACGCCGCCAGTTGATCGAGCTCGGCGCGGCTGATCAATGCGCCGCTGGGGTTGTGCGGGGTGTTGATGACGATCATTTTCGTCCGCGGACTGAGGGCCGCTGCGAGCTGATCGAAATCAATAGAGAAATCGTCTGGATTCAGCTGCACATGCACGCAACGACCGCCCGCCAACTCCGTTGCCGGTGCGTAGCTGTCGTAGCACGGATCGAAGACGATGACTTCATCGCCGCTGTGAATCACTGCCTGAATCGCGCAGAAGATTGCCTGAGTCGCACCGGGCGTTACCGTCACTTCATGATCGGCATCGACTGTCACGCCATAGCTGCGCGCGATCTTGGCCGCGATCTGCTGACGCAACGCCGGCAAACCGGTCATCGGCGAATACTGGTTATGGCCACTGGCGATATGCCGCCCGACCGCATCACGCAACGACTGCGGGCCGTCGAAATCCGGGAAACCCTGGGACAGGTTGATCGCGCCGGTCTGCGCCGCGAGCTGAGACATCTGCGTGAAAATAGTGATGCCGACATTCGGCAGCTTGCTGGTGATCATCGGGGGTTCTCTGCTCAACACCCGGCTCTGACGACGGCGCGGGAGAGCCCGAGGATAGCCCATCCGGCGCCCATAAAAAAAGGGCGCCAAACGGCGCCCTTCTCTCATTGAACAAACCCAATCCTGTGGCGAGGGGATTTATCCCCGTTCCGGCTGCGAAGCAGTCGCAAACCCGTTGAATGCGGTTTGACTGATACACCGCGGACACAGGTTTTGGGGCTGCTGCGCAGCCCATCGGGGATAAATCCCCTCGCCACAAAAGCCCCACACAAAATTGTGCAGGGCCTCGGATCACTTCTTGTCGCGGCGCTTCTTGCTGGCTTTTTTGTTGTGCGACATCAAGCGACGCTTCTTGTTGACCTGGCGGTCGGTCAGCGTGTTCTTGTTGCCTTCGTACGGGTTCTCGCCGCCCTTGAACTCGATGCGGATCGGCGTACCGACCAGCTTGAGTACACGACGGTAAGTGTTCTCCAGATAGCGCACGTACGACTTCGGCACTTTCTCGATCTGGTTACCGTGGATCACGATGATCGGCGGGTTCGCACCACCGAGGTGAGCGTAACGCAGCTTGATCCGACGGTTGTTGACCATCGGCGGCGCGTGCTCGCCCACCGCATCTTCGAGAATCTGGGTCAGACGGTTGGTCGGCCAGCGGGTAACAGCGGACTTGAAAGAGTTCTGCACCGAAGCGTAGAGGTTGCCCACGCCCGTGCCGTGCAACGCCGAGATGAAGTGAATGTCGGCGTAGTCGACGAAGAACAGACGACGTTGCAGCTCGACTTTCACGAAGTCGCGCTCGCTCGGCGTCATGCCATCCCACTTGTTGATCGCGATGACCAGCGCACGACCGGATTCGATCGCGAAGCCCAGCAGGTTCAGGTCGTGATCGACCACACCCTCGCGGGCGTCCATCACGAAGATCACCACGTTGGCGTCTTTGATCGCCTGCAGGGTTTTGACCACGGAGAACTTTTCGACTTCTTCGTGGATCTTGCCGCGCTTGCGCACACCGGCGGTGTCGATCAGCGTGTACTTCTCTTCATTGCGCTCGAACGGAATGTAGATGCTGTCGCGGGTGGTGCCCGGCTGGTCGTACACGATGACCCGGTCTTCACCAAGCATGCGGTTGACCAGGGTCGACTTGCCGACGTTCGGACGACCGATGATGGCGATCTTGATCCCGTCTTTTTCGCTCGGACCAGGAATGCGCTTGGCTTCCTCGCCTTCGGCAACGACTTCTTCCTCTTCACCTTCAGCCGGCTCGTCATCATCGCGCGGGAATTCGCTCAGGGCGGCTTCCAGCAGTTGCGTGATACCACGGCCGTGGGCGCCGGCGATCGGGATCGCGTGGCCCATGCCCAGCGGGGCGAATTCGGCGCGGGCCATTTCCGGGTCGATGTTGTCGACCTTGTTGGCCACCACGTGGGAACGCTTGTTACGTTTGCGCAAATGCTCGGCGATCATCTGGTCGGCAGCGGTAAAACCGGCCTTGGCATCTACCAGAAACAGCACCACATCGGCTTCTTCGATGGCCAGCAGCGACTGCTCGGCCATTTTTTCGTCCATACCATGTTCGTCACCGGAGATACCGCCGGTGTCGATCAGAATGTAGGAACGCCCTTGCCACTTGGCCTCACCGTACTGGCGATCACGGGTCAGACCGGACAGGTCGCCGACGATGGCGTCACGAGTCCTGGTCAGGCGGTTGAACAAGGTGGACTTGCCGACGTTCGGTCGGCCCACCAGGGCGATTACGGGAACCATGCGGCTCTCCACTTCGTTATTTCAGAAAATACAAAAGCCGCTGCGAGGCAGCGGCTGGTGCTCGGGGCAACACCCGGGGGCGCTGCAAACCCTGCTGATGCAGGGCCGCTTGGGGATGAACCCCAAGCATAGTTGTTACTTGATGGTCAGGGCTTCCAGTTTGCCGCTGTTGCCATACACATAAATCGTGTCGCCCACCACCAGCGGACGGGCACGCAGGCCGTCGCTGTCGATGCGCTCACGGCCGACGAAACGACCGTCGACCTGACTCAGCAGATGCAGATAACCTTCCAGGTCACCCACAGCTACGTAGCTGGAGAACACTTCCGGTGCCGACAGTTGACGGCGAGCCAGCGAATCGTTGCTCCACAGTGCGGTGGTGGAACGCTCGTCGACGCCTTCAACGGTGCCCGAGGACAGGCTCACGTAGACGCTGCCGAAACCCTGAGCGATACCGGCGTAGCTCGACGCATCGCGCTGCCACAGTTGACGACCGCTTTCCAGGTCCAGCGCCGCAACGCGACCCTGATAGCTGGCCACGTACAGCGTACCGCCGGACAGCAGCAGACCGCCGTCGATGTCGACCACGCGCTCCAGCTCCGAACGACCCTGTGGAATGGCGATGCGTTGTTCCCACACCGGCACGCCGTTGGAGATGTCCAGCGCGACCACTTTACCGGTCGACAGGCCAGCTACGGCCAGACGGTTGGTCACCAGCGGAGCACTGGTGCCACGCAGGGTCAGGACCGCCGGGGTGCTGTCATACACCCAGCGCTGGTTGCCGGTGGCAGCGTCCAGACCGATCAGACGATCGTCCTGGGTCTGCACCACCACCACGTCGCCATTGTTGGCCGGCGGCGCGAGCACTTCACTGTTGACGCGGGCACGCCACTTCTCTTCACCGTTGCTGGTGTCCAGAGCGACGACTTCGCCACGCAGGGTACCGATCAGTACCAGACCGTAACCCACGCCAACGGCGCCGGAGACAGGCAGTTCCAGATCCTGGTCCCACTTCACGTCGCCGTTGCTGCGATCCAGCGCCATCACCACACCAGTCACATCGGCGGCGTAGATGGTGTCACCGTCGATCGCCGGCACCAGCATGTTGTAGGTTTCGCCCTGACCGTCACCGATCGAGCGGCTCCACTGCTTCTGCAGAACGACTTCTTCTTTGAAGTCGGTCAGTTCGGCCGGTGGCAATTCTTTCTTGCTGTTGCTGCTGCAACCCGCGGCCAGAAGGGCCAGAGCCAGCAATGCTGCATGCTTCCAACGGATCACGTCACGCATCCCCTTTGGCCAGGTCGTCGAGCTTGATTTGAAGGCCACCGACCGCCGCTTCATCCGACAGTGCCGCCTTGGCTTTTTGATACGCCTTGTTCGCGTCATCGGTACGGCCCAAGCGCACCAGCAGGTCGCCCTTGAGTTCTTCGCGAGTGGCCAGGAACGCTTTGTCGGCATCGCCGTCGAGCAGTTTCAGGGCGTCTTCGGCCTTGTCCTGCGCGCCCAGCACCTGTGCCAGACGCTGACGGGCGATTTCGCCCAGCGCCGGGTTGGCCGGTTTGTCGACGATGGCTTTGAGTTCGGTTGCCGCGTCGTCCAGCTTGCCGCTGTCGACCGCCACTTTGGCGACGAACAGGCTGCCGTATTGCGCATAGGCAGAACCGCCGTACTCGCTGTTGAGCTTGCCGGCCAGATCCGCAACGCGGGCGGCATCAGGCTTGCCGTCAGGCGTCAGCGTGGTTTCCAGCAATTGCTGATAGAGCACCGAGGCGCCTTGCGACTGGTTGCTCTGGTATTTGTGCCAGGCCTGCCAGCCGAACACGATGACCAGCGCCAACAGGCCGCCGGTGACCAGAGGTTTGCCGTTGCGTGTCCACCAGTCCTTCAAATCCGCCAACTGTTCGTCTTCGGTACTCGACACCCCAATACTCCTTAATCGCTAAATCGGCTGTTAAGACAGCTTCAACCCTGCACGACGCAGGTGGCCAGGTGAGCGGCAAGCGCATCCCAGGCAATGCTTTGTTGTTCGCCCTGGCCACGCAGGGGTTTGAAACCTACCACTTGCTGGGCCATTTCGTCGTCACCGAGGATCAATGCGTACAGCGCACCGCTCTTGTCGGCCTTCTTGAACTGGCTTTTGAAACTGCCGGCGCCGGCATTGACTTGCAGGCGCAGGTTTGGAAGTTCATCGCGAACACGTTCGGCCAGGGCCAGACCGGCCAGCTCGGCCTCTTCACCGAAGGCGCAGAGGTAGACGTCGACCTGACGGGAAATTTCCTGCGGAATCTGCTCAAGGGTTTCGAGCATCAATACCAGACGCTCGATGCCCATGGCGAAACCGACGCCCGGGGTCGGCTTGCCGCCCATCTGCTCGACCAGACCGTCGTAACGGCCGCCCGCGCACACGGTGCCCTGGGCGCCGAGCTTGTCGGTGACCCATTCGAAAACGGTTTTGCTGTAGTAATCGAGGCCACGCACCAGTTTCGGGTTGAGCACGTAAGGAATGCCGACGGCATCCAGACGCGCCTTCAGGCCTTCGAAGTGAGCGCGGGACTCGTCGTCGAGGTAATCGGCCATTTTCGGCGCATCGACCAGCACGGCCTGGGTGTCGGCATTTTTCGTGTCGAGCACGCGCAGCGGGTTGGTTTTCAGACGACGCTGGCTGTCTTCGTCGAGCTTGTCGTGGTGCGCCGAGAGGTACTCGACCAGGGCTTCACGATAGCGACCACGGGATTCGCTGGTGCCGAGGCTGTTGAGTTCGAGCTTGACCGCATCACGAATGCCCAGCTCGCCCCACAGGCGCCAGGTCATGATGATCAGCTCGGCGTCGATGTCCGGACCGTCGAGGTTGAACACCTCCAGACCGATCTGGTGAAACTGACGATAACGGCCTTTCTGCGGACGCTCGTGGCGGAACATCGGGCCGATGTACCAGAGTTTCTGCACCTGACCACCGCCGGTGATGCCGTGCTCAAGCACGGCACGCACGCACGCCGCAGTGCCTTCGGGACGCAGGGTCAGCGAGTCGCCGTTGCGGTCTTCGAAGGTGTACATCTCTTTTTCGACGATATCGGTGACTTCGCCGATCGAGCGCTTGAACAGCTCGGTGAACTCGACGATCGGCATGCGGATCTGCTTGTAACCGTAGTTATCCAGCAGACGCGCCACAGTGCCTTCGAAATAACGCCACAGCGGGGTCTGTTCGGGCAGGATGTCGTTCATGCCACGAATGGCTTGCAGAGACTTGCTCACAAAATTTCCTTAATTCGTTCGATCAGCCGCGCGCGATAACGGCAGCGTCAG
This sequence comes from Pseudomonas sp. AC255, assembly GCF_979258175.1. Lineage (NCBI taxonomy): Bacteria > Pseudomonadati > Pseudomonadota > Gammaproteobacteria > Pseudomonadales > Pseudomonadaceae > Pseudomonas > Pseudomonas sp. AC255. The sequence goes on along the minus strand of NZ_OZ409841.1, from coordinate 534,075 downwards.
CTTCGACCTTTTCGGCCGCTTTCTGGCGGATCAGCTTTTCCAGCTCGTCCACCAGATTGTCATTCGTCAGCTTCTGCGACGGCTTGCCGTCGATGTAAATCAGGTTTGGCGTGCCGCCGGTCAAGCCGATATGGGCTTCCTTGGCTTCGCCGGGGCCGTTGACCACGCAACCGATGACCGCGACATCCAGCGGCACCAGCAGGTCTTCAAGGCGCCCTTCCAGCTCGTTCATGGTCTTGACCACATCGAAGTTCTGCCGCGAGCAGCTCGGGCAGGCGATGAAGTTGATGCCACGGGAACGCAGATGCAAAGACTTGAGAATGTCGTAACCGACCTTCACTTCCTCGACCGGGTCGGCTGCCAGCGAGATGCGGATAGTATCGCCAATCCCTTCGGCGAGCAGCATACCTAGGCCCACGGCGGATTTCACCGTGCCCGATCGCAAACCGCCAGCTTCAGTGATGCCGAGGTGCAGCGGCTGGACAATTTCTTTCGCCAGCAAACGGTAGGCTTCGACGGCCATGAACACGTCGGAGGCTTTCACGCTGACCTTGAAGTCCTGGAAATTCAGGCGTTCGAGGTGTTCAACGTGGCGCAGCGCGGATTCGACCAATGCGGCCGGGGTCGGCTCGCCGTATTTCTTCTGCAGGTCTTTTTCCAGGGAACCGGCGTTGACGCCGATGCGGATCGGAATGCCGCGATCACGCGCCGCATCGACCACGGCACGCACGCGGTCTTCGCGACCGATGTTGCCCGGGTTGATGCGCAGACAGTCCACACCCAGCTCGGCCACGCGCAAGGCGATTTTGTAGTCGAAGTGGATATCGGCCACCAACGGCACTTTGACCAGTTGCTTGATCTTGCCGAACGCCTCGGCGGCGTCCATGTCCGGCACCGAGACGCGAACGATGTCGACGCCGGCGGCTTCCAGACGATTGATCTGCGCCACGGTCGCGGCGACGTCATTGGTGTCGCTGTTGGTCATGCTCTGCACAGCGATCGGCGCGTCGCCGCCCACCGGTACGTTGCCGACCCAGATCTTGCGCGATTCGCGACGTTTGATTGGAGATTCGCCGTGCATGACTTATTGACCCAACTTCAGGCGAGCAGTCTCGCCACTGGTGAACGGAGCGATATCGACCGGTTGGCCGTTGTAGCTGACCTGTGCCGCGCGGGCAACGCCCAGACGTACGGCGAGCGGCGGCTTGCCGGAAACACTCACGCTGTCGCCTTTATGCTTCAGGCCGCTGAAAATCACTTTGCCACGGCCATCGGTCACCTGTGCCCAGCAATCGCCGGTGAACTGCAATTGCACCTGGCCTTCGCCGGCAACCGGAGCAGCTGCTTCAGCGCTTGGCGCTTGAGCAACCGGCGCGGTCGGGGCAGGTGTCGCTGGGACATTCGGCGCTGGAGTGGCCGGAGCCGCCACCACTGGCGCAGGCGTCTGTGCCGGTGCGCTTGGCGCAACTGCCGGGGCAGCTGGCTCGGTAGCTGGCGCAGCAGATTCGGCGCCGGTCGATTCAGCACTGGTTTCCGACTGCGGCAAGGCCAGCGATGTCGAACTGTCGGCCTGATTTTCGGCGACAGCCTGATCTTCCGGCTCGTCGATCGGGTGGATCTGCGTGGTGCCGTCAGCGCCTTCGACTTCGACGTGTTCCGGCGCCAGGCTGGTCAGATCGCGGGTGCGCTGCGAGGTCTGATCCTGCCACCAGACGAAACCGCCGCCGATGACCGCGATCAGCAGCAACAGGCTGACGATACGCAAAATGGTGTGGGAAACGCGCACCGGCTCTTCGATACGACCGAGGGCATGAACGTTGCTGCCCTGGGAATCGGTACCGGTGGACTGGTCGAATTGCTGAACCAGAACGGTCTGGTCCATGCCGAGCAATTTGGCATAGGCGCGAATGTAACCGCGAGCGAAGGTATGCCCCGGCAGCTTGTCGAAAGCGCCGGCTTCAAGATTGCTCAGGGACGTCACGGTGAGGTTGAGCTTGAGGGCCACTTCGGCCAGCGACCAGCCATTGCTTTCGCGGGCCTGGCGCAGGGTCTCACCGGGATTTACGCGATTCGCTGCTACAACTTCGGGATGCGCCGCTTTCATCATTGCTCCGACAGGTATTGCTGATATTCCGGCGTACCGGGATAGAGTCGTTTTAATTGCAGACCGTAACTGGCTGCCTTGTCGCGATCTTCAAACACTTTTGCCAGCCGAACGCCGAGCAATAGACTACGTGCATTTTGTTCGGTGAGCTGGCTGAAACGGTCGTAATAGTCACGCGCGGGCACATAATGCCTGTCTTCGAAGGACAACTCAGCCATTTCCAGCAACGCCCGTGGTTGTTGGCGGTTCAGGCGCAGGGCTTTTTCCAGCTGTTGCTGGGCCAGATCACGCTGGCCAAGCTTGGCGGCGGTCATGCCGAGATTTTCGAAGACCCGCGAGCGCTCAGGATACAGGGTATCGGCGGCCGCTTGTTCAAAACGCTCGTAGGCTTCCTTGTAGCGCTGTTCTTCGTAGAGAAAACTGCCGTAGTTGTTGAGGATGCGCGCATCGGCGGGACGTGAGGACAGGGCCTTGCGAAAGTGCTCGTCGGCAAGTGCCGGTTCCATTTCAGCTTGGAACACCAGACCGAGGGCCGCATTGGCGTCGGGGTCGGAACTGTCCAGCTCCAGCGCTTTCTTCAATGGCACCTTGGCGCGCTCGGTCATGCCTTGCTGCAGATAGCCCAGCCCCAGCTGCACGTAGGCAGCCCGCGCTTCATCGCGGCCCTTGCTGGTCTTCATCGGGTTGTAGTCACCCGACAGGACACAGCCAGCGCACAGGCTGGCCAACAGCAACAGCAGCGCAAAGCGCAGGGACATAGAGATCCTCTCTTAGTTAGTGTTCGCGGCGTTCTGTGCCAGATCGCTGTCGGCGCTCAACTCGCGCACGGCGATGTAACGTTCGCTGCGACGGGTGCGATCCAGCACCTGCCCTACCAATTGACCACATGCGGCGTCGATGTCTTCACCACGGGTGGTGCGCACGGTGACGTTGAAACCGGCCTGATGCAACTGATCCTGGAAGCGGCGGATGGCATTGTTGCTCGGCCGCTCGTACCCGGAGTGCGGGAACGGGTTGAATGGGATCAGGTTGATCTTGCACGGGATGTCTTTAAGCAGCTCGATCATTTCCACTGCGTGCTCAAGCTTGTCGTTGACGTCCTTGAGCAAGGTGTACTCGATGGTCAGCACACGTTTCTCGCCAAGGGCGGACATGTAGCGCTGGCACGACTCGAGCAGCATCTTAAGCGGATATTTCTTGTTGATCGGCACCAATTGGTTACGCAATGCGTCATTCGGTGCATGCAGGGACAACGCCAGGGATACGTCGATGTGCTTGGCCAGCTCATCGATCATCGGCACCACACCCGAGGTGGACAGGGTCACGCGGCGCTTGGAGATCCCGTAGCCGAGGTCATCCATCATCAGATGCATGGCGGCGACGACGTTGTCGAAGTTCAGCAACGGCTCGCCCATGCCCATCATCACCACGTTGGTGATGGCGCGGTCGACGGTGGCCGGGACGCTGCCGAAAGATTTGTTGGCAATCCACACCTGACCGATGACTTCGGCGGCGGTGAGGTTGCTGTTGAAGCCTTGCTTGCCGGTGGAGCAGAAACTGCAATCCAGGGCACAGCCTGCCTGGGACGAAACGCACAGAGTGCCGCGCTTGCCCTGGGGAATGTACACGGTCTCGACGCAGCTGCCGGACGCCACGCGCACCACCCATTTACGGGTGCCGTCGCTGGAGATGTCCTCGCTGACCACTTCCGGACCACGCACTTCAGCAATGGCCTTGAGCTTGTCGCGCAAGGCTTTGCTGACGTTCGTCATGGCGTCGAAATCATCGACGCCAAAGTGGTGAATCCATTTCATTACCTGACCGGCACGGAAACGCTTCTCCCCGATTGAGTCGAAGAATTTTTCCATTTCCGGCTGGGTCAGACCCAGCAGGTTTGTTTTAACAGTCGATGTAGTCATGGATTCACCTTCACTCTGCAAGCAATGCTTAGCGAGTGGTTACTTCAGTAGCTGCGAAGAAGTAAGCGATTTCGCGAGCGGCAGCAGCTTCGGAGTCCGAACCGTGAACGGCGTTGGCGTCGATCGATTCAGCGAAGTCAGCACGGATGGTGCCGGCAGCAGCTTCTTTAGGGTTGGTAGCGCCCATCAGCTCACGGTTGCGAGCGATAGCGTTTTCACCTTCCAGAACCTGAACGACAACCGGACCGGAAGTCATGAAAGCAACCAGGTCACCGAAGAAACCGCGCTCGCTGTGCTCAGCGTAGAAGCCTTCGGCTTCGGCTTTGGACAGTTGCTTCAGTTTCGAAGCTACAACGCGCAGGCCAGCGTCTTCGAAGCGAGTGGTGATCTTGCCGATCACGTTTTTAGCAACGGCGTCAGGCTTGATGATGGAGAAAGTACGTTGAACAGCCATGGTGTAACTCCAGAAACGGTAATTTGCGAAAAATTAAACCCGCGAATTATACGCGGGTTCTTTGGTATTGCCTAACCTGCGAGGACGATCAGTCGACTTCTTCGATCCAGAGCGCCTGAACCGCTTCCAACACCTTCTCGCCGACACGGCCGGAGGTGTTGTCGAAGTCAGGCAGTTCCATGATCCATCGCTGCAAGTCGACGAAATTGACATAAACCGGATCTACATCCGGCTTGGCTTCCGCCAATTCTTCTGCAATGCGTTGAACATCATTCCAACCGTAGCTCATGACAGTCTTACCAGTCAGTGCGGCGCTTCGGCCGCATGGTTAAGCGAATATTTCGGAATCTCGACGGTGAGGTCTTCCTCACCGACGATGGCCTGGCAAGCCAGACGCGATTGCGCCTCAAGGCCCCAGGCACGATCAAGGAAATCCTCTTCCAGCTCGTCAGCCTCTTCCAGCGAGTCAAAACCCTCGCGGATGATGCAGTGGCAGGTGGTGCAGGCGCAGACGCCGCCGCACGCGCTTTCCATCTCGATATGGTGTTCGTGGGCCAGTTCGAGAATCGATGTGCCGGGCGCAGCCTCGACCACCATGCCTTCAGGGCAGAACTTCTCGTGGGGCAGAAAAATGACCTGCGGCATCAGATATCCTCGATTTCATTCAGGTTGCGCCCCGACAGAGCGGCTTTCACCGTCAGATCCATGCGGCGGGCAGCAAAAGCATCGGTCACTTGCGACAGACGCTTGGTCTGCTGCTCGATGGCATAGCCATCGGTACCTTTCATCAGTTCGGCCAGTTCCTGCATTTGCAGTTCGATGACCATACGCTCTTCGGCATCGAGCAAACGCTCGCCATCGGCATCCAGCGCGCCCTGCACCGCTTCGAGCAGGCGCTGGGCATCGACTTGCTGCTCACGCAGAACGCGGGCGACCTTGTCGTCATTGGCGTGCTGGAACGAATCCTTGAGCATCTTGGTGATTTCGCCATCGGTCAGACCATAGGAAGGTTTGACCTGAATGCTCGCCTCAACGCCCGAGCCCAATTCACGGGCAGACACGCTGAGCAGACCGTCGGCGTCGACCTGGAAGGTCACGCGAATTTTCGCCGCACCGGCCACCATCGCCGGAATGCCGCGTAATTCGAACCGTGCCAGAGAGCGGCAGTCGCTGATCAGCTCGCGCTCACCCTGCAACACGTGGATCGCCATGGCCGACTGGCCGTCTTTATAGGTGGTGAAATCCTGAGCGCGCGCGACGGGAATGGTGGTGTTGCGCGGAATCACCTTCTCCATCAGCCCGCCCATGGTTTCCAGCCCCAGGGACAGCGGAATCACGTCGAGCAGCAGCAGTTCGCCGCCATCGCGCTTGTTGCCAGCCAGGGTGTCGGCCTGGATCGCGGCCCCAATGGCCACCACTTGATCCGGGTCGATTTCCGTCAATGGCTGACGACCGAAGGCTTCGGCAACGGCTTCACGAACACGTGGCACGCGGGTCGAACCGCCGACCATGACCACGGCGTGGACATCTTCCAGTTCGATACCGGAATCGCGAACCGCGCGGCGGCAGGCTTTCAGACTGCGCGCGACCATTGGCTCGATCAGTGCATCGAAGGCTTCGCGGGTCAGTTGCGCTTTCCAGTCGCCGTAAGCCACTTCCACACTGGCTGCATCGGTCAAAGCTTCTTTGGCCGCGCAGGCGGTTTGCAGCAGATTGCGTTGTGCGCCAGGGTCGAGATCGGCGGACAGGCCAGCGCTCTCAATGATCCAGCCGGCAATCGCATGATCGAAGTCATCGCCGCCCAGCGCGCTGTCGCCGCCAGTGGCCAGAACTTCGAAAACGCCGCCAGTCAGACGCAGAATGGAAATATCGAAGGTACCGCCACCAAGGTCATAAATTGCAACCAGGCCTTCAGCATGTTGATCCAGACCATACGCCACAGCAGCAGCGGTCGGCTCATTGAGCAGACGCAACACGTTCAGACCGGCGAGTTTGGCCGCATCTTTGGTGGCCTGACGCTGCGCATCGTCGAAGTAGGCAGGAACGGTGATTACCGCGCCAACCAGTTCGCCACCCAAGGTCGCTTCAGCGCGCTGACGCAGGACCTTGAGGATATCCGCGGAGACTTCAACTGGGCTTTTCGGGCCTTGCACGGTGTCGATGAACGGCATGTGCGATTCGCCGCCGACAAAGCGGTACGGCAGTTGCTCGCCCAATTGCTTGACGTCGGACAGACCACGACCCATCAAGCGCTTGACCGAGAGCACGGTGTTAAGAGGATCGGAGGATGCCGCCAGCTTGGCGGACTCACCGACTTCGACGCGGTCGGCGTGATAACGCACGGCGGACGGCAGGATGACCTGCCCGTTGGCGTCGGCCAGCGGTTCGGAAAGACCACTGCGCAGCGCAGCGACCAGCGAATTGGTAGTACCCAAGTCGATGCCCACAGCCAGACGGCGCTGGTGCGGTTGAGGACTTTGGCCGGGTTCGGCGATCTGCAGTAGAGCCATGGTGATCAGGTCTTGTCTGTCTGTCAGCGTGCAATCAGGGCAGCACTGGGTTAATCGTCGAGGCGCTCTTCCAGCTGGCGCACTTCGTAGGTGAGCTTGTCGAGGAACTGCATGCGCCGCATCAGGCGTTCGGCCTGTTCACGTTGCGCTGCATCATCCCAACAGGCTGCGAAGCTTTCGTTGAGCTGTTCCTGAGCCGTCTTCAAACGACGCTTGAATACCGCGACACCGTCGAGGTCGGCGCTGTCCTGCAGATCTTCGAGCTCTTCGCGCCATTGCATCTGCTGCAGAAGAAACTCGGGATCGTGGACGGTGACTTCCATCGGCACTTCATGCCCGCTGATTTTCAGCAGGTAGCGTGCGCGCTGGGCCGGGCTTTTGAGCGTCTGGTAGGCGTCGTTGAGCCGCGCCGATTGCTCGAGTGCCGAGCGCTGCTCGCGCTCGGAAGCGTCGGCAAAGCGGTCAGGATGGACGCCGCGCGCCAACTCACGGTAGCGCGTGGCCAACTGCTCGAGGTCCAGGCGGAAGCTCGGTTGCAGCTCGAATAAAGCGAAATGACAAGGAATACCCACGACCAGCCTCAGATGTTGAAGCTTTCGCCGCAGCCACATTCACCGCGCACGTTGGGGTTGTTGAACTTGAAGCCTTCGTTCAACCCTTCCTTGACGAAGTCGAGCTCGGTGCCGTCCAGGTAGGCCAGGCTTTTCGGGTCGATGATCACTTTTTCGCCGTGACTCTCGAACACCTGATCCTCCGCCACTACCTCGTCGACAAACTCCAGCACGTAGGCAAGGCCGGAACAGCCTGTGGTGCGAACACCCAGACGAATCCCTTCACCTTTGCCGCGCCCATCGAGGGAGCGCCGCACGTGTCGAGCAGCCGCTTCTGTCATGCTGATAGCCATCGTTGACTCCTTACTCGTCGCCGAATCTTGAAATTCAGATCAAGCCTTTCTTCTGCTTGTAATCGCGGACAGCCGCTTTGATAGCGTCTTCTGCGAGCACGGAGCAGTGGATTTTCACTGGCGGCAAAGCCAGTTCTTCGGCCAGCTGAGTGTTCTTGATGGTTTCGGCTTCGTCCAGGGTCTTGCCCTTCATCCACTCGGTGGCGAGGGAGCTGGAGGCGATTGCCGAACCGCAACCGTAGGTCTTGAACTTGGCGTCTTCGATAACGCCCTGATCGTTGACCTTGATCTGCAGACGCATCACGTCGCCGCACGCCGGAGCGCCGACCATGCCGGTGCCGACATCAGGATCTTCCGCGTTCATCTTGCCGACGTTGCGCGGGTTTTCGTAGTGGTCGATGACCTTTTCGCTGTAAGCCATGATTCTCAATCCTCACTCATCAGGGCCGCTCTTGAGACCCTGCAACTGCGCTGCGTTAACGCCGCGTCGCTACAGGATCTGTATCCGGCGGCTTCTATAGTTAGTGTGCCGCCCACTCGATTTTCGAGATATCGACGCCGTCTTTGTACATGTCCCACAGCGGCGACAGAGCGCGCAGCTTGGTAACGGCCTCGCAGACTTTCTGCGCGGCGTAGTCGATTTCTTCTTCGGTGGTGAAACGGCCGAAGGTAAAGCGGATCGAGCTGTGTGCCAGTTCGTCGTTGCGGCCCAGGGCGCGCAGTACGTACGAAGGCTCCAGCGACGCCGAGGTGCAGGCCGAACCGGACGATACCGCCAGATCCTTGAGTGCCATGATCAGCGACTCGCCTTCAACGTAGTTGAAGCTCAGGTTCAGGTTGTGCGGAACGCGGGCGGTCAGGCTGCCGTTGACGTACAGCTCTTCCAGGTGCTCGACCTGCTGGTAGAAGCGATCGCTCAAGGCTTTGATGCGCACGTTTTCGGCAGCCATGTCTTCCTTGGCTACGCGGAACGCTTCGCCCATGCCGACGATCTGGTGGGTCGCCAGAGTGCCCGAACGCATGCCGCGCTCGTGACCGCCGCCGTGCATGGTCGCTTCGATGCGCACACGCGGCTTGCGGCTGACGTACAGCGCGCCGATGCCTTTAGGGCCATAAGTCTTGTGGGCAGAGAACGACATCATGTCGACTTTCAGCTTCTGCAGATCGATTTCGACCTTGCCGGTGGACTGAGCCGCGTCGACGTGGAAGAGCACGCCTTTGGCGCGCAGCATCTCGCCGATGGCAGCGATGTCGTTGATGGTGCCGATTTCGTTGTTGACGTGCATCACCGACACCAGAATGGTGTCCTCGCGCAGTGCGGCGTCAATCATTGCCGGGGTGATCAGACCGTCTTCGGTCGGCTCGAGGTAGGTCACTTCGAAGCCTTCACGCTCCAGCTGGCGCATGGTGTCGAGGACAGCCTTGTGCTCGATCTTGCTGGTGATCAGGTGCTTGCCCTTGGAGGCGTAGAAATGTGCCGCGCCCTTGATCGCCAGGTTGTCGGATTCGGTGGCACCGGAGGTCCAGACGATTTCGCGCGGGTCGGCGTTGACCAGATCGGCCACCTGACGACGGGCGTTTTCGACGGACTCTTCAGCCTTCCAGCCGAACACGTGGGAGCGGGACGCCGGGTTACCGAAGTTTCCGTCGACCAGCAGGCATTCACTCATTTTCTGCGCAACGCGCGGATCAACCGGGGTGGTTGCAGAGTAATCAAGGTAAATCGGCAATTTCATGGACTATCTCCTAAATCAGGGCTGGCGTGCCGCGGGTAGCTCTTCGGCTGTCATTCGACGGCGGACGCTTCAATCTTGTCCAGGCGTGGCGCCTTGCTGCTGCAACGGCGCTGGTCCTGACGCTGGGCCACTTCTTGTACCTCACGGCGAGTGACAAGGTCGGCCAAGCTGATACCGCTCAGAAATTCGTGAATCTGCAGGCTCAAGTCGCACCACAGATGATGGGTCAGACAGGTATCACCGGAATGGCAATCGCCCTGGCCCTGGCACTTGGTGGCATCGACCGATTCGTTCACCGCATCGATCACCTGGGCGACCTGGATGCCCTGCATGTCGCGGGACAACTGGTAGCCACCACCCGGACCGCGAACGCTGGAAACCAGGTTGCTGCGGCGCAGCTTGGCAAACAGCTGCTCGAGGTAGGACAGGGAGATGCCTTGGCGCTCGGAGATATCGGCCAGAGACACCGGCCCGTGCTGCGCGTGCAACGCCAGGTCAAGCATGGCGGTCACGGCGTATCGGCCTTTTGTAGTCAGTCGCATGGACAGTTACCACGGAGTTCGGAATGGGCGGGAGTATGCAATTCCCGAGCATTTAAGTCAACTATAAGACCTAGTGCTTTAGTCGGGTTTACCCGCAAAAGAGCGCGCGAATGATAGCAGGGTCTGCAGCCCAATGGCACACCGGGCGTTGGACGCCTTTGTAGGAGCTGCCGGAGGCTGCGATCTTTTGATCTTAAGAAGGCAAAATCAAAAGATCGCAGCCTCCGGCAGCTCCCACAGGGGCCCGCTATCCGGCCTTGGATTCGTCCTTGCCTTTGACGCAAGCGAAGTCTTCTTCGCGCAGCTCAGGCAGATCTTTCGCACAGTAATTGCTGCCCAGATCCTTCAGCGCGCCGCACATGCCTTCCAGGCGCCCGTCCACTGCTTGCAGATGATCGAGCAACTGGCCGATGGCGCGAGCCACCGGGTCGGGCATGTCTTCGCTGACACCGTAGGCGTCGAAACCGATCTTTTCCGCCATGGCTTTGCGCTTGGCGTCCTGCTCTTCATCGGTCTTGACGATGATCCGCCCCGGAATCCCCACCACCGTGGCGCCCGGCGGCACTTCTTTGGTGACCACAGCATTGGAACCGACTTTGGCGCCGGCACCCACCGTGAACGGGCCAAGCACCTTGGCGCCAGCGCCGACCACCACGCCATCACCCAGCGTCGGGTGGCGCTTGCCTTTGTTCCAGCTGGTGCCGCCGAGGGTCACACCCTGATAGATAGTCACGTCGTCGCCGATCTCGGCGGTTTCACCAATGACGATGCCCATGCCGTGGTCGATGAAGAAACGCCGACCGACCTTGGCGCCCGGATGAATCTCGATCCCGGTCAGCCAGCGACCGAAGTTCGACACCAGTCGCGCCAGCCACTTCAACTCATTGCGCCAGAGCATGCCGGCCAGACGATGAATCCAGATCGCATGCATGCCGGGGTAGCAGGTCAGGACTTCAAAAGCGTTACGCGCCGCCGGGTCTCGATGGAATACGCTCTGGATATCTTCACGCAAACGCTCAAACATCATTCAATCCTTCCGCTTTAGAAGCTCGCCACGGGCCGCTTTCTGGGTTTCCGTGAGGATGCCACGCAAAATATTCATTTCCGCCCGGCTGACCGAGCTGCGTCCGTACAACCGGCGCAGGCGCGCCATCAAGTGCCGTGGCTTTTCCGGATCGAGGAATTCGATGGCGACCAGCGTCTGCTCCAGGTGCTCATAGAATCGCTCCAGCTCATCCATGGTCGCCAGCTCGGCGCTTTTCACCGAGGCCACTTCTTCTTTCTCGACCTTGCTCGGCTGACCCTGTGCGGCCAGCCAGGCCATGCGCACTTCATAACTCAACACCTGAACCGCCGCCCCGAGGTTCAGCGAACTGAACGTCGGGTCGGAAGGGATGTGCACGTGAAAATGACATCGCTGCAGCTCTTCATTGGTCAGGCCGGAATCTTCACGGCCGAACACCAAAGCAATCTCGGCGCCCTGCCCGGCTTCCTCGACCACCTTGTTGCCGCATTCGCGCGGATCGAGCAGCGGCCAGGGAATACGCCGGTCGCGGGCGCTGGTGCCGAGCACCAGATTGCAGCCGACCAGAGCATCTTCCAAGGTGGCGACGACTTGCGCGTTTTCAAGGATGTCACCGGCACCAGAGGCGCGGGCATCGGCCTCGTGGTGCGGGAAGACCCGCGGATCGACCAGCACCAGTCGCGACAGACCCATGTTTTTCATGGCGCGCGCGGCCCCGCCGATGTTGCCGGGGTGGCTGGTGTTGACCAGGACGACACGAATGTTCTGCAGCAAGGGAGGCGCTCTCGGACACGGGAAAGGGGGCAAATCTTACAGAACAGCCTACCGTTAAGCTATGAAAGCGAACAGCGTCCTTCACCTGAAGAAAAGTTCTGATAGAATGCGCGGCTTTCTTTAACAACCTTAGGTGACACATCCATGCAGCCCATGCTGAATATCGCGCTGCGCGCCGCCCGCAGCGCCAGTGAACTGATCTTCCGCTCCATCGAGCGCCTGGATACCATCAAGGTCGACGAAAAAGACGCCAAGGATTACGTATCCGAGGTCGATCGCGCCGCTGAACAGAAAATCATCGATGCCCTGCGCAAGGCTTACCCGAATCACTCGATTCAGGGTGAAGAAACCGGCCTGCACGCTGGCACCGGCATCGAAGGCGAAGAGTACCTGTGGATCATCGATCCGCTGGACGGCACCACCAACTTCCTCCGTGGCATTCCGCACTTTGCAGTGAGCATTGCCTGCAAATATCGTGGCCGCCTGGAGCACGCAGTGGTTCTGGACCCGGTTCGCCAGGAAGAATTCACCGCCAGCCGTGGTCGCGGCGCTCAACTGAACGGTCGTCGTCTGCGCGTAAGCGGTCGTACCAGCCTCGACGGCGCCCTGCTCGGCACTGGCTTCCCGTTCCGTGACGACCAGATGGACAACCTCGACAACTACCTGGGCATGTTCCGCGCTCTGGTTGGCCAGACTGCCGGCATCCGCCGCGCCGGTTCGGCGAGCCTGGACCTGGCTTACGTAGCTGCCGGTCGTTTCGATGCGTTCTGGGAATCGGGCCTGTCCGAGTGGGACATGGCTGCAGGCGCCCTGCTGATTCAAGAAGCCGGCGGTCTGGTGAGCGACTTCACCGGTGGTCACGACTTCCTTGAGAAAGGCCACATCGTTGCCGGCAACACCAAATGCTTCAAGGCAGTGCTGACGGCGATCCAGCCGCACCTGCCGGCCTCGCTGAAGCGCTAAGCTTTCCGCGAAACCAAAAAGCACCCTCCGGGGTGCTTTTTTTATGTCTGCAATTCCAAACAGCACAATTCCCTGTGGGAGCGAGCCTGCTCGCGAATGGGGCGTGTCAGCAAAGAAAATATCCACTGTTAGACCGTATTCGCGAGCAGGCTCGCTCCCACAGGTGAGAATCGCGCGCTGCCCTGAATCGCGGGTACAAAAAAGCACCCCGCAGGGTGCTTCTTTTCACAACCGTAAATCCTTACTGAGCCGGCTCATTCTGCGACAGGATCAGCTTGCCTTCCTTGTCGACCGGAATCTGGTTGCCCGGATCGCGATCCATCCGCACCTTGCCTTCCTTGCCATCGAGCGAGTAACGCACGTCGTAGCCGACGACCTTGTCGCTGATGTCATTGACCGTGTTGCAGCGAGTTTGCGTAGTGGTGTAGGTGTCGCGGTTCTGCATACCTTCCTGCACCTTGTTACCGGCATAACCGCCGCCAACTGCACCGGCCACGGTGGCAATCTTCTTGCCGGTACCACCGCCCACCTGATTACCCAACAAACCACCGGCTACGGCACCGATCGCCGTGCCGAGAATCTGGTGTTGATCCTTGACCGGCGCCTGCCGGGTCACGGTTACATCCTTGCATACTTCACGTGGAGTCTTGATCTGTGTCTTGACCGGCTCAACGGCTAATACTTGCGCATACTCAGGGCCGCTTTTAACCAGGCTGTAGGTGGCAACAGCACCCCCGGCTGTGACACCGACAGCACCCAATACCGCACCAACCAGCAACGACTTGTTCACATGAACCTCCTGACCATCACATGCGGGACGCGCCCGCGCTTCTCCCAGCCTTGGAGCACAAAAAAAGGCGCGAGTTCAACTCGCGCCTTTTGTTGGCTGACAGCCGGGAAATCGCTGGCCGTTATGGACGGTCGTCGACTTCCTTGTCGGTGTTGGCCGGAGGAATCAGATCCTCGGTGGTCAGGTTCAGCCAGATCAGCACCACGTTGGCGATGTAGATCGACGAGTAGGTACCCGCCAGTACACCGATGAACAGCGCGATGGAGAAGCCGAACAGGTTGTCGCCGCCGAAGAACAACAGTGCCGCGATGGCCAGCAGCGTGGAGATCGACGTCGCCATGGTGCGCAGCAGGGTCTGGGTGGTCGAGATGTTGATGTTCTCGATCAGCGTCGCCTTGCGCAGCACACGGAAGTTCTCACGTACCCGGTCGAAAACCACGATGGTGTCGTTCAGTGAGTAACCGATGATCGCCAGCACCGCCGCCAGCACCGTCAGATCGAAGGTGATCTGGAAGTACGAGAGGATACCCACGGTCACGATCACGTCGTGGATCAGCGAGACAATGGCGCCGACCGCAAACTTCCACTGAAAGCGGAACGCCAGGTAGATCAGGATGCCGCCGAGCGCCAGCAGCATGCCGAGGCCGCCCTGGTCGCGCAGTTCTTCACCAACCTGCGGGCCGACGAACTCGACTCGCTTGACCGTCGCCGGGTTGTCGCCGCCGACTTTCTGCAATGCGTCTGCGACCTGATGGCCCAGCTGCGGGTCTTCACCCGGCATGCGCACCAGCAAGTCAGTAGTGGCGCCGAAGTTCTGCACCACAGCTTCGTGATAACCGGAAGTCGCCAGTTGCTCGCGCACCTTGGTGACATCGGCCGGACGCTCGTAGGTCAGCTCAATGAGCGTACCGCCGGTGAAGTCCAGACCCCAGTTCATGCCCTTGGTGGCGACGCTGAACAAGGCAATGACGGTAAGCAACACGGTGACGCCGAACGCGAAGTTGCGAACGCCCATGAAGTTGATTGTACGTAACATGGCAGCCCCTTAAATCCACAACTTCTTGAAGTCACGTCCGCCAAAGATCAGGTTGACCATTGCGCGGGTCACCATGATGGCCGTGAACATCGAGGTAAAGATCCCGAGGGACATGGTCACTGCGAAACCCTTCACCGGGCCGGTGCCCATGGCGAAGAGAATGCCGCCGACCAGCAAGGTGGTCAGGTTGGCATCGAGAATCGCAGTAAATGCCCGGCCGAAGCCTTCGTTGATTGCCCGCTGCACAGTCATGCCGGCGGCGATCTCTTCACGAATCCGCGAGAAGATCAGTACGTTGGCGTCGACCGCCATACCCATGGTCAAGACGATACCGGCGATACCCGGCAGGGTCAGCGTGGCGCCCAACAGCGACATCAATGCCAGCAGCAGCACCATGTTCACCGCCAGCGCGACGGTGGCGATGACGCCGAAGAAGCGGTAGATGGCGATGATGAACAGCGATACGAACAGCATGCCCCACAGGGAAGCGTCGATACCTTTGGTGATGTTGTCAGCACCCAGGCTCGGACCGATTGTGCGCTCTTCAGCGAAGTACATCGGTGCAGCCAGACCACCGGCACGCAGCAGCAGCGCCAGTTCGGACGACTCGCCCTGACCGTTCAGACCAGTGATGCGGAATTGCGCACCCAGCGGCGACTGAATGGTCGCCAGGCTGATGATCTTCTTCTCTTCCTTGAACGTCTGCACCGCAACGTCTTTCTCGACGCCATCAACCACTTGCTTGGTGTAAGTGGTGACCGGACGCTGTTCGATGAAGATCACCGCCATGCTGCGGCCGACGTTGGAGCGGGTCGCGCGGCTCATCAGCTCGCCACCGTGGCCATCCAGACGGATGTTCACTTCAGGCGTGCCGTGTTCGCCGAAACCGGCCTTGGCGTCGGTGACCTGGTCACCGGTGATGATCAGGCCACGCTCGATCTGCGCTGGCGGACGGTTGCCTTCGCGGAATTCGAACGACTCGGAAGTAGCTTTCGAAGCGCCCGGCTCGGCGGCCAGACGGAACTCGAGGTTGGCCGTCTTGCCAAGAATACGCTTGGCTTCGGCAGTGTCCTGCACGCCCGGCAGCTCAACCACGATGCGGTTGGCGCCCTGACGCTGCACGATCGGTTCGGCAACACCCAGCTCGTTGACGCGGTTACGTACCGTGGTCAGGTTCTGCTTGATGGAGTATTCACGGATTTCCGCCAGCTTGGCCGGGGTCATCGCCAGACGCAGCACCGGTTGACCGTTGAGGTCGGCCGGAACAATGTCGAAATCGTTGAAATTCTTGCGGATCAGCGCACGGGCCTGTTCGCGGGAGTCTTCATCGCTGAAGCCCAACTGAATGGCACCGCCCAGTTGCGGCAGGCTGCGATAGCGCAGCTTCTCTTTGCGCAGCAGGCTCTTGACGTCGCCTTCGTAGACTTTGAGGCGTGCATCGAGGGCTTTGTCCATGTCCACTTCGAGCAGGAAGTGCACACCACCGGACAAGTCCAGACCCAGCTTCATCGGGTGCGCACCGAGGTTGCGCAGCCATTGCGGGGTGGTCTGTGCCAGGTTCAGCGCGACGACGTAGTCATCACCCAACGCCTTGCGCACAACGTCCTTGGCCGGCAGCTGATCTTCAGCCTTGCTCAGACGGATCAGACCGCCCTTGCCGCCCGCCGTCAGCGTTGCCGCCTTGACGTTGATGCCGGACTCTTTCAGCGCCGTGCTGACGCGAGCCAGATCGGCGTCATTGACCTGCAGAGCCGTGCTGGCGCCGCTGATCTGAATGGCCGGGTCATCGGGGTAAAGATTGGGAGCGGAATAAATCAGACCGATCGCCAGCACCGCCAGGATCAGAATGTATTTCCACAGAGGGTATTTGTTCAGCATCACGCCGCCCGTTATGAACGCGGGGCGCCTTGCGCGCCCCGTCGATTGAGTAGAAGTTGTTGCTCTTAGATCGCTTTCAGCGTGCCTTTTGGCAGCGTGGCGGCGATGGCGCCTTTCTGGAACTTCATTTCCACGGTGTCGGACACTTCCAGAACCACGAAGTCATCGGCAACCTTGGTGATCTTGCCGGCGATGCCGCCAGTGGTGACGACTTCGTCGCCCTTCTGCAGGCTGCTCAGCAGGTTCTTCTGCTCTTTGGCGCGCTTGGCCTGTGGACGCCAGATCATCAGGTAGAAGATGACCAGGAAGCCGACCAGGAAAATCCACTCGAAGCCGCCGCCCATTGGGCTTGCAGCAGCCGGTGCAGCTGCGTCAGCCATGGCGTTAGAGATAAAAAAGCTCATTTAGCACTCCAGTTGCAAATGTTGAATCTTGGGGTCAGAAAACTCAGTCCAAAGGCGGGACGGGAAGTCCGCGTTTGGCGTAGAAGGCATCGACAAAGGCGGCCAATGTACCCTGTTGAATAGCCTCGCGCAAACCAGCCATCAGCACCTGATAATGGCGCAAGTTATGGATGGTATTGAGCATGCTGCCGAGCATTTCGCCGCACTTGTCCAGGTGATGCAGATAAGCGCGCGAGAAGTTCTGGCAGGTGTAGCAATCGCAGGTCGGATCCAGCGGCGATTCATCATGGCGATGGAACGCGTTACGGATCTTCAGCACACCGGTATCGATGAACAGATGCCCATTGCGGGCATTACGGGTTGGCATCACGCAATCGAACATGTCCACCCCGCGGCGCACACCCTCAACCAGATCTTCCGGTTTGCCAACGCCCATAAGGTAACGAGGTTTGTCAGCGGGCATCTGGCCCGGCAGATAATCCAGCACCTTGATCATTTCGTGCTTCGGTTCGCCCACCGACAGACCGCCGATGGCGAGGCCGTCGAAGCCGATCTTGTCGAGGCCTTCGAGCGAGCGCATGCGCAGGTTTTCATGCATGCCGCCCTGAACGATGCCGAACAGCGCTGCGGTGTTGTCACCGTGGGCATTCTTCGAACGCTGCGCCCAGCGCAACGACAATTCCATCGATACGCGCGCAACGTCTTCGTCAGCCGGATACGGCGTGCATTCGTCGAAGATCATCACGATGTCGGAACCGAGATCGCGCTGCACCTGCATCGACTCTTCCGGGCCCATGAACACTTTGGCGCCGTCGACTGGAGAAGCGAAGGTCACGCCCTCCTCCTTGATCTTGCGCATCGCGCCGAGGCTGAACACCTGGAAACCGCCGGAGTCGGTGAGAATCGGGCCTTTCCACTGCATGAAATCGTGCAGGTCGCCGTGCTCCTTAATCACCTGAGTGCCGGGACGCAGCCACAGGTGAAAGGTGTTGCCCAGAATGATTTCCGCGCCAGTGGCGACGATGTCGCGCGGCAGCATGCCCTTGACCGTGCCGTAGGTGCCGACCGGCATGAACGCCGGGGTCTCGACGGTGCCACGGGGAAAGGTCAGGCGACCACGACGAGCCTTGCCATCGGTGGCCAGCAGCTCAAAGGACATTCGACATTCGCGACTCATTCTGTTTCCTCTGGGCCTGTCTGTTCAGGGGCAGTTGGAGCGGGATTGCGGGTGATGAACATCGCATCCCCGTAACTGAAAAAGCGGTAGCCGTTTTCCACGGCGGCCTTGTAGGCAGCCATGGTTTCGGGATAACCGGCAAACGCGGAAACCAGCATCAACAGCGTGGATTCCGGCAAATGGAAATTGGTCACCAGGGCATCGACTACATGAAACGGCCGGCCCGGATAGATAAAGATGTCGGTGTCGCCACTGAACGGCTTGAGCACACCATCGCGCGCCGCACTTTCCAGCGAACGCACGCTGGTGGTGCCGACCGCAATCACCCGACCGCCACGCGCACGGCACGCAGCGACCGCATCGACCACATCCTGGCCGACTTCCAGCCACTCGCTGTGCATGTGGTGATCTTCGATCTTCTCGACACGCACCGGCTGGAACGTCCCCGCGCCGACGTGCAACGTCACGAATGCAGTCTCGACGCCCTTGGCAGCAATCGCCTGCATCAACAGCTCATCGAAATGCAGCCCCGCCGTCGGCGCCGCCACCGCACCCAGACGCTGGGCATACACGGTCTGATAACGCTCGCGATCCGAGCCTTCATCCGGGCGGTCTATATAAGGAGGCAACGGCATGTGCCCGACGCGATCGAGCAGCGGCAAGACTTCCTCGGCAAAACCCAGCTCGAACAACGCATCATGACGCGCCAGCATCTCGGCTTCGCCACCGCCGTCGATAAGGATCTTCGAACCCGGCTTCGGCGACTTGCTGGAGCGCACATGCGCCAGCACGCGGTGCGCATCGAGCACGCGCTCGATGAGAATTTCCAGCTTGCCGCCGGACGCTTTCTGCCCGAACAGCCGCGCCGGAATCACCCGGGTATTGTTGAACACCATCAAATCGCCCGGGCGCAAATGCTCAAGCAAATCAGTGAATTGACGGTGTGCCAGGGCGCCGCTCGGCCCATCAAGGGTCAGCAGGCGACTACCGCGACGCTCGGCCAACGGATGGCGGGCGATCAGCGAATCAGGAAGCTCGAAAGTAAAGTCAGCAACGCGCATGATGGGGTTCGTCTAGCAGGGCCGGAAAGTCTAGCGGAAATATCGAAAATTGACCATGAAACGTGATTGACCAACGGTAATCACCTCTCTATACTTCGCCGCCATTGAGCCCTGATGGCGGAATTGGTAGACGCGGCGGATTCAAAATCCGTTTTCGAAAGGAGTGGGAGTTCGAGTCTCCCTCGGGGCACCACATAGCAGTATCTGAGAGTCTCTACCTGCCTCTCAGACCCAGAGAAACCGGCCACTTGGCCGGTTTTTTTGTGCCTGTCTGTTTATCCCTGTCTCCCCTTATCCGTTGTATCCCTGTATCCCTGCTTGTATCCTGAGAAAAATACCGAACTTTGGGATACAAGGATGAAGCGCGCAGACATCAAGCGCCGCCCTCTCGCTGATACGACACTTGCGGGATTGGAGTCGGAATTAAAGGAATACCGAGAGCTGGACGGAAACGGCCTCTACTTCAGGGTAAAACCTGATGGTGGTAAATCCTGGCAGCTCCGCTACAAACGTCCGGCGGGCAATTGGGCTTGGATGGGGCTGGGGGGTTACCCAGAAGTAAGCGGTGCGTTGGCACGGGATAAAGCTGCTGAACTGCGCAAGGTCGTGAGCAGCGGGGCCGATCCTCTCGAACAAAAACGCTCTGCCAAAGCGGCAATTGATGCTGCCAAGACTCGTACCTTCCGAGCGGCTGCTGAAGCTTGGCTCAAGGCCAAGGAAGAAAAGGGACTCGCTCCTTCCACCCTTAACAAAATCCGCACTTATCTCGACAAAGACATACTCCCGGCGCTGGGTGATAAACCCTTGGACGAAATCACTCGTACTGACTGTGCGGAGCTCCAAGCATCACTTGAAGCCCGAGACGCACACAACGTGGCGGAAAAGTGCCGCACGTGGATCAATCAGATATTCGGACGAGCCATCGGCTTAGGCCTCACGGAAAACGATCCTGGCAGTCGCCTCCGAGATATTGCAGCTCAAGCCCCAAAGACTCAGCAGCATCCTCATTTGCTGGAGCCAGAGTTGGCAGAGTTCCTCCAAGCACTCAAAAACACCCCCAGCAGGCTGACGGCCCGAACTGCTGCATGGCTCTGCATCTGGACCGCATCCAGACCGGGCATGGTTCGATTAGCTGAATGGAAAGAGTTTGACCTGGATAAAGCGATATGGACGACGCCTGCCGCCAAGATGAAGATGCGCCGAGACTTTGTGTGTCCACTCCCTAAGCAAGCGCTTTCCGCTCTCAAAGAACTTTATTGCCTCACAGGTCGTAGTCGCTGGCTGTTCCCTGGGGTGGGCGCTAAGAACCCAACGATTAGCGAAAACACCATCAACAAGGTCTTCGCGACAGTTGGTTACAAGGGGCGATTGGTTGGTCATGGTACCCGTCACACCGCCAGCACTCTGCTCAGGGAACACGGCTGGCCGAAGGAGCACGTCGAAGCGCAGCTTGCTCACAAAGAAGAGGGAATATCGGGGGTCTACAACAAGGCTCAATACCTTGAGCATCGAGTGAAGATGATGCAGTGGTATGCAGACCACCTTGATGCGTTAGCAAGCGAAAAGGCAATCAAGGGACAATTTGGAAAAGCGGTATGAATGCACTTATTCATACCACCTTCAAAATCCGTGTTACAGGTGTAACTCGTGTAACGATGCCGGCCAAACGCCCGGATTCATTGACTTTCAATCCCGTTACACTCTTGCACAACCTTCCGTACATGCGATGTAACGCACGCCGTTCGTGTAACACCAGAATAAGCCCCTCGCATGCTGCGGGCCAAAGTTCTCCAAGCTGGGCCAGAGCGCAAATATCGCTGGAAACGCATCCAACTCGCAGGGCGAGGGATAGAGCGTTACACGTAGAGAACCATGGGCATGATTGAAACTCATCCAATTTTGCACACGGCGCTAACTGCCGGCCTGCTTCAATATCTCTCCGGTCAACCGCTCTATGAGCTCTGCAATGAACAGATCACTGATCTATGCGAGCTAATCAATCAATGCTGCGTACGCATCCAGAACGGCGATATCAGCAGCGATATGAGCAGCGATATGAGCAGCATGTGCATACAGACAACGATGCATGAAGAGGCCATTTTTCAGTACGCCTCAACCGACAAAAAAAATCGTCTTGCACATTGGGTTCGCCAATACAGCAGCTGCCCTTCAGCTTCGGAGCGCGATGCATATGCAGCCTATGTCATGGCCTGCGCAGTAAAAGCGCTAAGCGCATTAGCTGACTGGATGCGCTCCACGGAAGACGAGGCATGGTCACATGTTGCTGAACCTCCCACGGATTGTCCGTGGGATATTTATTGTCTCGTCGTAGAGGGACAGGTCGATCCCATTGAACGCATTCAGGCACTAGAACAATACATGCTGTTTCTGGAGCCCATAACAACCCTACCCTGCTTGATCAGTGACGAACTGACCCCTACTGCTTACAGAGCAATCAAGAACGCTATACGCACTAAGGGCGGCATCATCAGCGGAATGGAGCGTAACGAAGAAATCAGCGCACGGGATACAGCAATCATTAGGCAAGGTCGCCACTACGTGACGAGCGGAATGCCACGACGAAACGTGACCACGGCGGTACACGCTTGGCTGGAACGGGAGGTTTCCAAACCGCCCAAGCAGCGCGCGGAGTGGCTGACGCTGGAAACCGAAAAAGCGCTGACCCGCAAAAGCGTAGAGGCCATACTCAAGCGCAACTTCGTGCTGTGAACAAAGGTTCACCGAAATTTCAATTGGAAGTGAACTGCTTCCCGCAGACGATTTTCTAGACCATTGCTCTCGTTGTCCAAATCAATCGAGAGCAATACCTATGAACACCTCTGTTACCGATTTTCCCCGCAAGACTCCCGTCAACGCCACCTCACTTTTTGATGCCACTTCAACTTTGATCCGCATGCGGGAGGTGGAAGGCATCGTGGGGATGAAGCGTTCGACCATCTACAAACTGATGCAGCGCACCGACTGCGGCTTTCCGCAGCCCGTCAAGCTGAGCAACAGCAACGCACGCGGCGCCCCTGTTGCCTGGGTCCTTTCCGAAGTTCAAGCGTGGGCGCGCAGCCGCATCGAGGCACGCGATCAGGTGGCTGCATGAGCCACAAGACTGCAAACAACGCTTTGATGCATCCCTTTTCCGTGTTGCGTCGGATCGGTTTCTCGACTCGCGTCATGCAGCGCCTTGAACGCTACCGCAGCCAGCAGGACAAGCAAGGTCGCGTTGTCAGCGTGCTCAGCTGGGCCGACGGCACTTGGTGCGCCCTCTCCCTTCACTGCGAAAAGACCGGGGCCGTGGTCGTAGACGAAGGCCAGCAGGTCGACGCCTACGAAGATGCCCGCTCCATGCTCAGCGGCGGATTCCTGCCCCTTCTCTCCCTGCGCTGGGAAGCCCATGCCTGAAACAAAAACGCCTCCGGGGGCGATCCGGAGGCGTTGAGGTCAATCTACATGTACGAACAATTTATGCCGCACCTGAAAAAACCGCAAGCCATCAGCGCAGTTGCACTTTCGAAAAACGGACGTTACTCTCTGGCCATCGCTGCAAATTCAGCGATTGGGCTTGGCGGCCCAAACTGTACAAGGCGCAACAGCGCCCCCATTACGATTGCAGGCGCTTTTTTTGTGCCCGCTTTCCCGTGTTATGGCGGGTTGCGTAGGAGCACCCTCGGGTGCGCCGGTCTCCTTGTACGCCGGTCCGCCAATCCTGCGCAATCCGTCACCCTAATCTGCTTGGCGGCAGACGGTGGCGGTTCCTCAGTACAAGGAGCCTTCACAAATGCAACACGCCCTCAATCCGTCCAAAATTCGCGCCGCTGCACACCGTGCAATGGCTCTCGCCGCTTTACACGCCAACTCCAGCCTCGCTACACGCCTCTCACGCTACAACGCTCACATGGCCAAAGCCCGCGCGCTCGAATCCGCAGGCGGTGTCCAATGAACAGCGCCCTGAGTTTTGCCCTGCCCGAAGATCTGCTCTGCGTGAATCCGACCGCAGAAGCCGGTGTACCCATCGACGCCATCACCTGCGCCATTGACCGTGCTGACTCGGTGCTGACGCTACTGGAAGATCACTTCGAAAACGAATCCTCGCGCCTTGCCAATCACGTGATTGCCGCAGTCCTCTGGGACGTGCGCGGCACCCTCGGGTTGATCAAAACGCTGGCCATGCACGGTGACAACACTTCAGCCCCTGCGGTGCAGAAAGGCGGTGCGCTATGAGCATTTCCACCACACCGGGCCACGCTACCTTTTCTCGCGTTAATGCCACCGACCTGAAGCTATTTCGGGTGAATGCCGGAGTACCCGTCGAGGACGCGCTGGAGATGGTGTCGTTGCTGCAACATCACGCGAACCAGCTCAACTTCGACGCTGCCATGAGTGACCACGGCGAGCGTTTCAGTTGGCCCGCTCTGTACCTGGGCGAGATGGCCAAAGCGCTGATCGATGACATCAACGACGCGCTGTTTCTACCGAGGGCTGACACATGAGCCAATGCCCGAATAGCACCGCGAAACGTCCAAGCTTCGCCGACGTGAAAGCCGCCGCGCTGAAAGACATTGATCGTGTCTTGTCGCACTGGTTGCCCAACGGTAAGCGCGTGGACGGCGGCAAGGAATACACCGCTCCGAATCCAACCCGTAGCGACAAGCGCGCCGGATCGCTCAAGGTCAATTTGAGCAAGGGCACCTGGGCAGATTTTGCCACCGGCGACAAAGGCGGCGACCTGATCGATCTGGTGCGCTATCTGGACGGCGGCACCGACGTCGAGGCTTGCAACAAACTGGCCGACTGGCTGAACGTTGCGCCCGGCGCCACCAAGACAATGGCCGCTCCGAGCAAGCCCAAGGCAGCAAAATGGAACGCCATCCAGCCGATCCCGACCGAGGTCATGAACAAGTGTCCGACCAAGCACCGTGATCACGGTGTGCCGTCCAAGGTCTGGATCTACCGTGACGCGCAGGGTCAGCCGCTCATGGCGCTGTATCGCTTCGACCTCGGCCCGGATGAAGACGGCAAGCCAAAGAAGGTCTTTGCGCCCCTGACATGGTGTCAGCGCGCCGATAGCCAAACCAAACAATGGCGCTGGCAGGGTCTGCCGGATCCGCGTCCGCTGCTGCGCCTTGATGAACTGGCCCAGCGCGCTGACGCATCAGTGGTTCTGTGCGAAGGCGAGAAAGCGGCCGATGCCGCCGCCGAGCTGCTGCCGACCTACGTGGCCACCTGCTGGCCTAACGGCTCCAACTCCTGGCACAAAGCCGACCTGACGCCGCTCAAGGGACGCGACGTGGTGTTGTGGCCGGACAACGACGACAGCGGTAAAACCTGCATGGACAACGTCGCCGAGAAGCTGCGTGAAATCGGCGCCGCCTCGGTCCGAGTCATCGCGCTCGAGGTGTTCAAACGCAAGCCTACGTTGAAGAACGACCGCGCCGCGTTTGCAAAAGGTGGTCAATGGGATGACGGCGACGATGCGGCCGATGCCCTCGACAAAGGCTGGACCGCCGGCCACTTCACCGCGCTGGAAAGCGGCGGCGAGCTGTTCGGTGTGTTCGAAGAAAAACCTGTAGTTGCCCCGGTAGAACCCAAGCCGGAACCGGAGCCAGAAGCGAAACCTAAAGCAGCAGCCAAGCGCCCGGCAAAATCGAAAAACGACTTGATGCCCGGTGGCTTTCGCCTGACGCCCGAAGGTGTGTTTTATGCGGGCGACGACGGCGAAGCACGCCCGGTATGTTCGCCGCTGGCGATCCTTGCGCGTACCCGTGACGAGAAGGGCCACAACTGGGGCTTGCTGGTCGAGTTCGACGATCCCGACGGCACCAAGAAACGCTGGAACATTCCGGCGCGCACCATGACTGGCGACTTCGGCAAGGATGTTCTCGGCCCGCTGGTGGACATGGGTTTGCGTCTGGCAGGCAGTCGCTCGGGACGCAACGCACGCAACGATTTGCAGAGTTACCTGGGAGGCTTCGACAGTGCGCAACGTGCGCGACTGGTCACCCGTTTGGGCTGGCATGACAACGCCTTTTTGTTGCCTGAGCAGCAGGTCGGCATGCACGCGGAACACCTGCACTTCTACGAGGCCGGCGCGCAACTTCCGCCGATCAGCGAAGCAGGCACGTTGGAGCAATGGCAACAGCAGATCGGCGCGCTGTGCATCGGCAACCATCGCTTGGCGTTTGTCGTCGGCGTGGCCTTCGCCGGCCCCCTGCTACACATGCTCGGCCACGAATCGGGCGGCTTTCACCTGTACGGTGACAGCTCCGGCGGCAAGACCACTCACCTGCAAGTAGCCGCCTCGATCTACGGCGGGCCGCGTCTGGTGCGCTCGTGGCGGTCGACCGACAACGCGCTGGAGTCAATCGCTGCCGCGCATTCCGACGGGCTTCTGGTGCTCGATGAAATCGGCATGTGTGATGCCCGCATCATCGGCGAGACGGTGTACATGCTGGGCAACGGCACCGGTAAGGCTCGGGCCAATGATCGAGGCCAAGCAGGCCGGCAGGTGCAGGAATGGCGTCTGCTGTTTCTCTCCACCGGCGAGAAGACCTTGGCGCAGCACATGGCCGAAGCCAACAAGGAGCTTAAAGCGGGTATGGAGGTACGCATGCTCGCCGTTCCGGCGGATGCCAGCAAAGGTCTGGGCATGTTCGACACGCTCAACGGTTTCGAAGATGCGGCCGCTCTGTCCGACGCACTCAAAGCGCGGGTGGCGAACTATTACGGCACACCGCTTACCGCGTTCCTGACTGCGCTGTGCGAACCCGGCAAGCGCCACGGCTGGGCGGCAATCCTGCGCCGCACGCTGGAAGGCTTTATTGCCAAGTCGCTCCCTGCGTCCGCGAGTGGACAGGCACACCGTGCCGCTGCTCGCTTCGGCCTCGCCGCCGCAGCAGGCGAGCTGGCCACCGCGATGGGCATCACCGGCTGGCCGGACGGCACGGCCACCACCGCCGCTCGGGTGTGCTTAAACGCATGGCTCCACGAGCGCGGCGGCGCCGGAAACTTCGAGGGCGATGCGATCTTGGCGCGGCTGCGCCAGGTCATCGAGCGTTTTGGTGAAAGCCGTTTCACACGCTGGGAATCGGCAGCGGCCAAGATCGACGAACACGGCCCGCGCACTATTGACCGCCTAGGCTTTCGCAAGACGCTGGAGCACGGCATGGGCGACACCATGCACACCACCAACACCTATTACGTGCTGACCGAGGCGTGGCGCTCGGAGATCTTCCGAGGCATGAACCTCACGGCGGTGAACAAGGAGCTACTGCAGCGCGGTGTGCTGGAACCGAGCAGCGACGGCAAGGCGTCGAGTCTGGTGCGGCTACCCGGCCTCGGGCAGCAACGCTGCTACATCGTGAAGGCGATTCCGGGAACGGATGACAGCGAGGCTCGGGCTGCCTGAGGGCATCTCCGCTGATCGAGGTAGCGCCGGCTTATTCCCGGCCTCGCCAGCCGCTCATTCAACCCAAACCCATTTTCTAGGAACAAGACAGATGAACGAATTCCAAACTTCCACCGAACAACACGAACTGCTGGCCAGTGATCCAGATGGCCATGAAACAGGGCTCTCATTGCCCGTAGCAGCCACCGGCGAAGTAATCGGCGTATGTGAAAAGAAGCGAGTGTTGATGGGCGAAATCGAAGAGTGGACCAGCCACCGCGATAGCCTGCTGAGGGAGGCAGCGGAGCACTACGTGCAAATAGCTCCATTGGAAGCGCTCTTGGAAAACGAGGACGAACTCGATGCAGATCGACTGCATGAAATTCGAAAACAGTACAACACCCTCAAAATTCCTTACGACTCCTGCAAGACACGCGCTAGTTACGCAGACGCTCGAATTCGACGACGCGAACAGCTGGTCAATCATGAAACCCTGATGGCGGGCTACGTCGAATCGATGACGAACTGGAAAGCCGACGAACAGGAGCTCAACGAGAAACGCGACAGCCTCAGCACCCGCTTGGCCCAGATCCAGCAGCAGGCAGAAGAGGACATAGCCAAGGCTCGGCAAGCCGAAACCGATGCAGCGACCGCTTATGCACAAGCCGTGGCCTGGGGCGACACCGAGGGCGAGAAAACCGCCAACGCCGACGCCCAGAAGGCTGCAAAGAATCTGGCGACTGCGAGCGAACAGCATCGCCGGCAGCTTCTGATTATTGCCGCGCTGGAGCAGGAACTCGTCATCGTGGATCAACACATCGACGAGGCGCGGAAAGAGCACAAAACCATCGAACGAAGGGCGTTGCTCTTGGCGCAGACTGTTCTCGAGGAACAGTGGAACGAGAAAGCTCAAGAGTTGCTGGAAATGGGAGGCAAGCTCTGGTCTGCCATCAATCTCGTTGGCGGCGACCAAATCAGTCTCAGGAAATTGGTACTTCCTGAAGAAGGCGAAAATTTCCGCAACTGGACCAGCTCTGATTTGTGGAATCGCGCCTCCAAATACTCAATCCAAGAAGTTCTCGCGTTGTAATGCGCTGAGCCACCGAAACAGCTTACGCAGGTAGGCTGTTTAACCTCCACAGGTTACAAAATGATCATTCAATTTGACCTTAGAAACACCCCCAACTGGAAAGACCTACTGAATGCACGAATAGTCTCCTTAAAGGAAATGCTGGAATTCGTGGACAAACCTCGCATAAAAACGAAAGTCGAGACTCTCACCGTGAAATTGATAAAAGCAGAGATCATCAGCATCCGAGAGTATCTTAAACTGTCAGAATAGCGCTGAACTTGTGAGCCGCACGAACATTCAAACTGTCATCAAACAAATGTAGGAATCAAACATGTCCAAACTTGCCGAATACCGCCAGCTCGAAAAGCACCTCGCCGAACAGCTTCAGGCTTTGGAAGCACTGAAGAGCGATGGCGCGCTGAAAAAAGAGATCGAGTTCGAAACCAAGCTGCGCGAGTTGCTCAACCAATACGGCTTCAGCCTCAAGCACATCATCAACCTGCTGGATCCGCAAAGCACGAAGCGCGCTTCAACACAAGCGGCGGCACCTGGCAAGCGTAAGCCTCGCGCTCTGAAGGTCTACAAGAACCCGCACACCGGCGAAGTGGTCGAAACCAAAGGCGGCAATCACAAGACGCTGAAGGAGTGGAAAACCAAGCACGGTGCCGACGAAGTTGAAAGCTGGGTGAAGAAATAACGCAGCTTGAATAAAAGGCCTCTTAGAGGCCTTTTCTTTTGTTGATTACATCCTTTGCGCCTGCGACCTCACCATCTAAGAATCGCTACCATCAGCAAAAGGAGTCAACGTTGTGGACACAATGAGCAGACGTGAAATTGGCGACCTGTTGTCTCGGCGCCTCCCGCAATGCGCTATCACCTGCTCGATAAATGCCGACCATAGTCTGTCTGTCGAAGTGATCGACCCCCGACCAGCTACAATTCACCATGGCGAACATTGATCGCTCCAGCGCAGCTCTACCCATCTGGGCTAATGCTAGGTGCCTTGCCCTACGCCCTCGACTGCTTTCCTGTAGTTCGCTGCAGCCTTCTGGATCATCACTCTGCGCTCCTCACGGGTGATGAAGCCTTCCGCGAAGTATTACTCTGCCCTCCCAACCGCTAGAAACGAGCGGCTCCTGGCTGCCCTCCACGATTTTTTCTTGACGACCGCGTCTGCCCACTAGCCGCCGCTCACGGACGTCTGCTTTCGGCCTAGGGAGTCGTTCCTGAGCCCCCCTCTCGACCTCGGGATACTCAGCAGAGGTCTGCTAAAAAGGACATGCCTGAAAGGAGTCCAGATCACGGCCGTTCATAGACAAGTCACCAGCGCGCTCTTAATCTACGCTCAGATCTCGCAGCTTAATCGATAATCTATACCCATCAGGAATAACGTGTGGCCAGAAACAGAATACCCGATCACGTCCAAAATGAGCTGTTCTTCGCCAGCATGCGCATATGTGCGCTTTGCTTTGGCCTGAAAAATGACGCGACAGAAAAGCGAGGGCAGATTGCTCATCTGAACAAAGATAATACTCAGACACGCTTTGAAGATTTAGTTTGGCTATGCATGGATCATCATGATCTTTACGACTCAACAACAAGACAAACGAAGAACTATACCGTTTCAGAGGTTAGAAATTATCGTTTAAAATTATACGCCCATGTCAAGAATCTTAGGGCTCAACCGTCATCAGGCAATAAAAACTCAGAGCATGATCGTATAGCCAGTATACTGACCGAAGTTTTCAGTTTTATGCCATTCGCTCACTTACTTGTATACATCAACGATTTTCCTGAATTTTTTTCTCAGAGAATTTTGATCCCTCTGGACGCATGGGAGATATTTAAACGTTCAAACCCTCATATATATCCATTCTCAGACCGGGATCTGAATTCAAAACTAGATGGTTTTTTTAATGCCAGTGCCAAATTGCACCAGCACATACGCTCTTTTATGGGCGACGCACCTGTCTATGTCTCAAGTATCGACTACAGCGGAACAAATCATAAGTTGGCACTAAACAAGGAGCTGGACTCGACTTTGTCAAATAAAGCATTGACGGCGGCGAGAAAAATTGCGACTGAGTACGAACAAGCGTATCAGCGTCTTGTAAGTTACATTCGGCAAACATATCCTAGCACAAATCTCAATGCTTACAGGGAATGATCACGACTACCGGAAGCAGTTGCATGAAGAAAGTGTGTACACGCTGAAACTGCTACCGTTCCCTTACTTTCAGTGATGACTGGCACAACCGTGCAATGCATGCTCGCTAGTATTTGAATCGCCACCAGTGTCGTAGACACATTCGCAAAGCTGCTTCTGGGCGAACGCCCCCCTGGCGAGCGGCCGCTTCGGGTCGAAAGCTGCCGGTCACGACTGATCGCAATCGACCCAATGCTGCCCTCCGAGATGGCAGCTTACGGCCAAAAGCAGTCAGTCGAGGATGAATGTTTTTACCGATTGCTGCCTGTCTCAAAGGGCTAATCTGGACAGCTCACTCAGGCAAAAGCAGCCACCTAATGACGTCTATCGAACTAGAGGCGATTCAGCAAAGGGATTAGCCCAGGCGTTAACGCAAATTCACGTAATTCTACATCATAATACCGATGCAGGATCTTTGATGTAGTTACCTAAAAAATTAACAGCCCGCGCCAAATATTCATTATGAGAAACAAGATTCACTATCTCTCGTTCAAGATCATGAACAGATAAGACGTCAAAACCTAACATGCCGACTTCCAAAATAGCTATCCCTTCACTCTGAGCCTTCGATGCATTACTGGTCAGTAGAACGAAGGCGTTGTGATGTTTCGCTCGACGGCCAGCCCAGTGAGCGAACTTATGGCGCAAGTCGCGGTGCATCTCTAGCGTTTCCACTGTTGCACTCAAACCACTATTGACAGCTGACAAATCCTTCAAGGCTGCCGCTTCAGAAGCCAGATGGTTAAGTACATCCTTATCATTTAAGCCCCCAGAGAAATTACGTGCATCTCCTCTATTAATGTGCCTTAGGTAATTCACGGCGCGCCGAGCATTTAAATCCGCCCAGCAATACTGTTGAACGAATCGTCCTATGAGCATTTCATCCTCCGCCGATAGCGGGACAGTATTCTCAATAAAATCATCATCCCCGCCGAGATTCTCGACGATCTCTTCCAATAACAAAGTATTTGAAATCAAAATATTCCTCCCCCCAAAAAAACTTACATAAAGCTCTCAGCAATGCATGATATAAGCACAAAGTCTTCCGGTTCGAATAAATATAGATCCGGATACGATCACGTTACCAAAACTCAATTGCAACGAATGATAAAACTCTACGAAAAGTATTCGTCATCGTGATCGCAGCAAACCAGCTTGTAACTCTCGCTTCATGACCCTACAAAGCATGACATGCTAAATGCAATAGCGATTGCAGCATCGCCGACAGAATCCGGCGTCGTAGCCTTTTTCTGTGACTGGTTGACCAGCACCGCTGGTTAGCAAACGGCTCTCATGAGTTCCATGATGACTTGCGCAAGGTTAGGGAGAACCGCACGATGGGCGGCCGCGAACCAAGACTTTGACGATCCTGCGCGTCTGGCCGACAGCGGTCATTCGTGAGTGTGGCTTTCGGCCAAATGCAGCCATCAGGGATGATAGCTAAGATAATCGAGCATCCTTCACTCTCCTGGTAGGCCTAAAGCTATGAGGAGAGTGAAGGAGTCAAGACCGCAGAACTCACGAGGATTCAACGAGGCAAGGTTTTCGTGCATAGAACAACCGGGCCATGATGCTGGTGTGTGCGACCGCAAACGGTCTTCTATGTGCGTGATGCATCCCACTCAATATACTTCCTGACTGACCTTAGCGTCTAGCTCTTTAGAAAAATCGAATTCGCCCCATTTGGTGAACCAATATTTGCCATACTTTTGAAGTCTGAGTAGGTTGTTTGCAGGTACGCCGTACAACTGTAAGATTCTAATCTTGGTCTCGTCACTTACGAAGGGGCATGCGACAAGATCTAACGCTAAATGAATCATTTCAGAGTCACCGACCAACGAGTCCTGCCTCAGTCTAAACCTCTCCAATATATGTTTTTCCAAAGCGCTTCTTAGCAATGAATAACGAGCCTTGTTCTCTATATAAAAAAGAAGAGTCACTATTGAAAAGTAATTCAAACTGGATTTCGCTTGATATTGCCCGTCTAAAAGTTCAAAGCCGAAGCTATGGCCAAGCACCTTTTCATCTATACGATAGTTTTTACCAAGCTGGCGCATTAAAACCAGAAGATACATGACCTCAATTTTCGCGCTTTTGCCATCTGAATTATGTTCCATAACGCTCCGGCATCTTTCGTATATTACTTGCGAGACTAATGCCTCATAGCTGAGCCCTATGGGCTCAAGCTTATAAAAAGAAAGAACGCGCTGACATATTCGACAAAGCTTAATCGTTGTGTTGACTTTTGGCGATACAGCATAGATAAAAAACACAAAACCAAGAAGGGCTTCCATTGATTTTGAAAAACTTTTATCGACACCGCCAACTTTCTCTATTTTTTTGTAAGATTCAATCAAAGAGCCAATTTTTCGTTCAACTACTGAAAGAGAGTAATTAAGAATTTCGCCATAATTGACTCCAGAGATTGCAAGAATAGACTTGAAGTCAGTTATAAGTGAAGACCTGCCAATATAAATCTGCCCCCTTGGCAATGTTTCACCTTCCTTAACTTCTGAAGCGATCTCATAAGCTAGTGCACGATCAAAAAGATCAGAGATACGCTTTTTTGCGATAGAGATTGGCGTGATTATAGGGCGCCCTAGAGTTTCTTCCTTCCCCTTATTTAATGATAGCTTATATAGTTTTAAGCTTTCCTGAAGTGTCATTTTTATCTGGTGGCAGACTTCATCACTATTGTAGAAGACGAAGTAATCATCTACGTAGCGATAAATCTTAAAGTCTGAATTATGTACATATCCCTTTTCAAGCAACTTGCCGGCGATATCAACATCAACTGCCTGGAGGATTATTTCAGCGAAAATCCTTGAAACCTCCGGGCCGATTAGTATTCCATTCGTTTCGTTATGGTTCAACTTTTGCATCAATGAGTCAAACTTACCCGCAAATGACCCTAATATAGCTTTAAGATTCTGCTTCGCAAAATCTTTTCCGTATATCGCCCATGCTAGCGAGTGAGTATATATGCTATCAAAACACCCAGAAACATCAAATTTCGTTAGTGTTCTGAAATCGCGTTCGCTACGGAGGTGCTCTCTAGACTCGTAAAATTTGAAAACATTACTGAACCGCTCATATACAAAAAAAGATTTTAAGTTCTCATAGTTTTCGCCATCTACTTCTACCAAAGTGTCAGATTTATCCTGCCGTTCAATTTGCGAGCGAAAGTCGATATACGTACACCCAGCAACTCGCCTTGGTGATCGCAGACTGAATTCACTTCGACCAGTGTAATAAATCATCAAATCTTTAAATTGGTCATAGAAATCTACTACCAGCAACTGACCTTTTGGATGCATTAGCGACAACTGGCGCAACTGATCCTGCTTATGCGTAGTCGAGAAAATGAAGGGAATAGTATGGACAAGGTCTGATTTGTCTAGTTCTATTATGGATACGGGCCTGCCGTTATCGGCAGCATGTCGAACAGCCGTAGTAGGCTGAACACCTAGAACCATTTTCACAAGGTTATCTAGCACTTCATCGCTGTAGCGCCATGAAATTCTGTTTTCGTTAAGCTTTATATCGTGCTCACATAGGAATCTATAAAAATACCTATTCGAAAAAACTATCGGAACTTCATATGGAAGCACATCAGACAACACTACCCGCTCTACAGGAAAGTTTATAGACAATGCTTTTTTTCTAGACATGCCTCCACCCTCGCGAAAGTTCTGAAAGCTGCTTTGAATCAAAATTTCTAAATAGTTTTTCTTTGAAACCTTTTTCAAAAGATAGCTTCGAAAGCTTTCTCGCCAATGACGGACTAGCTATGCCTCTAATTTTATAGCGAAAGTAGTGATCTAATCCCGAAAGCTGACTAGTATCAGTTATATATTTATTGCTGAAATAAACACCGATGAATGCGTTGCTTTTCCTATTGAACAAGCGCATATTTCCAGTTAAGAAAAGGCACCTTAGCACCAACTCCTCTTCAGACTTTTTGGAATAAATGTAAACTTTGAGTTGTAATCTGAAAAAGCTTTGTCGATACGCGATCTATATTTATTGATTTTTCTTTGGCTCAGTTGCACACCGGAAGTGCTACTGGAGACGTCAAATGTATATCCAAGATAATCAAATTTACCTTTGAACTCTTCTAGCAAATCAATGGATTTTGTTTTATCGTTGAATTTTAGCCCCTTCCCATGAAGTATTTTGCTGAGAGTTTCTAAATATTTCGCTGCAAGCTCCTTTCGCTGGGGGGCATACATAAGCACCATATCATCAACATATCTGGCGTAATAAAATAAATTATCTTGCCGTCTAATTTCAGCATCAATACTCGACAGATATATCTCAGATAGATATGCACTTATTCCTATGCCGCGCGGCAATCCATTTTTGTCCCCAGAAACGACGACGTAATCTTTCATAAGTCGCGTTAAAATCCTTTTAATAAGTACCGACAGCTCTGGAGCCTGGTGAATTCCATCAAGCAACTCCTTGTGTCTGACAGATTCATAAAACGACTCGACATCCGACCTTATTATATATTTGGGTACGCCATCTAAAGCCAATGACTTTATTTGACTAACTAGTATATCGCGTGACGGCATACGGAGCTCGTACAGGACCTTCAGTGCTCTCTGAACAAATCTAATTGCAAGAACCTGCTCTAAACTATTTCCGACTCCGTAAACTTTTTTCCCTCCAATCAGAGCAGGCAGGAGAGCTACATTTATTCTGAATTCTTTTCCACTAATTATTTTAGAGACTCTTTCAAGCTCAAAGTCAACTAAACGTCCGTGCTGAATTTTGCGCTTGTCTATAACCATAGTCAGGCGAGACATACGCTTCTCATAGAATGCTGGCGTAATTTTTCCAGTGCGGAATCGGTACCTCGAGAACGATTTAAGTTTGTTCAGGTTGTAGAGTTTGACTCTTATATCGAAGGCAGCAGGAATATATCGCTCTTCAAGATCCCCTCCTTTCTCCCTATCGCCTTTGAGCAAGTCATTAAGATTTTTTATTGAAAAAGACTGATCCATAGACAAGACAACCCTTCCATATTTATTCTTACTAACTGTCTATTTCGACATGCTCACTAACGGACTGTACCCGATTTTCGATTCACAATACCGGTCTTAAGATAGATTTTATTAGGCAATGCTCGTTTGAGTTAATCACCCATCCCGATGCAAAATTCCCAACGAATCCACGATTGGTTGAAGAGTCTCTGACTTTCTAGTAATCCGATGGGGCGCTTTTGGGCGCTTTTGGCCGTTTTCTGCGGTTGCTGCCGGTCGGTAATGGCTGCTATTGGCTGAAAGCGGCCCGTTACGACTGCTGACTGATCGCTGGCAGAGCGGCCAAACTGATGATTACAACCCGTTAATCGCGTCTATTGGGCGGACTGGGAGTGGGGAAGTTCCTGGTCTCCTGCGCATGGACATGACCTCCTCCGTCCCTCTTTCGAGCATCGGAGCGTTACACCAGATGGCAGAGTTACACGCCTAAATGTTTGTGTACGCAGCCGATGTAACATCATAAATATTAAATAAATAGAGTTACTTACCAACCATCGTTACACCAGTTACACGAGTTACACCGCATTTTTGAGGGGTACATACCCCCACACCCCGTAAGGATCAATCCCACCAGCGAACGTCAGGTGTATCTCCCGTATTGTGCCGGGGCCCCTGAGGTTTTCTTCGAGACACGGGGTCGGAAACCCGCCGGACTTTGTTAGCGGACAGGTGCCCAGCTTAGTGAACAGGTGAACCGGGTGAACACACGGTTCACCAGTGCAATTGCACAAGATGATTGGAGGTCGCCGGGGACCCTGAGCATTTCTGAATGACACGGGGCATAAAACCCGCAGGATCTTGAGAGTGGCTGACTTTTTTGCATTGGTTGACAGGTTGACACGGTTGACGACCGAAAACGTGCGGAACCATCAACACGACAGGTCATCGTTACCAACGCGGTAACGATGGCCCTTTTTCAACGAAATCCTTTCGATTTCAATGATTGAAATTCAATAAGCTCGAAGTCGTGCCGCTAATAAGATCCCGCGGGTTTCCGACCCCGTGTCCTTCAGATAGTCCCAGGGTCCCCGGCGGCTTTCTGGCGACTGATTGCTTTCTGCCATGCTGCAGCTAACCTCCACCACTGCTAGCCATCGCGATTTCCGCCAGTACGGCACACATGGTTAGAACACTTGAGTCACTACCGATCCGACACACGGAAGCGAGGACTAGCAAATGCCATCATTTATCGTGAATAGAAACGTTCAAGCAAATGGCGACTACGAAGTGCACAACACGACGACTGGCTGTCAGTTCATGCCGTTGCCTGCCAATCAGGCATCGCTGGGAAGTCATACATCGTGCGCTGGTGCTGTAAGCGCCGCTCGAGCGGCTAACCCCACCCTAAGGATTAATGGTTGTTACTATTGCTGCAATCCTTGCCACACCAGCTAGATTTTCGACTACCGATAGGGGATTTTTAGCCTAGATCTGAGATTGTGCGATCATAGGGCCAAGCAAGCTGTATCCCTACGTGTATCCCGAACCGTGAAATCTGGCTGTAGGCCACGGATTACATGGAAGACTACAGTCTCCCTCGGCACCATCACCGAGAAAAAGGTCTTGCGCAAGCAGGGCCTTTTTTTCGTCTGGTGAAAAGTGGTTGGTGCAATGCCGACCACTAAAGCCCCGCCCGACGATTGAGCTTGAAGCGACATGAATCACCGCATAGGTGAAACAAAAGGTGGCTTTTACCATCGAGGAATACCAAACCGCATGCAACCGTCCTCATAGCCTAGAGGCTATCTCCTTCCACATGTAGTCATAGTTGTACTCCAACCAACGCACCAACAATCTGTCGTACTGCCTGCGAAACCAATTGCGCCGTCGCGCCGCGAGCCTCTCCTCTATCTCGGATCTGAGCCAAGCAGGGTCGAACCCAGTCCACACAGTAGGCAGGACTGCAGCAATGTTTGTGAAACACACTGGCGCTACTTCTGAATAAAAAATCTTGTAGAGCACCGCTGGATCAACGCCCTTGAGCTGACGAACGACGTAGTCGTAATCAGTGGGGAAATGATTGAAAGGCTCTGATAAGGCATCTCTGACCCTAGTCAGTTGTGGTTCATTCAGAAGATGTCCCAATGCAAAAATCCTCCGATTCCTTATCCAGTAACTCGCTACCGTTTCGTCTGCAGATCTGCGTGTAACCGCGCCGACGCCAATCGTATGCATATCGCTATGGCGAGCCATGGCCAAAACTGACGTCATCTTGCCGAGCAACAGCTCAAGTCCAGAATCGGGCGCTTGCCCAACCTATTCCTTAGCCCCAAACATCCGCCCAGCAATCTCCCGCCCCCGCTCCATCCCTTCCTTCGTCAACCATATCGACTTGTTCCTGTTCACCGGATTACTGATCAAACCCTGTTCGTGCAAGCGGTTCATGATTTCGAAGTCATAGCCCTTCCACGCATTGCCGTCGTCGGAGCTATAGGCAGCCAGGAGAGCAAGGACGGCGTCGTCGATCATTTTCATGTCGTATTCCATGATGGTCACTCCGCTGATGTTCAGTTTTTGTAATCAAAGCGTCGTATCAAAGTGGATGTCAATGCTGCGCGAGCTTGAGAGTTTAGATGGCCGATTGCTGGTTGCCTCGCATGCGATGACCGCCCGTATAATCGCGCCCGCAAAATAGACTTCCGCTGGTACTTCGCGCATCGGGCTCAAGCCCTTCACTTCACTGACAGACATCCCCATGGAAACCTCACTGGAAACCGTCGCCCTTTTCTCCCTCAAACTCGCCTACGAAGAAGAGGGGCTGAGCCCGATCCTGCGCGATGACATGGTCATGGGCGATTATCAGAAAGATGTTTTCGAGTTACTGGTGAAACGCGGCGATGTCGAGGCCATTCAGTTCAAGATGAACGAATGCCTGAACCTGGCGCTGGATGCTTTGGGTGGGGTCGAGAAGCCCTTGGGGCGGGAGTTGCGCAAGTTGTCGGCGGAGTTGGCTCAGGCGCGGTCGGTGGAGCAGCTGGGGCAGCCGCTGCTCGCACTGAAGGGGTATCTGCGCGACATTCTTTGAGTGCCGCGCTACAGCCATGCCGGTATCTCTCCTGATCAGCGACGTGCTTTAAGCACTCGAATATCTGTTGGGAAGCCGTCAGCGCCCACCAGTTTTTTCCAGCCCATGTACTGAAATTCGCCGTTGGGATCAATGTAGTCGCCCTTCTCTGGTTGCCCTCCGCCAACTATCGCAACACGCTTCACTTCGCCACAGCCGCCATCCGATGGTCGCACCGTGTAGATCACATAGGGCTTCACGTATTGCGTCGCGCGGAAGTATTGGCCGCAGATTTCGTCGACGGTGATGAGCATGGTTTTCAGGCGGGCTTCGCCGTCGGTGTCTTCGTGCAGTTTCAGGAAGGAGATGTCGCCGACGTCGCTGTAGCCGAGGGAACGGGCGCGTTGATAGGCGGGGGAGTTCTGGTGCGCAATTCGGCCCTCCTCCACACCGCGTTGCATTTGCGCGGCGAACTCGGCTTTGCCTTGGGCCAGGGTTGCCTCGGCATGGGCCGCGACGTTTTCGCAGTGGGCATACTCGCTGGAGTCGAGGTGTTGCGGTAGCAGGTTAAGGCGGCGCTCGTTCATGGAGGCGAGGCTGTCTTGCAGGCCGGACGTTAGTGCATAGGCAGCGGAGACGCGGCCGCTCTGGACGTCGGCGATTGTCTCCTGCATCCGCTGGCAATTGGCGAGGTAGTAATCCCAGCTGGCTTGCGGGTGTTCTTTCGCGAAGCAGAAGGCTGGGGTAATGGAGACGGCAAGGGTGAGAGCGCCGAGCAGTTGCAGCAAACGGGTTGTGGAAAACATGGGTAGTCCATTACAGAGAAGGCATGGCGCGACGCTACTATTTTGCTATCGTTCCGTCCACTCTCAACGGGCGACCAAGTTGTCGCCTCTGTCTCGTGGCAAGG
Source organism: Pseudomonas sp. AC255 (assembly GCF_979258175.1). Classification (NCBI taxonomy): domain Bacteria; kingdom Pseudomonadati; phylum Pseudomonadota; class Gammaproteobacteria; order Pseudomonadales; family Pseudomonadaceae; genus Pseudomonas; species Pseudomonas sp. AC255. The sequence continues at coordinate 495,163 of NZ_OZ409841.1, read as the reverse complement.
AAAGAAATCCGATGGATGCTGTGTTGTGTTTAGTGGTCATGGCGGCAATGTGGTTCTGGGTGGTGCGCCAGCGCGGGCACTGGAATCTGTTGTTGGCAAACCTTGCCGGAGCGGGCAGCGCTGTGGTGGCGGGCATTGTCTTCACACTGCTTTATGACGGGCTGTTCGGCACCACCATGGCAGCGCCGGGACTGCATAACAGCCTGGTGGTGTTCATGACCAGCGCGGGCGTTCTGGCGGGTGTGTGGTTGTGGATCGCCAAGCGTCGACAGCCGGCGCATCCGGTTGTACGTCAACTGCTCGCGGGGGTCTGTGGCGTTGCCGCCGGCATGGTCACGTTGATTTTTCTGGCGGCGAATTATTTTCCGCAACCGTAGCCGGACGGCGCGTCTATTTTGCTATCTTGCCGCGCATCGTCGGGGCTTGCTGATCGTCTCGCGCCGCGCTTGGATTGTTGAAAGGTAAGGAAAGGATCAAATGGAGTTTTTGCGTTTTCTGGCGTTCGTCGCTGTCTGGGGTTTCATGTGGCGCTGGGTGGTGAAGAACCGCGGCAGCTGGAATACTTTCTACGGCAACATCGTTGGCGCGGCGGGTGGGTTCATTGTCGGGCTGGTGATGTTGTCGATCACCTTTTCGCTGTTTCCTTCGTCGTTCGATCACGAGGCGCAGGCGCAAAACACGCCAGTCGTCGAGTCGACCTCTGTACTGCCTGAAGCCGAGGCAGTCACGCCCGCCACCGAACTGAAAGATGCGCCGGTTTTTGCTGCCATCGAAGCGGATGACAAGCCTTCCCCCGGACTCCGCACTGTTGCCGAATAACGTCAGCCGGGCGCCGAAATCAATGGCGGTACAGACCGTGCTGAATCAAAGCGACTACGAGGGTCGCATGGCCCTCGCCGCGCTGAACAAGAAGTTGCGCGGCGACGCACAGGCCGACAAGTCGATGATCGCGTATGTCATGTGCAGCCCATTTGTCACCAGCACCCTGCGTTATCCCGCTTCGGCGCGTTTTGCTGACAGCAAAGCGCTGGTCAGTCATCGCTACAAGGATCAGGTCTACAGCTTCAGCAACAGCGTCACTGCGCGCAACATGAATGGCGACGATATCACCTACCGTTTCGATTGCTCCGTGCAGGAATTGCCACGGGTTGATGCGACGGCTGGGGAATGGCGTTTGCTGGCGCTGAAACTGCAAAAAGCCGACTCTTAAGGCTGATTTAAGGGATCAAGGCGCCGGCTGCGCTATCATCGCCGGCCTGTGCGCCTTGAACCTTGCCCTCAATGTTTTCAACACCTGATGACCTGATCTCTCTGCCTCCTGTCCTGGCCGGCCCGCTGCTGCGGCGGCTGGAGCCGACGCGCGTGGTGCTGTGGCTGGTGGGCTCGCGTGAACTGGCGCTGACCTTGCGCCTGCAAGGTGTAGGAGATATTCCGCTCGACTCAGAGAAATGCACGGTCATTGCCGTAGGCCGTCATGCGTTCGTGCATCTGATAGACGTTCAACTTGAAAGCGCCCTGCCCTGCGACACGTTTATCGCTTACGACCTGCTGATCGATGACGCCATCGGTATGGCTGAGTGGGCGCCTCATCTGCTTTACCCCGGCGCTACCTGTGCGAACCTCGTCGTGCGTTCGCGGATCGACCAATTGCTCCACGGCTCCTGCCGCAAGCCGCATCATCCGGCAACCGATGGTTTGCTCTGCGTCGATCAATTGCTGGCCGACGAAGCCGATGCGCAACACCGTCCGGCGCTGCTGATGATGAGTGGTGATCAGGTCTATGCCGACGATGTTGCCGGGCCGATGCTGCGGGCGATTCATGCCTTGATCGAGCGTCTGGGTCTGTTCGATGAGCACCTTGACGGTGCCGTGGTCAGCGACAGCGCCAAGCTCTACCAACACCCGGCAAGCTACTACCACCGTGCGGATTTGTTACCGGCGCTAGAGAGCAACGAGACCTTGCGCGAGCGATTTTTCGGTGGCGCGCGTAAGCCGATTTTCACCAGCAGCAGTGCCGACAATCACCTCGTGACGTTCGCCGAAGTCATGGCCATGTACATGCTGGTGTGGTCGCCGACGCCGTGGTCGCTGATCAATCCGAGCGCGCCGACGCTGACGCCGGAACGCCGCAAGCGCTACAACCTCGAGCAGACGCGCATTGATGCCTTCAAGACGGGCCTGGGCAACGTCGCGCGGGCGCTGGCGCATCTGCCGAGCCTGATGATTTTCGATGACCACGACATCACCGATGACTGGAATCTTTCTGCGCAGTGGGAGGAAACCGCCTACGGCCATCCGTTTTCCAAGCGCATTATCGGCAACGCGCTGATTGCTTATCTGTTGTGTCAGGGCTGGGGCAACAATCCGGACGCTTTCAAAGGAATGCTGGAGCAGACCGCACAACTGAGCGCCAGCGGTGATGACGGCTATCTGGACATGCCGGTGCAGGATGATCTGATTGATCAGCTGCTGCGTTTTCAGCAGTGGCATTTCGTGCTGCCGAGCAGTCCGGCGCTGGTGGTGATCGACACGCGCACCCGGCGCTGGCGCAGCGAGATGGCCCTCAAGCAACCGTCGGGCCTGCTCGACTGGGAAGCCTTGAGCGAACTGCAACAGGAACTGCTCGATCACCCTTCGGCAATCATCGTGTCGCCGGCGCCGATCTTTGGCGTGAAGCTGATTGAAACCGTGCAGAAGGTGTTCAGCTGGTGCGGTTATCCACTGCTGGTCGACGCGGAAAACTGGATGGCCCATCGCGGCGCGGCGCAGGTGATACTGAACATTTTCCGACACTCGCGCACACCGGGGAACTACGTGGTGCTGTCCGGCGATGTGCATTATTCCTTCGTCTACGAAGTCCTGATCCGCCACCGCAAGGCCGGCCCACGGATCTGGCAGATCACCAGCAGCGGCATCAAGAACGAATTCCCACCGACCCTGCTGGAATGGTTCGACCGCCTCAACCGCTGGCTCTACTCACCACGCTCACCGTTGAACTGGTTCACCAAACGCCGCCTGATGCGCATCGTCCCGTATACGCCGGAACATGCCGAGGCCGGGGAACGGTTGTGGAATTCGGCGGGGATCGGACAGGTGTTTTTCAATGAACAGGGGCAGCCGAGCGAGATTGTTCAGCACAACTCGAATGGGGCGGAGAAGACGAGGATGCTGGCGCCGGAGTTTGCAAATGCGCCGGACTAAAGCCATGCGCTGATCTGTGGGAGCGAGCCTGCTCGCGAAGGCGCAATTTCAGTCGACACCTACTGTGAATAGTCGACCGCTTTCGCGAGCAGGCTCGCTCCCACAGGGTTTTGCGCAGACCAATCAATGTGCGGCCAGAGCCCGCCCAACCCCTCTGACAATCATCCCCACCTCGCGCTCATCAATCGTCAGCGGAGGGAGCAACCTGATGGTCTTGCCACGAGTCACGTTGATCAACAAGCCGTGATCCCGCGCAGCGATCAGCGTCAGGTCGCGCACCGGTTGTTTCAGTTCGATACCGATCATGAGGCCCTGCCCCCGGATTGCCAGCACGTTCGGGTTGTCTGCCAATTCGGCGCGCAAGCGTTCCAGCAGCCGTGCGCCCTGCACCCGCGCATTCGCCAGCAGGCCTTGTTCTTCGATGATGTCCAGCACCGTGCAGCCGACCCGGCAGGCCAGCGGATTGCCACCGAAAGTGCTGCCATGGCTGCCCGGGGTGAACAGGTCGGCCGCGCGGCCGCGGGCCAAGCAGGCGCCGATCGGCACGCCATTGCCCAAGCCTTTGGCGAGGGTCATGACGTCGGGCACGATGCCTTCGTGTTGAAAGGCGAACCACTGCCCGGTGCGGCCGATGCCGGTCTGGATTTCATCGAGCATCAGCAGCCACGCGTGGCGATTGCACAGGTCGCGCAGGGCCTTGAGATAACCCGGAGGTGCGACTTGTACGCCGCTTTCGCCCTGGATCGGTTCGACCAGAATCGCCACGATGCGCGCGCCGTGTTTGCGCTGTATTTGCTCCAGCGCCGGGAGATCGCCGAACGGCACTTTGACGAAATCCCCCGGCAGTTCGTTGAAGCCCAGGCGCACCGCCGGGCCATCGCTGGCAGACAGCGTGCCGAGGGTGCGGCCATGAAACGCGTTGGCCATGACCACCACCAGCGGCTGCTCGATGCCTTTGCGCCAGCCGTACAGACGCGCCAGTTTCAGCGCCGTTTCGTTCGCTTCGGCGCCGGAGTTGTTGAAGAACGCGCGCTGCATGCCCGACAACACCGTCAGCCGTTTGGCCAGTTGTTGTTGCCAATCGATGCTGTACAGGTTGGAGGTGTGCAGCAGCAATCCCGCCTGCTCGCTGATCGCCGAGACAATGCGCGGATGCGAGTGGCCGACATTGGTCACTGCCACACCGGCAACAGCGTCCAGATATTCGCGCCCCGCCTGATCCCACAGGCGCGTGCCCAGGCCCTTAGTGAAACTCAGGGCCAGTGGTTGGTAGGTGTTCATCAGGGCGGCGGTCATGACGTGAAACTCCATTGCAGGTCGGTGTTTTTGCAGTATGGTTAGCCACCTGAGCTGGATAAACCCGGAAAAACTTCAATCATTTAAAAACCGAGCTTGATAATGGATTTGTTTCAGTCGATGGGCGTGTACATCAAAGTGGTCGAAACCGGGAGCATGACGGCCGCCGCTGCGAAGTGCGAAATGTCGACGACGATGGTGGGCAACCATCTGCGCGCGCTTGAGCAACGGCTCGGCGTGCAACTGCTGCAACGCACCACGCGCCGCCAGCGCCTGACCGAATTCGGCAGCGTCTATTATCAGCGCTGCCTGGAAGTGCTCGGCCTAGTGGCCGACTCCGAACGCCTGGCCGAACAAGCGTCGGACGAGCCGCGCGGTTTGCTTCGTATCACCGCGCCACTGACCTTCGGCGTCGAACGACTGACCCCGGCGCTCAGCGAATATTCCTTGCTGTATCCGCAAGTGAAGCTCGACGTGGTGCTGACCAACAGCCGTCCGGATCTGCTGGAGAACGGCCTCGATGTCGCATTCCGCCTGGGCAATTTCGACCAATCCAACCTGATCGCCCGACCCTTGATCGACTACACCCTGACGGTCTGCGCCTCCCCTGATTACATCGCGCGGCGCGGCATGCCGCACACGCCACAGGATTTGCAGCAACACGATTGCCTGTCCTTCGCCTACCCGGCTGGGGATGACTGGCAATCGGTGGAAAAACGCTGGCGTCTGAGCGGCCCGGAAGGTGAAGTCCTCGTCGACGTCAGCGGGCCGATGTTGATCAACAGCTCCGCCGGTTTGCACCAGGCAGCGCGCAACGGCATGGGCATCATGATGCTGCCCGACGCGCTGGTGGAGCAGGATCTGCGCGACGGTAAACTGGTCAGGGTAATGACGGACTACCAACCGCCGAGCAGGCCGATGCATCTGTTGTATGCGCAGGATCGCTATCGACTGCCGAAGCTGAGACGCTTTGTCGAGTTTGCGATGCGTACGTGGGGAAACCCGCTGACGCCATGCTCGGAAAATAACGCACGCCGGGAAAAATCCCGACCACCAGACCGTTGCTCCGTGACAACGCCGCCCCGCTCCCCTAAATTAGTCGGCCTGAAAAAGACCTCGTGCTTTCTCGCCTCAACTCAAGTTAAAAAGTAGTGAAATTTCAATGTCCGATTTCAACACCGCTGAATCCGTAGTCACCCAGTCGTCCAAAGCGGAATACGAAAACTCCATCAATCTTTCACAACACCTGCCACAAGCCAAAATCATCAGCGAGATGGTCCTCGACGCGTTCCAGTCGACCCGCGAGAGCGACCAGATCCGCGAATTGCGTGCGGCGATCCGTCAGGCGCATGACAGTTTTGATGACGACAAGGCGTACGAGCTGATGGGCGAACTCAAGCGCCTGAAAGACGCCGAGGCAGCCGACATTGCCGCGCTGGAAGACCTGAGCAGCAAGTTCTCGATCGGACGCATTCTGTCCAGCTTCAAGGACGATCCGGCATTCCAGGAAATCGTTTATGGCCTGGCGCTGAAGTTGTTGAATCAGACCCATCAGGCGATCAGCAATCCGAGCGGCGGCAAGAGCAAAGCTGCGAAGAAGAAAGAAGTGGAAATCTTCACCATCAGCAAGGACGGCGCCAGCGTGACCCTGCCAATGCGCACCCCGCGTTCGCGTCTGAACGTAGATCGTGAGGCACTGGAATTCCTCGGTTTCACTTTCGTGGGTGAAGGCGATGAAGCCGAGCTGGAAAGCGAAACCTTCGTCGATAACGCCGGTACCGAACAGGCGGTGAACCGCAAGAACATCATCACCGCGCTGCAGCAGCAGACGGCGTTTGACGGGTACAGCATCGCGGCGCAGTAATCTGCCAAGCACTTGCAAAAAAGCCCCGCGCTGAGATTCAGGCGGGGCTTTTTGTTGTCCGGCTTGTGATTCGTGAGGAGGCGAAAATCGTCGCCCCTCACCCCAGCCCTCTCCCGAGGGAGAGGGAGCCGACTTGTGTGATTTTCAAACCTGAGTTCGGCTCGGTATTTCAGGTCGGCGTATATCTTGAAAGCCCCTCAGTCAGTCCCCTCTCCCTCCGGGAGAGGGTTAGGGTGAGGGCAAACCGCTACCCCCTCAAGCCGACGGATGCAACGCCGCAATCATGTCCACTTCAATCGCCGCATTCTTCGGCAACTGATACACGCCGATGGTCGTACGTGTATGCCGCCCGGCATCGCCCAGCACATGGCTGAACACATCCGAAGCGCCGTTGGCCACTTCGCTCAGGTCGACAAAGTCAGCAGTCGACTTCACATACACCGTGACCCGCAACAACGCGCGAATCTTGTCCAGCGAACCCACCGCATCGACAATCAGCGCCAGGCAACGCATGGCGCTGATGCTCGCCGCGGCTTGCGCATCCTTGAGGTTCAATTCCAGCCCCACGCGACCGGGATAGAGAATCTTGCCATTGACCCGCGGCACCATCCCGCTGATGTACAGCTCGTCGTGATGACGGATCAGCGGCGCGTAATTGCCACCGGCGGTGTTCTCGCCATAGATGTCGTAGTTGAGTTCTTCGGCCAGGGCGATAAAACGCTCATCGCAGGTCATCCGTTCGGTCATTGCGCCCAGCCTTTTGATCAATGCACGGGTTAAAACAGTCGAGCACCGGAGATGGCTTGGAGCTACTACTGTCGGGGCTGGATCCAAATCTATGGCGTTTGTCTAAGTTGTGCAACCAGCGTAGATGGAACAAAAGGCCCTAAACCTTTCGGATGCCCCGGACCACAAGCTGGTCTTCAGCGGCGCTCAAACAGTGTTCAAGCGCTCAACCATATCTGGAAATTTTTCAACCAGTCGTATCAATAATGCTGCTTGAGCATTGGGCTTCGACTTTTCCTGCTCCCAATTTCGAAGGGTGTTTGGACTTGTCCTGATTCGACTGGCAAAAACAGCTTGAGACATATGCAGTTTTTCTCGAAGAGCCACAATTTCCTGTGCGCCCACTTCAGGTACAGGCTTGTCCTCAAGCACTGTATTGCGCAGTGTGATCTTGCCCTCGCGTTGAGCCGCCATCTCATCAACGCCCTGCATTAACTCTGCAAACAGGTCGCGTTTTTTCATGGGGTACCTCGTTTTTTCAACTCTTTATCAATGGCTGTCCTGAGTGCCCTCTCTTGCTCGGCAGTCAGCTTCTCAAGCTCATCTTTGTCGTAAATGGCGAACAGCCAGAACTGACCATCATTCATAAGCCAATAGTAGAGAACCCGCAAGCCGCCTCGTCTTCCCTTGCCACGGCGAGAATCAGCCCAGCGCAGCTTACGGAAGCCACCCGTTCGAGGCATTACATCGCCCGCAAGCGGATTGCTCTGAAGGTAGTTCTGCAATGTTCGATATTCGTCGTCCGTCAGATAGCGGCCAACGCTTTTGGTAAATATCGTTGTTTCAAAAAAGATTGTTCGCATAGCCAAACTATAAGCAGCTTGACTATAGACAGCCTATCAACAAATCGCTGCTCGAATAAACAAAAAACCCCGCACATCTCTCAACGTGCGGGGTTTTTCCTGAAGCTTGCAGACCTTACGGCGCGTACGTCAGCAACAGCTCTGTCGGCACCTTGAAGTCCAGGGACATCATGACGCTCAACGCAGTGATGGTGAAGATCGAGAACACGAACAGCTTGCGTGCCCAGACGGTGTCATCAACTGCCTTGTAGCCGGTCCAGGCCATGTACAGCCAGTACATGCCCATGGCGGCGGCGACGGCGAGGTAGCTCATGCCGGCGTAGCCGCTGAAGGTCAGCATCAAGGTCGCCACTAGGAACGCCAGGATGTAGAGCAGGATGTGCTTCTTCGCCACTTGAATGCCGCGTTTCACTGGCAGCACCGGAATCGATGCGGCCAGGTAATCATTGAAACGGAAAATCGCGATGGCGTAGGAATGCGGCATCTGCCACAGGCTGAACATCACCAGCAGGGTCAGTGCGGCCATGTCGAAGCTGTTGGTCACGGCAACGTAACCGATCACTGGCGGCATGGCGCCCGACAGACTGCCCACCAGCGTGCCGTGAACCGACTTGCGCTTGAGGTACAGGCTGTAGAAGCCAACGTAGATGATGAAGCCGATTACTGCGAACAAGGCAGCCAACGGGTTGGCTACCTTGTACAACAAGGCAACGCCGAGAACACCCAGAATGGTCGCGTAAACCAGGGCCAGTTTCAGGGAGATCAGGCCCTGGACCAGCACACGGTTCTTGGTGCGTTCCATCTTCAGGTCGATGTCGCGGTCGATGCAGTTGTTGAACACGCAACCGGAGGCCACGACCAGGGAAGTACCGATCATGGCGGCCAGAAACACCGCCAGATCGACATGCCCTTTCGAGGCCAGGAAGAACCCGCCTGCCACAGAAAGCACGTTACCGAAAATGATCCCCGGTTTGGTGATTTGGATAAAGTGCTTGAGCGACATCGGGTCTACCTCACTTCGCCATCATGTACGTGTGGATGCTGAACATGATCCACAGCGACAGGCCAACCAGCAGCACGATCACAATCGCCGTGAAGACGAACGCGATCACGTTGTTACGCTGTGCAATGGAACGGTCCAGGTGCAGGAAGTAATACAGGTGAACGATCACCTGGATCACTGCGAACAGCAGAACGATTGCCAGCGTCGTCGACTTCGGCAGGGTCGGGTACATCACCAGACCGAACGGAATGACGGTCAGGATTACCGACAGGATGAAGCCGATGGCGTACGACTTGACGCTGCCGTGGCCAGCATCGTGGCTGTCATGGGAGTGTGCATTAGCCATTACAGAGTCCCCATCAGGTAAACAACGGTGAAGACGCAGATCCAGACCACGTCCAGGAAGTGCCAGAACAGGCTCAGGCAGCTCAGACGGGTCTTGTTGGTCGACGTCAGGCCATGCTTGTTGACCTGATACATCATGATGCCCATCCAGATCAGACCGGCCGAAACGTGCAGACCGTGGGTACCGACCAGGGTGAAGAACGCCGACAGGAAGCCCGAACGGCTAGGACCGAAGCCCTCGGAGATCAGCAGGTGGAACTCGTTGATCTCCATGGCGATGAAGCCCGCGCCGAGCAGGAAGGTCATGAACAACCAGCCCAGGACCGCCTGCTTCTTGCCCTTGTACAACGCCAGCATGGCGAAGCCGTAGGTGATCGAACTGAACAACAGCAGAGCGGTTTCGCCCAGCACGTAAGGCAGTTCGAAGATCTCGTGGCCCGACGGGCCACCGGCAACGTTGTTTACCAGTACTGCGTATACCGCGAAGATCGACGCAAACAGAATGCAGTCGGTCATCAGGTAGAGCCAGAAACCGTATACGGTCATCTCGCCCGAGTCGTGGTGATGGTCATCGTGCCCATGGTCACCATGGGCGTGTCCAACATTGGTCACTAAGTTCGACATGGTTTAAGCCTGTTCCAACGAGGTTTCAACACGGGTGGCATTGGCCGGGATTTTCCCTGCCGCGACCAGACGCTTGTGCTGCTCGGCTTCGATACGCTCGATCGTTTCAACCGGAACCATATAGCCCTGGTCGTCACGTGCAGCGTGGATCACGAAGTAAACGACGGTGCCCACCAGGCTCGCGATCGCCAGCCACCAGATGTGCCAGATCATCGCGAAACCGAAGACGGTCAACAGCGCGCCCATCACCACGCCAGTGGCGGTGTTGTTCGGCATGTGGATCGGCTCGTACTTGGCCGGACGCTGGTACGCAGTACCGTTTTCCTTGGCTTCGGTGAACGGGTCGATGCAGTCAGCCTTAGGCAGCACAGCGAAGTTGTAGAACGGTGGTGGCGACGAGGTCGACCATTCCAGGGTGTGTGCATTCCACGGGTCACCGTGATCGCAAACGTTCTCTGGCTTGTTGCGGTCGCGCACACTGACGTACAGCTGGATCAGTTGGCAGGCGATACCCACAGCAATCATCACCGCACCGAACATGGCAACGTACAGGTACGGTACCCACTCAGGGTTGGTGGTGGCGTTCAGACGACGGGTCATGCCCATGAAGCCCAGTGCATAGAGCGGCATGAACGCGACGAAGAAGCCCGAGATCCAAAACCAGAACGCTGCTTTACCCCAGCCTTCGTGCAGCTTGAAGCCGAACGCTTTCGGGAAGTAGAACGCGAAGCCAGCGATGTAACCGAATACCGCACCGCCGATGATCACGTTGTGGAAGTGCGCGATCACGAACAGGCTGTTGTGCAGCACGAAGTCAGCACCCGGGATGGCCAGCAGTACGCCGGTCATGCCGCCGATGGCGAAGGTCACCATGAAGCCCAGAGTCCACATTACCTGGCTGGTGAAGCGCAGACGGCCCTGGTAGATGGTGAACAGCCAGTTGAACAGCTTCACACCCGTCGGGATGGAAATCAGCATCGTCGCCAGACCGAAGAAGGCGTTGACGCTCGCACCCGAACCCATGGTGAAGAAGTGGTGCAGCCAGACCATGAAGCCCAGTACCGAGATCGCGCCCGAGGCGTAGATCATCGAGTGGTGGCCGAACAGTTTCTTGCCGGTGAACGCCGAGATCACTTCCGAGAAGATGCCGAATGCCGGCAGGATCAGGATGTAAACCTCAGGGTGGCCCCAGGCCCAGAACAGGTTGACGTACATCATTGGATTGCCACCAAGTTCATTGGTGAAAATGTGGAAATCCATGTAACGGTCAAGGGTCAGCAGTGCCAGGGTAGCGGTCAGGATCGGGAACGAAGCCACGATCAGAACGTTTGCCCAGGTGCAGGTCCAGGTGAAGATCGGCATGTCCATCAGTTTCATGCCAGGGGTACGCATTTTCAGTACGGTCGCGAGGAAGTTGACCCCGGTTAACGTCGTACCCAATCCGGATAGCTGTAGCGCCCAGATGTAGTAATCCATACCCACGCCAGGACTGTATTGCAGACCCGACAGCGGCGGATACGCAACCCAACCGGTCTTGGCGAACTCGCCGACGCCCAGGGACAGGTTGATCAGCACAACGCCGGACACCAGCAGCCAGAAGCTCAGGGAGTTCAGGAACGGGAACGCAACGTCACGCGCGCCGATCTGCAGCGGCACTGCAAGGTTCATCAGGCCGGTGAAGAATGGCATCGCCATGAAGATGATCATGATCACACCGTGAGCGGTGAAGATCTGGTCATAGTGTTCAGGTGGCAGGTAGCCAGGCGAACCCTCGGTGGCCATGGCCAGCTGGGTACGCATCATGATCGCGTCGGCAAAGCCGCGCAGCAGCATGACCATGGCGACGATGATGTACATCACGCCGATTTTCTTGTGGTCGACCGAAGTCAGCCACTCGGTCCACAGGTACGTCCACTTCTTGAAGTAAGTGATCGCAGCGAACAGCGCCAGACCACCGAGGGCGATCATGGCGATGGTCACCATCACGATCGGCTCGTGGAATGGGACTGCTTCCCAACTTAATTTACCAAACATCGTTTACTCCTCTGCCCCGGCAGCTGAATGCGAACCCGCGTCAATATCCGTGGCCGCCACTTCTTTCTCTTTCTTCTCGTGCTTCAGCGGCTTGCCCGGCTTCATACCTTCGTACTTGTCGACGATGATCTGGAACTGGTTCGGCGTGACCGACGAGTAGAGTTCGACTGGGTTGTTCTGGCTCGGTTTGGCCAGGGCCGCGTATTCAGCCTGATCAAGCTGTTTAGGCGACTTCTTGACTTCACTTACCCAGGCGTCGAAATCTTCCTGAGTGGTGGAGATAGCCTTGAATTTCATACCGGTGAAACCGGCACCGCTGTAGTTGGCGGAGATACCGTCCATTTCAGCGTTGCGGTCAGCGATCAGGTGCAGCTTGGTCTGCATGCCCGCCATCGCGTAGATCTGGCCGCCCAGGCCCGGGATGAAGAACGAGTTCATCACGGCGTCGGAGGTGATCTTGAAGTTGATTGGCGTGTGCGCCGGGAACACGATCTTGTTGACCGTGGCAATGCCTTGTTCCGGGTAGATGAACAGCCACTTCCAGTCCAGCGCGACGACTTCGATGGTCACAGGCTTGACGTCAGACTCGATCGGACGATACGGGTCCAGCTCGTGAGTCGAGATGTAAGTGATGTAGCCCAGGGCGATGATGATCAGCACCGGGATGGTCCATACGGCCACTTCGATCTTGGTCGAGTGCGACCACTTCGGCGTGTAGACGGCGTTCTTGTTCGAAGCGCGGTACTTCCAGGCAAACAGGAAGGTCATGACGATGACCGGCACGACGACCAACAGCATCAGCAGCGTGGCGGTGATGATCAGGTTGCGCTGTTCCAGGCCGACCTGGCCCGTTGGATTGAGCAAGGTCATGTTGCAGCCTCCCAGCAACAACGTGCCGAGCAGCGGCACTAGGCCTAGTAATCTGGGGTACCTGTTTTTACTCATCTCACGACCTCTAAAGCAGCTTGCGCAATGCAGTTGGGTTTTGATCGCCAACACTTCACCCTGCCAAGGGTTGGCATTTTCTTTGGATTGAATAAGGGCCGCCCGTCGCGCGTCTCACGCTCGACAAAACCTTGGGACAGCGTTCAGTTCTTATTCGAATTCGTGGTCAAAGGCCTTGTTACAGACCAATTCCATTTGGTGCGGAAAATTGGAAAGGCACCGACACCAGGGTGTCTCGAAAGCCTCGCGGCTCGCTCGACACCCGACCTCCTGATCAGTTCCTTGATAAAGGCTGAACAGCGTCGGGAATTCAGTGCGGGCGATTGTAGATAGGTAGCGCCCTATACACCATGTCTTATCCCGAAATAATTTTTATCACTCAGAGCAACAATCCATCGCCATTTTTGCAAAAGTTGCGCAAGTTATCGAAAGCGTTTCTCAATAAAAACGGCAAAATCTGCCAGCGTAACCGCCTCAAATCAGACAGCTCTGCACCCGATCTACAAACGCTGGAGCGGCGCAAAGCCCGATGTTCCAAGGGCTTCGCCCATCTGCCGGCGCCTGTTAAAACTGCCTGCTCTGGTACGTCCGTGCTCAAGCCCGAAAACACTAAAACTGGCCAATGTTTTTATGTAACAGGCGGCCAATCCGCCGCATCCCGAGCCCCTGCGACAGCCCCTGTGTGACAACATGTCGCACATTTGCCGCACGCTTCATTGCCGTTCGTCACGGTGTTTTCACAAACGCTCTGAAATGCAAAACGCCCCGATTTTCATCAGCGAAAATCGGGGCGTTTTGTTTATCGGCCGCTCTGCCGAGAAGTTGACTCAGCGCAGCGCTTTTCGATTACGCGAGGTCAGCAACGGCACCAGAATCACCACCAGCACGAACGCCACCAGCGCCCACTGTGCCAGCGACAGGCCGAGGATCGGCGGATACGGCGTCGAGCAGAAACCGTCGACCTGGAAGCCCAGCGGGAAAATTTTCGCCAACGGCAGATCATCGACAATCGGTTGCAGCACATCGACGCCACAACTCACCGCCGGATAGAACTGCGTATAGACGTGATGCCCGGCCACACCGGCCCCGGCGATCGCACAGATCACTACCAGTGTCTCGAACACGGTGATGCTGCGACGGCTGCGCATGCCCGCACCGATGAAGGCGAACACTGCAATCAGCAACAGTGCATAGCGCTGCAGAATGCACAGTGGGCAAGGTGCTTCGCCGAGCACGACCTGCATGTAAAGTGCGCCGCCGATCAACGCCAGGCAGATGATCCCCAGCAACACCAGATAGCGCCGCTCACGCCCCAACCGCATCGTTTCCTCGCTCATTGCCTTTCCTTTGTAAGTCCATGGTCCAGCCGGCCGGCGGCTGAAATTGTCGCAAGTCTACACCGGGGCAATAAACGATAGAGCGGTTAAGGAATGATTAACCAACATGGCTTTGCGGCGCGCAGAAGATTCGCGAGCAGGCTCGCTCCCACAATGGATCTGCGTCGCACGCAATTCCTGTGGGAGCGAGCCTGCTCGCGAACGAGACAACTCGGTCTCGGATCACTCCAGAGCAGCAGCCGGCCCGAAGAACTCGTAACGGCTCTGCTTCTCCGGCACGCCCAACGCTTTCAGGTGCCGTTTGATCGCGCCCATGAACCCTTTCGGTCCGAGGAAGTACGCATCGACATCGCGCTGTACCGGCAGCCACTGGCCGAGCAGTTCTTCGTTGAGCAGGCCAACCTTGTCCGCCGCCGGGCTGACCCCATCTTCTTCGGCGTAGCAATAGTAGCGTTTGAGTTGCGGATGACGCGCCGCCAGCCCATCGACCCAGTCGCGGAACGCGTGGACGCTGCCGTTGCGCGCGCAGTGGATAAAGTGCACCGGACGTTCGGTGGCCAGCGCTGCTTCCAGCATCGCCAGCGTCGGGGTGATGCCGACGCCGCCGCTGATCAGCACCAGCGGCTTGTCACTGGCCGCCAGGGTGAATTCGCCCGACGGCGGGAACAGTTGGATGCTCGCGCCGACGTGCAGTTGATCATGCAGGTAGTTTGACGCGCGACCGTTCGGTTCACGCTTGACGCTGATGCGGTACTGACCATTGTTGGCCAGTGCCGACAGCGAATAGTTGCGACGGATTTCTTCGCCGTCGAGCATCAGCTTCATGCCGATGTACTGACCCGGTTCGGCCGCAAGAATCGGCCCTTTGTCTGCCGGTTCGAAGTAGAACGAGGTAATTTCGGCGCTCTCTTGCACTTTAGCCGCAACGATGAATTCCCGCGCACCGCGCCAGCCGCCGACGGCTTGTTCCTTCTGGTCATAGATTGCGGTTTCCGCGCCGATCAGGATGTCGGCCAGTTGCCCGTACGCAGCGCCCCAGGCACTCATCACCTCAGGTGTGGCGATCTCTTCGCCGAGCACTTCGGAAATGGCGCGCAGCAGGCAGCTGCCGACGATCGGGTAATGCTCCGGCAGAATCTGCAGAGCGACGTGCTTGTTGATGATCTTGGCTACCAGATCGCCCAACTGGTCGAGCTGATCGATGTGTCGGGCGTACATCAGCACACCGTTGGCCAAGGCACGCGGCTGATCGCCACTGGCCTGATGCGCCTGGTTGAACAGCGGGCGCACCTGCGGGTATTCGGAGAGCATCATGCGGTAGAAATGCGTGATCAACGCCTCGCCGCCGCTTTCCAGCAGAGGCACAGTGGATTTGATGATGGCACGATCCTGGACGCTAAGCATAAGGTGACTCCTGCGCTTTCTTGAAAGATTGGCTTAGGGATATCAGCTTTCGTGCCAACAATTTAATCCATTAAATTCAACGGCTTGAGACATGAGTAGTCATTTCGACACAAATGAACGTATAGTCATCGCGACTACACCTTGTCTATTTGACTACATACCCATGACCGCCAAATCCTTGCTTACCGCCCTGCTGCCTCTGGTCGCCGACCTCTCCCGCGAACTGCCCGAAGGTGAGCGCTACCGGCGTTTGCTCGAGGCCATGCGCGCCTTGTTGCCCTGCGATGCCGCCGCGTTGTTGCGTCTGGATGGCGAATCATTGGTGCCGCTGGCGGTGGATGGCTTGAGTACCGACACCCTCGGCCGGCGCTTCAAGGTCAGCGAGCATCCGCGTTTTGAAATCCTGCTGGCCGGCGCCGGGCCGACGCGCTTCGCTGCCGACAGCGACCTGCCCGATCCTTATGACGGATTGGTCGATGGCCTCGACGATCATCTTGAAGTTCACGACTGCCTCGGCTGTCCTTTATTCGTCGATGAAAAACTCTGGGGCCTGATCACCCTCGACGCGCTGGACCCGGAGCGTTTCGAGCCGATCGAACTCGACGCCCTGCAAGCCTTCGCCAGCCTCGCCTCGGCCACGGTCAACGCCGCCGAACGCATCGAACGTCTGGCCACCCGCGCCGAAGACGAGCATCAGCGCGCCGAGGTCTATCGTCAGGCCAGCGGCCAGCAGCACCGTGAAATGATCGGCCAGAGCAAGGCGCATAAACGTCTGGTGGAAGAAATCAATCTGGTCGGCGGCAGTGATCTGACCGTTCTGATCACCGGCGAAACCGGCGTCGGTAAAGAGCTCGTGGCCCAAGCCATCCACGCCGCCTCCGCGCGCGCCGACAAACCGATCATCAGCCTCAATTGCGCCGCCCTCCCCGACACGCTGGTGGAAAGCGAACTGTTCGGCCACGTGCGGGGCGCTTTCACCGGCGCCACCAGCGATCGGCGTGGCAAGTTCGAACTGGCCAATGGCGGCACGCTGTTTCTTGATGAAGTCGGCGAACTGTCGCTGACAGTTCAGGCCAAGTTGCTGCGCGTATTGCAGAGCGGTCAGTTGCAGCGCCTGGGTTCGGACAAGGAGCATCAGGTCGATGTGCGTCTGATTGCAGCGACCAATCGCGATCTGGCCGAGGAAGTGCGCAGCGGTCGCTACCGCGCCGACTTCTATCACCGTCTGAGCGTGTATCCGCTGCGAGTGCCGGCGCTACGCGATCGTGGGCGTGATGTGTTGCTGCTCAGTGGCTTCTTTTTGGAACAGAACCGCTCGCGCATGGGCCTCAACAGCCTGCGCTTGAACAGTGATGCTCAGGAAGCGCTGCTGGCCTACACCTGGCCGGGGAATGTCCGGGAGCTGGAGCATTTGATCGGACGCAGTGCGCTGAAGGCGCTGGGTAACTGCAAAGTGCGGCCGAAGATTTTGAGTCTGAGCGCGGCGGATCTGGATTTGCCCCGTGAGGTTGTGGATAACGTGGTTGCGCCTGCCAATGCAGACTTGGCCAGTGTGATGCCGATGATCACCGGGGATTTGCGCAGTGCCACCGATGAGTTTCAGCGGCGGTTGATCGGTGCAGCGCTGGAGCGTCATCAGGATAACTGGGCAAGTGCGGCGCGGGAGTTGGGGGTGGATCGGGCGAATCTGGGGCGCATGGCCAAACGACTAGGCATGAAGAGCTAAAAGCACACCCTCACCCTAGCCCTCTCCCAGAGGGAGAGGGGACTGATGGGGGGATATTGAAGAATTCCACTGACGTGAAAGATTTCTGCCGAATCCGTAATCGACTCGGTCGTTCAGGTCGGTGTAAAACGCCAGACACCTCCGTCGGCCCCCTCTACCACTGGGTGAGGGGACTGATTGGGGGATATTGAAGAACTCAACTGACGTGAAAGATTTCTTCCGAATCCATAATCGACTCGGTCGTTCAGGTCGGTGTAAAACGCCAGACACCTCCGTCGGCCCCCTCTACCTCTGGGAGAGGGGACTGATCGGGGGATATTGAAGAATTCCACTGACGTGAAAGATTTCTTGCGAATCCATAATCGACTCGGTCGTTCAGGTCGGTGTAAAACGCCAGACACCTCCGTCGGCCCCCTCTACCTCTGGGAGAGGGCTGGGGTGAGGGGCAGTGATAGAGAGAACAGCGATCAACTCAAGCCGACTACCCGACAACTAACCTAAAGCCCACCCCTTTAACGCCGATAACACGGCATCAAAGGTTTCTGGCGATTTCCACTCTCGCCCCACAGAAGGTTCTTATGTCCTCCACCAAAGCCCGCGCAGATTCACTTTCGCTTCTGCTGTTTACCTTGCGCAGCGGCAAGCTGATGGCGATCAACCTGCTGAAAGTCAGTGAAATCATCCCCTGCCCGCCGCTGACCAAGCTGCCGGAGTCGCACCCGCACGTCAAAGGCATCGCCTCCCTGCGCGGTGCCTCTTTGTCGGTGATCGACCTCAGCCGCGCGATCGGCGAGCGGCCGCTGGAGGATCCCAACGGTGGCTGCCTGATCGTCACCGATGTCAGCCGTTCCAAGCAGGGTCTGCATGTGCAGGCGGTGAGCAAGATCGTCCATTGCCTGACCACCGACATCAAGCCACCACCTTTCGGCTCCGGCGGCTCGCGCGCCTACATCACCGGCGTGACCTCGGTGGACGGCACGCTGGTGCAGGTGCTGGATATCGAAAAAGTCATCCACAGCATCGCCCCGGCGCAGATCGAAATGGCGCCGACCGACCTGACCATGGAAGACGCTGAAGTGCTCGGCAACGCGCGCATTCTGGTGGTCGATGACAGCCAGGTGGCCCTGCAGCAATCGGTGCACACCCTGCGCAACCTCGGCCTGCAATGCCACACCGCGCGCAGTGCCAAGGAAGCCATCGACTGCCTGCTCGACCTGCAAGGCACCGCGCAGCAGATCAATCTGATCGTCTCCGACATCGAAATGTCGGAAATGGACGGCTACGCCTTCACCCGTACCCTGCGCGAAACCCCGGATTTCGCTCACTTGTACGTCTTGCTGCATACCTCGCTCGACAGCGCGATGAACAGTGAAAAAGCTCGCCTGGCCGGTGCCAACGCGGTGCTGACCAAGTTCTCCTCGCCGGAGCTGACCCAACGTCTGATCGAAGCCGCCAAGCACGTCGCGGCCAACGGGCACTGAGTCTTGGCCGAGACGTTTTGCTTTCTGCTGCGCCGCGACTTGAGTGGACCTCTGCCGGATGCTCAGCGGCCGGACGGGATTGAGCTGTCCGTCTACCGCGAGGAACTGGCGCCGGCAGTGCATCAGTTGATGCAGCTCGGACAGCTGGAAGGTGGCGGTCGAGTGCCGTCACTGGACGATTGGCAGCGGCGCTTTGCCAGCGACCCTGAATACGACCCTGCGTTGTGTTTCATTGCCTGCGATGCCGAGGGCGTGGTGGGCGTGGCGCAGTGCTGGACCAGCACATATATCAAGAATCTGGTGGTGCACCCGCGAATGCAGGGCCGGGGGCTTGGGCGGGCGTTGTTGCTGCATGCCTTCAGCGTCTTTCAACAGCGGCGCGAGGGGTTTGTCGATTTGCGGGTTCTGGAGGACAACCTGCGGGCGCGGCGGTTGTATGAGAGTGTCGGGATGGTTGTGGTTCGGCGCGAGCCTGTGCCCGACTGATCTACCGCTTTCGCGAGCAGGCTCGCTCCCACAGGTGGATTGCATTTCAAACTGTGGGAGCGAGCCTGCTCGCGAAGGGCAGCACTGGCAACTTCCGCTATCCGACAGACTCCAACCTTGGCCATAACCAAGGATGCCCCAACCATGAAAGCCATCACCCTGGCGCTGCTCAGCCTCATCGCCCTCGCCTCCCAGGCCCATGCCTCCAGCCCCGACGCCTGGGCTGCCTATGACAAGACCGTACTCGCCAGCTGCACCAAGGCCAGCGGTCTGAAAAACGTCAAACCGGTCGGCACACCGGCGCAATTCGACGACCGCGTCGGTTACACCGCCGTTCTGCTGCAAGGCCAATACCCGCAAAAACACATGAAAGGCCAGCAAGGCAGCGAGCTGTGCCTGTACAACAAACAGTCGAAAACCGCGTACGTCACCGAGTGGGATTCGATTCGCCCGACCGCCAAACCTCAGTGAATGGCGCACAACTTGCTTCGACCCGGCCCTGTGCGGTGGTTTTCCGCCACCGTTTCACACCCTGATTGAAGACAGATCGCTCAATGAATACGACGTTTTCCTGCGTAGGTTGCGGCAAATGCTGCACCGATCACCATGTCCCGCTGACGCTCGCCGAAGCCCGCATGTGGGCGGCGGATGGCGGTCAGGTGATCGTGCTGGCCGAGGCTTTTCTCGGCAATGGCCTGGGCCTGCCAGCGCAACAGCGCGAACATGCCGAGCGCCGTTCAGCGGTGGTCCGCAGTGGCACTACTGATGCTCACGTGGCGATCACCTTTGCCGCCTACAACGTCGGCCCCTGCCGGAATCTTGACGACGAAAAGCGCTGCCGGATCTACGAGCGTCGCCCGCTGGTGTGCCGGATTTACCCGGCGGAAATCAATCCGCACATCCCGCTCAATCCTGCTGCCAAGGATTGCCCACCGCAGTCCTGGGAACAGGGACCGGAGCTGATCGTGGGCGGCGAGTTGGTTGATCGGGAACTGCTGGAGTTGATTCAGCGTTCGCGTCAGGCGGATCGGGATGAGATCAAACTCAAGGATGCGATCTGCGCAATCCTGGGAATTCGCACCACGGCGCTCAAGGGCGACGGGTTCACCGCGTACTTGCCGAACATGGATGCCTTTGCGGCAGTGATCGACCAAGTGAGCGCGCAACCGCTGGCGGCGCAAACCAGTGAATGGCTGTTTCATTTGTCCGGCGATGACGTGGCCGGGCAAGTGCTGGCTGCGGGCGGGCAAGTGGTGACGGAACCGGCGCAGACTTATGCGTTTATTTCATTGCGCGCGGCTTGATCTGACATTTGTGCTGTAGCGGCTGTCGCATTCGCGAGCAGGCTCGCTCCCACATTGGATCTGCGCCAAACACAAAACCTGTGGGAGCGAGCCTGCTCGCGAAGAGGCCAGCACAAGCACCATCACTTTCCGATGTCAGCGCTTGCCCATCGACCGACGCGTCCCCGGCGGCGCCATGCCCGGGGTTTTGGTGTGGCCATTCTTCGCGCCATTCTTGTACCACGGCTGATTCGAGCCTTTCGCCGAAGCCAGCTCGCCCGGCTTGAACGGGAACTTGAACGCCGGGATCTCGGCCTTGGTTTCGCTGGCATCAGCCACTTCAGCCGGGACGTCGCTCACAGCGTCGTCAACCGGCGGTTGGGTCGGGGAAGTCATAAAAGCTCCGGGAACATAAAGTCGGCCCGATCAGTGAGCCGCAAAGGCGCGCAGTATACCTGTGCGCTGTGGCTCGGCATCTGAAGATTTGCACGGTGCGCTGAATGGTTTCCCCTCACCGTAACCCTCGCCCTGGGGAGGGGACAGACCGAGGTGTTTACTCGAGGTTCGCCGACATGGGATACCGAGTCGAACTCAGGTTCGAAAAGCCCACAAATCGGCTCCCTCTCCTTGGGGAGAGGGCTGGGGTGAGGGGCGAATCCAACACAAGACCATCGCCGCACACTGCTACTCCCCATCTATACAAACGAAACTGACAATCCTGACAGCCAGCCGTCACCCTGCCGACCGCCTGACCGGTCTATAACTGGTCAATCTGCCCAAACTCCAGACTTCGGCGCCGCGCATGTCCATCCAGAAAAACAAAATCCTGCTGGCCACTCTCCTCATTCTGCTCGCAGCCGCCGGCCTGTGGTTCACGCTGAAACCGGCGCCGGCCAAACTGGCTACACCGACTGCCATCCCGGTGCGGGTGGTGACGGTCAGCGCCAAAGACGTGCCGCGCTACACCAGCGGCATCGGCTCGGTGCTCTCGCTGCACAGCGTGGTGGTGCGCCCGCAGATCGACGGCATTCTGACGAAAATTCTGGTCAAGGAAGGCCAACGGGTCAAAGCAGGCGACCTGCTCGCCACCATTGACGACCGCTCGATCCGCGCCAACCTCGACCAGGCCCGGGCGCAGTTGGGCGAGAGTCAGGCGCAGTTGCAGGTAGCGCTGGTCAATCTCAAGCGCTACAAACTGCTCAGCGTCGACGACGGCGTGTCGAAGCAGACCTTCGACCAGCAGCAAGCGCTGGTCAACCAGCTCAAAGCCACGGCACAAGGCAATCAGGCCTCGATCGATGCGGCGCAGGTGCAGCTGTCCTACACGCAGATTCGCTCGCCGGTCACCGGGCGCGTCGGTATTCGTACGGTCGATGAAGGCAACTTCCTGCGCATGACCGACACCCAGGGCCTGTTCACCGTCACGCAGATCGACCCGATCGCCGTC
Organism: Pseudomonas sp. AC255; assembly: GCF_979258175.1. Classification (NCBI taxonomy): domain Bacteria; kingdom Pseudomonadati; phylum Pseudomonadota; class Gammaproteobacteria; order Pseudomonadales; family Pseudomonadaceae; genus Pseudomonas; species Pseudomonas sp. AC255. The sequence continues at coordinate 473,098 of NZ_OZ409841.1, read as the reverse complement.
GAGTTCTCCCTGCCGCAGCAGATGCTGCCGACCCTGCAGAGCCTTATCAGCGATCCGCAACGCGCACCGGTCAAGGCGTACATCGGAGCCGATACTGATGGCGAAACCGGCAATCTGCTCGGCGAAGGTCAGCTGACCCTGATCGACAATCAGATCAACGCCAACACCGGCACCATCCGCGCCAAGGCCGAGTTCGCCAATGCCAGCCAGAAGCTCTGGCCGGGTTTGCTGGTGACGGTAAAAATCCAGACGGCTGTGGATAAAGATGCGCTGGTGGTTCCGCCCACCGTCGTACAGCGTGGCCTCGAACAACACTTCGTTTACCGCGTGAAGGACGACAAGGTCGAGGCAGTGCCGGTGCAAATGGTTTATCAGGGCAGCGGTCAGGACATCATCAAAGGCGTCAACGCTGGTGACGTACTGGTGACCGACGGCCAGTCGCGGCTCAAGCCCGGGGCGAGCGTGCAAATCATGAGCGAGCCGCCGCAAGTGGTGCAGGGGGAGCCCAAGCCATGAACTCGCACAAGGGCATCTCGACCTGGTGCATCGATCACCCGGTAGCGACGATTTTGCTGACGTTCGCTCTGGTACTGGTCGGCGTAATTGCCTTTCCGCGTTTGCCGATTGCGCCACTGCCGGAAGCGGAATTTCCTACGATCCAGGTCTCTGCACAGTTGCCCGGCGCCAGCCCCGACACCATGGCTTCCTCGGTGGCGACGCCGCTGGAGGTGCAATTCAGCGCCATCCCCGGCATGACCCAGATGACCTCGAGCAGCGCGCTGGGCTCAACCCTGCTGACCTTGCAGTTCACTCTCGACAAAAGCATCGACACCGCCGCCCAGGAAGTGCAGGCGGCGATCAATACCGCCGCCGGCAAGTTGCCCAAAGACATGCCGACGCTGCCCACATGGAAAAGGTCAACCCGGCCGATAGCCCGGTGCTGATCCTCAGCGTCAGCTCGACGCAAATGCCCGGCACCGAACTCAGCGACCTGGTGGAAACCCTGCTCTCGCGTCAGATCAGCCAGATCGACGGCGTCGGCCAGATCAACATCACCGGTCAGCAACGCCCCGCGATCCGAGTGCAAGCCTCGGCGGACAAACTCGCGGCGATTGGCCTGACGCTGGCCGACATTCGGCTGGCGATTCAGCAGACCAGCCTCAACCTGGCCAAAGGTGCGTTGTACGGCGAATCGAGCATCTCGACGCTGTCGACCAACGACCAGTTGTTCCACCCTGAGGACTACAGCGAGCTCATCGTTTCCTACAAGGATGGCGCCCCGGTTCACCTGCGCGATGTCGCCAAAGTCGTCAACGGTGCGGAAGATGCCTACGTGCAGGCCTGGGCCGGAGATCGACCTGGTGTGAATCTGGTGATTTTCCGCCAGCCCGGCGCCAACATTGTCGAGACCGTTGATCGCATTCAGGCCGCCCTGCCCGGCCTCGAAGCGATGCTGCCGGCCTCGGTGCAGGTGAAAACCCTGATCGACCGCACGCAGACCATTCGCGCCTCGCTGCATGAGGTGGAAATCACTTTGCTGATCGCGATCCTGCTGGTGGTCGCGGTCATGGCGCTGTTCCTGCGCCAGTTGTCGGCGACGCTGATTGTCTCGGCGGTACTCGGTGTCTCGCTGATCGCCAGTTTCGCCCTGATGTACGTCCTCGGCTTCAGCCTGAACAACCTGACGCTGGTGGCGATCGTCGTCGCGGTCGGCTTCGTTGTGGACGATGCGATCGTGGTGGTGGAAAACATTCATCGCCATCTCGAGGCCGGTGACGATATGCGCGAGGCGGCGATCAAGGGAGCCGGCGAGATTAGCTTCACCGTCGTTTCGATCAGTTTCTCGCTGGTGGCGGCGTTTATTCCGCTGTTGTTCATGGGCGGTGTGGTCGGAAGATTGTTCAAGGAATTCGCCTTGACTGCGACATCGACCATCATGATTTCGGTGGTGGTGTCGCTGACGCTGGCGCCAACCCTTGCTGCACTGTACATGCGCAAACCGGTGCATCACGCCAGCGCCAAACCGGGTTTCAGCGAGCGCTTGCTCGGCTGGTACGAAAAAGGCCTGCGCCGCGCCCTCGATCATCAGAAATTGATGATTGGTGTGTTCGGCTTATCTTTGGCGCTGGCTGTTGCCGGTTACATCTTTATTCCCAAGGGTTTCTTTCCGGTGCAGGACACCGGATTTGTCCTCGGCACCACCGAAGCCGCTGCGGATATCTCCTACGGCGACATGGTGAAAAAACACTTGGCGATGGCCGAAATCGTTGCAGCCGATCCGGCGGTGCAGGCGTTCTCGCACTCGGTCGGGGTTTCCGGCAGCAACCAGACCATCGCCAACGGGCGCTTCTGGATCGCCCTGAAAAAACGTGGCGATCGCGATGTCAGCGCCAGCCAGTTCATCGATCGCATCCGCCCGCAACTGATGAAAGTGCCCGGCATCGTCCTTTATTTGCGCGCCGGGCAGGACATCAACCTCAGCTCCGGCCCTAGCCGTGCGCAGTACCAATACGTACTCAAGAGCAACGACGGCGCGACCCTCGCCACCTGGACCCAGCGCCTGACCGAGAAACTGCGCAGCAACCCGGCGTTTCGCGACATTTCCAACGATCTGCAACTGGGCGGCAGCATCACCCACATCAGCATCGATCGCAGCGCAGCGGCGCGTTTCGGCCTGACGGCAAGCGATGTCGACGAGGCGCTGTACGATGCGTTCGGCCAACGGCAGATCAATGAATTCCAGACTCAGGTCAATCAGTACAACGTGATTCTGGAACTGGATACCAAACAACGCGGCAAGGCCGAAAGCCTCAACTATTTTTACCTGCGCTCACCACTCAGTGGGGAAATGGTGCCGCTCTCGGCGCTGGCCCGATTCGACGCGCCGACCATCGGCCCGCTGTCGATTGCCCATGACGGCATGTTCCCCGCCGCCAATATGTCATTCAACCTCGCCCCCGGCGTGGCATTGGGCGATGCGGTGATTCAGCTCAATCAGGCCAAGGCCGAGATCGGCATGCCCACCGCGATCAGCGGCAATTTCCAGGGCGCGGCGCAGGCGTTCCAGAGTTCGCTGGCCAGCCAGCCGTGGCTGATTCTGGCGGCGCTGGTGGCGGTGTACATCATTCTCGGCGTGCTTTATGAAAGCTTCGTGCACCCTCTGACGATCATCTCGACGCTGCCGGCTGCAGGTTTGGGTGCGGTGATCATGCTGTGGATCTGCGGCCAGGACTTTTCGATCATGGCGTTGATCGGTCTGGTGCTGCTGATCGGTATCGTCAAGAAGAACGGCATCCTGATGATCGACTTCGCGCTCGAGGCGCAGCGCCAGCGCGGTCTGCCGCCGCAGGAGGCGATTTTCGAAGCGTGCATCACCCGGTTCCGGCCGATCATCATGACCACCCTCGCCGCCCTGCTCGGTGCGTTGCCGCTGATGCTCGGCTACGGCACCGGCGCCGAATTGCGCCAGCCGTTGGGCATTGCCGTGGTCGGCGGTTTGCTGGTCAGCCAGATGCTGACGCTGTTCACCACGCCGGTCATATACTTATGGCTCGAGCGGCTGTTTCACCGGCACTCACACCCACCAGCCGCAACGCCCGCAACGGCACTGGCGACCACAGACTGAGGCGGTCATGCGCGTTCTGATTATCGAAGACGAAGAAAAAACCGCGGACTATCTGCACCGTGGCCTGACCGAACAGGGCTACACCGTCGACCTTGCCCGCGACGGCGTCGAAGGCCTGCATCTGGCGCTGGAATGCGATTACGCCGTGATCGTCCTCGACGTCATGTTGCCGGGGCTCGATGGCTTCGGCGTACTGCGCGCATTGCGTGCGCGCAAGCAGACCCCGGTGATCATGCTCACCGCCCGCGAGCGCGTCGAAGACCGCATCAAAGGCCTGCGCGACGGCGCCGACGATTACCTCGGCAAACCGTTTTCCTTTCTCGAACTGGTCGCCCGCCTGCAAGCGCTGACCCGGCGCAGCGGCGGCCACGAACCGGTACAAGTGACCATCGCCGACCTGTGGATCGACCTGATCAGCCGCAAGGCCACCCGCGCCGGCACGCGCCTGGATCTGACCGCGAAAGAGTTCTCCCTGCTCAGCGTGCTGGCCCGGCGCCAGGGCGAAATTCTCTCGAAGACCGCCATCGCCGAAATGGTCTGGGACATCAATTTCGACAGTGACGCCAACGTCGTCGAAGTCGCGATCAAACGCCTGCGCGCCAAGCTCGACGGGCCGTTCAACGAAAAGCTGCTGCACACGATCCGAGGCATGGGTTATGTGCTGGAGAGCCGTGGTGTCCAGTAACTCGATTGCCTTGCGCCTCAGCGGCATGTTCACCCTGGTGGCACTGGTCGTGTTTCTATTGATCGGTGGCGCGCTGTATCAACAGGTGGACAAGGGCCTGGGGCTGTTGCCGGAAGCTGAGCTGGATGCGCGGTACAGCGTGCTCGAATCCACCGTCGGGCGTTACGGCACGCCGGAGCATTGGGTAAAGATCAACAACAAGCTCAAACTGCTCGGCGAGGAAGACAAGCGCATCAGTTTCTGGATCAGCAGCGGTGATCCGCGCTACGAATACGGCCATCTCACCCCGCAGATTCGTGCCGCCATCAATGGCCCGTTGGGCATGCACGATCTGCAACTGCCCGATCAACCCTACCCACTGAAAGTGCTGGTCAGTCAGTTCCCCGCCAAGGATCAGCGCCCGCCGTTGCGTTTCATGATCGGCATCGACACCGAGACGCTGCATCAGACCCAGCATCACTTGCTCATCGCCCTGATCAGTCTGGCGATTGTCGGGGTGCTGCTGGCCTCGGCGCTGGGCTATTGGGTGGCGCGCATTGGTCTGAAACCGCTGATCAAGCTGTCGCAGGAAGCCCAGCGTCTGGCACCACCACTGCGCGCCGGGCGCTTGCGTCTGTCGCCGCTGCCGCCGGAACTGGAGCAGTTTGTCGAATCGTTCAACTCAACTCTGGAACGGGTTGAACTGGCCTATTCGCGGCTGGAATCGTTCAACGCCGACGTCGCCCATGAACTGCGTTCGCCGCTGACCAACTTGATCGGCCAGACCCAGGTCGCACTGACTCGCGGGCGCTCCGCCGAACACTATTTCGAAGTGCTGCAATCCAATCTCGAAGAGCTTGAGCGACTGCGCTCGATCATCAACGACATGCTGTTTCTGGCCAGCGCCGATCAAGGCAACAAGGCGACCAAACTGACCTCGACGTCAATGGCTGATGAGGTGGCGACGACACTGGACTATCTGGATTTCATCCTTGAAGACGCGCAGGTTGAAGTGCAGGTCAGCGGCGATGCGCAAGTGCAGATCGAGGTCGCGCATCTGCGTCGGGCGTTGATCAACTTGCTGAGCAACGCTGTGCAGCATACCGAACCGGGCCAGGTGATCGAGGTGCGCATCGAGGTTGAAGAACACCAGGTGAGCATTGGCGTAGCCAATCCCGGGTCGCCGATTGCCAGCGAGCATCTGCCGAGGTTGTTCGAACGGTTTTATCGGGTCGATGCTTCGCGCAGCAACAGCGGCAATAACCACGGCCTGGGGCTGGCGATCGTCAAGGCGATTGCGCTGATGCATGGCGGGGATGTGTTTGTGCGCAGTGATCGGGGCATGAACACCTTTGGCATCCATCTCCCGGTCTGAATGCTCAGCCAAGCCCTGTGGCGAGGGGATTTATCCCCGCTCGGCTGCGCAGCAGTCGCAAATCCTGTGCACAAGCTCTAAGAATCTTTGAGGCTGGAATTCTTGGGGCCGCTTCGCAGCCCAACGGGGATAAATCCCCTCGCCACAGGCCACCATCACGCACAGACCGGGTTGTTACCCGTGCCGATCTTTGCTTTTGCTGTAACAGTCATTTATGAAAATCGCGCTGTTTCCCAACCCCCGGCAACCTTATCTTTGCCCGCACCAAACAGCACTCGCCAAGCGAGAAGGTTTTCAAGATGTCCAACAGTATGGGTATTGCCAGCGCATTCGTTTTGTCCTCATTGATCCTGTCGCCGATGGCGATGGCTGAAGAATCGCAAACATTCGTAGCGCAAAAAGTCGCTCGCGCGCAGGCATTCGATCAGTATCAGGCCGAAGTGATGGCCAAGGCTCAAGACGCCACGCAATCCCCGCAAGCCGCTACTTCCCAGGCTCAAGCGCTCGAGAAAGACAGCTGAGTCTCACCGCGAAAGGTTTCCCTCGACGCGGTTGTTTGGCTCTTCCCGTTCAACCGTCGTCACTCCAGGCCGCTGTTATTCAGCGGCCTTTTTTCGTTGTGGTCTGAAAGCCGTCTGGCGCGTCTGTAACAACAAGAAACATCAAGCCGCTCAAGAAACAGAGCGGCCCGCTGACCCAAGGAGCTCCACCGCACGTGTTTTACCCTGCCTGCCTCACCCCGCTGTTCATTGCAATTGCCGCAACGATTGCTCCCGCCGCCCACGCCGACGAGCCCGCTGAACAAGGTTTCGTCGAAGGCTCAAGCCTCAGCCTCAATGCCCGCAACTACTACATGAATCGCAACCGCTTGCAGAAAGCGGACGACAACATTGAATGGGGGCAAGGTTTTCTCGGGGCTTTCGAATCGGGTTATACCGAAGGCACGGTCGGCTTCGGCGTCGATGCTCATGCCATGCTCGGCTTGAAACTCGATGGCGGAGGCGGTACCGACGGTTCGAGCATCCTGCCGATCAGCGACGGCAACGGCAAAGCGCCGGGCTCGTTTTCAACCGCCGGCGGGACCCTGAAGCTGCGAGCATTCGATACCGAACTGAAGGCCGGTGACCTGTTCCTCACCAACCCGGTGATTGCCGGCGGCGACACGCGGATGCTGCCGCAGACCTTTCGTGGCATCAGCCTGAGTAACCGCAGCTTCGACGGCTGGCTGATCGAAGGTGGCCAGGCCAGTTTCACCAAGCCGTATAACCAGAGCGGTCATACCCGAATCGGCACGTCCTACGGCACGCTGGCCGATGGCGATGACAGCCAACACTTGAACTGGGCCGGAGTGGCCTGGAGCGGCGTTGAAGGCCTGACGAGCAGCCTTTACGCGTCTGAGCTCAAGGACATCTGGAACCAGTACTACTACGACCTCGACTACACCTGGCAACTGAACGATCTGGTCAGCCTCAACCCGGGCCTGCACTTCTATCACACGCAAGACACCGGTGATGCGCTGCTCGGCGATATCGACAACAACACCTGGAGCGCGCATCTCACCGTCGGCATCGGCAGCCACAGCGTCACTGCCGCCTATCAGCGGGTCAACGGCAACACGCCGTTCGACTACATCAGCCAGGGCGACAGCGTTTACCTCGACAACTCGCAGCAGTATTCGGACTTCAACGGCCCGAACGAACGCTCCTGGAAGCTCAAGTACGCTTACGACTTCACTGGCCTCGGCATGCCCGGCCTGACTTCGGCGCTGTCCTACTCGCGCGGCACGGTGGACCTGACCAAAGCCGACCCGAACAGCGCAGGCTATTCCAGCTGGTACAGCGCCGACGGCCATAACGCCAAGCATTGGGAACGCGACATCGATTTGCAGTACGTCGTGCAAAGCGGCCAGGCCAAGGATCTCGCGGTGCGCCTGCAATGGGCCACCAACCGGGGCGGCAACGGCTACGGCGCGATTGATTCGGATACAGATGAATACCGCGTGATCATCGACTACCCGGTCAACGTCTTCTAAGATCGGCGCTGCGTTTTTCAGATCCTGTGATCTACCCTGTGGGAGCGAGCCTGCTCGCGAACGCGGTTGATCCATCAACATTGATGTTGAATGGCACACCGCTTTCGCGAGCAGGCTCGCTCCCACAAGTTTGTCCGGCGTCAGCCCTACTAAGCTTACGAAACCACTCCTACCGACAGCCCATCATGATCACCAGCCGCACGCCTTCCATCACAGGCCTTACCGGTCGCCCCGAGCGCCTGCTGATCCTTGGCAGCCTGCTGACCGTGATTGCGATGGTGTGCATCGTCACATTTCTGCTGATCCGCGAGTACGCCAGTGCGCAGGAAGTCGCCACGCGCCGCGCCACGACCATTGCGCAATTGATCGACGCCGATGTGCTGCGCACCGTCGAGCTGTACGACCTGACGCTGCAAGGCCTGATCGCCGCCGCTCAGCGTGACGACCTGCAGAACGTCTCGCCGCAGATCCGTCATCTGGCCCTGTTCGATCGCTCTGCCACCGCGCGTTTCAAGGGCGACATCCTCCTGCTCGACAAGCATGGCGAGGTGATCGCCGACTCCTCGCGCATCGAAGCGAAACCGGGCAATTTCGCCGACCGCGATTATTTCCTCGCCCATGCGTTCAACCGTGACATGGGCATGTTCATCAGCCGCCCGTTCAAGACCCGTTGCGATTGCGAAGAGGCCGATCAGTGGCGCATCAGCTTCAGCCGGCGCACCTCCGCGCAGACCGGCGAATTCCTCGGCGTAGCGGTGGCGTCGCTGAAACTCGACTACTTCGACGACCTGTTCAAAAGCCTCGACATCGGCACCGACAGCACATTGAACATCATCAACAGCGATGGCGTGCTGCTCGCGCAGAAGCCCTATTTGCAAAGCGATTCGGTCGGCAAGAGTTTCGGCAACCGGCCCAACGTCGTGCGGATTCTCAACGATCGCGATGGCAGCGGCAGTTTCACCAGTACCTCGAGCATGGATAAACAACGCCGGCTCTATACCTACTCGCGGGTCGGCAATCTGCCGTTGACGGTGATGGTCGCGCTGTCCAGCGAGGAGGTGTTCGGCACTTGGCGGCGCACGGCGATTCTGATCAGCGGCGCCACCGGCGTGTTGTGCCTGGGGCTGTTGTGGCTGACCTGGCTGCTCGCCCGGGAACTGCGTTTGCGCCATCGCGCCGAACGCGAACTGGCGCAACTGGCTGCCACCGATGATCTGACCGGCGTTGCCAACCGACGCATGCTCGACCAGACCCTGCGCCACGAATGGTTCCGCGCCCAGCGCTCGGGCCAGCCGCTGTCGGTGATGATGATCGATGCCGACCACTTCAAGGCCTTCAATGATCGCCATGGCCATCAGGCTGGGGATCAGGTGTTGCGTGAACTGGCCAGGGTGATCACCGCGAACGTGCGACGCCCGGCGGATCTGGTCGCACGTTATGGCGGTGAAGAGTTTTCGGTGATTCTCGCCGAGACCGACAGCGCCGGGGCGCAGCAGATCGCCGAGCAGATTCGCCAGGCGGTGGAAAACTTGCCATGGGTTGAAGGCGCTGAGCGGGCGATGACGGTGAGTATCGGCATCGCGACATGGACATCGGCGAGCGAGATGACACTGGAGCAGCTGCTGTTTGCAGCGGACAAGGCGCTGTATCAGGCCAAGGAAGGCGGGCGCAATCGCGTTGTAGTGTCAATTTAAAGTCAAAAGATCGCAGCCTTTTGCAGCTCCTACATCTGGAATGCGTTCCCCTGTAGGAGCTGCCGAAGGCTGCGATCTTTTGCTTTTGAAAGGGCATAAAAAAAGGCCATCCGAGGATGGCCTTCAAAAAACTAGAGAGGTTTTTTACTTACACCGCCGCAACCGGGCGCATGTAAGAGATCGGTGCGGTGCTGGCGTCTTCGAACGTCACCACTTCCCAAGCGTCTGTCTGCTCAATCAATTTGCGCAGCAGCTGGTTGTTCAGTGCATGACCGGACTTGAAGCCTTTGAACTCACCAATCAGGCTGTTGCCCAGCAGGTACAGGTCGCCAATCGCGTCGAGGATCTTGTGTTTGACGAATTCGTCTTCATAACGAAGACCGTCTTCGTTCAACACGCCATCAGCGTCGACCACGATCGCGTTTTCCACGCTGCCGCCGAGTGCGAGGTTGTGCTTGCGCAGGTACTCGATGTCACTCATGAAACCAAAGGTACGGGCGCGGCTGACTTCTTTAACGAACGAAGTGCTGGAAAAATCCACGCTTGCACTCTGGGTGCGGTCCCGGAATACCGGGTGATCGAAATCGATCTCGAAGCTCACCTTGAAGCCTTCGAAAGGGACGAAAGTGGCGCGCTTGTCGCCGTCTTCCACTGTCACTTCACGCAGGATGCGGATGAATTTCTTGGCGGCGTCCTGTTCTTCCAGGCCTGCCGATTGAATCAGGAATACGAAGGGTCCAGCGCTGCCATCCATGATCGGGACTTCGGACGCGGAGAGCTCGACGTAGGCGTTATCGATGCCCAGGCCAGCCATGGCCGAGAGCAAGTGCTCTACCGTGTCCACTTTGACGTCGCCATTGATCAGCGTCGTCGACATAGTGGTTTCACCGACGTTTTCCGCGCGGGCAGGAATCTGCACCACAGGGTCGAGGTCAGCGCGACAAAACACAATGCCAGTGTCGACAGGCGCAGGCTTGAGGGTCAGATAGACCTTCTCGCCGGAATGCAGGCCTACACCTGTGGCACGGATAATATTTTTCAGTGTGCGTTGTTTAATCATGGCTTGGGCCGCTTCAGCGCAAATTGCGAACTGGTATCAACAAAGGCTGGCGATGATAGCAGACCATGCCTTTGCTGAACACCAATCACCTTCATAGCCCTGATACATTCCATCAATCGGCCTGACGACGCAGGAATGCCGGAATGTCCAGGTAATCCAGGTCATCCTGCGGATTCATCTTCGCGGCAGCCGCAGCACCGGCCTGAGCCTGGTTGCGCATGACGGTCGGACGGTCCAGATCACGGTAGTTAACCGCTGGCTGCTCCTGACGGGCCGGAGCCGGTTGTTGCACCTGCGCCGAAGCCATCGAGGTGTGAACGGTGTTGTCGATGACCTTCACAGGCTTCTCGATTTTCGCGCCCAGACCGGTGGCAACTACGGTTACGTGCAGCTCGTCGCGCATGTCCGGATCGATAACGGTACCGACCTTGACCATCGCGTGCTCGGAAGCGAAGGCTTCGATGATCGAACCCACGTCGGAGTACTCACCCAGGGACAGGTCAGGACCGGCGGTGATGTTCACCAGAATGCCGCGCGCGCCTTGCAGGTTGACGTCTTCCAGCAGCGGGTTGCGGATTGCCGCTTCGGTGGCTTCACGTGCACGGTTCGGACCGCTGGCGCAGCCAGTGCCCATCATCGCCATGCCCATTTCGCTCATCACGGTGCGTACGTCGGCGAAGTCGACGTTGATCATGCCCGGACGCTTGATGATGTCGGAGATACCGCGAACGGCACCGGCCAGAACATCGTCAGCCTTGGCGAAAGCCGACAGCAGGCTTGCGTCTTTGCCGAGGATGGTCAGCAGTTTTTCGTTCGGAATGGTGATCAGCGAGTCGACGCTTTCGGAAAGCATGCGAATGCCTTCGTCGGCGATCTGCATACGCTTGCGGCCTTCGAACGGGAACGGACGGGTCACGACCGCAACGGTGAGGATGCCCATTTCCTTGGCCACTTCAGCGATGATCGGCGCTGCACCGGTACCGGTACCGCCGCCCATGCCGGTGGTGATGAACACCATGTTGGTGCCGGCCAGCACTTCAGCGATGCGCTCGCGGTCTTCCAGAGCGGCTTGACGGCCGACCTCAGGATTGGCGCCGGCACCCAGGCCTTTGGTCACGCCGGTGCCCAGTTGCAGGATGGTCCGCGCGCCGATGTTTTTCAGCGCTTGAGCATCGGTGTTGGCGCAGATGAACTCAACGCCTTCGATGTTGCTCTTGACCATGTGATTGACAGCGTTGCCGCCGCCACCGCCGACACCGATAACTTTGATTACCGGGCTTGCGGGGATGTTGTCTACGAGTTCGAACATTTTCCCTCTCCTTACATTCTCTAGTTTTTTCGCCTACTGCTGTTTGTAGCGGTGTTGCGGTAAAGCTTTTAAAAATTGCCCTGAACCCACTTTTTCAGTCGGTCCAGCAGCGGCGCCTGAGGCTCTTCGCTGCTGTAGCTGTCGCGGCTGCCGATGCCGGAGAACGAAACTCCGTCGGACTGCTTCTGCAGGCCGTACATCAACAAACCGACGCCAGTGGAATAAATCGGGTTGCGCACCACGTCATCCAGACCTTTCACGCCATGCGGCACACCGAGGCGCACCGGCATGTGGAAGATTTCTTCGGCCAGTTCAGTGGCGCCTTCCATTTTCGAAGTACCACCGGTGAGCACGATGCCCGCCGGGATCAGGTCTTCGTAGCCGCTGCGACGCAGCTCGGCCTGGATCAGGGTGAACAGTTCGTCGTAACGCGGCTCGACCACTTCGGCCAAGGCCTGACGCGACAGCTCACGCGGTGGACGGTCGCCAACGCTCGGCACCTTGATGGTTTCACCGGCACCGGCCAGTTTGGCCAGGGCGCAGGCGTAACGGATCTTGATCTCTTCGGCGTACTGGGTCGGGGTGCGCAACGCCATGGCGATGTCGTTGGTCACTTGATCACCGGCAATCGGGATCACGGCGGTGTGACGGATCGCGCCTTCGGTGAAGATCGCGATGTCGGTGGTGCCGCCGCCGATGTCGACCAGGCACACGCCCAGTTCTTTCTCGTCGTCGGTCAGCACCGAGTAGGCCGAGGCCAGTTGCTCGAGAATGATATCGTCGATTTCCAGACCGCAGCGGCGTACGCATTTTTCAATGTTCTGTGCAGCGTTGACGGCGCAGGTGACCACGTGAACCTTGGCTTCCAGACGCACGCCGGACATGCCCAGTGGCTCGCGCACGCCTTCCTGGTTATCGATCACGTAATCCTGCGGCAGGGTGTGCAGCACGCGCTGGTCAGCCGGGATCGCCACGGCCTGGGCGGCGTCGAGCACACGCTCAAGGTCAGCCGAGCTGACTTCGCGATCACGGATCGCGACGATGCCGTGGGAGTTCAGGCTGCGGATGTGATTGCCCGCAACGCCGACGAACGCCGAGTGAATGCGGCAGCCGGCCATCAGTTGGGCTTCTTCGATCGCGCGCTGGATCGACTGCACGGTGGATTCGATGTTGACCACCACGCCCTTCTTCAAGCCGCGGGACGGATGCGTGCCGATCCCGACGATTTCCAGCTGGCCGTCGTCCGCGACCTCGCCTACCAGCGCCACCACTTTGGAGGTGCCGATATCCAGACCGACGATCATTTTGCCGCTTTGCACGTTTGCCATGGGTCCTGCCTCTTCTTAATTCTTTGCGACAGCGGGTTGGGCTGTCGTCGGCGCTACGGGTTCCCGCCAGCCAACAGCGAGGCCGTTGGCGTAGCGCAGATCGATGCGCGCAATGTTCGTAATCTGCTCTTTCAGCGTCTTGTCATAGATGGCGATAAAGCGGCGCATCTTTTCCACCAGGTTGCCGCGTCCCAGCAGCAACTCGATGCCGGGGCCGGAACTGCCGGCACCGGTGGTCAGGAACCAGCTGCCGCGTTCACGCAATTCCAGGCGTGCAATCGAAAAACCCAGCGGGCGCAGCATCTGGCTCAGCACCTGATACTGCTGCATCACCTGCTGCTGAGCCCGTTGTGGGCCGAACAGCTGCGGCAGGTGTTCGTAGTTCGCCAGTTCCTTGGGCGTGAACGCCTGGCCCTGGTTGTTGAGCAACGACTCGTCGCCCCAACGCGCCACCGGCAATTGCTCTTCCAGGCGGATCACTACCTGATCCGGCCACACCCGACGCACTTCGGCGTGGGCGATCCACGGCATCTGCTCGAGCTCGGTACGCATACCGGCGAGGTCGATGGTGAAGAAGCTCGACGCCACGAACGGCGCGATCCGCTGCTGCACCGCCTGCTGGCTGATGTAGCTCAAGTCGCCCTGCACCGCGATCTTGCTGATCGGCCGGTCGGCGTACGGCAGCAAACGCTGCGCGCCTTCGTAGGTACCAAAGCCCAGCGCCACCAGCAGCACCGGCCAGAACAGACTTTTCAGAAAGCTGAAATTGGCTTTCGGCAGGCGCGCGGACATCGGCTCTTTCGCCACCATTCGGCTGGCACCCCGCGGCACCGGCTTGCGGCCGGGTGCGGGTGGCTGATGTCTGAGATGAGCGCCTTGCATGGTCTTAACCTCGCGCCTCTGTTGCGCCTGCGTCTTCAACGCTGGCGGCCAGAATGGCCAGAACCAGCTGCTGGAAATCCAGACCGGCAGCCCGCGCCGCCATCGGCACCAGGCTGTGATCGGTCATGCCCGGTGCGGTATTGACTTCGAGGAACCAGAACTGCCCATCGGCGTCCTGCATCACGTCCGCCCGGCCCCAACCGGCGATACCCAGCGCCTCACAGGCCTTGGCCGTGAGTTCCATGAGTTCCTGTTCCTTGGCCGCGTCCAGCCCGCACGGAATGCGGTACTGGGTATCGTTGGCGATGTACTTGGCGTCGTAGTCGTAAAATGTGTGCGGTGTACCCAGGGCGATTGGAGGCAACACCTGGTCACGCAGGGTGGCGATGGTGAACTCCGGACCTTGAATCCATTGCTCGACCAAGACTTGCGAATCGTAGGTACTGGCCGCTTTCCATGCGTCGATCAACTCGGACGCAGAATTCACTTTGGCCATCCCGATACTTGAACCTTCATGCGCCGGTTTGACGATCAAAGGCAGGCCCAGTTCCGTCGCTGCGGAAATACAATCGGCTTCGCTGCACAGCACGGCGTGACGCGGCGTCGGAATCCCGAGGCTGTGCCAGACCTGCTTGGTGCGCAGTTTGTCCATCGCCAGTGCGGAAGCAAGAATGCCGCTGCCGGTGTACGGGATGCCCGCGCACTCGAGCAGGCCCTGCATGCTGCCGTCTTCACCGCCGCGACCGTGGAGAATGATGAACGCACGGTCGATCTTTTCGCTGAGCAGACGCTGCAGGAAGTCTTCACCGACATCGATGCCGAACGCATCGACGCCAGCGCTTTGCAGCGCCTCGAGCACGGCGTTGCCAGATTTCAGCGAAACCTCACGCTCGGCACTCAGGCCGCCGAAGAGCACGGCGACGCGGCCGAAGTCTTTCGGCGCGATGGTGGAGAACAGCTTGGCGTAGGCAGCAGTCATTTCAACTTCCCTCGACCGGCGCCGCCACGGCGCCGGCGAACAATTCACTTTTCAACAGCTTCGGCGCGAGACCGCCGATATCACCAGCGCCCTGGCACAGCAGAATGTCGCCGGCGCGCAGCAGCGGCTTGACCAGCGGCGCCAGGTCAACGCCCCGCTCGATGTAGATCGGGTCGAGCTGACCGCGCTGGCGGATGCTGTTGCACAGCTTGCGGCTGTCGGCGCCCGGGATCGGCTCTTCGCCGGCCGGATAGACTTCCATCAGCAGCAGCACGTTGGCGTCGGCCAGTACATTGACGAAGTCGTCGTACAGATCACGGGTGCGGCTGTAGCGGTGCGGCTGGTAGACCATCACCAGACGACGCTCCGGCCAGCCACCGCGCACGGCTTTGATCACCGCAGCGACTTCGGTCGGGTGGTGACCGTAGTCGTCGACCAGCATCACGTTGCCGCCGTCCACCGGCAGTTCACCGTAGACCTGGAAGCGTCGGCCAACACCCTGGAAGCCCGACAGGCCCTGAACGATGGCTTCATCGCTGACGCCTTCGTCGGTGGCGATGCAGATGGTCGCCAGCGAGTTGAGCACGTTGTGGTTGCCGGGCATGTTCACCGACACGTCCAGCGGCTCGCGATCCGGGCGCAGCACGGTAAAGAAGGTCTGCATGCCCTGCTGGCGCACATTGATTGCGCGTACGTCGGCGTCTTCGCTGAAGCCGTAGGTCACGGTCGGACGCTTGACCAGCGGCAGGATTTCACGCACCACCGGATCGTCCAGGCACATCACCGCCAGCCCGTAGAACGGCAGGTTGTGCAGGAACTCGACGAAGGTTTTCTTCAGTTTGTTGAAGTCACCGTCGTAGGTCGCCATGTGGTCGGCGTCGATGTTGGTGACCACGGCCACCAGCGGCTGCAGATGCAGGAAGCTCGCATCGCTTTCGTCGGCTTCGGCAATCAGGTAACGGCTGGTGCCGAGCTGGGCATTGGTGCCCGCTGCATTGAGGCGACCACCGATCACGAATGTCGGGTCCAGACCACCGGCCGCGAACACCGAAGCGATCAGGCTGGTGGTGGTGGTTTTGCCGTGGGTACCGGCGACGGCGATGCCGTGGCGATAGCGCATCAGCTCGGCGAGCATTTCTGCGCGCGGCACCACTGGAATGCGGCGCTCAAGGGCAGTCGCCACTTCCGGGTTGGACGTGTTTACCGCGCTCGACACCACCAGCACGTCGGCGGTAGCGGCGTTCTCGGCACGGTGACCGATGAAGATCTGCGCGCCGAAGGTTTCCAGGCGCTCGGTGACCGGCGAGGCTTTCAGGTCGGAACCGGAGACTTGATAGCCCAGGTTCAACAACACTTCAGCGATACCGCACATGCCCACGCCGCCGATGCCGACGAAGTGGATGCGACGGATGCGGCGCATTTCCGGTTGTGGCATGGCTTTCTGATTCTCAACCATGGGCCACCTCCAGACAGGTATCGACCACGCTACGGGTGGCATCGGGTTTGGCCAGTCGGCGGGCCGCTTGGGCCATTGCTTCGAGTCGTTGCGGTTGCATCAAGACCTCTGTCAGGCGCGCGGCAAGATCCGCGGCACCAGTCGTTCTTTGCGGCATCAGGAAGGCAGCGCCTTCGCGGGCCAAATAATCGGCGTTGCGGGTCTGGTGATCGTCGATCGCGTGGGGCAAGGGCACCAGCATCGAGGGCAGACCGGCGGCCGCCAGCTCACTGATGGTCAACGCGCCAGCGCGGCACACCACCAGGTCAGCCCAGCCATAGGCCTGGGCCATGTCTTTGATGAACGGCTGCACCTGCGCCTCCACGCCCACGGCGCGGTAACGCTCGGCAGTCACTTCATCGTGGTTTTTACCGGCCTGATGAAACACTTCCGGGCGCAGGTCGGCAGCGACTTGGGCCAGGGCTTCAGGCAGCAATTTGTTCAACGGTTCTGCGCCCAGGCTGCCGCCAAGGATCAGCAAACGCGCTTTGCGCCCGGTCAGCGCCGGTCGCGATGTGTCGAGGAACAGCTCGCTGCGCACCGGATTACCGGTGGTACGGCGGCTGTCCGACAGAGTAAAGGTGTCGGGGAACGCTTCACACACTCGGGCGGCGAACGGCACCAGCAACCGATTGGCGGTGCCGGCGACAGCGTTCTGCTCGTGAACGATCACTGGCACGCCGGCCAGTTTTGCGGCAAGACCGCCGGGGCCGGTCACATAACCGCCGAAGCCAACCACGCACACCGGTTTCAGGCGGCGCATGATCGCCCGCGCCTGCCACACCGATTTCAGCAGCATCAGCGGCGCCTTGAGCAGCGACAGCTTGCCCTTGCCGCGCAGACCGCTGGCGTTGATCCGGTGCAGTTCAAGCCCTGCCGCCGGGACCAGTTCGTTTTCGATCCCCCGTGGCGTGCCGAGCCAGTGCACGGTGTAGCCGCGCGCCTGAAACTCGCGGGCACAGGCCAGCGCCGGGAACACGTGGCCGCCGGTACCGCCGGCCATGATCAATACGTTAGCGCCCATGAGTCGGCTCCTCGGCGAAGTCGCTCTCCTGGAATTCCATCTCTTCGCTGCCCAGGTGGGTCCGACTCTCCCACTCGATGCGCAGCAACAGGCCCAGACAGGCGCAGCAGATCACCAGCGAGCTGCCGCCGTAACTGAGGAAGGGCAAAGTCAGACCTTTGGTTGGCAGCAGGCCGACGTTCACACCGATGTTGATCAGGAACTGACCAATCCACAGGAACGACAAGCCGTAAGCCACGTAAGCGGCGAAGAACTGCTTGGCCTTCTCCGCCCACAGGCCGATGTACATGCCGCGAATACACACGAACACGAACAGCGCGACGGTGCACAACGAACCGACCGCACCGAGCTCTTCGGCGAGTACCGAGAACACGAAGTCGGTATGCGCTTCCGGCAGGTAGAACTGCTTCTGCACGCTGTTGCCCAGGCCGACGCCCAGCCACTCGCCGCGACCGAAAGCGATCAAGGCCTGCGACAACTGATAGCCGGCACCGAACTGGTCGGCCCACGGGTCGGCGAAGTTGGTCAGACGCGCCATTCGATACGGCTGCATCTGGATCAGCAAAACCACCGCGCCAACCGCCAGCACTACCATCAGCGAGAAGCGGAACAGTCCGACCCCGCCAAGAAACAGCATCGCCGCCGCCGCGCCCATCATGACTACGGTGGCACCGAAGTCCGGTTCCATCAGCAACAGACCCGCCATCGGCAGCAGCACGATGAACGGCTTGAAGAAGCCCATCCAGCTCTCGCGCACTTCTTTCTGCCGGCGCACCAGATAACCGGCGAGGTAGATCACCACGAACACCTTGGCGATTTCCGACGGCTGCACGTTGAAGAAGCTGAAACCGATCCAGCGCATCGAACCGTTCACTTCGCGGCCGATGCCGGGGATGATCACCATCACCAACAGGCCGAACGCACCGATCAGCATCATCCAGCCGAGGCGCTGCCAAGTGGCGATCGGGATCATCATGGTGACAATGCACGCACCCAGGCCCAGCACCACATAGATAAGGTGGCGAATCATGTAATACAGCGGACTGCCCGACTGCGCCGCCGCCACTTCGGTGGACGCCGAAGCGATCATGATCAGGCCGAGACCGAGCAGCGCCAGGCAACCGGCGAGCATCGGGAAGTCGAGGTCGATGCCACGCCCGGTGATCAGCGGCGACGGGTACGGCTTGATGATGTTTCTCAGGTTCATGCCAGTTCCTCCACAGCGCGGACGAACTGGTGACCACGGTCTTCGTAATTCTTGAACATGTCGAAACTGGCGCAGGCCGGAGACAGCAGCACCACGTCACCCGGCTGGGCAGCTGCGCGGCATTGCGCGACGGCGTCGACCAGCGAGGTCGCGCGGATCAGCGGCACGGCATCGCCAATGGCTGCGCCGATCTTGTCGGAGTCGCGGCCCATCAGGACCACAGCGCGGCAGTTGGCCGCCACCGGATCGCGCAGATCGTTGAATTCGGCGCCTTTGCCGTCACCGCCGGCGATCAGAATGACCTTGCCGTCAATGTCCGCACCGAGGCCTTCGATCGCGGCCAGAGCGGCGCCAACGTTGGTGGCTTTGGAGTCGTTGTAATAAGCCACGCCGTCGAGATCGCGCACCCACTGGCAGCGGTGTTCGAGCCCGGCAAACGTGCGCAGCGCCGCGAGCATGGCGTCGAACGGCAGACCCACAGCGTGCCCCAGTGCCAATGCGGCGAGAGCGTTGGACTGGTTATGCGCACCGCGAATCTTCAGATCACGCACCGGCATCAGGTTCTGGAATTCGAAGGCGAGGTACTTCTCGCCGTCTTCTTCGCGAATGCCGAACGCTTTGAAATCCGGTTTGCTCAGGCCAAAGGTCCAGCATGGCTGGCCTTCGCCGATCAATGGACGGCTCAGGGCGTCCTGACGGTTGACCACAAACTGCTTCGCGCCCCGGAAGATCCGGTGCTTGGCCAGGTGATAGGCCGGCAGACCGCTGTAGCGATCCATGTGGTCTTCGCTGATGTTCAGTACGGTGGCGACTTCGGCGTTGAGCTGGTCGGTGGTTTCCAGCTGGAAACTCGACAACTCCATGACGTACAGCTCGACGTCATCGCTGAGCAGGTCCAGCGCCGGGGTGCCGAGGTTGCCGCCAACGGCGACGCGCTTGCCGGCCGCAGCCGCCATCTCACCGACCAGCGTGGTCACGGTGCTTTTCGCGTTGGAGCCGGTGATCGCGACGATCGGCGCCCGCGCGTAACGCGCGAACAACTCGATGTCGCCAGACATTTTCACGCCACGGGCAGCGGCGGCTTGCAGGGCCGGAGTCGCCAGCGCCAGGCCGGGGCTTACGTAGAGCTCGTCGGCACGGCAGAGGAATTCGACGTCCAGCTCGCCACAACGCACTTCCACGTGCGGATAGTCACGCTTGAGCGTGGCCAGTTCCGGTGGATTTTCCCGCGTGTCGGCCACAGCAAACGACGTGCCCCGATTCGCCAGGAAGCGAACCAGGGACATGCCGCTCTTGCCGAGGCCGACAACGATGCGGAAGTGGTCAGAAGCGATCAGAGACACTCGTTCTACCTCAGCTTCAGGGTGGCAAGGCCGACCAGGACGAGAATCACGGTGATGATCCAGAAACGGACGATCACGCGCGGCTCGGGCCAGCCCTTGAGTTCAAAGTGGTGGTGAATCGGCGCCATGCGGAACACGCGGCGACCGGTCAGCTTAAAGGAGGCAACCTGAATGACAACTGACAGGGTTTCCATCACGAACACGCCGCCCATGATGAACAGGACGATTTCCTGACGAACGATCACCGCGATGGTGCCCAGTGCCGCGCCGAGTGCCAGTGCACCGACATCGCCCATGAACACTTGCGCCGGATAAGTGTTGAACCACAGGAAGCCCAGACCCGCGCCGATCAGTGCACCGCAGAACACGATCAATTCGCCTGCGCCCGGCACGTAAGGAATCAGCAGGTATTCGGCGAACTTCACGTTGCCCGACAGGTAGCAAAAAATCCCCAGGCCGCCGCCGACCATCACCGTCGGCATGATCGCCAGGCCGTCGAGGCCGTCAGTCAGGTTGACCGCGTTGCTCGAACCGACAATGACGAAGTAGGTCAGCACGATGAAACCGGCGCCCAGCGGGATGCTGTAGTCCTTGAGCATCGGCAGAATCAGCGTGGTTTCCACCGGCGTCGCGGCAGTCATATAAAGGAAGATCGCAGCGCCGAGGCCGAACACCGACTGCCAGAAATACTTCCAGCGGCTCGGCAGGCCACGGGAGTTCTTCTCGATCACTTTGCGGTAATCGTCGACCCAGCCGATGGCGCCGAACAGCAGGGTCACCAGCAGCACCACCCAGACGTAGCGGTTGCTCAGGTCAGCCCAGAGCAAGGTGCTGACGCCGATCGAAGACAGAATCAGCGCGCCACCCATGGTCGGCGTACCGGATTTGGACAGGTGCGATTGCGGACCGTCGTTACGCACCGATTGGCCGATCTGACGGTTCTGCAGAGTACGGATCATCCACGGGCCATAGCACAGCGACAAGACCAGCGCGGTCAGCACACCGAGAATCCCGCGCAGGGTCAGGTACTGGAAGACCGCGAAGCCTTTGTAGAACTGTTGCAGATACTCCGCTAGCAGCAGCAGCATTAATGTTTCTCCAGACTGGACCCGCACAGAGCCGCAACGATGTTTTCCATCGCTGCGCTGCGCGAACCCTTGATCAAAATGGTGGTGTTTGTGTCCTGCTCGGCGGCGAGGGCCTGGATCAGCTCGGCCTGTGTGCCGAAGTGCTGCGCCTGCTCACCGAAAGCGTTTACCGCGTGGACCATGTTCGGCCCGACCGCGTAAAGCGCAGAAACCTTGCCTCGGGCGTACTCGCCCACGTCGCGGTGCCCCTGCTCCGCCCAGTCGCCCAACTCGCCGATATCGCCGAGCACCAGGACGGTGCGGCCGGAAAAGCCGGCGAGTATATCAACGGCCGCGCACATCGAGGTGGGGTTTGCGTTGTAGGTGTCATCGATCACGCGCATGCCGTTTTTTGCCAGTTGCGCGACGGTGCGCCCCTTGACCGGTTGCACCGCACCGAGGCCGGTGGCGATGCCGAACAGCGACACGCCCAAGGCGTGAGCAGCAGCGGCGGCAGCCAGGGCATTGGCGACGTTATGAGTACCGAGCAGGTTCAGTTGCACGCGCTCGCTACCTTCAGGCGTGTGCAGATTGAACGCCGGGCAACCACGGGCATCGGTGGCCAGATCGCTGGCGTGGAAATTCGCCTCGCTGTTGCTCAGGGCGAACGTCAGCACCTGACGGCCGGCCGCGCGGGTCTTCCAGATACCAAAAGCCTTGTCATCGAGGTTGAGCACGGCGATGCCATCGGCGGCCAGACCCTCGATGATTTCGCCTTTGGCTTCGACGATTTTTTCCGGACCGCCGAACTCACCGACGTGAGCGGTGCCGGCGTTGTTCAGAATCGCTACGTGCGGCTTGGTCAGGCCGACGGTGTAGGCGATTTCACCGAGACGCGAAGCGCCCAGTTCGATGACAGCCGAGGTGTGTTCCGGCGCCAGCTCGATCAGGGTCAGCGGTACGCCGAGGTCGTTGTTCAGGTTGCCACGGGTCGCCAGCACCGGACCGCGGGTACGCAGGATGCTCGCGAGCATTTCCTTGACCGTGGTCTTGCCGCTGGAACCGGTCACCGCTGCCACGGGCTGAGTGAACGCAGCACGGTTCAACGCGCCGAGTTGGCCCAGCGCCTGACGGGTGTCCTTGACCAGCAATTGCGGCAGCGCGCTGTCGGCGACTTCGCGCTCGACCAGTGCCGCCACGGCGCCTTTGCCGGCAACGTCGTTCAGATAATCATGACCGTCGAAACGCGGGCCGGTCAGGGCGATGAACAACTGGCCGGGCTGGATCGCACGACTGTCGATACTGACGCCGTCGAAACGGGCATCAGCGCCAATCAGGCGGGCCTCGAGTGCATTGGTAAGTTCACTGAGTGTCAGTGCCTTAAGCATGGGCCACCTCCCACGCGGTCAGGGCGTGATCAGCCTCGACCAGATCGGAAAAGGCATGGCGTACGCCGTTGATTTCCTGATAGTCCTCGTGACCTTTGCCGGCCAGCACAATCACGTCGTCAGCGGTTGCGCCGGCAATCAATTGCGCAATGGCCTGACCGCGACCGGCGACGAAGGTGACTTTATCCACAGCGGTAAACCCGGCACGGATGTCGTCGAAAATCACCGCAGGATCTTCGGTGCGCGGGTTGTCATCGGTGACCAGCACCTGGTCGGCGAGGCGCTCGACCACTTCGGCCATCAACGGACGTTTGCCACGATCGCGATCACCGCCGCAGCCGAACAGGCACAGCAGTTGGCCTTTGACGTGCGGGCGCAGCGCAGTGAGAACCTTTTCCAGCGCATCGGGTGTGTGGGCGTAATCGACCACCACCAACGGCTGCGTGCCACCACCCAGACGCTGCATGCGACCGGCCGGGCCTTCGAGCTTCGGCAGCACTTTGAGAATTTCGTCGAGGGCGTAATCCAGACCGAGCAAGGCGCCGACTGCGGCCAGCACGTTACTCAGGTTGAAACGACCAAGCAGCGTACTGCGCAGGTGATGCTCGCCCTGCGGCGTGACCAGCGTGGCGCGTACACCATGGTCGTCGAACTGCGCTTCGCGGCAGAACAGGTAGGCACTGCTGTCGAGCAGGCTGTAGGTGATCAAACGCGACTCGCGTTTTTCCGCCGCCAGTTGCCGGCCGAAATCGTCGTCGAGGTTGACCACGCGGCACTTCAGGTCATTCCAGGCGAACAGCCGGGCCTTGGCCTCGGCGTACGCCTGCATGGTGCCGTGATAATCCAGATGATCGCGGGACAGGTTGGTCATCACCGCCACGTCGAACGCCAGCGCGGTGACCCGGCCCTGATCCAGACCGTGGGACGAGACTTCCATGGCCACGGCTTTGGCACCGGCCTTTTTCAGGTCACCCAGGGTCGCTTGCACGGCAATCGGGTTCGGCGTGGTGTGCAGGCCGCTTTCCAGCGCGCCGTAGAAACCGGAACCCAGCGTACCGACGATGCCGCAATGCTGGCCGAGCAGATCAAGTGCCTGCGCAACCAGTTGGGTCACGCTGGTCTTGCCGTTGGTGCCAGTGACGCCGATCAGGTTCAGGTGATGACTCGGCTCACCGTAAAAACGCCCGGCAATGTCCGAAAGTTGCGCCGCCAGACCCTTGACCGGAATCAGCGGCACGTCAGTGATCGGCAGCACGGTGGCGCCTTCGACTTCATAAGCCACGGCAGCCGCGCCGCGTTGCAAGGCATCGGCGATGTGCGCACGGCCATCGAAACGGCCGCCGGGCACGGCGAGAAACAAGTCGCCGGCGCGCACGTTGCGGCTGTCCAGCGCCAGTTCACGGATCAACAGATCGTGGCCGGCGTGGGGAAATATCTTGTTCAGACTTAATGACATCAGCCGCGCCCTCCATTGGCTTTCAGCGGAACGACCGGGGTGGCGTTGGCCTGTTGGGTGGTCGGCAGGTTGTCCGGGGTCACGTTCATCAGACGCAGGGTGCCGGACATCACACGGCTGAACACCGGCGCGGACACCAGACCACCGAAGTACCCGGCCTTGGTCGGTTCATCGATCACCACAACGATGGCGTAACGCGGATCGCTCATCGGGCCGAAGCCGGCGAACAGCGAACGGTAGGAGTTTTCTGCGTAGCCCTTGGTGCCGACCGAAGTCTTGCGCGCGGTACCCGACTTGCCGCCGACGTGATAAGCCGGCACCTGCGCACGGAACACGCCGCGCGGCGCTTCGATTACCTGCTGCAACATGCCCTGCATGGTTTTCGCCACGGCTTCCGGCAGCACTTGGGTGGTCTGCGGCATCTTGTCGGTTTTGATCAGGGTCAGTGGCGCGAGGCGACCGTTGTTGGCCAGTGCCGAGAACGCGTGCACCAACTGGATCGCGGTCACGGAAATACCGTAGCCGTAAGACAAGGTTGCAGTTTCAGCCTTGCGCCATTCGCGGTAGTTCGGCAGATTGCCGACACGTTCGCCGGGGAAGCCCAGGCCGGTGTCCTGACCGAGGCCGACTTTCTGCGCGAGACGGAAAATGGTTTCGCCGCCGATATCGAAGGCGACTTTACTCATGCCGACGTTACTGGAATTGATCAGGATGCCGGTCAGATCGAGCACCGGCCCTTCGGTCTTCGACACGTCTTTAATGGTGTATTTGCCGATCTGCAACGAGCCCGGATACACCTCGACGGTGTCGCTCGGTTTCCAGCGGCCGGTTTCGATCGCCGCGCTCATGGAAATGGCTTTCATGGTCGAACCCGGCTCGAACACGTCGATCATGGCGCGGTTGCGCATCATCGCCGGTTGCAGGTTGCGACGGTTGTTCGGGTTGTAGGTCGGCTGGTTGACCATGGCCAGGATCTCGCCGGTCTTTACGTCCATGATCACCAGACTGCCGGCCTTGGCGCCGTTTTCGATGATCGCGTTGCGCAGCTCGCGGTTGGCCAGGTATTGCAGACGCAGGTCAATCGACAACGCCAAGGGCTTGCCGGCCTTGGCGTTCTTGGTGACCTGAACATCCTTGATCAGCCGGCCCCGGCGATCCTTGATGACTTGTCGTTTGCCCGGCACCCCGGCCAGCCATTCGTCATAGGCCAGCTCGACGCCTTCGCGACCGTGATCGTCGATGTCGGTAAAGCCGACCATGTGCGCGGTGACTTCACCGGCCGGATAGAAACGACGGAATTCTTCGATGCCATAGACGCCCGGCACTTTCAGATCGAGCACAGCCTGACCCTGCTCGGGGGTCAGCCCGCGCACCAGGTAAATGAATTCTTTGTTGGCCTGGGCTTCGAGTCGCTCGCTCAGGGCTTTCGGGTTCTGGCCCAGCGCGGCGGCGAGTGCCGGCCACTTCTCTTTGGCCGACTGCATTTCCTTGGCGTTGGCCCACAGCGTGGTCACTGGCGTACTGACAGCCAGAGGCTCGCCGTTACGGTCGGTGATCAGGCCACGGTGCGCCGGAATCGGAATATGCCGCAGGCTGCGCGCATCGCCCTGACCTTTGAGGAAGTCACGGTCGACCACTTGCAGGTCGATGATGCGCCAGCAGATCGCCGCGACCATCAGGCCGAGCAGCGCCACCATCAGGCGGAAGCGCCATGGGAACATTGCGCCTTCGAGTTTCATCATGGCGCCACCATCTTCACGTCGGCGGCGCCAGGGATGTGCATCTTCAGTTGTTCGGTGGCCAGCACTTCGATGCGGCTGTGCGCAGTCCAGGTGCTCTGCTCGAGAATCAAGCGGCCCCACTCGGCCTGCGCCTTGTCGCGCACGCTCAGTTCGTTATAAAGGGTGTTGAGCAACTGCCGGTTCCAGTGCGCGCTGTACGACACGGCAATGGCCGAAAACAGCACGCCGATAAACAGCAGCAGCATCAGAAAGCTGCCGCCGGGCAGTGGTTTGGCGAAAAGCTTGCTCACCGCAACTTCTCCGCGACACGCATGACGGCGCTACGGGAACGTGGGTTGGCTTTGAGTTCGGCGTCGGAGGCCGTCTGCGCTTTGCCGTGGATTTTGATTTTCGGTTCGAAGGCGACGTGGCGAACCGGCAGGTTGCGCGGCAGGTTGTCGACTTCGCCTTTCACCAGCTTGCGCATGAACAGTTTGACGATGCGGTCTTCCAGCGAGTGGAAGCTGATGACCACCAGACGGCCGCCAACTTCCAGCGCTTCCAGTGCGGCGTCGAGACCGGCCTCCAGATCGCCGAGCTCGTTGTTGACGTGAATGCGCAACCCCTGGAACGCGCGGGTGGCCGGGTTCTTGCCCTTTTCCCACGCCGGGTTGGCGACTTTCAGCACTTCGGCCAGATCGGCGGTGCGCTCGAACGGCTTGATGTCACGACGCTCGGCGACGGCACGGGCCATACGCCCGGAGAAACGTTCTTCGCCGTATTCCTTGAACACCCGGGCGATTTCTTCCACAGGCGCGGTGTTGACGAATTCGGCAGCGCTGATGCCACGGGACGGGTCCATGCGCATGTCCAGCGGCCCGTCATTGAGGAAACTGAAGCCGCGCTCGGCGTCATCGAGCTGCGGCGAAGACACACCGAGGTCGAGCAGAATGCCGCTGACCTTGCCGGTCAGGCCTTGCTCGGCAACCACCGAACCGAGCTCGGCAAAGCTGCGCTGCACAACGACAAAGCGGCCGTCTTCGGCCGCTAGCGTTTGCCCGGTGGCAATCGCTTGAGGATCCTTGTCGAATCCGATGAGTCGACCGTCCGGCCCGAGCTGGCTGAGGATCAACCGACTGTGCCCGCCGCGCCCGAACGTGCCGTCCAGATAGCAGCCATCAGGACGTACGGCGAGAGCCTCGACGGCTTCGTCAAGCAGTACGGTGATGTGGTTAAAGCCGCTATCAATAGTCACAGGATCAAATCACGCAGTTCATCAGGCATCGCGCCCGGTTGTTGAATAGCAGCAAGGTCAGCGGCAGATACCGCATTCCATGCATCCTCGTCCCACAATTGGAACTTGTTCAGTTGGCCGACCAGCATCGCGCGCTTGTCCAGCTTGGCGTATTCGCGCAGACGCGGCGGAACCAGGAAACGACCACTGCCATCGAGTTCGAGGTCGACGGCATTACCAATCAATAAACGTTGCAGGCGACGGTTCTCTTCGCGAAGCGAAGGAGTGCGCGCAACTTGGTTTCAATAATTTCCCACTCGTCGAGCGGATAGACACACAGGCATGGATCAACGGCATCAATGGTCACGATCAATTGGCCGGAACTGCGCGAATCGAGCTCGTCACGGTACCGGCTCGGCATGGCGAGACGGCCCTTTGCATCGAGACTGATAGCGTTAGCTCCGCGAAACACGTCAGCGTTTCTCCAATTTTTATCGTTTTGAGCTCAAAAAACCCACTTCATGCCACTTTCCGCCACTTGCGCACACTATAGGAATGCGCCCACCACACCGTCAAGGCGCGGATTAAAGGAAAAGCCTTACAGAACGGAGATTTAGCGACGTAAAAGGAGGCTCAACGAGAATCTGACGTGAAGTTTTGGTCAATAACTTGATGCAGCACTGAAAGCTGCGCTCGAAAGTTAAAGTAGTTTGTTAAGAGTAAGATTTTTTCGGTATTACAAAGGCGCTTCGGCTGTTGATTGAAGCAGGGTGGGAAAAGGCTATTACCGCGTTTGCCGCTGCCGGAATTTCAGACCAGGCCGGCTGATATTACACAGCCGCGTCTTCTTTGTTTCAAGCAGGGAAAGAAAAAGGTGGAGAGTCGATCTGTAAGCCGGGTTCTGTCTTGAACAGTCATTCGTCTACGATGGCCATCACTGGACATCTTTAGCAACCTACCCGGTCCCAGCGCGGGCCACGCCTTGGGACCCTATTTGGTCTTGCTCCAAGTGGGGTTTACCTAGCCACGAACTGTTGCCAGACGTGCGGTGCGCTCTTACCGCACCTTTTCACCCTTACCGGCGCTTGCGCGCTTAGGCGGTTATTTTCTGTGGCACTTTCCGTAGGCTCACGCCTCCCAGGCATTACCTGGCACTTCGCCCTATGGAGCCCGGACTTTCCTCCCCCTAATTCTCATAGAGGGCAGCGACTGTCCGATCGACTCTCCGCCGCGAAGGTTAACGGCAGAGCGCCGGAAGAACAAGCGCTAAAACCCTCCATACCGCCATGGGCGACGGCTTACACGCCTTTCTGTTTATCCAGCGCCACCTGATACAACACGTTTTTGCGCTCGCCAGTGATTTGCGCTGCCAGTGCGGCGGCGCGCTTGAGTGGCATTTCCTCCAGAAGCAGATCGAGGATGCGCATGGCTTCGCTGCTGACCGCGTCCTCCGACTCCGGCGCGGTCCAGCCGGCCACCAGCACTACGCACTCACCGCGCTGCTGATTGCTGTCGGACTCGACGAACGCACGCAGCTCGCTGAGCGGCAGGCCTTTAAGGGTTTCGAAGGTTTTGGTGATTTCCCGCGCCAGCAGAGCCTGACGCTCGCCGCCAAACACTGCTTCCATATCCTGCAGGCATTCGAGAATGCGATGCGGCGCTTCATAGAAAATCAATGTGCGCGGCTCTTCTTTAACCGCTTCCAGACGCGCCTTGCGTCCGACCGACTTGGCCGGCAGAAAGCCTTCGAAGATAAAACGGTCGGACGGCAAGCCCGCCGCCGACAGCGCTGCGATCAACGCACAGGCACCCGGCACCGGCACCACGTTGATCCCGGCCGCACGGGCCTGACGCACCAGGTGATAACCCGGATCGGAAATCAGCGGCGTGCCGGCATCGGAGATCAGCGCGACGTTGTCGCCCGCCAACAACCGCGTAATAAAGCGGCTACCCTCATCCCGTTCGTTGTGTTCGTGACATGCGGCCAAGGGCGTGCCGATGCCGAAGTGCTGCATCAGGCGCGCCGAATGCCGGGTGTCTTCCGCTGCAATCAGGGCCACTTCACGGAGGATTTTCAAGGCCCGGGCGCTGATGTCGTCCAGGTTGCCGATGGGCGTCGCCACCACATAAAGCGAGCCAGCAGCGGAATTCAAAGGACCTGGAGCAGTCAAAGCGCACACCTCGTGATCGGTAAAAGCGGCCATTGTAGCGCGTCATGAGGCTTGCGATGCGCTCCGGCCGAGTGCGGTTTTTCGCCCGGTTGTGCGCTGCCGCAACATTTACTCCAGCTAAATTGACCGATTCACGCCAGTAACATCGCGCCCCGGCCAGTGCTTGGGTACAATTCCACGCTAATTTGATCGAGTATCAGGAACACTTACATGATCGCTTGCCTGCGGCTGTTCACTGCCCTCTGCCTCGCTGCCTTGTTGGCCGCGTGTGCCAGCTCCCCTTCCTCCAGCCTTGGCGAACTTCCACGGACTCCGGACGCCAGCATCGAGCAACTGCTCGAACAGGCTGCGCAGGCTAAAACCCCGGAACAAGCCGCCCTGCTGCGCCTGAGCGCGGCGGACCAGGCCTACCGCCAAGGCAATGCCGGCCAGTCCGCGCAAATCCTGCAACAAGTGCCGGTGGAGCAACTCAAGCCAGGCCAGCAGATTTTCGCCAATACGCTTTCCGCCGAACTGGCCATGACGCGCAATCAGCCGAAAGCTGCGCTGACCGCCCTGAGCCATCCTAGCTTCCAGAAGCTCGGGGAAATGCCGGAAGAGCAGCAAGTGCGCACTGGCACTGTTCACGCCCGCGCCCTTGAAGCCGATGGCCAGACGCTGGCCGCTGCCCGTGAGCGTGTGTTCATCGCACCGATGCTGGAAGGCGAAGCGGCGAGCAAGAACCACGAAGCGATCTGGACCCTGATCGCTTCGCTGCCAACCGATCAATTGCAACCGAACAACACCGACGATCTCGGCGGCTGGATGGCACTGGCGCAAGCGGTGAAAACCGCAGGCACGCTGGAACAGCAACAAGCCGCGATCGACAACTGGCGTGCGCAGAATCCAAAGCACCCGGCGGCGATCAACCTGCCGCTGCCGCTGACCAAGCTCAAGGAACTGGCCAGCCAGCCACTGAGCAAAATCGCCCTGCTGCTGCCACAGGACGGCCAGTTGGCGTCGGTCGGCAAAGCGCTGCGTGAAGGCTTCATGGCCGCGCATTATCAGGCGCAACAGGCCGGCCAGAACCCACCTGCCATCGAGTTCTACGACAGCTCGAAGCTGACTTCGATGGACGAGTTCTATCGCAAGGCTCAGGCTGACGGCGTGCAACTGGTAGTCGGCCCGCTGGAAAAACCACTGGTCAAGCAACTGAGCACTCGCCCGCAACTGCCAATCACCACCCTGGCGCTGAACTACAGCGAAGGCGAGCAAGGCCCGGCGCAGTTGTTCCAGTTCGGCCTGGCGGCTGAAGACGAAGCTCGCGAAGTTTCCCGTCGCGCTCGTGCCGACGGCCTGCATCGCGCCGCTATCATGGTACCGAAGGGCGAATGGGGCGATCGCGTCCTGCGTGCCTTCAGCCAGGACTGGCAAGCGAATGGCGGCAGCATCGTTGCCACCGAGCGTGTCGATCAGCCGGTGCAACTGGCCCAGCAGATTGCCGACATGTTCCAGCTGCGCCAGAGCGAAGCCCGCGCCAAGAGCCTGCAGAATGTTGCCGGCACCAATGTCGCCGCGCAGCCTTCGCGTCGTCAGGACATCGAATTCATCTTCTTGGCCGCCACGCCGCAACAGGCCCAGCAGATCAAGCCGACCCTGAATTTCCAGTACGCCGGTGACGTCCCGGTCTACGCGACCTCCCACGTCTACAGCGCCAGCGGCGACGTCAATCAGTACAACGACATGAACGGCATTCGCTTCTGCGAAACCCCATGGCTGCTGGAAACCAGCGATCCGCTGCGCCAGCAAGTAGCTGCGCAATGGCCGCAAGCCAATGGCAGCCTCGGTCGCCTGTACGCCATGGGCGCCGACGCCTATCGCCTGGCACCGCGCCTGGGCCAACTCAAGGCCCTGCCGGACAGCCGCATCGAAGGTCAGTCGGGCAGCCTCGGCATGACCCAGACCCAGCGCGTTGTGCGCCAGTTGCCGTGGGCACAGTTCGTCAGCGGTCAGGTGCAGCGCCTGCCGGACACCCCGCGCTGATGCCCGACAGGTCACGCTCGCAAAGCGGCAAGGATGCCGAGCGCCAGGCGCTCGAACATCTGCAACAACAAGGTCTGCGCCTGTTGGCGCAGAACTGGTTATGCAAACGCGGCGAGCTTGATCTGGTCATGCTTGATGGCGATACAGTAGTATTCGTTGAAGTTCGCTACAGAAAAAACACTCAATGGGGTGGCGCGCTCGCCAGTATCGACGAGCGCAAGCAGCAGAAACTGATCTTTGCAGCACAGTATTTTCTTCAGCGCGAGTCGCGTTGGGCCAATTCCCCCTGCCGCTTCGATGTGGTGGCAATCGACAGCCACCCGAATCAGCTGAACTGGTTGCAGAATGCTTTCGACAGTTGATCGCCTGCACCCTGCCCCGTTTTCGTCCGACACATTTTGCTCTTTGCTTTGCCGGCTGCACATTCACGTGCCGAACAGCCGCGCCACTTAAGGTCACACAGATGGACATGCAATCCCGAATTCGCCAGCTATTTCAGGCCAGTATCGACACCAAGCAACAGGCGATGGACGTACTTGCACCGCACATCGAGCAAGCCAGCCAGATCATGGTCAACGCCCTGCTCAACGAAGGCAAAATGCTCTCGTGCGGCAACGGTGGTTCGGCCGGCGATGCCCAGCATTTTTCTTCGGAGCTGCTCAACCGCTTCGAGCGCGAGCGTCCGAGTCTGCCGGCGATTGCGCTGACCACCGACACTTCGACAATCACTTCGATCGCCAACGATTACAGCTACAACGAAGTGTTCTCCAAGCAGATCCGCGCGCTCGGCCAGCCGGGCGATGTGTTGCTGGCGATTTCGACCAGTGGCAACTCGGCGAACATTATTCAAGCGATCCAGGCCGCACATGATCGCGAAATGATTGTCGTAGCTTTGACCGGACGCGATGGCGGCGGCATGGCGTCGCTGCTGTTGCCCGAGGACGTCGAGATTCGCGTACCGGCCAACGTCACTGCACGTATTCAGGAAGTCCACTTGCTGGCGATCCATTGCCTTTGCGATCTGATCGACAGCCAACTGTTCGGGAGTGAAGAATGACCCCTAATCGCCTTGGCCTTCTGGCCTTGACCCTGTGCCTCGGCATCAGCGGCTGCACCTCGGTGGTGAACGCCAGCCGTGAAGCGCCGATCGAAGACGACCGTGGCACGCGCACCTTCGGCAGCAAGATCGACGACTCGCTGATCGAAACCAAAGCAGGCGTGAACATCGCCAAGGCCGATCCGGCCCTGGACAACGACTCGCATATCGTCATTACCAGCTTCAACGGCGTGGTATTGCTCGCCGGCCAGACGCCACGCGAAGATCTCAAGGCCAAAGCCGAACAGGCCGCCGCCAACGTCCAGCGCGTGAAGAAGGTGCATAACGAACTGCAAGTGCTGCAACCGTCCTCCCTGCTCGCGCGCCAGAACGACGCGTGGCTGACCACCAAGATCAAGACCCAGATGCTCACCGACGCCAGCATCCCCGGCTCGCGCATCAAGGTCGTGACCGAGAACGGCATCGTCTATCTGCTGGGCCTGCTGACCAAACAGGAAGCCACTCAGGCAACCAATCTGGTTCAGGGCGTGTCCGGTGTGCAGAAGATCGTGAAGCTGTTCGAATACATCGACTGACCTGATTACGCGGGAGCTGTGTAGGAGCTGACGAGTGCATCGAGGCTGCGATCTTTTGATCTTGCTTTTAAAAATCAAAAGATCGCAGCCTCCGGCAGCTCCTACACGACCAATGCAGGCACAAAAAAGGCGATCCATCCGGATCGCCTTTTTTTATTTCACAACCTTCAAGCTTGGCCGGCCACTCGGACGTGGCGGCTCGCTGCCCGGTGGCGGCGAGTCGTCATCCGGATCAATGTCTTCCTCGTCGTCCATCGGCAACTCGAGGTCAAACACCATGCCCTGGCCGTTCTCCCGGGCGTAGATGCCCAGGATCGCGCTGATCGGCACGTAGAGACTGTGCGGAACACCGCCGAAGCGGCCTTCGAACGTCACCACGTCGTTGTCCATGTGCAGATGACGCACGGCACTGGGCGAGATGTTCAGGACGATCTGGCCGTCACTGGCAAAACCCTGTGGCACCTGCACCGCCGGGTACTCGGAGTTGACCAGCATGTGCGGGGTGCAATCGTTATCCACAATCCACTCGTAGAGCGCGCGGACCAGATAAGGTCGACTGGAGTTCATAGCGGCTCCTTAAGCCTTAGCGCATATCGCGTTCGACACCAGACAGACTCGCCTGGAAAGCCTCACGCGCAAACTGACGCTCCATATAATCAAGCAGCGGCTTGGCCGGCCGCGGCAGTTCAATACCCAGAATCGGCAAACGCCAGAGTATGGGTAATAGGCAGCAATCCACCAGACTTTGTTCCTCACTGAGGAAGAACGGTTTGTCGGCAAACAGCGGCGAAACGCCGGTCAGGCTTTCGCGCAGTTCCTTGCGCGCCACGACCCGTGCAGCCTCTTTGCTCTTGGGATCCAGAATCAGATCCACCAGCCCGCACCAGTCACGCTGAATCCTGTGGATCAGCAGACGACTGTTGGCCCGCGCCACCGGATAAACCGGCATCAGCGGCGGGTGC
The DNA here is from genome assembly GCF_979258175.1 of Pseudomonas sp. AC255. Taxonomy (NCBI): domain Bacteria; kingdom Pseudomonadati; phylum Pseudomonadota; class Gammaproteobacteria; order Pseudomonadales; family Pseudomonadaceae; genus Pseudomonas; species Pseudomonas sp. AC255. The sequence goes on along the minus strand of NZ_OZ409841.1, from coordinate 439,428 downwards.
GGGTAACGCTCATCCAGATACTCCATCACCACGGTCGACTCCCACAACGCCAGGTCACGATCGACCAGCGTCGGCAGACTGCCGTAAGGGTTCACCTCAATCAGTTTAGGCGGCTGGCGGCCCGCTTCCACGTAAATGATTTCGGCGCTGACACCCTTCTCTGCAAGCACGATGCGCACTCGGTGGGAATAGTGGTCGGCGGGGTCGGAGTAACAGGCCAACCGATTGGTCACGCCCATGGCGATCCTCCTCGCTTGTTGAATTTGTCGGAACCGGAAAAACGCGCGCGCCCAGAGGGCACCTCCCGCAGGGTCTGACTGAGCAGACCCTGCTTTAGCGGAGGCGCCCTTGGGCGCGCGCGATTAACAGCAATGCTTGAAGCGTATCAGTGCACGTCTTTCCAGTATTCACGCTTGAGCAGGTAGGCGAACACAAAGAAGAACGCCAGGTACAGCAAGACATAAGTACCGATGCGCTGATGTTGCAGCTTAACCGGGTTAGCCGAGTAAGCCAGGAAGGTTACCAGATTCTTGACCTTCTCATCGAACTGCTCTTCGTTCAGAGCACCGGACTTCGGCACGATGGTCAACTGATCACACGCTTCATGAGTCAGCGGCGTGCCGGTCAGCGGATCGTATTGCTTCTTGCCGTCCTCGACGATCTGCACCTGCTTGCAGCCGACGACCTGCCGACCTTGCAGGCCGACCAGCACGTTAGGCATGCCGACGTTCGGGAAGACCTTGTTGTTCACGCCCCATGGACGCGCCGGGTCTTCGTAGAACGACTTCAGGTAACCGTACAGCCAGTCGGTGCCGCGTACCCGCGCTACCAGCGTCAGGTCCGGCGGCGCCGCGCCGAACCAGGTCTTGGCGTCGGCCGGCTGCATGCCGATGTTCATGTGGTCGCCAATCTTGGCACCGGTGAATACCAGCTTCTCCAGCATCAACTCGTGCGGAATGCCGAGGTCATCGGCAACGCGCTCGTAACGCTGGAACTTGGCGCTGTGGCACCCCATGCAATAGTTGGCAAAGGTCCGCGCACCATCCTGCAGGGCGGCTTTGTCGGAGACGTCGATATCGACACTTTCCAGTTCCGGACCATGGCCCCCGGCAGCAAAAGCCAGGGAAGGCAGCGCAGTAAAAATCAGAGCAAGAAATAACTTTTTCATCAGCCAGTCACCCTTTCCGGAACCGGTTTGGTCTTCTCGAGCCGGGTGTAGAACGGCATCAGAATGAAGTAGGCGAAATACAGGAAGGTGCAGACCTGCGACAGCAACGTGCGCCCCGGCGTCGGCGCAAGAACGCCGAGGATGCCGAGAATCACGAAAGAAATGCAGAACACCACCAGCCAGATTTTGCTCATCCAGCCCTTGTAGCGCATCGATCTCACCGGACTGCGATCAAGCCATGGCAGCACGAACAGCACCGCAATCGCCGCGCCCATGGCGATAACGCCCATGAGCTTGTCTGGCACCGCACGCAGGATTGCGTAAAACGGAGTGAAGTACCAGACCGGGGCAATATGCTCAGGCGTCTTGAACGGGTTAGCCGGCTCGAAGTTTGGTTTTTCGAGGAAGTAGCCGCCCATTTCCGGGAAGAAGAACACAATGAAGCAGAAGATGAACAGGAACACCACGACGCCGACAATGTCCTTCACCGTGTAGTAAGGGTGGAACGCGATGCCGTCCAGCGGGATGCCGTTTTCGTCTTTGTGCTTCTTGATATCGACGCCGTCAGGGTTGTTCGAGCCCACTTCATGCAGCGCCAGAATGTGCAACACCACCAGACCGAGAATCACGATCGGCAGCGCGACAACGTGCAAGGCGAAGAAGCGGTTCAGGGTGATTCCGGAGATCAGGTAGTCACCACGAATCCACTGGGTCAGGTCATCGCCGATCAGCGGAATCGCGCCGAACAGCGAGATGATCACCTGGGCGCCCCAGTACGACATCTGGCCCCAAGGCAGCAGGTAACCCATGAACGCTTCGGCCATCAGTGCCAGGTAGATCAGCATGCCGAACACCCAGACCAGCTCGCGCGGTTTCTGGTACGAACCGTAGAGCAGGCCGCGGAACATGTGCAGATAGACGACGATAAAAAACGCCGAGGCGCCGGTCGAGTGCAGCAGACGCAGGATCGAGCCGTACTCGACGTCGCGCATGATGTATTCGACGGAAGCAAACGCCTCTTCTGCGGACGGCGTGTAGCTCATCGTCAGCCAGACACCGGTGACGATCTGATTGACCAGCACCAGCAGCGCCAGCGAGCCGAAGAAATAGAAGAAGTTGAAGTTTTTTGGTGCGTAATATTTGCTGAGATGGTCTTCCCACATTTTGGTCGCGGGAAAGCGCGCATCAACCCAATCCATGAACTTGCTCATCACGCTTTCTCCGTATCGACGCCAATGACAATCAGGTCATCGGTCTCATAGGAATGCGGGGGAACTGGCAGGTTCAAAGGCGCAGGTTGCGACTTGTAGACGCGGCCAGCCAGATCGTAGTGGGAACCGTGGCACGGGCAGAAATAGCCGCCTACCCAGTCTTTGCCCAGATCCGCAGGTGCCACTTCGGGACGGAAGGTCGGTGAGCAACCCAGGTGCGTACAGATCCCGATCAGCAGGAGAATTTCCGGCTTGATCGAGCGCACTTCCGGGTCGACATAAGTGGGTTGCGTGGAGTTTTTGGAGGTCGGATCGGAGAGTTGACCCTCGATCTTCTTGAGATTCCCCAGGATTTCCTCGGTACGGCGGACAATGAACACCGGCTGGCCGCGCCATTCAGCAATCATCTGCTGGCCTGGCTCGATTTTGCTGACATTCACTTTCACCGGTGCACCGGCAGCTTTCGCCTTGGCACTGGGAAACCATGACCCCACGAACGGGACCGCAGCCCCCACCGCTCCTGCAGCACCCACCACGGATGTGGCTGCCACCAGGAAGCGACGCCGGCCTGCATTCACGCCGTCATTGCTCATTCAGTCCTCTCCCATCAGCTTTTTTGGCCTGTTAAATCAGGCGTCTACTAAATAAATCAAATGTTACTTATAAAAATTTTGCCCGAATGGTAATGAAAACCCCCAATTCTGACAAGGTTAATTCCCCGGGGATCAACCCCTCAAGCCTTGGAGTATAGGGGGTCTACGGCTGTGGCAAGTTGTCACAACGCAATTCTTTGATAAATCGCACGCATAAAAAAACGCCCGCTTCCGTGAGGAGGCGGGCGTTCTTTTTTGAACGTGGAAGCGAAATTAACGCTTCGAGTACTGCGGACGCTTACGCGCTTTACGCAGACCAACTTTCTTACGTTCAACTTCACGGGCGTCGCGGGTAACGAAGCCAGCTTTGCGCAGAGCGCTACGCAGGGTTTCGTCGTAGTCCATCAGAGCGCGGGTGATGCCGTGGCGGATTGCGCCAGCCTGACCACTTACACCACCGCCGATCACGGTGACGTAGATGTCGAACTTCTCGACAGTCTCGGTCAGCTCCAGCGGCTGACGAACTACCATGCGGGCAGTTTCGCGGCCGAAGAAGTTATCCAGCGAACGGTTGTTGATGGAGATGTTACCAGTACCCGGACGCAGGAAAACGCGTGCGGTTGCGGTCTTGCGACGGCCAGTGCCGTAATTTTGAGTCGCCGACATAATGAACTATTCCGTTAAATCTTCAGTTCTTGGGGCTGCTGAGCAGTATGAGGGTGTGCAGCGCCCGCATAGACTTTCAGCTTACGGTACATGTCGCGACCCAGTGGGTTTTTAGGCAGCATGCCTTTAACCGCGGTCTCGATCACGCGCTCAGGGGCTTTGGCGATCAGCTTTTCAAAGTTGATCGACTTGATGCCGCCCGGGAAACCGGAGTGGGAGTAGTACATTTTGTCAGTGGTTTTAGCGCCGGTAACACGGATCTGCTCGGCGTTGATGACGACGATGTAGTCGCCGGTGTCAACGTGAGGAGTGTACTCAGGCTTGTGCTTGCCACGCAGACGGCTCGCGATTTCGGTGGCCAGACGACCCAGGGTCTGACCAGCAGCGTCGACGACAAACCAGTCGCGCTTTACTGTTTCCGGTTTAGCAGTAAAAGTTTTCATTCTTTATAGCCTCAGGGGCCGCCTGTAAATAAGACGGCGGATCTTACTGAATAGTGCGTACTTTGACAAGTCAAAGGCAGCCGGATACAGACGCTTTCGGGGGCTCGGGTCGGCGCGTCCGTTCAACGGCAAGATTCTTCGGCGGCGGCGCATCACTTCCACTGCAGAAAGAGGTCGGCAATTATGCAGATTGCGAAAAATTTTTCAACCTGCTTTTATGATTGTTTTGCCCAAGGAGCACCCGATGGACTATCGCCAGCTAGGCCGTACCGACCTGAACGTGAGTGCAATCTGCCTCGGCACCATGACCTGGGGCGAGCAAAACACTGAAGCTGAAGCCTTCGCCCAGATTGAACGGGCCAAGGAAGCCGGGATCAATTTCCTCGACACCGCCGAAATGTATCCGGTGCCGCCAAAAGCCGAAACCTACGCCACCACCGAGCGCTACATCGGCAATTACTTCAAGAGTCGCGGTGACCGTGCCGACTGGATCCTCGCCAGCAAGATCGCCGGCCCCGGCAACACCATCGACTACATCCGCGATAAAAACCTGCGCCACAACCGCCAGCACATCACCGAGGCACTGGACGGCAGCCTCAAGCGCCTGCAGACCGATTACATCGATCTGTACCAACTGCACTGGCCGGAACGCAGCACCAACTTTTTCGGACAGCTGGGCTACAAACACAAGATCGAAGCGAACCTGACGCCACTGGAAGACACCCTCGAAGCCCTCGACGAACAGGTGAAGGCCGGCAAGATTCGCCACATCGGTCTGTCCAACGAGACGCCGTGGGGCACCATGCGCTTTCTGGCTTTGGCCGAAGCCCGTGGCTGGCCGCGTGCAGTGTCGATCCAGAACCCGTACAACCTGCTCAACCGCAGCTTCGAAGTCGGCTTGGCCGAGATCGCCATTCGCGAACAGTGCGGCCTGCTCGCCTATTCGCCGCTGGCGTTCGGTTTCCTCTCCGGCAAGTACGAGGGTGGCGCCCGTCCAGCGAAAGGACGCCTGAGCCTCTACAGCCGCTTCAGCCGCTATTTCAACCCGCAATCCGAAGCGGCGTGCAGCCGTTACGTAGCCCTGGCCCGTGAACACGGTCTGGACCCGGCGCAAATGGCACTGGCCTTCGTGACCCAGCAACCTTTCGTCACCAGCAACATCATTGGCGCGACGACGCTTGAGCAACTGGACAGCAACATTGCCAGTTTTGATCTGAAACTGTCCGATGAAGTGCTGGCCGGGATCGAGGCGATTCACAAGGATCATCCGAATCCCGCGCCGTAACTGACCGCCAAGGCTTCGCGAGCAGGCTCGCTCCCACAGGTACCGTGATCCCCTGTGGGAGCGAGCCTGCTCGCGAAGGGGCCAGTCGGATTACCTCAACAGCGGAACGCGGAGCGTCCCCGGCGGCATTCCCACGCAGAGCGTAGGAACGATCATCAAAGCGACCGCGCAATAATCTCCTTCATGATTTCATTGGTGCCTGCATAGATCCGCTGCACCCGCGCATCCGCCCACGCCCGGGCCACCGGGTATTCCCACATGAAGCCGTAGCCGCCATGCAGTTGCACGCATTCGTCGAGCACTTTGCATTGCAGGTCGGTGCCCCAATATTTGGCCATCGCCGCCGTCGGCACATCGAGTTTGCCTTGCAGATGCAACTCCAGGCAGCGGTCGACAAAAACCCGGCCGATCTGGATCTCGGTAGCCATCTCGGCCAGTTTGAAGCGGGTGTTCTGGAAATCGGCAATCGACTTGCCGAACGCCTTGCGATCACGGGTGTAATCCAGCGTCCATTGCAACGCCGCTTCAGCCGAGGCCAGGCCGCCAATCGCCACGGTCAGGCGCTCTTGCGGTAACTCCTGCATCAGATAGGCAAACCCGGCCCCCGCCTGGCCGAGAAGGTTCTCCTTCGGCACGCGCACGTCCTGGAAGAACAGTTCCGAGGTGTCCTGCGCCTTCATGCCGACCTTCTCCAGGCGCTTGCCTTTCTCGAAGCCCGGCGTATTCGCCTCCACCAGGAACAGGCTGGTGCCCTTGGCCCCGGCCTTCGGGTCGGTCTTGGCCACCACGATGACCAGATCAGCCAGAAAGCCGTTGGTGATAAAGGTCTTCGAACCGTTGATCACATATTCGTCACCGTCGAGCACCGCCGTGGTTTTCACCCCTTGCAGGTCGGAACCGGCGCCAGGCTCGGTCATGGCGATCGCCGTGACCATTTCCCCTGAGACCAGTTTCGGCAGGTATTTGTGTTTCAGCGCCTCGCTGCCGTAATGCAGGATGTACGGTGCGACGATGTCCGAGTGCAGCGAAAAGCCGATGCCGGTCAGTCCCAGACGCCCGACTTCTTCAATCACCACGGTGCTGTAGAGGAAATCCGCGCCGAGCCCGCCGTACTCTTCCGGCAGATGCGAACAGAGCATCCCCGCCTCCCCCGCCTTGTTCCACAGCGCGCGATCAATGTGTCCCTGCTTCTCCCACTGCGCGTGATACGGCACGGCCTCTTTTTCGAGGAAAGTTCGCACGCTGTCGCGGAACAATTCGTGCTCGGAGCTGAACAGGGTTCTGGGGATCATGCGGCACCTTTCTTTGTTGTTGGAGGGATACGGCTCTCAGAGACTAAGCCCGACTCCTGCTACGGGACACTGGACACATCCGACAAAAAATAAGACGATCCAGCCGTCTGGTGACCACTTTCCCTTATAAAAACAAAACAAAAGTTGAATTATGTCTAAGCACGTCTCCCCGCCCTTGCGGCGCGTCAGCATCCTGGCCATCGACCGGGTTTTCGCTTACACCCTCATGCAAGCCAAGGATTTTTTCCATGTGGCCAGCCTGCGTTACGGCAAACAACTGGGCCACGGCCTGACACCGGCGTTCGAAACGCGCCTGGTCAGCCCCGATGGCAAACCGGTAAAAAGCTTCAGCGACGTGGTCATGCCGGTCGACGGTGGCCTGGAAAACGCCGATGTGATCATCCTCCCGGCGTTCTGGGACGACTTCGATACGCTGTGCGGCCGTTACCCGCAAATCCTGCCGTGGCTGCGCGAACAGCATGCGCGCGGTGCGGTGTTGTGCGGCGAAGCTACCGGGGTGTTCTGGCTCGCCGAAGCCGGGCTGCTCAACGGCAAGGAAGCGACCACCTACTGGCGCTTCTTCAATGCCTTCGCCGAGCGCTTCCCCAAGGTTTATCTGAATCAGGACAAGCACCTGACCGACGCCGACAATCTCTACTGCGCCGGCGGTACTACCTCGGCATGCGATCTCTATATCTATCTGATCGAACGCTTCTGCGGTGCGAACGTGGCGCAAGCCGTGGCCCGCGACATCCTCTACGAAGTGCAGCGCAGCTATTCGCCGGGACGTATCGGTTTCGGTGGGCAGAAGCTGCATCAGGACGTGATCATCCTGCAGATCCAGCAGTGGCTCGAAGAACATTTTGCCGACAAGTTCCGCTTCGAAGACGTCGCCCGCGAGCACGGCATGAGCATCCGCAACTTCATGCGCCGCTTCCAGACCGCCACCGGCGACAAGCCGCTGCATTACTTGCAACGCCTGCGCATCGAGACGGCCAAGGGCCTGCTTTCGGGCACGCGCAAGAGCATCAAGACCATCAGTTATGAGGTCGGTTACGACGATGCGAGCTTCTTCGCGCGACTGTTCCGCCAGCACACCGAACTGTCGCCTAACCAGTATCGGCAACAGTTTCAGCAGGCTGCGTAAACTTCCGCCAGACTGACGTCCCTGTGGGTGTAGTCCTTCCACGGGGACCGGCTTGTAAGTTGTGATTCGTCCGACACAAATGAACGAAAACAGAACAGCGTCTGGCTGTGTTTTACGACTGTTCGGACGTGCCTGCGCCGACCAGACTACTTCCCAAGCACATCGCATCAGGGAAGATCAACAGTGACCATCGGCTCCAGCTACAACTATCCCTCACAGGCTCCTGGCCTTGAAAAACGCAAAAAACGTTCGCCACAGGACAACTGGAAAGCCCGTTTCCCCAATCCGCCGGACCTGTGTTTTGACTACCGCGCGTTACTGGAGCAGCCAGGCGGAATCGCCCGAGCGACTGATTCGAGCCATCGAATCTGCATCATCGGCGCAGGCATCACAGGCCTGACGGCAGCGAGAGAATTGCTGCGCTGCGGCTTCACCCAGATCACGCTGATCGAACAGTCCTCGCGAATCGGCGGCAGGCACCTGACCGTTCCCGGCAGTCCTCAATCCAAGGCCAGCCATACCCCGTTCGAAATGGGTGCGATGCGTATGCCTTTGTTCAATCGCGAAGGAGAATCGCCGAAGGACGGTCGTTCGCTGATGGCCTACTACGCGACGATATTCGACCTGGCCCTTTCAGACTTTGCCAATCCCGGCAGCCAATGGGTCAAATCAACCGGCATCTATCTGCGCGAGGGCAGCCTGTCAGAGCAGGCTACGCCGCAAATGCTTATCTGGAAAAACGCCGACGGTCAGACCCGTCCTCCCGGCGAGAAGCTGCAAGCGGTGTATGCAAAATGGAGAGCGTTCGCCGACCGCATGACCCGGCACGTTTGCGACAGTTATGCGAGCGAGGAATGGGAGTCCGTGTGGGCAGCTATTGTCGCCAGGTATCACGCCATTTCCTTCCGTGATCTGGTGAGCATGCCGGTGCTGCAACGCTGGGAAAAAGACGCGCCGGGCGATTTTGGCGGGATGGGAATGTCGCCAGAGGAATCGGCCATTTTTTATGCCATCGGCATCGGTGACGGCAGCTGGGGCGCATTTTATGACGTCTGTGCACTGTACCCGCTGCGCACTGCCATATTCGGGTTCAGCAGTCACTTGCAACTGGTGCTGGGTCGGGTAGATGAACAAGGCGATCCTCTGCCTGACTCACCGCATATCCGCAGCAATGCGGTTTTCGATTCAACCGGCCTGCAGTTTGAAGGCCCGCGCTACCTCGGTCTCGCGGCGCTGAGTGAAAGCCTTATGTTCATCAAACCTGATGAAACAGCGATGTCTTTCCACGAACACAGCCTGCAATACCGCGAAGGTTTGCTGACTGATAGCGCCGTCACTCGGCTGAAAAAGCTCGACAGCGGTAGAACCCGTGTCTACTACAACTGGAAGCAAAGTCGCCCCCATCAGGCCCAGGAACATTTCAGCGATTATGACTCCGTGATCATGACGCTGCCTTCGTGGTTGATCGAAACACGAATCAGGCTTGAAAACTTCACTGCACAAATGCTGCCGTTCGAAACGATCAATGCGTACAAGACAGCACATTGGGAAACCAGCTGCAAAGTGTTCGCGCCGCTGAAGAAATCCTTCCTGTCCGGCAATACCGCCATCCCCCAAGCGATCGTCACGGACAGTTTTATCCACGATGTTTATACCTACCGCTATAACGATCACTACAGCTACGACTGCATTCTTCTCAGTTACACCTGGGAAGATGACGCTACCAAACTCTGCTGTTTCAGCGACAAGGAGCTGGTCGCCAAATGTGCCGAAGAACTTGATCGAATCCTGATGAACTGCAGCAATATCGGGCAGCGCATCTCGCCTTTCATTGGCCTGAATCAGGCCGTCGTACAGCGCTGGATCACCGATAAGAACTCACTGGGGTGCGCCAAACTTTACCGCCCCGGCGCCTACTACGACGCTGTAAGCCTGATGAAATACAACCGCGACTATTCCAGTGTTTCCGGGCTGTATCTTTCTGGCGAGTCGTTTTCAGTGGATGCCGGCTGGACCGAGCCCTGCTTTCGCGGTGCCATCGATGCGGTGATTCATATTTGCGAAAAAACCTCGGCGCAGTTCAATGGCGGCTTCCAGATAACCGACTATCCACACTACCAGGCCGGACCATGAAGTTTTCAGTCACGCAATTCAGCGTCCTGAACGTGCATCGTCGATATGTGTTTAATCGTCCTAGGAGGCGTACTACAACTTAACCGGAAAGCGCCGACTTACCTTCCAGTGCTGACTCGACTCTTATGTTCCCCGCCACCCGATGGCGTGAAAACAACAATAAGGGATCATGAAAAATGAGTGAGTCAACAAGCCCTGTTCGTGTTGCGGTTGTGCAATGTGATCCGCAGGTCGGTACGCAAAATCGTGCAGCGAATCTGAGTAATAGCCTGGAGTTGGCACTGCAGGCGGTCAATGGCGGTGCCAACCTCATCGTTTTGCCCGAGCTGACAAACACCGGTTATTTCTTTCGCACTCGACAGGATGCGTTCGATCACGCCGAATCGGTTCCGGATGGGCCGAGCGTGAGCCGATGGGAGGATTTTGCCCGCCAGCATCAGGTGTATCTGGTAGCAGGGCTGACCGAGCGCGAAGGGGCACGGTTGTACAACACAGCCGTGTTGTTGGGACCTGACGGTTTCATCGGCAAATACCGCAAGGCGCACCTGTGGAATCTGGAGAAGCTCTGGTTCACCGCAGGCGATAGCGGTTTCCCGGTGTTCGAAACGCCGATCGGTCGTATCGGTCTGCTGATCTGCTGGGACATCTGGTTTCCCGAGGTCCCGAGAATCCTCAGCCAGCAGGGCGCGGACATTATCTGCAGCCTGAACAACTGGGTCTGGACACCACCGCCCTTGTTCGATGACGCCGGCAAGTGCATGGCTTCGTACCTGACCATGACCGCGGCGCACGTCAACAATGTGTTCATTGCGGCGGCCAGCCGAATCGGCGAAGAGCGTGGCGCTCGTTACCTTGGATGCTCTTTGATTGCTGGCACTAACGGCTGGCCGATTGGCCGCGTGGCGTCCGCCGACCAGCAGGAAATCCTCTACGCCGATATCGACCTGACCAGCTCGCGCAGTGCGCCAATCTGGAACGACCTGAACGATTTGCACCGTGATCGGCGCTGTGATGTCTACGATCGAATGCTCGGTTACACCCAGCATCCGTGCCTGCCGCGTTAACCGGAGGCCGGGCAATGGACATTCACGCAAAGCACCGCAAAACAATCGTGGCCAGAACCGCGATGGACAGCACCATTATCGGCCTGATTCTGGGTGCGACGGTTTTGATTGGCTGGCTATCGCTCACCCATCATTCGTTGTGGTCGGCGCGCTGGCCGGACTACAGCCATATGGTTTCGAGTTTTCCCGACGCTGCTGCCTGGCTGCGTTGGGTGCTTGGAGATATCAGCGAGGTGGCGTTTTATAAACACGAGTTTGCCTCGATTGGCCTTCTGGCCGGTGCATATCTGGGCTATTGGGCTAATCGAACGGGAAAAGCCTGGCAAGGCTTCACGATCTGTTACGGCAGCGGGCTCTGGCCGTGGCTGGTGACAAGCTCACTACTGGGTCTGGTGCTGAGCAATTTGCTGTGGGGCTGGACCGTCACCGCGACCAGTTGGCAGCCCACCTTCGCGGCATTCGTGTCGTTGCCTGCCGCAATGGTATTGATGTTCGGTGCAGGCTGGAAGGTCGCGATCAACGGAGCCATCATGGGCGCCCTGTTCGTGACACCTCTGTGTCTGCTGATGGTCAATTACGTATGCAACCCACTCGGTCTGCCCGTGGTGATTGGCAATGTTTCGGGCATGGCCATCGCCAGCATCGGCGCCTTCGTGCTTTGTCGCTACGTGCCAAGCCTGGTGAGACCAGCGGAGCCCGAGCCGGCTGCCGAGGAAGTCAGCATGACCGTGTCCGGCAAGGCGCCGGATTATGGCGTGGTATGGAGCATGCGCCGGGTCTTGGCGGATTTCTCCGAGGCACCTTTCTTCGGCAATGAGTGGGCCAGTCTGGGACTGATTGTCGGTGCGTTGCTCGCATTTACACTCAACCCGATGAGCCCGGTCTACGGCACCGGTCTGCTGCCGCAACTGCTGGCCGGTCAGGCGCTGACGTCGGCCTTGGGCGTAGTGATCTGGCGCAAGCAGTGGATGGCGCGCGGTTGGTATCCGACCTATGTACCGCTGGTGTCCGTTGTTCCGGCTGCGATCCTTACCTTCGGCGGCGCTTGGCAAGTGATCATCTCCAGTGCGCTGCTCGGCGCCCTAATCGCCCCGCCACTGGCCTGCGCCCTCGCGCAGCGGCTGCCAGGCTTCATGCATGGCTTTATCGGTAACGTGTTGTCGATGGCTCTCAGTACGCTATTGATCCTGCCAATCGTCGGATGGCTGGCCAGCCACTGATCTTTCCCCTGCCCCGGCTGGCATCTGGATAGTCCCCGGTACAGCCGGTCTTTCTTCGCGAGGTATCACATGGAACTGCCAAAACTGGCTATTGCCGCGCTCGGCGGCACTGTCAGCATGCAATCGACGCAAAACGGCCAAGGCGTCGTTCCGGCGGTGTCCGGCGAAGCGTTGCTGAACACCGTGCCGGAGTTGAATATGCTCGCACGAGCAACCGTCGAGACTTTCGGTCTGTTACCCAGCGCTTCGCTGGATTTCGAATACCTCTTGGACGTATTGAACTGGGCCAACGCGCAGATCAGCCAAGGCGTGGCCGCAGTCATCATCATCCAGGGCACGGACACTCTGGAGGAATCCGCCACTTTCTTCGATTACCTGTGGGCGCACGACGAGCCATTGGTGCTGACTGGCGCCATGCGCTCTGCCATGCAAGCGGGGGCTGATGGCCCGGCAAACCTGCTGGATGCCGGTCGCGTTGCGTTGGCGGCATGCAGTCATGGGCGCGGAGCACAGGTGGTTATCAACGGCGAGATTCACCGCGCCAGTAGCGTGCGCAAAGTCGATTCAATGGCCATGCACGCCTTCGCCTCGCCCTTGACCGGCCCTGCTGGCTTGATAGTGGAAGGCGCTCCGCGCTACTTCCATGCGCCGGTTGCGCGCCATGTTTTGCCGATGCCCCGAGACACCCGCCAGAATATTGCTTTGCTGGAAGCTTCGCTCGGTGCAGACAGTCTGCTGCTAGAGAAGGTTGTGGAGCTAGGTTACGCCGGCCTAGTGATCGCTGGCTTCGGTGCCGGCCATGTTTCAGCGGACTGGGCCAACGTCATCGAAGGCATTGCCCGACATATTCCGGTGATCATCGCCACCCGCACCGGTTGTGGCGCGACGGCGCAAGTGACCTATGGCTTCGTCGGCAGTGAAATCGATATGACGCGTAAAGGTGCCGTGATGGCTGGGTTCCTATGCCCGCGCAAAGCAAGAATTCTGCTCTGGCTTCTGGTTGGCTGCCAACAGCAATCAACGTTGGCAACCTGCCTCGCTGAACTGGCCCCATAAAAAAGGCCTGCAATCGCAGGCCCTTTTTTGTCGCCGAGACTCCGCTTAAGGCTTGTGCGCCCGCGACAGAAACTCGTGGGATTGCATCTCCAGCAGTCGGCTCAGCGTGCGCTGAAACTCGAAGGTCAGGCGTCCGCCGGTGTACAGATCCTTCAACTCGACTTCAGCAGAAATGATCAGTTTGACGTTGCGATCGTAGAATTCGTCGACCATGTTGATGAAGCGACGGGCGATGTCGTCGGTGGTGACGCTCATCTGCTCGACGCCGCTGAGCAGCACGGCGTGGAAGATCTTGCCCAGTTCGATGTAGTCGTTCTGGCTGCGCGGGCCGTCGCACAGTTCGCGGAAGTCGAACCAGGCCACGTCGTCGCAGGTGCGCAGAGCGCGGATTTCGCGGTTCTCGATGATCAGCACATCGTTTTCCACCGCTGCCGTGCACTCCGGCGTCAGTGCCTTGAAGCTCTTGCGCAGGCTTTCGTGGGCGGCTTCGTCGAGCGGATAGTGGAACAGCTCGGCTTGCTCGAGGTGACGCAGACGATAGTCAACACCGCTGTCGACGTTGACGATCTCGGTGTTCTGCTTGATCAGCGCAATGGCGGGGAGGAAGCGCGCGCGCTGCAGGCCATCCTTGTACAGGCCGTCCGGCACGATGTTCGACGTCGCGACCAGGGTCACGCCGTTCTTGAACAATTCTTCCATCAGCGTGCCGAGGATCATCGCGTCGGTGATGTCGGAGACGAAGAATTCATCGAAGCAGATCACCCGCGACTCGGCCGCGAAGCGCTTGGCGATGATGGTCAGCGGGTTTTTCTCGCCGCCCAGGGTCTTCATTTCTTCGTGCACACGCTTCATGAAGCGGTGGAAGTGCGTGCGGGTCTTTTCCTTGAACGGCAACGCTTCGAAGAAGGTGTCGACCAGGTAAGTCTTGCCGCGACCGACGCCGCCCCAGAAATACAGGCCCTTGACCGGCGCCTGATCCTTTTTGCCAAACAGCTTGCCGAACAGACCCGGCTTGTTCTGGTCAGCGGCGATCAAGTCGTCGTACAGACGCTGCAAGTGACGCACAGCAGTTTCCTGCGCGGCGTCATGGAAGAAGTCCGGGCGTTTCAGATCAGCTTGATATCGTTCTAGGGGCGTCATAATTCGTTAGCAAGGCAACAAAAACGGGCCGTCACTGTAGCGACGGCCTGTGGGAATGGCAATCGGCCCTTGGTCGGGTCGTGCCGCCTATCAGTCTTGAGCTGGAGTCAGCGCGACGCGCAACGCCTCGATGGCGGCGTCTCGCGCGGCAGCGTCGGCGAAGGCCGGGCTGTCGCCCACGCACTCACCGGCCAGCCAGACGCTGAAGCTCAGGTCATCAGTACGCACATCCAGCGACTCGCCGGACTGCAACTGTTTGGTCACCTGGCCGGCAGTCTTGCCGTCGGCGAAGTTGCGCGACAACAGCAATTGCTCGCCATCGGCCGCCAGCAGACGGAAACGGAAGCTGCCGTCGTCCTCGCGGAAGCTGACGAAACGTGCGGCTTTCGCGGCTTTCTTCTTGGTAGTCGCGGCTACCTGGACCTGATTGACGAAAGAACGCAGGCCAACGGCTTCGCGCAATTCATTGAGGAACGGCGTGGCCACGGCGCGGGCCTTCTTCGCACCAATCTGCAGAATGTCTTCCAGATCCGCAGGACGCTCGATCAACTGGTGATACTTCTCGCGCGCCTCGCCCAGCTCATTGTCGAGCAACTGGAACAGGCGATTCTTCGCCTCACCCCAGCCCAAACCACCGAGCAGTTCGCTGCGGAACTCGTCAGCCTGCGCCGGAGTGGCGAAGGCCTGGAACAGAGTGAACAGGTGCGAGTTGTCCGGATCTTTCGCTTCGCCCGGGGCCTTGGAGTCGGTGACGATCCGCGAGATCGCGTCCTTCATTTCTTTCGCGCTGCTGAACAACGGAATGGTGTTGTCGTAGCTCTTCGACATCTTGCGACCGTCGAGGCCCGGCAACGTCGCCACGCTTTCTTCGATCAGCGCTTCGGGCATGGTGAAGAACTCTTTGCCCTGGCCGAACAGATGGTTG
This sequence comes from Pseudomonas sp. AC255, assembly GCF_979258175.1. Taxonomy (NCBI): domain Bacteria; kingdom Pseudomonadati; phylum Pseudomonadota; class Gammaproteobacteria; order Pseudomonadales; family Pseudomonadaceae; genus Pseudomonas; species Pseudomonas sp. AC255. The sequence continues at coordinate 424,085 of NZ_OZ409841.1, read as the reverse complement.
AAACGCTGACCGATATCGCGGGCCATTTCCACGTGCTGAATCTGATCGCGACCGACCGGCACCTTGTGCGCGTTGAACATCAGGATGTCCGCCGCCATCAGCACCGGATAGCTGTAGAGGCCCATGGTGATGCCGGCATCCGGGTCTTCACCCGTCTCAACGTTCTTGTCCACCGAGGCCTTGTAGGCGTGCGCGCGGTTGAGCAGGCCCTTGGCAGCGACGCAAGTCAGCAGCCAGGTCAGCTCGGGGATTTCCGGGATGTCGGACTGGCGGTAGAACGTCACGCGGTCGACATCGAGGCCACCGGCCAGCCAGGTCGCGGCGATTTCCAGACGCGAGCGCTGGATGCGCAGCGGGTCATCGCATTTGATCAGGGCGTGGTAGTCGGCCAGGAAATAGAACGAATCGGCCTGGCTGTCGCGGCTGGCGAGGATTGCCGGGCGAATGGCCCCAGCGTAGTTGCCCAAGTGCGGCGTGCCAGTGGTGGTGATGCCGGTGAGAATGCGGGTACGGTTGGTCATGGGTAATCGCTTGTCAGACTGCAATCAATTCGAGAGACGCGGCAGCAGCAGATCCTTGAGATCGGTCAGCTTGCCGTGAAAAAAGTGTCCGCATTCTGCCACTTTCAGCAGCTCATGGGGGCGCTGGAGTTGTTCCGACCACTGGTAGACCAGTTGCGGATCGATGACTTCATCGGTTTCCGGCTGGATCACGGTCAACCCGCCGTGCTGCGGCAGTTGATCCTGCTCGCCCAGACGCATCACCGCCGGGGCAACCATGAACAGGTGCTCAAGCTGCACGCCCTGGGCTTCGAGACGGCCGCCGAGACTTGCTGCAACAAATCCGCCGAAGGAGAAACCGAACAGGGTCAGCGGCAGATCCGGGTGTTTTTCCCGCAGCCATGTGGCGGCGGCCTGGGCGTCGTCGACTTCACCGGTGCCCATGTCATGCGTGCCCTGGCTGGCGCCGACGCCGCGATAGTTGAAACGCAAGGTGATCAGGCCTGCGTCGCGCGCGGTGCGCTGCAGGGTCGAGACGACCTTGTTGAGCATGGTGCCGCCCTGTACCGGGTTCGGATGGCAGATCAGCGCGATGCCGCGCGGCTGCTCGTTATCCAGATACAAAGCCTCAATTTGGCCGACAGGGCCGTCAATCACTACAGGGGTTTCACGCATCAGCAAGGGAGGAACTCCGTGACCTCGAATCGGGTCGACTCGTCTAGCAAATTGTCTGTGCCAATCTATTGCGAGTGAATCGCGGTATACAGCGCAGGTTCGAGCCGTTAACGTAAAGCAAAGCCGTTTATAGAGGAAGGACTCGTGGAACACTCGCTCTTAGTTTGGTTGTTACCGACTCTTGCCCTGGTTGTGGGTGTCGCCATTGGATTCCTGATCGCGCGCGTTGCGCCGAACGCCGCACCGAGCCGCACGCAGCGTCAACTGGATGATATCCAGGAGCGTTTCGACAGTTATCAGAACGAAGTGGTCACCCACTTCAACAGCACAGCGATGCTGGTCAAGAAACTGACCCAGAGCTATCAGGAAGTGCAGGACCACCTCGCCGAGGGCGCCAATCGTCTGGCCCTGGACGAGCAGACCCGCCAGCGCCTGATCGCCGCCCTGCACGCCGACGCAGCGCAGGCACCACGTGAACGCCTGACGCCACCGCGCGATCAGGAACCACCGCGTGACTATGCACCGAAGAATCCAAACTCGCCGGGCATGCTCGATGAGCATTATGGTCTGAAGAAGTAATCGGGTTTCGCGCCCAACAAAAAGCCTCCGGACAATGCTGTTGTCCGGGGGCTTTTTTGTATCGGCTGATTTTGCGGTGACAACACTGGCCTTTTCGCGGGCAAGCCCGCTCCCACAGGGGTCAGGTGTGGAACACAGATTTTGTGGCCACCGCCAATACCTGTGGGAGCGGGCTTGCCCGCGAAGAGGCCGGCACTGCCCAGACAAAAAAATGCCCGATCACAGGATCGGGCATTTCTTCATTCAGGCAATCGCTTATGGATACTGCTGCACCGTACCCGGCTGTTGCTGCTGACCACCATACTGCTGGCCCGGAATCGCCTTCAGGTTGACTTCGACCCGGCGGTTCTGCGCGCGGCCATTCACGTCGCCGTTGCTGGCAATCGGGTTATCCGGGCCGGCGCCACGGGCCGACAGGTTGGCACCGCTGACACCTTGCGAGGTCAGGTAGGTCGCCACGCTCTGCGCACGACGCTGTGACAGGTCCATGTTGTGCTGGCGGCTGCCGGTGCTGTCGGTGTAACCGACGATTTCGATCTGGTTCTGGTTGAACTCCTTCAGCGAGTTGGCCAGGTTGTTCAACGGCTGGTAGAAACTCGGGGCAATGTTCGCCGAATCGGTGGCGAAGGTGATGTTGCCCGGCATGATCAGCTTGATCTGATCGCCCTGCCGCTGCACTTCAACGCCAGTGTTGGCCATGCTCGCGCGCAGTTTCTTTTCCTGCTGGTCGGCGTAGTAGCCGTAGCCGGCAGCGGAGGCACCGACGACAGCAGCGCCGATCAAGGCGCCCTTGCCACGGTTGTCGTGACCGATGGCGGCACCGGCGAGTGCGCCGGCCAGCGCGCCGAGGCCACCGTATTTGGCGGTTTTGCTCATGCCTTGCGAGCCACCGTCGGCCTGACCCTGATTGTCATACGGATTAGGCGAGGCGCAGCCGGACAGCACGGCCACGGCAGTAGCGACAATAATCAAACGACGCGTGGTGAACATGGAGAGCTCCTGGTTTTCTGCATTCTGTGGTGCAGCGGCCACTGATCAATCAATGGACCTGCGCGGGCGTTGGATCATGACAATGCCTAAAAATTCCGCCCGCTGCCCGTGACAAAAAATTCAGGCACGCACAAACGGGTTCTCACGCATCTCATCACCCAGACGCGTGTCCGGACCGTGCCCGGTGACAACCGTTGCGTCCTCGTCCAGCGTATACAGCCGCTGTTTGATCGAACGCACGATGGTCGCCTGATCGCCACCCCACAAATCCGTGCGCCCTACCCCGCGACGAAACAGCGTGTCGCCGGCTATCAACAGCTTAGCCTCGGAAAACCAAAAGCTCATGGACCCGGGTGTATGTCCCGGCGTGTGCAGTGCCACACCGCAACCGCAGGCGAGTTCTTCGTCATCGCTCAACCAGCGATCCGGCGACGGCACCGGGGTGTAAGGCACGCCGAACATCTGGCATTGCATTTCAAGGTTGTCCCAGAGGAATTGATCCTCCTTGTGCAGATGCAGGGTCGCGCCGGTTTTCTCCTTCATCTGCCCGGAAGCGAGAAAGTGATCGAGATGCGCGTGGGTGTGGATGATGCTGACGACTTTCAGGCCATGGGCATCGAGGCGCGCCATGATCAGGTCCGGGTTGCCGCCGGGATCGACGACGATGGCTTTTTTGTGAGTGGGTCGCCGATGATCGTGCAGTTGCACTGGAGCGGGCCGACGGGGAAGGTTTCGCGGATAAGCGCAGGGCTGGGCGTGGTCATGGAAAAATCCTGGACAGGGTCAACGCCGTTGGCAACGGCCGATGGCGAATTTTACCGTCGCTAGAGCAATAACCCCAACGCCTTCGCCCGCGCCACCGCCTGCGTACGCCGCTCAACCCCGAGCTTGCTGTTGATATGGCTGGCATGGGTTTTCACGGTGTGCAGGGAAATGAACAACTGCTCGCTGATTTCCTGATTGGAACAGCCTTGGGCGATCAGGCGCAGCACGGCCAATTCCCGGCTGCTGAGTTGTTCGGTAGTTGAGCTTTCTACGCTCGGTCGCGGCGCGGCTGTTGGGAACTGTGTGAGCAATTGCTGGCTGACGGCGTGGCAGGAAAGCGCCTGCAATTGCCCGCGCATCCAGTCGGCATGACTTTTCAGCAGCGCATCGAAGGGCTGGAATACGCCGCCGGCCGCAGCTTCCAGCGCCTGACTCAACACCTTGCGCGCATCGGGCTCGCGTCCACTGGACAGCAACAGCGCCACCTTCTGCGTCAACGCCATCACGCTCAGCAACTGCCGGCCGGTCCGCTGGCCGTTTTCATGCAACACGTTCAGCCGCCCTTCGGCGAGCATCGGTTGCCCCTGAATCACATCAAGCAGCGCCTGTTGCAGTTCCACATGCAGCGGCAGCTGCGGATGAAACTCTGGCGGTGCCGCAGCGTGTTCGCCGGTGTAGGTCTGGCCCAGGCGTGCAAGCCAAGCCTCGGCAAGATCAATCCGGCCCTGAGCCAGCCACAGTTCGCATTTGACCAGGGTGATCATCGCCAGATAGTAGATCGGCGGTACGTCCCAGATGTGCATCAGGCGTTCGGCTTCGGCGAGTTCGGCGAAGGCCTTGGCGAATTCGCCACTGGCGCCGTCCAGCCGAGCGATCACGCAGTGGCCGATCAGCACGCTGATGTCGCGACAGGCGCGCGCCTCGCCAATGCCGGCCAGCAGGCGTACGCGTGCGGCCTGCGGCTGCAAACGCATCGCCAGCAGGAAACCTTCATACAACGTCAGCCGTGCGCGTACGGCGTACAGGCGTTGCGGCGACAGACCGCGCAAGCGTTCCAGGCCCTGATGCACTTCATCCAGCGCGCGCAGAATCTCGCCCCGCGATTGCAGAACCCGCGCCCTGTCGTAATGCGCCAACGCTTCGAATAATGGATTGCCGACCCGTTGCGCCAGCTCGAGGGATTCACGGTTCAGGCCACGGGCGCGCCACAGATCACCGTCGGCGATCGCCAGGTTGGACAAGGTCGACAGGCACATCAGCCGCTGGCCATAACGTTTGGCCGGCAGGCTCTCCAGTGCTTCGCTGCAATAACGCAGGGTCAGTTCGCGATGGCCGCGCCCGCGAGCGATGATCCCGCTGAGCGCCAGCCATTGCGCAAGCATGGATTTTTGCGCGGTGGCCGAAGGCGCCGGCAGGAAACGGCTCAAATGGCTGGCCAGCTCTTCAGCGGCGTCGAGCTGACAGGCCAGCCCCAGCGCCCAGCTGTAGAGCACGATCAGCCGTGGCGTGCTGATCAGCAGGCTGTCGGGCAAGTCCATTTTCCAGCGCAGCAGCATGCCGACGTTCTGCTCGGCGAGCAGCTGTTCTTCGGACAGGTTCTGTACCAGGTTCGCCGCGACATCGAGATGCCCGGCACGCAACGCCTGCTCCACCGCTTCGTCGAGCAGGCCTTGCGCATTGAACCAGCGGCAGGCGCGCAAATGCAGGGTAGCGTTGGGCACCATCGCCTGGGCGATTGGCCGGCTGCGCAACAAGTCAGAAAACAAATGGTGATAGCGGTACCAGTGACCGTGCTCGTCCAGCGGCACCAGAAACACCTGATGGGCGAGCAGAAAGCGCAGGATCTCGGCGCTGTCATGGGCTTCGCGGACCGCGTCGCACAGCTCGCTGCAAAAGCGTTCCTGCGGTGCGGTTTCGTAGAGAAACGATTGCACTTCGGCCGGCAGGCAATCGATGACTTCTTCGAGCAGATAGTCGCGTATCAACCCCTCGCCGCCGTTCAGCGCCTGCGGCAGCGCGGCATCGTTACCCGCCTCGGCCACCGCCAGCAGCCAGAAGCGCAGGCCGGCGACCCAGCCTTCGCTGCGCTGGATCAGGCTTTCCAGTGCTTCGCCGCGCAGTGAGCTGCTGTGGCGGTCGAGCAAGGTCAGGGCTTCGTCGTGGGTCAGGCGCAAGTCCTGTTCGTGCAGCTCGAGCAACTGACGCGACAGGCGCAGACGCGCCAGATGCCAGTCCGGGCGCTGGCGGCTGGTGACCATCACCAGCAAGCCATCGGGCAGATGATTGAGGAAAAATTGCAGGCAACGATCCAGCACCGGCCCTTGGGCGAGGTGGTAGTCGTCGAGGACCAGCAGCAACGACGCGGCAGGATCGAGATGCAGCGCCAGCTCATCGAGCAGACCGTCGAGCCATTCTTCAAAAGCGAATGGCTGATGACGCTGACGCATTTTCAGCAGACCAAGAGCGCCAGCGCCCAAGGCCGGAAAGTAGTCCTGCAGACCTTCGAGCAAGCGCTCAAGAAAACGTCCGGGATCATTGTCACGCGGACTCAAGCCCAGCCAGAGACTTTGCCAATGCGCCGGCAGGCTCTGACAGAACTCCACTGCCAGCGAGCTTTTGCCGAACCCGGCCGGGGCGCTGACCAGCAGCAACCGACCTCCGAGCCCGGCCTGCAGACGCTGGCAAAGGCGCGGCCGCAAGACATAGCCATCAGGCAGCGGCGGGCGGAAAAAACGCCCGTCCAGTGCTGCGACGGTGATGCTTGCGGGACCCGGAAGTGGGGACAGATCAGTCATGGCCGGCTCTTGTTCGAAGGCGATTGGCGGCGTTGCAGATGTCCGCAGCCTAGCCTTAAACGAAGAGGTAATGAAGGTCACTGCTACAAATGGCTACAAAAAGCCTACACAGCGCCGCCAAAATCCGGCATCACCGACCAATCGCGACCACGATGAATCCGTGTCGGAGCTGAGGCGTGAAACCGCACGCAAAAAAACGCCCCGAACCGGTCGGGGCGTTTTCACGAGGATGCGGCCTCGGGTTTACGCAGGTTTAGCGAACACCATCCTGACGCAGAGCGGCCGGGGTGAAGTCGCTGGTGGTAGCGGTGAAGCCGAAGTCATACGCCTGCTTCTCTTCGTTCTTCATGCCCAGTGCCAGATAGCGGCCGGACTGCAGGTCGTAGAGGGTTTCGAGGGCGTACCACGGCACTTGCTTGTCGTAGTAGTTCTCGGCATGCGCCTCGGCTACACGCCACAGTTGGCCGCGACCGTCATAGTGGTCGATGACCGCTGCCTGCCAAGTGTCCTCGTCGATGTAGAAGTCACGCTTGGCGTAGATGTGGCGCTGGCCTTCCTTCAGGGTCGCGACCACGTGCCAGACGCGGCGCAGCTCGTAGCGAGCCAGGTCCTGGTTGATGTGACCGGCCTTGATGATGTCCGAGTACTTCAGTTTCGGATCGTCGAGCTTGTAGCTGTCGGAGGCGATGTACATCTCTTTCTTGCCTTCGAGCTTCCAGTCGTAACGATCCGGCGCGCCGTTGTACATGTCGAGGTTGTCCGAGGTACGCAGGCCGTCGGCGGCAGTACCCGGGCCGTCATACGACACTTGCGGTGCACGGCGCACACGACGCTGCCCGGCGTTGTAGACCCACGCCGAACGCGGCTCCTTGACCTGATCGAGAGTCTCGTGCACCAGCAGTACGCCACCGGCCAGACGCGCCGGCGCGGTCACTTTCTGCTTGAAGTAGAACAGGATGTTGCCCGGGTTCGCCGGATCGTAATCCTTCATCTTGTCGCGGAACACGAACTGATCCTGGAAGTACACCAGGCTGTACGAGCCGTTCGGTTGCGGCGTGGCCTGGGTCACCAGACGGGTCACGCTGCCGCCGCGATAACGGGTGATGTGGTTCCAGATCACTTCCACACCGGTTTTCGGGATCGGGAACGGCACGGCGGTATCGAAGTTTTCCAGACCGTTGCCGCCGGACACCAGGTTGGTGCTGGTGGCGTTCTTCTTGATCGCGGCGAACACGTCATCCGGCACGGTGGCGCCGCGATGGGACGGATAGACCGGCATCTTGAAGGTTTCCGGGTAGCGCTTGAACATCGCGTACTGGCCCGGGGCAAGCTTGTCCTTGTACTTGTCGACATCCTTGGCGGTGATGGTGAACAGCGGCTGCTCACTGGCGTAAGGGTTGGACAGGAAGCCCTTGCTGTCGACGCTGCCGGCATTTTTGGCAGCGGTTTCCAGGCCGGGATCGAACCGTCGGCATTACCGGCCATTTCCGCGCCCATCGGCGTCAGGCTCTTGCCCAGTTTATCCGCTTCGGCAGCAGGCACCGCCGCCATGACACTGGTCGCCAGCAGCGACAGGCCCAGAACACCGGCGTGGAACAGACTCTTTGTTATTTTCATAAATTCGTTCGTCCTGAAATGCAGTGCTTAGAAGTTCACGCCGAAGCTGAGCGCCACGAAGTCGCGGTCATCCACGGTGGTGTACTTGCCGTCGAAGAAATTGGTGTAGGCCAGGCTCGCGGTGTAGGTGTTCTGGTACTCGGCGTCGACGCCCAGGCTGACCGCTTTGCGACCTTCCTCGAAGTTGCCGCCAGGGCCTGGCGAGTAACCGCTCACGTCGTGGGACCAGGCCACGTTCGGCTTGAGGTTCACACCGGCAAACACGTCGTTGTATTCCCAGATCGCCCGACCACGGTAGCCCCACGACATCGACGTGGTGAAGCCGTCGTTTTCGCAATTGCGGCTGCGGTTGTTCTGCGGCGAACCAGGACCTGCGCCGTTGATGGTGCTGTTGTTGAGGATGTTGGCGCAGGTATCGACTGTGCCAGTAGCCGGCAACTCACCCGGACCGTAGACCGGATCGCGGCCATAACGCTTGTCGGAACGGCTTTCCAGGCCACCGACGTAGGTCGCGCCGACTTCACCAACGAGGGTCAGACGGCTGGCGCCCATGACCTGATCGAAGAAGTGCGTGAAGGTCGTCTGGATCTGGGTGATTTCCTTGCGCTCATAGCCATGCAGGTCCTGACCCGGCACGCCAGTGAGCAACGAAGCGTTGGTCAGCGCGCCGCCCAGTGGACGCACGCCGGCAAACAGGATGTCGGTGGAGTTCAGTTGCACCGGCGCGTTCGGACGGTAGCTGATCTCACCGCTCCACGCCGTACCGGTAGGCAGGGTGGTGGAGAAACTCAGGCCGTAGAGACGAATGTCTTCCGGGTATTCGATGAAGTAATTCGAATTGCCCGCGACCAGCAGCGGTGCGAGTGCGGCGAACGGCCCCGGCAGCGCGGCGGCAGTGTTGTAGACCGACTGCGGTGCGCCGGTTGCACTGAAGATCGGCGCACGGCTGTGGTAGTTCATGAAGTAGGCGCCGAACTCGGTGTCGAGTGGCTCGAACATGTATTTGAGGGACGCGCCCCACTGACCGCTGTCGCGCGCGTCACGGTCCGGCCCACGGCGCACCAGCACGCCTTCTTGGTCGACGTTCACACCGTTGGCGGCCAACGGCCCCAAAGCGATCGCCGGAATCTGCGAACGCTTGTTCAGTACGCGCAGATTGCTGTCGCAACCGTCAGCAACGATGTCCGGCTGGGAGAAGAAGGTGCCGCAGTTGTCAACGACGGTCTGGTCCCATTCCAGTTGGTAGAACGCTTCGGCCGAGAGGTTATCGGTGAGGCTCTGCGACACGTAGAACATGTTGACCGGAATCAGGCCTTCCTTGATCTCGGCGCCCGGACGACGGAACGCGGAGACGTCGATCGGGTTGATCGAGTTGATGCCGCCGCCGATGAAGGTACTTTCACCCCAGCTCACTACCTGCTTGCCCAGACGCACGGAGCCCGGCTGATCGGCAATCGCGTAGTTGTGGTAGACGAAGGCGTCGAGGATCTGCCCGCCGGAGGACTTGGCGCCCTCTTTGCGGTTGCTGTCGCTGATGTCCTTGAACTGGCGGCTCTCGTCCTTCAGTTCGAAGTCGTACCAGTATTTGCCACGGACGAACACGCCGGTGTCGCCGTATTTCAATTCAAGGTCATGGATGCCCTTGAAGATCTTCGAAAAGGTTTCGCCGCTCTTGAAGTTGGCGTGCCCGTCATCGGAAGTCTGCGACAGGCCACGGCCGCCGTTGTTGACGCCGATAAGGTTCTTGTTCGGGCTCTGAGTAGACCAACTGGCACCGATCGACAGGGACGAGTCGAACTGGCCTTCGATTTCACCGACGTTGAAACTGACGCCGAATGCAGGCCCGGCGAGCGAGGAGGCAAGACTGACCGCCAGAGGCAGTTTCGCCCGGCGCCAGAACTGGTTTACTGAGGTCATCGACGCTACTCCATGTGCATTATTGTTATGGCAGTGAGTACTTTTAAAAACGCTGTGGAGGACCGGGCGCCAGGGTTGCCCGAAATCACTCCAGAGTTGCTCGCCCCGATCAGTGCGTGTGCTCCGTTTCTAAAAAGTCCTTGAGCGGACTATATCCAGCGGGTGGTAGTGCTTGATCCCTCTAAAGTGTGATTTGCAGCCGCCAACCACTCTGGAACAGTCCTTTCGCCAGTCCGACACACGTCGGCAGGGCAAGGATGGCTGATTTTTTCGATTTCACAAGCCAAGCGCTTGCTTGGTGGGTCTGGCGCGCCGGTTTCGGCGCGCCAGCAGACACTCAAAGTGTCGAAAGAAAGGTACTGTTGTTGGCTTGCCACTCGGTGATGTCGAGGCGAATGCGCTTCTTGTCGAGCTTGCCGACGCTGGTCTTGGGAATTTCGGTAACAAGGGCGATCTGACTGGGGATCGCCCATTTGCTCAAGTGTCCCAGCTCGACGAACGGCTTGAGGTGTTCCTTCAGTTCCCGTGCACCGATCACCTGCCCTTCGCGGACCACCAGCAAGGCAAACGGGCGCTCGCCCCACTGCGGATCGGCGATGCCCACCACTGCTACTTCGCGTACCGCCGCATGCCGGCTGATGAGGTCTTCGAGGTCAAGGGAGGAGATCCACTCGCCGCCGGTCTTGATCACGTCCTTGATGCGATCACGAATATCGATCACGCCCATGCTGTCGAGCGTGGCGACGTCGCCGGTGTGCAACCAGCCACCGGCCCAGAGCTCGGCGCCCTTCTGCGGTTCATTGAAATAGCCTTCGGTGAGCCACGGCGCGCGCAGCACCAGTTCGCCCTGGGTTTCACCGTCGGCCGGAAGGAAGTTGCCGTCGCCGTCGACAATCGCCGCTTCGACCAACGGCCCCGGTACACCGGCCTTGATCCGGTAAGTGGTGCGCTCGTCTTCGCTGCCGGCCATCAGTTCGTCGTTGAGGTGCGCGCAGGACACCAGCGGCCCGGTTTCCGACATGCCGTAAGCGGCTGTCAGCTGAATGCCACGGGCCTTGGCGTTTTCATAGAGGCTGCGATTGAGCGCGCTGCCGCCGATGACGATCTTCCAGCCACCGAAGTCGGCACCCTGCGCGGCTTTGGCGTTGAGCAGCATCTGCAGGATGGTCGGCACGCAATGGGAAAAGGTGACCTTCTCCTTGCGCCACAACTCCACCAGATACTCCGGATCGTAGCGCCCCGGATAAACCTGCTTGAGCCCGAGCATGGTCGCCACGTACGGCAAACCCCAGGCGTGGACGTGGAACATCGGCGTGATCGGCATGTACACATCGTTGGTGCCGAGCAGCCGTACGCTGTCGATCGAACCCATGATCGTCGCCACGCCGATGGTGTGCAGCACCAGTTGCCGATGGGTGAAATACACGCCTTTGGGATTGCCCGTGGTGCCGGTGGTGTAGAACGTGGTGGCGACCGAGTTTTCGTCGAAGTCCTGGAAATTGTATTGCGCACTCGCAGCGGCCAGCAGTTGCTCGTATTCGCCGACGAGGTTCGGCAGCTCTGCGGTTTTCTCCGGCAGATCGGTCAGCAGCAGGGTTTTCTCCACCGTGGTCAGCTGCGGCGCGATGGCCTGATACAGCCCGACGAACTCGCTGTTGACCAGCACGAAGCGGTCTTCGGCGTGGTTCATGGTGTAGAGGATCTGCTCCGGCGACAGGCGCACGTTGATGGTGTGGATCACCGCGCCGATCATCGGAATGGCGAACATGCATTCCAGGTAACGGTGGCTGTCCCAGTCCATCACCGCCACGGTGTCACCGGCCTTGACGCCGGCAGCCGTCAGCACGTTGGCCAGCCGCGCAACCCGCTCGATCAGGGTCGGATAGCTGTAGCGCAACTGGTCGCGGTAGATGATTTCGCGGGTTTTCTCGTAACGGGCGCCGGACATCAGCAGCCGTTTGATCAGCAATGGATACTGGTAGGCCCCATCGGCCGGCGGAATGACCCGAGTCTGCAACATAAGAATCCCTTTTCTGACTGCACGGTGTTGGCGGAGAGATTCGTACTCTAGTGCGCCAGCATGACAGTCAAATCAGCCAAAGGAATGATTTGCAGAGCCGTACAAATGCTAGCTTTGCGCCAGCACCCCAGGTATCGGGAAATTGGATATGGCCCCTGTACCAGCTGCCGAAGGCTGCGATCTTTTGATTTGCTTATGAAAAGACAAGATCAAAAGATCGCAGCCTCGTTGCACTCGTCAGCTCCTACAAGAGAACAATGCGGCCCGGTCAGTGCATCTCGGTAAAAGCGATTTTCACACCGAGAGCAATCAGCACCGCGCCCATGGTGCGGTCGAACCAGTGGCCCATGCGCGCGAAGCCGGCGCGCACGCGATGTTGGCTGAACAGCATCGCCACCAGACAGAACCAGATCGCCGTCGCCACCGCCAGGTAAACGCCGTAACCGGCCTGCACGGCCAGCGGCGTGTGCGGATTGATCACCACGGTGAACAGCGAGAGGAAAAACAGCGTGGCTTTCGGGTTCAGGCCGTTGGTGACGAAGCCCGAGGTAAACGCGCCCCGCGCGGTGCGTACGCCGGTTTCCCGGTGCAAATCATCGGTGACGGTTTTCGCCGGTTGCGCGCGCAAGGCCTTGAAGCCGATGTAAAGCAGATACGCGGCGGCGGCCCACTTCAGCGCGTTGAACAGCACGATCGATTGCGACACGATCAGACCGATGCCGAGCAACGAATAGCCGACATGCAGGAAAATCGCCGAGCCCACGCCCAGCGCGGTCCAGGTGCCGGCGCGACGCCCGTGGGTCACGCTCTCGCGCACGACCACGGCAAAGTCCGGGCCGGGGCTGGCCACGGCGAGCAAGTGGATCAGGGCAACGGTCAAGAACTCGGTCCAGTACATGGGGGCTCCTTTGGGGCAGCTTGGTCAATAAAAAATCTGAAAAGAACGCAGTCCTGTGGCGAGGGGATTTATCCCCGATGGGTTGCGAAGCAGCGCCAAAAACTTCTGCCTGGCCCGCAGGCAGTGATTTTGCGACTGCTGCGCAGCCGAACGGGGATAAATCCCCTCGCCACAAGGTTATGTGTCCGCTGCGGGGTCAGCGTAACGATTTGTTTCATCTGGTAGGCTCGGCAGAGTACGCCCTCCGCTCACAGCACAAAAGGTACAGTTGATGACGAACACGCGCCGCGCGGTATTCCTTGATCACCCTTCGCTGGATCTCGGCGATCTGGACCTCGGTCCGTTGCGCGAATGCTTCAGCGACTTGCAGCTGTTCGCCCAGACTTTGCCGGAACAGGTCAGCGAACGCCTGCAAGGCGCCGGAGTGGCGATCACCAACAAGGTCGTGATCGACGCTGCTGCCATGGCTGCCAACCCGCAACTGAAACTGATCCTGATCAGCGCCACCGGCACCAACAATGTCGACCTCACTGCCGCCCGCGCCCACGGCATCACCGTGTGCAATTGCCAGGCTTACGGCACGCCGTCGGTGGCGCAACACACGATCATGCTGCTGCTCAACCTCGCCACGCGCCTGGCCGACTATCAGAAAGCTGTGAGCGCAGGCCGCTGGCAACAGGCGAAACAGTTCTGCCTGCTCGACTACCCGATCATCGAACTGCAAGGCAAAACCCTCGGCCTGCTCGGGCATGGCGAACTTGGTGGTGCCGTGGCGCGGTTGGCCGAAGCGTTCGGCATGCGTGTGTTGCTCGGGCAGATTCCCGGGCGCCCGGCTCGGCCGGATCGCTTGCCGCTGGAAGAACTGCTGCCGCAGATCGACGCCCTGACCCTGCACTGCCCGCTCAACGAGCACACCCGGCATTTCATCGGTGCCCGCGAACTGGCCTCGATGAAGCCTGGCGCATTTGTGGTCAATACCGCCCGCGGCGGCCTGATCGATGAGCAGGCGCTGGCCGACGCTTTGCGCAGCGGTCACCTCGGCGGTGCGGCGACCGATGTGTTGAGTGTCGAGCCACCGACCCAGGGCAATCCGCTGCTCGCCGCCGATATCCCGCGCCTGATCGTCACCCCGCACAACGCCTGGGGCAGCCGCGAGGCACGCCAGCGTATCGTCGGCCAACTGAGCGAAAACGCCCAGGCGTTCTTCAGCGGTGAGGCGCTGCGGGTCGTCAGTTGATAAACTGCGGCACTTTTTTCAAGGAGCAGTTATGGATCCGCGCAGTGAAGTACTGCTTCGTCAGGCCGAGTTATTCCAGGGTTCGCTGCTGTTGGCCGGCCTGCCCGCCGACGATCTGCTCGGGCGTCTGCCCAATGCGTTCGGCTGGTGCTGGCACGCTGGCGATCAAGCCGCACTGGACGCGCGTTTCGAGGGCCGCAGCCAGTTCGGCGTGAATGTGCCCGAGCGTGAGTTCGACAGCGCTGTGGTGTTCCTGCCCAAATCCAAGGACCTGACCGATTACATCCTCAACGCCGTGACGTCGCGTCTGGCCGGGCGTGAGGTGTTTCTGGTCGGGGAAAAACGCAGCGGCATCGAAGGCGCATCCAAACAGCTCAATCCGTTCGGCAAGCCACGCAAACTCGACAGCGCCCGGCACTGCCAGCTCTGGCAAGTCACCGTGGCCAATGCGCCTGAAGCGAAATCCCTGGAAAGTCTTGCGCAGACCTACGAACTGCCCCTGGCCGAAGGGCCGTTGAAAGTCATCAGTTTGCCGGGCGTGTTCAGCCACGGTCGACTGGATCGCGGCAGCGCCCTGCTGCTGGAGCATCTGGACAAACTGCCGAGCGGCCATCTGCTCGACTTCGGTTGCGGCGCCGGCGTGCTCGGGGCTGCAGTGAAACGTCGCTATCCGCACAATCAGGTGACGTTGCTGGATGTCGACGCGTTCGCCGCCGCCAGCAGCCGTCTGACCCTGGCCGCCAACGGCCTGGAGGCGGAAGTGCTGACCGGGGACGGCATCGATGCGGCGCCGATGGGTTTGAGCGCGATTCTGAGCAATCCGCCGTTCCATGTCGGCGTGCACACCGATTATTTCGCTACAGAGAACCTGCTGCGAAAAGCGGCGAAACATCTGAAAAACGGTGGCGAACTGCGCCTTGTGGCGAACAGCTTTCTCAAGTATCAGCCGTTGATCGAGGAGCACCTGGGCGTGTGTGCGATCAAGGCTGAAGGCAACGGTTTCCGGATTTACCGGGCCAAGCGCGGTTGAAAATTTGTTCTTGCCCAATCGGATTTGCCTAGGCAGAATCCGCTCCGTCCTAGGGGAGTAGTCTCCCACGAGCGCCAAGCTCGTCCGGCATACGTCAACATACTTGATCCTCAGATCATGGCGTATGCGACCCAAGCGTCCGCACCAGACGGATCGCAGGGTTTGACAAGACCTATGACACGCACACCTTACCCGGGGCGGGAAGGCTGTACGTGTCATAGCCGTGTCGACCCGCCCCTTAGGAAATCCCTGATGCTGGACTCGCTACTCGTTCCCACCGCTATCGTTGCCTTGGCCGAAATCGGCGACAAGACGCAACTGCTCGCGCTGATTCTCGCCGCCCGCTTTCGCAAACCCTGGCCGATCATTGCCGGGATTGTCGCCGCGACTTTGGCCAACCACGCAGCAGCCGGTGCGGTAGGTGCCTGGGTCGGCAGTTTCTTCTCCGACGCCGTTCTGCACTGGATCCTCGCCGCCAGCTTCGCCGCCACGGCACTGTGGACGCTGGTCCCGGACAAGATGGATGACGACGAGGCCAGTACTGCGCGCAAGTTCGGGCCGTTCCTGACCACACTGATCGCATTCTTCCTGGCGGAAATCGGCGACAAGACGCAGATCGCCACGGTGATGCTCGCCGCGCAATATCCGGAACTGTGGCTGGTGATCATCGGCACCACCGTGGGCATGCTGATTGCCAACGTGCCGGTGGTACTGGCGGGTAATTTTGCCGCAGAGAAACTGCCGCTGACCCTGATCCGCCGCCTCGCGGCTTCGGCGTTCATGATTCTGGCGATTGTTGCGGTTTATAAAGCGATGCAGAGCAGTGGCTGGGTTTAACCCCGTCTACTGAACTACCCAAAACCTGTGGTGAGGGGATTTGAAGGATCGTTCCCACGCTCTGCGTGGGAATGCCTCAAGGGACGCTCCGCGTTCCAATGGGACGCAGAGCGTCCCGGGCTGCATTCCCACGCAGAGCGTGGGAACGATCATTGGCTCAGGACTTCGGGGCTTTTTCGTACAACGGCATCACCTTCGGAATCGCTGCCTGCAACGCAGCAATGCGGCTGCTGGATGCCGGGTGAGTGCTCATGAATTCCGGTGGCGCGCCTTCGGAAGCCTTGCTCATCTTGTCCCACAGGGTGATCGCCGCGTTCGGGTTGTAGCCGGCGCGGGCGGCCAGTTCCAGGCCTATCAGGTCAGCTTCGTTTTCGTTGGCGCGGCTGTTGGGCAAGGTCATGCCGTAGTTGGCCACGGTGTCCGCCAGCGCCAGGCTGTCCTGACCCAGACCGAACAAAGCGCCGGCGCCCTGCTTGGCCATTTCCATGCCATAGGCTTTGGACATCGCCTCACGGCCGTGCTCGCGCAGGGCGTGGGCGATTTCATGGCCCATGACCGCAGCGATTTCATCGTCGGTGAGTTTCAGGCTGTCGATCAGCCCGGTGTAGAAAATGATCTTGCCGCCGGGACCGCAGTTGGCGTTGAGCTCATCGCTCTTGATCAGATTGACTTCCCATTGCCACTGCGCCGCGTCCGGGCGGAAGGTCGGCGCCTGGGCGATCAAGCGGTTGGCGATGGTCTGCACGCGTTTGGCTTCCGGGCTGGTCTTGTCCAGCACACCTTTGCTCGACGCCTCGCCGACAGTCTTCTGATACGACTGCGCGTACATCTGATCGACCTCTTGCGAGGACAGCATGCTGAACATGTACTGCTTGCGCTCCACGCCCACGGCGCCGCCGCTGGTGGTGTTGACCGACTGACAACCGGCCAGCAACAGCGCTGCGCTCAAAGCACTTACCACTAATGTCTTGTTCATTCAAAAGCTCCCTGAAAACCTGAGGCGTATCCTAGGCGGCTAATTGTATTGGCGCCAGATACAACGGACGCATTGCGCGTACATCCACCTAAGGCCGCAAGACTGGCTGGAAATTCCTCGACGCGCATTGAATCCGCCGTGCATCGATCCATCAGCGACATCGCGCGGCGATTCCGACCAACGTCTCTCATGGCCGCGCCCACCCCGCCGATAAATCCCTCGCAGATTGTCCTCTTGCGTGCGGAGCTCCCATGAAGTTCAAGTCGATCCAGTTTTCCGTCGCCGCTCTGGCCGGCGCCATCGTCCTCAGCGTGGTCGCGGCGCTGGTGCTGTACGCGCTGTTCTCCGGCGCCCGCACTCAAGAAATGGTGCAACAGCGCACCCAGGCGCAGTTCGAGCAAGTCATCGAACAGCGCCTGACCTCGCTGGCGCAGACCCAGGTCAGCCAGATCCAGCGCGAACTCGAAGCGCCGCTGCTGATTGCCGGCGGTCTGGTACGCGTCAACGCCCTGCTCGGCACAACCGCCGCCGATGGCCAGCCGCGCCTGAGCGTCAGCCGCGAGCAACTGATCAGCCTGATCAAGGAAAACGTAGAAAAGAACCCGAAGGTTCTCGGCACCTACATCGGCTGGGAAAAAACGCACTGGACCACAATGACGCGGCCTACATCGGCAGCGCCGTGGTCGGTATCGATCCAGCCAATGGACGTTTCCTGCCGTGGTGGTTCCGCAATACCGACGGCAGTCTGGGCGTGGACAAACTGGCCGATGTCGACGATCAGAAAACCTTGTCCACCGGGGTGCGCGCCAGCGAGTACTACCTGTGCTCGAAAGAGACGAAGAAAGCCTGCGTGATCGACCCGGCACCGTACAAGGTCGGCGACAAGATCGTCATGCTCGCCTCGTTCATTGAACCGATCATGGTCAACGGGGCGTTCCAGGGCATCGTCGGCGCCGACCTCTCGGTGAACTTCATTCAGGACATGCTCCTCGCCGCCAACCATAAGCTTTACAGCGGCGCCGGTGAAATGGCCCTGGTCGGCGGCAATGGGCGGATCGTTGCCTATACCAAGGATTCGAGCAAATTCGGCGAAAAAGTCAGCGACATTCTCGACGCCGAACAGGCCAGCAATCTCGCCAACCTCAAGCGCGACGAGGTCACCTATGCGGTGAATCAGGCCAAGGGCCGCATCGAACTGTACCTGCCGTTCGGCATCGGCCAGACCGACGCACGCTGGACACTGATGCTGCAATTGCCGCTCAACGCGGTCATGGCCGATCTGCAAAACCTCCAGGCTGATCTTGATGCCCAGCGCAAATCCGACACCTTCGGCATGGCCATGGTCGGCCTGATCATCGCCGGCATCGGCCTGCTGGTGATCTGGCTGGTGGGTCACGGCATCGCGCGGCCACTCAAGCAAATGGTCGCCATGCTCGATGACATCGCGCAGGGCGAAGGCGATCTGACCCGGCGTTTGAGCAGTGACCGCAGCGACGAATTGGGCTCGATTGCCAAAGGCTTCAACACCTTCCTCGGCAAGTTGCAGGCGATGATCACCCAGGTGGTGACCTCGGTGCAGAGCGTCAGCGATTCCTCGGAACACACCGCCGACATCGCCATCCGCACCAACATCGGCGTGCAGAAACAAATGGCCGAAATCGATCAAGTGGCGACAGCGGTGCAGGAAATGACCGCTACCGCCCAGGACGTGGCGCGCAACGCCACCCAGGCAGCACAAGCGGCAAGCCACGCCGATCAGGCCGCCAGCCAGGGCATGCAGATCGTGCGCGACACCTCGAATTCGATTGGCGTACTGGCGGTGGAAATCGGCAAGGCTGTCGAGGTGGTGCAGACGCTGGCCAAGGACAGCGAAAACATCAACGCCATCCTCACTTCCATTCGCGGCATCGCTGAACAGACCAATCTGCTGGCACTGAACGCGGCGATCGAAGCCGCGCGAGCCGGCGAGCAGGGTCGCGGTTTTGCCGTGGTCGCCGACGAGGTGCGCAATCTGGCGCAGAAAACCCAGAAGGCCACCGAAGAAATCCAGAGCATGATCCAGCAGTTGCAACAGGGCACCCGCGATGTGGTGCGCGTCATGGAAGACAGCCAGAACCGCACCGACGAAAGCGTGCAACACGCGGCGAAAGCGGCCGAAGCGCTGGAAACGATCACCCAGGCCGTGTCGGTGATCAACGACATGAACACGCAGATCGCCAGTGCGGCAGAAGAGCAAAGCGCAGTGGCCGACGACATCAACCGCAATGTGATCAACATAGGTCAGGTGGCGAATGAAGTGGCCGGCGGTGCGGATGAATCGAGTTCGGCGAGCGCCGGGTTGACCAAACTGGCGGAACAGCAGCGGCGGTTGATCAATCAATTCAAGGTCTGAAAGATCAAGAGCCCCTCACCCTAGCCCTCTCCCGGAGGGAGAGGGGACCGACCGCGATGTCTTGCGCTATACATCGACCTGAAAAAAACAGTCGATTATGGATTCACAACAGATCGTTCAGGTCGGTGTACCTCTGAAGTATCCCCATTCGGCTCCCTCTCCCTCCGGGAGAGGGCTGGGGTGAGGGGCTTTTGATCCACGCAAATCAAGCCGGGGTCAAACACTCCGGCCCGTTCAACTTCGGATCATTCACCAGATTCGCCAACACCCGCTCACGCAGCGCCGCCGGTTCACTGGCGAGCAAACCCTGCAAGACATGGAGCGGCGTTTCGGGATCAAGCCAGGCAGCCTGCCCCGCTTCATCGAGAATCAACGGTCGCCGCTGACTCGCCGCCGATTGAGTGATCACTGCCGTGCTCAGCCAGACCTGTTCCTGCACCGGATACGCTTCCCAGATCGCGGCGAAAAACAACGATGAGCCCTCCCCCGGCGTCAACCAGTACGGTCGCTTGCGCTGGGTGCCGCGCCATTCGTAGAAACCGTTGGCCGGCAGCAGGCAACGCCGCAGACGCAGCGCCTCACGAAACATCGGCTGCTCGGCCACGGTTTCGGCGCGAGCATGGGCCGGGGTCTTCGACAGATCGGTCAGCCACGGCGGTGTCAGGCCCCAGCGCGCACGGGCCAACGTGCGCTGGCCGTCTTCGTCGGCACGCAGCATCAACACCGAATCATTGGGGGAAATGTTCCACTGCGCCTGTTGATCGGCGGGAAAACCTGGCAGGGCCGCAAAGTCGCGGTTCCAGCGAAACAGGGCATAACGTCCACACATGGGGCAACATAACTCTGAATAAAACCAGCGCCAGCCTAACAGACCAGCGTCCCGGGGAAGCTCTCCGGTTCGTCGCCGTGTAGCGGCAGCGCGGCATTGTACAAGTTGATCAGCTCGCGGGCGTATTCGGCCTGATCGTTATCCACCGACAGCCCGAGCAGGCCGAAGATCGGCAGTTCACCCGTACCGCCCACCAGATCACAGCCGATCAGGTGCGCCTCGATTCCTTCGTTGGCGAGCATGCCCTTGAGCATCTCCCCTTCCATCAGGTTCGCCGGTTCGTAGATGCGCTGCATACGCGGCCCTCACTCGTTTTCGCTGAAGACTTCCAGATGCCACTCGTCTTCATGGACTTGCAGGACAAAGGTGATCGGACGACAGCACACCTGGCAGTCTTCGATATACGTTTGATCGCCGCCGGACAAATCCAGCGTGGTCTCGACTTCCTCACCGCAATACGGACATTCATACCGTGCATCTTCCAGCATCGCGGTCTCCCAAGTGACTTGTGCGTATAATCGCCGGTCTATTTGCAGGGCTATTTTTGTCTGACTACTTTTCAGACCGTGCCCTGCGGGTTTTCGATCAAACCCTTTACTTACCCTAGCCGTTTCCAACAAGAGAGCATGATGGGCGAATTCGATGCCATCCGACCTTACGACGACAGCGAAGTACCTGCGGTACTGGCAAGGCTGCTCGGCGACAAGGCGTTTCTAGATATCCTCACCCACTTCCGCTTCCCGCGTTTTGCCGGTGCCTTCGGCTGGATGCTCAAACCTCTTATAGCCCATCGGCTGCGTCGTGAGTTTGCCGACGTGAATTCCGTGGCTACCTTACAGGACAAAGTCGAGTTCTACGTCGACCACACCATCGAGCGCGCCACCGACGGCGTGACCTATACCGGTGTCGAGCAGTTCAAGTCCGGCAGCGCCTACCTGTTCATCGCCAACCACCGGGATATCGTCATGGACCCGGCCTTCGTCAACTACGCCGTGTACCACGCCGGCCTGCCGACGCCGCGCATCGCGATTGGCGACAACCTGCTGCAAAAGCCGTTTGTCAGTGACCTGATGCGCTTGAACAAGAGCTTTATCGTCCACCGCTCGATCACCGGCCGCCGCGAGAAGATGGCTGCTTATCAGTTGCTGTCGGCGTACATCAACCACTCGATCCGCAACGACTGCGCGTCGATCTGGATTGCTCAGGCTGAAGGTCGGGCGAAGGACGGCGACGACCGCACCGAGTCGGCGATCCTCAAGATGTTCCACATGAGCCGCAAGGACGAGCCGTTCGGCGAAGTCATCCGCTCGCTCAACGTGACGCCGGTGTCGATCAGCTATGAGTACGACCCCTGCGACCAGGCCAAGGCCCGCGAACTCTACATCCGCGCCACCACCGGCACCTACGCCAAGGCGCCGGGCGAGGATGACGTGAGCATCGCGAAGGGCATCACCGGTTACAAGGGCCGGGTGCACGTGAACTTTGCCGCGCCGATCACTGAGGTGTTCGAGGACACCAAGCAATTGGCGATCGAGATGGACAAGCAGATTCTCGGCGGCTACCGGCTGTTCCCGGTGCATTACCTGGCGTACGCGCAGTGGGCGGATGCCGATCCGCAACTGAATGTGCCGACGGCGGCCGAGGTGTTCCCGGCTGACGAACTGGCCAAGGCGCAGGATGAATGGCAAAGCCGACTGGATGCGTGCCCCGCTGAGCATCGTCCGTACCTGGTGCTGCAATATGCGACGCCGGTGCGCAATCAGTATCGGGTCAAGGCTGGATTGCCGCTGTAGGCAACGGCTGTGGCGAGGGGATTTATCCCCGTTGGAGTGCGCAGCGCTCCCAAGTTTTTACCTGAGAAAAACGGGGCCTGCTACGCAGTCCAGCGGGGATAAATCCCCTCGCCACAGGGTTTGCTTTTGCTTTCAGAAGCGCGTGCTGATCCACGAGACGATCAGGGCCAGGCCAAGGCAAGCAAAACCAAAACGATAGAAAAACCGGTTCATGCGCAACGTCGCCCAATCGAGCATCGGCTCGGCATTGGGCTGCGCCTGGCGCTGGGCGGCGAGACTGGCCTGGGCGCGTTGCTCACGGCGGCGGGTCGCGTGCAGCAGCCAGCTGCCCGGAAAGGCCAGCAGCAAGGCCAGCAGGTTGATCAACTTGGCGGGATGGGCGGTAAACAGCGTCATCAAGTGCAGCGACATCACAGACCTCGAACTTAACCGGTGTGGCAGACGCCAGACCGACGACCGCGGCGCGAATTCTACCCAAACCCTGACGCCCTGCCCCAGCCTTTGCGACAAATAACCTGACAATCGACCGATGGCTGTCCTGTGTCATGGCATCGTCACGTGGATGCTTCACCCTGCGCGCCTCGAAACCCGAATGGAATGCGACATGCTGCACGCGGAAAACCAGGATCGCCTGTACCTCATCACTCCTTACGACGACCAGCAAAGCCTGATCGGCAGCCTTGCCTTCAACGTGCAGGATCGGCACTGGCTGGTGTATTGCGCGCTGGGCGGGCATCAGCATGCGGACTTGCCCGAGACGGATTTGCTGACCGGAGTGAGCGTGCTCGATTTTTATTCTCAGGCTGCCTGAACGTCAAAAGCACCCTCACCCTAGCCCTCTCCCAGAGGGAGAGGGGACTGACCGAGGTGTTTGCGGTAGATACGCCGACTTGAGATACCGCGCCGAATTCAGGTTTTGAAGCACACGCGATCGGCTCCCTCTCCTTGGGGAGAGGGGACTGACCGAGGTGTTTGCGGTAGATACGCCGACATGAGATACCGCGCCGAATTCAGGTTTTGAAGCACACGCGATCGGCTCCCTCTCCCTCGGGAGAGGGCTGGGGTGAGGGGAATCGATTTCCCATACGACACAAATCTCAGATCCACAAAAAAGCCCGGAACCATCACTGGCCCCGGGCTTTTTCATATCCACTGCAAGCTTACTCAGCGAGCACCTGACCCACGGTCGGGTCCTTGAACAGACGCGTCAGTGCGTCACTCAATACATCGCTGACCAGTTTGGTATTGGTCTCCTGATTCGGCGCCATGCCGAAGCGCTGGTCCAGCGACGCACCGTAACGGCCGCTGTAACGGCGGTTGGCGTTCTGCACGTCGGAGCGGAAGGTCGCGCCGATGGTGGCTTCGGTCACGTACATGCCTTCTTTCGGCGACTGGTATTTCAGCTCGGCCAGGGTAACGGTCAGCTGCGGCGCGTTAGGTGCGCTGGTGGTCGGGGTGAAGCCGAGCAGACGTACGGCAGCTTCGGCCTGGGCCTGCAGCTTCGGCAGGATCTGCTCGCGCTGCACGGTGATGGCGCTGGTTTCCGGATACAGACCGCCACGGGTACCGAGGGTCGGCGACGGACGACCGTCGACCACACGCACGATGACAGGCTGGCCGCGACCGACCGCTGGCAGTTGCGTGGTCAGCTTTGGCTCCGGATTCAGTTGTTGCGGGCTATGGGCGCAGCCGGCGAGGGTCAAACCGGCGACAGTGATCAAACCGAACAACAGGCGTTGCAACATGCTCTTCTCTCCAGAATCAGGCACAAACAGGCCGGCAGTATAGCGGTGGGCCACTGCGCGTAACCAGCGTCGCACAGTGAATACTGAAATGTCTGACAAACCCCGCTGAAAGCGGTTCCTGTCACACATTCTTCACCGTCCATACACCGCGACGTCACGGCCCACCGGCAAGCTTCACAGCAGTCCTCCTTCAAGGAACTCTGCCATGCGTTATCTGATCTCGCTGTTCGCCCCACGCCCGCTGCATCGCAGCTTTGCCCTGCTCGACCGCAACGGTCATTGCCAGGCCTTCAAACAGTGCAGCCTGCAACCGATGGGCGACGGCTGGGTGGAAATCGAAGAAATCCGCCTGACCTGGCTGAACCAGCCGCTGCCCGCCAGCGCCCGGGTCGTACCGCGACAAATGCGCGCACGGGGTCAGGTGCAGTTGAGCATCTGACCGGATGCCTAATAAAAGTCATTAAACACGAGCAACTGCGCGCATTTCTTCGCTACAATCTCCCCCGATTATAAGGACGTCTCCTGATCGGGCCCCGCAACAGCGTCAATGCGCATGCATCGACATCAAAATCGCCCACAGAGAGCCGCCCACACAGATCGAGTGAAGTTGGCGCGCTTGCCTGTTCTTCCGGCAAAAACCCGCTTTTCGCGAATCTGCAGAGCTGTCATTCGCTCGGCCACCGCGTTGTTTTGCCCTAGCGGGCAGGTGCCAGGCCAAGGCAGCCCTTTTTTGAGGTTCACGTCTTCAAAAGAGCGTGAAAAAAACGGGTTTTCACAACTTCACAAGAGTGTGGCGAGCAAATGAATAGTTTTGCGTCTGAACATGCACCATTAGCGTCTGAAACAGCCCAACGACACAGGACCGGGTATACCTCGAACATCGGAGCCTGAAGCCTGTCCGCTACGGATTTGGTTGCACGAAAACGGATGACTCGACCATAAGTCGAATTGCCAGCCCTGCGCGAAAATGCGTTCATGGAACGCTTGAAACCAGGCCGCACGCATCCGTCGAAGTTGCGAAAAATTGCGAAGATTCGGACATGGCCCACCTGACCACGGATAGCCCGGGCCCACTGACCTGCCCTGGAACGCCTGGCAGCCATGCCGACAATTTGGTGCTGCAGATTTGGGAGACGCGTTAAATGGCGCATAACGAAGCAGTCGACGTAGTTCTGGTAGGGGCCGGCATCATGAGTGCCACCCTGGCCGTACTGCTCAAAGAGCTCGACCCCGCGATCAAGCTGGAAGTCGTCGAGCTGATGGATTCCGGCGCCGCCGAGAGTTCCAATCCGTGGAACAACGCCGGTACCGGTCACGCCGGCCTGTGCGAGCTGAACTACACCCCGCAGGCTGCCGATGGCAGCGTCGACATCAAGAAAGCCGTGCACATCAACACCCAGTTCGAGGTGTCGAAGCAGTTCTGGTCGTACTTGACCAAGAAGGGCACGTTCGGCTCGTGCAAATCCTTCATCAGCCCGGTACCGCACCTGAGTTTCGTTCAGGGCGAAAGCGGTGTGTCGTTCCTCAAGGAGCGCTTCAATGTCCTGAGCAAGCACCACGCGTTTGCCGACATGGAGTACACCGAAGACAAAGGCAAGATGGCCGAGTGGATGCCGCTGATGATGCCGGGCCGCTCGCCGGACGAAGTCCTCGCCGCCACCCGTGTGATGAACGGCACCGACGTCAACTTCGGCGCCCTGACCAATCAGCTGCTCAAGCATTTGAGCAGTGCCCCGGACACCCAGGTCAAATACTGCAAGCGCGTGACCGGCCTCAAGCGTAACGGCGCCGGCTGGACCGTCAGCATCAAGGACGTCAACAACGGCAACACCCGCGAAGTCGACGCCAGGTTCGTCTTCCTCGGTGCCGGTGGCGCTGCCCTGCCGTTGCTGCAGGCTTCGGGCATCGAAGAAAGCAAAGGCTTCGGTGGCTTCCCGATCAGTGGCCAGTGGCTGCGCTGCGATAACCCGGAAGTGGTCAAGCACCACCAGGCCAAGGTTTACAGCCAGGCGGCCGTGGGTTCGCCACCGATGTCGGTGCCGCACCTCGACACTCGCGTCGTCGACGGCAAGAAATCCCTGCTGTTCGGGCCATACGCCGGTTTCACCACCAAGTTCCTCAAGCATGGCTCCTTCATGGACCTGCCGATGTCGGTGCGCGCCGGCAACATCGGGCCGATGCTGGCGGTGGCGAAAAACAACATGGACCTGACCAAGTACCTGGTCAGCGAAGTGATGCAATCGATGGAACAGCGCCTGGAATCGCTGCGGCGTTTCTACCCGCAGGCGAAAGCCGAAGACTGGCGCCTGGAAGTGGCCGGCCAACGGGTGCAGATCATCAAGAAGGACCCGAAAAAGGGCGGCATCCTGCAGTTCGGTACCGAACTGGTCGCGGCGAAGGACGGCTCCCTCGCCGCCCTGCTCGGCGCTTCGCCAGGCGCGTCGGTGACCGTTTCGATCATGCTCGAACTGATCGAGAAGTGCTTCCCGGCCAAGGCGTCCGGCGAATGGGCTACCAAACTGGCCGAGATCTTCCCGGCCCGTGAAAAGGTTCTGGAAACCGATGCTGCGCTGTATCGCAAGATCAACACGCAGAACAACATCGCCCTGGAACTGGTTGAAGAAAGCAGCGAGACCCCAAGCTTCGCTTGATCTTGCGGCATGAAAAAACGCCCCGATCGGGGCGTTTTTTTATGGCCTTGAAAAGCAAAAGATCGCAGCCTTCGGCAGCTCCTACACAGGTTTTGTGTTCAACCTGTAGGAGCTGCCGCAGGCTGCGATCTTTGATCTCAGGAGCGGGACTTTTCGATCAGCTCGATGTAGTCCGGGGCGTTGCGCTGATCGGCGATCAGGTCAACAAAGGTCTTGCCCTGCTCATCCTTGCCATCAACGTCATAACCCGCCGCAACGAAGAAGCCCAGAAAGCGCTCGAAATCATCGATGCGCAAACCGCGATAGGCCTTTATCAGTTTGTGCAGCGACGGCGAAGTGGCGTCGACCGGCTCAAAATCGAGGAACAGCTTGATCTGCTCATCGCCGATCTCGTCACCAATCACTTGTTTCTTATCTTTACGCATTGCCGACTCCAGCTCGCAGACATGACACGGGGCGGGCAGTTTACCCTTGCCCGGCCGCCCGGCTCAACGCGGACGAATCGCCCCGGTATGAAGATCGGCCCAGATATGGCCATTGGCATAACTGAGGAACTGCACATACACCGTGTCGTTGCGCAGCAGATCCATCACCACGCGGTATTGAGCGAGCGGATAGAACAGCGTCAGGGTTTTGCTTTTATCGTCATATGCCGGTTTCTTCAGGCTTTTGCTTTCGCCGTCGAAACTCACCAGCACCTGGTTGATGTTCGCGCCTTTGTTCAGCGACTTGCCCTTGAGGCGGATCAACAAGGACGAGGTGACCGGAATCGGCTGCTGATTGGACTGGCGCTGCGCACCGACCACCACCGAATACTCGCTGACCTGCAGCAGTTGCTGCTGCTCGGGTTCAGCGTCGCGCAGGGTCAGATCGTCCGGCGGCAGGAACTGGCTGTGCATCGGCGCAGCGGACAGCGGCAGGCTGATGGACAGCAACAGGGCGGCGAGGCTGCGGATCAAGAGGCGCATGACAGGCTCCGGAGGGCGGGGCCGAGAACTCTAGCATGCACCTGCGCAAATCAATGCGCCGATTCAATCAAACTGCTTGCGCATCCAGGCCTGATAGTCAGCAACACCGGGCTCGCCATCACGCGGTGCCCACGGGGCAAGTTCGCCCTCACCCACCGGGCGATAAGGTCCGGCCTTGCATTCGAACATCAGGCTGTCAGCTTCCAGTACGACCAGACCATGAAAGACGTTCGTCGGCAGATCCACACCGACACAGTCTCCACCGGCCTGCAGGACCTGCTTTTTCAGCACGGCACCGTTTTCGTCGAAGATCAGCAGCCCCAGCCGCCCCTTGAGTACCAACAACGTTTCTGCCTTGTTGTCACCCAGGTGACGATGAGGCTGGATGTAGGTCTGCGGTTGCAGCCCCACAGCCATGCGATGACAGGCTTCTTCCATCTGATGGAAGTTGTGATGCTGGCGTCCGCGGGGATTGTGCGCGGCTTTCTCGGCCAACTCAGCGAATAGCGTTTGATCAAGAAAGCCTGGCGTACCCATTGCTTACATTCCTTTAACCGCGTAAATCCCGTTGGCGTTGCGCCAGTAGCCTTTGTAGTCCATGCCATAACCGAAGATGTAGCGGTCGATGCACGGCAGGCCGACGAAATCGGCTTTCAGGTCAGGACGTGCCTTGCGGTCGTGGTCCTTGTCGATCAGCACGGCGGTGTGCACTTTGCGTGCGCCGGCGTGTTTGCAGAAGTCGATGATCGCGCCCAGGGTGTGACCTTCATCGAGGATGTCGTCGATGATCAGCACGTCGCGGTCGATGAACGAGACTTCCGGCTTGGCTTTCCAGAACAGGTCGCCGCCGCTGGTTTCGTTGCGATAACGGGTCGCGTGCAGGTAGGACGCTTCCAGCGGGAATTGCAGATGCGTCAGCAGTTTGCCGGAGAAGATCAGGCCGCCGTTCATCACGCAGAACACCACCGGATTGCTGTCAGCCAGTTGTTCGTTGATTTGTGCACCGACGCGGGCGATGGCCGCCTCGACTTCAGATTCGGTGTACAGGCAGTCAGCCTCTCGCATGATTTGACGGATATGCTCGAGATCAGCGGACATGGCGCTCTCCAGGGGGTTGGCGGAATTGGAAAAGCGGGCAAAGGTACGCATCCCGCGAGGTCGAATCAAGCTCTTATGGACTAACGTACAGAATGTCCTATAGGACATCACCCTCGGATAGATTAATCTAGGCCGGTTTTTTTGCCCGCCGCCGGAGCCTTTCCCATGCCCATCCTCGAGATCCGCCATCCGCTGATCCGTCATAAACTCGGCCTGATGCGCCGCGCTGACATCAGCACCAAGAATTTCCGCGAGCTCGCTCAGGAAGTCGGCGCCCTGTTGACCTATGAAGCTACAAAAGATCTGCCGCTCGAATCCTACGACATTGCCGGTTGGTGCGGCACCGTGTCGGTGGAGAAAATCGCCGGCAAGAAGATAACCGTCGTGCCGATCCTGCGTGCCGGTATCGGCATGCTCGAAGGCGTGCTCAGCCTGATCCCGGGCGCCAAGGTCTCCGCTGTGGGCGTTGCCCGCAACGAAGAGACCCTGCAAGCGCACACCTATCTGGAAAAACTGGTACCGGAAATCGACGAGCGCCTGGCGATGATCATCGACCCGATGCTCGCCACCGGCAGCTCCATGGTTGCCACCATCGACCTGCTGAAAAAGGCCGGTTGCCGCGACATCCGCGCCATGGTCCTGGTGGCCGCGCCGGAAGGCATTGCTGCGGTCGAACAGGCGCACCCGGACGTGACCATCTACACCGCGTCCATCGATGAACGCTTGAACGAGCACGGCTACATCATTCCTGGGCTTGGCGACGCCGGTGACAAGATCTTCGGCACCAAGCAGAAGGACGCGTGACCATGCAGCAAGAGTTCAACGATCCGCTCTGGCGCACGGTGCTGTCCGGCGCGCAGATGCTGTTCGTGGCCTTCGGCGCCTTGGTGCTGATGCCGCTGATCACCGGCCTGGACCCGAACGTGGCACTGTTCACCGCGGGTCTGGGGACGATCCTGTTCCAGATCGTCACCGGGCGACAGGTGCCGGTGTTCCTCGCGTCGAGCTTCGCCTTCATCACGCCGATCATTCTCGCCAAGGGCCAGTTCGGCCTCGCCGCGACCATGGGCGGGGTGATGGCAGCCGGTTTCGTCTACACCTTCCTCGGCCTCGCCGTGAAGATCAAAGGCACCGGCTTCATTGACCGTCTGCTGCCACCGGTGGTGATTGGTCCGGTAATCATTTCCATCGGCCTGGCCATGGCGCCGATTGCCGCGAACATGGCGATGGGCAAGGCCGGCGACGGCACCGAGCTGATTCACTATCAGACGGCGATGATGATTTCCATGCCGGCGCTGCTGACCACGTTGATCGTGGCGGTGTTCGGCAAAGGCATCTTCCGTCTGGTGCCGATCATTTCCGGCGTGCTGGTGGGTTTTGCCATGTCGTTCTATTTCGGCGTGGTCGATACGGCGAAAATTGCTGCAGCGCCATGGTTCGCTCTGCCGCACTTCACCGCGCCCGAGTTCAATTGGCAGGCGATTCTGTTCATTGTTCCGGTAGCGCTGGCCCCGGCGATCGAACACATCGGCGGCGTGATTGCCGTCGGTAGCGTGACCGGCCGCGATTACCTGAAGAAGCCAGGCCTGCATCGCACCCTGCTCGGTGACGGCATCGCCACCACGGCCGCCGGCCTGTTCGGCGGCC
This sequence comes from Pseudomonas sp. AC255, assembly GCF_979258175.1. Lineage (NCBI taxonomy): Bacteria > Pseudomonadati > Pseudomonadota > Gammaproteobacteria > Pseudomonadales > Pseudomonadaceae > Pseudomonas > Pseudomonas sp. AC255. The sequence continues at coordinate 394,126 of NZ_OZ409841.1, read as the reverse complement.
CGCCCAACACCACTTACGCCGAAGTGACCGGCGCGGTGATGCTGACCAAGAACTACAACCCGAAAATCATGACCTGGGCGGCGATCTTCGCCATCACCCTGGCGTTCATCGGCAAGTTCGGCGCGCTGCTGCAAAGCATTCCGGTGCCGGTAATGGGCGGGATTCTGTGCTTGCTGTTCGGTTCGATCGCGGCAGTGGGCATGAACACCCTGATCCGCCACAAGATCGACCTGGGCGAAGCGCGCAACCTGGTGATTGTTTCGGTGACGCTGGTGTTCGGTATCGGCGGCGTGCTGGTTGGCACCGGCACCGGTCCTGATGACTTCGGCCTCAAAGGCATCGCGCTGTGCGCGGTGGTGGCGATTGCGCTGAACCTGATCCTGCCGGGCAATGATGGCTGGAAGCAGAAGAAGGCGGATGAGCCGCTGATCTAAGGCTTTCGGATCTTCATCGCCTGACAGATAGCATTCGCGAGCAGGCTCGCTCCCACAGGTCTGGAATGCATTTCAACCTGTGGGAGCGAGCCTGCTCGCGAAGCTTTAAAGGCCAGCGGCGCTCTTTCGCAGAGGGTCGCCAGCGCCTTGGCCCATTGCGGGTCGTCGTTCAGGCACGGCACCAGCACCAACTCCTCGCCCCCGCTTCGCGGAACTGTTCCTTGCCGCGATCGCCGATCTCTTCCAGCGTCTCGATGCAATCGGCGACGAACGCCGGGCACATCACCAGAATCTTTTTCACCCCGCTTTTGGCCAGTTCATCCAGCCGCGCTTCCGTGTACGGCTCGATCCATTTCGCCCGGCCCAGGCGCGACTGAAACGACACCGACCATTTGCCGTCCGCCAGCCCCATGCTTTTGGCGAAGGCGGCGGCGGTACGGAAACACTGCGCGCGATAACAGGTTGCCAATACCGCCGGCGAGGCGGTCTGGCAGCAATCGGCGCCTTTGAGACAGTGATTGCCCGTCGGATCGAGTTTGCTCAGATGGCGCTCAGGCAAACCGTGAAAGCTCAGCAGCAGATGATCGTAATCCTGCTGCAGATGCGGACGCGCGCTGGCGGCCAGTGCCTCGATGTATTCCGGCTGATCGTAGAACGGTTGCAGGATCGACAACTGCACGTCGAGTTTCTTCTCGCGCAGCACGCGGCGGGCTTCTTCGATCACCGTGGTCGTGGTGCTGTCGGCGAACTGTGGGTACAGCGGCGCCAAAGTGATCTTCTTATGTCCCGCTTTGACCAGACGCAGCAGACAGGTTTCGATCGACGGCTCGCCATAACGCATCGCCAGATCTACCGGGCCGTGTTTCCACGTGCGGGTCATCTGCTCTTGCAAACGGCGGCTGAGCACCACCAGCGGCGAGCCCTCTTCCCACCAGATCGAGGCATAGGCGTGTGCCGATTGCTCGGGACGCTTGATCAGGATCAGCGACACCAGCAGCCGCCGCAGCGGCCATGGCAGGTCGATCACGTAGGGGTCCATCAGAAATTGATTGAGATAGCTGCGCACATCCGCCACCGAGGTGGAGGCCGGAGAGCCCAGGTTGACCAGAAGCAAAGCGTGATCGGTCATGCAACGTCCTATTTCAGAGGCGGCTGGAGAGATCATCCAGAGCCGCGCGTAAATCCGTAAAGCGGAAGCTGAACCCCGCTTCCACCAGGCGTGCCGGCGTCGCGCGCTGGCCGCCGAGCAATAACAGTGACAGCTCGCCGAGCATGACTTTCAGCGCCAGGGTCGGCATCGGCATGAACGCCGGGCGGTGCAACACACTGCCCAGGGTCTTGGCAAATTCGCGGTTGCGCACAGGTTTCGGCGCGCAGGCATTATAAGGACCGCTGGCCTGATTCCGGTGCAGAAGAAAATCAATCAGGGCGATTTGATCGTCGATGTGAATCCACGGCATCCACTGCCGACCATTGCCCAAAGGCCCGCCCAGCCCGAGCTTGAACGGCAGCAACAGCCGCGACAAAAAGCCGCCCTCAGCCGATAGCACCAGACCGGTTCGCACCAGTACCACGCGGATGCCGAGGTTTTCGGCGCGCAGGGCGGTTTCTTCCCAGGCGATGCACAACTGACTGGCGAAGTCGTCGATGCCCGGCGGTGATTCTTCAGTCAACTCGCGTTCGCCACCGTCGCCGTACCAGCCGATCGCCGAGCCGGAAATCAGCAGCGACGGTTTCTGCGCGCGAGTTTCCAGCCACGCCAGCAGCGTTTCCGTCAGCGTGATGCGGCTGCTCCACAGCAACGCCTTGCGACGATGGGTCCAGGGGCGGTCTGCAATCGGCGCGCCGGCGAGATTGACGATCGCATCCAGCGGCTCTTCGCCGAGGTCCTCCAGACGGGCAATCCCGCGCACTTGCGCGCCGCAGATCTGCGCGACTTTTTCCGCGCGGCGACTCCACACCGTCAGCCGATGGCCCTGCTCCAGCCAGTGCCGGCAGAGCTGACGTCCGATCAAACCAGTACCGCCGGTCAGCAATATGTGCATGACATCTTCCTCGCGTGGCGTTTAACCCGGATCACTAGTCTATTTTTATAGGCAGGGATCTTTTCGATCGGGCAGGCTCTATGGTTTAACAATAGGCCAAGCTGTCAGAACGAGAACGCTAGAAGTTATACCAAAAAACAGAATTGTACAGGTTTGATCGACGGCGTAGTCTGTACAGAAAGGTAAACGAGGCCCCTATGACTGTACCTATCGCAATCATCGGCACCGGCATCGCCGGGCTCTCCGCCGCCCAGGCTCTGACAGAGACCGGGCATACCGTCCAACTGTTCGATAAAAGCCGCGGCAGCGGCGGGCGCATGTCGAGCAAGCGCAGCGACGCCGGCTCGCTGGACTTGGGCGCTCAATACTTCACCGCGCGCGACCGGCGCTTCGTCACCGAAGTGCAGCGCTGGCAGAGCAGGGGCTGGGCCGCTGAGTGGACGCCGCAGCTGTACACCTTCCAGGGCGGCCAACTGAACATGTCGCCGGACGAGCAGACCCGCTGGGTCGGCACGCCGCGCATGAGCGCCATCACCCGTGGCCTGCTCGATGGCCTGGACGTGCAGTTTGCCTGCCGCATCACCGAGGTCTATCGCGGCGAAGAACACTGGCATCTGCAGGACGCCGACGGCTGCACCCACGGCCCCTTCAGCCATGTGGTGATCGCCACGCCGGCACCGCAAGCCACCGCGCTGCTCGCCGCCGCACCGAAACTTGCCGGGGTTGCTGCCGGGGTGAAAATGGAGCCGACCTGGGCCGTCGCCCTCGCATTTGAAACCCCGCTCGATACGCCGATCGAAGGTTGCTTCGTACAGGACAGCCCGCTCGACTGGCTGGCGCGCAACCGCAGCAAACCCGGGCGCGACAGCACTCTCGACACGTGGGTGCTGCATGCAACCAGCGCCTGGAGCCGGCAACACATCGACCTCTCCAAGGAAGCAGTAATCGAACATCTGCACGGTGCCTTCGCCGAACTGCTGCACAGCGCCATGCCTGCGCCGACCTTCAGCCTCGCCCACCGCTGGCTCTACGCCCGCCCCGCTACCGGCCACGAGTGGACCACGCTGGCCGACGCCGACCTGGGCTTGTACGCCTGCGGCGACTGGTGCCTGTCGGGCCGCGTTGAAGGCGCTTGGCTGAGCGGTCAGGAGGCTGCACGTCGCTTGCACGAACACCTGCAATGAATCGCATCAATCCGCGCAAATTGCTGCTGTCGAAGTGGACAGCAGCCCACCCGCAAAATCGCGAAAAACATTTTCTGGTCACCGAACTGATCCGCGACGAGGAAGGTACGGTGCTGGAAGTTGAATTGCAGGCGGTGCTGACCCAGCGTAGCGAGCGCCTGGATTGGCAGGTGCTGAAAGACAGCGAGCACTGGTTACTCGGCTGGAAATAGATTTCCCTTGTGAGAGCGAGCCTGCTCGCGAAAGCGCTGTATCGGATACGAAATCACTGACTGACCCACCGCTTTCGCGAGCAGGCTCGCTCCCACATATTCAGCGCTGTAGAAAAATCTTATACAAATCATTTGACTTGTACATCCATCGATCTATGCTGAGGAAAAGTTGTACAGAGATAACTCTCTGTACAGGTATAGATTCGAGGTGCTCATGTCTACTGCTTCCCTGTCCAAGCCGAAGATCGCCATCAGCGCCTGCCTGTTGGGCGAAGAAGTGCGCTACAACGGTGGGCACAAGGAATCGCGGCTGTGCAGCCGCACCCTTACCGAATATTTCGATTTCGTCCCGCTGTGCCCGGAAGTTGCTATCGGCATGGGTATTCCCCGTGAGCCGATTCGGCTGGTCGGCGACCCTGAACAACCCGAGGCAGTCGGCACCGTTGACCGGACCATCAACGTAACCAGGCCGCTGGCCGAGTACGGCGAGAAAATGGCCGCCGAGTTGCAGGACCTGTCCGGCTATATCTTCATGCAGCAGTCGCCCTCCTGCGGGCTGGAACGGGTCAAGGTCTATCACGACAACGGCGCGCCAGTGAACGGTGGCGGACGCGGCATCTATGCGCAGGCATTCTGTGCACAGCATCCGGATCTGCCGGTGGAAGAAGCCGGGCGCCTCAACGATCCGGTGCTGCGGGAAAACTTCATCACCCGCGTCCTGGCCTACAGCGCCTGGCAGCAAGTGCTCGCCGAGGGCCTGAGCCGCCGCGCCCTCACCGAGTTCCATTCGCGCTACAAGTACCTGCTGATGGCGCACAACCCGCTGCAATACAAAAACCTCGGCAAGATGCTCGGCAACATGGCCGACAGCGATCCCGCCGAACTCGGCCCGCGCTATTTCAGCGAGCTGATGGCCGCGCTGAAGAAATGCGCCACTCGCGGCACCCATTGCAACGTGCTGCTGCACCTCAGCGGTTATTTGAAACAATCGCTGAGCGCCGAAGACAAACAGGAAATGCAGCAGATCATCGGCCAGTACCGCCAGGGCATCGTGCCGCTCGTGGTGCCGTTGACGCTGCTCAAACACCATTTTCGACTCCATCCGGACCCGTACATCGCGCAGCAGGTTTACCTGCAGCCGCACCCGGAAAACCTCAGTCTGCGAAACGCGATCTAATGAACGATAAAACCGATAGCAGCGCCCGGGAAGACCTCGGCGCCGACTTCAAGAAAGCCCTCGACGAGGGCTGGTTGCCGATTCGCGAAGTCGCGCGGCAGACCGGCGTCAACGCCATTACCCTGCGCGCGTGGGAACGTCGCTATGGGTTGGTGGTGCCCCAGCGCACGCCCAAGGGCCATCGACTGTATAGCGCTGAACATGTGCAGCGGATCATGGCCATCCTTACCTGGCTCAACCGTGGCGTTGCGGTCAGTCAGGTCAAGCCTCTCCTCGACGCGCCGCAGGCCTTCACGGAAACTGTGGAAAACGATTGGCAGCGTCTGCATCAGACGTTGCTGTCGGCGGTCACCTCGCTCAATGAGCGCGCGCTGGATGACAGCGTCAATCAGGCCATCGCCTTGTATCCGCCACGGACGTTGTGCGAGCAATTGCTGATGCCGCTGCTGGCCGAGCTCGAACAGCGCTGGCAGGGCCAGTTCGGTGCGCAGATGGAACGGACGTTTTTCTTTTCCTGGTTGCGCAGCAAATTCGGCGCACGCATCTACCATAACAACCGTCAGCTGCATTCGGCGCCGCTGTTGTTGATCAATCATTCCGACCTGCCGCTGGAGCCGCATCTGTGGCTGTGCGCATGGCTGATCAGCAGTGCCGATTGCCCGGTGCAAGTGTTCGACTGGCCACTGCCGGCCGGTGAACTGGCGCTGACCGTCGAGCATCTGCAAGCCCGTGGCGTGCTGCTGTATTCGAGCAAAGCCATGCAACTGGCGCAGTTGCCCAAGCTGTTGGCAAACGTCAATTGCCCGACCTTGATTGCTGGCCCCACGGTGCACATCCACCACACCGAGTTGTCCGCACGCACCGCCCAGACTGCCGATCTGTTCCTGGCTGAAGATCCGCTTGCCGCCCACCAGGCGCTGCTCGAGCGCGGATTGATTTGATGATGGGTTTAATCACATGCAACTGATCTGGCTGCGCAGCGACTTGCGCCTACATGACAACACTGCCCTCGCGGCCGCCGCAGCGCGCGGCCCGACCGTGGCGGTGTATCTGTTGAGTCCGCAGCAATGGCTGGAGCACGACGATGCGCCGTGCAAAGTGGATTTCTGGCTGCGCAACCTGCGCGAACTGAGTCAGAGCCTCGGCGCGCTGAACATCCCGTTGTTGATTCGCAGCGCACCGCACTGGGATCAGGCACCGGCGGAGCTGCTCAAACTCTGCCGGCATTTGAAGATCGAGGCGGTGCACGCCAACGAGGAATACGGCGTTCACGAAAGCCGCCGTGATGAAGCCGTGGCCGAAACGTTGCGAGCCGAAGGCATCGAATTCCACAGTTACCTGGATCAGTTGCTGTTCAAACCCGGCACAGTGCTGACCAAGACCGGCACCTACTTCCAGGTGTTCAGTCAGTTTCGCAAAGTCTGCTACGAACGCCTGCATCGCTCGATGCCGGCACTGGTCAAGGCACCCGGCAAGCAGGCCGCGCTGGATATCGCCAGCGATGCAATTCCGGAGGCGGTAAAAGGTTTCGCCACACCGAGCGAATCCCTGCGCGCCCTGTGGCCGGCCGGCGAGCAAGAGGCGCGGCGCCGCCTCGACACCTTCACCGATGCGCAGATCGACTACTACCGCAGCGAACGCGACTTCCCGGCCAAACCTGGCACCAGCCAATTGTCGGCGTATCTCGCCGCCGGCGTGATCTCGCCACGCCAGTGCCTGCACGCTGCACTGCAAAGCAATCAGGGCGAGTTCGAAAGCGGCAAGGTCGGCGCGGTGACCTGGATCAACGAGCTGCTGTGGCGCGAGTTCTATAAACACATTCTGGTCGGCTATCCACGCGTCTCCCGGCATCGCGCCTTCCGCCCGGAAACCGAAGCGCTGGCCTGGCGCGATGCGCCGGAAGAACTCAAGGCCTGGCAGGAGGCACGCACCGGGCTGCCGATCATCGACGCGGCGATGCGTCAACTGCTGGAAACCGGCTGGATGCACAATCGCCTGCGCATGGTCGTAGCGATGTTCCTGACCAAAAACCTGCTGATCGACTGGCGCGAGGGCGAACGCTTTTTCATGCGCCACCTGATCGACGGCGACCTGGCGGCCAACAACGGTGGCTGGCAGTGGAGCTCATCGACCGGCACCGACTCGGCGCCGTACTTCCGTATCTTCAACCCGTTGAGCCAGTCGGAAAAATTCGATGCCGAAGGCGTGTTCATCAAGCACTGGTTGCCGGAACTGGCCGGGCTCAACAAGAAGGAAGTGCACAATCCGGCGGCAGCCGGAGGACTGTTCGGCGTGTCCGGTTATCCGGCGCCGATCGTTAATCTCAGCACTTCACGCGAGCGTGCGCTGACGGCGTTCAAGAACCTGCCGTCGCGCCAGCCAGTGGGCGGCAGCGATGAGTGAATTCCTGCGCAGTTTCGCCCGCGAGTTTTGCGGGTTGAACAAAGACAACCTGCATCGCCTCGGCGAGCTGTACAGCGACGACATTCATTTCACCGATCCGCTGCACGAAGTTCAGGGCCTGGCACAACTGCGGGATTACTTCAGTGAGCTGTACGCCAACGTCAGCGATCTGCGTTTCGATTTTCACGGCTTTGACCAGATCCGCGAAGGTGAGGGTTACCTGCGCTGGGTCATGAGTTATCGCCATCCGCGCCTGGCCAACGGGCGGGAAATCAGAGTCGGTGGCTGTTCGCACCTGCTCTGGCGCGACAAGGTTTATCGCCATCGGGATTATTTCGATGCCGGGGCGCTGCTGTATGAACACTTGCCAATATTGGGCCGGGTGATTGCCTGGCTGAAAAGGAGAATGGGATGAGTCGTACACCTCCACGGCGGTATTGGTTGACCGGGGCCAGCAGTGGCATCGGTGCAGCCTTGTGTGAGGACATTCTGAAAAGCGGCGCGCACCTGGCGGTCAGCTCGCGCTCGGCCGCGCCGCTCAAGGTCTTGTCCCAGCGTTATCCGGGCCAGGTGCTGGTGGTGCCCGGCGATCTGACCAACAGTCAGACCGTGCGCGAAATCGGTGAGCAGATCACCGAGGCCTGGGGTTCGCTGGACAGCGTGATTCTCAACGCCGGCACCTGTGAATATGTCGACGCGCGCCAGTTCGACTCGTCGATCATCGAGCACGTGGTGCGCACCAATCTGCTCGCCAGCAGCTATTGCATCGAAGCCGCCCTGCCGCTGTTGCGCAAAGGCACGGCGCCGCATCTGGTCGGCATGGCCAGCTCGGTGACTTACCTGCCGCTGCCACGGGCCGAAGCCTATGGCGCATCGAAGGCCGGGCTGCGTTACCTGTTCGAATCGCTGCGCATCGATCTGGCGGATGAAGGTATTGAAGTCACCATCATCAGCCCGGGTTTTGTCGAAACGCCGCTGACCGAGAGGAACGATTTCCCGATGCCGCTGAGCTGGCCCGCAGATAAAGCGGCGCGGCACATCTTCGCCAAACTCAAGGACCGTCCGCTGGAAATTGCCTTCCCGGGGCTGTTCATGGCCGCGCTGTGGCCGCTGTCCAAGCTGCCCGCTCGCGCGCAACTGGCGATCGGCAAACGCATGGTGCGCAAGAACCCACCGCAGCGGGACCCGATATGAAAATCGCCGTAATTGGCAGCGGTATCGCCGGGCTCACCTGCGCCTACCTGCTGAACCGCCGCCACGACATCACCGTGTTCGAAGCGAGTGACTGGGTCGGCGGGCATACCCACACCGTACCGGTCAGCGTGGCCGGGGAATCGTTCGCCATCGACACCGGTTTCATCGTGTTCAACGACTGGACCTACCCGAACTTCATTCGCTTGCTCAACCAGCTCGGCGTGGCGTTCAAGCCGACCGAAATGAGCTTTTCGGTAACCGACCCGGACACTGGCGTGGAGTACAACGGCAACAACCTCAACAGCCTGTTCGCCCAGCGCAGCAATCTGTTGTCGCCCGGGTTCTGGGGCATGCTGCGCGACATTCTGCGCTTCAACAAAGAAGCCCAGCGCGACCTGGTGGAACTGCGCATCGCCGCCGACACCACCCTTGACGATTACCTCAAGGCCGGCGGCTACGGCGAGCGCTTCATCCTGCACTACATCGTGCCGATGGGCGCGGCGATCTGGTCGATGCCGATGGCGGAAATGCTCAATTTCCCGCTGCAGTTTTTCCTGCGTTTTTTCAAGAATCATGGCCTGTTGTCGGTCAGTGATCGGCCGCAGTGGCAGGTCATTGAAGGCGGTTCCAGTGCGTATATCGCGCCGCTGACCGCTTCGTTCAGCGACAGGATTCGCCTGAACTGCCCGGTCAGCCGCGTCGAGCGCAACCAGCACGGCGTGGTTATCCACAGCCCGGCCGGCCTCGAACATTTCGACAAGGTGGTGTTCGCCTGTCACAGCGATCAGGCACTGAGGCTGTTGGCCAATCCGAGCGACGCCGAGCGTTCGATTCTCGGTGCCCTGCTCTACGCCGACAACGACGTCGTGCTGCACACCGACACGCGCCTGCTGCCGACGCGCAAACTGGCCTGGGCCAGCTGGAACTATCGCCTCGGCGGCGCCGGCCATACCCGCGCGGCGGTCACCTACAACATGAACATCCTGCAGGGCATCGAGAGCAACACCACGTTCTGCGTCAGCCTCAACCAGACTGCCGGCATCAGCCCCGATAAAGTGCTGGCCCGCTATACCTACGCCCACCCGCAATACACCCTCGCCGCAGCGGCCGCGCAAAACCGTTGGGGCGAACTCGATGGCGAGCAGCACACGCATTATTGCGGCGCCTACTGGGCCAACGGCTTTCATGAAGATGGCGTGGTCAGCGGTTTGCGTGTGGCCGCCGCGTTCGGTGAAACCCTGTGAACAGCGCACTGTATAGCGGCGTGATTGGCCACCGACGTTTTGCGCCGCGCCGCCACGAATTCCGCTACCGCATTGGCCTGCTCTATCTCGACCTGAGCGAACAGGACGCCGTGCTGGCCTTGTCGCCGCTGGCGGGGCGCAGCCGCTTTGCGCCGTTCTCGTTTCGCGAAACCGATTACCTCAAAGCCTTCACCGGCAAGGGCATACGCCTGATCGACGCGGTGCGCCAGCAGGTCGGTGCAGCCATCGGTCATGAACCACAAGGCGCGGTGTGCCTGCTGACTCAGCCGCGCAGTTGGGGCCTGTCGTTCAATCCGGTGAGCTTCTTCTACTGCCATGAAGCCGACGGACAACTGGCGGCGATCGTTTGTGAAGTCACCAATACGCCATGGCGCGAGCGTTTTCATTACGTGTTGCCGGCGCAGACGCCGACCAGTCTGGTGGATTTCCACCAACATTTTGCTGTAGCCAAGGCGTTTCACGTTTCACCGTTTCTGCCCCGCGACCTCGAATACCGCATGAGCTTCAGCCCGGCCGCGCAAAGCCTGGGTGTGCACATGGCCGATTGGCAGGGCAGCGAGAAACTGTTCGACGCCACACTGAATCTGCGCCGCGAACCGCTCGATCGTCGCAGCCTGCATCGCTATCTGCGGCGCTTCCCGTGGATGACCGCAAAAACCGCTCTGGCGATTTATTGGCAAGCACTGCGACTGCTGCTCAAGCGCGCGCCGATCTTCCCTCACCAGGCTGCCGACGGCAGCTTTAAAACCGCCACTGTGCCTCCGAAGGAGCCGCACCATGAAATCCTCTAGCCTGCCGCTCGGTCGCTTCAGCACCAACGGTTTGACCGGCTCGCTGCTGCGCCGTGGCGTGTTGCGCCAATTGGCCCAGCTCAAACACGGACAATTGATGGTCGTCGAGGATGGCGAACAAATGCTTTTCGGCACCCCGGGCAGTGCTCTGCTCGGCGAAGTCCATGTACTCGACCCGGCCCTGTGGGGCATGGTCGCCAGCAGCGGCTCGATCGGCGCCGGCGAAGCATTCATCCACGGCTATTGGAGTTCGCCGGACCTGACTGCTGTGGTGCGCGTGTTCGTCAGCAATCTCGATGTACTCGATGCCATGGAAGGTGGCCTGGCGCGTCTGGGCCGGCCCTTCGTGCAAGGCCTGCACTGGCTCAATCGCAACACGCGCAAGGGTTCGCAGAAAAACATCGCCGCGCACTACGACCTCGGCAATGAACTGTTCGAACAGTTTCTCGACCCGACCATGATGTATTCCGCCGCCCAGTTCCTTTCGCCGAGCGACACCCTGGAACAGGCGCAATTGAACAAACTTGAACGCATCTGCCAGAAACTCGCGCTCAAACCCAGCGACCACCTGCTGGAAATCGGCACCGGTTGGGGCAGCATGGCCCTGTACGCAGCGCAGCATTACGGTTGCCGCGTGACCACCACGACGCTGTCGAAAGAGCAATTTGCGTTCACCGCCAAGCGCATCGAACAACTCGGCTTGCAGGATCGCGTCACCCTGCTGCTCAAGGACTACCGCGACCTCAGCGGCGAGTACGACAAACTGGTGTCGATCGAGATGATCGAAGCGGTCGGCCATCGGTTCCTGCCGACCTACTTCAAGCAATGCGCGCAGTTGCTCAAAAGCAACGGCCTGATGCTGCTCCAGGCGATCACCATTCGCGAACAACGCTACGAACAGGCCAAGCGCAGCGTCGACTTCATCCAGCGCTACATCTTCCCCGGCGGCGCCCTGCCCTCGGTGCACAAGATGCTCGATGTGGTCGGCCGCGAAACCGACATGAACCTGCTGCACATGGAAGATTTCGGCCTGCATTACGCCAGGACACTGCGCCTGTGGCACGAGAACTTTCGCCTCGCCCATGGTCGCCTGAGCGAGCTGGGCTACGACGATTATTTCCTGCGTTTGTGGGAGTTCTATCTGTGCTACTGCGAGGGCGGATTCCTCGAACGCACCATCGGCACCGCGCAATTGCTGCTGGCCAAACCGGCGGCGATGACCGCTCCCCTGCTCGGACGCTTCGATGCGTGAGCGAATCGCCAATGCCGTGCTGTTTCAGCTCGGCTGGCTGGCCTGCGTGCTCGGCGGCAACAGTTTATGGCTGTTGCTGGCACTGGCGGCGCTGGTGATTCATCTGCGCTGGATCAGCAGTTGGGCGGCAGAAGGTCGTTTGATTCTGTGCGTGGTGATTGTCGGCACGGCGGTGGACAGCGTCTTGCGTTACCTCGACGTGTTCCGCTTTGCAGACGCGTCACCGCTGATTCCGCTGTGGCTGATGCTACTGTGGGCGTTGCTCGCCACCACGTTGCGCCACTGCCTGGCCTGGAGCGCGCGGCCATGGTGGCTGGCCAGCGCACTTGGCGCGGTGGGCGGGGCGTTGTCGTACTACGGTGGCGGACGCCTGGCCGGCGTGCATTTCCCTTACGGCGAAGTGTCGACGCTGATCGTTATCGGGCTGCTCTGGGCAGGGCTGTTCCCGCTGTTGCACTTGATGGCACGGCGTCTGGCGCCGTGAGCGTCCGTCAGCGCTTTCACACCCACCGCGATCACTGCCTTACACTGCCACGATGAAAACCATCCCTCACACACAAATCGCCGAACCGGCGGTCACCTGCTCGACCTGTGCGGCGTGCTGCTGCCAGCTCGAAGTGATGCTGATCACCGACACCGGCGTGCCTGATCGCTTTATCGATACCGATGAATGGGGCGGCGAAGTGATGCTGCGTCTGGACGACGGCTGGTGCGCGGCACTGGATCGCGACAGCATGATGTGCACGATCTATGAACGACGCCCGCTGATTTGCCGCGAGTTTGAAATGGGCGCGCCGGAGTGCATCGAAGAGCGCCGGGGTATCGCTACAGCCTACCGCTGATTCAAAAACAAAAGATCGCAGCCTTCGGCAGCTCCTACAGGAGACATCATTCCCATGTAGGAGCTGCCGAAGGCTGCGATCTTTTGATCTGTGTTACAGCGGCATTGTGTAATGCAGCGCGTAGCTTTCTACACCATCGTTGTCGCTGGACAGGCCGGCGTTGGAGTAGTGCGTGGCGCGGATGCCGACTTCGTGGCCGCCGTTGAAACGCAGGCCGACACCGATGCGGTCTTCAAACTGGAAGGAGCCGCCCAGGTTGTTGCTTTCGTATTCGGTGTTGGAGAAGAACGCCACGCCGATACCCGCTTCCACGTATGGCTTGACCGACTGACCGGCAAACTCGTAAACGAATACAGGCGAGAACGACAGGCTGTTGTTGCTGGAAGTCTTGTCACCTTCCCAGTACGTGTAGGCACCGCTCCAGTAGCCGGTCAGGCGACCCACGTCGCTCTGCAGCCAGCTCTTGTCCCAGTCGAAATTCATGCCTAAGCGATACGTCATTGTCGAATCGCTGGTACCGCCGACGGCGAATTCAACGCCAGCGGCTTGTGCAGTAATGCTTTGCCCCATCAGTGCGGCCGCAATCGCGGCCAAGCAGAATAGTCGCTTCACTTTGAAACTTCCTTTTCCGGAACGATCGTTTGGTTTTTAGTTGCTGCTGTCGCTATAGAAATCCGCGCTTGGTCAGAAGTTCAGCGTTTTTTTAGTTATTTCACATTTTTTTTACAAGTCGAAGTTTTGCACATTCGACGCAGTTTGGCCCAGCAACGGTAGGATTTTTCTGAGAGATTGCGGATCGCCGCTGGTCCAGAACTTCACCGGCTGGCTCGGACGTTGCGCCAGCAGATCACGCTCGGCGAGCAAGCGTTGCAACTGCCGGGCCACGGCATCTCCGGTATCGATCAGGCTGACATCGTCGGCGATCATCGACCTGAGTAGCGGCTTGAGGAAGGGATAATGGGTACAGCCAAGAATGATCGTGTCGCAGTTTTGCGCCAGCAATGGAGCGACGTAACCTTGCAATAAAGTGCGTAATTCGGCGCTGTGCAGATCACCCGTTTCGATCAGTTCGACCAGTCCCGGACAGGGCTGGGTGATGACTTTTATGTCAGCCGCGAAGCGATCGAGCAACGCGGCAAACTTCGCGCTCTGCAACGTGCCGGTCGTGGCCAGGACGCCAACCACGCCGCTTCGTGTGGCCGCTGCGGCCGGTTTGACCGCCGGTTCCATGCCGACAATCGGCCAGTCGGGGAAATCGCGACGCAGATCGGCAACCCCCGCCACGGTCGCGGTATTGCACGCCAGCACCAAAGCTTTGGCCCCCTGCTCGCGAAAAAACCCGGCCATCACGCTGCAACGCTCGCGGATGAATTCCGGGGTTTTCTCGCCGTAAGGAATGTTCCCGCAATCGGCGACATAAAGCAGCGATTCGTTGGGCAGCAAGCGCTGGATTTCGCCGAGGACCGACAAGCCGCCGACCCCGGAATCGAACACGCCGATCGGCGCTTCACGCATGGCGGGCGCCACAGACGCTGCAGCCCGGATCGCGCTTGACGCGAAGCTCACGGAATCGCGAGCCCAAGGCGTCGATCAACAACAGTCGCCCCACCAATGGTTCACCAAAGCCGACCAGAACCTTCAACGCTTCGAGCGCCTGCAAGCTGCCGACCAGACCGACCAATGGCCCGACCACGCCGGCCTCGCTGCAGGTCAGTTCGGCTTCACTGCCGTGACCGTACAGGCAGTGATAGCAAGGGCTGTCGGCACGTCGTGGATCGAACACCGACAACTGCCCTTCCAGACGAATCGCCGCGCCACTGACCAGTGGCGTGCACGCGGCAACACAGGCGGCATTGACCGCCTCACGGGTAGAGAAATTGTCCGAGCAATCGAGCACCAGATCCACCGCCGCCACCGCTGCACCGAGAGAATCCTCGTCCAGCGCCTGGCGATGGGCGACCAGTTGAATTTCCGGATTGATCGCGCCCAGGCGCTTGAGCGCCGAGTCGACCTTGGACATGCCGACACTGTCGGTGTCGTGAATGATCTGCCGTTGCAGATTGGTCAGATCGACCGTGTCGAAATCCGCCAGATGCAATTCGCCGACGCCCGCCGCTGCCAGATACAACGCCACTGGCGCGCCGAGGCCGCCAAGGCCGACGATCAGCACGCGGCTGCCTTTGAGTTTCAGCTGCCCGTCGATGTCGATGTGTTGCAGCAGAATCTGCCGGCTGTAGCGCAGCAATTCCTGATCATTCAGCACGGCAGGCGCCCCAGACTGATGCGTTGATGGCCGCCCAGATCGGTGCGGCTATGGACTTCTTCAAAGCCACGGGTAAGCAGCAGATCACGCACCGCTTCGGCCTGATCATAGCCGTGTTCGAGCATCAGCCAGCCGCCGGTTTCAAGATGATCCGGCGTCTGCGCAACAATCAGGCGCAGATCATCGAGGCCATCTTCACCGGCGACCAGCGCACTGGCCGGTTCGAAGCGTACATCGCCTTCGACCAGATGCGGATCGGCGGCGGCAATGTACGGCGGGTTGCTGATGATCAATTGGAAACGCTGGCCCTCGAGGGCGCTGAACCAATGGCTGTTCAGCACCGTAGCGTTGTTCAGGTGCAGACGCTGGCGATTGCGTTCGGCCAGGGCCACGGCTTCAAGCACACGATCCACGGCGGTGACTTTCCACGCCGGCCGTTCGCTGGCCAAGGCCAAAGCAATCGCGCCACTGCCGGTGCCCAGATCAAGAACCTTGGCCGGAGTTGCCGGCAGCAGCTCAAGGGCTGCCTCCACCAGCAATTCGGTGTCAGGACGCGGAATCAGCGTGTGCGGCGCGACTTCCAGATCCAGCTTCCAAAAGCCCTGCTGGCCGAGAATGTAGGCCACCGGTTCACCGCTACGCCGCCGTTGCAAATACTCGGCAAAGGTCAGCGCCGCTTCACTCGGCACGATGCGCTCGGGCCAGGTATGCAGGAAGCTGCGCGACTTGCCCAGTGCGGCGGCGAGAAGCAATTCAGCGTCCAGACGCGCAGTCGGCGAGTCCGGCAACTCGGCGGCGCGCAACAGGCTGGCGATGATGGTCATTTATTCACCTATCGCTGCGAGTTGATCAGCCTGATATTCGGCCAGCAAGGGCTCGATTACAGCTTCGACGCCACCGGCGAGAATTTCATCCAGGGAATACAGGGTCAGGTTGACGCGATGGTCGGTGACCCGACCCTGGGCGTAGTTGTAGGTGCGGATACGCTCGGATCGATCGCCGGAACCGACCAGCAACTTGCGCTCACTGGCAATCGCGTTGGCCGCCGCTGCGTTTTGCTGATCGTTGAGCTTGGCCGACAGCCACGCCATCGCCCGGGCACGGTTCTTGTGCTGGGAGCGCTCTTCCTGGCATTCGACGACAGTGCCGGTCGGGATGTGGGTAATGCGGATCGCCGAATCGGTGGTGTTGACGTGCTGACCACCAGCGCCGGAGGAACGGTAAGTGTCGACGCGCAGATCCGCCGGGTTGATCTCGATGGCTTCGCGCTCATCCGGCTCCGGCAACACCGCCACGGTGCAGGCCGACGTGTGGATCCGGCCCTGGGATTCGGTAGCCGGTACGCGCTGAACGCGGTGCGCGCCGGACTCGAATTTCAGCTTGCCGTAAACGTTGTCGCCTTCAATGCGCGCGATGACTTCTTTATAGCCGCCGTGTTCGCCTTCGTTTTCCGAGAGGATCTCGACGCGCCAGCCACGCCGCTCGGCATAACGCGAGTACATGCGGAACAGGTCGCCGGAGAAGATCGCCGCCTCGTCGCCACCGGTGCCGGCGCGAATTTCGAGGAAGACGTTGCGCCCGTCATTCGGATCTTTAGGCAGCAACATGCGCTGCAGATCGGATTCCAGCGTGACCAGCAACTCCTTGGCTTCGCGAACTTCTTCCACGGCCATTTCGCGCATGTCCGGGTCGTTGTCCTTGAGCAGCGCCTGCGCGCCTTCAAGATCGCTTTGTACGCCGAGCAGCTTTTTATAGGCGGCCACTACCGGCTCGAGTTCGGCGTATTCCTTGGAATAGGCGCGGAATTTGGCCTGATCGGCAATGACTTCACCGTCGCCGAGCAGCGCGGTCAGTTCCTCGAAACGGTCCTGGAGAATGTCCAGCTTGTTGAGCAGTGACGCTTTCATTGCGGTTTTTTATCCGAAAAACTATCCGGTGAGCCCTCAAGGGCAAAGAGTTCCTGGGCCATGGCCAGCGCATCGAGGCGGCCTTCGGCAGACAGCTTTTTCAATTGCACGCTGGGCGCATGCAAGAGTTTGTTGGTCAGGCCACGGGCCAGTTGCCCGAGCACGTCTTCGGCGTTGCCGCCGTTGGCCAGCAGACGCAGGGCCTTCTGCAATTCTTCGTCTCGCAAGCGTTCGCTCTGTTGACGATAGGCCTTGAGCACATCGACTGCCGCCAGTTCGCGCAGGCGCACCATGAAATCGTCGGCGCCGACCGAGACCATCTCCTCCGCTGCCTGGGCTGCACCCTGGCGGCTCTTGAGGTTCTCGGCGACCACTTCGTGGAGATCGTCGACGCTGTACAGGTAAACGTCGTCCAACTCGCCGACTTCTGGCTCGATATCTCGCGGTACGGCGATGTCGACCATGAAGATCGGCTTGTGCTTGCGCAGCTTCAGCGCACTTTCCACCGCACCCTTGCCGAGGATCGGCAACTGGCTGGCGGTCGAACTGATGACGATGTCGCTGCGCACCAGCTCCGCCGGAATGTCCGAGAGCAGCACCGCGTGGGCGCCGAACTGTTCGGCCAGTTGACTGGCGCGCTCCAGCGTGCGGTTGGCGACGACGATGCGCTTGACCCCCAGCTCATGCAAATGGCGCGCGACCAGCGTAATCGTCTCGCCGGCACCGATCAGCAGCGCCTGGCTGCGTTGCAGATCGCTGAAAATCTGTTTCGCCAGGCTCACTGCGGCAAACGCCACCGACACCGGGTTCTCGCCAATCGCGGTATCGGTACGCACTTGCTTGGCGGCATTGAACGTCGCCTGGAACAACCGCCCCAGCAGCGGACCGATGGTGCCGGCCTCGCGGGCCACGGCGTAGGCCGATTTCATCTGACCGAGAATCTGCGGTTCGCCCAGCACCAGCGAGTCGAGCCCGGAAGCGACGCGCATCATGTGACGAACAGCCGCATCGTCTTCATGCACATAGGCACTGGCGCGCAGTTCGTCGAGGCTCAGATGGTGATAATCGGCCAGCCAGCGCAGCACGACATCGGCCGAGAGCTGATCCTGTTCTATATAAAGCTCACTGCGATTGCAGGTGGAGAGGATCGCGGCTTCGCGGCTGTCGGTCAGTCGGCAGAGCTGCTGCAAGGCCTCCACCAGCTGCTCAGGGGTAAAGGCCACGCGCTCGCGGACGTCTACTGAAGCAGTCTTGTGGTTAATACCGAGTGCAAGGAAGGCCATTCAAGGTCGCTGGTGGTGACGTGAAGCCGGCAATTGTCCTACTTCGAAAGATTCAGAACAACTACCGCTGACTATTGTCCCAATCGTCAGCCCCTATAATGGCCACAATTGAGTCTCGGTTATGTTTGGCCGAAGGCTTGTGTCATGATGATCCGACCGCAGGTTAGTCGTCCTCTTCCTATATGAATAGATCTTCCGCGTTGCTCCTCGCTTTTGTCTTCCTCAGCGGCTGCCAGGCCATGGCGCCCGTTGCGCCGGACGGCACCCCGCCGGTCGAAGACACCACGCCCGCGCCTGAAAAGCCCAAGGTTTACGGCTCGTTCAGCGAGGAAACCGTGTTCAGTCTGCTGAGCGCCGAACTCGCTGGCCAGCGCAATCGTTTCGACATTGCCCTGGACAATTACGTGACCCAGGCCATCAACACCCAGGATCCGGGCGTTTCCGAGCGTGCGTTCCGCATCGCCGAATATCTGGGCGCCGATCAACCGGCCCTCGACACCGCGCTGATCTGGGCGCGCAACGCTCCGGATGATCTCGAAGCGCAACGCGCCGCCGCCGTGCAACTGGCCCGCGCCGGGCGTTACGACGACTCCATGGTCTACATGGAGAAAGTCCTGCAGGGCAAGGGCGACACCCATTTCGATTTCCTCGCGCTGTCGGCCGCCGACACCGATCAGGAAACCCGCAACGGCCTGATGAAAAGCTTCGACCGTTTGCTTGAGCGTCACCCGAACAACAATCAGCTGATTTTCGGCAAGGCTCTGCTGCTGCAGCAGGATGGCGACAATCAAGGCGCGCTGACTCTGCTCGAAGACAACCCACCGGAAGACGGCGAGATCGCACCGATCCTGCTGCGTGGGCGCCTGCTTCAATTGCTCAACCGTGGCGACGAAGCGCTGCCGCTGTTGCAGAAAAGCATCAGAAAATACCCGGAAGACAAGCGCCTGCGCCTGACCTACGCGCGCATGCTGGTCGAACAGGACCGCATGGACGACGCCAAGGCAGAATTCTCCACGCTCGTTCAGCAATACCCGGAAGACGATGAACTGCGTTACTCGCTGGCACTGGTGTGCCTGGAAGCCAAGGCGTGGGATGAAGCCAAGGGCTATCTGGAAGACCTGATCGCTCGCGAAAGCCACGTCGATTCAGCGCATCTGAATCTCGGCCGGATTGCCGAAGAACGCAATGACCCGCAAGGCGCGCTCATCGAATACGCCCAGGTCGGCCCGGGCAATGACTATCTGCCGGCACAGCTGCGTCAGGCCGATATCCTGATGAGCAACGGCAAAACCGCCGAAGCGCAGAGCAAACTGGCGGCCGAGCGTGACGAGCAGCCCGACTACGCGATCCAGTTGTATCTGATCGAGTCGGAAAGCCTGTCGGCCAATAAACAGGACGACAAGGCCTGGAAGGTTCTGCAACAAGCGCTGCAGAAATACCCGGACGATCTCAATCTGCTTTACACCCGCGCCATGCTCGCGGAGAAACGCAATGATCTGGCGCAAATGGAGAAAGACCTGCGCCTGATCATCAAGCGCGACCCGGACAACGCCATGGCGCTCAATGCTCTGGGCTACACCTTGTCCGATCGCACCACCCGCTACGCTGAAGCGAAAACGCTGATCGAGCAGGCGCACCAGATCAACCCGGAAGACCCGGCAGTTCTCGACAGCCTCGGCTGGGTGAACTATCGCCTGGGGAATCTGGACGACGCGGAGAAATACCTGCGCCAGGCGCTCGAGCGTTTCCCTGACCACGAAGTCGCCGCGCACCTTGGCGAGGTTCTGTGGGCCAAGGGCAATCAGCGCGAAGCCAAACAAGTGTGGGGCAAGTTCCTCAAGGATCAGCCCGACAGCACCATTCTGCGCAGCACCATCAAGCGCCTGACCGGATCCGAGAATCTTTAAACCATGCTTTTGCGCCACGTTATTGTTTTCAGCTTCATCGCCCTCCTCGCCGGCTGCTCGGGTTTCGGCACTCGCGAATCGGTCGAGGGCCACGGCAGCCCGGCCCAGTGGGCGGCGAATAAACAGCAACTGACCGGCCTTGATGGCTGGCAGATCGACGGCAAGATCGGCATCCGCGCGCCGAAAGATTCCGGCAGCGGCACGCTGTTCTGGCTGCAGCGTCAGGACTACTACGACATTCGCCTGTCCGGCCCGCTGGGTCGTGGCGCGGCGCGCCTGACCGGGCGTCCGGGCAAGGTGTCGCTGGAAGTCGCCAACCAGGGCCGCTACGAATCGCAATCTCCTGAAGCCTTGCTCGAAGAGCAACTGGGCTGGAAATTGCCGGTGTCGAATCTGGCCTGGTGGGTTCGCGGCCTGCCCGCTCCGGAAAGCAAGAGTCGCTTGAACCTGGACGCCGACAGTCGCCTGGCCAGCCTTGAGCAGGACGGCTGGAAAGTCGAATACACCGCCTACACCGAACAGAATGGTTATTGGCTGCCCGAGCGCATCAAGCTGCACGGCACCGACCTTGACGTGACGCTGGTGATCAAGACCTGGCAACCGCGCAAGTTGGGGCAATAAAGCATGACCGCTGCACGCCTGACCCTGCCCTCGCCGGCCAAACTCAACTTGATGCTGCACATTCTCGGTCGCCGTGAAGACGGTTATCACGAATTGCAGACGCTGTTTCAATTCCTCGATTACGGCGATGAAATCACTTTCGCCGTGCGCGATGACGGCGTGATTCAGCTGCACACCGAGTTCGCCGGCGTGCCCCACGACAGCAACCTGATCGTGCGCGCGGCGAAGATGTTGCAGCAACAGTCCGGCTGCGCGCTCGGTATCGACATCTGGATCGACAAAGTCCTGCCCATGGGCGGCGGCATTGGCGGCGGCAGCTCGAATGCGGCGACGACCCTGCTCGGGCTCAACCATTTGTGGCAACTGGGCTGGGATGAAGATCGTCTGGCGCAACTGGGCCTGTCACTCGGTGCCGACGTACCAGTGTTCGTCCGTGGCCATGCGGCATTTGCCGAGGGCGTCGGCGAGAAACTGACCCCGGTCGACCCCGAAGAACCGTGGTATCTGGTGCTCGTGCCGCAAGTCGCTGTTAGTACGGCGGAAATTTTTTCCGATCCTTTGTTGACACGTAACACACCGCCCATTAAAGTGCGCCCCGTTCCCGAGGGAAACAGTCGAAATGACTGCTTGCCGGTGGTAGCAAGGCGTTATCCAGAGGTACGTAACGCATTGGATTTGTTAGGTAAATTTACCGAAGCAAAGCTCACCGGAACTGGAAGTTGTGTGTTTGGGGGCTTCCCAAGCAAAGCTGAAGCTGATAAAGTCTCGGCCCTTCTGACAGAGACCCTTACAGGGTTTGTAGCGAAAGGAAGTAACGTTTCGATGTTGCATCGCAAGCTGCAAAGTCTGCTCTAAAGGAATCAAGTGCCCGGCACTTGAAAGCAACAGATACAGGGGCGTCGCCAAGCGGTAAGGCAGCAGGTTTTGATCCTGCCATGCGTTGGTTCGAATCCAGCCGCCCCTGCCATTTTCTCTACTCATCCAGGTTACCCTCAGCCTCTAGGTACTGCGCGTGTCCAAGATGATGGTCTTTACGGGGAATGCCAACCCCGATCTGGCTCGGCGTGTCGTACGTCAGCTGCATATCCCTCTCGGTGACATCTCTGTCGGCAAGTTTTCCGACGGCGAAATCACAGCCGAGATCAATGAAAACGTTCGCGGTAAAGACGTCTTCATTATTCAGCCGACCTGCGCTCCGACCAACGATAACCTGATGGAACTGGTAGTGATGGCTGATGCCTTCCGCCGCTCCTCAGCTACTCGTATCACTGCTGTTATTCCTTATTTTGGTTATGCCCGTCAGGATCGCCGTCCGCGTTCCGCACGTGTGGCTATCAGCGCGAAAGTCGTTGCTGACATGCTTACCGTAGTCGGCATCGACCGTGTTCTCACGGTTGATCTGCATGCTGACCAGATTCAGGGCTTCTTCGATATTCCGGTAGATAACATCTACGGCTCCCCGGTTCTGGTGGATGACATCGAAGATCAGCGCTTCGAAAACCTGATGATCGTGTCCCCGGACATTGGTGGCGTAGTGCGTGCACGGGCTGTTGCCAAGTCGCTGGGCGTCGATCTCGGGATCATCGACAAACGCCGTGAGAAAGCCAATCACTCTGAAGTGATGCATATCATCGGTGATGTCGAAGGGCGTACCTGTATTCTGGTCGATGACATGGTCGATACCGCCGGCACCCTGTGCCACGCGGCCAAGGCCCTGAAAGAGCATGGCGCAGCCAAGGTCTTTGCCTACTGCACACACCCTGTGCTGTCGGGCCGGGCCATCGAGAATATCGAAAATTCCGTGCTGGACGAGCTGGTGGTCACTAACACCATCCCGCTGTCCGCTGCAGCACAAGCCTGTGCACGTATCCGTCAACTGGATATCGCACCGGTTGTTGCCGAAGCGGTTCGCCGCATCAGCAATGAAGAATCGATCAGCGCGATGTTCCGTTAAGGGCCCTGCCCTTCGCGAAATGTCTCGTTGACGAAAAGCGCCCCGCCCCGGCATTCCTGTCGGGGCGGGGCTTTTTTGCCCATACCGTGTTCGGCGCTGGTCGCAAACGCCACTCGGTCATGGCTATTTTGGAGATACAAAATGAACGATTTTACTCTGAATGCTGAAGTGCGTTCCGACCTGGGGAAAGGTGCGAGCCGCCGCCTGCGTCGTCTCGCCGCTCTGGTTCCAGCTGTTGTTTACGGTGGCGACAAAGCCCCTGAATCCATCAGCATGCTGGCCAAAGAAGTTGCCAAACTGCTCGAAAACGAAGCGGCTTACAGCCACATCATCGAGCTGAACGTTGGTGGCACCAAGCAGAACGTCATCATCAAGGCTCTGCAGCGTCACCCGGCCAAAGGCCACGTGATGCACGCTGACTTCGTACGCGTTGTTGCCGGCCAGAAATTGACCGCCATCGTGCCTGTACACTTTGTTGGCGAAGAAGCTCCAGTGAAGAAAGGCGGCGAAGTTTCGCACGTTGTTGCTGAAATCGAAGTGACCTGCCTGCCAAAAGATCTGCCTGAGTTCATCGAAGTCGATCTGTCGAAAGCAGAAATCGGCACCATCATTCACCTGTCGGACCTCAAAGCTCCTAAAGGTGTTGAGTTCGTTGCTCTGGCACACGGCGATGACAAGGCTGTTGCCAACGTCCACGCTCCACGTGTTGCTGCAGAACCTACCGAAGAAGGCGAAGCAGAGTAATTCACTCTGTCATGCCGGAGTGAGCAAGTAACATCGCGGACTGGAACGTAGCGAGAAAGCGGGCGAGAACGCGGAGTTTACATCCATGGTAAATGAGCATTTTTCGTCCACTTTCGCCGCTTTCCCCGATCGCGGCGATGTTATCCACCACTCCAAGGAAGGGCCCCTATCGTGACTGCCATCAAACTGATCGTTGGCCTGGGAAATCCAGGCGCTGAATACGAACAGACCCGGCATAACGCAGGGGCCCTTTTTGTTGAGCGCATCGCCCACGCACAGAATGTGAATCTCGTGGCCGATCGCAAATATTTCGGCCTGACCGGGCGCTACTCGCATCAGGGTCAGGATGTTCGTCTGCTGATTCCCACCACCTACATGAACCGCAGCGGCCAGGCCGTGGCGGCACTCGCCGGTTTCTTCCGCATCAAGCCTGAAGAAATCCTCGTGGCGCATGACGAACTCGACTTGCCTCCGGGCGTTGCCAAGCTCAAGCAGGGCGGCGGCCATGGCGGTCACAACGGGTTGCGCGACATCATTGCGCAGCTGGGCAATCAGAACACGTTCTACCGCCTGCGGCTTGGCATCGGCCACCCGGGCGTTGCCAGTATGGTTTCAAATTTCGTCCTGGGTCGTGCGCCACGCGCCGAACAGGAAAAACTCGATGCCAGCATCGACTTTGCCCTCGGCGTGCTGCCGGATATCCTCGCCGGGGAATGGAACCGCGCGATGAAAAACCTGCACAGCCAGAAGGCCTGACTTTTACCCGAGGGGAAACACCATGGGATTCAATTGCGGCATCGTCGGCCTGCCTAACGTCGGCAAGTCCACCCTGTTCAACGCCCTGACCAAATCCGGTATCGCGGCGGAGAACTTCCCCTTCTGCACCATCGAGCCGAACAGCGGCATCGTGCCGATGCCTGATCCACGTCTGGAAGCGCTGGCGGCCATCGTCAATCCCAAGCGCATCCTGCCGACCACCATGGAATTCGTCGACATCGCCGGCCTCGTCGCCGGCGCCTCGAAAGGTGAAGGCCTGGGCAACAAGTTCCTGGCCAACATCCGCGAAACCGACGCTATCGCTCACGTGGTGCGCTGCTTCGAAGACGACAACGTGATCCACGTGTCCAACAGCGTCGACCCGAAACGCGACATCGAAATCATCGACCTGGAACTGATCTTCGCCGACCTCGACAGCTGCGAGAAACAACTGCAGAAAGTCGCGCGCAACGCCAAGGGCGGTGACAAGGACGCCGTGGTTCAGAAGGCTCTGCTCGAGCAACTGATCGCGCACTTCACCGAAGCCAAACCGGCACGCAGCCTGATGAAGAACATGAGCGCGGACGAGAAAGCCGTGATCAAGGGCTTCCACCTGCTGACCACCAAGCCGGTCATGTACATCGCCAACGTTGCCGAAGACGGTTTCGAGAACAACCCGCACCTGGACGTGGTCAAGGCCATTGCCGAAGAAGAAGGCGCCATGGTGGTTCCGGTGTGCAACAAGATCGAAGCGGAAATCGCCGAGCTCGACGACGGCGAAGAGAAGGACATGTTCCTCGAAGCGCTGGGCCTGGAAGAGCCTGGCCTGAACCGCGTGATCCGCGCCGGTTACGAAATGCTGCACCTGCAGACCTACTTCACCGCCGGTGTCGAAGAAGTCCGCGCCTGGACCGTCAAGGTCGGTGCCACCGCACCACAGGCCGCCGGCGTGATCCACACCGACTTCGAAAAAGGCTTCATCCGTGCCGAAGTCATCGCCTACAACGACTTCATCCAGTACAAGGGCGAAGCCGGCGCCAAAGAAGCCGGCAAATGGCGTCTGGAAGGCAAGGATTACATCGTCAAGGACGGCGACGTGATGCACTTCCGCTTCAACGTCTAAGCAACAGCCGCACAAGAAAAAGCCGCGTTTGATACGCGGCTTTTTTGTGCCCGAAAGATTGTTAAAAGATCGCAGCCTTCGGCAGCTCCTACAGATGTACATCTATCCCCTGTAGGAGCTGCCGAAGGCTGCGATCTTTTGATCTCAAGCTTTTTAGTACGCGGGAGAAAGATCGCCAACACACCAAACAACGGCAGGAATGAGCAAAGGAAATACACGTACTCAATCCCGTGCACATCCGCCAGATGCCCGAGCAGCGCCGCGCCAATCCCGCCGAAACCGAACATCAGGCCGAAGAAAATCCCGGCAATCATCCCGACATTACCCGGCACCAGTTCCTGCGCGTACACCACGATCGCCGAGAATGCCGACGCCAGAATGAAGCCGATCACCACGCTGAGAATGCTGGTCCAGAACAGATCGACATGCGGCAGGATCAGGGTGAATGGCGCCACCCCCAGGATGGAAAACCAGATCACTGCCTTGCGCCCGATCTTGTCGCCGATAGGCCCGCCGAAGAACGTCCCAGCCGCCACTGCGCCCAAAAACAGGAACAAGTGCAATTGCGAACTCGCCACTGGCAGGTCGAACTTCTCGATCAGGTAGAAGGTGAAATAACTGGTGAAACTGGCCATGTAAAAATACTTGGAGAACACCAGCAGCCCGAGCACCACCAGCGCACTGGTCACCCTGCCCTTCGACAAGCCGTGCGTCGCCGCCTGGCCGGCCTTGAGCTTGAACAGGTTCAGGTGATTGGCGTACCAGCGGCTGATGCGGTACAGCACGAACAGCGCAAACACCGCGAACAGACCGAACCACGCCACATTGCCCTGGCCGAAGGGAATGATGATCGCCGCCGCCAGCAATGGGCCGAACGCGGAGCCGGCATTGCCGCCGACCTGAAAGGTCGATTGCGCCAGACCAAACCGGCCGCCCGAGGCCAGCCGCGCAACACGCGAGGCTTCCGGGTGAAAGGTCGACGAGCCGATACCAATCAGCGCCGCCGCCAGCAGAATCAATGGGAAGCTGCCGACCACCGACATCATCAGAATGCCGATCAAGGTACACACCGTGCCTGCCGGTAACAGCCACGGTTTGGGGTGGCGATCAGTGTGATACCCGACCCACGGCTGCAACAGCGACGCGGTCAACTGAAAGGTCAAGGTGATCAGGCCGACCTGGGTAAACGTCAGGCCATAGTTGGCCTTGAGCATCGGGTAGATCGACGGCAGCACCGACTGGATCAGGTCATTGATCAGATGCGCCAGCGCCACCGCGCCGATGATGCGCATCACCAAGGGGCTGCTTTGCGGAGCAGCGGTCGCCGAGGCAGCGGCGGTCTGGACGTTGCTGATAGCCATGGAAAATTCCGGACAGCAGATGGGTGCCCGCAGGCAGGTGCGTCAATGTGCCATTTTTCGGTGCGCTCGCGCTATCCCCTTAGCCAGCTAACTAACCAACATTCCTATCTCGCGTAGGAGCTGCCGAAGGCTGCGATCTTTTGATCTTGCTTCTAAGCATCAAAGTCAAAAGATCGCAGCCTTCGGCAGCTCCTACAGGGGATCGTTGGTGGCGAAGGTGATAGCGCAACGCCATGGTCTGAATCTTGCCTTGCTTCTGCCCTTGAACACGATCGCCTTACAAAGGCGCTCGACAATGGGAAGTTTCGCTACAGAGCCGGCCTACAGAGCGGGCGAGGGTGAACTTTCGAGGCCTTTTAGAGGGCACAGGTCGCAGCCGAAAGGTTCGCGATGCACGCCAATGGTGCGTGGTGTCCAGAGGAGTCATGAGGCATGCAGGCTTTCCTTTCACCGGGGATCAATTTGCTGGGGCGGTTTGGCTTCGCAGGTAAATTCCAATTATTGTTTCTGCTGTTCATTCTGCCGCTGGCCGGCAGCCTGTTGATGATCGGCCATGACTATCGCGAGAAGCTCAATCTGATCTCGGGCGAACGTGCCGGCGTGCGTCAGCTGCTCGCGCTGGATGCGCTGGACAACCTGCTCGCCGCGCAACGCGACCGCGCCGCCCGCTGGCGCGCCACCGAGACCAATCGTCAGCCGACACCGGCCACCCTCGCCGCCATGGCCGCCTTCGACGGCGTGCAACCGGCGGTGCTGCAAGCCACCACGGAGCTGGGCAATGCCCTGAACCAGCAAGGCGCCGACGGCGCAATCCTCGAACGCTTTCAGGCGCTGCAAACCGCACTCAATGGCCTTGATTCGAAAAGCTTGAGCAGTGTCGGCTGGTGGCCGGACGGTTATGACCGCTTCACCAATGCCTTGGGCGCGCTGCAAGCCTTGCGCGAGCAGATCGTCATGGACAATCGCCTGACCCTTGCACCGTGGCTGGAAACCTACCTGCTGACGCAGATTTCCACGCAGCACGCTCCGGACCTGATCGAGCGGGTCGGCCGTCTCGCCGCAGTCGGCCAGGCTTCGGTCGTCTCCGGTCAGTTCACCCTGCAGAGCCGCCTGCAGTTGCGCGACCTGCGCAGCCGCATCGGCGACGCCCGCGAGCAACTGGTGAAAACCGCCGGCCTGCTGGAGGCGCGTCTACCAGTCGAGCTGCAAGCCTGGGCCGGCCAGTATCACGACAGCCTGAAACACCTCGACAGCGGCCTGAAAGTCCTCGACGACGGTGTGTTTGGCGGCAGCATCAACCTCAAGCCAGAGGACTTCGAACGCAGCCTCGACGCGCTGCTCACCGACCTCGCTTCCCTGCGCCAGCAATCCCTGGTCGCGCTGGATCAGCGGCTCGATGCGTATTACAGCTCGGCGATCCGCCAGTTCATTGTTGTCGCCGCAATCTTCGGTTGCCTGCTGTTGGCCGCGTTATACCTGTTCGTTTGCCTGCAAGCCTCGATCCGCCGTAGCGCCAGCGGCATCACCTTGCTCGCCGAAGCCTTGCGCGACGGTAACCTGAGCCTGCAAGTGCCGGTGGTGGGGCGCGATGAGCTGGCAGCGATCAGCACCGCGCTCAACGTCGCTGTGGTGCAATTGCGCAGCAGCATGCTTGGCGTCGACCACGAGACCTCGCAGTTGAGCAACGCGGTACGCAGCCTCAACCAACACTCCAGCGGCGCCCTGAGCGAAGTCGAAGCGCAGCAATTGCAGATCAGCCAGATCGCCGCTGCCGCCACGCAATTGGCCGCCACCTCGCAAGGCGTCGCGCAGAGTTGCGAACAGGCCTCCGGCAGCGCCCAGCAAACCCGGCGCATCGCCGCCGACAGCAGCCGCGACAGCCAACGCACCACGGCGAGCATTCAGCAGCTCAATCAGCGCCTGAACGACACCGCCGCCGCGCTCGGCCGGGTCAGCGAGCAAGGCCAGCAGATTCAACTGGTCGTGGACACCATTCGCGGCGTCGCCGAGCAGACCAACCTGCTCGCGCTCAACGCCGCCATCGAGGCCGCCCGCGCCGGCGAACAGGGTCGCGGCTTTGCCGTGGTCGCCGACGAGGTGCGCAGCCTCTCGCAGCGCACGCAATCGTCCACCGCGCAGATCGCCGGCACCGTCGACAGCCTGCGCGCCACGGTCAACGAAGCGGTAAGCCTGATGGAAGCCGCCTGTGGTCAGGCGCAATCGGATGCCGAAGCAGTCACCGGACTCGGCGAACGCCTGGGAGAAATCGCCAGCGCCGTACAGAGTGTCACCGACACCCTGGCGCAAATCGCCACAGCGGTTGAAGAACAGGCCAGCACTGCCGACGAAGTCAGCGGCAATATCCAGCAGGTCGATCAAGCGGCGGTGCGTTTGCTCGAAGGCGCACGCGCCGTAAACCTCGCGGCGGACACCTTGAGCCAGGGTAGCGAGGCCCTGAGCGCCAATACCGCCAGATTCCAACTGCGCTGACGCCCTCCCCGGCCCCGACTTTCGGGGCCGGAGGATAAGCAGTTGAAAACAGGAAGAAATATTTTCGATTTACGCTTGACGCTTTGCCATTTCAGGGGAATAATGCGCGCCACTTGGCTACATAGCTCAGTTGGTTAGAGCATAGCATTCATAATGCTGGGGTCCGGGGTTCAAGTCCCTGTGTAGCCACCAAGTACTAAAAACGGCTTACCGAAAGGTAGGCCGTTTTTTTATGCCTCGAGAAAAGTCCTTTTCCTCCCGCTCCCTGCATGCAATTCAGATGCCTCCGTAAGAAAAAAGTAGATCTCTGGTACGAAACGGATCTTTCGTAGCATCAGCCACCTGTCGCTCTCTCCCCGAATCGCTCCTATACCGACAAGCTCCCCTGGCTCGATTCAGCGCCATACAGGGAGTTGGCATGCCTCAATACAAATACCTTCTCGACGATGACTGGTTATTAAATCCGTATAGCGGTGGCAGGGCCTGGTTTACTTTGCTTCCACCGAAAGCGCCGGAGCCGGTGTACATCGAGAAGGATGAGTGGCCTGCGCCCAAGCCACGCGAAGACAGGGTCTTTGCCAAGTCCTGCACGCCGGACAACTGGTGTCGCACGGACGCTGGCACTGCCGAGGAGCCAGCCAGCAACTTCGGCAAGATCATGGTCGCCGGCGCCATGCTCATGCCCTCCGCCAGTACCGCTGTAGCGACGGCGATAGGTGCCGACCTGGCTTTGGGGCGTCTGGCCGGCGGCGGGATTTTGCAACAGCGCCTGAACTGGGCCATCCGTGGCGCCGGCGGGCCGGCCAGCGTGTTCGTGCTGGGAATGCTGCCGAGCAAAATGGCCGACGGCACGTTTCACACCGACGAAGAACTACGCCGCATGAGCCGCGCCACCACGCGCGTGCGCTTCCAGTTTCGTCGTGATGCCGAAGGTGTTCTGCGGGTTTACGGCATCCATTCCGGCGCCTCTGGCGACGACGCCGTACGCACGGTGAACGTCAAGTGGAACGCCGACAAGACCGCCATGGAGGCCAAGCTCAACGGCATCACCATTCTCTGGACGCCGCAACGCGGGCCGCTGGGGTCGATGCCTCCGCTGGTTTATCCCGACCACGGTGATGCACTCGACCCGATCCTCGTCCACCCGATCCCGGAGAACACCGATAGCCAGATTGAGGGACTGCCGGGCGAGGATGTAACGGCCGAGGATTGTATTCTGGTGTTCCCGGCGGACACCGGGCTGAAGTCGTTGTATGTGGTTTATTCAAGGCCGGCGAGGCAGACGCCTGGGATCGTTACGGGGGTGGGAGAGGATGTGGCGGGGATATGGCTTGCGGGGGCTGATTCGGACGTGGGGGTTCCGATTCCAACAGACGTTGCCAACTCTCTACGAGGACGAGAATTCAAAAACTTCGACTCATTCAGAGCAACCTTTTGGAAAACTGTTGCAGAGTCAACATCGGGGGGAGTTGATTGAACAGAATGTTGGTCGCATGCGTAAGGGTAAGGCGCCACGTGTGCGTAAAGCCGATAGAGTCGGCGGTAGAAAGTCTTATGAAATTCACCATCTCGAAAAAATATCCAAGGGTGGTGGCGTATATGACCTAGATAACCTTCGAGTAAATACTCCTCGGAACCATATCGATATACACCGGCGTGAATAGGCAAATATGAAAGACACCTTATTAAAAGCCAGCATTTCTGAATACACAGAGGCCGAATTCGTCGCGCTACTACAAGAGCTCGCGAAAGAGGATGAAGAAGCTGAAAACGATGATCGTGCTGATTTACTGTTGGCGCACTTCGAGACAATCAGCGAGCATCCAGCAGGATCGGACTTGATCTACTACCCGGAGCCTGGTGCTGATAACTCCCCTGTGGGGGTAATGCAAAGTGTCAGGGACTGGCGAGAAGCACAGGGATTGCCGGGGTTCAAAGGCTCTTGATAAATCGTGTCGTTGAGGGTTCGAGCCGTCGAGTTAACTTTGGCTGTCACGATTTATTGCGTCTCAACACATCCAAGATTCGTGCATGAGATAGGCAATGGCAACGGAATTCCTTATTAAAGACGATTTGTAAGATTACACCGAGCAAGAATTCATCAACATCCTTGAGCGCATTATCGGAAATGAGGGGAGCGAAGAAGAAGAAAGCAAGCTCGTTCTTCACTTCAATTTGATTTGTGGACACCCAACAGGATCCGATTTGATTTTTACCCTGAAGATGGCGCCGATGACTCGGCACAGGGAATCATTGAGTCATTGAAGAAATGGCGTAGTGACCATGGGCTGTCGGGCTTCAAGCAATGATAAGAAAACGCACCAAGCAAAGCATAGCTGACTACACAGAATCAGAATTCATCTGTTTCGTGAAAAATATAAGAGCAGTCAACAGAAGTGGGTCTGACAAGGAGCTTGGCAGATTGCTGGCGGAATTCAGGGCTTTGACCGGCCACCCCGCTGGAACAGACCTGATCTTCTACCCCGAGCCCGGAGCAGATACAACATCTGCCGGAATAGCTCGTACAGTCATGGCATGGCGCGAAGCGAATCGACTACCTGGGTTCAAGACATGAATCCTGCCGCCCTTTTCATTTGTAACTGTGGAACTACAACTTGGGAATGTCATGACTAACATATCCGACTACACCGAAGCAGAATTCTTGAAATTTGTGCAATCTGTTCTTGCAGCCAATACAAGCCCAGACGAGATTCTCGATCCGCTGTTGTTTGAATTTGTACATCTGTGTGAGCACCCAGCGGGCACTGACCTTATCTATTGGCCCGAGGATATGAAACAACAAACAGCCGAGAGCATTACCGAAATCGTGAAAAAGTGGCGCTCTACCCATGGTCTACCCGGCTTCAAGCAATAAGTTTCTGACTCACTAACCCTGCATCACTCTCAAGAAGATCGCATCGCCTGAGTTACCGCTTTCGCGAGCAGGCTCGCTCCCACAAGGGTATCGTTTTCGGCCGAACGATTGGCGCGGCCGCTGAGCGGGAGGGCTGTAATCCTCACGCAGTTTGCACCCCGCCGGCCCGCTCGATAAAGTCCCCGAAGACTTTTACCCCACGGACGGAGAGCCCGCGTGTTTCCAGCCCAGCCCTTAAAGCGCTTTCGCCTGCCAGCCCTGACACTGCTTGTCAGCGCTCTGACCCTCACCGCATGCAACGCCCCGCCCTCTTCTTCCTTGCCGCTGGCACCGGAAGCCGCTTCCGGTTACCGCACTGATCTGCAAACCCGTCATGCCAATAAACACATGGCCGCTGCTGCCAATCCACTCGCGGCCGAAGCCGGGCGGGAGATGTTGCGTCAGGGTGGTTCGGCGATTGATGCGGCGATTGCGATGCAGGCGGTGTTGACGCTGGTTGAGCCGCAGTCTTCCGGGATCGGTGGCGGGGCGATGATTGTGTTGTGGGATGGCAAGCAGGTGCGCACCTATGACGGCCGCGAAACGGCGCCGGCCGGGGCCACCGAGAAGCTGTTCCTGAAGGCTGACGGTAAACCGATGGCCTTTACGCAAGCGCAGATCGGCGGGCGCTCGGTCGGTACGCCCGGGGTATTGCGGGCGCTGGAGCTGGCGCATCGACAACACGGTCGCTTGCCATGGGCGAAGCTGTTTGAGCCAGCGATCAAACTGGCCGAGCAAGGCTTTGCGATTTCCCCGCGTCTGCATTCGCTGCTGACTGCCGATCCACTGATACGCCAGTCGCCAGACATGGCTGCGTACTTCCTGAATGACGATGGCAGCGTCAAAGCTGTCGGCACGCGCCTGCAGAACCCGAAGTTGGCGGCCGTGTTCAAACGTATCGCCAGCGAAGGTGCCGATGCGCTGTACAAAGGTCCGATCGCCGAAGAGATCGTCGCCAGGGTTCAACAGCACGCCAACCCCGGCAGCCTGTCGCTGAACGATTTGCAGCGTTATCAGGCCAAGGAGCGCGCGCCGCTGTGTACCGACTACAAGCGTTGGCAGGTCTGCGGCATGCCGCCACCGTCGTCGGGCGGGATCGCCGTGGCGCAGATTCTCGGCACGTTGCAGGCGCTGGAGACTCGCGATCCCCGCCTGTCGCTGACTCCACTCAAACCAGTGAACACCAATAGGCCGGCCGGCATGGAACCGGCGCCGCAAGCGGTGCACCTGATCGCCGAGGCTGAACGTCTGGCCTATGCCGACCGTGCGCAATACGTGGCCGACACCGACTTCGTCCCGGTGCCGGTCAAAGGTCTGCTCGATCCGGCCTACCTGGCCAGCCGCGCCAGCCTGATCGGCGAGCGCAGCATGGGCAGCGCCAAACCGGGCACACCGCCGGGCGTGCAGGTTGCCTATGCACCGGACCGCTCGCCGTTACGCATCTCCACCTCGCAAGTGGTGGCGGTGGATGACCTCGGCGGCGCCGTATCGATGACCACCACCATCGAAGCCGCGTTCGGCTCGCACCTGATGGTTCAGGGCTTCTTGCTGAACAACCAGATGACCGACTTTTCGTTCATCCCCGAAGAGAACGGGCAGAAAGTCGCCAACCGCGTCGAACCGGGCAAACGCCCACGTTCGTCGATGGCGCCGACACTGATCTTTGATCGCAACACTGGTGAATTCGTCGCCACGGTCGGCTCGCCCGGCGGCTCGCAAATCATCGAATACGTGGCGAAAACCACCATCGGCCTGCTCGACTGGAACCTCGATGCACAAAGTGCGATCAACCTGCCCAATTTCGGCAGCCGCAACGGTCCCACCGAACTGGAACAGGGACAGTTCAGCCCGGTGCTGATTCAGGCGTTGAAAGACAAAGGCCACACGGTCAGTGAAATCGACATGACCAGCGGCACCCAAGCGATCGTGCGGGTGAAGGATGCGCAGGGCAAAGCGACCTTGACGGGGGTGCCGATCCTCGGCGTGAGGGAGAAGCGTTGGGGGACTGAAACACTGCATTGAAAAAAGGCCTGTCGAGCAGCAGGCCTTCTCCCAGGAATAAATCAGACCGCCAACGTCTTGCCATCCACCCCATCCCCAATCTTCAGGAAATGCCCGCCCGCAACGTGATGCAGCGTGCGCAATCCATCCTGCCCTTCGAAATGCCAGCGCCCATCGCTGAACACACGCTCATCGGCCTGGGCGGCGATGACTTCGGCGAGGAACAGGTCGTATTGCTCGTGATTGCGCGGCTCTGGCAGCAGGCGGCATTCGAGCCAGGCAACACAACCCTCGAGCAGCGGCGCTTCAACCTGTTCGCCGGCAAAGGTGTGCAGGCCGTACGCCTGAAATTTGTCGTGCCCCTGGTTACGGGTGATTTCCAGGCCGGACGTATTGCCGACGGTTTGCACGATATCGGCCTGATTGACGCAAGGCACGTTCAGCACAAAGGTCCCGGAGGCTTCAAGCAACTGGCGGGTCCAGGTGGATTTGTCGAGGACGACGGCGACTTTCGGCGGTTCGAAATCCAGCGGCATGGCCCAGGCGGCGGCCATGATGTTGCGCTGCCCGTCGTGAGCGGCACTGACGAGAACGGTCGGCCCGTGATTGAGCAGGCGATAGGCTTTGTTCAGGGGTACCGGACGGCGGTGGGAAACGCTCATGGGATTTGCTCCGGAGGAAAAGGAGCCGATTGTAGCGCTGTCACTGGCGAAACACAGAACCTGTGGGAGCGAGCAGATGCGGCGCTGCCCCTCGGTGGTCGTTCCCACGCTCTGCGCGGGAATGCATCCTGTGACGCTCTGCGTCACGCCAGCGAAGGAACGCGGAGCGTCCCGGGCGGCATTCCCACGCAGAGCGTGGGAACGATCAGTGCGGTGTCAGTGAGAGAGCTGATTGGCAAACTGCCCCACCGCATCCACCACTTTCTGCGCACCGTCCTGAATCTCGACGATCACCGTGCCCGCCTCCGCCGCCAGCGCCAGGCCCTGTTCAGCCTGAAGCTTGCCGTCGGTCATCAGCGCCACGGCATTGCGGGCCATTTCCTGGTTCTGCCGTACCACGCCGACGATTTCGTCCGTCGCCTGGCTGGTGCGCGAGGCCAGTTGCCGGACCTCGTCCGCGACCACGGCAAAACCACGGCCCTGCTCGCCGGCCCGGGCGGCTTCGATCGCGGCGTTGAGCGCCAGCAGGTTGGTCTGTTCGGCAATGCCGCTGATGGTTTTGACGATCGTGCCGATCACCAGCGACTGCTCGTTGAGCGCCTCGATACCTTCGCCAGCGGCTTGCATGTGCCGCGACAAATCACGCATCACGTTCACCGCTTCGGTGACCACCGTCGTGCCCCGTTGCGCGGTGCTGTCGGTTTGTTGCGAGGTGCTGTAAGCGATGCTCGCTGCGTCGGCAACCGCCTGCTCGCGGTTGACCTGATCGGTG
Source organism: Pseudomonas sp. AC255 (assembly GCF_979258175.1). Lineage (NCBI taxonomy): Bacteria > Pseudomonadati > Pseudomonadota > Gammaproteobacteria > Pseudomonadales > Pseudomonadaceae > Pseudomonas > Pseudomonas sp. AC255. The sequence goes on along the minus strand of NZ_OZ409841.1, from coordinate 358,569 downwards.
ATCACCGTGGCGAACTTCACCACTTTGTACAGTCTGTCGTTGGCATCGACCACCGGGTTGTAGGACGCTTCCAGCCACACCGTACGACCATGGCTGTCGATACGCTTGAAGCGGCCTGCGACGAATTCGCCACTGTTCAAGCGCCGCCAGAAGTTCTGGTACTCGGCGCTGTTGTACTCTTCCGGGGCGCAAAACGTGCGGTGATGTTTACCCTTGATCTGCGCCAGGCTGTAACCCATGCCGTTGAGGAAGCGATCATTGGCGCTGAGCACATTGCCGTTGAGGTCGAATTCAATCACGGCGGTGGAACGCACCAGCGCACCGATCAGGTTCTCATGCTCGCGGGAGGCTTCGATGGTGCGGGTCAGGTCGCTGGCGTAGAAGGAGATGTGTCTGATCCGGCCATCGGACGAGCGCACCGGTTGCACGATGGAACGCAGCCACGCCTCGTCGCCATTGCCACGCAACAGGCGCACGGCGCCGGCGAAGTGCTCGCCACGGCTCATCGAGTTTTTGAAGCGCTGATGGAATTCGTCGGTTTTGACGTGGGCCGGGACGATGTCTTCGATTGCCCGGCCGATCAGGTCCTGGCTCTTGTAGAACATTTCATCGAGAAAATTCTGGTTGACCGAACGAATCCGCCCGTCGGGCTCAAGGGTCAGCGCGAGCATTTCGCTTTCCAGGCTTTCCTTCACTTGTACAAGGCTGGAGAGTTCTTCGCGCAGAGCAGCCAGCTCTTGTTTCAAGCGTTTATTGAACATGGGAAAGCACCGATGGCAGGGTAGTTAGCGGATACAACCTAGCCATCGGCCTTGCGCAGCTTTTCTTAAGCCAGCTCCAGACCCGTCAGTCGAAAATAATCCGGCGCTTGCGGATCAGGCAGCGCCGGCCGCCTGACACGGTCCGGTACGTGGCATGCGCGCACCGAAATACGCCGCCGTCACAATCCCCACAGCGCCCATCACGGCACAAAAGATCACGCAGATCCATGGACTCCACGGCATCAGACCAATCAACAACAGCGGTGTGATACTTGCCCAGGCGGCGTAGGCAATGTTGTAGGTGAAGGAAATGCCCGACACGCGAATCCGCGCCGGGAACAACCCGACCATCACCGAAGGCACCGCACCCACTACCCCACAAGCCAGGCCGGCGACCGCATAGGCCATGCCGATCCAATGCCCGCCCATGATCAGGCAGCCATACAACACGCCAATGCCCAGCGGCAGCAACAGGCTGTACAGCATGACCGTGCGCCAGGCGCCGATGCGGTCGACCAGCAGTCCGGCGATCACGCAGCCGATATTCAGAAAAACGATGCCCAAGGCACTGAGGCCGAAGGTGTGGCTGGCGGTCATGCCGAAGGTTTTCTGCATCATCGTCGGGGTGATGACCACGAACACCACCACCGCCGAGGTCAGCACACAGGTGAGCAACATGGCCGGCAGCATGGCCAGACGATGCTCACGCAGCACCGTGCGCAGCGGCAGCTCGACCCGCGCCTCGCGCTGCGCTTCCATGGCCATGAACACCGGGGTTTCGCTGAGCCAGCGGCGCAGGTAAACGCCCACCACGCCGAACACGCCGCCGAGCAGAAACGGATAGCGCCAGGCGTAATCGATAATTTCGGCAGGCGTGAAAACCTGCGCCAGGAAGGTCGCCGTGAGTGCGCCGATCAAGTAACCGAAGGTCAGGCCGGCCTGCAGAAAGCCCAAGGCGTAGCCACGATGGCCGGTCGGCGCATGCTCGGCGACGAACACCCAGGCACTCGGCACTTCACCACCCACCGCAGCGCCTTGCAGGATGCGCAGCGCCAGCAACAGCAAGGGTGCGAAATATCCGATCTGCGCGTAGGTCGGCATGATCCCGATCAGCAGGCACGGCAGCGCCATCATCAGGATGCTCAGGCTGAACACCTTTTTGCGGCCCAGACGGTCGGCGAAATGCGCCATCAGAATCCCGCCCAACGGCCGCGCCAGATAACCGGTGACGAAGATGCCGAAGCTTTGCAGCAAACGCAGCCACTCGGGCATTTCCGGGGGAAGAACAGCTGGCTGAGGGTCAGCGCAAAGAATACGAAGATGATGAAATCGTAGATTTCCAGCGCCCCGCCAAGCGCCGCAAGGCCGAGGGTCTTGTAGTCGGAGCGGCTGAACGGCGCCGGTCGGGCTGGAGAATTGGCAGTCATGACAAAGAACTCAGGCATCGGCAAAAACCAAGGCGCCCATGGTCTACGCAAAAGCACGGATCGACAACCCGTCAGACCATAGTCTCGGTTTGCGAAAACCTGCTCAACAAAAGGGCGGCGCTTGATTTACTGTTAGCGCCTGTCCATGGGACCACGCCAACACCGACCAGCCGCCCATGTGGGAGCGAGCCTGCTCGCGAAAGCGTCAGTTCAGACAACCTGATGCTGAATGTGCCGACGTCTTCGCGAGCAGGCTCGCTCCCACAGGGTTCTCTGTGGCTGTCGAGCCGGGCGACTGCTCCCACGGATCAAAATAACCATAAAAAATCCGAGGTACTTCCTGTGGCCGTTGATATCGAAGATAGCCGCTCCGCGCGCTTTGCCCTGCGCTGTTCCAGTTTTGCCGAACGCTGGTTTCCCGATTCCTGGGTATTCGCCGCGTTGGCCGTGATCATCGTTGCGCTGGCCACTCTGGCCATGGGCGCCAAACCCACCGCTGCAGCGATGGCCTTCGGCGACGGCTTCTGGAGCCTGATCCCGTTCACCATGCAGATGGCCTTCGTGGTGATCGGCGGCTACGTCGTCGCCAGCTCTCCGCCCGCAGTCAAACTGATCGACAAACTGGCACACATCCCGAAAAACGGCCGCTCCGCCGTGGCCTGGGTGGCATTGATCTCGATGGTCGCATCTTTGCTCAACTGGGGTCTGTCGCTGGTATTTGGCGGGCTGCTGGTACGCGCCCTCGCCCGCCGCACCGATCTGAAGATGGATTACCGCGCCGCCGGTGCCGCTGCTTACCTGGGCCTCGGCGCGGTGTGGGCGCTGGGCTTGTCATCGTCGGCCGCACAGTTGCAGGCCAACCCAGGCAGCCTGCCGCCGTCGATCCTGTCGATCACTGGCGTAATCCCGTTCACCGAAACCATTTTTCTCTGGCAATCCGGGGTCATGCTGCTGGCGCTGATCGTGATCTCGATCATCATCGCCTACGCCACCGCGCCCGGGCCGAACTCGGCACGCGACGCCAAGGCCTGCGGCATCGACCCGGCGTTCAACCTGCCGCCGCTGCAACCGCGCACTCGCCCCGGTGAATGGCTGGAACACAGCCCGTTGCTGATCATTGTGCTGGTGCTTCTGGCGGCGGGATGGCTATTCCACGAGTTTTCGACCAAGCCGGCGATTACCGCGATTTCCGGCCTGAACACCTATAACTTCCTGTTCATCATGCTCGGCGCGCTGTTGCACTGGCGCCCGCGCAGCTTCCTCGATGCGGTGGCCCGTGCGGTGCCGACCACCACTGGCGTGTTGATCCAGTTTCCGCTGTACGGCTCGATCGCCGCGCTGATGACCACGGTCAAAGGCGCCGATGCGCAAACCCTCGCGCATCACATCTCGACTTTCTTTGTCAGCATCGCCTCCCACGACACCTATGCGCTGCTGATAGGCGTGTATTCGGCGATTCTCGGTTTCTTCATCCCGTCCGGCGGCGGCAAATGGATCATCGAAGCGCCCTACGTGATGCAAGTCGCCAATGACCTGCAGTACCACCTCGGCTGGGCGGTGCAGATCTACAACGCCGCCGAAGCCCTGCCGAACCTGATCAATCCGTTCTATATGCTGCCGCTGCTGGGCGTGCTCGGGTTGAAGGCGCGGGATTTGATAGGCTTCTCGTTTGTGCAACTGCTGGTGCACACGCCGCTGGTGCTGCTGCTGTTGTGGGCGCTGGGGACGACATTGGCGTATACGCCGCCGGTGATGCCGTAAGTCGATAAAAACGCACCTGCTCAAGGGCAGGTGCTCTCAAAACTTGGTTTGATCGCTGCTTTAGACGGGTCGCGCCTGATCAAGCACCTGCTGACGAAATTTCAGTGGCAGGTCGCCGGGGGTCAGCACCTCGACCGCAACACCCAGCAGGTCTTCAAGCTCAACCTGAAGTCCGCCCAGATCAAAAAGCGTCGTGCCGGGCAGCGGGTCAACCAGCAGATCGAGATCGCTACCGTCCAGATCCGTCCCCAGCAATGCTGAACCAAATACACGCGGGTTGGCCACGCGAAAGCGCCCGATCACTTCGCGGACGGCGGACCTTTGCATGTCGAGAGCAGTAGAAGGCTTCATGACTCACCCTTGGAAAATTCGATGTCGCTGCAGTCTAGCAGTGCGGACGCGCACCAGGCAGCGTGCCTGTTGGCACAGCCGTAACAATATGTGCGCTGCTTGGGTAATACCGCATTCAGGCAAGAATCCACACTCAACCGCTTTTCTGTCAAACACCACTGATCCACTATGAAGCGCCCCCAAATCGAGGGGAACCCACGCTGAAAAGGATCTGAGCATGTTCAAACTCGCAGGACTTACCCTCGTTGCACTGACGCTAAGCGCCGCCGTCCACGCCGATGTCGACGTAAAACTGGGCAGCACCGAGCGCGTCACCCGCCTCTTCGCCTACCCCAACAATTGCAGCGTGATCTGCTTTCGCAACTGGACGCTGGAGCAGACCGTTGCTCACTACCTGAGCCAGAGCGTCCAGCGCGACGGTTACGCCGATGCCAAGGTGCTGGTGAAAACCGACAACGATCAGCTTTACGCCGAGATCACCGGAGTGCCGGACGGCTATGACAAGCCGCTGTCGGCGTTGCTCGACGCCGGCGACCTGGCTTATGCCGGCGCCAGCAAGCTGAATGCCGATGGCAAATGGGCCTACAGCTGGTATCTGTTCCTGCCGCTGGGCATGGCTCTGGAAAATCGCAAGAGCGTCGAGTTGCTGCACTTCCCGCCTGACTACTCGCTGACCCAGGCGCAGGACTATCTGCGCTCGAACACCACCGATCGCTGGGCGACGTTGCTGACCGATAACGGCATCCCCGCCGGGCAGACGCCGGCTTACCAGACCATCATCGACATCGCGCCGATCGCCGCGCCGTCCAATGCCGGCGGGGATCTGGAGGACGTCTACGACTACTTCAAGGATTACCAGACTACGCTGGTCAAGCAGTTCAGCCAGACCGCCAGCGGCACGACGCTGCCGATGGTTGCGTTCGGGGCGCCGGTGCGCAACTGGATCAAGGAACAATACGGGCCGACCGTGGGGGTGCTGGGGCTGGCGAGCATCAGCCCGGCCGAAGGGGTGAATGTGCCAGTGCTCGGTTCCAACCATCCGAGCTATATCTGGTACGCCGCCGATCCGAAAAGCTATACCGGCGACGATGCCCAGGCGAAGGCAGACGCGGCGGGCTTGAAAGTCATGGGCCAGGATTTGAGTGCTGCCTGCTGGCAGGCGGCAATGGGCAGCAAACCGGGCAGCGATGCGCAGGCCACGCTGAACAGTTGCACGCAAACATGGCAGGTGACGCAAAAGGTCAAAACCTGCGAGTTGTTCTATACCTCGATCCGCAACCTCAGCGCTGAACAAGCGGCTGCCAAGTGCGCCACGCCACGCATCAAGACACAGCTGCAACAGCTGAAAGCGCCACTGCCTGCGGCCGCCGTGCCCGCACCAACTCTGTAATCGCTGCTGAAGTCCCCCGTGTCAGCCAATGCTGACGCGGGATAACGGTGATCGCGCCTGTCAGGTTTGACAGTAGACCGGTAATTTCAATTGCGCGACGCTTGGATCCAATCATGCCTCGCCTGGCGAGGCATGGGCACAACCCGGAGGCAACACTCACCAACAAGGATCGTTATGAACAATCAAGCCGTGGGCCGGCACCTGCCGCGCGACACAGAAGGCATCTATCCGTTCGCCGGACTTCCGGTGCGGCTGGGCTTCCCATCCTGCCAGGACTTTCAGATTATCCACGACGAACGTGGCATGGCCACGGCGGTGGTAGCGCGCCGCGAGTTTCTGCGCATTAGCCGAATGTGCCGGGTTTCCGGGCAATTGCTGCCCTATCGCTGTCGACAGACCCGTCAGTTGCAAACCGGCATCCACGTTTACGATCCGCGCTTTTGCGGTGTGCTCGAGCACGCCTGCGATCCGAATGTATTTCTCGACATGAGCGAGTTGTGGCTGTGGGCCTTGAAAGATATCCATAGCGGCGAACATCTGAGCATCGATTACGCATCGACCGAAGACAAACTGCTACGCCAGTTCGCCTGCGATTGCGGTTCGTCGCGCTGCCGTGGCTGGATCACCGGTTACGACGAACCACCCACGCCTGAAGGCCAGCGCTTTTTACAGCGCTGGCGGCATCCAGGCCGAAGCTGAAAGCTGCGGTTACGGCGCGCCGACCGGACGCAAACGGTATTGCGGCGGCAACTGTTCGAAACCACTGATGGTGGTATTGAGACTTTTCCAGCGGCCGTCCTTGATGCCGTAGATGCAGCCGTGGATCGACAGCGGCTGCCCGCGATGCCAAGCGTTCTGGATGATGCTGGTGTGCGCGACGTTGGCCACTTGCTGGATCACGTTGAGTTCGCACATGCGATCGACCTGCTCTTCTTCGGTCGCCAGCTTGGCCAGCTCTTCGCGCTTTTCGTAATAAAGATCGCGAATCGACCGCAGCCAGCCGTCGATCAGGCCGAACTGGCGATCCTGCATCGACGCGCGCACGCCGCCGCAGCCGTAGTGGCCGGTGACGAGGATGTGTTTGACCTTGAGCACATCCACCGCGTACTGGATCACCGAGAGGCAGTTGAGGTCGGTGTGCAGCACGACGTTGGCGACGTTGCGGTGTACGAACAGATCGCCCGGCAGCATGCCGACGATTTCGTTGGCCGGCACGCGCGCGTCGGAGCAGCCGATCCATAGATATTCCGGGGTCTGCTGGCGCGCCAGTTTGGCGAAGAAGTCCGGGTCTTCCTTGGTGATCGCGTCAGCCCAACGCTCGTTGTTATCAATCAGGTCTTGTAGATCGTGCATGGATAAGGCCTCAAGAAAGATGCGCAGGTTTGATAGACGACCACCCGTCGAAGTCACGCCGCCAGCGCAAAGTGTTTTCGTTGGAATTCTCGCGCGCCCGGTGAGTCCACTCAGTAAGGCCCACAGTATGAGGAATTGCCATGACTGATTCACGACGCCCTTATGATGCGGTGCAACCGGAACCCATCGACGATAACGAAGACCGCATGGGCTCGGTGCACGAGCTGGATTTCGACGACGAAGAGCCCAGCGCAAAAATCGGAGATGAACTGCCCGAGCGTGAACGTGAACAATTGATGCCGGCTGAGCGAGTGCGTGAGGCTGGCATGACCGGTGCCTCGGTGGATGATCATCAGCCGACTGACGATGACCTGAGCCCGGAAACGTTGATTCGCGAGGATGGTGCGAGAGATGCCGAGGAAATCGGCGACGGCGATCAGGCGGATTGGGATTTGAGCGTGGTCGATAAAAATGACATCGGCGGCGGCGACGGGCTGGATGAGGCGGAACTGGCGGATCTGGATCCGTTGGATGGCAAGCGCTGATCCGCTAACTTGAAATTCGCCCCCTGTAGGAGCTGCCGAAGGCTGCGATCTTTTGATTTTGCTTTGGATCTTACAAAAACAGGATCATAAGATCGCAGCCTTCGGCAGCTCCTACAGAGCCTAATCCACCAAGGTACAGGCCATCACCACCGCATCTTCACGCCCACCCACCGCCGGATAATAATCGCGACGCCGGCCGATCTCGTTGAAGCCATACCGCTCATACAACTTGAAAGCAGCAGTATTGCTGTCGCGCACTTCGAGAAAACACTCGCGAGCCTCAGCCGCGTACGCTCGCGACATCAGATGCTCAAGCAACGTCAGGCCCAACCCGCGCCCCTGATTTTCCGGTTTGACGGTGATATTGAGCAGGTGCGCCTCATCAAGAATGATCTGCACCACGCCATGGCCAACCTGTTGCTGGCCTTCGAACATCAGCCAGATCTGGTATTTGCCCAGGCCATCGAGAAAGATGCCCCGGGTCCACGGATGGCTGTACGCGGCGTATTCGATCTTCAACACAGCGTCCAGATCCGCCTCGGTCATCGGGCGAAAGGTTACAGCCTCACTCATCGGATTGTTTCCAGCGCGCCATCAGCCGACGCATGGCTTGCCACACAGCGGCCTTGCGCTGTGGCTCTTCCATTAACAGTTCCAGACCGGGAATCGCCCAGGCCAGGCCCAGACCTTCGATCTGCAATTCACTATTGAACGCTTCAGCGTCCGCCTCCCCGGCAAACTTCAGCGCCGGCAGGCCGATCAGCCACAAACAGGCGCAGGGCGCCGCTTCCATCTGCACCGAGAGGAAACCCTGCACAAAGTCGCGCGCCGCTTCCGGCCCCTGATCCAGCGTGCCGCGATTGAGCCACGGCCAGCGCACCGGTTCGCCGACGATTTGCGGCGCATCCGGCAGACCGGCGGCGCGCAGCATGTCCTTGAGCAGCAGGTAGGCCGGATCGCGACTCTGAAACGCTTCGCCTGTGGGTAACTCGACCAGCAGCAGGCAGCGCCCGGCGCGCAGCAGTTGCAGGGCGAACCGCGGCGGCGGCACTGGCGCAGGCTTGACCACCACCGGCGTGTCGTCGACTTCCTCCACCGGTTTCGCGCCGTTGCGGGTACTGGCCAGCGACGGACGCGGCACCTCGATTTTCGGTCGCTCGGCCTGACGCGCGGCAGGCTGCGCCGGTGCTTCGGCCTGAGGCGCCGGAGCAACCGGTACCTCGAGCTCGGGCTCGGGCATCTCCAGCAGCTCGGGCCGCGACGGTGCGGCGAAAGGCAGTTCGGTGCGCGGCAGCCAGTTGACCACCTGCATGGCGTTCAAATAGGCGCGGCGGCGGGACTCGATAAGCAAAGGTCGGCCACTTGTGGATAACGGAAAGTGCGCTGATTCTACCGCCCTTCGCACAAGATCGCTCGCTGTTGATCGATACCCCGCGCTGCGCTGCGCCGCTGCCCTTTGGCCAAAGAATGCGACAGCCCGTCCCGAGAGTGAATCGCCGCGCCTGTGATGCAGTACAATCGCCGCTTTTAATCGCCAACCAGCCGGCCATTCCGATGATCGAACCCAAGCGCGTCTTGCGCGCCCTCGCTGAACACTGGGCACTTCTGGAGCCACTGTGCGAGCACTTCGACCAAGGCACCCTGAGCCTCAACGAACTGCGCACGCAACTGGCCGCCCAACAACTCGACAGCACGCCACAGGACATCACCAGCCTGCTCGACGTGTGGATTCGCCTCGATATTCTGGTTCCGGTGGCGAAAAGCCCGAACCGTTTCGAGCTCAACGCGCAGATCCACGACTTCCTCGCCTACCTGCGCCGCGAACACCGCCTCGGTCTGTGCCTGGAAATCGAAGCCTATTTGCGTCACCTTGAGCGTCTGGCCGGTTATATCCAGGACGCTTTCGACGTCCGTGACGGCAACGATCTGGCGCGCCAGTTGCGTTTGCTCGACATGCGTGTGCGCGACGTACTGAAGAAACTCGACAACGATGAACAGGCCCTGGTGGCCGTGGCCGAACGGGCGAAGACCAGCGACCGGCAGATTCCGCTGCGTCAGCGTTACGCCGAAGTCCTGGCGACGTGGGACGAATACGTCGAGCCGATGATCGATCTGGTCAACGCCGATGGCGCCTTCGAACAAGGCGTGCGCAAGGTCGAAACCGTGCTGCTGAAGATGCTCAGCGAACAGCAGCGCCTCGGCCATCTGGTCGATGACGACATGCTCCTGCGCACCCACGCGCGCATCCTCGAAATGCAGACCAGCGCGCAACTGACCCTGCGTCATGCCCGCGAACTGCTGCTGCCGTTGCGTGAAGAAGCGCGTCGGCACAACGCCGTGACCCGTGGCGCCGCACTGGCGCTGGCGGCGATCCGGCGTAAGGGCATCGACGCCGTGCCGCAAGCAGCGATGCCACTGTTCACCCGCCCGCAAAGCACCTTCCTCGGCAGCGCCAGTCAGGTCGAAGCCTACGTCTACGCGCTGGCGCGTTTCGAGCCGAAACCGGCGCGCTTCCCCAAGGCGCACAAAACCCAGAAGGCGGGCGACGCTCCACGAGCGCCGCGCACCGTGCGCGAGATGGTCGATCGTTGCGAAGAGTCCCTGCCGATGCCGGACCTGATGACCTGGCTGCTGGAGCAGGAACCGGACGGCGCCACCGACGAATTGCTTTACTGGTTCTCGCGCCTGTCGCGGGAAAAACGTTTCAAGCGCGAGCGTCTGGAACGCCGCGAATACCACACTCACGAGCATCAGGTCAGCCTGCGCTCCTTCGCCCTGCTCTCGGCCAGCGATACCGCCGCCGAGGATTCTGCGAGCATCCCAAATGCATCTTGATCTTTCCGAACTGTCGCAACTGGCGCCGATCTTCCGCGAGTTGTTCAAGGGTTACCACGTCAGCCGCCGTGATCCTGAGCTGTACGCACAACTGTCAAACTTCCAGGATCAGTACCGCACGCTGTTCAAGGCGCTGGGCTTTGAACTGGTCTGCGACACCCGTGGCTTCTACTATTTCGTGCCGGACATGGCCGCCGCAGCGGTGAACAAGACCGCCCAGCGTCTGGCGCTGTTCACCTTCATCCTCGTCGAGCACCTGGCCGATCAGGGCCGCGACCCGATTGCCGTGCTCGACGGCGGCAGCCTCGGCCGCGAAGAATTGCCGTCGCTGCTGGACAAGTACCGCGACCTGTTCATTCAGGCCGAAGTGCAGACTGTTGAAGAACTCGAAGAAAAAATCATGCGCCGCATGACCCAGCTTGGTTTTGCCGGCGAAGAAAACGGCGTCTACCGCTTCCTGCCGCCGATGCACCGTTTCCTCGACGTGTGCCTGTCGGTACAGCAGGACCGCGACCTGGCAGCCAGCGTCCACAGCGTTCTGCCGCTGCCTGCGCCGGTGCTGATCGACGAAGAAGCCGAAGCGAAATTCCTCGAAACCGACGATCCGCTCGATCTTTCCGAATTTGAAGAAGAAAGCGAAGAAGACGCACTGGCCCGCGCCATTGCCGAAGAACAGGAGTCCGATGCATGAGCCAGGAACGCTACGGCATCCGCCGCTTTGCTCTTTTGAACACCGCCGGCTACAGCCTCGGTCTGTTTCCGCTGGAAGAACCGCTGTCGGTTTACGGCGCGAACAACCTCGGCAAGTCGGCGTCGATCAACGCTTTGCAGTTCCCGATTCTGGCGCGCATGTCGGACATGAGCTTCGGCAAGTACAGCCTCGAACAATCGCGGCGCTTCTACTTCGCCTCCGACACCAGTTACATCCTCGTTGAAGTCAACCTGCCCCACGGCCCGCACGTGATCGGCGTGGTCGGTCGCGGCCCGGGCGGCGGTTTCGGGCACCAGTTCTTCGCCTACGCCGGCAAGCTCGACCTGGCGCATTACCAGAAAAACGACACCTGCCTGCGCCAGAAAGAACTGTTCAGCAATCTCGAAAAAGAAGGCCTGAAAGCCTACGAACTCAAGCCGGACGAACTGCGCCGCTTGCTGGTTGGCGGCCATACGTCGATCCCGCTCGACCTGACGCTGATCCCGCTGCGCTCCACCAGCGAGCAGAGCCTGAAGACCTTCCGCGCGCTGTTCATCAACCTGCTGCACATGCGCGAAATCACCGCGGCCAAGCTCAAGCAACTGTTCCTCGATGCTTTCGAGCACAGCCTGCGTTCGGGCAGCGTCGATTACATCGCCGCGTGCGAAGAAGCCTTCCGCGACGTGCGGCGCATGGAGCAGGACTACAACTCGCTGGTCGCCGCCGGCCCATTGGTTGAAGCGCTGGCCAACGGCGTGAAACAGCGCGACGTGCTGCGCGGCAAACTGCATCGCCTGTCGCCGCTGCTCGATTCCTTGCTCGGCACCTGGTCGGACTACGCCACGGCGCGCAAGGAAGAGCTGACCATCCAGGCCGAGCACTACCGTCGCGAGCAGGACGATCTGCAGAACGATCAACGCGGTGGTACTCAGGAACTGATGCGTCTGGAGCGGGAAATTTCCGGCATCCAGCGCTGGCTCGGCGAGTTGTCGGTGCTGAAGAACCGCTTTGCCCTGGTCGATGACGTCAAAGTGTTAGAGCAACAATTGCTCGCCGCCAAGGATGCACACGACGAACTGGCCGGTGCCTTGGCGCAGTCGCGTCAGTTCAGCGCCGAAGATCTGGAAGAGCGTCTGCGCGATCTGGAAAAACGCCTGAAGTCGGTGAAGCAACAACTCGATCACGCTGATAACAACAGCTACGCCCGCCTGCGCGAAGAGTTCTCGCAACAGGACGTCGAGCGTCTGATGCGTCTGTTCAATAGCGCGCTGTTCAGCCTGCCGCTGGGCGAACACGGCATCACCCTCGACGAGAACGGTGAGTGGGTCAAATCCGTGGAGCTGATTCTTGATGGCTTCAAGGGCGAGCGCTTCGAAGTGCCGGGCCTGTCGATAGACATCTCGCACATTGAGCCGCCCGCCTTGCAGGCGCTGGCTGACCGCGCCGCGTTGCGTGATCAGAAAGAGCGTCTGGAAAAAGAGCTCAAGCAACTGAAAACCCAGCAGGCCGTGGCCGCCGACCGCGCCGCGAGCAAGACCCAGACCGAAGCGCTGTACCAGCAGGTGCTGGACGCACAGAAGGCGCTGGAAGATTTCCGTCGCACCCAGACCCTGAGCGCCGAAGAAAGCGACAAGCTTGAGCAACTGGCGCAGATGGAAGCCGCGCAGGACGAACTCAAGCGCTCCAGCGATGCGTTCACCGAGCGCGTCCAGCAACTGTCGGCCAAGCTGCAACTGGTCGGCCGTCAGATCGCCGACATGGAAGCCAAGCAACGCACGCTCGACGATGCGCTGCGTCGTCGTCAGTTGCTGCCGGCGGATCTGCCGTTCGGCACGCCGTTCATGGATCCGGTCGATGATTCGATGGACAACCTGCTGCCGCTGCTCAACGACTATCAGGACAGCTGGCAGGGCCTGCTGCGTGCCGATGGCCAGATCGAAGCGCTGTACGCGCAGGTGCGTCTGAAAGGTGTGGCCAAGTTCGACAGCGAAGATGATATGGAGCGGCGTCTGTCGTTGCTGATCAACGCTTACGCGCACCGCACCGATGAAGCCCTGACCCTCGGCAAGGCGCGGCGCGCGGCGGTCACCGACATCGCCCGGACCCTGCGTAACATCCGCAGCGATTACGACAGCCTCGAGCATCAACTGGCGCTGTTCAACCGCGAGATCAACAAGCGGCAGGTTTCCAACCTGCAGAGCTTCCGCATCGTCCTCGCACCAAACAAGGAAGCACTCAAGCACATCGACCAGATCATCCACAGCGCCGGGCAATATGAGGAAGGCGAAACCCTGTCGGTGTTCGACCTCAGCCAGAGCGCCGAGCAGGACAACAAGAACGAAGAGGCCAAGGAATATCTGGCGCGGCTGGTGGCAGCGAACCACAACCAGCTCGGCCTCAAGGACTTGTTCGAACTGGCCTTCGAGATCACCAAGGTCAACGGTCAACCAGTCATCCACACCGACATCGACGGCGCGGCCTCCAACGGTACGACCATGACCATCAAGGCACTGACCAACATGTACTTGTTGCTGCACTTGATGGATCGCGATCTGGCCGGCCGCGTGCGTCTGCCGTACTACCTCGACGAGGCGGCGGACATCGATGAGAAGAACCAGGCGGCGCTGCTGGAAACCAGTCTGCAACTGGGCTTCGTGCCGATTCTCGCAAGTGTGAAGCCGCAGGTCTGCGCCAGTGTCGCAATCGACCTGGAAGGCGGCAGCGGCCCGGCCGGGATCTACATCGATGAAGCGGACTGGAAGTACATCCGCCGCCATGATGTGGTCAAGGCCACGCTGAATGTGCAGGCGGATGAGCCGGAGCTGGATGCGGTTTGATCGGCTTTAGCTGAAGGCATAAAAAGGGCCGCGATCTGCTGGGATCGCGGCCCTTTTTTATGGAGTGGATTTTGTGTTGATTTGGCTGGCCCCTTCGCGAGCAGGCTCGCTCCCACAATTGGAATGCGTTCCCCTTGTAGGAGTGAGCCTGCTCGCGAAGGCTATTCAATAGGCGCCACTACTTACCCAGCTGAATCTTCGGCGCCCAGGTCAGCCATTCATCCTCGAACTTGTCGAACAACGGGAACGTCTGCTCGGCCCGCGCCGGGTTGCCCATGCGTTCACCGTCCGGGGTGGCGAAGGCAATGCCACCCTGAATCAGCGTCTCCAGCGATTCGGTGCGCACCGTCACGCCTTTGAACAAGCCGTAATCGAAGCCCACGCCGCTGGTATTCCAGAAACGGCTGCCGCTGCGCACCAGTGGCGCATACTTCGGCTCGATCAGGATGTGCACCAACACACGGTCAGCTGTCTGGCCCAATTCATAACCGGTCACCTTTCCGACGGTGATCTCACGGTAAGTCACTGGTACGCCAGGCTTAAGCGAACCACGACGTGCGGCGCTCAACACCAGACTCAGACCCGCTTCCTGCCTGGTGACTTCCGGCGCTTCGGCCAAGGCAACGAAGTTCTTCTGCGGGCCGAGATTCTTCGCCGCCGGCTGGACTTCGATGTATTTGCCGGTGACCAGCGTTTCCAGATTCTGCGTCTTGATCAGACCCAGTTCCGGCTTGACCACCCAGAACTGACTGCCGACTCGCGCGATCTTCTCCGGCACTTCAGTGATGCGAGCGGTGAGGATTACCGACTGCATGTCATCGGTCAGATCGACGCTTTCAATCTTGCCGACATCCAGCCCCTTGAAACGTACCGGCGTACCGCTGCTCAAGCCGTCAGCGCGATCAACCTTGATCGTCACTACCGCACCTTTCTTGTTCGCCTCATCGTGATCGGCGAACAGACGGAAGCGCGGGATACGTTTCTTCAACGGCGCATTGGCTTGCGGCGTTTCGAACGCGATACCGCCGGCCATCAGGGTTTGCAGGGATTCACTCTTGACCTGAATGCCCCCGGTCAAGCCACCGGTGAGGGTGATGCCGCTGACGTTCCAGAAGCGCGTCGAGGCGTTGACCAGGTTTTCATATTCCTTCTCGATGTGCACGCCGATGACCAGCTGCTTCTTGGTTCGGGAGAACTGGTAGCTCTGCACCGAACCGACCTTGACCTGCTTGTACAGAATCGGACTGCCGACATCGATCGAGCCCAGCGAGTCGGTGAACAGCACCAGATGCAGGCCTGGCGAACGCAGATCCAGCGGTGGTGCTTTCGGTCGCGCCTCGAACTCGCGCTTTGGCGCGGCGCCTTTATCACCCGGGCGCACGGCGATGTAATTACCTTTCACCAGCGCCTCCAGGCCGGTAATACCGGCAAGGGATATCGACGGCTTGACCACCCAGAACTGCGTGCCCTCAACCAGATAGTCTTCGGCCAACGGATCCAGAGTCAGCTCGGCTGTGGCGCTGTTCAGGTCCGGATCGACCTTTAGCGCTTTCAGGTTGCCGACCTGAATACCTTTGTACATCACCGGCGTGCGACCGGCCTGCAGGCCCTCGAAATCGCTGAGTTTGACCTTCACGCGAATCCCGGCAGCGGCAGCGTCGAAGTCTTCATAGAGACGGAATGGCAGGCTCGGATCGGTCGCCGGACTGTCCTTGCGATTCTCCGGCGTCGCGAACGCGATACCACCGGCGACGATACTAGCCAGGGATTCGCTGCGCACTTTCACGCCGGACAGGTTAGCGTCGATGCTGATGCCGCTGGCGTTCCAGAAACGAGTATGTTTGCGCACCAGTTTGGCGTAGGTCGGCTCGATGAACACTTTCAGTTCAACGGTGCTCTGATCCTCGGACAGCACGTAGCTTTTGACCTGACCGACCTTGATCTGCTTGTAGAACACCGGGCTGCCGCGATTCAACGAGCCGAGGCGATCGGCCTTGATGGTCAGGTGCAGACCGGGCTTGGCGTCGGACAGCGGCGGCTCTTCGGCCAAAGCCTTAAACTTGCGAACCGGCTCGCCTTCACCGGGACTGATGGCGACATAGTTACCCGAGACCAATGTTTCCAGACCGGTGATACCGGCCAGGGTCACGCTCGGTTTGACCAGCCAGAACCGCGTGCTGGTCTTCAGGTACTGCTCAACATCCTTGTTCATCTCGATGGTGGCGATCACCCCTTTCGAGTTGCCCTCATCGTCGAGCTTGAGCGTCTTGACCTTGCCGACCGGCATGCCTTTGTAGACCACTTCAGTCTTGTTGGCCTGGATGCCTTCGCCGCTTTCGAAGCGCACCTGAATCTCGATACCGGTCTCGGAATAAGCACGCCAGCCGAGCCAGCCGCCGATGATCAGCGCGATCAGAGGCAGCACCCAAATGGCCGACCAGTTCGAAGCCGGTCGGGTTTTCGCTACAGGCAAATCAGTCATGGTCGTCGTCCGACTCCGTGTTATCCCAAATCAGTCGGGGATCGAAAGTTACTGCGGCGAGCATCGTCAGAATCACCACGGTGGCGAAGGCGACGGCGCCCAGATTTGCTTCGACACTGGCTATCCGGCCGAAGTTGACGACCGCCACGAGAATGGCGATCACAAAAATATCGAGCATCGACCAGCGGCCAATGAACTCGATGAATCGGTACATCCAGATACGCTGACGGGCCGACAATGGCTGCCGACGCTGCACGGAAAACAGCAGCAGCGCGATGCCAACCAGTTTGAACGTGGGCACCAGAATGCTGGCGATGAACACCACGGTGGCGATCGGGATCATGCCGTGCTGAACCAGTTCAATCACCCCAGACATGATAGTGCTCGGTTCACCCTGGCCCAGAGAACTGACCGTCATGATCGGCAAGACATTCGCCGGAACATAGATAATGGCTGCCGTGATCAACAGCGCCCAGGTGCGGGTCAGGCTGTTGGGGCGGCGAGCGTGAACCTGCGCGCCGCAGCGGGTACAGCTCTGCTCATCGACGTCAGCTTCCTGCTTGTTCAGTTCGTGGCATTCGGTGCACACCAGAATGCCCGCATCAATCGCCCGCATGGGCATCCTCTCCTGATAATGCCTGCCAGATCTGATGCGGTGACATCACCACCTCCAGCCAGACTTGCACCAATAACAAGCCAATGAAACATGCCAGCCCGAGGCCGACGGTGATTGCTGCCATATCCGCCAGCTTCACGATCGCGACGAGGACGCCCATGAGGTAGACCTCGAGCATGCCCCAGTCTCTGAGGTGGTGGTAAATACGATAGAGCAGCAAACCGTAGCTGCGGCCGACATCGAAACGAATCGTCAGTAACACAAACAGCTGGCACAGCAACTTGAGTAACGGTATCGCCATACTGCAGAGGAAGACGACAATCGACACGCCTTGCATGTCGGTGCTGAACAGGCCGACTACGCCACTCCAGACCGTATCCTGCGAGGATTGCCCGAGGATATTGAGTTGCATGATGGGTAAAAAGTTTGCCGGCACGTAAAGTAATAACGCGGCAATCACCAGGGCGAGGCTGCGCTGCACCACGTTATGGCGATGGGCGTACAACTCATAACCACAACGCGGGCAGAGTGCTTTCTCACCATGGGCAAGTGTCGGCTTGCGCATCAGCAGGTCGCACTCGTGGCAGGCTATCAAGTCTTCCAGCGGTAAATCTGACAGCCCGGGGGCGTCAACCGATTCTGACATACAGGCTCTGGCTCCGATAAAGATGGGGCTATTCTAGTGTTCTGGTTCGAAAATAACTGTGCAATTTTGTTCGCCATAGCGCTGAAACTTTCTCGCAGGCAAAACAAAACCCCAACTGCTTTCGCAATTGGGGTTTCGGAATTTAATCTTGACGATGACCTACTCTCACATGGGGAAACCCCACACTACCATCGGCGATGCATCGTTTCACTGCTGAGTTCGGGATGGGATCAGGTGGTTCCAACGCTCTATGGTCGTCAAGAAATTCGGGTACTGACTCGGGACCGGATGGCCTCGCTTCAGCAAATTGGGTATGTGACAGCTGGTGTTTGTGAACTTCGAACTTTCGGTTCGTTTCGTCTTCACACACCGCAATCTGGCGCCTTTTCAGGTCAGCAAATTGCTTGGGTGTTATATGGTCAAGCCTCACGGGCAATTAGTATTGGTTAGCTCAACGCCTCACAGCGCTTACACACCCAACCTATCAACGTCGTAGTCTTCGACGGCCCTTCAGGGAACTCAAGGTTCCAGTGAGATCTCATCTTGAGGCAAGTTTCCCGCTTAGATGCTTTCAGCGGTTATCTTTCCCGAACATAGCTACCCGGCAATGCCACTGGCGTGACAACCGGAACACCAGAGGTTCGTCCACTCCGGTCCTCTCGTACTAGGAGCAGCCCCTCTCAAATCTCAAACGTCCACGGCAGATAGGGACCGAACTGTCTCACGACGTTCTAAACCCAGCTCGCGTACCACTTTAAATGGCGAACAGCCATACCCTTGGGACCGGCTTCAGCCCCAGGATGTGATGAGCCGACATCGAGGTGCCAAACACCGCCGTCGATATGAACTCTTGGGCGGTATCAGCCTGTTATCC
>NZ_OZ409841.1:5000-335000 GCF_979258175.1 Pseudomonas sp. AC255 | reverse complement strand
ACCTCTGGAATCTGCCGTCAACCGTTAATTTCGCTTTTCTTGCAGATTCTGCTTTTTACCCAGTAAACGCGGGATTCGTCTCATCACCGGCGGTAGACGAAGCAGCAAAAGCACACCACCTATAAAGGCATAAATCGCCCACTCCTCCAGATCAGCCCGCACGATCCAGAGCATATGCAGCAAACCCAGCCCAAGTATCACGTAAACCAAGCGATGCAGCTTCTTCCAGCGAGCACCCAAACGACGCTGACTATAACGATTCGACGTCACTGCCAGTATCAGCAATCCGAGAAAGCCCAGTGCACCGACAATAATGTAAGGCCGCTTGCGTAGCTCAACACCCAACTGCGACCAGTCGAACCCAAGGATAAACGCCATATAGCTGAACAGATGCAGCGTCACATAAGCAAAACACCAAAGCCCTAACTGCCGGCGCACTGCAATCCACCCCGCCCAGCCGCTCAGCTTTTGCAACGGCGTCATGCTCAGCGTAATCAACAGCAACACCAGCGTGCCAAGCCCGAGACGATCAACCAGCACCTTGCCCGGATCAGGCCCGAGCAGATCGGCGAACGCCTGATAGAACCACAGCAATGGCCAGATCGCTGCCGCAATGAACACGCCCACTCGCCAGAACGGATAACGCATCAGTAGTTCTTCCGCAGATCGAGCCCTGTATATAAAGAAGCGACTTCATCCGAGTAGCCGTTGAACATCTGGGTATCGCGCACATTCGGTTTGAACAGACTGTTCGGCAGGCGCCGCTCGCGCGCCTGGGTCCAGCGCGGATGATCGACCGTAGGGTTCACGTTCGCATAAAAGCCATACTCATCGGCAGCAATGCTTTGCCAAGTGGTCTTCGGCTGCTCGCTGACCAGACTGATGCGCACAATGGATTTCACGCTTTTGAAGCCGTACTTCCACGGCACCACCAGACGCAAAGGCGCGCCGTTCTGGTTCGGCAGTTCGCGTCCATACATGCCCACCGCCAGAATCGCCAAAGGATTCATCGCCTCATCCAGACGCAAGCCTTCGACGTACGGCCAGTCGATCAAGGCAAAACCGGAGCGCTGGCCGGGCATGCTCTTGGGATCCTGCAGGGTTTCAAAGCGGATGTACTTGGCCTTGGAAGTCGGCTCGACCTGCTTGAGCAAGGCCGAGATGGGAAAGCCGATCCAGGGAATGACCATCGACCACGCCTCGACGCAGCGCAGACGATAAATACGTTCCTCCAGTTGATACGGTTTCATGAAGTCTTCCAGCGCATAACGCCCCGGCTTACCCACCTCCCCGTCAATCACCACGCTCCAGGGTTCGGTTTTCAGGTCGCCAGCGTTCCTCGCGGGATCGCCCTTGCCGGTACCGAATTCATAAAAGTTGTTGTAGTTCGTGGCGTCTTTATAAGGCGTGATCGCCTCGTCCTTGACGTTGACCGCACCCCATTGAGTAGAAGGAAGCTTTTCGGCAAACCAGGCCGGAGCCTTGCCGGATTCAACATCAGAGTAGCGAGGGGCATCAGCGGCACTGGCCCAGCGTGGCAGGCTGCTCACGGCAATACCGGCAGCAGTGGCGCCGAGCAATTGGCGACGGGAGAGATAAATGGCTTCAGGCGTGACATCCGACTCATGGCAGTCGGATGCTTTGGGGATCTTGATCAACATGACAACTCCGCAGCTTTGGAGGACAGGTGCACCCATAGACTGCGGAGTATGCGGGAAATTACATCACTCGGCGTTTTTGTGACGACGAAGACGCAACAGATACTGCACCGGACCGGACGCCGCATAGGCGAGGAACACCAGCAGCAGAATGCGCGGCGGATCACTGAACACGACAGCGAATACCAGCACCACCGCGAGAATCGCCACGAACGGCACGCGACCTTTCAGATCCAGCTCCTTGAAGCTGTTGTACTTGATGTTGCTGACCATCAGCATGCCGGCCGCCGCCACCATCAACGCCACCAGGAACGACATCTTCGAACCCTGAATGCCGTAATCGCTGAACGCCCAGACAATGCCGGCCACAACGCCTGCCGCCGCCGGGCTGGCCAGACCGATGAAGTAACGTTTGTCCGCCGTGCCAACCTGGGTGTTGAACCGCGCCAGACGCAACGCCGCACCCGCTACATAAATGAAAGCGACCATCCAGCCGACCTTACCCATATCGCCCAACGCCCAGCCGAAGGCCAGCAATGCCGGCGCGACACCGAAGGCGACCATGTCCGACAGCGAGTCATACTCGGCGCCGAAAGCACTTTGCGTATTGGTCATGCGCGCTACGCGACCATCGAGACCGTCGAGCACCATCGCCACGAAAATCGCGATCGCAGCGAAGGCGAAATACTTGCTCGCATTCACCGAGTCGCCGGCGCTCAACGCGGCCTGCGCGCTCATCGAGTTGATGATGGAATAGAAGCCTGCGAACAGGTTGGCAGTGGTGAACAGGTTCGGCAGCAGATAGATACCACGATGCCGGACTTTACGACCTTCGGCGTCGTGCCCTTCTTCGATGTGTTCATCGATGGGCAACAGGCTTTCGGCGTCGGAAGCCTTGTTCGGCTCTTCGGGACGTTCGCTCATGGACATTACCTTGCAACGGTTTGGAAAAAATTCGACAGAGGCTTGAGGACGATAGTTCGGCCACAAACGATGCAGCTTTATACCAGAAGCACCGGCCCAAACGAAAAAACGCGGCCTAGGCCGCGTTTTTCGTGCAAGGGACGACGACTTAGTTTTTGGCTTTGTCGACGATCTTGTTGGCACCGATCCACGGCATCATGGAGCGCAGTTGCTCGCCGATGATTTCGATACCGTGAGCGGCGTTGTTACGACGCTTGGCGGTCATCGAAGGGTAGCCGGTTGCGCCTTCGCTGATGAACATTTTGGCGTATTCGCCGTCCTGAATACGTTTCAGGGCGTTGCGCATGGCCTGACGGGATTCGGCGTTGATCACTTCCGGGCCAGTCACGTACTCGCCGTACTCGGCGTTGTTGGAGATCGAGTAGTTCATGTTGGCGATACCGCCTTCGTACATGAGGTCAACGATCAGCTTCAGTTCGTGCAGGCACTCGAAGTAGGCCATTTCCGGCGCGTAGCCAGCTTCAACCAGAGTTTCGAAACCGGCTTTCACCAGTTCAACGGTACCGCCACACAGAACGGCTTGTTCGCCGAACAGGTCAGTTTCGGTCTCGTCCTTGAAGGTGGTTTCGATGATGCCGGTACGACCGCCACCGACGCCAGCGGCGTAGGACAGTGCAACGTTTTTGGCGTTGCCCGAGGCGTCCTGGTAGATCGCGATCAGGTCAGGGATACCGCCGCCTTTGACGAACTCGGAACGCACGGTGTGGCCCGGGGCTTTCGGCGCGATCATGATCACGTCGAGGTCAGCACGCGGAACAACCTGGTTGTAGTGAATCGCGAAGCCGTGGGAGAAGGCCAGAGTGGCGCCTTTCTTGATGTTCGGCTCGATTTCGTTCTTGTACAGCGAGGACTGGAACTCGTCCGGGGTCAGGATCATGACCAGGTCGGCAGCGGCAACAGCGGAAGCCACGTCGGTCACTTTCAGGCCGTGAGCTTCGGCTTTGGCAACGGTGGCCGAACCTTTACGCAGACCGACGGTAACGTCGACACCGGAGTCTTTCAGGTTGCACGCCTGAGCGTGGCCCTGGGAGCCGTAACCGATGATGGCAACTTTCTTGCCCTGGATGATCGACAGGTCGCAGTCTTTATCGTAGAAAACTTTCATGAATTTCCCCTTATATCCGGCCGTTCAGGCCATGCGCTAATTTGGTTTAGATGCTGAGTACTTTGTCGCCGCGAGCAATGCCGGTCACGCCGCTACGGACGGTTTCCAGAATCGATGCGGTGCCGATGGACTGAATGAAGCTGTCGAGCTTGTCGCTGGTACCGGTCAACTGAACGGTATACACGCTGGCGCTGACATCGACGATCTGCCCACGGTAGATATCGGTAGTGCGTTTGATCTCGGCGCGCTGGGCGCCAGTGGCCTTGACCTTGACCAGCATCAGCTCACGCTCGATGTGAGCGCTTTCCGACAGGTCCACCAGCTTGACCACTTCGATCAGCTTGTTCAGGTTTTTGGTGATCTGCTCGATCACTTCATCGTGGCCCACGGTGGTCAGCGTCAGACGCGACAGGGTCGGGTCTTCGGTCGGCGCCACGGTCAGGCTTTCGATGTTGTAGTTGCGCTGCGAGAACAGGCCGACTACACGAGACAGAGCGCCGGGTTCGTTTTCCAGAAGCAGGGAAATAATGTGCCGCATGATTAAGTACGCTCCGTCTTGCTCAGCCACATATCGCGCATGGAGCCGTCTTTGATCTGCATCGGGTAGACGTGCTCGCTGGTGTCGACCGCAACATCGATGATCACCAGGCGATCCTTCATGGCGAACGCTTCGGCCATCTTCGACTTCAAATCTTTCGATTCGGTGATGCGTACGCCCACATGGCCGTAGGCTTCAGCCAGCTTGATGAAGTCAGGCAGCGATTCCATGTAGGAGTGCGAGTGACGGCTGCCGTAGCTCATGTCCTGCCACTGGCGAACCATGCCCAGCACACCGTTGTTGAGGATGACGATCTTTACCGGCAAGCCGTATTGCAGGCAGGTCGACAGCTCCTGGATGTTCATCTGGATACTGCCTTCGCCGGTGACGCAGGCAACGTCGTCGTCCGGAAAGCTCAGCTTGATGCCCATCGCTGCTGGCAGACCGAAGCCCATCGTGCCCAGACCACCGGAGTTGATCCAGCGGTTAGGCTTGTTGAACGTGTAGTACTGCGCAGCGAACATCTGGTGCTGACCCACGTCGGAGGTCACAAAGGCGTCGCCCTTGGTCACTTCGCAGAGGGTTTCGATCACGGTCTGCGGTTTGATCTTGCTGCCGTCGCCCTTTTCATAAGGGAACAGGCCGCGATCGCCACGCCATTCATCGACCTGCTTCCACCAACTGGCCACGGACTCCTTGTTCGGGGTCTCGCCGATTTCCTTGAGGATCGCGACCATTTCGGTCAGGACGCTCTCGACCGGACCCACGATTGGCACGTCAGCCTTGATGGTCTTGGAGATCGACGCCGGGTCGATGTCGATGTGGATGATCTTGGCGTTCGGGCAGAATTTCGCCGGGC
This sequence comes from Pseudomonas sp. AC255, assembly GCF_979258175.1. Lineage (NCBI taxonomy): Bacteria > Pseudomonadati > Pseudomonadota > Gammaproteobacteria > Pseudomonadales > Pseudomonadaceae > Pseudomonas > Pseudomonas sp. AC255. The sequence continues at coordinate 329,856 of NZ_OZ409841.1, read as the reverse complement.
CGTTGATCACCCGATCGTCGAAGCGTGCGCCGACGGCGAGGATCACATCGGCATGGTGCATCGCCAGGTTCGCGGTGTAACTGCCGTGCATGCCGAGCATGCCGATGAACTGACGATCAGTGCCAGGAAAAGCACCCAGCCCCATCAAGGTGTTGGTCACCGGCAGGTTGAGCATTTTCGCCAGTTCGGTCAGTTGCGCGGAGCCATTGCCGAGAATCACGCCGCCGCCGGAGTACAGCACCGGGCGCTTGGCCGCCAACAACATTTCCGCTGCTTTGCGGATCTGCCCGGAGTGACCGCGAACGGCCGGGCTGTAGGAACGCAGCTTGGCTTTCTTCGGGAAAACGTATTCGAATTTCTCGGCCGGATTGGTCATGTCTTTCGGGATGTCGACCACGACCGGGCCCGGACGACCGGACTGCGCCAGGTAGAAGGCCTTCTTCATGACTTCCGGGATTTCCGAAGCGTGCTTGATCATGAAGCTGTGCTTCACGATCGGCCGGGAGATACCGATCATGTCGGTTTCCTGGAACGCGTCGGTGCCGACCATTGTGCTTGGCACCTGACCGGAAATGATCACCATCGGAATCGAGTCCATATAGGCGGTGGCGATACCGGTGATGGCGTTTGTGGCGCCTGGACCGGATGTCACCAATACCACGCCGGCTTTACCGGTGGCACGGGCGTAGCCGTCAGCCATATGGGTCGCCGCTTGTTCGTGACGAACCAGGATGTGGGTCACTTCCGGTTCTTTGAACAGGGCATCGTAAACATGCAGGAGAGCACCACCCGGGTACCCGTAGATATATTTGACGCCTTCGTCACGCAAAAAGCGGACGAGCATCTCACCGCCAGATAAAAGCTCCACGTTGTTCACCTCTAAAACGCCAGAATACCGTCCACAAAAAAGGGGCGGGTCTTAATAGGTTTACTTCTCGGCAGAGCATGAGCGACGGTGGTCGCCGACTACGTCAGCACTGACTGAGCAAGTATTGGGATCGTCCCAAGTGTTGCGGGCCTTTCCCACCCAGCGCGAGGTAACGCGTTGCGGGTGTAACAGGTCGGCGCGGATGTGCGCCTCATGATCTACCGAGTGGGTCTGCTTCTGGCAGTCCCTCTACAGCGGACTTTGGATTCTTCTGTTTCGCCCTCTGCAAGTCAAGTCGTCTGTGGGGTTAATTGTGGGTAAGCACATGAGAACGCAAGAAAAAACCTGAAAAGCGCTACTCTGTTAGCGTCAATTGCGCATTTTTGCCAAGGAATCAGCATGCGAACGCTCCTCCTCACTTTGCTGATCGGTCTCAGCCCATGGTGCTCAGCCGCTCAAATCTACAAATGGGTCGATGCCCAAGGCGTCACGCATTTCGATGCACAACCGCCGCAGGGCCAACCGGCGACGACCGTGCAAACGCCCTCCTCACCCGCGCCGAAAGCCGCGCCGCTGCCGGACGGCGGCGTACTCGGCGATCAGAAAGCCATTGATGCCAAGGTGAAGAAACAGGTCGCCGAGCAGCAGGTGCAGCTCAAGGCCTTTTGCGAACAGGCACGCACGAACCTGGCGCAACTGCAGAACAATCCGCGCTTGCGTGAGGAGGTCGAGGGGGATTTGCGCAGGCTCGACGATACACAGCGTCAGGAACGCATCGTCGAAGCGAAGAAGCAGATTGCCGAGAATTGCTCGTAATCGCTGCGAAGGAGCTGTGTTGGAGCTGCCGAAGGCTGCGATCTTTGACTTGTTTCAAAGCAAGATCAAAGATCGCAGCCTCGTTGCACTCGTCAGCTCCTACACAACCGCGCTCAGCGGGAGGCAGTGATCAGCAGGTCAAACTCTTTGAGCAGCACCTGCAACTGCCGATCCTTGCCGCCAAGGTTGCGCTGGGCGAAGACCATTTCCGCCATTTCCTGAATGCCCGAGGCGTTCGGCAAGGGCAGATCCTGTTCGAGGATCATCTTCATGCGCGGCAGGAAGATCCATTGCAGCCATTGCTCGAAGTCCAGCGTGTCGACCGAGAACGGCTCGACACTGCTCAGGGCTTCGACCGACGGCTGAACCTCATCCCACCAGCCCTGGGTGCGCAGCTCGCGTTCAATCAACAACAGCTGATCGGCGATTTTCGGGAAGCGCACATCCATCACAGGGAAACCTTGGCCTTCTGACGGGCCAGTGCGGCGCCGGCGGAATCGCCTTGTTTCTCACGAGATTGAGCGATGATTTCCCACAGGCTGGCTTGCAGATCCGGACGACCGTTGGCCATGGTCAACGCGCGACGGGCAAATTGCTCGGCTTGCGGCGCATCACCCTGGGCCATGCGCACCTGCGCCAGACGGTAAAGCACTTGTGGCTCCCGGGGGCGACACGTTGCGCCCGCTCCAGGCTGGAAGAGGCACCGTTGAGGTCGCCGCCGGCCTGCTGCTGTTGCGCGGTGGTCAGCAAGGCGAGTACCGGACCGTCCAGTTGCTCATCCGCCGACAGCCCGCCACCGCTGCTGGCCGAAGGAATGCCACTTGGCGTCGACGGCATGCTGTAGCTGCCGGAGTTGATCGGTGCCGACTCAACCGCCGATGGGTTGTAAGGCCCCGACGTGATACCGCCAGATGCAGGCCCCGGGACGATCGGCGAAGAACTGATCGGTGTTGACACCGCAGCACCGCCGCCCGGCACCATCACCACCACGCCGGTATCGCCTTGCGGAATCGCCTGAGTCTGGCCCTGCGCCGGGCGCTTGACCGTGGTCTGGCGGAAACCGCCATTGGCGCCGATGCGTTCGCTATTGGACACGGCCGTACCCGAATCCACTACCGGAATCGAACCACGCTGTACGGTGGAGCAGCCGCTGAGCAAAGCCACGGCGGTCACCGCTGGAATCAACCACTTGTTCACTTGAAACCCTCTTTGCTTAATTCATCCAGCCCTTGACCCAGTCCATCACCGATTCCGGCGAGGCAGGTGTTTCGCTTGCACACGCGGCGCCGGGTGGCGGCTCGCTGCCGCGAATATACGGCATCTGTACCGCGCCGGGGCAGTTGGCATCGGAACCCTGGCCGGTGCGCGAATCGACCCACGCTTGCACGACGTTGTCCGGCTGCGGCATGTCCAGCGGCAGCGGATCGGCCTTGCGCATGAAACTGGTCCAGACCTGCAGCGCACCGGTGGCCCCGGTGAACGGCGTCTTGCCGTTGTCGTCGCGACCCAGCCAGACCACTGCCAGCAGATCCTGACTGAAACCGGCAAACCAGCTGTCGCGCGAATCGTTACTGGTACCGGTCTTGCCCGCCAGTGTCAGGGTCTTGGGCAGCACGTTATAAACCGAACTGCCGGTACCTTCACGCATCACCCGCTGCATGGCGTTCTGGATCAGGTAAATCGAGGCAGGGTCGAAGCGCTGTTCGATCTGGAACGGATAACGCTTGAGCGGCTCGCCCTCGGCGGTCAGCACGCTGCGAATGCCGCGCATCGGCGTATTGAAACCACCGTTGGCCAGCGTCTGGTACATGGTCGCCACTTCGATCGGCGTCATACCGCCAGCACCGAGCAGCATCGACGGGAACGCCGGGAATTCACGGGTAACTCCCAGACGACCTACGGTCTTGAGCACGTTCGGCACGCCGACTTCCAGGCCCAGGCGCGAGGTCGACAGGTTGTAGGAATGCGCCAGGCCCTGATAGAGGAACACCGTACCGTGGGAGCGGCGATCGTAGTTCTGCGGTTTCCACACCTGACCGTTGGCGCCCTTGACCGACAGTGGATCGTCCGACAGCCAACTGGTCAGCGTGTACTGGCTCGGTTTCTCAAGCGCGGTCAGATACACCGCCGGTTTGATCAGCGAGCCGATCGGGCGTACCGCATCGAGTGCGCGGTTGAAACCGGCGTAACTGGCCTGACGGCTGCCGATCATCGCCTGGACTTCACCGGTTTCCGGGTTGGTCACGACCATCGCCGCTTCGACGTCATCCGAGCCCTTGCGCCCGGCCAGACGCTTGAATGTGTCGTTGACCGAGGCTTCGGCTTTCATCTGCAGAATCGGGTCGAAACTGGTGAAGATGCGCAGGCCTTCTTCGGTCAAGTCTTCGTCGCGGTAGTCTTCGCGCAACTGGCGTTTGACCAGGTCGATAAAGCCCGGGAACGAGCTGTCGGCGAGCTTGCCGCGAGTCGTTACACCGAGCGGCATTTTCTTCGCCGCTTCGACCTGTTCGGGGGTTGCCACGCCTTGCTGCGCCAGCACGTCGAGGACCAGATTGCGCCGCTCCAGCGCGCGTTCCGGGTTGCGGCGCGGGTTGTAGTAGGACGGTCCCTTGACCATGCCGACCAGCATCGCAACCTGATGCAGTTTCAGCTCGGACAATGGCTGGCCGAAGAAGAACTGACTGGCCAGACCAAAACCGTGCACCGCACGCTGGCCGTCCTGACCGACGAAGACTTCGTTGAGGTAGGCCTCAAGAATTTCCTTCTTGTCGTAATGCAGTTCCAGCAGCAACGCCATCATCGCTTCGGTGAGCTTGCGGGTCAGGCTGCGTTCGCTGGTCAGGTAGAAGTTCTTCACCAACTGCTGGGTCAGCGTACTGCCGCCCTGGGTCATCTTGCCGCCGGAGGTGTTGATCCACACGGCGCGGGCGATCGATTTCGGCGACACGCCCCAGTGGCTGTAGAAGTCGCGATCTTCGACGGCGATCAGGGTTTCGAGCAAGTACGGCGGCACCTGATCGAGTTTGATCAGGATGCGGTCTTCGAGATTTTTCGGGTAAATGCCGCCGATCATCAGCGGCTCGAGGCGCACCACCGACAGTTTCGAACCGTTGGTCGAGGACAGTTCGGCGACGTAGTCGCCGGAGAAGCGCACACGCACTGGCTGCGGCTTTTCCAGACCTTCATAGAACTGGAAGCCACGGGTGTTCAGGTCAACCGTATTGCCGCTGACGGCTGCGGCGCCGGGGCCGTTGCTCACGGCTTCGCGGCGATAGCCGAGGGCATCGAGTTCGGTGAGGAAATCGTCCTTGCTGAGCTTCTGTCCGACGAACAGCTCGAGCGGGCGCGCGTACACCTTGGCCGGGATGGTCCAGCGCTTGCCGGAGAACTTCTCCTGCACCACGGCATCCAGGTAAACGGCAAAGCCGGCCAGCACTACAAGGCCGACCAGGCTGAGTTTAATGGCCCAGCTCAACCATGGGCTGAGGCCCTTGGCTGGTGGTTTTTCTTGGTACGGGGGGATCGGGATCGAGTCATGGCGGCGGATTATACGCACTTTATCGATCCTCAACAGGCACGCGCGGAGGTTTGCGTCAGGCGGGCAAGCAGCCATAATGGCCGCCTCGAATTCCCCCGCCTCTGAAGGATCGCCCGTGAGCCAGTCCCTGATCGCTGCCCTGCAAAACCCGGCCCTCTACCCGCATCCCGTCGAAGGGTTTCAGGTCATCGAAACCCACATCTCGTGGGTGATTCTCACCGGGCCCTTTGCCTATAAAGTGAAGAAGCCGGTGAATTTCGGCTTCCTCGACTTCACCAGCCTCGATGCGCGCGCGCATTTCTGCGCAGAAGAGCTGCGGCTGAACCAGCGTCTGACCGATGATTTGTATCTGGACGTGTTGCCGGTCACCGGCAGCGTCGAGGCACCGCAACTGGGCGGCGACGGCCCGGCTATCGAATACGTGCTGAAAATGCGCCAGTTCTCGCAGAGCGGCTTGCTCAGCACCCTGCAAGCCAATGGCGAACTGACCACTCAGCACATCGACGCGTTGGCCGAGCAGATCGCCCATTTCCATCTCAACGCCCCGAAAGTCCCGGCCGAACACGACGCCGGTACACCGGACAGCGTGATGGCGCCGGTCGCGCAAAATTTCGAGCAGATCCTGCCGTTCCTCAGCGACAAGAACGATTTGCTGCAACTTGAGGCATTGAAAGCCTGGGCCGAAAGCAGCTTCGAGCGCCTCAAGCCCCTGTTCGCCCAGCGCAAGACACAAGGTTTCACCCGTGAATGCCACGGCGACATTCACCTGGGCAACGCCACGGTCATCGACGGCAATGTGGTGATCTTCGACTGCATCGAGTTCAACGAGCCATTCCGTTTCACTGATGTCTGGGCCGACACCGGCTTCCTCGCCATGGACCTGGAAGACCGTGGCCTGAAATCGTTGGCGCGTCGCCTCATCAGCCAGTATCTGGAACTGACCGGCGACTATGAGGGCCTGGAAGTGCTGAACTTCTATAAAGCCTACCGCGCGCTGGTGCGGGCCAAGGTGGCATTGTTCAGCATGCCGGCGGACGCGACTGCGGTGCAGCGCGCCACCACCCTGCGCCAGTACCGCAACTACGCCAACCTGGCGGAAAGCTACAGCACCATTCCTTCGCGCTTCATGGCCATTACCCACGGTGTTTCCGCCGTCGGCAAGAGCCATGTGGCCATGCGCCTGGTCGAAGCGCTGGGCGCGATTCGCCTGCGTTCCGATGTCGAACGCAAGCGCCTGTTTGGCGAGCAGACCGTCGCCAACGATGTGCAGGCCGGCATTTACAGTGCCGACGCCAGCACCGCGACCTACGCACGTCTGCATGAAATCGCCGAGGTGATTTTGCACGCCGGGTTCCCGGTGGTGATCGACGCGACTTACCTCAAGCGTGAGCAGCGCGATAACGCGGCGAAGATTGCCGAAGCCACCGGCACGCCGTTCCTGATCCTCGACTGCAACGCCCCGCAAGCCGTGATCGAGAGCTGGCTGGCGATGCGCCAGGCCGATCAGAAGGATCCGTCCGACGCCACCCTGGCAGTGATCGAAGCGCAGCAGGCCAACCGCGAAGCGCTGACCCCGGAGGAGATTCTGCGCAGCAAACGCGTGCAGACCAATGAATCCGGCACGCTGGACACTGTGGTCGCGCAGATCCGTCAGCGCCTGCCGGGCCTGTAAAAACTATTTCGGCCGTGAAGCCCTCGCTCGCTTCACGGCCGGCAAATAGTGGCACTATACTGGCGTCATAAAACCAACAGGTGATCTGACATGAGCCAGCCTAAACTGCTCGACACTCCGCTTTACGCCCTGCTGCACAAAGATGACGTTGCAGGCTTCAACAAACAACGTCCACAAGATGGTCTGATCGACATGGTCGGCGGCGATTTTCGTGGCCTCGACCTGCGTGAACTGAACGCCGATAACGTGGATTTCCGCGATGCGTATTTCCGCTCCGCCGATTTGCGTGGCATCGATTTCCGCAAGGCTTCGCTCGAAGGCGCCAGCCTAGCCCATGCACAGATTTCCGGTGCGTACTTTCCGCCGGAGCTGAGTGCCGACGAGATCCTGATGTCAATGAATTTCGGTACACGGTTGCGCTATCGCACTCGCTGATATCCGGAAATCTTCCTGACACCACGCCTTGCCCCTATGGGAGCGAGCCTGCTCGCGACGGCGTAGTGTCAGTCGATATTGATTGTGTCTCATACGCCCTCTTCGCGAGCAGGCTCGCTCCCCCATTGATAATCGTTTACCTCCCTTCCCTCTGCGTTCGCAGGTCCTTTACCCCCTTTCTTAGAAGCTTTTGCGTCGAATCCGACCAAACAACCACGCTTTTCCTACTGATGGCTACACTGCTGAGAAGCTCGCCCACGCACCATTCGGCCGTCGCAAGGAGGCTTGATGAATGATGAACTGCAACACCTGAAAAATCTTGGCAAGACATCGGCGCAATGGCTGCATGCCGTGGGCATCCACAGCGCCTCGGACTTGCGTCGCCTCGGTGCAGTGGATGCCTACCGGGCCGTGCGTACTCGAGGCTTTCGCGCTTCAAAGGTGTTGTTGTATGCGATCGAAGGGGCGTTGATGGACGTGCACTGGAACGACATCCCTGCCGAGCGCAAGGACGCCTTGAACAAGCAGCTCGAAGCCATTTCCGCGCGCCATAAAAACTGAACAGGCGCTGACGCCATGTATTTGCTGGGGGAACAGTCGGCGCACGCCGACGCATTGATCAATCGCTTGCAGAGTCTTCCCGGGCAGTGGCTACAGGATTTATCGCCATGCGCGACTGTTGTCGAACTGGAGGCCACGGATGATTTGTTTGCGCAGTTGCCGGACGATCAGCTGTTTTTGCTGAGCGAGGGCGTTGTGCATGGCTGCATCGCGGGCCGCCCTCTGTTCTATTGGCAGGAAGGTGATCTGCTCGGCCTGCAACGTGGCGAGCAATGGAGCGACTGTCGCGTATGCAGCGACAGCACTGTGCGCCTGCTGCCCTATGGTCGCGCAGAGGTTTTGCAGCATTTGTATGCCGACCCTGATCGAGCCGAGCAGCTTCTGAGCTATCTGCTCGGGCAAATGGCGCTGCTCGCCCACGCTGTGGCCGAGTTGAAACCCCGGGAGTTCCGCAGCACCAACGGCTTCAAACGGGTCGAGGCCGGCGCCGTGCTGATCCAACAGGGCGATGCAGCGGATCATGTCTTCGTGATCATCGACGGGCACGCCGAGGCATTTGTTGACGGGCACAAGGTCGGTGACGTGCCGAAGGACGAGATTTTCGGCGCCATGGCGTTGTTTACCGGCGAGCCGCGCAACGCTTCGGTGGTGACGTCCGAGCCGAGCACGGTGATGTTGATTCCCGGTGATCAATTTTTGAGCATGACCCGCAGCAACCCGAAGATCGCCCATGGCCTGATTGAGGGTATGGCTCGACGCATCGGACAGTTGAATCGCCAGATCACGCAGTTGACGACGCAGCGCACCTAGCGCATAGCCCTTTATTCACAGGGCCTCACCACCACTCGCAAAACTAAATTACAGATTGGCAAAAACAGCGGTTGACTCGGTAATGAGAATCGCTATGATTATCACAACTGGTCGCGAGATCAGTCGATATTCTGAAAAGCCCTTGGTTCGGACTCTCAGATTATCTCCTCATCAGGCTAATCACGGTTATTTGACCCGGTTTTTACCGGGTCTTTTTTTGCCTGCCGAAAAGTCATTTGGCGAATTGCTGACGCATCTGCTCGCAGTAATCCGGCTTCGGCGTGGCCGGCGTGTACCAGACGTAGTCGGCCATCGCTGCCGTGACTGCATCGCCCTGCTCGGCGAGTATCAATACGATCGGTGGTTTGTCAGCGCCAAGATCCAGCAAATGCAGCGGCACGCCGACATCCTTGCGCGCATGCCAGGCACCGGCCAGCAGGATCGAAGGCATTGGCGCCGACAGCATGCGTTCGGCCATGCGTCGATCACGCTGTTGCTGAATTGCCAGCATCGCCGGCATCCGTGATTCGGGCAGCAGGCCGCAGTGGGATTCACTGACTTGTCCAAGCAACGTGTTCTGCACGGACAACGCATTACTGCGAGGACCGTTCAGCGCAGGTGGATTTCGGTAAAACGCACGGATTTCCCTGTCATCGAGATTGGCCGCCAGCAGCGGATATGGCTGTGTCAGAGCGAAACGCACGATCGGCCCGTAAAGATTCCAGTCCCAGCCCTCCTGCCAGGCCAATGCCGCAGGCAAATCAGCCGCAACGGACTTCGACTGGCGCAGCGCATCGACTTTCGCTTGTTGATCCGGCGTGAGCATTTCCAGCAGCAGACTGCCTTGCGCCCGGAGCTTGCCCAGCGACTGCAACAGCCATAATTGCGCAGCATGATGATCGGCATTGTCGTGCTGCTCACCGATGATCAAACGCTCAGGTTCAGCGAGACGCACCAGCAGTTGCTGCGCGGTGAGCATCTCGCCGCTGCGCAGATCGCGGATATCGCCGCCCACCGGTGGAGCCACCACGTGCTGACACCCCGCGAGCAACACCAGTGCCAACAACCACAATCCACGCATGCGACACCTCGATGATTGATCAGCGGGCGATGATCAGCGGATGCCCACGCTCCGGGTGCGGTTGCACCAAAACCTCCAGGCCGAACACCGCTTTTAGCGTTTCCGGACGCAGCACCTGCTGCGGGGTATCCAGCGCAACCGGGCGCCCCTCCTCCAGCAACAGCACGCGATCACAATAGCGCGCCGCAAGATTCAGATCATGCAGGATCACCAGCACCGCCGCGCCGCGATCGGCGAACTCGCGCACCGCTTGCAAGGTGGTGTGCTGATGCAGCGGATCGAGCATCGATGTCGGTTCGTCGAGCAACAAGGTTTGCCCGGCCTGACCCGGCCAGAGTTGCGCCAGCACCCGCGCCAGATGCACGCGCTGACGCTCGCCACCTGACAACGCCAGATAGCTGCGCCCACTCAGGTGCCCGGCATCGGCGGCGGCCAGCGCTGCCGCGACGATTTCGTCATCACGTACGCGCCCGGTCTGGTACGGCAAACGGCCCATGCCGACGACCTCTTCGACGGCGAAGGCAAAATCCAGCGTCGACACCTGCGGCAACACCGCCAGTCGTTGTGCCCGCTGTGTTCCGCTCCAATAGCTAAATGCCTGACCATCGAGCGAAACGTTGCCGTCACTGGCGAGCAACTCCCCGCACAAGGCGCCAAGCAACGTGCTTTTCCCGGCGCCGTTCGGCCCCAGCACCCCAAGCACCTCGCCGGGTTCGAGCCCGAGCGTAACCCCACTGAGCACCGCTTTGCGGCCACGGCGGACATGCAGATCGTGCGCGGACAACATCAGGCACGCCCTCGCAGCAGCAGATAAAGGAAGAACGGCGCGCCGATAAACGCGGTGACAATGCCGATCGGCAACTCCGCCGGCGCCAGCGCCAAGCGCGCCACCAAATCGGCGAGCAATAACAGGCTCGCACCCGCCAGCACCGAGGCTGGCAATAGCACTTTGTGATCCGGGCCGGCCAGCAGGCGCACCAGATGCGGCACCACCAGCCCGACAAAACCGATCATGCCCGCAGCGGCCACCGCCGCGCCGACACCCAGCGCGGTGCAGAACACCAGTTCGCGCTTGAGCCGTTCGACATCGATGCCCAGATGACCGGCCTCGGATTCACCGAGCAACAAGGCATTCAATGCCTTGGCCCGACGCGGCAACCACAGCGCCACGCCGATGGTGATGATCAGCAGTGGCCACAGCCGCGCGTAACTGGCGCCGTTGAGGCTGCCCAGGTTCCAGAATGTCAGGGTGCGCAGCGTGGCGTCATCGGCCAGGTAAGTGAACAGACCGACCGCCGAACTGGCCAGCGCCGTCAGCGCGATACCGGCCAGCAACATGGTCGCCACGTGGGTCTGACCGTTGCGCCTGCCCAGCCGATAGACCAGCGCCGTCACCCCGAGCCCGCCAAGAAACGCGCACACCGACAACAGATACGGCCCGAACCACTCCGGCAGGCCGCCAAAGAACGAGCCGCCGACAATCGCAATCGCCGCGCCAAGTGCCGCGCCACTGGACACCCCGACCAGCCCCGGGTCCGCCAGCGGATTACGAAACAGACCCTGCATCGCCACGCCGGACAGCGCCAGCACGCCACCGACCGCCAAGCCGAGCAAGGTTCGCGGCAGGCGGATCTGGCCGAGAATCAGCTCGGCCTGCTCCAGCCCCTCCGGCGCCAGCGGCACGCCAACCAGACGCAGCGCGGCGCGCAAAGTGTCAAACAGCGGCAGGCTCACCGGCCCCAATGCCAGCGACAGCCAGATCGCCAGCAGACACAACAATGTCAGGCCGATGAACAAGCCACGGGGTTTGACCAGTGTGGTCATTGGCCGCCCTTGGCCGGGTAGAAACCGTCCGTCAGGGTTTGCAAAGCAGCCGGCAACCGTGGCCCGAGACCGCCAACCAGCAGCGTCGGGTCCAGCTCCATCACCCGCCCGCTCTTGGCCGCGCGGCTGGAATTGAGGATGGGGTTTTGCTTGAACAACGCGGCTTTTGCCGCCTCACCGGTCAACGCTCGGTCAGCGAACACCAGCACTTCGGGATCGAGGCTGGCGAGGGATTCGACAGAAAACGGTTTGTAGCCGGTATGCGTCGCGAGGTTGTGCCCGCCGGCCTGTTGCAGCAACCAGTCGGCGGCAGTGTCCTTGCCGGCGATCAACGGCTTGCCGCCGGCGTGCCCGAGCAGCAGCAACACACCGGGGGCTTTCTGTGTGGTTTGCACTTGGGCAACTCGCACTGTCTGCGCCTGGAGCTGCTGTTGATAATTCTCCAGCAACTGCGCAGCCTTCTCTTGCGCACCGAGCAACTGACCCAGATGAGTGACATTCTTTTCCAGCGTCGGCAGATCAGGCTGGGCTGAAAACAACTCGACCTTTACCTTGGCTGCTTTGACTTGCGCCAGAACCGGCGGCGGCCCCATTTCTTCGGTACCGATCAGAATGTCCGGGCGCAGGCTCAAGATGCCTTCGGCCGACAGGCTGCGCTGATAACCAATGCTCGGCAGCGTCTGCAACGATTGGGGATGCTGACTGGTGGTGTCGACCCCTACCAGCTTCGATTCGCCGCCCAGTGCGCTGACCCATTCCGACAGCGCACCGCCGGCGCTGACCCAGCGTTGCGGTAAATCCGCTGCGCTCGCCTGATGGCTGAGAAAAAGGCCGACGCACAGTACGGCAACGCGGGTTTTCAGGCGCATACGCAGCTTCCTTGAACAAGGTTTCCCGGGCATCGGCGCAGCGAGCCAAGTATCCTCGGCAACGGCCAGACTTCCTGTGGGAGAAGGTCGCTATTTGATAATTGTTTGCATTTGAACGTCAAGCTCGGACATATCCCGACACGAGCGGACATTAGAGGATAGCCATGAAGTTTCTCTGCGCCGGCAGCGATCTGGCCGAAGCTGGCAGTCGCGGTTTCGAAATCGAAGGCAAAAAGCTGTTTGCCGTGCGTCGAGGTGGCCAAGTCTTTGTCTATTTCAATCGCTGCCCGCACCGGGGCGTCGGGCTGGAATGGCAGCCCGACCAGTTTCTCGATCCGAGCAACAGCCTGATCCAGTGCGCCACCCATGGCGCACTGTTTCTGATCGAGAACGGCGAATGCGTCGCCGGCCCCTGCGCCGGGCAGTCGCTCACGGCAATTGAATGCCGGGAGGATACACAAGGCGTGTGGATCGACGTTTAACCGTTGAGCCGCACGTCGAGTCGGCGATCGATGACCATCTCTTCATGGTCAAGGCGCACGCCATACGCCAACACCTCGACACCGCACGCGACCGCCTCACGCAGCGCCTCGGCGTAAGCCCAATCGATTTCCTCGGCCGGGCGCACGGCATCGATGCCGGTGAGGTTCACGCAGTACAACTGCACCGCCCGAATGCCGTCGCGCGCCAGATGCGCCAGCTCGCGCAGATGTTTGGCGCCGCGCTGGGTCACCGCATCGGGAAACGCCGCCACCGCCGTGCCGTCGAAGCCGAGGGTGACGCTTTTGACTTCGACATACGCCGGGCCGCTGGGGTATTCGAGGCGGAAGTCGATGCGGCTTTTTTCCTGTCCGTAGGCAACCTCACGCTTCAACGCGGTAAAGCCGTTCAACTCGGTAATCACCCCAGCGTGCAAGGCTTCTTCGACCAAACCGTTGGCGCGCCCGGTGTTGACGCAAAACAGTCGGCCCTGCGGGGTTTCGCCAATTTCCCAAGTGCCGGGCAACTTGCGTTTAGGGTCGTTGGAGCGGCTGAACCAGACCTGCCCGCCCTCGACCTGGCAATTGAGCATCGAGCCGGTATTGGGGCAGTGAATGGTCAGCAACTCGCCGCTAACGGTCTCGATATCAGCGAGAAAACGCTTGTAACGTCGAATCAGCCGCGCTTCTTCCAGAGCAGGATAAAAGCGCATCAGCCTTGCCAGCTCTTCAAGCCGCGCGCGATGCGCTCCACCGCTTCCTGCAAACGTGCGAGGTTTTGTGTGTAAGCGAAGCGCACGTGATGCCCGGCCTGATAACGACCGAAATCCAGTCCCGGCGTAAAGGCAACGTGCTCGGTTTCGAGGAAATGTCGGCAGAATGCGAATGCATCGCCGCCGAAACGGCTGATATCGGCGTACAGATAAAACGCACCTTCAGGCTCAACGGCAATGTTGAAACCAAGTTCACGCAGCGCCGGCAGGAGAAAATCGCGACGGCGCGCAAACTCGGCGCGGCGCTCTTCGAGAATCGCAATGGTGGCGGGCTCGAAACAGGCCAGCGCAGCGTATTGCGCCATGCTTGGCGCGCTGATGTAGAGGTTCTGCGCAAGCTTTTCCAATTCGCTGACCGCCGCGTCTGGCGCCACCAGCCAGCCCAGGCGCCAACCGGTCATGCCGAAATACTTGGAGAAACTGTTGAGGACAAAAGCGCCGTCATCGACTTCCAGCACACTGGCAGCATCAGTGCCGTAGGTCAGGCCGTGGTAGATCTCATCCACCACCAAGTGCCCGTGCCGGGCCTTGATGGCTGTGGATAATCCGCCCAGTTCATCGCGGGTCAACAGGGTTCCGGTCGGGTTGGCCGGCGAAGCGACGAGGGCGCCGACACTGTCGTGGTCCCAATGCCGCGCCACCAGATCCGGGGTCAGTTGATAACGCACCTCCGGCCCGACCGGCACCAATTGCGCCGCGCCTTCGACCAGCCGCAAGAAATGCCGATTGCACGGGTAGCCCGGGTCGGCGAGCAGCCAGTGTTTACCCGGATCGACCAACAGGGCACTGGCCAGCAACAACGCGCCGGAGCCGCCCGGCGTGATCAGAATCCGCCGTGGGTCGATATTCAGGCCGTAACGCGATTGATAGAAACCGGCGATCGCCTCGCGCAGTTCGGGAATGCCACGGGCCGCGGTGTAGCGGGTCTTGCCCGCCGTCAACGCAGCTTGTCCGGCGCGAATGATCGGCTCGGCGGTGGTGAAGTCCGGCTCGCCGATTTCCAGATGGATCACGTCGTGGCCTTCGGCCTGCAATTCATTGGCCCGCGCCAGCAGCGCCATCACATGGAACGGTTCGATCGCACGACTGCGCGCACTGTAGGGGGCCATTGGACTGCCTTCGACGGAAAAAAGAGACGATTCTACCTGTCTGCCGGAACGAGCGAGAACCCGTGAAGGTCACAGCCTCAAGAACGCTGGACCGTAACGATCTGAACGTACGCTCCAGGATTGACTAAAATCAGTGATTGAACAGGTCTCCCTTCCCACAGACACGGCTTGTCAGACATCTGCAAGCGCCACCCGCCGGGGGCTCGACATCCGGGAGTAGCGCAGGCTGATTTGATCTGGTAAGTTCGCCCGCTTGCAGCCGCAGGGCCGGCAGGTGTCGGTGATGGAGCAATCCTGCGCAATGGATTACAAGAGTAGAGGCGGTCCATTTCATGCCCACCCAAGCAAAGCAACAGCAGCAAACGTCGATCAGCGGCTTCGAACCTTACGTTCAGAAGGCGGGTGAAGAGTACATGGGCGCTCCGATGCGCGCGCACTTCACCAAGATCCTGAACAAGTGGAAACTGGACTTGATGCAGGAAGTCGACCGTACGGTTGATCACATGAAAGACGAAGCGGCCA
Organism: Pseudomonas sp. AC255; assembly: GCF_979258175.1. Classification (NCBI taxonomy): domain Bacteria; kingdom Pseudomonadati; phylum Pseudomonadota; class Gammaproteobacteria; order Pseudomonadales; family Pseudomonadaceae; genus Pseudomonas; species Pseudomonas sp. AC255. Next base: position 314,499 of record NZ_OZ409841.1, on the reverse strand, counting down.
ACTTCCCTGACCCGGCCGACCGTGCCAGCCAGGAAGAAGAGTTCTCCCTCGAACTGCGCGCCCGCGACCGCGAGCGCAAGCTGATCAAGAAAATCGACAAGACGCTGCAACTGATCGAAGACGAAGAGTACGGCTGGTGCGAGTCCTGCGGCATCGAGATTGGCGTCAAGCGCCTCGAAGCCCGTCCGACCGCGGATCTGTGCATCGACTGCAAGACCCTGGCGGAAATCAAGGAAAAGCAGGTCGGCAAGTAATCTCGACCTGAACGAAAAACGGAGCGTGTGAACGCTCCGTTTTTGTTTCTGTGTTTTGCCCGCGGAACCTGCTTCTGCCTCTGTGGGAGCGAGCCTGCTCGCGAAAGCGTCCTCTCAGATAACTCTTTCATGACTGACACAGCTTTCGCGAGCAGGCTCGCTCCCACAGGGGTAACCTGCTTAAATTCTGAATAGCCTTTATCGCCTCCATGACTGCCAAATCCCCCGCCTACATCGGCCGCTTCGCCCCTACCCCCAGTGGCCACCTGCACTTCGGTTCGCTGGTCGCTGCGTTGGCGTCTTACCTCGACGCCCGCTCCGTCGGTGGGCGCTGGCTGGTGCGCATGGAAGATCTCGATCCGCCGCGCGAAGAGCCCGGTGCGCAAGCGGCGATTCTCAAGGCGCTGGAAAGTTACGGCTTCGAATGGGACGGCGAAATGGTCCGCCAGAGCGATCGGCGCGCGGCTTATGCCGAAGTGCTCGACAGCCTGTTCAACCACGGTCTGGCCTACGCCTGCACCTGCTCGCGCAAACAACTGGAGCCCTATCACGGGATTTATCCGGGGTTTTGCCGCAATGCCGGCCATGATCAGCACGACGCCGCGATCCGCCTGCGCGTGCCTGAGCTGGAATACCACTTCATCGATCGCGTGCAGGGCGAATACCGTCAGCACCTGGGCCGCGACGTCGGCGACTTCGTCATCCGTCGGCGCGATGGTCTCTACGCTTATCAATTGGCGGTGGTGCTCGACGACGCCTGGCAAGGCATTACCGATATTGTGCGCGGCGCCGATCTGCTCGATTCGACGCCGCGTCAGCTGTACCTGCAAGAACTGCTCGGCCTGAAACAGCCGCGCTATCTGCACCTGCCGCTGATCACCCAGCCGGACGGCAACAAACTCGGCAAGTCCTACCGTTCGCCGCCGCTCGAAGCCGATCAGGCCACGCCGTTGCTGCTGCGGGCCTTGCGCGCGCTGGGGCAGCATCCCGGCACCGTACTGGCTCACGCTTCGCCGCGCGAACTGCTGGCCTGGGGCAGCGCACATTGGGATGCTGCCAAGATCCCGCGCACACTGACCCTGCCCGAAGCGCAACTGCAATGACGACACTTGCAGTCGCGCGCCCATCCGTTACCATCGCCGCACGTTTTCGGGCACGCGCATAAAAAGAGAGGCCGGGATGTACATCTATCGCTTGGTCCTGCTTTTGGTCGTCGGGATCTACCTGTTCTCCCCCGCCATCATGGATTGGTGGATCGACGCGACGGGCGCCTGGTATCGCCCTTATCTGCTCTGGCTGATCCTGATTGTCGTGACCTTCATCCTGCAGAGCCAAAAAGATGCCGATGAGCTTTAGCCTGACCCAGATGATCCTGATCAGCGCCGCGTACCTGGCGGCGCTGTTCGGCGTTGCCTGGGTCAGCGAACGGGGCATGATCCCGCGCGCGATCATTCGCCACCCATTGACCTACACCCTGTCGCTGGGGGTTTACGCCAGTGCCTGGGCGTTCTACGGCACGGTGGGCCTGGCCTATCAGTACGGTTACGGCTTTCTGTCCAGTTATCTCGGCGTGTCCGGTGCATTCCTGCTGGCGCCGGTGCTGCTTTATCCGATCCTGAAGATCACCCGCACCTATCAACTGTCGTCGCTGGCCGATCTGTTTGCCTTCCGCTTTCGCAGCACTTGGGCCGGCGCGCTGACCACGATTTTCATGCTGATTGGCGTCTTGCCATTGCTTGCCCTGCAGATTCAGGCAGTGGCCGACTCGATCGGCATCCTCACCGGCGAACGCGTGCAGAGCCGCGTGGCGCTGGCGTTCTGTGCGCTGATCATTCTGTTCACAATCTTCTTCGGTTCCCGGCATATCGCCACGCGCGAGAAACATGAAGGGCTGGTGTTCGCGATTGCCTTTGAGTCGATCATCAAACTGATCGCCCTCGGCGGCGTTGGCCTGTATGCGCTGTATGGCGTATTCGACGGCCCGCAACAGCTCGAACTGTGGCTGCTGCAAAACCAGACGGCCCTCGCCGCCCTGCACACGCCGTTGCAGGAAGGCCCGTGGCGCACGCTGCTGCTGGTGTTCTTCGCCTCGGCGATCGTGATGCCGCACATGTATCACATGACCTTTACGGAAAACCTCAACCCGCGCTCGCTGGTCAGCGCCAGTTGGGGCCTGCCGCTGTTTCTGCTGCTGATGAGTCTCGCCGTACCGCTGATTCTCTGGGCAGGCCTGAAACTCGGCGCCACCACCGACCCGGAATATTTCACCCTCGGCATCGGCATTGCCGCCAACAGCAAACCGCTGGCCTTGCTCGCCTACGTCGGTGGCCTGTCCGCCGCCAGTGGCCTGATCATCGTCACCACCCTGGCCTTGTCGGGCATGGCGCTGAACCATCTGGTGCTGCCGCTCTATCAGCCGCCGGCCGAAGGCAACATCTACCGCTGGCTGAAATGGACGCGTCGGGCGCTGATCGTGGCGATTATCATGGCCGGTTTCGGTTTCTATCTGATGCTCGGCGTCGAGCAGGATCTGGCCAATCTCGGCATCGTCGCGTTCGTTGCGACCCTGCAATTTCTGCCCGGGGTGTTGTCGGTGCTGTACTGGCCGACCGCCAACCGCCGTGGTTTCATTGCCGGGCTGCTGGCGGGGATCACGGTCTGGGTGGTGACCATGCTGCTGCCGCTGGTCGGCAATCTGCAGGGTTTCTATATCCCGCTGCTGAACATGATCTACGTGCTCGACGACACCAGTTGGCACATGGCGGCCATCGCCTCGCTGGCCGCCAACGTCCTGATGTTCACTTTGATCTCGCTGTTCACCAACGCCAGCCCGGAAGAAGCCAGCGCCGCCGAAGCCTGCGCCGTGGACAACGTGCGCCGCCCGCAACGCCGCGAACTGCACGCCGCCTCGCCGCAGGAGTTCGCCACGCAACTGGCCAAGCCGCTGGGTGCCAAGGCTGCGCAGAAAGAAGTCGAGCAAGCGCTGCGCGACTTGTATCTGCCCTTCGATGAACGCCGGCCGTATGCCTTGCGCCGGTTGCGCGACCGCATCGAGGCCAACCTGTCCGGCCTGATGGGCCCGAGCGTTGCGCAGGATATGGTGGAAACCTTCCTGCCCTATAAGGCTGGCGGCGAAAACTACGTCACCGAAGACATTCACTTCATTGAAAGCCGTCTCGAGGATTACCACTCGCGCCTCACCGGCCTGGCCGCCGAGCTCGACGCCCTGCGCCGCTACCACCGCCAGACCTTGCAGGAACTGCCGATGGGCGTCTGCTCTCTGGCCAAGGATCAGGAGATCCTGATGTGGAACAAGGCCATGGAAGAGCTGACCGGCATCGCCGCGCAGCGAGTGGTCGGTTCGCGTCTGAGTACCATCGCCAACCCGTGGAAAGAGTTGCTGCAAGGCTTCATCAACCTGCCCGACGAGCATTTGCACAAACAGCATCTGGCCCTCGATGGTCAGACCCGCTGGCTGAATCTGCACAAAGCGGCAATCGACGAACCGTTGGCACCGGGTAACAGCGGCCTGGTGTTACTGGTCGAGGATTTGACCGAAACGCAGATGCTCGAAGATAAACTGGTGCATTCCGAACGGCTGGCCAGCATCGGTCGACTCGCAGCGGGGTGGCCCACGAAATCGGCAACCCGATCACCGGCATCGCCTGCCTGGCGCAGAACCTGCGCGAAGAGCGCGAAGACGACGGCGAGCTGACGGAAATCAGCGGGCAGATTCTCGAGCAGACCAAACGCGTCTCGCGCATCGTCCAGTCGCTGATGAGCTTCGCCCATGCCGGCAGTCATCAGCACAACGACGAACCGGTGTGTCTGGCCGAAGTCGCGCAGGATGCCATCGGCCTGCTGGCGCTGAACCGGCGCAATTTCGAAGTGCAGTTCTACAACCTGTGCGATCCCGATCATTGGGTCGAAGGCGACCCGCAACGGCTCGCCCAGGTGCTGATCAATCTGCTCTCCAACGCCCGCGACGCCTCGCCGCCGCACAGTGCGGTACGGGTCAAGAGCGAAGCCGGCGAACACACGGTCGATCTGATCGTCGAAGACGAAGGCAGCGGTATTCCGTCGAGCATCATGGACCGATTGTTCGAACCTTTCTTCACCACCAAGGATCCGGGTGAAGGCACCGGTCTGGGCCTTGCACTGGTCTATTCCATCGTTGAAGAGCATTATGGACAAATCACCATCGACAGCCCGGCTGATGTACAAAGCCAACGCGGCACCCGTATCCGGGTGACCTTACCGCGTCATGTCGAAGCGACGTCCGCTGTGAACTGAGACCGTCGAGAGTATCGAATCAATGCCGCACATTTTGATCGTCGAAGACGAAACCATTATCCGCTCCGCCTTGCGCCGCCTGCTGGAACGCAACCAGTATCAGGTCAGCGAAGCCGGATCAGTGCAGGAAGCACAAGAACGCTTCACCATTCCTACGTTCGATCTGATCGTCAGCGACCTGCGCCTGCCGGGCGCTCCGGGCACCGAGCTGATCAAGCTCGGGCAAGGCACACCGGTGCTGATCATGACCAGTTACGCCAGCCTGCGCTCGGCGGTCGACTCGATGAAAATGGGCGCGGTCGATTACATCGCCAAGCCGTTCGACCACGATGAAATGCTCCAGGCGGTTGCGCGGATCCTGCGTGATCGTCAGTCGGCGCCAGCTGCCGGCGAAACCACGGCGAGCAAGCCTGCCGCCGGCAATGGCAAAGCCGCTGTGGATAACAGCAATGGCGAAATCGGCATCATCGGCTCCTGCCCGCCGATGCAGGACCTGTACAGCAAGATCCGCAAAGTCGCGCCAACCGATTCCAATGTATTGATTCAGGGTGAGTCCGGCACCGGTAAAGAACTGGTGGCCCGCGCCCTGCACAATCTGTCGAAACGCGCCAAGGCGCCGATGATTTCGGTGAACTGCGCGGCGATTCCGGAAAGCCTCATCGAGTCCGAACTGTTCGGCCACGAGAAAGGCGCGTTCACCGGGGCCAGCGCCGGTCGCGCCGGTCTGGTCGAAGCGGCGGACGGCGGCACCCTGTTCCTCGATGAGATCGGCGAACTGCCCCTCGAAGCCCAGGCTCGCTTGCTGCGGGTTCTGCAGGAGGGCGAGATCCGCCGAGTAGGTTCGGTGCAGTCGCAGAAAGTCGATGTGCGCCTGATCGCTGCAACGCACCGAGATCTGAAGAGCCTGGCGAAAATCGGCCAGTTCCGTGAAGACCTTTATTACCGTCTGCACGTGATTGCCCTGAAGCTGCCGCCGCTGCGCGAGCGTGGCGCCGACGTCAACGAAATCGCCAATGCCTTCCTCGCTCGCCAGAGCGCGCGGATCAATCGCACCGACCTGAAATTCGCTGCCGATGCCGAACAGGCGATCCGGCACTATTCGTGGCCCGGTAACGTGCGTGAGCTGGAAAACGCGGTTGAGCGCGCGGTGATTCTCAGCGAAAGCCCGGAGATTTCGGCCGACCTGCTGGGCATCGACATCGAGCTGAGCGATCTGGAAGACGACGAGTTCATCGGTCTGCCGCCGCAAACCGGCGGTAACGCCAGCAACAGCAGCCATGAGCCGACCGAGGATCTGTCGCTGGAAGACTATTTCCAGCACTTCGTCCTCGAGCATCAGGACCACATGACCGAGACCGAACTGGCACGCAAACTGGGCGTCAGCCGCAAATGCCTGTGGGAACGCCGCCAGCGTCTGGGCATTCCACGACGCAAGACCGGGGTCGCCAGCGAAAGCTGAGCGTTACCCACCGCGTGCGCGGGTAACGCATGACAATGTGAAAAAACTGTTACCGCAGTCGATTCACGTAACAGAAGCCGGGGTTATCGGTAACGCAACCCCGGCTTTTTTCGCCCCTGCAAAACGGTTATATCGACCTAACCCCTTGTTTTACTGGGCTTGGCGAAAGTTGGCACGCACCCTGCTATATGTTTGGTACAAGAACAATAACAAGCAATGCACAAGACAATAAAAATAAGACGAATCGACTCACGCACAATAAAAACAAGACGGCGAGAGGCGCAGCTAACTGATTCTTTTGGAGAGGCGTTGTATTTGGGGCTTGCCCCACGACCAGGCCGAGAACAACAAAAACTGTCCTAAGACAGAGCCTGTACTGGTTGGATCGACAGATCACTGCAATTCAGCGACCAAAGCAATCCGTTTGCTCTTGGCTCCCGATTGGGAGGGTCACGAAGGAAACGCTTCGTGGCGAGGGCACTCAACAAAAACAAGAAGCCCGAATCAATAATAAAAAGAGCACGCAACTACTTCTTGGGGAGCTTCGGCTCCCCTTGTAGTTTCTCCCCTCCGTGAAATCCCCCGTTTCCCGCGTTCGACCCTTGCAGCTTGCGGCTTGCAGCTCATATCTGCGGCGTCCTACACCATCCCCCGACTAAATGCTAGAATCTGCGCCCATCATGCGGTCATTCTTTTGGTATGGCCGAACATTCCTTCAAACAGTGCATCCCATGCTGAAGAAGCTGTTCCAGTCATTCCGAACTCCCGTGCGTCGTACGCAACACATCCGCAGCACCCCTGAAGTGCTCAACAGCGGCCAACATTCGCTGCAGAAAACGCAGTTCAGCCGCTATGCGGTGAATATCGTCGAACGCCTGCAAGGTGCCGGTTACCAGGCTTATCTGGTCGGTGGTTGCGTGCGTGACATGCTGTTGGGCATCACGCCCAAGGATTTCGACGTCGCCACCAGCGCCACCCCCGAGCAGGTCCGTGCCGAATTCCGCAATGCGCGGATCATCGGTCGCCGGTTCAAACTGGTGCACATCCATTTCGGTCGCGAAATCATTGAAGTCGCGACCTTCCGCGCCAATCACCCGATCAACGAAGACGAGGAAGACAGCAACCAGTCTTCGCGCAACGAGAGCGGGCGGATTCTGCGCGACAACGTCTACGGCACCCTGGAAGAAGACGCGCAACGCCGCGACTTCACCATCAATGCTCTGTATTACGATCCGGTCAGCGAGCGCATTCTCGATTACGCCAATGGCGTGCACGACATTCGCAATCACCTGATCCGTCTGATCGGCGACCCGAAGCAGCGTTACCAGGAAGACCCGGTGCGCATGCTGCGGGCCGTGCGTTTCGCCGCCAAGCTCAACTTCGGCATCGAGAAGCACACCGTGCAGCCGATCCGTGAGCTGGCGCCGATGCTGCGCGAGATTCCGTCGGCGCGGCTGTTCGAAGAAGTGCTCAAGCTGTTCCTCTCCGGGCACGGCGCGATCACCTTTGAAATGTTGGTTGATCTGCAACTGTTCGCCCCGCTGTTCCCGGCCAGTGCCGAGGCGCTGGAATACAACCCGGAATACACCCACACGCTGATCAGCGAAGCGCTGACCAACACCGATCTGCGCATCAAGCAGAACAAACCGGTGACCCCGGCGTTCCTGTTTGCCGCCCTGCTCTGGCCGGCACTGCCGGCCCGCGTGTTGCGTCTGCAGGAACGTGGCATGCCGCCGATTCCGGCGATGCAGGAAGCCGCTCACGAGCTGATTGCCGAACAGTGCCAGCGCATCGCGATTCCGAAGCGCTTCACCATGCCGATCCGCGAAATCTGGGACATGCAGGAACGCCTGCCACGGCGCAGTGGCAAACGCGCCGATCTGTTGCTGGACAACCCGCGCTTCCGCGCCGGCTACGATTTCCTCCTGCTGCGTGAAAGCGCCGGTGAGGAGACCGATGGCCTCGGCGAATGGTGGACCGATTATCAGGACGCCAACGACAGCGAGCGTCGCGACATGATCCGCGACCTCAGCGGCAAGGGTGACGATGCCAGCGGCGCGCCACGCAAACGTCGCCGCAGCGGCGGTTCCAAGCGCAAGCGCGCCGGCGCCTCGAGCGCGACGGGCGAGTAAGCGATGGAACGCATCTACATTGGTCTGGGCAGCAACCTCGCTGACCCGGACGACCAGTTGCGCAGCGCCATCGCGGCACTGGGGCAATTGCCGCAGACGAGTCTTGCCGGCGTTTCAGCCTTTTATCAAAGCGATTCACTGTTGCCGGGCCAGCCGCGCTACACCAACGCTGTCGCCGCCCTCGACAGCTCGCTCGCACCGATCGAGTTGCTCGACGCCTTGCAGGCGATCGAAAACGCTCAGGGCCGCGAACGTCTGGAACGCTGGGGACCACGCACGCTGGATCTGGATATTCTGCTGTTCGGCGATCGCCTGATCGATGAGCCACGGCTGAAGGTCCCGCATTACCAGATTCAGGAGCGGGCGTTTGTTCTCTATCCCTTGGCTGAGCTGGCGCCGCAGGATCTGCGTCTCGCCGATGGCCGCACGCTGACAGACCTGCTGGCCGCCTGCCCGTTCGTCGGCCTCGAACGCATCTCCCACGCCTGACACAAATCCCCTGTAGGAGCTGTCGAGTGAAACGAGGCTGCGATCTTTTGATCTTTCAAATCAAGATCAAAAGATCGCAGCGTTCCGCAGCTCCTACAAAATGCAGCGTTCAACATTCAATTTTTGTCAGACAAAAATCCTTCGAATCAGGCCCGCCAAGCCGCTGAATCGCATCAGTAACGCCGGTAACACCGCCCGCGTAACAAGGCGGTAACACACGCAATTGACTTCCTGTTGGCTCATCACGACTATAGGCGTCCCGCTGCCGCCAACCCGGCATGAACGGGCGCAATCCAGGCCTTTCAAAGCACGACACAAGACCGTGCGCCTGAGTAGATGAAGAATCACGCGCGTGACTCGCAGCAGTTTCCAGAGCGCCTGAACGAGGATTTTTACATGCCAGCCATCACCCTGACCACGCTCCAGAGCCTCAAGCAGAAAGGTGAAAAAATCACCATGCTGACCTGCTATGACGCGACCTTCGCCCATGCCTGCAATGAGGCCGGTGTCGAAGTGCTGCTGGTCGGCGACTCCCTCGGCATGGTCCTGCAGGGGCACGACAGCACCCTGCCAGTGACCACGGCGGAAATGGCCTATCACGTCGCCAGCGTCAAGCGTGGCAATGGCGATGCCCTGATCCTCGCCGACCTGCCGTTCATGGCCAACGCCACCCTCGAACAGACCATGAACAACAGCGCCATGCTGATGCAGGCCGGCGCGCACATGGTCAAGGTTGAAGGTCAGCTGTGGCTGGCGGAGTCGATCCGCCTGCTCGCCGAGCGCGGTGTGCCGGTGTGCGCGCACATGGGCCTGACCCCGCAAGCGGTGAACATCCTCGGTGGCTATAAGGTGCAGGGCCGCAATGAGAACCAGGCGCGGCAGATGCGTGCCGATGCGATCGCGCTGGAGCAGGCCGGTGCGGCCATGCTCTTGCTTGAGTGCGTGCCGAGCGAACTGGCGGCAGAAATCAGCCAGGCCGTGGGCATTCCGGTGATCGGTATCGGTGCCGGCAACGCCACCGACGGCCAGGTGCTGGTATTGCACGACATGCTCGGCCTGTCGATCACCGGCCGCGTACCCAAATTCGTCAAGAACTTCATGCAAGGTCAGGACAGCATCCAGGCCGCGCTGAAGGCTTACGTCAGTGAAGTCAAAGCCACCACGTTTCCCGGCATCGAACACGGATTCTCTGCATGAACACCGTCAAAACCGTACGCGAACTGCGTGCCGCCGTCGCCCGCGCGCGCAGTGAAGGCAAGCGCATCGGCTTCGTGCCGACCATGGGCAACCTGCACAGCGGCCACGTCGCATTGATCACCAAGGCTACGCAGCGAGTCGATTTCGTCGTCGCGAGTATTTTCGTCAACCCGCTGCAGTTCGGCGCCGGCGAAGACCTCGACAAATACCCGCGCACCCTCGCCGCCGATCAGGAAAAGCTCCTCGAAGCCGGTTGCGACCTGTTGTTCGCGCCGACGGTTGAAGAGATGTACCCGGACGGCATGGCCGGCCAAACCCGGGTCAGCGTGCCGCAATTGTCCGAAGGCCTGTGTGGTGCCAGCCGTCCGGGGCACTTCGAAGGTGTGGCGACGGTGGTCAGCAAGCTGTTCAATATGGTCCAGCCGGACCTGGCGATTTTCGGCCAGAAGGATTACCAGCAACTGGCGGTGATCCGCGCACTGGTGCATGACCTGAACATGCCGATCCAGATCATCGGCGAGCCAACCGTACGTGCTGCGGACGGTCTAGCGCTGTCGTCGCGCAACGGCTTCCTCAGTGAAGACCAGCGCGCCGTGGCACCGGTGGTGTATCGCGTGCTGAGCAGCATCGCCGAATCGATCAAACAAGGTGAGCGTGATTACCCGGCGCTGATCGCTGCGCAGTTGCAGGTGCTGGAAGCGGCGGGGCTGCGTCCGGATTATCTGGAAATCCGTCATGGCCTGACCTTACGTCCGGCGACGGCGGAGGATCGCGATCTGGTGATTCTGGTAGCGGCGTTCCTCGGCACCACGCGGTTGATCGACAACCTGCACCTGAATCTCGATAGCCCGATTTAAGCAGCAACGAATTTCCCTGTGGGAGCGAGCCTGCTCGCGAAGGCGGTGTATCAGCGACTTATAAGTTGCCTGACACCACGCCTTCGCGAGCAAGCTCGCTCCCACATGTGTTTCCGGTGCATGCCGGTTGGGCGAAAGTCTTCCGGGCACCTCCGTTTGTCGGCCAGATTCCTCTGCGGATGTTAAAAAAGTACAGGGATCTGGTCAGACAAAGTCAAGACAGAACGCAGCGCGAGGTTTACTGTATTCGCCCTGTGTCCAGATCTCGTGTCGACGCAGTTGATCCCATGCGCTAAAAACCCGTGGTTGATCTGTACCGTGTTCAAAAGGCCGTTCAAGTAAAAGGAAAACCGCAGCGATGGCGTACTACCGCACTCCTCACGACGTTACCGCTCTGCCCGCCTGGCAAGCGTTGAAAGACCACCGCCAAGCCATGCAGGATTTCAGCATGCGCGAAGCCTTCAACGCCGATCCGCAGCGTTTCAATCAGTTCACCCTCAGTAGCTGCGGTCTGTTTCTCGACTATTCGAAGAATTTGATCAACGCCGAGACCCGCAACCTGCTCGTGGGCCTGGCCAATGAAGTCGATCTGAAGGGCGCGATCAAGGCGCTGTTCGACGGCGAAATCGTCAACGCCTCCGAAGGCCGCCCGGCACTGCACACCGCCCTGCGCCGCCCGGTCGGCGACAAACTGTCGGTCAACGGCGTCAACGTGATGCCGGAAGTGCACAAGGTGCTGAACCAGATCACCGATCTGGTTGGCCGAATTCACGATGGCTTGTGGCGCGGTTACACCGAGAAGCCGATCACCGATGTGGTCAACATTGGCATCGGCGGCTCGTTCCTCGGCCCTGAGCTGGTGTCCGAAGCACTGCTGTCCTACGCGCAGAAAGGCGTACGTTGCCACTATCTGGCGAACATCGACGGCAGCGAGTTCCATGAGCTGACGCAAAAACTGCGCGCCGAGACCACGCTGTTCATCGTTTCGTCGAAGTCGTTCAACACCCTCGAAACGTTGAAAAACGCACAGGCCGCACGCGCCTGGTACCTGGCGCAGGGCGGCTCGGAAGCCGAGCTGTATCGCCACTTCATCGCCGTATCGAGCAACAACGCCGCCGCTGTGGCTTTCGGGATTCGCGAAGAAAACATCTTCCCGATGTGGGACTGGGTCGGCGGGCGTTACTCGCTGTGGTCGGCCATCGGTTTGCCGATCGCACTGGCCATCGGCATGTCCAACTTCAAGGAACTGCTGTCCGGTGCCTACACCATGGACCAGCATTTCCAGACCGCGCCGTTCGAACAGAACATGCCGGTGCTGCTGGCCCTGCTCGGCGTGTGGTACGGCAACTTCTGGGGTGCGCAGAGCCACGCGATCCTGCCGTACGACCACTACCTGCGCAACATCACCAAGCACTTGCAACAGCTGGACATGGAGTCCAATGGCAAGAGCGTGCGTCAGGACGGCACCTCGGTGTCGACCGATACCGGCCCGGTGATCTGGGGCGGCGTCGGCTGCAATGGTCAGCACGCTTATCACCAGCTGCTGCACCAGGGCACCCAACTGATCCCGGCCGACTTCATCGTGCCGATCGTCAGCTTCAACCCGGTTTCCGACCATCACCAGTGGCTGTACGCCAACTGCCTGTCGCAGAGCCAGGCGCTGATGCTCGGCAAGACCCTGCCGGAAGCCGAAGCCGAACTGCGCGACAAAGGCATGGGCGAAGACGACGTGCGCAAACTGGCGCCGCACAAGGTGATCCCGGGCAATCGCCCGAGCAACACCTTGGTAGTCGAACGCATCAGCCCGCGTCGCCTCGGCGCCCTGGTTGCGATGTACGAGCACAAAGTGTTCGTGCAAAGCGTGGTCTGGGGCATCAACGCCTTCGACCAGTGGGGTGTGGAACTGGGCAAGGAGCTGGGCAAAGGCGTATACAACCGTCTGGTCGGCAGCGACGAGACCGTGGCTGACGATGCCTCGACTCAAGGCCTGATCAACTATTTCCGCGGGCGCCATCGCGGCTGATAAAAGCCTTCTGGCACAACGCTGTTCCCCTGTGGGAGCGAGCCTGCTCGCGAAAGCGGTTCTTCATTCAACACCTTCGTTGACTGACATTCCGCCTTCGCGAGCAGGCTCGCTCCCACAGTTGTTTTGGCACATGACTTGAACCTGTGCAGCGCTCGGCGCATCTTTATTCGTGTCGCACCACAAGAATAAGGAACCGTCATGTTCGATATCAGCACGTTCCCCAAAGCCGATGCCGTGCGCCAGGCCGCTCAGTTGAGCCAGGACGAGTATCGGCGCCTGTACCGCGAATCGATTGAACACCCCAGCGCCTTCTGGGCCGAGCAGGCCACGCGTTTCCTCGACTGGAGCACGCCGTGGCAGACCGTTCAGCGCTATGACCTGAAAACCGGAGAAGCCGCCTGGTTTGCCGGCGGCAAGCTCAACGTCAGCTACAACTGCATCGACCGTCACCTCAAGCAACGCGGCGAGCAGACCGCCCTGCTCTGGGAAGGCGACGATCCTGCCGAGTCGGCGCAGATCACTTACAACAAACTCCATCACCACGTCTGCCGTTTGGCCAACGTGCTGAAAAGCCGTGGCGTAAAGAAAGGCGACCGGGTGTGCATCTACATGCCGATGATCCCCGAAGCCGCCTACGCCATGCTCGCCTGCGCGCGAATCGGCGCGATTCATTCGGTGGTGTTCGGCGGATTTTCCCCGGATTCCCTGCGTGATCGAATTCTCGACGCCGACTGCCGTACCGTGATCACCGCCGATGAGGGCGTACGTGGCGGCCGCTTCGTGCCACTGAAAAACAACGTCGACAAAGCCCTGCAAAGCTGCCCGAACGTCAGCACCGTGGTGGTCGTCGAGCGCACTCAGGGCCAAGTCGATTGGGTCGAAGGCCGTGACCTTTGGTATCACCAGGCCGTGCGCGAGGTCAGCGACGACTGCCCGCCGGAACCGATGGACGCCGAAGATCCGCTGTTCATCCTCTACACCTCCGGCAGCACCGGCAAACCCAAAGGCGTGCTGCACACTACCGGCGGCTATCTGCTGCAAGCGGCGATGACCTTCAAGTACGTGCTGGATTACCGCGACGGCGAAGTGTTCTGGTGCACCGCCGACGTGGGCTGGGTCACCGGCCACAGTTACATCGTCTACGGGCCGCTGGCCAACGGTGCGACCACACTGATGTTCGAAGGCGTGCCGAGCTACCCGAGCAGTTCGCGCTTCTGGCAGGTCATCGACAAGCACAAGGTCAACATTTTCTACACAGCACCCACCGCCCTGCGCGCGCTGATGCGCGAAGGCGCCGGACCATTGAAGGAAACTTCGCGCGCCAGCCTCAGATTGCTCGGCAGCGTCGGTGAGCCGATCAACCCGGAAGCGTGGGAATGGTATTTCAATGCCGTCGGTGAACAGCGCTGCCCGATCGTCGACACCTGGTGGCAGACCGAAACCGGCGGCATCATGCTCAGCCCGCTGGTCAGCGCCCAACGGATCAAACCCGGCTGCGCGACGCAACCGATGTTCGGCGTGCAACCGGTATTGCTTGACGAAGCCGGCAAGGAAATCAAAGGATCCGGCAGCGGCGTGCTGGCGATCAAATCCAGCTGGCCGGCGCAGATTCGCAGCGTCTACGGCGATCCGCAGCGGATGATCGACACCTACTTCAAACCCTACCCCGGCTATTACTTCACCGGCGACGGCGCCCGCCGTGACGAGGACGGCGATTACTGGATCACCGGACGCATCGACGACGTGATCAACGTTTCCGGCCACCGCATCGGCACCGCCGAAGTGGAAAGCGCACTGGTGCTGCACGACAGCATCGCCGAGGCCGCCGTGGTTGGTTATCCCCACGACGTCAAAGGCCAGGGCATCTACGCATTCGTGACGCCAATGAACGGCACCGAGGCCAACGAAGAGCTGAAGAAAGACCTGCTGGCGCATGTCAGCAAGGAGATCGGCAGCTTCGCCAAACCGGACCTGATCCAGTGGGCGCCGGCGCTACCAAAGACCCGTTCGGGCAAGATCATGCGGCGTATTCTGCGCAAGATTGCCTGCAATGAGCTCGACAGTCTGGGCGATACTTCGACTCTGGCTGATCCAAGTGTGGTGCAGGACCTCGTTGATAAACGGCTCAATACTTGAGAGCTGCAAGTTTCTAGCTACAAGCTGCAAGCTAAAGCGGTCCGCGCAGCTTTTCGCTTTTCGCTTTTAGCTTGCAGCTAGAAACTTGCCGCTTGTAGCTCCGCGACTGCTAAGCTTCGCGTTTTTTCAGCAAGGCGCCCGCATGTCTTCCTTGAATCAGGCGCTGCGCGCCGCCCTCGATCAACGCCAGGACCTGCTCGCTGTGCTGCACAGCCAGGGCACCGATTGCTATCGGCTGTTCCACGGCAGCCAGGAAGGCGCCGGCGGCCTGACCATCGACCGCTACGGCCCGCAATTGCTGGTACAGAGTTTTCACCAGACGCTCGAACGTGACGACCTGCTGCAACTGCATGCCATGGTCAACCAGACGCTGGGCTTCGACAGCCTGCTGGTCTACAACGACCGTTCCCATGGCAACTCGCGGATCGATCGCGAAGACAGCGTCTATAAAGCCGATGACGCTGCACTGGCCGATCTGGTCGGGCATGAATGGGGTCTGAACTACCGCGTGCGCGGGCGTCATGCCGGGCAGGATCCGCTGCTGTTCCTCGACCTGCGCAACACCCGTGGCTGGGTCAAGGACCACGCGCAAGGCAAAAGCGTGCTCAACCTGTTCGCTTACACCTGTGGCGTTGGTCTCAGTGCTGCGGCAGGCGGTGCGCGCGAGGTGTGCAACCTGGACTTTGCCGAAGGCAATCTGGCGGTCGGTCGCGAGAATGGATTGCTCAACCCGCAACTGCCGGAGATGCAATTCATTCAGTCCGATTACTTCCCGGCGATCCGCCAGCTCGCTGGCCTGCCGATCAGCGTGCGGCGCGGGCAGAAGCTGCCGAGCTATCAGCGCCTCGAACAGCGCCAATACGATCTGGTCCTGCTCGACCCGCCGGCGTGGGCCAAAAGTGCGTTCGGCACCGTCGATCTGCTGCGCGATTATCAGAGCCTGCTCAAACCCGCGCTGCTGACCACCGCCGACAATGGCGTACTGATCTGCTGCAACAACCTGGCGAAAGTCAGCATGGACGACTGGCGCGAACAAGTACTGCGCTGCGCCGAAAAGGCCGGCCGCCCGGTGCGCGAATGGAGCGTGATGACCCCGGGTGCGGACTTCCCCTCGCGGGACCAGCAGCCACCGTTGAAGACACTGATTTTGCAGCTCTAATCCCTCAAGCATGAGCGATTACATTCCCCTGTGGGAGCGAGCCTGCTCGCGAAAGCGCAGTGTCAGTCGACTTGTTTTTCACTGAACCAGCGCATTCGCGAGCAGGCTCACTCCTACAATGGGTATCTGTTCCTACAGAAATTTCTGAACAATCCTGTCCCACATCAAGCACTTCGGAACCAGAATCGCGTGCCATACTCCAAGGCACTCCGATTCAGACAGATGAAGCCGCACATGCCCAAAGGATTGATTCGCGCGATTGGCGCACTGCTGACAGCCCTGGCCCTCTACAGCCTGCTGGGGTTTCTGATCCTGCCGGGCATTGCCTTGCGCGTGGCCAACCAGCAACTGGCGAACTACGCGACGGTGCCGGCGCATCTGCAGCGCATCGAACTCAACCCGTTCAGCCTTGAGGTCACCCTCTGGGGCCTGGTCATCGGCGAGCCGGGCAAGGAGCAGGTCGGCTTCGATCGCCTCTATGCCAATCTGCAAATCGACAGCCTCTGGACCAAAGCGCTGCATCTGTCCGACATCGAACTGGACAAACCCAAAAGCGAAATCCTCTTCGCCAAGGACGGCAAGCTCAACCTGCTGGGCCTGTTCAACGTGCCGCCGAGCGAGCCGACACCCGCCGATCCCGACGCCAAGCCATTCCCGCTGCGTATCGACAACATCAAACTGGCCGGCGGCGTGGTGCATTTCGAGGATATGCGGCCCAGCGAGCCGATCGAATTTCTTTACGACGACCTCAGTTTCGAGCTGAAAAACCTCAGCACTTTGCCCGAGGACAGCGCCGACATGACCCTCGTCGCCATCGGCCCCGCTGGCGGGAGGATCGACTGGACCGGCAATTTCAGCCTGATCCCGTTCACCTCCGAAGGCACCCTGAAAGTCACCGATGGCCAGATGAAATCCTTCTGGCCTTACGTGCGTGACGCCGTGCCGCTGGTGCTGGAAAACGGCGTGGTCAGCCTCAGCACTGAGTACAAACTCAACCTGTCGAAACAAACCGAACTGCTGCTGAACAACGTCGCGGTGAGCATTGCGCCGTTCGCCATCAAGGCTCCGGACGGACGTCCGCTGGCCAGGCTCGAACGCCTCGACGTCAGCGAAACCTCGCTGGACCTGGCCAAGCAGCAAGTGGTGGTCGGCAAGATCCGCAGCAACAAACTGGAAACCTGGGCGGCGCTGGAAGCTGACGGCCAACTGGACTGGCAGAAGCTGTTCGCCAGCCAGCCGTCGAAACCGGCTGCCAAAGCCGCTGCCGAACCGGCGGATGCACCGGCCGCCGCCGACTCGCCGAAACCTGAGCCAAGCGCCCCGAGCAAGCCATGGCAGGTGCTGGTCAAGGATGTGCAACTGCGCAACTACACGGTTCATCTCGCCGACCGCTCGGCGCAACCAGCGGTGGCGCTGGACATCACCCCGCTGAACGTCGATCTGCAGGATTTCGATAGCCTCAACGGCTCGCCTTTCAAGCTCAAGCTCGACAGCGGCCTGGGCAAGCAAGGCAAGATCAGCGCCGACGGCACGGTCAATCTGGCCCCGGTCAACGCACAGCTGAACGTGAAAACCCAGGACGTCGACTTGCGTGTCGCACAGTCCTATATCAACCCGTTCATTCGCCTGGAACTGCGCAGCGGCATGCTCGGCAGTGACCTCAAGGTCAACCTGAAGAGCACCGAGCCACTGGCCCTCAGCGTCACCGGCCGCGCGCAGATTGATCAACTGCACACCCTCGATACGCTGAAGACCCGCGACTTCCTCAAATGGCAGCAAGTCGTGGTCGACGGCATCAATTATCAGCACGGCGACAGCCTGTCGATCGACAAGGTCAATCTGTTGCAGCCGTATGTGCGCTTCATGATCAACGACGATCGCACCACCAACGTCGACGACCTGCTGATCCCGCAACCGGCCGACAGCGGAGCAAAAAGCACCGCAGCCAAACCGGCCGGCAAGGACAAACCACTGGGCATTCACATCGGCGCGATTGCGATCAACGACGGCTCGGCCAACTTCGCCGACTTCAGCCTGACGCCGAATTTCGCCACCGCCGTGCAGCAGCTCAACGGTCAGATCGGCACCATTGACAGTCGTCAGGCGAAGCCGGCCAGCGTCGATATCAAAGGCAAGGTCGACCGTTATGCGCCGGTGACCATCAAGGGTGCGGTCAATCCGTTCGACCCGATGGCCAGCCTCGACATCGCCACCAGCTTCAAGCGCGTCGAACTGACGACCCTGACGCCCTACTCCGGCAAATTCGCCGGCTACCGCATCCGCAAGGGCCGGCTCAACCTCGATCTGCACTACCTGATCACCAAAGGCCAGCTGAAAGCCGAGAACAAGGTCGTCGTCGAGCAGCTGCAACTGGGCGAGAAGGTCGACAGCCCTGATGCAGTGAGTCTGCCGCTGAAACTGGCGATCGCCCTGCTCAAGGACGTCGACGGCAAGATCTCCATCGAATTGCCGGTGACCGGCGACCTGAATAATCCACAGTTCAGCGTGATGCCGATCGTCTGGCAAACCCTGCGCAATTTGATCGTCAAAGCGGCCGCCGCACCGTTCAAAATGATCGGCGGGCTGGTCAGTGGCGGCGGCTCCGAAGACCTCGGCACGGTGTCCTTCGCGCCGGGCTCCAGCGATCTGAGCAAAGACGCCGAAGCGGCGCTGGTGAAACTGTCGCAGGCACTCAAGGAACGTCCGGCGCTGCGCCTGGAAATCGAAGGCACTGCTGCGAAGAGCAGCGATGGGCCACTGCTGGCCGAGCAACGTCTGGAACGCGAATATCAGTACAACTACTACAAGATGCTCCAGCGCCGTGGCGACAAAGTCCCGGCCCAGGCCTCGCTGTTGCAAGTGCCCGAAAGCGAGAAAGGCGCGTTGCTCGAAGGCATCTACCGCACCCGCTTGAAAACCCAGCCACCGGCAGAATGGAAAGACCTCGGCAAAGAAGAACGCACGGCGAAAATGCGCCAAGGCGTGATCGCATTCTGGAGTGGCAGCGACGTGCTGTTGCGACAGTTGGGCCAGGACCGCGCCAGCACCATCAAGGATTACCTGGTCGACAAGGGCAAGCTCGAGGATGACCGCGTGTATTTCATCGACGCCAACCTCGGCGAGGCCGAAAGCGATGGCCGCGTGGTCACGCAAATGCACCTGGATGCCGAATGACCGTGCGTAACTGGTTGATGGCGCTCGCTCTCACGTGCGCCGCCGGCCATGCGTCGGCTTCGGATACATTGCGCTGCGGCAGCCAATTGATCAGCCTCGGCGACCGCGCCAGCGAAGTGCTGCAAAAATGTGGTGAGCCGGTCAGTCGCGATGTGCTCGGCTACAAGCGCAGTGCCAATCGCCGCGAAGAGTTTCAGGTCGAGGAATGGACCTACGGGCCGAACAACGGCATGTACCAGTACCTGCGCTTTGAAGGTAATCGCTTGAGGCAGATCAACAGCAAACGCGGTAACTAAGCCGAACGAAATTCACCCTGTGGGAGCGAGCCTGCTCGCGAATACGGTCTGTCTACTGACGAACTTGTCGGCTGACACTACGCATTCGCGAGCAGGCTCGCTCCCACATTGGTATTGCCCAAAATAGAACAGGCCCCGACACAAGTGCCGGGGCCTGTAATGGTCACATCCGTGTGACCGTTCGCATGAACTCTAAAGTTGCGGCAGACGTATTGCTCGGCCCGTCTGTCGCGTCTTCTCCCGGTTCAGGCGAGAAGTCTTGCCTTACTCGGCTTTCAGGCCGTCAGCGGAGACCGCTTTAACGCCTTTGATTTTCTTGGCGATGCCTACGGCGACTTCTTTCTGCGACTCGGTTACCGCAGTGGTCGACGACAGGGAAACTACACCCTTGTTGGTTTCGACTTTGATATCAGTGCCTGGAATGCCTTTTTCGGTGACCAGATCAGCTTTGACCTTGGTGGTGATCCAGGTATCGGAAGTCTCTTCTTTAGCCTTGGTCATTTCACCGGCAGCCAGAACCATTGGCGACTGGGTAGCCTGAGCGGACTGGGCGAAAGCGCCACCAGCCATGGTCAGGGTCAGAGCGGTAGCAGCGGCAGTGATAGCGAACTTCTTCATACGAGTAACTCCTGTTTTTACTGGAAGTCTGCTGTAACGCTTGTCAGCAGGGTTACCGGATATATTGCGAACGCTGTGCCAACTTTTTTCCATATAAATTCTTTTAAAAACAATGAGTTATGAAAAATGCCAATTTTCATTTTCATGCAAAATGCATGACTCGCTCAATCTTCGCATGCAAGTTGCGGTTTTTTGGAAAGTTCATAAGCTGCTGAAATTATTGGAGCTTTTGTTAAGTGGTCGGGATATGAAAATGCCCCGCGATGCGGGGCATTCTGGGTGCAACAAATGGATCAAGTCCCACTGGCAGCGCAGCCTTTTGGCGAATAGTCAGGAGCGACCGTAGTGCCACAACTCCAGCCGCCGGCCGCCGTACGAGTCAGCGTGATGGTTTTGCCCAATACAGGCGCTGGCGCGTTGGCCAACGTACATACAATCGTTCCAGCTCCGTCTGCAGCGGTACCTGAGGCAGTCAGAGCGCAATTGGAGGTAGTGGTGACGTTATCGCCTTTCACCGCCGCCAAGCTTGGATTTGTCCCCTGATTGATCAGGTCTTCAAACGGCACCTTCATCGCGCTGATCTCCGCCAGCCCCGCCGTCACCTTCGACCGCGCCTGATACTTCGAATACTGCGGCAAAGCGATCGTCGCCAGAATGCCGATGATCGCCACGACGATCAGCAGCTCAATCAATGTGAAACCTTGTTGTTTTTTCATAGACACGCTCCATGCATGAGTCGAAATCTCATGATCTGAACAAGGCTCAGCACAGCCCATGCCAACGCCCTTTTGCCCCCGCCTGCTGGGCGCGCGCAATCCACTGTGCCGTTTCCTACAACCCGCAACCGCACTATCTGACACTTTTTGTCACCTGCACCGGCCGTGTTTGGCGCTGTCACTTGACTAGGCTATAAGTCATGAACGGCAAGCGTGCGGAATCCCCATGAATGACATCGCTCTGAGCGGTCTGGCCAAGCAATTGGTCCAGGCCGAACTGCTCACGGAAACAAGCGCCCGGCAATCCTGGGCGCAGGCCCAGCGCAATCGCGTGTCGCTGGTCAATTACCTGGTGCACAACAAACTGGTCAACAGCCGGCAAATTGCCGAGATCGCCTCGGAACATTTCGGCATGGCCCTGCTCGATCTACATTGCCTCGACAAAGAGACTCAGCCCAAGGGCCTGGTCAGTGAGAAACTGGTTCGCCAGCACTGCGCCCTGCCCCTCTGGCGGCGCGGCAACAAATTGTTCGTGGGCCTTTCCGACCCAAGCAATCAGCAGGCGATCAGCGACATCCAGTTCAGCACCGGCCTGAGCACAGAAGCGATTCTGGTGGAGGACGACAAGCTCAGCGACGCCATCGACAAGTTCTTCGACAGCCATGCCTCGGGCCTGGAGGAAATGGCCGATGTCGATCTCGACGGCCTCGACGTCGAGTCCATTGATGACAACAAACAGGACGTGATTGGCGGCCTAGATGCCGACGACGCCCCGGTCGTACGTTTTGTGCACAAGATGCTGCTCGATGCGATCAAAAGCGGCTCTTCCGACCTGCATTTCGAACCCTACGAAAAAAACTATCGGGTGCGCATGCGCACCGACGGCATGCTGCGCGAGGTGGCCAAGCCGCCGATCCAGTTGGCCGGGCGCATTGCCGCGCGCTTGAAGGTAATGGCCAGTCTGGATATCTCGGAACGGCGCAAACCTCAGGACGGCCGCATCAAAATGCGCCTGTCGAAAAGCAAATCCATCGATTTCCGCGTCAACACCCTGCCGACTCTGTGGGGCGAAAAAGTGGTGATCCGGATTCTCGACCCGTCCAGTGCGCAAATGGGCATCGATGCGCTGGGCTACGAGGCCGAACAAAAGGCCTTGTACCTGGCCGCACTGAAACAGCCGCAAGGGATGATTCTGGTCACCGGCCCCACCGGTTCCGGTAAAACCGTGTCGCTGTACACCGGGCTGAACATCCTCAACACCGTCGACATCAATATTTCCACCGCCGAAGATCCGGTGGAAATCAACATGGAAGGCATCAATCAGGTCAACGTCAATCCCCGCCAAGGGCTGGACTTCGCCCAGGCGCTGCGCTCGTTTCTGCGTCAGGACCCGGATGTGATCATGGTCGGCGAGATCCGCGACCTGGAAACCGCCGAGATCGCAATCAAGGCTGCGCAGACCGGCCACCTGGTGCTGTCGACCCTGCACACCAACAGCGCGGCGGAAACCCTCACGCGCCTGCACAACATGGGCATTCCCGGTTTCAACATTGCCACCTCGGTCAGCCTGATCATCGCCCAGCGCCTGGCGCGCAAGTTGTGCGCACACTGCAAGCGGCCGCTCGAAATCCCGCACGAAACCTTGCTCAAGGAAGGCTTCCCCGAGGAACGCATCGGCCATTTCACGATCTACGAGCCGGTCGGTTGCGATCACTGCAATGGCGGTTACAAAGGACGCGTGGGGATTTATGAAGTGGTAAAGAACACACCGGACCTGCAACGGTTGATCATGGCCGAGGGCAATTCGCTGGAAATCGATATTCAGATGCGCCGCGACGGCTTCGCCGATCTGCGCACTTCCGGGCTGCACAAGGCCATGCAAGGCATCACCAGCCTTGAGGAAATCAACCGGGTCACCAAGGATTGAACATGGCGGTCAAGGCAGCGAAAGTCAGCGTTTACGCCTGGGAAGGCACCGACCGCAAAGGCAGTAAAGTCAGCGGCGAGTTGAGCGGACAGAACCCCGCACTGATCAAGGCGCAACTGCGCAAACAGGGGATAAACCCGGGCAAGGTGCGCAAGAAATCCGCCTCCCTGCTGACCTTGGGCAAACGCATCAAACCGCAGGACATCGCCCTGTTCACCCGGCAGATGGCGACCATGATGAAGGCCGGCGTGCCGCTGTTGCAGTCCTTCGACATCATCGGCGAAGGCTTCGAAAACCCGGCCATGCGCAAACTGGTCGACGAGGTCAAACAGGAGGTCGCGGCCGGTAACAGCTTCGCTACGGCCCTGCGCAAGAAACCGCAATACTTCGACGAGTTGTACTGCAATCTGGTCGACGCCGGCGAACAGTCTGGCGCCCTCGACACCTTGCTTGAACGGGTCGCGACCTATAAGGAAAAAAGCGAAGCGCTCAAGGCCAAGATCAAAAAAGCCATGACTTACCCTACTGCGGTGGTGCTGGTGGCGGCGGTGGTGACCGGCATTCTGCTGGTCAAAGTGGTGCCGCAGTTCCAGTCGGTATTCTCCGGGTTCGGCGCCGAACTGCCGGGCTTTACCCTGATGATCATCAGCCTGTCGGAGTTCATGCAGCAGTGGTGGTGGGCGATTCTTTTTGCGCTGGTGGCAGCGTTTTTCGGCACTCGCCACGCGTTGAAGACATCCCAGGCCCTGCGCGACCGTCGCGATGCCTGGCTGCTGAAGCTGCCGCTGGTGGGCACCTTGATGTACAAGTCCGCCGTCGCCCGCTTTGCCCGCACCCTGTCGACCACTTTCGCAGCCGGTGTGCCGCTGGTGGAAGCGCTGGATTCGGTCGCCGGCGCCACCGGCAATGTGGTGTTCAAGCGCGCGGTGCTGCGCGTGCGGCAAGACGTCTCGACCGGCATGCAACTGAATTTCTCCATGCGCAGCACCGGTGTGTTTCCCAACATGGCGGTGCAGATGACCGCCATCGGCGAGGAATCGGGCGCGCTGGATGACATGCTCGACAAGGTCGCCGGTTTTTATGAAGCGGAAGTCGATAACATGGTCGACAACCTCACCAGCCTGATGGAGCCGTTCATCATGGTGGTGCTGGGGGTCATCGTCGGTGGACTGGTGGTGGCCATGTACCTGCCGATCTTCCAGCTTGGCTCAGCGATCTGACATGCCTATCGACGAACTGTTTGCCGTGTATCCGCTGGCCTTTGTGGTCAGCGCGCTGCTGCTCGGGCTGGTGGTCGGCAGCTTCCTCAACGTAGTGGTCTGGCGCCTGCCGAAGATGCTCGAGCGCGACTGGCGCCAGCAGGCCCATGATGTGCTCGGCCTGCCCACTGAAACGCCTGTGCCGACCTACAACCTGATGCTGCCGCACTCCGCGTGCCCGCATTGCGGACACCGGATCCGCCCTTGGGAAAACATTCCGCTGCTCAGTTATCTGTGGCTGCGCGGGCGATGCTCAGGCTGCTCGGCGCCGATCAGCAAACGTTACCCGCTGACCGAACTGGCCTGCGGCGTCCTCTCGGCATTCATTGCCTGGCATCTCGGCTTCGGTTGGCCGGCAGGTCTGCTGATCTTGCTGACATGGGGCTTGCTGGCGATGAGTCTGATCGACTGCGAACATCAGCTGCTGCCCGATGTGCTGGTGCTGCCGCTGCTGTGGCTGGGGCTGATCGTCAACAGCTTCGGCGTGTTCGTGGCGTTGCCCGATGCGTTGTGGGGCGCGGTCGCGGGTTATCTGGCGCTGTGGTCGGTGTTCTGGCTGTTCAAACTGCTCACCGGCAAGGACGGTATCGGCCATGGCGATTTCAAGCTGTTGGCCTTGCTCGGCGCATGGGGTGGCTGGCAGATTCTGCCGCTGACGATTCTTCTATCTTCCCTGGTGGGGGCGATATTGGGCGTTGTCATGCTGCGTCTGCGCGCCCAGGAAACCTCGACGCCGATCCCCTTCGGACCCTTTCTGGCAATTGCCGGCTGGATTGCCTTGCTCTGGGGTGGTCAAATAACCGACTTCTATTGGCAGTCTGTCGGTTTGAAATGAATACCCCTGTGGAAAAACCCTGGATTCTCGGCCTGACCGGCGGCATCGGCAGCGGCAAAAGTGCGGCGGCGCAGCACTTCATCGATCTCGGTGTGCATGTGGTGGATGCCGATCATGCGGCGCGCTGGGTAGTCGAACCGGGGCGTTCGGCGCTGGCGAAAATCGCCGAGCATTTCGGTTCCGGCGTGTTGCAGGCCGATGGCACGCTGGACCGCGCCGCCCTGCGCAAACTGATTTTTGAAGACCCTGAACAGCGGCGTTGGCTAGAGGCGCTGTTGCATCCCTTGATCGGCGAAGAAATCGCTCATCATCTGGCGCAGGCAAAATCGCCTTACGCGATTCTGGTTTCACCGTTGCTGATCGAGTCCGGGCAATACGCGATGACCCAGCGCATTCTGGTCATCGATGCGCCGCAACCACTGCAGATCGAACGCACCTTGCAGCGTGACCAGACCAGCGAAGCGCAGGTGCAGGCGATCCTCAAGGCGCAATCGAGCCGTGAAGACCGCGTGAGCCGTGCCGACGACGTGATCGTCAACGACCGCGACCTCGCCTGGCTGCACAGCGAGGTCGAGCGTCTGCATCACTTTTATCTGACTTTATCCGGAGGCCAAGCATGAGCCAGATTCCAACCGTTGAATGCCCAACCTGCGGCGCCCCCGTCGAATTCACCCCGGCGAACAAATTCCGTCCGTTTTGCTCCGATCGCTGCAAACTGATCGACCTCGGCGCCTGGGCCTCGGAAGAACACAAGATTCCGGTCGCCCCGGATGCCGAGGACGAGCTGTTTTCCGGCGATTTCGATCCGCGTCACTGATCGCTGATCAGGGCCGCATAAAGCCGTAGTCCTGACTGTCGTCGAGGTTCTCCGCGAGAAAGCGCAACTCGTCGGCCAGGTCTTCGGCATTGCGCACTGCCTTGCTTTGCTGCACCACGGCGCTGAGCAGGGCGCGCAAACTCAGGCCCGGGTCAAAGCCCACTTCCTGCGCCAGCTCCAGACTCTGCCGGGTTTCCTGCCGCGCCCATTCATAAACGCCCATGCCACTGCTCCTGAAGGAATTTGCGCGAGCATGAAATCTCTGCGGCATGGCCGGTTTGATGTGGATCAAGACTTCGGATCGTCGTCCTTCCACGGCGCCGAAAGGTAACGGGTGCGGTTGAAGGTCTCCAGCCACTCCGGGCAGAACACCACCAATGCACTGACGACCATGCCGTTGATAAAAGCCTCGGGAAACAGCAGCAACCACAGGTAGCCGACGAAATCTTCCAGCCATTCCGGCATGGCGAAGAGGCCGTCGTACCACAGCAGCGTCAGGCTGAGGATCAGGCACAACAGGCCGGACAACGCGGCGGCGAAGAAACCGGAACAGAAGATGTAAACGAACGGATTTCGTGGCTGCGCACGCTCGACCAGAATCGCCACGCATTCGGTGATCAGCACTGGCAGCAGAATCAGCAACGCGCCATTGACGCCGACCGCTGCGAGATCCTGTCGCCCCAACAACACCAGGCCAATCTGCGCAACCAGCCCGCCGACAATCGCCAGCGGCCAATCGAGCAGCAGCGTGACCGCGGTCATGCCGATGAAGTGATACGACACGCCGGTGTCGAAATCCCTGCGCACCAGCCACAGCAGAAACAGCGCGAACACCGTGCCGAACAGCAAGTGCTGCCGACGACTGTCGCTGAACAGCTCGACCCATGGCGCACGCATGATCGCCCAGAGCAGCGCCGGCAGATAAATCAGCCAGCCGAGTGTCAGGCTTGCCGTTGAAAGCAGTTCGGCACCGATCATGATTCCCTCACCTGCTACTCGACACGCTTTTTGTAGGAGCTGCCGAAGGCTGCGATCTTTTGATCTTGTTTATAAAAGCAAAAGATCGCAGCCTTCGGCAGCTCCTACAAGGGCGCAATCGCGCGACGTTTATGTCTGAGCCGATGCAAAGCTATCTGCTTGTCGCATTTGGACGCTAAGCTTGGGCTTATGGATGATTCAGATTATTTACGCCTGCTGACCATCGCGGCCGAGCAAGCCAACGCGTTCCTGTCCAATGCCCGCAAATGGGAGCGTGAGCGTTGGGTCTGCCAGCGCCTGCTGCAAGGTCTGAACATCCCCTACCGCGCCGACGAGTTCGCCCCGGCCGGTGAGCCGCCGGACGTGTTGTTCCGCGATGCCAATTTCGAAGTTTTTTTCGTCCTCGATGAAGGCCGCCGTCTCAATGATGAATGGCGCGACGAGTTGCAGCGTCGGCGCAGTGCGTTTTCCCTGAGCCAACTGGTGCGCCGCGAAGCCAAGCCCAAACGCATCCCGGCCAATGAATTTCTCCTGCGCCTGGCGCCAACCCTGCGCAAGAAGGCGCACAACTACAAGGAACGCGGCATGGATCTGGGTGAACTGGACATCATCGCCTTCGCCAGCCTCAAGCGCGAAGTGCTCGACCTCAACAGTCATTTCCCGCCACCGACCGAATATCTGCGTCAGGGCTGGCGCTCGCTGTCGCTGGTCGGCCCGACATTCGCCAGGGTGCTGTTTGCTCATCCCGACGCGCCGGACTTTCTGCGCAGCAACCTCGGCCGCAGCATTGTGTTCGACGTGGGTATCAGCCTGTGACGCCGCTGCAGCAGTTGATCGCTGAGGTTCCGCAAACCGGTCGTGTGCGCTGGATCGGTGTGCGTCCAGAATCCCGTGGGCCGATGCTTGAGCTGGACGCGGTCGAGGCGCGGCTGGAAGCCGGGCTCACCGGCGACCACGCCCGCCCGGGCGTTCGCAATGCGCGACAGGTGACGCTGATTCAGTGGGAGCACTTGGCGGTGATCAATGCATTGATGGGCCGTCCCGATGACGAGCCGGTCCGGCCTGAAGATCTGCGGCGCAATCTCGTTATAAGCGGAATCAATTTGTTTAGCCTGAAGGGGCGGCGCTTTCGCATCGGGCAAGCGATACTCGAAACCACTGGCTGGTGTCAGCCCTGCGCACGTTTGCAGAACAATCTCGGCCCGGGCACTTTCCAGGCCGTGCGCGGGCATGGCGGGATCACCGCGCGGGTGTTACAAAGCGGCATCATTCGCCTCGACGATAGCGTGTGCGTCGAACCGGTCCCGGACAGCGGCTACGCTGCGTTCAATCCGGGCTGAAAACCGCTGTAGCCTGTGCTCATTCAGTAACGTCTACCTGACGAGGCAAATATGACCAGCCGCCTGAACCCCGAAGACCAAAAGCATGTCGAAGAGTACCTGCAATTGTCCCAACACCGTGTCGAGCGCCGGCCTTTCCGGCCGTGGATGCTCCTGGTGCTGGTGCTGGCAGTGACCATTGGTCTGGGCCTGTTGAGCCGATTTATCAGTTACCTGACGTTATGAGCTGCCTTGCGCTCCCTCGGGTAACCGCACCGATTTCCTTTAAAAACCTTGCGAGTTATCCCTATGTCCCATCGTATTGTCATTGTCGGCGGCGGCGCCGGCGGTCTGGAGTTGGCTACCCGTCTGGGTAAGACTCTGGGCAAGCGCGGCACGGCCAGCGTGATGCTGGTCGACGCGAACCTGACCCACATCTGGAAACCGCTGCTGCACGAAGTGGCCGCCGGTTCCCTGAACTCCTCCGAAGACGAACTCAATTATGTCGCCCAGGCGAAATGGAACCACTTCGAGTTCCAGCTCGGGCGCATGAGCGGTCTCGATCGCGCACAGAAGAAAATCCAGCTGGCGGCAACCTATGACGAAAACGGCGTCGAACTGGTGCCGGCGCGTGAAGTGGCTTATGACTCGCTGGTGATCAGCGTCGGCAGCACCACCAACGATTTCGGCACCCAGGGCGCGGCGCAGCATTGCCTGTTTCTTGATACGCGCAAACAGGCCGAGCGCTTCCATCAGCAATTGCTCAACCATTATCTGCGCGCCCACGCCGGGCAGACCGATGTGGTCGAGCAAATCAGCGTGGCCATCGTCGGCGCTGGCGCCACCGGCGTCGAATTGGCGGCAGAACTGCACAACGCCGCCCATGAATTGGCCGCGTACGGTCTGGACCGGATCAAACCGGAAAACATGCACATCACGCTGATCGAAGCCGGCCCACGGGTGCTGCCTGCCCTGCCGGAGCGCATCAGCGGGCCGGTGCACAAGACGCTGGAAAAGCTCGGGGTCAATGTGATGACCAACGCAGCAGTCAGCGAAGTGACTGCCGACAGCCTGATCACCGCCGATGGCAACGAGATCAAGGCCAGCCTGAAAGTCTGGGCTGCCGGCATCCGCGCACCGGGTTTCCTCAAGGACATTGACGGTCTGGAAACCAATCGCATCAATCAGCTGCAAGTGCTGCCGACTCTGCAAACCACTCGCGACGAAAACATTTTTGCCTTCGGTGACTGCGCGGCCTGTCCGCAACCGGGCACCGATCGCAACGTGCCGCCACGGGCACAAGCGGCGCATCAACAGGCGTCGCTGCTGGCCAAGTCGCTGAAACTGCGCATCGAAGGCAAGTCCCTGCCGGAGTACAAATACACCGACTACGGCTCGCTGATTTCGCTGTCGCGTTTTTCAGCTGTGGGTAACTTGATGGGTAACCTGACCGGCAGCGTGATGCTCGAAGGCTGGCTGGCGCGGATGTTCTATGTGTCGCTGTACCGTATGCACCAGATGGCGCTGTACGGGCCGTTCCGCACGGCGATGCTGATGCTGGGCAGCAAGATTGGTCGTGGCACCGAACCGCGTCTGAAACTGCACTAGGGCCAACATCTGTGGGAGCTGGCTTGCCAGCGATGGCGCCGGGTCAGTTGATATTTCTGTCGCCTGACCCACCGCTATCGCGGGCAAGCCCGGCTCCCACAGGTTTTCGTGCTGCTCGAAGATCCGGCGCATTCGCGAGCAGCCTCGCTCCCACCTTTGATCTTTATTCCAAGCCCCGCATCGCGCGGGGCTTTTTATTGGCTGTCGATCAGAGCTGAAAGCGTCGCACCATGCCCTGTAGCGCATTGGCCAGTTGCGACAGCTCATGGCTCGACGCGCTTGTCTGATCAGCACCCGCAGCCGAACGCACCGACAGGTCGCGAATGTTCACCAGATTGCGATCCACTTCCCGCGCCACTTGCGCCTGCTCCTCGGCGGCGCTGGCGATCACGAGGTTGCGCTCGTGAATCTCGTGCACCGACGCCGTGATCGTCACCAACGCCTCACCTGCCCGCTCTGCGAGAACCAGCGTACTCGCCGCACGAGATGCGCTGGCCTGCATTGACTCCAGCGCCTGGCTCGAACCGCTGCGCATGCCTTGCACCATCTGTTCGATTTCCTGCGTCGATTGCTGGGTGCGATACGCCAGCGCGCGCACCTCATCGGCTACCACCGCAAAACCTCGACCGCTTTCGCCCGCACGTGCTGCCTCGATGGCAGCGTTGAGCGCCAGCAGATTGGTCTGCTCAGCGATTGCGCGAATCACGTCCAGAACCTTGCCGATGTCTTGCGATTGATTGGCCAGCGACTGCACCAGTTCGCCGGTGTTCTGTACATCACTGGCCAGGGCGTTGATCGCACTGGCGGTTTCGCTGACGCGCTCCTGGCCCAATTGCGCCGATTGACTGGACTGGCGCGTGGCATCGGACGTCGACACCGCGTTGCGCGCGACCTCCTCCACCGCAGCGGTCATCTCGTTGACCGCAGTGGCAGCTTGTTCGATTTCGTTGTTCTGCTCTTGCAGGCCTTGGGTGCTGTCGACGGTGACGGCGCTCAGTTCGTCAGCGGCGGTGGCCAGTTGTGTGGCTGAGCCGCTGATACCTTGCAGCGTCTCGCGCAGGTTCTGTTGCATCGTCGCCAAGGCCTTGAGCAAGCGGCTGACTTCGTCGTTGCCATGGGTTTCGATCGGCCGCGTGAGATCGCCCTTGGCGACACTTTCTGCGGCATCCACGGCGCTGCTCAGCGGGCGCACGATACTGCGCGTAAGCAACATCGCCAGCGCCACCGTGGCCAGCGCTGCCAGACCAATGAACAGGCTGACGATGGTCCGCGAGGTTTCATAATGCGCGGCGGACTTCTCGCTTTCGGCGGCGACCTGGCGGGCGAACAGATCGGCGAGATCGTTGAGTTGCTTGCCGGAGCCGTCGACCACGGTCTTCATGTCAACCAGCAACAATTTGGTCAACTCGTCACGCTTGCCTTGCTCGGCGAGGGTGAATGACTGGGCGATGCCGGTGCGATAGGCGGCGAAGGTTTTCTTGAACTGGTCATACAGCTGCTGACCTTCGGCAGTGTCGACCAGTTTGTCGTAGGCGGCGATCTTCTCGCTCAGTTCCTTGTCGCGGGTGTCCATCTGGCCGCGATAGGTGGCGATATTGGCCGGATCCTGATCGAGCGCCATGCGCAGGGAGATGGTACGGATGCGCAACATCAGTTCGCGGATCTCGTCGCCGCCACGGATGCTCGGCAACCAGCGGTTCTCCACCGCCACCTCGCTGTCGCGAATGCTCGACATCTGCCCCAGCGCAAACACGCCGAGCAAGGCCACCAACACCGCGATCAGGGCAAATCCCAGGGCAGCCCGGGGAGCAATATTCAACTGACGAAGCAACATGACAAACGCCCTTATTCTTGTAGTGGCCAGGTTCAAGGGGCGAAGCGTTGGCAGTCCCCTCGTGTTAGCGGGCTATCGGCAGGTTGTATGACGACTTGAAGGGATTCGCCTTTCGGCAGGCAAAAAAATCCCCGCATCTTTCGATACGAGGATTTTCAATATGGTCGGGGTAAGGGGATTCGAACTCCTGACATCCTGCTCCCAAAGCAGGCGCGCTACCGGACTGCGCTATACCCCGGTAAAAAAAGGCGACCTTTCAAAGATCGCCTTCTTCGATCAGCGCTTTTGGCCTCTGATCTTAAGATTCGATCCCAGCGCAAACTGGTTTCAAAAATGGTGGGTCGTGTGGGATTCGAACCTACGACCAATTGGTTAAAAGCCAACTGCTCTACCAACTGAGCTAACGACCCAAATATGGTCGGGGTAAGGGGATTCGAACTCCTGACATCCTGCTCCCAAAGCAGGCGCGCTACCGGACTGCGCTATACCCCGGTTTGAAATTGGCTCCGTGACCAGGACTCGAACCTGGGACCCAATGATTAACAGTCATTTGCTCTACCGACTGAGCTATCACGGAACTACACATTTCAATTTACAACGGTGAAGCTTTGTTGCATCTCGCCACCCGTTCGCATCGCTGCGTTCGTGTGTCTGAGGCGCGCTATTCTACAACCTAGAACACCTCTGTCAACCCCCTAAATTGCTTTCAAGTTAATGATTTGCAACTTATTTCAGATTCCAACCCGGTGGGTTGAAACGCTGCCGGTGACTGACTGCGGGGCGCACTTTACAAGCCTTTTCCTTTGAGTTCAACAGCCTGGCGAAAAAAGGCCTCGCAATGCGAGGCCTTCCCGGTTTCATTGCCGCTGAGGCTTAGCCGAAAACGATTTCGTCGTTCTCGACCTTGCCGGTGGCGGTGTCGCCCGGCATGAAATGACCCGACAGGATCAACTGCGCCAGCGGGTTTTCGATCCAGCGCTGGATCGCCCGTTTCAAAGGACGTGCGCCATACACCGGGTCGTAACCGACGGCGATCAGCTTGTCCATCGCTTCCGGGCTCAGCTCCAGCTTCAGCTCGCGCTCGGCCAGGCGGCTGCGCAGGCGGCCCAACTGGATCTCGGTGATGCCGGCGATCTGATCCCGCGCCAGCGGCTCGAAGATCACCACTTCGTCAACCCGGTTGATGAACTCAGGACGGAAGTGCGAGGTCAGCGCGTCCATCACCGCAGCGCGCTGCGCCTCGCGATCACCGACCAGCTCCTGGATCTGCATCGACCCGAGGTTGGAGGTCATCACGATCACCGTGTTGCGGAAGTCCACCGTACGCCCGTGACTGTCGGTCAGACGGCCATCCTCAAGCACTTGAAGGAGGATGTTGAACACATCCGGGTGCGCCTTCTCGACTTCGTCCATCAGGATCACCGAATACGGCTTGCGACGCACCGCTTCGGTCAGGTAGCCGCCCTCTTCATAGCCGACGTAGCCCGGTGGCGCACCAATCAGACGAGCCACGGAGTGTTTCTCCATGAACTCGGACATGTCGATCCGCACCATCGCCTCTTCGGTATCGAAAAGGAATTCGGCCAAAGCCTTGCACAGCTCGGTTTTACCGACACCGGTCGGGCCGAGGAACATGAACGAGCCGCTCGGACGATTCGGGTCGGACAGTCCGGCGCGGGAACGCCGTACGGCGTTGGCCACAGCCACAACCGCTTCTTCCTGACCGATTACCCGTTTGTGCAACAGGCTCTCCATTTTCATCAGCTTGTCGCGCTCGCCTTCGAGCATTTTCGACACCGGGATGCCTGTCCACTTCGACACGACTTCGGCAATCTCTTCTTCAGTCACCTTGCTGCGCAGCAACTGGTTCTCGCTCTTGCCGTGCTGGTCGACCATTTGCAGGCTGCGTTCCAGATCGGGGATCACCCCGTATTGCAACTCGGCCATGCGATTCAGGTCGCCTTTACGGCGCGCGGCTTCCAGTTCCTGGCGCGACTGTTCGATCTTCTGCTGAATCTGCGCAGAACCCTGCACCTCGGCTTTCTCCGAGTTCCAGATTTCCTCCAGATCGGAATACTCACGTTCATGACGCTCGATTTCTTCCTGGAGTTTTTCCAGGCGTTTCTTCGCCGCGTCGTCGCTTTCTTTCTTCAGCGCCTGGGATTCCACCTTCAGCTGAATCAGGCGCCGCTCCAGACGATCGAGTACTTCCGGTTTGGAGTCGATCTCCATGCGGATACGGCTGGCTGCCTCGTCGATCAGGTCGATGGCCTTGTCCGGCAGCTGTCGATCCGTGATGTAGCGATGGCTGAGCTTGGCCGCAGCGATGATCGCGCCGTCGGTGATCGCCACTTTGTGGTGGACCTCGTAACGCTCCTTGAGGCCACGCAGAATGGCAATGGTGTCTTCTTCGCTCGGCTCGTCCACCAGGACTTTCTGGAAACGCCGCTCGAGCGCCGCATCCTTCTCTATATATTGGCGGTACTCGTTGAGCGTGGTCGCGCCGACGCAGTGCAACTCGCCGCGAGCCAGCGCAGGCTTGAGCATGTTGCCGGCGTCCATCGAGCCTTCGCCCTTACCAGCGCCGACCATGGTGTGCAGTTCGTCGATGAACAGAATGATCTGCCCTTCCTGCTTCGACAGTTCGTTGAGCAACGATTTCAGGCGCTCTTCGAACTCGCCGCGATACTTGGCACCGGCAATCAACGCGCCCATGTCCAGCGACAGCAGGCGTTTGCCTTTGAGGCCGTCCGGCACTTCGCCGTTGATGATGCGCTGCGCCAGCCCCTCGGCGATCGCGGTTTTACCCACGCCAGGTTCACCGATCAGCACCGGGTTGTTCTTGGTGCGGCGTTGCAGAACCTGAATGGTGCGACGGATTTCGTCGTCGCGGCCGATCACCGGATCAAGCTTGCCTTCTTCGGCGCGTTTGGTCAGGTCGACTGTGTACTTGTCCAGCGCCTGCCGCGACTCTTCGTGGTTGGCGTCATTTACCGCTTCGCCACCACGCAGGTTGTTGATCGCGTTTTCCAGGGCTTTCTTGCTCACGCCTTGGCCGAGCAGCAACTTGCCGAGCTTGCTGTTCTCGTCCATCGCGGCGAGCAGCACCAGTTCGCTGGAAATGAACTGGTCGCCCTTCTGCTGAGCGAGACGGTCAGCCTGATTGAGCAGACGCGCCAGATCCTGCGACATGTTGACGTCGCCGGTCGGGTT
Source organism: Pseudomonas sp. AC255 (assembly GCF_979258175.1). Lineage (NCBI taxonomy): Bacteria > Pseudomonadati > Pseudomonadota > Gammaproteobacteria > Pseudomonadales > Pseudomonadaceae > Pseudomonas > Pseudomonas sp. AC255. Next base: position 279,903 of record NZ_OZ409841.1, on the reverse strand, counting down.
CTGGATTTTCGGTAGTTGATCGAGCTCTTTGGTCAGCTCTTTACGCAAGCTGTTGACGTCGAAGCCTACTTGCATCAGCAACGGCTTGATCGAACCGCCCTGCTGTTCAAGCATGGCCTGCATCAAGTGCGCCGGCTCGATGGCCGGATGATCGTGGCCAACCGCCAACGACTGGGCGTCGGACAGGGCCAACTGTAATTTGCTGGTTAAACGGTCAATACGCATGGGTCACCTTCCTTTTGAGCAGGCCGGACCTAAGAAACCATCCTGAATAAAGAAACCTGCCAGATACCACTGTAGATGCGGTCGATTCTGGGAGATTCAAGCGTCGGAGAGTTGATGCAGATCAGAGAGTTTAGCGGGTGAGCCAAACAAGGGAGGCGAAACGACCGGTGCGCGACGCACGGCGATAGGAGAAGAAGCGCGGATCGGTCACGGTGCAGAAACCGCCACCATAAACAGCCGTGACACCCCGTTCAGCCAGACGCAGGCGCGCCAGCAGATAGATATCAGCCATGAACTTGCCGGCATTGTTGCTCGGTACGAACGCTTCTGCTGCTTCAGGCAGTTGATTGATGAAGACTTCCCGTACTTCCGGACCGACTTCAAAGGCTTTGGGGCCAATGGCCGGGCCGAGCCAGACCAGTACCTCGTCAGCAGGAACATCGAGGCTGTCGAGAGTTGCCTCAAGCACGCCCGCCGCCAGACCACGCCAACCGGCATGAGCGGCCGCGACACGCGTGCCGGCACGATCGCAGAACAATGCCGGCAAACAGTCTGCCGTCATCGCCGCGCAGGCAATACCCGGCGTTGCCGTCCAACTGGCATCTGCAGTCGCAACGATGCCCGGATCAGCATGCGCAACGGTGATCCCGTGCACTTGCTGCAACCAGGCAGGCTGTATGGAGAAGTGTTCGGTCAGACGCCGACGGTTCTCGGCAACGTCCTGCGGACGATCATCGACATGATCGCCCAGATTCAGGCTGTCGAACGGCGCCTCGCTGACACCACCCTCGCGGGTGGTGACACAGGCCCTGACGCTGGCCGGCGCAGGCCAGTCCGGCGTCAGCCAGTTCATCCGACGAAGGCCTCGCGATCCTGCTTGAGCAGGGTCAGCAGCCAGACGAAATCTTCCGGCAGCGGCGATTCCCAGCTCATGCGCTCACCGCTCGTCGGGTGATCGAGTTCAAGGAAACGCGCGTGCAGCGCCTGACGCGGGAAGTGCTTGAGCGATTCCACCATGGTCGGGTTGGCCGCAGGCGGAATGCGGAAACGCCCGCCATACGCAGGATCGCCGACCAATGGGAAGTTGATGTGCGCCATGTGCACGCGGATCTGGTGGGTCCGACCGGTTTCCAGTTTCACCCGCACGTGGGTGTGCGAACGGAAACGCTCGAGCACGCGGTAATGGCTGACGGCAGGCTTGCCGCCTTCCATCACTGCCATGCGCTGGCGTTGCTGGCCGTGACGACCGATCGGCGCATTGATCTTGCCGCCGGCGGTGACGACGCCGATCACGATGCACTCGTAGATACGGCTGACGCTGCGGCTCTGCAATTGTGCGACCAGCTTGGTCTGCGCCTGAATGGTCTTGGCCACCACCATCAGACCGGTGGTGTCCTTGTCCAGACGATGCACGATACCGGCGCGCGGGACATTGATGATGTCCGGCACATGGTGCAACAAAGCGTTGAGCAGGGTGCCATCGGCGTGACCGGCGGCCGGGTGCACCACCAGGCCCGCAGGCTTGTTGATCACCAGGATGTCGTCGTCTTCATAGACGATGTCGAGCTCGATGTCCTGGGCGATCCACTCGCCCTGGGCTTCCTGCTCGGCAGTCAGCTCAAGGACGGCACCGCCATGCACAATGTCGCGCGGGCGGATCACCGCCCCGTCCACAGTCAGGCGACCTTCTTTGATCCAGGCGGAAAGGCGCGAGCGTGAGTGCTCAGCGAAGAGTTGGGCGGCGACTTGATCGAGGCGTTGGCCGCCCAATTCGGACGGCACCTCTGCGCGAAGTTCAATTTTATCGGACATGCTCGGACTGGGCGTCGGCACAGCCTTTGGTTTCGGCTGCGCGCTTGTGGTTAAATACGGCGTCTTTTGCCCCGAGGCTTTTCAACGGGGCGCTCATCATAACAGGACGGCCCCGCCCAAGACAGCGGCCGTCATAGGGACGCAAGCCGCCATGCAAGTGAAACACCTGCTGCTGATCGCCATCCTCGCATTGACCGCTGCTTGCTCATCGAAGGAAGTCGTAGACGAAAACCTCAGCGAAGCCGAGCTGTATCAGCAGGCTCAGACTGACCTGGACAACAACAGCTACACCAGCGCCACAGCCAAGCTGAAGGCTCTGGAGTCGCGTTATCCGTTCGGTCGCTACGCCGATCAGGCTCAGCTGGAGTTGATCTACGCCAACTACAAGAACGCCGAGCCGGAAGCTGCAAAGTCTGCCGCCGAGCGATTCATTCGTTTGCATCCGCAGCATCCGAACGTGGATTACGCGTACTACCTCAAGGGTCTGACTTCGTTCGACCAGGACGTCGGCCTGCTGGCGCGCTTCCTGCCGCTGGACATGACCAAGCGTGACCCGGGCGCCGCCCGCGACTCGTACAACGAGTTCGCGCAGCTGACCAGCCGCTACCCGAACAGCCGCTACGCGCCGGACGCCAAGCAGCGCATGATCTATCTGCGCAACCTGTTGGCCGCCTACGAAATCCACGTCGCTGACTACTACCTGACCCGTCAGGCTTATGTAGCCGCTGCCAACCGTGGCAAGTACGTCGTGGAAAACTTCCAGGAAACCCCATCGGTCGGCGACGGCCTGGCGGTGATGACCGAAGCCTACCAGCGTCTGCACCTCGACGATCTGGCGGCCACCAGCCTGGAAACCCTGAAGCTCAACTACCCGGATCACCCGAGCCTGGAAGATGGCCAGTTCGTGCCACGCGTAGCCGAAGCTGACAACCGTTCGTTCCTGAGCAAAGCGACTTTGGGCCTGATCGAATCGCGTCCACCGCTGCCGCCGGGCGAAACCCGCGCCAACCAGGACGTGCAGAAGCAGTTCCAGGACGCGAAAGATGCGATCCCGAACGAGCTCAAGCCTAAAGACGAAAACGGCGACGTGATCGAAGAGCCAGAGCCGGAATCCAGCGACACCGATCGCTCGTGGTTCAGCTACATGACCTTCGGCGTGTTCGACTGACCACACCGGCTGTACGAAAAAGGGAGATCTGCGGATCTCCCTTTTTTATTGCCGCGCTTTAATAGGCTGTGCGCTGATCGGGTCCTTGGCTAAACTGCCGGATCATCAGTCGAAAAGCCGCTCATCATGCTTCGTTTATTGTTCTGGATTGCCCTGATCTTCGCCGCCATCTGGCTCTGGCGCAAATTCAAGGCCCCCGCCTCGTCCACCCGATCGCCGCGCGAACAGGACCCGCCGCCGATGGTGCGTTGCGCCCACTGCGGCGTGCACCTGCCGCGCGACCGCGCGCTGGGCAACCAGCAACTGTGGTATTGCAGCCAGGCTCATCTCGAGCAAGGCCCGGGCGCCAGTGGTCGCTGAGGCCGTCAACGCCGACCAGAAACAGGCGCAGCGCCTGCTGCGCCTTTATCACCTGTACCGTTTAAGTGTCGGCATCACTCTGGTGTTGCTGATCTCCAGCAACATGGACAACCGCCTGCTGACGTCGGCCAACGACGATCTGCTGCGCGGTGGCAGCTGGCTGTACCTGATCATCAATATGCTGTTGGTGGTGTTCCTCGAAAACACCCGGCGCCCGGCGCAGTTGTTCACCCTGGCCCTCGTCGACGTGCTGCTGTTGTGCGGCCTGTTCTACGCGGCCGGCGGCGTGGCCAGTGCGCTGGGCAATCTGCTGGTGGTCTCGGTGGCAATCAGCAACACCCTGCTGCGCCGACGCATCGGCCTGCTGATTGCCGCCATCGCGGCGATCGGCATTGTCGGCCTGAGTTTTCTGCTGGGGCTCAGCCGCCCCTTGAGCGCCAACGCGTACCTGCAAGCCGGCACCCTCGGCGCGCTGTGCTTCGCCGCCTCACTGCTGGTGCAAGGGCTGATCCGCCGCCTCGAAGTCAGCGAGACCCTGGCCGAACAGCGCGCCAGCGAAGTGGTCAGCCTAGAGGCGCTGAACGCGTTGATCCTACAACGCATGCGCACGGGGATTCTGGTGCTCGACGAACAACGCCGGGTGCAACTGGCCAATCACAGTGCGCAGAGTCTGCTCGGCCATAGTCACCTGCAAGGTCATTTGATCGACGAATATTCGCCAGCACTCGTCGAGCGCCTGCAACTGTGGCGCAACAACCCGACCTTGCGCCCGCAGAGCCTGAAAATCCCCGGCAATGGCCTTGAGCTGCAACCCAGCTTCATCGCTCTCGAGCAGAGTCCGAACCAGCAGACACTGGTGTTTCTCGAAGACCTGGCGCAAATCACCCAACAAGCCCAGCAACTCAAGCTCGCTGCGCTCGGGCGTTTGACCGCCGGCATCTCCCATGAAATTCGCAATCCACTGGGCGCGATCAGTCATGCCGCGCAGCTGTTGGCCGAGTCCGAGGAACTCGATAGCGCAGATCGACGTCTGACGCAGATTATTCAAGACCACTCCCAGCGCATGAACCGAGTCATCGAAAACGTCCTGCAACTGTCCCGCCGCCAGCAAAGCGCGCCGCAACGGCTGGACCTCAAGCCGTGGCTGGAAGACTTCGTCGGCGAAACCCGCGAGCAGGCCAACGAACGCCAGCACATTCATCTGCGAATCAATTCCGGCGATTTCACCACGCTGATGGACCCCAACCAGCTGCGGCAGATTCTCGACAATCTGATCCGCAACGCCTGGCGTCACAGTGCCCAACTGCACGAGCAGGCCGAAGTATGGCTGGCACTGTTCGTCGACCCCGACAGCCAATTGGCAGTGCTCGAAGTGCAGGACAACGGCCCCGGCGTGTCGGCCGATGAACAGGCGCATCTGTTTGAGCCGTTCTTCACTACGAGCAGCCAGGGCACCGGTCTTGGCCTTTATCTGTCCCGTGAGCTGTGCGAAAGCAACCAGGCACGCCTAGACTTCAAATCACGCCAAGGCGGCGGCTGCTTTTGCATCACTTTTGCTCACGGACGGAAACAAAGTTGAATACAAGCCCACGGCAAAAATTCTAATCGTCGACGACGAACCGGATATCCGCGAGCTCCTGGAAATCACCCTGGGACGGATGAAACTCGAGACCTTCAGCGCACGCAATCTGGGCGAGGCTCAGGCGCTGTTGCAGCGCGAGCACTTTGACCTGTGCCTGACCGACATGCGCCTGCCCGACGGCACCGGGCTGGAGCTGGTGCAACACATTCAGCAACGCGATCCACACCTGCCGGTGGCGATGATCACTGCGTACGGAAGCCTGGAAACGGCCATCAATGCATTGAAGGCCGGGGCGTTCGATTTCCTCACCAAACCGGTGGAGCTGCCGCGATTGCGCGAACTGGTCAGCTCGGCGCTGCGCCTGCCGACAGCGGGCGGCCTGAGCACGGCAATCGAGCGACGGTTGCTGGGTGACTCGCAGCCGATGGCCAATCTGCGCAAGCAGATCGACAAGCTCGCGCGCAGCCAGGCGCCGGTATACATCAGCGGCGAATCCGGCAGCGGCAAAGAACTGGTCGCGCGTCTGATTCACGAACAAGGCCCGCGCGCCAGCCAGCCGTTTGTGCCGGTGAACTGCGGGGCAATTCCGTCGGAACTGATGGAAAGCGAATTTTTCGGCCACCGCAAAGGCAGCTTCACCGGTGCCGTCGAAGACAAGCCGGGGCTATTCCAGGCGGCCCATGGCGGCACTCTGTTTCTCGATGAAGTCGCCGACCTGCCACTGTCGATGCAAGTGAAGCTGCTGCGGGCGATTCAGGAAAAAGCCGTGCGCAGCGTCGGCGGCCAGCAGGAAACGGTGGTCGACGTGCGTATCCTTTGCGCCACGCACAAAGACCTTGAAGCCGAAGTTTCGGCCGAACGCTTCCGCCAGGATCTGTATTACCGGCTCAACGTCATCGAACTGCGCGTGCCGTCCCTGCGCGAACGCCGCGACGACATCGAGGCGCTTGCCATGCACGTGCTCAAGCGCCTGGCCAAAGACACCGGACAACCCGAAGCGCGCCTGCACCCGCAAGCGCTGGAGGCGCTGAAGAACTATCGCTTTCCCGGCAACGTGCGCGAACTGGAGAATGTTCTCGAACGCGCGCACACCCTGTGTGAAAACCGCACGATCGAAGCGCAGGATCTGCGTTTGAGCGAAGGCAATTGCACGGCGGACGGGGCGATGGCCGATCTGACGCAGGTCGACAATCTTGAGGATTATCTGGAGAGCGTCGAGAGGAAGCTGATTTTGCAGGCGCTGGAGGAAACCCGCTGGAACCGCACGGCAGCGGCGCAGCGGTTGAGTCTGTCGTTCAGGTCGATGCGTTATCGGCTGAAGAAATTGGGACTGGATTGAAGGCCCCTTCGCGAGCAGGCTCGCTCCCACATTTGGAATGAGTATTCCTGTGGGAGCGAGCCTGCTCGCGAAGGCGGTCTACCAGCCTCTGACTAGATCCGGCCCTCAGGCGCATACGGCGCCGGATCAATAATCGGCGCCCGCCCCAACATCACATCGGCAAACAACTGACACGATGCCGGCGCCAGCACCAGCCCGTTGCGGTAATGCCCGCAGTTCAGCCACAACCCCTCGAACCCCGGCACCCGGCCAATAAAGGGAAGCCCTTCCGGCGACCCCGGCCGCAGCCCGGCCCAGTGCCCGACCACCTCGGCATCCGCCAACGCCGGCAGCAATTCGATTGCCGAGGCCTTGAGGCTTTGCAGCGCTACATCGGTCGGGGTCTTGTCGTAACCTTCGTGCTCCAGCGTGCTGCCGATCAGAATGTGACCATCGCGACGCGGGATCGCATAACGCCCCTTGGCCAGCACCATGCTCGGCAGGAAATCAGCCGCGCACTTGTAGAGAATCATCTGGCCTTTGACCGGTTCGACCGGCAGCGTCAGGTTCAGCGTCTTGAGCAGATCACCGCTCCACGCCCCCGCCGTCAGCACAAACTCGTCGCCGCTCATCACCCCAGTGGAGGTTTGCACGCCAACCACGCGCTCGCCCTCGCGGACGAAACCACTGACTTCGCATTGCTCGTGAATCGTCACGTTCGGCAGCGCCAGCAGCGCGGCTTTCAGCGATTTGACCAGCCGTGGATTGCGCACGTTGGCGACATCGGCCATGTAGATCGCTCGGCTGAAACCGCTGCCGAGCACCGGCACCGCGTCATGTGCCGCCGAGATATCCACTGCCCGCAGCGGCCGATTTTCCCGCGCGGCCCAGGCCAGGGCTGCGGCTTCATCGTCCAGATCCAGCCAATACAGACCAGTGGTGTGCACTTCAGGATCAACCCCAGTGTCAGCAAACAAGCGCTCGCCGAGCTGTGGATAAAAATCCTGCGACCAATGCGCCAGCGCGGTGACTGCCGGACTGTAGCGCCACGGGTATAACGGCGAGACGATGCCGCCGCCAGCCCAGGACGATTCCTGGCCGACATTCGAGCGATCCAGCAGCACCACGCTGCGCACTTCGGAGGCGAGATTGTAGGCAGTGAGCAGGCCAATCACCCCGCCGCCGACAATCACCACTTGCTGTTGCCTGGTCATGTTTGATCCAACCGTAAAAAAGACAGTGGGCGCAAAAGGCGCCCGAAAAAGAATGCGTCAGCGGCCCCAGCAATCCTTGGCGGTCACTCCGGTGGTCGCGTTGTTCATGCTTCGCACGCCGGTGTTGGTCAGGGTGAAATCCCCGCATTTGTCGGTGGCCATGGCCGAGCCGGTTTTACGAATCGCGGTGAGCACAAAGGTCTGGTCGGTCAGCGTCGGGGTGATGGTATAGAAATCATTGCCCGTGCTCAGTCCGGTGACGCCGGTGTAGACATTGTTGCGGGTGTAGAAGCGTTCGAGGGTCTGCGCCTGCTCCGAGAGCAGCGAGACCACTTCGGCGCGACGGCCCTTCTTCACGTATTCGTTGTAGCTGGGAATGCTGATGGTGAGGATGATCCCGATAATCGCGATGACGATCATGATCTCGATCAGGGTAAAACCTCGGCTGGATCTGCGCATGCCTCAAATTCTCGCTTACTGGATTTGTCGCCACATGATACGACGGCTGCCGCCGCCACCTTTTTCCACAACGGTGGTGATGACGCCACTGGTCTCGGTCACGACCTTTCCCGTACCACCGGCGGAAATAACGTTAAGGGTCGGAATGCCACCGGTGAATACCACGCCACTTGATATCGTGTCAGCGCCATCGACCAAACGGTCACCGGTGGTGTCGATCACGGCGTAGTTGAGCATCTTACCGTTGAACGCATCGAGTTCGACCAGTCGGCCCGTACCAAAACTCGAACAAGGGTCGGTGGTATCGACGCTGGCAGTGGTGAAAACAACTCGTCCCAACACAATACTGGCCTGATTGATCACGCGCTCGCCGGTCAGCACGTTGTTGTACACCAGCGGCAGATACCAGCCTTTCTCTGCCGGATACGTCGTTTCATTCTGGCTGGTGGTCAGAAACTGCCCGGAACTGCCGGAGAACGAGCCGGTAATCGCCTGCGCTTGCAAACTGCTAACGGTGATTTGGCCGGCCCCACCCTCTGCATCCCAGATTGAATAGAACGCCTGCAGATCCTTGTTGGTCTTGTCGGCAGTCTCGTTGAACTTGCCGGTGCCAAAGAACACTTGCTTGCCGCCCTGTGGGTTGTCCGCCAGCAGCGGTTGCGCAGTGATCGGCTGCGTTGCCCCACCCGGGGCTGTAAACAAAGGCTTGCCGGCAAACGCCACGCCCCAGTTTTCTGCCCCGGGTGCGCTCAAGTCGAATTTCCACATACGCCCCTTCAGGTCACCAGCGTAGGCAGCCTGCACCACGTTCGAAGAATTGACCCTGAGTTTTACCGAAGATAGACCGTTGCTGGTTTCCGTGCTGTCGATGACGATTTTCCTGATCAGCGAACCATCCAGCGCATCAAGCACATACAACGCTGCAACCCCCGAATTGCTGCCGTAACCATTGGCGATGAATGTCGCCCAGCGACCATTGGCCAAGCGTGCGACTTCCGGACGGGCGTAGGCGTAACCCAGATCATTGAAAGCATTCGCCGTGTTGGCCGTAGCCGGCGCACTGACTTCCCACAGTGCCTTGATCACGTTGCCTGCCGAGGCATCGAACAGTTGCAGTCCGTAGAAGGTTTTACCACCGGCCCCCGTTCCGCCAATGGCCAGCGTTCTCCAGGTGGTGCCGGCCTGCGCATCGAACACGCCGACCTGACCGTCCACGAGAAACTTGTGGCTGACGCCGTTGACGTAATTGGTATCCGCAATCAGCCGCAACGAAGGCAGCACGCTGGAGGGCATGTAGGCATAACGGCGGGTGCCGTTCGTCGAATTGATCACATTGACGAAACCGTCGTTGGCGTTCACTACCAGACTGGTGTTCATGTTCGCAGCCTTGGTCGTCAGGTAGTTGGTGTAACTGCTGTCACCCGTCAGATCGGATGCGGTCTTGTCTGAAGGCGACGCGAGCACCAGCGGCGAATTGATGATGTCGCCCAGCAGCGCAGTGCGCACTTTGAGCCCGGCCTTGTTGGTCCCCTTGCTCCACTCCACCAGATCATTGCCGTTGATTCCGGCGGGCAACCCCTGATTTAGCGTAGTCTGCTGCGCCGGGGAAAAGTTGAGGAGTGCCAAGGCAATGGGCGTGTTGCTCAAGGTGTTCCATGACTGGAAATTCGGCGCTGTGGCAGAGGGCACGATGGTGGTGTCGGTCGACCATTGCGCCGCCGAGGTATTTACCGTGCCGGTCGAGGTAAAGCCGAACGACCTGATCGTGCCGCGCCAATCCTTGGGATCGTAGGTTGTCTGGTAAAAACTGCTGCCACTGGTCAACGTACTGCTGCTGGCAACACCGGCACCACCGGAGCCGGCCTTGGAAGTGATATCGCTCAATGCCGACGATAACGCCGCATTGAGCCCGGAGCTGTCGGTCGCCTGGTAATACCTGCCCTGCCCATAACTGGCGGCGTCGGACAACATGTCGTTATCCGCCGCGAAACCCACGGTGTAGGTGTTCATGTTCTGCCTGGGAAAATCCACCGCGTTCCAGCTCTTGCCTGCTGCGTCAGTACCGGTCGAACGCATGTCGATGTCGAAGGCGAATTTGGCGATGTCATCCAGATAAAGCGTGTCGCCTTCACCGTCACCGTTGAGGTTGTCGCCATCGTTATTCACGCCATCCCAGTTCGGTAGCCGGCTGCCTCCCAGCGGATCGTTGGTCGGGAAGGTACGGTCATAGGTTGGCAAGCCATCGGTAATCACCACGCCGTAGTTTTTCTGGCAGCGGTATTGAATCGGACTGGTATAGCTCGCCGGCGTGCCGTTGTAGTAAGGCGCCAACCCACGCATGTAGCGCGTGACTTCGTAATAGCTCTCGGCCAATGGCGTGTTGGCCACGGCGTTCAAGCCGTTGATCGATGAGATCAGCGCGTTGTAGTTGGTGTCTGCCTGGGCCTGGGTGACGCTGCCCGCGACGGGTGACAAATCGGTGATTGAGCGAGCGATGAAACCGCCGTTGCCCGGGTTGCTGCTGGTCGCCGGATTGAATGTCGACAGGCCCATGCGCAAAGTGCGGTTGCTGCTCACCAGTGCGGTGGAAACGTTGCGCGCCACGTTCATCCGGTAATCGTTGGGAATCGCCCCCGTAGTGAAGTCGCGGGTGCCGGTGCTGTTGGCGAGGCTGACTATGTAGGAAATGTAATCGGCGGAATACCGAGTGTTCTCGTTGCCTACCGGGTCTGGGAGCTTGAGGCACAACGGCGCCACGCTGTTGTTGTAGAACGCATAGGCGCCTCCCGAGCACCCGGAAGTCGGCAGGCTCGATAGAAACACCGTGTCGCCGGTAATCTGCGGCGCGTTGAGTGCAGAGCACAAGCCGAGGAAGGCATTGCACTGCCGGGCGGGAGTGCGGTTGACGTTCGGGTCGAATCCGGCGGCGTAGATGATGCTGTTCATACTGCCGGAGTCGTCGATCAGCAGCATCACGTTTGGCGCCACCGCAGCCGCGCTCAGCAATGGCGAATCGGAAGGCGTGAAAGCCCAGGCCGGTGCCGCCAGGTAGCAACTCAGCAGCATGCCGATCAGCAGCGACAGGCCGCGCTCAATACTTCGCATAGACACTCTCCACCACGCTACGCGAATTGCCGGCGATGCCGACCGCAGTGACTCGATACAACGTCGCCGAAGTGTTACTTGGTACGTTCACCGCCGTCAGGGTCGTGCCGATGTTCTGCACGCCATAAAAGCCATTACCGGCGGCGATCCAGGTCACCCCGGAGGTCGAATTGAAGCCGGCCGAGCTGACCACTGACGACTCCGCCGGCGGCAGACATTGGGTCGTGCCGCTGCACACCGCCAACGAGTAACTGTCCAGCTGCACCGCACTTTCGCCGATACGCAACGCCGCTTCCGCAGCCTGAAACGATTGATTGCGCAGGCTTACGCTGCCGGCCATTTTCTCTTGCAGGTTGGCGCTCTGCATCGAGGACAAACCGATCAATGTGAGCAACAGCAGAAACACCAGGCTCACCAACAGGACCATGCCGCGCTGGGCCTGACGTTGTTGCAAGGAAATCCTCATCGCCGCCCCCTCATGGCAAGCGGTTGCGCAATGCCGCAACCACGTTGAAGGTTTGATTGCGCACCCGATTGTTCGGGTCGGTGAGGGTCAGGCTCAGGCGCACGCTGCGGATGCGCGCCGGATCGCCGGGGTTGCTGCTGTACGTTGAAGCTGCGACGTCGGTCGCGGAGCTGGCCAGACCGAATGTGACGTTGAAGGCGCTGACGTTGTTCACCAGCACTTGCTGCGCCGGATTGCCGCTGCCGGTGCCCATGAGGATCTGGTTATTGCTGAAGCTGTAGATCAGGCGCCGGATCGGGAACGCGATCTGCCCCGTGGTCGGGCTGCGCAATCCGCTGTAGGCGACCGCGCTGTTGCGACAATCGGAAATCACCGTCCAGGTCGGCGTTCCCCCGCCGCTGCCGACATCGGCGGTGACCATGGTCAGCTTGAGACTGGCGTTATCCCAGTTGATCGGGATGAGTTGCGCGGTGTTGAAATCCCCTGCAGAACTGGAGTCGACGATGGTGCCGAGGCAGCCGAACATGCCGACCATACGGATTTCCTGAATCATTTTGCTGAGAACGAAGCGCGCATCTTCCTGCATCGCTGCGGCGCTGTTCTGACTGACGTAAGTGTTTTTTGCGGCGATGAAAATCTGTACCACACCAAGCACGACGATCAGCCCCAAAGCCAGAGCAATCAGCAACTCGATCAGACCGAAACCACGGTTGGAACGCGTCATGGTGTGGCCACCGGATCGACCGCCGCCCGGCTGCTCAGCACGAAACTGCGCTGGGCACTGGCAGCGTTCGCCGCGCGCGCATCGCTCCAGGTAATGGTGATGGTGTAGACCCGCTGGTTGAGGGTGATGCTGCCCGTCGCGGTCGGGCCGCCGAAGTTGGCGATGTTGGTGGTGAAATCGTAGAGATCCTGGTCCCGCGCATTACTGAGATTGCCCGAGGTCGGTGGCGTGACGGTGTAGTTGGCGCCGGAATTGGCGCGGATGCGATCCATCATGTCATAGGCGATGAAACTGGCCTGACTGGTCATCCGCGAACTGTCGGTGTACTTCAGCGCATTGAGCTGCACCGCCGCTGCGCCCAACAGCCCGACGGTCAGAATCAGCAACGCGACCAGCACTTCGATCAGCGTCATGCCCTCCTGTGCGTTTTTGCTCCCTGCCCTCATCCGCAATTTCCACCCAGTTGAATGCGTCCGTTCAAACACACGTTCAGCGTCCTGCTTTGCGTGCCCAGCGTGTAACCGATGACCACCGCCGTCGACGGTGCCGCCAGACCGCCGAGGTTGTTGAAATCCAGTGCGGTCACTCCTGAGGGTAGCGTCAGAGTCGCGCCACTGCTCATTGCTGGAACAACCCGCAACACATTGGCCGGATTGCCAGTACTGTCGTAGACCGCCAGTTCACCGGTCCAGACACTGCCGCCAGCGGTCGGACGCAGACGCGTGGTCACGCCGCGATTGATTGCCTCGAGGCGAGCGAAATTGATTGCCCGCTGCAAGTCGCCGACTTCGGTATCCGCCTTGCTGCTCTGGATCGTACGGGTAAAGGCCGGCACCGCCAGCGTGATCAGTATCAGGAACACCGCAATGGCGACCAGCAACTCGACCAGCGTGAAACCTTTTGTACGAAGATCCATCGGTGCCCTCCGTTGCCGTCGGCTATACCTGCTTTTACACGCTAGAACATTCGCTCGGCACGCGCCGACTGATTTGCCCTGCGCGGCGCACGGATTGCGCTGCTCATACCATTCCACGGAGGGATTTTTCATGCCGCAACACGGTTTCAGCCTGATTGAACTGCTTATGGGACTGGCGATTGGCGCAATTGTTCTGCTGCTGGTCAGCCCGGTGTTCGCCGCGCTCAAGCAAGCGACTCAGCGCGACCACGCAACGCAGTCGCTGCTCGAGGGCATCCGCCACGCTCGCACCCTGGCTATGACCCACAATCAAAGTGTGGTGATCCATGGCATTGACGGCGACTGGAGTCAGGGTTGGCGAATCATTCTGGATCTTAGCGGCAAGGGGCCGGAGGACAGCAGCAATCCGCTGCTGGTTGAACGCGCCAGTGAGGCGAAGGTGGCGATTGTCGGCAACTGGTGGGTGAGCCGCTACGTGCGGTTCAGTCATCTGGGGCAGCCACTGATGCCGGGACGGCGATTTCAGGCGGGGACAATACACGTCTGCTCGCCGCGCGAGCCGGTCAGCCAGCGGCAGATCGTGCTGGCGGCGACCGGTCGCGTGCGCCTGGGCAGTCAGGAGACCGAACAGGCGCTGTGCGACAAAGGCAGAAGCGTCAGATCGAACGGACGCGCAGCTCTTTCGGCATCGAGAACGTGATGTTCTCCTCACGGCCAGCCAGCTCGTCGGCACCGGTCGCGCCCCAGGCCTGCAATTGCTGGATCACGCCCCGGACCAGCACTTCCGGTGCGGACGCGCCAGCGGTAATGCCAATACGCTCGACGCCGTCGAACCAGCTCTGTTGCAGGTCCTCGGCACCGTCGATCAGGTACGCCGGAGTCGCCATGCGCTCAGCCAATTCGCGCAGGCGATTGGAGTTGGAGCTGTTCGGGCTGCCGACCACCAGTACCACGTCGCACTCGTCGGCCAGTTGCTTGACGGCGTCCTGGCGGTTTTGTGTGGCGTAGCAGATGTCGTCCTTGCGCGGACCACCGATGGCCGGGAAGCGCGTGCGCAGGGCATCGATCACACGGCTGGTATCGTCCATCGACAAGGTTGTCTGGGTGACGAAGGCGAGTCTTTCCGGATCGCGCACCTGCAATGCGGCCACGTCCTTTTCGTCTTCGACGAGGTAGATAGCGCCGCCGTTGCTGGCATCGTACTGGCCCATGGTGCCTTCAACTTCCGGGTGACCGGCGTGGCCGATCAGGATGCACTCGCGACCGTCGCGGCTGTATTTGGCGACCTCGATGTGCACCTTGGTCACCAGCGGGCAGGTTGCATCGAAGACTTTCAGGCCACGACCTGCAGCTTCGTTGCGCACGGCTTGGGAAACACCGTGGGCGCTGAAGATGACGATCACGTCATCGGGCACCTGATCGAGCTCTTCGACGAAAATCGCGCCACGGCTGCGCAGGTCTTCGACGACGAACTTGTTGTGCACCACTTCATGACGCACATAGATCGGCGGCCCGAAGACCTCCAGGGCGCGGTTGACGATTTCGATCGCCCGGTCCACACCGGCGCAGAAGCCACGGGGGTTGGCGAGTTTGATTTGCATGCTGTGCCTCGTGTCTTGCGCGCGAAAACAATGGAAAACAGACTGTGGAGACCTGCTTGTTGTGGCGAGGGGAATCATCCCCGCTCGGCTGCGTAGCAGTCGCAGACCTTCAACGGACTTATCTCAGAATCCGTTGACTGGTCTGGGGGCGCTTCGCACCCCAGCGGGGATGAATCCCCTCGCCACAGAAGCTCACTCCTGCATTTTTAGATCGCTTTGACGGAAATGATTTCCACGTCAAAGGTCAGCGTCTTGCCGGCCAGCGGGTGGTTGAAGTCGACGGTCACTTGCGTGTCATCGAATTCCTTCACCACACCTGGCAATTCAGTATTGGCCGCATCGTTGAAGATCACCAGCAGACCCGGTGACAACTCCATGTCGTTGAACTGCGAACGCGGGATGGTCTGCACGTTCTGCGGGTTCGGCTGACCGAAAGCGTTTTCCGGCTCGACGGTCAGGGTGCGCTTGTCGCCGGCCTTGAAGCCGAACAGTGCGGCTTCGAAGCCCGGCAGCAGGTTGCCATCGCCGACCTTGAACGTCGCCGGGGCCTTGTCGAAGGTACTGTCGACGGTGTCACCGTTTTCCAGGCGCAAGGCAAAGTGCAGGGTGACTTCGGTGTTCTGGCCGATGCGTTGCTCAGTCGATAGCGGTTCAGTCATGAGCGGCCTCTTCGGTTTTCTTCGATTTGAACATGTCCAGTGCCAGCATGATCGCGCCTACGGTGATCGCGCTGTCGGCAATGTTGAACGCCGGGAAATACCAGCGGTTCTGCCAGTGCACCAGAATGAAGTCGATCACATGGCCCAAGGCGATGCGGTCATACAGGTTGCCCAGCGCCCCACCCAGCACCAACGCCAGGGCGACGGCCAGCCAGGTTTCGTTGCGACCCAAACGCTTGAGCCAGACCACCAGCACGGCACTGACGACAATGGCGATCAGCGCAAACAGCCAGCGCTGCCAGCCCGAGCTGTCGGCGAGGAAGCTGAAAGCAGCGCCAGTGTTGTAGGCCAGCGTCCAGCTGAACAGATCGGGAATGATCACGATCTGCTGGAACATTTCGAGCCTGGCTTCGAAGTAGAACTTGCTGGCCTGGTCAATGACCAGGACCAGCAGGCTCAACCACAGCCAGTTCAGCCGTCCGAAACGGCCAATGGCATCAGGCATAGTGACGAACCTCGCCAGCACCGCTGATGTTGTCGACGCAACGACCGCAGATTTCCGGATGCTCCGGGTTCACGCCGACGTCTTCGCGGCAATGCCAGCACCGCGCGCATTTCGGGAACGCCGATTTGACGATCTTCAGTTTCAGACCGCTGACTTCGGTGGCCACTGCATCGGCCGGAGCCTGAACGAATGGCGCGACGCTGGCAGTCGAGGTGATCAGGACAAAGCGCAGCTCGTTGCTCAGCTTGGCCAGATCGGCGCTCAGCGCCTCTTCGGCAAACAGCGTCACTTCGGCCTGCAGGTTGCCACCGACGGCTTTCGCCGCACGCTGGATTTCCATCTCTTTGTTGACCGCGACTTTCACTTCCATGATGCGATCCCAGTAGGCGCGACCCAGCTCGAAGCCTTCCGGCAGCTCGGTCAGGCCTTCGTACCAGGTGTTGAGCATGACCGACTCGTTACGCTCGCCCGGCAGGTATTGCCACAGCTCGTCGGCAGTGAAGGCGAGGATCGGCGCGATCCAGCGCACCAGCGCTTCAGAGATGTGGAACAGCGCGGTCTGGCACGAGCGCCGGGCCTTGCTGTCGGCACCGGTGGTGTACTGGCGGTCCTTGATGATGTCGAGGTAGAAACCGCCCAGCTCCTGCACGCAGAAGTTGTGGATCTTCGAGTACACGTTCCAGAAACGGTATTCGCCGTAGTGCTCTTGCAACTCGCGTTGCAGCAACAGCGTACGATCCACCGCCCAGCGATCCAGCGCCAGCATGTCTTCGGCCGGCAGCAGGTCGGTGGCCGGGTTGAAACCGGTCAGGTTGGAAAGCAGGAAGCGCGCGGTGTTACGGATACGACGATAGGCATCGGCGCTGCGGGTCAGGATCTGATCCGACACAGCGATTTCGCCAGAGTAGTCGGTCGACGCGACCCAAAGACGCATGATGTCGGCGCCCAGCGTATCGTTGATCTTCTTCGGCTCAATCACGTTTTTCAGCGACTTGGACATCTTGCGGCCGGACTCGTCGACGGTGAAGCCATGCGTCAGCAGTTCGCGATACGGTGCGTGGTTGTCGATGGCGCAACCGGTCAGCAACGACGAGTGGAACCAGCCACGGTGCTGGTCGGAACCTTCCAGGTAGAGGTCGGCACGCGGGCCGCTCTCGTGGCCCATCGGGTGCGAACCGCGCAGGACGTGCCAGTGCGTGGTGCCGGAGTCGAACCAGACGTCGAGGGTGTCGCTGATCTTGTCGTATTGCGGCGCTTCATCACCGAGCAGTTCGGCGGCGTCGAGTTTGAACCAGGCTTCGATGCCTTCGACTTCAACGCGTTTGGCGACTTCTTCCATCAGCTCGACGGTGCGTGGATGCAGCTCGCCGCTTTCCTTGTTGAGGAAGAACGGGATCGGCACGCCCCAGTTGCGCTGACGCGAGATGCACCAGTCCGGACGATTGGCGATCATCGAGTGCAGGCGCGCCTGGCCCCAGGCCGGAACGAACTTGGTGTCTTCGATGGCTTTGAGCGAGCGCACGCGCAGGGTGTCGCCGCTGGTTGGCTCCTTGTCCATGCCGATGAACCACTGCGCAGTAGCGCGGTAGATCAGCGGGGTCTTGTGGCGCCAGCAGTGCATGTAGCTGTGTTCGATGACGGTGGTGTGCATCAGCGCACCGACTTCGGTCAGTTTTTCGACGATAGCCGGGTTGGCCTTCCAGATGAACTGGCCGCCGAAGAATTCCAGCGACGGCACGTACACGCCGTTGCTCTGTACCGGGTTGAGGATGTCGTCGTTGACCATGCCGTATTTCTTGCAGGTCACGAAGTCGTCCACGCCATAGGCCGGGGCGGAGTGAACCACGCCGGTGCCTGCGCCCAGTTCGACGTAGTCAGCCAGGTACACCGGCGACAGACGATCGTAGAACGGGTGACGGAAGTTGATCAGCTCCAGCTCTTTACCGGTGGTGGTGGCGATGACCGAACCTTGCACGCCATAGCGCGCCAGGCAGGCTTCGACCAGCTCTTCAGCCAGCACCAGCAGCTTGTCGCCGATATCGACCAGGGCGTAGTTGAATTCCGGGTGCACGTTCAGCGCCTGGTTGGCCGGGATGGTCCACGGGGTGGTGGTCCAGATCACGATCGCAGCAGGTTTGCTCAGCGAGGCCAGACCGAAGGCCGCAGCCAGTTTGGCTTCGTCGGCGATCGGGAACGCAACGTCGATGGTCGAGGACTTCTTGTTCTCGTACTCGACTTCCGCTTCAGCCAGAGCCGAACCGCAATCGAAGCACCAGTTCACCGGCTTGAGGCCCTTGAAGACAAAACCACCCTTGACGATTTCGGCGAGGGCGCGGATTTCACCGGCCTCGTTCTTGAAATCCATGGTCTTGTACGGGTTGGCGAAGTCCCCCAGCACGCCGAGACGGATGAACTCGGACTTCTGCCCTTCGATCTGCTCGGTGGCGTAGGCGCGGCACAGCTCGCGGGTCTTATCCGCGCCGAGGTTCTTGCCGTGGGTCACTTCCACCTTGTGCTCGATCGGCAAGCCGTGGCAATCCCAGCCCGGGACATACGGCGCGTCGAAACCCGACAGGGTTTTCGAGCGGATGATCATGTCCTTGAGAATCTTGTTCAGTGCGTGACCGATGTGGATCGTGCCGTTGGCGTACGGAGGGCCGTCGTGCAGGACGAACTTCGGACGATCCTTGCCAATCTCGCGCAACTTTCCGTACAGGCCAATACTGTCCCAGCGCTGCAGGATCTGCGGTTCGCGCTGTGGCAGGCCGGCCTTCATTGGGAAGGCGGTGTCCGGAAGGTTTAGCGTGGCTTTATAGTCGGTCATTTAAGGCTCTTCATTAGCGATGGGCGCTAGGTGCGGCTAGTGCACGGGCGGTGGCGACATCCGCATTGATCGCCGTTTTCAATGCCTCCAGAGAGGCGAAGCGCTGCTCTTCACGCAGCTTTTGGTGGAAAACCACCGTCAAACGCCGGTCATACAGATCGCCGGCAAAATCTAACAGATGGACCTCGAGGTGGGCTTTGCCATCTCCTTGCACCGTGGGGCGCACGCCGATATTGGCGACGCCGGGCCAGGTCTTGCCGTCGATATCGACATTCACCAGATAGACCCCGGTGAACGGCACGCGACGACGCTTGAGTTGAATGTTGGCAGTGGGCGTGCCCAGTTGCCGGGCCAGTTTCTGCCCATGCAGCACGCGACCGGCGATGCGGTACGGACGGCCGAGCAAGCGTTCGGCCAAGGCAAAATCGGCCGCAGCCAAGGCGTTGCGCACCTGCGTGCTGCTGACGCGAATGCCGTCCAGCTCGACGGTTTGCGCCGCTTCGACGGTGAAACCGTGAACCTGCCCGGCCTGCATGAGGAAATCGAAATCGCCGAGGCGGTCGCAACCGAAACGGAAATCATCACCGACCTCCAGATGCTGCACGCCAAGGCCATCGACCAGAATGGTATCGACGAACTCACTGGCGCTGAGCTTGCTCAGCCGCTGGTTGAAAGCCAGGCACAACACCCGGTCGACGCCTTCAGCGGCCAGTAACTGCAGCTTGTCGCGCAACCGCGCCAGACGTGCCGGTGCGGTGTCGGGAGCAAAGAACTCCCGCGGCTGCGGCTCGAAAATCACCACGCAGCTGGGTACGCCCAACTCGAGCGCACGCTCACGCAGCCGGGCCAGGATAGCCTGGTGACCACGGTGAACACCGTCAAAGTTGCCAATAGTGGCGACGCAGCCCCGATGCTGGGGGCGCAAGTTGTGGAGGCCTCGAACCAGCTGCATAACGCGCTTCTTGCTCATAAAGTGGTCGATTATAACCACACCCGACGGCCGACGACAGGCAACACCGTAACGCAAAGTGAACGAGCCGACAAAACCGCCGGCCCATGCCTGCTCATGAAGGCTGAAACCTCAGCTCAAGGCCTTGCGATTGAAGTCGCGCAGGCGGAAACCCAACAGCAACAACATACCGAAATACGCCACCACGCCAGCAACCACCAGCGCGCCCAGGCGCAAGAAGCGCTCAAGCATATGGCCCTCATCCCAGGCGGGCATGAAATGCATGCCGGCCAGCAAGACCGCCGACATCACGGTCACCGCAACGACCAGCTTGAAGCCGAATTTGCCCCAGCCCGGTTGCGGTTGATACATCTTTTGCTTGCGCAGTTGATAGAACAGCAGCCCGGCGTTCAGGCAAGCACCGGCACTGATCGCCAAGGCAAGGCCGGCGTGGGCCAGCGGCCCGATCAGTGCCAGGTTGAACAACTGCGTGCAGACCAGCGTGAAAATTGCGATTTTCACCGGGGTGCGAATGTTCTGTTGCGCATAAAAGCCCGGCGCCAGCACTTTGATCACGATAATCCCGAGCAGGCCGACCGAATAGGCAATCAGCGCGCGCTGGGTCATCTCGGCATCAAAGCCACTGAACTGACCGTACTGGAACAACGAAACAGTCAGCGGCTCGGCAAGAATCCCCAGTGCCAGCGCGCACGGCAACACCAGCACAAAGCACAGGCGCAGCCCCCAATCGAGGATCCGCGAGTATTCGTGGCGATCCTTGCTGGCGTAGGTCTTGGCCAGCGTTGGCAGGAGAATCGTGCCGAGCGCCACGCCCAATACGCCCGACGGCAATTCCATCAAGCGGTCGGCGTAATACATCCACGAAACCGAACCTGCGACCAGAAACGAGGCGAAAATGGTGTTGATGATCAATGAAATCTGACTCACCGACACGCCGAGAATCGCCGGCAGCATCTGCTTCATCACCCGCCACACGCCGCTGTCGCGCAGGTTCAGGCGTGGCAGCACGAGCATGCCGATCTTTTTCAGGTGCGGCAGCTGATACAGCAACTGCGCCAGACCGCCTACCAGCACCGCCCAGCCAAGAGCCATGACCGGTGGATCGAAATACGGCGTGAGGAACAGCGAAAACACGATCATGCTGACGTTGAGCAGAGTCGGCACGAAGGCCGGCACCGAGAAGCGGTTCCAGGTATTCAGAATCGCGCCGGCCAGCGACGACAGCGAGATCAGCAATATATAAGGAAAGGTCACCCGCAACAGATCGGAGGTGAGCTGGAATTTTTCCGGGGTATCGGTAAAACCGGGCGCCGTGGCCCAGATCACCCAAGGGGCGGCGATCATGCCCAGTGCAGTCACAACCGCCAACACCAGCGTCAACAGGCCCGATACATAGGCAATAAAGGTACGCGTCGCCTCTTCGCCCTGCTGGCTCTTATATTCGGCCAGAATCGGCACGAAAGCCTGGGAAAACGCCCCCTCGGCGAAAATGCGCCGCAGCAGGTTGGGCAGTTTGAACGCAATAAAGAAGGCATCCGTGGCCATCCCGGCGCCGAATGTCCGCGCGATCAGCGTGTCACGAACGAAACCCAGAATCCGGGAAAGCATCGTGATAGAGCTGACGGCGGCCAACGATTTGAGCAGATTCATTGAGAGAGTTTGTGCCTGTCGATAAACAGCAGGCGAACAATGCGCCTACTTGTGCGATACTCCGCGCCGCAACAGCACAGAGCCAAAGCTCGCGAGTTTACAGGTCAAGCGCCGGAAATAAATATCCCGCCTCTTTATACCTACCACTTAGCGGAACGATTCAAGTGCCCTTGACAAGACAAGTCTTCATCGGCATGATTCGCGGCCTATTTTGTTTGCTATTTCCTAAAAAGTCTTTCGAGGAGCTCGACGGTGGCCAACTCACCTTCCGCCAAAAAACGTGCAAAACAGGCTGAGAAGCGTCGCAGCCACAACGCCAGCCTGCGTTCCATGGTTCGTACCTACATCAAGAATGTAGTTAAGGCCATCGACGCAAAAGACGCTGAAAAAGCTCAAGCTGCATACGTTCTGGCTGTGCCAGTTATCGACCGTATGGCCGATAAAGGCATCATCCACAAGAACAAGGCTGCTCGTCATAAGAGCCGTCTGAATGGCCACGTCAAAGCGCTGAAAGAAGCCGCTTAATCGACGTAGTCATTAAAAAACCGACCTCAGGGTCGGTTTTTTATTGCCTGTGATTTAACAAGCTACAGGCAAAAAAACTGTGGGAGCGAGCCCGCTTGCGAATGCGATCTGCCAGTTGATATTTCTATCGACCGACATGACCTCTTCGCGAGCAGGCTCGCCCCCACAGTTCGGATTGGTGGCGCTTATTGCTGGACCGGCACCCACGGCAGGATCGGGATGGCCGTGACCGCATTCTGCGGACTACCCTCGATCAAGCGATCGCTGTAGACCAGATACACCAGCGTGTTGCGCTTCTTGTCGAGGAAACGCACCACCTGCATGGTCTTGAACACCAGCGAGGTGCGCTCCTTGAACACCTCGTCGCCGTCCTTCAACTCACCCTTGAACTTGATCGGCCCGACCTGACGACAGGCAATCGAGGCTTCGGCGCGATCCTCTGCCAGACCCAGACCACCCTTCACTCCGCCAGTCTTGGCGCGCGACAGGTAGCAGGTCACACCTTCGACTTTCGGATCGTCGAACGCTTCGACCACAATCCGGTCATTCGGCCCGACAAACTTGAACACCGTCGACACCTGACCGATTTCCTCGGCCGAGACCAGCAATGGCATGGCCATCAGCAGACCCAACAATCCTTTCGCTACACGCATCGAATTTTCCTTAGACCAGAATCAGATTGTCACGGTGAACCAGTTCCGGCTCAGCCATGTAACCGAGCAAACCGACAATCGCATCCGACGACTGACCGATGATTTTTTGCGCTTCCAGGGCGCTGTAATTGGCCAGACCCCGAGCGATCTCCCGACCGTCCGGCGCCACACAGACGACCATCTCACCGCGACGGAAACTGCCCTGAACCAGTTTCACCCCCACCGGCAGCAGACTTTTGTTGCCCTTGGACAACGCCGACACCGCCCCCTCATCCAGCACCAGAGTGCCACGGGTTTGCAGATGACCGGCCAGCCACTGCTTGCGCGCCGCGAGCATGCCACGCTCCGGCGATAGCAGCGTACCAATGCGCTCGCCCGCCTTCAGGCGATCGAGCACACGCTCAAGCCGCCCGCCGACGATGATGGTGTGCGCACCGGAACGCGCTGCCAGGCGTGCCGCACGCAACTTGGTCTGCATGCCGCCGCGCCCCAGCGCACCACCGGTACCGCCTGCAACCGCATCCAGAGTCGGATCATCGGCGCGCGCTTCATAAATCAGCTGCGCGTCGGGGTTGTTGCGCGGATCGGCGTCGAACATGCCGTCGCGATCAGTGAGGATCACCAGCAGATCGGCCTCGACCAGATTGGCCACCAGCGCCGCCAGCGTGTCGTTGTCGCCGAAACGGATTTCATCGGTGACCACGGTGTCGTTTTCGTTGATCACCGGAATGACTTTCAGCTCGACCAGTGCACGCAAGGTGCTTCGGGCATTGAGGTAGCGCTTGCGGTCGGACAGGTCGTCGTGGGTCAGGAGAATCTGCGCAGTGTGCCGGCCATGCTCGGCGAAGCTCGACTCCCACGCCTGCACCAACCCCATCTGACCGATTGCAGCGGCCGCCTGGAGCTCGTGCATGGCACTGGGTCGTGCGGTCCAGCCCAAGCGACTCATGCCGGCCGCCACCGCCCCGGAGGACACCAGCACCAACTCGACGCCCGCCTCATGCAGCGCCACCATCTGCTCGACCCAGACACTCATTGCCGCGCGATCCAGCCCTTTGCCGTCAGCTGTCAGCAAAGCGCTGCCGATCTTCACGACCCAACGCTGCGCACCTGTCACCTTGCTCCGCATCATCTTCAACCTTAGCTTGAGGGCAGCGCGACCTGGCACTGCCCGTGACGTTAATCGTGGCGATTGCTGACCAACGATCGATTTCCGGATACTAAAACGCCGCTCGATTGAGCGGCGTTCAAGTTTATCGCAACGGATCAGTCACGCACGTAAATGATTTCCGGACCGTCTTCGTCATCCACATCTTCTTCGTCCCAGTCATCGTCGCCGATGTCATGGACCGACTTCACGCCACTGCGACGCAGGGCACGCTTGTCGTCCAGCGCCTGCAACTGGGCACGGGCTTCGTCTTCGATGCGCTGATCGAGATCGGCCAGCTCTTCCTTGTACGCAGGATCTGCGGCGAGGCGATCGGCACGATCTTCCATGTAGCGCATGATGTCGTGGCACAGACGCTCGGTACCGATCTTGGCGATGGCCGAGATCACGTACACCGGACCGGTCCACTCCAGGCGATCGACGATTTCCTTGACGCGAGCATCGTGCTCTTCTTCAAGAATCTGGTCGCACTTGTTCAGCACCAGCCAGCGATCACGCTCGGCCAGCGACGGGCTGAACTTGATCAGCTCGTTGACGATCACTTCAGCCGCGTCCGGAGCACTGGAATCATCCAGTGGCGCCATGTCGACGAGGTGCAGCAGCAGACGCGTACGCGCCAGGTGCTTGAGGAAGCGAATACCCAGGCCGGCACCATCGGAAGCGCCTTCGATCAGACCCGGAATGTCGGCAATGACGAAGCTTTTCCAGCGATCGACGCTGACCACACCCAGGTTCGGCACCAGTGTGGTGAACGGGTAGTCGGCGACTTTCGGCTTGGCGGCCGAGACCGAACGGATAAAGGTACTTTTACCGGCGTTCGGCAAGCCCAGCAGACCGACGTCGGCCAGCACTTTCATTTCCAGTTTCAGGTCACGCTGCTCGCCCGGCTTGCCTGGCGTAGTCTGACGCGGCGCACGGTTGGTACTGGATTTGAAACGGGTGTTACCCAGACCGTGCCAGCCGCCCTGCACTACCATCAGTTTCTGACCAGCCTTGGTCAGGTCGCCGATGACTTCCTGGGTGGCGGAGTCGATCACGGTAGTGCCGACCGGCACGCGCAGGATCAGGTCTTCGCCCTTCTTGCCGGTGCAGTCGGTGCTGCCACCGTTGGAGCCACGCTCGGCATCGAAGTGACGGGTGTAACGGTAGTCGACCAGGGTATTGAGGTTTTCGTCGGCCATCATGTAGATGGAACCGCCGTCACCGCCATCACCGCCGTTCGGGCCGCCGTTTTCAATGAATTTTTCCCGGCGGAAACTCATGGCACCGTTGCCACCGTCACCGGCCTTTACGCGAATCGATACTTCATCAACAAACTTCATAACCAACGCCTCTCGCCGTACGGACGAGCCGAAAAACAATCAAGACATAAGACTCTTGCAAAAATGAGCGCAGCGACCCCAAGACACGACCTGCATCGCACGCCGACAGCCCATACAAACAGCTTTGCAAGAGACTCACCCCACAAACGAAAAAGCCCCGTCGCAAGACAGGGCTTCTCCAGCGATCTCGCGATTAAGCCGCGATTACGCTCACGTAACGACGACCGAAGGCGCCCTTTACTTCGAACTTGATCACGCCTTCGATTTTAGCGAAGAGAGTGTGATCCTTGCCCATGCCAACGCCGTAGCCAGCGTGGAATTGGGTGCCGCGCTGACGCACGATGATGTTGCCGGCCTTGATGACCTGGCCGCCATACATCTTCACGCCAAGGCGTTTGGCTTCTGAGTCGCGACCGTTACGGGTACTACCACCAGCTTTTTTGTGTGCCATGAGTTCAATTCTCCTAGTGAGGAATTAGGCTGTAATTAAGCCTGAATACCGGTGATTTTGATCTCGGTGAACCACTGGCGGTGGCCCATACGCTTCATGTGGTGCTTACGGCGACGGAACTTGATGATGCGGACTTTATCGTGACGACCTTGGGAGATCACTTCAGCCTTGACGGTTGCGCCAGCAACAACTGGTGCGCCGATGTTCACGTCGTCGCCATTGGCGACCAGCAGAACGCGATCAAAAGTCACGGATTCGCCAGTAGCGATTTCCAGTTTTTCGATCTTCAGGTATTCACCTTCAGCGACCTTGTATTGCTTACCGCCGGTAACGATTACTGCGTACATGGTATTTCTCCGATAATCCTGCTCACCCAGCTCTTTATAAGAAGAGGTATTGGCTGGCATGGCTGCATGGGGCTGGAACGGCCCAAGTGCAATTGCGTAAGGCAGGTGCTGCCCAGGAAGTTCAGGGTGCGCGATTGTACGCAAGCAATCTGCCTCGCGCAAGTGGCCGTCCATCGCGCCTTGACAGGTCTGGACGGGGGTCCTAGCATGCCGCGCAACCCTTCTGGAGCGACTCTCGCTGATGCAACCCCAAGCTTTCTACCGCGCGGTGGCGGACGATTTTAGCGCCGTCGACGGCATCATCAAGAAGCAGCTGACGTCTCGAGTGCCGCTGGTATCGAAAATCGGCGATTACATCACGTCGGCCGGCGGCAAACGCCTGCGTCCTTTATTAGTGTTGCTGTGTGGCAAGGCCCTGGGTCGCGAAGGCGACGACATGCGCCTGCTGGCCGCCACCATCGAATTCCTGCACACCGCGACCCTGCTGCATGACGACGTCGTCGACATGTCCGGCATGCGCCGTGGCCGCTCGACCGCCAACGCCATGTGGGGCAATGCCCCGAGCGTGCTGGTCGGCGACTTCCTGTATTCGCGCTCGTTCGAAATGATGGTCGAACTGGGCTCGATGCCGGTGATGAAGATTTTGTCTCAAGCCACGCGGATCATCGCTGAAGGCGAAGTGTTGCAGCTGTCCAAGGTGCGAGACGCCAGCACCAGCGAAGAAACCTACATGGAAGTCATCCGCGGCAAGACCGCGATGCTCTTCGAAGCCTCGACCCACAGCGCCGCCGCCCTGGCTGGCGCGACCGCCGAGCAGAGTGAAGCCCTGCGCACGTTCGGCGATCACCTGGGTGTGGCGTTCCAGCTGGTTGATGACTTGCTCGACTATAAAGGCGACGCGGAAACCCTGGGCAAGAACGTCGGCGACGATCTGGCCGAAGGCAAACCGACCCTGCCGCTGATCTACACCATGCGCGAAGGCACGGCCGAACAGGCGGCACTGGTGCGTCAGGCGATCCAGAAAGGCGGGATCGAAGACCTGGAAAGCATCCGCATCGCCGTCGAAGCGTCCGGCTCGCTGGAGTACACCGCGCAACTGGCCCGCGATTACGTGGCCCGCGCGATCAAGTGCCTCGAGGCGCTGCCGGCCAGCGAATACCGCGATGCACTGGTGGAACTGAGCGAGTTCGCGGTAGCCCGCACGCACTGATTCATCCCCTGTGGGAGCGAGCCTGCTCGCGAAAGCAATCTGCCAATCGACTCAATGTTGACTGACACAGCGCTTTCGCGAGCAGGCTCGCTCCCACAGTTGTTTCTGCGCTATGCCCTCCTCCGCGTAAAACCCTATACAATGTGCGCCCTTTAGCCCTCCTGATACCCAAGGATCCTTAGTGAGCACGTTGCCACCCTGCCCGAAATGCAATTCCGAATACACCTACGAAGACGGCACCCAACTGGTCTGCCCCGAGTGCGCCCACGAGTGGTCTGCCAGCGGCGAAGCCGAAGTGGCGGCCGATGATGCCGTGAAGAAAGATTCGGTCGGCAACGTCCTGCAGGACGGCGACACCATCACCGTGATCAAGGACCTCAAGGTCAAAGGCACGTCGCTGGTGGTCAAGGTCGGCACCAAGGTCAAGAACATCCGCCTGTGCGATGGCGATCACGACATCGACTGCAAGATCGACGGCATCGGCCCGATGAAGCTCAAATCCGAGTTCGTCAGAAAAGTCTGAGCCTTGCGTCATCCATCCTGCGCCAGCCGTGGGATGGAGCTTTGCCCTCCCCGCTTCAGCTCAATGAAGCCGCGTATGGCGATCAGCCAGCCATTTTGATCTGACACAACCTTTACCCGGAAAAATCCACGATCCGCCAATAGGCACTTGCTATTTGATGAATAAGAATTATTCTCATTGAAACCTTTCAAGGAGATGAGACCCATGACTTATTTGATCGACGCCTGGCTGGATCGCCCACACCCGTACCTCAGAATCCTCCATCGGGAAACCGGCGAAGTCTGTGCGGTTCTTGAAGAAGAAGCCTTGCATGAGCTGCAGGATCAAGGTGATCTGGACGTCAGCAGCCTCAATTCCAGCGAGCCGCTGGTACTCAAGGAGCTGGTGCGCAATCTGTTCCTGTTCTGCTATGCCCGGGCGTTGCGCCCGACCAATGAGCTGCACAACAAGATCGAAATATGAGCAGCATTAAAAAAACCTGTGGGAGCGAGCTTGCTCGCGAAAGCGATAAATCAGTCAACGAATGAGTCGACTGAAAAACCGCCTTCGCGAGCGAGCTCGCTCCCACATTTTTTAGCCCGCCATCTAGGCAGGCTCGGTTTTACAGAACGTCCAGCAGCTCGACGTCGAATACCAGAACGCTGTGCGGCGGGATGCTGCCCACGCCTTGTGCGCCGTAAGCCAGTTCGCTCGGCACGTACAGGCGCCATTTGCTGCCGGCATTCATCAGTTGCA
The DNA here is from genome assembly GCF_979258175.1 of Pseudomonas sp. AC255. NCBI lineage: Bacteria > Pseudomonadati > Pseudomonadota > Gammaproteobacteria > Pseudomonadales > Pseudomonadaceae > Pseudomonas > Pseudomonas sp. AC255. The sequence continues at coordinate 251,411 of NZ_OZ409841.1, read as the reverse complement.
GGGCTTCGGTCCAGCCAGCGATCACGCCGCCAACCGGGAATTCTGCAGGCTGGCCGCGCTCGTAGGAGCTGTCGAACACAGTGCCGTCGATCAGGGTGCCGTGGTAATGCGTACGCACCTGGTCTTCACGGGTCGGCTTGGCGCCGTCGCCCTGAGTCAGTACTTCGAATTGCAGGCCGGAAGCCAGAGTGGTGATGCCGTCACGCTTGGCGTTTTCGGCGAGGAAGGCCAGGCCTTCGCCAGCCGCGGCTTCAGCCTTGGCCGCTGCTTCGGCTTGCATGATCTCGCGGATCACCTTGAAGCTGGCGGACATTTCTTCCTGGCCAACACGGCTTGGCTTGCCGGCGAAAGCGTCGGTCAGACCGGCCAGGATCGCGTCCAGGCTGACACCCGGTGGCGGGTTGTCGCGCAGCTGGTCGCCGAGTTGACGGCCGATACCGTAGCTGACGCGGGTTTCGTCGGTGGACAGATTTACTTCGGACATGACACTGCTCCGCTGTGCGGACGGCCACAGGACTTGCCGTGCGTGCACAGCGCGTCCCGGCGCGCCCGGAACCAAAAGGGCGAGCAGACTAGCACAGATACCCCGGACTTGGGGCCGGGGCTACAGGGCCGAACGCCAGGCGAGCGGCACTTTCAGGCTTTCATCGAGGTCACCGACCAGGCCACACATTTCGTCGTGGACCGAGGTGTGCACAAGATTGAAGGGCAGTACCGGAAAGGCATGCAGCAGATCCCGCGCGTGCTCCACTGACCGCAGCGTCAGCATATTGCCCTTGAGATCGCTCAACGGATACGCCGCTCCATGCATCCTCGCTTCCAACAGGTAAATGCCACCCTCCATCGAGATCAGGTTCAACTCATCGACCTTCCTGGCAACAGCAAACGCGTTCAACTCTTGCATGTTCATGGAAGCACCTCACACATGGCGAATCGCACCGTTACAGGCATAGGCCGCTGCGCTTGAAAGCACAAGCCACAAACGAAACCGCCCGTCTGTTTCGCAACAGACGGGCGGTTTTTTTGCCTTGATCGGCTGATCAGTGCTTGGTGACCTTGTCCAGGTAACCCATGGCAAACGCGGACACCACAAAAGTCATGTGAATGATCACGTACCACATCAGATGCTCAGGATCGACGTTCTTGGCATCCATGAAGATGCGCAGCAGGTGGATCGAAGAAATCGCCACGATCGACGCCGCGACTTTCATCTTCAGCGACGACGAGTCCATGGTGCCCAGCCAGCTGAGCTTCTCTTTGCCTTCGTCGATGTCCAGTTGCGAGACGAAGTTCTCGTAACCGGAAATCATCACCATTACCAGCAGACCACCCACCAGCGCCATGTCGATCAGCGACAGCAGCACCAGAATCAGGTCCGATTCAGCCATGGCGAAGACGTTGGGCAGGATATGGATGATTTCCTGGAAGAACTTCAATGCCAGCGCCAGCAGACCGAGGGACAGGCCGATGTAGATCGGCGCCAGCAGCCAGCGGGTGGCGTACATTGCATTTTCGATAAAGCGTTCCATTGACTCTCACACAAGGGGCTGGAAATGGCGGCGAGTATAACAGCCCGCTGTGACAGCCAGAAACCGCCGGAAAATCCGCCACCTGCGTGTGTGTGACAAAGTTTTTCTGCTAGTGTCCAAAGCATTGACAGCCCAATGATAGTGGACAGGACGCGTGGAAATGGATGTGCGATCAGCCTTGACGACTGCCGGAATCTGCCTCGCCTTGCTCATCGGCGGTTGCTCGCCCGGCGATGAAAAGCACGTCGCCAACCTTGACGAAAAGACCGCCACCTTCGAACAGTCCCTGGACACGATCAGCGATCCCAAGCTCAAGGACGCCATCACCGAACTCGGCGGTTCGCTGCTGTTGCTCGAACGCGCCCGACTCAAGCTCGACGACATCACCCCGCATACCGAATACGGCGCAGACGCCCTCGCCGTGCTCAAGCACTACCCTACCCCGCAGGCGCTGGTCGATACCTTCATCAATGGCCTGTTCGTGCTGCACAAGGACGCCAGCTCGGATTACCTGACCGATCTGCAACCGGTATTCCCGTTCAACCTGAACATTCCCGGCGGTTTTCTGTTCCCGCACGGCATCGAATGGCACTCGGTGACGCTGAGCAACAAACGCGTGATCGCCTGGCAGCCGGAATGGTCGGAAACCGATCCGGGCATTCAGCTCAGCCCGTCCAGCTCCAACGTGACCAACCCCGATGACCTGACGGTGACCTACCCGTTCATCGATGGCCTCAACGTCGACAAAAAAACCTGCCACAACCGGTCAGCCTGCAAGCCCAGGTCGAGGTCATCGCGCCGCGTCGCTTGTACAGTTTCGACCTGACGCAGAAAGACGTCGGCCAGACCCGCAGCAACGACAATCTCAGCGTCAAACTGCTCAAGCTGGAAAAAAACTACGCCGAGGTCGAAGTCAGCAACAGCCTGCCGCTCGCGGCAGAAGTCGCCGAAACCCGGATCAATCCGCTGATCGTCCAGGCTCGCGACGCCAGTGGCCAATACCTGGTGCGCGCCGGTTCGATCAACGAAAGCCCGGAGCAGGTCGAGTTTTACCAGAAGCAACTGACCCAGTTACAGAAGCAGAAGAGCTGGAGCGACACCCTGGAAAAACAGCTCAGCGACGACCAGCAAGCCTTCGAGAAAGACCACCCGCGCCGCTACAACAAAGTCTATTTCCACGGCCCGATCGACACACTGGAAGTCAGTGTGCTCGACTTCTCCTCGGCAACAGTGACGCGCAAATCCCTGGACCTGCCGGTGCGCACCTTCAATCCGCACACCACGGCCAAAGCCGTGCAGCCGCTGGACCTGCCAGTTGTGGTGTATGACGATCTCGCCGCCAACTGGCTCAAAGGCGCGGACCTGACCGAGGAACAATTGAAGGCTGGCGTGCGCATTCATCAATCGGTGGAAGAGCCGAGCGCGGCGCGTATCGAGTTTTCCCACCGCCGCACCTTCAATGACGAATTGCTTGGCGACCAACTCAATCCCGGCGTCAGCCCGGTGACTTTCTTCACGGAAAAGCGCGGCGGCAAACTCGACGAGCCGATCGAACTGCCGCCCGAGGCGTATCAGGTCGATCCGCTGCAAGCGACGATTACATATGATCTGAACCTGTTTCCGGAAACCCCGGCGATTGCCGTGGGCTCGATGCCGTTATTTCTGGCCACGGTGGCCAAGCAATCCTACGACGCGCAGTCATTGCCCAAAGGCCTGGCGATCAAGGACAACACGCTGGTGGTCGACCTGAAAACCTTCCCGGCCAACGAATGGCGTTTCTTCGTCAAGGACGACAGTGGCCACTACCTCAAGCAGATTCTTTCGGTCAGCCACGATGCCAGTGCAGAAGGCCCGGCGCTACTCGGCGTGCACTATTTTTACGGTCGCCCGACTCGCGTGGAAACCTACCAGCGCACCGACCTCGCCACCGTGCAATACGGTTTTGAGGTCAAGCTCGACAAGGCGCAGGTCGACCAGTCAGCACCTTAACCGTTGAGGCTGCGTCCACGGCCGCCGTTGATCTGCCGCAACTGCGCTTGCAGATGCAGGCTCCAGATCTGCGGATCATCGGCCAGTTCGTAACCATGCAAGGTCAGGCTTTCAACGATGGTGTCGAGAATCGACTCGGCCGCCACCGGGCCATGGAACGGGCCTTGGGCTTTGATCGCGGAAGGTTGTTCGCCGGCCATGCCGGCCGCGAAGAGCAGCGTCCACATGCCATTGTCGCCGGCCAGCGGCTTGACGGCGCATTCGATCCGGGTCACCAGACCCAGGCATTGACGGGTGAGACAGAGGTTGCGCGACATGGCGGCGACCCTCGGTAAAGCCGGTATTCAGCCCCCATGGGAGGACTGGCTCGATCCAGTGATCCTGTCGATATCCTTGACCTGAGAATAGAAGAAAAGTGTCCAGCGCAAGCCAAATGGAACCAGAAGGCGCCGAATGGTCATTGTGTGAATATTGGCGCCAGACTCGTGACACATTCCCCGAAGATCCCCGCAGAGATCAATCTGGAAAAGCACTGTGGGAGCGAGCCTGCTCGCGAAGACGATGGATCAGCCAACTCATTCGTCAACTGAAACAGCGCTTTCGCGAGCAGGCTCGCTCCCACAGGGTTTATTGCAAGCCTGTCAGGCCGGTTTGGCTTCGGCGAGAGCCTCCTGCGCCAGTTCCTTCTCGGCCTCCTTCAGGTCTTCTTCGCTGATCATCTCGGCGATATCGCGCAGGCGCTCGACCACTCGCGCATTGATGCTGCCTTCGGGGAATTCGCCATCGGCGTTCGGTTCACCGGCCGGCTCGCCCACCAGCAGGCTCAGCGCCTCATCGGCCTGACGCACCGCATACACGTGGAACTGGCCGGCGCGCACGGCGGCGAGGACCTTCTCATCGAGCATCAGCGTGGCGACGTTGGCCTGGGGAATGATCGCGCCCTGCTCGCCGGTCAGGCCGCGTGCTTCGCAGAGGCGGAAGAAGCCTTCGATCTTCTCGTTGACTCCGCCGACCGCCTGCACTTCGCCGAACTGGTTGATCGAACCGGTGATGGCAAAACATTGCTTGAGCGGGGTTTTCGACAGCGCCGAAATCAGCGTGCACGCCTCGCCCAGCGAGGCACTGTCGCCGTCGACGTAACCATACGACTGCTCCAGCGCAATGCTCGCCGAGATCGCCAGCGGGAATTCCTGGGCGTAACGGCTGCCCAGATAACCGGTGAGGATCATCACGCCTTTGGAGTGAATCGGCTGGCCGAGGTTGACCTCACGTTCGATGTCGACGATACCGCTGCCGCCCGGATAGACCGTGGCGGAAATCCGCGCCGGCACGCCGAACGCCGAATCACCGACCTCCAGCACCGTCAGCCCGTTGCACTTGCCGACTGCTGCACCGTCAGTGTCGATGAGGATGATTCCGGCGAGCATGTCGTCGAGAATCCGCGCCGAGACCCGCCCGGTGCGGGTGGCCTTGGCTTTGAGGGCGCGTTCGATATGGCCGGCGTCGGTCATTTCATCGCCGGCCAGATGGCGAATGAAATCCGCCTCGCTGACCAGTTGGAACAGATCACCAATGCGCGCCGACAAGCGCCCCTGATGCTCGGCCAGCCGCGCGCTGTAGGTCGCCAGCCGCGCCACCGCATCGGCGGTCAGCGGCGCCATGCCTTCTTCCGAAGTGCGGGTTTTCAGGAGCTGGGCGAACTGCTCGAGGCTTTCGTCGACCATCGGGATGTCTTCGTCGAAGTCGACCAGAACGCGGAACATCTCCTGAAAGTCCGGATCGAGATCCTGCAGCGTGTAATACAGTTGCCGCGCACCAATGATGATGACTTTGACCTGCAGCGGAATGTGCTGCGGATTCAGGGTCATGGTGGCGAAGCGGCCCATCTCGCCCAGCGGCGATTCCATTTTCAGTTTGCGCGATTGCAGGGCGCGTTTGAGCGCATCCCACACGAACGGCTCGCTGAGCATTTTTTCCGCTTCAAGAATCAGGAAACCGCCGTTGGCGCGGTGCAGCGCCCCCGGACGCAACTGCCGGTAAGTGGTGTAGAGCGCACCCTGATCGGTGGTGTACTCGATGCGGCCGAACAGGTTTTCGTAGGTCGGATGTGGCTCGAATACCACCGGTGCACCGCCGCTGGCCGGATGCCCGACCACCAGGCTCGGTGCGTATTGTTCTTCCAGCAACTTGCGCGCGACGGCGTCGGTCTTGCTGTCGTCGACCAGTTGTTCGACCACGGTTTTCAGCAGGTAGACCTGCATCGCTTGCAGGTAACCGCAGACCCCGGCGTTCTCCGCGTACTTCTCCGACAGCGGCGCCAGCAACGGCTGCAAGGCCAGGGTGATGGTTTCTTCATTGAGGTGGCGCAGTTGATTGTTCGACTCGCGCTTCCACTGCGGCAGGCTGGCGAGTTCTTCGTTCAGGCGCTCTTCGAGGCCGGAAATGTCATCGTGAAAACGCTCGCGCTCGGCTTCCGGCAACTGCGCGAATTCGGCTTCGTCCAGGGCCTTCCCGTCGAGCATCGGCGTGAAGGCGATATTGCTGCTGTCGCGGTACAGGGCGACGTCTTTTTCCAGGGCCAGGCGCTCGATGATGTCCAGCGCCTTGTCGTAGCGCTGGTTGAAGGCGCGGTCGATGGCGCTTTTTTCTGCTGGTAGGACGGGTGTTCGAAAACCGCCGGAAAAGTCGCCAGCAGGTTGTCGATCAGGCCGTTGATGTCGCCGATGAACGAGGCCGCCGTGCCCGATGGCAGCTCCAGTGCACGCGGTTCGCGCGGTTCATCGAAGTTGTTGACGTAGACCCAGTCCGCCGGGGTCTGCAGGCGCTTGCCTTCGGCTTTCAGGTAGCGTTTGACGAACGAGAAACGGCCGGTGCCGGGCTCGCCCATGACGAATACGTTGTAACCGGGGCGTGGCATCGCCACACCGAACTGCAAGGCTTCGACCGCGCGTTCCTGGCCGAGCACACCGCGAAAGGGCTCCAGATCATTGGTGCTAGTGAAGCTGAACTGTTCAGCGGAAAACGGACGAGTCAGCGCTTCGGGCGCAAGACGCAGGCTGGCAGCAACAGGATCAGGCATCGGGCTTCCTTAACAATCAGGCGGGGCAGGTAGCGGCATTCTGGCGCTGCCCGTGCCCCACTGGCAAGGCGCGCCACATGACAAAGCATAGACAAGCGCGCGGCCGGCCGACGCATCCCGATAAATCAGAGGTTTATTCCAAATATTTTGCAAAAAGTCACGGAACCGCTGGAACGTGCCTAAACTCCAAACTGCGCGGCTGGAACTAATACCGGCCCACTGACACTTTCGGTTCTGTCCTCGGGCAGAGCGCGAAGGGCCAGAACCCTGTCCATTGGTATGCACATAAAGAGAACAAAGCTATGAAACGGATTCTTCTCGGTACTCTCTTCACCGCTGTATCCATCAACGCAATGGCGCAAGCCCCGGGCGGCCCGGATTGCGGTTGGGGCAACATGCTGTTCGAAGGTCAGCGTGGCACCCCGGCGCACTTCCTTGCTTCCACCACCAACGGCACTTCCGGTAACGCCACGTTCGGTATGACTTCCGGCACCAACGGTTGCTCGACCAACGCATCGCTGACCTACGGCGGCAAATCCTGGTTCGCCATGAATGGCATGATGAACGAGCTATCCGAAGACATGGCCAAAGGCAATGGCGAAGCGCTGACCACTTATGCCGTGGTCCTGGGCGTAGCACCGGAAGATCGCGCGCACTTCGCGCAAGTGACCCACGAGCACTTCCAGCAGATCTTCAGCAAAGCTGACGTGACCGCTGAAGACGTGCATACCAACACCCTGGCGGTACTGAAATCGGACCCACGTCTGGCCAAGTACGCAACTCAGGCTTAAGCTCGACCCCGCCCGCTTCCTTCGGGAAGCGGGTTTTGTTTTTTGGCCCGCCCCTCTTTGGGTCTTTTATTTCTTTTCCTGTTCAAGTTGCCGACTATGCTCAAACGCCTTGCCTGGCTGGCGCTCTGTGTCTGCGCCCCGCTGTCCGCCGCGCCTCACATCGATCCTCAACGTTTGCAGCAACTGGCCAACGACCGCTTCTGGATTTCCCTCGGTCATTACGAAACCGCCAAACTCGGCGGCTGGCGCAGCTATGTCAGCGACAAGAAGTTCTTTCTCGCGCCCGACGGCAACGAGCATCCGGACCGCGAACTGGCCGCCACCGTGCAGGCGCTGTACGCCCCGGCCAGCCTCGGCGAGCAACACGCACAATGCGTCTACCCGGCGCGTACACGCTGGCTGAAAGCGCAGCTCAATCTCGCCGACCTGCCAGCGCCCGAATGCGCCGAATACAAGCAATGGTTCAAGGACGTCTCGCCGCACAGCGCGGTGATGATCTTCCCGGCGGCGTATCTCAACAGCCCTTCGTCGATGTTCGGCCACACCCTGCTGCGCATCGATCAGGCGGATGTGCAGGCCGACAAGACTTCACTGCTCAGCTACGCGATCAACTTCGGTGCCTACATCGAAGGCTCGGACAACAGCATTCTGTATGCCTGGAAAGGCTTGATGGGCGGCTACCCGGGGCTGTTTGCGCTGGTGCCGTATCAGGAAAAACTCTCGGAATACCGCAGCCTGGAAAACCGCGACCTGTGGGAATACCGCCTCAACCTGACTCAGGAAGAAACCGCACGCATGGTCGAACATGTGTGGGAGCTCAAGCAGATCCAGTTCGACTACTTCTTCTTCGACGAAAACTGCTCGTATCGTTTGCTGGAACTGCTGCAAGTGGCGCGACCGAGCCTGCGCCTGACCGAACAATTCCCGCTGACCGCGATCCCGACCGACACTGTCAAAGCGGTGAAAGAGGCCGGGCTGGTCGAACACATCGAATATCGCCCGTCCCGCGAACGTGAACTGCTCAGCCGCGCCGAACCGTTGAGCGATGAAGAACAGCAATGGGTGCTGAAAGTCAGCGCCGATCAAAAAGTCCTGCAAGAGCCAACGTTCAAAGCCCTGCCGCGCGCACGTCAGGCGTTGATCGTCGACGCCGCCTATCGTCTGGAGCGCTACCGCGCCAACGGTCAGGAGCGCGACCCGCAACGAGCGCAGCGCAGTTTTGAACTGCTGCGGGCGATCAACAAGAACCCGGCGCCGGAGTTGGAAATTCCGCAACCCGGTCTGCCCGAAGATGGCCACGAGTCCCGCACCTGGCAGGCCGGCCTAGGTACGCGAGGCGATCGCGCCTTTGGCGAATATGGCCTGCGCATGGCTTATCACGACCTCAATGACAACGCCGAAAGCTTCCCCCTCGGCGCGCAGATCGAAATTCTGCAACTGAAGCTGCGCCAGTACGAAGGCAATGACTGGCAGTTGCAGCAACTGGATCTGGCCACCATTCGTTCGCTGACACCGCGCAACGAACTGCTGCAACCGCTGTCGTGGCAAGTCACCGGTGGCCTTGAGCGGGTGCCGGGCAAGCATGATGACGAGACGCTGGTCAGCCATGTCAACGGTGGCGGCGGCGGCACGTGGCAGTTGGGCGAAGACGTGCTCGGCTTCGCGCTGGGCACGGTACGCGTGGAACACAACAATGACTTCGCCGAGTTTGTTTCCCCGGCTGGTGGCTTCAATACCGGCGTGCTGTGGAAAAACCCGCTGGGCAATCTGAGCCTGGAGGCCAAGGGCGACTACTTCTTCAATGGAGAAGTGCGCCGCAGCCTGAGCCTGAATCAGCAGTGGGAGCTGTCGCGCAACCTCGGTTTGCGCCTGAGCGCGCAGCGTGAATTCAGCCAGCTCGCCAGCCCGGAAACGGAAGTCATGCTTGAAGTGAAGTGGTATCACTACTGATCCCGAGCCTGTGTAAATCTCCCTGTGGGAGCGAGCCTGCTCGCGAAAGCGGTGGGTCAGTCAATAGCAGTGTTGCCTGACAAGACGCCTTCGCGAGCAGGCTCGCTCCCACAGGGGCCTTGTGGTGTGCAATGGATTTTTCACAGGCCTTCGACAGCCGCCTCATGAATCCCCTTCTAGACTTTCCTTATGAGCCGAGTATCGGCGCGGGAGAGTGCGATGTGGCGGTGCGTGGGATTGTTGGGCGTTGTATTGGCGCTGGGCGGTTGCCAGACCACCCATGAAGACTTGATCGCCAAAGGCTATCCACCGGCCTTCGCCGACGGTTTCGATGACGGTTGCGTCAGCGGTCGTCAGGCTGCCGGCTCGATCAGCGGCGAGTTTCGCAAGAACGTGCCGCGCTATCTCAAGGACCAGCAATACGCCGACGGCTGGGTCGACGGCTTCCGCCAATGCCAGGCGATGCTGGAAAACAGGGATCGCGAGCAATATCGCAACGAACATTGGGATGAACGCGAACGTGCCTGGCAGCAGCAGAAGGACCAGGACGTCGGGCGGGCTTATCGCTCGCAATAGGTCGCTTGCAGACATCCGTTGAAACCAAATGCCGGCAACCATGGCCCAAATCCTTTAACAGGAGGACTTCATGAGTCGCGCATTCGTCAACGAAGACAACGCCGCCGCCCAGGCCGATCAGCCGGTCGAACGTCAGGTCAGCACGCAGCCCAACTACGTCACCCCGCAAGGTCTGGCGCAGTTGCAGGCGAAGGTCACCGAATTGCAGAGCCAGCTCAATGAACAGAGCACCAAAGGTGAACTGGCGGACAAGCAGCGCCAGGCCGACCTTGAGCGGGACTGGCGGTATTTCAATCAACGCCTGCAAAGCGCTCAAGTGGTGCCTTTGTCCGCATCGGCGGACAAAGTGCAGATTGGCACATGGGTTACCTTTGCCAATGAGCATGACCAGCAGCAACGAGTGCAATTGGTTGGCGAGGACCAGGCGGATGCAACGCAGGGCCTGATCAATTGGGGCTCGCCGCTGGGCCAGGCATTGCTTGGTGCCAGGGTTGGAGATGAAGTGTTGTGGAAGCGACCTGCTGGTGATTGCCTGATCGAAGTGCTGGCTCTGCAGAATTGCGCGACCGTTTGAACACCTTTCCGACCTCCCGACAAAGCGCAAGGCAGGATGCCGGCATTTATGACGTTGCGAGGTCGGACGGATAATTCTTCTCGGAGACAAACAGCGCCAGGAACACAAGAAAAAACAGCCCGCCACTGAATATCATTGCGGTAAGCGAGTTGAACAATAGAAATATCAGAGGCACAAAAACACAAGCTTGAAGTATGACGACATCAGATATTAGCGTTAGTCTAAGAATACATACGATGGCAAGCGTGTACAGAAAGCACCCTACAAACCCAAAGTTCAGGTAGGCATCAATAAAGTACGCTGTATTCGCCGAACCTGTCGCCGTTTCATTTTGCCCCCACTGAAAACTGAAAACTTCTTTTTCAAGATTTATTTTTTCCTCCCCCAAGATAGCGGCCACTACCGAAATACTACGCCCGAACGTAAACTCGCCATTCATGATTTCATGCTGATATCTTAGCCACTCATGCGCTGTTATATAAGGAATGTAAAAAATCCTATTGAGGACGTATTCAACCTGGCTGTCCCCTCTGAACATATTATATTTCTCGGGAACTGAAAGAGCCGGCTGTCTCAGTCTTCTATCTTTACTGGAGTTATCCCCCGAACCGATTTGCGCAGCGCCCCCGGCTGTGCACGGATCATCTGCCAAGCCCCCGCGAGCCAGAAAGGAGGTGATCCCAATTGCTGCTATTGTCAGCAGGAGTACAAGCGCGGCCATTCTGTAATTGCGTTTTTGCGTAAAAAAATAAAAAAGCGGCAGCAGGGCCAAAACACTCAAACTTTTCTCCAGCGTGAGCATCAATGAGAACAGAAACATTAGGAGAACGGCATGTCTTAACCTGCTATTACCCTGATACAAAATGCACACAGCGAATGGCATCAGGAACGAGCGAAACATGGAATACAAGTAATTCAATACAACTTCAAACCCGACTCTCGTGCGTAAAAAAGTTTCCCTGCCCTCGGCAACGGTCTGTATATCAAGGCCCTTGACTGAGTCAAAAAGGGGGATAGAAGATGCCGTGTATGACACGTACGCCATTAGTACGAAATAACTGCCGGAAACCCACAATGCCAACTTGCGCATTCCGACGTATTTCTTTTTGCAGGAGTAAATAAAATCAAGCATCAGCACATCGAGCCTTGATACCCAGAAGAACAAGTAAAGGATTGTGCATACCAGCGAAAGCGAGAGAACAACGGAGGCTTTAGGATCGTTACCTTTGAGGAGCGAAATCAGGGCTGGCACCGTGTAGAAAGCCGTAATACCCAGAGGCAGCACCGACGGCAGGAACAACTTGGTTGCCAATGAATTATCCACAGGCAGGGAGTTGCCAAGGGCCAGAGGTTTTTCATTGGCGAACATTCGCGAAGCCTCGCGTGACAGGAGATCGGAACGCGAGACTTTGCACGGACGAGAAAGGGAAAGAAGTCAGGCAAAACTGAGATTGATGTAGGAAGTGTCGCTATGGGACGCGGCGTATGTCATCGAATCGTCGATCGACCGCAGATGCTCATTGAGCAGGTGTTGGAATGGGCGAAAACCTGTTGAAGACAAGGAACCAGTCCAGGTTTCACGCGGCCAATTGCTGGCCAGAAGTGCTGTCACCGAAGCCGGGATATATCCCGACATCAGTGATCGCCCGGGTCGTAAAGACCCGGCGATACATATTTCAAACCCCGGTTTACCGTAAACCGGTCAGACCCCAGAGGCACGTTTCAAGCATCCCTCCGATATCAGGCCAGTTTCTTGTGACGTACCCGGTGAGGCTGGGCCGCTGCTTCGCCGAGGCGTTTTTTGCGGTCGGCTTCGTATTCGGTGTAGTTGCCTTCGAAGAACACCGCTTGCGAGTCGTCTTCGTACGCCAGGATGTGCGTGGCGACACGGTCAAGGAACCACCGATCGTGGGAGATCACAATGGCGGCGCCCGGGAAGTCCAGCAGGGCTTCTTCCAGCGAACGCAGGGTTTCCACGTCGAGGTCGTTGGACGGTTCGTCGAGCAGCAGGACGTTGCCGCCCTCCTTCAGGGTCAGCGCCAGGTGCAGACGACCGCGCTCACCGCCGGACAGATCCTTGACGAACTTTTGCTGATCGCCGCCCTTGAAGTTGAAGCGGCCGACGTAAGTGCGCGACGGGATCTCGTAGTTGCCGATGCGGATCTGGTCGGAACCGTCGGAAATCTGCTGGAACACGGTCTTGCTGCCGTCGAGGTCTTCGCGGCTCTGGTCGACGCAGGCCAATTGCACGGTTTCGCCGATTTCGATGCTGCCCGAATCCGGGGTTTCCTTGCCCATCAGCATGCGGAACAGCGTCGACTTACCGGCACCGTTACCACCGATCACGCCGACAATGGCGCCTTTCGGCATGGAGAACGACAGGTTGTCGATCAGCACGCGATCGCCGTAGCCCTTGGTGACGTTCTTGAACTCGATGACCTTGTCGCCCAGGCGTGGACCGGCCGGGATGTAGATCTCGTTGGTCTCGCTGCGCTTCTGGAATTCCTGCGATTGCATTTCTTCGAAGCGTTGCAGGCGTGCCTTGGACTTCGACTGGCGGGCCTTGGCGCCTTTGCGCACCCACTCCAGTTCTTCTTTCATGGCTTTTTCGTGAGCCGACTGCTGCTTTGATTCCTGGGCCAGACGATCGGACTTGGCTTCGAGCCAGCCCGAATAGTTGCCCTCGTAAGGAATGCCCGCGCCGCGGTCGAGTTCCAGAATCCAGCCGGCGACGTTGTCGAGGAAGTAACGGTCGTGCGTGATCGCGACCACGGTGCCCGGGAAGTCGTGGAGGAAATGCTCCAGCCACGCCACCGAATCGGCGTCCAAGTGGTTGGTCGGTTCGTCGAGCAGCAGCATGTCCGGCGCGGACAGCAGCAGACGGCACAGGGCGACACGGCGCTTTTCACCACCGGACAGGTGTTCGACTTTCGCGTCCCAGGCCGGCAGACGCAGTGCATCGGCAGCAACTTCCAGCTGGCGCTCGAGGTTGTGGCCGTCGCTGGCCTGCAGGATCGCTTCGAGCTTGGCCTGTTCAGCAGCAAGCTTGTCGAAGTCGGCATCCGGGTCAGCGTAAGCCGCGTAGACCTCGTCCAGACGCGCTTGCGCATCCTTGATCACGCTGACCGCTTCCTCGACCACTTCACGTACGGTCTTGGCTGGGTCGAGCTGCGGCTCTTGCGGCAGGTAACCGATGTTCAGGTCCGGCATCGGACGGGCTTCGCCTTCGAACTCGGTGTCGACGCCGGCCATGATTTTCAGCAGCGTGGATTTACCCGAACCGTTGAGGCCGAGCACGCCGATCTTGGCGCCGGGGAAGAAGGACAGCGAAATGTTCTTGAGGATTTCCCGCTTCGGCGGAACAACTTTGCCCAGCCGATGCATGGTGAAGACGTATTGAGCCATGGAGAACCTTGGGTCAGTGACAGATGAATGATTGGAGCGCAGGCGATGCCTGGCCAGACTGTGCGCGTCGTTCACTTGATCGCAATCAATGCGTGCGCGCTGGAAAAAGTCTGATTGTAGGGGCTGGAACGCCCCCGGTCTAACCGGCAAAGCTACCTTAATGCCGGAAGGCAGTCCAGCCGAGAGGGGCTGGCACTTCGCCACAACTCAAGGCATGCTAGCCGCCCTTCGGGCGTCCGGCTTATAGTGCACGTCGCGCCAGTCCAGCCAAATCGCAGGATCACAGCTTGACCAATGTCACTCCGCCAGCCTCTGTGAGCAGCACCCCACCGGCGCCCGGCTCGCCCCTGCGCGGGACATTGAAGGGTGCGCTGGCCACCCTCGTGCTGTTATTGCTCGCGTTGCTATTCTGGCAACTGCTCGATCAATTGCGTGAAACCCAGAAGAATCAGCGCCAGTACACCATCGACTACACCGCCGATCTCGCCGCTCAGGTCAGCCTGAACATGGCGCTGAATGCGCAAATCGCCCTCAATCTGCTACCGATCGTCGAACAACCGCAAACCGCCGACGAACAGCAGATGCTCCTGCGCAAGTTGCAACGTTCGCTGCCCGATCTGCGCAGCATGGCCCTGCTCTCGCCCTCCGGCCGCATCATCAGCGACAGCGCCACCGACAGTTCCGACGCCGATTACCTGACCGAACTGGTGCGTCGCAGTCGCGCTCAGGCGCATTATTTCAGCAATGCCGATGACGGCTCGGTGGTGCACCTGCTGTTGCATCAGGCCAGCGGCAGCAGTCGCGGTTACTGGGCCTTGCGCCTGACGCCAACCTTCTTCGACTCGCTGACCAAACAGGACGCCACCGCTCTGCGCCCGCTGTGGCTGGTGGAAAACCGCCTCAATCATCAGATCATCAGCCGCGAAGCAGGGCTGCCCTCGGCCAAGGCTGGCGGGCTGACGCCTGACGATGTCGCCAACACCGTGCTGACCGTGCCGCTGAGCAGCAGCGACTGGCAACTGCGCGGGCTGTTCGACCGCCAGCGCGTACTCGAAGAATTGCTGCCGGCGTTCATCGGCAAATGCCTGCTCGGCCTGGCGTTCTCGATGTTGCCGGTGATTGCACTGCTGAACATGCGTCGGCGCCAGCGCCAGGTGCATGAAGGCCGGCGGCGTTATCAGGATATTTTCGAAGGCACCGGCGTGGCCTTGTGCGTGCTTGACCTGTCCGGCCTCAAGCAGATGTTCGACAAGGCGCAGATCCAGACCAGCGACCAGCTCAAGGCCTGGCTCGACCAACCCCAGCAGCGCCAGCAGTTGCTCGCGGAAATGCGCGTCACCGAAGTCAACCAGGTCGCCCTGCAACTGCTCGATGTGCATTCCTGCGACGATGCCTGGCAACTGCTGATCGATGGCCAGCGCCATCCGCAGTGCGCGATCGGTCAGCAGATCCTCGACGCCGTCCTGCAACAGCAGAAGCAGCTGGAACTGGAAATCAAACTGCCCAACAGCAATGGTCGCGACCAGCACCTGTGGATGGTCCTGCGCCTGCCGAGCGAGCAGCACGACTATAAAGCGGTGATCCTCAGCATCAACGACATCACCAGCCGCAAGCTGATCGAGCTGTCGTTGCTGGAGCGCGAAGGCTTCTGGTCGGACGTGGTGCGCACCGTGCCGGATCATCTGTATGTGCAGGACGTGATCAGCCAGCGGATGATTTTCAGCAACCACCACCTCGGCCAGACCCTCGGCTACAACCGCACTGAACTGCATCAGATGGGCGAATACTTCTGGGAAATCCTTCTGCATCCGGAAGACGCCGACTATTACCATCGCTCGCGGCAGTTGCAGCGTCACGCCGGTTACAGCCAGTTGTTGCAATGCCAATTGCGCTTCCGCCATCGCGACGGCAAGTGGCGGCGCTTCGACATCCGTGAACAGGCGCTGGCGCGGGACAAGCATGATCAGGTCACGCGGATCATCGGCGTCGCCAAGGACATCACCGAACAGATTGAGGCGAGCGAATCGCTGCGTGACAGCGAGCAGCGCTACCGCATGCTCGCCGAAAGCATCAGCGACGTGATTTTCTCCACCGACAGCAAGCTCTCGCTGAACTACGTCAGCCCGTCGGTGCAGGCCGTGCTTGGCTACAACGCCGAATGGATCTTCCAGAACGGCTGGCAATCGATCATCGCCAATCCCGGGCAACTGAACGGCATTCATGTGCTGATGGACCGCGTCAGCAAGGCGCTGGACAAGCCCGAGCAACTGGCATTGCTGCGCAGTCAGGTGCAAACGCAACTGTTCCTCTTCGATTGCCTGCGTGCCGATGGCCGCAAGATTCCGATCGAACTGCGCCTGGTGCTGGTGTGGGACGAACACGGCGCGTTCGAAGGCGTGCTCGGCGTTGGCCGCGATATCAGCCAGCAGCGCCGTGCCGAAAAAGATTTGCGCATGGCCGCCACGGTATTCGAGCACTCTACCTCGGCGATCCTGATCACCGACCCGGCCGGTTATATCGTTCAGGCCAACGAAGCGTTCAGTCGGGTCAGCGGCTACAGCGTCGGCGAAGTGCTTGACCAGTTGCCGAACATGCTCACCGTCGACGAGCAGCAGGATGCGCACCTGCGCTACGTGCTCAAGCAGTTGCACGAGCACAGCACCTGGGAAGGCGAAGTGTGGATGAAGCGCCGTAACGGCGAACATTACCCGGCGTGGGTCGGCATCACTGCCGTGCTCGACGACGAGGGCGATCTGGCCAGTTACGTGTGTTTCTTCAGCGACATCAGCGAGCGCAAGGCCAGCGAGCAGCGCATTCACCGCCTCGCCTATTACGACGCCCTCACCCACCTGCCGAACCGCACGCTGTTCCAGGACCGTCTGCACACCGCACTGCAAGCGGCCGAACGGCAGAAGTCGTGGGTGGTGCTGATGTTCCTCGACCTCGACCGTTTCAAACCGATCAACGACTCCTTGGGCCACGCCGCCGGCGACCGCATGCTCAAGGACATGGCCACGCGCCTGCTGGCCTGCGTCGATGACGATGACACCGTGGCGCGCATGGGCGGCGACGAATTCACCTTGCTGCTGCAGCATCGCTCCAACCGCGAACTGGCGCTGAACCGGGCAATTCATGTCGCCGAGCAGATTCTCGCCAGCCTGGTGCGGCCGTTCGTGCTCGAGGGCCGCGAGTTCTTCGTCACCGCCAGTATCGGCATCGCCCTGAGTCCGCAGGACGGCAACGAACTCAGCCAGTTGATGAAGAACGCCGACACGGCGATGTACCACGCCAAGGAACGCGGCAAGAACAACTTCCAGTTCTATCAGGCCGACATGAACGCCAGTGCGCTGGAGCGTCTGGAACTGGAAAGCGATCTGCGCCATGCACTGGAGCAGAACGAATTCGTCCTGTATTACCAGCCGCAGTTCAGTGGCGACGGCAAGCGCCTGACCGGCGCCGAAGCGCTGCTGCGCTGGCGCCATCCGCGTCGCGGGCTGGTGCCGCCGGGTGATTTCATTCCGGTGCTGGAAGAGCTCGGCCTGGTGGTGGACGTTGGCGACTGGGTTATCAGCGAGGCCTGTCGACAGCTGAAAACCTGGCACCAGCAACGGGTGCGGGTGCCGAAGGTGTCGGTGAACATTTCCGCACGGCAGTTCTCCGACGGCCAGTTGGGCACCCGAATCGCGACGATCCTGCGCGAAACCGGCCTGCCACCGGCGTGTCTGGAGCTGGAACTGACCGAAAGCATCCTGATGCGCGAAGTCAGCGAGGCGATGCAGATTCTTGCCGGGCTGAAGAACCTCGGCCTGAGCATCGCAGTCGATGACTTCGGCACCGGTTATTCATCGCTCAACTACCTCAAGCAATTCCCGATCGACGTGCTGAAGATCGACCGTACTTTCGTCGACGGCCTGCCGTCCGGGGAACAGGACGCGCAGATCGCCCGGGCGATCATTGCCATGGCCCACAGCCTGAATCTCGCGGTGATTGCCGAGGGTGTGGAAACTCACGAGCAACTGGACTTCCTGCGTGAGCATGGTTGCGATGAGGTGCAGGGCTATCTGTTCGGCCGGCCGATGCCGGCGGGACGGTTTGAAGCGCAGTTCTGTAACGATGCGCTGTTCATGTTCGACTGAACATCTGCGGCGCGCCCTTCGCGAGCAGGCTCGCTCCCACAGGGGAATGCATTGCAGCAGGGGAATGCATCTCAAATGTGGGAGCGAGCCTGCTCGCGAAGGGGCCGGCAAAAGCACCGCACATCTGTCATGAACGCCACTTGTCTGCGACATGACGTCGTTTCATATGTCATCCAAAAGCGGTTGGGTTAGAATGCCCCCTTTTCTGCCCCCGATCCTTGAGGACCGCCATGTTCAGCCGTGATTTGACTATTGCCAAGTACGACGCCGACCTTTTTGCCGCCATGGAGCAAGAAGCTCAGCGTCAGGAAGAACACATTGAGCTGATCGCTTCGGAAAACTACACCAGCCCAGCGGTGATGGAAGCTCAAGGCTCGGTCCTGACCAACAAGTACGCCGAAGGCTATCCGGGCAAGCGTTACTACGGTGGTTGCGAATACGTGGACGTGGTTGAACAACTGGCCATCGACCGTGCCAAGGAACTGTTCGGTGCTGATTACGCCAACGTTCAGCCGCACGCCGGTTCCCAAGCCAACGCCGCTGTTTACCTGGCTCTGCTGCAAGGTGGCGACACCATTCTGGGCATGAGCCTGGCCCATGGCGGTCACCTGACCCACGGCGCCAGCGTTTCCTCCTCGGGCAAGCTGTACAACGCCGTTCAATACGGTATCGATGCCAACGGCCTGATCGACTACGACGAAGTCGAGCGCCTGGCGGTCGAGCACAAGCCGAAAATGATCGTTGCCGGTTTCTCGGCCTACTCGCAGATCCTCGACTTCCCGCGCTTCCGCGAGATCGCTGACAAGGTTGGCGCCTACCTGTTCGTCGACATGGCTCACGTCGCCGGTCTGGTTGCCGCTGGTGTCTACCCGAACCCGGTGCCGTTCGCCGACGTCGTGACCACCACCACGCACAAGACCCTGCGCGGTCCACGTGGCGGTCTGATCCTGGCCAAAGCGAACGCCGAGATCGAGAAGAAGCTCAACTCCGCAGTGTTCCCGGGCGCCCAGGGTGGCCCGCTGGAGCACGTGATCGCGGCCAAGGCGATCTGCTTCAAGGAAGCGCTGCAGCCTGAGTTCAAGGCTTACCAGCAACAAGTGGTGAAGAACGCCAAGGCCATGGCCGAAGTGTTCATCGCGCGCGGTTTCGACGTGGTTTCGGGCGGTACTGAAAACCACCTGTTCCTGCTGTCGCTGATCAAGCAGGACATCTCCGGTAAAGACGCCGACGCCGCTCTGGGCAAAGCGTTCATCACCGTGAACAAGAACTCCGTGCCTAACGATCCACGCTCGCCGTTCGTCACCTCCGGCCTGCGCTTCGGTACTCCGGCTGTGACCACTCGCGGTTTCAAAGAGGCTGAGTGCAAAGAGCTGGCCGGCTGGATCTGCGACATCCTGGCTGACCTGAACAACGAAGCGGTGATCGACGCCGTTCGCGAGAAAGTCAAAGCCATCTGCAAGAAACTGCCGGTGTACGGCGCTTAAATGCGACGTTAAACCCGCAGTATGGAAAACCGGCCAAGTGATTGGCCGGTTTTTTTTCGCCTGCAATTCACCTGTAGGAGCTGCCGAAGGCTGCGATCTTTTGATCTGGATTTTAAAAACAAGATCAAAAGATCGCAGCCTTCGGCAGCTCCTACGCGGCTTTGGCCGCTGGTCAGACCGGTCATGCCAATTTCATGCTTTCCCCTTGTAATCAGGAAAAACCCAAGCCTAGACTGCGCCTGCACTGGACATACCGGTAAGACCACAATAATTAAGTCCTGCATCCGATGCGCAACGCGTGCGGCAGCCAGGACACCGACCCAGGATTCCTCCCATGCTCAGATGGTGCTCGCGTTCAATCTTCCTTCAAGTGGTTCTCGGACTGATGCTCGGCATCGTCTGCGGGCTGACCCTTCCTGAATACTCCGCTCAGCTCAAACCGCTCGGCGATGGCTTCATCAAACTGATCAAGATGCTGATTGGCCTGATCGTGTTCTGCGTGGTGGTCAGCGGCATCAGCGGCGCGGGCGATCTGAAGAAGGTCGGGCGCATCGGCCTGAAGTCGGTGATCTACTTCGAAGTGCTGACCACCATCGCCTTGGTGATTGGTCTGGTGTTCGCCTTCAGCACCGGCATTGGCAGCGGCGCGAACATTCATCTGGAGCAGCTCTCCAGCGCCGACATGGGCGACCTCGCCGAGCGCGGCCAGCACATGCACACCACCACGCAATTTCTGATGGATCTGATCCCGACCTCGGTGATCGGTGCCTTCGCTGACAACAATATCTTGCAAGTGCTGCTGTTTTCGGTGCTGTTCGGCAGTGCGCTGAATCTGGTTGGCGAAGCGGCTTCCGGGATTTCGCGACTGATCAACGAACTCAGCCACGTGATTTTCCGCATCATGGGCATGATCGTGCGTCTGGCGCCGATCGGCGTGTTCGGCGCCATCGCCTTCACCACCAGCAAATACGGTCTCGACTCTCTGCAGCACCTGGGCAGTCTGGTCGGTCTGTTCTACCTGACCTGCGTCGCCTTCGTCGCGCTGATCCTCGGTCTGGTGATGCGGGTCTCCGGCCTGCGCATGTGGCCGCTGCTCAAGTACCTGCGTGAAGAACTGCTGATCGTGATGGGCACCGCCTCTTCCGACGCCGTGCTGCCGCAGATCATGCGCAAGCTCGAACA
Organism: Pseudomonas sp. AC255; assembly: GCF_979258175.1. NCBI lineage: Bacteria > Pseudomonadati > Pseudomonadota > Gammaproteobacteria > Pseudomonadales > Pseudomonadaceae > Pseudomonas > Pseudomonas sp. AC255. Next base: position 230,716 of record NZ_OZ409841.1, on the reverse strand, counting down.
CCTCGGTATCGGCAGCTCCACCGTCGGTCTGGTGATTCCGACCGGGTATTCGTTCAACCTCGACGGCTTCTCGATCTACCTGACCCTGGCCATCGTGTTCATCGCCAACGCCACCGGCACGCCATTGGCGATGACCGACTTGCTGACCATCCTGCTGGTGTCGCTGATTACCTCCAAAGGCGCCCACGGCATTCCCGGTTCGGCGCTGGTGATTCTCGCCGCGACGCTGACGGCGATCCCGGCGATTCCCGTGGTCGGTCTGGTGCTGGTGTTGGCCGTGGACTGGTTCATGGGCATCGGCCGCGCGCTGACCAATCTGATCGGCAACTGCGTCGCCACCGTGGCCATCGCCCGCTGGGAAAAGGACATCGACGTGCAGCGCGCGAACAAGGTGCTCAACGGCGAGCAGGGCTATAACTTTCAACCGCGAAAAACCGTCGCTCCGGCGGCGGCCAAAGAATTTTGAATGAGTGCCGTGCCTGCCAATGCGCAGGCACGGCGCAGGGAGCCAATACGTGATTACAACTTCAACCGTCGTCAATTCAGTGGTGGAAAAACTCCGCGCCGCGTTGGCCCGAGGCCAGTGGCGCTCCGGCGACATGCTGCCGGGCCAGCGTGAACTGGCCGAACAACTGGGCATCAGCCGGCCGAGCCTGCGCGAAGCGGTGATCGTGCTGGAAACACTCGGCCTGGTGCGCTCGATGCCGGGCAAAGGCGTGGTCGTCCTCGATGCGCAACTCAGCGACAGCCAGAGCCACGACAGCGCGGTGGCCGGCGCCAGCCTGGAAGATGTGCTGCAACTGCGCTACACCCTGGAACCGTTCATTGTCGGGCTGGTTGCGCAATCGATCAGCAGCAAGGAGGTCGGCCAGTTGCGCCTGACCCTGATGGACATGCGCGAAGCCCTCGAGGCCGGTGACAGTGAAGCCGGGGTCAGCGCCTACATCGCCTTTCACGAAGAACTGTTCACGCTGACCTCGAACCCGATTTTCCAGAGCGTGGTGCAGCAGACCAGCAACGCGCTCAAGCAAAGTGCCGAAGTGTTGCGCAATTCACCGGAACATCTGGCCGAACGCCTGGAAGAAAACGAAGCCGTAGTCCGCGCGATCCGCAGCAAGAACAGCGCTCAGGCCAGCGCCGAAATGCGTCGGCACATTCTGCGCGAAGGCCAGCGCATGGGCGTTGAGCTGAATATTCCGGACGACAACCTGCCCACCTGATTTGCCAGGAGAACGGCCATGAACAGTTTTGCTTTAGCCTCGCATGCCGATTCGACCGCCCTGCCCGTCTCTCGCCTGCGCATGCCGGTTGAGGAGTTGTATCCGCGACTGTTCGACGCGATTCTCGAGCAGCGTATCGATGAAGACAGCCGGTTCACCGAGGACAGTCTGCAAGCGATGTTCGGCGCCGGCCGCGCCGATGTACGACGGGTGCTGACGCAGTTGTCCCATGAGCAGATCGTGGTATTGCGCGCCAATCATCGACCACGAGTGGCTGCGCCTGATCGGGAGCTGATCCGGCAGACCTTGCATGCGCGACGGTTGGCTGAGAACACCTTGGTGCGGTTGGCCTGTCAGCGTTCGCAGCCAGACGATTTCAAATGCTTGCGCACGTTGATAGAGCGCGAGAAGCGCGCCATCGAGCAGGATCGGCGCGGGGCGGCGATTCGGTTATCGGGGAGTTTCATTTGCAGTTGGCACGGATGGCGGGAAATCTGCCGTTGGCGCATTTTCTGCGCAGTCTGGTGCCGCTGACGTCGTTGGCGATTGCGCGGAGTCGGTGCCCGACGCGCAGCTGTTGCGCGTGGCAGGAGCATTTGGCGTTGGTTGAGATTGTGGAGCGAGGTGATGCTTGCAAGGCCGGCATGTTGATGGATCGGCATCTGGATCGTCTTGAGCAGACACTGCTGGGTTCAGATCTTGAGCATTGTGCTGTCGGTTAGACCGCCTTCGCGAGCAGGCTCGCTCCCACAGTGGATTGCATTCCTTCTGACAGAATGCGTTCTACTGTGGGAGCGAGCCTGCTCGCGAAGAGACCCGTTGAGCTATTGAAATTATCAGGCTTGTTGCGCTGCAACCCTGGCAAACCCCGCCCGAATCTTCTCTTCCGGCAAGTCATCGGCGATAAACACGATCACACTCTCCCGCGTCTCGCCCTCGGCCCATTCGGTGTCCCAGTCGAAACCATAGAGTTTCAGCACACCCTGAAAAACCAGGCGCCGATCTTCCCCGGCAATATTCAGCACGCCTTTGTAGCGCAGCAATTGCTTGCCGTGCTCTTCCAGCAACTCGTTCATGAACTCGCTGAGCTGATCGATATCCAGCGCCTGATCGGTGCGCAGCACCAGGCTGGAGATGCGATCGATCGACGGCGCCTTGCTCACCGGACGCAAGCTCAAACCGCCGCCCAGGTCAGCATTGAGGTTGAAACCACGCACATCCAGCAGTTCAGCCAGATCGATGTTGCCATGCTCGACCACGCGGATCGGCGCGCGGCGGTTGATTCGCGTAAGGCGCTCGCTCAGCGCGGTGAACGTCGCCTCATCGACCAGATCGGTCTTGCTTACCAGCAGACGATCGGCGAAACCGATCTGCGCCTGGGCGATGGTCTGGGTCAGGTGCACGTCGGCGTGGGCGGCGTCGACCAGGGTGATGATGCCGTCGAGCAGGTAACGCTCGCGCAGCTCTTCGTCGATGAAAAAGGTCTGCGCCACCGGTGCCGGATCGGCGAGACCAGTGCACTCGATCACCAGACGATCGAAGGCGATCTCGCCGCTGTCCAGGCGCTCGAGCAGCAAGTACAGCGCCTTGGTCAGATCGGTGTGAATGGTGCAGCAGACGCAGCCGTTGGCCAGGGTCATGACCTGCACCGGCTCGTCACCCAGCAACTGAGTGTCGATGCCGGCGTCGCTGAATTCGTTTTCGATCACGGCGATTTTCAGGCCGTGCTCGGCTTTCAATAAATGACGCAGCAAAGTGGTCTTGCCGGCGCCGAGGAAACCGCTGAGGACCGTTACCGGAATGGGAGAAGACAAAACCCGATCTCCTGAAAAGAATACAAAAACAAATGTGGGAGCGAGCCTGCTCGCGAAAGCGGTGTGTCAGTCAAATCCTTCATCAACTGACACTCCGTATTCGCGAGCAGGCTCGCTCCCACAGGGATTACCTCAACCGAAGGCTGTCAGCTCAACAGCACTTCGGCCCACCCTTGCCACCGTAACGGGCTTCCTGACGTTCGCGAAAGAACATCTCGTAGCTCATCACCGGTTTGTCCGGGTGTTTGGTTTGCATATGCTCGACGTAGGTGTCGTAGTCGGGCATGCCGACCATCAGGCGCGCGGCCTGACCGAGGTATTTACCGAGGCGACTCAGGTCATTGAACATGCTGCAATCCTCTGGTTACGCATCCGGCAGGGCCTGGAATGGCGATTCTTTATCCGTACGTTCTTTCTTGCCCCAGGCGGCGATGCCGACCTTGAGCGCATAGAACAGGATGCTGAAGACCACGAACAGGAACAGCGCGGTGAGTGTGGCGTTGGTGTAGGCGTTGAAGATCACGTGCTGCATCTGCTCGACGCTCTTCGCCGGTGCCAGCACCTGACCGTTGGCCAGCGCATCGCTGTACTTCTTGGCCAGGGACAGGAAGCCGATCGCCGGGTTAGCGTCGAACAGCTTGATGAAACCAGCAGTGGTAGTGCAGATCAACAGCCAGGTGGCCGGCAACAGGGTGACCCAGATGTAGCGCTGGCGCTTCATCTTGATCAGGACCACGGTGCCGAGCATCAGCGCGATACCGGCGAGCATCTGGTTGGAGATGCCGAACAATGGCCACAGGGTGTTGATGCCGCCCAGTGGATCGATCACGCCCTGATACAGCAACCAGCCCCACATCGCCACACAACCGGCGGTGGCGATCAGGTTGGCGGTCCACGATTCGGTGCGTTTCAGCGCCGGTACGAAGGAGCCGAGCAGATCCTGCAGCATGAAACGCCCGGCACGGGTACCGGCGTCCACAGCGGTGAGGATGAACAGCGCTTCGAACAGGATCGCGAAGTGGTACCAGAACGCCATGGTGTTTTCACCCGGCAGGACACTGTGCAGGATCTGCGCGATACCGACCGCCAGGGTCGGCGCACCGCCAGCACGGGCCAGAATGGTGGTTTCACCGATGTCGTGGGCCACGGCTTGCAGCGCTTCCGGCGTGATCGCGAAGCCCCAGCTGGTGACCATTTGCGCCACTGACGCGGCATCACTGCCGACCACGGCGGCCGGGCTGTTCATGGCGAAGTACACGCCTGGCTCGATCACCGAAGCGGCAACCATGGCCATGATCGCCACGAACGATTCCATCAGCATGCCGCCGTAACCGATGTAGCGGGCGTTGGTTTCGTTATCCAAAAGCTTCGGCGTGGTGCCCGACGAGATCAACGCGTGGAAACCGGAAACCGCACCGCAGGCGATGGTGATGAACAGGAACGGGAACAGACCGCCCTTCCACACCGGGCCGGTGCCGTCGACGAACTGGGTCAGTGCCGGCATTTTCAGCTCGGGCATGGTCACCAGAATACCGATCGCCAGGGCGACGATGGTGCCGATCTTGAGGAAGGTCGACAGATAGTCACGCGGTGCCAGAATCAGCCACACTGGCAGCGACGCGGCGACAAAACCGTAACCGACCAGCATCCAGGTAATTTGCACACCGGTGAAGGTGAAGGCTTTGGCCCATACCGGATCGGCAGCAATCTGCCCGCCCAGCCAGATCGAACCGAGCAGCAGCAACACACCGACCACGGAGATCTCGCCGATGCGGCCCGGGCGGATGTAGCGCATGTAAATGCCCATGAACATCGCGATCGGGATGGTCGCCATCACGGTGAAGATGCCCCACGGGCTCTCGGCGAGGGCCTTGACCACGATCAGCGCCAGCACCGCGAGGATGATGATCATGATCAGGAAGCAGCCGAACAGTGCGATGGTCCCGGGAATCCGGCCCATCTCTTCACGCACCATGTCGCCCAAGGAACGGCCGTTGCGTCGGGTCGACATGAACAGGACCATGAAGTCCTGCACCGCGCCCGCCAGCACCACACCGGCAATCAGCCAGAGTGTGCCGGGCAGATACCCCATCTGCGCCGCCAGCACCGGACCGACCAGCGGCCCCGCGCCAGCGATGGCCGCGAAGTGGTGACCGAAAAGAATGTGTTTGTTGGTCGGCACATAGTCCAGACCATCGTTGTTGAGCACGGCGGGGGTGGCCCGACGCGGATCCAGTTGCATCACGTTGTTGGCGATGAACAGACTGTAGTAACGGTACGCAACCAGATAAATGGCCACGGCAGCGACCACAATCCACAAGGCGTTGATCGCCTCGCCGCGGCGCAATGCCACTACGCCCAGGGCGCACGCTCCTACGATTGCCAGCACGAGCCAGGGTAAGTGGCGCAGCAGGCTATTATTATTTTTCATTTTATTATTCCAGCCAGGGTGGACAAGAAAGACAGCCACCCCGAGTTTAGCGCTTACGGCGCCAAAGGCCATACCCCGACATAGGTCTAGACGCTTGAGCGATTGGCTGGCGCCCGCATTCGCGGTCTATAGTCAGCGAACCTTCATGAGGATTGCGCCATGAGCGAGCACCCCGCCAATCGACGTCGTTTCAAACGTATTGCGTTCGATGCCCGAACCGAGCTGAAACAGGGCGAGTACATCTGGCCGGTCAAACTGATCGACCTGTCGCTCAAGGGCCTGCTGATCGAGCGACCGGAGCCGTGGCTCGGGGATAAAGAGCAGGACTTCTTCGTCGACATTCATCTGAGCGAAGACGTCGATATCGAAATGGACGTGCATCTGGCCCACGAGGAAAACGGCCACTTGGGGTTCATCTGCCGGCACATCAGCCTGGAATCGATCCAGCGCCTGCGCCGGTTGATCGAACTGAATCTGGCGGATGAGGCCGAGCTGGAGCGCGAACTGGGTGCGCTGATCGAAATCTGACTTGCCCCTGTAGGAGCTGCCGAAGGCTGCGATATTTTGATTTTGTTTCAAGATCAAAAGATCGCAGCCTTCGGCAGCTCCTACACAGGGGATTGTGGTTACTCGAAGAGTGCGTCGAGGGCCTGTTCGAGACGCGTCACGGCGATGATCTGCAAGCCGGGAGGCGATTCCTTCGGAGCATTACCCTTCGGCACGATGGCGCGTTTGAAGCCGTGCTTGGCCGCTTCTTTCAGCCGCTCCTGCCCGCTCGGCACCGGGCGCACCTCGCCGGACAGGCCGACTTCGCCGAACACCAGCAGATCATGCGGTAACGGCCGATTGCGCAAACTCGACATCACCGCCGCCATCAACGCCAGATCCGACGCTGTCTCCAGCACCTTCACGCCACCGACCACGTTGAGGAACACGTCTTGATCGTGGGTCGGGATCCCACCATGACGGTGCAACACCGCGAGCAACATCGCCAATCGGTTCTGATCCAGCCCCAGCGTCACCCGACGCGGGTTGGCCAGATGACTGTCATCGACCAGTGCCTGCACTTCCACCAACATCGGCCGGGTGCCTTCCCATGTCGCCATGACCACACTGCCCGGGACTTCTTCCTGAGCGCGGGTGAGAAAAATCGCCGATGGGTTGGAGACTTCTTTCAGGCCCTTGTCGGTCATGCCGAACACGCCCAATTCGTTGACCGCCCCGAAACGGTTCTTCACCGCACGCAGCAGACGCAGACGACCATCGGATTCACCTTCGAAATACAGCACGGTATCGACCATGTGTTCCAGAACACGCGGACCGGCCAAGGCGCCCTCTTTGGTGACGTGGCCGACGAGGAAGATCGCCGTGCCGCTCTGCTTGGCGTATCGCACCAGCAGCGCCGCACTTTCACGCACCTGCGACACGCCGCCCGGCGCCGATTGCAGCTGTTCGGTGAAGATGGTCTGGATCGAGTCGATCACCATGACCTTGGGCTTTTCCTGGCGAGCGGTGGCGATGATGGTTTCGATGCAGGTTTCGGTCATCACCCGCAGTTGATCCTGCGGCAGGCCGAGACGGCGGGCGCGCATCGCCACCTGCTGCTGGGATTCCTCACCAGTGACGTACAGCGCCGGCATGCTTTTGGCCAGATTGCACAGGGTCTGGAGCAGGATTGTCGACTTGCCGATCCCCGGATCACCGCCGATCAGCACCACCGAGCCATCGACCAGACCACCGCCGAGCACGCGGTCGAGCTCACCGGAAGCGGTGGAAAAACGTGGAATCTCTTCGATGCTGACTTCGGCGAGCGTCTTGATCTGCGCCTGCTGGCCAGCCCAACCGGTGCGCCCGGTGGGTGCCGTGGCGCCGCCGCTTTCGATCATGGTTTCGGTCAGGGTGTTCCAGGCACCGCACTCGCCGCACTGCCCGGCCCACTTGGGAAAGGTTGCGCCGCACTCGGTGCAGCCGTACATGCGCTTGGCCTTGGCCATCAGAACCCCCGGAACAAAAGACGCGATGATAACGCAGCCACCGCCGATCAGCGCGGCGCAGCAGTACGGATTTCGCCGCTGGCCAGACGCGCGGCGCTGTTGCCCAGCGGATCCTCGGCATTGAGGTCAGCGCCCTTGGCTTTCAACGCATCAAGCAATTCCAGACGCTTGAACAGCCCGGCGTACATCGCCGCTGTCTGCCCGGCGCCGTTACGCTGGTCGGGGCTGCAATCGGTGGCCATCAGGCGCCGGGCGATCTGTAATTCGCCTTTGAAAATCGCACCCATCAGCGCCGTGTTGCCGCGCTGGTCCTGAGCACAGGCATCCGCGCCAGCGGCGAGCAGGCGTTCAACCGCCGGCGCCTGACCGTGATAGGCCGCCAGAATCAGCGCGGTGTACCCCTTGCTATCGCGGGTATCGAGGGAATAGCCGGACTCGATAAAGGTCTCGAGCATCGGCACATCACCCCGGCGGGCGGCGTCGAAGTAGTAATCCTGCAACTGCGCCTTGATCGCTTCGGGGCTCTGCTCGACCGGGGTTGCCCACGCAGTAAGCGACAGGCACCCGGCCAGGCACAAAAGAAAAATACGCATCGGGCTCTCTCCTTGAACGCACGCGAGGCCGCACTGGCCCTCGCGTGCGCCGCATGGCTATCAGTCGGTCAGTTTCGCCGCCAGTGCTTTCACACGGCTGAGGTCGCCCTTGGCCACTTCGGTCACACCGCTGCCGTACTCAGGGTCGGCCTTGTACAGGAACGACAGGATGATGTGCTTGCTCTCGTCATCAGTGGTGGCCAGCGAGCCGCCGAAGCTGTCGATCAGGTCGCGGCGTTCCTGCTTGCTGTACGAGCGATACAGATCACCGGCCTGCTTGAAGTTCTGCTCACGCTGGATCTTCGCCTGCTGCGTGCTGCCCGACAGCGCCGACTGGCTGTAACGCGCCGATGATGTTTCTTCACGCGGTTGCAGGCGGCTTGGCTGGTAGTTGACACCGGACTGGCTGGCGCCGAAATTCATCGCACCATCCTGATTGCCATTGTTCACTGCGGTTTTCGGTGCATTGACCGGCAATTGCAAAGCGTTGGCGCCAAGGCGATACATCTGCGTATCGGCATAGGAGAACACTCGACCCTGCAACAAACGATCTTCCGAAGGTTCGATACCCGGAACTACGTTGGCTGGAGCCATGGCAACTTGTTCGGTTTCCTGGAAGACATTGGCCGGATTACGGTTCAGGACCATTTGTCCAACTTTGCGCTCGGCAATACCCGGCCAGATCTTGGTTGCATCCAATGGATCGAAATCAAACTTGGACAAATCCTGTGGCTTGAGAACTTGCACGTACAAGTCCCACTTCGGAAAGTTGCCCTTGTTGATATTACTGACCAAGTCGTTGGTCATATGACTGTAATCCTGACCCTGAACTTCGCTGACTTGTTTTGGCGTGAGATTCTTGATGCCTTGAAGACTCTTCCAGTGAAACTTCACGTAGTGAACTTCATTCTTGGCATTGATCAGCTTATAGGCATGAACACCATTGCCATCCATTTCCCGATAACTGGCCGGAGTGCCGTAGTTGGAATACAACTCGGTCAGCGTGCGGGTGGCTTCCGGTACATGGGAGAAGAAATCGAACCGGCGCGAATCGTCATCGAGGTTGGTGCGCGGATCGGGCTTGAAGGCGTGCACCATGTCCGGGAATTTGATCGCATCGCGGATGAAGAAGGTCGGGAAATTGTTGCCGACCAGATCCCAATTGCCGTCAGCAGTGTAGAACTTGGTGGCGAAACCCCGCGGGTCGCGCAGGGTTTCCGGGGAATGGTTGCCATGCACCACCGCCGAGAACCGCACGAATACCGGCGTGCTCTGGCCTGCGGCGAACACCTTGGCCTTGCTCAGGTCGCTGAGGTCATCGGTCACGGTGAAGGTGCCGTGAGCGCCGGTGCCGCGTGCGTGTACGACGCGCTCGGGGATGCGTTCACGATCGAAGCGCTGCAGCTTCTGGATCAGTTGCACATCCTGCAGCAGCACCGGGCCGTTGGCGCCGGCAGTTTGCGAGTTCTGATTGTCACCGACTGCCGCGCCGTTATCGCGGGTCAGCGGAGCGGCGTTGACCGAGAAGGTCAGCAGCCCGGCAGTCAGTACGCCGAAGGTGCGGCGGAAGGGAAAAGCCCCCAGTCCAGGAGTGGATGTCATATCAGGTTCCTCTGGTTTTATTGGGCGCATCCAGGTGCGCCATACCAAGGCTAGAGGCCTGTGCCGCAGAACATAAATAGAAAGAACGTAACACCATGATTGAAGAAATTGGCTTTCCCGTCAGCGGGTTAGCGCGTATTCCGCGCGCGATTGCTGGCATTTTGCAAACTAATCTTCAATTGATGTGTCGATAAAAACGGGCATTGTAAGAAGGTGTTTCGCGCAGGAGGCGTTTCGCTGATTTACACTGCCAACACCAAACTCATCTGTAACAAGGAAATAACTATGGGCGTGCTTAGCGAGTTCAAGGCCTTCGCGGTCAAAGGCAATGTGGTCGACATGGCCGTCGGTATCATCATCGGCGCGGCGTTTGGCAAAATCGTTTCGTCGTTTGTCGGCGACGTGATCATGCCGCCGATTGGCCTGTTGATCGGTGGAGTGGACTTCAGTGATCTGGCTGTCACGCTCAAAGCAGCCCAGGGCGATGCGCCCGCAGTGGTGCTGGCTTACGGCAAATTCCTGCAGACGGTGCTGGATTTCGTGATTGTCGCTTTCGCGATTTTCATGGGTGTCAAAGCCATCAACCGCCTCAAGCGCGAAGAAGCCGTAGCACCGACCGCGCCGCCGATCCCGAGCAAGGAAGAGCAACTGCTGGGCGAAATTCGCGACCTGCTCAAGGCGCAGAACGAGCGGCCCTGAGGCATTCGGTAGTCATCAAAACGGCACCCGCGGGTGCCGTTTTCGTTACCAGTAATTTTCCACCGCAACCTGCCCCGGCTTGCGCGTGAGGCTCAGGCGCATGTCGCGCTGTTTCAGCAAGGCGCGGGTGTCGTCGATCATCTGCGGGTTGCCGCACAACATCACACGCGAATGCTCTGGCGAGAGCTCAACGCCCGCCGCGCGTTCCAGTTCGCCGTTTTCAATCAGCGTAGTAATCCGGCCCTGCAGCGCGCCTGGATGCGCTTCGCGGGTCACAGTGGGGATGAATTGCAGCTTGTGGGCGTATTCGCTCAGATAGTCCCGTTGCGCCAACCCGGCGATCAACTCCTGATAAGCCAGTTCCCGCGCCTCCCGCACGCTGTAAACCAGAATGATCCGCTCGAATTTCTCCCAGACCTCGAAGTCCTGCAGGATCGACAGAAACGGTGCCACCCCGGTGCCGGTGGACAGTAACCACAGGTCTCGGCCATCGACAAAGCGATCCAGCGTCAGGTAGCCGAACGCCTGGCGTTCTACCATCAAGCTGTCGCCGACCTGGAGCCGGCTCAGCTCACTGGTGAATTCGCCGCCCGGCACGACGATGGAAAAGAACTCGAGAAACTCGTCGAACGGCGACGACACCATCGAATAGGCGCGCCAGACCATGCTCCCATCGGCCTTGGTGACGCCCAGCCGGGCGAACTGGCCGGCACGGAAGCGAAAGCCGGGGTCGCGGCTGGTGCGCAGCGTGAACAGGTTCGGCGTCAACGGTTGCACATCGAGCAAGGTCTGGGTGGTGTACTTCTCGGCACTGGCAGTCATGAGGCACTCCTTGAAACGATTCCCCACAGTGTCCCGCAAAACCGCGCTGCCAAACACCTGCCAACGGTAATGATATTGACAGAATCAGCGCTGCACATTCGATGTGATGTCAATTTTAGATCTAGAGTAATAACTTTAAGATGGCAGTTAAAATATAACAGCGCGTATTGCTAAGAACACTTTATAAAAAAACATCAAAGTTTCAATCTCGAAAAAATGTAAGGCGTTTCGCAGGAAAGATCCTACACTTCGATTCGTGCCGGATCTTTTGGATCCATTCCGCACCCCGATATCAAGATACAGAGGCAAAGTTCATGGAAACGTGGAAGGAATCACAATTGAAACAACTGACATTTGCCAAAGGCATTGAAGCGGCATACCCGATACTGCTGAGATTTGCCGAGAATCTGGGCTTTAACTACTGTGCAATAGCAGTGACGTCCCCTCATCGTGATGTCCACCTGAATGCCTTGCAGATCAATAACTACCCTAAAGAATGGAACATTCAGTACAACAAAGAGAACTTCCGCAATATTGATCCGGTAATAGCGCATTGCAATCACTCAATATTACCCATCGTCTGGGAAGAAAGAGTCTTCAACGATGCACCCGAGTTGTGGCAGGCGTTGAAACAGAATGGGCTGCAGCATGGCTGGTCGCAGGCCTTTCATGACGAAACCAGCGGTTTGTGCAGCATCATCAGTCTGGCTCGAACCCACTGCCCGATCAGCCCGCTCGAACTGTATGAGCATTACGGTTATCTGTTTTTTGCCAACCGACACTTCAGTGACCTGTATGCCCGCACCGTGCCCACACCGGCCAAACCCAGCAAGCCGAGGCTATCGTCCCGGGAGCTGGAGATCATGAAATTGTCCGCCATGGGCAAGACCGCTCACGATATCTCGAGAATCCTCAGCCTGAGCGAACGCACCGTTAACTATCATGTGCAAAACGTCATCGAAAAATTCAACGTCTGCAACAAGATTTCCGCAGTGATTGCCGCCGCTCGTGCCGGGATTATCTGACTGACGAGCGATATCGCACGGTAATCCTGCGAGTATTTACGCGCAAAAAAACGTACCATTCAGGCCTTTCCGAGTGATGACGCAACCTGCTTGCATCGCAGTCCACTCGGTCGGATCCCGTCGCACCATCTGCCGGCAACGGGATATCTGCCGAATATCCTGAGTCCCCGCCCCATGCCCTTGCTCGAAACGCCTTTCGCCCAGCTCGACCTGATCCGCCAGCCTGAACAGCAGAATGAACCGCTGCAAGCGTTCGATGCGGCGGACGAATACCTGCTCAATCATCTCGCCAGCGAACAACCTCAGAGCAGCACCCGCGTGCTGGTGCTCAATGACAGCTTCGGCGCCTTGGCGATCAGCCTGCTGGGCAAGGTCGAGGTGAGCAGCAGCGGCGATTCGTTCCTGGGTTTCGTCGGGCTGGAAAAGAATCTGCTACGCAATGGCCAGGCGTTCGATGCGATTCGTCCGATTCCGGCCAGTGAGCCCTTGGTCGGGCCGTTTGACCGGGTGCTGATCCGCGTTCCCAAGACGCTGGCGCTATTGGAAGAGCAGTTGATCCGCCTGCAAGGGCAACTCGCGCCGGGCGCGCAAGTGATCGCCGCCGCCATGGTCAAGCATCTGCCGCGCGCTGCCGGCGATCTGCTCGAGCGCTACATTGGCCCGGTGCAGGCGTCGCTGGCCGTGAAGAAAGCCCGACTGCTGATCGCCACGCCTGAAAGCAAAGCGCCCGCTACATCGCCCTATCCGACTCGTTATCGTCTCGACGAACCAGCGATCGAATTGCTCAACCACGCCAATGTGTTCTGCCGCGAAGGCCTCGACATCGGCACTCGCGCGTTTCTGCCGCATCTGCCGAAAAACCTTGGCCACGCGCGGGTCGCCGATCTCGGTTGCGGCAACGGTGTTCTGGCAATCGCCAGCGCCTTGCAGAACCCGGATGCGCATTACACGCTGGTCGACGAATCGTTCATGGCGGTGCAATCGGCTGCCGAGAACTGGCGCGCGGCATTGGGCGATCGCGAAGTCATCGTGCGCGCTGGCGATGGTCTGGCCGGGCAGGCGCCGCAGTCGCTGGACGTGGTGCTGTGCAACCCACCCTTCCATCAGCAACAGGTGGTCGGCGATTTCCTCGCCTGGCGCATGTTCCAGCAGGCGCGCGAGGCACTCGTGGTCGGCGGTGCGCTGTACATTGTCGGCAATCGGCATCTGGGCTATCACAGCAAACTGGCGCGCCTGTTTCGTGGTGTCGAGCAAGTGGCGGCCACACCGAAATTTGTCATCCTCAAGGCGCGCAAATAAATCTGCGGCATAAAAAAACCCTCCGTGAGGAGGGTCGCAAGTCCATACCCGAAGGCGCCGGGACGGGATATTTCAGTGGGTGGTCAAACCTGCGGCATTCATGAACATGCGCATCAGGCTGGCGGCGATGAACAACACGCCGACACTGCCAACCCAGATCAGGGCCAACCAGCCAAGCCGCTGCCACAGCGGCTTTTTTCGGCTTCTTCAATGTCGTGCAGGGAATGTTTGCCGGTCATTGCATCGATCTCCGTTAAGCCAAGGCGTCACTGCGGACGCCTTCGCGAGCAGGCTCGCTCCCACAGGGCAAGCCCAGCATTGGATTAGTGATAACCATCTTCGTGGGTCACCTTGCCGCGGAACACGTAGTAGCTCCAGAACGTATAACCCAGGATGAACGGAATGATGAACAACGTGCCGACCAGCATGAAGCCCTGACTTTGCGGCGGCGCGGCGGCGTCCCAGATCGAGATCGACGGCGGCACGATGTTCGGCCACAGGCTGATGCCCAAGCCACTGTAGCCGAGGAAGATCAGCACCAGGGTCAGCAGGAACGGCGTGTAGTTGGCGTTACGTGCCACCGCGCGGATCAGGCCGTACAAGGTGACCAGCACCAGAATCGGCACCGGCATGAACCAGAACAGGTTCGGCATGCTGAACCAGCGTGAGGCGATTTCCGGATGCGACAGGGGTGTCCACAGGCTGACGATACCGATTACTGCCAGCAGGACGAACGCCAACGGCCGCGCCAGATCATGCATCTGTTCCTGCAACTTGCCTTCGGTTTTCATGATCAGCCAGGTGCAGCCGAGCAAGGCATAAGCCACTACCAGCGCCGCGCCGCAAAACAGCGTGAACGGTGTCAGCCAGTCCAGTGAACCTCCAGCGAACTGGCGATTGACCACCGGCAGACCATCGATGAACGCTCCCAGCGCCACGCCCTGAAAGAACGTCGCCGCGATCGAACCACCGATGAATGCCTTGTCCCACAGGTGACGTTTTTCATCCTTCGCCTTGAAGCGGAACTCGAAGGCCACACCGCGAAAGATCAGGCCCATGAGCATGAAGATCAGCGGCAGGTACAGCGCCGACAACACCACCGAATAGGCCAGCGGGAAGGCGCCGAACAACGCCGCCCCGCCCAGCACCAGCCAGGTTTCGTTGCCGTCCCACACAGGGGCGACGGTGTTCATCATCACGTCGCGATCGGTCTTGCCGGGCACGAACGGGAAGAGAATGCCGATGCCCAGGTCGAAGCCGTCCATGACCACGTACATCATGATGCCGAAGATGATGATCACGGCCCAGATCAGCGGAAGATCGATACCCATGAGTCAAATCTCCTTGGTCAAGCGAGTGTTGTCTTCGTGCTCGCCCTCGGCCGGATCATCGGCTGCGGACAACGGACGCGCCGGGGTGCGTTTCTTGCCTGGACCACCGTCCGGCGTTGCGCTGCCTTCGCTGATCTTCGGCCCTTTGCGCACCAGGCGCATCATGTAGCCGAGCCCGGCGCCGAACAGCGCGAAATACACCACGACGAACATGATCAGGGTGATGCTCATCTGCATGAAGCTGTGGTTCGACGAAGCATCGGCAGTGCGCATCAGGCCGTAGACCACCCACGGCTGACGGCCGATTTCCGTGGTGAACCACCCGGCGAGAATCGCGATCAGACCGGACGGCCCCATCCACAAGGCCAGATGCAGGAACGGCCGTGAGGTATACAGCGAGTCACGCTTGCGCAGCCACAGACTCCACAACCCGGTGAAGATCATCAGGAAGCCGAGGCCGACCATGATCCGGAACGACCAGAACACGATGGTCGAATTCGGCCGGTCTTCCGGTGGGAATTCCTTCAGCGCCGGTACTTGTTTATCCAGCGAGTGGGTGAGGATCAGGCTGCCGAGGTAGGGAATCTCCACAGCGAACTTGGTGCGCTCTTCTTTCATGTCCGGCCAGCCGAACAGGATCAGCGGCGTCGCTTCGTCGCCATGGTTTTCCCAGTGGCCTTCGATCGCAGCGATTTTTGCCGGCTGATGCTTGAGCGTATTGAGGCCGTGGAAGTCGCCGATCACCGCTTGAATCGGCGCGACGATCAATGCCATCCACATGGCCATCGACAGCATGGTGCGGATCGCCGGGTTGTCTCTGCCGCGCAGCAGATGCCAGGCCGCTGACGAGCCGACGAAGAAGGCAGTGGCGACGAACGCCGCCGTGGCCATGTGCATCAGCCGGTAAGGGAATGACGGGTTGAAGATGATTGCCAGCCAGTCGGTGGGGATGACCTGACCGTTGACGATTTCAAAGCCTTGCGGGGTCTGCATCCAGCTGTTGGAGGCGAGAATCCAGAAGGTCGAAATCAGCGTGCCGATCGCTACCATCACCGTCGAGAAGAAGTGCAGGCCGCGCCCGACCTTGTTCCAGCCGAACAGCATGACGCCAAGGAAACCGGCCTCAAGGAAGAACGCGGTGAGCACTTCATAGGTCAGCAACGGCCCGGTGACGGCACCGGCGAAGTCGGAAAAACGACTCCAGTTGGTGCCGAACTGATAAGCCATGACCAGCCCGGAAACCACGCCCATGCCGAAGTTGACGGCAAAAATCTTCGACCAGAAATGGTAGAGATCGCGGTAGGTGTCGTTGCGGGTCTTCAGCCACAAGCCTTCGAGCACCGCCAGGTAACTCGCCAGGCCAATGGTGATGGCCGGGAACAGAATGTGGAACGAGATGGTGAACGCGAACTGAATTCGGGCGAGATCCAGAGCCTCTAAACCGAACATATGGCTTCCTCTGTCAGGTAATACGGGTAGCTGGCCCGGAGGCCTGCACCACTGCCCCCACGGATATGGAGTGCGGCGAATTCGGATTCGTTCTTTTTTGCAACCATCGCAACGCAGGGAGTCTGGCCAAATGGCCGCCAGATCAGTTCCGATCGGAGTCTTGATCTGGATCAAGCAACGTTGAAAGAGTAGTCCCATTTTTACCAATGAACTGCGTGGTGGTTTGCCGCGTGACAAGTTGCCTCACTCTCCTGTGGCGAGGGGATTTATCCCCGTTGGGCTGCGCAGCAGTCGTCGCTTCCAGCTTTTGGGGCCGCTGCGCGACCCAGCGGGGATAAATCCCCTCACCACAGGGTTGATTGTCAGCATGAAAGATCGATGTCTGGCTAACTGAATTGTTTCTCGTAGCAACTTCCTGTTACAGACTGGTGATAATCTCGCCGTTCACTCGCCCAAGACTGCCTTCAGATGCCCATTCAAGAGCCCCTGCTGCTACGTCACCATCGTCCATTCATGGCCTTTTGGCTGGCGCGGATTTTCACCGCCAGCGGTTTCCAGATGCTCACCGTGGCGATCGGCTGGAATCTGTATCAATTGACCGGCAACGTGCTGGATCTGGGCCTGGTCGGGCTGGTCGAATTCGCCCCGCGCGTGCTTTTCATGCTGCACACCGGGCACGTTGCCGATCGCTATGATCGGCGCAAGGTCGCCGCGCTTTGCCAGTCGTTGCAGGCATTGATTGCCTTGGCGCTGGCCATCGGCAGCGCCACCGATCACGTCACCCGCGAGATGATTTTCATCCTCGCCTTCCTGCTCGGCGCCGCCCGTTCGTTCGAGATGCCGACGACTCAGGCCTTGCTGCCCAGCATCGTCCCCAGTGCGCTTTTCCCCCGTGCAGTTGCCGCCGCGCAATCGGCGCAGCAGTCGGCCACTATCGTCGCTCCGGCTCTTGGCGGTTTGCTCTATGCGTTCGGCAGCGTCTGGGTCTACGGCCCGACCGTGCTGCTGTACGTGATCGCCTGCGCGCTGATGCTCAACCTACCGGCACGCCAGACGCCATTGAATAAAGGCAAAGCCACGCTGGACTCGCTGTTGGCAGGGATTCGCTTCATCCGCAGCCGCCCGGACATCCTCGGAGCGATCTCGCTGGACCTGTTCGCCGTGTTGCTCGGCGGCGCCACGGCGTTGCTGCCGGTGTTCGCCAAGGACATTCTGCTGACCGGCCCGTGGGGCCTTGGCCTGTTGCGCTCGGCGCCGGCGGTGGGTGCGTTGCTGATGTCACTGTTTCTGGCGCGATTTGCCGTGGAACGCAATGTCGGCCGGGTGATGTTCACCGCCGTCGGCATCTTCGGCGTCGCCACCATCGCGTTCGGCCTGTCGACCTCGTTCTGGTTCTCCCTGGCGGTGCTGGTGGTGCTCGGCGCAGCGGACATGATCAGCATGGTCATCCGTGCCTCGTTTGTGCAACTGGAAACCCCCGACGAAATGCGCGGCCGGGTCAGTGCGGTCAACGGCCTGTTCATCGGCGCATCGAACCAGTTGGGCGAATTCGAATCCGGCCTCACCGCCCACTGGTTCGGCACCGTGCCGGCGGTGGTCATGGGCGGGATCGGCACGCTGGTGGTAACGGGGACGTGGATCAAACTGTTTCCGACGTTGGCGAGTCGGGATCGGATGCATGTGCCGGTGGAAGAGAAGGTCTGAGTTTTTGGAAAAAACTCACCTGCTTAGCACTTATTAAGCGACAACGTGCGGTACATAGTTACCGCACCGGGTGTAATGTATCGCCTTACACTCGCCGCCATGATCAAATCCTTTCAGCACAAAGGCCTTCGTGGCTTCTATGAAACAGGTACGACTCGTGGAATTCGTGCCGACCATGCAAAACGGCTTTCGCGCATGTTGCAGTTCATGGATCGAGCGACGCTTCCCGCAGACCTGGACTTGCCCGGCTGGCGCCTGCATCCGTTGAAAGGTGAGCTGAGCGAATATTGGTCGCTCAGCGTTTCAGGCAACTGGCGAGTGATCTTTCGTTTTGTCGGTTCGGATATCGAATTGGTCGATTATCTGGACTACCACTGACAGGAGGCAGGCTCATGCCCATGCACAACCCGCCACACCCCGGTGAAACCCTGCTGCTGGATGTCTTGCCCGAGCTTGGTATCAGCGTGAGCGAATTGGCCCGGCACCTTGGCTTTGCACGCCCGCATCTTTCGCGCGTACTGCACGGACACGCGCCGATCAGCCCGGATCTGGCAGTACGACTTGAGCGTGCAGGGATCGGCAAGGCGCGCGTTTGGCTAGGCGTCCAAACCGACTACGATCTTTGGCAAGCGGAGCACCGTGAGCAACCAATGATAGAACCCCTCGCAGCCCACGGCTGAACCGTCAGGCCATCAACTCCCCCGCCACCCTCGCCCGTAACGCCTTGCCACCAAGTTGCTCGACCAGGGTCAGGGCAAACTCCAGCGCCGGTCCCGAGCCTTGGGCGGTGATGCAGTTGCCGTCGACTACCACCGCTTGATCAACAAACGTACAGCCTGATAGTTGGTGGCTGGCACCGGGCAGGCAGGTCATGCGTCGCTGGCGCAGCACGCCTGATGCTTGCAGCGCGACAGCCGGGGCTTCGCCGATGGCGGCGAACAGGCGGCCGGCGCTGGCTTGGTCCTTGAGCAATTGCTGCAAGGGCTGATGCGCCGCCAGATGCCGGGAACCGACGGCACCGCCTGGCAGGACGATCAGGTCAAAAGTCTGTGCCAGTACATCGACCAGCATGCCGTCGGCAGTCAGCCGGGTGCCGCGCGCACAGGTCAGCATGCGTCGGCCTTCGATGCTGGCGGCGACCACTTCGATGCCGGCGCGGCGCAGCACGTCGATCAGGGTCACGCTTTGCAAATCGTCGATGCCCTCGGCGAGGGCAATCAGGGCTCTGGAAGTCATGGGCGCTTTCCGCTGGATAGTCAGTCAAGCGTAGTCAGCTTTGTCCCACCCTGTTCGCAGACAGCCGTTACTTGATGTAAAGCTGGGTCGAAAGCGTGTTGCGCGGGGCGTTGATCGAGGTGTTGCTGAAGTTGAAGCTGCCTTCCTGTTTGCCGGCCAGATCGAAGGTATAAAGAGAACCGACGGTTTTGCTGCCGGGGGTGCATTCGGTGAGATTGCCATTATCGAAGGCGCACACCGGACCTTTGGTGCCGTTGACCTCGAAGCCATCCAGAGTCACGTGTGGCTGGTTCTGGCCATAGCCGACTTCCAGCACGAAGACTTTGATATTCGGCCCGCTGTGATTGCATTGGGTTTGCGGCTGGTTATCGGCAATATCTTCCAGGCCGCAGGACGGTGACTGCACTTTGATCACCTTCACCTCGGTGAGCGGCGGCGCCGATGCCGCGAACGCCGGAGCTGTCAGCAGCAGTGCTGCAATCCATCCGAAAATCCTGATCCAACCGTTGCGCATGCCTGCCCACTCCAAAAATCAGCGCGCAGTATGGCGCAGTTGTTGGCTGCGCAAAACTTCGCCGACGATCGACACCAACATCCGCCAAATTCCTCACGCGGCTGGTATGATGCGCGGCTTTTTCCGGCCCACGACAATTTTCCAGGCGCTTGCGACGGTCTGTGCTTTGCTGTTGAGGTCGATACATTCACGGCGCCACGCGCGCCACGGGGAGCAGACATGCTGGAAAGGCTGTTTCAACTCAAGGCACACAACACCAACGTGCGCACCGAAATTCTTGCGGGCGTCACGACTTTCCTGGCCATGGCTTACATTCTGTTCGTCAACCCGAGCATCCTCGGCGAGACCGGCATGGACAAAGGCGCGATCTTCGTCGCCACCTGTCTGGCGGCTGCAATCGGCTCGACCGTGATGGGCCTGATCGCCAACTACCCGATCGCTCTCGCTCCGGGCATGGGCCTGAACGCCTTCTTTACCTACACCGTGGTGCTGCACATGGGCCACACCTGGCAGGTGGCGCTGGGTGCGGTGTTCATTTCCGCCGTGCTGTTTTTCCTGCTGTCGATCTTCCGCATCCGTGAATGGATCATCAACGCCATTCCGCTGCCACTGCGCTCGGCGATTGCCGCCGGTATCGGCCTGTTCCTGGCGCTGATCGCCCTGCACAACGCCGGTATCGTGGTCAGCAACCCGGCGACCATGGTCGGCCTCGGCGATCTGACCAAACCGGCACCGATTCTGGCCACCGTCGGCTTTGCCGTGATCGTCGCCCTCGAAGCGCTGAAAGTGCGCGGCGCGGTGCTGATCGGCATTCTGGCAGTGACCATCGCCTCGATCGTACTGAACGTCACCGAGTTCGGCGGCATCATGTCAATGCCGCCGTCGCTGGCGCCAACCTTCCTGCAACTGGACATCAAAGGCGCACTGGACATCGGTCTGGTCAGCGTGATTTTCGCCTTCCTGTTCGTCGACCTGTTCGACAACTCCGGGACCCTGATCGGCGTCGCCAAGCGCGCCGGCCTGATGGGCAAGGACGGCCACATGCCGAAAATGGGCCGCGCGCTGATCGCCGACAGTACTGCGGCCATGGCCGGCTCGCTGCTGGGTACTTCGACCACGACCAGTTACATCGAATCCGCTGCCGGCGTCAGTGCCGGTGGCCGCACGGGCCTGACCGCCATCGTCGTGGCAATCCTGTTCCTGCTGGCGCTGTTCTTCTCGCCCCTGGCGGCCAGCGTTCCGGCGTTCGCCACTGCGCCAGCGCTGCTGTTCGTCGCCGTGCTGATGACTTCCGGCCTGGCGGAAATAGACTGGGACGACATCACCGTGGCGGCGCCGGTTGTGGTTACCGCGCTGGCCATGCCGTTCACCTATTCGATCGCCAACGGCATCGCTTTCGGCTTCATCGCCTGGACCGCCATCAAGCTGCTGTCCGGCCGCGCCCGTGAGCTGAACCCGGCACTGGTGATTCTGTCGATTCTGTTTGTGATCAAGTTGGGTTGGTTCAACGCATGAGTTTCGATTCCCAAGCCTACGCCGAACAACTCGAAGCCAAGGTCACGCGCTTGCGTGATCTGCTGGCACCGTTCGATGCACCTGCGCCGACGGTGTTTGATTCGCCTCTGCAGAACTTTCGCCTGCGCGCCGAATTCCGCCTCTGGCGCGAGGGCGGCGAACGGCATTACGCGATGTTCTCTCAGGACGACAAACGCACGCCGATCCTTATCGAAGAATTCCCGATTGCCAGCCTGCGCATCAACCAGTTGATGCCGCAGTTGAAGGCCGCGTGGCAAGCCAGTTCGGCGCTGAGCCACAAGCTGTTCCAAGTCGAATTTCTGACCACGCTGGCCGGCGACGCGATGATCACCCTGTGCTATCACCGTCCGCTGGACGAGCACTGGCATGCGGCAGCCACTCAGTTGTCGGCCGATCTCGGCGTGAGCATCATCGGCCGCTCCAAAGGCAAGCGCGAAGTGCTCGGTCAGGACTATGTCGTCGAGAAACTCGAAGTCGGCGGCCGCACCTTCAGCTATCGCCAGCCCGAGGGCGCATTCACCCAGCCCAACGGCACGGTGAACCAGAAGATGCTCAATTGGGCATACGACGCGCTGGGCGATCGCAGCGACGATCTGCTCGAGTTGTACTGCGGCAACGGCAACTTCACCCTGCCGCTGGCGACGCGCGTGCGCAAAGTGCTCGCCACCGAGATCAGCAAGACTTCGGTCAACGCGGCCCTGAGCAATCTCAGCGAAAACTCTGTGGATAACGTCACGCTGGTGCGTTTGTCCGCCGAGGAGCTGACCGAAGCGCTCAACGAAGTGCGCCCGTTCCGCCGCCTGCACGGCATCGATCTGAAGAGCTACGAATTCGGCAGCGTCTTCGTCGACCCGCCACGCGCCGGCATGGATCCGGACACCTGCGAGCTGACACGACGCTTCGACAACATCCTCTACATCTCCTGCAACCCTGACACCCTCGCGGCCAACATCGCCCAGCTGCATGACACCCACCGCATTACCAAGTGCGCGATGTTTGACCAGTTCCCGTGGACCCACCACATGGAATCCGGTGTGCTGCTGACCCGGCGTTGATTGCGGGTAGCGGATACGGAAAAGCCGTCGTGATTGACGGCTTTTTTGTGGGCGCTATGGCGCGATATCAGTTTTGCGTGGACGCCCGCCTTTTTTGCCATTGGCTCGCGCTGCCGCAGATTTCGCAGCGCTGCTTTGACGCCCGTTGCGCGAGGCGACGACCGACGCGGCCATCCGCATAAGCGGCGGGCTTGCTGAAATCATGCCGGCAATGGAAATATCCAGATCCTTGCCCTCATGGCACAGCGCAGTGCCGCCGAGGCCGATCGTCAGGCTTGCATAATCGGCCGCTTCAAACCCCGCGAATTCGGGATACAGCTTCACCGGAAGCAACACACCGCTGCCGTCCTCGAAACGAATGACCAAAGAGAATTCTTCGAAGCTCACTGACACGGCCTGCAAACTATTGGCCTGTCGTACTTCGCCAAGTGTGATGGCGGCATCGAGCATTTCTTCCGTCAGGGGGCGATGCACCGACGGTTTCGCCTTGATGACTTTCATAATCCGATCTCAACTCCTTCCAACTTGCCGATCAAGGACAGCAGCACCTTGTCTTCATCGGGTTCATAGCGCGCCGATCCGATCCTGTAGGTCTCGTCGGTGACTGGCTTCATCACGGGCACTTCATTTGCTTGGCAGTCCCATATCTGATTATCGAGACAAACGGTCTTCAAGCCCGACCACCAGATCCCTCGTGCTCGACGCAGGTGCGCCGGTTGTCCAAGTGACAGACACAAGCCGTTCAGCACAGCGAGCGGTGGTCGTCGGGACAGCGGCACGACATCCCACAGATCAACTTCGTTGTGCCAGAAGCTGAACCGGAAGCGGGCATTCCAGGCACCCGCATCTACATGGGCGTGCGGTGGGCAGTGTTCGTCTCTCAACATGATGCGAATCGACATTCCTTTGTAGCTGCATATCTTCATCCTAACCCATCCGTTAGGTTAATTGATTTCCAGAGCTCGAATTTCCTTTCGAGTCCGACGACCGGTTGCCACATGCGAACCTGTCGGAGGTCATCCAAGGCTAGCGCGCATGGGGGGCGGGACCTGGGAAATGATCGGAAAAAACGTAAGAAAAGCTGTCGTTACGTCTTGAAATCAGGGCTCGCCTGAATTTGCCTGTGCGATCACCGAACATAAAACGCCAAGGTCATTTCTGTTCAATTGACCGATGTAACCATCTAGTACATTTTATCTCCACAGGCCGAACCCTCTCGGCCAATGCCAAAAACAATAAGTGGAGTTGCCCCCATGTCCCCTATCGTTCTGGTGCTTAACGGCCCGAACCTGAACCTGCTCGGCACCCGCGAGCCGGCGACTTATGGTCATGAAACCCTGGCCGATATTTCTGCACTGTGTGGTCGCGCGGCTGACGAGTTCGGCCTGACTGTGGAATTTCGCCAGACCAATCATGAAGGCGAGCTGCTCGACTGGATTCACGCCGCGCGTGGTCGTTGTGCCGGGATCGTGATCAATCCGGCGGCGTGGACGCATACGTCCGTGGCGATTCGCGATGCACTGGTCGCCAGTGAATTGCCGGTGATCGAGGTGCATCTGTCCAACGTGCATGCCCGTGAGCCGTTTCGTCATCATTCGTTTGTTTCCAGCATCGCCACGGCGGTGATGTGCGGGTTCGGCAGCCATGGCTACCGCCTGGCGCTGGAGCATTTCGGTCAGCGGTTGCAGAGGTAAGAACCATGTCGCGTTCCAAGGTGATACTCGCCGGGCTGATCGGCGCCGGGATTCAGGCTTCACGTACGCCGGCACTGCATGAGCACGAAGGTGATGCGCAGGGCCTGCGTTATCTGTACCAGCTCATCGACCTCGATCAATTGCACCTCGACAGCACGGCTCTGCCCGACTTGCTGCAAGCGGCGGAGCGGATGAATTACACCGGGTTGAACATCACTTTCCCGTGCAAACAGGCGGTCATCCCGCTGCTCGACGAGTTGTCGCCGGAAGCCCGTGGCATCGGCGCGGTCAACACCGTGGTGCTGAAGGACGGCAAGCGTGTCGGCCACAACACCGATTGCCTCGGTTTCGCCGAGGGTTTTCGCCGAGGTCTGCCGGACGCTGCCCGAGAACGTGTCGTCCAGATGGGCGCCGGTGGCGCTGGCGCGGCGGTGGCCCACGCGCTGCTCAGTGAAGGCGTACGGCAATTGACGATTTTTGATGTCGACCGCGAGCGTGCCGAGAGCCTGGCGAACAATCTGAATCAACATTTTGGCGCCGGTCGCGCGCAGGCGGGACGGGATTTGCCCGGGGCGCTGGCGCAGGCCGATGGCCTGGTCAACACCACGCCGATGGGCATGGCCAAGCTGCCGGGTTCACCGGTGCCGGCCGGCTTGCTACGCAAGGCAATGTGGGTCGCGGAAATTGTGTATTTCCCGCTGGAAACCGAGCTGCTGCGCGATGCCCGCGCCTTGGGCTGCCGCACCCTGGATGGCGGCAACATGGCGGTGTTTCAGGCGGTGAAGGCGTTTGAACTGTTCAGCGGCGTGGTGCCGGATGCGCAGCGCATGCTTGAGCATTTTCAGAGCATGAATGGCTGAACAACAGGGTAACTCTGTGGGAGCGAGCCTGCTCGCGAAGGCGTCGATTCAGTCAACGAACAGGGCGACTGACACACCGCTTTCGCGAGCGGGCTCGCTCTCACAGGGGGATCGAGTCAGGCCTTCAGGTAGCGCAACACCGATTCGCAGATCATCTCGCGGTGGCGCTGCTTGATGGTTTCGTCCGGCAGGTCGATCTGGAAGATTTCTCCCAGCGTGTGGCGGTTCGACACGCGATAGAAGCAGAACGAACTGATCAGCAGGTGCACGTCCAGCGCATCGATGCCACGCCGGAACAAACCTTCGTCCGCGCCTCGTTGCAGAATCCCGCCCAAGGTGTCGAGGATCGTGTTGTTCAGCGCCTTGATCGCATCGGAACGCTTTACGTACTCGGCGTTGTGGATGTTTTCGATGCTGACGATGCGCACGAAATCGACGTTGTGGTCATGGTGATCGAAGGTGAATTCCACCAACCGACGGATCGCCAGCTCGGGCGGCAGCTCGTCCAGGTGCAGGCGGTTTTCCGTGCTGCGAATATCGCCGTAAAGCTTCTCCAGCACCTCGACGTACAACTGCTCCTTGCTGCCGAAGTAGTAATAGATCATGCGCTTGGAGGTGTGGATGCGCTCGGCGATCGCGTCGACGCGGGCGCCGGACAAGCCCTGCTGGACGAACTCGACGATCGCCTCCTGCAGAATGTTTTCGCGGGTCTTTTCCGGATTGTTCTTGCGACTCTTGCGCGGCACTGCGTCGGACTCGACAGCAGCGGCGGAAAGTTCTGAATTCATGGTCATCGCGGGCTCACGGCCATCACTGCACAAGCTGGCGATTATGGGCCGCGCGGGACAGTGAAGGAAGCCGCGCAGCCGGTGTTTAATCCCGCGTTTACGAATTCCCTACAACTTCGCCTGACGCACCGCACCGCTGCGGGATTTGGCCATCGCCGCCAGCCGCACCGCAACGTTGGCCGCGCCGTAGCCGGCATAGCCATTCTTGCGCTGGATGATCTCGAAGAAGAAACGCCCCTCGAACGGCTCGGTGTAGACGTGAAACAACTCGCCGCCCTGGGCGTCACGGTCGTAGAGCACGTTGTAATAGGCCAGTTCGCTGAGGAATTCATCGTCGAAATCGAAACGCGCCGCGAGGTCGTCGTAGTAATTCAGCGGGATGTCCAGCAGCGGCACGCCGGCCTCCTTGGCGCGACTGACCTGGGCGAAGATGTCGTCACAATCGAAAGCGATGTGATGCACACCGGAGCCGCGATAACTCGACAGCGCATGAGAAATGGCGGTGTTGCGGTTCTCGGAAATGTTCAGCGGCAGCCGGATCGAGCTGTCGCGGCTGCGCAGTGCGCGGCTCTTCACCAGACCGTATGGATCGGGCAGCACCACTTCATCGTCGGCTTCAAAATCCAGCAGGCTTTTGTAAAACAGCACCCAACTGTCGAGGCTGTCCGCCGGCAGCGCCATGGCCATGTGATCGATACGCTTGAGGCCGCCGCCGGTCTGCGCGTCCGGCAACAGATTGAAATCGGTGCCGTACACGTCGGCTTCCGCATCGACCAGATAAATCAGGCTGCCGTCCGGTGCGCGCACCGCCGCCAGCTCCAGTTCATTCGGCCCGACCAACCCGCGATAGGGCTGCCCCTTGTAAGCGACCGCGCGGGCCAGCGCACTGGCGCTGTCTTTGACCCGCACCGCCGTGGCGCACAGCGACGGGCCGTGGGCTTCGAAAAAGCTGTGGGCGAACGAATACGGCTCGGAGTTGAGGATCAGGTTGATATCGCCCTGACGCAGCAGGCTGACACTCTTGGAGCGATGCTGCCCGGCCTTGGCGAAACCGAGGCGTTGCAGCCAGTGACTGAGCTTAGCGCCCAGCGCTTCATCGACGGCAAATTCGAGAAATTCCACGCCGTTGTATTCGCTGGCCGGCGGCGTTTCGAAAAGAATCTCACGGTTGGCCACCGGCGCCGCTTCCTGCTCGAGACGCTGACGGGTCTTCTCTTCCAGATACAGCAGCGAGCGCAAACCGTCGGCGGCATTGGCCCGTGGCGGCGCGGCGCGGAAGCCATCGTTAAAGATTTCCAGCGACAACGGGCCGGTATAACCACTCTTGATGATCGGTGCGAGGAAACCCGGCAGATCGAATTCGCCCTGCCCCGGGAAACAGCGGAAATGCCGACTCCACTCCAGCACATCCATGGCCAGGATCGGCGCGTCGGCCATTTGCACGAAGAAGATCTTGTCGCCGGGAATGTCGGCGATCGCGCTGGGATCGCCCTTCAGCGACAGGGTATGGAAGCTGTCGAGCAGCACGCCGAGGTTGGAGTGATCAGCCTGACGGACGATGTCCCAGACCTGTTGATAAGTATTGACGTGACGGCCCCACGCCAGCGCTTCGTAACCGATGCGCAAGCCACGGGCGCCGGCGCGTTCGGCCAACAGGCGCAAATCATCGACGAGGATTTGTTGATCGCCGACACTGTCCGGCGAGGCGTTGCTGCAGACCAGCACCAGGTCGGTGCCAAGTTCCTGCATCAGATCGAACTTGCGCTCGGCACGCTCAAGGTTGCGCGCCAGGCGATCGCGGCGGCAACCTTCGAAGTCACGGAACGGCTGAAACAGGGTGATGGCGATCCCCAGATCGGCGCACATCTGTTTAATTTCCCGGGGACTGCCGTCGTAGTACAGGAGGTCGTTTTCGAAAATCTCCACGCCGTCGAACCCGGCGGCGGCAATGGCTTCGAGTTTTTCCGGCAGGGTGCCGCTCAAGGAAACGGTGGCAATGGAACGCTGCATGTTTCAACTCCCGGACTGCGCCGCTTTATCTTTACTGTAGGAGCTGCCGAAGGCTGCGATCGTTTGATCTTGATTACCAAAACAGCAAAATCAAAAGATCGCAGCCTTCGGCAGCTCCTACCGGGGAATGGGTTTTTATAGTGAGGGAAATTATTGGCTGCATCCCTGCGCGCAGCAATTTAAAGTGTACTACCCGGTTAGTTTTGCGTGCGATTATCGAACACTAAGGCGATTTGGCGAATTGACGATTTTTTGTTCACTGCCCAACATCGGTTGCACATCGAGTCCGGCCACTAACCACCGGGCAAGGTGTTCGACAGAAAAGAACACCAAATAACAAATCCAAAAACGGGTGGAACACATGATTCCTTCACAGACTTCCCGCATGGCTCCGGCCATGAGCACTGCCACGGGTGGCATAGGCGACAAGATCCGCGGCGCCATGGCTGTCGGCAAGACCCGCTGGGGCATGCTGGCGCTGGTGTTTTTTGCCACCACCCTCAACTACATCGACCGCGCCGCCCTCGGCGTCATGCAGCCGATCCTCGCCAAGGAAATGAGCTGGACGGCGATGGACTACGCCAACATCAACTTCTGGTTTCAGGTCGGCTACGCGATCGGTTTTGTCCTGCAGGGACGCCTGATCGACCGGGTCGGCGTCAAGCGCGTGTTCTTCTGCGCCGTACTGCTCTGGAGCCTGGCCACTGGCGCCCATGGCCTGGCGACCTCGGCAGTCGGCTTCATGGTCTGCCGCTTCATCCTCGGCCTGACGGAAGCGGCCAACTACCCGGCCTGTGTGAAAACCACGCGCCTGTGGTTCCCGGCCGGTGAACGCGCTGTCGCTACCGGCATCTTCAACGCCGGCACCAACGTCGGCGCGATGTTCACGCCGATGCTGCTGCCACTGGTCCTGCACGTGTGGGGCTGGCAAGCGGCGTTCCTGTGCATGGCGGCACTCGGCGGCATCTGGCTGCTGTTCTGGGGCTTGAAGTATTTCAATCCGGAAGATCACCCGACGGTTAAACAGTCGGAACTCGATTACATCCAGCAGCAAGTCGAACCGGAACAGGCCCGCGTGCCGTTCAGCAAGATCCTGCGCATGCGCGGCACCTGGGCCTTCGCCCTCGCTTACTCGCTGACCGCGCCGGTGTTCTGGTTCTATCTGTACTGGCTGCCGCCGTTTCTCAATCAGCAATACAACCTCGGCATCAACGTCACGCAGATGGGTATTCCGCTGATCATCATCTACGTCACGGCTGACTTCGGCAGTGTCGGCGGCGGGATTCTGTCCTCGTTCCTGATCGGTCGCGGGATGAACTCGATCAAGGCGCGGCTGCTGTCGATGTTGCTGTTTGCCTGCTGCATCATCGGCGTGGTCATGGCCGCCGGCTCGGCGAATCTGTGGGTGGCGGTGGCGGCGATCTCGCTGGCGATCGGCGCGCATCAGGCCTGGACTGCGAACATCTGGAGCCTGGTGATGGACTACACGCCCAAGCACATGATGAGCACGGTGTTCGGCTTCGGCGGCATGTGCGCGGCGATCGGCGGGATGTTCATGACCCAGATCGTCGGCCACATCCTCACCGTTACCAACAACAACTACACGGTGCTGTTCACGCTGATCCCTGCAATGTACTTCCTCGCACTGACGTGGATGTACTTCATGGCACCGCGCAAGATTCCGACCGTCGAATAACCCGCTAAATCGCCCCTGTAGGAGCTGCGGAACGCTGCGATCTTTTGATCTTGCTGTTTAAGATCAAAGATCGCAGCCTCGTTTCACTCGTCAGCTCCTACAAGGGATCTTTGCTCCCCCTTAGCGCCGGCTCTGCTGCCACGCTGCCGCCAATCCGCTGCAACAGATCACCGCAATACCGATCACCGTCAACCCGCTCGGTGTGTGATTGAACAGCAGCCAGCCCAACAATCCGGCAAAGACGATCTGGCAATAGCCGAACGGCGCCAGCAATGCCGGCGCGGCGTGACGGAAGGCCTGAGTCAGAAACAAGTGCGCAGTCATCCCGCAACTGCCCAGCGCCAGCATCAGCGCGGCATGAGGCAACGTCGGCACCTGCCAGAAGAACGGCACCAGCGCGCTCATCACCAAGGTATTGCACAGCCCGGCAAAGAAGTTGCTGGTGGTCGGGCTGTCCACTTCGGCGAGCTTGCGCGTCAGCAGCTGGTAGAAGCAGAAGAACAGCGCCGAGCAGAACGGCAGCAGGATTGCCGGGGTGAACAGTTCGCCGCCCGGGTGGACGATGATCAGCACGCCGATGAAGCCGCAGATCACCGCGATCCACTGCCCGCGCGTCACTCGTTCCTTGAGCAGCGGCACCGATAACGCCGTCACCAGTACCGGCGCGAGAAAGTTGACCGCCGTGGCTTCCGCCAGCGGGATGTACAGCAGCGCCGTGGTGAAAAACAGGCTGGTGCCGAGCAGACACAGGGCACGGGCGAGCTGCCATAACGGTTTCTTGGTGCGCAGCACGCGCAAACCGGACTGCGGCAGGAAAATCCCCGCCATCAACAAGGTGTGCACCACATAGCGCGCCCACACCACCATCACGATCGGATAAAAACCGGAGAGGTATTTCGACAAGGCGTCGTGGCTGGAAAACAGGAACGTCGCCACGACAATCAGCAGAATCCCCTTGAAGGGCTGGTTGACACCGGAGAGCGGGGTGCTGACGGTCATTGGCAATCTCTGAAAAAATACCCGGGCGAGCGTTCGCGCTGGCGGCAATCGTTGTGGCAATCATAGTCGGCCGAGCTTTCAGCAACCGCACAGGTTGCACTCTTCTTCGCCGGGAAACCGCCGCCAGGCAAAACCCTGAGGCAAGATTCCCGCCACTTCGGCGTCCGGCCAGTGTGCAACATCACAGACTGCCGTCGAAACAGCGGGTTCATGAATTCGACGGAAGAAATTCCACTCGGGATTGAATTCACGGCCCGCTCGACCGTCAATACCAGGCCCGCACCATGTGGGCGCGTGTGCATGGACGGACGACCGGACTGGCGCCACACTCACACAGCGGCAACACTCATCACCAGCAGATTCATCACCGGCAATAAAGAGGATTCCCACATGCTATGGAAAAAAGGCCGACGCAGTGACAACGTCGTCGACGCCCGGGGTGATGACGCAGGCGGTGGCGGCGGCATGCGCTTCGGTGGCGGCAAGGGCCTGAGCCTGACGGCCATCGTGCTGATTGTCGGCATCGGCTGGCTCACCGGCCAGGACCCGATGCAGATCCTCGGCCAGTTGACCGGCCAGATGGACCAACCGGCGCCCTCCTCGCAAACCCGTCAGGCGCCACCGGCCAATGATGAACAGGCCGAATTCGTCCGTTCGATCCTTGGCGACACCGAAGACACCTGGGGTCCGATCTTCCAGCAGGCCGGACGCCAATACAAAGACCCGACACTGGTGCTGTTCAGCAATCGAGTGAACTCCGCGTGCGGCATGGCCACTTCTGCCACCGGCCCGTTCTATTGCCCGGCAGACCAGAAGGTCTATCTGGACATGGCCTTCTTTCAGGAAATGTCGCAGCGCTTCAAAGCCGCCGGCGATTTCGCTCAGGCTTACGTGATTGCGCACGAAGTCGGACACCATGTGCAGACGCTGCTGGGCGTCTCGGCGAAGATGCAGGCGGCGCGTCAGCAAGGCCGGCAGATGGAAGGCGACGGCGGCTTGCTGGTTCGCCAGGAATTGCAGGCCGACTGTCTCGCCGGCGTCTGGGCGTATAACGCGCAGAAACGCCTGAACTGGCTGGAGCCCGGCGACATCGAAGAAGCCTTGAACGCCGCCAACGCCATCGGCGATGATCGCTTGCAGCAACAGGGCCAGGGCCGTGTGGTCCCGGACTCGTTTACCCACGGTACGTCAGCGCAAAGGGTGCGCTGGTTCAAAACCGGATTCGCGCAAGGCCAGGTAAGCCAGTGCGACACCTTCGCGGCGAAAACCCTGTAAATGCATAAATGGCTTGTGGCGTTACTGTTCATCGCCGGCACCGCGCAAGCGGCCGGCGTCGACGCGATCAGCGCCGGTCGCCTGCAACTCAAGGCCGGGGAAATGGCAGTGGGCATCGGCCCGGCACCTGAGAAGATCGAGCGGGTGCTGATCGTCATTCACGGTCGCCTGCGCAACGCCGAGACCTACCGCAAAAGCGCGGAAAGCGCCGCCGAACTCGCCGGGCAGACCGCGCACACGCTGGTGATCGCTCCGCAGTTTCTCAATGAAAGCGACGTCACCCTGTATTCCTTGCCGCCGACGGTGCTGCGCTGGCAGGGCAACGAGTGGATGGGCGGCGGCTTGTCCACCGGGCCGAATCCGCTGAGTTCCTACGCGGCGCTGGACGAAATCGTCGCGCGGCTCAGCGACCGCAAACAGTTTCCGGACGTGAAGCAGATCGTGATCTTCGGCCACTCCGGCGGTGGTCAGGTGGTGCAGCGTTACGCCCTGCTGGCCAAGGATCAGCCGGCGCTCAAGGCCAACGGTATTCGCTTGCGCTATGTAGTGGCCAATCCTTCTTCTTATGCGTACTTCAACGAGCAGCGGCCAGTGGCGTTCGACCACGCACAATGCCCGGGTTTCAATCGCTGGAAGTACGGCCTGGCGGACATGCCGGTGTATGCCGGAGGGCAAACGCCGTTGCAGGTCGAGAGCGCTTACGTCAAACGCGAGGTGATTTATCTGCTCGGGCAGCAGGACGTCGACCCGGAACACCCGGCGCTGGACAAGAGCTGCGCAGCCGAGGCGCAAGGGGCTTACCGCTTGATGCGCGGAAAAATGTATTTCGGCTACTTACTGCGCCGGCATCCCGAGGGGGTCAATCAGCGGCTGATTGAAGTGCCTGGGGTCGGGCATGACGGGGATGGCATGCTGACGTCGGCGGAGGGGCAGAAGGCTTTGTTTGATCAGTGAGTTTTCTAATGAATCCACCGGCCCCTTCGCGAGCAGGCTCGCTCCCACATTTGGAATAAATGCCACACTCGGAATGCATTCCCCTGTGGGAGCGAGCCTGCTCGCGAAGGCGTCCGATCAGACAACAACGATCTCAGGCCTGCAGCATCCGCCGCAACTCGACACAATCCTTCGCATGCCAATCGGTCAACTCCGGCCACGGGTTATCCGGCAGGTTCACCAACACCGTCCGCGCCCCCGCTGCTCGACCGCAATCCAGATCAAAGCGGTAATCGCCGACCATCACCATGTCACTGGCCGGCACTTGCCAGGCCTCGGCCAGTTTCAGCAAACCGCCCGGATGCGGCTTCGGCGGTGCTTCGTCGCGACCCAGCACATCCTCGACCGCGAAGCAGTCGGCCAGGCCGATCGCCTCCAGCGTCACGTGCGCCAGCTCCCGCGCATTGCGCGTGAGAATGCCGAGGCGATAACCGCGCGCATGCAGGTCGCGCACCAGCTCCACCGCGCCGGTGGCCGGGGTCGAGCCCAGCGCCAGATCGCGTTCATGCTCGAGCAACCAGGCATGCTTGGCCGCTGCTTCATCCGCTGGCAATGCGGCGAGGTGGGTGAGGATGTCGTCCTCCGGCGGAATCGCCAGTGCCACGCGAATCGCCGCGAAATCATGCACGGCGACAGTCAGCGTGCCGTCCATGTCGAACACCCAATGACGAACCTCGGTCAGGCTCATGCCCAGTCCTTGCGATGGCGGATCAGACCTTCCTGAGTCACCGAAGCGACCAGTTGCCCGGCGCGATTGAACACGCTGCCACGGGAAAAACCACGGGAGTTGCCGGCCCACGGGCTGTCCATCGCGTAGAGCAACCAGTCATCGGCGCGCAGATCATTGTGGAACCACAGCGCGTGATCAAGGCTGGCGACCTGCATGTCTTTCTGCCAGACCGACTTGCCGTGGGGCAGCATCGAAGTGGTCAGCAGGCCGAAGTCCGAGGCATACGCCAGCAGGTATTTGTGCAGCGCCGGGATGTCGGCCAAGGCGCCGTCGGCGCGGAACCACACATATTTGATCGGATCGGCCGGTTGCGGGTTGTACGGGTCTTTTTCGGTAACCGGGCGTACTTCGATCGGTTTCGGACACAGCAGTTTTTCACGCATGTGCTCGGGAATCAGGTGCGCTCGCTGCTGGATCAGTTCCAGTTCCGAGGGCAGGTTTTCCGGACCAACCACCGCCGGCATCTGGCCCTGATGCTCGAAGCCTTGTTCGTCGTACTGGAACGAAGCGCTGCACGTGAAGATCGGGTGGCCCTTCTGGATCGCCGTCACGCGGCGGGTGCTGAAACTGCCGCCATCACGCACGCGATCAACCGAATAGACCACCGGCAACTTGGCATCGCCCGGGCGCAGGAAATAACCGTGCAGCGAGTGCACATGACGCGCCTCTTCCACCGTCTGACTGGCCGCCGACAGCGACTGGCCGAGCACCTGACCGCCGAACAACTGGCGGAACCCCAGATCCTGACTACGACCACGGAACAGGTTTTCTTCGATCGGTTCCAGGGTCAGCAGATCGACCAGATCTTCCAGCACTTGGCTCATTCAGACTCTCCTCACACAAAGCAATGGCCGCGCAGTCTTGGCTGCGGCGGACGATTCAGGTTCTGGCACGGGCCAAATACGATGGCGGCCATTGTAAACGTCCGTGTCGGCTTATTCATGCAAGGTTTGCAGCCATTGTTCGCGGCTGATGCGATACAGAACATGGCGGCGCAACGGGTGATCGAGCGCAAGCTTGGGGTGATCGAAATCATCCTGTGGATCGTGATGCATGCCGATCGCTTGCATGACCTTCTCCGACTGCGCGTTCTGCCCGGCGGTAAACGAGACGATTTCCTCCAGTTTCAACTGGTCGAAACCCGCGCGAAGTGCGGTCCACGCCGCTTCGCTGGCGTAACCCAGGCCCCAATGTTCCTTGGCCAGACGCCAGCCGATCTCCACCGCCGGGGTAAACGGCGCATCGAAGCCGACCACGCCCAACCCGGTGAAACCGATGAACTCGCCCGTGTCCTTGCGCTCCAGCGCCCACAGGCCAAAGCCGTGCTCGGCAAAATGCCCGCGCACACGGCCGATCAATGCGGCGCTTTCGAGCCGGGTCAACGGCGCCGGAAAGTAGCGCATCACCTGCGGATCGGCGCACATCGCGGCGAATGCCGGCAAATCCTCGTCCTGCCACTGACGCATCAATAACCGCGCGCTTTGCAGCTCCAGTATCGGCTCCATCGTCCCCTCCATTTCCATGCCGTTGAGTCTACATCGCTGGTAGGATCGTTCATTCTTTCCCAGGTTCTGCGCGAAACAAGCCATGCCCTTGCCGTTGATCTATCACGAAGACTACAGCCCCGAGTTTCCTGCGGAGCACCGCTTCCCCATGGACAAGTTTCGTCTGTTGCGCGATCACCTGGTCGACAGCGGCCTGACCCGCGACGCCGACCTGCTGCGCCCGCAGATCTGCCCCAACGACATCCTCGCCCTCGCCCATGACCGCAGCTATATCGAACGCTACATGAGCGGCGAGTTGTCCCGCGAAGACCAACGGCGCCTCGGCCTGCCGTGGAACGAGGCGCTGGCGCGACGCACCGTGCGTGCGGTGGGCGGTTCGATCCTGGCGGCAGAGCAAGCGCTGGAGCATGGCCTGGCCTGTCATCTGGCCGGCGGCACCCATCACGCTCACTACGATTACCCCGCCGGCTTCTGCATCTTCAATGACCTGGCGATCATCAGCCAGTACCTGTTACAGAGCGGCCGGGTCAATCGCGTGCTGATCTTCGATTGCGACGTGCATCAAGGCGACGGCACCGCGCGGATTCTGCACGACACGCCGGAGGCGATTACCGTTTCCCTGCACTGCGAAAAGAATTTTCCCGCACGCAAAGCCGAAAGTGACTGGGACATTCCACTGCCCAAGGGCATGGGCGATGCCGACTATCTGCAGGTGGTGGATGACACGCTCAATTACCTGTTGCCGCTGTATCAACCGGATCTGGTGCTCTACGACGCTGGCGTTGATGTGCACAAGGACGATGCCCTCGGTTATCTGCAACTGACCGACGAGGGCGTAGCCGAGCGTGATGAACGGGTGATGCGCCACTGCCTGGGCCGCGACATCCCGGTGGTCGGGGTGATCGGCGGCGGCTACAGCAAGGATCGCCACGCCCTCGCCCGCCGCCACGGCATCCTCCATCACAGCGCGCAACGGGTCTGGGAGTCATACGGCTGTCATTGAAACGTGCTGCGTTACCCACAATGGCTGTGGAACTGGCTGTGGATAACCTGAGTGAAAGGGACTGCAGGCCAGGCTGGGCATGGCGCCCAGCGCACTGTTTATTTTTTAACCAACCTCGAAATACACCGCAGCCCCGGTGGGAGCGAGCCTGCTCGCGAAAGCTTTAGCAGCCACAACATCTAATTGACTGAAAGACCGCGTTCGCGAGCAGGCTCGCTCCCACATGGGGTCTCCCACAGGGTTCAGCGCTGTTAGAATGCGCGCCTTGTCCCGCCATACCGCAGCGCACGCCCATGACCCAGAATTCCGCCCCCGCCAACACCCACGTCGCCATCATCGGCGGTGGCCCCGCCGGCCTGATGGCCGCCGAAGTGCTGAGCCAGGCCGGAATCCGCGTCGACGTGTACGACGGCATGCCCTCGGTGGGGCGCAAGTTCCTGCTGGCCGGGGTCGGCGGCATGAACATCACCCACTCCGAAGCGTACCCGGCGTTTCTCTCCCGCTACGCTGAACGCGCACCGCAAATTGCCCCGCTGCTGCGCGCATTCGATGCCGATGCCTTGTGCCAGTGGATTCACGATCTGGGCATCGAAACCTTCATCGGCAGCTCCGGCCGCGTGTTCCCCACCGACATGAAAGCCGCCCCGCTGTTGCGCGCCTGGCTCAAGCGCCTGCGCGACGGTGGCGTGGTTATCCACACACGCCATCGCTGGCTCGGCTGGGACGCAAGCGGTGCACTGCGCATCGCCAGCCCGGAAGGCGAAATCAGCGTAAACCCCGAAGCCACCCTGCTCGCCCTGGGCGGCGGCAGTTGGTCGCGGCTGGGCTCGGATGGCGCGTGGATGTTGCCGCTGGAGCAGCGCGGCGTGGATCTGGCGCCGTTGCAGCCCAGCAATTGCGGCTTCGAGGTGCAAGCCTGGAGCGAGCTGATGGTGAGCAAGTTCGCCGGCGCGCCGCTGAAAAACATCGCCATCGGGTTAAACGACGATATCCCGCGTCTGGGCGAATGCGTGATCACCGCGACCGGGATCGAGGGCAGCCTGATTTACGCCCTGTCGGCGCCGATTCGCGAGGCGATCAACCGCTATGGCGCAGCGGTTATCCACATCGACCTGCTGCCCGGCCGGCCTGTGGATAAATTGCAGGCGGCGCTGAGCAAACCACGTGGCTCGCGCTCAATGGCCAAGCATCTGCACAGTCAGGTGGGGATTGATGGGGTTAAAGCAGCGTTGTTGCGCGAGCTGACCGATGCCGAAACCTTCGCCGATCCGGCGCTCCTGGCCCGAGCGATCAAAGCGTTGCCGCTGACACTGGTGAAAACCCGTCCGCTGGATGAAGCGATCAGCAGTGCCGGTGGCGTAAGGTTCGAAGCGATGGATGAGCGCTTGATGCTCAAGGCGCTGCCGGGGGTGTTTTGTGCGGGCGAGATGCTCGACTGGGAAGCGCCGACCGGAGGCTATTTGCTGACCGGGTGTTTTGCCAGCGGGCGGGCGGCTGGGTTGGGTATTGTGCAGTGGCTTAAGCACAAACCCCTGTAGGAGCTGACGAGTGAAACGAGGCTGCTATCTTTTGATCTTCAAAAATCAACATCAAAAGATCGCAGCGTTCCGCAGCTCCTACAGGGAAACGCATCCCCAATGTGGGAGCGAGCCTGCTCGCGAAGACGTCCTTACAAACGCTTCATCAAATCAAGGCTTGCGCTTACGCGGTCCGGTATTGAACACCGGCACTTTGCGCACCGGCTTGATCGATGGCTCCGGTGCCGAGGTCTCGCCGCTGTCGACCCACTTGCCCAGATTGCGTTTTCCACCGCCACCGCCCGATGCTTTCGGCTTCTTCGGTTTCTTCGGCTTCTTGATCACCTGACCGCTGGCATCGGTGTCCGGCACGCGGTGCTCGGGTTCGAAATCCGGCTCGTTCTGGCGCTTCAGGTTCTGCCGCGTCAGCATTTCGATGGCCGAGAGCATGTTCACTTCATCGGCACACACCAGCGAAATCGCCTCACCGGTGGCACCCGCGCGGCCAGTGCGGCCGATGCGGTGAATGTAATCCTCGGCGACGATCGGCAGATCGAAGTTGACCACCAGCGGCAGGTCTTCGATGTCCAGACCACGGGCGGCGACGTCGGTCGCCACCAGAATCTGCACTTCGCTGAGCTTGAAACGGTCCAGCGCGCGCTGGCGCGTGGCCTGCGGTTTGTCGCCATGGATGCCGTCAGCATTCACACCGAGGCCCTGAAGTTTTTCCACCAGCGCATCGACGCCGTTGCGGGTCTTGGCGAACACCAGCACCTGCTTCCACTTGTTCTTGCGCATCAGGTGCACGAACAGTTCGGCCTTGCGCTTCTTGTCCACCGTCACGATCCACTGCTTGACCGTGTTGGCAGCGACGTTGCGCGGGCTGACCTCGACGCTCAGCGGATCATTGAGCATCTGCCCGGCGAGCAGGCGGATGTCATCGGAGAAGGTCGCGGAAAACAGCAGGGTCTGGCGCTTTTTCGGCAGCATGCGGTAAATATTCGCCAGTTCTTCCGAGAAGCCCAGGTCGAGCATACGATCGGCTTCATCCAGCACCAGCGTTTGCAGCTGATTGAGTTTCAGCGCGTTCTGGCGGAACAGGTCGATCAAACGACCAGGGGTGGCGACCAGCACATCGACGCCGCCGCGCAGCTTCATCATCTGCGGGTTGATGCTGACACCGCCGTACACCGCATAAGTTCGCAGCGGCAGGTTCTCGGCGTATTGGCGCACGGCTTCATGGACCTGCTCGGCCAGTTCGCGGGTCGGCACCAGAATCAGCGCACGCGCCGAATTGGCGGTGACTTTCGGCCCTTCCATGGTCAGCAACTGCAACAGCGGCAAAGCGAAACCGGCAGTTTTACCGGTGCCGGTCTGGGCCGCTGCCATCAGGTCGCGACCGGCCAGCACCGCCGGAATGGCTTGCGCCTGCACCGGCGTCGGGGTCTGGTAGCCGAGCGTCTCGAGGGAGCGCAGCAAGGGTTCGATCAGGCCAAGGGAGGCGAAAGTCATGGGAGTACCGTAGGAAAAAATGACGCGGGGATGCAATGCCGCGCAGTTTACCCTAATTCGTACGCGCTTCCGTCGGAACGGCTTTCGCCTCTTCCACGGGTGGCTGTGCAGGTCGACGCCACTGCGGCAGGCTGATCAGCAGCACGGCGCTGGTGATCACCAGCATCGCCAGCGCTTCTTCGATGCCGATGGTCTCGCCGACAAACACCACGCCGAGCAACACCGCCACCGCCGGGTTGACGTAGGCATAACTGGTCGCCGCCGCCGGGCGCACGTGTTTGAGCAGATACATGTAGGAATTGAAGGCGATGATTGAGCCAAAGAAGATCAGATAGGCCAGCGCCAGCCAACCCTCGAGCGGCGGCATGGCTTGCAGGTGCTCGCCGCTCAGCGCACTGCCGATCAGCAAGACCACGCCGCCGACGAGCATTTCCACAGCGCTGGCCATCGCCCCTGCTGGCAGCGGCAGATGCTTGCTCCATACCGAACCGAACGCCCAGCTCGCCGCCGCGAAGATCAGCAACATCGCGCCGAGCGGGCTCGATTGCAGGTTGGAACCCATGTTGAGCATGGCGATGCCAATAATCCCCAACGCCACACCGGCCCACTCCAGCCGCGTATTGCGCGCGCCCCAGAAGTAGCCGAACAACAAGGTGAACAGTGGCACCGTCGCCACCGCCAGCGCGGCAACGCCGGAAGCCACACCAGTGTGCTCGGCCACGCTGACCGCGCCATTACCAAAACTGAGCAGCAGAATGCCGACCAGCCCCGCCGCTTTCCACTGCGCCCAGGTCGGCGCCGCAGCCCCGCGCCAGCGCAGCCAGGCATACATCAAGCTGCCGGCAATGACAAAGCGCACCCCGGCCAGCAATAGCGGCGGCCAGTATTCGACGCCAATGCGAATCACCAGATAGGTCGATCCCCAAATCACGTACAACGCAAAAAACGCAGCGATCAACGGCAGGGAAAAACGGCGCAAGGCAGGCATGGGCAGCTCGACAGTCAGATTCGGTGAACGGGTTATTCTAGAAAGGCTGCCGCGCAAAAATAAGTTACAAAACCTGTTTATCGCGCCGGTACACTTTTGCATGAAAGCAACTGAGACCGACAAGGTCCTTGTGGGAGCGAGCCTGCTCGCGAAAGCGGTGTATCAGTCACAGTTGCGTTGAATGACACACCGCATGGATCGTTCCCACGCTCCGCGTGGAAGTGCCTCAACGGACGCTCTGCGTTCGGCTTTGAAAGGGACGCGGAGCGTCCCGGGCTTCATTCCCACGCAGAGCGTGGGAACGATCAGTCGGAGTACCCGGGATCAGCGATAACGCTGCAAATGCTCGCCAACTTTCGCTGCGGGGACTTTCTGCAACTTGCACAGCAGGTCGTGATTCAACTCGCGCACCCCGTGCTTGCCGCGCAACTCTTG
This sequence comes from Pseudomonas sp. AC255, assembly GCF_979258175.1. Lineage (NCBI taxonomy): Bacteria > Pseudomonadati > Pseudomonadota > Gammaproteobacteria > Pseudomonadales > Pseudomonadaceae > Pseudomonas > Pseudomonas sp. AC255. The sequence goes on along the minus strand of NZ_OZ409841.1, from coordinate 190,387 downwards.
CGCCAAATGCGCCATCAGATTGGCCGCCATCTCGGCATCGGCCATGGCCCGGTGAGCCTGGCCGGTGTGCGGCAACTGCGCGAACGTGGTGAGCGTACCGAGCTTGTGATTCGGCGCCGCCGGCATCAGGCGCCGCGCCAGCAGCAGTGAACAGGCGAAATTCTGCAGGCGTGTGCGCTTGATCCGCCCCAGTTCGAAATCCCAGAACTTCTGGTCGAACGAGGCGTTGTGCGCCAGCAACGGCGTGCAGCCGACGAATTCGTTGACCTCTTCCATCACCCGCTCGGCCGGCGGCGCGGTGCGCAGCATGGCGTTGCTGATGCCGGTCAGTTGCTCGATGAACGCGGGGACGCGCACGCCGGCGTTCATCAGGCTCTGGTAACGCTCGACGATGCGGCCGTTTTCCAGCATGACCACGGCGATTTCCGTGGCGCGGCAGCTGCTGTTCGGCGACAGGCCGGTGGTTTCAAAGTCGATGACTGCAATGCGTTCCAAACCGGGGTGTACTCCGTTCAAATCTATTGTTCAGCTCAGCTCTTGAGCAACAGTGCGCCTTCGATCGGCACGTAGCGGCTGGCGGCGCGGATCAGCGAGTTGGCGGTCAGGCCGGGGACGCCGTAGGCCACCGCTTGCACGCCGTGCTTGTTGATGATGCGTTCGAGCAGCATGTCGAAATCGCCGTCACCGGAGGCCAGCACCACTTCGTCGACATGGTCGGCGGCGTCCATGATGTCCAGGGTAATGCCCACGTCCCAATCACCCTTGGCCGAGCCGTCGCTGCGCTGGATGTAGGGCTTGAGCTTCACGGTGAAACCGAGGTTGCGCAGGATCTGCTGAAACTGTTGCTGCTTGCTGTCGCCACGGTCGATGGCGTAGGCATAGGCCTCGACGATCTGCCCGTTCTTGCTGATGTCCGCCCACAATGCAGCGTAGTTGAAGTGGCAACCATAGGCCTGACGCACGGTGTAGTAGAGGTTCTGCACATCGGCGAACACTGCGATTTTTTCACCGGAGTTCCTGTGGGCGCACAAGCGCACGAAGCGGGGTCAGGCGATCAGGCCTGAAAAAGGCGCTCAGTATGCCAGCCAGGAGAAAGATTCAGCGAATAATCACCGGCTGGCGCCGAGGTGTCCCTGACAAACGGTGTTGTGGTGAGGGGATTTAGCGAAACGTCGCACCGCCCCGCTGGGCCGCGCAGCAGTCCTCGCTTCAATCAGGAAAAGCGGGGCTGCTGCGCAGCCAACGGGGCGGTGCGACGTTTCGCTAAATCCCTCGCCACAGGGGTCCATGTCAGCCTTTAAAGGCAATGTCAGACAAAGGAGTCGTCGTCATCGAAGAACGACGAATTGTCGCTGCTGTAATCGGCGTCGCTGAAACCGCCCTGGTCATTGCCAGAGAAGCCGTTGTCCGCCACGCGCTGATCATCGCCCCAGCCGTTGTTGCTCTGATCGGCGACCTGCGCCGGTTCTTCCTTGATGACCTCGACGATTTCTTCCGGTTGCTGATTGTGGTGGAACAGGCTGCTGATGCCCTGCGCCAGCATCACACCGCCGGCCACGCCAGCGGCGGTTTTCAGCGCGCCGCCGAGGAAGCTGTTGCCCGCCGCCGGGGCTGCCTGCTGCGCATAGTTGGGCGGCGCGGCGCCGAAGCTCTGTTGTGGCGCCGGTGCCTGGTAGCTCTGCTGCGGTGCCGGTTCACGCCAGCCGCCGGAGGACGACGGCGCTGCGCTCTGGCTCGGCGCCGGACGTGAATTGCCGCCACCAAAAATGCTCGACAGGAAGCCACCGCTACCGCTCGCTGCCGGTGCGCCACTCTGGGCCTTGGCCGATTGCAGCTCGGCCTGCAGGCGCTGGACTTGCTGGGTCAGTTGCTTGTTCTGCTCGTCGAGGCTTTTCAGCGCGGCCTCTTGCACCAGAATCGCCTGGGTCATGAAATAGCCTGCCGCCGGTTGGCGCGTCAGGTGTTCCTTGATCCGCGCCTCGGCCTGGGCGTCGCGCGGGGCTGCCTCCGTCTCGGCCTGTTGCAGCCGGGAAAACAGTCCATCGATCAGGGTTTGCTCTTCGCTGTTCATGGCGACCTCGTAGATTGCCGGTAATAACATGCCCGCACCCACTCTGGGCGCGGTGCTCTCCTGTAATGGAGACAGTGACAAAACGTTTCAATGACCTTTACCGAATGTTTACGTTTGTGTCGCCCCGCGTTGCATCGGTTAAAGTGAGCCACTGTTTTCGACCTGCGATACCGACTGATGAATGCCCTCGAAGTACTGCGCGACTCTTTGTATTTTTTCAAACGCCATCTGGGCAGCATCGTGCAGTTGTGCCTGCCGCTGGTGATTGTCGAAGCTTTCTTGCAGCAGGCGGTCGATCACGCCACCGGGCCGGACACCTTCGCCGGCGTCAGCATCATCGTCGGCCTGCTGGTGTATCCGCTGTACACCGCCGCGCTGATCCTGTTTCTCGATGCGCGCAGCCGTGGCGAGTCGCCGCGCAACCGCGACCTGCTGGCGATGGCCGCAACCCTGTGGCCACGCTTCGCCGTGCTGACCGCGCTCAATACCTTGCTGATTCTGCTGGGCCTGTCGCTTTACTTCCTGCCGGGCCTGATGCTGATGGTCATGCTCGCCTTCGCTGAATACCTGTTGGTGCTGCGCGGCCTCGGGCCGTTGCAGGCGATGAAGGAAAGCCTGCGCCTGACGCGCGGGCACTTCTGGCGCATCCTGCTGTGCATTCTCTGCGTGATGACTCCGTTGTGGTTGCTAAAGGGCGCGACGCTGGCGGTGTACCCCGAACCGCAGAATCCGCTGATTGCCGGGCTGATCGACAGCGCTCACAGCTTTCTGCAACTGTTCACCAGTGTGGTGCTGTTCCGCCTGTTCATGCTGATCAGCGAATTGCCTGACAAACGTAACGGAGCGGTCTGACCGCGCCGTGCTTGGGCTTCGCGGCTGCCGTCAGGTATGCTCGGGGCCACTTCCTGTAACGCTATAAGCCGAGCCATGACCCGTCTGCTGCGCTACACCCTGCTTCTCGTCATCCTTGCCGTCGTCCTGTTCGGCGTACTGCTGTTCAGCCTGACCTGGCGCCCCGATGCCCGCGAAACCCTGCCGGTCAGTTGCAGCGCCACGGCGCCGACGCTGGTGCCCGGGCAAGCACTGAAAGTCATGACCTGGAACGTGCAGTTCCTCGCCGGCAAGCGCTACGTATTCTGGAATGACCTGGCTCAGGGCGACGACGAAGCGCCGACCCCGGAAGACATGGCGTTTAGCCTCGACGAAGTGGCGCGGGTGATCCGCGACGAACAACCCGATGTGGTGTTGTTGCAGGAGCTCGACGACGGCGCCAAGGCCAGCGATTACCAGAACCAGCTCAAACTGTTGCAGGAACGTGTCGCCGATCTGTACCCGTGCAGCACCAGCGCCTTCGACTGGAAAGCCGATTTCGTCCCCGAGCCCCATATCTACGGCAGCGTCGGCCGCCAGTTGGCGACGTTGAGTCGCTATCGCATCGAACACGCCGAACGCCTGCAACTGCCCGTGGCCCCGAGCAACTTCATCAGCCGCCAGTTCCAGCCCAAAGACGCTTTGCTGGCCGTCAAACTGCCGCTCAGTGATGGCGGACAACTGACCGTATTCAACACCCATCTGCAGCGCGCCAGCCAGGCGGACGGCCACTTGCAGGCGCAAGTCGCCGCCGTGGCCAAAGTCCTCGACAAATATGAAAGCCAAGGCCTGCCCTGGCTGATCGGTGGCGATTTCAATCTGCTGCCGCTTGGCCAATATCGACGGCTGCCCGCCGAGCGACGCACGCCCTACTCTGCCGACAGCGAACTGCATCTGCTGTGGGACAAGTACCCGATGATCCCGACCAACAACGAGGCTGGCGGCATCGACCGGGCCAAATGGCTGACCCATTACCCCAACGACCCCGGCCTCAACGGCCCGGATCGCACGGTCGACTATCTTTTCTACAGCCCGAAGATCAAACGGATCGAAGCGATGGTGCGCCAGGACGATACGTTGCGCATTTCCGATCATTTGCCAGTGATTGCGCGATTCCTGCTTCCTGCCGCGCCATAGACAATGACAGCCATCAACTTCGGCGCCGGACCACGCGCCGATGGCAATCCGCCGGGCCCAAGACCTTGCCCGCGCGGGAGCGTACCGTAATGGTCTCGACCGGCTCCGATTGTTCGTTGTCCAGCAACACCGAATAACTCTCACCCTTACTGAACAGGAAACGCTCGCCCCATTGGCGCATGCTGATGACAATGGGAAAAACCGAACGGCCCATCTCGGTCAACACGTATTCCTTGTAAGCGGTGCCATCGGAGGCTGGCTGCACCTCGAACACGCCCAGCTCGACCAATCTCTTGAGTTTCACCGTGAGGATGTTTTTCGCCAGCCCCAGACGTTTCTGGAATTCGCTGAAACGACGCACATCATCGAAAGCATCACGGATGATCATCAACACCCAACGATCACCGATGGCCTCGAGAGTGCGGGCCACGGGACATTCGCTTTGTGCCAGTAGCAACTGTCTGGCCATGAGTCTCCAATTTTGAAAAAGAACGCGTTAGACAGGATCTAACGTCAGAAGAAAATATTCTGTAAAAACTAGTTGTAGATTAAAACCAGTTTTGATAAAAATCAACGCACCGGTTTTCTTTGGAAACCAGATTCCCAAGGATGGAATGATGACGTTGAACCCTCAAAAGCCTTCGAAAATGGACGTCGAAGCCGAAAAATCAGCCAGCAGCGGCAGCGTCCGAGCACCTCTGACACAGGCGGCCAATACCGGATTAAGTCGTTACCAGACATTTCTCTTCGCAATCACCTGCGCCATGGCCGTGGCTAACGTCTACTTTGCACAACCTTTGCTGGAGTCGATGGCTGCGAGCCTGTCGGTGTCGCCCGGCACTATCGGTGTGGTGGTCACCGCCACTCAGGCTGGTTACGCAGTGGGCCTTTTGTTCATCGTCCCGCTGGGGGATCTGCTCAATCGCAAGGGACTGATCCTGACGCAGATGCTGCTGTCGGCCATTGCCTTGTGCGCGGTTGGGCTGGCACAGGATTGGGGCATGTTGCTCGGCGCGATGGTGCTGGTCGGGCTGATGGCGGTCGTCGTGCAAGTGGTGGTCGCTTACGCTGCGACGCTGGCCAGCCCGGAACAACGTGGCGAAGCCATTGGCACGGTGACCAGTGGCGTCGTGCTGGGCATTCTGCTTGCGCGCTTCGTATCGGGCGCGGTAGCCGATCTGGCTGGATGGCGCGGCGTTTACTTCGTTTCGGCAGCCTTGATGATCGGCATGGCACTGGTGCTGTATCGCACCATGCCAGCATCGACCAAACCACCGGCCAAGGGCAGTTACTTGCAGTTGCTGCGGTCGGTCCTGCAGTTGTATCTCACCGAACGGACGCTGCGCGTCAGGGGCACCTTCGCCCTGCTGATATTCGCCGCATTCAGCGTACTGTGGACCGCAATGGTATTGCCGTTGAGCGCACCTCCCCTGTCGCTGTCACACACTCAGATAGGCCTGTTCGGTCTGGCCGGGGTAGCCGGCGCGCTGGCTGCGGCAAGGGCCGGAAGGCTGGCCGATCAAGGCCTGGGTAATCGCACGACAGGCATCGCGCTGGCGCTGTTGACCATGTCATGGCTGCCCACCGCGTTTGTTGAAAGCTCACTGCTGGCCATGGTCATCGGCGTGGTACTGCTGGACTTCGCTGTGCAAGCGGTGCATGTGACCAACCAAAGCCTGATCTTCGCCGCCCGGCCCGATGCGCAAAGCCGGCTGGTGGGCGCCTATATGTGCTTTTACTCCGTGGGCAGCGGTGTCGGCGCAATTACGGCGACCTACACGTATGTGCACTTGGGCTGGGTTGCCGTTTGCCTGTTAGGCGCAGCCTTCAGCGCAACAGCATTGTTGTACTGGTTATATCTGGAGCTAACTTCCGGTTAAGTTCCAGCCACCCCCTGAAACGTTCTTGCATAGCCCGAATATACGTGGTGAGAAACTGTGTGCCTGCCACACAAACTTTAATAATGACATGAGGCATGTATGGCACTGCACACATTAACGATCACATCGCATCAACTTGAGTTCGTGTTGCCGACTAATTCCCCATTCACCGATATCGAGTATGAATCCGGGGGCAAAAATATAATACCGCTGGGCTGTCGTGTAGGTGCGTGCGGCGCATGCCTGATTAAGGTGACATCAGGCATCGAGGCAATTAGTCCTCGCGATGACGACGAAGAAGCCTTCATCGAAATATTGGGCTTCAGCGGTGAAGAGTACCGACTGGCGTGTCAATGCCGGTTAAAAGGTGAAGTGGCCATTGATGTTATTGGCTAAGCGTTGCGATTGAACTGTGGTTGTAATTAAAGCGTTTCAATAAACTAAAAAAAGGACTTAGTACATGTTTAACCGTGTAAAGAATGTTGGCTATGGTGATACCACTCCTTTCCTCAACGCCGCTGGCTCGGTAAATCTGCGCGCAGAGATCGACAAGATTATCGACGTGCAAGTAGAGCAATGGTACGCAACCGTACCTCAAGCAGCTCACCTGGAAGGCAAGGATGTTAATAGTGAGTACTACAAGCGCCACCTGATCGAAACCGCCTGGCGTATCCGCCTGCTGCGAGTAGCCGAATCCAAGGCACTGGTGGAAGTGGCCAAGGTCAGCCCGGCGGCGGCGCAGATCTGGGCGCACTACGAGCAGGAAGAAATGCTCCATGACGAACTGTTCATCGATGACCTGAAGCGCGTCGGCGTCAGCCGTGAGGAGTTCCTCGCCACCGAACCGTACCTGTCGACCAAACTGCTGGCCGGTTTCTTCTCGTATTTGCTGGACCACGAGGGACCGCTCGGCGTGGTCGCTTACTCCTACCTGGTCGAGTACGTCAACGTGAAGCTTGAACCGCGCAAACTCGAAGCGCTGAAGACCTCGGTTGGGGAGACCAAGATCGTGGGTCAGGTTTCGCACTCGCACACCGATATCAATGATGACCATCCTGGCGAAGTCTGGGCGGCACTGCGCTTCCTGATCAAGGGCGAGCAGGACATCGCGGCACTGAAACGCTACCTCGAGGAGCACCAGAAGATCCTCGCGATGTATTTCAGCGAGCTGTACATCAACACCCTGGCCAAGCCGCAAGAACAGGCAGCTTAAGCCATGGAGCAGGCAATGAATTCAAATCGACCCGGTGTTCTGATCCTGAGCCACTGCGGCTTTTCTTTCCTGGAAGACCTCAAGCAGGAACTTCATCGACGGCAGCTCCGGTGCTTCGTGCTGTCTTCATTGCCGCTTCCAGAACATGTACCGGCTCGCCTGGAGCAGATTCATGCTTGGGCGGACCGGTTCTATACCAGCGACTCACACCAGTTGAAACTGGAAGATGTGCAGATCGCCCTCGATACACTGCGCAAGTCCGGCGAGCAGGTCACCTGCTGCATCAGTGTGTGGGAAGGCTATCGCCACCTGATGGCGTCGGCCAACGCTGCGCTCGGCACTTATGACATCGACGCAGACCAGGCATTGGCGCTGCGCAACAAGCTCAATGTACGCAACCGACTGGCCGAAGCGGGCCTGTCGCACGCTAACGCCTACGCCCTGACCGAGCCCGTGCTGGAACGGCTCAAAGCAAAGGATCAGCACTATTTCATCAAACCGATTCATGGGATCGCTTCCTACGCGGCCTTCCCCATGCGCAAGGACACGACGTGGAATGCCCTCGAGAGCCTGCGTCTGGCCTCGGCCGACGACACGGTGTATGCCTCGGCGTTCAACGATGGGCTGACGTTCATGGCGGAAGATTACATCGCCGGCAATGAATTCAGTTTCGAGACTCTGCTGGTTGATGGTCAGCCGAGTGTGGTGGCCATCCATGAGAAATACGAAGTCACCGAGACCGCCGACACGGTGCTTGAAGACAGTTGCACCACGCCGCCGGCAAGTCTCGACCAGGCGCAGATCGCCGCAGGCCTGCAATGGCTGAAAAACGTACTGAGCTGCATGGAGCTCAAGTGGGGCTGCTATCACGTGGAAGCACGCTTCACCGGGCAGCACTGGGACCTGATCGAAATCAATCCGCGCGTCGGCGGCAGCCTTATCTCGCACAGTGTCGAGGCGGTAACCGACGGTCACAGCATGCTTTCACTGTGGCTCGATCTACTGCTCGCCAGTCAGGACGATGCGCGCCCGCGCGAAGCGCTCGTCCAGCGTCTGGCACAGCTTGGCTGGCGTGCCGATGGCACCAGCGAACAGTCCGTGGCGACGTTCTTTCGGGTGTATTTCGCCAAACCCGGAACGCTGAGTTCAGTGACGCTCAACGCGCTGCCGCTCGACCCGGTCGTGCAGCACATCCTGTTGAAAGCAGGCGATGTGATTCCTGCACACGCACGCGAAGTGTTCCTGGGGCAATTGTTATGGACGTTCGACCGCAGCAACCGGACAGCCGAGCTTGAACGACTGGCCAGCATCAGCGCCACCGCGCTGGATATTCGCTATCAGGTCCCGAGCGCTTGATAAACCGGTGAGCAATCACCTGAACATGACTCCTGCCCATGACCACCCCACGGATGAGGATGACGAACATGCCGTTGCAAGCGCCTGTATTGCTGATTGTCGATTACAACCTGAGCCGGATCGGCGATGTACTGCACCTGCGTGACTACGCACTCCAGCAATGGGGCGCGCAGACCTGGCTGATCAGGGCCAACCCCCAGGACCATGACCAGACCATCAGCGATCGAGTGATCGATGCCGATCCATTGCACCCGGACTTCGTCAGCCGAGTGCTCGATCATTTGGGCGAAGATGCGTCACGGATCAGCGCAGGGATGGTTTTTCCGACAACGCCGTGGCCAGTGGCGCGGCGCTACTGGAGCGCCTTGGACTGCCGGTGGATGATGCCGCGCTGGCACTTGGTGCCTTTGACAAACTGGCGTATCGAATCGCCGAAGATCGCATCCGCCCGCAGCTTCACCCTTTGGGGGTCACGCTGCCGGACTTCGTGCGGATCGACTGCTTGAACGATGTACGCAATTTCGCAGTGCGCCAGGAAGGCAGTTTCGTCATCAAGCCTGCGTGCGAGGGCAACAATCGTGGCGTGGTAGTGGTATCTCCGGGCGGTGACTGCGAGCAGGCGTTTGAGGAAGTGAAGCCTTATCTGGACGGTGGCGTGCTGGCAGAAGCGTTCCTCACATTCACCCGCGAGTACTCCTATGACGGCCTGGGCAAGCTATGGTTCGTCACTGAGAAGGTCAGCGCCAGCGGACGCTACCCGGTTGAGGTCGCACAAATTTTGCCGGCGCGCATCACCGAGCAAGAACGACAAGCCATTCGCAACGCTGGCGAGCAGGTCAATCGGCTGGTAGGCCAGCGTATCGGGCCGTTTCACAATGAAATCAAACTCAGCGACAGCGGCTACCAGACCGCTGTGATCGAGCCGAACCGGCGTCCCGGCGGCATGAAAATCTGGACGCTGGCACACGCCGTACACGGCCTTGACCTCTATGCGGCATGGGTTGATTCGGTCTTTGCCGGGCCAGTGCCGGACATGCTGCCTGCTGCCACATGCAGCGCCGCGACGGTGATGTTCGGTGTGCCGCGCGATGTGACGATCGATGTGACCGAACTGGGCGACATCGAGGCTCTGGTTCACCAAACGCTGGCACTGGCGGCACAACAACTGAAGCTGGCCCAGCAAGATATTGTCCTGCTCGAAACCGCGTGGGTTGCTGGTGAGACGCGGTTGATTCATGCCACTCCCCGCGACAACAGTGACTTCGTCGCCCATGCCTGCGTTGCGCTGCATGACTCATCGGTAGATATCCGCGACTTGGTGCGAGTGCTGCGCGAGCAGTGGCTGCTTGTGCTGGAGCGCAATCTATCGTCCGGATTGCTCCTCAAGGTTGCGTCCTGATCCCTGTCTTTTTCGCTTTGAGACCGCTTGCATGAAAATTCTCATTCTTCACCGGGTGCCCTACCCGCGCATCGAATACCACCGTGGCATCGATCATGACCTGCACGACGTCACCTATTTGGGCAAACAAGCCGCGATCGACACGCTGCCGGCCGAACTACGCTGCCATCGAGTGACCCGGCCGGGCGAGGCCAGCGCTTACGATGAAGCGCAACAGTGGCTGGCCCGGTCGCCACAGCGGTTCGACCGGATCATCTCGATGTCCGAGTACGAATTGCTCGACGCCGCACGCCTTCGCGAAGCACTGAACGTCGAAGGGGCTTCGCTGACGGCGGTGAATCTGGCGCGCAACAAACTGGACATGAAGGCTGCCGTTGCGGCCCGGCAGCTACGCGTGCCGCGATTCATGGCGCTTGATCGTTATCTGGCACTTGAGGGGCAGGTGCCGTGGCACGGCGCGACCGTGCTCAAGCCCCACAGCGGCGCCTCGAGCATGGACGTCAGTATTCACCAGCAACCTGCGTGCGCCCTTGACGAGATCCGTCGCAAGATCAGTGATCTGTCCCTGCGCATCGATGAATTTCAGGTCGAAGAATTTATCAGCGGCCCCATCCGCCACTTCGACGGTCTGGTCCAGAACGGGCGAATCCTCACCCTGCTTTCCAGCCAATATGTCGGCACCTGCCTGGATTACATGGAGCGCGGCGAGCCATTGGGTTCCTGGCATCTGGAGACCACCGCGCCGATGCAGGCATGGGTCAGTGCCGCGCTGGAAGCCGTGCAGATCCGCAATGGCGCGTTCCATCTGGAGGCCATTATGGAAGGTGACGAGCCGGTGTTCCTCGAAGTCGGCAACCGGGTCGGTGGCGCCGACGTCGTCGCGACCTACGAGCTTGCCACCGGCATCCATCTGCCGTCGCTGGAGTTGCGCATCCATGTAGAGGGCGAAGTGGATATTGCACCGCTTACCGAGCAGCAGCCCAACCTGGGTTTCGGCTGGTTTGTGTTCCCCGGGCACACTCACGGCGAGCGCATCTATCAGGGCCTCGACGGGGCGGACGAGTTGCGCGCGTGTCCCTTCATCGTGCAGTGGAATGAGTTGCAACCGGGCGCCTCGCTGCCGGGCCATGTGACCTATTCGGCGTTTGAGGCGCCCTTGGCAGGCATCGTCAAAACCTACGAACCGCTACAGACCAAGGCCTGGATGCACACTCTGTTTTCCCGGGTACGCCTGACGGCAAACCTGACATCCGTCGCATGACACCGCCCACCCTCATGAAGGCGACACAGCAATGAAACCACTGCACGTAGTACTGGCTGTCCTGATCACGGCGATCTGGGGTGTCAACTTCTCGGTCATCAAGCTGGGACTGGCCACCGTGGACCCGTTTATTCTGGCGGGCATCCGCTTCAGTCTTTGTGCGTTACCGGCGATCTTTTTCATCCGCAAACCGAATGTGCCGTGGCGCTACATCATCGGTTACGGACTGGTGTTCGGCATCGGCCTGTGGGGCATCGTGAACCTGGGCATCAAGGCCGGGCTATCGGCAGGCATCGCTTCGCTGGTGCTGCAATTCAGCGCGTTTTTCACGATTCTGCTGGGCGGCTGGGTGTTCAAGGAAGCGCTGACACGCTTTCAGGTACTGGGCATGCTGATCGCACTCGGTGGATTGTTGTGCATCATCATGATCAGCGACGGTTCGGTCAGTCTGCCGGGTGTGCTGCTGGTGCTGGTGGGCGCAGCCTCATGGAGCGTCGCCAATATCATCAACAAAAAGGCCAGCACCAAAGAGGTCTTCGCGTTTCTGGTCTGGTCCAGCGCCTTCGCACCAATCCCGTTGTTCGCGCTCGACTACGCAGTGAACGGCAGCTCCGGCTACACCACGTTTGTCAATCAGGTCGATACGACCGCCGTGCTGTCGATCCTGTTTCAGGTTTACCCGAACACATTGTTCGCCTACTGGATATGGAACTCGCTGCTCAAAACCTATCCGGTTTCCACCGTCGCGCCACTGTCGCTGCTGGTGCCGATTTTCGGCATGCTCGGCTCGGTCTTGATCTTTCATGAGCAAGTGCCGGCGAGCAAGGTGATGGCGGTGGTACTGATTGTGCTCGGCCTGGCCGTCGGCCTCTATGGGCAGCGTATTTTCAATGCTATGTTTGCGCGTCCTGCGCGCACTTCAATATGAATCGACAGGGAGTAGGTATGAGTCTGGGAAGACGTGAATTCGTGAGGGTCTCGGTTGGCGCGACCCTGGTTGGAGGCAGCATGATTGCAGGTGTGACGAACGCACAGGCGGGTAACCAGCCTGTTCAGAATGACGTGATGACGGTGCTGGACCCCAACGATTGGGCATCCGTGCGAGCGCAGTTCAAGTTGTCGCCTGAATTCGTGCACATTTCCAACTTTTTTCTCGCTTCCAACCCCAAGCCGGTTCGCGATGCCATGGCGCGCCACCGGCAGGCATTCGACGAAAATCCGTACACCTACCTCGAAGACAACATGTTCGCCAGACCGCAGGACATGGTCTGGCGCAAGGTCTGCGCCGCGGCTGCCGACTATACCGGCGGACGCGCTGAGGACATCGCACTGACGACCAGCACCACGCAGGGTCTGTCGATGATCTACAACGGACTGAAGCTGGCCCCCCAACAGGAAATCCTGACGACCAACCACGAGTGGTACACCCACGACGAAGCGATGCGTCTGGCGGTCCTCAAGTGGGGCGGCAGCATTCGCCGGATCGACCTGTATCAAGGACCAGACGATGTCAGTGTCGACGCCATCGTCGCGCGCATTGAAAAAGCCATCAAACCGGCAACCCGCATTCTTGCCATGACCTGGGTGCATTCGGGCACTGGCGTACGCTTGCCGGCGCGAGAAATCGGTGCATTGGTAGCGAGGATCAACCGTGATCGGTCCGAAGCGGACAGAATCATCTACGTGATCGACGGCGTGCACGGCTTCGGCTGTTCCGAGGCGCAGGTGGCGAGCCTGGGTTGCGACTTTTTCAGCGCCGGTACACACAAATGGATTCTCGGCCCGCACGGGACCGGTCTGGTCTGGGCTCGCGAAGGTCAGTGGGCGCACATCACACCGACCATTCCCACCATTATGGCCGCCGAACCCGCCAATGCCTGGCGCCAACAGCGCGATCCACAGGGCCAGACGCAGGCAGCCTGGGTCAGTCCCGGTGGCTTTCTCGCGTTCGAAAACCAGTGGGCCATGATCGAGGCGTTCAAGTTCATCGAGCAGATCGGCCGCAAGCGCATTGCCGACCGGGTCGCCGAACTCAATGGGCAGTTGAAGGAGGGACTGGCGAAGCTGCCCAACGTGTATTTGCACACGCCGCAGTCTGCAGAGTTCTCGGCCGGGTTTGTCTGCTGTGATGTCAAAGACCGCGACCCCAAAGAGATCGTCGCCAGGCTCAAAGAGCAGAAAATCATTGCCAGCGCCACGCCTTATCGGCATTCGACCGTGCGCTTTTCCGCCGGGATCATCAATACGCCCGAAGACATCGAAAAGACCCTCAAAGTGATGCGCACTCTGGTCTGACATCCGCCCGAACCGACGTCAGTTGCCTGCACCTGGTCAAGGCCGGTTCGGGTCGCTCGCGTCCGCCTTCCTGTTGAAGAATCGCCGCGTACTCAAGGGCAAGGATCGATCAAATGAATGAAATAAACGCCGTCCCCCAAAAAGCTGCAAAAGAGCTGGCCATGTTCCTGTTCTGCTCGACGGTATATCGGTTGTTTTCCGGTGCGCTGATGGTCTCGCTGACATGGACCATCCTCAACCAGGAAGAAGGCGGATATCTGCCACTGGCACTAGCGATTTTTTGCTCGTTCATTCCGGCGTTTATCACGCCTGCGATGATCAGGCGCCTGTCGCTGCGCATGAACGGTCGGCAGATGAGCAGTTGGTTTGTGCTTGGGCTGACCGGCATCGCGCTGATATCGGGCGTGTCGCGAGATTTTACTGTCGGTTTGCTGATCACCAACCTGTTTGCCTGGCTGATGGTCATGTCGCTCGAAGCCAGCCTGGATATGTGGTTCACCCAGATTCAACGCGGCATGGATGAAACCAAGGTCCGGCGAATCAGTGGTGCAACCACAGCTACCAGTCAGGCCGCGCTGATGATCGGACCTTTGCTCGCGGCAGGCTTGATGCCGATTCTACCCGGCATGGGTTTCTCGATAGTGCTCAGCGCTGGCTTTTTTATGGTTGCGGCGATTTGCTTCACCCGCAACAGTCAACCTACAGCGGTGCAGGCAATGGCCGACGTTGCTGCACCTGCCAGGTTGCCGCTGACGCTGTTTGTGCCGATGGTGTTGATCTGGCCGATCCTCGGCGCATTCAACTTCATGCTGCCAGTGTATGTGGCGAGCCACGGCTGGGCACTGTTCGAACTGGGCATACTCGATGCCGTCTTCGGCCTGGGCATGGCGCTAATCGGGGTGCTGGTAATCATTGCCAATACCGGTCGCAACCTGACGGCCTATCTGTCAGGCCTGATTGCACTGGCGCTGATCGCCACTTCGATGTGGTTGCTGCTGCCGGACAATCTGATGCTCAAGTCGCTGAGCCTGTTGATCCTCGGTATGGCATTTGGCGGTGCGCGCGTGCATATCCGCGTCGCCATCGCCTGCCGGTACAGCGAGGCGGCGGTGGGTCTGTGTGTCAGCCGGGCGAACGCCTTGGCGACACCCGTGCTGCTGCTGATACTCAGCCTGCAATTGGCCATGATCGAAAACGCCTGGCTGCTGCCCTTCCTGCTGGTGACATTGAGTGCCGCGTTGCTGTTGCAGACCTCGGCTACACGTTTCGCCCGAGGTCAGGCAGACACCGCTGCCGCAGGCGCCTGAATCAGCGCCCGGCATTGGCGTAACCCCGGTCAGGTGCCCCGGGGTTTCGCCCGCGCCGTGGCTTCAGCCACCAGCGGATCATCCGGCCAGTAATGCTTGGGGTAGCGCCCCTTCAGATCCTTCTTCACCTCGGCATAGGTACTGCGCCAGAAGTTGGCCAGATCCTGCGTGACCTGCACCGGCCGCCGCGCTGGCGAGAGCAGATGCAGCTTGACCACTTGCCGGCCGCCGGCAATCCGTGGCGTATCGGCCAGACCAAACAACTCCTGCAAGCGCACCGCGAGAATCGGTGGATGGTCGCTGTAATCCAGGCGAATCGATGAACCCGACGGCACGCTCAAATGATGCGGCGCCAGCTCGTCGAGTTTCTGTGGCAGCGGCCACGGCAGCAGATTGCGCACGATGCTCGACAGGTCGAGGTTGGCGAAATGGCTCAGCCGCGAGACCTTGCCCAGATACGGCATCAGCCAGTCTTCCAGGGTATTGAGCAGCGCTGCATCGCTGACATCCGGCCATTGGCTGTCGTCCTGAGTGCGCAGATCGAGCTGGCGCAACAGCGCCACCCGCGCTTGCCACTGGCGCAGTTCCGGCGTCCATGGCAGCAGCTCCAGACCCTTGCGTCGCACCAGATTGACCAGGGCCTGACTGCGCGTGTTTTCATCGAGACCGGTCAACGGTTCGCGGCTGAGAATCAGCTCGCCGACCTTGCGCTGGCGCTCGGCACGCAGCACGCCTTCGCGTTCATCCCAATCGAGTTGGTCGACGCTGCGCACTTGCTCGGTGAGCACCGAATCGAACAGCGCCGGATCGAAATCCGCCGCCAGATAGATACGTTCTTCGCGCTGGCCCTGACGGCTGCCGAGGTCGGCGATGACAATCCACTCATGCTTCATCAAGCTGTCGGCCTCAGCGAACAGCGCGGCGCGACCGTTGGCCAACCGGTATTCGGCACCCCCGGCACGCCGTTGCTGGGCGACGCGATCCGGGTAGGCCAGCGCCAATAGCGCGCCGAGCCAGCGTGGATGCTCGGCATCGCTGACCGGCTCGCTCGGCTTGCCGCGCAAGTAGCCGCGATATTGCCGAGCCAATTGCCGGGCACGTTGCACCCCGCCCTGCGCCCCACGACCGGCACGTTCTTGGCCGGAAAGCAGGACCAATCGGCTGTGCAGATCCGCGCCAGCGCCGCGCAGGATATCGCGCTCGCCGAGCAGCGCTGCCACATCACAGGCCATCGCCGCCAGCCCCAGCGCCTGACCGCGCAACAGCAAATGCGCAATGCGCGGATGCGCCGGCAGTTCAGCCATGGCCTGGCCGTGGGCCGTCAGCGTGTCGCCGTGCAAGGCGCCGAGGCGTTGCAGCAGTTCCTGCGCTTGCGCATACGCGGCGGCCGGGGGCACATCCAGCCAAACCAGTTCGCCCGGGGTCACGCCCCAGCGCCCCAGCTGCAAAGCGAGGCTGGCCAGATCCGCCGAGAGAATTTCCGCGCTGCCATAGGCCGCCAGTTGTTCGTGCTGATCCGGTGACCACAGGCGATAACACACGCCCGGCTCCAATCGCCCGGCGCGGCCGGCACGCTGGGTGGCGCTGGCCTTGGAGATGCGTTGAGTGTCGAGGCGGGTCATGCCACTGCCCGGGTCGAAACGCGGCACCCGCGCCAGCCCGGCATCGATGACCACGCGCACGCCGTTGATGGTCAGGCTGGTCTCGGCGATGTTGGTTGCCAGCACCACTTTGCGCTGACCGGGCGGCGCCGGATCGATTGCCGCGCGTTGCGCATTGAGGTCGAGTTCGCCGTGCAACGGGCACAGCAAAACGTCTTTGCGCTCGCCGATTGCGTCGACCAGTTGCTGATGTACGCGACGGATCTCCGCTTGCCCCGGCAGGAACACCAACAGACTGCCGGTCTCGTCGTGCAGCGCTTCGAGCACGGTTTGGGTAACGCGCTGGTCGATGTATTCGCCTGGCTGAAACGGCCGGCCCCAGCGCATCGTCACCGGATACATGCGGCCTTCGCTGCGCAGGATCGGCGCGTCATCGAGCAACCCCGACAGGCGCTCGCCTTCGAGGGTCGCCGACATCAGCAGAATCTTCAGCGGCTGTTCAGCGCGAAACAGCTCGCGACCGTTCAGACTGAGCGCCAACGCCAGATCGGCGTCGAGACTGCGTTCATGAAATTCGTCGAAGATCAGCAGGCCCACACCCTCCAGCGCCGGGTCGTCCTGCAAGCGCCGGGTAAGGATGCCTTCGGTGACCACTTCGATACGGGTTTTCGGGCCGACTTTGCTGTCGAGGCGGATGCGATAGCCGACGGTTTCACCGACCTGCTCGCCGAGCTCGCTGGCCAAACGTTCCGCCGCTGCGCGCGCGGCCAGACGCCGTGGTTCGAGCATGACGATGGTCTGCCCGGCCAGCCAGGCTTCGTTGAGCAAGGCCAAGGGCACGCGGGTGGTCTTACCGGCGCCGGGCGGTGCTTCGAGCACGGCTTCGTGGCGTGACGCAAGGGCTTCACGCAGGGCGGGTAAAACATCATCGATCGGCAAAGAAATCATGCTGGCTCCCAAACAGAGCGGCGAGTATAACGACGAACTGTCTGACGTTCGTCAGGGTCTTAACTTCACAAGACGAAGCTTCGTTATTTGATGACTCAGGAGACATTTCCATGCGCTTACCCTCTCGCCTGATTGGCGGTGTTCTGGTTGCCACTCTGCTCACGCAACTGTCGGCGTGCGGTTCGATTTTCTACCCGGACCGCCGTGGCCAGATCGACGGCAAGATCGACCCGGCGATTGCCGTGCTCGATGCCGTCGGCCTGCTGTTCTACATCATTCCCGGGCTGATCGCGTTTGCCGTCGACTTCGCCACTGGGGCGATCTATTTCGAACCGGGCCACACCGCGCAGATCGATCCGGCCAAGCTCAAGCAAGCCATCGGCCCGGACGGTCAGGTCGACAATCACAAGTTGCAGGCGATTCTCGAGAGCGAACTGGGTAAAGACTTTCCTCTCGACGACCCGCGCCTGATCCAGCACAAGGGCAGCACTCAGCAACTGGCGATGTTCGGCCTGCAACCCGCCGCTTGAATAAGGACGTTCAATGACCTCCAGCCCCGAACACGCCCGCCTGCTGCGGCTGGCGACCCGCGCCTCGGTGGCGGTCGCGTGCACGCTGATCGTCGCCAAAGCGATTGCCTGGTGGCTCAGCGGATCGGTGAGCATGCTCGCCGGCCTCACCGACTCGGCGCTGGATGGCGTCACTTCAATGCTCAATCTGCTGGCGGTGCATTACGCCTTGCGTCCGGCGGATGACGATCACCGTTATGGCCACGGCAAAGCCGAATCGCTGGCGGGCATGGCGCAGGCGTTGTTCATCGGTGGCAGCGCGGTGCTGATCGCGTTCCAGGCCTACCAACGCTTGCAGACGCCGGAGCCGCTTGGCGCGCCGTGGCTGAGCATCGGTGTGATCGTGTTTTCCCTGCTGCTGACGGCGGCGCTGCTGATGTTGCAGCACCGGGTGATCAAGCAGACCGGCTCCAACGCCGTGCGTGCCGACTCCCTGCATTACCGTTCGGACCTGCTGCTCAACGGCAGCATCCTGATCGCGCTGGTGTTGGCCGGGATGGGTTTTGCGCAACTGGACGCGTGGTTCGGGCTGGGGATCGCCGTGTACATCTTCTGGAGCGCGGTTCAGATCGCCCGGGAAAGTTTTTCGGTGTTGATGGACGAGGAACTGCCCACCGATGTCAGTCAGCACATGCTCGAACTGGCGTGCAGCGTGCCGGGGGTGCTCGGTGCACATGACCTGCGTACGCGGATTTCCGGCAATCACTGGTTCGTGCAATTGCACCTGGAATTG
Source organism: Pseudomonas sp. AC255 (assembly GCF_979258175.1). Taxonomy (NCBI): domain Bacteria; kingdom Pseudomonadati; phylum Pseudomonadota; class Gammaproteobacteria; order Pseudomonadales; family Pseudomonadaceae; genus Pseudomonas; species Pseudomonas sp. AC255. Next base: position 171,747 of record NZ_OZ409841.1, on the reverse strand, counting down.
CCGGGCGAACTGACCCTGTCAGTCGCCCATGGCATCAGCGATCAAGCGGCGGCGGCGATTCACAAGGAATATCCGAAGGCCGAGGTGCTGGTGCACGCCGACCCACAGGAAGTGGTGCTCGCCGCCCGCACTCAGTAATTGACCTGATAACCGCGGCTGCTCAGGCAGTTGCCCTGCGCCTGGCGATAGGCCTGAACCACTTCGGGTGCCGGTTGGTAGGTCGCGGTGCGCGGGTCGAAACCGCTTTGCTGCACCGCGTACTGCGAGCACTGGTAACCGTCCTGCTGCACCTGCTGCGGTGACTGGCCGTTGGCCGGATAGGCTTCGACGTCATAGCCCTGAGCTTGCGGTTGTGGCTGTTGCTGCAGCGGCGGCTCGACCACCACGTAATCCTGCGTCGCCTCCTGATAGGCGTAATACGAGCCGGCGGCGAGGAATAGCAGCGAGCCGCCGATCCACACTTCACGGGCGTAATCCGGCAAATACTGGATGCGGATCCCGCGCGGTGGCTGCACGACGATGTAGCGCGGGCCTTGCGGGCGATACCAATAGCCACCGGAATAGAAGTAATCCTGACCGCGATACGGCACGCGGTAATCACGATCCGGGAAACGATCGATCACATGGCCCGGACGATATTGCGGGCCAGGCCCCCAGCCATTGCCATGACCGTTCGGCCGTCCCGGCCAGCGGTTGTCATCGGGACGTGGCCGCGTCTGCCATTGCTGATTGTGGTAACCGTTCTGCGGGCGCTCGTCGCGGTAGTAACCCTGACGCGGCTCCTGAGTCTGGTGCACGGCGTCGGGTCGCGGCTGGACCGGCAGGTTGTTGCCCGGCTGGCGAGGCGGTTCTGGACGATCATCGACACGGTTGCGGTTCTGCCATTGACCGTCATTGTTGTGCGGCTGGCCGTTGTGCTCGAACTGACGGCTGTTGTCGCCACGGATGATCCCGTCGTTCTGCGGCCCGTTGCCCGGCCCACGATTCTGCGGCTCATCGGCCAGCGCTTGCGCACTGACACCCACACACAGCAAACCAACACCGGCCAGACGCCAGATGCGCGAATTCATGCTTTTCCTCACTGCGGGAGCCTGTCGTTGGCAGGGCTTGTTGCTGAGACTCGAAACAGCCCCATCGGGTTCTGCAACAGGTTATCAGTCGCGCGACTTATTTATTGAGGCGCCAACATGAAATCGCAGGCAAGAAAAAGGGAGACCCGTCGGCCTCCCTTCTGGAGAACTTCGTCCTGGCTCGACGCTTTTGACGTCGGCTCACCTCACACCGTCTTCTGGACAGTGTGCAGCTCGGGGGCCGGCACATCCCCGGTGGGGGTGGCGGCCGCGGCGGGCCTGATTGGGCGGGCCGCGTGGACTGTGTTACCGAGCAGTGATTCTGGTGTTAAGAATAAGCCTGAGGCTGCGACAGAGGATTGCGAAAATTGCTCAATTAAACACCGCTTGCGCAATTTTTAACCCTGGATAGATAATCTGCCGCAATAGTTACGACCAAGGACAGATTGATGAGCAAACTTGACCGGTATGACCTGAGTATTTTGGCGGAATTGCAGCGCGACGCCCGTATCTCCAACCAGGAACTGGCCGAGCGCATCGGTCTGTCGCCCTCGCCTTGCTCGCGCCGGGTCAAGCAGCTGGAAGACGATGGCTATATTTCGCGCCAGGTTGCGCTGCTCGATCGCAAGATGCTCGGCTTGAGCCTGACGGCGTATGTGCTGATCGGCATGGATCGGCACACCCCCGAGCGCTTCGAGAATTTCGAGGCGGCAATCCGCACATTGCCGCAAGTGCTGGAATGCAGTCTGGTGACCGGAGTGGATGCCGACTACCAGTTAAAAGTGGTCGTACCGGATATGGATCACTATCAAAAGTTGCTGCTGGGGCATCTGACCCGGATCGAGGGGGTCACCAGCGTGCGGTCGAGTTTTGTGCTGAATCAGGTTTTGAACAGTACTGAATTGCCGCTGACTCATTTGCGTAGCTAAGCAAAAGCCCCTCACCCCAGCCCTCTCCCGGAGGGAGAGGGAGCCGACCGAGAGATGCTCTAGAAGTACGCCGACCTGAAAGTTCTGTTGTGAATCCATAATCGACTCGATATTCAGGTCGATGTAAGACGCCAGACACCTCGGTCAGTCCCCTCTCCCGGAGGGAGAGGGAGCCGACCTAGAGATGCTCTAGAAGTACGCCGACCTGAAAGTTCTGTTGTGAATCCATAATCGACTCGATATTCAGGTCGATGTAAGACGCCAGACACCTCGGTCAGTCCCCTCTCCCGGAGGGAGAGGGAGCCGACCTAGCGATGCTCTAGAAGTACGCCGACCTGAAAGTTCTGTTGTGAATCCATAATCGACTCGATATTTCAGGTCGATGCAAGACGCCAGACACCTCGGTCAGTCCCCTCTCCCGGAGGGAGAGGGAGCCGACCTAGAGATGCTCTAGAAGTACGCCGACCTGAAAGTTCTGTTGTGAATCCATAATCGACTCGATATTCAGGTCGATGTAAGACGCCAGACACCTCGGTCAGTCCCCTCTCCCGGAGGGAGAGGGAGCCGACCTAGAGATGCTCTAGAAGTACGCCGACCTGAAAGTTCTGTTGTGAATCCATAATCGACTCGATATTTCAGGTCGATGTAAGACGCCAGACACCTCGGTCAGTCCCCTCTCCCTCCGGGAGAGGGTTAGGGTGAGGGCAACAATTGCGGATCAGATCCAGATCAATGCCCCGCCATCCGCCCTTGGCGTATACTCGCCGCCGCCCTTTCAGCCCTGTCCGCGCCGGAGATCGCCAATGGATCCAGCACTGTTCGAAGAGTGGATGATGACCGGTCTGGTCAGCATCCTGATCATTTTCATGGGTTTCATCGTCTGGGATCTGGCGAAGAAGTCCAAGGCCGGGCGGTTCGGCTCGTTCATTCTGTTTTTCGTGCTGGGCCTGGGCGTGGCCGCGTTCATCATCAAGAGTGTGGTGATCGGCCTGATCGAATCCGGCGCCTTATAAGCGCGCCGGCACTTCCCGCCACTGGCCCTGATCCAGCCCTTCAAGGGTCCAGTCACCAATCCTGACTCGCACCAGACGCAACGTCGGCAGCCCGACGGCCGCCGTCATGCGCCGCACCTGACGGTTGCGCCCTTCGCGAATCACCAGTTCCAGCCACGAAGTCGGTATGGTCGCGCGAAAGCGTACCGGCGGATTGCGCGGCCACAACTGCGGCTCAGGCAGTTGCCGCGCTTCAGCGGGCAGGGTCATGCCGTCATTCAGCTCGACGCCATCACGCAGGCGCTGCAACTGCTCGGCCGTCGGCTCGCCTTCCACCTGCACCCAATAGGTCTTCGCCAGTTTGTGTTTCGGATCGGCGATGCGCGCCTGCAACTGGCCGTCGTTGGTCAGCAGCAACAAACCTTCGCTGTCGCGATCCAGACGTCCGGCCGGGTAAATCCCCGGCACATCGATGTAATCCTTGAGCGTCGCCCGCCCTTCACCGTCGCTGAATTGCGTCAGCACATCGAAGGGTTTGTTGAACAGGATCAGTTTCGGCTCGGCCGGTGGTGCCTTGGCAACACGGCGCGGGGCAGAAGACTGAGGCTTCACGCCGGGGCGGCGGGAAGGTGGACGCGGGGGACGGGACATAAGAGACAGAACATTTAGCGATCAGGGCTGACAATGCTAGTGCCCCGACCGCCAAATGACCACGACTAACCGTTAACGGAATGGCGGCTCGTCGAAGCTGCGCAGTTTGCGCGAGTGCAGCGAGTTGAGTTCGGTACGCAGCAGATCCACCGCTTCGATGCCGATTTTCAAATGCTGGCTGACCGCGCGTTCATAGAAGGCGTTGGCCGAGCCCGGCAGTTTGATTTCGCTGTGCAGTGGTTTGTCCGAGACACAGAGCAGCGTGCCGTACGGCACCCGCAAGCGATAACCCTGCGCTGCGATCGTGCCGCTTTCCATGTCCACCGCAACCGCGCGGGACAGGTTGATCAGCGGTCGTTCCTGAGCCCAGCGCAGTTCCCAGTTACGGTCGTCGTAGGTCAGAACCGTGCCGGTGCGCAGGCGTTTTTTCAGGTCGTCGCCCTTCTCGCCGGTGACATTCGCCGCCGCCTGCTGCAGAGCAAGCTGCACTTCGGCCAGTGCCGGGATCGGAATATTCGGCGGCACCACACGATCAAGAATGCCGTCGCGGCGCATGTAGGCGTGGGCGAGCACGTAATCGCCGATGGTCTGCGACTGACGCAGGCCACCGCAGTGGCCGATCATCAGCCAGCAATGCGGACGCAGCACGGCCAAGTGATCGGTGATGTTCTTGGCGTTGGACGGGCCGACGCCGATGTTCACCAGCGTGACACCGTGGCCGTCGCTGGCGATCAGGTGATAGGCCGGCATCTGGTACCGGTGCCAGACCACACCGGCGGCAATCGCCGAGGCTTCGCCGTGATCCATGCTCTTCTCGATGATCACGTTGCCCGGCAGGACCATGCGCACGAAACGCGGATCGCGGCGCAACTGCTCCAGACCATGAACGATGAACTGATCGACGTAGCGATGGTAGTTGGTCAGCAGAATCCACGGCTGCACATGGCGCCAGTCGCTGCCGGTGTAATGCACCAGACGGCGCAGCGAGAAATCCACGCGCGCCGCATCAAACAGCGCCAGCGGCAGCGGATCGGTGTTTTCCCAGTCGTAGAGGCCGTCGGCAATGCCATCGGTCGCGGCGGACAGATCCGTACTCGGGAACACCCGCGCCAGCACCGCCGCGGTGACACCGGAACCGGCCAGTTCATCGCCCTGCTCGACCACATACGGATACGGAATATTCTGCTGGCTGACGCCGACTTCGACGGTCACGGTGAAGTCGTGCATCAACGGCGTCAGTTGTTCGAGCAGGTATTTGCGAAAGGCCGCCGGGTGGGTGACGGTGACGCTGTAAGTGCCCGGCAACTGCACCTTGGCGTAAGCGCGGGTGGTCTGCGGCACTTCGCCCTGGCAGTGGTAGGTCAGACGCAGTTCGGGATAACGAAACAGGGCACGCTGTTCGGCGTCGGGTTCGACGCGGTCCTTGAGGTAACGCTTGAGGGCAGAATTCAGCGCAGTGGTGGCCTGCTCATGCAGCTCGGCCAGACGATCCACGGCTTGTTCGGCGGTTTGAACGACAATAAACGCTTCGGTCACGATCAGCTTCCTGTGTTCTGACTTGCAGAGCTTCATCTTGCCTGCATCGTGGACGCACGGGAACAGTGGCGTTGTGGGTGTACCGAAATCTTTCAGGTAACCCGAATCACTGTGGGAGCTGGCTTGCCAGCGATGAGGCCGTCACATTCAACATCGATGTTGACTGACAGACCGCCATCGCTGGCAAGCCAGCTCCCACAGGGTTTTGTGGTGTCGGGAAAATTGCGGTCAGAAAAGCTGTGGAGTCGAGCGCGCGACGATCGCTTCGACGTCCAGCCCACGCGGCAAGCCGCCGTAGACGCGACCACCACCGCTCAGGCGGCTGGCAATGAAGGCATCACTGACCACCGAGTTGCCCGCCTCGAGCAACAGCTTGGCCTGCAAACCGAGCGCAATGTCCTCGGTCAACTGCCGCGCCCGATACTGAATATCACTGGTGTCCTTGAATTGCGCCTGCAACTGCTGGATATGTGCGGCCAGACGCTTGTCGCCATGGCCGTCGCCCAGTTCGCTGAACAGCACATCGAGCACGCCCGGTTCTTTTGACAATGCGCGCAGCACGTCGAGACATTGCACATTCCCCGACCCTTCCCACGTCGAATTCACCGGCGCTTCGCGGTACAGGCGCGGCAGGATGCTGTCTTCGACATAACCGGCGCCGCCCATGCATTCGGCGGCTTCGTTGATCATTCCTGGCGCACGTTTGCATATCCAGTATTTGCCCACCGCCGTCACCAGCCGCGCGAACTGCGCTTCGTGGCGATCATCCAGATGATCGAGCGCCTTGCCCATGCGCAGACTCAGGGCCAGCGCGGCTTCGCTCTCCAGCGCCAGATCGGCCAGCACGTTTTGCATCAGCGGTTGCTCGCTGAGCAGTTTGCCGCCGACCTTGCGGTGCGCGCAGTGATGGCTGGCCTGGGTCAGCGCCTGGCGCATCAGCGAGCTGGAGCCGACCATGCAATCGAAGCGGGTCATCGCCACCATCTCGATAATGGTCGGCACGCCGCGCCCTTCTTCGCCGATCATCCACGCCAGCGCCCCACGAAACTCCACTTCGCTGGAGGCGTTGGACTGGTTGCCGAGTTTGTTTTTCAGACGCTGGATGTAGAACTGATTGCGCGTGTCGTCCGGGCGATGGCGCGGCAGCAGGAAGCAACTCAAGCCCTTGTCGGTTTGCGCCAATGTCAGGAAGGCGTCGCACATCGGCGCCGAGCAGAACCACTTGTGCCCGACCAGTTCATAAGCCTGACCCGGGCCGCTGGCGCCGACCGGATAAGCCTTGGTGGTGTTGGCGCGAACATCGGTGCCGCCCTGCTTCTCGGTCATCGCCATGCCGATGGTCACGCCGGCCTTGTGCGCCATGCCGACGTTGCGCGGGTCGTAGTCGGTGGCGAGGACTTTCGGCAGCCACTGTTCGGCCAGGTCCGGCTGCAAGCGCAGGGCCGGCACGCTGGCGAAAGTCATGGTCAACGGGCAACCACTGCCGGCCTCGGCCTGGCTGTGCAGATAGGTCATCGACGCGCGGGCGACATGTGCGCCGTCCTGCGGGTGTGCCCAAGGCAGCGAGGTCAGGCCATGTTCGATCGCCGTGCGCATCAGCTCGTGGTAGGCCGGGTGAAATTCGACCAGATCGATGCGATGACCGTAGCGATCATGGCTGGCGAATACCGGTTTGTTCTGGTTGGCGAGAAACCCCGCTTCCATCAAAGGCCCACCCGCAAGTGCGCCATAGGCATCGATGCGCGACTCGGCCCAACCGGCGCCAAAACGCCGCGACCACTCCTGTAACGGCAGATCGATGCGGTACAGGTTGGTGCCGTCCAGCGACGGCGGCTGATTGGTGACTTCGTGGGTTTCGGCGAACTGATGCAGGTTCATGACGGCACTCCTTGTTCAGCAATGACACCAGTTAAGCACTGGTGCTTTTTTGAACAAAGTGTCATAGACGCCGTTTTTGCGGCGCTTTTACCCCATCAGCAACTGAGCACGCGGCGCTGTAATGCAGCCTGCAGATCCTCGAATTTCACCGGTTTGTGCAGATAGTCGATGGGCGCGCCCGGGGCGCATTGCTCGCGATCAGCACCCAGCGCCAGCATGAATACCGGCAAGTGCGCACAGCCCGGCAATGCATGGATCTGGCAGCACAGCGATGCGCCTTCGTGGCGGGGCAACTGGCAATCGATCAGCACCGCATCGAAGCTTTCCCGTTGCAGGCAGTCCAGCGCGGCGGCGCCGTTGTCAGCGCAGCGCACGCGGAAACCGAGCTTGAGCAACATGCCACGCATGACCAGTTGATTGACGCTGTTGTCATCCACCAGCAGCACCGTGCAGTCCTGCGGCGCACGAATGCAATCGCGGGTCGGCTGATCCGCAGGCGCTTCGATCACCGGCAGTTCGAATTCGACATCGAGTTGGAAGCGGCTGCCGCGTCCCGGCTCGGAACGATGGGTGAGTTTGCCGCCGAGCAATTCGACCAGTTGCCGACAGATCGCCAGACCCACCCCCAGGCCGCCGTATTCGCGAGTCATCGAGCCGTCGAGCTGGAAGAAACGCTGATACAGGGTCGCCTCGCCCAGATCAGTGAAACCGATACCGGTGTCGATCACCGCGAACGATAGCGCCATGCGCTCATCCGCCGACGGCCGCCCGGTAACGCGCAACGCCAGCCCGCCGACGCGGGTGAACTTGATCGCATTGTCCAGCAGGCATTCCAGGCACTGCGCCAGTTTCGCGCTGTCGCCGAGCAAGCGATCCGGCAGGGTCGGCAGCACCTCGACCTTGAAGTCCAGCGACTTGCTCGCTGCATTACCTTCGAACTGCACGCGCAACGCCTCGACCACTGCGCGCAGGCTGAAACTGCCCGGCGTCGCCTTGAGTTTGCCGGCCTGCAATTCAGTGAGCGTGAGGATGCCATTGACCATGCGCATCATGTCGCGAGCAGAACCGGCGGCGGTTTGTTGATATTGCTCAAGCTCGGGATCGAGGTCGACGGTCTGCATCAGCTCCAGCGAACCGATCACGCCGTTCATCGGCGTGCGCAGTTCGTGGGTCAACGTCGCGAGGAATTCATCCTTGAGCTTGTTGCTGTGGGCCAGTTGCTGGTTGAGCACTTCGAGTTTCTGCCCGGCGTCGAACAAGGTCTGCGCCTGTTGTTCGCGCATCGCGTTGATGCGGTCGGCCAGCGCCAGCGACAGCAGCGCCACCTCGATGGCCGAGCCGATCTGGCTGGCGTACATGGTCAGGAACACATTGGGCAGCAACCCCAGCACCATCAGCGTGTTGACGATGCCGCCGAGCAGGAACGCCGACCAGGCGATGATGAAGTAACGCGCCACCCGCAGGCCGCGCCACCAGGCAAGAATCCCGGCGGCAAAGATCACCACGGTGAAGGTCAGCGCCAGTGTGGTCGCCAGGCGCAGGGCCAGAGCATAACTGGTCATCAGCGACAGGCCGATCACCAGTGCACTGAAGGCAATCAGGCCGATCAGCAAGCGGTCCAGCCAGGGGCTGTGGGTCTTGGTCTGCAGGAAACTGCGGGCGAACTGGCTGCCGAACAGTCCGGCGCAACCGATGAAGAACGGTGTCGCGGCGTTGGCCCACCATGGGTTGTCCGGCCAGAAATACTCGACCGCCGCGCCATTGACCGACAATTGATAGAGGCCGAACGAGCCGATATAGAAGATGTAATAGAGGTAACTGGTGTCGCGCACGCTCAAGTAGATGAACAGGTTGTAGACCAGCATCCCCAGCAGCACGCCATAAATGATGCCGAGTACGTACAGGCGCACCGGCTGGTCTTCGAGGTATGCGCTGCTCGACCACAACGTCACCGGCGCCTGGATCGAGCCTTCGCTGGCCAGGCGCAGGTACAGCGTCTGCTGTTGATCCGGTTTGAAGGGAAGGTCGAACAGGTAGTTGTTCTGGCGGATCTCGCGACTGGCGAAGGGCAAGGCATCGCCGGTCTGGCGCACCAGTCGGTATTCGCCGCTGGTGTCAGGCAAGTACAGGTCGAGGTGATCAAGCGGCGGATACGCCAGTTCCAGCAGCCACGTGCGCTGGGCGGCCGGGTTGCTCGGGCGGTAATGCAGGTCGATCTTCAGCCAGAACGCCGAACGCGAGTAGCCGGCGTTCAGCGTGGCTTTGTCGTGGGCTTTGAACTGGCCGGCGGCGTCTTGCGCGCGGACGTCGGCAATCGTCGCCTGACCGCTCGGGTCTTCGAACACTTGCAGCGATCGGCCCAGTGGCAGGCTCTGGGTGAATTCGTCGAATTCGACAGCGCTCGCCATGAGGGGCAAGCAGAACAGCAACATCAGCAAATAGCGCATTGAAGCCCCAGCGTGGCTCGTCCGGTTGTGTCAGGAAGCCCCCCATTCCCTTTGAGTAGACGTAAAACCGGTATTACCTGTGATTGTTTGGATCCAGCCTAGCATAGCCGTTGATGGCCATTGAGCACCATGGAAATTTTTCCTACAACGGCTCTAGAACGGGCGTTCCAGGGCAAAGCACCGAGATAGAGCTGTTGGGTTGGTCAACTCGCGACGACAGCCTCCTTGATAGATGACCAATTGTGGCGAGGGGATTTATCCCCGTTCGGCTGCGAAGCAGTCGCAAGTCCATCCAGCGAGGTGTGTCAGAAAGAACCGGATTGCAGGGTTTGGGGCCGCTTCGCAGCCCAACGGGGATAAATCCCCTCGCCACAAATGTGCTCCAAATAAAGACTGCGGGGTTGTCCGACAATCTGCTCGCAAACACCGTGAGTACTGAACCCCAAAATCAGCTTTGGTGGTAAGCTCGCGCACCATGAATATCTACAGCTCCCGCCCCGTTGTCCTCTGTCTCTCCGGCCACGACCCCAGTGGTGGCGCCGGCTTGCAGGCAGATATCGAAGCCTTGCTCGCGCAGGGTTGCCATGCGGCTCCGGCCGTCACCGCCCTGACCGTGCAAGACACCGTCAACGTCACTGACTTCCGCGTCCTCGACCGTGAGTGGGTACTGGCCCAGGCCAACGCCGTGCTCAACGACTCCGAAGTCGCCGCAGTGAAACTGGGCATGCTCGGTTCGCTGGAGATGGTCGACACGGTCGTCGAACTGCTCTCGGCGCACCCGCATCTGCCGGTGGTCTGCGACCCGGTGCTGCGTGCCGGCGGCGGCGGACGCCTGGGCAAGGACGAGGTCGGCTATGCGATGCGCGAGCGTCTGCTGCCGCTGTCGATCATTGCTACCCCAATCTTCCTGAAGCGCGCATCCTCGCCGAACTGCCCGAAGGCACGGCCGACGAGTGCGCAGAAAAACTCCTGCCATTCGTCAAAAACCTGCTGATCACCGGCGGCCATGGCGACGAAACTGAAATCCACAACCGCGTGTACAGCCGCGACGGCCTGCGCGAAACCTTTATCTGCCAGCGCCTGCCGGGCAGCTATCACGGCTCCGGTTGTACGCTGGCCAGCGCCCTCGCCGGTCGTCTGGCTCAGGGCGAACACCTGGCCAGTGCCGTGCGCAGTGCGCTGGATTACACCTGGCGCACTTTGCGCGATGCCGAACAACTGGGCAAAGGCCAGTTCGTGCCGCGTCGCCTGCCGCTGGATTTCTGCTCGTAACGTCGTGAGGTCTGCCCGATGAAACTACGTGGCCTGTATGCCATTACCGACAGCCAGTTGCTGGCCGGCAAGTTTCTGTCTTACGTGGAGGCGGCGCTCGACGGCGGCGTCACCCTGCTGCAATACCGCGACAAGAGCAGCGACGAGGCCCGCCGTCTGCGCGAGGCCGAAACGCTGCGCAACTTGTGCGAGCGCTATAAAACGCAGTTGATCATCAACGACGACGCCGAGTTGGCCGCGCGCCTCAACGTTGGCGTGCACTTGGGCCAGACCGACGGCCCGCTGTCGCCGACCCGCGCCCTGCTCGGTTCGAAAGCGATCATCGGTTCGACCTGCCACGGGCAAATCGCTCTGGCCGAACAGGCTGCCAAAGAAGGTGCGAGTTATGTCGCCTTCGGCCGCTTCTTCAATTCCACCACCAAACCCGGTGCGCCGAGTTGCAGCCTCGACTTGCTCGACGAAGCCAAACGCACGCTGCACTTGCCGATCTGCGCGATCGGCGGCATCACCCTCGATAACGCCGCGCCCCTGGTCGAGCACGGTGTCGATCTGCTCGCCGTGATCCACGGTTTGTTCGGCGCCGAGAGCAGCGCCGAAGTGACCCGCCGCGCCCGCGCCTTCAACGAACTTCTGAAAATCTGATTTGAGAGCCCGATCATGTCTCGTTCCGAAACCCTGTTTGCCAATGCTCAGAAACACATTCCCGGCGGCGTCAACTCGCCGGTGCGCGCGTTCAAGAGCGTTGGCGGCACCCCGCTGTTCTTCAAACACGCCGAAGGCGCTTACGTCACCGACGAAGATGACAAGCGTTATGTCGATTACGTCGGTTCGTGGGGCCCGATGATCCTCGGCCACAGCCATCCGGACGTGCTCGACGCGGTGCGCAATCAGCTGCAACACGGCCTGTCCTACGGCGCACCGACGTCGATGGAAACCGAGATGGCCGATCTGGTCTGCTCGCTGGTGCCGTCGATGGAGATGGTGCGCATGGTCAGCTCCGGCACCGAAGCGACCATGAGCGCGATCCGACTGGCCCGTGGTTACACCGGTCGCGACAGCATCATCAAATTCGAAGGCTGCTACCACGGCCACTCCGACAGCCTGCTGGTCAAGGCCGGTTCCGGCGCTCTGACCCAGGGCGTACCGAGCTCGGCCGGCGTGCCTGCAGCGTTCGCCAAACACACCCTGACCCTGCCGTTCAACGACATCGACGCGGTTGAAGCGATGCTCGCCGAAGTGGGCGGAGAGGTGGCGTGCATCATCGTCGAGCCGGTCGCCGGCAACATGAACTGCGTGCCGCCAGCGCCGGGCTTCCTCGAAGGCCTGCGTTCGCTGTGCGACAAGCACGGCGTGGTGTTGATTTTTGACGAAGTGATGACCGGTTTCCGCGTCGCCCTCGGCGGTGCCCAGGCGCACTACGGCGTGACGCCGGACCTGACCACGTTCGGCAAGATCATCGGCGGCGGCATGCCGGTGGGCTGCTTCGGCGGCAAGCGCGAGATCATGCAGCGCATCGCCCCGCTCGGTCCGGTGTATCAGGCAGGTACGTTGTCGGGTAATCCGCTGGCGATGGCTGCCGGCCTGACGACCTTGCGTCTGATCAGCCGCCCGGGTTTCCACGCCGAATTGACCGACTACACCGCGCGCATGCTCGACGGTCTGCAGCAGCGTGCCGATGCTGCGGGCATCCCGTTCGTGACCACTCAGGCCGGCGGCATGTTCGGTCTGTACTTCAGCGGCGCCGACGACATCGTCACCTTCGACGACGTGATGGCCAGCGACGCAGCAATGTTCGGTCGCTTCTTCCACCTGATGCTGGAAGGTGGCGTGTACCTGGCGCCGAGCGCTTTCGAAGCCGGTTTCACCTCGATCGCCCATGGCGAAGCCGAGTTGCAACTGACACTGGACGCCGCCGAGCGCGCCTTCGCCGCATTGAAATAATCGCCGTACCGCTGACGTTGGCTATGGCCAGCGTCAGCTTTCACCTACATCCGCTCGGTTTTTCCGACGTGCCTGCGAAAATCCTGCCCGAATCGGGCGATATATTCCCCACGCAGCAGAAAAACGAGTAAAGACTTTGTAAGGTTGGCCCTGCTTATTTCATAATGCGCGCTTATTGGATCCCTCGACGGGTCCGCGTGCCCTTCAGAGGTAAGTCGATTCCCATGAACCGCACCGGCCGCACCCTTGCATTGGGCTGCCTGTTGCTCCTTCAGCCCCTGCTCGCGCATGCACAAGCAGGCGGCAACTCGTTGTTGATCCCGGCGATGGGTCGTTGCACCCTCAATACTCAGCCGCAAGATGTCACGCAGGCACTGGCCGCCTGCCAGAAAGCGGCGGACGAAGGGGATGCACAAGCGCAATACGAGTTGGGTGAGTTCTACTACGACGGCAAGAACGCGCCGCGCGACCTCAATCAAGCCCTGAGCTATTTCGAAAAGGCCTCGTTGCAAGGCCACGCCCAGGCGCAATACAAGCTCGGCAGCATGTTCTTCCACGGTGAAGGTGTGCAGGCCAACAATATCCAGGCCTACATCGTGCTGAAGATGGCAGCGGTCAACGGTGCCGAAGAGGCGCTGGACACGGCCGACGAAGTCTCGGAAAAGATGTCCCGCGAAGATCTCGAAACCGCCACTCAGGTGCTCGGGCAGATTTTCCGCAAATACCTGATGGAACTGCAGAACGCCGATGGGCGTACGCCGTTTTCACCTCTTCCCTGATTTTTGCGCCGACCATTCTGGCCTCTTCGCGAGCAGGCTCGCTCCCACAGAGGATCTTCTGAACACTGGAGATCTACTGTGGGAGCGAGCCTGCTCGCGAATGGGGGCTACGCGGTCTTGAAGCTTACTTTTCAGGCATCGGCATCGGAAACGGCATGACATTGCCGACCGCGCCCCGGGCCTCGCTGATTTTCGGCGTGCCCAGACGTTCGACTTCATCGATGCGCACGATCGAATGCATCGGCACAAAACTGCGCACCACGCCTTCGAATTGCGCCTTGAGCTTTTCTTCGCTCGGATCGACGACCATTTGCGTGCGCTCGCCAAAGACGAATTCTTCAACTTCCAGGAAACCCCACAGATCACTTTGATAGATCTGCTTGGCGTACATTTCGAACACCTGGCCCTGGTTGAGGAAAATCACCTTGTAGATTGGAGCTTCGCGTTTGGTCATGGCGGGCGGATAACATCGGGGTAAAAATGAGGGCGCGAACTATAGCATAGCCACCGGACGCACAGCGGTAGGAACCTGACGGCTTGTTCCCTATAATGCGCGGTTCTTTGAATCACGTGACGACCCGAATCCATGGCCAAGAAGCTTTACATCGAAACCCACGGTTGCCAGATGAACGAGTACGACAGCTCGCGCATGGTCGATCTGCTGGGCGAACATCAGGCCCTGGAAGTCACCGCTCGCGCGGAAGACGCCGACGTGATTCTGCTCAACACCTGCTCGATCCGCGAACGCGCGCAAGACCGCGTGTATTCGCAGCTCGGCCGCTGGCGCGAACTGAAGCTGGCCAACCCGGACATGGTCATCGCTGTCGGCGGTTGCGTGGCCAGCCAGGAAGGCGCGGCGATCCGCGATCGCGCTCCCTACGTTGACGTGGTGTTCGGCCCGCAGACCCTGCACCGTCTGCCGGAAATGATCGACGCCGCGCGCAGCAGCAAGCTGCCGCAGGTCGACGTCTCGTTTCCGGAAATCGAAAAATTCGACCACCTGCCCGAGCCGCGTATCGACGGCCCGAGCGCTTATGTGTCAGTGATGGAAGGTTGCAGCAAGTACTGCACCTTCTGCGTGGTGCCGTATACCCGTGGTGAAGAAGTCAGCCGGCCGTTCGACGACGTGATCGCGGAAATCATTCACCTTGCCGAACACGGCGTGCGTGAAGTGACCTTGCTCGGGCAGAACGTCAACGGCTATCGCGGCCAGACCCACGACGGTCGCCTGGCCGATCTGGCCGAACTGATCCGCGTGGTCGCCGCTGTCGATGGCATCGACCGCATCCGCTACACCACGTCGCACCCGCTGGAGTTCTCCGACAGCCTGATCCAGGCCCACGCCGAAGTGCCGGAACTGGTCAAGCACTTGCACTTGCCGGTGCAGTCGGGCTCCGACCGGATTCTCGCGGCGATGAAGCGCAACCACACGGCGCTGGAGTACAAATCCAAGCTGCGCAAATTGCGCGCTGCCGTGCCGGGGATCTGCATCAGTTCGGACTTCATCGTCGGCTTCCCCGGTGAAACCGAGAAAGACTTCGAGCAGACCATGAAGCTGATTGCCGATGTCGGCTTCGATTTCTCCTACTCGTTCGTCTACAGCCAGCGCCCGGGCACGCCCGCTGCCGATCTGGCCGATGACACACCGGAAGAATTGAAGAAAGAACGCCTGAACGCGCTGCAACATCGTTTGAATCAACAGGGCTTCGAAATCAGCCGACAAATGGTCGGCTCGATCCAGCGCATTCTGGTGACCGATTATTCGAAGAAAGACCCAGGCGAGCTCCAGGGCCGCACCGAGAATAATCGTATCGTCAACTTCCGCTGCGACAATCCCACCCTGATCGGCCAGTTCGCCGATGTGCACATCGACGCCGCGCAACCGCACTCGCTGCGTGGCTCGCTGGTTCAATAACACCATCGCATTGTGGATGGGGCTTCTGTGGTGAGGGGATTTATCCCCGATGGTTGGCGCAGCCGACCCAAAACCTGCACTCCGGGTGATCTGATACACCTCTGATAATGGTTTCAGGACCGCTTCGCGCCCCATCGGGGATAAATCCCCTCACCACAAAAGAACCCGCCAGCCACAGAGAATGGGTTCGAAAGCAGCGTCGATATTTAAGAGCTTTCGCACCCAGGCCACTGGCGTTATCCTTGATTTCATCCTAATTGCCCCAGGGCGGCTAAATACGACCTTGAACGCACCCATCGAACCACATCGTTTTCTCCTCGAGCCTTTTGAGGCTCGCCGCTTCGCCAATCTGTGCGGGCAATTCGACGAGCATTTGCGCTTGATCGAACAGCGCCTGGCCATCGAGATCCGCAATCGCGGAAACCAGTTCGAGTTGATTGGCGATCCAAAACTCACCACGTCCGCGGAAAACCTGCTGCGCCGCCTGTACCGGGAAACCAAGGGTACCGAGCTGTCGCCAGACCTGGTGCACCTGTTCATTCAGGAATCAGCAGATATCGACAACCCGGCCCCTGCCGAAGCGACAGTCGCCCTGCGCACCAAGAAAGGCATGATTCGCCCGCGCGGCTTGAATCAGCAGCGCTATGTGAAGGAAATCCTCGGCAACGACATCAACTTCGGCATCGGCCCGGCCGGTACCGGCAAGACCTATCTGGCCGTGGCCTGCGCGGTGGATGCGCTGGAGCGCGAGCAGATCCGCCGCATCCTGCTGGTGCGTCCGGCAGTCGAAGCGGGAGAAAAGCTCGGCTTCCTGCCCGGCGATCTGTCGCAGAAGATCGACCCGTACCTGCGCCCGCTCTACGACGCGCTGTACGAAATGCTCGGTTTCGAATACGTCGCCAAGCTGATCGAGAAACAGGTGATCGAAGTCGCGCCGCTGGCCTACATGCGCGGTCGTACGCTGAACAACAGCTTCATCATTCTCGACGAAAGCCAGAACACCACCGTCGAGCAGATGAAGATGTTCCTCACGCGCATCGGCTTCGGCTCCACCGCCGTGATCACCGGCGACATCACCCAGGTCGACCTGCCGCGCGGCACCAAGTCCGGGCTGCACCATGTGATCGAAGTGCTCAAAGACGTGCCGGGCATCAGCTTCACCCACTTCCAGCCCAAGGACGTCGTGCGCCACCCGTTGGTGCAGCGGATTGTCGAGGCCTACGAGCGCTTCGAAACCCGTGCCGAAGCCGCGAAGGAAGCCTCGCGCGATGCTTGAGCTGGATCTGCAAATCGCCACTGAGGCCAGCGCGCCGAGTGAAGCCGAGTTCCGCCAGTGGTGCGAACTGGCCCTGCGCCAGCGCAGCGCTGATTCGGAAATGACCATTCGTCTGGTCGACGAGGAAGAGGGCCGCGAGCTCAATCACACCTGGCGCCACAAGGATTACGCGACCAACGTGTTGTCGTTCCCGGCGGAAGTGCCTGACGAGTTTCTCGATATCCCGCTGCTCGGCGATCTGGTCATCTGCGTGGCCGTGGTCGAACGCGAAGCCGCCGAGCAGGGCAAGGAACTAAAGGCGCACTGGGCACATCTGGTCATTCACGGCTGCTTGCATCTGTTGGGTTACGACCATATAGATGACGACGAAGCCGAGGAAATGGAAGCACTGGAACGCGAGTTGCTTGCTGAACTGGGCTATCCCGATCCGTACGCGGACGACGAAACCGAACACTCCCCCATCGTTACAACAAAGGATTCAGAGTAATCGCTATGAGCGAAGATCGATCGAGCAACGGGCAGAAGTCATGGCTGGGTAAGCTGACCCAGGCTTTTGCCCACGAGCCGAAGAACCGTCAGGAGCTCCTCGAGCTGCTGCGTGATGCACATCAGAACAAACTGCTGGACAGCGAAGCGCTGGCCATCGTCGAAGGCGCCATCCAGGTGGCTGACCTGCAAGTGCGCGACATCATGGTGCCGCGCTCGCAGATGGTCAGCATCAAGGCGACCCAGACACCCCGCGAATTCCTCCCCGCCGTGGTCGACTCGGCCCACTCGCGCTATCCGGTCATCGGCGAAAGCCATGACGACGTGATGGGCGTGCTGCTGGCCAAGGATCTGCTGCCGCTGATCCTCAAGGAGAACGGCGACAGCTTCAACATCAAGGACCTGCTGCGCCCGGCCACCTTCGTGCCGGAGTCCAAGCGTCTGAACGTGTTGCTGCGTGAGTTTCGCGCCAACCACAACCACATGGCCATCGTCATCGACGAATACGGCGGTGTGGCCGGTCTGGTGACCATCGAAGACGTGCTTGAGCAGATCGTCGGCGACATCGAGGACGAGCACGACGTCGAAGAAGACAGCTACATCAAGCCGCTGCCCAGCGGTGATTTCCTGATCAAGGCGCTGACGCCGATCGAGAACTTCAATGAGTTCTTCGACAGCGAGTTCTCCGACGACGAATTCGACACCGTCGGCGGCCTGGTGATGAGCGCGTTCGGGCACTTGCCAAAACGCAACGAAACCACTGAAATCGGCGCTTATCGTTTCCGCATCCTGAACGCCGACAGCCGTCGGATTCACTTGCTGCGACTGACGCCTATCGCTCGTTAATTCTAAGGACTGAAATGCGCTGGACAACCCGCCCCGGCTGGCCCGGTAACCTGCTGGCCGTGGCGGCCGGTGCAATCACCACATTCGCTCTCGCACCGTTCGACATCTGGCCGCTGGCATTGCTGGCGGTTGGTCTGTTCTATGCCGGTTTGCGTGAGCTGAGCCCGCGTCAGGCGCTCGGCCGTGGCTGGTGCTTCGGCTTCGGCCTGTTCGGTGCCGGCACCAGTTGGATCTATTACAGCATCCACCACTTTGGTGGCGCTTCGGTGTTGCTCGCCGGGTTCCTGATGCTGCTGTTCACCGCGGCGATTGCCTGGTTCTTCGCCCTGCCCGCGTGGCTGTGGGCACGCTGGTTGCGGCGTAACGAAGCACCGCTGGCGGATGCCTTGGCGTTTGCGGCGTTGTGGGTCGGCCAGGAAGCCTTTCGCGGCTGGTTCCTCACCGGTTTCCCATGGCTTTATTCCGGTTACAGCCAGCTCGACGGCCCGCTGGCCGGGCTCGCGCCGGTGGGCGGGATGTGGCTGGTCTCGTTTGTTCTGGCACTGACCGCAGCGCTGATCTACAACGCGCCGCGCTTGTTGCAGGCGCGCCGCAAGGGTTTTATCGCGGCCGGTGTGGTACTTCTGGCGGGGCCTTGGGTAGCAGGCATCGCCCTCAAAGGCCACGCGTGGACCAGCCCGTCCGGCGCACCGCTGACCGTGGCCGCAATTCAGGGCAACGTCGCGCAGAGCATGAAATGGGACCCGGCCGAGCTCAACGCGCAACTGGCGCTGTACCGTGATCTGAGCTTCCGCTCCAAACCGGTCGATCTGCTGATCTGGCCGGAAACCGCCGTGCCGGTATTGAAGGAGTCCGCCGAGGGCTACCTGACGATGATGGGCAACTTCGCCGCCGAGCGTAAATCAGCGTTGATCACCGGTGTGCCGATCCGCCAGACCGTGCATCACGAACGGCGCTTCTTCAACGGCATCACCGTGGTCGGCGAAGGCGACGGCACTTACTTGAAGCAGAAACTGGTGCCGTTCGGCGAATACGTGCCGTTGCAGGATGTGTTGCGCGGTTTGATCGCGTTCTTCGACCTGCCGATGTCGGACTTCGCCCGCGGCCCGTCGGATCAAGCGCTCTTGCAAGCCAAGGGTTACCAGATTGCACCGTTCATCTGCTACGAGGTGGTCTATCCGGAATTCGCCGCCGGGCTGTCGGCACGCAGCGACCTGCTGCTGACGATCAGCAACGACACCTGGTTCGGCACGTCGATCGGCCCGCTGCAGCATTTACAGATGGCGCAGATGCGCGCGCTGGAGGCCGGACGCTGGATGATCCGCGCGACCAACAATGGCGTCACCGGCCTGATCAACCCGTTTGGGCAGATCACCGAACAGATTCCGCAGTTCGAACAAGGCGTGCTGTACGGCGAAGTGGTACCGATGCACGATCTGACGCCGTATCTGCAATGGCGCTCGTGGCCGTTGATCGCGTTGTGCCTGCTGCTGTTTGGCTGGGCGCTGATGGCCAGCCGGATGTCGAAGACCCTCTGAGAAATGTGACAAGGGGATCTATCCCCGCTGGAGTGCGCAGCAGTCCCTCTTCTGAAGGTAAGAGAAGGGCCGCTACGCGCCCCATCGGGGATAAATCCCCTCGCCACAATGATCTTCAGCGGTAAAACAACGAATACCCCACCTGCCCCACCGCTTCATTGAGCAATTGCCCGCTCTGCCAGATCGACTTGAATTCCGGCAACCAGCCGCCAAACGGCCGGGCGTTATCGGTACCGAGGAAACCCACCGGCGCCGGCACCACCTCGAAACCCGCCTGCTCAAAGCTCCACACCGCGCGCGGCATGTGCCACGCCTGCGTCACCACGACGACCCGCTTGATCCCCTGCGGCAAGAGGATATCTGCCGTCATCTTCGCGTTCTCCCATGTGGTACGACTCTCGCCTTCCTGCCAGCGCACCGTCACGGCGAAATCATCACGCAACGAATCTGCCATCAACTTCGCTTCGGTCGGCGGCGTGCCGTAGTGCAGGCCACCGCTGGTCAGAATCGGCAGGCCCGAGGCCTTGGCCAGGCGCGCCGCGTAACGCTGCCGCTCCAGTCCGATGCCGGTCGGCTGGTCTTCGCCCCAGGCGATGTCACCGCGCTCGCGTCCCGAGCCCAGCACCACAATCGCATCGGCACGTTGCGCCAGGGTCGTCCACTCTGACCGCGCCAGCGGCGGCTCACGCTCCAGCGCCTTGGCGCTCCACTGCACGACCACCGGCAGGCTCATCAGCAGCAGGCCACCAAAACCGACGGCAAAACACACGCCAGCCAGGCGTGGCCGCGAGCGGCGCAGCCACCAGGCGACCAGCAACAGCAGCAAAAGAATGCCGGGCGGCAATAAAAGTTGTTTGATGAAATAGCGAAAGGGCATCGGGCATCTCCAAAGATGCCCGAAGCCTAAGAGTGTTGATTACGAGTTACAACCAGTAGGCCGGATCCGGTTGCAAAAGATCCGTTTCATGACCTGCCATGCGCTTACTTGGCCTGTACAGAGCGCACCTTGCCGGTGTCTCTGCGCGGCGCCTTGTCCTTGAGCCAGATGACCTTGGCCGAATGTGCTGCATCGAGCTGCTTCACTGCTTGAGACAGGCATCCCTGCGTTTCACGTTCACTGCGATCCAGATAGGCCTTGACCAGTTTGAACTCGGCGGGGCTCAAGCCACGCAATTCCAGTTCCAGGGGGCGCTCGTCGCGCAGCCGGTCAGCGGTTTTCACGGCGTCCAGCGCCATGCCCAGACGATCGATCAACCTTTCATACAACTCGGGTTTCGTTACGTTCTTTTTCCGTTGCTCCACCATCCCTCACCTCATTGAAGATAAGACTCACTCCCCAATTAGAGCTTAGCTTCGCTGCACGAACCGGCTACACGCCGCGACCAACGGCCCTCGTCGTCCAAAAGGTCGGGCAAACAGCTGTAATCAGGGTTTCCCTCGGCCAAGCGCGGTCATGTATGCTACGGCGCTTCCTGTCATTCCACTTCCAGCGCACCCGGGCCATCCCGGATGCTGCCGTCGAAGAGGATTAGGCCACCCCTATCCAGTACAAAAGTAGCCATGCACGAACAATATCAGCCACGTGAGATCGAAGCCGCCGCCCAGTCGTTCTGGGATGAGCAAAAGTCCTTTGAAGTCAGTGAACAGCCAGGCAAGGAAACCTACTACTGCCTGTCGATGTTCCCTTACCCCAGCGGCAAGCTGCACATGGGCCACGTGCGCAACTACACCATTGGCGATGTGATCTCGCGCTACCAGCGCATGCAGGGCAAGAATGTTCTGCAGCCAATGGGTTGGGATGCGTTCGGCATGCCGGCGGAAAACGCCGCAATGAAAAACAACGTAGCGCCCGCCAAGTGGACCTACGAGAACATCGCCTACATGAAGTCGCAGCTGCGCAGCCTCGGCCTCGCGGTGGACTGGTCCCGTGAAGTGACCACCTGCAAGCCGGACTACTACCGCTGGGAACAATGGCTGTTCACGCGCCTGTTCGAAAAAGGCGTGATCTACCGCAAGAACGGCACGGTGAACTGGGACCCGGTCGACCAGACCGTTCTGGCCAACGAGCAAGTCATCGACGGCCGTGGCTGGCGCTCCGGCGCGCTGATCGAAAAGCGCGAAATCCCGATGTACTACTTCAAGATCACCGCTTACGCCGACGAGCTGCTGGAAAGCCTCGACGAACTGACTGGCTGGCCGGAACAGGTCAAGACCATGCAGCGCAACTGGATCGGCAAGTCCCGTGGCATGGAAGTGCAGTTCCCGTACAACGTCGATTCGATCGGCGAAGCCGGCACCCTGAAAGTCTTCACCACCCGTCCGGATACCCTGATGGGCGCGACCTACGTCGCCGTGGCTGCCGAGCACCCGCTGGCCACCCTGGCCGCGCAAAACAATCCCGAGCTGCAAGCGTTCATCGCTGAATGCAAGGGCGGCAGCGTTGCCGAAGCAGACGTCGCCACCCAGGAAAAGAAAGGCCTGCCGACCGGCCTGTTCGTCGAGCACCCGCTGACCGGCGAAAAGCTCCCGGTGTGGGTCGCCAACTACGTGCTGATGCACTACGGCGACGGCGCAGTCATGGCCGTTCCGGCGCACGACGAGCGTGATTTCGAATTCGCTCACAAATACAACCTGCCGGTGAAATCGGTGGTGCGCACCAGCTCCGGTGACACCAACCCGGCGCCGTGGCAGGACGCCTATGGCGAGCACGGCACGCTGATCAACTCCGGCGAGTTTGACGGCCTCGACTTCGCCGGCGCGTTCGACGCCATGGAAGTGGCGCTGATCAAGAAACAACTGGGCGCCTCGCGCACCCAGTTCCGCCTGCGCGACTGGGGCATCAGCCGCCAGCGCTACTGGGGCTGCCCGATCCCGATCATCCATTGCGCCGCGTGCGGTGACGTGCCAGTGCCGGAAGATCAACTGCCTGTCGTTCTGCCGGAAGACGTGGTGCCGGACGGCGCCGGTTCGCCGCTGGCGCGCATGCCCGAGTTCTACGAGTGCAGCTGCCCGAAATGCGGCGCGCCGGCCAAGCGCGAAACCGACACCATGGACACCTTCGTCGAGTCGTCGTGGTACTACGCCCGCTACGCCTCGCCGCACTTTGAAGGTGGCCTGGTGGAGAAATCCGCAGCCGATCACTGGCTGCCGGTGGATCAGTACATCGGTGGTATCGAACACGCCATTCTCCACCTGCTTTACGCGCGCTTCTTCCACAAGCTGATGCGTGACGAAGGTCTGGTCAGCTCCAACGAGCCGTTCAAGAACCTGCTGACCCAGGGCATGGTGATCGCCGAGACTTACTATCGTCGCGAAGCCAATGGCGCTTACACTTGGTTCAACCCGGCGGACGTGGAACTGGAGCGTGACAGCAAAGCCAAGGTGATTAGCGCCAAGCTGAAATCCGACGGCCTGCCGGTGGAAATCGGCGGCACCGAGAAGATGGCCAAGTCGAAGAACAACGGCGTCGACCCGCAGTCGATGATCGACCAGTTCGGCGCCGACACATGCCGTCTGTTCATGATGTTCGCTTCGCCGCCTGACATGAGCGCGGAATGGTCCGATTCCGGCGTTGAAGGTTCGCACCGCTTCCTCAAGCGCGTCTGGCGTCTGGCGCAAGCCCACGTCACCCTGGGTTTGCCGGGCAACCTGGATATCGCCGCGCTGAGCGACGAGCAGAAAACCGTGCGTCGTGCGATTCACCTGGCGATCAAGCAGGCCAGCCATGACGTCGGCCAGAACCACAAATTCAACACCGCCATCGCTCAGGTGATGACGCTGATGAATGTGCTGGAAAAAGCCGCCCAAGGCACCGAACAAGACCGCGCGCTGCTGCACGAAGGCCTGGAAGCGGTGACCCTGCTGCTGGCGCCGATCACTCCGCACATCAGCCATGAACTGTGGAAGCAGTTGGGTCACGCCGATGCGGTGATCGATGCAGGCTGGCCGGCCGTGGACGAAAGTGCCTTGGTGCAGGACAACCTGACCCTGGTCATTCAGGTCAACGGCAAGCTGCGCGGGCAGATCGAAATGCCGGCCAGTGCCACTCGCGAAGAGATCGAAGCCGCCGCGCGCATCAACGAGAACGTGCTGCGTTTCGTCGATGGCCTGACCATTCGCAAAGTGATCGTGGTGCCGGGCAAACTGGTCAACATCGTCGCCAGCTAAATTGGATCGGGTGCCGGGCTCGCCTGGCACCCAGTAAAACCTTTCGGGCCGCAGAGTCGGCTCACCTGGTTTCAAGGGGAGCAACACAATGATCAAACGCAATCTGCTGGTGATGGGCCTCGCCGTTCTGCTGAGCGCCTGCGGTTTCCAGTTGCGTGGTACCGGCACCAACGAACTGTCGATCAAGGAGCTTGATCTGAGTGCGCGCAACGCTTACGGCGAAACCGTGACTCAACTGCGCCAGGTGCTGGAGTCCAGCGGCGTCAAGGTCTACACCGGCGCGCCGTACAAGCTGTACCTGGCTGACGAACAGGAAAGCCAGCGCATCCTCAGCTATGCCGGTGCCGGTCGCACAGGCGAGTACCAGGTCAGCACCGTGCTGAGCTACGACATTCGCGGCGAGAACAATCTGTCACTGATCAGCGACAAGCTTGAAGTGCAGAAGGTCTTCATTCATGACGGCAACAACCTTGTCGGCTCCGATCAGGAAGCCAGTGACGCCCGGCGCGAGACCCGTCGTGAACTGGTTCAGCGCATGATGCTGCGCCTGTCGCAGCTGACCCCGGGCCAGTTGCAGCAGTTGCAGCAAACCGCCAATGACCGCGCCAAGGCTGAAGCCGATGCGCTGGAAGCGGCGCAAAAGGCTGAAGCGGAAACCCCGCGTCAGTCGCCGCTCGAAATCCCGCAGCAGTAAGACGGCCGGGGCGCCCAGGCGCCCCGCTCGCCCTCCTTATGAAGCTCGCTCCCGCGCAACTCGGTAAACACCTGCAAGGCGCACTTGCGCCGGTCTACATCATCAGCGGCGATGATCCGTTGCTGTGTCAGGAAGCCGCCGACGCCATCCGCACCGCTGCTCGCCAGCAAGGTTTCGACGAACGTCAGGTCTTCGCCGCCGACGCCAATTTCGATTGGGGTACGTTGCTGCAGGCCGGCGCAAGCATGTCGCTGTTCGCCGAAAAACGCCTGTTGGAACTGCGCCTGCCGTCCGGTAAGCCTGGCGACAAAGGCGCCGCCGCGCTGATCGAATATTGCTCACGTCCTGCGGAAGACACGGTTCTGCTGATCAGCTTGCCGAAGCTCGATGGCAGCGCGCAGAAAACCAAGTGGGGCAAGGCACTGGTCGAAGGCCAACAGACCCAGTTCGTGCAGATTTGGCCGGTGGATGCCAATCAGCTGCCGAGCTGGATTCGTCAGCGCCTGTCCCAGGCAGGCCTGTCGGCCAGTCAGGACGCGGTCGAATTGATTGCCGCGCGTGTCGAAGGCAACCTGCTCGCCGCCGCCCAGGAAATCGAAAAGCTCAAGTTGATGGCCGAAGGTGGGCAGATCACCGTCGAAACCGTGCAGGCCGCCGTGGCCGACAGTGCCCGGTTTGACGTGTTCGGCCTGACCGACGCGGTACTCAACGGCGAACCGGCGCACGCGTTGCGCATGCTTGAAGGCCTGCGCGGTGAAGGCGTCGAACCGCCGGTGATCCTCTGGGCATTGGCGCGGGAGTTGCGCCTGCTGGCCAACATCTCCCTGCAATACAGCCAGGGCACGCCACTGGACAAATGCTTCAGCCAGTCGAAACCGCCGGTCTGGGACAAGCGCAAGCCGCTGATGAGCAAGGCGCTGCAACGTTACTCGGCGCAACGCTGGGCACAGTTGCTGCTCGAAGCGCAGCGCATCGATGCGCAGATCAAGGGCCAGGCGGCGGGTTCGCCGTGGATGAGCCTGAGTCGGTTGGCGTTGTTGATGGCGGGCCAACGCCTGTCTTTGCCTGCCGAATAAGATCAAAAGATCGCAGCCTTCGGCAGCTCCTACATTTGGAATGCATTCCCCCTGTAGGAGCTGCCAGAGGCTGCGATCTTTTGACTTTTCTTTAGCATGAGCAGATTATCCGCAACGCGAAACCCACCACACCCAGAGAACCCTCATGAGCAAAAAGCCAGCAAAGCATGGCCCCAACAAGGCCAAATCCATCGTCGCCCAGCCCTTGTTCCGCAGCCGCCAGGAACGACCAGCCAAGGGCAAAGGCAGCTACCGCCGCGAAGCCTTCCGGTCTGACAACCGGGAGGCTTTTTACTTTCTGGCTGCCTGAAGCGCACTACCCCTCGCTCATGTTAAGGTCTGCACCTGATTCGTTTCCCCTGGAACTGTGCATGCCCCCAAGTCTTTCCCGTCGTTGGCCCGTGCGCCAATTGATCGCTGCCTCCAGCTTCATCCTGCTTGTCGCCTGCGCGGAAAAACCCACCGCCGCCGATGCACAACCGCTTCAAGCCGCCCCGGTCACCACGGCCCCAGCGATCATTCCGCCGGTAGTGCCGTCCGCCGACCCGCTCGATATTCAACCGACCCAGACCTTTGCCGAATGGCAGGCGGGTTTCCGCAAGGACGCCCTCGCCGCCGGGATTCGCCCCGAGCTGTTCGATCAGGCATTTGCCAATATCAGCTTCGATGCCAGCGTGATTCGCGCCGACCGCAGTCAGCCGGAGTTTTCTCGGCCGGTGTGGGAATACCTCGACGGCGCACTGTCGCCGCTGCGCGTACGCAAGGGCCAGGCGCTGATCAATCAGTACGCCGACATTCTGCAGAGCATCGAGCAGCGTTATGGCGTTGATCGCCAGGCGCTGGTGTCGGTGTGGGGCATGGAAAGCAATTTCGGCCAGTTCCAGGGCAGCAAGTCGGTGATCAATTCGCTGGCCACACTCGCCTACGAGGGGCGTCGTCCGGGCTTTGCTCACGCGCAACTGATCGCCGCCCTGCAGATTCTGCAACAGGGCGATATCACCCCGGAGAAGATGCTCGGTTCCTGGGCCGGCGCGATGGGCCAGACCCAATTCATTCCGACCACCTACAACACCCACGCCGTGGACTTTGACGGTGACGGCCGCCGCGACATCTGGGGCAGCCCGGCCGATGCGCTGGCCTCGACCGCCCATTACCTGCAAAGCTCGGGCTGGCAGCGTGGCCAGCCGTGGGGTTTCGAAGTGCAATTGCCGAGCGGCTTCAACTACACCCTGGCCGATGGCGCGATTCGCAAAAGCGTCGCCGAATGGCGGCAACTGGGTGTGAACCTGCCCAATGGTGCGCAGGTGCCAGCCGGCTCCGAACAACTGTCCGCTGCCCTGCTGCTGCCGGCCGGTTATCGCGGCCCGGCGTTCCTGATCCTCGACAACTTCCGGGCGATTCTCAAGTACAACAATTCGTCGTCGTATGCGCTGGCGGTGAGCCTGTTGTCCGAGCGTTTCGAAGGAGCGGGCCTGATCAATGGCGACTGGCCGAAAGATGATCTGCCGCTAAGCCGCACCGAACGCATCGAACTGCAGACGCTATTGAGCGCGCGTAATTACGACGCTGGCACGGCGGACGGGATTATCGGCGCAAATACGCGCAAAGCGATTCGCAGTGCCCAGCAGGCGCTGGGCTGGCCGGCGGATGGTTATCCGACGCACAAGTTGCTTGAGAGCCTGCGCAACCAATAGAGCAAATCAAAGATCGCAGCCTTCGGCAGCTCCTACAGGACGATCATCAATCCCATGTAGGAGCTGCCGAAGGCTGCGATCTTTGCCTCCCGAATTATCGGATGACCACATCCTGCTCCAGCAGCAACTCCTGCTTCCCTGCATCCAGGCGCACCAGCGCGCCCAACGGCAGTGTCAGGTTCGGGTCGCAATGGCCACTGCGCCAACCCGACAGCACCGGAATCCGTAACGGCTCAAAGGTTTGCTTGAGCAGGCGATTCAGCGCGTCGACCTCCACGCCGGCGATATCACCGACCAGCACACCGCGCAGTCTGGCCAGCTTGCCGGCCAGACGCATCTGGGTCAGCAGGCGATCAATCCGATACAGCGGCTCGTTGATGTCTTCGATAAACAGAATCACCCCTTCGACATCAATCTCGTAGGGCGTGCCGAGGGTTGCAGCAATCATCGCCAGATTGCCGCCAAGCAACCGCCCGTGAGCGATGCCCGGTTCGACGGTTGATAATGGATAAGCCGCCGGATGGCTCAGCACACTCCCTGACTTCATTTGCCCGCGCAGCATGGCGAAGAATGACGTGACGGTCGGCGGCTCCTTGTCGCCCAGCAGGTCGGCGCTGAGCAGCGGCCCGTGAAAGGTCACAAACCCGGCGTAGCGACTGATGGCCAGGTGCAGCGCGGTGATATCGCTGTAGCCGATAAAGGGTTTGGCGTGCCGGCTGAGCAGGTCGTAATCGATTCGGTCCAGCAGGCGCGGCGTGCCGTAGCCGCCGCGCAGGCAAATGATCGCGTCGACTTCAGGATCAGCGAATGCCGCGTGCAGATCGCGCAGGCGTACGTCGTCACTGCCCGCCAGATAGCCGTCCTTCTCATAGACACCGGGAAACACCTTCAGCCCATAGCCGCGCGCGCGCATCCATTGCAGCGCTTTCTCAGTATCGAGAGTGCCGGGACCGGCAGGCGCGATGACGCCGATCGTCCCCTCAGCGGGCAGTGCCGGTACGGGTCGGTGGGCAACGAGGGTGTGGCTTGGTCGAACGGTCATCCTTGGGCTCCATCGGTAAAGTCATGCACACACAGTAGTCAGCTGAAGAGGCAAACAAAAGGCCCTTGTCTCAGGCAAAAAAATGCCCGCCGAGGAGCCGTCCTCGGCGGGCATTTTTACATCAGCAGTGAATCAGGAACCCAGCAGCTCGGCCTTGACCAGCTTCGCCTGCTCGTCGGCGTGGTACGAGGAACGTACCAGCGGGCCAGACGCAACGTTCTTGAAGCCCATCTTGTAACCTTCTTCGGCGAACCAGGCGAAGGTGTCCGGGTGCACAAAACGCTGCACCGGCAAGTGGCTGCGCGACGGCTGCAGGTATTGACCGAGGGTCAGCATGTCGATGTCGTGTTCGCGCATGCGCTTCATGACTTCGATGACTTCTTCGTCAGTCTCGCCCAGACCCAGCATCAGGCCGGATTTGGTCGGGATATGCGGCATCATCTGCTTGAAGCGTTGCAGCAGGGTCAGCGACCACTGGTAGTCCGAACCCGGACGCGCAGCCTTGTACAGGCGTGGCACGGTTTCCAGGTTGTGGTTGAACACATCCGGCGGCTCGGCAGCGGTGATTTCCAGGGCGATGTCCATGCGGCCACGGTAGTCCGGGACCAGGGTCTCGAGCTGCACGTTCGGCGACAATTTGCGGATTTCGCGGATGCAGTCGGCGAAGTGCTGGGCACCGCCATCACGCAGGTCGTCGCGATCCACCGAAGTGATCACCACGTACTTGAGCTTGAGGTCGGCGATGGCGATGGCCAGGCTTTCCGGCTCGTTGACGTCCAGTGGCTTCGGACGACCGTGGCCAACGTCGCAGAACGGGCAACGACGGGTGCAGATATCGCCCATGATCATGAAGGTTGCGGTGCCGCCGGAGAAGCATTCGCCGAGGTTCGGGCAGGACGCTTCTTCGCAGACACTGTGCAGCTTGTGCTTGCGCAGCAGGCTCTTGATGCGGTCGACTTCCGGCGAAAC
This sequence comes from Pseudomonas sp. AC255, assembly GCF_979258175.1. Classification (NCBI taxonomy): domain Bacteria; kingdom Pseudomonadati; phylum Pseudomonadota; class Gammaproteobacteria; order Pseudomonadales; family Pseudomonadaceae; genus Pseudomonas; species Pseudomonas sp. AC255. The sequence continues at coordinate 142,549 of NZ_OZ409841.1, read as the reverse complement.
CGGGATGCGCACGCGGATCCAGTCGGGTTTCTTCGGCAGTTCGGTAGTCGGGATGATCTTGACCGGGATGCGTGCAACCTTCTCGGCGCCGCGCAGCTTGACGCCGGCTTCAACCTTGGGACGCGGGGCCGGGCGCTCGGTCACGTCGAGCGTCGGGATCATGGTTTGCACTGCATCAGTAGTCATATCAGTCGATTCCGCCCGTAAGGGTCGTCTGCTCAGCATAGTCGAGGTGTTTGACGAGCTGCGCGCGCAGCCGGGCACTTACCTCGGCAAATTCAATCGATCCTGCGTGATCGCTCAGCTGGGTCATGGCCAGCCCGGCGTAGCCGCAGGGATTAATCCGTCGAAACGGTTCCAGGTTCATATCCACGTTCAGGGCCAGGCCATGAAAGGAACAACCGTGGCGAATGCGCAAACCCAGAGAAGCGATTTTCGCTCCATCGACGTACACGCCGGGAGCATCTGGCTTGGCGGCGGCGCTAACGCCGTAGCTGGCCAGCAGTTCGATGAGGCAGGCTTCCATGCGGCTGACCAGATCGCGCACGCCGAAACCCAGCTTGCGCACATCCAGTAACAGATAAGCCACCAGTTGCCCGGGGCCATGATAAGTCACTTGGCCGCCACGATCGACCTGCACCACCGGAATATCTCCCGGCAGCAATAGATGCTCGGCCTTGCCGGCCTGGCCCTGAGTGAACACCGGCGGGTGTTCGACGAGCCAGATTTCGTCGGCTGCTGCATTGCCGCGTTCGTTGGTAAAGCGCTGCATGGCATGCCAGACCGGCTCGTAAGCCATCTGGCCCAGCTCGCGAAAGCCCAGCGTGCCGTGCATCACAACACCATGTGCACGATGCCGGAAGCCCGCAGTTCGCTGTTGATGTTGTACAGCTGATCCTGGTCGGTGGCGACGATGTGCAACTGGATGGTGGTGTATTTGCCGTTGCTGCTTTGACGCTCGTCGATGCGCTCATCATTGATGGTCGCGTGTTTCAGGACGATCGCGATGATCTTGTCCTTGTTGCCAACACCCGTATCACTGATCACCTTGATCGGATAATCGGTCTGGGGAAATTCGATCTTTGGCGCCTTTACTTCGGTATCGGTCATGGCGTAACGGCCTCTATAGCGCAAGCCGTGGTAACGCACATGGCCCCGCACCGGATCGGGGCGGGGCCATGCAGGTCAACACAAAATCAGTTGAACAAGCCGTAGAAGAATAGACGGATGCTATCCCACATGCGACGGAAGATACCACCCTCCTCGACGCCGTCCAGAGCGATCAGGTCAGCGCTGTGCACCACCTTGTCTTCCAGTTTGACTTCGACTTTACCGATCACGTCGCCCTTGGCGATTGGCGCAACCAGTTGCGGGTTCATGGTCATGCTGGCAGCGAGCTTCTTCAGCTGGCCTTTTGGCAGAGTCATGGTCAGGTCTTGCGCCAGACCGGCCTTGACCTGGCTGGTGGTGCCTTTCCATACCGGCGCCTGCGCCAGTTCAGTGCCCTTCTGGTAGAAGGTCTGGGTTTCGAAGAAGCGGAAACCATAGGTCAGCAACTTCTGGGTTTCAGCGGCGCGAGCCACTTCGCTGTTGGTACCGAACACCACGGCAATCAGGCGCTGGCCATCACGTACAGCCGAGGACACCATGCAGTAGCCGGCTTCATCGGTGTGGCCGGTTTTCAGACCGTCAACGGTCTTGTCGCGCCACAGCAGCAGGTTGCGGTTAGGCTGCTTGATGCCGTTCCAGAAGAACTCTTTCTGCGAGTAGATCGCATAGTGAGCCGGGTCTTCGTGGATGATCGCACGGGCCAGGATCGCCATGTCGTGCGCCGACGAGTAGTGCTCAGGGTTTGGCAGACCGGTCGGGTTCATGAAGTGGGTATTGGTCATGCCCAGTTCGGTGACGGTCTTGTTCATCAGATCGGCGAACGCGTCTTCGCTGCCGGCGATGTGCTCGGCCAGGGCGACGCTGGCGTCGTTACCGGACTGGATGATGATGCCGTGCAGCAGGTCGCTGACAGTCACCTGCGAACCGACCTTGATGAACATCCGCGAACCGCCGGTGCGCCAGGCGTTTTCGCTGACGGTCACCGGATCGTTTTCACCGATCTGGCCGCGACGGATTTCCAGGGTCGCGATGTACGCGGTCATCAGCTTGGTCAGGCTGGCCGGTGGCAGACGCTGGTCGCCGTTGTTTTCGACCAGCACGTTGCCGCTGCTGGCGTCCATCAGAACGTAGGCCTTGGCGGCCAGTTGTGGTGGCGACGGCATCATCTCGGCCGCGAAGGCGGCTGGCGAGAGGAGCAGCGGGACTAGCAGACACAGGCGTTTGGCAAAGGTGGTGATGTTCATCCGTCTCTCGAAATCGCTAATGGAAACTTGCCCGAAGGCAAAACTTATTCAGACAGCCTTCTAACGGGCCATCGCGTGTTCAGTTGCTCACTCCAGTCACCCTTGCCGGGCTTTTGTTCTTCGACGAGCCAACAACCTGGTTCACCCCCGAATACCGCAAGTGAACCGTCAATCAAGGTCTACGTGTTACTCGGTGACCACGCTGGGCGAACCCAGATTGGCCAGCCGCACACTGTTCTGCACCTGGGCGATCTCACCCGGCGAGCCGATCGGCCCCAGGCGTACCCGGTGCAGGGTCTGCTGATTGCGCACGATCGAGCTGATGAACACCGGCGCGCTCACCATCCCGCTGAGCTTCGACCTCAGCAGCTCGGCAGCGTCCGGGTTGGCGAACGCGCCCACCTGCAGATACTGGCCAGACGCTGGTGCAGAAGCGTTTTTTGCATCGATCTGCACGGGCACCACGGCCGCGGCGTGTTGCTGCGGCGGCGGCGTCCATTGCTCGACGGTACCGGCCGACGCGGTGATGACCGGGGCGCTATTCTGCGCCACTTGCGGCTCATTGAGCATCAGCGGCGCCGGACGGCCCTTGGCCGCCCACCACTGCTGCGGATCGATGCCTTCGACCTTGACCCGTGCGGTGCCGGTTTCGGCATAGCCGAGCTTCTTCGCCGCAGCATAAGACAAGTCAATGATTCGATCGGAATAGAACGGCCCACGGTCGTTGACGCGCAGGATCACGGTCTTGTTGTTGTCCAGGTTGGTCACCCGAACGTAACTTGGCAGCGGCAAGGTCTTGTGCGCGGCACTCATGCCGTACAGGTCATACACTTCGCCGTTGGCGGTGTTCTGGCCATGGAACTTGGTGCCGTACCAGGACGCCGTGCCCGAAGCCACGTAGGTCTTGGATTCCTGCAACGGAAAGTAGGTCTTGCCCAGCACGGTGTACGGGTTGGCCTTGTACGGGCCGGTGTGCAGGGTCGGTGTCGCATCCGGGATGCGCGAAACATCGACATCCCACCACGGCGCGCCGTCTTTGTGCGCGCGGTTGATGTCCAGGCCCGGTTGGGCGCGGACAGCGGTGGACGGGGTTTTCTGCGTCGGCGTGCGGCTGGTCGTGCAACTGGCGACCAGGACTGCCAACGCAGCGAAAGCCACCAGCTTCAGGGGTTTATTGTTAGGCAATGCCTGCATTACTTGACGCCCCGTGCTTGTACCAGCTGTTCAGACAGTTGATGTACGGCCATGGCGTACATCACGCTGCGGTTATAACGCGTGATCGCGTAGAAATTCTGCAGGCCCATCCAGTATTCAGGGCCGTTGTCGCCTTCGAGGCGAAATGCGGTAACCGGCATATCATCGCGCAGCGCATCATGACTTGACCAGCCCAGCGCCCGCAACTCTGCGACCGTTTTCACCGGTTCGATACCAGTGGTCAGGCCTTCATCAACCTGCTCGCCGCGTACATCGGCGCGGCTGACCACCGGCTCACCGGCGACCCAGCCGTGACGCTTGAAGTAGCTGGCGACGCTGCCAATGGCATCGTCCGGGTTGTTCCAGATATTGATGTGGCCGTCACCGTCGAAATCCACCGCGTAGGCACGAAAGCTGCTCGGCATGAACTGCGGCAGGCCCATGGCCCCGGCGTACGAGCCTTTCAGGGTCAGCGGGTCGACCTGCTCTTCGCGGGCCAGCAGCAGGAACTCACGCAGTTCCTTGCGGAAAAATTCGGCACGGGGAGGATAGTCGAAGCCGAGGGTCGATAAAGCATCGATCACGCGGAAATTACCGGTATTACGTCCGAAAAAGGTCTCGACGCCGATGATCGACACGATCACTTGTGCCGGCACGCCGTATTCCTGCTCGGCACGGGCCAGGGTCGCCTCGTGCTGACGCCAGAAGTCGACACCACGGGCGATGCGCGCGTCGGTGATGAACATCGGACGATATTCGTTCCACTGCTTGACCCGTTCGGCGGGTCTGGAGATGGCGTCGAGAATCGACTGCTTGCGTTGCGCCTCGCGGAACACACCCATCAGTTGTTCACCGGCGAAACCGTAGTCGCGGGTCATTTCGCCGACGAATTCGGCCACCTGCGGCGAGCCTTCATAGTCGCCGGCCAGCGCTTCCTGCACGCTCCCCAGCAGGCCCATCAGGCCAACCAGCGGCGCGCATCGAGTCGCCCAGCCACGCATTACTTGCATTGCACTCTTCACCTTATTCAAACCTGTGCGATCCACTTGCGATGGGTATGGATCGACATCAAAACCCCAAACGCTGACAGCAGCGTCACCAGCGAAGTTCCTCCGTAGCTAATGAACGGCAACGGCACCCCCACGACCGGCAACAGGCCACTGACCATACCGATGTTGACGAAAACGTAAACAAAAAAAGTCATGGTCAACGCGCCGGCGAGCAATTTGCCGAACAGCGTTTGCGCCTGAGCGGTGATCACCAGCCCGCGACCGATCAACAACAGATAGATCAGCAGCAGCGCGCAAATCCCCACCAGACCGAACTCTTCGCCAAGCACAGCAATGATGAAGTCGGTGTGGCTTTCCGGGAGAAAGTCCAGGTGTGACTGGGTGCCGAGCAGCCAGCCTTTGCCAAATACGCCACCGGAGCCGATCGCGGCTTTCGACTGGATGATGTTCCAGCCGGTGCCGAGCGGATCGCTTTCCGGGTCGAGGAAAGTCAGGACACGCTGCTTCTGATAGTCGTGCATGACGAAGAACCACATCGCCACCGACACCGGCACCGCCGCCGCCAGCACGCTGAGAATCCAGCGCCAGCGCAGGCCGCCCATGAACAGGACGAAGGCGCCACCGGCAAGAATCAGCAACGAGGTACCGAGATCCGGCTGGCGCACGATCAGAATGAACGGCACGCCAATCAGCATCAGGCTGATGCCGACGTGCTTGAGCTGCGGCGGCAAGGTGCGTTTGGACAGATACCAGGCGATGGTCGCCGGCATCAGGATTTTCATGAACTCCGAGGGCTGGAAGCGGATCACCCCGGGGATGTTGATCCAGCGCGTGGCGCCCATGGCGTTGTGGCCCATGATGTCGACGACGATCAGCAATATCACGCCGATCACGTAACCGAGCGGCACCCAGCGCGCCATGAAACGCGGTTCGAACTGGGCGATGACGATCATCGCCACCAGACCGATGCCGAACGACGTGGCCTGCTTGCCGAGCAGGTCCCAGCTCTTGCCGCTGGCCGAATACAGCACGAACAGGCTGCCGGCGGCGAGGATCAGCAACAGGATCAACAGCGGGCCATCGATATGCAGTCTTTGCAGCAACGTCGCGCGGCGACGCATCACATCCTCGCTGGAGAGCATGCGATCGAAGTTATTCATCACGGGCCGGGGCCTCCGCAGTGATAGGGCTGGCGTACTCGGCTTTCAGGTGGCCGTCCTGGTCGAGCAACCAGGCGTCCATGACCTGGCGCACCACGGGCGCGGCAACGCCGGAACCGGACTCACCGTTCTCGACCATCACCGACACGACGATTTTCGGATCATCGGCCGGGGCGAAGCCGACGAACAGGGCGTGGTCGCGGTGGCGTTCCTGGACCTTGGAGCGGTCGTATTTCTCGCCCTGCTTGATCGCCACCACCTGCGCGGTACCGGACTTGCCGGCGATGCGGTATTGCGCGCCGATCGCCGCTTTGCGCGCGGTACCACGGGCACCGTGCATCACCTGCTGCATGCCATGGTTGACCTTGTTCCAGTCGGACGGGTCGCGCAGGACGATGTTCGGCATCGGGTTTTCATCCACCGGCTTGACCCCGTCGAGGGACTTGGCCAGGTGCGGACGGTTCCAGATGCCCTTGTTGGCCACCAGCGCCGTGGCCTGGGCCAGTTGCAGCGGCGTCGACTGCATGTAGCCCTGGCCGATCCCGAGAATCAGGGTTTCGCCGGGGAACCACGCCTGCTTGCGCGTCGCCCGTTTCCATTCGCGGGACGGCATCAGGCCCGGGGACTCTTCGAACATGTCCAGCGAGACCTTCTGGCCGATGCCGAACTTGTTCATATAGGTCGACAGCCGATCGATGCCGAGCTTGTGCGCCAGGTCATAGAAGTAGGTGTCGTTGGAACGCATGATCGCCGTGTCGAGGTCGACGAAGCCGTCACCAGTGCGATTCCAGTTGCGATACTTGTGGTCGTAGTTGGGCAGCATGTAATAGCCCGGGTCGAACACCCGGCTCGAAGCCGTGACTACGCCAGCGTCGAGACCGGCAATTGCCACCGCCGGTTTGATCGTCGAGCCCGGCGGGTACAGACCGCGCAGCACGCGGTTGAACAACGGCCGGTCGATGGAATCACGCAACTCGGCGTAGGCCTTGAAGCTGATGCCGGTGACGAACAGGTTGGGGTCGAAACTCGGCTGACTGACCATCGCCAGCACTTCGCCGGTTTTCGGATCGAGCGCCACCACCGCGCCACGGCGCCCGCCCAGCGCGGCCTCGGCGGCTTCCTGCAACTTGATGTCGAGGCTCAGGACGATGTCCTTGCCGGGAATCGGATCGGTGCGCTTGAGCACGCGCAATACGCGGCCACGGGCGTTGGTCTCGACTTCCTCGTAACCGACCTGACCGTGCAATTCCGGCTCGTAGAAACGCTCGATGCCGGTCTTGCCGATGTGGTGGGTGCCGCTGTAGTTGACCGGATCCAGCGACTTCAGCTCTTTCTCGTTGATCCGCCCCATGTAGCCCACCGAGTGGGCAAAATGCGCGCCCTGCGGGTAATGCCGGACCAGTTGCGCGACCACTTCCACCCCGGGCAGGCGGAACTGGTTCACCGCAATGCGGGCGATCTGCTCTTCGGTCAGCTCGAACAGGATCGGCACCGGCTCGAACGGCCGACGCCCCTGACGCATGCGTTTCTCGAAGATCACCCGGTCCTCGGGCGTCAGCTCCAGCACCTCGACGATGACGTCGAGCACCTGTTGCCAGTCGCCGGAGCGCTCGCGGGTCATGCTCAGGCTGAAGCTCGGCCGGTTGTCGGCCACAACTACGCCGTTACGGTCGAAAATCAGCCCGCGCGTCGGCGGAATCGGCTGCACGTGGACGCGGTTGTTTTCCGACAGGGTCGAGTGGTACTCGTACTGGATCACCTGCAGGTAATACAGACGCGCGATCAGCACACAGATCAGCGCCACGATCACGATCGCACCGAACACGACACGGCTGCGCACCAGACGGGCGTCCTTTTCGTGGTCCTTGATGCGGATCGGCTGAGACATGAGGGCAGGCTTACTTGTGGTAAGGGTGGCCGGACAACACGGTCCAGGCACGGTACAACTGTTCGCCGATCAGGATCCGCACCAGCGGGTGCGGCAAGGTCAGCGGCGACAACGACCAGCGCTGGTCAGCGCGGGCACAGACTTCCGGTGCCAGCCCTTCCGGGCCGCCGACCATGAAGTTGACCGTGCGCGAATCCAGGCGCCAGCGATCGAGTTCGACCGCCAGTTGCTCGGTGCTCCACGGCTTGCCGTGAACCTCCAGCGTGACGATCCGCTCGTTGTGCCCGACCTTGGCCAGCATGGCTTCGCCTTCCTGGCGGATGAAACGGGCCACGTCGGCATTCTTGCCACGGGTATTGAGCGGAATTTCCACCAGTTCCAGCGCCAGCTCGGACGGAAGACGCTTGGCATATTCATGCCAGCCTTCTTCCACCCACTTGGGCATGCGTGAACCGACGGCGATCAGGCGCAGTCGCACAGCAATCCCTTAGAACTGGTCTTTATTGAGCTTGGTGAAATGCTCGTGGGTGTTCTCCGGGCTGTGGTGCTTGGCATCGGCCGCACGGCTTTGCTCGGCACCGGCCCACAGGCGCTCCAGGTCGTAGAACTGACGCGCCGAGGCAGTCATCATGTGCACGATCACCAGATCGAGGTCGAGCAGTACCCAATCGCTGTCGCCCTTGCCTTCTTCGCCCAGCGGCTTGGCGCCCTGCTTTTTCACTTCCTCGCGGACCTTGTCGAGCATCGCGTTGATCTGGCGATTGGAGGTACCGGTGGCGATGATCATGTAGTCAGTGATGCTCTGCTTGTCGCGCACATCGATGATCTGGATGTCCTGGGCCTTGACGTCTTCCAGCGCAGCGACGGCAATCTTGACCAGTTCGTCGCCCTTGAGCGGCTCGTTGGTGTTGACGGCTTCCGGCAGTGGTGCGCTCTTGAACGTGCCTTTGCGCTTTACTTTAGGTAGATCTTTATCAGTCATATGTAACTCGTTTTGCTCATGTATTCGGCGGCTTGGGGATACGGTGATCCGTATCGGTGAAGCACGCCTTGTTCAGTTCGACGCACGGTACAGACCGTGCGCATCGATGTAGGCCAGGACCGCGTCGGGCACCAGGAAACGTACCGACTTACCGCTGGCCAGCAGTTGACGGATCTGGGTGGCGGAAACCGCGAGCGGTGTCTGCCAGACGAATGCAATCTGTCCGCTCGGCCCTTTCAGGGCCAGCGGGTCGCTCACCGAACGCGCTGCCAGCAGGTTGCGCAAGGCATCCGGCGGTTCGCTGTCGGCGTCCGGGCGCTGTAGCACCAGGATGTGGCAATGCTGGAGCAACTCTTCCCAGCGGTGCCAAGTGGGCAGGCCGCAAAATGCGTCCCAGCCCAAAAGCAGAAAAACCTGGGTCTCGGCGGGCATCTCTGCGCGCAGCGACTCCAGGGTTTCGATGGTCCAGGACGGTTTGTCCCGCTGCAATTCGCGGGCATCCACCACCAGCGGCGGCAATCCGGCCACCGCGCACTCGACCATCGCCAGCCGGTCCTGCGCCGATACCTGCGGCGTCCCGCGATGTGGCGGCCGCGCGTTCGGCATCAGGCGCAACTCGTCCAGCGCCAGCGCTTCGACAACTTCCAGCGCGCCACGCAAATGGCCGATATGCACCGGGTCGAACGTACCGCCCAGCACGCCAATGCGTTGCGGGCGCGACTCGCTGCCGGTGTGCGGCGCTGTCAGGTCGAGGTCGGTCAAGTCAGACCGTCGCCTGGCCGCGCAACTGGCCATCGCCGACCACGATGTACTTCTCGCAGGTCAGCCCCTCAAGCCCGACCGGGCCGCGGGCGTGCAGCTTATCAGTAGAAATGCCGATCTCGGCACCCAATCCGTATTCAAATCCATCGGCAAAGCAGGTCGGCGTGTTGATCATCACCGAGGCCGAGTCGACTTCCGCCACGAACCGGCGGGTGTCAGCGAGGTTTTCGCTGACGATCGAGTCGGTGTGATGGGAGCCGTAATGGTTGATGTGTTCGATCGCCTGCTCCAGACCGTCGACCACGCGGATCGACAGAATCGGCGCCAGGTACTCGGTGTGCCAGTCGTCTTCGCTGGCCGCGACCGCTTCGATGATCGCCCGGGTGCGCTCGCAACCGCGCAGCTCGACGCCTTTTTCGCGGAACTGCGCGGCCATCGAAGGCAGGAAATCCCTGGCAACGGCCTGATCGACCAGCAGGGTTTCCATCGCGCCGCAGATGCCATAACGGTAGGTCTTGGCGTTGAAGGCGATGCTTTGGGCTTTGGCCAGATCGGCGTGTTCGCTGACATAAACGTGGCAGATGCCGTCCAGGTGCTTGATCACTGGCACGCGGGCATCACGGCTGATGCGTTCGATCAGGCCACGGCCACCACGGGGCACGATGACGTCAACGTATTCCGGCATGCTGATCAGCGCGCCGACAGCGGCACGGTCAGTGGTTTCGACCACTTGCACCACGGCGGCGGGCAATTCGGCCTCGGCCAGACCGCGCTGAATGCACGCGGCAATCGCGCGATTGGAATGAATTGCCTCGGAGCCACCGCGCAGGATGGTCGCGTTGCCGGACTTCAGGCAGAGGCTGGCGGCATCGATGGTCACGTTCGGGCGGGATTCGTAGATGATCCCGATCACGCCCAGCGGCACGCGCATCTTGCCGACCTGAATACCCGACGGACGGAAGCTCATGTCGCGAATCGCGCCGACCGGATCCGCCAGTGCAGCAACCTGACGCAAGCCGACGATCATGCCGTCGATGCGTGCCGGGGTCAGTTCCAGACGCTCCAGCAGCGCCGGCTCCAGACCGTTGGCGCGACCGGCAGCCAGATCCAGCTCATTGGCGGCGGCCAGCTCGGCGCGCGCAGCGTCCAGAGCATTGGCGGCAGCCTGCAAGGCGCGGTTTTTCTGCGCGGTGCTGGCGCGACCGATGACCCGGGAGGCAGCGCGGGCGGCGCGACCCAATCGGGTCATGTAGTCAAGAACGGACTCAGTCATGGTCTGCTGGGGTCTTGGCAAAGAGGAAAGCGGCAGATTATAGCTGTCGCGTCCCGGGACTAACAGCGGTGACGGGCGGATGGTCGAAATGAGCTGCGTTTGCCCGTCGTTCAGACGTAATTAAGCTCAGCGTTGTTATCATCACGACCTCTTGAGCCTGGATCAACCTTGCCCATCATGACCAACGTGCCCCTTTGCCCCGAGTCCGCGCGCCTGCCCGTGGGCCTGCCGGACAGTTTTTTCGACCGCGACGCCCAGGTGCTGGCGCAGGCGCTGCTCGGCAAAGTCATCCGCCATCGCGTCGGCGATCTGTGGCTGAGTGCGCGAATCATCGAAACCGAAGCCTATTACTGCGCGGAAAAAGGCAGCCACGCCTCGCTTGGCTATACAGAAAAGCGTAAGGCTTTGTTTCTGGATGGCGGCCACATCTATATGTACTACGCACGCGGCGGTGATTCGCTGAACTTCAGTGCGCAGGGGCCGGGCAACGCGGTGCTGATCAAATCCGCCTATCCGTGGGTCGATGAAGTGAGCGGTCCGGCGAGTCTGGCGCAGATGCTGCTGAACAATCCCGATGCCCAGGGCCGACCGCGTCCGACACAGAAGCTCTGCGCCGGACAGACCCTGCTGTGCAAGGCGCTGGGTTTGAAAGTGCCGATGTGGGACGCCAAGCGTTTCGATCATGAACTGTTGCTGGTCGAGGACCCGGGACCGCCACCCGCGCAGATCATTCAAACCACCCGGTTGGGCATTCCGCTGGGCCGTGATGAACACTTGATGTATCGCTTCGTTGACGCTGCGTATGCGCAATGGTGCACGCGGAACCCGCTGCGACGGGGTCAGGTCGAAGGCCGGGATTATTGCCTGCTTCCCGGCGCTGAAGCCGAATCCGCAAATAAATGATGTCCCCCTGTGGGAGCGAGCCTGCTCGCGAAGGGGTTGTGCCAGCCAACGCTTCTAACGCCTGACACACCGCGTTCGCGAGCAGGCTCGCTCCCACGGATCAGCAGTGAAACGCGTAACAATTACTTAAAGAATGAATGGAGTTTTTCTGTATGGGCCCATGGCTCGATAGCATCACCGGATGGCTCGGCGCCAATCCGCAATGGTTGGCCGCAGCGGTGTTCATCGTTGCGTGCGTGGAATGTCTGGCGATCGCCGGGCTGATCGTGCCGGGCACGGTGCTATTGTTCGGCGTGGCGGTACTGGCCGGCAGTGGCGCGCTGTCATTGAGCGAAACGCTGCTGCTGGGCTTTCTCGGCGGCATCCTCGGCGACTTGATCTCGTACTTCCTGGGGCGGCATTTCCATCAGAACATCCGCCGCCTGCCGGGCCTGCGCCATCACCCGGAATGGATGGCCGGCGCCGAGTCGTACTTCCAGCGCTATGGCATCGCCAGCTTGCTGGTCGGGCGTTTCATCGGCCCGCTACGACCAATGCTGCCAATGGTCGCCGGGATGTGCGACATGCCCTTCCCGCGTTTTTTCGCCGTCAGCCTGCTGGCCGCTGCTGGCTGGAGCCTGGCTTATCTGCTGCCGGGCTGGGCCACCGGCGCGGCGTTCCGTCTGCCATTGCCTGAAGGGTTCTGGCTGGAGGCCGGGATTGTCGCCGCCAGCATCGCGGTGATGGTCGGCCTGAGCGTCAACAGCAGCGTGCGCCGCCATCGTCGCGCGACGATCTGGATCGGCGGCATGAGCCTGCTGATCCTGATCGGTCTGTTCATCGGCTATCCATACCTCACCGCGCTCGACAACGGCGTGATGACCCTGGTGCAGGAGCACCGCCAGCCAGCGCTGGACGAAATCGCCGTGACGCTGACCCTGATCGGCGAATTCCGCAACATGCTGCTGTTCAGTGCCCTGCTCGTCATTCTGCTGGTGCTGTGCAAGCAGTGGCGCCAGGCAATGTTCGCGGGCGCCACCATGTTGGTCACCGCAATGGCCAATACCGGAACCAAGTATTTTTTCGCCCGGGTGCGCCCGGAAGTGCTCAGCGATCCATTGACCACCTACAGCATGCCCAGCGGCCACGCTTCTGGCGCGTTCGCTCTGTTCCTGACGCTGGGCGTGCTGGCCGGGCGCGGTCAGCCGCCGCGCATGCGCCTGACCTGGCTGCTGATTGCCTGCATCCCGGCCCTCTCTATCGCCCTGTCGCGGGTGTATCTGGGCGCGCACTGGCCAACCGACATATTGGCCGGGGCGATGCTCGCCAGTTGCGTGTGTGCTGCGATGCTGTGGTTGAGCCAACGTCAGGCGTCCCTTAATGCAATGCCGTTCAAGATCTGGTGGCTGATCCTGCCATCGATGGTTGCTCTGTTCGGCTTCTTCGTACTGCGCCACTTGCCACATACATTGTTGCGTTACGCCTACTAAAACAGACAACTCACAAGCCAGATTTTTTATACGCCGCTCTTTTGGAATATTCCGACAAGAGCGGCGTTGATTACCTACGCAAACTTCCCCTCCTGCGGTTAACTTTCCTGGTTATAAAACCGACGTTTCCGCATTCCCAATCGACGCCAAACTAGCGTTACATAGTCCAGCCGGTACACGGTGGCGAAGTATTTCGCGCAAAAGAAAATCCGTGAGTTCAATCCGCCCGGCTTGAGCACTTGCCAACAATCAATATTTATCCGGACCCGGCATTGAAGTTCTGCCGAGGCATTTATCAATTCATTCTTTGTCGAGTTATTCATGAGTCCAAAGATACCCCGCAAGACGCCTGTTACAACGCCGCATCAAACTGATCCGCACGCACCGGCACCACATCGCCCCTTGATCGATGCCAGCGCCGTTGAAATATCGAGAAGGACCGGTGGTCACGACCAGACGCTGCCCACAACAACTTCCGGCAGCCCCCTCGCCGATGCAAACCCGAGACTTCCGGCGATCGAAATCTTTCAGTTACCGACACACGGCGCTTATCGTTCGGAACATTCCACTTCAATAAACGATTACTGGTTGTCAGAGGCTTTTCTGCGTGGGATGAAGCCCGCTGACCCCGATGGATTTCGCTGGGTCGTTGGCAGAAAGTTCGTCGACGTCGAATATCAGGGCGCTTTGCAAACCACTCACGTCGGCGTGGATGAAACCGGCGCATGGCGCAGCAAGTTGCTGACCGAGCGCGTGCCCTCCGGACCGCTTTTGTATAAAAACGCAGACAGCCCCACCTGGCGCCTGACCGAACATCCAGCGCCGAAGCGAGCACGGCTCGCCCCCGCGACAACGCCCATCAATCAAAGCCGTTACAGTCCATCGGGGCGTTCGCCGGATGCTCAGGGTTACTACGAAATGCATCCGCTTTTTGCAGCGCGCACAGACGCCCCCCTGTTCGCCTTCAGGGATTCATTTGGCAATTTCATTCCGGTAGATCCTCCGTTGGGCGGATTCGCGGCGTCGCCGACCCACCTCAAACAGTGGACCGATCATGAGATCTGGCAGCTATATGGCTTGCAGGGCCAGGACATCGCGCGCTTTCGTGTCGAAGCTCAGGCCAGCGGCATGCCGCCACAGTGGGCACATCCCACAACCACCGGAAATCCGCTGACCGATCTGCTGCGCGACTCACTGCGCTGGCTGCATCCGCAGATGAGCCGTGCAGAGCGCGAAGCCTTTCTGCAATCGTTCAATCTGCTGCCCAGGCAATTGACCCGCTTGCAGCAGGAGATGAGCGACCATCTGGCGATTCCAGCCTGGGCACTGGCGCACAAGCGCCTGTTGGATGACATCACCCACCCGCAACGCTTTGAGCAATTGGCCACAGATGCGGTCGAGCAGCTCAACCTCAAGCACAATGCCCGCCACGACTGGTACGACGCCGAACAAGGCCTGACCCCCGAGGTCCGCGAGGCGCTGTTGAAACAGCTCGGTTACCTGCGCAACAAACACAATTGCCTGTATCGCACGGACATCCCGGCACTGTTTCGCGGTGACGAGCGCACGCCGTTCGAGCTGGCGAATGACGGCACCATGCTGCCCCGCTACCACCACAAACCCGGCGCCACCACGCACAAGCCGATCAGCGCGACGTTCAGTCTCGAGCAGGGCCAGATGTATGCCAGCGCCCCCGATCCCGCATACCTGCGTTTCAACAGCCAGACCCATAAATATCCGGGACGCGACGCGGGTGACAGCAGCTCAGACAGCGGCGCAAGCGACGCCGATGATTCAAGCAGTTCCTCATCCGACTGGTCTGATCCTGAGAGTCCAGTCGCCTGGGATCACGAGCGGGGTTATCGGTCCTCACGCACGCGGCAGACAGAAATGTTCATGTACGCCCTCGACACGCGCAATCTGGAAGTCGTCCCGCACGAAGAGAACATGGCGTTCAATTCCGCTGCGCGTGAGAACCCGCCGACCTGGTTTCCCTCCGACGATTTCGAGGGGCTGATTTCGGTCACCCGCAGCGGAGTTCCAGCCGAGCGTATCTGGTTACTGAACACAGACCTGAGCAAAGGCGCCAGAGTCGCAGACATCAAGGAACAGGCCGGCGCGGACGCTGAGCGCATCGAGGCGGCGACCCATGCCGGGCATGCCAACAAATTCCAATACGACCGACTGATCGACAAAGTGGAAGCGGCGGGACTGCCAATCCTCAGGCTGTCGGGCAACAAGAACGAGTTTGCATACGACATCGCCTGGCCCTGAACCGGGCACGCCCATACAACGCCGGAGAGGAGACCGGCCCCCTCATGCACACCATTAAAGGATTAATACGTGTCGAAACTCATCGTCCCTGCGACCCATATCGCCCACGTTCGCGCACTTGAAGTTACCCCCATCGACGTCTCGGCGAATCCCCATGCGCCGCCCACCCATATGCGCAATCAGACGCAGGCGCCTGACATTGATCCGTCGCTTCGCAAAACCCTCAAAGCCCTGGACAAGCATCTGGGCCTGCTACGCATCGGTGAGATCATGATCAGTCGGGTCGAATTGCAAGCGCTGGGGGCGACCATTGACGGTCAACCGGTCAGTGCGGCGAACGCCCACATCAAGAGCGTGGATCAGGCATTTCTCGACGGACTCAATTTTCAATCGGCGCAGGTGCAGTCGCGCTTGCAGGCCGTGGATTTCCCAGACAATGACATGGCGGCAATGCTGTTTTACGAAATTGCCTGCAAGCGCTCGGTGGATGCCGGCCCACTGTTCATCAGTGATAGGCCGCTGGTTTCCGGCAGCGCCATGGATCGCCTCAACAAGCTGGGCAAGGCTGCGCAAAAGCTGGAAATCCACCGTGCGGACGCGTTTGAAAACGCACCGGGCTGGATCAACAAGAGCAAAAGCTATTTGATGAGCGGCGCGGGAGTCGGCATGCAAGCCTTCGGCATCTACAGCAGCTACATGGCGCTGACCGATGCGATCAAGAAAGGCGAGGCACTGGAAATGCTGTACTACGGCGGATCCATCGCTGCAGAACTCGGCTCGCTGATCATCGAGCAGGGCCTGACCAGAACAGGCCAGGCGATGCTCACTCAGGGCAGCAACGTACTGAAGGGTTTTGCGCTGACCTCAATCGGCAAATACATGAGCCGTGGTGCGGGACTGTTCGCCAGCGCGATTACCTTGCCGTTCGACATCGTTGACGCGATCAAATCCTTCAACGCCGCCGCCGCGACATCGGGCAAACAAGCTCAGGATCATTATTTCAGCGGTGCCCTGAGTGTAGCGGGCGCGGGTATCAGCCTGGTGCTGGGCGTCGCCGCGCTGGCCGGCTTCGGCAGCGTTGCCGGCCCGCTCGGCCTTGCGGCCGCTGCGCTGCTCATCAGCGGATCGATGGTTTATCAGGCCGCCAGGGTCGTCGACGATATCGACGACTACATCGAACTGACGACACTCGAGCGTCTGCGCTCGGGATGGTTCGCCTTCACCGGCAAGGAACTGGACACCGAGGTGATGGATCGCTTCAAACTGTCCAGGCTTTACAGTGACTATGGAAAACAGCTCGAACTGTCGGCGAAAGACATGCTGGCCGGTGCTTACAAGGACTCCATCGCACAGGTAGTCAATGGCGCGTTTCGCGCTGAACTGCGCCCTGTCGAACTGTGGCGTTACCAGTGGGACGAAAGCGCCGGGCAGTTGCCGTTCAGACTCGACAGCCAGGCGGTGATCGTCGGCGGCGACGATGCAGTCGACGCAAGCCTCGGACTACCCGACAACCTCAAAGGCATGGTCAGCGGCAGCCCAGGCGAAGGCAAAGGCGTGTTCTGGCGCCTGGGTGATGGCAACGACCGCGTGGTTGGCGTCAAGGCGCGGCCCAACCTCTTCACCTACCGCGACGGCCATAAGGCACTGACGGGCGGCGACACAAATGATGCGTTCTACCAGGAAGTCTCTGATCAGGAACTGGATCGATCGAGCAAACCGCCGCACATCAATGTGCTGGATGGCGGCTCGGGCAACGACCTGGTTGCGTTCGAAGGCGTCCGCCCGATTACCGACACGCGTTACATCGGTCACGACGTCAACCTGCAAACCGGCAAGGTCTCACTTCGCGGCCCGGACTCTGCGAACGACACCCTCGAAGTCGCCCACCTGACCTCCATTGAAAACGTTGCGACCTTGCGCAAAGGCACGAGCACTATCACGGGCAATGACCAGCCCAACCAGATTTCCGCCAACGGTTACGACCGCATCAGCGCCGGCGACGGCAACGACACGATCGCAATCTCTGGTACCGAGTGCACGATAGAGGGCGGCGGCGGCGAAGATCGCTATTACATCGCCGACACCAATGCACGTACAACGATCATCGAGTGTGGCGACCATTCGAGCCTGATCGAATTCGGCTGGCCGATGGCGGTCATTCAACGCTGGCAAATCATCGGCACCTCACTGGTGGTCAACTCCTTGCGCGGCAGGGACGGCAGCGACCCCGACCATGTGCTGACCCTTGAAAACGTCTATCGGACAGTCAACGGTCAGCGCCAATTGAACAATGCTCGGTGGGTGTTCCGCACTCTCGATGGCTATGAACTGCGCGCGCAACTGCCCACTCGACCTGGTGAAGCGTTGAGTCAGGACATCGAGGTTGCCGTCACTGTCAGCGGACGGCCGGCACCCGCCCCGGCAATCGTCAACGGTGGCACGGTGGCGCTGGACGGTCAGGGCGTGCAGCGCCACTTCGTCGCACGTACCGAGCACAGGGTCGAATTCGTCGCCACAGGCAACGCTACCGGCGCCCGTACCATTTACCTGGATTACCAGGACAGCGAGATCGTCGACGTGGTGGTCAGCTATGGCGTGGAATTGCGCCAGGGTGTTTCGGGCAATACGCACCTGACCTACAACAACATCAGCCTGTCGATTCTGCTGCCATCCAGAGTGCTGGCCTTCAAAGGCGTGATCCAGACGATTGCCGCCGCGACGGGCTACAGTGGCCAAAACAGCCTGAAGGTCACGACACCGCTTCTGGCCCGGGACATCGTGCTGGTCATGCAGGATGACGTTTCATACCGCGTGCAGGTGCCCGCGTTCGATTACCGGGACGACGCCAGAAATCCCGGCATCCGAGTGCTCAGCTCGCGGAGCTGGTTGAAGCGGCGCAACGGAAAATATCCATTCATCCGCCCGCTGGTCAGCGAGAAACCATCACTGGGCGCCCAGAACAGCAAAGTGGTCATCGAATCGCGGCCGCACACCGGGATTTATCTGCTCGAAGGCAAAAGCGCGACTTACGACGTTTATCTCTCCAGCAACAGCATCCTGCGTCTGGCCACACCGGGCGCTGCGGCAAAAACGGCCAATGCATCGAGATGGAATCTGTTCACCCGTACCCTGACAGAAACCGTCACGCGCGCCGACATTCAGCTCCAGGGCAACCGCCTGCGCATTGCCAGCGTCACGGTGGAGTTGCCGGACATCTTGGATGACACTCCGGTGGAGTGCATCGGTGTGGTGACGTCAGCCGGCAACATTTATGAAGTCTCGCTGCTGTTTGAGGTGTTGCAGCTGTATGTGATCGATGCTCGTGGCTACGCCAGTGTCGAGGCATTGCTGACGGATATCGACAAGCACAAACAACGCCACGAACTGGCCGCGCGGGTCTACGTCACCCACATCGGCTACAAACCCGAGACAGTGGGCACGCTGGTTTACAACTCGGTGAGCAATCAATGGAGCCTGCTCAATGATCCGCAAGAGCGCGTCAACCGCGACGGTCTGTTCATCCCAGTCAACATGAGCTGACGGTGCGCTGCCGGTTTCAACATCGTGCCAGGGTGGGCCTGCGCTGATCTTCGTTTGCGCCTTGAGTCATGCGTTTTGCAAGTGAAACTAGGCGAACAGTTCGCCCTGCAACTCGTCGAGTAATGCCTGGATCGCATCCAGCCGTTGCTGAGGGTCGTCGAGTTGCAGCAGATCGATCTTGTCTTCTTCGGCGAACGGCAACAGGTAGGCAAGCTGATTGGCCAGTGACTGTTGACCGGCAGCTTCAGTGCCCATGTCCAACGCTTCGACCATCGGGTGTTCGGCCAGCGCCTTGAGCAGCGCGACCAGATCGGCGTCCTCGTCCTGCAACGGTTGCTCGGGCTCATCGTCCAGCCATTCGACGTCGGCGACGATCAACTGATCGCGCTGCACTTCGGTGCGCAACACCGTGAAACGCCGCCCGCCCTGGACGCGAATGCCGAGCAGGCCGTTGTCCTGTTGCTGGAAATCGGTGATCCGCGCTTCGCAGCCAACCATTGCGAAACCTTCCGGCGCGACGCCGACTTCGCTGCCCTCAAGGATGCACACCACCCCGAAGCCGACGCCCTGTTTCATGCAGCGGCCGATCATGTCGAGGTAGCGCGCCTCGAAGATCTGCAGATCGAGGTTGCAGCCGGGGAACAGCACCGTGTTCAGCGGAAAAAGCGGCAGACTCATAGACATTTCCTTACACCACCATCGACACCGCCAACGGCAGGAACACCGCCGTGGCCACGCCCATCAGACTCATTGCCAGCGCGGCGAACGCGCCGCACTCATCGTTTTCCTGCATCGCCACCGCCGTGCCGACCGCATGAGCGGTCATGCCCAGCGCCATGCCGCGCGCTTCAGGGCTGTGCACGCCGAGGCGGGTCAGCAGCGCCGGGCCGAAGATCGCGCCGATGACCCCGGTGATCAATACAAACACCGCTGCCAGCGCCGCCACACCGCCGATCTGCTCGGCAACCAGCATGGCGATCGGCGAAGTCACCGATTTAGGCGCCATGGTCATCAGGATCATGTGATCGGCACCGAACCACCAGCCCAGCGCCACGCCCATGCCCGTTGCGACCACCCCGCCTATCACCAGCGTAGTAAAAATCGGCCAGAACAATTGCCGGATGCGGCGCAGATTCAGGTAGAGCGGCACCGCCAGCGCCACCGTGGCCGGCCCCAGCAGAATGCTGAGGATTTCGGTGCTCTTGCGATACTCCGCGTAGGTCAGGCCGCAGCCGACCAGCACACCGATCACCAACAACATGGAGACCAGCACCGGTTGCAGAAAGATCCAGCGGGTTTTCTCGAACGCCGCCAGCACCAGTTGATAGGCACCGAGGGTGATGCCAATGCCGAACAGCGGATGGTGAATCACCGACGCCCACGCGCCTTGCCAGTCGAACAGCATCAGGATTCCTCCGCCGGCGGCGCATGACGTTTGACCAGCCGTTGCATAAGCACGCCGGCAAAGGCCATCGACAGGATCAGCGAGACCACCAGCGCGCCGACGATCGCCCAGAAATCGGCGGCAATCGCCGTGGCATACACCATCACGCCCACCGCTGGCGGCACCAGCAGCAACGGCAGATAACGCAGCAGGCTGCCCGCCGCCTGATTCAGCGGCTCGCCGACTTCACCGCGAATGATCAGGAACACCAGCAACAGCAGCAGCCCGATGATCGGCCCCGGCAATATCGGCAACAGCAAATGATTGAGCGCCGTGCCGAGCAGTTGGAACAGCACCAGCAGGGTCAGGCCACGTAACAACATCTGACATCTCCGTCTTCTATTTCACCCAGCAGGGGCTCGGCATTATAAGCATGCCGGCGCTATGGACCGGCATTCGCCAAAAGCATGGTCGGTTGACCTGAGCAAATCGCCATGATGATCTACAGTGGTTCGCAGGCCGGTCAAATCCGCCCCCTGAAAAACTATAAAACCGATGAACCCAAGGAGAGTCTCAATGCCCTATGTTCCCGTTGCAGAGCTCAAAGATTATGTCGGCAAGGAACTTGGACGTTCCGAATGGCTCACCATCGATCAGGAGCGCATCAACCTGTTCGCCGAAGCCACCGGTGATTTTCAGTTCATTCACGTCGATCCGGTCAAGGCCGCGCAAACGCCGTTTGGCAGCACGATTGCCCATGGTTTCCTGTCGCTGTCGCTGATGCCGAAACTGATGGAAGACATCCTCGTGCTGCCCGAAGGCGTGAAGATGGTCGTCAACTATGGCCTGGACAGCGTGCGTTTCATCCAGCCGGTCAAGGTCAATTCGAAAGTCCGACTGAAGGTCGACATGGTCGAAGTGACCGAGAAAAAACCCGGCCAGTGGCTGCTCAAGGCCACCGCGACACTGGAGATAGAAGGCTCGGACAAACCGGCCTACATCGCCGAGCCGCTGTCACTCTGCTTCGTCTGATCATCCCGGATGCGAAGCAGCGCACGCTGTTTCGCGTCACGTCTGTATATATGCGACGCATAGCTGCGGCATACTCGGTCGCCTAATTGCCCGGATCCCGCTATGCGCTCAATCGCTCGACTTGCACCCCTTGCCCTGACCCTGATGCTCACCGCTTGCGGCGACGGCGAATCGCTGTTGCCGCCGGATGCGCGCCTGCCCGATGGCGGTCGCTATCGCGGTGAACTGGTCGACGGCTTGCTGCAAGGTCAGGGCCGCGTCGACTACCCCAACGGCAGCTGGTACGCCGGAGAGTTCGACAAGGGTCAGTGGCACGGGCAAGGCGAATGGCATGGCAGCAACGGCGAGGTCTATCGCGGCCAGTTCCAGCAAGGTCTGTTTGATGGACAGGGCAGCCTGAGCACCAATGCCAGCAGTTATACCGGTGGTTTCAAGCAGGGCCGGCGCGATGGCGAAGGCACGCTGAAAGAAAACGGCATGACCTATCGCGGCGAGTTCAAGGCTGACCAGTATTCCGGCCTCGGCCGTCTGGAAATGGACGACGGCAGCTCCTATCAAGGCCAGTTCGCCCACGGCAAACCCAACGGCGAAGGCCAGCGCGGCGATGCCAGCGGCAATTCGTTCACGGGCCATTTCGTCAACGGTCAACTGGAAGGCAACGGCACTTACAACAGCGCCGACGGCGATATCTACGTCGGCGGCTTCAAGAACAATCAATTGCACGGCAAAGGCCGCTACGAGAACGCCGACGGCGACGTCTGGCTCGGCCAGTTCAAGGAAGGCGCGCTGACCGGCAAGGGCGAACTGATCGGCGCTGATGGCAGCCATTACATCGGTGTGTTCAATGACTGGCGCTTCACCGGCCAGGGCCGTTTGAACCTGGCCGATGGCAGCTTCTACATCGGCGGCTTCGACAACGACAGCTATTCAGGACGCGGTACTCTGGTGCTGACCGATGGCAGCGTGCTCAGCGGCACCTGGATCAACGGCCAACGCGTACGCGACGCCGACGGCAAATTACTCCCCGACACTCTCGAACTCGGTTTGCTCGCCCAGGGTCGTCTGCTCGACGAGGCACTGGCGGCGATCCCCGCTTCGACTCCGGCAGTCGAGTTGTACACCCTGACCCTCGGTGGCGACGGCAAGCAAAGCGTGTTCCTGCGTGAATCCGATTACGTCGCCAACATGCTCAGTACGCGCTTCGGCGCCTACGGCCAGATCCGCCTGGTCAATCATCGCGATCATCTCGGCGACCGGCCGATGGCCACCCGGGAAAACCTGCGCCGCGCCGCGCAAGCCCTTGCCGAACGCAGCGGGCCGGAAGACCTGCTGTTCATTTATCTGACCAGCCACGGCACCGCCGAACATGAACTGGTGCTCGATCAGCCACGCATGGAACTGGCCGACCTGCCAGCCGATGAGCTCGCCGCCGTGCTCGCGCCGCTGAAGCATCGCGACAAGGTCATCGTGATTTCCTCGTGCTATTCCGGTGGATTTATCCCGGCGCTGAAGGACGAACGCACGCTGATCATGACTGCCTCGCGCGCCGATCGGGTGTCGTTCGGTTGCTCGGAAGAAGCCAACTTCACTTATTTCGGCGACGCGCTGTTCGCCCAGGCGCTGAATCAGACCGACGACCTCGAACAGGCATTCAAACTGGCCAAGGCCACCGTTGCCGAACGCGAGCTGGCCGACGGTTTCGAAGCCTCGGAGCCGCAGATCTGGGCGCCGAAAACCGTGCTGTCGCATTGGCAGCTGCTGCGAAAACAGCAGGCGCGCAAAGCGTTGCAAAGCAGCGCATTGAACGACGCGGCGAAAAAAGGCAACTAAGCTGAACAGTATCAAGGGAGAGACACTATGTACTTGACGCCTCAGCACGTATTGCTTGCCGGAGCCACCGGACTGACCGGTGAACATCTGCTCGACCGTTTGCTCAACGAACCAACCATTACCCGTGTCCTCGCCCCTTCGCGCCGGCCGCTGGCCGAGCATCCCCATCTGGAAAACCCGGTCGGCGACCCGCAAGCGTTTCTACCGCAGCTCAGTGGCCGGGTCGATATCGCCTACTGCTGCCTCGGCACCACGATCAAGCAGGCCGGCTCCGAAGAAGCCTTTCGCGCAGTCGATCTGGACATGGTCGTGGCGTTCGCCAAGCGCGCCCGGGAGATGGGCGCGCGGCACCTGATCGTGATCAGTGCGATTGGCGCCGATCCGAATTCCTCGGTGTTCTACAACCGGGTCAAAGGTGAAATGGAACAGGCCCTGCGCGCGCAGAACTGGCCGCAGCTGACCATTTGCCGACCTTCGCTGTTGCTTGGCGAACGCACCGAACCACGCCTGGTCGAGCAACTGGCCGGGCCATTGTCGAAGCTGATTCCGGGGAAATACCACGGCATCGAAGCGTGCCAGTTGGCGCGAGCGATGTGGCGCCTGGCGCTGGAAGAACAGGATGGGGTGCGGGTGATCGAATCGGATGAACTGAGGAAGCTCGGCAAATAATCCATCCACCCATGAAGATCGTTCCCACGCTCTGCGTGGGAATGCAGCCATGGACGCTCTGCGTCCTAAAAAGCGTGACGCGGAGCGTCACAGGATGCGTTACCACGCAGAGCGTGGGAACGATCAGTCGCTACAATCCACCAGTCGCTTGAAAACCTACTCCAATCACCGTCAGCAACGACAACGGCAACAACAGCGTATCGAGCAACGCGCTGGCCGGCAGGTCCACTCCCGGATAGCTCGGCGCCTCGGCACCGAACCGGTCCATCGCACAACACCCGCCGTTCAACGCATACAAATCCAGCCGCGTCCCGGCATACACCACCGGTGCGCCGGGTTTCGCTGCATCCAGCGTGCGCACGGTAGCGCATCCACCCAATTGCAGCGCCAGCACAAGCACCAGCAGCTTATTCATCGCTGCTCAAGTGATGCTCGCCCCAACGCGGCAGCATGTCCTGCGGGATGCCGAGCAGATTGAGAATCCGCGCCACAACGAAGTCGATCAGATCATCGATGGTCTGCGGCTGGTGATAGAAGCCCGGCGAGGCCGGCAGAATCGTCACGCCCAGATTCGACAGCTTGAGCATGTGCTCCAGATGAATGCTCGAGTACGGCGCCTCGCGCGGCACCAGAATCAACTGGCGGCGCTCTTTCAGCGTAACGTCCGCCGCGCGTTCGATCAGGTTGTTGCAGGCGCCGGTGGCAATCGCCGACAGCGTGCCGGTCGAACACGGCACCACCACCATGGCTGCCGGCGAGCCGGAGCCCGAAGCCACCGGCGACATCCAGTCTTCCTTGCCATACACCCGAATCTGCCCGGCAGCGGCGCCGGTGTATTCGGTCAGAAAGGCCTGCATCATCTGCGGCTTGTTCGGCAGGGACACATCGGTCTCGGTGGCCATCACCAGTTGCGCGGCCTTGGAGATCAGAAAGTGCACTTCGCGATCTTCGCGCACCAGGCAATCGAGCAGGCGCAAACCGTACTGCGCGCCCGAGGCGCCGGTCATCGCCAGGGTGATGCGTTCCGGTCCGCCGGCCTGGGAAAACGTATTCATTGCAGCGCCTCGGCAAGCTTGCCGTGCAGGCCGCCGAAGCCGCCGTTGCTCATGATCACTACGTGCGTGCCGGGCTGCGCCTGGCTCTTCACGCGCTCGATGATGCCTTCCAGCGAATCGCTGACGATTGACGGCACGGTGCATAACGCTGCAGTGGCGCCGAGGTCCCAGCCGAGGTTGGCCGGGGCGTACCAGATCACCTGATCGGCATCGACCACACTGTCCGGCAAACCGTCACGGTGGGCGCCGAGCTTCATCGAATTGGAGCGCGGCTCGATGATCGCAATCAGTGGCGCGTCGCCGATGCGTTTGCGCAGGCCATCAAGCGTGGTGGCGATAGCGGTCGGGTGGTGAGCGAAGTCGTCGTAAATGGTGATGCCGCGCACCTCGGCGACTTTCTCCATACGGCGTTTGACGTTCTTGAACGCACTCAACCCGGCGATGCCCATCGACGGCACGACGCCAACGTGACGCGCGGCGGCCAGAGCAGCCAGGGCGTTAGCGACGTTGTGCTGACCGGTCAATTCCCACTCGACGGTGCCCTGGGACACGCCTTCAAACATCACTTCGAACGCCGAGCCGTCCTCGCTCAGCAGCTTGACCTGCCACTGACCGCCGGCGCCGGTGGTTTGCACCGGGGTCCAGCAACCCATCTCGATCACGCGCTGCAAGGCCGGCTCGGTGGTCGGATAGATAACCAGCCCTTCGCTCGGAATGGTGCGCACCAAGTGGTGGAACTGACGTTCGATTGCTGGCAGATCGGGGAAGATGTCGGCGTGATCGAACTCAAGGTTGTTCAGGATCGCGGTGCGCGGACGGTAGTGGACGAATTTCGAGCGCTTGTCGAAGAAGGCGCTGTCGTATTCATCAGCCTCGATCACAAAGAACGGCGTACCGCCCAGGCGCGCCGACACCGAGAAATTCTGCGGCACGCCGCCGATGAGGAAACCCGGGCTCATCCCGGCATGCTCCAGCACCCAGGCGAGCATGCTGCTGGTGGTGGTCTTGCCATGCGTACCGGCCACGGCCAATACCCAGCGACCTTGCAGCACGTGGTCAGCCAGCCACTGCGGGCCGGAGACGTACGGCAGGCCTTTGTTCAGCACATATTCCACCGCCGGGTTGCCACGGGACATGGCATTACCGATCACCACCAGATCCGGCGCCGGATCGAGCTGTGCCGGGTCATAACCCTGCGTCAGCTGAATGCCCTGGGCCTCGAGCTGCGTGCTCATCGGCGGATAGACGTTGGCGTCGGAGCCGGTGACGTGATGACCCAGCTCTTTGGCCAACACTGCCATCGAGCCCATGAAAGTCCCGCAGATACCCAGAATATGAATGTGCATAGTCGACCTCGTAAAACATGGCCGCAGGTTAGCGTAGGGAGGGGGAAATGGCACTCTTTAGCTGAAGGATGGAGACGGGTTGGCGGCTACATCTGCGCACGGTTTCAGACCGCAGCCCCTCACCCCAGCCCTCTCCCGAGGGAGAGGGAGCCGATCTCGGTCGCTTTCAAATTTTTAGTTCGGCTCGATATTTCAGGTCGGCGTAAATCGCCAAAACACCTCGGTCAGTCCCCTCTCCCTCTGGGAGAGGGTTAGGGTGAGGGCTTTCAGCTGACACGCCGCTCAATTCCGTGTTTACGCAGTTTTCTATAAAGGGTGTTGCGGCTTACGCCCAGTTGCTGCGCTGTATGGGTCATGTGCCAGCGCGTCTGCTCCAGCGCATTGAGCAATGCAAGACGCTCGGCGTCGTCCAGTGGCTGGGCGGCGATCTGCGCCGCCACAACCGCCGGTCGCGCCTGCCGAATCATCACCGGTAAATCCTCAACGCCGACCCGCCCGCCATCACACAACGCCGCCAGGGTGCGCAGGACATTGCGCAACTGCCGCACATTGCCCGGCCAGTTGAATGCCAACAACGCCTGCCGCGCCGGTTCGTCGATCAGAATCGTTTCGCCCCCTGCCTCCTCGGCCAGGAGAAAATCCAGCAACTGCGATTTATCACTGCGCTCACGCAATGCCGGCAACGCCACTTCCAGCCCGTTCAAGCGGTAATACAGGTCTTCACGGAAACTGCCGTCCTCGACTCGTTCGAGCAAATTGCGGTGCGTCGCGCTGATGATGCGCACGTCCACCGTTTGCGGTTCGCCGCCAATCGGCACCACTTGCCGATCCTCCAGCACCCGCAGCAAGCGCGTCTGCAAGGCCAGTGGCATGTCGCCGATTTCGTCGAGGAACAAGGTGCCGCCATCGGCCTGTTGCAGCTTGCCGCGCATGCCGTCCTTGCGTGCGCCGGTGAAGCTGCCGCCGCGATAGCCGAACAGTTCGCTCTCGATCAGGCTTTCCGGAATGGCTGCGCAATTGAGTGCGACAAAAGCATTGCCGCAGCGCTGGCTGGCCTGATGCACTGCCTTGGCAAACGCCTCCTTGCCCGAGCCGGTTTCGCCGTTGATCAACAGCGGCACGTCGCGCTCGAACACGCGCAGGGCTTTGCGAAACTCCGCCTGCAACGCTTCGTCGCCGAGGCAAATGCCGGACAGGCGGGGCGCTGGAGCAGTGATTGGCGTTGGAACAATGGCAGTAGGTTTGCGCGATTCACCGCGCAACACGGCAAACAGATGCCGGCCATCACGGGTGCGCAGCGGCCAACTGGCGCTGGCGTTGGCACTCGCGCGACCAAGCAGGTCATCCAGCGAACAATCGAAAAACGCTTCCACCGATTTACCGAGCAAACCGCCGCGAATATGCCCGAGCAGGTTCAGCGCACTCTGGTTGACTGCGCTGATCCGCCCTTCGCCGTCAAACGCCAGCAGCCCTTCACTGAACAGGCCGACGGACTCGGCCTGCAGATGAAAACGCAGCAACCATTGATTGTCGAAACAGCGCAGGAAGTAGCAGCTCTCGATCATCTTCGCCGACAGATTGACCAGCGCCATGGTGTGGAACTGGCTTTGCCGTGAAACGTCCGGCCGCGCCGAGGACACGTCGAGTACCGCCAGCAATTCTCCGTGCGGATCGAACACCGGGCTCGCCGAACAGGTCAGCCCGGTGTGGCGGCCGCGAAAATGCTCGTCCTGGTGAATGGTCAGCGCCTGACGCTCGACCAGGCAGGTACCGATGCCGTTGGTGCCTTCGCAGGCTTCGCTCCAGTCAGCGCCGAGCCAGAGACCGGCGCGCTCGAAAATCTTCCGTTCGGCCGGCGCGGTCACGCAATTGAGGATCACACCGCGCGCGTCAGTCAGCAGCACCGCATGGCCGGCGCCGGACAGTTGCTGATGCAGGCTGCTCATCTCGGTGCCGGCGATTTGCAGCACTTGCTGCAGACGTTCGCGACTTTCCAGCACTCGGCCATGCTCGAGCACGGTCGGCGCCATGGTCACAGAAGGATCGAGGTGATAGTCCTCAAGGCAGCGCAGCCACGAACGGGCGATCGATGGATCGGCGCCGGGGCCGTGCACGTGCGGTTTGCCCTGGGTGACGGTGAGAACCTGGCGGGCATGGCGACTCAAATGGTTGTCGTGCATTTCTTATTGTTCTCCCCGGGGCGCGACGGCCCAAAGCATGAGGTGACGCCCAGCATCCTCCAGCCACCGACGCATTGCAATGCTGGCAAGACCGTCCGGTCACGGGCTGTGTCGCAAGCGGTACAAATTGTCACCCGCGCTGTACCGAAACCGTCACAGCGGCTCTCCATTCGTCCGAGACAAACCGGCCAAGCCCTTGATTTGCCTGACCTGCACGGCAGTGGCCCGGCCCTTGCTCTACGCTTAAAGCAAGCGCACTTGCGCGTTTCTCTAATAAGTACAAAGCCAAGGAGAACATCATCATGCGTTAC
Organism: Pseudomonas sp. AC255; assembly: GCF_979258175.1. Taxonomy (NCBI): domain Bacteria; kingdom Pseudomonadati; phylum Pseudomonadota; class Gammaproteobacteria; order Pseudomonadales; family Pseudomonadaceae; genus Pseudomonas; species Pseudomonas sp. AC255. Next base: position 113,933 of record NZ_OZ409841.1, on the reverse strand, counting down.
GCCCATCCCGGTACCGACGGCGCCAAAGTCTCGTTCAAGAGCAAGTACGGTAACTACATCGGCGGCGAATTCGTCGCGCCGGTCAAAGGTCAGTACTTCACCAATACCTCTCCAGTCAATGGCCAGCCAATCGCCGAATTCCCCCGCTCCACCGCCGAAGACATCGACAAGGCGCTGGATGCTGCCCACGCCGCCGCCGATGCGTGGGGCGCCACTTCCGTGCAGGCACGCTCGCTGATCCTGCTGAAAATCGCCGACCGCATCGAAGAGAATCTCGAACTGCTGGCGATCACCGAAACCTGGGACAACGGTAAAGCCATCCGCGAAACCCTCAACGCCGACATCCCCCTGGCCGCTGACCATTTCCGTTATTTCGCCGGTTGCCTGCGCGCCCAGGAAGGCAGCGCTGCGGAAATCGACGGCAACACTGTGGCCTATCACATCCATGAACCGCTGGGCGTGGTCGGCCAGATCATCCCGTGGAACTTCCCGCTGCTGATGGCCGCGTGGAAACTTGCGCCAGCGCTGGCCGCCGGTAACTGCGTGGTGCTCAAACCTGCCGAGCAAACCCCGCTGGGCATCTGCGTGCTGATGGAACTGATCGGCGACCTGCTGCCGCCGGGCGTGCTCAACGTCGTGCAAGGCTTCGGTAAAGAGGCCGGCGAAGCGCTGGCGACCAGCAAGCGCATCGCCAAAATTGCCTTCACCGGCTCGACCCCGGTCGGCTCGCACATCATGAAATGCGCAGCGGAAAACATCATTCCGTCGACCGTGGAACTGGGCGGCAAGTCGCCGAACATATTCTTCGAAGACATCATGCAGGCCGAGCCGAGCTTCATCGAAAAAGCCGCCGAAGGCCTGGTGCTGGCGTTCTTCAACCAGGGCGAAGTGTGCACCTGCCCTTCCCGCGCGCTGGTGCAGGAATCGATCTACGACGAATTCATGCAGGCAGTGATGAAGAAAGTCAGCCAGATCAAACGTGGCGACCCGCTGGACACCGACACCATGGTCGGCGCCCAGGCATCGGAGCAGCAATTCGACAAGATCCTCTCGTACCTGGAAATCGCCAAGGGCGAAGGTGCGGAACTGCTGACCGGCGGCAAGGTGGAAAAACTCGAGGGCAGCCTGGCCACCGGTTATTACATCCAGCCAACCCTGCTCAAGGGCACCAACAAGATGCGCGTGTTCCAGGAAGAAATCTTCGGCCCGGTGGTGAGCATCACCACCTTCAAGGACGAAGCCGAAGCCCTGGCGATTGCCAACGACACCGAGTTCGGCCTCGGCGCCGGCCTGTGGACCCGCGACATCAACCGCGCCTACCGGATGGGCCGGGCGATCAAGGCCGGTCGCGTGTGGACCAACTGCTATCACCTGTACCCGGCGCATGCCGCGTTCGGCGGTTACAAGAAGTCCGGCGTCGGGCGTGAAACCCACAAAATGATGCTCGACCATTATCAGCAGACCAAGAACCTGCTGGTGAGCTACGACATCAATCCGTTGGGATTCTTCTGATCCTGCGATGCTGATCGTTCCCACGCTCTGCGTGGGAATGCAGCCCGGGACGCTCCGCGTTCCTTCAAAGCCGAACGCGGAGCGTCCGTTGATACATTCCTATGCTGCGCGTGGGAACGATCAGGTTCCTGGCTGTAGCCGGGCCAATAAAACAATAAAAATGGTGAACCCTATGCCAAGCGAATCCCCGGCCGGCGCTCCGGCGACCGGCTCCTCCGTCGACTTCGAAAAAGTCGGCACCGATTATTTCCAACAACGCGAACTGAAAAAAGGCGCCGCCGGCTGGGTCCTGCTGGTGGGCCTCGGCGTCGCTTATGTGATTTCCGGCGATTACGCCGGCTGGAACTTCGGCCTCGCCCAGGGTGGCTGGGGCGGGATGTTTCTCGCCACGCTGCTGATGGCGACCATGTACCTGTGCATGTGTTTTTCCCTGGCCGAATTGTCGTCGATGATTCCCACCGCTGGCGGCGGCTACGGTTTCGCCCGCAGTGCGTTCGGGCCGTGGGGCGGGTTTCTTACCGGCACCGCGATCCTCATCGAATACGCCATCGCCCCCGCCGCCATCGCGGTGTTCATCGGCGCCTACTGCGAGTCGCTGTTCGGTATTGGCGGCTGGATGATCTATCTGGCGTTCTACATCATCTTCATCGCCATCCATATTTTCGGGGTCGGCGAAGCGCTCAAGCTGATGTTCATCATTACCGCGGTCGCCGCACTGGCGCTGGGGGTGTTTCTGGTGGCGATGGTGCCGCACTTCGACGTTGCCAACCTGCTCGACATCCCGGTGACCACTGCGGTCGGCGCCAGTCCGTTTCTGCCGTTCGGCTACGTCGGCGTGTGGGCGGCGATTCCCTATGCGATCTGGTTTTTCCTCGCCGTCGAAGGCGTGCCGCTGGCCGCAGAAGAAACCAAAAACCCCAAGCGCGATCTGCCGCGTGGCCTGATCGGGGCAATGCTGGTGCTGCTGATGTTTGCCCTGCTGATTCTGATCGTCGGCCCTGGCGGCGCTGGTGCGAATTCGCTGCTGACCTCCGGTAATCCACTGGTCGAAGCACTGAGCAAGGCCTACGGTGGCTCGACCTGGATGGGCAGCTTCGTCAACCTTGTAGGTCTGGCTGGGCTGATTGCCAGTTTCTTCTCGATCATCTACGCCTACTCGCGGCAGATCTTCGCGCTGTCGCGGGCCGGTTACCTGCCGCGCAAACTGTCGCAGACCAACAAAAGCAAGGCACCGGTGCTGGCTCTGGTGATTCCCGGCATCATCGGCTTTGGTCTGTCGCTGACCGGCCAGGGCGATTTGCTGATTCTGGTCGCGGTGTTCGGCGCGACCATTTCCTATGTGCTGATGATGGCCGCACACATCACCCTGCGTATCCGGCGCCCCAAAATGGACCGGCCGTATCGCACGCCGGGCGGCATTTTCACCTCGGGTGTGGCGCTGGTATTGGCGTGCATCGCCGTGGTGGCGGGTTTCCTCGTCGATCCACGGGTGGTGATCGGCGCCGCGATCATCTATGGAGTGTTAATTGCTTACTTTGCTTTCTACAGTCGGCATCACTTGGTAGCGGGCACGCCGGAAGAAGAATTCGCGGCGATTCAAAAAGCTGAACAAGCCTTGCACTGATTGTCGAAAACCACGGCGCAGAGCTGTTCTGCGCCGTCACGGAGAACGCTGAATGGCCAGTTTTGCTCACACGGTCGGCGCGCAGACTTACCGCTTCGACAGCCTCAAAGACGTCATGGCCAAGGCCAGCCCCGCCCGCTCGGGGGACTTTCTCGCCGAGATCGCCGCGCTCAACGACGGCGAACGGGTGGCCGCGCAAATGGCCCTGGCGGACATCCCGCTCACCCACTTCCTGCAGGAAGCGCTGATCCCCTACGAAGCCGACGAAGTCACCCGGCTGATCATCGACACCCACGACAAACAAGCCTTCGCCGTGGTCAGTCACCTCACCGTTGGCGGCTTTCGCGACTGGCTGCTCAGTGACGCGGCGGACGAAACCAGCCTGCGCGCCCTCGCCCCCGGCCTGACCCCGGAAATGGTCGCCGCCGTGTCGAAGATCATGCGTGTACAGGATCTGGTGCTGGTCGCGCAGAAAATCCGCGTGGTCACCCAATTTCGCGGCACCCTCGGTTTGCGCGGGCGCCTGTCGACCCGCCTGCAACCCAACCACCCGACCGACGAGCCTTCCGGCATTGCCGCGAGCATTCTCGACGGCCTGCTCTACGGCAACGGCGATGCAATGATCGGGGTCAACCCGGCCACCGACAGCATCGCTTCGATCTGCGCGATGCTGGAAATGCTCGACGCGATCATCCAGCGCTACGACATCCCGACCCAGGCCTGCGTGCTGACCCACGTCACCACTTCGATCGAGGCGATCAACCGTGGCGTGCCGCTGGATCTGGTGTTCCAGTCGATTGCCGGCACTGAGGCAGCCAATGCCAGTTTCGGTATCAACCTGAATGTCTTGCAGGAAGGCTACGACGCCGGGCTCAGTCTCAAGCGCGGCACCCTCGGGCAGAACCTGATGTATTTCGAAACCGGTCAGGGCAGCGCGCTGTCGGCCAACGCCCACCACGGCGTCGATCAACAGACTTGCGAGACACGGGCCTACGCCGTGGCGCGACATTTCAAGCCGTTCCTGGTGAACACCGTCGTAGGATTTATCGGCCCGGAATACCTCTACAACGGCAAGCAGATCATCCGCGCCGGCCTTGAAGATCACTTCTGCGGCAAGCTGCTCGGCGTTCCGATGGGCTGCGACATCTGCTACACCAACCACGCCGAAGCCGACCAGGACGACATGGATACCCTGCTGACGTTGCTCGGCGTCGCCGGGATCAACTTCATCATGGGCATCCCCGGCTCCGACGACATCATGCTCAATTACCAGACCACTTCGTTTCACGACGCCTTGTACGCCCGCCAGACCCTGGGCCTGAAACCGGCGCCGGAGTTCGAGCAATGGCTGGCCAACATGGGCATCTTCACCCAGGCGGACGGCAAGGTTCGCTTCGGCAACAACCTGCCGCCGGCCTTCCGCCAGGCCTTGGCGCACTTGGGATGAGTCTTATGGAAAAACCACCGGTCGATCCGCAAAACCCCTGGCTGGAACTGCGCCGCCTGACCCCGGCGCGGATTGCCCTGGGCCGCACCGGCACCAGCCTGCCGACGCGGGCGCAGCTGGATTTTCAGTTTGCCCACGCCCAAGCCCGTGATGCCGTGCATCTGGCCTTCGATCACAGCGAAATCAGCGCACAACTGAGCGAGCGCGGGCGGGAAACCCTGGCGCTGCAAAGCGCCGCGCCGGACCGACACACCTATCTGCAACGCCCGGATCTGGGGCGCAAGCTCAGCGATGAATCGGCGCAGACCTTGCGCGACTACGCCAGCGCCCAGCCGGGCGGCGTCGATCTGGTGATGGTCGTCGCGGATGGCCTGTCGGCGCTGGCGGTGCATCGCCACACCCTGCCGTTCCTGACGCGCCTGGAAGAACAGATGAGCGGCGACGGCTGGTCCGTGGCACCGGTGGTGCTGGTCGAGCAGGGCCGCGTCGCCATCGGTGACGAAATCGGCCAGCTGCTCGGGGCGAAAATGGTTGTGATGCTGATCGGCGAGCGTCCGGGCCTGAGTTCGCCGGACAGCCTCGGGCTGTATTTCACCTACGCGCCGAAGGTCGGCCTCACCGACGCGTATCGCAACTGCATTTCCAATGTTCGGCTTGAAGGTTTGAGCTACGGCATGGCGGCGCATCGCTTGCTGTATCTGATGCGCGAGGCCTGTCGGCGGCAGCTGTCGGGGGTCAACCTGAAGGATGAAGCTCAGTTGCACACATTGGAGGCGGACGACGCTGTCGACATGAAAGGCAATTTCCTGCTCGATCCACCGCCAGCCTGAACCGTTTCCGCATTGCCTTTCTGCGCTGCTTTCAGGCAGGATCGACGCACGGCCGCCCGGGTTTCCCATCGCCGTCAGAGCAGTTGAAGACAGCCACTTGAAGACGAGACCTATCATGCGGATTATTCAAGCGACCCTCGAACATCTGGATTTGCTGACTCCTTTGTTCGTCAAATATCGCGAGTTCTACGGCTCCCTGCCTTACCCGGATTCCTCCCGCGCGTTCCTCGAAAAGCGCCTGCGCCGCAAAGAGTCGGTGATCTATCTGGCCCTGGCCGACGATGACGACAAGAAACTCATGGGTTTCTGCCAGCTCTATCCGAGCTTTTCGTCGCTGTCGCTCAAACGCGTGTGGATTCTCAACGATATCTACGTTGCTGAAGACGCGCGCCGGCAACTGGTCGCCGACAACCTGATCCGTACCGCGAAGAAAATGGCCAAGGAAACCCAGGCCGTGCGCATGCGCGTCTCGACCAGCGCAGACAACGAAGTGGCGCAGAAAACCTACGAATCGATCGGCTTCAAGGAAGACACCGAGTTCAAGAACTACGTACTGCCGATCAGCGACGAGCTCTGACTCCAACGGCTTCGGTGATGAGGGAGTCCGCTCCCTCGCCACGGCCACCTTTTCCCTGACAATTGCTCACTTCGCGACACTCCCCGCTACAAAACCGACGCGCTTTTCATCGCTCAGACCGTATAATCCCGATCTTTCCGGCTTGTAAGAAAAACTACACCCCGCTGTAGGCTTACACGAAGTCATCCGCACAGGCCTGCCGAGTCGGGCCGTCATACAGGTGCCCCCATGGATTTCAACCCGCTCGACCTAATCCTGCATCTCGATGTGTATCTCGATTTGCTGGTGAACAACTATGGGCCATGGATCTACGCCATCCTGTTTCTGGTGATCTTCTGTGAAACCGGTCTAGTGGTGATGCCGTTCCTGCCGGGCGACTCGCTGCTGTTCATCGCTGGCGCGGTGGCGGCCGGCGGCGGCATGGATCCGGTGCTGCTCGGTGGCCTGCTGATGCTGGCGGCGATCATGGGCGACAGTACCAACTACGTGATAGGACGCACGGCCGGGGAGAAGCTGTTCAGCAACCCGAACTCGAAAATCTTCCGTCGCGACTACCTGCAAAAAACCCACGACTTCTACGACAAGCACGGCGGCAAGACCGTGACCATGGCGCGTTTCCTGCCGATCATCCGCACCTTCGCGCCGTTCGTCGCCGGTGTCGCGCGGATGCCGTACCCGCGTTTCTTCGGCTTCAGCGTGCTCGGCACCATCCTCTGGGTCGGCGGTCTCGTCACTCTGGGTTACTTCTTCGGCAACGTGCCGTTCATCAAGAAAAACCTCTCGCTGCTGGTGGTGGCAATCATCCTGCTGTCGCTGGTGCCGATGATCATCGGCGTGGTGCGCAGCCGGTTCGGCGGCACCAAAGTGCAATCGCACTGATTCGATGTGGTCACTGAGCGCCTGGCGACGCCGGCGCCTCCTGGCCAGGCACCCGATTGCCGACGACCTGTGGCAACGGGTGCGCCATCAACTCTCCTTCCTCGACGGCATCAGCGCTGCTGAAGACCAGTGGTTGCGCGAAGCCTGTGTGCTGTTTCTCGACGACAAACACCTGACCGCCCTGCCCGGCGTCGAATTGCATCAGGAACAACGCCTGCTACTTGCCGCCCAGGCGCAGTTGCCGTTGCTGCATCTCAGCGATCTGAACTGGTATCAGGGTTTCCACGAAATCGTGCTGTACCCGGACGACTTCCTCAGCCCGCAACGCCATCGCGATGCCAGCGGCGTCGAGCATGAGTGGGACGGCGAACACAGCGGTGAAGCCTGGCAGCAGGGGCCGGTGATTCTCGCCTGGCCCGGCGTACAGGCCAGCGGTGGCTGGGAAGGCTACAACCTGGTGATCCACGAACTGGCGCACAAGCTCGATATGCTCAACGGCGACGCCAACGGCCTGCCGCCACTGCACACCGACATGCGCGTCAGCGACTGGGCCGAAGTGATGCAGGCCGCCTACGACGACCTCAACCGCCAGCTCGACCACGATCCCGACGCCGAAACCGCCATCGATCCCTACGCCGCCGAGAACCCGGCGGAGTTCTTCGCCGTCACCAGCGAATACTTCTTCAGCGCCCCGGATCTGCTCCACGAGGCTTATCCACAGGTCTACTTGCAACTGCAGCTTTTCTACCGGCAGGATCCGTTGGGCAGACTGCGGCAACTTCAGGCCACAGACCCGGTCTATCAGGCGCACGACTGAGCTCTGCACGACTTCTGGTACGTGGCGTCGGCGTAGGAATGTGCCTATAATCGCCGCCACTTTTTGGTCAATCCGGCCAAGTGTTTTTGGTCAACTACGGGGGCAACGCCCAATGAGCTACAGCAAGATTCCGGCTGGCAAAGACCTGCCGAACGACATCTACGTCGCGATCGAGATCCCGGCCAACCACGCGCCGATCAAATACGAAATCGACAAAGACAGCGATTGCCTGTTCGTTGACCGTTTCATGGCCACCCCAATGTTCTACCCGGCCAACTACGGTTACATCCCGAACACCCTGGCTGACGACGGTGATCCCCTCGACGTGCTGGTCGTGACTCCTTACCCGGTTGCTCCAGGCTCGGTAATCCGCGCCCGTCCAGTCGGCATCCTGAACATGACCGACGACGGCGGCGGCGATGCCAAAGTCATCGCCGTGCCACACGACAAGCTGTCGCAGCTGTACGTCGATGTGAAGGAATACACCGACCTGCCACCTCTGCTGATCCAGCAGATCGAGCACTTCTTCGCGAACTACAAGGATCTCGAGAAGGGCAAGTGGGTCAAGATCGAAGGCTGGGCCGGTGCAGACGCCGCCCGCGAAGCGATCACCAAGTCGGTTGCCGCCTACAAGGGCTAAGCAATTGCGCCTTGCGTGACGCTTGAAAAAACCCCGGATTTCCGGGGTTTTTTGTTATTGGCGTCTGCATAATCGACTCGGTTGTTCAGGTCGATGTAACTCGAAATACACCTTGGTCGGCCCCCTCTCCCTCCGGGAGAGGGTTGGGGTGAGGGGCTCTTGAAAAAGCCCGACTAAACAAACCGTTTAAATTCCTACATGCAGTTTTAATCTGTTTAATTTCCCACAAGTACGTCTTACATCCCGTCGCAAAATACAGGCTTTTTTTGAACGCCCGGTTTATTCAAACCGCTCTAGTCCGGCCGTAGACTCCGTGTTTATGAGAAAGAACACTAGCGGTCCACGATTCAAGGCACTCCTGGAAGCAGCGAACATCAGCACCACGGATTTCGCAAGGTTCTGGGGCACGGAAGCCCAAAACGTTCATAACTGGTACACCCGGGGCGTCCCGGCGTATCGCATGGAAGAAGTCTCACGCCTGTTGTCGGTCAATAGTGAATGGCTGAAAACCGGGGAAGGCGTCAAGGAGGTCGCGCGCCTGCACCCACCCGCCAGCAATGGCGACACGTTCGATGCCCAGGCCATCTGCGGCGTCTACACCGTCATCAACCCCAGCGACATCGACCTGGCATTTTTCAAGGAAACCCCGATCGCCAACGGCGACGGTAAAACCCACGTCATCCTCGACCCCGACCAGTCCCTGCGCCTGCCCCGCGCCCACCTCGATCAACTCGACATCCAGCACGCCAACGCCATCTGCGCGCACATGATCGGCAACAGCATGGCCGATCGCATCGAAGACGGCTCCATTGTCGCCATCGACCGCGGCCTGACCCAAGTCGTCGACGGCGAAATCTATGCCGTAGAGCACGACGGCATGCTGCGCATCAAATACCTGCACCGCATGCCCGGCAATGGCCTGCGCATGCGCAGCCACAACAGCGCCGAATACCCCGACGAGGTCTTCCGGCCGGCGCAGATCGAAGAGCAGCGGATTCACATTCTTGGCTGGGTGTTCTGGTGGTCGACACTGGGCAAGCGCCGGCCGGTGGTGCCGTTTCTATGACATTTCACTCGAACCTGTGGGAGCGAGCCTGCCCGCGAAGAGGCCCTGACAACCGGTACAAATCCTGAGTTTGTACCGCTTCAGTCGCTCTAAACCGCACTTGAGGCTGGGAATCCAAAGCAAAACTCAGTATCCTGCGCCCCACATTCGCGCATCGACCCGCCCAGCGGCTCGGATGACGCCCGACGCGGCAGACCAACGTCTGACCAAGTCCCACAGCCGGACGCAGATCCGGATGTACGTTTTGAAGGCTGGCGCGGTTTACCAAAAATAAACCAAGCCAGTCCCCGAGAAGCCGGCCACAAGCCGGCTTTTTAATGCCTGCAAAAAGGCTACGCCTCTCGCTTGGAAGGAATCGAACAAGCTGGGCACTACAGTTCCGAAGCGCTTCACAAGGAAGTTAAAACGTGCGATTCACCCCTCGTTTCACACTGCTTGGACCGGTCATCCTGATCGCTGCGATGAGTTTTTATCTCTCAGGCTGCGTCGGTGCCATCGTGGCTTTGCCTGAGAAAACCACACTCAGAACTGACGAGTACAAAGCTCTAAGCGCTCGTTCGCTGACGCCAGCGATTACCCGAACCGCGCAATCAGCGCCTACCCGAGAATGGTGTGGCATCACGGTTTGGGCGTTGATCATTCCTGTTCCGCTGAAATTGCCCGTGTGTACGTCGTACTCCGAGCAGTCCTTTGGCAGCAACGAATCTGGAAATGAAATCGTTTTGCTCTATTCAAAACAAACGGTGCCGTCGCCGTTCTACGCCTGCGGCCCGTTCATGATGCTGGGGCCGATTGTGCATGGTTATCAGGGCAACGCGCTTTGCGGCGTTTTTCCTGATTAGCCGGATTCACGGATAACTGAACGACTTCACCAACGTCAGCTCCCCCGCCGTCCGCATCGGCACTACAAACGTCTCCATCTTTTCGCTCGGCGTGCCTTCTTCAGTAATCACCGTCACCTGCGCCGTGGTCAGCGCCTGCACCGCTTCATCCCCACCTTCGTCATCCCCGCGATATCCGCCGCCGTAATAATTCACATACACCAGATACTGCCCCTTGATCGGCGCGGGCATGGCGGCGATTTCCGGGCCGTAGCCAGTGGTGACGTCGACATCGAGGGCGGCGCCGTTGGCGGCGCTGCGGTTGCCGTACCAGATGTGGGCGCCGTCGGGGGTGATCAGGTGCAGGTCGAGGTCGGTGCCGTCGCTGTCCCAGGCCAGCAGGACGCGCAGTTTGGCCGGGGTGGAGCCGCCGCGGGCGTTGAGGAATTGCGTGCGGTGGCGTTGCTGGCCGTCGGCGCTGCGCACTTCGACGCTGTTGCTGCCGTTGGGGAAGGAGAACGGGCGATCGAAGCCGCCGGCGGGGTCGATTTTCAGTGGCATGCTGACGCCGTTGACGATCAGGCGCCCGGGTTCGTTGTTCTTCGGCACGGCTTTGATCTGGCCGCTGATTCTGGCGGTATTGGCCTGGCCAAGCGGTGTGTTGACCGACGAGGCCGGGTAGTTGACGGTCTGGCGAAAGCTCTCGCCCTCGCCTTGCGGTGCGCCGCTGCGCCAGCCGCCCACCGGGGTGTCGAGTTTGACGCCATCGGCGGCGAACGCTTGCGGCAGCACGTTGAGGGCACAGAGCAGCAGCAAGACCTGTGGATAACGGAGTGTCATGGTCTATTCCAGCAAAAGGTGACGGGCGAGCCCTTCGATGTAGGTTTCATCCTGGCCGTTGGGGTGTGCTTCGAAGGCCAGGTGCAGATATTCGTGGGTCAGATCGAGGCGATCCTGCAGGCTCAGCACGCCGCGCACGTATATGCGCTGGCGTTCGCGGTCGACGAAGGGCCGGCCGAAGGCGAGTTTGCACACGGCGAAAGTGCTGACTTCGTTGTAGCCGGTTTCGCTTTCGAGCCTCGGACGCCAGCTGCGTCGCTGCTTCTGCAGCCAGTCTTGCGCGGCGGGCAATGCTTCGCAGGAGGCGACCGGGTTATCCCAGCGGCTGAGGCTGGCGCGTGGATAGGCGTGCAGCAGAATCGCGTCGTAGCGCTGGCCGGCGTTCGCTTGCTCGACGGCTTGCTGCCAAGCGAGTTTGTCTGGGCCCGGCTGGTCGGAGTGATAGGTGACGGTGCTGCCGGCCAGTACCAGATCCGCCGTCCACGCCGCCATGTTGCGTGACTCGGCCGAGGCTGGACGCGGGGCGACGCGCTGGCGATTGCTGCTGTCGTCGATGCTCAGGCAGTCGCCGTTGCGCGTGGCGTTTTGCAGCAGATAAGTGCGGATCGCTACGGCCAGCGCCTTGGCGGCTTCGGCGGGTTGCGGTTTGGCTTCGCGTTCGAGAACGCGAGCGACATATTCTTCGCGATCAAGTCTTGCGACGAGTTTGTCGTTGAGCAGAAAAAGCTCGCCATCGCTGTGGATGTCCAGCGCGTTGCCGTTGGCGAATTCGACGCGGTAGTCGCCGCGCAATGGGCCGGACGTGGCGACACGATCCCCGACCAGAACCTTCGAAACCGGATATTTCGAAAACAGCCCGACTTCCACACAACGCCCCGTGTCCGCTGGCCACGCCGTCGGCAACACGCTGGCCAGCGCCTGACCGTAGTGACGCAGAACCATTTGACTGGTACCGCGCCCACCCGCCCAGATCGGTGCGCCGTCGGCGCTCCAGCCGGCGAATCCACCCTGGCGTGATTGTGCATCCTGGTCGCCGAGCCAGCTCCAGGTTTTCACCCGCAGGCGTCCGCCCAACTCGCCGACGACATTGCCGTCCGCCGCGTTCAGCACGACATCGAGCAGCACGCGACGCATCTGATCCTGCGCTGGCAGCAACGCCAGAACACCCAATAATTCAGCGACCGAGACTCTTGTTGCCGGTTGAACGGCTGGCAAATCCAGCAACCATGACGGCGCCTGCCGCGCCTGCCAATACACTCGCCAATCCGTCGCTGCAATGCCCAACCGCGCGGGGTCGAAATACAGACCGCAGGATTTCACCAGTGCCTGATCCCGCTCGATCTTGCCGCCCGCCGAGCAGCAATAAACTTCTTCTTTGGACTGCCCGCGACATTCATAAGCCGGTTCCCGTGCACCGGTATCCACCAGCCACGCGTAGACGAACAACTTCCACAGACTGCCCAGCGGCGCATCCAGCGACGCTGGCAACGGTTCGCGCTTGATCAGTTGCGTCTGACTCAACGACAACAAATCGCCCTGATAGGCCACGCGCAACGGCTCGTCCTGCGCTGTCGCCAGCGCAGGCATCACACCCATCAGCAGCCACAACAGCGGCCGGCGCATGTCAGTTGACCGTGACCTGACCGAGGGCGGCTTTCGCCTCCTGGGCCTGATGTTGCGGTGCATACACTTGCTTGAAGCGTACCGGCGGCAGGTTGAACTGGCCCTTCTGCGAGAAGCGCACCAGATGACGCAGGCGCAACTCACCACTCAGCGCGTCGACCGGCACCGCGTATGCCAGTTGTCCCGGTTCGAAACGCGCCTTCTCCAGCGCGGTCGGTTCGGTGCCGTCCTTGCCCTGCAATTTGATGCCCCATGTCGTGCGCTCGACATCCGCGCCCGGTGGCAGCGGCACTTCGAGCATGCCGTAGCGCAGCGGTTTCGGTGCCTTGCTGGTGAGGATCACCTCGTCCAGGTACAGGCTGTCGCTGGACAGCGGCTTGGTGCCGACCGGCTCGAGTTTGAAGGTGAACGCTTCGTCGCCCGGCACCAGCCGCGACAGACGCCGAGTGACGCTCACGGCCATCGGATCGACCTGCGGCTGTTGAGTCTGGAAGCTCAGCGCTGCACGCAACGGCCGCTCTTGCGCGCCGGACACGCTCAGTACGTTCGGCGACGGCGTCGCGCCTTGCCATGTCCAGTACATCTCGCCGCTGGCGCCGTAGTTTTTCTTCCAGCCCTCACCCGGCATCAGCGCGATGGTCGGCGAGGCCTGAGCGATGCTGCGTTGCAGCCAGGTCAGCGCCAGTGCACGTTCCAGTGTCGATTGCTGCGGCAACAGACGTTGCAACAACGCCGTGGCGCGAGCCTGATCGAACGGTTGCAGCGACAGGTTCAGTGCTTCAACGAAGGGCTGCGAGCTGACGGCCAGACGTTGTTGCGCTGCGCTCAGTTGCCGATTGAACGCCTCCGGCAAAGCAACTTTCGCCTGCGTGGCCAACGATGCAGTGAGTACCCGCGCCGTCGCCAGACCAAGTGCCGAATCCGGGTCGTTCATCACCAGACTGTCCTGGCCGTCGTCGAGCAAGGTTTCGGCACTGCCTTCACCGGCCTTGACCAGATCGTCGATCAGACCGCTGAGCAGCGTGTTCACTGGCAGCTGCATCTGTTTGGCGAACGACAGAATCAGCGCCCGCTGCAGCAATGGCGTATTCGGCGCTTGCTTGGCGTACACCTCGAGTACGCGCTGCCAGTGCTCCGGCGGCAGGGTCAGGTCGAGTACGCGGCTGGCATTCCAGTCAGCGTAATAGGCATAGGCGGTGAGAAATGCATCCGGCTCGCCGTCGTAGCCCCACCAGGTGAAGCTCGCCGACGGCCCGGCCATTTGCACCAGACGCAGGCGGCTGTTCTGCATGATCAGGCGCAAGCGATCGCGAATCTGCGGGTTCGACGCCAGCGATGGATAAGCGATGCTCAGCGGCAGCAAGCGACTGGCCGTCTGCTCGACGCCGCCGTACGGGTAGCTGAGCAGATCATCGAGGGCGGAACGGAACAGCGCTTGCGGACTGTCATCCAGACGCAGGCGAATATCCGTGGCATCCGCCGGCAAACTCAAGGGTGTATCGCCGCTGACCACATCGAGACTTTGCGTTTGCGTGACTTGCCAGCCATCACCGGTGGCACTCAAGCGCACAGCCAGGGCATCGGCGACTTTGCCGTCCTGCACCAATTCCGCCGTCCACTCGCCAGAGGCCAAAGCGAACGCCGGCAGTGGCAGGTAATTGATGCCGCTGTTCAGGGTCACCGGCAGACGTTGTTCGGTACCGGCATAGTGAGTCACCAGTTCCGCCTTGACCGGTTTCTCTGCCTGACTGAAAGCGAACACACCCAGTTGCGGCTGATCGCCCTTGCGGAATTTGCTCGGCCCGCTCCACTTCAGGTAAAGCGGTTTTTCCGAACGGACAAACTGCTTCTTCTGCCCGACCTGACCGTCATCGGCAATCGCCCGAGCGGTGATGCGCCAGCGGGTCAGCGAGTCCGGCATCTTGAAGGTGAAGCGGGTTTTGCCGTCGTCGCCGGTCAACAGCTCCGGCTGCCACGCAGCAGTGTCGACGTCTTCACGGCGCGGACGCTCAAGCACCTTCACGCCGCGTTCGCTGCGATTGGCCTTGCCCGGAGCGCCGGGGCTACCCGGCAATGCCACGTCGTAGCTGATGAATGACAGGCTGGCACTGGTGCGCACGTTGTTGCGCCGAGGGTGATAGAAGAACTGGTCGATGCTCGGCGCGACTTCCGGTTGCAGCGCGTAGACCATTTCGTCGACCACGCTGACCGTCAAGTGTGCCGGAACCGCTTTGCCGGCGAACTGCGTGGTCAGGTCGACCGTGACCGTATCGCCCGGCAGGTACACCGCTTTGTCGGTGCTGATCGCCACGTCGATTTGCGGCGCGACCACTTTGATCCCGGCGTTCTGAAAGCTGTACTGACCGCCCTTGGTGTAGAGCACGGAGAAGGTCAGGTTCGGCGCGAAGCTGTCTTTCACCGCAATGCGCGCGCGGTATTGGGTGTCGCTGAGTTTTTCCAGTTTCAGCCAGTCGGCGCCCTTGGCCAGCAGCGCAGTGGCCTCGACCTTGTCGCGCTCCAGCGACAGCAGTGCGTCGCTGACCGGCTCAGGGAAGGTGATCAGCGCCAGCGCTTCTTCGCCCGCCTTGTACTCGGGCTTGTCGAGGACGATTTCCACTGTGCCCGGCACCGCTTTCACACCGTCGCCGGTGACCGAATGGCCGGTGGCGCCGAGGACGCGACCGTGTTGATCCTTCAGCGTCAGGTTGTACGTGCCCGGACGTTCGAAGGTCATGCTGAAGCCTTTGTCATTCGCCGCGAGTTTGCCCTCGCCTGTGCTCTGGTCTTCCAGACGCACCCAACCATACGTGCTTGGGGTCACCGCTTTGCTTTGCTCAGTGCCGCCCTCGTTGGCGTAGCTGAACGCAACCTTGTCACCGACTGCACTGAAGCGTTGCGGCGCGCTCAAGCGAAAACTCGCCGCGCCACGGTCGATGAGGATTTCCTTGGTGGTCTTGACCCGATACGCCGCGCCATCGCTGGCGAACACGGTGAGCATGTAGCGGCTCGGTTTATCGGCTGCCGGCAAATCGAGGGTCGCGTTGCCTTTGCTGTCGGTGGTCAGTTCGGTGCTGGTTAGTTCCACCGGGAATTGCCCGAGGTATTGCAGCTCGTTGTCGACCATCGACAGTTGCTGGGCGCGCAGGCTCAGGCTCAATTTGGCGTTGGCCACCGGTTTGCCGTCCGGATAGAGCAGCACCAGACTGCCTTTCACCGGCTCACCGGTGCGGTAATCCTGCTTGGCCAGATTCAGCGAGATTTCGAAATGCGGCTTGATGTATTCAGCGACGCGGAAAGCACTGCTGTAGGCCTGATCCTTGTAGTTGAAACGGATCTCGTAACCACCGGCCACGGCGTTATCCGGCAACTGGAAGCGACCCTGGGTACCTGCTTTCGAATCGAGCTTCAGATTGAGGGTTTGCAGTTCGGTCCCCGTGGCATCGAGCACGCTGACACTGACATCCGCCGCACCCGGCAGCACCGAATCCCGGGCATTCTTGAACTCGCGACCGACGATTTTCAGCGACACCCAATCGCCCGGGCGATACAGCGGCCGATCGGTGAAGGCATACAGTTTGGTGTCGTAGATTTCGCTGTCGTAGTAGAAGTTTTCCGAGACGAACGCGCCGCCCTCTTCGTCCTCGCCAATGACGAACGAACGCTCCGGGCTGACGTGTTTCAGACGCAGCAGACCGTCGGCATCGGTAGCACCGCTGCTCATGACGCCGAGGCCATCGGTCCACAGCACGTTGACCTTCGGCACCGAGCTGCCTTCGTGTTTGCGCGCGGCCCAGACCAGCAATTCATCACCGGCAATCTTGCTCACCGCAACGGTGTTGGAGACGAAAACCATGGTGGTCGCGCGGTACTTGCCGATCAGCGCTTCGACCAGATACAGCCCCGGTTTCAGATTACCCAGCGGAATGTAAACGTTGCCCGGCGAGACGCTGACGAAGTCACTGGACGAGCCGGCCAGATTGACCCCGGTCGGTGGCTGGATCGGCTTGGCCTGCCACAGTGGATAACGGAACTGGCTGACCACCGGCAGACCCGGGATCAGCGCAAATTGCGGCTGCGCGTCGTACGGCGTCGGCGCGGCCATGGCCTCGCCCATTTTCAGTTCCGGCACTTCTTCGGTGACCTGCTTGCGTGACTCGTAAGAGAACGCACGCTGCATCACCCGCCGGGATTTGCGATACCAGTTGTCCCATAGATACGCGAGAGTGTTGGACAAACCTTCGCCCTTGAACTGGCCGTCACTGACGACGCGGTGCAGGTTCTTCTGGCGCTTGAGGAAATCCAGCGGCTTGTCGATGCGATACACGCGAATGTCGGCGCCGCCGTACGGCTCCATGCGAAAGCGCCGGTATTCACGACCCGGGGCTTCGAGGCGGACCATCGCCGGCTCGTCGCTGGCAAAACTGCTGTCGGCGAGCAGGAAGAAACTCTCACCGGCCACCGGCGTGTAATTGCTCGGCTCCACCGAGTCTTCGGCGTTGACGCAGGAAAACGGCAGCAACAACGCCAACAGCAAAGAAATTCGCGAACAGATACGCAACATGCGGGCACCGGTCATTGGGAGAGAAAGTTCAGTCGATAGACGCCGATGAAGTTGGGGTTGGCTGCGTCGGGTATCCATCGGGTGTCCTTCCATGTCATGAGTTGCTGCAGGCTTGCCGAACGCATGCCGTTGTCAGTTGGGGTGGTGGTGCCGGTGTGATAGGCGATGTAGCGGCCCATCCAGATCATCAGGTGCTGATCGTCGCCCTGATCGAAAAACATCAGGTCACCGGGCCGCGCCTGCGCCACATCGCGGCCGACCAGGTGGCTGTTGAACTGAATCAGTTTGATCGCGTTGACGTACGGCCCGACCTTGCCGCCGCCCTGCTGCCACTGTTGCGCGAGCTTGCGTTGCTCGTTGCTCAGCGTCAGTTCCGGCGGCAGGTAGCGATTGGACAGACCATTGCTGCGCAGCCATTTGTCGTCGTGGACTTTCAGCGCTTCGTTGGCGGCAAAGCGCACCAGGCCGGCGCAGTCCTGCTGATACCAGCGCGGGCTTGGGCCTTGGCTCAATTGCTCTTGAGCAATACGCACAAACCAGGCGCGAAACACCTGGGATTGCGCCGGGTCGAGCGCTGGCGCTTCAACCGCACGGGCGCCTGCGCTCAGCAGCAAAGCAAGCAAGCCGAGGCTGCGGATCAGTGCGCTCACAGCGCCTTCCATTCCAGCGGCAGCCATTGCCAGTGGCCGTCAGGCTCACTGCCTTCGGGCAGGGTCAGGGCATATTTGCCGTAGCCGCCGAGGGTGCGCAGTTTCGGCATCAGGTAGGTTTGCGCGGCGTTGTAGAACACCGGCTCCATGTCCTGCGGCAGGCTGTCGAGGGTTTCGCGCTGCATCAGTTGCGCCATCGCGTCCGGGCCGAAGTAGATCGGCATCAATACGTCTTTTGGCAGCACGTCGGCCATCGGCGGGAAGCGCTTGTCGAGGGTGCCGAGGGCTTTGTCGACGAGTTTGTCGTCGAGGGAAAACAGCAGCGTCGAGCCATGACGGGCGAGGCTGACTTTCATGAACGCCTTGCCGGAAATCGCCTCTGGGTTCTCGGCGGTCTTCGCCGCGTACGGCCCGAAACTGGAACTGACCTGCCGCTGCCAGACGTGGCTCTCGCCTTCCTGCTTGTCGATCACCGGGAATACGCTTTCGGCGACGTTGGCTTCGAATGCGCCGACCATCGAACCGAACAACTTGCCCAGATCACCGTCAAGCTTGCTGCTGTCTTCGTCTTTGAGGCTGGCGACCAGCAACGGTGTGTACAACCGCGAATCGGCGTACCAGCACAGGCCGGCCGCGCCGGCGACATGTTCGGTGAGGGTCTGCGCCACCGCTTCTTCGGCGCCGAGTTTGATCAATATCGGCTTCTGCGGTTCGGCCGCCACTGGCAGGGTCACGCAAGCGCTCGCCCCCAGCGGCATCGCTTGCCAGACCGGTTTGAAATCGAAGTCCGGCTGGTTTTCCAGTTCATCCATGGCCAGATAGCTGTGCCAGCCCTTGTCGTCCATGTCGAAACGCAGTCCGGCGAAATTCGGGATAAAGCGCTGATAGCCCATGGCGAGCACGCTGGAATTGACCGAAAGACGCTGCTTGGTTTCCGGACTTTTCGCTGGCAAGCCGAACGCTTCGGGGAAGAGTTTTTCACCATTGAGCAACGCCGCCAGCGCTTGCGCGGAAACGCGGCCCGACTCCTCCGAGACGCCGCTCTCGGGGTCGTAGTACTTGGCTGGATTGGACAGCACCACCAGTTTGTCGCCGCGCGACGCGAACAGCAGCGATTTGCTGGCGTTGTAGCTGAGTTGATACAGCGGCACTTCGTCGCTGCCGACTTTGAGAGTGCCGAAGATGCTGAGCTGGGTGTCATCCAGCGCCACTTTCGCCAATGGCTCGAGCAGCTTGGCCAACCCGCCGCGATCCATCACCAGCAGGAAATCCTTCAAACGACCATCGGCGCCACGCCACAGCGCAACATCGGCCGGTTGATCGAAAAGCTGCTCGATCAGGCTGTCCTGCAACTTCAGGTCATGCTCGTAGATGATCCGCCGCAGGCTGCCGATCAGGCCGAGGCGATCGGCGTGGGTTTCGTAATAGAAGACGAAATCCTCGGTAAGCGTGGCCTTGAGGAACGGCACCGTCAGCAGGTCCTTGGGCAACTGGCTCAGTGAACGGGTTTCGAGCAAGGCATCCGGACGGCCGAGGCCGAGCTTGTCACTGGCAAGTGCCGCCGGCGGCGCTTTGGGCTTGAGCAGCAGCCAGCCGAAACCGCCCGCCACACCGGCCACCAGGCACAGGCCGAGCACGACCAGCGGCCAGCGCCGCGAAGGTTTGGCCGCCGGTGTCGCGGCAGCTGGAGTCACAGTGTTATCGCTCATGTTCACAACATCCGAGTTCATCCGTGGCGGGATGCTTAATAGTTGAAAGTCTTGACCAGCAACAAATCACCGATCGCCCGCAGGGGCACGATGAAGGTTTCGCGTTTTTCGTCGACGGTGTTTTCGTTGAGCACCAGGGTGATCTGCGAGGTGATCACCTCGTTCTGATTACTGGTTTCCTCGAAGTTATAGCCACCATCGCCGTAGTTGCCCCAATAGTTGACGTAGACCAGATACGTGCCGTGCAGCGGCGCGGTCATGGTGAACATTTCCGGGCCGGGGCCGTCGACACCATCCGGGTCGAGGCCGCCGCCATTGCTCAGCGCCGGCCGTGCCCAAAAGGCATGCTGACCGTCGGGGGTGACAATATGCAGATCCAGCTCGGCTTTAGGGTCGTCCCATCCCAAGACAAGACGAATCCGCGCCGGCGTGCGCAGATTATTTGCTTCATAAAATTGCACGCGCTTGAGCGACTGGCCCTCGGCGCTGATCACTTCGACGCTGTTGGAACCGGCGCCAAATGCGTAGGGCCGGGCAAAACGTCCCTGATCATCGGTGTACAGATTCAATGGATTGCCGTTGACGGCGAGGCTGTGCGGCGGACGCATGTGGCCGAGGGCTTTGAGCTGGCCCTGGATCATCGTGCGATTGCGCTGAATGCCGCGATCGATCGGCGGCGTCGGGTAGGCGACCTGCGAATTTTCCGAGCGATCGAGCAGGCCGTGATAACGCCAGCCGCCGACCGGCTCGGACAATTGCGCAGCCGGCGCGGCCCACAGCACAGGCGCGCAGGCGAAGCCGATCAGCAGCAAAAGAAATGAACGCATGTGACGCCTCCTGCCATGCCTTGAACGAAACCTTGCACCCGATCCTCGGTACTTCACAGCGGTGAACTGCGTTTCGTCTGAACGCCCCGCAACTGTCGGGGCCGTAGAAGCCGCGAAGATTAGCGATTCGGCAGTTTTTTAACAATCGGATACATGTGTGATTGCTGTAGGAATCTCGCTTTCGAGAGGGCGTGAGCCGAATAGCGAAGTTATTCGGCTCATAAAATGAGCCGAATAAGCCTCAGCCCCGAAACTTCACATTAACTTTGTGACGAGGGGATTTATCCCAGCTCGGCTGCGCAGCAGTCGTAAAACCGGCGACTTCGATTTTCCTGAGAGTATCGGTTGTCTGGTTTTAGGGTTGCTACGCAACCCAGCGGGGATAAATCCCCTCGCCACGGGGTCATGTGCGCGGCTTTGGGTGGGGCGTCTCATTTGCCCATACCCCCTATCTGCTAGTGTCGCGCCGGTTTAACGTCTACCGGAAATTGCCGCCATGGCCCGCAAAAAAGCTGCACTGGATTTCGAACAATCCCTCGCCGACCTGCAAACACTGGTCGAGCGTCTGGAGAACGGTGAATTGTCGCTGGAAGACTCGCTGACCGCTTTCGAGCAGGGCATCGGCCTGACCCGTGACTGCCAGGCGGCGCTGGCCCAGGCCGAGCAGAAAGTGCAGGTGCTGCTGGAGCGCGATGGCGAGCTCGCCGAGGAACCCTTCGACGCGGATGAGCCAGAATGATCGCGGCGTATTCGGCGAGCAGTCAGGCCCGGGTCAACGCGGCGCTGGAAACGCTGTTCAACGCGCCGCTGCCGGAACTGGCGCGGCTCTACGAAGCGATGCGCTACAGCGTGATGAACGGCGGCAAGCGCGTGCGCCCGTTGCTGGCTTACGCGGCGTGCGAAGCCCTCGGCGGAAAGGCTGAACAGGCCAGTGGCGCGGCCTGTGCGGTCGAGTTGATCCACGCCTACTCGCTGGTGCATGACGATTTGCCGGCGATGGACGACGACGATCTGCGTCGCGGCCAGCCGACGACCCACAAGAAATTCGACGAAGCCTGCGCGATCCTCGCCGGTGACGGCTTGCAGAGCCTGGCCTTCAGCGCCCTGCTCGACCCGCGCCTGAGCGATTGCAGCAGCGAAATCCGTCTGCAGATGGTCACGGCGCTGGCCCACGCAGCCGGTCCGGCGGGCATGGTCGGTGGCCAGGCCATCGACCTCGGTTCGGTCGGTCTCAAGCTCGATCAAACGGCCCTCGAGCAGATGCACCGACACAAGACCGGCGCGCTGATTGAAGTCAGCGTCAAGCTTGGTGCACTGGCCAGCGGCCGCGCCCAGCCTGATCAGCTGCAGGCATTGCAGACTTATGCACAGGCCATCGGCCTGGCCTTTCAGGTGCAGGACGACATCCTCGACGTGGAAAGCGACACCGCTACCCTCGGCAAACGTCAGGGCGCCGACATTGCCCGGGACAAACCGACCTACCCGGCCCTGCTCGGCCTCGACGCTGCCAAGGCCTACGCTCTGGAACTGCGCGATCAGGCCCTGCAGGCGCTGCGACCGTTTGACGCGGCTGCCGAGCCGCTGCGCGAGCTGGCGCGGTATATCGTCGAGCGGCGCAACTGACGGCGTATCGGCCAAAAAAGACCAACGCGTGGGCAGGGGCCGATGCATCAGGTAAACTGCCGCATCTTTTATACCTATAACGATTCGCCTGATGCCCACGACGTTTCATGAGATTCCCCGCAAGCGCCCGACCACGCCCCTGCTCGACCGCGCGAACACGCCGGACGGCCTGCGCCGGTTAGGCGAAGCCGAGCTGGAAACCCTGGCCGATGAGTTGCGCCTGGAATTGCTCTACACGGTCGGCCAGACCGGTGGGCATTTCGGTGCCGGCCTGGGCGTGATCGAGCTGACCATCGCGCTGCATTACGTCTTCGACACCCCGGACGACCGTCTGCTGTGGGACGTCGGGCATCAGGCGTATCCGCACAAGATCCTCACCGGTCGCCGCGAGCGCATGGCCAGCCTGCGTCAGAAGGACGGCATTGCCGCATTCCCGCGCCGCTCCGAGAGCGAGTACGACACCTTCGGCGTCGGCCACTCCAGCACCTCGATCAGCGCTGCGCTGGGCATGGCCATTGCTGCCCGCCTGCAGGACAGCGATCGCAAGGCCATCGCCGTGATCGGCGACGGCGCGCTGACCGCCGGCATGGCTTTCGAGGCGCTCAACCATGCGCCTGAAGTCAACGCCAACATGCTGGTGATTCTCAACGACAACGATATGTCGATCTCGCGCAACGTCGGCGGGCTGTCGAATTATCTGGCGAAGATCCTTTCCAGCCGCACCTACGCAAGCATGCGCGAGGGCAGCAAGAAAGTCCTTTCGCGCCTGCCCGGCGCCTGGGAAATCGCCCGTCGTACCGAAGAATATGCCAAAGGCATGCTGGTCCCCGGCACCCTGTTCGAAGAGCTGGGCTGGAATTACATCGGCCCGATCGACGGCCACGATCTGCCAACCTTGATCGCCACCCTGCGCAACATGCGCGATCTCAAAGGCCCGCAGTTCCTGCACATCGTCACCAAGAAAGGCAAAGGCTTCGCCCCGGCGGAAGTCGACCCGATCGGCTACCACGCCATCACCAAACTCGAACCTCTGGACGCCCCGGCCGCTGCGCCGAAAGCCGCCAGCGGGCCGAAGTATTCGGCGGTGTTCGGCGAGTGGCTGTGCGACATGGCGGCGGCTGACGCTCGTCTGGTCGGGATCACCCCGGCGATGAAGGAAGGCTCGGATCTGGTGGCGTTCAGCGAGCGTTTCCCGGAGCGTTATTTCGACGTGGCGATTGCCGAGCAGCACGCGGTCACTTTCGCCGCCGGCATGGCCTGCGAAGGCGCGAAACCGGTGGTGGCGATCTATTCGACATTCCTGCAACGCGGTTACGACCAACTGGTACACGACGTCGCCGTGCAGAACCTCGACGTGCTGTTCGCCATTGACCGCGCCGGTCTGGTTGGCGAAGACGGCCCGACCCACGCTGGCAGCTATGACCTGTCCTACCTGCGCTGCATCCCGGGCATGCTCATCATGACCCCGAGCGATGAAAACGAATTGCGCAAGATGCTCACCACCGGCCACCTCTACAACGGCCCGGCGGCGGTGCGTTACCCACGCGGCAGCGGCCCGAATGCAGTCATCGAAAAAGATCTCGAAGCGATCGAAATCGGCAAGGGCATCGTCCGTCGTCAGGGCAGCAAGGTCGCCATGCTGGTGTTCGGCGTGCAACTGAGCGAAGCCTTGAAAGTCGCCGAGAAACTCGACGCCACCGTGGTCGACATGCGTTTCGTCAAACCGCTGGATGAAGCGCTGGTGCGCGAGATCGCCGGCAACCACGAGTTGCTGGTGACTATCGAAGAGAACGCAATCATGGGCGGCGCCGGTGGCGCGGTCAGCGAATTCCTCGCCCGCGAGAACATCCTCAAGTCGATGCTGCATCTGGGCTTGCCGGACATTTACGTCGAGCATGCGAAACCGGCGCAGATGCTTGCCGAGTGCGGGCTGGATGAGGCCGGGATCGAAGCGTCGATTCGCCAGCGGCTGGATTTGCTCAATAGCTGACGCAATCCTTGTAGGAGCTGCCGAAGGCTGCGATCTTTTGATCTTGCTCTTCGGCAGCTCCGGAACCTTTAAAAAGCAAAATCAAAAGATCGCAGCCTTCGGCAGCTCCTACATGGTTTTGCAAAGACCATAGATTGCCATGAAACTCTCCCGCCTCGCCCTGCCCTTCTTCCTGCTGCCAACCGCCAGTGCCGTCGCCGACACCTTCGAGCGCGATCAGGCGCTGAAGCTGCCGGACACGCTGATCAGCGCCAATCGTCAGGTCGAGGCGCGCAACGACAGCAGCGCCGCCAACACCGTGTTCACCCGCGAAGACATTGATCGCCTGCTACCAAGCGACGTGCCCGATCTGCTGCGTCGCGTGCCCGGCGTGCAAGTGGCGCAGACTGGCGGGCGCGGCAGTCTGCCGGGGATCTACATTCGCGGCACGCAATCGGCGCAGAGCCTGGTGCTGGTCGATGGCCAGCGCATCGGCAATTCGACTTCCGGCGACAGCAATCTGCAACATCTGAACATCGAGCAGATCGAGCGAGTCGAAGTGCTGCGCGGCTCGCGCTCGGTGATTTATGGCAGCGACGCGATTGGCGGGGTGATCCAGATCTTCACCCGGCGTGGCACTGGGCAAGGCTTGCAGCCACGCCTGCATCTGGGCTTCGGCAGTCAGCAGACATGGGAGCGCAGCCTCGGTTTGTCCGGCGGTGACGAGAAGACCCGCTTCAACCTCGGCGCCAGCCTCGACGAAACTGCGGGGATCGACCGTACCCACGAGTCGTATCCAAGCGACAGCGACCATGACGCCTACCGCAACAAATCCCTGAGCCTGAGCCTCAGCCACGCGCTGAACGAGGACATCGAAGTCGGCGCCAATCTGTTGGATAACCGTGGCAGGAGCGAATTCGACAGTCCGTCCGGATCGGTGCAACAGCAGCCCTATAGTGATTTCAATGTCAGCAGCATCAGCAGTTATGTCGATGCGCGGGTCAATGAAAGCTGGAAAACCCGCGTCGAGTTTGGCCATACCGAAAACCGCGAGAAGACCCTGGATAAACTCTTCGACGAACACTATTCGTTCAACACTTATCGCGATTCGGTAAATTGGCAGAATGACCTGACGCTAAATGCCCAAAACAGTCTGATCCTCGGCGGCGACTGGTACGAGGATCGCGTCAATAGCAACGCTGCATTCGACAAAGACAGCCGCTGGAACCGCGCAGCGTTCATCCAGCATCGCTATCAGGCCGACAGCTTCTCCACCGAGATCGGCGTGCGCCACGACGACAATCAGCAGTTCGGCCGCCAGAACACCTGGAGCGGCACTTTCACCCTGCCGCTCAATCCGGATAACGACGTGCTGCTGAGCTACAGCGAAGGTTTCCGCGCGCCGACCTTCAACGACCTGTACTACCCGAGCTACAGCAACCCGGATTTGAAACCCGAAACCTCAAAGAGCTACGAACTGCAATGGCGCAGCAAGCTCGGTGAAAATAGCCGTGTAGAGGCCTCGCTTTACCAAATAGACTTGAAGGACGCGATTATCTACGCGGACGGCAGGCCTCCACAGAACGTTGCGTCAGCGCGCATCAACGGTTTTGAAGCAGCGCTGAAGCAGGAGCTGTTTGGCTGGCAGAGCAATCTCGGCGTGGCAATCATTGACCCGCGAGATCGCGATACCGGGCATACGCTGGCGCGACGGGCGCGGCGCACGGCCAGTTGGGATCTTGACCGGCAGTTCGATCGCTTGGGAGTGGGCGCCAGTTGGCAGTTGGTCAGTGGCAGTTACGATGATTTGAACAACACCCAGTCGCTGGGCGGCTACGGCACGCTCGGGCTGCGCAGCAGTTGGGCGTTGAGCCGTGAGATCAAGCTGGATCTGAAGGTGGATAACCTGCTGGATAAGGGTTACAGCCGGGCGAACTACAGCTATGAAGGTGCGCAGTATGGCTATCGTGAGGAAGGTCGGGCATGGATGTTCGGGGTCACCTGGACTCCTGAACTCTGAACTGACATTTGTGTTGGTTGGCAGGCCTCTTCGCGAGCAGGCTCGCTCCCACAGTAGATTGAGTGCGGCCACACATTTTGTTTTCAGCGAAAATCCAGTGTGGGAGCGAGCCTGCTCGCGAATACAGGCGATGCGGTCTACCGATCCGGCGCGATCAATTGGCAGAGTTTGGCGGTCGCACTGATCATCTGACCACTGGGCCTTTCCAGGCCTTTGTCACTGACCAGCAACAACCGCCCCTGCCTGACCGCCGCCACCTGCGGCCAGGCCTTCCACGCCCCTAGCTGGGCCTGATCACCGGCGACAATCACCTCGGGATCACGCTGCAATACCGCCTCGATACTCACCTGTGGTGCCGGCAGATTCAGCTCGGCGAAGATATTGCGCGCGCCGCACACCTCAAGCGCATCGCTGATGATCTGCCCTCCCCCGACGGTGTACAGCGGCTTGTCCCAGACCTGATAAAACACCCGCAGCGGCACATCACGACGATAACGCTGGCGCAGATCATTCAGCTGCTCGCGCAATTCGGCCGCTCGTTTCGCCCCACGTTCAGGACGCCCCAGCTGTTTGCTGATCGCTTCAATTTGCGTCGCCAGTTGCGTCAACGTGTGCGGCTCGGCGACGAAGGTCGGAATGTTCAGACGTTTGAGCTGATCACGCTGCCCGGCGCCGACGCTGCCGGGCCAGAGCAGCAGCAAATCCGGTTTCAGGCTGAGCAAGCGCTCCATGTCGAGCTGACCGTAGCGCCCCACAGACGCAACATCGGCAATTGCCGGCGGCCGCTCGCCCGCATCCAGCACGCCGACCAACAGGTCGGCAGAGTCCAGTTCAACGACGATTTCGGAAAGCGACGGCGCGAGGCTGACCACCCGCAATGCGGCCGGCACCTGACTGCTCAGGGCGAGCAGCACAACCGCCAGCCACAGGCGAGGCATCAACCGAGTTGACGCGGAATACGGTAGAGGTAGAACAGCACGGCGGTGGACAGCGCCAGCAGCATCAACGGCACGGCTTCGAGGCCGACGAACACCGCCAGTGCGCCAATCCAGGCCGGCAGGGACGCTACCAGCAACGCCGTACGCCGACGCGCCGCAAGGGCAATCCAGGCGGCGGGTTCTTCGGCGGTATCGAGGGCTTTTTGCGTGGCGATCAGGGCGTGTTTGTAGCGGGCGAAATACTTCAGGCTGACAAACATCGAGGCGACGCCAGCGATGAACAAGGGCATCGCCAGCACTGGCAACAGGCCCTGGCCTTCACCGAACAGCGCGTTGAGCACGAACAGCGGCAACAGCGCCAGCGCCAGGTATTGCCACCAGGCCACCGACAACCGCCGCCGCACCTGGCCGCGGGTCACGCGCGGTCGGCCTCGCCCTGATGCTCGTTGCCCATCATGTGGTCGAGCTTGCTGGCCTTGGTCGCCAGGTAGAGTTTGTTGTGCGGATTGTGGCCGGTGTGCAGCGGCACGCGTTCGGCGACGACGATGCCCATGTCGGTCAGCGCTTTGACCTTGCGCGGGTTGTTGGTCATCAGACGCAGGGATTTCACGCCCAGGTGTTCGAGCATCGGCAGGCACATGGCGTAGTCGCGCTGATCGGCAGCAAAGCCCAGACGCTCGTTGGCTTCCACGGTGTCAGCGCCGCCATCCTGCAACTCGTAGGCACGGATCTTGTTCAGCAGACCGATGCCGCGCCCTTCCTGACGCAGATACAGCAGCACGCCACGGCCTTCGCGGGCGATCGCCTGCAACGCGGCTTCCAGTTGCGAGCCGCAGTCACAACGCTGGCTGAACAAGGCATCGCCGGTCAGGCATTCGGAATGCAGACGACCGAGTACCGGGGCGCCATCGGCAATTTCACCGAGGCTCAGCACGACGTGCTCACGCCCGGTGCTCTCATCGAGAAAGCCGTGCATGGTGAATTGCGCAAAAGGCGTTGGCAGCTTGGAAGCGGCGACGAAGACGACAGGCACCGATGTGCTCCTGATCTAGAAGACTGAAAATTCGCAGGCGGGCATTGTAACAGCAGGTTCCTGTAGACGCTTAGGCTGAATTATCGGGCATAAACATCAAAAAGTTTGATGACAGCTGCCGCCAGCACCGCCGCTCCCTGTAGGAGCTGTCGAGTGCAACGAGGCTGCGATCTTTTGATCTGGCTTGATATCAAGATCAAAAGATCGCAGCGTGCCACAGCTCCTACAGAGATTTGAGTCGGCTTCAGTTCGGGTTGAACGGATACGGCTGCTGCCACTTTTCGAAGACCGGCTTCAACTCTCCGCTCTTGACCAGTTCCGCCATGCGCCGGTCATACAGCGCCATTAACGCGCGAGCCTGCGGGGTATCAGCGAAACCGAGAAACAGCGGCAACTCAGCCAGATGCGAATAGCGGTACTGCGCTGGATCTGCGGCATCGCGCACGACCGCTTCAATCTCGGTCAATGCATCGATGTAGTAATCCGCCCGGCCCTGCTTGAGCATCAGCAGAATGCCGGTGCGCCGTTCGATCTGGTTGAAGCGCTGGATGTTCGGCAAGTAGTTTTCGTAACGGTAGCCGCGCACCCAGGCCAAACGGTATCTGCCCAGGGTCGCCAGGGTCGGCGGCGGGCTGCTGGCCAGGCCCAGCGCGTAGATGTGATCAGAATCGAACTTCGATTGCGGGTACAGCACGTGCTCGGCTTCGTCACGGTAGGAGCCGACCAGTGCGTCGACCTCCTTCAACTGCACCAGCCCGATCGAACGGGTGTACGGCACCGTGCGAATATCCAGCTTGACCCCGGCCGGCTCGAACACTTTGCGCAACACGTCCCACGCCAGACCGTGACCATCGGCGGCGGTGTAATCCTCCCAGTCTTCGCTGGCCAGGTGGATGACCGCAGGCACAGGCGCGGCGGCCTGCGCGTGGGCGAACGTGCCCAGCAGAGCCAGAAGCAGCAGCGCCAACCCGCGTCGCAGCATTGCGTGGTTCCTCACGTGAGTCGAATCAGGCGAATATCCATACCAGCCCTTGCATCGCCAGCCAGGCGAACACACCGGCCAGCACGTCGTCGAGCATGATGCCGACGCCGCCATGCACATGCTTGTCGATCCAGCGGATCGGCCACGGCTTGAGAATATCGAAGAAGCGGAACACCAGAAAACCCGCGAGCAACCAGTACCAGCCTTCCGGCACCAGCCACAGGGTGATCCACATGCCGACCATTTCGTCCCAGACGATGCCTTCGTGGTCGTGCACGCGCAAATCGTCAGCGACTTTCCCGCACAGCCAGAAGCCGAACAGCATGGTGATGCCGAGCATCAGCCAGTAGCCCCAGTCGGGCAGCATCTGCCACAGCGGAATGAACGGCAGCGCCACCAGCGAGCCCCACGTGCCCGGGGCTTTTGGCAACGTGCCGGAGCCGAAGCCGAACGCGAGGAAATGCCACGGATTGCGCCAGACCGAAGGAGGCACGAATTCGGCAGGAACCTGTTTCGGGTGATCTGTCACGGTGTCTCCTGAAAATGTTGGTAGCCGCGAATCTGCGGAGTGATGTCGCGTCGGTCGCGGTCCAGCAGCACCACGCCCTGGCCCGGCAGCACTTGCCCGATCACATGGATCGGCCAGCCGTCGGCCAGCAGTGCCGGCAACTCGGCGGACGGCAAGGTGAAGGCCAGTATGTAGTCATCACCACCGCTCAATGCCGCGCGCTCGGCACCGCGCTGGCCGAGAAACGCGACTAAAGCATCCGACAACGGTACACGCTCGCGTTCAATCTCAAGTCGCACCTTCGACGCCAGCGCGATATGCCCGCAATCGGCGAGCAGGCCGTCGGAGATGTCCAGTGCCGCCGTGGCCTTGCCGCGCAGGGCCTGACCGAGCGCCAGTTGCGGCTGTGGCGACCAGTAATGCTCGAGCAGCGGCTGGGCGATATGCGCTTCGGCATCACGTTGAGCCAATACCAGCGGCAAGGCGCCGGCGGCATTGCCCAGTTCGCCGCCGACGCAGAGCAGATCACCGGCCTGCGCACCGCTGCGGGTCAAGGCCTGGCCAGCGGGTACGCGGCCGAACACGGTGACCGTCAGGCTCAACGGCCCGCGCGTGGTGTCGCCGCCGACCAGGGCAACGCCGCAGCTTTGCGCCATGCGGTTCAAACCCCGGGCATAGGCTTGCAGCCAATCGGCAGTTACCGTCGGTAAGGTCAGGGCAAGGGTAAAGGCAACGGGCGCGGCGCCCATGGCGGCCAGGTCACTGACCGCGACGGCCAGCGAGCGCTGACCGAGCAGAAACGGATCGCAGGGGTCGGCGAAATGCACACCGGCCACCAGCGTATCGGTGGAAACCGCCAGCTGTTCCCCAACGGGAACTGCCAGCAAGGCGCAGTCGTCACCGATCCCCAGAGCAACGCCCTCGCCGCCCTGCGCACAAGGCGCGGCGGCGAAGAAATTGCGGATCAGCTCAAACTCGCCCATGGCCGAGAAAAAGTATTCAAGCGCCGATCAGCGCTTGAACGCCTTCACTTCAGCTTCACGCAGGCGCGGGGCCAGCTTGTCGAGCACACCGTTGACGAACTTGTGGCCGTCGGTCGAACCGAACACCTTGGCCAGTTCGATACCTTCGTTGATCACAACGCGGTACGGCACGTCGACGCGCTTGAGCAGTTCCCAGGTCGACAGGCGCAGAACCGCCAGTTCAACCGGGTCCAGCTCTTCGATCGCCAGATCCAGGCACGGCGTCAGGGCGGTGTCGATTTCGGTCTTGAACTGCGGAACCCCGTGAAGGATTTCACGGAAGTAGGCGCCGTCGACATCGGAGAAATCGTTATCAACGCGAAACTGCGCTTCGATCTCGTTCAGCGATTGCCGGGCCATGTGCCACTGGTACAGCGCTTGAGTCGCGAGCTGACGGGCTTCGCGACGCTTGGCGCTTTTCGACGGCTTGCCGGCATCCGCAGGTTTCGGATCGCGCGGGTTGAAACGATCGCTTTCGTCGCTAATCACTTGGCCTCCAACTGCGCCAGCAGGCTGACCATTTCCAGAGCGGACAGGGCAGCTTCGGCACCTTTGTTACCGGCCTTGGTGCCGGAACGTTCGATGGCTTGCTCGATGGAATCGACGGTCAGCACGCCGAACGCAACCGGTACGCCGAATTCCATGGAGACCTGGGCCAGGCCTTTGGTGCACTCGCCAGCCACGTATTCGAAGTGCGGAGTACCGCCACGAATGACCGCGCCAAGGGCGATGATCGCTGCGAACTCGCCTTTCTGGGCGACTTTCTGCGCAACCAGCGGGATTTCGAAGGCGCCCGGTGCGCGGATGATGGTGATGTCGCTTTCGCTCACGCCGTGGCGAACCAGGGCATCAACGGCACCGCTGACCAGGCTTTCAACCACGAAGCTGTTGAAGCGGCCCACTACCAGAGCGTAGCGGCCTTTAGGGGCGATGAAGGTACCTTCGATGGTCTTCAGGGTCATTCGTCAGTTCTCTTAAAGAGCCGGGACGCGTCTGCTACGCGCCCCTCAGTGATTATTTGCCGCGAATCGGAGTCCGGAAACAGCCGGTCATTATTCGGAGGGCACGTATTCTACAACTTCCAGATCGAAACCGGATATCGCATTGAACTTCATTGGTGCCGACATCAAGCGCATTTTGCGCACGCCGAGGTCACGCAGGATCTGCGAACCGGCCCCGACAATGCTGTAGGTGGTCGGTTTTTCGGCGCTGCCTGCTCGCCGGTTTCACGGATATGCGCCAGCAGCACGTCACCATCAAGCGGGTGACCGAGCAGCAGCACCACACCGCTGCCGGCCTCGGCGACCGCAGCCATGGCGGCGCGCAGGCTCCAGCGGCCCGGTTGCTTGACCATCAGCAGATCGCGCAGCGGATCCATGTTGTGCACGCGAACCAGCGTCGGCTCCTCAGCGCAGACAGTGCCCAGCGTCAGGGCCATGTGCACGTCGCCTTCCACCGAATCACGATAGGTCACCAGGTTGAATTGGCCCAGTTCGCTATCCAGCGGCTGCTCGGCAATCCGCTGAACGGTACGTTCGTGGATCATCCGGTAGTGAATCAGGTCGGCGATGGTGCCGATCTTGATGTTGTGTTCGGCGGCGAATGCTTCGAGTTCAGCGCGACGGGACATGGTGCCGTCGTCGTTCATCACTTCGCAGATCACTCCGCTGGGCTCGAAACCGGCCATGCGCGCCAGGTCGCAAGCGGCTTCGGTGTGGCCGGCGCGAGCTAGGGTGCCGCCGGCCTGGGCCATCAGCGGGAAAATGTGGCCCGGGCTGACGATGTCTTCAGCCTTGGCGTCTTTGGCGGCTGCCGCTTGCACAGTGCGCGCGCGATCGGCGGCGGAGATGCCGGTGGTCACGCCTTCGGCGGCTTCGATCGAAACGGTGAACTTGGTGCCGAAACCGGAACCGTTGCGTGGCGCCATCAGCGGCAGCTTCAACAGTTCGCAGCGCTCACGGCTCATCGGCATGCAGATCAGGCCACGGGCGTGCTTGGCCATGAAGTTGATGTGTTCGGCCTGGCAGCATTCGGCGGCCATGATCAGGTCGCCTTCGTTCTCGCGGTCTTCGTCATCCATGAGGATGACCATCTTGCCTTGGCGGATGTCTTCAACCAGTTCTTCGATGCTATTGAGCGCCACAAGGCACCCCCTTCTTTTGAATTATTTGAGGTAGCCGTTTTGGGCCAGAAAGCTTTCGGTGATGGTGCTGCCGGCGGTCTTTTCCGCAGCCTTGTCACCCAGCAGCAGACGCTCCAGATAACGCGCCAGCAGGTCGACTTCCAGATTCACCCGGCGGCCCGGCTTGTAAGAAGCCATGATGGTTTCGCTGAGGGTGTGCGGAATGATCGTCAGCATGAATTCGGCGCCATCGACTTCGTTCACGGTCAGGCTGGTGCCGTCGACGGTGATCGAGCCTTTATGGGCGATGTACTTGGCCAGTTCTTTCGGCGCACGGATGCGAAATTCCACGGCGCGGGCATTGTCGCTGCGCGATACCACTTCACCGACGCCGTCGACGTGTCCGCTGACCAGATGCCCGCCGAGGCGAGTGGTCGGGGTCAGGGCTTTTTCCAGATTGACCGGGCTGCCGCTTTTCAGGTCATTCATGGCGGTGCAATCAAGGGTTTCGCGGCTGACGTCGGCGGCAAAGCCGTCGCCCGGCAACTCGACGGCGGTCAGGCAAACGCCGTTGACCGCGATGCTGTCGCCGAGTTTGACGTCGCTCAGATCGAGCTTGCCGGTTGCGACGTGCACCCGCACATCACCGCCCTTTGGGGTCAGTGCGCGGATACTGCCGATGGATTCGATGATGCCGGTGAACATGGGGTTCTCCTTGAGAACGAGGCCAGCGCTAACGCAATGGCCGGGAATTATACGCGGGCTGAAGGGACAGGGATCGCAGTGACTCGCCAGTCATCGCCCACCGCGCGGATTTCAGTGATTTTCAGTTCCGGCGCTTCTTTCATCTGCGCCAGCGGCCAGTCGAGCAGCGGACGCGCCGTGGAGCCGAGGAATTTGCCGGCAATGAAGATCACGAACTCGTCGACCAGCCCCAGTTGCGCAAAGGCGCCGGCCAGACGCGGACCGGCCTCGACCAGCACCTCGTTGGTGCCACGACTAGCCAGTTCGATAAGCAATTGATGCAGATCGACCTGGCCGTCGGCACCCGGCACGATCAGGCATTCCGGGCCATTGGCGTATTGCTCCTCGACCGCGACACAGGTGGCGACCAGCGCCGGCCCGGCCTTGAAGAACGGCGCATCCAGCGGCACTCGCAGGCGGCCATCGATCAATACGCGCAATGGTGGGCGACTCATGGCCAGCGCGGTTTGCTCGCTGTCGAGACCGAGTTCGTCCGCGCGCACGGTCAACCGAGCGCCGTCGGCCAGCACCGTATCGGCGCCGGTCAGCACCACCGCCGCCTCAGCGCGCAAACGCTGCACCGCCGAACGCGCCGCCGGGCCGGTGATCCATTGGCTCTCGCCGCTTTCCATCGCCGTGCGCCCGTCGAGGCTCATGGCCAACTTGACCCGCACGAACGGCAAGCCATGTTCCATGCGTTTCAGAAAACCTTGATTGAGCTTGCGCGCCTCAGCTTCCAGCACACCACTTTCCGTGGCGATACCGGCCTCGGCCAGGCGCTGCAAACCGCGCCCGGCGACTTGTGGATTGGGATCACGCATCGCCGCCACGACCCGGGCAACGCCAGCAGTCACCAAGGCATCGGCACACGGCGGTGTGCGGCCATGGTGGCTGCAAGGTTCGAGGGTCACATACGCCGTCGCGCCCCGGGCCAGTTCACCGGCCGCGCGCAGGGCGTGGACTTCGGCATGGGGTTCGCCGGCGCGCTCATGCCAGCCTTCGCCGACAATCTGCCCGTCACGCACCAGCACGCAACCGACTCGTGGATTGGGATGAGTGGTGTAGTGGCCCTTGCGCGCCAGTTCCAGCGCGCGCGCCATGAAATGCGCGTCGAGGATCGCCTGCTCGGCGGCGGTGGTCATTCTTTCACCGGTTCGCGGGCGAGGCGGTCGATCTCTTCGCGGAATTCATTGAGGTCCTGAAAGCGCTTGTACACCGAAGCGAAACGGATATAGGCGACTTCATCGAGCTTTTGCAGCTCGGCCATGACCAGTTCGCCGACCACGAGGGACTTGACCTCGCGCTCGCCGGTGGCGCGCAGCTTGTGCTTGATGTGGACCAGAGAGGATTCGAGGCGCTCGACGCTGACCGGACGTTTCTCCAGCGCGCGCTGCATGCCGGCGCGGAGTTTTTCTTCGTCGAACGGTTGGCGGCTGCCGTCGGTTTTGATCAGGCGC
This sequence comes from Pseudomonas sp. AC255, assembly GCF_979258175.1. NCBI lineage: Bacteria > Pseudomonadati > Pseudomonadota > Gammaproteobacteria > Pseudomonadales > Pseudomonadaceae > Pseudomonas > Pseudomonas sp. AC255. The sequence goes on along the minus strand of NZ_OZ409841.1, from coordinate 79,092 downwards.
GGCAACACCAGTTCGGCCGTCTCGAACGTCGTGAAACGTTCGCCGCAGGCCAGGCATTCACGCCGGCGGCGCACCTGTTCGCCCTCGGCGACCAGACGCGAGTCGATGACCTTGGTGTCGTTGGCACCGCAGAAGGGACAGTGCATGGTGGCTGGCAACAAAAAATGGGAGGGCCATGGTAGCGCATCCCCGTGGCAAGACAAGCCATAGGCTTTGCGGTATACAGAACGGCATGATCGTCTGATCCATGGAATTCATTCTGCCGGAGCCTCCAATGCCGTTACGTCCGCTCGTTCTGCTCAGTCTTTTCAGCCTGCTGGTGGCCTGTGGCAGCGACGCACCCAAGCCGCAACCGCCGACGCCAGGCCCCGCGCCGCAGCAGGCGCAGAAAAAAGCCAAAGAGGCTGCCGAACTCGGCCCGCTGCCGGCGCATCAGCGCGAATTGAGCGGCAGCCTGCAAGGGGTGCCGGCCGGCGCCGAAGTCGAACTGGCGCTGCTGGTGATCGATGAAAAGGACCGCCCACAGCAACTGCTCGCCAGTTCCAGCCTGATCGGCAACAACCAGATCCTGCCGTTTCACCTGCGGTTCAACCCCGAGGCATTTCCGGCCGGCGCACGGGTCGAGCTGCGCGGTCGCGCCAGCCAGTCCGGGCAACTGATCCTGCATCTACCGTCGCAGACCATCACCCAACCGACCACTCAGGCGTTGGGCCAGCTGCAATTCGTCAAAGCGCCATGACAGCACCGCTCGACCTGCAACAGGCCTTGGGGGAGTTGCTCGGCGACGCCAGACTGAAAGCCTGCGCGTTGCCGGGCACCGATTTGCAGCTGTGGTTGATCGACGGCGACAACATGGCCCGCGAATTCAGCCAGGAAGAAACCCGGCGCATCCTGCATGAACCGCCGTATTGGAGTTTTTGCTGGGCCAGCGGCCTGGCCGTGGCGCGTTATCTGGCACAGTTTCCCGACTGGGTGCGCGGCAAGCGCGTGCTGGATTTCGGCGCTGGTTCCGGGATTGCCGGGATCGCGGCGGTGAAGGCCGGGGCGCTGGAAGTGGTGGCGTGCGATCTCGATCCGTTGGCGATCGCCGCTTGCCGGGCAAATGCCGAGCTCAATGCTGTGCAGATGAGCTACTCGACGGATTTCTTTGCCGAAGCCGATCGCTTCGATCTGATCCTGGTCGCCGACGTGCTGTACGACCGGGCGAACTTGCCGCTGCTCGACGCGTTTCTCAGTCGCGGACGCGAGGCGCTGGTGGCGGATTCACGGGTGCGGGATTTTCGGCATCCGTTGTATGAACGGATCGAGATGCTGGAGGCGATGACCCTCCCCGATCTGGCCGAGCCCGAAGAATTCAGACATGTCAGCCTCTACCATGCGCGCCGTTAGTTAAAAGCATCGCGGGCAAGCCCGCTCCCACAGGGTCTGAAGTCGTCCGCAGATTTTGCGTAATACCCAAAACACTGTGGGAGCGGGCTTGCCCGCGATAGCGTCCTTCCAGGCGACACATATCTCAAAACCTGCCCGGCTTCCGGCCGCACCCCACCACGCCGTATAGTTGCCCCATTCCAAGCTTCTTCGACGAGATCCCCCATGAGTGAGCAAACGCCGTATATCTTCGACGCCACGACTGCCGATTTCGACCAGTCGGTGATCGAAGCCTCCTTCAACAAACCGGTGCTGGTGGATTTCTGGGCCGAATGGTGTGCGCCGTGCAAGGCGTTGATGCCGATGCTGCAAGGCATTGCCGAGAGCTATCAGGGCGAGTTGCTGCTGGCCAAGGTCAACTGCGACATCGAGCAGGACATCGTCGCCCGCTTCGGCATTCGCAGCCTGCCGACCGTGGTGCTGTTCAAGGATGGTCAGCCGGTCGATGGCTTTGCCGGCGCACAACCGGAATCCGCCGTGCGCGCCCTGCTCGAACCGCATGTGCAGATGCCGCCACCGGCCGCTGCCGACCCGTTCGAACAGGCCCAAGCGATGTTCGACGAAGGTCACTTCGCCGAGGCGGAAGCGGTGCTGGTGACCATTCTCAATGAAGACAATACCAACGCCAAAGCGCTGATCCTTTACGCACGCTGCCTGACCGAACGCGGTGAGCTGGGCGAAGCGCAAACCGTGCTCGACGCGGTCAAGAGCGATGAGCACAAAGCCGCACTCGCTGGGGCCAAGGCGCAGATCCAGTTCCTCGGCCTCGCCCGCGACCTGCCGGACGCCGCCGACCTGAAGAGCCGCCTGGCGCAAAATCCGCAGGATGATGAAGCGGTGTACCAACTGGCGATCCAGCAACTGGCGCGCCAGCAATACGAAGCGGCGCTGGACGCCTTGCTGAAGCTATTCATCCGCAACCGCAACTATGGCGAAGGCTTGCCGCACAAGACCTTGCTGCAGGTGTTCGAACTGCTGGGCAATGATCATCCGTTGGTGACGGTGTATCGCCGCAAGATGTTTGCTGCGCTTTATTGAGAGCAAAAGATCGCAGCGGGCCGCAGCTCCTACATCCGATCGTGTTCACCGCGGTTTTTGCGGATGAACGCTGATTCTGTAGGAGCTGCCGAAGGCTGCGATCTTTTAAGGCTTACCCGATCCAGCTATAGAGCGGCGTATCCCCGCCGCTCGCCACTTGCACATCGGCACTGTGGCGCAAGCGCACGAGCAAACGCTTGCCCGCCACCGCACTGCCGGTCAGCGCTTCCAGTTGATCGAGCAGATCCGGTCCACTGAGTTGCCCGGCCTTGCGCAGCAAGTCTTTGGCCACTTGCCACAGCGCATCGTCCTGATTCACCGGCTTCGCCGCCGGGGCCGACGCCACTGCCTCAGACTGCGCGACCGGCGCCTGCCCGCTCAGTGCCGAACCCAGCCTCGCCCAATCGCTGTCATCCAGCTCCACCGTCAAATCCACCGGCACCTCGCCGACCGTTCCGCGTATCCGCAACATCGAGTTCGCTCCTGCACTTTTCTGACCTGCATGCTCCCATGGGACTTGTGCAACGCCAAGTAAAGGGCGCCAAACACATCTGGTAATTCCCGGTTAATCGGCTAAATTAATCTCTTTTTGCGGGAAGGATTCCCAATGTCTTCAGGACGAAAACTGGCCTCTAAAGGAGGCCCGACCTCTACAGGTGGCGTGATACTTGAAGGAAATGAGAACCTCAATATCGAAGGAAGAATAATCGCTTCCATTGGACAACTCGCCAGTTGTCCGGTCTGTGGGCCTGGCAAAGGCCCCATCGTAGCAGTGGGTGAAAGAACGCTGATTTTACCTGCCGGACCAGCTGCGCTAGAGGGTGACTACGTCGCCTGCGGTTGTCCGCCCATGACCAATAAGCTGCTCACTCAGCAACACAGTGGTTTCGCAGGAATTGGCCGGCCCGCTCCAATTGACATGGGGCCACCGATTGCTGCCCTGACCTCTTATCGCTACTTGCAGGTCATCATCGAACGCCTTGATGACACGGAAAAGCCAGGTTTGGCTTACAAACTCAAGGACAAGGCGAAGGTTGCCGTTTTACAAGACAGCACTTGCAACCTCACAGGCGAAGGCTGCGAACACCCGGTAAAAAACGCTTCGGATTACGACACCCTGTTGGTAGGGGAAGATTCCGAATGGACTTTCTATGCCTATGAAGAGCCCCTGACACAGGATTTGTCATGAAATCGGAAATCAAACTCATCTTTAAAGACTTTCTGATGCAGCCACCGCCAGGCGTAAAATTTCAGCTGCTTATCGACGGTCAGGTCGTAGATGACAACATCGTTCAAAACGATGACAGGCCTCGCATTTATTCATTGATATCCAAAAACGGCCAGATCGCTATAACGCTCGCGGGCAAGGAACTACCGTCGATCAAAACCCGAGACACCCACGAAGTGACGGTTCAGATTGTGGGGAACTCCGGTACAAAAAAGGTATGCACACTGCTACGTTGAATCCAGGGAAGTCTCTTTCGATCGTAGCGATATCACCGTGGGTAAAAGTCCCGCTAACGACCAGCGGCGCTGTCTCGAACGACGCGTTCTACGAAGTCGAATATGGTGTGAAACGTACAAATGAAACCCGAACGGTGAAAGTCGTCATTCAGGACATGCCGCGCAGGATACTGATGGAGGCGCTGTCACACCGGGGATCAACACAGTGGGCAGGGAATAAAAGCAAAAGTCGCTGCCACACCCTACTCTAAGGCAGAGCGTGGAATTTCCACCAAACACAAATAAATGCAATCTGTTCGTCTACGACGTGCTGACCGCAATTGGGGTCAACGTGGCGTTGATTGAACATGGCAAATCGAAATACCTGCCATATTTCTCCAAGGTTAGTCCTCCGCTCGCGGGTGAATGGGCGAATGGACAACGATTGCTCAACAGCTGGAAAGTCGAGCGCACGCCGTTGCCCGGGGACGTCGGCGCTTACGCAATGAATTATTCCGACGCCAGCGGCCATGTCGGCTTCGTTCTAACGAAGGGCGTATGCATTTCTGCAGGGTGGGAAAAAGTTGAAGTTAACGACGCAGGTTTTCGCCATGCGACCGGTAATGCAAATCCCAGCGACCATGACTTCACTATTTTCCGACGCTACAAACACAGCACGCCACAATGAAACGCCCTTATTCGCTCCTCCTCATAATTCCGTTTTTGCTCATCGTGGCATGGCGCATCTGGTTGCCTGCCGATCTTTCGGCTTGTCCCGCTGACGGGGAAACTGCAGGTCCACTGACCCTTGTTATTCGTGATTACTTTGAGCGCAATAGCCGGACCGACTGGCGAGACATGGATGATCGTTTCGACATACTTTCAACCCCCGAAGGCCAGAGCATAGCGAGTCAACCGAATTCACACACTTGCGAAGCATTGCGGGTACTGCAGAGTCCGGCGTTCAGTCAGAGTGAAAAAATCTTCACCATGGCACTTATGTTCAGACTGCCAATCGACCAGTACATGGCCCTGATGGATCGCAGTCATCAACTCTACACGCAGGGCAAAATGGATAAGGAGGTGCTGACTCTGGTGGTATTTCCGCGCGGAACAGCCATCAACTACTGGTGGCTTCCGGCTTGGCGACAGCGTTTCAGTCGCGATGCCCCGAGCGTGCTCGACGCAAATCTGATCAACGATGTCCTTTCGGGACACTATTGGTTCGACTATCCCGGCGCAGGCTTCTGATTCTGCAAGCATGACATTCAATCCCAGCACCGCCCGCGACCTCATCCCGGGCGGTGCTTAGCCATGTCTTGCGCAATCTCAAGCGCACGGGCACACTCTGCGCACTTTCGTTATAAGATTACATAACAAACTTTCATTTTTCTCGGAGTCCGTCATGCGTCGTCTGTTGCTCGCTTTGCCGTTTGCCCTGTTGCCGCTGGCCGCTGCTCATGCGGTGGATGAGCACGATCACGATCATGAGCACGGCAGCCTCGGCGCCCATGAGCATGGTGTGGGTCGTCTGAATGCCGCGCTCGACGGTCAGACCCTGGAGCTTGAGCTGGAAAGCCCGGCGATGAATCTGGTGGGTTTTGAACACGCCGCGACGTCGGATGCCGACAAGGCCAAAGTCGCTGCCGCTCGTGCGCAGCTGGAAAAACCATTGGCCCTGTTCAGCCTGCCCGCTGCGGCCGGCTGCAAGGTGGTCAGCCAGGAACTGGAAAGCCCGCTGTTCGGCGACAAGCCGGACGCCGATGATCACGACGAAGATGAAGCGGACAAGGACGGTCACGAGCATCACCACGACCACAGCGAAATCCACGCGCATTACCAATTCAGCTGCGCCACACCGGGCGCGCTGAGCACGCTGAACCTGACGAACATCTTCAAGACCTTCCCGGCGACGCAGAAGATTCAGGTACAACTGATCAGCGCGACCGGCCAGCAAGGTACCGAAGTGACGGCCAAGTCAGCTGCGCTGAAATTCTAGGATCCACCGAAATCCCCTGTGGGAGCGAGCCTGCTCGCGAAGGCGGCGTGTCAGCTGACAGGTGGGTGTCTGACCCAGCGCTTTCGCGAGCAGGCTCGCTCCCACAGGGTTGTGTTCACTTCATGAAAATCGGTGCCATGACCCAAGCACTCATCGAACTTTCCGACCTTGGCTTCAACTGGCCCGGTCACCCGCCGCTGCTGGACATCCCGGCGTTTCGTCTGGAAGCCGGCGAAACCCTGTTTCTCAAAGGCCCCAGCGGCAGTGGCAAGACCACGCTGCTCGGCCTGCTTGGCGGGGTGCAGAAGCCCAATCGGGGCAGCATTCGCCTGCTCGGCCAGGAGCTGACCGAGCTTTCTGCCGGCAAGCGCGATACGTTTCGTGTCGATCACACTGGCTACATTTTCCAGCAATTCAACCTGCTGCCGTTTCTCTCGGTGCGCGAGAACGTTGAGTTGCCGTGTCATTTTTCAAAACTGCGTGCGCAACGGGCGAAACAGCGCCACGGCAGCGTCGATCAAGCCGCCGCCACGTTGCTCGCCCACTTGGGTCTGAAAGACGAAAGCATCCTCAGCCGCCGCGCCGACTCGCTGTCGATCGGCCAGCAACAACGGGTCGCCGCCGCACGCGCGTTGATCGGCCAACCGGAGCTGGTGATCGCCGACGAACCGACCTCGGCGCTGGATTACGACGCCCGCGAAAACTTCATTCGCCTGCTGTTTGCCGAGTGCCGCGAGGCCGGATCGAGTCTGTTGTTCGTCAGCCATGACCAGAGCCTGGCGCCGCTGTTCGACCGTCATCTGTCCCTGGCCGAACTCAATCGCGCCGCCACGTCCGCCGAGGTCTGAGATGTATCTGTTTCGTCTGGCCATGGCCAGCCTGGCCAACCGCCGTTTCACCGCATTGCTCACTGCTTTCGCCATTGCTCTTTCGGTGTGCCTGCTGCTCGCCGTCGAGCGCGTGCGCACCGAAGCCAAGGCCAGTTTCGCCAGCACCATCAGCGGTACTGACCTGATCGTCGGCGCTCGTTCGGGGTCGGTAAACCTGCTGCTGTATTCGGTGTTTCGCATCGGCAACGCTACCAACAACATCCGTTGGGACAGCTTTGAACACTTCGCCAACAACCCGAAAGTGAAGTGGGCAATCCCCATGTCCCTCGGCGATTCCCATCGCGGCTATCGCGTGATGGGCACCACCGAAGCCTATTTCCAGCACTACCAGTACGGGCGCCAGCAACACCTGGCGCTGGCCGACGGTCGCGCGTTTGCCACCGATCCTTTCGAAGTGGTGCTCGGTGCCGAAGTCGCCGAAGCGCTGCACTACAAGCTCGGCGACAAACTGGTACTGGCCCACGGCGTGGCGGCGATCAGCCTGGTCAAGCACGACGACAAACCCTTCACCGTGGTCGGCATCCTCCAGCGTACCGGCACCCCGGTGGACCGCACGTTGCACATCAGCCTCGGCGGCATGGAGGCGATCCACATCGACTGGCACAACGGCGTGCCGGCGCGCGGCAACGGCAGGATCAGCGCTGATCAGGCGCGCAACATGGACCTGACGCCGCAAGCGATCACCGCGTTCATGCTCGGCCTCAACAGCAAGATTTCCACCTTTGCCTTGCAGCGCGAGATCAACGAATACCGTGGCGAACCGATGCTGGCGATCCTGCCGGGCGTGGCCTTGCAGGAATTGTGGAGCCTGATGAGTACGGCCGAGAAAGCCTTGTTCGTGGTCTCGCTGTTCGTTGTGCTGACCGGGCTGATCGGCATGCTCACGGCGATTCTCACCAGCCTCAACGAGCGCCGCCGCGAGATGGCGATTCTGCGTTCGGTGGGCGCGCGGCCGTGGCACATCGCAAGTCTGCTGGTGCTGGAAGCTTTCGCCCTGGCCCTGACCGGGGTGATCGCCGGGCTGGCGCTGCTGTACGTCGGCATCGCCGCTGCGCAAGGGTACGTGCAGGCCAATTATGGTTTGTACCTGCCGCTGGCATGGCCGAGCGAGTATGAATGGACGCTGCTCGGTGGCATTCTGGCGGCCGCGCTGCTGATGGGCAGCGTGCCGGCCTGGCGCGCGTATCGCCAATCCCTGGCCGATGGCCTGTCGATCCGTTTATGAGGATGTTCACCATGCCCCGCGCCCTGCTTGCGCTGCTGATGCTGGTCGCCCTGCCCGTGTGGGCGGCGGCGCCGAAAGACCTGACCTGGTCGGAAATGATCCCGCCGGACGCCGCGCCGGAAGTGCCGAACATGACCCCGCTGCACGACCTGTCGAAGATGGGCGACGCACTCTCTGCCGAGTCCGCGCCGGCGGCCAAGCAGGACATGCCCAACGCTCCGGTAGTGAAAAGCCTCGACGGGCAGAACATTCGCCTGCCGGGTTACATCGTGCCGCTGGAAGTCAGCGAAGAGGGGCGCACCACGGACTTCTTGCTGGTGCCGTATTTCGGCGCCTGCATCCACGTCCCGCCACCGCCGTCGAACCAGATCGTCCACGTGAAAAGCGAACTGGGCGTGAAGCTTGATGAGCTGTATCAGCCGTACTGGGTCGAAGGACCGTTGCAGGTGAAAGCCTCAAGCAGTGAGTTGGCCGATGCCGGGTATCAGATGGAGGCGGAGAAGATTTATGCGTATGAACTGCCGGAGTAATTCCCGGTAGTATTGTATTGTCCGCAGAGACCCCATCGCGGGCAAGCCCGCTCCCACAGGTTATGTGGGTGAGCAAAAAACTGACAAACAACGGGATCATTGTGGGAGCTGGCTTGCCAGCGATGGGGCCGAGATGAACGCCACAAAAAAACGGGCCTTCACTGTTTCATTGAGCTGAGTCAAAACACCGTATCAGACGGCTTCGTACCCTAGGACATCGAATTTTTATGTCCTTTCGGAGCCCCCATGAACAAGTCCTTGCTCAGCGCCTCGCTGTTTGCCCTCGCGCTCGCAGCCCCGCTAGCCCACGCCCACGAAGCCGGTGACATCCTTGTGCGCGCCGGTGCGATCACCGTCAACCCGAAGGCCGACAGTTCCAGCGTCAAGGTCGATCAGGGTCCGCTGAGCGGCACTGATCTGGGCGGCAAGGCGACCATGAGCAGCGACACCCAACTGGGTCTGAACTTCGCTTACATGCTCACCAACAACATCGGTATCGAGCTGCTGGCAGCCACGCCGTTCGAGCACGACGTCAAGCTCAAGGGCACCGCCCTGCCCGCCGCCAACGGCAAGCTCGGCACCCTGAAACACCTGCCGCCGACCCTCAGCGTCGTCTACTACCCGCTGGATTCGAAATCGGCTTTCCAGCCGTATGTTGGCGGTGGCATCAACTACACCTGGATCTACGACGAACACGTCGGCAGCGAAGCCAGCGCCAACGGCTTCAGCAACTTCAAGGCGAAAAACTCCTGGGGCCTGGCCTGGCAGGTCGGTGCCGACTACATGATCACCGACAACATCATGCTCAACGCCCAGGTGCGCTATATCGATATCGATACCCGCGCGACCGTCGAGAACAACGCCGTCGCACCGGGCACCCGTGCACGGGTGAATGTGGATGTCGATCCGTTCATCTACATGGTCGGTTTGGGCTATAAGTTCTAAGCTGACTTTGACCGAACGTTCACGTGGTGGTGAATGAGGCTTGGTGGCGGGCAGGCACAGACCTGACGACGACCGTACGCAGTTGATCGGGGGATAACATTCCCTCGCCACAGGGATAGCGATATTCCGGCCGTGAAAAAGGCGCCTGATGAAGGGCGCCTTTTTCATTTGGTGCTGAGTCATGTGCGGTGTTCGAGATCCAAGCCCCTCATCGGAACGCCGCCCGCCCAGCCCTTTCCCGAGGGAGAGGGAGCCGATTTGTGTGTTGTTCAAAACCTGAGTTCGACTGGGTATCGCAAGTCGGCGTACTTCTCACAAACACCTCGGTCAGTTCCCTCTCCCCCTGGGAGAGGGCTAGGGTGAGGGGCTTCTCAGGAGCGCCCGAGCAACCGCGCCAAGCCCACACTCATCGGCGTCTGCGGCGGCATTTCGAAGCGCTGCAGCAAGCGTCGGTTGTCAGCCCGCGAATGGCGGATATCACCCGAACGCGCCGGCCCGTAGCTCACGGGCGGCAGTTCACCGACCACTGATTTCAAAGCTTCGAGCATCTGCTTCAGGCTCATCGCCTGATTCCAGCCGACGTTGACCGCGCCTTCCTGCACTTCGGGCTTTTCCAGCGCCTGCACCAGCAAATCCACCAGATCCCCGACAAAGAGGAAATCCCGAGTTTGCTCGCCATCGCCAAACACGGTGATCGGCAAACCTTTCGACGCGCGTTCGCTGAAGATGCTGATCACCCCGGAATACGGCGAGGACGGATCCTGGCGGGGGCCGAAGATGTTGAAGAAGCGGAAAATCGCCGGCTCCAGACCATGCTGGCGACGGTAGAAATCGAAGTACTGCTCACCGGCCAGTTTGTCCGAGGCATAGGGTGTCAGCGGCGCTTTCGGGGTGTCTTCGTCGATCGACTCGCCCTCGCCATTGTTGCCGTACACCGCCGCGCTGGAGGCGTACACCACACGCTTGACCCCGGCCAGGCGCATGGCTTCGCAGACATTCAGGGTGCCGATGAAATTGCTCTGATGGGTTTTCACCGGATCGTCCACCGAGGCCTGCACCGAGGCCACGGCCGCCAGATGCGCGACAGCGTTGCAACCTTGCATGGCGCGGGCGACCAGGGCGGCATCGGCGACATCGCCGACCACCAGTTCAACCTTGGGATTGTCCAGCGGCAGGTTGCTGCGCTTGCCGGTCGACAGGTCGTCGAGCACGCGTACCGCATAGCCCTTGGCGAGCAAGGCATCGGTCAGGTGCGAGCCGATGAAGCCGGCTCCGCCAGTGATTAAAACCGTTGCTTCAGCCATGTCGGTAGAACCTGTCCAGTAGACCCGGGAGTGCGGCACGCCAGGCGCGCGGTTTGATCCCGAAAGTGTGGAGAATTTTCTTGCAGGCCAGCACTGCATGTTGCGGCTCTTCGGCGGCGTCCGGGCGCGCGGCGTGGGCCTGCGCGGTCGGTGCTTCGATCGCCAGCGGATGCAGGCTGCGTGCTTCGGTGAGAATCGCCTGGCCCAGCGCCAGCGGGGTGGTCGCTTCGTGGCCGGCGTAATGGTAAGTGCCCCACAGCGGCGCGGCGCAGTCGAGTTGCTTGAGCACGGAGATGATCACTCGAGCGGCGTCATCGACCGGAGTCGGATTGCCGCGCCGATCATCGGCCAGCAGCAACTCTTCGGGTTTTTCCGCGCGAGCGAGGAAGCGTCCGAGGGTGCCGTCCGGGCTGTCGTCGAGCAGCCAGCCGAAACGCAGCAGTACATGTTGCGGGCAGGTCGCGCGCACGCTTTGCTCGATGCGCCACAAGGCCTGACCGCGCAGGCCCAGCGGCACCGGTTCGTCTTTTTCGCTGTAAGCGGTAGCACGTGAGCCGTCGAACACGCGATAGCTCGACGGCTGCACGAGGACAATGTTGTGGTGCTGGCACAGTTCGGCCAGACGCTCGATGGCGCGTTCCTGACCGGTCATGCGGCTTTCGCTGACGCTCTCGGCCTGGAACCAGTCGAAATAGTAGGCGAGGTTGATCAACGCATCGGGACGGGTGTCGTCGAGCAATTGGGTGAGGCTCGCGGCATCCCAGCCGTTTTCGGGCGGGCGGGGGGCGAGGAAACCGATGTCTTCTTCCGCACCGAGGCGAATCAGCGCCTGCCCAAGGGCATTTCCGCCGCCCAGTAACATAAGGCGCATTCGCATAGAGTCAGCAGGCCCAGTCTGATTGGAACGATGGCTTTAGCGACGGTTCTTGTGGAACAGTCGTCGATAATTGCCGGAATCGTTGCATTTTGCGGGTTTAGTGCGCAACCGTCATCCGTAAAGTGTAGAAGCTGGAAATTGTATCGAGGCCACCGGCCCCATCGCTGGCAAGCCAGCTCCCACAGGTTTTGTGCCAGGCATGAATCCTGTGGGAGTTGGCTTGCCGACGATGAGGGCCTGACTGTCGCTGAAGATCCCCAGCGGTACTTGCATCTTCCCGCCCCCGCCCGCATAACTCCAGTCATGAATCTGCCCCTCCCCGCCAACAGCGCGCTGGCCGGTTTTCACCCCGCCGTCAGCGCCTGGTTCAACAAGACTTTCCCGGCGGTCACCGCCGCTCAGGCCCGTGCGTGGCCGTTGATTCGCCAGCGCCGGTCGACGCTGATCGCCGCGCCCACTGGCTCCGGCAAAACCCTGACCGCGTTCCTCGCCGTGCTCGATGAGCTTGTCCATCGTGGTCTGGAACACCCCGATGGTCTGCCCGCCGAAACCCTGGTGGTCTATGTCTCGCCGTTGAAGGCACTGTCCAACGACATCCAGATCAACCTGCAGAATCCGCTCGCCGGCATTATCGCGCAATTGCGCGAGATGGGCCTGCCGGAGCTGACCATCACTACCGCCGTACGCACTGGCGACACGCCGCAAAAAGACCGCGCCGCGATGCGCAAGAGCGCGCCGCATATTCTGGTGACCACCCCGGAATCGCTGTACGTGCTGCTTGGCTCGGAATCCGGGCGCAGGATGCTCGGCACCACGCGCACGGTGATCATTGACGAAATCCACGCCATGGCCGCCGGCAAGCGCGGCAGTCATCTGTCCTTGAGCCTTGAACGGCTGCAAGCGTTGTGCGCCGAACCGCTGACCCGCATCGGCCTGTCCGCCACGCAGAAACCGGTAGAAGCCGTGGCGCGGTTTCTGGTCGGTCACGATCGCCCCTGCGAAATCGTCGACATCGGCCACGCCCGCCCTCGGGATCTGGGCATCGAGGTGCCGCCGGTGCCGTTGTCGGCGGTGATGGCCAATGATGTCTGGGAACTGGTGTACGAGCGCCTCGCAGAACTCGCTCGCGAGCACCGCACCACGCTGATTTTCGTCAACACCCGACGCCTTGCCGAGCGCCTCAGCCGGCATCTGAGCGACCGCCTAGGAAAGCAGGCCGTGGCGGCGCACCACGGCAGCCTGGCCAAAGAGTTTCGCCTCGATGCGGAACAGCGCCTCAAACGCGGCGAGCTGCAAGTGCTGATCGCCACTGCATCACTGGAGCTGGGCATCGATATCGGTGAAGTCGACCTGGTCTGCCAGATCAGTTCACCGCGTTCGATTGCTGCGTTTCTGCAACGAGTCGGTCGCTCCGGACACCAGGTCGGCGGCATGCCCAAGGGTCGTTTGTTCGCCACCACCCGCGACGACCTGATCGAGTGCGCCGCCCTGCTCGACTGCGTGCGCCGGGGCGAGCTGGATACGCTGCACATTCCGGAAAAACCGCTGGATGTGCTGGCGCAGCAGATCATTGCCGAGGTCAGTTGCCAGGAATGGTCGGAGGACGCGTTGCTGGCGATGTTCCGCCGAGCCTGGCCCTATCGCGATCTCGACGAAAAACACTATCAGGCCCTGCTGAGCATGCTCGCCGAGGGTTACAACGGCCGTCAGGGCATCCGCAGCGCCTACCTGCACCGCGACGCCGTCAGCCGCACATTACGTGGCCGGCGTGGCGCGCAACTGACCGCCGTGACCAGTGGCGGCACCATCCCGGACAACGCCGACTACAGCGTATTGCTAGAACCCCAGGGCTTGAACATCGGCAGCGTCAACGAAGATTTCGCCGTGGAAAGTATCGCCGGCGATGTGTTCCAGCTCGGCAATACCTCGTATCGCATTCTGCGGGTAGAGAGCGGCAAGGTGCGGGTCGAGGATGCGCAGGGCATGCCGCCGACCATTCCGTTCTGGCTCGGCGAAGCGCCGGGGCGCAGTGATGAACTGTCGGCGGCCGTCGCGCGCCTGCAAGCGCAGTTGGACGAATTGCTCAGCGCCAGCCCCGGTAATCTGCAACCGGCGCTCGACTGGCTGACCGCCACACTCGGCCTCAACCTCGCCAGCGCCGAGCAACTGGTCGAATATCTCGCCCGCGCGCGGCAAACCCTCGGCGCCCTGCCCTCGCAGGACACGCTGTTGATGGAGCGGTTTTTCGACGAGTCCGGCGGCACCCAACTGATCATTCACACGCCATTCGGCAGTCGCATCAACCGCGCCTGGGGCCTGGCCCTGCGCAAGCGTTTCTGCCGCACCTTCAACTTCGAATTGCAGGCCGCCGCCAGCGAAGACGCGATCGTGCTGTCGCTGTCCACCAGTCACAGCTTCGAGCTCGACGAAGTCTGGCGTTACCTGCACAGCAACAGCGCCGAACACACCCTTATTCAAGCCGTGCTCGATGCGCCCTTGTTTGGCGTGCGCTGGCGCTGGAATGCCGGGGTGGCGCTGGCGTTGCCGCGTTTTACCGGCGGGCGCAAAGTCGCTCCGCAACTGCAACGGATGAAAAGCGAAGACCTCATCGCCAGTGTGTTTCCCGACCAGATCGCCTGCCTGGAAAACCTCGCCGGCGAGCGCGAAGTCCCCGAACATCCGTTAGTGGAACAGACCCTCGACGATTGCCTGCACGAAGCGATGGACAGCGAAGGCTGGCTGACCCTGCTGCGGCGCATGGAGCGTGGCGAGGTGCGCCTGATCGCCCGGGATTTACCTGCGCCGTCGCCGCTGGCGGCAGAAATCCTCAGCGCCCGCCCCTACACGTTTCTCGACGACGCGCCGCTGGAGGAACGCCGCACGCAAGCGGTGATCAATCGACGCTGGAGCGATCCGCAATCGACCGATGATCTCGGCGCGCTCGATGCCGATGCGATCACCGCAGTGCGCGAAGAAGCCTGGCCGTCGCCCAATTCCATGGATGAAATGCACGAAGCGCTGATGAGCCTCGCCTGCATCAGTGACGCCGAAGCGCGCGCCAACGCGGGTTGGCCGGACTGGCTGCAAACGCTGATGGCCAGCGGCCGCGCCTGCCGGTTGCAGATCGACGCCGAGCATCAGTTGTGGCTGGCTCGCGAACGCCTGAGTTGCCTGCAGGCACTTTATCCACAGGCCACGTTGGCGAGCGCAGCAGTCGTGCTGCCCGGCTTCGACGACGCATGGGCATTCGATGAGGCGCTGGTCGAAGTGATCCGCGCCCGCCTCGGTGCCTTTGGGCCGATCCCGTTGCCGGCCATCGCCGAGCCGCTGGCCTTGCCAGCCGCGCAAGTCAATCAGGCCCTCGCGCAACTGGAGCGTGAAGGCTACGTCTTGCGCGGCCAGTTCACGCCGAACAGCGCGATTGAAGAATGGTGCGAACGCCATCTGCTGGCGCGCATCCATCGCTACACGGTCAAGCGCCTGCGCCGGGAAATCGAACCGGTGGCATTGCAGGACTTCATGCGTTTTCTGTTCGACTGGCAGCATCTGACGCCGGCCACCCAAGGTCAGGGCAGTGCGGTGCTGCCGGCGATTGTCGGCCAGTTCGAAGGTTATCCGGCGGCAGCCTCGGCATGGGACAGCGACATCCTGCCGGCACGCCTCAAGGACTATTCGCCGAGCTGGCTGGATGAACTGTGCCGCAACGGCAAACTGGTGTGGACGCGCATCAGTGCACGGCAGAAAGTCAGCGGCTCGGCATTGCGCAGTACACCGATTGTGCTGCTGCCGCGTAGCCAGGTGGGTTTGTGGAGTGCGTTGGCTGAGCAGACGCCAGTGAGCGAGTTATCGCCGAAAACACAGAAAGTCTTTGAGGCGCTGAGTCAGCATGGCGCGCTGTTTTTCGATGAGTTGATTCATGAAGCGCGCCTGCTGCGCAGCGAACTGGAAATCGCCTTGCAGGAACTGGTCGCCGCAGGTTTGGTGAACGCCGACAGCTTCGCCGGCCTGCGCGCGCTGATCACGCCGGCAAGCAAGCGCCAGCAGCGCAGTAGCCGACGCGGGCGCGGCGCGTTTATCGGCGGCATGGACGATGCCGGGCGCTGGGCATTGCTGCGCCGGGGTTCGTCAGCCGATGCCGCCGAGACGCTCGAACATGTCGCCATGACCCTGCTGCGCCGCTACGGCGTGGTGTTCTGGCGCTTGCTCGAACGCGAAGCGGACTGGTTGCCGAGCTGGCGGGAATTGCTGCGCACCTTTCATCGTCTGGAGGCGCGGGGCGAGATTCGTGGCGGGCGGTTTGTCAGTGGTCTGGCTGGCGAGCAGTTTGCCTTGCCCGAAGCCATTCCCTTGCTGCGCGAAGTACGCCGCCGCCCGCAGGACGGCAGCCTGGTGGCGGTGTGTGGGGTTGATCCATTGAATCTGGCCGGGACGTTGTTGCCGGGAGCGAAAGTACCGGCGCTGGTGAGCAATCGGCTGGTTTATCGCGATGGGGTGCCGGTGGCCGCTATGGTTGCGGGCAAGCCGCAGATCTGGGGGGAATGGGATCAGGTGGTCGTTGAGCAGATAGGCAGGAAACTCATCCGCAATTGAGGGTGTCTGTTCTGGCCTCATCGCGGGCAAGCCCGCTCCCACAGGGTTCTGCGGCGTACACAAACCCAATGTGGGAGCGGGCTCGCCCGCGATGAGGCCGGGACATGCAACGAAAAATTCAGATCAGGTCCGCGACTCCTGCGGCACCTCACCCGCAACCACCGCCCCCTCCTCCTGCCGCTTCGGCAACAGAACCTGTTGTGGATAAGTCTGCGCAAAATGCACATTCGGCGTGTTATCCACAAGCTTCTTCAAGCGCTGGTTGAATGCGCGGCTCACCGCATATTGGCCACCGGACACCGTGCGGAATTGCGCCGTCAACACCACGCCGTTGAGATCCATTTTGTCCACGCCAAACACATCCAGCGGCCCTTGCAGGTTGTACTTGAGGAACGGGTCTTCGCGGATCGAATCGCCGGCCTCGCGGATCAGCTCGATGGCTCTGTCGACATCGGTGTCGTAGGTGAACTGCACCGAGAAAAACGCGAAGGCGAACTGCCGTGATTGGTTGGTCACAGCCTTGATCTGGCCGAACGGCACCGAGTGCACAAAACCCTTGCCGTCCCGCAGGCGCAGGGTGCGGATGGTCAAACCCTCCACCGTGCCAGCGTGGCCGGAATCGAGCACCACCCAGTCGCCGATCGACAGGGTGTCTTCGATGATGATGAACAGCCCGGTGATGACGTCCTGCACCAGTTGCTGCGAACCGAAACCGATCGCCAGACCGACCACGCCCGCACCGGCCAACAGAGGCGCAACGTTGATGCCGAGATTGGCCATGGTGGTAATCGCGCAGATCACCACGAGGATGATTTTGATCGCATTGCGCAACAGCGGCAGGATGGTTTTCACCCGCGTGCTCGGCTGGCGTGCCGCGCGTTTGCTCAGCGGCGGTTTCAGTGCTTCCTGAATCGCCGTGTCGAGCACCACCCACAGCAGCCACGTCACCAGGAAGATCAGGCCGATGCTGCTCAAGGCGTTGCTGATCGCTCGACCGACGGTGCTGCTCTGGGCGAAATCGAGCAACGACACGCCCCAGATCCGCCCGAGAATATCGATGAACACAATCGCCATGACGATGCGCAGCAACGCATGCAACAGGCTGAGAAAGCGCTCTTTGTAGGCACTGCTGCGCTGGATCGCCTCGGCTTTGCGCGACTTGAACAGGTGCTGCAACACCGTGCTGAGAAACACCGTGGCGATCAGCAGCACGGTGGTGAACAAGGCACAGCGCAGGGCTTTCTGATTGTCCTCGCCGATGCCGATCAGGCTGACTGCCGAGACCAGCACCATCAGCACGATCGGCCAATACCACAGCCCGGAAAATATCCGCAGCGACTCCTGCAGCGACGGTTGTTTCAAACGCTGAGCGAGCGGGCGATTGCGGATCAGATGCGCGACCGGCCGGCGCAGGCGAATCACCAGCAAACCGAAAATCACCGAGGCGATCAGCCCGGTGAACACGGCGATGCTGCTGGTGATATTGCCGCCCAGTTGCCGGGCGATCTGCGGGCTGGTCAGGGCATCGCTGAGGGCGGCGAGAAAGCCGATCAGGAACAGCGGTCGCGGGCAGTATTCACGGATGATTCGCGCGGCGGCGCGCTTGTGCCCGACGTTGAACATCACCACCACGCACAACAACATCGACGTGGAGAAAATGCCACTGCTGGTGGCATAGGCCAGACACAGCGCCAGCGCACGGCCCACCGAAGCTTGCAGAAAATGGCTGACATACAGCGTCAGCGGCAGGCAGATCAGCGCCGGCACCGTGTAAGGCAGCACGTAGCCGAGCAGATCCTGACTGCGCTGGCGGGTGCGCAACCAGCGGCCCTCACGCAGACGCTTGGCCAACAGACTGCCGAGCACCGTCAATAGGGCAAAACTGCCCAGCCACACTCCCGACAGCGTGAGGAAATCCCCTGCCACGCTCCAGCCCGAGCGATTCGACGGTTGCTTGACCAGCCGATCGACCTCATCCGCCGCGCGGTCAGCGCGCAGCCGCCAGGCATCGACCAGGTGTTCGTTGAGATCGAGTTTTTCCTGCACATCGTCGATGCTCGTACTGATCGCCCCGAGCAGACCGCCCTGCACCAGCGGTTCCGGTTCGGCGGTTTTTTCCGCCGTATCGGCGGCAGCCGGAACGCCCGGCAGCGCGACGGCTTGCGATGTGTTGACGCCCAAGCACAGCAGCGCTCCCAGCAGAATGGCGATCCTGAAATTGCGCAAAGCTCCGATCTCCCGTGGCTGACCCTGGTAAGGAACTGATCGGTAATTGCGCGGCAAGTTCAAGAGCCCCCTCACCCCAGCCCTCTCCCCCAGGAGAGGGAGCCGACCGAGTTGCATGACCAAAATCACCAACTGCACGTCTTGAGTCGAACTCAAGTCCTGAAGACCATGAAAATCTGCTCCCTTCACAGTCGTACGCGATTTCAGGAGGCATGAAGATCTGCTCCCTTCCCCCTCGCCCCCTTGGGGGAGAGGGTTGGGGTGAGGGGGTAAGCTCTTGATCTTCGCTTCACCCGCGACCGTCCGTAACGCCATCGAAACTTTCCCGCCCCCGCCGCAGTCATCACAGAACATCGGCAACACGAGGACTTTCTACGGGAGGATGGGATGGCGACGATTCACATCGGTATTTCAGGCTGGCGCTACGCCCCGTGGCGCGGGGATTTCTACCCGAAGGGACTGGCGCAGAAGCGCGAATTGCAGTTCGCCTCCCGCGCGGTCAACAGCATCGAAATCAATGGATCGTTCTACGCCCTGCAACGCCCCGAACGTTACGCCCAGTGGTACGCCGAAACGCCCGATGACTTCGTGTTCAGCGTCAAGGCGCCGCGCTTCATCACCCACGTGCGCCGCTTGCGCGAAATCGAAAAGCCGCTGGCGAATTTCTTCGCCTCGGGCGTTCTGGAACTGAAGGAAAAACTCGGGCCGATCCTTTGGCAGTTTCCGCCGAATTTCAAATTCGACGCCGAGCGCTTCGATCACTTTCTCGCGCAACTGCCCCACGATACCCAAGCCGCAGCCGCCCTCGCCCGCCAGCACGACTCGCATCTGCCCGGCCACGCCAGCATCAAAGTCTGGCGCAAGAAGCCGCTGCGCCACGCCGTGGAAATCCGTCATGAAAGTTTCATCGATCCGGAATTCTTGCGCCTGCTCAAGCGCCATAACACCGCGCTGGTCATTGCCGACACCGCCGGCAAATGGCCGTACCGCGAAGACCTCACCAGCGACTTCGTCTATCTGCGCCTGCACGGCGCCGAAGAGCTCTACGCCAGCGGTTATTCCGAACAAGCGCTCAAGCGCTGGGCCGAGCGCATCGACGCCTGGCATCACGGTAAACAGCCAGAGGACGCCCACCTGATAGCCCCACGCCTGAAACCCCGTGCGCGCAAATCCCGCGAAGTGTTCTGCTACTTCGACAACGACATCAAAGTCCGCGCGCCCTACGACGCACGCAACTTGTTGCAGCGCTTGGACCTCGACAAAGACCTCGCCACAACTCCCGGGCAAGTCGCCGCAGAAGGAGTTCTGTCATGAGCATTCCCGAACCGGTCGGTTTCACCGACGAAGGCTCCGTGGTTGCGCCCTCGGTGCGCACCTTCACCATACTGACGGTCAACACCCACAAGGGCTTCACCGCGCTGAACCGGCGTTTCATCCTGCCGGAGCTGCGTGAAGCGGTGCGCAGCGTCGCCGCCGACGTGGTGTTTCTGCAGGAAGTGCACGGCACGCACGAGCAGCATCCGAAACGCTACGACAACTGGCCGACGATGCCGCAATACGAATTCCTCGCCGACAGCCTCTGGCCGCAATTCGCCTACGGGCGCAACGCCGTGTACCCGGCGGGCGATCACGGCAATGCGCTGCTGTCGAAATTCCAGATCATCCGCCACGACAACCTCGACGTGTCGATCAGCGGCCATGAAAACCGTGGCCTGCTGCATTGCGTGCTGCGCCTGCCTGGCGACGGCACCGAAGTGCATGCGATCTGCGTGCATCTGGGCCTGCGCGAGAGCCACCGCAACGCGCAACTGGATCTGCTGATGCAACGTCTCGCCGAATTGCCCGCTGATGCCCCGGTGATCGTCGCTGGCGATTTCAACGACTGGCGCCAGCGTGCCGATGCGCAGCTCAAGCCCTGTGGCCTGCGCGAAGTGTTCGCCGAGCAGTACGGCAAGCCGGCGCGCAGTTTTCCCGCGCGGCTGCCAGCGCTACGACTCGACCGCATCTACGTACGCAACCTCAAGGCCAGCCGCCCGAAAGTTTTGACCAACCGGCCCTGGTCCCACCTTTCCGACCACGCACCGTTATCGGTGGAGATTGAACTATGAACAGTGCGCCACTGGAAAAATCCGCCGTCGACCCGGTCCCGCTGAACCCGCCGGTGCGCGAGCCCGGCCACGTTGACGTCGAGTATCAATGGCACAGCAATAACCGCGTAGAGCTGCTGGAGAACGGCGAGGAATATTTCCCCCGGGTATTCGAAGCGATGCGCGCAGCCAAGAGCGAGATCCTGCTGGAGACCTTCATCGTTTTCGAAGACAAGGTCGGCGCCGAGTTGCAGCAAATCCTCATCGAAGCCGCCCAGCGCGGCGTGCGCACCACGGTCAGCCTCGACGGCTTCGGCTGTGGCGAGCTGAGCACTGGCTATCTGTCGGCCTTGAGCGATGCCGGCGTGCATTTGCAAATCTTCGATCCGGCGCCAAAGCATTTGGGCATCCGCACCAACTGGTTCCGCCGCTTGCACCGCAAGATCGTAGTGGTCGACGGCTTGATCGCGTTCATTGGCGGGATCAATTTTTCCGGCGATCACCTGGCCGATTTCGGCCCTGAAGCCAAGCAGGATTATTCGGTGGAGATCCAGGGCCCGGTGGTCGCCGATATTCATCACTTCGCCCTGCTGCAAAGCGGTCGTCCCGGACGCGCGCGGTTCTGGTGGCAGCGCCGGCGCCAGCGTCTGGAGGAAATGGCCTTCACCGACCACGACGGCCAGGTGCGCTTAGTGTTCCGCGATAACGATCAACACAACACCGATATCGAAGACGTGTATCTGCAGGTGCTGCGCAAGGCCAAGCGCCGGGTGATCATCGCCAACGCCTACTTCTTTCCCGGCTATCGTTTGCTGCGCGAAATCCGCAACGCCGCCCGCCGTGGCGTCGAGGTGCGGCTGATCCTGCAAGGCCAGCCGGACATGCTCGTAGCCAAACTGGCAGCGCGCATGACCTACGATTATCTGCTGCGTGCCGGCGTGCAGATTCACGAATACTGCCAACGCCCGCTGCACGGCAAGGTCGCGCTGGTCGACGATGACTGGAGCACCGTGGGCTCGAGCAATCTCGACCCGCTGAGCCTGTCGCTGAATCTGGAAGCCAACGTGCTGATCCGCGACCGCGCGTTCAATCAGCACCTGTACGAACGCCTCGAAGATCTCAGCCAGAACCACTGCAAAGCCATGGACGCCAAGCTGTTGCCGCGCGGGCGTATCTGGCACATGACCGTGGGTTTTCTGGTGTTCCACTTCCTGCGGCACTTCCCGGCCATGGCCGGTTGGCTGCCGGCGCATAAACCGCGTCTGAAGCCTTACCGAGGTGCGCGTCCATGAGTCATTCCGAAGTCCATTCCGATAGCCATTCGACACAAGCGGCGCCGTCGAAATGGAGCCGCTGGAAACGTCCGCTGACCATCCTGTTTTTCCTCGCGCTCATCGTCCTGTTGACGATGTTCGCTACGCGCATCGAATGGGCCGAGGTGCTGGAGACCCTCGCCGATTTCAAGGTGCGCACGCTGATCATCGCCGCCAGCCTGACCCTGCTGAGCTTTCTGGTGTACGCCAGTTTCGACCTGATCGGCCGCACTTACATTCGGCAAGACCTGACCTGGAAGCAGATCCTGCCGGTGGGCATCATCAGCTACGCCTTCAACCTCAATCTCAGCGCCTGGGTCGGCGGCATCGCCATGCGTTATCGCCTGTATTCGCGGCTGGGGGTGAGCAAAGGCAACATCGCCAAGATTCTCGGCCTGAGCCTGGCAACCAACTGGTTCGGCTACATGACCATCGCTGGCGTAGTGTTCAGCAGCGGTCTGGTGACGATGCCGCCGGGCTGGAAACTCAGCAGTTCGGCCTTGCAACTGGTCGGGGTGTTATTGCTGTTGGTCAGTGCCGGCTATCTGGCGGCGTGTCAGTTTTCCAAGCGCCGCGAGTGGTCGATACGCGGCGTGGAAATCAACCTGCCGTCGCTGCGCATGGCGGTGCTGCAATTGCTCTTGGGCGCGTTGAACTGGTCGCTGATGGCGGCGGTGATCTTCACTCTGCTGCCGAGCAAACTGGATTATCCGCTGGTGCTTGGCGTGCTGTTGATCAGCGCGATTGCCGGGGTCATTACGCACATTCCGGCGGGGCTGGGTGTGCTTGAGGCGGTGTTCGTGGCGTTGCTGCAGCATGAGGCATCGCGCGGCAGTCTGGTCGCGGGATTGCTGGCATATCGGGCGATTTATTTTCTGCTGCCGCTGTTGATCACGGTGGTGATGTATCTGGTGGTCGAGGCCAAGGCCAAGGCGCTGCGGATCGAGAAGAAACCCACACATTAGAATCAAGATCAAAAGATCGCAGCCTTCGGCAGCTCCTACATTTGAAATGCGTTCAACCTGTGGGAGCGAGCCTGCTCGCGAAGGGGCCGGTACATGCGACAGATCATCTGGATTGGATAATGCTCAACCGCTCCCCCACCACCATCTCGGTAATCCAGTCCACCAGGATCGAGGTGTAGGCCTGCTGTGACACCGGATCACTCAATGCGTGATCGGCGCCATCGATGATCCGGTGGGTCAACGAGTGAGTCTGCTGACATGCGGCGCGGTAACTCATGATCGTCGCGTGGGGCACGAAGTCGTCGGTTTCCGATTCCACCAACAGCACGTCGCCAGTGAATTGCGAACAGGCATGCAGGGCGCGATTGCTGTCGGCGCGCACCAGCGTATTGCGATAATCGCGCAGGTCGGCCTTGTCCAGATCGCGCTTGGGCGTGTGCCACTGCTCGTCGCGGTACAGCGCCGGCACGCGCAGCGCCAGCCAGCGCACCGGGCGCAGTGACGTCAGGATCGAGGCCAGATAACCGCCATAACTGGTGCCGACCACGGCGATCGCCGAAGTGTCGAGGGCCGGGTGCGCCAGCAGGCGATCGTAGGCCGCCAGCAAGTCACGCAGATTGTCTTCACGGGTCACCCGGGTCAGCGGAATTCCTGTGCCGCCGGTGTGCCCGCGCAGGTCGAAGGTCAGGCATACGCAACCCAGGCCGGCGATGCCTTTGGCCCGCTCCAGATCACGTTCCTGACTGCCGCCCCAACCGTGAACAAACAACACCCCCGGGACTTTCGATTTGGGACTGAGAAAAGTCCCGCTCATCTGTTCGTCATCAATGTCGATTTGAATGCTTTCGCTTCTAGCCGTCATAGGATTGGACCGTCACATATTTGAGAAGAAATGCGCTGTTTTCCGCCGGGCCGCGATAGACCTCGATGGCGTCCGCCGGCAGCGCCTGATCGGTATAGGTTTCCACCGACGACACACGGATGGCGCGCATCTGTGGATCGTTGACGAAGCTTTGCAGCGCCGCCACTTCAGCGCTGCTGGCACCACCCATGCGCCAGGATTGTTCGAGCACGCCGCTGCGCGGGTTGCCGCTGGCGTCGAGGCCTTGGGCGATATCGTAATTGCGCCGCGAGGCGAAGAAGCGTGGGTAGGCTTCGTTGGCGGCACTGTCGAAGACCTGCGCCTGCTCGATGGCCAGACGCACATCGTCAGGCAGATCCAGCGCGAGCAATTGGTCATAGCCGCCCTGCACCACCAGCAGATTCGAGCCGCCGTAGACCTCTTCGCCCTGACCGTCCTCAGTCAAGTATTGATCACCACAGTAGCTCAACACTTTGCCGCCGATGAACGACTGGCCGACGCTGTGGGTGACGACGTTGCGCAAATCCTGCTCCAGCACTACGCCGTCACTGAACACGCTCTCCGCTTCTGGGCGAGCGAGGATTTCATCGAACGCGTCGAGGCTCTTGATCACTTCCTGGCCGCGACCGGCGCAAGCGTGAATCGGCTTCAAGCGAATCGGCCCGGCGTACAGCAGATGTTCGGCGGCGGGCCGTGCATCTTCCAGGGCAAATACGCTGAGACCGTCGAGCACAACGTTGCGCACCCGCTCCGAGAACAGCGGCGACCAGCCCTGCGGCGCGTGCGCCAGATGACTGCGCAAACCGTGGCTGATGGCTTTGGTGCAGATGAAATCGTATTCGACGTAACCGCCCCACAAGTCATCGGGGCCGTTGATGCCCAGCGCTTGAGCGTGGGCGGCGCCAACGATGGTTTGTGTCGGCAGCAGATACAGCTCGCGGCCCTGATGTTTGGCCGGATCGTAACTGCCGCCGAATTTGCAGCCGAGAATCTGCGCCAACCAGCGCGCCAGAGCCTTGTTGGTCTCGACTTCATGTTGCGGCGCCTCGGCACGCACCGAATGGGCCACGACGATTTTGTTGCTGGGTGTCGGGGTCATGCGTTCCCCTTGCATCAGTCGATGGGTTCACTCAGGGAAATTGCAGAGATCAGGCCAATGAGCAATCGGCCGCAATCGCCCGGTTAACAGGCGTTTGCCAGATAAGTGCTGGCATCACGCCTGTTTCAAACTGCACGACAGCGCGCAAAACTCCGGCAAATTGCACGATCCGTGGTCCTGTGCAAAAACCTGTGGGAGCTGGCTTGCCAGCGATGGCGGTGGATCAGTCACCTGTTTTGCAACTGATTGATCGCATCGCTGGCAAGCCAGCTCCCACAGGGTTACTCCAGTGCCCAGGCTACCGCGTCAGACCAAACCGCCCACGGTAATCACTCGGCCCCAGCCCGGTGATCTTCTTGAAGATCGAACGAAACGCGCCCGGATCCTGATAGCCGACAGTCCAGGCAATGTGGTCGATCGTGCCATTGGTGAACTCGAGCATTTCCCGCGCCTTGCCGACCCGCAGGTGCTGGCAGTACTCGGTCGGTTTCAAGCCTGTCGCGGCGCGGAATCGGCGCAGGAAAGTACGCTCTTCAAGTCCCGCACGCTCGGCCATCGCGTTCAGCGAAACATCCGTCGCCCCGGTGCTTTGCAGCCAGTGCTGGACCTTGAGAATCGCCGCGTCGCCATGGCTGAGGATCGGTGCGAAATTGCTTCCGCATTCACTGGCGCTGTCGCTGTGTTCCATCACCAGAAAACGCGCGGTCGCGGTGGCGATGCTTGGGCCGAGCAAGCGATCGACCAGGCGCAACCCCAACTCCGACCAGGCCATCAGCCCGGCCGTGGTGATCAGGTCACCGTCGTCGACAATCGGCGTGTCGGCCTTCAGTTTGATCTTCGGGTAACGCTCGGCAAACGCCTGGGCCGAGGTCCAGTGGGTGGTGGCGCTGCGACCGTCGAGCAAGCCGCTTTCAGCGAGCATCAACGAGCCCACACAAACACCACCGAGGGTCGCGCCGTGTGCATGCTGATCGCGCAGCCACTGCGCAAGACTCGCGGTCATCTGCGCCGCATCGAACCCGCCGAGGGACGGCGGAATCAGCACGGCGAGCAAAGCGTCCTCGTCGCCGGGATGACTGTCATAGACCCGCGCCGGCAACTGCTCGCCATCGACCTGCCAGTGACTGACCCGCAGCACGGGCAATTGCACAGCCTGATACTCGGCAGCGATGCGATTGGCCACGGCGAACAGATCGGTCAGACCGTGCACCGCCGCCAGTTGCGCGCCGGGGTAAATCAGCACGCCCAGTTCAGCGGTGGCGGCTCTTTGTGCAGCCATTGTCAGTTTTCCCCTGCCTATTGTCGGTGCGGCCAATCCTCGAATCCTCGGCCAGCGTCAATACTGAGGCCACACCCAATCACCGTCTCGAGGACAATCCCATGGCCAAGCAAGCGCTCATCGTAGTCGATATCCAGAACGACTACTTCCCCCAAGGCAAGTGGCCGCTGGTCGGCGCCGACGCCGCTGCCGATAACGCCGCACGGCTGATCGCAGCCTTTCGCGAAACGGGCGATCCGGTGGTGCACATTCGGCATGAATTCACCTCCGAAGACGCGCCGTTTTTCACTCCCGGCTCCGAGGGCGCGAAACTGCATCCGAAAGTGCTCAACCGCGCCGACGAGCCGGTGGTGCTCAAGCACTTCGTCAACTCGTTCCGCGAAACCGAACTGAAAGCGGTGCTCGACGAACAGGCCATCACCGACCTGGTGGTGGTCGGCAGCATGAGCCATATGTGCGTCGATGGCATCACCCGCGCCGCGGCAGACATGGGGTATGCGGTCACGGTGATTCACGATGCCTGCGCCAGCCGTGATCTGGAATTCAATGGCCTGACGGTGCCGGCCGCTCATGTGCACGCAGCATTCATGTCGGCGCTGGGTTTTGCCTACGCCAGCGTGGTATCGACTGAGCAGTTCCTGCACAGCAACGCCTAGCAACAACTGCGCAATCCACAGGCCCGCCGCGTTGCGGGCCTTTTTGCGTCTGTCATGAAAATCTCACGCGTGAGTCATTGATGGCACTTTGCATTGGTTGTAGTGTGGCCCACGCGTGAGACGCTCATAACCGGATTCCAGCCATGACAAGCCGCACTCCGACGCCTGCCGCAGCCAGCCCCAAGGGCGAACGTGGCAAGACGTCAGCGAAAAAACCGTCGAGCTTCTACATGAAGCAGATGCGCGCAGGCCTGGCCGCCGCCGGTTATGTGAAACACGAAACTTGGGTGCTTCCGGAAAACCGAAGCTTGCTCAAGCAAATGGAGCAACAGCTACGCCAACCGATTCTGGCTGGCTCTTTCATGTCGGAGAAATACATGAGCGCAGGCAACAACTGGACCATCGACAGCCTCTTCAATGCCCTCAAGGCGCTGGACGAGGTGGCTTCCCAAGAGATTTCGCTGTCCCTGATCCAGAGCTCCGAGCCGAGCATCAAGCTGGAAATGAACGAATTCGGTGGTCTGCCGATTCACATCGCCCTGGCCGGCCAGCAGATCATCGTCGACACCGTGCTGGTGGACATCGATTCGATCAGCAATGTCCAGGCGTTCAACGATGCCGTACTGCGCAGCCGCGAGATGTTCCCGCTGTCTTCGATCGGGATCGAATCGATGCCGAACGGGCAGACCGTCTACAACATGTTCGGCGCCCTCAGTGCTGATTCGAGCCTGACCAACGTCGTCACCGAGGTGAAAACCCTGGTCGACAACGTGCAGCGCGCCAGCGAAGCCTTCGAACACTTCTTCAAGTAATCAACAGGGAATATCCAATGACTCAGTCCATCTGGAGCAAGTTGTTCACCGCACTGCGCGGCGGCGCCAATGAAGTTGGCGAAGCCATCGCCGACCAGCAGGCCCTGCGCATCCTCGATCAGGAAATTCGCGACGCGGACACCGCGCTGTCCAATGCCCGCCGCGAACTGGTAACGATCATGGCCAAGCACAAACTGGCCGCCGACCGCGTCAGCGAATACGACGCCAAGATCAAGGACCTCGAAGCCAAGGCTGTGGCCGCGTTGAATGCCGGCCGCGAAGACCTGGCGCTGGAAGTGGCCGAAGCGATTTCGACCCTGAACAACGACCTCGCTGCCGAGAAGAAACTCAGCGATGAATTCGGCGCCTACGCCGACAACATGCGCAAAGACATCAGCAAAGCCGAATCGCGGATCAAGAGCCTGCGCCAGCAAGTGGACATGGCCAAGGCCCGCGACAGCGTGCAGAAAGCCCAGGTCAGCGCCTCGATTGCCAGCGGCGGCGCCAACGGCAAACTGGAAACCGCAGTCGGCACCCTGAACCGCCTGCAAGCCAAGCAGCAGCAACGCGCTGCCGAGCTGAGCGCAGCGGACGAACTGGCCGATGCCTCCACCGGCAACGACCTGGAACGCAAACTGCGCGACGCCGGCATCACGCCGAACGAAGGCAGCGCCAATGCAATCCTTGAGCGGCTGAAGCAGAAGTCCGCGCAGTAAGGACTGAACGGTAACTTGTGGGAGCGAGCCTGCTCGCGAAAGCGTCGTGACAGTCAAATAATCGAGTGACTGACACAACCCATTCGCGAGCAGGCTCGCTCCCACATGGTTTTGCGGCGTAATTGCCCCTGCTCGTTCACCGCTTCGCCCGTTACACTACCGCCACTTTTTCACCCGAACACCTCCACCCGCTTCAAGGAACGTACCCATGGGATGGTTTAAAGACTTGCTCGGCACCAGCAATTGGCAGACCGCTGCGCCAACGACCACCGCCGCCAGCGGCCCACTGGGCATGGCTCAAGGCAAAGGCGTGCGCTTCGACACGACCCTGGCGTTGCTGCTGGAAGGCTCGACGTCGGTGCGGGTGCCATTCGATCAAGCGGTGTGGAGCGCCGGCTGGGTCGATCTCGGCCAGTCCAATAAATTGCACCGCTATTACATGAACGACGAGGATTTCTGGGTGCAGATCCACGTCACCGGCGATGATCAGGTCGAGTCGGTCACCCTGTTCAATTACCTCAGCTACGTGACGGTCAACAGTGACGCCGAACTGCAGCGTCTGGCCGGCCCCAACAGCCTGATCGGTCTGCCGACCTACCACCACGACGGTGTTGAATACACCCGCGAATGGGGCACCGAATTGCAGCAGACTGAACTGGTGCCAATGACCGAACACGTGGTCAATCCGGACGAGTCCTACACCATCAAGCACCACGCCATGCTGTATGCCCGCGACACCGGCCTGACCGATCGCCGCGAACTGCTGCTGTTCTCCGTCGAACAGGACGAAGAAGGCACCGTCAGCCTGAGCACCTCGCTGGGCATCTCGCTGTACACGACTGATTTGAGCGCCATCTAAAAAAGGAAGTTTTTCATGCTGGAAGTCTTGGCCGTTTCTCTGAACAAAACCGCGCTGGTCGGTTTCGTCGTCTACCTGATCGGCGCCGTGTTGCTGTTCATGCTGTTTCAATTCGTCTACACGCGCATCACCGCGCACAAGGAATTCGAGCTGATCCGCGCCGGCAACACTGCCGCCGCCATTGCCCTGTCCGGGGCGATCATCGGTTTCGCCATTCCGGCGAGCAACGTGATCGCCTACTCGGTCAACGTGCTCGACTTCGTCCTCTGGGCAGTCATCGCTGCAGTCGTGCAGCTGTTGGCGTTTGTTGCGACCGGGCTGGTGCTCAAGGGCACGTCCCAGCGCATCGCCAACGGCGAAGTGGCGGCCGGCATCTATGTGGCTGCCGTGGCGATCAGCGTCGGCATGCTCAATGCCGCGTGCATGACCCCGTCCCACTGACCGGCAGGAAGCCTCTCGATGAAACGCAGCAAATACGTGCAATTGTCCCTCGCCGCATCGGTGGCGATGGCGATTTCCGGTGAAGCAGCGGCGCTGGATCAGCCGCGCAACTTCCAAAGCGTTGAACAGTGTGTCGACGCCGAATTGGCCGCCGATCTCTGCTCCAGCGCCTACGTCGCCGCCCTGAACGAGCACCGTCGCATCGCCCCGGCTTACACCGACAAGGCCAAGTGCGACGCAGACTTTGCCACTGGCTGGTGTCAGAAAAATTCCGATGGCCGTTTCGTGCCGAAACTCGGCGGCTTCAAAGTGCCGGGCAATGCCGAGACGCCGCAAGATCTCGATGCCATCGCCAATTCGCAAATGCCGGCGGGCGACACCACCACCAGCAGCAGTGCCAGCCACGGCGGCTCGCACTATTCCGGTGGCTCAGGTGGCGGCGGCAATGGCTGGCTGACCGGCTGGCTGATCGGCAACGCAATGAGCAACAACGCCGAACGCACCGTTTACCGTGATCGCGAAACGCGCCAGCCGTACAACACCTCAACGCAGTACCGTCGAGCTGACACAACCTCGCGCAGCCAATCGGATTACGAGAGCAGCAAGAGCAAACCGGTGAACGTTGCGTCGTCGAGTTCGCGCGGCGGTTTCGGCAGCCAGTCCAGCGCCCGCAGCGGTTGGGGTGGCTGGGGCAGCAGTTCCGGACGCTCGAGCAGCTGACATGAAAAAGATCCACTGCGCCGAGCGCCCCGACTGGAAACACACCGCCGAAAGCCTCGGTTTCCTGTTCCACACCATCGACGACGAACCGTACTGGGACGAAAGCGCCTACTACCAGTTCAGCCTCGCGCAGATCGAAAACGATCTGGAAGACCCGACTACCGAACTGCACGAGATGTGCATGGATCTGGTTGATCGCGTGGTCAACAGCGAGGAGTTGCTCGATCGCCTGAGTATCCCGGCGGGGTACTACGACATGATCCGCACCTCCTGGCGCGAGGGTCATCCGCATCTGTACGGTCGCATGGACTTTTCCTACAGCGGCAACGGGCCGGCGAAACTGTTGGAGCTCAACTACGACACGCCGACCAGCCTCTATGAAGCGGCGGCCTTTCAGTGGGGCTGGCTGGAACAGTGCATCGAGCGTGGCACGCTGCCGCCACATGCTGACCAGTTCAACAGCATCGACACCAAGCTGCATCAGGCCTTCGCCGAGTTGCAGTTGAAGCGGCCGTTCTACTTTGCGTCGATGAAGGATTCGGTCGAGGACAAAGGCACCACCGATTACCTGCGGCTGATCGCGGAAAAGGTCGGCATCGAATCACGCCACATCGATATCGAAGACATTGGCCTGACGGCTGAAGGTCGTTTCGTCGATCTGCAGGATCGCTGGATCCCGCACCTGTTCAAGCTGCACGCCTGGGAATTCATCTTCCACGAGCCGTTCGGCGCAGCGATCGCCGAATGCGATACGCAGTTTTTCGAACCGGCGTGGAAGGCGATTCTGTCGAACAAAGGTGCCCTGCCGCTGCTGTGGGAATTGCACAAGGGACATCCGAATCTGCTCGCTGCGCACCTTGATCCGAATCCGCAGAGTGCGGTGCCGAAGGGCTGGGTGCGCAAGCCGTACTTTTCCCGCGAAGGTGCCAACATCGAACTGCAAACAGTGGAAGGTCTGATCGTCAAAGAGGACGGGCCTTACACCGATGCGCCATTCATCCTGCAGGAGTTCGCACCGCTGCCGAAGTTTGGCGACAGCTACACGCTGATTGGCTCGTGGGTGATTGGCGATGAGGCAGCGGGGATTGGTGTGCGTGAAGACAATAGTCTGATCACCAAGGATTCCAGTCGCTTCCTGCCGCACCTGATCCTGGATTAAGACGAAGTTACCTTGTGGGAGCGAGCCTGCTCGCGAAAGCGTCCTGTCAGTTACAGGTGCATCGACTGATCTGACGCCTTCGCGAGCAGGCTCGCTCCCACAGGAGATTGTGAGTAGCCAGGAATTTCCAGAACAAAAAAGGCCCGTCGTTTAAGCGACGGGCCTTTTTCATTCAAGACGGTTACAGCGGCAAATCAGAACGGAATATCGTCATCGAAGCTGTCGAAATCCGGAGCCGGTTGCGGTGCGGCCTGCTGCGGTGCTTGCGGAGCCGAACGCTGCTGTGGAGCCGACTGCTGCGGGCGCGGTGCCTGCTGACGTGGCGCCTGCTGCTGGTAGTTGTTGCCGCCGCCTTGCTGGTCGCCCTGTTGTGGACGGCCGCCGAGCAGTTGCATGGTGCCTTGCATGTCGACCACGATTTCAGTGGTGTAACGCTTGATGCCGTCCTTTTCCCACTCGCGGGTCTGCAGCTTGCCTTCGATGTAGACCTGCGAACCCTTGCGCAGGTATTCACCGGCGATCTCGGCAACCTTGCCGAACATCGACACACGGTGCCACTCGGTCTTCTCGACCTTCTGACCGGTCTGCTTGTCGGTCCATTGTTCGCTGGTGGCCAGACTCAGGTTGGTCACGGCATTACCGTTAGGCAGGTAGCGAACTTCGGGATCCTGGCCGCAAGTGCCGACCAATATGACTTTGTTAACCCCACGGGCCATAACGTTCTCCTAAGCGTCGCACGCAGCCCCGGCCGGGTTGTTGACCAGGCGTTCGAGGGTGGTGCGATCCACTAATTCTTTGTCCAGTTTGATGTAAACAGCCGCCTCTTCGGCGACTATCACTGCATCTGTTACCCCTACCAGGGCCTTGAGGCGCTCGACCAGACCCGCTTCGCGGATCGCTTCGGGCGACAACGGCAAGCGCAGGCTCGTCACGTAGGGAGGTTCGCGCATGGTAACAGCAAAGGCCAGCCAAAGTGCAGCCAGCGCGGCGCATCCGAGGAACACAACCGACAGACCGCCATGCTGGAACAACCAGCCGCCGAGTATCCCGCCGAGTGCCGAACCGAGGAACTGGCTGGTGGAGTACACGCCCATGGCCGTGCCCTTGCCGCCTGCCGGTGAAACCTTGCTGATCAGCGACGGCAACGATGCCTCGAGCAGATTGAACGCGGTGAAAAACACCACCGTACCGATCACCAGAGCACGCAGGCTGTCGCCGAACTGCCAGAAGAATAGTTCAGTCAGCATCAATGTCATGACGGCGCCGAGCAAAACTCGTTTCATTTTGCGTTTCTTCTCGCCGTAGATAATGAACGGGATCATGGCGAAGAACGAAATCAGCAACGCGGTGAGGTAGACCCACCAGTGCTGCTCCTTGGGCAAACCGGCTTTTTCCACCAGTGCCAGCGGCAAGGCCACGAAGCTCGACATCAACATGGCATGTAACACAAAGATGCCCAGATCCAGGCGCAGCAGGTCCGGGTGCTTGAGCGTCGGCATCAGTGCCTGCCGGGCGACGCCGGACTCACGGTGCTGCAACGGCCCGGTGGATTGCGGCACCATGAACATGATGATCAGGATGCCGACCAGCGCCATGGCGCCAGTGGCGAGGAACAGCCCGGACAGCCCGAACGCACTGGTCAGTAACGGCCCGACCACCATGGCCACGGCGAACGACAGGCCGATGGTCATGCCGATCATCGCCATGGCTTTGGTCCGATGCTGCTCGCGGGTCAGGTCGGAAAGCAGCGCCATCACCGCTGCGGAAATCGCCCCGGCGCCCTGCAGGATTCGCCCGGCGATCACGCCCCAGATCGAATCGGCCTGGGAAGCCAGAACACTGCCGAGAGCGAAGACGATCAGGCCGAGGTAGATCACCGGTCGGCGACCGATGCGGTCGGAAATGATCCCGAACGGAATCTGGAAAATTGCCTGGGTCAGACCGTAAGCGCCAATCGCCAGCCCGATCAGGGCCGGGGTCGCTCCCGCCAGATCCATGCCATAGGTCGCCAGCACCGGCAACACCATGAACATGCCAAGCATACGGAAGGCGAACACCAGGGCCAGACCGCTCGCCGCGCGGGTCTCGCTGCCACTCATGCGTTCGCTGTGGGGATCGTGCATGGAAAAACCTCGTGTGAACCGGCGGCGATTCTACCAGTCCCATCGGAAGACGGGGTATATCGCGACGCTATGACGCGTATAGATGAAACTCTCTTCATGAACGGCAAAACGCCCTTCGTTGGATAGTGTGCATCCATCCAGTATTTGCCCGTATACTCCTACGTTTTCGACGCCCGCCAAGCGAGGCCACTTTGGACAAGATCCTGATACGTGGGGCCCGTACCCACAACCTGAAGAACATCGACCTGACCCTGCCACGGGACAAGCTGATCGTCATCACCGGCCTGTCCGGATCCGGCAAGTCGTCCCTGGCGTTCGACACGCTGTATGCCGAAGGTCAGCGCCGCTATGTCGAATCGCTGTCGGCCTATGCCCGGCAGTTCCTGTCGATGATGGAAAAACCCGACGTCGACACCATCGAAGGCCTGTCGCCGGCGATCTCCATCGAACAGAAGTCGACCTCGCACAACCCGCGTTCGACGGTCGGCACCATCACCGAAATCTACGACTACCTGCGCTTGCTCTATGCCCGCGTGGGCACGCCGCGCTGCCCGGATCACGACATTCCGCTGGAGGCGCAGACCGTCAGCCAGATGGTCGATCTGGTGCTGGCGCAGCCGGAAGGCAGCAAACTGATGTTGCTGGCACCGGTGATCCGCGAACGCAAAGGCGAACACCTGTCGGTCTTCGAAGAATTGCGTGCGCAAGGTTTCGTCCGCGCCCGGGTCAACGGACGCATTTGCGAGCTCGACGAGCTGCCGAAGCTGGATAAACAGAAGAAGCATTCGATCGATGTGATCGTTGACCGCTTCAAGGTCCGCGCCGATCTGCAGCAGCGCCTCGCCGAGTCTTTCGAGACTGCGCTGAAACTCGCCGACGGAATTGCCCTGGTCGCGCCGATGGACGACGAGCCCGGCGAAGAAATGATCTTCTCCGCACGCTTCGCCTGCCCGATCTGCGGCCATGCGATCAGCGAGCTGGAACCCAAGCTGTTTTCCTTCAACAACCCGGCCGGCGCCTGCCCGACCTGCGATGGCCTGGGTGTGAAGCAGTTCTTTGACATCAAGCGTCTGGTCAATGGCGAGCTGACCCTGGCCGAAGGTGCAATACGCGGCTGGGACCGGCGCAACGTCTATTACTTCCAGATGCTTGGCTCACTCGCCTCGCACTACAAATTCAGTCTGGACAAGCCCTTCAACGACCTGAGCGCCGAGCAGCAGAAGTTCATCCTGCATGGCAGCGGCTCGCAGAACGTCGACTTCAAATACCTGAACGACCGTGGCGACATCGTCAAACGCTCGCACCCGTTCGAAGGCATCGTGCCGAATCTTGAGCGTCGCTATCGCGAAACCGAATCGGCGAGCGTGCGCGAAGAGCTGGCCAAGTTCCTCAGCCATCAGGCCTGCCCGGATTGCCGTGGCACGCGTTTGCGCCGCGAAGCCCGGCACGTCTGGGTCGGCGAGAAAACCCTGCCGGCAGTGACCAATCTGCCGATCGGCGATGCCTGTGAATACTTCGGTGCGCTGAAGATGACCGGTCGGCGTGGCGAGATCGCCGACAAGATCCTCAAGGAAATCCGCGAGCGTCTGCAATTTCTGGTCAACGTCGGCCTCGACTATCTGTCGCTGGATCGCAGTGCCGACACATTGTCCGGTGGCGAGGCGCAACGGATTCGTCTGGCAAGCCAGATTGGCGCGGGCCTGGTCGGCGTTCTGTATATCCTCGATGAACCATCCATTGGCTTGCATCAGCGCGACAACGACCGGCTGCTCGGTACGCTCAAGCATTTGCGCGATATCGGCAACACGGTAATCGTGGTCGAGCATGATGAAGACGCGATTCGTCTGGCTGACTATGTCGTCGATATCGGCCCGGGCGCCGGTGTGCACGGCGGGCAGATCGTTGCCGAGGGCACGCCGGACGAAGTCATGGCACACCCTGATTCGCTGACCGGCAAATACCTGTCCGGCCGGGTGAAGATCGAAGTGCCGGCCAAGCGCACGCCGCGCAACAAGAAGCTCAACCTGTCGCTCAAAGGTGCGCGCGGCAACAATCTGCGCAATGTCGATCTGGACATCCCGATCGGCCTGCTGACGTGCGTGACTGGCGTATCCGGTTCGGGCAAATCGACGCTGATCAACAACACGCTGTTCCCGCTGAGCGCCACGGCGCTCAATGGTGCGACCACGCTGGAAGCGGCCGCACATGACAGCATCAAAGGTTTGGAACATCTCGACAAAGTCGTCGACATCGACCAGAGCCCGATCGGTCGTACGCCGCGCTCCAACCCGGCGACCTATACCGGGCTGTTCACGCCGATCCGCGAACTGTTTGCCGGCGTGCCCGAGTCGCGCTCCCGGGGTTACGGCCCGGGGCGTTTCTCGTTCAACGTCAAGGGCGGTCGCTGCGAAGCGTGCCAGGGCGACGGCCTGATCAAGGTGGAAATGCACTTTCTGCCGGACATCTACGTGCCCTGCGATGTGTGCAAGAGCAAGCGCTACAACCGCGAAACCCTTGAAATCAAGTACAAGGGCAAGAGCATCCACGAGACCCTCGAAATGACCATCGAGGAAGCTCGGGAGTTCTTCGATGCAGTGCCGGCACTGGCGCGCAAGCTGCAAACGCTGATGGATGTCGGCCTGTCCTACATCAAGCTCGGGCAGTCGGCGACGACCCTGTCCGGCGGTGAAGCTCAGCGGGTCAAGTTGTCGCGCGAGCTGTCCAAACGCGATACCGGCAAGACCCTGTACATCCTCGACGAGCCAACCACCGGCCTGCACTTCGCCGATATCCAGCAATTGCTCGACGTCCTCCATCGTCTGCGCGACCACGGCAACACCGTGGTGGTCATTGAGCACAACCTCGATGTGATCAAGACCGCTGACTGGCTGGTGGACCTCGGTCCTGAAGGCGGTTCCAAGGGCGGGCAGATCATTGCCACCGGTACGCCGGAGGAAGTCGCCGAGATGAAGCAATCTCACACCGGCCATTACCTCAAGCCACTGCTGATCCGCGATCGGGCTTAACTGCCAGGCATGAAAAAGCCCCTGTCACCGTTGAGGTGCCAGGGGCTTTTTTGTAGCTGGTGCAATCAGGACGCGTGGGATTGCAGGTAGTTCTCGAGACCGATTAGCTTGATCAGGCCCAACTGCTTTTCCAGCCAGTAGGTGTGATCTTCTTCGGTGTCGTTGAGCTGAACCCGCAGAATTTCGCGACTGACGTAGTCCTTGTGTTGCTCGCAAAGTTCGATGCCTTTGCACAGCGCAGCGCGGACTTTGTACTCGAGGCGCAGATCAGCTTCGAGCATCGTAGGCACGGTGGTGCCGACATCCAGATCATCCGGACGCATGCGCGGCGTGCCTTCGAGCATCAGAATCCGCCGCATCAATGCATCGGCGTGGCCGGCCTCTTCTTCCATCTCGTGGTTGATGCGCTCGTAGAGCTTGGTAAACCCCCAGTCCTCATACATCCGCGAATGAACGAAATATTGGTCACGCGCGGCCAGCTCGCCGGTCAGCAACGTATTGAGGTAATCGATTACATCTGGGTGGCCTTGCATCGCCCGACATCTCCCTTCCTGAAAGTCTGTAGTTTGAACCAACCTGACTGGAAGGTCACTCACCGCACGCAATAAAAGCGAAGATATTCTGAGAAAAGCAGGCCAAATAACGCAAAAACCGCCCAAATGAGGGCGGTTCTGCTTCTCGTTTAGACTACGTTAAGCTGTCAGTTGAGCAGCTTTGCGATTGCTTCTCCATACGCCGGATCGGCTTTGTAGAAATGCTGCAACTGACGATCGACGACGTCGCTGGAAACACCCGCCATCGCACCGGCAATGTTGCTGACCAGCAATGCTTTCTGCTCGTCGCTCATCAAGCGGAACAAGGCACCGGCATGGCTGTAGTAGTCGGTGTCTTCGCGGTGATCATAGCGATCAGCGGCACCGCTCAAGGCCAGCGCTGGCTCCGCGTAATGCGGCGCTTGCTTCGGCGACTCAACGTAGCTGTTCGGTTCATAGTTCGGCGCCGCGCCGCCATTGCTGCCGAACGCCATAGAGCCGTCACGCTGATAAGTATTCACCGGGCTGCGCGGAGCGTTCACCGGCAATTGCTGGTGGTTGGTGCCCACACGGTAGCGGTGCGCGTCAGCGTAGGCGAATACGCGACCTTGCAGCATGCGGTCTGGCGACAGCCCCACGCCTGGCACCATGTTGCTCGGGCCAAACGCAGCCTGTTCAACTTCAGCGAAGTAGTTCAGCGGGTTGCGGTTCAACTCCAGCTCACCAACTTCGATCAACGGAAACTCCTTCTGCGACCAGGTCTTGGTCACGTCGAATGGGTTCTCGTAATGAGCCGCCGCTTGCGCTTCCGTCATGATCTGAATGCACACGCGCCATTTCGGGAATTCACCGCGCTCGATGGCCTCGAACAGGTCACGCTGCGCGTAGTCCGGGTCAGTACCGGCCAAACGGGCGGCCTCGGCTGGTGCCAGGTTCTTGATGCCTTGCTGAGTCTTGTAGTGCCACTTCACCCAGTGACGCTCGCCTTTGGCGTTGATCAGGCTGTAAGTGTGACTGCCGAAGCCATGCATATGGCGATAGCCGTCAGGGATGCCACGATCAGAAAACAGGATAGTGACCTGGTGCAGCGCCTCAGGCGAATGCGACCAGAAATCCCACATCATCTGCGCGCTTTTCAAGTTGCTTTGCGGCAGACGCTTTTGCGTGTGGATAAAGTCCGGAAACTTCAGCGGATCACGGATGAAGAACACTGGCGTGTTGTTGCCAACGATGTCCCAGTTGCCTTCCTCGGTGTAGAACTTCAAGGCGAAGCCGCGCGGATCGCGCTCGGTGTCGGCCGAACCACGCTCGCCACCTACGGTGGAAAAGCGCAGAAAGGTTGGCGTTTGTTTGCCTACCGTCTCGAACAACTTCGCACTGGTGTATTCAGTGATGTCACGGGTAACGGTGAACGTGCCGTAGGCGCCCGAGCCTTTAGCGTGGACACGGCGCTCAGGAATGTTTTCACGGTTGAAGTGCGCGAGTTTTTCGATCAGATGGAAATCGTCGAGAAGCAGCGGACCGCGTGGGCCGGCGGAACGGGAATTCTGGTTATCAGCGACTGGCGCGCCACTGGCGGTTGTAAGCGTCTTGGTCTGGCTCATGCGGTCTTCTTCCTCTGTCAGTCTTGAACTGCCGGCTAATGGGCTTGGCGGGAAGTATTGATCATCGACGTTACAGCTACAAATTCATTAACCTGCAAGCATCGATAGATAATTACTAATTATGTTTTCCCGGCACATAGTGGCAGTTCAACCATGTCAGAAACTTGTATGGACGGCGCATTTCTTACAGACACAAAAAACCGGGCACTAGGCCCGGTTTTTCGTTTCAGACTGACGTCTTACTCGGCGGATACAGCTTCGCCAGCAGTAGCACGATCAACCAACTCGACGTACGCCATAGGCGCGTTGTCGCCAGCGCGGAAACCGCACTTGAGGATGCGCAGGTAGCCACCCTCACGGGTAGCGTAACGCTTGCCCAGGTCGTTGAAGAGCTTACCAACGATAGCTTTCGAACGAGTACGGTCGAAAGCCAGACGGCGGTTAGCCAGGCTGTCTGTCTTGGCCAGAGTGATCAGCGGCTCGGCAACGCGGCGCAGTTCTTTGGCTTTTGGCAGAGTAGTTTTGATCAGCTCGTGCTCGAACAGCGACACCGCCATGTTTTGGAACATGGCCTTGCGGTGCGAGCTGGTGCGGCTCAGGTGACGACCACTTTTACGATGACGCATGGTTCATTCCTTACCAAACACTACGTTCGGTGATTACGACGATCAGGCAGTCGCCTTGTCGTCCTTCTTAAGACTTGCAGGCGGCCAGTTGTCGAGGCGCATGCCGAGGGACAGACCGCGGGAGGCCAGAACGTCCTTGATTTCAGTCAAGGATTTCTTGCCCAGGTTCGGAGTCTTCAACAGCTCTACTTCGGTACGCTGAATCAGGTCGCCGATGTAGTAGATGTTTTCCGCCTTAAGGCAGTTAGCCGAACGTACAGTCAGTTCCAGATCGTCAACCGGGCGAAGCAGGATCGGATCGATCTCGTCTTCCTGCTCGACAACCAGCGGCTCACTTTCACCTTTGAGGTCGACGAACGCAGCCAGCTGCTGTTGCAGGATGGTTGCAGCGCGACGGATAGCCTCTTCAGGATCCAGGGTACCGTTGGTTTCCAGATCAATAACCAGCTTGTCCAGGTTGGTACGCTGTTCGACACGGGCGTTTTCCACCACGTAAGCGATACGGCGAACCGGGCTGAACGAAGAGTCGAGCTGCAAGCGACCGATGCTGCGGCTTTCGTCTTCATCGCTCTGACGCGAGTCGGCTGGTTCATAACCACGACCACGAGCTACGGTGAGCTTCATGTTCAGGGCGCCGTTAGACGCCAGGTTAGCGATTACGTGATCGGGATTAACGATCTCGACATCATGATCCAGCTGAATATCGGCAGCGGTAACCACCCCCGAACCCTTCTTCGACAAGGTCAGCGTAACTTCGTCACGACCGTGCAGCTTGATGGCCAGACCTTTAAGGTTCAACAGGATTTCAATTACGTCTTCCTGTACACCTTCGATGGCGCTGTACTCGTGGAGCACACCGTCAATCTCGGCCTCGACTACTGCGCAGCCGGGCATTGAGGACAACAGGATGCGGCGCAGCGCGTTGCCCAGGGTGTGGCCAAAACCACGCTCGAGAGGCTCGAGAGTGATCTTGGCGCGGGTTGGACTGACAACCTGCACATCAATGTGGCGGGGTGTCAGGAACTCATTTACCGAAATCTGCATGGATGCACCTATTTTCTAGCCCTTACTTGGAGTAGAGCTCGACAATCAGGCTTTCGTTGATGTCGGCGGACAGATCACTGCGAGCAGGAACGTTCTTGAAAACGCCCGACTTCTTCTCAGTGTCTACTTCTACCCATTCTACGCGGCCACGTTGGGCACACAGATCGAGAGCTTGGACAATGCGAAGCTGGTTTTTTGCTTTCTCGCGAACTGCAACCACGTCACCAGCACGAACCTGATACGACGGAACGTTTACGGTCTGACCGTTAACGCTGATCGACTTGTGCGATACCAGTTGACGGGATTCGGCACGAGTCGAACCAAAGCCCATACGGTATACAACGTTGTCCAGACGGCATTCGAGCAGTTGCAGCAGGTTTTCACCGGTTGCACCTTTTTTGCCAGCAGCTTCTTTGTAGTAGCCGCTGAACTGACGCTCGAGAACGCCGTAGATACGACGGACCTTCTGCTTTTCACGCAGTTGGGTGCCGTAGTCGGACTGGCGACCGCGGCGCTGGCCGTGGATACCAGGTGCTGCTTCAATGTTGCACTTCGATTCGATCGCGCGCACGCCGCTCTTCAGGAAGAGATCGGTGCCTTCGCGACGAGCGAGTTTGCATTTTGGACCAATGTAACGAGCCATTCTTTACAATCTCCTGGATTACACGCGGCGCTTCTTCGGCGGACGGCACCCGTTGTGCGGGATTGGCGTCACGTCGGTGATGCTGGCGATCTTGTAGCCACAGCCGTTCAAAGCGCGGACTGCGGATTCACGACCTGGACCTGGACCCTTGACGTTGACGTCGAGGTTTTTCAGGCCGTATTCCAGCGCAGCTTGACCAGCACGCTCAGCAGCTACTTGAGCAGCGAACGGGGTGGACTTGCGGGAACCGCGGAAACCCGAACCACCGGAGGTAGCCCAGGAAAGAGCGTTACCTTGACGGTCGGTAATGGTCACGATGGTGTTGTTAAAAGATGCATGGATGTGGGCGATGCCATCAACCACTGTCTTTTTAACTTTTTTACGAGGACGAGCAGCAGGTTTTGCCATGATTAAATTCCTGTCGATTCGCTGGGGCGATTACTTGCGGATCGGCTTACGCGGACCTTTACGGGTACGCGCATTGGTCTTGGTACGCTGACCGCGTACTGGCAGACCACGACGATGACGCAGACCGCGATAGCAACCGAGGTCCATCAAGCGCTTGATTTTCATGTTGATTTCGCGACGCAGGTCACC
Source organism: Pseudomonas sp. AC255 (assembly GCF_979258175.1). Taxonomy (NCBI): domain Bacteria; kingdom Pseudomonadati; phylum Pseudomonadota; class Gammaproteobacteria; order Pseudomonadales; family Pseudomonadaceae; genus Pseudomonas; species Pseudomonas sp. AC255. The sequence continues at coordinate 37,433 of NZ_OZ409841.1, read as the reverse complement.
TTCAGTGGTGAACTTCGCCACTTCGCCACGCAGCTGTTCAATTTGCTCGTCGCTCAGATCTTTGATCTTTGCTGCTGGGTTTACCCCAGTCACTGCACAGATCTTCTGCGCAGTAGTGCGACCAACACCATAGATGTAGGTCAGCGAGATAACAGTATGCTTGTTATCTGGAATGTTAACGCCTGCAATACGGGCCATTCAGTGGGACTCCAATTGACAGCTACCTACGCCCCGGAAGCCAAGAAATAGGGCGCGAGATAATATCGCTGTAATAACAAATAATCAACCCGGTAGCGCACTAGCTACCGGGCTTGAAGCACAATCACACTCAGCCTTGGCGCTGTTTGTGACGCGGTTCCGCGCTGCAAATTACTCGAACAACACCTTCGCGGCGAATAATCTTGCAGTTACGGCACAGCTTTTTCACCGATGCACGAACTTTCATCACCAACTCCTCGAACCTTATGGGTACTCAGCGCAACATGCCGCTGCCGTAACCCTTCAGGTTGGCTTTCTTCATCAGGGATTCGTACTGGTGCGAAACGAGGTGCGATTGTACTTGGGACATGAAGTCCATCACAACCACGACCACGATCAGCAACGAGGTCCCGCCAAGGTAGAACGGAACGTTTGCTGCAACCACCAGGAATTGGGGCAACAGGCACACGGCCGTCATGTAAAGAGCACCGAACAGGGTCAAGCGGGTCAGAACGCCATCAATATAGCGCGCAGACTGCTCACCTGGACGAATGCCCGGAATAAAGGCACCGGACTTCTTCAGGTTTTCCGCTACGTCTTTCGGATTGAACATCAACGCCGTATAGAAGAAGCAGAAGAAAATAATCCCTGCACTAAACAGCAGAATATTCAACGGCTGACCAGGAGCGATCGACTGCGAGATGTCCTGCAACCAGCCCATACCTTCAGACTGACCGAACCAGGCACCCAACGAAGCCGGGAACAGCAAAATGCTGCTCGCGAAAATAGCCGGAATAACACCGGCCATGTTCACCTTCAGCGGCAAGTGGCTTGTCTGCGCAGCAAAAACCTTGCGGCCCTGCTGACGCTTGGCGTAATGAACAGCGATACGACGCTGACCACGCTCAATGAACACCACGAAACCGATAATCGCTACTGCCAGCAAACCGATGGCAACCAGGGCGAAAATGTTGATATCGCCCTGACGCGCAGACTCGAAAGACTGCCCGATTGCTCTCGGAAGACCGGCGACGATACCCGAAAAAATCAACATCGAGATACCGTTGCCAACACCACGCTCAGTAATCTGCTCACCCAGCCACATCATGAACATCGCACCAGCCACAAATGTGGTTACCGCGACGAAATGGAAGCCAAAGTCACCAGTGAACGCGACGCCCTGCCCCGCCAGACCAATGGACATGCCAATAGCCTGGACCAGAGCGAGAGCGACGGTGAGGTAGCGGGTGTACTGGCTAATCTTGCGACGGCCAGCTTCACCTTCCTTCTTCAACTGCTCCAGCTGCGGGCTGACGGCGGTCATCAATTGCATGATGATCGATGCCGAAATGTACGGCATGATCCCCAGTGCAAAGATGCTCATCCGTTCCAGCGCGCCGCCGGAGAACATGTTGAACAAGCTAAGAATGGTCCCCTCATTCTGTCGAAACAGGTCTGCGAGTCGGTCCGGGTTGATACCTGGAACCGGGATGTGTGCGCCTATTCGGTAGACGATAATCGCCAGGAACAGAAAACGCAGACGAGCCCAGAGTTCAGACATACCGCCTTTGCCGAGCGCAGAGAGAGCACCTTGCTTAGCCATTTATTCCTCGAACTTGCCGCCAGCTGCTTCGATAGCCGCACGCGCACCTTTGGTGGCGCCGATTCCCTTGCCGATAGTGACAGCGCGAGTCACTTCACCGGACAGCATGATTTTCACACGCTGTACGTTGACGTTGATCACGTTGGCATCTTTCAGGGACTGCACAGTAACGATGTTGCCTTCCACTTTAGCCAGCTCGGACAAACGCACTTCTGCGCGATCCATGGCTTTCAGGGAAACGAAACCGAACTTAGGCAGACGACGATGCAGCGGCTGTTGACCGCCTTCAAAGCCTGGAGCGATGGTGCCACCGGAGCGGGAGGTCTGACCTTTGTGACCACGGCCACCAGTCTTGCCCAAACCACTACCGATACCACGGCCCGGACGATGCTTTTCGCGACGGGAACCCGGCGCTGGACTCAGATCATTGAGTTTCATCGATTAACCCTCGACACGCAGCATGTAGTAAGCCTTGTTGATCATCCCGCGATTCTCGGGAGTATCCTGGACTTCTACAGTGTGACCGATGCGACGCAGACCCAGACCCTTAACGCACAGTTTGTGGTTAGGGATGCGGCCGGTCATGCTTTTGATCAGCGTAACTTTAACGGTAGCCATGATTACTTGATCTCCTCAACACGCAGGCCACGCTTGGCAGCGATGGACTCAGGAGACTGCATAGCCTTCAGACCCTTGAAAGTGGCGTGAACCACGTTTACCGGGTTAGTCGAGCCGTAGCACTTGGCCAGAACGTTCTGAACGCCAGCAACTTCGAGGACAGCACGCATAGCGCCGCCAGCGATGATACCGGTACCTTCAGAAGCAGGCTGCATGTACACCTTCGAAGCGCCGTGAGCGGACTTCATCGCGTACTGCAGAGTGGTGCCGTTCAGGTCCACTTGAATCATGTTACGGCGAGCAGCTTCCATTGCCTTCTGGATCGCAGCAGGCACTTCACGCGACTTGCCACGGCCGAAGCCAACACGCCCTTTACCATCACCAACCACGGTCAACGCGGTGAAAGTGAAGATACGGCCGCCTTTAACGGTTTTGGCTACGCGGTTAACTTGAACCAGCTTCTCGATGTAGCCTTCGTCGCGCTTTTGGTCGTTATTTGACATAACTTAGAACTCCAGCCCAGCTTCACGAGCAGCATCAGCCAGCGCTTTAACGCGGCCATGGTACTTGAAGCCAGAGCGGTCGAAAGCCACTTGCGATACGCCAGCGGCCTTAGCACGCGTAGCGACCAGCTGGCCAACCTTTGTGGCCGCGTCGATGTTGCCAGTGGCACCATCACGCAGTTCTTTATCCAAAGTCGAGGCACTTGCCAGGACTTTGTTGCCGTCGGCCGAGATGACCTGGGCGTAGATGTGCTGCGACGAGCGGAACACGCAGAGACGCACGACTTCGAGTTCGTGCATTTTCAGGCGTGCTTTGCGAGCGCGACGCAGTCGAGTAACTTTTTTGTCGGTCATTTGCTATGCCCTACTTCTTCTTGGCTTCTTTACGACGGACGACTTCGTCCGCGTAGCGCACACCTTTGCCTTTGTACGGCTCTGGTGGACGGAAGTCGCGGATCTCGGCGGCCACTTGACCTACCAGCTGCTTGTCGATGCCCTTGATCAGGATATCGGTCTGGCTAGGAGTCTCAGCGGTGATGCCTTCCGGCAGTTCGTAATCCACTGGGTGCGAGAAGCCAAGAGCCAGGTTCAGAACCTGACCTTTTGCTTGCGCTTTGTAACCAACACCGACCAGCTGGAGCTTGCGCTCGAAGCCTTGGCTTACGCCCTGGACCATGTTGTTTACCAACGCACGCGTGGTACCGGCCATTGCGCGAGTTTGTTGATCGCCATTGCGAGCAGCAAAACGCAGCTCACCAGCTTCTTCAACGATCTCAACGGACGAATGGATGTTCAGTTCAAGAGTGCCCTTGGCACCCTTCACCGAAAGCTGTTGGCCTGCGAATTTGACTTCGACACCGGCTGGCAGCTTAACGGGGTTCTTAGCGACGCGAGACATGCTTATCCCCCTTAGAACACAGTGCAAAGAACTTCGCCGCCGACACCGGCAGCGCGCGCAGCACGATCAGTCATCACACCTTTGTTGGTGGAGACGATAGACACGCCAAGACCGCCACGAACTTTCGGCAGATCTTCAACGGACTTGTACTGACGCAGGCCTGGACGACTAACGCGCTTCACTTCTTCGATAACCGGACGGCCTTCGAAGTACTTCAGCGAGATGGACAGCGACGGCTTGGCGTCGGTGGTGATCTGAAAATCCGCGATGTAACCTTCGTCCTTCAGGACTTTTGCTACAGCAGCCTTCAACGTGGAAGACGGCATGCTTACGACAGACTTTTCAGCCATCTGGGCATTACGGATTCGAGTTAGCATGTCCGCTAACGGGTCCTGCATACTCATGGGCTAGACGCTCCTAATACAAAAAATTAGCCTTGCGGCTACTACTTGTCGCCGAGAACTTCCGGGCAGAAAAACACGGGCTCAGGCGAGCCGGTCATTCTAGACACACCCCAGAAATGAATCAAGCCCCAAAAGGGGCTTGATTCAGATTCAAGGCCACCGATGGTCAGGTTCTTGCGAACCCGAACATCGAGACTTTGACAACAATTACCAGCTGGCTTTAACCAGACCTGGCACGTCACCACGCATTGCAGCTTGACGCAGCATGTTACGGCCGAGGCCGAACTTGCGGTACACGCCGTGCGGACGACCAGTCAGGCGGCAACGGTTACGCATGCGCGAAGCGCTTGCGTCACGTGGTTGCTTCTGCAGAGCTACGGTAGCTTCCCAACGCGCTTCTGGACTTGCGTTCAGATCGACGATGATAGCTTTCAGCGCTGCACGCTTGGTGGCGTACTTGGCAACGGTGAGCTGACGCTTCAGCTCACGGTTCTTCATGCTCTTCTTGGCCATTTTCCTACTCCAATCAGTTGCGGAACGGGAATTTGAAAGCACGCAGCAGAGCGCGGCCTTCATCATCGTTCTTGGCAGTGGTGGTCAGGGTAATGTCCAGACCGCGGAGAGCATCGATCTTGTCGTAGTCGATTTCCGGGAAAATGATCTGCTCTTTCACGCCCATGCTGTAGTTGCCGCGACCATCGAAGGACTTGGCATTCAGGCCGCGGAAGTCGCGAACCCGAGGCAGGGAGATCGACAGCAGACGATCCAGGAACTCGTACATACGCTCACGGCGCAGGGTCACTTTGACGCCGATCGGCCATCCTTCGCGGACTTTAAAGCCAGCGATGGATTTACGAGCGTAGGTCACAACGACTTTCTGGCCGGTGATCTTTTCCAGGTCAGCAACAGCGTGCTCGATGACTTTTTTGTCGCCGATCGCTTCGCCCAGACCCATGTTCAGGGTGATTTTGGTAACGCGCGGAACTTCCATCACGTTCGAAAGCTTAAGTTCTTCCTTAAGTTTCGGAGCGATTTCCTTCCGGTAAATCTCTTTTAGTCGTGCCATGGTCTTCTACCTAGCAGTGTTCAAGCATCAACCGCTTTTTGGGTCGACTTGAAGACACGAATTTTCTTACCGTCTTCTACTTTGAAACCAACGCGGTCAGCCTTGTTGGTTTCGCCGTTGAAGATGGCGACGTTGGAAGCGTGCAGTGGCGCTTCTTTCTCGACGATACCGCCCTGTACGCCCGACATCGGGTTAGGCTTGGTATGACGCTTGACCAGGTTCAGACCACCAACAACCAGACGGTTGTCAGCAAGAACCTTCAGCACCTTACCGCGCTTACCTTTGTCTTTGCCGGCGATCACGATGATCTCGTCGTCACGACGAATCTTTTGCATGTCGGATCTCCTTACAGCACTTCTGGGGCGAGCGAGACGATCTTCATGAACTTCTCAGTACGAAGTTCACGGGTCACTGGCCCAAAGATACGGGTGCCGATCGGCTCTTGCTTGTTGTTCAGAAGAACAGCAGCGTTGCCATCAAAGCGGATAATGGAGCCATCAGCACGACGTACGCCGTGACGAGTGCGGACTACAACAGCAGTCATCACTTGGCCTTTTTTCACTTTACCGCGAGGAATTGCTTCCTTCACGGTAACTTTGATGATGTCACCGATACCAGCGTAACGACGATGGGAGCCACCCAGCACCTTGATGCACATAACACGGCGAGCGCCGCTGTTATCGGCCACATCGAGCATGGATTGAGTCTGAATCATATAATTTCTCCGACCCCTAGCCCTTAGACTTCCACAGCGCGTTCGAGAACATCAACCAGCGCCCAAGACTTGGTCTTGGCCATCGGACGAGTTTCACGAATAGTGACTTTGTCGCCGATGTGGCACTGATTGGTTTCGTCGTGCGCGTGCAGCTTAGTCGAACGCTTAACGTATTTACCGTAGATCGGGTGCTTTACGCGACGCTCGATCAGAACGGTGATGGTTTTGTCCATCTTGTCGCTGACAACACGGCCAGTCAGCGTACGGACAGTTTTTTCGGCTTCAGCCATGATCACTTACCTGCCTGCTGGTTGAGCACAGTCTTCACGCGAGCGATGTCACGCTTAACTTGCGAGAGCAGATGAGACTGCCCCAACTGGCCAGTTGCTTTCTGCATGCGCAGATTGAACTGGTCGCGCAGCAAGCCGAGCAGTTGCTCGTTCAGCTGCTGTGCGGATTTTTCACGAAGTTCATTCGCTTTCATCACATCACCGTCCGTTTAACAAAGGAGGTGGCGAGCGGCAGCTTTGCAGCAGCCAGGGCGAAAGCCTCACGCGCCAGCTCTTCAGAAACACCCTCGATTTCATACAGGACTTTGCCTGGCTGAATCTGGGCAACCCAGTACTCCACGTTACCCTTACCTTTACCCATACGAACCTCGAGAGGTTTCTTGGAAATCGGCTTGTCCGGGAATACACGGATCCAGATCTTGCCGCCACGTTTTACGTGACGGGTCAGAGCACGACGCGCTGACTCGATCTGACGAGCGGTGAGACGACCACGAGCAACAGACTTCAGCGCGAACTCGCCGAAGCTGACTTTGCTACCGCGCAGTGCCAGACCACGGTTGTGGCCGGTCATCTGCTTGCGGAACTTCGTACGCTTTGGTTGCAACATTTGGCGTACCCCTTACTTAGCAGCTTTTTTACGAGGCGCTGGTGCTTGTGGTTTCAGTTCTTCTTGGCGACCACCAATAACTTCGCCTTTGAAGATCCAAACCTTTACACCGATCACACCGTAAGTGGTGTGAGCTTCGTAGTTGGCATAGTCGATGTCGGCACGCAGGGTGTGCAGTGGCACACGACCTTCGCGATACCATTCAGTACGTGCGATTTCAGCACCGCCGAGACGACCGCTCACTTGGATTTTGATGCCTTTGGCACCAATGCGCATGGCGTTCTGTACAGCGCGCTTCATAGCGCGACGAAACATTACACGACGCTCCAGCTGCTGAGCTACGCTCTGCGCAACCAGCATACCGTCGAGCTCCGGCTTGCGGATCTCTTCGATATTGATGTGCACAGGCACACCCATTTGCTTGGTCAGGTCCTGACGCAGTTTCTCAACATCTTCACCTTTCTTCCCGATAACGATACCTGGACGAGCGGTGTGGATGGTGATGCGTGCAGTTTGGGCCGGACGATGGATATCGATACGGCTTACGGACGCGCTTTTTAGTTTGTCTTGGAGATACTCACGCACTTTCAGATCTGCGAACAAGTAGTCCGCATAAGTCCGACCGTCTGCGTACCAGACGGAGGTGTGCTCCTTGACGATTCCCAGGCGAATGCCAATGGGATGTACTTTCTGACCCATCTCTTCGACTCCGTTACTTGTCAGCAACCTTGACAGTGATATGGCAAGACCGCTTGACGATGCGATCAGCACGGCCTTTGGCACGTGGCATGATGCGCTTCAGCGAACGCCCTTCGTTGACGAAAACGGTGCTGACCTTCAGGTCATCAACGTCTGCGCCTTCGTTATGCTCGGCGTTGGCTACGGCCGACTCCAGCACTTTCTTCATGATCTCGGCGGCTTTCTTACTGCTGAAAGCCAACAGGTTGAGCGCTTCGCCCACCTTCTTCCCGCGGATCTGGTCGGCGACCAAGCGGGCTTTCTGGGCGGAGATTCGAGCGCCCGACAACTTAGCGGCTACTTCCATTTCCTTACCCCTTAACGCTTGGCTTTCTTGTCAGCCACGTGCCCGCGATAGTTGCGGGTACCGGCGAACTCGCCCAGTTTGTGGCCGACCATGTCTTCGTTAACGAGAACTGGGACGTGCTGACGACCGTTGTGTACTGCGATGGTCAGACCGACCATTTGTGGCAGGATCATCGAACGACGCGACCAGGTTTTAATTGGTTTGCGATCGTTCTTTTCCGCCGCCACTTCGATCTTCTTCAGTAGGTGAAGATCAATAAAAGGACCTTTTTCAGAGAACGTGGCACTGTCGTATCCCTCTATTTACTTGCGACGACGGACGATCATTTTGTCGGTACGCTTATTACCACGAGTCTTCGCGCCCTTAGTCGGGAAGCCCCATGGCGATACCGGATGACGACCACCAGAGGTACGACCTTCACCACCACCATGTGGGTGGTCAACCGGGTTCATGGCAACACCACGAACGGTTGGGCGAACGCCACGCCAGCGTTTGGCACCAGCTTTACCCAGCGAACGCAGGCTGTGCTCGGAGTTCGAGACTTCACCCAGGGTCGCACGGCATTCAGCCAGGACTTTACGCATTTCACCGGAACGCAGACGCAGGGTCACGTAGACACCTTCACGAGCGATCAGCTGAGCCGAAGCACCAGCGGAACGAGCGATCTGTGCACCTTTACCTGGCTTCAATTCGATGCCGTGTACGGTAGAACCGACTGGAATGTTGCGCAGTTGCAGAGCGTTGCCTGGCTTGATTGGAGCCAGAGCGCCTGCGATCAGCTGGTCGCCAGCACTCACGCCTTTAGGGGCGATGATGTAGCGACGCTCGCCGTCTGCGTAGCACAGCAGTGCGATGTGAGCAGTACGGTTTGGATCGTATTCGATACGCTCGACAGTGGCGACGATGCCATCTTTGTCGTTGCGACGGAAATCGACCATACGGTAATGCTGCTTATGACCACCACCGATGTGACGAGTGGTAATACGGCCATTGTTGTTACGACCACCAGACTTCGATTTTTTCTCGAGCAGCGGTGCGTGAGGAGCGCCTTTATGCAGCTCCTGGTTGACCACCTTGACCACAAAACGGCGGCCAGGGAAGTCGGTTTGCATTTAACGATTGCCATGATGCACCCCTTCCTTACTCAGCACTGCTGCTGAAATCGAGATCTTGGCCTGGCTGAAGGGAGATAACTGCCTTCTTCCAGTCATTACGCTTGCCCAGACCGCGAGCAGTGCGCTTGCTCTTACCCAGAACGTTCAGGGTAGTGACGCGCTCTACTTTCACGCTGAACAGGCTTTCGACGGCCTTCTTGATTTCCAGCTTGGTTGCATCAGTAGCAACCTTGAAAACGAACTGGCCTTTCTTGTCTGCCAGAACCGTAGCCTTCTCGGAAACGTGCGGGCCAAGCAGAACTTTAAATACGCGTTCCTGGTTCATCCCAGCAGCTCCTCGAATTTCTTCACGGCCGACACGGTGATCAACACCTTGTCGTATGCGATCAGACTAACTGGATCGGAACCTTGCACGTCACGTACATCTACGTGCGGCAGGTTGCGAGCAGCCAGGTACAGGTTCTGATCAACAGCGTCCGACACGATCAGAACGTCGGTCAGGCTCATGTTGTTCAGTTTGCCCAGCAGATCTTTGGTTTTCGGAGTTTCAACAGCGAAATCCTGAACCACGACCAGACGATCAGTACGCACCAGCTCAGCAAGGATGGAACGCATTGCTGCGCGATACATCTTCTTGTTCAGCTTCTGGGAGTGATCCTGTGGACGAGCTGCGAAAGTGGTACCGCCGCCACGCCAGATTGGGCTACGGATAGTACCGGCACGAGCACGGCCAGTACCTTTCTGACGCCATGGGCGCTTGCCGCCACCACGAACGTCGGAACGGGTCTTCTGCTGCTTGCTACCTTGACGGCCGCCGGCCATGTAGGCCACGACTGCTTGGTGAACCAGCGTCTCGTTGAATTCGCCGCCAAATGTCAGTTCGGAAACTTCGATCGCTTGAGCGTCATTTACATTTAATTGCATGTCAGCTTCCCCTTAACCGCGAGCCTTGGCTGCTGGACGTACAACCAGGTTGCCGCCAGTAGCGCCAGGAACAGCACCCTTGACCAACAACAGATTGCGTTCAGCGTCCACGCGCACTACTTCCAGGGACTGCACGGTCACGCGCTCAGCGCCCATATGACCGGACATTTTTTTGCCCTTGAATACACGACCAGGAGTCTGGCACTGGCCGATAGAGCCTGGGACGCGGTGGGATACGGAGTTACCGTGGGTGTTATCTTGCCCGCGGAAATTCCAACGCTTGATCGTACCCTGGAAGCCTTTACCCTTGGACTGACCGGTTACATCAACCAGTTGACCAGCGGCGAAGATTTCAGCGTTGATCAGATCGCCAGCCTGGTACTCGCCTTCTTCAAGGCGGAATTCCATGGTGGTGCGACCAGCGGCAACGTTCGCTTTAGCGAAGTGGCCAGCCTGAGCTGCTGTTACACGCGAAGCGCGACGCTCGCCGACAGTGACTTGCACTGCACGATAGCCATCGGTCTCTTCAGTTTTGAACTGGGTGACGCGATTCGGCTCGATCTCAATGACCGTGACCGGAATGGAGACACCTTCTTCGGTGAAAATACGGGTCATACCGCATTTACGACCGACTACACCAATAGTCATGTTGTAAACCTCATGAGTGTACGGGGCTTTCACCCGCTATGGCCGCCCATTTCAGAGCGTTACACGACCAAGACCGAGTCTTAGCCGAGGCTGATCTGCACTTCCACACCGGCCGCAAGATCAAGCTTCATCAGCGCGTCAACGGTTTTATCCGTTGGCTGGACGATGTCCAGAACACGCTTATGAGTGCGGATCTCGTACTGGTCACGCGCGTCTTTGTTGACGTGCGGGGAAACCAGAACGGTGAACCGCTCTTTACGGGTAGGCAGTGGAATTGGACCACGCACTTGAGCACCAGTACGTTTCGCGGTTTCCACGATTTCCTGGGTTGATTGGTCGATCAGGCGATGGTCAAAAGCCTTCAACCTGATACGGATTTGCTGATTTTGCATTGGATTTCAGACTCCGGCTGCTATTCCCACCGGGCGCAATACGCCCGTTAAAAGGAGGCGCAATTCTATAGACGCCCCCGATAGGTGTCAACCCAATAAAAAAGCCCCCGCTGAGCGGGGGCTTTTTCAATTCATCAAGCTGACTTTAAAAGTCTTACTCGATGATTTTGGCTACGACGCCAGCGCCGACGGTACGACCGCCTTCACGGATAGCGAAACGCAGACCATCTTCCATCGCGATGGTTTTGATCAGGGTAACAGTCATCTGAATGTTGTCACCTGGCATTACCATTTCAACGCCTTCTGGCAGCTCGCAGTTACCAGTCACGTCAGTAGTACGGAAGTAGAACTGTGGACGGTAGCCTTTGAAGAACGGAGTGTGACGACCGCCTTCTTCCTTGCTCAGAACGTAAACTTCTGCGGTGAACTTGGTGTGCGGCTTGACCGAACCTGGCTTGACCAGAACCTGGCCACGCTCAACGTCGTCACGCTTGGTACCACGCAGCAGAACGCCGCAGTTCTCGCCAGCACGACCTTCGTCGAGCAGCTTGCGGAACATTTCAACACCGGTGCAAGTAGTAACGGTGGTGTCACGCAGACCAACGATTTCCAGCGGATCCTGAACGCGAACGATACCGCGCTCGATACGACCAGTCACAACAGTACCGCGACCCGAGATCGAGAATACGTCTTCGATTGGCATCAGGAATGGCTTGTCGATCATACGAACTGGTTCTGGGATGTAGGCATCCAGAGTTTCAACCAGCTTCTTGACGGCAGTGGTGCCCATCTCGTTGTCGTCTTTGCCTTCCAGCGCCATACGAGCCGAACCGATGATGATCGGAGTGTCGTCGCCCGGGAAGTCGTAAGTCGACAGCAGGTCACGAACTTCCATCTCAACCAGTTCCAGCAGCTCAGCGTCGTCTACCAGGTCAGCCTTGTTCAGGAAGACCACGATGTACGGAACGCCAACCTGACGGGACAGCAGGATGTGCTCACGGGTTTGCGGCATCGGACCATCAGCGGCCGAGCAAACCAGGATAGCGCCGTCCATCTGAGCAGCACCGGTGATCATGTTCTTCACGTAGTCAGCGTGACCTGGGCAGTCAACGTGAGCGTAGTGACGGATCTTCGAGTTGTACTCAACGTGCGCGGTGTTGATGGTGATACCGCGAGCTTTTTCTTCTGGTGCGCTGTCGATCTTGTCGAAGTCAACGATTGCAGAACCGAAAACTTCAGAGCAAACGCGAGTCAGAGCAGCAGTCAGAGTGGTTTTACCGTGGTCAACGTGACCGATGGTGCCAACGTTGACGTGCGGTAGGGAACGATCAAATTTTTCTTTAGCCACGACAATTAACTCCTAGCCTAAAGGGGCTGAATCAGCCTTGTTTTTTGGTTACGGATTCGACGATGTGCGACGGAGCCGTATCATATTTTTTGAATTCCATAGAGTAGCTTGCGCGACCCTGGGACATGGAACGAACGTCGGTCGCATAACCGAACATCTCACCCAGTGGAACCTCGGCACGGATAACCTTGCCGGACACTGTGTCTTCCATACCCTGGATCATGCCGCGACGACGGTTAAGGTCGCCCATCACATCACCCATATAGTCTTCAGGCGTAACAACCTCTACCGCCATGATCGGCTCGAGCAACTCACCACCACCCTTCTGGGCCAGTTGCTTGGTCGCCATGGAAGCAGCCACTTTAAACGCCATCTCGTTGGAGTCGACGTCGTGGTAAGAACCATCGAACACGGTAGCCTTCAGGCCGATCAGCGGATAGCCGGCAACAACGCCGTTCTTCATCTGCTCTTCGATACCCTTCTGGATAGCCGGGATGTATTCCTTAGGAACCACACCACCTACAACTTCGTTCACGAATTGCAGACCTTCCTGACCTTCGTCAGCAGGAGCAAAACGGATCCAGCAGTGACCGAACTGGCCGCGACCACCGGACTGACGAACGAACTTGCCTTCGATTTCACAGTTCTTCGTGATGCGCTCACGATACGAAACCTGAGGCTTGCCGATGTTGGCTTCGACGTTGAACTCACGGCGCATCCGGTCAACCAGGATGTCCAGGTGCAGCTCGCCCATGCCGGAGATGATCGTCTGACCAGTCTCTTCATCAGTTTTAACGCGGAAAGACGGGTCTTCCTGAGCAAGTTTGCCCAGAGCGATACCCATTTTTTCCTGGTCATCCTTGGTCTTAGGCTCTACGGCAACCGAAATAACCGGCTCCGGGAAGTCCATGCGAACCAGGATGATTGGCTTGTCAGCGTTGCAGAGGGTTTCACCAGTGGTGACGTCCTTCATGCCGATCAGGGCCGCGATGTCACCAGCGCGTACTTCCTTGATCTCTTCACGGGCGTTTGCGTGCATTTGCACCATACGACCCACGCGCTCTTTCTTGCCTTTGACCGAGTTGATCACGCCGTCGCCGGAGTTCAACACGCCCGAGTAAACGCGGACGAAGGTCAGAGTACCCACGAATGGGTCGGTAGCGATCTTGAACGCCAGAGCCGCGAAAGGCTCGTTGTCGTCTGCATGACGCTCCATCTCTTCTTCCTCGTTATCAGGGTTGGAACCCTTGATAGCAGGAATGTCGGTCGGAGCAGGCAGGTAGTCGATAACGGCGTCGAGAACCAGGGGAACGCCCTTGTTCTTGAACGAAGAACCGCAAACGGCCAGAACGATTTCGCCGGCGATAGTACGCTGACGCAAAGCAGCCTTGATCTCTTCGATCGACAGCTCTTCGCCTTCCAGGTACTTGTTCATCAGCTCTTCGTTGGCTTCGGCGGCAGCTTCAACCATGTTGTTGCGCCACTCTTCCGCCAGCTCTTGCAGCTCGGCAGGAATGTCCTTGCGAACAGGAACCATACCTTTGTCGGAGTCGTTCCAGTAGACAGCTTGCATGTTGATCAGATCGATCTGACCCTGGAAGTTGTCTTCGGAACCGATGGCCAACTGGATCGGCACCGGAGTGTGACCCAGACGCTGCTTGATCTGACCGATCACGCGCAGGAAGTTGGCGCCGGCACGGTCCATCTTGTTTACGTAAACAAGACGTGGAACGCCGTATTTGTTGGCTTGACGCCATACGGTTTCCGACTGCGGCTCAACACCCGAAGTACCGCAGAACACAACGACAGCGCCGTCGAGTACGCGCAGGGAACGCTCAACTTCAATGGTGAAGTCAACGTGGCCCGGGGTATCGATTACGTTGAAACGGTGCTCGTGAGAGTACTGCTTCTCGGAACCTTTCCAGAAGGCGGTAATGGCAGCAGAAGTAATGGTAATACCACGCTCCTGCTCCTGAACCATCCAGTCTGTGGTCGCGGCGCCATCATGCACCTCGCCCATTTTGTGACTTTTGCCGGTGTAAAACAGTACGCGCTCGGTGGTGGTGGTTTTACCAGCATCCACGTGAGCGACGATACCGATGTTACGGTAGCGGCTAATCGGAGTAGTACGAGCCATAAAGCCCTCGCAAAATTAGTGAAGCTAAAATTAGAAGCGGTAGTGCGAGAAAGCTTTGTTAGCTTCGGCCATACGGTGCACGTCTTCACGCTTCTTAACAGCAGCACCTTTACCTTCAGCAGCATCCAGCAGTTCGCCAGCCAAACGCAGAGCCATAGACTTCTCGCCGCGCTTACGGGCGAAGTCTACCAACCAGCGCATTGCCAGAGCGTTACGACGGGAAGGACGAACCTCGACCGGAACCTGGTAAGTAGCACCACCAACGCGGCGCGACTTCACTTCGACCAGCGGAGCGATGGCGTCGAGTGCTTTTTCGAAGAGTTCCAGGGGATCGGTGCCAGCCTTACGGGCCGCAACGGTTTCCAGGGCACCATAAACGATACGCTCGGCAACGGCTTTCTTGCCGCTTTCCATAACGTGGTTCATGAATTTGGCGAGGATCTGGCTTCCGTATTTCGGATCGTCCAGAATCTCACGCTTTGCTGCTACGCGACGTCTTGGCATGATAAGCCCTCAAGCGGTCTTCAGGTTAGCTCGGGACAGATCCAGAGGATGCGTGCCCGACCTTACTCTTATCGACTCAATAAAATAAAAATCTGCAAAACGGCCGATTACTTCGGACGCTTGGTACCGTACTTCGAACGACCCTGGTTACGGCCTTTAACGCCGGAAGTATCCAAGGAGCCGCGAACGGTGTGGTAACGAACACCTGGCAAGTCTTTTACACGACCGCCGCGGATCAGTACCACGCTGTGCTCTTGCAGGTTGTGGCCTTCACCACCGATGTACGAGGAAACCTCGAAACCGTTGGTCAGACGCACACGGCATACTTTACGCAGTGCCGAGTTAGGTTTTTTCGGCGTGGTGGTGTACACACGGGTGCACACGCCACGACGTTGCGGGCAGTTCTGCAGCGCAGGTACGTCGGATTTCTCGACGATACGCTTACGCGGCTGACGTACCAGCTGGTTGATAGTTGCCATCTACTAGCTCCACTGTTGTCTTGCGACGCTATTGTCTTGCAAGAAAAGCAAAATGGCAGGAACGAATTCCCGCCAAATTTAGGGGATCAAGAGTCTAAAGAGGATCTTGATTCCAGTCAAGGCAAGGCCCCGACCTCCCCGCCCATCGAACCTTGACTTAATGTCTCGATTCGACGAACGGAGCGATCAGGGCCTCACTCTCGTTTATCGCCGAACTCAGTTACCGCTCGAGTTCAGCGCTTCGGTCAGTGCAGCTTCCACTTCACTGGCGCTTACGCGCAACGGCTTGTCGGCATCACGGCGACGCTTGCGCTCGCTGTGATAGGCAAGACCGGTACCGGCCGGGATCAGACGACCCACGACTACGTTTTCTTTCAGGCCGCGCAGGTAATCGCGCTTGCCGGTGACTGCCGCTTCGGTCAGTACGCGAGTGGTTTCCTGGAAGGAAGCCGCCGAGATGAACGATTCGGTGGACAACGACGCCTTGGTGATACCCAGCAGAACGCGAGTGAACTTGGAGACAAACTTGTCTTCCGCGCTCAGACGTTCGTTCTCGACCAGAACGTGAGTCAGTTCCATCTGGTCGCCCTTGATGAAGCTGGAATCGCCGGACTCGGAGATCTCAACTTTACGCAGCATCTGACGCAGGATGGTCTCGATGTGCTTGTCGTTGATCTTCACGCCTTGCAGACGATAAACGTCCTGGATCTCGTTGACGATGTACTTGGCCAGCGCGCTCACACCCAGCAGACGAAGGATGTCGTGCGGATCGCTTGGACCGTCGGAGATAACTTCGCCGCGGTTTACCTGTTCGCCTTCGAAGACGTTCAGGTGACGCCACTTCGGAATCAGCTCTTCATACGGATCGCTACCGTCGTTCGGGGTAATGACCAGACGGCGCTTGCCCTTGGTCTCTTTACCGAACGCGATGGTGCCGCTGACTTCAGCCAGAATCGACGCTTCTTTCGGACGACGCGCTTCGAACAGGTCGGCAACACGCGGCAGACCACCGGTGATGTCACGGGTCTTCGAAGTTTCCTGCGGGATACGAGCGATAACATCACCGATCGCAATCTTCGCACCGTCAGCCACACCGACCAGGGCGTTGGCTGGCAGGAAGTACTGAGCGATAACGTCAGTGCCTGGCAGCAACAGATCCTTGCCGTTGTCGTCGACCATCTTCACTGCTGGACGGATTTCCTTGCCGGCAGCTGGACGATCTTTCGCGTCGAGTACTTCAATGTTGGTCATACCGGTCAATTCGTCAGTCTGACGCTTGATCGTGATGCCCTCTTCCATGCCCACGTAGGTCACGGTACCTTTCATTTCGGTAACGATCGGGTGAGTGTGCGGATCCCACTTGGCCACGATTGCGCCAGCGTCGACCTTGTCACCTTCTTTAACCGAAATCACAGCACCGTACGGCAGCTTGTAACGCTCGCGCTCACGACCGAAATCGTCCGCGATTGCCAGCTCACCGGAACGGGACACAGCAACCAGATGGCCATCCACTCGCTCAACGTGCTTCAGGTTGTGCAGACGGACGGTACCGCCATTCTTCACCTGAACGCTGTCGGCTGCGGAAGTACGGCTTGCCGCACCACCGATGTGGAACGTACGCATGGTCAGCTGGGTACCCGGCTCACCGATGGACTGGGCAGCGATAACGCCGACCGCTTCACCGATGTTCACCTGGTGACCACGAGCCAGATCACGGCCGTAGCACTTGGCGCAAATGCCATAGCGGGTTTCGCAGCTGATCGGCGAACGCACGATCACTTCGTCGATGCTGTTCAGCTCGATGAACTCGACCCACTTCTCGTCAACCAGAGTGCCGGCAGGAACGATAACGTCCTCGGTACCCGGCTTGAATACGTCACGGGCAATGACACGACCCAATACGCGCTCACCCAGCGGCTCTACAACGTCACCGCCTTCAATGTGCGGAGTCATCAGCAGACCGTGTTCGGTGCCGCAATCGATCTCGGTTACAACCAGATCCTGCGCCACGTCTACCAGACGACGAGTCAGGTAACCGGAGTTCGCAGTTTTCAACGCGGTATCCGCCAGACCTTTACGAGCACCGTGAGTCGAGATGAAGTACTGAAGTACGCTCAAACCTTCACGGAAGTTCGCAGTAATCGGCGTTTCAATGATGGAACCGTCCGGCTTGGCCATCAGACCACGCATACCGGCCAGCTGACGAATCTGTGCTGCGGAACCCCGCGCACCCGAGTCGGCCATCATGTACATCGAGTTGAAAGACTCTTGGTCGACTTCGTCGCCGTGACGGTCGATGACTTTCTCTTTCGAGAGGTTGGCCATCATCGCCTTGGAAACTTCGTCGTTCGCTTTCGACCAGAGGTCGATCACTTTGTTGTACTTCTCGCCCTGGGTTACCAGGCCGGAGGCGTACTGACTCTCGATTTCTTTCACTTCGTCGGTGGCTGCACCGATGATGCGGGCTTTTTCATCCGGGATAACGAAGTCGTTAACACCGATCGAAACGCCGGAGATGGTCGAGTAAGCGAAACCGGTGTACATCAACTGGTCAGCGAAGATCACGGTCTCTTTCAGACCAACCACGCGGTAGCACTGGTTGATCAGCTTGGAGATCGCCTTTTTCTTCATCGGCAGGTTGACGACGTCGAACGACAGACCTTTCGGCACAACCTGGAACAGCAGCGCACGGCCGACAGTGGTGTCGACGATACGGGTACCGCTCACGCTGTTGCCGTCACGGTCGTTGACGGTTTCGTTGATACGAACCTTGACCTTGGCGTGCAGTGCGGCTTCGCCGGCACGGAACACACGGTCGACTTCCTGCAGATCCGCGAACACACGACCTTCGCCCTTGGCGTTGATCGCTTCACGAGTCATGTAGTACAGACCCAATACAACGTCCTGCGACGGAACGATGATTGGCTCACCGTTGGCTGGCGACAGAATGTTGTTGGTCGACATCATCAACGCACGCGCTTCGAGCTGGGCTTCCAGTGTCAGCGGTACGTGCACGGCCATTTGGTCGCCGTCGAAGTCAGCGTTGTACGCGGCGCAGACCAGCGGGTGCAGCTGGATAGCCTTACCTTCGATCAGTACCGGTTCAAACGCCTGGATACCCAGACGGTGAAGGGTTGGTGCACGGTTGAGAAGAACCGGGTGTTCGCGAATCACTTCAGCGAGAACGTCCCAAACCTCTGGCAGTTCGCGCTCGACCATTTTCTTGGCAGCTTTGATGGTGGTCGCCAGACCACGCATTTCCAGCTTGCCGAAAATGAACGGCTTGAACAGCTCGAGAGCCATCTTCTTCGGCAGACCGCACTGGTGCAGACGCAGCGTCGGGCCTACGGTAATTACCGAACGACCGGAGTAGTCAACACGCTTACCGAGCAAGTTCTGACGGAAACGACCCTGCTTACCCTTGATCATGTCAGCTAGGGATTTCAGAGGACGCTTGTTGGAACCGGTGATAGCGCGGCCACGACGACCGTTGTCGAGCAGTGCATCGACAGCTTCCTGCAACATGCGCTTTTCGTTGCGCACGATGATGTCCGGAGCCGACAGATCCAGCAGGCGCTTCAAACGGTTGTTACGGTTGATCACTCGACGATACAGATCGTTGAGGTCGGAGGTCGCGAAACGACCGCCATCCAGCGGGACCAGTGGACGCAGATCTGGCGGCAGAACCGGCAGAACGGTCAGCACCATCCACTCTGGCAGGTTGCCGGAACCCTGGAAGGCTTCCATCAACTTCAGACGCTTGGACAGCTTCTTGATCTTGGTTTCCGAGTTGGTTTGCGGAATCTCTTCGCGCAGACGGCCAATCTCGTGCTCCAGGTCGATAGCGTGCAGCAGTTCACGGACAGCTTCAGCACCCATGCGGGCATCGAAATCGTCACCGAACTCTTCAAGCGCTTCGAAGTACTGCTCGTCGTTCAGCAGCTGACCTTTTTCAAGGGTGGTCATGCCTGGATCGATAACGACATAGCTCTCGAAGTAGAGAACGCGCTCGATATCACGCAGGGTCATGTCCATCAGCAGGCCGATACGGGACGGCAGCGATTTCAGGAACCAGATGTGGGCAACCGGCGAAGCCAGTTCGATGTGCGCCATGCGCTCACGACGAACCTTGGCCAGTGCAACTTCAACGCCGCACTTCTCGCAGATCACACCACGGTGCTTCAAGCGCTTGTACTTACCGCACAGGCACTCGTAATCCTTTACCGGGCCAAAGATCTTGGCGCAGAACAGGCCGTCACGCTCAGGTTTGAACGTACGGTAGTTGATGGTTTCCGGCTTTTTAACTTCACCGAACGACCACGAACGGATCATCTCCGGCGAGGCCAATCCGATACGGATGGCGTCGAACTCTTCGACTTGACCCTGGTTTTTCAGCAAATTCAGTAGGTCTTTCAAGGCCTTTCCTCCTGGCGGAGCAGAGAGCGGGCAATCCTGCCCCGCTCTCGATTCGCGTCACGTGTTATTCGGTTTCCAGATCGATATCGATGCCGAGGGAACGAATTTCCTTGATCAACACGTTGAAGGACTCGGGCATGCCCGGCTCCATACGGTGATCGCCATCCACGATGTTCTTGTACATCTTGGTACGGCCGTTCACATCGTCCGACTTCACTGTGAGCATTTCTTGCAGAGTGTAAGCAGCACCGTATGCTTCCAGTGCCCAGACCTCCATCTCCCCGAAACGCTGACCACCGAACTGCGCCTTACCACCCAGCGGCTGCTGGGTAACCAGGCTGTAAGAACCGGTAGAACGCGCGTGCATCTTGTCGTCTACCAAGTGGTTCAGCTTCAGCATGTACATGTAGCCAACGGTAACTGGACGCTCGAACTTGTTGCCGGTACGGCCGTCGGTCAGCTGCATCTGGCCGCTTTCCGGCAGGTCTGCCAGTTTCAGCATGGCCTTGATTTCGCTTTCCTTGGCGCCGTCGAACACTGGAGTGGCCATTGGAACGCCGCCACGCAGGTTGTTCGCCAGATCGAGGATTTCCTGATCGGAGAAGCTGTCCAGATCTTCGTTACGACCGCCGATCTGGTTGTAGATCTCGTCCAGGAAAGTGCGCAGTTCAGCGACTTTACGCTGCTCTTCGACCATCCGGTTGATCTTCTCGCCCAGACCTTTGGCCGCGAGGCCCAGGTGGGTTTCGAGAATCTGACCAACGTTCATACGCGAAGGTACGCCCAGCGGGTTGAGGACCACGTCGACCGGGGTGCCATTGGCATCGTGCGGCATGTCTTCAACCGGCATGATCACGGAGACCACACCCTTGTTACCGTGACGACCGGCCATCTTGTCGCCCGGCTGGATGCGGCGACGGATTGCCAGGTAAACCTTGACGATTTTCAGCACGCCTGGAGCCAGGTCATCGCCCTGCTGCAGTTTGCGCTTCTTGTCTTCGAACTTGTCGTCCAGCAGACGGCGACGATCAACGATGTAGGCCTGAGCCTTCTCGAGCTGCTCGTTCAGCGCATCTTCAGCCATGCGCAGTTTGAACCACTGGCCGTGCTCAAGACCGTCGAGTACTTCGTCGGTGATGTCCTGACCTTTCTTCAGGCCGGCGCCGCCTTCGGCCTTGTGGCCTACCAGTGCGGAACGCAGACGTTCGAAAGTCGCGCCTTCAACGATGCGGAACTCTTCGTTCAGATCCTTGCGGATCTCGTCCAGCTGGGACTTCTCGATCGACAGTGCACGAGCATCACGCTCAACGCCGTCGCGGGTGAAGACCTGTACGTCGATGACAGTACCTTTGGTGCCGGTTGGCACGCGCAGGGAGGTGTCTTTAACGTCGCTGGCTTTTTCACCGAAGATTGCACGCAGCAGTTTTTCTTCCGGAGTCAGTTGGGTCTCGCCTTTCGGAGTGACCTTACCCACCAGGATGTCGCCTGCGCCTACTTCAGCACCTACGTAAACGATACCGGCTTCGTCCAGCTTGTTCAGTGCAGCTTCACCCACGTTCGGGATGTCCGCAGTGATTTCCTCTGGGCCAAGCTTGGTGTCACGGGCCACACAGGTCAGTTCCTGAATGTGGATCGTGGTGAAACGGTCTTCCTGAACAACACGCTCGGACAGGCAGATGGAGTCTTCGAAGTTGAAGCCGTTCCATGCCATGAACGCGATGCGCATGTTCTGACCCAGTGCCAGTTCACCCATGTCGGTGGACGGGCCGTCGGCCATGATGTCGCTACGCTGAACGCGATCACCTTTACGTACCAGCGGACGCTGGTTGATGCAGGTGTTCTGGTTCGAGCGGGTGTATTTGGTCAGGTTGTAGATGTCGACACCGGCTTCACCGGTTTCAACTTCGTCATCGGCAACACGAACCACGATACGGCTGGCGTCGACGGAGTCGATCACGCCACCACGACGAGCCACGACGCAAACGCCGGAGTCACGGGCTACGTTACGCTCCATGCCGGTACCTACCAGCGGCTTGTCAGCGCGCAGAGTCGGTACAGCCTGACGCTGCATGTTCGAACCCATCAACGCACGGTTGGCGTCGTCGTGCTCGAGGAACGGAATCAACGACGCTGCAACCGACACAACCTGCTTCGGCGAAACGTCCATCAGGGTGACGTCTTCCGGCGCCTTGACGGTGAATTCGTTCAGGTGACGTACGGCAACCAGTTCGTCGATCAGGACTTTCTGCTCGTTCATGGTCGCCGAAGCCTGCGCGATCACGTGATCGGCTTCTTCAATAGCGGACAGGAACACGATCTCGTCGGTGACCACACCCTCTTTCACCACGCGGTACGGGCTTTCCAGGAAGCCGTACTGGTTGGTGCGAGCGTACGCAGCCAGGGAGTTGATCAGGCCGATGTTCGGACCTTCCGGCGTTTCAATCGGGCAGACACGACCGTAGTGAGTCGGGTGTACGTCACGGACTTCGAAGCCTGCGCGCTCACGAGTCAGACCGCCAGGGCCGAGTGCAGAGACGCGACGCTTGTGGGTGATCTCGGACAGCGGGTTGTTCTGGTCCATGAACTGCGACAGCTGGCTGGAACCGAAGAACTCTTTCACCGCGGCAGCCACTGGCTTGGCGTTGATCAGGTCTTGCGGCATCAGGCCTTCGCTTTCAGCCATCGACAGACGCTCTTTGACCGCACGCTCAACACGTACCAGGCCAACGCGGAACTGGTTCTCGGCCATTTCGCCCACGCAGCGAACACGACGGTTACCCAGGTGGTCGATGTCATCGACGATGCCTTTACCGTTGCGGATGTCGACCAGAGTCTTCAGGACCGCGACGATGTCTTCCTTGCACAGCACGCCCGAACCTTCGATCTCGGTACGACCGATACGACGGTTGAACTTCATCCGGCCGACCGCAGACAGGTCATAACGTTCAGGGCTGAAGAACAGGTTGTTGAACAGGGTCTCGGCAGCGTCTTTGGTTGGCGGCTCGCCTGGACGCATCATGCGATAGATCTCGACCAGCGCTTCCAATTGGTTGCTGGTGGAGTCGATCTTCAGCGTGTCGGAGACGAACGGACCGCAGTCGATGTCGTTAGTGTACAGGGTCTCGATGCGAACGACCTGGGCCTTGGCGATCTTTGCCAGGACTTCAGTGTTCAGCTCGGTGTTGCATTCGGCCAGGATTTCGCCGGTAGCCGGGTGCACGATAGCCTTGGCGGTGGTGCGGCCGAGGACGTAGTCCAGTGGCACGTCCAGCGTCTTGATACCGGCCTTCTCGATCTGGTTGATGTGGCGCGCGGTAATACGGCGGCCTTGCTCAACGATGACCTTGCCCTTCTCGTCCTGGATGTCCAGAACCGCAACCTCACCACGCAGGCGCGATGGCACCAGTTCCAGACTGAGGGTTTCGCCGCTCAGGTGGAATACGTTGGTGGTGTAGAACGCGTCCAGCACTTCTTCGGTGGTGTAACCGAGTGCGCGCAGCAGTACCGAAGCCGGCAGTTTGCGACGACGGTCGATACGCACGAAGACGCAGTCTTTCGGGTCGAATTCGAAGTCCAGCCACGAACCGCGGTAAGGAATGATGCGAGCCGAGTACAGCAGTTTGCCGGAGCTGTGCGTCTTGCCGCGGTCGTGGTCGAAGAACACGCCCGGGGAACGGTGCAGCTGGGAAACGATAACACGCTCGGTACCGTTGATTACGAAGGTACCGTTCTCAGTCATCAGGGGGATTTCACCCATGTAGACTTCTTGCTCTTTGATGTCCTTGATCGCTTTGTTCGACGATTCTTTGTCGAAAATGATCAGGCGCACTTTTACCCGCAAAGGTACGGCGAAAGTTACACCGCGCAATACGCATTCTTTGACATCAAATGCCGGTTCGCCCAGGCGATAACCGACGTACTCCAGCGCAGCATTGCCGGAGTAGCTGATGATCGGGAAAACGGATTTGAAGGCCGCATGCAGGCCCACGTCGCGGAACTGATCTTTAGTCGCTCCCGCTTGCAAGAATTCACGATACGAATCCAGCTGGATGGCCAGGAGGTAAGGCACATCCATGACGTCCGGCAACTTGCTAAAGTCCTTGCGGATACGTTTTTTCTCAGTATATGAGTAAGCCATCAGCGTTCCCCAGCTTGGTCACCTGCTTGTTTGGCCCCTCCCGACGGGAGCAGCCAGAAAATCGTGCAAACCCCATGGTTTGCGCCACCGCATCGGGTGGTTACAGCGCCTTTATCAGCACCGACCCAGTCGGCTGCCAATAACGGAAAAAGGCCGGTGGCAAGAGCCACCAGCCATCAGCCTGTCGCTTGACGCTCGGGCTGGAGGAGCAAAGTCGATGCTTACTTCAGCTCGACTTTAGCGCCTGCTTCTTCCAGCTTCTTCTTGGCGTCTTCAGCCGCTTCTTTCGAAACGCCTTCAGCTACAACCTGAGGAGCGCCGTCTACTTTCTCTTTGGCTTCTTTCAGGCCCAGACCAGTCAGTTCACGAACTGCCTTGATCACGTTAACCTTCTTCTCGCCAGCTTCCAGCAGAACAACGTTGAACTCGGTTTGCTCTTCAACAGCAGCAGCAGCTACAGCTGGGCCAGCCGAAGCGGCAGCAGCGGTAACACCGAAGGTTTCTTCCATCGCTTTGATCAGCTCAACGATTTCCACTACGGATTTCTGGCCGATTGCTTCGATGATTTGTTCGTTAGTCAGAGACATGACTCAATTCCTGAATTGGGGGACGGCCTACGCGACCATCGAAATAAACAAAAAACGCGAGAAGTGACGAGCCTTAGGCTGCGGCAGCTTCTTTCTGGTCGCGAATTGCCGCCAGAGTACGAGCCAATTTGCTGGTTGCGCCTTGAATCACGCTCATCAGCTGAGAAATTGCTTCGTCACGGGTCGGCAGAGTTGCCAGTACGTCGATCTGATTAGCTGCGAGGAACTTGCCCTCGAACGCAGCTGCCTTGATCTCGAACTTGTCCTGACCCTTGGCAAACTCTTTGAAGATACGGGCAGCAGCGCCCGGATGTTCGTTCGAGAATGCAATCAGGGTCGGGCCGGTGAACACGTCGTTGAGGACACTGTATTGAGTGTCAGCAACAGCGCGCTTGAGCAGGGTGTTACGTACAACACGTACGTAAACGCCAGCTTCACGAGCCTCTTTACGGAGTCCGGTCATTGCGCCTACTGTTACGCCACGTGCATCAACCACGACAGCGGACAGAGCGACTTTGGCAGCCTCGTTGACTTCAGCGACGATGGCCTTCTTGTCTTCGAGATTAATTGCCACGGGTTTAACTCCTGCTTGTTACCGTTTCATTCGATCGGAACCGAATGTCGTTTTGGTGTCTGATTCGGTAAGGAACCGGGAGCACCATCTGCGTAGGCTTGAGGTTTAAGGCTTGCGCCGCCTACGGTCTTGGATAGCCCCCGCCAGGCAGGGACCCCAATCTTTCAATTGGCGCGACAATCCGCGCCAACCTTTGTCTTACGCGTCGAGCGAGCTCTGGTCGATAACCAGACCTGGGCCCATAGTGGTGCTCAGGGTAACGCGCTTGACGTAAATACCTTTCGAGGAAGCTGGCTTGATACGCTTCAGATCAGCGATCAGGGCTTCAACGTTTTCCTTCAGCTTGACGGCGTCGAAGCCGATCTTGCCAACGGAAGTGTGGATGATGCCGTTTTTGTCGGTGCGATAACGAACCTGACCAGCCTTGGCGTTCTTGACCGCGTTGGCTACGTCTGGAGTTACGGTGCCGACTTTAGGGTTAGGCATCAGGCCACGTGGACCGAGGATCTGACCCAACTGACCTACAACGCGCATGGCATCCGGGGATGCGATCACTACGTCATAGTTCAGGTCGCCGCCTTTCATTTCGGCAGCCAGGTCGTCCATACCTACACGATCAGCGCCGGCAGCCAGAGCGGCCTCAGCAGCTGGACCCTGGGTGAACACAGCAACGCGAACGGTCTTGCCAGTGCCGTGTGGCAGCACAGTAGCGCTACGAACAACCTGGTCGGATTTACGCGGGTCTACACCCAGGTTTACAGCAACGTCGAACGACTCGCTGAACTTGACAGTCGACAGCTCGGCCAGCAGAGCAGCGGCGTCTACAATGTTGTAGGCCTTGCCTGCTTCGATTTTGCCGGCGATAGCCTTTTGACGCTTGGTCAGCTTAGCCATTACACACCCTCCACGTTAAGGCCCATGCTACGAGCAGAACCGGCGATAGTACGCACGGCTGCATCCATATCAGCTGCAGTCAGATCCGCGTTTTTGGTTTTCGCGATTTCTTCCAGCTGAGCACGGGTAACAGTGCCAACCTTAACGGTGTTCGGACGAGCGGAACCGCTGGTCAGACCGGCCGCCTTCTTCAGCAGAACCGAAGCAGGGGTGGATTTGGTTTCGAAAGTGAAGCTACGGTCGCTGTAGACAGTGATGATCACTGGAGTCGGCAGACCTGGCTCAAGACCCTGAGTACGGGCGTTGAAAGCCTTGCAGAATTCCATGATGTTCACGCCGTGCTGACCCAGAGCAGGACCAACCGGTGGACTTGGGTTAGCCTGAGCGGCCTTCACTTGCAGCTTGATGTAAGCGGTAATCTTCTTGGCCATGAGGCACTCCAATTACGGGTTCGAACGCCTCGAAAGGCTCCCCGGTTACTTGCGCGTTTATCCCAGTGACGACAAAACCCCACAGCCTAAGGCTGCGGGGTTGGGATTGCTTGTCCAGCTAGACCTTCTCGACCTGACTGAACTCGAGCTCCACCGGAGTAGAGCGACCGAAAATGAGCACAGCCACTTGGATCCGGCTCTTTTCGTAGTTAACTTCTTCCACAACGCCATTGAAATCAGCGAATGGACCGTCGTTGACACGTACCGTCTCGCCCGGCTCGAACAAAGTCTTCGGCTTCGGCTTGTCGCTACCATCAGCAACGCGACGCAGAATCGCTTCTGCCTCTTTATCTGTAATTGGCGCAGGCTTGTCAGCGGTACCGCCGATAAAACCCATCACCCGAGGAGTATCCTTGACCAAGTGCCAAGTACCCTCGTTCATATCCATTTGGACCAGCACATAGCCTGGAAAGAACTTCCGTTCGCTTTTGCGCTTCTGGCCGTTACGCATCTCAACCACTTCTTCAGTGGGAACCAGAATCTCGCCGAAGCCATCTTCCATGCCAGCCAGCTTTACGCGCTCGATCAGCGAGCGCATCACATGCTTCTCGTAACCCGAGTAAGCATGCACAACATACCAACGCTTAGCCACGGGACACCCTTAGCCGACAATCAAGGAAACAAGCCAGCCGAGCAGGGAATCAAGCCCCCACAGCAGCAACGCCATAACCAAAACAACAGCCACGACAATCAGCGTGGTCTGTGTGGTTTCTTGGCGAGTTGGCCACACGACTTTACGAATCTCGGTGCGAGCTTCCTTAACCAGTACAAAGAAAGACTTGCCCTTCGCGGTTTGCAGGCCTACAAAGGCAGCTACGGCAGCAATGGCAAGCAAAGCGAGTACACGGTACAGGATCGGCGAAGCAGCGTAATACTGATTGCCAACAACGCCAACAACCACCAAAGCGACTACTACAAGCCACTTGAGCAGATCGAAGCGAGAGCCTTGAGCTTCAGCTTTAGGAGTCATCTATGAAGATCCTGTGAAAAGAAAGCCAGATACACCGAGTGAATCTGGCAGGTCAGGAGGGAATCGAACCCCCAACCTACGGTTTTGGAGACCGTCGCTCTGCCAATTGAGCTACTGACCTAAAACAAAATCAGGCCGACCATTATGCCGGCCCGAAAAATACATTACAACCGCTTATTCGATGATTTTTGCTACGACGCCAGCGCCGACGGTACGACCGCCTTCACGGATAGCGAAACGCAGACCGTCTTCCATCGCGATGGTTTTGATCAGGGTAACAGTCATCTGAATGTTGTCACCTGGCATTACCATTTCAACGCCTTCTGGCAGCTCGCAGTTACCAGTCACGTCAGTAGTACGGAAGTAGAACTGTGGACGGTAGCCTTTGAAGAACGGAGTGTGACGACCGCCTTCTTCCTTGCTCAGAACGTAAACTTCTGCGGTGAACTTGGTGTGCGGCTTGACCGAACCTGGCTTGACCAGAACCTGGCCACGCTCAACGTCGTCACGCTTGGTACCACGCAGCAGAACGCCGCAGTTCTCGCCAGCACGACCTTCGTCGAGCAGCTTGCGGAACATTTCAACACCGGTGCAAGTAGTAACGGTGGTGTCACGCAGACCAACGATTTCCAGCGGATCCTGAACGCGAACGATACCGCGCTCGATACGACCAGTCACAACAGTACCGCGACCCGAGATCGAGAATACGTCTTCGATTGGCATCAGGAATGGCTTGTCGATCATACGAACTGGTTCTGGGATGTAGGCATCCAGAGTTTCAACCAGTTTCTTGACGGCAGTGGTGCCCATCTCGTTGTCGTCTTTGCCTTCCAGCGCCATACGAGCCGAACCGATGATGATCGGAGTGTCGTCGCCCGGGAAGTCGTAAGTCGACAGCAGGTCACGAACTTCCATCTCAACCAGTTCCAGCAGCTCAGCATCGTCTACCAGGTCAGCCTTGTTCAGGAAGACCACGATGTACGGAACGCCAACCTGACGGGACAGCAGGATGTGCTCACGGGTTTGAGGCATCGGACCATCAGCGGCCGAGCAAACCAGGATAGCGCCGTCCATCTGAGCAGCACCGGTGATCATGTTCTTCACGTAGTCAGCGTGACCTGGGCAGTCAACGTGAGCGTAGTGACGGATCTTCGAGTTGTACTCAACGTGCGCGGTGTTGATGGTGATACCGCGAGCTTTTTCTTCTGGTGCGCTGTCGATCTTGTCGAAGTCAACGATTGCAGAACCGAAAACCTCGGAGCAAACGCGAGTCAGAGCAGCAGTCAGAGTGGTTTTACCGTGGTCAACGTGACCAATGGTCCCAACGTTGACGTGGGGCAGGGAACGATCAAATTTTTCCTTAGCCATCGATATCACCCTCTACAGAAGAAATTAGACAAACAATATCAACCATTAAAACAAAGGCAGATATTTTCATATCTGCCTTGTTATATGGAGCTCTTGAGCGGATTTGAACCGCTGACCTCACCCTTACCAAGGGTGTGCTCTACCAACTGAGCTACAAGAGCAAAACCCTTTTGCACAACCTGCAAACTTGGAGCGGGTAGCGGGAATCGAACCCGCATCATCAGCTTGGAAGGCTGAGGTTCTACCACTAAACTATACCCGCGGAGCCTGCAGCTCACGCTTAAATCTGGTGGAGGGAGAAGGATTCGAACCTTCGAAGTCGTAGACGTCAGATTTACAGTCTGATCCCTTTGGCCGCTCGGGAACCCCTCCTAATCAGGCCGGCATTCTATATCATGCCAAACCCCTGTCAAGCATTTTCTCATTTAAAAACCTGAGGTTAGCTGCGTTGACACGCTTCACTTCGAATCCCGTTTAAGGTGTTCGCTGTGGAGCGGGCGCCATTCTATGCAAACTATTGAGCAGGTGCAACCCCTTCGCACAGCATTATTTTATGTTTTAACTCATTGAATTCCTTGGAAAGGTTTTGCAACTGCAGATCGCCCAACAAACGCTGGCTGTCCGGCGCAGCTGCCAGCCAGTACCCGCTTCCGGCAGCATCTTTCGGCAGGGATTGCACATTGACTTTCATCGCCACCAGACGCTGTTGCAACTTGGCAATTGAATCTTCGTCAGAAAATCCACCAAGGAACAAGCACTGCTGACGCGGCGCCACCTCGCCTCTTCGACCTTCACCTGCGGTTTCGCTCAGCAGACGGATATCCTGCTGCGAACCACGATACAGATTAAGAGGCGTTACATCTTTGGCTCGCAAGGGCGCTTCCTGCTGATGCCAGACATAGTAAAAAACATTGAGTACAACCAGCAGCAGGAACAACCAACGCATATAAACCTCAAGACAAGGGACAAGCCATCGCCAAGCCGACAAAAACCAGGTCGGGCACAACCCTGGCGTCAGGCGCGACGCCTTTAACCAACTCGGCATCCCCTCCCGTGATAAAGACGGCGAATTGCTCTCCCCAGTACGCTCGAGCCAGCTCTAATTGAGTGAGAACGAAGCCCCTCAGCATCAAAGAACAACCGCGCTCCACCGCTTCAACGGTGGTCCGTCCCGGGACGTGACTGGAAAGGGCGCGCTCTGCTGCTTCATCACCATAACGAATTTTACGGGTATGGGTGCGCAACTGGTTTCGCATCAAAGGCATACCAGGACAAATGAACCCCCCGAGATGCTCACCGTCAGCCGCGACAAAATCGGCAGTGACCGCGGTACCGAAATCGAGAACCAGGCAAGCACTTCCGGCAGCCAGGTGGAAGCCGCCGAGCATCGCCAGCCAGCGATCAAGCCCCAGACGCTCATAGTCTTCATAGCCGTTTCGAACACCGGACATCTCGCGGGCGGGTTTCGCACACACGATAGGAATACCGAACGCGCGCTCAAGCATTTCGGTTAAAGCGCTGGTTTCCTCGTTAGTCCTGACGCTTACCAAACGACACTTGCGCAGCGAGAGCGACTTTATGATCCGTAGACTCTCAAGCAAAGCCTGATTGGAATCTACAACTCCTTCCGAGACCAGCCCACTCGCCGACGCATCCAGCACGCGCCATTTGATAAAACTATTGCCGCAGTCAAGCTCAAGAATCATCACGCAACCTCAGGCTGAGCTCTCCACCACTAAAGACTTTTTCAACACCATCTACAATCAAGCGCAACCCGCCTTGGTTATCAATCCCGAGCACTATCCCATCGATATGGCTGTTACCCGCGATCAACGACACGGATCGACCCTGCCACAGATGATTTTCCGCCCATTCTGCCTGCAGACTTGCGAACCCGTTGAGCTGGTGTTTATGGGTATAAGCTTTGAGTTGATTACTCAACTCAACCACCAGAGCATTGCGATCGCAGGCTTTGCCTGACTCCAGTTTTATAGAAGTCCATTGCTGGTCGACCTCATCGGCAACCTGCATATTCACGTTGATTCCTATACCCAATACAACATGACATACATCCGCCGGATCGCCGACGAGTTCGAGCAGGATGCCGGCTATTTTCTTGTTACCCACCAAAACATCGTTGGGCCACTTCAAACCGGCATTGGGCACGCCGGCGCTTCGCAAGGTCTGCATCACGGCCAAGCCAACAACAAGGCTCAACCCCTCAAGCTGACGCATGCCGCCATCTATTCGAAGAACCAGGCTGTAATAAAGATTTTCCGCAAATGGGCTCACCCACTTGCGGCCTCGACGACCACGGCCTGCCAATTGTCGCTCCGCGAGCACCAAAAACGGCGCGGGGGCGCCCTCACTGATGGAGCGCAAAGCTTCGGCATTTGTCGAGTCGACGGAGTCGAACACACGCACCGGCCATTCGGGCATCTTCCTGGTTATTTCAAGTGGATCAAGGAGCATCAGAGGCGCCGACAATTGATATCCGCGACCGCGAACTTTATGGATCGACAGGCCTAGTTCAGCTTCAAGCTGTTGTAGCTGCTTCCATACAGCACTTCGGCTAATTCCCAGGGCAACGCCCAAGTCCTGTCCGGAATGGAATCGTCCATCCTTCAGTAGATTCAACAACGTCAGCATGCAGGTATCGCCTCACAATGAGGCCCGCATAATAGCCATGCCCCGGGCCGTTGCATAGAAATCAAGCGGACACATTTCTCGCAGGCAAAACAAAACCCCAACTGCTTTCGCAATTGGGGTTTCGGAATTTAATCTTGACGATGACCTACTCTCACATGGGGAAACCCCACACTACCATCGGCGATGCATCGTTTCACTGCTGAGTTCGGGATGGGATCAGGTGGTTCCAACGCTCTATGGTCGTCAAGAAATTCGGGTACTGACTCGGGACCAGACGGCCTCGCTTCAGCAAATTGGGTATGTGACAGCTAGGTGTTTGTGAATTTCGAACTTTCGGTTCGTTTCGTCTTCACACACCGCAATCTGGTGCCTTTTCAGGTCAGCAAATTGCTTGGGTGTTATATGGTCAAGCCTCACGGGCAATTAGTATTGGTTAGCTCAACGCCTCACAGCGCTTACACACCCAACCTATCAACGTCGTAGTCTTCGACGGCCCTTCAGGGAACTCTAGGTTCCAGTGAGATCTCATCTTGAGGCAAGTTTCCCGCTTAGATGCTTTCAGCGGTTATCTTTCCCGAACATAGCTACCCGGCAATGCCACTGGCGTGACAACCGGAACACCAGAGGTTCGTCCACTCCGGTCCTCTCGTACTAGGAGCAGCCCCTCTCAAATCTCAAACGTCCACGGCAGATAGGGACCGAACTGTCTCACGACGTTCTAAACCCAGCTCGCGTACCACTTTAAATGGCGAACAGCCATACCCTTGGGACCGGCTTCAGCCCCAGGATGTGATGAGCCGACATCGAGGTGCCAAACACCGCCGTCGATATGAACTCTTGGGCGGTATCAGC